>NZ_BCUT01000001.1 GCF_001591365.1 Variovorax paradoxus NBRC 15149
TGGGGGCGCATCACCAAGCGCGGCGACGCGTACCTGCGCACGCTGCTGATCCAGGGGGCCAAGTCGATAGTGCTGACGGCGCACAGGCGCGACGACCCGATCTCGCGCTGGGTGCAGGCCTTGCGCGAGCGCTGCGGCTGGCAGAAGGCCGTGGTGGCGTTGGCCAACAAGAACGCACGCATTCTGTGGGCCGTGTTCGCACGGGGCCGGCCCTTCGATGCGCACCACGTCAGTACCAAACCACCAGGCGTCATCGTCGCGGTGATCGCGACGTAGCGCCAGCCGTTCGGATACCCTTTGTTGTTGTTTATTTGCTTGCCAGACGTGAGTTCGAAGATGCAATGAACAGGTCAGACCGGCAGCGGGCAAGCTCGACTCCTCCTTGGTGATGCCGGTTGTAGTGGGCATCACGAGAAATGAATGGAGCCCCGCTGAGCGGTTCGTATCTGGGTCCGCACGGCCACGTGCCAGTGCAACAAGACCGTCGGTAGATGTGCAGTCTGTTCCTCGTTTCGTTGCGCCTCGATCCTCAATGCCTCGCAAGCGATACAGCTTGGCAGAAAAACCAACCCAAACCCGTGCTTGACTGCGCGAGAAGTCCCGGTACAAGGAGGAGGCCGAAGGCCGGGGGACATTCGCGGAGGGGAGTACCCGGTGGCCTGTGCACGCGCCCTGAGCAACAGCGGCCCAAACGAACACACACCCATAAATACAAGCCCAAGCAAACCCGCAACAAGCAGCTTGAAGGAGACATGACATGACCGACACCACCGCCCCCCTCTACCGCGCCGAGGCGCTCAAGGACTACGCCAGCGCCCTGCTGCAGAAGGCCGGCCTCGCCGCTCCGATGGCCGACAGCGTCGCCCGCACCCTCGTCGAAGGCGACCTGCTGGGCCACGACACGCACGGTTTCGCGCTGCTGGCCGGCTATGTGAAGGAACTCGAATCCGGCGGCATGACGCGGGAAGGCGCGCCCGAGGTGCTGTCGGACCGCCCGGCCGCCGTGCTCTGGGACGGCAAGCGCCTGCCCGGCCCCTGGCTCATGGAACAGGGCATGGACCTGCTGGTTCCGCGCGCCCGCGAACTCGGCACCGCCTCGCTCGTGATCCGCCGCAGCCACCACATCGCCTGCCTCGCCGTGTACATGCTGCGCGCGCTCGAGGAAGACATGCTGATGCTGCTCGCCTGCTCCGACCCCAACACCGCCAGCGTCGCGCCCTTCGGCGGCACGCAGGCGGTGTTCACGCCGAATCCGCTGGCCATGGGCTTTCCGCTCTCGCAAGGCGGCGTGATGGTCGACATCTCGGCCTCCATCACCACCAACGGCATGAGCAACCGCAAGCGCGCCGCCGGCGAAACCTTTGCCGAGGATTGGCTGATCGACGCCGCCGGCAAGCCGTCGAACAACCCGCAGGTGCTGTTCGACCAGCCGCCCGGCACGCTGCTGCCCGTGGGCGGACTGAGCCATGGGCACAAGGGCTACGGCATGGCGCTGCTGGTCGAGACGCTGACGGCCGGCCTCGCCGGACATGGCCGCGCCGACCCGCCCGAGGGCTGGGGCGCGACGGTGCACGTCACGCTGCACGATCTGCATGCCTTCGGCGGCAAGGAAGCCTTCCTGCGCCAGATGGACCATGTGGCGGCGCAGTGCCGCAACAACCGGCCGATCGATCCGGCCAGGCCCGTGCGGCTGCCGGGCGAAGGCGGCCTGAAGCGCCGCGATGCGCAGTCGAAGAACGGGGTGCGGCTGCACCCGTCGATCGCGCGGTCGCTGCAGGATGCGGAGCAGCGCCACGGGCTGCGCCTTGCGCAGGCGCTGCTCTGAGATAGCTGGCTAGATTTCTTCGGGCGGCTCTTCTTGCGCCGGCTCCCCGGCTGCGCGCGGCTTGCGCTTGCCGGGCTTGGCGACGACCTCGACGTAGAACTGCTTGCCGCCTTCCTTGGCAATGCCGTCGATCAGGCCCGTGATGGCCGACAGGTGCACGGCCTCGGCGGTTTCTTCGGAGGCGCCGAACCTGCAGTCGAAGTCCCAGAAGTCCGCGCCTTCTGGCAGGACGCGGCGGCGCTCGCGCTTGATGTACTTGCGGATCTCGTGCTTGATGGCTTCGAGGAGTCGGTCGGGGTGCTTGCCCTCGACCTGAAGCTGAAAGGTTTTTCTCATGGTCGATCCTAACCCGCGGCCTGTGTACAGTCGGCGGTGGTTCAAACGAAAGCAGGTGAAGACATGGCGCGCGCAAACGACTGGGCAAGCAAGGTGATGGCATTGGTCAACGGCGGCAACGCATCGGCGGCCATCGCGCAGATCAAGGTCGCACCCTCGGTCAAGGACCTGAAGGCGCTGCAGACCATCATGACGCTATCGAAAATGAAAGGCCGCTATCCGAACGTGGATGCGGCCATTGCGGACAACCTCGCGCTGCTGGCGGCGCCGCGCCTGCACCGCTCGCCCTGAGTCGGGAGGCCTACAGGGCCTGGCCCAGGCGCTTCACGCCCTCTTCGATCTTGGCCACGTCGGCCGTCGCAAAGCTCAGGCGCAGCGTCGCGACATCGGGCTTCTCCGCAAAGAACGGCGCCCCGGGCACGAAGGCCACGAGCTTCTCGATGGCGCGCTTGGCCAATTCGTTGGCATCGGCCAGCTTGCCGTTGGCGCCCGTGAGGCGGGCCCAGAAGAACAGGCCGCCCTGCGGCTGCGTGAAGCTCACCGCATCGCCCAGCTCGCGCTCGAGCGCCGCGCCCATGGCCTGCGCGCGCTGGCCGTACACCTCGCGCACGTGCGCGAGCGTGGCCGGCATGCGGCCGCTCTTGAGGTACTGCGCGGCCGTGGCCTGCGAGAAGGTGCTGGTGTGCGCATCGCTGAACTGCTTGCACATCGTCGCCTTGGCCAGCAGTTCGGCCGGCGCGATCATCCAGCCGATGCGCAGGCCCGGGCTCAGCACCTTGCTGAGGCTGCCGCAGTGCGCGAGCAGCTCGCGGCTGCCCGGCACGTCCTTGCTCAGCGCCAGGATCGAGGGCGGCGGCGCTTCGCCGAAGTAGAGGTCGCCGTAGGGATCGTCCTCGACGATCAGCGTCTGGTACTTCACGGCCAGCTCGAGCACCTTCTTGCGGCGCTCCAGGCTCAGCATGGCGCCGCTCGGGTTGCCGAAGGTGGGAATCAGGTAGACGAACCTGGGCTTGTGCTCGGCGATGAGCTTTTCGAGCTCGTCGGTCTTCACGCCGTTGGCATCGATGGGCGCGCTGATGAGCTGCGCGCCGTAGAGGCGGAAGCACTGGATGGTGGCCAGGAAGGTCGGGCCCTCGACGATCACCTTGTCGCCGGGCGAGATCATGGTCTTGCCGAGCAGGTCGAGCGCCTGCTGGCTGCCGGTGGTGACGATCAGGCCACTCGGGTCCACGTCGACGCCCTTGGTCTTCATGAAGGCGCCCAGCTGCGTGCGCAGCGGCTCGTAGCCTTCGGTGGCGCCGTATTGCAGCGCGCCGCCGGGCTCCTCGGTCAGCGCCTTCTGGCTCGCCTCCTTCAGGCCCTCCACGTCGAACATGGCGCTGTCGGGGAAGCCGCCCGCAAAGCTGATGATGCCGGGCTTGCCCAGCAGCTTGAAGAGTTCGCGGATGGCGGAGGTTTCGACGTTGTCGAGGCGGGAGGCGAATTGCATGGGAAGTCTCACTTTCTGGGTCGCTATTGTGGCGAAAGTGCGGCGGCATGCGCCGCGGTCGGCTTTGGGCCGCCGGCGATATATTGGGCGCCTTGCCCGGAACCCCATGAAAAAAGACAACATCCCCCTCTTCTTTGCCACCCTGCAGGCGGCCAACCCCACCCCCGAAACCGAGCTCGAATACGCCACGCCCTTCGAGCTACTGGCCGCCGTGCTGCTCTCGGCGCAGGCGACCGACGTGGGCGTGAACAAGGCCACGCGCAAGCTGTTTCCGGTGGCGAACACGCCGCAGGCGATCCTCAGGCTGGGCGTGGAGGGCCTGGAGGACTACATCAAGACCATCGGGCTGTACCGCAGCAAGGCCAAGCACCTGATCGAGACCTGCCGCATCCTGGTGGAGAAGCATGGCGGCGAGGTGCCCCGCACGCGCGCCGAACTCGAGGCGCTGCCGGGCGTCGGCCGCAAGACCGCCAACGTGGTGCTCAACGTGGCGTTCGGCGAGGCGACGATCGCCGTGGACACGCACATCTTCCGCGTCAGCAACCGCACCGGGCTCGCGCCGGGCAAGACGCCGCTCGAAGTGGAGCTCAAGCTGGAGAAACGCGTGCCGTTCGAATTCCGGCTGCATGCGCACCACTGGCTCATCCTGCATGGGCGCTACATCTGCGTGGCACGCACGCCGAAGTGCTGGGAATGCGCGGTGGCACCCTTTTGCGACTACAAGCCGAAGACGCCGCGGCCCAAGTCGGCCTGAGGCCGTACTGAGCCCGGCCTGTTCCCCAGCTACAGCTCGAATGCCTCGACCTGCCGGCCGTCGATGTCGGTGAAGCCGTATTCGCGCGCCAGGTCGGCCACGCGATGCACGCCGCCGCTTTTCTCGAGCGCCCGCGCGTCGCCCGCGAGCGCGGCCACCGCGCGGCCGAGATAGCGCGGCGACTCGGTCCGCGCCAAGGCCGGGTGCTCGCGCCAATGCGCCTCGTCGGTCTTGTGGGCCGCCAGCACGAACTCGGTGCGCATCCAGCCCGGCGACACGGCCAGCGAAGCGACGCCGTGCGGACGAAGCTCCTGCGCCATGCCAAAGGCCAGCCGGGTCATGGCCGATTTGGCGAGGTCGTAGAACAGGTTCCCGCGCAGGTAGTTGCCGCGGTCCCAGAAGGTGGTGGTCACGATCAGCCCGCTCTTTTGCGCCACCATCAGCGGCGCGGCAAAGCGGCTGGCCAGCAGGTGGTTGCGCACGCCGCGGTCGAACATCGAGTCCCAGTTGGAAAGCGGATGCTCCCAGAACGGCGCCTCGAAGACGCCGGTGAAAGTTTCGTGGCCGCCCCAGGCGTTGTTGACGAGCAGGTCCACGCGGCCCTGCTCGCGCTGCACCTGCGCAAAGAGCTGCTGCACCTCGTCTTCCTGCGTGTGGTCGCAGCGCACCGCAATGCCGCGTCCACCCAGGCGCGCGACCTCGTCGGCAGTTTCGTCGATGCTGCCCGGCAGGGCTTCGAGCTCCGAGAGCACGAGCAGCTGGCCATAACTTTTTGCCGGCTGCCCGCGCGTGCTTCGACCGGTGACGTACACGGTGGCGCCCGCGGCGCCCAGTTCCAGCGCAATGCCGCGGCCGGCGCCGCGGCTCGCTCCGGTCACCACGGCCACGCAGCCCTTCAACTGTCGCTCCCTGCTTTCAGATGGCATCGTCCTGTCCTTTCGTTGCGAGTGAGAAGCGACGGTAGAGCCGCGTCAATCCGCCGTCTTGGAAGAACCCGAAATCGCGCGACCCAGAAACTCCGTAGGCGTGAGGCCGCAAAGCGCCTGGAACTCGTTGATGAGGTGCGATTGGTCATAGAAACCGCCATCCAGCGCAAGGCTGGCCCAGGCGGGCTCGCGCTGCAGGCGCAAGGCGCGCACGCAGGCATGCAGCCGCGCGAGCCGGCTCCAGGCCCGCGGCGACAGCCCCACCTGCTGCCGAAAGACCTGCTGCAGCCGCCGCTCGCCAAGGCCGACGGCAGCCGCCACCTCGCGCAGCGGGCGCCGCCCGCCCGACGTGGCGATCAGTTGCGCCGCGCGCATGGCCGCCGCGTGGACGGCGCCGTCGCCATCGGCGAGCCGGCGCTGCAGGGCCGCGCACAGCACCGACACGCGCGACGCGTCATCCGGCTGCAGCGCGATGCGCTCCAGCAGTTCGGCGCCGCGGCCGCGCCACAGTTCGTCCAGGTGCACGGCAGTGCCTGCGATCTCGCTGGCCGGCCTTCCGAGCAGCGCCGCGGCCGCGCCGGGGCGCAGGGTCACCGACAGCCCTTCCATCTTCCGGCAGAGGCGCACGAGGGCCGGCGCCGCCGACGCGCCGATGGCCTCGACCGCATGTCCGGCGCTCTCGCCCGCCGAGGGCGCATCGCCCAGGTTGAAGACCAGCCGCACCGCCCCATCGGGCAGCACGCGCTCCAGAACCTCGCGGCCCTCGGGCAGCGTTTCCCTGTAGAGAAGAATGTGCGCAACGTGCATCCGCAGCGGCTCGGCGACCGAAAAGGCGCGCAGCGTGTCCGCGGGCATGCCGGCCTCCGGCCCGTGCAAGGGGTCGTCGTCGAGGCGCAGGTACAAGCGTTCGTTCTTGGGCAGTGTCGGCATCGCGTTGGCGGACCGTGGCGCGCGGCAGCGGGTGCCGCCGTGCATCAGCTGCATTCGATCAGCTGGCACGCCCCATAGTCAATGGGCGCCGACGGCCACTGCGCGGCATCGTCGACGCGCCGCACGCCGCGATGCAGCAGCTCCACCGCCCGCATCACGCCCGCATGCGTGACCCACACCGCGTCCTGCCCCGACGCGCGCCATTCATCGAAGGCCGTGCCGATGCGCTGCATGAAGCGGGCCGTGCTTTCGCCATGCCCACCCGGGCACCCTTCGGCGAAATTGCAGGTCCACGCCTCGAACTCGGCGCGGGCAATCGACGACCAGGGCCGGCCTTCCCAGGCGCCGAAATCCATCTCGGCGAGGCGCGGATCGGCGCGCGTGGCAAGGTCCGGACGCAGCCTGCCGATGGTCTGCGCGAGTTCGGCGCAGCGCCGCAGGGGCGAGTGCGCCAGCGCCAGGTCCGCGGGCAGGCGCGAAGCCACCGCATGCGCCACCGCCAGCGTCGCCTCGGCCGGCACGCCCACATCCGTGCGGCCGTAGCAAAGGCCCGGCGCGGCGTCTGTCTGCGCATGGCGCACCAGCCACAGCTTCATGCCTGCCACGCCAGCGCCAGGTAGATGGCGAGCTCGCACAGCTGCTGCGTCGCGCCGAGCCCGTCGCCGGTGAATCCCTGCAGCCGGCGCCGGAACATGCGCGCCATGACCAGCGCCGCCAGGGCGCATGCCACCGCCATGGCGATCGTTCGTGCGGGGCCCTGCGTCGCCAGCATCAGCAGGGCAGCGGGCACCGACCAGAGCACGCCGACCAGCAAGGCACCGCCGCCGATCGCATCGGCCAGCGGCTTGGCCTTGCTCGCGCCGCTGTCGCCCACATACGGCAGCCAGCGGATCAGGAACAGCGGCGCCAGGCGCGACAGCACATGCGCGCCGACGATGGCACCGGCCACCGCCTGCGCGCCCTGCCCCGCCATCGACGCGAGCAGCGCGGCCTTGAGGCCGAGCGCCAGCACCAGCGCAATGGCGCCGAAGGCACCGATGCGCGAGTCCTTCATGATCTCGAGCGCGCGGCTGCGGTCGGCCGATCCGCCCAGGCCGTCGGCAACGTCGGCGAGTCCGTCTTCATGAAAGGCGCCGGTCAGCAGCACCGTTGCGGCCATGCTCAGCAGCGCCGCGGCCAGCGCGCCGGCCACACCGGGCAAGCCCCGCAGCGCGAGCACGAAAACAGCTGCGCCCACGCCACCCACGAGCCAGCCCACGCCCGGAAAATGCGCCGCGCTTGCGCGCAGCATCTGTGGGCTGAAGCCGATCCATTCGGCGAGACGGCCGGTCACCGGCACGCGCGTGAAGAACTGCAGCGCCAGCAGGTAGTGGCGGACACCGTTCATGGGTTCAACTGTCCTTGCGCGACACGCCGGCGGCTTCGAAGCTGGCCATCTCGCGCAGGATGCGGCAGGCCGATTCGAGCAGCGGCCAGGCCAGCGCGCCGCCCGAGCCTTCGCCCAGGCGCAGGTCCAGGTTCAGCAAGGGCTCAAGGCCGAGGTGCTTCAGCAGCAGCGCATGCCCGGGTTCCGCCGAGCTGTGCGCGGCCACGCAGCGCTGCGCCACATGCGGCTGCAGCGCCTGCGCCAACAGCACCGCGGCGCTCGCGATGAAGCCATCGACCACGATCACGCGCCGCTCCTGCGCCGCCTGCAGCACCGCGCCGACCAGCGTGGCAATCTCGAAGCCGCCGAACGCAGCGAGTGCATCGAGCGGCTCGCTCGCAGCCGCATGCAGCGCCAGCACCTCGCGCAGCACCTCCCGCTTGCGCGCGAGCCCCGCGGCGTCGAGGCCGGTGCCGGAGCCGGTGCAGCCGTCGATGTCCAGCCCCGCGAGCCGCGCAAGCAGCAGCGCCGCGGCCGAGCTGTTGCCGATGCCCATTTCGCCGAGCAGCAAGGCATTGCCCGGCAGCGCGCGCACCACCTCGCGCCCGTTGGCGATGGCTTGCGCGCACTGCGACGGCGTCATGGCAGGGCCAACCGATGCATCGGCAGTGCCCGCGGCGATCCGGCGCGAGACCAGCCCGGGGCGGGCCTGGAAGTCGCGCCGCACGCCGCAGTCGACCACGGTGAGCGCGAGGCCGTGCTGGCGCGCCAGCACGCTGACGGCCGCGCCGCCGGCCAGGAAGTTCTCGACCATCTGCCAGGTCACGTCGCTCGGAAAGGCCGAGACGCCGCGCGCCGCCAGGCCATGGTCGGCCGCGCACACCAGCATCTGCGGTGCTTCGAGCACCGGCGTTTCACTGCCCAGGACGAGGCCGATCCGCAAAGCCAGGCTCTCGAGCCGGCCGAGCGCGCCGAGCGGCTTGGTCTTGTTGTCGAGCGCGCTTTGCAGGCGCGCCGCAAGGGCGCCGTCATGGATGTCGGGGATGGAAGGAATGGTCTGGTTGCTGTCGGTCATGCGATCAGGCCCTGCAGTACGCCGGCCTCGAAGTGGTTGTCGATGAAATCGGCCAGGCCGTCGAAGGTGGCGTCGAGCGTGGGTGCCGCGGCGCCGAAGAGTGCGTGGAGCGCGGCCGCGTCCTCGAACAGGCCGTGCAGGTAGAGGCCCAGCACGTTGCCGCGCGCGTTCTGCCAGGCCAAACCCCCGGGCATCACGGCATGGCCGTCCTGCGCCATCTGCGGGTGGATGGCGGTTTGGCCGTGATGGATTTCGTAGCCCGCCACCGGCACGTTCGAGAGCGACGCCCATGCGCCGCCCAGCTGGCCGAAGACGGCCGTGCGGTGGCGCACGGTCTTTTCGCGCTCGAACACCGTCACCAGCGGCAGCAGGCCCAGGCCGGGCGCATTGCCGTCGATGCCGTGCGGATCGACCAGCGCCTCGCCCAGCATCTGCAGGCCGCCGCAGACGCCCAGCACGGCACCGCCGCCGGCCGCGTGCGCGGCAATGGCACGGTCCAGCCCCTGCGCGCGCAGCCATGCGAGATCGCCGCTGGTGTGCTTGGAGCCGGGCAGCACGATCCAGTCGGCGCCGGCCAGCTCCGCCGGCGTGCGCGCCCAGACCAGGCGGATGCCCGGCACGTTCTTGAGCGGCTGGAACTCGTCGAGATTGCTGATGCGCGGGTAGGCCACCACGCAAACCGTGCGCGTGACAGGCCCGCTCGCGTGGCTTCTGTCGTCGAACACGCCGTCTTCTTCCGGCAGGCCGTGCTCCCGCCACATCGGCAGCGTTGCAACGGTGGCGATGCCCGTCAGCGCCTGCAATTGCTGCGGCGCCGGCGCCAGCAGCGAGGCATCGCCGCGGAACTTGTTGAGCACGAAGCCGCGCAGCAGCGCGCGGTCGCTCTCGGGCATCAATGCCCAGGTGCCGTACAGATGCGCGAAGGCGCCGCCGCGGTCGATGTCCGTCACCAGCAGGCAGCGCGCATCCGCATGGCGGGCCACGCGCAGGTTGACGATGTCGCTGGCCATCAGGTTGATCTCGGCCGGCGAGCCTGCGCCTTCGATCACCACCACGTCGTTCTCGGCGCGCAGCGCGTCGAGCGCCTCTGCAATCCGCGGCCAGACGCGCTCGCTGCGCCCGCGCCAAGGCATGGCCGTGAGCTCCGCGCTCACCTGCCCCATCAGCACCACCTGGCTGTGGGTGTCGCGCTCGGGCTTGAGCAGCAGCGGGTTCATGCGCACGTCGGGCACGGCACGGGCAGCCCGTGCCTGGAAATACTGCGCGCTGCCGATTTCGCCGCCGTCGACCACGCGGGCGTTGTTGCTCATGTTCTGCGCCTTGAAGGGCGCCACCTTGAGGCCCTGGCGCGCGTACCAGCGGCACAGCGCGGCGGTCAGCCAGCTCTTGCCGGCGCCACTGGTCGTGCCGAGAACCATCACGCATCGGGTTGTCATGCGGCTATTGTCCGTTGTCGCCGCAGCCCTCTTGCGGCAGCCGCGAAGAGGCAAAGAAAAAGGGGCTTGCGCCCCTTGGTTTTTCTTTCAGCGCGCCGCGGTCTGTACCGCGGCTGCCCCGTCCTGGGGCGGCGCCTTTGCGGTGGCCGCCGGCACCTCCCAGCCGCCGCCGATGGCGCGGATCAGCCCCACGGCCGCCTGGTACTGCGCCGACTTCACCTGCAGCGCCTGGCGCCGGTTGCGCAATTCGCTGCGGCGGGCGTCGAGCAGGTCGAGCTGGCTGATGTAGCCGTTGCGGTAGCGCGTGTCCGACAGGCTGGTCGCGCGCTGCGCCGAGGTGACGGCCTGCGCCTGCACCGCCGACTGCTCCTGCAGGATGCGGATCGCGGACAGCTGGTCTTCGACCTCCTGGAACGCCACCAGCACCTGGTTGCGGTAGTTCGCGAGCGCGCCGTCGAGCTGGGCGTTGGCGCCCTGCACGCCGGCTTCGCGGCGGCCGCCGTCGAAGATCGGCAGCGAGAGCAGCGCACCCACGCCCCACGAGCGGGCCGACCACTTGAACAGGTCGCCGATCTCGGGCGATGCATAGCCGGCCGCGCCGGTCAGCGAGATGTCCGGGAACCACGCCGCCTGCGCCACGCCCACGCGGGCCTGAGCTGCGAGCACCGCGTTCTGCGCGGCCGAAACGTCGGGGCGGCGCGTCAGCACCGTGGCCGGTACGCCGGGCGGCACGGACGGCAGCGCGGTGGCCCAGTCGTCGGTGCGCAGGCCGAAGCTCGAGGCCGAGTCGCCCACCAGCACCGCGAGCGCATGCTCGACCTGGGCGCGCTGCCGGTCGAGCGCGAGCGCGTCCGACTCGGTGGACGAGACCTCGGTCTGCACGCGCGCCACGTCGAGCTCGGCGATGTCGCCGGCTTGCTGCCGGCGCTGCGAGAGGCGCAGCGTGTCGCGGTAGGCCTCGACCTGCTCGCGCACCAGCGCGCGCTCGGCGTCGAGCGCACGCAGCTGCAGGTAGGTCTGGGCCACTTCGGCCTGCACCGCGAGGCGCGTGCTCTGCAGCAGGGCCTCGCGGCCCTGCGCATCGAGCTTGGCCGCATTGCTCGCGCCCGAAAGCCGGCCGAACAGGTCGACCTCGTACGAGAAGGTGGCGCCGATGTTGGTCATGGTGGCCGGCCGGGTGCTGGCCGTGGCCTTGTCGAGGCCGGCGCCGCGGTTGGCGCCCGCGCCCAGGCCGATCTGCGGCATGCGGTCGGCATTGGCGCTGCGCGCCAGCGCGCGGGCCTCGGCCAGCCGCGCCGCCGCGGCCTGGATGTTGTTGTTGCTGACGTCGGCCTTCTCGACCAGCGCATTGAGCACCGGATCGTTGAACGCCAGCCACCAGGCGCCGCGCGCCTGCGCTTCGGAGGGCACGGCACGCGTCCAGCCCGCGGGCGGGGCGGCGCCCTGCTCCTTGAACTCGGCGGTGGTCTGGATCTCGGGCACGCCGGAGGGCACGCTCGCGCAGCCGGCCAGCACCAGGGCTGCGACCAGCGGCAGCAAGGCAGTGCGGGCCCAGGGTTGAAATGCGAATTTCATGATGATGAACTTTCTTCTTGATCGACCAGGCGATCAGTCATGCGAAGGACGCGGCGAGGCCGGCACCGGGTGCAGCCCGCCGCCGCCCGAACCACCGTGCGACGAGGGTGCCGCAGCGACCGGATGGCCCGCCGAGACAAACTCCTCGCCATGCGGCACTTCGCCATGCAGCTTGAGCGCGCGGTTACCCGCCAGGCGGCGCAGCAGCACATAGAACACCGGCGTGAGGAACAGGCCGAAGGCCGTCACGCCGATCATCCCGGCGAACACCGCCACGCCCATGGCCTTGCGCATCTCCGAGCCCGCGCCGGTCGACAGCACGAGGGGCAGCACACCCATCACGAAGGCCAGCGAGGTCATGAGGATCGGGCGCAGGCGCAGGCGGCTGGCTTCGATCGCGGCCTGGATCGGCGTGCGCCCGGCGAACTCGAGCTCGCGCGCAAACTCCACGATCAAAATCGCGTTCTTCGCACTCAGCCCCACCAGCACGATCAACCCGATCTGCGTGAAGACGTTGTTGTCACCCCCCGATATCCATACGCCGGTCATCGCGGCCAGGATGCCCATCGGCACGATCAGGATGATCGCGATCGGCAGCGTCAGGCTCTCGTACTGCGCGGCCAGCACCAGGAACACCAGCAGGATGGCCAGCGGGAACACCAGGAAGGCGGAGTTGCCGGCCAGGATTTCCTGGTAGGTCAGCTCGGTCCACTCGAAGCTCACGCCCTTGGGCAGCGTCTCGGCCGCGATCTTGGTGATCGCGTCCTGCGCCTGGCCCGACGAATAGCCCGGGGCCGGGCCGCCGTTGATGTCGGCCGCCAGGTAGCCGTTGTAGCGCATGGCGCGTTCCGGCCCGAAGGTCGAATTGACCTTCATCAGCGCCGACAGCGGCACCATCTCGCCCGTGGTCGAGCGCACCTTCAGCATGCCCACGTCTTCGGCGCGGGCGCGGTACGGCGCATCGGCCTGCACGCGCACGCTGTAGGTGCGGCCGAACTTGTTGAAGTCGTTCGCATACAGGCTGCCGAGGTAGATCTGCATGGTGTCGAAGATGTCCGTCACCGGCACGCCGAGCTGGCGCGCCTTGGTGCGGTCGATGTCCGCATACAGCTGCGGCACGTTGACCTGCCAGCTCGTGAACATGCCCGTGAGCTCCGGCGCGGCATAGGCCTTGGCCATGAAGGCCTTCACCGCCGCGTCCATCTGGTCGTAGCCGACCGAGGCGCGGTCTTCGATCTGCAGCTTGAAGCCGCCCGTGGTGCCCAGGCCCGCCACCGGCGGCGGCGGGAACATCACGATGAAGGCGTCCTGGATGCTCGCGAAGGCGCCGTTGAGCTGCCCGGCCACCGCACCGCCGCTCTGGTCGGCGCGCTTGCGCTGGTCGAAGGGCTTGAGCGTGGCAAACACGATGCCCGAGTTCGAGCTGTTGGTGAAGCCGTTGATCGACAGGCCCGGGAAGGCGATGGCGTCTTCCACGTTCGGGTTCTTCTTCATGATCTCGCCCATGCGCTGGATCACTTCGTCGGTGCGGTCGAGCGTGGCGCCGTCGGGCAGCTGGGCAAAGCCGATCAGGTATTGCTTGTCCTGCGCCGGCACGAAGCCGCTGGGCACGGCCTTGAACAGGCCGAAGGTCACGCCGATCAGCGCGAGGTAGATTACCAGCATCAGCGTCTTGCGCGAAATCACGCCCTTGACGCCGCCGCTGTAGGCTTCCGCGCCACGGCTGAAGAGCTTGTTGAAGCCGCGGAACAGCCAGCCGAAGGCCTTGTCCATGCCGCGCGTCAATGCGTCCTTGGGCTGGTCATGGCCGCGCAGCAGCAAGGCGGCGAGCGCGGGGGACAGCGTGAGCGAGTTGATCGCCGAGATCACCGTCGAGATCGCAATCGTCACCGCGAACTGGCGGTAGAACTGGCCCGTGAGACCGCTGATGAAGGCCAGCGGCACGAACACGGCCACCAGCACCAGCGCGATCGCGATGATGGGGCCGGACACTTCGCGCATCGCGCGGTACGTGGCTTCGCGCGGCGTGAGCCCCGCCTCGATGTTGCGCTCGACGTTCTCCACCACCACGATGGCGTCGTCCACCACGATGCCGATCGCCAGCACCAGCCCGAACAGGCTCAGCGCATTGATCGAGAAGCCGAGGACGTGCAGCACCGCGAAGGTGCCGATCACCGACACCGGCACGGCCAAAAGCGGAATGATCGACGCGCGCCAGGTCTGCAGGAACAGGATCACGACCAGCACCACCAGCAGGATGGCTTCGAGCAGCGTGTGGATCACCGATTCGATCGATGCGCGCACGAACTGCGTCGGGTCGTAGGCGATGCGGTACTCCAGCCCTTCGGGCATGTTCTTGTTGAGCTCGGCCATCGTCTTGCGCACGTTCGACGAAATGTCGAGCGCGTTGGAGCCCGGCGCCTGGAACACGCCCATTCCGACGGCCGGGTCGTTGTTGAGCAGCGAACGCAGCGAGTAGTCGGCGGCGCCCATCTCGAGGCGGCCGATGTCGCGCAGGCGGGTCACGGCGCCGTCGGTGCCGCTCTTGACGATGATGTCGCCGAACTCTTCCTCGCTCTGCAGGCGCCCTTGCGCATTGATCGAGAGCTGCATGTCCACGCCCGACAGGCCCGGCGATGCGCCGACCACGCCGGCCGCGGCCTGCACGTTCTGGCCGCGGATCGCAGCCACCACGTCGCTGGCCGAGAGGCCGCGCTGCGCGACCTTCTGCGGGTCGAGCCAGACGCGCATGGAATAGTCGCCGCCGCCGAAGATCTGCACCTGGCCCACGCCTTCGATGCGCGCGAGCGGGTCCTTGACGTTCAGCACCGCGTAGTTGCGCAGGTAGTTGATGTCGTAGCGGTTGTTCGGCGAGACGAGGTGGACCACCATCGTCAGGTCGGGCGCGCTCTTGACGGTCGTGATGCCGAGGCGGCGCACTTCCTCCGGCAGGCGCGGCTCGGCTTGCGAGACGCGGTTCTGCACCAGCTGCTGCGCCTTGTCCGGGTCGGTGCCGAGGCGGAAGGTGACGGTGAGCGTCAGCACGCCGTCGGTGGTGGCCTGGCTGCCCATGTAGAGCATGCCCTCGACGCCGTTGATCTGCTCTTCGAGCGGCGTGGCCACGGTTTCGGCGATCACCTTCGGGTTGGCGCCCGGGTACTGGGCGCGCACCACCACCGAGGGCGGCGCAACTTCCGGGTACTCCGAGATCGGCAGCCCGCGCAGCGCGATCAGGCCGGCTATCAGGATCAATAGCGACAGCACGCCGGCAAAGATCGGCCGGTCGATGAAGAATTTAGAGAGATTCATGTTGTTTCTCCGGCGAGCGCAAATGCGCTCCCCACCGAGTTCAGGACTTCGCGGCTTCCGCGACGCGTTCCGGTTGTTGTTGCTTGGTGTCGGCCTTGGCGTCCATCGTCACGGTCTGCGGCACCACCAGCGCACCGGGGCGGATGTGCTGCAGGCCGTTGACCACCACGCGGTCGCCGGCCTTCAGGCCCTTGCTCACGACGCGCAGCCCGTTGATCGATGCGCCGAGCGTCACTTCGCGGTACGTGGCCTTGTTGTCCTCGCCCACCACCATCACGAACTTCTTGTTCTGGTCGGTGCCGATGGCGCGCTCGCTCACCAGCAGGGCCGAGTCGCTGCGCGCCTGGCCCATGCGGATGCGGGCGAACTGGCCCGGAATGAGGGCGCCGTCCTTGTTGTCGAACGAGGCCCGCACACGCACCGTGCCGCTGCGCGCATCGACCTGGTTGTCGATCAGCTGCAGCTTGCCGGTGAAGGGCGTGCCTTCGAGGCCGGCGGTGCCCATCTGCACGGGAATGCTCTCGATCTGGCCGCGGGCGCTGGCGCCGCTCGGCAGGTCCTTCAGGGCCCGCGTGATCACCTGCTCGTCGGCATCGAAGCTCGCGTAGATCGGGCTCACCGACACCAGCGTGGTCAGCACCGGCGCGCCGGGGCCGGCGGCCACCAGGTTGCCCATCGTCACTTCGAGCTTGCCGATGCGGCCCGCCACCGGCGCCCGCACCTGGGTGTAACCCAGGTTCAGCCGCGCCGACTGCAGCGACGCTTGCGCGGCACGCAGGTTGGCTTCGGCTTCACGGGCGGCGTTCACGCGTTCGTCGTATTCGCGCTGGGCGATGGCCTGCTGGTCCCACAGGCGCTTGGCGCGCTCCTGCTCGCTGCGGCTGAAGGCCTGGCGGGCCTGGGCCGAGGCCACCTGCGCTTCGGCGCGCTCCACTTCGGCCGCGTACGGTGCGGGGTCGATGGTGATCAGCAGGTCGCCCTGCTTCACCAGCGCGCCTTCGCGGAAGTGCACCGACTGCACGGCGCCCGCCACGCGGGAGCGCACGTCGACGCGCTGCACCGCCTCGAGCCGGCCCGAGAACTCGTCCCAGGCGTTGATCTCGCTCGAAGCCACGGTGGCCACCGAGACCGGCGTGCCCTGCTGCGCCGCGGCCGGTGCCGTGGCCTCCGCCTTGAAGCTGTGCATGCCGAGCACCGCGGCGGCCACCGCCAGCAGTGCGGTGAGGCCGGTCACTGCGGGCCACAGGCCCTTGCGGGCGGCGGAAGAAAGGTTTTGCTTGTTGTTCGACATGATGGTTCGTCCTTCTCGATGACTTCTTGGGATGCAACAGGCCATCCCGGCGCTTTTGGCGCCAGGAGGCGGAACTCGAAAATGACCGGGGTTACCGGTGGGCCGAGGGGCGGCGTCGCGTCGTCAGCAGAGGGCTGCCGCGACCGGCCCGCCTAGCTGGGCTTGGGTGCTACCGGGGGCGGCGTGGTGGCACTGAAAAATTCGCGGAAGTGCTGCTGCACGCTGGCTTCGCAGGCCTTGCAGCCCGAGGGCTCGGGGTCGTACAGCGCCCTGGGCCAGTTGGCGGCACCGGGCAGCACGCTGCTGGTGACGTCGATGCCGGCTGCGCGCAGGCGCCCGGCAAAGGTCATTGCCTCGTCGCGCATGGCGTCATCGGGGCCCACCAGCACCAGGGCCGGCGCCAGGGACGACAGCCGCAGCGACCCGCTCGGCACCGCGTAAGGGTGCATCGCGTTCGACGGGCAGCTCAGGTACTTTTCCCAGCCCGTGGCCCAGCGGCATTCGGCCGAGTCGTTGGTGGCCTTGCGCAGCGACGCCGTGCCCGCGCACGGGTCGAGCATGGGCGACAGCAGGATCTGCCCGGCCAGCGGCGGATGCGCCCGGTCGCGGGCGATCAGCGCCACCCCGGCGGCCAGGTTGCCGCCGGCCTCTTCGCCGGCCAGGTACACCTGGGCGCCCTTGCCGCCGAGCTTCACGCGCTGCTTGTAGAGCCATTCGAGCGCGGCATAGCCCACTTCGATGGGCTCGGGGAAAGGCGACTCGGGCGCCAGCGGATAGTCCACCGACACCACCACTGCGCCCGCGCCGGCCAGCAGCCGGGCCACGTTGCGCCCGTTGTCCAGGTTGCCGCAGATGAAGGTGCCGCCATGGAAGTGCAGCACCAGCGGCACCGTCTCGCCGCGCGGGCGCTGTCCGTAGACCCGGGCGCCCACGGGCTCGCGGCCGGGCAGCTCGATCGACAGATCGGCTTCCACGCCTTGCGCCGCGGCGAGAGCAGCGGCTTCGGCAGAGCGGGACGATGGGCGCGGTGACATGGAGGCAACCTCAGGAGGATTGGCGATAGTCGAAATATAAGGCGGCCAGTGTGGCGTTAAACAGGCAAGCTGCCCCTACTCTGTTTCCAAACAGCTAACAATCCAGGAAACGCCGGGGATTGTCACCTTGTGTGAGAATCCGCGTCCTCCCGGCAATGGCCGGGCTCCCAGGAACAGTCATCAATGGATCAAATCCAGGCAATGCGGATCTTTGTCCGCGTGGTGGAAGCGGGCACGTTCACCCGGGCGGCGGACTCGCTCGCCCTGCCCAAGGGAACGGTCACCAAGCAGATCCAGGCGCTGGAATCGCGCCTGCGGGTGAAGCTGCTCAATCGCACCACGCGGCGAGTGACCGTGACGCCGGACGGCGCGGCCTACTACGAACGCGCGGCGCGCCTGCTGAACGACTTCGACGACATCGAGGCCAGCATGACCAACGCGCAGGCCAATCCCACGGGGCGGCTGCGCATCGACGTCGGCACCTCGGTGGCGCGGCAGATCATCCTGCCCGCGCTGGCCACCTTCTGCGACCGCTACCCCGAGATCCAGGTCGACCTGGGCGTGAGCGACCGCACGGTCGACCTCATCAGCGACAACGTCGACTGCGTGATCCGCGCCGGCGAGCTGAGCGACCAGTCGCTGGTGGCCCGGCGCATCGGCACGCTGCACTTCGTGACCGTGGCATCGCCCGCCTACGTCAAGCGCTACGGCATTCCGCAGCATCCGAACGACATCGAGAAGCGCCACCACGTGGTGAGCTATTTTTCGGGCACCACGCGGCGCATCTATCCGCACGAGTTCAGGAAGGGCGACGAATACATCGAGCTCAACGGTCCCTACCGCGTGTCGGTCAACGAGAGCAACGCCCACATGGCGGCGGTGCTCGGCGGCTTCGGTATTTCGCAGTGCATCACCTTCATGGCCGAGCCGCTGCTCGCAAGCGGCGAGCTGATCGAGGTGCTGCCCGACTGGCAGCGCGAGCCGCTTCCGATCCACGTGGTCTATCCGCCCAACCGCCACCTGAGCGCGAAGGTGCGGGCCTTCGTGGACTGGGCGGCGGAGCTGTTCGCGAAGAACCCGCGGCTGCAGCGGCGCTGAACTGCGCCTGACGCGCCTCAACCGGCCGGAGCGAACACCGGCTCGCAGCGCACCTCGGTCTTCACCGAATTGGCGATGAAGCACTCTTCGTGCGCGCGGTGGTGCATGTGCTCGACCTGCTCGCGCGTGGGCAGGTTCTCGCCGGAGAACGTGACCTCGGGACGCAGCGTGACCACAGTCATCGCAAGCTTGCCCTCGGCGTTCTTTTCCATGACGCCGCTCGCCGCATCGAAGTAGCGGTCGACAATGAACTTGCGCTTCACCGCCATGGTGAGGAACCACAGCATGTGGCAGCTCGAGAGCGACGCGACAAAGGCCTCTTCAGGATCGACCGCCGCCGCATCGGAAAACGGCAGCGGCACCACGTGCGGCGACGAGGAGCCCGGCACTTCCGCGCCGCCATCGAAGCGCAGCGAATGCCTTCTGCTGTAGCTGTTGCCGAGGAAGTCCTGGTCGCCTCGCTGCCAGAGGATTTCTGCGGTGTACTGGGCCATGCCTTGCTCTCCAGAGCCAAAAGAGGAGGCGCCATTCTGCGTCAGAAGAAGCCGGCGAGCCTGATCAAAAGCGGCACCAGCAGCGCCGTCGCGATGCCATTCAGCCCCAGCGCCAGCGCGGAGAAGGCGCCCGCCGTTTCGTTCACCTGGATGGCCCGCGCGGTGCCGATGCCGTGCGCCGCCATGCCCACGGCAAAGCCGCGCACCGCGGGCTCCTTGATGCGCAGCAGGTTCAGGAGACCCGTGGCCATGATGGCGCCCGAGATGCCCGCCACGGCGGCCGCCACCGCAGCCAGCGACGGCAGCCCGCCGATCTTCTCGGCCACGCCCATCGCGATCGGCATGGTGGCCGACTTGGGCGCGAGCGACATCAGCAGCTCGTGCGATCCGCCCAGCGCCCAGGCAATGCCGATGGCCGACACGATGGCCGCCACCGAGCCCACCAGCAGCGCCACGCCGATCGGCAGCCACAGGCGCCGCAGCCGCCCGAGCTGGCCATAGAGCGGCACGGCCAGTGCCACGGTGGCCGGCCCGATCAGGAAGTGCACGAACTTGGCGCCTTCGAAATACGTGTCGTAGGGCGTGCGCGTGGCGAGCAGCACGCCCACGATGACAACCACCGACACCAGCACCGGATTGACCGCCGGGTTGGCGCCGCTGCGCCGGTGCAGCCACAGCGCGCCCAGGTAGGCCAGCAGCGTGAGCGACAGCCACAGCAGCGGCGACTGCGCCAGGAAGACCCAGATCTCGGACAGCTTGGCGGGCGGGGTCATTCGGCGTCCTTGCCGGTGATGCGGATCATCCAGCGCAAGGTGAGCGCGGTCACGGCCATGGTGAAGGCCGCGCCCACGATGCCCGCCGCAAGGAACGGAAGCCATTCGCGCCCTACCCGTTCGAAATGCAGCATGACGCCGGTCACCGCGGGAATGAACAGCAGCATGAGGTTGCGCAGCAGATGGCCCGAGGTCTCGTTCAGCGCCTCGGGCACGCCGCCGCGCACGAGCAGCACGATGAACAGCAGCAGCATGCCGATCAGCGGACCGGGAATCGGCAGGCCCAGCCACTGCACGAGCAGTTCGCCGGCCAGCTGGCAAAGAAAGAGCGTGGTGATGGCGTAGAGCATGCGGATGTCCTGGCTTTCAAGATTCGGCCGAAGCCGCCGCGCGCATCCAGGCTTCTTTCAGCGCCTGCTGGCTCTGCGGCGGCAGCACGCCGAGCCGCACATGGCCCGGCCGGCCGAATGATGCACAGTCTCGCAGCTTGATGCCTTCGGCGCGCAGCCGGGCGGCCCGCTGCTGGTAAGGCGCATCGGTGCGCGCGCAAAAGAAGTTGGCCTCGCTCGGCAGGCACTGCCATCCCATGGATTCGCAAAGGGCGCGCTGCTGCGCCTTCCATTCGCGCAGGGTGCGCAGGCTTCGGGCAAGCCAGGCTTGGGCGGGCTCGCCGATCCAGGTTTCGAGCAGCGCCACGCCATGCGCGCCCACCGGCCACGAGGGGGCCAGCCGCTCGAGGCGCTGCTTCAGCAATGCGGCGGCATCGCCTTCGGGCGCAATGGCATAGGCGGCGCGGATTCCGGTCAGGCCCATGGCCTTGTTGGGCGTCCACAGCTGCCAGACGCGGTGGCGCTGCGCCGCGTCGAGCGATGCCGCGCCTTCGAGGCGCAGCGGCTCGTAGGCCAGGTCGAGCACGCAGGGGCCGCCGGCCGCGGCGTGCAGCGCGAGATCGGCCTCGGCCTGGCCCAGCGGGCTCGACGGCTCGCAGCACCAGCGCAGCGCTGCTCCGTCATGCGGCGCTGGCGGCCGCAGCACCTGCAAACCCCAGGCCGATGCCGCGCGCTCGTAGTCGCCATAGCTGTGCGCCGGCAGCACCACCTGCCGGCCGCCGCCCTGCGCAAAAGCGGCGCTGATGCGGTGGATGAATTCGCTGGCACTGGCCGCGATCACGATGCGTTCGGCGGCCACGCCGTGAAAGCCTGCCAATGCTCGGCGCAGCGCCGTGTAGCCCGGGTCCGGGTAGTGCGCCGCATCGGCTGCACGCAGTGCGGCAAGCACAGCGGGGCATGAGCCCGTGGCATTGCCGTTGGTCGAGAAATCGTGCCAGGCGGTGCCGGTGGCGTCGGGCCCGCCATGCAACAGGCCGGTGGATGTCGTGTGTTCCGGTGTCATGCCCAGTCGGTTGCCGCGAAGAAGATGGCCAATGATGCACAAGCGGCCGTGGCCAGCACCGCCCTGCCGCCCCATCGCGCGGCCCGCTGGGTATCGGCCGCATCGGCGGGCCGTCCTTCGGCATTCAAGGCATAGATGCCAGGCTTGGCAAGCCGCACGCCGAGCAGCAGCGCCATCGCCGCCATCGGCCAGCCGCTGTTGGGCGACGGCGTGCGCCGCGCCTCGCCTGCCACGCCGCGCGGCCAGCGCCATGCCGCAAGCGCAAGCAGCAGCGCCGTGAGCCGCGCCGGCGGCCACGAGAGCAGGTCGTCGGCGCGCGCGGCCCACTTGCCGAACCAGTTCCAGTCGCGGCCGTTGCGTTCGCCGCGGTAGCCCCACATCGCATCGGCCGTGTTGGCGAAGCGGTAGACCGCCGCGCCCGGCAAGCCCAGCAGCACGAACCAGAACAGCGGCGCCACGAGCGAATCGTTGAGGTTCTCGGCCAGCGACTCGATCGCGCTTTCGCGCACCTCGCGTTCGCTGAGCACGGAAACATCGCGGCTCACCAGCCGGGCGAGCTGCGCGCGGCCTGCGTCCAGCGACACCGCCAGCGCCGCCTCCACGGCCAGCACTTCGGCGCGCAGCATGCGCCATGCGAAGAGCGGCTTCAGCGCAAGGGCCATCGCCAACGCCAGCACCCATGCGGGCAGCCATTGCACCATCGCAGCCTGCACGCCGGCGGCGACCACCCCCACGCACATCGCGCCCACGCACCACGCCAGCGCCCCGATCGAGAAGAGCGACAGGTCGCGCGGCTTCACCTTGGCCACCGGCGGTGCGATGCGCATGCCGATCCAGCCGAGGTACTGCCCCATCCACACCACCGGATGCCAGCGCGCGGCGGGTTCGCCCAGCCAGCAGTCGATGGCAAGCGCAAGCCACAGCGCGGCGGCGAGGGCCAGGGCGTGTTCGAGGGGAAAGGGGGGCATGGGAGCCGTCATTCTCGCGAAGACGGGGTGGGAAACAGGTCCGACGGCTGGCCCCAGCGTTCGTCGAACACCAGCGCCGACAAGGGCTCGCGCCGGGCCCAGCGTTCGCGTTGCAGCATCGGCTCTTCGTAAAAATCGTGCACCGGGCCCAGGCACAGCAGCGCGATCGGCTCCGCCCCCTCGGGCAGGCCCAGCAGGGCCGACACCTCGGCGGGATCGAACAGCGAGACCCAGCCCATGCCCAGCCCTTCGGCACGCGCCGCAAGCCAGAGGTTCTGGATGGCGCAGGACGCCGAGGCCAGGTCCATCTGCGGCAAGGTGCGCCGGCCGAACACATGCCGCTCACGGCCGTCGGCCAGCGACACGGCCAGCAGTTCGGCCGCATCGAGCACGCCCTGCACCTTGAGCCGCATGAACGCGTCTTCGCGCTCGCCGAGGGCGCGGGCCGTCAGCACGCGTTCGCGCTCGATCACATCGTGCAGACGCTGACGCAAGGCACCGTCGCGAATGCGAATGAACCGCCACGGCTGCATGAATCCGACACTGGGCGCGTGATGCGCCCCTTCGAGCAGCCGGCGCAGCAACTCGGGCGCCACCTGCCCCCCGGCGAAGTGACGCATGTCCCGCCGCTCATGGATGGCGCGGTACACCGCCCTCACCTCGTCGGCCGCGAAGGCTTGCGACATCGAAATCAGTCCTCGATGCCGCGCTGCGCCGGAATGCCGGCCTTGAATGCGTGCTTGACCATCGCCATCTCGGTCACGGTGTCGGCCAGCTCGACGATCTCGGGCGGGCAGCGCCGGCCCGTGAGCACCACGTGCACGTGCTTGGGCCGCGTGCGCAGCGTTTCGAGCACGCCCTCGAGCGGCAGCCAGCCGTAGATCAGCGGATAGGTGATCTCGTCGAGCACCACCAGGAAGAACTCGCCCGAAAGAATGGCCGCCCTGGCTTTTTCCCAGCCATCGCGCGCGAGCTGGGCCGAGTGTTCGAGGTCCTGGCTCTTCCAGCTGAAGCCGTCGCCCAGCCCCTCGATCGGAATGCCGATCTGCTCGAACATGCGGTGCTCGCCGAAGCGCGCCGAAGGCACCTTCATGAACTGGTAGATCTTCACCGCCTTGCCGCGGCCGTGCGCGCGCAGCGCCAGGCCGAAGGCCGCGGTGCTCTTGCCCTTGCCGTCGCCGGTGTTGACGATGACGATGCCGCGGCGTTCGCCTTCGGCCTTGTCGTACGGCTTCTCGCTGGGGGGAGTTTCGATTTGCATGAGGCGGGCTCCGTGTTGATGGGGGGCGGTCAGTTCGGCAGCGCGATCCACTGGTCGGCCACGCGGTGCACGCGGATGCGGTGGTCGAACACCTGTTCGAGCGCGGCGTGGGTGGCCGGGTCGCTGCTGCCGCCGTGGTGCACCACGCGGCCGTGGTTCATCACCACCAGCTCGTCGGCGGCCAGCGCCATCGGCAGCTCGTGCAGCACGCTGACCACGGTGCGGCCTTCGGCCACCAGGGCGCGCGTGGTCTGCATCCAGTCGGCCTGGTGCGGCGGGTCGAGGTTGGCGAGCGGCTCGTCCATCAGCAGCAGCTCGGCCTCGACCGCGAGCGAGCGCGCCAGCAGCACGCGCTGGCGCTCGCCGCCCGAGAGCTGTCCGAGCGGCCGTTCGCGCCAGTCCCACGCTTGGGTGCTGCGCAAGGCACGCTCCACCGCTGCGCGGTCGGCCGTGCTCGGCGCCGCGAGCCAGCGCTGGTGGGGCAGGCGGCCGAGCATGGCGATGTCGTAGACCATCAGGTCGTCGGCGCTGCCCTCGCCCGCCGCGCCGCTCTGGCCCAGCCACGACAGGCGCTGCGCGCGAAGGCGGCCCGGCACCTTGGCCGACGGTTCGCCAAAAAGAAAGACTTCGCCGCGGTGCGCGAGCAGGCCCGCGAGCGCCTTGAGCAGGGTCGACTTGCCCGCCCCGTTCGGCCCGACCAGGCTGGTCCAGCGCGCCGCGCCGAGCTTCAGGTCGATGCCGTGCAGCACCTCGGTGTTGCCGAGCGTGGCGCCCAGGCCGCGGGCTTCGAGTGCGGGGATCTCCTGGCTCATGCCACCCCGCCCCGCGCGCTGCGCCTGTGCATCAGCCACAGCAGGTAGCTGCCGCCGAGCACCGCCGTGAGCACGCCCACGGGCAGTTCCTGCGGCGCGATGAGCCAGCGCGCCAGCAGGTCGGCCGCCATCAGCAGCAGGCCGCCCATTGCGGCCGACAGCACGATCAGCCCGGCATGCGTGGTCTTGACCACCGAACGCACGAGGTGCGGCGCGGCCAGGCCGACGAAGGCGATGAGCCCGGTCTGCGCCACCGCCGCGCCCGTGGCCAGCGCGAGCACCACCACCAGCGTGGCGCGCATCGCGCCCAGCGGCAGGCCGAGGCTGCGGGCCGTCGCTTCGCCGAGCGCAAGGCCGTCGAGCACCGGCGCGAGCGCCCAGCCCAGCAGCAGGCACACCGCACCGACCGCGGCCATCACCGCGCATGCGCTCCAGCCGACCAGGCCTGTGCTGCCGAGGATGAAGCCCTGGATGGCCTGCAGGATGTCGGCAGAGGCGATGGTGATCAGGTCCTTGGCGGCGCCGAGCACCACGCCGACGATCACACCCGCGAGCAGCAGCCGCAGCGTCTGCTGCACGCCGCGCGCAAGCACCAGCGTGAGCATCACCGCGAGCACCGCGCCCACGAAGGCCGCGCCCGTGAGCCCCAGGCGCATCGCCCATTGCGTGCTGGCGGCCGAGCCGCCGAACAGCAGCAGCGCCACCGCCACGCCGAGCGAGGCCCCCGAGGCGCTGCCCAGCAGATAAGGATCGGCCAGCGGATTGCGGAACAGCCCCTGCGCCACCGAGCCCGCGAGCCCGAGCAGTGCGCCCGCGAGCCACGCGCCCAGCGTGCGCGGCAGCCGGATGTCCCAGACGATGCGCAGCGCCACCGGATCGCGCCATGCCGCGACCAGGCTTTCGAAGCCGGTGCTGCCGATACCCAGGCCGAGCGCCGCCAGCGCGCCGCCCAGCACCAGCAAGGCGATGCCGAAGAGCCAGACGCGGCGCTGATGGCGTGTGTGCATGAAGTCCACCCGGGCTCAGCCGGCCTTCTCGGCGATGCAGCGCGCCATCAGCCGCGCGGCCTCGTCCATGCGCGGGCCGGGGCGCACGAGCACGTCCGACTGCGCGGCGTCGAAGCGGCAGATGCGCCCTTCGCGCACCGCGCGGATGCCGCTCCAGCCCGGGCGCTGCTCCATGCCTGCCGCGCTGCGCACGCTGACCATGATGAGATCGGGATTGGCGCGCACCACGTATTCGGGGTTGAGCTTGGGAAAGGGCCCGAGCGAAGCCGGCACGATGTTCTTCATGCCCAGGCGCGCGAGCGTCTCGCCGATGAAAGACGACTCGCCGGCCGCATAGGGCGCGCTGTTGACCTCGAAGTAGACGCGCTGGCCCCTGGCACTGGCCGGCAGCGACTGCGCCGCGGCCGACACGCCGGCATCGATCGCGCGCCAGATGTTTGGCGCCTCGCGGGTGCCGAGCACCTGGTCGAGCTTGTCGAGCACGCGCCGCACGTCGGCATGGCTCTTGGGTTCGAGCACCAGCACCTTGAGGCCCAGCGCCTCGAGCCGCTGCGTCACGCGCGAGGACTTGGCGAGCAGCACCGCATCGGGCCGCAGCGCCACGATGGCTTCGACGTTCGGGTCGAGCCCGCCGCCCAACTGCGGCAAGGCACGCACCGCGCTCGGCGAGTTGGAATAGTTGTCGACGCCCACCAGCCGCGAACAGGCACCGAGCGCGCAGACGCCTTCGGTCAGCGACGGCAGCAGCGTGACGATGCGCTGCGGCGGCTGCGGCAGGCTCACCGTCACGCCGCGCTCGTCGACCACGTCGAGGGCATGCGCGGCCAGCGCGAAGAGGCCGAGGCCAAGCGCCGCGGACAAGCACCGAATCCAGCGGGCGGTCATGCGGGTGCCTTCAGGGTCAGCGGCAAGCCGGCCGCCATCAGCGTGACGCGGTCGCAGGCGGCTGCCACGTCCTGGTTCATGCGGCCCAGCGCATCGACGAAGGCGCGCGTTTCGCGGCCGAGCGGAATCACGCCCAGCCCGATCTCGTTGCCGACCAGCACCACCGGCCCGCGCGCTTCGCGCAGCGCCATGAGCAGCATCGCGGCATGGGCAGCCGGCGTGCGCGTGACCGGCTGCGCGGTCTCGGAGCGCAGCGGCATCAGCAGGTTGGTGAGCCAGAGCGTGAGGCAGTCGACCACCACCAGCGTGTCGGGCGAACTCTGGGTGACGATGGCGCGCGCCAGCTCGACGGATTCTTCCACGGTTCGCATGGCGGGCACGCGGCGGGCGCGGTCGGCCTGGTGGCGCACGATGCGCTCCTGCATCTCTTCGTCATGCGCCTGGGCGGTGGCAATCAGCACGGCGCGCCGCATGGCGGGCGCCTCGGCCAGCCAGTCGGCGGCGCGCTGCTCGGCGCGGCGCGACTTGCCGCTCTTCTGGCCGCCGAGGATGAATTCGTGTTCAACGCGCATGCGCATCGGCCTCCGGGGTTTCGTGTTCGAGCTCGATCGGCATCGCGCCGAACAGCCTGGCCGTGGCTTCGGGGCTGGACGCGAACCACGCATGAAAATAGCTCGCCCGCACCGGGCCGTGCACATAGAAGGCCTCTCCGGCGCGGGCGTCCGCGCCGGGCCTGCCGGTGAAGGCCGCCGGCACCAGCGGCGTTTCGCAGCTCGAATAGTGAAAGGTGTGGCCGCGCAGCGTGTGGGCACCCAGTGTGAGCTGCTGCGGCCCGAGGCCGGACAGCCGCTTGTGCATCGCGACCCGGCCCGGCAGCAGCCCCCAGAGCGCGTGCGATGCGCCATCGGCCGTTTCCAGTTGCTCGAACAGCGACATCATGCCGCCACACTCGGCCCATACCGGCTTGCCCGCGGCGGCATGCGCAGCCAGCGACGCGCGCAGGGAATCGCTGGCGGACAGCGCCTTCGCATGCAGCTCGGGGTAGCCGCCGGGCAGCCAGAGCGCATCGCATGCGGGCAGCGCATCGCCGGCGAGCGGAGAGAAGAACACCACCCGCGCGCCCAGCGCCGCAAGCACGTCGAGGTTGGCCGGATAGATGAAGGCAAAGGCCGCATCGCGCGCGACCGCGATGGTGCGCCCCTGCAGCAGCGGATCGATGCGCGCCGGCGGCTCGGCCGCGGCAGCCTCGAAGCGCACCTGCGGCCAATCGGAAAGCGGCCGCTTGCCCAGGGGCGTGGCGGCCATCGCGTCGGCCGCCGCATCGAGCCGTGCCGTCGCGTCGCCGAGTTCATGCGCAGCGACCAGCCCCAGGTGCCGCTCGGGCAGTTCGAAACCGGCGCCGCGCGGCAGGCTGCCGAGCCACTGCGCCGGTTCGCGCAAGGCCGCTTTTAGCATGCCGGCATGGCGCTCGCCGGCCACGCGGTTGGCCAGCACGCCGGCCCAGGGCAGCGCGGGACGGAAGTTCTGCAGGCCGTAGGCCAGCGCGCCGAAGGTGCCGGCCATGGCCTGCGCATCGATCACGGCCAGCACCGGCAGGCCGAAGCGCTCGGCCAGGTCCGCCGCGCTGGGGCTGCCGTCGAACAGGCCCATGACGCCCTCGACGATCAGCAGGTCGGCCTCGGCCGCGGCCGCATGCAGCCGCCGGCGGCAGTCGGCCTCGCCGGTCATCCAGAGGTCGAGCGAATGCACCGGCGCGCCGCTGGCAAGCGCCAGCCAGTACGGGTCGAGAAAGTCGGGCCCGCACTTGAAGACCCGCACGCGCCGGCCCTGGCGCGCGTGCAGCCGCGCCAGCGCGGCCGCGACGGTGGTCTTGCCCTGCCCCGAAGCCGGTGCCGCCACCAGCACGGCGGCGCAGCTGTGCGCGGCGATCGGTTCGCCGTTGTTGCGGGGCTGGCTTATTGCGGTGTCCACTTCAGGCCGATGTATGCGTTGCGGCCGCCGGTGGCGTAGCCGCGTGCAAGCGTGTAGTCCTTGTCGCCCACATTGTCGACGCGGGCCACCAGGCCGATGTCGCGCGTGATCTGCGTGCTGGCCACCAGGTTCAGCACGGTGTAGCCGCCCAGCGTGCGGGTGTTGGCCGCTTCGTCGAAGCGCTTGCTCGACGATTGCAGCTCGGCGCCCAGCGTCCAGCCGGCAATGCGCCAGTCGGCGCCCAGCGTGCCGTGGCGGCGCGCGCGGCGGGCCAGCAGGTGGTCGGTGTCCAGGTCGCGCGGGTCCTGGAAGTCGAGCGATGCGCGCAGGCTCACGTCGCCGATGCGGTGCCCGCCCGACAGTGTCACGCCCTGGTAGCGGGCGCGCGCGGTGCTGGCATAGCAGCCGAAGCCGGAGCGGCAGTTGGTGGCCGAGCCGTCGAACACGATCAGGTTCTCGACGCGGTTCTGGTAAACGACGATGCCCGCATGCGTGCCGCCGTCGGTGTACTGCAGGCCGAGTTCGACGTTGCGGCTCGACTCGGGCTTGAGGCTGGCCACGCCGTATTCGCTGAAGCGCTGGTAGAGCGTGGGCGCGCGGAAGGCGGTGCCGGCCGAGACGGTGGCGCGCAGGCGCGGCGTGATCGCGTAGCCGTAGGCGGCGCTGCCGGTGGCCTTGCCGCCGAATTCGCTGTCGTCGTCATGGCGCACATGCAACTGGAGCGAATGCGCGCCCTGCACGAAGCCATAACCGAGCGAGACCGCATCCTGCGAACGCTTGCTCGAGAGCAGGCCGCTGCTGGTGGTGGGCGCATTCTCGAGCGCGTCTTCGCGGCGCTCGAGCGTGGCCGTCACCAGGTGCGGGCCGAAGCGGAATTCGTTCTGGAACAGGTAGCCGCGCAGATTGGTTTCGGTGCGGTAGAACGAAGGCTGGGTCTTGTAGACCGACTGCGAATCGGTGACCTGCACGCGCGTGCTGTAGATGTCGTTCCACTTGGCCGACCACGAGAGCCCGGCCGTGCGCAGCGTGTTGTTCGAGATGTCGTTCCGGAAGAGGATCGGCGGCTTGGTCCTGAAGCTCACCGGCGGGTCGTAGCCGGCTTCCATGTCGCTGTACAGCAGCGTGGCTTCCAGCCGCTGGTTCGGCGTGAGCTGGTAGCCCAGGCGCAGGTTGCCGGAATTGCTGCGGTAGCCGTCGCGGTCGGGGCTGGTGAAGCCGTCCTTGGAGGGCGTGCGCTTGTCCATCGGCAGCACGTTGAAGCCCCGGCTTTCCTCGTGCGCCGCGCCCAGCGAATAGTCGAAGGCGCCCGACTTACCGCTCACGCCCGCCTCCGCCTTGCGCAGGCCGTGGCTGCCGAAGCCGATGCCCGCGTAGGGCGCCACGCCTTCTTCGCCGCGCCTGGTGAAGAGCTGGATCACGCCGCCCACGGCATCGGAGCCGTACACCGCGGCGGCCGGGCCGCGCAGCACTTCGATGCGGTCGATCTGCGAGAGCGGAATGCTTTCCCAGCCGGCACCGCCGGTCGATTGCGAATCGACGCGCACGCCGTCGACGTAGACGGCCGTGAAGCGCGTCTCGGCGCCGCGGATGTAGAGGCTGGTGGTGTTGCCCACGCTGCCGTTGCGCGTGATCTCGATGCCCGGCAGGCGCGCCAGCACGTCGGCCACGCCGACCGCGCCGCTGCGCTCGATGGTCTGGCGGTCGACCACGGACACGTCGCCCACGAGGTCCGACAGCGGCTGCGGCGTGCGGTTGGCGGTGACCACGGTTTCGCCGAGTGCCGGCGCATCCTGCTGGGCATGCGCGACGGCCGGCAGTTGAAGCAGCGCCATGCCGCCGAAAGAAGAGGCCAGCGCGAGCGGCAGGCAGGCAAGGCGGCGGCGCGCAGGCGCACGGCCGAGGGAAAGGAAACCACAGGAAGTCATGAATGGAGCGAACGAACGTCTATGCCCGTCGCCGGCTTCCCCGCCGGCGCTTGGGCGCAATGGCTGCCTTGCGCGCCGAATCGACAATCGATCGCGCATGCGGCAGCCGCCTTGTTGGCCGGTATCCGGGCTGGCAGTGCGACCCCACCGCCTTCCCAGGCGCCTGTTTCAGGGCACCCAGTGGCTTGATGGATGAGGTTGACGCTTGCGGCGTCGACTGCTTGACCGTTGCGGGGGCAGCGCAGGCGGCTTCGGCCCTGTTCCGTTTCAGGGGGCGTTCACTCCTGCTTCCCGTTGAACCGCGGCGTGTGAACCACGCCGCAGGCACCAACGCGCAGGATTTTAGGGCCTGGGCCAGCGCAGTAAGCCAAAAGTTGCGCCGCCTGCCGTCCGCCGGGGAAACTACAATCGCCAACCATGCCCGCCTCCAGCCCCATCGACCAGATCGCCGAGCGTGTGGAACGCCTGCTCGTGCGTCATGAAGAGGTGCAGCGCACCAATGCGCTGCTGCAGGAGCAGGTCGAAGCGCTCACGCGCGAGCGCGACGCGCTGAAGTCGCGGCTGGCCGCGGCCCGCACGCGCCTCGATGCGCTGCTCGAGCGGCTGCCGGCCGAACCACCTTCCCAAGATTCCCCCGCATGAAGCAGATTGAAGTTCAGATCATGGGCCAGAGCTATCTGCTCGGCTGCCCCGAAGGCGGCGAGGCGCAGCTGCGCGACGCCGTCGAGCGCGTGGACGCGGCCATGTGCAAGATCCGCGATGCGGGCAAGGTGAAGGCGCGCGACCGCATCGCGGTGCTCGCTTCGCTCAACCTGGCTTTCGACCTGGCGGCCCAGCAGGCGGCCGCCGCGGCCGCGCCGGCTCCCGTGGCCGCGGCCTCCTCGGCAGAGGGCGGCGACGCCGATGCCAAGGCCGCCCAGCTCATTCAGAAACTCGATCAAGCCCTTGCGGGCGATGACCATTTACTCTGAGCGGAAGCACCCGGCCCGTCCGGGGCGTAAAATCCGAACTGTCTGCGGTGCGCGTCGGGCTTAATATTTCCTTGTTCCAATGCTCTCCGGAGCCGGGCTTGGTACATCGCTTGACGGGTGTGATCATCTCGCGTCAGATGAACCCGAAGTCTTGCTGCCCTCGCCCACCTGAACCCTGGTTCAGGATGCGGGTTCGGCGCCCACTTGCAGACACCTTTTTCCGTTCATACGGCCCCTGCATGCGCTGCACGGGGCCGTTGCTTTTTTTCAAGGCTCCGCTGCGTGACTTCCCTGCTCGACCCCCTCCTGATCGCCGAACTGGCCGCGCTCGGCCTGGGCACCGGTTTCCTGGCGGGCCTGCTGGGCATCGGCGGCGGGATGCTCATGGTGCCGTTCATCACGATCATCATGGGGCACCGCGGGGTGGCTTCCGATCTGGCCGTGAAGATGGCGATCGCCACCTCGATGGCCACGATCATCTTCACCTCGGTGTCCAGCGTGCGCGCCCATCACAAGCGCGGCGCGGTGCGCTGGGACATCGTGCGGCGCCTGGCGCCCGGCATCGTCATCGGCAGCCTGCTGGGCAGCCTGGGCGTGTTCGCGCTGCTCAAGGGCACGGTGCTGGCCATCGTCTTTGCGCTGTTCGTGGGCTTCTCGGCCACGCAGATGTTCCTCGACCGCAAGCCCAAGCCCACGCGCCAGATGCCGGGCACCGCGGGGCAGCTGTCGGCGGGCGGCGCCATCGGATTCATCTCGGGCCTGGTCGGCGCGGGCGGCGGCTTTGTCAGCGTGCCGTTCATGACCTGGTGCAACATCTCCATCCACAACGCCGTGGCCACCAGCGCCGCGCTCGGCTTTCCGATTGCGGTGGCCAACGTGCTGGGCTACGTGGTGAGCGGACAGTCGGTGCAGGGACTTCCGGCCGGCGCGTTCGGCTACATCTGGCTGCCCGCGCTGGTGGTCATTGCGCTGTGCAGCGTGCTCACTGCGCCGCTCGGCGCGAAGGCGGCGCACAACCTGCCGGTGAAGAAGCTCAAGCGCGTGTTCGCGAGCATCCTGTACCTGCTGGCTGCCTACATGCTCTGGAAGGGCCTGCAGGGCTGAGCAGCCGAGTGCGTTGAAAGCCCCTCGGCGGCCGGGTGGGATCCGTTGCGAGGCCGCGGCGCCGGCCGTATAACGGGCGCATGAAAATCCTCATTGCTGTCGACGGCAGCGCCTACACGCAGAAGGCGCTCAATTACCTGCTGGCCAACCGCGCGATGTTCGTGGATGGCCACGAGCTGGTCATCGTGCATGTCTGCACCGGCATCTCGGGCCACGTGGCGCGCCACCTCAGCAAGGAGGTCATCGCCGACTACTACGCCGAGGAAAACGCCAAGGTGCTCGACCCCGTGGCGGCCCTGCTCGCGCAGAACAAGGTGAGCAACTACACGATCGACAAGCGCCATGGCCATGCGGCCGAGGAAATCCTCAAGTCGGCGGCTGCGGCGCATGCGCAGCTGATCGTGCTCGGCACCCATGGCCACGGCATCATCGGCCGCGCGCTGATGGGCTCGGTGGCCACCAAGGTGATCTCCGAGACCGACACCTCGGTGCTGCTGGTGCAGTAGCCGGGTTTTTCTCTTCCCCTTTTTATTGCACGCGCTGCTGCCGCCATTCGCGCGGCGAGCAGCCGAAGCGTTCGCGGAACGCGCGGCTGAAATGCGCCGCGTCGTTGAAGCCGCGGCCGTAGGCAATCTCGGCCACGGGCCGGCCGGCCAGGCGCGCCTCGAGCAGGTCGCGGCTGCAGGCTTCGAGCCGGCGCTCCCAGATGTACTGCGAAGGCGTGAGCGGCTCGCTCTTGAAGACGCGGTGGATGTGGCTCGCCGAAACGCCCAACTGCGCCGCGAGGCTTCCCACCGACAGCGAAGGATCCGCCAACTGCTCGTCGATGCGCCGCTTCACGCGGGCCAGGTGGTAGGCCGTGAGGCTGCTCAGGCCCGGTGAGCGCGCCGCGGGCAGCGTCTGCAGCCCGGCCACGAGAATGCTCTGCACGCCGTTGGCCACCGCCAGGGCCGACGCGGGCTGCAAGGTGTCGATGTCCTCGCGCAGCGTGCGGATCATGCCCAGCAGCAGGTGCCCCGCACCCTCGCGTCCCGACACGGTGGTGGCCGTCAGCGCTTCGGTGTCGTGCAGCTCGCTGCGCAGGCGCTCGCCCGGCAGCTTGAGCACGATCTGCTCGAAGCTGTCGTCGAACAGCAGCTGGTAGGGCCGCGTGCTGTCGTACAGCGCGAAGTCGCCCGCCGCCAGCACGGCGTCGCGCCCATCCTGCCGCACCACGCCCTGGCCGCGCGCCTGGATGCTGACCAGAAAGCAGTCGTCGCCCGAGCGCGAGATGTGGCCCGGCGTGCGCATCACCTTCTGGGGCCCCGACCTGACCACCGACACGTCCAGGCTCGGCAGCGTGTGCTGGCGGATGCTGCCTTCGAAATTGCCGCTATCGCCTTCGCGCACCGGATCGCATCCGAGCTGCACGTAGACGTTGCAGATCATGTCGGTCCAGTAGGCGAGCCGCTGGCCGCGCGGAACGGCATCGGTGCTGAGCAACGGGGTCATCGGGGTTCCTTCGGAAGTCGGCATGCAACGCTGGAACAAGAACGCCGCAAGTTCGGGTCAAGGCGTTTCGCGGCGGCGAATCTACGCTTGAAGCAACCCGCATGCCACCACGCAAACCCGGTGCGAGGTGTGCGAAGTTGTTTCTTTCAACCCCTGCTTCCGGAGACCCGCCGCCATGCCCGCCACCGTTCACCCCAAGCTCCGCGTTGCCGCCGTGCAGGCAGCGCCCGTGTTCCTCGATCTCGACGGCACCATCGACAAGACCATCGACCTCATGGCCCAGGCCGCCGGCCAGGGCGTGAAGCTCATCGCTTTTCCCGAGACCTGGATGCCCGGCTACCCGTGGTGGATCTGGCTCGACTCGCCGGCCTGGGGCATGCAGTTCGTGCAGCGTTACCACGACAACGCGCTGGTCGTGGGCTCGGCCGAATTCGACCGCGTCCGGGAGGCCGCGCGCAAGCACAAGATCTGGGTTTCGCTCGGATACAGCGAAAAGGCTGCGGGCAGCCTCTACATTGCGCAGGCGCTGATCGACGACCAGGGCCTCACGGTGCAGACGCGCCGCAAGCTCAAGCCCACGCATGTGGAGCGCACCGTGTTCGGCGAGGGCGACGGCTCGGACCTGGCCGTGGTCGAAACGCCCATCGGTAACATCGGATCGCTCTCGTGCTGGGAGCATCTTCAGCCGCTCAGCAAGTACGCGATGTATGCGCAGAACGAGCAGATCCACTGCGGCGCCTGGCCGAGCTTTTCGCTCTACCGCGGCGCGGCCTATGCGCTCGGCCCCGAACTCAACAACGCCGCGAGCCAGGTGTACGCGGCCGAGGGCCAGTGCTTCGTGATTGCACCGTGCGCCACGGTTTCCCAGGCGATGAGCGAGCTGATGTGCACCGACGCCGGCAAGCAGCAGATGCTGCGCGTGGGCGGCGGCTTTGCACGCATCTATGCGCCCGACGGTTCGCCGCTGGGCACGCCGCTGGCCGAAGACCAGGAGGGCCTCGTGATCGCCGACATCGACCTGGGAATGATCGCGCTCTCCAAGGCGGCCGCCGACCCGAGCGGCCATTACTCGCGGCCCGACGTCACGCAGTTGCTGTTCAACAAGACGCGCCGCGAACCCGTGGTGCTGCAGCGTGCGCCCGAGGTCGAGCGCGGTGCCTTCGAGGCCATCGTCGCCCCACCCGAGCCGGCAGCGGCAGACGCGCGCCAACAGCCGCTGGCGGCCTGAAGCACCGGAGCCACGCCATGGAATCCGCCATTGCCGAGCACCTGAAGTGCCCTCGCACGCGCCATCGCCGCGTGGAGGACGACTACGCGCCACCCTACCCCGCATGGTCGGCGCGCGCGCCGGGCGCGGTCCGGCAGGTCGTGATGGGTTATTTCGGCGTGCAGTCGCGCGGCGCCGGGATGCAGGGCCGCGCATGCGCGGCGCTGATGAAGATCGCCGCCGGCTTTGCGCTGCCCGACGGGCCCGGCCACCACGACTTCGCGCACCATGTCGACGCCGCCGGCTGCGACAACATGGTCGCCATCGCCTACTGGAGCGACCCTGCGGCCCATGCGCGCTGGTGCGCGGCGCCCGAGGTCGATGCCTGGTGGCGCTCCGACGAGCGGCTGGCGGACGGCCTCGGCTACTTCCGCGAAATCGTTGCGCCGCGCGCCGAGCACTTCGAGACCATGTTCAACACGCCCGACCGCCTCGAAGGCGTGGGCGTGGTGATGGGCGGCGTGAGCGGCGAACTGCAGGAGCACGGCTACTGGGGTTCGATGCGCGACCGCATTCCGCTGTCGCAGACCGACGCCATGGCGCCCTCGGGCACGCGCGCCGTCAACGCCGGCGCGCCGGCACCCGGCCAGCGCGTGCGCATCGCAGGCCACGAGAACATCGCCATGATCCGCTCCGGCCAGGAATGGGCCGACACCACGGGACAGGAACGCACGCTCTACCTCGGCGAGATGGAACCCGTGCTGCGCGAAGGCATGGACTTCCTGCGCGACCAGGGCCTTCGCATCGGCTGCTACAGCAACCGCTACATGCAGCACCTCGATGCCAAGGGGGCGCCGCTGGAGAAATCCTTCGGCCTGAGCTTCTGGCACTCGCTCGCCGACATGGAGCGCTGGGCCGAATCGCATCCCACGCACGTCGCGATCTTCGGCAGCTTCATGCGCTACGTGCAGGCACTGAACTTCCAGCTGCAGCTGCGCGTGTACCACGAGGTGTCGGTGCTGAAGGCCGACGAACAGAGCTACGAATACATCAACTGCCATGCGGGCAGCGGGCTCATGAACGGGCTGGGCGAGGTGTAGCGGGCCCCTCGCTCCGGGGGGCGAGGATCGCGAGGCCTAGCCGAACAACCCCTTGTGCTGCTCCCGCAGCAGCGCCTTCTGCACCTTGCCCATGGTGTTGCGCGGCAGCTCGGGCACGACGAAGCAGCGCTTGGGAATCTTGAAGTTCGCGAGCTTCGACTTGAGCTCCGCCACGATGGCATCGGGGTCGAGCGCCCCATTGCCCTTGGCAATGACGATGGCCACGCCCACCTCGCCGAAGTCGGGGTGCGGCACGCCGACTACCGCGCTTTCGGCCACGCCCGGCAGCTCGTTGATGTAGCCCTCGATCTCGGCGGGATAGACGTTGTAGCCGCCGCTGATGATCAGGTCCTTGCTGCGTCCGACGATGGTGACGTAGCCGCGGCCGTCGATCTTGCCGACGTCGCCGGTCTTGAAGAAACCATCGGCGGTGAATTCTTCCTTCGTCTTCTCCGGCATGCGCCAGTAGCCCGCGAACACGTTCGGGCCGCTGACCTGGATGTTGCCGATCTCGTCAGTGGTGCAGTCGCGGCCGGCGTCGTCGCGCACGCGCAGCCGCACGCCCGGCAGCGCAAAGCCGACGGTGCCGCCGCGGCGCTCGCCCTGGGCAGGGTTGTAGGGGTTGGAGGTGAGCATGACGGTTTCGCTCATGCCGTAGCGCTCCAGGATGGTGTGGCCGGTGCGCTCGCGCCATTCGTCGAAGGTCTCGATGAGCAGCGGCGCGGAACCGGCAATGAACAGCCGCATGCCGCGCACCGCCTCGCGCGTGAGGCCGGGCTCGGCCAGCAGGCGCACATAGAGCGTGGGTACGCCCATGAACACGGTGGCCTCGGGCAGCTTCTCGACCACGCGCTTCGGGTCGAACCTGGAGAACCAGATCATCTTGCTGCCGTTGAGCAGCGCACCGTGGAGCGCAACGAAGAGGCCGTGCACATGGAAGATCGGCAGCGCGTGGATCAGCACGTCGCCCTCCGTCCAGCCCCAGTAGTCCTTGAGCACCTCGGCGTTCGACAGCAGGTTGCCATGCGTGAGCATCGCGCCCTTGCTGCGGCCGGTGGTGCCGCTGGTGTAGAGGATGGCGGCCAGGTCGCCTGCGTTCTTGCGCGCCGCTTCATGCCGGTCGCTGCATTGCGCGGCAAGCTCCAGCAGCGTGCCGGTGCGGTCGTCGTCCAGCGTGAACACATGCCGGGTGCCCGCCGCACTCGCGATCGGTCCGACCCACGCGGCATTGCGGCTGGTGCACACCACCACGGCCGGCTCGGCGTTGCCGATGAAGTATTCGATCTCGGCGCTCTGGTAGGCGGTGTTGAGCGGCAGGAACACGTAGCCGGCGCGCAGCGTGGCGAGGTAGAGGATCATCGCCTCGACCGATTTCTCGACCTGCACCGCGATGCGGGCGCCCTCCGCGAGCCCCAGCGCGCCGAACAGGTTGGCCATCATCGCGCTGGCGCGGTCGAGGTCCTGCCACGAATAGAACAGGCCGTTGTCGGTTTCCACGGCCGTGCGGCCGAGTTCGGCGGGAAAGGCCGCGCGCAGGGCGGCGAACAGGTTGGAATTGGCTTTCGTCTTCATCGGGCAGGTGCTTCGGATATTCGGTGTGACGTGGAGGCTGGCTGCCGCCCGCTACTCGAGCTTGGCGCCCGAGGCCTTCACCACCGAGGCCCAGCGCTTGATCTCGGAATTCACGAAGCCGCCGTACGAGGCCATGGTAAGGTTCGGGATCTCGGAGCCATTCTGGGCCCAGATGGCCTTGAGCTCGTCGCTCTGAAGGGCCTTCTTCATGCTGTCGACGATGCGTGCCTGCAGCTCGGCCGGCGTGCCCTTGGGCGCCCACAGGCCGTACCAGGTGGTGACCGTGTAGTCGGGCAGGCCGACCTCGGCCGCGCAGGGCACGTCGGGGAACGCCGGGTTGCGCTTGCTGCCGGCAACCATCAGCGCCTTGATGCGCCCGCCCTTGATGTGCTGGGCCGAGGAGCCGAGGCCGTCGAACATCAGGTCGACGTTGCCGGCGATCAGGTCGGACAGCGCCGGCCCCGCGCCGCGGTAGGGAATGTGCGTGATGAAGGTGCCGGTCTGCAGCTTGAACAGCTCGCCCGCCAGGTGGTGCGAGGTGCCTGCGCCGGCCGAGCCGTAGTTGAGCTTGCCGGGGCTGCGCTTGGCGGCGGCCACGAGTTCCTGCAGCGTATTGGCCGTGACGCGGCGCGGGTTGACCACCACCACCTGCGGCACGTTGGCCAGCAGCATCAGCGGCACGAAGTCTTTCTCGAGGTCGTAGTCGAGCTTGGGGTAGATCGACGGCGCAATTGCGTGGTGCACCGCGCCCATGAAGAGCGTGTAGCCATCGGGCTGGGCCTTGGCGGCGATGCTGGCCCCCACGGTGCCGCCCGCGCCGCCGCGGTTGTCGATGACCAGCGTCTGGCCGGTGACCTTGGCGAACTGGGCCGAGAGCGGGCGCGCGAAGGCGTCGGTGCCGCCGCCGGCCGGGAACGGCACCACCATGTTGACCGGCCGCGTCGGCCAATTACCTCCCTGCGCCCCTGCCCCGCCGCACAGAACGGCGGCACCGGCCGCGGCCAGGCGCAGCACCTCGCGTCGCTGAAAACTCTGAGTCATCTGTCATCTCCTGTCGTTGTAGATTGCCGCACCATGCGGGCCGGCGCAGCACGCGCCGGACTTCTTTCCAGAACTCAGCCTTTTTTGAAGAACAGGCTTTCCACATCCCCCGAAACCGCCACCTTGCCCTCGGCGATCCATGCCCGATGCTTGTCGAGGCGCTTGAGATCGTAGAGGTAATTGACCATCAGGCCGTAGGACTGCTTCAGCCCCTTGGGCGAAGGATCGCCGGCCCAGTTGAGGCGCTCCACGCGCGCGCCGTTGCCCAGGTGAAAACGCGCCACCGGATCGGCCGGCGTGCCGTCGACCAGCGTGCGGCCCAGGTATTCGGCCGCGGCCTGCAAGAGCCACTGGCGCAGCGGCGACTTGGCATCGAGCGTGGCCGGCGCCTCCACCGCGGCAAGCAGCCGCTCGGCGGTCGGCGGCAGCGATCCGACGAGGCGGCCGAGCTCGGCCTCGCGCTTTTCATCCAGGCGCGGCAGCAGCTCGGCGGCATTCCGGGCGAGCCAGCTGCGAAAGCCCGGGATCGGCGACAGCGTGGCAAAGGTCTTCAGGCGCGGCAGCTCTTCCCGCAGCGTCTCGACCACGCGCTTGATGAGCGAATCGCCAAAGCTCACGCCGCGCAGCCCGGTCTGCGTGTTGCTGATCGAATAGAAGATGGCGGTGGTGGCCTTGGCCGGCTGGATCGGCACGGCGGCCTCATCGAGCAGCGGCGTGATGCCATCGCTGATGCGGTCGACCAGCGCCACCTCGACGAAGATCAGCGGCTCGTTGGGCAGCCGCGGATGGAAGAAGCCGTAGCAGCGGCGGTCGCTGTCGTCGAGCCGGTTCTTCACGTCGGTCCAGCTCTTGATGTCGTGCACGGCCTCGTAGCGGATCAGCTTCTCGATCAGCGACGCCGGCGAATGCCAATCGATCCGGCGCAGTTCAAGGAAGGCGACGTCGAACCAGGTGGAGAACAGGTGCTCCAGTTCGGCATCGAGCGCGAGCAGCCGCTTGTCCGACTTGAGGAACGGCAGCAGCTCGGCGCGCAGGTCGACCAGGAAGCGCATGCCCTCGGGCTCGACTGCAAAACGCTGCAAGAGGCGCATGCGCGGCGACACCAGCGCGCGCCTCAGCCGCAGTTCGGCCTGTCCTTCGTCGGGCGTTCCCACGGCGGCCTGGTGCTGGTCGCGCGCGGACTTGAGCTTGTGCGGATCGGCCGCGAAATGCTCGCTCATGAGCGCCCAGTAGTCGCGCCGCTCCTCGGGCGTGGCGGCGGCATATTCGCGTGCAATGGCATGGGCCCGGCGCCCGCCCTCGACCTCGCTCACGCGCGGATCGATCACCGCCTGTAGGGCCGTGAGCACGCGGCGCAGCGCGCGCGGCGACAGGGCCTCGTCGGCCTTGCGCAGCGTGGCCTGCAGCCGCTCGGCGGTCGATCGCATGCTGGGTTTTGCGGCCGTCCTGGGTGCGCCGCGGGCCGCGCCGTCGGATGCCACGGGCACCTTGGCTGCGGCCTTTTCGCCGGACTTCTCGCCAGAGCGCAGTCGCGCCTGGAACCACTCGGTCGCACTCATCGACAAGCTCCAATGCTGTGGGCTGCGGGAATGCCGTCTTCTTTCAGGCGGTTCACGACATCACCCTGGATTTCTGTTGCCGCGCCACCGCGCGCAGCGCCTCGCGCTGGCGCGTCAGGTGCGTGCGCATGGCCGCGTCCGCGCCCTCGCTGTCGCGCGCCTTGAGCGCCGCGAACACCGCCAGGTGCTCCGACAGGCTCTGCTCGAGCCGGCCCGGCGCATGCAGCTGCTGAAGCCGCGCCAGCTTGAGAATTTTGCGCAGATCGCCAATCACCTGCGCCAGCCACTTGTTATCGGCCAGCTGGATGATGGCCTCGTGGATCTGGTGGTTGGTGGCGTAGTAGTCGTTGATGCGCTTGGCCTTGGCGTGGCGCACCAGCCGTTCGTGCAGCACGTCGAGCTCGCTGAGTTCCGCATCGCTGGCGTTGCGCGCTGCCTCGTAGGCACAGCGGCCTTCGAGCAGCGCGATGACGGGAAATATCTCGTCCAGATCGCGCTCCGTCACCTCGCGCACGAAGCAGCCGCGCCGCGGCTCGTGGCGCAGCAGGCCTTCGGCCGTGAGCACCTTGAGCGCCTCGCGCAAGGGCGTGCGCGAGATCGACAGCCGCTCGCACAGCGCGGCCTCGTCCAGGAAGCTGCCCGGCACCAGCGCGCCCGCGAAGATCTGCTCGCGCAGCGTGGCGGCGACTTCGTCGTGCAGGGAGTTGGGGACCAGGCGCATGGCGGTTGGAGGAAATCCGGCTCGCGTAATTTTCTGTAATTACGCGTAATTGTGAGGCGCGCCCGAAGGAGCCGCAAGGCCGCGCATCCCCTGCGCGGCCCGTGCTTACCCTGAGGACGCGATGCTCAGGCGCTCGCCGGCTGGCGGCGCTGCGCGGCCCAGGTCCACAGGCCGATGCCGAAGATCACCATCGGCACGCTGAGCCACTGCCCCTGGCTCAGGTTCAGCGCGCGCAGGCCCAGGAAATCGTCGGGCTCGCGGAAATACTCGGCAATGAAGCGCAGCACGCCGTAGCCGATCAGGAACACCGCGGCCACCTGCCCCTGCTTGCGTTCCTTGCGGGCGTACAGCCACATGATGGCAAACAGCAGAAGCCCCTCGAGCAGGAACTGGTACACCTGCGAGGGGTGGCGCGGCAGCATCGAGCCGCTCTGCGGAAACACCATGCCCCAGGGCAGGTCGGGGCTGCTGAAGCGGCCCCAGAGCTCGCCGTTGATGAAGTTGCCGACGCGCCCCGCCGCCAGGCCCGTGGGCACGCAGGGCGAGACGAAATCCATCACCTGCCAGAACGGCCGCGCGCGCGAATGCGCGAACCAGACCATCGCGCCGATCACGCCCAGCAGGCCGCCATGGAAGCTCATGCCGCCCTGCCACACGTAGAGGATCTCGAGCGGATGCGAGAGATAGAACTCGGGCTTGTAGAACAGGCAATAGCCAAGCCGCCCGCCCACGATGACGCCCATCACGCCCAGGAAGAGGATGTCCTCGATGTCCTTGCGCTGCCAGGCGCCCTGCCCGACCAGCGAGCGGTACGGTTCGTGGTGCAGCCGGCGGGTGCCGAGAAAATAGAACAGCGCGAACGCGGCCAGGTAGGTCAGGCCGTACCAGTGGATGGCCACGGGCCCGAGTTGCAGGGCGACAGGATTGATCTGCGGATACATGAGCATCCGCGGATTGTGCCCGGCCCGAATGTCGCGGCCGGCACGGGGGCGTTCAGGGCGATGTCAGTGCCCGAAACCCCGCCGAGCAGCCGGCCCCGAGCGCGATCCGGCTGGATCAGCGCGTGGTGTAGCCACCGTTGGCAAAGATGGTCTGGCCGGTGATCCACCAGCCTTCGGTGACCAGGAAGCGGACGATGGGCGCGATGTCCTCGATGTCGGTCAGGCCCTTCTTCGAGAACTTGCTGAGCGCCGCCGCACTGCTGTGGTATTCGACGGCTTCCTTGCTTTCCTGGCCGTAGAAGAACGGCGTGTCCATCGGTCCGGGGCCGATCGCGTTGACCGAGATGCCGCGCTCGCCGAACTCCTTGGAGGCCGCGCGCGTGTAGTGCTCCACCGCCGCCTTCGAGGCCGGATAGATCGCGTAGAACGGCGTGTAGGCCGCCAGCAGCGAGCTCACCAGCGACACGATGCTGCCGCCATCGGCCAGCGTGCGTCCGGCCTGCTGGATGAAGAAGAACGCGGCCTTGGCGTTGGCGTCGAAGCTCTTGTCGTAGTCGGCTTCGGTGACATCGAGGATCGGCTTCTTGATCACCACGCCCGCGGTGTTGATGGCGATGTCGACCTGCCCGAAGTGCTTCACGGCCTGGTCGAACAGCCGGACGTTGTTCTCCACCACGGCAAGGTCACCCTGCACCAGCAGCGTGCCGGCGCCCTTGGCCTCGAGCTCGGCGGCGGTCTTCTCGGCCTCCTTGCGCGAGGCATCGCTGTTGTAGTGGATGGCGATGCCGCGGGCGCCGCCGTCGACCAGTTGATGGCCGATGAGCGCGCCAAGGTTCTTGCCGCCGCCGGCGATGACGGCGACCTTGTTCTGGAGAGTGCGTGCAGACATGGAATGGCCTCCTGCTGAAGAGCGTTGATGTGAATCGGGAAGCTTCAGTCTATTGATGGCAAGTTCCGGAATAAATCAACAATCCGGCGCTAGACTGTTCGTAGAACCACGAACAATTCGACTGGCACGCATGGACCGCATCGACCTTCTCAAGGTGTTCCTGCGCGTGGCCGAAACCGGCAGCTTCACGCGTGCGGCCGATCGGCTCGCGCTGCCGCGCGCCACCATTTCCACGGCGGTGCAGCAGCTCGAGGCGAAGCTGGGCTCGCGCCTGCTGCACCGGACCACGCGGCGCGTCGGCCTCACGCCCGACGGCGAGGTGCTGCTGGAACGCGCCCGCACGCTCGTGGCCGACATGGAAGACATCGAGCAGCAGTTCCTGCCCTCGCGCAGCCAGGTGAGCGGACGGCTCAAGATCGATGTGCCAAGCCGCATCGCGCGGCGGCTCATCGCGCCGGCGCTGCCGGATTTCTTCGAGCGCTACCCGGCGATCGAGCTCGAGCTCGGCTCCAGCGACCGTGCGGTGGACCTGGTGCTCGAAGGTGTCGATTGCGCGTTGCGCGTGGGTCCGTTGGCCAGCAGCAGCCTGGTCGCGCGGCCGCTCGGGCATTTCACGCTGATCAATTGCGCGAGCCCGGCCTACCTGGCGCGCCATGGCACGCCGCGCACGCCGGCGGACCTGCCGGAGCACATCGCGGTCAACTACGCCTCCCCGACCAGCGGCCGCGCGGCGCCCTGGGAGTGGCAGCGCGACGGCGAGACCGCGACACTGCGCATGCGCAGCCAGGTCAGCGCAAACAACGCCGAGACCTACATCGCCTGCGCGCTGGCAGGCCTCGGGCTGATCCAGATCCCGGCCTACGACGTGCGCGAACACCTCGCGGCCGGCGAGCTGGCCGAGGTGCTGCCCGAGGCACGCGCCCAGCCGCTGCCGGTGCACCTGGTCTATCCGCACCGGCGCAATCTCTCGCGCCGCATGCAAGCCTTCGCGGGCTGGCTCGAGACGCTGCTCGCCGCCTCGCTCGATACGCCCGCAGCACCGCGGCCGGCCGGCCCACGAACGCCGCGCAGGTAGGCGGCCCTACGTTGCCCGCCCCGTGCGCTCGCGCACGAATTCCACGAAGCGCGCGAGCGCCGGATGCGCGGCCTGCGCGGGCCACACGAGGCTGGTTTCGCAGGCTGGCAGCGCCACGCGGCGCCGGCCCGTGCCCTTGAACTCGCCGGCCTGCCGATAGACCACCCCGGCGCGCCGGAACTGCATCACGCTGTGCGGCACCCAGGCCACGCCGATGCCGCCGGAGACGAGGTTGACGATGGTCTGCATCTGGATCGCCTCCTGCGCCACCTGCGGCGTGCGCCCCGCCGCGTGATAGAGGTCGAAGACCGCATCGTGCAGCGACGGCACGATGCGGCGCGGAAAGATCACGAGCGGCTCGGCCAGCGCCTCGGCCAGCGGCACGGGCCGCGCACGCGCGAGCCGGTGCTGCGACGGCAGCGCCAGCACCAGCGCTTCCTCCTCCACCGGCAGGCGCGCGAGCCCGGGCGGCGCGGCGCCCGGCGAATGCAGCATCAGGCCGGCATCGATCTCGCCGCGCGCAAAAGCCTCGAGCTGCACGTCGCCCGTGGCTTCGACCAGTTCGAGCGCCACCTCCGGGCAGCGCACGCGGAACTCGCGCACCCAGGCCGGCAGCTGCTCGAAGCCGACAGTCGAGACAAAGGCGATGCGCACGCGCCCCACCTGCCCCGCCGCCGCCGCACGGGCCCGCGCCGGCAGCGCCTGGGCGCGCGCCAGCAGCTCGCGCACGTCGGGCAGCAGCGCCTCGCCGGCCGGCGTGAGCGCCACGCGCCGGCGCGTGCGGTCGAACAGCACGACACCCAGTGTCTTTTCAAGCTGGGCAATGGCCTGCGTGACCGGCGGCTGGGTCATGTGCAGCCGCAGCGCGGCGCGGCCGAAGTGCAGCTCCTCGGCCACGGCCACGAACTGGCGCCAGGCGCGCAGGTCGATCAAGGCATCTTTCATATGCCAAGCATATCAATCGGCGCACAAGAATGGATTGGAATGAATCAATGAGAAGTCCGATACTTGGAATTCCCCTCGATCTCCCCACGACACAAGAGACACCATGGACACCAAGCCAATCCAGATCAACCGCCGCAGCGCCAACATCGTCGAAGGCAAGAGCCGCGCGCCCAACCGCTCGATGTTCTATGCCATGGGCTACGAAAAGGCCGACTTCAAGAAGCCGATGGTCGGCGTCGCCAATGGCCACAGCACCATCACGCCGTGCAACTCGGGCCTGCAGAAGCTGGCCGACGCGGCCATCGCGGGCATCGAGGAAGCCGGCGGCAACGCGCAGGTGTTCGGCACCCCCACCATCTCCGACGGCATGGCCATGGGCACCGAAGGCATGAAGTACTCGCTGGTGAGCCGCGAGGTCATCTCCGACTGCATCGAGACCTGCGTGGGCGGCCAGTGGATGGACGGCGTGCTGGTGGTCGGCGGCTGCGACAAGAACATGCCGGGCGGCCTCATGGGCATGCTGCGCGCCAACGTGCCGGCCATCTATGTCTACGGCGGCACCATCCTGCCGGGCCGCTACAAGGGACAGGACCTCAACATCGTGAGCGTGTTCGAGGCCGTGGGCCAGAACGCCGCCGGCAACATGAGCGACGAGGACCTGCACGAGATCGAGAAGCGCGCCATTCCCGGCACCGGCTCCTGCGGCGGCATGTACACCGCCAACACCATGTCCAGCGCATTCGAGGCGCTGGGCATCTCGCTGCCCTACTCGTCCACCATGGCCAACCCGCACGACGAGAAGGCCAATTCGGCCAAGGAATCGGCCAAGGTGCTGATCGAGGCCATCAAGAAAGACATCAAGCCGCGCGACATCGTCACCAAGAAGGCCATCGAGAACGCGGTGGCGGTGATCATGGCCACCGGCGGCTCCACCAACGCGGTGCTGCACTTCCTGGCCATTGCGCATGCGGCCGGCGTCGAGTGGTCCATCGACGACTTCGAGCGCATGCGCAAGAAGGTGCCGGTGCTGTGCGACCTGAAGCCCTCGGGCAAGTACCTCGCGGTCGACCTGCACCAGGCCGGCGGCATCCCGCAGGTCATGAAGGTGCTGCTGAACGCGGGCCTGCTGCACGGCGACTGCATCACCATCACCGGCCAGACAATCGCCGAAGTGCTGAAGGACGTGCCCGACGTGCCGCGCGCCGACCAGGACGTGATCCGCCCGATCGACAAGCCGATGTACGAAGAAGGCCACCTGGCCATCCTCAAGGGCAACCTGTCGCCCGAAGGCGCGGTCGCCAAGATCACCGGCCTCAAGAACCCGGTCATCACCGGCCCGGCGCGCGTGTTCGACGACGAGCAGTCGGCGCTCAAGGCCATCCTGGACGGCAAGATCAAGGCCGGCGACGTGATGGTGCTGCGCTACCTCGGCCCCAAGGGCGGCCCGGGCATGCCCGAGATGCTGGCACCCACGGGCGCGCTGATCGGCGCGGGCCTCGGCGAAAGCGTGGGCCTGATCACCGACGGCCGCTTCTCGGGCGGCACCTGGGGCATGGTGGTGGGCCACGTCGCGCCTGAAGCAGCCGCGGGCGGCACCATCGCCTTCGTGAACGAGGGCGACTCGATCACCATCGATGCGCACAAGCTGGTGCTCGAACTCAACGTGCCCGAAGCCGAGCTGTCCAAGCGCCGCGAAGGCTGGAAGCCGCCGGCGCCGCGCTACACGCGCGGCGTGCAGGCCAAGTTCGCGTTCAATGCCTCGAGCGCCAGCTCGGGCGCGGTGCTCGACAAGTTCTGAGGCCGGCCAGCGCCTGCCGGGTCAGCGCTTGGGGCGCTGGCCCTTGCTGCCGGGCAGGCCCATGTTGCTGCGCTGGCGGTCGATGCGTGCCTGCTTGCGCGCCTCTTCGCGCTCGACGACCTTGCGCTTGGTGTAGCCCGACGAGTCGGCCCATGCCCACCACGCCACGGCCATGGCAAAGGGCGACAGCACGATCCACCAGCTCCAGCCGGCCACCATGCCCACCTCGAAATACTTGAGGCCCACGCCGAGCAGGCCCAACAGCAGAAAAAGCATCGCGAATCCCTCCGGGTTTTTGTTGGCAACGCTTCCGGACGCCGGTCCACGGCGCTACCTACAATCGCGTTGCATCGAATGTAACCCAGCCATTACGAACAAAGCCCCATGAAAAGACTCCTGTCACTCGCGGTTCTCGGCCTCGGCCTGGCGGCGCCCGCCTTTGCCGACCTGGCACTGGCGACGTCGAAGAACTGCATGAGCTGCCACGCGGTGGACCGCAAGGTGCTCGGCCCCGCCTTCAAGGACGTGGCCGCCAAGTACAAGGGCAACGCCGGTGCCGTCGACATGCTGGCGGCAAAGATCATCAAGGGCGGCTCGGGCGTGTGGGGGCCGTTGGCGATGCCGGCCAACACCCAGGTGAGCGAAGCCGACGCCAAGAAGCTCGCGGCCTGGGTGCTGCTGGCGCGCTGACGCGGCGGCTCGTCAGATCCGCGGATCGATGTCCGTGGGCAGCGGCTTGCGCTCGATGCGGTCTTCGAGCTGGCCGATGTGCGCGGCCACGGTGTTGTCGGACTGCTCCGAGCGCTGGCGGATCACGCTCTCGAGCTGCCCCAGCCGCGTCAGCAGCGCGGCATGCCGATCGGCGTTCTGCGCCATGTGCTTGGTTTCCTGCGCTTCGAGGAAATTGCGCAGCTCGGTGAAGCGCGAGGCCTCGGCCTTGTCGGCCAGGTCGCGCTGCACCTGCATTTCCCTGTTGTGGCGCTTGGCATCGAGCAGCACCGAACTGTGCAGGTACAGGACGTAGACCAGGAAGAACACGCCCAGGGCCACGGTCAGGCCCAGCATCATGAGGCCCAGCGGCGCCGACACGGTCATGAAGCCCAGCGACACCGGCACCGGTGCCGAGAGCGTGCCCCAGTTGAGCGCGGCGAGCGCCGCGATCAGCAGCAGGATGGCGAAAAGGAAAGCAGATCTCACGCCCATGGGGGCCTCCTTCGTAAAGATCGAACACAGTGAACCCGCCATGCACGTCGAGGTGCATGGCAACTGCGCCGGTTTTACCTCAGGCCGCGGGCCGCCATGGCCCCTGCTTCCCACTTACGGCCATGTCCTACAGATCGAATCAGTTGGTCTGTGACAACTGCTCCAGGATCGCCGGATTTTCCAGCGTCGAGATGTCCTGCGTGATGGCCTCGCCCTTGGCAATGCTGCGCAGCAGGCGCCGCATGATCTTGCCGCTGCGCGTCTTGGGCAGGTTCTCGCCGAAGCGGATGTCCTTGGGCTTGGCGATCGGGCCGATCTCCTTGGCCACCCAGGCGCGCAGTTCGTTGGCGATCTGCTTGGCCTCCTCGCCGCTCGGGCGCCCGCGCTTGAGCACCACGAAGGCGCACACCGCCTCGCCCGTCACGTCGTCGGGCCGCCCCACCACCGCCGCCTCGGCCACCAGGTCGGTCTTGGACACCAGCGCCGATTCGATCTCCATCGTGCCCAGGCGATGCCCCGAGACGTTCAGCACGTCGTCGATGCGCCCGGTGATGCGGAAGTAGCCGCGGTCTTCGCTGCGCACCGCGCCGTCCCCGGCCAGGTAGATGGTGCCGCCCATCTCCTCGGGGAAGTAGCTCTTCCTGAAGCGCTCGGGGTCGTTCCAGATGGTGCGGATCATCGAGGGCCAGGGCCGCTTGATGACCAGCATGCCGCCCGCGCCGTTGGGCAGGTCCTTGCCGGTCTCGTCCACGATGGCGGCCATGATGCCCGGCAGCGGCAGCGTGCACGAGCCCGGCACCAGCGGCGTGGCGCCCGGCAAGGGCGTGATGACGTGGCCGCCGGTCTCGGTCTGCCAGAAGGTGTCGACGATCGGACATTTCTCATGGCCGATGTTCCGGTGGTACCACATCCAGGCTTCGGGGTTGATGGGCTCGCCGACCGAGCCGAGGATGCGCAGGCTGTCCAGGTTCCAGTTCTTCGGGTGCACCTTCTCGTCCGATTCGGCGGCCTTGATGAGCGAGCGGATGGCGGTGGGGGCGGTGTAGAAGACGCTGACCTGGTGCCGCTCGATCATCTGCCAGAAGCGCCCGGCGTGCGGGAAGGTGGGGATGCCCTCGAACACGACCTGGGTGGCGCCGGCGGCGAGCGGGCCGTAGGCGACGTAGGTGTGGCCGGTGATCCAGCCGATGTCGGCGGTGCACCAGAAGACGTCCTCGGGCCGGATGTCGAAGGTCCAGTCCATGGTGAGCCGGGCCCACAGCAGGTAGCCGCCGGTGGCGTGCTGCACGCCCTTGGGCTTGCCGGTGGAGCCGGAGGTGTAGAGGATGAAGAGGGGGTGCTCGGCATTGACGGGCACGGGCGGGCAGTCGGTGCTCTGGCCCTGGAGCGCTTCGGCGAAGGTCTTGTCGCGGCCTTCGACACGCGCCCAGGCGCTGGCGGTGCGTTCGTAGACGAAGACGGTGCGGATGGATTCGCAGCCGCCCAGGGCGATGCCGTCGTCGACGATGGCCTTGAGGGGCAGTTCCTTGCCGCCGCGCAGCTGGTAGTTGGCGGTGATGACGGCCACGGCGCCGGCGTCGATGATGCGCTCCTGCAGGGCCTTGGCGGAGAAGCCGCCGAACACCACGCTGTGGGTGGCGCCGATGCGCGCGCAGGCCTGCATGGCGACCACGCCCTCGATGGTCATGGGCATGTAGATGATGACGCGGTCGCCCTTGCCGATGCCGGCGGCCTTCAGGGCGTTGGCGAACTGGCTCACGCGGGCGAGCAGTTCCTTGTAGCTGACGCGGGTGACGGCGCCGTCGTCGGCCTCGAAGACGATGGCGGTCTTGTGTTCGATGGGGGTGCCGATGTGGCGGTCCAGGCAGTTGGCGCTGGCGTTGAGTTCGCCGTCGCCGAACCACTCGTAGAACGGCGCCTTGGATTCGTCCAGGGTGCGGCTGAAGGGTTGGGTCCAGTCCAGGTTCTCGCGCGCCAGGCGGCTCCAGAAGCCTTCGAAGTCCTGTTCGGCTTCCTGGCACAGGGCCTCGTAGGCGGCCATGCCGGCAATGCGCGCGCCGGCGCTGGCGCGGGCGTCGGGAGGGAACACGCGGTTCTCGACCAGGACGGATTCGATGTTCTTCGATGCGCTGCTGCTCATTTTCTTGTCTCCTTGATCTAGGTGCGGCCGTAATGTCGGCGGGCCCACTTACGGGCCACTGACGGTTGCGATGTTAGTTCGCAGGGTTATCACGAGTCGGACATGGGGGCACCTCTAGAATCGCCGGTCGTTTCCAACCATCCTCTCCATGTCCGCACCCGAATCCTTCGACCGCCCGAATACGCCTGTTCCAGCCCGCGGCTCGCCGCTGCGGCCGCTGCCCAAGCTGATTTTCGCGAGCCGCTGGCTGCAGCTGCCGCTCTACCTGGGACTGATCGTGGCGCAGGCGGTGTACGTGGTGCACTTCCTGGTCGAGCTGCTGCACCTGGTGGAGGCAGCCTTCGGCAGCAAGGACGCGCTGCAGGCGCTGATCACCAGCATCGGCTACAAGACCACCGCGCCGGTGGGCACGCTCAACGAAACAGTGATCATGCTGGTGGTGCTGGCGCTGATCGACGTGGTGATGATCTCCAACCTGCTGATCATGGTGATCGTGGGCGGCTACGAAACCTTCGTGAGCCGCATGGACCTCGAAGGCCACCGCGACCAGCCCGAGTGGCTGAGCCATGTGAACGCCTCGGTGCTCAAGGTCAAGCTGGCCACCGCCATCATCGGCATCAGCTCGATCCACCTGCTGAAGACCTTCATCAACGCGGACAACTACACCGACCGCGTGCTGATTGCGCAGACCGTGATCCACATCGCCTTCCTGTTCTCGGCCATGGCCATCGCCTACACCGACAGGCTCATGGCGCCCGCCGTGCCGCAGGGCGGCGGTTCGCACTGAGCGCCGGGCCTGCCTGCGGCAGGTCCCAGGCGGGCACGCCGGTGAAACGCCTGGCAAGAAAGTCGAGCATCGTGCGCAGCGTGGCAGGCATGTGCTTGCGCGAGGCATACACCGCATACATGCCGACCACCTGCGGCTCGAATTCCGGGAACAGCCGCACCAGCTCGCCGGCCTGCAGCAGGCCGGCGGTCAGGTAGGTCGGCAGCATCGCGATGCCGGCCCCGGCCCGCGCCAGGTGCATCAGGCTCGCGGCATCGTTGGTCGACACGTTGCCGCCCACGGCCACCGAAACGGGCGTGCCGTCTTCCTTGCGCGTGAAATTCCAGAGGCTGCGCCCGAAGTACGAGTGCGTGAGGCAGTTGCGCTGGGCCAGCTCCTCCACGCGCAGCGGCCGCCCCTGCTCCTTCAGGTAGCCGGGTGATGCGCACACCACCGAGCGGCAATCGGTGAGCCGCCGCGCAATGAGGTTGGGATCGATCTCCACCGCCACGCGGATCGCCAGGTCGATGCGCTCGTCCACCAGGTTCACCGCCCGGTCCAGCAGCACCAGGTCGACCGCCACGCCGGGATAGAGCCGCACGTAGTCGGCCACCGCATCGGCCAGCTGCGCCTGTGCGAACGAGGTGCTGGCCGTGATGCGCAGCTGGCCGCGCGGCGCCTCGGCCGGCTGCCGCACGGCCTCCTGCATGTCGCCCGCGAGCTCCAGCACCTGGCGGCAGCGCGGCAGCAGTTCCTCGCCCGCCGCCGTGAGGCTCAGCCGGCGCGTCGTGCGGTGCAAGAGGCGCGCGCCGGTCCATTGCTCGAGCTCGGCCACGTAGCGCGTGACCACCGGGCGCGAGAGGTCGAGCTTGTCGGCCGCGGCCGAAAGGCTGCCCGCATCCACCACGGTGACGAACACGCGCATTGCATTCAATCGGTCCATTCGAACGATTTTAGGAATAAACAAGCGCGCAATTCGAGGTATTTCTTTCGAAAGCAGAAACCTAAGATGCGCTTCATCCCAACCACTTTCTGGAGCCATTCCATGAGCCACATCGCCATCATCGGCGCCACCGGACGCGCCGGCGGCCGCCTTCTCGAAGAGGCCCTGCGCCGCGGCCACACCGTGACGACCATTGCGCGCAAGGCGAGCGAAAAACTCTCGGGCCGCGCCAACGTGAAGGCGGTCGACCTCGACGTGCTCGACAGCGCCGCGCTCGAAAAGACGCTGGCCGGCCACGACGCCGTCTTCAGCGCCGCGCACTTCTCCACCGTGCCGCCCGCGGCCATCATCGAGCCGGCCAAGCGCGCAGGCGTGAAGCGCCTGCTGGTGGTCGGCGGCGCCGGCAGCCTGTTCGCGGCGCCGGGCCTGAAGGTGATCGACACGCCGAACTTCCCCGAGGCCTACAAGGCCGAGGCCACGGCCGGCGGCGTGTTCCTGGAGGCGCTGCGCAACGAGAAGGAACTCGACTGGACTTTTCTCTCGCCCTCGGCCGAGTTCGTCGAAGGCGAGCGCACGGGCAAGTTCCGCCTGGGCAAGGACGACCTGCTCGTGAGCGCCGAAGGCCGCAGCTGGATCACCTTCGAGGACTACGCGATCGCGTTCATCGACGAGCTCGAAAAACCGGCGCACTCGCGCCAGCGCTACACCATCGGCTACTGATCAACGGCCGGTCATGTTCTCCGGCACCACCCACTGGTCGAACTGCTCGGCCGTGAGGTGGCCCGAGGCAATCGCGGCTTCGCGCAGGCTGGTGCCTTCCTTGTGCGCCTTCTTCGCGATGTAGGCCGACTTGTCATAGCCGATGTGCGTGTTGAGTGCGGTCACGAGCATCAGCGAACGCTGAACCAGTTCGGTGATCCGCTCGCGGTTCGGCTCGATGCCCACCGCGCAGTGGTCGTTGAAGCTCACCATGCCGTCGGCCAAGAGGCGCACGCTCTGCAGGAAGTTGTGCGCCACCATCGGGCGGAACACGTTCAGCTCGAAGTTGCCCGAGGCGCCGCCGATGTTGATGGCCACGTCGTTGCCGAACACCTGCGCGGCCAGCATCGTGACGGCTTCGCTCTGTGTCGGGTTGACCTTGCCCGGCATGATCGACGAGCCCGGTTCGTTCTCCGGAATGCTCAGTTCGCCGATGCCGCTGCGCGGGCCGCTCGCGAGCCAGCGCACGTCGTTGGCAATCTTGTTCATGCTGGCGGCAAGTGTCTTGAGCGCGCCGTGGGCATGCACCAGCGCGTCGACGCTGGCCATGGCTTCGAACTTGTTGGGCGCGGTCACGAACGGCAGGCCCGTGAGCTTGGCCAGCTCGGCCGCCACCTGCTCGGCATAGCCCTTGGGCGCATTGAGCCCGGTGCCGACGGCCGTGCCGCCCAGCGCCAGTTCGCACAGGTGCGGCAGCGCGGCGCGCACATGCGCCTCGCCATGCGCGAGCTGCGCCACATAGCCCGAGAACTCCTGGCCCAGCGTGAGCGGCGTGGCGTCCTGCAGGTGGGTGCGGCCGATCTTCACGATGTCGGCAAAGTCCTTCGACTTCTGTTCGAGCGTGCCGCGCAGCCTGGCGATGGCCGGCAGCAGCTTGTGCGTGATGGCCTCGACCGCCGCCACGTGCATGGCGGTGGGAAACACGTCGTTGCTCGACTGGCTGCGGTTCACGTCGTCGTTCGGGTGCACGAGGCGCCCTTCCCCGCGCTCGCCGCCGAGCAGTTCGCTCGCGCGGTTGGCCAGCACCTCGTTGACGTTCATGTTGGTCTGCGTGCCCGAGCCGGTCTGCCACACCACCAGCGGAAACTCGCCCGGGTGCTTGCCGGCAATGACCTCGTCGGCCGCGGCCACGATGGCCTTGGTTTTTTTCTCATCCTGCAAGCCCAGCGCGTGGTTGACCACGGCCGAGGCGCGCTTGACCTGCGCCAGCGCCTTGATGATCTCGCGCGGCTGCTGCTCGCCGGAGATGTCGAAATTCTGCAGCGAGCGCTGCGTCTGCGCACCCCACAGCTTGTCGGCCGGCACGTCGATCGGTCCGAAGGTATCGCGCTCGGCACGGGTCTTGGGGGAAGTCGTCATGTGAAAAAACTCCGCAGTCTTGGATGGTCGCGCCGCCTGATCGGGCGCGGGCCCGAGTATCGGCCAACAAGAATAGCTCGCATCTGACGGGGCCATTGAGCCGCCGCCGACATCACGTTACGCCCGTCGGGTTGACTCGCGTCATGTCAAAAAGTTATAATTGTGAGCTTCAGACGACCAACAAGTCATGTAAATCATGGTTGGTCGGCCCTGCACTACTCGCGGATCTCCGAATCCCGTCGCGGTGCGAGGTTCTCCCCGCCGGGCCCTGTCCGGCGAACCGGCCGGATCGTTCCGGCCCCACTGCCACGCCACCCTTTCGGCGGGCACTGGTTTCGTCGCCACGTCGTCTTCAGTGCCTGCCGGCAGCCTCCAGGGCTCGCCGGGCCATTGCACGCGTTCGCTCGCGCTCTGTGTTCGCAGCCTGTCGGCTGATGGCGTGACCATTGCCGCTTCGCGCTTTGTCGCAGCGGCGCTGTGTCCAACCTTCACACAAGGAGCCCCGGCGTATGGCCAAAGGAATTCTCATCGACCATGTCTTCAAGGTGTTCGGCGACGCGCCCGAACAGGCGCTCGAACTCGTCCGCCAAGGTTTTTCGAAGAAGGAGATCCTTGCGCAAACGGGCCAGTCGATCGGCGTGTTCGATGCCACCTTCGAGATCCAGGCCGGCGAGATCTTCGTCATCATGGGCCTCTCGGGTTCGGGCAAGTCGACGCTGGTGCGCCTGCTGAACCGGCTGATCGAGCCGACCGCCGGGCGCATCGTGATCGACGGCGCGGACATCAACGAGCATTCCGACGCCAGGCTGCGCGCGCTGCGCCGCAAGGACATCAGCATGGTGTTCCAGTCCTTCGCGCTGATGCCGCACATGACGGTGCGCGAGAACACCGCCTTCGGCCTCGAACTGTCGGGCACCAGCAAGAAGGAACGCCTCGCGCAGGCCGACCTGGCGCTCGCGCAGGTGGGCCTCGCGGGCTGGGGCGACAGCTACCCCGACGAGCTCTCGGGCGGCATGCAGCAGCGCGTGGGCCTCGCGCGCGCGCTGGCCTCGGACCCGTCGATCCTCCTGATGGACGAGGCCTTCTCGGCGCTCGACCCGATCATCCGCACCGAGATGCAGTCGGAACTGCTGCGGCTGCAGAAGGAGCAGCGGCGCACCATCGTCTTCATCTCGCACGACCTCGACGAGGCCATGCGCATCGGCGACCGCATCGCGATCATGAAGGATGGCCAGGTGATCCAGGTCGGCACGCCCGACGAGATCCTGCGCAGCCCCGCCGACGACTACGTGCGCAGCTTCGTGCGCGGCGTCGATGCGGCGGCCGTGTTCAAGGCGGCGGACATCGCGCGCAAGTCGCTCACGGTGGTGTGCGAGCACCCCGAGCGCGGTGCGCGCGCGGCGCTCAAGCTGCTGGAAGACCAGGACCGCGACTTCGCCTACGTGACGAGCCCGAACAAGCGCTTCCTCGGCGTGGTGTCGGCGGACACGCTGCGCGGCGCGCTCGAAGGGCATTCGGGCTCGCTGGGGCTGCAGCATGCATTCATCGGCGACCTGCCGCGCATCGATGCCGAAGCTCCGGTGGCAGGCCTGATCGGCCAGCTCGCGCAGGCGCCGTGCGCGCTGCCGGTGGTGGCGAACGACGGCCGCTTCTGCGGTGCGATCAGCAAGACGACGCTGCTCAAGTTCCTCGACCGCGACACGCCGCCGATCGAGCCCGTCCCGCCCAACGCCGCACCCGCGCTCGCCGCCGAGCCGCACTGAAGAATTCACGAAGGCCCCCTGAACGATGAACGACAACACACTTCCTTCCGACCTGAGCACCCCCGCAACTCCCGCCTTCGCCGATCCGTGGGAAGCGCTCTCGGCCGCGCCCGACACCTCGACCACCAGCGCCTGGCTCGACGCGCCCGCCGACACCGCCCATCAGCTGGCCGGCTCGGCCGATGCCACGGCCAGCGGCTTGCAGCTGCACCGCCTGTGGGACGGCTCCCTGCCCGTCGAATCCTGGATCAACCAGGGCCTGGGCTGGGTGGTCGAACATTTCCGCCCCTTCTTCCAGACCGTGCGCCTGCCCATCGACAGCACGCTGAACTGGGTGCAGAGCCTGCTGACCGGCCTGCCGACGCTCGCGATGATCGCGCTGATCGGCCTCTTCGCCTGGCAGTTCGCCGGCCGTGCGCTCGCCATCGGCACCACGGTGGCGCTGCTGCTCGTGGCCATGCTGGGCATCTGGCCCGAAGCCATGGTGACGCTGTCGCTGGTGCTGACCTCGCTGGTGTTCTGCATGATCATCGGCCTGCCGCTCGGCGTGCTGCTGGCCAGCAGCGACCGCGCGCAGCGCCTCATGCGCCCGGTGCTCGACGCGATGCAGACCACGCCCGCCTTCGTCTACCTGGTGCCGGTGGTGATGCTGTTCGGCATCGGCAACGTGCCCGGCGTGATCGTGACCATCATCTTCGCGCTGGCGCCGCTGGTGCGCCTGACCAACCTGGGCCTGCGCCAGGTGCGGCCCGACCTGATCGAGGCCGCGCGTGCCTACGGCGCCTCGCCCTGGCAGATGCTGGTGAAGGTGCAGCTGCCGCTGGCCATGCCCTCGATCATGGCGGGCATCAACCAGGCGCTGATGCTGTCGCTGTCGATGGTGGTGATCGCCTCGATGATCGCTGTCGGCGGCCTGGGCCAGATGGTGCTGCGCGGCATCGGCCGGCTCGACATGGGTCTCGCGACCGTGGGCGGCCTGGGCATCGTGCTGCTGGCGATTTCGCTCGACCGGCTCACGCAGGCCATGGGCAAGTCGCGCCGCAGCGCCGGGCGCCGCTGGTGGCACACCGGCCCGGCCGGCCTGGCACTGCGCCTGCTGCAGCGCCTCGTGGGCACGCCGCCCCGCGGTGACGGTGCGAACGAGCCCGTTCCCGCCCTCGCTACGCAAGCGCAATGAGCCGTCACGCAGGAAATCAACGCATGAAGAAAACCAGTCTCGTCCTTGTCCGCGGCCTGCTGGCCCTCGGTTTCGCCGCCTTCGGCATGGGCGCACAGGCCGCCAATGACCTGCCCGGCCAGGGCATCACCGTGCAGCCGCTCAAGAGCTCGCTTGCCGAAGAGGCGTTCCAGACGCTGCTCGTGATGCGCGCGCTCGAGAAGCTCGGCTACACGGTGGAGCCCATGAAGGACCTCGAACCCGCCACCGAGCACCTGGCCATCGCCAATGGCGACGCCACTTTCATGGCCAACCACTGGAGCCTGCTGCACGCCGACTTCTACAAGAACAGCGGCGGCGACGCCAAGCTGTGGCGCAAGGGCGTGTACTCGGACGGCGCGGTGCAGGGCTACCTGATCGATCGCAAGACGGCCGAGCAGTACAACATCAGCAGCATCGCGCAGCTGAAGGACCCGGCCATCGCCAGGCTGTTCGATGCCGATGGCGACGGCAAGGCCGACCTGACGGGCTGCAACCCGGGCTGGGGCTGCGAACTGGCGATCGAGAACCACCTGACGGCCTACCAGCTGCGCGACACCGTCACGCACAAGCAGGGCAGCTATGCCGCGCTGATGGCCGACACCATCGCCCGCTTCAAGCAGGACAAGCCGGTGCTGTACTACACCTGGACGCCCTACTGGGTCAGCGCGGTGCTGCGGCCCGGTGCGGACGTGGTGTGGCTGCAGGTGCCCTTCTCGTCCTCCCAGGGCGGCAACGCGGACACGCAGCTTCCCAACGGCAAGAACTACGGCTTCCAGGCCAACCAGGAGCAGATCGTCGCCAACCGGGCCTTCGTCGAGAAAAACCCGGCCGCCGGCCGGCTGTTCGAGGTGATGAAACTGCCGATCGGCGACATCAACGCCCAGAACCTGCGCATGAGCCAGGGCGCCAACACGCAGCAAGACCTGGAGCGCCACACTGACGGCTGGATCCGGGCGCACCGGCCGCTGTTCGACGGCTGGATCGAGCAAGCCCGGGCCGCCGCAAGGTAGAACGCGGCGGCTGAGATAATCGGGGGGCGTTTTCACACTCCAAAAAACACCCCCCACCATGACGACCACGATCCAGCAGGCCGACCTGATCGAATCGATCAGCGCCGCGCTGCAGTACATCAGCTACTACCATCCCGCCGACTACATCGCCCACCTGGCCCGCGCCTACGAGCGCGAGCAGAGCCCCGCCGCCAAGGACGCCATCGCGCAGATCCTGACCAACAGCAAGATGAGCGCCACGGGCCACCGCCCGATCTGCCAGGACACCGGCATCGTCAACGTGTTCCTCAAGGTGGGCATGGACGTGCGCTGGGGCGGCTTCACCGGCAGCCTGGACGACGCCATCAACGAAGGCGTGCGCCGCGGCTACAACCACCCCGACAACACGCTGCGCGCCTCGGTCGTGGCCGATCCGCAGTTCGACCGCAAGAACACCAAGGACAACACGCCCGCGGTGATCTTCACCGAGATCGTTCCAGGCAACACGGTCGAGGTGACGGTCGCGGCCAAGGGCGGCGGCAGCGAGAACAAGAGCAAGCTCGTGATGCTGAACCCCGGCGACAGCGTGGTCGACTGGGTGCTCAAGACCGTGCCGACCATGGGCGCCGGCTGGTGCCCGCCCGGCATGCTGGGCATCGGCATCGGCGGCACGGCCGAGAAGGCCGCGCTGATGGCCAAGGAAAGCCTGATGGACGACCTCGACATGCACGAGCTGCAGGCCAAGAAGGCCTCGGGCGCCGAGCTCAGCAAGGTCGAGGCGCTGCGCATCGAGCTGTACGAGAAGGTCAATGCGCTGGGCATCGGCGCGCAGGGGCTGGGCGGCCTGGCCACCGTGCTCGACATCAAGATCAAGATGTACCCCACGCACGCGGCCAGCAAGCCGGTGGCAATGATCCCCAACTGCGCGGCCACGCGGCATGCGCACTTCGTGATGGACGGCAGCGGCGCGGTCTACCTCGACCCGCCCTCGCTCGACCTCTGGCCCGACGTCAACTGGACGCCCGATGAAAAGAAGAGCAAGCGCGTCGACCTCGACAAGCTCACGCCCGCCGAAGTGGCGAGCTGGAAGCCCGGCGACACGCTGCTGCTCAACGGCAAGATGCTCACCGGCCGCGATGCCGCGCACAAGCGCATCCAGGACATGCTGGCCAAGGGCGAGAAGCTGCCGGTGGACTTCACGAACCGCGTCATCTACTACGTCGGCCCGGTCGATCCGGTCGGCGGCGAGGCCGTGGGCCCGGCCGGCCCGACCACCGCCACGCGCATGGACGGCTTCACCGAAATGATGCTGGCCCAGACCGGCCTGATCGCGATGATCGGCAAGGCCGAGCGCGGCCCGGTCGCCATCGAGGCGATCAAGAAGCACAAGAGCGCCTATCTCATGGCCGTGGGCGGTGCCGCCTACCTCGTGAGCAAGGCGATCAAGACCGCCAAGGTGGTGGGCTTCGAGGACCTGGGCATGGAAGCCATCTATGAATTCGACGTGGTCGACATGCCGGTGACGGTGGCGGTCGATGCCGGCGGCACCAGCGCGCACATCACCGGCCCGGCCGAGTGGCAGAAGCGCATTGCCAGCGGCGAGTTCAAGACCATCATGATGGAAGAGGCTTGAACAACCCGGTCGGCGTCTTCGACAGCGGCGTCGGCGGGCTCAGCGTGCTGGCCGCGCTGCGCGCCGAGCTGCCGCACGAGCGCTTCGTGTACTTTGCCGACACCGCGTTCGCGCCCTATGGCGAGCGCGGCGATGCCTACGTGATCGAGCGCTCGCGCAAGGTGGCGGAGCAACTGATGGCCGAGCACGGCATCAAGGCGCTGGTGGTGGCCTGCAACACGGCCACCACGGCCGCGATCCACCTGCTGCGCGCCGAGCATCCGGCCTTGCCCATCGTCGGCCTGGAGCCTGCGCTCAAGCCCGCCGTGGCGACCAGCCGCACCGGCCACATCGCGGTGATGGCCACGCGCGGAACGCTGGCCAGCGCCAAATACGCGGCGCTGCGCGACTCCTTCGCAGGAACAGCCAATGTGCGTGCCGTGCCCTGCGACGGGCTCGTGAAGGCGATCGAGGGCTTCGACACCGCAGCCATCACCGAACTCTGCGCCCGCTACATGGCCGAAGCCGGCCCCTTCGGCGACGCACCCGGCCAGGTCGATACCGTCGTGCTCGGCTGCACCCACTACCCGCTCGTGAAGAACGAGCTGCAGCGCCATGCGCCGCCCGCGCTGCGCTTCATCGACACCGGCGCGCCGGTCGCGCAGCAGGCCCGGCGCGTGCTGGCTTCGCTCGGCCGCCTCGCGGACAGCGGCGAAGGCGGGCTGGTCCTGCAGGGCAGCGGCGATGCGGCCGTGCTCGAAGCCGCCGCCGCGCACTGGCTGCAACAGCCCCAAGCTGCTCCGGCTGCTGCCGCAACCGCTGCCTGAAGCCGATCCGACAACAACATGCGTCTTCGTCTTTTGCGCTGCGCCCTGCTGCTGCTCGGCCTCTCGGCAGCAGGCCTCGGCCATGCGGCCTGCGAGAGCGGCCTTGCCGAGCGCATGCATGCCAAGCTCCATCCGAACCGCCCGCTCGACGAGCGCCTGGCCGCCTGCAAGCCCTGGCCCGCCTTTCCGGGCCGCAGCATCGTGGTGCTGCCCGTGCCGCGCGAAACCAGCAGCACGGGCGCCAAGGTCTTCGACCTGGAGCTGCTGCTGATCCAGCGGCCCGACAACGGCAACACCGAGCGCGACACGGTGATCGGCCGCATCTTCCAGCCCGAGGCGCTCGACGAAGACGCCGCCACCGCCATCCAGGACATCCGCATCGACACCTCGCGCTACGTGCTGTCGTCCGACACGCGCGCCTTCGGGCTGCGCGTGCGCTACCGGGGCACGGCGCCGGGCAGCACGGTGGCCAGCGAAACCATCCGCCTCTACGTGCACCACGGCAGCAAGCTGCGCGAGGTGCTGCAGGAAGTCGAGCTCGACCACGACAGCGGCGAATGGGACAGCAGCTGCACCGGCCGCTTCGAGCAGCTTCGCACCATGCTTTCGGTCGGCAAGTCGGCGAGCAACGGCTATGCCGATCTGCAGCTGTCGCGCACGCTGGTGCAGAGCCGCGCGCAGATGCAGGAAGACCAGAGCTGCACCGAGAAGGCCATGCCCGCGCGCTTCAATACCGTGACGCTGCGCTACGACGGCGAGCGCTACCGCGTGCCCAAGTCGCTGCGCCAGCAGCCGCCCTGAGCCGGCCGGTTCAGGCGCCGCGCAGCGCGGCCGCCCTGCCGCGCGCCATGTCGATCGGCAGCAACAGCAGCAGCCCCGCAATGAACAGCGCCGCGGTCGAGAGAATCGCAATGCGCTGGTTGCCGCCCGCGGCCCAGGTGATGGCGCCGAACATCAGCGGACCGATGATGCCCGCGAGCCGCGTGGCAAAGGTCCAGAGCCCGAAGAACTCCGCAAGCTGCCGCGGCGGCGCCAGGAAGCCCGTCATCGCGCGGCCGGCCGACTGGCTCGAGCCCATCGCAAGCCCTGCAATGGCGGCAGCCCACCAGAAGGTGCCCTTGGTGGTCGCCATCGCGGCAATCACGCAGACCGCGATCCAGGCCACCAGCGTGCCGGCCAGCGAGATCTTGTGGCCGATGCGGTCCTGCACGTAGCCGAAGCCGAAGGCGCCGACAGCGGCCGCGATGTTGAGCACGAAGATCAGCACCATGGTCTCGCTCGCCACGAAGCCGATGACCTGCTCGGCATAGATGGCGGCGAGCGTGATGGCCACTGCCACGCCGCCCTGGTAGCAGACGGTGCAGACCAGCAGCTGCATGAAATCGCGGTAGGCGCGGGCCTGCCCGAAGGTGGCGCGCAATTGCTGCCATGCGCCCACTGCGCTGCCGGCCGCACGGGGCTGCGCACGCTCGGGCAGGAGCGCGAAGGTGGCGCAGGCGGCTGCGCCGTAGATGGCCGCGGTGATCAGCATCGTGACCGGGACGAAGTGCGATGCAGGCAGGCCTTTGGCCTGGGCCGACAGCACGTAGGCCAGGCACAGCCCGAGCGCCAGCATGCCGCCGACGTAGCCGAAGCTCCAGCCCCATCCGCTGACCTTGCCCATGCCCTCGGCGGTCGCGAGTTCAGGCAGGAAGGCGCCGGTCAGCGACTCGCCGTAGGAATAGAAGGTGTTGGAGACGATGATCAGCGCCATGGCAACCGCAACGCCCATGGCCCCCGAGAACCTCGGCGTGAATGCGAGCGCCGCCGTGGCAAGTACGCAGCCCAGCGTCGCCACGGCGAGCACGCGCTTCTTGGCGGCACGCCGGTCGGCCCAGGCGCCGATCGCGGGCATCGAAAGCATGACGACGGCATAGGACGCGCTGAGCGCCGCAGTCCAGGCAAATGCGGCCCACGGCGCCCCCTTGGCGATGCCGCCCACGAAGTAGGCGGCAAACACGGCCGTGATGACGACCGTGGTGTAGCCGGAATTCGCAAAGTCGTACATGGCCCAGCCGAACACCTCGCGCTTGCGCACGCCGGCGTTCAGGGCAGATGACGGAAACAGCGCCATGCGGCGACGGATGATCGACCGGGCGCCGGACGCAGCCTTGGCCCGATCGGATCAGTGCAGGTGGCGCGGGCGGCGGCCGCCGCCATGCCCACCGCCGCTGCCACTGCCGCCGGTGCCCCGCGGGCGCTTGCCGATCTCGAGCGAATTCACGAGCGCATCGAAGCGGTCGCTGAAAAGGCGGTCGATCTCGGACACCACGCCGCCGAGCTCGGCGCCATCGAAGTGGCGCTCCATCAGGTTGACGACGTCTTCCACCAGCAGGTCGCGCTGCACCTGCATGATCGCGGCCGGATTGGGGCCGACAAACAGCATCAGGAAATCGTCGCGCGACTCTTCGTCGGGGTCGCCCTCTTCCTCGTCGAAGTCGGTGTCGTAGAAGGTGACCTCGATGGCGGCGCCGCGCTCGGACAGTTCGTTCAGGGCCATGCACATCTCGTCGAGCGCCTGGCGAAAGTCTTCGTCGCCCGGCACCGTCCAGCAGATCTGGAGCATGTGGTCCTTCTGCTCGAAGCGGATGCCGGGTTCTTCTTCGTAGGTGCTGGTCGCGCCGTCGGCCAGCGACTTGGCGCCTGCGTAGGCCCACAGCGGCTTGAGCGCTTCCTGGATCTGGTCGAAGCCGACGTCGGAGCGCAAGGGCACGTCGCCGTGCACATGGATTTCAAATGGAGCGTTGTAACGAGGCATGGAGTGCTCCCTTGTCTAAATGTGGTGCCCGGAACGGGGGTCGAACCCGTATGCCCCGATTAAGGAAGCGGCGGATTTTAAGTCCGATGTGTCTACCAATTTCACCATCCGGGCCTCGGGTTGAACATCGACGATAACCCAAACGAAACGGGCCCCGGCAACGCAGGTTGGCGGGGCTGGTTTTTTCGGTGGAGGGCGGATCGAGCTTGATCAGAGAGGGAGAGGGTGGAGGCGCGACCCGGAGTCGAACCGGGCTAGACGGATTTGCAATCCGTTGCATAACCGCTTTGCTATCGCGCCACGCTGCTGAAAACGAAATCGAATTCGCGAAAAAAAGGGAAGCAGTGCTTCCCTTTTTCAAAACTGGAGCGGGAAAAGAGTCTCGAACTCTCGACCTCAACCTTGGCAAGGTTGCGCTCTACCAACTGAGCTATTCCCGCGTTTCGAGCCTCGAATTATAGAACACTTTTTCGGGGCTCGGCAAGTTCTGCCGATCAATGTTTGACGGAACCCTCTGAAGCCGGCGTGCCCGCACGTTGCTTGGCCAGCTCGGCCACGGCGGCCGCGGAGGCGGCAACCTCCTCGTCCGACAGCGGCTCGGGCATCTTCTCGAGCGCGATCTCCAGGACCTTGTCGATCCACTTCACGGGCACGATCTCGAGGCCGTTCTTCACGTTCTCGGGAATGTCCTGCAGGTCCTTCGCGTTTTCCTCGGGAATCAACACGGTCTTGATGCCGCCGCGCAATGCGGCCAGCAACTTTTCCTTCAGGCCGCCGATGGCCGTGACCTCGCCGCGCAGCGTGATCTCGCCCGTCATGGCAACGTCTGCACGCACGGGAATGCCCGTGAGCGCCGACACGAAGGCCGTGGTCATTGCGGCACCCGCGCTCGGGCCGTCCTTGGGCGTTGCGCCATCGGGCACGTGGATGTGGATGTCGCGCTTCTCGAACACCTCGTCCTTGATGCCCAGGCGGCGCGAGCGGCTGCGCACCACGGTGCGCGCAGCCTCGACCGATTCCTTCATCACGTCGCCCAGCGATCCGGTGCGGCTGATCACGCCCTTGCCGGGCATGGTGACCGCCTCGATGGTGAGCAGGTCGCCGCCCACCTCGGTCCAGGCCAGGCCGACCACCTGCCCCACCTGGTTCTGCTTCTCGGCCAGTCCGAAGCTGTACTTGCGCACGCCCAGGAAGTCGTTGAGGTTGGAGCCATCCACCGTGACCTTGGGCGTCATCTGCTTGAGCAGCAGGCCCTTGACCACCTTGCGGCAGATCTTGGAAAGCTCGCGCTCGAGCGAACGCACGCCGGCTTCGCGCGTGTAGTAGCGCACGATGCCGCGCACGGCCTCTTCGGTGACGAGCAGTTCGTCTTCCTTGACGCCGTTGTTCTTCATCTGCTTGGGCAGCAGGTACTTGATCGCGATGTTGGTCTTCTCGTCCTCGGTGTAGCCCGAGAGGCGGATGACTTCCATCCGGTCGAGCAGCGCCGGCGGGATGTTCATCGAGTTCGAGGTGGCGACGAACATCACGTCGGACAGGTCGAAGTCGACCTCGACGTAGTGGTCGCCGAAGGTGTGGTTCTGCTCCGGGTCGAGCACCTCGAGCAGCGCGCTCGACGGGTCGCCGCGGAAGTCGGTGCCCAGCTTGTCGATCTCGTCGAGCAGGAACAGCGGATTGCGCGTGCCGATCTTGCTCAGCCCCTGCAGCACCTTGCCCGGCAGCGCGCCGATGTAGGTGCGGCGGTGGCCGCGGATCTCGGCCTCGTCGCGCATGCCGCCCAGCGCCATGCGGGTGTACTTGCGGCCGGTCGCCTTGGCGATCGACTGCCCGAGCGAGGTCTTGCCCACGCCGGGCGGGCCCACGAGGCACAGGATCGGCGCCTTGACCTTGTCGACGCGCTGCTGCACCGCGAGATATTCGAGGATGCGGTCCTTGACCTTCTCCAGGCCGTAGTGGTCGGCATTGAGCACCGCCTCGGCATTGGCCAGGTCGTGCTTGATCTTGGTCTTCTTGCTCCAGGGCAGGCCGACCAGCACGTCGATGTAGTTGCGCACCACGGTGGCCTCGGCCGACATGGGCGACATCAGCTTGAGCTTCTTGAGCTCGCCCTCGGCCTTCTTGAGCGCTTCCTTGGGCATCTTGGCGAGCTTGATCTTCTTCTCGATCTCCTCGATGTCCGCGCCCTCTTCGCCTTCGCCGAGCTCCTTCTGGATCGCCTTGACCTGCTCGTTGAGATAGAAGTCGCGCTGGTTCTTTTCCATCTGGCGCTTCACGCGGCCGCGGATCTTCTTGTCGACGTTGAGGATGTCGACCTCGCGTTCGAGCTGGCCGAACAGGTTCTCCAGGCGCGACTTGACGTCGTCCAGGTCGAGCACGGCCTGCTTGTTGTCGAGCTTGAGCGGCAGGTGCGCGGCGATGGTGTCGGCCAGGCGGCCCGGATCGTCGATGCTGGAGATCGACGTGAGGATCTCGGGCGGGATCTTCTTGTTGAGCTTGACGTACTGGTCGAACTGCTGCATCACGGCACGGCGCAGCGCCTCGACCTCGGTGCCCTTCTCGCTGCTCGCGGCCGCCTCGACGGGCGTCACGTTGGCCGAGAAGTGGGTCTCGCCGTCGTCGATGCGGTTCACGCGGGCGCGCTGCTGGCCTTCGACCAGCACCTTCACGGTGCCGTCAGGCAGCTTGAGCATCTGCAGGATGGTCGAGACGCAGCCCACCTCGAACATGTCCTCGACCGAGGGCTCGTCCTTGGCGGCGGCCTTCTGGGCCACCAGCATGATGCGGCGCTCGGCCTCCATGGCCAGTTCGAGCGCCTTGATGCTCTTGGGGCGACCCACGAACAGCGGGATCACCATGTGAGGGAACACGACCACGTCGCGCAGCGGCAGCAGCGGCAGGTCGATCGCGTCGGCAGGCAGGGGGGTATGACCGGACATGAATATCCTTTGATTGATCAGGCAAAGATGGATGGGTGTTCGGGCATTTCAAGCCCGTGCACCCGGTCTTTGTCGAAGGCGCCGGACGCCTTGCTGGAAAGTGCCGGCGCCGCGTTCACTCAGGCCTTCTTGGCCGCTTCGCGGTACACGAGCAGCGGCGGCTTGTTTTCATCAATTGTGGATTCCTCGACCACAACCTTGTCGACGTTGGTGGCATTCGGCAGCTCGAACATGGTGTCGATCAGCGACTGTTCGAGGATCGAACGCAGGCCCCGCGCGCCGGTCTTGCGGGCCAGCGCCTTGCGTGCAATGGCCTTGAGCGCCGCGGGACGAATCTCCAGGTCGACGCCTTCCATCTGCAGCAGCTTGGTGAACTGCTTGACCACGGCGTTCTTGGGCTCGGTCAGGATCTGCACCAGCGCGTCTTCGCTGAGCTCGGCCAGCGAGGCCACCACGGGCATGCGGCCCACCAGTTCGGGGATCAGGCCGAACTTGATCAGGTCTTCGGGCTCGACCTCGCGGAACACCTCGGTGATGCTGCGCTGCGCCTTGCTCTTGACCGAAGCGCCGAAGCCGATGCCCGAGGCCTCGGTGCGGTTCTCGATGACCTTCTCGAGGCCGGCAAAGGCGCCGCCGCAGATGAACAGGATGTTGGTCGTGTCGATCTGCAGGAAGTCCTGGTTCGGGTGCTTGCGCCCGCCCTGCGGCGGCACGCTGGCCATGGTGCCTTCGATGAGCTTGAGCAGCGCCTGCTGCACGCCCTCGCCCGACACGTCGCGCGTGATCGACGGGTTGTCCGACTTGCGCGAGATCTTGTCGATTTCGTCGATGTAGACGATGCCGCGCTGGGCGCGCTCGACTTCGTAGTTGCAGCTCTGCAGCAGCTTCTGGATGATGTTCTCGACGTCCTCGCCCACGTAGCCGGCTTCGGTCAGCGTGGTGGCGTCGGCCATCACGAAGGGCACGTCGAGCATGCGCGCGAGCGTTTGCGCGAGCAGCGTCTTGCCCGAGCCCGTGGGGCCGATCAGGAGGATGTTGCTCTTGCTGAGCTCGACGTCGTCGCCCTTGGCCTTTTCCTTGTGGCGCAGGCGCTTGTAGTGGTTGTAGACCGCCACCGACAGCATGCGCTTGGCCGGCTCCTGGCCGATCACGTAGTTGTCGAGGTTGGTCTTGATTTCCAGCGGCGTGGGCAGGTCGCTGCGCGCCTCGCGCGCCTCTTCACCGGCCGGGAGCTCGTCGCGGATGATTTCGTTGCAAAGGTCGATGCACTCGTCGCAAATGAAGACCGAAGGGCCCGCGATCAGCTTCTTGACCTCATGCTGGCTCTTGCCGCAGAACGAGCAATAAAGCGTTTTTTCGCTGGAGGAGCCTTTTTTTTCGGCCATGGACAGGTGCCTCGTAAAGGGGTGGGGACAATGATAACTAAACAAAAACGGCGTTTCCCGTGTGGAAAACGCCGGTTTTTGCCTTTTTGGCGCCGCCGGCGCCGCGGCAGGGGCTCAATGCCTCAGCTGCGCTTCGCAATGACCTGGTCCACCAGGCCGTAGTCCTTGGCTTCATCGGCCGTGAGGAAATAGTCGCGTTCGGTGTCCGACTTGACTTTTTCGAGCGGCTGGCCCGTGCGTTCGGCCAGGATGCGGTTCATCTGGTCCTTGGTGCGCAGGATGTCGCGGGCATGGATCTCGATGTCCGTGGCCTGGCCGCGCGCGCCGCCGAGCACCTGGTGGATCATGATCTTCGAATTGGGCAGCGAGAAGCGCTTGCCCTTTTCTCCGGCCGCCAGCAGGAAGGCGCCCATGCTGGCCGCAAAGCCGATGCACATGGTGGAAACGTCGGGCTTGATGAACTGCATGGTGTCGTAGATGGCCATGCCGGCGCTCACGCTGCCGCCCGGGGAGTTGATGTAGAACGAAATGTCCTTGTCCGGGTTCTCGCTCTCGAGGAACAGCAGCTGCGCCACCACGAGGTTGGCGGTCTGGTCGTTCACCTCGCCCACCAGGAAAATGATGCGCTCCTTGAGGAGGCGCGAATAGATGTCGTAGGACCGCTCGCCGCGGCCCGACTGCTCGATGACCATCGGGATCATGCCGAGGCCTTTGATTTCCTGTGCGCTCATTGAATTGCTCTCCGGAAAAGGGTTCGTTCGCTGTTCGAATTTACTGTACGCCTGAGTGAAATGGGGCTCGTGCCGCAAAGCACAAGCCCCATTGGCGTCGCAGGCGGCAGTGGATCAGCCTTGTTGCGCCATCAGTTCGTCGAACGACACCGACTTTTCATTGACCTTGGCCTTGCCGAGCACGAAATCGGTCACGTTGTTCTCGATGACCACGGCTTCGACTTCGGCCAGGCGATTGTTGTCGCTGAAGTACCAGCGCACCACGTCGGCCGGCTTTTCGTAGCTGGCGGCCAGCTCGTCGATGTGGGCCTTGATCTGCTCGGGCTTGGCCTGCAGGTTGTTGGCGCGCACCAGCTCGGCCACCACGAGGCCCAGGCGCACGCGGCGCTCGGCTTGGGGACGGAACACTTCGTCGGGGATCGGCGCCTTGTCGGCGTCCTTGATGCCGCGCTGCTTGAGCTCGGCGCGGGCGCCTTCGACCATGCGGTTGACTTCGGACTGCACGCTCGCGTTGGGCAGGTCGAGCTCGGCGTTGGCCACCAGGGTGTCCATCACGGCGTTCTTGTTGCGCGCCAGCAGGCGGAACTTCACTTCGCGCTCGAGGTTCTTCTTGATGTCGGCGCGCAGGCCCTCGACCGTGGCTTCGGCAATGCCGAGCGACTTGGCGAGCTGTTCGTTGACTTCGGGCAGGTGCGAGGCTTCGATCTTCTTCACGGTGACCATGAAGTCGGCCTGCTTGCCGGCCACGTCCTTGCCGTGGTAGTCGGCCGGGAACGAGAGCGGGAAGGTGCGGCTGTCGCCGGCCTTCATGCCGCGCACGGCGTCTTCGAATTCCTTGAGCATCTGGCCTTCGCCGACGATGAACTGGAAGTCTTCGGCCTTGCCGCCCGGGAAGGGCTCGCCGTCGATCTTGCCTTCGAAATCGACCGTCACGCGGTCGTCGTCCTGGGCCACGGCGTCCTGGGCGCGCTGCGCGAAGGTGCGGCGCTGCTTGCGCAGGATGTCCAGCGTCTTGTCGATGGCGTCGTCGCCCACTTCGGCCGAGAGCTTCTCGACTTCGGCGTTCGACAGGTCGTTGATCTTGACTTCGGGGAACACTTCGAAGACCGCGTCGAAGGCGAGCTGGCCTTCGGGCGACTCTTCCTTCTCGGTGATGCGGGGCTGGCCGGCCACGCGCAGCTTGGCTTCGTTGGCGGCCTGCGAGAAGGCTTCGCCGACCTTGTCGTTCATGACTTCGTAGTGCACCGAGTAGCCGTAGCGCTGGGCCACGACGTTCATCGGCACCTTGCCGGGACGGAAGCCATCCATCTTGACGGTGCGCGCGAGCTTCTTGAGGCGCGAATCGACTTCGGACTGGATGGTGCCGACCGGCAGGGTCAGCGTGATCTTGCGTTCGAGCTTCTCGAGAGTTTCAACGGTCACGGTCATGGTGTCTTCCTTGTGAGGGGTGTGGCTGGTGCGCGGGGCCGGACTCGAACCGGCACGTTCTTGCGAACGTCAGGACCTAAACCTGGTGCGTCTACCAATTTCGCCACCCGCGCTTGCCAAATTTTTCAGGTGAATGCAAAGGCGGACGGCCCTGGTGCCGCGGACCCCCGATTGCCGGATGCCCGCCGCCCAAAGACCGTCCGCCTGAAATCGGTCAACCGCGTATTTTAAGCGCTAATCGGGAGCTCTTTCGGCTCCCGCTTGACGCGGAAGGCGGCGGCGTACATTGCCGGCAGCGCCAGCAGGGTCAATACGGTCGCCACGATCAGCCCGCCCATGATGGCCACGGCCATCGGCCCCCAGAACACGCTGCGGGAGAGCGGAATCATCGCCAGCACCGCCGCGGCCGCCGTCAGTACGATCGGCCGCAGGCGCCGCACGGCCGATTCCACGATCGCGTCCCAGGCCGGCACGCCGGCCTCGCGGTCGCTCTCGATCTGGTCGATCAGGATCACCGCGTTGCGCTGGATCATGCCCATCAGCGCGATCACGCCCAAAAGCGCCACGAAGCCGAACGGCCGGTTCAGCAGCAGCAGCGCACCGGCCACGCCGGCGATGCCCATCGGTCCGGTGATGAACACCAGCAGCGAGCGGCTGAAGCTGTGCAGCTGCAGCATCAGGAGCGTGAACACCAGGAACAGCATGATCGGCACGCCCGCCACGATGGAGGCCGAGCCCTTGCTGCTTTCCTCGACCGCGCCCGCCACCTCGATGCGGTAGCCGCCCTCGCCGGCCGCGTGCCAGCCGGCCTCGAGCTGGCGCAGCTTCGGCAGCAGCTGCTCGGTCACCGTGGCGCCCTGCAGGCCTTCGACCACGTCGCCCTGCACGGTGATGGCGTAGTCGCGGTTCTCGCGCCACATCACGCCGGGTTCCCAGCTGAACACCGGCCGGGCGATCTGCGTCAGCGGAATCGAGCGGCCCGAGGTGGTGGGCAGGTAGGCGTTGCCGATGTCCGAGATGGCCTCGCGCTCGTCGGCCGACTGGCGCAGCACGATGTCGATCAGCAGGTCGTTCTCGCGGTACTGGCCCACGGTGGTGCCGGAGAACATGGTCTTGGAAGCCTGGGCGATCGCCTGGCTGGTGACGCCGAGCGCGCGCGCCTTGGCCTGGTCGACCTCCAGACGGATCACCTTGACCGATTCGTTCCAGTTGTCGTTCACGCCGCGCATGTTGGCGTTCTCGCGCAGCACGGCCTTGACCTCGTCGGCATGCCCACGCAGCTGGGCAGGGTCGGTACCGATCACGCGGAACTGCACCGGATACGGCACCGGTGGCCCGTTGGGCAGCAGCTTCACGCGGCCGCGCACTTCGGGGAACTCCTGCGCCAGGAGCGCGGGCAGCTTGATGCGCAGGGTCTCCCGCACCTTCAGGTCCTTGGCCAGCACGATGAGCTGCGAGACGTTGGTCTGCGGAAAGACCTGGTCCAGCGGCAGGTAGAAGCGCGGCACGCCGGAGCCGATCCAGGTGCTGACCGTCTTCACGCCCTCTTCCTTCATGATGCGCTGCTCGACGCGTTTGGCGACTTCTTCGTTGGCCGCGAACGAGGTGCCTTCGGGGAACCAGATGTCCACCATGATCTCCGGCCGGCTCGAATCCGGGAAGAACTGCTGCTGCACCTTGCCCATGCCGAAGATGCCGAGCGCGAAGATCAGCACCGTGGCACCGATGGTCAGCCAGCGGTGCTGCACGCACCAGTTCACCGCGCCGCGGAAGTTGTTGTAGAACGGCGTGTCGAACAGCTCGTGCGGCGGCGCATCGGGGTCGTGCGGCTTGACCTTGAGCAGCAGCGTGCCCAGGTAGGGCACGAAGTACACCGAGACGATCCACGACAGCACCAGCGCGATCACCGTCACCGCGAAGATCGCGAAGGTGTATTCGCCCGTGACCGACTTGGCGATGCCGATCGGCAGGAAGCCCGCAGCCGTGATGAGCGTGCCGGTCAGCATGGGCTTGGCCGTGACGTCGTAGGCGAAGGTGGCGGCGCGCACCTTGTCGTAGCCCTCCTCCATCTTGCGCACCATCATCTCGACCGCGATGATCGCGTCGTCCACCAGGAGGCCGAGCGCGATGATCAGCGAGCCCAGCGATATCTTGTGCAGCCCGATGCCGAAGTAGTTCATGGCCAGGAAGGTCACGGCCAGCACCAGCGGGATCGTGATGGCCACCACCAGCCCGGGCCGGATGTCGATGTACCAGCCGAAGCGCCCGCCCTTGTGCAGGCCCAGCGAGATGATGCTCACGGCCAGCACGATGGCCACCGCCTCGATCAGCACGCCGACGAATTCATTGACCGAGCTGGACACCGACACCGGCTGGTCCTGCACCTGCGCAAGCTTCACGCCGGCCGGCAGGCGCTGGTCGATCTCCGCGGTGGTGGCGCGCAGCGCCTTGCCCAGCGCGATGATGTCGCCGCCCTTGGCCATGGAAACGCCGAGCGCGACAACTTCCTTGCCCTGGTGGTGCACCTTCACGGCCGGCGGATCGATGTAGCCGCGATGGATCTCGGCGATGTCGCCGAGCCTGAGCTGGTTGCCCGAGCTGCCGCGGATCGGCATCTCGCGCAGCTGCTCCACGTTGGTGAACTGCCCGCCCACGCGCACCTGCACCACGTCCAGCGGCGACTGGATCGTGCCCGCGCTTTCGATCGCATTTTGCGAGCCGAGCTGGGCCAGCACCGCGTTGAAGTCCAGCCCCAGTTGCGCGACGCGCTTCTGCGAGATCTCGATGTAGACCTTCTGGTCCTGCACGCCGAACTGGTCGACCTTGGCCACGTCCTTCACGCGCAGCAGCTGCTGGCGCACCTCGTCGGCCAAGGTCTTGAGCTCGGCCTGGCTGAAGCCTTCGCTCTCCAGCGCGTAGATCACGCCATAGACGTCGCCGAAATCGTCATTGAAGAACGGCCCCTGCACGCCCGGCGGCAGCGTGTTGCGCATGTCGCCGACCTTCTTGCGCACCGTGTACCAGACGTTGGCCACGTCGGCGGCCTTGGACGAGTCCTTGATCTGGAAAATGATCTGCGACTCGCCCGGCTTCGAGTAGCTGCGGATCTTGTCGGCGTACGGTGCCTCCTGCAGCGTGCGCTCGAGCTTGTCGGTGACCTGCTCGGCCACCTGCTGGGCAGTGGCGCCGGGCCAGAAGGTGCGAACCACCATGGCACGGAAGGTGAACGGCGGGTCTTCGTCCTGGCCGAGCTGGAAGTACGCGAAGGCGCCCAGCACCATCAGCACCACCATCAGGTAGCGCGTGAGGGGCGCGTGGTCCAGCGCCCATTTGGAAAGATTGAAGCCGGCGGGCTTGGCGGTGGTAGCTGCGCCTTCCGTCATTTGGAAGCACCTGCAGCGATCTCCTTCTTCGAGGCCGCCACGGCCTCGACCGGCTGCGCCGATTCCTTCGCGTTGGCGGCTGCCGCGGCAGCCTCCTTCGACTGGTAGATGGTGACCTTCTGCCCCGGCGAGAGCACATGCACGCCCGCGGCCACGACCATCATGCCGGGCGCGAGGCCAGCGCCGATCACGGCCTCGTTGCCGTCGGCCGTGGCCACCTGCACCGGTTGCGAGCGCACCGTCATGGTCGACTTGTCGAGCACCCAGACCGCCGTGCCCTTGCCTTCCTGGCGCAAGGCACTGGTCGGCAGCTTCATGACCGCGCCGCCGGTGCGTGCCAGCGCCTGCGGGCGGGCATACACGGTGGCGCCGAGCGCCGGCGAGGTGGCGGCATCGATCGCCACCTTGACCGCGTAGGTGCGCGTGACTGCGTCGGCGCTGGCCGCCACTTCGCGCACCTCGCCCTGCAGCTCGCTGCCGCCCGACCAGCCGCGCACCATGACCGGCGATCCGGGCTTGATGAGCGCGGCGCGGTCTTCGGGCACCGCAAACACCACGTCGCGCGCGCCGTCCTGCGCAATGCGCACGACCGGCGTGCCCGCCTGCACCACCTGCCCGGGCTCGGCCTCGATGGCGGTGATGATGCCGGCCACGTCGGCCACCAGCGTGGTGTAGCTGGCCTGGTTGCCCTGCGACGAAAGCTGGGCCTGCGCCTGCTCGAGTTGCGCCTGCGCGGCCTTCCAGGTGGATTCGCGGCGCTCCAGCTCGGCGCCGCTGATGAAGTTCTGCGCGCGCAGTTCGGTATAGCGCTTGAGATCGGCCGCTGCGAGATCGCGGTTGGTCTGGGCTGCCGCCAGCTGCGCGCGCGCCGCTTCAGCGGCCAGCCGGTAGTCCTGCGGATCGAGCTGGGCCAGCACCTGGCCGGCCTGCACATGCTGGCCGAGCTCGGCTTGTCGTTTGGTGATCTTGCCCGCCACGCGGAAGCCCAGCCGCGATTCGACGCGCGCCCGGACCTCGGCCGAGAACTCGGGCTGGGCCTCGAAATCGCTGGTGCCCACGGTCACCAGCTTGACGGCGCGCACGGGTTCCTCGGCCGGCTTCGACTGCGAACAGCCGGCCAGGAACAAGGCGGGGAGCAGCAGCCAGGCGGCACTGCGGGCAAGAGGAGAAAAGCCGGAGGAGGCAGTCATGAGACACCCTAGAAAGGTCGAACCCGGTCATTACTGACCCACTGGTTAGTAATTTAGGGTAAACCTCAGGGACTGTCAATCGAGATTCGGGGGTTGTCAGGTCCTCTGGCCCATTTCGACCAGCCGGTTGTCCGGCAGCTCGAAATAGTCGGACGCCCGGCCCGCATTGCGCTGCAGCCAGCCGAAGAGCGCGCGGCGCACGGGGTTCATGCCGGGGAGGTGCTCCTCCCCCACCGAGGCGCGCGAGACGAAGTAGGAGGTGGTCATCGAATCGATGGCCAGCGTCTTCTGGTAGGCCAGGATGCGGATGAACTCGGGCACGTCGGGCCGTTCCATGAAGCCGTGGCGCGCGGTGACCACCCAGATGCCGTCCGTCAGCTGCTCGGCCTCGATGCGCTGGCGCGCGTCCACGCGCGGCGTGTCGCAGGCCAGCACCCGCAGCACGATCACCTGCTCGTGCAGCACCTGGTTGTGCTTGAGGTTGTGAAGCAGCGCATGGGGCACGGCGGTGGCATCGGCGTTCAGGAACACGGCCGTGCCGCGCACGCGATGCGGCATGTGGAGCGCCAGCGATTCGACGAAGGTCTTGAGCGGCATGCTCTCGGCCGCGAGGGCCTCCAGGCCCAGCCGGCGGCCCTTGGCCCAGGTGGTGAACAGCAGCATCACCGCCACCGCCACGGCCAGCGTGAGCCAGCCGCCCTCGGCGATCTTGAGGCTGTTGGCCGCCACGAAAGTCAGGTCGACGGCAGCAAAAGCCACCACCCCGACGACCACCGCCACCTTGTTCCAGCGCCAGAGGCCCCAGGCCACGACGCCCGCCAGCAGCGTGGTGGTCACCATCGTGACCGATACCGCAATGCCGTAGGCCGCCGACAGCGCCCCCGAGCTGCGAAAGCCCAGCACCAGCAGCAGCACGCCCGTCATCAGCATCCAGTTGACGACCGGCACGTAGATCTGGCCGATGGCCGAGCCCGAGGTCTGCACCACGCGCATGCGCGGCAGGTAGCCCATGCGCATCGCGTGAGCAGTCAGTGAAAACGCGCCCGAAATCACGGCCTGCGACGCAATGACGGTCGCCATCGCGGCCAGCACCACCATCGGCACGACGCCCCATGGAGGAAAGAGCCGGAAGAAGGGGTTGTCGACCGCCGCCGGCTCCGCCAGCACCAGCGCGCCCTGGCCGAAGTAGTTCAGCACCAGCCCGGGCAGCGCGATGAAGAGCCAGGCGAAGCGGATCGAGCGCGCGCCGAAGTGCCCCATGTCGGCATACAGCGCCTCGCCGCCGGTAAAGGCAAGAAACACCGCCCCCAGCACCGCCAGCGACTGCAGCCGGTGCTCGACCAGGAAAGCGACGGCCCGGCGCGGATCGAGCGCCGCCAGCACCTGCGGATGCTGCAGCACCTGCCAGCCGCCCGCAACGGCCAGCACCAGGAACCACAGCAGCATGACCGGCCCGAACACCTTGCCCACCGCGCCGGTGCCCTTGCGCTGCACCGCGAAGAGCCCGAGCAGGATCAGGATGGTGATCGGGATCACCACGCGCTGCAGCACCGGCGCCTGCACCTCCAGCCCCTCGACCGCCGACAGCACCGAGATCGCCGGCGTGATCAGGCTGTCGCCATAGAACATGGCCGCGCCGACCAGGCCGAGCCCCGCAATGACGTTCAGCACCCAGGGCCGGGTCCGCGGGCCCGCCACCGCATTGCGTGCGAGGGCCTGCAGCGCCAGGATGCCGCCCTCGCCGTCGTGGTCCGCGCGCAGCACGAACACCACGTACTTGAGCGTGACCACGAACATCAGGCCCCAGAAGATCAGCGAAAGCAGGCCCAGCACCGCATCGGGCGTGAACGCCACGCCGTGCTCGGGATTGAGCGTTTCCTTGAAGGCGTAGAGCGGAGAGGTGCCGATGTCGCCGAAAACTACCCCGAGCGCCGCGATCATCAGGCCCGGCCCCGCCGCATGTGGCGCCTCGCCTGGCGCGGGACTCGGGACGGCGGGAGCCTGCGTGGGTGCATTCATGAATGAAAAGGAAGTGAGATGTTGGCGACGCCGCGAGCATAGTCCGCGCCGCGTGTCGCGGACAATCGCGGCGTGCCTGCACCACCCCATATTGCCGCGCCGCCGGCGCATTACGAGAATTTCCCCGTGGCCTCCTGGCTGTGCCCGCCGCATCTGCGGCCGCCGATTGCAGCGATCTACCATTTCGCGCGAACCGCGGACGACATCGCGGACGAAGGCGATGCCTCGCCCGGCCAGCGGCTGGCCGATCTTCGTGCCTACCGCGAAGAACTGGCAGCCGCCGCGCGCGGCCAGGTGGCACCCTCCTCGCGCTGGCCTCAGGTGTTCGGCCCGCTCGCCCACAGCATCGCGCAGTTCAAGCTTCCGGAACAACTGCTCGCCGACCTGCTGAGCGCCTTCATGCAGGACATCGAGAAGACCCGCGACGGCGGAACCTACGCCGACCGCGCCGAACTGCTCGACTACTGCCGCCGCTCCGCCAACCCGGTCGGCCGCCTGCTGCTGCACCTCTACGGCGTGAACGATGCACAGGCGCTGGCGCAAAGCGACGCCATCTGCAGCGCGCTGCAACTCATCAATTTCTGGCAGGACCCGAGCGTGGACCTGCCGCGCGGCCGCTTCTATCCGCCGCTGGCCGACTGTGCCCGGCGCGGCCTGACGCGCGAGAGTTTCAAGGTCTTCATGCCGCTGGCCGAAGCCCCGCCGCCGCAGGAAGCCATCAACCTGATCGCCGTCGAAAGCGCCTGGGCGCGGGAGCTGATGGCTGAGGGCGCGCCCTTGGTCCATCGCCTGCCCGGCCGCGCCGGCTGGGAGCTGCGCTTCGTCGTGCAGGGCGGCCTGCGCATTCTCGACAAGATCGAGGACCTGGGCTTCGACACCTTTTCGCAGCGCCCGAAAATCGGGAAGGCCGATGCGCCGCTGCTGGCCTGGCGCGCCCTTCGGATGCGGAGACAATTGCGGCCCATGAAAGCGCCCCTCCGATGACTCCCGAGCAATACGTACAGGACAAGGCCGCCGCCTCGGGCAGCAGTTTCTATTACGCGTTTCTGTTCCTTCCCAAGCCGCGGCGCGCCGCGATCACGGCCTTCTATGCCTTCTGTCGCGAGATCGACGACGTGGTCGACGAGGTCAGCGACCCCGGCGTGGCCGCGACCAAGCTCGCCTGGTGGCGCACCGAGGTCGCGCAGTCCTTTGCGGGACCGCCGCGCCATCCCGTGATGCAGGCGCTGGTGCCGCATGCCGCCACCTACGGCATCGAGCCCGCCCAGCTCAACGAGGTGATCGACGGCTGCCAGATGGACCTCGACCAAACCCGCTACCTCGACTTTCCCGGCCTCGCGCGCTACTGCCACCTGGTGGCCGGCGTGGTGGGCGAAGTCGCGGCGCGCATCTTCGGCCAGACCGATCCGCAGACCACCGCCTATGCGCACAAGCTGGGCCTGGCGCTGCAGCTCACCAACATCATTCGCGACGTTGGCGAGGACGCGCTGCGCGGCCGCATCTACCTGCCCGTGAACGAGCTGCAGAAATTCGACGTCAAGGCGCACGAGATTCTCAACCGCGTGCATTCGGAGCGCTTCGTCGCGCTCATGAAGTTCCAGGCCGAACGCGCGCATGCGGCATACGACGAAGCCCTCGCCCTGCTGCCCGCCCCCGACCGCCGCGCGCAGAAGCCCGGTCTCATGATGGCCAGCATCTACCGCACGCTGCTGCGCGAGATCGAGCGCGACAACTTCCAGGTGCTGAACCAGCGCGTGAGCCTGACGCCGGTGCGCAAGTTCTGGCTGGCGTGGAAAGTCCAGGCATTGGGGCGCATTTGAGAACAGCCATCGTCGGCGCCGGCTGGGCCGGCCTCGCCTGCGCCGTCGAAGCCACGCGGCTCGGCCATGCCGTGACGCTGTACGAAGCAGCGCACATGGCGGGCGGGCGCGCGCGGCGGGTCGACCACATGCACGGGCTGGTGCTCGACAACGGGCAGCACATCCTGATCGGTGCCTACGCCGCAACGCTCAGGCTGATGCGCGAAGTGGGCATCGATGCCGGCCAGGCGCTGCTGCGGCTGCCTCTTTCGCTGCGCTTTGCCGATGGCGGCGGCCTGAAACTGCCGCGGCTGCCTGCACCGCTCGACCTGCTGGCCGGCATCTTCACGGCGCGCGGCTGGTCGTGGCGGGACAAGTCCACTTTGCTGCGCACCGCCGTGCAATGGCGCCTCGCCGGATTCCGCTGCGCCGCCGGCACCACCGTGGCCGCGCTCTGTGGCGGCCTCACGCCGCGCGTGATGGAGGAACTGATCGAGCCGCTGTGTGTTTCCGCGCTCAACACGCCGGTCGACCAGTCGAGTGGCGAGGTGTTCCTGCGCGTGCTGCACGATGCGCTCTTCAGCGGCAGCGGCGGCGCGGACCTGCTGCTGCCGCGCGTCGACCTGGGCGCGCTCTTTCCCGACGCGGCCCTGGCATGGCTCGCGCAGCACGACGCAACGCTGCGCATCGGCACGCGCGTGCTCGCCATCTCGCCCGAGGGCGCGGCATGGCGGGTCGACGGCGAGCGCTTCGATCAGGTCGTTCTGGCGTGCGCCCCCTGGGACGCGGCTCGGCTCGTGCGCGCGTCCGGCGTGGCCGCGCAGCGCTGGTGCGAAAGCACCGAGGCCCTGCGCTTCGAGGCCATTGCCACCATCTACGTGCGCGGCGCCACGCCGCTCGCGCAGCCGATGCTCGCGCTGCGCAGCCATCCCGCCACCGCGCCGGCGCAATTCGTGTTCGATCGCGGCCAGCTCGGCGGGCCCGAAGGCGTGCTCGCCATGGTGGTGAGCGCGAACGAAACGCCGCGCGAAACGCTGGAGCAGCAGGCGCTTGCGCAAGCCGCCGTGCAGCTCGGCCAGGCGGCGTTGCACATCGTGCAGACCGTGGTCGAAAAGCGCGCCACCTTCGCCTGCACGCCCGCGCTCGCGCGGCCGCCGATGCGCATCGCGCCGGGCCTGCAGGCCTGCGGCGACTACACCGAAGGCCCCTACCCTGCGACACTCGAAGGCGCGGTCCTGAGCGGACTGGCCGCCGCCAAGGCATCGACAACACCATGACCGAACTGCGCTACCTGGATTTCGACTACAGCGAAGACACCGAGGGCCACGGCACCTTCGATGCCATGGCCTCGACCGTGCCCACAAGAACACACGAAGTGCTGGCCGAGATCGCGCGGGTGCTGGCCTGGGCCGATGCCACTTTTCCCGATGCGCGCGGCGCGCTCGACGACGGGGCGGCCTGGGACTTCGACCTGCAGCAGACCCGCGAGGCGCCGGAGCTGGACACGGTGACCTTCTCGCTCAGCGGCACGCCAGATTTCTGCGCCGCGCTGCGCGCGCACTTCGGCCTGGACTGAAGCCTGCCTGTTTCCAAGGAAAGAACCATGGTCACCTGCTACCTGCGCTACATCGTCGATCCCTACAAGCTCAAGGAATTCGAGCACTACGGCAAGCTGTGGATTCCGCTGGTCGAGAAGTTCGGCGGCCAGCACCATGGCTACTTCCTGCCGTCGGAAGGCGCGAACAACGTGGCGCTCGCGATGTTCAGCTTTCCGAGCCTGGCCGCCTACGAGCAGTACCGCTGCGATTCGATGCAGGACGCCGACTGCCAGGCTGCCTTCAGGTACGCCGAGGACACCCGGTGCATCCTGAGCTACGAGCGCAGCTTCTTCCGGCCGGTCTTTTCGTAGTTCAAGCGCCGAGCGCCACGCACAGCGCGTGCAGGTTCGGCACGATCAGCTGGGGCCGCGCGCCATGCACCCACGGGCGCTCGTCGCGCACCAGCCAGGCCGCCTGCATGCCGGCGTTGAGCGCGCCGACCACGTCGAGCTCGGCGTCGTCGCCCACGTGCAGCACGTCCTTGGGCAACAGGCCGACCGATGCGGCCGCGGCGCGGAAGATCGGCGCATGCGGCTTGCCGCTGCCGAAGGCGCGCGCGTTGAACGCGGTGCGGAACCATCGGCCGACGCCGGTCTGGTGGATGTCCGCATTGCCGTTCGACACCGCCACCAGCGGATAGCGCTCGCTGAGCCACTTGAGGGCCGGCAGCGCGTCTTCGTAGAGCGTCACGCGCTGGCGTTCGGCAAAGAAGGCATCGAAGGCCGGATCGGCCAGCGCCGGGTCTTCGCCCGCGTGCCTGAGTGCCGCGCGGATCGACTCGCGGCGCAACGCACTCAGGTCGTGCGCCAGGTCGGAGCGCTCCTTGGCGGTGGCTTCGCGCAGCTCGCGCAAGACGCCCGGCGTGAGCAGCAGCGAGGCGGTCTTGGGTGCCTCGCGCAGCAGCCATTGCTGCAGCACGGTCTCGGCGCGCTCGATGGTCGGCCAGATCGGCCAGAGGGTGTCGTCCAGGTCGAGCGAGATCGCCGAGATGCGCTTGATGTCGAGGGGCGCGGCGCTTGCCGGCGCCGTGGAAGCGGAGGTCATGCCCGAGAATATCGCATGCCTCAAGACAACGGGAACCGCGGTTCCATCGACCCCCAACCCGCCATCGAACGCACCGCCATCCTCTGGTGCAACCTGGGCTCGCCCGATGCCCCGACCGCGGCCGCCGTGCGGCCCTACCTGGCGGAGTTTCTCGGCGATCCGCGCGTGGTCGAGATTCCCAGGCTGCTCTGGGCGCTGATCCTGTACGGCATCATCCTGCGCGTGCGGCCCGCCAAATCAGCCGCCAAGTACGCGAGCATCTGGATGGCCGAGGGTTCGCCGCTGAAGGTGTGGACCCGCAAGCAGGCCACGCTGCTCGCCGGCTGGCTCGGCGAGCGCGGCCACCGCGTGGCGGTGCAGGACGCCATGCGCTACGCTAGCCCGTCGATCGCTTCGCGGCTCGATGCGCTGCAGGCCGAAGGCGCCACGCGCGTGCTGGTGCTGCAGGCCTATCCGCAGTATTCGGCCACCACCACGGCCAGCGTGATCGATGCGGTGAACGACTGGAGCCGCCGCCAGCGCCGCATTCCGGAGTTCCGCTTCGTCAACCAGTACCACGACGATCCGGCCTACGTCGAGGCACTGGCGCTCGGCATCGAAGCGCACTGGAAGCGCGAGGGCCGCGGCGAGCTGCTGCTGATGAGCTTCCACGGCATTCCGGTGCGCAACATCGCGCTTGGCGATCCCTACCAGGTGCAGTGCCTCGAAACCGCGCGCCTGCTCGCGGCGCGGCTGGGCCTTGCGGCGACGGGATACCGCGTGACCTTCCAGTCGCGCTTCGGCCGCGCCAAGTGGCTCGAGCCCTACACCGAGCCGACCCTGCGCGAGCTCGGCGCAAGCGGCGTGAAGCGTGTCGACGTGGTGTGCCCAGGCTTTCCGGCCGACTGCCTCGAGACGCTCGAAGAAATTGCCATGGAAGGCCGTGAAGCCTTCCTGCATGCGGGCGGCCAGACCTTCAGCTACATCCCCTGCCTCAACGACAGCCCGGCGTGGATCACCGCGCTGGCGGGCATTGCCGAGCGCAACCTCGCGGGCTGGCCCACCCGGCCCGCCGCCAGCGCTCAGAGCTTGCCCAGATAGTCCATCTTGCCGATCGGCATGCCCTTGTGGCGCAGCACGTCGTAGGCGGTGGTCACATGGAAGAAGAAGTTGGGCAGCGCGAACTGCAGCAGGTAGCGCTGCGCGGTGAAATGCGCCTCGCCCTCGCGCGTCTTGATGGTCACGGGGCGCTCCTCCTGGCCATCGACCAGCGTGCGTTCTACGGTCGCGAGGAACTGCTGCGTCTTCGCGATGCGGGCCAGCAGATCGTCATAGGTCTTTTCCTCGTCGGGAAAACTCGGCGCCGTGATGCCCGCGATGCGCGCCACGCCGAGCTTCGCGGCATCGCTCGCGCGCTGGATCTGGCCGGCGAGCGTGAGCATGTCCGGTGCGAGCCTCGCGTCCACCAGCGTGGCCGGATCGATGTCGTTGGCCCTGGCGTGCGCCAGGCTCTTCTCGAGCAGGTGGGTGAGCTGGCCGAGTCCGCGGGAGAAGACCGGCACGGAAAGGTCGTACATCGAAAGCGCCATGGCGTGGATCCTTGTGGTTGGAAATCGGCGGCGATTGTCTCGCCGACGCGCGCCTAGCGGCCGGCGGACCGGATAAACCCTTCGATCAGCTGCAGTTGTTCGGGCACGTTGAGCGCGGGTGCGTGGCCGCACCCCTGGATTTCGACCACCTTCAGCAGCCCGGCGGCGCCCGGCCCCCGCTGCTGCATCTGCTGCGTTACCTCGGGCAGCACCAGGTCCGACTCGGCACCGCGCAGGCACAGCACCGGCGCCTCGATCACGTCGTAGTGCGGCCAGATCAGGTAGTCGTTGTCGTGCGCGCTGAACTGCCGGACCATCGCCGGGTCGTAATGCGGCGTCACGCGGCCGTCGGGCAGGCGGCGCGTGGAGCTTTCGGTCAGGCGGCGCCACTGCGCATCGCTGAGCCAGCCATAGGGCTTGTAGACCGTGCGGAAGAACGCCTCCAGCTCGGCCACCGTGCCGAAGGCGGGCGGCTCGCCGGCATAGGCGCGGATGCGCTCGATGGCCGCCTGCGCGAGCTGCGGTGCGTTGTCGTTGAGCGTGAGGCTCGCAATGCGCGCCTTCATGCGTGGCTCGAACAGGCCCGACGCGCAGACCGTGCCGATGGCGCCGCCCATCGAGGTGCCGACCCAGTGCACGCGGTCCAGCCGCAGCTCGTCGCACAGCGCACCGGCCATGCGCGCATAGAACGAGAGCTGGTACTCCTCGTCGGGCAGCGGACTCCACTGGCTCAGGCCGCGGCCGATGGTGTCGGGACAGATCACGCGGAAGCCGCGCGCTGCAAAGTGCTGCGCCAACTCGTCCATGTCGCGGCAGGTGCGCGCGAGGCCGTGCCAGGCAATGACCACCGGCGCGTCCGGTGCGCCCCAGTCGAGCCAATGGATCTCGCGGCCCGCAAGCTGCGCGTAGTGGGAAGACGGAACCGGAAGATCGCTGCTCATCGCGCGGCCCTCGCCCGAAGCTTGCCGACGATGCCGGTCGGAAAGTAATAGACCGAGAGCACGAACAGCACGCCCAGCCACAGCAGCCAGCGGTCGGGCGACAGCAGCGCCGCGAGCCATGGCAGCCCGCTCGCGGCCTCGCTGCCCACGCGCAGCAGGTCCTGCAGATAGCTCTGCGCCACCACGAACAGCACCGCGCCAATGGCCGCGCCGTAGATCGTGCCCATGCCGCCGATCACCACGATCAGCAGCACGTCGATCATGATCTCGAAGCTCAGCGAGGTGTCGGGCCCGTTGTAGCGCAGCCAGATCGCGAGCATGGCGCCGGCCAGCGTGGCAAAGAGCGCCGACAGCACGGCCGCCGTGGTGCGGTACACCACCACGCGGTAGCCGATGGCCTCGGCGCGGAATTCGTTCTCGCGGATGGCCTGCAGCACGCGGCCGAAGGGCGAATTCACGATGCGCAGCAGCGCGAGCACCAGCACCACCGCAGCCACGAAGAGCAGGTAGTAGCACAGCAGCCGGCCGTCGAGCGAGACGCCGAGGAAGGGCTCCTCGGAGAACTCGAAGCTCGGCGAGATCAGTTCGGGCAGCTTGAAGGTCAGGCCGTCCTCGCCGCCGGTGAAGTCCGACAGCTGCGAGGCCAGCGTCTGGAAGGCCGAGGCCACGGCCAGCGTGATCATCGCGAAGAAGATCGCGCGCACCCTGAGCGAGAACAGCCCGATCGCGAACGAGAGCACCAGCGAGACCGCGAGCGATGCCGCGAGCCCGAGCAGCACCGCGCCCCAATTGGGCCCGAGCCGCGACGCCGAGATGGCAATGCCATAGGCGCCGATGCCGAAGAACATGGTGTGCGCGAAGCTCACGATGCCGGTGTAGCCCAGGAGCAGGTCGAAGCTCGCGACCAGCACCACGAACACCAGGACCTTGGCCGCCACGCTGAGCGCCTTCACGCCCGGGAAGATGAACGGCGCGAAGGCCAGCGCGATGAACAGCGCCACCAGCAGCAGCGCCAGCAGGCGGCTGCGGGGCATGTCGTTGGAGAGAAGTCGTTTCAGGAACATGACGGGCTCTTCTTCCTCAGCGATTCGCCACCGGGTATACGCCCTGCGGGCGCCACAGCAGCACCGCCACCATCAGCAGGATGCTCGCGAACTGCGTGAGCGTGGGCAGCAGGAAGCCGATGTAGTTGGTCATGAGCCCCACCAGCAGCGCACCGATGAGCGCGCCGCCCGTCGAGCCGAGCCCGCCGATGATGATCACGATGAAGATCAGCACGTTGACCTGCGCGCCCATCTGCGGCACCAGGTTCTGCTGGAACAGCCCCCACATCACGCCACCCAGGCCCGCCAACGCACTGCCCACCACGAACACGCCGACGAACAGCCGGCCGATGCGGTAGCCCAGCGACTCGACCATCTCGCGGTCCTGCACGCCGGCGCGGATCAGGAGGCCGATCTTGGTGCGCGCAAGCGTCCATGCGAGCAGGCCGAACACCACCACGCCCACCGCCACCGCGAGCAGCCGGTACTTGCTGATGGCCGCGTCCGCCACGAACAGCGAGCCGCGCAGCGCCTCGGGCAGCGGCAGCGGAATCTGCGCCGGGCCCCAGATCACCTTGATGAGCTCCTCGCCGATGATCATGCCGCCCATGGTGATGAGGATCTGCTTCAGGTGCTGGCCGTACACCGGCCGCACGATGAAGCGCTCGAACGCGAGGCCGACCGCGCCGGCCACCGCCATGGCGACCAGCATCGCGGGGAACACGGCAACGAGGTTGCGCCACAGCTCGCCCGAACCGGTCCAGTCGCCCATCAGGCCGAGCACGCTGCTGGCCACGAAGGCGCCGAGCGCAATGAACACGCCGTGGCCGAAGTTGAGCACGTCCATCAGCCCGAACACCAGCGTGAGGCCCGAGGCGATGATGAAGATGATCATGCCCATCGCCAGCCCCGCGACCGTGAGCGTGAGCCAGGTCGAGAACGAGCCCGTGAGCGGCAGCGCGGCCAGTGCGAGGATGGGGGCGAGAAGCAGCGGCTTCCAGTCGAAGTCGAGTGCTTTCATTTCTGCGCTTTCCTTTCTTGCTCCCTCTCCCTCCGGGAGAGGGTTGGGGTGAGGGCCGGCAGCGCCGATGTGAGGGCATGGCCTTTGCGCAGGCCGCCTGCCCTCACCCTAGCCCTCTCCCGCAAGCGGGAGAGGGGACAAGACATCGAATACGTCATAGCGCGAGACCCAATAAAGATTGCTGCAATTGCGCGTCCGCGGAAAACGCCGCCATCGAGCCGCTGTGCACCACGCGGCCGTTGTCCATCACCGCGACGTTGTCGCCCAGGCGCTGGGCGAAGTTGATGTTCTGCTCCACCAGCAGGATCGTCACGCCGCTGGCCTTGAGCTCGGCGAAGGCGTCGATCATGTTGTTGATCATCACGGGCGCCAGGCCCTTGCTGGGCTCGTCGATCAGCAGCAGCTCGCGCGGCTCGACGATCGCGCGCGACACCGCAAGCATCTGCTTCTGTCCGCCCGAGAGCTTGCCGGCCGGATGGTTCCAGAACTTCTCCACCGCCGGGAACAGCTTGAAGATCCACTTGAGGCGCGTGTCGCCGATCTGCGCCGCGTTCTTGGCCCCGCGCGCGGCCAGCAGCATGTTCTCCTTCACCGTGAGGTCGGAGAAGATGCCCATGTTCTCGGGCACGTAGGCAATGCCGAGTTCGGCGATCTGCGGCGTGTGCATCGCAGCGATGTCCTTGTCGCCAAAGCGCACCCGGCCCTCTGACGCATGCCACAGGCCCATGATGGTCCGAAGCGTGGTCGTCTTGCCCGCGCCGTTGCGCCCCAGCAGCATGGTGAGCTGGCCGCGCGGCACCGCCAGGTCGACGCCATGGAGGATGTGGTACGCCCCGATGTGCGTGTGCACGCCGTCGAGGGTCAGGAGATTCTGAGTGCTCATCGGTCTTGCTCCTTCCCCTTCCGGGGGAAGGTTGGGATGGGGGCGAGCGGTGCTTGGAAGGCGGCAGCGGTGTCAGGGCCGCGAGCCCCCACCCCTGCCCTCCCCCGGGAGGGGAGGGAGAAATTCATCAGGGCTGTCTTCATGCCGCGGCCTCCTTCGCAATGCCCAGGTAGGCCTCCTGCACCACCGGCGAGGCAATCACCTCGGCCGGTTCGCCGTCCGCCACCAGCGTGCCGTTGTGCAGCACGATGATGCGGTCCGCGAGTTCGCGCACCACGTCCATCTTGTGTTCGACCAGGAGAATGGTCTTGGTCTTGTCCTGCTTGAGCCTGCGGATCAGGTCCAGGATGACCGGCGCCTCGGCCGCGTTCATGCCGGCCGTGGGCTCGTCGAACATGAAGACCTTGGGTTCGAGCGCCATCAGGAGCGCCACCTCGAGCTTGCGCTGGTCGCCGTGCGGCAGGCTCGCCACCGTCGCGTGCTCGCGCGACTTCAGCGCCACGTCCGCGAGGATCTGGTCGGCGCGCTCGGTCAGTGCCTTGTGGTCGCTCCAGATGCTCCAGAGGTTGAGGCCGCGCCGGTGCGCGCCCTCCCGCGTGGCCTGCACCGCGAGGCGCACGTTCTCCAGCACCGTGAGGTTCGGGAACAGGTTGGTGAGCTGGAAGGCCCGCCCCAGCCCCGCGTGCGTGCGCGCCGATGGCGACAGGCCCGACAGCAGCTGGCCGTCGAGCGACACCGTGCCCGCGCTCGCCTTGAGCTGGCCCGAGATCAGGTTGAAGTAGGTGGTCTTGCCCGCGCCGTTGGGGCCGACGATGGCCGTCAGCGTGCCGGGCGCGAAGGCGCAGCTCACGCCGTTGACGGCCACGTGCCCGCCGAAGCGGATGGTCAGGTCTTTGGTCTCAAGCATCGTGGGTCATGGCAAATAAGAAAGGTAGTGCGGATCGGCCTCAGCAGGTGCCGATCACGTAGTAGTCGGGGCCGGTCTGCTTGAGCGTGGTGGTCACGTAGACGTTCCACAGGCCCATCGACTGCCCCGAGCCATAGGCATAGGTGAGGCCCCACAGCGCATAGGCGCGGCCCGCCACGGTGTGCGCGTAGTTGCTGGCGGTGTAGCAGGTTCCGCCGCCACCGCTGCCAGCGAGCGTGGTGCCCGTGGCCGCGGCCGACATCGCGCCTTGCGCATTGCCGGCGTCCAGCGCCGCCACGGTCCAGCTGTAGGTGGTGGACGGGGCCAGGCCGGTGTCGGTGTAGTTGGTGCCGGCCACCGGCGCCGCGTTGACCTTGCTGCCGCCGCGGTAGACGTTGTAGCCGCTCGCACCCGAAACGCCAGCCCAGCCGATCACCATGCTGCTGCTGGTCGCGCCCGAGGTGCCTACGCCGGTGGGCGCGGGCAGCGACGAGCCGCCGCCGGAGCCGGTCACGCGGTCGACCATGGCCTTGAGCGCCGCCATCTGCGGGCCCGACTTCTTTGCGTAGTTCGCGTTGTCGTAGCCCCACCAGTCCCAGCAGCTGTTGGTGGCGGCGGTGCTGGTCTGCGGATAGATCAGCACGATGTTGTTGGTGTCGGCCCAGCGGTTGTAGCCGGTCTTCTTCACGTACTGGTCGCCCACGTCGGTGTAGTTCTGCTTGCAGCCATGCAGCACCAGGTGCACGCGGCATGACGCGGTGGTGCAGGCCTGCGGCACGTAGATCCAGCCGGTGGCCGCCACGCCGTGGCCGGTGATGAATTCCGACTGGTTGAACTCGGTGAAGCTGCCGCCCAGCGTGCCGTTGTTGCGCGGGTTCAGCGGACCGTAGAGCTGCGTGAGGATCTCGCCCGCCAGGTCGAAGCCGCAGTTGTTGATGTAGGGCGCGGCGGTGGTGCTGCAGGCGCCGCCATAGTCGTCGGTGACCATCGCGTGGCCGGCGCCGATGTTGTTCCGGTAGACCGTGTTGGCCGCGGGCACGAAGCTCTGGTAGTAGGTCTTGAGGTCGTCCATCACCGCGGGCTTGACGGTGTTGTCCGAAGTGCCCGAGAACAGGTACACCTTCGAGCCCGCCATGTTCGACACCGGGTCGATCGCGCCACTGGCGGCCCAGCTGTTGGTGGTGCTGACCAGTGTCGACACCGGAATGCTGCTGCCGTGCGCCATGCAACGGCCGGTGGCGTTGAGCACCGAGCCTTCGGCGCAGTAGTACGGTCCGCCGGCCACCACGCCGGCACCGCGCTTGAAGGTGGCCGAATAGGCCACGTGCAGCTGCACGGCCATGAAGCCGCCCGCCGAGAGGCCGGACACGCTCACCTCCGCCGGGTTGGCGCCCAGCGACGGCAGTGGCACCGCCGCCGTCGCAGCCTGCCCTGCCGCCATCGTGATCGCCGCAGCCGCGGCCCATCCCTTCCAGTTTTTCCATCGCATCATCGCTGTCTCCTTCTGTTGTAGGTCTATCGAACGCTTGCTGGATTGCTGACGAATCGGCCACTGGGCGCGCAGGCTGGCGCTTCGCCCGGCGGCCATGCCGGGGCGAATTCGCACGAATTGAAAGGGCGAGCCCTACCTCTTGTTCTTGATGGGAATGTCCATCTCTTCAGGCTTGATCTCGCGCACGAGCTCCGGCACGCCCCAGGCGAAGGCCGGGTCGGCCTTGATCTTGAAGTGGTACATCGACTGCATCGCCTGGTGGTCTTCCTTGCGGAAGGTCATCTTGCCCTTGGGCGTGTCGAAGCTCATGCCTTCCATGGCGCCGATGAGCTTGTTGGTGCCGGTGTCGCCGCCCGTCTTCTTGAGCGCTGTGACCACCGCCATTGCGGCCGAGAAGCCGCCGGCCGTGAAGAAGTCCGGCGGTGCCTTGAACTGCTTGTAGTGCGCGGCCACCAGCGCCTCGTTGACGGGGTTCTTCGGGATGCCGAAGTAGTAGTAGGCCGCGCCTTCCATGCCGGGCAGGTTCTTGTAGGCCGCCATGGCCGGCAGGATGTTGCCGCCGGTGGCAATCTCGATGTCGTAGCGCTTCAGGTCGAGGTCGACGATCTTGAACGGGTTGCCCGCGCCGGCCCAGACGATCCAGATGATCTTGCGGCCCGGCTGGTCCTTGAGCTTGTCGATCAGGCGCTGCGCACCGGCCGTGAAGTCGGTGGTGGCGGGCGGCAGATACTCCTCGTGCACCAGCTTCGCCTTCTTGAGCGCGGCACCGAAGGCCTTCACGCCATCGCGGCCGAAGGCGTTGTCCTGCGCCAGCGTGGCCACGGTCACGCCGGGCTTGTCGATGGCCACCGCGTTGCTGATCGCGTCCTGGCTCGAATTGCGTCCGGTGCGGAAGATGTACTTGTTCCACTTGTCGCCGGTGATCGAGTCGGCCACCGCGGGCTCCACGACCAGGATCTTCTTGTATTCCTCGGCCACCGGCAGCATGGCCAGCGCCACGCCCGAAGCCGTGGGGCCCACGGCCAGCGCGGCCTTGTCGTCGGAGTACGCGGCAGCGAGCAGCGACTTGCCCAGGTCGGGCTTGCCCTGGTCGTCCTTCTCGATGACCACGAGCTTCTTGCCGTTGACCATCATCGTGCCGCCGGTGGCGTAGTCCAGGCCCATCATCAGGCCGGTCTGGGTCTGCTTGCCGTAGGCCTCGAGCGGACCGGTCTTGCTGTAGATGTGGGCGATGCGGATTTCGTTGGACTGGGCCCAGGCGGGGGCTGCGGCGGCGCCGGCGGCGAGTGCAGCCAGGGCGACGAGGTGGCGACGGTTCATTCTGTGTCTCCTGAAATAGGTGACTGAATATTGCACACTTCGTGCCATCTGCTAACCCCTTGATACCAAACGCTTCTTCATTGGGAAGATGCGCCTTTCGACTGAATTCAGAACACTTGGAGTGTATGAATTTCAATCAACTGTCTATTTATCGGTCAGGGTTTTCTCGGAGGCCTGGCGCGCCGCGATCCAGCTCTGGAACTGGCGTTCGGCCTGCATGCGGAACTCGTTGCGCGCATGGTTGCAGGCGGCATGCGCGAGCCGGCGGTGCTTCTGCGATCGCACGCCGCCGAGCGTCGAATCGACCAGGTGCTCGATGGTCGCGGACTCGGGCCGGCCGTGCGGTTCCTCGAAGTCCATGGCCAAGCCGCACCAATGGCAGTTGGGGCCGAAGGTGGAACGCAGGGCGCGCACGCTCACGGGTTCGCTCGCTCCGGGCCGATGCGGCGCGCGAGGCTCGGCGGCTTCACGCCGGCCGCTCCTGGTTCGTCATGCGCTCGTAGAGCGTGGCGCGCGAAATGCCGAGCAGCCTCGACGTGGCCAGCTTGTTGCCGCCGGTGGCCGTGAGCGCCGCGGCAATCGCCTTGCGCTCCAGCTCGGCCACCTGCTGCGCGAGCGGCCGCAGCAGCAGCGCCTCTTCGTCGGCGTCGTGCGCGCTCTGCAGCGTGGCGGGCAATTCGATCTGCTCCAGCCCGGCTTCGCGCAGGATGCGCTCGAGCTGCGCGGCGTCGATGCGCTGCGAGTCGCTGCGCATCGTGACCTGCTCCAGCACGTTGCGCAGCTCGCGGATGTTGCCGCGCCAGTGCTGGCCGGCCAGCAGCGCGAGCGCATCGGGCGTGAGCTCGGGCGGCGCCTCGCCGCTGCGCAGCGCCATGTCTTCGCCCAGCGCCTCGACCAGCGCCGGAATGTCGCTGCGCCGCTCGCGCAGCGGCGGCACGCGCAAGGGCAGCACGTTGAGGCGGTAGTACAGGTCTTCCCGGAACTGGCCGCGGCGCACCAGCTCGGGCAGGTCGCGCGAGGTGGCTGCGATCACGCGCGCATCGAAGGGCACCAGCTTGTTGGAGCCGAGCGGTTCGATCTCGCCCTCCTGCAATGCGCGCAGCAGCTTGGCCTGCAGGCCGAGCGGCATGTCGCCGATCTCGTCGAGGAACAGGCTGCCGCCGTCGGCCAGCTTGAACTTGCCCTCGCGCCCTCGCCTGTCGGCGCCGGTGAAGGCACCCGGCGCGAAGCCGAAGAACTCGGCCTCCAGCAAGGTGTCCGGCACGGCCGCGATGTTGACGCTGACGAACTGCCCCTTGGCCCGCGCCGAGGCTGCATGGATCGCATGCGCAAGCAGCTCCTTGCCGGTGCCCGTCTCGCCCAGCAGCAGCACCGGGCTCGTGGACTGCGCGGCGCGGCGCGCATGGCGCTTGACTTCCACCGCGGCCGGGCTGCTGCCGATGAAGCTGGCAAAGGTGTACTTGGAGCGGCGCTGCCCGTCGGCCGCGTGCTGGTAGAGCGGGTTGTTGCGCTGGGTGGCGAGCTCGCGCCGCGCGTCGTCGAGGTCGCGCTGCAGCAGCGCGAACTTGCTGATGAGCGGCTGCAGCGTGGTCTCGGGCTGGTCGAACAGCACGATGCCGATGGCGCCGATGACTTCGCCCGCCTGCCCCGCGCGCCCATCGCTCTCGGCGCGCAGCGGAATGCGGCTGACCACGAAGGTGCCCGCCTTGTTGTCGAGCAGGTCGACCAGGATCGGCTCGCCGGTCTCGAGCACGCGCCGCATCTGCGTGTTGGGAATGACGTCCTCGACCATGTGGCCCAGGAACTGGTCGATCGACGAAAAACCCAGCGCCGGCAGGAAGCGGCGATAGCCTTCGTTGACCCACACGATGCGCCCGCTGCGGTCCACCAGGAACATGCCCTGGCTGATGCTCGAGAACAGATGGAACATCGAGCGCGCGGCCAGCGCAAGAATGCTTTCGGCATCCAGAGGCAGGGCGGGCGACGCGGCGGCGGGCGGAACGGCGGACATGGGCGGATCGTAGCGCGCCTCATTCGGCCGCTCGCCGGGGCCGCTTGCGGCGGCATCGATGCGGCCGGCGGAAATGCGTCAAAAGCACATTCGCCGCCCATGCGAAGAAAGCCCTCATCCCGCCATAAGTAAATCAAACGTTTGATTTGCTGCATGGTCTAATCGCCGGCATGAGCGCCTCCGCCCTGCAAGCACTTTCCGCCCGCGCACCGCGCAGCGACGGCGTCGAAGCACGCCAGCGCCTGCTCTACGCCGCCCTCGCGCTGTTCGCCGCCAACGGCTTCGCCAAGACCTCGACCCGCGAGATCGCGCGCGCCGCGGGCGTGAACATCTCGGCCATCAGCTACTACTTCGGCGACAAGGCCGGGCTGTATGCCGCCACCTTCGGCGAGCCGATGGGCGGCAATGCGGGCGATTTCATCTCGCTCTATGCCGCGCCCGAGCTGCCGCTGGAAGAGGCGCTGCAGATCTTCTTCACGCGCATGATCGAGCCGCTCAAGCAGGGAGAGATCGTGCGCCAGTGCATCCAGCTGCACCTGCGCGAAATGCTCGAGCCGACCAGCCAGTGGGCCGAGGAGATGGAGCGCGACATCAAGGGTCCGCACAATGCCATTGCGCGCATCCTGTGCCGGCGCCTGGGCCTCGCGCGGCCCGACGACGACGTGCACCGCCTGAGCTTTGCCATCACGGGCCTGGCGATGCAGCTTTTCGTGAGCCAGGACCTCGTCGAGGCGATACGCCCCTCGCTGCTGAACACGCCGCGCAGCGTGGACACCTGGGCGCAGCGCCTCACGGGCTATGCCGTTGCACTGGTCGAGGCCGAAGCCCTGCGCCGCCAAACCGCCGCCAAGCCCGCGGCCGCGCCCGCCCGTTCCGGGAGAAAGAAGACATGAGACGACTCCGATCGATTGCCGCCCTTGGCCTGGCGCTGGGCCTGGGTCTCGGCCTTGCGGGCTGCGGCCTGACGCGTCCGCCGGCTGCGGTCGAGGCGCCCTTCCCGGCCCAATGGCATGCACCGCTGCCGCACGGCGGTTCGCTGGCCTCGTTGGCCGACTGGTGGCGCCAGCTGGACGATCCGCTGCTGGTCGAGCTGATTGCCGCGGCCGAGGCCGCAAGCCCCAACCTCGCCAGCGCCGCGGCGCGCGTGGCCGAGGCGCGCTCCACGCGCGTGCAGGCCGGCGCGGCGCTGCTGCCCAACCTGGACGCTACGGCATCAGCCAGCCGCGGCGTCTCGGGCTCCTCCTTCGGCTCGGGGGGCGCGGCTTCCTCGTCCAGCAGCAGCACGGCTGCCATCGCGCCACTCACCACGCTGCAGGCCGGCCTGCAGTCCAAATGGGAAATCGACCTGTTCGGCCGCCTGCGTGCCGACCGCGATTCGGCCGAGCAGAAGCTGAGCAGCGCCACCGCCAAGTGGCACGAGGCCCGCGTGGCCGTCGCGGCCGAAACGGCCAACGCCTACTTCGCCGAACGCGCCTGCCAGCAGCAGCTGCGCGTGTCCGAGTCCGACGCCAAGTCGCGCGGCGAAACCGCACGCCTCACCGACCTGTCGGCGCGCGCCGGCTTCACCGCGCCGGCCGATGCCGCGCTCGCACGCGCCAGCGCCTCGGACGCCTCGGGCCGCCTGACCCAGCAGCGCGCGGTGTGCGCGGTGCAGCGCAAGGCGCTGGTGGCGCTCAGCGGCATCGACGAACCCACGCTTGAACGCAAGCTCGCCGCCTCGCCCGCGCAGCGCACGCTGCCCGCGGTTGGCAGCATCGCCAGCGTGCCGGCCGAGGCGATCTCGCAGCGGCCCGACGTGTACGCAGCCGAACTCGGCGTGGCGTCGGCCAGCGCCGACGTGGGCTCCGCCGAGGCCGAGCGCTATCCCAGGCTCAGCATCTCGGGCTCGATCGGCCGCATGCAGATCCGCACCAGCGGCTTCCGCGAGTCGCTCGACACCTGGACCATCGGACCGGTCTCACTCACCGTGCCGCTGCTCGACGGCGGTGCCCGTGCGGCCAACAGCGACGCGGCCAAGGCACGCTACACCGAGGCCGTGTCGCTCTACCGCGCGAACGTGCGGCAGGCGGTGCGCGAGGTGGAGGAAGCGCTGGTCAACCTCGAGGCCACCGATGCGCGCGCAGCCGATGCCGATGCTGCGGTGAAGAACTACCAGGCCTCGTTCGACGCCACCCAGGCGCGCTACCAGAGCGGCCTGGCCAGCCTGTTCGAGCTCGAGGATTCACGCCGCACGCTCTTTGCCGCGCAGACCGCGCGCGTCTCGCTGCAGCGCGAGCGCACCGAAGCCTGGGTGGCGCTGTACCGCTCCATGGGCGGCGGCTGGACCCGCCCCGAATCGCCCTCAATGACTTCCAACCCGGCCGCCAAGGTCGCGACGTCGCCATGAAAAGAATCAAACGCTCCACCCTTGCCATCGCGCTGCTGGCGCTGGTCGTCATCGTCGCCGCGGCCGTGTGGCTGACCCGCAAGCCCGCGAACGAAGCCGGCACGCCGGCCGCCGCCAAGGGCAAGGCCGCCACGCCCGCCTCCCGGCCGACGCTGACCGTGACCGTGGCCAAACCCGAAGCCACCGAGCTGACGCTCACGCTCGCGGCCAACGGCAACGTGGCGGCCTGGCAGGAGGCCAGCGTGGGCTCCGAGTCCAGCGGCCTCCGGCTTGCCGAGGTGCGCGTGAACGTGGGCGACGTGGTGAAGAAGGGCCAGCTGCTGGCCGTGTTCTCGCCCGAGACGGTACGCGCGGACATCGCGCAATCGCGCGCCTCGCTCGCCGAGGCCAGGGCCACCGCGGCCGATGCCGCGGGCAACGCGGCGCGCGCCCGCACGCTGCAGGCCACCGGCGCGTTGAGCCAGCAGCAGATCAACCAGTACCAGACGGCCGAGCAGACCGCCAAGGCGCGCGTCGAGGCCGCCGAAGCCGTGCTTGCCGCGCAGGAAGTGCGCGGCCGCAACACGCAGGTGCTGGCGCCCGACGACGGCGTGATCTCCTCGCGCACCGCCACGGTCGGCAGCGTGGTGCCCGCCGGCACCGAGCTGTTCCGCCTGATCCGCCAGGGCCGGCTCGAATGGCGCGCCGAAGTCACCTCGGCCGAGCTCAGCCGCATTGCCGTGGGCACCACCGCCTTCGTGGTGAGCGCGAGCGGCGCACAGGTGCGCGGCAAGGTGCGCAGCATCGCGCCCACGGTCGATCCGCAGACCCGCGCGGCGCTGGTCTATGTCGACCTGCCGAACGTGCAGCAGAACACCGGCATCAAGGCCGGCATGTTCGCGCGCGGCGACTTCGAACTGGGGCGCAGCTCCGCACCCACCGTGCCGCAGAGCTCTATCGTTCCGCGCGACGGCTTCAACAACGTCTTCGTGCTGCAGCCCGACAACCGCGTGGTGCAGTTGAAGGTGCAGACCGGCCGCCGCGTCGGCGAGCGCGTGGAGATCACCAGCGCGCTGCCCGAGGGCGCGCAGATCGTGGTGCAGGGCGCGGGCTTTTTGAACGACGGCGACCTGGTGCGCGTGGTGGCGCCGCCGGCGCCGGCAGCCGCAGGCGCCCGGCCCGCCGCAGCGCCGGCCTCGGCCGCCGCGCGTGGCCAGGGCAACGGCGAAACGAGGGCACGCCCATGAACGTCTCCGCCTGGTCCATCCGCAACCCGATTCCGGCGGTGATGCTGTTCGTGCTGCTCTCCTTCGGCGGGCTGCTGTCCTTCAACGCCATGAAGGTGCAGAACTTTCCGGACATCGACCTGCCGACCGTGACCGTCTCGGCCTCGCTGCCCGGCGCCGCGCCTTCGCAGCTGGAGACCGACGTCGCGCGCAAGCTCGAGAACTCCATTGCCACGGTGCAGGGCCTCAAGCACATCACCACCAAGGTGCAGGACGGCGCCGCCACGCTGATCGTCGAGTTCCGCCTCGAGAAGCCGGTGCAGGAAGCCGTGGACGACGTGCGCTCCGCAGTGCAACGCGTGCGCGCCGACCTGCCGGCCGACGTGCGCGACCCGGTGGTCACCAAGCTCGACTTCGCGGCGCAGCCGGTGCTGGCCTTCACCATCGCCTCGTCGCGCATGGACGCCGAGGCGCTGAGCTGGTTCGTGGACAACGACATCACCAAGAAGCTGCTCGCGCTGCCCGGCGTGGGTGCGGTGAACCGCGTGGGCGGCGTCACGCGCCAGGTGCACGTCGACCTCGATCCGGCCAAGCTGCAGGCGCTGGGCGCGTCGGCGGCCGACATCTCGCGCCAGCTGCGCCAGGTGCAGACCGAAAGCGCGGGCGGCCGCATCGACCTGGGCGGCAGCGAGCAGCCGGTGCGCACTCTGGCCACCGTGCAGTCGGCCGACCAGCTGGCCGACATGCAGATCGCGCTTTCCGATGGCCGCCGCATCCGGCTCGACCAGGTGGCGCGCATCAGCGACACCATCGCCGAGCCGCGCGCCGCGGCGCTGCTCAACGGCAAGCCGGTGGTCGGCTTCGAAGTGGCGCGCAGCCGCGGCGCGAGCGAGGTCGAGGTGGGCCGCGCGATCCAGAAGGCGCTGGCCGAGCTGCGCGCGCAGCGCCCCGACATCGAGCTGACCGAGGCCTTCAATTTCGTCGAGCCGGTGGAAGAAGAGTACGAAGGCTCGCTGCACCTGCTGTACGAGGGTGCGATCCTGGCCGTGATCGTGGTGTGGCTGTTTTTGCGCGACTGGCGCGCCACTTTCGTCTCGGCCGTGGCGCTGCCCATGTCCGTGATACCGGCCTTCATCGGCATGCACCTGCTGGGCTTTTCGGTCAACGTGATCTCGCTGCTCGCGCTCTCGCTGGTGGTCGGGATATTGGTGGACGATGCCATCGTGGAGGTGGAGAACATCGTGCGCCACCTGCGCATGGGCAAGTCGCCCTACGAGGCGGCCATGGAGGCGGCCGACGAGATCGGGCTGGCGGTGATCGCCACCACCTTCACGCTGATCGCGGTGTTCCTGCCCACCGCCTTCATGAGCGGCGTGGCCGGCAAGTTCTTCAAGCAGTTCGGCTGGACGGCCTCGCTGGCGGTGTTCGCTTCGCTGGTGGTGGCGCGGGTGCTCACACCGATGATGGCGGCCTACATCCTCAAGCCCGTGGTCGGTGCCGAAAAGGAGCCGCGCTGGCTCACGGCCTACATGCGCGCGGTGGAATGGAGCACGCACCACCGCTTCAAGACGATGGTGCTCGCCACCCTCTTCTTCTTCGGTTCGCTGGCGATGATTCCGCTGCTGAAGACCGGCTTCATTCCGCCCGACGACAACTCGCAGACGCAGATCTACCTGTCGCTCGCGCCCGGCTCCACGCTCGCGCAGACCACCGCGGCCGCGGAGGAAACGCGCCACCGCGTGATGAAGATCGACCATGTGCGCAGCGTCTACACCACCGTGGCCGGCGGCAGCGCGGGCGGCGATCCGTTCGCCAACTTCGGCACGCCCGAGACGCGCAAGGCCACGCTCACCATCAAGCTCGACGAGCGCGGCGACCGGCCGCGCAAGCAGGTGATCGAGAACCAGATCCGCGCCGCGCTCGAAACGCTGCCCGGCGTGCGCAGCACCGTGGGCCTGGGCGGCTCGGGCGAAAAATACATCCTCGCGCTCACGGGTGAAGACCCCGCCGCGCTGGCCAGCGCCGCCAGCGCAGTCGAGAAAGACCTGCGCACGGTGCCCGGCCTCGGCAACATCACTTCCACCGCAAGCCTGATCCGCCCCGAGATTGCCGTGCGCCCCGACTTCGCGCGCGCCGCCGACCTGGGCGTGACCAGCTCGGCCATCGCCGAGACGCTGCGCGTGGCCACGCTGGGCGACTACGACCAGGCGCTGGCCAAGCTCAACCTCGCGCAGCGGCAGGTGCCGATCGTGGTGAAGCTGGAGGACTCGGCGCGGCAGAACCTCGACCTGCTCGGCCGCCTCTCGGTGCCCGGCGCGCGCGGCCCGGTCATGCTGAGCCAGGTGGCCTCGCTCACGATGGAAGGCGGCCCCGCCGTCATCGACCGCTACGACCGCTCGCGCAACGTCAACTTCGAGATCGAGCTGTCGGGCGTGGGCCTGGGCGATGCCAAGACCGCGGTCACGGCGATGCCCTCGATCCAGAAGCTGCCGCCCGGCGTGCGCGTGACCGAGGTGGGCGACGCCGAGGTGATGACCGAGCTGTTCAACAGCTTCGGCCTTGCGATGCTCACGGGCGTGCTGTGCATCTACATCGTGCTGGTGCTGCTGTTCAAGGATTTCCTGCATCCGGTGACGATCCTCTGCGCACTGCCGCTGGCGCTCGGCGGCGCCTTCGTGGGCCTCCTGATCGGGCAGAAGGCGCTGTCGATGCCCTCGCTGATCGGCCTGATCATGCTGATGGGCATTGCCACCAAGAACTCGATCCTGCTGGTGGAATACGCCATCGTGGCGCGCCGCGACCACGGCATGAGCCGCTGGGACGCGCTGCGCGACGCCTGCCACAAGCGCGCGCGGCCCATCATCATGACCACGCTGGCCATGGGCGCCGGCATGCTGCCGATTGCGGTGGGCCTTGGCACCGCGGATTCAAGCTTCCGCTCGCCGATGGCGATGGCGGTGATCGGCGGGCTGATTACTTCTACCGTGCTGAGCCTGCTGGTGGTGCCGGCGGTGTTCACTTATGTGGACGACATCGAGCACTGGATGCGGCGGACGGTGCGGAAGCTGCGGGGGCAGCCGGCTGATCCGCATATTGATGATGATCTGGTGGAGAGGTCGGCTGGTTGATTCGGCTTCCTCGGTCTTCTTGACGCTTGCCTGGTGTTTTTTTCCCGGGGCCGGGTCTCGCCCCGGCGGGCGACCTACTTTTCTTTGCTTCGCCAAAGAAACGTAGGCAAAAGAAAGGCGACCCTACTGTCTGCGTCCCTCCGCTTCGCTACGGGCAACCTGCGGTGCTCGATTCCGGCGGGGGTCCGCAGAACTCGCTTCGCTCAAACAGCTGCGGCCCTGATCCCGCCTCCATCTGCGCTCCTCGGCGCATACAGAAGGGGTGGGAGCGGGCGGCCTTCGCTTCGCTCGGCCCCAATACCAACAGCCAATACCAGCAGCCAATCCCAACCACTGCGGCGCGCAGCGCCGCAGTGGCTTGGTGGCCGAGCGAAGCAAAGGCCCGTTCGGTTCCCAAGCCCCTCTGTATGCGCCGAGGAGCGCAGCGTTTCGCGGATCAGGGCTCGCCCTTGTTTGAGCGAAGCGAGTTTGGGCGAGACCCCGCGAAACGCGAGCACCGCAGGTTGCCCGCAGCGAAGCGGAGGTCGCAGACAGTGGGGTCGCCTTTCTTTTGCCTACGTTTCTTTGGCGAAGCAAAGAAAAGTAGGTCGCCCGCCGGGGCGAGACCCGGCCCCGGAAAAAAATCAACCCACGTCGCCCCAAAAAAACCCCTATCGCCCTTATCCAGAATAAGCATCCAACCGCCCGCAAACCCGCATGAACACTGAAGAATAAGCTTATCCGCATAAAGCCCGAACCAAAAAATAGTTTGCTTCCATAAGCCCCGGTTTCAGAATCTCCGCTTCTTGCTGGGGCGCCCCGTTGTACGTGCGGCACCGCACTTCTTCAAGATCACACGCACGATGTACCAATACACAGAATTCGATCGCCAGTTCGTCCATCAACGGGCTGCCCAGTTCAGAGACCAGCTCGAGCGCTGGCAGAAGGGCCGCCTGCACGAAGACGAGTTCCGTCCGCTGCGGCTGCAAAATGGCTGGTATGTGCAGCGCTATGCGCCGATGCTGCGCGTGGCCGTGCCCTACGGCGAGCTTTCGAGCCGCCAGCTGCGCGTGCTCGCCCGCATCGCCCGCGAGTACGACGAGCCCGAAGCCGAGGTCTACCGCAAGGCCGTCGAGACGCAGGGCCTGCTCGGCAGCCACAAGCTGCCCACGCACTACGCCCATTTCTCGACGCGCCAGAACGTCCAGTACAACTGGATTCCGCTGTCGAAGTCGGCCGACGTGATGGACCTGCTGGCCTCGGTCGACATGCACGGCATCCAGACCAGCGGCAACTGCATCCGCAACATCACGAGCGACGAGCGCGCCGGCATCGCGGTCGACGAGATCGCCGATCCGCGCCCCTACGCCGAAATCATGCGCCAGTGGAGCACGCTGCATCCTGAATTCGCGTTCCTGCCGCGCAAGTTCAAGATCGCCATCACCGGCGCCGCCGAAGACCGCGCCGCCACCGGCTGGCACGACGTGGGCCTGAAGCTCGTGAAGAACGAAGCGGGCGAGATCGGCTTCCGCGTGCAGGTGGGCGGCGGCATGGGCCGCACGCCGATCATCGGCACCGTGCTGCGCGAGTTCCTGCCGTGGCAGCAGATCATGAACTACCTCGAAGCGGTGATCCGGGTCTACAACCGCTATGGCCGCCGCGACAACATCTACAAGGCGCGCATCAAGATCCTCGTGAAGGCCGAAGGCCAGCGCTACATCGACGATGTCGAGGCCGAGTACAAGCAGATCATCGAGCACGACGGCGCGCCGCACACCATCACGCAGGAAGAGTTCGACCGCGTCGCCGCCTCCTTCGTGCCGCCGACGCTCGCCACCCGGGTGCTGCAAAGCGCCGAGAAGACCGACGCCGAGCTGCGTGCCCACGCCGCCGACGACGTCATGTTCGCGCGCTGGCTGGCCCGCAACGTGGCCGCGCACAAGAACCCCGCGCTGCGTGCCGTGACGCTCTCGTTCAAGCGCCTGAAGCAGGCGCCCGGCGACGCCTCGGCCGACCAGCTCGACACGCTCGCCGAACTGGCCGACCGCTTCTCGGCCGGCGAAGCCCGCGTGACGCACGACCAGAACATCGTGCTGCCCTGGGTGCATGCCGAAGACCTGCATGCGCTGTGGCTTGCCGCCCGCGCGGCCGGCTTTGCCAGCGCCAACGTGCACCTGCTGACCGACATGATCGCCTGCCCCGGCGGCGACTTCTGCGCGCTGGCCAATGCGCGCTCCATTCCCATTGCCGAAGCCATCACCGAGCGGTATCAAGACCTCGACGAGCTCGACGACCTGGGCGAGATCGACCTGCACATCAGCGGCTGCATCAACTCCTGCGGCCACCACCACAGCGGCCACATCGGCATCCTGGGCGTCGACAAGGACGGCAAGGAGTGGTATCAGGTCACCCTTGGCGGCTCCGACGGCTCGGCCCTCAGCGGCACGCCGCAGGCCGGCAAGGTGGTCGGCCCCTCGTTCTCGGCGGCCGAAGTGCCGGGCGTGATCGAGGCCGTGCTCACCACCTACCGCGACACCCGCGAAGGCGGCGAGACCTTCATCGACACGCTGCGCCGCGTCGGCCACGACCCGTTCAAGGCCGCGGCCAACGGTGCGCGCTTCAAGGTGGAGGAAGCAGCATGAACCGGCGCCTCAACATCCTTGCCGCCGAAGAGCATGTCGACGACGGCGACCCGAAGGTGCTGCAGCTGCCCAACGATGCCGATCCGCTCGCCATCGAGGTGTGCCTGGAAGACATCGAGCGCATCGACCTGAACTTTCCGAAGTTCACCGATGGCCGCGCCTACAGCCAGGCCTTTTTGCTGCGCCGCCGGCTCGGTTTCAAGGGCGACATCCGCGCCACCGGCGACGTGCTGATCGACCAGCTGGTGCAGATGGAACGCACCGGCTTCTCGAGCGCCGTGCTCAAGGAAGGCGTGGACGCCACCGACGCGCAGCGCCAGTTCGACCGCTTCTCGGCCTTCTACCAGGGCGATGCAATAAAGCCCGCGCCGCACTTCGCGGCCGGCACCTGAGCCCGCACGGAACCATCGACATGAGCATCGCCACGAACATCGACTTCGCACGCATCAACGCCGAACTCGGCCGCAACGCCGAGGGCCTGGTGGACTGGGCCATCGGCCTGGGCCAGCGCGCGATCGTCACCACCAATTTCCGCCCGTTCGAGGCGGTGATCCTGCACATGGTCACGCGCGCCAAGCGCGATGTTCCCGTGGTCTGGATGGACAACGGCTACAACACCGAGGCCACCTACCGCTTTGCCGACGAGGTGACCAAGCAGCTGGGCCTGGACCTGCACATCTACCTGCCGCGCCGTTCGTGTGCGCATCGCGAAGCCGTGGACGGCCCGACCCCGGCGCTCGACGATCCGCGCCACGCCGCCTTCACGGAAGAGGTGAAGCTGGAGCCCTTTGCCCGCGCGCTGCGCGAGACGGCGCCGCAGGTCTGGTTCACCGCGCTTCGGGCCACCGACACGGCCGTGCGCGCGCAGATGGACCCGGTCAGCGTCAATCCGGACGGCCTGATCAAGGTCGCGCCGCTCCTGCACTGGTCGTCCAAGGACCTGTACACGTACTGCGAAGCGCATGGCCTGCCCAACAACTTCGACTACGTGGACCCGACCAAGGGCGAAGACAACCGCGAGTGCGGATTGCACCTTTCGCACTGAGCGCCCACGCCTCGCCGATCCTCCGCATTCAGCACCCACCCCGATGAACGCCCGTACCGAAACCGAACTGCTGCTGCCGCCCATGCACTCTCCTGCGCGCCTGTCCAACACCCATCTCGATGCGCTGGAAGAGGAAACCGTCTTCATCCTGCGCGAAGTGGCGGCCGCCTTCGAGCGCCCCACCCTGCTGTTCTCGGGCGGCAAGGATTCGCTGGTGCTGCTCAAGTGCGCGGAAAAGGCCTTCGGCGCCGGCCGCATCCCCTACCCGCTCCTGATGATCGACACGGGCCACAACTTCCCCGAAGTGACGGCCTACCGCGACCAGCGCGCGAAGGAACTGGGCGCCGAACTCATCGTGCGCAGCGTCGAAGACTCGATGGCGCGCGGCACCGTGCGCCTCGCGCACCCCGGCGAATCGCGCAATGCGCACCAGTCGGTCACGCTGCTCGAGGCGATCGAGGAATTCCGCTTCGACGCGCTCATCGGTGGCGCCCGCCGCGACGAAGAGAAAGCACGCGCCAAGGAGCGCATCTTTTCGCACCGCGATTCCTTCGGCCAATGGCAGCCCAAGGACCAGCGCCCCGAGCTGTGGACGCTGTTCAACACCCGCCTCGCACCGGGCGAGCACTTCCGCGTGTTCCCGATCTCGAACTGGACCGAACTCGACGTGTGGCAGTACATCGAGCGCGAGCACGTCGGCCTGCCGTCGATCTACTACACGCACAAGCGCGAAGTGGTCGAGCGCCGCGGCCTGCTGGTGCCCGTGACCTCGCTGACCCCGCCGCGCGATGGCGAAACCGTGCAGGTGCGCGACGTGCGCTTTCGCACCGTGGGCGACATCACGACCACCTGCCCGGTCGAGAGCCTGGCGGCCGATGCGGGCGACGTGGTGCTCGAAACGCTGAGCGTCGACGTCAGCGAGCGCGGCGCCACCCGCATGGACGACATGACTTCGGAAGCTTCGATGGAGAAGCGCAAAAAAGACGGGTATTTCTGATGAGCACGACAACGGCAACCCTTGACAACACCGCCCTCCACGGCGACACCGGCACCGCCCTGCGCTTCATCACCTGCGGCTCGGTCGACGACGGCAAGAGCACGCTGATCGGCCGCCTGCTGGTCGACAGCAAGACCGTGCTGCAGGACCAGCTCGCCGGCGTGCAGCGCGGCGGCGAAACCGACCTGGCCCTTTTGACCGACGGCCTCTCGGCCGAGCGCGAACAGGGCATCACGATCGACGTGGCCTACCGCTACTTCTCGACCGCCAAGCGCAAGTTCATCATCGGCGACGCGCCGGGCCATGAGCAGTACACCCGCAACATGGTCACGGCCGCCTCGGCTGCCGATGCCGCCGTGGTGCTGGTCGATGCCACCAAGCTGGCCTGGGCCGCCGAAGTGGAAGACGGCACCGTGGTCAAGCGCGAGCTGCTGCCGCAGACCCGCCGCCACACACTGCTGTGCCACCTTCTGCGCGTGCAGTCGATCGTGTTCGCGGTCAACAAGCTCGACGCCATCGACGACGCGGGCCTGGCCTTCGAGCGCATCTCGACCGCGCTCAACGCCTTTGCCGAAGCGGCCGGCGTGCAGGTGGCCGCCATCGTGCCGATCTCGGCGCTCAAGGGCTGGAACGTGGCCACGCGCCATGCCGACTGGGTCGGCTACGAGGGCCCGAGCCTGCTCGAACTGCTTGAGGAGCTGCCGGTCACCGCGCAAGACGAGGACGTGCCCTTCGCCTTCCCGGTGCAGTGGGTCGAGAAGTTCTCGGCCTCGGCCGACACCTCGCAGGGCCGCCGCGTGTTCTGGGGCCGCGTGGCTTCCGGCCATGTGGAACCGGGCCAGCGCGTGACCGTGCTGCCGAGCAACCAGACCGCCACGGTCGCGCAGGTGCTGAGCCACACGCGGCAGCCGAAGGTGGTGCATGCGGGCCACAGCGCCGGCATCGTGCTCGACCGCGAAGTCGACGTCTCGCGCGGCGACTGGCTGCTGGCGCCCGGCGCCTTCGAGCCGGTACGCGAGATCACCGCCACCGTGGCCTGGCTCGACGACGAGCCGCTGGTCGCGGGCCGCGTCTACTGGGCGCTGCAGGGCCACCGCTGGGTCAAGGCCAAGGTGGCGCGCATCGTCGACCGGGTGAACATCACCACGCTCGAATCGGAGCCCGCCACGCAGCTGGAAGCCAATTCCATCGGCGACGTGGTGCTTTCGCTGCAGCAGCCGTTGGCGGTGCTGCCCTTCACGCAATCGCGCGCCCTGGGCTCGCTGGTGCTGGTCGATACGGCCTCCCACAAGACCGCTGCGGCCGTGCTCGTGCAGCCTGCCGCCGCAAAGGCCTAAAATCTGGGGTTTTCCCCGACCTCACACTGACGTTAGAAGACAAATGACCCACGTCGTCTCCGAAGCCTGCATCCGCTGCAAATACACCGACTGCGTGGACGTATGCCCCGTGGATTGCTTCCGCGAAGGCCCCAACATGCTGGTGATCGACCCGGACGAATGCATCGACTGCGCCGTCTGCATCCCCGAGTGCCCGGTCAATGCGATCTATGCCGAGGAAGACCTCCCGGCCAACCAGATCGCGTTCATCAAGCTCAACGCCGAACTCGCGGTGGCCGATGGCTGGAAGAGCATCACCAAGCGCAAGCCCGCGCTGCCCGACGCCGAAGAATGGAAAGACAAGACCGACAAGGTCGGCGAACTGGTCCGTTGAACCCCGAAGGCCGAGCCCCCGTCGAAACCGACGCGCTCATCATCGGCGCCGGTCCGGTCGGGCTGTTCCAGGCCTTCCAGCTCGGCCTGCTCGAGATCTCCTGCCACATCGTCGATGCGCTGCCCGCCGCGGGCGGCCAGTGCGTGGCGCTCTACGGCGGCAAGCCGATCTACGACATTCCCGGCACGCCCGTCACCAGCGGAAGCGAACTCGCGCAATCGCTGCTGAAGCAGGTCGAACCCTTCAGGCCCCAATTCCATTTTGGCGAGCAGGTGGCCACGCTCGAAAGGCAGGCCGACGAGCGGCTGCTGCTGACCACCTCGGCCGGCACGGCTTTCCTTGCCAGGACGGTGTTCATCGCGGCCGGTGTCGGCGCCTTCGTGCCCAAGCGCATCGCGCTCGAAGGCATTGCGCAGTTCGAGGGCCGCTCGCTTTTCTACCACCCCGATTCGCTGGACCGCTTTGCCGGGCAGGCGGTGGTGGTGAATGGCGGCGACGACGTGGCGCTGGCAACAGCCATCGCGCTCGTGGATATTGCAAAGCAGGTCACGCTGGTCCACCGCCGCGACGGCTTCCAGGCCGACGAGGGGCTGGTCGCTTCGATGCGCGCGCTGGTCGCCGAAGGCAAACTCGCGTTCAAGGTCGGCCAACCCACCGCCTTCGACGGCAGGCAACTGCAGATCACCACGCCCGATGCAACCACCGTCGACCTGCCGCTCGACGCGCTGATCGCCTGCCTGGGCATCTCCCCGCGCCTCGGCCCGATTGCCGACTGGGGCCTGGAACTGGAGCGCAAGCAGGTGCCGGTCGACACCGAGAAGTACGAAACCCGCGAACGCGGCGTGTTCGCGGTGGGCGACATCAACACCTATCCGGGCAAGAAGAAGCTCATCGTCTGCGGCTTCCACGAAGCCACGCTGGCGGCCTGGGGCGCCACCGCCATCGTGTTCCCGGGCAAGGCGATTCCGCTGCAGTACACGACCACCAGCACGCGGCTGCACGAGCTGCTGGGCGTGGCTACTTCGCGCTAGGCAGCAGCGCGCGGTATTCGCCGATGAAGCGGCCGATGGCGGCGGCGAACCGGTCGATGTCCGCATCGGTCAGCGGCAGAGACAGCACGATGAAGCCGCGCGGCGAGGCGTAGATGCCCTCGCCCAGCAGGTGGAAGAACAGCAACTGCCGCAGCCGCCCGTCGACCGCCGCCAGGTCGTCCACGCGCCGCACTTCCCCGCGCACGAAATGTGCGTTCATCAGCGAACCGACGCCGGTGAACTGCATTGCCACATCCTCTTTCGCACACAGCGCATTGAGCCGCGCACGCATCGCCTCGCCGCGCTCGGCCAGCCTGCCTGCCGCCTCGGGCGTGAACAGCTTCGTGAGGCCCGCATAGCCGGCCGCCATGGTCATCACGTTGTTGTTGAAGGTGCCCGAATGGGAGAGCGACCCGGTGCGCGGATCGAACTGCGCCATCACGTCCGAGCGCCCGCCGAAAGCGCCGAACGACATGCCGCCGCCGATGTACTTGCCCAGCGTGGTCAGGTCCGACCGGATGCCCAGCTTGTTGGCGAGGCCGTTCGGTGCGAGGCGCGAGGTCATGACCTCGTCGAAGACCAGCAGCGCGCCCACCTTCGTCGCACCCTCGCGAAGTGCTTGCAGAAAGTCGAGGCGCCCCGGAATGCAGCCGCTCGCACCCTGCATCGGCTCGACCAGGATCGCGGCGATCTCCGACCCGTGCTTCTCGATCTGTTCCCTCGCAGCCTGCACATCGTTGTAGGGCAGCACCAGGAAGTCGAAGGGCACGGTCGTCGGCAGCGGCTTGGCGCCGAACCCGAGCACGCCGCCGTGGTAGCCGCCCGAAAACACCACGATCTTCCGCCGCCCCGTGAAGTGCAGCGCGGCCGTGAGCGCCATCAGGTTGGCCTCGGTGCCCGAGTTGGTGAAGCGCAATTGCTCGATCTGCGGAAAGCGCTCGCAGATGGTCTTGGCGAGCCTTCCTTCGAGCAGGTTGTGGCCCGTGAGGTTGATGCCACCCTGCATTGCCTCGACGACGGCATCGCGGATCTCGGGTGCCGAGTGGCCGTAGACGCCGGCCGTGTATTCGGCGATGAAGTCGGCATAGCGGTGGCCGTCGGCATCCCAGAGCGCAGCGCCCTCGCCCTTGGCGATGGTGAGCGGAAACGGCGCATAGAACAGCACCGAGCGGCTGTTGGCACCGGGCATGTAGCGCACCTGCGCCTCGAACTGGCGCCGGCTGGCCGGGTTGGCCTCGGTGAAGCGCTGGAAGGCCTGGGCAAGGGACTGGTCGATTGCGGAATCGCTCATGGAACACATCCTCGAAGTGGCGGCATGCGGATTGCCATATCCGGACCATCATCCATGGTTTGGAGGCTGGGCGCACAGGCTCGTACAATAGTTTCCGCTTTGCGCCACGGCGCGGAGCACCACCGCTAGGGGTGTCGAACCGGGATCCGTTCCGGGGCTGACTGAGAGAGTCCCTTTGAACCTGACTGAGGTAATCCTCGCGCAGGGAAGCTGGTCCGGCGGCCTGTCGCGTTGTCTCGCGCGATGGCTCCACCGCCGGAGCCTCGCCCACCTGCCAAACCTTTTGCACTGGAGCAACTGGATGGCACACGACAACGAAGCTTCTTCCGCCAACGAGGCGCTCGCGCCGCTGCCCGCATCGCAGCGCGTGTTCGGCTGGCACGACCACGCATCGCTCTGGTTCAGCCTGGGCGTCGGGCTGCTGGTGATGCAGATCGGCGCCTACCTGGTGCCGGCAGTAGGCACGCGCGACGCGGCCATCGCGATCGTGCTGGGCTCGCTGCTCGGCGCGGGCCTGCTGGCCTGGACCGCGCGGATCGGCTGCGAGAGCGGCCTGGCGAGCGCCGGGCTGATGCACGCCACCTACGGCAGCGCGTTCGCACGGCTGCCGGTGCTGCTCAACATCGTGCAGCTGGTGGGCTGGACCACCTTCGAGCTCGTCATCATGCGCGAAGGCACGCAGGCGATCGGCCAGCAGGCCTTCGGCCTGGCGCTCGGCGGGCCGCTGGGCGGCGCCCTCACCACGCTGCTCTGGGGCGCAGTGCTGCTGGCGCTCCTGGCCGGCTCCATGGTCAAGCTGGTGCGGCGCTTCGTGAGCCGCTTCGGCCTGCCGCTGGTGGTGCTTTCTCTGCTCTGGCTGACCTGGCAGTTCGCGACGCGCTTGCAAGCCAAGGGCCTCGACGCCTTCTGGGCGCGCCCCGGCGATGGCACTATGGGCATGTTCGGCGCGCTCGACTTGGTGATTGCGATGCCGGTCTCGTGGCTGCCGCTGGTGGCCGACTACGCGCGCCACGGCAAGCGCAGCGCAGGTGGCCTCGGCAGCGCCTTCAGCGGCACCTGGATCGGCTATGCGCTGGCCAACGTCTGGTGCTATGCGCTCGGCGTGATGGTGGTGAGCGTGGCGGAACCGGGCACCGGCCTGGTCACCGCGCTGCTGCTCGCGCAAGGCGGCCTGGTGGCGCTGGGCCTGATACTGATCGACGAGCTCGACAACGCGTATGGCGATGTGTATTCGGGCTCGGTGTCCACCCACAGCCTGCTGCCGCACTGGAGCGTGCGGCGCTGGGGCCTCCTGCTCGCGGCGCTGTGCACGGCGCTCGCGCTGGTGCTGCCGATGCACACGCTCGAGCCGTTCCTGCTGATGCTGAGTTCGGTGTTCGTGCCGCTCTACGGCGTGATCCTGGGGCGGCTGGGCACGGGCCAGGCGGTCTTGTCGGTGGGCATGCGCCGGGTTGACCTGGGCGCTGCGCTGATCTGGATTGCGGGCATCGCGGCCTACCACGCGCTCGCCAAGTGGGCGCCGCAATTCGGCTCGGCGCTGCCGACACTGGCCGCGACCTTCCTGCTGGCCTGGGCCAGCCGGCCCAAGGCTACGCCGACGGCGGCAGGCGGTGCGTCGGCACTGGCGCAAAACCGTGGTTGAGCGGGCCGTGTCCCGCGCCGGTCTTCACCTGCGCGCCGGCGGCCATCGCGCCGAGGATGTAGGCGCGCGCGCGCTCGACGGCCTCGGGCAACGCAAGCCCCAGCGCCAGGTGCGCGGCAATGGCGGACGACAGCGTGCAGCCCGTGCCATGCAGGTTGCGGCTCGCGATGCGCTGCGAGGCCAGCCGCTTGCGAGCGCCGCCCGTCTGCAGCAGCACGTCGACCACCTCGTCGCCCGGCAAGTGCCCGCCCTTGAGCAGCACGGCCTGCGCGCCGAGCGCCAGCAGTTCGTTGGCCGCATCGTCGAGGGCATCGATGCCGCCGATCGCATGGCCGATCAGCAAGGCCGCTTCGTCGAGATTGGGCGTGACCACCACGGCGCGCGGGAACAGTTCGCGCACCAGCACCTGCACGGTTTCGGAGGCGATCAGGCGGTCGCCGCTGGTGGCGACCATCACCGGATCGAGCACCACGTTGGGCAGCCGGTAGTGATCGATGGCCCAGGCCACCACCTCGACCACCTCGGGCGCATGCAGCATGCCGAGCTTGACCGCATCCACGCCGATGTCCTCGACCACCGCCTGGATCTGCGCCTTGAGGAAAGCCGGCGGCACGCCATGGATGCCCGACACGCCGAGCGTGTTCTGCGCGGTGAGCGCCGTGATGGCCGTCATGCCGTAGCAGCCGAGCGCCGCGAAGGTCTTCAGGTCGGCCTGGATGCCGGCACCGCCGCCGCTGTCGGAGCCGGCGATCGAGAGCACGCGTGCATAGCGCAGGGGCGCCTGCGGCGCGTCGGAAAGTGCTTGGGTCATGCTGAAAATTATCGGCGACTGGCAAGCGGCGCATCCATCAAGCGCTCTGCCCACCCCCATCCCGGCCTTCCCCCGGCAGGGGAAGGAGCAAGGCCATGAACCTCCCATTCCAATCCGCCGCCATCCTCGGCGCGGGCCTCATGGGCCGGCTGCTCGCGGTCACGCTGGCGCGGGCCGGCTGCAAGGTCGATCTGTTCGAGGCGGGCAGTCCCGAGGCCGAAGGCGCGGCCGCGCGCGTGGCGGCCGCCATGCTCGCGCCGCTGGCCGAATCGGCCGTGGCGCCGGTGCCGCTCGTGCGCATGGGACAGTACGCGCTGGGCCGCTGGCCCGAGCTGCTGTCGCCGCTGGCGCAGCCGGTGTTCTTCCAGCGCGAAGGCACGCTGGTGCTGTGGCACCGGCAGGACGCCGCCGAGGCCGCGCGGCTCGCGCGCGTGCTGGCGCGCACCGGCACGCAGGTGCCCGAGCTCGCCCCGATGGAGACGCTCGACGGCACCGGCATTGCCACGCTGGAGCCGTCGCTCGGCCAGCGCTTCGCACAGGGCTTGTTCCTTCCGGGCGAAGGCCAGCTCGACAACCGTGCACTGCTCGCCTCGCTGCTGGCCACGCTGCAGGCCAGCCCCGGCGTGAAGCTGCATTGGCAGTCGCCGCGCACGCCCGGCGATTTTTCTCCGGGCACGCCGGGCCAGTCCGACTGGGTGATCGACTGCCGCGGCCTCGGCGCCAAGCCGCAGTGGAACGCGCTGCGCGGCGTGCGCGGCGAAGTCGTCCGCGTGCATGCGCCCGAGGTGGCGCTGCAGCGGCCCACGCGGCTGGTGCATCCGCGCTATCCGCTCTACATCGCACCCAAGCCCGGCAGCGTGTTCGTGATCGGCGCGACCGAGATCGAATCCGACGACATGTCGCCCGCCAGCGTGCGCTCCACACTCGAGCTGCTGAGCGCGGCCTATGCGGTGCACAGCGGCTTCGCCGAAGCCCGCATCCTCGAGATCGCGACCCAATGCCGGCCCACGCTGCCCGACAACCTGCCCGCCATCCGCCAGCCGCAGCCGCGCGTGCTGCAGATCAATGGCCTGTACCGCCACGGTTTCATGATCGCGCCCGCCGTGCTCGACGCCGCCATGGAGCTGCTCGTGCACGGCCGCTCTGCGCTCGCGCAGAAGCTCGGCCTGGAGACATCCGAAGCATGACGATGAATGTCCTGATCAACGACAAGCCTTACACGCTGCCGGACCGCGCCACCGTGCTCGACGCGCTGGCCGCACTGAACGCCGTGCCGCCGTTCGCGGTGGCCGTGAACCGCGAGTTCGTGCCGCGCTCGGCCCATGCGGCGCGCGCGCTGCAGCCCGAAGACCGCATCGAAGTGATCCGCCCCGTGACCGGCGGCTGAACAAGCACCCCACAGAGATGGAGACAACACGCACCATGACGACCGCATCTGCAATTCCGGACAACGATCCGCTGGTTCTCTACGGCCAGACCTTCCAGAGCCGCCTGCTGCTGGGCACCGCGCGCTATCCCTCGCCGGACCTGCTCGAAGCCGCGGTGAATCGCGCCAAGCCGGCCATGCTGACGGCCTCGCTGCGCCGCCAGTCCGCCAGCCCCGGCGCAAGCGACAGCGGCAACGGCTTCTGGGAGCTGCTGCGCCGGCTCGCGGTGCCGGTGCTGCCCAACACCGCCGGCTGCCACAGCGTGCAGGAGGTGATCGCCACCGCGCAGATGGCGCGCGAGCTGTTCGACACGCCGTGGATCAAGCTCGAACTGATCGGCGACGACTACACGCTGCAGCCCGACACGCTGAACCTCGTCGATGCCGCGTCGCAGTTGATCCGCGACGGCTTCCAGGTGCTGCCCTATTGCACCGAAGACCTCGTGCTGTGCCAGCGGCTGGTCGACGTCGGCTGCCAGGCCGTGATGCCCTGGGCAGCGCCCATCGGCACCGGCCGCGGGCCCGTCAATCCCTATGCGCTGCAGTTGCTGCGCGAGCGGCTCAGCGTGCCGATGCTGGTCGATGCGGGCCTGGGCCTGCCCTCGCATGCCTGCCAGGTGATGGAATGGGGCTACGACGGTGTCCTGCTCAACACCGCCGTGGCGCTGGCGCAGGACCCGGTGTCGATGGCCGGCGCCTTTGCCGACGCCGTGCAGGCCGGCCGCGCGGCCCACCGCGCCGGCGCCATGGCCGCGCAGGATTCCGCGCAGCCCAGCACACCGGTGCTCGGCACGCCTTTCTGGCATCACACAGCATGACCGCACTGAACGACCACAGGGCAGTTGCCCACGCCATCGTCGCGGCGCATGGCTTGCGCTTTGGCGCCATCACGGCCGCGGCCATTTCGGCCGGCAGCTTTTCGTCGGACGACCCGGTGTACCGCGGCGCGAAGCAGGCCTGCACGGCGCTCGGCTTCATCGAAATCGATTCCGAATGCCTGGCGCAAGCCTGGCAGGCGCAGACCGTGCGCACCGGCGCTTTCGATGCCGACCAGTGGCCCGAGACGCCCACCGATTTCGGCATGCGCGCGTTCCCGCCCACCGAACGCGGCGACGCCTTCGCGCCCAGCCCCGAACGGCTCGGCCTCTACGCCGTGCTGCCCGATGCGCGATGGGTCGGCCGCATGGCGCGCGCCGGCGTTCCCACGGTGCAGCTGCGCTTCAAGTCGGACGACGCGGCCGCCACCGAGCGCGAAGTGCATGCGGCCGTCGACGCGGTGCGCGGCACCGGCGCGCTGCTCTTCATCAACGACCACTGGCATACCGCCATTGCCGCGGGTGCCTACGGCGTGCACCTGGGCCAGGAAGACCTCGACGCACTGGCGCCCGAACAGGTGCGGCAGATCCGCGATGCGGGCCTGCGGCTCGGCGTCAGCACCCATGGCTATGCCGAGATGGTGCGCGCCGATGCGGTGAGCCCGAGCTACATCGCGATGGGTGCGGTGTATCCGACCACCCTCAAGAAGATGGCGACCGCACCGCAGGGCGTGGCGCGGCTTGCGGCCTATGCGCGGCTGCTGCGCGGCTATCCGCAGGTGGGCATCGGCGGCATCGACGCCGTTCGCCTGCCCGAGGTGCTGGCCACCGGCGTCGGCTCGGTCGCCGTGGTGCGCGCGCTTGTCGCCGCTGAAGATCCCGAGGCCACGGCCGCGCAATGGATGGCGTCGATAGCCGCCGCCGCATGAACGATCCAATGACACAAAAGCAATTCCGATCCTGGCCGCTGACGCCGGTCTCTCGTGCAGTGGCCACCGCCTTTCTTCTGGCGGCTGGTGGCGCACAGGCGCAGCAGCCAACCGAGCAGTTGCCCGCCATCACGGTGAACGAAAGCAGCGCGGCCCCGCAAGCCGAGGTGAGCGGCTTCGGCGACGTGCCGCTGCGCGAGCTGCCGCTCTCGGCCACCGTGATCGACAGCACGCAGCTGCGCACGAGCGGCGCGCGCCGCCTCGCCGACCTCACTCAGTTCGACTCCTCGGTGACCGACGCCTACAACTCGGCCGGCTACTGGGACTACCTCACGGTGCGCGGCTTCGTGCTGGACAACCGCTTCAACTACCGGCGCGAAGGCTTGCCGATCAGCGCCGAGACATCGATCCCGCTCGACAACAAGGAGCGCATCGAGATCCTGCGCGGCACCAGCGGCATCCAGGCCGGCACCAGCGCGCCGGGCGGGCTGGTCAACTACGTGGTCAAGCGGCCCACCGAGCAGGACCTGCGCACGCTGCGCATCGAAACCACCAGCCGCGGAAACGTGCTCGGCGCGCTCGACCTGGGCGGGCGCTTCGGCGCGAACCGCGAGTTCGGCTACCGGCTCAACGTGGCGAGCGAAAACCTCAAGCCGCTCGTGCACAACCTCGACGGCAACCGCAACATGTTCTCGCTGGCGGGCGACTGGCGCATCACGCGCGATTCGGTGCTCGAGTTCGAGATCGAACGCAGCCACAAGACGCAGCCGAGCCAGAACGGCTTCAGCCTGCTGGGCAGCACGCTGCCCGCGCCGGTCGATCCCAAGATCAACCTCAACAACCAGCCGTGGTCGCAGCCTTCGGAATTCAACGCGCTCACTGGCAGCGTGCGCTTCAGCCAGGCGCTCAATGCCGACTGGCGCTGGAGCGCGCAGATCGGCCAGCAAAGGCTCAGGACCGATGACCGCCTGGCCTATGCCTTTGGCTGCGGCGCCGAAGGCAACTACGACCGCTACTGCTCCGACGGCACCTTCGACTTCTACGACTTCCGCAGCGAGAACGAGCGGCGCACGCAAACGGCCGGCAGCCTCAACCTCAAGGGCAACGTGATGACCGGCAGCGTGCGGCACGAGCTCGGCTTCGGCCTGCTGCAAAGCCGCGTGCGCAACCGCTTCCAGGACCAGGCCTACAACTACGTCGGCACCGGCAACGTGTGGGCCACGGCCGTGGTGCCGCCCGACCCCACGCTGACCGACGCCAACACCAACCGCGACGAGCGTTCCACCGAGCTCTCGGTGCAGGACGCGATCCGCTGGAACAGCCGCTTCACCACCTGGGTCGGCGTGCGCCACACGCGGCTGGACCGCGACAGCATCCGCACCGATGGCACGCGCCCCACCGGCTACAAGGACGGCATCACCACCCCATGGATCGCCGCCAGCTTCGCCATCCAGCCGGGCCTCCTCGCCTATGCGAGCTGGGGCAAGGGCGTCGAGTCGCAGGTGGTGCCGAACAAGAGTTCGCAATACACCAATGCCGGCGAGGCGCTGCCCGCGCTGACCTCGCGCCAGTGGGAGCTGGGCCTCAAGGGCGGAAGCGACGTCTTCGCCTGGCAGCTCGCGTGGTTCGACATCAAGCGCCCGATGACGAACCTCGATGCCTGCAACCGTCTCGGCACCACACCCTGCGACGGACGCTACGACGGCAGCGCCGTGCACCACGGACTCGAAGCGGGCGCGCAGTGGAACACGGGGCCCTGGCGCCTTGCGGGCAGCGTCACGCTGATCGATGCCAAGCGCCGTGGAAGCACCGCCGAACCCGCCACCAACGGCCAGTCGCCCACCAACGTGCCCAAGCAGGTGCTGCGTGCACAAGCCGGCTACCGCGTGGCTTCGGTGCCGGGCCTCGAGCTGCTCGGACAGCTCTCGCATGAAGGCCGCCGCAATGTGCTGCCCGATGGTTCGATCGCCCTGCCCTCATGGACGCGCGTCGATGCCGTGCTGCGCTACGACACCCGGCTGCGCGGCGTGAACACGAGCTGGAGCATCGCCATCGACAACCTCTTCGATCGCCGCTACTGGAAGGAATCGCCCTACCAGTTCGGCCACGTCTATCTCTTTCCAGGTGCACCGCGCACGCTGCGCCTGGGCTTGAGCGTGTCGCTCTGAATGAGTGCCCGAATTTTTTTCAGAAATTTATGGCGGCCACATTGGTGCGCTCGAAAGGCTCAAAAAATCACGCTATAATCTGAGGCTTGTTCCTCGATAGCTCAGTTGGTAGAGCGCCGGACTGTTAATCCGTAGGTCCCTGGTTCGAGCCCAGGTCGAGGAGCCACTACATGCCGCAAGGCCTCTGGATGCCCCGCTACCCAAAAGGTAGCGGGGCATTTCCTTTTGGGGCACCTTACCCCATCTTCGGCAGCCCGAATCCGAAGCCGAAGACAGAGCCGCTCTTCTTCTTGGCCCGCGCGGGCTCGGGCTCATCCTCGCGCGGCCCGATGTCGAGATCGTCGACCATCTTCTGCAGCTCGAGCAGCCCGGCGGCCATCGCGGCCTTGTAGGTCTTCATGGACCTCGCCTGCTGGCTGAGGACATGCCAGCCCTCGCCCTCGAGTTCGACCAGGCGCCAGCGGTAGGCGCCCTCTTCCTCTTCGATCACGGTGACGGCGATCCGGCGGAGAAGCTGCATGGCGCGATGCTCGCCCCGATCCGCGCTTCGGCACGTCGGACAACCTCGACTCTCCGATCGCCATCAGGCAAAAAAACGCCCAGCACGCGGCTGGGCGGAATCCCTGGCGATGTCGCCAAGGGCCCCGCAAAACCAAGATTCGGGGGCAACTGCAAAGGGGATTCGAGCACTGGCTCGGAGTCCTGATATTACTGTATATTCATACAGCTTTGATGCGGACGGTCGAGATACCCGTTCGAAGGTCAGGCGCTTTCCAGCAAGAAGGCAGAGGAGAAATGCACATGAACCAGGCCGAACTTTTCTACCCGCAGGCTGCGGCTCCAAGCCACGAGGCCGCGCTCCCGCAGGCCGATGTTTCGGAAGAGCCGCCTTTCAGGTTCGAAGACATCGAGCCCGAACCGCGGGTTGCCTACACCGTGCGGCTTGCCGACTACCCGCATCCGGCTGCGGACGCCGTCAAGGTTTCGGAGCAGCGCTTCCGGCGCGAGCTCGACCGGCAGCTCGGCGGCGACGTCACGCGTGCGCTGCGCGCGTTCCACAATGCCAGCGAGTCGAGCGAAACCGACCTCACGAGAGAAGAGATGGCGCTCGCCAGGCGCTGGATGAAGGCCTATGACGCAGCCCGAACCGCCGGCTTTCGCGACCTTGGAGACACCGATGAAGCGTTCTTCGACGTGCGGGCGGTCTGAGTACGAATCCTGCCGGACTGCGCCGCTATTCCCCGATTGGGTTGCATCGATCGCGAGCCTGGACCAGCGCTTGCTCGACCAGGCCCGCTTGGCATGGCGCGGCATGTCGGCGCTGCTCGGCATCCGCCGTCCACGCGCACGGCCCGGTGTCAGGCCGCGATGGGCTCATTTCGCTCTTGGCCAATGAGCACGTCGGCCGGAATGCCCAAACCCTTGTTGAGGCGGCGAATCATGTGCAGCGTCAGCGGGCGCTTGCGCGCGAGCACTTCGTAGACGCGGTTCAGCGGGCCGATGTATGGCACGAGGTCGCGCACTCCCAAACCCGACTGCTCCATGCGGAAGCGGATCGCCTCGATGGGATCGGGCGGGTCGACGGGGTAGTGCTCGGCTTCGTAAGCTTGCACCAGCGTGCCGATCACTTCGAGACGTTCACCCTCGGGCGATTCGCGATCAGGATCGAGGTCGATCAGTGCAGACACCTCGCGCAGCGCCGCGCGGTAGTCGGCATCAGTGCGGATGGCTCTGACTTCCATGGTCGGACTCCTTTATTTGAACTGGTCGACGGTCGCAGCATCGATCTGGTCGTATTGCGTGTGCGTACCGATGAACTTGATAAAGACGTACTGCATCCTGTAGGCGATGGCGACGATCAGGCGGTAGTCGTTCCCCTTGATGTTGAACACCACGCGGTTGTTCGCAATGATGCTGGCGTTGGCGTACTGGGCCTTCACGACAGCGGGTGTCGTCCACTTTGCATTTTTGCCTCTTCGTACCACGCCCTTAATCCGGGTTCGGCATCTCGATAACTCGGATCTTGGTAGAAAGCGATGAGGTTCGAGTTTGCGACTACGTGCATCAGGAGAAAGTTTAGTCCCAAATTGGGACTATCGCAAGTCGCCCCTCCCAGAGTCCGACGCTTGTAGGGTGATCCGCACGAATCTCGTCAACGCAGGCTGAACACAAGCCGCCGCGGTTGGGCCATGATGTTCCCATCGTGCCAGCTACACCCATTGAGTACCTGCTCGAACTCGAACATGCCAGGTTCCCGGTTCATGTCCGGGATCCGGAGTTGATCCAGGCCATCGCGACGCTCAAGGCGCTGGGCTGCGTCGAAGCCGACATCACCCCGCCGCTCGATCTTCGCAGTTCGTTCAGGAACTACGAATCCGCGGTGGTCGTGAAGATCACTTCGGAAGGAATCACGGAACTCGCACTGGCGTACGGGTGACCGCCCCCTTCACCCCCTTCACTCGCTTCAGGTTCTTCCGGTCTGGGACGAGCGGCTCATCCCTTCCTTCGAATTCGTCTGCTCGCCGGCGGATCCCTCGCGCGGAGCGGGCCACCGTCTAGTGCAGATTCAGAAATGTCAAAAAGAGGGTATTTCCCAAACCACAAATCGGTCGCCGAACGGTAACGACGCGTACATTAGCGCCAACGTACTATTGCCTCGCGCCATGCACTTGAAACCTCTACTCATCACCGCGCTCCTGCTCGTTGCGGGCGGCCTGTTCTGGTGGTGGGCCTCCGGCGGCGGATTCATTGCCGTGATCGTTGCCATTGGCCTGGGTGCCGTGCTCTTCCTGGTCCTTCGAGGAAACCGGTCCATCAAGGACGAACTCGATGCGCAGGCTCCCGACAAGGATCGGGGCGACAAGGAATCCTGAACCGGGGCGCCGGCCTCAGCGCAGCGCAAACGCCAGCGTCACCGCGCCCAGGGCCAGCAGCGCGAGGCCCGCGATGAAGACCATCTCGCCCCAGGCCTCCAGCCGTACGCCCGAGCTGCGCGAGCGCATCGAGATGAAAGACAGCAGCGCGCTGGCCAGGAAGACCAGCGCGTCGATGGCCAGCAGGCGGTCGATCAGGAGCCGCAGGTCGTCGCGCGGGCCCAGGTGGCCGATCGACATCACGGTCATGCACACGCCGATCATGGTGGCCGACGTGGGCAGGATGTGCGCCGAAAGGCCACCCGCGGATGAAGCCATCTTTTTTTGTCCTGGCGCGGGCTTCACCCGATCCGCACCGGCACGAAGATCTTGTCTTCGCCGCGCTGGATCAAGAGCGCGACCGACTTGTCGGCCTTGGCCACCACCTCGCGCACCTGCTCCAGGCTCTTGGCGGGCGTGCCGTTGATGGCCAGCAGCACGTCGCCCGCCTGCACGCCGGCCATGGCGGACGGGCCCGCCACATCCTCGACGAGCAGCCCGTTCTCGATGGCGGCTTCGCGCTTTTCCTGCGGCTGCAGCGGCCGCAATGCAAGGCCGAGCTTGCCCTGCCCCGCCGCGCTCTCGTTCTTGGCGACCTGCGCGGGCTTGTCGCTCGCATCGCCGAGCTTGGCCGAAAGCTCCTGCCGCTCGCCCTGGCGCCAGACTTCGAGCGTGACCTTCTTGCCCGGCGTCTGCTGCCCGATGACCGCAGGCAGGTCGCCCGACGAGACGATGGGCTGGCCGTCCACCTTGCGGATCACGTCGCCCGCCTTCAGGCCGGCCTTGTCGCCGGGGCCGCCCTTCTCGATGTTGGAGACCAGCGCGCCCTCGGGCTTGTCCAGCTTGAAGGAGTCGGCAAAGGCCTGGTTCACTTCCTGCACCGCCACGCCAAGGCGCGCATGCGTGGCCTTGCCGGTCGCGACGATCTGGTCCTTCACCTGCACCGCCACGTCGATCGGAATGGCGAACGACACGCCCTGGTAGCCGCCGCTGCGGCTGTAGATCTGCGAATTGATGCCGACCACTTCGCCGCGCGTGTTGAGCAGCGGGCCGCCGGAGTTGCCGGGGTTCACCGCGACGTCGGTCTGGATGAACGGCACGTAGCTGTCATCGGGCAGCGAGCGGCCCTTGGCGCTCACGACGCCGGCCGTCACCGTGCTCTCGAAGCCGAAGGGCGAGCCGATGGCCAGCACCCATTCGCCGACCTTCAGGTCCTTGGTGTTGCCGAGCGCGAGCGTGGGCAGGTTCTTGGCATCGATCTTGAGCACCGCGATGTCGGTCTTGGCGTCGGCGCCGAGCACCTTGGCGCGGTATTCGCGCCGGTCGGTCAGCTTGACGGTGACCTCCTTGGCGTCTTTCACGACGTGCGCGTTGGTCATGATGATGCCGTCGGGGCTCACGATGAAGCCCGAGCCCTGCGCGCGCACCGGCACTTCGCGCTGCTGGGCGCGCGGGCCGATCTGGCCTTGGAAGCGGCGGAAGAACTGGAACATCGGATCGTCCGGATCGATGCCCTGGATCTCGGCCGCGGCCTGGTCCTCGGACGCCTTGGCGGTGCCCGTCACGCTGATGTTGACCACCGCGGGACCGTCGCGCGAAGTGATGGTGGAGAAGTCGGGCAGCGTCACCATGGCCGCGGGCGCCACGCTCGTGGCGTTGGTGGTCGGCGCATTCACGGCGCGGGCACTGGTGTATGCGCCGGCACCGACGGCGCCGATCACCCCGGCGGTCGCCAAGGCAAGCACCAGGGCATGGGGGGAAGTCAGTCGGGTGTTCATTTCTAGCTTTCCTTTCAATGCGTCTGCACGCAAACACGATGAAAGGAATGTCGGCCCGTTGGCTTAAGCGCGGCTTAAACAACGAACCGCGCGGCGATTCAGGCCTTGGCGGCAAATCGCACCAGCACCTGCAGCCCGCCCAGCGTCGGCGAGGCCGCAAGCGCCACCGTGGCGCCATGCATCTGGGCGATCGACTTCACGATGGCCAGGCCGAGCCCGCTGCCCGGCGCCTGCGGCTCGCCCGAGCGGTAGAAGCGGTCGAGCACGCGTTCGCGCTCTTCTTCCGGCAGGCCGGGGCCGCTGTCGTCCACGCTCAGCTCCACCGCCGTGCCCAGGCTTGCAATGCCGACGTCGACCCGCCCCTCTTCGGGCGTGTACTTGACGGCGTTGTCGATCAGGTTGCGCAGCAGCATCCGCAGCGCCTCGGGCTGGCCGTTCACCACGGCCGGGTCGGCATGCGAGATGCCGATGTCGATGCGCCGGGCCTGCGCCGCCGCGACCGCGTCCGAGATGGCCAGGCGCGCCACTTCGCCCAGGTCGACCGGTTCGGACTTTGCCCCCGCCGCCATGCTGGCTTCATGCCGGGCCAGCGCAAGCATCTGCTCGACCAGGCGCGTCGCGCGGTCGATGCCCGCGACCAGCCGGCTCACGGCCAGCTCGCGCGACGCGGCATCGGAGGCGCGCTGCAGGCCCTGCACCTGCAGCTTCAGCGCGGCCAGCGGCGAGCGCAGTTCGTGCGCCGCATCGGCGACGAAGTGCTTCTGCGCGTCGAAGGCATGCCGCACCCGGTCGAACAGCAGGTTGAGCTCCTGCACCAGCGGGCGCACCTCGTCGGGCAGGTTCTCCTCGCTCACGGGGGAAAGATCGTCGGCCTGCCGCGAGGCGACCTGCCCACGCACGCGCGACACCGGCGCGAGCGATCGGCTCACCACCCACCACACCACCAGCATGAGCAGCGGCGCCATCAGCGCCACCGGTGCGATGGTGCGCAGCGCCAGCGCGCCGGCCATGTTGCGGCGCGCCGCCATGTCTTGCGCCACCTGGATCACGAGCCCGCTGGTCTGCATCGAGAACACTCGGTAGGTGGTGCCGCGCGCGCGCACGTCGGCAAAGCCCAGCACCGCCAGCTGCGGCAGCGCCGCCTGTTCGGCCGATTCGAAGATGCGCACGCCGTCGGCGGTCCACACCTGCACCACGAAATCGAAGTTCTGCTCGCCGCTGCCCAGGCCGCCCACGGCCGCGCTCGGCGGCAGGCCGGCGCGCAGCGACAGCGCCATCTGCTGCATGTGGTAGTCGAAGATCTCGTCGGCCTCCTTCAGCACCGTGCGGTAGGCCACCAGCGCCTGCGCGCCGGCCGCCAGCACGATGGCCGCGAGCAGGAACCACAGCAGGCGCGCGCGCAGCGATCCGGTCAGCGCGCGGATCATGCCTTCGGCACCATGTAGCCGACGCCCCGCACATTGCGGATCAGCTCGGCGCCGAGTTTCTTGCGCAGGCCGTGCACATAGACCTCGACCGCATTGCTGCTGATCTCGTCCTTCCAGCTGTAGAGCTTTTCCTCGAGCTGGGCGCGCGACAGCACCATGCCGGGCCGCGCGATCAGCGGTTCGAGCACGGCCCATTCGCGCGCCGAAAGCACCACCGGCTGACCCTCCACCGCGACCTCGCGCGTGGCCGGGTTGATGCTCACGCCCATGTGCTCGTACACCGGCTCGGCGCGCCCCGCGGCGCGGCGCAGCAGGGCGCGGATGCGCGCCAGCAGCTCGTCGAGGTCGTAGGGCTTGAGCACGTAGTCGTCGGCGCCCGCGTCGAGCCCTTCGATGCGCTGCTGCACCGAATCGCGCGCGGTGGCAATCAGCACCGGCATGCGCTGCTTGCGGGCGCGCAGGCTGCGCAGCACCTCGAGCCCGTCGCGGCGCGGCACGCCCAGGTCGAGCAGCACGAGGTCGTACTGCTGGGTGCGCAATGCGGATTCGGCCGCCTCGCCGTCCTTCACCCAGTCCACCGCGTACTGCTCGGCGCGCAGCAGGTCGAGCACGGCCTCGCCGATCATCACGTCGTCTTCGAGAAGCAGGAGTCGCATGGTGTTGTTGTGTCCGTTTCGGGATTCGAGGCAGCGGCCGCGCGGAAGTTCAGCTCACAGCAGCGAGCGCACTTCGCGCGCCGCCTCGAAGAGCAGCGGCAGCATCTCGCGCTGGAGCGTCTCTTCCTGGTAGCGCGTGCCCGACAGCACCACGTTGAGCGCGGCCACGGTGCGGCCCTGCATGTCGCGCAGCGGCACCGCGAGCGCCTGCACGCCGAGTTCGTGCTCTTCGCTGGCAAAGCAGTAGTCGTCCTTGCGCACGCGGGAAATCAGCTGGCGCAGGCCGCGCGCCTGGGTGGTGGTGTGCGGCGTGAGCCGCGCAAGGTGGCGCCCCTTGAGCCATTGCGTGAACTGGGCCGGCGCCATGGCCGCGAGCAGCACCCGCCCGGTCGATGTCGCGTGGGCCGGCAAGCGGGCGCCAAGGTGCAGGCCGTAGGCCAGCACGCGGGTCGGCGTGCCGTAGGCGCCGCTGCGCGCAATGATGACCGCCTCTTCGCCATCGAGCACCACGGCCGAGAACGATTCGCCGGTCTGCGCCGCCAGCCGGTTCAGCGTGGGCTGCAGCGCGCGCGGCAGCCGCGACGACGCCAGGTAGCTGCCCGAGAAACGCAGCACCTTGGGTGCCATCCAGAAATAGCTGCCGTCGGTCTCCAGGTAGCCCAGGTGGGCCAGCGTGAGCAGGTGCCGGCGCGCGGCGGCGCGCGTGAGGCCGGCGCGCTCGGCGGCCAGCGTGGCGTTGAGGCGCTGGCGCTCGGTGTCGAAGCTTTCGAGCACCGCCATTCCCTTGGCGATGCCCTCGATAAAGTCGGCCTTGGCGATGGTCATTTCGGTCAATCTGCGAAGTGTTGCGCGATGATCGCGCAGCCATTCGCATGATCGCACAGTGCCTTGCCGCACGCCGCGACAGCCTGCCGCGTTCGCCCTACGCTCGCGGAAAACCCATTGGAGACACGAACATGCGCACACAGGTCGCGATCATCGGCGCAGGCCCGGCAGGCCTGCTTCTCGGACAGCTGCTTTTCAAGGCCGGCATCGACAACGTCATCGTCGAGCGGCAGAGCGGCGACTACGTGCTCGGGCGCATCCGCGCCGGCGTGCTCGAGCAGGTCACCATGGACCTGCTGGCGCGCGCAGGTGTCGATGCGCGCGCCAAGGCCGAAGGGCTGCCCCACGACGGCATCGAGCTGCTGTTCAAGGGCGCGCGGCACCGCATCGACATGCATGGCCTGACAAACGGCAAACAGGTCACGGTCTATGGCCAGACCGAAGTGACGCGCGACCTGATGGAAGCGCGTTCGGCCGAGGGCCTTGCCACCATCTACAGCGCCGCCAACGTCAGCCTGCACGGCTTCGATTCGCAGCGCCCGCGCGTGCGCTACGAAAAAGACGGCCAGACGCACGAGATCGAATGCGACTTCATCGCCGGCTGCGACGGCTACCACGGCGTGAGCCGCGCCAGCGTGCCGGCCGACGCCATCCAGACCTACGAAAAGATCTATCCCTTCGGCTGGCTCGGCGTGCTGGCCGACGTGCCGCCGGTGTCGCACGAACTGATCTACGCCAACACCGAGCGCGGCTTTGCGCTGTGCAGCATGCGCAGCGCGCACCGCAGCCGCTACTACGTGCAGGTGCCGGCCGACGAGAAGGTCCAGAACTGGAGCGACGAGGCCTTCTGGAATGAGCTGCGCGCACGGCTCGACCCCGAGGCCCGCGAGCGGCTGGTGACCGGCCCTTCGCTCGAGAAAAGCATTGCGCCGCTGCGCAGCTTCGTGGCCGAACCGATGCGCTTCGGCGCGCTGTTCCTGGCCGGCGACGCCGCGCACATCGTGCCGCCGACCGGCGCCAAGGGGCTCAACCTGGCAACAGCCGACGTGGGCTACCTCTCGCGGGCGCTCGAGATCTTCTACGGCGAGAAATCGGCCTCCGCGCTCGACCGGTATTCCGACCTCTGCCTGCGCCGCGTCTGGAAGGCGGAGCGCTTCTCGTGGTGGTTCACCTCGCTGATGCACCGCTTCCCCGAGACCGGCGCCTTCGGCCAGAAGATCCAGGAAGCCGAACTTGACTACCTGGTGCATTCGCACGCGGCCTCCACCGCGCTGGCGGAGAACTACGTCGGCCTGCCGCTCGAAGACTTCTAGCCGGCCGCCTCGAGCGTCTTCTTCATCGCCACGCCGCCCTGCACCATCATCGGTTCGATGTAGGCGGCCAGTTCGTCGGGCAGCACATCGGTGATCCAGACGAAGCGCGAGCGCCCTTCGCCCAGCGCGAACACCTGAGCCGAGGCGTGGTGGTGGCTCGCCTTGCCGCCGGTCACGGTATAGGCCAGCCGACTGTTGGCCTCGTCGATGCCCACCAGCAGTTCACGCGCCACCAGGCCGTTGGCAAAGCTCACGATGCGCGCGCCCTTGCCGTCCAGCTCGCAGCCGGTGAGAAAGCCGGGCGCAAGGCGCGTGTGCACGGCGCCGAAATCGCGCAGTGCGTCCCAGACGCGCGAGGCATCGGCTTCGACGATGAATTCCTTGTAGATCGTTGCCATGGTCGTGCGCCTTCAGGGGCAGGCCGCCGCATCGCAGCACCGGCTTGCGGCAAGGTCTGTGGCTTTCAGTCCGATGGGGTCGTACATGGCGATGGCTTTCTGCTCGACGGGTGGATCAGGCGGTCATCATCGAACAGTGCGGCCAGGCGGTCTTGGAAAATCTTGCGGTCGCCCTTGGCGGCCTGGCGAAAGCCGCGCGGCGATACCCCGGCCGCGCGGTGGAAGGTGCGAACGAAGTTGCTCAGGTCGGCAAAGCCGACGTCGAAGGCCACGTCGGTCACGGGCCGGTCGTCATCCGCCAGCAGCCGCGCCGCGTGGCGCAGGCGCGAACGGACCAGGTACTGGTGCGGCGTGACGCCGAGCACCTGCGAGAACAGGCGCAGGAAGTGGAACGAACTCAGTCCCGCTTCGGACGCCGCGGTTTCGAGGCCGATGTCGCCGTGCGAGTTCGCGTCGATCCACATCGCCGCGTCGACCGCACGGCGCCTGTCGCGTGCCGCAGCGGATGGCGGCGCGGGTTTGCTGCGCCCTTCCACCACCTCGACGAAACGGCTCGCGAACCACATGCCCAGCTCGTCGAGGCCTGCATCGCTGCGCCCCTCGGCCGCGGCCTGCGCAAGCTCGCCAAGCACCATCAGCTCGGGCAGCGGCGGAAGCCCTGCCGTGCGCCAGGTCCGCCGGTCGCCGCCGACCAGGTCGACGAAGCCCGGCGACAAATGGAACGCCAGGCATTCGTCGCCGCAGACATGGTGGTCGTGGGTGCAGACGTATTCATCGCCCGGGCAACCCACCAGCACGGAGCCGGCCACCAGTTCATAAGCATTGCCGCGCGTGCGGTAGCCGAAGCTGCCCTTGCGCACGTACGAGATCGAATATTCGGCGTGCACCTCGGTGAACGGCCGCGCGCCAGGTTGGGCGTCGCAGCGGTAGCTCGACACGCGGATCGCATCGGTCTGCAGTTCGGTGGTGACGAGCATGGTGTGTGCGCCCTTCGATCACCCGGCCCGAGGATGCTCAATCGACGGTGTGCATGGCCTGCCACACGCGCGCCGGGCTCAGCGGCATGTGCAGGCGCGGAGCGCTGGCCGCAAGGCCGTTGCGCGCGAAGGCGTCGGCCACGGCGTTCACGATGGCGGGCGTGGCGCCGATGGTGCCCAGCTCGCCCACGCCCTTCACGCCCAGCGGGTTGTTGGCGCACGGCGTCGACTCGTCCATCTCCATGTGGAACATGGCCTGGACGATGTCCGCGCGCGGCGCCGCGTAGTCCATGAGGCTGCCGGTGAGCGGCTGGCCGGTTTCGTTGTCGTACACCACCTGCTCGTACAGCGCCTGGCCGATGCCTTGCACCGCGCCGCCTTCGAGCTGGCCGCGAACGATCATCGGGTTGATCACGCGGCCCACGTCATTGACCGAGCTGTAGGCCACCACGCTGATCTCGCCCGTGGGCGGATCGATCTCGATCTCGCAGACGTGGCAGCCGTTGGGCCAGGTCGGACCGGCCACGGTGCTGGTGGAGTCGACGAATATCTCGCGCTCGGGCTGCTTGCCTGCCAGGGCGAACAGGTCGAGTTCGAGATCGGTGCCGGCCACCGTGAAGACACCGCGGGTGTAGGTGATGTCGTCGATGGCGGCTTCGAACTCCTGGGCTGCGAGTGCGCGCGCCTTGTCGATGGTGCGTTCGGCGCCGATGCGGACCGCCGAGCCGCCGGTGAAGAGGGAGCGCGAACCAGCGCTGCCGAAGCCGTCGCCGCGGTCGGTGTCGCCGAGCACGACGCGCACCTTCTCGATCGGCACGCCGAAGGCATCGACCGCCAGCTGCGCAAGCGAGGTGGCAATGCCCTGCCCCATGGCGTTGACGGCGGAGAACACCTCGATCACGCCATCGGCCTGCACCGAGACCGTGACGCGCTCCTCGAACACATTGCCGCCGGTCCATTCGAGAAAGGTGGCAATGCCCAGGCCGCGGTGCTTGCCGTTGTTCGCCGACTCGGCGGCCCGGGCGTCGAAACCCTGCCAGTCGGCCAGCGCCAGCGCCTGGTCCATCACCGACTCGAACTTGCCGGTGTCGTAGGTCTGCGCCATCGGGTTCTTGTAGGGCATCTGCTCGGGGCGGATGAAGTTGCGGCGGCGCAGCGCGATGCGGTCGATGCCGATCTGGCGGGCGGCCTCGTCCATCAGGCGCTCGATGGTGAAGATCGCCTCGGGACGGCCCGCACCGCGGTAGGCGCCAGTGGGCGCGGTGTTGGTGAGCACCGCCTTGAAATGGAAGTCGATGGTCTGGATGTCGTAGACGCTGGTCTGCACCCAGGGGCCGATCAGCAGTTGGATCGCAACGCCGGTGCCGGTGGCATAGGCCCCGACGTTGGCCAGCGTCCTGATGCGCAGCGCAAGGATCTTTCCGTCCGCATCGAGCGCGAGCTCAGCCCTGGCCTCGATGTCGCGGCCGTGCGCGCTCGAAAGAAACTCCTCGCTGCGGTCGGCCACCCACTTCACGGGGCGCCCGACCTGCAGCGCCGCAAACGCAACGGCAATGTCCTCCGGATAGGCGCCGGTCTTCATGCCGAAGCCGCCGCCCACGTCGCCCACCACCACGCGCACCTTTTCCTTGGCGAGGCCGATGGCGGCGCACACCGAATCGCGCACGCCCGACGGCATCTGGGTGCTCATGCGGATGGTGAGGCGGCCCGATTCGGCGTCAGGCGCGGCGAGCACCGAGCGCGGCTCGATGGTCAGCGCCACCACGCGCTGGTTGACCACGTCGAGCGCCACCACGTGCTTGGCCTTGGCAAAGGCGGCGGTTGCGGCGTCGCTGCTGCCATGGCGCATTTCGGCGGCGACGTTGCCGGTGGCCTCCTCGCACAGCAGCGGCGCGCCGTCGGCGGTGGCGCTTGCGAGGTCGACCACCATGGGAAGCGCTTCGTAGTCGACCACCACCGCCTCGGCGGCATCGCGTGCCTGCTGGACGGTTTCGGCCACCACCGCGGCCACGGCCTCGCCCACGAAGCGGGCTGTGCCATGCGCCAGGGCCAGGCGCGGAGGGCTGGCGCAATCGCTGCCGTCGGCCCGCTTGAAGCCCACGGCGCCCGGCATCGGCTTGACGCCGGCCTCGGCCAGCTCGGCGCCGGTGATCACGCGCAGCACGCCGGGCATGGCGGCAGCGGCGGCCGTGTCGATCGACACGATGCGCGCATGCGGATAGGGAGACCGAAGGAAGACGAGATGCGTCTGGCCGGGGAGCGCGACGTCGTCGGTATAGCGGCCTGCGCCGGACAGCAGGCTCTCGTCCTCGAGGCGGCGCACTGCCTGGCCGCTGCCGAAACGGGTGGGGATGGAATCAGTGGTCAACGTGGTCCTCTTGGGCAGGCCTGTACCGGGCGACGCCGGCCCGGCGGGTCCGCATGGAGTGTGCAAATGGGAAGCAGCACTATATGGGCTTCGGATAGTCTTGTGCGCTTCACGGGCAGCGCCTGTGGCGCCCGGGCCGCAATCGTTTGCCTTCCCGCTGCGGGACGGGCATTTTCCCGGCCTCGGCCGAAGCCCGGGCGAAGCCGTGTATACCTACGGCCATGCAACAACTGCCCTGGCTCGAACCCGGCGACGCACTGCCCGACCCCGCCTCCGCCTGGGGCGAGCACGATCCCGTACCCGGCCTGCTCGCCGCCGGCGGCGCGCTCGACGTCGACACCCTGGTGCACGCCTACGGCCGCTGCGTGTTCCCCTGGTTCAGCGAAGACCAGCCGATTCTCTGGTGGAGCCCCGATCCGCGCATGGTGCTGCAGGTGGCCGAATTCAAGCTCCACCGGTCGCTGCGCAAGACGCTGGCGCGGTTCACCCAGACCGCCGGCTGCGAGGTGCGCATCGACCACGACTTCGCCTCGGTCATCGCGGCCTGCTCGCAGTCGCCGCGCACCGGCCAATCGGGCACCTGGATCGTGCCGGACATGGTGCAGGCCTACATGGCGATGCACCGGGCCGGCCACGCGCACAGCGTGGAGACCTGGATCGACGGCCAGCTCGCGGGCGGCCTCTACTGCGTGGGGCTGGGGCGCGCGGTGTTCGGCGAATCGATGTTCACGCGCCGTCCGGACGCCTCCAAGATCGCGCTGGCCGCGCTGGTATGCCTGTGCCGCCGCTTCCAGGTGAAGATGATCGACTGCCAGCAGAACACCTCCCACCTGGCCAGCCTGGGCGCCCGCGAAATGTCGCGCAGCCGCTTCGTGGCGCACGTCGCCCGGGCCCGGGAACAACAGGGCCCACAGTGGCATTTCGAGCCCGTATACTGGGCAGAACTCCTTTCCGCGCGACCTTCCGGACCGACGTGACGCACCTCAAGGATCTTCCGCTTCACACGCTGCAGTTCTACGCGACGGCGCCCTATCCCTGCAGCTACCTGCCGGACCGCCAGGCCCGCTCGCAGGTGGCCACGCCCAGCCACCTGATCCACAACGACGCCTACTCCGACCTGGTGCTCAGCGGCTTCCGGCGCAGCGGCATGTTCACCTACCGGCCCTATTGCGACGGCTGCCGCGCCTGCATACCGCTGCGCGTGCTGGTCAACAGTTTCCAGCCCAGCCGCAGCCAGCGCCGCGCCGTGAAACAGCACCAGAACCTGCTGGCGCGCGTGCTCAAGCTGTGCTTCGTGCCCGAACACTACAAGCTCTACCTGCGCTACCAGACCGGCCGCCACGCCGGCGGCGGCATGGACCACGACAGCATCGACCAGTACACCCAGTTCCTGCTGCAAAGCCGCGTCAACTCCAGGCTGGTCGAATTCCGCGAGGCGCTGCCCGACGGCACGGCCGGCGCGCTCAAGATGGTGTCGATACTCGACGTGCTGAACGACGGTATCTCCGCGGTCTACACCTTCTACGAACCCGACAGCAGCGCCGGCTACGGCACCTACAGCGTGATGTGGCAGATCGAGCAGGCGCGCAAGCTCGGCCTGCCGCACGTCTATCTCGGCTACTGGATCGAAGGCAGCGCCAAGATGAACTACAAGGCGCGCTTTGCGCCGCACGAGCTGCTGATCGACGGACGCTGGCAAGCACCATCCGATTTCACAAGGTAAAATGGCGCCCGGTCCACACCGCATCGCGCCATGAGAAAAAACCAATCCGACGTTCCTGCCGTTCCAGTCATCCAGGTGATCGAGCGCATGTTCGCGCTGATCGACGTGCTCGCCTCCCGCGAGGAGGCCATTTCGCTGAAGGAAATCAGCGAGAAGACGGGCCTGCACCCCTCCACCACCCACCGCATCCTCAACGACCTGGCGGTCGGCCGTTTCGTCGACCGGCCCGAGGCCGGCAGCTACCGGCTCGGCATGCGGCTGCTGGAACTCGGCAACCTCGTCAAGGGCCGGCTCAACGTGCGCGACGCAGCCCTCGGGCCGATGCGCGAGCTGCACAAGCTCACCCAGCAGCCCGTCAACCTCAGCATGCGCCAGGGCGACGAGATCGTCTACATCGAGCGCTCGTACAGCGAGCGTTCGGGCATGCAGGTGGTGCGCGCCATCGGCGGGCGGGCCGCCCTGCACCTGACCTCCACCGGCAAGCTGTTCCTGGCGGCCGACGATCCCCAGCGCGTGCGCAGCTACGCCACGCGAACCGGCCTGGCCGGCCACACGCGCAACAGCATCACGCAGCTGCCCGCACTCGAGCGCGAGCTGTCGAAGGCGCGCCAGTACGGCATTGCGCGCGACAACGAGGAGCTCGAGCTGGGCGTGCGCTGCATGGCCGCCGGCATCTACGACGACCAGGGCAAGCTGGTGGCGGGGTTGTCGATTTCCGCGCCAGCGGACCGGCTGGACGAAGGATGGCTGCCCAAGCTGCAGGCCACGGCCAACGAGATCTCGGGAGCGCTGGGCTACAAGGATGCCGCAGCGGCGGCGGCCGCGGGCCCTGCGGCAATCGGTACCAGCAGCGCTTCAGGCCCCGGCGGGGGCTGATCGGCCGGCCCCGCCGGCCGTTCTCGACATGCCGCCCCTGTTCAGGGCGGCGGGTTCGATCAGCCGGCGACCTGGTAGGCCGCAGTGCTGCGCGATGCAGCCGGCGAGCCCGTCGAGGCGTGCGTGGCCTCGACCCAGCGGCGAACACGTTCCGCATCGGCAATGCGGCTGAACTTGCCGGCCGAATCCAGGAACACCATGATCAGCTTGCGCCCCGCCACCTTGGCCTGCATCACGAGGCACTGGCCGGCTTCGGAGATGTAGCCCGTCTTCTGCACGCCGATTTCCCAATCCGGGCTCTTCACGAGACGGTTGGTGGTGTTGAACTGCAGCACGCGGTTGCCCACCTCGACCTGGTATTCAGGCGAGGTCGACAGCGAGCGCACCGTGGCGTCGGAATAGGCGGCATTGACGAGCAGCGCGAGATCCTGCGCGCTCGACTGGTTGCGGCTCGACAGGCCGGTGGGCTCCACGTAGCGCGTGTCCTTCATGCCGAGCATCTTCGCCTTGGCATTCATGATGCTCACGAAGGTTGCGAGGCCGCCGGGATAGGTGCGGCCCAGTGCATGCGCCGCACGGTTCTCGCTCGACATCAGGGCCAGGTGCAGGAGCTCGCCGCGCGACAGCGTGGTGCCGACCGTCAGGCGCGAACGGCTGCCTTTTTCGGTGTCGACGTCGTCCTGCGTGATGGTGATCAGTTCGTCGTTGGGCAGATGCGCTTCGCTGATCAGGAGGCCGGTCATCAGCTTGGTGAGCGATGCGATCGGGAGCACCGCATGGTCGTTCTTGCTGAACAGCACTTCGTGCGTGTCCTGGTCGATCACCAGCGCAACGCTCGACTTCAGGTCGAGCGCGTCGTCGGTTCCGTGCAGGCCGGCCAGTTGCCCGAAGGACTGGCGCGCCGGCGTTTCGACGCGAACCACCGAGCGTCGCTGCACGGCAACCACGGTCTTGCCGTTCTTCTGGCGAATGGAAGCCACCACGTTGCGGCCGCCACGGACGACCTTCTCGCTTCTGTCGGCGACCTTGGCGCCGCGCGGCGCCTTGCCGGAGCGTTTGACTTCAACCGGCACCGGTCCTGCGGACTTCTTGGCCACGGAGGTCTTGGCGGCGGTTGTTTTTTCCTTCTTGGCGGCCTGTGCACCGGACAGCAAAAACGCCGTGGCGCAGAGCGCGACGGCGACGAATTTGACTGCGGGCAAGAACCGCTGGCTGGAAACTCGGCGGGGGCGGGTTTCGGGCATTAATAAATCTCCAGCGGCGAAATTGAGAACCGCAGTGTATCCAAATCAAAAAAGGCACGCAATATCAGTTACTTGCGTCCTGTTCTTCAATCGAATAACAAGAATCGCGTGTCACCTAACCTTGTGCCGCCACTTTCTCAGCTTGGCTCTGTAACTTGTTGAGCGCACTCAAATAAGCCTTTGCCGACGCGACCACGATGTCTGGATCTGCCCCGACACCGTTGACCACCCGCCCCGCATTTTGTAACCGAACTGTAACTTCTCCTTGGCTTTCTGTCGAGCCACTGATCGCATTCACCGAGTAAAGCACCATTTCGGCGCCGCTCTTGACATGCGATTCAATGGCCTTGAGAGAAGCATCGACCGGGCCATTGCCATCGGATTCACCAGTGACTTCCTTACCCTGGACGGTGAAGACAACCTTGGCCTGGGGACGTTCGCCGGTTTCACTGTGCTGCGAGAGCGAGACAAAAGCAAACTGTTCGTCAACGTTCGAGTGCTCTTCAGCGCTGACGAGCGCGAGGATGTCCTCGTCGAAAATTTCGGACTTGCGGTCCGCCAGTTCCTTGAAGCGCAAGAAGGCGGCGTTAATGTCGGCTTCGCTGGCCATGGTCACGCCCAGTTCCTGCAGCCGCTGCTTGAATGCATTGCGCCCGCTGAGCTTGCCCAGCACGATCTTGTTGGCGGCCCAGCCCACGTCCTCGGCCCGCATGATCTCGTAGGTGTCGCGGGCCTTGAGCACGCCGTCCTGGTGAATGCCCGAGGCGTGCGCGAAGGCGTTGGCGCCCACCACGGCCTTGTTGGGCTGCACCACGAAGCCAGTGGTCTGGCTCACCATGCGGCTGGCAGCCACGATGTGCGTGGTGTCGATGTTGAGGTCCAGGCCGAAGTAGTCCCTGCGCGTCTTGACCGCCATCACCACCTCTTCGAGCGAGCAGTTGCCCGCACGCTCGCCCAGGCCGTTGATCGTGCACTCCACCTGGCGCGCGCCGCCGATCTTCACGCCCGCCAGCGAGTTGGCCACGGCCATGCCAAGGTCGTTGTGGCAATGCACCGACCAGATCGCCTTGTCGCTGTTGGGAACGCGCTCGCGCAGCATCTTGATGAAGTTGCCGTAGAGCTCGGGAATGGCGTAGCCCACGGTGTCGGGCACGTTGATGGTGGTGGCGCCCTCGTTGATCACGGTCTCCAGCACGCGGCAGAGAAAGTCGGGATCGCTGCGGTAGCCGTCCTCGGGGCTGAACTCCACGTCGGACACCAGGTTGCGCGCAAAGCGCACGGCAAGCTTCGCCTGCTCGTGCACTTCGTCGGGCGACATGCGCAGCTTCTTTTCCATGTGCAGCGGCGAAGTCGCGATGAAGGTGTGGATGCGCCCGCGCGCCGCGCCCTTGAGCGCCTCGGCGGCGCGCGAGATGTCGCGGTCGTTGGCGCGCGACAGGCCGCACACGGTCGATTCCTTGATGATGTCGGCGATCGCCTTGACGGCCTCGAAGTCGCCGTTCGAACTGGCTGGAAAGCCCGCTTCGATGACGTCGACCTTGAGCCGTTCGAGTTGCTTGGCGATGCGCATCTTCTCGTCGCGCGTCATCGAGGCGCCGGGCGACTGCTCGCCGTCGCGCAAGGTGGTGTCGAAAATAATGAGTTGGTCGGTCATCGTGGATCTCCTTGGTTCCTCTTGATCATTTCGCACCTTGCGCATACGGCGGGGGACGGCGTCAGGCGAGCTCAACCACCGATTGTGCGCTGTGCGCGCCGCGGGTCCGCGCGCGCTGCACGCCCGAGACAATGGCCTTCAGCGAAGCGGAGATCACGTTCGCGTCGATGCCCACGCCAAACAGCGTCTGCGCCTCGTCCACGCGCAGCTCGAGGTACGCCACCGACTTGGCATCGGCACCCGCGCCGATGGCGTGCTGGTGGTAGTCCATCACGCGCACGGTATGGCCCGTGGCCTTGCTCAGCGCCTGGGTGAAGGCGTCGATCGGCCCGTTGCCGCGGCCTTCGATGGCGCGGATCTCGCCGTCCCAGGGCAGGTCGCCGCGCAGCACCACCGAGGCGCTGGCGCCCTCGCCTTCTTCCTCGATCACGCGGTGCTGCAAAGAATGCGCGGCCTCGAGGCCGTATTCGCGCACGAACAGTTCCCAGAGGTCGGCGGCAGTGAGTTCCTTGCCGGCCACGTCCATCACGCGCTGCACGGTCTGCATGAATTCCATCTGCAGGCGGCGCGGCATCTCGAGGCCGTATTCGCTCTCGAGCAGGTAGGCCATGCCGCCCTTGCCCGACTGGCTGTTCACGCGGATCACGGCCTCGTAGCTGCGGCCCACGTCCTTCGGATCGATCGGCAGGTAGGGCATGTCCCAGATGTCGCCGTCCTTGCGCGCCGCGAAGGCCTTCTTGATCGCGTCCTGGTGCGAACCCGAGAACGAGGTGTAGACGAGATCGCCCACATACGGATGGCGCGGATGCACCGGGATCTGGTTGCAATGCTCGACCGTCGCGCGGATCTCGTCGATGTTCGAGAAATCGAGCTCGGGCGAAACGCCCTGGGTGTAGAGGTTGAGCGCGACGTTCACGAGGTCGAGATTGCCGGTGCGCTCGCCATTGCCGAACAGGCAGCCCTCGATGCGCTCAGCCCCCGCCATCAGAGCCAGTTCGCCGGCCGCCGTGCCGGTGCCGCGGTCGTTGTGCGGATGCACGCACAGCACGATCGAATCGCGGCGCGCGAGGTTGCGGTGCATCCACTCGATCATGTCGGCAAAGATGTTCGGCGTGGAATGCTCGACCGTGGTGGGCAGGTTGACGATGCACTTGCGCTCGGGCGTCGGCGCCCAGACTTCCGTCACCGCGTCGACCACGCGCTTGGAGAACACCACATCCGTGCCCGAGAACATTTCGGGCGAATACTGGAAGGTCCACCTCGTGTTCGGCTGCTTCGCGGCGAATTCGTTGAACATGCGCGCATGGCTGCTCGCAAGCTCGACGATCTGGTCTTCGTCCATGCCGAGCACCACGCGGCGCATCACGGGCGCCACCGCGTTGTAGAGATGAACGATGGCACGCGGCGCGCCCTGCAGCGATTCGAAGGTGCGCGCAATGAGGTGGTCGCGCGCCTGCGTGAGCACCTGGATCGTCACGTCGTCGGGAATGCGGTCTTCCTCGATGAGCTTGCGCACGAAGTCGAATTCGATCTGCGAGGCAGAGGGAAAGCCGACTTCGATTTCCTTGAAGCCGATGGCCACGAGCGTCTCAAACATGCGCATCTTGCGCGCGATGTCCATCGGCTCGACCAGCGCCTGGTTGCCATCGCGCAGGTCGGTCGACAGCCAGATCGGGGCCTTGGTCAGCACGGCATCGGGCCAGGTGCGGTCCTTGAGGCCGATCGGGGCGAATGCGCGGTATTTGGCTTGAGGTTGCTTCAGCATGTCGATTTCTCTGTGATGGTTGGAATCAACCAGCAACCCCAAAAACAAACGGCCCGTTGCTGGTGCGAACGGGCCGTGGTGAGGGATTTGCGCGTGCGCTACCGTCTCCGCCCGTGAGGGAGGGCTAGTAGGGCCAGCAGCGAAATCTTGGTCATGAGGGTTGTGAATGTAGCACAAGCCGGCTTCAGTTATGCAAGCCCCGCTCGTCGGGCTCTTCGGTCGAGGTGCTGATCACGCTCGCCTGCTGCCCCTTGGCCTTGCGCCACGCGTAGACCACATAGCCGCTCAGGCCATAGGCCACGAAGAGGCCGAAAAGCACCGTGGGCGGATGGATGTTGATGACCGCGATGCCGAGCGCGATGAGCACGATCACCACGAAGGGCACGCTCTTTTTCATCTGGACGTCCTTGAAGCTGTAGAACGGCGCATTGGTGACCATCGAAAGTCCGGCGTAGAGCGTGAACGCGAAGGTGATCCACGTGATCTGCGTCCACGAGAGATACAGCACCTCGCCGCCGCGCTTGCCCCACTCGGTCATGAGCCAGATGAAGCCGGCCACGAGCGCCGCCGCCGCCGGGGACGGCAGCCCCTGGAACCAGCGCTTGTCGACCACGCCGGTATTGACGTTGAAGCGCGCCAGCCGCAGCGCGGCGCAGGCGCAATACACGAAGGCCGCGATCCAGCCCCAGCGGCCCAGTCCCTTGAGCGACCATTCGTAGGCGATGAGCGCAGGAGCGGCGCCGAACGACACCATGTCGGACAGCGAATCCATCTGCTCGCCGAACGCGCTTTGCGTGTTGGTCATGCGCGCCACGCGGCCGTCCAGGCTGTCGAGAATCATTGCGGCGAACACGCCGATCGCCGCGAGGTCGAAACGCGCATTCATCGCCATCACGATCGAATAGAAGCCCCCGAACAGCGCAGCGAGCGTGAACAGGTTCGGCAGTATGTAGATGCCCTTGCGGCGCTTGCGCGGCGGCACTTCGTCGGGAACCGTGTCGTCATGCATTGAATTTGCCTCCGTCCCTCGTGGGCACTGCGCGAACAGCTATCCATCCGATAGCTTCCTGGTCTGTAAATCGCATGGGTTCGCAGTGTAGTTCAGGGGGGATGGTCCGCCCCCTCATGAAAAAAGGCCACCCCGGCGGGTGGCCCTCGGAAAACGGGTGCCGCGGCACCCGCTTCATTGGCGGATCAGTTGCGGGTCTGGTCGACCAGCTTGTTCTTCTTGATCCACGGCATCATCGCGCGCAGCTTCTCGCCGACGACTTCGATCTGGTGCTCGGAGTTCAGGCGGCGGCGGCTGATCAGCGTGGGAGCGCCGGCAGCGTTTTCCAGCACGAAGCTCTTGGCGTATTCGCCGGTCTGGATGTCCTTGAGCACTTGCTTCATGACCTTCTTGGTCTCTTCGGTCACGATGCGCGGGCCCGTGACGTACTCGCCGTATTCGGCGTTGTTCGAGATCGAGTAGTTCATGTTGGCGATGCCGCCTTCATAGATCAGGTCGACGATCAGCTTGAGCTCGTGCAGGCATTCGAAGTACGCCATTTCGGGCGCGTAGCCGGCTTCCACCAGCGTCTCGAAACCGGCCTTGATCAGCTCGACCGTGCCGCCGCACAGAACCGCCTGTTCGCCGAACAGGTCGGTCTCGGTTTCTTCGCGGAAGTTGGTCTCGATGATGCCGGCCTTGCCGCCGCCGTTGGCGGTGGCGTAGCTCAGCGCGAGGTCGCGCGCCTTGCCGCTCTTGTCCTGGTGCACGGCCACGAGGTGGGGCACGCCGCCGCCTTGCGTGTAGGTGCTGCGCACGGTGTGGCCGGGGGCCTTGGGAGCGACCATCCACACGTCGAGGTCGGCGCGCGGCTGCACGAAGCCGTAGTGCACGTTGAAGCCGTGCGCGAAGACCAGCGAAGCGCCTTCCTTGATGTTCGGTGCCACGTCGTTCTTGTAGACGTTGGCGATCTGCTCGTCGGGCAGCAGGATCATGACCACGTCGGCGGCCTTCACGGCGTCGGCCACTTCGGCGACCTTGAGGCCGGCCTTCTCGACCTTGGGCCAGGAGGCGCCGCCCTTGCGCAGGCCGACCACGACCTTGACGCCGCTGTCGTTCAGGTTCTGCGCATGCGCATGGCCTTGCGAGCCGTAACCGATGATTGCGACCGTCTTGCCCTTGATGAGGCTGAGGTCGGCGTCCTTGTCGTAGTAAACCTTCATGATGCGTCTTTCCTATTTAATCTCTGGCACCCCTGTGCGGGGGTGCGTTCACTCACAGTTGGCCGGAGGGATTCCGGTCCTTCATTTGCTGGTTGATGGACACGAGGTTGTCGTGAATGCGGAACAGCAGGATCAGCAATTCGCTGTAGACGCGAACCATGATCGCGCCAAAAATCAGGATCGCGAAGCCGGTAAGAATGCCTCTGAAGCCGCCGCTGAAGAGCGCGCCCACGCCGGAAATCAATACCACCAGCAATCCCAGGAAATACAGTATCCGGATGACGATCGGGGTGACCATCTTCTCGAAGCCCAGCAAGTCTTGCATTACCTTCTCCTCGTGCCTTGGTTTAGAACAGTGGAACTGAGGGGATCTTCACCCCCTACACGCGCAGGATGCGCTCGCCGCGCCCGATGCCGCTGGCACCGGTGCGGACAGTCTCGAGGATAGCGCTACGGTCGATCGCTTCCAGGAAAGCGTCGTTCTTGCCGTGGTCGCCGGTGAGTTCGATGGTGTAGCTCTTGTCCGTGACGTCGATGATGCGGCCGCGGAAGATCTCGGCCATGCGCATCATTTCCTCGCGCTCCTTGCCGACTGCGCGCACCTTCACCATCATGAGCTCGCGCTCCGTGTACGCGCCTTCGGTCAGGTCGACGACCTTCACCACTTCGATCAGCCGGTTGAGATGCTTGGTGATCTGTTCGATCACGTCGTCCGAGCCGGCGGTGACGATGGTCATGCGCGAGAGGCTCGCGTCCTCGGTCGGCGCGACGGTCAGCGATTCGATGTTGTAGCCGCGGGCCGAGAACAGGCCCACCACGCGGGAAAGAGCACCTGGCTCGTTTTCCAGCAGCACTGCAATGATGTGTTTCATGTTTGCGTGACTCCTCTTTTCGCCTGCGCGGAAGCTTTCGCTTTCGCCGCCCTCCCCCGCGCACGGTAATGCGCAGGCTCGGCGGGCAATAGATTCGTCAGTAAAGAGTTAAAAGCAAATGCGCCGCAGACCGGTCAGAGGTCTTCGGAGCCCAGCAGCATCTCGGTGATGCCCATGCCGGCCTTGACCATCGGGAACACGTTCTCGGTGGGGTCGGTGCGGAAGTCCATGAACACCGTGCGGTCCTTGAGCTTGCGTGCTTCGCGCAGCGCCGGCTCCACGTCCTGTGGACGCTCGATCAGCATGCCGACGTGCCCGTAGGCCTCGGCCAGCTTCACGAAATTGGGCAGCGCATCCATGTAGCTGTGGCTGTAGCGGCCGGAGTATTCGATCTCCTGCCACTGGCGCACCATGCCCAGGTAGCGGTTGTTGAGCGAGCAGATCTTGATCGGCGTGTTGTACTGCAGGCAGGTCGAGAGTTCCTGGATGCACATCTGCACCGAGCCTTCGCCGGTGATGGTGAACACTTCCGAATCGGGCTTGGCGAGCTTGATGCCCATGGCGTACGGAATGCCCACGCCCATGGTGCCGAGGCCACCCGAATTGATCCAGCGGCGCGGCTCGTCGAAGCGGTAGTACTGCGCCGCCCACATCTGGTGCTGGCCCACGTCCGAGGTGATGTACGCGTCGGCGTCCTTGGTCATGTTCCAGAGCGTTTCGACCACGTACTGCGGCTTGATCACGTCCTTGTTGCCGCGGTCGTACTTGAGGCAGTCGCGCGAGCGCCAGGCCTCGATGGTCTTCCACCAGTCGGCCAGCGCGCCGGCGTCGGGCTTGGTGGTGCTCTCGCGGATCATCGAGATCAGCTCGGTGAGCACGTCTTTCACGTCGCCGACGATCGGGATATCGACCTTCACGCGCTTGGAGATGCTCGACGGATCGATGTCGACGTGGATGATCTTGCGTTCGTTCGTCGCGAAGTGCTTGGGGTTGCCGATCACGCGGTCATCGAAGCGCGCGCCCACGGCCAGCAGCACGTCGCAGTTCTGCATGGCGTTGTTGGCTTCGATGGTGCCGTGCATGCCCAGCATGCCCAGGAACTTGCGGTCGCTCGCCGGATAGGCGCCCAGGCCCATCAGCGTATTGGTGACCGGGTAGCCGAGCATGTCGACCAGCGTGCGCAGTTCGTTGCAGGCGTTGCCCAGCAGCACGCCGCCGCCCGTGTAGATGTAGGGGCGCTTGGCGTTCAGCAGCAGCTGCAGCGCCTTGCGGATCTGACCGCCGTGGCCCTTGCGCACCGGGTTGTACGAGCGCATCTCGACCTTGTCGGGATAGCCGGCATACGGGGTCTTCTTGAAGGAAACGTCCTTGGGCACGTCCACCACCACCGGCCCGGGCCGGCCGCTGCGTGCGATGTGGAAGGCCTTTTTCATCGTCATGGCCAGATCCTTCGGATCCTTGACGAGGAAGTTGTGCTTCACGATGGGGCGGGTGATGCCCACGGTGTCGCATTCCTGGAAGGCGTCCAGGCCGATGGCGGCGGTGGGTACCTGGCCCGAGATGATCACCATCGGGATCGAGTCCATGTACGCCGTGGCGATGCCGGTGACGGCATTCGTGAGGCCGGGGCCCGAGGTGACCAGCGCCACGCCGACCTCGCCGGTGGCGCGCGCATACCCATCGGCCGCGTGGACGGCTGCCTGCTCGTGGCGCACCAGCACGTGCTGGATGGTGTCCTGCTTGTAGAACGCGTCGTAGATGTACAGAACCGCGCCGCCGGGATAGCCCCAGATGTACTGGACGCCTTCGGCCTGCAGTGCCTTGACCAGCACTTCAGCGCCCATGAGTTCTTGCGTTGGGTTGCCGGCGCCAGAGGACGCGGCTGCTGCGGAAGCGAGTTCCGCCTTCGAGATTTCCATGATCAACCTTTGGAGTTTTTTCGGGAACGAAAAACCTTGGGTGCCCCTTGCCAGCCCTTGTGGGGCCGCGCCAGGACTTGAGGCCAAAGCCATGAGCGGACTGATGTTCCGCCGGACCTTGACCCGTTTGCCTTTTGACTTGCAGCGCGGATTATGACATTGATGAGCCAGCCGCCGCGCAAAAAACCCGGTGAAAAGGCACCGGGGCATAATCCGCGGCAGAAAAACATAAGCGCTTCCCGACATCCATTCCCCACGCGGCGCCCCCCGGCGCCCCCTCTCGCTTGGCCACTGAACAAGAACTTTCCGACTTTCTGAAGAGCGTCGAACGGCGCGCTTTCAAGCGCTCGGTCTACCACGTGCGGGACGAGGAAGCCGCGCTCGACATCGTGCAGGACAGCATGATGAAGCTGGCGCAGCACTACGGCGACAAGCCGCCGGAAGAGCTGCCGATGCTGTTCCAGCGCATTCTTTCGAATTGCACCCTCGACTGGTTCCGCCGTCAGAAGACCCGCCGCGCCCTGTTCTCCAACCTCGGCGACTTCGAATCTGCCGGAGACGACGGAGATTTCGATCTGCTGGAGAACTTCGTCTCGCCAACCGACTCCAGAGAAACGGAGAGTGCCGAGGACACGACCCGCCGCGCCCAGATCTTCCACGAGATCGAAGAACAGATCGCGGCTTTGCCAGGTCGTCAACGCGAGGCTTTCCTGATGCGTTACTGGGAAGAAATGGATGTGGCGGAGACGGCCGCTGCAATGGGCTGCTCCGAAGGCAGCGTCAAAACCCATTGTTCGCGGGCCGTGCACGCCCTGAGCAAGGCGCTCAAAGCCAAGGGAATTTCGCTATGAACACTAAGGTTCCAACCTCTTCTTTTGCTGCCGAGGATCAATTCGGCCGGCGCATCGCTGCGCGGCTGTCCGAGGGCAACCAGGAGCTGCCGCACGACATCGGCGAGCGGCTGCGGGTCGCGCGCGCGCAAGCCGTCGCCATGCGCAAGCAGGCACCCCAGCTGCGGGCAGCCTCGACGGTCATGCAGTCCGGCCATGTGGCAACGATGGGCGGCGGCTGGTGGACCCGCATCGGCTCGGTGGTGCCCCTGCTTGCACTGGCTGCAGGGCTGATCACCATCAGCGTGATGCAGGACGAGGACCGGGCGAGCGAATTGGCCGAAGTCGATTCCGCCCTGCTGACGGACGATCTTCCCCCTGCCGCCTACACCGACCCTGGTTTTGCCCAGTTTCTCAAGGTCAAGGCGGATGGCGCTTCCGACTGAGTCATTTCTCTGTTGAACGAATGCGACGCCCTCCCGTTTCCCGCACCGATACGCCTCGCCCGCTGCGCCCGCCAACGTCGGGCGCTGTCATTTGGGCGGGTGTCCTTGCCGCTGCGTTGTTCGGCCTGACGCTCGCCAGCGCCCAGACGCATTCGGAGCAGCCGCTCAAATCCGCCGGCAGCGGCGCACAGGCGGCGGGTTCGCCGCCATCCGCCTCGAAAACCGCCCCGGCCACCCGGCCGTACTGGAGCGAACTCAGCGCGAAGCAGCAGCAGGCGCTGCGGCCGCTCGCGCCGCACTGGCACGCCCTGAACCCGGGGCACAAGCGCAAATGGCTGGCACTGTCACGCAACTACGCGAACATGTCGGCCGATGACCAAGCCACCCTGCACAGCCGAATGATCGAATGGGCCGCCCTGAGCAATCAGCAGCGGGCCCAGGCGCGCCTCAACTTTGCCGAGGTGAAACGCGTCCCTGCCGACGAACGCAAGGCCAAGTGGGAGGAGTACCAGGCCCTGAGCGAGGAAGAAAAGCGCCGGCTGGCGGAGCGCGCGCCCGCCAAGCCACGCGGCGCTGCCATTCCGGTGCGCCCGGTTCCTGCGCAGAAGCTGGTGACGGTGCCGGCCGTGACGCCGGCGGGGCAGCACACCCCCCGCATCATGCTGGCCCCGCCTGCCGCTTCCGTGCCAGCCACGGTGCCCGCCGCCATCATGGTGGCGTCCCCGCCGGAACGCATCCCGTCCGCCGTCTCCGCGCCCTCCCCGTCCGCCACCATGTCGCAGCCGACTCCGGCCGAGGCCCAGGTACCCATGCCATCATCGGCGGCCGCCCAGGTTTCGCCGCCATCGTCGCCATCACCGTCCGCCTCCAACCCTGCAGGCCGTGGCGCCGAGCAGCCCTTGCCTCCCTGATTCCCAAGGTTTCGATGGCTTCAAATTCTTCCGAGTTCTCGGAATCGAATCCCTCTTCATCGCTCGCAGATACCCCCTCCAGCGCTCCTCTTCTGATAGTGCCCGGCCTGTGGCGGCGAATGGCATGCTGGCTGTATGAAGGCATGCTGCTGTTCGCCGTGGTGTTCGTCGCGGGCTGGCTGTTCAGCACGCTCGGCCAGATGCGCGACGCCATGGATTCCCGCCGGCACCTGCTCCAGGCCTTCCTGTTCGTGGTGTTCGGCGTCTATTTCGTCTGGTTCTGGACCCGGGGCCAGACGCTGGCCATGAAGACCTGGAACATCCGCATCGTCGATGCGCACGGACGCCCCCTCACCCAGGCCCGCGCGCTCCTGCGCTACCTGCTCAGCTGGATCTGGTTCCTGCCGCCGCTGGCCGCCATCGCGCCTTTCAAGCTTTCGGGCGGAGAATCCACGGTGTTGATCTTCGGATGGGTCGCCGTCTGGGCATTGCTGGCGCGCTTTCACCCCGAGCGCCAGTTCTGGCACGACGCCTGGGCCGGTACGCGGCTCATAACCTCCAAGCCGATGAGCCGCCGATGAGTGCCCTGCCCAAGCTTCCCGACCCCGCCGTGAACCCGCAAAAGGCCCGCAAGGGCCTCGAGCGCGTGTGGCATGCCACCCTGATCTCGCTGCACGGCCTTCGCGCGGGCTGGAGCGAGCCGGCGTTCCGCCAGGAAGCCATCATGGCCGTCGTGATGATCCCGGCGGCCTTCTGGCTCGGCCGCAGCTGGGTCGAAGTGGCCCTGCTCGCCGGCAGCGCCATCCTCGTAATGATCGTCGAGCTGCTCAACACCGCGGTCGAAGCCGCCATCGACCGCATCGGCCCCGAATGGCACGACCTCTCCAAGCGCGCCAAGGACATGGGCAGCGCCGCCGTGCTGCTGTCGCTCACCCTGTGCGGCGGCATCTGGCTGGCGGCGCTGTGGCATCGCTTCGCGTCATGAAGATGCCCGCCGCACGAGGCATGATGGCGGCATGAATCCTGAATTTTCGATCTGTGTGTATTGCGGCTCGCGACCCGGCGAGCGAGTCGAGTTTTCCAAGGCCGCGGAAGCGGTCGGCCAGTGGATCGGCGCGCACCGCGGCCAGCTGGTCTACGGCGGCGGACGCACCGGCCTGATGGGCACGGTGGCCGAGGCCACCCGCAACGCCGGCGGCCGCGTGGTCGGCATCATTCCCAAGGCGCTGGTCGACCGGGAACTGGCCAATCCCCTGTGCGACGAGCTCCACGTGGTCGACACCATGCACGAGCGCAAGGCCATGATGGGCGAGCGCGCCGACGCCTTCGTCGCGCTGCCGGGCGGCATTGGCACCTTCGAGGAACTGTTCGAGATCTGGACCTGGCGCCAGCTCGGCTACCACGACAAGCCCACGGGCATCCTCAATACCGCCGGCTACTACGACGGCCTGCTGGGCTTCCTGGCGCACAGCGTGCGCGAGGGCTTCATGGGCGATTGGCAGATGGAACTGATCCGCACCGGCACCAACCCCACCGAACTGCTCAGCGCGCTGCGCGCCGAGGTGCCCCTGCACCCCCGCGACGACCGGCTGGCCGAAAACCTGTAGCGCGCTTCCCGGAGCGGGCCTTTTTCAGACGGCGTTCTCGTTTTCCTCGCCGGTGCGGATGCGCACGATGCGCTCCACGCCGGTGACGAAGATCTTTCCGTCGCCGATCTTGCCGGTGCGCGCGGAATTGACGATGGCTTCGATGCAGCGCTCCACGTCGCCTTCGTTGACGACCACTTCCACCTTCATCTTCGGCAGGAAGTCGACCACGTATTCCGCACCACGATAGAGCTCGGTGTGCCCCTTCTGGCGCCCGAAGCCCTTGACCTCGGTCACTGTGAGGCCGGTAACGCCCACCTCAGCCAGGGCTTCGCGTACGTCCTCGAGCTTGAAGGGTTTGACGATGGCGGTGATCTGCTTCATGGTTTTTGCGCTCCGGCGGTTTCGTTGAACTTGCTGGTGATAGGGTAACGCCAATCCTTGCCGAAACTCCGGTGGGTCACCCGAATGCCCACAGGCGCCTGGCGCCGCTTGTATTCATTGATCTTGATGAGCCGCGCAACCCGCTCGACCACCGCGCGCTCGTAGCCGGCGGCGATGATCTCGTCGATGCCCTCGTCGTCCTGCATGTAGCGTGCCAGGATGCCGTCGAGGATGTCGTAGGGCGGCAGGCTGTCCTGGTCGGTCTGGTCGGGCCGCAGCTCGGCGCTCGGTGGCCGCGTGATGATCCGGTCGGGAATCGGCGAGGCGCCGGTGCCGTACGGGTCGTGCGCATTGCGCCAGCGGGCCAGCGCGAACACGGTGGTCTTCAGCAGGTCCTTGATGACCGCGAAGCCGCCTGCCATGTCGCCATAGAGCGTGCAGTAGCCGGTGGCCATCTCGCTCTTGTTGCCCGTGGTGAGAACGATCGAGCCGAACTTGTTCGACAGCGCCATCAGCAGCGTGCCGCGGATGCGGGCCTGGATGTTCTCCTCGGCCGTGTCCTCGGGCAGGCCCTTGAACTCATCCGCGAGCGCGCCCTTGAACGACTCGAAGGTGTGCTTGATCGAGATCTCGTCGTAGCGCACGCCCAGGCGGGTGGCCATGTCGCGCGCGTCGATCCAGCTGATGTCGGCGGTGTAGGGCGACGGCATCATGACGGCGCGCACCTTGTCCTTGCCGAGTGCGTCGACCGCGATGGCAAGCACCAATGCGGAGTCGATGCCGCCCGAGAGCCCCAGGATGGCGCCAGGAAAGCCGTTCTTGCCGATGTAGTCGCGCACGCCCAGTACCAGTGCATCCCACAGCTGGGCTTCCGCTTCGCGCGGCGCAGCGATGGCCGAAGGCGCCGCCACCACACCCATGCCCTGGGGCGAGCGCTCCAGTTGCATGAAGACCAGGCTCTCCTTGAAACTCTCGGCCTGCATGGCCAGCGCGCCGTCGGCCTGCAGCGCAAAGGAGGCGCCATCGAAGACCACTTCGTCCTGCCCGCCCACCAGGTGCGCATAGACCAGCGGCAGCCCGACGGCGCGCGCCCGGTCGGCCATCCGCGCCACGCGCTCGCCTTCCTTGCCGACGTGGTACGGCGACGCGTTGATGACGGCCAGCACTTCGGCACCCGCCGCGCGGGCCAGTTCGGCCGGTTCGTCGAACCAGGCGTCCTCGCAGATCAGCACGCCCACCGAGACGCCGCCGGCCTCGAACACGCAGGTGCCCTGCCCCGGCGTGAAATAGCGGCGCTCGTCGAACACCTGGTAGTTCGGCAGCTCGCGCTTGGCGTAGGTTTCGAGGATGCGGCCTTCCTTGATCACGCTGGCGGCGTTGTAGCGCATCTGCACCGCCACCGAGCGGCTGCGCAGGCTGCCGCCGGTCGGATGCCCCACCACCACGACCATGTCTTTGAGATCGGCCAGTGCGGCGGCAATGCCTTTCACGGCATCATCGCAGGCTTCGGTGAAGGCGGGACGCAGGAAAAGATCCTCTGCCGCATAGCCGGCGATCGAGAGTTCGGGCGTCAGCAGAAGGCGTGCACCTTGGGCGTGGGCCTGGCGCGCGGCATCGACGATTTTCCTGGCGTTGCCGGCGAGGTCGCCCACCACAAAATTGAGTTGCGCGATGGCGAGCTTGAGCGTCATACGGAAGGAAGAAAAAGGCTTGAACGATTATGTCATTCGGGTGGTGGCGTCGCTGTCGGACCTGGACCCGAAAGCATGGAACGCCCTCCTCGCGGCCGAGGCGCAGCCCTCGCCCTTCATGCGCCATGAATACCTTTCGGCATTGCACGACAGCGGCAGCGCCTCGCCCGAAAGCGGCTGGATGCCGCAGTTCATCACCCTGTGGCGTGGCAAGGAACTGCGGGCGGCCTGCCCGGCCTACATCAAGACCCACTCCTATGGCGAATATGTCTTCGACTGGGCCTGGGCCAATGCCTACGAACAGCATGGGCTTGCCTACTATCCCAAGGCAGTGGTGGCCGTGCCGTTCACGCCGGTGCCCGGCGCACGCCTGCTGGCGCGCGATGCGCAGGACCGCACGCTGCTGGTGCAGGCACTGGTGGCCTGGTGCAGGAAGGAAGAACTGTCGTCGCTGCATCTGCTGTTCGGCGCGGACGCCGACATTGCCGCCTGCACCGAAGCGGGCCTGATGCTGCGCAACACGGTGCAGTTCCACTGGACGAATGCCGCCCCGGGGGAATCAGGCGAAACAGCCGGCTACGCGGACTTCGAAGCCTTTCTTGCCAGCCTGTCGCACGACAAGCGCAAGAAGATCCGGCAGGAGCGCCGCAAGGTGGCCGAGGCCGGCGTGACCTTTCGCTGGTCGCGCGGCGCAGACATCGCCCGGTCGGATTGGGATTTCTTCTACCGCTGCTATGCGCGCACCTACCGCGAGCATGGCAACCCGCCCTATCTTTCGCGCGACTTCTTCCAGCGCATGGCCGACACCATGCCCGAAGCCTGGCTGCTGTTCGTCGCCGAGCGCGGAGGAAAGCCCATCGCGGCGAGCCTGATCGCGCTGTCCACCCACGGGGACGACGCGCTGGTGGCCTATGGCCGCTACTGGGGCGCCGTGGAGCGCGTCGACTGCCTGCATTTCGAGGCCTGCTACTACCAGCCGCTGGCCTGGTGCATTGCGCACGGCGCCAGGCGCTTCGAAGGCGGGGCGCAGGGCGAGCACAAGATGGCGCGCGCATTGATGCCGGTGAAGACCACCAGCGCGCACTGGCTCGCGCACCCCGGCTTCGCCGACGCGGTCGAACGCTTTCTCGAGCGCGAGGGCGAAGGCATCGAGAACTACATGGACCACCTGGGCGAACGCAGCCCCTTCAAGGCCGGCTGAGCAGCCGGCCGCGAACACCCGGGAAGCCGCTTACTTCTTGTAGGCGGCGATGCCGTCGACGATTTCCTTCTTGGCCGCGTCGATGCCTTCCCAGCCCAGCACCTTGACCCACTTGCCGGCTTCCAGGTCCTTGTAGTGCTCGAAGAAGTGGCTGATGGCCTTCAGGCGCATCGGGTTCACGTCGTCGACCGACTTCCAGTGGCTGTAGATCGGCAGCACCTTGTCGGTGGGCACGGCCAGCACCTTGCCGTCGACGCCGGCTTCGTCCTCCATCATCAGGATGCCGAGCGGGCGGCACGGCACCACCACGCCGGGCAGGAGCGGGTACGGCGCGATCACCAGCACGTCGACCGGGTCGCCGTCGCCGGAGAGGGTCTGCGGCACGTAGCCGTAGTTGGCCGGGTAGTACATCGCGGTCGTCATGAAGCGGTCGACGAAGATCGCGCCCGATTCCTTGTCGACTTCGTACTTGATCGGGTCGGCATTCATCGGGATTTCGATCACGACATTGAAGGCGTCGGGGATGTTCTTGCCGGGGGAGACTTTGTCGAAGGACATGACGTTTTCGAGTAGTTGAAAAGTATGAGGGGAGATGGGGACAAACCCGGAGTTTACTTTCCGTGTCACGGCCCGGTCGCACGCGTTCTTGTTTTTGCCTGTAAATTGCACCCGTTGGCCAATCGGCTCCGCACCTCGGTGCTGCGAGCTTCGAGGAAGCAACGCGACGGAAAACCTGGGTCCCGTACGCGTTGCGCGCAGGACCCATGCTGTCCGTCTCCACTAGTCACAACGAACGAATGGAGAAGCAAAGCATGATCGGCAACACCCCCCTGATACTCGCCATCGTCTGCGGCCTCGTGGCCGTCGGCTACGGTTTCTGGGCCCGAAGTTGGATTCTCGCCAAGGACCCGGGCAACGCTCGGATGCAGGAAATCGCGGCCGCCATCCAGGCCGGCGCATCGGCCTACCTCGCCAAGCAGTACACCACCATCGCGGTGGTCGGCGTGGTCCTGGCCATTCTCATCGGCATCTTCCTGGACGCGACCACGGCCATCGGCTTCGTGGTGGGCGCGGTGCTTTCGGGCGCCTGCGGGTTCATCGGCATGAACGTGTCGGTGCGCGCCAACGTGCGCACCGCGCAGGCGGCCACGCAAGGCATCGGCCCGGCGCTGGACGTCGCATTCCGCGGCGGCGCCATCACGGGCATGCTGGTGGTGGGGCTGGGCCTCCTGGGCGTCTCGGTCTTCTACTGGTTCCTGGCGGGCAACGGCAATCTCACGCCGGACCGCAGCCTCTCGGCCATCCTCAACCCGCTGATCGGCTTTGCCTTCGGCTCCTCGCTGATCTCGATCTTCGCGCGGCTGGGCGGCGGCATCTTCACCAAGGGCGCCGACGTGGGCGCCGACCTGGTGGGCAAGGTCGAGGCCGGCATTCCCGAAGACGATCCGCGCAACCCGGCCGTCATTGCGGACAACGTGGGCGACAACGTCGGCGACTGCGCCGGCATGGCGGCCGACCTGTTCGAAACCTACGCCGTCACGCTGATCGCCACCATGGTGCTGGGCGCGCTGATGGTCACGGCGGCGCCGCTCAATGCGGTGCTCTATCCGCTGGCACTGGGCGGCGTGTCGATCATCGCGTCGATCATCGGCTGCTTCTTCGTCAAGGCCTCGCCGGGCATGACCAACGTGATGCCGGCGCTCTACAAGGGCCTGGCGGTGGCGGGCCTTCTGTCGCTGATCGCGTTCTGGTTCGTCACGAGCTGGCTCATCCCCGACAACGCCATTGCCGCGAGCGGCAGCCAGCTCAAGCTGTTCGGCGCCTGCTTCGTCGGCCTGGCGCTCACGGCCGCGCTGGTGTGGATCACCGAGTACTACACCGGCACGCAGTACAAGCCGGTGCAGCACATCGCGCAGGCCTCCACCACGGGCCACGGCACCAACATCATCGCGGGCCTGGGCGTCTCGATGCGTTCGACGGCCTGGCCGGTGATCTGCGTCTGCGTGGCCATCATGGCCTCGTATGCGCTCGCCGGGCTGTTCGGCATTGCGGTGGCCGCCACGGCCATGCTGAGCATGGCGGGCATCGTGGTGGCGCTCGACGCCTACGGTCCCATCACCGACAACGCCGGCGGCATTGCCGAGATGAGCGAGCTGCCCGACAGCGTGCGCGCCGTGACCGACCCGCTCGACGCTGTGGGCAACACCACCAAGGCCGTGACCAAGGGCTACGCGATCGGCTCGGCCGGCCTCGCCTCGCTGGTGCTCTTTGCCGACTACACCCACAAGCTGGAGAGCTTCGGGCTGAACATCAGCTTCAACCTGAGCGACCCGATGGTGATCGTCGGCCTGTTCATCGGCGGCCTGATTCCCTACCTGTTCGGCGCCATGGCCATGGAGGCCGTGGGCCGGGCGGCCGGCGCGGTGGTCGAGGAGGTGCGCCGGCAGTTCCGCGAGATCCCCGGCATCATGGAAGGCACCGGCAAGCCCGAGTACGGCAAGGCCGTGGGCATGCTGACCGGCGCGGCCATCAAGGAAATGATGATCCCCTCGCTGCTGCCGGTGGTGGTGCCGATCCTGGTCGGGCTGGTGCTCGGGCCGAAGGCGCTGGGCGGCCTGCTGATGGGCACCATCGTGACCGGCCTGTTCGTCGCCATCTCGATGTGCACGGGCGGCGGCGCATGGGACAACGCCAAGAAGTACATCGAGGACGGCCACCACGGCGGCAAGGGCTCCGAGGCGCACAAGGCGGCCGTCACCGGCGACACCGTGGGCGACCCCTACAAGGACACGGCCGGCCCGGCGGTGAATCCGCTGATCAAGATCATCAACATCGTGGCGCTGCTGATCGTGCCGCTGGTGGTCAAGTTCCATGCCGGCGATGCGGCCGCGGCCGTGCCGCACAAGGTCGAGATGCCTCCGGCAGCGACCGCGCCGGCCGCCGCTGCCCAGCCCTCCGCGCCCGCAGCGCCGGTGGCGGCAGTGGCCTCCGGCACCGTGGCAGCCGCCGACGCCGCGGCCGTGAAGGTCGAGAACGGCGTGGTGAAGTTCTACTTCGAGAGCGGCAAGGCCGAGGTCGCGCCCAATGCCAAGGAAGCACTGGCCGATGTCATCAAGGCCGTGCAGAGCGGCAGCATCCTGCTCGTGAGCGGCTACCACGATGCAAGCGGCGATCCGGCCAAGAACGCCGAGCTCGCCAAGCAGCGCGCCGTGGCCGTGGGCGATGCGCTCAAGGCCGCCGGCGCCCCCGCCGACAAGATCGAGCTTGCCAAGCCCGAGCAGACCCAGGCGGACGGGCCCGCGAGCGAAGCCCGCCGCGTCGAAGTGAAGGTCAAGGCCTGATGCCCACCACGGAAAGACTCGAGGCCTTCATTGCCGCCGTGGAGAGCGGTGCGCACGCCCAGGCCATCGAGGACTACTACACCGAGGACGCGACCATGCGCGAGAACCAGGCCGAGCCCCGGCGCGGCCGCAGCGCGCTGGTTGCGCGCGAGCAGGCGACGCTGGACCGCACCGCCTCGGTGGTTTCGACCTGCGTGCGCCCGGTGTTCGTGAACGGCGACCACGTGGTGATCCGCTGGGTCTTCGATTTCCGCTTCAAGGACGGCAAGGCCATGCGCATGGAAGAACTCGCCTGGCAGCGCTGGGAGGGCGAGCGCATCGCCCAGGAAGAGTTCTTCTACGATCCGGCGCAGGCCAGGCCCGCCTGAGGCGGCTCTCGCTACCTGGCGCTCTCTGCCGCCACCGCGCGCACCAGGCGCGTGGCCGGCGGGACCAACTGGCCGAGCTCACCCACCCGGTCCTGTTCGATGGCTTGCAGCACCAGTTCGTTGATGCCGCCCACCACGGTCATCGCCATTTCGCTCGTCAGGTGCGCCGCGGGGCCGCCGTTGATGGCCGCCTGGATGAAGCCGGCGATCTCGCCGTTCACCCGGCGCCGCGCCGCCAGCCCCGGCATGCCAAGGCCGAGGATCTCGACGAACAGTGTGCGCAGCAGCGGCGGATCCTGCGCAAGATAGTCGAAATACGCGGTGATCGCCCGCTCCACCTGCGCATGCCAGGGCTGCGCCGGATCGAAGGCTTCGCTCACCGCGCGCAGCGCCAGCTTGCTGGCCGCCTCGTACAGCGCGATCAGGCACTCCGACTTGGTCGTGAAATGCTCGTAGAAGGTGCGGCGCGACACGGCGGCCTCCCGCACGATGTCGGCAATGGTGGTGTCCGCGTAGCCCTTGGCGGCCACGGCGCGCGCCATGCCTTCCAGCAGCCGGGCGTAGTGCTCGTGGGCCGGCTCTGCGGAGGCGGCCTCAAGGGCTGGTTTTTCAGTCGCGATGCTCATGGAAAAGACATTGTCCTCCGCATTGGTACTTGACGGTACCAGCCGTGGCGTGCACCATTCCAGGAAATTGGTACGAATGTGTACCGCATCGCATTTTCCAAGGAACATCAGCCATGGCCGACCTTGTCGTGCGCCGCCTTCTGATCGACCTGCAAACGCCGTTCGGCCGCAACTGGTGCGGCGGCAACGCATTCTCCACCGCCTTTTTCAATGCGCTGTCGATGAGCTTTCCGTTCGGCGAGCAGTTCTTCATCGATGCCGTGCGCGACGCCGCGGCCACGCTGCCGGCGCAAGCACAGGAAGCGCTTCGCGCCGACGTGCGCGGCTTCATCGGCCAGGAGGCTACGCACCGGCGCATTCATTCGCTTTTCAACACCCACCTGCAGGACCAGGGCCTGGTGGACGGTTGGACTCCCCGCGCCGCCAGGCGCATGCAGTTGCTGGAGGGCGCCGATCCGCGCCATGCGCTGGCAGCCACCGCAGCCACGGAGCACTTCACCGCCATGTTCGCCGAATGGCTGCTCGCCCACCCCCAGGTGCTCGACGGCGCCGAGCCGCGGCTGCGCACCATGTGGCTCTGGCACAGCGCCGAAGAGCTGGAGCACAAGGCCGTGGCGTTCGACATCTACAAGGCTGCGCAAGGGTCCGACGCCTGGCGCAGGCGCTGGTTCCGGCGCGTGACGCTGATGTTCCTGGACGACCTCATGCGCCAGACCGCCGACAACCTGCGCCGCGAAGGCCAGCTGTGGAAATGGGCGACCTGGAAGAGCGCCGCGCGCATCCTGCTCGGCAGAGGCGGCCTGCTCGGCGGCAACTGGCGGGCCTGGCGCAGCTACTTTCGCGCCGATTTCCATCCGGCGCAGCAGGACAGCAGCCTGTCGGCACGCTGGCTCGAGAACAACCGCGCACACTACACGCCGGTAGGCGCGGCGGCCGAGGCTCTTCAGTAGAAACTGGCCCTGTGGCTGGGAGGAGTGGCGGCGGCTCGCTGTTCGGGGCGCATTGCCAGGTCGTGCAGGGTGTCGAAGTCCGAAGGGGCATCCGGAATGCGCATCACGGTTTCCTGTTCGGTCAGCGACGCCACCCAGAGGCCCGCGGCCGAGTCGGCGGGCTCGTCGTTGGCGAAGGTGCCGTCGCGGATGTAGAGGGTTTCGCCGTCGGGGCGTTCGGCGTGCAATTCGATCAGGCGCGAAATCGAAAAGTTGTAGGTCACCAGCTTTTCGCGCGTCAGGCGGTCCTTGCCGCCGCAATTGAACGAGCCTTCCGCCGCAATGACGATGCAGGAGCCCTCCACGCCCTCGTCGACATGGCTTCCGGTGCGCCAGACGGCGTTCGGAAGGCGCGCGCGCACCTTGTCGATCACCAGGTCGCGCTGCTTGTTGAGGCTGCCCAGCGGCGGAACCAGCGAGCGCAATTGGCGCAGGCGCTCCGCAAAGATGTTGTCCATGAGGAATTCCACATGGTGCGTCGCACTGCCGGAGGAACGCTTGACCACCTGCATGACCACGTGGCGCGACTTGTTCATTGCAGATTCCTTCCGCAAATCGCCCGGCACTGGGCGTTATTGCACATACACAAAATCATTTGCCGTCGACTACAAATTAGAACTTTTGACTAACGCAATAAATGCATCAATTGTGTCTAACTGTATATCCATTGCAGGCGATTTGGAAAGAAAATCTGCAATTCTCACGCTCGGGCATGTCGCCAAGGCGTCGCGCCGCCATGCTAGGCCCGCGAATCCGGCTTATTCGAGCGATTCGTCGAGCGCCTTGCACGAGGGCGCGCAAACGGTCTGCGACTTGCCCAGCACCTGGCGGGTGCGCAATTGCGACCGTACGCGGTGCTTTCCGCACATGAAGCAGGACATGGTGGCCCCGCTGAACGACGCCGAAGCGCGGAACGGAGAGCCCGGTGCCTTCGATTTGTAACGCAGGCCATCGGCCACAACGGCGGTCTTGACCTCAGCTTTGGCCATCGGCTTTGTCCTTTTTCGGTTCGGTGTTGCGCATGGCGCGTGCAATGGCTTCTCTCGCGCTGACTTCGGCCGCAAGCGCCGTGTCGAGCGCCGAGCGGCAGAGGCCGGCATGTTGGTAATTGAGGTTTTCGTAGACCTCGGCGGCGGCAGGATAGGCGTCCAGCAGACGCCCCAGGTCGGCGCCGGGTTCAACGTCGTTGAATTCGTGCACCAGGTGTTCTACCACCGAGCGGTACTGCTCGGCGCCTACGGGGACGGCGCTGTGCTCAAGCCGCTCCAGCAGTTGAGCCAGCACGTGGGTCACTGCCAGATCGGTCTTGGAAGACGGATTATGGGTCGTGTTCATGGATTGCATCTGGGGGCAGCATACGCTTATGCAAGTGGCTGCTACGGCGTGGGGGTTGCCCCCTGCGCGGCCTGCATGCGCCGCAGCAGGCTGTGCAGCATCTCCGTCGACAGCCCGTGAATGACCAGCCGGTGCCCGGCCCGCAGGGTCGAAAGCGGCACCAGCGGATGCTTGTTGTTCACCAGGATGAGGTGCTCGGGGGCGCCCAGCAAGGTGGCCGCGTAGATGCCGATGGTTTCGTCCAGCTGCAGCGAATTGGCGGCGCGCCAGAAGTCGTTGTCGGTCAGCATCAGCTGGTACAGCGGCGTGAAAAGCTCGATGGCGCTCTGCAGGTCGAGAAAGTTGAGCCTGCCGCGCGGCATGTCGGAAAGCCGCAGGCCCGGGTCCCTGATCATCGAAAAATCGACCTCGGGCGCCTTGGCCAGCACCAGCCCCTTGTCGCGCAGCGCCTGGTTCAGCCGGATCACGAAGTTGAAGAGATTCAGGTCGTGCTTCAGGAAGGTCTCGTCCTTGAGCGCATCGATGTCGGCCGGCTCCAGCGGCGAGGTGCCCACGGGTACCGGCGAATTGCGGCCGATGAAGCCCAGCACCTGCGAGCCGAGGTGGAAATGCCGCAGGATCAGCCAGTTCGCTTCCGGCGAGACGAAGCGTTTCAGCCCCCAGGCCAGCAGCCGGTGCAGCAGCTTCGAGTGCGACCAGTTGCGCGGCACGAACACCTTCACCACCTGGATCAGGATGATCGTGAGCCGCGCCACTGGCCGCAGGAACGGCAGCAGGTACTGGCGCGAGCCCGAGCTCGAGTCGGCCAGCCATGCCGCCTTGACCTCGTCGGGCAGCGGCGTGCTCTGGTCCAGGTAGAGCGCGAGCCAGGGACTGGGGTCGCGCTCGTCGTGACCCTGCGCAAGAAAATCAGGCGTTCGGCTCATGGGGCATCCGCTGTGTAATGTGCTGAAACTGCATCAGGTACAGCGCGGCCGTGTGGCGCGCCGTGTCGATGATCTGGCGGGCCGCCCGGCCCCGGCCTTCGGCGCCCTCGCCGCCTTCCACGGCCATCACCATCTCGACCGCGGCGAGCCAGCGGTTCAGGTGGTTCTCGTCGTTGTGACCGTGGTATTCGAGAAAGCGGAAGGCGTCGGGCAGCAGCTTCAGGCCGGCCTTGATCAGCGGCAGCAGCGCGGGAACGATGCGCTGGCCCGTGCCCTCGATGATGTAGATGGCGCCCAGCAGGCCGATCGGGTTGCGCGTGGCGGCCAGGCCGTGCAGGTAGGCATTGAGCGCCTCTCCGCCAGGGTTGCGGCGCAGATCGTCGATCCGCTCGACGGTGCCGCCGGCCTTGCGGTAGTCGCTGAAGAGAATGTTGAAGTCGTCCTGCTCCTCGCCCGCGTGCACGTCGATCAGCGCGGCCAGCGCCTGGTACGGGCCGGTCAGCGAAGCGGCGCCTTCGCGCATCCAGCGGCTGCCTTCGCGCACCTGCGGGATCCACTGCTCCATCCAGTTCAGGTAGTCGGGCAAGGCAAGGCGGCGCTCGCGGATCTGGCGGATCAGCGGCGTGCGCCAGGCGCGCGAGCGGTAGTCGTGCCAGATGCCGGCCAGTTCGGTCAGCAGCGCGCCGAGGCCTTCGGGCGCGGCGGCCGGGTCGTGCGGCGGAGCGATCGCGGCTTCTTCGTCCGGGGCCGCGTCGGCCGTGGTGCGCGGAACGGCCACCGCCCGGGCGGGCGCCTCGGCCGCCTCGACCTCCAGCAGCATGTAGGCGGCCATGAAGCGCCCCGATTCCGGCACGTAGCAGAAGATCTGTTCGCCCGGCTTCAGCGCCTTGGAGTGCAGGAACTCCGACAGCATGATCAGGATCGACGCGGCCCCCGTATTGCCGCGCCAGGCCAAGTTGCTCCACCAGCGCTCGCGCGGAATGGCGAGGTCGGCCTTGGCCATCAGGTCCTCGACCACGGGAATGAATTTCTCCGACGAGTAGTGGCACAGGAAGTGGTCGATCCGCTTCGGATCGAGCCATCCGCCCTGCACCAGCGTTGCGTATTCATGAATGCCGATGTCGAACAGGTGCGGCAGCAGGCGGATGTCCTGCCGCAGCGACAAGGCACCCGCCGCCTCCGCTTCGGCCCACGAGCCAAAATCGAGATGGCCGCGCGCGCGGTCCTCGGTCAGGCCCAGCTGCATGCATACCGGGTAGTCCCCCGAGAACGCGCGCTGGTGCACCCACTTGAGCCGCAGGCGCAGCCCCGGGTTGCCGGCCAGCGCAGGTGCACCGTCCGACAGCAGCAGCGCGCCCGCACCGTCGGAGAGCATCCAGCGCAGGAAGTGCGAATCGAAGTCGGTCTCGTAGCCACGCGCAGCGAAGCGCGAGCGCTTGAAAAGCCGCGAGGGCATTTCGCTGGCCACCGCGAGCGCGCTGCGGTGTGCCCCCAGCTCGATGCCCTGCGCGGCCGACTGGATGGCCGACACGCCCGCGGCGCAGATGCCGTGCACCGACAGCGTTTCCATGGGCGGTGCCGCCAGTTCGCCCTGGATCATGTTGGCGAAACCGGGCATCAGCGTGTCGCCGCCCGAAGAGCCGCTGGCCAGCAGCGACACGCGCGACAGCTCGGCGCCGCCGCGCCGCAGGCAGTCGCGGATCGCGCCTGCCGCCAGCTGCGCATTGGTGTGGCGCGTCATGCCCTCCTCGTCGATCGCATAGTGCCGCGTGAGGATGCCGTTCTCGGCCAGGATGCGCCGCTTGATGCGCTCCGACATCCGGTTGAGCGGCGAGATGTAGGCATCCATGCGCTCGTTGGGAATGGGCTCGCCGGGCATGAAGTAGCCGGCGCTCTCGATATAGACGCGTTGGAATGGGACGGGCATGGTTCAGTGGGTTGGAGACTCGGGCGGCACGGGCACGGGCGGCATCAGCGGGCGGCTGCGAAAACGCGGCCACAGCGCCCCGAGCACGAACACGCGAACCATGTAGGGCACCAGTCCCTGCTCGTTGAGCGCAGGATCGACCTGCGCGCGGTAGCGCGTGCGATGCAGCTGCGTGAGCTCGGACCAGTGGACATGCGGGTTCTCGTGATGTGCGGTGTGCAGGCCGATGTTGAACAGCAAAGGGTTCACCAGCCCCTCGAAATTGCGCGCGTAGTTCAGGCGGGTACCCGCGGTATCGCGCCGCGCCTCCACATCCGGCACGGGCCGGCGTCCGTCGGCATGTGCGTGCTGCAGATAGTTGGTGGCCAGCAGCCAGTGCAGCCCGTGCAGCTGCGGCACGATCACCAGCAGCAGGGCCTTGCGCCAGTCGAGCAGCAGCAGCGCGCTCCAGCTGCCGAGCCACAGGGCGTACTGCGCCATGCAGTAGCGCCAGGGTCCCGGCCGGTGCCTGCGAAGCCGCGCAAGCCAGCCGAAGAACACCGGCACCAGCACCCACACGGCCTGGAACGGATGCAGCAGGTAGCCCCGCAGATGGTTGGTGTCGCCGCCGAAGCGGTAGGTGCGCGCCACGTCCCGCGGTCCGTGCCGGTGGCGATGGTGGTTGGCCACATGCGCCGGCCAGAAGACGAAGGTCGGATGCCCCTGCAGCAGCGTGATCCAGAAGTCGGTGAACCGGTTCATGCGCCGCCCGCGCCACATGCGCAGATGCACGTGGTTGTGGTGGATCACGCCCACGCCCAGCGTCAGGAACAGCATCGGCGCATAGAGCAGCACGGCAAAGCCGTGCACCCACTGCCATGCCGCCAGCGCGGGGAGCGCCGCCAGGTACGCCAGGCTCTGCCAGTCGCGCCCATGGCGAAGGCGCGCCGGCCAGCGCGGCGCCTCAGGCCGGCGTGCCATGCTGCGGTTGGCGTTGCTGCTTCTCGCGGAAGGCCAGGAACTGCGGCTCGGCCGCGTCGGCGGCAATGCGCGTGCCGAACAACCGGTCCATGAAGGTGAACTGGAAGCCGTAGTTGCCGCTGTGGCAGGCGTGGTGCAAATGGTGCCGGCGGCTTGCGGCAAACCAGTGGCTGTACGACGCCCGCGGAAAGAAGTCGTAGTTCGAGTGCCCGATGCTGTTGAAGAACAGGCTGAACAGCGGCACCGACGCGAGCGACCAGAAGCTGAAGTCGTGCAGCAGCATCGGCAGCAGGATCACGTTGCCGAGCATGGCCGCCTCGATCGGATGGAAGCTGTACGTGGCCCATGGCGTGGTCACGACCGAACGGTGGTGCGGCCCGTGAAAGCGCCGCAGCCAGCGCGTGTGCAGCAGCCGGTGGTTGAACCAGAAATGAACGTCGTTCCAGATCGCGAGCACCAGGATTTCGGCCGCGACCTGGCGCCAGCCCGCGTCGGCATCGAGCCGCGCCCAGCCCAGCTGGAGCAAGCCCCACGGAAACACCATGCCCAGCCCGAACACGAGCACCGACACGCCCGACTGCGCCAGTTCGCGGCGCAGCTGCCCCGGCTGCAGCGGCCGCGGGTCGAGCACGCGCCCGATGCCGAGCGCGGGCAGCACCCGCCGGGCCAGTAGCCAGTTGAGGACACCGAATCCCAGGTAGATGCCGCCGAAAAAGATCAGCCCCCAGCACATCACCTGGAGGGCCGACAACGAAATGAAGCTTTGCGCCATCCCCCGAGGCTACAGCAGCATTTCGGGAACCAGGGGCGCAATGATCAGGTTGTGGAGGCGCTGGAAGAAGCTCGATTCCGGCTCCGATGTGAGGATGACTTCCTTCTCGCCATCGGTCGTGAGCCACTGCAGCGTGCCGGTGTCCTTGGCAATGCGCAGCCGGTACGAATTCTGCAGCTTGCTGATGTTGATGACGCGCAGCATCTCGCGCGCCAGCTGCGGGCTGTCGACCACCACGCCCATCTCGGTGTTCTGGCTCGCCGAGCGCGGATCGAGGTTCATCGAGCCGATGAAGATGCGGGTCTTGTCGATGGCGGCGGTCTTGGAGTGCAGCCGCCCCAGCGATTTGCCGAACATGCCGAAGCGCTCGCCCGCGGTGGTGCGCTGCGGGCTCAGTTCGTACAGGTCGGCACCGCTCCTGAGCAGCCGCTCGCGGTAGCGCGCATAGCCGGTGTGCACCAGCGGCTCGTCGTTGGCGGCCAGCGAATTGGTCAAGAGCGTGAGCTTGACCTTGCGCCTGGCAAGGTCCTCGAAGGCCGCCATGCCGCGCTCGCCGGGCACCAGGTAGGGCGAGGTCAGGTCGACCTCGACCTTGGCGTCCATCAGCAGCGCCCAGACCTTCATCGTCACGCTGGTGGCAATGGCTTCGTCCTCGGTCATCGTGGTGGGCTTGGTGGGCGGATCGGCAATGGCGCGGGCCTCGCCCCACAGCAGGCCCATGCGGCCGCCATCGAGTTCTTCCGCGATCGGCCCGTAGCCCAGCACGTCGGACGGCGGCAGCACGATCTTCGGCGGCGGCGCGGCCATGCCGATCCAGGCGTCGAAGTCGGCGGCCGTGGGCGTGCGGCCGCCCTCCCCGCGCACGATGTCGGCAATGGGCCAGACCTGCTCGCTGTTCCAGTAGGCGTCGAAGATCGATTCGAGCTGCGGCAGCACCTTGCCCACCACGAGCGCGTCCATGTCGATGAAGTTCTGTGCCTCGCTCAGCACGAAATACTCGTCGGCGATGTTGCGCCCGCCCACCACCGCCATGACGCCGTCGGCGATGAAGAGCTTGTTGTGCATGCGGTGGTTGAGCCGCCCGATCTCGTGCGGCGAGGCCGCGAAGCGCGAGAGAAAACCGCCGCGTCCGCAGCAGAACGGATTGAACAGCCGCACCTGCACATTGGGCGTGGCGGAAAGCGCGAGCAGCGGCTGCTGGCTCTTGACGGTGTAGAGATCGTCCACCAGCAGCCGCACCTGCACCCCGCGCCCGGCCGCCTCGCGCAGCGCGCGCATCAGGAGGCGGCCGGTGGCGTCGTTCTCGAACTGGTAGTACTGGACCACCAGCGAGCGCTGGGCGCGCTCTGCAAGCTGCACGCGCGCGTCGAGCGAATACACGCCGAGCGGCATCAGCCGGAAGCCCGAATGCTCGCCCGGCGGCGTCGAGGCGGCTGCGATGCGTGCCAGCGTGGTGGACGGATCGGCCGCGGCGGCGTTCACCGCCGCCCGCTCGCGCGCCGGCGGCAGCGAGCCGCACGCCGCCAGCGCCGCAGCCATGGCGCCGGCAAGACAGATACGCAGAAGTGGGGTCCAGAGGTTCATGATGGCATCCTAGAATTCGTTTCACCCCTGCTCGGAGTTACACCATGGCAAGACCGATCCTCTCACGCATTGCCCTGATGTCGGTCGCCGCCGGGCTGGCACTGCCCGCCTGGGCTGCACTGGACATCGGCGATCCGGTGCCCAAGTTCACCGCCAACGCCGCGCTCGGCGGCAAGACCTTCCGCTATTCGCTGGCCGAGGCGCTGGCCAAGGGCCCGGTGGTGGTGTACTTCTTTCCGGCGGCCGACTCCAGCGATTGTTCGATCGAAGCGCATGCCTTCGCCGAAGCCGTCGACCAGTTCGCCGCGCTCGGCGCCACGGTCATCGGCGTGTCGGCCGACGACATCGACACCCTCTCCAAGTTCTCGGTCAAGTCGTGCCAGAGCCGCTTTCCCGTGGCTTCGGATGAATCCAAATCCGTGATCAACGGCTTCGACGCCCTGATGCAGACCCGGCCCGACTTCGCCAACCGACTGTCCTACGTGATCGCGCCGAACGGCAAGGTGGCCTATTACTACCAGAACCTGAATCCGGACAAGCACGTGGAGCGCATGCTCAACGCGGTCCGGGCGCTGCCGCGGCCGGGCGCAGGCGCACCCCGGTAGCGGGTGCAAAATCCCGTCCCATGCAACTCAACTTCATCGCCAACGCCGACGTCCCGTCATCCTCCGGCCGCACCCTGCAGGTGCTCGACCCCTCCGACGGCCAGCCTTTCGACGAAATCCAGCGCAGCAATGCCGCCGACATCGATTCCGCCGTGCGCGCGGCGCGCGACTGCTTCGAGGGCGTCTGGCACAAGGTGAGCGCGGCCGACCGCGGCCGCCTGCTCTACAAGCTCTCGCAGAAGGTTGCCGAGCACGTCGACGAACTCGCGCTCATCGAGCAGCGCGATTGCGGCAAGCCCGTGAAGCAGGCCCGCGCCGACGCACTCGCGCTGGTGCGCTATTTCGAGTTCTATGCCGGCGCCTGCGACAAGCTGCACGGCGAGACCATTCCCTACCAGGACGGCTACAGCGTCTTCACCTGGCGCGAGCCGCACGGCGTCACCGGCCACATCATTCCGTGGAACTACCCGATGCAGATCTTCGGGCGCAGCGTGGGCGGCGCGCTGGCGGCCGGCAACGTGTGCGTGGTGAAGCCGGCCGAGGATGCCTGCCTTTCCCTCGTTCGCGTGGCGCAACTGGCGGCCGAGGTCGGCTTTCCGGCCGGCGCGCTCAACATCGTGACGGGCTACGGCCATGAAGTGGGCGACGCGCTCGCGCGGCACGAGGGCATCGACCACATCAGCTTCACCGGCAGCCCGAAGATCGGCACGCTGATCCAGCAGGTGGCGGCCGAGCGGCATTGCCCGGTCACGCTCGAACTCGGCGGCAAGAGCCCGCAGATCATCTTTGCCGACGCCGACCTCGACGCGGCCATTCCGGTGATCATCAATGCCATCGTGCAGAACGCCGGCCAGACCTGCTCGGCCGGCTCGCGCGTGCTGATCCAGCGCGGCATCTACGAGCCGCTGCTCGAGCGCCTCGGCCGTGCCTTCGAGGCCCTGCGCGTCGGCCCCGCGGCCATGGACCTGGACGTCGGCCCGCTGATCCGCCAGACACAGCAGCAGCGCGTGTGGGATTTCCTGAGCGACGCCCAGGTGGCGGGCATTCCGATGGTGGCCCACGGCATCGTGGTCGACGAGGCGCCCGAAACCGGCTTCTACCAGGCCCCCACCCTGCTGCGCGACGTGCCGGTGGACCACCGCCTCGCCCAGGAAGAGGTGTTCGGCCCGGTGCTCGCCGCGATGCAGTTCGCCGACGAGGACGAAGCGGTGGCGCTCGCCAACGCCACGCAGTTCGGCCTTGTGGCCGGCGTCTGGACGACCGACGGTGCGCGCCAGTTCCGCATGGCCAAGCGGGTTCGCAGCGGCCAGGTGTTCATCAACAACTACGGCGCCGGCGGCGGCGTGGAACTGCCGTTCGGCGGCGTCAAGTCGTCGGGCTACGGACGCGAAAAGGGCTTCGAAGCGCTCTACGGCTTCACCACGCTCAAGACCGTCGCCATCAAGCACGGCTGAGGCGCGCGCCGCGTGCAGGGCCGGGTTCCGGGCGGCGCTCGCCAAGGAGTAGCCCTTTTCGGAATCGGCCCGCGCCCGATGGAGTAAATTGGCCGCTGTCCATGAACCGCAAAAGCACCACCGTCATTCCGCTCTCCGAGGTCGGCCGCGCGCGCCCCGCCGTGGCGGTTCCGGAGGTGGCCGTGCCCGCCACCGGGCGGCTACTCGACCGCCTGGGCCGGCCGCTGACCGACCTGCGCATCAGCGTGACCGACCGCTGCAACTTCCGCTGCAGCTACTGCATGCCGAAGGACGTGTTCGACAAGGACTACCAATACCTGCCGCACAGCGCGCTGTTGAGCTTCGAGGAAATGACCCGGCTCGCGCGCCTGTTCGCGGCCCATGGCGTGCGCAAGATCCGCCTCACCGGCGGCGAGCCGCTGCTGCGCAAGAACATCGAGGCGCTGATCGCGCAGCTCTCTGAAATCCGCACCCCGGGCGGCGAACCGCTCGCGCTCACGCTCACCACCAACGGCTCGCTGCTGCAGCGCAAGGCGGCCGCGCTGGCCGCCGCCGGCCTGCAGCGTGTGACCGTGAGCCTCGACAGCCTGGACGATGCGGTCTTCCGCCACATGAACGACGTCGATTTTCCGGTGGCCGACGTGCTCGCCGGCATCGAGGCGGCGCTGGCCGCGGGCCTCGGTCCGCTGAAGGTGAACATGGTGGTCAAGCGCGGCACCAATGAGCAGGAGATCCTGCCGATGGCGCGCTACTTCCGCGACCACCACGGCGGCAAGGTGGTGCTGCGCTTCATCGAATACATGGACGTGGGCGCCACCAACGGCTGGCGCATGGACGAGGTGCTGCCCTCGGCCGAGGTCGTTGCGCGCATCGGCGCCGAGTTTCCGCTGGTGCCGCTCGAGCCCAGCGCGCCGGGCGAAACCGCCCAGCGATGGGCCTACGCCGACGGCGGCGGGGAAATCGGCGTGATCAGCAGCGTGACCCAGGCCTTCTGCCACGACTGCAGCCGCGCGCGCCTGTCCACCGAAGGCAAGCTCTACCTCTGCCTCTTTGCGAGCGCGGGCCACGACCTGCGCCCCCTGCTGCGCGGCACCGCCACCGACGAGGACATCGGCTCGGCCATCGGCCACATCTGGCAGGGCCGCGCCGACCGCTATTCCGAACTGCGCGCGCTGCGCGGCCCCGACAGCGGCGAGCACGACGCCAACGACCCCGCGCCGCGCCGCGTCGAAATGAGCTACATCGGCGGATGACCCCAAACACACAAGATTCCATTTCCCCCGGCGAGATCACCGGCCTGCTGCTGGCCGGCGGCCGCGGCTCCCGCATGGGCGGCATCGACAAGGGCCTGCAGAACTTCAACGGCTCGCCGCTTGCCATGCATGCCGTGCTGCGCCTGGGCATGCAGGTGGGCGAGGTCATGATCAATGCCAACCGCAACCTGGCGGCTTACGAGTCCTTCGGCGTTCCGGTGTGGCCCGACAGCCTGGCCGACTATGCCGGCCCGCTCGCGGGCTTCCTGACCGGGCTCGAACGCTGCGAAACGCCCTACCTGCTCACCGTGCCCTGCGACACGCCGCTGTTTCCGCTCGACCTGGCGAGCCGGCTGGCCGAGGCCCTGGTGGCCGACAACGCGGAAATCGCCATGGTGAGCGCGCCCGAGTCCGCCGCCGAACCCGGCGCGGCGCCGGTGCTGCGACCGCAGCCGGTGTTCTGCCTGCTGCACACCACGCTGCTCGAAAGCCTGGTGAACTTCACCCAGTCCGGCGGCCGCAAGATCGACGCCTGGACCGCGCAGCACCGCACGGTGCTCGTGCCCTTCGACCGGCCCGGCGATGCGCCCGACGCCTTCTTCAACGCCAACACGCTGGCCGAACTGCACGCGCTGGAAAACCGATGAGCCGCATCGCCGACATTGCCGCCGCCCTTGCCGGCTATGACCCCCAGGCGCTGAGCGTCCAGGGCGTGCAGGCCTTCCTGGCGCAACTGGTAGCACCCGCCGTGGTGGCCGAGCGCGAGGAAGTCGCGCTGCGCGAAGCGCTCGGCCGCGTGCTGGCCGAAGACATCATCTCGCCGGTCAGCGTGCCGCCGCACGACAACTCCGCGATGGATGGCTTTGCCTTCGACGGCGCGATCCTGCGGGACGATTCGCCGACCGACGCCTCCATCGAGCTGCGCGTGGTGGGTACCGCCTTGGCCGGCACGGCCTGGCGCGGCGCGCTCGCCGCCGGCGACGCGGTTCGCATCATGACGGGCGCGGTCATGCCCGAAGGGCTCGACACCGTGATCCCGCAGGAATTCTGCAAGGTCGACGGCGACCGCGTGCGCTTTCCCGCCAAGGTGCTTCGGCGCGGCGACAACCGCCGCTTCGCGGGTGAAGACCTCATGCAGGGCCAGCCGGCCTTGCGGCGCGGCGAGCGCCTGTCGCCTGCCGCGCTGGGCATGGTCGCCAGCCTGGGCCTGCCTTCGGTGCCCGCGCTGCGGCGGCTGCGCGTGGCCTATTTCTCGACCGGCGACGAGATCCTGAGCCTTGGCGAGCCGCCGCGCGAAGGCGCGGTGTACGACAGCAACCGCTACACGGTGTTCGGCCTGCTCACGCGGCTGGGCTGCGAAGTGATCGACCTGGGCCTGGTGCGCGACGACCCGGCCACGCTCGCCGCCACGCTGCAGCAGGCCGCGGGCCAGGCCGACGCCATCATCACCAGCGGCGGCGTGAGCGTCGGCGCCGCCGACCACACACGCGCCGTGATGCAGCAGCTCGGCGACATGGCGTTCTGGCGCGTGGCGATGCGCCCCGGCCGGCCGATGGCGGTCGGGCTCGTTCCGCGCAGCCAGCAGGCCTCATCACAGCCGGGCTCTGCCGTGCTCTTCGGCCTGCCCGGCAATCCGGTGGCCGTCATGGTCACCTTTCTTGCCTTCGTGCGGCCGGCCCTGCTGCGCATGATGGGCTGCCACGAGATTGCCGCCGCGCCGGCGCCGCTGCTGCGCGCGCGCGCCGCGAGCGCCATCCGCAAGAAGCCCGGCCGCACCGAATACCAGCGCGGCTTCGTGCGGGCGGTGGCCGGTGCGCTGCCCGAGGTCCGCATTGCCGGCAACCAGGGCTCCGGCGTGCTGAGCTCGATGGTCGAGGCCAACGGGCTCGTGGTGCTGCACCACGACCAGGGCAATGTGGCCGCGGGCGACGAAGTCGACGTGATGATGCTGGAGGCGTAGCCCGCCATGGGCCGCGCACTCGGCAGGCAGCGGCTCAGATCCGGCCCAGCGCCTTGTCCACGCCCTTGTTGGCCAGCATGTCGGCACGCTCGTTGCCGACGTCGCCCGAATGGCCCTTGACCCAGCGCCATTCGATCACATGGCCCCCTTCGGCCACCAGCTTGTCGAGTTTCTGCCAGAGCTCGACGTTCTTGACCGGCTGCTTGGTCGAGGTGCGCCAGCCCTTGGCCTTCCAGCCGCGGATCCATTCGGTGATGCCCATGCGCACGTACTGGCTGTCCAGGTAGAGAATGACCTTGCAGGGCCGCTTGAGCGCGGCCAGGCCCTCGATCACGGCGGTGAGCTCCATCCGGTTGTTGGTGGTGTTGAGTTCGCCGCCGAACAGTTCCTTTTCGGTGGCGCCCGACTTGAGCCACGCACCCCAGCCGCCAGGGCCGGGATTGCCTTTGCACGCACCATCGGTGTAGATCACGACTTCGTTCAAAACGCTCTTTTCCTTCTTCTTCAATATTTCAATGTTCAATCGGCGCGGTCGGCCTTGGCCTTGTGCATCTTGCCTGCAATGGGTACCGGCGCGGTGGCGCGCGCCGCTGCACGGCGCCAGTCGGCGCTCAGCAGTCGCATGCCGCGCACCCGCTTGACGGCCACCAGGAAGTACGCCGCGCCGAAGATGGGCCACCAGCGCTCGCCGGCGGCGTCCATCCAGCGGCAGCGCTCGAGCCACGCCTCGCTGCGCACCGCGGGCCGGTAGACGCCGAAGCGCCCCGACTCCACCTCGAAGCTCAGGAGCCGCAGCCAGTCGCGCATGCGCCAGTAGCCGATGAACTCGCCGCCCTCGGGCAGAAAGAGATCGCCGAGGCCGAGCCGGCGGTACAGGTGCGCGCGGCGCTGCCGCATGCCCCAGAGGCTGGCCGGATTGAGCCCGCAGATCACCACGCGGCCCTCTGGCACCAGCACCCGCTCCACTTCGCGCAGGGCCGCATGGGGGTCCTGGCTCAGCTCCAGCGCATGCGGCAGCACCACCAGGTCGAGGCTGTTGGCGGCAAACGGCAGCGCCGCAAAATCGGTGTACAGCGCAGCCCTGCCGGACGGCTGGCCGGGGTCGGGCAGCGCCAGCCAACGGTGCGGCATGCGGTTGGTGCGCAGGCCATCGACCCCGGCGGCACCGAGCTGCAGCGCGTGGTAGCCGAAAACATCCGCCACGGCTTCGTCGAACTGGGCCTGCTCCCACGCGAGCAGGTAGCGGCCGGGGGGGGTCGCGAACCAATCCTGCAAACCTATAATTTGACCGCTCATGACCCTTGTTCCGCTGCCCGCCTTCGCTGACAACTACATCTGGATGCTGCAGGACGGGTCCAACGCGATCGTGGTGGACCCGGGCGACGCCCAACCGGTGTTCGACGCCTTGGCGCGCGACAAGCTGCAGCTCGCCGCGATTCTAGTCACGCACCATCACCCCGATCACACGGGCGGCGTGGCCGCGCTCCATGCCGCCACCGGCGCGCCGGTCTTCGGTCCGGCACGCGAACGCATTCCGCAGCCCTTCGAGCCGCTGTCGCATGGCGACACCGCCAAGGTGCTCGGGCTGCGCTTTTCGGTCATCGACGTGCCGGGCCACACGGCCGGCCACATCGCGTACTTCCTGCCCGCAAGCGCAGGCCGGGCGCCGCTTCTTTTTTGCGGCGACACGCTGTTCTCCGGCGGCTGCGGCCGGCTGTTCGAAGGCACGCCAGCGCAGATGCTGGCCTCGCTCGATGCGCTGGCGGCGCTGCCGGGCGACACCCGCGTGTGCTGCGCGCACGAATACACACTTGCTAACCTGCGTTTCGCCCGCGCGGTGGAACCCGGCAATGCCGATCTGACTCAGTACAGCGCGCACTGCGAAAGCCTGCGCGCGCAGGGGCGGCCCACGCTGCCCTCGCAACTGGCCACCGAACGCCGGATCAACCCCTTTCTTCGCAGCCGCGAAGCCACTGTCCTTAGAGCGGTGCGCGAGCACGCCGAGCTTTCCGCCGATGCGGCCGAAGCCGAGGTGTTCGCTGCGCTGCGCCAATGGAAAAACGACTTCCGATGAAACTTATCGCTGCTGTCTGCCTTGCAGGCTCACTGTTGCTCGCGGGCTGCGCGGGCACCAACAGCCCGTCTTCCTCCTCCACCACCGCATCCGCGCAATCCACCGCCGGCGGCACCGGTGCCAAGGCCTCCGGCAGCGCGGCGCCGGTCTATCCAGGCGGCCCGCTCACTCCCATCACCAGCAGCGAAGCCCATTCGCAGAGCGTCGTCACGCTCGCGCCGCCCGCCGACATGTGGGACCGCATCCGCCGCGGCTTCAAGATGCCGAACCTCGAGAGCGACCTGGTGCGCGACCGCGAGCAGTGGTATGCCAGCCGGCCCGACTACATCCAGCGCATGACCGAGCGCTCGAACAAGTACATCTTCCACATCGTCGAAGAACTCGAGCGGCGCAACATGCCGACCGAACTCGCGCTGCTGCCGTACATCGAGAGCGCGTTCAACCCGCAGGCCATTTCCAGCGCGCGCGCCGCGGGCATGTGGCAGTTCATGCCCGCCACCGGCACCGACTTCGACCTCAAGCAGAACATCTTCCGCGACGACCGGCGCGACGTGGTGGCCTCGACGCGCGCCGCACTCGACTACCTGCAAAAGCTCTACGGCATGTTCGGCGACTGGCAGCTCGCGCTGGCCGCCTACAACTGGGGCGAAGGCAGCGTGAGCCGCGCCATCGCCAAGAACCAGCGCCTGGGCCTGCCCACCACCTACAGCGACCTTTCCATGCCGGCCGAAACGCGGCTCTACGTGCCCAAGCTGCAGGCGGTGAAGAACATCGTGGCCAATCCGCAGGCGTTCAACACCGAGCTGCCGCTGATCGCGAACCACCCGTACTTCCAGACCGTGACGCTCACGCGCGACCTCGACGTCGAACTGGCCGCCAAGCTCGCCGACATCCGCCTCGAAGACTTCCGCGCCCTCAACCCGGCCGCGCACAAGCCGGTGCTGCTGGCGGCCGGCACGCCCCAGATCCTCTTGCCCTGGGACAACGCGGCCGTGTTCCAGCGCAACTTCGATGCGTACTCGCAAGGCCAGTACGCCAGCTGGACGGCATGGGTGGTTCCCAACACCATGACGGTGGCCGATGCGGCCCAGCGCTCGGGCATGAGCGAGGCCGACCTGCGCGCGCTCAACAGCATCCCCCCGCGCATGCTCATCAAGGCCGGCTCGACGCTCATCGTGCCGCGCGGCGCCCGCGTCAAGGAAGACGTGACGGCGCTGGTGGCCGACAGCGGCCACCTGAGCTTCCAGCCCGAAATCGTCAATCGCCGCACCACCGTCAAGGCCGGACGCAACGACAGCGTGGCCAGCATCGCGCGCCGCTACAAGCTCAAGCCCGACAGCGTGGCCGAGTGGAACGACGTCAAGCTCAACCATTCGTTCAAGCGCGGCTACAGCGTGGTGGTGTACCTGCCGGTCCGCGCTGCGCCCGAAGCGCGCGTCGGCACGGGCGCGGCACGGGCGCACGGCCGCACCTCCGTTGCCGACAAGCGCGGCGGCAGCCAGGTGAAAGCGGTTGCCGCACGCGGCCGCAACGTGGTGGTGAAGACGCCTGCAGGCAAACAGGTGGTGCGCGAGAAGCGCGGCGGCACGCCTTCGAAGAAAAAGCGCTGAGCCTTGCCTGCCGGGCCGGCGGCAACCGAAGCGCGGGCGCTAGAGCTTTTCGGTTTCGCCGCTGCGCGGCTGCCACTTCATGAGGCGCTTCTCGATCAGGCCGACCAGGCCGTCGAGCAAGAGCGCAAAGGCCGTCAGCACCACGATGCCGGCAAATACGGTGTTCACGTCGAAGGTGCCTTCGGCCTGGAGGATCAGGTAACCCACGCCGCGCGCCGAGCCCAGGTACTCGCCGACCACCGCGCCAACGAAGGCCAGGCCCACCGAGGTGTGCAGGCTCGAGAACACCCAGCTCGTCGCGCTCGGCAGGTAGACCGTGCGAAGCAGCTGCCGCTGGTTGGCGCCGAGCATCTTCGCGTTGGCCAGCACCACCGGGCTCACCTCGCGCACGCCCTGGTAGACGTTGAAGAACACGATGAAGAACACCAGCGTGACGGCCAGCGCCACCTTGCTCCAGATGCCGAGGCCGAACCACAGCGCGAAGATCGGCGCGAGGATCACGCGCGGCATCGAGTTGGCGGCCTTGATGTAGGGATCGAGGATCAGGCTGGCAGTGGGTGCCAGCGCCAGCCAGAGCCCGCAAGCCAGCCCGAGCACGGTGCCGATGCCGAAGGCCAGCACCGTCTCGAGCAGCGTGGTGCCCAGGTGCCGGTAGATGTCGGCATTGCCCTTCAGGCCTTCAGGAAACAGCAGATTCGGCGGCACCTCGAACGGCAGGAACCAGCTCCAGATGCGCCCCGCCACCTGGATCGGCTCGCCCAGGAAAAAAGCCACCTGCTGGTTGCGCGACGCCAGGTGCCAGCCCACCAGGATGATCGCGAGCAGCACCAGCTGCCAGAAGCGCGCGTTGCGTTCGTTCAGGCGCGGCATCATGCGGCCTTCCTGAGCTGCTGCGCATAGCCCTTGAGCACTTCGTCGCGCAGCACCTCCCAGATCTGGGTATGCAGCTCGACGAAGCGCGGCTGCGTGCGCACCTCGGCCACGTCGCGCGGGCGCGCCAGGTCGATGGCGAACTCGCCGATCGGATGCGTCGCCGGGCCCGCCGACAACACCACCACGCGGTCGCTCATTGCAATCGCTTCATCGAGGTCGTGCGTGATGAAGAGCACGGCCTTCCGACCTTGTGAGCCCCGGGGCGCTGCGCGGCTCGGCGCGCTCCAGATGTCGAGCACCTCGTTTTCCATCAGCTGGCGCGTCTGGATGTCGAGCGCGCTGAAGGGCTCGTCCATGAGGATGATGTCGGGGTCGAGCACCAGCGTCTGCGCGAGCGCCACGCGCTTGCGCATGCCGCCCGAGAGCTGGTGCGGATAGCGGTCGCCAAAGCCCGAGAGACCTACGCGCGAAAGCCAGGCCTCGGCCTGCCCGCGTGCATCGGCGTCGGGCACGCCGCGGTACTGCAGCCCCACCATCACGTTGTCGATGGCGCTTCGCCACGGCATCAGCGCCTCGGTCTGGAACATGTAGCCGGCGCGCGCGTTCACGCCCGCCAGCGTCTGGCCGAAGACCTTGATGGTGCCCGACGAAGGTTCGAGCAGGCCCGCGCCCACGTTCAGCAAGGTCGACTTGCCGCAGCCCGTGGGACCCACCACCGAGACGAATTCCCCGGCCCGCACGCGCAGCGTGGTGTCGGCCACCGCGGTGTAGCGCTGGCCCGGGTCGTCCTTCGAATGGAAGGTACAGCTGATGGAGAGAAGCTCGAGTGCGTAGTCGGACATGTCTGGCGAGAATTCTGGCATTGGCCGCCACAAGAAAAAACCCGGCCGAAGCCGGGTCGCGGGGACGTTCGGAGTCAGGCTTTGAACCTGTCTTTCGCGCGCCTAGCAAAATCGTTGGTGTAGGTCTTCATGAGGTCGATCTTGTCGGGCTTCACGGCCGTGTCGAAGCTCGAGATCGCGGTGAGCGCCGTCTTGGGACCGTCGGCCGGCACGAGGCCGTCGGTGGCGATCGATTCGCGCACCTTGTCGAAGGACGCGAGGTACAGCGCGCGGTCGCCGAGCAGGTAGGTCTCGGGCACCGTCTTGATGATGTCGCCGGGGCCGGCTGTCTGCAGCCACTTGAGGCCGTGGACGATGGCATTGGCCAGTGCCTGGCAGGTGTTGGGATTCTTCTGGATGAAGTCGACCGGCGCGTAGAGGCAGGCCGCGGGCATCGGTCCGCCGAACACCTGCTGCGTGCCCTTGAGCGTGCGCGTGTCGCTGATGATCTTCACGTCGCCCTTCTGCTCGAGCATGGTCATGACGGGGTCGGTGTTGCTGATGGCGTCGATCTGGCCCGAGCGCAGCGCCGTGAGCGCGCCGGCCGCCACGCCCACGCCGATGTAGCTCACGTCGCTGGCCTTGAGGCCGCCGCGCGACAGCACGAGATTGGCCACCATGTTGGTCGAGGAGCCCGGCGCCGAGACGCCGATCTTCCTGCCCTTGAGATCGGAAATTCCAGTGTAGCCCGCCATGTTCTTGGTCGACACGCCCACCGCGATCTGCGGCGCACGGCCCTGCAGCACGAAGGCCTGGAAGAACTGGTTCTTGGCCTGCAGGTTGATGGTGTGCTCGTAGGCGCCGGAGCACACGTCCGCCGATCCGCCCACCACGGCCTGCAGCGCGCGTGCGCCGCCTGCGAAATCGGAGATCTCGACGTCGAGGCCTTCGGCCTTGAAGTAGCCGAGCTGTTCGGAGATGGTGAGCGGCAAATAGTAGAACGCCGCCTTGCCGCCCACTGCAATGGAAATCTTCGTCTTCTCGAGCTTGGCTTGCGCAAAGACCCGCGGCAACGCAATGGTTGCCGCAGCGACTGCGGAGACTGTCATGAGGGTTCTGCGGTGGAGCATGGAGCAATCCTGCGGGCGCTTGATTCTGGTGGACTGAATCGAGCTTAGGGGTGCGCCCCCGTTGCCTGCATCGGGGTCATCCCGTGCGGGTTTCCACGTAAGCATGAAGGCCTCCACGAGGCCTGTGCCGAATGGCCTGCTGCGCACTGGCGCAGAGGCTTTTATCGCTCTTAGCGCGCGATAAAAAGGATCGCGATATTGACCACGAAACCGAGCGCCCATACCGCACTGCGCACGGAGCCGATGCCCTTGATATAGACCGCGATATAGATCGCACGCAGTACGACATAGGCCGCCGCCAGCATGTCGAGCCGCGCCTGATTGGCGCCGAGCTGGTGCGCAATGATCACCGCGCCGATGAAGAACGGAAGGCCTTCGAAGCTGTTGGCCTGCGCGCTGTTGGCGCGCGCGCGCCAACCGCTCTGCTTTGCGGCCCAGTCGCGCGGCTGCACGTTGTCGCGCGGACCGAAACTGCCGGCCTTGGCGATCCATGCCGCGAGATACGGCAGGCCGCAGGCGATGAACACGCACCAGTAGGCGACGGTGAGCAAGGAAAGAGTCATGCGGGTTGTCTACGTTCGATGGAGAGCTGGCGCAGCGAACGAACGCCGCGCGCTATCGGCGGTCCACCAGGGCATGCGCGATGGTGCCGAGATCCACGTATTCGAGCTCGCTGCCGGCAGGCACGCCGCGCGCGAGGCGCGTCACGTTGAGGCCGCGCTGCCGGAGCGCTTCGCCGATCACGTGCGCGGTGGCTTCGCCCTCCGCCGTGAAGTTGGTGGCCAGGATGACCTCGCTCACGGTGCCGTCCAGTGCGCGGTCGAAGAGTTTCTGCAGGCCGATGTCCTTGGGTCCGATGCCGTCGAGCGGACTGAGCTTGCCCATCAGCACGAAGTAGTAGCCGCGGAAGGCCCCGGTGCGTTCGAGCGCGGCCTGGTCGGCCGGCGTCTCGACCACGCAGAGCTTGCTTGCGTCGCGGCGCGTGTCGAGGCACACGCTGCAGACCGGTGCTTCGGTGAAGGTGTTGCAGCGTTCGCAATGCCGCACGTTGCCGGCCGCCTGCTGCAGCGCGCGCGCAAGCAGCTGCGCGCCCTCGCGGTCATGCTGCAGCAAGTGGAAGGCCATGCGCGAGGCCGACTTGACGCCGACGCCGGGCAGGCGGCGCAGCGCATCGACCAGCGCATCGAGCGAACTGGCGTCGGCCATCAATGGCTCAGAACGGCAGCTTCATGCCGGGCGGGAGGCCCGGCATGCCTGCGGTGAGCTTGCCCATCTTCTGCTCGCTGGTTTCCTCGGCTTTGCGCACCGCGGCATTGAAGGCGGCGGCCACCAGGTCTTCGAGCATGTCCTTGTCGTCGGCCAGGAGGCTCGGGTCGATGGTGATGCGCTTGACGTCGTGCTTGCAGGTCATCACGACCTTCACGAGGCCCGCGCCCGACTCGCCTTCGACCTCGATGGTGGCCAGTTCTTCCTGGGCCTTCTTGAGGTTGTCCTGCATTGCCTGCGCCTGCTTCATGAGGCCGGCCAGTTGTCCTTTGTTGAACATCGTTGGTCCTGATTGGTTGGAATGGGGGAAGGATAAGAGAGATGGCGGCCGATGCCGAATGCCGCAGGAGCCGGCACGGTTTTTCAGTGGCGTTCCGTCAGGCGGGCTTGAGTGTTCCAGGCACGATCTTCGCATCGAATTCGCGCATCAGCATCTGCACTTCGGGATCGCTGCGGATGGCCTCCTCGGCCACGCGCTGGCGCTCGTCGGCCGCCTGCTTGTTGCGGCGCGCGGGGCTGTCGACCACGGCGCCGATCTCGATGGCGAGCTTCACGCCGTGACCCAGCGCGGCCAGTGCATCCGTGAGCTTCTCGCGGGCCGAAGGCTGGTTGAGCAGCTCGCGCTCGACGCGAAGTATCCACTGGTCGACGTCGCGCGCCACCAGCTGCGACTGCAGCGCGAGTTCGCGCGCGAGGGCGTTGATGCTCTCGGCCGCGATCATCTGCGTGACCGTGGCGTGCCAGAAGTCGCCGTCCTCGCTCGGCGGAATGGGCGGTGCCGGGCCGCGCTGCTCATCGGGGCGCGGCGCGTCGCGCTGGCTCGGCGGCGGCTGCACGCGCATGGGAACGGCAAGCACCCGGGGCGCCTCGGCAGCCGGCGAGGGCTCAATTTCTGCGGAAGGCCTGGGCCCGTTTGGCCGCACGGGCTCGTTGACCACGGCCAGGCGCTGGCCGGCCGGCGCCGGATTGGATCGAGGAGGCACCGGCGCAGCGACGGAAATCGACGCTGGCGGCGCGACGATCGCCGCCGTGTCTTGATGAGCCGGCGCTACGGGCGCAGGGACCGAAGCCGCCCGGGCGGCTTCATTCAGAGTTTTTTTTTCCGCGGAGGCCGAAGAAGCGGCCGCGTTGGAAGGCTTGAAGGCCAGGAGCCTGAGCAGCACCATGGTCAGCGCCGCGTACTCGTCGGGCGCCAGCCCCAGCTCGCTGCGCCCGTGCAGGCACAGGCTGTAGAGCAGCTGCGTTTCGTCGGCCGGCATCAGCGACGCGAGGCGCGCCGTATCGGCCGCGTCGGGATCGGTGGCCGAATCGGCCGATTCCGCCCGCGACGGCACCGCCTGCAGCACGGCCATGGCCTGCAGCACCGCGGTCATTTCTTCCAGCGTGGACGCGGCGGACATGCCGTCGCGCCGCAGCGCCTCGGAGGTGTCGACCACCGTCCTGCCATCGCCCAGCGCCAGCGCCTCGATCAGCTTGAACACATGGCCACGGTCCACGCTGCCGAGCATCTGGCGCACGCCGGCTTCGAGCAGTTCGCCGTTGCCGAAGGCGATGGCCTGGTCGGTGAGCGACAGCGCGTCGCGCATCGAGCCGCGTGCCGCACGCGCCAGCAGGCGCAGCGCCTGCGGCTCGGCCGGCACCTGTTCGGCCTGCAGCACGCCCGTGAGGTGCTCCAGCACCGTCTCGGGCGCCATCGGCCGCAGGTTGAACTGCAGGCAGCGCGACAGCACCGTGACCGGGACCTTCTGCGGATCGGTGGTGGCCAGAACGAACTTGAGGTATTCCGGCGGCTCCTCGAGCGTCTTCAGCATCGCGTTGAACGCGGTGTTGGTGAGCATGTGCACTTCGTCGATCATGAAGACCTTGAAGCGCCCCTGCACCGGCTTGTAGACCGCCTGCTCGAGCAGCGACTGCACCTCGTCCACGCCGCGGTTCGATGCCGCGTCGAGCTCGGTGTAGTCGACGAAGCGGCCCGAATCGATGTCCTTGCAGGCCTGGCACACCCCGCAAGGCGTGGCCGTGATGCCGCCCTGCCCGTCCGGGCCCTGGCAATTGAGCGACTTGGCCAGGATGCGTGAGACGGTGGTCTTGCCCACGCCCCGCGTCCCGGTGAAAAGATAGGCGTGATGCAGGCGCTGCGTGGTCAACGCGTTCTCGAGCGCCTGCACCACATGCCCCTGGCCAACCATCTCACCGAAGGTTTTCGGACGGAACTTGCGAGCGAGCACGAGATAAGACATTGCGGGCATTCTAAAAGGCGCTGCACCGGCCTCGCCTTCACCCCCCGATCAAAAAAAGACCTGACTTTTCGTGGGACACCGAGGAACCGGCTTCGCCGGGCCTCTGGTGTCGCCCCCAGCAGGGGGGTGGGCGAAGCGACACGAAGTGCGCGCAGCCTGGGGGGTTACAATACGTGCTGACGGGCCTCCCTGCATGGTGAAGTGGCCAACCGGGTCAGGTGGGGAACCAAGCAGCCCTAACTGCGTAGTCAGTGCCAGGGGTAAGGCTCGTCAACCTAACATCAAAGATACGAGGCATGGCAGGCAGCCACCTCACCGGCGCTGAGTCCTCAGCCGCCGCATCCAGCTAGCCCATCTGCCGCAGTCCGGCCATGACCTCTTCGGCCGGCGGCAACTCGCTGGTTCGCCAGACCAGCCGGGCCTGACGATCGAACAGATAAACCTGGCCGGTATGGCGGTCGCCCGCTGCCGCGCCTCCCGTGAACAGCGAGAACATCGACTCAAGCGCCTCGGGGGCTGGCGCCGCCGCGCTCCACGTTGGCCTTGCGCCGAAGCGCCGCAACCAGGCGCTCAGTGCCACAGGGTCGTCGGCCAGCGGGTCGATGCTCAGCGACAGCAGGCGCACCGCCGTGTAGCGCTCCGACAGCAATGCCGCCTGCAGCGTCGAGAACAAGGCTCCCTGGATCGGGCAGACCGTGCTGCATCCGGTAAACATCAATTGAACGGCGGTTGGGGCGCCTCGTAACTGCGCCGCAAGCATCGGTGTGGCGCCGTCGTGGCGCCGCAGCGGCAGGGCCGGAACCGACACCGCCGGCAGCACCGGTCCGATGCTGGTGTTTGCGCGCGCCGCAGGCACACCCAGCCACGCCAGTGCACCGGCGGCAAGCAGGCGCCGGCGCCCGCGGGATGCAACCCGCGAGGATATGAAGGGGCCCCGCGCGTTCATTGGGTTCATTGAGAAAGGGCTTGCGTCAGGTAGTCCCACAACGCCGCGCACTGGTCTTCGTCGGCATCGAAGCGCGGCATGGCTCGGGGCAGCGTGACATGGGCCGGGTCGATGCCGGTGCGCAGCGTGCGGCAGAAGGATGTGCGCTCGTACGCGACAGGCGGGCCGCCGCGGCGCGGGAGGATTTCGCGCAATTGGCGCCGGTCGAGCAGCGGCGCGAAACCGGAGACAGCGGCAGTGGACTTGCCGGGGCCCGCGTGGCACTGGATGCAGCGCGTCGCTGCGCCCGGCAGCGGCGCGCTGTGGCCGGACAGCGTGCCGGCGAGCGGCTCGGTGCCGTCGAACAGGCGGGCGCCACGCGCCACGGAGGAAGGCACGGCGGCTTCCGGCTTTGCGGACCGCTCCGGACCAACGGCCAGAGCGGTTCCGAGCGCGAGTACCAGCATCATCATCATCGAAAGCCTCGGCTTCGCGAAGCGCCGGGCCGCTACCGGATGTTGATGGTGCGCGCCACGCTCGGCACGCCGCTGCTGTCGAGTGCGAACAGCATGTAGTTGCCCGGCAGCACGGTCCCGTGATCGGTCGGAATGCCCAGCTGGTAGCTGCCTGCCGTGCCCGTGAATGACAGCGGGATGCGGCGCTGATCGGTGTTGACCGAGTGAGTGGCCGATGCCATGCGCACCAGCGCAAACTGGGCCGCCGCGCGGTCGGTCGCCACGGTGATCTGGCTCCCCCATGTGGCGCTGGCCGGCGCGGCCGTGATGGCCGGGCGGGACGCCGGCGAACCGTCGCTCGCCAGCAGGTACGGTGGCGTGTAGATCTCCGCATCCGGGTGGTCGCCCGCACAGTCGCACAGCCCGCCGCCGCCCGCCAGCACGCGTCCGTCCAGCAGCAGAAGGGCCACGCTGTGATAGTTGCGCGGTTTCTGCATCGGCGGCACCGTGATGAAGCTCTCCAGCACCGGGCTCCACAGCTCGGCCGCCAGCACACTGTAGGAGTCGGAAAACGGAACGGGCTGCGTCTGTCCGCCTATCACGAACACCTCGCCGTTCGGCAGCACCACGCTGTTGACGAAGGTTCGGGCATAGGCCATCGGCGAAAGCTTGCGCACCGTGGGCGCCGCCGGCGCGCCAGCGCTGATGTCGATGATGTAGGCGGTCTTGAAGGCGTCGCCGCTGTCGTGGTTGGGCGCGCCGCCGAGCTTGAGGATCTTGCCGATGTCGTACATCACGGCGCTGGCGGTGATGGCATAGGGGTCGTCGCTGCGTAGCCCGGCCTGCAGGATGGCGCCGCTGCCGCGCGTGTCGATCCAATGCATTGCGGCAGCAGGCCCGGCGTGGAATACCCAGCCGTTGGCGGCGCCGAACAGCCACATGTGGTTGTCGCCCCGGTAGACCCCGGCCGCGTCCGGGCCGGCCAGCGGTGGGTCCGAGACATTGCTCGCATCGGGCATGTTGGCCGGTACGTCGGACAGCGTGCGCCAGGTCTTGGTGGCGGCCGACCACACCTCGCCGTACTTGCCGCCCTGCCCGCCGTTCCACGAACCGCCGACTGTGAACACGGAGCCGTCGGACATCGTCGTGCTCGCCTGGTAGGCACGTGCAATGCCGAGTTGCGCACCCGTCACCCAGCCGCCCAGCGCCGGGTCGTAGATCGAGGTCTTCGTCGCATCGCTGCCGCCGCTGACCAGCACGCTGCCATCGGCCAGCATGCTCAGGCCAGGGCAGAACATCTGGTGGCCTGTGGCCGTGACCACCAGCGGGCTGGCGCTTCGCGTGACGGGGTCGAACACCGAGGTGTAGGTGTACGCCTCGCTGCTGTTCGTGCTGAAGCTGGTGGGCGAGCGGGCTGCCCACAGCAGCAGCTTGCCATCGGGGAGGTTGGCGGCCGATGCGGGCACGAGTGGCAGCGCGATCAGATCGGACCAGGGCTTGACCGCGGCGGTCGATTGCGCCGCGGTGTATCCGGCTGCCGTGAACAGGTACTCGTTGGCCGGCAGCCACTTCCCCTTGAATCGGGAGCGCAGCCGGACCACGAGCCCCGCGCCGTCGATGGGAAGGTTGTTCACCGTCAGCGTTGTCGCACTTGTCGACGTGTCCACCACGGGTGTCGCCGAGGAGGCCGACAGGATCGTCAAGCCGTACTGGGTGGCACCCGTGTTGTTCCAGACGAAGGTCGCGCTGCGGGTGGCGAACTTGGTGCCGGGGGACGGACTGGTGAGGGACGCCGGCTGTCCGTCTGGTGGCACCGGCTTGCTTGCCGATGCGGAGGACGTGCCCGCCAGCTTCGGATTTGCGCCCTGCGCGCGGGCGCCGCCTCCTGCGTCACCGCCTGACCAGACCAGGAACACCAGGGATGCATAAGCAAGCCCGCGCGCGGCGCGCGGCGATGGAACGCTGGTCATCGCTGCTCCTTTATTTTTGTCAGGTCGCAGCTTATTCCTTGTACGCGCAATAAACAATACAAAAGTATTCAGTTATACCTTCAAAGGCCCAGCTGCTTGATCGCGCCCCGCGCCGCGGCCGCCCCGCTGGCCATCGACGCCGTCAGCAGGTAGCCGCCGGTCGGTGCCTCCCAGTCGAGCATTTCCCCCGCCACGAACACGCCCGGCACCGCGCTGGCCATGAGCACTTCGTCGAGCGCCTCGAAGCGCACGCCGCCTGCGGTGCTGATGGCTTCGTCGATGGGCCGGGTTGCGACCAGCCGCAGCGGCAGGGCCTTGATCGTTGCCGCCAGCTGCGCCGGGTCTTGCATCGCTTCGCGGCCCAGCGCCTCGTGCAGCACGCCGGCCTTGATGCCTTCCAGTCCGAGCCGGCTCTTCAGGTGGCTGCTGAGCGAGCGGGCGCCGCGCGGATGCTTCACGGCCGCCAGCACCTGCTCGGCGCTGCGGTCGGGCAGCAGGTCGAGCAGCAGCGTGGCGCTGCCGTGCGCGGCGATCTCGTCGCGCAGCAGGGCCGAAGCCGCATAGATCAGGCTGCCTTCGATGCCGGTGGCGGTGGCAACGAATTCGCCCTTGCGCGCGAAGCGGCGGCCCTGGCTGTCGGTGAACGAAATCGCGACCGACTTGAAGGGCTGGCCCGCGAAACGGCTCGCGAAATGCTCGCTCCATCCTGCCCCGTCGAAGCCGCAGTTGGCAGGCAGCAGCGGCGCGACATCGATACCGCGCGCCTGCAGCCACGGCGCCCATGCGCCATCGGAACCCAGCCGCGCCCAGCTCGCACCACCGAGCGCGAGCACCACCGCATCGGCCTTCACGAGGGCCTCGCCCGTCGGAGTGGCAAAGCGCAGCGAGGCGGCGGCCAGCGATGCATCGCCGAGCCAGCGGTGGCGCATGTGGAACTGCACGCCCGCCGCGCGCAGCCGGTGCAGCCAGGCGCGCAGCAGCGGCGCGGCCTTCATGTCGGTCGGAAACACGCGGCCCGAGGTGCCGACGAAGGTCTCGATGCCGAGGCCGGCCGCCCATTCGCGCACCTGCTGCGGACCGAAGCGGGCGAGCATCGGTTCGAGCTGCGCACGGCGCTCGCCGAAGCGGCTCATGAACACATCGAAGGGCTCCGAGTGCGTGAGGTTCAGCCCGCCGCGGCCAGCCAGCAGGAACTTGCGGCCCACCGAGGGCATGGCGTCGTAGACGTGCACCTGCACGCCGGACGCGCTCAGGACTTCGGCCGCCATCAGGCCGGCCGGTCCGCCGCCGATCACGGCGACGGTTTGGGAAAGAGTCATTCGAGAGTTACCAGTTCGCCCTGCCCGGTCAGGAACGCGGCGCGCACCAAGGCACCGGGATAGGCATGTTGCACGGCCGCGCGATAGCGCTGCATCTGTGCGATCAATTCCGCGTCCCGTTCGGGGCGCGCAGCGGATTTGTAGTCGAGGATCCACCAGGCACCGCTGGCGCGCTCGCGCACCAGCCGGTCGATGCGCAGCGTCTCGCCTTCGTGGACCAGCGTCACTTCGTTGCCGTGCCAGTCGATCATGCGCTCATCCCACGCCCAGGCGCCGGCGCCCGCGCGGATGCGCTCGGCCAGCACCGCGGCGCCGCGCGCCTGCTGCGCGTCGAGCATGAATTCACGGGCCGCGGCGCGCACATGCGCGGGCGGCAGCGCCTCGCCCGGCAGCGCCCATTCGAGCAGCCGGTGCATCGCCTGGCCGAAGGCGGCAGCCCGCGCATCGACGGTAGCGCTTGCGGCTTTCCTGGTGGCCGGTGATTCCTTGGCCGCAGGCGCGAGCACGGGCATCTTCTTCATCGAGAAACTGCCGCCCCCGGTCTCCACCGGCAACGCGAGCAGCGGCTCATCGGCTTCGACGGGTTCGCACATCGATTCGAGCCGCGACCACCAGCTGCCCTCGTTGGCCCGGGCCGGCTGCACCGACGACAGCACGAGGCGCTCGCGTGCCCGCGTGGTTGCGACGTAGAGGCCGTTGAGCTCCTCGCGATGGCGCGCGCGCTGCTCTTCCTCGAGCAGCGTGGCCGCGCAGCCCGGCGGCGTCTTTTCGCTCGCCAGGAACACGAAGCGCGTGGGCGCGCTGTCGCTGCCTTTCCATTCGACCAGCACGCCCATGGTCTGGGCGCGCGGCGGCGGCGCGTCGCAGTCGAGCATGAGCACGGTGTCGGCCTCCAGGCCCTTGGCGCCGTGCACGGTGAGCAGTTGCACTGCATCGGGCACGGCGACGGATGGCGCCCTGACGCCGCCGGCGCGCAGCGCGCGCACCAGCGCATAGGGCGTGGCAAAGCGCGCGCCCTCGATCTCGAGCGAGGCCGCCAGCAGCCCGCGCAGATTGGCCAGCGCGCTCTGGCGCATGGCCGAAGGCATGGCGGCGCCGAACCTGGCCAGCACATCGCCATCGTGAAAGATCGCGCTGAGCGCGTCGTGCGGCGGCAGTGCGGCGAGCCAGCGCTGCCACTGCTTGAGCCTGGCGCCGGCCGCGGCCAGTTCCGCCGGCAGGCCCTCGCCTTTCTGGACCAGCGCGAACCAGCTCGACGACGGGTGCTCGCGCTGGCGCAGCGCCAGTTGCACCAGCGCATCGTCGCCAATGCCGAAGAGCGGCGACTTGAGCGCGCGCGCCAGCGAGAGGTCGTGCGCGGGCGACACCAGCGCATCGATCAGCGCCACCACGTCCTGCACTTCGGGGGCATCGTGCAATTCGTTCTTCTCGGGCTGCTGCACGGGAATGTGGCGCTGGCGCAGCGCGTCCTGCATGGCGGACAGCCGGTTGCGGCGGCGCGCCAGCACCATGATCTGGCGCGGCGGCGTGCCATCGGCAATACGCTGCGCGACCCAGCGCGCGGCCTGTTCGCATTCCTTTTGCAGCAGCTGCTCTTCGGGCAGCACCCGCGGCGTGACGAGGCTGTCGCGCCAGTGCAGCATGCCGTCGTCCGCGGGCGCGGCCTCGGCGGTGGTATCGAGGGCGCCGCGATCGATGGGCGGGAGCTTGAGCAGCTCGCCCTGGTCGTTGCGTTCGGTGGTGTGCGCGCGGTAGCCGTCGAACTCGCCGGCGTCCTGCGCGGCCAGCATCGCCTGGTTGACGAGGCCGACCACCGCACGCGCGTTGCGGTGGGTGTGGTCGCAATTGAGCAGCTCGCCGCCCAGCCCTTCGCGCACGAATTTCTTCGCGGCGATGAACACCTGTGGCTCGGCGCGGCGGAAGCGGTAGATGCTCTGCTTCGGGTCGCCCACGATGAAGACGCGCGGCGCTTTGCCGCCCGCGCCGGTGTAGGCACTGAGCCAACCGTAGAGCGCCTGCCACTGCAGCGGATTGGTGTCCTGGAACTCATCGATCAGCAGGTGCGCGATGCGCGCATCGAGCCGCTCCTGCACCCAGCCCGACAGCGCCGACTGGCCCAGCAGCAGTTGTGCGGCCTGTTCGACGTCGTTCATGTCGACCCAGCCATGGGCGCGCTTGACCTCGGCGAAGGCTGCGATCAGAAGGCGCGTGAGTCGCGTCATGCGCTGCTGGTAGAGCCAGGCCGCGTGCTGGGCCTGCGCGGCGCAGAGCGTCTGCAGCTCGGCCTCGGCCTCTTGCGCGGCGGGATATTTCTGCAGGTTCTTGTTGAGCCGGTCTTCGGTCGCGACGAAGAAGTTCTTGCGCAGGTGCGCCAGCGCGGACGCGAGCGACTCCTGCGGCGGCTCGCCGGTGCCGAACACGTCGATGACCGCATCGGCCGCTTTCTGCGGCGTCTTGTTGGCTTCGCGGCCGAGCGCGGCGGCGCGGTCGAGCCAGCGGCGCCGGGCCTGCTCGCCGCGCAGTGCCTCGGTCGGTTCGTCCAGGCCTTCGAGCGACGGATGCATGGCGCTGAAATGCTGCACCGCCGACGCCGGATCGGACAGCGAGAACTCGACCCGGCGCGTGAGCGCTTCGCCCAGGGCCTTGGCGGTCTGCGACCGGCCGTAGGTGGCGACGACGGCGTAGTAGTCGGCCAGCGCTTCCTTGTCGGCCGTCACCGCTTCGAAGAAGGGGCGCCAGGTCCGCGAGCGCGCCTCGGCATCGTCCTCGAGCAGTTCGTAGTTCGCGGGCAGGCCGAGTTCGCGCAGCACCGCCAGCGGCGCATTGCGCAGCAGGCCCGCGAACCAGGCGTGGAAGGTGCGGAACTGCACCGGCCGGCCGCCTTCGAGCAGGCGCCTGTAGAGGCCTTGCAGACGCGGCACGGCGGCCAGCGCGGCATCGGGCCCGACGCCGCGGATCACGAGCTCGCGCACCAGCTCCTCGGGGCTGCGTTCGGCGAACTGCTCGAGCCATTGGTCGAGCCGCTCGCGCATCTCGCCGGCGGCCTTCTTGGTGAAAGTGATGGCCAGGATCTCGTGCGGCTCGCAGGCGGATTCGCCTTCCTCGAGCAGCGCGCGCAGGATGCGCGACACCAGCATCCAGGTCTTGCCCGCGCCGGCGCAGGCTTCGACGGCCACCGAGCGCCGCGGATCGCAGGCGACGGTATAGAAGGCCTCGCGCGTGACGTGCCGGCCGTTGTGTTCGTAGGCGGCGCCGTTCATTTCGCGGGCCCTCCCTCGGCCAAAGACGAAAGCGGGGCCTGTTCGATCTCCCAGAAATCCTTGCGGCAAAGGCCGCGCGCCGCGCAGTAGTCGCAGACGGCGCCCTCCCCCAGCGGCGGCAGCGCCGCGCCCTCGGCGATGCGGGTGAAGTCGTCGAGGATGCCGGCCACCAGCGCATCGCGCGCCTCCACCACCACGGGCTGCTCGACGGTCTGCGTGCCGGACGACTTCTCGCCGACGTTGACGTAGGCCGCGCGCAGCGTGTCGTCGGCCACCAGCGCGGCATAGAAGGCGAGCTGCGTGTCCTCGGTCGGGTCCTTCACGCGCTCCTTGGTGACAGCGGCCGATTCGGTCTTGTAGTCGATCACGAAGGCCTGGCCGTCCGGCATGCGGTCGATGCGGTCCAGCCGGCCGACCAGCTGCAGGCTGCCCAGCGGCTGTTCCATCCAGGGCTCGGATTCGGCGAACACGGCGCCGCTCGCCTCGTGTCCGGCAAGCCATTGAAGATAGCCGTCGCGCACCGCCGGCCATGCCGCGGCGAAGGGCAGGAACTCGGCATCGGACAGTCCGAACTCGCGTGTGGCGCGCTCGGCCGCTGCACTGATGTACGCCACACGCTCGGCGGCATCGCTGGTCGGCTTCTCCTTCAGCGCCTCGTGGAAATGGCCCAGCACGGCATGCAGCCAGTTGCCGAAGTCGCGCTTGTCGACTTCGGCATCGAGCTCGTCGGCACTTCGCAGGCCCAGCTGCCGCAGCGCGAAGAAGCGGTAGGGGCAACGGCGCAGGTCTTCATAGACGCTGGTCGAGATGTTGCGCAGTGGCAGCAGCGCCCCGGACGGCGTCGGGTAGGCGGTCGGCTGCAGCGCCACCTCGCGCGGCGTGCGCGGGTCCGCCGCCATCTGCAAGGCGTGGTCGAGTTGCAGCGCCTGCACCAGCGGGCTCGGACGCACCGGCTCGCCGCTCGCATCCGACTGGCGCCACAGCACTTCGCAGCGCGGGTTGCACAAGGCCGCGGCCCAGGCCGAGCGTTGCGCGGCCTCGAGCGTTTCGCGCGCGGGCAGGCCCAGTTCGGCGCGCTGCGCGGCACTCCAGTTGCCGGGCGGCTCGGGCGATGCGGGCAGGCGCCGGTCGTCACAGCCGGGAATGACCACGGCGCCGAACGCGCGGCCCAGCAACTGGTGCAGCGGCAGCACCACCACCTGCGGCGCCTCGTTGCCGGCGGGCGGCACGAAGCTGGCGTCCTCCAGCACGTCGCGCACCCAGGCCGTGAACTCGGCCAGCGTGTGGCGTCCGCCGGGAAATTCGTCGTCGTCGCCGTGGGCATCGGCATCGAGCCACAAGGCGCCGATCACCTTGGCGCCGGCCATGTCGGCTGCGAGCGGCTCCCATTGCTCCCCGGCCTCGAGCAGTTCGCGCAGCGCGCGCAGCCAGTCGGCCAGGGGCCGCGAGCGGGCCATGGCCATGCGGCGGCCTTCGACGGCTTCGGTGAAAGGCAGCAGCGCGATGTCCTGCGGCTTCTCGCTGCGCGCGGCCTGGCCGCACCAGGCGGACCACTCGCGCACGCCTTCGCGCCGCAGCCGGGCTTCGAGGGCCTGGGTGGCGAGCGCATCGCCGTCGGCGCCGCTCTTGAGCCATTCGAGCACCTGGTCGCTGCCGGCGTCGTGCGCGCAGGCGCGCAGCGCGCTCATCACGGTGGCGGCGGCGCGCGTGGTGGAAAGCTTCCAGCCGGTTTCGTCGTGCGCCGTGACACCCTGCGCCTGCAACTGCGCGCCGATGCGCCGCGTGAGCGCCCGGTCGGTCGCGATCAGTGCCACCGGCGCGCGGCCCTCGGCCAGGTGCCGCAGCACGCAGGCGGCGGCCAGTTCCGCCTCGTCTTCAGGGTCGGCGGCGACATGCGCGGCCGCCGTGATGGCCGCAGGGCTCACGGGCACCAGCGAGAGATGGATGGCGCGGTCGCCCCACAGGCTGCAGAGCGTCTGCGTGAGCGGATCGGCCTGGAAGCCTTCGAGCACGATCAGCGCATCGACCTGCGCACGCACCGTGTCGCGCAGCAGCACATCGGTGGCATAGCCCGAGTTGGCGGCCCAGGCCACCGCGACGCGGATCAGCGCGCTTTCAATGCGGAACCATTCCGACTCGCTGCCCGCATCGGCCACCTGGGCCGCGCGCTGCGCCCATTCGCCGCCGCGTACCTCGGGCAGCGCGGCGGCCGCCAGGGGCGCCAGCTGGTAGGCCAGCTCGACCACGCGCCCGGCCAGCGCGAAGCGTTCGGCGGCAAAGCCGGCCTGCGACAGCAGCGCTTGGGCCGTGACCAGGTCGCGCGCCATGTCGAAGGCGATGTCGTAGCCCGTGGGCAGGAAGCCCCCTGCGCTGCGTGCCCAGTTGCGCGTGGTCTCGAAGCGCGGCGCGAAGCCGGGGCTGCCGCAGCGCGACCACATGCCGTGGGCCACACCCATCAGTTGCGCGTACGGCACCAGCACCACGGTGCGCGCCGCATGCAGCCCGTGCTGCGCAACGGCGCCGGCAATGCGCGCGACGACGCCCTCGGCGGGGTCGCACCACAGGGCCTGGACGGGGTGGCCTTCGTTCATGTTCTATCGAGGGGTTGGAGGGCGTGGAGGCGCAACGCGCAAAGGGCTTTTGCTATCGGCGCCATAGCGTTCCCGCATGGCACCCCACCCCTTGGTTTCTGTCACAATGACCAGCACTTTAGCTGCACCGAAACTCTCCGCGCACAAGGACACATCACATGGCCAGCGACCTGATCAAACACATCTCCGATTCTTCCTTCGAAGCCGACGTGCTCAAGTCCAGCCAGCCCGTGCTGGTCGACTACTGGGCCGAATGGTGCGGCCCCTGCAAGATGATCGCACCCATCCTGGACGAAGTGTCGACCGCCTACGAAGGCAAGCTGCAGATCGCCAAGCTCAACGTCGACGAGAACCGCGACATCCCGGCCAAGTTCGGCATCCGCGGCATCCCCACGCTCATGCTGTTCAAGGACGGCCAGCTGGCCGCCACCAAGGTCGGCGCCATGAGCAAGGCGCAGCTCACGGCCTTCATCGACCAGCAGCTCGCCTGAGGCATTTCACCCGGCCAGCGCGCAATGCGTTGGCCGGACGGTTTTTTGCTGTCATAATCTCCCACAGATCACCGGCCCCTTCGAGGTAACCGGTTCGAGTTCCCCGGTTTGTGAGGCAGCTCTCGCCTCACATCAAACCTCCCCCCGTTTTTCCGATCGATTGCCCCGCAAGGGGTCATTCCATGCACTTAAACGAACTCAAGGCACTCCACGTGTCTGAAGTCCTCAAGCAGGCTGAAGCGCTTGAGATCGAAAACGTCGGCCGCATGCGCAAGCAGGAGCTGATGTTCGCGATCATCAAGAAGCGCGCCAAGGCCGGCGAACAGGTCTTTGCCGACGGCGTGCTCGAAATCCTGCCCGACGGCTTCGGCTTCCTGCGCAGCCCCGACACCAGCTTCACGGCCAGCACCGACGACATCTACATCTCGCCGAGCCAGGTGCGCCGCTTCAACCTGCACACCGGCGACATGATCGAAGGCGAAGTGCGCACGCCCAAGGACGGCGAGCGCTACTTCGCGCTGACCAAGCTCGACAAGGTCAACGACGGTCCGCCCGAGCAGAACAAGCACAAGGTGATGTTCGAGAACCTGACGCCGCTGTTCCCCAAGGAGCAGATGAAGCTGGAGCGCGACGGCATCAAGAGCGACGAGAACATCACGGGCCGGATCATCGACATCATCGCCCCCATCGGCAAGGGCCAGCGCGCCCTGCTGGTGGCGCCGCCCAAGAGCGGCAAGACGGTGATGATGCAGCACATCGCCCACGCGATCAGCGCCAACTACCCCGAAGTGCACATGATGGTGCTGCTGGTGGACGAGCGGCCCGAAGAAGTGACCGAAATGCAGCGCACCGTGAAGGGCGAGGTCATTGCCTCGACCTTCGACGAGCCCGCTGCGCGCCACGTGCACGTGGCCGAAATGGTGATCGAGCGCGCCAAGCGCCTGGTCGAGCTCAAGAAGGACGTGGTGATCCTGCTCGACTCGATCACCCGCCTCGCGCGCGCCTACAACAATGTCGTGCCCTCGTCGGGCAAGGTGCTGACCGGCGGCGTCGACTCCAACGCGCTACAGCGCCCCAAGCGCTTCCTGGGCGCCGCGCGCAACGTCGAGGAAGGCGGCTCGCTGACCATCATCGGCACCGCGCTGATCGACACCGGCAGCCGCATGGACGAAGTGATCTTCGAAGAGTTCAAGGGCACCGGCAACTCCGAAATCCACCTGGACCGCCGCCTGTACGAAAAGCGCGTGTTCCCGTCGATCCAGCTCAACCGCAGCGGCACGCGCCGCGAAGAGCTGCTGCTGGCGCCCGAGATCCTGCAGAAGACCCGCATCCTGCGCCAGCTCATGTACAACATGGACGAGATCGAGTCGATGGAGCTCATGCTCAAGAACATGAAGGCGACGAAAACGAATGTCGAATTCTTCGACATGATGCGTCGCGGAGGCTGAGCACCACGCTCGCCGCAAAAGCGCGTTGGCCCTCGGGTCAACGCGCTTTTTTCATGGGCGGTCGATGATGCGGATCGCCCGGCCCTCGGCCGCGCTCTGCTGGCCGATGTCGAGCAGTTCCATCAGCGCGACAGCCTGCTCGGGCGGCACCGGGTTCGGGCCGTTGCCCAGGATCGCGTCGCGCACCGCGGCGTAGTAGTCGAGGTAGTTGCCGGCCCGCGTGGGCCAGACCCGGCGCTGCGGCTCGCCGCCGTCGCTGGCGGGCACCACGAGTTCGCCGTCCTGCGGATCGGCGCCCCACCCCGCCATCGGCGGCCGCTGGCCGGCGCGCAGCGCGTCTTCCTGCGGATCGACGCCGTGCTTGATGTAGCTGCCGCGCGTGCCATGGACGATGTAGCGCGGCGCGGCATGGGCCGCGAGCGTGGTGGCGTGCAGCACCACGCGCAGCGGTGCATGCGGGCCGCTTTCGTAGCGCAGCACGGCGTGGAAATAGTCCTCGACCTGCGCGCCGTCGCGCAAGGCCGCGGTGTCGAGCTGCAGCGTGTCGGGCCTTCCGAACAGCTGGACCGCCTGGTCGACCAGATGAGCGCCCAGGTCGACCCAAAGGCCCGCGCCCGGCACTTTCTGCTCGCGCCAGCGGTCGCGCACCTCGGGGCGAAAGCGGTCGAAATGCGATTCCAGGTACACCAGCCGGCCGAGTTCTCCGCTCGCCAGCAGGTCCTTGAGCGTGAGGTAGTCGGCGTCGAAACGCCGGTTCTGATAGACCGCCAGCACACGATTGTTGCGCCGAGCCAACAATTCGAGCTCCCTGGCTTCGGCCACGTCGAGCGTGAACGGCTTGTCCACCACCACATGCTTGCCGGCCTCCAGGGCCGCCTTGGCCACGGGATGGTGCTGGGCGTTGGGGGTGGCCACCACCACCAAGTCGATGTCCGGCCGGCCCACGAGCGCGGCCGCATCGGGCACCACGGCCACGCCAGGCCAGTCGGCGTGGACCTTGTGCGGGCGGGAGCTTGCCACGGCCGCCAGTTCGAGCCCGGGCACGGCCGAAAGCACCGGCGCATGGAAGGTCTGGCCGGCAAAGCCATAGCCGACGAGGCCGGCGCGCAGGGTTCTGGAGGTCATCTGGAGGGCCGTCCTTCGCTCAAATCAGGACAGTATGCGATAATCGCCGGCTCCGCGAAAAGTGCAGCCGGGCGTCTTGCCCTGCGAATTCCCTCCTGGGAACGGCTTGCCCCTCTTGGGCACGCTTGTGGCTCTCGCATCGACCCCAAAGGAAAGACCATGGCAAAAGAAGGCATCCACCCGAACTACCGCGAAATCCTGTTCGTCGACATGTCGAACGGCTTCAAGTTCGTGACCCGTTCGTGCGCGAACACCAAGGAAATGGGCAAAACCGACGACGGCCGCGAGCTGCCGCTGTTCAAGCTCGACACCACGAGCGAATCGCATCCGTTCTACACGGGCACGCAAAAGTCGGTCGACAACATGGGCGGTCGCGTCGAGAAGTTCCGCAACCGCTTCGGCAAGACCACCGGCGCTGCTTCCAAGTAAAGCACGCGCTTTCGCATCGAGGGCAGCCCGGTTTACCGCGCTGCCCTTTTTTTCTTTCCCAAGACCGACGTTCATTCCCACCCTGTGAATCAGCCCACTCCCGCGATCGTTGCCCAGAGCGCCGTGCGCCGGCTGCCGCGCCTGGCACTGCTGCTGCTGTGCGCCGCCTACCTGCTGCCGGGCCTGGTGGGGCGCGGCCCCTGGAAAAGCGCCGACATCACCTCCTTCGGCTACATGGCCGAACTGGCGCGCAACACCGAAGGCATCTCCCGCTGGTTCGATCCCCTGCTGCTGGGCCTGCGCCCTGAAACGCCGGCGCTGCTTCCCTACTGGATCGGCGCCTGGGCCATCAAGATCGCGCCCTCCTGGGTGAACCCCGACCTGGCGGTGCGCATCGTCTTTGCGCTGCTGCTCTGGGGCACCTTCACCGCCACCTGGTACGCGGTCTACTACCTCGCGCGCACCTCGCGGGCCCAGCCGGTGGCGTTCGCCTTCGGCGGCGAGGCGCGGCCCACCGACTACGCCCGCGCCATTGCCGACGGCGGCCTGCTGGCGCTGATCGCCTGCCTGGGCCTCGCCCAGCTGGGCCATGAAACCACGCCGGCGCTGGCACAGCTGTATTTCGCGTCGCATCTGTTCTATGGCGTGGCGGCACTGCCCTACCGGCGCACCGGACCGGTCATCGCACTGCTGGTCGGCACCATCGGCATGACCCTGAGCGGCGGTCCCACGGTCGGCCTCGCGCTGGCGGTGGGCAGCGCGCTATTCATCGCCTACGAGCGGCGCACCGCCAGCGCCGATTCCGACGAAAGCCCCGGCTACACCCGCGGTGCGCTCGCCACGATGAGCGCGGTGGCGCTGGTGGCCGCGGCATTGGCGCTCGGGCTGGGCCTGCTGCAATGGAAGATCCAGCTGCCGGGCCATCATCCGAGCAGCACCTCGGTGCTGGGCGACGTGCGCAGCCAGGCCAAGCTGCTGGTGTGGTTCACCTGGCCGGTCTGGCCGCTCGCGATCTGGACGCTGTGGCGCTGGCGCCGCCAGCTCACCGCGCGCCATGTGGCGCTGCCGTTCTGGTTTGCGCTGGTGCCGCTGGCCGCGACCTGGACCACCGACTATTCCGACCGCTCGCTGCTGCTGGCGCTGCCCGCACTCGCGACGCTGGCCGCCTTTGCCCTGCCGACCTTCCGGCGCAGCGCGGCGGCGCTGATCGACTGGTTCAACGTGCTGTTCTTCAGCGGACTGGCCGTGCTCGGATGGATCTACTGGATCGCGATGCAGACCGGCGTGCCGACCAAGCCGGCCGCCAGCGTGGCACGGCTGGTGCCCGGGTTCGTGCCAGGGTTCTCGCCCACCGCATTCGCGCTGGCGCTGGCCGCCACCATCACCTGGTGCTGGGTGGTGCGCTGGCGCACCGGGCGCCACCGCGCGGCGCTCTGGAAAACGCTGGTGCTGCCGGCCGGCGGCACCGCTCTGTGCTGGATGCTGCTGATGACGCTGTGGCTGCCTCCGATCGACTACGCGCGCAGCTACGCGCCTCAGGTGCGGGCGGTGGCCGAGCGGGTCGGGCAGCCGAGCTGCATCGCCGAGCTTGCGCTGAGCCGCGCGCACATTGCGGCGCTGCGGCATCACGGCCAGTTCAACCTGCAGCCGCTGCTGCTCGGCACCGATTGCCCCTGGCTGCTGGTCAGCCCCGAAACCATCGAGCGGCTGCACACCATCATCCGCCTGGAGCACTGGCGTTTCAGCGGCACGCTGCGGCGGCCCAGTAGCGCGAGCGACGACCTGCTGCTCTACCAGAAGATTGCGCCCTAGCAAGTGAGCGGCGAACGAGGCCTGATTGCGCGGCACGCCGGCACGGTGCTGGTGGGCCAGCTGGCCGTGATGGCGTTCGGCGTGACCGACACCATCGTGGCCGGCCGCTATTCCGAGAACGCGCTGGCCGCGCTGTCGGTGGGCGCGGCCGTCTTCATCAGCGTGTTCGTCTCGCTGATGGGCGTGCTGCAGGCGCTGCTGCCGGTCTGGGCGGAGCTGCACGGCGCGGACCGCAGAAGCGAAGTCGGCCGCTCCGTGCGGCAGTCGCTCTACCTGGCTGCCATCGCGATTGCCGTCGGCATGGCCGTGCTGCTGCTGCCGGGCGCGGTGCTGCGCTGGACCCAGGTGCCGCCCGCGATGCGCGGCGAAGTGGAAACCTATCTGGGGGTGCTCGCCTTCGCATTGCCGCCGGCCCTGCTGTTCCGCCTGTTCAGCACCCTGAACCAGAGCCTGGGCAAGCCGCAGGTGGTGACCTGGCTCCAGCTGGGCTCGCTGTGCGTGAAGCTGCCGCTGTCGATCTGGTTCGCCTTCGGCGGCGCGGGCCTGCCGGCCATGGGCCTGGTGGGCTGCGCCTGGGCCACGCTGTGCGTGAACTGGGCCATGCTGGCCTGCGCCGTGTGGCTGCTGCGCAGCAGCGCCTTCTACCGCGACTACCGGCTCTGGGAACGCATCGAAGCGCCCGACTGGCGGCAGATCCGCCAGTTCGCGAGCCTGGGCATTCCCGGCGGCCTGGCCGTGCTGGTGGAAGTGACCTCGTTCACCCTGATGGCGCTGTTCATTGCGCGCCTGGGCACCGCCGCCGCCGCCGCGCACCAGATCGCCTCGAACCTGCTGGCGGTGGCCTACATGGTGCCGCTCTCGCTGGCCATTGCCACCAGCGCGCGCGTGAGCTTCTGGCTCGGCGCCGGAAAGGCCGCCAAGGCCCGCCGCGCCTGCCGCCTGGGCTTCGAGCTCACTGCCCTTTGCGCGCTGTTCTTCGCGGGCGCCATGGTGGCGCTGCGCTTCAGGCTGGCCCACGTGTATTCCGACAATCCGGCCGTCATCGCAGTGGCCGCGGCGCTGCTGCTGGTGGTGGCGGCCTATCACTTTGCCGATGCGCTGCAGACGCTGTGCGTGTTCGTGCTGCGCAGCTACCGCGTCACGCTGGTGCCGCTGGTGGTCTATTGCACGCTGCTCTGGGGAGTGGGCCTGGGCGGCAGCTACCTGCTGGCCTACCGCGGGCTGGGGCCCTGGCCCGCCATGCAGTCGCCGCTGGCGTTCTGGCTCATGAGCGCCGGAGCGCTCGCGCTCACGGCCTTGCTGTTCGGAGCGCTGCTGCGCTGGACGATGCGCCGCTCACTTCGCTAGCAGCCGCGCTTCCCGCACGCGGGTTGCCGGGAACACCAGCGCGAAACGCGAGCCCTTGCCCACCGTGCTCTGGATCCGCAGTTCGGCGCCATGCCGCTGCGCGATGTGCTTCACGATGGCCAGGCCCAGGCCGGTGCCACCGGTTTCGCGCGAGCGGCTGCGGTCGATGCGGTAGAAGCGTTCGGTCAGGCGCGGGATGTGCTCGGCAGCAATGCCGGGGCCGGTGTCGCGCACCGCGTATTCGCCGCGCCCGTCGGGCAGCAGCCGCCAGCTCACCGCGACCTCGCCGCCGCCGGGCGTGTAGCGGATGGCGTTGCTCAGCAGGTTCGACATGGCGCTTTGCAGCTCTGTCGGGGCGCCCGAGATTTCAGATTCGGCCTCGATCGCGAAGGAAAGGCGATGCCCCTGCGGCGCGAGCCGGCCCGACAGCCCCCGTCCCTCGTCTTCGCACTGGGCGAGCAGCGCACGGATGCGGATCCACTGGTTGCCCGATGGCGCCGCACTGCCCTCGAGCCGCGACAGCGTCAGCAGGTCGTTGACCAGGGTTTCCATGCGATGCGACTGCTGGCTCATGAGCGAGAGGTAGCGCGCGCGCTCGTCCGCATCGAGCGGCAGGTTCTGCAGCGTTTCCACAAAGCCCGCCAGCACGGTGAGCGGCGTGCGGATCTCGTGCGACACGTTGGCGACGAAGTCGCGCCGCATGGCTTCGGCCTGCTCGACCGCCGTGATGTCGCGCGTCAGCAGCATGCGGCGGTTGCCCGCATAGGGATGCACCTGCACCGACAGGCGCACCGGATGGCTGCGCTGGTGCCCCTGCCCGGGGCCTGAGGCATCGATGACCACATCGCGGCTGTAGTTCCACGAGGCCAGGTAGGCCACGAAGGCCGGGTCGCGGACCAGGTTCGCAAGATGCTGCAGCAGATCCCGCTCGGCATCGATGCCGAACTGGCCGGCTGCCGTCTGGTTGCACCACTCGATGCGGCCCTGCTCGTCGAGCAGGATCACGCCGTTGGGAGAGGCCTGGATGGCGGCCAGGAATTCCTGCAGGCGGTCTTCGGCCTGGCGGGTCTGCTGTTCGCGGTCGCGCAGCAGCTTGCGGATGCGCTCCGCGAGCTCGCCCCACACGCCGGCGCCGCGCGTCGGCAGGCCCGCCGCGTTGTTGCGAAGCACCTTGAGCAGGCGCTCGGCCCGCCAGGCGTCGAGCGCGAGCCACAGCACCGCGCCCAGCCAGGCGCCCAGCCATCCGAACTTCCAGCCGAAAATGGCTGCAGCGCCCACTCCCATTACGAGGGACGCTATTAGAAAAGTAGCAATACGGAAAGGCATGGCGGGCGATTATCCGCGCCCGCGGCCCGTGAAAGCAGCGGGGCTCAAACCGTGACTTGGGCCGTCAGGCGGTAACCCGCGCCGCGCACCGTCTCGACCATCGGCGAGGCGGCGCCCAGCGATTCGCGCAGGCGCTTGACGTGCACGTCGACCGTGCGTTCCTCGATGTAGACGTGGTCGCCCCAGACCTTGTCGAGCAGTTGCGCCCGGCTGTGCACGCGCTCGGCGTGCTGCATCAGGTAGGCCAGCAGCTTGAACTCGGTCGGCCCCACCTTGAGCGCATTGCCCTGCCAGGTGACGCGGTGCGTGGCGGTGTCGAGCGCGAGCTCGCCGATCTCCACGCGCTCGGTCACCACCTCGGGCGCGCGGCGGCGCAGCACGGCGCGGATGCGCGCGAGCATTTCCTGGGTGGAGAACGGCTTGGTGATGTAGTCGTCGGCGCCCGCATCGAGGCCGGCCACCTTGTCGGGCTCGTCGCCGCGCGCGGTGAGCATCAGGATCGGGATGGCCTTGGTGCGCGGGTCCTTGCGCCACTGGCGCGCGAGTTGCAGGCCGCTCTGTCCGGGCAGCATCCAGTCGAGCAGGATCAGGTCCGGCAGGAAGGCGTCGATCTCGCGTTGCGCTGCCGCGCCGTCTTCCGACCAGATCGGCTCGAAGCCGTTGTGGCGCAGGTTGACGGCGATCAGCTCGGCGATCGAGGACTCGTCTTCGACGATCAGGACTCGGGGTTTCTTCATGCTTTCTTTGGGAGACTTGCGCTCGCTCTGTTACTGCAGCGCCGATTCGATCTCTTGCATCGAAGTGTGCCGCACATCGGCGCCCTTGACGATGTAGATGATGAACTCGGCGATGTTCTTGGCGTGGTCGCCGATGCGTTCGATGGCCTTGGCCAGGAACAGCAGGTCGAGGCTGGCCGAGATCGTGCGCGGGTCTTCCATCATGTAGGTGACCAGCTTGCGCACGAAGCCGTCGAACTCCTTGTCGATCAGGTCGTCGTCCTTCAGGATCGACAGCGCCGCGGCCGTGTCCAGCCGAGCGAACGCGTCCAGCGCGGTACGCAGCAGGCCCGAGGCCAGGTCGGCCGCGATGCGCAGCTCGTTCGAGGGCAGCGCGCGGGCCGAGCCGCTCTCGATGATCGACTTGACCATGCGCGCGATCTTGTTGGCCTCGTCGCCCACGCGCTCCAGGTTGGCCGTGGTCTTGGAGATGGCGATCAAGAGGCGCAGGTCGCGCGCCGTCGGCTGGCGCCGCGCGATGATCGACGACAGCTCGCGGTCGATCTCGATCTCCATCGCATTGACGCGCGTCTCGGTTTCCATCACGCGGTCGGCAGCGTCGGGGTCGAACTGCAAGAGCGCATACACCGCCTGGTGGATCTGCGCCTCGACCATGCCGCCGAGCTCCATCACGCGCGACGAGACGCCGTTGAGTTCGCTGTCGAACTGGCTGGAGAGATGTTTTTCAGTCATGTGTGCCTCCTTGGCATCAGCCGAAACGGCCGGTAATGTAGTCCTCGGTCTCCTTGCGCTGCGGCTTGAAGAACATCTGTTCCGTCGCGCCGAACTCGATCAGGTCGCCCAGGTACATGTAGGCGGTGTAGTCGCTGCAGCGTGCAGCCTGCTGCATGTTGTGCGTCACGATGACCACGGTGTACTCGTTTTTCAGCTCGGCGATCAACTCTTCGATCTTTGCCGTGGAGATCGGGTCGAGCGCGGAGCAGGGTTCGTCGAGCAGCAGCACCTCGGGCTTGATGGCAATGCCGCGTGCAATGCACAGGCGCTGCTGCTGGCCGCCCGAGAGGCCCGAGCCGCTTTGCTGCAGCTTGTCGCGCACTTCGGTCCAGAGAGCGGCCTTCTTGAGCGCCCATTCCACGCGGTCGTCCATTTCGCTCGCGCTCAGGTTCTCGAACAGCTTCACGCCGAAGGCGATGTTGTCGTAGATCGACATCGGGAACGGCGTGGGCTTCTGGAACACCATGCCGACCTTGGCGCGGATCAGCGCCACGTCCTGCTTGGAGGTGAGCAGGTTCTCGCCGTCCAGCGCGATGGTGCCCTCGGCGCGCTGCTCGGGGTAGAGCTCGAACATGCGGTTGAAGGTGCGCAGCAGCGTCGACTTGCCGCAGCCCGACGGGCCGATGAAGGCCGTCACCTTGTTTTCGGGGATCTCGAGGTTGATGCCCTTGAGCGCATGGAACTTGCCATAGTAGAAGTTCAGGTCCTTGACCGAGATCTTCGAGCGCGACGGTTGTGCGGCGATGTTTGGCATGGTTGCTACTTCTTCTTGAATCAGAGTTTGTTGCGCGTGAGGACCCGCGCCAGGATGTTGAGGGCGAGCACGGCCACGGTGATCAGGAACACGCCGGCCCAGGCCAGCTGTTGCCAGTTCTCGTACGGGCTCATCGCGAACTTGAAGATCGTCACCGGCAGGCTGGCCATCGGCTGGCTGATGTCGGCGGTCCAGAACTGGTTGTTGAGCGCGGTGAAGAGCAGCGGCGCGGTTTCGCCCGCGATGCGCGCCACCGCCAGCAGCACGCCCGTGACCACGCCGGCGCGCGCCGCGCGCAGCGTGATGCTCAGGATGACCTTCCACTTGGGCGTGCCGAGCGCATAGGCCGCTTCGCGCAGCCCCGGCGGCACCAGCTGCAGCATGTTCTCGGTGGTGCGGATGACCACCGGGATCACGATCAGCGCGAGCGACAGCGCACCCGCCAGGCCCGAGAAGGTCTTGAAGTACGCCACCACCACCGCATAGATGAACAGGCCGATCACGATCGACGGCGCCGACAGCAGGATGTCGTTGACGAAGCGCGTCACCGACGACAGCCAGCCCTTGGGGTTGTACTCCGCCAGGTAGATGCCGGCCATGATGCCGATGGGCGTGCCCACGAAGGTGGCCAGCGCCACCATCACGAACGAGCCGAAGATCGCGTTGGCGATGCCGCCCGCCTCGTTCGGCGGCGGCGTCATCTCGGTGAAGGTGGCGAGCGCCAGGCCGCCCAGGCCCAGGCGCAGCGTTTCCCACAGGATCCAGACGAGCCAGAACACGCCGAACACCATCGCCGCGAGCGACAGCGTGAGCGCGATCTTGTTGACGCGGTTGCGCGCGGCAAACTTGGCCTGGCGCGTTTCGGCGAGCGCCTTCGCATTCAGCAGGTTTTGAGCGGTGCTCATGCCTTGGTCCCTTCGCTCTTCTTCATCTGGGCCAGCAGCACCTTCGACAGCGTCAGCACGACGAAGGTGATGAAGAACAGCACCAGGCCGAGGTACATCAGCGCGGCCTGGTGCAGGCCCGCGCCGGCCTCGGCGAATTCGTTGGCCAGTGCCGAGGTGATGCTGTTGGCCGCCTCGAACACGGAAAGCGAGTTGAGCTGGTTCATGTTGCCGATCACGAAGGTGACCGCCATCGTCTCGCCCAGCGCCCGGCCCAGGCCCAGCATGATGCCGCCGATCACGCCGGCCTTGGTGTAGGGCAGCACGACCTTCGACACCACTTCCCAGGTCGTGGAGCCCAGGCCGTAGGCCGACTCCTTGAGCAGCGGCGGCGTCACTTCGAACACGTCGCGCATCACCGAGGCGATGAACGGAATGATCATGATCGCGAGGATGATGCCGGCCGAGAGAATGCCGATGCCCACGGGCGGGCCGGACACCAGCGCGCCAAGGTACGGCACGCCGGCAAGCAGCTTCTGCAGCGGCTGCTGCACCCAGGTGGAAAGGATCGGCCCGAACACCAGCAGGCCCCACATGCCGTACACGATCGACGGCACGGCGGCGAGCAGTTCGATGGCCGTGCCCAGCGGACGCTTGAGCCAGCTGGGCGAGAGCTCGGTCAGGAACAGCGCAATGCCGAAGCTCACCGGCACCGCGATCACCAGCGCGATGACCGAGGTGGCCAGCGTGCCGTAGATCATGACCAGGCCGCCGTACTCGTTCTGCACCGGGTCCCAGACGCTGCTGGTCAGAAAGCCGAGGCCGTACTTCGAGATGGCGGGCCATGCGCCGGCAATCAGCGACAGCAGGATGCCGATCAGCATCGCGAGCGTGAGCAGCGCGGCGCCCTTGGCGGCCCAGCCGAACAGGCGGTCGGCCATGGGGCCCGAACGCGGTGCCTTGGCGGGCGGTGGTGCGGTGGCGCGGCCGCGTTCGGCCGCGAGGTCGAGCGTGGATGCGGAGGCAGGATAGGTGGATGACACGGGTCGCTCCGGCAATGACGAAAGCGGCGCATCCTCGAGCGAAGTGCTGCTCATGGGTGCGCCGTCCTGGGCTTGATGGGGTTGCTTACTTGAACGCGACCGGCTTGCCCGACGCGTCCTTCACTTCGCCCCATGCCTTGGCGATCGTGGCCTTCACGCCATCGGGCATCGGCACGTAGTCGAGGTCGTCGGCCGTCTTGTCGCCGCCCTTGTAGGCCCAGTCGAAGAACTTGAGCACCGTGGTGGCATTGGCGGGCTTGTCCTGCACCTTGTGCATCAGGATGAAGGTCGCGCCGGTGATGGGCCATGCGCCCTTGTCGGCCTGGTTGGTCAGCACCTGGTAGAAGCTCTTGTTCCAGTCGGCGGCGGCGGCGGCGGCCTTGAAGGCCGTGTCCTCGGGCGAGACGAAGTTGCCGGCCGCGTTCTGCAGCTGGGCGTAGGTCATCTTGTTCTGCTTGACGTAGGCGTACTCGACGTAGCCGATCGAGTTGGGCAGGCGGTTCACGAAGGCTGCGACGCCTTCGTTGCCCTTGCCGCCCGCGCCGGTGGGCCAGTTCACGGCCGTGCCTTCGCCGACCTTGGTCTTCCACTCGGCGTTGACCTTGCTCAGGTAGTTGGTGAACAGGAAGCTGGTGCCCGAGCCGTCGGCGCGGCGAACCGGTGCAATGGCGGCGTCAGGCAGGGCCAGCGAGCCGTTCAGCGCCTTGATGGCGGGGTCGTTCCACTTGGTGATCTTGCCCAGGTAGATGTCGCCCAGCACCTGGCCGTTGAGCTTCAGCTCGCCGGGCTTGATGCCGGGGATGTTCACCACGGGAATCACGCCGCCGATGACGGTGGGGAACTGCATCAGGCCCTTGGCCTGGAGTTCTTCGTCCTTCAGGGGCGCGTCGGACGCGCCGAAATCGACCGTCTTGGCTTCGATCTGCTTGAGGCCGGCACCCGAGCCGACCGACTGGTAGTTGATCTTGACGCCGGTGGCCTTGTTGAAATCGGAGGCCCACTTGGCATACAGCGGTGCCGGGAAGCTGGCGCCGGCGCCGGTCACGTCTTGTGCAAAGGCAGGAACTTGGGCAAACACCGCGGCCACGAGGCCGGCGGCTGCAAACTTGAAAGTCGTTTTCATGGAGGCTTCCTTTAGAAGTAAGAAGTAGTCCCTTTCGGGCTTGGAACGGACTCTAGAAAGCTTGTGTGACATCGGTGTGACACCCCGCTGTCGAGGGAAAATGCCGCCCTTTCCCCTGCGGCTCGTGTGACGCTGTCACACAACCGTCATTCGCCGCGCCTAGCCTTGCGAGCCTCGCCACCGGCGATCCGGAAGGCCGCGCGCCCGCCACGGCGCTACGATCGAAGCCACCCGCCTTCTTCCACGACAACTACATGCAAAACGGCACCCGCCTCGCCGCCGTCGATCTCGGCTCGAACAGCTTCAGGCTCGAGATCGGACAGGTCGACCACGGCCAGATCCACCGCACCGAGTACCTGAAGGAAACGGTGCGCCAGGGCAACGGCCTGGACAGCGCCCGCAATCTCACGGCCGAGGCCATGCAGCGGGGCTGGGACGCGCTCGCCCGTTTTGGCGAGCGGCTGGCCGGCTTCAAGCGCTCGCAGGTGCGCGCCGTCGCCACCCAGACACTGCGCGAGGCACGCAACCGCGAGGAATTCCTGCTGCGCGCGCGCACCATCCTGGGCTTCGGCATCGACGTGATCCCGGGCCGGGAGGAAGCCCGCCTGATCTACCAGGGCGTGGCGCACATGCTGCCGCACACCGACGCCTCCGACCGCGAGCGCCGCCTGGTGGTGGACATCGGCGGGCGCTCCACCGAAATGATCATCGGCCGCGCGCTCGACGCCGAGCTGATGGAGTCCTACCGCGTGGGCAGCGTCGCCTGGTCGATGAAGCACTTCGGGGAAGGCCTCTTCACCCAGGGCGCATTCCGCGCCGCCGAGGTGGCCGCCAAGGCGGTGCTGGACGACGCGCTGTCCAGCTACACCCGCGACCAGTGGGACGTGGCCTATGGCGCCTCCGGCACCATCGGCGCCGTGGGCGACGTGCTGGCCGCGGCGGGCGGCGAGCCAGGGCTCATCACCCGCGACGGCCTCGACTGGCTGGTCGACCGCCTCCTGAAGGCCGGCAGCACCGACAAGCTGCGCATCGACGGCATGCGCGAAGACCGCAAGCCGGTCATCGGCGGCGGCGTGAGCGTGCTGCGCGCGGTGTTCGACCTGCTCGACATCGAGGAGATGCGAGTCGCCCAGGGTGCGCTTCGCCACGGCGTGCTCTATGAACTGCTGGAGCGCGACGAGAGCGTGGCCGACATGCGCACGGCCACCGTGGCGCGGCTGGCGAGCCGGTTCGCGGTCGATGCGGCGCAGGCCAGGCGGGTGGGCGACACCGCGGCGGCCCTGTTCGTGCAGCTCACCCCGGCAGCGCGCGGCGGCAGCCCCGGCAGCCGCGCCGGGCGGGCGCTGCGCAAGCTCGGCTGGGCCGCGCAGCTGCACGAGATCGGCACGCTGGTCTCGCACAGCGACTATCACAAGCACGGCGCCTACATCCTCGACAACACCGACGCCCCGGGCTTTGCCGTCAACGAACTGCATGCGCTCGGCCAGCTGGTGCTGGGCCAGCGCGGGAAGCTGCGCAAGCTCGACGCCGCGCTCGACGACGAGACCTTCGTGACGCAGCTGCTGTCGCTGCGGCTGGCGGTGATCCTGTGCCATGCGCGCCGCGATCCCGATCCACAGGCGCTGCACCTTGCGGCGCTGGGCGCCAGGGCCTTCACGATTGCCTGCGCGCCCGACTGGGCCGAAGCCTATCCGCAGTCCGCGCACCTGCTGCGCGAGGAAGTGCTGGCCTGGCAGAAGACCAGCAGCTGGCGCGTGGAGCTCAGCGGGGCCTGAGCCGCCTCACTTCGGCCCACTTCGCCTCATTTCGGACTACTTCGCGTCGAGGCCGGCAGTGCGGGTGGCTTCCGCAGGAATCGCGCGCGGCTGGTCGCCCCCGAACATGCCGGCGTAGGCGGGCTGCACGATGCGGTCCAGCCCCTGCTTCAGCCCCTCGTGGGCCATCGCGGTGTCCTTGAGCAGGCCGTCGTAGCTGAAATAGGTGGGCTCGGTCACGTCGGCGGTATGCGCCGTCTGGTGCACGACGGACTGCCGCTCGTCCCTGAGCAGCTGCTCCACCGAAATGAAGGGCTTGAAGCTCGAGGTTGCATCGGCCGCGCCGTACGCCGTGGTGATCCGCAGGATCAAGGTGCTGTAGCCGGGCGTGGGCTGGAGCTCCGGCACCTTCATCTCGCCGGCCGGTCCGGTGGCGCGCATGAAGGGCGTCAGCTTCACTTCGCGGCCGCTTTCGCGCAGGCGCGCCGCCAGGCGCTCCGCGAACTGCCTGTTGAGCGTCATGGCCGCGCCGCTGTTCCTGACGGCCGCCGTGAACTCCTTGCTGCGCTGGTCGGTGCGGGCGGCCATGGTCATCCGGCTGTTGGTGTCGATGCTGAGGGCGAGCAGCGCGCCGATGGGCCCCAGGAGCAGCCCGGCAAATCCGGTGAGCCCCGAGCCGCCGCCATCCGTGACGATCAGCTGGTCTTCCTCGTTGTAGATGAGTTCGACCTTTGCGGCCGACCGGGTGGCTTCCTGGCGCGCCAGCAGCGTGGGTTTGGACGCATCGGCCGCACACCCCGCCAGGAGGGCGGTGGCGACGATCAGGGAGGTCAGCTTCTGCAACGACATGCCCGCGTCCAGGCGCAGCAGGTCCATGAAGCTTCTTGGCAGCGGGTTGGGCAGTTTCATGCGTGTTCCCCAGTGGTTTGGCCGATGTGAACCACTGTAGGAATCGCGCCGCCCGCGCACATGAGCGGTGCGCACTTTTTGCCGGGAGACAAGCGCCCCGCCACCCCTGCGCGCGGCCATGACAAAGCGCCTGCCCGCGGCCTCTGGCTGCGGCTAGCAGGGCCGCTTCACTTGGCGAGGAGGCTGGCGGTCCGGGTGGTGTCCGAACTGGCGAGGCGCGGCGGCGCGTCTTCGCCGAACATGCCGGCGTAGGCAGGCTGGACGATCCGGGCAAGGCCTTGCCGCAGGCCGTCCTGCGCCCTGGCCGTGTCCTGCAGCAGGCCGTCGTAGGCCAGGTAGGCCGGCTCCTCCAGGTCGGAGGTGTGGGTGGTCTGGTGAAGAACGGCCTGCTGTTCGTCCTGCAGCGACTGCTCGATCGCCACGAAGGGCTTGAAGCTCGACGTCATGTCGGGAGCCCCGTAGGTCGTGGTGACCCGCACGAGCAAGGTGCTGTAGCCCGGGGTGGGTTCGAAGCCGGGCGCCTTCATCTGGGCGAGCTCGCCGTCCATGCGCGCGGCGGGTGTCAGCTTCACTTCGCGGCCGCCGGACCGCAGGCGCGCCGCCAGCTGCTCCGCGAACTGCCTGTTGAGCGGCATCGCCCCGCTGCTTTTCACGGCGGCCGTGAACTCCTTGCTGCGCCGCTCGGTGCGGCTGGCCAGCGTCACCCGGGTGCCGACCTCCACGCCAAGGGCCACCAGCGTGCCGACAGGCCCGAAGATCCCGGCCCAGCCCACGATCGCCGAGCCACCGCCATCCATCACGGACAGCTGGTCCTGCTCGTTGTAGACGAGTTCGATCCTGGTGATCGAGCGGGTGGCATCGCGGCGAGCCTGCGGCGCGGGTTCGGGTGGGCTCGTGGCGCAGCCGGCCAGCAGAGCTGCAGAGATCAGCAGCGAAACAAGCGTCTTCATGGGGGCGGATGTAAGTTAAAGATGCAATTTGTGTCTAAATGCATCTCACGCAATCATTGTGCCTACATGGCACTGCCGCGCCCCACCGAATTCGTCAATTAGTTTACAGATTCGGGCAAATTTTCAGCCCCTGGATCCTTCAGCTCAGAGGAGCTCGGGCGACTGCACCGTCACCACGACGGTCTGCACGTCGCCATCGCGTTCACGCGTGCGAATCCACCAGAGCGAACCCTTGCGCACCGGGCAGCTGTCCTGCTTCAGGCCAAGAAGCAGCGAAATCGCCTGCCCCACCGAAGGCTGGTGCCCGACCATCAACACCACCGACTTGCCGTTGGGCCAGCCGGCCGCAGCCAGCATGGCCTCGGCGGTGGTGTCTGGGGCGAGTTCAGCACGCAGCTTGTACTTGCGGCCGAGCGCAAGCGCGGTCTGCTCGCAGCGCCGCGCGGGGCTGCAGATGATGCGCGTGCCGTCGGGCAGCTGCCGGTCGAGCCAGCTGGCCATGCGCTTGGCCTGCTTCTCGCCGCGCGCGGTCAGGGAACGCTGCAGGTCGTCGCAGCCCTCGGTCCAGTCCTCGGCTTCGGCATGGCGCCAGAAGATCAAGTCCATGGTTGTCGTCTTTCGGTCGTCAGTTGCTGGGTGCATCGGCGTGATGGCCTCGCGATGCATACCGGTTCATGAGTGCCGCCTGTGCGCCGTGCGCCTCGACGGCGCGCGACGCGCCCGCCTCGCCGGCGTGGGTGTCGTGGTCGACGCGCGTGTAGATGCCGTCGCCGCCCAGGTCCCAAGCGTCGCGGCCGTCGTGCAGGTAGGCAACCAGGCATTCGTCGATCAGGCGCTGGCGCAGGCCGGGGTCGGTCACCGGCCAGGCCAGCTCGATGCGCCGCATCATGTTGCGGTTCATCCAGTCGGCGCTCGACAGGTAGAGCGACTCGTCCTCGCCATTGCGGAAGTAGAAAACGCGCGAGTGCTCGAGAAAACGCCCGATCACCGAACGCACGCGGATGTTGTCGGTCAGGCCCGGCACCTGCGCGGGCAGCGTGCAGGCGCCGCGCACGATGAGGTCGATCTTCACGCCGTTCTGGCCGGCGCGCATCAGCGCGGCCACCAGGGCGTCGTCGGTCAGCGCATTCATCTTGGCGACGATGCGGGTCGGCTCGCCGGTGGCCGCGGCCAGGCTGAGCGCGTCGATCTGCGCAATGAGGTTCTTGTGCAGGTCGAACGGCGCGAGCCACATGCGGTTGAGCTTGGGCAGCCGGCTCTGGCTTGCCAGGTGCACGAACACGGCCTCCATGTCGGCCGTGAGCAGCGGATCGGCCGTCAGGTGGCTGATGTCGGTGTAGAGCCTGGCGGTGCGCGGGTTGTAGTTGCCGGTGGAAAGATGGCCGTAGCGGCGCATCTGCTTGCCCTCGCGGCGCGTCACCAGCAGCATCTTGGCGTGCGTCTTCAGGCCCACCACGCCATACACCACCTGCGCGCCGATCGACTCGAGCATTTCGGCCCAGTTGATGTTGGCCTCTTCGTCGAAGCGGGCCTTGAGCTCCACCACCACCGTCACTTCCTTGCCGCGGCGCACGGCCTCGCGCAGCAGGTCCATCAGCTCGGAATCGGTGCCCGTGCGGTAGATGGTCTGCTTGATGGCCAGCACCTGCGGGTCCAGCACAGCCTCGCGCAGGAACGCGAGCACGCCGTCGAAGCTCTCGAAGGGCTGGTGGATCAGCACGTCGCCGTGCTGCAGCCGCTCGAAGAACGACTGCGCCGGCGACAGCGTGACCGGGTAGGAGGCCGAGTACGGCGGAAACAGCAGCTGCGGCTCCTCCAGCAGGTCGATCAGCTGGGTCAGCCGGGCCAGGTTGACGGGGCCGTGCACGCGGTAGAGCGCCTGCGGCGGCAGGTTGAATTGCGCCAGCAGGAAGCTCGCGAGCGACTCCGCGCAGCTGGCCGACACCTCGAGCCGCACGGCCTGCCCGTAGTGCCGGTGCTGCAGCCCCTGGCGCAATGCGGTGCGCAGGTTCTTGACGTCTTCCTCGTCGACCGCCAGGTCGGAATGCCGCGTGACGCGGAACTGCGAGAAATCGCCCACCTCGCGCCCCGGGAACATGCTCGACAGATGGGCGCGCACCACGCTCGACAGCGCCACGAACAGCGTCTTGCCGTCCGACACCTTGGCCGGCATGCGGATCACGCGCGGCAGCACGCGCGGCACCTTCACGATCTGGATCGGGTTCTCGCGCCCGAAGGCGTCCTTGCCGCCGAGCCGCACGATGAAATTGAGCGACTTGTTGGCCACCTGCGGAAACGGGTGCGCCGGGTCCAGCCCGACCGGGATCAGCAGCGGGCGCACTTCGCGCTCGAAATATTCGCTGACCCACTTGCGCTGCGCCGGATTGCGTTCACCGTGCGAAATGATGTGGATGCCGTGCTTTGCGAAGGTCGGCATCAGCTCGTCGTTGTAGAGCGCGTACTGGCGCGCCACCAGCGCATGGGCGGCCTCGGCCAGGCGCTCGAACGATTCGATCGTGTAGGCGCCCTTCTGGTCGCCGGCGCTGCTGGCAATCAGGTGCGGCGCGGCGCGCACCTCGAAGAATTCATCGAGGTTCGATGAAACGATGCAGAGGTAGCGAAGGCGCTCGACCAGCGGCACTTCAGGCCTGCGGGCCCAGTCGAGCACGCGCTCGTTGAACGACAGGATGCTGTGATCGCGGTCGAGCAGCGTGAGGGCCGTTGCCGCGACCGCGGGCGTGCGGTCAGCGGGAGCAGGTTGCATGGGCACTGATTCTGGGGCAAGCGGCACGGGAGCACATGTAGGCTGAAATATGACAGTGTCGCCCTCGTTTGTGACGTTTTCGTGACCGCCGTGTGACGCCTGCGGGCCACCCTTGGGCAGCCCCGTGCCGGGCGAAGAGGCGGACGGCCCGGCATCGGGCCGGGCGGCCGCTGGCTTCATGCGCCCAGAAAGTGCTTGCGGTAGCGCGGCGGCAGGTCGTCGATGCGCATCAGCATCGGCAGGTCCGCCGTGTTGAAGTCCGGGTCCCAGGCCGGCGCGCCCAGCACCTTGGCACCCAGGCGCAGGTAGCCCTTGATGAGCGCGGGCGGCTCGACGTCGAGCGCGCCGTCGAGCCGTTCCACCGGCAGCGGCAGGCGCGGCTGCACCTGGTACTGGATCGGCGCCATGTGGCTGGCCGACAGCTGCCGCCAGATGCTGGCCGCCGCATCGCCGCTGGTCACGCCGTTGTGCGACATCGGAATGCTCGCGCAGCCGATCATGGTGTCGAGCTTGTTGCGGTGCATGAAGCCCGCAAGAGCTCCCCACAGCGCGAGGATCACGCCGCCCTGGCGGTGGTCGGGATGCACGCAGCTGCGGCCCAGCTCGACCATGCGCTCGCGCAGGTCGCGCAGCCGGGTCAGGTCGAATTCGGTGTCGCTGTAGGTGCTGCCCACGCGCCGGGCCTGGGCCGGCGTGAGCACGCGGTAGGTGCCGATCACCTGCCCGGTCCGTTCCTCGCGCACCAGCAGGTGCTCGCAGAAGTCGTCGAACAAATCGATGTCGTGGCCGGCCAGCGGCGTGCTCACGCGGGCGCCCATTTCGCCGACGAACACCTCGTGGCGCAGGCGCTGTGCTGCGCGCACGTCGTCCAGGTGGCGGGCCCAGCTCACGGTGATGCCTTGCCTGGCATCGACGATGGCCGGCGGCGCGAGCACGGCAGCGGGCGCCGATGCGGGCGTGGCCGCAGGGACGGGCCACAGGGCGGCGCGCAGGCCGAGCTGCGACAGCGGGAACGTCGGGTTGGGCAGTTCTTTCATGGAGACCCTTTCTGCTGAAGGAGTCTCTGCACCCGCGGTGAAACGGGTATGTCAGCGCCATTGCAGTTGCATGACGGTGTTACCGCGTGTTTTGAGGCTTCCTGGATGTCTAATGCGGTGGGTCGCGACATGGAGTTTTCTCAAATGGCCACAGCCGCAAGCAGCAATTTCGACAACCGCCTCCACCAGACCTTTCCCGTCCTGAGCGATACCGAAATCGCGCGCATCGCGCACTTCGGCACCGTGCAGCGCTTCGCCCGCGGGGAGCGGCTGTTCACCGCCGGCGAAACGGGCCCCGGCATGTTCGTTCTGCTCAAGGGCGTGGTGGCGGTCACGCAGCGCGACGGGCTCGGGCACGTGGTGCCCATCGTGCGCCAGGGCCCGGGCGAGTTCCTTGCCGAAGTCGGCCAACTGAGCGGCCGCCCTGCCCTGGTCGACGGCCATGCCGAGGAAGAAGTGGAAGCGCTGATCGTGCCGCCCGCGCAGCTGCGCGCGCTGCTGGTGGCCGAGGCCGACCTTGGCGAGCGCATCACCCGCGCGCTGATCCTGCGGCGCGTGGCGCTGATCGAATCCGGCGCCAGCGGGCCGGTGCTGATCGGCCGGCCGGAATCGCCCGACATGGCGCGGCTGGAGAACTTCCTGCGCCGCAACGGGCATCCCTACCACCTGGTCGACGCGGCCGAAGACCCGGGCGCCGCCGCGCTGCTGGAACAGTACGGCACCTGCAAGCTGCTGGCCGTGTGCCCCGACGGCTCGGTGCTGGTCAACCCCGCCGAAGACGCGCTGGCCCGCTGCCTGGGCATGGTCGATACCGCGGAGCACAACGAGCTGTTCGACGTGGCGGTGGTCGGCGCCGGCCCTGCCGGCCTCGCCACCGCGGTGTATGCCGCCTCCGAAGGGCTGCGCGTGATCGTGCTCGACTGCCGCGCCTTCGGCGGGCAGGCCGGCGCGAGTGCGCGCATCGAGAACTACCTGGGCTTTCCCACCGGCATCTCGGGCCAGGCGCTCGCGGGCCGGGCCTTCGTGCAGGCCCAGAAGTTCGGTGTCGAGATGCTGATCCCGGCCAAGGTGACGTCGCTCGATTGCTCGCGCGACAACCCCATGGACGCGCTGCGCATCGCACTGGCCGATGGCCGCACCATCAACGCGCGCACGGTGGTGATTGCCAGCGGCGCACGCTACCGGCGGCCCGACGTGCCGAGGCTGTCCGAGTTCGAGGGCCGCGGCATCTGGTACTGGGCCTCGGCCATCGAGGCCAAGCTCTGCGCGCAGCAGGAGGTTGCGCTGGTCGGCGGCGGCAACTCGGCCGGACAGGCCGCGGTGTTCCTGTCGCGCCATGCGGCCAAGGTCAACGTGCTGGTGCGCGGCCCGTCGCTCGCGGCCAGCATGTCGCGCTACCTGATCGACCGCATCGAGGCCACGCCCAACATCGAACTGCATCCGCATACCCAGCTGGTGAAGCTCAACGGCGATTCCGGCGAAGGACTGACCGGTGCAACCTGGCGCTGCCAGACCACGGGCAACGAGCACGACTGCGATGCGCGCAACATCTTCCTCTTCGTGGGCGCCGAGCCCGAGACCAGCTGGCTCGACGGCTGCGGCGTCTCGGTCGACAAGCATGGCTTCGTGCTGACGGGCGATGCGGCCAGCAGCGGCTTTCCGGCCCGACCCTCCACTGCGCTGGAATCCAGCGTGCAGGGCGTCTTTGCCGTGGGCGACGTGCGCTCGGGTTCGGTCAAGCGCGTGGGCGGTGCCATCGGCGAAGGCGCGGCCGTGGTCGCGCTGATCCACCAGCACCTGTCGTCCAACTCGGCCGTTGCATGACCGCGCTGCGCCCGTAATTCCCGGCGCTGCACACGTGCGGATGGCCGCGTATATGCTGCCTGCCTCGCATCACGACCAACCCCAACAACGGAGAGCCCGCGACATGCCTGCATCGCCCATCGAGGTCTATTCCTGGCCCACGCCCAACGGCCACAAGATTCACATCATGCTGGAGGAGTGCGGCCTGCCGTACAACGCCCGCCCGATCAACATCGGCAAGGGCGACCAGTTCGCGCCCGAGTTCCTGCAGATCAGTCCCAACAACAAGATCCCCGCCATCACCGACCCCGATGGTCCGGACGGCAAGCCGATCTCGCTCTTCGAATCGGGCGCCATCCTCGTCTACCTGGCCGGCAAGACCGGCCAGCTGCTGCCCAGGACCGACCGCGAGCGCTACGACGTGCTGCAGTGGCTCATGTTCCAGATGGGCGGCGTCGGCCCCATGCTCGGCCAGGCGCATCACTTCCGCATGTATGCCCCCGAAAAGATCGGCTACGCCATCGAGCGCTACAGCAACGAAGCCAAGCGCCTCTACGGCGTGATCGACAAGCAGCTGTCGAAGAACAGGTTCATTGCCGGCAAGACCTATTCGATTGCCGACATCGCGATCTTCCCGTGGCTGCGCAGCTGGGAAAACCAGGGCATCACGCTCACCGACTACCCGCACCTGAAGGCATGGTTCGACGGCATTGCCGCGCGCCCCGCCGTGCAGCGCGGCGTGAAAGTGCTGGCCGACCTGCGCCAGCCGATCACCGGCGACAAGGAGCGCGAGATCCTTTTCGGCAAGACCCAATACGCGAAGCGCTGAGGGCGCAGTTATTCGGGCTAGAATAGAAGGCTTGTCGGGGTGTAGCGCAGCCTGGTAGCGCATCTGGTTTGGGACCAGAGGGTCGAAGGTTCGAATCCTTTCGCCCCGACCAAGAAAAATACGAATGCCTGCAATGACTCACGTTGTTGCAGGCATCTTGTTTTTCGGCCGCGGCAAAAACAAAGCCTGCGGTGAATTCCTCGCGTACAGTCGATTCAACATCATCACTGACCGGGGTTGGCGTGTCCTACTACGAACTGAAGATTGGCAACCAGACTGGCCTGGTCCAGGTCACGCAGGACCTCGTCTCGCACACTGCCACGCTGTACTGGATGCCCCGCCGCCGCCCCTTGCGCGCCACGGAAGAGATCAATTCCACGCCGCTGGCACAGCACCAGACCTACGGGCCCTCGGAAGCGCAGACGCTCGATCTGCTGCGCGCATGGGCCGCCCAGAACTTCGAGCCGGTCGGCGATTTCGTCCAGATCTGAGCGCCCTCCGGCACGCCGGGCTCCAGGGTGGATGTGGGTAGAATCCGGGGCTCCGTTCGGCCCGGAATCTGCCCGTAGCTCAGTTGGATAGAGCACCTGCCTTCTAAGCAGGTTGTCGGGGGTTCGATCCCCTCCGGGCAGGCCAATTTCCAGTTTCAAGTAGCTCAAAACCATCCCGAAACCCGCTCTCCTTCGAGGAGAAGCGGGTTTTTCTTTGCGCCACGACGGACCGCGAAATAGCATCTCTTGTCGGTACTTTGTCGGTACTTCTGCAGGTATCTGCCCCGCTGGCGAAACCAGGTACCGACAGCAAGGAGAAAAACCCAATGCTGACAGACACTTTCGTGAGGCAAGTGAAGCACAAGGGCAGCGAGATCGGCGAGCGCTACGCAGACGGGGGTGGCATGTACCTGCGCGTCAAGGCGGCAGGCAAGTACTGGCGCATGGACTACCGGTTCAACGGCAAGGCGAAGACGCTGGCCTTGGGCGTCTACCCCGCGGTCTCGCTCGCGAAGGCACGGCAGCGGCGCGACAAGGCCCGCGAACTGCTTGCCGACAACGTCGACCCCGGCCTCGCGAAGCGCGCAGAGAAACTGTCCCGGGCGGTGGAAGCGGCAAACACCTTCGAAGCGTTGGCGCGGGAATTCCACGCCACCAAGGCCAGCAGTTGGAGCGCATCCTATTCGGAGCGCTGGCTGCGCATCATGGACAAGGACCTGTTCCCTTACATCGGCAAGCTGCCGATCGCCACGATCCAGGCCAAGGATCTTCTGCACGCGCTCAAGCGCGCCGAAGGCCGAGGCGTCATCGAGACGGCTCACACCTTGCGCCAGTGCGCCGGGCAGGTGTTCCGCTACGGTGTGCAGACAGGCCGTTGCGCGAGCAACCCGGCGCCCGACCTGCACGGCGCGCTCCGACCGGTGATCACCAAGAGCATGGCCGCCGTTCTGGAGCCGCAGAAGGTCGGAGAACTGATGCGCGCCATCTACGGCTACAGCGGGCAGCCGATCACTCGCGCCGCTCTCCTCCTGTCCGCCTTGCTCTTCCAGCGCCCCGGCAACATCCGTGCGATGGAATGGGCCTGGATCGACCTCGAAAAGGCGATGCTGACCATCCCTGCGCAGGACATGAAGCGCAGGCTCCATGAAAAGCGCAACGGCCGTCCCCACTTCGTGCCGCTGGCGACGCAGGCACTGCAGACACTGGAGGAAATTGCGCCGTTGACCGGCCATGGCCGATACGTGTTCCCCAGTATCCGCACGGGAGAGCGCCCCATGAGCGAAAACACCGTGAACGCCGCGTTGCGAAGGCTGGGGTACACCAACGACGAGATGACCGCCCATGGCTTTCGGGCAATGGCCCGCACGGTCATGGCGGAGCAACTGCACGGCATTTCGCCCGACGTCATCGAGGCACAGCTTGCCCATGGCAAGAGCGGGCCGCTGGGTACGGCCTACGACCGCGCGGAGTTCATGGACAAGCGCAAGGACATGATGCAGCGCTGGGCGGACTACCTGGGCCAACTTGCCGGAAACGCACAAGTCCGAACGCTCCGGGCGGCCTAGCCAACGCCGGAAACGTCGATATCAACGAAGTTATGCAACCGTCCACGCTTCCAGTTGCGCGGCCTCGCCGATATCCGGAACAGCAACGCTTTCCGATTCTCTTTCTTCACCGCCTTGACTGATTGGTGTCTGGGACGGAGACGGTCGCCCCGGTTTCATCTTCGATCCAGCCACGCCATGTGCCGCGACCCCACGAGGCTTTGACCTCGTACTGGATCACGTACGTTCGGCCAGGAAGCGCCACGAATTTCAGGGAGGTGGGGTCGGCCCGGAACTGCGGGTGCGTCCTGAGGCCGACGACCACCGCGTGCTCACCGGGCGAAAGCTCCCACCGGACTACCGGGCGGAGAACATGTGGGACCTGTTCCCCATCGATCGAAGCCAAGTAGGTAGCGGCGCGCGGCCCTGACTTGACGATGGCGAGGCTGGACAATGGTTGCGTCTCCGTACCAGGAAGGCGATACGGTGCGGCAGCGCAGCCCGCGAGTATCGCGGCGGTCAATGCGAGAGTCACCACGGCCTTGAAGTTTTTATCCACGCTGACTTCTTTCTCTTGCTTCATGACTGATCGCTCTTGATCAATCTCGGGTCGAGGTTTGCCTCGGCATCTTTCCCAGTTCGACAGGTTTCAATTGGGTGCTGTGATGCCAGCTCGAAGCATCGAGCCAATTCCGCACGTGTGCCTGCTTCCTTCGTTCGGCGCTCTGCGGCCGCCTCGACTTGAAACCCCACGAGCCACTTCATGAGCAACACCAGAACGACCAGGAGGCCGATAAGTGCACCGAGCAAGGTCGATCGCCACCTGCGAGTGCCGGAAGCCCGGCCACCGGAGACCTCGGCTGTCTCGATTGCGCGGGAATACCACACCTGCGATTCACCGCCATGGACGCGCCGGCGCTTCTGATTTTCGACGGGTGCTTGCACAGTACGACCAGCCATCAAAGCCCCGATTCCCATGGCATGGTTTCATCCGTACTGCTGGCTCCGCAATACGCCCAAGGCTCGGAACGTTCGTCACCGTCATAGCGCGAACCGAACCGAACGTTGTACAGCGCCAGCGGTGACTGGGGAGATGGCCTGCGCAGTAGCCGACCTAGCCAACCTTGGGGCACTGGCGTCTCGGCACTGAACATGCCCAGCATGACTTCGAGTTCGCGTCGCCACTCGGGTCCAGTCACAACCATGCTACCGATCTGATGGGTGTCGAGATGAACGTATTCAAAGCCACTGTCCCGCAACACCGAGAGAAACTGATCACGCCAGCGCGACTGGAGCACCGGAAAGTGTTTGCTCAGAAACGACCAACGCGAACCGAGTAATGCGGCAGCCGCCTCTGTCCGTTTGACCAAGTAGGGCCAGACATCGGTAGGCTCCTGAGAGTGCGCATCGTCGTCAATATCCCGTGTATCGAACAGCCCAAGCCACAGAATCGGAAGATGGTACTTGGAGAGCAGATACGGAGAATCGTTTGACAGCGTCCCTCGTCCGGGTCGCACCCTCGTGTCTGAGAAGTAGAGTTCCGAATAGCTGCCCATGTTTGGCTTCAAAACGAGTCGACTGGCACCGCGATCAAAAGGATTTCAAAAGCTCGCGTTGAGGTTGAAGCCGAAGGTGGTCTTGGCGGTGCGATAGCCCTCGGGCTTGCGGATGGGCGCCCCCATGAAGAAGTCGTAGCTGAGCTTGCTCCATTGCCCCCGCACCCCGAGGACCGCGCCCGCGAGGCTGCGGCCCAGCAGGTCCGCGGTGGAACGCCCGCCGACATGCCCGTAGTCAGCACCGACATACAGCTCCGCCCCGCTTTGCCCCATGGCCCAGCCAATGTCGTTGCGGATCAGCCAGCCGCGCTCGCCCATCAGGCTGGTCTCGCCATCGAAGCCGCGCACCGTGTAGCGCCCGCCGATGGCGAAGCGGTCCTGCGGCGTGAGCGGCGTGCGGTTCCACTGCGCGCGCACCAAGCCCGAGTAGCGCAGCTTCTGGTCGCCCAGCTTGAACGGCGCGTTCAGGCTCACCTCCGCCGTGTACAGCCGCATGCGCGAGCTGCCCTCGCCGAATGCTTCTTCCGGCGCCGCGATCGACCCGAAGCCGCCCGTGCCGTGCTTGTAGGCGAGCGTGCCCTCCAGGGTGGCCTCGCCGATGAACTCCTTGTGGTTCAGCCCGAGCTCCCAGCCGCCCACCACCCGGTGCTGCACGTCGACCTCGGTGTCGTCCACGAAGTTGCGCGATTCGCGCCGGAAGCCCTTCAGCGCCAGCGTGGTCTTGCGGCTCTGGTCGCGGTACAGCAGGCGCGAGAGCTTGACCTCGGCGTTGTTGGTCTTGCCCGCGTAGACATAGTCCTGGTTCAACCCGGCCACGCGCTGGTGGTACTGGCTGTTGGAGGCCGTGAGGCCCAGCATCCAGTAGCCGTACGGCAGCGAGTAATGCACCGTCTGGCCTTCGGTGCCCTTGGCCGGATCGCTGAAGACGTGGCCGTTGATGTTGTGGTTGGCGCTGACATAGAACAGGTCGTTCAGGCCGAACGGGTTGTCCAGCGACAGCGTGGCGCCGGCCTGGTAGCGGCCCGTGGCCTCGGTGCCGCTGTCGTCCAGGCTCAAGGTGAGGCGCCACTTCTTGGCCTGCACGTACTTGACCACCAGGTCGCTGTCGCCCGGCTTGGCATCGGGGGCGGTCGAGGGCTCGATCTGGATGTCGGCCTCGGCCGTGGGGGCGCGCTTGAGGTTCTCCAGGCCCTGCTCGATGTCGCGCAGGTTCAGCAGGTCGCCCGGGCGGACGGGAATGGCGGAACCCAGCAAGGCGCCGCTGCCCAGCAGCGTCGAGGAAGAATCAGGCGTCAGGCGGATGGCCGCGATGCGCCCCGGCACTAGAGACAGGGTCAGGGTGCCGGTGGACAGGTCCTGCGGCGCAGCCAGCACGCGGGTGGTGACAAAGCCGCGCGCGATGGCCGCCTGCTGGGCACGCGCGAGCACTACGTTCACGCCTGCGGTGCCGAGGCAGCGGCCGAGGGGTGAATCATCGCCAGCAGGCCCGGAAAGATCAGCAACAGCCCACTGAAAGGCCTCGGCCTGCTCGCCGACCAGCAGCACGCGGTCGATACGAAAGCACGGGGCTTCGGTTTCAGGAATGCGCTGGATGGGCGGAGGCGGCGCGGCTTGCAGCCGTTGGTCGACCCTGCGCTCGTTCTGCTCGCGCAGCGCGCGTTCGCGTTCCTGCTGGCGCTGCTGTTCGACGAAGGGTTGCGGCGTACTGGGGACTTGTGCATGAGCCAACAAGGGGCCGCCCAGGAGCACACCGGCCAGCATGGCACACGAGTTTGTTTTCAATTTCTCTCCCTCACTATCTTTTGATCTGCACCATGGGGCGCAGGAACTCTGAAATTCACCAATGCCCTTTGTGCTTGCCTATCAGTCACGCAACCCCAGCCACATACCGTCAGGCAAGAAGATCACCACTGTCCCTTGTACTTTCCGGCCAACCACGTGACGACCGTTGCAACAACGGTCACGCCGAGAATGACGAGGAGCAGACGGTAAAGCTCAGGTGGACTGACCGGAAAATAAAGCACTCCATGGATTTGCCAACGAATCAAGGGGCCGACAAGCAAGGCGACCAAGGAAAAACCCAAGCCGATCATGAAGAGAAAGGCCAAGAACAAAGCGTACAGCGCTCTCAAAATAATGCCTTAACCAAATAGATCGCGAAATAAAAACACCGCGATAAACACAAAAACCAAGATCACAAAGATCAGATACGCAATCTTCTGCTTGCGCGGCAATTCTTTGTATATTTGACCTCTTGTTTTTGTCAGGCCTTCTTTTAACTTTCGTTCAAAGCTGCCCTCTCTTTTGTGCCACATCAGTGTGTTTGTTCATCTCGGCACATTGCAAACCTGGACTACGGATGCGACTTCTTCTACCGCAAGCGCCCGTGTCAAACAAGTGTCCGACAAAATCATCGTGTAGTCCCTCACTCAGGCGGGTGTCTTCTTCATCAACCACGTAGATTCGTCCCTTTTCAGCAGGCGCCGTACCCCCATCAAGTGCGGTTAGCAGCGTGACAGAAAACCCTCGCAGGCACTCCGAGAGCATTTTTCGACGTTTTCTATTGCCATGCCGGAGTTCTCCAGCGCTCGCTGAATCCTTCTATACGGCTTTTTCTCCTCCCCCATTCCAGCTTGGCGCGAGGGTCGTCAATGCAACTGATGCAATCTGCGTCTAATATTCCATCGCATTGGCGACATCTTCGAAGAAATTAACTTGGTCGCACTCATAGAAACTCTCTCGCAGCCGAACCGAACATGATTTCAAAGCGTTGAAAAATGAAGGGATAGACACCATGGCGCTCGCTGACAAGCAAAGTGCATCACGCGCCCTCTTTACCCTCGGAGGCATTCAAAATAGCCTCAAGCCCGGCAACTGCGGATTGGAAAACATCAAGAACAGTATTGAGAGGAAGTATCAACTCGCCAATCGATTTTCCCTCTCCTTCAGAATACAAAATCCTTTCATCTTTATCGTTCAAGACTTCATAAAACACATCAATCCCCGCATCCAACAAGGACCAAGTCGATACGACGTGTGATCGGCATTCGTCTTCTTCAGTCTCGGGAAAACTCAAAGCTCTCAGATGTGCGAAAGCATCAGCGGCGCTCCACTCCGAGGAAACCTCTTTCTTTCCTTCCTGCAAAGAGGAAAGGATAGATTTCATTCTGATCAATTCCGGGCCCAGAGTTGATCGAAAAAATCGCCCCCCGATTATTTGATTCTGCAGAACGAAGCACATGACGCCGTTCTTTATTTTTTTGGTGGACCAAGCCTCCATAGATTCGATACAAATTCCAAACAACTCCGGATTACCAAAGATCATCATTTCCCCTTATATCCAAGTGCTCGTCGCACTCTAATTGGAATGCTTTCAGGCCGCAAAGGATTACCGCCGTCCGAAGTGCTGCCCGACCAATGATAGACCCCGTTCCCATTGTCAAAAAATCGGTTAATCGCACCGTCAGCGTCCACACCGTAACGTACGCCATCCCCACCTGGCATAGAGTTGCCGAAAATATCCAGAGAATTTTTTGGCTCCGTACCTGCGACAGATGAGTAGCCTGGATTTCCTGGCGTGTGCTTGGGGTTGGACTCGACTGTCACGCCGTTAGGTGCGACCACCGGACCAGCAATAGGAAGATTGCTGCCTTGGCTCATGACAATGTTCCCTGGAAGGGGACCATTGTTGAGGCTCGAGGTAGATGTGTTACCCGTCGTAGGATTTGACTCGCCATATCCTGGCGTCGCCCCCTGCCCCGGAAGAGCGGTGCCTGGCGTAGAGGTGCTACTCCCTTCCGCCCCTGAGGGCGTCGGCGTTGTGGTCGGGCCGCCTGGCGAAGGTTGTTGCCCCGCGCCATATCCATCTGCGCCGACGACAGCGTTCACAGACGTTTGAATCGTCTGGTAGGCGACGAAGAGCATCGACATCCCGGGGTAGCGAGAGATCAACCCCTCGATGCTCGACAACGACGGCATCGCCGGAGGGACTAGCAAGCCGTTATTCGGATCCGCCTGCAGTCCTCCCGCGACCGCAGCCGACCCCGAAGCGGCCCCTCCTGCGATCCCTCCGCCCACACCAGGATTGATCGGCGGGACGAAGAATTGCACGTTCGTGATATTCGGGTCATGGTCTTGCAGCACCCGGTCGCCTGTGACACCTATTGAATTCTGGCGCACATACTCTTCCATCCCACTCAGGAAGTTTTGCAGTACTTGCAAATCCGCGCGCTGCTGCTCGGTGAGGGAAGGGTCATTCCGGAGTTGCGCGATCTCGTTGCGCGTCTGCTGCGCCTGTGTCAGTGGTTGTGAACTTGGGCTGGTGGCCGTGGGCGCAAAAAACGCCTCTAAAGCGTTAAGCGCCGCATGCACAGCCAACGGACCCAACTGGACCACCTGGCCTGATGCCGTGGAGGTGATCGTCACCTGTGCCCCAATCTCCCGCATGGCTCGGTCCCGATCGGTCATGCGCAATCCGTTGGTGCTGTCTACTCCGGTTCGTACTCCCGTATTGCCAGCAATCCCCGAAATCCCGCTTTGCGTGAGGCTCGAGCGATTGACATCATTGCTCCCGATGCCGACGTTGCCCGAACTCGTCCCCGAGGTGCTAGTGCTGAAGTTGACGCTGTACCCGCTGCCTTGGAAGGTGTCGTGGTTGACCAGATCGGTCATCGTCAAACTGCCCGTCGCAAAGCTGTTTCTGCCTGCATTGACCGCCGCATCAGTGCTGCTGATCACACCACCGACAAGATTGGTGTTGCCCGCCACATGGACGCCGAAGCCGCCGTTACCCGCGAGGAACCCGCTTTGCTGCGTCGCGCTCGCAAAATTCCCGTCGCCGCGCATGTTGTTGGCATAGACACTCACGCTGCTGTCGCCATAGCAATACCAAGCGCAGATGGTCGCGTTGAAGCCGCCGCCGCTGTTCTGGCTGTGGTAGGTGCTGGTGTCCTGAAGGGTCTCGATGTGCAGGTTGCCGCCCACGTCGGCATTGATACGGCTCCCAGAGACCGTGGCGCCCCGCACTCTGGTGTCTCCGCCACTGGTGATATTCACTTGCTGGCCCGCCTGTATGTTGGTGTTCGTCCATGCGCCATCGGTGCCGTTGTCCCGGCCGCTCTGACGGCCGGCGGCCACCTCGATCGTGAGGCCGTTGCTCTCCCCGAACGTGAAGCCAACGCCGATGCTGGCGTTGCTACTGTGGCTGGTGGAACTCTGCTCCCTGGAATTGGCCGCCGCCTCGAGCGTGATGTTGTTATCCGCCGCCAGGTTGACGTTCTTGCCGGCGCTGATCTCGCTGCCGCGCACGAGGATATTGGAGTCTTGCCCGCCACCCGTGGCGGTGATGGTGACATTCCCGCCGGCCTGCACGCGTGAGCCGGCCGACGTATTGCTGCTTTCCGTCCGTGTGGACTCACTGGAACTGCTGCCCAGGGTGAGGGTGCCCCCCATGCTGACCGCGCCGTTGGCATTCCCGCTGCCAGTAACCGCAGCTTGGGAGATGTCCTGGTACGCCGAGTAGCCGCTGAGCGCCATGCTGGCGGCGCCCAGCGCCTGCATCCGGTCGTCCTTGGTGTCGTGCATCGCCTGCGTGGTGTCCTCCAGATTGCGCAGCATGTCGATCAACGGGGCCTTGATCCCCAGTGTGATCCCGCTTTGCGAGAAGCTCTGCTTGCTGTCGCTGCGGCTGGTCTCGCGGGCTTCCACGATCTGCACGTCGCGCGCCTGGATGTCGACATCGCCGCCCGGGGCGATCACATCGCTGCCCACCTGCCGGTATTGGTTGCCGGCCGTGATGATGACGTTGCCTGTGATGGCCCCCACCGTGCTGCCCACGGCGGTGCTCTGCTCCCGGCTGCGGCTGCTGCTCTCCCGCTGCTGGCCCCATGTCCAGCCCGAGCCTGCATCGAACATGCCGCTCTTCGATTCCTCACGCGTGAAGTCACTCGCCTTGTTCTGGGTTGCGGCTTCTATCGTGACGTTGTTGCCGGCCCAAAGCTCGGTACCCTGGTCGCTCACCACGTTCGAGCCACGGATGCGGATGTCGTGGCCTGCATCCAGCACCACGGTCTTGCCGCCCAGGCTGCTGCCGATGACCTGCGTGCCGCTGGAGGTCCCGCGCTGCAGGCTGGTGTCGCTGCCCCAGAAGCTGCTGTCGCTGCGGTACACCATCTCATTGAGCGCCGATCCGGAGTTGCCCTCGACGATGTTGATATCGCGCTTCGCCGCTACGTTCAACTCTCCGTCCGCGCTGTTGATGGTGCCCGCGCGCACGTTGACATCGCGCTGCGCATGCAGGCTGATGTCGCCGCTGGTCTCGATGCGGGTGCCGACCTCTTGCGTACTCGCCTCGGCCCGGAAGTTGCGCGTATCTCTCCAGGAGGCGTCCTGCCTGGCCGTTGTGACGGTGCCCAGGTTGATGTCGCGGCCCGCGCCGATCTCGGTCGATCCTTCCTTGCCGCTATTGGCAACGAGAGCGCCGATCAGGTTGACGTCGCGCCCGGCCGACGCCACCAGCACGCCCTTGGGGTCGCTCACGTAGAGACCCGCCACCCGGTCGACGATGGTGGCGCCGCGCAAGCTCACGGCTCCCGGCGTGAGGTCCAGGGCCAGCCCACTGCTGCTGGTCGTGGTGCGCACGTTGATGTCGCGCCCGGCCTCGATCTTGAGCTGGCTGGCCGCGTCGATCGTGCCGCCGATGTTGTTCAGGTCGGTCCGGGCCTTGAGGTCGAGGCTGCCGCCGGAGATGCGGCCGTTCAGGTTCTGGATGTTCTCCGCGGTGATCTTGACGGTCTCGCGCCCGGCGACAGTGCCGCTGTTGACGAGATCGCCATCGAGCTTGAGGTTGACCTGCTTGCCCGCCAGCAGAGCACCCGAGCCGTCGATGTCGCCGTTCTTCACGCGCACATAGACCTGCGGCACGAGGACGCGCTGGCTGCTGCCGTCGGGCAGCGTGACGGTCTGGTCCACCAGCCAGACGATGTCACTGGTCAACTGCGCCATCTGGGCGTCGCTGAGCGCGATGCCCGGCCGCAGGCCGTACTGCCGCGCGAAGGTGAGTCCGGCGTCCATCAGCGCGGTGTACTGGGCCTCGTCGCTGTCGTAGCCGTCCAGATAGCGATAGCCCGTCAGCTGGGCCACCTGCTCGCGGATCAGGCGCTGCTCGTAGTAGCCGTCGCCCAGGCGCTTGAGCGTGTTGTTGGGGTCCTGCCCCAGGTTGTTCAGCAGGTAGTCGCTGCTGAGCCAGTTGTGCCGGTTCGCAAAGCGCGGATCGGTCTCGATCAGGTAATGGCTCGAAGCTTCCGGGTGCGTGCGAAACAAGCTGGCGGTGGGCAGCGAGAGGCCCGGCAAGGTGGTGCGCACGACCTGTGTCGTTTCCGAACTGGCCGCCAGGTTGACCTCGATGATCGGGTGAACAACGGGGCCTGCTGCGCCGCCCGAGGTCGCACCTGGTCCATTCACCGGCGTACCGGTCCCGCCGGCGACGCCTGTGGGACCGCCGGCATTGACGCCGCTCGCGCCAGGTACGCCCTGGTTGGTATGGCCCGGGGTCAAGATGCCGGTGGATCCGCCGCTACCGACCACCAAGACATTGCCCTCCTGCCGTGCCGCCGCCAGGGTCACGGTGATGGGCACGCTGGTGTTGTAGGGCGATATCTGCTCGCCGTCGCCCAGGCCCGCCTGGAACAGCTGCACCCCGGTGCGCGTCTGCGCCCCAGAGACCTCGACGTTGTTGTTGTCGATCTTTCCGCCGGTGACGGTGAGCGCGCCACCGGCCAGGATCTGGCTCATGCCGTTGGTGCCGCTGCCCACGGCAATGTCCATCTTGCCGCCGGCGATGATCCGGCCGGGCGACGACGTCTGCAGCACCGGGGTGGTGGTCGATTCGGTATAGACCCAGGCGTAGTAGGAGCGCGCGTAGTTGTCGTAGACGTCTCGGATGAAAGCTTCGGTCGCGGCGTCGAGGCGCTGGTGCGCGTCCAAGTACGCGGCGCGCTGAGCGTCATCAGCCGGCGTGTCCGTCGCGGGTGGCGTCACGCCAAAGGCCGCCCAGATCGGGTCGGTGCGGGCGTACCAGGCGCCCGGCTCGGTGTACGTCTCGGTCTGATCGATGTTGATCTGGCGCGTGCCCGTGAGATCGCGGCTGTTGCGCGGCGGGTTCGCGTAGTAGGTGCCGTAGCGGGACAGCGGATAGCTGGCCGAGGGCACCAGGATGCCCGAGAACTGGCCGGAGACGGGTCCTGCCGCGTGGCTGACGAAGCTGGGCCACAGATAGCCCATCAGGTGCTCGAAGTCGACCGAGGGCCCCTGGACCGTCACGAAGACCAATTGGCTCGGGTCGTAGCGTGTCGAGCTGCCGGGCAGCGCATATTCGGTGTGCTGCTTGCCGTCGGAGGTGGTCTGGGTCGTCCAGGTCACGCCGCCGTTGGTGTTGTTCAGGACATTCGCCTTGATGCCCATGTCCTGCACGGCCTCGATGGTCGCCGCGTGGTTGTTCAATACGCTGGCTGACTTGCTGGCCTTGCCGTCGACCAGTTCGCCGCCGACGTAGAGATTTCCGGCGCTGAGGATCAGGGCACCGTCGCGGTTGTTGATGGTCCCGGCGCCGATGTCGAGGCGCTCGCGCGCGGCGATGGTGCCGGCCGAGGCCACACCGTTGATCGTTTCGGCGCTGTTGTTGAGCGTGCCGGCGCCGATCGCCACCCAGTCGCCATAGATGCGGCCGGTGCCCACGTTGTTCAGCGTGCCGGCGTTGATGCGCGTGAGGCCGCCGTCGATCACGCCGCGGTTGGTCAGCGTGCCGCTGGCGTTCAGCGTGGTGGTCTTGCCCTGGATGTCGCCGGTGGCCGTGTTGTTGATGTCCCTGGCGGAGAGCGTCAGGTCGTTGCCCGCGGCCAGCCGGCCGGCGTTGGTGATGTCGCCGGTCGTCGAAACCGTCAGGTTGTGGTTGGCGACGGTCTCGCTGCCCGCCGCAAAGGTGATGTCCTGGGTGACCGCCAGGCTCATGTCGCCGAGCGAGAGCAGCTTGCCGTCCCAAGTGACCGAGCCCGCGTCGAGGACGACGTTCTTGCCGCCGACCAGGGTGCCACCGGTGTTGACCACCGACAGGGTCTTGGCCACGGCGGGGTCCTGGAGAGTGAGCGTGTCGCCGGCGGACACCAGGCCGGCACTGTTGTCGATCGTTCCGCTGCTCGTCAGGGTGGCGTTCTGGTCGGCACGGATGGCGCCGGAGGCATTGCCGATGGACTGCGCCGTGATGTCGACGTTCTGACCTTCGATGCCCTGCTCTGCCCCTTGGGTGCTGGTGTTGACGACGCTGCCGGCATGGAGCGTGGCCGTCGCCATCGAGCGGATCAGGCCGCCGGTGTTGGTCAGCGTCCCGGCATTGATGCGGAGGTCGCCGACCGCCAGCGTCTGGCCGCCGGTGTTGTCGTAGGCAGCGCCATGGGTGTCGATCGTGACCGTGGACTGCCCGAGCACCTGGCCGCCGCCCGTGTTCGTGAAGGCCTGGGTGCTGGCGTCCAGCGCGTTCTTCGCGCCAATGAAGCCGGCGGCGTTGTTGAGATCGCCCACGTTCGTCAGCGTCAGCGTGTCCGCGCTCGTGATGCCGCCCGGCGCGTCTTCGGGTTTGGAACGATAGCCCTCGGCGTTGGTGTTGGTCAGTGCCTGGCCATTCGTATCGATGGTCATGGCGCCACCGGACTGGATCAGGCCCGTATCGTTGTTCAGCGCGCCTGAATTCACATGGACGGTGGTGATCGCTGCCAGCGTACCCTTCGCGCTGTTGTCCAGTGCCTGGCCGCGCGTGTCGACCGACAGGCTGTTGCCAAAGACCTGGCCGCCGGCGTTGTTGAGGCCGCCGTTCAGCAGCGTGGTCGTGGCGCCGGCTTGCAAGGTGCCGCCCTTGTTCGTCGTCGTGCCGGTGGTCGTGACGCTCAGGTTGCCATTGACGGCGGCCACCGTCCCGGTGGTGTTGTCCAGCGTGCCGGCCACGAGTGTGGTGCGGCCGTTGGCCGCCAGCGTGCCGCCCACGTTGGTCGCGGCGCCGCCGATGGTGGCGGTCAGATCGCCGACGGCGGTTGTGCTGCCGGCGTCGTTGTTGAGGCTGGCGGCCGCGATGGTGGTGTTCCCGCCCGCGCCGATCACGCCCTTGTGGCTGTTGTCGAGCAGGCCGTCCACGATCAGGGCAAGGTCGGAGGTCTCGGCGGCACGGATGGTGCCGCCCTGATTGGTCAGGCTGCCGGCCGCGACAGTCGTGTCGGCGTTGCTGGCCAGCGTGCCGCCGCTGTTGTCCAGCGCGCCCACCACGGTGATGCTGGTGGCATCGGTGCCGGCCTGCACGATCTGGGCGCCGGCGCGGTTGCCGAGCGAACCGGCATCGATGCTGATCTGTTGGGCGCTGATCGCGGCCTTGGCGCCGTCCTGGTTGAAGGCGCCCCTCATGGCGACCGTCAGTGCGCCGTTGGCCGTGATCTGTCCATCGGTGCCGCTGTAGCTGCCGCCCGTGATGGCGAGCTTGCCGGTGCCGGCATGCTCGATTTTGCCGCCGGCGTTGGTGATGGTCGCACCACCAAGGCTCAGGTCCAGGCCGTTGCTCGCGATACGACCACCATCGTTGTTCAAGGTGCCCGCGACGGCGATAGCGGTGGCGCCCGTGCCGGTCTGCACGATCTCGCCGCCGTTCGTGTTGGCAAGGTTGGAGACCCGCAGGTCCAGCTGGTTGGCGTTGAGCTTGCCGCCCTGGTTGACCAGGGTCTGGCCGGGCTGTGCGTTGGCGGTCACGCTCAACGTGCCCGGCGTTGTGATCGTGGCCTGGTTGGTGGTCACATTGCCCCGCGTGGCCGTGACGGCAATGTTCGCCGCGCTGGTCTGGCTGGCCGACAGATCGACACTCTCGCCCTGCAGCGTCGCATTGCCGGCCGCAAGGTTGGTGCCGTTGGCGACCAAGGCGCCGGTCGTGGTCACGACCAGGTCACCCGCTGCGCCAAGCTTGCCGTCGCTCTGGATGCCGGCACCCAGCACGCCGGTGCTGCCGCTTTGCAGGCTGCCTGCGGCGACCGCCGTGTGCCGCCCGGCCGTGATGCTGCCGTCGTTGGTCATCGCCCCGCCGACCGCGACGGCGGCATCGTTCGCGCCGCGCAGGCTGGCGCCGTCGGCGTTCAGCAGCGAACCCGCCTGCACGCCCAGGTCGGTGGCGGCGCCGATGCTGCCGCCGCTGCCGTTCTGCAACTGGTTGGCCACGGCCAGCTGCACGCCGGCCTGGGCCGACTGGATGCTGCCCTGGGTGTTGTCCAGGCTGCCGGCGCCGAGCGCGACGCCCTGGTTGGCCACCAGCTTGCCCGCGGTGTTGTTGAGCGCGCCCGCCACGTTGGCCGTCAGCGCGCCCGCCGACGAGATGGTGCCGCGCGTGTTGTCGGCCTGGCCGCCCACCGCCAGCGTGGCATCGGTGGCGCTGGTGAGCGTGCCGCCGACGTTGATGAGGTCGCCGGTGGTGGCGATGTTCAGGCTGCCGGCATTCAGCGTGCCGCCGGTGTTGTCGAAGCGATCGACATTGGCGCTGAAGCCGTTGCTGACATTGAGCGTGCCGCCGTGGTTGTCGAAGCTCGGCTGGCTCACGGCCATGCTCGCGACGCTCAGGGTGCCGCCGTTGTTGTTGATGTGGGCGCTTTGCAGGCTGATGGGGCCGCCCGCGTAGATCTTGCCGCCGTCGTTGCGCAGGGTGCCGGCCGCGGTGACGGTGCCGGGCGATGGCGGCACATACGGTGCCGGTGCGATGGTGCCGCCGGCGCCGGTGCCTGCGGCCGGCGTGCCCGGGCTGGCGGTGCCGCCCGTGCCGGTTCCTGTGCCGCCCGTGCCGCCGCCGGTGCCAGGGGTGGACGGCGCAGCCGCCACCGGCTCCAGCCCGATGACGCCGCCGCTGGTGTTGCTCAAGGCCGGCGCGCTCAGCCCGAGGCCGGCGCCGCTGGTCTGGCGCAGGGTGCCGCCGCGGTTGTCGATGTCGCCCTCGGTGCTGGCGAGCTCCAGCCGCGCGCCTTCGAGCGTGCCGCCGGTGCCGTTCAGTGCATTGGCCAGGTCACCCTGCGTGGTGATCTTGAGGTTGCCGCCGCTGCTGATGCGGCCGCTGTTGGCGAGGGCCGAGGCCGCGAGGTTCGCATCGGCGGTGGCCTGGAGCGTGCCGATGTTCTCCAGGCGCCCGGCGCTGGTGACCACCAGTTGGCCCGCGCCCATCAGCGCGGTGGCGCCCGGCACGGCCTGGATGGTGCCGGCATTGCGCACGCCCAGGCCGGCCTCGGTGCCGATGAGGGTGATCTTGCCGGCGTACATGCCGCCGAGCGCGGCCACGTCCAGGGCAAAGGTGGGGGCCGTGCCGGTGCCCGTGGTGGGCGTGGCCTGGCTGTGGTCGGCGCTGACCGTGTTGGCGCCGGTCACCACCTTCAGTTCGCTGGCCCAGATGCCGGCGTTGGCCTGCACGGCGCGCGCGAGGATGGCGGCGTAGTCGGTCTTGCTGGCGTCCAGGCCCGCCCCGTCGATGGTGATGGTGCCGCCGCGCACGAGGAAGCTGTCCAGGCCGCCCACGGCATTGAACTGCGGCGTGCCGGTGGTCAGCGTGGCCCGGCTCGCATTGATGAAGCCGCCGCCGTCGACGCTGATGCCCGCGGGGTTGGCGATGATCACCTCGGCCCGCGTGCCGCCCACCTCGATGTAGCCCCGCAGCTGGCTCGGGCTGCCGCCGTTGACTTCGTTGAGGATGATGCGCGCGGGGCCGGTGGCAAGAAACGGATTGCCCTGGACGATTCCGCCGAGCTGGGTCTGCACGTTCGTGCGGCTGTTGTTCAGGATGGCGCCGTTGGGCGCCACGTTGAACTGGTTGAAGACGTTGCGCGAGACGCCGGCCGCGCTGGGCGTCTGGATGTTGATGAGCGGCACGCCGTTGGGCGCCACCAGCACGGTGGGGCGCAGGTTGGCCGGAACATTGGGCGCGCCGGCGATCTGGGCTTGAACCGGCGGCGCCCACAGCATGCCCGCGAGCGCCGCACCCACGAGCATCGGCGCAAAGGCGGCCGCGCCGGCGCCGGCCGCGCTTGCCACGGTGGTTGCCTTGGACGAGCCCTTGCCTGTGCTCTTCGCCGTCTCCTGGACCACCATGCGCAGGCCGCGCCTGGCGTTGAAGACGATGCGATGCAAATGGCGATTCATGTTCTGGTGCTCCCTCTGGATTGGCCGCCGGGCATCGTTATTTCTGTGACAGGATGCTTCGGCGGGCCGATTATGGGAGGGGCCCGTTCTCGTCTGCGCGGTACTTATTCACGAATGCTGCGCACTTATCAATCACAGCCGCCGCAAGTAATCCATGTGCATTACTTTTGAGTATTCGGCGTTGGATGAATGCAACGGACCAAACTCGACGAGCGGCGTCAACGACCCTCGCATTGGGAAAAACACCATCCACCCGCACAGCCGCCGATCGGCCGCCGGAGGCGCCGCGCTCTTGAGAACCGACCACCACCAGCGCCTGCTCAACCCAGCGGCCGCACGGCCCGTACGAGCCGAGGCAAGCTGCTATCGGCAGCCGTGAACCAAGCCATTCCGGATGGATGGCACGACGCGATCAAGCGGCCGCCGTGCACCCCCGGGCAGTCCACCTGCCGAGATGCCGGCGTTCGCGCCGGCGCGCCCTGTCGGCGACCAGACGGTGCGCGCCATGGCCAGGGCCATCGGCTGCAGCCTGAAGCGCCGGCTGACGCTGCTGCGTGACGCCGACGGGCCGGCGCGGCCCGTCGACAACGATCACACGACATCGACCAGCCGCTGCCGCACCTCTGGCGGCCATTGGCTGCGATCGCGAGCGCCGACTCGCGCGAGGGAGGCCCGCGTCTGTTTGCTGCCCCTGACTTTTCCGGGGCGAAGCGCTCCTGTCCAATGGCGGGTCGTGCAGGTTGCACCTCTTCATCCATGACTGCTGTCCTGAGAAGCTCATCTCGACGAACGCATCCCAGAAGTCCCCCCTGTCAAGCGACATCAGGAGCTGCGGGGAGCAGTTTGTCGTGTCGCCTGACACACCCTGCCGCGTCTCTGTTGAAGGGGGACAGAGGTCGACGGAATCCAACAGGGCGAGGATCGGAAGGCATCCGGGTCCCGCGGGAAGGCCCCGGAGCGGCCCGCTCCGCTCAGTTCATTCGGCGCAGGTGCGTGACGGGCGAATTCGAGTAGCCGTCCGGATCATCGATCCACCGCTGAAGCGCTGCACGCGGCCATCCGCAGGCGCGTCCTCCCAAGTGCACGGGAGGCGGGAACTTGCCGTCTGCAATCCGTCGATACACGGTGGTACGACTCAGCGCAGTGATCCGGATCACGTCGGCCATGCGAAAGAACGCAGGGCCGGCCGCCGACTGAAAGTCAACATCGCCGCGGTTGGCATGGGGTTCGATATGCATGACAAATCCTCAAATGGAACCCGACCCTCAAGGCGGCTTGCGTTTGAAGAGGAATGCCTTCCTTGGAGAACTCGGACAGAGCACACACACGCTCCGTGCAGAGGGCAGCGCAGCACCGCCAGCCCGCCACACGTCACCACCAGTCCCCTGCCCTCCCCGTCCCGGGGTGGTGTTTCGGCAGGGTTCGGCGAGCGTGCAATCAAGTCCACGGGCGGTCAACTGTCAGTTCTGACAGGGTACGTGGGAACCTGCGATGGGCCGATGTCAACGCCGAAGTAAATCTGACCCACTGGGTTAGTTTTACATCGGCGCTTACACCGAACCCGAGGCGGATGTTAATTGCTTGATGTCTCGGTATGCGTCCGCCCAGGTCATCTTGAATTGACCGGAGCCGTAAGATGCTCCGTGAAGATGGACCAGTGGGGCGAGCGCAGATGCTTTGGAGAACGGAAATGCAGGCAACAGAGATCGAACACTTTTACCTCGCGTATATCGCTTGTCTGAATGCGCAAGATTGGTCTCGCCTTGCCGACTTCGTTGAGGTCGATGTGCGTCACAACGACCGCCCACTCGGTGTGGCGGGCTATCGGGTGATGCTTCAAAACGACTTCGCAAATATTCCTGACCTTCGCTACGAGGTTGAGCTATTGGTCGTCAATACAAACTGCGTGGGGAGCCGACTTCGATTCGACTGCTCGCCTCGAGGCAAGTTCTTGGGTCTGCCCGTCAACGGCAAGAGGGTCGTATTTTCGGAGAACGTGTTCTACGAACTTCGCGATGACAAGATCGCTCGGGTCTGGTCCGTCATTGACAAGGCATCAATTGAAGCGCAGCTTTTAGAATCTCGAAGTCAATGATTGCGGCGATCGGTGCTGCCCTGAGGTTTCCGGCTTATGCGTCCAATAACTCCCCACGACACCGGCCGTCCGCGTTCAGGTCGCGGCCGATCGGCGACCCTCGCAAGCACTCTGAGAATACTTTAGCGACATCTTCTATTGCTACGCCGGAGTTCTCCAGCGCTTGCTGAATCCTCCTATAGGGCTCCTGCTCCTCCACCCATTCGAGCTCGGCATGGGATTGGTCAATGCGACTGACACGACCTTTGTCCAGTGCTCCATTGAGATTTCGATGTCTTCGAAAAAATCTGTCCGAGCACCCGTCATTTACGTTATGACGAGGTCAGGACGGGTAATTCCCGGCATATCTTCATAAGCCGCAAGCACCGTCTGAAGAGGGCTCAGACTTGCATTATCGGAATAGACAATTTTTAGCCATGTGGTTGCCCTGGTATATTGTCCCGCCCCGAGCCATTTTTCCTCCAAATGAGCCTGCAGCATCTTGCGGCCCGCCTGTAACAGGTCTTCCGCTTCGAATTTCCGCCGCGCAAAATATAGGCACTTGACATACCCAAAGTCGCAGGGCTTGAGCGCCTTTTTCAAGGAGATTTCCTTTGCACCTTTCCAGCGTTCGTACATGACGATCCCCGCTTCGACGGCCCCCTCCTGGATACCACCCAGACATGCGAAAGCCATGAAATCGTTCAAGCCATCTTGCAGGATTTCTTTGTCCGTCCACGGGCGCGACCTATCGCGCCAAGCGGATTCCTCATACAGGCGAGCTTGATTCCACGTGGCCTGGTCATCACGTCCATTGCCCATCCATTCGGCGACAGCTTTAGCCTGACACAGGGTCACGAGATGAAGAGCCGGGTTTATTCAAAATTTTTCGCCTTCTTCAATTGCACGATTCAGCCAATCCTTGCTTCGGCGGACGATCGGTGCTACTTCCGAATGAAAACCGACCAGCCATGCACGGATGCACTCGTTCAGTTCGGACGCGGCGACATTGCCCATGGGCCGCTCAGCGGTGTACTCCGTCCGCAGGGCTCGTGCCACGGCGCCGGGCGTGATCTCGCGGATTCTAACAGGATTGAATTTCATTTTCCTAACATGGAACGATTAATCCATGCTCCAAAATTCGACTACCTCTGGCTCGCGAATCCAAATACCCTCAGTCAAGCCATCTGATATATCCATTTTTTCCAAACTTCTATCAGCCATCGGAGTTTTAATCCAATACCGTTATCACCTCTTGATTCCCGAGGAAGAATAAAATTTATAATTCCGGCTCTATACCCAGAAATAACCATCAATCCGTAATTCCCCTCATTCGCCGCGACAAAGATCAAAAAAATCCGTATAAGCACCAGGATACCAATCAAAAGCTCCAGTCGAGTTTCTAAGTATGCGCAACACGCTGCCGCGCCAGCTCTGCTCGTGGGTGTTCGCCGCCGCCTCGAGCATCACGTTGTTGTCCGCCGAGAGATTGACGTTCTTGCCGGCGTCGAGTTCGCTCCCGCGTATGAGGATGTTGGAATCCCGCCCGCCGCCGGTGGCAGTGATGGTGACGTTACCGCCAGCCTGCACGCGTGAGCCCGCCGATGTGTCGCTGCTCTGCGTCCGTGTAGATTCGCTCGAGCTGCTGCCGATGGTCAGCGCATGCGCCCATGCTGACCGCACGGGTGCCGTCCGGATTCTGGGTCGCTGCCTGCTTTGCAATGTCCTGGTACGCCGAATAGCCGCTCATCCCGATGCTGGCGATGCCCAGTGCGCGCACGCGGTCATCCTTGGTATCGCCTATGGCGTCGGAGGTTTCCTCAACGTTGCGCAACAGGGTCGATCAACGGCGCCTCGATCCCCAGCGTGATGCCGCTCTGGGAGAAGCTCTGCGTGCTCTCGCTGCGGCTGCTCTCGCGCGCCTCGACGATCTGCACATCGCGCGCCTGAATGTCGACGTCACCGCCCGGCGCGACCACATCGCTGCCCACCTGGCTGTAGCGGTTGCCGGGGGTGATGACGACATTGCCTGAGATCGCTCCCGCGGTGCTGCCCACTGCCGTACTCTCCGTGCGGTTGCTGGTGCTTCGCATGTCCTGCTGGCCCCAGTCCAGCCCGAACTCGCATCGAACATGCCGCTCTTGGACTCCTCTCGGAGGTACTGGCTGTCCCGGGTTTGCGTCGCGGCCTCGATGGTGATGTTGTTGCCGGCCTGGAGCTCGGTTCCCTTGTCACTCACCACATTCGAGCCGCGGATGCGGATGTCATTGCCGGCATCCAGCACCACGGTCTTGCCGCCCAGGCTGCTGCCGATGACGCCGGTCGAACCGAAGGTGCCCTGCTCCATGCTGCGGTCACTGCCCCAGAGTCCGCTCTCCTCGGTGCGGCGTCCCGCGTTGAGGGCCGAGGTCGACTGGCTCGCATCGATGGTGATCGATGGCTGACTGCGAGCACAGCAGCGTCGGCTGGAGAGGTCGCGCATGCAGGGAATGAGCCCGTTCAGTCTTGCCCGTCTCTCTAGCCCATTAACAACTATCGGACGCGTCGACCGCCGTAGCGCCAGCGGTGGATTCGCTCTCGCAAACGCGTGAGAATGCGCGTGACGAGGTACTGCCCCTTGACGTCGACGATTGTGCTGGCGACCAGTTCGGCCCTCATCACCACTCCGGAAATCCCGTGGCGCCACAGGAGCACGGGCACGCGTGGCAGCCGTACGAAGTAGTAGCCGGGATACCGCAGCATGTCCAAGAGCACTCTGGCCCACAGCGGAGCGTTGCGTGCAGCGGCTGCCTTGGGGCCACTCTGGGGCGATTGCCGTTGCTGCGGAGCGCTCTGACCTCGACGCAGACCGGCGACCTGATCAAGGCGATCTCGCATGGCAGGGCCCACCACACTGGCGGAAAAGGTCGCGACGATGGTCTGCTGGCCGGCCTGCGCGATCTGTGCGCGCCATGCCGGGTCCAGCCACAAGCGCCGCATGAGCTTGGCTGCGGCCTCAAGCTTCGGCTCTGCCCAAAGCGTACCTGCCGGGTAGGGCCCATTCGCTACGGCGCTGGGCACGAGATCGTATGGCACCAGCGCAGCATTGCCGGCGTGCGTGAAATCCACGTTGCCGCTCCAATCGGTCGCTACGACCGGGAGGCCATAGGCCATCGCCTCGGCAATCGAAAGGCCGAAGCCTTCGGAGCGGTGCAGTGAGACGAAGCTGTCCACGGACGCCAACAGCCGGAAACGATCGTCGCTTTCCATCGCCGCTGTCAGGAACGATACGCGGTGGCCCGCGGCCGCCTCGTGCAGCGACTGAATCAATGTCGGCGCAGCCTGCACATTCAGTGCCTTGACGATCAAACGCACCGCGTCAGATGGCCGAAACGCGCGGACGAATGTGGCCACGACGCCTTCGGGGTTCTTGCGATAAGGGACCGAAGCAACATCAAATTGAAACAGGAACACGAACTCGTCCTGCTTGATCTCCGGCAGCATGGCTGCGAGCCATTCGCGATCGCGCTGCATGGGTGGAGGCATTACCATTGGCGGCATGACGTTGACGGGCAGAGTCGTCTTGCAACGGATGGCATCGGCAATGAATCGTGTGCCGGCCCAGATCTCGTCGACCATCTCGAAACGGTCCGCCCAGTCGCTGGGAAACTCGGGTGTTTCCCAGTACCAGCAGCCGATGCGGTACGGGGTGAGGAGCTCCGCCGGGAGTTTCGACAGCACGTCGGGCAGCATGTCCGCATTGCAGCCCAGGATGGTCGCGGTGGGAGTTTCGGACGTCCAGCGCGCAGCTGGAAGGGAGTAGCGACCTGTCGGCGCCGGAGTGTCGCATGAGATGTCGTGGCAATGGACGGCTACGCCCGCCGCATCCAGCGCCGCGACGCTGTTGCGCGCGGCCTCCCCGACCCCCAAATGGGCTTGGAGGTACCCAACATAGTTCACGCTTATGCGCTGCGCTTGGCGGGCCATTCCGAGGCGCTCCACGACCTTGCGGTCCAACCCGAGTTCGCGCACGCCGGAGGTTCGCATCCACGTCATCAGGCCCACTGTGTCCCGGCCATCGGCGAAGGCGTTCACGAGATCGCCGCGCATGTGCAACACAGCCCTCAGGTATCGCGTCAGGTGATCGCCGGGTGCTTCGGCCGCCGCCCAAAGAAGGAACGCCGGATCTTCCAGTGGGTCGCCCAAGTCGACGCCCTTCGCGAGAGCCTGACGGTACACCGCACGGCATACCGGGTCCCAACCGGTGCCGTCTGCAAAGGCAACCTGCGGAAGGCCCAGCGCGCGAAATCGGTGAATGCCCGCGTCCAGCAGCGATTGTGCATATTCGCCGAACAGGCGCCCCGCGTCGCCTGGCAGGTTCCAACCGAAGCGACTTTCGTGGCGCGACAGTTGTTTCAGGTCGGGGTTGAAGCCGCTGAAATGAAACAGGACCAGCTTCTGAGCATCGCCCGCTTCGTCCTGCATCCACCAGCGCTCGTCCAACCAGCGCGGCGTGCGCTCGTGGAGATTCCAATACGCGGCATTGAAGCCCTTGTGCCGCAGGACGCACGCCCCCGGCACCAGCAGCGGTGCGTAGTCCATCCATTTCTGGTCAGTGAACACGCCGGCATGCACGTCCTCGAGGCAGAGCGTGCGCAGCTTGCGGTCCCACCATTGCAGCAGTTCGCGCACCCTCGGTGTGTCCCGCAGTGCCGCGAAGCCGAGGTTGTACAGGCCCGCGCGCAGGATGGTGAGGTCGTCCGGTAGGTATCCGTCGTCCGGCAGCGGTGACAGGGTGTGGGGCGTGAGCACCAATTCGGGATCGTTCGCCGTCCCTTGCCAGAATTGATCCAGGCGCTGAAACACTTGGATATCCGGGTCCAAATAGACCGCGCGCGCCACGCCTTGATCGAGCAGGTAACGGAAGCAGGCCGGCTTTACGCTCGTGGCGAACTCCAGCAGGCTGTAGTGGCTTCGGCGATGGTTCCATTCCGTGCGCTCGAATGCCATCTCGGCAGCAAGAAGAATCACATGTTCCGGCAGCTTCGTGCCCTCGGGCGGCTCGTCAAGCAGAAAGACGAGGAGCGTGGTGCCAGGCTGATGTCTTCGCAGGGAGGCGCCCAGCACAGCGGCGTGGGCGAGATAGTTGCTCGCACAGATGGTGAAGACCGCGAGACCTGTCGGCGTCGAAGATCGATCGAAAGAAGGACGGCGCAGCATGGAAACCCCAGCCGCGTGGCGGCGATGACTCGTTACTATAGTTTACAAAGCATAATCCTGCCGCACAGAACAGCCGCTGACAGGCGGCGTCTCGCACGAGAAAGCATATCGATGAGTGGAAACGCGCGCGGACGGTCAGGAAGCAGCACAGAGCAAAAACCGCAAGCGAAGGTTCTACTTCATGACATGGCAATCGCCTTTGTGCTGGCGATCGCCGCGTTCTTGGTTTTCAACGCGAACGGCCGCTTAATCGCGGCCGCCGACACCTTCGCGGCACGCCACCTGCCGTTCTCGATGCTGCGCAATCACACCGTGCTGCTCGATCCGATCGTCGATGCAGTCGCGTTCGGCCGTTCTCCGCCGAGTGCCGGTAACGACGGCACGGCCTTCTGGATACAGCATGGACGCGGGGGACGCCTAGTCTCCAAGTATCCCCTTGTCGTGCCGATCGTCGTCGCGCCGCTGTACATCCCTGCTGTGCACTACCTCGGCATTGTGGGTTGGGACCCGCACATCACCGACAAGGTGGCCCGCCTGATGGAGAAACTGTGCGCCTCCTTGATCGCGGCAGCATCCGTCGCCCTGATGTACATGTTGCTGCGTCGGCGCAGCGATGCTCGCGCCGCGTGCGTGCTCAGTCTTGTTTACGCGTTCGGCACGACCACCTGGATGATCAGCAGTCAGGCGTTGTGGACGCACGGCCTCGCGCAACTACTCATCGTCGCGACGATGTGGCTGATCACGGGGCGAGCGACACTGCCGCGGGTAGCCGTGGCCGGTTTCTTGTGCGCCCTGGTTGCAGCTAACCGCCCACCCGATACGATTATTGCTCTCGCCCTGGGCCTGTGGGGATTGCGCTGGGCCGGGAACCGCTGGGCTTGGTTCATTGTGGCCGGCGCCGTCCCGGTCCTCCTCACGCTGGCGTACAACCTGGGCACGGTCGGCCATGTGGCCGGTGCCTATGCCTTGAGCGTGCATCCCAGCGATTTCAACGACAACCTACTAGAGGGTATTGCCGGCCTTTTCTTCAGTCCGACGCGCGGTCTGTTCGTCTTCTCGCCCTTCCTTCTGTTTGTCCCGTGCCTATTGCTCCTCGCGCTCAGGGACCGCGATACTTGCGTTCTGACGCTGGCCTTGTGCGCGGCCATTGCGGCCCAGGTCTTGGGCTATGCTTTGGTCGACTGGCGACAAGGCATTGCCTGGGGGCCGCGTTGGCTCACCGACATCGTGCCGCTGCTCGTGTGGATGCTCCCACCCATCGTGGCGCGCCTGTCGGGCCATGCGCGCGTGCTGTTCGCCGCTGCATGTGTCGTGTCCATCGCCATCCAGGCCATCGGGGCCTTCTGGTACACCGGGAAGGTCGACACGGCGGTGCTGACAATGAAGACCGACGACCGGATGCGACCCATGTGGGAGCTGCGCAACGCGGCGTTCGTGGCAGAACTCTCGCACCCGCGCGTGCAACCGGATCTTCTGGTGAACCTGCGCGGGAATATCGATCTGATCCAGCCACTCGACGTGGTGGTGCATGACGCGGCAATGGGCGATCGCCTGGAACGCCAGGTCGATGTAGCCGGATGGGCGCTCGTCGATTCCTCATCACCCCAGGACATCGCGGTGCTGATCGATGGGCGAGAGGTGGGGGGCACGGATCACTTCTTCGAGCGGCCCGACGTGGCCCGGACGTTGGCTGAAAAGAGCCCCGCCGGATGGCGTTTGCAGATCCCGGTCGGGGACCTGAAAGCCGGGCGTCACAAGCTCTCGGTTCTCGTGCGTGCCCATGCCGGCGGCGAGGTGCGGCTGCTGCGCGAGCGGTTCTTCGAGTTATCGCCAGAAGGAGGGGGCGACGCTGCAGAACGCTTCCTCGATCACGCATCACACCGGGCCATCGAGCGCATCGCCCAAGCCCAGCAGGCCCCCGGATATTGGCTGACTTCGTTCACCGGCGGCACGCTCTTCGAGCAGCCGCAGCCCGAACTGAATACTTATCTGAACGCGATCATGATCGACCTGGTCGGGCCGATCGCGCACGTTGCGCAGATGGACGAGATGCTGGCGCGCGCACGAGGCTTCCTCACCCGGCAGATCGAGAGCAATGGGTTGGTGCGCTATCACGGTAGGCCCGACGCATCGACTATTGGCGTGCTCGGATGCGCGATCACGCCGGACTCGGACGATACCGCGCTGGTGTGGCGCGTGGCGCCATCCGAAGACCGCACGAAGCTGGCGACGGCAATGCGGATCATGCGACGCTTCAGCACCGACGACGGGCTCTTTCGCACCTGGCTCGCGCCCCGATCGGACTATCGCTGCCTCGATCCCGGGGCGGATCCGAATCCGGCGGACATCGGCATTCAGATGCACATATACCTGCTGCTCGCACAAGAGGATCCTTCCGCCGCACATGCGCTCTGCGCGAAGCTGAAGCCGCGCGCCGACGACGGTAGCCTCTGGGTTTACTACTCCGCTGCGCCCACGGTGATGAGCCTGCGGTTGGCGGAGCTGCGCCGCGCCGGCTGCGCGCTGGAGGTGCCTGCCTCCCGCCTGCAACCGGCGGTCCCCGCCCAAGCCGAGTGGGCGAAGGTCGCTTCGCTCGTGGTCCAACTGCAGGGCTCCACACCCACCACCGGGCAGAAAGCCGAAGCGACGCGGTTGCTGCAGGTTCTCGCCTCCAATGAATTCGCCGCGCTGGCCGGCAATCCACCCCTGCTCTATCACAATGACATGAGCGCCACCGTGCGGCGCTTCTACTGGTCACAGGAAGTGGGCTACGCGCTCTGGTTGAGGCTCTACCACGCCGCCCGTGGTGCGCAGTTCCCGCCGAAACCATCTCATGGCGCTTCGCCAAGAAATGCTTCATGACGCGGCCCGAAGTCAAGACTGTCATCGTGCCGCAACACCCCGCCTCGTTGGGTCGCTTGATGTCGTGCATCCGCTTGGACGAAGTCTGCGTGCTGCAGGGAGCGCCCGTGATCGGAGCGTGCTTCGCAATGACCAATTTTCGCGCGGCAACATTGCTCACGATTGCCGCGCTGGTCGCTGGCAACCTCTTGCTAGTGGCGCATGTGTTCGTGCTCAACGACTGGGCAGGCGCGCAAGGCGATCTCAACGACCCGACGCGCGTCAAGGGGACCTTCCTTGCCAAGGGCGAAAGCTCCTCAAGGATGGCAGGCCTCGCCTGGGCGCTGCTCGTGCTGGCGTTGCTGGTCTTCGCCGTGGTCGGCAAAGCGCCGTCCGCGATCGCACTGTGCATCGCTGCGCTCAGCGCGATCTACTCGTTCCCCGGCGTGCATGGCAAGGGCGTGCCGGTGCTGAATTCTCTGCTGCACATGGTCGGCGGGACGCTGCACTTCCTGCTCGGCTACGTCGCGTTGTCGCCTGTGACGCCGCAGATGGTGGTCCTTGGTGGCTATTTCGGGCTCGTCTTTGCGGCGGGGCACCTGGTCCACGAGGCCCGAGACCACGACAGCGACGCGCGAAACGGTATCCGCACTAACGCAGTCACGTTCGGCAAGAAGACGTCGTTCTTAGCTGGCCAAATTCTCTTCAGCATCGCCTACATCGCGCTGACCGTGCTAGCGCTGCGCGCACTCGTTCCCCCCATCCTGTCGCTGGCCCTGGTGTTTTATGCGGTGCACCTGTGGACGGCATGGCGGGCACTGCGCGAAGGCCTGACCTACGCGAGCATTCGCCGGCTGCAGACCGTTTACAGAAACATTCACGTGCTGATTGGCCTGGCCATGTTGGCCACCATCGCACCGTGGTAGTCCAACGGCTCACACCGATCCTTCCTGCACCCTTCTCAAGCTGCCCATGCTCTCTATCGTGATTCCTGTGCTCAACGAAGCCCGCACGCTGCCTCGCGTGCTCGTTGCCGTGTCCAATGTTCTCCCGGAAGTCGACAAAGAAATCATTCTGGTGGACGACGGGTCCACCGACGGAACCCGCGAATGGATCCAGACCCACGTGCCTCAGGGGCTGCGCACGGGTGCGCGCCCAGTCAGCGGCATTGACGGAACCCTGAACTGGAACGACGAGCCCGCGGCTTCGCGCCTCACCGTGCGTGCGCTTTATCACGAATGCAATCGAGGAAAGGGCGCCGGCGTTGCGACGGGGCTGGCCGCTGCCACCGGCAATGTCGTCGTCATCCAAGATGCCGATCTCGAATACGACCCTGCCGACTGGGAACCCATGTACGACCTGATAGCGCGCCGCAATATCGCCGATGTGGTGTACGGATCGCGCTTTGAGGGGCGACGGAACGGCGGCGCCAAGTTCATTTCCCTGTCGCAGGTTTCGGCCAACTGGCTGATCTCCAGTTTCTTTGGTGTTTTGTATGGCAAGAAGTTCTCCGACGTCGAGGTTTGCTACAAGATGTTCACGAAAGAGGTCAATGACACGCTGCATCTGACCTGCCCCGACTTCGGTTGCGAGATCCAGATCAGCGCGCAGATCGTGCGACCGCGGCGGTGGAGGATCACCGAGGTGCCCGTGAGCTATCACGGCCGCGGCTTCGACGAGGGCAAGAAGATCAACTGGCGTGACGGAGTCAAGGCACTGTGGTACCTGCTGTGGTTTCGCGTCTGCGCCCAGCAGCCCAAATTGGCGCCCTTGCCGGTGCCGTCGCGCAACCCATGAAAATTTCCATCATCGGAACGGGCTACGTCGGCCTCGTCACTGGCACTTGCCTTGCAGAGACCGGCAACGACGTCCTTTGCTTTGATGTCGACGAACGCAAGGTGCAGAGATTGCTTTCGGGCGACGTGCCGATCTATGAGGAAGGGCTGCCGCCACTCATTGCGCGTAACGTGCTCGCCGCGCGCCTGGTGTTCACGAACGATATCTCACACGCCGTTCACCATGGCGAATTGATCTTCATCGCGGTCGGCACTCCTGCAGGCGACGACGGACGTGCCGACCTCCAACACGTGCTGGCCGCGGCTCGCGACATCGGCCGCTATATGCATGATTCCAAGGTCGTGGTGGCGAAATCCACTGTGCCGGTCGGCACGGGCATCAAGCTGCGCGCCGTCATCGAAGAGGAACTCGCCACTCGTCGCGGGAGCAACCTTGCGGTGGGTGTTCACTTGTCGATCGTCTCGAACCCTGAGTTCCTCAAGCAGGGCACCGGGATCGCCGACTTCATGCAGCCCGATCGCATCGTGCTCGGCAGCGAGCCCGGCGCCGCGGGCCAATATGCGCGCGATCTCATGCGCCGCATGTATGCACCCTTCAACCGCGACCACGACCGCACGATCCACATGAGCCTGGAGGCGGCCGAGTTCACCAAGTACGCAGCCAACGCGATGCTCGCCACGCGGATCAGCTTCATGAACGAGCTCGCAAATCTGGCGGAGAAGGTTGGCGTGGACATCGAGCAGGTGCGCTGCGGGCTGGTAGCCGATCCCCGCATCGGCAACAGCTTCCTGCAGGCCGGCGCTGGCTATGGCGGCAGCTGCTTCCCGAAAGACTTGCAGGCGCTGGTCCATACGGCGGCGGCCCACGGACAGCGCCTGCACCTGCTCGAGGCTGTGCGTGTCGTCAACGACGCGCAGAAATTGCGATTGGTCGACAAGATCGTTGGACACTTCGGTGAGGACCTGCACGGGCGCCGTTTCGGCATCTGGGGATTGGCGTTTAAACCCGGCACCGACGATATGCGCGAGGCACCGAGCCGTATCATCATTCAGGCGTTGCTGATGCGCGGCGCGGAGGTGGTCGCGCACGATCCAGTGGCCATCGACGAGGCCCGCATGGCGCTCGCGAAAGACCTTGACGGTCATCCGGACCAAGCCGCCCGCCTGAGCTTCAACGGCCAAGCCCTGGAGGCAGCAGACAACTGCGATGCACTTGTGATCCTCACCGATTGGAACGCATTCAAGAATCCGGATTTCGATGCGCTGAAGGCCAGGCTCAGAGAGCCGCTGATCTTCGACGGCCGCAACCTCTATGATCCTTCGATTCGCGCAAAAGGTATCGACTATCGGGCCTTTGGCCGCTGAAACATCAAGGCTCTTGTATGCATAGTGACAGCGCACGGCAGCGCGTTCTTGTGACTGGGGGAGCCGGCTTCCTCGGCAGTCATCTGTGCGAACTGCTGCTCTCTGAAGGCTGCGAGGTGCTGTGTGTGGACGACTTCTCCACCGGCGCTCGGCACAATGTGGAACATCTGCTCGGCCATCCGCGTTTCAGGCTCATGACCCATGACGTAACCGTGCCGCTTGATGCGCATGTGAACCGGATCTACAACCTCGCCTGTCCGGCCTCGCCCGTGCATTACCAGCGCGACCCCGTGCAAACGACGAAGACCTGCGTCCTCGGAGCGTTGAACATGTTGGCTCTGGCCCGGAGGGAAGGCGCACGCATCCTGCAGGCATCGACCAGCGAGGTCTACGGCGATCCTCAGATGCATCCGCAACACGAGAGCTACTGGGGCAACGTTAATCCGATCGGCATACGCAGCTGTTATGACGAAGGCAAGCGTTGTGCCGAGTCGCTGTTCTTCGACTATCACCGCCAGCATGACGTGGACATCCGCGTCGCGCGAATTTTCAATACCTATGGTCCGCGGATGGACCCACAGGACGGGCGCGTCGTTTCGAATTTCATCGTGCAAGCCCTGCGCGGAGAGCCGCTCATGGTTTACGGCGATGGCTTGCAGACACGCAGTTTCTGCTTTGTCGACGACATGGTCACCGGTCTACACCAATTCATGGAGGCCGATTCCGGTGGGACCGGCCCGGTGAACATCGGCAATCCGCACGAGTTCACGGTTCGCGATCTCGCCGGACTGATCATCGAACTCACGGGCTCGTCGTCGAAGCTCGCTTTCTCTGCCCTGCCGAGCGACGACCCGACTCAGCGCCGGCCCGACGTGAGCAACGCCGAGCGGATGTTCTGCTGGAAGCCACGTGTGAGCCTCGTCCAAGGACTGGAAAGAACTATCGTCCACCTCGCCAGACTGACAGCTTCGGCCGGGAGTGGCCCTTCATTTCCCAATGTGCACGGGACCCCGCGGCCCTAAAGAAACATGAAAAAGCGCCTCGACGGACGACTGCGTGGTGAACTGGCTGCGTTCGGTGCGTCTTATGCGGGTCGTGCGCAGGGTGACGCCGAGCCAGATGACCGGCGGTCCGACCACAAACTCGAGAAGAAGAGGAAACGACTGCAGCGGCGGCAGCGGCAGCGGCACGCTCGCTGCACGCATGCGCCCTGCTCCACGCGTTCGATGATCATGGCATCGAATGGCATCGCGCCTTCGCCCTTCGCACCAACCCAGACCGGGCTCAGGTCCATCTCCTCGATGCGATCGGCGCGCCGCACCACGAAGTCGGAGATGCGCACGAGCAGCGCCTCGATCGCGGCCACGTCGGCCGTGGGCCGGCCGCGCGCACCGTCGAGCAGCGCAAAGCACCGCATCTCGCGCACCATCGCCGCCGCGTCGCGCGGATACCCTCCCATGCCGGAACGATGTCTTTCGCAAGGATTTCGGCGAGCGTGCAGTCAAGCCACCAACCGGTCAACTGTCAGTTCTGACAGGACCGGGAGAACGTGCGATGGGCTACCTCCAAGCCGATGCTGATGCCGATGCCGATGCCGATGCCGATGCCGATGCCGATGCCGATGCCGATGGCTTGATGGTCTCTATCGCATTGGTTTGCTCCAGGCGAACCAAGATGGCGTGGCGCGACCGGCATATCCCGCAATGACGCTCACCTTCAGGCCCGGGACTTCTTGACCGCAGCTTTCTGCTTCACTGCCACTCAGAGCTTCTGTCAGCGGCGAGACATGGCGCCTTCCACGGGATCGGACTCACGTTCATGGCCTCGGCGAGCGCGGCGAGCACAGGAACGGACGACTGGACCTTGGGCGAGCCCGGTTCGCCCGTTAAGGCCGTCGGTGCGGCCCCTGGGTCCGCTCGCGGGCCGCCCCTTGCTCAATCGCCCGAGGGGTCGCCGAGGCGAATCTGACGCACCGGGGTCCTTCGGCTTTCTGCGCGCTTTGGCGAGATGATGCACGGCCATTCACCGGACATGCAGCGGAGGCGGCTTGGCGCGCGCGTGCTCCGGCGCACGGCTCTTCTCGGCCTCTGTCCACCGGTCGGCGATCCGCTGCGCATCGGTCTGCACCGGCGGCATGTGCGCAGTGAAGCGATCGACCTGGGCGGCCAGGTCAACTTCGCCTTGTCTTCGAAGCGCCTCCGCCGTGGTGCGCCAGTCCGCCATCACAGCCTGCCGGGTGGCCTGCATCGCCTCCTGACCGGCGCCCAAGGCACCTTGCCCCCATCGAAGAACCCAGAGCAAGCGATCGAGCTTCGCGCGCATGAAGGTCGAAGTCTTTGGCGGCTGGCGCTTGGTCCGTTCGTCGGCCGGCAATTGGCTGAACGCTCGAAGCGCCCGCAGCCGATGATGGATCGCGTCGCGGTAAGGCTGGCGTACCTGACCGCGCACCTGCCGTGGCGTGGCATTGGCCGACACGCCCTGCTCGCGCATCAGGGCGGCGAACTGTTCCCGCCATTGCCGCAATGTCTCCTTTCGGATGTAGAGGCGCCTACCGGGCTCGAACTCGTGCTCGCATTTGACCACTAGGTGGACGTGCGGATGCGGCTGGTCCGTGTGCAGCGCTATCGCAAAGCGGTACTGCAGCGCGAAGTTCTCGCGCGCGAATACGCGCGCGGCGACCAGCACCTTCTGCGCGGGCGTGCCGGCCGGCATCGACAGAACGATGTTGTGAGCGAGCTTGGCGCGCCTGTCCTTCCGGCGATCGGCCGGCTGGGGTGCGTACTGGCCCTTGCAAAGGTCCAGTTGCCAATCGGTCACGATCTGCTTGGCGGCGCTTCGTCCCTGCAGTGCCAGTCCCTCATCGGTTTCGATCGGCAGTTTGCCGTGCCGACCGATGTAGCGCAGATGCGCGTCAACGCCCCCAAGATCCCGGCCGCCACCCGAGATCTTTACCATAACCTCGGGCGCACGGCCTACCGTTCGCCGAATCTGCGCCACCTGGTCGGTGCCGAAGCGCAGCGTGCCGCTCTGCCCCCGTCGGCCGTAGCTCACGATGTCCAGGGCCATGTCGCGCGTGCCGCCGGCCACGCCCGGGCGGTGTCGTTCGAGCCGGACGGTCTGCCTAGGCATGGCGGCCCTCCCAGCCGTCCTCCCCGCCGGCCGCCTCCCAGCTGACGAGGTTCTGGCGCACCACGCGGGCTGTGGCGTCGCATGCCACTTCGATCTCGCGGCGGAGCTGCGCGAAGACATCACCGCACGGCTCGCCAGCCGGCGGCTGCGCGGCAGTGTTCGGCATGCCGAACATCCGGAGTTCGCGGCCGAGCGCAGCCAGCCGTGCGCAGATCACCTTGAGATGGTCCAGCTCGTTCGGCGGCAGCACCGCCGCGCGCCGGACGTGGTTGTGGACCAGGAGCGTGAGATAGCTGCAGGTCTTCATGCCGCGCGAGTCGGCTCGCGCTGCTGCCAAGGCGCGATCGCCGGGGCGAAGCCGCAGTGTGAGGCGGTCGTTTGCTGGATCGTCAGCAGGCGCATTGGACCTGCCGTGTGGCGCATCCGAATCGAGCGCCGTGAGGGGGTTCGCCTTCAACACGTCTTCGACGAGTTTCGCGAGAAAACCGGATGCGCTGAGTTGATGATGCGCGGCCAGCGCGACGAATCGCATCTTCGTGCCAGATGACACGCGGGTGCCCAGCACACACGAACGGGAGGTCATGGTCATCGCAACGCCACCGTTGTTAACAATGTCTGACGTCAGTCTATCCTGCCCTCATAGCCGCACAAGGACTTTGCCCTCGGAATTCAGCGTCGAGCTCCCCTCGCCGTGTCGCCGCTCCCGGAGCGTTGCGGTCGATCGGCAGTTCGGAGCCCTCCATCGATGTTCGGCATGCCGAACATTACGGAGGCAGACGGAACGATCCCCCCTCATGGCCGCACAAGGACGTTGCCCTCGGAATTCCAGCGTCGAGTTCACCTCGCTGTTTCGCAGCTCCGGAGCGTTGCGGTCGATCGGCAGTTCGGCGCTCCCCATCGATGCTCGGCACGCCGAACATTACGGAGGTAGACGGAACGACCCCGCCCTCATGGCCGCACAAGGACTTTGCCCTCGGAATTCCAGCGTCGAGCCCACCCCGCCGTTTCGCGGCTCCCGCAGCGTTGCGGTCGATCGACAGCTCGAAGCCCTCCATCGATGTTCGGCATGCCGAACATTACGGAGATAGACGGAACGATCCCGCCCTCATGGCCGCACAAAGACTTTGCCCTCGGAATTCCTGCCTCGAACTCCCCTCGCCGTTTCGCCGCTCCCGGAGCGTTGCCGTCGATCGACAGCTCGAAGACCACCATCAATGTTCGGCATGCCGAACATGACGGAGGTAGACGGAACGATCCCGCCCTCATGGCCGCACAAGGACGTTGCCCTCGCCATTCCAGCGTCGAGCTCACCTCGCCGTTTCGCCGCTTCCGGAGCGTTGCGGTCAATCGCAGTTCGGAGCCCTCCATCAATGTTCGGCATGCCGAACATGACGGAGGTAGACGGAACGATCCCGCCCTCGTAGCCGCACAAGGACTTTGCCCTCGGAGTGCGATGTCGTCCTGCGCCCGCCGTGTCCATGCTGGCGAAACCGACATCCATCCCGTTCGCACAGCGAGCCCACGGCCGCTGCATGAATTTCCTCACGGCGCCATCAAGCAGAAGACCTCCGCTGTCGAGACCCGTTCGAGGCTTTCTCGGTGTTCGGCATGCCGAACACCGAGAAATAGAACCGGACAGAGAGGTGAATTCGGCACGCAGCGAATTCTCGGGGGAACCATCGAATGGGCATCCGCATCGCCGCGCGCTGCGCGGCAAGGCCGCCAAGAACAGCCTACTCTCGCAGCGTGAACACCACTGACAGGTAAGAGACTGGCTGGGTCTGGATGGCCTCGATCCCATGCAGAGCGGTCGCATCGAACAGCAGCGCGTCCCCTGCCCTCACCTCTGCAGTCTTGCCGCCGTAACGGTAGCGGACCTCTCCCGACAGAAAGTACAGGAACTTGAGACCTGGATGCTGGAAGGTCACATAGGGATCGGCACCGGGCAGCAAGGTGACCAGGTAGGGCTCGACGAACAGGTTGCCCGACAGCAGGTGGCCCAGCAGCTCGTAGCGGTAGTCCGCCACCGCGCCGATGCGATCGACCAGGACACCATGTCCTGCACGCACATGGCAGAAGTCCGTGCGCCGCGCCTGATGGCCGAAGAAGCGCGACGCCGGCACCCCCAAACCATTCGCGAGGCGCTCCAGGGTCTCCACCGAAGGCGAGACCAGACCGCGCTCGATGCGGGAAAGCATTGAAGCAGAAATCCCAGAGGCCTTCGCCAGAGCCCCGGCAGACACATCAGCCGCCATGCGCAGCGCCCTCACCTGCGCACCGATGCGAACCGCGGACAGGCTGCGCACGACCGGTGCTGGTTGCCGCGGCCGGACACGCGTCACCGACGCTGGCAGGCGCAACGGGCGAACCGTTGGCAGAGGCGAAGCAAGCTCTCTATGGGCCATCTTGAATCTCGCACATGAGAATGGTCAGTGAGCACCTTGTGCAAAGCATTCGGGGACGAGTGCGACACACAATAACTCGTCATATACTTTGTAGCTCTATGCCATTCTATATGTGGCAATCGGGCGGTGCCAAGCCGCCGCGTTCCTCCTGTTCCGCCACCCAACTTTCCGCGCGCCTTTCGGACTGCGCGGGTCGCGGTAGGCATTTCGCAGGAGGCCTTCGACACCGTCTCATCTCGGACTTACGTCAGCATTCTTGAGAGAGGCGTGAATGTTCCCACGCTCACGAAGATCGATGCTCTGGTTCGGGTACTGGGCCTGCACCCGTTGACTGTGCTCACGCTCGCCTACGCAAGTTCGCCGTCGTCCGAAGAAATCGGCAAACTCCAGGAACTGGTGGCAGGAGAAATCGCGAGCCTCGGGTTGTCGGCGTTCTCTCCGAACTCGTTACCCAGAGGCAAGACTCGCAGCACCAAATAAGAAGTTCGGCCATGCGCGTCAAGCAGATCGAAGATCTCCCCATGGCCACAAGCGCCGAGCTGTACCAGCTCAGCTGGGTCATCGAGCAACTCATGGCCGACCCGAGGCGCATCGTGCAGGCGCGCTCGCAGCTGCACATGGGCCAACTGGTGAAGTACTGGGACTGGGGCACCGGCAAGCTGCGTGAGGCTCGCATCGCGGCGATGAAAGACCAGCAGGTCACGCTGCTCGACGAACAAAGCAAACAGCGCTTCAGCGTGCTGTACGCGGCCGTCGTGCCTGTCGATGATCAGCAGGCAGGCACGTCATCCTCACCGGCGCATGCCGCGCCGCTGAGGCCGCCGCCGGAGATCCACCACAAGCAGGACTTCCGCGTCGGCCAGCGTGTGAGCTTCACCGACCAAGGCCTGAAGCGGCATGTCGGAGAAATCGTTCGGATCAACCAGCGCACGGCCACGGTTCACTGCGACGGACGCTCGTGGCGAGTCGCCTTCGCTCTGCTCCAGCACATCGTCGACGTCGCACCTTAAACCCGTCGATCGTCAACGACGGCCCTGAGCGGGCTACTACCCAGAAACATTGATGCCAACGAAGTATCTACAACGTCATACTCTCTGCCACACGGCCGCCGACGATTGTGACTGGCGCCCGCTCCAATTCAAGCGTAGTTGAAACACTTGCATCTGCATCTGCATCTGCGCATCAAAACAGGCCTTCATTCGGCACGGTATCGGCGTCGGTCCGATATCCCATCGCTCGGTATCCGCGCTGACGCTTATCCCACATACGCAGCAACGCTGGATGGCCGGTGTCCACGAAGTCGATGATCCGCACGTCGGCCTTGCTGACGTGCTCCCGGTGCAGGCGGCCGGCATACTGCTGCAGCGTCCCTTTCCAGGACACCGGCATGGCGAGCACCAGCGTGTCCAACGGCGGGTGGTCGAAGCCCTCGCCAACTAACTTGCCGGTCGCCAGGAGGACCCGCGGTGCGTCGGGCGCCAACGCATCAAGGCCTGCCACCAGCGCCGCACGCTGCTTTCTGGACATCCGGCCATGCAGTACGAAGAAGTCCGGCCCCAGGCCGCCGAGGGCTGCTTCAATCGCGTTGAGATGTTCCGTGCGCTCCGTCAGCACCAGTATCTTGCGCCCCTGCGCGAAGGCATCGCGCACCTCGGCTGCGATGGCTTCAGTCCTCGCCTGATCGTTAGCCAGATGCCGGAATACATTCTGGATGCCGGCATCTTGCGGCAAATCGATCCGGGCATGGCGGGACCGCGGCACCACCTCCAGATCGTGCGGTGCCCCGGCCGGCGTGGCCGCCGTGTGACGGATCGGCCCGCACTGCATGAAGATGATCGGCTGCTGCCCGTCGCGTCGGAACGGCGTGGCGGTCAGGCCGAGCACGTATTTCGCCTTGGTCCGCTTCAGGATGGCGTCGAACGAAACCGCGCCGACGTGGTGGCACTCGTCGACGATCACGTGGCCGTAGTCCTCGACCAGCGGGTTCACCTCACCCCGGCGGGACAAAGACTGCATCACGGCAATGTCGATCCTGCCGGTCGGTTTGGCCTTGCCGCCGCCAATGGTGCCGACCACGCCCGTACCGACGCCCAGAAAGGTCTGCAGCCGCTCCTGCCATTGCTTCAACAGTTCCGTGCGATGCACCAGTATCAGCGTGTTGACGCCTTTCTCGGCGATCATCGCCGCGGCGGTGACTGTCTTGCCAAAGGCGGTCGGTGCGCACAGCACCCCGGCATCGAACGGCAGCATCGCAGCGACGGCGGTCTGCTGGTCTTGACGCAGATTGCCGACGAACGACACGTCCAGCGGCTGGCCCTTGAAGCGCTCGTCTCGCAGCTCACACGTGATGCCGTTCTCGCGCAACAGCGACAGGGAGGCATCCAGACACCCGCGGGGCAAGGCGATGTGTTGCGGATAATTCTCGGCACAGCCGATGACCCGTGGCTTGTCCCACACCGACACCCGCATCGCCTGCGCCTTGTAAAACTCGGGGTTCTGGAACGCCGCCAGACGGATCAGTCGATTGGCGAGGGGCTGAGGCAGTTGCGCCTTCTCGAAGTAGATCAGGTTGGCCACGGTCATCGTCAGCGAGCGGGGCATGGTTCCGGGCAGCTTCTTCGACGCGGTGCCTTTGCGCTTCCAGGGCGTGGCCAGATCCTCGTCGTCAATGAAGGTGATATCCAACGGATGGATGCCACTTGTGGCCCGCAGGATGGTCGGCTCGATGTCGTGTGCGGCCATCGGCCGGAGGGAAGCCAGGAACGCCCACTGGTCCGGGTAGGGACGCTGCTCAGCGTCGACGAAGACGCTGTAGCCCCTTTCGCGCGGCCCCTTCTGCAGGGGCAAGGCGATCAGGTTACCAAAGCCGCCTCTGGGCATCGTGTCCTGATTCGGAAACAGTCGGTCGTAGGACGTGAGCCGGAGCTGCCGCGTGCGCGCGCAGGTGTGGCTGATGATGGCTGTGCCGAGGCGACGGGCATCGCGCGCCGGCACGCGAGCGGCAAAGAACACCCAGGCGTGGGCCCCTTGGCCGGAGCGCGAGACCTCCAGCGCTGCTGGCACGCCCAGTTCCGCGCAAGACTGCATGAACGCCTGCGCATCGTCCCGCCATTCGGCCTCGTCGAAGTCGACGGCCAGGAAATGACAGCTGTCGTCCTCCAGCAGCGGATACACCCCGACCGTATGCTCGCCAGCCAGGTGCTTGTAGATCACCGCGTCCGACAGCGGGACGAGCAGACGATTGCCGCAGTCTCCGCACTTGATGCGGGGCTTCTCGCACACCCCGGTGCGCCACTCATTCGCGCAAGCCGGCGCGTAGCCCGACTTGCCGGTGGTCTTGCTCTCCCATCGGACGGGAAACACATCGGTACGACCGCGGAAGAGCCGTCGGAAGATAGCGACTTTCGCGTCAGTGGACAATCTCGAGGACTCGACGGGCGATGGGGACGGCTGCTGCCGCGACCGCCATTCGATGCCGTGCGATTCGAGCAGCGCGATCAGCCGGCTGTTCTCCGCGCGCAGCTTGGTGAGTTCATCGGGGTCCGCCATCGAATACACGCTCGGCCAACAGGTCGTCCATGTTATCGCCAACGCCATATCCCAGGTTGTGGCCGAGGCGTCGGACAGCATCCAGACGACCCAATAAGGCGGACCTGCGTCCTTCGGGCAAAGCGTCCATGACTTTCAACGCCTGCCCGAACATCCGCACCAGGGCATTGAAGTAGCCTTCGTCCTGCACGCCGAGATCGTTGCTGAAGCCCACCGCCCGCTCGCAGAAGAACACCATCAGCTCGGCCAGGCTCTCCGGCTGGCCGACGGCCTTCTTGTAATCCGCGATGGCCTTCTTGGCCTTCGTGACCGAGGTGTCCTGGTTCTTAAACACGTCGGGCCACAACCAGCGGTCGCTGGTTGCCTTGTACGGTTTCAACACATCGTCGCCGAGCCCCAAACGCGCGTGCAGGAAGGCTTGGTTATCCTTGCTGGCGGCGTAGAGGTCCTGCACCAGGCCGATCAAGCCCGGGCGGTCAAAGTCGGCAAGCTTGTCCTTGACGTCGCTCCAACTCAGCGCTTTCCTCGTACCCATGCTCACGCATTCTCCGGCTTCAGCAGTTTCGTGGCGGCATCTTCCAGCGCCAGCACGCGGCCTCGTTCTGCACAAGCAAATGGCAGCAAAAAATCGGCGTCAAGCCAGCAACGCCGGGTTGCCGTCAAACCGGGCCCGCCCCTGCGCTGCATGTGCGTTGGCATAGCCTCAAGCCGCAACGCGATGGGCGGTCTCGCCGTCATCTTTGAATCGCATCCGCCAAACGGGAACACGAAAGCCCATGTCCTCCTCGACCAGTTCAGAGGCCAGGATTTCGCCGAGATCACCGGAGCCCGCGCGCTTCGACTGAGGCAGCAGTGCCCTCAGATTTCGGAGGCGCCGTCGTATCCGAGGGCGGGCGACATCGTCAGCGATCGGGTCAGCCTGGTCGTCGTGCGTCCTGACGGTTTCGCCCAGCTGCGTAAGAACGGCTGCACGGCCGCTATCTTTTTCCAAGCACGTTCGGAATGTCTTCTTCTTGCTTTTGTCCTCGGTGCCAGCGCACCAAGCCTTGAACAATGCCATGTCTCCTCCTCCGTTCTTTGTGAGTTCCGGTCAGACTGGCTGCCCATCGATCCGCTCCGCTTGACTTCTCGTCCGTCATCCCGCCGCCTGCGCAGGCAGTTCAATTTCGTATGCTTGGGCGATACGGGCGACCAATTCGGCGACGGCGACGTTGCCGAGCTGCAGCGTTTTCGGGTCGATGGACGTGTCGGCAGCAACGGCAACAAGGAACCGCGTCATGTCGGCGCTGATCTTTTCGTCGACCGCGATGCGTGTGGCGGGCGCGAGCAGTTGTGAAAGGCGCAGAACATCGTTGAGGTGCTTGCGCACGTCCTTGGTGTCCACCTTGGCGCCCTGCTCTTTTCGCGCCGTGAGTTCCAGCCACGCGACGGCCTTGAGCGGGATCAGGCAGTCTTCGCCGACCCAGGGCAGGCCATCGACTTCGCGGCGGCCGGCCATGATGAATGCGTAGTAGACCTCGTCCAGCAAGATGGCAGACAAGCTGGAGACGGCGTCGTCGAGCGGTATGGGTGTCAGCTGACTGCCCTCAGCCGGTTGCAGCCCGTCGGGGGCTCTCGCGAACAGCTCGACCATCGCCGGGTAGCGGGCATCAGCGGGCTTCTGGAACCGATAGAAGATTGGTTTTCCGGTGTCGCTGGCCTGGCGGATTTCATAGCCACCGTCCTCGACGAATTTCCAGAAGGCCTCGCCAAATGCCGGGGTCAGCGCCTCCACATGCAGGACGATGTCCAGGTCCTTGGTGGCTCGGAATTCCAGCCCGGCCTCCTCCATCGTCAAGGTCGCGGCCGTGCCGCCAATCAGGACGTACTGGTCGACGTATGCCGCAAAGCGCTCCTGGAAAATATCCAAGCCTCTCACCATGGAAGTTGTCCTTTCAGTTCATCCAGTGCGAGCTGGATTCGGTCGTCGGCGTTCTCCTGCAGGCTGAGCGTCAGCGAGAGCGGGTCCACCGTGCTGGCGTCTGGCACCAATGCCGGGCTGTAGCTCCACAGCTGCCATTCCTGGGCGCCCGCTTCGGGCTCAGGCAACTCGCGAACGCCGGCATCCGTCGCAGCCTTCCAGTCAGCGGCGGTCAACGCAAACACCGGCCATTTCGGCTCGGTCAGCATGGAATAGCGCGCGAGCGCGCTCAGACCCGCGAGGCGGCCGGGCCGGCGTGCAACGGTGCCATGGGCGGCCACCCAGACCGTACGCCTGACCGGCGTCCGCAGTGCGGGCTTCGCACGCTCCCAGACCTGCTCCGGCGGGAGTTCCATTCGCAGCCAGCGCGAGCGGCCGACCGTGTATGCCGTCGCCAGCCCGGCCGCAGTCAGTTCCTTGACCGCGCGTGACTGTGTCATGGGCGTGTAGCCCAAGGCGACTGCGATCTCGGAGGGCTGCCAATCGGATTGCCACGGCTGGCGCAGCAAGGCAGTGATCAGCATGGCTTGCGCGGAAGGGCTCAGCGCTTCCGTGGCCAGCGCGCGCTGCCGAAAATACTCGCGCAGGTCCAGGCCCAGGTCCGGCAGATAGAGTTGGTTGCCCGGCACGATAAACGGGACTTTTTGCTCGATCAAGCGTCGACGGTCGTATGAGGCCAGTGCATCGGTGACGTAGACCGCCGGCTGACCGGCCAGGGCCTGAACCTTGTCCAGCCAGGTCCGGACTTCGCTGAGGGACTGCTTGGCCTGCGCGCGCCCGATCGCCAGGACAAGGGGCTGCCCCAGCAGTTCGAGCTCGCCGAACTGGAAGGCATCGCGAAGGAAGTACGGCAGTTCGTTGGCACGCGCCCACGGCTTCACGGCTCGCGCTTCAATGCCCAGGACCTCATGGAGGTAGCGCAGAACGGCGGTCGCGAGGGTTGGCAAGGCTCATCCTGAATAACTTTAGTTCCACACGATAACACATTCATTGTTATCGTGCAAATTTGCATTATCATGGCGCTGTTGACTGTTCCCGGCCCCATGCCGAGCCGTCCCGAGAAACCCATAATCGGGACGAGGACTCGCTATTCCCTCGCACAATTCGTGACCAAGCGCTTGCGCGTAGCAAACGTGCGACATAACGACAGGCCTCAGTTTTTGTCGGTATTTTTGTAGGTACCTGATGCCACCAGAACCGCCAGAAGCGAGCGCCCATGCGGTTTCTAGCCAAATATTCGATCCCCTCCGGGGCCACTTCTCTGCTCCACGAGCAACCACGACAAACCGCTGAGATTCCTCCCAGCAAAGGAAGGCAGCGGAGTCCTGCGCGACGGAAAGCAGCTTGATCGTTCTCTCCGCTTGCGTCGCGAGTTAGTTATTACCCATATGTAATACCAAATGTGTACAACTTTTCTCGCTGACGCCCTCTGATCCACCCATGGCAGAGGGAGAGTTCTCCACCGTTGCGGTGGATAAGGCGGTGCACAAACAGGCGCGCATGGCCGGAAAGCGTTGCCACGGCTGAGTTGGGGCGTGGCGCCCGGAAATGCAGCACCTCGCCGTCTCCGAGCCCTGTCACGTCGTGGGCAGCGGCAGCGAGGACATTTGTCTCCCCGAAAAAGGTGCGTACCGCTCATGCGCGCGTGCGGCGCAATTCCTACAGTGGCTTCACGGCGAAACGCTTTGATCCAAGTCATGCAAACAAGCGGCGCCGGTTGTCCACCTCACTGGAGAACGCACATGGAACGCAGCCAGCTGCCCGGAAATTGCTTCTTGGTTCTCGTGTACCTGCTCGCGCTGCTTGCTTTGTGGCTCAGCAACTGAGGCGGGCCAACGTAGGAAATCCACCGTCAGCAAGAGGCGCCAAAGCGACATGGCACCGGCGCCTTGCAGGTTCAGGCTGGGTTCATGGCAACCCAACAAGAGCAGCGCAAGCAAGGCGACATCGGCCGCCGCCTGATGTGGATCCTGCTGGCCGTCATTGCGGTCATCGTGGTGGCGGTGCTTTTCTTCTACGGCATCACCGATCCATCGAAAGGACCGGGCAACGTTCCCGCCAGCGGCGCCGCGGCACCGGCCCAGGAGAGCACCAGTCCAGCCAGATCGCGCTAGGAAGAAGACCGCTTTCGAAGGCCGGCCCTGCGCTACCCGTATGCCAAGGCCTATGCCGAACGTGGAATCGATAGGCCGCATCGGCCGGGGTATCTTCCGCACCGGACTGGCGCGCAACGATGCGCGCGCTTGTTACCCCATCACCTTCAGGTCGGGAGCCGTAACGTGGCGCATACGCTTTTCAAGCAGATCCTCATGACGCAGCTGCCGGCGCGGTTTCACAGTCCGTCTGAAATAGACCGGCTCAAGGACCTGCGCGATGCCGGGTACATCAAGGTGGCGTTCGCACCATCGCAAGGCGCGGCACCGCCCTCTGCAACGGTGCACGAGGTCACCAACCTGGGACGCGCTGCCGCGCGCTACTTCGGATCGGGCGAGGGGCCGCGTCCCGACCTGCCTTCGGTCGCCTTCGCGCTTCCCTGCCGGCACAACCCGGCCGGTTGATCTCTCTCCGACGGCTCGCCCGCCATCGCATGAAGGCTTACATCGCTTCGCGCGAGCGGCTGTCGCGGCATGCCACGGCCCTCTGCAATCGTTGCACCATGCACACCATGGACACCCGACCGATCTTTCCTTCCTGGTGGCGCGCCGGCGCGCTCGCCTATACGGCCGCGGGCTTGGTGTGCGTTGTTTCGAGCGCGGCCTTTCCGGACAGCGAGACGGCCATGCTGGCGGCGATCACGGGGGCCTTGCCCTGGTCGCTCGCCCTGCTGACGCTCGATCTTGCGCCGGGCGTGGCGCAGACCGCGCTGCTCCTGCTGGCCGGAGGCTGGGCCGTCAACGCGGCGTTCTTCTGGTGGCTGGCGCTGCGGCGCCCGGCGCACCGGCTGCCGGCGCAGGACGACTGACGACGCATCGCCGCAAGCCTTTCGGTGCGATCATTTCGCCATTCGTTCATCGCGCCGATGCGCGCCCCGCACTCCGAAGGTTTTCCATGCTTCCTGATTCGCAAGTCAACCAACCGCTGATCGGAATTGCCGGCGGCCGGCAGTCGCTCGACACGCCGGCGCTGCTGCTCGACCTTGGCGCGCTGACGCGCAACATCGAGCGCATGGCCGCCTTTGCCAAGGCGCGCGGCGTCGGCCTGCGGCCGCACGTGAAGACGCACAAGTCGGTGGAGATCGCGCGCCGCCAGGTGGCCGCGGGCGCCATCGGCGTGAGCTGCGTCACGCTGGGCGAGGCCGAGGTCATGGTCAAGGCCGGCATTCCGGACGTGCTGATCACCTCCCCGGCCGTCACGCCGAGCAAGATCGCGCGCGTGGTCAAGCTGGCCAGGCTGGCCGGCCCCGGCGGAATGATGGTGGTGGTGGACGACCCGCGCAATGCCGCGGACCTGGCCGCCGCCACGCTCGGCCTGCCGCATCCGCTCGAGGTGCTGGTGGACTACGGCGCCGGCTACAACCGCACGGGCGCGGCCAGCGAAGCGCAGGTGCTCGAGCTTGCACGCCGCATCGCGGCCGAGCCGCGCCTGAAGCTGCGCGGATTGCAGGCCTATGCCGGCAACCTGCAGCACATCGTCGACCGCGAGCAGCGCAGCGCCGCCGCGGCCCGCCTGCGCGAAACCATCGCGCGCATCGTTGCGGAGGCCGAGCGCAGCGGCATTCACTTCGAGATCGTCACGGGTGCGGGCACCGGCACGCACGACCTCGACGCGCAGCGGGACGCCTTCACCGAACTGCAGGCCGGCTCCTATGTGTTCATGGATGCGGAATATGCACAGGTGCTGCAGGCCAGCCCGGGGCAGCCTTCACCCTTCGAGGTGTCGCTGTTCGTGCAGACGGCGGTGGTGAGCACCAATGCGGCGGAATGGGTCACCGTGGACGGCGGCACCAAGTGCTTTGCGACCGACTGCGGCGTGCCGCTGGTGGCGCGCGGGGCCGATCCGGCGAGCCGCTACGCCTTCTTCGGCGACGAGCACGGCAAGCTGTTTTGCGCCGGGCAGCGGCCCGCGCTCGGCGACCGGGTGGAGTTCATCACGCCGCATTGCGACCCGACCGTGAACCTGCATGACGCCTACCACGTGGTCGACGGCGACACGCTGGTCGCCATCTGGCCGGTGGACGCGCGCGGCAGGCACTGAAGAAGCCCCGCATCGGGGCTGTCGCCCTCGTCAGGCGCGCGGCAGGGCTGCAAGAAAGGTCGATACGACGATGGCGGCCGCACGGTCCAGCTGGAGGACATCGGCCACCTCGAAGGAGTGCAGCGCACTGCGTACGCTGCCGCCAGCCGGCTCGCGGATTTCCACGAGCACTTCCGCTGCCAATTCGCGGTCGCTGCGCGGCTGGCCGTCGGGATGCATCACCCACTCGTCCACCTGGTCGAACGGGATGCTGCGGAAGACCGCGACGACGGGCAAGTACCTGTAGCGATCCTCGCCCACCAGCACGGGCAAGCTGAGGTTGCAGAAAAAAGTGGTCGACATGCAGAGCGCCGTCGCAATCAAAAGGATTAATTGTTAGGGAATGTGACCAAGACATCCACCTTTCCCGGCCCTTTTTCCTTTGCGAGACGTGATCTTCCTCACACAAATTGAAGCTTTGTGGCGAAGATCGCACACCCTACAAAGGATACTTAATTCTTACATATCGCCAGCCGAATGTGACGGTTTGCCTGCTTTCTGCACCAAAAAGGCAAAAAAGAGGCCGGAATCCGGCCTTTGGGGGTTCCTCTTTGGGGCGGCTCAGGCCGGCGAGCCAAACCGCGGCGGCCGCCGTTCGATGTTGGCCCGCACGGCCTCCTTCTGGTTCGCGCTTCCGATCAAGGCCTGCTGCTCCACCGATTCGGCGATCAGCAGCTCGGCCGCGCTGTGCGACAGCGCCGCGTTGAGCAAGCGCTTGCCGGCCCGGATGGCGTCGGGGCTCTTGCCCGCGATGCCGTGCGCCATCTGAAGCGCCTCTGCCAGCGGATCGGCCGCCAGCCGCGTGGCAAAGCCGAGTTGCAGCGCTTCCTCGCCCGAGAAGATGCGGCCTGTGAAGGTGAGCTCGCGCACCACGTCGCTGCGGGCGAGCTCGCGCATCAGCACCATGCCGCCCATGTCGGGCACCAGGCCCCACTTAATTTCCATGACCGACAGCCTGGTGTCGGGCGCCACGATGCGGATGTCGGCCCCCAGCGCCACCTGGAGGCCGCCGCCGAAAGCCACGCCGTGCACGGCGGCAATCACGGGCACCGGCACCTCGCGCCAGGCCATGGCCACGTACTGAGCTGCATTCGAAATGCCGTGCGTGCGTGCGGACAGGTCAGTGCCGCCCGCGGCTGCGCCCAGCACCGCACTGGCGGCGCCCTGCCCCATGCGCTCGAAGGAGGCCATGTCCAGGCCCGCGCAAAACGCCTTGCCCTGGCCCGAGATGACCACCGCGCGCACCGCGGCGTCGCCGCGCAGGGCCTCGCCCGCTTCGATCAGCGCGTCGAACATCGCGGGATCGAGCGCGTTCATCTTGTCCGCGCGTGCAAGCTGCAGTTGCACCACGCCGTCGGGGTGGCGGGTCCATTCGATTCGCTCGGCCATGGCAGTGTCTCCTTCGGTTCCTGCGCCAGTATCGCCCGGCACGGGTACTCGGCGATGATGGCGCCTGTCGCCTACCCAACACCCCTGGACCCATGCCCCTGGACCGCCGGATCTTTCTGCAATCGGGTGCCGCCGCCGTAGTGGCGCTGCTCCATTCCCGCGGCGCCAGCGCACCCGCCGGCCCGGGCCGGCCCGTGCTCGGTTTCACCGCGGTGCCGGCGTCGCTGCGCGATGCGGTGGTGGTGCCGCCGGAATACGAGTGGCAGCTGCTCTATCCCTGGGGCACGCCCACCGGCATCGCCGGGCAGCCGATGCCGGCCTTCGCGCCCGACGGCAGCAACAGCGCCGCAGACCAGGCGCTGCAGGCCGGCATGCATCACGACGGCATGCACTTCTTTACGCTCGCGTCGCCGGACCGCGGCCTGCTCGTGATGAACCACGAATACACCGACGAGCAACTGCTCCATGCAGGCGGCGGCAAGGAATGGACCGCCGAGAGGGTGCGCAAGTCGCTGCATGCGATGGGCGTGTCGGTCATCGAGGTCCGGCTCACGCGGGGCGGCTGGCGCCAGGTGCGGCCTTCGCCCTATGCGCGGCGCGTGCACGGCCAGACGCCCATGCGCATCGCAGGCCCCGCCGCGGGCGCGGTGCCGATGCGCACCGCCGCCAATCCGGCCGGCGACGAAGTGCTCGGCACCTTCGCCAACTGCGCGATGGGCGTCACGCCCTGGGGCACCTACCTGACCTGCGAGGAAAACTTCCACGGCTACTTCGGCGGCCCGAAGGAAGCAGCGAAGGACGCCACGCCCGCGCAGCGCCGCTACGGCACGGTGCCGGGCTCGCAATGGGTGGAGTACTGGCGCTTCGAGGAACGCTTCGACATCAGCCGGCATCCGAACGAGCCCCACCGCTTCGGCTGGGTGGTGGAAATCGATCCATTCGACCCCGTGGCCCAGCCGGTCAAGCGCACCGCGCTCGGGCGCAAGCGCCAGGAAAGCGCGACCTGCACGCTTGCCAAGGATGGGCGCGTCGTCGTCTACATGGGCGACGACGCGAGGTTCGAATACATCTACAAGTTCGTGAGCCACGGCAAGGTCTCGATGGCCGGCGACGGCGCCCGCGCCTCCGCCAACAGCCGCCTGCTCGACGAAGGCACGCTCTACGCCGCACGCTTCGATGCCGACGGCCGCGGCCAGTGGCTCGAGCTCGTGCACGGCCGCAACGGCCTCGACGCGGACAGCGGCTTTGCCGACCAGGCCGAGGTGCTGATCCACGCCAGGCTGGCCGCCAATGCGGTGGGCGCCACCCGGATGGACCGTCCCGAATGGATCGCGGTGCATCCGCAGACGGGCGAGGTGTACGTCACGCTCACCAACAACAGCCAGCGCGGCGAGCCGGGCAAGCCCGCGCCCGATGCGGCCAATCCGCGTGCCGGCAATCTCTTCGGCGGCATCCTGCGCTGGCGCGAGGACGGCGGGGATGCCGGCAGCGCGGGCTTCGGCTGGGACCACTTCGCGCTGGCCGGCGATCCCGCGCAGGCGGGCAGCGGCGCGCACTATCCATCGGACGATGCCGACGTCTTCGGCAACCCCGACGGCCTGCATTTCGACAGCGGCGGCTTGCTCTGGATCCAGACCGACATGAGCGGCCAGCTCATCGGCAAGCCGCCCTATGCCTCGCTCGGCAACAACCAGATGCTGTGCGCCGATCCGGCCACGGGCCGCATCAAGCGCTTTCTCACGGCACCCAGCGGCAGCGAGGTCACGGGCTGCGTGGTGACGCCGGACCGGCGCACGCTGTTCGTCAACATCCAGCACCCGGGCGAATCGCGCGACGACGGCAGCGCCACGCCCAACAGCGCCTGGCCCGACGGCACTGTGCCCGGCAGCGCGCGGCCGCGATCGGCCACGCTGGCGATCCGCCGGCGCGATGGCGCTATCGTCGGCACCTGAAGCCAAGGAAGCACACAAAGGAGACCTTGCATGAGCATCCGCATCGTTCGCCTGGGCACGCCGCGCACGGCCGGAGAGGGCCTGCGCATCGGCACCGTGCGCCGCCCGCCGCGCGGCGTTCCGAAGACCGAGTTCGCATCGCAGGACTGGTATGACGTGTGGTATCCGAACCTCGCGCCTTCCGCGGAGACCATGAAGCTGGGCCAGGAGGCGGAAACGCCTGCGCAATGGAACGCCTTCATGCGCAAGTACAAGTCCGAGATGGCCGAGGCCGACGCGAGCCGCAGCATCGACCTGCTGGCCGCCCTGTCGCACAGCGCGGCGTTCTCGGTCGGCTGCTACTGCGAGGACGAGTCGCGCTGCCACCGCTCGCTGCTGCGCGGCCTCCTGGCCGAGCGCGGGGCGGACATCGCGAACTGATCCGTTCAGGCCGGCGGCAGGGCCACGAAGGCCGGCAGCCTTTCCGCAGCGGCGGCAAAGGCCGCGAGCGACGGGCAGTCGGCCGGCGCGACCAGTTCGGGAAGCATCATCTGCGTGAAGCCCCATGCCACGGCGCTGGTCAGGCCGGCCTGCCCGAGGGTGGCTTCATCGGCCACCGGCGGCAGCCTGGAAATCTCGGCCTCGAGCCCCGCATAGGCGGCGGCCAGCTGGCCCCGCACCCGGTCGACCCATGGCGCATGCTGCTTCTCGGGCGGGCGCAGCTTGCGCTCGTAGACGATCTGCACCGTCTTCTCGCAGGCCGCGAGCGCGAGCCCCAGCACCCGCAGCGCATGCAGCCGCTCGGCGCCGCCGGCCGGCATGAGGCTGCGGCCCGCGATGCTTTCCGCGTGGTCGATGATCAGCGTGGAATCCATCAGCGGCGTGCCGTCGTCGCACACCAGCGTCGGCGCCTTGACCACCGGATTGATCGCCCGGAACTGTTCGAAGGTGCTGAAGACCGAGATCGACCGGTGTTCGAACGCAAGCCCCAGCAGGCGCAGCGAAATGGCCGCGCGGCGCACGTAGGGGGAGTCGAGCATGCCGATGAGTTGCATCTTGTTTTTTCCTGAGGGATGGGGCGCAACGATAACGCCTGTCAGCGCTGCGCCTTGTCCTTCTGGTTCTGCGCCTCGATGCGTTCGCGCGCGGCCTGCCAGTCGTCGTCGCTCCACTGCCGCAGCTCGTAGAAGTTGCCGCCCGTGGCCAGCGCGTTGCCGCCGTCCATCATGATGCTCTGGCCGGTGAGCCAGTCGCACTGGCCTGGCGCCATGAGAAAGGCCGCAAGGTTCTGCAGCTCGCTCATGCGGCCGGTACGCGCCATCGGGTTGGTCTTCTTGCTGCGCGCGCCGGGCTCCTCGCCGGGATTGAGGCGTTTGCTCATGCCCTCGGTCGGAATCTCGCCCGGCCCGACGGCATTGAGGCGAATGCCATGGCGCGCCCACTCCACCGCGAGCGACTTGGTCATGACCTCGATGCCGGCCTTGCTCATGGCCGAGGGCACCACGTAGGGGCTGCCGTTGTCGACCCAGGTGACGATGATGCTCATCACGCTGCGCATCGCATCACCCTCTTTCCACTTGCCGGCCTTCGCTTCCGCCACCCAGCGCTTGCCCACCGCCTGCGTGACGTAGAAGCTGCCATGGAAGACGATGTTCGCAATCGCGTCGAAGGCGCGCGGCGAGAGGCTCTCGGTCGGCGCGACGAAGTTGCCGGCGGCATTGTTGACGAGCCCTGTGAGCCCGCCGCCCTGGAACAGGCTCTCGACCATCTCGTCGACGCTCTGCGCCACGCGGATGTCGACGCCAAAGGTGTCGATGCGGCGCCCCGGAAACTGCTGGCGCCACGCGGCCGCGGTTTCCTCGCAGACCGACTGGCGCCGGCCGCAGATGGCCACGTCGGCGCCCAGGCCCAGAAAGCGCTCGGCCATGGCCCGGCCCAGGCCGGTGCCGCCGCCGGTCACGAGAATGCGCTGGCCGGTCATGAGGGAAGGTTCGAACATGGTGGTCTCCTTGGTCGTTGCGGCAGCGCCAAGGCAGGGAGCGCCGCCGTCGCACATGCTACGCGCGCTGCCGGTGCCGCGGCTTGCGAAATCCGGCTCCCGGCACCGGGTGAGAATGGCAGCCGACCTGTTCCCTGGAATCCGCCCATGCCAACTTCCACAGCCTCCCTCTTCCAGCCGCTTGCAGGCGTGCGCGTGCTGAGCCTTGCGCTCAACCTTCCGGGCCCCGCGGCGCTGCTGCGCTGCCGGGCCATGGGCGCCGCCTGCGTGAAGTTCGAGCCGCCCGCGGGCGACCCGATGGGGCACTACAACAAGCCTGCCTATGCCGCGCTGCACGAAGGGATCGCGGTCCGCACCGCCGACCTCAAGTCCGAGGCCGGACGGCAGCAGCTGCACGCAGAGCTCGCGCAGACCGACGTGCTGCTGACTTCGTTCCGCCCTTCCGCGCTGGCCAAGCTCGGCCTCGACCGGGCCGCGCTGCAGGAGCGGCATCCGCGGCTGTCGCAAGTGGCGATCGTCGGCGCGCCCGGCGCGCGCGCCGAGGAGCCGGGCCACGACCTGACCTACCTCGCCGAAAGCGGCCTCGTCACCGGCACCGAGCTGCCGCCCACGCTCTTTGCCGACATGGGCGGCGCGCTGCTCGCGAGCGAAGCCGTGCTGCAAGCCACCCTGCATGCGCGGACCGTGGCCGGCGCGAACGGGCTGTACCTCGAGGTGGCGCTCAATGCCTCGGCCGACTGGCTGGCGCTGCCGCGCACCTGGGGCCTCACGCAGCCCACGGGCACGGTCGGCGGCGCCCATGCGGGCTACCGCGTCTATCCCTGCGCCGACGGCCGCGTGGCGGTGGCGGCGCTGGAGCCGCACTTCGCGGCCCGGCTCTGCGAGGCCGCGGGCGTGTCGCCGCCCGACATGACGGCGCCGGCCACGCACGCGGCGCTGGCCGCCTGGCTCGCAACGCGCACGCGCGCCGAGCTCGACGCCATGGGCCGCGAGCGCGACGTGCCGCTGCTCACGCTGGCCAACTGACGGAGCGGCCTGCGTGCGTCCTCAGGACGCCGGCAGGCGCAGCTCGCCGAGCTTGCGGTCGAGCTTGATGAGCCAGATGCGCGTCGGCCGCTCCAGGTCGGAGCCGCGCGTGATGCGCGCGCCGGTGGCGCCCGCGGGGCAGCCGCTGAGCACGCCGCCGGCGTCGGCCGTGCAGTCCTCGACGCTGCCGGGCAGGGTCTTGCCACCGGCATCGAGCAGCACCGTGCCCAGGCCGAAGTCGTTGTCGTTCACCAGCGCCAGGGTCTGGTCGTCCACGATCGTCAGGCCCTCCGCCTTCTCGGCCAGCCAGCCCAGTGCATTGAGGTCGAGCAGCTCGGTCTTGCGCATCGTCACCACGCTCGAATAGTCGGCGGTGCCCGAGGGCGCCTGCGTGATGCTGCTGATCTCCAGGTTGTGGTCGAAGGCCTTGATGTCCGTCGCGTTGGCCGGCAGCTCCACCAGCATCAGCTTGTTGAACACCTTGCCGTCGCCCTTGCGCGCGCCCTGCTCGATCACGATGAAGCGGCCGTTGCCCAGGCTCACCACATCGCCGAGCTTGGCGTTGCCGGTGCGGTCCTTGTCGTACTGGCTGCCGTCGATCGGGTAGGCATAGAGCTTCGAAGTTTCCGTTGCCGGGTCGAAGGCGAGCCAGCGCGTGAACTTCGCGATGTGGCGCACGTCGGTGTTGCTGCCGCCCGGCGGCCTGGCCTTGATCGACTTGCCGCTGCCATCGCGCGGATCGATCGGGCTCTGCAGGAAGCCGTGCAGCACGCCGCTCGCAGCATCGAGCGTCAAACCTTCCATGCCGCGGTTGGGGCGGCGCTGCGACAGCACCAGCGGCAGGTCGGCGGCGCCGCTGCCCGGTGCGTATTTCTTCTCGATCACGCCGGTCGCCATGTTGATGCGCGCGATGAAGGGGCCGTATTCGTCGCTGGTCCACAGCACGTTGCGCGCCTTGTCGAGCACCAGCGTCTCGGGGTCGAGGCCGTTGGCATCGAAGTTGGCCTTGGCGGCGTCGAACACGTAGCGGTCGGTCAGCGGCGTCTCGCCGGTCGAACCCACGCCCGATTGCGGCGGCAGGCCGCTGATCTTCCTGCCGGCATCGAGCTTGAGCGGCAGGCTCGAGGCGAGCACGGCGCCCGTCTTGCCGACGCGCACGATGCCGAAGCTCGGCGCGAACGACGGCGCCGGGAACACCTTGCTGATGCTGGTGGCGCCATTGCCGCCGGGCACGGGCGCGGTCGGGCCGTCGCCGTTCGGGCCGCGGTCGGTGATGGCATAGAACTCGAGCGCGCCGTCGTCCGCCTTGCCCTTGAACGCGAGCCCCGAGCCGTAGGCCGGCAGGAAGCCCTGGGGAAAATCGGCCTTGATGCTGGCGTTGTCGCCTTCATAGGGCACGTTGAAACGGGCGTCGGCCTGCAGCTGGTAGCGCGTCACGCCGATGCCGATGGCGCCGAGCTGGTTGGCCTGGGTGGCGGCTTCGGTCACGGGCGCGGCCAGGCGCGAGGCCAGGGTGTTTTCGAAGTGCTCGCGCGCCAGCATGCGGCGGGCGGCGTCGACCGTGCGCGTGGCGTACGGCGCGGGCAGCGCGGCGAGCACGGCATTGAGCGCGGTGTCGAAGGCCTCGGCCGAGGCACCGAAATCGAGCGCGCCTGCCGTCAATCCGGCCTTGAGCGCAGGCGTCAGCCGGATGCCGTTCGAGGGATCGCGGTCCTCGTCGAAGCTCTGCAATGCCAGCAGGCGATTGACGACCGCATCGGCCTTCACGCCAGTGCCGCCGGCCAGGGTCAGCGGCGTGACCGCGTCTCCGCAGGCCGCGCTGCCGAGCGCGAGCGCGCCGGCGCTGAAGGCCACGGTCTCGCCATCCTTGCAGCTGAATTCGCCATTCGCGTTGGTGCTGGCCGCGGCGGCGCCGCCTGTGGTGTAGTCGAGGCCCTCGACGGCCGCGTCGAGGAAGATGCCGGTCTTCGATTGCGCAGCCGGCGGGTTGGTGGTGCCGCTCCCACCACCACCGCCCGTCACGGGAAATGCCCACCCTCCTCCTCCGCCGCCGCTGCCGCCACCGCAGGCAGCCACCAGCGCACCGGCGGCACCCGCGAGCGCCAGCCAGCCCATCCTCGATCCTCTTGTCTTCTTCGCCATCGCTTGTCCTTGTTTTGCGCCTGTGCAACAGGCACAGGCCCCGGCGATTAGCGCCGCGGCGTGTGACAAGCCAGTGAAAGCAGGAAGCCGGGGATGCGCGTGCTCAGCGGCCGGCGCCGTCGCGCTGCCGGTCCTCGCGCTTGATCGCGAGATAGGTGTCCAGGTCGACCTCGTGCAGCTGCCGCGGATACTGCTCGGCCGCGGCGAACCAGGAACGTTCCCGCCGCTCGGCCGGCGCTCCGGCTCCCGAAGAGAGATAGGTGTCGAGCGTGAGGAAGTAGCGCATCGCATTGCGCTCCACCAGCCCGCGCGTGCCGCGGATGTAGTCGGGCTGCCCGTCGGCCTCCTTGCCCACCACCGTGAAGCCCACCTTGTTGCGGCCGAAGGTGGCCAGGTACGCCTCGGTGGCCATGCGAACCATCATGTTGTGGTCGTAGCTGTAGCCGAAATGCAGGAAGCTCTTCTGCCCGTCGAGTGCCACCGCCTCGAGCATGACGCGGTAGTTGCTGGTTCCGAGCGGCCCGTTGGCCGCATTCATCTCGACCGACAGGTACTCCGGCGTCGCGCTGGCCACGCGATAGGCAAAGGGCAGCTGGAACGCCTGTTCGACCGGCTTGTCGTAGCGCCGCACCACGAACAGCGTCAGCATCTCGCCGCCTTGCGGCGACGTGCCGGTGCGGCAGCGGCGGTTGTTGACGTGCAGCATGAGCAGCTCGCACCAGCGGGCGGACTCCTTGAGCGCGGCGCTGATCTCCGGCAGCGGGTGGTCCACCACCGCGTAGATGTCGCCCTGCAGCCCGTTCGGCGTCTCCATCGAGTCCAGCTGGATGGGCCGCCCGAAGCCGTTCTGCGCGAGCTTCGCACCCGTGCGCTGGTGCGTGGCGCGCAGTGCCTGCGCCGCGGCCGAGGCCGAGGCCGGTGCGGGCGAGGTGTCGGGCGACGCCGCCGGGGCATGCGCGGAAAACGCGAGCAGGACGGCGCACGCCTGTGCGCGCAACCATGGAGCCGGCAAATGGAACGGACTGCTCATGGACCACACCATACACAAGAGACGGCCGCCGCCCCGGCAAGGGAGAATCGCGGCCATGTGTCCTCCTTCTTCCCGCACGCCATGAAGCGCCAAGGGCGGCGCCGCGAGCCGGTGGCCTCGTCTTCCTTGTCGTCGATGCTGCCCATCGCAGTGCTGCTCCTCGGCTATGCGGGGCTGCTCGGGTATGGGGTGTGGACCACGCGCCTGCCGCCCATTGCGCTGGGCGTGCTGTTGTTGATCAGCCTGCTGGCCTTCGCCGTCTACGGCTTCGACAAGAGCGCCGCGCAGGCCGGCCGCTGGCGCACGGCGGAAAGCACGCTGCACCTGCTGTCGCTGGCGGGGGGATGGCCGGGCGCGTGGTGCGCGCAGCGGCTCTTTCGCCACAAGTCGCGCAAGGCGAGCTTCATGGCGGTGTACTGGGCCACCGTGCTGCTGAATATGGCCGCCGTAGCGGCCTGGGTCGGCAAGTTGCTGCCCGCGAGCCTGCTCGCGGGCTGAACAACTCAGCGCGGCTTGCGGATGCTGCCGCGCACCGGGCCGGCCGAGGCCTTGCGCGGCGCCGGCGCCGAACCGTTGTCGCGCGGCGGCAGGCCCGTGTGCTGCGTGAGGATGCGGCCCTTCGAGGGCTTCACCGGCGCCAGCCTGACCGGCGCCGACGCCTTGGCCGCCACCGGCGCGGAGGTCGAGTTCTTGCGCCGCGCGCTCGTGTAGCCGCCATCGGTCAGCGGCTGCCACGTCGGGATCAGGTGGTGCTTGCCGTTGCCGATCAGGTCGGCGCGGCCCATGCTCTTCAAGGCCTCGCGCAGCAGCGGCCAGTTGTTGGCGTCGTGGTAGCGCAGGAAGGCCTTGTGCAGGCGGCGGCGCTTGTCGCCGCGCACGATGTCCACCGTCTCGCTCTCGCGCGTGATCTTGCGCAGCGGGTTCTTGTTGGTGTGGTACATCGTGGTGGCCGTGGCCATCGGGCTCGGGTAGAAGGTCTGCACCTGGTCGGCGCGGAAACCGTTCTTCTTGAGCCAGATCGCGAGGTTCATCATGTCCTCGTCGCTGGTGCCCGGATGCGCGGCAATGAAGTACGGAATGAGGTACTGCTTCTTGCCCGCCTCGGCCGAGAACTTCTCGAACATCTGCTTGAACTTGTCGTAGCTGCCGATGCCGGGCTTCATCATCTTGGTGAGCGGGCCCTGCTCGGTGTGCTCGGGCGCGATCTTCAGGTAGCCGCCGACATGGTGCTGCACCAGTTCCTTCACGTACTCGGGCGACTGCACGGCCAGGTCGTAGCGCAGGCCGGAGCCGATGAGGATCTTCTTGATGCCCTTGAGCGCACGCGCGCGGCGGTAGATCTTGATGAGCGGATCGTGGTTGGTGCCCAGGTTCGGACAGATGCCCGGGTACACGCAGCTGGGCTTGCGGCAGGCCGACTCGATCTCGGGGCTCTTGCATCCCAGGCGGTACATGTTGGCCGTGGGCCCGCCGAGGTCGGAGATGGTGCCGGTGAAGCCGCTCACGCTGTCGCGGATGGCCTCGACTTCCTTGATGATCGATTCTTCCGAGCGGCTCTGGATGATGCGGCCCTCGTGCTCGGTGATCGAGCAGAAGGTGCAGCCGCCGAAGCAGCCGCGCATGATGTTCACGCTGAAGCGGATCATTTCCCACGCGGGAATCTTGGTGGCGCAGTCGTGGCTGCCGTTCTCGTCGGCGTAGCGCGGGTGCGGGCTGCGCGCATACGGCAGGTCGAACACGTGGTCCATCTCGGCCGTGGTGAGCGGAATGGGCGGGGGGTTGATCCACACGTCGCGCGCGGTGGCGCCCTCGCCGTGCGCCTGCACCAGCGCGCGGGCGTTGCCGGGGTTGGTCTCCAGGTGCAGCACGCGGTTGGCGTGGGCGTAGAGCACCGGGTCGGCGCGAACCTGCTCGTACGACGGCAGGCGGATCACGCTGCGGTCGCGCGGCGGCACCTTGATCCTTGCGCGCGGCGCAAGCGCAGGGTTCGGCACGAAGGTCAGCGGCTTGATGGCCGGGTTCACCGCGGCGCCTGCCTCCGCGGCCTGCGCCACGGCCTGGGCCTCTTCTTCCTTGGCGCAGGTGGCGCCGTTGGCCTTGGCCTGCTCGGACACCATCAGGTAGGGATTGACGTGGGCTTCGACGCGGCCGGGTTCGTCCACGCTGGTGGAGTTGATCTCGAACCAGTCCGCGGGCGTGTCGCGCCGCACGAAGGCGGTGCCGCGCACGTCGGTGATCTCGTGCACCGGCTCGCGGGCCGCCAGCCGGTGCGCGATCTCGACGATGGCGCGCTCGGCGTTGCCGTACAAGAGCAGGTCGCACTTCGAGTCGACCACGATCGAGCGGCGGACCTTGTCCTGCCAGTAGTCGTAGTGGGCGATGCGGCGCAGCGACCCTTCGATGCCGCCGAGGATGATCGGCACGTCGTTCCAGGCTTCCTTGCAGCGCTGCGAATACACGATGGCCGCGCGGTCGGGCCGCGCACCGCCGACGTCGCCGGGCGTGTAGGCGTCGTCGCTGCGGATCTTGCGGTCCGCCGTGTAGCGGTTGATCATCGAATCCATGTTGCCGGCGGTCACGCCGAAGAACAGGTTCGGCTTGCCCAGTGCCTTGAAGGGCTCGGCGCTCTGCCAGTCGGGCTGGGCGATGATGCCCACGCGGAAGCCCTGCGCCTCGAGCATGCGGCCGATCACTGCCATGCCGAAGCTCGGGTGGTCGACGTAGGCGTCGCCCGTCACCACGATGATGTCGCAGTTGTCCCAGCCGAGCGCGTCCATCTCCTTGCGCGTGGTCGGCAGGAATTTGGCCGTGCCGAAACGGGCCGCCCAGTACTTGCGGTAGCTGGTCAGCGGCTTGGCGGCACGCGCAAAAAAGGAGACGTCGACGGGGGCGTTCATCAGTGGGGAAGTTGGCCGCGGCGGCTTGGCGGGCACGGCGCGGCAGTGGGCAACCCGCGATTTTAGGGTTTTCCACCACTTCTGTCGCGTTAGCGGCTGTTGACGCGCCTGCGGCAAGGCTTTTAAATGGTTGCCTCAGTCAACCATCAATATGACAACAGCAACCATTCAGGACAATTCGCCCCTGCCCGACGCCGCCGCGGTCAAGGCGATCCGGCGCTTCAACCGCTTCTACACGAGCCGCATCGGCGTGCTCGATCCCTACCTTGGCAGCGACATGTCGCTGACCGATGTCAGGGTGCTGTACGAGCTGGCCCACCGGGAAACGCCCGTGGCGAGCGAGATCGGCCGCGACCTGCGGCTCGACGCCGGCTACATGAGCCGCATCCTGCGCCGCTTCGAAGCGGCCGGCTGGCTCACGCGCGCGCCGCACCCGCGCGACGCGCGCCAAAGCGTGCTGCGCCTCACCGAAGCCGGCCACGCCGCATTTGCGCCGCTGCAACAGAAATCGCGTGACGAGGCGGCCGCCCTGCTTGCGCCGCTGCCTGCGCACGGGCGCCAGCAGGTGATCGATGCCATGGCGCGCATCGAGCGGGTGCTCGATCCCGCTGCGGCCCCTGCGGGGCGCACGCGCACCATCGTGCTGCGCGACCCGCTGCCCGGCGACATGGGCTGGGTGGTGCAGCAGCACGGCGAGCTCTATGCGCGCGAGTACGGCTGGAACAGCGAGTTCGAGGCCCTGGTGGCCGACATCGTGGCGCAGTTCGTGCGCAAGTTCCAGCCCGCATGGGAGAAGTGCTGGATCGCCGAGCTCGACGGCGAACGCGTGGGTGCGATCTTCGTCGTGCGCAAGTCGGCCACCACGGCCCAGCTGCGGCTGCTGCTGCTCTCGCCATCCGCACGCGGCCTGGGCCTGGGCGCGCGCCTGACCGACGAATGCATCGCCTTCGCGCGCGCCAAGGGCTATCGCAAGATGGTGCTCTGGACCAACAGCTGCCTGGCGGCCGCGCGCGCCATCTACGCCAAGCGGGGCTTCAAGCTCGACAAGGCCGAGCCCTACGAAGGCTTCGGTCAGCAGCTCGTGGGCGAGACCTGGTCGCTCAAGCTGCAGTAGACGAAGCGGTGCGCCGCCCCCTCAGCCACAGCTTTTTCAGCAGGGGCGCGAGCCACACCAGCAGCACCACCGCCGCCAGCGATGCGGCAATCGGCCGCGACACGAAGCCGGCCAGGTTGCCGTCCGACTTGATCATCGAGGTGATGAAGTTCTCTTCGAGCATGCCGCCGAGCACCACGCCCAGGATCGCCGGCGCAATGGGAAAGCCGTTCTCCTCGAGCAGGTAGGCCACCATGCCCGCCACGAGCATCACGCCCACGTCGAACAGCGAGTTGTTGATGGCGAACGCGCCCACGATGCAGAACAGCAGGATCAGCGGCATCAGCACGTTGCGCGGCACCCGCAGGATGCGCTTGGCCACCTTGATGCACAGGATGCCCAGCGGAACCATGATGATGTTGGCGATGATGAACAGCATGAACACCGCATAGATGTTCTGCGGATTGGTGGTGAACAGCGTCGGCCCCGGATTGAGGTTCTTCATGTAGAGCACGCCGATCACGATGGCCGTGATCGAGTCGCCCGGGATGCCGAACACCAGCGCCGGAATCCACGCGCCGGCCAGTGCGCTGTTGTTGGCCGAACCCGATTCGACAATGCCTTCGACATGGCCCGTGCCGAACTTCTCGGGCTCCTTGGAGAACTTCTTGCTCATGGCGTACGACATCCATGCCGCAATGTCGGCACCCGCACCCGGCAGCGCACCCACCGCCGTGCCCAGCAGGCTGCCGCGCAGTATCTGCACCGGATACTTCTTGGCCAGCGCCCACTGGCCCGAGAGCACGCTGCCCACTTTCTCGACCACCACCTCGCCCGGCGGCAGCGTGTCGACCGCGAAGCGGATCACCTCCGAGATGGCGAACATGCCGATCATCATCGGGATCATGCCGATGCCGCCGGTCATCTCGGCATTGCCGAAGGTGAAGCGCGGAAAGCCCGCCGGATTGCCGAGCCCCACACAGGCCACCAGCAGGCCGAGCAGCAGCGTGATCATGCCCTTGAGCGGCCGGTCGGAGGTGATGAACACCGCGCATGTCAGGCCCAGCAGCACGAGCCAGAAGTACTCGAAGGAACTGAAGTTGAGCGCGAAGTCGGCCAGCGCGGGCGCCGCCACGATCAGCACCACCGTACCGAAAAGACCGCCCACGGCCGAGAACACCAGCCCCGCGCCCAATGCCGTCTCGGCCATGCCCTTGCGCGTCATCGCGAAGGCTTCGTCGGTGTAGGCGGCGGACGCGGGCGTGCCCGGAATGCGCAGCAGGCAGCCCGGGATGTCGCCCGAGAAGATGGCCATGGCGGTGGCAGTCACCATGGCCGCAATGGCCGGGATCGGCTGCATGAAGAAGGTGACTGGCACCAGCAGCGCCACCGCCATGGTGGCCGACAGCCCCGGCACCGCGCCGACGAACAGGCCATAGAGCGAGGCCAGCACCATCACGAGGATGGTGTAGGGCTCGAAGACCATCGAGAAAGCCTGCAAGAGTGCTGCGGACATGGATGGATGTTTCCGGTTACCAGGCGATGGGCATCAGGACGCCCCAGGGGAGCGGAACCCGCAGCAGCTTGTAGAACGCGGCATGGATCAGCAGCGCGGCAACCAGCGCGATCAGCAGCGCACGGCCCGGCGGCACGCGCATGGCGAGCATCAGTGCCAGCAGCGAGATCGCTGCAGTCGGCAGGAAGCCGAGCCGCTCGGAGGCGAACATGTAGAACAGCACCGCGCCGATGACCAGCGCGGCGGACAGCACGTGACGCGGCGAAGCGGCCCAGTCGCCAAGCCGCACCCAGGCCGCGGCATGGCGTTCGCGCCATCCCTTGGCCAGCAGCATCGCGCCGCAGACGCACAGCCCCGCGGCAATCAGCCCCGGAAACAGCGCAGGCCCCACCTGCTGGCCCGGTATGCCCGGATAGCCCTGCACCACGGCAAGCACCACGATGCCGAGCGCCAGCAGGATCGCGCCGAAGATCGCGTCGTTGAATTTCATCGCGCCGCACCTCCGCCCGGCGGGCGCGCGCGCCGTCCGGCGCTCACTTGACGATACCCACGGCCTTCATCGTGGCGCCGAGTTCGGCGTCGGACTTGGCCATGTAGGCAGCGAAGTCGTCGGGGCCCGCATAGATCACCCCAAAGCCGCGCGAGGCCATGAAATCGGTGTACTCCTTGCTTGCCACCACTTTCTTGAGCGCGCCCGCCAGCTTGTCGCGCACGTCGGCCGGCAGGCCCTTGGGCGCGACGATGCCGCGCCAGGCCGCCATCGACCAGTCGCTGCCGATGGCCGCCTTGAGCGTGGGCACGTTGGGATAGAGGGCCGAGGGCTTGTCGCTCATGATCGCAAGGCTCTTGACCTTGCCCGCATCGATCAGCGAACGCGCCTCGGGCAGCGAGACCGGCGCGATGTCGACACCGCCCGCAACCACGTCCTGCAGGCCCGGCGCCGCGCCATTGCTCGGCACCCACGGCACGGCCGCGGGATCGATCTTCTGGTCGCGCAAGAGGCCCGCGATGGCCAGGTGCCAGATGCCGCCCTGTCCCGTGCCGGAAGCCTTGAGCTTGCCGGGACTGGCCTTGATGGCCGCCAGCAACTCGGCCACGTTCTTGTAGGGCGCGTCGGCCCGCACCTGGATGCCGGCCGGGTCGAGATTGGCAAGGCCGATCGGCGTGTACGAGGCACTGGTCAGCGGCGTCAGCCCCTGCCAATGCATCATGCCGATCTCGACCGTGGCCATGCCGATGGTGTAGCCGTCAGGCGGTGCGGCGGCAATGGCCGCATGGCCCACCACGCCGTTGCCGCCGGTGCGGTTCACCACCGTCATCGGCTGGCCGAGTTCCTTTTCGAGCAGGCTCGCGATGATGCGCGCCGTGGCATCGGTGCCGCCGCCCGCACCCCATGGAACGATCAGCGTGACGGGCCGGCTGGGATACGCCTGGGCCGCCGCAGGCGCTGCCGCGGCGAACATGGCAAGCCCTGCTGCCACACCTGCCGCATGGGCCACGAAGGAGCGGCGCGAAAAAAAGCCGGCGGAACGAACACGCATGGTTTTGTCTCCTAGGCGAAAGTCATTGGTATGACGATTGAACGGCAAACCGGTTTTTCTCACAGTTCGCTCGCCGGAGACATTAGGGTGAACCATCGTGCGCCGTGCGCGGCGCGGCGACGTCGCTACTGCATGAACCAGCCGTGGCTCACCACCAGCGACTGGCCGGTCAGCGCATTGGTCGGGAAGGCCGCGAACAGCAGCGCCACGCGCGCCACATCGTCGGTGGTGGTGAATTCGCCATCGACCGTTTCCTTCAGCATCACGTTCTTGACGACCTGCTCCTCGGTGATGCCGAGCGTCTTCGCCTGCTCGGGAATCTGCTTCTCGACCAGCGGCGTGCGCACGAAGCCCGGGCAGATCACGTTGGCGCGCACGCCGTGCTTCGCGCCTTCCTTCGCCACCGTCTTGGCCAGGCCGATGAGCCCGTGCTTGGCGGTGACGTAAGGCGCCTTCAGCAGCGAAGCTTCCTTGGAGTGCACCGATCCCATGTAGATCACGCTGCCGCCGCGGCCCTGGGCGTACATGTGCTTGAGGCAGGCCTTGGTGGTGAGGAATGCGCCGTCGAGATGGATCGCGAGCATCTTCTTCCAGTCGGCAAAGCTGAATTCCTCGACCGGATGAACGATCTGCACGCCCGCGTTGCTGACCAGGATGTCGATGCCGCCGAAGGCCTTGGCGGCCTCCTCGACCGAGGCATCGACCTGCTCTTCGCTGGTCACGTCCACCGCCACGCCCAGGGCCTGCGCGCCCGTTGCCTGGAGCTCGGCCGCGGTGGCCTCGGCGGCCTGCTTGTTGAGGTCGGCAATGACGACCTTGGCCCCCTCGCGCGCGAACAGGATGGCAATCTCCTTGCCGATGCCGCTGGCCGAACCGGTGATGTAGGCGACCTTGTCCTTGAGTTGCATGGTGAATGTCCTTGAGGTTGGAAAGAAGAAAAAACGGGTTGCAAGAATCGGGCGCCTTCAGCGCGAGAGCCCGGGGCGCTTGACGCGCTCCACGCCGGGCTCGCCGAGATCGAAGGTGGTCACGCCGTTCACGGTGGCGTCGCTGCGCAGCGTCTCGGGATGCGCGAGCGTGCGCCGCATGTCGCGCGCGCCGGCCTCCCAATGCTCTTCGACGGCGGCGCGCGAGAACTCGTAGTCCTTCGATTCGACCTCGTAGGGCTTGTCGCGGTAGATCAGGTGGAAGATGTCGATCGGGTGGTGCGTGAGCTCGGCCTGCACCGCCAGCACCGACGGGTCATTGCGAAGGCGCGCCGGCAGCTTGGAGATCAGGTCGGCAATGGCCTGCTGCAGGTTCAGGTTGGCGGCCAGCGCATCGGTGTTCATGCGGGTGCGGCTCGAATAGGTGATGTCCTTCTGCCGCTCCATCACGCCCGACAGCGTGCGCGGCATCTCGCCGCGTGCATTGAAAAGGTCAACCTGCAGCACCACCAGCGGCTCGGAGCGCGGATGGATGTCGAGCACGTACTGCAGCGGCGTGTTCGAGACGATGCCGCCGTCCCAGTAGTCGTCGCCGTCGATGCTGACCGGCGCAAAGCCCGGCGGCAGCGCGCCGCTGGCCATGATGTGCTCGGGGCCGATGCGCTGGCGCGTATTGTCGAAGTACACCGAGTTGCCGGTGCGCACGTCGACCGCGCCCACGCTGAAGCGCGCCTCGCAGGCGTTGATGCGGTCGAAGTCGACCAGGCGCTCGAGCGTGGCCTTCAGCGGCGCGGTGTCGTAGTAGCTCAGGAGCGGCGCCGCGGCGCCCATCAGCAGCGCGGGCGAATAGCGCGGCTCGAAGAAGCCCGGAATGCCCACCAGCATCGCCATGCTGGCGCTCCACTGGTTCTGCGTGGCGCGGTCGCCCAGCCATGACGGCAGGCGCTGCGCCGGCCCCGAAGACACCAGGTGCCAGAACTCGCGCAGCCGGTCGACGCGCTTCTCGGGCGCGTTGCCCGCGATCAGCGCCGCATTGATGGCGCCGATGGAGACACCGGCAATCCAGTGCGGCTGCAGGTCGGTCTCGCTGAGCGCGGCATACACGCCGGCCTGGTAGGCGCCGAGCGCGCCGCCGCCCTGCAGCACCAGCGCCTTGCGCGCGGCGCGCATGTCTTCGCGGCGCTCCTCGAAGGTGTTGTTGAGGGTTTTTTGGCTTGCGGCACGTGGCTTCCCGGTCGTCTTCGTCGTCATATGGTGTCATTTGACACCAGCGCGAAGACCGCAAGCTGACCGCGCGCCGCTTGGCCCCCTCACATCTTGGGCAGCATCTGGCCCCGGATTTCGCCGCCCGGGTTGGCGGCGGTGTGGACGTTGGCATACCACTTGCCGGCGATCAGGTCGGCCGCCTGCGCCGGCGTGAGCGTGGCCTGGCCCTCGATCGGGCTGGCCGCGTTGGCAAAGGGCAGCACCACGCCGGCATTGGCGCCCGCGGCCGCCGGGCCATGGAAGTGCGCCGCGGTAGCCGGGCCGCTCAGGCCGCTGTAGGTGATCTTGTACTTGAGGACATTGGTGTCCCGGTTGAGCCAGGCTTCCGCCAGGCCGCTGCCGCGCGTCATGTTGGGCGGCACTTCGCTGGCGGCGTTCATCGCGCCGCTGAAGCTCGCGGTGTTCGACCTGGACATCATTCCGCAACCGGCCAGCGCGGCACTGGCCACGCCGGCGATGAGGGTTGCGCGCAAAAAGCTGCCATATCGGGTCATGAGCTTTATCTCCTGAGTTATGAAAACCGCTACAGCATAGGCAGGCCTTGCCATTTGCCTTGTCGGCCACCACCGCGACTTTGGCGGCCGGGCGCGGGCTGAAAGAGAATGCGGCCATGAACCCTGCCGAGCTCCCCACCGCCCGAGACATCGTCGGCTTCTGGCGCCAAGCCGGGCCCGAACGATGGTTTGCCAAGAACGAAGCCTTCGACGCGCAGTTCCGCGAACGCTTCCTTGCCGCCCACGAAGCGGCCGCGCACGGCGAGCTCGACCATTGGGCGCAGGGCGCCGAGGGCGCCCTGGCACTGCTGGTGCTGCTCGACCAGTTTCCGCGCAACACCTGGCGCGGAAACGCGCGCATGCTGGCCACCGATGCCAAGGCGCTGGCCATCGCCCGCCAGGCGATCGAAGCGGGCCTCGACCTGAAGACCGACGAGGAGTTGCGGCGCTTTTTCTACCTGCCCTTCATGCATTCCGAGTCGCTGGACGACCAGCAGCGCTCGGTCGAGCTCAACGCCGCGCTCGATGCCAACACCCAGCGCTTCGCGGTGCTGCACCGCGACATCATTGCGCGCTTCGGCCGCTTTCCGCACCGCAACAAGCTGCTCGGGCGCACCAGCAGCGCGGAGGAGCAGCGCTTCCTCGACGAGGGCGGCTTCGCGGGATAGCCAGGGCCTGCCCTAGCGCTGCGGCAGCGGGTCCGAGCGCGTCGGCGAAGGATTCGCGTCGGCGCTGCGCCCCATGTCCTTGAGCGAGCCATAGGTCTTGGCATAGACCCAGGTGAACTCGGCCCCGAGCAGGAAGATCTGCGCCGAGTAGTACACCCACACCAGCACCACGACCAGCGAACCCGCGGCGCCGTAGCCCGAGGCCACGCTGCTCTTGCCGATGTACAGCCCGATCAGGTGCTTGCCGATGGTGAACAGCAGCGCCGTGACCGCCGCGCCCACCCACACGTCGCGCCACTGCACCCTGACGCGCGGCATGATCTTGTAGATCATCGCGAAGATCACCGTCACCATCGCAAAGCTGAAGACGAAATTCACCGCCTGCGCCAGCGTGGCCCAGCCGCCGAACACCGGCGCCCACCACTTGCTGAGCGCCGCCAGCGCCGCACTGGCCACCAGCGACACCATCAGCAGGAAGCCGATGGCCATGATCATGCTGAACGACAGCAGCCGCACGCGCAGCAGGTTGAACAGGCCCTTGCTCTTGGTGCGCGCCGGCGCCCGCCAGATGCGGTCGAGCGCGTCCTGCAGTTCGCCGAAGACGGTGGTCGCGCCGACCACCAGCAGGCCCAGGCCGACCACCGTGGCCACGATGCCTTCGGCCGGCTTGTTGACCGCCTGCAGCATGCCCTGCACCGCGGCCGCGCCCTGCGCGCCCATGAGGCCGGAAAGCTGCGCGAAGATCTCGCCGCGCGCGGCCTCCTGGCCGAACACCAGGCCGGCCACCGAGATCACGATCAGGAGCAGCGGCGCGATCGAGAACACCGTGTAGTAGGCCAGCGCGGCACCCATGCTCGGAGCGTAGTCGTTGGACCAGGAGGCCACGGCCTGCTTGCAGAGATCGAAGAGCGCGCGGATTTGCATGGCGGTGGAGTCTCCCTTTGAGTGATGCAGGGGCATGTCAGCCCGGTGCCCGGCATGTTGCAGGCCTGGCTACGATAATCGCATCCACATGCATCCGTCTCCTTCAGGCGCGGCGGCGCCGCCCGCCCATCCGCAACCGAAGTCGCCACGCGACCTTTTTGTTTCATTCACCTGGCTTGCGCTGCAGGGCTTCGGTGGCGTGCTGGCCATCGTCCAGCGCGAGATGGTGGAGAAGAAGCGCTGGCTCACGCCCGAGCAGTTCCTGGAAGACTGGGCCGTGGCCCAGGTGATGCCGGGGCCGAACGTGATCAACCTCGCACTGATGATCGGCGACCGCTACTTCGGCCTGCGCGGCGCCATTGCCGCGGTGGCCGGCATGCTCGCGATACCGCTCGTGGTCATCCTCGTGCTGGCCGTGCTCTATGCCCACTACGCCGCCAACCCGCAGGTGGCCGCCGCGCTGCGCGGCATGGGCGCGGTGTCGGGCGGGCTGATCGCCGCCACCGGCATCAAGCTGATTCCGCAGCTGCGCAAGCACCCGCTGGGCTTTGCCACCTGCCTGGCTTTCGTGGCGCTGGTGTTCGGCGCGATTGCGCTGTTCAAGATGCCGCTCGGCTGGGTGCTGCTGGCCGTGGGCGGCGTGGCCTGTGCGTGGACCTGGCGCAGGATCGCCGCATGAGCCAGCTGACCATCGCCATGCAATGGCACGACTGGCTGGCGCTCTTCGGCCAGTACCTGCTGCTGTCGCTGCTGTCGATCAGCGGCGCCATCACTACGGTTCCGGACATGCACCGCTACCTCGTTGCGCAGCACGGCTGGCTCAGCGATGCGCAGTTCAGCTCCTCGGTGGCCATCGCCCAGGCCGCGCCCGGGCCGAACGTGCTCTTCGTCGCGCTGATGGGCTGGAACGTCGGGCTCAATGCGGGCGGCGGCATCGGCGCGGGGCCGGGTGCCTGGCTGCTGGGCCTGTTCGGGCTCATGGTCACCATGCTGGGCATCATGCTGCCCAGCACCACCCTCACCTACCTGGCCACGCGCTGGGGCCACCGCAACCGCGACCGGCGCGGCGTGCGCGCCTTCAAGCAGGGCATGGCGCCGGTGGTGGTGGGCCTGCTGATCGCCACCGGCTGGGTGCTGGCGGCGGGTAACCATGCCGGCGACGCGCCTGCATGGCATCTGTGGCTGCTGACCGCAGTGGCCGCGCTTATCGTCTGGCGCACGCGCGTCCACCTGCTCTGGCTGCTGGGCGCGGGTGCGCTGCTCGGTGCCGTGGGCTTCGTCTGATCCTCGTTCTCTTTCTCAGGAAACAAACTCATGTCGCAACTCCGCTCGCTCGGCCGCTCCGGCCTCCTGGTTTCACCGCTGGCCTTCGGCGGCAACGTGTTCGGCTGGACGGCGGACGAGGCCACCTCGTTCCGCCTGCTCGATGCCTGGGTGGACGCGGGGTTCAACTTCATCGACACCGCCGACGTCTATTCGGCCTGGGTGCCGGGCCACAGCGGCGGCGAGTCCGAGACCATCATCGGCAAGTGGCTCAAGCAAAGCGGCAAGCGCAACCGCGTGGTGCTGGCCACCAAGGTCGGCAAGCCGATGGGCGAAGGCAAGTCGGGCCTCTCGCCGGCCTACATCCGCGAAGCGGTGGAAGCCTCGCTCAAGCGCCTGCAGACCGACTTCATCGACCTGTACCAGTCGCACGACGACGATGCCGCCACCCCGCTCGAAGATTCGCTGCAGGCCTTCGACGAACTCATCAAGGCCGGCAAGGTGCGCGCGATCGGCGCCTCCAACTACAGCGCGCCCCGGCTGGCCGAGGCGCTCGACGTCTCGGAGCGGCTGGGCATTGCGCGCTACGAGAGCCTGCAGCCGCTGTACAACCTCTACGACCGCGCGGTGTTCGAGGACGAGCTGGAGCCGCTGTGCCTGAAGCGCGAAGTGGGCGTGATCAACTTCTATGCGCTGGCGGCCGGTTTCCTGACCGGCAAGTACCGCACCGAGGCCGACGCCGCCAAGAGCGCGCGCGGCGCCACCACCATCAAGAAGTACCTGAACCCGCGGGGCCTGCGCATTCTCGAGGCGCTCGACAAGGTGGCCCAGCAGTACAACGCCAAGCCGGGCCAGGTGGCCATTGCCTGGCAGATCGCGCGCCCTTCGGTCACGGCGCCGATCGCCAGCGCCACCTCCATCGCGCAACTGGAGGAACTGGTGGTCGCCACCCAGCTGAAGCTCGATGCCGGCACCATCCAGATGCTGGACCGGGCCAGCGCCGAAACCCCCGAGGCCTGAGGCGGGCCCCATGAGCGGCTTCGACGCCATCGCCACGCCCCTGCTCGAGCACTTCGCCGACCTGCGCGTCGAAGTGGGCGTGCCGCAGGTGCTGGGCAGCAGCGCGCGCGGCCTGCGCCGCGTGGTGCCGATCACGGGCGGGGAAGCATCGGGCCACGGCTGGCGCGCCCGGGTGCTGCCGGGCGGCAGCGACTTTCAATTGATCGTGAGCGACACGCTCTCCGAACTGGACGCGCGCTACGGGCTGGAAACCGATGCGGGCGACCTGGTCTACGTGCAGAACCACGCCATTCGCGCGGCCGCGCCAGAGGTCATGGCCATGCTGCTGCGCGGCGAGCCGGTCGATCCGGCGCAGGTCTACTTCCGCTGCAGTCCGCGCTTCGAGACGGCCTCTGCTTCTCTGAAATGGATCAACGAGCGCATGTTCGTCGGGGCGGGCCTCAGGCACCCGGCCGAAGTCGTGATGCGCTTCTTCGCGCTCATGTAGTTCGCGCGAGCTAGCCGTCGACCGGATTCAGCGGCGTGGAAAGAATGCGCTGGTAGAAGGCCACGTCGAGCCAGCGGCCGAACTTGAATCCGGCCTGCCGCACGGTGCCGGCATGCTCGAAACCCAGGCGCTCATGCAGCCCGATGCTGCCGGCGTTGGCGGCATCGATGGCGCCGACCATGACGTGCACGTCGTGCGCCACGGCCTCGGCAATGATCGCCTCCATGAGCCTGCGGCCGAGGCCCGCGCCGCGGTGGCCCGCCTCGACATACACCGAGTGCTCCACCGTGTACTTGTAGGCCGGAAAGGCGCGGAACGTGCCGTAGCTCGCAAAACCCAGCAGCTTGCCGCTCTCGTCTTCCGCGCCGATCACCGGAAAGCCGTTGGCGCGCTTGGTGGCGAACCACGCCACCATGCTCTCGGGCGTGCGCGGCTTGTAGTCGTACAGCGCCGTCGAATTGGCAATGGCCTCGTTGAGGATGGCAAGGATGGCGCCCGCGTGGGCTTCCTCGGTGCAGGGGACCAGGCGCATGTTCGTTCCTTTCAGGCTGTCCAATTTCAATTCGTCCAATATAGGAGAATAATAATCTCATATGAGAAACAATTCATCTCCGCCTGCCGAGCCCTCCGGCATCGACGCGCTCATTGCCGCCCGGCTGCTCGCGCTGCGCCAGGCCAAGGCGCTGAGCCTGGCCGAGCTGGCCGAGCTTTCCGGCGTCAGCAAGGCCATGATCTCGAAGGTGGAGCGCGCGGAGAGCAGCCCGACGGCCGTGCTGCTGGGCCGGCTGGCCGCCGGCCTGGGCGTGCCGCTCGCGCAGCTGCTGACGGAGGAGAAGGCTTCGCCGCGCCGGCTGCGCCCCCGGGCCGAACAGGAAGTCTGGCGCGATCCCGAGGCAGGCTACCTGCGGCGCCAGGTCGCCGAGCGCGGCGCGAGCGGCGGCGTGGAGATGGTCGAGATCGAATTGCCGCGTTCGGCGCAGGTCGCCTATCCGCGCTGGAGCGGCAAGCCGTACCGGCAATGCCTGTGGATGCTCGAAGGCGCGCTGCGGGTGGACTACGGCGACGAGCGCTTCGAACTCGCGCCCGGCGACTGCCTGGATTTCGGCGTCGACCGGCCGCTGGTCTTCAAGGCGCTCGGCCGCGCGGGCTGCCGCTACCTGCTGGTCGCCTCCCCGGCATAGAGGCGCGAAAGTAGTAGGCAAGTTCCCACAGCGACTGGAGACACCGGCCTGTGCCCGCCCCGGGACCGGCCGGGATACTGCAAGGCATCAAAGCTTCCGGGGGAACACGCATGTCCTTTGTGCTCTACATGATCGGTTTTCTGATCTTCCTTGCCGGCCTCGCCTGGGGCGCCTCGGTGGCCGGCGTGCCGACGCTCTACATCGGCATCGGTGCGCTGATCATCCTGGGCATCGGCATCTTCAGCGCGGTGGGCCGCACACGCAGCAAAGACCCTTCCTGATTCGAACCGCGCCCCGGTCGCAGCGCCGCCTCAGGCGCTGCGCTGCCGCATGGCCTCGTAGAGGCACACGCCGCTGGCCACGGAAACGTTCAGGCTCTCGACCGCGCCCGCCATGGGAATGCTCACGAGTTCGTCGCAGGTCTTGCGGGTGAGCTGGCGCATGCCCTCGCCTTCGGCGCCGAGCACCAGCGCCAGCGGCCGCTTGAGGTCGCTCTGGTAGAGGGTGCCGGGCGCATCGTCGCTGGTGCCGACGCACCAGATGCTGCGTTCCTTGAGTTCGTTCAGCGTGCGCGCGAGGTTGGTCACCATGAAGTAGGGCACCGTCTCGGCCGCACCGCTTGCCACCTTGGCCACGGTCGCGTTGATGCCGGCCGCATGGTCCTTGGGCGCGATCACCGCATGGGCCCCGGCACCGTCGGCCACGCGCAGGCAGGCGCCCAGGTTGTGCGGATCGGTCACGCCGTCGAGCACCAGCAGGAGCGGCACGGTGCCGGCCTCCTCCAGGCCTTCGAGCAATTCGTCGAGCGAACGCACCTGCGCAATGGGCTCGACCCGCGCGACCACGCCCTGGTGACCATGGCTGCCGCTGAGCTTGGCCAGCCGCAGCCCGTCGGCCTCGACCAGCCGCACGCCGGCCTCCTGTGCGCGGGCGATGAACTGTTTCATGCGCGCATCGCGCCGGCTGGTGTCGAACATCACTTCGAGCACCGATTTGGGCGCGGTCTTGATGCGCACGCCCACGGCATGGAAGCCGAAGATCACTTTGGGGGAAGACATCCCCCGATTATCGAGGCCTGCGCGCCCCGTCCTTCAGGCCATGGGCAATCCGCTGTGCGCGCGGGTGCGTTCGTCGTGCAGCTGCTGCACGGCCAGCGCGTTCGGATGCACCCGTGCGCTGTTGCCGGCGCTTTCCAGGTACTGGCAGGCGGCATGGCCTTCGGCCGCCTTTTCGTAACGCGCGACCCAGGCATCGCGCAGCGGCAGCTTCTCGGGCGACACGGGCCACACGCCCGGCCGCGGCCGCAGGTGCTCGCCGATGCCGATGCGCCAGGGCTTGGCGCTCAGGCGGGCGCGAAAGCAGTTCTGGTTGCGGCACATGCGTGCGTAGACCTTGTCGACGCCCAGCGCATGGAAGCAGTCGGCCACCGCCATGTCGGCCGGGCTGAAGACATCGTGCATCGCCAGCACGCGGAAGCCGGCCGGCGTGCGGTACAGGCGCAGGTGCCAGTCGGGGTGCTGGTGGACGAAGCGCCCGATGCGCTCGGCCGCGCGCTTTTCGGGCGCGGGGTTGCCGCTGGCCTCGCCGCGCTTCCTGGCCAGGCCGATGCGGTAGGCGACGGCAAAGACCACGATGGCCGCGATCAGCCCGCCCAGCCAGGTCTTGGCGGTCCAGCCGCCGACGATGCCGGCGATCAGCGCGGGCGCCAGTGCAAAGCCGAAGACGCTGCCGCGCAGGGGTTCGTCGAAGTCGATGTCGACGAACAGCACGTCGGGCGTGTTGAGGCAGCGCGCGCCATAGCTGTTGCGCGTGATGACGGTATCGCCCTGCCGCTCGACGATCTCTTCGCGGATGGGCACGCCTTCGGCGCCGTTGTAGGCCAGCTTGCGCTCGCGGCGGTTGAGCGCCTCGCCCGCGGCGATGCGCTCGAACGCCTCTTGCGTGCGCTGGTCGGCATGCGCCTGCGCGGCGATCGGGCTCTCGTCGGACCAGCCGTAGCGCCGCACCGTGATCTGCTTGCCGGCGACGTGTTCCTGGATGCGGCCTTCGGCCCAGAACCGGGGAACGATCATGCCTGCAGCGAGGCCACCAGCACAGGCGTCGACTCGTTGAGCGCCATGCGCCCGGCCTCGATGGTGATGCGGCGCTCGCACTGGGCCGCTATGCCGCGGTCGTGCGTGACCAGCACGAGCGTGGTGCCGAGCTCGCGGTTCAGGTCGAACATCAGCCGCATGACCTGCTCGCCGGTCGCAAAGTCGAGGCTGCCGGTGGGCTCGTCGGCCAGCAGCAGCGCCGGCTGCACCACGAAGGCCCTGGCCAGCGCCACGCGCTGCTGCTCGCCGCCCGAGAGCACCTTGGGATAGTGGCCGAGCCGCTGGCCGAGGCCCACGCGCCCGAGCATCTCGGTGGCGGCCTTGCGCGCGTCCTTGCGGTCGGCCAGTTCGAGCGGCAGCATCACGTTCTCGAGCGCGCTCAGGTTGCCCAGCAACTGGAAGCTCTGGAACACGAAGCCCACGCGCTGGGCGCGCAGCGCGGCGCGCTCGTCCTCGTCGATGGCGAAGATGTCATCGCCCGCGAGCCTGACGGTGCCGCGCGTGGGCGTGTCGAGGCCGGCAATGATCGACAGCAAGGTGCTCTTGCCCGAACCCGAGGCACCCACGATGGCGGCGGTCTCCCGCGCGCCCAGGGTGAAATCGATGTTCTGCAGAATGTCGAGCGTACCGGTCGAATCGGTCACGGACTTGAACACATGCTCGACTGCGACAATGGCATCAGACGGGGGTTGGGACATGGAAAGGCTTTTCGTTTTGAAACGACGTGACTTTATCTTGAGCGCTGCCGCACTCGGCAGCGCAGGGACATGGACGGCAGCCCATGCCCAGGGCGCGCAGGCCGCGGCGCCCCGCCAGCCCGTGATCCTGGTGCTTGGCGATTCGCTGAGCGCCGAATACGGCCTCAAGCGCGGCGAAGGCTGGGTGCCCCTGCTCGAGAAGCGCCTCGCCCAGCAGAAGATCCCGGCCACGGTGGTCAATGCCAGCATCAGCGGCGACACCAGCTCGGGCGGACGGGCCCGGTTTGCCTCGCTGCTGGCGCAGCACAAGCCCACCCACGTGGTGGTCGAACTCGGCGCCAACGATGCGCTGCGCGGCCTGCCGCTGCAGAACACCGAGGACAACCTGCTGCAGATCACCAAAGCGGCGCAGGCGGCCGGCGCCAAGGTGCTGATCGTCGGCATCCAGGTGCCGCCCAACTACGGCGGCGACTACACGCGGCGCTTCGAGGCCGTGTTCGGCAAGGTGGCCAGCACCACCAAGGCGGCGCTGGTGCCCTTCCTGCTCAAGGGCGTGGCCGATGCGCCCGACGCGCTGGCGCTGTTCCAGGCCGACCGCATCCATCCCACGGCCGCCGCGCAGCCGCAGCTGCTCGACAACGTCTGGCCGGAATTGCGCAAGCTGCTCGCCGCCAAGTAGGCCTGCCGAAACAAAAAAGCCGCTCCAGGCCCGAGGGCCGGCAGCGGCTTTTTTGTCGAGAGCCTTGATCCGGGATCAGCCGTTCTTGGTCGGCAGATCGGGCACCGTCGGCGGATCGCGCTCGAGCGAGGCCACGTCGGTTTCCGGGTCACCCGGGGCCAGGCCGTCGCTGCTCGGGGAGAGCTTGCGATTGGCCTTTTCGCGGAGCTTCTCTTCCTTTTTCTTCTTCTTGGCCAGCTCCTTCTGGCGCTTTTCGTAGCCGTAATTGGGTGTTGCCACTGTTCTCTCCTTGAACGAGGCAGTCAAAGCGACTGCGTGTCATCCAACTGTAAGCGATAACGGTGCACCCAAAGCCCGTGGAGCGGCGGGCCCCGGCATCCGGAAAACTTCTCTTACATCCGCGCGAGCGCCTGCTGCAGGTCGGCCCGCAGGTCTTCCACATCTTCCAGCCCGACCGAGAAGCGCACCAGCGTGCCCTTGTGCGGCCAGCGCGCCACGCTGGCATCGCGCATCAGGCCTATGTCGTAGGGCACCACCAGGCTCACCGGGCCGCCCCATGAATAGCCGAGGCGGAACAGGTTCAGGCTGTCGCAGAAGCGGTCGACCTGCTCGGTGCTGAAGCTTTCGTCGAACACGACCGAGAACAGGCCCGCTGCCAGGTCCGTGCCGCCGCACAGCGCACGCCAGTTGGCATGGCCGGGCGATCCTTCGAGTGCCGGATGGAGCACCTGCGCGATCTCTTCGCGGCCGGCAAGCCAGCGCGCCAGTTCGCGCGCCGAACGGTCGTGCGCGGCATAGCGCAGCCCGATGCTCGGCAGCGACCGCAGCAGTGTTTCCACGTCGCCGACGCCCACGCCGAAGCCCGTGCGCATGTGCGTGAGCTTGAGCGCGCGGTGCAGCCGCTCGTCGCGCGTGACCACGCTGCCCATCAGCACGTCGCCGCCGCCGCTCGGATATTTGGTGAGCGCATGCACCGAGATGTCCACGCCCTGCCCGCTGCCATTGAAATCGAAAGGCGTGAACGCGAGGCCCGCGCCCCAGGTGTTGTCCAGCGCCGTCACCACGCCGCGCGCACGGCAGGCTTTCACGAGCGCCGGCAGGTCCGGAAACTCCATCGTCACCGAGCCCGCCGCCTCGAGCCACACCAGCCGCGTGCGGTCCGAGAGCTTGGCGGCCAGGTCGGCAGGATTCATCGCGTCGTACAGGCGGTGCGTGATGCCGAAGTTGGCCAGCTCGCCGGTCGCCAGCGCCTTGTTGGGGCCGTAGGCGTTGTCGGGAATCAGCACTTCGTCGCCGCTCTTCAGGAAGGCGAAGGAAACCAGCGAAATGGCGGCCAGGCCGCTCGGCACCAGCAGGCACTCGGTGCCGCCTTCGAGCGTGGCCAGGCGCTCCTCGAGCGTGAAGGTGGTTGGCGTGCCATGCAGGCCGTAGGTGTAGCCGGCCTTGGTCTTCCAGTCGCGCGCGCGCATCGCGGCCACGTCGGCAAAGAACACGGTCGATGCCTTGTAGATGCCCGGCTGCGGCGCGGCGAAGTTGGCGGGCGGCGTGTAGGGGTGGTGGATCAGGGTCGTGGAAGGCTTGCTCATGGCCCGATGCTAGCGCGGCAATCCGCCGCACAATGCGCCGATGGGCAACAGCCGGTTTTTCCCCAGGGCTGCAGCATGCCGCAGCTGACAAGACTCCCCGCCCCCTGCCTGCGTCCCTACGTGCGGCTGATGTGGGCCTCGGCCCCCACGGGCGCGGCCGCCGGGCAGCCGGGCGCGCGCGAACACGTGCTGCCCACCGGGGGCATGCACCTGGTGTTCCGGCTCTCGGGGCCGCCGCTGAAGCTGTTCGGCGGCCCGGGCGACGTGCGCGGCCAGACCTGCGGCCATGCGATCGTCGGCGGTGCACGTGCCGCCCCCTACATGCGCGACGTTTCGGTGGCCACGCGCTCGGTCGGCGCGCAGCTCCAGCCAGGGGCCGCCCGCGCGCTGCTCGGCGCACCCGAAGACGCGCTGGCCGGCCAGCACACGCCGCTCGATGCGCTCTGGGGTGCGCAGCAGGCCAACGCCGCGCTCGAACGGATCCACGCGGCGGGCAGCCTCGAAGCGCAGCTGGCGGCCTTCGAAGCCTTGCTCGCCCAGCGCGCCATCGATTCGCAAGGCGCCGGCCTGCGCGGCCTGCACCCGGCCGTCGCCGCAGCGCTCGGTCCGCTGGCGCGCGAGAACCCGCCGATCGCCGCGCTGGTGGCACGCAGCGGCTACAGCCACCGCCGTTTCATCGCTCTTTTTCGCAGCGGCATCGGCCTCGGCCCGAAGGAATATGCACGGGTGATGCGCTTCGACCGCGCGCTGGCGCTGGCCGGCGGCCCGGCGCAGAGCTGGGCCGAGATCGCGCTCACCGCGGGCTACAGCGACCAAGCGCACCTGAGCCGCGAGTTCTCGGCGCTGGCGGGCATGCCGCCAGAGGCCTGGCGGCAGTCCGGGGCCGTGTCGCCGCGGCACGTGCCGGCGGCCGCAGGTCAAATTCGTTCAAGACGCTAGCGGGGCGGCGCCGCAGAATCGGCGCCGGGACATGGCTTCTTCCTTCCTTCCGAAAGACAACCCTCATGGCAATCCACGAACTGTTTCCGTATCTCTGTGTCGACGATGCCGGCGCGGCCATCGACTTCTATTGCAAGGTCTTCGAAGTCAAGGAGATCTTCCGCCTCACCGAGCCGAGCGGCCGCATCGGCCATGCGGAACTCGACTTCCACAACGGCGCAATCCTGATGATCTCGGACGAGTTCGCCGAATACGGCATTCCCAGCGCCAGGACGCTGGGCGGCACCGCGGTGACGCTGCACCTGCACGTGGACGATGCCGACGCCGTGGTGGCGCGTGCCGTGGCGGCCGGCGCCACGCTCGACATGGCGCCGCAGGACCAGTTCTACGGCGAGCGATCGGGCGTGTTCCGCGATCCCTTCGGCCATCGCTGGAACGTGGGCCACAGCATCGAGAAGCTGACGCCGGAGGAAATGCAGCGGCGCTACACCGCGATGTTCGATTCCGAAGGCGCCTAGGCACCCGTCGCACGGAATGTCAGCCTGCGGGCTTCGGGACTTGTCCGCGCAGCGGCGAACGGCGATGCCCCCGCTTCCTGGCCGCTCCCACCTCCTTCGAGATCGACGAGACCACGGTGGCCCATTCCTCCGGACTGAGCAGCAGCGCCGTGTGCGAATGCAACAGCGTGTCTTCCTTGTCCAGATGCGCGGACATCAATTGCCGGTGCTGCCGCAGCAGCGCATTGGCCTCCGCGGCTGCGGCCATGTCGCCGGATTCGCCGCGCTCGAGGAGGATCTTTGCCTGTGCAAGGAGGCCGCTGCAGCGCTCGCTCTCCGAATCGAGCTGGTCGAGAAGCCCGTCGGCCTCGCTTGACCTGCCTCGCAGCATGTTCAGCATGACAACGCCCTTGGGGCGGTGCGTTGTTTCTTCGAAGGCCTGAAGGCGCTCGATGGCTTCGATGGCCGACCTTGCCCGCTGCCGGACGCCCGCTTCGCCCCCTGCCTTCATCGCCGTTTCAAGGCGAGCCAGCAGCTCCCGGGTGCGAACGTGCTCGGCGCGCAAGATGGCCCACGCGCATTCGGCCGCCAACATGCTTCACTCCTTCGAAGCCGCGAACGGCTCCAAGCTTGCCTGTGAACTTGAGGCTTTAACGCTATGGTTCTACGCCGTTGCGGGGGCTGCTGCAAGCCGCGCCGGCGCAGATGCGCGCTGCGCCTACAGCGTGGCGGCCCGAATGCCGATGAGGCGCTGCCGCAGGCGCAGCAGCGGGGTCGGTCAGACCGACCACTTCTCCAGCAGCTTCTCGGCGCCGAGCGAGTCGTAGCCTTCGAAGGGCTGGTGGATCCATGGGTTGGTCGGCAGGTACTCGACCGAGTAGTCGGGCGTGAAGGTCGACAACGCCTTGGTCCAGATCACCGCGCTGCGCAGTTCAGTGATCGGCTTGTAGTTGTTGCGCAGCATGTCCATCACCGCATGCAGCGTGTGGCCCGAGTCGGCCAGGTCGTCCACCAGCAGCACCCTGCCGGCGATCTCGCCCTTGGGCGTGGTGATGAAGCGCGCGATGTCCAGGTGCCCCTGCACCGTGCCGGCGTCGGCGCGGTAGGAGCTGGTCGACATGATCGCCAGCGGCTTGTCGAAGATGCGCGAAAGCACGTCGCCGGGCCGCATGCCGCCGCGCGCGAGGCACAGGATGGTGTCGAACTGCCAGCCCGACTGGTGGATCTTGATCGCGAGCTTCTCGATCAGGTTGTTGTACTCGTCGTAGCTGACGTAGAGATGCTTGCCGTCTTCGGTCAACATGGTGGGGGTTCGTTCCTGTTCAGTCCGCGAGATAGGGGTGGCGCATCATGATCGTGTGGTCGCGATCAGGGCTCGTGGAAACCATGTGGATCGGCACGCCCGTGATCTGCTCGATGCGCTGCAGGTAGAGCCGTGCATTCACGGGCAGCTTGTCGTACTGCGTGACGCCGACGGTGCTCTCGCTCCAGCCTTCGAGGGTCTCGTAGATGGGCGTGCAGCGCTCGATCTCGTCGGCGCCCATGGGCAGGATGTCGGTGGTCTCGCCGTCGAGCTCGTAGCCGGTGCACAGCTCGAGCTTCTCGAGCCCGTCGAGCACGTCGAGCTTGGTAATGCACAGGCCCGACAGGCCGTTGACCTGCGCCGAGCGCTTGAGCAGCGCGGCGTCGAACCAGCCGCAGCGGCGGCTGCGGCCCGTGGTGACGCCCTTTTCGGCGCCCACGGTGCTCATGTGGTAGCCCGGCGTGCCCGGCGTGGCCCAGTCGAGTTCGGTCGGGAACGGACCGCCGCCCACGCGCGTGCAGTAGGCCTTGGTGATGCCCAGGATGTAGTGCAGCATGCCCGGGCCCACGCCCGAGCCCGCGGCGGCATTGCCGGCCACGCAGTTGCTCGAGGTGACGTAGGGATAGGTGCCGTGGTCGACGTCGAGCAGCGTGCCCTGCGCGCCTTCGAACAGCAGGTTGGCGCCGGCCTTGTGCGCGTCGTTCAGCTCGCGCGACACGTCGGCCATCATCGGCTTGAGCAGCGCGGCATGGCGCATGGCTTCGTCGAAGACCAGGTCGAAGTCGATGGCGGGCGCGCCGAGCACCTGCGTCAGCACATGGTTGTGCAGGTCGAGCAGCACGCGCAGCTTGGTGGCGAAACGCTCGGGGTGCTTCAGGTCCTGCACGCGCAGCGCACGGCGCGCGATCTTGTCCTCGTAGGCCGGGCCGATGCCGCGGCCGGTGGTGCCGATCTTCTCGACGCCGCCTTTTTCGCGATACGTTTCCCGCGCGATGTCGAGCGCCGCGTGGAAAGGCAGGATCAGCGGGCAGGCCTCGCTGATGCGCAGGCGCGAACGCACTTCGACGCCGGCCTTTTCGAGCCCTTCGATTTCCTCGAACAGCTTGGCAGCCGAAAGCACCACGCCATTGCCGATATAGCACTTGACGCCGGGCCGCATGATGCCGCTCGGGATCAGGTGCAGCGCGGTCTTCACGCCGTTGATGACCAGCGTGTGGCCCGCGTTGTGGCCGCCCTGGAAGCGGACCACGCCCTGGGCGCTTTCCGTCAGCCAGTCGACCAGCTTGCCCTTGCCTTCATCGCCCCACTGGGTGCCGACGACGACCACGTTTCTTCCGGTGGTTACGCTCATGCTCGTTCCATTACTTCAAAAAATCAGAGGGCTCGGACTTGCCACTGCCCTGCGTGCTCGACGAGCTCGCGGTCGCAGTGGAATTCATCGATTTCGCTGCCGTGGCCCGGCAGTACGCAGACCACGATCTCGCCGGCCTTGCGCAGCCCGGCAATGGCCTCGCGCAGGCCGGCCGCGTCGCTCCAGGGCGCGCGGATGGCCGCGCGCAGCGGACGGGCCGGCAGCACGCCGACCAGTTCGCGCACGTCCAGGCTGAAGCCGACCGCCGGCCGGTTGCGGCCGAACACGGCGCCGACTTCGTCGTAGCGCCCGCCGCGCACCAGCGCATCGGCCGCGCCCGGCACGTAGATGCCGAAGCGCATGCCGCTGTAGTAGGCATAGCCGCGCAGGTCGGCCAGGTCGAAGCTGATCTGCCGCGCCGGATCGGCACCGAGGCTCGCGGCCAGCTGCTTCAATCCGGCCAGCGCCGCGCTCACGGCCGGCGTGCCCTTGAGGGCCTTGGCGGCCTCGTCGAGCACCGACGCATCGCCATACAGCTGGACCAGCGCGCGCAGGCCGTCGCGCGACGCGGCCGGGAAACTGCGCGTGAGCGCATGCAGCTCGCTCGCATCCTTGGCAACCAGCGCCGCGTGCACGCGCGCCAGCACGGCGGCGTCGACCGGCACGCCGGCGAACAGCGCCCGCACGATGCGCGCATCCGCCAGGTCGACGATCACGCCGTCGCTCAGGCCCGACGCATGCAGGCAGTCGAGCGCCAGCAGCAGCACTTCGGTGTCGGCCTCGAGCCCCGCATGGCCGTAGATCTCGGCCCCGAACTGCAGCGGCTCGCGCGTGGCATGCGGCCGATCGGGGCGGGTGTGCAGCACCGGTCCGCAGTAGCACAGCCGTGCCACGCCTTCGCGGTTCAGCAGGTGGGCGTCGATGCGCGCCACCTGGGGCGTGGTGTCGGCCCTCAGGCCCATGCTGCGGCCGGAGAGCTGGTCGACCAGCTTGAAGGTTTGGAGGTCGAGCGCCTCGCCGGTGCCGGACAGCAGCGACTCGAGGTGCTCGAGCAGCGGCGGCATCACCAGCTCGTAGCCATAGCCACGGGCGGTATCGAGCAGCTGGCGTCGAAGTTCTTCGATGTGGCGCGCCTCGGAAGGCAGCACATCGGCAATGTGATCCGGGAGGACCCAGGCGGACATGGGGATCGGGGGCGTGGTTAAACCGGGATTCTACCGGGCCGCGCTACCCCAGCAGCCAAAGAAGGGCCAAACCCAGCAAGATGCTGCAAAGTCCGAAGAAGCGCAGCTGGCCGTCGCGCAGCTGCATGAGCTGCCCGAAGCCGCGCCGCCACCCGCCCGGCGAGACGAAAGGCAGGATGCCCTCGATCACCAGGACCAGCGCCAGCGCACTCCAGAAGATTTCGGCGCTCACGGCGGCAGCCCGGCGCAGGATCAGCGGCGCGGAGGAGCGTTGCCTGCCGGCGTGCCCGAGCTCTGCATGGCCCGGAAGAAGTCCGACGACGGGTCGAGCACCATCACGTCGCTCTTCTTGTTGAAGCTTTGCTTGTAGGCCTCGAGGCTGCGATAGAACTGCGCGAACTGCGGGTCGCGGCCGAAGGCCTCGCTGTACGCAGCGGCAGCCTGGGCATCGCCCTCGCCCTTGATCTTCTGGGCATCGCGGTAGGCGTTCGCCACGATCACTTCGCGCTGGCGGTCGGCGTCGGCGCGGATCTTTTCACCTTCGGCCGTACCGGTCGAACGCAGTTCGTTGGCCACGCGCTTGCGCTCGGCCTCCATGCGGCGGTAGACCGATTCGGTGATGGCTTCCACATAGTCCACACGCGTGATGCGCACGTCGACCACGTCCACGCCCCAGGGCTTGGAGCCCTTCACCACGGCCAGCACTTCTCGCTGCACGTCGGCCATCAGCGCTTCGCGGCGCACCGAGATCAGGTCGCGCACGGTGCGCTTGTTGATGTTTTCCTGGAAGGCGTTGCGCACCACGCGGTTGAGCTGCGTGGCGCCCGCGTTTTCGTCGAGGCCGACGTTGCGGATGTAGGCCTGCGGATCGGTGATGCGCCAGCGCACGTACCAGTCGATCACCACGCGCTGCTTCTCGGCCGTGAGCATCGGCTCGGTGTCGAGGCTGGAGAGCGTAAGCAGCCGCTTGTCGATGTACGACACGTTCTGGAACGGCGGCGGCAGCTTGAAGTTGAGGCCCGGCTCGGTGATGACGCTCTTGATCTGGCCAAGGGCATAGACCACGCCGAACTGGCGCTGGTCGACCACGAAGAGGGTCGAGCTCAGCAGCACGAGCAAGACGAGGATCGACGAGGCGATGAATCCGATTCTGTTCATGTTCTTCCTGGCCTTTTCAACGCACGTCGCGATCACGCGAACGGCCATCGCGGGCGCGGCTCTCGCTCGATGGCGGCACCACCGGAATTACCGACGACTGGGCGGGCGCGGTACCCGCCACGCTGGGGCTGGCCGCATCGACCGGCGTTGCGGCCGGGTTGCTGCCGCTCAGCTGCATGAGCTTGTCCAGCGGCAGGTACAGCAGGTTGGAGCCTTGCTTGGTATCGACCAGTACCTTGGTGGTGCTGGCATAGATCTGCTGCATGGCGTCGGTGTACATGCGGTCGCGGGTGACCTGCGGCGCCTTCTGGTACTCGGCCAGCACCGCGCTGAAGCGGCCGGCATCGCCCTGTGCCTGTGCGACGATGCGCGCCTTGTAGGCTTCGGACTCTTCCTTGAGACGCGAGGACGTACCGGCGGCAAGCGGCACGACCTGGTTGGCATAGGCCTGCGCATCGTTCTTGGTGCGCTCGCGCTCCTGGCCGGCCTTGAGCACGTCGTCGAACGCGGCCTGCACCTGCTCGGGGGGACGCACTCCTCCCTGCTGCAGGTTGATGCCGACCACTTCGACACCGATCTTGTAGCGGTCGAGGATGGTTTGCATCAATTGCCGCACGCGCGGGGCGATCTGGTCGCGCTCCTCGGCCAGCGCGGCATCCATCTTCATCTTGCCGACCACCTCGCGCACGGAGCTCTCGGCCACCTGCACGATGGTTTCGGCCGGCGACTTGCTCTCGTAGAGCCAGGCCTGCGCATTGCTCAGGCGGTACTGCACGGCGAACTTGATTTCGACGATGTTCTCGTCTTCGGTCAGCATGGCCGATTCGCGCAGGCCGGTGGAGCGCACGATGGCGTCGCGGCCCACGTCGGTCGAGCGGATCTGCGTGACCACCACCACCTCGTGGCGCTGGATGGGATACGGCAGGCGCCAGTTGAAGCCGGCATTCACCGTCGTCTTGTAGCGGCCGAACTGCGTCACCACGGCCTGCTGGCCTTCGTTCACGATGAAGAAGCCGGTCCCGAGCCAGATGAGAACGGCCACCGCCGCCACCAAGCCGAGGCCGAAGCCGGCATTCTTCATGTCCGGTCGATAGCCGTTGCCGCCACCGCCATTGCCGCCGCCGGTGGGGCGATTGCCGCCGCCCTTGCCGCCGAAGAAGCCGCCCAGCTTGCGGTTGAGGTCGCGCCAGAGTTCATCGAGGTCGGGCGGGCCCTGGTTCGGGCCCTGGCCGCGGGGGCGGTTGCCGTTGCCGTTGTTGTTGCCCGAGGGCGGTGGCGTCGGGGCGCCCGGCGGGTCCGCGTCGGGAGGCCGGTTGCCGGTTGGGCGGTCGCCGTTGGACGACGGCTCGTCGCCACGGCCCCATCGGCCATCGTTCAGGTTGAACATGCCCAGAAACCCTCTCCACGCTGGCTTTGCATTCATTCGCTTCGTTCTCTTGTCAGTGGCGGGATTGTGCCCAATCAATTGGCGGTGTCGTGCAATTCAGTGTCGGCCTCTGGGGTCATCGTGTCGCCCAGTGAGCCCGACCGGCGGGCCAGCTCGGCGCGCAGCAGGGGCAGTCCCTCGCCGCTGCGGGCGCTGAGGAAGATGCGCGGAACCCGCACGCCGTCGATTTCCATGTCGTCCTGCAGATGCAGCGGGTGCTGCGCAGTTTCAAGGGCATCGAGCTTGTTGAACACCAGAAGCTGCGGAACGGTGTCGGCGCCGATGTCGCGGAGCACGGACTGCACCTCGGCCATCTGCTCCGGGTAGTGCGGATTGGAGGCATCGACCACGTGCAGCAGCAAGTCGGCATCGACGGCCTCCTGCAGCGTGGCCTTGAAGGCGTCGACCAGCCCGTGCGGCAGGTCGCGGATGAAGCCGACGGTGTCGGAAATCGAGACCTGCCTGCGGGCGTCGCCCAGGTAGAGGTTGCGCGTGGTGGTGTCGAGCGTGGCAAAGAGCTGGTCGGCCGCATACGCGCGAGCCTTGACCAGCGCATTGAACAGCGACGACTTGCCGGCGTTGGTGTAGCCCACGAGCGAGATGTTGAAGGTCTCGCGGCGCTCGCGCTGGCGGCGCTGCGTGCCGCGCTGCTTCTGCACCTTGGCCAGGCGCTCGCGCGTGCGCTTGATCGATTCGCTGATCATCCGGCGGTCGAGCTCGATCTGCTTTTCGCCGGGACCGCCGCGCACGCCGGCACCGCCCGTCTGGCGCTCCAGGTGGGACCAGCGGCGAACCAGGCGCGTGCTCAGGTACTGCAGGCGAGCCAGCTCGACCTGCAGCTTGCCCTCATGGGAGCGGGCGCGCTGGGCAAAGATCTCGAGGATGAGGAAGGTGCGGTCGTACACCGCCACGTCGAGCTGGCGCTCGAGGTTGCGCTGCTGCGCCGGGCTCAGCGACTGGTCGAAGATGACCTCGCTGGCCTGGTGCATGGCGGCCAGTTCCTTGATTTCTTCGGCCTTGCCGCTGCCAACGAAAAGTGCCGCGTCGGGCGCCTTGCGCTTGCAGACGAGGCGCGCGACAGGCGAAAGGCCCGCGGTCTGCGCGAGCAGGCCGAGTTCCTCGAGTTCGCTGTCGAAATGGGGCAGCCCGAAATCGACGCCGACGAGAACGGCGGCGCCTTCCTGGCGGGAGTTCAATTCAGACAAGCGGGATCAATATGGAAAAAGCGCGGCGGGGTTACCGCCGCGCTCCGCGCGATCAGGCTGCGGCGTCGTCGTTCTCGGCAGCCGAGAAGTTGACGGCACGACCTGGCACGATGGTGGAGATGGCGTGCTTGTAGACCATTTGCGTCACCGTGTTGCGAAGCAGCACGACATACTGGTCGAAAGACTCGATCTGGCCCTGCAGCTTGATACCGTTCACCAGGTAAATGGAGACCGGCACATGCTCGCGACGCAGGGTGTTCAGAAACGGGTCTTGTAGAAGTTGCCCTTTATTGCTCACGATATTCTCCGTGTTCAAGAGTAGTTGTTGGAGAGATGACCTTAACACAGGGTTTCTGCGCTGCAGCAATCAGGGTCAAAAGCCTTTGAAAAATAACGTCTCTCAAAAGGCGGAACTTTCGACCCGGCCATGGCTCATCGGCCGCCATCGGCAGCCAAGCGTGCTCATTCGTCCTTGTCCGCAAAGGGATTTTGCGAGCTTTTGAACTGGATGCGCAAGGGCGTGCCCACCAGATCGAACTCCTTGCGGAAGCGCCCTTCGAGAAAGCGCTTGTAGGCCTCGGTGACATGCTCCAGCGAATTGCCGTGGATGATGATCACCGGCGGATTCATGCCGCCCTGGTGCGCATAGCGCAGCTTGGGGCGGAACATGCCCGCGCGCTTGGGCGACTGGAACTGCACCGCCTCCAGCAGCAGCCGGGTCAGCACCGGCGTGGACATCTTCCGCGTGGCCGACTTGTGGGCCTGCGCAATGGCCTGCCACACCGGACCCAGGCCCTGGCGCTTGATGGCCGAGATGAAATGCAGCGATGCGAACTTGAGGAACGGCAGCCGGGTTTCGATCTGGCGCTGGATCTGCTCGCGCTGGTAGCTGTCGACCGCGTCCCACTTGTTGATGGCAATCACCACCGCGCGGCCGCTTTCGAGGATGTAGCCGGCGATGTGCGCGTCCTGGTCGGTCACGCCCTGCGTGGCATCGAGCAGCAGCAGCACGACGTTGGCCGACTCGATGGCCTGCAGCGTCTTGACCACCGAGAACTTCTCGATCGCCTCGAACACCTTGCCCTTGCGTCGCAGGCCGGCCGTGTCGATCAGCTCGAAGCGCTGGCCGTTGCGCTCGAACGGCACCGAGATGGCGTCGCGCGTGGTGCCCGGCAGGTCGAACGCCACCAGGCGCTCTTCACCGAGCCAGGTGTTGATCAGCGTGGACTTGCCGACGTTCGGCCGCCCGGCCACCGCCAGCTTGATGGGCTTGTTGACGTCGTCCTCGTCCGCCTCGTCGTCGGGGTCGGGCAGGTTCAGCGGCGCGAGCGCCAGCTCGACCAGGTCGCGCATGCCCTGCCCGTGCGCCGCGGACACGCCATGCACGTCGCCAAAGCCGAGTTCGTAGAAATCGACCAGCTTGGTGCCGTCGTGCATGCCTTCGGCCTTGTTGGCCGCCAGCACGCAGGGCTTGCCGAGCCGCCGCAGCTCGTTCGCAATGTCGTGGTCCTGCGCCGAAAGGCCTTCGCGGGCATCGACCACGAAGATCACGACATCGGCCTCGGCCACGGCCTGCCGCGTCTGCTTGGCCATTTCCTTGTAGATGCCGCTGCCCGCATCGGGCTCGAAGCCCCCGGTGTCGATCACGATGAACTCGTGCTTGCCCAGGCGGCCGTTGCCATAGTGGCGGTCGCGCGTGAGTCCGGCAAAGTCGGCGACGATGGCGTCGCGCGTCTGCGTGAGGCGGTTGAAGAGGGTCGACTTGCCGACGTTGGGCCGCCCGACCAGGGCCACGACCGGCTTCATGGCCGGCCTTTCAGGGGCGCGGTTTTCATGGTCGGGCCTTGCAAAGAGTTATTCAGGGCGATATCCAAACACACCGCCGTTGGCAGTCACCACCACCACCGTGTTGCCGGCCATCACCGGCGTGACGCCAATGGCGGAGCCATCGGGCGTGACGCGATTGAGCAGTGCGCCGTCTTCGCGCGAGACGAAGTGCAGCGTTCCGTTGTCCTCGCCGATCACCAGCGAACGGCCCACCGCGAGCGGCCCGGTCAGGACGCGGTTCTTGAACCGGGTCGACTGCCAGGCCCGCTCGCCGTCGGCGCGGCGCCAGGCCACGACGCTGCCGTCGGACTCGGTGCCGTAGACGAAGCCCTCGTCGCCGCTGACGCCCTCGGCGCCCACGGCAGGCTTGCTCCACAGCAGCTGGCCGCGCGCGGTGTCGACGCAGCCGACGTTGGCATAGTAGGCACGGGCGCACACGGTGTCGCCGACGCGGCTCACGCTGCCGGTCAGGTCGACCAGGCGCTCCACGTCGTTGGTGCCGCGCGGCGCCGCAATGGGCGCTTCCCAGCGCGAAGTGCCGTTGGCCGGGTTGATGCCGACCAGCCGGCCACCGATGCCCGAGATCAGCGTATCGCCCACGGCGATCAGCACGCCCGACTTCTTGAGCACGAGGTTTTCGGCCGTGCGCTGCTGCAGCCAGAGGCGGCGGCCGCTCTGGCCGTCCCAGGCGCTGATGCTGCGGTCGGCGGTCTGCACGAAGACGCGGCGGCCGGCCACCAGCGGCGCGGTGAAGGCCTGGGCCGAGAGCCGCTGCTTCCACAGGACCTTGCCGCCTTCGATGGCCACGAGTTCGTTGTCGGTGGTGACCACCGCGGCCAGCGAGCCGTCGCTGCCGACGCCGGCTGCGAGCTTGGCGCCCGCGTTCGCGCGCCAGGTTTCGCGGCCGGCACGGGCGTCGATGGCGACCACGGTGCCGTCGCTGCCGGCCACGGTGACGATGTCGCCGCTGACGTCGGTGGCCAGCGGGAAGCCCACGGCCGGGATGCGCACGCTCCAGGCCTGGCGCACGCCGAACAACGCGGGGTTGGCGGGCAGTTCGGCCGGCTTGGGCTTGCTGGTGCCCGAGCAGGCAGCCAGCATCGCGGCCAGAACAATGGCCGAACCTGCACGCAGGACGGACGACTCAGGCATGAAACGCTTGAAATTCATAGTGCGATCAGGAATTTTTGGGGGCTGCCGGCGTGACCGTGATCACGGGTGCCAGGCTCTTCGGATCGACGCCGGCGGCGTTGAGCTTGAATTCGACCAGGCGCCGGTAGTCGGACGCCGGGCCAAGGCCGGTCCAGGCCTTGCGGTATTCGGCCTGCGCTTCGGCGCGCTTGCCCTGGGCCATGTAGATGTCGCCCTTGCGGTCGGCCACGAGCGGCTCGAACTCCTTGGGCACGTCGCCGGAGAGCTGCTTGAGCGCTTCGTCGTACGACTTGCTGTCGAGCAGTTCGGCCGCCAGCCGCAGCTTGGCAACGGCCTTGTAGCCCGGATCGACCGCGCTTTGCGCCACCCAGCCGAGCGCGGCGCGCGAGGCCTCGGCGTTGCCCTTCTCATAGAGTGCCTTGGCGGCCAGGAGGCCCGCCTGCTGCGCGTAGGCGGTGCCGGCGAAGCGTTCCTTCATGTCGCCCAGCACGCGCTGGATGCGCTCCACGTCGCCGGACTGCGTGCTGCGCTCGACCTCGTCGTAGAGGGCCGCGGCCTGCGCCGCCTTGTTGCGCTGGAAATATTGCCAGCCGTTCCAGGCCACGAAGGCCCCGGCCACGAGCAACACCACCCAGGTGATCAGGGTGCCGTAGGTGTTCCAGAAATGCTTGAGCTGGTCGAGCTGTTCCTGTTCGTCGAGATCGAGATGGGTTGCCATGCGTATCAGATGTTGGGAGCCGGGGATTGTAGGGTGGCCGCCCAGGTGGGCACCTCGGCGAGCGACCGTGCCACCTGTTCGCCACCGCCCTCGCGCAGCGATTTGACCGTGACTTCGCCGCGCGACAGTTCGTCTTCGCCAAAGACCAGCGCATAGCGCGCTCCGCTCGCGTCGGCTTTCTTGAACTGCGCCTTCATGCTGCCGCCGCCCGCATGCTGCAGCACGCTCACGCCGGCGGCGCGCAGCTGCTCGAGCACGGCCATGACCTGCGGCAGCGCGGCGGCCGAGGGCACGATGGCGTAGGCCGCGGGCGCCGCGGCGGGGACCGGCAGGCGGAGTTCCTGGATCAGCAGCAGCAGCCGCTCGATGCCCAGGCCGAAGCCGACGGCCGGCGCAGGCTTGCCGCCCATCTGGCCGATGAGGCCGTCATAGCGCCCTCCCCCGCAGACGGTGCCCTGCGAACCGAGCTGGTCGGTGACCCATTCGAAGACGGTCAGGTTGTAATAGTCCATCCCGCGCACCAGGCGCGGGTTGACGCGGTAGGCCAGCCCTGCGGCATCGAGCACGGCGCGCACCGCATCGAAGTGCGCGCGCGACTCGTCGCCGAGGAAGTCCATCAGTTGGGGCGCGGCCTCCACCACGGCCTGCATGGCGGGATTCTTGGTATCGAGGATGCGCAGCGGATTGCTGTGCAGGCGCCGCTGCGCATCGGCATCGAGCACGCCGGCATGCGCCTCGAAATGGCGGATCAGCGCTTCGCGGTGCGCCTGGCGCTCGGCCGGCTGGCCCAGGCTGTTGATCTCCAGGCGCACGTGCTCGCCTTCGACCAGCCCGAGCTCGCGCCAGAGGGCCCGCACCATGAGGATCAGCTCGGCGTCCACGTCCGGGCCGGGAAAGCCCAGCGCCTCGACGTCGAGCTGGTGGAACTGGCGGTAGCGGCCCTTCTGGGGACGCTCGTGGCGGAACATCGGTCCCATCGTCCACAGGCGCAGCGGGCCGTTGTAGAGCGCGTTGTGCTCGACCATCGCACGCACGATGCCGGCGGTGGCCTCGGGGCGAAGCGTGAGCTTGTCGCCGTTCATTGCATCGGTGAAGGAGTACATCTCCTTCTCGACGATATCGGTCACCTCGCCCAGTCCGCGCACGAACAGCGCCGTGGGTTCGACCACCGGCGTCAGCATGTACTGGTAGCCGTAGCGGGCGAGGAGCCCGCGCACCGTCTGCTCGAACCACGACCAGAGGGCCGAATCGGGCAGGCGGTCGATGCGCGGCACGCTCGCCGGCAATATGTCGTTCATGCCTTTGACGGCATTGATCTTGTCAGCCATGGGAGAAAGTGGTCAGGCGACGTCGGCAGCCAGTTGCTGGCCGAAGCGCTTTTGAATGTAGTTTTCGACGAGCTGGTGAAACTCGTTGGCGATATTGTCGCCGCGCAGCGTGAGTGCCTTTTCGCCGTCGATGAAGACCGGGGCGGCGGGCGCCTCGCCGGTGCCGGGCAGGCTGATGCCGATGTCGGCGTGCTTGCTCTCGCCGGGGCCGTTGACGATGCAACCCATCACGGCCACCTTCAGCTTCTCGACGCCCGGGTACTTCTTGCGCCAGACCGGCATCTGCAGGCGCAGGTAGTCGTCGATCTGCTTGGCCAGTTCCTGGAAGGTGGTGCTGGTGGTGCGGCCGCAGCCCGGGCAGGCGGTGACGCTCGGCACGAACACGCGCAGGCCCAGCGCCTGCAGGATCTCGTTGGCGATCAGCACTTCCTGCGTGCGTGACTCGCCCGGCTGCGGCGTGAGCGACACGCGGATGGTGTCGCCGATGCCCTCCTGCAGCAGGATGGAAAGCGCCGTGGCCGACGCCACCGTGCCCTTGGTGCCCATGCCGGCTTCGGTGAGCCCCAGGTGCAGCGGATAGTCGCAGCGCCTGGCGAGTTCGCGGTAGACCGAGATCAGGTCCTGCACGCCGCTCACCTTGCACGACAGGATGACCTGGTTGCCAGCCATGCCCATCGATTCGGCGAGCTTGGCGGATTCGATGGCCGAGGTGATGAGCGCCTCGTACATCACCTGCTTGGCATCCCACGGCTCGGCGCGCTGGCTGTTGGTGTCCATCAGGCTGGCCAGCAGTTCCTGGTCGAGGCTGCCCCAGTTGACACCGATGCGCACCGGCTTGTTCCAGCGCATGGCTGCATCGATCATCTGGCCGAACTGGCGGTCGCGCTTGTCGCCCTTGCCCACGTTGCCGGGATTGATGCGGTACTTGCTCAGCGCCTCGGCGCAGGCCGGATAGTCGGTGAGCAGGCGGTGGCCGTTGTAGTGGAAGTCGCCGATCAGCGGCACGTCGATGCCCATGCGGTCGAGCTGCTCGCGGATGTACGGCACCTGGGCCGCCGCCTCCGGCGTGTTGACGGTGATGCGCACCATCTCCGAACCGGCAATGGCAAGCTCCTTCACCTGGATGGCCGTGCCGACGGCATCGACGGTGTCGGTGTTGGTCATGGACTGCACCCGCACGGGCGCATCGCCGCCCACCGTCACGGTGCGTGGCCCCCAGACCACCTGGGCCTGGCGCGAACGGCGCGCCTTGGGCGCCGCCGATTCGATGGGTTGGGGAGTGCAGTCGGTCACGGTTTCACCTCGAAACGCGCCACGCCGCCGCCGCGCGTGACAGGCTTCAGATCGTAGGGCTTTCCGTGCACCTGCACATCGACCGCCGAAGCGCGCCCCACCACCACCGACAGCGGCAGCGTTCCCGACAATGCCACCGTTTCGCCGGCCTGCAGGCTGCGGCGCAGCAGCTGCTTGCCGCCGGCTTCGGTAACGGTGATCCAGCATTCCTCGCGCGCGACGAAGACCAGCTGCTGGCTGCCGGCAGGTGCCGCAGCAACAGCAGCAGGCGAAGCCGCCGCCGCAGCGGGCGCGCTGCCCGCCGGCGGGGCTGCCGCGGGGGGCGTGCCCAGCGCCGCGGGTGCAGCCGAGGTTGGGGGGGCCACCGGCGACACCGGCGCACTCTCGACCACGACGGACGATCCGCCAGGAGCCGGCGCAGCCGCTGGCGCTTCCGCCACCGAAGCGGTGTCGCCATCGCCACGCGATGTCCAGCGCGACACCGAGGCCCCGACCTGGTCGAACACCGACTGGGGCAGCCAGAACAGCACGGCCGCGCCGACCAGCAGCAGTCCCACCACCGTGAGCAGCGCGCGCGACGGCAGCCCGCTGGAGCGCCCGCCATTCCAGCGCGGCGTTCCGGAAACGATGTTGCTCTTGAGCGTACGGTCGGCCAGTGCGAGCGCTGCGCGCTGCGCCCCCGGCAGCTTTGCGAGCACCGGAGCGGGATCGATGCGCAGGGCGCGGCAGACACTGCTGGCCAGGGCCCGCGCAAAGACCGGGTCGGGCAGCGAAGCGATGTCGTCCGCCTCGAGCGCAATGAGCTTCTGCGGCGGCACCTTGAGCGCCGCGGCCACCATTTCGATGTGCAGGCCGTGCGCCTCGCGCGCTTCGCGGAGCATGTCGCCGGCTGTCTTGTGCGTGATGTCGCCTTCCTCGAGCGGCAGTGCCGCGGAAGTGCCGAACTCCGAAACCCGTTCAGTCATTGAAATTCCCGCGCTCGTACGCTATTGCCTCCCGGGACTGCGGGAAGCGCCGTTGCAGTTGCCCTCCCAACTGCGCCACTGCTTCGCGGTTGTTGAGCCGTCGTTCGATCTTGATGCCCAGCCAGAGCGTCTCGGCGCTGGCCGAAGGGCTGTTGTTGACGCGGCGGATGTAGAACTGCGCACGCGACCACTCTTCGCGCTGCGCCAGCAGCGAAGCCAGGTTGAATCCGACCACCGGGTTTCCGGCGTCGATCTCGTAGGCCTTCATGAGGCTGCGCTCCGCCTCGGCACGCTGGCCTGCCCTGAGCTGGCAGACGCCCTGCGTCATGAGCGTCTTGGCATGGTCGGTATAGCTCGGCACCGCCAGTGCCTCGGTGAACTGCTGGGTGGCATCGCCATAGCGGTTCTGCTGGCACAGCAGCCAGCCGTAGTTGTGCCGCACATTGGGATCGCGCGGATTGATGGCAATGGCGCGGCGGAAGCTGTCTTCCGCCAGGCCCGCGTCTTCGAGCCGCATGTAGACCAGGCCGCGCAGGTTGTAGGCATCCGCGTTGTTGGGATCGGCGGCCAGCGCCTGCTTGATCTCGTCGAGCGCGACGGTGGTCTGGCCCTGCTCGAAGTAGCCCGAGGCGAGCTCCATGCGCAGGCGCGCGCGGCGCTGCCGGCTGCTTTCGTCGGACTCGGTCACGATCTCCGCGCCCTTGCTCGACGAACTGGTGTCGGCCAGGCTGGTGGTGGTGGTTCGCGTGTTGACGCAGCCCGCGAGCAGAAACGCCACGGCGACGCCGCCAAAGCCTGCAGCCACCAGCCGCTGCGCGCTTGCGGTCGTCATCGGAAAGGCCATCCTCATTAGGTCAATGCTCCTGGGGGGCGGTCTTGCGAACCGGATGCAGAACAACGGTGCGCTCGCCCACACGGCGCTGCGCCATGCGTTCGGCCGCGCGGGTACGGTCCTTGACGTCGCCGGCCAGCTGTCCGCAGGCCGCATCGATGTCGTCGCCGCGCGTCTTGCGCACGGTGGTCACGAGGCCGGCCTCGCTCAGTGCCTTGGCAAAGGCCAGCACCCGCGGCTGCGGCGAACGCAAGAGGCCCGAGGCCGGAAACGGATTGAACGGAATCAGGTTGAACTTGCACGACACGCCATGGGTGCGAACGAGTTCAACCAGCTGCCGCGCATGCTCGGGCTGGTCGTTGACGCCATCGAGCATGCAGTACTCGAAGGTGATGAAGTCGCGCGGCGCATGCGCCAGGTAGCGCTTGCAGGCCTCGAGCAGCTCGGCAATCGGGTACTTGCGGTTGAGCGGCACGAGGTCGTCGCGCAGCGCATCGTTGGGCGCATGCAGTGACACGGCCATCGCCACCGGGCAGTCAGTGCCCAGGCGGTCGATCATCGGAACCACGCCGGACGTCGACACGGTCACGCGGCGGCGCGACAGGCCGTAGGCGTTGTCGTCGAGCATGGTGCGCAGCGCCGGCACCAGCGCGGTGTAGTTCTGCAGCGGCTCGCCCATGCCCATCATCACCACGTTGGAGATGACGCGCTCGTCGCGTTTCAGGTGCTTGCGCAGGAAGTGTTCGGCAAACCAGAGCTGGGCGACGATCTCGCCCGTGCTCAGGTTGCGGCTGAAGCCCTGGTGCCCCGTGGAGCAGAAGCGGCAACCCACGGCGCAGCCGGCCTGGGACGACACACACAGCGTGCCGCGGTCGTCTTCGGGAATGAATACGGCTTCGACGGCATTGCCGTCGCCGACGTCGAACAGCCACTTGATCGTGCCGTCCTTGGATTCGTGCTGCGTGATGACCGGCAGGGCCTCGACGCGAGCGGTGGTGGCGAGCTTCTCGCGCAGCGACTTGGCCAGATCGGTCATCTGGCCGAAGTCGCTGGCGCCACGCTGGTGGATCCAGCGGAACAGCTGCGTGGCGCGGAATCGTTTCTCGCCGAGCTTTTCGCAGAACGCAGCCAGCCCCTCGAGATCGAATTCGAGCAGGTTGGCCGTGGTCATGAAATCAGCTGGCGTGCGGCTTCAGCGCGCGTAGACGTTGAGGCCGGCGAAGAAGAACGCCACTTCGTTGGCGGCGGTTTCGGGGGCGTCCGAACCGTGCACGGCGTTGGCATCGATGCTGTCGGCGAAGTCGGCGCGGATGGTGCCCGGGGCCGCCTTCTTGGGGTCCGTGGCGCCCATCAGGTCGCGGTTCTTGGCGATGGCGTTCTCGCCTTCGAGCACTTGCACGAACACCGGGCCGGAGATCATGAAATCGACCAGGTCCTTGAAGAACGGACGTTCCTTGTGGACCGAGTAGAACTGCTCGGCTTCGTTGCGCGACAGATGCACGAGCTTGGCGGCAACGATCTTGAGGCCGGCAGCTTCGAAGCGGGAAACGATCTTGCCGATGACGTTCTTGGCGACGGCGTCGGGCTTGATGATGGAAAGGGTACGTTCGATAGCCATTGAAGTGCTTCCTGAGCTTTGATTTTGAAGTGATTTGTCACAACTGCAACGAATATGTTGCATCGTAAGTCGACAAAGCCTCTGATTTTAACCGGCGCAGCCCCCGGGATTGGTGAAAACCCCGCGAAAGGCTGCGCTGGAGAGCTGGCTTTCAGCGCCCGCGGCGCCGGTTTCCGCCGGGGCCGCCCTGGCCGCCGAAGCCACCGCCGCCGCCCGGGCCGCCGCCGCGGCGCCCCGGACCCTGCCGCTGCTCCTTGCGCTGGCGCGAGAAGCTGTCGGCGCCGATGTAGCCGAGCGAGGTCTTCATCGGATCGGGCTGGTTCGCGCCGCTCGGCGGACGCTCCTCGCCCTGGCGGTTGCCGCGGTTGTTGTTGCTGTTGCCGCGGCGCCCCTGCGGCGGCATGCCAGCGTTGCCGCCGCCACCGCCACCGCCGCGGTTGCCACGCCCGCCGCGCTCGCCGCGCGGCGGGCGGCCGTCGCCGAGCGGATTGGGAATGGGCGCCTCGCGGCCGTCGTCGCGCATGTCGCGCGGCTGCTGCTGTCCGCCGCCGGCGTTGCGATTGCCGCGCCGCTTCTTGTTGCGTCCGTTGCGACCGCCGCCGGCACCTTCCTGCCCCGGCCCGCGCTGCTGCTGCTGCGGCGGACGCGGCGCGCCGCCGCCCGAGGCCTGGAACAGCGCGTTGATGTCGCGCTCGTCGAGTTCCATCCAGGCGCCGCGCTTCAAGCCGCGCGGCAGCACCATGGCGCCGTAGCGGATGCGGATCAGCCGGCTGACCGCATGGCCCACCGATTCGAACAGGCGCCGCACTTCGCGGTTGCGGCCTTCGGAGATGGTGACGCGGTACCAGTGGTTGGAGCCCTCGCCGCCGCCCTCCTCGATGGTGCCGAACTGGGCCATGCCGTCGTCGAGGCGAACGCCTTCGAGCAGCTTCTTCTTTTCCTCGGCATTGAGCGCGCCGAGCACGCGCACGGCGTATTCGCGCTCCAGGCCGAAGCGCGGATGCATCAGCTGGTTGGCCAGGTCGCCGGAGCTGCTGAACAGCAGCAGGCCCTCGGTGTTCAGGTCGAGCCGGCCGACCGATTGCCACTTGCCCTGCTGCAGGCGCGGCAGCTTGCGGAACACCGTGGGCCGGTTCTGCGGATCGTCGTGCGTCACGACCTCGCCCACCGGCTTGTGGTAGGCAATCACGCGCGGCGGCGGCGGCGCGATGCGGTAGCGGATCGGCTTGCCGTTGATCTTGACCTGGTCGCCATACTGGATGCGCTGGCCGATGTGGGCCGGCTCGTTGTTCACCGAGATGCGGCCCTGCAGAATGAGCGCTTCCATTTCGAGCCGCGAGCCCAGGCCCGCCTGCGCCAGCACCTTGTGCAGCTTGGGCGAGTCGGCTTCCGGCAGCAGCACGCGCTTGAGGGGCGGGACTTCGGGGCTCTCTTCGTCGGCATCGAACTGGCCCGAGATGACGTCCGCGAAGCGGATCGGCTCGGGCGGCGGTGCGTTGCGCTGCTCGCGCTCGGCGGCGCGGCGTGCGCGGTCGAGATCGTCCTCTTCCTCGTCGGGCTCTTCTTCCTCTTCATCCTCTTCTTCATCGTCGTAGGAGGAGGAAGCGCGCGCATTCTCTTCGGCGCGTTCGACGGATGTGGCTGGCGCAGCGGCGGCGGCGGGTTCGTCGGCGACTGGTGCGGCGGCGGGCGCTGCATCGGACACCTGGGCCACGGGTTCGGAAGCTTCAGTTGCCGCGGCGGGTGCGGCAGGTGCTGCTGCGGGCTCGCCCTCCCCGGCCGCCGGCTCCACCACCTTCTTGCGGCGTGGGGCACGCGGCTTCTTCGGCGCCTCGCCCTCGGCCGCGGCCGCCGCGGGCACGCCCGCTTCGGCTTCGGCAGACGGGCCGGACACGGCCGCTTTCGCCTTCTTTTTCTTGGATTCGGGCTGGGCCGGCACGATTGCCGCGTCGTCGATGTCGGAGGAGCTCATGAGGTTTTTCCGGGGGGAACAGCGTGGGGATCGGTCTCGTCGGGCGACGGGGGTTCGGTTTCGAGCTCGACGGATGGCTCGGCTTCCGTGGGGGCCGGAATGTCGGCGGGCTCCTCGGGAGCCGCCGCGTCCTCGGCGAATTGCGCAGCGGCGGCTTCGACGGCTTCTGGAGCCTCGGCGGCGGCCAGCTCGTCGGGCGCGCCCGTTTCCGAGTCTGCCTCCGGCATGGCCGAGGCATCGGCGTCGGATTCGGTCGGCACGTCCATCGGCAGCCCGGGCTGATCGCCCGATGCCTGGTCGAGCGCGTCGACCAGCGCCGCCTGCTGGGCCGGCGTTTCGATCAGCGGCAGCTGGTCGAGCGATGCAAGGCCGAGGTCGTCGAGGAACTGCCGCGTGGTGGCGTACAGCGCCGGCCGGCCGACGGTTTCGCGGTGGCCGATGACCTCGACCCAGCCGCGGTCCTCGAGCTGCTTGAGGATGAGGGAATTGATGGTGACGCCGCGGATGTCTTCCATGTCGCCGCGCGTGACCGGCTGGCGATAGGCAATGATGGCCAGGGTCTCGAGGGCGGCGCGGGTGTAGCGCGGCGGCTTCTCGGGATGCAGGCGGTCGAGGTGGTCGCGCATCTCGGGCCGGCTCTGGAAGCGCCAGCCGCTGGCAACGTTCACCAGTTCCAGGCCGCGCTGCGCCCAGTCTTCCTGCAGTTCGAGCAACAGCACCTTGATGGTGTCCACGCCCAGCTCGTCGTCGAACAGCACGCGCATGTCGCGCACTGGCAGCGGCTGGCTCGAACAGATCAAGGCGGTTTCGAGAATGCGCTTGGCATCCGCCGTATTCATGGTTTGCGTTATCCGGGAAAAGGCGTCTCGGGGACGCTTGTTCAGAAGGATGAAAGAAGGCGCTGCCGGCACGCGGCGAGTGCAACGCAAGGCCGGCATCGGGGTGGCCGGCGCGGCCCTCGGGCCGTCAGGCGCGATTGTAATCCAGCCCCAGGGCCTGGAACGCCTGAACCAGGTCGGCCGGCGGAAGTGAACGCAGTTCCAGCGCGGCTTGCGTGACGGGATGCACGAAAGCGAGCCTGAAGGCGTGCAGCGCCTGCCGCCCCAGCCCCGCGGCCGGCGCTCCGCCGTAGAGCGCATCGCCAACGAGCGGATGCCCGATCGACGCCATGTGCACGCGGATCTGGTGCGTGCGGCCCGTTTCGAGCGTGCACCGCACGGCACAAGCCTGCGCGTTGCTGTCCAGGCGCTCGATGAGCGTGCGTGCCGTCTTGCCGGCATGGCGCTCGAGGTCGACCACGGCCATGCGCAAACGGTTGCGCGGATCGCGGCCGATGGGCGCGTCGACCTGCCGGGCTGCGGCGCCGGCCCAGGGCTTGTGTCCGAGCGCGAGGTATTGCCGCTTGACTTCGCGCGCGGCGATCAGCGCCACCATGGCATCCATCGCGGCCCGGGTGCGCGCCACGACCATGAGCCCGCTGGTGTCGCGGTCGAGCCGGTGCACGATGCCCGCGCGCGGCAGCAGCGCGGCCTTGGGGTCGAGCGCGAGCAGGCCGTTCAGCAGCGTGCCGCTCCAGTGGCCCGGCGCCGGATGCACCACCAGGCCGGCCGGCTTGTCGATGATGCGCAGGTGCTCGTCCTCGTGCACCGTGACGATGTCCATCGGCTCGGGCCGGAAGGCCTGGCTCTGGGGCGTCGGCCGCAGCTCGATATGGCCGGTCTGCCCTGCGCGCACGGTGGCGGAAGCCTTCAGCAGGGTGCGCCCCTGCAGCTCCACGGCGCCGGCTTCGATCAGCTGTTGCAGATAGTTGCGAGAAAATTCCGGCACCAGGGCGGCCAGCGCGCGGTCCAGCCGCTGGCCATGCTCGGCCGGGCCCACAGTGAAGGGCCGCAGTTCGCTGGATTCGACCGGGTCGGCGCCCTCGTCGGCCTCGGCGGCGTCGGGGACCATGTCCAGGGGGTCGGTCGATATAATTGAGGGCAACTGTTTCACGAAAGCCGTATGTGATGTTTCGCGCCAAATTATCGGTCCCCTCCTGGATCGCCCTCAGCGCGGCAGCGCTGCTTGCAGCCGGCTGCTCCTCCACCTCCGTCGACAAGACCGCCAACTGGAGCCCCAACCGCATCTACGCCGAGGCCAAGGACGAAGTGGGCTCCGGCGCCTACGACAAGGCCGTGCCGCTGTACGAGAAGCTCGAAGGCCGCGCCGCCGGCACGCCGCTCGCGCAGCAGGCCCAGCTCGAGAAGGCCTACGCCCAGTACAAGTCCGGCGAGAAGGCCAATGCCATCGCCACCATCGACCGCTTCCTGAAGCTGCATCCGGCCAGCCCGGCGATCGACTACGCGCTCTACCTCAAGGGCGTGATCAACTTCAACGACGACCTCGGCATGTTCGCGTTCCTGACGCGCCAGGACCTGTCCGAGCGCGACCAGAAGGCCGCCAAGGAATCGTTCGAGTCGTTCAAGGAACTGGCAACGCGCTTCCCCGAGTCGCGCTACGCGCCCGACGCGCGCCAGCGCATGAACTACATCGTGAACTCGCTCGCGCAGTACGAAGTGCACGTGGCGCGCTACTACTACTCGCGCGGCGCCTATCTGGCGGCCATCAACCGCGCGCAGCTCGCGCTGTCCGACTACCGCGAAGTGCCCGCGCTCGAAGAAGCCCTGTACATCATCGTGCGCTCCTACGATGCGCTCGGCATGAAGGACCTGCGCGACGACGCCCAGCGCGTGCTGACCACCAACTATCCGCACAGCGAGTACCTCGCGCGCGGCTTCAAGGGCAAGGACGATCCGTGGTGGAAGGTCTGGTAATCCGCTGGAACGACAAAAAGCCCTTCGGGGCTTTTTCTTCGTCTGCGCCCTTCAGGCCGAGAGCGAGTTCCTGAGTTCGCCGATCGCCGCCTCGAAGTCCGCTTCGCTTTCCAGCCTGCGCATCGGCGGCAGCGCGGCCAGGAGCCGCCGGCCATAGCCCATGGCGACCAGGCGGGTGTCGCAAATGGCAAGCACGCCGCAGTCGGTTTCGCGGCGAATCAGCCGCCCCGCTCCCTGCTTGAGCGCCACGGCCGCCTCGGGCAGCGAATAGTCGCTGAACGAGCTGCGGCCCTGGGCTTCGAGGCGCTGCGAGCGCGCCTCGACCAGCGGATCGTTGGGCGGAGGGAACGGCAGCTTGTCGATCACCACCAGCTGCAATGCATCGCCGGGCGCATCGAAGCCTTCCCAGAACGATGCCGACGCCACCAGCACGCAGCCGGCGCGCCCGCCCTCCGCGCCTTCGCGAAAGCGGTCCATGAGCACGCGCTTGGGCAGCTCGCCCTGCACCAGCACCTCGGGCCGCACGTCGGCCTCGAGCCGTTCGAACTGCTGCTTCATCTCGTCGCCGATGGCGCGCAGCGCGCGCAGCGTGGTGGTCAGCACCAGGGTCCGTCCGCCCAGTTCGGCGGCGCCGCGTGCGGCCAGCTGCGCCACGCGTGCGCTGTGGGCGGCGTCGTTGGGCTTGGGAAAGGCACGCGGCACATAGAGCCCGGCCTGCGCGGCATAGTCGAAGGGGCTCTGCACCCGCAGCACCTCGGCGTCGCCCAGGCCGCACGGCTCGGTGAACCAGCGCAGCGTGGGTTCGTCGCCCAGCGTGGCGGAGGTGAAGACCCAGGCGCGTCCGCTGTCTTCGGGCGCCGCGCGGGCTTCGTGTTCATCGCCGTCGTCGGGGGCCGCGCCGCTGCCGATCTTGAGCACGCGCGTGCGCATGGCCTCGGCAATGTCGAGCGGCGATTCGACCAGCCGCAGCTGCGTGCCCACGTCCACCCAGCGCACCGAGTCGGTTTCGCAGGGCAGCGCAAAGCGTGCCGCGCGCTTGGCGAGCTGCTGCGCCCGCTCATACAGGCGCACGAAATCGGGCGATATCTCGCTGACGGTATCGAGCCCTTCGGCAGCCATTTCAAAGGCGTGCTGCAGGGCTTCGAGCGCGTCCTGCCAGGCCTGCGCGTCGATGCCTTCCGGCGACGGGCCCACCCAGCGCAGCTTGGTGCCGGGCCACTGCTTGCCGACCGCAAGGCGCAGCTCGCGCGCGGCGCGTTCGACGGCCGCCACCAGCTGCTGCCAGTCGACCAGCCCGCGCGCATGCTGCAAGCCGGCTCCGAGCAGGTCGCGCGCAAAGTCCAGGGCCTGCCCGCTGCCGAGCTGCGCGCCGAGGAACTGCACGCCGGTTTCGTTGAGCTGGTGGGCCTCGTCGAACACCACCACGCTCACGGTCGGCAGCAGTTCCGCCATGCCGGTCTCGCGCACTGCAAGATCGGCGAAGAACAGGTGATGGTTGATGACCACCACATCGGCCGCCAGCGCCTCGCGCCGCGCCAGGTTGACGTGGCAGGGCTTGAACTGCGGGCACTGCGCGCCCAGGCAGTTCTCGCGCGTGGAAGTGATGAGCGGAATGAGCGGCGAGCGCTCGTCCAGCCCGGGCAGCTCGGCCAGGTCGCCGGTTCGCGTGGCCTTGGACCACTGCTCGATCTTGGCGAGCGTGCGCAGGCTGCCGCGTTCGGGCAGCGAGGCATCGTGGCGCGCGAGGTCGAGCCGGTGCAGGCACAGGTAGCTCGCGCGCCCCTTGAGCAGCGCCGTGCGCACCGGCAGCTCGAGCGCCTCGACCAGCCGCGGCAGGTCGCGGCCGAACAACTGGTCCTGCAGGGTCTTGGTGGCGGTCGACAGCAGCACGCGCTCGCCGCTCAGCAACGCCGGCACGAGATACGAGAAAGTCTTGCCCACGCCGGTGCCGGCCTCGACCACCAGCACGCCGCCGTCCTCGATGGTGCGGGCGACGGCCAGCGCCATTTCGGTCTGCCCCGAGCGCTCGCGGAACTGTTCTGCCGCACGCGACAGGACGCCGCCCTGCGCGAAGGCGTCGCGCACCTTGTCCTCGAGTGTTTCGCTCACGCGGGTTCTTTCGGATCGAGCACGTTCTCGAGCCGCGTGATCTGGTCGCGCAGCGCAAGCCGGCGCTTCTTCAGACGGCGCAGCAGCAGCTCGTCCTGCGGCGAAGCTTCGGCCAGGCGGTCGATGGTGGCGTCGAGGTCGGCGTGTTCGATGCGCAGCTCGATCAATTGGCGGGAAAGGGAGTGAAGATTGGAGTCCAACGTTGGCGCTGCGAACGTATTCCGCCCGCAGCTCGTGTTCACTCGATAATACGTCCTGGTACGAATCCACGAGAAGACAGAAGGCGCGCCGCAGGCGCATTTGCGCTCATGACACAAGGCTTTCGGCTTGCCGCCGCCACCGGTCTCCACAAGGGAGACCGCCCCTATCAGCAGGACCAGGTCCTGATGATGAGCCATCCGCGCGTGCCCGGCTGCATGCTGGGCATCATTGCCGACGGCATGGGCGGGCGCAGCGGCGGGCGCAAGGCCTCCGACCAGGTGCTGATGACCGCGCGCCAGCTGTTCACGCGCTACCACCCCGACCGCGACAGCTCCGCGGCCGTGCTGCGCCAGCTGCTGGAGGATGCGCACACGGTCATCAAGCTCACGGCCCTGTCGAGCGAGCAGGAACCGCACAGCACGCTGGCGGCCTTTCTGATGAACCCCAAGGGCGACTGCGCCTGGATCCATGCCGGCGACTCGCGCATCTACCACTTCCAGAACGGCGAGCTCGTCACGCGCACGCGCGACCATTCCTATGTCCAGGTGCTCATCGACCGCGGCGAAATCACCGAGGCCGAGGCCAATGTCCATCCCAAGGGCAACATCCTCCTCGGATGCCTGGGCATGACCACGACGCCTCCGCCCATCGAGCCGCACTACATCCCCGCGATGCAGCCGGGCGACCTGCTCATGGCCTGCAGCGACGGGCTCTGGCACTACTTCAGCCCCGAGGAGCTGGCCAGCGTGCTGTACGCGGAGCCGCCGCGCGAAGCGGTGGAAATCCTGGTGGGAGAAGCGCGCCGCCGGGCGCGCGGCACGGGCGACAACATTTCGATCGTGGTGCTGAAGCTCGAAGCGCTTCCTCAAGACTGAGCGCTGCCACTGGCGCTCGCCCGGCGAGGTGGGCTCAGTGGCTGGGCGCCGAAGCCGGCGATGCCGGCGGCGGGGGCAAGGGCGCCCCGCGCGGCTTGGTGCGCTCGGCGTTCTGCCGCTCGCGGCTGGCCCGGTGCTCGGCCGCCTTTTGCTGCTTGCTCTCGAAGCGTTCGACCGCCGCCGGCGCCTCGGCGCGCCGCTGGGCGGCCTTGGCCTGCTCGTCGGCGTGGGCCTTCTGCTTGGCTTCGAGCTGGCGCCGGCGCTCGTCGGCCTCGGCCGCCGTCGCGGCGCGGCTCGCCGCATGATCGGCCGCGCGCTGCTCGCGGTCCTGCTGGGCTTTTTTAGCCTCTTCCTGCTTCTCGGGCGTGTCCTGCGGGCGCCGCGTGGCGGCCTTCTGGTCGAGCTTCTCGAGTTCGGCCGCACCACGGCGCTGGCGCTCGATGTCGTTGATGGCCGTTTCCTGGCGCTTGATGTGGTCGGTCTCGACGCGGCGGCGCTTGCGGCTGTCGCGCAGGCAGTCCTCGACCGCGAACTTCTGGTAGCAGGCGGCGCGCTCCTTCTCGAAGCGCGCGTCGATGGCCGCGCGCTCGGCGGCCAGCCGGCTGCGCTCCGCTTCGAAGTTCGCATTGCCCGCAGCCGCGTTGGACTGTGCCCAGAGCGGCAGGCTGCCCAAGGCCATCAGCATGGCGAGAACAATTTTTTTCATGTCAGTCGAGTGTCCACGATGCGGCGTTCCAGGGAGAGGAACTCGCTCGATTGCATTTCGGTGAGCCTGGAAACCGTCCGCGGGAATTCGTGCGCGAGCGGCCCCTCGGTGTACAACGCCTCCGGCGGTACCTCGGCCGACATGATGAGCTTGACGCGCCGGTCGTACAAGACGTCGACCAGCCAGGTGAAACGGCGTGCTTCGGAGGCCATGCGCACCGGCATGTGCGGCACGTCGGACAGCAGCACGGTGTGGAACTGGCTCGCGATCTCGAGATAGTCGTTCTGCGAGCGCGGTCCGCCGCACAGCGTCTTGAAGTCGAACCAGACCACGCCGCCGGCCTTGCGCCTGGCGCGGATCTCGCGCTGCTCGATGTGCAGGACCGGGTTCTCGTCGGCCGTTTCGGCCAACCTGTCGAAGGCCTTGCGCATCTCCTTTTCGGCCGAGGCATCGTTGGGCGTCAGGTACATGCGCAGCTGCTCGAGCGTGCGGCGCCGGTAGTCGGTGCCGTTGTCCACGCTCAGCACCTCGAGCTTCTGGTTGAGCAGCGCGATCGCGGGCAGGATGCGGTCGCGGTGCAGCCCGCCGGGGTAGAGGTCGTCGGGCCTGAAATTGGAGGTGGTGACAAAGCCCACGCCGTTCTCGAACAGCGCCACCAGCAGGCGGTGAAGGATCATCGCGTCGGTGATGTCCGCCACGTGGAACTCGTCGAAGCAGATCAGCTTGTAGCGCTTGGAGATGCGCAGCCCGAGTTCGTCGAGCGGGTTGACCGTGCCCTGCAGCTCGCGCAGTTCGCGGTGCACCTCGCGCATGAACTCGTGGAAGTGCAGCCGGGTCTTGCGCCTGAGCGGCACCGCGTTGAAGAACAGGTCCATCAGGAAGCTCTTGCCCCGCCCGACGCCACCGTACATGTAGACGCCGCGCGGCAGCTCGGGCCGGTTGATGAACTTCTTCAGCGCGTTGGAGCGCTGGGCCTTGTACTCGCCCCACTCCCGCGCGCAGCGATCCAGCGCTTCCACGGCGCGCAGTTGCGCGGGATCGCTCTGGAACCCGCGCACAGCGAGTTCCGCCTCATAGGCCTGTTTGACGCTGGTCAAAGGATCAGAAGTTCAGCGTGCGCTTGTCCACGGCAAGTGCCGCTTCCTTCGTGGCTTCCGACAGCGACGGGTGCGCATGGCAGATGCGCGCGATGTCTTCGGCGCTGGCCTTGAACTCCATCGCCACCACGGCTTCGGAGATCAGCTCGCTGGCCTGCGGGCCCACGATGTGCACGCCCAGGATCTCGTCCGTGGCCGCGTCGGCCAGGAACTTGACCATGCCGGTCGTGTCGCCCAGCGCGCGTGCGCGGCCGTTCGCGAGGAACGGGAAGGTGCCGGCCTTGTAGGCGCGGCCCGCGGCCTTGAGCTGCTGCTCGGTCTGGCCGACCCACGCGATCTCGGGGTTGGTGTAGATCACCCACGGCACGGTGTTGAAGTTGACGTGGCCGTGCTGGCCCGCAATGCGCTCCGCCACGGCAACGCCCTCTTCCTCGGCCTTGTGCGCGAGCATCGGGCCGCGCACCACGTCGCCGATGGCCCAGACGTTGGGCAGGCTGGTCTTGCAGTCGTCGTCCACGGCAATGGCGCCGCGCTCGTCGAGCTTCAGGCCCACGGCTTCGGCGTTCAGGCCGATGGTGTTGGGCACGCGGCCGATCGAGACGATCAGCTTGTCGACCTCCAGCGTCTGGGCTTCGCCCTTGGCGTTGGTCCAGGCCACGCTCACGCCCTTCTTGGACGACTTGATCTCGCCGACCTTCACGCCGAGTTCGATCTTGAGCTTCTGCTTGTCGAAGGCCTTCTTGGCTTCCTTGGCGATCTGCTCGTCGACCGCGCCGAGGAAGGTCGGCAGCGCTTCGAGCACCGTGACTTCGGCGCCGAGGCGGCGCCACACAGAACCCATTTCAAGCCCGATGACGCCCGAGCCGATCAGGCCCAGCTTCTTGGGCACCGCGCCGATGCGCAGCGCGCCGTCGTTCGAGAGGATGTTCTCCTCGTCGAACGGCGCGCCCGGAAGCGCGCGGGCGTTGGAGCCCGTGGCCACGATGATGTGCTTGCCCTCGATCGACTCTTCGGCAGCGCCCGCCACCTTGATCTCGTAGCCGGCTTCGCCCGCCTTCACGAACGAGCCGCGGCCATGGAAGAAGGTGATCTTGTTCTTCTTGAACAGGTACAGGATGCCGTCGTTGTTCTGCTTCACGACCTGGTCCTTGCGGGCCAGCATCTTGTCGAGGTCCAGCCCCAGGCCTTCGACCTTGATGCCGTGGTCGGCAAAGTGGTGGCCGGCCTGGTCGAAGTGCTCCGACGATTGCAGCAGCGCCTTCGACGGAATGCAGCCGACGTTGGTGCAGGTGCCGCCCGGTGCGGGACCGCCCTTGCTGTTCTTCCACTCGTCGATGCAGGCCACGTTGAAGCCCAGCTGCGCTGCGCGGATCGCGGCGATGTAGCCGCCGGGGCCGCCGCCGATGACGATGACGTCGAATTGTTTGTTGGCCATCTGATTCTTTCTCCTCAGATGTCGAACAGGAGGCGCGACGGGTCTTCGAGCGCTTCCTTCATGGCCACCAGGCCCAGCACGGCTTCGCGGCCGTCGATGATGCGGTGGTCGTAGCTCATGGCAAGGTAGTTCATCGGGCGAACCACGATCTGGCCGTTCTCGACCACGGCGCGGTCCTTGGTGGCGTGCACGCCGAGGATGGCCGACTGGGGCGGGTTGATGATCGGCGTCGAGAGCATCGAGCCGAAGGTGCCGCCGTTCGAGATGGAGAAGGTGCCGCCGGTCATCTCTTCGATGCCGAGCTTGCCGTCCTGTGCCTTCTTGCCGTATTCGGCGATCTTCTTCTCGATGTCGGCAAAGCTCATCTGGTCGGCGTTGCGCAGGATCGGCACCACCAGGCCGCGCGGCGAACCGACGGCAATGCCGATGTCGAAGTAGCCGTGGTACAGGATGTCGTTGCCGTCGACCGAGGCGTTGATCACCGGGTACTTCTTGAGCGCATGCACCGCGGCCTTCACGAAGAAGCTCATGAAGCCGAGCTTCACGCCATGCTCCTTGGTAAAGCTGTCCTGGAAGCGCTTGCGCAGCTCCATGACGGGCGCCATGTTGACTTCATTGAAGGTCGTCAGGATGGCGTTGGTCGATTGCGACTGGATCAGGCGCTCGGCGATGCGGGCGCGCAGGCGGCTCATCGGCACGCGCTGCTCGGGGCGCTCGCCCAGGTCGGGCGCACCCGCAGGCGCGGCGACTTGCGGCAGCGCCGGCTTGGCAGCCGGTGCGGCCACGGCGGGCGCGGGCTTGGCGCCCGAGGCCACGGCGCCGAGCACGTCGCCCTTGGTGACGCGGCCGTCCTTGCCGCTGCCGGCCACGTCGCTGGTCTTCAGGTTGTTGTCGGCCAGCAGCTTGGCGGCGGCGGGCATGGCAACGTCGGACTTCGAACCGCCGGTGGCGGCCGCAGCCGCTGCGGGCGCAGCTGCCGGGGCCGGCGCGGCGGCGGGTGCCGCTGCTGCAGGCGCTGCAGCGCTTGCCTTGCCTTCGGTGTCGATCTTGGCGATCAGCTGGTCGGCCACCACGGTGGCGCCATCGGGCTGCACGATCTCGGCCAGCACGCCAGCCGAGGGCGCGGGCACCTCGAGCACGACCTTGTCGGTCTCGATCTCGATCAGGATTTCATCGACGGCGACGGCTTCGCCGGCCTTCTTCTTCCAGGTGAGCATGGTGGCTTCGGCCACGGATTCGGAAAGCTGGGGGACTTTGACTTCTACGATAGACATTTGGAGTGAGCTCCGTTTTGTTCTTCAGGTGTTCGTGTGAAAAAGAGGCTTGGAATTACTTGGTCAGCACGAAGCCCTTGAGCTTGCCAAATGCGCCATCGACCAGCGCCTTCTGCTGTTCCTGGTGCAGGTGCGAGTAGCCGACTGCAGGCGATGCCGAAGCGGCACGGCCGGAGTAGCCGAGCTTCTGGCCTTCCTGCATGTTCTCGTGGATGTAGTGCTGCACGAAGAACCAGGCGCCCTGGTTCTGCGGCTCGTCCTGGCACCACACCACGTCGGCGAGGTTCGGGTACTTCTTGATCTCGGCCGCGAACGCCTTGTGCGGGAACGGATAGAGCTGCTCGACGCGGATGATCGCCACGTCGTCGCTGCCCTGTTCCTCGCGCTTCTTGGCCAGGTCGTAGTAGACCTTGCCCGAGCAGGCGATCAGGCGCTTGACCTTCTCGGCCTTCAGGCCCTTGCTGTCCGGAATGACCGTCTGGAAGCCGCCCTTGGTGAACTCGGACAGCGGCGAGGTCGCGTCCTTGTTACGCAGCAGCGACTTCGGCGTCATGATGATCAAAGGCTTGCGCAGGTTGCGCACCATCTGGCGGCGCAGCACGTGGAAGATCTGGCTGGCCGTGGTGGGCTGCACCACCTGCATGTTGGTGTCGGCGCTCAGCTGCATGAAGCGCTCCAGGCGGGCCGAGCTGTGCTCGGGGCCCTGGCCTTCGTAGCCGTGCGGCAGCATCATCGTGAGGCCGTTGACGCGGCCCCACTTCACTTCGCCCGAGGCGATGAACTGGTCGATCACCACCTGCGCGCCGTTCACGAAGTCGCCGAACTGGGCTTCCCAGATCACGAGCGTGTTCGGATCGTTCGAGGCGTAGCCGTATTCGAACGCGAGCACCGCTTCTTCCGACAGGATCGAGTCGATGACGACGAACGGTGCCTGGTTCTCAGCCACGTTCTGCAGCGGCGTGTAGGTGCCTTCGTCGAACTTCTCGCGGTTCTGGTCGTGCAGCACGGCGTGGCGGTGCGTGAACGTGCCGCGGCCCGAGTCTTCGCCCGACAGGCGCACCGGGTAGCCGCTGGCCACCAGCGAGGCAAAGGCCATGTGCTCGCCCATGCCCCAGTCGACGTTGACGTCGCCGCGGCCCATGGCGGCGCGGTCGTCCAGCACCTTCTTCACGAGCGGGTGCACCGTGAAGCCGGCCGGCACCGTGGTGATCTTCTCGGCCAGGCGCTTCCACTCGCTGGACGGAATGGCGGTGTCGCCGGCGTCGGTCCACTTCTTGTTGAGGTAGGGATTCCAGTCGACGGCGTACTTGCTCTTGAAGTTCGTGAGCACCGGGTCGACCGTGTTGCGGCCTTCGTCGAAGGCGGCGCGCTGGGCCTTGACCATGTCGTCGCCGAGCGTGGCGCCCAGGCCTTGCGTCGCCAGCTTGTCGGCGTACAGCTTGCGCGTGCCGGGGTGCTGGGCGATCTTCTTGTACATGAGCGGCTGCGTGAGCGAGGGGGTGTCCTGCTCGTTGTGGCCCAGCTTGCGGAAGCAGATGATGTCGACCACCACGTCCTTCTGGAACTCCATGCGGAATTCAAGGGCGAGCTGGGTGGCGAGCACCACGGCTTCGGGATCGTCGCCGTTCACGTGCAGCACCGGCGCCTCGATCATCTTGACGATGTCCGTGCAGTACAGCGTCGAGCGGCTGTCGCGCGGGTCGCTGGTGGTGAAGCCGATCTGGTTGTTGATGACGATGTGCACCGTGCCGCCCGTGAAGTAGCCACGGGTTTCGGCCAGCGCCAGCGTTTCCATCACGACGCCCTGGCCCGCGAAGGCGGCGTCGCCGTGCACCAGCACGGGCAGCACCTGCTTGCCCTGCGGGTCGGCGCGGCGGTCCATGCGGGCGCGCACCGAGCCTTCGACCACGGGGTTCACGATCTCGAGGTGCGAGGGGTTGAACGCCAGGCTCAGGTGCACCGGGCCGCCGGGCGTGGTCACGTCCGAGCTGAAGCCCTGGTGGTACTTGACGTCGCCGCTGGGCAGGTCTTCAGGCGCGGTGTGGTCGAACTCGGCGAACAGGTCGGCCGGCATCTTGCCGAGCGAATTGACCAGCACGTTGAGGCGGCCGCGGTGGGCCATGCCGATCACGATCTCCTGCACGCCCTTGATGCCCGCCTGGTTGATCAGCTCGTCCATCGAGACGATGAAGCTTTCGCCGCCTTCGAGCGAGAAGCGCTTCTGGCCGACGTACTTGGTGTGCAGGAAGCGCTCGAGGCCTTCGGCCGCGGTCAGGCGGTTGAGCACGTGCTTCTTCTGGTCCGCATTGAGCTGCGGGTTGGTGCGGGCGCTTTCGAGCTTCTGCTGCCACCAGCGCTTGTGGTTCTGGTCGGTGGTGTACATGTACTCGGCGCCGATGGTGCCGCAGTACGTTTCGCGCAAGGCATTGAGCAGGTCGCGCAGCGACATGGTCTCCTTGCCGAAGAAGGTGTTGCTGGTGTTGAACACCGTCTCGAGGTCGGCATCGGTGAAGCCGTAGAACGAGGGCTCGAGTTCCGGAATGGCCGGGCGCTCGGCGCGCTTGAGGGGGTCCAGGTCGGCCCAGCGGGCGCCGACGTTGCGGTAAGCGGCAATCAGCTGCTGGACGGCGGTGCGCTTGCGGCCGAGCTCCGAATCCGCGCCGCTGGCCTGCACGACCTTGGTGGTGCCCTGCTTCGCGCGTTCGGCGAAAGCGTTGATCACCGGCTGGTGCGGGACGTCTCGGGTGTTGGAGCCATCGACCGCGGGCACGTTCTGCAGGGCGTCGAAGTACGACCGCCAGTTGTCAGGCACGCTGCCGGGATTGGAGAGGTAGTTTTCGTACATCTCTTCGACATAGGGCGCATTGCCACCGAAGAGGTACGTGTTGCCCTGATACGCGGCATACGCCGTGGGCTTGGAGGAATCGCTCATGATCCGCTGACCTTCGCTTCCCTGAAGGAAGCACTAGCTGGTTAAGAAACCTTCCGCGACACGGCTGAACCGGTTGGCGGATGCGACTGTGGCTGGGGAAGGGCCTGAGTACCTTCGCATTGTGCCACGTCAAACATATGACGGCGCGGCGCGGCTTCGCAAGGCCGGTTTGCTCACTCAGGCCGAAGAAACCAGCTGCCTGATCTGCTGCAGGGTGGCGGGGTCGTCGATGGTGGTCAGGTCGCCCGGATCGCGCTGCTCGCACACGGCCTGGATGGCGCGCCGCAGCAGCTTGCCGCTGCGGGTTTTGGGCAGGCCCGAGACGAAGCGCACCCGGGCAGGCCGCGCCAGGGCGCCGAGCTGGTCGGCCACCACCTTCATGATCTCGCCTTCGAGCCTCAGCGCCGCGTCGGCGTCGGTCACGGCGATGCCGTCCTTCGGCACCACGAAAGCCATTGCCACCTGGCCCTTGAGCGCATCGGCCACGCCCACCACCGCGACCTCGGCCACGTTGGCGTGGCCCGAGATGCTCTCCTCGATCTCGCGGGTGCCCAGGCGGTGGCCGGCCACGTTGATCACGTCGTCGGTGCGCCCGAGGATGTAGAAATAGCCGTCCTCGTCGCGAATGCCCCAGTCGAAGGTCGAATAGACCATCTTGCCCGGCACGCTCTTCCAGTAGGTGCCGACGAAGCGCGCGTCGTCCTTCCATACGGTCTGCATGAAGCCGGGCGGGGTCGGGCCTTCGACCACAACCACGCCCTTTTCATTGGGGGCGGTCAATTCCTCGCCGGTCGATTCGTGCAGGATCTTGATGCGGTAGCCGTACATCGGAACACCGGGGCTGCCGAACTTGCTGGGCTTGGCCTCGACGCCATTGGCAATGGTGATCATCGGCCAGCCCGATTCGGTCTGCCAGTAGTTGTCGATGATGGGCACGCCCAGGCCTTCGCTGATCCAGCGCGCGGTGGGTTCGTCGAGCGGCTCGCCCGCCAGGAACAGCGCGCGCAGGCTCGACAGGTCGTATTTCTTCAGCAGCGCCGGGTCCTGCTTCTTGAGCACGCGCACCGCGGTGGGCGCGCTGAACATCACCGTCACCTTGTACTTTTCGACCAGGCGCCACCAGATGCCGCCGTCCGGCTGCCGGTCGATGCCTTGCGTGGGCAGGCCCTCGTACATGAGGGTGGCCATGCCGGCGATCAGCGGGCCGTAGACGATGTAGCTGTGGCCGACCACCCAGCCGATGTCGCTGGTCGAGAAGTAGGTTTCGCCGGCGCGGCCGTCGAAGATGTGCTTCATGCTCGCGGCCAGCGCCACGGCATAGCCGCCGACGTCGCGCTGCACGCCCTTGGGCTTGCCGGTGGTGCCGCTGGTGTAGATGGTGTAGCTGATGTCGGTGGCGGCCAGCCAGGTGCAGGGCACCTCGGCGTCGAGGTGCTTCTGCCGCAATTCGGCCGCCAGGTGGTCGCGGCCGGCCGTCAGCTCCATGGGCGCGAGGCCGCGGTCGGTGAGCAGCACCGCGGCCGGCTTGTACTTCGACAGCCGGATCGCCTCGTCGAGCAGCGGCTTGTACGCAATGACCTTGCCGCCGCGCGAGCCGGCGTCGGCGCTCACCACCACCTTGGGCTCGGCATCCTCGATGCGCGTGGCCAGCGAGCCGCTCGCGAAGCCGCCGAACACCACGCAGTGGATGGCGCCGATGCGCGCGCAGGCCAGCATCGCGAAGGCGGCCTCGGGAATCATCGGCATGTAGATGAGCACGCGATCGCCCTTCCCCACGCCCAGTTCCACCAGGCTGGCGGCGGTGCGCTGCACCTCGGCGTGCAGTTCGCTGAAGCTGTAGCTCTTTTCAACGCCGGTTTCGGTGGAAACAAAGATCAGCGCGGGCTGGCCGCCGCGCGCGGCCAGGTGCCGGTCGACCGCGTTGTGGCACAGGTTGGTGGTGCCGCCCACGAACCAGCGCGCAAAAGGCGGCTGGCTGGCGTCGAGGATCTGCTTGGCGGGGGCCTGCCAGTCGATCAGCTTCGCCTGCTCGGCCCAGAAGGCCTCGGGCGCATCGACGGACTGGCGATAGAACTCTTCGTAGCGGCTCATCTGGATATGTCTCCGTTTATTCGTTCGGCCCTGGCGGCATCGCCAAAACTGAATTCATAATTATGGAGACTGATCTTGCAGCAAGCTGACGGCTGGAACTGTTGGATGCCACCGAATATCATCCGGCCGCGCCGGCCGGACCATTCAACTGGGGCGAGCCGGCGTTACCACGGCAGCGAGTAGGTCTTGCAGTTGGTGAAACTTTTCATGGCCTCCAGCACGCCTTCCTTATAGCCCAGGCCCGAGTCCTTGATGCCGCCGAAAGGCGTCAGCTCCAGCCGGTAGCCCGGCACCTCACGCACATTGACGCTGCCCACGTTCAGCTCGCGGATGAAGCGCGTGATGTAGTCCAGCCGGTTGGTGCAGATCGACGACGACAGGCCGTAGGCCGTGCCGTTGGAGATGCGGATCGCCTCCTCGATGTTCTTGAAGCGGATCACCGGCGACACCGGCCCGAAGGTCTCCTGCTTGGCCACCGTCATCTCGGGGTCCACATGGTCCAGCACCGTCGGCGAGTACAGCGCGCCTTGGCGTTCGTTGCCGTACAGCAGCTTGGCGCCGGCCGCGATGGCCTCGTTGACCACCGCCTCGAACTGCTTGGCCGCCGCCTCGTCGATGACGGTGCCCATGTCGGTGGCGGGGTCCATCGGGTCGCCGTACTTCAGCGCTTTGGTCTTCGCTACCAGCAACTCGACGAACTGGTCGGCGACCGCCTCGTGCACCAGCATGCGCTTGACGGCCGTGCAGCGCTGGCCCGAGTTCTTGTACGACCCGCTGGCTGCAAGCGTGGCCGCCTCCTCGATGTCGGCGTCTTCCATCACGATGATCGGGTCGTTGCCGCCCAGCTCCAGGATCTGGCGCTTGTAGGCGGCCTTGCCGGCGATGTACTTGCCGATGGGCACGCCGCCGGTGAAGGTGACAAGGTCGACATCCGCGTTGGTCAGCAGTTCGTCGGCGATCTCCTTCGGGTCGCCGGTGATGACCGACAGCATCTGCGGCGGCAGTCCCGCTTCGTACAGGATGTCGGCCAGCAGGAAGGCCGCCAGCGGCGTCTTCTCGCTGGGCTTGAGCACGATGCGGTTGTTGGTGGCAATGGCCGGCGCCACCTTGTGGATCACCTGGTTCAGCGGATGGTTGAACGGCGTGATGGCGGTGATGGCGCCCAGCAGGGGTTCCCGCAGGGTGTAGACCTTGCGGCTCTTGCCGTGGTGCGTGAGGTCGCAGGAGAACACCTGGCCGTCGTCCACCAGCGCCTGGTTGGCCGCGAACAGCAGCACGTCGGAGGCGCGCCCCACTTCGTACAGCGAGTCCTTGCGGCACAGGCCCGACTCCATCGTGATCACACGCGATATCTCGTCCAGGCGCGCGGCGATGAGCTCGCCCGCGCGCATCAGGATCTTGTAGCGCTCGTAGCGCGTGAGCGTGGGCTTGTAGTCGCGCGCGATGCGCAGGGCCTGGCGCACGTCGTCCAGCGTGGCCTTGGGCACGGTGGCGATCACTTCGCCGGTGTAGGGGTAGGTCACCTCGATCGTGCGGTCGCGATGGACTTTTTCTCCGGCGATGCGCAAGGCCTCGCGGTGAACGGTGCCTGGCTTCAGGGTGGCTTGGCTCATGGGAGTGCTCCGGGGACGTCTGGTCGGGGGTTACTGGGCGTGGTTCAGCGCGATATCGAGCGCATCGAAGTTGCGCAGGCGCCGGCCGGGGGCGATGCCGGCGACCGGGCGGTTGCAGATCAGCGGCACGCGCTGCTCCGACACACCGCCGTGCGAGCGCAGCGGAACCTCGAGTGCCGACAGGTCATGGCGGCTGGCCGAGGTGCCGATGACCGTGCTCTGCTCGCTGACCACCACGATGTCGCCGATGCGGTCCGGCGGCAGCTCGAAGCGCTTCGCGGCCTCGGCACGCGAGAGCACGAGTTCCATGCCCGGGATGCCCTTGATGCGGTCGATCCAGCCCGGCACGCTGGCCTCGTTGGGGGCGTACACCGTGGCGAAGGAGCCGAGCGCACCGTGGTGCACCACGTACGGATCGGTGATCGGCAGGATCACGCGGGCTTCTTCGGCGCCGAACCAGCCGTCGAGCACGTCCTGCAGGTAGATGACGTTGGGCGAGCCGTCGGCGCCGTGCTTGTCGTTCATGCCGTGGTCGGCCGTGAGGACGATGGTGGCGCCCAGCGCGTCGAGCTGGGCGAGATAGCGGTCCATCATCGCGTAGAAGGCGTTGGCCTGCGGGCTGCCTGGAGCGGCCTTGTGCTGCACGTAGTCGGTGGTCGACAGGTACATGAGGTCGGGACGGCGCGACTCCATGAGCTTGACGCCGGCGGCGAACACGAACTCCGACAACTCGGCGCTGTACACCGAAGGCACCGGCATACCGACCATGTCGAGCACGTTGTCGATGCCGTTCTCTTCCATCGTCACCTGGTCCGACTTCTCTGACGAGAAGCAGATGCCCTTCATCTGGTGGCCCAGCAGCTTGCGCAGCTTGTCCTTGGCGGTGACCACGGCGAGCTTGGCGCCCGCATTGGCGAACGCAGCCAGCACGGTGCCGGCACGCAGGTACTTGGGGTCGTTCATCATCACTTCCTGGCCCAGCTCGCGGTCGAAGAAGTAGTTGCCGCAGATTCCGTGCACCGCGGGCGGCACGCCGGTGACGATCGACAGGTTGTTGGGGTTGGTGAAGGACGGCACGACGCAGTCGGCGAGCAGGCTGGCGCCCGACTTCATGATGCGGCCCAGGTACGGGGCCACGCCGGCCGCCACGGCTGCGTCAAGGTACGCCGGCTCGCAGCCGTCCACACAGACGACCACGACGGGTCGCACCATCCAGCGGTAGCTGCGACTATTGACTTCAAGCGAATCGATTTTCATTAAGTGGGTACTCCTTGGTTTGTTGATGTGTGACAGCCCGGGACACGGACTCAGCGACGGATGAACACGGCAATGAACGCACTGATCAGGCAGCTGGCCGCAACGATCGGAAACACCAGCGAGGTGTTGCCCGAGTGGTCCAGCATCCGGCCAATCAGCGGTTCGCCCAGACCGGCCAGCAGGTACGAAAAGAAGTTCATGACACCGGTGGCCGTTCCCGCACGCTTTGCGCCGACAAGGTCGGGACACAGGGCCCAGAACGACGAGGCCGGTCCGTAGACGAAGAAGCCCGCAAGGAAAAGCAGCGCCAGGCCCAGGATGCTGGTGGGCAGCAGGTACATGCCCATCGAGGCGACCGCGCCGAGCAGCATGTACAGCACGATGGCCTTGTAGCGCTTCGATCCGAAGACCTTGTCGGAGATCCAGCCATTGGTGAGCGCGCCGAAGGCCATGCCAACCGGCAGCGCGACGGAGATCCAGGCCGGGTCGATCATGCCGTCGGCGGCCTTTGCCCAGTCCTTGCCGAGGAAGTGCACCGGCACCCAGACGATCAGCCCATAGCGTGCGGCATTCTGGAAGCCGATCGCCAGCGCTGCGATCATCAGCCTGGGGTTGCCGAGAACGGCCTTGTAGCGCGACCACGAGCTTTCTTCGGGCTCATGTCCGGCATGAACGAGCTTCGCGTCTTTCGCATCCTTCTCGTCGGCAACGCCGGTCTCGGGCGACTTGAAGCCAAGATCCTCCGGACGTTCGCGAGCGATCAGATAGAAGGTGATGCCACCCACCAGCATCAGCAGCACGGGGAGGCGGAAGATCCAGCGCCAGTCGAGGTGAAACACGTTCACCACCAGGATGGAAGTCACAAAGGACAGCACCGACGCACAGCCCGCGGCAAAGACATAGAAGCCGTAGACTTTTCCGCGCTCTTCCGAGCCCCACCAGTTCGACAGCAGGCGACTTCCGGGTGCCCAGCCCAAGGCCTGGAAATAGCCGTTGATGCCCCACGGGATCGCCAGCGACTTGAACCCGACAGCGAAGCTCACCACCCAGTTGGCCGCGCACGAAAGAATGGCGCCGGCTGTCATGACCCGACGGCCGCCGAACTTGTCGCCGAGGTTGCCGTTGATGGCTTGCCCGATGGCATAGCACCAGAGAAGGCTCGTCGAGGCCCACCCGAGGAACTCCTTCGAGAGGCCGAATTCCTTCTGGATGCCCGGAATGGCGAAGCCGAAAGTCTGCCGCCCCGTGTAGAAGAAAAAGTAGCAGAACATGGCGGCCAGCAGCATCCGCCACTGCGCCTTCCTGAACGAGTTTTCGAGAGGTGATACGTAGGTGCCCGCCGGCAGGGTTTGGTTGACCGCTTGCATGGTTTGTCTCCATTTCTTGACGGGCGTGGGGCCCGTGGGACCGGCTCGAAGGCCGGCATCTGTTTTTCAAGTCTCGGCCGGCCGCATACCGACTGCGCCCGGCACTCCAGTCATCTAGGCGTGCACCGCTCCGATGAAATTCTTGCCGCGCGCACCGTCCATGGCACGCGCGATCATGGCCGCCGCTTCGCCGTCCGCCACCCCGTAGTCGGCGAACTCGGTCTTCACACCAAGGCCTTGCAGAAAATCACGCAAGCGTCGCGTTCCGGTCGACTGGTCCGGGCCAAACAGTTGCTGCAGAGTGCGGTCGCGGTCGGGCGACCGGGCCCAGGCCTTCTCGAGAACCAGCGGCAGGGTGAAGGAGCACGCAATGCCATGCGGCAATCCGTGGCGCAGCGTCATCTCGTACGAGATCGAATGGGCCAGCGCCGTCTTCGTGTTGGAGAACGCCATGCCCGCCTTGAGCGCGGCGAGCGACATGCGCTCGCGCAGATCGATGCTGCCCAGGTCGGCCATCAGGGCCGGCAGGCACTCGAAGATGTCCTGCACCGCGGACACCGCGAAAGTGTCGGAGATGGGATTCGCGTTCACGTTCCACACCGACTCCAGCGCATGGGAAAGTGCATCGAGCCCCGTCGACACCGTGACTGCCGCGGGCACCGACAACATCAGTTCGGGGTCGACGATGGCCGCTTCGGGCCAGGTGGCATCCAGATGCAGCGAATACTTCTTCTGGTTGGCGGTGTCCCAAATGGTGGCCCACGGCGTCACCTCGCTGCCCGTGCCCGCGGTCGTCGGCACCGCGATCAGCGGCTTGACGCGGGCGGGGGCAAAGGGCTTTCCTGTAGCGAGCAGGCCGACGAGTTCATCGAACTGTCCGCTGGCCGTGCCCACTACCAAGGCCTTGGCGGTGTCGATGGCGCTACCGCCGCCCACCGCGACGACGGCGTCGCACCGGGCGTGGCTCTGGGCATCTTCCTGCCAGAAGCGGTTGTAGAGCGCCGACAGATGCGCGACATCGGGGTTGGGGCACACGTCGTCGATCACCGTCACCAGTGCGTCTCCAAGGAGCGCTTCGAGGCGAGCGACAAGGCCCAGCGCCCGGGCCTCGGGAAAGGTGACGACGGCGATACGGCGGCCGGCCAGGATCGACGGCAGCTGCTCGAGGCTTCCCCGTCCGCAATGGATGGAAACAGGGTTGTGAAAAGCTTGGGGCATGAGGTTTGTCTCGCGTGGTTGTTTGTTTGCTTGTTTGTCCTTGCATCGCGCTGTACCGCGCGTTCTCTCTCTTGGGTGGATGCAAGTGTCAAGGCCGGCCGGTGTACCGTCCAATCGCATTTCCGACGCCGGCATGGTCGGAAACCGATAGATCGCATTCGCCCTCATGTTCACGCGCGGGCGGAATGATTCACGGGTTACCCGGGGAAAGCGCTCATGCCGCGCCGCGCCCGGATGTGAGAGGCTCCGTGCGGTCACGCGCCACCGCCTTTCGTTCGAGACTCGCCCATGTTTCACCAGTACTACAAGTGGATCCGATGCTTTCACGCCGTCGCCAAGACGGGCGGCTTCACTTCGGCGGCGCACTACCTGCACATCGGCCAGCCCACGGTGACCGATCAGGTCAAGGCGCTGGAAGAGCGCTTCAACGTGGAGCTGTTCGTTCGCGGCGGGCGCACCGTGCGGCTGACTGCGACCGGCGAGCGGCTCTATGGCATCACCCAGGGCCTCTTCGGCCAGGAAGAAGAAGCCGTCCAGTTCCTGCAGAACGCGCACAAGCTCGAAGCCGGGCTGGTGCGCGTCGGTGCGGTGTCCCCGCCGATCGCGCTGGAGCTGGCCCGCAACTTCAAGCGCGCGCATGCATCACTTGAGCTGACGATTTCCATCGGGTCGGAAGAATCGACCCTGCGCGGGCTCCAGGACTTCGACATCGATGCCGGCATCGTGGTCGAGCCGCCGCCCATCAAAGGCTTGCATAGTGTTCCCTTCCGGAACGAGCGAATCATTGCAGTGGTTCCCGCGGAACATCCATGGACGCGGCGTGCGTCAATCGCCACGCAAGATATCGAAGGCGAAATGGTCATCCTTCGAGAGCCCGGCTCGAAGACCCGCCAGCGCGTCGAGCGCGCATGCCGGCAGAACAACGTGCTCATGCACTGCGTCATGGAAATCAACAGCCGGGAGGCCATCCTGCACGCGGTAGCCAACGGCATGGGCATTGGCTTCGTGACACAGGTCGAATTCATTCCCTTGCCCGGACTCGCGGCGGTCCTGATCGATGACGAGGAGCTGTCGATCAGCTACTCGCTATGCTGTCTTTCGGTGCGAAGGGATAAGCCGTTAATCAGCTCCTTGTTTACGGCGGCACTCCAACGGAGAAGCGCTGAATAGTCGAGTTCGAGGTCTAGGAAAGGCTGCGTCGATACAGCAGCGAGTTCCCGGACCAGTGCGTGCGCACAGCTATCGGCTCAGCCGTCCAGATTCGCTCCAATAAATATTCACCGACCTCGAAGTCTTTTAATTTATGGCTCCAGGGAGCCCAGGGCGAGGCCGAACTGTGCGTCCCTCTCTTTCAGTACGGCATAGCCGATTGCGCACAGGTGTGAGTGGACGCTGGAGTTCGCTGATCAGGTCCAGATGGAGCCCGCTCCTGTCCACGCTTTCACGTGTGTTCTCCGCGTAAGGCAGCAAGTGCGTGTTCGCGAAAGTTCGCTCGAGTTCCCGGAAGCGGCCTTCCTCATCAACCAGTTCGCGCGCGTCGCGTTGCTGCCGGCCAGGGAATACGCCCGGCTCAAGCTCAGGGTGGGCATCAGCCTCGCATGCAGTTCGCTTATCTCGGTGGGGCCAGCGGCGGACATGCGCCGTCCTGGTCGGATCTTGCGCTCCTCGACATCCAGCAGAACGCGTTCTGCGATGTCGGCCACCTGCTCCATATTGATCGCGAACGCCAGGATTTCTCCGCGCCGCCGCAGGCCGAGGTCGTTATCCTGCAGCGCCGCTGGGATGCCACGCAGCATGGTCTCCACCACATCGGCCTGGTACACCGCCCCCTGACCGCGCACGAAAGCGCCGGGTGCGGCGTCGACAGCGCGGTGGCGGCGAGGTGCGGCGTGCGGGCGCCTTCCTGCGGCGCGGTGGGAGAAGGCAGGCATCGCTGGACGCCGTGGTCAGAACACCCAGCAGTCCGCTACCCACATTGGCACAAGCACCAGGCCCAGTGCGGCGCTTGCCGGCAGGAGGTCGGCGGTCGCGAGCACGGCGGTGAGCAGCACGACGGCAAGGCTTGAATAGGCCGGCAGCGTCAACGCGGCACCGACCGTGACGGCCAGCGTCACGTCGCAGCCCAAGCCGGCGAGCAGGCCTTGCAGCGCGCTCATGTGCGTGAGCTCCATCGTCGAGGCGCGCACCAGCTTGAGCGCCAGCATAACGAGTCCCAGGCCCACGAAGATGCGGCCCAGTTCGCCCTGGCGCCGGCCACCGTCATGACCACGCCCACCAGTATGCAAAGCGGCGACAGCCACGACAGGTCGAGCGACAGCGCGAGTGCGACCAGGCTGGTGCCGATGTCCGCGCCGCGTCTCGCCGAGTTTCGCGAGCGCAAGCCCGGCACCGAGGTGCGGGTGTCCACGGCCTTGAGCAGCGACCCGATGTCCAGGGCGGTTTCGACCTGTCCATCCGGCGCGCCCCGGGCGACCAGAGCCAATTCGAGGTGATGCCCCTGTTTGCGGAATCGAGCACCGTCATCGCCAGCCCGACGCTACTCGCGAAGGACAAGCCCCGGCGACCGGTCGAGCTGCTGAAGACCGTCCTTCTTTCCACCGAGACCCGTCCGGGCGACTGGGAAGCATGGCTGGGCGCGGCCGGATGTGGTGACCTGCGCCCCCTGCGGCAGTTGCGCTTCGACCACTTCTTCGTCACGTTACAGGCGGTGGTGGACGGCGTGGGCATGGGCATCGGCACCTTTTCCACGTTGTCATCGGACGAGCGACTGGCCGCATCGCGCGCGTCTTTCCCGACATAGAGATTCCCGGCGACACCTATTTCGCGCTCTTGCCGCTGGACTCCGACAAGCCCAAGCATTTGCTCGAGTTCCTGAAGGGGCTGCTTGAGTGCGCGGCACAGTATCCCTAACCAAGACCCGTTGCACAGCCAAGCGGGATGAGGCGATTCCCTAATCCTGTTCGCAAGATAGTCAGACGGACTCCACCGATCTCTGTCCAGTCTCCCTGATCGCGTCAGTGCCGCTCATGCGGCAACTGGTCGCTCCGCTCGCGCAGCCAAATCCAACATAGCGCCGTCCGAATAGAAATTTCTACGCTCTATTCCGACAGGGGTGCGCAAAGCTGCCGGAAATCCGTCGTTTCGCCATTTCGCGTGACCATCCGGACGCGCCCTGCCATCGCCACAGGATCCGGCTATCGGACCAGGGCGAGCAGCTCGGAAAACGCGGGGTGCTCCGCGGTGCGCAGCCATTCGAAGCCGACCATCTCGGTGGTCACGAGCTCGGCCCCGGCGCCGGCCAGCCGGTCGAAGGCGGCGTCGCGGTTGCGCTCGGTGCGCGAGCTGCAGGCGTCGGTGACGACCCAGACCTCGAACTCGTCCTCCAGCAGGTCGAGCGCGGTCTGCAGCAGGCAGACGTGGGCTTCGCAGCCGGCGATCACGATGGAATTGCGCTCTTCGGCAGCCGCCGCGGGCTTCTGCAGGTGCTTGGGCAGGCTGCGGGCATTGCCCTGCGGCGCCTTCGCCGGCACGCGCAGCCATTCGCCGAGGCCCTCTTCCACGCCGCTGAAGTGCATCTTCGACAGGGTGCGCTGGCACAGCGCGCGGATCTCGGGCATGTTCTCGCCGAGCTTGGAGGGGTTGTGCTCGGTACCCCACACCGGTACCTGGAACAACTGGGCCATCTTGCCGAGCCGCACCGCGTTCTGTGCGACCGCTTCGCCCTCGAAGATCGACGGCATCAGCCGCGCCTGGTAGTCGACCAGGACGAGTTGGGAAAGCGAGGCATCGAGCAGCATGAACCGGTTCTTTCATTCAGATGGAATTGATGGGGCCAGACCGTACCACCGAAACGGCGCGTATCTCTCTAGACTCCGGGCGGATGCGGATCTTCTTTTCGGCCCGGCGCCATTTGCCGATTCTGGCCCTTGGCGCGGCGCTGGTGGTGACCGGATGCGGCGGCCTGCGCACCGCCAAGGCGCCGCTGGACCGCACGCTCGAGAAGAGCAGCTGCACGCCGAATGCCGACACGCTGATCGTGATGCTGCCCGGCGCGTACTCGCACCCCGACGAATTCGAGCGCGAAGGCTTCGTCAAGGCGCTGAACGACAACAGGCTCGCGGTGGACGTGATGCGGGTCGACGCCCACCTGGGCTACTACAACGCCAGGACCATCCTCGAGCGCCTGCACCAGGACGTGATCGCGCCGGCGCGCGGCCAGGGCTACAAGGCCATCTGGATCGTCGGCATCTCGGTCGGCGGCTTCGGTGGACTGCTCTACGCGCAGACCCATCCCGGCGAGCTTGCGGGCCTCGTGGCCATTGCGCCCTATCTCGGGGAACGCGCGCTCGGCGCCGACATCGCCAATGCCGGCGGCCTCGCCCGCTGGACCGGCCCGCTGGGCGATCCGCCGGGCAGCGACCCGCGAATACCGAACGAAACCCAGCTGTGGCAGTGGCTGCGCGGCTACGTCGGCGCCACCGCCACCTTCGGCGCGCGGCCGCCGCTCTACCTGGGCTATGGCGTCGACGACCGCTTTGCCTTCAGCCATCGGCTGCTGGCGGCCGCGCTGCCCGCCAGCCGTGTCTTCACGACCGAAGGCGGCCACGACTGGCCCGAGTGGACGCGGCTCTGGCGCCGCATGCTGCCGACATTGCCGCTGCCGGGCTGCCCCGGCTGAAGGCAGAAGGCGGGCCTCAATTCGGACGCAGGCGCAGCAGCTTGCCGTCGGATTCGTCGGTCAGCACGTAGAGCAGGCCGTCCGGCCCTTGCTTCACATCGCGAATGCGGGCCCGGTCGTCGGCCAGCAGCTTGTGCTCGGCCGCCACCTTGCCGTCCTTCAGCTCGATGCGGTCGAGATAGCCGAACTTGAGCGAACCCACGAACAGGTTGCCCTTCCATGCCGCGCCGTAGCGGTCGCTGGTGAGAAAAGCCATGCCCGAGGGCGCGATCGACGGCACCCAGTAGTGCAGCGGCTGTTCCATGCCGTCCCTTTCGGTGATGCCCTCGCCGATTTTTCCGCCGCCGTAGTTCTCGCCATAGGTGATCACCGGCCAGCCGTAGTTGCGGCCGGCCTGCGGGATGTTGATCTCGTCGCCGCCCTGCGGGCCGTGCTCGGTCATCCAGAAGCGGCCATCGGGCGCGAGCGTCGCGCCCTGCCCGTTGCGGTGGCCATAGCTCCAGATCTCGGGCAGCGCACCCGCCCGGCCGACGAAGGGGTTGTCCTTGGGCGCCGATCCGTCCTTGGCGATGCGCACCACCTTGCCCAGGTGGTTGTCGAGCTTCTGCGCATCTTCCTTGCGGCTGAACCGGTCGCCCAGCGTGAGAAACAGCGTGCCGTCGCGCGCCTCGACGATGCGGCAGCCGAAATGGTTGCGGCTGGCCACCTTGGGCTGCTGGCTGAAGATGATTTTGAGGTTCTCCAGCCGCGTGCCGTCGGCCGAAAGCTGCGTGCTGGCCAATGCCGTGCCGTTGCCCGAACCACCACCGGCTGCGGGTTCCGAGAAGCAGAAATACAGCGTGCGGTTCTTGTCGAAGCCCGAATCGGCCAGCACGTCGAGCAAGCCGCCCTGGCCGCCGGCCGCGATGGGGGGCAGGCCAGTGATGGGCGCGCCGATCTTGCCGTCCGCAGCGATCAGCCGCAACCGCCCGGCCCGCTCCGTGACCACGAAACGGCCGCCCGGCAGAAAAGCCACCCCCCATGGGTTCTCGAGGCCGGTCGAAATGGTTTCCGGCCGTATCTGCGCCATGGCGGCACCCCAGACGGCCAAGCCCGCCACAATGGCCGCCCTTCCTAGGAGGCGCCCAGCTTCCTGAATTCGCAGGTTCATGTCTTTTCCGGGTAGTTGGCGCGATCTTGACGCGAAATGCGGGCCGAATCCAGGCTGTTTGCCTCTTCAATGCGAGTACAAAAGTTCGCTTTCGGCCAATCGCTTATGGTTCATAAAGATCAGCCGTTACATTTTTTCTTCGGTCGAATCAAAAAAAATCAAACAAATCAAAGACTTGAAGATACATTCACCAATTCGGATGAGGTTGACATAACCGGGCGTCATCAATATCCTACGCGCCATGCGTTTTTTTGTCCTACCCGCGTCCCTCCTGTTTGCCGTCGCAGTCCAAGCCGCCCCCCAACAGGATCGAACCGACGACGAACTGGCCCGGTTGCTGGCCGACAAGGGCATCATCGGCCAACTCAGGCAGGTTCGCCAAACCGTCGCTGAACGAACCTCCGACCTGGTGGTGACCGCCATCGGCTTCCTCGGTGTTCCCTATCGCCGCGGCGGCAATTCGGCCGAATCCGGTTTCGACTGCAGCGGCTTCGTTCGCGCGATGTACAACCAGACGCTCGGCCACGTGCTCCCGCGCCGCGCCGAAGAACAGGCCGCCGCCACCGAGAAGATCGATCCCAGCCAGCTCAAGCCCGGCGACCTCGTCTTCTTCAACACCATGCGCCGCGCCTTCAGCCATGTCGGCATCTATGTGGGCGAAGGCAAGTTCATCCACTCGCCGCGCACCGGCGCCCAGGTGCGTGTGGAAGACATGAACGGCAGCTACTGGAGCCGCCGCTTCGACGGCGCACGCCGCGTGCTCGGCGGTGCCCAGAACGACGAGATCAAGGCCGCGGCAACTGCTGCAACCCACACCGGCAACTGAGCCCGCCCCCCCCGAATCCCGCGTCCTCCATCAGGACGAAAAAAATCCCGCCGCGGCGGGATTTTTTGTGGCCGGTCGAACCTCGTTGGTCAGGCCGCCTTCTTGGCCGGCGGCAGGTCGGTACAGGTTCCGTGCGCCACCTCGGCCGCCATGCCGATGCTCTCGCCCAGCGTCGGATGCGGATGGATGGTCTTGCCGATGTCGATCTCGTCGGCGCCCATCTCGATGGCCAGCGCAATCTCCCCGATCATGTCGCCGGCATGCGTGCCGACGATGCCGCCGCCCAGGATGCGGTGCGTCTGGGCGTCGAACAGCAGCTTGGTGAAGCCTTCGTCGCGGCCGTTGGCAATGGCGCGGCCCGAAGCGGTCCACGGAAAATGGCCCTTCTTGATCTTGATGCCTTCGGCCTTGGCCTGGTCTTCGGTGAGACCCACCCACGCCACCTCGGGGTCGGTGTAGGCCACGCTCGGGATCACGCGGGCGTTGAAGGCGGCGCTCGACAATTCCTTGTCGCCCTTCTGTTCGCCGGCAATCACCTCGGCCGCCACATGCGCCTCGTGCACTGCCTTGTGCGCCAGCATCGGCTGGCCGACGATGTCGCCGATGGCAAAGATGTGCGGCACGTTGGTGCGCATCTGGATGTCGACCGGAATGAAGCCCCGGTCGCTCACCGCGACGCCGGCCTTCTCGGCGCCGATCTTCTTGCCGTTCGGGCTGCGGCCCACGGCCTGCAGCACCAGGTCGTAGACCTGCGGTTCCTTCGGCGCCTGCTCGCCCTCGAAGGTCACCTTGATGCCCTCCTTCGTGGCCTCGGCGCCCACCGTCTTGGTCTTGAGCATGATGTTGTCGAAGCGCGGCGCGTTCATCTTCTGCCAGACCTTCACCAGGTCGCGGTCGGCGCCCTGCATCAGGCCGTCGAGCATCTCGACCACGTCCAGGCGCGCGCCCAGCGTCGAATACACCGTGCCCATTTCGAGGCCGATGATGCCGCCGCCCAGGACCAGCATGCGCTTGGGGTCGGTGCCCATCTCGAGCGCGCCGGTGGAATCGACCACGCGCGGGTCCTTGGGCATGAACGGCAGGCTCACGGACTGCGAGCCGGCCGCGATGATCGCATTGCGGAACTTGACGGTCTGCTTCTTGCCGGTGGTGTCCCAACTGGTGCCCGAGGTTTCTTCCACCTCGAGGTGGTACGGGTCGATGAAGTTGCCGACGCCGCGCAGCACCGTCACCTTGCGCATCTTGGCCATGGCCGTGAGGCCGCCGGTGAGCTTGCCCACCACCTTGTTCTTGTGGCCGAGCAGCTTGGCACGGTCGATCGTGGGCGCGGCAAAGCTCACGCCGAGGTCGGCGAAGTGCTTCACCTCGTCCATGACGGAGGCGACGTGCAGCAGCGCCTTGGAAGGAATGCAGCCGACGTTCAGGCACACGCCGCCGAGCGTGGCGTAGCGCTCGATCAGCACGACCTTCAGGCCCAGGTCGGCCGCGCGGAAGGCGGCCGAGTAGCCGCCGGGGCCGGCGCCCAGCACGATCACGTCGCATTCGACGTCGACCTTGCCGCCGTAGCTGGAGGCCGCGGGCGCGGCGACTGGGGCTGCGGCCGGAGCAGCGGCCTTGGGCGCGGGGGCCGCTGCGGCGGGTGCAGGCGCGGCCGCTGCCGGTGCGGGCGCCGCGGCGCCGTCCACCTCGAGCGTCAGCACCACGGAGCCTTCCTTGACCTTGTCGCCCACCTTGACGGCGAGCGACTTCACCACGCCGGCCGCCGACGACGGAATCTCCATCGAGGCCTTGTCCGATTCGACCGTGATCAGCGACTGCTCGGCCTTGACCGTGTCGCCGACGTTGACCAGCACCTCGATCACCGCGACTTCGTCGAAGTCGCCGATGTCGGGCACCTTGATTTGTTGTTCGCTCATTTGGACACTTTCAGTTTGAGTGTGAGAACGTCGACCGGTGGGGCCGAATTGCGATCGAATTCGCAGGCAGCGGCGATACCCGCCTCCGCCACGTCGCGCGAAGTGCGCGACTTGATGTCATAGGCCGCGTGCATGGCGCCGAGCGCAAAGCTGCGTCCCGAGCCGATGCTCCAGAACTGCTTGAACTCGAACACCTCGCGGTAGCTGTAGATGCCGTAGATGCCGCTCTGGTTGGCCATCAGCATCGTGAACTGGCTCGACTCGTAGGGCTCGTGCTCGTCTTCCTTGGTCTGCATGAAGAACGCGTCCTTCAGCACCGGATGCAGCAGCGTGAAGGTGCGGAAGATCTCGTGCTTGCTGCCGAACAGCAGCGCCTCGCGCGACTGCGCGGCCAGCGCATGCTGCAGCACCAGGAAGTGCGCGGCGGCGCCGGCCACGGCAAACAGGCTCTGCCCCGCCGCGTCCTCGACGGTGAAGATCTTCTGGTTGGCCTCGGCGCGATGCGAAAGCCGCGTGTCGCCGAAGGTCACCAGCGAATCCGCCGCCATCGTGACCTGGCCGCCTTTGCGGACGGCCACTACCGTGGTCATAGCAGGATTCGGCGATAGTCCGCGAGCACTTGCCCCAGGTAGGCGTTGAAGCGCGCGGCCAGGGCACCATCGATCACGCGGTGGTCGTAAGACAGCGACAGCGGCAGCGTCAGGCGCGGCACGAACTGCTTGCCGTCCCACACCGGCTTCATCTGGCCCTTGGAGAGACCGAGGATGGCCACTTCGGGGGCGTTGATGATGGGCGTGAAGTGCGTGCCGCCGATGCCGCCGAGCGAGCTGATCGACATGCAGCCGCCCTGCATGTCGGCCGAGCCGAGCTTGCCGTCGCGCGCCTTCTTGGCGAGTTCGCCCATTTCCTGGCTGATCTGCAGGATGCCCTTCTTGTCGGCATCCTTGAGCACCGGCACCACGAGCCCGTTGGGCGTGTCGGCCGCGAAGCCGATGTGGAAGTACTGCTTGTAGACCAGCTGGTCGCCGTCGAGGCTGGCGTTGAAATCGGGGAATTTCTTCAGTGCCGCCACCACCGCCTTGATCACGAAGGCCAGCATCGTGACCTTGATGCCCGACTTCTCGTTCTCCTTGTTGGTGGAGACGCGGAAGGCCTCCAGCTCGGTGATGTCGGCCTCGTCGTTGTTGGTGACGTGCGGAATCATCACCCAGTTGCGGTGCAGGTTGGCGCCGCTGAGCTTCTTGATGCGCGACAGGTCCTTGCGCTCGACCGCGCCGAACTTCGTGAAGTCGACCTTGGGCCAGGGAATGAGGCCCAGTGCAGCGCCATCCGCGCCGCCGCCGGCCGGCGCCTTGGCGGCCGATGCCTTGGTGCTGGCCTGGCCGCTCATCACGGCCTTGGTGAAGCCCTGGACGTCTTCCTGCGTGATGCGGCCCTTGGGACCGGAGCCCTTGACCTCCTCGAGCGGCACGCCGAGCTCGCGTGCGAACTTGCGCACCGAGGGCGAGGCATGCGGCAGATTGCCGGTGGGCGCGACCGTCGGCTCGTGCGGCGCGGCTGCGGCAGCCGGGCTTGCCGCGGGCGCCGGCGATGCGGCGGCCGGCGCGGGTGCACTGGCGGTTGCCGCAGCAGGCGCGGCTGCGGCAGCCTGCGCAGGCGCCGGTGCCGCGGCACCTGCCGAGCCTTCCAATATCGCGATCAGGTCGCCGATGTTGACCGTGTCGCCCACCTTGACCTTGAGCTCCTTGAGCACGCCGGCTGCCGACGATGGAATCTCCATCGAGGCCTTGTCCGACTCCACCGTGATCAGCGACTGGTCAGCCGTGATCGTGTCGCCGGGCTTCACCAGCAGCTCGATGACCGCGACGTCCTTGAAGTCGCCGATGTCGGGCACCTTGACTTCGACCGGGCCCGAGGCCGCAGGCGCGGCAGCCGGTGCTGGCGCCGCGGCTGCGGGTGCCGGGGCGGCCGCCGCAGGGGCCGGGGCCGCTGCGGGCGCCGGCGCAGCGGCCGCGCCTTCGGCCTCCAGCACGAGCACCACCGAGCCCTCCTTCACCTTGCTGCCGACCTCGACCTTCAGTTCCTTGACCACACCGGCAGTCGACGACGGGATCTCCATCGACGCCTTGTCCGATTCCACGGTGATGAGCGACTGCTCGGCCTTGACCGTGTCGCCCACCTTCACGAGCACCTCGATCACCGCGACTTCATCGAAATCGCCGATGTCCGGCACCTTGACTTCCACTGCTGCCATATTGTTCGTCTCCCGCCGTGAGGCGCCGTTCGTTCGTTGGTTGTTGCTTATTGATGTTCAGGCGTAAAGCGGGTTGACCTTGTCGACATTGATGCCGTACTTCTTGATCGCCTCGACCACCTTGGCTACCGGCACCGTGCCATCTTCGCTCAAAGCCTTGAGCGCGGCCACCACGATGTAGTGGCGGTTGATCTCGAAGTGCTCGCGCAGCTTGTTGCGGAAGTCGCTGCGGCCGAAGCCGTCGGTGCCCAGCACCTTGTAGTTGCGGCCCTTCGGGATGAAGGGGCGGATCTGCTCGGCGTAGGCCTTCATGTAGTCGGTCGATGCCACCACCGGTCCGGTCGTGGGTGCCAGTTGCTCGGCCACGAAGGGCACGCGCGGCGCCTGGTCCGGGTGCAGCAGGTTCCAGCGGTCGGCGTCCTGGCCGTCGCGCGTCAGCTCGTTGAAGCTCGGGCAGCTCCACACCGAGGCCGAAACGCCCCAGTCCTTTTCGAGCAGCTCCTGCGCCGCGAAGCTTTCGCGCAGGATCGTGCCGCTGCCCAGCAACTGCACGGTGGGCGACTTGGCCTTCAGCGCCGGGCCCTGCCTGGACAGGTACATGCCCTTGATGATCTGCTCCTCGGTGCCGGGCTGCAGGCCGGGCATCGGGTAGTTCTCGTTCAGCAGCGTGAGGTAGTAGTAGACGTTGTCCTGCTTCTCGACCATGCGCTTCAAGCCATGGTGCAGGATCACGCCCACTTCGTGCGCGAAGGTCGGGTCGTAGCTCACGCAGTTGGGGATGGTGTTGGCCAGGATGTGGCTGTGGCCGTCTTCGTGCTGCAGGCCTTCGCCGTTGAGCGTGGTGCGCCCCGAGGTGCCGCCCAGCAGGAAGCCGCGCGCCTGCATGTCGCCGGCCGCCCAGGCCAGGTCGCCGATGCGCTGGAAGCCGAACATCGAGTAGTACACGTAGAACGGCACCATGATGCGGTTGTTCGTGCTGTACGACGTGGCCGCCGCGATCCAGCTCGACATGCCGCCGGCTTCGTTGATGCCTTCCTGCAGGATCTGGCCGGCCTTGTCTTCCTTGTAGTACATGACCTGGTCCTTGTCGACCGGGGTGTACTGCTGGCCAGCGGGGTTGTAGATGCCGATCTGGCGGAACAACCCTTCCATGCCGAAGGTGCGCGCCTCGTCCACCAGGATGGGCACCACGCGCGGACCCAGCGCCTTGTCGCGCAGGAGCTGCGTGAGGAAGCGCACGTAGGCCTGCGTGGTGGAGATCTCGCGGCCCTCGGCCGTGGGTTCCATCACCGACTTGAAGGTGTCCAGCGAGGGAACCGTGAAGCTCTCGTCGGCCTTGGTGCGGCGGTGCGGCAGGTAGCCGCCCAGGGCCTTGCGGCGCTCGTGCAGGTACTTCATTTCCGGCGTGTCGTCGGCCGGCTTGTAGAACGGCAGGTCGGCGATCTTGCTGTCCGGGATCGGGATGTTGAAGCGGTCGCGGAAGGCCATGATGTCCTCATCGCTGAGCTTCTTGGTCTGGTGGACGTTGTTCTTGCCCTCGCCGATCTTGCCCATGCCGAAGCCCTTGACCGTCTTGATCAGGAGCACCGTGGGCTGGCCCTTGTGCTTCACGGCCGCGTCGAAGGCCGCGTAGACCTTCTGCGAGTCGTGGCCGCCGCGGCGCAGCTGCCAGATGTCGTCGTCGCTCATCTTGGAGACCATCTCGAGCGTGCGCGGATCGCGGCCGAAGAAGTGCTTGCGGACGTAGGCGCCGTCGTTGGCCTTGAAGGCCTGGTAGTCGCCGTCGTTGGTCTCCATCATGATCTTGCGCAGCGCACCTTCCTTGTCGCGCGCCAGCAGCGGGTCCCAGCTGCTGCCCCAGATCAGCTTGATGACGTTCCAGCCCGAACCGCGGAATTCGCCTTCGAGCTCCTGGATGATCTTGCCGTTGCCGCGCACCGGGCCGTCCAGGCGCTGCAGGTTGCAGTTGATGACGAAGATCAGGTTGTCCAGGCCTTCGCGTGCGGCCAGGCCGATGGCGCCCAGCGATTCGACTTCGTCCATTTCGCCGTCGCCGCAGAACACCCAGACCTTGCGGTTCTCGGTGTTGGCAATGCCGCGGGCGTGCAGGTACTTGAGGAAGCGGGCCTGGTAGATGGCCATCAGCGGGCCGAGGCCCATCGAGACGGTCGGGAATTGCCAGAACTCGGGCATCAGCTTGGGATGCGGATAGCTGGAAAGGCCCTTGCCGTCGACTTCCTGGCGGAAATTGAGCAGCTGCTCTTCGCTCAGTCGGCCTTCGAGGTAGGCGCGGGCATAGATGCCGGGCGAGACGTGGCCCTGGATGTAGAGGCAGTCGCCGCCGTGGTTTTCGCTCTCGGCGTGCCAGAAGTGGTTGAAGCCGGCGCCGAACATGTTCGCCAGCGAGGCGAAGGAGCCGATGTGGCCGCCGAGGTCGCCGCCTTCGGCCGGGTGGTGGCGGTTGGCCTTGACCACCATCGCCATGGCGTTCCAGCGCATGTAGGCGCGCAGGCGCTCCTCGATCTCGAGGTTGCCGGGGCAGCGCTCTTCCTGGTCGGGCTCGATGGTGTTGACGTAGGCCGTGTTGGCGGAGAACGGCTTGTCGATGCTGTGCTGCCGCGCATGTTCGAGCAGCTGCTCGAGAAGGAAGTGGGCCCGTTCAGGTCCCTCGCTTTGGATGACGGAGGACAGTGCATCCATCCATTCACGGGTTTCCTGGGCGTCCGCGTCGTTCGCGGCCGAGCCGAACAGGTTCTCGGGATTTGCCGACATGCTTGTCTCTCCTTTAGGGCTGTGGCTGTAATTTAGTGCGCTCTTCGATCACCGCGCGGAAGTTTCTCATAGAAATGCTTCCATTTCAAATAGTGCATGCTGATTTCTTAATGTGATATTTTGGAAACAAAGTCGTCCGCGTCGGAATCAATGGCACTGCGGCCCTGCTCTCCTTGGCGCAGAGGCCATCACCTAAACTCGCAGGATGCCTTTTTCCTCTCCGCTGGCGGTTGCCCGCAGCGCCGTGAATGCGTCTCCGCTCTCGTGGTGGCGCCGCTGGTGGCGCCAGCAAACGCCGGTGCTGCAAGACGCGGTCGCCATGCTGGCGCCGATTGCGGCGGTGCTGCTGTTCCTGGCGGCCATCGTGTCGGCGTTCTGGTACCTGCGCACCGAGGAAGTCGAGCGCGAGCAGGAATCCGTGCGGCGCGATGTCGAATACGCGCAGCAGCGCATGCGCCTGCGCCTGCTCGAGCGCCAGGAACAGCTGATGCGCATCGCGCGCGACGCCTCCAACCGCGAGATCGACCCGATCGAATTCGCGAGCCGCGCGGAATCGCTCGTGAGCCAGTTCCCCGAGCTGCAGACCGTCACCTGGATCGACGACCGGCGCCGCTTCAAGGCCGGCTATTCGGCGCCGAGCGTGCATCCCGCGCAGCAGCACCTGATCGGCGACGTGCTGCGCCCGGGCGACGTGGAGAGCAACTACGCCCTGGCCCGCGAGCTGCGCCAGCCGGTTTTCTCCCAGCCGGTGGCGGGCAGCGATCCCGCGGCAATGCTGCAGCTGCACATTCCGCTCTTCGACCAGGGCCTGTTCGCGGGCGTGGTGCTGGGCGAGTTTTCGGTCGACGGCCTGCTGCGCTACGGCATGCCCTCGGAAGTGCAGGCGCGCTACGCGGTCTCGCTGCTCGACGCCAAGGGCAACGTGCTCGCGGGCAATACGGCCAACCTGAGGGAAGGCGGCACGCGGCTCCTCCCCTGGCCCGAAAGAACCAATGAGTACGAAGTGCCGGTGTCGCCCGTCGGCAATGCACTGGTGTTGCGCGCACAGGCCTACCGCACCTCGCAGGGGGTGGTCGGCAACGGACTGTTCTGGCTGGTCTGCGCGCTCAGCGTGCTGACCAGCTGGATGCTGATCGGCACCTGGCGCCACACCCGGCGGCGCCAGCAGGCCCAGCAGCGGCTGGTTGCCGAGACCAACTTCCGCCGCGCGATGGAAAACTCCATGCTCACCGGCATGCGCGTGCTCGACCTGCAGGGCCGCATCACCTACGTGAACGCCGCCTTCTGCGCAATGACGGGCTGGAGCGAAGCCGAGCTGGTGGGCCAGTCGCCGCCCTTCCCCTATTGGCTGGAGTCGGACCGCGAAGTGATGAACGAGCGGCTCGAGGAAGAACTGCACGGGCGCGCCCTGCCCGGCGGCTTCCAGGTGCGCGTGAAGCGCAAGAACGGCAGCGTGTTCAACGCCCGGCTCTATGTGTCGCCGCTGATCGACGCGCGCGGCCACCAGACCGGCTGGATGACGTCGATGACCGACATCACCGAACCCACGCGCATCCGCGAGCAGCTGTCGGCTTCCTACGAGCGCTTCACCACGGTGCTGGAGGCGCTCGACGCCGCCGTGTCGGTTGCGCCCATCGGCAGCGAGGAACTGCTGTTCGCAAACAAGCTGTACCGGCTCTGGTTCGGCTCCGACACCGTGGGCCACCTGGGCATGGTGGCGCAGGCCGGCGTGCCCACCTCCAATGCGCACGACGAGGGCCTGGACGACGTCGACCCCTACGCCGGCCTGCCGATCGACACCCTGACCGCCGCCCAGGCTGCCAACAACGAGATCTTCGTGCCGCACCTGGGCAAGTGGCTCGAAGTGCGCTCGCGCTACCTCACCTGGGTCGACGGCCGGCTGGCCCAGCTGGTGATCGCCACCGACATCACGCCGCGGCGCGACGCCGAGGAGCAGGCCGCCGCGCAGGCCGACCGCGCGCAGGCCGCGAGCCGCCTGATCACGATGGGCGAGATGGCCTCCAGCGTGGCGCACGAGCTCAACCAGCCGCTGACGGCCATCACCAACTACTGCAACGGCATGATGTCGCGCATCAAGGGGCAGGCCATCGACACCGAGGCGCTGCTCGCGGCACTGGAGAAAACCTCCAAGCAGGCGCAGCGCGCGGGGCAGATCATCCAGCGCATCCGCTCGTTCGTGAAGCGCAGCGAGCCCAACCGCACCGCCGCCGACGTGTCGACCATGGTCAGCGAGGCGGTCGAGCTCGCAGGCATCGAGCTGCGGCGGCGCAACGTGCGGCTCAACCACTACGTGGCCGCGCGGCTGCCGGTGGTGCAGGTGGACCCGATCCTGATCGAGCAGGTGATGGTCAACCTGCTGAAGAACGCGGCCGAATCGATCGACATTGCCGAGCGGCCGCTCGCGCGCCGCAGCGTCGAACTGCGCGTGCTGCCCAAGGTGATCGAGGGCCACAACGCCATCGAGTTCTCGGTGCAGGACACCGGCAAGGGCCTGGCCCCCGAGGTGATGGACCGCCTGTACGAAGCCTTCTTCTCCACCAAGCCCGAAGGCATGGGCATCGGGCTGAACCTCTGCCGCACCATCGTGGAGTCCCACCGCGGCCGGATGCAGGCGGAGAACATCTACAATGGTCCGGATGTGATCGGATGCCGTTTTTCCTTCTGGATTCCGGTGTTGGACGCTCCCAGTTCCGTAGCAAGCGACGAGGCAAAGGTACCTGCATGAGTTTGATTCCGAAGAAGGGCACTGTCTATGTCGTCGACGACGACGAAGCCGTGCGAGATTCGCTGCAATGGCTGCTCGAAGGCAAGGACTACCGGGTTCGCTGCTTCGATTCGGCCGAGTCCTTCCTCTCCCGATACGACCCGCGCGAAGTCGCCTGTCTGATCGTCGACATCCGCATGGCCGGCATGACCGGCCTCGAACTGCAGGACCGGCTGATCGAACGGCGCTCCCCGCTGCCCATCGTGGTGATCACCGGCCACGGCGACGTGCCGATGGCGGTCGACAGCATGAAGAAGGGCGCGATGGATTTCATCCAGAAGCCGTTCAACGACGAGGAACTCGTCACGCTGGTCGAGCGCATGCTCGAGCACGCGCGCGGCGCCTTCACGCAGCACCAGCAGTCGGCCAGCCGCGATGCGCTGCTGTCCAAGCTCACCGGCCGCGAGGCCCAGGTGCTCGAGCGCATCGTCGCCGGCCGCCTGAACAAGCAGATTGCCGACGACCTGGGCATCAGCATCAAGACGGTCGAGGCGCACCGCGCCAACATCATGGAAAAGCTCAACGCCAACACCGTGGCCGATCTGCTCAAGATCGCACTCGGGCAGGCGGCACCGGCCGCCAAGGCCTAGAAGCTATCCGGCCGATAGCAATGAATGACTCCCACGCCTGCGCAAGCGGGCGTTTTTACTTGGAAAATCGAAACCGATGACCGCCCAACTGATCGACGGCAACGCCCTCGCCAAAACCATTCGCGCCGAGGTTGCCGGCCGCACCGCCGCACTGAAGGCCAAGGGCGTGGAGCCGGCCCTTTCCATCATCCTCGTGGGCAGCGACCCGGCCAGCCAGGTCTACACGAAGCACAAGGTCAACGACAGCACCGAAACCGGCCTTGCGGCCACGCTCGAAACCTACCCCGCCGACATGAGCGAGGCCGCGCTGCTCGACCGCATCCGCGCCCTCAACGACGATCCCAAGGTGCACGGCATCCTGGTCCAGCTGCCGCTGCCCAGGCACATGGACAGCCAGAAGGTCATCGAGACGATCTCGCCCGCCAAGGACGTGGACGGCTTCCACGTGGCCAGCGCCGGTGCGCTCATGACCGGCGCGCCGGGCTTCTGGCCCTGCACGCCCTACGGCTGCATGAAGATGCTCGAATCCATCGGCTACGACCTGCGCGGCAAGCACGCGGTGGTCATCGGCCGCAGCAACATCGTCGGCAAGCCGATGGCCATGATGCTGCTCGCCAGGAGCGCGACCGTGACCATCTGCCACAGCGCCACGCAAGACCTGGCCGCCTTCACGCGCCAGGCCGACGTGATCGTTGCCGCGGTGGGCAAGCGCAACATCCTGACGGCCGGCATGGTGAAGCCCGGCGCGGTCGTGATCGACGTGGGCATGAACCGCAAGGAAGACGGCAAGCTCGCGGGCGACGTCGACTTCGACGGCGTCAAGGAAGTGGCCGGCTGGATCACCCCCGTGCCCGGCGGCGTCGGCCCCATGACGCGCGCCATGCTTCTGGTCAACACCCTTGAAGCGGCCGAACGCGCCGCCAAGTGATCCACATGGCCATGACGAACAACCCCCTCCTCGACTTCACCGATCTCCCGCTGTTCGACCGCATCAAGCCCGAACACGTTGCGCCCGCGGTCGACATCCTGCTGGCCGAAGCCGAGGCGGCGCTGCAGGCCGTGACGGCGGCCGACTTCCCCGCCGACTGGAATGCGATCTCCAAGGTGCTCGACGTGGCCTCCGAGCGCTTCAGCCGCGCCTGGGGCGCCGTCGGCCATCTCAACGCCGTGGCCGACACGCCGGAGCTGCGCGCCGCCTACAACGAGGCCATGCCGCGCGTGACCGCCTTCTGGACCCGCCTGGGTTCCGACGAGCGCCTCTATGCCAAGTACAAGGCCATCGACGTGGCCACCCTCAACCCCGAGCAGCGCCAGGCGCACAAGAATGCCGTGCGCAACTTCGTGCTGGGCGGTGCGGAACTGCAGGGCGAGGCGAAAAAGCGCTTTGCCGACATCCAGGAGCGCCAGGCCGAGCTGAGCCAGAAGTTCAGCGAGAACGCGCTCGATGCCACCGACGCCTTCTCGTACTACGCGGCGCTGGGCGAGCTCGGGGGCGTGCCCGAAGACGTGGTGAGCGCGGCCCGCGCAGCAGCCGAAGCCGAAGGCAAGCAGGGCTACAAGCTCACGCTCAAGATGCCCTGCTACCTGCCCGTGATGCAGTTCGCCAGGAGCAGCGCGCTGCGCGAAACGCTCTACCGCGCCTACGTCACCCGCGCCAGCGAGCTCGGCGATCCGGCCTTCGACAACACGGCCTTGATCAACGAGATCCTCGCGCTGCGCGAAGAAGAAGCAAAGCTGCTCGGCTACCGGAATTTCGGCGAGCTCTCGGTCGTGCCCAAGATGGCCGAGTCGCCCGAGCAGGTGATCAAGTTCCTGCGCGATCTCGCGGCCAAGGCCAAGCCCTACGGCGAACGCGACCTGGCCGACCTGCGCGCCTTTGCCGCGGAGCAGTTGGGCATCACCGATCCGCAGGCCTGGGACTGGAGCTACATCGGCGAGAAGCTCAAGGAAGCGCGCTACGCCTTCAGCGAGCAGGAGGTCAAGCAGTACTTCCCGGCGCCCAAGGTGATGGCCGGCCTGTTCAAGATCGTCGAGACGCTGTTCGAGGTTTCGATCCGCCGCGACAGCGCGCCCACCTGGCACCCGAGCGTCGAGGTCTACCGCATCGAGCGGGCCGGGCAGAAGGTCGGCCAGTTCTACCTCGATCCTTCCGCCCGTGCCGCCAAGCGCGGCGGCGCCTGGATGGACGACGTGCGCGCGCGCTGGCTGCGCCCGGACGACGGCGTGCTGCAAACGCCCGTCGCGCAGCTCGTGTGCAACTTTGCGAGCGGTGTCGATGGCAAGCCGCCGCTGCTCACGCACGACGACGTGACCACGCTGTTCCATGAATTCGGCCACGGACTGCACCACATGCTCACGCAGGTGAACGAGCGCGACGTCTCGGGCATCAGCGGCGTCGAATGGGACGCGGTCGAGCTGCCGAGCCAGTTCATGGAGAACTTCTGCTGGGAGTGGGACGTGCTCAGGCACATGACGGCCCACGTCGACACCGGCGAGCCGCTGCCGCGCGCGCTGTTCGACAAGATGACCGCCGCCAAGAACTTCCAGAGCGGCCTGCAGACGCTGCGCCAGATCGAGTTCTCGCTGTTCGACATGCTGCTGCACACCGAATACCAGGCCGCCGCCGCGCAGCCGGGCGGCGTGCTCGCGCTGCTGGGCAAGGTGCGCGCCGAAGTGGCCGTGATGCCCTCGCCTCCTTTCAGCCGCACGCCCAACACCTTCAGCCACATCTTCTCGGGCGGCTACGCGGCCGGCTACTACAGCTACAAGTGGGCCGAGGTGCTGAGCGCCGACGCCTATGCGGCCTTCGAGGAAACCGTGGGCGCCGACGGCCAGCCGAACATCGAGACCGGCCGCAGGTACCGCCAGGCCATCCTCGAAGCCGGCGGGAGCCGCAGCGCCATGGATTCGTTCAAGGCCTTCCGCGGCCGCGAGCCCCAGCTTGATGCGCTGCTGCGACACCAGGGCATGGCGCAGACCCAGCCCGCTTGATGCGGGCCTGAAGCTTGCGATACTCGGGCGATGCATCCGACCCACAAGAAATCCTCCTTGCATCGCCTGTCCGGCGCCGCCCTGCTGCTCGTCGCCGCAGGCGCGATGGCCCAGCCGATCTACCGCAACGTCGACAAGAACGGCAAGGTCACCTTCTCGGACCGTGCGCCCACCGCGAGCACGGAACCGGCCGCGGCGCCGCAGGCCGGCATCACGGCTCCCGCCAATGCCGGGCTGCCCTACGAGCTGCGGCAAGTGGCGCAGCGCTACCCCGTGACGCTCTACAGCAGCGAGGAATGCGCGCCCTGCGGCACGGCCCGTTCGCTGCTCGTCACGCGCGGCATCCCCTTCGAGGAGCGCACCGTCAAGAGCAACCAGGACGTCGAGGCGCTGCAGCGCCTGAGCAACCAGTCCTCGCTGCCGCTGCTGACGATCGGCTCACAGCAGCTCAAGGGCTACTCGGACGCCGAATGGTCGCAATACCTCGACGCCGCGGGCTATCCGAAGAGCAACAGCCTGCCTGCCGGCTACCGCAATCCGCCGGCCCGGCCGCTGGTGGCGGCGCAGCCGGCGCCCGCTGCGCGCGAGCCCGCGCCCGTTGCCCAACCGGCGCCGGCCGCGCCCGCACCGAGCGGTCCGAGCCCGAGCAACCCCGCCGGCATCAAGTTCTGACCCGGCCGGCCGCCGGTCAGGGCTGGCGGCCGTTGGTCCTCAGTCGAACTGCATCGTTCGCACGCCCGCGGGCGTGCCCAGCAGGCACACGTCGGCCTTCTGATGGGCAAACACGCCGACCGTGACCACGCCGGGCCACTGGCTCACCTCGGATTCGAAGGCGAGCGGATCGCTGATCCGCAGCCCCGTCACGTCGACGATGTGCTGGCCGTTGTCGGTCACGAGCGGCAATCCGTCCTTCTCGCGCACCTGTGCGATGCCGCCCATGGCCTCGAACTGCCGCATCACGCGGCGCGCCGCCATCGGAATCACCTCCACCGGCAGCGGAAAGGCGCCGAGTGTATCGACCAGCTTGGACGCATCGGCGATGCAGACGAAGCGCCGCGACTGCGCCGCCACGATCTTCTCGCGCGTGAGCGCTGCGCCGCCGCCCTTCACCATGAAACCGCGGGGGTCGATCTCGTCGGCGCCGTCGATGTAGACGCCGAGTTCGTCGACCTCGTTGCTGTCGAACACCGGGATGCCCAGGGCGCGCAGGCGCTCGGTCGAGGCCACCGAGCTGGACACCGCGCCCTTGATCTGGTCCTTGATGGTGGCCAGCGCGTCGATGAACTTGTTCACCGTGGAGCCCGTGCCCACGCCGACGATTTCACCCTTGGCCACGTAGGCCAGCGCGGCGCGGCCGACCTGCGCCTTGAGTTCGTCCTGGGTGATGGCGCCCGCGCCGTTCGCGGCGCCGTCGGCGGAAGATGGGGAAACGGGTGCAGTCATCGCGGAGAATCCTTGGCTCATTGAAGTCGAGAATTATCCGATGCCCCTGCTCCCCTCTTCGCTCTACGGCCTGGCCCGGCCCTTTCTGTTCGGCTTCGACCCGGAGCATGCCCACGAACTCACGCTCGACGGGCTGGCCCGCACGCAGAACACGCCGCTGGCCTGCGCCTACGCCGCGCCGCGCGTCGATGATCCGGTCACGCTGGCGGGGCTGGAATTTCCCAACCGCGTGGGCCTGGCCGCCGGCCTCGACAAGAACGCCCGCTGCATCGACGCCTTTGCCGCCATGGGTTTCGGCTTCGTCGAAGTCGGCACGGTCACGCCCAAGGCGCAGCCGGGCAACCCCAAGCCGCGCATGTTCCGCCTGCCCCAGCGCGACGCGCTCATCAACCGGCTCGGGTTCAACAACGAAGGGCTCGATGCCTTTCTTGCCAACGTGCAGAAGGCGCGCTTCCGCAGGAGCGGCAGCGGCGGCAGGAAGCCGATGCTGCTCGGGCTCAACATCGGAAAGAACGCCGCCACGCCCATCGAGAAGGCGGTGGACGACTACCTGGCCTGCCTGGACGGCGTGTACCCGCATGCCGACTACGTGACCATCAACATCTCGAGTCCCAACACCGCCAACCTGCGGACGCTGCAGAGCGACGAGGCACTCGATGCGCTGCTGGGCGCCATCGCCGAGCGCCGCCATGCGCTGGCCGAGCGCAGCCATCGGCGCGTGCCGCTGTTCGTGAAGATCGCCCCCGACCTGGACGAGGGCCAGGTCGCCGTGATCGCCGCCACGTTGCAGCGCCATGGCATGGACGGCGTGATCGCCACCAACACCACGCTGGCGCGCGATGCGGTTGCCGGCCTGCCGCATGCCAACGAAGCAGGCGGGCTCTCGGGCGCCCCCGTGCGCGAGGCGAGCAACCGCGTGGTCTCGCAACTGCGCGCGGCGCTGGGGCCGGCTTTTCCGATCATCGGGGTGGGAGGCATCCTGAGCGCGGCCGATGCCAGGGCCAAGATTGCCGCGGGCGCGGACGTGGTGCAGATCTACACCGGCCTCATCTACCGCGGCCCGGCGCTGGTGCGCGAAGCGGCGCAGGCATTGCTGCAAGGCCGCAGCGCCGCCTGAGCCTCCGCGCTTTTCTCTTTCTCAGCGCATGCGCCAGAGCACTGGCGCAATGAACGCAGCCCAGCGCAGCAGTCGCTTGGGACGGATCACCACCACGGCCACCGCAGCGGCGACGCCGGTGGCCACGGGGTGCTCCCGCGCAATGCGCAATGCCGCCGCTGCCGCCGATTCGTCGGCCGGCGGTGCCTCGGAGGAAGCAGCCGTTGCGCCGGCGGGCCGCGCCGGGCCTGCGCCCTGCATGGTGGCAATGCGTTCGCGCTGGCGATCCATGCGGGCGAGCAGTTCCTCGCGCGTGGCGGGCCGCCGGGGGCGCGGCGCCTCTTCGTCCTGGTCGGGATCCTTGCCGAGGCCGAAGCTGTCCTGCACCCAGGCCCAGTCGCGTTCGAATTCGCGGCGTGCCGGCATGAAGCTGCTGGAGGCATTGCGAAGGGTCAGGAACAGCCCCAGCGCCGCGCCCAGCCAGAGCAGGACCCACACGCCGGCCACCGACCACGCCGCCGCGATGCGGTGCGGCGTTTCCCAGAAATGCACCACCACCGCCATCGACAGCAAGGCCACCGCCACCGTGGTCAGGCCGAGCACGGCCACCACCAGCACCAGCATCAGCTTGAGGCGCTGCTTCTCGTCCTCCCACGCCATGCGCAGGAGCTGCACGCGGTCTTCGGCCGCCAGCGCACCTTCGGCCGCAGCGATCCGCAGCCGCCGCAAACGGGCATCGAGCCCGAACAGGGACAGCAATCTCATGCGCCGACTCCGGCTCGGCGAGGAACGGCGCGGCGGCGGCTTGCGTTCAGGTCAGCGGCGGCCAAGCAGCAGGCCCACCAGCACGCCGACAGCCAGCGCGGCGCCGGCGATCTGCCACGGTTCGTCGTGGGCGTAGGCGTTGGCGGAGTTGGCCGCTTCGCGGGCCTTCTTGGCGGCCAGCTTGCTCTTTTCCGCGGCAAGTTCGCGCGCAATGGCGAGCTTGGTGTCGATGCGCTGGCGCAGCGCCTTGATGTGGGGAACCGAATCCAGGTCCTTGCTGGCCAGCACGCCGCGCACGTCGCTCGCGATGTCTTCGGCTGCCGCTTCGATATTGTTGGATGCACTCATTGGAAACTTTCCTCCGTGATGACACCGGCACCGCGCCGGCGGCTTCACGCCAGCAAATGGCGTGGTGTCATGTTACAGGCACAAAAGCCCCTCATGCACAGCAGTTATGCAGACTTCTGCACGCGATGGCCCTTGCATTGCGTCCGCTGTCACCCCGCCGCGAGCATGCGCTCGACGTGCCGCCCGATCGCCAGGCTGCTCGTGAGCCCGGGCGACTCGATGCCGAAGAGATTGACCAGCCCGCGCACGCCGTGCGATTCGGGTCCGTCGATCATGAAGTCGCGCGCCGGCTCGTCCGGGCCCGAGATCTTGGGCCGCATGCCCGCGTAGCCCGGAATCAGCGCCCCGTCGGGCAAGGCAGGCCAGTACTTGCGCACCTCGGCGTAGAAGCCATGGCCGCGCGCCGGGTCCACCACCAGATCGTCGGCCGATTGCACCCATTGCACGTCGGGCCCGAACTTGGCTTGCCCGCCCAGGTCGATCGTCAGGTGCACACCCAGTCCGCCGGGTTCGGGCACCGGATAGACGAGGCGGCTGAAAGGTGCGCGGCCCGACAGCGTGAAATAGCTGCCCTTGGCAAAGTAGGCGGTGGGCATGGCCGCCGGCGGCAGGCCTTCGAAGCGGCGGGCCAGCTCGGGCGCGAGCAGGCCGGCTGCATTGACCACGGTGTTGCAGCGCAGCGCCGTTCCGTCTTCAGCTACCAGGACGATAGCGTCCCGGCCGCATTCCGCACGGGCGATGGGCGATTTCAGCGCCAGCATGCCGCCCGCGTTCTCCAGGTCACCGAGCAGGCTCAGCATCAAGGCATGGCTGTCGACGATGCCGGTGCTCGGCGAATGCAATGCCGCCACGCAGTGGAGCTGCGGCTCCATGGCCATGGCCTGCTGCGCAGTCAGCAGCACGAGGTCGCCAACACCGTTGGCGGCCGCCTTGGCACGGATGACTTCCAGCTGGGCCACCTGCTCGGCCGAAGTCGCGACGATCAACTTGCCGCAGCGCCGGTGGGGCACGCCGCGCTCTGCTGCGTAGGCGTAGAGCGCCTCCTTGCCCTCGACACAAAGCCTGGCCTTGAGCGAGCCCTGCGGGTAGTAGATGCCCGCATGAATCACCTCGCTGTTGCGTGAACTGGTGCCGGTGCCTATGGCACCTTCGGCTTCCAGCACCACCACCTCCCGGCCCGCGAGCGCCAAGGCGCGCGCCACTGCCAGTCCCACCACACCACCGCCGATGACGGCGCAATCGAGTTCATCCATCGTGCGAGCTTATCGCGGCTCGCGGGCGGATTTCTTCAGGACGTGGTGGGGGGCGGCTCGGGATCCGTCGGCTCGTCGGGCGGCGTGCTCGGCCCTTCGTCGGGCTCCACGGGCAGATCCGGCGTGATGGGGGGCGGAAGGTCGGGATGGGTGGCCATGGCGGAACTCTCCTTTGCCTTTTTTCTAAGCTGCTGCAGCGCACCTTCAGCCAGCACAGGGCGGCAATCGGCGTCAGCGCGAGCCGACAGTTTCTTGAACCAGGCCACCCCAACGAGGGCTTGACCAGCGATGTACGACGAAACGGTACGCTTCCGGATCGAAGACAGATGTGATGTACTTTGACGCGTCGTTCCACAGGGAGAGAGATATGTCGACCATCGACGCGAACGGGATGCTCATCGATCCCAGAGTGATCTCCAGACGCTCATCCGGCATCGAACACGGCGCCCTGCCCAAGGTGCTGGCCATCGTCGTCCATCAAACAGACTCATCGACCGCCGAGTCCAGTCTCAACAGCTACGGAGATGGTGGCAATGGCGCCCATTTCCTCATCGACAAGAATGGCCAGATCTATCAAACGGCCAGTCTGCACTCGCGCTGCTACCACGTCGGCAAATTGATCAAGTCGAAGTGCCTGACCGTCAACAAGAACACGTGCGACACGGCAGCCATGGCCAAGATGCTGGCAATGTCGTGGATTCAGCAGATCAACGCACTGGATGCGCATGAACGCGCCAAGTCGTATCCGGACCGGTACCCGGTCAACAGCGAGGCCATCGGCATCGAGCTCGTGGGACTGCACATCGACGAGAAGACCTATGAAGCGGTGACGGCTGCGCAGAACACGGCGCTGCAATGGCTCATCGACGAGCTGTATGCCCAGTTCAACCTGAAGCCCGCCGATGTCTACAGACACCCGACGGTTTCATACAAAAATCCGGGCGAAGCGAGCTCGGCGATATGGAAATGAAGTCTCGGATCACCGCCACGGCAGCCGCGGCGTTGCTCGTTGCAGCGTGTGCAACCGGCAGCACAGGGTTCACGGACGTCTTTGTCGCCGACTTCCGATCCGACCAACCCGCCACCTGCCGCCCGACGGATGTGCCGCAAAACCACGCCAAGGCGCGCGAGTTCTTCTCGCGGGCCAAACAGGTTGACTACAAGACACTGCACGACAACTATGAGCAGGCGCCCTGCTTTGTCGAAGGTACGCTGAAGCAGCGCGGCAAATCATGCGACTGGCAGATTCGCGCGGGCGCCACGGGCGCGGTTCAGTGCGGGGAACAGCGGCTGTACTTCGCCTGCGATACCTGCAATGACCTGTTCGGCATGAAGTAGGTAGACGCAAAAAAAGCGACTTGGACAATCCAGGTCGCTTTATTCAGAAAATTGGTGGGCGGTGGAGGCTTCGAACCTCCGACCCCAGCAGTGTGAATGCTGTGCTCTACCCCTGAGCTAACCGCCCTTTCACCCCTTGGCGCCGCTGCTGCAGTGCCTTGGAATTAATCGCGTTGCGCGAAGCCTTCGATTATGCCACAGGATTTCAGCTGTTTTGCCGAAACAGCGTGCGCCCGTTGCTGGATTTGTCGAGCTGCGACAACACGGCTTCGTGCGCCGCAACCTCCTGCTCGGCGGCCATGATCACCGGCAGGTCGAACTGGCTCAGGTCGATGGCCACCACCGTGGTGCCCTGCGCCGGCTCGTTCGAGGCCACGTCGATCAGCAGGGCGTCCTGGCCGCGCGTGAGATTGATGTACACGTCGGCCAGCAGCTGCGCGTCGAGCTTGGCGCCGTGGAAGGTGCGGTTGGAGCGGTCGACGCCGAAGCGGTCGCACAGCGCGTCGAGCGAATTGCGCTTGCCCGGGTAGACCTGCTTGGCCATGGCCAGCGTGTCGGTCACCTCGCCGACGAAGCTGCGCAGCGGCGGCAGGCCGGCCAGCTCGAGTTCCTTGTTGAGGAAGCCGACGTCGAAGGCCGCGTTGTGGATGATCAGCTCCGCGCCGCGCAGGTACTCGACGATGTCGTTGGCCAGCGTGGCGAACTTCGGCTTGTCGCGCAGGAAGTCGGTCGTGAGGCCGTGCACCTTGAGCGCGTCCTCGTGGCTCTCGCGCTCGGGATTGAAGTAGATGTGCAGGTCGTTGCCGGTGAGCTTGCGGGCGAACAGCTCCACGCAGCCGAGCTCGATGATGCGGTCGCCGTTCTCCGCGGACAGGCCGGTGGTTTCAGTGTCGAGGACGATCTGGCGCGACATGCAGTGGCTCTTTCAGTGGTTTTCTTTGGCGTGGTTGATCGAGTACTTGGGAATCTCGATCGTCACATCTTCCTGCGCCAGGATCGCCTGGCAGCTCAGGCGCGATTGTGGCTCCAGGCCCCAGGCGCGGTCGAGCAGGTCTTCCTCGCCCTCCTCGGCCTCGTTCAGCGAATTGAAGCCCTGGCGCACGACCACGTGGCAGGTGGTGCAGGCGCAGCTCATCTCGCAGGCGTGCTCGATGTTGATGTGATTGTCGAGCAGCGCCTCGCAGATCGAGGTGCCGGCCGGCGCCGTGATTTCTGCACCCTCGGGGCAGTACTCGGGATGCGGAAATATCTTGATGGTGGGCATGTGGTTCTCAGAGGGATTCGAGCTTGCGGCCCGACAACGCGCGCGCAATGCCCGCGTTCATGCGCTGGGCGGCAAAGGCTTCGGTGTCGTTGGCCAGCGCCTTGGTGGCGCCTTCGATGGCCGCGGCGTCATTGCCCTTGGCGGCTTCGCGCAGCTTCGCCATCGACGCATCGATGACAGCGCGCTCTTCTTCGCCCAGCAGATCGCCGTCGGCATCGAGCGCGCTCTGGGTGGCAAGCAGCATGCGCTCGGCATCGACGCGCGCCTCCACCAGCGCACGCGCCTGCATGTCCTGCTGCGCGGTGGAAAAGCTCTCCTGCAGCATGGTCGCGATCTGGTCGTCCGAGAGTCCGTACGAAGGCTTGACCGCCACGCTGGCCTCCACGCCGCTGCCCTGCTCCTTGGCGCTGACGCTCAGCAAGCCATCGGCATCGACGGTGAAGGTCACGCGGATGCGCGCCGCGCCTGCCGCCATGGGTGGGATGCCGCGCAGCGTGAAGCGCGCCAGGCTGCGGCAGTCGGCGACCAGGTCGCGTTCGCCCTGCACCACGTGCAGTGCGAGGGCCGTCTGGCCGTCCTGGTAGGTGGTGAAGTCCTGCGCCATTGCCGTGGGAATGGTCTGGTTGCGCGGCACGATGCGCTCGACCAGCCCGCCCATGGTCTCGATGCCCAGCGACAGCGGGATCACGTCGAGCAGCAGCAGATCGCCCGCGCCGTTGTTGCCGGCCAGCTGGTTGGCCTGGATGGCGGCGCCGAGCGCCACGACCTCGTCGGGGTTCAGGTTGATGAGCGGCTCGCGGCCGAAGAATTCGGCGACGGCGCGGCGGATCTGCGGCATGCGGGTGGAGCCGCCGACCAGCACGATCCCTTGCAGGTCGTCGGGCTTGAGCTTCGCGTCGCGCAGCGCCTTGCGAACCGCCGCGATCGTGCGGTCGGTGAGCGGCTTGGTGGCGGCGTCGAACTGTGCGCGCGCCAGGTCGACGCGGGCGGCGCCGCCGGCAAGCTCGGCGTGGAACGCCACGGAATCGGCATCGGTCAGCGCCTCCTTGGCCGCACGGGCAGCCACCAGCACGGCGGCCTTGTCGGCGTCGCTGCCCACCTGCAGGCCGGTTTGCGCGAGCACGAAGTCGGCAAGCGCGTGGTCGTAGTCGTCGCCGCCCAGGGCCGAGTCGCCACCCGTGGCAATGACCTCGAACACGCCCTGCGTGAGCCGCAGGATCGAGATGTCGAAGGTGCCGCCGCCCAGGTCGTAGACCGCGTAGACGCCTTCGCTCGCGTTGTCCAGGCCGTAGGCGATGGCCGCGGCCGTGGGCTCGCTGATCAGGCGCAGCACGTTGAGGCCGGCAAGCTGCGCGGCGTCCTTGGTGGCCTGGCGCTGGCCTTCGTCGAAGTAGGCCGGCACGGTGATGACGGCGCCGTAGAGCTCGCCGTCGAAGGTGTCTTCGGCGCGGTAGCGCAAGGTGGCCAGGATCTCGGCGCTGATCTCCACCGGCGACTTGATGCCGGCAGCCGTCTCCACCTTGACCATGCCGCCCTCGTCCACCAGCCGGTACGACATCGACTCGCGGTTGGCGATGTCGGCCAGCCCGCGGCCCATGAGGCGCTTGACCGAGGTGATGGTGTTCGCGGCGTCCTGCGCGCGCGCGGCGAGCGCGTCGAAGCCGATCTGGCGCCGCTCGCGGTCGAGATAGCGCACGGCGGAAGGCAGGATCACGCGGCCCTGGTCGTCAGGCAGGCATTCGGCCACGCCATTGCGCACCGCGGCCACCAGCGAATGCGTGGTGCCCAGGTCGATGCCCACGGCAATGCGGCGCTGATGCGGATCGGGCGCCTGGCCGGGTTCGGAAATTTGAAGAAGAGCCATACCGGCTATTGTCCCAACTGATCGAATTTGGCTTCGACGTCCTGTCCGAAGCGCTCAATGAACATGAGGGCTCTCACCTGCTGCGCGGCGGCCGGGTAGTCGCCCTTCTCGTCGATCAGCCAGTCGAGCGACGACAGCGCGCGGGCGCGGCCGGCCTCGACTTCGGCCTGCAGCTGCTCGACCGCGGCGGTGTCGCCGGCGTCGTCGAGCGCCTCGCGCCATTCCATCTGCTGCATCAGGAAATCGGGCGGCATGGCGGTGTTGTTCTCGGCGTTCAGCGGCGCACCGTGGAGCTCGCAGATGTAGCTGGCCCGCCGGATCGGGTCCTTGAGGCGCTGGTAAGCCTCGTTGATGCGCACCGACCATTGCATCGCCACGCGCTGCGCCGCGGCGCCCTGCGCGGCAAAGCGGTCGGGATGGGCCTCGCGCTGCAGTTCCTTCCACCGGGCGTCGAGCACGGCGCGGTCCTGCGCGAAGGTTGCGGGGACTGCGAACAGTTGAAAGTCGGTGTCGTTGAGGTTCATGGCAAGAAAAAACCGCCAGCACATGACATGGTGGCGGCTGTGGTCGCTGTCAGCGACGGCGCATCAGATGCGGAAACTCTCTCCGCAACCGCAGCGGTCCCGCTCGTTCGGATTAATGAACTTGAAGCCCTCGTTCAGGCCTTCGCGCACGAAGTCGAGCTGCGTGCCGTCGATGTAGGCCAGGCTCTTGGGGTCGACCAGCACCTTCACGCCGTGGTCTTCGAACACCACGTCTTCAGGCGCGAACTCGTCCACGTACTCGAGCTTGTAGGCCAGGCCCGAGCAGCCGGTGGTCTTCACGCCCAGCCGCACGCCCACGCCCTTGCCGCGTTTGCCGAGGTAGCGGGTGACGTGGCGCGCGGCGGCTTCGGTCAGCGTAACGGCCATGTCAGTGGACTGCCGATGGTTCGGCTTCTGCCGTCTTGGCGCCGTGCTTGGCCTTGTAGTCGCTCACGGCGGCCTTGATGGCGTCTTCGGCCAGGATCGAGCAGTGGATCTTGACGGGCGGCAGCGCCAGTTCCTCGGCGATCTGCGCGTTCTTGAGCGCCGCGGCTTCGTCGAGCGTCTTGCCCTTGACCCACTCGGTCACGAGCGAGGACGACGCGATGGCCGAGCCGCAGCCGTAGGTCTTGAAGCGCGCGTCTTCGATCACGCCGGTTTCGGGGTTGACCTTGATCTGCAGCTTCATGACGTCGCCGCAGGCCGGCGCGCCGACCATGCCGGTGCCGACCGAGTCGTCGCCCTTTTCGAAGGAGCCGACGTTGCGGGGGTTTTCGTAGTGGTCGATGACCTTGGATGAATATGCCATGGTGTACCTCTCAAACTTTGTTCAATGCGTCAGTGGGCCGACCACTGGATCGTGCTGATGTCGACGCCGTCCTGGAACATCTCCCACAGGGGGCTCAGCTCGCGCAGCTTGGCGACGTTGTGCTTGATGGTCGAGATGGCGTAGTCGATTTCTTCCTCGGTCGTGAAACGGCCGATGGTCATGCGCAGGCTGCTGTGGGCCAGCTCGTCGCTGCGGCCGAGGGCGCGCAGCACGTAGCTGGGTTCGAGGCTGGCCGAGGTGCAGGCCGAACCCGACGACACCGCCAGGCCCTTGATGCCCATGATCAGCGACTCGCCTTCCACGTAGTTGAAGCTCATGTTCAGGTTGTGCGGCACACGCTGCTCGAGGTCGCCGTTGATGAACACCTGGTCCACGTCCTTCAGGCCGTCGAGCAGGCGCTTCTGCAGGCGCGCCGCCTTGGCGATGTCTTCCTTCATTTCGAGCTTGGCGATGCGGAAGGCCTCGCCCATGCCCACGATCTGGTGCGTGGGCAGCGTGCCCGAGCGCATGCCGCGCTCGTGGCCGCCGCCGTGCATCTGTGCCTCGAGCCGCACGCGGGGCTTGCGGCGCACGTACAGCGCGCCGATGCCCTTGGGGCCGTAGGTCTTGTGCGAAGCCAGGCTCATCAGGTCGATGGGCAGCTTGGCAATGTCGATCTCGACCTTGCCGGTGGCCTGGGCCGCGTCGACATGGAAGATCACGCCCTTTTCGCGGCAGGCATTGCCGAGCGCGACCACGTCCTGGATGACGCCGATCTCGTTGTTGACGTACATCACGCTCGCAAGGATGGTGTCGGGGCGGATCGCCGCCTTGAACTTGTCCAGGTCGAGCAGGCCGTTTTCCTCGACGTCCATGTAGGTGACTTCGAAGCCCTGGCGCTCGAGCTCGCGCATGGTGTCGAGCACGGCCTTGTGCTCGGTCTTCACCGTGATGAGGTGCTTGCCCTTGCCCTTGTAGAAATGGGCCGCGCCCTTGAGCGCGAGGTTGTTCGACTCGGTGGCGCCGGAGGTCCAGACGATCTCGCGCGGGTCGGCTCCGATCAGCTCGGCCACGTAGCCGCGCGCCTTCTCGACCGCCTCTTCAGCCTCCCAGCCCCAGGCATGGCTGCGCGACGCCGGGTTGCCGAAATGCTCGCGCAACCAGGGGATCATGGCGTCGACCACACGCGGGTCAACCGGCGTGGTGGCGCCGTAATCGAGATAGATCGGGAAATGAGGAGTGACGTCCATGGCTGGCTCGGGCTGGCGTGGGGTTGTTTCTTTGATCTGGGCTTCTCGCGGCAGCGCCCGAAGGCGCTCCGCGGCTTCTTCAGGACTTCGCGAAGGCGTTGCCGAGGGCAAACACCGAATTCGGCGCGTTCACGCGAATCGGCTTGACCACCGGCTGCGCGGAAATCGCGCGCTTGACGACTGGCTTGTTCTCGATCTGCACGCCCTTGGCGATCTGGTCGTCGACCAGCTTCTGCAGCGTGACGGAATCGAGGAACTCGACCATGCGCTGGTTCAGCGAGGCCCAGAGCTCGTGCGTCATGCAGCGGCCGGCTTCGCCCAGGCAGTTTTCCTTGCCGCCGCATTGCGTGGCATCGATGGGCTCATCGACGGAAACAATGATGTCTGCGACGGTGATATCCGCAGCCTTGCGGCCGAGGCTGTAGCCGCCGCCGGGGCCGCGGGTCGACTCGACCAGCTCATGGCGGCGCAGTTTGCCGAACAGCTGTTCGAGATACGACAACGAAATCTGCTGCCGCTGGCTGATCGCAGCCAGCGTGACCGGACCGGTGTTCTGACGCAGCGCCAGATCGATCATTGCTGTGACCGCAAAACGGCCTTTGGTAGTGAGACGCATCGCAAGCTCCTTCAAGTGCTTACCGTTGAAATGACACCGTGCCCCAAGGCCGCGGTGACTTCGTCTCCGCCCTGCCCGACCCCTGGCGCTGGTGAACCAGCCAGTGGGATCGGTTCTTCATTGCGAAGTTCTTTTTTGTTGTTGTTGAGTATTTCGCTCAAGTATAGCAGAAGACCTTCAGGTCTGCTCGGGTAAACCCCAGCGGGAATCGCTTGAAGAAACCGGAACCCCCTCCTAGGACGGCAGGACGGCGATATTGTCCCCGCCGGAGGCGCCAAAAGCCTGCTCCCGCAGCAGCGCCAGCTGGTCGCGCACCCGGGCCGCCTTCTCGAATTCGAGGTTGCGGGCGTGCTCCATCATGAGCTTTTCGAGCCGCTTGATCTCGCGGGCGATGTCCTTTTCGCTCATGTCCTCGACCTTGGCGCGCTCCAGGTCGAGCTTGGCCATTTCCTTGCCGGTCTTTTCGCTGTAGACGCCGTCGATCAGGTCGCGCACCTGCTTGACGATGCTGCGCGGGGTGATGCCGTTGGCCTCGTTGTAGGCAATCTGCCGGGCGCGGCGGCGCTCGGTTTCGCCGATGGCCTTTTTCATGGAGTCGGTCATCCGGTCGGCATAGAGGATGGCCTTGCCGTTCAGGTTGCGCGCCGCGCGGCCGATGGTCTGGATCAGCGAGCGCTCGGCGCGCAGGAAGCCCTCCTTGTCGGCGTCCAGGATGGCCACCAGCGACACCTCGGGAATGTCCAGGCCCTCGCGCAGCAGGTTGATGCCCACCAGCACGTCGAAGCTGCCCAGGCGCAGGTCGCGCAAGATTTCGACCCGCTCCACGGTGTCGACGTCGCTGTGCAGGTAGCGCACCTTCACGCCGTTGTCGCCCAGGTAGTCGGTCAGCTGCTCGGCCATGCGCTTGGTCAGCGTGGTGATGAGCACGCGCTCGTTCTTGTCGACGCGGATGCGGATTTCGCCCAGCACGTCGTCCACCTGGTGGGTTGCGGGGCGCACCTCGACCTCGGGGTCGATCAGGCCGGTCGGCCGCACCAGCTGCTCGACCACGTTGCCGGCATGGTCCTTCTCGTACTGCGCCGGCGTGGCCGAGACGAAGATGCACTGGCGCATGCGCGTCTCGAACTCCTCCAGCTTGAGCGGGCGGTTGTCCAGCGCGCTTGGCAGCCGGAAGCCGTATTCGACCAGCGTGGTCTTGCGGGCCCGGTCGCCGTTGTACATGGCGCTGAGCTGGCCGACCATCTGGTGGCTCTCGTCGAGGAACATCAGCGCGTCCTTCGGCAGGTAGTCGGTCAAGGTGGCGGGCGGCTCGCCCGGGGCGGCGCCCGAGAGGTGGCGCGTGTAGTTCTCGATGCCCTTGCAGTGGCCGATCTCGGCCAGCATCTCCAGGTCGAAGCGGGTGCGCTGCTCCAGGCGCTGCGCCTCCACCAGCTTGCCCTGCGAGACGAATTCCTTGAGCCGCTCGGCCAGCTCGATCTTGATGGTCTCGACCGCGCTCAGCACCTTGTCGCGCGGCGTCACGTAGTGGCTGGACGGGTATACGGTGAAGCGCGGGATCTTCTGGCGGATGCGGCCCGTGAGCGGATCGAACAGCTGCAGCGTCTCGATCTCGTCGTCGAACAGCTCGATGCGGATGGCCAGCTCGCTGTGCTCGGCCGGAAACACGTCGATGGTGTCGCCGCGCACGCGGAAGGTGCCGCGCGAAAAGTCCTGCTCGTTGCGGGTGTACTGCATGCGGATCAGCCGCCCGATCACGTCGCGCTGGCCGATCTGGTCGCCCACGCGCATGATGAAACGCATCTGCGTGTAGTCCTCGGGCGTGCCGATGCCGTAAATGGCGCTCACCGTGGCCACGATGACCGTGTCGCGCCGCTCCAGCACGCTCTTGGTGGCCGACAGCCGCATCTGCTCGATGTGCTCGTTGATCGACGAGTCCTTCTCGATGAACAGGTCGCGCTGCGGCACGTAGGCCTCGGGCTGGTAGTAGTCGTAATAGCTCACGAAGTACTCGACGGCGTTCTTGGGGAAGAACTCGCGGAATTCGCTGTAGAGCTGCGCCGCCAGCGTCTTGTTGGGCGCGAACACGATGGCCGGGCGGCCCAGCCGCGCGATCACGTTGGCCATGGTGAAGGTCTTGCCCGAGCCCGTGACGCCCAGCAGCGTCTGGAACACCTCGCCGTCGAGCACGCCCTCGATCAGGCCGTCGATGGCCTTCGGCTGGTCCCCGGCCGGCGGGTAGGGCTGGAAAAGTTCGAAAGGCGAACCGGGGTATTTGATGAATTCGCCCTGCTTCGCCGGCCCGATCGGGTCCAGTTTCTTCAGGTCTGCTATGGCTTCGTTGTTCTCTGGCATGGCTGTTCCCGACAGGTGGCGATGGCGCCGGTAAAATTCAAGGCAACCGGAAAGCGTAGCGCAAGTCCGGTTGCCAGCGAAGCTTTCATCCCAAAGGACTTTCTCCATGTCTATGTTCACCGCGGTCGAAATGGCACCGCGCGACCCGATCCTCGGCCTCAACGAGCAGTTTGCAGCCGACACCAACCCCAACAAGGTCAACCTCGGCGTCGGCGTCTACTACGACGACAACGGCAAGCTGCCGCTTTTGCAGTGCGTGCAGGCCGCCGAACAGAACATGATGAAGGCGCCCACGGCGCGCGGCTACCTGCCGATCGACGGCATCGTGGCGTATGACAACGCGGTCAAGGGCCTGGTCTTCGGCGCCGACAGCGAGCCGGTGCAATCGGGCCGCGTGGCCACCATCCAGGCCATCGGCGGCACCGGCGGCCTGAAGGTCGGCGCCGACTTCCTCAAGAAGCTCAATCCCAAGGCCAAGGTGCTGATCAGCGACCCGAGCTGGGAAAACCACCGCGCCCTGTTCACCAACGCGGGCTTCGAGGTCGAAAGCTACCCCTACTACGACGCCGCCAGGCGCGGCGTCAACTTCGACGGCATGCTGGCCGCCCTGAACGCTGCGCCCGCCGGCACCGTCGTGGTGCTGCACGCCTGCTGCCACAACCCGACCGGCTACGACATCACGCCCGAGCAGTGGGACCAGGTCGTGGCCGCGGTCAAGGCCAAGGGCCTGGTGCCCTTCCTCGACATGGCCTACCAGGGCTTCGGCTACGGCCTGAAGGAAGACGGCGCGGCGGTCGCCAAGTTCGTCGACGCGGGCCTGACCTTCTTCGTCTCGACCTCGTTCTCGAAGAGCTTCAGCCTCTACGGCGAGCGCGTGGGCGCCCTGTCGGTGCTGTGCGAGAACAAGGAAGAAGCCGGCCGCGTGCTGTCGCAGCTCAAGATCGCGATCCGCACCAACTACAGCAACCCGCCGATCCACGGCGGCGCCGTGGTGGCCGCAGTGCTCGGCAACCCCGAGCTGCGCGCCCTGTGGGAAAAGGAACTCGGCGAAATGCGCGTGCGCATCAAGGCCATGCGCCAGAAGCTGGTCGACGGCCTCAAGGCCGCCGGCGTGAAGGAAGACATGAGCTTCATCACCACGCAGATCGGCATGTTCAGCTACTCGGGCCTCAGCAAGGACCAGATGGTGCGCCTGCGCAACGAGTTCGGCGTGTACGGCACCGACACCGGCCGCATGTGCGTGGCCGCGCTCAACAGCAAGAACATCGACTACGTCTGCGCGTCGATCGCCAAGGTCATCTAGCCGTCAGCAGGATGTGAGGGAATCCGCGTTTTGCGATTCCTTCACATTCGTGGCTTAAAAACGGCCCTTTCGGCAGGGCCGATGTAGGGGTTAGGCCCCCTGCAAGTCAGCGAATGCGCTGATATATTGCATTGCAACATTCCACTCCAAGACCAGCGATGCTCTATCAACTCTACGAAGCCCAGCGTTCCCTCATGGAGCCGTTTTCGGACTTCGCGCAAGCGGCGTCCAAGCTTTATGGCCAAGGCGCGGTGTGGGGCCAGTTGCCCATGGCCCAGCGCATGGCGGCGGGCTACGACTTGCTCTACCGCCTCGGCAAGGACTACGAGAAGCCCGAGTTCAACATCAAGTCCGTCAAGGTCGAGGGCGAGGACGTGGTCATCCAGGAGGCCGTCGAGCTCGACAAGCCCTTCTGCGAGCTGCGCCGCTTCAAGCGCTTCACCGACGAACCGCACATCCTCAAGACGCTCAAGAGCCAGCCCGTGGTGCTGATCGTGGCGCCGCTGTCGGGCCACTACGCCACGCTGCTGCGCGACACCGTGCGCACCATGCTGCAGGACCACAAGGTCTACATCACCGACTGGAAGAACGCGCGCCTCGTGCCCATGTCGGAGGGCGAGTTCCACCTCGACGACTACATCAACTACGTGCAGGAATTCATCCGCCGCCTGCAGGCCGAGTACGGCAACTGCCACGTGGTGAGCGTGTGCCAGCCGACCGTGCCGGTGCTGGCGGCCGTGTCGCTGATGGCCAGCCGCGGCGAGCCGCTGCCCCTCACGATGACGATGATGGGCGGGCCCATCGACGCGCGCAAGTCGCCCACCGCGGTGAACAACCTCGCGATGAACAAGAGCTTCGAGTGGTTCGAGAACAACGTGATCTACCGCGTGCCGCAGGGCTTCCCGGGTGAAGGCCGCCGCGTGTACCCGGGCTTCCTGCAGCACACGGGCTTCGTGGCCATGAATCCCGACCGCCACGCGTCGAGCCACTACGACTACTTCAAGGACCTCATCAAGGGCGACGACGCAAGCGCCGAGGCCCACCGCAAGTTCTACGACGAGTACAACGCCGTGCTCGACATGGACGCCGACTACTACCTGGACACCATCCGCACCGTGTTCCAGGAATTCGAACTCGTGAACGGCACCTGGGACGTCAAGAACCCCAAGGGCCAGATCGAGCGCGTGCGTCCGCAGGACATCCATTCGACCGCGCTGCTGACCGTCGAGGGCGAGCTCGACGACATCTCGGGCTCGGGCCAGACCGAGGCCGCGCACAGCCTGTGCACCGGCATTGCCGATTCGCACCGCGAGCACTACGAAGTCAAGGGCGCGGGCCACTACGGCATCTTCAGCGGCCGCCGCTGGCGCGAACTGGTCTACCCCAAGGTGCAAAAGTTCATCGCGGCCCATGACCAGCCCCAGCGCCGCGCCGGCGCACGCGAAAGCCTGCCGGCCGAAGACCGCATCAAGCCGGGCCGGAGCACGGCGGCCGTTGCAGCCACCAAGAGCACCGCGGCCAGGAAAGCAGTGGCGGCCGCCCCCGCCAAGAAGCCCGCGGCACGCAGGAAGTGAACGGGCTGGCCGCACGCATCCACGATGCACTGCCGCAGACGCAGTGCACACGTTGCGGCTACCCCGATTGCGCCGGCTACGCGCAAGCCCTGGCCGACGGCCAGGCCGGCATCAACCAGTGCCCGCCCGGCGGTGCCGAAGGCGTGGCCAGGCTGGCGCGGCTCACCGGCCGCGAGCCGCTCCCGCTCGATCCGCAGTTCGGCACCGAAGGCCCGCGCGCCATGGCGGTCATCGACGAAGCCTGGTGCATCGGCTGCACGCTCTGCCTCGATGCCTGCCCCACCGATGCCATTGTGGGCATCAACAAGCGCATGCACACCGTGATCGAAGCGCACTGCACGGGCTGCGAGCTCTGCATTCCGGTGTGCCCTGTCGATTGCATCTCGCTCGAGGTCGAGACGCCGGGCCGCAGCGGCTGGCAGGCCTGGTCGCAGGCGCAGGCCGAGGCCGCATTGCGGCGCTACAAGCTGCACGCAGAGCACCGCCGCGCAAACGACAAGCGCAAGAGCGGGCAAGAAGCGCCCGCGGTCGCAGAGCCGCAGGCCGCCGACACGCGCAAGCGCTCCATCGTCGAAGCCGCACTGGCGCGCGCGCGCGCCGCCTCGCAACAGCAACAACGCCCACCGGCCGCCAAGCCATGACCCTCGACACGCTGCTGATCTACCTCGTCGCTTCGCTCGCGCTGGCCGTCATTCCCGGCCCGACGATGCTGCTGGCGCTCTCCAACGGCATCGACGGCGGCATGCGCCGCGCGAGCTGGGGCATTGCCGGCGCGTCGCTCGGGAGCATCACGCTGATCGCGGTGGTTGCGCTCGGGCTCGGTTCGTTGCTCGCTGCATCCGAACTGCTCTTCAACGCGATCCGCTTGGCGGGTGTCGCCTACCTGGTCTGGCTCGGCGTCAAGCTGTGGCGCAGCGAAGGGGCCGACCTTGGCGCCGCGCTGGCCAAATCCGCCATCGAAGTTCGCCCGCATGGCCGCGTCGCGCTCATGCGCAGCCTGCTCGTGGCGCTGTCGAATCCCAAGACCGTGCTGTTCTTCGCGGCCTTTTTGCCGCAGTTCATCGACATCACAAGGCCGCAAGGCACGCAGTACCTGCTGCTCGGCGCGATCTTCGTGGCGCTCGACACCTGCGTGATGCTGGCCTATGCGGCCGCCGGAACGCAGGCCGTGCGCTGGCTCTCGCGCCGCGGCCTCAAGGCGCTGAACCGCAGCTGCGCGGCTGGCATGTGGCTGCTGGCCGCCACGCTGGCCTTCTGGCGCCGCCCGGGCACCTGAACGGCACGAGCTTCAGCTCTCTTTCGCCTTCTGCGGGCGCTTGAAGAGCAGCAGCAGAACACCGGCCAGCACCACGGCCACCGCATACCACTCGAAGCGCGTCACGGTCTCGTTGGCAATCCACACGCCCAGCAGCATCGCAATCACCGGATTGACGAAGGTGTAGCTCGCGGCCAGGGCGGCGGGCGCCCTCGCGAGCAGCACCATGTAGGCGTTGAACGCGATCAGCGAGCCGAACACCACGAGGTACAGCCAGGCAGCTGCCGCCTCGGGCTGCGGTGGCCACACAAGCTGTTCACCCGACAGCACCGAGAGCACCAGCAGCACCACGCCGCCGCAGATCATTTCGCTCGCGAAACCCATCGCGCCGGGCGCGAGCGGCAGGCTGCGCTGGCTCAGCACGCTGCCCATCGACCAGCAGATGCAGGCAATGGAAATTGCCGCCAGGCCTGCTGGCGACGACTGGAAGCCGCTGCCCTGCGTCAGCATCAGCACGCCGATGAGCCCGAGCGCAATGCCCGCCGCCTCCAGCCGCGTCGGCTTCACGCCCCAGATCAGGTTGAGCAGCGCAATCAGCAGCGGCACAACCGCGATGAAGGCCACCACCAGCCCGGAGCCGATCGACACCTCGGCATGGGCCGTGCCGCCCATGCCACCACCCAGCATCAGCGTGCCGACCACGAGGGCATTGCGCCACTGCAGGCGCGAAGGCCAGGCCGCGCCGCGCCAGCGCATCCAGGCGGCGAGCAGCACGCCTGCGAACAGGAAACGCGAGCCCATTTGCAGGAACGGCGCAAAGCTGATCAGCGCGTACTTGATCGCAAGATAGGTCGAGCCCCAGACCACCCAGGTGGCAGCCAGGCAGAGCCACAGCAGCGGCGGCAGTGCGGTGCGCGCGGGACCGGATGCGGCTTGGGCGGGGGATGCGAGAGTGGGCATGTCGGTGTTGTCTTGTTGGTATGGAAACGCCGTCCATGGTATGAAAGCAATCTTCTCGCAACCATGCACATTTCATGGTTCTTTGCGTTTCACACCGTCGATTTGAAGGAGTTGCATGGACTTCAGCTTGAACCCCGCGCTGGATGCGCACGACACCCGCATCCTGGCCGAACTGCAGGCCGATGCGCGGCTCACCATGGCCGAGCTCGGCCGCCGCGTGCACCTGAGCCAGCCGGCCGTGACGGAGCGCGTGAAGAAGCTCGAGGCCGCAGGCGTGATCAGCGGCTACCGCGCGACCGTGAACCTCGGCAAGCTCGGCTACGGCATCCGCGCGATCATCCGCGTGGGCCGCGCCGACTATGCGCGCGTGGTGGAACTGGTGCAGCAGACGCCCGAATGCGTCAATGCCTACAACGTGACCGGCGACGACAGCTGGATCCTGGAGATCGCCGTCATCGACGTGAGCCACCTCGATGCGGTGGTCACCAAGTTCTGCATCCTCACCGAGACGGCCACCTCGATCATCCTGAACCCGGCGCGCGAGCACCAGCCAATGCTGCCGCCTCAGCGTTCGGACGTGAAGCCGCCTATCAGGAAGGTGCTCAACGCGTAGCGGCCAGCGCGCTGAAGGCGCTCACCACCTCGGGCGGCGCCTGCACCATCTCGATCAGCACGCCCTCGCCCGCAATCGGGAATTCGTCGTTCGCCTTCGGGTGCAGAAAGCAGATGTCGAAACCCGCCGCGCCCTTGCGGATGCCGCCGGGCGCAAAGCGCACGCCCTGCGCGGTGAGCCACTCGACGGCCCTGGGCAGGTCGTCGATCCACAGGCCCACGTGGTTGAGCGGCGTGGTGTGCACGGCCGGCTTCTTCTCGGGGTCGAGCGGCTGCATCAGGTCGACCTCGACCTTGAACGGCCCGCTGCCCATCGAGCAGATGTCCTCGTCGACGTTCTCGCGCTCGCTCTTGAAGGTGCCCGTGACCTCGAGCCCCAGCATATCGACCCAGAGCTTCTGCAGGCGCAGCTTGTCGGGCCCGCCGATGGCGATCTGCTGGATGCCCAGCACCTTGAAGGGGCGTGCGGCGGCGGTGGTCATGCGGCGCAACCTTCCGGCTGCTCCTGCACCTGCCGCGCATTGAGGCCGAGCTTGCGCAGCAGCACCGTGTCGGCCTCGACGTCGGGATTGCCGGTGACGAGCAGCTTGTCGCCATAGAAGATGGAGTTGGCGCCAGCCATGAAGCACAGCGCCTGCACCGCATCGCCCATCTGCTGGCGGCCCGCCGAGAGCCGCACGCGTGCGGTCGGCATCGTGATGCGCGCGACCGCGATCATGCGCACGAAGTCGAAGGGATCGACCGGCTCCGAATCGGCCAGCGGCGTGCCCGGCACGCGCACCAGGCTGTTGATCGGCACCGACTCCGGGTACGGATTCAGGTTGGCCAGCTGCGCGATCAGTCCCGCGCGGTGCACCGGCTGCTCGCCCATGCCGACGATGCCGCCGCAGCACACGCTGATGCCGGCGCTGCGCACATGGGCCAGCGTGTCGAGCCGGTCCTGGTAGGTGCGCGTGTCGACCACGTCGGTGTAGTACTCGGGCGCGGTGTCGAGGTTGTGGTTGTAGTAGTCCAGGCCCGCGGCCTTGAGCTGGTGCGCGTGGTGCGGCTCCAGCATGCCGAGCGTGGCGCAGGTCTGCAGGCCCAGCCCCTTCACGGCCTCGACCAGCACGGCCACCTTCTCGACGTCACGGTCCTTCGGCGCGCGCCATGCGGCGCCCATGCAGAAGCGCGTGGCGCCGGCGTCCTTGGCGGCCTGCGCGGCGCGCACCACCTCGTCGACTTCCATGAGCTTCTGCGCCTTCACGCCGGTGTCGAACTCGGCCGACTGCGGGCAGTAGCCGCAGTTCTCGGGACAGCCACCGGTCTTGACCGACAGCAGCGTCGCCAGCTCGATGTCGCCTTCCGGGAAATGCTGGCGGTGCACCGTCTGCGCCTCGAACAGCAGGTCCATCAGCGGCTTGTCGAGCAGCGCCTGAATCGCTTCGACCGTCCACGGGCCTTGCGGCGCAGCGGCCTTGGCCGGCCGGTGCAGCGTGACAGGCGCCGTGATGGGCGCTTCGAAAAAAAGATCGGAGGTCGTCATATCAAAAAAAATCTTTCATAGCTGCCCGAAGCGTTGTCTGTTCGGGAAACACCGCGGAACCGGCTTCGCCGGGCCGCAGGTGTTGCCCCCGGAAGGGGGTTGGAGAAGCGACACGAAGTGCGCGTAGCCTGGGGGTGAGCTTTATTCAAACTCCAGAATAATTTGATCGACCGCGAGCGACTCGCCCTTGTTGGCCGAAATCTTGCCCACCACGCCGTCCTGCGTGGCGAACAATACGTTTTCCATCTTCATGGCCTCGATCACGGCCAGCTTCTCGCCGGCCCGCACCTGCTGCCCCGGCTGCACCGACACCTCGACCAGGAGGCCCGGCATTGGCGACATCAGGAACCTGCTCAGGTCCGGCGGCGCCTTGTAGGGCATCAGTTCGAGCAGGCGCGCACCCAGGGGCGACAGCACCATCGCCTCGATCTGCGTGCCGTCGTGGGACACGCGCAGCGCCAGCGGGTTCTTGCCGGCACCGCGCTCGACCTGCGCGGTGAAGGGCCGGTCGTTGACCATGCCCTGCACGCGAATGGCGCCGAGCGCAAAGCCGCTGTCGATCTTGTAGCTCTTGCCGCCCACGGCCACGGCGCTGGCGCCGGTCTTGCCATGGAAGTCGGTGACCGACACCGGATGGTGCACATGCTTGCCCTCCGGCCCCAGCTCCACCACCACGAACTGCTCGCCCACCTTCACGCCGTGGCCTTCGAGCTGTCCGCTGATGCCGGAGGCCCGCGCGCGATAGCGGCGGTGCACATAGGCCGCAAGCGCAATCAGGAAAGCCGGATCGGCGTGCGGCACGTCTTCCGCATGGAAGCCCTTGCCGTAGTGCTCGGCGATGAAGCCGGTGTTGAAATCGCCCGCCACGAACTTCGGATGCGCGAGCAGCGCGGCCTGGAACGGGATGTTGCTGCTGATGCCGCGGATCACGAAGCCGTTGAGCGCCTCGCGCATGCGGGCAATCGCATGCTGGCGATCCTTGCCGTGCACGATGAGCTTGGCGATCATCGAGTCGTAGTACATCGGGATCTCGCCGCCGTCGTACACGCCGGTGTCCACGCGCACGCCGTTCAGGCGCTCGGTGTCGGCTGCGAACATGGTCTCGGCCGGCGGCTGGAACTTCACGAGGCGGCCGGTCGAAGGCAGGAAATTGCGGAACGGGTCCTCGGCATTGATGCGGCACTCGATGGCCCAGCCGTTGCGCTTGACCTGTTCCTGCGTGAGCGGCAGTTCCTCGCCGGCCGCCACGCGGATCATCAGTTCGACAAGATCGAGCCCTGTGATGCATTCGGTCACCGGGTGCTCCACCTGCAGCCGCGTGTTCATCTCCAGAAAGTAGAAGCTCTGGTCCTTGCCGACCACGAACTCCACCGTGCCCGCGCTCTGGTACTTCACGGCCTTGGCCAACTGCACCGCCTGCTCGCCCATCGCACGGCGCGTGGCGTCGCTGATGAACGGCGAAGGCGCCTCCTCGATCACCTTCTGGTGGCGGCGCTGGATCGAGCATTCGCGCTCGTTCAGGTAGATGACGTTGCCGTGGGAATCGCCCAGCACCTGGATCTCGATGTGGCGCGGCTCCTCGACGAACTTCTCGATGAACACGCGGTCGTCGCCGAAGCTGCTCAGTGCCTCGTTGCGGCACGAGGTGAAGCCCTCGAAGGCCTCCTTGTCGTTGTAGGCCACGCGCAGGCCCTTGCCGCCGCCGCCGGCCGAGGCCTTGATCATCACCGGGTAGCCGATGTCCTTGGCGATCTCGACCGCGCGCTCGGCCGTCTCGATGGCGTCGTTCCAGCCCGGGATGGTGTTGACCTCGGCCTCGTTCGCGAGCTTCTTGGAGGCGATCTTGTCGCCCATGGCCGCGATCGAATAGTGCTTGGGTCCGATGAAGGCAATGCCCTCTTCCTCGACCTTGCGCGCGAAGGCCTCGTTCTCCGACAGGAAGCCGTAGCCCGGATGCACGGCCTCGGCGCCGGTCTTCTTGCAGGCTTCGATGATGCGGTCGGCCTGCAGATAACTCTCACGGCTGGGCGCGGCACCGATGTGCACGGCCTCGTCGGCCAGCTCGACGTGGCGGGCCTCCTTGTCGGCGTCGGAGTAGACCGCGACGGTGAGGATGCCCATCTTCTTCGCGGTCTGGATCACGCGGCAGGCGATTTCGCCGCGATTGGCGATCAGTATCTTCTTGAACATGTTCTTCTTCTCCGTGCCGCTCACAGTGGGATGTTTCCGTGCTTGCGCCACGGGTTCTCGAGCTTCTTCTCGCGCAGCATCACGAGCGAACGGCAGATGCGCTTGCGCGTCTCGTGCGGCAGGATCACGTCGTCGATGTAGCCGCGCGCGCCCGCCACGTATGGGTTGGCGAACCGCGCCTTGTATTCCGCTTCGCGGGCGGCGAGTTTCTCGGGGTCGTTCTTGTCCTCTCGGAAGATGATTTCCACCGCGCCCTTGGCGCCCATCACCGCGATCTCGGCACGCGGCCAGGCCAGGTTGACGTCGCCGCGCAGGTGCTTGGAGGCCATCACGTCGTAGGCGCCGCCGTAGGCCTTGCGCGTGATGACGGTGATCTTGGGCACCGTGCACTCCGCATAGGCGTAGAGCAGCTTGGCGCCGTGCTTGATGATGCCGCCGTACTCCTGCCCCGTGCCGGGCATGAAGCCGGGCACGTCGACAAAAGTGACCACCGGGATGTTGAAGGCATCGCAAAAGCGCACGAAGCGCGCGGCCTTGATGCTGCTCTTGATGTCCAGGCAGCCCGCGAGCACCAGCGGCTGGTTGGCCACGATGCCGATGGTCTGGCCTTCCATGCGCGCGAAGCCGATCACGATGTTCTTCGCGTAGTCGGGCTGCAGCTCGAAGAAGTCGCCGTCGTCCACCACCTTGAGGATCAGCTCCTTGATGTCGTAGGGCTTGTTGGGGTTGTCGGGCACCAGCGTGTCGAGCGAGTAGTCGGGCCGGTCGGCCGGATCGCCCTGGCCGTTGTTGCCCAGGCGCACCGGCGGCTTCTCGCGGTTGTTGAGCGGCAGGTAGTTGTAGAGGCGGCGCAGCATCATGAGCGCCTCGACGTCGTTCTCGAACGCCATGTCGGCCACGCCGCTGCGCGTGGTGTGGGTGACGGCGCCGCCCAGCTCTTCGGCCGTGACGCTCTCGTGCGTCACGGTCTTCACCACCTCGGGGCCGGTGACGAACATGTAGCTGGAGTCCTTCACCATGAAGATGAAGTCGGTCATGGCGGGCGAGTACACCGCGCCGCCCGCGCACGGGCCCATGATCATGCTGATCTGCGGCACCACGCCGGAGGCCATCACGTTGCGCTGGAACACGTCGGCATAGCCGCCGAGCGACGCCACGCCTTCCTGGATGCGCGCGCCGCCCGAATCGTTGAGGCCGATGACCGGCGCGCCGACCTTCATGGCCTGGTCCATCACCTTGCAGATTTTTTCGGCATGCGCTTCGCTGAGCGCACCGCCAAAGACCGTGAAGTCCTGGCTGAACACGAACACGAGGCGGCCGTTGATCATCCCGTAGCCCGTGACCACGCCGTCGCCCGGAATCTTCTGCTCGGCCATGCCGAAATCGACCGAGCGGTGCTCGACGAACATGTCCCATTCTTCAAAAGTGCCGTCGTCGAGCAGCAGCTCGATGCGCTCGCGCGCCGTGAGCTTGCCCTTGGCGTGCTGCGCGTCGATGCGCTTCTGCCCGCCGCCCAGGCGCGCCTGGGCGCGGCGCTTTTCGAGTTGTTCGATCAGTTCTTGCATGGTGTGCTTCCGAAGCTGTGGTCCTGAATTTGGTGTGGGGTCATGGCCTGGCGGTGATGGCGGCCGCCGCAAGCAGCTGGCGCGCCGCCGTCGATGCGGGCAGCGCGCCCTCCGCCACTTGCTGCGTGAGCTGCGGCAGCAATTCGCGCACCTGCGCGTGCTGCCTGAAGGCCTGCTTGAGGCCGGCGTCGATGCGTTCCCACATCCACGCGGTGGCCTGCTTCTCGCGGCGCCTGGCGAGCTTGCCGTTGGCGCTCTGCAGCTGCCTGAATTGCGTGACGGCATCCCAGAAGGCGTCGACGCCCGTGCCGGCCAATGCGCTCAGCTGCAGCACCTGGGGCAGCCAGAAGCGCACCTGTGCGCCGCTGTGCGCGTCGTGCGCCGCATGCGCATGGTCCGGGTTGCCCTGGTGGCCGAAGAGGCGCAGCGCCGAGGTGATCTGGGCCTGCGCGCGCGTCGCGGCGTCCTTGTCGATGTCGGCCTTGTTGATGACGACGAGGTCGGCCAGTTCCATCACGCCCTTCTTGATGGCCTGCAGGTCGTCGCCCGCATTGGGCAGCTGCATCAGCACGAACATGTCGGTCATGCCGGCCACGGCGGTTTCGCTCTGGCCCACGCCCACGGTCTCGACGATCACGATGTCGTAGCCTGCGGCCTCGCACACCAGCATGGCCTCTCGCGTCTTCTCGGCCACGCCGCCGAGCGTGCCGCTCGAGGGACTGGGCCGGATGTAGGCGCGCTCGTGCACCGAGAGCCGCTCCATGCGCGTCTTGTCGCCGAGGATGGAGCCGCCCGAGACAGTGGAGGAAGGATCGATGGTGAGCACCGCCACGCGGTGGCCCTTGCCGATCAGCAGCAGGCCCAGCGTCTCGATGAAGGTCGACTTGCCGACGCCCGGCACGCCGGAGATGCCGAGCCGAAACGACTGGCCGGTGCGCGGCAGCAGCGCGGTGAGCAGTTCATCGGCCTGTGCGCGGTGGTCGGCGCGGGTCGATTCGAGCAGCGTGATGGCCTTGGCGATGGCGCGGCGCTGCGCCATGCCGCCTGATTCGGCAATCGCGCGCTCCAGTGCAGCCGCCGGCTTGTTCAGCACGCGTCCTCCGGGGACGACACGCGCCAGCGGTAGTGCAGGTCGACGCCCTCTTCGCCTTCGAGCACGAAGCCATGCCGCAGGTAGAAGCGGTTGGCATCGCTCTGCACGAGCGCGGTGAGCTTGATGTCCATCCGCTGTTCTCGCGCCTGCGACTTGGCCCACTCGAGCACCCACTCGCCGATGCCCAGGCCCTGGAAGCCGGTGCGCAGGTAGAGGTGGTCGAGCCGCAGCGCATCCGCGCCTTCGGGCTTGAGCGTGACGAAGCCGATGCGCAGCTCGCCGTCGAGCACGATGTGGTGCATGAAGGGCACGACGAAACCGGCTTGCAGCCGCTCGCGTGAGCGCGCGGGGTCGAAGCGCCCCACGCGCTCCAGGCTGGGGCGCATCGCATCGACGCGCAGGGCCAGCATGGCCTCGAAATCGCTGGATTCAACCGGCTGCAGCGACAGCCGCGACAAGAGATCGCCCACGCTCTGCTTCTCAGGCCGAAACCGCCGCGCGGATCTGCTCCAGCACGTCCTTGGCGCTGGCCGGAATGGGCGTGCCCGGACCGTAGATGCCCTTGACGCCGGCCTCGTAGAGAAAGTCGTAGTCCTGCCGCGGAATCACGCCGCCGACGAACACGATGATGTCGTCCGCGCCCTGCTTCTTGAGCTCGTTGATGATGGCGGGCACAAGCGTCTTGTGGCCGGCCGCGAGCGTGCTCACGCCGACGGCATGCACGTCGTTCTCGATGGCCTGCCGCGCGCACTCCTCGGGCGTCTGGAACAGCGGCCCCATGTCCACGTCGAAGCCCAGGTCGGCGAACGCGGTGGCCACCACCTTGGCGCCACGGTCGTGCCCGTCCTGGCCCAGCTTGGAGATCATCACGCGTGGGCGCCGGCCCTGTTCCTCGGCGAAGGCGTTGATTTCGGTCTTGAGGGTTTCCCAGCCTTCGGCCGAGTCGTAGGCAGCTGCGTACACACCGGTCACCTTTTGCGTGTCGGCCCGATGGCGGCCGAATGATTTTTCGAGCGCGTCGGAAATCTCGCCGACCGTGGCGCGCGCGCGCACCGCATCGATGCTCAGCGCCAGCAGGTTGCCGGTGTTGCTTTCGGCGGCTTCGGTCAGCGCGTCGAGCGCGGCCTGCACCTTGGCGCCGTCGCGCGAGGCGCGGATCTTCTGCAGGCGCGCCACCTGCTGCTCGCGCACCATCACGTTGTCGATGGAGAGGCTGTCGATCGCGTCCTCGGTCTTGAGCTTGTACTTGTTGACGCCCACGATCACGTCCTTGTCCGAGTCGATGCGCGCCTGCTTCTCGGCGGCGGCGGCTTCGATCTTGAGCTTGGCCCAGCCGCTGTCCACCGCCTTGGTCATGCCGCCCATGGCCTCGACTTCCTCGATGATGGCCCAGGCCGCGTCGGCCATGTCCTGCGTGAGCTTCTCCATCATGTAGCTGCCGGCCCAGGGGTCGACCACGTTCGTGATATGCGTTTCTTCCTGGATGATGAGCTGCGTGTTGCGCGCGATGCGGGCGCTGAACTCGGTAGGCAGCGCAATCGCTTCGTCGAGCGCGTTGGTGTGCAGGCTCTGCGTGCCGCCGAACACCGCAGCCATGGCCTCGATGGTGGTGCGCACGATGTTGTTGTAGGGGTCCTGCTCGGTCAGGCTCCAGCCCGATGTCTGGCAGTGCGTGCGCAGCATCAGGCTCTTGGGGTTCTTGGGGTTGAACTCCTTCATGATGCGGCACCACAAGAGGCGCGCGGCGCGCATCTTGGCCACTTCGAGATAGAAGTTCATACCGATGGCCCAGAAGAAGGACAGGCGCCCGGCAAAGCCGTCGACGTCCAGGCCCTTGGCCAGCGCGGTCTTCACGTATTCCTTGCCGTCGGCCAGCGTGAAGGCCAGCTCCAGCGCCTGGTTGGCGCCGGCCTCCTGCATGTGGTAGCCGCTGATCGAGATCGAGTTGAACTTGGGCATCTTCTGCGCCGTGTACTCGATGATGTCGCCGATGATCCGCATGCTCGGCGCGGGCGGGAAGATGTAGGTGTTGCGGACCATGAACTCCTTGAGGATGTCGTTCTGGATGGTTCCGCTCAACTGGTCCTGGCTCACGCCCTGCTCTTCCGCCGCGACCACGTAGCCCGCGAGCACCGGCAGCACGGCGCCGTTCATCGTCATGGACACGCTCACCTTGTCGAGCGGGATCTGGTCGAACAGGATCTTCATGTCCTCGACCGAATCGATGGCCACGCCGGCCTTGCCGACGTCGCCGGTCACGCGCGGATGGTCGCTGTCGTAGCCGCGGTGGGTGGCCAGGTCGAAAGCCACGCTCACGCCCTGCCCGCCGGCAGCCAGCGCCTTGCGGTAGAAGGCGTTCGATTCCTCGGCGGTCGAGAAGCCCGCGTACTGGCGGATGGTCCAGGGACGCACCGCGTACATGGTGGCCTGTGGGCCGCGCAGGTAGGGCTCGAAGCCGGGCAGCGTGTCGGTGTACTTGAGGCCCTGCAGGTCGGCCGCGGTGTAGAGCGGCTTCACGGTGATGCCGTCCGGCGTGAGCCAGTTGAGCGCGCCCAGGTCGCCGCCCGGTGCCGACTTGGCGGCGGCCTTGGCCCAGTCGTCGAGGTTGGCCGGCTTGAAGGTGGGTTCGGGTTTGCTGCTCATGAGGGGGCTTTTCGCAGTGTCTTGCAGGGTAGTCGCAAATTCGCCTGCAAGGGATTTGCAAGCCGGCCGCGAGTCTAACCGATCCGTAATTATTAATTCAAACCCGTTTTTGCGGTACAGTCCGCCCCATGTCCGCCCTCACCCTCACCCCGCGCGCCCTCTATGAAGAGGTGGCCGAACTGCTGCGCCAGCGGATCTTCCGCCGCGAGCTCGAGCCGGGCAGCTGGATCGACGAACTCAAGCTGGCCGAGGAATACGGCATCAGCCGCACGCCGCTGCGCGAAGCCCTGAAGGTGCTGGCCGCCGAAGGCCTGGTGACCATGAAGGTACGGCGCGGCGCCTACGTCACCGAGGTGTCCGAGCAGGACCTGGCGGACGTCTACCACCTGCTCTCGCTGCTGGAAAGCGATGCGGCCGGCGTGGTGGCCGAGCGCGCGAGCGAGGCCCAGCGCGCGGAGCTCAAGGCGCTGCATGCCGAACTCGAAGCGGCAGGCGCACCGGGCAAGGAAGACCGCGAGCATTTCTTTGCGGTCAACGAGCGCTTCCACATGTGCCTTCTGGCCATTGCGAACAACAAGTGGCGCGACCAGATGGTGGCCGACCTGCGCAAGGTGATGAAGCTCAACCGGCACAACTCGCTGCTGAAGGCGGGGCGCATCGCGGAATCGCTCGCGGAGCACCGGTCGGTGATGGCGGCCATCGAGGCGCGGGATGCCGCGGCGGCGATGGCGCGGATGCGCGAGCATTTCACGAACGGCCTGGAAGCCGCGAACTGAGTTCTCCCCCAGTCTTCGCGCACTTCGTGTCGCTTCGCCCACCCCCTTCCGGGAGCAACACCAGGGGACCGGCAAAGCCGGATCCCCGGTGTTTCACGAAGAGAGCCGTGGCAGCGGCGGGGATCAGTCGGTGCTGACGGTGCCGGCTTCCTGGGAGATCCGCTGGGCGGTTTCGAGGAGCCTGGGGGCGACGCGGCCGAGCATCACGTCCTTGGGCAGCAGGTAGGCGGGGCCGCCGCAGCTCACGCCGTAGCGCTCGCCGCGCGGGCCCTTGAGCGCAAAGCCCAGGGCGTGGATGTGCGGATGCCACTCGCCGAACGAGCTGCAATAGCCCAGGCGCGCGTATTCGTCGAGCCCGGCCATCAGGCGCGGCTCGATCGAAGGCCAGTTCTCGCCGCTTTCCAGGCGGATCTGCTCGAGCACCTCGGCCTGCTCGGCGGCGGGTAGCGCGCCGAGGTAGGCGCGGCCCGCGGCCGAGGTGGCAATGGTCATGCGCGAGCCCACTTCGATGCGCGAACTGATCAGCGCGGAGCGGGGGCGCAGCGAATCGATGATGAGCATGTCCAGCTCGTCGCGCACGCCCATGTGGACGCTGGCGCCGGCAAATTCGGACAGCTCCGAGAGATGCGGCCGGGCCACCGTGCGCAGGTCGAAGTGGCGCAGGTAGCGGCTGCTCATGTCGAGCAGCGCGGGCCCGAGGCTGAAGCGGTCGCTGTCCTGCGACTGCTTCAGGTAGCCCGCGGCCACCAGCGTGGCCGTGAGGCGGGACACGGTGGCCTTGGGGATGCCGGTGGTTTCGGCCAGGTCGCGATTGCTGATGGGTGCGGCTGCCATTCCGATGACCTTGAGCAAGGCCAGCCCCCTGGCAAGCGCGCTGACTTCTTCTTTGCCGCCAATCGCGTCATTCATGTATCCAAACCCTTTTTTTTAGATGTTCGTTCATTCTTCAGCAAAAAACGGTTGACGTGACGGCGCTCGGGAATCATTATTTCGAAACAATGTTCCATTTATACAGAAATTCGAGACATTCCGCTGGCGGCTCAACCGCCCTTCTTCCCTCGCGAGACCGGCGCCTGCTGCTGTTGGCGGGAAGCGGCCTGGCGCTCTCCGGCTTTGCGGCCGCCGCGCCGGCGGCCACCGCGGGCGACGCGGGCGGCTACCCCAAGGGGCCCGTCAAGCTCATCGTTCCCTTCGCGCCCGGCGGGCCGACCGACACAGTGGCGCGCCTGATCTCGCTCAAGCTGCAGGAGATGTGGGGCCAGCCGGTGCTTGTCGACTACAAGCCGGGGGCCGGCACGGCCATTGGCGTCGACTTCGTCGCCAAGGCGCCGGCCGACGGGCTGACCTTCGGCATGGTGAATTCGTCCTTTGCGGTCAATCCGTCGCTGCGCAAGAGCCTTCCCTACGACACGGTGAAGGACCTGGCGGGCATCACGCAGATCGCCAACCTGCAGCTCGCGATCGTGGCGCGGCCCGATGCGCCCTTCGGCACGCTGGCCGAACTCATCGCCTACGCGAAGAAGAACCCGGGCAAGCTCAGCTACGGCACGCCCGGCGCCGGCAGCACCACGCACCTGGGCGCCGAGCTGCTCAAGCGCGAAGCGGGCTTCGACATGCTGCACGCGCCCTTCAAGGGCAGCGCGCCGGCGCACACCGAACTGCTGGGTGGGCGGCTCGACCTCGTGTTCGACCCTTTTCTTTCGGTGCTGCCGTACGTCAAGGCGGGCCGGATGAAGATGATCGCCACGCTCGGCGAGAAGCGGATTCCGGGCTACGGCTATCCGACCGTGGCCGAGACCCTGCCGGGATTCCACGTGAGCGCGCTGCTCGGCTTCGTTGCGCCGCGCGCCACGCCGCCGGCGGTGGTCGCGAAGATCCAGGCCGACACCGCAAGAGTGCTGCACGACCCCGAGATGCGCCGCCGCGTCGAGGAACAAGGCATGGACGTGGTGGCTTCCACGCCCGCGCAGTTCGACGCCTTCGTCCAGAGCGAGATGAAGCGCTGGTCGCGCGTGATCGCCGAAGCCGGCATCCAGGCCGAATAGGCATCGCCATTTCCCATTCTTTCATTGGCAAGATCCATGTCCTCCCTCGAACTCACCCCCCTGCACCCGCTCTTCGCCGCCGAGGCGCGGGGCATCGACATCAGGCAGCCGCTCTCGCCTTCCGAGGTGAAGCAGATCAACGCGGCCATGAACCGATACGCCGTGCTGGTGTGGCGCGGACAGCCGCTCACGGGCCAGCAGCAGATCGATTTCGCGAAGTCGTTCGGCCCGCTCGACCTGGGCCTGAAGAAGGTCTTCAAGCGCCCCGAGCGGCTGGAGGACGAACGGCTGATCGACATCTCCAACGTCGATGCAGAAGGCAAGGTGGCGCGCCGCGATTCGCCCAAGAACCTGTCGAACTTTGCCAACCAGCTCTGGCACAGCGACAGCTCCTTCCAGAACCCGCGCGCCGCCTATTCGATGCTGCACGCGCTGGTGCTGCCGAGCTGGGGCGGCAACACCGAGTTCGCGGATCTTCGCGCCGCCTACGACGCCCTGCCCGAGCGCACCCGCTCGGAGATCGAGGGCCTGTGCGCCGAGCACTACGCACTGCACACCCGCATCCTGCTGGGCGACGAGGCCTACACCGACGACCAGAAGAAAGCCATTCCACCCGCCGTGTGGCCGCTGGCGCAGACGCACCCGGGCTCGGGGCGCAAGCTGCTGTTCGTGGGCGTGCATGCACGCGAGATCATCGGCTGGCCGGTGGCCGAGGGGCGCATGTTCCTATCGGACCTGCTCGAGCATGCAACGCGCCGCGAGTTCGTCTACACGCACGAATGGCAGGTGGGCGACCTCGTGATGTGGGACAACCGCAGCACCCTGCACCGCGGCCGGCGCTACGACATCGGCGAGCGCCGCGAACTGCGCCGCACCACCATCGAGGACGTGCCCGAGGCCACGCTGATGGCAGCTTGAGGCCGCGCGGCTTCAGGCCTCTTGCGTGGCGGGTTCGTGCGCCAGTGCCATCACCTCGTGCGGCGGGCGCGTCTTGAGCCGATGGTCGCTCCAGACCTGTCGCCAGCGGCGCGCGCCGGGCAGTCCGTTGCGCAGGCCCAGCATGTGGCGCGCGATCGACGACCACTGCGTGCCGTGTTCCGCCGCCTCGCGGACCATGTAGTCGCACATCAGCGATTCGACCTCCTCGCGCGTCAGCGGCTGCGGCGCGGCGCCGTAGAACTCCGCGTCCCACTCGGCCAGCCACCAGGGATTGTGGTAGGCCTCCCGGCCGACCATCACGCCGTCGAGCAGCCGCAGGTGCTCATGCACCTGCGCGTTGGCCGAGATGCCGCCATTGATCGAGAAATCCAGCTCCGGAAATTCGTGCTTCAGGCGATGCACGAGCTCGTAGCGCAGCGGCGGAATCTCGCGGTTCTGCTTCGGGCTCAGGCCCTGCAGCCACGCGTTGCGCGCATGCACGATGAAGCCCCGGCAGCCGGCCTCGCTCACCGCACCGACAAAGTCGCGCACGAACTCGTAGCTCTCGATCTTGTCGATGCCGATGCGGTGCTTGACCGTGACCGGCAGGCGGGTGGCGTCGACCATGGCCTTCACGCAATCGGCCACCAGCGCCGGCTCGGCCATCAGGCAGGCACCGAAGGCGCCGCGCTGCACCCGCTCGCTGGGACAGCCGCAGTTGAGGTTGATCTCGTCGTAGCCCCACTCCTCGCCGAGCCTGGCGCAATGCGCGAGATCGGCCGGTTCGCTGCCGCCCAGTTGCAGGGCCACGGGATGCTCTTCCTCGTTGAAGCGCAGGTGCCGCGGAACATCGCCGTGCACCAGCGCGCCGGTGGTCACCATCTCGGTATAGAGCAGCGCATGGCGCGACATCAGGCGATGGAAGTAACGGCAATGGCGGTCCGTCCAATCCATCATCGGAGCGACGGAGACGATTTTCTCTTTTAAATTCAACAACTTAGCGTTATCATTCATACACTTAGAACCCCTCGTGTGCACGCTCGTGTGCACTCCAAAACGCCCGAATACGCCCCATTTCGCCCTGTCAGTGCACACGTAGCGCACACGAAATGCCCACCTTCAAGCAGCTTCCGTCCGGCAACTGGCGCGCGCAAGTCCGCCGCAAGGGTGTCTACGCGAGCGAAACCTTTCGGCGGCACAAGGATGCCCAGGAGTGGGCTCTCGCGACCGAGCGCCGCATCGATCTGGGCGAGCCCGCCAGCCGCTCAAAGGTCAAGGACCCGACCACCTTCGGCGACCTGATCGATCTGCATATCACGGACATGAAGGAGGTGCTGCGAGCGCCCCGACGCTCCAAAGCCTTCACCCTCGATGCACTGAATACGAAGCTGGGCAAGCTGAAGCTGAAGGACCTCACGCGCGAGCGGCTCATCCAGTTCGGCAAGGACCGCGCCAGGGAAAGCGCCGGCCCCGTCACCATCAGCATGGACATCGGCTACATCAAGCTGGTAGTTTCTCACGCGGCGGCCGTTCACGGGATTCGCGTTCAGGTAGAGCCCATTGATCTGGCCCGCATGGCGCTCAAGCGCCTGGGCCTGGTCGGCAAGGGGCGGGAACGGGACCGCCGCCCTACCCTCGATGAACTGCAGGCGCTTGCCGACTACTTCGCCAGCAATTCACGGCAGATCATCCCGCTGGGACGAATCATGCGATTCGCGATCGCCACCGCGATGCGCCAGGACGAGATCTGCCGCATCCGATGGGAGGACATCGATGCCAAGGCTCGTACCGTGATCGTGCGTGACCGGAAAGATCCGCGGGACAAGAATGGCAATGACCAGAAGGTGCCGCTGCTCGATGTCACCGGATTCGATGCCTGGGCCATTCTCGAGGAGCAGAAACCGTTCTCCGGGAACAGCAGCTTGATCTTTCCGTATAACGGTCGCTCGGTCGGGACCGCTTTCCGTCGGGCATGCAAGGAATTGAAGATCAAGGACCTCAAGTTCCATGATCTACGGCACGAAGCAGCCAGTCGCCTCTTCGAGGCGGGGTTCACCATCGAGCAGGCTGCGCTTGTGACTGGGCACAAGGACTGGAAGATGCTCAAGCGATACACCCACCTGAGGCCTGAGCATCTGCGCAGCATCAAGCCAAAGAACATCCCGACGTCGCTCGATATACCCCCCGGCCCGACGCCGGCAGACATCGCGTTGGGTGCCTGGAGCAACCCGGAGCGCCGTGCCCCACAGCCCAACTCGGCCCATTCCTCGCAAATTGCAAAGCCACATCATCATGAACATGAAGCCCTCGGCCTGAGCGCTTCAATCTAGTTTTGACTTCGGACCGTGCCACTTCAACAGACGCCCTTCTATCGATCACACCTCGCTGACTTGCACCAAGTCCTGCTTGCCCATGAAATCACGCGAACTTACCTGACTGGCACGCGCGTCAGGTTTGATGGCGTTGAGCTGGGGCCAACAAACAGTTTTGAGTTCGCTTTTGGCCGGGCTGGACGAAATCTCACTGATCGCCGCGGGCGGCAAGGGATTCCAGGAGCGCCATGTCGGGTTCAAGGTATGGCCGAAGCTTGGTTTTGACGCCGAGTTCTTACCCGATGAGCAGCGCAGCACGCCGCATCTACAGGGCTGTCAAACCGTCCAGGATATTCTGGAGGCCGATCCGGCATGGTGGGAGGCGGAAGGATCACAGCGCCTGATGACCTTCGATTTACGGCCTGGCAGCAGGTCCTGGCGCAAACTGCTAACCTACACGAGTGAGAAATTCTCTGTCGGAGGTCCCCATGACTAGCCCCACAGCCATCAAGAAGCCCGCAAAGGCAGCCAAGGCAGCGCCCGGCCGCGTTTTCACCGTTTCAAGCAAGGGCATCCCGCGCGTGACCACCCAAGTCAAGGCGAAGATCGAAGCGGCTGCGAGGTCGACAAGCAGCAGGCGGCGTAAATTTCCTGAGTTGATCACGGACTCTTGATTCCGTGCGAGGGCCTCAGTCCCTTCTAGTCACTCGATAGCGGCACCTAAATTTAAAGGCTCGCCGAGCGCGTGGACCGGCGTTGAAGGACCTACTGGACCAAGTCGCGTAAGCCATCCTGAAAAAACGGCAGAAGCGGTTCATCGGCTCACCTGCAAGCTGAGCCCCGTATGCTCACTTCAGTATAGGTCTGAAAATTTCTGGGATCTCGCAGCTTGTCAGTCGTTCAACGGACAGCTTTGACATGCTGACCGACTGGTGGGTACAACTGATCGGCCGCATCGACCTGCGTTCCGAGCACCTTGCGTACCACAGCAGCTCTTCTTTCGATCGCGAATGGCGCCAACACCTCGTTCGTGAACCGTGTCGCAGACCCCAGCATTCCGATCGAAGCCTTGGTCGAGGACCCGGTCGAGGCGGTGGAGCGCATGGCCGAGGCGGAGGGCTCGCTTGGCCTGTCCCATCCGCTGATTGCGGAACCGTCGAGCCTATACGGTGCCGGCCGTCGCAATTCGCAAGGCCTGGATCTGTCGAACGAGCAGACGCTGCAGTCACTCGAGCTGGCACTCACAGAATCAGCCGGGGTCCGGTGGACAGCCCAACCCATGCTGAGCCAAGCCGCACCGATGGTCGACGCCGGCTGGAAGCCTGTTCGCAACCCGGCGAACCACCTAGACATCGTGGGCCGGTGCCGCGCCGCGACCGAAGACGAGATTGAGTCCGCCCTGAAGTCCGCCACCGAATTCGCTCCCTCCTGGGCGGCGACTTCGCCGGCAGGGCGCGCCGACTGCCTGGAGCGGGCAGCGGACCTCATGCAGGCGCGCATGCCCCTTTTGCTCGGCCTCCTCGCCCGAGAAGCGGGCAAGACCTATTCCAATGGAATTGCCGAAGTTCGGGAAGCCATCGACTTCCTGCGTTTCTATGCCGCCCAAGCCCGAAATGACTTCGACAACCATGCCCATCGAGCCCTGGGCCCCGTGGTCTGCATCAGCCCGTGGAATTTCCCGCTGGCTATCTTCGTCGGCCAAATCGCAGCGGCGGCGGCGGCAGGCAACACCGTGCTGGCCAAGCCTGCGGAGCAGACCTCGCTGATCGCTGCAGCGGGTATTGGGCTTCTGCGCGAAGGCGGAGTGCCGCCCGCGGCCGTGCAGCTAGTCACCGGCCGCGGTTCTGTCGTCGGCGCTCGGATGATCGCGGATGCGCGGACGCAAGGGGTGATGTTTACCGGTTCCACCGAAGTCGCCCGCCACCTGCAGCAAACGCTCGCAGGGCGCGTCGGCCCCACGGGCGACCCGATTCCATTGATCGCGGAAACCGGTGGACAGAATGCCATGCTGGTGGACTCCTCCGCACTCCTGGAGCAGGTCGCAGCCGACATCGTGGGATCTGCCTTCGATAGCGCTGGCCAGCGATGCTCCGCCCTGCGGGTGCTGTGCGTACAGGACGAGATCGCCGATAGCCTCATTGCCATGGTGCGCGGCGAGATGGCCGAGTCGGATGTCGGAAATCCGGCGATGCTTCGCACCGATGTCGGGCCGGTCATCGACGCCGGTGCCCGCCGCGGCATCGAAGACCACATCGAAGCGATGCGCGCGAAGGGCCGCAAGGTGCATCGGCTCGGTCGCCATGCGCGCGCGGTGATCGAGGGGGGCACTTATGTTCTGCCCACCCTCATCGAGCTGGAGAGCATTTCCGAACTGACGAAGGAAGTTTTTGGTCCGGTTCTGCACGTGGTGCGCTTCTCGCGCCAGAACCTGCTGGCAATGCTCGATCAAGTCAATGCCACCGGATATGGCCTGACCATGGGTCTGCACACCCGAATCGACGAAACGATCGAGCGCGTGGTGGCGCGTGCCCGTGCCGGCAACCTCTACATCAACCGGAACATGGTGGGTGCGGTGGTGGGCGTGCAGCCGTTCGGTGGAGAAGGCCTGTCGGGCACCGGTCCCAAGGCGGGCGGCCCGCTCTATATGTACCGGCTGATTGCGGCCACGCCGCAAGACGTCCTAAGCCGGGCGCTGGCTGTCGGCCTGCCTGGATCGCAGCCAGTGCAGATGAACCGACGAACGCCCGAAGTGTTTGGTTCGTTGCTGGCGTGGCTTGCGGAACACCAGGCCCACCGCACGGCCGCGCAATGCCGTAAGTTCGCCGACCTCGTGGGTGACTGCAGTGAGCGCGTCCTGGCCGGCCCCACCGGCGAACGCAATGTGTATTCGCTGCATCCGCGGGAAGCCGTGTTCTGCATGGCGGATTCGACCGATGGGTATCTCCATGCCCTGGCGGCGGCGCTGGCAGTCGGAACGCAAGTCATTTGGGAGGCAAGCTCAACCACAGAGGCACTAAGGGCCAACCTGCCGCCTGATGTCCAGAAGCGGATCGTGCTGGCAAAGGACTGGCTGTCTTCAAATGTCGCCTTCGATGTGGCCTTGCATCAGGGCAGCGAATCGGAGCTGAAGCGGGTGTCTGCCCTCCTTGCCCGACGCGACGGCCCTATCGTGAGCCTACGCCGCTTCTCCGCGGAGCAGGCAAGCATGCCGCTCGAAGCGTTGATGGTGGAGCGAGCCATCAGCACCAACACCACCGCCGCCGGGGGCAACGCCAGTCTCATGACGATTGCGTGAGCCGAACAGGCCCTGCTGCACGGCGTGGCAGGGCACAACCAAGCAGAACACTTCATGCACACCAACGACATCATCACACCATCCATCGTGTTCATCGGCGGAGGCCAGATGGCCAGCGCCATCATCGCCGGCCTCGTCGGGACGTCGAACGGCGGCAGCCACATTCTGGTCGTCGAGCCGATCGAAACGCAGCGCGAGCTTCTGTCGTCGCGCTATGGCGTACACACTTCGGCCGAGGCCAACGAACGGATTGGGCAGGCCGAAATAGTAGTCTGGGCGATCAAACCGCAGATGTTCCGGGAAGCAGCTGCGGCCGCCCTGGAGCACCTGGGCAGCGCCTTGCACATCAGCATTGCTGCAGGCATTTCTGTCGAAGCCCTCTGCGTATTGTTGCAAACCCACCGCGTGGTGCGTGTCATGCCTAATACCTCGGCTTTGGTCGGTGCCGGCGTCTCCGGGATGACCGCTTCCAAAGAACTGTCGCATGCCGACCGCGCGCGGGTCGAAGCGTTGCTGTCCGCGACTGGACACAGCTTTTGGGTCGATAACGACGAACGCCTGGATGCAGTGACCGCGGTAAGCGGGAGCGGCCCTGCCTATGTGTTCCATTTCTTGGAAGCCTTTCAATCGGCCACTGAAGCCCTCGGATTCAGCCCTGACACCGCGCGTGAACTGGTGCTGCTAACTGCCCTGGGCGCTCTAGAGCAGGCGAAATGGGGAGAGGCTTTCGGCGCGCTGCGCGCTCGGGTGACTTCCCGGAAGGGCACCACGGAAGCGGCGCTGTCGGTGCTCGATGCGAGGGCGACTCCTGCAGCGCTTGCGGAGGCGGTGAAGTCGGCCTACCTCCGGGCTGGAGAGTTGTCGCTGGAGTTGTCCAAGTCCTGAGCAGACGATAGAGGCATCGGACGATGAGCCCCGTCGGCGGGTGGCGATCAGCCAGGCGGGTGGGCATTGTGCGGCGCGCCTCCGGCTATCTCAGCCCTGCGGCATCGCAAGCCATGCAAGCACTGGAAGCCATGCTGCGCAAGGAGCGCTGAGGGCAATGGGCGTCTCAATGGAAATCGCCGCTCGAGCCCTGCCGACCTTCGGTGGCAATCAACACCTCCGCACTCGGGCTCATGTACGTTCACGTGCTCGACCGCTCGCCCCGGGCACTCCGCCTGTTCCGCCGAAGCTTAAGACCGACCTATGGGCTGCCTTCGACGGTCCTTGCATTCTTGCCGGCGGACCCGACAAGCCAGCGCGCAGCAGGCCCTCAGCGAAGGCCGCGCAGACCTCGCGGCGATGTGCAAGACTTTCATCACCAACCCGACCTGGTCGACCGCAGGCGCCACGAAGGCCGCTGAACGCCCCTGCCCCGGTACCGTTCTACACGCCCGATGCAAAGGGCTATACGGACTATCCGGCGCTCGCTAGCTAGGCGTCGCCTGTCTGGCGATTCGCTGTCGATGGAGAGGGTGCGCGACTTCGCTCACACGCCACGCTGGCGACTGATGGGGTGAACGGAGGGGGATCCAGCTGTGCCCAACAAGATCAAACCGAATTTCCCCCGAGCCCTCGCACATGCCGCACCACAGTCGCAACAAACGCCGCGGCGGCAGGGGTTGGCGGCCGCCTCGGGTGTGTCACGCACACGAGCTGCCGCGTCAGGCGAGGCGCTATCACTGTGTGACCGCGCAGCGAAGCATGCTCAAGCTGTTTTCGAACGGCGATGCGCGGCAGCACCGTACAGAACTCACTCTCGAGAACCAGCTTCAGAATCGCGCTGATCGAATCGATCTCGACGCCAGGAGCCAGCGACACGTCTTCGGCTTCGCCAAAGCTCTCGATGATGCCGCGCAGACCATGTTGGCGCGTGGGCAGCACGAGCTTCAGATGCGCAAGCTCACGGAACGGAACGGTTTCGTCCAATGCAGTATGCAGAGGGCCGGTGACCAGCAGCAGTTCTTCTTCGGCGATGGGTTCGGAGTTGAGGGCCAGCGATCGCCGCGGCTTGTTGATGATCGCTGCGTCCAACTGACCGACCGACACCGCATCGGTCAACGTGCCGCTGAAGCCATCGGTCAATGAAAGCTCCACTTTCGGATGCAGGCTCGAGAACTCCAGCAGGGCGTCGACCAACACTCCTTGGGCGATGGTCGCGATCATTCCCACGCGCACCTGCCCCGTCAGTTCCGCGCTGGTCTGCATGACCTGTTCGCGCGCTCGCGAGAAATCACCCAGCACGGGCAGAAACAGGCGGTACATGCGCCGTCCGTCACTGGTCGGCTGCATGCCCTGCGGCCTTCGCACGAACAGCTGCTGCCCGACCTCTTCCTCCAGCTTGGCGATCTGCATGCTGAGCGCCGGCTGGACGATGTTGAGGCGCCGTGCCGCGCGGGTCACCGAGCCTTCTTCGTAGAGGCAGACGAAATATTGGATCTGACGGAACTCCATGAACCTTCTCCCAGCGTGAGTGGCATCACTGCAAATGATCGCTCGTATCATTTAATATTAATTGACCTGATGCAAGGCGATTTTTAGACTTTCTCCCAGACGGCCACCCTCGTGCCGCTCATGGAGACAAGTTCACATGCCCTCTTCGCTCGCGTCGGACGCGCCGTCCGCCACGTCCGGGTCCGCCATCGCCGACATCCAGGCCTGGGCCACGTCGTTCCCCGTTCCCGCCGCGCACAGCGTGCGACTGGGCGTCGGCCGCACGCTCAAGCGCGACGCCGTGATCGTCAAGGTGACGACCGAGAACGGCCTGGTCGGCTGGGGCGAATCGCACCACGGCCGCGCGCATTCGAGCATCGCGCACTTCGTCACCCATGCGCTCCGGCCGATGGTGCTCGGCATGGACGCGACCGACGTCAACGGCGTGTGGCAGCGCATCTATTCGCGCCAGCTGGCGAGCCACGGCATCGGCGCGGGTTGCGCCATTGCCATGAGCGGGATCGACATGGCGCTGTGGGACATCCGCGGCAAGGCGACGGGGTGGCCGCTGTACAAGCTGCTGGGCGGCGCGTCGAAGCCGATCGCTGCCTACGCCGGCGGCGTGGCGCTGGGCTGGCAGGATCCGTCGGCGCTGGTCGACGAAGCCTCCGCCCACGTGCAGGCCGGCTACAAGGCGGTGAAGCTGCGGTTGGGCGACACGGTGGAGCGCGACGTGGCGCGCGTGGCCGCGGTGCGCAAGGCTTTTGGCGAAGGCATCGAGATCCTGACGGACGTGAACGCCGCCTACTCCCTGGCCGATGCGCGGCGCGCCATGCCTCAGCTGGACGCGCTGAACGTGGGCTGGCTCGAAGAACCCTTCCCCGCACATGACTACCGCAGCTACGAGCTGGCGCGCGCCTACGGCCGTGTGCCCTTCGCCGCCGGCGAGAACCACTACACACGCTTCGAGTTCAACCGGCTGGTGGACGACCGCGTGGTGTCGATCCTGCAGCCCGACCTGTCGAAGACCGGCGGCATCACCGAGACGATGCGCATCGCGGCCTTGGCCTCGGCGCACAAGCTGCCGATCCATCCGCACTCGTCGATGACAGGCATCAACATGGCCGCGACGCTGCACGTGCTCGCTGCCATCGAGGGCCATGGCTACTTCGAGGCCGACGTGTCGCGCGGCAACTTGTTCCGTGACGAGCTGGTCGCCACGCCCTTCGCGATCGGCGCCGACGGCTGCGTGCGTCCCTCCGATGCGCCCGGCATCGGCGTGGAGGTCGATGAAGCCTTCCTCGCTGCGCACCCCGCCATCGAAGGTCCGGCCTACGCCTGACGTCTTGCATCCGCTTCGCCGCACAACAACTTCCGGAGACAAACCCATGCAGACATTCCAGCGCCGCCGTGCGCTCCTGGCGGCCGCCGTGGGCGCCGCTCTCGCGCTCGCCTTCGTTGCCGGTCCGGCACGGGCGCAGGACAGTTACCCCGCCAAGCCGATCCGCATCGTCGTGCCGTACCCTGCGGGCGGCTTCAACGACACGCTCGGCCGGCTCGTCGCGAACAAGCTCTCGGCCGCATGGAAGCAGCCCGTGATCGTCGACAACAAGCCGGGTGGCGGCACAGTGATCGGCACGCAGGCCGCCGCCACCGCACCGGCCGACGGCTACACGCTGCTGGTGGTGCAGTTCCCGTTCGCGGCCAACCCGTGGCTCTACAAGTCGCTGCCCTACGACAGCGCCAAGGCCTTCGCGCCGGTAGTGCTGGCGGGCCGTTCGCCGATGCTCATCGTGTCGCACGCGGCCGGTCCTCTGCGAACGCTCGGCGACGTGCTCGCGGCGGCCAAGGCGAAGCCCGGCGCCCTCAATTACGGGTCGTCCGGCTCGGGTTCTTCCAACCATCTGGCGATGGCGCTGTTCGAGAGTGTGTCAGGCACCCGTATGACGCAGGTGCCCTACAAGGGCAGTACGCCGCTGCTGACCGATCTGGCGGGCGGGCAGGTCGACCTGGCCGTCGACCTCCTGCCGCACGCGCTTCCCTTCATCCAATCCGGCAAGGTGCGTGCGCTGGCGATCGCGAGCACCAAGCGCTCGCCGCTGATGCCCGAGCTGCCCACGGCAGCCGAAGCGGGCGTGCCGGGCTATGAAGTGAGCTCCTGGCACGGGTTCGTGGTGCCGGCCGGCACCCCACAGCCGGTGATCGACAAGCTCAACCGCGAGATGAACGCGATCTTCGCGATGGACGATGTCAAGAAGGTGTTCGCGCAGCAAGGCGTGGTGCCCGACGGCGGAACGCCCGCGCAGTTCCAGCGCTTCATCGACTCGCAAATGGCACTGTGGAAGAAGGTCGTGCAAGACGGCCGCATCACAGCCGAATGACGCGCCTACCTCAGCCACACCCATGAACGACCTCCAAGCCAAGAACCTGATCCACGGCGAGTGGCGGCCCGCGCAATCCGGCGCCTGGGGCACCCGCCACAACCCGGCCGACGGCACCGCGCTGGGCCGCTATGCCGCCTCCAGCCGCGTCGACGGCGATGCCGCCATCGCATCCGCACGCCGCGCCTTCGACCAGCCCGGCTGGGCACAGAATCCACGCCTGCGCCAGATGGTCATGCTGCGCTGGGCCGACCGCATCGAAGCCCGCGCGGAAGAGCTCGCTCGCCTGCTTACGTTGGAGAACGGCAAGGTCATTGCGCAGTCGCGCGGCGAAATCGGTGCCGCCGTTTCCGAGATCCGCTACTACGCCGGCCTCGCGCGCTATATGCCGGGCCATGTTTTCGAGGTGGAGCCAGGCGCCTTCTCCACGCTGCTGAAGGAGCCCGCCGGGGTGGTCGGCATCATCGTGCCGTGGAATGCGCCGGCGGTGCTGCTGATCCGCTCGCTCGCGCCTGCGCTGGCGGCCGGCTGCGCCACGGTCGTCAAGCCGGCGCCGCAGACCGCGCTGATCACCGCCGCGCTCATCGCCGAACTGCACGCCGCCCCGGGCCTTCCGTCCGGTGTGGTGAACCTGGTGAGCGAAGACGGTCACGAGGTCGCCGCGCGCCTGGTCGAGTCGGCCGACGTCGACGTCATCAGCTTCACCGGCTCCAACGCGACGGGCCAACGCATCATGGCCGCAGCGGCGCCGACGATGAAGAAGCTGTCGCTCGAGCTCGGCGGCAAGTCCGCCTGCCTGGTCTTCGACGACGCCGACGTGCAGGCGGTGGCGCCTGCGCTCGCGGCGGCAGCCACCATCATCAGCGGCCAGCAGTGCACCGCCGCGCGCCGGGTGCTGGTGCACGCGAAGCACTATGACGCGATGAAGCTGGCGCTGACCGCCTCGCTACGGGCGCTGAGCGTCGCGCCCGGCCTAGCCGAGGGCGCGCACATCGGTCCGATGATCGACGAAGATTCCGCGCGCAGCGTCGGCCAGCGCATCGACGAGGCGATGGCTGCAGCCGACGAGGTGCTGCTGCGCGGCAGCCGCGGTGCCGGTGCGCTCGCGCGCGGCGCCTTCCTCACGCCCACCCTGGTCGCGCATCGCGACACCAGCGCCTTTTTCGTACAGGAAGAGATCTTCGGGCCCCTCCTTGTCGTCGAGCGCTTCGAAGACGAAGCCGAGGCCGTGGCGCGTGCCAACCACTCGGAGTTCGGCCTCTCGGCCAGCGTGTGGACGCGCGACGGCGCGCGCGCCTTGCGCGTGGCCCGCGCGCTGCGCAACGGCACGGTCTGGATCAATGACCACAACAAGCTTTTCGCCGAGGCGGAGACCGGCGGCTACCGCCGCAGCGGCCTCGGCCGCCTGCACGGCTACGACGCGCTGATCGACTTCCAGGAGATCAAGCACATCTATCAGCAGGTCGGCGCGATCTGAGCGCCGCGACACCTGCGACCGAATCGACATCAAAGAACGGAGACATCATGGACAAGAAGACCTTCCTCCACTGCCTTGCCGCAACCGCGCTGGCACTCACGCTGCCCGCGGTGCAGGCCCAGCCCGGCAGCTACCCCGACAAGCCGATCCGGATCATCGTGCCGTACACCCCGGGTGGCTTCAACGACACGATGGCGCGCGTGTTCGCGCGCAAGCTGCAGGACGCCTGGGGCCAACCCACGGTGGTCGACAACCGGCCCGGCGCCGGCACCGTGCTTGGCACCGATGCCGGCGCCAAGGCGGCACCCGACGGCTACACCCTGGTGGTGGCCGGCTTCCCGCTTGTGGTGAACCAGTACATCTATCCCAAGCTGCCCTACGACACGAAGAAGGACTTCGCGCCGGTCATCCTCGGTGGACAGACACCCAACCTGCTGTTGGTGCGCGCCGAATCGCCCATCAAGTCGATGGCCGACTTGATTGCCAATGCGAAGGCGAATCCCGGCAAGCTCAACTACGCCTCGGCCGGCAACGGAACTTCGCTGCACCTTGCGATGGAGTACTTCAAGAGCGTGACCGGCACGGACATGAACCAGATTCCGTACAAGGGCAGTGCGCCGATGGTGACCGACCTGCTGGGCGGACAGGTCGACGTGATGTTCGACAACCTGCCCAACGCCCTGCCCCACGTGAAGGCCGGCAAGATGCGCGCGCTGGCCGTGACCACGCCGAAGCGCCTGGCGGCCATACCCGACGTGCCCACCGTCGCGGAGCAGGGCTACCCGGGCTTCGAGGTCGCCGTGTGGTATGGCCTGGCCGCGCCCAAGGGCACGCCCAAGCCGATCCTCGACAAGCTCAACGCAGAACTGCAAAAGGCCCTCAAGTCCGACGACGTGAAAGCCATCTTCGCGGCGCAGGGCGTCGAGGTGCTGGGCGGCTCGGTGGCGGACTTCGAGAAGTTCTTCGCCGCGCAGGATGCCAAGTGGGCGCCCGTGATCCGGAAGGCCGGCATCAAGGCCGAGTGAACTTGATGCTGATGAGCGCTCCTCCCTTCGTCGACGCACCCGCGCGGCCCCATGTCGGCCGGCCGGCCCAGCGCGTCGAAGACCGCGCGCTGCTCACCGGGCGCGGCCGCTATGGCGACGATGCCCCCGTGCGCAGCGACACCTTGCATGCCGCAGTGCTGCGCTCGCCGCATGCGCACGCCCGGGTGCTGGCGGTGCGCACCGCGCGGGCCGAAGCTATGTCCGGCGTGCGCGCAGTGCTCACGGGCGCCGACGTCCAGCGCTGGTCCAAGCCTTTCATCGTCGGCGTCAAGCAGCCGATGGAGCTGTGGGCCCTGGCGGTGGACAAGGTGCGCTATGCCGGCGAGCCGATCGCAGTGGTGGTGGCCGAGAGCCGCTACCTCGCCGAGGACGCGCTTGAGTTGCTGGAGGCCGACTACGAACAGCTGCCCGCCGTCGTCGACATCGAGTCGGCCGCCGCCGAAGGCGCACCCGTGCTGCACGAGCGCGTAGGCAGCAACGTGGTGAGCGACCGTTCCTTCTGCTACGGCGACCCGGACGCGGCCTTTGCCGCCGCGCCGCACCGCGTGGCGCTCAGCGTGCATTACCCGCGCAACTCCTGCACGCCGATCGAAACGGCGGTGGTCATCGCCGAGTTCCTCTCGGAGCAGGACGGCTACGACATCCAGTCCAACTTCATGGGCCCGTTCTCGCTGCACACGGTGATGGCGATGGCCCTCAAGGTGCCCGGCAACCGGCTGCGGCATCGCACCTTCGCCGACTCCGGCGGCAGCTTCGGCGTCAAGCAGGCGGTGATGGCGCCGGCCGTGCTGATGTGCCTGGCTGCGCGCAAGGCCGGCTCGCCGGTGAAATGGGTCGAGGACCGGCTCGAGCACCTGACCGCCGCCACCTCGGCCACCGGCCGGCTGTGCCATGCCGAGGCCGCGGTCGAAGCCGACGGCCGCATCACCGCACTGTCGCTCGACCAATTCGACGATTGCGGCGGCTACCTGCGCGCGCCCGAGCCGGCCACCTTCTACCGCATGCACGGCTGCCTCACCGGCGCCTACGCCATCGAGCACCTGCGCGTGCGCAACCGCGTGGTGCTGACCAACAAGACGCCGAGCGGCCTGGTGCGCGGCTTCGGCGGGCCGCAGGTGTACTTCGCGCTCGAACGACTGGTGCAGCGCATCGCGGTCGAGCTGAGCCTCGATCCGCTCGACGTGTACCGCCGCAACTTCATCGCGAGCGATGCCTTCCCGTACCGCGCAGCAGCCGGCGCGCTGATCGACTCCGGCGACTACCAGGCGGCACTGGCCATGGCAGTGCGCGACGGCGGCCTGGCCGAACTGCGCCAGCGGCAGGAAACGGCCCGCGCCGAGGGCCGTCTCTACGGCATCGGCTTCGCGGCCATCGTCGAGCCTTCGGTGTCGAACATGGGCTACATCACGACCGTGATGCCGCGCGAGCAGCGCACCAAGGCCGGGCCGAAGAACGGCGCCATCGCTGCCGCGACCGTGGGCATCGATCCGCTGGGCGGACTCAGCGTGGTGATCGCCTCGTCGCCGGCCGGCCAGGGCCATCGCACGGTATGCGCGCAGATCGTGGCCGACGTGTTCGGCGTCGAGCCGTCCGAGGTATCGGTGAACGTCGAGTTCGACACGCAGAAGGATGCCTGGTCGGTCGCAGCGGGCAATTACTCGAGCCGGTTCGCCGGCGCCGTGGCCGGCACCTTGCACCTCGCGTGCACGCGGCTGCGCGACAAGCTGGCCGGCATTGCCGCGGCCTCTCTCGATTGCGCGGCAGCGGACGTCGTGTTCGCCTATGGCAAGGTGTACGCCAGGCACGCACCCGAGCGCAGCCTGCCCTTCGCCCGGTTCGCCGCCAGCCCGCATTGGGCGCCGGGCCTGCTGCCAGCGGGCACCGATCCCGGCCTGCGCGAGACCGCGTTCTGGACGCCGCCGCAACTCACGGCGCCCGACGACCAGGACCGCGTCAACACCTCGGCCGCCTATGGCTTCGCCTTCGACATCTGCGCAGTGGAAGTCGACCGCGACACCGGCCGCGTGCGCATCGACCGCTACGTCACCACCCACGACGCCGGCACCCTGCTCAATCCGGCGCTGGCCGATGGCCAGATCCGCGGCGCCTTCGCGCAGGGGCTGGGCGCGGCGCTGATGGAGGAGTTCCGCTACGGCGCCGACGGCAGCTTCCAGTCGGGCACCTTCGCCGACTACCTGGTGCCGACCACCTGCGAGGTGCCCGACCCCGTGATCCTGCACCTGGAAACGCCCAGCCCCTTCACGCCGCTGGGCGCCAAGGGCCTCGGCGAAGGCAACAACATGAGCACGCCGCCGTGCATCGCCAACGCGGTGGCCGACGCGCTGGGGCGCGCCGATATCGTGCTACCGCTCACGCCCTCGCGCGTGATGCACCTGCTGGGCATGGATGACCCGCCGCCCTCCGCAGGCAGCGCCGCCGCAGCCATGCCGGCCTCGGAACCCCCTGCGAACCCGAAAGGAGGCAAGGGCAAGGCCCTGTCGGCGCGGGGCGAGATCCTGCTGCCCGCCACACCCGAGGCGGTGTTCGCAGTGCTGCTCGACCCGGTCGCGCTGGCCCGCGTCATCCCCGGCTGCAATGCGCTGGAGTCGGTCGGGCCCAACCGCCATCGCGCCGACGTGACGGTCGGTGTCGGCATGATCAAGGCACGCTACGCGGCAGAGATCGCGCTCAGCGAAATCGAGGCGCCTCGGCGCCTGCGGCTCGCCGGCTCGGGCCTGTCGAGTGTGGGCGCGGCCAAGGGCAGCGGCCTGGTAACGCTGGAACCGAAAGACGGCGGCACCCTGCTGCGCTACGACTACGAGGCCGAGGTCTCGGGCAAGGTCGCGGCGGTCGGCGGGCGCATGCTCGAAGGCGCGGCCAAGATCGTGCTCAAGCAGCTGTTCGAGCAGCTCGGCCGGCAGGCCGGCGGCCAGGGGGCAGCGCCGGTGGCCGATCCCTGGTGGCGTCGCCTGCTGCGCATGCTCGGAGGCGCAAAGTGAAGCCCGCGGCCTTCGACTACGTGCGCGCCGAATCGGCCGACGAGGCCGTGCAGCAGTTGCGTGCGCTGGGTGCCGATGCGCGCATCCTCGCCGGCGGCCAGTCGCTGATGGCCGTGCTCAACATGCGCCTGGCTCAGCCCAGCGCGCTGATCGACATCTCGCGCACCGCCGACCTCGACTACGTGCGAGCGGACGGCGGCATGCTCGCCATCGGCGCGGCGGCCACGCAGGGCAGCGTCGAGTGGCGCAAGTCGCTCGTGCACGAAGTCCCGCTGCTGGCGCAGGCCTTCCCCTTCATCTCGCACTTCCAGATCCGCAACCGCGGCACGGTCTGCGGCTCGGTCGCGCATGCCGACCCGAGCGCGGAGATTCCGCTGGTGCTGCTGGCGCTCGGCGGTGAAGTCGTGCTGCGCAGCGCCTCGAAGCGCCGCACGTTGCCGGCCGCGGATTTCTTCCAGGGCATGCTGATGACGGCGCGCGCACCGGACGAGCTGCTGGCCGAGGTGCGCTTTCCGCTGGCCGCTGCCGGCCAGCGCAGCGCGTTCACCGAGTTCTCGGCGCGGCACGGTGATTTCGCCATCGTGTCGGCCGCGGCCACGGCCGATGCGCGCGGGCTGCGCCTGGCCGTGGGCGGCGTGGCCGACCGGCCGCGCCTCGCGCAGTGGCCCGCCGGCCTGCGCGGCGCCGACCTCGACAGCGCCCTCAACGACTTCGCCTGGGAACTGGAGGCGCAGGACGACGCGCATGCCAGCGCCACCTTCCGGCGTCACCTGGTGCGCCGGCTCGGCGCGCAGGTGCTCGCCCGTGTCATGGAGAACCACTCGTGAAACAGATCGGCCGCGACAGCCTGCACACGGTGCGGCTGCAACTCAACGGCACCGCGCGCAGCGCGCCCTGCACGCCGCGCATGCTGCTGTCGGACTTCCTGCGCGAGGGCCTGGGCGCCACCGGGACGCATGTGGGCTGCGAGCACGGCGTGTGCGGCGCCTGCACGGTTCAGATCGATGGCGTCGCCAGCCGCGCGTGCATGACGCTCGCGGTGCAGGCCGAAGGCCGCCACATTGCCACCGTCGAAGGCTTGTGCGATGCCGACGGTCCGCTGTCGGACCTGCAGGAGGCCTTCAAGCGCCACCACGCGCTGCAGTGCGGCTTCTGCACCGCCGGCATCCTGATGTCCTGCGACGACTACCTGCGCCGCCGCCCCGACCCCAGTGAGGCCGAGGTGCGCGACATGCTCTCCGGCCACCTCTGCCGCTGCACCGGCTACACGCCCATCGTCCAGGCGGTGCTCGATACCGCCGCCCTGCGCCGCATCGCCGTCGCCTCCCAACCCCTCCCAATGGACAACTGACATGCTCGACCTCGCAACCACATTCCTTCAAAGCGTCGAGCGCAGTCCCCACGCGCTCGCGCTGGTGGACGACGGCGTGCGCTTGACCTATGCGCAATGGCAAGACCAGGTGGCGCGCGCCGCCGCCGGCCTGCGCAGGCTCGGCCTGGCGCGCGGCGACCGGCTGCTCTCGGTGCTGCAGAACCGGCACGAGGCGGCCACGCTGCATTGGGCCTGCCAGTTCGCCGGCGTGGTGATCGTGCCGCTCAACTGGCGCGCCAAGCCGGAGGAGATCGACTACTGCCTGTCCGACGCAGGCGCCAAGGCCCTCGTCTTCGAGGCCGCGAGCGAAGCGGCCACGCAGTACAGCACCGGCGCGCGCGCCGTGCCGCGCATCGGCGTGGGCGCGCTGGAAGGCGGCGACGCGACGCTCAGCTGGGCCGAACTGCTCCAAGGCGAGGCCGCCATGCTGGAATTCGCCGCCGAGGCCGACGACGTCTCGCTGATGCTCTACACCTCCGGCACCACCGGCAAGCCCAAGGGCGTGCCGAGGCGCCATCGCCAGGAGCGCGCCGCCGCGCTGGCGCACGTGGCACAGAACCTCTACCGCCGCGGCGAACGCACGCTCGGCGTGATGCCGCTCTACCACACGATGGGCGTGCGCTCCCTGCTGGCGATGGCGCTGGTCGATGGCACCTTCGTCTGCCTGCCGCGCTTCGACACGCATGCCGCGCTGGCGCTGATCGCGCGCGAGCGCATCACCTGCCTGTACCTCGTGCCAACGCTTTACCACGACATGCTGACGCAACGCCAGCGCGCCGGCGCCGGCGACGGACCGGGTGAGGACATCGCGTCGGTCACCAAGCTGGGCTTCGCCGGTGCGCCCATGCATGACGCGCTGCTGCAGCGCCTGACGCGTGCCTTCCGGCCCGAGCTCTTCGTCAACCACTACGGCTCGTCGGAGATCTACACCGTCTCGATCGACCAGGACGCGGTGAAAAAGCCCGGCAGCGCCGGCCGCGCCGGGCTCAATACGCGGCTGCGTATCGTGCGGCTCGACGCGACCGGCGCGGACGACCGCGTCGGCCCCAACCAGGAAGGCGAGATCATCGCGGACCTGCGCGGCGACGAGGCCTTCGAAGGCTACTGGAACCGGCCCGATGCCAACGCCCGCGCGCTGCGCAACGGCTGGTATCACACCGGAGACATCGGCTACTTCGACGACGACGGCGACCTCTACGTCACCGGCCGCGTCGACGACATGATCATCAGCGGCGGCGAGAACATCTCGCCGGTCGACATCGAATCGGTCATCTCGCTGTGCCCCGGCGTCGGCGAAGTCGCGGTGGCCGGCCTCTCGGACGAGCGCTGGGGCCAACGCGTGGTGGCCTTCGTGACCCGCAGCGGCGAAGAGCCCGGGCTCGATGCGCAGACGCTCGACGCCCACTGCCGCAACTCCGACCTGCCCAACTTCAAGCGGCCGCGCGAATACGTCTTCGTTGCGGAGATCCCGAAGTCGCCGGTCGGAAAGATCCTGCGGCGCAAGCTCGTCGCCGGCGAATACGAAGCGCTCGGCAGCCATCCCGATACCCCGGCGGCCTGAGAGCCGCCGCCTCGCCACACCTTTCCCCAGGCCGGAGAATATCCATGACCACCTCCACGACGTCGACCTCCCCGGGCGCGCCCTTCACCGATCTGCGCCGCTGGCTCGCCCACCTGAGCAACAGCGGCCGCGTCGCGGTCATGCGCGAGGACACGCCGCTGCAGCACACGCTGGCCGCGATCGCCAAGCGCCTCGACGGCCGGCAGGCCGCCTACTTCCCCAAGCCGGGCGGACACGCGGTGCCGGTGGTGTCCGGCTTCATGTCGCGCCGCGCCTGGATCGCCGAGGCCATGGGCGTGCCGGAGTCGGAGCTGCTGCAGCGCTTCCGCGATGCGGCAGAGCGTCCGCTGCGCTGGCAGGAAGTGGCCAAGGGCGAGGCCGCCTGCCAGCAGGTGGTGCACCGCGACCGCGACGTGCGCGAGGTGCTGCCGGTGCCCACGCACAGCGAGCACGACAATGGCCCCTACATCACGGCCGGCCTCGTGATCGCCCGCAACCCAGCGACTGGCGTGCAGAACGTTTCGATCAACCGCATCCAGGTGCACGCCCCGGATCGCATGGCCATCCTGATGCTGCCGCGCCACCTGTGGGCCTTCTACAAGACGGCCGAAGCGCGCAACGAGGCGTTGGAAGTCGCGGTCGTGATCGGCATCGACCCGCTCACGTTGCTGGCCTCGCAAGCCATTGCGCCGATCGACTGCGACGAACTGGAGATTGCGGGCGCACTGCACGGCGCGCCGCTGCGCGTGACGAAGTGCCTGACGAACGAGGTGCGGATGCCGGCCGACAGCGAGATCGTGATCGAGGGCCGCATCCTGCCGGGCGTGAAGGAGCCCGAAGGCCCGTTCGGCGAATTCCCCAAGTACTACAGCGCGCGCGAGCACCGCGAGGTGATCCAGGTCGATGCCATCACGCACCGGCGCGAGCCGATCTACCACACCATCGTGCCGGCCGAGATGGAGCACCTGCTGCTCGGATCGATCCCGCGCGAGGCCACGCTGCTGGCGCACCTGCAGCGCAGCTTTCCGAACGTGCTGGACGTGCACCTGGCCATCGGCGGCGTCGGCCGCTACCACCTCTACGTCAAGATCAAGAAGACGCACGAAGGCCAGCCGAAGAACGTGATCTGCGCCGCCTTCGGCGCCCACTACGACATCAAGCAGGTGATCGTGGTCGACGACGACGTGCAGGTGCACGAGCCGCAGCAGGTCGAGTGGGCGGTGGCCACGCGCTTCCAGGCCGACCGCGATCTGGTCGTGATCCAGGGCGCGCAGGGCTCGGTGCTCGACCCCTCGACCACCATCGGCCAGGAATTCGGCGACGGCGTCGCACCGCCGCCGCACCTGCAGGGCCTGAGCGCCAAGATGGGCCTGGACGCCACCAGGCCGGTGGCTTACCACGAGCATGTCTTCACCAAGGTGCGCGTGCCGGGCGAGGACGAGATCGACCTCGCGGCGGTGATCGACACGGCCGCGCGCGTGGACTTCGCCGTCGGAGCCATGCGATGAGCACGAAGAAGCGCCTCATCGTCGCCATCACCGGCGCGAGCGGCACCATCTACGGCGTGCGCCTGCTGCAGCTGCTGCGCGCCATGCCCGATTGGGAGACGCACCTGGTGATGTCGGCCTCCGGGGCGCTCACCGCCTCGCAGGAGATCGACATGAAGCGCGCCGACATCGAGGCTCTGGCCGATGTCGTGCACAACGTCAAGGATATCGGTGCGGCCGTCTCCAGCGGTTCATTCCGCACGGCCGGCATGGTGATCGCGCCCTGTTCGATGAAGACGCTGGCCAGCGTGGCGCACGGGCTGGCCGACAACCTGATCAGCCGCGCCGCCGATGTGATCCTGAAGGAGCGTCGTCGGCTGGTTCTGATGGCGCGCGAGACGCCCTTCAACCTCGCGCACCTGCGCAACATGACGGCCGTCACCGAGATGGGCGGCATCGTGTTTCCGCCGGTGCCCGCCTTCTATGCGCGGCCGAGTTCCCTCGAAGCCATGGTCGACCACACGGTCGGCCGCGTGCTCGACCTGTTCGACATCGAGCACCACGATCTCGTGCGCCGCTGGGAAGGGCTGCAACGCCCGAGCTTCGGCGCCTGAACCATCCGTTTCCATTTCTTTAACCAAGGACAACCATGCCTCAACTCGCCCACTCCGCCCAGACCCTGCTCGAGAAGCTCGATGGCTTTCGCGTCGAGATCGATCCGAACCGCGAACGCGCCGACATCGTGCTGCAGCGCCCGCCCTACAACATCATCTCGATGGCCCAGCGCGACCAGCTGCGCCTGGTGTTCGAATCGCTCGACGAGAACCCCGATGTGCGCGTGGTCGTGCTGCGCGCGGAGGGGGAGCACTTCTCCAGCGGCGGCGACATCAAGGGCTTTCTCGAAGCTTCACCCGAGCACGTGTCGAAGCTCGCCTGGAACATTGCGGCGCCGGCGCGCTGCAGCAAGCCGGTGGTCGCCGCCAACCGCGGCTATTGCTTCGGCGTGGGCTTTGAGATTTCGCTGGCGTGCGACTTCCGCATCGCCACCGAAACCAGCCTCTACGCCCTGCCCGAGCAGAAACTGGGCCAGATTCCCGGCTCGGGCGGCTCCGCCCGGCTGCAGAAGATGGTCGGCATCACCCGCACCAAGGACATCGTGATGCGCTCGCGCCGCATTCCCGGCAAGCAGGCCTGCGAATGGGGCGTGGCCACCGAGTGCGTGCCCGACGCGGAGCTCGAAGCCGCGACCGACCGCCTGGTCGACGAGCTGCGCGCCTTCTCGCCGATCGCGCAGCGCACCGCCAAGAAACTGCTCAACGACACGGAGGATTCGACCCTTGCGGTGGCCATCGAGCTGGAGGGCCATTGCTACAGCCGCTTGCGCAGCTCCGACGATTTCCGCGAAGGCGTCGAAGCCTTCCACGCGAAGCGCAGCCCGAGCTTCACGGGCCGCTGAGCAGCGGATGCGGACCGAACGCGTCCTCTCGATCGACGACCTGGCCGAGGCCGCTCGGCGCCGCCTGCCGCCGAGCATCCATGGCTATGTCAGCGGCGGCTCCGAGGACCACGTCTCGCTCGAGGCCAACCGCGCCGCCTTCCGGCGCTGGCGCTTTCTCACGCGGCCGCTGGTCGACGTCTCGAAACGCTCGCAGGCCATCGATCTGTTCGGCGCGGCGTACGCTTCGCCCGTCGGCATCGCGCCAATGGGCGTCTCGGGCCTGTGCTGCTTCGATGGCGACGTGGCGCTGGCGCGCGCCGCGGCGAAGGCCGGCGTGCCGTCGGTGCTCAGCGCTGCGTCGACCGTGCCGCTGGAGCTCGTGATGCGCGAGGCACCGGGCACCTGGTATCAGGCTTATCTGCCCGCGCAGCACGCGGTGATCGATCCGCTGCTCGAGCGATTGAAGGCCGCAGGCGTGGGCGTGCTGGTGATCACCGTCGATGTGCAGATCGCGTCGGTGCGCGAGAACGAGCTGCGCAACGGCTTCAGCATTCCGTTGCGCTTCACGCCAAGGCTGATGGCCGGCGGCCTGATGCGTCCGCGATGGATGGTCGAGACCTTCGCGCGCACGCTGTGGAAGCAAGGCATTCCGCGCTTCGAGAACTTCACCGCGACGCGGGGCGGCCGGATCATCACCGCCGCCAAGGGCGACCATCGCGCGGGCCGCGCCGCCATGACCTGGGACGAGCTCGCGCGCATCCGCGAGCGGTGGCCGGGCCGGCTGCTGGTCAAGGGCCTGCTGCGGCCCGAGGACGCGCGCGCCGCGCAGCGCATCGGAGCCGACGGCATCTTCGTGTCGAATCACGGAGGCCGCCAGCTCGACGGCGCGGTCGCACCGCTCGACGTGCTTCCGGCCATGGTTGCCGCAGCGCCGCAGCTGACGGTGCTGCTCGACGGCGGTGTGCGCCGCGGCACCGACGTGCTCAAGGCGCTGGCGCTGGGCGCCCGCGCCGTCTTCGTCGGCCGGCCCGCGATGTACGGCCTCGCGGCCGGCGGCGAGGCCGGCGCTACGCATGCGCTGGCGCTGCTGCGGCGCGAGATCGACACCGACCTGGCCCTGCTCGGCTGTGCCGACGTGCGGCAGCTCGGCCCCGACTGGCTGGTGCGCGACGACCGGCTTCCGCTGCAGGATGGCGAGCGCACGGCTTTCATCCACCCTGCCCCATCCCTGAAGGCATCATGACAACACCCTTACTTGCTGAACGCACCGGCGGCCAGGTCCTGGTCGATGCGCTGCGCATCCACGGCATCGATACCGCCTACTGCGTGCCGGGCGAAAGCTTCCTGGCCGTGATCGATGCGCTGTACCACGCACGCGACGCCATTCGCCTCATCGTCTGCCGACAGGAAGGTGGCGCGGCCCACATGGCCGAAGCACATGGCAAGCTCACCGGCGAGCCGGGCATCTGCTTCGTCACGCGCGGGCCAGGCTCGACCAATGCGAGCATTGCCGTTCACACGGCGCGGCAGGATTCGACGCCGCTGATCCTCTTCATCGGCCAGGTCGGCCGCGATGCAATGGGCCGAGAAGCCTGGCAGGAGATCGACTACCGCCACATGTTCGGCCACATCGCCAAATGGGTCGAACAGGTCGACGATGCACGGCGCCTGCCCGAATTCATCAGCCGCGCGTTCCACGTCGCAACGTCGGGCCGGCCCGGGCCGGTGGTCCTGGCGCTGCCCGAGGACATGCTGACCGATCTCGTGTCCGTGCCCGACGCGCCGCGCTACCGCCGCAGCGCTTCGGCCCCGACCAGGGAGGCCATGGACGATCTGGCCGCTGAGCTGCAGCGCGCCGAACGGCCGCTGCTGGTGCTGGGCGGCGGCGGGTGGACGCGCGAGGCCAGTGCCGACATCACTGCCTTCGCAGCGAACTTCGACCTGCCGGTCGCCTGCGCCTTCCGCCGTCAGGACCTGATCGACAACCATGACGACCATTACATCGGCGAGGCCGGCCTGGGCATGGACCCACGCATCGCTCAGCGCATGCGCGACGCCGATCTGGTCATCGCGGTCGGTGCACGCCTGGGCGAAACCACGACACAGGGTTACTCGTTGCTCGACGTGCCGCTTCCGGCGCAGCGGCTGGTGCATGTGCATCCCGACCCGGAGGAACTCGGGCATGTCTACCATGCCGAGGTGCCGGTGAATGCCTCGATGCCGGCGTTCGCGCGTGCCGCGCGGGCGCTGAAGCCGATGGCTTCAGCGCGTTGGAATGCCTGGACCCGCGCCGCACGCGCCGACCAGCTCGACCACATCCAGCCGCCCGCAACGATGCCCGGCGACGTCGATCTGGGCCAGGTCATGGTCCACTTGCGCGAGACGCTGCCGCCCGACACCATCGTCAGCAACGGTGCGGGCAACTACACGCTGTGGGTGCAGCGCTTCTGGCGCTACCGCGGGATGCGCACGCAGCTCGCACCCACCAGCGGCACCATGGGCTATGGCCTGCCCGCGGCCATCGCGGCAAAGCTGGTGCACCCGGAGCGCACGGCCCTGTGCTTCGCAGGCGACGGCTGCTTCCTGATGAACGGGCAGGAACTCGCGACGGCCGTGCAGTATCGATTGAACGTGATCGTCATCGTCGTCAATAACGGCATGTACGGGAGCATCCGCATGCATCAGGAGAGGCACTACCCTGGCAATGTATGGGGCACGGCGCTGGGCAATCCCGACTTCGCCATGCTGGCGCGCTCCTATGGTGCGCATGGCGAGACTGTCAGGCACACGAGCGAGTTTCCCGCGGCGCTCGAACGCGCCCGCGTAGCCGGCACGCCGGCGCTGATCGAACTGCACGTAAGCCCGGAGGCACTGTCCCCGAAACTGACCGTGTCCATGTTGCGAAAGTAGCTTCCTCTTCTGCCGGCTCCAGCCTTCGCCCATGACTGAAATCACACCCGACGCCTTTTCCCGCGAATGGGATTACGCCCTGCGTATCTATGCACAGCCGGGCGTCGCCGAGGCTTGCCTCCTGCTGCAGGACCGTGCGGGCGTCGACGTGACAGTGCTGTTGCATGCGATGTATCTCTTCACGGCCAACCGCATTGCCCTTGACGAGCAGGCGCTTGCAAGCGCTGAGGCGCGTGTGGGAGCGTGGCGGCGTGAAGTCACTGCCCCACTGCGTGCGCTGCGCGCTACCCTCAAGCCCGGGTTCGCCTGCATCCCGGCAACGGCCGTGGAGCAAACCCGACAAAAGATCAAGGCAGCGGAGTTCGATGCGGAGCACGCTGCCCTCGCTGCGTTGTCTATGGATGCCGGAATGGATCAGGGCAGTCCGGCATCCTCAGCCGGTGCCGCGGACTTACTGAATCGAGTGCTGAAACTGTATGCGAGCAACGCACCCCGTCCGCAGCGGCAAGATGCCGCGGTGCGAGAAGCTGTTCTTTGCATGCAGAACCTGCTTAACAAGGAAGACCGGGCAAGATCCTGAATTCAAGCTCACGAAGTGAAGCTATGGATCGTGGCTGCGCGACCCTGTCTTAGGGTTTATGCGGGTCCGCGTGGGGCGTAGGATTGTTGACAATAGGACGACTGAGAAATGTCGTTCCTGTTATCTATCTCCACTGGAGTCCTCCAATGCCAACCGCACTCAAACCCCTCATGGCCAAGGTCTCGTCCTGGCTCGCCATAGCGTTCTGCATGGTGATGGTGGCCCAGGCCGCCTCTGCCCAGGAATCCCTCAAGGACATCAAGCAGCGCGGCGTGCTCCGAGTCGGCGCCGCCCAGGCGGAACCATGGTTCTACAAGGATCCGAGCACTTCCCAATGGAGCGGCGTCGGTGTTTCTTTGGGACGGGCCATGGCGGACTCGATGGGCGTGAAGCTGGACCTTGTGGAGGTCAACTGGGGCACTGCAATCGCGGCACTTCAAGCGAACAAGATCGACATGATGCCCATGCTCGACGCGACTGCCGAGCGGCGGCAGGCAGCCGACTTTCCCTCAGTGCCCGTACTCTATTTCGCGCAGGCCGTGCTCGTACGCGACGGCTTGGATGTTGCCACCTGGGAAGACCTGAACAACCCCAAGGTGACGATTGCCGTCACCCGCGGGACCACCCCCGAGGCCGCCGTGAAACGCATGGCGCCGAAGGCGACGGTTTTGACCTTCCCTTCGAATGCCGAGACCGTGGCTGCTTTCCAGTCCGGCCGCGTGGACGCCTGCTCGATGTTCCATCCGCCGCTGATCATGCTGCAGCAAAAAATCGGCCAGGGACGCATCGTCGTACCTAAGCCGGTGGAGTACGGCACCACAAGCATTGCCTTGCGTAAGGGCGCCGACAAGCAGCTCCTCGATCTCATGGACGCGGAGATCAAGAAGAACTACGAGTCGAACCAAACGCAGCTCTGGTACGAGCAGTTCCTCAAGACGCGTGGTATCGACCCGTCCAAGGTGCCGTCGGTGCGCAAGGAAGGGTAAGCATGAGCCCGCGCCGGATGCATTCCTGGAGCCTTGAGAGATGACTTACAACTGGGACTTCACGTTAGTTCTCGGCAGCTCCGGCGTGCTGATGGCGGGCCTGCTCGGAACACTGAAGGTCACCGGCGTGGCGCTCGCCTTCGGCATACCGCTGGGGTTGGTCCTTGCATTGGGGCGACTGTCGCGCTACCGCTGGGTGTCGTTTCCGATCGGGGTCGTCATCGAGTTCTTGCGTAGCACCCCACCACTGGCGCAGCTGTTCTGGGTCTTCTTTGCACTGCCCATCCTCACAGGCCTGAAGATCGATCCTTTTGAAGCTTCCGTCATCACCTTCGCGTTGCAATCCTCGGCTTTCTTTGCAGAGTGCTTCCGTGCGGGCATCGTCTCGATCGAGCGAGGCCAATGGGAAGCGGCGCGAGCGGTTGGCATGCGGCACGACCAGACGTTGCGCCGCATCGTGCTGCCCCAGGCAGTGCGCCGCATGCTGCCGGTGTTTCTTGAGCGCGTCGTCGAACTGGTGAAAACAACCACGCTCGTTTCAACGGTTTCCTACTCGGACCTGCTCTTCAAGGCCAGCGAACTGGCGGAGCGGACCTTCCGCCCCCTGGAGGTCTACACCGTGGCGGCCTTGATGTATTTTGTCCTCATCTTCGCGGCGAGCCTGACCGTCGCTTGGATAGAACGCCGCATGGATGCGGGTCACGTCTCCGCCCACTGAAATGAATTCCATGAAGCCACATCACTGGGACTTTGCCGCCGTCCTCGATAACTGGCAGATCCTTGCATCCGGCCTGATCGGCACTTTTGAACTTGCACTGGCCAGCTTGCTGTGCGGCACGGCCATCGGCCTGGTCGTGGGGGCCGCACGCTACTCGGCTCGGCCGCTGCTGCACTGGCCCGCGACGGCTTACGTCGAGTTTTTCCGCAACACACCTGTGCTGGTCCAGATCATCTGGTTCTTCTTCGCCCTGCCGATCCTGATCCAGGTCGATCTCAGTCCTTATGTTGCTGCGACGCTGGCGCTATCGCTCAACACCGGTGCGTTCATGGCCGAGATATTTCGTGGCGGCATCCGCTCCATCCACCGTGGCCAATGGGAAGCGGCGCGCGCTGTCGGTATGACCTACATGCAATGCATGCGTCGCGTGATTCTGCCGCAGGCCATCAAGCGCATGCTGCCGGCCTTCACCAACCGCGCGATCGAGCTCTTCAAGATGACCACGCTCGCATCCGCCATCGCGTTCCACGAGGTGCTCTACGGCGCCAAGACCATCGCGGCGACCCACTTCAATTCGATAGAAGCCTACACCACAGTAGCTTTCATCTTCTTCGGACTCGTCTACCCGATGGTGCAGTTTCTCTATGCGATCGAGCGCAACCTTAAAAGAGGCGACTAAGTGAAAATTCCTAACGAGATTCTCCGCGTCGAGGGCCTGAGGAAGAGCTTCGGAAGCAATGAAGTCCTCAAGGGCGTGGACCTTCGCATCGAAAAGGGAGAGACGGTTGTGCTGCTCGGCGCCAGTGGCTCCGGAAAGAGCACGCTGCTTCGTTGCTTGAACTTCCTTGAGATCCCGACAGGTGGCCGGATCACCTTCTCAGGGACCATTCTGGGAGCATCCGACAGCAAGGGCGCCGTCCACTACTCGGAGCGCGAAATGGTGGCCACCCGCAAGCGCATCGGCATGGTGTTTCAGCAGTTCAACTTGTTCCCGCACATGACCGCCATGCAAAACGTGGTCGAAGCGCAGGTCACCGTATTGGGCCGTACGCGCGCGGATGCCGAAAAACGCGCGCGCACCCTGCTCGACAAGGTCGGGCTTGCCGCCAAGGGCGACAGCTATCCGGCGCGGCTGTCCGGCGGACAGCAACAACGCGTGGCCATTGCGCGCGCGCTCGCCATGGACCCGGAACTCATGCTATTCGACGAAGCGACATCGGCGCTGGACCCCGAGCTGGTCGGGGAGGTACTCCAGACCATGCGAGCGCTCGCTGAGGAAGGCATGACGATGGTCGTCGTCACTCACGAGCTGGGTTTCGCATACCACGTCGCGAGCCGCGTGATCTTTCTCGACCAAGGCCGCATCCTGGAGCAGGGATCACCGCACGCCGTCCTGCTGCAACCCAAAGCCGCCAGGCTGCGCGATTTCATGGCAGGGCACGTCCAGTTCCGCCTCCCCGAAATCCACGAAAACCAACAGCCACAGGGAGTTGCAGCATGAACGATACACAAGACAACGATCTCGCCTGGGAAAAGTCTCCTTCCGTGTCCATGGCGAGCCTGCCGGCTTTGACTCGGCGCTCGCAGATTGCCTCCTTCCTGCGGGAAGCCATCTTCTCGGGCCAGCTGCAGCCAGGCTCTCCACTCGTGGAGACCAAACTCGCCCAACAGTTCGGGGTGAGCCGAGGCCCTCTGCGCGAAGCGATCCGCGAGCTCAGCGAAGAGGGCTTGCTTCTCAACAAACCCTATGTAGGCACCTATGTCGTCGAAGTCAGCGCGAAGACCCTGACTGAGGCCTATGAACTGCGAGGCGTTCTGGAACGCAACGCTTTCGAAACCATCTGGCCGCGTCGCGACGCAGCATTCCGGCGCGAACTGCTTTCGCGCCACGCAAATTTGTTGAATGCCGTCGACGGTGGCGACCTTGGCAGCGAGATCAGTGCGGAGATGAGCTTCCACCGCTTTCCGTACGAGTTTTCCAGCAACGCCCTGCTCCTGGACATGTGGGAGTTGCTGTCCCAAAAAATCCGGCTGGGTTTCACGCTCTACCAGAAGTCGATCGGGGAGCCCTTGGCCGGCCGTGATGCACACGACGCCTACGTGCGCTGCGCGCTGGGCGACGACCTCGACGCGATGCGCGCCGAGATCGACATCCATATCGCCGCAGGACTGAAGTCCGTCCTGAGCTACCTGAACAATCGCCGCTGAGTCGCGCGCGAATCATCAAACTCACCTGGGAACTAGCTGAAATGGAACGCCCTAACATCCTCTTCGTGATGTGCGACCAGATGTCTGCGCTCGCGCTATCGCTCTACGGCCACAAGGTGACCAAGACGCCGCACCTGGCCGCGCTCGCCGAGCAAGGCGTGCTGTTTGAGAATGCCTACACCACTTTCCCGCTGTGCACGCCCGCGCGCGTGTCGCTTGCAACAGGCGAACTTCCGAGCACCATTGGCGGGTACGACAACGGAGCCGAGCTGCCTGCGTCGGTGCCGACCTTTGCGCACTACGCTCGGCTGCTGGGCTACCAGACTTCCGTCAGCGGCAAGCTGCATTACATCGGGCCCGACCAATTGCATGGATTCGAGGAGCGCCTGACCACCGACATCTACCCCGCCAGTTTCGAATGGACAGCAAATTGGGACAAGGATGCCCCCCGCTACGACTTTGACGCTCACGGCGGGGTCAGCACGACCGAGACCGTGGCCGATGCCGGTCCATGCGCGCGCAGCTTGCAGCTCGACTACGACGAGGAAGTGCTCGAGCGCGCGGTGCGCAAGATCTTCGACCTCAAGCGCAGTTCGGACAAGCGCCCTTTTCTTCTCAAGGTTTCATTCACCCATCCGCACGACCCTTACGTGATCACGAAGGAGTTCTGGGATCAGTATTCGGACGAAGAGATCGACCTGCCGAGCACGCCCGAACTCCCGCTGGATCGGTGGGATCAACATAGCCAGTACCTTTTCGCGCATTTCCGAATGGCGGAAACCCAAATTTCACCACAGCAGGTGAAGAACGCCCGCAGAGGCTACTACGGTGCCATCAGCTATGTCGATCGCAACCTCGGCATCCTGATGCAGGCGCTGCAAGATGCAGGCTATGACAAGAACACCGTCGTGATTTTCACGGCCGATCATGGAGACATGATGGGCGAACACGGCCTCTGGTTCAAGAAAACCTTCTATGACTGGGCCATGCGCGTCCCCCTGCTCATCCACGCGCCCAGCCGGTTTGCGCCCGCGCGAGTGAAGAGCAATGTCTCGCTGGTGGACCTTCTGCCGACCATTGTCGACCTGGCCGGGGGTTCCCCCGGCTTGCTGACCGAAGGCCTCCCGGGGCGCAGCCTGGTGCCTGCCCTGGAGGGCGGCGCGATCGAAGGACCCGATGTGATCTATGCGGAGCACACCGATGGCGGCACGCCGAAGCCGCGCGTCATGGTGCGCATGGGAAAGTGGAAGTACATCATCAGTCGCGCATTTCCCACGCAGCTTTTCAATCTCGAAGACGATCCGCTGGAATTGCGGAACCTCGCGGACATTCCCGAAGTGTCGACGCTCCAGGCGCAGCTGCAAGAAATCTGCGACAGCCGCTGGAATCTTGACCAGCTGGAGAAGGATGTCCGGGCCAGCCAACAGCGTCATCGCCTCGTGCACGCGGCGTTGAACAAGGGACGCTTTCAGACCTGGGAATACCAACCCGGTGCGGACGCACACGCGCGGTATGTGCGCCGGGGCGACTCATTTCCCACTGTCGAACAAGCCGGCTACGTGCGGTATCCGGAAAGCGCCGACTAGACGCGCTCCACCCTGCCCCGCTGATCTTCCAGGTCGTTTGCCCCGGCCGGTGGCGCAGCTTTGCCCAAAAGAACTACCCATTCCTTCTACTTTTACCTCAGGAGCCCTCCATGAAACTCACTGGCGTCATGCCCGCACTGGTCACACCTTTCGACGACAAGGGAAAAATTGATTTCAACAGGTTCGAAAAGCTCTTGCACAAGCTGCGCGATGACGGCGTCAAGGGTTGGGTGCCCTGCGGATCGACGGGCGAATACAACGCGCTCACGATGGACGAACGGGCATCGGTGCTCAAGTTCGTCGCCAACTTCGCGAACAAGGACGAATTGCTCATTGCAGGAACGAATGCCGGGTCGACGTGGGAGGTCATCGAACACACCAGGCGCGCTCGCGAACTCGGCTACACGGCGGTGCTGCTGTCCGCGCCCTTCTACGCCACCCCGGCTCCCGATGAGCTGATTGCGCATTACCGCTCGGTGCTCGATGCTGTCGACGTGGAGCTCGTTCTCTACAACTACCCGCCCAAGGTCGGCGTGGAAGTCGGCCTCGAGGTGCTGGAAGCCTTCAAGGACGACAAGCGCGTGATCGGCATCAAGGAGTCCAGCGGCAATCTGCTGCGGGCCATCGACATTCGCAGCCGCTTCGGTGATCGCTACCAGCTCACCAATGGCTCAGACGATCAGACGCTGGACTTCTTCCTCTGGGGGGCGACTTCCTGGATTTGCGGCCCTGCCAACTGCATGGCAAGGGCCTGCGTCGATCTGGTCAACACGATTGAATCCGGCAACTGGCTCGCTGCGCGCGACAAGATGCAGGTCATCTACGGCGCCATGGCCAGCCTCGAGAGCGGCAAATTCGTGCAAAAGGTCAAGTACGGATGCGAACTCGCCGGCACGCCGGTTGGCGTTGGCCGCGAGCCGCTGCTGCCGCTGACAACCGGAGAGAAGGCGGCATTCCGCAAGGCCATGGAACCCGTGCTGGGCTGATCGGCAATGACTTCAGGCACCGAGCATCGGCGCATCGCGGTTGTCGGTGCCGGCATCGTGGGCGTCGCGGTTGCGCTGACCCTTCAGCGTCGCGGTCGGCCTGTGACACTGATCGACCGCGACGAGCCCGGACGCGGCGCGTCCTACGGCAACATGGCAAGCATCGCTGTCACCGAATTCATGCCGGCGTCCCGCCCGTCGATGTGGGCGCAGTTGCCAGGCTGGCTCCTCGACCCACAGGGGCCGGTCCGCCTGCGCCCGACCTATCTTCCAAAGCTCGCACCTTGGTTCATGAGGTTCGTCGCTGCCAGCCGGCCTTCACGCGTGCGCGAGCTCGAGGCAGCCGGCGCGGCTTTGTGCCAACGGGTCTATGAAGATCTCGAGCCGTTGCTGGACGAAGCCGGTGCCGCCGGCCTGCTGGGCGAAGAGGGTTGTCTCAGCCTGTATGCCGATGATGCGCAGTTCGCGGCGGACCGCGAACACCTTCAGGTCATCGAACGCTTCGGCTTGCCGCACAGACTGCTTCAGGGCGAAGCGATCCAAGCGCTCGAGCCTGCCATTGGCAGCAACATCCGACGCGCCGTCTTGCTACCGCACAATCGCTCGATCAGCGATCCCCTGCTGCTGACACAGACGCTGATCAAACGATTCCAGTCACTTGGGGGGCGTGTCGAACGCGGAGAAGTGATCGCATTCGGACAATGCGAGGGCGCCGTCAGTTCAGTGCGCATCGCAGATGGACGCCATATCGAATCCGGAACCGTCATTCTCTGTTGCGGCGCATACACCGCCCGGCTGTCAAAGCTCGTAGGCGACTTCATTCCGATGGAGACAGAGCGCGGCTACCACACACAAATCATGTCGCCCGGCATTTCGATGCGCCACTCGATCATCTGGCCCGCCAAGGCGTTCATGGTCACGCCGACCGCTGGGGGCATTCGTGTCGGGGGAACCGTCGAGATGGCGGGGCTGGAAGCGCCACCGGATTACCGGCGTGCCCGCGTTCTGGTGGAACGTGCTAAGCAGGCATTGCCCGGGCTGCAAGTGCGCGATACCTCCGAGTGGATGGGACATCGCCCGGCGCTCCCCGACACGGTCCCGGTGATAGGCCCGTCCGCCCGGGTCCGAGGGGTGTACTACGCGGCAGGTCACGGCCACCTTGGACTGACCCTTTCCGCCACGACCGCCCGATTGATCGCAGACCTGGTGTGCGGCATGACGCCACCGGTGGATATGTCGCCGTATCGAGTCAGTCGCTTTGGAAGAACATCCCGATGAGAACACAATTATTTATCGACGGCCGATGGACAACGCCCCTGGAGGGCGGCAGCTTCGACGTCCTGGACCCAGCCACTGGCAAGGTGATTCACAGAGCGCCAGCCGCAACAGCCGTGGACGTCGACGCCGCCGTCCGGGCCGCGCGCCGCGCGTTCGACGAGGGCCCGTGGCCGCGCATGAAAGGCGCGCAGCGCGCCCGATATCTGCGTGCCATGGCGGCGTCAGTTCGCCGCCGGCTGGAAGAACTCGCGACGCTGGAGGTGCTTGACAACGGCAAGCCCTTGCCGGAAGCGCGCTGGGACATCGGCGATGTCGCGGGCTGCTTCGAGTACTACGCAACGCTGGCCGAAGAGCTCGACAATCATGACATCGAGCCCATCGCCCTGCCGGATCCCAGGTTTGTATCAAAGGCGGTGCGTGAGCCTCTCGGTGTTGCCGGCGCGATCATTCCATGGAACTTCCCGCTCTTGATGGCCGCATGGAAAGTCGCTCCCGCACTCGCCGCTGGCTGCACAATGGTGCTGAAGCCTTCCGAGCTGACCCCGCTGACGGCCCTTGAGCTCGGCGCAATCGCACAGGAAGCCGACCTGCCGGCAGGCGTGCTGAATATCGTCACCGGCCTCGGTCCCGATGCCGGTCAGCCGCTGAGCGAGCACCCCGGCGTGGACAAGCTGGCATTCACCGGGTCGGTGCCTACGGGCGCGAAGATCATGGCCAGTGCTGCACGCGACATCAAGAACATCAGCCTCGAACTGGGCGGCAAGTCGCCGTTCCTGATCTTCGAGGATTCGGACATCGAGAAAGCCGTCGAGTGGATTCTTTTCGGCATCTTCTGGAACCAGGGCCAAGTGTGCTCGGCCACCTCGCGCGTGCTGGTTCAAGACGCCCTGCACGACCGCCTTGTGGCGAGGTTGGTCGAAGAAGCGCGCAAGATCAAGATTGCTCCTGGCATGACGGAAGGCGCCTTGCTGGGGCCACTGATCTCTCATGGCCAATTCCTCAAGGTGCGCGCCGCGATCGATACGGCCTGCACCGAAGGCGCAAAACTTCTGTGCGGAGGCGTCCGGCCACTAGGTCTGGAGCAGGGCTATTTCATGGAACCCGCAGTGCTCGTCGACGTGCCGCTCGACAGCCAGGCCTGGCGCGAGGAAATCTTCGGCCCTGTGGTCTGCGTCCGGCGCTTCGACACCGAGGCGCAAGCCGTGGCACTGGCCAACGACAGCCGCTTCGGCCTGGCCGCCGCCGTCATGTCGAGCGACGATGAGCGGACCGAGCGTGTCGCATCCCGGTTGCGCGCGGGCATTGTCTGGATCAATTGCTCGCAGCCGACGTTCACGGAGGCACCATGGGGTGGTTACAAGCAATCAGGGATCGGCCGCGAGTTGGGCCGCTGGGGCCTGGACAACTATCTCGAAACCAAACAGATCACCCGGCTCGTCGACGACAAGCCATGGGGCTGGTACATCAAGTGAGGGCGAGCATGCTGGAGCAACCCAAGTGTTGGACGCAGGCGCTGCAACTTGTCGAAGTGCATTGCCAAGGCGAGATCGGCAAGGTGATCGTGGCGGGGGCACCAAAGATCCCCGGGCGCACGATGGCCGAGAAGATGAACCACATCAATCAGGTCGACGATCGCCTGCGCCGTTTCGTGACCTTGGAGCCGCGCGCCAGCGTCAACATGTCTGTCAACCTGCTGGTCCCGCCCACCAGGGCCGACGCCGATGCGGGATTCATCGTGCTGCAGGCTGATCGGGCGCACGCGATGTCCGGAAGCAACTGCATCTGCGTAGTGACGGCTTTGCTGGAAACGGGGCGCATCGCCATGACGGAGCCCGAGACCGTCGTGAAACTTGACACGCCCGCGGGTCTCGTGACCGCGACGGCGCGTTGCCAGGATGGGCGCTGTTTGTCGGTGAGCCTCGACAACGTGGCCGCTTTCGTCGAAGTGCTTGATCAACCGCTGTCAACGCCCGAGTGGGGAGAGATTCGCCTCGATATCGCATTTGGCGGGGTGTACTACGCGATCGTCGATGTACAGCAAGTAGGCCTGAGAATCGAGCCCAGTCACGCGCGAGAGCTAGCGGTGGCCGGCATCAAGATCAAGCGGCTGCTGCAGCAGCAAGTGAGCGTTCAGCATCCGGAGATCGAGGGGCTCGACGAGATCGCCTATGTCATGTTCCGCCACTTCGAATCGGACGGAGTCATCCAGACCTGTACGACCTTGCAGCCAGGCCGCGTGGACCGGTCCCCTTGCGGGACGGGCAGTTCGGCCAATCTGGCGGTACTGTTCTCACGCGGGGAAGTAAGGGTTGGAGACCAGAGAACATCCCGCTCGATCATCGGCGGAGAGTTCACCGCCCAAGTGCTGGCGCAAACCAGTGTGGGCGGGCGGCCGGCGATCCTGCCCCGTATCACCGGTCAAGCGTGGATCTACGGGATGGAATTGATGCGATTCGATGACGATGACCCGATGTCGAAAGGGTTTGCGCTTTCGGATACATGGGGGCCGCAAGTGGATCTGCTTAGGAATTGACACTATGAAGCGCTAGGATAGGCATTCTTCGGCATCGGAGCGAGATCAACTGGGCCATGCGCATGCAGCGGCACGGGCCACGCCTCAGATCTCTGTCACGTCCTGGCTCGCCGGCGTAAAGCGCATCACGGGGCCGCACACATGCCTGTCAACAGCGCCCAAGTGAGCGGCGGATCTTCCTCCTCCAGAATCTGCTGGTCGGAGTTGTCAGGATTTTTGTGTTCGAGGCCGGTTGATTGATTTGCTCTCGATTTCTTATGTCTTCAGGCCCCTGCCAGGCCGCCGGAGGCGCCCCGGTTGAGTTGCCTTGGGCCGCGTGCGTGAAGCGCTCTTCGTAGAGGATCGCGAATTGATTCATCGCCCTCCTTCCAATTGTGCGCCGCGCGCCCCCAGTCGGTCGTGATGTTGCGCAACGCCAGCCAGCTCAGCTTGGAGGCCGCGTCATCACTGGGGAAGTGGCCGCGCGACTTGATGATCTTGCGCAACTGCGCGTTGATGCTCTCGATGGCGTTGGTCGTGTAGATCACCCGGCGGATGGACGGCGGAAACGCGAAGAACGGAATCACCCGATCCCACGCACGGCGCCAAGCTGCGACCACAGTCGGGAACTTGATACCCCAGGGGCCTTGAGCAAAGGCATCGAGTTCGGCCTCGGCCGCTTCGGCGCTCGCGGCCGTGTAGATTGGCTTGATCGCCGCGGCCAGCAGCTTGCGGTCCTTCCAGCTCGCGTAGTCCAGCGAGTTGCGTATCAGGTGCACGATGCAGGTCTGCAACGTGGTAGCCGGATACACCGCCGCCAGCGCCTCGGGCATGCCCTTCAAGCCATCGGTGACGGCGATGAGGATGTCACCCACGCCGCGGGTCTTCAGGTCGTTGAATACCTTCATCCAGAACTTGGCGCCCTCGGTGCCTTCGATCCACAGGCCGAGGATGTCGCGCGTGCCATCGGGCAGCACCCCCAAGGCCAGGTAGATGGCCTTGTTGCGCACCACCGCATCTTCTTTGATCTTCACGCGCAAGGCGTCGAAAAAGACCACCGGGTACATCGGCTCCAGCGGCCGGGCCTGCCAGGCTCCGACCTCGGCCATGACGGCGTCGGTGACCGAGCTGATGAACTCGGGCGACACCTCCACCGCGTAGCTCTCCATCAAGAAGCCCCTGGATCTCGCGCATGGTCATGCCGCGCGCGTACATGGCCACGATCTTGTCGTCGAAGCCGGTGAACCGGCGTTCGTGCTTTGGGATGAGCACCGGCTCGAAGGAGCCCTCGCGGTCGCGCGGCACCTCGATGCGAAGTGGCCCGTCACCGGCCAAAACCGTCTTGGCACTCCTGCCATTGCGCTGATTGCCACCGCTGGCCTCGGGCTTGCTCGCGCCGCTCGGGTAGCCCAGGTGGTGCGACATCTCGGCACCCAGGGCGCGCTCGATGAGCGCCTTCTTGAACGCGGCCGTCGCCTCATTGACTGCGTCACCGGTCATGGGGGCCGGTGACGAACTGGTCAATCAACTCCTTCGGAATCGACGGCAGCGCCGCCATCTTGGCGGCGATCGCCGCGTTCTTCATCTTCGTCTTGCTTGCTGGCATACATGCTCCTGCTCGTCATGCTATGCCTCGAACACAAAATTTATGACAGGCTCTGCTGGTCTGGTTGGCGTCGTCGTTGAAGGCCTGCTTACCCAGGACAAGCTGGGGCTGTTCCTTCTCGACCAGGATGCCGCGGCCGGCGCCGATGGCCACGACAGTGCGCGCAGGGTTTCCTGGCACTTGACATCGCCGCAGGAGACGGCGATGACTTCGGTGACCGCGCCCTTCTCTTTCAGTCGCACGGTCCCCTTCTCAGACCTTCCCCATGGCACTGCACCGGCAAGTCGACGCGAGTTGCAATGGTCAGATCCTCCTAGCCCGCAGCCTCAAAGCCCTCGACCGATCAGATCCTTCATCAACTCGTTCGCACCGCCGTAGATCGGCTCGATGCGCGCGTCGACGAACATGCGTGCAATCGGGTACTCCAGCATGTACCCGTGTCCGCCGAAGACTTGCAGGCATCGGCTGACGAGTTCACACTGGCGGTCGCTGGTCCACCACTTGCTCATCGATGCCAGCTCGGTGTTCATCGTTCCATCAAGCATCCGATCGACCGTGAAGTCGGCAAGAACCCGGGTCACCGTGGCGACGGTCTTGACCTCGGCCAGCTCGAACCGGGTGTGCTGAAGGTCGATCAACCGCTTGTCAAACATCGGTCTTTCCTTCGCATGCGCGAGGGTCACGCGATAAGCGTGCTCCATCACGGCCGCGCAGTTGATCCCCACCAGCGTTCGCTCGTAGGTCAGGTCTTTCATCATCTGGAAGAAGCCCTGGCCCTCGGTGCCGCCCAGAACGCTCTCGGCCGGAACCTCGCAGTCGTCGAAGAACAGTTCGCAGGTGTCGGAGCCGTGCAGGCCCACCTTGTTCAGGCGGCGCCCGACGCGAAAGCCCGGTGTTGCCGTCTCGAACAGGATCAGCGAAACGCCCCGGGCCTTTTGGGACGGATCGGTTTTCACCGCCAGCACCAGGAGGTCGGCTGTCGATCCGTTTGTAATGAATGTCTTGGAGCCGTTGACTACATAGCTGTCGCCCTGGCGTATGGCGCGCGTGCGCAAGTTCTGCAGGTCTGTTCCCCCGCCGGGCTCGGTCATTCCCATGCCCGCAATCATTTCGCCGCTGGCCAGCTTGGGAAGGTACTTGCGTTTCTGGTCGGGAGTTCCATAGCGCGAGATGTAGTGCGCGGCAATCACGTGGATCTGCTTGCCCGGGCGCCAGCTCGTGTCGCCGGCCAGGCACAGTTCGTGGGCGACGACGGCTTCATGCGCAAAGGTGCCGCCGCTCCCGCCGTACGCCTCGTCGATGTCGGGCAGGATGATGCCCAGATCGCCAGCCTTGCGCCACAACGCGCGGTCGGTGGCACCTTCGGCAAAGTAGCGCTCCTGGTTCGGCGTGATCTCCTCGGCGGTGAAGCGCCGGACCAGATCTCCCAACGCCTCGACTTCCTCGGTGTACCAGCGCGGCTTGTAGGTGTCGATGATCATCATTGAACTCTCGAAGTTGATCGTGCAATCGTAGGGGTCGAAAGCGGGCACGAACTCGTCGCATCCGACGAGTTCGCGCTAACGCATGGCAAGCGCCAGAATCTCTTCGTTCAACTGCTTCGACAAAGGCTTCTTGAGATAGCTCCGGATGCTGCGGCGTTGCTGTACGACTTCATCAAACGTCATGGCCAGGACTCTTCAGTTGCGGGTCGATCATGAAAAGTCCGGGCATTCACGCCGGCGGACTGGCTTGTTCAAGCATGTCGGGCACACGGCATGCGGCCACGTATTCGGCGCGCAGCCGCAGCACCAGATCACGCACTGTGGGTACATCGTCGATCAGGTCGATGCCTTGCCCGGCGCTCCATATGTTTTTCCAGGGTTCTGCCTGCGCCGGCAGGTGGTCGTGTCGCATGCCACGACCTGTCGGCACGGGCAGGTCAGCCGGATCCAGGCCCACCATGCGCATCGATTCCACGAGCCAATTGGCAGCGACACCGGCGATGCGGTCCGTGTAGGCCAGATCGCTCGAGCCCTGCGACACCAGCATGTCCTTGTAGGCCTGCGGCGCCATCGACTCCCGGGTGGCGATGAACCGGGTGCCGAGGTAGGCAAGGTCGGCGCCCAGCACTTCGGCGGCGCGAATGGTCGCGCCGTTTGACACGGCGCCACCCATGACGATCACGCCATCGAACATCGAGCGTATCTTGGGGATCATGGCAAGGTGACTGAGCGTTCCCGAGTGCCCTCCTCCGCCCGCGCCGATGCAGTTGAGTCCGTCGGCGCCCGCCGCGATGGCCTTCTCTGCAAAGCGCAGGCTGGTCACGTCATGGAAAACGAGCAGTCCGACATCGTGCGCGCGGCGGATCAGGTCGGTCGGGTCTCCGCCAACGGTGATTACGATCTTTACGCCGTATCGGGCGCACAGATCGAAGTTCTGGCTCAGTTCGTCATCGCGCACGCGCGTCGCCAGGTTCACCGCCAGTGGCCCCGCTGCCGTGCCGGTCTCGCCTTCGAAGCGCTCCGTCGCCGAACTGATCTCGGCCAGCCATGACTCGAACTCGCTGAACGTGCGCGCGTTCTGCCGCGGAAGACCACCGACCAGGCCAGCCAGACAGGCCTCGCGCACGAGCGCCGGGCCGCTGACGAGAAACATCGGCGCGCACACGGCCGGCAGTTTGAGGGCAGCGCGGATGGGGGCAGGCAGGGACATGGCTAGGCTTTGTCATTCGCGAAATGAAAGGGCCTGCCACCACCTTCCGGCTGGACAGAACACTCGGGAGGCATCAGGAATGGTTCGACAGTGCCTGGGTCAACTCCGGCACCGCCGTGAACAGGTCGGCCACCAGGCCGTAGTCGGCTACCGAGAAGATCGGCGCCTCTTCGTCCTTGTTGATCGCCACGATCACCTTGGAGTCCTTCATGCCGGCCAGATGCTGGATCGCGCCCGAGATGCCGCAGGCGATGTACAACTGCGGCGCGACGATCTTGCCGGTCTGGCCCACTTGCCAATCGTTCGGGGCGTAGCCTGCGTCGACTGCAGCGCGGCTGGCGCCCAAGCCGGCGTTGAGCTTGTCGGCCAGCGGCGTCATCACTTCGGTGAACTTCTCGGCGCTGCCCAAGGCCCGGCCGCCCGAGACGATGATCTTGGCGGCGGTGAGTTCGGGGCGGTCGCTCTTGGTGACTTCGCGGCCCACGAAGCTGGACTTGCCCGAATCGGCCACGCCTTCGGCCGTTTCAACGCTCGCGCTGCCACCGGTGGCGGCTGCGGCGTCGAAGCCGGTGGTGCGCACGGTGATCACCTTGGTGGCGTCGCTGCTCTGCACGGTGGCGATGGCGTTGCCGGCGTAGATCGGGCGCTCGAAGGTGTCGGGGCTTTCGACCTTGGTGATGTCGGAGATCTGCGCCACGTCGAGCTTGGCGGCCACGCGCGGCGCGACGTTCTTGCCGTTGGCAGTCGAGGGGAACAGGATGTGGCTGTAGTTGGCCGCGATGGCCAGCACCTGGGCGGCCACGTTCTCCGCGAGGTTCTCTGCGAGCGAAGGGCCGTCGGCCACGATGACCTTGGCGACGCCTGCGATCTGGGCGGCGGCCTTGCTGGCTTCGGCGGCATTGGCACCGGCGACGAGCACGTGCACGTCGCCGCCGCAGGCGAGCGCCGCGGTCACGGTGTTGAGGGTCGCGGGCTTGACGGTCGCGTGGTCGTGTTCGGCAATAACTAGTGCGGTCATGTCGTTGTCTTCCTCAGATCACTTTGGCTTCGTTCTTGAGCTTGTCCACCAGGGTGGCGACGTCGGGCACCTTGATGCCGGCGCCGCGCTTGGGCGGCTCGCTGACCTTGAGGGTCTTCAGGCGCGGCTTCACGTCCACGCCCAGGTCTTCGGGCTTGAAGGTGTCGAGCTGCTTCTTCTTGGCCTTCATGATGTTGGGCAGCGTCACATAGCGCGGCTCGTTCAGGCGCAGGTCGGTCGTGATGACGGCCGGCAGGCTGAGCGTGATGGTTTCCAGGCCGCCGTCCACTTCGCGCGTGACGGTGGCCTTGCCGTCGGCCACTTCGACCTTGGAGGCGAAGGTGGCTTGCGGCAGGTCGGCCAGCGCGGCGAGCATCTGGCCGGTCTGGTTGGCGTCGTCGTCGATGGCCTGCTTGCCCAGGATGATCAGCTGGGGCTGTTCCTTGTCGACCAGGGCCTTGAGCAGCTTGGCGACGGCCAGCGGCTGCAGCTCTTCGGTGGTCTCGACCAGGATGCCGCGGTCGGCACCGATGGCCATGGCCGTGCGCAGGGTCTCCTGGCACTTGGCGTCGCCGCAGGAGACGGCGATGACTTCGGTGACCACGCCCTTTTCCTTCAGGCGCACGGCTTCTTCCACGGCGATCTCGTCGAAGGGGTTCATGCTCATCTTGACGTTGGCAATGTCCACTCCGGTGCCGTCGCTCTTCACGCGCACCTTGACGTTGTAATCGACGACCCGTTTGACCGGCACTAGAACCTTCATGAATCAACTCCTGGATTTGTAGAAGAATGCGACCGCACTAGCGACCCGGAAATACCGGCGGCCTCTTGGCCGCGAGCGCTCGCAGGCCTTCGGCGAACGATTCGCTGTCGATCAGCTCGCGCTGCCTGGTGCGCTCATAGGCCAATTGGTTCGGCAGGCTTTGCTGTTCGGAGGCCTGGAACAAGGTGCGAATCTCCTGTGCGGCGCCCGCTGGCAGGGCCGCGAGTCGAGCGGCGATCCCAAGGCCCTCGGCCATGAGGTTTTCGTCGTCGACGCACGCCCAGACCAGCCCCATTCCCGCTGCCCGTTCCGCGCTCACCCGTTCTCCCAGCAGCGTGAGGCCGGACGCGCGCGCCCGCCCGACCAGCCGCGGCAAGAACCAGCTGATGCCCAGGTCGGGCACCAATCCCAGTGCCGGCACGAATGGCAAGTAGAAGTAGGCGGACCGCGCAGCGATGACGACATCGGCCGCCAGCGCCAGGCCCACGCCAGCGCCGACTGCCGCACCGTTGACGGCACAGACGACCGGCACCGGCAGATTTCTCAAGCATTCGATGATGGGGTTCCCGGTCTTCTCCATCAGGTCGTGAATCTGCTCGCCGAGGCTGGGCGCGCCGGGCTCGATGCTGCCGTTCTGCGCCAGCATCGCCAGATCCGCACCTGTGCAGAATCCCTTTCCGACCGCGGTCAGGACAAGGGCCCGGATCGATGCATCGGCAACGACGCGCTGAAGGCCATCGAGCAATCCCTGCTGGAGCGCCGCGGTCAGCGGGTTCATGCGGGTGCCTTGGTTGAGGGTCAGGGTCGCGATGCCGCTGCTCACCTCGAACAGGACGGCTGACTCATTCATTTTCATGGCCGAATGGCCCTTCATCGGGATTGGAACGCAGGACAGGACGGGCTGCGCAGAGAAGATGCGGGAAGTGCTGCCGCACCACCCGGCCGTCGAGACGCAGCGCGTGGCATCCGCCCAGCGGCGAACTGCGCAGCGGACTGTCCTGCGCATCGGCGCCGCCGAAGCCGTCGGGCTTCGACCACAGGATCTGGAAGGCCGTGGTCGCCATCGGAGGCAGCAGTTCGGTCATGTGCGAGCAACCGAGCACGCCACGAAAGCGGCGCTTCACAGCCTGCGTGAATCCTGGCTGTATGCGCAGGCCGACGAGTTTCCGGTAGCTGTCGGTGATGTCGCCGCAGACCGCGTACGGCGCACGCAGCGTCCGTGCCTCGGCTTCATGGATGACAAAGTCGCGGTCGATGGCCAGTCGCACAGTCATCTGGTGGATCGGCTGTCCGGCTTCGACAGCGCGCTCGGGCAAGGCGAGCACGAACGGCTTGGTGTCGGTCAGCGTGCCTTCGATGTCGAACAGCCCGTCGTCGCGCGCAAAGCCCTCGCAGACCACCCGGCGCGTGTGCACGGGGCGCCGGCCCACCGCGGGTATGGCACGCGCAGCGTCGTTCATAGGCATCGCTGCGGCAGTGGAACCGGCATGTCAGCCGCACCAGGAGGTCGGTACACGGTGCCGGACTCGCACAGCGCCGCGATGTCGCCATCGGCCAGGCCCAGCGAGCGCAGCAGCGCCGTGCTGTCGCGCCCGATCACCGGTGCGGGCGCCGGCAATTCGCTCGGCGTGCGGCCAAAGCGTGGCGCAGGCGCCGGCTGCACCACACCGTCGGGCGCCACGAAGGTGCCGCGGGCGAGGTTGTGCGGATGCCGCGGCGCCTCGCTCATGGCCAGCACCGGCGCGAAGCAGACGTCGCTGCCCTCGAGCAGGTCACACCATGCATCACGGCTGCGCGTAAGGAACAGCGCAGACAGCTTGGCCTTCAGCGCCGGCCATTCGCCACGCTCCCACTGCTGGAGGAAGTGCGGGTCGGTGATCTCGCACTTGTCGAGCAACTGCCGGTAGAACTGCGGCTCGATCGAGCCGATGGAGACGAAACGGCCGTCCGCGCATTCGTAGTTGCCGTAGAAGTGCGCCGCGCCGTCCAGGAAGTTGCTTTCGCGCGCATCACCCCAGTGGCCCTTGGCCATGAGGCCGTACTGAGCCGCCATCAGCACGGCGGCGCCATCGGTCATGGCCGCATCGACTACCTGGCCCTGCCCCGAGCTGCGCGCGTCCACCAGCGCCGCGACCACGCCGAGCGCCAGCAGCATGCCGCCGCCGCCGTAGTCGCCGACCAGGTTGAGCGGCGGCGCGGGCGGCCGGTCCTGCGGCCCCATCGCATGCACCGCGCCAGACAGCGCAATGTAGTTCAGGTCGTGCCCGGCCGCGTGCGCCAGCGGTCCGGTCTGGCCCCAGCCGGTCATGCGGCCGTACACCAGCCTGGGGTTGCGGGCGTGGCAGACATCGGGGCCGAGGCCCAACTTCTCGGTCACACCGGGCCGGAAGCCTTCGATTAGGATGTCCGCGCGCTCGATCAGCGCGAGCACAGTCTCGATGCCGCGCGGGTCCTTCATGTTGACCGCAATCGACTCGCGGCCACGGTCCACGATGCTGTCGTTGCGCATCAGGCCTTCGAGCGCACTGCCACCGCATGGCGACGGAATGCGGTCGATGCGGATCACCCGTGCGCCCATGTCGGCCAGCATCATCCCGGCGAAAGGCCCGGGGCCGATGCTGGCGAGTTCGATGACGGTGACGCCTTGAAGAGGGCCTGCCACGTCAGACCGCGTGGTAGCGCTGGTGGGATTCGGCCATCTCGCGCAGCGAGGCCGGCACCGCGAAGCGTTCGCCGTGGGATTTGGCCAGCGCATCGCATTCCTCGACGAAGCGGGCCGCGCCGATCATGTCGATGTAGCTGATCGCGCCGCCGAGCACCGCCGGGAAGCCCCAGCCGAGCAGCGAGCCGACGTCTGCGTCCTTGACGCTCACGATGCCCTCGGCCACGCAGCGCGCGGCTTCGAGCGACTGCGAATACATCAGGCGGTTGCGCACCGTGTCGAGCGTGGGCTGCTCCCTGGCCGGCGGATAGTGCTCGGCCAGGCCGGGCCACAGGCGCTTTTTGCCGTCGGTCGGATAGTCGTAGAAGCCCTTGCCTGTCTTGCGCCCGATGCGTTCGAAATCCTCGACCATGGCCTTCATGACGGCATCCTGCGGCTGCTCGCGGTAGGTATCGCCCATGTCCAGCTTTGCCTGCTTGAGCGCCTTGTAGAGCAGCTCGACGGTGACCTCGTCGATCAGCGCCAGCGGCGGCATCGGCATGCCGGCCAGGCGGGCGGCATTCTCGATCAGGTTCGGCTCGACGCCTTCGCGCAGCATGGTCATCGCCTCGTACGGCAGCATCGCGAACGCGCGGTTGGCATAGAACGAAGGGCAGTCGTTCACCACGATCGGCGTCTTGCGGATGCGCTTGACGAAGTCCATTGCCTGGCCGATGGTGGCGTTGGATGTCTTCTTGCCGCGAATCACCTCGACCAGCGGCATCTTCTCGACCGGCGAGAAAAAATGCAGCCCGACGAACAGCCCCGGCCGCACCGACACTTCGGCCAAGCCGGTGATCGGCAAGGTGGAGGTGTTCGTCGCGAAGATCGCGTCCGGGTCCATCGCCGCCTCGGCGCGACGGGTGACTTCGGCCTTCACTTCGCGGCTCTCGAAGACCGCCTCGATGACGATCTCGCAACCGGCCAGCGCCGCATAGTCGGTGCTCGGCGTGACCAGTGCCAGCGCCTGGTCGCGGCGCTCGGCCGACAGGCGGCCTTTCGCCACCTGCGCGTCGAGCAGCTTCGCGCCGTAGGCCTTGCCCTTCTCGGCCGCTTCGAGCGTGGTGTCGAGCAGCACGACCTGCAGCCCGGCCTGCGCGCTCACGTAGGCCAGCCCCGCGCCCATCATGCCGGCGCCGAGCACGGCCACCTTCGTGAACTTGCGGGTCGGCGCGTCCTTGGGCCGGTCGGCCAGCCGGTTCGCATCGCCCATCGAATAGAACAGCGTGCGGATCATGTTCTTGGTCTGCGCAGAAGTCGCCAGCCGCGCGAACTGGCGCTGCTCGATCTTCAGGCCGTTGTCGATATCGACCTGGCAACCGTCGTACACGCAGGCCAGGATCGCCTCTGGCGCCGGATACAGCGCCTGGGTCTTGCCCAGCAGATGGGCGGAGACGCCGAAGAAGACCTGCGAAGCGCCGGGCTCCTGCGGCGTGCCGCCCGGAAACCTGAAGTTCTTGGCATCCCAGGGCTTGACGACGGCCGACGGGCCGTCGTCCAACAGCCACGCCTTTGCACGCGAGAGCAGTTGCGCCGCAGGCACTACCTCGTCGACGATGCCCGCGGCCAGTGCCTGGGCCGGTGCGACCTTGCGGCCTTCGAGCAGGTAGGGCAACGCGGCCTTGATACCGATCATGCGCGGCAGGCGCTGCGTGCCACCGGCCGCGGGCAGCAGCCCCAGCGTCACTTCGGGCACGCCGAGCTGGGCCTTCGGATCGTCCACCGCAATGCGGCGATGGCAGGCCAGGCAGACCTCCAGGCCGCCACCCAGCGCGGTGCCGTTGATGGCGGCCACGAAGGGCTTGCCGGAGGTCTCCAGCAGGCGCAGCGTGCGGCTGAAGGGGCCGGAACTCGCCATCGACTCTTCCGCCGTGCGGATTTCGCGGATCAACCCGAGGTCGCCGCCAGCCACGAATTCGGGACGTGACGAAGTGACGATCACGCCCTTCACCCGCGGGTCGGCAATGGCTTTGCGCACCGCCTCGTCGAAGGCGGCGATGGACGCCAGGTTCAACACGTTCATGGGACGATCGGCCACGTTCCACGTGAGCGTGGCGATGCCGTCGTCGTCAGTCTGGTAATCGATCATTGAATTTCTTTCCTGCAGATGAGGTGCACTGTCACCAATCAGACGCGCTCGATGACCATCACCGAACCCATGCCGCCGCCAACGCACATGGTGACCAGGCCGGTCGACAGGTCGCGCCGCTCGAGTTCGTCGAGCAGGGTGGCCAGCAGCATGCCGCCGCTCGCGCCCAACGGGTGGCCCATGGCAATGGCGCCGCCGTTCACGTTGACCTTGTCGTGCGGCACGTCGAGTGCTTCCATGAAGCGCAGAACCACGGCCGCAAAGGCTTCGTTGCACTCGAACAGGTCGATGTCGTTGGCCGACATGCCGGCGCGCTTGAGCGCCGCTTCGGCCGCAGGTGCCGGGCCGGTCAGCATGATGGTCGGTTCGGAGCCGACCGTACCGAAGGACAGCACCCGCGCGCGCGGCCGCAGGCCCTGCTGCGCGGCACCTTCCTTCGTGCCGATCAGCACTGCGGAGGCGCCATCCACAACGCCGGATGAATTGCCGGCATGGTGGACGTGCGCGATGCCGCCGAGCTGAGGATAGCGATGCAGCGCCATGGCATCGAAGCCCATCTTCTCGCCCAGGGTGCCAAAAGACGGTTCGAGCTGGGCGAGCGATGCCAACGTGGTGTCGCCCCGAACGTGCTCGTCATGGCCCAGGATCAGCAGCCCGTTGATGTCCCGCACCGGCGCGACCGACTTCGCGAAGTAGCCTTCGGCCCAGGCGGCGGCGGCGCGGCGCTGGCTCTCGACCGCATAGCGGTCGACGTCCTCGCGGCTGTAGCCGTAGAGCGTGGCGATCAGGTCGGCCGACACGCCCTGCGGGACGATGCGGTTCGCGATGGTGATCTGCGGGTCGGTGATCCATGGACCACCGGCGGCCGCCATAGGCACGCGCGACATGCTCTCGACGCCACCGCCGATGGCGAGCTCGGCCTGCCCCGCCTTGACCAGCGCCGACGCGAAGTTGCAGGCTTCCAGGCCCGAGCCGCAAAAGCGGTTGATCTGGATTCCCGGCACGGCCTCGTCGTAGCCGGCAGCGAACACCGCGGCCTTGCCGATGTCGGCCGCCTGCTCCATCACCGGCCCGGCGCAGCCGAGGATCACGTCGTTCACTTTGGACGTGTCGAGTCCGTTGCGCTCGCGCAGCGCCTGAAGCACGCCAGCCGCCAGACGCACGGGCGCCACTTCGTGCAGGCTGCCGCTGGCGCGGCCACGCCCGCGTGGCGTGCGCACGGCGTCGAGAATGTAGGCTTCTGTCATCTGGAATTTGCCTTTGGGTTGGAAATGCGGTGCGGCGCCATCAGGCGCCAGTGAAACGGGGTTTGCGACGCTGCTGGAAGGCGGCGATGCCTTCATGCAGGTCAGCGGTCGCGAACACCTTGCGAAGTTGGCGCCCCTCGTGGGCAACCATTTCCTCGAAGTCACTCCCCTGCAGGAGGATCTCCTTGGACAATCGGAACGCCTCGGTCGGCCCGCTGGCGATGTTCTGTGCCAGCGCATGCGCCTCTGCGGCGACCCCGCCATTGGCGACGGCGCGGTTGATCAGCCCCAGCCGGGCCGCCTCCTCCCCGCCGACCATGCGGCCGGTGTAGATCAGCTCCGCAGCCATCGGATAGCCGAGGCGGCTCAGCAGGAAGTAATGGGCCCCGGTGTCCGGCACCATGCCGATGTGACGGAACGGACTGCCGAAGAGCGCATCGCCGTCGGCCAGGCAAACGTCGCAACAAAGCGCCAGGCCAAGCCCGAAGCCGAGCGCCGGGCCGGCCACCGCGGCGATGGTGGGCACCGGCAGCTCGCGCAGCTTGCGGCAGAAGGGACCGACGACGTTGGCGATCACCGCCATCGGGTCGTCGGCGGCCGGATCGATCGAGCCAATGTCCCACCCGGCGGAAAAGACGCCGCCCGCGCCGCGGATCACCAGACAGCGCGCCCCGGATTTCACCGCCTCGTCGATCATCGCGTCGAGACGCTCGACGTCGGGTGCGCGAAAGCTGTTCTTGGGTTGCGCCAGGTCCAGCAGCAGGGTGGCGACGTCGCCGTCCCGATGCAGCTCGATGCCGGCTTTGGCGACGGCTGCGCTGGCTTGATGCGATGTTTCTGTCATGGCCATGACTGTCGCTGCGGCGGCTGCGGGAGGTATCGTCGCATCCGACGAATCCTTCAAGTGGCCTGACGCTGGCCGCGGCGCATCACCATGGCACGGCGCTCGCCGAAGCCGCCCGCGTCGAACCGCGAAAGGCAGGCCCGCGCCAGCTCGCCTTCCAGCGCAAGACCTTCGTCCAGCGTACCGTGCAGCCCGCCGTCGATGGCGCGTTTCAGGTCGCGAACGGTTGCCGAGTCGCATTCCAGGATGTCTTGCGCAATGCGGTGGCAGAACGGCATCAGCTCCTCGGGCGGGACCACGTCGAGCACAAGGCCCCACGCCTTGGCGGTGGCGGCATCCAGGTAGTTGCCGGTGAAGCTCAGGTAGCGCGCACGAACCGGCCCGATGAGTTCGCGCAGATACTGCGACAGGCCCCAGGCTGATACCAGCCCGACGCGGGCATGCGTGTCGGCAAACTGCGCCCGCGTGGAAGCCACAAGGATGTCGCAGTGAATGGCCAGTTCGAAGCCACCGGTGATCGCAAAGCCGTTGATCGCCGCAATCGTCGGCTTCGTCAACGCAGCGAAAGCCTGCATCATGGGCGCGGCTGGCCCCAGCTCGTCAGCACCGAGCTGGGCGACCTGCATTTCCTTCAGGTCCGCGCCAACCGAGAAGGACTTGTCACCCGCGCCGGTGAGGATGACGACGCCGACCTCGTCGTCGTCCTGCAAGGCGCGAAGTGCCGTCAGCAGGTTGGCGCGCAACTCGCGCGAGAGCGCGTTGTGCTGGCTCGGCCGATTGAGCGTGATGGTGGCGATGCCTTCAGCGACTTCGACGCGCAGGCTGTCGCCCTGCAGCGGATAGCGGGCCATGGATCAACTCCTTTGTGCTTGTCCTTCGTGAGCCGCAGTCGGGCAAGCCGACCGGGTTCACATGCGCTTGGCCACTTCCTCGAGCATGACCTCGGTGGCGCCGCCGCCGATGGTCAGGATGCGTGCGTCCCGCGCCATTCGCTCGATCGGCGTGCCTGTGATGTAACCCGTGCCGCCATGCAACTGCAGGCAGCCGTACAGTACCTCCTGCAGGCTCTCGCACACGAACGCCTTGACCATCGAGACCTCACGGACGACGTCCTTGCCCTCGTCGATCATCTGCGCGCAGGAATAGACCATGCTGCGACAGGCAAAGGTCTTCGATGCCATCGAGGCCAGCTTGTTCCGCACCACCGGTTGTTCCCACAGCGACTTGCCGAAAGCCTGCCGCTGCCTGACGTAGTCGAGCGTCAGCTCGATACCCTTGACCATCTGGCCCACGCTCATCGCACCTGCCACCAGCCGCTCGTTCTGGAAGGTGCTCATGATGTAGTAGAAGCCCTTGCCCTCCTCTCCCAGCAGCGCGTCCTCGGGCAGCTTTAGGTCGTCGAGGAACAGCTCCGCCGTGTCGGACGCGCGCCAGCCATGCTTGTCGAACTTGCGCGTGACCTTCAGGCCCGGATTGCCCTTCTCGACGATGAACAGCGAAATGCCGCGGCTGCCCTTGGCGGCCGGCTCGGTGCGCGCGGCGACGATATAGATGTCGCCGTACACGCCGTTTGTGATGTAAGTCTTGGAGCCGTTGATCGTCCATCCGTCAGCGGTGCGTACGGCTCGCGTCTTGATGCCCGCCACATCGCTCCCCGCATGCGCCTCGGTCACGCAAACCGCGCCGATCTTCTCGCCCGCACAGGCGGCCGGCAGGTAGCGCTGCTTCTGCTCGTGCGTGCCGCGGTGCGCGATGTGGCCGATCGACATGTCGCTGTGAACGGTGAAGGCGCTTGCCACCCCGCCGAAGGTGCAACGGGAAAGCTCTTCGCCAAGGATCACCGAGCTCATCGCCCCCAGCCCACCGCCGCCGTACTCGACCGGGTGACGCATGCCCAGGAAGCCGAGCTCGCCGAAGTCGCGGAAAGCCTTGCGGGGAATCTCGCCGGCCTGCTCCCAGGCGTCAGCCTGCGGCACGATCACTTCTTCCACATAGCGGCGCACCTGGGCGCGCACCATGCGCATGTCTTCGTCGAGGAGATCGGGTTCGTTGAATTCGAAATCGTTCATGGAGCATCCTGAGGTTCAATATTTTATTATAGTCCGACGCGTCGGGTTATATTTTATATTGCTGATCGGTGGCTCGTGCGAATGGCAGAACCAGCAGTTACCATCTGTCGCCTTGCACCCGCCCGCACCTCGAAGACTTCCATGAGAAAAGCACATGCCACGCATTCGCGCCGATGATTACGATGCGAAGACCCAGTCGATCCTGGACAGCGCTGCCAGCCTGTTCGCGAAGGTGGGATATCCGAACGCCAAGATGCAGGACATCGCCAAGGCCTGCGGTGCCACGAAGTCGATGCTCTACCACTACTTCCCGGCCAAGGACGACCTGCTCTTCGCCATGCTGGAAGAGCATCTGGAGAATCTGATTGCCAGCATCGAGGAGATCACGGCGCAGGCTGGAACTGCCCAGCAGCGATTCGCCGCCTTCGTGGAGGTCTATGTCCAGAAGTCAGCGCAGTCGCGCCGCCGCCACCTGAGCGCAATGAACGACGTCAAGTTCCTGCCGAAAAACCTGCAGAACCCCCTGCTCGCGCTGGAAACCCGGGTCACGGAACTGGCGGCCAGCCTGCTTCGGGAGCTCAATCCCAAGCTTTCCGAAGACGCCTACAAGCCCTACACCATGCTGCTGCTTGGCATGCTCAACTGGACAGACACCTGGTACAAGCCTGCCGGCACCATGAAGCCGCAGGAACTGTGCGACCGAATCTCCAGGCTGTTCCTGACCGGCTTTCTCGCCGAGAAGAGTTGACGGGCTGACCGTCCGAAGGGGCCGCCCACAGGTCGCGCCCCATCAGCTCTTTCATGCGACTTGGCGCTCGCGACCGGTCCAATAGGCCTCGCGCAGCTTGTACTTGAGCAGCTTTCCAGCGCCCGAAACCGGGAGTTCCGCGCGGAACTCGATGCTGCGCGGGCACTTGTATCCAGCGATCAGTTGCTTGCAGTGCGCGACGACGGCCGCCGCATCGACCGTCGCGCCCGGCTGCAACACCAGCACGGCATGCACCCTCTCCCCCCAGTCCTTGTCGGGCACGCCCAGCACTGCGCACTGCGCCACGCCGGGCAACGACAGCACGGCGTTCTCCACCTCCGTAGAGTAGACATTCTCGCCGCCCGTGACGATCATGTCCTTGAGGCGGTCGACGATGTAGAGCAAGCCATCGCCATCGATGCGGCCGCCGTCACCGGTACGCATCCAGCCGTTCTGCAGCGCCTGTGCAGTGGCCTCGGGCAGCCCCCAGTAACGCAGCATCACACCCGGACCGCGTAGCCAGACTTCCCCAACTTCGCCGCGCGCGCATTCCTCGCCATTCGGCGTGGCGATGCGGACCTCCATGCAGGCGGTCGGCAGCCCAGCCGCCAGGTGCCGACCCTGGGCGCGGCTTTCCTCGCCATGGCACCAGGCCGGCAGCGCGACCGCGATGCCGGAGGTCTCGGTCATTCCGTAGAACTGCGTTAGGCTAAGGTGCGGCAGCCTCTCGATGGTCTGCTCCAGCAGCGTGCCGTCGATCGACGAGCCGCCGTAGTAGAGCCGTTCCAGGCTGTCAAGCGTACGGCCGACAAGTGCCGGATGGTCGATCAGGCGACGGATCATGGTGGGCACCAGGGCGGCTTCCACCACGTGTTCGCGTTCCATCAACTCGATAAAGGCGGCCGGGTCGAAGGCCGGCAGTAGGATCTGCGTGTCCTGCGCGACCATGGCCTGCAGCATCATCGCCAAGCCAGCCACGTGGAACATCGGCAAGGCATGCAGGCATGCGACGCCGGGCGCGCGCTGCCCGATGGCAATCGACGCCAGCGTGGTCGTGTAGAGCCCGGCATGCGAGAGCAGCACGCCCTTGGAGCGGCCGGTGGTGCCGCCCGTGTAGAACAGCACCGCAGCATCGTCGCCATGGCGCCGCGCATCGGCCACGGGCGTGGCGCCAGCGATCAGCGCCTCATAAGACACGGTGCCGTTGAACGCCTGCGTGGCGCCTACGCCGATCACGGTCTCCAGCGTCGGCACGCGGGCCCGCAGAGGCTCCACCAGGGGCGCGAACTGTTCGTCAACGACCAACACGCGCGCGCCGCAGTCGACCAGCGAGAACGCCATCTCCTCGATGCTCCATCGGCAGTTGACGGGCGCCAGCACGGCACCGGCCCACCAGCTCGCGTAAAAGGCTTCCACAGCGAAATCGCTGTTGTAACCAAGAAAGGCGACCCGGTCGCCCGGCTGCAAACCAAGCGATTGCAGCGCGCCGGCGACTCGCTCGACGCGGTCGCCGAATTCGGCATAGCCGGTGCGACGCTGCGCGCACACCAGGGCGGTGCGGTCGGGGTGCTCACGGCGTGCCTTGTGCAGGGCTTGTGTCAGATGCATGGGGATGTCTCTCGGTCTGTGCGAGAACAGAGTTTCTACGTCAAACCGGCTCGCCATATCGTCGCATCCGACGACATTGCGGTGCACCGGGCTTGCAAGAATCAACGTGTCGAACCGACACCCCTCAACCCGAGATTGGAGACGAGTCCATGCAACCCCTTAAGATGATCCCCTACGGTCAGCCCGGCTTCCTGGCTGCCTATGGCGACGTGTGGAGCAGCGGCGATGCCGCGCTGCTCGGCAACTATTTCAGCGAAGACGGCTGCTACGTGGAATCGAGTTATCAGCACAGCTACAACGGGCGCCGGGAAATCATGCGCTTCTCGAAGTTCATGCATGCATTCTCAAGCGGCGTGAAGATCGAATATGTGAGCGAATGCGGCACCGCTGACGGCTTCGCGCTCGAATGGGTCTGGACTGGACTGGCCGACGGCCCGATCCGCATCGACGGCGTGGTCTATCCGGCGGCCCACAAACGCTACGAAATCCCCGGTGCGGCAATCTGCCGAGCGAACGCGCAAGGCGAGATCACGTACCACCGCGACTACTACGACCTGCTCACGCTGACGCGCCAACTCGGAATCGCGAAGGCGGCCAGCTGAGTTGGCGACGCTTCAGACCAGTACGCCACGGCGGCGCGCGACCGCAATCGCTTCCATGCGGTTGCGCACGTCGAGCTTCACGTTGATGTTGCGCAGATGGGTGCGCACCGTGGTCTCGGCGACGAAAAGGCGTTCGGCCATCTGGTCGTTAGACAGGCCCTCGGCCACCAGCCCGAGCACCTGCACTTCCTTGCGGGTCAGCAACTCGCTGGCACCGGCCGCGCTCGCAGGCTGCCGCACCGGCGTATCGGAGGCAGGCTGCGCCCCGTCGGGCGCGGCATTTCGCAGCAACTGGTCGACAAAGGCGGTCACCGCCTCGCCGCCCTCCTCCAGCAGCACCGTCGATACGGCGCGCAGTTCGCGCAGCATTGCGAGCAGCAGGCGTCCTTCGTCCAGAAAAGCACGCACATAGCCTTCCGCCGCCGCGAAGCGCACCGCCTTGGCCAGCACCCGCATTGCCTTGTTGCGCTGTTCGTCGCGGTAGAGCGCCTGCGCCAGCAGCAGGCGCAGGGTCAGCGCACGGCGCTCGCGCTGGGCCCGCTCGGCCAAGTCGAGTTCGCTGCGCAGGCTGTGCAGCACCTCGTGTGGATGGCCGCTCTGCACCGACCAGCGCGCCACCGCAAGCTCGTGCGTCTCGACCTCGTTGGCGCGCAGGGACAGCTGCGACACGCGCGCCCACAAAAGTTTGTCGCCGCAGCGGTCGAGTTCGGCACGCGCGCGCGCCAGGCGGTCTTCCACGACCAGCAAGCGCACACGCTCGAGCCGCGCCGATGCCAGCACCCGCGGCAGGCTGTCGCGATGGCCGATGTGTTCGAGCTCGGTCAGCAGTTGCTGCGCCCGCTCGCCATCGCCGCGCCCGTAGGCGATGCGGGCCATCACGACGTGCGCAATGATCAGCTGGTCCGGGATGCCGACGCGCCGGATCAGCGGGATGTACACGGCCAGCAGGCGCTCGGCCTGCGCGCACTGGTCGGCTTCGTACAACGCTTCGGCCAGCAACACGCCCGCCATCGCGTTGCCGTTGGTGGCGCGCGACGCATCGATCGTGCCAGCGCTCACCGCCAGCCGCAGCCTCGGGATCGCCTTGCGCAGTCGGCCCTGCGTGAGGTCCACCGCGCCTTCGACGGCATCGGAAAGCGTGAAATTGAAGCTGCTGCTGTGCTCGGGCCGGTGGCTGCGCACGGCGTCGGCGAAGCGCAGCGCCTCGTGATAGCGTCCGGCGATCATCGCCAGATTGGCCAACACAACCTGGAGGAAACCACGCACGAAAGCGACGCTCTGCGGCAGGCCGTCGAGCAGCGCAGTGGCCAGCGGCATCGCCTCGTCGGTACGGTCGGTCAGCACCATGAAGAGCGGACGCATGGCATCGCGGTGCGCGAGCACTTGGATTGACGGATCGGCGCGTGCTTCGAGCCGGTCGAGCAGCGTCGCGGCAGCGCGCGGTCCGCGCGCGAAGCACACAGCCCAGGCATGCACCACTTGCAGCATCGGATGCGCATCGAGCTGCCCGCGTTCGAGCAGCGGGTCGAGCCAGCGCGACAGCAGCCGCACGCGTCCCTGGTCGAGCAGGCCCTGCGCATGCGTCCCGAGCAGTTCCATCGCAAGCGGCAGGTCCTGCGCGGCCAACGCATGTTCGATGGCGGGCACCGGGCGCCCCTGGTCGAGGAACCAGTGCGAAGCCGCGCGGTGCAGCACCGCAATCTCCTGCGGATGCTGGCGCAACAGCTGGGTGCGAAGGAACTCCGCGAACATCGCGTGGTACCGGTAGCCACCGCCATCGACCTGCAGCGGGATGAGGAAAAGGTTGGCCTGCTCGAGCGCATGCAGCATGGCGGCACTGTCATCGCGCGCGCAGATTACGTTGCAAAGCGCCGCATTCAGGTCGCCCAGGATGCTGGTGCGCAGCAGGAAGCCGCGCACGTCCTCTGTCTGGCGCGACAGCACGTCTTCCACCAGGTAGTCCACCACGGCGGCGTTCGAGCCAGAGAAGCCGGCGATGAAGCGACCGGGATGCTCGCGATGCTCGAGCGATACCGACGCGAGCCACAGCGCCGCTGCCCAGCCATCGGTGCTGCGGTGCAGACGCACCACGTCTTCCTGCGCCAGCACCAGGCCGCGGCGTTGGCGCAGGAAGCCATCGGTTTCGGCCACCGAGAAACGCAGCTGCTTCGGCTGCACTTCCAGCAGCCGGCCGCGCGCGCGCAGGCGGCCGAGGCTGAGTTCGGGGACGCCGCGCGAGCCTACCGCCACCTGCACGCCGCGCGGCAGCTGGTCGATCAGTTCGTTGACGAGCCCGACAACCGCCGGGCTCTGCAGTACCTCGAAGTCGTCGAGGAACAGCACGAAAGGCGTCGGATGCGCGGCCACGCGGTCGATCAGCGCAAAGGCCATGCCGTCCGGCCCCGCGCCCGCTGTGGCGGAAGCGGCTTGGGCGAGCCCGGGCACCAGCGGATCGAGTGCCGAGGCCAGCACGGCGAGAAAGCGGCCCACGTCGTTGTCAGCGCGATCGAGCGTGAGCCATGCGGTGGGCACGCCCGCCTCGTCGAAGCGGCGCCGCACCTGCAGCATGACCGTGGTCTTGCCGAAGCCGGCGGGTGCGCGCAGCAACACCAGCTTGGCCGCGCCCGCATTGAAGATGGCCTCGCAGATCTCGGTGCGGGCCACCTCGAAGGGTGTCGGCTGCGGTGCGTTGAGCTTGGATGCGAGCGGTGACGCCGACCGGGTCTCACGCCGCGACATCAGCGATTCAAGGACGGGAAGGGGCACGGGTTCGACCATGGCACGAGCTTACCGGCGCCCTGCGCGAATTGGCACTGGGCCATCCCTAAGTCCGCGCGTAGAGCGTCACCACGCAGGCGCCGCCGAGCCCCAGGTTGTGCTGCAATGCCCAACGCGCGCCTTCGACTTGCCGTGCGGCCGCCTGCCCGCGCAGTTGCCACACCAGTTCGGCGCATTGCGCGAGCCCGGTCGCTCCCAGCGGATGCCCCTTCGAGAGCAAGCCGCCCGACGGATTGGTCACGACCTTGCCGCCATAGGTGTTGTCGCCGTCCGCGATGAACTGCTCCGCGCCGCCCTCGGGTGCGAAGCCCAACGCCTCGTAGGTGATCAGTTCGTTGGCGGTGAAGCAGTCGTGCAGTTCCGCCACCGGAATGTCTTCCGGCCCGATGCCGGCCGCTTCGTACACCTGCCGCGCGGCCTTGCGCGCCATGTCGTAGCCGACCAGCTTGCGCATGTCGTTCTCGTCGAAGCTGCTGTTGCCGTCGGTCGTCATGGCCTGTGCCCGGATGACCACGCTGCGGTCCAGCCCGTAGCGCTTGGCGAAATCCTCGGAGCACAGCACCGCCGCCGCGCCGCCGCAGGTCGGCGGGCAGCACTGCAGGCGCGTGAGCGGATCGAACACCATCGGCGACGCCATCACCTCGTCGAGCGTAAGCGGCGCGCGAAAGATGGCATTCGGATTGTGCTGGGCATGCCGGCGTGCCTTCACGGCGATGCGTGCGAAGGTTTCGGGCAGCGTCCCGTAGAGCTGCATGTGCATGCGACCAGCGCCGCCAAAGAGCTGTGCCGCAATCGGCGCCGGCGGACCGGTGCCCTGCGTGGCCTGCATCGCGTCGAGCAGCCGCTGCGACGGGTCCGGCCGATCGGCAAAGTGCGTGCCGAGGGCGCCGCGCTGCATCTGCTCGAAGCCGAGCGCCAGCACGCATTCGGCCGCCCCGCTGGCAATCGCCTGGCGCGCCAGGTAGAGCGCGGTCGAGCCGGTGGCGCAGTTGTTGTTGACGTTGATCACCGGGACGCTGGTCAGGCCCAGGTGATAGACCGCAGCCTGGCCGCTGCAGGAGTCGCCGTACACATAGCCGGCGTAGACCTGATCGATGCGTTGGTAGTCGACGCCTGCATCGGCCAGCGCTGCCTTGGCCGCGCGTGCGCCGAGCAGCGGATACGGGTCGCTGGCACCCGGCTTGGCGAAGGGGATCATGCCGACCCCGGCCACGTGCACGGCCCGGCTCATTTGGCGCTCATCTGCGCGTAGTCGAGCACCACCTTCCACCGGCCATCCTGCAGCTGCGACAGGCGCGACTCGCTGGACGCCAGGTGATTGGCCGGCGACCAGCTCATCTCCGGCATGCCGAAGATGTCCGAGGGCACGCGCATCGATTCCATGGTCTTCGACAGGCCATCGGTCGTGAGGTTCGGTCCGGTCTTCTGCATGGCGCTGATGAGCCTGTCGAGGATCACGTAGCCGTAGACCGAGAACACCGTGGGCGAATCGGTGAAGCTGGTCTTGTACTTGTTGGCCCAGAAGCGCAGCGGTGCCGATGCGTCGTCTTCATAGGGATGCTGGGCGCTCATGGTGGCGTAGAAGCCGTCCATCGCCTTGCCGCCGAGCTTGGGGATCAGGTCGGTGTACGCCGACACCGAAGCGATCATGGTCGGGCTGTAGCCCAGCTTGCGAGCCTCGGCGATGGTGCCGACCGATTCGCGGATCAGCGTCCCCATCACGATGAAGTCGCAGTTCGCGGCCTTCATGCGCGCCACCTGCGACGAGAAGTCGGTGGCACCGCGCTTGTAGGTGGTGCGCTCGGCAAACTCCACGTTGATCGTCTTCAGACCCAGCTCGGCGCCGCGCATCACCTCCAGCCCGAACTCGTCGTCCTGGTAGATCGTGCAGGCCCTGGTCGCCTTCTTCTCGCGATAGAGCTTGGGCACGGCCTTCACCATCTGCTCGACATAGGACGAGACGAAGGCGAACTTGAGCCTGTTGACCGGCTCGTACATTTCGCGGGCCAGCGCCATCGGAAAGAAGTTGATGACGCCGCGCTGCATCAGCACCGGCAGCGCGGCGTTGTTGCTGGACGTGCCGAGCAGGCCCGCAATGACAAAGACCTTGTCCTGCGTCACCAGCTTCTGGACGGCCAGCACCGCGCGCTTCGGGTCGTAGCCGCTGTCCTCGACCAGCAGCTTGATCTTGCGGCCGTTGACTCCACCCTGCTCGTTCACCTCGGCAACGCGCAGGTTCATGCCGTTGCGCAGGTCCTTGCCGTAGCCCGCCAGCGGACCTGAAAGGTCCTGGATGGTACCGATCAGAATCTCTTCCTTGGTCACACCCTGTTGCTGCGCCGTCGCGGCCTGTCCGGCCACTGCGAGCAGCGCTGCGAGAATTGTCAATAGGTGATTGAAATTCATGCTTTGTCTCCTTGATTGATGGGGGTCTGGCTTCAGGAATACATCGCCTCGATACGCTCGGCGTACTTGGTCTGCACCAGCTTGCGCTTGAGCTTCATGGTCGGCGTGAGCTCTTCGTCCTCGGCGCCGAGCTGCGTCTGCAGCAGGAAAAACTTCTTGATCTGCTCGACGCGCGCGAACTTCTTGTTGACCTGGTCGACCTCGGCCTGGATCAGCGCCAGCACTTCGGGCGCTCGCGTCAGGCTTGCATAGCTGGAGAAGGGAATATCGTGATCCTGCGCGTACTTCTCGACGTTTTCCTGCTCGATCATCACGATCGCGGTGAGGTACGCACGCCGATCGCCGATGACCACTGCATCCGTCACGTAGGGGGAGAATTTCAGTTCGTTCTCCCACTCGCTGGGCGTGATGTTCTTGCCGCCGGCGGTGATGATGATGTCCTTCATGCGGTCGGTGATGCGGAAGTAGCCGTCCGCATCCGCCACGCCGACGTCGCCCGTGTGCAACCAGCCGTCGGCGTCGATGGTCTCGGCCGTCTTCTCGGGCTGGTTCAGGTAGCCCATGAAGACATTGGGACCGCGCACCAGCAGCTCGCCGGTGCTCTCGTCGACCCGGACCTCGTTGTACACACTCGCGGTGCCGATGCTGCCCAGGCGCATGCCGCGCGGCGGCATCGACGTGGAGATGCCGCAGGACTCGGTCTGGCCCCAGGCCTCGAGCATCGGGATGCCGAGGGCCAGATACCAGCGGATGAGGTCCGGTGCGATGGGCGCCGCTCCGGTCGCCAGGATGCGGCAGCGGTGAATGCCGATGAAGCGCCGCACGTTGTTCAGCGCCGCGACGCCGGCAACCCGGTACTTGAACCGCAGCCACGGGCCGACGGTCTCTCCCTTGAGCACCTTCTCGGTCACCGCATGGCCGACCGACAGCGACCATGCGTACAGGGCCTGCTGCACCGGGCCCGCCTCCTTCACGGAAATGGTCACGGCCGAATAGAACTTCTCCCACAGCCGGGGCACGCCGCCGAACACCGTGGGCGCGATCTCACGCACGTTCTCGGGCACGGTATCGGGGTTCTCCACGAAGTTCATGCGCGTGCCGGTGTAGATCGACGCATACAGCCCCGTGACCCGCTCCGCCACGTGGCACAGCGGCAGGAAGCACATGCGCTCGTCGTGCTCGTCTTGCGGCAGCGTGGCATTCTGCCCGTGTACCGCCGTCAAAAGGCTGCGGTGCGAGTGCATCGCGCCCTTGGGCTTGCCGGTGGTGCCCGAGGTGTAGATCAGTATCGCCAGGTCGCCTGCGCTGCGAGACTGGCAGCGGCGCTCGAACTCACCCGGATGTGCGCTGTCGAAGGCCCGGCCCTCGGCTTGCAGCCGATCGAGTGTGATCACCATGGGGTCATCGAACTCGCCGAGGCCCTTCGAGTCGATGACAACGATTCTGCGCAGCAAAGGCAGGCCCGCTCGCGCCTCGAGCACCTTGTCGAGCTGCTCCTCGTCCTCGACCACAATCAGGACGGTCGACGAATCCTCGCAGAGAAAGCGCACCTGCTCGACCGCATCGGTCGGGTAGATGCCGTTGGCCACGCCCCCCGCCGACAGCACCGCCAGGTCGCACCAGACCCACTCGATGCGCGTGTTCGCCAGGATCGACACGCAGTCGCCCGGCTGCAGACCCTGCGCAGCCAGGCCCATGGTCAGTTCGCGGACTTCCGTGGCGACCTGGTTCCAGCTCCAGCCGCGCCAGAAGCCGAAGTCCTTCTGGCGCATGAGGATGGTGTCGCCTCGCTTGGCCACCGCGTTCCAGAACATGGCGGGCAGCGTATCGCCGGGCACCACGATGTCGTGCCGTGGTTTGAAGTGATCGAGATTCCAGAGGTTCGCCATTTTTATCGCCAGTTCTTTTTCTTCTTCCAGCGTCGCTCGCCGCGCGCTCCGGCTTCCTTCATGCCGAGGTAGAACTCCTTGATGTCGTCCTTCTCGCGCAAGACGCTGCAACGGTCTTCCATCACGATGCGGCCGTTCTCCAACACGTAGCCGTGGTCGGCCACGTTGAGCGCCATGTTGGCGTTCTGCTCGACCAGCAAGATGGTGGTGCCGCGCTCGCGGTTGATGCGCACCACGATCTCGAAGATCTCCTTGGTCAGCTTGGGGCTCAGGCCCAGGCTGGGTTCGTCCAGCAGGATCAGCGCCGGCCCGGCGAGGATCGCACGGGCAATCGCCAGCATCTGCTGCTGCCCGCCGGACAGAAGCCCCGCGTCGATCCGTGCGCGCTCGCGCAGGATGGGGAAGTAGCCGAACACCGTCTCCATGTCGCGCGCGACACCGTCGCGGTCCTTGCGGGTGTATGCGCCCATCAGCAGGTTGTCGTGCACCGAGAGCAGCGGAAACACCTCGCGGCCCTCGGGCACGTGGCTGAGCCCAAGGCGCACCACCTCGCTCGGCTCCCGCGCCGTGATGTCCTCGCCGCGGAAGCTGATGCTCCCCTTGCGCGGATCGATGATGCCGGAAATGGTCTTGAGGATGGTCGTCTTGCCGGCGCCGTTGGAGCCGAGCACCGTGACGATCTGGCCTTCAGTCACGACCAGGCTCACGCCGCGGATGGCTTTGATGGGGCCATAGGCGCTCTCGACGTTCGCCAGTGTGAGGATGGCTTCGGTCATGCCGCCACCTCCCTGCGCAGCGACGCCACGTCGTCCACCGTGCCCAGGTAGGCCTCGATGACCGCCGGATCGGCCTGCACCTCGGCCGGGCCTCCCAGCGCCAGCACCTGGCCCTGGTTCATTGCCAGCACCCGGTCCGACACCTTGGACACCAGCCCCATGTCGTGCTCCACCATCAATACGGTCACCCCCAGTTCGCGCCGGATGTCCTGGATCCAGAACGCCATGTCCCCGGTCTCCTCGACATTGAGGCCGGACGAGGGTTCGTCCAGCAGCAGAAGCTTCGGGCCGGTCGACAGCGCCCGGGCCAGTTCGACCACCTTGCGCACGCCGTAGGGCAGACCGGCAACCAGCGCATCGCGGTGGTGCTGGAGCTCGAGAAATTCGATCACCTCCTCCACCTTGCGCCGCGTCTCGCGCTCGGCATCGCGCACCTTGCGCGTGAAGAGCAGCTCGCTCCAGACCGTGGTCGAACGGCGGATGTGCCGGCCGATCAGCAGGTTCTGCAGCACCGTCGCATGCTCGAACAGCTCGATGTTCTGGAAGGTGCGCGCGATGCCCAGCGATGCGACGCCGTGCGGCGGCACGTCCGCCAGCGCGCGGCCCTCGAAATCGATGCTGCCGGCGCTCGGCGAGTAGATGCGGCTGATCAGGTTGAACACCGTGGTCTTGCCCGCACCGTTCGGCCCGATCAGCGTAAACACTTCGCCGCGCTTCACGTCGAAGCTGACCTTGTTGACCGCCAGCACACCGCCGAAGCGCACCGTGAGGTCGCGGGCCGAAAGCATGACCTCGCTCATTTCAGCCGCTCCGATTTCTGGAAGGATTTCTGGCGCTTGAACATGCCGCGCCGGTAGAAGGGGTACAACTCCAGCCAGGTGCGCACCTTGAGCCAACGGCCATACAGGCCCATCGGCTCCAGCATCACGAAGGCGATCAGCACCACGCCGTAGACGAAACCCTGCAATCCGGCGGCCTCGCCGATCCCGGAAGGCAACACCCCCTTCGCAAGCCCGATGAGCTGCGGCATCACGATCAGGAAGATCGCGCCCAGGAACGCACCGTGCATCGAGCCCAGCCCGCCGATCACCACGATCAGCAACAGATCGATCGACTGCACGAGGCTGAACTGCTCGGGCGAGATGAACTGGATCTTGTGCGCGTACAACGCACCGCCGAGGCCGGCCAGCGCCGCCGAAATGGCAAAGGACAACGACTTGTAGCGCGCCAGCTGAATGCCCATGCTCTGCGCCGAAACCTCCGAGTCGCGAATCGCCACGAAGGCGCGCCCGGTCGGCGAGCGCAGCAGGTTCAACACCGCCAGCGTGCTGCCCACCATGCAGGCCAGGCACAGGAAGTAGAAGGAGGTCGAGTCGTCCAGGGTCCAGCCGAACATCGAAGGGCTCGGCACCGTGCGCCCGGCACTGCCTCCCGTCACGCTTTCCCAGCGGGCCATCACCTCTTCGACGATGAAGCCAAACGACAGGGTGGCGATGCCGAGGTACATGCCCTTGACACGCAGCGCCGGCAGTCCGACGACCACGCCCGCCGCAGCCGACAGGCCCATGGCGCAGGCGAGCGACAGCGGAAACGGCCAGCCCCTTGCCATCAGGTAGGCCTCGGCGTACGCACCCACGCCCATGAAGGCTGCATGGCCGATCGAGAACTGGCCGGTAAAGCCCGCCAGCAGCATCAGGCCGACGGCGACGATCGCATAGATGAAGATGAACACGAGCTGCGCCAGCCAATAGTCGGGCAGTACCCACGGCGCGGCGAGCAGCGCGAGCATGAGCAACCCGTACCAGAAGCGCTGGCCGCCATGCCGTGCCAGGTCGATGTCCTGGTCATAGCCCGTCTTGAAGATGAAGCGCATGTCAGACCTTTTTCCGAACGTTGCCGCCGAACAGGCCGGTCGGCTTGACCGCCAGCATCAGCAGCACCACTGCATACGGCATCACGTCCTTGAAGCCTTCGGGGAGATAGAAGCCGGAGAGCGACTCGACCAGCCCGATGACCAAGCCGCCGACGATCGCGCCGGGCAGGCTGCCGAAGCCGCCGACGATGGCTGCCGGAAAGGCCTTGAGACCGATGAAGCCCATGTTCACGTGCACGAACGTGATGGGCGCCAGCAACAAGCCGGCCACAGCGGCCACCGCCGCAGCGAGGCCCCAGACGAGGCCGTTCAGGCGCTGCACCGGAATGCCCATGTAGTAGGCAGCGAGCTGGTTCTGCGAAGACGCCTGCATCGCGACGCCCATGCGGGTAAAGCGAAACAGCAACCAGAGTGCACTGCACAGCAGCGCGGTGGCCGCGATCACCGCCAGCTGTTCACCGACAAGGGCCAGGCCGGCCGCGTTGAAGGCCGCCCCCTTGTAGGGTGCCGCCAATGCATGCGTGTCGGTGCCGACGCCCGGCAGCATGGTGATGGCGCCACGCGCAACGTAGCCGATGCCGAAGGTCAGCATCACGATGGAGAAGGCCGGCTGGCCCAGCACAGGCCGGATCACCAGGCGCTCGACGAGCACGCCGAAGACGCCCATCGCAAGCACCGCGAGCACGGCGGCGCCCCAGAACGGCAGGTGCAAGACGCTCATGCCCGCGAAGCCGGCGAACGCACCCAGCATCATCAACTCGCCCTGCGCAAAGTTGACTGTCTCGGTGGCTTTGTAGATCAGCACGAACCCGAGCGCGATGAGCCCGTAGACGCATCCCTGCGCGAGTCCTGCAACGATGGTTTGCAGCAGCAAAAAGTTGTCTCCTTCAAGAACCGGCGGTCGTTGGGGTGGCTGCAGCATCAATGCCTGCAGACCTCGCTAAGTTAAAGACCCGCGAGGCCCTGGGAATCGTCCGATCCGACGATCCATCGCGGGCATGACTGCGTGTATTCCCGTAGCCCGGCCGCAAGTGAAAACAGCCCGCCGCCTTTCGGCTGCGGACTGCGTTCGGCGCTTGGCTCGCTGGCCGTGCACGTGGCACGGCCGCAGCTCAGTCGACGGCTTTGAAAGACAGCGTGGCGGGGTTGGCCTTGAGGAGCACCAGCTTCTGCAGCGAAAGGTGGTTGGTGGGGCTGAAGGACACCGGTGACGACATCACACCCGTGTCGTAGTCCTTGATTCCCTCGAGCTGCGTCACGGTGCAGGACCAGGTCAGCGCCTTGCCGCAGCGGCCGAAGGCCTCGAACATTGTCTTGGCACCCGCGTACCCGGTGAAGGTGAAGCGGTTGATCTTGGCGAAGTCGTCCGCGCTGAGCAGCGCCTTGGCCTTGGCCAGGAAGGCCTTGCCCTTGTCGCTTTCCTCGGCCACCACGTAGTCGAGCACGTAGACGTTGTCGCCCGCGGTGCCCATCAGCTTGAGCGCGACCGGCACGCGCGACACGTAGGAGATGCCCACCGGGATCCTCAGGCCCAGCCGTTCCAGCTCCTTGGCCATGGCGACGTTCTCGCCTACCACCCCGCCCGCGTACAGCACCTCAGCGCCGGCCTCCTTCGCGCGCAGCATCTCGGACGAGAAGTCGACCTGGCCCTTCTTGTAGACCGCAGTCGAAACGACGTTGAGCTTCTTCGCCTTCTGCACAGCCTCGAAGCCCTGGCGCGACAGGTCGCCGTACTCGTCGTCCTGAGTCACCGCCGCCCACTTCTTGCCAGGGTAGCGCGAAGCCAGCGCATCGGTCAGCTGTTCCGCCACCAGCGGGTGCTTTGTGCCGAACACGAAGACGTTCTTGACCACAGGCGTATGCAGGTCGTCGGAGAAGCTGATGGTGCTGATCGCCGGCACGCCCAGCTGCTTGACCAGCGGCAACGCCGCCTGGCCCTGGCCGCTGCCCGACAGCGAGGTCAGAGCGAACACCTTGTCGACCGTGACCAGCTTGCGCACACCCTGGATGGTGCGCGAGACCACGTAGCCATCGTCCTCGGAAATCAGCCGCACCTTGCGGCCATGGATGCCCCCGGCCGCATTGGCCTCGGCCACGGCCAGCTTCACGCCGATGTTGTGCGCCACGCCCAGCAGCGCGGGCGGCCCGGTCAGCGGCAGGATGTCGCCGACAACGATCTCGGTGTCGGACACGCCCTGCTGCTGCGCGAGTGCGGGCAACGCCCAAACTGTGCAGGCCACGCAGAGGGCGGCGATGGCGGTCTTCTTGAATGTCATGGGAGTCTCCGTTGTCGATAGAAAGAAGCAGCGCCTTCAGTAGCGCAGCGGCCAGTGGATCCAGCGATGGCGCAAGTCGTGCCACATACCGAGCAAGCCGCGCGAGTCGAAGCGCAGGAACGCGATGATGGCGATGCCGTACAACATGCTCTTGACCTCGTGCGCGCTGGTGGTCAGCACCTCGGCATAGCGCCCGCCGAGTAGGCCGAACAACGCGGCGACCACTTCGGGCAGCGTGACGATGAAAACGGTGCCCAGCACGGCCCCCAGCACCGAGCCGACCCCGCCCACCACGATGATCGCGAGTGCCTCGATGCTCAGCAGGAATGGAAAGCCCTCCACCGTCACGAAGTTGATGTAGATCGCCATCAGCGCGCCGCCGATGCCGGTGATGAAGGCGCTGATGACGAATGCAACCAGCTTGTAGCGCCACAGGTTGATGCCCATCGCACGTGCGGCGATGTCGTTGTCGCGGATCGCGACGAAGGCTCGGCCGAGCCGCGTGCGGCGGATGTTCAGCACGACGAGCACGGTGAGCACGGCAATGGCCAGGCACAGGCCGTACAGCGACTTGTCGTCGGCCAGGCTGATACCGAAGAGCGTCGGCCTCGGCACCTGGATGCCACGCGCCGCGCCGGTGAACTTTCCGCCCGCCAGGATCACTGCGCTCACGATGAAGGAGAAGGCCAATGTGGTGATCGCCAGGTACAGTCCCTTGAGCCGCAGCGACGGCACGCCCACCACGAGCCCGGCCACGGCCGGCACAACGCCCGCCATGCCGAAGGCCAATAGCGGATGCCAGCCGAACCGGCTCACCGCGATCGCATAGCCGTAGGCGCCCAGCATCAGGAAGGCGACGTGGCCCAACGAGATCAGGCCGGTGAAGCCGGTCAGCACATTCAGCCCCAGCACCGCTACCAGCGTGAAGAGGATCACCGTCATGTGCGACAGCAGGTAGGCGTTCGCCACCCACGGCAGCACCACCAGTGCGGCGACCAAGATGGCCAGCCAGGTCTTGACCAGGCGGGAATCCGTCAGCGCGACCAGCTCGCTGAAGTCCTGTTTGAAGAAACCACTGCGCATCAGACCCTCTCAATCTCACGTTCGCCGAACAGGCCGAAGGGCCTGACCATCAGCACGACCAGAATCAGCAGGAAGCCCGCGACTTCCTTCAGCGTCGAAGACACGTAGCCGCCCACCAGGTTCTCGGCCACGCCGATCACCAGGCCACTGATGCCGGAGCCGATCACGGCGTCGAGCCCGCCGAGCACCGTGGCCGGGAAGGCCTTGAGGCCAAGCGCGAACAGCTCGGGCGACAGGTTGTAGATGACGGCGAAGAAAACGCCTGCCAAGCCAGCAAAGACCGACGAGGCCGCCCAGGCCACCGCCTGCACCTGTGCTGTCGACACGCCCATCAGCCGTGCCGTCTTCTCGTCGGACGCCACCGCCCGCATCGCGATGCCGAAGCGACTGCGCTGGAAGAAGAACCAGACGCCCGCCACGCACAGCAGCAACACGACCACCACGCCGATCTGGCTGCTGCGCAACCCGATGTCGCCAAGGCGCACCACCGCATCGGCCGCGCCAACGTCCAGCTTCTGCGGCGAGGCGCCCCAGACAAGGATCACCAGCGAACGCAGCACCACCGCCAGGCCGATCGTCACCAGCACCGCCGAAAACACCGGCTCGCCCAGCATCGGCCGCATCACGATGCGCTCGATCAGCAGCCCGACCGCGATGCCGCCGACCACGGCCATGGCGACCACGCCGAGCGCTCCGGTGCCGAAGGTGGTGCTGAAGGACCACGACAGGTAGGCGATCAGCATGCCCACTTCGCCTTGCGCAAAGTTGACCAGGCCGGTGGCCTTGTAGATGACCGAGAAGGCCATCGCGATCAGGCCGTAGATGGCACCGATCACCAGCCCCGAGATCACCAGTTCGGACAAATAGCCCATCAGGTAGCCCCTCCATAGATCTGATCGAGTTCGCGCGCGAACTTCTGGTTGATGAGCCCGCGCCGGACCTTCTGCGTGGCCGTGAGTTCGCCGTCGTCGTGATCCAGCTCTTTGTCGAAGATCACGAAGCGGCGAACGTTCTCGACCCGCGCGAATCGCGCGTTCACCGCGTCGACCACGCTCTGCACGAGTTCTCGCACCTCCGGCAGGCTGGCGAGCGACTTGTAGGTCGTGTATTGCAGATCGCGTTCGCCGGCCCAGCGGCCCACGCTGTCGAAGTCGATCTGGATCAGGCCGCCGAGGAACTTCTTGCCCTCGCCGACGACGATGGCCTCGCGCACGAACGGGCTGTCCTTCAGCGCGTTCTCGATCTCGGAGGGCGCGATGTTCTTGCCGCCGCTGGTGATGATGATGGCCTTCTTGCGGTCGACGACAGCGATCTCGCCATCGGGCCGCACCTCGACGATGTCGCCCGTGGCGAGCCAGCCGTCCGCGTCCAGCACATCCCGCGTTCCCTTGTCGTCGAACAGGTAGCCCCTGAACACGCCCGCCGAGCGCACGAAGACCTCGTTGTCGGGGCCAAGCTTCCACTCCGTTCCGGGCAGCGGCACACCGCAGCTGCCCGCGACATTGGGCCGATCGGGCAGTTGCACGAAAGCGAGGCCGCCGCACTCGGTCAGACCGTAGCCTTGCCCCACCGGCAGGCCGATGATGTCGAAGAAGCGCAGCGTCTCCGGAGACACCGAGGCGCCACCGCACATGCGGGTGTGACTGCGGTTCAGGCCCATGTGGCGCTGCATGTTGCGAAAGAGCAGCGCATACCAGAAGCCGAACTCCAGTCGATCGGCCAGCCCGACACGCCCACCGGCGGCGGCACGGCGGTCCGATAGCACACGTCCGCGCTGCATGCCCTTCCGGAAGATCGCGTGTGGAATGGACCCGCTGTCCTTCATGCGGAACTCGAAGTTCTGCTGCAGCTTTTCCCAGATCCGCGGCACGCCGAGAAAGAACGAGGGCGCGATCTCGCGGATGTTCGCCGACACCGTATCGACCGACTCCGCGAAGTTCACGCAGCCGCCCGTCAGCAGATGCATCACCGTCGAATAGCTGCGCTCGGCCACATGGCACAGCGGCAGGTAGCAGACCGACTCGAAACGCTTGCCCAGCATGCCGCGCGCGGCTGCATAGGCGTGGGCACCGTAGATGAAGTTGCGGTGCGTCAGCATCGCGCCCTTCGGCGGCCCGGTGGTGCCTGAGGTGTAGACCAGGATGTTGACGTCGTCGGGCAGCAGCGACTCGATCGACGCGTCCAGCCGCTGTGCGGCCAGCGGGTCTTCCGCCTCCAGCAGCTGGCCGAGCTCGATCAGCGCATCGAAGCTTCGCGGCCGGTCAGGCTCGTAGCGGCGCAAGCCTTTCATGTCGACGCAGAACACGTGTTCGAGGAAAGGCAGGCCATCGCCCTCCTTCATCGCATCGAGCACCTTGTCGGTCTGCTCCTGATCGCCGGTGATGGCGACCTTCGCCTGGCAATGGCGCGCGATGTACTGCACTTCGGGCCAGGGATTGGTCGGGTAGATGCCGACCACCTGCACGCCGAGCATCTGTGCCCCAAGGTCGGCGAAGAACCAGGCCGGCACGTCCTCGGCCGCAATGATGATGCGGTCGCCGCGCACGAGCCCCAGCTTCATCAAACCCAGCGCCACGTGCCGGGCCGCGGCTTCGTAGCCGGCCCACGTCGTGCCCTGCCAGATGCCGTGGTTCTTCTCGCGCAGGGCCACCTGGTCGCCTCGCGTGCGAGCATGAGCCCGCAGCAGTTCGGGCAGCGTGGCCTCGCCGCGCGCGAGCCTCTCGTGCGGAATCATCGAATCAGACATGGTTCGCTTCTCCCCCCAGGTAGGCCGCCAGCACACGGGGATTGGCCGCCACTTGCTGCGGCGTTCCTTCCGCGATCAGGCTGCCGAAATCGAGCACGTAGATGCGGTCCGACAGGTCCATCACCACCTGCATGTCATGTTCGATCATCAGCACCGACACGCCGAACTCGTCGCGGATGTCGAGCGTGAATCGGGCGATGTCCTCCTTCTCCTCGCGGTTCATGCCTGCGACGATCTCGTCGAGCAGCAGCAGCGCAGGCTCGCAGGCCAGCGCGCGGCCGAGTTCCACCCGCTTCTGCTGGCCGTAGGCCAGCTGTGAGACCGGCTTGTCGCGCAGCTCCTCGATCTCCAAAAACTCGATGATGTGCTCGACCTTGCGGCGCGCAGCGATCTCGGCGTTGCGCGGGCGGCCCCAATACAGCAGCGACTCCAGCACGCTGTAGTCGAAGTGCACGTGACGCCCGATCAGCAGGTTCTCGACCACCGTGCCGTGGCGGAACAAGGCCAGGTTCTGGAAGGTGCGGCCGATGCCCGCGGCCGCATAGTCCGACGACTTCAGCGACGCCGTGTCTTCGCCCTTGAAAAGGATCTGCCCGGCCGACAGCTGCAGCACGCCGCTGATCAGGTTGAAGGTGGTGGTCTTGCCCGCGCCGTTGGGGCCGATCAGGCTCACGATCTCGCCGGGCATGACGTGCAGGCTGACGTCGTTGACCGCTTTCACGCCACCGAAGGAGCGAGACACGCCGCGCACGTCCAGGATTGGTGCGCTCATGACAACCACCTCTTGCGGCGCTTGTAGTGCTTCACGTCGCGCATGCTGGTGCGGCCCTGCTGCGTGCTCAGGCCGAGGTAGAACTCGCGCACGTCGGCATTGCGGCCCAACGCCTCGGGCGTGCCGTCCAGCACCACGCGGCCGTTCTCCATGATGTAGGCGTAGTCGGCGATGGCCAGCGCACGGCTGGCGTTTTGCTCCACCAGCAGAATGGTCAGCCCGTTGCGGTCGCGCAGGGTCCGGATCGCCTCGAAGATCTCCGACACCACCAGCGGTGCCAGGCCGAGCGAAGGCTCGTCGAGCGCCAGCATCCTTGGGCGGCTCATGAGCGCACGGCCGATGGCAACCATCTGCTGCTCGCCGCCCGACAGGTAACCGGCGATCTGGTGGCGCTTCTCGACCAATCGCGGGAACAGGTCGAACACGTAGTCGCGCGCTTGGGCGAGGACGCGTCGGTCCTGCAGGTGCGCGCCGACGATCAGGTTTTCCTCAACCGTGAGCGTCGCAAACAGCCGCCGGCCTTCGGGCACCTGCACCAGGCCGAGGCCGACGATGCCGTGCGCCGTTGCCTGTTGGATCGACTGGTCCAGCAGGTGGATCGAGCCCTTCTCGACCTTCCCGTCCTCGGCATCGAGTACGGCCGAGACGGCCTTGAGCACGGTGGACTTGCCAGCGCCATTCGAACCGAGCAAGGCCACGATCCGGCCGGCGGGCACCTCGAGAGACACGTCGCGCACGGCCTCGATGGCACCGCCGTACACAACCTGGATGTTGCGGATGGCCAGCATCGGTGTTGCCATCGCATGCGATGCAGTGTTCGGGGGCTGCAATGAAACCGGGCCCGGCGTTGCGGGATGACTTGTCATGGGCATTGAATCCATTGGCAATGTGGCGTTCAGCGAAGGACTTTGCCTCTTTATTAGACCGTCGGGTCGGTCTTTTAATGGCTCGATTGTGTCGTGCTGCAGACCGGCCGGCACTAGTGCTTACCCGGGTCGGAATGGAATCGCTATGCGCAAGCCAGTGGCGCCAGGTGTTGCTTGAGCGCCAGCGACGCATCCGCCAGCTGGGCCGCATCGATGCGAGATGCCGCCGCCACCAGCCTCTTGGCCACCATGAAGTCGGCCGGCCGATTGACTGCATCGGCGGCGATCACGCAGCCGTCGCGCAGGTAGAAGGCGATGAAGCTGCGCTCCTGCGGCTTGCCGCGCAGCACGCATTGTTCGAAGCCAGCCGACAGGCCGACCATCTGGAGTTTCAGATCGTATTGATCGGACCAGAACCACGGCACGGCATGGTTGGGCTTGGGCTTGCCGCAAAGGCCCGAGGCCGCCGCACGCGCCTGCTCGAGCGCATTGGGCACCGACTCCAGCCGCACACGCCGCCCGTAGAGCGCATGGTCGTGCACCGTGCAGTCGCCGGCCGCCACGATGTCAGGGTCCGAGGTGACGCCGAGCGCATCCACCACGATGCCACCGTCGACGGCGAGCCCGGCGGCCGCTGCCAGCTCTGCATTGGGCAGCATGCCCACCCCCACCACGACGCAATCCGCCTCCAGCCGCTGGCCGTCGCTGCAGATCACGGCCCGCACGCGGCCACACTGGTCGCATTCGACGCGCTGCACGGCGACACCGACCCGGAGGTCGACACCCGCATCGCGGTGCACCTCTGTGTAGAAGGCCGACAGCGCTTCGCCCGTCACGCGGGCCAGCACGCGCGGCTGGGCTTCCAGCACCGTGACGTGGGCGCCCAGCTTGCGCGCCGAGGCGGCGACCTCCAGGCCCACGTACCCGCCGCCGATCACGACCAGGCGGGTGCCTTCGGCCAATGCCTCGCGGATCGCCTTCGCGTCCGCCTGCGTGCGCAGGACGTGCAGGTTGGCGGGCGTCGCATCCGCCACGAGTCCTTCGACCGCCAGCTGACGCGGACGGCCGCCGGTGCACAACGCGAGCTTGGCGTAGGCCAGCGTCGAGCCGCCCTGCAGTGTCACGGTCTTCGCGGTTGGGTCGATCGACGCGGTGCGGATGCCCAGCCGCACTTCGATGTGCGATTTCTCGTACGTTTCCTGCGGCCGCATCGTCAGCGACTCGGGCGTCGCCGTTCCTTGGAGGAAGGCCTTGGACAAAGGCGGCCGGTGGTAAGGCAGACAGGGCTCCTCGCCGAGCAGCACGATCGGCCCGGGCCAGCCGAGCTGGCGAACGCCTATGGCGAGTTCCGAGCCGGCGCTGCCGGCCCCGACGATCAACAGGGTATCGGTTGATTGCATGATTTTCCCTAGGCTTTCGGTGCGTGAGGACGTTATAGTCCGACTAGTCGGTCTAATAATAGGGAATCGGAGGCTTCGATGCAAGCAGGGGATGCGCCTGCTTGCCATCGACAAGATCGGCTTCAGAACCCGAGGCGCATCCGCAACCAACTGGCCATGGCATGACACGAGTACGCGCAGACGATTACGGCGACAAGAAGCAATCCATCCTCGACCGCGCGGCTGTGCTGTTCGCGCGCAAGGGCTTCGAACTGACGACCATGGTGGACGTGGCCGCTGCGTGTGGCACGTCCAAGTCGCGCCTTTATCACTACTTCCCCGGCAAGGAAAACCTGCTGTTCGAGATCGTGCGCGAGCACATCGCCGGCCAGGCCAGCGAACTCACCGACATCGTGGCCATGCCGATCTCAGCGGAAGAACGTTTCCAGCGCTACGTGGATGCGTTTGTCAGGCGGGCCGCACACTCGCGCGACGAGCACCTCGTGTTGATGAACGACCTCAAGTTCCTGCCCGCGGCGCATCGCAAGCTGGTGCGAAAGCTCGAGACGCAGTTGGTCGACCTGATGACCGGCCTTCTCAAGGAAATCAACCCTGCGCTGATGCTGCCGGACAAAGTGCAGACTCCTTACGCCATGCTGCTGTTCGGCATGATCATCTGGACCTTCACCTGGTACCAAAAGAGTGGCGCAATCGCTCCGGCCGAACTCGCCGCGCGCATCTCGCACCTGTTCGTGCATGGTTTCAAGGACAGCGGTTTTGCCGACGGCTGCCTGAATAACGGCGGACGCTAATGACGTGGCGGAGGCCCGGCCGGGAGGAATGAACCAGGTGCCCTGAGCAGGTCGCGCGGCCCGGGTTCAGGCGTAGCCCATGAGACAGTCCTGGGTGACTGATGCCACCAGCACGCCATGGCGGTCATGCACGCTGCCGATCGACAGTCCGCGCCCCGCCACGGCGCAGGGGCTGTGGCTGTCGAAGTGCAGCCAGTCGTCTGCTGCGAATGGACGGTGGAACCAGATGCAATGATTGAGGCTCGCGACGTACAGCCGCCGGTCGCTGTCGAGGTCTCTCACATGCGAGCCGAGGCTGCTGAAATTGAGCCACCAGTCCGACATATAGGCGAATGCCGCAGCGTGCATGCCTTGGGTCGCTGGCAGTGGATGACGCGCCTTGAGCCAGTACCTCAGACGCAGGGTTGCCGTATCGGGCGCCACCTGCGACTCCATATCGGGCACGCGGAAGTCAATGCACGCCTTCTCGCGCAGGGAATAGCCGCCGAGTCGCTTGAGGCGAGACTCCCAGGGCAGCGACGCATCCGGAAGCGGTGGCACGTCGTCAGGATTCGATTCCAGCGCCTGGATCGCCACCTGGTGCTCAGGCGCGTCCAGTGGCAATGCGAAGGTGACCTGCGCATCGAACAGCGAGCGACTGCCCTGCGTGCCACGGACGTGTCGCGATGTGAAGCGCTTGCCGTCCTGCAAGGGCGTGACCTCGAAGTCAATGGGCTGGTCCGGCACGCTGCCCTGCAGAAACATGAACTGCATCGCGGTCGCCTCGCGGTCGGGCGGGGCGCTCATCGATGCAGCCATCAACGCCTGCCCCAGACTCTGCCCGCCGAAGGACCGGCCGTTCAGGTTCACATCCCCATGGCGGTTGCGATAGTGCCCGTGCCCCTCGCGCGCTTGCGTCAATGTCAGCAGCGCCGGCAGGTCGGCCTCGTTCCAGGGCTGGAGGCTATCGGCCATGGAACACCGGCTTGCGCTTGCCGATGAAGCTCGCAATGGCGTCGGTTGCGTCCGTGGTGGCAGCAGTCCGGTGCAAGGCCTCCGTTTCAGCGCCGAGTTGTTCGGACAAGGTGGCCCCCAGGGACTCCCGGTACAGGCGCCGCACTTCCCCATAGGCTTGGGTCGGTCCTTCTGCGAGGCGCTCCGCGCTGGCGCGTGCGTTGCGCAGCAGATCGGCCAGCGGCACCACACGATTGACCAGGCCCCAGTCCAGCGCTTCGTCCGCGTTGAGGACGCGCCCTTCCAGGTACAGCTCCGCAGCCCTTCGCATGCCCACCAGACGCGGGAGAAACCAGGAATTCGAGCCATCCATGGACAGCCCGAGTGCGCCGAAGCCCAGCGCAATCTTCGTGTTCTCCGCGGCCACCACGATGTCGGCGCAGTACATCAGCCCCAGGCCGCCTCCGGCGGTCGCGCCATGCACGGCAGCCACGATGGGCACATGCAGGCGGCTGAAGGTGCGCAAGGCCTCGTGGTACGGGCCGGTCATTGCACGCAGCAGGCCCGGCAGTTCGCCGTCCTTGGCTTTCGACAGAAAGGCGAGGTCGCCTCCCACTGTGAATGATTTTCCGTTGCCAAGCAGCAGCACGGCCCGGATCGACAGGTCGTTGGCGCATCGCCCGGCCACGATGCACAGTTCGTCCGCCATGTGTGCATTGATCGCGTTGTGGGCATCCGCCCTGTTCAAGCAGATCGTCGCGAGCCCATCCTGCACGTCGAACGTCAAGGTACGCAAGGCCTGCGGCAACGGCGGTGCGCCGCTCACCGAAGCCTGGACCCATCGTTCGCTGTCCGTGAGTTGGCTCAGTCCATTGATCTTCCGGTCGGCGAAGCTCAGGATGTGGATGAACTCGGCGTCGAGCCTTCCGCCTCCATTGCGGGCCTCGCCGGTGTACCTGCCCTGCACCAGGAGGCGCCCATCGTCGAGCCCATGAAAGCTCGTCGGTTGGGCCTGCGCAATGAAATTCTTCGCGATCTGACCCCAGAATTCCCGGCGCATCGCATTCGCGCCTTGATAGGTTCCACCAAGGCCGAACGGCAGCCCCTCGGTGGTCCGGCCCGTGAATTCGGGATGCAAGAGCGCATCCAGAGCTTCGCGGTCACCCTTGGCCAAGGCTTGGTACAACTGGCGTGCGCGTTCAATGCGGGCGGCTTCGTCCATGTGTTGTTGCATGTGTTCACTCCAAAAATCGACCGGCCATCGAGGTCCGATGGGCATCAGTATATAGACCGTCTTGTCGGTTTATTAAAACAGTAATGAATTTTCAGGTCGGCGCCAAGCGGCGCGTCGTTGACTGCCGAGCATCAACCGCCGACCACGCCCTTGTCCTGCAGTCGTCTAAACTCGGCGCTGCCGAGGCCGAGCACCGAACAGAGTACCTGCTCCGTTTCTGTACCCAACCGCCGAGCCGGCTGCACGGGACGTCGCGCATGGGAGGGGCAGCGCTTCGTGCCGCCCGCTCCGCCCAAGCGCTGAGTGGTGGTATCAACCGCCCTCTTCGTCGCCCTCGCCGACCCACACCACGCAGTCGCTGGCCGGTGCGCGCGCGGTGCGAAAGCTGTTCGCCGGATGCGATGCATCGGCCATTCCGAAAGAAATGCCGCACACGATGCGGCGCTCGTGTGGAATGTCGAGGTGCGCACGAAGCACGGCGGGATGCGCAGTCACCGCCGCCTGCGGGATCGCCGCAACGCCCACCGCCTGCGCAGCTGTCAGAAAGTTGGCGACGTACGCGCCGCAGTCGATCGCACCATAGGTGCCGAGCGCCTCGTCTGCCGTCACGATGGCCAGATGCGGCGCCCCGAACAACCTGAAGTTTTCGCTCGCCTGCCGCGCCGATGCGACGCGGTCGCCCTCTGCGATGCCGACCGCCGCATAGAGACCCATGGCGCACTTGCGCCGACGCTCGCGGTAGATGCCGTTGTACGCACGCGGCCATGACAGGTCGGGCGCTGGCACGTCGGACGCGACGGCCACCAGCGCCGTGCGCAGCCGCTCCAGACGCGGACCACTGGCAATATAGACCTGCCACGGCTGCGCGTTGCACCAGGAGGCGGTGCGCTGGGCCGCATCGAGCACGTGCTCGATCTGCTCGCGTGCGAGCGGGGCGGGCAGGAACGCCCGGCAGCTGTAGCGTTCGCTCAGCAGCGAACGTAGCGTGTCAAATGCAAGGGAGGCTTCAGCCATGCGCGAACCTCTCGTGCACACGCAGTGCAAACTTCATTTCCATGATGTTCTTCATTGGGTTTTGGAACTTGCAAGGACGCCGGAAATCACCCGCCGACCACGCCTCTGTCATGCAGACGACCGAACTCGGCGCTGTCCACGCCGAGCACCGAACACAGCACCTGCTCCGTGTCTGCACCCAACCGCGGGGCCGGCTGCACGGGACGTCGCGCCACGGCAGAGAAATCCAGCGGCAGGCCTGGCGCGACCAAGTGGCCCACGCCGGGCTGATCGACCTCGCCGAACATCGGATTGGCCAGTGAACAGGAGGCGTCTTCTCTCACGAGCTGGCCGACCGTCTGGTATTTGCCCCAGCAGACGCCATGCCGATCGAGTTGCGTGGCCACGTCCGCGAACGGCCTGGCACCCATCCACCGTGCGACCACGGCCGCGATCTCTTCGCGCGCGATGAAACGGTTGCCCTCGCGCGCAAGATCGAGCCCGGTGCGCTGCGCAATCACGGCGATCTCGTCTCCCATCGCCAGCGCATCGCAGAGCGAACGCCATTGCTTTCCTGTGAGGCCGACCACCATCACGCGCACGCCGTCCGAGGTGGCGAAGTCGTGGCCGAACGCACCGAAAAGATGGTTGCCGTGACGACCCCTCGCCTGCCCCAGTTGAGCCTCCGCCAGAAAGCCCAGGCTGCCTACGGCCGCAAGCGCCACGTCTTCGAGCGCCAGCTTCACGTGCTGTCCCGCGCCCCGGCGCCGCCGATGCCGCTCCGCCGCCAGCAACCCTGCGGCTGCCATCTGTCCCGTCACAAGATCCCAGGCCGGCAGTACATGGTTGACAGCCGTTTCGACCGCTTCACTGCCAGTGAGGTAAGGCAGGCCCATGCGGGGGTTGATCGTGTAGTCTACGGCCGAACCGCCATGGCGGTCCCCCTGCACGGTCAGCTGGATCAGGTCGCTGCGCCGCTCCCGCAGCTTCTCATGATCGAGCCAGCCGCGCGGCGGGAAGTTCGTGAGCAACATGCCCGCATCCTCGCCGGGGGCAGCGATGAGTGCCATCGCGAACTCCCGGCCCTCGGGCGAGCCGAGGTCGAGGGTGACAGATTTCTTGCCCTTGTTGAGCCCGGCCCAGAACAAGCTGGTGCCGTCCCGGGTGACCGGCCAGCGCCGGTAGTCCAGGCCACCGCCCAGCGCATCGATGCGGATCACCTCCGCCCCCATCTGGGCCAGCGTCATGCCGCCGAGCGGCGCCGCCACGAACGCGGCGGCCTCGACCACGCGCATGCCCTCCAGCAGGTTCGCGTTTTCCATCGCGCCGCTCCTCAACGCACGGGGGCGACCGACCGGGCGGGCGTGGCGTCGGCCAACGCCTGCTCGAGCAGGCTGCGTGCGATGACCTTGAGCGCCAGCGTCTCCTCCGCGCCCTCGAAGATCGACAGCACTCGGGCGTCGACGAAGTAGCGGCTCACCGGAGACTCCTCCGCGTAGCCATTGCCCCCATGCAGTTGCAGCGCCTCGCGCGTGACCCATTCGGCCGAGCGGCAGGCCAGCAGCTTGACCAGGCTGGCTTCCATGCGGCCGCCGCCTTCGTCGAGCGTCCGGGCCACCGCGTAAGCCAGGCGCTGGCAGGCCGCATAGCGCGCGCCCATGCGTGCCAGCTTGGCGAGCGTCAGCGGGCAGTCGAGCAGGGGCGAACCGAAGACCTTGCGGTCGGCGGCATAGCGCAGGGCTGCGCGGATGGCTGCGCGCATCACACCCGACGCACGCCCCGCAGTCTGCATGCGGCCGCCCATCATGCCGGCCATCGTGAAATAGAAACCCTTGCCCAGACCCGCTGCGCCGCCGATCACGTGGCTCTCGGGCACAAACAGGTTGTCGAACGACAGCTCGAACGAATGCATCCCGCGATAGCCGATGGTCGCGATGGCCTTGCCGGTCAGCGCCCCGCCACCCTGCGCTTCACTCTGGCGATAGGCGAAGGCATGGCCGTCGTCCGAAGGTTTTTCCACCAGCATCAGACTCAGCCCGCGATGGCCGGCCGAGCGATCGGGGTCGGTGCGCACCACCACCATCACCAGCCCTGCCTTGCCGGCAAAGGTGCACCAGGTCTTGGCTCCATCCAGGCGCCATCCACCTTCGACACGCGTGCCGCGCAGCATCAGGCTGGCGACGTCCGAACCGTAGTCCGGCTCGGTGATCGCGATCGCGCACAGCGGATCACCTGCGGCGATGCGCGGCAGCCAATGGGATTTCTGTTCCTCGGTGCCGCCGGCCATCAGCGCGCGGCTCAGGATCTCGGGCCGCGTGATCAGGCTGCCGGCGCCCGCCAGCGACGCTTCGGAGAGAGCCTCGGTGACCAGCACCATCAGCAGCGTGTCGTCACGGTCGTTCGGCGCGTGACCGCCGAAGCGCTCGGGCACGGAAAGGCCAAACACGCCCATCTCCCGCAGCGGCTGCAGCAGGCTCTCGGGCACCGTGAGGTCATGGCGGTGCAGTGCTTCGGCCTGCGGCGCCACCACATCGGCGGCAAAGCGGCGAAAGGCATCCTGCGCCATCGCATGGGCCTCGTCGAGCACCACGCCCCCGACCTCGCCGTCGGCATTGGCCAACGCCCATCCTACCGCCTGCAGCGCGGCCGCACTGCCGGCTGAACGGCGCAAGGCCGCCCATGCGGCATCCGATGCGAAGGCCTGGAGGGGCGCGATGTCCAATCCGAGCTCGAGGAAGAGCATTTCCGTGCGCGCCAGCACCGAACCGATGGCATCGATGCCGAAGACCAGCGCCAGGCCGGTTTCGAGCGAGTTCGCATCACTGCCGGGGCCCTGGATGGCCGTCTCCGCGGCGAGCAGATCGGCGCTGGCCCAGGCCAGTTCATAGCTGGCGACCTGCTGCGCGTCGAAGCGACGCGCACTGAAGACGCCTTCTTCGGCGCAGCATTGCGCCAGCGCCTGCGTGGCCTGCTCGAAGAGCGGGCGCAAACGCGCCAGCAGCAACGCGCAGGTCTGGATGTCTGGGTTCGCGGCCATGGTGCGACGCCTCAAGCCGCGGCCAGCGCATCGAGCGCCAGCTTGGCCACGGAACGGCCCGTGTCCGCGCAGGCCTGCGTGCCGCCATCGCCGTAGGGCTTGACCGCATCGCCCACATGCCAGACGTTCGGCAGCGGCGTGGTCTGCGGCAGGTCGTAGCCGCCGCAAGACCGCTGGGCGGGCCAGCCGTCGCGCATGACGCGCACCGACAGCATCTTCGCGTTCGCGAAGCCGGGGAAAAGATCGCGAAGGTCCTGCAGCGAGGCCTCGACCTCGGCGTCGTTGTCGAAGTCGCCCAGCGCGGGGTGCGGCACGGCATAGGCCACGTACTGGTGCCAGCCTGCGGGCGCCAGTTCGGGGCAGGTGGCGGTCAGCTCGCCGATGTTGCACAGGCGGCGCGTGCGCCCGAAGGTGACCAGGCCCGGCGCATCGTAGAGGCGCTCGCGCGTCGCGAAGTTGATGACGATGTTGGCGGCCGGCTTCGGCCCGGTGGTCGCCAGCGCGATGTATTCGCCGCCGAAAGCTTCTGCGCCCGGCAGCAGGGCCGTGGCGTGCGGGCCGATGTTGCTGATCACGGCGCGCGCATTGACGCGCAGCGTCACGCCGTCCTTGACCAGGTCGACGCCCGTCGCGCGGCCGTTCTCGATGTTCAGCGCCGCCACCGGCGCATCGAGCCAGACCTCACCGCCGCGGCGGCGGATCGCATCGGTCAGGTCGTTCCACAGCCCGACTGTGCCGCGCGGGCAGAAGCCGAAGCGCTTGAACGCGCCCTTGACTGCAAAGTAGGTCAGGAAGGCCCGCGCGGGCAGTTCATCCGAGTTGGCCGCGAAGATGGCCGCGCACAGGTTGCGGAAGATTGCATGCACGGTCTCGTTCTTGGTGTATTGCGACAACCACTCCTTGGTGGTCAGCTTGGCCTCGGGCAGGTCGCCGCCGCGCGCATCCGCGAACTTGGCGCCGATCTTCGCCGCCTGCTTGGTGAATCCGCCCAGCAGCATGCCCCAGCCGCCCTTGGCGACATTGATGATCTTGCCGTCGATCAGGAAGACGGTCGCGGGGTTGGGCTCGCGCAGGTCGAGCTCGACATCGAGCAAGGCGAAGGTCTCTTCGAAGGTGGACCCCTTCTCGATCGCGATGGCGCCGATGTTGACTGTGAAGCCGTCGATCTGCTCGCTCGAGGCGCGGCCGCCGACGCGGGCCAGGCTCTCGGCCACCAGCACCTTCTTGCCTGCGGCCACGAGGCGCGCGGCCACACTGAGGCCTCCAGCGCCGGCGCCGATCACGACGGCGTCGTAGCTGATGGGGTGAATCACGGTCTCGCTCATGATGATTGTTCTCCTGTGGATGGATTCGTTCGGTTAGGCATGACAGTGGCGCGGCGCGATGCGCGCGGGTGAGCGGTGCCGGCCTGCGGCACAGCGGTCATCGGCGTGCGGCCTCGGCCGTGCGCAGGGACAGGCCCAGCGCCACACGCCGTTCGAGCCAGGGACTTGGCCGGTAGCGCGGATCGCCCGTCACCGCCTGCATGCGTCGCAGGATCGCGAGCACCCGCGCCCCGCCGATGCGGTCTCCCCAGGACAGCGGACCTTGCGGATAGCCAAGCCCCAGCTTGACCGCATCTTCGATGTCCTCCACCGATGCAATGCCGCGCTGTGCGATCTGGGCCGCGATGTTGACGACGGTCGCCAGCACGCGTTGCACGATGAAGCCGGGGCTGTCGTTGATCACCGTGACGCCCACGCCGTCGTGTGCGCACAGCGCGTGCGCGGCGTCGCGCATGGCCGGCGCGGTGGCCACCGTGAGCATGAGGGTGCGATGGCGCCCCAGGCCGGGCAGCGGGTCGATCGCGACGCAACGCGCAGCATCGAGCCCGAGCGCGACCGCCTCACCGGTGGCGTCGCCGCCCCAGGGCTGGACGATCAGAAGTGCCTCGGGCGTCGGACGTTCGACCCATTGCGCACCGGCGGCCTCCACCAGCGTCTTCAACGCGTCGCGCTCCGCGGCCTCCGGCGCCACCCAGACCTCCAGGCCGGTCGGCAGCGCCGGCACCGGGGCCGTCGGCGGAACCTGTCGCGCATCGCCTTCATAGGCATACCAGCCCTGCCCTGTCTTGCGACCGAACAGACCTGCCGCCACCCGCGGCGGCACCAAAGACGAGGGACGGAAGCGCGGCTCCTGCTGGAACTGCTCGTAGATCGAACTCATCACCTTGCTCGAGACGTCCAGTCCTGTGAGATCGAGCAGCTCGAAAGGCCCCATCCGGAAGCCGGCCGCCTCGCGCAGCACAAGGTCGATCTGGTCGACGCTGGCCGACTGTTCCTCGAGCAGGCGAAGCCCTTCCGTGTAAAGGCCGCGTCCCGCATGGTTCACGAGGAACCCCGGTTGATCCGCCGCCACCACCGCGCGATGGCCCGCACCCGCGACCAGGTCGCGCAATGCGGTGACCACCGCCGGCGCGGTACGCACCGCGGCGATCACCTCGGCCACCTTCATGAGCGGCACCGGATTGAAAAAATGCAGGCCCGCCACCCGCTGCGGATGTGCGCACGCGGCTGCGATCTCGGCGACCACGAGCGACGAAGTGTTGCTCGCGAGGATCGCCTCGGGCGAGACGACTGCTTCGAGGCTGCGGAACAGCGCGCGCTTGGCCTCCAGGTCTTCCACGATGGCTTCGATCAGGACGTTGCAATCCGCGAGGTCCTGCATCGTCTCGGCGGCATGGATCTGACCGCGGATGCGCTCGAATTCATCGGCGTCGAGGCGGCCCTTCTCGACACCCCGACCGATCATGCCGACGACGAATTCCACCGCCTTGCCTGCGGCGCCTTCGAAGCTGTCGAAGCAATGCACCCGGTGCCCGGCCTGGGCGAAGAGCTGCACGATGCCGCGACCCATGGTCCCGGCGCCGATGACGGCGATCTTGAGTTTGTCTGTCATGGTCATTTGCCGGTGAATTCCGGGCGTCGCTTGTCGAGGAAGGCACGCATGCCCTCGGTCTTGTCGGGGGTGTCGAAGAGCAGCAGGAACTCCCGGTTCTCCAGCGCGAGGGCCGCGTCGAGCGGCAGGTCGGGGCCCTGGCGAAGCATGCGGCGCGTGGCGGCAACCGCCTTGGGCGGCATGCGCGCGGCCTTGCGCGCCAGCGCCGTTGCGCGCGCCAGTGCCTGGCCCTCTTCAGCCAGCTCGGCCACCAGGCCGAGCTGGAAGGCGCGGTCGGCCGTCAGTTGCTCGCCGGTCAGCAAAAGCATCGCGGCCACCGGCCGGCCCACGGCGCGCAGCAGTCGCTGTGTGCCGCCGGCGCCGGGCATGATGCCGACCGCCAACTCCGGCTGGCCGAAGCGCGCGGTCGAATCGGCCACGATGAAGTCGCACATCATCGCCAACTCGCAGCCCGCACCGAGTGCGAAACCGGCGACCGCTGCGATGGTCGGCTTGCTGCATTGCGCCACCGGCGCCCAGTACTGGCCCAGGTCGATGCCGGCCACCTCCTGCGCCCCCTTGTCGACCAGCAGGTTCAGGTCGGCGCCGGCCGCGAACACGGTGCCGCCGGTGATGACGATGGCGCGGATCGCGTCATCGTGGTCCAGCGTCATGACCGCCTCGGCAATCGCGCGGCGCATGGCGATGTCGAGCGCATTGCGCTTCTCCGGCCGGTTCAGCACGACGATGCCGACGGCGCCGTCGCGCTCGATCCGCACGCCCTCCGGTGTCGGCCCGTTGGCGGCGCCCGTCATGCCTTCACTCCCGGCATCCCGATGAAATCGGCGGGCCGCTTGTTCTTGAAGGCGTCGTAGCCCTCGCGGAACTCGTCGCCGGTCAGGCTCACCGCCTGGTCGTCTTCCTCGCGCTGCAGCTCGAAGTCGAGCGAGGAAGAAACACGCGTGAGCCGGTCCTTCATCCGCGCAAAAGCCCCCATCGGGAGCCGCGCGAGCTCGCTCGCCTTCTCGATGGCGCAGGCCATCACCTGGTCGTCGGCCACCAGCACGTCGGCCAGACCGATGCGCTGCGCTTCCTCGCCGCGCACAGGCACGCCCGCCGTGAGGATGCGTCGGGCCTCGCGCACGCCCACACGGCGCGGCAGCGTGAGCATCTGCCCCCAGTCCGGCACCAGCCCGAGCTGGAGAAAGGGAAACAGGATGCGGGTCCCCGCCCCCACAACGATGTGATCGCCGAGCAGCGCGAGGCCGACTGCCGCGCCGGCGCCGATGCCTTCGACGGCACTGACCACCGGCATGCGCAAGGCCGCGACCATGCGGCACAGCGCCGCGACGTGCTGCATCCGTGCCCGCGCGCCGGCCTCGTCCAGCCCCAGCATGCTCGGCACATCGCCGCCGGCCGAGAACACGCCCGCCGTTCCACCGAACACCAGCGCGCGCACGCTGCCGTCGTCACGGATGCCGGCGATCGCGGCGGTGAGCGCTTGCCGCACATCGTGGTCGATCGCATTGCGCTTGTCGGGGCGGTTGATCAGAAGGCGCGCCACGTGGGGGGCGGGCCGGTCCAGCAACACCACCGGGTTCGGATTCGCAGGGACAGTCATATGCCTTGGCGTTTCATTCAAAGGAAGGGGTCGGTGCGCCCGCTCAGGCGACCTGGCGGCCGCGGCCAGCCCAGTGCGACTCGCGCAGCTTGTTCTTCTGGATCTTTCCTGCGCCGGACAACGGAAGCTCCATGCGCACTTCGACGCTGCGCGGGCACTTGTAGCCCGCGATGTGCGTCTTGCAATGGGCGATCAGCTCCGCTTCCGACACGCTCTGGCCCGGCTTGAGCACCACCACCGCATGCACGCTCTCGCCCCACTTCTCGCTCGGGACGCCGATCACCGCGCACGCCGCAATGGCCGCGTGCTTGAGGACGGCGTTCTCGACCTCGGCCGAATAGACGTTCTCGCCGCCGCTGACCACCATGTCCTTCATGCGGTCCACGATGAAGATGAAGCCTTCTTCGTCCATGTAGGCACCGTCGCCTGAGTGCACCCAACCGTTTCGCAGGGTGGTGGCGTCGTCTTCCGGGCGATTCCAGTAGCCCGTCATGGCGGACATGCCGCGTGCGGCGATCTCGCCCACCGTGCCGCGTGGCAGTTCCTTGCCGTCGGCGCCGACGATCCTGATCTCGGCCAGCGCCGCCGCACGCCCGGCCGAACGCAGCTTGCCCAGCGCGCGCCCCTCGGCCGTGTGGTAGTACGGCGGCAGGTAGCTCACGCAACCCGAGAGTTCGGTCATGCCGTAGCCCTGCATCAGGGCCAACTGCGGGAAAGCCGCGGTCAGGCGGTCGAGCAGCGTTTCGGCGATGGGCGATGCGCCGTACACCATGAACTTCAGGCTGCCCAGATCGAACGTGTTGAACTCGGGGTGGTCCAGCACCATCTGGATCATGGTCGGCACCAGCAGCGTGTCGGTCACTCGCTCGTTCTGCACCGTCTCCATGAACTGCAGCGCGTTGAAGGTCGGCAGCAGAACGTGCGTACCGCCGGCAATGAACTGCCACCAGACGCCCATGGCGCCCGCGAGGTGAAAGACCGGCGCGGCGTGCAGGTACACCGGGCCCACGGGGTAGCCCATGGCCAGCCGATTGAGGGCCGCACCCATGAGGCTGTCATGGGACGTCATCACGCCCTTGGGGAAACCCGTGGTGCCGCCGGTATAGAACACCGCGGCCAGGTCCGAGCCGCCTGCGCCCACGTCGTCCACGGGGTCGGACTGCGCGATCAACTGCTCGTACTCGACCATGCCTGCGGGACATGCTCCATTGCCGAGATAGATGATCTCGCGCAGCGTGCGCGATTCGGCCCGCACCTCGTCCATCAGCGGCAGATGGGCGTCGTCCACGAAGAGCTGCGTGGTCTCGCAATCGTTGAACGAGAAGGCGAGCTCCTTCGCGCTCCATCGCGTGTTGGCCGGATTGATCGCCGCGCCGAGCCAGAACACTGCCATGAAGACTTCAAGGTAGCGGTCCGAGTTGAGAGACACGATGCCGACCCGGTCGCCCTTCTTGACACCGAGGCTGCGCAGGCCGCCGGCCAGGTGCTGGACGCGGCCGACAAACTCGGCATAGGTCTGGCGGCGCCCATCGGCGACCGTTGCGATTCGATGCGGGTTCTGCTGCAAAGCGCGGTGGATGGATTGGGTTAGGCTGACGGTCATGATTTGCGCGTGGACGAAAGTGGGGCGAACGGGGGGCGCGCTCAGGCGCCTTCGAGGCCGACGATGGAAACCGAACAGACGTTCTGCGAAGGCTGGCCGCCGAGGTTGTGCGTCAGACCGACGGAGGGATTGCTCAGCTGGCGGGGGCCCGCCCTGCCCTGCAGCTGCAGGTACATCTCGTAGAGCATGCGAATGCCGCTGGCGCCGATCGGGTGGCCGAAGCACTTGAGGCCGCCGTCGATCTGGCACGGGATCTTTCCGTCGGCATCGAACATGCCGTCGAGCACGTCCTTCACGCCGCCGCCCACATCGGACAGGCCCAGGTCTTCCATCGTCACCAGCTCAGTGATCGAGAAGCAGTCGTGCACCTCGGTCATGCTGATCTGCTCGCGCGGCCTGGTGATGCCGGCCTCGGCATAGGCGCGCTGGGCCGCGATGCGCGCGGTGTGGACGTAGCTTCCGTCCCATTCGTTGGACTGCAGCTCCCAGCCGTTGGAGGTCACGATCTGCAGCGCCTTGAAGGTCACGAGGTCGCGCTTGCCCAGGCTGCGTGCGATGTCGGGCCGCGTGACGATCACGGCGGCCGCGCCGTCGGACACGCCCGCGCAGTCGAACAGGCCCAGCGGCTCGGCGATGATCGGGGCCTTCAGCACCGTCTCTTCGCTCACGGCCTTCTGGAAGTGCGCCTTCGGGTTCTTCGCGCCGTTAGCATGGCTCTTGACCGAGACGTGCGCAATCGCCCGCTTGAGCAGCGCCGCATCGACGCCATGCTTGCTGCTGTAGGCCGAAGCCAGCTGCGCGAAGTTGGCCGGCGCCACCGCATTGGGATACCACTGCGGAATGTAGGTGCCGACCGTGGCCACCGGCAGGCCGCCGTAGCCGGTGTCCTTGAGCTTTTCCACCCCCAGCGCTATCGCGATGTCGCACGCACCGGCGGCCACGGCGTACACCGCTGCGCGGATGGCCTCGGAGCCGCCGGCGCAGAAGTTCTCCACGCGCGTCACCCCGATGTTGGGCAGGCGCAGCGCGATGCCCATCGGTGTGCCGCCGCGGCCGGTGCCGACGTCGTCCATGTGGGTCGAGAACCATGCGGCGTCGAGCTGCCCGGGCGCAATGCCGGCGTCCGCCATGGCCTCGTTGTAGGCCTCGACCATGAGGTCCTCCGGGCTTGCGTCCCAGCGCTCGCCGAACTTGCTGCAGCCCATCCCGAGGATGGCGACCTTGTCTTTGATACCTGCGGCCATGATTTACTCCGATCCTTTTTCCGTTGCGGCAGCGCGCACCGGGGTGGCTTTCCAGAAATAGCGGGTGTAGCCGCGGCGGTCGTCGATGTCCTTGATGCGGAACGTCATCTCGACCGAACTGCCGGCGTCGATCTCGCCCTCGCCGGTATCGGTGAACTCCATGAGCACGCGACCGCCGCCGTCGAAGTCGACCTGCCCGTAGCGATGCGGCGGCGAACGGTGGAACGACAGGAACTCGGCCGACCAGCTCAGCACGGTGCCGCGGCGCTCGGCCAGCTTGTAGGGCTTCTGCGTGTCCTGCAGCGGCTTGCCTTGGTCGTACGAGATGCGCGACGGCGGGAAGTGCACGCTGCCGGTCACCTCACAGCGGCCGGCGACCAGGCCCAGGATCGCGCTGCGATGGCGGTAGGCGGTGGACAGTGCGGTCTTGCGGTCCTGCTCGCCGCGCATGCCGCGCTCGAGGTCCAACTGTTCCTTGAAAGACAGGAAGCGCGTGTACGCCGTTTCTTCGAGGCCGCGGCGGATCCATTCGCTCACTCCCTTGGCCGGACGGAAGTTACGGACCTCGTCGGTGACGCGGAACATCATCGCCTGCGCCCCGCTGCCGAACTGGGCCAACAGGATGTGCTGGCCGGGCACGGCGCGCTCGAGCACATGGGCCAGCAGCAGCATGCCGTGCGACAGGCCGGTGTCGCCCACGCGCGAGGCCAGCGAGTCGACCACCGCCTCTTCGCGCACGCCGCAGGTCTTGGCCAGTTGCCGGTCCATCTTCTGGAAGGTGGTCGGAAAGATGAAGTGGTCGATCTGCGTGGCTTCGACCTTCGCCTCGGCCAGTGCAGCCTTCACGGCCCGTGGCACGAGCTTGGTGATGCCCTCGTCGCGCACCCAACGCTCTTCCCAGGCGTAGTCGATGTCCTCGCCTGTGGCGCGGAAGTGATCGACAAAATCGACCGTGACCGTTCCGGCGCCCAGGTACTCGGCCAGCACCTTGTCGCGACCCACCTGGAGCGCGGCGGCGCCGTCACCGAAGTCCAGTTCCTGCGAACTGGCCGCACGTGTCTTGCGGTTGTCGGATGCCAGCACCAGCACATCGCCGCCGCCGCCGCGCACCTGCGCCACGGCCTGCGCGAGCGCTGAGAGGCCGGCGCGCTGCGAGCCGGTGACATCAGCGGCCTGCACGTCGTCGCGCAAGGTGAGCGCTTCGCACACCACGCCGGCATTCAGTCGCTCGGCGAAGGGCAACGTGCCCGATGCCAACAGCACGCTGGCGATGCGCGAGCGATCGTCCGCCGCGCCGAGGCAGTCGCGCGCTGCGGCCACCGCCATCGTGATGCTGTCTTCGTCCCAGTTGGCAAAAGCGCGCGTGCCCTTGGCAGCGTTGACGAACTGGGGGGCGTACCAGGCATTGGCCTCGGCCGCCGCGCGGCGAACAAGCCGCAAGCGGGGCACGTAGCCGCCGTATCCGACGATTCCGAACATGGTCAGGACTTTCTCGTGATGGAAGGGGTTGAAAAAAGGCTTCGAACGAAGGCACCAATGGCGCGCCGGGCGTCGCGCGCTTCGGGCAGGTCGTCAGGGAATTGCTGGAAGACGTGGATCATTCGGTCCCACACCTCCAGGTGCACATCGACACCGGCCGCCTTCGCCTTCGCGGCGAAGTCGACCGAATCGCTGAGCACCGTCTCGCGGTCGCCGACCTGGATCAGCAGCGGCGGCAGGCCGTGCAGTTCAGCGAACAGAGGCGACACCCACGGATGCCGGGGATCGCCGTCGGCGCCGAGGGCGTTGCGCGCCATGGCGAGGATCATTGGACGTTGGTGAATCGGGTCGCTCTCGGCGCGCGAGACATAGCTCTCGCCCGCGGCCGTCATGTCAGTCCAGGCGGACATCAGCACCGCGCCCGTGGGCAGTGCGCGGCCCGCGTCGCGCAACTTGATCAGGGCGGCCAGCACGAGGCTGCCACCCGCCGAGTCGCCCGCGAAGACGATGTCGACGGGCTGCGTGCCCTGTGCGATCAGCCAGTCGTAAGCGGCGCAGGCATCGTCGAGCGCGGCCGGATGACGATGCTCGGGGGCAAGTCGATAGTCCAGGCCCAGCACGCGGCAGCCTGTGGCTTCGGAAATCCCCGCCATCAGCTCGCGGTGCGAATGCACTGACCCGACCTGGAAGCCGCCGCCATGAAAGTAGAGCACCACGCGCTGCGGATTCGCCTTTGCCGCGGCGATCCACTCGGCCTTCAGGCCGCCGATGGTCACAGCCTGCACCGCAGCCTCCAAGGGCTGGCCGCCGAAGAGCGCGTCCCAATCGGCGCGCATCTGTGCCACCGTGGTGTTCCGGCCCCAGCTTCGGTAGACCGACAGCACGCGGCGGATAACGCCATCGAGCTGTTCGTCGGAAGCGGTGATCCTGCGCTCGCTCATTGGCCGCACCCCATGCCGCCTGAAACACCCAAGGTCTCGCCGGTGATGAACGCCGCAGCGTCGGAAGCCAGGAAGGCGACCGCGGCAGCCACTTCCTCGGGCGTGCCAAGCCGACCCGCCAGCGTGGCGCCCTTCATGGCGTCCAGCAGCTTGTCGCCGCCAGCGGCCACGGCTTCGCGCAGCAGCGGCGTGTCGATCGGCCCGGGCGCGATCACGTTGGCCGTGATGCCCTTGCGGCCGTTCTCGCGCGCGATGGAACGCGTGAAGGCGATCACGCCGCCTTTGGCCGCGGCATACACCGCCGCGCCGCGCGAACCCATGCGGCCGGCCTCGGAGGCGATATTGATGATGCGGCCGAAGCCCGCCGCCTGCATTGCGGGCAAGGCCGCGTGCGTGGTGGCGAACACCGATTCGAGATTGACGGCCAGCAGCCGGCGCCAGTCGGCGATTTCGGTCTTGGTGAAGTAGGCATGCTGGTCGATGCCCGCGTTGTTCACCAGGACCTGATGCGGCCCGGTGTCGAGCACCGTGCGCTGCACACGCTCAAGGTCCGCCACGTCAAGTTGGACTGCGATGGCCCCGATCTCAGCAGCCAGAGCCTGCGCGCTCGCGATGTCCAGGTCGGCAATGATCACACGCGCGCCGTCGGCCGCCAGCCGCCGCGCAATAGCAGCGCCGATGCCCTTGGCGCCGCCGGTGAGGAACACGCTGTGCATCGTGCTCATTGCCCGGTGAAGTGCGGCGCGCGCTTCTCTATCACCGCGGCAAGGCCTTCGAGCGCGTCCTTCATGCCCGCCAGTTGCGCCTGCGTGCGGTTCTCCTCGGGCATCGCGGCCTCGGCGCTGAGTCCAAGCCCATTCCACAGCAAGCGCTTGGTTGCCGCAAGCGCGGCCGGTGGGCCGCTCGCAAGTTGGCGCGCGAGCGACAGCGCGTCGTCTGCCAGTGACGCATCGGGTACCACGCGCGAGATCAGCCCTATGCGCAACGCCTCCGCGGCCTCGATGACCGGATTGAACAGCACAATGTCCATTGCCTTGCGAAAGCCCACCAGGTGCGTGAGCGTCACGGTCACCCCGGCGTCGGGCACCATCGCCACGCGGATGGCGCCCGCCATGAAGCGGCTCGATTCGCCTGCCACGACCACGTCGGACGAACACACCAGCCCCATGCCACCGCCGCCGGCTGCAAAGCCCTGCACGGCGCAGATGACCGGCGCGTTGAGCCGCATCAGCAGTGACACCACCAGTTGCAAGTAGGAAGTCGCCATGCGGATGTAGTCGGGCAACGCCTCGCCCTTTGATAGGAAGGTGTGGACGTCACCCCCGGCGCAGAAGTTCTTCCCCTCGCCCGTGATCAGCACAACGCGGACACGACCATCGCCGTGCACCTGCATCAGCACCTCGTGCAGCGCCTTGAGCACCTCCATGTCCAAACCGTTCGAGGCCTCGGGCCGGTTCAGCCGCACGTGGGCCACGCCATCGGCATGCAGTTCCAGCCGCACCGGTCCTTTGCCCACCAGCACCTCGATCGCGGTGTCGTCGCTTCGCTTGTCCACAGTCATTCTTTTTCTCCTGCCTCGCGGCGTGGGGATCGGGGATCTAGATCAGGAAGGCCATCGAATAGAGGGCTCGTTCGTTGTTGGTCAGCACCACCTTCTTGCCGGCCATGCGCAGCACGCCGCCTTCGCGGCGCAGCTTGTATTCGTTGCGCGAACCCCAGAGCGTGTCGCCGCGCGCATGCGCTTCGAACACGATCGCGTTGGCGGTGACCACCAGATCGGTTCCGTCGTTTTCGAGCACCTCCACGTTGGAAATCACTCGACGCAGCGGCGAGCGCGGCGACTGGCTGTATCGCTTGCCGGTATGGAACTGGCGCACCCGCAGCGCAATGCGCGAGCGGTTGTCATAGATGATGGACATCTCCTGCTCCGGATCGCCGGCCTCGCCGTTGGCGGGAATCCAGTAGACCCCGTCGTCGGTCCACAAGGCCTCCCAGGCGTCGTACTCGTGGTTGTCCTGAAGCCGCCCTTCGCGGTAGATGAACTGCGACACCTCGTGGTGAAGCAGCAGGTCTTCGACATTCATGTTCACGCCGCCTCCATTAGCGATCGGTAGTGGCGCCAGATGCCGCGCGTTGGCGTCTCGTCCGTGGCGTCGCCGATCAGATAGCCGTTTTCGTCCGTACGCTCGCGGTGCTTGCCACGCCCCAGATACAACCACTCAGGGCGCTTCGCCTGGACACCGAGCTGGGTTCGCTCGTACATCTCGGCGTCGTCCGCCAACAGGAAGCCGGCCGGGCCGACCGATCCCATGGTCTGCTGACGCAGGCGACGGTTCAGATCGGGCGCGCCCTTGAACTGCAGCGCCGTGACGTGCTGCACCGATTCATTGAACGCCAGCGGCTGGATCACGAAGATCTGGATCTCCGCGATGAAGAGATTCGGGTAGATCATGACGTGCGGCGTGCCGTCGATCATGATCTTGCGGGCCTGCTCCACGCCGTAGGCGGCTTCCATACGCCGGGTGTACTCGGGCAGCCGGTCGGCCGTGGTATTGAACCAGCTCATCGGGATGTCGCGCTTGCGGAACTCGGGCCGCAGATCGTTCTCCGAATGGCCTTGGCCGAAGTAGCGCGAGACCGCCGTCGAGTCGCTGCTGTAGAGCGAGCCGATCCCGCTCTTCGCGACTTCGAAGATCGACGCGTGCACGAACGACGGGTGATAGCCGTCGGTCTCGTTCTCGACCAGGAATTTCCAGTTGGACTTGACCTTGTGCTTCAGGAAGCCGGCCGTGACCTCCACCTCGCCCTCGGGCGAGGTCAGGCACAGCGCATCGATGGCCGCCATGGCCGCGCCGAGGTGCTCCTCCAACGAAGGCCCCTCTTGCGCCATCGAGCCGAAGACGAAGCCCTTGTAGGAAGCGACGCGCGCCACCTTGCCGAGCCCGAGCTCCGAGCGATCGACGCCCTCGTAGCCCGAGGGAAACGGATAGCCGCGCAGCGCGCCGTCGTTGGTGAACGTCCAGCCGTGGTACGGGCACGTGAACGAACGCGCCGACCCTTTCTCGGTCATGCACACCCGGTTGCCGCGGTGCGGACAGCGGTTGTGCAGAAGATGGATCCGGCCTTCGCGGTCACGCGTCATGAGGATCGGCTCGGGTCCGATCGACTTCATCACGTAGTCGTTGGGCTGGGGCAGTTCGCTCTCATGGCCGACGTAGACCCAGGTGCGAAACCAGATCTTGCGCAGCTCTTCCTCGAAGATTGCCGGGTCGGTGTAGAGCGAGCCGTGCACCTCGTTGTCTCGGACCAGATCGCCCCACGCACGGGGCTCGGAATTGGCGCGGGCGATGGGGATCACCGGGGCACAGGTACTCATGTTGTCACCTTCAGAAGAGTGTTTCTGCAAGTCGCAAAAGCATTGCGATGCGTTGTCGTTGCATCGATAATAGTCCGACGGGACGGTCTATGTCAACAAGACGAAGCGACCATGTCGACCGTCACAGACTTGCCCTTGCGGACCCGATCAACCTCTATGAGATGCAGAAAAAACCATGCTCCAAGTGACATTCATCGAGCACGATGGCACCACACACCTTGTTCCCGCGCCTCCCGAACGGACGCTGATGCAGATTGCCGTGGACAACGGAGTGCCAGGCATCCTGGGGGACTGCGGTGGGTCTTGCAGTTGCGCCACCTGCCACGCATACATCGATACGCGCTGGGCAGACAAACTGCCCACGCTCTCGGAGACGGAGACCTTCATGCTCGAGGGCGTGCCTGAGCCGCGCGAGAACAGTCGGCTGTGCTGCCAGATCAAGATGCAGGCCGCGCTCGATGGGATCGTTGTCGAGTTGCCAGAAGTGCAAGTCTGAGCTGGCGCCATCCTGTCGCTCTGAATACGAGCGAAGGGGCATGTCGGGCTCGATCGATCGTGCCGACCATTCATCCACGATTTCCTGCCAACCTGGCCGGCGGCTCCCCCGACTTGCTGACCGAAGGCCTTCCGGGGCGCAGCTTGGTGCCTGCCCTGGAAGGCGGAACAATCGCAGGACCCGATGTCTTGTCGATCACCGCATCGACACGAGCATCGTCGATGGTTCTTGGCGCGCCGGGGCGCGTTGCGTCCGGCAGGCCAACGAGTCGATATTCGACAAATCGTGCTCGCCACTTGCTGACCATCTGTCCACCACTCGATAGAGGCCGTAGAGTTGCGGCAGGAATCCAAGTTGCCTCTTGCAGGTATTCACGGCCGGCGGCGGTCCCCTCAAGTCGTTCGTGGCATGGCAAAGCGCGTTGACTTGAAGCGCCAACTGCTCCGCACTGGTTTATCTGCCGTCCGTAGGAATGCCCGTAGAGGTGCGGGCGGTCGACGGGCCGCTGCGGGTAGCGGCGCCCCTGATCCAATCTTGTTCTTTGCTCAGCATCAGACCGAGCCGCTCGGCCGCGGCTTCGTAGGTCGCGAATTGAAGCCCAAAGACTCGCTAGATCGACCAGAGTCCTTTCAAGCCAGCGACGTGCGCGCAGCAGCTTGTCGTCGCGGTCAATCCAGAAGCCCAGATGTGCGAGGCGCCTTTGGCCTAGCGGTAGTTGGCAAGCAGGGTGTATTCCTTGGAACTCACGGGAGTAGCGGACAGGTGATCGCTGACCTAGGTCTTCCGATACGCTTCCAACTTGGCAATACTGGTGCACACGCCCTGCACACAGACGCCCCTAAGTAGTTGATTTATTTCAGGTTTCCGATTTATCCATCATGGGCGCGACGGAAACGACTTTTTCTTTCAAATTCAACAGCTTGGCGCTTTCGTTCATACAGATGGCCTTCAGCTGTAGTTTCTCATGCAGCGGCCGCCCGGGCGAGGTTCACCGCCCCATCAGGCGCCGCGCGATGTAGCTCGCAGCATCCACCAGCGCGACCAGCACGATCATCGCGAGCAGCACCGCGCTGGTCTCGCGCATCTGGAACAGGCCCAGGTGGAAGGCCAGCATCTGGCCCAGTCCGCCGGCGCCGACCACGCCCAGCACGGCCGCGGCGCGGATGTTGTTCTCCCACCGGTAGAGCGCATAGCTCATCAGTTGCGGCAGCACCTGCGGCAGCGTCGCATAGAGGAACACCCGCCCTTCCGGCACGCCGCGCACGCGCAGCGCAAAGGCGGGGCCCTGGGCCGCGTTCTCGATGCTTTCGGCGAACAGGCGGCCCAGCACGCCGGAGGTGTGCACCGCCAGCGCCAGCGTGCCCGCGAAAGGCCCGAGGCCGGCCGCTATCAGCAGCAGCGCGGCCCACATGAGTTCCGGCACGCTGCGCAGGGCATTGAGCAGCAGCCGCGTGGGGCCGCGCCAGCGCGCCGGGTCGCCGGCGTGCAGCTTGCTCGCGGGCAGCGCGAGCAGCAGGCCGGCCACCACGGCCAGCAAGGTGCCGACCACCGACATCGCCAGCGTCTCGAGCGCGGCCGGCAGCAGCTTCTGCAGGAAGGCCGCACCAAGGGCCGGCTTGGCGAGCTCGCCGGCGAAGCGGCCCATGCGGGCCAGCGAATCGATCGAGAAGAAGCGCGCCCACTGCAGGTCGAGCGACCAGAAGCTCGCGACCACCAGCGCCACCATCGCAGCGACCATCCAGCAGGCGCGGCAGCGCGCATCGAACAGCGGCGGCGGCAGCCGGTAGACCTCGTTGGCGGCGGATGATTGCGGTTCGGTCTTGGGCATGGCGAGGAGGCTCTCAGGCCAGGGCGCGCCGCAGCCAGGCGCTCAGCCGGTCGGTGGCCGCGACCAGCAGCACGAACACCAGCAGCATGGTGCTGACCTCGGCGCCGTTGAACATCTTCATCGACGCATCCATCTGCTGGCCGAGCCCGCCCGCGCCCACGAAGCCGAGCACCGCGGACGAGCGGATGGCGCACTCCCAACGATAGACGGTGTAGCTGGTGAGCTCGGCCGCGTTCTGCGGCAGCAGGCCGTAGAAAAAGGCCTGGATGCGGCCGGCGCCGTTGCGCAGCAGCGTCTCGGTCGGATGGGCATCGCCGCTCTCCAGTATCTCGCCGTAGACCTTGCCCAGCATGCCGGCATAGGTCAGCGCGATGGCCAGCACGCCGGCCGTGACGCCCAGCCCGACCACGCGCACGAACACCAGCGCCCAGATGAGTTCCGGCACGCTGCGCAGCACGATGAGCAGGCCGCGCACCGAAAAGCGCAGCACCGCCGGCAGCGCCGCCATGCGGCCGGCCAAGCCGGAGATGGAGAGCGAGCGCACCGACAGCAGCGTGAGCGGAACCGCCAGCACCATGGCCAGCGTGAGCCCGGCCGTGGCAATGGCCACCGTGCGCCAGGTTTCCCGCGCCACCAGCGCCAGGAACTCCGCGTCCATGCGCGGCGGCACGAAGCCGGCCAGAAATTGCAGTGCCGGCTCCATGCCGCCGGGCGCCAGCAGCAGCCAGGGCTTGAATTCGGTCAGCACGAGCATGGGCCACAGCACCACGGCCGCGGCCAGCAGCCAGAACACGCGGTGCGCCCAGGCGGGGTCGCGCTCGGCCGGTGTTGTGCGTGACGGGACGGCGGCCATGCTCAGCGGCAGTGCATCACGACAGGAGCCGCTTCGGCCGGACCCTCGTCGAGGACACCGGCCTGCGCCGGCTCCTGCGCATACAGCTCGCGCAAGAGGGCCGGCGTCACCTGCGCGGTCGGCAAGTCGAAAGCCAGCAATCCGTCGCGCAGGCCGATGATGCGCGGAAAGTGCTGCAGCGCGAGCGGCACGTCGTGCAGGGTGGCCACCAGTGTGGCCCCGCTGTCGCGCGCCCATTGCGTGAGGGTGTCCAGCGCCTGCCCGGCGCGGGCCGGGTCGAGCGCCGACAAGGGCTCGTCGACCAGCACCAGCTGCGCTTCGGACAGCAGGCCGCGCGCCAGCCCCACGCGCTGCCGCTCGCCGCCGGACAGCCGGTCCACGCGCGCGAAGAGCTTGTCCGCCATGTCGAAGCGCGCGAGCGCGGCGTCGGCCTGCGCGATGCCGGTCGGATAGAACAGGCTGCGCAGCGCCTGCCACAGCCCGATGCGCGGCAGCCGGCCGGCCAGCACCGCGGTCACCACGCGCTGGCGCGGCGGCAGCGGCGGCACCTGGGGCGCCAGGAACAGCCGGCCGCGCAGGCGCTGCAGTTCGCGCCGGGGCAGCCGCCACGGATCGCGGCCGTCGAGCTCGATGCTGCCGGCCGCGGGCGCGAGCGCACAGGCCATCAGGTGCAGCAGCGTCGTCTTGCCGGCGCCCGAGGGCCCGATCACCGCGGCCTGCTCGCCCGCCGCCACGTGCAGGTCCAGCGCCCGCAGCGCCGCCGGCGCCGCAGCGAGGGCCGCCGGGTGCCGGCCGGAGGCCGACCGCAGCTCGATGTTCACCGGCTTCGCTCCTGCATTGCGCCGGTCAGTTCAGCAGCCCGGCGTTGCGCGCCGCGGCCTCGATGCCCTTGTAGTTCTCGGCGCGCGTCGGCACGAAGCGCGTGGCACGCTGCAGCGCGAGGATGTCCTTGCCCTCAGGCGTGGCCGGGCTCAGCTCGATGAACGCGCGCACCAGCTGCTCGCGCCGGGCGGCCGGCATGTCGGCATGCACGGTCCAGTTGTAGTCGTAGTAGGCGGGCGTGGTGTAGAACACCCGCACCTTCGCCGGATCGACCTTCTTGTCGGCCACGAGCTTGTCCCACACCGAGATGTTGAGCGCCCCGGCGTCCACCTTGCCCGATGCCACTGCGGCCACCGTGGCATCGTGCGCGCCGGAATAGGCCACGCGCTTGAGGTCGCGGTCGGGGTCGATGCCGGCCGCCAGCAGGAAGCTGCGCGGCATCAGGTGGCCCGAGGTGCTGGACTGCGAGCCGAAGCTCAGGTTGCGGCCCTTGAGGTCGGCGAGCGAGCGGATGTCCGGATTCGTCGTGATGAACACCGAGCGGAATTTCTCGTCTTCCTCGCGCTGCACCAGCGGCACCACCTTGCCGCCCGAACGATGGCTGGCCTGCACGAAGGTGAAGCCGCCGAGCCAGGCCAGGTCGACCTGCTTGTTGGCCAGGGCCTCGACGGCGGCGGCGTAGTCGGTGACCGGCGTGAATTCGACCTTCACGCCCAGCTTGCGCTCCAGGTAGGCGGCCAGCGGCGCCGACTTGCGCGCGAGCTCGGTGGGCGATTCGTCGGGGATCGCGGTGATGCGGAAGGTTTGTTGGGCCTGCGCGGCCATGGCACCGGCCAGCAGGGCCAGCGCCAGCACGAAGCGCGGCAAGACAGCAAATTTCATGAGACTCCCGAAAAGCGAAGAACAAGGCGGGGATTAGACCGCAAGACCCCAATCACCCGCCGGGGGCCCGGCAGCTGCGGAAGCCGGCGAAGATGTCGCGGCGGTGCGGCTCGAAGAAGTTGCGGTAGCGCGCATGCGCGAGCGCCGCCGACGTGGCGTGGCAGGCGCCGCGCAGCACCCGCCGGGTGCCGAACCACGGCGCCGAGTAGTCGCGGTAGGGATGGGGCGCGAAGCCTGGGTAAGGCTCGAACGGGCTCGAGGTCCATTCCCAGACCCGGCCCCAGGCGAAGCCCGGCAGCGTGAGCGCCGCGCACTCCCATTCGGCTTCGGTCGGCAGCCGCCGCCCGGCCCAGCGGCACCAGGCCTCGGCTTCGTGCGCGTTCAGGTGGACCGCTGCGCCCTGCGGGTCGAGCGGCAGCCAGCGGCCGCCGCGCCGCTGCTGCCAGCCGGTGCCCGCCGCACGCAGATGGGCAGGGTGGCGCAGCAGCTGGCGCGCGAGCCAGTCGCGGCCCGCGTCGGACCACCACGCCGGGTGCTCGTAGCCGCCGGCTTCCACGAACGGCAGGAAGCGCGCCCAGCTCACGGCCTGCGCATCGATGCGCAGCGGCTCGATGCTCACGTCGTGGGACAGGAGCTCGTTGTCGAACGCAAAGCCGGTGCCTGCATCGGAACCCATGCGCAAGCGCTGCGCCGGCAGTTCCAGTTCGGCATCCTCTGCAAGCTGCGGCGCAACCCCGCCCTCGCGCAGCGCGATGCCCAGGCCCTCGGCCATGTAGGCCGCCGCTTCCGCATGCATGGCCTCGTGCAGGGCGACCAGGCGGAAGAAGTAGAGCGCATCGTCGTGCGCATCGGGCGGGAGCTCGTCCAGCAGGGCCAGCGTTTGCGCGAGCGTGCGTTCGAGGTAGTCGCGCGTGGCCTCGGCATCGGGCAGCGGGAGCGCCCAGCGGGTGCGGTGCGCCACGCGGCCGGAGTCGTACCAGGCATCGGCCTGCGGCAGCAGCGAAGGCTCGCGCGCGTGGTCCGGCTCGCAGGCCACGCCGCGTGCGCGCTGCCGGTTGCGGCCGATCCACCATTCCTGGAACCAGGCCACGTGGCCCAGCTCCCAGAGCGGCGGATTGAGTTCGGGCGCGTAGCCGATGCCGGGATAGGCATCCCCCAGCGCGGCCCGGAAATCGTCCGCGAGGTCGAGCGTGCGCCGCCGTGCAGCCAGCAGCGCCGCGCGCACCGATGCCGGCGGCCCCGCGCGCAGCGCGAGTGCCTCGGGCGCACCGGCCACGCTATAAACAGGCAATGTCGAATCCATCGCTTGTCATCGTAAGCCCGGCCTTGCCCGGCGCCAACAATGGCAACTGGCGCACCGCCCAGCGCTGGAAGGCCCTGCTGTCGCCCGTCTGCAGCGCGCGCGTGGTGCAGCAATGGCCCGATGCAGACGCATCGGCCGACACCGTGATGCTGGCGCTGCACGCGCGGCGCTCCGCGGAATCGATCGCGCACTGGGCCCACGCCCACCCCGGCCGCGGCCTGGGCGTGGTGCTGACCGGCACCGACCTGTACCAGGACATCGGCAGCGACCCGCAGGCGCAGCGCTCGCTGCAGCTGGCGCAGCGCCTGGTCGTGCTGCAGGCGCTGGGCGCCGAGGCCCTGCCGCCGGAGTGCCGGGCCAAGGCGCGCGTGGTGTACCAGTCGACATCCGCGCGCGCCGAGCTGCCCAAGTCCGCACGCCAACTGCGCGCGGTGATGGTCGGCCACCTGCGGCAGGTCAAGTCGCCGCAGACGCTGTTCGACGCGGCGCGCCTGCTGTGCGGGCGCGAGGACATCCGCATCGACCACATCGGCGACGCGGGCGATGCCGGGCTGGGCGAGCTTGCGCGCGCATTGGCAAGCGACTGCCCGGGCTACCGCTGGCTCGGCGCCCTGCCCCATGCGCAGACCCGCCAGCGCATCCAGCGCGCCCACGTGCTGGTGCACACCAGCGCGCTGGAAGGCGGGGCCCACGTGATCATGGAAGCGGTGCGCAGCGGCACGCCGGTGCTGGCGTCGCGCGTGCCGGGCAATGTCGGCATGCTCGGCAACGACTACGCGGGCTACTTTCCGCACGGGGATGCCGCCGCACTGGCGGCGCTGCTCGAGGCCTGCCGCGCGGGCCAGGGCTCCAAAGACCGCGCGGCCGGTCTGCTCGACAGCTTGCGCACACAATGCGCGTTGCGCGCGCCGCTGTTCGACCCCAGGGCCGAGCAGGCCGCACTGTTCCAACTCCTGAACGAACTCCAGCCACCACCACCATGAACGCTGCCCTCCCGCAAGCCCCCGCCGCCGAGCCCCGCCTCACCTCGCTGTCGCACGGCGGCGGCTGCGGCTGCAAGATCGCGCCCGGCGTGCTGTCGGAAATCCTCAAGGGCACGGCGCGCATGCCGATGCCGCCCGAGCTGCTGGTCGGCATCGAGACGGCCGACGACGCGGCCGTCTACCAGCTCAACGACGAGCAGGCGCTGATCGCCACCACCGACTTCTTCATGCCGATCGTCGACGATCCGTTCGACTTCGGCCGCATCGCGGCCACCAACGCGATCTCCGACGTGTATGCGATGGGCGGCAAGCCGATCCTGGCGCTCGCGCTGGTCGGCATGCCGATCAACGTGCTCAGCACGGCGACCATCGGGCGCATCCTCGAAGGCGGCGAATCGGTGTGCCGGGCGGCGGGCATTCCGATCGCGGGCGGCCACACCATCGATTCGGTCGAGGCCATCTACGGGCTGGTCGCGCTCGGCCTGGTCCACCCGAAGCGCGTCAAGCGCAATGCCGGCGCCAAGGCCGGCGACCTGCTGGTGCTGGGCAAGCCGCTGGGCGTGGGCATCCTGTCGGCGGCGCTCAAGAAGGAGGCACTCGACGCGGCCGGCTACCAACGCATGATCGCCACCACGACGCGGCTGAACACGTCCGGCCCCGAGCTCGCGGCGCTCGACGGCGTGCATGCGCTGACCGACGTGACGGGCTTCGGCTTGGCCGGCCATGCGCTGGAACTGGCACGCGGCGCAAAGCTGTCGCTGGAGATCGACTGGCAGCAGGTGCCCGTGCTGGAAGGCGTGCGCGGCCTGGTGCAGTCGGGACACGTCACCGGCGCATCCGGCCGCAACTGGGCCGGCTACGGCTCCGATGTGGCGCTGCCGCAGAACTTTGCCGAGGAAGAGCGCGCCCTGCTCACCGACCCGCAGACCAGCGGCGGACTGCTGGTTTCGTGCGCGCCCGAGGCGCTCGACGAGGTGCTGGCCATCTTCCGCCGGCATGGCTTCGACGACGCCGCGGTGATTGGCACTGCCAGCGCGCAAGGGAGCGCGCCGCGGCTGGTGATCCGCTGACGGGCTGCCGGGACCGCGGCTCGGGCTACCTCGCACCCAGTCGCTTCTGGATTGCGTTCATCTCATCGATCTCCTTGCGCTGCGAGCTCGAGATCTGCCCGCACAGCCTGACCAGTTCCGGGTCCTTGAGCTCGGCCTCGCGGCACATGAGGATGGCGCCCGAGTGGTGCGGCACCATCGAGGCGATGAACTGCCTGTCGCCGATCAGGCCCTGCTGCCGAGTCCCGGCCAGGGCGGCGACAAACAGGATCGCGAGCCCCGCATGGAGCGCCGCATTGAGCGCCTTGCTGCGGTACATGCCTCGCATGGTGGCGAGCATGATGATTCCCATCGGCGCGACCATGGTGAGCGCCATGTAGAACATGTTGAGGTTGTTCCGGAAGTCGCCCCAGCCGTCGATCATCGAAAACATGACCAGGTACATGACGGCGAGGCTGAGCAGCATGTTCACTGCAAACATCCCGTAGGGGTGCCCGCCTTGGTGCTGCGGGGCATGTTCGTGAGGTTCCATCGTGTTCTCTCTCTCTGCAAAGACGAGCATGGGCCCGTTGCCGTACCCTGCGCAACAAACGAAACCCGATGCTCCTTTTTTGTAAAGCTGTGCTCGCGTAGGAAAAAAGCGCATCGCCTCGTGGGAAGCTGCAAGCGGCGGCGCGGTGTTCGATGCGCCGCGCCATGGCTAAACGCGGGCATTGCTGGAGGCCACGCCGCGGCCGCTGGCCTCGCTCGCATCGCCCGAAGCACAGTCCCTTCCCGAAGAAATCTTCGCCTGAGCGGCGCGCACCGACGGCATCCCGCAAAAAACGGCCGAGCCTCTCCTAGTATTCTGGGAACGACATGAAGAACTGAGGGGCCCCGGTGGACATCTTCGAAAACGTGCTGCTCATGCTGGTCGCGGCCTGCCTGCTGCTGCAGCTTTCGCGGCGCCTTGCGCTGCCCTACCCGTCGATGCTGGCGCTGGCCGGCGTGGCGCTGGGCGCGATGCCCTGGGTGCCGCACATCAGCCTCGATCCGCACCTGGCGCTCGCGCTTTTCATCGCGCCTGCACTGCTCGACTCGGCCTTCGACACCGCGCCGCGCGAGCTGCGCCGCAACTGGCTGCCGCTGGTTTCGCTGGTGCTGGTGGCCGTGCTGCTGACCACCGCTGCGGTGGCATGGGCCGGCTGGGCATTCGCCGGCCTGCCGCTGGCCGCGGCCATCACGCTCGGCGCCATCGTCGCACCGCCCGATGCGGTGGCCGCCGCGGCGGTGATGCAGCAGTTCCGCATTCCGCGGCGCACGCTGTCGGTCATCAACGGCGAAAGCCTGCTCAATGACGCCGTCGCACTGCTGGTGTTCGGCGTGGCGGTGTCGGCCGCAGGCTCGGCGCACCTGCCGATCACCAGCTCGCTGCCGATGCTGCTGGTTGCAGTGCCGGGCGGCGCGCTGGTCGGCATCGCGTTTGCCAAGCTCAACCTGCACGTGGGCGCACCGCTCTTTGCCGGCACGCGCTCGGCCATCATCTTCCAGTTTGTCATGACCTTCGGCGCATGGATCGTGGCCGAGCGGCTGCACCTGTCGCCGATCATCTCGGTGGTCGCGTTCGGCATGACGCTGGGCCAATACGCGCCGGGCCGCAACGCACCGCGCGACCGCGTGCATTCCTACGCGGTGTGGGGCGCGGTGGTGTTCACGCTCAACGTGCTCGCGTTCTTCCTGATGGGCCTGCAGGCACGCGGCATCGTCGACCGGCTTTCGGAGCCCGCGCTTGCGCACGCGCTGCAATTCGCGGGCATCGTGCTGGCGCTGGTCATCGCCGTGCGTGTGGGCTGGGTGCTGTTCTACGGTGCGGTGATGCGCGCGGCCAAGCACCGGCTGGGCTTCAAGCCCCGGCGCATCGCGATTCCGTCGAAGCGCATCGGGCTGCTGGTGGGATGGTCGGGCATGCGTGGGCTGGTCACCATGGCCACGGCCTTCGCGCTGCCGCCCGACTTTCCGGGACGCGACCTGATCGTGCTGAGCGCGTTCGCGGTCGTGCTCGGCACGCTGGTGATCCAGGGCTTCACGATCGGGCCGCTGATCAGGGCCTTGAGGATCGCGCCCGATGCATCGCTCGAAGAAGAGATCTCGCTCGCGCGCACCGCCATGATGGATGCGGCGCTGTCTGCGCTCGAAGCCGAGAACGGCACCGAGGCCGAGGCCGTGCGCGACGAGTACCGCGCAGCGCGCGTGCTGGCGTCGGACACGGCCGAGCCGCAGGCGAAGACGGCGCACGACCGCCTGCGCGCCACGGCCATCCGCGCGCAGCGGCAGGCGCTCGACGGCCTGCGCGCGAGTGGCCGGATCGAGGACGACACCTACCACCGGCTCGAGGAGGAGATGGACTGGGCCGAGCTCAATGCGATCCCGGCCGCCGACGTGCGCCTGCAGAGCGTCTAGGCTTCTTCGTACCAGCGGTCCTTCGCCAGCATCACGCGGTGGTGCCCCTGCCCGGCCGGCATCATCGGAAAGCAGTTTTCCTGCGCGGCGACCTGCACGTCGAGGAAGAACGGGCCTTCGCTGGCCAGGCATTCGGCCAGCGCGGCTTCGAGTTCGGCCGGGTCCGACACGCGGCGTGCGCCCCAGCCGAAGGCCTTGGCCAGCGCCACGAAATCGGGCAGCGCCTCGTTCCAGCTGTGGCTCAGCCGGTTGCCGTGGTTGAGCTCCTGCCACTGCCGCACCATGCCCATGTAGCCGTTGTTGCACAGCACCAGCTTCACAGGCGCGCGGTGCTGCACCGCCGTCGACAGCTCCTGGATGTTCATGAGCACCGAGGCGTCGCCGCTCACGCAGACCGTCAGCGCATCGGGGTGGCCGATCTGCGCGCCGATGGCCGCGGGCAGCCCGTAGCCCATGGTGCCGGCGCCGCCCGAGGTGAGCCAGCGGCGCGGGCGGTCGAAGCGCAGGTATTGCGCGGCCCACATCTGGTGCTGGCCCACGTCGGTGGAGACGATCGCGTCGCGGCCCGCGATGGCGCGCTGCAGCGACGACATCAGCTGCTGCGGCAGGATGGCGTCGCCACGCTGCGCGAAGCGCAGGCACGCCTCGGCACGCCAGCGCTCGATGCGCTCCCACCAAGGCGCGAGCCGTTCGGGCGCAAGGCCTTCGGCCGGCAGCAGCGCAAGCACGGCGTCGAGGATCGCGGCGCAGTCGCCCACCATGGGCACATCGACCTTCACCACCTTGTTGATGCTGCCCGGATCAATGTCGATGTGGATCTTGCGCCCATGCGGACAGAACTCGTCGAGCTTGCCGGTCACGCGGTCGTCGAAGCGCGCACCGACGCACACCACCAGGTCGGCCTCGTGCATCGCAAGGTTGGCTTCGAGCATGCCGTGCATGCCCAGCATGCCGATGAATTTGGGGTCGGACGCGGGGAAGGCGCCGAGCCCCATCAGCGTGAGCGTGCACGGCGCATGCAGGCGCTGCACCAGCTGCGCGAAGGCCTCGCAGGCGGCCAGCCCCGAGTTGATCAGCCCGCCGCCGCCGTAGAGCACGGGCCGGCGCGCGGTCGAGAGCAGGTCGGCCGCGCGCTGCAGCATGGCCTTCGGCGGCAGCGCCGCCCTGCCCGTGCGGAGCGCGCGCAGCGGCTTTGGCGCAGTGCCATGCGCGAGGCGCGCGAGCTGGACATCCTTCGGCACGTCGAGCAGCACCGGCCCCGGCCGGCCCGAGGCGGCGATCTCCAGCGCGCGGCGCACCAGCGAAGGCACATCGTCCGCCGTGCGCACCTGCTGGTTCCACTTGGTGACGGGGCGCGACATGCCCAGCGCATCGCTCTCCTGGAAGGCCTGCGTGCCGATCACCGCGGTCGCGACCTGCCCGCTGATGCAGAGCACCGGCACTGAATCGCTCATGGCATCGAGCAGCCCCGTGATGGTGTTGCCCACGCCCGGCCCCGAGGTGACCAGCACCACGCCCACGCGCCCCGTGCTGCGCGCATAGCCCTCGGCCGCATGCACCGCGGCCTGCTCATGGCGCACCAGCACGTGGCGCAGCCGCGGCTCGCCATGCAGCGCGTCGTACAGCGGCAGCGCGGCGCCGCCCGGGTAGCCGAAGATGGTGTCGACGCCGCACTCGACCAGCGTGTCGAGCAGGGCCTCGGCGCCGTTGCGCACGCGGAAGGCGGCGCCGGGGACTTCGGGGTGGAGGGACGGGGAAGGCGTGAGGGGAAGGTCGAGCAGTCGCATGCCGTCTATTTTTCCGCTTCTGATGCAGAATTTGCTTCTTTCTTTTGGCTCTTTCGGTCCAATTCATGAAAACTCTTCGGAAAACAGCCTCCATTGAAGAAGGATCTTTCGACAAGATCGACATGGCGATCCTGCGGGTGCTGCTGCTCGATTCGCGCAAGACCCTGCAGGAGATCGGCAACGAGGTCGGCCTGTCGCCCACCAGCTGCTGGACGCGCATCAAGAAGCTCGAAGCCCATGGCGTCATCAAGCGCTACACCATCGACGTGGATCCGGCCAAGCTCGGCTACCACGATTCCGTGATCGTGCAGGTCACGCTCGAAAGCCACACCGACGAAACGCTCTACGACTTCGGCCGCGTGCTCGCGACCATTCCGGAGATCCAGGAGGCCTATCTTGTGTCGGGCGACTACGACTACTACATCCGCATTGCGGTGCGCGACACGCGCGACTACGAACGGCTGCTGCGCGAAAAGCTCTACAAGATCCCGGGCATCCGCCACAGCAAGTCGCATTTCGTGCTGCGCGTGCTCAAGGAAACCAGCGTGCCGGTGATCTGAGGGGGCTGGGCCGGCACACGAGCCAGCCGTCGATCTCGTCGATCGCATCGGCCTTGGGACCGCCCGCAAGCGCCTGCAGCCGTATCCGCGGCAGCAGGTCTTGCTTCACCTTCATTCTTCCGTCATCGAGGCGGCGATGCGCTTGGTGAGCGGATGCAAGAGGTAGACGAGCAGCGAGCGCTCTCCCGTCTTGAAGACCACCTCGACCGGCATGCCCGGCTGCAGCGAGCGCTTTCCGAGCTTCTTCAGGCCCTCTTGCGTCACGGCCACCCGCGCAAGGTAGTAGCTCGCGTTGGTCTGCGAATCGACCAGCAGGTCGCCGGAGACCGAGACCAGCCTGCCCTGCACCACGAGCTGCGGAGAATGGGCAAAATTCGAGAAGCGCACATCCACCGGTATGCCGGCGCGGACGCGGTCGATCAGGTGGGGCGGCACCCTGGTCTCGAGCAGCAAGGGCTCGTTGGCAGGAACCACGTCCATCAGTTTCTGCCCTGGCGCGACCACGCCGCCAACGGTCTGCGCCACCAGCGCCACCACCTGGCCCGAAGCGGGCGAGCGGATTTCGGTGCGGCCCAGTTCATCGCGCAAGGCAACGAACTTCTCGAAATCTCCAAGCACCTCGCGGCTGACTTCGGCCTGCTGGGTTTCCACCTCCTTGTGGTACTCCTGCTGCCGAACGATGGCGCGCTGGCGAAGCTCCGCGACCGATCGCCGCGCCCGGCCCATGTTGCCGATGAGTTCTGCGATGGAGGTGTTCGATTCCGCCACTTGCCGCTCCATCTCCAGCTGGCGATTGCGCGGGGCAAAGCCTTCGCCGACCATCTTGCGCATCTGGCCCAGTTCTTCGTCGAGGAGCGACAGCTGGGTCCGGCGGCTGCCCAACATGCTTGAATAGGCTTGGGACAGCTCCTGCTGGCCCTGGATGTTCTCTTCGATCGATTGCAGGTCGGCGCGCAAGGCGGCGCGGCGCGACCTGAGCAGGTGCTCCTGGTTGAACATCTGCTGGCGGATCAGCGGGTCCGAGGCCGCCGCCTGCAGGTCCGGATGAAAGTCGATGGTGTCCTGGCCCGCCTGTTCGGCCAGCAGCCGGCTCTGTATGGCACGAAAGCCCAGATAGCGCTGCCGCACGGTTTCGAAGCTCGCCCTGGCCGCGGCGTCGTCGAGCTTGAACAGCAACTGGCCTTCCTGGACCTGGTCGCCCTCGCCCACCCGCACCTCCTTGAGAATGCCGCCGATCTGGTGCTGGACAGCCTTGCGCTTGGTGTCGATGGCCACCTGCCCCTGGCTCGGCACGCCCTCGTCCAGCGGAGCAAAGGCAGCCCACAGCAGAAAGCCGCCGAATCCGGCAGCCAGCGCCCACGCACCGATGCGCCCTGCACGGCCGAACTCGTTTCCGAGGCCGTTGGCATCGTCCTGCGACAGACCGTTGTCCTCGGCCGGCAGGGGGTTGGAAGCGACGTCCCGCAGATTCGGTCTGGCCATTTGAAGCTCCCGGAGATGAATCGATGACAGGAGGAAAGCGCCGGCTCAAGCCGACTGCACCAGGACCGCCGTTCGCACCGGCGGCTGCGGGCGACGAAGGGATGCGAGCATGGCATCGCGCGGCCCGTCCGCGGCCAGCACGCCGTCCCGCAAGACCATGAGGCGGTCGGCAATCGAAACCGCGCCTTGGCGGTGCGTCACCAGGAACACCGTCTTTCCCTTGGCCTTCAACTGCCGTATGGCGCACACCAATGCGGCCTCCCCGGCGTCGTCGAGGTTGGCATTCGGCTCATCCAGGACGATGAGCGACGGGTCGCCATAGATCGCACGCGCGAGTCCGATGCGCTGCCTCTGCCCGCCAGACAGCAGACTGCCTGCATCGCCGATGGGGGTGTCGTAGCCTTTGGGAAAACGCAGGATCGTCTCGTGCATGCCCGCGCTGCTTGCGGCCTCGATGACCTTGCGCGAGTCGATCTCCCCGAGCCGCGCGATGTTTTCGGCGATGGTGCCGCCGAACAACTCCACGTCCTGCGGCAAATAGCCGATATGCGGCCCCAGTTCCAGGCGGTTCCAGCCGCCGATCGGCTCCCCGTCGAGCAGCACCGCGCCGGAAGACGGGCTCCAGATGCCCACCACCACCTTCGCGAGCGTCGACTTGCCCGAGCCCGAAGGGCCCAGCACCGCAACCACGGTTCCTGCGGGAACCGCAAAAGAAATACCCTGGAGGATCGGCGCCGCGCGGCCGGCGGCCCCTGCAGAGACAGCCTCCAGGCTGATGGTGCCGGTCGGCCGGCCCCGGGAAGGGGGGTGGCCGCGTTCGGGAAATTCGTCCAGCAGCCTTTCGAGACGCTGGAACGCGCTGCGGCAGGAGAAGAAGCCGCGCCATGTGCCGACCAACTGGTCGATCGGCACGAGCGCACGGCTCATCAGCACGTTCGCCGCAATCATGGCGCTTGGCGACAACTGGCCATCGATCACCAGCAGCGCGCCGGCCCCCAATGCGAGCGACTGCTGGCTGTAGCGTATGAACTTGCTCCAGCCGGCAACGCGGTTGATGAGGCCCTGCGCGAGCGCACCCTTGTCCATGGTGGCCGCATGCTGGCGATTCCAGCGCCTTTGCAGATTGGCGACCATGCCCATCGATTCGAGCACCTCGATGTTCCGGAGCTTGTCCTGCAAGTCGCCCGCCGTCTCTCCCGCGGCTTTCAGGACCTCTTCCGACGGCGCGACGGTCTGCCGCTGTCCGAACCAGGCCAGTGCGGCCTGGACCAGCGCGAACCCCAGCGCCAGGATGCCGAGCCAGGGATGAAGAAAGGAGATCACCGCAATGTAGATCGGCGTCCAGGGCGCATCGAAGAGCGCAAAGACGCCGGAGCCGGTGAGAAACTGGCGGATCTGGTTGAGGTCTGCGAACGGCCTGGACTGGCTGGACGCCGACTGGGCCAGATAAGCCAGGAAGCTTCCGTTGAACACCCGCGTGCTCAGTTGCCGGTCGAAGCGCAGGCTGGCCCGGACCAGCAGGCGCGATCGCAGCCATTCCGACAAGGCCAGCGCCATGAACAGGAGCAGCGTGATCAAGGACACCGCGAGCAATGTCAGCTCGCTTTGACTGGACAGCACGCGGTCGAATACCTGCAGCATGTAGAGGGTCGGCGCGAGCATGAGCAGGTTGGCCAGAAAGCTCAGCGACCCGACCAGCAGGAACTCCCTGCGGAACCCCCAGAGCGCGCGTGCCAGTTCGCTGCGGCTGAAGAACGAAGGCTTGTTCATGGCTGCGCGCCCGCTTCTGGCGCGACGCTCGCGGCGTTGGCCGCCTTGCGCACGCGCTCCATCGCCTGCTCGCCGGCTCGCCGCAGCGCGGCCAGCACTTCGTCGCGTGGGCCGAACCCCTGCATCGCGCCGTCGCTCAGCACCAGCATCTTGTCGGCCACGGCCAGCACGCTGGTGCGGTGCGTCATGACGACGAACGTGGTGCCGCGCGCCTTGAGTTTCAGGATGGCGGCCGTCAATGCGGCGTCACCGGCATCGTCGAGGCTCGAGTTCGGTTCGTCGAGCACCACCAGCGCGGGCTCGCCGTAAAGAGCGCGCGCCAGTGCAACCCGCTGCCGCTGGCCGCCCGACAGTGCCGTGCCTTCGCGCCCGACCGGGCTGTCATAGCCCAGCGGAAGGCTCGTGATGCCGGCATGCAGGTCGACGGCCAGCGCAGCCTCCTTGACCTTCGAAGGCCGCACCTCTCCAAAGCGCGCAATGTTCTCGGCCAAGGTGCCTTCGAGCAACTCCACGTCCTGGGGCAGATAGCCGATGTGCGGGCCGAGTTCGGCCTTGTCCCACGCGAACACGTCCGCGCCGTCCAGCCGCACCTTGCCGCTCGCGGCCGGCCAAAGGCCCACGATGAGGCGCGCCAGGGTCGTCTTCCCCGCGGCGGAGGGGCCGACAACTGCAAGCACCTCGCCAGGCAGCAGGCTGAAAGCCACGTTCTTCAAGATGGCCGGGCCGCCGCCCGGAGCGCCCGCGACAAGGCTTTCGACCTGCAGCGCGCCTCTGGGCGGCGGCAGGGCCATCGTCTGCGGCCGCGGCGCGATGGCGCTCAACAGGCTGCCCAGGCGCAGCCATGCATCGCCCGCGTGGACCACCATGCGCCATTGCGCCACCAGCTGCACCAGCGGTGCCAGGGCCCGGCCGCCCAGGATCGAGCCGACAATGATCATCCCGGCATCGCCGTTGAGCTGGTTCTTCAGCAGCAGCCAGGCCCCGAGGCCGAGCAACAGGGAACCCATGGCGACCTGCATGAACTTGCCGACGGCCTGGCAGGCCCCGGCGTTGTCCGAGGCCAGGGCTTCGCGCTGCAGGAAATCGCGCCGCTTGCCCATCCAGCGGCGATGCACGTCCCGCAGCATGCCCATCGACTCGATCACCTGCGAATTTCGCAGCGCCGCATCCGCATACTGCTGCGCCTCGATCGCGCATCGATTGGCCGCCACCAGCGGCGGACGCGTGTTCCGGTCGTTGAGCCAGCCGACGAACACCTGCAGCAGCGAGCCCACCACGGCCGACCAGCCCAGCACGGGGCTGATGGCGAACATCAGCCCCATGAAGACCAGAGCCACCGGCGCTTCCATCAGCGCCAGCAGCGGCGGTGAATACAGGAATTCGCGCAAGGTGCGAAGGTCGTTGAGCGGCTGCACGGTGCCGCCCGGCAAGCGCTTGAGGCCGGCTTCGAAGATGGCGGCGAAGACGCGATTGCGCAGCCTCTGATCGAGCTTCTGCCCAGCCCGGTACATCACCTCGGCGCGCGCCCAGTCGAGCACTTCCATCAGGCCGTAGGCGGCCAGGACCAGCAGCGTCAGCATGGCCAGCGTGAGCGTGCTGCGGCTGTTCACGACCCGCCCGTACACCTCGAGCATGTACGCGCTAGGCGCCAGCAGGAGAAGGCCCGAGCACACGCTGAACCAGGCCGCCCGCACGAAGCAGGCGTTGAGCGCTGTCACCGCCCCGCGCAGTTCGCCAGACTTTTCCTGAGGTTTCATGGCACCTCGCAGATTCGACAATCGATACCCTAGACGGCCTCCGTCTGCTGGGTGGGTGTGCCGATCAGGTTGGCCACGCCATCGATCTCCAGGTGGACACCAAAGTCGAAGTTCGCGTAGTCGGCATCGCCGTCGATCACCTGGCCGGTAAAGTTCAGGTCCACGTCCGAATTGATGGTCGCCGATGTGATCACGTCGATCTTGATGATCTTGAACACGTCGTTGTCCGACGTATCTGCATAGTTCATCCCGGTCGCCGTCAGGTTCACCGAGCCGTGGGTACTCAGGCTGATGCCCGTGCCGGTGATGTCTTCGGTGCTGCTCATGACCTGCACGCCCGCGATCTTGTAGTGGGCGCTGTCGTAGTCGTCCGTGCCGATGCTGACGATCTTCATGCCTCCTGCGGCGGACTGGTAGTCCGTCGCAGCGTTGGCAACGAGCAGCGTGGTCATCGAGACGCTGCTGTCCGTCTTGCTGACCAGCTTCAGCATGACGGCCACGTCTTCGCCGTCCGTGATCTGATCGATCGTGATGTTCAATCCGTCTGCGTAGGCCTTGTCCGTGCCGACGACGGTGGCGTTGGGCCGCTGCGGCGGACTCGTCAGGTTGGGATCGCTCACCGGATTCGACCTGTAGAAGTCGAAGTTCAGCAACTCGCCGGCCTGGACGGTGTCGGAGTTCACACCAAGCGTGTTGGTCGCGACATTGACAAAGCCGGCGCTCACGCTGTTGAAGGTTTCGCCCGCCGTATATGCGTGATCGGTGCCTGACACCAGGTCGCTGGTGTCGCTTGGAGGCGTGGCAGCCCTGGCGGACAGCACGCCGAAGAAGTCGCTGCTGTACTGCTGGACCACGATCTCCGGCGAGTTGTTGCCTTCCGTGTCGTAGTTGAAGGAGGTCAGCGGCGCACTCGTGGAGAACGTCGTCTGTCCACCGAAGACCTGGTCCAGGTCGAAGGTGAAAGTGCCGTCCGTCTTGTTGAAGATGACCGTGCCGGTTGCCGCCTGCGTCGTCGTCGACGTCGGCCCGGGGTAGTAGTTGAAGCTGAAGTTGTAGGTGACCGTCGTGGCGTCTTCGGCAAAGTGCGCGACGGCCGCATCGGTGATGGGGCGCCCGCCGGCGGTCGTTCCCGTGAGGCTGTTGAGCACGATGCCGTCGATCGACGCGTTGTCCACGTCGTCCGCGCCCACGGAGAAGTTGTAGGTGCCGGCAATGGGCTGGGCGTCGTTCGCTCCGGTGAGGTCCGAGATGGCGGTCACCGTCGGGCCGTGGTCGTCGAACTTGATGTTGGCGCCGATGTTGAGCACCTTCGAATCGCTGGCGGTGTCGCCGTCCCCGTCGGTGACCGTCACCGTGTTGGTCAAGGTGACCAGCGTGTCGGCCAGCGTGGCCTGCTGGGCCGCGTAGTTGGAACCCGCGCCCGGCAGCGCGTGGTCGATTTCCGCAAACTGCCGCAAGGTCACCGAACCAGTCGCGCTCACCGCCAGGTCGAAGATGGTGTTGTCCGCCGTGATGGCGCCCGCGGCGGCGGCCGTCGAACCGATGACATTCCCGCCCACCAGGTACAGCTTGATGGAGACGGCGTCGCTCGTGAGTCCGGATGCTCCGCCCGGCGCGGACAGGCCGAGCGCAAAGGCCGAACCGGTGGTGCCCGGCCCGTCGGCGCCGTAGCTGCTCGATGTGACGCCGAAGGCCGTCGCGAAGTTCTGCGTGTCGGAGTCGGTGGCTGCGCCGATGGTCTGGGCGTCCTGCGTGTTGAGCAGGATGGTGTCGGTGGGCGTTGCCAGCACGACCGAGGGGCCGTGGTCATCGAACTTGATGTTGCCGCCGATGTTGAGCGCCTTGGAATCGCTCGCGGTATCGCCGTCCTGGTCGGTGATCGTCACCGTATCGCTGAGCGTGACAAGGTCGTCGGCCATCGTGGCCTGCTGGGCCGCGTAGTTCGACGAGGACCCCGGAAGCGCGTGGTCGATTTCCGAGAACTGCTGCAGCGTCACCGAACCGCTTGCGCTCACGGCCAGGTCGAAAATAGTGTTGGTCGCAAGAATGCCGGCTTCGGTGCCGGAGGTCGAGCCAATGACCTTGCCGCTCACCAGATACAGGTAGATGGTCGCGCCATCGCTCTTGAGGCCTGAGTCCCCACCTTGCGTTTTCACGCCGAGCGCGAAGGCCGCGTCGGTGGAGCCCGCTCCATCGGCGCCATAGCTGCTCGACGCCGTGCCGAAGGCGGTCGCGAAGTTCGTGTTGGCGGAGTCGGTGTTGGCTCCGATGGTGTCGGCGTCCTGCGTGTTGACCAGCGCGGTGTCGGTGGGCGTCGCCAGCACGATGGACGGCCCGTCGTCCTCGAAATTCATCGTCGAGCCGACCTCTGCCGTTGCGGAGGAGACCTGCAGCAGCCTGAACCCCCCGATGTCGAAGTCGGCGTGGGTGTTGCCCGATGCATTGAGGGCCGCCCCGTTTTCGATGAGTACGCGGTTGTGGTCGGCCGACGTCGTGTACTCGATGGATTGGCCGGCCTTGACGCCGGTGATCGTCGCAACGCCGCCGGTAATGCTGATGCCGATGGCCGAACTCACTCCGCCCTCGGCGCCGTTCGCGAAGGTTTCGTAGACCGCCCCGGTCACGGAGTCGAGTACGCGCACGCTCGTGATCGAGATCACCGTGTCGCCCGCATAGCCATCGACGAAGCTGGTGCCGGACTCGACCGCCGTGCTGTACGCGCTGATCTTGACCTGGGCACTCTTTCCGCTTTGCAACTGCACAACGTCAAAGTCGGCGGTCCTCGCACCGAACATGCCGGTGAAGTCGATGTTCGACTCCAGATCGGCTTCGTTCTGGTCCAGGTTCGGGATGGTGACATCGGCCTTGGCGCCGGTCACGAACGTGAAGCGGATGCCTTCCTGCTCGGTGATCATCTGGCTGTTGGTGCCGAACGTGGTCGGTCCGCCGGCCTTGCTGGTGTTGATCGTGTCTCCGGTGCTGATGTTGATGTCGTCATGGGTGTCGGCTGCATCGGCCCCGGACTGATTGGCCGGGTCCTTTCCGGTCGCGATGATCGTCACGTCGGAAATGCGGCCGTTGACGATGGTCGGGTTCTCCTTCGTGAACATCAGGAACAGGTTCTGGCCGGATGGCGCACCTTCGAGATTGAACTCCGCATCCTGGCTGACGCTCACGAAGACCTTGTTCAGCAGGTTGACTGAATCGTCGGCGTTGGCCGGATCGGGGTTCGATATCGCTTCATACTGGACCATCCAGATCTTGGCGCCCGACACCGGGGTTCCCGTTTCCTCCAGGTAGGCGGCAAACACGATGACACCGGCGCTGGTCTTTCCCAGGACGATGTTGTTGTTGGCCGTATCGGTGAACAGGAAGATGTCTTCGCCATCGGCGGTGTTGAGACCGCTGTCCAGGCCATTGAGCGGAGCGCCCGTCGAGCCGGTGAACGAAAGATCGGTGACCGTGCCGGTTGCGGTGAACGTGAATGCGTTGGCGCCGGTGCTGCTCCCCCCCGCATAGCCGCTCAAGGCGGCTTTGGTTGGAGCCGCCGCACCCAGGGTGCTCAGGCGGCTGCTGAAAGCGGTCGGCAGCGAGCTTGCGAGGATGTCATTGTCGTTAGCGTCTTGCGCAGGTGCGGGGGTAGCGACAGAGTTCTGCAGCCCGGCGGATTCATCCAGGGTGACGGTCGAGATGGCCGTCGTGATCAGCACAGACATAAACGCTCCTCGAGTTAGGAAAAATACGGCCGACGGAGAACCGCGCAACTCGAAACGGGCCGCGCTTGCTGGCAATGGAGCAGGTTCACTTATCAGCAAAGGGGAGACGATGCTGAACCGCGGGCCCGCGCACTGTCCATAGTTCGAAAGTTGTCACCCATAGGGTGACGCGCCGCGCCGCCATCGCGGCCTGGACCGCCGCATACATCTCGATACCTTGCAACGCCCAGGAATCATTCCGAACAATCGTGTAACCCTTTATCATTAATTTAAGGGTGCAACGAACAGGCATCCCGGGGGAAAACATGGAACATGTCCCACGCTCGTCTGCGGGGCTTGGCTCCGCCTGGAACGCGGATCCGCGGCCCTCGACGCCAGACCCTCGCCCGCTGCCGCCATTCGCGCCGAGCGCACCGCGGACATCGAAATGCTTTCATCCCGTTCGCGTGGAGAGCCCATCTCTTTCGCCGCATGCGTTCGCAACCCGCGTTCCGGTTCTGATTGCATGTTGTCCGAGCTGCGCATCAACGCTGCTGGGACTGGACCTGTTGGCGTCGAGGCACCGTCCCGAGCGGATGTACAGCGTCGAACATGCGCAGATGAACAGCATCTGCGACCTGGAAGCCTGTTGCCGCCAGCAGGCGCCTCGCCTGCTGCTGGTGGACATCGCGCTTCTTTCCCCGGAAGGGATCGGCAAGCTGGGCGATCTGCGCCGCCACTTCCCAGCCACCGACTGGCTTCTTGGCTGGGAGCAGCCCTCGGCGAAGGGCCTGGATGCGGCGATCCGGATCCAGGCGCGCGGCTGCGTCGAATGGGAAGCGAGCGCGGAGCAGTTCGCGCAATCGCTCGATGCCGTGCTGGCAGGGATCCTGGGCTTTCCGGGGCCGGTATTGCAGGCACTCTATCTTTCCGTGCTGCGATGGACTGTGGCGGGCGGGCGTCCGGCATCGGGTTCGACGCCGCCTGCAATCCGGCTGACAGCGCGGGAGGACGAGGTGCTGTCGCTGATGCACCGGGACTTGTCCAACAAGCAAATCGCCGAGCAACTCGGGATCAGCGTCAACACGGTCAAGAAGCACCTCGCCCATGTGTTCGCGAAGCAGGGCCAGCACAGCCGCCGCTGGCATCTCGCCCGGCCCGGGCTCGCCGAGCCGGTTCTGGAGAGGTTCATCCCGCAGCGCGAACCGGCAGCCCCGCCATACCCGGCCGACAGGCCTGGCCAGTTGGCTCGGATTGCCTATCGCCTCGAGGGCGCAGGCGCTTCGCCCCTTGCCTGCCCTGCCGGGCAGTCCGATGTCCTCAGGGCTCAGGCCAAGTAGCCCGGCGCCTACAGGCTCGCCGCAATCCGCTCCCGCAGCCAGCGATGCCCCGGGTCGCGATGGCGCCGCTCGTGCCACAGCATCGCCATCTCGTAGCCCGGCACTTCCAGCGGCGCCTCCACCACGCGCAGCCCCGGCGCGCCGCGCGCCAGCCGCTCTGGCAGCATCGCAACCATGTCGGTGCTCGCCAGCACCGACATCATGAAAAGGAAATGCGGCACCGAGAGCGCCACGCGCCGCGCGAGCCCCTGCTGCGCCAGCGCATCGTCCGTGGGCCCGGCAAAGCCGCCGCCGCCGAGCGACACCACCACATGCTCCAGCGCGCAGAACTGCGCAAGCGTGGGCCGGCGCTTCAGGCGCGGATGGCCGGTGCGCCCGGCGAGCACATAGCGCTCGTTGAACAGCACGCGCCGGTGCAGCCCGGACGGCGCGCCCACGCTGGTGTGGAAGAACAGGTCGATCTCGCCCTGCTCCAGCTGCCGCGCCATGCGCGAGGGCACCGCCTCCACCACGGCCAGCCGCGTGTGGGGCGCGGCCGCGCGCAGACCGGCGAGCGCCGGCAGCAGGATCGCCGACTCGGCATAGTCGGCCGCGGCCACGCGCCAGGTGGTGGTCGCCTCGGCGGGGTCGAAGGGTTTGGTGGGCGCCACCGCGCGGCCCAATGATTCGAGCGCTTCGCGCAGCGGCTCGCGCAATTCGTCGGCGCGCGCGGTGGGCCGCATGCCGCGCTGCGCGGGCACCAGAAGCGGATCGCTGAACACCTCGCGCAGCCGGGCGAGCTGCACACTCACCGAGGGCTGCGAGAGGTTCAGGCGCTCGGCGGCACGGGTCACGCTGCGTTCGGCCAGCAGCACGTCGAGCGTGAGCAGCAGGTTGAGGTCGAGCCGCTTGAAATTGTCCATCGCTATTCCTGGAATTCTGAATATTCATTTCCAATATAGCTCGACGAGGCCTAACCTGCCTGCATCTTCATCCGACGAACCATGCAGCCATGAAAATCCTTCTTGTCCATGCCCATCCCGAAGCCCGTTCACTCAACGGCTCGCTCAAACAGTTCATGCGCGAACGTCTCGTGCAGGCCGGGCACGAGGTGCAGGTGTCCGACCTGTACGCCATGCAATGGAAGGCGACCTTGGCCGCCGACGACTTCGCGCATCTCGAGCCCGGCGCACCCTTCGACCCCATCGCCGATTCCCAGCGCGCCTTCGAGGCCGGCACCCAGCGCGAGGAAGTCGCCGCCGAGCAGGCCAAGCTGCTCTGGGCTGACACCGTGATCTTCCAGTTTCCGCTGTGGTGGTACACGATGCCGGCCATCCTCAAGGGCTGGGTCGACCGCGTCTACGCCTACGGCTTTGCCTACGGCGTGGGCGAGCATTCCGACAGGCACTGGGGCGACCGCTTCGGCCAGGGCGTGATGGCCGGCAAGCGCGCGATGCTGGTGGTCACGACCGGCGGCTGGGCCTCGCACTACAGCGCGCGCGGCATCAACGGGCCGATGGACGACCTGCTGTTCCCGATCCACCACGGCATTCTCTACTACCCCGGCTTCGAGGTGCTGCCGCCCTACGTGGTGTACCGCACCGGCAAGGTCGATGCCGCGGCCTACGCGCGCATCACCGAAGAACTGGGCCGCCGGCTCGATACGCTCGCAACCACCGAGCCGATCCCGTTCCGCCCGCAGAACGCCGGCGACTACGAGATTCCCGCGCTCACACTGCGGGGCGACATCGCACCGGGCGAGGCGGGCTTCGCGGTGCACGCCGCGCCGGCCGGCAGGAACTCGGGCTAAGGCAGCACCGGATTCGCCGCCGCGTTGGCAATGGCCGCATCCGCATCGGCGCGCAGCATGAAGCGCCTGGCGACGAGGTCGTTGGCGGCGGCAGTCAGGGCCGCGAGGTAGCCGGCCTGGTCGGTGTAGCGCTCCTGCAGCGAGGGCCGCGGATCGCCGCTGCCCGAACGCTCGACCGCCGTCTTCGCAAACGGAAAGTACGCGCCGAACAAGCCTGCCAGGTCGATGGTGCCCGGCTTGCTGGTGTAGTTCCAGCCGGTGTTGGTGCCCACCGGCACCGCCACGTCGAGGCTGCGGATGCCCGCGATGTCGTTGCCGTCGGCATCCACCTGCGGCACGAGGATGGCGTAGTCGCGGCCGAGGTATGCAGGCGGCACCTGCGTGGCAATGCCGCTCTCGTCTTGCGGCCGGTAGTTCGGCCCCCAGTCGAGCAGCGAATAGGTGTTGACCAGGCCCGTGTAGTTCGCGCCCGGAATGGCCGGAAACTTCAGCTGCTGCGGGCGCACCAGCGTGGCGTCGGCCAGCTTGGGCACCTGGCTGTCGGGCGGCGTGGCGCCCTTGACGACCCAGTCTTCCAGGTTCTGGTAGAGCGCGCGCACCACCGGCACCACGCCGGCGTTCGCATTGGTGGTATAGAGCGCCCCGGCGCTCGCGCCCGGCAGCGAGGGCAGGCCCAGCAGGTGGTGCGTGCTCGCGTAGTAGTAGATGCGCGCGTTGTCCGGCTGCACGAGGTCGGCCGTGCCCCAGGCGTCGGTCAAAAGCGGCGAGCCCTGCAGCACATAGAACTCCGTGCCGCTGATGCCGATGAAGAGCTTGGGGCAGGTGCCGCTCGCCTCGCAGCGCGACAGGATGCCGCCGCGGCGCTGCGCCACGTCGTCCACGTAGTCCTTCGAGAGGCCGCGCGTGCCGGCCTGGCCGAAGGCCGTGTGGTCGGTGCGCACGCCTCCGCCGCCGCCCGGGATCGCGAAGCGCATGTTGATGTTGGTCTGCCGCGCCGCGATCTGCGCGAACACGCCGTCGAACACCTTGCGCCCCGCGAGGTCCTGGTTGAAGCCCAGGTGCACGAAGGTCTTCATGAAGTTGCCGCACTGCGACACGCCCGAGGCAATGGTGTTCCTGATGGCGGCCGCCACCGGGTTGGCGGTGCCCGCGGCATCGCTCGCCTCGCGGTGGAAGAAGGCGATCATGTCGCGCACCGCGGCAAGGCCCAGGCCCATGACCTTCGGGTCCTTCGCGACGTAGACCAGCTCGTACATGTAGGCCGGATCCCATTTGTCGCGCAGGCACACGTTCGTCTCGTCGGGCGTGCCGGGGAACGGTGCGGCGGCGCTGCACTTGGCAAACTTCCAGTCGCTCGCGGGAATGAGCTGGCGCGCATCGGCTTCGTTGATGCGCCGCGTGAGCACGTAGCCGGGTTGCGTGTTGTCCAGGCTCGCGGTCGCATAGGCCTGCATGGCCGCGTTGAACGGCCCGCCGGGCAGCGGCAGCGAATCGTTGCTTGCCGCCGTGGGCAGCAGCTCGGCGCGGTAGGTGCCGGTGATGCTGCTGCCGTCTGCATTGCGGGCCACGGGCACCTTGAGCGTGAGCTTGCCCGCCGCGGCCGGCACATCGCCCTGCCAGGCCGCCGTGAGGAACACGTAGCCGCGCGATGCAAAGTACGGATCGAGGTTGACGATGTTGCCGCGGTTCGGCGCGTCGTAGCGCAGCACGCCGCTGGCCTTGCCCATGTCCTTGGGCTTGAAGAGCACGAAGTCGGAGCTGTACTCGACCTTGCCGTTGGCATTGAGCGGCGCGAGCGACAGGTCCTGGATGATGGCGTTGCGCGCATCCTTCGGATCGACCTCGCCCGTGAAGGTGCCGGTGATCTTCTCGTAGGCGCCGACGCTGCCGAAGGTGCCGGCCACGTCCTCGGTCTTCGAGATCGCGAGCTTGAACTTGGGCGCTTCGGCAGTTGCCGGCGGCGGCGTGGTTGCGGCCGGCGGCGGCAGCACGAAGCCACCGCCCCCTCCACCGCCGCTTCCGCCGCATGCGCTCAGGAAAAGGGCGGCCGAAGCCACCGTGGCAGCCAACAGGCTCCAGCGTTTCATGGTTTGTCTCCTTCGTTGGGGTGTCTGCGCGGTGCCGATCTCCGCTGCGGCCGGTGCGCGCCCTACTCGGCTTCGATGCCGGCGGCCTTCACGATGCGGCCCCACTTCTGCGACTCGGCCGTCTGGAACCTGGCGAGCTCTTCGGGCGAGGTGGTGAACACCTCGGTGCCGGTGGGCTCGTAGAAAGCCGTCTTCGCGGACGCGCTCTTCGCGGCCTTCACCAGCAGTTCGTTGAGCCGCTTGACCACGGCCGGCGGCGTCTTCGCGGGCGCGTAGGCCGCGAACCAGTAGCCCATCTCGTAGCCCTTCACGCCGGCTTCCGAGATGGTGGGCACGTCGGGTGCAAGCAGCGAACGCGCGGCGCTCGAAACGCCCAATGCGCGCAGCTTGCCGGCCTTGACCTGCGGCAGGCCGGTGGCCGCGTCGGTGATCATCATGTGGATCTGGCCGCCCAGCAGGTCGGTGACGGCGAGCGTGTTGCTCTTGTAGGGCACGTGCAGCAGCTTGATGTCGGCCATCTGCTGCAGCAGCTCGCCCGCCATGCGGCTGGACGAACTGCCGCTGCCGAAGCTGTACTTGCCCGGCTCCTTCTTCGCGAGCGCCACGAACTCGGCCACGCTCTTGGCAGGGAACGATGGGTTCACCACCATGATCTGCCCGCCCTTGCCGAGCGCGGTGACGGGCGCGAAGTCTTTCACCGGGTCGTACGGCAGCTTCTTGAACAGGTGCTCGTTGGCGGCATGCGTGGTGTTGGTGGTGATCAGCACGGTGTAGCCATCGGCCGCGGCCTTGGCCACCTGCTGCGAGGCGATGAAGCCGCTGGCGCCGGCCTTGTTGTCGATCACCACGGGCTGCTTCGTTTCGGCCGTGATGCTGTTGCCCAGCGCACGCGCGATCTGGTCGGTGGCGGTGCCGGCCGCAAAGGGCACGACGAAGGTGATGGGCTTTTCCGGGAAGGCCTGCTGCTGTGCGTGGCCCAGCAGCGGCACCAGGGCCAGCGCGGCGGCCGAAAGGGTGAGGGAACGTCGTTTCATTGTTTTGTCTCCGGATGGATGGCTGGTAAAAAAATGGATGGCTGCCGCTACGGCCCCGCCAGCAGCGGCACGAGCGCGCGCGGCACGCGGATGGGCATGTCGAGCAGCAGGAAAGACAGCGCCTTGCCGTGCGCATCGAGGTTCAGCGCATCGTTGACGCCGCCGTCGAGCACCGCGTCGAGCACGAAGTTCATCGCATGCAGCCGGGGCAGCAGGAAGCGCTGCACCCGCGCCGGTGCGCGGTGGCGGAACTGCATCGACACGCGCTCGGGCGTGAGCTGCTCGGCCAGCAAGGCATACAGATCGGGATGCCAGGCGATCACGCTGATGTTGGAGCGGTCGCCCTTGTCGCCGGTGCGGCCGTGGGCCGCGCGGTAGAGCGGCACTTCGATCATCTCGTCGGTCGGTGTGTTCATGCCAGGGCCTCCGCGCCGAGCAGTTCGAAGCGCACCGGCACCGCTTCGCGCGGCAGCAGGCACGACAGGGTGTTGAGCCGCGGCGTGAGCGCGGTGCGCACGCCGCCGCCGCCCGCGGGTCCGCAGGTGTAGAGCGCCATGACCTCGCGCGCCAGGCGCTCGGCCTGCGCGCGCTCCGCATGCGTGGCCGCCACGCGCAGGCGCACGTCGCGCAGGCCCGTGTCGGGCGTGTCCGCGAGCATGCGGCCGGCGTCGTCGCCCAGGATGCTCAGCGCGCCGATCAGGTCCACGCGCAGCGCCAGCCCGTCGAGCCGCTTGCGCAGCACCTCGGCCGCGAGCCGGGCGCGCGCCTCGGCACGCGGCCCCGCGTAGGAAATTTCGCCCTCGGCGAGCCAGCCGCCTTCATGGCAGACATTGACCTTGTAATGGCTCGGCCGCGCGTGGCCGCGCACGCCGGAGAGTTCGACGCGGTCCTCGCCGGGCAGCGCGCGCACTTCGGCTTCTGCGATGTCGGCCACCACGTCGGGCGTGAGGTAGGCGCTCGGGTCGTGCACTTCGTAGAGCAGCTGTTCCTTCACGGTGGCTTCGCTCACGAGGCCGCCGGTGCCGTCAGCCTTGCCGATGGTGCATTGGCCGTCGGCATCGATCTCCGCAATCGGGAAACCCACGTTGTCGAGCCCCGGCACGTCCTTGTAGCCCGGGTCGGCGAAATAGCCGCCGCACACCTGCGCGCCGCATTCGAGCAGGTGGCCTGCCATGGTGGCGCGGCCCAGCCGGTGCCAGTCGTCGGCGCGCCAGCCGAAGTGCGACATGGCGGGGCCAACCGCAAGCGAAGGGTCGGCCACGCGGCCGCACACCACGATCTGCGCGCCGGCGTCGAGCGCGGCGGCAATCGGCTCGGCGCCGATGTAGGCATTGGCGCTGACGATGCGCAGGCCCTCCATCTGCGCGCCCAGCGTTTCATGCAAGAGCGCGCGGTGCGAAGGGCCCGAAAGATCGTCGCCTTCCACCACCGCGATGCGCGGCGCATCGGCGCCCAGTTCGCGCGCCATGCGGGCGATGTGGCGGGCCGCGGCGCGGGGGTTGGCCGCGCCGAAGTTGCTCACGATGCGGATGCCGTGCGCGAGGCTGCGCGCCAGCACGGGCCGCAGCATGGCGTCGAGCAAGGGCTCGTAGCCGGCGTCGGGGTTGTCGCGGCGGCGCAGTTGGGCGAGCGCGAGCGTGCGTTCGGCCAGCGTCTCGAAGATCAGGAAGGCACGCTGGCCGGCCGGGCCGCCGGCGAGCCGCGCGATCAGCGTGTCGACCACCTGCCCCGCCGCATCGGTGCGGTCGCCGGAAAAGCCGGCCGCGCAGCCGATCAGCAGTGGGGGCGGTGCATTGGCATTCATCGAGGCGGACTTTAGGCAGCCCGCCGTCATCCGTAAAATCGAAAATTCGGATCAATTGATCTGAATTCCAGATCGCCCGAAAAATCTCACTGGTCGAGCCGGATGCCACGCCTGGCGATGATCGCGCCCCATTTGCGGCCCTCGCTGTCGATGAACGAGCCGAACTCCTCGGCGGAGCCGCCGCCCGCCACCAGGCCCTGGTTGGCCAGCAGTTCACGCACGGCGGGCTCCTGCAGCACCGTGTTCACATCGGCATTGATGCGGCGAACCACCTCGGGCGGCGTGCCGCTCGCGGTGAAGAGGCCGTTCCACGCCAGCGACTCGAAGCCCGGATAGCCCGACTCCGCCACGGTGGGCAGGTCCTTCATGAGCTCGGAGCGCTTCGCGCTCGTGACCGCGAGCAGCTTGATGCGCTTGCCCTGCACGAGCGGCAGCAGCGCCGGTGCCACGGTGAACAGCGCCTGCGTGTCGCCGGCCGCCACCGAAAGGCCCGCCGGCGGCGATCCGGCATAGGGCACGTGCACCGCCTCGATGCCGGCCACGCTGCGAAACAGCTCCATCGTCAGGTGCGATGAACTCCCCGCGCCCACCGACGCATAGCTGAACGGGTGGCCCTGCTTCTTCGCCCACGCGACGAATTCCGGCAGCGTGTTGGCAGGGTTGCCGGCCTGCACCGCCAGCACGTTGGGCTGCGAGGTGGTGAGCACGATCGGCACCAGGTCGCGTGCGGGCGCATACGGCATGCGGCTGTACATGTAGGGGCCGAAGGCGATCGGCCCGTTGAAGCCGATGCCCAGCGTATGGCCATCGCCCGGCGCCTTGGCCACGGCGTCCATGCCGATCAGGCCGCCCGCACCGGCCTTGGTCTCGATCACGATGGGCTGCTTCCACAGGGGGCGTAGCCGGTCGGCCAGCGTGCGCGCGATCAGGTCGAGCGAACTGCCGGCGGGCGCGGGAACGATCAGGCGTACGGGCTTGGTCGGCCACTCCTGGGCGGAGGCGGCCATTGCCGATGCGCAGGCAAGGAGGAATGCGGCGAGCTTGCTCTTGTTCATTTCGAATCTCTGCTTGGGCCCGCCACCTTACATCGGCCAGGTGCGGCGCCGGCCGGCGCTCCACGCAAAAAAGCCGGGCCCGCTTTCGCAGGCCCGGCCTTCTTGCCTTTCTGCAACTACAGCGGCAGCGCATTGCCGCGTGCGGCGGCATAGGCTTCGGCCCGCACCGTTGCGCGGTCCACCGCACCGGCGACGATCGGCGTGGTGCCCGAGGAGGCCGCTTCGGCGTACGGGTCCGGTGCGCGTGCGGCGGCCACCGCTTCGGCACGCACGGTGTCGCGGTTGTTCATGGCGACCGGCGGATGCATCGGGCCGGCATCGACACCCGTGGCATAGGGATTGCCAATGCGTGCGGCCACCACGGCCCCGGCAGCCACGTTGGCGCGGCTCTCGGCGGTGGTCAGGGGATGGACGCCTTCATAGGTTTCGGCATGGGCGGCGCCGGCGGCGGCAGCGAGGGCCAGTGCGATGGCAGAAAGACGCTTGGCGTTGGAGATGGTCATTCGGATTTCCTTCGATTCAATGATTGGATGGAGGGAGGCTGCGAACCGTTCTTGCTTTTTGGGCTGGTCCGTGAAATCGATTTTGCGATGGCATCCAGGTACAACCTCATGGCGCACGCAATCCCGGCAATCGCGACGTGGAAACAGCCGGCCGCCCTTTGAAGCGATGCGCGAAAGCTGATAGCGATCGGGTCGCGCAGAGGCGCCCATGCCACGCGGCACTTCACAGGCCGCGGCAAGGCCGCTACATTCGACGCCTCGACAAACAACCCGGATCGGAGGTGCGCGATGGAAGACACAGCTATTCATTGCTCCACGATCGGCCGGTTTGTCGGTTCTTCGAAGAGTTGCTGATACAGCCAATTCGACCCTTGCGGCGCTTCCTGGCCGCAACCGCAAACCGCCCGAGATTCAAACGCCGCCGCCGGCAAGCAGTTGCCGGCCGCGATCTGTCCGTTTCCAGAATCCTCAAGGCTCACCATGCTTGAAACCCGCGCCGCGCATCCGCGGCCGTTTTCGATATCCGTTTTCGATCCCCATCAGGCGTCCACCGAAAGCTGGGAGAAGTTCCATCGCTATTGGCAGCTTCGCACCGAGGAAGACCACCCCGGCGAGCGCCGCATCCCCAGCGCCGACACCGAGCGCGCGCTGCGTGAGCACCTGCCGCTGCTGGCCTTCCACCGGGTCCTCGCGAGTTGCGAAGGCGAGTTCATCGGCAGCCTCACGCTGAGCTTTCGCCGCGAAGGCTCGCCGGACCATGCCGCCTTCGCGCCCTATCTCGATGCCTGGGGCGGTGTACTGCGGCCGCACCGGCGGCGCGGCGTGGCCAGCGCACTGCTGCGCGTGCTGCTCGGCTTCATGGAAGCGCAAGGCAAGACCACGGCCAGCATCAAGGCCCACTTGCCCGAAGGGCATGCGTTTCTCGCAGCCATCGGCGCGATCGAGAAGCACCGCGCCGTCGAGAACCGGGCCGCCTTCGATGCACTGCCGTGGGACGAACTCGCCCGCTGGCAATCGCAGGCATTCGCCGCCGGCGGGGGCTTGCGCGCCGAAATCCACGCCGGCCGCGTGCCCTTCGAGCGCCTGGCCAGCCTGATCGCGCCCTTCTCGGCGCTCATCAACGACGCGCCCACCAATGCGCTGGACATGCCGCGCATGCGCTACGAGCTCGAGAACTACCGCACCTGGTATGCCGACATGTCGCAGCGCGGCGGAGAGCACTTTCTGGTGCTGCTGCTCGACGGCGACGAGGTGGCCGCCATGTGCGACGCCAGCTGGGACCAGCGCTTTCCGGACCGCATGTACCAGCAGCTGACGGCCGTGGCGCCGCGCTGGCGCGGCAAGGGCCTGGCCAAGGGCGTGAAGGCCTCCATGCTGGCGCTGGTACGCGAGCGCCACCCGGAGGTCGCCACCGTCATCACCAGCAACGCCGAGGTCAACGCGCCGATGCTCTCCATCAACCACCGGTTGGGCTTCGCGCCGCACAGGCATGATGCGGTCTACCAGATCGGCCCGGAAAGCCTGAGGGCCTTCCTCTCGACCCGCCCGCTGGATCCGATGGAGCGGTACCAATGAAAGCACCACCACGACTGCAGTCGCTGGTCGACGAAGGCCTGATCGACACGGTGGTCCGCCAGCTGATGAGCGGCAAGGAAGCCATGGTCTACGTGGTGCGCTGCGGCGAGGAGACGCGCTGCGCCAAGGTCTACAAGGAAGCCGACAAGCGCAGCTTCCGCCAGGCCGTCGACTACACCGAGAACCGCCGCGTGCGCAATTCGCGCGAAACGCGCGCCATGGCCAAGGGCACGCGCTTCGGCCGCCAGGTGACCGAGGCCATCTGGCAAAGCGCCGAGGTCGATGCGCTCTACCGCCTGGCGGCGGCCGGCGTGCGCGTGCCCGTTCCCTACAACTTCCTGGAAGGCGTGCTGCTGATGGAGCTGGTGACCGATGCCAACGGCGATGCGGCCCCGCGCCTGAACGACGTGGCCTTCACGCGCGAGGAAGCCGTGCAGCACCACGCCAGCCTGCTGAAGGAGGTGGTGCGCATGCTGTGCGCGGGCGTGGTGCACGGCGACCTGTCGGAATTCAACGTGCTGCTCGCGGCCGACGGCCCGGTGGTGATCGACCTGCCGCAGGCGGTGGATGCGGCGGGCAACAACCACGCGAAGCGCATGCTGCTGCGCGACGTGGAGAACCTGCGCAACTTCTTCGGCCAGTTCGCGCCGGAGCTCCTGGGCACGCACTACGGCGACGAGATCTGGCACCTGTACGAGCGCGGCCTGCTGCGCGTCGAGTCGGTGCTGAGCGGCACGCATGCGCGCGACACCGGCCCCGTCGACCTGGGCAACGTGCTGCGCGAGGTGGACGACGCGCGCCAGGAAGAAGCGGCGCGGCGCCTGCGCATGCAGCTGCCCAGGCTCTGACGCGGACCGGCGCGGCCGTCAGGGCCGTTCGTTCTTGAGCTCGCGCAGCTGCGCCTCGGCATGTTCGAGCTCGGCCCGCAGCGCGCGGACGTCGTGCTCCAGCTTGTCGATGCGCGCCGCGCGGCTTTGCGGCGGCTCCGATGCCCGGCAGCGCGCCCGCAGCGCGTCCAGGTTCTCGGCGAGCTGCCGGCGGCGCAGCATCTGGCCCCTGGAGCGGGCCAGGTCCATGTCGTGCTCCAGCGCGGCCTCTTCCGCTTCGCAGGATGAAGCGGCGCCCTCCGCCGGCTCCGCGGCCTGGGCGAATGCGGGTGCGGCCAGCGCCAGCGCCATGCCCAGGAACCAGCGCTCCATGCGCAGTTCGCGCCGCATCCATCGAAGAAGGCCACCATGCCAGGCGAAATCCATTGCACCCACTCCGTTCCATCGGCCTGCCAATGCATGCCGTGGCGCATTCTGTCTCAGGCCAGCGCCTCCACGCACAGCGCCGTGACCTTTCCTGCGACCGAGGGATGCGCCTGAAGCGCATGCAGCGCCAGGTCCATCGTGCCCTGCCGCACCGGCTGCGTGAGCACCAGCAGCTGTGCGCCCATGCCGGGCTGCGCAGCCGCCAGCGCCACCTGCTGCACCGGCACCTGCTGCCCCGCCAGCCAGCCCGACACCGCCTCGATCTGGCTGGCGGCTTGCACGGGGATGCGCAGGTAGTGCGCGCCGCATGCCTCGGCGCGGGGCAGCGCCGGCAACGCGCTCATCGCGTGCGCATGAAAGCCCAGGTGCGGCACGCGCTGTGCGGCATGGGTGCCGTCCAGCCGCGCCACATCGACCAGGTCGGCAATCACCGCCGATGCGGTCTGTTCGGAGCCGGCGCCCGCGCCGTAGTACATCGTCACGCCGGACGCATCGCCCTTGACCATCACGGCATTCATCGACCCGCTCACATGCGCCATCAGGTGCGATGCGGGCACCAGCGCGGGCTGCACGCGCAGCTCCACGCCCTCCTCCCGGCGCCGCGCCACACCCAGCAGCTTGATGCGGTAGCCCAGCTGCTCGGCAGAGGCCACGTCCACCCGCTCGAGTGCCGTGATGCCTTGCACCTGCACATCGGCAAGCCGCACGGTGGTGCCGAAGGCATTGGCGGCCAGCAGCGTGAGCTTGTGCGCGGCGTCGATGCCTTCGATGTCGAAGGCCGGATCGGCCTCCGCATAGCCGAGCGCCTGGGCCTGCGCGAGCGCGGCTGCGAAGTCCAGGCCTTCATCCCTCATCTTGCTCAGGATGAAGTTGGTGGTGCCGTTGATGATGCCCGCCACCCACTCGATGCGGTTGGCCGCGAGGCCCTCGCGCAGCGCCTTGACAATGGGAATGCTCACCGCCACCGCGCCCTCGTAGGCCACGGCCACCCCATGCCGCCGGGCCGCGGCAAAGATCTCGGCGCCATGCACCGCCAGCAGGGCCTTGTTGGCCGTGACCACGTGCTTGCCGTGCGCGATGGCGGCCAGCACCCATTCGCGCGCCGGGCCGGTGCCGCCGGCCACTTCCACCACCACGTCGACATCGGGATGGGTGGCCACGCGCAGCGGGTCGTCCGTGAGCGGAACATCCGCGCCCACGATGGCGGCGGCGCGCACCAGGTTGCGCGCGGCCACCATCACCAGCTCGATGGGCCGGCCCGCCCGGCCCGCGATCTCGGCCTGGTTGCGCGCCAGCACCCGGAATGTGCCCGAGCCGACGGTGCCGATGCCGATCATCCCCACGCGCAGCGCACGGATGGCCGCGGGGCGGCTGGGCAGGGGTTCGAGGGACTGGACTGGATCGCGGTACATGGACATCTCCGGATGAAAAACAAGAAACCCAGCTGCCAGAGCTGGGTTTCATTCATTCGGGGAAGAAGAGCGATACACCAGGTGGCTGCCGAAACGGCCACCTGCGCGTGCTCAGGTGGCCGCGGTGGTAATGGTGGTAATCATTCGTGCAACCAATGACCCCTCCGCCCGCGCGAAGGCAGGCGGCATCATGCGGGCCATGGAGGCTGCGCAGACGGTGGAGGGGAAGGATTGGCACGGCATGAAGCCGCCAGTGTACAGGAGCGGGCCGGACCCGCTTCGACGGCTGGCGCGCCCAGCCTGCGGAATTTCGGGGAGCAGGCCTACAGCAGGCGTGCGGCCGCAGGCCTAGTGTGCTGGGCAAAGAACTGCATCATCCAGGAGGCAGCATCATGAAGAATTTCGTTCTGGAGCCCCGCATGCGCTCGAGCATCGGCGGCGCTTTCTACCCCACAGGCTACTCGATGGTGATGTTCCCGAGCACGGAGGACGCCAACCGCATCGGCCACAAGCTGATCGAGAACGGCGTGAGCGGCGACGAGATCTACCTGCTTCCCGCGGCCACGATCCTGGAGGAGATCTCGCCCACCGTGAGGGAAGCCGACGAGCCGCTGCCGTCGGCCGGCACCGACGCGGCCACCGTGCGTGCCTACACCAAGCTGGCGCGCGAAGGCCATGCCGGCCTCCTGGTCAGAACGAAGCACGAAGAGGACGCCAACCGCCTGATGGAACTGGTGCGCACCGTGCCCTATTCGATCGCGCAGCGCTATCGCACGCTGGTCATCGAAGACCTTTGACCCAAACCCTCTGCTCGATCGATCCGCCGGCGGCTCAGGCGGCCGCCGCTGCGCGCCGCACCACGTCGCGCGCCATGGCCTGCGCGAGTTCCTGTTCGCCCAGGAAGACCGTGGCGGCCATCTCGCGCGTCAGCAGCCCGGCTTCTTCCTCGTTGTGGCTGCGGATCACGGTTTCGATGGCCGGATTGAGGGTGCGGGCGGTTTCCATCATCTGCCGCACGTTCATGGCGTCCGGGATGGCCACCACCAGCACGCGGGCACGCGCGATGTGCGCCTGGATCAGCACGGCCGGATCGGCCGCGTCGCCCCAGACGGCCGCCACGCCGGCCTCGCGCAGCTTCTCCACCAGCTCGCGGTTCTGCTCCGCCACCACGTAGGGAATGTCGTGCGCCTCCAGTTCGGACGCGATGCGGCGCCCGACGCGGCCATAGCCCACCAGCACCACCTGCCTGGACAGGTAACGGGCTTCGGTGGTGGTCGGCAGTTCGGCCAGCGGATGGTCGTGCGATTCGAGGCTGCGCGCCGCCGGGAAGCGGCCGTGCAGCCATTTCTCGATCGGTGCGACCAGGCTGAACCACAGCGGATTGGTGGCAATGGAAATCAGTGCGCCGGCCAGGATCAGGCTCTGCCCCTCCACCGGCAGCAGGCCGAGCGAGACGCCGAGCCCCGCAAGAATGAACGAGAACTCCCCGATCTGCGCAAGGCTCGCGCTCACGGTGAGCGCCGTGCCCAGCGGATAGCGGAACGCCAGCACCAGCGCGCAGGCGGCCAGCGACTTGCCCAGCACGATCACGCCCACCACCGCCAGCACCTGCAGCGGCCGCTCGACGAGCACCGAGGGATCGAAGAGCATGCCCACCGACACGAAGAACAGCACCGCGAAGGCATCGCGCAGCGGCAGCGACTCCTGCGCCGCGCGGTGGCTGAATTCGGATTCGCGCATCACCATGCCCGCGAAGAAAGCGCCCAGCGCAAACGACACGCCGAACAGCGCCGCCGACGCAAAGGCGATGCTGACCGCCGCCGCGATCACGCACAGCGTGAACAGCTCGCGCGAGCCGGTGCGCGTGACCTGCCAGAGAATCCAAGGAAACGCGCGCCGCCCCACCACCAGCATCAGCGCCACGAACCCGCCCACCTGCAGCAGCGTGACGCCGAGCGTCTGCCACAGCGGATCGGCGTTGGCCGAATCGCCCGCCTGGCCGCCCAGCGCCCCCGCGAGCGGCGGCATCAGCACCAGGACCAGCACCATGGCGAGGTCCTCGACCACCAGCCAGCCGACCGCGATGCGCCCGGTGAACGAATCGAGAATGCCCAGGCTCTCGAGCGCGCGCAGCAGCACGACCGTGCTTGCCACCGACAGCGCCAGGCCGAAGACCAGCGCCTCGCCCCACGACCAGTCCCAGCAGAGCGCCAGTGCACCGCCCAGCACCGTGGCCACCGCGATCTGCGCGAGTGCGCCCGGCAGCGCGATCTTGCGCACCGCCAGCAGGTCGTCGAGCGAAAAATGCAGGCCCACGCCGAACATCAGCAGCATCACGCCGATCTCGGCCAGCTGCGCCGCAATGCCCGCATCGGCCACGAAGCCCGGCGTGAACGGCCCGATGATCACGCCCGCGAGCAGGTAGCCCACCAGCGCCGGCAGCCGCAGCCGCAGCGCCAGGAAACCCAGCACGAGCGCCAGCCCCAGGCCGGCGGCAATCGTGTTGATCAGGGAAACGCTGTGGGGCATTGCTCCATTTTGCAGGAACGATGCGCCCCTCTGGCTTCACACGGGCATCAATCGGCCATCTTTGCGATGCGTGCGCCTTCGAGCACTTCGGGCTCCTGCGACTCGACCCAGCTCTCGTTGTTGAGCCCGGCGTGCAGCCGCTCGGTGTCGAGCTCGTTGGTCCACTTGGCCACCACGATGGTGGCCACGCCGTTGCCGATCAGGTTGGTCAGCGCACGCGCCTCCGACATGAAGCGGTCGATGCCCAGGATCAGCGCCAGGCCCGCCACCGGCACATGGCCCACGGCCGACAGCGTGGCCGCCAGCACGATGAAGCCGCTGCCCGTGACGCCCGCCGCGCCCTTGGAGGTGAGCAGCAGCACGGCCAGCAGCGTGATCTCCTGCATCAGCGTCATCGGCGTGTTGGTGGCCTGCGCAATGAACACGGCCGCCATCGTGAGGTAGATGGAGGTGCCGTCGAGGTTGAAGGAGTAGCCAGTGGGAATCACCAGGCCCACGCAGGTCTTGTTGGCGCCCAGGTTTTCCATCTTCTCCATCATGCGCGGCAGCACCGACTCGGAGGACGAGGTGCCCAGCACGATCAGCAGCTCTTCCTTGATGTACTTGATGAACTTCCAGATGCTGAAGCCGTGGAAGCGCGCAATGAGCCCGAGCACCACGAAGATGAACAAGAGGCAGGTCAGGTAGAAGGTGCCCATCAGCTTGCCGAGCGAGAACAGGCTGCCCAGGCCGTACTTGCCGATGGTGAAGGCCATCGCGCCGAAGGCGCCGATGGGCGCCAGCTTCATGATGTAGCCCACGATCACGAAGAGCACGTGCGAGCCCTTCTCGATCACGTCGAACACCAGCGTGCCGCGCCCGCCGAAGCGGTGCAGCGCAAAGCCGAACAGCACCGCGATCAGCAGCACCTGCAGGATCTCGCCCTTGGCGAAGGCGTCGACCAGCGTGCTGGGAATGACGTTGAGCAGGAAGTCGACCGTGCCCGTCATCTTGCCCGGGCCGGTATAGGACGCGAGCGCCTTGGTGTCGAGCGTGGACGGGTCGATGTTCATGCCCGCGCCGGGCTTGAGCAGGTTGACCAGCACGAGGCCCACCACCAGTGCGATGGAGCTCACGATTTCGAAGTACAGGAGCGCCAGCCCGCCGGTCTTGCCGACCTTCTTCATGTCTTCCATGCCCGCGATGCCCACCACCACGGTGCAGAAGATGATCGGCGCGATGATCATCTTGATGAGCTTGATGAAGCCATCGCCCAGCGGCTTCATGGCCTCGCCCAGCGCCGGCTGGAAGTGGCCGAGCAGCACGCCGATGATCACCGCCGTGATCACCTGCACGTAGAGCGAACGATAGAGCGGGAGCTTTCTGGTGGGTGTGATTGTTGTGTCTGCCATGTTGCCTCCGGAGGGGTTGGAAACTGTAGAACCGAATCGACCGCTTCTCTGATACGTAGAAGCCACATCGCAGAAATGAAAAAACCCGCCTCGGCGGGTCTTTTCGATCAGCTTCTCGTCAGCATGATCAGTGCATGTGCAGGCCGCCGTTGACCGAGAAGTCGGCGCCCGTGCTGTAGCCGCCCTCGTCGGTGGCAAGCCACGCGATGATGGAAGCAATTTCGCTCGGCTCGCCCAGGCGCTTGACCGGAATGGTGGCCACGATCTTGTCGAGCACTTCCTGGCGGATGGCCTTGACCATGTCGGTGCCGATGTAGCCCGGGCTCACGGTGTTGACCGTGACGCCCTTGCTCGCCAGCTCCTGCGCCAGCGCCATCGTGAAGCCGTGCATGCCGGCCTTGGCCGCCGAATAGTTGGTCTGCCCCGCCTGGCCCTTGGCGCCATTGACCGAGCTGATGTTGATGATGCGGCCCCAGCCCTTCTCGACCATGTCGCCCACCACCTGCTTGGTGACGTTGAACATGCTGTTGAGGTTGGTCTCGATGACCGCGCTCCAGTCCTCGGGCGTCATTTTCAGGAACATGCGGTCCCGCGTGATGCCGGCGTTGTTGACCAGCACGTCGATGGGACCGTGCGCTGCCTTGGCGGCCGAAAAGGCCTCGACGGTGGACTGCCAGTCGCCGACATTGCCGACCGACGCATGGAACTCGAAGCCCAAGGCCTTCTGCTCGGCCAGCCATTTGGCATGATCGCGCGTGGGGCCGCAGCCTGCGACGACAGTGAAGCCGTCCTTGTGAAGGCGTTGGCAGATGGCTGTTCCGATGCCACCCATGCCCCCGGTGACATATGCAACTTTCTTGCTCATGATTTTTTCCTTGATGTGTGCGAAAAGCCTGAACGGCCGCCTTCACTCTAGCGAGTTTCAAGCCGTCGAACTCTGAGGAAAACACTGAGCCGAGCTTGCAACCAGCTGTCACGGCGCGGCCGCATGTGCAACCATATTGCATAAGTCCGCCGCCGTCCCGCACACCCCTTTGCTTCCAAGGAGTTCGAAAGTATGAATTTCGAAAACGCCGGGCAACGCCCCCATGCCTGACATCGCCGGCCTCGAGCCGCTTTCCATCCTCGCCGGCCGTGTCGGCGCCATCCTGCGCGAGCGGCGCCAGACCGTGGCGGTGGCCGAATCCTCGGCCGGCGGCCTGGTGTCAGCCGCCCTGCTCGCCATTCCGGGTGCCTCGGCTTTCTTCCTCGGCGGCGCGGTCGTCTACTCGCGCCGGGCCGGAAAAGCGCTGCTAGGGCTGACGGCCGAAGACATGGCCGGCATGCGCGCGGAAACCGAACCCTATGCCAGCTTCATTGCAGGCAGGATCCGGGGCAGCCACCGCGCCACCTGGGGCATTGCCGAAAGCGGCGCGGCCGGCCCGTCCGGCAGTCCGTATGGCGACGCGCCGGGGCATGTGTGCGTGGCCGTCGCCGGAGAGGCTGCGGCCAGCCGGACGATCGAAACCGCCGATGCGGACCGCGCGTCGAACATGGATGTCTTTGCGCGGCAACTGCTCCTGCTGTTCCACCAGACGCTGCTGGCGCAGGATCGCCGAGCGCCAGGCTCCTAGTCCGCCTGCACCCCCGCCGCCTTGATCACCTTCCCCCACTTCTCGGTCTCGGCCGCCAGGTGGGTGCGCAGTGCTTCGGGCGTCACCTTGTCCATCGGCACGGCCTCGGTGCTCAGCTCGGCGAAGCGGTGCTTGACCATGTCGTCCTGCAGCGCGGCGCGCAGGGCCGTGTTGAGCTTTTCCATCACGGCCGGCGGCGTGCCCTTGGGCGCGTAGATGCCGTGCCACACCTTCACGTCGAAACCCTTGAGGCCCTGCTCGTCGAGCGTGGGAATGCTGGGCATGCTGGACAGGCGCTTCGGCGTGGTCACGCCGAACACCTTGACGCGGTTGCCGTCCTTGATGACCGGCGCGGTCTGCGTGGTCTGGTCGCACAGCAGGTCGACCTGTCCGCCCATCAGGTCGTTGAGCGCCGGGCCGGCGCCCTTGTAGGGCACGGTGGTGAGCTGCACCCCGATCTGGTGCGCCAGCAGCATGCCGCACAGCTGCGAGACCGCGCCGATGCCGGCGTTGGCAAGCGTGACCTTGTCCTTGTGGGTCTTCACGTAGGCCAGCAGTTCCTGGAAGTTGCTGGCCGGAAAGTCCTTGCGCGAGAGCAGGGTCATGGGCACGTCCATCACCTGGCCCACGTATTCGAAATCCTTCAGCGGGTCGTAGTTGAGCTTCTTGTAGAGCGCGGGCGCGGTGGCCATGCCCATGTGGTGGATCAGGATGGTGTAGCCGTTGGGCGCCGCCTTGGCCACGCGCGCGGGCGCGATGGTGCCGCCCGCGCCCACGGTGTTCTCGACGATCACGGTCTGCCCGAGCGACTTGCCCATGGGAATCGCGAGCATGCGCGCGACCACGTCGGTGGGGCCGCCGGCCGAGTACGGCACGACCATGGTGATGGGCTTCTCGGGCCAGGGCGCCTGCGCGGCGGCCGGCGCTTGCGCGGCCAGCAGGCCTGCGCCCCATGCCGCGGCCAGCAGGGTGCGGCCCTTCCAGTTCTTCTTCAGATTCACTTGCTTGTCTCCTTGGTTGTTGGATGCCTGTCTTGTTCCGCAGCGAGCGCCTGCAGCCGTTCGGCCAGGCGAACCACCGGCGCGTCGACCATGCGGCCGTCGAGGCTGGCGACGCCGCCGCCAGCCGACCGCACGGCCTCGATCACGCGGCGCGCCCATGCGAGCTCGCCGTCGCTCGGGCCGAGCGCGGCCTGCACCGGCGCGACCTGGTCGGGGTGGATGCACAGCTTGGCGCCGAAGCCGCCGCGCCGCGCGCGTGCGGTGTCGGCGGCCAGGCGCTGCGCATCGCGCCAGTCGGCCGTCACGCCGTCGATCGGCGCGGGCAGCCCGGTGCGGCGCGAGGCCAGCAGCAGCGCCAGGCGCACCGGCACCAGCTCGGCTTCGTCCGCATCGCAGGCCAGCCCGACATCGGCCTGGAAATCGAGGTTGCCGAAGGCGAGCCGCAGCACCTGTGGCGCCGCCGCGAGCTCGTCGACCGCCGCGAGGCCGGCCGCCGATTCGACGAGCGGCACGAGCACCCCTCGAGGACCGATGGCTTCGGCCAGCAGCCGCAGGTCGCCGGCCCGCTCCGCCTTGGGCAGCACCACGCCCGCAATCAGCCCCTGCAAGACCAGCCCGGCCACGGCCACGCAGTCGTCCTCGTGCCAGGGCGTGCCTGCGGCATTGATGCGCACCAGCAGGCGCTGCCGGCCGGCCGCGGGCAGCGCGGCGAACGACGCCGCGAGGCCTTCGCGCGCCGCGGCCTTGCGCTCGGGTGCCACCGCATCCTCCAGGTCGACGATCACCGCGCCCGCGCCGGTGGCCAGCGCGCGCGCGTGGCGCTCGGGCCGGTCGGCCGGCACGAAGAGAAAGGCGCGCGCCAGCGCGAGCGCTGCCGTGCTCACACCGCCCCCGCCTCGCGCAGCGCCGCGATGTCCGCCTCGCTGCGGCCCAGGCTGCGCAGGATGGCGTCGGTGTGCTGGCCCACGGCCGGTATCGCGTCCATGCGGTAGTCGAAGGCGCTCTGGCGGCCGGCCGGCAGCAGCGCCGGAATGTCGCCGGCCGGCGAGCCCACCTGCCGCCAGCGCTCGCGCGCCTGCAATTGCGGATGCGCCCACAGCCCGGCCATGTCGTTCATGCGCGCATTGGCGATCTGCGCCGCATCGAGGCGCTCGACCACCTGCGCGGTGCCGAGCGCGGCGAAGGTCTCGACGATGATCGCGCGCAGCGCGTCGCGGTTCTCGTTGCGCCGCGCATTGCTGTCGAAGCGCGCGTCGGTGGCAAGCCCCGCCTGCAGCAGCACCTTCTCGCAGAACACACGCCATTCGCGCTCGTTCTGCAGGCCCAGCATCACCGTGCCGCCGTCGCCCGCGGGAAAGGGACCGTAGGGATAGATGGTGGCGTGCGAGGCCGCGCTGCGCGGCGGCGGCGGCGCGCCTTCGTAGGCGTAGTACATCGGGTAGCCCATCCACTCGGCGAGCGATTCGAGCATCGACACGTCGATGTGCGAGCCCTTGCCGGTCTTGCCGCGCTGCAGCAGCGCCGCGAGGATGCCGGTGTAGGCATACATGCCCGCCGCGATGTCGGCGATGGAATTGCCCGACTTGCAGGGATCGTCCGGCGTGCCGGTGACCGAGAGAAAACCCGCCTCGCTCTGGATCAGCAGGTCGTAGGCCTTCTTGTCGCGGTACGGGCCGTCGTCGCCATAGCCCGAGATGTCGCAGACGATGAGCCGCGGATGCAGGGCCTGCAGCGCCTCGGCGCCCAGGCCCATGCGCGCGGCCGCGCCGGGCGCGAGGTTCTGCACCAGCACGTCGGCCTCGGCCACCAGCGCCTGCAGCACCGCGAGCGCGGCAGGCTGCTTGAGGTCGAGCGTGAGGCTTTCCTTGGAGCGGTTCACCCACACGAAGTGCGAGGCCTCGCCGCCCACGCGTGCGTCGTAGGCGCGCGCGAAGTCGCCGGCGCCGGGGCGCTCCACCTTGATGACGCGGGCGCCGAGGTCGGCCAGCTGCCGGGTGCAGAAAGGCGCGGCGATCGCGTGCTCGAGCGAAACCACGGTGATGCCGTCGAGAGGTCTTGTCATGGACGTGTTTTCCATTTTTTTCATGCGAGCACGGCCGTGGCCTGCATCGTGAGCCAGCCATCGGCGTCTTCGCCCCAGAGGCTGAAGGTCTTGCCGTCCGTGCTGCCTTCGGCCGGCCTGCCGTGCACGCGGAACGGCGCAATGTCGAAGGTCGGCCGCACGGCGCGGAACTCGAAGCGCGCGAGCTGCGCGCCCGGCACATGGCGGCGCAGCAGGTCCACCAGCAGCGTCGCGATCAGCGGGCCGTGCACGATCAGGCCCGGATAACCCTCGACCTGCGTCACGTAGCGGCGGTCGTAGTGGATGCGGTGGCCGTTGAAGGTGAGCGCCGAATAGCGGAACAGCAGCACGTCGTCGGGCACGATCTCGCGGCTGAAGGCGGCGTCCTTCGGCGCCGGCGTGGGCGGCGGCGCCTTCTCGCCGGGCGCGGCCGCGGCGCGGTAGACGATGTCGTGCTCCTCGGTCAGCGCAAGGCCGCGTTCGTTGCGCACTTCATGGCGCACCAGCACGAACATCAGCTCGCCCGTGCGGCCGACCTTGTGGGTGACCGAGGCGATGGTCGAGGTGCGCTCGGCCCTGTCACCCACCTGCAGCGGGTTGCCCGGCTCCCACGCCAGCCGCCCGCCGGCCCACATGCGGCGCGGCAGCGGCACGGGCGGCAGGAAGCCGCCGCGCTTCGCATGGCCGTCCTCGCCGATCTCGGACTGGCGATGGTGCGGCAGGAAGTAGAGCCAATGCCAGAGTTCGGGCAGGCGCGTGCCGGCGGCGGGCGGTGCGTCGTCGCGGTCGAGCGTGGCCGAGAGCGCACGCACGGGAGCGGCGGTGATGTCGTCGGCCAGCGTTTCGCTGCGGCCTTGCCAGGCCTGGAGCTTCGCGAGCGTGCCGGCGTCGATCGCGCCGGGGGACTTTTCTTGGACGGAATTGATCATGGGTTCCTTCAGTCGACCGCTGCGCCGGAGGCCTTGACGATGCGTGCCCACTTGGCGAGGTCGTCCTGCAGCAGTTTCGAGAATTGATCGGGCGTGGTGGGCGGCGCGATCTCCACGCCCTGCTGTTCGAGCTTGTCGCGCAGGTCCTTCGCGGCCAGCGCCTTGCGCGTCGCGTCCTGCAGCGTGGCGAGCACCTCGGGCGGCACGCCCGCTGGCGCGAACAGGCCGATCCAGAGCGTGCCGTTGTAGCCCGGCACGGCCTCGGCGATGGCGGGCACATGGGGCAGCACCGGCGAGCGCTTGTCGCCGCTCACGGCCAGCGCGCGCAGCTTGCCGGCCTTGATGTGCGAGAGCGCCGAAGGCAGGCTCGCGAACACGATCGGCAGCTGCCCGCCGAGCACGTCGTTGAGCGCGGGCGCCACGCCCTTGTACGGCACGTGCTGCAGCGAGATGCCGGCCATGCTGTTGAGCATTTCGCCCAGCAGGTGGTTGAGCGTGCCGTTGCCGGCCGAGGCGTACTGGTAGTTGGCGCCCTTCTGCCGCGCGAGCTTCAGGAACTCGTTGAAATCCTTCGCGGGAAACGAGGGGTTGACCAGCAGCACGTTGGGCACCGCGCCGATCAGGCCCACGGGCTTGAAATCCTTCACCGGATCGAAGCCCGGGTTCCTGTAGAGCGCCGGGTTGATGGCCTGGCTGCTGCTGATGGTCATGAGCAGCATGTAGCCGTCCTTCGGGCCCTTGGCGACCAGTTGCGTGCCGATGTTGCCGCCCGCGCCCGGCCGGTTGTCGACCACCACGCTCGCGTTCATCAGCTCGCCGATCTTCTGGCCCACGAGGCGGCCCACGATGTCGTTGGTGCCGCCCGCAGCCTGCGGCACGACGAGCGTGACGGGGCGCGAGGGGTAGGGCTGCGCGGCAGCCGGAACCGCAGTGCAGAGCGCTGCCGCGGCAAGGGAAAGAAGCGCCAGTGCGCGGAATGTCATTGTCTTTGTCTCCATGGCCGCATGGTGTTCTGCCGTGGCAGCGTGCGCAATCTGCGATTTCGAAACCCAGGCTTCTGAAATACCGAAGGCTCGGGCTTTACGATGGCGCCATGCTTTTCGACCTGACCGACCTGCGCCTCTTCGTTGCCACGGCCGAGCTCGGCAATCTCACGCGCGCGGCCGAGCGGCAGCACCTGTCGCTTGCGGCGGCCAGCGCGCGCATCAAGGCGCTCGAAAACCAGGCCGGGCTGCAGCTGCTGCAGCGCGAAGCGCGCGGCGTGCGCCTGCTGCCGCCGGGGGAAGCCTTCCTGCACCACGCGCGCCTCGTGCTGCACCAGACCGAGCAGCTGCGCGCCGACCTGCTCGAATACGGCGGCGGCCTGCGCGGCCACCTGCGCGTGTTCGCCAACACCACGGCGGTGACCGATTTCCTGCCTGAAATCTTGCCGGGCTTTCTTGCGCGCAATCCGCGCATCAACGTCGACCTTCAGGAAAAACCGAATGCTCAGATCCCGCGCGGCGTGCTCGACGGCCGCGCCGACATCGGCATCGTGGCGGGCCGCGTCGACACGCTGGGCCTCGAAGCGATCCACTTCAGCACCGATCGGCTGGTGCTCGCCACCTCGCGCAAGCACCGCTTCGCGAAGCGCCGCAGGATTTCATTCGCGGAAACGCTGGATGAAGACGCAATCGGCATGCAGCAAGGCAGCACCTTGCAGACCTTTCTGGCGCAGATCACCGACAACCTCGGCAAGCGGCAGAAGCTGCGCATCCAGCTCGGCAGCTTCGACGCCATGTGCCGGATGATCGGCAGCGGCGTGGGCATTGGCGTGGTGCCGGAGTCGGCGGCGCGGCGCAATCAGGAAAGCATGCAGCTCGCGCTGATCGATCTCAGCGACGCATGGTGCGTGCGGGAGCGCTACCTGCTGGTGCGCGACCGGGCGGCACTGCCGATCTATGCGCAGGCGCTGGTCGAGACGCTGTGCCAGCACTACGCCGTGGAGCAGGCCGCTGCCGGCTGAGTGCCACAAATCAAGGACTTGCGGGCGAATTCTGAAGAAGCCGATGCCATCCCCATTTTCCGTGGACAACTTTGGGGATAACTGATGTTCTTCCTTGTAAAGGCGATCTAACTTGTTGTTTTACAAGGGGAATAATCAGTTTGCTCAAAAATTGGGCGGTGAACAAAGTGATCTGCGGCCTGCCGGGTCCGGCAGTGAGCTGTTGCTGTTGTCGTGTTCGGGGCGCGTGCACAGGCCACCGGGTACTCCCCTCCGCGAATGTCCCCCGGGGGCTGCGCCCCCTCCTCCTTGATTTCGCTGCGGGGAGCACCCGATGCCCTGTGCACCTGGGCACGCTCTGCGAACACAGCCGATCAACGGCCGCTCTGTCCAACGCTCCCGCTGATGGGGTGCCTTGCGCAGCGAAATCAAGGGGGAGGCCGAAGGCCGGAGGACATTCGCGGAGCAAGGTACCCCGTCGGCGGGAGCGCGCCCTGAATGGCCGCGCCCCCGAAAGAGAGGTGCGCGACCCGGGAGCGCAAAGACCTATCGCTCGATCGTCAGCGCCACGCCCATGCCGCCGCCGATGCACAGCGACGCAATGCCCTTCTTCGCGTTCTGGCGCTGCATCTCGTGCAGCAGCGTCACCAGGATGCGGCAGCCCGACGCGCCGATCGGGTGGCCGATGGCAATGGCGCCGCCGTTCACGTTGACCTTGTTCACGTCCCAGCCCATTTCCCTGTTCACCGCGCAGGCCTGCGCCGCGAAAGCCTCGTTGATCTCGAGCAGATCAAGGTCGGCAGCCTTCCAGCCGGCGCGCTGCAGCGCCTTGGTCGACGCGGGCACCGGGCCCATGCCCATGATCGCCGGGTCGAGGCCGGCCGTGGCGTAGCTTGCGATGCGGCCCAGCGGCTTGAGGCCGAGCGCGGCCGCCTTCTTGGCCGTCATCACCATCACGGCGGCAGCGCCGTCGTTCAGGCCCGAGGCATTGCCCGCGGTCACGCCGCCAGCCTTGTCGAACGCGGGGCGCAGGCCCGCCAGGCCTTCGGCGCTGGTCTTGCGGTTGATGAACTCGTCCTTGTCGAAGACGATCGGATCGCCCTTCTTCTGCGCAATGCTCACGGGCACGATCTCGTCCTTGAACTTGCCGGCGTCCTGCGCGGCCGCGGCCTTGGTCTGGCTGCCGAGCGCGAGCTCGTCCTGCGCGGAGCGGTCGATGCCGTACTTCTTGGCCACGTTCTCGGCCGTGATGCCCATGTGGTACTGGTTGTAGACGTCCCACAGGCCGTCCACGATCATGGTGTCGACCAGCTTCCAGTCGCCCATGCGCTGGCCGTTGCGCGAATTGGGCAGCACGTGCGGCGCGGCGCTCATGTTCTCCTGGCCGCCGGCAATCACGATCTCGCTGTCGCCCGTGGCCACGGCCTGCGCCGCGAGCATCACGGCCTTCAGGCCCGAACCGCACACGGCGTTGATGGTGAGCGCCGGCGTTTCCTTGGCGCCGCCGCTCTTGAGCCATGCCTGGCGCGCGGGGTTCTGGCCCGCACCGGCGGCCAGCACCTGGCCCATGATGGCTTCGCCGACCTGGTCGGCCGTGAGATTGGCGCGCGCGATCACTTCCTTGATCACGAGGGCGCCCAGCTCGGTGGCTGCAATGCCGGCAAGCGAGCCGCCGAACTTGCCGACCGCCGTGCGTGCGGCCGAAACGATGACGATGTCTTCCATGAGGTTCTCCGTTGAAGTGATTTGAATTGAAGCGGTGCGGGTAACTCGTGCGTGTGTGTCCGGGATCAGGCCCTGGCCTTGACGTAGCGTCCCGGCGCCGGCTCGATGGCCTTGTAGGCCTTGCCGTTGCCGTAGGCCTTGGGTGCCGGGACCTGCTTGCCCGCATGGTCCTTGAGCCATTGGGCCCAGTCGGTCCACCAGCTGCCGGGATGCTCGGTGGCGCCGGCCAGCCATTCGGCCTGGGTCTTGGGGAACTTGCCGTCCTCGCGCGTCCAGTGGCTGCGCTTTTTCTTGGCGGGCGGATTGATCACGCCCGCGATGTGGCCCGAGGCGCCCATGACGAAGCGCTTCTTGCCGGGCAGCAGCTGCGTGGACGCATAGGCGCCGCCGATCGGCACGATGTGGTCTTCGCGCGAGCCGTAGATATAGGCCGGGATGTCGATCCTGCCGAGGTCGATCTTCTCGCCGCAGACCGTGAGCGCATTGGGCTTGGCGAGCTTGTTCTCGTGGTACGTGTTGCGCAGGTACCAGGTGTAGAACGGGCCCGGCAGGTTGGTGGCGTCGCTGTTCCAGTAGAGCAGGTCGAAGGGCGGCGGGGTCTCGCCCTTCAGGTAGTTGCCGACCACGTAGTTCCAGACCAGGTCGTTGGGCCGCAGGAAGCTGAAGGTCGAGGCCAGGTCCATGCCCGGCAGCAGGCCGCCCTTGCCCAGCTGCATTTCGCGGTACGCCACCATCGCCTCGTCCACGAAGATGTCGAGGATGCCGGTGTCGCTGAAGTCGAGAAAGGTGGTGAGCAGCGTGACCGAGGCGGCCGGCTTTTCGCCGCGCGCCGCGAGCACGGCCAGCGCTGTGCTCAGGATGGTGCCGCCCACGCAGAAGCCCAGCGCGTTGATCTGCTTGCTCCCGCCGATCTCCTGCACGAGGTGGATCGCCTTGATGGCGGCATTCTCGATGTAGTCGTCCCAGGTGGCGTGGGCCAGCGACTCGTCGGGGTTGCGCCAGCTCACCACGAACACGCGGTGGCCCTGCTCGTTGGCATAGCGGATCAGGGAGTTCTCGGGCTGCAGGTCGAGGATGTAGAACTTGTTGATGCACGGCGGCACCAGCAGGAACGGCCGCTCATAGACCTTGGCCGTGAGCGGTTTGTATTCGAGCAGTTGGAAATACTCGTTCTCGAACACCACGGCGCCCTCGGTGGTGGCCACGTTGCGCCCCACTTCGAAGGCGCTTTCGTCGGTCATGCTGAGGTGGCCCTGCTTCACGTCGTGCAGCAGGTTCTGGATGCCCTTGGCAATGCTCTCGCCCTGCGTGTCGATGGCTTTCTTCTGCGCCTCTGCGTTGAAGGCGAGCGAGTTGCTGGGCGATGCGGCCGCCATCCATTGCTCGACCGCAAAGCGCATGCGCGCCTTGGTCTTTTCGTCGGCGTCGATGGCCTCGGCCATGCTGAGCAGGGTGCGGCCATTGAGCAGGTAGACCGCCGCCGAGAAGGCCGCGAGCGGGTTGCTGCCCCAGGCTTCGCCGGCAAAGCGCCTGTCGCCCTCGGGCCTGGCGTCGAAGCCGCGGCGCCAGAGTTCGGTGGCCTCGGCCATGTATTGCTGCTGGATCGATTGCAGCTTCTCGGGCGCGATGGAGACTTTCGGCAATTCAGGCAGCGTTGCCCCCGGAGGCAATTGCCACAGCGGCGTGCCGCCGCCGTTGAAGGCCGAGGCCCCCTGTACGGCGGACTGCTGGAGCGATTCCAGCGCCTTGGTCCATCCCTCCGAAAGAGCCTGCTGGAAGGGCGCGAACGCGTCGGCCCCCGTTGCTTGTTGCTTCATCATGTCTCCTGGTCCTCACCTGAATCGATACGGATGGCTTGCGTATTTTGAGTATCCTGCATTTCGCAAGGCGCCCACAACGCTCCCCGCTCACTTACCGACTGAAACTTCTTGTGTTCATCCACCTGATCGTGATTGGCTGGCTCTACGTCGCCCTGATGATGGCCGTGGCCGAAGCCACCAACACCACCGGCACCGTGCTGGGTGCCATCTTCACATTTCTTTTGTACGGATTGGCGCCTGTCGCACTGGTGGTTTACCTGATGGGGACGCCGGGGCGGCGCCGCGCGATCAGGGAGCGCGAGGAAAAGGCACAGGAAGAAGCGCGCCGCGCCGCGAGCGAGGCGGCCGCAGCGGCAGGCGCGGACTCAGGCCTTCCAGACCAGCGCGGCGAAACGCCCGCTGACGCCGTCCCGCCGGTGCGAAAAGAACCGTGACGGGTTGGCGACGGTGCACCACGCGTCGCTGCCGTCGTTGCCATGCACCGATTCCACGCCGGCTGCACAGAGGCGCTGGCGCGCGAGCGCGGGCAGGTCGGCCAGCCACTTGCCGGGCGCCGCCGCGGGCAGGAAGCAGCGCGCAGCCTCGGGCGCATGCGCCTCGAACGCAGCCTTGACCTCGGGCCCGACCTCAAAGGCACGGGGCCCGATGCACGGGCCGAGCCAGGCCATGACCCTGCCGCCGCCCTGCGCGGGCTCGAAGCACCGGGCCGCCGCCTCGAGCACGCCGCCGGCCAGGCCGCGCCAGCCGGCATGCGCGGCCGCCACCCGCTGGCCCGATTCGTCGGTGAAGAGCACGGGCAGGCAGTCGGCCACCATGATGGTGCAGGCCACGCCGGTGGCCGTGGCGGTGCAGGCATCGGCCGGCGTGCCGTCGCCCGCCCCGCCCGCCTCGGCATCGAGCGCCACCAAGCCGGTGCCGTGCACCTGCTGAAGAAAGACCGGCCGCGCGCCGCCGATGGCCTGCGCCAGGCGATGGCGGTTTTCGGCGACGTGGGCGGCCAGGTCGCCCACGTGGTCGCCCAGGTTGAGGCTCTGGTAGCGGCCCTGCGAGACACCGCCCTCGCGCGTGGTGCACACGGCCCGCACGTTGGGCGGCGCCGGCCAGTCGGGCACGAGCCAGTGCGCGTCGTCCATGGCGGCGGGCGCGTTCAGGCTTCCGCGTCGGGGCACTGCGAAGGCTGGGCGCGCTGGAAGGCGTCGAGCTCCATGCAGGCCTCGAAGGCGGCCATGGTGCGCGGCAATCCGCTGAAGTCGCAGTCGAAGCGGCGGCCGTTGAAGATCTGCGGCACCAGGCAGCAGTCGGCCAGCGTGGGCGTGTCGCCATAGCAGAACCGGCCGCCCGGATGCTGCGCGAGCTGGCGCTCGAAGGCCAGCATGCCGTCGCGCACCCAATGGCGGTACCAGGCGTTCTTGGCCTCGTCGTCGAGCTTGAGCTCCTTCACCAGGTACTTGAGCACGCGCAGGTTGTTGAGCGGATGGATCTCGCAGGCGATGGATTCCGCCAGCGCGCGCACATGGGCGCGGCCCACCGGATCGTGCGGCAGCAGCGCCGGCTCGGGGTGGGTTTCGTCCAGGTATTCGATGATGGCCATCGATTGCGAAAAGCGCTCGCCCTCGTCCTCGAGCAGCGGCACCAGCATGTCGGCCGAAATGGCCGAGAACGGCCCCGTGCGGTGCTCGCCGCGGGCGATGTGCACCGGGATGTAGTCGAACTCCAGGCCCTTCAGGTGGAGCGCGATGCGCACGCGGAACGACGAGGACGATCGGAAGTAGTTGTGCAGCTTCATCATCCCGCAAGCATAGCGCCGCACCGGCAGCCCGTGCCTGCCTCTGGCACACTGCCGTTTTTTCTCCGTTCCGCTGAAAAGGACAGACGCAATGGCTTCCGAGTTTGTTTTCGCCCCGCCCGCGACCGTTTCGATCCCCGTGGTCGGCCAGCCGGCCCGTTTTCCGGTGCACCGCATCTACTGCGTGGGCCGCAACTACGAGGACCACGCCAAGGAAATGGGTTTCACCGGGCGCGAGCCGCCCTTCTTCTTCATGAAGCCGGCCGACGCGCTGGTGGTGGTCGATGCGGGCCAGACCGGCACCATGGCCTACCCCACGCTCACGAAGAACCTGCACCACGAGATCGAGCTCGTGGTGGCGATCGGCACCGGCGGCAAGAACATTGCGGCGGCCGATGCGCACAAGCACATCTACGGCTATGCCGTGGGCCTGGACATGACGCGGCGCGACCTGCAGAACGACATGAAGAAGCAGGGCCGCCCCTGGGACATCGGCAAGGGCTTCGAGCAGAGCGCGCCCATCGGCCCGATCGTGCCGGTGGCCGAGGCCGGCGATGCCGAGAACGCCGAGATCTCGCTGCAGGTCAACGGCACCGACCGCCAGCGCAGCACCGTGAGCAAGCTGATCTGGAACGTGGCCGAAACCATCGAGCACCTGTCGGCCGCGTGGGAGCTGCAGCCCGGCGACCTGATCTACAGCGGCACGCCCGAAGGCGTGGCGGCGGTGGTGGCGGGCGACACGCTGGTGGGCGAAGTAGCCGGCTTGCCCAAGTTGGCGGTCAAGATCGTCTGACGCCGCGGCTCCCCGCTCCATGATCCTGCGCGTACCCATCAAGCACTGCAAGAACTGCGGCACCGCCGTGGTCTACCGCGTCCCCGACGACGGCGACACCAAGGAGCGCGCGGTCTGCCCGGCCTGCAGCACCGTCCACTACGAGAACCCGCTGAACGTGGTGGGCACCATTCCCGTGCTCGGCGACAAGGTGCTGCTGTGCAAGCGCAACATCGAGCCGCGCTGGGGCAAGTGGACGCTGCCGGCGGGCTTCATGGAGCTGGGCGAAACCGCGGCCCAGGGCGCGGCCCGCGAGACCGACGAAGAGGCCGGCGCCCATTACGAGATGCAGGGCCTGTTCGCGGTGATCAGCGTGGTGCGCGTGGGCCAGGTGCACCTGTTCTACCGCGCCCGCCTGCTCGACGACCGCTTCGACCCGGGCCACGAGACCATCGAGGCCCGGCTCTTCACCGAGGAAGAAATTCCCTGGGAAGAGATCGCCTTTCGCACCGTGCGCGAGGCGCTCGAACACTTCTTCGAAGACCGGCGGCGCGGCAGCTTCGACCGCGTGCACGAACTCAGCATCGTTTGAAACACCACCCCATGACCCAGGCCTCCCGCGCTCCCCTCCTCCTTCGCGGCGCCTTCGCATGCGGCCTGGCGCTGGCGGGCCTGGCGCTGGCCTTCGCCGCGCATGCGGAAACGGTGGGCGACGTGGACACCGCCTTCAAGCTCATCGGCCCCGATCACAAGATCGTGGTGGAGGCCTACGACGACCCCAAGGTGAACGGCGTGACCTGCTATGTCTCGCGCGCCAAGACCGGCGGGCTGGCGGGCGCCTTCGGCGTGGCGGAGGACAAGTCGGAAGCCTCCATTGCCTGCCGCCAGGTCGGGCCGGTCAGCATCGTGCAGCCGCTTCCAAAGCGCGAAGAGGTCTACAGCGAGCGGCTGTCGATCCTGTTCAAGCGGCTGCGCGTGGTGCGCATGGTCGACGCCAGGCGCAACACGCTGGTCTATCTCACCTACTCCGACCTGCTGATCGAAGGCTCGCCGAAGAACAGCGTGACGGCGGTGCCGATCGACCGCGGCACGCCCATTCCGCTCAAGTAGACCCGGCCCCGGCGGAGTTTGCTAGCATGGACGAGGTGGCTCGCCCGGCGCGCCGACCGCGGGAACCCTCAGCAACGAATTCGTTCCAACAGAGCCATGCACCTTCAGACTTTTGCCCTTCGTACCGGCGCCGCGCTCCTGGTGGCTGCCGGCCTGGCCGCCTGCACCACGCCGCAGCCGCCCGCGCGGCCCGGCGTCGTCATTCCGCCGCCCGTGCAGCAGCCCCTGGCCATGTTCATCCGGCCCGCCGCCGGCACCACCATTGCCCGCTTCGACGGCGTGCGCAACAAGGGGCTCGACATTGCAGGCAACCTGGGCGATCCCATCGTGGCCTCGGCCGATGGCCGCGTGGTGTACGTGGGCGGCGAGCTGCGCAGCTACGGCAACATGGTCATCATCAAGCACAACGAGACCTTTCTCACCGCCTACGCCCATGCGCAGACCATCCTCGTGAAGGAAAACGCGGTGGTGCGGCAAGGCCAGAAGATCGCCGAAATGGGCAAGAGCGAAACCGACCGCGTGAAGCTGCATTTCGAGATCCGCAAGAACGGCACCGCCGTCGATCCCGAGCCCTACCTGAACGGCCGCCTGCAGCAGTAGCACCTGCCGGCCCGCGCTACAGCAGGCTCTCGGGCACCAGCGGGGCGAACAGCTCCAGCTTCCAGCGCGCCCAGAAATCCGTTTCCGGCTCCACGTGCAGGATGGTGTCGGCGCCATCGCCCGAGGCCGGGCTCACCCACTCGATGCCGCCGCGCGGCCCCAGCTGCAGCTGGTAGGCGCCGTCCAGCCGGATGAAACCGATCAGGCTGGTGAGCTGCTGGGCAATCTGCGGGCTGAAGATGAACAGGCCGATCTCGGTGTTGTGCAGCATCGAGCGCGGATCGAAGTTCATCGAGCCGATGAACACCATGCTGCGGTCGACCACGGCCGACTTGCCGTGCAGCCGGCCACTGGCCGAACCGTAGATGCCGAAGCGCTTGGTCTGCTCCACGCGCTTGGGGCTCAGCTCGTAGAGCTCCACGCCCAGGGCGAGCATTTCGGGCCGGTAGTGGCGATAGCCGATGTGCACCAGCGATTCGTCCGTGGCGGCCAGCGAATTGGTCACGATGGTGTAGCTCACGCCGCGCTGCCGCACGAGGCGGATCGTCTCCATGCCGCCGCGCCCCGGAATCAGGTAGGGCGTGGTCTGCAGGATCTCCTGCTGGGCTCCGCGCAGGTAGCGCCGCACGTTGTAGAGCACGCTGTCGGTCGATTCGTCGGCCGGCAGTCCGCGGGCTTCGGGCGGCCCGAGTGCCTTGGCGGGCGCATCGGCATAGGCTTCGGCGCGCGCCCAGACCAGCGACAGCGCACCCTCGCCCAGGTCCTTGGCGAGCGCGTTGTTGCCCAGCAGGTCGGTGGAAGTCAGCGGCTCGGGATGCAGCGTGTCCGGCCCGGCAGTCATCTGCTCGAAGCGTTCGCGCAGCTGCTGCGGCGTGGCCCCGCCATTGGAGACCAGCGACTCGATCGGGTAGACGTACGGGCTGTTCCAGTACATGTCGAACAGCGACGACAGCCGCGGCACGACCGTGCCGGCCACCAGCGTGTCGATGTCGATGAAGTTGGAGCCGCCATCGCGCAGGAAGTATTCGTTGGCGATGTTGCGCCCGCCCATGACCGCCATCGTGTTGTCCACCACGAACAGCTTGTTGTGCATGCGCCGGTGCACCCGGTCGAAGTCGAGCAGCGACGCCGCCCAGCGCGTGCCCAGCAGGCCGCGGCCGGCCGGGAAGGGATTGAAGAAGCGCACCTCCACGTTCGGATGCGCCGCGAAGCCCGCGAACAGCGGATCGGCGCCCGCGGTGTAGAGATCGTCCACCAGCAGGCGCACGCGCACGCCGCGGTCGGCCGCGTCGCGCAGCGTGCGCAGCAGGTAGCGGCCGGTTTCGTCGTTCTGCACCAGGTAGTACTGCACGTCGATCGAGCGCTGGGCGCGGCGCGCGAGCTCGATGCGCGCATGCAGCGAATACTGCGGCATCGGCAGCAGCCGGAAGCCGCTCAGCCCCTGCCCCGGCGGCGAGGCCGCTGCCACCAGGCGCCCCAGCATGGTGTCGGCGCCATCGGTGATGGCCACCGAAGGCTTGCGCTCCACCCCAGCCGGCAGCCCCGCGCAGCCGCCCAGGAGCAGCAGGGCCAAGCCGAGCAGCAACAGCCAGGGCGCGCGCGCCAGGCGCAGGCCAAGCCAGCCGGTTGGCGGGGCGGAACGTCGTGGATTGAAGGGGAAGTCTTCGGCCATCGGTGGGGTGCCATGCGCAACGTGCGCATGGTGGCCGGTTTCTACCATGGCCGCGGGCGGAGCATGCGCTCATGGAGTCCTCCTACACCATCGGCAAAGGCAAGCTGACGCATTCGCCGGCCGGCGCGTTCCACATTCGTTCGAGGAAACGAAGGACAAGGCCGGCCGGTCCGGCGCCACTCAGCGAGGTGATGGGATGACGAAGAAGAACGAAGCGCTGGCTCGCCTGGACGGCAAGCTCACGATGATCGGCTTCGGCTCCATCGGCCAGGCGCTGCTGCCTTTGCTGTTGCGCCATTTCGGACTCAAGGCGGCGGACATCAGGATCGTGAAGCCGGGCGAAGACCGCAGCGGCCTGGCAAAGCAGCTGGGCGTGGAGGTCATTCCGGTGCGGCTCGAGGAAGGCAACTTTGCCGCCGTGCTGGAGCCGCTGGTGGACAAGGGCGACTTCCTGGTCAACCTCTCGGTCGACGTGTCGAGCCTGGCGCTCATCAAGCTCTGCCGCGAACGCGGCGCGCTCTACCTGGACACCTGCAACGAGCCCTGGGGCGGCCGCTACGACGATCCCGCGCTTCCGCCTTCGCGCCGCTCGAACTACAGCCTGCGCGAAGAGGTGCTGGCCTGGCGCCTGGACAAGCGCAGCGGGCCCACGGCAGTGATCACGCAGGGCGCGAACCCGGGGCTGGTCTCGGCGCTGCTCAAGCAGGCACTGCTGAACATCGCGGCCGACACGCATGCCGAGCTCGAAGCCATGCCGTCGAGCTACGAGGACTGGGCAGCGCTCGCGCAGCAGCTGGGCATCAAGGTGGTGCACATCGCCGAGCGCGACACCCAGGTTGCGAAGGAGCGCAAGCAGCGCGGCGAGTTCGTCAACACCTGGTCGGTGCAGGGCTTCGCCGACGAGGGCCTGCAGCCCGCCGAGCTGGGCTGGGGAACGCACGAGCGGCACTGGCCGGCCGATGCCGCGCGGCACGGCTTCGGCAGCGATGCGGCCATCTACCTGAAACGCCCCGGCATCGGCACGCGGGTGCGCAGCTGGACGCCGCTGGAAGGCCCCTACCACGGCTTCCTGGTGACGCATGCCGAATCGATTTCCATTGCCGACCACCTGACGCTGCGCAAGGACGGCCAGGTGGTGTACCGCCCCACGGTGCACTACGCCTATCACCCGTGCGACGACGCCGTGCTCTCGCTGCACGAGATGGCGGGAAAGAACTGGCAGCTGCAGCACCGCCAGCGGATCGTGCGCGACGAGATCGCCGAAGGCATGGACGAGCTAGGCGTGCTGCTGATGGGCAACCCCAAGGGGGCCTACTGGTACGGCTCGCGGCTCACCATCGAGCAGGCGCGCGAACTGGCGCCCGCCAACAGCGCCACCAGCCTGCAGGTGGTGGCCGGCATCCTGGGCGGCATGTCGTGGGCGCTGCGCCATCCCGACGCGGGCCTTGTGGAGCCGGACGACCTGGACCACCGCGTGGTGCTGGAAGCCGCCATGCCCTACCTCGGAGAAGTGGCGGGCGTGTATGGCGACTGGACGCCGCTGAAGGAACGCAGCCCGCTCTTCGACGAGGAGAAGGACGAAGACGACCCCTGGCAGTTCATCAACTTCCGGGTGGCCTGATTGCTGCTGCGCAAAGAACTCGGCGTCGTCGAGAACTCCTACTACGAAGCCAGCGTGCAACGGGCGGCGCGCTTCGAACCCGCGCGCCCGCTCGAAGGCATTGCCACCGCCGACGTCTGCGTGGTGGGCGGCGGGCTCGCGGGGCTGTCGGCCGCGCTCGAGCTTGCCATGCGCGGCTACGCGGTGGTGCTGCTGGAGGCGCAGCGCGTGGGCTGGGGTGCCTCGGGCCGCAACGGCGGCCAGGTGATCGTGGGCTTCGGCGCCGACGGCGAAGAGGCCATCGAAAAGCAGTTCACGCCCGAGGATGCGCGGCGCGCCTGGGACATATCGGTCGAGGGCCTGGATCTGCTGCAGGACCGCATCGCGAGCCATGCGATCGACTGCGACTGGCAGGCCGGCTACCTGAACCTGTCGGTCAAGCCCGCGAAGTCGCGCGCGCTGCGTGAATGGATGGACCACGTGGGCCGCGTCCACGGCTATCCGCTCCAATGGCTCGGGCCCGGCGAGGTCGCGCAGTGCGTGGACAGCAAGCGCTTCGACGGCGGCACCTTCGATGTGCGCTCGGGCCATCTGCATCCGCTGAAGTATTCGCTGGGCCTGGCGTCCGCGGCGCGCGCGGCCGGCGCGCAGCTGCACGAGAACTCGGCCGCGCAGGTGATCGAGCGCGGCGCGCGGCCCGTCGTCAAGACCGCGCAGGGCGAGGTGCGCTGCAGCTTCGTGGTGCTGGCGGGCAACGTCTACCTGGCCGAGTACGGCGACGACGTGGCGCCCGAGGTCTCGTCGCGCATCATGCCGGTGGGCACCTACATGATCGCGACCGAGCCGATGGAGCCGGCGCGCGCCGATGCGCTCATGCGCGGCAGGCCGGCCGCGTCGGACACCAACTTCGTGCTCGACTACTTCCGGCTGAGCGCCGACCATCGCCTGCTGTTCGGCTCGGGCGACAGCTACAGTGCGCGGACGCCGCGCAACCTCATCGAGAAGATCCGCAAGAGCATGCTCGCGGTGTTTCCGCAGCTGGCGGACCTGGGCATCGACCACGCATGGGGCGGCTTCGTCGACATCACGATGAACAAGGCGCCCGACTTCGGGCGCATCGGCACCAACATCTACTACCTGCAGGGCTTCTCGGGCCACGGCCTGGCGCTCACGGGCATGGCGGGCAAGCTGGCGGCCGAGGCCATCGCGGGCCAGGCGGAGCGCTTCGACCTGTTCGCGCGCATCGGGCACCACGCCTTTCCGGGCGGCACCCTGCTGCGCACGCCAGCGCTGGTGCTGGGGATGATGTACTACCGGCTGCGGGACTTTCTCTAGCCGGCGTCCACCACCAGCGCCCCGATCTCGCGCGCCGGATGCCGGTGCCTGGCGAGAGCCGCGACGAAGGCCTCGATGGTGGATTCGAAATTCTCCGCCGTGCCGCGCAGCACGCCCGGGTCCGCGTCGCCCGACGGCAGGGTCTCCGGAATCTTCGCCTCGGCCAGCAGCGTGGCCGAGGCTCCGAGCGCGAGAATGGTCTTGCCGTGCTGGTACTGGTCCTTGATGAACTGCTCGGTATAGGCATGGGCGGAGAGAAGCTCCACGCCTTCGGCGCCATCGGGCAGCACCAGCGCATCGAACAGGAAGCCGGGTTCGTTTTCCATCGAAGCGTCGGCTTCCATCGTCTCGCCCTCGGCCGTGCGGAACGGTCCGATACGCGGTCCCACCAGGCGGCCGACGGCGCCTTCGGCCAGCAGCGCCGCCTGGATGGCGGCGATCTGCTCGCCCTGCACGCCGTCCGCCACCAGCAGCGCCACCTTGCGCGTGCGCACGGACCCATCGCCGGGCCGCGCCGTGAGCGACAGTGCGTGCGAATGCGTGACCTCCGGATTTACAGGCTGCGCAAGTGCGCGAGGCAGCGCAGGCGGCACCGGAATGCCGAGCCCGTCGGCCACCTGCTGCGCGAGCAGCGGCGATGCATTGACGAGGCTCGCCACCATGCGCTCGCGCACGGCAGGCACGGTGCACTTGGAGAGCTCGAAGCGGAACGCCGCCGCGATGTGGGCCTGCTCGGTGGGCGTCTGGCTTTCGAAGAAGAGCGTGGCCTGCGTGTAGTGGTCGGCAAACTTCTCGGGCTTGCCGCGCACCTTGTCCTGCTCCGCGCGCTGCGGAAAAGTCATGAAGCCGGCCGAAGCCCCGGCCTGGAACGGACAGCCGCCGCCCAGCGAGTTGGGCTCGTAGGCCGCACGGCCGCGGTGGATGGCCTGGCGGTGCATGCCGTCGCGCTGGTTGTTGTGCACCTGCGCCATCGGCGCGTTGATCGGCAGCTCATGGAAGTTCGGCCCGCCCAGGCGCGTGATCTGCGTGTCGACGTAGGAGTGGATGCGCCCGGCCAGCAGCGGGTCGTTGGTGAAGTCGATGCCCGGCACCACGTGCGCGGCGCAGAAGGCCACCTGCTCGGTCTCGGCAAAAAAATTGTCGGGATTGCGGTTGAGCACCAGGCGCCCCACGGGCGTGAGCGGCACCAGTTCCTCGGGCACGATCTTGGTGGCGTCGAGCACGTCGAAGCTGAAGGCCTCGGCCTCTTCCTCGGTGAAGATCTGCAGGCCGAGTTCCCATTCCGGAAACTCCCCGGCCTCGATGGCTTCCCACAGGTCGCGGCGGTGGAAGTCGGGGTCGGCGCCCGAGATCTTCACGGCCTCGTCCCACATCAGTGAATGCGTTCCGAGCACCGGCGACCAGTGGAACTTGCAGAACACCGAATCGCCGGCCTCGTTCACGAGCCGGAAGGTGTGCACGCCAAAGCCCTGCATCATGCGGTAGCTGCGCGGAATGGCGCGATCGGACATGTGCCACATCAGCATGTGGGTCGACTCGGGCATGAGCGAGACGAAGTCCCAGAAGGTGTCGTGCGCGCTCGCGGCCTGCGGCATCTGGTGATGCGGCTCCGGCTTCACGGCGTGGACCAGGTCGGGAAACTTCATGGCGTCCTGGATGAAGAACACGGGCATGTTGTTGCCCACCAGGTCCCAGTTGCCTTCGTCCGTGTAGAACTTGACGGCAAAGCCGCGCACGTCGCGCGCCGTGTCCTTGGAGCCGCGCTCGCCGGCCACGGTGGAAAAGCGCACGAACACCGGCGTGATCTTTCCGCCTTCGCGCAGCGGCGCCGCCTTGGTGAACTGCGGGATGCCTTCGTAGCATTCGAAGTAGCCGTGGGCGCCCGAACCGCGCGCATGCACGATGCGCTCGGGAATGCGCTCGTGGTCGAAGTGGGTGATCTTCTCGCGCAGGATGAAGTCTTCGAGCAGCGCGGGGCCGCGCAGGCCGGCCTTGAGCGAATTCTGGTTGTCCGCGATGGGCACGCCCTGGTTGGTGGTGAGCCGCTGGCCGCCAGAGTCGACGCGCACCCGGTCCAGCGATTCGATGGTGGCATTCAGGCCCGGCATGGCCATGCCGCCGGCCTTCTCCGAGTTGATCTCTTCGGACAAGGTGCTGGCCGTTGCCGCGGACGACAGCGGCTGCACGGTCTGGCCGGCGGGCGGGCGCAGCGCGTTGTCCATGCCGTGCTCCAACGGCTTGTTCGCATTGAAAGGCATGCCTGCGGCCAGCGCCTGCGCATGCGCGGCTTTTTGCGAGGGCGGATCGGGCGGCGGCCCCCCCGGCAGGTGCGCGGCGCCGCTGTCGGTGTTGCGGGCGGCCGCCGCTGCGCTGGTGGCGGCGCTGCCGGATTCGGGAGGAGAAGGTGTTCTGGAAGGCGGCATTGAAACTCCGTTCGATGGGATGGCGGGGCAGGGTTCAGCGGGGCGCGCGCTCGCGCGGCACCTTGCCCTCGGCCGCGAGCTGCAGCACGCCCTCGGCAAACTTCATGAGTTCGTCCGAGAGCGGCGCGCCCGGCGCGAGAACGCCCACGCGCTCGGCCAGGGCCTGGAATGCGGCGCGCGGTGACTCGGGCGCGGCAGGCACGGGAATGTTGCTGTCTTCGGGCATGGGACGGCCTCTGCTGGTGCCTCAGGTGCGCGCGTGGTGCGCGTGGGGCCAGCGCAGATGGCCGGAACGCCGCGCGAGCAGCAGCCCGGCCGCAGCCAGCCCGACCATCGCAATGGCGGCCGTGTTGCCGGATGCCGCACGGCCCATGTCGAGCGCGATCTCGCCGGTGCGCGGCCCGGCAAGCTGCAGCCGGCGCTTGGTCATCTGCGCGCCCAGCTCGCCGAGCCGGTCGGGCAGCAGCTTCTCGGCGGTCGGCAGCAGGATGGTTTCCTCGTCGGCCACGTGGTGCATCACGTCGCGCATCAGCGCCGAGAGGGTTTCGTCATAGTCGCGCGCTTCGGGCTCCATGGCGCGAAGCAGGCCGATGAGGCGGCGCATCTCGGAATGCTCCTCGAGCGCCTTGGTGATGCGTTCGTCGTCCTCGCAGACCTTGCGCATCTCGGGATAGAAGATTTCTTCCTCGAGCTGCGCATGGATCTCGAGCGCGGTGCAGATGGTGTTGACCAGCCCTTTCTTCACCCGTTCCGGCGCGCCGGCCTTGTACTGGTGGAAGGTGGAGAGCACGTGCGTGTGGTCCAGGCGAATCATGTTGGTCGCCGTGGGAAAGAGCCGGGAGACGATGTTGGTCATGTGGAACTCCAGGGTAGGACGCCCCCCGAAGCGCCTGCGGCGCCTCCCCCCACTGGGGGACGCACCCGGTGGCCCGGCGGAGCCGGTTCCACGGGTGCGCTGGACTGGGTCGTCGGGTGTTGTGTGCGGCGCCCGGTCAGGCGGCGGCGGTGAGCTCTTCCATGAGCTCTTCCTTGCGCGCGGCGAGCTGCTCGCGCATGGCCACCAGGTCGAGCCCCCTGGCGGCGCGTGCCTTGACGAAGATCTCGTTGCGCTCTTCCTTCACGTGGTGGTCGATGTATTCGCCGAGCACGATGACCTTGGCATCGAACTTGTCGTCCACCTCGGTCGCGGCTTCGATCTGCGCGATCAGCTCCTTGGCGCTGGTGTGCTCGACCTCGGCTTCGTCCAGAAGATCGGTTTCGCTGATCGCCTCGCGCACGGCCGGGTAGAAGATCTCTTCCTCGATCTGGGCATGGACGGTCAGCTCGGTGCAGATCTGGTTGGCGAGTTCGCGCTTCTTCTGCTGCACGTCGGCGGCGCGCGAATGGGTCAGTTCCTCGTACGCCTTGAACATCTTCTTGACGTTGCGGTGGTCGGTATCGAGAAGGCTGCATGCATCGGGTGCTGCGCGCTTGGTGGAGTTGGGCATCGTGGGCTCCGGTTGGGTTGATGGAAGCCGAACGATGAAAGGGCTGCCGGCGCCGCGGCGTAGGAAAGCTCCCTGAGTGCGCGTAGCAAGGCGCACTACTCGTGCTGCGCGTAGCAAGGCGCACTACTCGTGCGCGTTGCCGCGCTGGGCCAGCAGGCAGCCGGCCGCCAGCCCCAGGGCAAAGAGGCCGTAGACCGCCCCCAGGGAGCGCTTCGAAAGGTGGTGCTCGAAGCCCGGCCTGAGCCGGTGCGGCGTGATCGTGTAGTCCACCGCGCAGGCCAGCGCGGTGGCGGCGCCGGCGCTCGCGAGCGCCGCGGGAGCCGACTGCGCGGGATGCCGGCTGGCATGCAGCCAGCCATAGATCAGCGCCCAGAAGATGGCGCTCGCATGGTGCGTGGCATAGCCGAGCGCGGTGTGCTTCAGCGTGGGGCCGCGCACATCGAAGGCCCGGTCGCCCCAGAGCCAGTGGCTGGTGGCATTGGTCGGCGCCACCAGGCTGCCGGCCTCGCGGCGGCCGCACAGCATCAGCGCGGCGGTGGAGGCGAAGCTTGCAAGGGTTCCCGCGACGAGGCCGGTCCGCAGCGTCGAGCGTTGCCTTTCGCTCAGGGTCAGGGCGGGGGTTTGCATAGGAAACCTGTCTTTCTATGCGGGACTCGCGGAGACGGGCCGCGTCATGGTGCCGGTCGCCCGGGCGCCCAGCGTCATCTCCGTCATCCAGGAGACGAGGAGTTGTCCATAGGCTTGGCGGTGCGCCTGCTTCGACAGCGCATGGTCGGCCCCCGAAATGACGCGGTAGGTCGCGGAGCGCACGCGCTTGAAGGCACCCAGGTAGTTCTCGATGACCGGGTGCGGCACGATCTGGTCGTGCTCCGATTCCACGATCAGCACGTCGCCCGTGAAGGCCTCGCAGGCCGCGAGCGCCCGGTTGTCGCGCGGGCCCACCAGGGTGCGGCGGTAGGCCACGAGGTCGGGCCGGCTCAGCTGGCCCTTGGGCGCGAGCCACTCGCGGTCGCGGTAGAGCGCCGGCGCCCGCAGCGCGAGCCAGCGCACCGGCCGCATGGTGCTGACCAGCGCCGCCAGGTAGCCGCCGTAGCTGCTGCCGACGATGGCAATGGCCTGCGGGTCGACGGTGGGGTGGCTGATGAGCGTGTCGTAGGCCGCGAGCACGTCGCGCAGGTTGTCCTCGCGCGTGACCTCCTGGCGCAGCGAGGCATGGCGCGCATGGCCGCGCAGGTCGAAGGTGAGGCAGACGCAGCCGAGCGCGGCAATCTCGTGCGCGCGCGCGATGTACTGCTCCTGGCTGCCATCCCAGCCATGGACCAGGAGAACGCCGGGCACCATCGTGGAGGCGGCAACCAGCGTTCCGGCAATGTGCTGGCCGTCTACGGATATGTCTATGAAGTTATGTCGTGTCGCTGTCATATGGCTGGAACAATGCGTATTTGGCGAGCGGCCCGATCTGCGAGTCGACGCCGCGGTAGTGCACCGTTGCGCCCGCCGGGATCGCCGGCGCCTCACCATACGCCTCGAAGCAGGAGATGCGCACGCGCTCGAGCGCCGGGTCGCGCCAGAAGCATTCGAGCGCGACCATTTCGGCCCCGGTGGCGCCGCCCACGCGCCACGACTGCTCGAGCACGCCCGAGCGCCAGGCGCCGTCCGCGCCCAGGCCCTGCGCCACGTCGTAGTTCACGCGCGACGCAAAGAAGCCCGGGTAGCACTCGATCACCGCATGGTGGTAGCGCCGCGCCTGCTCGATCGCCAGGCAAAGCGCCGGCGGCGGGCTGGTGATGGCCAGCAGCGCATCGAAGTTGCCGCGCACGAGCGTCAGGTCGGAGCCGCCGTAGACGTTCTGGCCGGTGTTGTCGAGCGTCATCCGCTGGCGGCCGAAGTAGCTCACGATCATCTGGTCGACCAGCACCTGCCCGACGCTGTAGGTTTCCGGCTTGGCGAGGTTCTCTTCGAGCACCACGCCGTGCAGCGCGATCTCGCTCTCGTCCATGGCCGCGAGGCAGCGGTCCAGGGCTTCGGCATCGGCGGCCATCGCCTGGCCGCGCCCGCCGGTGGCGCACACCGGCTTGATGCGCACCGCGCCGCTTTCCAGCAGGTGGCGCCCGGCCCATCGCGCGTCCTCGACCGAGAACGCCGAAAAGCCGCCGAGCACCGCCTGCGACACGGCGGGGGCGAAGGCCGGCTCCCATCCCTCGGGACAGGCCGCCGCCCTGCCCACCAGCGGGTGCGTGATCGCCTTGGTGGCAACGAAGGGGTGCGGAACCACGCCGCCGAACAGGTCGTGCAGCGTCGAGATGCCGAGCGAGCGCGCAAGCTGCGTGCTGGCGATGGTGTCGCTCGGCACGAAGTACAGCGGCGTGCTCTCGTGGGCGCGCGAGGCGTCGTATTCGCCCGCGTAGCGGAACTGCTTCAGCGCTGCGAGCCGCTGCGCGAAATTGCTGCGCGTGGCCCGTTCGTGATCGCTGCCGTAGGCCTGCGGGTCCGCGCTCCAGACCACGACGCTGCCGCCGGTGCTCTTGAGGACCGTGTCCACGAGGGCGACTCCGGAGCTGAAAAGGGTGTCCATGGCATGGGCCCGGGCTTAGCGGTGCGCCTCCGGGCAGATGCCGGAGGAAGCGCCGGTGACAAGGGCAACAAGGGCAAGAGGCCGGGTGAAAGCGGATCTGTTCATCGGGAAAACTCCTTGTGAACGGTTGGCTGGGTGCATGGGGGCAATCCGTGCATCTCGATGAGGCCGGTTCCTACAGAAGGCTCTCCTGCACGGGCCTAGCTTGTGGCTTCTTTGCAGCAGGCCCAGGGCGGGCGTCGTCCTCGCGCCGATGGTCGGACAGGTTTCGGCCCGGCGGGGCGGGATAACGCGCGTCGTTGTGAAAGAGGCCTCCTACGCGGCCTCTGCCAAACCGCCCTTCTTTCCTCGGGCGCATACTCCCATTCGCCACAACCGAGGACGAACATGCCCGCTCCTTCCAACCCGGAGTCCCGTGCGCTTGCCAAGCTGGCCTGGGAGGCCGCCTGGGAACGGCTGGGCAATGCGCTGCAGCCGCCGGCCGGCTATCCGCCGGCCACGCCGGAGCAATTGGCCGAGTGCTTCGAGGTCGCGCAAGCACGGCTCGACGAAGTGCGCGCGGCGTTCGGCGTGCCGCAAGGCCGTTGAGCGGCGGCGACCCCGGCCGGCCCTGACCGGCGCGCGTGGTGGCGACTTTCGCAGCCATGCGGGCCTTTCCTACGGCTGCGGCGCCGCCCATTTGGAATGGTGGGGCGCCATGGCGCCTCCCCGCTCGCACTCGCAGCCCCCCGCCCTCGCACCGGCTCCCGCCGCGGGCCACACGGCCCTCCTGATCATCGACATGATCAGTTGCTGGGACTTTCCCGATGCCGAAAAGCTGTTGCCCGGCGCGCATTTCATTGCGGGGCGCATCGCAGCGCTGAAGGCGCGCTGCACGCGCGCCGGGGTGCCCGCCATCTACGTCAACGACAACCGCGGGCGCTGGCGCTCGGACTTTCCCAAGCTGGTGGAACTGTCGCTGGCCTCTGGAGGCGCCGGTGCCGAGATCACCTCGACGCTGCTGCCCGAGGAAACGGACTACTTCGTGCTCAAGCCCAAGCAGTCCGCTTTCTTCGCGACGCCGCTCGAGCTGCTGCTCGCCTATCTCAAGGCCACGCGGCTGATCGTGACCGGCGTGGCCAGCGACCAGTGCATCTGGGCCACCGTGGCCGACGCGGGCATGCGCGACCTCGAGGCCGTCGTTCCGCGCGATTGCGTCGCCTCGCAGACGAGCGCACGCAATGAGCGCTTCCTGCGCCAGGCGCAAGAGGCGCTGCGCGTCTCCACCACGCCCGGGGCGCGCATCCGCCTGCCTGCGAAGCGCTGATGCGTGCACACGCCGTTGGCAGACAAACAGAGAACCCGCGCCGCGCCGGACCTACGAGGAGCCCCCGCCGGTGGGTCCGCTGGCCGCGGACTGCCCCGAGCGGTCGGGCTCGGCCGGCTGGGAGATGATGTTGAGCGTGTCGCCGGCCTTGCCGATGTCGCCCTTGGCGGCGGTGTCGCCCAGCGACAGCATGCCCACCAGCCTGCGGCCGCGGTCCACCACCGGCATGCGCCGCACCTGGTAGCCGGCCATCTCGTCCATCACGGTTTCGACGTTGTCGTTCTCGCTGCACCACTTGACGTCCTTCGACATCACCTCGGACAGCGCGGTGTCCAGCGGGCGCGTCTGCGCGACCACGCGAAGCACGATGTCGCGGTCGGTCACCATGCCCAGCAGCCGCTGGCCGTCGCACACGGGAATGGCGCCGATGTCCAGCTCGTCCATGGCCTGGGCGGCCAGCGCCACCGTGTCGGACGGCGACAGGGTCCGCACGCCGCGGGTCATCAGTTCGGATACGCGTGTCATTGCCTGCCTTCGTTCGGGGGTCAGCCGCTGCGCCGCTCGGCGTTGCGCTTGCGCGTGGCCGCAGCCTTCTTGGCCGAGGCCGAGCGTTCGGCGGCCGTACGGGACGCCGCCGCGGCGCCGCCCTTGTGGCCGCCGGTGCGCGAGGGCGCGTGGTTCTCCGCCTTGCCGCGGCCGCTGCCGCTCTTCTTGCCGCCGCCGGTCTCGGCATTGACGGTGGCCCAGGCACGCCTTTCGGCTTCGCCCTTGCCCACGCCGCGATGCTCGTAGCCTTCCTCGATGTGCTCGGCCTTGCGTTTCTGCTTGTCCGTATAGGACGACTTGTCACCTCTTGGCATTGAACTCTCCTGGAGGATGAAGAAGCCTTCATGCTGCGCCCCTGGTCTTCATTGCGGGTCGGAAGACGCAGGCCTTGCGCGTGGGAGCAGTCTGTCGGCGGCGCAGTGCACGCGGCCCTTGTGGGATTGCACCGACGGTGCCTGGGGCCGATTGCACGACAGCCCGCCGCGCGCGAGGCGCGGAGTATCCGTGCGATGAAAAAGACAGTCAGCGATTTCGTGGTCCAGCGCCTGCACGACTGGGGCGTGCGGCGCGTCTACGGCTACCCCGGCGACGGCATCAACGGCCTCATGGGCGCACTCGACCGGGCGGACGGCGCCATCGAGTTCATCCAGAGCCGCCATGAGGAACTGGCCGCCTTCATGGCCTGTGCGCATGCCAAGTTCTCGGGCGAGGTGGGCGTCTGCCTGGCCACCTCGGGACCGGGCGCGATCCACCTGCTGAACGGCCTGTACGACGCGAAGCTCGACCGCCAGCCGGTGGTCGCCATCGTCGGCCAGCAGCAGCGCAGCGCGCTCGGCGGCGACTACCAGCAGGAGGTGGATCTGGTTTCGCTGTTCAAGGACGTGGCGCACGAGTTCGTGCAGATGGCCACCAGCGCGGAGCAGGTTCGCCACCTGGTCGACCGCGCGATGCGCATCGCGCGCGACCGCCGCGCCGTCACCTGCGTGATCGTCCCCAACGACGTGCAGGAGCTGCCGGCGGTGCCGGTGCCGCCGCGCAAGCACGGCACCGTGCACAGCGGCATCGGCAGCACGGCCAGCGCCGCGGTGCCGAACGCCGCGGCGCTGGGGCAGGCGGCGGACATCATCAACGCGGGCAGCAAGGTGGCCATCCTGGCGGGCGCGGGCGCCCTGCATGCCACCGATGAGCTGATCCATGCGGCCGAGCGGCTCGGCGCCGGCATTGCCAAGGCGCTGCTCGGCAAGGCGGCGGTGCCCGACGATCTGCCCTTCGTGACCGGCGCCATCGGCGTGCTCGGCACGCGGCCCAGCTCGCGCATGATGGAAGACTGCGACACCTTGCTGATGGTGGGCTCGTCGTTCCCGTACGCGGAATTCCTGCCGCCCGAAGGGCAGGCCCGCTGCGTGCAGATCGACACCGACCCGCGCGCCATCGGGCTGCGCTACCCCACGGAGCTGGGCCTGGTCGGCGACAGCCGCGCCACGCTCGCGGCGCTGCTGCCGCTGCTCGACCACAAGGAACACGGTGCCTGGCGCCAAGGCATCGAGGCCGACGTGGCGCGCTGGTGGCGCGTGCTCGAGGCGCGCGCGCATGTGGAGGCCTCGCCGGTCAATCCGCAGCGCGTGTTCTGGGAGCTGTCGCCGCGCCTGCCCGAAGAAACGGTGCTCACCTGCGACAGCGGCACCGCCGCCAACTGGTACGCGCGCGACGTCAAGCTGCGCCGCGGCATGAAGGCCAGCCTGTCCGGCGGCCTCGCCACCATGGGCCCGGCCCTCCCCTACGCGATTGCGGCCAAGCTGGTGCATCCCGACCGGCCCGTGGTCGCGATGCTGGGCGACGGCGCCATGCAGATGAACGGCCTCAATGCGCTCATCACCCTGGCGCGCATGTGGCGCGACTGGGCCGATCCGCGCCTGGTCGTCATGGTGCTCAACAACCGCGACCTCAACCTCGTGAGCTGGGAGCAGCGCGTGCTCGGCGGAGATCCGAAGTTCAACGCTTCGCAGGAGCTGCCCGACTTTCCCTACGCGCGCTTCGCGCAGATGCTCGGCCTTGCGGCCCTGCGCGTCGATACGCCAGAAGCCATCGGCCCGGCATGGGACGCCGCCTTTGCGGCCGACCGCCCGATGCTGCTGGAAATGGTCACCGACTCCGCCGTGCCGCCGCTGCCGCCCGATGTTTCGCTCGCCCAGGCCAAGGCCTACCTGCTGGCCCTCTGGCAGGGCGACCCCGAAGCCATGCGGACCATCAAGGCCACCATGCGGGAATACTGGGCCAGCGCGACGGCGTGATGAGCCTTGTCTCTCCCGCTACTGCCCGGTCTTGATGTCCGCCCTGGCTTTTGATTCTTCCTCGCTCGCGCGCGACAGGCACGCGGCCCTGTCGCCGCCCTGCCGCTCGTTGCACTTCTCCCTGGCCACCTCGTAGTTCACCGCCACCCGCGTTTCAGCGAGCCTGCGGGCATTGGCGTCGCTGGGGCTACGCTGGTGGTCGAGCTCGGCCAGTGCAATCTTCTGGCGGCCCTGCGCTTCCTTGACGCAGACTGCCCTGGCGGGCTCGACCTGCTTTTCGCACTGTTCCAGCGCGGCCTTCAGGTTGGCGCCGATCCGTTCCCGCGCCGCGCCGTATTCGACGATGGCCGGGTCGATCTCCGCCGGATGCGGCGGCGAGGTTTGCGCACCCGCCGGAACGATCGCCCCCGCCCATAGCAGCGCGGCGGCGAACAACGCGTGTAGCTTTTGCATGGCGATCTCCTGTCAGTCGCTCTTGCCGCAGTGTGGGCGCCGCATCGTCCGCGCCGGTAGGACGTGCGCCCAAGCCGGCCGGGGGGCACCGCCGACGCCCCGCCGCCCATTCATGCCCCTTGCGCAGGAAGCGTCAGCATGTGCTTACGGCCGCTTCGCAAGGCGTCCTACCGCCCCGGCGCTGCCGACTTCTATATTGATTTCGGACGCCGGATCCTCCCCTGCAAGAAAAACCACCGGCGTCAAGGAGCTCAACCATGAAGAAACTGTTATTGATGTGTGCCGCAGCCTCCTGCATGGCAGTGGGCCAGGTGCATGCGCAAGTGAACACGCCTCCCGCGGCGGCCACCGATCCGGCCATGGCCGAATACAAGGCTGCGCGCGACAAGATCTCGGCCGACTACAAGGCCGACAAGGCGGCTTGCGATGCCATGAAGGACAACGCCAAGGACGTCTGCATCGAAGAAGCCAAGGGCAAGGAAAAGATTGCCAAGGCCGAACTCGAGCAGAAGCAGAAGCCCAGCGACAGCAACGCACGCAAGGTGGCCGAAGCCAAGGTGGAAGCGGCCTATGCGATCGCCAAGGAAAAGTGCGACGACCAGAAGGGCGACGCCAAGAGCGCTTGCGTGAAGGAAGCCAAGGCCACCGAGGCCAAGGGCAAGGCCGACATCAAGGCGATGAAGAAGTAGGCAGTGGCGCACAGCCCCCGCCACAGGACCCGAGAAGCGGTGAAGCCCTTGCAGACGCTCGCCATCTCCGAGGCCCTGCGCGCCCAGTTGTCGGCCGACAACCTCCTGGCCATCAATTCGCATGGCCAGGAGGTTCTTCACGGGCTCGACTTCGACGAGTCGCAGCTTCTCGTGGATTGCAGCGAGCAGCAGCCCACGGACCCTTCCATGCGGGAGCGGTGCGCGCAGCTCGTCATCAAGCACGAGCGGGCCCGGCTGCGCATTGCCACGGTCGACGACGAACGCAACGCGGCCAAATTCTAGAAAGGCTGGTCAGCGCAGCGCCGCCAGATAGGCGGCGATATCCCGCGCGTCCTGCTCGGACACGCTCATCTGCGGCATGGCCGTGAGCGGATCGACCTCGTGCGTGTGGCGCAGCCAGCGCACCATGTTGTCCGGCGTGTTGGCGAGCTTTCCCGCAATCAGCGAACGGCCGCCCATGCCCGCAAGCGGCGGCCCCACGTTGGGCGACGAGCTCGTGATGCCGGGGATCGTGTGGCAGGCGCTGCATGCGTACTGGGGCAGCGCCCGCGCGCCGCGCTGCGCATCGGCCGCCCGCAGCGGCGCGGCGCCATCTGCCGGCCCGCATGCCGGCCGCGCCGGTGCGCCCTGTGCGCCCTGTGCGCCGGTGGGCTCCACGCGCGTGGCTTCGGCATACTGCTGCGGCGTGAGCTCGGGCAGGCGCGCCATGAACGCCACCACCGACCACAGGTCTTCCTCGGACAACCTGAACTCCCAGGCCGGCATGCCGCTCATGCGGATGCCGTGCTTGGTCAGCCAGTACAGTTCGCGCGGCTTCCAGTGGTGCCGCGCATCCACCAGCGGCCCCGGCAGCGGCTGCATGCTCTTTCCGATGTCGCCCTGCGCGACGCCCGGCGCACCATGGCATTGCACGCACTTGTCGCGAAAGCAGGCCGCGCCGCGCATCACCAGCCGCTCGTCGTCGAGCCGCGGCGGCTCGATGTTGCGCGCGCGCATCTTCACCGACTGGCGCATGGCGGTTTCCAGCATCGAATAGACCGGCTGGAAATGCTGCTGCGTGGCCGCCACGTCGTAGAGGCCGCCATACACCACCAGCGCGCCCGCCGCCACGCCCGCGATGCCCAGCGCGGCGACGGTGAGTAGAGCGGTCTTGGGTGCACCCATCGGCAGCATTCAATTGGCGGCATTGTCCGACGCGCACCGGCGCCGCCATGTCGGCGCAAGCCGCATTCCAATCCGCAGAATCGCGGCATGGTGGCCGCCCCGTCATGCCCTGCCGTGTGCCCGCTCGCCCTGCTGGTGCTGGTGGCGCTCGCGGCCGGATGCACGCCGGGAGAGAGCAGCCCCATCTTCGAGCGCGCGCCGCCCGCGCAGCGCGAGCGCGGAAGGCAGCTGCTGGCGCAATACCAGTGCGGAAGCTGCCACACCATCCCCGACGTGCAGGCCGCGCGCGGCCGCACCGGCCCCACGCTCGCCGCCTTCGGCAAGCGCAGCTACATTGCCGGCCAGGTGCCGAACGGCCCCGACGCCCTGGTGCGCTGGATCGTGGCGCCGGCCGCCGTGGTGCCGGGCACCACCATGCCTGCAATGGGTGTGTCGCCCCAGGACGCGCGCGACATGGCGGCCTACCTGCTCGCGCTCGAGAAATGAACGCGGCGAGCGAGGGCGCACCCCAATCCGCCCTGCGGGCCGCCGGCCCCGTCGCGCAATCGCTGCTCGAAGTGAGCGGCGTGCTGGCGGTGGGCGGCGCGGTGATCTTCGCCGGCGTGATGCTGCTGCTCGCACTGGCCGTTCGCCACCGCGGTGGCGGCCGGGTGAACACGCGCTGGTGGCTGCTCGGCGGCGGCCTTGCTTTTCCGACGGTGGTGCTCTCGGCGCTCTTCGCCCACAGCGAATTCCACCGGCCGCCGTGGCGGCCCATTCCACCGCCCGGCGCGCTGATCGTCGGCGTCACGGGCCACATGTGGTGGTGGGAGGTGCGCTACCGCGACCCCGCCAGCGGCGCCGAGGTGGTCACGGCGAACGAGATCCGCATTCCGGTCGGCCGGCCGGTCTATTTCGGCCTTGGCAGCGCCGACGTGATCCACAGTTTCTGGGTGCCCTCGCTCGGCGGCAAGATGGACATGCTGCCCGGCCGCGTGCAGCACCTGCTGCTGCAGGCCGGCCGGCCCGGCACCTGGCGCGGGCAGTGCGCCGAATACTGCGGCGAGCAGCATGCGCGCATGGCGCTGCACGTGGTGGCCGAAGAGCCCGCGGCTTTCGATGCATGGCTTGCGGGGCAGGCACGGCCGGCGGCCGCGGCTTCGCGCGAGCTCGAACGCGGCCGCGAGGCCTTCCTCGCGCACCGCTGCAACGCCTGCCACACCGTGCGCGGCGTCAGCGAGCAGAGCCGCCTCGGGCCCGACCTCACGCACGTGGGCAGCCGGCTGCACCTGGGCGCCGGCACCGCGCCCAACGATGCCGCGCAGCTCGCCGCCTGGGTGGCCCACACGCAGCAGCTGAAGCCGGGCGCGCGCATGCCCTCCTCCGGCGAGCGCATCGGCGAGGCCGACCTGCAATCCATCGCGGCCTGGCTCGCGCAACTGAAATGACGACGCAGGCTCCCAAGGAAGATCCTTCGAATCTGCCGCCGCGCCCCGCAGGCGAGCGCGAGGCCCTCGAGCGCGCGTGGCGCCCGCCCACCGGCTGGCGGCTCTTCTCGGCGGTGAACAACACGCGCATCGGCGTGTTCTACATCGCCACCGCCATGCTCTTCTTCGTGCTGGCCGGCATCCTGGCGCTGATGATGCGCACGCAGCTCGCGGTGCCGGACAACCACCTGATCGACGCGGGCACCTACAACCAGCTCTTCACGATGCACGGCACCGTGATGATGTTCCTGTTTGCGGTGCCCATCGTCGAGGCCGTGGCCATCTACCTGCTGCCGGGCATGCTGGGCGCGCGCGACCTGCCCTTTCCGCTGCTCTCGGCCTATGCGTTCTGGGCCTATGCCATCGGCGGCATCGCCTTCTTCTGCACGCTGTTCTTCGGCGTGTCACCCGATGGCGGCTGGTTCATGTATCCGCCGCTCACCGGCAAGGAGTTCTCGCCCGGGCGCGGCGCCGACTGGTGGCTGCTGGGCATCGGGTTCATCGAGATCTCGGCCATTGCGGGCGCCATCGAGCTGATCGTGGGCGTGCTGTTCACGCGCGCGCCCGGCATGACGCTGATGCGCATGCCGATCTTCGCCTGGGCCATGCTGGTCACCGCGCTGATGATCGTCTTCGCGTTTCCCGCGGTGATCGCGGCGACCATGCTGCTGGAGCTGGAGCGCGCGCTCGACTGGCCCTTCTTCATTCCCGCGCGCGGCGGCGATCCGCTGCTGTGGCAGCACCTGTTCTGGTTCTTCGGCCACCCGGAGGTCTACATCATCTTCCTGCCCGCGGCCGGCATGGTGTCGATGATGGTCGCCACGCTCGCGGGCACGCCGCTGGTGGGCCACCGGGCGGTGGTGCTGGCGCTCATCGGCGTGGGCGTGGTGAGCTTTGCGCTGTGGGTGCACCACATGTTCACCGCGGGCCTGGGCAATCTCTCGCTGCTGGTGGTGTCGGCCGCGAGCTTCATCGTCGCCATACCGAGCGGCGTGCAGGTGTTCGCGTGGATCGCCACCTTCTGGCGCGGCCGCGTCGCGCTCGATGCGCCCACGCTGTTCCTCCTGGGCTTTCACTTCATCTTCGTGCTGGGCGGCCTCACGGGCGTGATGGTGGCAGTGCTGCCCTTCGACTGGCAGGCGCACGACAGCTACTTCATCGTCGCGCACCTGCACTACGTGCTCATCGGCGGCATGGTGTTTCCGGTGTTCGCGGGCTTCTACTACTGGGCGCCGGTCTTCAACGGCCACCGGCTTTCCGAGCGCTGGGGCCGCTGGGTGTTCGGGCTCATGTTCGGCGGCTTCAACCTCGCCTTCTTTCCGATGCACATCGCGGGCATGCTCGGCATGCCGCGGCGCGTGTACACCTACAGCGCCGACCTGGGCTGGAACGCGCTCAACATGCTGTCCACCCTTGGCGCCTACACGCTGGCGGCCGGTGTGCTGCTCTTCACGGTGGACGCGGCGCGCACGCTGCGCCGGCCCGGGCAGGACCATGGCAATCCCTGGCGCGCCGGCACGCTCGAATGGCTGCCGCCGCGCGAATACGGCGTGCGCAGCATTCCGCAGGTGGATTCGCGCTATCCGCTGTGGCGGCGGCTCGCGCTGCCGCAGGAGGTGGAGGCCGGTCGGCACTGGCTGCCGGGCACCGTCTTCGGCGGCCGCGAAACGCTGGTGACCAGCCCGCGCGATGCGCGGCCGATGCACCTGCTGCGCCTGCCGACCGACAGCTGGTGGCCGCTGGCGGCAGCCGCCGGCACCGCGGGTTTCTTCCTGCTTCTCACGGTGTCGCAGACGCTGCCTGCGCTGGCCTGCGGCGTGATCGCGGTGGCATGCATCCTGCGCTGGCTGTGGGACTCCGACCGTCCGCCGCCGGTGGCCACGGTCGACGTCGGCCATGGCGTGCAGCTGCCGGTCGGCGCGCGGGGGCGGGCATCGCACTCGTGGTGGGCCATGGTCGTGCTGATTGCGGTGGACATGACGATCTTCGTGTCGCTGCTGTACACCCATGTGCACCTGTCGATGGCCAGCGACGTGTGCCCGCCGCCCGGTGCCGCGCTGCCGCCCCTGCGCTGGCCGCTGGGCGCGGCGCTGCTGCTCGCGGCCGGCTCGGCCGCGATGGCGCTGGCCGCGCGCAGGCTGCATGCAGCAGATCCGCGCCGCCAGCGCAGGCTGCGCATGCTTGCGGCACTGGCCATGGCCTGCGCGGCCGGTGCGGCGGCGCTCGACATCGGCGGCCACCAGCTCGCCGGGCTCGATCCGCGCGCCCAAGGCTGGAGCGCATCGGTTGGCATGCTGCTGGGCTACCAGGCCTTCCACATCGCAGTGCTGATGCTGATGGGTGGCTATGTGCTCGTGCGTTCGTGGTCGGGCAGGCTGCAGCCCGCGGCCCGCGCGACCATCGACAACACCGCGCTGATGTGGCACTGCGTGACAGCGCAGGGAATCATCGGAGCGCTTGCGGTGCAGGGCGTGCCGCGGCTCCTGGGCTGAGCGCCGCTACGCGGCCGGCGCCCGCGCGCCGATCGTCCAGCAGGCGGCGGTGAAGCGGACTTCGCTGCCGTGCACATAGGGCTCGAACGCCGCGCGCATGCCCTCGGTGACCCGTGTGCGCGTTCGCTCGTCCGCATCCTGGAGAACGAGCCCGACGGGGCCGAGCCGCGTGAGATAGCCATGCAGCGCCTTCTCGGGCAATGTGCATTCCACATCGATCGGCCGGATGTCGATGCCGGCCCAGCCGCTCTCTTCCAGGATGGACACCACCCGATCGCGGTCCGCGAAGGAGAACTGTCCCGGCGCACCCGGCCTGCGCGCCGGCAGGTTCGGCAGCAGCGGCGCGGCGGCGCGCTCGGCCGTCGTCATGAATGGGTTCTCTGCGGCGCTGCGCCATGCGATGGCCCGAAGCGCGGCGCCATCCTTCGCGGCATGCCGCAGGTTCGCAAAGGCCTGCACCGGGCTGTCGAAGAACATCACGCCGAAGCGCGAAACGACCAGGTCGAAGCTCGCGGGCTCGAAGGCGTGCCGCTGCACGTCGCCGCAGATGAAGCTTGCCGGTATTCCCGCCCGTTCGGCGCGCACGCGGGCGGCGGCAATCATCGGCTCGGAGATGTCGGCGCCGACGCAATGCCCCGCCGCGCCGAGCACCCCTGCGATGGCCAGCGTGGTGGCACCGGTGCCGCAGCCCACGTCGAGCACCCGCTGCGCGGAGGCGGCGCGCGCCTCGTCCACCAGCAAGTTCTCGAACGGCGCGAACAGCTGGTCGAGCGACTCCTGCGCATCGACCCAGGCGCGGCCGCCGCGGCCGTTCCAGAGGGCGGCTTGTTCGTTGTGTTGCTGGTCCGTGATGTCCATGATGGTTTGTCCTTGGCGTGTCTGTTTGGGCGAAAGCTAGACTGTGCAACTTCAAGTCGACTTGAGGTCAAGAGGTGGCGGCACAACATCTGGACATCGCCCAAGTGGCACAGCAATCCGGCGTCCCCGCATCGACGCTGCGCTTCTACGAGGAAAAGGGGCTCATCGCCTCCACCGGCCGGCACGGCCTGCGCCGCCTGTTCGGTGCCGGCGTGCTGGAACGCCTCGCGCTCATCGCGGTGGGACGCGCCGCGGGCTTCTCGCTCGACGAGATCGCGCGCATGTTCGCGCCCGAGGGCGCACCGCGCATCGACCGGCAAATGCTCGCCGCCAAGGCCGAAGAGCTCGACCGCACCATCCGCAAACTGAGCGCCATGCGCGACGGCCTGCGGCACGCGGCGGCCTGCCCCGCGCCCAGCCACATGGAGTGCCCGACCTTCAGGCGCATCGTCCGCGCCGCGGCCTCCGGCGCCATTGGCGCACGCGAAAAAAAGAAGGCGCCGAAGTTGCCGAATTAGGTGCTGCCTCGTGCTGCACCCGGCTGCCAGACAGCCTCCTACAACACGACGGTCTCTTGGCCGATGCGGCGCGGATTTTCTGGATCGAAAGTTGCAACCCTGGGCACTGCAATCTATGCCGTCATCCCCCAGAAATGCCGGCCGGAGACTTTTCCATGGTGAGCGCCAATCCAGTTATTTCGTCGGATCGTGTCGAGGGGACATCCGTCTACAACACGTCGGGAGACAAGCTCGGCAGCATCGATGAACTCATGATCGACAAGATCTCGGGCCAGGTCCGCTATGCCGTGTTGGAGTTCGGCGGCTTCCTGGGCATGGGCACGGACCGCTATCCGCTCCCCTGGTCCATGCTGAAGTACGACACCTCGCAGGACGGCTATGTGGTGCCGTTGACCAAGGCGCAGATCGAAGGTGCGCCCAAGTATGCGAGCGACCGCGTGCCCGAGTACGACGATACGTACAGCGGGACGGTGGACAAGTACTACGGGCTTTGAAAGCCCACGGCCGTCCGTAGCCTCACCGGATACGGCGGCTGCTGCCATCGCCGCCGGGCGGCGGTCAGTCGCCGAACCAGAACACGAGCCAGGACGACAGCGCCGTCAAGGTGGTCATCAGGAGGAGCGTATCCTTCTGCCGCAACAGGCCGCGGCGGCACAGTTGGCTCAAGTTCGACAGCATCTTGGTCTCCTCGCGGGTTTGGCCCTTTCCGGGAGTGTCGATCGCTTGGTTGACATTCGTCAATTAGGGCGATAGTTCAAAGCAGGGATCAACACGCCGCGCGGACAGCCCCTTGATTGCCATCGAAGTGACCCAGTCAAAGTCGGCGGAATTCAACAGCCAAGGCCACCATCACGTAAGCAGGCAAGCACGCCTTTCCACGCGCGACTCCTCGATGTTCGGCATGCCGAACATCGAGGAGTGAAGGAGAAGAGCGATACCACGCGAATCGAGTCTGCGAACAATCCATCCTCGCTCGGGCGCGATAGCACCGGGCGAACGGACGCAGAGGCAACGGCAGCGAGCGCGAGCCAACACGCGGAATCCCTGACGAAAGGAACGGCCCCAAAAAGCCCCTCGACCCTCGAGAACCGCCGAGCCGGATGCATGTTCAAATCGACCAAGTGCTGGCCGTCGAGGTCTCGGTAACTGTCGTCGGAAGATGCCAAGGCCGCCCGGCCACGAGTCATCGCGAGCGGGAAGTGCATACGACCTACGGCCGGACATCCCGAACACATCTTCACTTATTCCGCGCGAGAGCTCCTCGGGCTCTTGCACACAAGACACACCGAAGATCGCCCTCGGGAAGACTCGCCTGCTCCCTCCTCACTCGCGCAGTGTGAACACCACTGACAGGTAGGACACCGGCTGGACCTCTATCACCTCGATGCCGTGCAGCGCGGTCGCATCGAACAGCAGCGAGTCCCCCGCCCTCACCGCAGCTGTCTTGGCACCGTAGCGGTAGGTCACTTCCCCGGACAGGAAGTACAGGAACTTGAGGCCCGGGTGTTGGAAGGTCACGTAGGGATCGGCACCGGGCAACAGCGTGACCAGATAGGGCTCAACAAACAGGTTGCCCGAAAGGAGGTGCCCCAGCAGTTCGTAGCGGTAGTCCGCGACCGCGCCGACCCGATCGACAACAACGCCCTTCCCCGCACGCACATGAGAGAAGTCCGTGCGGCGCGCCTGATCTCCGAAGAAGCGCGACACCGGCACATGCAACCCCTGCGCAACGCGCTCCAAGGTCTCCACCGACGGTGACACCAGACCACGCTCGATGCGCGAAAGCATCGAAGCAGAGACCCCCGAGGCCTTTGCCAGCGAACCAGCCGACATCTCAGCCGCCATGCGAAGCGCCCTCACCTGCGCGCCGATGCGCGCCGCAGACATGCTGCGCACGACCGGCGTTGACTGCCGCGGCAGAAAATGCGTCACCGAGCGCGGAAGCCGCAACGGTCGTGCCGTTGGAAGAGGCGAGGCAAGCTGTCGACGCGTCATTGGAATTCGCTGGCAAGCCGCGATGCGGATTGCAAACTAAGAGATCTGCACCAGAGAAGAAGTTATGAGTTAAAGATAACGTGGTTTTAATTGTCTCCAAATCCGAGCCTTCTGTCCATGCAGAAGCAAGTCACGCGGAGAGGAAGGCCACTTGGGGCAACCACATTTGAGGTCGAGCCGGCCCTTGCATTTGGCGCCGTCGTGAGAGCGCTGCGAACGGCGGATGGTGTCGGACAGGAAGCATTGGCCCACCAAGCAGGCATCGAACGGTCGCACATGGGAAAAATCGAGCGCGGTGAACACATGCCAACACTCGCCATGATCCTGCGCATCGCGAACGCTCTCGGTCGTACTGCTGGCGAACTGCTGCTCGAAACCGAGTCCGTTTTGACCGAGCAGCAAAATGCCGGGCAGCAGTCGCAAGCAACGGACGCTTAGTCCGTGGGTCGAGTGGTCGAGTTACTCAGGGCCACCACCAACACCAAGAACGGTCGAAACCTAGCATCCATGCGGGTTTCGGCCTTTTTCCTTGTGGCAGAGCCATGCGACCGAGCGGTCGGAGCTGGAGGCCTTTTCGTTTAGGGAGGGCCCGTTCTCTTCGCGCCGCCCCTTGATTGTGCGCAGCTTCGGAAGCTGGTGCCGGATCTTGCGCCCCCAGTTGTAGACCGCGTGCGTTTGGTTGCGGCGCAACAATCAGGATGAGAAGAGCGCGTCAAACAAGATGAGAAGGATGGCATGGGCGGGAGGTCGGCGGGCATAGTCCGACGAACTCCCGCCCACGCCGGCGACGGGCTCCCTGCGGGGCACCTTGTCGAATAGATGCCTGCACTGCCTGTCGATCGTCGGAGGATTACTCGGCTCGGCGACGTACTTTGCCTGAGTGTGACGGGGGCTGTTAGCTGGCTCGGCGGCCACGCTTGACCACCCGCGCGGGCAGCGTTTCCACAAGTTGCGAGACCGAGACCTCCAGGCCGCCGGCCAGCCTCCAAATGTTGAAGAGCGACAAGTTGCGCTCGCCTCGTTCAACAGAACCAACGTAATTGGGGTGCAAGCCGGCCAACTCCGCAAGTTGCTCGATCGTGATGAGGCGGTCGTGCCGTAAGGCGCGCAGATGCTCGCCAAATGCTTGTTGCAGACGCTCCAGCTCTTTGCTGGACACAGAGTCCAGTGGCTGGGGCTTGTTTGCAACTACTCGGGGCATGCGCCCAAGTTTTCAATCTCCAACACTAAGAGTACACAAACTATCAGTTTGGTTAGGAGGCGGATTCTGGCAAACTAGCTGAAAATAAAACGCAAAGTGTGTTTTGTTTCGATCAAGTTTCTTCCTTCGACAACTCAACTATCTGGAGCGGAGTGAGATTCAAATGGCGCGTCGACAGCTCGCTTCGCCTCTGCCAACGGCTCACCCGTTGCGCTTGCCAGCGTCGGTGACGCGTGTCCGGCCACGGCAACCCGCACCTGTTGTGCGCAGCCTCTCCGCAGCCCGCATCGGCGCGCAGGTGCGGGCGCTGCGCATGGCGGCCGAGGTGTCTGGCGGCGAACTGGCCAAGACCTCGGGGATTTCTGCGTCGATGCTTTCTCGCATCGAGCGCGGGCTGGTCTCGCCTTCGGTGGAGACACTGGAGCGCCTGGCGCAGGGGCTGCACGTGCCGACCTCACGCTTCTTCAGTGACCAGGCGCGGCGCACTGACTTTTGCCATGTGCGTGCAGGACATGGTGTCTTGGTCGATCGCATCGGCGCGGTGGCGGACTACCGCTACGAGCTGCTGGGCCACCTGCTGTCGGGTAACCTGTTCGTCGAGCCCTACCTGGTCACATTGCTGCCCGGCGCCGATCCCTACGTGACCTTCCAGCACCCCGGCTTGAAGTTCCTGTACTTCCTCTCCGGGGGGGTCACCTACCGCTATGGCGGCAAGTCAGTCGGGGTGAGGGCTGGGGACTCGCTGCTGTTCGAAGCGACCGCACTGCATGGGATCGAGGCCATTCACACTCAGCCGGTCTCTTACCTGTCCGTAGTGTTCACGCTGCGAGAGTAGGCTGTTCTGGCGGCACTGCCGCGCTGCGGGGCGACACGGATCCTCAATCGTCGGCGCCTTCGCAAGCCAAACTCCGGCGGCAACACTCAGCAGCACAAAGAATGAATAAGCTTCGGGGTGGGGGGCGGCGCCCGGAACAGCGCATGGCGGCAGCGGTTCCAGTCACAGCAAGCGGCCACGATGTTGGAAGCAATGGTGCGCCCGCCATCGATCTTCGCGGGTCAGGTGCTCGGCCGTCAGCCGAACCATTCGCGCCCGGTCGGGCGAGATGCCATGCGCCACTGCGAACGCTTTCGCGTCTGCGCGCTACATCGGGTGCAGACAGCAAAAACAAAGGTGGCCTTGAGCCCAGAAAGCGCTCTCGCGGAGCGCGCAGAGGTTGGTTCTGTGCGTCATAAGATTTCACGTTGAAGTGATCCCCCGTGGCGCTTGGCGCAACTCGGGCGCCGGCGGCTTGGCCGGCTGGCGGTGCACCGACGTTGCGTCGGCGCTGTCGAGATTCTCAGGTCCCGAACAGTTTGAAGTTTATTGCGGCGCCAACATCATGAGTGCCGATCATTTCCGACGACGTCCAACACACCTCTGCTTCGGCGTCCCGCTGCTCAACCATGAGTCGACTTCGCTCAAGTAGTTCTCGACCTCGCTCAGCCAAGTCTCCGACAGCGGCGGATCTCTGAACTACGTCCAGTCGGCCGCACTCCGCTACTCTGCAAACGATTCGATGAATCAAGCTCCTATTTTTGGAAGATAGCCCAAGGCATGCGGCAGAACGCATCTTTCAGCGAGACGACGCGATCCTCGGCAGCCAGCGATTCGCCGGTGAGCACGTTCACCAGCGTTGCGCCTCCGAGATCCTCAGGCAACACCACCCTCGTCCCCCTCCACGCCTCCGCATCGGGAAGCACCGGCACACCATCCGCCCCGGCGCACGCAATCCCCGCAAACAACCGCCCCGCCATCACCACCAGCGTCCGCCCTTCGTGCCTGCGCGCAAAGGCCACCACATGCCGCGCCAGCGGCCCTTCGACCGCGAGCCCTTCGTAGCTGCCTTCGCGGAATAGTTCCGCATGCGAGCGCCGCATCGACAGCAGCCGCCAGATGAACCAGAGCTTCGCGCGGCCATCGTGCGGCGACCCGGCCAGCGCCTGCACGCGCGCAGCAAGGTCGTGCCCGCCTGCCATCGCCTGGAGCTCATCGAGCCGACGGCTGCGCAGTTCATAGTCCACCGGCCGCCGGTTGTCGGGATCGACCAGGCTCAGGTCGATCAGCTCGCTTCCTTGATAGAGATCCGGCACGCCCGGCGAGCCGTACTTCAGCAGCGTGAGCGTCAAGCCGTTCCACGCACCGAACCATGACAAGCGATCGGCCAGGCGCTGGATGTCCGCAAGGCAGCCGTCCTTCGACAGGTCCGAGAGGATCCGCTGCACCAGGCCTTCGAGCGCCGCTTCGTACGGTGCATCGGGCTGGGTCCAGCGCGTGTGGAGCTTGGCTTCGCGCGCGGCCTTCTGCATGTACTGCCACACACGCGCGGCATAGGCCGGCACGTCGGCAGCATCGAGGCCGCCGAAGGGCAAGGTGCCGAGCAGGGTCTGGTAGAGCAGGTATTCGTCGGCGCGCGAAGGCGCTGCCTCCGCCTGCTCGCCGCCGCGGCACAGCGCGTGCCAGCGCGCGAGCGCGTCGCGCCACTCGCTGGGCATTTCGGAGAGCACGTCGATGCGGTTGCGCACCTCTTCCGATCGCTTGTTGTCGTGCGTGGAGGTCGCGAGCATGGTGTGCGGCCAGTGCCGCGCGCGGTCGGCGCTCAATGCATGGAACTCGGGCACGTCGAAACCGAACTGGTCCGGCTCGCCGCCGACCTCATTGAGCGAACTGAGCGGAAAGTAGCGGTAGAACGAGGTGTCCTCCACGCCCTTGGCCGCGACCGGCGCGCTGAACTGCTGGAAGCGCATCGCGAACCGGCGCACGCGCCCGGCCAGCGCCGGTGGCGCATGCGCGGCCGCGGCCTCGCCGCGCAGCGAGCGGCGCACGAAGGCGAAGACGGAGCGGTCGGCATCGACACTCTGGCGCTCGGCCGCCTCGGTGGCGGCGTCGATGAAATGCGCGTCCTGCGCGGAGGGTGCGTCGACGATGTAGGTGCGGTAGACCGGCATGCAGGCCGCCACTTCGGCGAGCGCGCGGCGCAGCGCGTTGAGCGTGTAGTCGCGTGTGCCGCGGTCGGCCCGCGCAATCCTGAGCAGTTCGGAGGAGAGCACGTTGAGCTCCGACGACAGCGCGCTGCGCATGACCTCGCGCTTGCCGGCCCTTGCGACCGAGCCGAAGTCCTGCGCCTCGCCCGTGAAGCCATGCCAGGCCTGCCGCAGGGCGTCGGCCGCGGCGGTGTCCACGAGCACGCCGTTGGCCACGTTGGCAAAGCGGTAGCCGGTGGTGCCGTGCACATGCCATTCGGCGGGCACCTCTTCTTCCGAGGCGGCGATCTTCTCGGCCACCACGTACAGCGGGCGCGCCGGCCGTCCATCGGGGCCGGTAGCCGGCAGCACGATGCCCGCGCGGCGCGCATAGCCTTCCTGCAGCTGCCGGAAGTAGCGCGCAGGGTCGTACAGGCCATCGGGATGGTCGATGCGCAGGCCGTCCACCACGCCGGCCGCGGCAAGGTCGAGCGCGAAGGACTGGGTGGCCTCGAACACCTCGTCGCGTTCCATGCGCACCGCCGCCAGGTCGTTGATGTCGAAGAAGCGCCGGTAGTTGATTTCGTCGGCCGCCACGCGCCAGTAGGCGAGCCGGAAGGCCTGCAGGTCGATGAGCCGGTGCAGCTGGTCGCGCGCCTCTTCCGACGCCAGGTTGAACTCCGCCACCGCGGCCAGCACGGCGCGCGCGAGCGACGGATGCGCCTCTGCCAGATGCGCGAGGCGGGCCTTGAACAGTTCCTTGTCGCGCACGCGCTCGGTGCATTCGGCGGGCGTCTGCGCACGGCGGCTGGGCAGGTGGCCGAAGGCGGCCGAGAGGCTGGCGAGCTGCGCTGCGAGCATCGGGTCCTTCAGGTGCGGCAATGCGCATGCAAGAACCACGGGATAGCTTTCGGGCGCCAGCGGAAACCGGTGGTCGAAGTAGCGCAGCGCGAAGCTGCCGTGCGCCGCTTCGAAGTGCAGCGCCAGCTCCCCGCTCGCGAGCACCTCGCCATAGTGCCCGCCAAGCACCGGCAGCAGCACCTTGCCGGCCAGCTCCTTGTTGAGCGGCTGCCAGTCGATGTCGAAGTGATGCGCGAAGAGCGAGGCCGGGCCGTTCTCCAGCACGTCCATCCACCAGGCGTTGTCGGCGCCGAGCACGCCCATGTGGTTGGGCACCATGTCGAGCAGCTGCCCGAGGCCGTGCGCCTGCAGCGCCGCGACGAAGCGCGCAAAGCCCTCGGCGCCGCCGAGCTCGGGATTGACCTCGGCATGGGCCACCACGTCGTAGCCGTGCGTGCTGCCCGCGCGGGCGCGCTGGATGGGCGAGCAATACACATGGCTCACGCCGAGCTGCGCGAGATAGGGCAGCACGCGGATCGCATCGTCGAAGCCGAAGCCCTGGTGGAACTGCAGGCGGTAGGTGGCCCTCGGCACGCGCGCCTGCAGCAGCGTGGACGGCGCCGCTTCCGCGCGCAGGCTGCGGCGCGGGCGAATCGCGCGCAGGTGTTCCGTGAGCCCCTGCATCGCATCGCCCGCCGCCAGCTCCTGCACGCTGGGCAGCAGCTTGCGCCGCCAGTTGGGATGGGTGTCGGTGGTGCCGGGCATGTTGGCCTGCTCCACCTCGCCGGCCACGTCCTCGAGCTGGAACACCATCAGCGCCGACGGCGCCGCGGCCAGGAACGCGTGGACCGCCTGCATGATGCGCGGCGAAGGCACTGCGAGCGACAGCGCCTGCGCCGCCTCGTCGGCGGACAGCAGGCCCGCCTCGCGCACGGCCAGCGTCAGCCGGATGCGTTCCTGCGCGCGGTCCAGCAGCTGCGCATCGAACAGCCGCGGATCGGGAAAAAGCCCGAGCGCCAACCGCAGCCGCAGGTCGTGGCCCGACCACCAACCCGCGAGCGTGGCGAGGTCGTGCGTGCTGATGGCCACCAGCGCGGCTGCCGGGTAGGCCGCAGGCAGCGTGAAGCCGCCGCCCTGCTGCTTCTCGAAGTAGAGCAGCCGGTAGGAGAGCACATCGGCGCGCGCGAGCGCTTCGCGCATCGCGTCTTCCACCGTGCCCAGGTCTTCGCCCACCACCATGCAGCCATGCCGATGGCTTTCGACCGCCACGATGGCCAGCATCTCCTCGACCGCGTAGCGCACGTAGGCGCCGTCGTGCGGCGAGCGGCCCGGCGGAATCCAGAACAGACGCATCAGCCCCATCACATGGTCGATGCGCAGCGCGCCGGCATGCCGCATGTTGGCGCGCAGCATCTGCACGAAGGGCTGGTAGTGGTGCGTGCGCAGGTGGTCGGGGCGCAGCGGCGGCAGGCCCCAGTTCTGCCCGGCCGGGTTGAACTCGTCGGGCGGCGCACCGATGCTCGCGCCGACCGCGAAGCAGTGGCGCGCGGCCCAGGCGTCGGAGCCGCCGCGGTCCACCGACACGGCCAGGTCCAGGTAGAGCCCGATGCCCATGCCCAGCGCCTTGCAGCGTTCGCCCGCGCGCGCAAGCTGGTGCTCGGCCACCCATTGCAGGTACTGGTGGTATTGCAGCCGCTCGGCATGCTCGGCCGCAAAGGCCTGCACCTCGGGCGAATCCGCCTCCCGATAGGCTTCGGGCCAGGCGAGCCAGCCCCAGCACTGCGGATCGGCCGCGGCAAAGTGGGCCTGCAGCGCCTCGAACAAGGCGTGCTGGCGCAGCGGCTCGCCCTGCGCCGAGACAAAGGCCAGGAAGGCCTCGCCGCGTGCATCGGGAGCGCCGGCCGGCGAAAGATGCCGCGCGCGAAAGTGCTCGAACAGCAGCTCCAGCACTTCGAACTTGGCGGTGGCCACGCCGGCATGGTCGACCAGCGGCGCGGCCCGCAGCGCCGCGAGCCGGCCCTGGAACCCCGGCGATTCGACGTGCCGGCGCGCGGCCTCGCAGGCGGCGAAGTCGTCGACCGCCTCGACGTCGATGTACAGCACGTTGATCCATTGCCGCGACGACGGGCTGTAGGGGCTGGCGCGCGGCGGATCGGTCGGGAACAGCGCATGCAGCGGGTTCAGGCCGATCAGGTCGGTGCCCTGCCCGGCCATGCGGTCGACGAGCGCTTCGAGGTCGCCGAAATCGCCGATGCCCCAGTTGCGCGCCGAACGCAGCGCATACAGCTGCAGCGCCGGCCCCCAGACGCGGCCACCGTCCTGCACGGCGGGCGGGCGGTAGCAGCGGCCGGGCGAAGCGACGAGCAGGGTCTCGCCGGCCAGGCCGTCGATCTGCAGCCAGTGATAGCCGGGCGCGAGCGGCTCGGCCAGCTGCAGCGTGCAGCTGCCATGCGGCCAGGGCTGCGCGTCGGCTTCGCCCTCGCGCACGAGCCCCTGCTCGTCGCGCAGCCGCCAGCGCAGGCTGCCTGAGCGCTGCGGCAGCTGCAGCGACCAGTGCGGTGCATGCGCCTGCACCACCTGCACCGGTGGCATGGCGGGCGCATCGGCCTCTGCGCCAGTTGCGGCACCCGCCTGCACGCCGAACTCGGCCAGCAGCGCGGCCAGGTTCTCGGGCGATGCATGGCGCAGCGTTCCGAAGGCGTCGTGGTAGGCCGGCGAGATGCCGTAGTGCCGGCACAGGCGCTCCAGCACATCGTCGCTCCAATGACCCGGATCAGCCACCGGCGATGTCCTCCAGCGTCGCATGCACGGCGCCCCGCTCGAGCTGCAGGCCCGCCGCCGCGGCCACGGCGCCCCTGCTGTAGAGCACCGTGCCCGCAGGCGCGGCTGCTTCCACCGCAGGCTGCGCACCAAGATTCGCAAGCAGATGAAGGCGCTTGTCCGAGAGCTTCCACTGAACCCGGATCATCCCGTCTTCGCAGCCATGGCTTCCCGCGCCGCGCACGCCGGCCAGGTGCGGCACCAGCAGCCGATGGCGCGCGTCGAGCAATTGCTGCACCTCGCACAGCTGCGCGAAATGCGCCCGCGTGCCGCGCTCGCGCCAGCGCAGCTTCGAGGCTTGGAAGGTCTGGTCCGCATTGGGATCGGGAATGCGCGCACGCGCGGCTTCGTCGGCAAAGGCGGCGAAGCGGCCGAACTCTGCGCGGCGCCCTTCGGCCACGGCCGAGGCCAGTTCGGGGCCGAAGTCGCAGAAGTACAGGAACGGCGAGGAAGCCGCGAACTCGTCGCCCATGAAGAACATGGGCACGTGTGGCGACAGCAGCACGCAGGCCAGCGCGGCGCGCACCAGCACCGGATCGCCGAGCGCATGGATGCGCTCGCCGAACGCGCGGTTGCCGACCTGGTCGTGGGTCTGCAGGTAGGACACGAAAGCGGTCGGCGGCAGCTGCGTGCTGGGTTCGCCGCGCGGCTCCCCGCCGCGAAAGGCCGAGGGCTGCCCCTGGTAGATGAAGCCTTCGGCCAGCGCACGCGCAAAGCGGGCCGCGGCGTCGTCGGCATAGTCGGCGTAGTAGCCGTCGCGCTCGCCGGTGGCCAGCACATGGGCGGCGTGGTGCAGGTCGTCGTTCCATTGCGCGGTGCCCGCCACCGGCAGGCCGTTGCCGTCGCGCGCCAGCAGCGAGGCCTGGTTGGCGTCGTTCTCCAGCACCAGGTGCACCTGCCGCTCGCGCGCCGGCCCGGCGTTCAGCGCCTCGCGGATCTCCTGCACGATGTGCCTGGGCGAGGCATCGCGAATGGCATGGATCGCATCCATGCGCAGGCCGTCGAAGTGGAATTCTTTCACCCAGTACAGCGCGTTGTGGACGAAGAAGTCGCGCACGGTGCGCGAGCCCGGCCCGTCGAAGTTGATGGCCGCGCCCCATGGCGTGTGCTGGGCCGCGTCGAAGAATTCGGGGCAGCAGGCGTGCAGGTAGTTGCCCTCCGGCCCGAAGTGGTTGTAGACCACGTCGAGCAGCACCATCAGCCCCAGCGCATGCGCGCTGTCGACGAGGGCCTTGAGCTCGTCGGGCGTGCCGTAGCTGGCGTCGGGCGCGAACTGCAGCACGCCGTCGTAGCCCCAGTTGCGCGCACCGGGAAAATCCGCGAGCGGCATGAGCTCGACCGCGGTAATGCCCAGTTCCGCCAGCTCGCCGAGCCGCTCGCGCGCGGCCCGGAAGGTGCCTTCCGCGGTGAAGGTGCCAACGTGCAGTTCGTAGACCACGGCCTCGTGCCAGGGCCTGCCGCGCCAGGCGGTGTCGGCCCATTCGTAGAGGGCCGGATCGACCACCTGGCTCGGACCGTGCACGTCCTGCGGATTGAAGCGCGAGGCCGGGTCGGGCATGGTGGTGCCGTCGGCGAGCCGGTAGGCATAGAGGTCGCCAGCGCGCGCATCGGCGAGCGTGAGGCGGTGCCAGCCGTCCGTGTCCTGCGCCATGGCGTGCGAGGCCTCCTTCCCGCCCGCCGGTGTGTGCACGAGCGTGACGCCGTGCATGGACGGCGCCCAGAGTGCAAAGTCCACGCCGCCATCGCCGCGCACCGTGGCGCCGAACGGCATGCGGTGGAAACGCTTCATGGCCGCACGTCCGGCCGGCTCAGCACCACCAGCGAGCGGCACTGCAGCGGATAGGCGGGCTCGGACCAGGCGGGCGCGAGCGCGGCCACGTCCTCGGTGGCGGGCGGCGGGGTGCCGCTGGCGGTGTCGAGCAGCAGCCGCCACGCGCCATAGGGAGCGGGCGGCAGGGTGAACGGGATCTCGTCGTGGTGCGCGTTGAACAGCACCAGAAAATCATCGTCGTGCAGCGCCTCGCCGCGCGGCCCGCGGTCGGCAATGCCGCCGCCGGACATGTACATCGCCAGGCAGCGCGCGTTGGCGTCGCTCCAGTCCTCGGGGCGCATCTCGGCGCCGTCGGGCCGCAGCCAGACCACGTCGGTCACGCTCTCGGCCTCCGAGGGCTTGCCGGCAAAGAAGCTGCGGCGCCGGAACGAGGGGTGGGCGCGCCTGAGCGCGATGGTGCGCTCCACGAAGGTGATCAGCGCCTGCCGCTCGGGCGTGGGCGTCCAGTCGAGCCAGCTGATGTCGTTGTCCTGGCAGTAGGCGTTGTTGTTGCCGTTCTGCGTGTGGCCGCGCTCGTCGCCGGCCAGCAGCATCGGCACGCCTTGCGACAGCAGCAGCGTGGCCAGCAGGTTGCGCTTCTGGCGCTCGCGCAGCGCGGCGATCTCGGGGTCCTCCGTCGGCCCTTCGGCGCCGCAGTTCCAGGAGATGTTGTGGTTGCTGCCGTCGCGGTTGTCCTCGCCGTTGGCCTCGTTGTGCTTGTCGTTGTAGGAGACCAGGTCGTCGAGCGTGAAGCCGTCGTGCGCGGTGATGAAGTTGATGCTCGCGTTGGGCCGCTTGCCCGACCAGCCGTACAGGTCTTCCGAGCCGGTGAGCCGCTTGCCGACCTCGCCGATCACGCCCGGGTCGCCCTTCCAGAAACCGCGCATGCCGTCGCGGTAGCGGTCGTTCCATTCGGCCCAGCCGAGCGGGAAGTTGCCCACCTGGTAGCCGCCGTGGCCCAGGTCCCAGGGCTCGGCGATGAGCTTGACGCGGTTGAGCGTCGGGTCCTGGCGGATGGCGTCGAAGAAGCCGCCCAGGTTCTCGACCTTGCCGGCCTCGCGCGCGAGCGCCGAGGCCAGGTCGAAGCGGAAGCCGTCCACGTGCATTTCCTCGGCCCAGTAGCGCAGCGAATCCATCACCAGCTGCAGCGCATGCGGATGCTCCAGGTTGACGGTGTTGCCGCAGCCGGTGAAGTCGTCGTAGTAGCGCCGGTTGTCGGCGTTGACGATGTAGTAGGAGGCGTTGTCCACGCCGCGCATCGAGAGGGTGGGCCCGAGCTGGTTGCCTTCGCAGGTGTGGTTGTAGACCACGTCCAGGATCACCTCGATGCCGGCCGAGTGCAGCGTCTTCACCATGGTCTTGAACTCCTTCACCTTGCCCGAGGCGCTGTAGCGCGTCTCGGGGGCGAAGTAGGCCAGCGAGTTGTAGCCCCAGTAGTTCTGCAGGCCCTTCTCCGCCAGGTGCCGGTCGTTGAGGAAGCTGTGCACCGGCAGCAGCTCGATGGTGGTCACGCCCAGGCGCTTGAGGTAGTCGACCACGGGCGCGCAGCACAGGCCGCCGTAGGTGCCGCGCAGCTCGGGCGGCACGTCGGGGTGGCGCATGGTGAAGCCGCGCACGTGCAGCTCGTAGATCACCATGTCCTGCCAGGGCACCGAGGGCCGGCGGTCGTCGCCCCAGGTGAAGGCCGGCTCCAGCACGCGGCCCTTGGGCACCAGCGGCGCGCTGTCGCGGCGGTCGAACGAGAGGTCTTCGCGCTTGCTGCCGACCGTGTAGCCGTAGAGCGCATCGCCCCAGCGCAGTTCGCCCACCAGGTCTTTTGCGTAGGGATCGACCAGCAGCTTGTGCGGGTTGAAGCGGTGGCCCTCCTCGGGCTTGTAGGGGCCGTGCACGCGGTAGCCGTAGGCCTGGCCCGGGCGGGCTTCGGGCAGGTAGCAGTGCCATACGCCGTCGGTGCGCTCCCGGATCGGGATGCGCTGGATTTCGTGGCGGCCCTTGTCGTCGAAGAGGCACAGGTCCACCCCTTGTGCGTGCTGGGAAAAAAGCGCGAAGTTCACGCCCTCCCCGTCCCAGTTGGCGCCCCGCGGATAGGGGCGCCCCGGCCAGACGGCCGAGATCGGATTGCGTTGGCTGCTGCGTGTCATCAAGTTGGATGTGGGAGAAAGAAATTTCAGCGCGGCGGGCGCTCGTCGAACGGGTTCGGCTTGGGCCTGGCCGTGCCGCTGCTGCTGTCGCTGCCGTCCTTTGGCAGGCGCGGCCACCAGCGTTCGATCTGCTCGGCCGCCCAGTCCTTGCCCGCCAGGCCGAAGGCCAGCGCCAGCGCGAACACCACGCCCGCCAGGATCACCAGGAAGCTTTCGCGCACGATGTCGCCGCCCACCTTGACCTGGTCCAGCGCAATCAGGATGACGAAGGCCATGACCGCATAGCGCGCGATCTGGCCCAGCAGCATGGCGTCGCGCAGCTGCGCGCCCCGGAAGTAGCTCGACACCGCCTCTCCCACGAAGCGGGCAAAGTAGGAACCGAAGGCCAGCACCAAAAGGGCCACGAAGAGATTGGGCACGAACCACACCACGCGCCCGAGCAGGTCGGCGATGTAGCTCAGGCCCATGCCGTTGAAGGCCAGCAGCAGTGCCGCAAAGATCACCAGCCAATAGGCCAGCACGCCGAACAGGCTGCAGGTGTCGCCCGGCCAGCCGCCCTGGCGCAGGAAGTTGTCCAGGCCCGCGCGCTCGGTCAGCACGTTGAAGTTGATCGCGCGCAGCGCCTTGGTCACCGCAAAGCGCGCGGCCTTGGCAATGAGCCAGCCGGCAAGCACCACCACCAATGCAATCGCCAGGCGGGGCACGAAGGCCCCGACCTGGTAGAGCATTGCGTTCAGCGGCTCCAGGTGAATGCCAAATCGGTCCATGTTTCTCTCCGGTGCGTGGTTGCGGTTGCGGACGAAGGCGGCGGATGCGGTGCAAGCATCAACCGGGCCGCTCCACCTGCAGCAGCGCGAGCACGCCGTTCAGCGGCACCTGCGCCCAGTCGATGCGGTTGTTGAGCTCGTAGCGCAGCTCGTACAGCGCCTTCTCGGTCTCGAACAGCGCGAGCAGGTCGGCGTCGATGCGGATGGCCTCCTCGCCCGCGCCGGCCTCCATGTAGCCGTCCAGGAAGGCCTGGCGCGCCGACTGCTCCCAGGCCGCGGCCGGCGGCCCCAGGTAGGCGGCCTCCTCCACGCTCTGCGCCACGCGGCGCAGCGCGGACCAGCGCGCATAGTTGAACGAGCGCAGCATGCCGGCCACGTCGCGCAGCGGCGAGCCCTTGGCGCGGCGCTCGTCGAAGCTGCGCGCGGGCTCGCCTTCGAAGTCGATGATCACGAAGTCGTTGTCCCGCAGCAGCACCTGCCCCAGGTGCAAGTCGCCGTGGTAGCGGCTCTTGATGCCGCCTTGCGCCTGCGGCCTGCGCGCCGCGATGGAGCCCAGCAGCGCGTCTTCCATGGCGAGCAGCGCCTGGGCATCGGGCTGTGCCGGCGCCGGCAGCTGGGCCAGCCTTTCGCGCAGCAGCGCCAGCGTGGCGGTGGCGTCGGCGCGGGCCTGCTCCGCATAGCGGGCGATGTCGCTGTCCAGCAGCGGCTCGGGGTCGAAGGCCGCCGCGCCGGTGCGCAGCGCAAGCGCCTGGTGCAGCTCGGCGGTGCGCCGGCCCAGCGTGGCCATGAGCGCGAGAAAGCCGCCGTGCACCGCCACCGGGTCCGGCAGCGCGCCGTTGGTGGTGGCGAAGTCGCGCAGGAAGCGCTCCAGGTAGCCCAGCGTGTGGTCCCAGCCATCGCCCTGGTTCGACACATAGGACTGCACCATGGCCAGGGTCATGGTGCGCCCGTCGTTGCCGGTGTATTCGAGCGCGCCCAGCACCGGGACGCAGTGCGGATATTTGGCCACCTCGGTCAGGAAGCGGCCCATCTCCAGTTCGGGGTTCAGGCCTTCGCGCAGGTGGCGGTAGCCCTTGAGGAAGAGGGTCTCGTCGAGCGTGACCACGGTGTTGCTGCTCACGCCGCTGGGCCGCCCGATCGGCAGGCTGGCAATGTCGGCCTCCACCTCGGCAAAGGCCGCCGTCGCGCGAAAGCGCAGCCGACCCTGCGCGGTTTCCAGTTCCATGCCGCTGCGGATCGCCAGCACCAATTCGCGGCAGAAGGCTTCGTCATAGAACGCATCGCCCATCAGCCCCACCTGCGCCTGCTGCCGCACCTTGGCGAGCGCGGCCTGCGCGACGCCGGCCATGCGCTCCTCGTCGCGCTCTTCCCAGGCCAGTGCCAGCGGCATGAAGTAGGTGGCGCCGCCGGGCGAGCCGTCGAGTTCGAGCAAGGGGAGCATCCAGCTGAGCGGGCCTGCCTCCCAGATGACGTGGTCGGCCAGGCGCGCGCGCTCGATGGCGGTGCCCTTGGATGCATACCAGCGCTGGATCTCGATGTGGCGCGGCAGCGTCTCCAGCTCGAACTGGTTGCGCATGCGCTCCGACATGCCGATGCGCCAGGGCATCACGCGGTCGCGGAAGAAGCTGGTCCAGCCGTCGAACAGCACCAGCGTGGGCCACTCCTGCAGCGCCACGCCTTCCTGGTGCCAGCTCGGCATCTCGGCATCGGAAGTGAGCCTGAACCAGTAGAAGCCGTACGAGGCCAGCGTGAGCAGGTAGGGCAGCTCGCCGATGGGCGGAAACGGCGCGCGGCCCAGCATCTCGATGGGCACGCGGCCCTTGAAGGCCGAGAGATCCAGCTCCACCGGCTGCGCGGCGCGAGACAGGTTGAACACCGTGAGGATGATGTCCTCGTCGTACTCGCTCAGGTAGGCCAGGATCTTGCGGTTGCCCGGCTTCAGGAAGCGCCGCTTGCCGCGGCCGAAGGCGTGGCTGGTCTTGCGCACGGCCAGCATGCGCTTGGTCCAGTTGAGCAGCGAGCTGCTGTCGCGCGCCTGTGCCTCCACGTTGAGCGCCTCGTAGCCGAACATCGGGTCCATGATGGGCTGCAGGTACAGCCGCTGCGGATCGGCGCGCGAGAAGCCGGCGTTGCGGTCGGGGCTCCACTGCATGGGCGTGCGCACGCCGTTGCGGTCGCCCACGAACACGTTGTCGCCCATGCCGATCTCGTCGCCGTAGTAGATGATCGGCGAGCCGGGCATCGACAGCAGCATGCCGTTCATGAGCTTCACGCGGTCGATGTCGTTTTCCATCAGCGGCGCCAGGCGCCGGCGGATGCCCAGGTTGATGCGCGCGCGCAGGTCGGCCGCGTACATGGTGTACATGTAGTCGCGCTCCTTGCTGGTGACCATCTCGAGCGTGAGCTCGTCGTGGTTGCGCAGGAAGATGGCCCACTGGCAGCCCTCGGGAATGTCGGGCGTCTGCTGCATGATCTCGACGATGGGATGCCGGTCTTCCTGCGCGATGGCCATGTACATGCGCGGCATCAGCGGAAAGTGATACGCCATGTGGCACTCGTCGCCATCGCCGAAATACTCGCGCACGTCTTCCGGCCACATGTTGGCCTCGGCCAGCAGGAAGCGGTTCTTGTACTGCGCGTCGATGGCGGCGCGCACCTGCTTGATCACCGCATGGGTCTCGGGCAGGTTCTCGTTGCTGGTGCCGTCGCGCTCCACCAGGTAGGGAATGGCGTCGAGCCGGAAGCCGTCCACGCCCATGTCGAGCCAGAAGCGCATCACCTTGAAGATGGCTTCGAGCACCGCGGGGTTGTCGAAGTTGAGGTCCGGCTGGTGGCTGAAGAAGCGGTGCCAGTAGTAGGCCTTGGCCACCGGGTCCCAGGCCCAGTTGGAGGTCTCGGTGTCGGTGAAGATGATGCGCGTGCCCTGGTAGATCTGGTCGGTGTCGCTCCACACGTAGAAGTCGCGCTCGGGCGAGCCGGCCGGTGCGCGCCGCGCGGCCTGGAACCACGGGTGGTCGCTCGAGGTGTGGTTGATGACCAGCTCGGTGATCACCCGCAGCCCGCGCTCGTGGGCGGCATCGAGCATCTCGCGGAAGTCGTCCAGCGTGCCGTACTGCGGGTTCACGTCTTCGTAGGCCGAAATGTCGTAGCCGTCGTCGCGCAGCGGCGATGGATAGAAGGGCATCAGCCAGATGGTGTTGACGCCCAGTTCCTTCACGTAGTCGAGCTTGGCCGTGACGCCCTTGAAGTCGCCGATGCCGTCGTTGTTGGAGTCGAAGAACGCCTTGACGTTGAGCTGGTAGATCACCGCATCGCGGTACCACAGCGGGTCGTCGCTGATGTCGATCTCTACCGTTTCGAGCGCAATGTGGGAGACAGGGGCGTTCATCGTTGCGGCCTCACAGGAAGTAGTCGAAGTCGCGCTCGTCGCCATGGCGCCGCCGCACCACGAAGATGTGCGCGGGCACGCTGTGCGGATCGAGCTTGACGTAGTGCCAGCCGCCCTGCCAGATGAAGCGCTGCCCGCTCAGCAGGTCGTGCATCTGGAACGGGCGCGAACGCTCGACGTTCACGCTTTCGGGGTCGAGCTCGAGCCAGCCCGATTGCACGTTGTGCGGATCGAGGTTGACCACGGTCACGACCACGTTGTCGCCGCCCTCCGACACCTTGGCATAGGCCAGCAGTTGGTCGTTGTCGATGCGCAGGAAGCGCAGGCCGCGGTCCCGGTGCAGCGCCGGGTTCTCGCGGCGGATGCGGTTCACGCGCGTGATGAACGGCGCCAGGCTGCCCGGATCGTCGTGGTTCCAGTGGCGCAGCTGGTATTTTTCGGAGTCGAGGTATTCCTCGCTGCCGGACGAGCGCGGCCGGTGTTCGCGCAGCTCGTAGGCCGGCCCGTAGATGCCGTAGTTGGCCGCGAGCGTGGCGGCCAGCACCAGCCGCGCCATGTAGACCGAGGCTTCGCCGCCCTGCAGCTGCTCGTGCAGGATGTCGGGCGTGTTGGGCCACACGTTGGGCCTGAAGTAGTCCACGCCCGGCGGCGTGGAAAGCTCGGTGAAGTACTCGACCAGTTCCTGCTTGGTGTTGCGCCAGGTGAAGTAGGTGTAGGACTGCGAGAAGCCCAGCTTCGCGAGCCGGTGCATCACCTTGGGCCGCGTGAAGGCCTCGGCCAGGAAGATCACCTCGGGGTGCTCGCGCCGGATCTCGCCGATCACCCATTCCCAGAACGCGAAGGCCTTGGTGTGCGGGTTGTCGACGCGGAAAATGCGCACGCCCTCGCCTATCCAGTGCTCGATCACGCTGCGCAGTTCGGCCCACAGGCCGCGCCAGTCCTCGCTCTCGAAGTTGAAGGGGTAGATGTCCTGGTACTTCTTGGGCGGGTTCTCCGCGTACTGCACGCTGCCGTCGGGACGCCAGCGGAACCAGTCGGGATGCGCCTTCACGTAGGGATGGTCGGGCGCGCACTGGAAGGCGATGTCCAGCGCGATCTCCAGCCCGTGCGAGGCGGCCTCTGCGCAGAGGTGGCGAAAGTCTTCCGCCGTGCCCAGCGCCGGAAGAATGGCCTTGTGGCCGCCCTCGGCCGCGCCAATGGCCCAAGGGCTGCCGACGTCGTCCGCGCCACTGGCCAGCGCGTTGTTGGGGCCCTTGCGCTGCAGCCGGCCGATCGGGTGGATCGGCGGAAAGTACAGCACGTCGAAGCCCATGGCGGCAATGGCGGGCAGCCGCGCCTCCACGTCCTTGAAGGTGCCGTGCACGCCGGGCGTGGTGCCGGCCGAACGCGGGAACAGCTCATACCAGGTGCTGAAGCGCGCACGCTCGCGCTCGGCCTCCAGCGGCAGCTCGAGAGCAAAGCGCACCTCGTGCCGGCGGTCGGGGTGGCGGCGCGCCAGCATGGCGAGCTCTTCGTCGAGCGCCAGCGCCTTGAGCGCCGACACGTCCGCGCCGGGGTCGGCCGCCACGGCATCGAGCTCGGTGGCCCAGTTGGCCAGCGCCTGCCGGTCCGCGCCCTCGGCCCGCTCGGCCGCGCCGGCCACCTCCAGTGCGCCCACCTGCGAGGCGATGCGCACGTCGTCGGGGTCCACGCGGCGCGTCATTTCATGGCGCCACGATTCGAACGGGTCGACCCAGGCCACCACGGTGTAGAAGTAGCGCCCGAGCGCGGGCGGCGCAAAGGATGCCTCCCACACGTCGTTGACGAGCGGCTTCATCGGCACTTCGCGGAACTCGGCCTTGCCCTGCGGACGCCAGCACAGCAGCACGCGCAGCACGTCGTGGCCGTCGGTGAAGCAGTGCGCCTTCACCTGCACCCTTTCGCCGACGATGCATTTCACGGCGAAGCGGCCGTTGTCCACCGATGGCAGCACGGCATCGACGACCGCGCGCCGGTTGCCGTCCTGCACCTCGGGCGCCACGGAGGAAGCCGCGGGGGCCTGCGGATTTGCGAACAGTTTTTTCATGATGGCCGGTGCTCGAGAATCAGCGTGGACAGCGGCGGCAGGGTCATGCACACCGAGTGCATGCGGCCATGCGAACGCACGGGTGCGGCCTCGACGCCGCCAAGATTGCCCCACCCGGAGCCGCCGAACTCGACGGCGTCGGTGTTGATGAGCTCGCTCCAGAAGCCCGGCAGCGGCACGCCCAGCAGGTAATTGGTGCGCGGCACCGGCGTCATGTTGCTGACCACCAGCAGCGGCGCATGGCCGTCGCGCGGCTTGCGCAGGAAGGCGAACACGCTGGCGTCGGTATCGTCGGCCGCGACCCATTCGAAGCCCGAGGCCGAGAAATCCTGCTGGTAGAGCGCGGGCGCATCGCGGTACACGCGGTTGAGCTGCGCCACCAGCCGCTGCAGGCCGCCATGCCCTTCGAGCTCGCAGACCCACCATTCGAGCTCGCCGTCGTGCGTCCACTCGCGCCGCTGGCCGAACTCGCCCCCCATGAAGAGCAGCTTCTTGCCCGGGTGCGCCCACATGAAGCCGAACAGCGCGCGCAGGTTGGCGAACTGCTGCCAGTGGTCGCCCGGCATCTTGCCGAGCAGCGAGCCCTTGCCGTGCACCACCTCGTCGTGCGACAGCGGCAGCACGAAGTTCTCATGGAACGCATACACCAGCGAGAAGGTCATCTTGTGGTGGTGGTACTTGCGGTGGATCGGCTCTTCCTTCATGTAGGCGAGCACGTCGTGCATCCAGCCCATGTTCCATTTCTCGCCAAAGCCCAGCCCGTCCATGTCGGTCGGCCGCGAGACGCGCGGCCAGGCCGTGGATTCCTCGGCCACGGTGATCGCGTCGGGGTGCTCGCGGTAGACGGCGCGGTTCAGGGTGCGCAGGAAGTCGATCGCCTCCAGGTTCTCGCGGCCGCCGTGGCGGTTGGGAATCCATTCGCCGTGCTTGCGCGCGTAGTCCAGGTAGAGCATGGAGGCGACCGCATCGACCCGCAGCCCATCGATGTGGTACCTGTCGAGCCAGAACAGGCCCGACGACACCAGGAAGCTGCGCACCTCCGCACGGCCGTAGTTGAAGATGCTGGAGTTCCACTCCGGGTGGAAGCCTTGGCGCGGATCGGCATGCTCGTAGAGGTGCGTGCCGTCGAAGAACGCCAGGCCGTGCTCGTCGGTCGGAAAGTGCGAAGGCACCCAGTCCAGCAGCACGCCGATGCCGTTCTGGTGCAGGTGATCGACCAGGTACATGAAGTCCTGCGGCGAGCCGTAGCGCGCGGTGGGCGCGAAGTAGCCGGTGGTCTGGTAGCCCCAGGAGCCGTAGAAGGGGTGCTCTGTCACGGGCATGAGCTCCACGTGCGTGAAGCCCATCTCCTTCACGTAGGCCGCGAGTTCATGCGCGATCTCGCGGTAGCCCATGAACCGGCCCTCGCGGCGGCGCCACGACCCCAGGTGCACCTCGTAGACCGACATCGGCGCATCGAGCGCATTGCGCGCGCCCCGCGTGGCCATCCATTCGGCGTCGTTCCATTCATAAGAAAGTTCGCAGATGCGCGAGGCCGTGGCGGGCGCCAGCTCGGCGCAGAACGCGAAAGGGTCGGCCTTGTCGACCGTGTAGCCGCCAAAGCGCGAGCGGATGCGGTACTTGTAGGCCTGCCCCGGCGCGGCATGGGGCGCGCGGCCCAGCCAGATGCCGGTGCCGTCCGCGGACGGCGCGAGCGGATCGGCATCGCCGGACCAGTGGTTCCAGTCGCCGACCACCGCCACCGATTCCGCGTTGGGCGCCCACACCGCGAAGCGCGCGCCGCCCTCCTTCAGAAGATGGCAACCCAGTAGGTCGTACAGGCGGGAATGCGTTCCTTCGCGGAACAGGTAGGCGTCTTGCGCCTCAGGCTCTGAAAGCAGTTGGGTCACTGGCACCGGTGTTCCTTGCTCGCATGAAGGCCAGCGACCGGGTGTCCAACGGACACGCTTTCGGCATCTACAAGGCCTGAGCACACAATTTGCAAAGAATCCGGGCGCAGCGGGTAAGGCTGAAACCTCCTTGCCGTGTCGGAGAGTTGCCCATCACGCGACCAGGGGCGAAAACCGGCCGCGCAGCGGGCGCGGCGTTTTCAGGCAGCCAGCGGCGTGGCCTGCGGTGCGGTTTGCGAGCCGCCGGAACGGGGGGAAAGGCGCTGGGAAAAATCGTCCACGGTCAGCACGATCGGCCGGTTCGGGTCGTTGCGGTAGCGCTTGAGCGCCGCGGCGCCAATGGCATCGAAGTGCGCCTTGCAGGTTTCCAGCAGGCGGTCGCCCAGGTCCCTGGTGCCGAACACGTCGTGCAGGGTCTCCTCCGAAATCTGCCCGATGATCCGCGCGCCATCGTGGCCGTCCGGGTAGATCGCAAAGCGGACGGCCGCCGTGTCAAAGCAATAGATGCCTTCGAAGTCCATGTCTGTCTCCTGATGAATTTTTCGCTTGCATGAGCGAATCGGATTCAGCGCGGAAGCACGCATCCGGCGGCATGGATTTGCGCGCATGTTCAGGAAGGATGCGGCCTACAAACCCTGCGAGGGGCGCGAATCGCGGCTTCGGGCGGGTAAGACTTGCTGCAATGCATGTCCGAAGCGCTTCTCGCCAAGCCAGCCTTTCAGGCCCGCATGGCGGCGTTTCGACTGCTGCGGCAACTCACCCGGATAGCGGATCCGCGCGAGCTCCTCGCGTCCTTTCTCGGTGATGGCCAGCACCTGCGCCGCGGGCTCGCTGCCCGCGAGCTTCAGGGGGTCGGCTGGCGCCGGAATCAGTGCGATCACGAGCCCCGCCTGGCGCAGGATCCTGACCTCGTCGATCTCCTTGGGCGTGCGGAAAGACACGGGCAGGCGGGATGCGGCTATCTGCTTGAGCAGGTCCATCGGCATGGCAAATCTCCTTCAGGTTTGGAATGACGATTGACGATTTCGACGAGGATCGATTTAGGTCCGCGCCGCGCCCCTTCAAGAGGCTCGGCGTCAAGTTTTTTTAATTGCGGCATCGGCCTTCATAGCACTCGCGCAATCGGGGCTACCGCCCCCCGGACATCCCCTCTTGAAAACCTGCCGCCAGCGCCTATTTCGCTGATCGGAAGCGCTGGAGGCGCACGCCTCGAGCGCACCGTTCAACCTGTTGTTCTTTCTTTGAATGGAGGTTTTCGCCATGTACCGATCCCTGTTTCCGCGCGACATGTTTGCAGAGATGGATCGCCTGCAGCGCGAGATGCAGCAGGCCTTCGATCTGTCTCCGACCATCCGGGGCTTCGGCCGCAACGGCTTTCCGGCCCTGAACATCGGCGGCACGCCGCAGACCGTGGAGATCTACGCGTTCGCGCCCGGTGTCGACCCGTCCAGCCTCGAGGTGAACCTGGAGCGCGGCCTGCTCACCATTGCCGGCCAGCGCGCCAACAAGCTGCCCGAGTCCGACGCCAAGGCAGCCGTGCACATCAACGAGCGCTTCGAGGGCTCGTTCCGCCGCGTGCTCACCCTGCCCGACGATGCCGACCCCGACGCCGTGACCGCCAGGTACCGCGACGGCGTGCTGCACATCAGCGTGCAGCGCCAGGCTTCGTCGCAGCCGCGGCGCATCACGGTGCAGTGATGACGACGACGCAACCCTGAAATGAAGAAAGGAGAGACGATCATGGACAGCAGCAACACCCCTACCACTTCGCCCCGCGCGGCCGGATCGAAGGAGCTCGCACGCAAGGACGACAGCACGCGCTACAGCGACGCGGCGCTGACGCCGCCGGTCGACGTGGTCGAGGACAGCGGCGGCATCACGCTCTTTGCCGACCTGCCGGGCGTCTCGCGCGACAAGCTCAGCCTGCAGGTCGCGTCCGACACGCTGACCATCGAGGCCGAGTCGGGGCTCTCGATACCCGAGGGGCTCGAGTCGAGCCACACGGAGGTCGGCCTGGGCCGCTTCCGCCGTGTCTTCACGCTCAGCAAGGAGCTCGACACCAACGCCATCTCGGCCGAGCTTTCGCAGGGCGTGCTGAAGCTGCGCATTCCCAAGGCCCAGCACGCGCAGCCGCGGCGCATCGAGATCCAGGCGGCTTGAGCGAGGCGCGCAGCATGCCCTGCGACCAAGGCGATGGAAGAAAGAAGATGAGCGGCACCGAGTGCCTGGCGCGGCTGCGCGCCGACGCCGCGGCCTTGAGCCCGCGCGCCGCGCACATCGCGCTGGCGCTCCTGCCTGCCGTCGATCACCTGCCGGACGCATGGAAGGCGGGCCTGCGCAAGACCCTGGCCCACCGCGCCGGCGCGGCCGCGCCGCTCTCCCCCATCGAGTTCGACGCAATCCGCGCCACCGCGGCCAGCCTTCCGCACGCGTATCCCGAATGGGTGGTCAGCGACCCCGAGCACCCGAAGGCGCGCGAGCTGATCGTGAATGCGTGGCGGGAGGGGGCGCGGCGCGGGCGGGGTGGGCTGCGGCAGGCTGGCGCCTGATCCAGCAGCACCCTTAGCTGCCGCTGCGAGACGGGGGCACGGCGCGCCGCCCCATGGCAGTGCACGCCTACGCCAACGTGCGCATCCCCCTACAGCACCCCTGTGCCGAGAAAAATAAGGTGGCCGCAAGGACACCCGAGAAATGGCATTCGAGTTTTTCAGGAACCGGCAGCAGGCGGGCCGCGTGCTCGCTCACAGGCTCACCGCCTATGCGCACAAGCCGGACGTCGTCGTGCTGGCCCTGCCGCGCGGCGGGACGCCGGTGGCGTACGAAGTGGCCAAGGCACTGCATGCGCCGCTCGACGTGCTCGTGGTGCGCAAGCTCGGCGTGCCGGGACACGAGGAATACGCGATGGGTGCCATCGCGGGCGGCGGCGAGCGGGTGCTGGATGAAGACCTCGTGCGCGAACTCGGCATCGGCGCGAAGGAGGTCGACGAGGTCGTGCGCAACGAGCAGGACGAACTCGAGCGGCGCGAACGCGCCTACCGCGGCGACCGGCCCGCGCCCGACCTGCATGGCCGCACCGCCATCCTGGTGGACGACGGCCTGGCCACCGGCGCGACCATGCGCGTGGCCGTGCGCGCGGTGCGCCGGCAGGCGCCGGCCCGCGTGGTGGTTGCAGTGCCCGTGGCATCGCGCGAAGCCTGCGCGCTGCTGCTCGGCGAGGCCGACGACGTGGTCTGCGCCGAGACGCCGGAGCCCTTCCTCGGCGTCGGGCGCTGGTACCTGGACTTCTCGCAGACCAGCGACGAGGAGGTCTGCCACCTGATCGAAGACGCCAACCCTCATGGCGCGCTTCCTGCCTGAGGACCGTGGACGATGAATCCCTCACGCATTTCGAACGAAGCGGAGGCGCTGCGTGCCGTGGCGCATCCGATGGACGGGTCTTCCAGCGACCATGACGCGCTGCTCGAGCGGATCGGCGATGCGCACTATGTGCTGCTCGGCGAGGCTTCGCACGGCACGCACGAGTTCTATGCGGCGCGCGCGGACATCACGCGGCGCCTCTTGGCCGAGAAAGGCTTCCACGCGGTGGCCATCGAAGGCGACTGGCCCGACGCCTATCGCGCGAACCGCTATGTGCGGGGCGCCGGCGGCGACGCCAATGCGCGCGAAGCGCTCGCGGGCTTCCGGCGCTTTCCGACCTGGATGTGGCGCAACGAGGACGTCGCGAGCTTCATCGAATGGCAGCGCGCCTTCAACGACGCGGGCCCGCCGCAGGGCAAGACCGGCTTCTACGGCCTGGACCTCTACAGCCTGCACGCCTCCATCGAAGCCGTGCTCGACTATTTCGACCGCACCGATCCCGTGGCAGCGCGCAGCGCCCGCGAACGCTACGCATGCTTCGACCGCTTCGGCGACGGCGGCCAGGTGTACGGCCTGATGGCCGGGCTCGGCAACACGCCCTCCTGCCAGCGCGAAGTGGTCGAGATGCTGGTCGAGATGCGCCGCGCCGCCGGCGATGCATGGCGCAGCGGCGGCGCGGCCAATGAGGAAGACGCCTTCAACGCCGAGCAGAACGCGCGCCTCGTCAAGAACGCCGAGGCCTACTACCGCTCGATGTACCTGAGCGACGTGTCCTCCTGGAACCAGCGCGACCGGCACATGGTGGAGACGCTGGGCGAGATCGAGCGCCACCTGTGGCGCGCGAGCGATCGACCGAAGATCGTGGTGTGGGCGCACAACTCGCACCTGGGCGATGCGCGCGCCACCGAGATGGGCGAGCGCCGCGGGGAACTCAACGTGGGCCAGCTGGTGCGCGAACGCCAGGGCCGCGATGCGGTGCTGGTGGGCTTCACCACGCATACCGGCAGCGTGATGGCGGCCTCCGACTGGGGCGCGGCCGCCGAACGCAAGCAGGTGGTCCCCTCGCGCGAGGACAGCTACGAGGGCCTCATGCACGAGACCGGGCTCGAGCGCTTCATGCTGCCGCTGCGTGGCGAGGGAAGCCATTTCTTCGCGCTGCGGGAGCCGCGGCTCGAACGCGCCATTGGCGTCATCTACCGGCCCGAGACCGAACGGCAGAGCCACTATTTCTTCGCGCGGCTGCCGGTGCAGTTCGATGCGCTGCTGCACTTCGACCAGAGCCGCGCGGTCGAGCCGCTGGAGCGCGATGCGGCCGCAACGGACGCGGAGGTGCCCGAGACCTATCCCTCGGGCCAGTAGCCGCGTCGCGTTCACGCGCCGCTTTCACGCACCGATCACTGCGCGACGATCACGCCCTCCAGCGGCTGCAGCACCAGTTCGCCCGCCACCGTTCCGGTGCGCTCAGGATGCGTCGAGGCCAGCACGACCACTTCGCGCGGCAGCAGCTCGGCCGCGATCCGGGTGTCGGAGGTCGAGAAGTTCAGCAGCACGATCAGCCGCCGCGTTCCCGATGCTCTTGCATAGGCCAGCACGTCGTCGCCGGCGTGGAGCTGTTCGTGGGTTCCTTCGTGCAGCGCGGGTTCCTTGCGGCGCAGCGCGATGAGCTTCCTGTAGAGCTGCAGCATCGAGGCCGGATCGGCCAGCTGCGCTTCGACGTTGCGCATGCCCCAGTCGCCGCCCAGGCGCAGCCACGGCGTGCCGTCGGTGAAGCCGGCCATGTGGGCCCGGCTCCATTGCATGGGCGTGCGCTGCGGATCGCGCCCCAGGCCCTTGCCCGGCTCGTTCTTCTCGAACGGGTCCTGCACCTCGTCGGGCGGAATGGGAACGTCGGTCAGGCCGATCTCGTCGCCGTAGTAGAGCGTGGGCGTGCCGCGCAGCGTGAGCAGCAGCATGGCCGCGAGCCGCGCCCGCTCCTGCCCGACACGGCTCGCGATGCGCGGCTTGTCGTGGTTGCCGAGCACCCAGTTGGGCGCCGCGCCGTGAGGCAGCGCCGCTTCGTAGCTGCGCACGATGCGGTCGATCTCGGCCGCATGCCACGGCGCCGCAATGAGCTGAAAATTGAACGGCAGCTGCACGCCCTGCAGCAGGCCTTCCGACGTGAGCCCGTAGTAGGCCATGAGCCGCTCGAGCGGAAGATAAAGCTCGCCGATCAGCACGCGCGCCGAAGCCTCGCTGCTGAACGCATCGACCACGCGGCGCATCTCGAACACGATGTCCTGCATCTCCGGCCGGTCCGTCGTGTAGAGCGCCAGCAGCCGGTGCGAAGGATCCTGCCCCGGCTGGAACGACGGGTTGGGCGGGTTGTCGCGGAACTGGTCGTCCTTGATGAGGTGGTAGAGCACGTCGATGCGGAAACCGTCCACGCCGCGCCGCAGCCAGAAGCGCAGCACCTCGTACATCGCCTCGCGCACCTCGCGGTTGCGCCAGTTGAGGTCGGGCTGCTCCTTCAGGAAGGAGTGGCAGTAGTACTGGCCGCTGGCTTCGTCGAAGGTCCACGCGGGACCGCCGAAATTGCTGAGCCAGTTGTTGGGCGGGCCGCCGCCGGGCGCCGGGTCGCGCCACAGGTACCAGTCGCGCTTGGGGCTCGCACGCGAGGCGCGGCTCTGCACGAACCACGGGTGCTGGTCGGAGGTGTGGTTGGGCACGAAGTCCAGCACCAGCTTCAGGCCGCGCGCCTTGCACTCCGCCGCGAGCGCGTCGAAGTCCTCGAGCGTGCCGAAGCGCGGATCGATGTTGCAGTAGTCGGATATGTCGTACCCGAAGTCGGCCATTGGTGAGGGGTAGATCGGCGATATCCAGACGGCATCCACGCCAAGCTCGACCAGATAATCGAGCCGCTTGCGGATGCCACGCAGGTCGCCGATGCCGTCTCCGTCGCTGTCCTGGAATGAACGCGGATAGATCTGATAGACGATTCCGTTCTTCCACCAAGCATCGGCCGACATCGGGTTTCCTTTCGTGTGTTCCGTGTTTGCGAGGCTCCGATCTTCAGGAGGTTCCCCGGCATGATCAACGACCTTTGGTACAAAAACGCCGTGGTGTATTGCCTCTCCGTGGGAACCTTCATGGACTCCAACGGCGATGGCTGCGGCGACTTCGAGGGGCTGACACGGCGGCTGGAGTACCTTCACGGCCTGGGTGTCACGACCCTGTGGCTGATGCCCTTCCATCCATCGCCGAGGCAGGACGACGGCTACGATGTTTCGGACTTTTACAACGTCGATCCCCGCTTCGGCACGCTCGGCGATTTCGTCGAATTCACGCACTCGGCTTCGCGCCTTGGCATGCGCGTGCTGATGGACCTGGTGGTGAACCACACCTCGGACCAGCACCCGTGGTTCCAGCAGGCACGCAGGGACCGCAAGTCAAAGTATCACAACTGGTATGTGTGGTCCGACAGGAAGCCGGCCCGCTACACCGATGGTGTGGTCTTCCCGGGCGTGCAGAAATCGACCTGGACCTTCGACAAGCTCGCAAGGCGCTGGTACTTCCACCGCTTCTACGAATTCCAGCCCGACCTGAACACCGCCAACCCCGACGTGCAGGCGGAGATCCTGAAGATCATGGGCTTCTGGACCCAGATGGGCGTCTCGGGTTTCCGCATGGACGCCGTGCCCTTCGTGATCGGCGCCAAGGGCCCGAGGGTGGTGCGCCCGACCGAGAAGTTCGACATGCTGCGGCAGTTCCGCGAACTGCTCCAGTGGCGCCGGGGCGACGCGATCATCCTTGCCGAGGCCAACGTGCTGCCCAGCACCAACATGGCCTACTTCGGCGACGAGGGCGAGCGGCTGCACATGATGTTCAACTTCCAGGTCAACCAGCACCTCTTCTATGCGATGGCCGTGGCCGACGCGCGGCCGCTGGCCAAGGCGCTGGAGGCGACCCGGGCGCGCCCCGCGACCTCGCAGTGGGGCATCTTCCTGCGCAACCACGACGAGCTCGACCTGGGCCGCCTGCGGCCCGCGCAGCGCCAGCGCGTGTTCGCCGCCTTCGGCCCCGAAAAGGACATGCAGCTGTACGACCGCGGCATACGCCGCAGGCTGGCACCGATGCTCGGCGGCAACCGGCGGCGCCTCGAGCTGGCCTACAGCCTGATGCTCACCCTGCCCGGCACGCCGGTGGTCCGCTACGGCGACGAGATCGGCATGGGCGACGACCTGAGCCTGCCGGAGCGCAACTGCGCGCGCACGCCGATGCAGTGGTCCACCGAGCGCCAGGGCGGGTTCACCACCTCTTCCAAGCCGGTGCTGCCGGTGATCACGGGCGGTGCCTACGGCTTCGAGCATGTGAACGTGGCGGCGCAGCGGCGCGACCCCGAGTCGCTGCTCAACTGGATGGAACGCGTGTTCCGCATGCGAAAGGAAGTGCCGGAGATCGGCTGGGGCGACTTCGAGGTGGTTCCCAACGAGGAGCGCGCGGCGCTCGTCATGCGCTACGAATGGCGCGGCAACGCGGCGGTCTTCGTGCACAACCTGGGCGACAGCCCGCTGGAAATAAAGCTCGGCGCCAAGGCGCTCGGCAGGCACGGCGGGCAGCTGATCAACCTGCTCTCCAACGCGCACAGCCGCGCCAACTCGAAGGGAAAGCACTGCATGCTGCTGGAGCCCTACGGCTACCGGTGGTTCCGCGTCGGCCCGCTCGACTATCTTCTCAAGCGCGAGGAGATGTGAGGGTGCGCCATGGGCCGGCGGCGCATGCGGGATTGCGCGAAGCGGCCCGTTCCCCGCTTCTGACACACTACGTGACACACTACGTGCAGGCGCAGCGCGGATCTCGTCGCGGTGCACGTCCATGCCAATGAAATTGCCCGGTCTTCGGAACATCCGCATCAGCCTGAACACACGCCTCGGCCTGGGCATCGCCGCGGTCGTCCTGGCGGCCACCCTGGCCATTGCGACGGTCGCCCTGCAGCTGGTCAAGACCAGCATGAAGGCCTCCATCGGAAGCGAGGCCTTCGCCCGCCTGTCGGCCATTGCGAACACCATCGACCAGAAGTTCGTCAGCCGCCGCACGCTGCTGGAGACCTTCGCCGACAGCACGGCGCTCAACGAGTTTCCCGACACGCCGGCGCTGCAGGCCTTTCTCGAAAAGCACCCATCGCTGCGCAAGGCTTTCAGCAACGTCGCCTTCTTCACGGCCGAGGGCGACCTGGTCGCGAGCCTGAGCGGCGCGCAGCAGCCCGGCAAGGTCAACATCAAGGACCGTGCGTACTTCCAGCAAACGCTCGCGGCCCGCGCCGGCGTGATCTCCGAGCCCTACCTCAACCGGCTCACCGGCCTGGCGCAGATCGCCATGACCGAGCCGGTGCTGGACGCCGCCGGCAACGTGCGGTACGTGATCTCGGGCGCCATCAACCTGAAGGACCGGAACATCCTGGGCGAGCTCGCCGACCTGAAATTCGGCGAGACGGGCTACCTGTTCATCACCAGCACGGAAGGCGTGGTGATCGACCATCCGCGCACCGAGCGCATCATCAACCAGACGGGCCTGAAGGGGGTCGGCAATCCCGAGATCGAACGCCCGATCGAAGGCTACGAAGGCGCGACCGAAGGCTTCAACCATGCGGGCGTGCACGGCCTGTACGCCTTCAAGCGCATCCCGCAGACCAACTGGGTGCTGGGGTCCATGTACCCGAGCACGGAAGCCTTCGCCCGGGTCGACGCGATCGAGCGCTCGGCATGGATCGGCACGGTGGTGCTCGCCATGCTCGCGGGGGCCGCGGTGCTGGGCTTCGTGCGCCAGCAGCTCACGCCGCTTCGGCACCTGCACCGGCACATGCTGGACGTGGACAACCCGGCCCTGCAGACGGCCGTGCCGCGCACCTACCGGCACGACGAGATCGGCGATCTCGCGCGCACCTTCGACACGCTGATGCAGCAGCGCAAGTCGAGCGAGAAGTTCCTGCGCGACATCACCGACAACCTGCCCGCGCTGGTGTCGCACGTCGATGCGCAGGGCCGCTACACCTTCGTGAACGCCCCGCTGTGCAGGAAGCTCGACCGCGGCGCAGCCCAGCTGATCGGGCGCACGGTGCAGGACATCGGCGAGGACGAGACGGTGGACGCCGCCGTGCGGCGCGTGCTGGCCGGCGAGGCCGTGAGCTTCGAGAGCCGCGGCGAAGCCAGGCGCGGCGAGGAAGACCGCTACTTCCAGACCGAACTCATCCCCGACCGCGACCAGGCCGGGCAGGTCCGCGGCTACTACGCAATGACCTCCGACGTGACCGAGCGCAAGCGCATCGAATTCAGCCTGGCCCACAGCGAAGCGCAGGTTCGCGTCATTGCAGACAACATCCCGGCGCTGGTCTCGCACGTCGATTCCTCGCTGAGATACACCTTCGTCAATGCCCAGGTGAAGGCACTGCACAAGGACCGGGCCATGGTGGGGCAATTGATGCCGGAGGTTCGCGGCCCGTCGGACTTTGCCATCGTGGCGCAGGCCTACGCGCGCGCGCTGGCCGGCGAGACGGTGGTGGTCGAGAAATCCGGCGATCCGGCGCTGGGCATCGGCGAGCGCACCTTCAAGGCCCACTACATTCCCGACCGCGACGCCAACGGCGTGGTGCAGGGCGTGTTCGCCATGACCTTCGACATCACCGACGAGGTGAACATACGCAAGGCCCTGACCGAGCAGGAGAAGCGGCTGCGCGACGTGACCGACAGCATCCCCGCGCTGGTGGGCTATTTCGACAGCAAAGAGAACTGCCTCTTCGCCAACAGCCGCGCGCGGCAGATGGCGGGGCTGGGCAGCGGCCCGCTCGAGAACGTCACGCTGCGCTCGGCGCTGGGCAAGGCAGTGCACCGTCAGATCCGGCCCTATCTTCCGCTGGTGCGCGAGGGCAAGTCGGTGCGCTTTCCGGTGCATGCACCGCTGCATGGAAAGGATGGCTTCTTCCAGGTCAACCTGGTGGCCGACATGGACCCGCAGGGCGGGCTCGTGGGTTTCTATCTCATGACCTTCAACATCACCGCGCTCAAGCGCGCGGAGCTGCGGCAGGCCGAAAGCGAAAGGCGCCTGCGCACCATCACCGACAACCTGCCGGCACTCATCACCTACATCGACCGCGACGAGAACATCACCTTCGCCAATGCCACCTACCGCGAATGGCTCGGCGTGGAGCCGGCCGAGATCCTGGGCCGCCACGTCGGCGACGTCGCGGGCCCCGAGCTGTATCTCTCGCGCAAGGCCATGATCGCGCGCGCACTGGCCGGCGAGCGCGTGGAGTTCGAGGCGCAGACCAGGACCAAGGGCGCCGACCGCACCACCCGCGTGAGCTACGTGCCCGACATCGGCCCCGACGGCAGCACGCGCGGCATCTTCTCGCTGAGCCTGGACATCAGCGCCCTGAAGGCGGTGGAGCGCAAGCTGATCGACCTGGCGCGCATCGACACCCTCACCGGCCTCGCGAACCGGCTCGCCTTCAACGAGTTCCTGCCTGGCGCCATCGCCCGCGCGCAGCGTTCGGGCAATGCGCTGGCGGTGCTGTTCCTCGACATCGACTACTTCAAGACCATCAACGACACGCTCGGCCATGCCACAGGCGACGGCGTGCTGGTGGAATATGCGCAGCGCCTGCTGGCCAGCGTGCGAAGCACCGACACCGTGGCGCGGCTGGCGGGCGACGAGTTCGTGGTCGTGCTGGAGAACGTGCACACGCGGGAAGCCGCCGTGGCCGTCGCGCGGAAGATCGTGGAACGGGTGGGCACCGTCCCCTTCGAGCTGGACGGCCGCAGCCTGAACGTGACGACCAGCATCGGCATTGCCTTCCACCAGGCCGCGGACGCCTCGGCCGGCGCCGCCGACCTGCTGGCACGCGCCGATGCCGCGCTCTATCGCGCCAAGGCCGCGGGGCGCAACACCTTCGGCTTCTCCGATTGAGAACTTTGGTAGTGGTTGCCCATCGCCAATGCAGGTGGCGAGGCACGCATTCCTGCTGACAAGCGCGCCCTGGCGGCCTCAGAATCCCCTTCACAGGAGAAACCATTTCATGTCCCCCACCGAAGTCGTCACGCCCGAGCAATTGCTGCACGCACTGGAAGTCCAGAGCCGCATGCCCATCCTGCGCATCGGCCAGGCCCTGATGGCGCTGGGCATGCTCACGGAAGAGCAGCTGCGCGCCGGCCTCGAGCAGCAGCAGCTGGACCGCAGCGTGCCGCTGGGCGAGACGCTGGTGCGCATGGGCGTGGTGACTCGGGCCCAGTTGCAGGCGGCACTGGTGCGCAAGATGGGCTACCCGCTCGTGAACCTGCACGAGTTCCCGGTGGCCGTGGACGCGCTGCGCACCATCAGCCATGCCGTGGCCCGCCGCCTGCAGGTGATGCCGCTCATGATCCACGACGGGCGCCTCATCCTTGCGCTCGACGATCCGGCCAGCCGCCACGCGGCCATCGACGAAGTGGAGTTCATCTCCCAGAGGAAGGTGGTGCCGGTGATCGGCGAATGCCTGGTGCTGGACACCGTGCTCTACAAGGCCTACGGCAAGATCGGCACCGAATCGGCCGACCCGACCGTCGTGCACGATCCCTCGCGGCCGCTGGACTTCGACTTGGGCGGCGCGGGCCTCGGCAGCAGCCCCGGCCCGGGCACCAGCCTGGGCACCAGCGACCTGCTGGTCACGCTCGAGAAAGAGCGCCCTGCACCGGCCATCGAGGAGACGGCCATCGAGCAGTCGGACAACTCGCTGGTGCGGATGATCAACAGCATGATCGTGGATGCGCACCGCGAAGGCGTGTCGGACATCCACATCGAGAGCTATCCGGGCAAGGAAAAGACCCGCATCCGGTTTCGCCGCGACGGGCGGCTGCACACCCACCTGGAGCTGCCGGCCAGCTACCGCAACGCGGTGGTCGCGCGCGTGAAGATCATGTGCGACCTGGACATCAGCGAAAAGCGCAAGCCCCAGGACGGCAAGATCAACTTCGCCAAGTACTCGCCGCAGCACCGCATCGAGCTGCGCGTGGCCACCATCCCCACGGCCAACGGGCTGGAAGACGTGGTGATGCGCATCCTGGCCTCGGCCAAGCCGATTGCGCTGGACAAGCTCGGGCTCTCGCCGCGCAATCTCTCGGAGCTCACCAAGGCGGTGGAGCGCCCCTACGGCATGGTGCTGTGCGTCGGGCCCACGGGCTCGGGCAAGACCACCACGCTGCATTCGGCCCTGATGCACATCAACACGCCGGAGCGGAAGATCTGGACCGCCGAAGACCCGATCGAGATCACCCAGCCCGGCCTGCGCCAGGTGCAGGTGAATCCGCGCATCGACTGGACCTTTGCCAAGGCGCTGCGGGCCTTCGTGCGCGCCGATCCCGACGTGATCATGGTCGGCGAGATCCGCGACGAGGAAACGGCCAAGACGGCGATCGAGGCCTCGCTCACGGGCCACCTGGTGCTTTCCACGCTGCACACCAACAGCGCGCCCGAAACCGTGACGCGGCTGCTGGACATGGGCATGGACCCCTTCAACTTCGCGGACTCGCTGCTCGCGGTGCTGGCGCAGCGCCTGGTGCGGCGCCTGTGCAGCCACTGCCTGCAGAGCCGCCCCATGCGCCCCGAGGAAGTCGAGGAGCTGCTGGCCGACTACATGCACGCGTTCGCGGGTCAGGAGACGCCGGCCGAACGCGAGGCCGTGCGCAGCGGCTGGCTCGGCCAGCACGGCCGCGACGGCCGGCTGCAGGCCTTTTCGAGCCCCGGATGCACGCATTGCGACAACACCGGCTTCAGCGGCCGCGTCGGCATCCACGAGCTGATGGTGATCTCCAGGACGCTGCGGCGCCTGGTGCAAAGCGGCGCGCGCGCCGAGGAACTGCAGGAAGCCGCCCTGCGCGAGGGCATGCGCACGCTGCGCCAGGACGGCATCGGCAAGGTCCTGTCGGGGCAGACCACCATCGAGGAAGTCCGCGCAACCAGCAACGCCTGAGCTGCTGCAGTCTCAGGCCGCGTCCCACGCCACGGCCGGCAGCATGGCGATGCCGGGCCTGGCAAACAGGAAGCCCTGGAACAGGTCCACGCCCAGCGCCCGGAGCGCATGGACCTCTTCCGAGGCCTCGACGCCTTCGGCCACCACGCGGATGCCGAGTTCGCCGCAGGTGCCCACGAAGCCCTTCACGATGCTGAGCCGGACCGCGTCGTTGTGGATGTTGCGCACCAGGCCCATGTCGATCTTCACCACGTCGGGCTGGAAGCCCGCCAGCAGCTCGAAGCCCGCATAGGCGGCGCCGAAGTCGTCGATGGCGGAGGTGAAGCCGTAGTCCTTGTAGGTGCGGAACACCGACGCCAGCGCGGGCAGGTCCGCCACGCGTTCGCCTTCGGTGATCTCGAACATCAGGTGGTCCACCGGAAAGTTGCAGCGCTGCGCGGCCAGCATGGCGGTGTGGAAGCACTCGTCCTGATGCCCCGCCACGTCGTTGGGCAGGATGTTGAGGCTCAGCCGCGACTCCATGCCCAGCGCCGAAGCGGTTTCGATGGCCTTCACGCGGCAGGCCTCGTGGAAGGCGAAGCGCAGCCGCGGGTTCACGCGCGAGAGCACCTCGAAGGCGCCCTCTCCCGAGGTGCCGCGCACCAGGGCTTCGTGCGCGAACACTTCGCGCCGCTGGAAATCCACGATCGGCTGGAAAGCCATGACGAACCCGCTGTCGAAGCCGGGAAAGCAGGCATCCGCCGTTGTTCCGATGGTCACTGGAGTGGATCTCGCGGGAAAGGGGACGCGTCGTTCAGGCGGCTTGATAAGTACGTAAATGTAACCCCTTTGTTCACAACCGCCTCCTTTGATCAACCGGCGGGCAGGTCGAGCAGGGCCCAGGCCGGCGCGTGGTCGCTCGCTCCAGGGCGCCCGCGCACCTCGCGGTCCACGTTCGCATCGGCCAGAAAGGGTGCGAGCTCGCGGTTGAGCAGCAGGTGGTCGATGCGCAGGCCCGCATTGCGCGGCCAGCGGTTGCGCCAGTAGTCCCAGTAGGTGTAGATCGCCTCGCGGGGGTGGCGCGTGCGGATCGCGTCGGTCCATCCCTGCTTCAGCAGGCGGGCGAAGGCCGCGCGGCTTTCCGGCTGCAGCAGCGCATCGTCCTGCCATGAAGCCGGGTTGTAGATGTCCGCATCGGTGGGCACCACGTTGAAGTCGCCGGCCAGCACCGCCGGCATGCCGCAGCCGTAGAGAAGGCGCGCATGGGCGTTGAGCCGCTCGAACCATTCGAGCTTGTAGTCGAACTTGGGGCCGGGCTGCGGATTGCCGTTGGGCAGGTACAGGCAGCCGACGATCACGCCGTTCACCACCGCTTCGAGATAGCGGCTCTGGCTGTCCTCGGAGTTGCCGTCGAGTCCGCGGCCGGTTTCGATCGGCTCCCTGCCTCGCGCAAGAATGGCCACGCCGTTCCATGCGCGCTGGCCATGGAACAGCACGCCATAGCCCGCTTCGCGGATGGCCGCAGCCGGAAAATTCTCGTCCGGGGATTTCAGCTCCTGCAGGCAGGCCACGTCCGGGCGGGCTTCGGCCAGCCAGGACAGCACAAGCGCAAGCCGGCTGTTGATGCCATTGACGTTGAAGGTCGCGATCTTCATGCGTGGCCGATCATGGCCCCAAAGCCCACCGGCCCATGTCGGAGAACACGCCCTGCGGACCCTCAGGCGGCCCGCACGCCTTTTTCGTACCAGCCCTGCGACCGGTTGACCACCGAAACCACCAGCAGCATCACCGGCACCTCGATCAGCACGCCCACCACCGTGGCCAGCGCAGCGCCCGACTGGAAGCCGAACAGGCTGATCGCCGTGGCCACCGCGAGCTCGAAGAAATTGCTCGCGCCGATCAGCGCCGACGGGCCGGCCACGCAGTGCGCCACGCCCAGCCTGCGGTTGAGCACGTAGGCCAGCCCCGAGTTCAGGAACACCTGGATCAGAATCGGCACCGCGAGCAGCGCAATCACCAGCGGCTGCCGGAGGATGGCTTCGCCCTGGAAGGCGAACAGCAGCACCAGCGTGAGCAGCAGCGCCGAGATCGACCACGGCCCGAGCCGCGCCGCCACCGCCTGGAAGCGGGCCGTGCCCTTCTTGAGCAAGTGCTTGCGCAGCAGCTGCGCAATGACCACCGGCACCACGATGTACAGGCCCACCGAGGTCAAGAGCGTGTCCCAGGGCACCGTGATCGACGACAACCCGAGCAAGAGCGCAACCACCGGCGCGAAGGCCACCACCATGATCGCGTCGTTGAGCGCCACCTGCGACAGCGTGAAGTACGGGTCGCCCCTGCACAGCTGGCTCCACACGAACACCATCGCCGTGCAGGGCGCCGCCGCCAGCAGGATCAGGCCCGCGATGTAGCTGTCGAGCTGCGTGGGCGGAAGCAGCGGCGCGAACACGTGGCGGATGAAGATCCAGCCCAGCAGCGCCATCGAGAACGGCTTCACGGCCCAGTTGATGAAGAGCGTGACGCCGATGCCGCGCCAATGCGCCTTCACCTGCCCGAGCGCCGCGAAGTCGATCTTCAGCAGCATCGGGATGATCATCACCCAGATCAGCACGCCCACCGGCACGTTGACCTTGGCCACCTCGAGCGACGCAATGCCGCGGAACACGCCCGGCAGCCACTGGCCCAGCGCAATGCCCGCCACGATGCACAGCGCGACCCACACCGTGAGGTAGCGCTCGAAGAAGCCGACGGCGGGCGGCGCTGCGGGCGGTGCAGCAGCGGCGGGAGTGGCGGCGGGATTCAGCACGACGCGCAAGCCTGCGGCAGGCAAGCCTCGCCCTGGCAGCAGTTTTCGGTGAGGTAGCCGATGAGTGCGTTCATCTGCCCGAAGGCCGCGCGGTAGATCAGGTTGCGGCCGCTGCGCTCCTGCGTCACCAGCCCCGAATGGGCCAGCTCCTTCAGGTGGAACGAGAGGCTGGTGGCCGGCACGTCGAGCGCCTCGACCAGCGCGCCGGGCGTGAGCCCCGCAGGGCCCGCCACCACCAGCGCGCGGAACACCTGCAGGCGCACCGGCTGGGCCAGCGCGGCCAGGGATCTCACGATGTCTTGTTCTTCCATATTTCAATAATAGTTGCATAATTGCAAGAATGCAATCGACCCGCCCCTCCATCACCATCTTTCACAACCCTGCGTGCGGCACTTCGCGCAACACGCTGGCGATGATCCGCAACAGCGGCGAAGAGCCCCGCGTCATCGAATACCTGAAGACCCCGCCCACCCGGGAAACGCTGCGCGAACTGCTCGCCGCCATGGCCATGGCCCCGCGCGCGCTGCTGCGCCGCAAGGGCACGCCGTACGACGAACTCGGGCTCGACGATCCCAAATGGTCGGACGAACAACTGCTCGACTTCATGCTCGCGCATCCGATCCTCATCAACCGCCCCATCGTGGTCACGCCGATCGGCACGCGCCTGTGCCGGCCTTCGGAAGCGGTGCTCGACATCCTGCCCTCGCCGCAAAAAGGCCCGTTCACCAAGGAAGACGGCGAGCTGGTCATCGATGCGGAGGGCCGCCGTGTCGAACGCGCTGCCTGAGCTTCCGAACATCGACGCCGGGCTGTTCGACCGGCCTTCGCCCGAACGCTTCTCCCATGCGGCACCGGCACGCCACGCACCGCGCTTCCTGCTGCTGTACGGCTCGCTGCGCGAGCGCTCCTACAGCCGGCTGCTGACCGAAGAGGCCGCGCGGCTGCTGCGGGCCATGGGCGGCGAAACGCGCATCTTCGATCCGGCCGGCCTGCCGCTGCCCGACAGCGCGCCCGACGACCATCCCAAGGTGCAGGAGCTGCGCGAGCTCGCGCAATGGGCCGAAGGCATGGTGTGGTGCTCGCCCGAGCGACACGGCGCCATGACCGGCATCATGAAGGCGCAGATCGACTGGATTCCGCTGAGCATGGGCGCCGTGCGGCCCACGCAGGGCAAGACGCTGGCCGTCATGCAGGTGTCGGGCGGATCGCAGTCGTTCAACGCGGTGAACCAGCTGCGCGTGCTCGGGCGCTGGATGCGCATGCTGACCATCCCCAACCAGTCGTCGGTCGCCAAGGCCTTCCTGGAGTTCGACGAGGCCGGGCGGATGAAGCCCTCCGCCTACTACGAGCGGGTGGTCGACGTGATGGAGGAACTGATGAAGTTCACCCTGCTCACGCGCGATGCGGCCGCCTACCTTGTCGACCGCTACAGCGAGCGCAGGGAAAGCGCCGAGCAGCTTTCCAGGCGCGTGAACCAGCGCGCGATCTGAAGCCTTGCCGCGCGGCGTCCTACGCCCGCATGCAGGCCGTCCGACACCGCCGCGCCGCGGCCGCGCTAACCTGGGTTCACGCAAGGAGGTTTGCATGAGCCCATCGAAGTCGAAAGAGGATCGCGCCCCGCGGCTGGTGCGGCCCGCATCGAGCCGGCGCGTACCGGCAACCCAAAAATCCGAAGGCCCCGTGGCCACGCCCAAGGTCAACGAGGGCGCATCGCTTGGCAAGTCCGCCAACTCCAGCGCCGGCGGCGCCGCGGGGCAATTGACGCCCAAGGACTGAGGCGCCGCGGCCGGGTCCTGCTTGGCCCGACAATCGGCGCCCATGAATGCCAAGCCTTCGACGACGGCAGCGACCCCGCCCGGTCCAGCGCCGTCCCTGCCGCGCCCCATCCGTGTCGCGGCCTCCCTGATCCTCCTGCGCGACGGCGCGGGCGGCATGGAAGTGCTGCTGCTGCGCCGCGCCGAGAAGGCCGACGACCAGAACAGCGGCGCCAGCGTGTTTCCGGGCGGCGTGGTCGATGCGCACGACCGCCGCCTGCACCTGATGTGCAGGGGCCTGGACGACGCCGCGGCCAGCGCGCGCCTGGGCCTGCCTGAAGGCGGCCTCGACTACTACGCCGCCGCGGTGCGCGAATGCTTCGAGGAAGCGGGCGTCCTGTTCGCAAGCGATGCCGAAGGCCGCCTGGTCGAACTCGACGGGCTGCCGCCGAGCCGGCTCGAAGCCATGCGCCATGCCGCCGAGCAAGGCACCGATGCGCTGCTTGCCATGTGCGAGGCACAGGGCTGGCGCCTTGCGATGGACCGGCTCGCCTATTTCAGCCATTGGCTCACGCCGCCCGGCATGCCGCGCCGCTTCGACACCCGCTTCTTCATTGCGCAGATGCCGCCGGCCCAGTCCGTGAAGCCCGATGGCCGCGAGACCGTGGCGCACATGTGGCTCAAGCCCGCGGAGGCGGCGCACCCGCGCAGCGGCCTCAAGCTGATGAACGTGACGCGGCGCACGCTCGAAGAGCTCGCAGGCTTCGGCAGCGCCGCCGACTGCATGGCCCATGCGCGGGCGCTGACGCGGATCGTGCTGAACATGCCGCGCCTGGCCGACGGGCCCGCGGGCCGCCGCGCGGTGAACATCGACGAAGCCGCCTACGACGAGATCGGCCACCTCGACCCTGAAGGCAAGGGCCATGCGCACTACGCGCTCGAGCCCGGCCTGGTCACGCGGCTGTCGGCGCGCGTGGTGCGCGTGGCGGGCGCGGCCGATTCGCAGCACGGCTATTTCGTCGGCGGCGAAGGCGGCCACTGGGCATGGATCGATCCTCCGCCGCACGGCCTGGCGCGGGACGCGGCGCCGGGGCAGGTGAAGTGGCTGCTCTGGACCGCGGCGGGCATGCAGCCCTCGGCCGCGGCGCTCGATGCGCTTCGATCGGCCTGGCCCGATGCCGCCGTGCTGCGGCCGCAGCCCGGGGACACGCTGCGCCTTGCGGGCGCCACGCTGCACGTCAGTCAAGCGGCCGGTCAGGGCGAGCCCGCGCGCCAGTTCCTGCTGGCCGAGGACCGCATGCTGTTCACCGGCCGCGCCGCGGTGTCCGCCGCGCACGCCACCGGCGACGCCGAATGGATCGCGCCGGCCAGCGGCTTCATCTTCCGCGTGCCGCGCTAGCGCAAGCTCTCACAGCCGGCCGATGGCGGCCTTGAGTTCCTCGAGCGAAGCGGGCTTGGGCAGGTGCGCGTTGAAGCCCGCCTCCAGCGCCCGGCGTGCATCGGCGCGGCGGCCGAAGCCGGACATCGCGATCGAAGGCAGCTCGCGCGTGGCCGGACGCCGCCGCACCTCGGCAATGAACTGGTAGCCGTCCATCTCGGGCATGCCGAGGTCCGACACCAGCAGGTCGTAGCTGTTCGCCTCGAGCAGCTCCAGCCCCTTCTTCGCGCTCTGGGCGACGTCGACGATGGCGCCTTCGAGCCGCAGCACCTCGGCGAACGGGGCCAGCGCATCGGCGTAGTCGTCCACGGCGAGCACGCGCCAGCCGCTGAGGCTGACTTCGGCCTGGGCCTTCTGGTCCGCCAGCGGCTCGGCCACCGTTCCCACGCGCGGCAGCCACACGCTGAACTCGGCGCCCTGCCCCAGCCCCGCCGAATGCACCTCGACGCGGCCGCCGTGCGCCCGCGACAGCTCCTGGACCAGCGCCAGGCCAATGCCCAGGCCGCCGTTGGGCGGCGTCACCTCGGTGTCGGCCTGGTTGAACATGCCGAACACGTGCGGCAGGAATTCCGGTGCAATGCCGCAGCCCGTGTCGCTGACCGTGAGCCGGCCGAAGCCCTCGCCGGCCGCGGCAACACGCACCGCGATGCGCCCGCCCTCGGGCGTGAACTTGACCGCATTGCTCAGCAGGTTCCAGGCGATCTGCTCGATGCGCACGCGATCGCCGTCGCAGACCACGCCAGCCTCGCAGTCCAGATCGAGCGCCAGGTTCTTGCCCGCCGCGCCGCTCACGGCGGCTTGCGCCACCGCCTGCACCAGTTCGCCCAGCTCGACCGCCACGCGATTGAGCCGCAGCTTGCCGGTGCGGATGCGCGAGAGATCGAGCAGGTCGTTGATGATGCGCGTCTGGCTCGCCACGGCGCGCTTGATGGTCTCGCCCACGCGCCGCACGGCCGGGTTCTCGGCGGTGCCCGGCGCGTGCATCAGCAGCTCGGCATTCATCTGGATCAGGTTGAGCGGCTGCTTCAGTTCGTGCGACATCACGGCCAGGAACCTGTCCTTGAGCTCGTTGGCCATCTGCGCGCTGAGGCTGGCCTTCTTTTCCTTGAACAGGCGGTGCTCCTGCGCGAGTTCATGCTGCTTGGTGCCCGTCATGTCGCGCGCGATCTTGGCAAAGCCGCCGCCCGCGGCCGCCTCCAGCGAAGTGGTGACGCCGCTGCAGAAGAAGCGGCTGCCGTCCTTGCGCTGGTGCCAGCGCTCGTCCTCGGCGCGGCCCAGTTCGAGCGCGCGGCGCATCTCGCCCTCGGGCACGCCGTTTGCGCGGTCCTCGGCGGTGAAGATGATCGCGAGCGGCTTGCGCAGCATTTCGTCTTCCGCGTAGCCGAAGATGCGCTGCGCGCCCGCGTTCCAGCTGGTGATCAGGCCCTGCTCGTCGGCCGTGATGATGGCGAAGTCGCGCGTGGTGGCCGCCACCAGCCGCAGCCGCTCTTCCCCCGCGCGCACCCGCTCCTCGGCGGCGCGCAGGTCGGTGATGTCGAAGAAGTTGAGGATCGCGCCTTCGATCCTGTCTTCCGCCGTGCGGTACGGAAGTATCCGGGCCAGGAAGTGCCGCCCGTCCACGCTGGTCACGTGCCGTTCGCTGGCGCGCAGCTCCTTGAAGGCAGCCGCCGTGTCGTCCGCCAGTTGGGGATAGTCGAGCCGGCTCGTGATGTCGAACAGCGAACGCCCGAGGTCCGACGAGATCAGGTTGAACAGGCTGCTCGCATGCGGCGTGAAGCGCTTGACGTGCATGCCGCGGTCCACGAAAACCGTGGCGATCTCGGACGAGGCAATCAGGTTCTGCAGGTCGTCGTTGATGTGGCCGCGCTCTTCCACCTTCAGCTTGAGCTCGAAGTTGACGGTCACGAGCTCCTCGTTCATCGACTGCAGCTCTTCCTTGCTGGTTTCCAGTTCTTCCGTGGCCGAGCGCAGTTCCTCGTTGATGGCCTGCAGTTCCTCGTTGGAGGCCTTGAGCTCCTCGGTCGAGGTTTCGGAGGTCTCGATGGTGTCCTGCAGATGCAGCTTGAGCTGGCGGATCTCGTCTTCCATCTTGCCGATGAGCTGCTCGCGCGCCGCATGGGCCGGCTCGCCGCCTTCGGGGCGCATGCTCTCCTCGATCTCGTCGAACACCACCAGCGTGAGCTGCTGGGCGCCTGCCTTCTTCTCGTCGTCGGTCTGCTGCAGCGGCCGCACGGTGATGTTGAGAAACACCTGCCGGCCGTCGCCGCGCTTCTGCATGAGCCGCGTCTCCACGCTGCGGTTGGTCTGCGCGGCCTTGAAGAGCGCGGTCCGCAGCTCCAGCCGCAGGTCGGGCCGCACGTTGTTCAGCAGGTTGTTCGACGGTTCGCCGCCGGGCCGCTCGAGGAAGCGGCCCACGCCGGTGGACAGGTGCAGCACGTCGTGGTCGGCGTTGATGAGCACGCTGGGCGGCGAGAACTGCTCCAGCGCGCGCTGGTGCAGCTCGGCAAAGCTCAGGCGCTCGCTGCGCTTTTGCGCACGCAGCGCCTGCATCGAGCCCGTGGCCCCGGGCTTGGCCGGCGCATCGCTGATGAGGGGCACGTGGCGCCCCGGCGAGAGTTCGGGATTGACGCGGTAGATGCGGTTCTTCTTGTCGACGGAAGTGAACAGGCTGCCCGCCACGTCGATCGATTCCGAAGTGCCCAGGAACAGGTAGCCGCCGGGCCTGAGCGCAATGCGGAACATCTCCAGCACATGCCCCTGGGCCGCGCGGTCGAGATAGATCAGGAGATTGCGGCAGCAGATGACGTCCAGCCGAGAGAACGGCGGATCGCGCAGCAGGTTGTGCACTGCAAACAGCACCGGCTCGCGCACCGAAGTGGCCACGCGGTACTGGTCCTGGTCGGCCACGAAGAACTGCCGCAGCCGCGAAGGCGAGATGTCCTCCGCGATGCCGCGGGCGTAGAGGCCCCGGCGCGCCACGGCAATCGCACGCTCGTCGATGTCGGTGGCAAAGACCTGGATGTCCAGCGGCTTGGACTGCCGGTCGACCTGTTCGCGCAGCAGCATGCTCAGCGAATAGGCCTCCTCGCCGGTGGCGCAGCCCGCCACCCAGGCGCGCACCTGCTCGCCGGGCTGCTTGCTCTCGATCAGCGCGGGAAGCGCCTCGCGCTCGAGGGCTTCGAAGGCGTCGGGATCGCGAAAGAAGTTGGTCACGCTGATGAGCATGTCCTGCAGCAGCGGCGCCGCTTCCTCGGGGTGATTGCGCAGGAAGTCGCGATAGGCCGGCAGGTCGGCCAGCCGGTTCACCTGCAGCCGGCGCTCCAGCCGGCGCAGCACCGTGGCCCGCTTGTAATGGCGGAAATCGTGCCGCGTGTAGGTGCGCAGGAGGCCCATGACCTCCTGCAGCGCCTGCTCTGCCAGGCTGGCTTCCGTGCCGCTGTCGGGTGCCGGCGCAGCCCGGCCCGCCGGCTCGTCGTAAGGCAGGCGGATGTGCTGCGCATTGCGCCACAGTTCGACCAGCCATCGCCCCATGTCGGCCACCGGCAGCACGATGTCGACCATGCCGGTGGCGATGGCTGCGTGCGGCATGGCGTCGTGCGCCGCATCGCCGGGCGCCTGCGCCAAGGCAATGCCGCCGTGCTCCTTTACGCGGGTGAGGCCGACCGCCCCATCGCTGCCCATGCCCGACATCACGATGCAGACGGCCCGCTCCCTGTGGACCTCGGCCATGGTGCGAAAGAACAGGTCGATCTCCATGTGCGGCCCCGCGACGCGGCGGCTGGCGGCCACCTGCAGGTGGCCGTCGTTCATCGTCAGCGCCACACCCGGCGGAATCACGTAGACGTGGTTGGCCTCGACCGGCGTCGGCTGGTCGACCTGCGCGACCGGCATCCGGGTGGCGCGCTGCAGGATGTCGGCGGCGCTGCTCTCGTGTTCGGGCGAGAGATGCAGGATGACGACAAAGGCCATGCCCGCATCGGAGGGCATGTTCTCGAAAAAGCGGATCAGCGCTTCCAGCCCGCCCGCGGACGCGCCGATGCCAACGACCGGGAATCCCAGCGCACTTGGCGCAAGCTCGCCTTTGTCGGTGGCAGAAGACGGTGGCGGATTCGATTGGGGCATTGGAATCTTTGCGGACCGGAGCCTCCGGTCCTGCGGTGCGCGGCGTTCGATCCTCAAATTTTGCCACTGCTCCTACAAATGGCAGCGGCGCATCTTGCCGGGGCCGGCGGACTGCCCGACGGCACGTCGTCCGACGCCTTGCATCGCGCCCGCCGCCTAGCTTTGGCGCGATTCAACTCGAGCACTCTACGCCTTCACGCCCAAGGAGCATTCGCAATGAACACGCAGGACGCAGCCGCCGGGAGCGGCACCGAGGAACCGGGCATCGACTTGAACTACAGGGGCTGGCACTTCAAGTACGGTGCGCAGCGCACCGGCCCGGGCGTATACCGCCCCGTGGTCGTGTGCCTCGGCCGGAGACACGGCGCGGAGCAAAAAGAAACGCTGCCCAACGACACCGACGAGATCGCCTATGCCACCGAGGCGGAGGCGCTGCGGCATGCGGAGCAGCAGGCGATGCGCTGGGTGCACGACCGCACCGGCGATGGCCAGGGTCAGCTCTGACGCAGGCTTTCTGGCATTGCCCGGCATCCCCGCAAGGGCACCCGTCCGCCCATGTAGTCTGTGCTGTCGCAGCACACGAGAAAGCTTCCTACGCGGCGCGCCCGGCCTCCGTCCGAATCTTCTTCGACACCACATTGGGCCGAGGTCGTTCCGCGAAAAAGTGAAGGAACATCCATGACCGCATTGGACCTGTTGAACCTGGATGTACTGCTCGCGCGCAGCGTGCTGCTGCGCGCCGACTACATGCACGTGCAGAGCCGCATCCGCGACGCGATGTCGCGCCATCGGCTCGCTGCCGGCAGCCTCCCGGCGGACGAGGACTTCGGCGAGCTCACCCGCGCCATGAGCCGTTCGCTCTCGGCCGACGCGCGCTACCTCTGCACGCTGTCGGCCATGGTGCGCGGCATCATCGAGCGGGCCAAGGCCGAGGCCTGAGCACCGCTCGCCCGCGCCTGTCTTTTCGCGACAGGAAGCCGAGCCGCCGTCCGACAGTTCGCGCCGCCGCACCGGCGCAGCGTTGCCGGCATGAAGCCCTCCAGACAAGTCAAGTCCGACGAACGCGACAACGCGCGCGTGTTCCGCTGGGGCATCGGCGCGGCCATCTTCGTTTTCATCCTGGCGCTGGCCTACAACTTCCTGACGCAGACGCGCGAGGAAGGGCCGGTCAAGCCGTCGACGCCGACGCAGACCCAGAGCGCGCCGCAGACGGCGCCGGCTAACCCACCGCCGGGCAAATAGCGCATCGGCCGCGGCCGGCCCGGTGCCTACCCCAGCCCGAGCTGCCCGCGCATGGCCCTCGTGCGCTCGATGGCCATGCCCAGCAGCTTCAGCGCCACCTGCGGGTGCTGCTCGCAAAGCCCGCGCATGGCCGCCACGGGAATCAGGTAGACCGACGAAGCCTCGGCCGCCACCAGCGTGTGCTTTGCCTGGTAGCGGTTTTCGCCGAGCGAAGGGCCAAGGAAGAAGTCGTGCTGGCAGATCAGGTCGGTGACGACGTCGGCGCCGCTCGCGCGTCCGTGGCTCACCACCTGGAGCAGCCCGCTCGCCACGCAATAGACCCGGTCGGTCCACTCGCCAGAGGCAAGAACGGTTTCATCGCACTGGTAGGCGCGCAGTTCGCTGGCCTCGTCCAATGCCGTGCGGTCCGCATGCGGCAGATCGGCGACCAGGGTATGCAAGTACATGACCGAATGGTCGCCGAAGCCACTGCAGAGTGCATTCCCATGAATTGGGTATCCGGTGCAGGAAAGCCACGGCGCCGCCTCAAGCCGCGGACTTCACCCTGGCCGCGCGCCGCAGGCATTCGATCAGCTGCTGCGTGCTGGGCGTGCGCCGGCGCCCGCGCATGGTGATGAGGCCCACCGGCGGCAGCTCGATCGGCACCTTGAGCGCCAGCACCTTGAGCATGCCCTGCTGCTGGAAATGCCGCGCCACCGAGCGCGCCATGAAGGCCACCGCATCGCGCTGCTGCAAAAAGCTGATCTGCGCGAGGAACGAGGCCGATTCGATGATGTCCGCCGGCGGATGCACGCCGTCGCGAAAGAACATCTGGTCGAGCTTCACGCGCAGCGAGGCCCAGGGCGGCGGCATCACGCAGTGCTCCCTGGCCAGGTCGGCCCAGCCCAGGCGGCGCTTTGCGGCCAGCGGGTGCCCCGGGCGCACCACCGCCTGCATGGGCTCGGCAAGCAGCGCCTCGGTCTCGAGGTCGGGCGCGGCGTAGCCGGGTTCCAGCCGCCCGACGAACAGGTCGAGCTCGCCCAGGCGCAGCTTGGGCAACAGGCGCGTGAGGTCGCCCTCTTCCACCAGCACCGTGGTCTGCGAGGAGTTGGCCTTGAGCATCTCGACCGCGCGCGCCAGCAGCACCGGCATGGCCACCACCATGGCGCCCACGCTGGTGCGGCCCGCGGCGCCGCTGGCCACGGCGGCGATCTCGTCGCGCGTGCGGTCGTAGTCGGCCAGCACCGAGCGCGCGAAGCGCACCACGCTCTCGCCATAGGGCGTGGGCTCGGTGCCGCGCGTGGAGCGCTCGAACAGCGCCAGGCCGAACATGCGCTCGATTTCCACCAGCGACTTGGACACCGCCGGCTGCGTGACCGACAGGAACTCGGCCGCGCGGCCCAGGTGGCGGAACTGGTCGAGCGCCACCAGCATCTGCAGGTGGCGCAACTTGAGGTTGGAACGCAGGACGCGGTCGATCTGGCTCATCGTGGTGTGTGCGGCTGTTTCCTCTTCATAACCTCCGGGCTATGAAGAGAGTCCGCTATTTCATTGGATTGCAATGATTGTCTACTGAAGAATGCGCCCAGCTTTCTCGAACAACAATCGTCGGAGACACACGCATGACCTTGCATCGCACCCTGCAGCGGCGCCAACTGGTGCTGGGCGGCCTTGGCGCCGCCGCGCTCGCCACCGCCACCGGCCGCGCCTTCGCGGCCGACTACCCGGAGCGCCCCATTACCTTCATCTGCCCGTGGCCCGCCGGCGGCACGGCCGACCGCTCGATGCGCGCCATCTGCCAGATTGCAGCGCGCGAGCTCGGCCAGCCCATTGCGCTGGAGAACCGCGCCGGCGCCTCGGGAATGATCGGCACCAAGGCACTGGCCTCGGCCCGGCCGGACGGCTACACCATCGGGCAGATCCCCATCTCGGTGACGCGCTTCGCGCAGATCGGCACCGTGCAGATCGATCCGCTCAAGGACCTGAGCTACCTCGCGCGCACCTCGGGCCAGACCTTCGGCATCGCGGTGCCGGCCAGTTCGCCCTTCAAGTCGCTGCGCGACATGGTGGCGCAGGCCAAGGCCAAGCCGGGCGTCGTCAGCTACGCGCATGCGGGCGTGGGCGGCGCCACCCACGTGGGCATGGAGCAGTTCGCGCAGGCGGCCGGCGTCAAGTTCAACGCCATTGCCTACAAGGGCGGCTCGGCCGCGCTGCAGGATGTGCTGGGCGAACAGGTCGACATGCTGGCCGACAGCAGCTCCTGGGCGCCGCACGTCGAAAGCGGCAAGCTGCGGCTGCTCGCGACCTGGGGCGAGGCGCGCACGCCGCGCTTCAAGGACACGCCCACGCTCAAGGAGCTGGGCTACGACGTGGTGGTGGAAGCACCCAACGGCATCGGCGCGCCGCGCGGCCTGCCGCCCGCGGTGGAAAAGAAGCTGCGCGATGCGTTCCGCGTGGCCGTTGCCAGCGAGGAATTCAAGAAGGTGGCCGACAGCATCGATGCGCCGGTCATGTACCAGGACGGCCCCGAGTACCGCAAGTACGTCGAAGCCGTCTACCGCCAGGAGACCGAGCTGATCCGCAAGCTCAATCTCAAGGAACTGATGGAGAAAGGTTGATGGCCGACAGCCCCCTGCTTCGCCTGCACCCGCACGACAACGTGCTGGTTGCCAAGACGCCCATCGCCCTCGGCGAAACGATTGCCGAGTTTGGCGTGCGGGCGCGCGCGCAGATTCCCGCGGGGCACAAGATTGCGTCGCGCGCCATTGCGGCCGGCGAGCAGGTGAAGAAGTACGACACCGTCATTGGCGTGGCCTCGCGCGACCTGGAGGCGGGCGACTACGTGCACAGCCACAACCTCACGCTGGTCGACTCCTACCGCGACCCGGCCTTCTGCCAGGACCTGCGACCGGTGGCCTATGTGCCCGAGGCCGAGCGCGCCACCTTCATGGGCTTTGTGCGGGCCGACGGCCGCGTGGGCACGCGCAACTTCATCGGCATTTTGTCGTCGGTCAACTGCTCGGCCACCGTCATCAAGCGCATTGCCGCGCACTTCACGCCCGAGCGCCTGGCGGCCTTTCCCAACGTGGACGGCGTGGCCGCGTTTGCGCAGACCAGCGGCTGCGGCATGTCGTCGCCGAGCGAGCACTTCGACGTGCTGCGGCGCACCTTGGCCGGCTATGCGCGCCATCCCAACCTGGCCGGCGTGCTGATCGTGGGCCTGGGCTGCGAGCGCAACCAGGTCGATGCGCTGGTCGACTCTCAGGGCCTGAAGCAGGGCCGCCTGATGCGCACGATGGTCATGCAGGAGGTGGGCGGCACGCGCCAGACCATCGAGGCCGGCATCCGCGCCGTGGAAGAAATGCTGCCCGAGGCCAACGCGGCCGAGCGCACCCGCGTGGGCGCCAACCACCTGAAGATCGGCCTGGAGTGCGGCGGCTCCGACGGCTTCTCGGGCATCACGGCCAACCCCGCACTGGGTGCCGCCATGGACGTGCTGGTGCGCCACGGCGGCACCGCCATTCTTTCGGAAACGCCCGAGATCCACGGCGTCGAATTCATGCTCACGCGGCGCGCCGCCACGCCCGAGGTCGGCCAGAAGCTGCTCGACCGGCTGGCCTGGTGGGAGCGCTATGCGGCCGGCCAGAACGCGCAGTTCAACGGCGTGGTGGGGCACGGCAACCAGGCCGGCGGGCTGGCCAACATCTTCGAGAAATCGCTGGGCTCGGCCATGAAGGGCGGCACCACGCCGCTGCAGGCCGTGTACGAATACGCGGAGCCGATCGACCAGGCCGGCTTCGTCTTCATGGATTCGCCGGGCTACGACCCGGTGGCCGTGACCGGGCAGATCGCGAGCGGCGCGCAGCTGATCTGCTTCACCACCGGGCGCGGCTCGATGTTCGGCAGCAAGCCCGCGCCGACCATCAAGCTGGCCAGCAACACGCCGATGTTCAAGCGCCTCGAGGAGGACATGGACATCAACTGCGGCGTGGTGATGGACGGCGAACTCTCGGTGCCCGAACTCGGCCAGCAGATCTTCGAGCAGATATTGCGCCATGCCTCCGGCGAGCGGACACGCAGCGAAGCGCTGGGCCTGGGCGACCATGAATTCGTGCCGTGGCACCTGGGCATCGTCAGCTGACTTTCTTTTGATACCGACGAACATGCCCCTGACCCTCACCCGCCCCGACCTGCAGCGCACCGCCAACTTCATCGGCGGCGAATGGTGCGCCGCCGCCGGCCGCACGCTCGACGTGACCGACCCCGCCACCGGCGCGCTCATCGCGCAGGTGCCCGACTCCGGCGCCGATGCCGCCCGCGCCGCCGCCGATGCCGCGCACGCCGCCTTCCCCGCGTGGCGCCGCACGCCGGCCAAGCAGCGTGCGCAGATCCTCAAGCGCTGGAACGACCTGGTGCTCGCGCATCAGGAAGACCTCGGCCGCCTGATCTCGCGCGAACAGGGCAAGCCGCTGGCCGAAGGCATCGGCGAGGTCGCCTACGCCGCGAGCTACATCGAGTGGTTTGCCGAAGAGGCCACGCGCGCCAATGGCGACGTGATTCCCGCGCCCGTTCCGGGCCGGCGCATGTTCGCCATCAAGGAGCCGGTCGGTGTGGTCGCCGCGATCACGCCGTGGAATTTTCCGGCCGCGATGATCGCGCGCAAGATCGCGCCGGCGCTGGCTGCGGGCTGCACCGTGGTCTGCAAGCCGGCCGAGGACACGCCGCTCACCTCGCTCGCGCTGGTGGCATTGGCCGCGCAGGCCGGCGTGCCCGCGGGCGTGCTCAACATCGTGACGGCCTCGCGCGAGCGCACGCCCGAGGTGGTCGACGTGTGGCTCGACGATGCGCGGGTGCGCAAGATCACCTTCACCGGATCGACGCCGGTCGGCAAGCACCTGGCGCGCCGCTCGGCCGACACGCTCAAGAAGCTGTCGCTCGAACTGGGCGGCAATGCGCCCTTCATCGTGTTCGAGGATGCCGACCTGCACGCCGCGGTCGACGGCCTCATGGCCGCCAAGTTCCGCAACGGCGGCCAGACCTGTGTCTGCCCGAACCGCGTGTTCGTGCACGAGGCCGTGCATGACGAGTTTGCGGGGCTGCTCGCGGCACGTGTCGGATCGCTGCGCGTCGGTCCGGCCAGCGACCCGGCTTCGCAGATCGGCCCGATGATCAATGCACGCGCCATCGAGAAGATCGAGCGCCATGTGCAGGACGCCGTTTCGCGCGGCGCACGCGTGCTTGCGGGCGGCGCGCGGCTGCCCGCGCTCGGGCCGAACTACTTCGCGCCTACCGTGCTGGTCAACGCCGACGCCACCATGGCCTGCGCCTGCGAAGAAACCTTCGGCCCCGTCGTTCCGCTGACGCGCTTCGCAAACGAAGCCGAGGTGGTGGCCCAGGCCAACGACACGCCCTTCGGACTGGCCGCGTATTTCTACTCGCGCGACGTGCGCCGCATCTGGCGCGTGGCGGATGCGCTCGAGGCCGGCATCGTCGGCATCAACGAAGGCGCGCTGGCGGCAGAGGCCGCGCCCTTCGGCGGCGTGAAGGATTCAGGCTACGGCCGCGAAGGCTCGGTCCACGGCCTGGACGACTACCTGCATACCAAATATGTCTGCCAGGGCCAGCTGGACTGACGCCGCGCGCACACCCCACACATCCAACGGAAAAAAACATGCCCGCCCTCAACGCCTTCAAGACAGCACTGGCCGCCAGACAGCCGCAGATCGGCCTCTGGCTCTCGATGGCCGACTCCTACATGGCCGAGGTGAGCGCCACCGCCGGCTTCGACTGGCTGCTGATCGACGGCGAGCACGCGCCCAACGACCTGCGCTCCACGCTGGCCGCATTGCAGGCCGTCGCGCCCCACCGCGCCCAGCCGGTGGTGCGCGCGGTGCAGGGCGACACGGCGCTCATCAAGCAGCTGCTCGACATCGGCGCCAAGAACCTGCTGGTGCCCATGGTCGACACGGCTGAACAGGCGCGCGCGCTGGTGTCGGCCACGCGCTATCCGCCGCTGGGCATCCGCGGCGTCGGCAGCGCGGTGGGCCGCGCCTCGCAGTGGAGCGCACGCACCGACTACCTCGACATCGCCGATGCGGAGGTCTGCCTGCTGGTGCAGGCCGAAACCGTGGCGGCGCTCTCCAACCTGCCGCAGATCTGCGCGGTGGACGGCATCGACGGCGTCTTCATCGGCCCGGCCGACCTGGCGGCGTCGATGGGCCACCGGGGCCGGCCCGGGCATCCGGAGGTGCAGGCTGCCATCGAGGCCGCCATGCGCACCATCGTGGCCTCAGGCAAGGCCGCGGGCACGCTGACCTCCGATCCGAAGCTGGCCCGGCGCTACCTGGAGCTGGGCTGCAGCTTTGTTGCGGTGGGTGTCGACGTGCTGCTGTTCGCGGGCGCCGCCCGCAAGCTCGCGGCCGACTTCAGCGGCGCGCCGCCGGCCGAAGAGCCCGCGCCGCGCGCGGCCTACTGATCGAAGGCCTCGGCGCGAGAAAAAGCTAGGGCAGGTTCTCGCGGAAGATCACCTGGCTGCGCGTGGTTTCCACGCCGCTGAGCGCCTCGCGCCCGTCGCGCAGGTTGGCAAAGATGCGCACGCAGCTCATCAGCGTGGTGTGCGGGCTCTGCGTGATCACCGCGTCCATGCTGCCGTCGATCAGCAGCGTGCGCGTGTCGGGCGTGAGCCCGTGCCCGATGAACACCACCTTCTGCTCGCGCCCCGCCTCCTTCAGCGCGCGCGCCACGCCGTCGGACGCGCCGCCGATGTTGTAGATGCCGCCCATGTCGGGGTATTGCTCCAGCAGCGCGCGTGTCTGCCGGTAGTTCTTGCCGGCATCGTCCTGCCCTTCGCGCAGGCCCACCACCTCGAGCCGCGGGAACATCTCGTCGATCACGTGCAGGAAGCCGGCCTCGCGCTCTTCATGCGCCTTGTAGCTCAGGCTGCCCGCGATGAGCGCGACCTTTGCCGCACGCGCGCCGATGAAGCGGCCGATGAGGTAGCCCGCGGTGCGGCCGGCCGCGCGGTTGTCCAGCCCCACGAAGGCGGCGCGCTCGGAGTTCGACAGGTCCGAGATCAGCGTGACCACCGGCAGCCCGCGCGCCGCCAGCGCCGCCACCGCCTCGCGCACCGCGGGATGCTCCAGCGCCATCATCGCGATGCCGTCGCAGCGCTGGCCATGGCGCCGCAGCGCGTCCGCCAGCTCGTGCGGATTGAAGCTCTCGATGAACACCGTGCGGCACTGCACGTTGAACGGCGCCCAGTGCTCCTGCGAATAGCCCACCATGTCGCCCAGCATGCGGATGAAGCGGTTGGTGCCGGCCGGCAGCAGGAACACCAGCCTGAGCGGCGGCGGCGTGAGCGCGGCATAGAGCTCGGGGCCCGGCAGGTAGTCGAGCTCGCCCGCGGCCTTGAGCACGCGCTGCACCGTGGCGTCGCGCACGCCGGGGCGGCGGTTGAGCACGCGGTCGACTGTGGCGGTCGACACCTGCGCGGCCCGCGCGATGTCGACCACGCGGGCACGCCGCGCATCGGCAGGAGGTGAAGGGTTATCCCGCATACATCAAAAACCATCAAGATCGAGTTTGACCCGGATCATGCATGCTTTTATCTTCGCTGTGGCTCGAATCCCATGGTGCATCAGATTGCATCAACCGCATTCCGAAGATCCTGGAGACAAAAGACATGACCTCGCTCACTCGCCTGAACCGCCGCGGTGCCTTGCGCACGCTTTCCGCCCTCCCCGCCGCCGGCATCGTGTCGGCCGTGCCGCGCATCGCGCGCGCCGCGGAGTTCTCGTACAAGTACGGCAACAACCTGCCGCTTAGCCATCCGCTGAACATCCGCGCGCAAGAGGCGGCCGACCGCATCGCCAAGGAAAGCAAGGGCCGGGTCGAGATCAAGATCTTTCCCAACAACCAGCTCGGCGGCGACACCGACATGCTGGCGCAGGTGCGCTCGGGCGGCATCGACTTCTTCACGCCCTCCGCGCTGGTGATTGCCACGCTGGTGCCGGTGGCCGCCATCAACGCGGTGGGCTTTGCGTTCAACGACTACGGCCAGGTGTGGGGCGCCATGGACGGCAAGCTCGGCGCCCATGTGCGCGGCGCCATTGCCAAGTCGCGCCTCTACGCCTTCGAGAAGATGTGGGACAACGGCTTTCGCCAGACCACCAGCAGCAAGGCGCCGGTCACCAGCGCCAAGGACATGGACGGCCTGAAGATCCGCGTGCCCGTGAGCCCGCTGTCGATCTCGATGTTCAAGGGCCTGGGCGCCGCGCCCGCGAGCCTGCAGTTCAGCGAGGTGTACTCGGCCCTGCAGACCAAGATCGTCGATGCGCAGGAAAACCCGCTCCCCATCATCCAGGTGGCCAAGCTGTTCGAGGTGCAGAAGTTCTGCTCGCTCACCAACCACATCTGGGACGGCTACTGGTTCATTGCCAACGGCCGCGCATGGGACGCCCTGCCCGACGACCTCAAGACCATCGTGGCGCGCGCCATCAACGACGCCGGCATGCAGCAGCGTGAAGACATCAAGAAGCTCAACGAATCGGTGGTGGGCGACCTGCAGGCCAAGGGCCTCAGCATCAACCGTCCGGTGGCCGAGAGCTTTCGCGCCAAGCTGCGCGAATCGGGCTTCTATGGCGAGTGGAAGGGCCGCTTCGGCCCCGAGGCGTGGGCGCTGCTCGAAGGCGCCGTCGGCAAGCTGGCCTGAGCGGCCATGGTGCATGAATCCACTTTCGAGGCGGCGCCCCTCCTGCACGGGGACGTGGGCGCCGGGCCGTCCGCCAACGCGCTGAGCGGCATGGCCGGGCGCGCCGACCGCGTGCTGGGCGGCCTGGTCGAGGCCGTGGCCGCGCTGCTGGTGCTGGCCGAGATCTGCGTGCTGTTCGCGGGCGTGGTGTCGCGCTATGTGTTCCACGCGCCGCTGGTGTGGTCGGACGAGCTCGCGTCCATCCTCTTTCTATGGCTCTCGATGCTGGGTGCGGTGGTGGCGCTGCGCCGCGGCGAGCACATGCGCATGACGGCGCTGCTGCAGAAGGTGCAGCCCTCAACCCGCGCGATGCTCGACGCCTTTGCCATCGCGGCGTCGATCGCGTTCCTGGTGCTGATCGTCTGGCCCTCGGTCGACTATGCGCACGAAGAGTCTTTCATCGTCACGCCCGCGCTGGAGATCAGCAACGCCTGGCGCGCCGCGGCCATTCCGGCCGGCATCGCCATCATGCTGGCGATGGCGCTGCTGCGGCTCGTGCGCGTGTGCACCGGGCGGCAGATTGCCGTCGCGGTGCTCGGCATGGCGGCGCTGGTGGCGGCCTTCTGGCTGGCGGCGCCGCTCTTTGCCACGCTCGGCAAGTTCAACCTCGTGATCTTCTTCGTGGTGGTGGTGGCGGCCACCGTGCTCTCGGGCGTGCCCATCGCGTTCTCTTTTGCGCTGGCCACTTTTGGCTACCTGGCGCTCACCACGCGCACGCCGCTGCTGGTGATGGTGGGGCGGCTGGACGAAGGCATGTCGCACCTGATCCTGCTTGCGGTGCCGCTCTTCATCTTCCTGGGCGCGCTGATCGAGATGACGGGCATGGCGCGCGCCATGATCCAGTTTCTTGCGAGCCTGCTGGGCCACGTGCGCGGCGGCCTCTCGTATGTGCTGATTGGCGCGATGTACCTGGTGTCGGGCATCTCGGGCTCCAAGATCGCCGACATGGCGGCCATTGCGCCCGTGCTGTTCCCCGAGATGGTCAAGCGCGGCGCCAAGCCCGGCGACCTGGTGGCGCTGCTGTCGGCCACGGGCGCGCAGACCGAGACCATTCCGCCATCGATCGTGCTCATCACCATCGGCTCGGTCACCGGCATCTCCATCGCGGCGCTGTTCACGGGCGGCCTGCTGCCGGCCGTGGTGCTGGGCGCCGCGCTGTGCGTGGTGGTGTGGTGGCGCTACCGGCGCGAAGACCTGAGCGGTGTGCAGCGCCACAGCAAGCGCGAGATCGGCAAGCTGCTGCTGGTCGCGCTGCCCGCGGTGCTGCTGCCCTTCGTGATCCGCGCCGCGGTGGTCGAGGGCGTGGCCACGGCCACGGAGGTGTCGACCATCGGCATCGTCTATTCGGCCATCGTCGGCCTCTTCGTGTACCGGCAGTTCGACTGGAAGCGGCTCAAGCCGATGCTGGTCGACACGGCCTCGCTCTCGGGCGCGATCATCTTCATTGTCGGATGCGCCACGGCCATGGCCTGGGGCCTCACGCAGTCGGGCTTCTCGCAGGACCTGGCACGCGTCATGGGCGCGCTGCCGGGCGGCGCCTACGGCTTCCTGGCGGTGTCGATCGTCGCCTTCATCGTGCTGGGCAGCGTGCTCGAAGGCATTCCGGCCATCGTGCTGTTCGGGCCGCTGCTCTTTCCCATTGCCAAGGCCGCGGGCGTGCATGAAGTGCACTACGCCATGGTGGTGATCTTTGCGATGGGCATCGGCCTCTTCGCGCCGCCCTTCGGCGTGGGCTACTACGGCGCCTGCGCCGTCAGCAAGGTCAGCCCCGACGAAGGCATCAAGCACATCTGGGGCTACATCGCCGCGATGCTGGCGGGCCTGGTGATCGTGGCCGCGTTCCCGTGGTTCTCGACCGGTTTTCTCAAGTTCTGACCACAACAACACACTCACATCAACGGAGCCAACCGCAATGAGTCGATTCCTCGGCGAGATTCGCCAGCTGGGCTATGTCGTGCACGACATCGAGGCCGCCATGGACTACTGGAGCACCACGCTGGGCGTGGGCCCGTGGTTCTACAACCCCAAGGTGCCGATCAAGAACTACCGCTACCACGGCCAGGCGCACGAGCCCCACAACTCGGTGGCGCTGGCCAATTCGGGCTACGTGCAGGTCGAGCTGATCCAGACGCGCAACGACGTGCCCTCGATGTACCGCGACTTCCTCCAGGCCGGCCGCACCGGGCTGCAGCACGTCGCCTACTGGACGGCCGACTACGACGCCGACCTGGCGCGCCTCACCGCGCAGGGCTTCAAGCCCGTGATGAGCGGCGAAGTGGGCGAGCGCGGCCGCTTCATCTACTTCGACACCGAGTACCACCCGGGCACGGTGATCGAGCTGTCCGAAGTGGCGGGGCCCAAGGGCAAGATGTTCGACCTGATCCGCAGCGCCTCCGAAGGCTGGGACGGCAGCGAGCCGGTGCGGCCCTTTCCTGACCTGAGCAAGCTGTGACCGTGGCCGAACGCATCCGCGCGCGCTACCTCATCGAAACGCCGCTCGACCCGGCCGCGGTGGCCGAGGTGATGGCCGGCGAACAATCGTGCGGCACCTTCACGCGCGTCGAGGGCGAGACCGACGCGCTGCGCGAACGTGCGCGTGCCACGGTCGAAGCGATCACCGAGCTCGCGCCGGCCGAGGCGCCGAGCCTGCCCAATGCACTGCTGGAGCGCAAAGGCACGCACGGCCCGTGGCGCCGTGCGCACATCGACATCTCGTTTCCCGTGGCGAACATCGGCGCCAACCTGCCGACGCTCGCGGCCACCGTGTCGGGCAACCTCTACGACCTGGGCGAAGTCACGGGCCTGCGGCTCGAATCGCTGCAGCTGCCTGCCGCCTACCGCGCGCAGTTCGAAATGCCCCGTGCCGGCATCGCGGGCACGCGGCGCATCACCGGCGTGGCAAGCGGCGCGCTGGTCGGCACCATCATCAAGCCCAACGTGGGACTGTCCGCCGGCGAGACCGCCGAGCTGGTCGCCAGGCTCTGCGCCGCGGGCGTCGACTTCATCAAGGACGACGAGGTCTGCGCCAACCCCGCGCACGCCCCGCTCGCCGAGCGCGTGCCCGCCGTGATGGCCGTGGTGCGCGCGCACCAGGAGCGCACCGGCAAGCACGTGATGGTGGCCTTCAACATCACCGACGAAACCGATGCGATGAAGCGGCATGCCGACCTCGTCGAGCGCGAAGGCGGATCGTGCGTGATGGCCAGCCTCAACTGGTGCGGCCATTCGGGCATGCAGACGCTGCGCCGCCACACCGGCCTGGCGCTGCACGGCCACCGCAACGGCTACGGCGCGCTGTCGCGCCATCCGCTCCTGGGCATCTCGTTCCAGGCCTACCAGACGCTCTGGCGGTTGGCAGGCGTCGACCACATGCACGTGCACGGCCTGCAGGGCAAGTTCTCGCAGCCCGACAGCGAAGTCATCGAATCGGCGCGCGACTGCTTCACGCCCCTGACCGATGCCACTGACGACCGCGTGATGCCGGCCTTTTCGTCAGGCCAGTGGGCCGGCACCGTGCCCGCCACCTGGGCCGCCATCGGCAGCGACGATCTGCTCTTCATGGCCGGCGGCGGCATCCTCGCGCATCCCGATGGCGCGGCGGCCGGCGTCACCAGCATCCGCCAGGCCTGGTCGGCCGCGCGCGCCGGCACCGCGCTGCAAGAAGCCGCCCGCAGCGCGCCCGAGCTGGCTCGCGCGCTGGCCTTCTTCGGCAAGCCGTGATGCCGGCCACGCAAGCGCCGGCCATCGTCTACTACGGCGACGACTTCACCGGCGCCACCGACACCCTCGGCACCGCCGCGCGCGCCGGCCTGCGTGCCCTGCTGTTCCTGAAAACGCCCGACGCCGCGCGGCTCGCGCAGGCCGGGCCGCTCGACGTACTGGGCATCGCAGGCGCCGCGCGCGCCATGGCGCCCGAAGCCATGCAGGCCGAACTGGCCCCGGTCGCCGCGCTGTTCCGCTCGCTGGGCGCACGCGTGCTGCACTACAAGACCTGCTCCACCTTCGACAGCGCACCGCACATCGGCTCCATCGGCGGGGCCGTGCGCACGCTGCGCGGCGCCGTCGAACAGCCCTGGACCGCGATCGTCGGCGGCCAGCCCAACATCGGCCGGCACTGCCTGTTCGGCAACCTGTTCGCCGCGGCCGGCGCGGGCGGCGAGGTGTTCCGCATCGACCGCCACCCGACGATGAGCCGGCATCCGGTCACGCCGATGCATGAGGCGGACCTGAGGCTGCACCTGGCCAAGCAGGGCCTGGCCGGCGTGCGCTCCATTCCTTTCACGGCCGCGTCGCAGGGACCGGTGGCGCTCGGCGAGGCACTCCAACGCGCGCTGCGCACGGACGCCGGCAACACCGCCGAAGCCGTGCTGTTCGATGTGGCCGATACCCCGCAGCTCGCCGCCATCGGCCAGGTGCTGTGGGCCGAAGCCCGGCGCGCCACGCTGCTGGCCGTGGGCCCGAGCAGCGTGGTCGATGCACTGGCCGGCACACTCGGCACGCGAGCCGATGCGCAAGCGGACCCACGCCGTACGGGCCCAGCGCGCGGCCCCGTGCTGGTGCTTGCCGGCAGCCTCTCGCCCGTCACCGCGCGCCAGGTGGCGGCGGCGCACTCATTCGACACCGTGTGGCTCGACGCGCCGCGCCTTGCGCAGCGCGACGCGGCCACGCTGGAGCGGCATGCGCGCGAGATCGCGCAGGGCCTCGCCCGCGGCCGCAACATGCTGGCCTGCACCCGGCCCGCCGAAGAGGCGCCCACCGGGGGCGAGAACAAGGTCGATGCCCAGGCCCTCTCACGCGCCGGCGGCGACCTGCTCGCAAGGGTGCTGGCCATGGCGCCGCTCCAGCGCGTCGGCATTGCCGGCGGCGACACCTCGAGCCACGCCGTGCAGGCGCTCGATGCCTGGGGGCTTTCCTATGTGGCCGACATGGGCGCCGGCGCGTCGCTGTGCCGCGTGCACAGCGACGATGCCGCGCTGGATGGCATGGAGATCATGCTCAAGGGGGGCCAGATGGGCTCCGATGACGTGTTCGAGCGACTGGTGCATGGCGATGCGGGCAGCGCCGTCTCGTCACGCAATTGTTGAAACAAAACAATTCAATGGTAATAACCGATTTACAGCAACCAAGTTGCAATTGTCAAACATTTTGAAATTGCAGAGCAAAAGTTCTAATTCCGGGCTAAGTTTCTGCCTGTAACGCCAAAACAGCCTCGGTACAGCTGCCCGCCGCCTGCCCCGCCTCCCCTGTTTTAGGTACCTGTTTCCCTCTGTGCAGTGGTAAGATCGGCCCGTTGACTAGGGTAACAATGCGCAATCGCCGGTTACTATCGGTTGTCGACGCTGTCGCTCACTTCCAAGCTTCATCCGAACGGGGAAAAACTCAATGAAACATAGTCACCTGATCGCAGCCATGGCTCTTGCAGCCCTGGCCTCTGCGCCGGCCCTTGCACAACAACTGCCTGTGCCCCCGACAACCGCGGCTGATGCCGTTCGCGCAGCCGGCGGTGGCGGCCTGACCACCCAGCAAATCGGTGCGGCAGCTGGCGGCGGCGTGCTGTTGGCAGCGGCTCTCGGCGGTGGCGGCGGCGGCGGTGGTGGCGGTTTCATCATCCCCGGTGGCCCTGGCGGCACTGGCACCACCGGTACCACCGGCACCAGGTAATGATCGGAGCCCTCCGCAAGGGGGGGTTCCCAGCGAGATTCCAAAGCACCGCCAGCGCGGTGCAAAAACTAGGATGTTGCGTACTCGCATCATCCTTTTTTTTGGGCGGATGCTCCTCGGGCTCCTCGGCAATGCTTGCCACGGCCCGGCACCTCTATAACAACAACGCCTCGCCGTCGGACTCCCACACATTCCGTCCGGAATTCAGCTATTTGCGTGCCACCTTCGAAGGCCGCACCGTGTTTCTTGTGCTCGGATACGTCGACCCCCATCCCGAAGGTCCTACAGAGGTCTGGTACAGCGCCTCGGGTGAAACGGTGCGCCTGCGCCACGGGCGCCTGGTGGCCACCGCCGGCCTCACGACCGACTGGCGCGCCGTGCGCCTTGTCAACGCGCCCGCCTGGCCCTCCGCCACCGCCGCCGAAAGCACGACGACTGCAACAACACGCTTCCAGCGCGAGCGCGACCTGATGCCCGGCTACCGCTCCGGCATCCGCGACGACATCGAGCAGCGGCAAATCGCGCCGCCCACCGACAGCATGCTCGCCGGCCGGCCCGCAAGCTCGCTGCGCTGGATTGAGGAGCGCAGCAGCACGCGCCCGGCCTCAGCCTCTTTGCCGCCGGCCCGCTTCGGCCTCGCCCAGGTGGGCGACAAGCTCGAGGCGGTGTATTCCGAGCAGTGCCTTTCCCGTGATCTGTGCTTGAGCTTCGAGCGGTGGAATCCCTCTGTGCCAGCCAACGTTGCCTCGACAAGCACAGCTGGTTCATGAGCCCCCCGCCCCCGCCCGGCCCCATCACCAACCCCTTCCGCCTCAGCCTGCTGGCCGCCGCGATCGTGTTGATGACTCCCTCCGCCCATGCCGCAGCCACCGACCGCCCTGTTGGCGGCGCTGCACAAGTGCGCCCGGGCGAGCGGCTCAGCGACTGGCTCTTGCGCCAACCCGAAGATGCGGCCGGCCCCGGCCTTGCATGGCAGGTGCCGCAGGAGCTGCTCGCACAGCAGTACCTGAAGGAGTCGCTGCTGGTGCGGGTGGAAGCGGCCGTTCGATCGGCCTCGCCCGAAGAGCGGGCTGCGCGCGAGCAGCTCTTGTCCGTGCTGCAGAGCCTGCCGGCCACCGGCCGCGTGGCGCTGGGCATTGTCGATCCGCGCTGGCTGCAGGCGAATCCCGGGCAAGACCCGGTGCTGCGCGAAGGGCAGCGGCTCGCGGTGCCGCCCGCCCCGCTGCGCTCGGTCACCGTGGTGCAGCCCGACGGCAGCTTTTGCCAGGTGGCGCACGAGGGCGGCCGCTCGGTGCTCGACTACCTGAGCGCCTGCGGCCTGGGCAGCGGCGCCGACTGGGCCTGGATCGCGCAGCCCGACGGCCGCACCGCGCGCGCAGGCATCGGCGCCTGGAATGCCGAGCCCGCCGACGAGCCCGCACCCGGCGCCTGGATCTGGGCCCCGCCGCGCCGCATGGCCGCCCTGGCGGACCTGTCGGAAGGCCTCATCAAGTTCCTTGCCGTGCAAGGCCCGTCGCCGCAGGAACCCACCACCACCGCTCCCCCGGCCGCCAACGCGCCCGTGTTCGCCGCGCCCACCGTCGCCGCCACGCTCCCTGAGGCCGTGGCCTCGCAGCCGCGCCCGCTCGAGATCAGCGGCAACGACTGGGGTGAAACCGGCCTGCTGCAAACGCCATCGGCCCGCATGGGCGTGGCCGGCGACACGCGCGCATCGCTCACGTCGATCTGGCCCTACACGCGGCTGAACGTCATGTTCCAGCCCCTTGACTGGATGGAGGCGGGCTTTCGCTACACCTCCATTTCCAACCGCGCGTACGAAGCCAGCACCACCGGCCAGTCGAACAAGGACAAGAGCATCGACATCAAGCTGCGGCTGCTCAAGGAAACCACCTTCGTGCCCGAGCTTGCGCTGGGCTTTCGCGACCTGGGCGGTACCGGCCTGTTCTCCGGCGAGTACCTGGTGGCAAGCAAGCGCTGGTACGACCTCGACTTCAGCCTTGGCATCGGCTGGGGCTACCTGGGCGCGAGCGGCAACATCAGCAACCCCTTCAAGCTGCTGGGCAGCCGCTTCGACACCCGCGGCAACTCGAGCACCAGCCCAGGCAGGTTCGGCTCCTACTTTCGTGGCCCGGCCGCCCTCTTTGGCGGCGTGCAGTGGCGCACGCCGTGGGACCCGCTCACGCTCAAGCTCGAATACGAAGGCAACGACTACCAGAGCGAGCCGCAGAACAACAACCAGCGCCAGCGCTCGCCCATCAACATCGGCCTGGCTTACCGCGTGTCACCCAAGGTCACGCTGTCTGCCGGCTTCGAGCGCGGCGACAAGTTCATGATTGGCCTCACGCTGTCGAGCAACCTGGCCGCGTCGCAGTCGCCCAAGCCCGCCGACCGCCCGTTGCCGGAATTCAGGCCCGAGGCGGCGGCGCGCTCCCCCGGCTGGGCAACCACCGCGGCCGAGATCGAGGCGCAGACCGAATGGATCGTCGAGCGCATTGCGCCCAAGGACGATGTGCTGCATGTGTGGGTGACCGACAGCAACACCGTCTACCGCACCGCGCGCGTCGAAAAAGCCATTGCGGTGCTTCACCACGATGCGCCCGACGCCATCAAGAGCTTTGTCTTTCACTACTCGGAGCGCGGGCTCGCGGTGCATGCACAGGCCATCGACCGTGCCGAATGGGTGGCCGCGCGCATCGAGGCCTTGCCGCCGCACGCCGCGCGGGCCGTGTCCAAGCGCGACTACGAACCCGAGCTGGCACGCCCCGACGACACGCGCAGCAGTCCCGCCCAGAACACCGCCGCCACCGAAGCCGCCGCCCCTGAAACGAACGCCCCCTGGGTGCGCCCGCGCGACAAGTTCACCTTTGGCATTGCGCCCAGCTATGGCCAGATCGTCGGCGGGCCCGACGCCTTCCTGCTCTACCAGCTTGGCATCCAGGCCACCGCCGAATACCGCTTTACCCAGCGCACCTGGCTCAGCGGCGCAGTCAACCTGCGGCTGGCCGACAACTACGACAAGTTCACCTACACCGCGCCCAGCGAGCTGCCGCGCGTGCGCACCTACCAGCGCGAGTACGTCACCTCCAGCCGCTTCACCATTCCGTCGCTGCAGCTCACGCATGTGGGGCAACTGTCGAGCAACCACTACTACAGCGTGTACGGCGGCCTGCTCGAATCCATGTTTGCGGGCGTGGGCGCCGAATGGCTGTACCGGCCCGCGCGCTCGCCGGTGGCCTTTGGCGTGGACATCAACCGCGTGCGCCAGCGCGACTTCAAGCAGGACTTTGGCCTGCGCGACTACAAAGTGACCACCGGCCACGCCACCCTTTACTGGGACACCGGCTGGAACGGCGTCATGGCCAAGATCAGCGCGGGCCAGTACCTTGCGGGCGACCGCGGCGTGACGCTCGAAGTCATCCGCCGCTTCGACAACGGCTTTGTGCTGGGAGCCTACGCCACCAAGACCAATGTCTCGTCAAAGCAGTTTGGCGAAGGCGACTTCGACAAGGGCATCTACCTTTCGATTCCGCTCGATGCGCTGCTGCCGCGGTCCAGCAAGTTTGCGCTGGGCTTTGCGTGGTCGCCGCTCACGCGCGACGGCGGCGCGCGCCTGGCCCGCAGCAACACCCTTTATGAACTGACCTCCGTGCGCGACCGGGGCGCATTCAACTTTGCGGCCCCGCCAGACAACAAGCCGCGCGCCGGAGACAACCTCTTGAATTTCGATCGCAGCCCATGAGCGCTTTTTCCTTCAAAGAAAGGCGGACCCGTTGAAATCCGTTCTTGTCGTTTGCATCGGCAACATCTGCCGAAGCCCGATGGCGCATGTCCTGCTGGCCGATGCGCTGCCAGAAATCACCGTGTCGTCGGCCGGCACGGGTGCGTTGATAGGCCACCCCGCGGATCCCATTGCCCAAGAATTGATGGCCGCGCGCGGCCTTGACCTGAGCGCCCACCGCGCGCGCCAGATCACCCAGCCGATGTGCGTTCAGGCCGACCTGATCCTCACCATGGACGACGGGCAGCGCCGCCACATCGAAAACAACTACCCGCTCACGCGCGGCAGGGTCTTTCGCCTTGCCGAAACCGCCAAGCTAAATATCCCCGACCCCTACCGCATGGGCCAGGAAGCCTTCGAGCACGCACTTCAACTCATCGACGCCGGCGTCAAGACATGGGCCGAACGGATTCGGCAATTCAAATGAACACTCCTGCTGTGACTACTTCCAATGCTGCGCGTGTCGGGCAGACTGCTGCGCCCTCGGTCGCGAGGCAAGAAGATGATGATGTGATCAACCTTTCGGAATGGATCGACATTCTGATCGACCGTAAATGGCTGGTTGCGGCCGTCACTGTGCTATCGCTGGTGCTCGGCGTTGCCTACGCGTTACTGTCTACGCCCATCTACCAGTCCAATCTCCTGATCCAGGTTGAGGATGCAGCCCCAGACGCCAAAGGCTTCCTCGGTGATGCCTCTAACCTCTTCGATGTGAAGACGCCTGCCACCGGCGAGATTCAGGTCATCCGCTCCCGGATGGTGCTAGGCGCGGCGGTAGACCGAACTCGCTTCTATATCCACGCGAAACCCCGCTACCTGCCCGTATTAGGCCCTTGGCTGGCGCGGCGGGCCGAAGGTCTTTCTGACCCCGGTTTTCTCGGCATTGGTGGCTATGTCAACGGCAAAGAACGCATCGGTATCGCACGCTTCGATGTCCCGGCAGAGCTCGAGGACGAAGCGCCTTTCCTAGTGACCGCTCAGGGCGAAGGCAAGTACACACTGAACCACGCGGAGCTGAACCGGCCGCTGAGCGGCACCGTTGGCCAGCCGCTGCATCACGTGCTCGAGGATGGAACTATCGATCTGCTGATCGACAAGCTAGATGGAAAGCCCGGTGCCGAATTTATAGTTTCGCGGGCCTCACAGCTGCGCACCATCGAGGATTTGCAGAAGCGCCTTCAGCTCGGTGAACAGGGCAAGCAATCGAACGTTATAAGCGTGACGCTGGAAGATAGCGACCGTGACCGGCTCTCCCGCATTCTGAATGCGGTGGGCGAACAATATGTGCAACAGAACGTCGAACGCAAAGCGGCCGAGGCACAGAAAACGCTGCAATTCCTCGATGAGCAACTGCCTGAGTTCAAGCGCCAACTCGAGACCTCTGAGGATGCCTACACACGCTTTCGAAACAAGAACGGTACCGTGGCCTTCGATGAAGAAGCCAAGGGCGTGCTGGGCCAAACCATCGAGCTGCAAACCAAACTGCTCGAAACTCAGCAAAAGCGCCGCGAGGTGGCAGCTCGCTTCACCGACGCAAACTCGCGAGTAAAGATCATTGATGGGCAGATTGCCGCCATTGAAAAGGAGATTGGTGGTCTGAACACGCGCGTGAGCCGCATGCCCACCCTGCAGCAAGACGCGCTTCGCCTTGAGCGCGACGTGCGGGTGAACAGCGGCCTTTACCAATCACTCCAGAACAACGCGCTCCAACTTCGCTTGGTAAAGGAAGGTAAGACCGGCAACGTGCGCTTGCTTGACAAGGCAGTGAAGACTAAGGAGCCAATCAAGCCACAGAAGACGCAGATCCTCGTCATCGCGTTGCTAGTGGGTTTGCTGGCCGGCGCGGCGCTGGCCATCATGCGCAGCAGCTTTTTGGCAGGCATCCGGGATCCGCAGGAGATCGAGGCCCACACAGGCCTGTCGGTCTATTCGGTGGTGCCCTATACGCCCGACCAGACGACGCTCGACCAAAGCGTGGCTTCCGGCGCCAAGGGCATCCAGCTACTGGCAGTGACCCATCCGGACAGCCCACCGATCGAGGCGCTGCGCAGCCTGCGTATCGCGCTGCAGTTCGCGACGCTCGAAGCTGGCAACAACCGCGTGCTGATCACGGGCGCGACGCCAGGCATTGGCAAGAGCTTTGTTTCGGGCAACTTCGCGGCCATCATGGCCCATGCCGGCAAGCGCGTGCTGCTGATTGATGCCGACATGCGCAAAGGCCACCTGAACAAGCAATTCGGGCTGGCACGCGACGGCGGCCTGTCGGAGCTGCTGGCTGGTGAGCTTTCGCCCGCGCAAGCGATCCGCGCACAAGTGCTACCCAACCTCGACGTACTGACCACCGGCAAACTGCCGGTTAATCCGGCCGACATGCTGATGTCAGAGAGCTTCGTTCGAATGCTCGATATGTTGTCCGCGCAATATGAACTTGTCATCATTGATACGCCGCCAGTGCTGGTTGCCGCTGACACCGCTGCTGTCGCGCCATATATGGGCGCGGTACTGCTGGTGGCCCGCGCCGATCAAACTCAACTTGGTGAACTCAATGAAAGCGCCAAGCGCCTTGCACATGCAGGTAGGGCTGTGAGCGGCGTGATCTTCAATGGCATCGACCTGACGCGGCGTCACTACGGCAGCCATGGCTACCGCTACGGTGGCTACAGGTACACCACGTACAAGTACAACGAATAGGCCTGCGCTTCGGGCGGGCGCGGCGCTGGGGCATGCCCCGGCGCCGCAACAAGAGATCAGACGGAAGCGAGCACCGGCGGGGGCACCGCAACGCCGGAGGCGACGGAATCAGGTGCAACCGATACCGGGGCGGGCAGCAGGTCATTCTGGCGTTCAAGCTCCATATACACCCAGTCCACCACCTCCGCATGCGGGCGGTAGCCACCCAGAAGCTGCTGCAGCTTGCACTTGATTGCAGGCACGTCGTTGCGCTCCAGCAGCGCACCCAGTTCATCGATCTGCTGGGTCAGCTCTTGCCAAGGCGGGCATGCCTCGTGCGCCTTCATCACGCGCGGATGGGAGGTAGGCATGGCGTTGTCGCCAATCAGCAGTTCTTCATAAAGCTTTTCACCGGGCCGCAGCCCGGTGATCAGCAGCTCGATATCGCCTTCAGGGTTTTGCGCATCGCACACCGTGCGGCCCGACAGCTCCACCAGACGGCGCGCCAGGTCGATGATGCGCACGGGCTCGCCCATCTCCAGCACAAACACGTCCCCGCCCTCAGCCATGGCGCCGGCCTGAATCACCAGTTGTGCCGCTTCAGGAATGGTCATGAAGTAGCGCGTGATGTCTTCGTGCGTGAGCGTGATCGGCCCACCCGCTTCGATCTGCTGGCGGAACAGCGGCACCACCGAGCCGCTGGAGCCCAGCACATTGCCAAAGCGCACCATCGAAAAGCAGGTGCTCGGCTTCTGCTGGGCCAGGCCCTGCAGCGTCATTTCCGCCAGGCGCTTGCTCGCGCCCATGATGTTGGTCGGCCGCACGGCCTTGTCGGTGCTCACCAGCACAAACTGGCCCACGCCATGGTCACGCGCCGCCAAGGCTGCGGTGAGCGTGCCCAGCGTGTTGTTGATCAAGCCTTCCACAGGGTTGTGCTCCACAAGCGGCACATGCTTGTAGGCTGCTGCGTGGTAAACGGTATTGGGCCGCCACACGCCCATGATCTGGCGCATGCGCGCTCCGTCGCACACAGAGGCCAGCAGCGGCACCACATTCAGCGCAGGCGCCTTTTGCTCCAGCTCACGGTGGATGGCATAGAGCGCGTATTCGCTCCATTCGACCAGCAGCAGCACCGACGGCTTCAACTGTGCAATCTGGCGGCACAGCTCGCTACCGATGGAGCCGCCCGCACCCGTCACCAGCACCACCTTGCCGCGCACATGGCGATGCAGCAGATCGTCGACCGGCGCGACCGGGTCGCGGCCCAGCAGGTCTTCGATGTCGACCTCCATCAGGTCCTTGATCTGTACTCGGCCCTGCGCCAGATCGGCCATGCCCGGGAGCGTGCGCACGTGCAGGTGCAGCGACAAGAGCTCGTTCAGAATTTGCGCCCGCCGCCCTTGTGAGACCGACGGCAACGCCAGCAGCACATCTGTAATGCCCTGCGCGACGGCGTTGGCCTTGAGCCACGATGGCGCGTAGATCGGCAGCCCGTTCAGGGTACGGCCCTGCAGATGGGGCGAATCGTCGACAAAGCTATGCACCACCATCTCAGGGCTGTGCGCCAGCGCCGCAGCCAACTGGCGCCCGGCCTTGCCGGCACCGTAGATCACCACCTGCGGCAGCGTCTTGCTGCGCAACAGCTGCGAATACAGGCCGCCCAGCCAGTAGCGTGCAGCCAGGCGCGAAGCGCCCACGGTGAACAACAGCAGCGCAGGCACCAACAGGCCCACAGTGCGCGGAATACCCTCCACGCCGACCAAGGTGAACATCATGACGTAGCCCACGCTGAACAAGGAGCAGGCGCGGCCGATCGCCATCAACGCCGCACTGCCGGCGTACCGGAAAATTGCTCGGTAAAGGCCCGTGATCACGAATAGCGGCAGCGCCAACATGATCGCGCCCGCTACCGCCAACCAGTGCACGCCCGCCAGCTCTACCCACCTGTCGTAGCGCAGGCTGAGTGCCATCCACACGCACAGCACACACAGGCCAGCGTCCACTGACAGGGCCAACACCCGCTTCAAGGGCCGTGGCATTGCCAACACAGGCTGGGCCAGACGATCGATCATGTGGACTCCCTCGACAAATTCTTATCGCTGCGCCGACGCTCCAGCAAGAACGCCAGGCCCGCGCCCAGCAGCAGCCCCACCCAATCTGCCAGCAGGTCGGTAGCCTCGGCAACACGATCAGGCGTCAACGATTGCAGCAGCTCGATGAGCCCGCCATAGGCCAGCAATGTGGTCAAGACGATGGCCGTGCGCCCCGGCCAAGCCAACTGGCCCAGCAGCCCCAGCACCGCAAAACCCAAGGCGTGATTGCTTTTGTCCCAGCCGGTCGAAGGCAAGGCAGAGGCCACCGAGGACGGGGCCAGGCTCAAGACCAGCAGCGCGAGCATTGCCAGAGCCAGCAGCCAGCTCCACACCGCGGCACCGGGCCGGGGCCACCAACTGGGCGCTGCATGGAAGTTCATGTGGCGCTCGCTTCTTGCAGCACTTGCCCAATGGCCACGCAGCTGGCGTCCATTTCTGCCGCTGTGAGCGTGGGATGCACCAGGAACATGACGCTGGTTTCACCCAGCCCGCGCGCCACGGGCAAGCGCTCCGCCGGCCGCCACCCGGTGCCATCGAAAGCCTTCTCCAAGTACACCTCGGAGCAGGAACCTTGGTAGCAGGGCACGCCCAGCGCCTGGATGGCATTCACGATACGGTCACGGTTCCAGCCGGGGGCCAGCCGCTCGGGCTGAACGTAGGCATAGCACTTGTAGTGCGCATGCACGCTGCCTTCGGGCAAGACTGGCACACGCACTGCCGCGTGCGGGCGGCAGGCCGCCCACAGCGCTTCTGCATGCCGCGTGCGCAGCGCGGTCCAGTCGGCCATGTGGCGCAACTGGATGCGGCCGATCACGGCCTGCATCTCCAACATGCGCCAATTGGTACCGAAGCTTTCATGCACCCAGCGGAAGCCGGGCGGATGCTCGCGCTTGAACACCGCATCGTGGCTCTTGCCGTGGTCCTTGAATTCCCACATGGCGCGCCAGAGCGATTCGTCATTGGTGGTGACCATGCCACCCTCGCCGCCCGTGGTCATGATCTTGTCCTGGCAGAAAGACCAGGCGCCCACATGTCCGATGGAGCCGACCGCCCGCCCCTTGTAATGCGAGCCGTGCGCCTGGGCGCAATCTTCAATGACCTTGAAGCCATGCTGCTCGGCCAGCGCCATGATCGGATCCATGTCGCAAGGCCAACCGCCCAGGTGCACGCAGATCACTGCGCGGGTGCGCGGCGTGAGCACCCGCGCAATGGTGGCCGCCGAAAGGTTGCCGCTGTCGGCCTCGACTTCCGCGAATACCGGCTTGGCACCTGCGTTGACCACGCAAGAAACGCTTGCCATGAAGGTGCGCGGTGTAACCACCACCTCGTCGCCCGGGCCGATATCCAACGCCTTCAGCGCAACATCGAGCGCCAGCGTGCCATTGGCCAGCGCCACCGCATGCTTGGTGCCGGTCCACGAAGCGAATTCCTTCTCGAACTCGCGGCATTCCTGCCCGGTCCAATAGTTGACCTTGTTGGAGAGCAGCACGCGCTGTACGGCTTCGGCCTCTTCGGTGGTGAAGCTGGGCCAGGGGGAGAAGGGGGTATTCAGCACAATCAGCCTTTGGGAGAAAAGAGATGGGCAGGGTTGCCCACCACCGTCGTGCCAGCCGGCACATCTCGCGTGACCACAGCGCCCATTCCGACCACTGCGCCGCGTCCAATGACAAGCGGCTTTCCGGGCCGGCCCTGCTTGATGACCGCACCCGAGCCGATATAAGCGTGGTCTTCGATGACCACATTGCCGTTGCACTTGGCGGCCGGCGCAAAGGTGACGAAATCGCCGATCACGCAGTCGTGCTCGACGTAGCTGTAAAGGTTGGCGTGGAAATGCCGGCCGATACGGATGTTGGAGGTGAGGGTGACGAAAGGGCTCAAGGCCGCCCCCTCCCCAAGCTCAACATCGTCCATGCGCACCACATTGCTCGCGCTCACCGTCCAGGCGCGCACGCCGTCCGCCTTGCAGCGCGCAGCCAACTGCTCGCGCACTTTGCTGTTGGCAATGGCCAGAACTACATGGCGCTCGCTCGCCTCTTGCTGCAGGAATTCCGCATAGCGCAGCACCCGCTGACCATTGACCACGGGTTCAGCGGACTGGTCATCTATGAAAACAAGCCGCGTACCCGCAATACATTGCCCTGCCAGCTGCGCACGCGCCAGCGGCATCACGCCCCGGCCGCAGCCGCTGGCGCCGTAGACCGCGAACAAGGGCTGCGTCATGACTCGCCTCCGCGCGAAGCAGCGACAGAAGAGCCAGTGAAACGCGGCATGGTCGCCTCGCCCGCCGCAGAGATCCCGTCGCGCACCAGCACCTTGCGCACCGTGAGCCACAAGATCTTGATGTCGAGCCACAGCGTGCGGTTGTCGACGTACCAGACGTCGAGCTTGAATTTTTCTTCCCAGCTCAGTGTGTTGCGGCCATTGACCTGCGCCCAGCCGGTGATGCCGGGGCGCACTTCATGGCGGCGCGCCTGCTCGGCTGAGTACAACGGCAGGTACTCCATCAATAGAGGGCGTGGCCCCACCAGGCTCATGTCGCCCTTGAGCACATTCCAGAGTTCGGGCAGTTCATCGAGGCTGCTCGAACGTAGAAACCGGCCAAAAGGCGTGAGCCGCTCGGCATCCGGCAGCAGCTGCCCGCTGGCGTCGCGCGCATTGGTCATGGTGCGGAACTTGATCAGTTCGAAGGGGCGCCCTTCCCGCCCTGGCCGGACCTGCCGAAAGAACGCGGGCTTGCCAAGCTTGCGGCTCACTTGCCAGGCCAGGAGCGCAAGAGGAACAGCAAACAGCAGCAACGCCGTCGCAGCCAAGAAGACATCGAATACGCGCTTCAAGTCGAATGCCTTTCTGGGGCCCAGCCTCTTGAAGATCGCGCCGAAGCGTTCCACGCCAATTCGCAGCGACAGTTGCTCTCGATAGTGGCGCTGCGCCTTCGCGCCCATCTCCGCCAAGGCTTCAGGGGCCATAGCAGCCAATGCTTCGGTGGAGGCCACCAACGCCTGCGGATCTTCGGATGCGGCAACGACTCCGCCGCCAGACTCCCTCACCAGATCGGCGGCATCGCCATCCACCGCCATCAATAAAGGCTTGCCCGCGGCCATATAGGCCTGCGTCTTGGATGGAATGGTGATTTCGAACAGCGGATCTTTGCGCAGATGCACGAGCAATGCGTCGGCCGCTTTCAGCAAAGTGCCCACTTCGGCCATGGGAACGGGCGGCAGGAATACGACGTTGCCAAGACGCAGTTCTTCAGCCCGCTCAACGAGGCGACTCACCTCAACCCCGCCGCCGAGCAACACAAAGCAAACTCGAGATTCGCGTCGTTGCAGCAGCAGCGCCGCGTCCAGCACGGCATCCAAAGCCTGCGCCTTGCCTATATTTCCGGCAAACAAGATCCGGAATTTTTCGGCGCTAGGGAACGCGGCTGGCAGTTGTCCCTGAGGCGCGGTCAGCGAGGCCTCATCGGCCCAGTTGTAGATCACGTCTATCTTTGCCTCAGCGACACCGCGCTGCACCAGCAGTTTCTTGAAGCCCGGCGAAAGCACGGCAATGTGATCCACGCGCCTGTAGACCCATTTACAGACCGCGGCCACAACGCCCAACGCCCGCTCGTTGTTGAGCATGCCGGTTGCCCGCAGGGTGTCCGGCCACATGTCCTGGATGTCATAGACAACAGGAATGCGGCGAAGAAGGCGGATCAATCCGGCCGCCACGCCCACGGTCAGCGGAGGATGGTAGGCGTACATCACCGCAGGCCGCTTGGCAAAGAACAAGCCGTAGATGGACGCAGATGCCGCGAAGCTTGCGTAGTTCAACACCCGCTTGATGGCGGACTGGCCATGGTCGGGGTACAGCGGCAAACGAGTGACCTGCACGCCATCTATCAGCTCACGCTGCAGCCACTTGATGCGATAGCCCGGATACACCTTTCCACCCGGGTAGTTCGGAAAGCCCGTGACCACCTCCACCTCGAACCCCTGGCGAACGAGCTCGCGCGCGAACACGATGCCCTTGAAGGTTGGTTCGGGATCGAACCATTGGGTCAGCAGAAGTACACGAACGGCCATGACGGAGTCAATACTTCTTCCAGACGACGCGATTCACGTAGTCCGTGTAGCTGTGGATGATGCGCAGCACCTTGTCCGAGACATTCGGCATGCTGTAGTCCGCAACCTGGCGCAAGCCGCGCTGATCACCGCGGGGCTGGGTCTGGAGAATGGCCAACCCTTGACGCACACGAGCAACCTCAAGGCCCACCATCATTACCGCGCCCTCTTCCATTCCTTCAGGCCGCTCGTGGGCCTCGCGCAGGTTGAGCGCTGGAAAGTTCAGGATCGACGACTCTTCGTTGATGGTGCCGCTGTCGGAGAGAACCGCACGGGCAGACATCTGCAGCTTGACGTAGTCGTGAAAGCCCAAAGGCTTGAGCAAGCGAACGTTGGCATGAAAGCGCGCGCCGGTGGCATCAATGCGCTTTTGGGTACGCGGGTGCGTCGAGACGATTACCGGCAATCCATGATCTTCAGCAACGGCATTGAGCACGTCGACCAGCTTTGCGAAAGACTGGGAAGACTCGATGTTTTCCTCGCGATGGGCGCTCACCACAAAGTACTGGCTTGCCCCAAGGTTCAGCCGCGTGAGCACATCGGACGCATCGATGTTCGGGCGGTAATGAGAAAGCACTTCGAACATCGGACTGCCAGTCTTGATGACCAGGTCTGGCGGCAGGCCTTCGCGCAGCAGGTAGTCGCGGGCAATGGTGCTGTAGGTCAGATTCACATCGGCCGTGTGGTCGACGATGCGCCGGTTGGTCTCTTCAGGCACGCGCTGGTCGAAGCAGCGGTTGCCGGCCTCCATGTGAAAGATCGGAATCTTGCGGCGTTTGGCAGGAATGACCGACAGGCAGCTGTTGGTGTCGCCCAGCACCAGCATCGCCTCTGGCTGCTCCTGTCCAAGCACCTTGTCCACCGCAATGATGAGGTTGCCGATGGTGTGCGCCGCACCCGTCGAATCTGCCGCACTGTTCAAGAAATGATCGGGCTTGCGAACGCCCAGGTCGTCGAAGAAAACCTGATTGAGTTCGTAGTCGTAGTTCTGGCCGGTATGCACCAGCACGTGGTCGCAATGCTCGTCCAGCCGGGCCAGCACTCTTGAAAGGCGGATGATTTCGGGCCGGGTGCCGACCACGGTCAAGACTTTGAGTTTTTTCATGGGAAAGATCAAAGGTCGAAGAGGCTTACAGCGGGCAAGCGAAGGTGTCCGGTCGCGCGCGGTCGAACACCTCGTTGGCCCAGAGCATCACCACCATTTCATCGGTGCCGATGTTGGTGATGTCATGCGTCCAGCCGGGCACGGTTTCGACGATTTCAGGCTTGTCGCCAGCAGTGACCAGCTCATGCGCCTCACCGGTTTGCATGTGCCGAAACTTGAAGCGCGCCTGCCCCTTGATGACCAGGAACTTCTCGGTCTTGCTGTGGTGATAGTGGCCGCCTCGCGTGATGCCGGGGTGAGCGGTAAAGAAAGAAAACTGGCCGGCGTCCGGCGTCTTCAGCATCTCGACGAACACGCCGCGCGCGTCCCCGTACTGCGGCACTGGGTATGCAAATGACTCGGGCGGAAGGTAGCTCACATAGGTTGAATAGAGCGCCCGCACCAGCCCGGTTCCCACGCGATCGGTCATGAGCGTGTTGCGGCTGTCCCTGAACGACTGAATCTGCCTAGCCAGTTCGCCCACCGTGGTGGTGTACTGCGGCGCCACCGCAGCAAAACCATCCGCGTTTACCGCGGCATCTGCGCCATCCATCAACTGAATAAAACGTTCGATGACGTCATCCACGTACACCAGGGTGACGGGCGCCGATGGATCATTGACCTGGATAGGGAGGCTGCGCGAAATGTTGTGGCAGAAGGTGGCCACGGCCGAGTTGTAGTTGGGTCGGCACCATTTGCCGAACACATTGGGCAGCCGGAAGATGTGTACCGGAATGCCGTGGCTCCGGGCGGCGGCCTCCAGCGCTTCTTCCGCACTGCGTTTGCTGCGGCCGTAGGGGTTGTCGAAACCGGCCTGTGCGGACGAGGTGTAGACGACGGGCACCTTCTTGCCCGTGGCTTCAGCCACGGCGCAGATGGCGCTGCACAGGCTTTGCGTGAGCCCTGCGTTGCCGCTAGCGAACTCCTTGGGATCTTGAGGACGATTGACCCCCGCAAGATGGAATACGAAGTCCACCCCCTGCAGAAGTGCAGGCAACTGTTCCACCCCGTCGTCACGGGTAAAGCAGACCACCTGCACATCCTTGCGCTCGGCCAAATGCAACTGCAGGTTCTTGCCGACAAAGCCGCCCGAGCCTGTGATCAACACCTTCATGTGCTTACTCCTGCACCAAGGCGGGTTCACCGCGGGCAATGCGCTGCATGAAGTCGAGCTTGAGCAAAAGCTTCTTCATGCCTTCCACATCGAGCCGAGTGGTGTTGTGCGAGTTGTAGTCCTCACCATGCGTGCTGCGGGTGATGCGTTCTTCGCCCTCTTCCACATACTTGGCGTAGTTCAGGTCGCGCCCATCGGGTGGCACACGGTAGTAATCGCCCTGGTCTTCAGCGCAGGCCATTTCTTCTCGGCTCAGCAGGGCTTCGTAGAGCTTTTCTCCGTGGCGGGTGCCAATCTCTCGCACCTCGTGATCGGGCTTGCGCATCAGTTCCAAGATGGCTTGCGTCAACACTCGCACGGTGGCCGCAGGGGCCTTCTGCACAAAGATGTCGCCGTTACTTCCGTGCTCGAAGGCATGCAGCACGAGTTCGACTGCATCTTCCAGCGTCATCATGAAGCGGGTCATGGACGGATCGGTCACGGTGATGGGCTTGCCCGCCAGCACTTGCTCCACAAACAGGGGAATCACGGAGCCGCGGGAAGCCATCACGTTGCCATAGCGGGTACCGCAAATGACAGTGCTCGTGCTCTCCAGATTTCGACTGGCAGCGACCATCACCTTTTCCATCATGGCTTTGCTTATGCCCATGGCATTGATGGGATAGACAGCCTTGTCGGTGCTGAGACACACGACACGCTTCACATTTGCAGCAATCGCCGCCTCTAGCACGTTCTCCGTCCCAAGTACGTTCGTATGTACCGCCTGCATCGGATGAAATTCACATGACGGCACTTGCTTCAACGCGGCCGCATGGAAGACATAGTCCACCCCTCGCATTGCCTGCTCAACACTACGAACATTTCGCACGTCACCAATGTAGAACTTCAATTTAGTGCTGTTGTAGTGCTTACGCATGTCATCTTGCTTCTTCTCGTCTCGGCTGAAGATTCGGATCTCCTTAATATCAGTCGACAGAAAGCGCTTGAGTACCGCATTTCCAAACGAGCCGGTGCCACCGGTGATTAAAAGAATCTTATTGGAAAAAATATATGGATTCATAATTAGAAGGAAGAATCAATTCGCTGCACCAGATCAAAAATCTTCTTTCCGATTGCTCCCTCGGAAAGCTCCCGCTCGACAATTTTTTTCCCACAGAGGGAGATCCTTTCACGCTCAGACACTGTCGTACGCATAAGATGAAAAATTGCCGATCGTATACCTTCCGGCGACTCATCTTCAATGAAAAAGAAGCAGCTATTCAGTTCTTGCGGAATACTCTTTATTCGCGTCGTAAGTACAGGCCTACCGGTCGCAAGATACTCGATAAGCTTAGATGGAAACGACAGCCGAGAAAAATCCTCAGTGCTTGGCCTGGGATTAACGAGTAAATCGGCTCCCGCGAACTCTGGCATCAGTCTTTCGCCTCCTACAAACCCTCCGTAAAAGAAACGAGGATCACGGCATGCCAATTTGCGGATACGCTCCTCTTGGTCTCCGCGACCAAAAAAACGAATCTCAAACGAGTGATCATGAATTCCTTCCACCGCGTCAATTAATCGATCAACTCCATAGGCGGCCGAAAGTCCCCCAGCGTAAAGGATGGTGAATGGCCTTGAGTCAGCATCAGACAAACGCACCTCCTCATTTTGCGGAAAGGCGTTGCTCTTATGCAAGTCAGAATTAAAAATTCCCGGAAAAACCAGCGACGGCTTGCCAGGAGCCAGAGCATTTGCCAAATCCGGAGCAAGCGCGAGAACGGCATCGACGCCTTGCAGCAGTCGCCTCAATAACCAAGCATCCAAATGCTTCAAGTAGCGCGCGACCAACCCATCAGTCCCAAGGATTACACCTGGAGGATCAGTCAATACCACAGCAAACTTACACCCAAAAATCCGTGCAATATTTCCGAACAAAAGAAATGGGGAATGAACACCGTGGACGAAAATCCAGGAATTTCTCCTGCGCCAGATCAACGGCAATATTCGAATCAGGCAACTTGCAAACCGGGTGAAGTGCTTTATAGCAATAATATTTACAAATCCAAGATAAATACCCTCGCAACCTTCTACCCGGAATTTCCGACCGCCAAAGAAAACTTTTGACACCAACGGATAACTTTGTACAGGACAGGTTGACGCAAGCGCTAACGTACCAAATCCTAGCTTTAGTGCACGCGCAAGACTTCGCGCAAATTTGTGAGTTTGCACTGCTGGTAGTGGATCCAACTCGAAGAGTTGTTCCGCCAATTCATCGGGAATTGTGAAACCCAAAAGCAACACACGCGCCTTGCTATTCACTGCGCGCTCCCGAGGATTTTTTTATACACGTCGTGCCATCCCGAAACCATTTTTTGAACCGTATAGTTTCGCGCGACATTTTCTCGGCCTCGCCTTGAAAGCTCAGTTCGAAGTACAAAATCCGTGATTAGCTGCTCGATCGCCGCAGCGAGCTTTGAGGGATCTGATGGAGGCACAAGAAGGCCACCACCTTTCTGAACGACCTCGGAATTACCACCCACGTCAGTTGCGACAACGGGCAGGCCAAAAGAAAGCGCTTCGATCAATGCATTTGAAAGATTTTCATGCAAGGACGGAAAAATAAAGAGGTCGCTCGCTTCTAGAAATTGGCTGACATTGGATTGATGCCCCAAAAAGGTCACCGCGATATTTTGCAACCCTTTAAACATCGCGCGAATTGCACCCGATTCGTCTCCTCCTCCAACAATCACAATCGCAAATCTGGAACCTCCTTTGTCCAACAAATGGAGCCCTTCAGCCAAAGTCGCATACCCTTTCTCAACAGTGATACGCGACACGCACACGGCCAATAGCAAATCCTGAGGAACTTTCAACCGCTCTCTAACAGCTTCTCGACAATTCATGATCGACGGAGATTCGACTCCATTTGGAACAACTCCCACGAGTTTGCTTCTAAATGGCAGCAAGAAGGCGCGCTCGGCAGCGAATTCACATACAGTGGCGATATGGGTCGCAAACCTCAGCGTCGCGGGCTCCAGAAGTGATCTAACGATCTCCGTTTTCCATTGATTCGGCGAAAATTTTAAATCTTGATATGTGCCATGGACCGAGACGAGGATATTAGGAACTTTAGCTAATCTAGCCGCAAGGGCCGCATGAAATCCCTCGTTGCCAAGGCCGCGCACATGCACTAGCGACGGCTGATACGCTTTCAGTTCGGCGATAAATCTTTTTATCAATCCGAGATTGATGCCGCGGGCTGGCTCGAGTTGCCGAATAACTCCAAATTCTGTGGTTGAATTAGCGAGCAGGCGCTCTAGAGCGACCACCGGCCCACCAGAACCCGGAAGCCCGAATGAGTGCTGTACGATTTCGGCCTTCATATCTATCTCGGACGCACTCTTCTCAGCATAAACAACGCCAAAAGAGTCAGCACCACCCAAAATCCTTGCCGCTGCATCAACACCTGGTTATTCGCAGGCAAAAACGCAATAAATAGAAAAAATTGTCCCAAAGCTGCCAAGGAAGCCAAGTCCATATGTCGCAAAGAGCTTAGCCAAACACGTGCAAATACGAACCCGAGAAGGAGCATCAGCACCAACACGCCGGGGAATGTCAAATCAGAGGCGAACCATGGGAATGCAGTTGACCAATACATTCCAGCGGGCCATCCCGTTAGCAATTCCGCTCGAAAAGGATATGTCAATAAAAGATTCTGGGGTCCGCCAAAATACTGATATCTATATGATTCGAACGCCTGCGAGAGGCCCGCACCGTAGGAAAAAACGAAATCTGCGGTCAGACTTTGTGAAAGGCCGAAATAGCCATGGCTAGGGTATCCGATTAGGCTATAAATCCCAAGCGCGAATGACGAGCCAAATATTTCAGCGAGATAAGTTTTCGACACGTCCCCAGCTAGTAACGTCGTAGTCAAGCCAAACTCTGCAGCACGCGATGCTTGATTCGCAGCCATGTAGATAAAGGCAATTGAGCCGACCAGTGCGATGGCGAGAATATTCCTTCCGTTGAGACGTTGCGGCGAAGTTCCTTGGCTGAGTGCGCGTTTTACACTCCAACCCGCTAACGCAAAAATCAACACGTCACCGAGCCCTTTTTGAGTTCCGATAAATAGGTAGCTCAAAATGTACACAGCGGTAGCAATCAAAGAAAAGACCTTCACCCTTCTCCCCAGTCTCCTCCAATGCAAAACAATCCCAGGAAAAAACATTGCATAAATGACGCTCAGCAAGATAAGAATTTGCGTGATTCTGTTAACCTCTTGATTTAATTCTCTTCGCTCAAAAACTTCAAACTTTGCACTGTAAGCAGTCCCCGGATTAATAATGGCGTCGAGAACCTGAATTGGATCGGTGCCGCCATAGTCAATAATTTGATTTACGCCCCAAACTATTGCATAGCACGAGCCAATCAACACAAACAAATTTATTCGACGCCTCTCTCTTGGCGTCATATCTTTGACACAGATCCATCTTTTTGCGCATGTTCGCACGCCTAAAACATAGCCGCCCCAGAGCGCCGCAAAAGCCAAAAGAACAAACGCCGTGAGATAAACGGGGTTCGGAGTGTCCGCGAAGATGTTGCTAGTCAAGAAAAGAATAAATGTTCCCAGCAGATAGCACATAGATACGCGAATCGGCATATATTGCGTAGCTTTGCTTGCAACCGGATTCATTTAAGAAGGCTCCCGCAAAAATTGATCAATTCTTTTTGCATGACTCAGCGGGGAGAATTCTTTCTCTGCAATATCTCGAGCGCTGGCTTTAAGCCGCTCCAGCTCATTCTTACTCATAGCTGCCGCCGCCGATATCGCGGCGCAAACGCCTTCAGCCGACAAGGTGTCGATCGTCAATCCCGCATTTCCTTCGCGAACGTAATTTCCCAAATCACTGAATTTGTTAACAATGACCGGTGTCCCAAGAGATAGGCTTTCTGGCACTTTCGATGGAAACCCTGCTTGCGTAACGCGCGATATTTGACGAGCAACTACCATGAAGTCGCACGAAGAGATGATCTCTTTCGCTGCCTGATTAGGAATCTGACCGTAAAATTTGGTCGATTCAGAAATTTGCATTCGGCCGACTGCAGCTGGATAATTTCTGCAGAAGTCGGCTTCTGTCAATCCAACCATGTGCGTATAGATCTTGACGCCACGATCTCGGGCCATTTTTAAACCGGAGAACAATATGGAAAACTCCTCTTTTCTTCCAGGAGTTCCGACGTAGCAGACATTTAATGAAAAATTCTCATCCCGAAAGGGTTTGGAATGATTGATTTCATTTGGCAAAAACAGAGGAGGAACTCTCAACGTTCGGCAGCCTGCTTTAGAAAAATGGGAATCTAGGTACGTGCTGATGACGAAAAGGCCATCCACATTCTTGGCCGCATATCGCATCGACCACTCGTTCATTGCAGAGAATGGACCAAATAACCCGCCGGGCAAGTGGCGGGGGTCATACCACTCCACAACATCCAGAAATAAACGTACTTTGGTGCGTGCAGCGTATTTTTGGAGCCGCAGCAAATAACTCAAGTGAGTCCCATACAAAATAACGATGTCTGGTTTTTTCTCTTGCGAGTACAACCATTCGATGGTTGCGTCGCCGATGAAAATTCCTCTCGCTCCGCGAATTTTTGATAAGCCGGATCGGCGCGCATATTCGTTCACACCTTCGACACGAGTGGCGTTCGGCAATTTCGCCTCTCTTTCCGAGGAAACTATACCCGGACAAACAACGACTTCGTGTCCTGCAAGAGTTATTGCCTCCACCATGCCGCGAACTCGCAATGAGTTTGCTTGAGACGCAGGAAAGGAAAAAGGGCCGACGTAAGCGATTCTCATCTTTAATCACTTAGGCGATTGGAAAAATCTTCGCTCGCTAGCTTTTTGCTATAGACGTTGCTCGCGGCTGCGATTGCCATTGGAGCAATAAAAGTCAAATATCCAATTGCACTCACCAGCGGAACAATCCACAAACTCGGAAATGATTCCAGTATCAAATATTTGGCGATTAACGTGGCAACAAGAAAAAATATCCAAGCTTTGATCTGCACCCGCACCAATCCAATGCTATTAAGAACCATGTTAAATGGAGAGGTAACCCCAAGAAGCGTATAGAAGATCGCCCAAACCGTCATCAATTTTTGAAGGTCTTCAAATCTTCGACCCATCCAGTGAAAGATTATGAAATCGCAAGAGATGACGAGAAGCAAGCCAAGAAGGGCCACCCCACCTCCTCCAATCAAGCTCATTTGCAAAGAGGTTTTTTTGATCCAATAAAAATCCTTCTTCGCAAATGCCTCGGCATTTGCCGCCCAGAGCGGTACAAACGCCGTGGTAACGATTAGCGCAAGAATCGAAGCGAGCTTGGCAGCGACAACGTACTCCGCGACGGCCATAGCGCCCAGGCGTGATGTGATGACTAAGTTATCCAGATTTAGAGCAATAGAGGTGATTATTGACAATACGAAAAACTCCGAACCCAGTCTCATCAGCTCGAAAACTCGTGCCTTTGATAGAAAGAGAACGCTCGGGACCAGTTGAGGATGAGTCCGAAAGAAGAGCAGTGTTGCAACAATAAGAACAGCTAAAGGGGCACCAGCATAAACAGAGACTGCCACCCAAGTCGGGGAGCGGAGATGAATCGCCAAAAAACAAAAGGCTACCGATGCGATGCTACCTAGCAATTGCCACATGTTGCCAAGTGCACTCTTTTGGCAGGCATACAACACCCGCTGAATGATTGATAATGGCACCCCGCCCGCGAACGCCATCAGAGTCACGATTACGATATATCTCGAGTTCTCATTATTTTGCGTAGCTCGCAGTGGGATCCAAGTAGCGGTTATGAGGGAGCCAATTAATATGATTACTACGACGAACAAAGCTATCGTCGCCAAGGCAGCATAAGCGCTCGTGATGTAGGAGCGCATTCTTGAAATGTCACCATTTGCGTGCGCTTGAGACAAATGGGTTAGAAGGCCATTTCCAATTCCAAAATCTAGGAAAAGGGCCATACTGGTAATGGAGACGGTGGTCATCCATACGCCGAACTCGATATCACCGAGGTAGCGAAGCATGGCTGGCATAACTATAAATGGCGCGATTAATGCCACTCCTCGCCCAAGCAGTCCGCTCAGCATGCCAGAGACGACGCGATGATTTCGCACGCGAGGTGCTACAGCTACATCGCTAGACATAACTTGACCGGAGGGCATCCGAGCTTTCCACCCATTTAGAACCGTGGACGAGTTCGCGCCTCGATTCAAGAAGATGGCGCGTTTGCGTCATTTTCTATTGCCCAGAAGAACATACCAGGGCATGGCCGCATTAATTCCTTCTCGGATTTTAAATAGGGGCTCATATCCAAGCAGAGAACTGGCTTTATTAATATTTGCGAGTGAATGTCGAACATCTCCGTCACGGAATTCACGATACAGCGGTCTCTTGCCATAGGAAATTCCGTTATTCGCGAGCTCGACTACAAGTGCTTGAAAGAGCTCATTAAGAGTCGTACGATCACCGACAGCAACGTTATATATTTGATTTTTTGCCTCGACCCTTGTTGTAGTGGCCGCCAGCAGGTTCGCTTGTATCGCATTCGCGATAAAACAAAAATCTCTACTCGTCTCTCCATCGCCGTTGATGAATATTTCTTCACCGGCGATCATTGCAGCCGTCCACTTCGGAATTACGGCCGCATAGGGGCCTGCGGGAGCTTGACGGGAACCAAAGACATTAAAGTAGCGAAGCCCGATCGACTTAAATCCATAGCTCCGCGCAAAGACATCTGCATAGAGTTCATTGACGAACTTGGTTACCGCATAGGGCGACAAGGGTTTGCCGATCACGTCTTCGACCTTTGGCAGCGCCGGGTGGTCGCCATATGTCGAACTGCTCGCGGCATAGGTGAAACTCTTCACTTCAGCGTCGCGCGCCGCCACCAACATGTTGAGAAAGCCATCGATATTGGTGGAGTTGGTGGTGATCGGGTCCGCAAGGCTGCGCGGCACCGAACCCAATGCGGCTTCATGCAAGACATACTCCACGCCCTCGCATGCACGGCGACAATCCTCCAGTTTGCGGATATCGCCTTCGATGAAAGTGAACTGCGCCCATTGATCTGTGGTGACCAAAGTTCGCACCTCGTCAAGGTTGCGCTGGTGGCCAGTGGCAAAGTTATCCAAGCCCACGACTTGCTGGTCGAGCTTGAGAAGCGTCTCGAGAAGGTTGCTGCCGATGAAGCCGGCCACCCCCGTGACCAGCCAGGTATGGCGTTCTCTGGCCAAACGTTCGAGCAACTGCTCGTAAGCAGTCGAATTTGGGATGGAAGCCGTCATAGCCTTCCGTCCGCGGCGCCCAGCGGCAAGATGCCCTTGACGTCAAAAAGCACGGCGCCTGCTTGGCCCAAGGCCTTGATGCCGGATTCGCCCAAGGCAACAAACTGGTGGTGCCCCACTGCCAACACCACGGCAGCGTATTGACCGGGTGGGGGCACTTCGACCAGGCATTGCAAGCCGTATTCATGCTCGGCATCGGCCACGTTGATCCACGGGTCGAACACGTCCACTTGAACGTTGTAGCTCTGGAGAGTACGCACGATGTCCACCACCTTGGTGTTGCGCACGTCGGGGCAGTTTTCCTTGAAGGTCAAACCCAGCACCAAGACCTTGCTGCCCAGCACCGGCAAGCTCTTTCGCAGCATCAACTTGATGACTTCGTCGGCTACGTGGATGGCCATGTTGTCGTTGATGCGGCGGCCCGCCAGGATCACTTCTGGGTGGTAGCCGACTTCAACCGCCTTATGGGTCAGGTAGTACGGGTCCACGCCGATGCAGTGACCGCCCACCAGTCCCGGACGAAAAGGCAGAAAGTTCCACTTTGTGCCTGCAGCCTGCAAGACCTCCCCTGTGTCGATACCGAGCCTGTGGAAGATCAGGCTCAGTTCGTTCATGAGCGCAATGTTCACGTCGCGCTGGGTGTTTTCAATCACCTTTGCGGCTTCCGCCACTTTGATGCTGCTGGCCTTGTGAGTGCCGGCGGTGATGATCTGGCTGTACAGCTGGTCAACGGCTTCGGCGACTTCGGGCGTGCTGCCGCTGGTCACTTTCTTGATGGTTGGCAGGCGGTGTTCTTTGTCGCCGGGGTTGATCCGCTCCGGGCTGTAGCCGCAAAAGAAGTCGACGTTGAACTTCTTGTCGCTGAATTTTTCCAGCACGGGCACGCAGACCTCTTCGGTTGCTCCGGGATACACCGTCGATTCGAAGATCACGATCGCGCCAGCCGGCATCACCTTACCGACGGTTTCGCTGGCCTTGATGAGAGGCGTCAGGTCAGGCCGATTGGCGTTGTCGATGGGCGTGGGAACCGTCACGATGAAAACAGCGCAATCTCGCAAGTCATCGGGGTGCGACGTAAACGCCAGTTGAGCGGCAGCCTTCAGTTCTTCCGGTGTGGTTTCCAGGGTGTGGTCACGTCCGCTCTGCAATTCAGCAATGCGCTTGGCATTGATGTCGAAGCCGATCACCTGGCGCTTCTTGCCAAACTCCACGGCAAGGGGCAGGCCCACGTAGCCCAAGCCAATGATGGCAATCGGTTGATTTGAATGAATGGCTTGCATATTGACTACCGGCACAAAAAAAGACGGCACGGCCCCTGCCGCCACGCCGCGCTTGCGGTTGTTCTTTTTCTTGAGGCAAGTCCCTGCGCCGCTAACCGCTAAAGGCGGCGCGGGACTTTCAGGCTTCGACTAGCGGTGCCTGACGTAGGTCTCGCTGGCGCTGTTCACCACCTGCGCAGACGGAAGAATCAAACTGACCACGCGGTTCCACTTCACGAGCGGTACGGGGTCGATGTAGACCACGTCTTGCGGCTCCAGGCTGAACTGCCTGGCCAGCACCATGGCGGCGGGGTTCTTGGCGTCCAGGTGGAAGATTGCGGGCAAGCCGGTGGCACCTTGGCGGATCACGTAGATCTGGCCGGGGTTGGCGGTGGTGAGCACCGGGCCGCCCGCTTCGCCCAGCGCTTCATTCAAGTTGAGGCGGCCGTTGCTGCGCATCGTGAGTGCAGACGGAACGAGGACTTCGCCCATCACGTACACCTTGGCGTCTTCGCGGGCGCCCACGCGGATGGTGTCGCCGTTTCTCAGGGGAATGTCATTGCCGTCGCGGCCAGCCTGGCGCAGGCGCGTAAGGTCGATGTCGACGGACTTGCCGTCGCGCACCAGGGTGACATCCGCGCGATTGCCGTTGACGGTGATGCCGCCGGCGCGGTTAATGGCCTCGCTCAGCGTCATGGGCACGTCGGTGAAGATCTGCGAGCCCGGTACGCGCACTTCGCCTTCTATATAGGCGCGGCGGCTGCGGAACGACTGGATGCGCACGGTCACTTCGGGCTCGCGCACCTGGGTGACGATGAGCTTGGAGATCAGGTCGCCAGCCTCGGCCTCGGTGAGGCCCGCAACCCTGACGCGGCCAACGTACGGAAAGGCGATTTCCCCGGACGAATCGACGATGAAGCCGGGCGCCACGCTCACGCCCGTGGGGTCGGCCTGCTGGGAGATGACGGCGCCAGCATTGGGCAGCAGTTCGGGGTGGTCATACACGATGACGCCAACCACGTCCCCGGGGCCGATGGTGTAGCGCTGCGGCTTGCCGAACAGGGCCTGCACTTCGGGCGGCACGTTCTTGGGCGAGGTTTTGGCCAGCGTGCGCACAAGGGCTGGCGTGATGGGGGTGATCCGGTCTTCCGGTGCGGCGTCGGGCAGGTACTGGAACTTGGGGGGCAGTTCTTCGGCAACCTGGTACGGCTCGACGGTACCCATGCCCGGAGCCACGGCGCAGCCCTGAAGCACGGCCGCACCCAACATTGCAGCGGCAATCCATGCCGCCGCGTTCACTTCTCGTCTCAAAACAGTCCCCTGGTTGTTGCAGCGAGGCCGACCACGGCCCAAACAGGGGTCAGCTGTTGCTGAATGCTCCTCCCTGTACCTATATTTTATCTTTTGTAGCTAAACGTTTGTATTAAGAAAGTGATGCGGATCACTTTTCCACGAAAAGCTAACGGCTTTTACGTTTTGCTACCCATTAGTCTATCAAAATGTGATGGATGCCCTTGCTGGGCAAAGTTGATAACCGTTAACCGTGGGATGCACGAGGTAGTAGGGAGAAACGAACAACTTGTCATCCCACGTATTGGGGAGGCCGGCGCTTTTATTCAGCGCCGCCGCTGCATTCCTATTGCACTCAGGAGATGGTCAGGTGCGCTCGGTCCAATGCTTCAAAAAGAAGCCTTTGGGAGGGAATTTGCCGCCAAACACCATGCACACCTTCGCAATCGACACCGGAATCTTTGTAGCTGGCGCCTTTCTGGGCGTGGTGCTCATGTGCCTGCTCTTCGCCTCGCGGTCGGACGACTGAAACCACTCCGGCTCCGGATCGGGCCGGGGTCAGTTAACTGTTGTTGCCACGCATCACCGGCTGAAGCCCTGGCGAGGCCGGTTCAGGCGCCCTACACACCCCTGCCCGCCACGGAAATCCGTGATGGAGTTGGCAAAATCACTTTTAAAATGTGAGCGCGCTCCTGTGACAACTGGTACTTCAAGCTACATTTTGTAAGTCAGAAGTGACTTAGGTCGCAGCAAAACGGGCATCGGCACTCGAAAAACGACTGCCGCGCTTGCCGTGCCGATTGCTTCTGCACACCCCGCCTTTTGGCGGGTTTGTACAGCCAGAAGGAATCCGGCACGTACCGGAGCTCTTGCCCCCGTACAGGGGCGCCTTCGAGCCAAAAACATCCATTTGCCAGGCGGCGGGGTACCCCCTGCCCCGGCAGATTGGGTACCCACGGGAAACCTCAGAGCGTGTCACCACCGCGCGACGACTTGGAGCGCGTCTGTTGACTTTTTGAAACTAAAGTTCCAATAATCTCACATTGAGAACTATAAGGTTACTTTGCTACAGCAAGCCCCGTGGTCCTCAACCCCGTCTTCACAACTCTTTTTTTAACCAGTCGGCGTTCACCATGAAAAAACTCTCCCTCATCGTTGCAGCCACCCTTGCAGTCACCACCAGCGCTGTCTTGGCAGCCACGAGCCCGGCCACGGCCACGTTCCAGGTCCTGATCACTGTCGCCAAGGCCTGCTCGGTCGTGGCGGGCGCCGGCTCGAAGATCGACTTCGGCACGGTCGATTCGTCGGCCACCAACCTGAGCGGCAACAGCAACATCAGCGTGACCTGCTCCAAGACCACGCCTTACAACATTGGCCTGCTGCCTTCGAACAACAACACCACCGGCGCCGGCGTGATGAGCCCCGCAAGCGGTTCGGACACGGTGGCCTACCAGCTCCGTTCGGTGAGCGCTACGGGCTCGGTCTGGGGCAGCACAGCAACCTCCGTTGCCGTGGGCAACGGCGTGGCCGGCACCGGCACCGGCGCGGCACAGACGATTCCCGTGTATGCCACGGTCGCCAGCGCCAACGTGACGCCTGGCGCCTACTCGGACACGGTGACGGTCCAGGTCAACTACTGATCGATTGATCGATCGATTGCCGCCCATGCGCCGCCTGCTCCGCCATACCGCCGTTCTCGCGCTTGCCCTGGTGCAGGCGGTTGCATCGGCGAGCGGGCTGCAGGTGTCGCCGGTCACGCTGACGCTGCAGGCCACGCAAAACGCGGAAGGCCTTTGGCTCAGCAACACGGGCGACACGGTGGTGCATGCGCAGGTGCGCGTCTACCACTGGGCGCAGGAGAACGGCGCAGAAAAGCTGACGCCCTCGCGCGAACTGCTGGTCAGTCCGCCGATGGTGCAACTGGCCGCGTCGGACAGGCAGCTGATCCGCGTGATTCGCACGGGCGTTCCGGCCGGCACGGTCGAAGGCTCTTACCGGGTGGTGATCGACGAGCTGCCGGTGGAGATGAAGGAAAAGAAGGGCCTGCAGCTGGTGCTGCGCTACTCGGTTCCGATCTTCATTGCAGCGGCGGGCGCGCAGTCGTCCGAGCCGCAGCTCGCATGGTCGCTGCGCCGCGAAGAAGGCCAGGCCGTGCTCGAAGTGGCCAACACCGGCGGCATGCATGCGCAGCTTGCCGATGTGGAATTTCTCGACACGGTGGGCCGCCGCACGCCGGTGCATGCCGGCCTGCTGGGCTACGTTTTGCCGGGTGCGCGCATGCGCTGGCCACTGAAGACTTCCGCTGAGGCTTTTGCCCTCGGCGGCATCCTGGAAACGAAGATCAATGGCAACGCGACGCAGGAAAAAATCCCGCCGCTCCCACGCGCCCGCTGAGCGCCTGCTGCCACTGCTGCTTCTTTCCGGCCTGATGTCTTTTGCCGCCCAGGCTGAGAATGCCGCAGCCGGCTCGAGCGCATCTTTGGTCGCGCCCGCGGAGGGCGAGCTGGCCGGTCCCACCGGCAGCGATCTTTATCTGGACCTGAGCCTCAACGGCAACCCGCAGGGGCTGGTGCACTTTGGCCTGCGCGGGCAGGAACTGTGGGCCAGTGCCGCCACGCTGCGGCAGCTGGGCTTTGTGCTGCCGGCGGGCGTGTCAGACCCGGTGCGGCTCAAGAGCCTTCCGGGGTTGCAGATCAAGTACGACGCTGCAACCCAGAGCGTTGAAATCAATGCCTCGGCCGAGGTGCTGCGCCTGCCCACCACGGTGGTGGACACATCGACCACCATCGTGCCCAAGGCCAGTGCTTCGCCCGGCCTGCTGCTCAACTACGACCTGTACGGCACGCAGGGGCGCGGCAACACGTCGAGCCTGAACGCGCTGACCGAGCTGCGCGCGTTCACCGGAAGCACGGTGCTCAGCAACACGATGATGTCGCGCTCGACCCGCCTCCCGAGCGAAGGCTGGACGCACGATTCGGTGCGGCTGGACACCACGCTGAGCACCTCGTTCCCTGAAGACATGCTGACGCTGCGCGTGGGCGACACGACCACGGCCTCGCTGCCATGGTCGCGCTCCACCCGCATCGGCGGCGTCCAGCTGTCGCGCAACTTTGCGCTGCAGCCCTATCGCACGACCACGCCGCTGCCAGCCTTCCTGGGAGCGGCTGCGCTGCCTTCGCAGGTGGAGCTGTACATCAACGGGATGCGGCAGTACACGGGCCAGGTGCCCGCGGGGCCGTTCCAGCTGAAGACGGTGCCGAGCATCAACGGCGCGGGCAATGCGCAGGTGGTGTTGACCGATGCCTTCGGGCGCGCGACGACGCTCGACTTTTCCTTGTACGACACGCAGCGGCTGCTGGAAGCGGGCCTGTCGGACTGGTCGGTGGACCTGGGCATGGTGCGCAAGGACTACGGCCTGCGCTCGTTCCAATACGGCAGCGATCCGGCGGCCAGCGGCACCTGGCGCTATGGCGTGAACAACAGCTTCACGATGGAAGCGCACGGCGAAGCCACCAAGGGGCTGGTGAAGGCCGGCGTGGGCGGCGCCTGGCTGCTCGGCCAGAGCGGCGTGCTGGCGGGCGCAGTGGCGCACAGCAGCTACCGCTCGGAGCAAGGCTCGCTGGTCAACCTGGGCTACAGCTGGCGCGACAACCACTTCAACTTTGCGGTCGAGGGCACGCGCACCTACGGCGAGTACCGCGACGTGGCGTCGCTGTACGGCAGCGCGCCGCCGCGCGGATCGGGCCGCGCATCGGTCGGCTACACCACGGGGAGCTTTGGCAGCTTTGGCCTGAGCTACCTGTACCTGCGCTATCCCGCACAGGCGGCAACGCGGCTGGCCAGCGTCTACTGGTTCAGCGCGATTGGCCGCAGCGCCTCGGTGAACGTGAGCCTCAACCAGAACCTGGACAACCGGCGCGAGCGCAGCCTGTACGTGGGCTTTACCTGGGCGCTGGACGGCAAGATCACGGCCAGCACGGGCGTGCAGCGCGATGGCGACCGCACCACCTTCTCGGCCGACGCGCAAAGCTCGATTCCGGGCGAAGGCGGCATCGGCTGGCGCGCGGGCCTGCGCCAGGGCGGCGGCCAGAACGGCGGCCAGGCCGAAGTCGACTACCTGGGCCGCTACGGCCGCGCAATGGCCGGCATCAGCGTGCTGGGCGACAGCCGCTATGCCTACGCGGGTGCCACCGGCTCGATCGCTTTCATGGGCGGCCAGCCCTTTGCGGCGCGGCGCATCGACGACGCCTTTGCGGTGGTTTCCACCGACGGCATCGCAGGCGTGCCGGTGAGGCTGGAGAACCGCGACATCGGCACCACGGACAGCCACGGCATGTTGCTGGTGGCACCGCTGCGCGCCTATCAGAACAACCAGCTGTCGATCGACCCGATGCAGCTGCCGGCCGACGTGCGCATCGAGCGCGTGAAGACGGTGGCCACGCCAAGCGACCGCGCCGGCACCTTGGTGCGCTTTGGCATCACGCCCGTGAATGCGGCGGCGCTGCTGCTGGCGGACGAGGCGGGCAAGCCGCTGCCGCTGGGCAGCCGGGTGCGCGTGAATGGCGGCACCGGCGAGCCCGCGCTGGTGGGCTTTGACGGCGCGGTGTACCTAGAGTCGCTGCAGGCGCGCAACACGCTCGAGGTGCAGACGCCGGGCGGCGGCCGCTGCCGCGTGAGCTTCGACTATCGCAAGGAAGGCGCAGGCATTCCGCAGATCGGGCCGCTGCGCTGCATCAGGGAGGGGAAGACGCCATGAGCTTTTCTTTGAGCCGCACCTTGCGGGCGCTGCGTTTGCCGCTGTTTTGTGCGTTGCTTTGGTGGGTGGGTGCGGGGAGTGCGCAGGCCACGATCACTTGCACGGCAGACATGACGAACCTGGCCTTCGGTTCGGTCGACCTGGTCGACGGGAGCACCCCCTCCTCTCCCACCGCCACGCTGAGCTACAACTGCACCAACAACAGCACCACCGCCGAACAGGTCAGGATCTGCTTCAACATTGGCGACGGCGACGAAGGCCTGACCAACTTCAACCCGCGCGTCATGAAGAGCGGTACGAACAGCTTGAAGTTCCAGCTCTACCAGGGAACGAGCAACGTCATCTGGGGTTCGAGCGGCAACGGGACGGTGCCGAACCCCTTCGTCACCACGTTCACCGTTCCTCGCCGGACTTCGGGCACCATTCCGGGGGTCTTCTCGGGAAGCACGACCATGCGAGGGGATCTGATCGCCCTCCAGGGCGCCGTACCTCCGGGCGCCTACCAGGACAACTTCGGTACCGTTCACACCTCGATCACGTTCTCGTCGAGCACGGGCGCCACGCCGGCAGCGTGCGGCGGCACGGCGGCAGACAACTTTCCGTTCGTGGTGACCGCCAACGTCGCCAAAAGCTGCCTGGTCACGGCCGACCCACTGAATTTCGGCACCATCGACGGCCTGCCGGGCATGGCCGACCGGGACCGGTTCAGCACGATCAACGTCACCTGCACCACGCCCACCAGCTACACGGTGGCGCTGACGCCCTCCAACAATTCGACGACCGGCGCGGGGTCGATGACGCCGACAGGCGGTGTGCCCGGCAACACAGACGCGGTGCCCTACCGTCTCTACAGCAATGCGGGCCGCTCGGTCTCATGGGGCAGCGTCATAGGCACCAACACCGTCGCAGGCACGGGCACGGGTGCAGCCCAGTCACTGACCGTGTACGGCCGCGTCCTTGGCAGCAACGTGAACGTGCGGCCGGACAGCTACCTGGACACCGTGACGGTCACCGTGACCTACTGAACGGCCAAGGCCAGCGGGAAAGCCCTTCCAAAAAAAGCACGGGCGGCCTTAATTTTCCGGCTACTCTGCCGATAACCCAAGTTGGGGCATCGATGCGATGCCCTCCACCGAGGTTGCGAGGAGAGGAGGTCCCATGTCCGGAAACATGTTGTCCCGTGCGGGTTCTGCCGGCCCGCCGCTTCCACCGCGTGCGGCCCGCACGGCGGCCGCCGTCGGCATGATGCTGCTGTTGCCGCTGCGGCTCGGCTCCGCGGAGCCGACGCACGGCCCGCACAGCGCTGCGGCGCGGTTCAACGTGACGATGATCGTGCTCCCGACCTTCAAGGTGCTCCAGGTCACGCCGGTCAATGGCGGGCACGAATACCGCGTCTGGACCAACATGAAGTCGGTGCTCATCAAGGGCCGCGAATACCAGTTCGACAAGATCGGCGAGACGACCTTCACGGTCGCCGGCACCACCGCCGACGGCCTCGACACCCTCGACCCCACCTGGCGCAGCGCCATCGGCGCCATGGCTGCCATCACGGCCCGCGCCGCGCCGCGAACGGCCGGTGCTGCTGCGGAGGGCGACGGGAGCAATTCGATGCGGGTGACGGTGATCTACTGAGCGCTTATTCAAGCGTTCGCCGCAACGCACGCAGCGGCGCGGTGAGGCGCCACGATTTCGATGCTTGGTGCATCTTCAGTTCGCCGCGGGCGGCATTCAGGGCGCGTTCAAAACTCCGCTGGCCGGGCGTTTGCCGCCCCCCGCCACGTGTGAAGCAATGACGTAGTCGACCTGGCGCCCCGCGCATTCGCGACGCCGTCTTGAAAACTGTCAGAAATTCCATCATACTTCTGACACTCAGGATTCACCGCCATGCAGACCCTCGCCAAACAAGTTATGGAGCACGCCGCCGGGTTGCCGGAAGGCACGCCCTTGATCGCGAAAGAACTGCTGCACCTGGGGAATCGCGCCGCCGTGGACCAGGTTCTGTCCCGCCTCGTGCAGCGCGGCGCGCTGCTGCGCGCGGGCCGCGGCATCTATGTGCTGCCAGTTGAAAGCCGCTTCGGCTCCCGGGCGCCTTCGGCTGCCAGGATGGTCGAGGCATTGGCGAGCCAGCGCGGAGAAACCATCGTGCCGCATGGTGCGTCTGCCGCCAACGCGCTGGGTCTCACCACGCAGGTACCTATGCGGGCGGTTTATCTGACGTCGGGCCCAAGCCGTCGCTTGAAGCTGGGAGCACAAACGGTGGAGTTGCGGCATGCGCCGGTGTGGCAGTTGATCCTTCCAGGCCGCGCCGCGGGCGATGTGGTGCGGGCGCTGGCATGGCTCGGGCCGGAGAAGGCCGGCAAGGCGTTGCGTGCGCTGCGCGCCAAACTGCCGCCGGCCGAGTTGAAGGAAGTGGCTTCGGCACGCGCGCGCCTGCCCACCTGGATGGCCCAGGAAGTCAGTGCGCTGGTGCCGCATGGCTGAATTCTTCGAGCTCTCTGCCGACGAGCGCCTTGTCCCGTCGGTGGTCATGCTCGAATTCGGAGCTCGGTCTACCGGCGAACCTGCGGAGTTGCGCTCCGTTCAGTGCGATGCCGCCGCGCATCTGTCGGGAGTAGTGGAGTTCCCCGAAGCAATGCCGCAAGTCATGCGCGCCGAGCGGACCTTCTGGGAGAAGGCCACCGCAATCCATGTCTTCTGCGCGCAGGGCGCCTTCCGCGGTGGCGACCGGTTCGCTCGTCACTGGCACGATGTCACTCGGCTGGATGCCGCCGGCTTCGCCGATTCAGCGCTGAGGGATAAGGCGCTGGCGAAGGCAGTGGCCGATCACAAGAGCATCTTCTTCACGGAGAGGAGCCCCAATGGCGAACCGATCGACTATCACGCCGCCGTCTCGGGTGGTCTTCGCCTGGTTCCCGACGACGGCGCCTTGGCCAAGTTGGCCGCCGACTACCAGCACATGGTCGACGACGGCCTGTTTCTCGAGGAGATCGAATCCTTCGACGCCCTCCTCCAACAATGCCAAGCCATTCAAGAGAAGGCGAATGAGGCATGAAGCGGGATGAGCGGTCCCCCCTCAGATCATCCTGCCTTGGCAGGCACAGGCGTGTTGAGCAACTGCTGCTCCCAAAGATACGCGATGCCGCTGCCGGCGAAGTGCTGGATGAGAATCTCGGTCAGTTCCTCGACGTGCTCGGTGCGCGCCCAATCGCGTTGCCATTCGCCACAGAGCGCCATCACGGTCATCACGTTCGCGCCGGCCGCGATCATTCGCTGGATGGCAACTTCATGGGACTCCTTCGAAATCCCGCCCGATGCGTCGGTGATCACGGTCACATCCCAGCCTTCGCCGGCGGCCTGGATGACAGGCATTGCGACGCAGACCTCGGTCCACAGGCCGGCGATGATCAGCTGCTTGCGGCCAGTCGCCTTGACGACGCTCACCACGTTCTCGTCCTGCCAGGTGTTCACCCAGGTGCGATCGATGACTTCCTGGTCTGGAAATACGTCGGTGATCTGCTTGAAGAGAAGTCCACCGCGCGCCGCGATCACGCTGGTGAGAATGGTCGGAACGTTGAAGGCTTTTGCCAGCTTCGCCAGCGCGGTCGTGTTGTTCACCACGGCCTGCGGGTCATGGCTGTTCAGGTTGGAGAGCTGGTAGGGCTGGTGGTCGATGAGAACGAGTACCGAGTCTTCGGGGCGAAGAAGCGAAGCCAGGCCGTTGCGAAAAGTCATTGATGAATCCTTTGTTTCGGTTGTGAGCGGGACATTGCTTGCCCCGAAGCAGGATTCTGTTGTTCCTCTTTTTGATGCGGTAGTACCATTTCGCGGCGAGCTGTGTCGCGCAATGAGGAACACCAAATTGGACATCGAAGAGCTGCGGACCTTCGTGGAAGTTGCCGATGCCGGCGGGGTTTCGTCCGCGGCGCTGCGGCTTGGGGTGTCCAAGTCGATCGTCAGCCGCCGCCTCTTCAGGCTTGAAGAGGAGCTTGGCGTGCAGCTGCTTGCGCGGTCCACCCGCGGGGCCGCGCTCACCGAAGCCGGGGCCACGTTCCGGGACCATGCAGCCAGGGTCTGCGCCGAGATCGACGTGGCCAGGGAAGCGATCCTGCCCGCCGGCGACCTTCGTGGGCGCTTGCGCATTGCTGCGCCGTTTTCACTGGGCCCGACCCACTTCGCGCCCATCCTTGCGGAGATGGCACGACGCCACCCCGGGCTTCACATCCAGACCTGCTACAGCGACCGCTTCGTCGATCTCATCGCGGAGGGCTACGACTGTGCGATACGGGTCGGCTATCTCCCGGACTCCAACCTGATTGCAAGACGCATCGGCCCGGTGCATGGAAAGCTCGTTGCGAGTCCGGCCTATGTCAAGGCGCATGGATCGCCCGAGACACCGGAGGAGCTCCTCGCCCACGAGGCCCTCATGCAGGGAACCGAAGCCTGGCACCTCACGGATGGCGACAAGACCATCACGGTTCGCCCGCAAGGGCGCTTCAAGGCCGACAACGGCACGGCGCTGGTCGCCGCTGCCACGGCAGGACTGGGCATCGCCTACCTGCCCGATTGGCTCACCCATGAACACGTGGCCTCCGGGGCGCTGGTGCCGGTCATGACGCGCCATCCGCCACCGCCGGCAGGTGCCTATGTCGTCCGGCCGCCCGGCCAGCATCCCGCACGGAAGATTCGCGTCCTCACCGAACTGCTGATCGAGTATTGCGACCGGCCTGCGCATCCTGTGGGAGCCGCCGCGGTTTGATGGGGTGCGTTGGCCGAACAGTGCTTGCCCTCGGCAGGGAGCTATAAAGCACTTTTGGGAACCTGCAGCACATCGCCATGCAAAGCCAACCCGCCTCCCCTGCAAGCGCAACCCTCCTGGAGGACAGCACGGCACCGATCGTCGAGCAGTTGCCGGTCGGCATTTTTCGCAAGGACACCGAGGGGCGCTTCACCTTCGTCAATGCCAGGTTCTGCGAACTCAAGGGCATGCCTGCAGAACGCATCCTGGGCCGCACGCCTGCGGAGATCGACTCCGACGAGGCGGCTTCCTGGCAGGTGATCGAGTCTGCGGTGCGGGGGCCTGACGGCACGGCCATCGGCAGCCAGGGAGTCTTGCTCGACGCGGCCCCGCGCAACCAGGAAGAGGACGACGCCATGCTGGCCAACGAGCGCGAGCTGCTTCGCGCGCTGCTGGACAACTCTCCGGACCACATCTACTTCAAGGACGCGCAGTCCCGCTTCATCAAGACCAGCACGGCGCAGGCGCTGGAGTTTGGAATGGCCACACCCGAAGGGCTGGTGGGAAAGTCGGACTTCGATGTCTTTTCCGAAGAGCATGCGCGTCCGGCGTTCGAGGACGAGCAGGAGATCATCCGCACGGGTGTGCCGATGATCGGCAAGATCGAAAAGGAAACCTGGATCGACGGGCGGCCCGACACCTGGGCCTTGACGACGAAGATGCCCCTGCGAAACCGTGCGGGCCGGATCGTCGGAACCTTCGGCATCACCAAGAACATCTCCGACCTGAAGGAGGCGGAGCGCCAGGTTGCCGAGGTGAACAAGCAGCTGGTCGAGGCCTCGCACCTGGCCGGCATGGCCCGCATCGCCACCAACGTGCTGCACAACGTCGGCAATGTGCTCAACAGCGTGAACGTGTCCGCGGCGCTCATTCTTTCGCGCGTTCGCGCCTCCAAGGCCCCGGGGCTTGCGCGGGCCGTCCAGCTGATGGAAGAGCACGCGGACGACCTGGGCGCGTTCCTCGCTTCGGACCCCAAGGGCAAGGTGCTTCCGGGCTATCTGCGCCAGCTGGCCTCGGCGCTGGTGGCAGAGCAGAACGACGCCATCAAGGAGCTGGCGGCACTGGGCAAGAACGTGGAACACATCAAGGAGATCATTGCCGCGCAGCAGGCCTACGCCGGCGCATCGAGGCTGCTGGAAAAGGTGCAGGTCCGCGAACTGGTGGACGATGCATTGCGCATCAACGCCGAGGCGCTGGCGCAGCGCCGGATGGTGGTGGAAAAAGAGATTGCGCCTCTTCCCGAACTGCTGCTGGACCAGGGGCGGATCTTGCAGATCCTGGTGAACCTGATCAGCAACGCCGAGCAGGCCATGGACGGCGTGACCGACCGCGAGCCCCGGCTCACGGTGCGCGTGGAGCTGGTGGCGGGCCAGCGGCTGCGCATCTGCGTGGCGGACAACGGCGTGGGCATTGCGACGCAGGCCCTGTCCCAGGTGTTCGTGCACGGGTTCACCACGAAAAAGACCGGCCATGGATTCGGCCTGCACAGCGCCGTGATCGCCGCGCATGAAATGGGCGGAACCCTCACGGCCCACAGCGACGGGCCGGGCACCGGCGCGGCGTTCACGCTGGAGCTTCCGGTGGAAACATGAGTACCTCGATGCGCCGCCCGAAACCGAAGTACCGCCCCGCAACATCCGCGCCGAGCTGTGCTCCTTATGCACGCACCGGCTAAGCAATACCGAAAGCCTTCTTTGGCAAGCGCGTGAGCCGCGCGTAGCCTGCGGCGTTCCTTTCCCTTCCAAGGAACCCGCAGATGAACGATCGTTTGAACCGCGTGCATGCCTCGCGCTCCGCCGCCGTGAAGGCCGGCCTCGACCATCCCGTGATCGACACGGATGTCCACGTCAACGACTACGCGCCCGTACTCGAGGATTACGTGGCGCAGTACGGCGGCAGCAAGCTGGTCGACGCGCTGCGCAAGGCGCTGGGCGGACGCTTCGTCACGCGCAATGGCGGCGGCAAGGACTGGTACCAGCAGACGGCCGAGGAGCGCCAGTTCCACCGCACGCTGCGCGCGCCCTGGTGGGCCCGCGTGACGCGCAACACCTACGACCTGGCCACCTACACGCTGCCCGCGCTGCTCTACGAGCGCCTGGGCGAGCAGGGCTCGGACTATTCGATCCTGTTCCCCAACGACGTGCTCTCGCCCGCCGCGGCCGGCAGCGAATACCGCCAGCCGCTGCATCGCGCCATCAACCACTTCCACGCCGACCAGTACCGGCCGTATGCCGACCGCCTGACGCCGGTGGCGGGCATTCCGCTGCACACGCCGCAGGAAGGCATCGAAGAGCTGGAGTTCGCGGTCAAGACGCTCGGCCTGAAGGTGATCAACATCGCAGGCGGGGTGCGCCGGCCGATCCGCGCCATCGCCGAAAAATATCCGGCGAAGGAACACCCGGAGATTGCGAAGCAGACCGGGTACATCGACTTCTACGGCATCGACAGCGAGCACGACTACGACCCCTTCTGGGCCAAGGTGGTGGAACTGGGCGTGCCCGTCACCACGCACTACGGCAGCCAGGGTTGGACCGGCCGGCAGTCGATCAGCAACTACATGAACAACCACATCGGCCACTTTGCCGATGGCTCGCAAGCCTTTGCCAAGGCACTGTTCTTCGGCGGCGTGACGCGGCGCTTTCCCGGCCTGCGCGTGGGCTTGCTCGAAGGCGGTGCCGACTGGGGCTCGCATGTCTACACGCACCTGGTGGACCGCTGGGAAAAGCGCAACAGGAACGCCGTGCGCAACTACGACCCCGCAGAGGCCGACGTCGAACTGCTTGCCTCGCTGTTCGAGCGCTACGGCGGCGACCTGCTCAAGGGCCGTACGATCGACAAGTCGACGCTGCTGCGCGACAGCCTCGGCCTCTCGGCGCTGCCGCACAGCCGAGAGCCGAACGAATCGGAGATCGACGATTTCGCGCTCGCCGGCATCGAGAAGGTGGAGGACATCCGCGACCGCTGGGTGAACAACTTCTACTTCGGCTCCGAGGCCGACGACCGCACGGTGGCCGCGGCGTTCAACACCAAGGTCAATCCGCTGGGCACCAGGATCAACGCGATCTGGTCGTCCGACGTGGGCCACTGGGACGTGCCCGAGTTCACCGAGCCGCTGGCCGAAACCTGGGACCTGGTGCAGCAAGGCGTGATCTCGGCCGCGGACTTCAAGGCCTTTGTCTTCGACAACCCGCACCGCTTCTACACCGAGGCCAATCCGCGCTTCTTCGAAGGCACCGAGGTCGGGCGCAAGCTCGGCCTGAAAGGCGCGAAGTGAACGGCGCGGCACGCTCCCTGTTCACCCGCCTGCGCCGTTGGGCCGCGCCACTGGGCACGCTTGCGCTGGTGGCCGTGGCCGCGCTGCCCGCGCAGGCGGCGCCCGACACCATCCGCATCGGCGTGGCCACCGCGGGCGGCGGCGATCCCGTTACCTGGGGCGGTTCGCCCGGCGGCGTTGCGCGCGTCAACAACTGGCTGGAGGAGGAGTTCAAGGCCACGGGCATCAAGGTCGAATGGCTGTTCTTCAAGGGTGCCGGACCGGCGGTGAACGAGGCGCTGTCGAACAGGCAGATCGATTTCGCCTACCAGGGCGACCTGCCGTCGATCGTCGGGCGCTCCAACGGCCTGAAGACCAAGCTGCTGCTGGCGAGCGGCGCGCGCAACAACCTGTACCTGGTGGCGCCGCCCAAGTCGGACATCCGCTCGATCAAGGACCTGAAGGACCGCACGGTCTCGATCTTCCGCGGTACCAACGGCCACCTCGTGGCCATCAACGTGCTGGCAGCCAACGGCCTGGCCGAGCGCGACATCAAGGGCGTGAACCTCGACACCGGCAGTGCGCAGGCCGCGCTGGTGTCGAGCGGCGTGGATGCGGCCTTCGGCGGCTACGAGTGGTTCAAGGTGCGCGACCAGGGCCTTGCCAAGGTGGTGTATTCCACGCAGGGGCAGGACCCGGCCTTCACGCGCCAGGCCTCGCTGCTGGTGCGCGCGGACTTCGAGCAGGCCAACCCGGCCGAGGTGCAGCGCGTGGTCGACGTGTTCGTGCGGGCGGCGCGCTGGTCGTCGGACGAGAAGAACCGCGATGAGCTCTTCCGCATCTGGGCGCGCAGCGGCACACCGGTGGCTTCGTGGGCGGCGGAGTTCGACCAGCAGCAGCTCGCGGTGCGCAACTCGCCGCTGGCCGACGACTTCATCATCGGGCGCTACAAGGCCGTGGTGGCCGACGCGCTCAAGCTCAAGCTGATCCGCCGCGAGGTGTCGGTCGACGATTGGTTCGACACGCGCTACCTGAAGAACGCGCTGAAGAAGCAGGGGCTGGAGAACTACTGGACGGCCTACGACGCCAAGGGACAGCCGAAGGCGAGTCCATCGGTCGCTTCGCGATGAGGGCGTTGTCTTATCCCCTCTCCCGCTGGCGGGAGAGGGCTAGGGTGAGGGCATCGGCCTTCGCACGAGCACCGCATCTGCAAGCGCCGCTGGCCCTCACCCCAGCCCTCTCCCAGAGGGAGAGGGGGAAAAACCGATGAGCGCCGAAGTCGAATTGGCAGCCGTCCTGCGGCCTCGCGACGACGCGCCCGCGTCCGCGGCGCGAACGATCGCGCCGTTGCTGGCGCGGATGCCCTGGCGGCGCATCGGCGACAGCACGCTCCCCTGGCTGCTGCCCATCGCCCTGCTCGCGCTGTGGTTCACGGGCGCCGAGCAGGGCTGGATCTCGCCGCAGGTGCTGCCGCCGCCGCAGTTCGTGTGGGAAACATTGCGCGACCTGGCCATGAGCGGTGATCTCTGGCTACACGTGAGCACCAGTTTCACGCGCGTGGGTGTCGGCTTTGCAGTGGGCACCCTGCTCGGCCTCGCGCTGGGCTCGGCCATGGGCCTGTCGCGCAGCTTCGAGACCTATGTGCTGCCCAGCTTCAATGCGCTGGTGCAGATCCCGGTGCTGGCCTGGCTGCCTTTCGTGCTGCTGATCGTGGGCATTGGCGAGCCGCTGAAGTACATCCTCATCGCCAAGGCGGCACTGGTGCCGGTGGCGCTCAACACGCTGCAGGGCTTCCGCCAGACCCCGTCCGCGCTGCGCGAAGTCGGCCAGGTCTATGGCTATACGCGGCGCCAGCAGGTGCTGGAAATCGTGCTGCCGCACGCCGTGCCCACGCTCTTCACCGGCGTGCGGCTGGGCTTCACCAAGGCCTGGCTCTCGCTGGTGGTGGTGGAACTGGTGGCGTCGAGCGAAGGGCTGGGCTACCTCATCGTCTATGGCCGGCAGCTGTTCCAGCTCGACCTGGTGATGGCGGCCGTGATCGTGGTGGGTGCGATCGGCTATGCCATCGACCGCCTGCTCGATCGGCTCGAAACCTCGATGCACCGGCGCCAGCCGGGCGGAGCCGCGCCATGAACACCGTCACGCGGGAAGCCGCCGAACTGGCTGCCGTGCAACCGCTGCAGCCTGAGCAGCGCAGCCGCTGGCGCGGCTTCGTGCTGCCCGTGGCGGCTGTCTTGCTGTGGTGGCTGCTGTCGTCGCTCGACGTCGTGAACTCGGCGCTGCTGGTCTCGCCGGCCAAGGTGCTCGATACCGCGATCGACCAGGTGGCAAGCGGACGCCTCTGGCGTGCGCTCGGCGCGAGCCTGGCGCGCGAAGCGACGGGCTTTGCGATCGGCACCGCGTCGGGCCTCGTGCTCGGCGCGCTGCTGGGGCTGTCGGCGCTCTTCAACCGCATCGCCGGTCCGAGCTTCAACACCTTCAAGCAGATCTCGCTGTTCGCGTGGATTCCGCTGATCTCGGTGTGGTTCGGCCTTGGCGACGTTGCCAAGGTGGTGTTCCTCTCGCTGGCCGCGCTGGTGCCGGTGGTGGTCAACACCTGCGACGGCATCCGCACCGCGCCGGCCGGCCTGCTCGAGGTGGCGCGCGTCTATGGCTACACGCGCTGGCAGACCGTCACGCAGGTGGTGCTGCCGGCCGCCCTGCCCTCGATCTTCACGGGCGTCTACCTGGCGCTCATCTATTCCTGGCTTGCGACCATCGGCGCCGAGTACCTGCTGGTGGCCGGCCGCGGCATCGGCAACACGTTGATCGAGGGCAGCGAGCATTTCCAGATGGACCTGGTCATCTTCGGCATGTTCGTGATCGGCCTCGTCGGCTGGCTCATGAACGCCTCGGCCCGCACGCTGGAGCGCCGGCTGGCGCGCTGGACCGGGCGCGCATGAACCACGCACGCAGAAAGAACTCACCTTCCATGACCTCCCTCCTTGCGAACCCCTCCAACGAACTCGACATCCGCGGCCTCGGCAAGCGCTATGCCAGCACGCAGGCCAGCGGCGGCGAACTGCAGGTGCTCGAAGGCATCGACCTGCACATTCCGGCCGGCCGCTTCGTGAGCATCGTCGGCACCAGCGGCTGCGGCAAGTCCACGCTGCTGCGGCTCATCCTCGGCTTGGACGCGCAGTACGAGGGCCGGATCCTGCTCGACGGTGAACCGATCTCGGGCCCCGGCCGCGAGCGCGGCATCGTGTTCCAGGACCACCGCCTCTTTCCCTGGCTCACGGTGGAGCAGAACATCGCGGTGGGCCTGCGCAACGCACCCTTCAGCGCCAAGGAAAAGCGCGACCTGGTGGCCGAGCATGTCGCGCTGGTCGGGCTCGAGGGCTTCGAAAAATCGTGGCCGCACCAGATCTCCGGCGGCATGGCGCAGCGCGTGGCGATTGCGCGCGGCCTGGTGAACCGGCCGCGCGTGCTGCTGCTCGACGAGCCCTTCGGCGCGCTCGATGCACTCACACGCTCGCGGCTGCAGAACGAGCTTCAGCGCATCTGGCAGAAAGAGCGCATCACCATGCTGCTGGTGACCCACGATGTCGAGGAAGCCGTCTTCCTGGGCGATCGTGTGGTGGTGATGCAGCCCTCGCCCGGCCGCATCCGGCGCACCGTCGAGGTCGATCTGCCGCACCCGCGCAACCGCAGCGACCCGGCATTCATTGCCTTGCGCGACGACGTGCTCAGCGACTTCCTCGATGCCGATACCGATCGCACGCCGGCCGCCGCACCGCCACCCGAAACTGTCGGCACCGGCCTGCCGCAGCGGCTGCAGCTGGCGTGGTGATCGCGCTCCTTCTCTCTTTTTCCAAGGCATTCGACCCATGGCTTCATCCACGCGCCAGTTCAAGCTCGGCGCCTTCCTCATGCAGACCGGCCACCATATCGCGGCCTGGCGCCATCCGGGCGCGCAGGCCGATGCCGGGAGCAACTTCCGCCACTACGTCGAACTGGCGCAGAAGGCGGAAGCGGCCAAGTTCGACGCCATCTTCCTGGCCGATTCGGTCGGCGTTCGCAACAGCGACCTGGCGTCGCTCTCGCGCACGGCGCGCGCCGACCACTTCGAGCCGCTCACGCTGCTTGCCGCCATTGCGGCGCTGACCGAGCGCATCGGGCTCATCGCCACGGTGTCGACGAGCTTCAACGAGCCCTTCAACGTGGCGCGCAAGTTTGCCTCGCTCGACCAGATCAGCGGCGGGCGCTCGGGCTGGAACCTCGTGACCTCCAGCGGCACCGGCGAGGCGCAGAACTTCAACCGCGACGAACATTTCGAGCACGCGCTGCGCTACGAGCGCGCGGCCGAGTTCCACGACGTGGTCACGGGCCTGTGGGACAGCTGGGAGGACGACAGCTTCGTGCGCGACAAGCCAAGCGGCCGCTACTTCGACGAGCACAAGCTGCACGTGCTGGGCCACAAGGGCACGCACTTCTCGGTGCGCGGCCCGCTCAACGTGGCGCGCTCGCCGCAGGGGCGGCCGGTGGTGGTGCAGGCCGGCGCCTCCGAAGCGGGCCGCGACCTGGCCGCGCGGACGGCCGAAGTGATCTTCGTCGCGCACCAGACCTTCGACGAGGCGAAGGCCTTCTACGCCGACATCAAGGGCCGGCTGCCGCGCCATGGCCGCCACCCCGATGACGTGAAGATCATGCCCGGCATCTTCCCCGTGGTCGGCCGCACGCAGGCAGAGGCCGAGGAGAAGTTCGAGCAGCTGCAGCAACTGGTGCACCCGGTGGTCGGCGTGTCGCTGCTGTCGAACGTGATCGGAGGCTTCGATTTCTCCAGGCTGCCGGTCGACGGCCCGCTGCCCGAACTGCCGGAAACCAACGGCCCCAAGAGCCGCCAGCGGCTGCTGCTGGACCTGGCGCGGCGCGAAAACCTCAGCATCCGCGATCTCTACCTGCGCATTGCCGGCGCGCGCGGCCACCAGCAGGTGGTGGGTACGCCCGCCCGCGTTGCCGACCAGCTGCAGCAGTGGTTCGAGGAACGCGGCGCGGACGGCTTCAACATCATGGCGCCGTGGTTCCCGGGCGGCCTGGACGATTTCATCGAACTGGTGCTGCCCGAGCTGCGGCGGCGCGGCCTGTTCCGCACCGAGTACGAAGGCCGCACGCTGCGCGAGCACCTCGGGCTGCGGCGACCCGCGCATCCGGCGCATCCGGCGCATTCGGCGCGCGAGGCGCATCCGGCCGCCATCGCGTGACCGCCTTCTCCACCTTTCCTGGTACCTCATCGTTCATGCCCCCACCACCCCCTGCCTACGAACAGCTCGCCGAGCGCTTCCGCCCCGTCTTCGCCCGCATCGCCGAACATGCCGCCCAACGCGAGAACGAGCGCGCACTGGCCTACGACGCCGTCACCTGGCTGCGCGAAGCGAACTTCGGCGCGCTGCGCGTGCCGCGGGTCCACGGTGGCCTTGGCGCTTCGGTCGAGCAGTTGTTCGACCTGCTCATCGAGCTTGGCGCCGCCGATTCGAACCTGCCGCAGATCCTGCGCGCGCACTTCGGCTTCATCGAACGGCTCTATGCCGAGATCGATCCCGAGCTGCATGCACCCTGGCTGCGGCGCGCGGCCGACGGCGCGATCTTCGGCAATGCCACCACCGAGTTGGGCGAGGCCGAGCTGGGCACGCTGCAAACCACGCTCACGCGCGACGGCAAGGGCTGGCTGCTCGATGGCGACAAGTACTACAGCACAGGCACGCTCTATGCCGACTGGATTCCCGTGACCGCCCAGCGCGCGGACGATCCGAGCAAGCAAGGCCGGGTGCTGGTGCTTGTGCCCGCGGAAGCGAGCGGCGTGGAACGCATCGACGACTGGCGCGGCTTCGGCCAACGCCTGACCGGGTCGGGTACCACGCGCTTTCGCCGTGTCGCTGTCGAGGCCGGCAATGTGCTGACCTACGACCGCGACCGGCCGACGCCGCTCACGGCCCATTTCCAGCTCACCCACCTGGCCACGCTGGCCGGCATCGCGCGCGCGATCGAGCGCGACGCGGTCGCCTTCGTGCAGCCGCGCAAGCGCGTATACAGCCACGGCAGCGGCACCACGCCGCGGGAAGATCCGTTGGTCCAGCAGGTGGTGGGGCAGCTTTCCAGCGCGGCCTTCACGGCCGCCGCAACGGTGGCTGCAGTGGCCCGCGGGCTGGGCGACATCGACCGCATGCACCAGCGCGGCGAGCCCGTTCCCGAAAGCCTGCTCGTCGACGTGGAGCTGCGCACCGCCAAGGCGCAGGTCGGCATCGTCGACACCGTGCTGAACGCCGCGACGCGCCTGTTCGATGTCGGCGGCGCCTCGGCGCTGCAGGAAGACCGGCGGCTGGATCGCCACTGGCGCAACGCGCGCACGCTGGCCTCGCACAACCCGGTGATCTACAAGGCGCGCGCGGTCGGCGACCACGCGATCAACGGAACCCGGCCGACCTTCTATTGGGCAGTGGGAAGCCGGGCCGAAAGTTGATCAGGCCTCGCCGGCGCGATGGCGGAACTGCGCCGCCGCATGGCGCGCAGGCAGCCGGTCGCCGGCATCGAACAGTTTGCGGCGCAGGCTGCCCTCGGCATAGGCGGTCTTGTAGACGCCGCGGTCCTGCAGCTCGGGCACGACCAGGTCGACGAAATCCTCGTAGCTCTCGGGCACCACGGTGCGGCTCAGGTTGAAGCCGTCCGCGCCGGTCTCGTCGATCCACGACTGCAGTTCGTCCGCCACCTGCGCCGCATCTCCGACGATGGCCGGGTAGCGCCCGCCGAGCTCGAACAGGTCCAGCAGCTTGCGGCGCGTCCAGCCCTGCTGCTCGGCGGTGCGGGTGGCCGATTCGATGGCGTTGGTCTTTCCGTAGTCGATCGGCTCGTCCAGGCCGTAGCGCGCGTAGTCGATGCCCGTGCTGGCCGAGAAGTGCGCCAGGCCCGCCTCGCGGCTCGCGTAGTCCCGGTAGTCCGCGTACTTTTCCTGCGCCTCCTTCGCGCTCGCGCCCGGCACCACCGCCGCGCCGACGAACACCTTGACGTCGTCGGGACGCCGGCCGGCCTGCACCAGCTGTTCGCGCAGTGCCTGCACGGTCTGGCGCGCTGCTTCCTTGCTGGGCGGCGAGATGAAGACGCACTCCGCGTGCCGCGCGGCAAAGCGCTGGCCGCGGCCGGAGCTGCCGGCCTGGAACAACACCGGCGTGCGCTGCGGCGAGGGCTCGGCCAGGTGGTAGCCCTCGACCTGGTGGTAGCGGCCGTCGTGCCGCACCTTGTGCACCCTGGCCGGGTCCGCGAAGACGCGCGCGGCCTTGTCGCGCCGCACCGCCGCGTCTTCCCAGCTCCCTTCCCACAGCTTGTAGAGCACTTCCAGGTACTCGTCGGCCCGTTCGTAGCGCTCGTCGTGCGCGATCTGCTCGGCCAGGCCCATCGCGCGCGCGGCGCTGTCGAGATAGCCGGTGACGATGTTCCAGCCGATGCGTCCGCGCGTGAGATGGTCCAGCGTCGAGAAGCGCCGCGCCAGCAGGTAGGGCTGCTCGTAGGTCAGATTGACCGTCACGCCGAAGCCCAGGTGCCGGGTCGCCGCCGCCATGGCCGATACCAGCATCAGCGGGTCGTTCACCGGCAACTGGATCGACTCGCGCAGCGTCACGTCTACGTTGTGCTGGTAGACGTCGTAGACGCCCACGATGTCGGCAATGAACAGGCCGTCGAACAGGCCGCGCTCCAGCGTGCGCGCGATGCCGGTCCAGTGTTCGAGCGTGTTGTATTCGAGCGAGTGGTCGCGCGGATGGGTCCACAGGCCATGGTTGATGTGGCCCACGCAGTTCATGTTGAACGCGTTGAGCAGGATCTCTTTCTTCTTCTGCGCCATGTCAGAACGCCGGCAGCACGCCGCCCGCGAAGGTCTTGACGATGAAGTCGCGCACCTCGTCGGTCTGGTAGGCCTTGACCAGCTGCTGCACCCAGGGCTGTTCCTTGTCCTGTTCGCGCACCGCGATCAGGCAGGCATAGGGGCCTTCCTTGTCCTCGACCAGGATGCCGTCGCGCGCCGGATTGAGGCCGGCCTTGTTGGCATAGTCGGCGTTGACGGCCGAGGCATCGGTGTCGTCGAGCGTGCGCGGCAGCTGCGCGGCCTCGATCTCGACGAAGCGGAACTTCCGCGGGTTCTCGGTGATGTCGCGCGGCGTGGCGTTGATGCCCGCGATCGGGTCGATGCCGCTCTTGAGCTTGATGGCGCCGGCCTTCTGCAGCAGCAACAGCACCCGGCTTTCGTTCGACGGGTCGTTGGGAATGGCGATGCTGGCGCCCTCGGGCAGGTCCTTGAACGATTTGAACTTGCGCGAATAGATCGCGATGGGGCCGATCCAGGTGCGGCCGAAGCCGACGATCCTGTAGCCGCGCGAACGCACCTGCGCCGCGAGGAAGGGCCGGTGCTGGAAGCTGTTGGCGTCCAGGTCGCCGGCATCGAGCGCGGCGTTGGGCCGGCTGTAGTCGGTGAAGGGCACGATCTGGATCTTCAGGCCGTAGTCGCGCTCGGCCACGCGCTTGGCGACCTCGAAGGTCTGCTCGTGCGGCCCGGTCGTGACGCCTACCTTCAGGACCTTGGTGGTGCCGGGCGGCTCCTTGAGGGCCGCGAAGGCGGGCAGGCCCGCGCCGGCGGCGGTGGCGGCGGCCGAGGCGAATTGCAGCAGGCGGCGGCGCGACAGCGCGGCGGAAAGCGATGGGAAGCGGCTCAAGCAAGACTCCGAAGAAGAACGGGAAAAGAAGAAAAAGAATCGGTGCTCACAGCGCGCCGTGCCGCGGCGGGAACCGGTCGTTGAGGTGGTAGTTGCCGATGTGGTGGTACTTCCAGCGCACCGGGTCGTGCAGCGTGTGGGTGCGCGCGTTGCGCCAGAAGCGGTCCAGCCCCAGGCCGTCGAGCGTGGCGCCGGTGCCGGCCAGCTCGAACAGGCGGTTGCCGGCGTCGAGCGAGGCGGTGGTGCTCAGCACGCGGGCCTCGGCCACTGCGATCGATGCCGCGGCCACGCTGTGCTCGCCGGGCGCGCGCTGGGCCGCTTCGACGAAGCGCGCGGCGCGGCGCAGCAGGGCCTCGGCCGCGCGCAGGCGCACCGCCACCTCGCCGGTCAGCTGGATCGCGAGCGGGTCTTCGCTGGCGCGTTCCACGCCGGCATCGATCCACGGCCGCGCTCGCTCGCGCACGAAGGGCAGCGTGGCCTCGAAGGCGCCGCGCCCGATGCCAAGGTCGATGGCGGCATGCAGCAGCTGCGCGAACGGGCCGATGGTGGTGGGCCGTTCGAAGGAGGCCAGGAAGGGAACGACCCAGGCCGGGTCGATCTGCACCCCCTCGAAGCGCACCGAGCCGCTGCCCGTCACGCGCTGGCCGAAGCCGTCCCAGTCGTCCACGATGCTCACGCCCTCGGCGCGGCGCGGCACGAAGGCGAGCTTGGTCACTTCGCGTTCGCCCTCCTGTGCCACGACCAGCGTGGGAATCCAGTGCGCGAACAGTGCGCCGGTGCAGTAGAACTTCTGCCCGTCGACCTGCAGGCTGCCGCCCTCCTCGTGCAGGCGCGTTCGGCGCTTGAAGTCCTTGTGGCCGATCTCCGCGAGCGCATTGCCGAAGCGCTCGCCTTCGAGCACGCGGCGGTAGAAAAAGCTTTTCTGGGCCTCGGTGCCGCCGACGCGCAGCACCTCCAGCGCGTAGTAGTGGTTCTGCGGAATCTGCCCGAGCGAGCCGTCGGCGGCCGAGATGATGGCGATCACCTCCGCCAGCGTGCGTGCCGACACGCCGGCGCCGCCATGCTCGCGCGGCACCGTGATGGCCCAGAGCCCGCTGGCGGTGAAGCGCTCCAGCTCGTCCCAGGGCAGGCGCCGCTCGCGGTCGCGCACCGCGGCATCGCGCGCGAAGTCGGCGGCGAGCTCGCGCGCGATCTGCAGCGCCTGGGCATCGTCGCGGATGCGCAGCGGCCTCTGCGCAGGGACGGGTGCGGGCTGTGCATCGGCGCGGGCGGGAGCTCGCATCGCGGGCGCCTCGGATGTGCGATCGGGAAGAAGAGCGGTGAGCGTCATCGATCAGTTCCAGGAATGCCGCGGCGGTGGCACGTGGTTGAGCAGGTAGTTGCCGATCAGGTGCGCCTTCCAGCGCACCGGGTCGTGCAGGGTGTGGGTGCGGGCGTTGCGCCAGTGGCGGCCGAGGTTGTGGGCTTCGCGCGTGGCCGAGGAGCCGGCGAGCTCGAACAGCTTCTCGCTGGCATCGAGCGCGATGCGCGTCGTCAGCACCTTGGCCTCGGCCACGGCAACCGAGGCGCGCGCGCTGGATTCGGCGGTGACGGGCCGGGCCGCCATGGCATCGAGCGTGCGGCCACTTTCCAGCAGCACCTCGTGCGCGGCATGCAAGTCCACCTCGAGGCGGCCCACGTCCTGGATGATGTAAGGGTCGTCCGCCGCGCGGGCCACGCCGGCATCGGTCCAGGGCCGCGCATACTCGCGCACGAAGGCGATTGCCTCGGCGAGCGCGGCCTGCGCAATGCCCTGGTCGATGGCCGCCTGCAGGAGCTGCGAGCCGGGGCCGAACAGGCCGGGCCGGTCGGCCAGCTGCCACAGCGGCAGCACGTCCGCCTCGTCGACCGGCACGGCCTCGAAGCGCACCGTGCCGCTGGCCGTGGTGCGCTGGCCGAAGGAGGACCAGTCGTCGACCACCGTGAGCCCGGGCGCATCGCGCGGCAACCACACCTGCACGGCGCGGCCCTGGTCGTCGAGCGCGCGTGCCGGCACGCGGTGGGCGAACAGCGCACCGGTCGAATAGAAGCGCTCGCCGTCCAGGCGCAGTCCCTGGGGCGTGCGGCGCAGCCGTGTCGCGCCCTCCGCGATGGTCTTCGATCGCCGCTCCGGCCCCGCATTGCCCAGGCGCTGGCCCGCGAGCACCTCGGCGTAGAAGCGGGTCTTCTGCGGCTCGGTGCCGATCTCGCGGAGCACGCCCAGCACGCCGAAGTGGTTCTGCGGGATCTGGCCGAGCGAGGCGTCGGCGGCCGACAGGATCACGAAGACCTCGGCCAGCGTGGCGTAGGACACGTCGGCACCGCCATGCGCGCGCGGCACGGTGATGCCGCCGAGCCCGCTCTCGGACCAAAGGTCGAGCTCATCCCACGGCAAGCGCCGCTCGCGGTCGCGCGCAGAAGCACCGGGGGCGAACAGCGCGGCAAGGCGGTGGGCGGCCTCCAGCGCTTCGCCGTCGCTGCGGATGCGCCGCACGCGCGCGGGATCGGGGTCGCGCGGTTTGCGCGGTTTGCGCGGTTTGCGCGGCACGGCGAATCCGTCGGGAAGAAGTTCAAGCGGGGAGGACATCGGCGAATCGCTCAGGCCAGCGCCAGCGAAGGCACTTCGAGCGGCCTGCCCGCGCGCTGGCGCAGCACGGGCAATGCGCGCTCGACGGCCAATGCGATGCGTGCGCGCAGTGCATCGCCGCTCACGCGGTAGTTGTCGAATTCCTTGTCGGTCGCATAGACGCCGACTGGCAGCGTGTGGGCCTGGAAGAAGCTGAACAGCGGGCGCAGCTGGTGGTCGATGGCCAGTGCGTGGCGGTCGCTGCCGCCGGTGGCCGCAAGCAGCACCGGCACGTCGATCAACGCTTCGTGATGAACGAAGTCGAAGAAGTGCTTGAAAAGCCCGGTGTACGAACCGCGATAGATCGGGCTCGCCACCAGCAGCAGGTCGGCGGATTCCACGTCCTTGAGCGACTGCTCGACCTCGGCTGGAAGCTGGCCGCGCTGCAGCACGCCGCCGAACTTCGGCACCAACTGGCCCAGTTCGACGAGGCGCGTCTCGGCGGGCCAGGCGTCGGTCAGGCCCTCCAGCAGTTCCTCGACCAGCGCGAGCGTGCGCGAAGGGCGTTGCAGGCCGCCGGAGACAGCGACGATCTTGAATTTGTGAGTCATGGTGGAAGAGCAGAAGAAGAAAAAGGCCAGGCCATGAATGTGCCGGCCGCGCGGCGCTTTTGGCGCATGGCTGCTAGAAGCATTTCAGCTATGGATGCGCGGTTTTCTTCGTTGAGGAAGCAGGCGTGGCTTCCTAGGATCGGCGCTTCGCAACCAGCCAGACCGCTCCCGCGCCGGAGCGCGCCGCCATGCCCATCGAGACGCCCTCCTCTTCCCATGCCAGCGCCCCGCCTTCGAGGCGCCTGGCGCTCAAGACCTTCGCTTCGCTCGCCTCCGTGGCGGCCATCGGCAGCCTCGGGCTTTCGGGCTGCTCGCGCGAGGCCGGCGGCCCGGCCGTGGTGAAGAAGACCGGCGACAAGGTGGCCTTCAAGTACCCGAACAACCCGTCGTTCGACCTGATCTACCTGGCCGACGAGCTCGGCTACTTCGAAGGCACCAACACCCGCCCCGAGTACGTCGGCAAGATCGCCGCGCCGCAGATCATTCCGCTGGTGGGCACGGGCGAGATCGACTTCGGCAGCCGCATGGTGCCGCTGGTGATCTCGGCCATTGCGTCGGGCGCGGACCTCAAGGTGGTGGCCGCGGGCGGCAAGACGCTGCAGGAGGCGCCGCACATGAAGTACTTCGTCCGCAAGGACTCGGGCATCCGCAATCCGAAGGACCTGGAGGGCAAGACCATCGGCTTCAACAGCTTCGGCGCCTGCGCCGAGTTCGTGACCAAGAAGTACCTGCGCCAGCACGGCGTGGACGTGGCGAAGATCAACTTCGTCGTGGTGCCCGACGAGCAGGCCGAGCAGACGCTGGTGACCGGCAACACCGACCTCGCGATCATCCACGCGCCCTTCTCGGGCCGGGCCGACAACGCCGAGCCCCTGGTGCGGCTGTGGAGCGACTACGACCTGGACGGCGGCCTGGGCGGCATGGCGCCGTACAGCGCGCATGGCCAGTTCATCCGCCAGCACCCCGAGGCGGTGCGCGATGTGGTGGCGGCGCTCGCCAAGGCCGGCAACTGGGTCAACGCCAACACCGAGGAAGCGCGCAAGCTGGTGGCCAAGCGCATCAACATGGACCTGAAGAACGTCGACCGCTACGCCTATGTCGACGACCTGGTGGTGACCGAGCCGCCGATCCAGTACTACATCGACATCCTGCAGTCCGAGGGCAAGCTCGCCGCCGGCAAGGTGGCGGTGAAGGACGTCTACACGAACGAGTTCAATCCCTTCGCGCAGCAGCAGGCCGCGAAGTCCTGACCCAATGCCTGCCATGAGCTTCAAGATCTCGGCCCGCGACCTGCGGATGGACTATGCGGCGCGCGGTGCGAGCGAGCGCGTGCGCGTGCTCGAGGGCTTCGACCTGGACGTGCGCGACGGCGAATTCCTCTCGGTGCTCGGTCCGTCGGGCTGCGGCAAGTCGACCTTCCTCGGCATCCTGGCCGGGCTGACGGAGCGCACCGGCGGGCGCATTGCCATCAACGGCCAACCGCTTGCGGGCATCAACCGCAACCAGGGCGTGGTGTTCCAGGGCTATGCGCTGTTTCCGTGGCTCTCGGTGCTCGACAACATCGCCGTGGGGCTGGAGATTCGCGGCATCGGCAAATCCGAGCGCCGCCGCACCGCGCATGAATACCTCGAACTGGTGGGCCTGCATGGCTTTGCAGACCGCTATCCGCACGAGATCTCGGGCGGCATGAAGCAGCGCGTGGCCATTGCGCGCTCGCTGGCCTACAGGCCCGACGTGCTGCTGATGGACGAGCCCTTTGCGGCGCTCGATGCGCAGACGCGCGAGGTGCTGCAGGGCGAGCTGCTGCGCATCTGGGAGCAGTACTGCAAGACCATCGTCTTCATCACGCACAGCCTGGAGGAAGCGGTGTACCTCTCCGACCGCGTGGCGGTGATGACGCAGCGGCCCGGGCGCGTCAAGGACATCATCGACATTCCGCTCGCGCGCCCGCGCTTGGCGCAGGTGCGCCATACGGCCGAGTTCGCGGCGCTGCGCCAGCGCGCGTGGGAGGTGCTGAAGGATGAAGTGCAGCTCGGGCTGAAGCCGCGATCGCTCGAGGGAGTGGTGTCATGAGCGCAGTGCTCGATGCGCCGGCGGTGCGCGCTCCCGGACGCTTGTTCAGATTCGCGCGCAGCCTTGGCCGCGTGGCCGAACGCGGCATCGGCATCGTGATCTTCCTGGCGCTGTGGGAGGCGCTGCCGCGCCTGGGCGTCGTGAGCGATGCCTACCTGAGCCCACCGTCCGCGGTGCTCGCGAGCATCGCCCAGCTCGTCGACACCGGCCAGCTCTGGAAGCATGTGGCGGCGAGCCTGCAGCGCTCGCTGTGGGGCCTGCTGCTCGCGAGTTTCTCGGGCGTGGTGCTGGGCCTCCTGATCGGCAGCTCGAAGCGGCTGGCGGCCATTGTCGATCCGGTACTGCAGCTGTTTCGCCAGACCTCGGCCTTCGCGCTGTTCCCGGTGTTCATCCTGTTCCTGGGCATCGGCGAGCTGTCGAAGGTGGCGATCATCTTCTGGGCCTCGTTCTGGCCCGTGCTGCTGAGCACGGTGAGCGGCGTGAAGCAGGTCGACCGGCTGCTCGTCAACTCGGCGCTGTCGATGGGCGCCTCGCAGCGCTTCGTCTTCTTCAAGGTGGTACTGCCGGCGTCGCTGCCGTCGATCTTCACCGGCGTGCGGCTGGCGGGCGCCTACAGCATCACGGCGCTGGTGGCGGCCGAGATGATTGGCGCGCATTCGGGCCTGGGCTTTCTCACGCTCAATTCGCAGGAGACCTTCCAGATCCCGACGATGTACGCCGGCATCCTGCTGCTGGCCGTGCTCGGCCTGCTGCTCAACTACCTGCTGGCCCTGCTGGAGCGTCGGCTGCTGCGCTGGCGCAAGGGGCTGAGCCTCGATGGCTGAGCACAGGTTGCCCAAGCGCGGGCTGGTGCTGGCGGGCACGGCGCTCGTGCTGGCCATGGCGGTCGCGGGCCTTGGCGGCGCCCGGGCTTTCACGACGCCCCCGCTGTCGGGCCTGCCCAAGGGACCGGTGCTCGCCCATGCGATCGAGCGCGGCAAGCTGGTCGTCGGCGTGCGCCGCTATCCGCGCCCTGCCCCGCCCGAGGCGCCAACGCCGCCGGAACCCGACGGTTTCGACGCCACGCTCGCACGGCAACTGGCGGCTTCGCTCGGCGTGCCGCTGGAGCTGGTCGGCCTCGACCCTGCGGCGCAAGAGGCCGCGCTGCGCGAAGGCCGCGTCGACCTGCTGGTGGCGGGTGTGCCCGCCCGATCGACACACGGTATCGCCGCCGCCCCCGGCAGCTACGACATCGGCCGCGGCCTGCTGGTCTCGCTCAGGCGCGGCAAGGTTCAGGAGCCATCTGCGCTGCGCGGCGCATCGGTCTGCGTAGGCGAAGGTTCGGGCTACGCCGCCGCGGTGTCGCAGCGCTATGGCGCGCAGCCGCGCAGCTATCCCTCTTCGGTGCATGCGGCATCGGCCTTCATGGCCGGCGAATGCGCGGCGCTCGCCGAGGACGCCCAGGTGCTGGAACGGCTCATGCGGAGCGAGGAATGGCGCTTCTACAAACCCCTGGCCGGCGACCTGCGTCCACCCTCGGATGCCGCCATCCGCCTGCCCGAAGGCGACGCCATGTCGCGCGATTACCTGGCCGCCGCACTGCGCCAATGGCGTGCCGACGGTACGCTGGACAAGGCGCGCGGCGCGCGTGCGGGCAACTTGCAGTTCGAGATCACGCTGCTCAAGGACGGCTTCGTCTGCCATTCCTGAGCACGATGCGCGTCAGTCTTCCTGGGCGCGCCATTGCGCGAGCGCGAAATCGCGGCTCACGAGGTTCTCGGCGAGCAGGAACTTCTTGACCTCGTCCAGCAGCGCCAGGCCTTCGGGCGGATACGCGGCCTCGGGGAAGTGGGAGAGCGGGTGCGAGATCTTCACGATCTCGAGCGGAAAGCCGCTCACCTCCGAGTGAAAGGCGTAGTAGTCCGCGCTGTTGCGCCGGATCTCCTGCAGCGCCGTGCGGCGTGCGCGGGTCCAGGCCGCAGGCAGTCCGGGCGCGGCCGCCAGCAGCTTGCTCGACGCAACGATCACCGAGGTGCCGCGCAGCGTCGGGTGCTTCTCGGCCTCGTCGATGACCGGATAGCCGCGCGAAGCGAGCAGCGGTCCCACGTCGACCTGCGCTGCGAAGGCCGCGATCGAGCCCTGGTCGAGCGCCGCCTCGCCGTCGCGCGGGAACATGTGGATCACCTTGACGGATTTCTGCAATCCGTTTTCCTTGAGCAGGCCCAGCACGTAGCGGTGCATGTAGGAGCCGCGCGCCACGCCGATGGACTGGCCTTCGAGCGCCTTCACGCTGCGCACGCCGTTGCGCGGCGTGAGCAGCCAGACGTTCATGCCCACCGCGTCGAAACCGATGAGCTGGCCTTCGAGTCCGCGCGAGCGGGCCACCACGGCGGGCGTGTCGCCGTAGATGCCGACATCGAGCACGCCCGAAAGAAAAGCCTCGTTGAGATCGGGCCCGTTCGGAAAATTGCGCGTCGTCACTTCCTTGAACCCGAGCGGGGCCAGCTCGCGCAGCAGGTGACCCTGGCGCAGCGCCCAGCCGGTGGCGGCCGCGGGCTTCTTGCCGGGGCCGATGTAGCCGAGACGCAGCACCTGGCCGCTGCCCTGCGCAACGGAGAAACGGGGCAATGCGCTCGCGGCGGTTGCGGCAACGGCGCCGCGCAGCAACCGGCGGCGGCTGGAGAGATCGGACATCGGGAGGACTCGCAGCAGGAAGGAAGAAAAAAACGGGCTCAGTGCGCCCGCCGCAGGAGCTCGAAGCTCGCATCGGCCGAAGCGGTCGACTGCCGGCCTCGGCCCCAGCCGATGGCGCTGCGATAGCTGCCCATCAGGGCCGAGGCCGCGGCATCGCGCTCCTCGGCGGTGGCACTGCGATCGGCAATGGGCGCGACGTAGAGCGCGTCCTCGGGGCAGTACAGCTCGCACATGAAGCAGGTCTGGCAGTCGTCCTGCCGGCCGATGCGCGGCGGGCCGCCCGGCACCGCCTCGAACACGTTGGTCGGGCAGGCGTTCACGCAGATGTTGCAGCCGGTGCAGCGCTCGGCGCTGATGACTTCGATCATGCGGCCACCTCGTCCTGCACGGCATGGCGCTGCACCCAGACCTCGTCGAGCCCGCCGCTGAGCAGCCGGTGGCGCTGCGCCGGGTCGACCGCACCGTGTTCGCGCCGGCGGTGCATGCCGCGCGTTTCGGTGCGCTGCAAGGCGCTGCGATACATCCAGCGCGAGGTGGCCAGCATGGCGGCGGCTTCGCGTGCGCGAACAGCCTCTGTCGCCGTGGCAGCCGGCGCGCTGGTGCGCAGGCGGGTCCAGAGGGCATCGAGCCGTGCGAGTGAATCGCGCAGCGCATCGCCTTCGCGGAACCAGTTGCGCTCGTAGGGGAAGACTTCCGCCTGGACGGCACGAATCACTTCCTGGCTGTCGAAGGCCACGGCGCCGCGCGAGGAAAGCGCCACGCCGCCGGCGCGCAAGGCCGTGCGGTTGGAACCCACGGCGCGCGCGTCGCGTCCGAAGGCCGCCGCGCCTGCGCCGGCCCAGAAGCCGGAGGACAGGGCCCAGGCCGCGTTGTGGCTGCCGCCGCCCGTGAAGCCACCGCAGATCAGTTCGCGCGTTGCCGCATCCCCCGCGGCGTAGAGGCCGGGCACGGAGGTGGCGCAGCTGTCGTCCACCAGGTGCAGGCCGCCCGTGCCGCGCACCGTGCCTTCGAGCCGCAGCGTCACCGGAAAGTGCTGCGTGAACGGATCGATGCCCTGGCGGTCGAAGGAGACGAAGAAGTTGGGCTGCGCCGTGCGCATCCATGCGCGGATCTGCGCGTCGGCGCGGTCGAGGCAGGCGAACACCGGTTGCGATTGCAGCGTCTGCGCGATGACGCCGCGCCCTTTGGAGGAGCCCGCACCTTCGATGGCCGTGCCGTCGGCCGTGTAGAAAGTCGCCCAGTTGTAGAACAGCGACTTGGTGACCGACGAGAAGGCCGGCCCCAGTCCGTAGGCGTTCGAGAACTCCATGCCCGACAGCGCCGCGCCGACCTCGGCCGCCATCAGCTGGCCGTCGCCGGTGAGCACATTGCAGCCGAGCGCCCGGCTCAGGAAGGCACAACCGCCGGTGGCGATGACGACCGCGCCGGCACGCACCACCCAGGTGCTGCCGCTTTGGCGGTTCACGCCGGTGGCGCCGCAGACAGTGCCGTGCTCGTCCACCAGCAATTCCAGCGCCGGGCTGTGGTCGAGGATGCGCGCGCCCGCTTCCTTCACCCGCTTGCGCATCAGCCGCATGTATTCGGGCCCTTGCAGCGAAGTGCAGCGCAGCGCGCCCTGGTCGTCGGCGGGGAACGGATAGCCCCAGTCCTTGAGCCGCTCGACGTTGGCCCAGGTCTGCTCGAGCACCCGGTCCATCCAGGCATGCTCGGCGAGATGGCCGCCCATGGCAAGCCGGCTGGCCTTGGCCTCTTCGCGCGCCGAGCCGTCCGGCGGCACATGCCACAGGCCGGTGCCCGAGGGCGCGGTGGCGCCCGAGGTACCGCAGAAGCCCTTGTCGGCCAGCAGCACGCGCGCGCCCTGCGCGGCCGCGCTCACCGCGGCCCATGCGCCCGCCGGGCCGCCGCCGATCACCAGGACATCGGCCTGATGCCTGCCGGAGCCGTCGCTCCCCGAAAGAAGCTGCCGCTCGAAATCTCTCGCGCCCATGGTTGGTTGCCTCGCAATGCAAAGAAGGCGACCGTATCAACGGCCGCCTGCGTGCACAACGAAGAAAAGCAGGGATCGATATGCGCCCGGTGCACGAAGCCGCCGCGCCGGCCCGGCACCCCGGCGTTCAGCCGCGCCGCCGCCCTGCCAACCGCCGCACCACCGACACCAGCCGGTCGATCTCGTCGAAGGTGTTGTAGAAGGCCAGCGACGGCCGCACGGTGGTCTCGACGCCGAAGCGGCGCAGGATCGGCTGCGCGCAATGGTGGCCCGTGCGCACGGCAATGCCTTCGTCGTTGAGCGCGTGGCCCACCTCTTCGGTGGTGTAGCCGTCGAGCACGAAGGACATCACGCTCGCCTTGTCGGCCGCCGTGCCGATCAGCCGCACGCCCGGAATCGCGCCGAGCTGCGCCATGCCGTACACGAGCAGGTCGTGCTCGTAGCGCGCGATGTTCTCGATGCCTACCTTGTTCACGTAGTCGATGGCCGCGCCCAGCCCCACGGCATCGGCGATGTTGCCGGTGCCGGCCTCGAACTTGTTCGGGATCGGCTGGAACACGGTCTTCTCGAAGGTCACGTCGGCAATCATGTTGCCGCCGCCCTGCCAGGGCGGCATGTCCTCGAGCACTTCGCGCTTGCCCCACACCACGCCGATGCCGGTCGGGCCGAAGACCTTGTGGCCGGAGAACACGAAGAAGTCGGCACCGATGTCCTGCACGTCCACGCGCATGTGCGAGACCGACTGCGCACCGTCGACCAGCGCCTTGGCGCCCGCGCGGTGCGCCAGCTCGACGATCTCCTTCACCGGCGCCACGGTGCCCAGCGCGTTCGAGACCTGCGTGACGGCGACGATCTTCGTGCGGTCGTTCAGCAGCTTGCGGTATTCATCGAGCAGCACCTGGCCCGAATCGTCCACCGGGATGACGCGCAGCTTCGCGCCCTTGGCGGCGGCGAGCTGCTGCCACGGCACGATGTTGGCGTGGTGCTCGAGATTGGAGACGATGATCTCGTCGCCCTCGCCCACGTGCTGCCCGCCCCAGCTCTTGGCCACGAGGTTGATGGCCTCGGTGGTGCCGCGCACGAAGATCACTTCTTCGACCTCGGGTGCGTTGATGAACTTTCGCACGCGCTCACGCGCGCCTTCGTAGGCATCGGTGGCGCGTGCGGCCAGTTCATGCGCCGCGCGGTGGATGTTGGAGTTCTCGTGTTCGTAGAAGTACGCGATGCGGTCGATGACCGATTGCGGCTTGTGCGTGGTGGCGGCGTTGTCGAACCACACGAGCTGCCGGCCATTCACGCGCTCCTGCAGGATCGGGAAGTCGCGGCGCACGGCGTGGACGTCGAACGGCGGATGCTGGCCGCCGCCGGCGAGAGGCACCGCATCGACGAAGTAGAACTGCGGCTGGCTCCCTCGCCCCTCCGGGGAGAGGGTTGGGGTGAGGGGCTGCGGCGATGGAACGCCAGCATATGATTGAACGCTCCCGCCCTCACCCCAGCCCTCTCCCGCAAGCGGGAGAGGGGGCAAGACCTGCCCAGGGGGTGAGATGGCGGGGGTCGTGCCAGCCGATGGATGGCCATAACCGTCGCTCAAGAAGTAGAACGGCGAGGTCGCGGCCTGCGGCGCCACGGGTGCGCCGATTTGCTGCGGCACGCCCTGTACCACGCCGCCCGAACGCGGCTCGAAAGCCGGCGCCACCGACAGCACGCTGTCGGGCACGCCATTGCCCGCCACCGCGTGCGGCGCCAGGGCCGGCGCGCGGTTTGCGAGCGAAGGCAGCTGCGTGGGCGATGCCGGCAGCAGGTTGGCGCCGGGAATCTGCCCCTGCGGGATCAGCGTGCCGGGCACGCTGGGCCCGAAGCCCGCAGGGCTCGCCAGCGGCGACCCCGGGGGCGCGATGTTGGCGGGAAACTGCGCGCCCGGCGGGGCAGAGAACATGGCGCTCGCCATGCGTGCGAGAACGGCCGGATCGAATGGCGCCTCGCCTGGAATCGAGGGGGTGCTGCTCACCGCGGCTTACTTGTAGGTGTCGGGATAGTCGTGGTACTTGCCGATCTCGACGTCGTCGAGCACGGCCAGCGCGTCGGTGGTCAGCACCGCGAGCGAGCAGTACAGCGAGATCAGGTACGACGCGATCGCACGGTTGTTGATGCCCATGAACCGCACCGACAGGCCCGGGCCCTGCTCGCCCGACAGCCCCGGCTGGAACAGGCCCACCACGCCCTGGCGCTTGTCGCCCACGCGCAGCAGCAGGATCTTGCTCTTGCCGTCGGCCACGGGCACCTTGTTCGACGGAATCAGCGGAATGCCGCGCCAGGTGATGAACTGCGAACCGAACAGGCTCACCGTCGGCGGCGGCGTGCCGCGCCGCGTGGCCTCGCGGCCGAAGGCGGCAATGGCCAGGGGATGGGTGAGGAAGAAGGCGGGCTCCTTCCACACCTTGGTCAGCAGCTCGTCGAGATCGTCGGGCGTGGGCGCGCCGGTCAGCGGGAAGATGCGCTGCTCTTCGCTCACCTGGGCCAGCAGGCCGTAGTCGGGGTTGTTGATGAGCTCGCTTTCCTGGTTCTCCTTGATCGTCTCGATCGTGAGGCGCAGCTGCTCCTTGATCTGGTCGTGCGGGCTGCTGTAGAGGTCGGAGATGCGCGTGTGCACGTCGAGCACGGTGCTCACGGCATTGAGGTAGTGCTCGCGCGGGTTCTCTTCGTAGTCGACGAAGGTGCGCGGCAGCTGGTTCTCTTCTTCGCGCGAGGTGCAGGTGACCTTGATCGATTCGGGGTTCCTGACCTTGTTGACGCGGTAGATGCCCGCCTCCACCGGCACCCATTGCAGGAGGTGCGTCAGCCAGCGCGGGCTGATGGTCTCCAGCTGGGGGACTGTCTTGGTGGCGTTGGCCAGCTGGCGGGCGGCGTTGTCGCCAAGGGCGGTGATACCACCGACTGTTGCGCTCATGAATCAAGGCTCCGTATTGGGAAGGTGGCCGCAAGTGTCAGGCGGCCTGGGGTTTTCCCTCAACAGGCTATAGCCGCCAAGTTGATCCTGCGCACCAGGCGCGATTGCTCCAGCTGCTCGCAGCGCAGCAGCAGGCCGACCATGTTGATGTCCAGCGCCACCGCCAGCTTGTGCGCCGTGACGATCGACGGAATGACGCGTCCGCGCTCCACCTCGCCGACATAGGAGCGGTTCAGGTCGGCGCGCTCGGCCAGCGCCTCCTGCGACCAGCCCTTGCCCTCGCGCAGCTGGCGGATGGTCACGCCGAAGTCTTCGACGAAATCCTTCATGCGCCCGCTCCCTGCGGCGCGTTCTGCAGGCTGGCCTGCGTCACGCTCGCGCCCGCGGGCACGTCGTCGGTGATCCACACATTGCCGCCAATGACCGCACCCTTGCCGAGCGTCACGCGCCCGAGGATGGTGGCGCCGGCATAGATCACGACGTCGTCCTCCACCACCGGGTGGCGCGGCAGGCCCTTCTGCAGGTTGCCTTCGGCATCGGTCGGAAAGCGCTTGGCACCGAGCGTGACGGCCTGGTACAGGCGCACGCGCTTGCCGATGACCGCCGTCTCGCCGATCACCACGCCCGTGCCGTGATCGATGAAGAAGCCCGCATCGATCTGCGCGCCGGGGTGGATGTCGATGCCGGTCTGCGCATGCGCGAGCTCGGCCACGATGCGCGCCAGCAGCGGCAGCCCGAGTGTGTAGAGCTCGTGCGCCAGCCGGTGGTGGATCATCGCGAGCACGCCCGGATAGCACAGCAGCACCTCGTCCACGCTGCGCGCCGCCGGGTCGCCCTGGTAGGCCGCGAGCACGTCGGTGTCGAGCAGGCGGCGCAGCTGCGGCAGTGCACCCGCGAAACGGCGCACCGCATCGGTTGCGGCATCGTCGATCTCGCCCGGGGAACGCGGCTCGTGGCGGGCGTTGAATTCGAGCTCGAGGCGGGCCTGCACCAGCAGGGCCTGCAAAGCGGAATCGAGCGAGTGGCCAACGTAGAAATCTTCGCTCTCGTGGCGCAGGTCGGGCGGGCCGAGCCGCATCGGAAACAGCGCGCCCTTGAGCGATTCGACGATCTGCGCGAGCGCATCGCGCGATGGAAACTCGCGTGCGCCGGGCTCGCGCGAGCGCCGCTGTGAATCGCGCCATTCGTCGCGCACGCCATGCAGCGCGCGCACGATGCCGCCCACCTCGAAATGAGCCATGTGGTTGTTCTCCCTGGAAAGGAACGCTGGAACGCTGCCGTCAGTCCTGCACCCACGGCAGGCCGTGGAAGCGCCAGCCGTCGGAGGCACCGCGGTGCTGGCGCGCGTCGATCTCGCCCTCGAAGCCTTCGAGCACGTTGAACACGTGCGTGAAGCCGGCCTTGGCGGCCGCTTCCGCCGCGAGCGCCGAGCGCTTGCCGCTGCGGCACAGCAGCAGCGCCACCGCGTCCTTGCCGCCGTGCTTCGCCAGCCTGGCCTCCAGCTCGCGCACGAAGCGCGGATTGCGCGTGAGCGCCGTGCCGGTCGCCCAGGCCACGTGCAGGCTTTCGGGCACATGGCCCACGAACTTGCGCTCTTCGCCCGAGCGCACATCCACCAGCACGGCCTGGCCGCCCTGCACCAGCGCCCACGCGACGGGCGGCGTCACGCCGCCGGCATAGGGCCATCCCGCATCGGCCGCACGAATGCGCGCTTCCTCCAGGGCGGGTGGCAAGAGGGCGAGATCTTCTTCAACTTCCACTGACATGCGCTTGAGCTCCTGTGCGTTGCTTCTTCATCGCCACCCGGCTTGGTGGCGATGGCCATCACTCTAGGAGCGGGGCAATGAAGTTCAAACAACCGAAAAGTCGATTCCAAACAACCAAATGGTCTAACGACACGATCCGTCTTCGCACGAAAAAACGCATATCGATAGTCGAAGGCATTCGTTGCGGCGGCGGACGCGGCCTCGCAAGATCGCCGGCTCTCTCTTCCTGCCCGATTCCTTCGCTCTTCCCAGTCGATGACCTCCCGCCTCCGACCCACCTCCCTCTTCTCTTCCCGCACGGCCATGGCACTGGCGGTTCTGGGCCTGGGCGCAGCTGCGGCGCACGCCGACGCCACGCTCGATCGCATCAAGCAGCGCGGCAAGGTGGCCATCGGTGTCGTGGTGGGCGGCGGCCCCTTCGGCTCGATCGATCCGGCCACGCAGCAGCCGGTGGGCTGGAACCCCGACCTGGCGCGCGATCTTGCAAAGCAGCTCGGCGCCGAGGCCGAGCTGGTGCAGGTGCAGCCTTCGAACCGCGTGCAGTTCCTGCAATCGGGCAAGGTCGACCTGCTGATTGCCTCGATGGAATACAACGCCGATCGCGGCGAGATCCTCGGCCACGCGCCCACGCCCTTCTACCGCGTGGGCGGCACCGCTGCGGTGCTCAAGAGCAGCGGCATCGCCAAGTGGGAAGACCTGCGCGGCAAGGTCGTCTGCGCCTCCCAGGGCAGCAGCTACGTGAAGCCGCTGCAGGAGCAGTACGGCGCGCAGGTGCGCGGCTTCAAGACCTCTTCGGAATCGCTGCTCGCGCTGCGCGGCGGCAACTGCGTGGCCGCCGTGCACGATGCCACGCTGATCCAGCCGCTTCTTCGCAGCAACGCCGAATGGGCCGCCTATGCGGCGCCGATCCGCGACGAGATCCTGCCCGCGCCCTCGGTGGTGTGGACCCGCAAGGGCGAGGCCGACACCATTGCCGCCGTCGACAAGGCGGTGCAGCAATGGCACCGCAGCGGCTGGCTGATTGCCACCGAAAAGCGCAACGGCATCGAGCCGCCGCAACCGCTGCTGACCGAACTGCAGGCCAGGTTCAAAGCGCCCTGAGCGTCGGATGAGCGAAGCACTGCTCGCGCAGGCCGTCACCGCCCTCAAGACGGTGGGGCTGAACTACGCCTTCGTGCTCGACCTGGGGGAGCGCACTGCCTTCCTGCGCGGACTCGGCGTCACGCTGCAGCTGTGCCTGCTGACCATTCCCGCAAGCCTCGCGGCCGGCGTGCTGATCGCAGCGGCGCTGACGTCGGGCCGTGCCTGGCTGGTGCAGCCGGCGCGCGCCTTCGTCGAGGTCACGCGCAACACGCCCACGCTGGTGCAGCTGTATTGCGCGTTCCTCGTGCTCAACATGCTGATCACGCAGCACGTGAAGATGCCTGGCGGCAATCCGCTCACGCCCTTCGTGTGGGTGGTGATCGTGGTGTCGCTGCACAAGGGCGTGTTCCATGCCGAGGCGCTGCGCGCGGGCATCGGGGCCGTGCCGCGCGTCACGCTGGAGGCCGCGCGCTCGCTCGGCTTCTCGCAGCGCCAGCTGCTGTGGCGCGTGGAGCTGCCGCTGGCGCTGCGCTTCGCGCTGCCCTCGCTGGTGAACAACCTGGTCGACCTGGTCAAGATGACCGCCGTGGCCTCGGCCATCGCGGTGGGCGACGTGACCTACGAATCCATCATGATCTGGACGCAGCGCGACAACGTGCTCGAACTGCTGTTGCTGATCCTGGTCTTCTTCGGCCTCTTGACCTGGCTCGTGAGCCTGGCGGGCCGCTGGCTCGAGGAACGACTGAGGATGCCCGGCTATGGCCAGTGAGATCGCGCTTCCTCAAGGCAGCGCCCCGGCCATCGCCGCGGACGCCGGCACGCCCGCGTGGCGCAGGCCGTGGGCCCTGGCCGCGTGGGCCGCCTTGGCGCTCGTCGCCTTCTGGGCCGCCACCGGCACCACGCCCACGGCCTTCGTCCATCTCTGGACATGGCTGCCCGCACTGCTGCGCGGCCTCCTGGCCAACATCGAGATCAGCGTGCTCGCGATGGCGCTGGGCACGCTGGCCGGGCTCTTGATCGGGGCGCTGTCGCTCTCGCCGCTGCGGGTGCTGCGCGTCGCCGCGCGCTGGTATGTGCAGGTCTTTCGCAATGCGCCCGTGCTGGTGCTGGTCTATTTCACGACCTATGTGTTTCCGTTCGAGCTGCACCTGGTGTCGTGGACCTTCCCGTTCCCCGACTGGATCAAGGTGGTGCTGGGCCTGGCACTGCCGGCCAGCGCGAACGTGGCGGAGATCTTCCGCGGCGCGATCCAGTCGATCCCGAGCGCGCAGTGGGAGGCCGCGCAATCGCTGGCCTTCAGGCGCAGCGAGATCTTCCGCCTGATCGTGCTGCCGCAGTGCCTGCGCCGCATGCTGCCGCCATGGATGAACCTCTATGCCAGCATCACCATGAGCACCGCGCTGGCCTCGCTGGTGGGCGTGCACGACGTGGTCGACACGGCGCAGATCGCGAGCAACACGGTGGCGCGCACCGACTTCACCATCCTCGTCTATTTCACGCTGCTGGGCCTGTTCTTCGCCTGCTGCTATCCGATCGCGCGCGCCACCCGCGCGCTGGAACGTCGCCATGACCGCCGCTGATAGATCCTCCGCCACCACGGCTGCCGCACACGAAGCGCCGCTGGTGGCGCTGCGCGATGTGCACCTGCGCTTCGGCGCCAACGAGGTGCTCAAGGGCATCGACCTGGTGGTGCGGCGCGGCGAGGCCGTGTCCATCATCGGACCCTCGGGCTCGGGCAAGTCGACCATCCTGCGCTGCATCACGGGCTTGCTGCGGCCGCAGCGCGGCGCGATCCGCGTGGGCGACACGCAGGTGGACGCGCTGCGCTCCGAGGCCGAACTGATCGCGCTGCGCAAGCGCGTGGGCTTCGTGTTCCAGCAGTACAACCTGTTCCCGCATCTCACCGTGCTGGAAAACCTGGTGATCGCACCCACGCGCGTGGCGGGCCGCGACCGCGCCGCGGCGCAGCGCGAAGCGCGTGCGCTGCTCGACAAGGTGAGGCTGTCGCACAAGGAGGCAGCCTATCCCGGCGAGCTTTCCGGCGGGCAGCAGCAGCGCGTCGCCATTGCGCGGGCGCTGGCGATGCGGCCCGAACTGATGCTGTTCGACGAAGTGACCTCGGCCCTCGACCCCGAGACCGTCGGCGAGGTGCTGACCGTGATCCGCGACCTGGTGCAGGAAGGGCTGACCTGCGTGCTGGTGACGCACGAGATGCGCTTTGCCGAGGAGATCAGCGACCAGGTGTATTTCACGGAGGCCGGGGTCATCGTCGAGCACGGTCCTGCGCCGCGCATCTTCGGGCAGCCCGAAAGCGAACGCACCCGCGCCTTCCTGCGCCGCGCGCTGGGCGAAGGCGCCCGCACGGCGCCTGCACGGCCCGCTCCCATTCCCGAAGCGCTGCCCTTCGAGCGGCTGCGCTTTGCGCTCTGAACCCACCGCCTCCCCTTCAAGCCATGACCATCACTCCCAGCATCCCGGGCACCGCCCTGGCCGCTCGCCGCCGCGTTGCGGTCGACCAGGCGCTGACCGACATCCGCGGCATCGCAAACACGCAGCCCTTCGACCGCACCGTTCTTGCGCGCATCACGGCGCGCCTCGAAAAGCTCGCGCAGCAGACCGAGCTTTTCACCCGCACCGACTTTCCGCCGCCGGCCGCCACGGAAGGCGTGGGCGCCTCCACGCGCTACCGCCTGAACCCCGAGGACGGTGACGACGACGTGGCGCTCTACCTGAACTCCATCAACCCGGGCAAGACCTCGATTCCGCACAACCACACGACCTGGGCCGCCATCGTGGCCGTCGAAGGGCAGGAGGAGAACCGCATCTACCGCCGCACCGACGACGGCAGCGATCCGGCCGTGGCCCGGCTGGAGCTCGAGCGCGAAGTGACGGTGCAGCCCGGCACGCCGATCGCCTTCCTGCCCGACGACCTGCACAGCATCCACGTGATCGGCGACGAGCCCACGCTGCACTTCCACCTGTACGGCCGGCCGCTCGAAACGCTCTCGCAGCGCATCGGCGTGAACCTGGAGACTGGCGCGGTCGTCAACTACAACGCCACGCAGCTCAAGCCGAGCAAGGCGGTGGCATGACCACGTCATTTCCAGGAAAGCGCCTGCACTCCGCCACCCGGCTGCTGCATGCGGGCGCGCCCGCGCTGCGCGAAGGCGCGGGGCCGGTGAACGTGCCGGTGGTGCGCACAAGCACCGTGCGCTTCGAGAACACGGCCGCCCAGGCCGACCATCACCACCGCCGCACGGCGGGCGAACGCGTGGCCTCCTACGGCCGCCACGGCCTGGACACCCACCGCGCACTCGAAGACGCGGTGGTCGGCCTCGAGGGCGGGCACCGCGCCTTCCTCACGCCCTCGGGCCTGTCGGCGATCACGCTGGTGCTGCTCGCGCTGCTCTCGCCCGGCGACCACGCGCTGGTGGCCGATGGCGTGTATGCGCCGCTGCGCCGGGTCGACAGCACGCTGCTGCAGCGCCTGGGCATCACGGTCGAGTATTTCTCGCCCACGCACGACGACCTCGCCAGCCGGCTGCGGCCGAACACGCGCCTGCTGTACCTCGAATCGCCGAGCTCGCTGCTCTATGAGGTGCTGGACCTGCCCGCGCTGAGCGCCGTCGCACGCGACCGCGGCGTGACCGTGGCCACCGACAACACCTGGAGCGGCGGCTGGTTCCATCAGCCGCTGGCGCTGGGCGCCAACATCTCGATCCAGGCGGCCACCAAGTACATCTCTGGCCATTCCGACCTGATGCAGGGCATCGTGGTGGTCGACAGCCCCGCACTGGCCGCCAAACTCTCGACCGCCTACGAGGCGCTGGGCCTGACCATCGGCGCCGACGACGCCTACCTCGCGCTGCGCGGCCTGCGCACGCTGCCTGTGCGCCTCGCGCAGCACCAGCGCAATGCCACGGCAGTGGCCGAGTTTCTGCAGCAGCAGCCGCAGGTGTCGCGCGTCTTCTACCCGGCGCTGCCCACCGACCCCGGCCATACACTGTGGAAGCGCGATTTCAGCGGTGCGAGCGGGCTGGTCTCCTTCGAATTCCGCCATGCCACGCCGGCCGCTGCCAATGCCTTCGTCGATGCGCTCAGGCTGTTCGGCATCGGCGCCTCGTGGGGCGGCTACGAAAGCCTGGCGCTGGCCGCCCAGCCCGAAAGGCTGCGCGAGCACCGGCAGTGGACCGGCGATGCGCCCGTGGTGCGGCTGCATGTCGGGCTCGAGGATCCGCAGGACCTGATCGCCGATCTGTCGCAAGCCTTCGCCGCCGGCGCACGGGCACTTTGATTCCCCCCGGCGAATACCTTTTCGGGTGCGGGGCCGTGTGCTTGCCGCATGGCTTCTTGATTGCTTGGGGCGATGTATATACAATAGTATCTACATTCACGATCCGGGGAGCCGGTCATGCCGCAATCCATCGCCAAACTCTTTGCCACCGGCGGCAGCCAAGCCGTGCGCCTGCCGGCCGAATTTCGGTTCGACGACACCACCGAGGTCTATATCCGACGCGATGAGGCCACCGGCGACGTCATCCTCTCTACCCGCGCGCCAGCGGACTGGCACGTATTCATGCAGCTGCGCAACAAGCAACTGGGCGCCATTCCTGCCGACTTCATGTCCGACCGCGAACAAGGCGAACAACAGCGCGACCCCTTCGAAGGCTGGAAGGAATGACGCTGTACATGCTCGACACCAATGCGGCAAGCGAGGCGATCCGCGGCAATCCGGCCTTCGACGGCCGTTTGCAAGCCATGGCTCCGGGCCAATGGTGCATTTCCGCAGTGACCTGCTCCGAACTTCGGTTCGGCATCGCCAGGCGTCCCGAAGCCGTGCGGCTGCACCGGATCGTGCAGGAGTTCCTGCGCATCTCACCCATCCTACCTTGGGACGCACAGGCGGCAACGAGGCACGGCGATCTGCGCGCCCACTTGAAGGCGAGCGGCACACCCATCGGCGATTTCGACGAAATGATTGCGGCGCATGCGCTGGCGGTCGGTGCCGTCGTCGTCACTGACAACACGCGACACTTTGCGCGTGTGCCGGGCCTCGTGCTCGATAACTGGCTGCGCGCCCCAGCTGGCCACTGAGAACGGTGCCTGCTGCGCCGCGCAGCCCCTCCCTGCGTGGGCCGCGCGAAGAAGCCCCGCCTCCCGATGCACCAGTCAGGAACACAGGCAAAAAGTAGTGTTCAACCTGACCGGATGTTCAGGTTTTCCAGGCCACCCGCTGTTATTCTGCGCAACATATTTGTTAGCGAAAGTATTCATGCGCGCTGGATCCTGGAGTTTTGCATTGACCCTCCTCTGCTTGGCAAGCCTTGCTGCCGAAGCTCAAACACCATTGCGCGCGTGGAACACCCACCCCGACGGCTACCCGGTCACGGAGGCCATGAAGAGCTTCATCCAGGAAGTGGACGTGGCCACCAAGGGCAAATACAAGATCGAGCTTTTCTCCAATGCCGTGCTGGGCGACCAGGGCAAGGCCGTCGCCATGCTCAAGGCCGGCGAGATCGATGTGGCCGAGTTCAATTCGGCGCCGCTGTCCGAGGCCGCGCCGGGGCTCAAGGCATTCAATCTCCCGTTCCTGTTCCACGACTCTGCGCACATGTTCCGGTATCTGGATGGCGAGATGGGCACGCGCCTGGCGGAGACGCTGAAGGCTTCGGGCTACGTGGTGCTGGGCTGGTACGACGGCGGTGCGCGTTCGTTCTACTGCGCCAACAAGCCGGTGACGAAGCGCGAGGATCTGGTGGGGCAAAGAATCCGGGTGCAGCAATCGGAGGTGTACATCGAGATGGTCAAGCTGCTGGGTGCCACCCCGGTGGTCGTGCCCTACAAGGAAGTGCTCGATGGATTCCAGAAGGGAACGATCGACTGCGCCGAAGGCAACATGGCCTCGTACGAGGCCACCGGACACTACAAGGTGGCCAAGTACATGCTGCTGGACAGCCACATGATTTCTCCCGAGGCGCTGGTTGTCTCCAGCAAGCTGTGGAACCGGCTCAGCGCCGAGGAGCGGGACGTGTTCCAGAAGGCCGGAAAAAAATCGGCGGTCCTGATGCGCGAGCTGTGGGAGAAGCGAAGCATCGCGGCGCGTGCCGCGGTGGCCAAGGACGGCGTCCAGTTTGCCAACGTGCAGGACTTTTCTCCCTACATCCGGAAGATGTCGCCGCTCTACACCAAGTACATGACCGACCCGGCCACCCGAGCCGAATTGTTCGCCATCGTCGGGAACCAGTAAGCGCTGCCCGGCCCCGTTCAGGCCGAGGCCGGCTCGACGAGGCGGATGCCCACGTCTCCCTCGCGCTCGAGCTGCGCCACCAGGCCCACCTCCCAGTCCAGGTACTGCTTGAAGCCGGCGTCGCGCCTGGCAAGGTCGGCGTGTGCGTAGGGGCTGTACCCATGGTCGTCGTCGCCCGTCAGCACACCCTCGGGCCCGCTGCCCGTGGGCAGGCGCGCGGCGGCCCAGGCCTGTGTGCCGCCCGCCAGCGCGTGGACCTCGCGGCCGATGCGCGCGCTCAGCTCCGCCGCAACGATGCGCGCGAGGACGCCGTCCGACGAGGTGAGCACGATGCGCTGCGATGCGGGCAGGTCGGCGATGAACTCCTGCAGCCGGTCGGGCACCGAGAAGCGTGCGCCCGCGACATGCCGGCGCTCGTAGGCCGAGCGGCGCTCCACGTCGAAGACCACCGCCGTGCCGACCTCGAGGGCAGCAGCAGCTTCGCGCGGCGCGATCTCCGGTGCGCCCGCGCGCAGCTGCAGCACGCGCACGGCTTCGGGGCCGAGCACCAGCACCGGCAAGGCTGGCGGTGAAAGCACGAACACTTCGTGCCCGCCCAGTTGCGCGAGCCATGCACCGGTGGTCAGCGCGCGCACGCCGTCCCAGTCGGCCAGCACGATGCGTGCGCGGCGGGTGCCCACGTATTCGTCGGTGGCCTGCACCAGCTGGCCGCCGGGCGCCCAGCGCCAGCCTTCGAGATGGCCGGCCTCGTATTCCTGGCGCATGCGCACGTCGAAGCGGTAGAGCGAGCGCTCGCCGGCCTCGGCTTCGAAGCGCGCCAAGGTGGCTGTGTCGATGCGGCGCACGCCTGCGCGCGCCGCCACGCTCTCGGCTCGGGCGCGGGCTTGCTGCCGCGCGTGCGCGTCCGGCTCGGGCAGCGGCGCCGCGCGGCCGTGGCTGAGCTTGCGGCCCGCCAGCAGCCAGGCCATGGTGCCGTCCTTGAGCGAGACCACCGGGTTGGGAATGCCCGCGTCGATGAGCGTCTGCGCACCCACGATGCTGCGCGTGCGGCCGGCGCAGTTGACCACCACCAGCGTCTCGGGCCGGGGCGCGAGCGCCTGGATGCGGTAGACCAGCTCGGCGCCCGGCAGGCTGTGGGCGAACGGCAGGCTGAAGTCGGCAAACTCCTCGGGCGTGCGGCTGTCGACCACCACGATGTCGTCGCCGCGCTCCACGCGCTCGTGCAGTTCGTCGACCGAGATCCACGGCGTGTGCTTCCGGTGCTCAATGACTTCGCCGAAGGCCTTGCTCGGCACGTTGCTGCCGCTGAAGAGCTCGTAGCCCGCGGCGGCCCAGCCTTGCGTGCCGCCGGCCAGCACCGACACGTTGCGCCAGCCCAGGCGCACGAGCTTGGCGGCCGCCTGGTGCGCGAGCGATTCGTCGGCATCGGCCAGCACGATGCGGGTGCTGCGGCGCGGCACGAGGCGGTCGACCAGCACTTCCAGCCGCCACAGCGGCGCCGAGGCCGCAAGCAGGATGTGGCTGCGCACGAAGACGCCGGCTTCGCGCACGTCGAGCAGCGCGATCTCCTCGCCATCGGCCAGCGCGGCCTTCAGTGCCTGCGGCGTGATCGCCGGATGGCGGATGTTCTTCGGCGCCGCGAATTGGCGATAGCTGCCGCCCGCCGCGCCTTCGAACACCACGCGCTTGTCGAGCAGCTCGAGCGCGCGGCCGTAGAAGTGCAGGTGGCGGCCGTCCTGGCCGCCGACCAGCTCGATGGTGTGCACATCGTCGGGCAGCAGCACGACGGCGCGTCCGGCAGCGACGTCGACGGTGCGCTGGTGTACCAGCGCATCGCGCGCGGGGTCGCCCGTCTTCTCGCGGCGGTAGAGCTCGTTGCGTTCGTTGCCCTCCACGCCGGCGATCACCGCCCAGGTCGTGTGGTCGTGCGGCGGCTGGGCCTTGCCTGCCAGCCCGGCCGACAGGTACAGCGCGAAGCCGCCGTCGGCGTCCTCGGCCAGCCGGTAGACTTGCGCGGGGTGCTCGGCATCGACCGGGAAGTGAGCGGCCGGAAACAGTGCGCGGCGCTGCCCCAGCCGGACCAGCGCATCGGCCACCGGCTGCAGCGTGTCGTGGGAGGCGGCTGCGCCGGGAAGCAGCAGGCTTCGGACCTGCGCGAGGAAGGCTTCGACGGCGCGCACGCGTTCACTGGCAACATCGTTTCCCGCGGTTTCGACGGACAGTTCGCTCAGGCTCATGGGGGGCTTTCAGGCAAGAGAAGACAACAGGGCTGCGGACAGCCTACGCAGCAGGCCGCGCGCTCCCAACGAAGTTTTTCTTCTACGCATATCCGGTTTGCTTCGTTGGCCGGAACCGGGCGCGCCTCTAGATTGCGCCGCCTGATGCAAACATTCCTCCTACCCCACGTCCCACGCCGCGCCATGCTGCTGAGCGCGCTGGCACTTGCAGCCCTTCACCCATTCACCGCCGCCGCTGCCGACGAAGCGGCCGGATTCCCATCGAAGCCGGTGCACATCGTGGTGCCCGTGGCCGCAGGCGGCAGCGCCGACAAGCTCACGCGCCTCATCGCCGAACGCCTGACCGAACGCTGGGGCCAGAACGTGGTGGTCGAGAACGTCGCGGGCGCCAGCGGCACCATCGGCGCCGCGCGCGTGGCCAAGGCCACGGCCGACGGCCACACGCTGCTGCAGCAGGGCGAGGGCCTGACGCTCAACGCCATTCTTTTCGAGCGCCTGCCCTACGACGGGCAGAAGGCCTTCACGCCGGTGATCAAGGCGGTGGTCAATCCGCAGATCCTCGTGGTCAACCCGAAGACCGGCATCAACGACTTCCGCGGCTACCTGGCCCGCGCCAAGGCGCAGCCGCAGTCGATCAGCCTCGGCCTGCCGGGCAACGGCGGCATCGCCCACGTGGCACACGAGATGATTGCGCAGGACACCGGGGCACAGGTGAACTACATCCCCTATTCGGGCGGCGGACCGGCCACCCTCGACGTGCTCGCCGGCCATGTGGACGCCACGCTGATCACGCTGGCGGCGGTGACCGACCATGTGCGCGCCGGCAAGCTGCGTGCACTGGCCGTGACCACCGGCTATCGGTCGAGCGCCCTGCCGGACGTGCCGACCATGGCCGAGGCCGGCCTGCCCGGCTTTGCCGTGGAGAGCTGGCAGGGCTACTTCGCGCCGGCCGGCACGCCCGCCGCGGTGGTGGCAAAGATCAACCGCGACATCCAGGCCGTGATCTCCGCGCCCGAAACCCAGGCGAAGCTGGAGGACATGGGCTTCAAGGTCGCAGGCGGCACACCTTCCGACATGGTGCGCACGCTGTCCGCCGAACGATTGCGCTACGCGAAGACCATCCAGACGGCCGGCATCACGCTGCGCTGACAACACCGGCGTTGGCCTTGGCAACCTGCCTGCCTGCTTGCGGTCAGGCGGACAGGAGGCTTTGTCCCCCCACCTGGCGCCGGCAGTCACCGGATTTCGATGCATGGCCCCGGACTCGATTCGCCAGTTTCCCCAATGAAAAAGGGCGTCCGGCGATGAAATCGGACGCCCTGGGACTTTTTGTCGGTGTGAAATCGTCAGCGCAGGCGCAGCAGCGTATGTAGTCGGCAACCGCCTGCCCATGCCCAAGTACCGTCTGTGACCTGAGACCAGTAAGAAGTTGGGGCGCGGTCAAATCCAAACAGTCACTTGGGTTGCCGAGCCTTTTTTGGGGGCGCGTCCATACCCCTAAAGAACTCGGACGGTTGCAGGGAGAGGGCCTCCACGATCTTGAGGATGTTGACGAGGGCCAGATTGTGCTCGCCGCGCTCAATCCCACCCATGTAGCTCCTATCGATTCCACAGGCATCGCCGAATGCCTCTTGTGAATATCCACGCTCCTTGCGCAGTCTCCGGACGTTCTCTCCGAAGCGAACAAGCTCTGGCACCTTCGTCTTGCTGGAGCCGCTTTCTTTAACCATGTTGCAATGGTCAAACTCGCCCGCATAAAACACCACGGGATATAAAATGCCGGTATATAGTTACCATCCAAATGTCCCGTCCGTCTGTCGCTTCGCCATTCCCCACCCCACGGCCCATTCGGCTGCCGGCATCGGTCCTGCGCCCTCGGATTCCCGCATCGGTGGTGACCTTGCGCAGCGACCCTGCCCACCGCATCGGTCATCAGGTCCGCGCCTTGCGGATTGCTGCTGGCGCCTCTGGCGGAGAGCTGGCCGCCAGCTCGGGCGTCTCCCGCTCCATGCTCTCCCGCATCGAGCGCGGGCTTGTCTCTCCCTCTGTCGAAACCCTGGACCGGATCGCCAACGGCCTGGGCGTGCCCGTCTCCCGCTTCTTCAGCGACCAGACCAGCCGTACCGACTTCTCATTCGTTCCGGCTGGGAAGGGCATCCGGGTCGACCGCGTAGGCGCCGTCGCGGGCTATCGCTACGAACTGCTGGGCCATCAACTGTCGGGCAACCTATTCGTTGAGCCGTACCTGGTCACCTTGCTGCCGGAAGCGGAGCCCTACGTCACCTTTCAGCATCCGGGCATCAAGTTCCTGCACCTGTTGATGGGACGGGTGTCCTACCGCTACGGTGGCAGGGTGGTGAAGCTGGCCGCGGGAGATTCCCTGCAGTTCGACGCGACGGCGCTGCATGGGATCGAGGCCATCGAAGATGGGCCCGTGAGCTACCTGTCGGTGGTGTTCACGATGCGGGACTGACGGCGCGCTCAGCGCAGTTGAACCAGCCGCCCTCTTCCATGGCCGAGTGGCACCACGTTCAGCAACGCAGGTGGCAAGCTTGATACGAGCAACACCTTCACCGCGAATGTCGGCACGCTGGCGGGTGATAGCTCGGTGGATCTCTCCGTCGGCGGCGCCGTAGGCAACAGCAACGGCACCGTCTCTGCCGTCGGCGCGCTGGACGCCAATGGCGCAGGCGCGCTGAACAACACCTCGGGCAAGTTGTTCGGCAATGAGCGCCGCCGTCTAGGGCAGATCAACCCGCCCGTGTAGAAGCTGTATCGCAGGGCTAGGTGTATGGAAGCGCCGCAAATTAAGCGCAGAAGAGTGTGGGGCGACAAGCTCAGCAGCTTGTGCGATCCGGGAGTGGTTAAGGCAACGAATCTAGGCGCACCGACCCCCTCCATTGACGAAGCCCTCCTTTCAGAGGGCTCGACTTCTGAGCTTTACCGGCAGCGCCGCCTCCAGCATGGACGGGCGACCCCTATGCGAATGCGCTCAGTCGTTGCACATATCGTATCAGATTCGCTGGATGCAAACACAGACGATCACCCCCGCAACCGCTCCCGTTCCGGGCGAGCGCTACGCATACAGCTTGGATTATTTCCAGTCGGCCCAGCGCAGAAAAAATAGAAGGTACGGATCGCGAATGTCGAGCACGTCGTTCGCCGCGTCCCACTCGATGACCTGCCTGTTTTCTGCGTCGTTGGCGATATCAGAGATATGAACGCAGGCTCCGGTCACGCTCGATCCGCTGGGCGGGTCACCCTCGCAGAGGCTTGCGATGCGGCCTTGAAGATTTTGGTATCGAATCGTGAGTTCGGGCGGGTCGGCGGCTACCGCGCCGAGGATGATCGGGTACACATCCTTCACGGTGCCATCGAGCATTCGATACGAATTGCGGATCGTGCCGCGTGTCTTGGGCCCCTCTTTCAATTTCTCGACTGTGGACGAGTAGTCCGTGGTCATCATCGTTCGGCGGCAGCTTCGCGAGATTAGGTCGAGGTCCGCCTGAATGGTGACGGGCTCGGTCGTCCGTTCTTCCAAGCCCAGTTCGAAGCACGCACTGAGGCACAGCGACTGCATCAATTGAGGCGATCCCGCCGCCTCACGCGCGAAGGCTTCACTGAGCGCATCCGATGCCGTTGCATTCAGCGCCTCAAAACCCAACGTGGCGATCTTCTTGAGGTTGGGCACCGCCCAATAATCAAAATCGAGCTTGAATATCCGTCCGCGCAAATCGGAGTTCGCGCGCAGCACGTCATCGGAGTGATAAGGCACCGCCGCGCATATGAACCGGACGCCGCCACGGATCGCCTCCTTGATCTCATTCGCGACCTGCTGCTGCACGGCGGCGGGGATGTAGTGGAAGTCGTCGATGAACACAACGAAGTCCGTGCCGCCAAGTTCCTTGATCAGCAATTGAAGGTAGTCCGGTGCGTAGTCCGTCGAAGTCCCTTCGGTCTTAGTCCACGCCCCGGATGCAGAGGCCTCCCCGGATACCACCAGCGGAACCCCGGTCGCCCCCTTGGCTCCGATCGTCCCCGTGAACCCGCTCCCGCCCGTAGTCGACCCCCTTGTGGGTGTGCCGATGATTCCGAACACCCGGTCCCATAGTTTTGCGGGACTGTCGGCGCCAGCGCCTGTCACCTGAATGAGGTTCTCTTTGCCGAGGGTCTTTTCAATGAAGACCGTCTTGCCCGATTTCGAAGGCCCGGACAGCGAAACCACCGCAGCGCCCGTTTCCAGCGCCTGTCGGAGGGTCTTGGTGGCCTCTTTCAGGTGATCATCGATAAACGTCACCTCTGGCAACTTGTTCGGCGTGAAAACTTCACTGGCGCGCATAACGTCTCCGGGTTGTTCGAAATGTTGAGGCGCCGTCGAAACGCAGCGTTTTAGGACAAATCTAGGACAAGGGAACGCAGAAATGACAAAGGGGTTAGCAGATACTTACCTGCTAACCCCCGTCAATACTGGTCGGTGTGAAAGGATTCGAACCTTCGACCCCTTGCACCCCATGCAAGTGCGCTACCAGGCTGCGCCACACACCGAAGCTCTCAATTATAGCCGGCTGAAATCACCGTCCGACGGTCAGCAGCTCACGAATTTCAAAAAGCTCGCGCCGCAGGTGCAGCAACTGCGACGGATCGACCGTGCGAGGGGCTGTCTTGGGCTCGGCCTCGGGGCCGGTCTTGTCTTCTTCCTGGTGGATGATGGCCGCGTCGAATTCTTCCTGGTCGATCTCGACGGCCTCCATGCCTTCGAGCGGCACCACGCCGGCCTTGCGCCGGTCGCGTTCACCCTGCACGAGTTCTTGCAGTTTGTTGCGCGCGCCGCTGATGGTGAAGCCCTGGTCGTAGAGCAGGTCGCGGATGCGGCGGATCATGAGCACCTCGTGGTGCTGGTAGTAGCGCCGGTTGCCGCGCCGCTTCATGGGCCGCAGCTGCGTGAACTCCTGCTCCCAATAGCGCAGCACGTGCGGCTTGACGCCGCAAAGCTCGCCCACCTCACCGATGGTGAAGTAGCGTTTGACGGGAATGGGCGGGAGCGTTTTCTCCATTGAAATCAAGACCGTGCGCGGGAAACCTTAGAGATTACTCTACGCACGCGCCGGGCACCAAGCACTTATTCGGCGCCCAGGCTCCACTCGACCTCGGAAGTGCCGCTCTGCTCGATGCTTCCGTGGATTTGTTCCTTGAGCTTGGCGCTCGCATGGAAGGTGGCGACGCGGCGCTCGCCGATGGGAATGGCCTCGCCGGTGCGCGGGTTGCGGCCCGGCCGCGGCGCCTTCACGCGGATCTGGAAGTTGCCGAAACCCGAGATCTTGACGTCGGTGCCCTCGATCAGGCTGTTGGCGATGAGGTCGAAAAACGCCTCGACCATGTCCTTGGATTCGCGCTTGTTGAGGCCGATCTGCTCGAACAGCAGGTCGGCCAGGTGCGCCTTGGTGAGTGCGGGCGTTTCGAGGGCTTCGAGCGTGAATTCCGCAGCGTTCATTCTCATCAACCTCTCAGGCGTGCGCCGAGTCTGGCGCTCAGTTGTTCGACGACGGCGCGCACGGCGGGTTCCACCTGCTCGTCGGTCAGCGTGGCGCTGTCGTCCTGGAAGCTCAGGCGGACCGCCATGCTTTTCTCCCCTTGCGCCAGGCCGCCAGATGCCGGCGCCGCGCCGTCGCGCGCGGGTTGCGGACGGTAGATGTCGAACAGCGTGGCGTCGCGCAGCAGCCCCTGCCCCGCTGCCGCCGATTGGATGGCCTGCATCAACGCATTGTGCGTGACGGCTTCGGCCACCACCACCGCAATGTCGCGCTCCACGGCCTGGTGCTTGGGCACTGGCCGGGCCACGGGCACGGGGCGCGCGGCGACGGCGTCGAGGTCGAGTTCGAACAGCACCGGCGCCAGCGCGAAGTCCCACTTCTGGCGCCAGCGCGGATGCAACTCGCCGACGAAGCCGATGGCCTTGCCGTCGACCAGCACGCGCGCCGAGCGGCCGGGGTGCAGGGCCGGATGCTCGGCCGGCTCGAAGCTGGCCACCCGCGGTGCGAGCAGCGCTTCGACGTCGCCCTTGGCATCGTAGAAGTCGACGCGCTGCGGCTTGCCGTCCCAGCGCGCTTCTTCCGCATCGCCCCAGGCGAGGCCGGCCACGCGCATGGGCTGGTCGACGCCGCGCACGGTGCTGTCGGTGGTCGCCACGCTGTCGTCGCGCATGAACACGCGGCCCACCTCGAACACGCGCACGCGCGGCGCCTTGCGGTCGAGGTTGAACTTGAGCACCTGCAGCAGCGAGCCCAGCAGGGACGAGCGCATCACGCTCATCTGGCTGGCAATGGGGTTGAGGAGCCTCACCGGATTGGCATTGCCGGCCAGGTCCTGTTCCCAGTGCGCCTCGACAAAACTGAAGTTGATGGTTTCCTGGTAGCCGAGCGCTGCCAGGCTGCGGCGCACCGCGAAGCGGCTGCGCCGGGCCTCGGGCCGCACGCGCGCGGTGATGGGCGCGAGCGGTGCGTTGGTCGGCAGGTTGTTGAAGCCGATCAGGCGCGCCACCTCTTCGATCAGGTCTTCCTCGATCAAGAGGTCGAAGCGGTGCGGCGGCGGCGTGACGGTCAAGGTGCCCTCGCCTTCGCGCAGCGCAAAGCCGAGGCGGCGCAGCGCGTCGGCGCATTGCGCCTGCGTGAGCGGCATGCCGATGACGCGCGCGGCACGCGCCACGCGCAGCGTGACGGGCATGGCCTCGGGCACGTTCAGGATCTTGTCGTCCATGGCGCCGGCCTGGCCGCCGCAGATCTCGACGATGAGCTGCGTGATGCGCTCGATGATTTCCACCGTGCGGCTCGGATCGACACCGCGCTCGTAGCGGTGGCCCGCATCGGTCGAGAAGTTGAAGCGGCGCGAGCGGCCCTGGACGGCCTCGGGCCACCAGAACGCGGCCTCCACGTAGATGTTGCGCGTGTCGTCGGACACCGAGGTGGCATCGCCGCCCATGATGCCGGCGAGCGATTCGACGGCCTCGTCGTCGGCAATCACGCCGACCTTCTCGTCCACGCTGATGGTGTTGCCGTTCAGCAGCTTGAGCTGCTCGCCCGCCTTGCCCCAGCGCACCGTGAGGCCGCCGTGGATCTTGTCGAGGTCGAAGATGTGGCTGGGCTGGCCGTACTCGAACATGACGTAGTTCGAGATGTCGACCAGCGGCGTCACGCTGCGCTGGCCGCAGCGCGCGAGCCGATCGACCATCCAGGCCGGCGTGGCCACCTGGGTGTTCACGCCGCGCACGATGCGGCCCGAAAAACGGCCGCAGAGCTCGGGCGCTTCCACCTTGACCGGCAGCACGTCGGCAAACGATGCGGCCACCGGCGCGATGGCGGGCGTCTTGAGCGGTGCACCGGTGAGTGCCGCGAGCTCGCGCGCCACGCCGTACACGCTCAGGCCGTGCGCGAGGTTGGGCGTGAGCTTGAGCGTGAGCAGCGCGTCGTCGAGCTTGAGCACGTCGCGCACATCGGCGCCAATGGGTGCGTCGGCATCGAGCTCGAGCAGGCCGCCGTGGTCTTCGCTGAGCTTGAGCTCGCGCGCCGAGCACAGCATGCCCTGGCTTTCGACGCCGCGCAGCTTGCCGAGCTTGATGAGAAAGGGCTTGCCGTCTTCACCGGGCGGCAGTTCGGCGCCGACCAGCGCGCAGGGCACTTTGATGCCGACGCGCGCATTGGGCGCACCGCACACGATGTTGAGCAAGGCGCCCTGCCCCGCGTCGACCTGGCACACACGCAGGCGGTCGGCATTGGGATGCTGCACGGCTTCCTTGATTTCGCCGACCACGATGCGGCTGAAGGGCGGCGCCACGGGGCGGCGCTCTTCGACCTCGAAGCCGCCCATGGTGAGCGTTTCGGCCAGCTCGGCGCTGCCAAGGGGCGGATTGCAGAACTCGCGCAGCCAGGATTCCGGGAATTGCATCTCTTCGATCTCGTATTCGTATTTATTTCTATGGACGGGTGCTTACTGGAACTGCGAGAGAAAGCGCAAGTCGCCGTCGAAGAACAGCCGCAGGTCGTTCACGCCGTAGCGCAGCATGGTGAGCCGGTCGGGGCCCATGCCAAAGGCAAAGCCGATGTAGCGCTCGGGGTCCAGCCCCATGTTGCGCACCACGTTCGGATGCACCTGGCCCGAGCCCGCCACTTCGAGCCAGCGGCCGGCCAGCGGGCCGCTCGCAAACTGGATGTCGATCTCGGCACTGGGCTCGGTGAACGGGAAGAAGCTCGGGCGGAAACGCAGCACGAGGTCGTCGCTCTCGAAGAAGGTGCGGCAGAAGTCGGTGAACACCACCTTCAGGTCCTTGAAGCTCACGTTCTCGCCGAGCCACAGGCCTTCGCACTGGTGGAACATCGGCGAGTGCGTGGCGTCGCTGTCGACGCGGTAGGTGCGGCCCGGCGCAATCACGCGGATCTCGGGCGCCTTGACGGTGCCGGTGGCGTCGGCCGCGGCGGCCGCGAATTCGGCCGCGTACTTCTTGATGTGCTGATGCGCATAGCGCACCTGCATCGGGCTGGTGTGCGGACGCAGGTTGTAGGGAATGCCGTCGTCGCCGTTGAGGTCGACGTAGAAGGTGTCCTGCATCGAGCGCGCCGGGTGGTTCGGCGGGTTGTTGAGCGAGGTGAAGCTGTGCCAGTCGCTCTCGATCTCGGGGCCGTCGGCCACGTCGAAGCCCATGCTCGAGAAGATCTCCTCGATGCGCTCCAGCGTGCGGCTCACGGGATGCAGGCCGCCCGGAATGCGGCGCCGGCCGGGCAGGCTCACGTCGAGCGCCTCGGCGCGCAGCTGCAGCGAAAGCTCTTCGTCGGCGAGCTGCTGGCGTCGATCAGTCAGCGCGGCTTCGATGGCCTGCTTGGCCACGTTGATGGCGGCGCCGCGCGACTTCTTCTCGTCGACGCTGAGCGCGGCCATGCCCTTCATGAGCTCGGTGATGCGGCCCGACTTGCCGAGGAACTGGGCCTTGGCGTTTTCGAGCTCGGCGGGCGTTTTCGCTTCGGCGAAGGCGGCGCGGGCGGTGGCGACAAGGGAGTCCAACTCGTTCATAGCAACAAAAATTAGGCGGGGAAATAAAAAAAGAGCTGGAGCCTTTTCAAGCGCCAGCCCTTGTGCCGTGGGCGCAGGAAGCCGCCCGAAGGCGGCACTCCTGCTGTGCAGAATCAAGCAGCCAGCTTGGCCTTGACCTGCTCCACGATGCCGGCAAAAGCGGCCTTGTCGTGCACTGCGATGTCCGCAAGCATCTTGCGGTCGATCTCGATCCCGGCCTTGCGGATGCCGTTGGCGAACTGGCTGTAGGTCAGGCCCAGTTCGCGCGAGGCGGCGTTGATACGCGCGATCCACAGTTGACGGAAAACGCGCTTCTTGGTGCGGCGGTCACGGTAGGCGTATTGCCCAGCCTTCATCACCGCCTGTTTGGCGATGCGGAAGACATTGCCGCGGCGACCGCGGAAACCCTTGGCGAGTGCGAGAACTTTCTTGTGGCGGGCGCGAGCCGTTACACCACGTTTGACGCGAGGCATGTGTGTACTCCTTGTTCGTCTGAGTTAAATGCCACGGCCGGGCAGCATGGCGGCGACAGAAACCATGTTGGTCTCATGCACTGCGACTGCACCACGCAGGTGACGCTTGTTCTTGGTGGTCTTCTTCGTCAAGATGTGACGCTTGAAGGCTTGACCGCGCTTGACGGTGCCACCGGGACGAACGCGGAAACGTTTTTTCGCGCTGCTCTTGGTCTTCATTTTGGGCATGTGAATGCTCCTTTAGTTTGTGCTCGTGAGGCGCCGCGGATACTCCACGGACTTGTTGGCCCCGAGACACTTCTTTATCCCGCCACTGCCTGCCCTTCTTGCGAAGCGCCGGCAGCGGCGAAATTCTTCATCAAACCCTGCTATCTCTACCCGCTGCCGTGGCAGCCTTTTCAGGCCGCCGCGGGCGCCGAAGCCTCCGAAGAAGCCGGCTTTGCGGCACCACCGCCGCCGCCCGGCTTCTTGCGGCCCGGCGCGATCATCATGATCATCTGCCGGCCTTCGAGCTTCGGAAACTGCTCCACGACGATCAGGTCGCCCAGCTCATCGCGGATCCGCTGCAGCAGCGCCAGGCCGAGTTCCTGGTGCGTGATCTCGCGGCCGCGGAAGCGCAGCGTGATCTTGCATTTGTCGCCCTCTTCAAGAAAGCGCTTGATGTTGCGCATCTTGATGTTGTAGTCGCCGTCGTCGGTACCGGGGCGGAACTTGATTTCCTTGACCTCGATGACCTTCTGCTTCGACTTGGCCTCGGCCGCCTTCTTCTGCTCGTGGTACTTGAACTTGCCGTACTCGATCAGACGGCACACGGGCGGATTGGCCGCGGCAACGACCTCTACCAGATCCACGTCAGCCTCACCGGCGAGGCGCAAGGCCTCGGAGAGACTCATAACACCCAATGGCTCGTTTTCCGGGCCTACAAGGCGGACTTCCGGGGCCATGATTTCCCGGTTCAGGCGGTGTTGGCGTTCCTCGCGGTGGCGGCGGTCGCGAAATGCAGTAGCGATGGTCAGAATCCTTCAAAAATTGCTACAAAATCTGTAGCGGACGCCGGTCAGTCCTCGCGGACAAGCGGCATGATTTGGACGAGAAGCACATATGAGGGTGCTTCCGGGACAAATCAACGCTTGTCAGCAACATCCTGGACGAGCCGTTGCACGAACGATTCGAGGGACATTGCACCGAGGTCTTGATTGCCCCGGGCGCGCACTGCGACGGCACCAGCTTCTCTCTCTTTGTCGCCTACGACAAGGATGTAGGGAAGCTTTTGCAACGAATGCTTGCGTATTTTATACGTAATCTTCTCGTTGTGCAGATCCAGCTGGACCCTAAGCCCTTGATTCTGCAGCGTTTTCGCCACTGAAGCGGCGTAGTCGGCCTGGCCTTCGCTGATGTTGAGCACCGCCACCTGCACCGGAGCGAGCCATGCGGGCAGCGCGCCGGCATGGTGTTCGATCAGCATGCCGATGAAGCGCTCCAGGCTGCCGACGATGGCGCGGTGCAGCATGACGGGGTGCGCGCGGCCGCTCGTTTCCGTGACGTACTCGCCGCCCAGGCGCTCGGCCGTGTTGAAGTCGACCTGCATCGTGCCGCACTGCCACTGGCGGCCCAGCGCGTCCTTCAGCGTGTATTCGATCTTGGGGCCGTAGAAGGCACCGTCGCCGGGCGAGATGATGAAGTCGACGCCCGAACGGCGCAGCGCCTCCATCACCGCGTGCTCGGCCTTGTCCCAGAGCTCGTCGGAGCCCACGCGGTTGTCGGGGCGCGTGGCCACCTTGTAGAGGATTTCCGTGAAGCCGAAGTCGGCGTAGACCTTCTGCAGCTGCGCCGTGTAGGCCACGCATTCTTCGAGGATCTGGTCCTCCGTGCAGAAGATGTGGCCGTCGTCCTGCGTGAAGCCGCGCACGCGCATGATGCCGTGCAGCGCGCCGCTGGGCTCGTTGCGGTGGCACTGGCCGAACTCGCCGTAGCGCAGCGGCAGGTCGCGGTAGCTGCGCAGGTCGCTCTTGAAGATGAGCACGTGGCCCGGGCAGTTCATCGGCTTGAGCGCGTATTCGCGCTTTTCCGACTCCGTCGTGAACATGTTGTCGCGGTAGTTCTGCCAGTGGCCCGTTTTCTCCCACAGGCTCTTGTCGAGGATCTGCGGGCCCTTCACTTCCCAGTAGCCTGTGTCGCGGTAGATGCCGCGCATGTACTGCTCCACCGCCTGCCACAGGGCCCAGCCCTTGGGGTGCCAGAACACCACGCCGGGCGCCACTTCGTCGATGTGGAACAGGTCCAGCTCCTTGCCCAGCTTGCGGTGGTCGCGCTTCTCGGCTTCCTCGATGCGCTGGATGTACTGGTCGAGCTGCTTCTTGTCGGCCCAGGCCGTGCCGTAGATGCGCTGCAGCTGCTCGTTCTTGGCGTCGCCGCGCCAGTAGGCGCCGGCGAGCTTCGTGAGCTTGAAGACCTTCAGGAAGCGCGTGTTCGGCACGTGCGGGCCGCGGCACATGTCGACGTATTCCTGGTGGTAGTACAGGCCCATGGCCTGCTCGTCGGGCATGTCCTCGACCAGGCGCAGCTTGTAGTCCTCGCCGCGCGACTTGAAGACCTCGATGACCTCGGCGCGCGGCGTCATCTTCTTGACCACGTCGTAGTCCTGCGCAATGAGCTCGCGCATGCGCGCCTCGATGGCGGCCATGTCCTCGGGCGTGAAGGGGCGCTCGTAGGAGATGTCGTAGTAGAAGCCCTCCTCGATCACCGGGCCGATGACCATCTTGGCCGTCGGGTAGAGCTGCTTCACGGCGTGGCCGACCAGGTGGGCCGTCGAGTGGCGGATGATCTCCAGGCCCTCGTCGTCCCTGGGCGTGATGATCTGGAGCCTGGCGTCATGGTCGATGACGTCGCTGGCATCGACGAGCTTGCCGTCGACCTTGCCGGCCACCGTCATCTTGGCGAGCCCGGGTCCGATGGACTGGGCAACTTCGGCCACTGAAACCGGGCCGGGGAACTCGCGGCGCGAGTTGTCGGGAAGCGTGATCTGGATCATGGAAAACCTCGGGCGAAAAAACAAAAAGCGCGGTGACTGGCCGCGCTTTGCTTGGGATGAGAGCTGGCAGAAACCAGCGAGCGCGGGCTACCGGCCCTTTTCTTCGGAGACGAAGAAAAAGCCGCTGAATCCTTGCGGAGTAGTTCGCGGTGTCATAACCAAGGTGCCTTTCTCGCTCTTGTTGGGTGCAGAGGGCGCAATTCTATCCGCTGGCCGCCGAGCCCAAAAAAAAGCCCGGCGCTCGGCCGGGCTCGAAGGTGACAGCGAAATCGTTGTGCTGGCGGATTCAGCGGATCAGTGGAACTGCTCTTCCTCGGTCGAGCCGGTCAGCGCCGTGACGCTGGACTTGCCGCCCTGGATGACCGTGGTCACCTCGTCGAAGTAGCCGGTGCCGACTTCCTGCTGGTGCGACACGAAGGTGTAACCGCGATCGCGCGCCGCGAATTCGGGCTCCTGCACCTTCTCGACGTAGGCCGACATGCCGCGCTGCACGTAGTCTTGCGCCAGATCGAACATGTTGAACCACATCGAGTGGATGCCGGCCAGCGTGATGAACTGGTACTTGTAGCCCATGGCGCCGAGCTCCTTCTGGAACTTGGCAATGGTGGCGTCGTCGAGGTTCTTCTTCCAGTTGAAGGACGGCGAGCAGTTGTAGGCCAGCATCTTGCCGGGGTGCACCTTGTGGACCGCGTCGGCAAACCGCTTGGCAAACTCGAGGTCGGGCGTGCCGGTTTCGCACCACACCAGGTCAGCGTAGTGGGCGTAGGCAATGGCGCGGCTGATGGCCTGGTCAATGCCCTTCTTGGTCTTGTAGAAGCCTTCGGCGGTGCGTTCGCCGGTGAGGAAGGGCTTGTCGTTCTCGTCGTAGTCGCTGGTGATGAGGTCGGCGGCTTCGGCGTCGGTGCGGGCAATCACGAGCGTCGGCGTGCCGCAGACGTCGGCGGCCATGCGCGCGGCGATGAGCTTCTGCACGGCCTCGGTGGTGGGCACGAGCACCTTGCCGCCCATGTGGCCGCACTTCTTGACCGAGGCGAGCTGGTCTTCGAAGTGCACGCCGCCGGCGCCGGCCTTGATCATGGCCTTCATCAGCTCGAAGCCGTTCAGCACGCCGCCAAAGCCGGCTTCGGCGTCAGCGACGATGGGCGCGAAGTAGTCGACATAGCCCTTGTCGCCCGGGTTCACGTTCTTGGACCACTGGATTTCGTCCGCGCGGCGGAAGGTGTTGTTGATGCGCTCCACCACGGTCGGCACCGAGTCCACCGGGTACAGCGACTGGTCGGGGTACATCGACGAGTAGGTGTTGGCGTCCGCGGCAACCTGCCAGCCCGACAGGTAGATGGCCTTCACGCCGGCCTTCACCTGCTGCATGGCCTGGCCGCCCGTGAGCGCGCCGAGGCAATTGACGTAGGGCTCGTTGTTCACCAGCTCCCAGAGCTTCTCGGCGCCGCGGCGCGCAAGCGTGTGCTCGATGGGGAAGGAGCCGCGAAGGCGAACCACGTCGGCGGCGCTGTAGCCGCGCTTGATGCCCTTCCAGCGGGGATTGGTGGCCCATTCTTTCTCGAGGGCGGCAATTTGCTGTTCGCGGCTCAATTGTTCGGTGAGGGTCTGGGGCATGGTCACTCCGTGAGGTTGGTTGAAAGGATCGGGCGCTGCGGCCGTGGAGCTACTCTAAACCGAAGCCAGACTCTTATGTCTTATAGAAGACATATTTTTAGTCCAGCAAAATCAATCACTTACAAAGACATTTCTCCATGCAAAATTATTTTTCTCATATTGAGAAAAAATATTGCGCCGCAGCAGCCGCTCTTTTCGCAATGTGCAATCGACCTTTCAGGCGTGAAAACGAAGCGCCGCGCACGCCTCAGCTGGCAGCGGCATGGGCCATCCAGTCGCCGCTGTCGATCACCGCGCGCCCCTCGATGCGCGATGGATGGATCTCGTAGACCAGGCATTCGAAACGCTGCGCACCTGCTGCCACGATCAGGTGGCGGCGGATGTATTCGCCGGAGCCGTCGTCGGCGACGCCCTCGAGCCGGTCGAGCTCGGCCTCCACCTGGGGCGCGACGCGGTAGATCTCGCCGAAGACGCGCCGCTGCCCGCCGAGCACCGCGCCGGGGTAGGCGCCGAGGTCGTACAGCGTGGCGGCAATGCTTGCGTCGGCCACGTGGACCGGCACGGGCCGATAGCGCGCGATGTCGTTGCGCCCGCCGCGGCGCAGGGTGCCGTAGACGAAGACGTGGCGCTGCGCGCCTGCGTCCGGCGCGACATCGGGCCCGGGAGATTGGGGCATCATCGAATCCATCGTTCCAACAACAAGCCGTCCAGTCTATTGAACACCGCTGCTCCCGCCAGCCGCCTGCTGGCCTATGGTTGCCTGGCCCTGAGCATGTCGCTCGTCGGCGGCTACGTCGCCCTCTCCAAGCCGCTGGTGGCGGCCTTCCCGGTGCTGTTGCTCGCCTGGCTGCGCTTCGGCATCGCGGCGCTCGCCATGCCGCACTGGCTGCGGCGCGCTCCGGGCGAACCGCCGATGAGTGCACGCACGCGCGGGCTGGTCTTTCTCGAATCGTTCCTCGGCAACTTCCTGTTCTCGATCTGCATGCTGTTCGGCGTGAGCCTGACCAGCGCGGTGTCCGCCGGCGTGATCATGGCTTCGATCCCGGCGGCCGTGGCGGTGGCGAGCTGGCTCTTCCTGCGCGAGCGCATCACGGTGCGCATCGGCCTGGCCATAGGCTGCGCTGCGATCGGCATCGGCCTGCTGGCCCTGACGCCCGCGCATGCACCGGCAGCGGGCGACAACGGCGCCGCCGCGCCTTCGATGCCTTGGCTCGGCAATCTGCTCGTGTTCTGCGCGGTGCTGTGCGAAACCGCCTATGCGGTGATCGGCAAGTCGCTCACCGGCCGGCTCGGCCCCAAGCGGATCTCCTCGCTCATCAACCTCTGGGGCTTCGTGCTGTCGATGCCCTTCGGCATCTGGTTTGCGCTGCAGTTCGACTTCACGGCGGTGCGCCTCGGAACCTGGGCACTGCTCGTGGTCTATGCGCTGGCCGCGAGCATCTGGACCGTGTGGCTCTGGATGACCGGATTGCGCCATGTGCCCGCTGCGCAAGCGGGCGTGTTTGCCGTGATGCTGCCCGTGAGCGCGGCCCTCGTGGGCGTGCTGGTGCTCGGCGAAAGCCTCTCCGCGGCGCAGCTGCTTGCGTTCGCTCTTGCACTCGTTGGCGTGGTGCTGGCGACCTGGCCCGCGCGCCGAAGCTGAAAACCACGGGTTCTCCCCTCTGAAAAAACAACAACTCCCAATGAAAAAACCGCTTTTTCCCTTGGAAACGCGTTTTTTCTCCTTTAGCATCCGCAATGCCACTGGAGACGCAAGTTTTTCATTGGTGACTGTTTAACCAAAAAAGGAAATCAACCATGGCAACTGCAAAGAAGGCTCCGGCCAAGAAAGCTCCGGCAAAGAAGGCCGCTCCCGCAAAGAAGGCTGCGGCTCCTGCGAAGAAGGCCGCACCGGCCAAGAAGGCGGCTCCCGCAAAGAAGGCTGCTGCTCCTGCGAAGAAGGCTGCACCCGCGAAGAAGGCTCCTGCAAAGAAGGCCGCTCCCGCCAAGAAGCGCACGCCCAACGCTGCGTTCATGAAGGCCCTGACCCCCAGCCCGGCACTCGCCGCCGTTGTGGGCTCGACGCCTCTGCCACGCACCGCAGTCGTGAGCAAGCTGTGGGACTACATCAAGAAGAACAACCTGCAGGACAAGGCCAACAAGCGCAACATCAACGCCGACGCCAAGCTGAAGGAAATCTTCGGCAAGCCGCAAGTGTCGATGTTCGAACTGGCCGCGCTGATCGGCAAGCACGTCAAGTAAGCACCCGGGGGCCCCGCGCTCCCGCATCAGAAAGCCGGCTCATGCCGGCTTTTTTTTCGCCTGTGGCAAGCGCGCGCCGCGGCTCTCTTCAGCCCCGCGCCTGCGCCGCCCGAGTGATCGACGCGAGCGTGCCGCGCGTGGTGATCACCTCCGGGTCCAGCGGGATCTCGATCAGCGTGCCCGTATCGGCCGCCAGCGCGCGCAGCAGCGCGGCCTCGAACTGCGCGGTTTCGGTCACGCGCTCGGCCGCGTAGCCGTAGGCCCGCGCGAGGCCGCAGAAGTCGGGGTTGCGCAGCGCGGTGCCGCTTTCGCGCTCGGGGTACTCGCGCTCCTGGTGCATGCGGATGGTGCCGAACATGCCGTTGTTCAGCAGCACGATGATGCTCTTGCCTCCGTGCTGCGCAGCGCTCGCGAGCTCTTGCCCGGTCATCAGGAAATCGCCGTCGCCCGCGATCGTGAAGGCCACGCGCCCCGTTGTCAGGTTGGCCGCAATGCCCGCCGGCACGCCGTAGCCCATCGCGCCGCTGGTGGGTGCCAGCTGCGTCTTGTGGCCCTTTGCGAGGCCGTGGTAGCGGAAGTAGCGGTGCACCCAGCTCGCGAAGTTGCCGGCGCCGTTGGTGATGGCCGCGTCCGGCGGCAGGTGCTTTTGCAACAGCGCGACCACTGCGGCCATGTCGATGGGGCCGCGCGGCGTTTCGGCCGGCATGCCGGCGAGCGGCTGCGGCTCGAGGTTCGCCTCGTAGTCCGCATGGGCCTGCAACGTCCATTCTTCCCACGGCAGCGTGGGCGGTGCGCTCAGCACCTCGAGGCTGCGCGCGGCGGCGCTCATGCCGGCGTTGATGGCCAGGTCGGCCTGGTAGACGCGGTTGAGTTCCTCGGCACTGGCGTGGATGTGCACCAGCTTTTGTTGGGCCTTCGGCGCCTCGAGCAGCGTGTAGCCGCCGGTGGTCATCTCGCCAAGGCGCGGGCCGATGGCGAGGATCAGGTCCGCGTCCTTCACGCGCTGTGCGAGCTTCGGATTGATGGCGATGCCGACGTCGCCCGCATACAGCGGATGGTGGTTGTCGAAAGTGTCCTGGAAGCGGAAGGCATTGGCCACCGGCAGCCGCCAGTTCTCGGCAAAGCGCTGCAGCGCCTGCGCGGCCTGCGCCGTCCAGCCGCCGCCGCCCGCAATCACCAGCGGCCGCTCGGACTTCAGCAGCAGCTCGCGCAGCGTGCGCAGCGCGCCCGGGTCGCTCCAGGGCTGCACCGCCTCCACGCGCCTGAGCGGCCGCGCGGTGGTCTGTGTGCGCAGCATGTCCTCGGGCAGCACCAGCACCACCGGCCCCGGACGGCCGTTCATCGCGGTGGCGAAGGCGCGCGCCACGTATTCGGGAATGCGGTCGGCGTCGTCGATGCGCTCCACGCGCTTGGCAAAGCCCTTGGTGCAGGGTCCGAAGAAGCTGCCGTAGTCGACCTCCTGGAAAGCCTCGCGGTCGCGGAAGTCGCTGCCGACGTCGCCGACGAACAGCACCATCGGCGTCGAATCCTGGAACGCTGTGTGCACGCCGATCGATGCGTTGGTGGCGCCCGGCCCGCGCGTCACGAAGCACACGCCCGGGCGCCCCGTGAGCTTGCCGTGCGCCTCGGCCATGAAGGCCGCGCCGCCCTCCTGCCGGTTGACGATGAAGCGGGCCCGCTCGCGGTAGGCATGAAAGCCGTCCAGCACCGCCAGGAAGCTCTCGCCGGGTACGCCGAACGCGATCTCCATGTCCTGCTCGACCAGGCATTCGACGATCAGGTGGCCGGCGGGTTGTGATGTACTCATGGGAAGTCGAACCTCAGCTGCAATGTCTCCGGCAATTATGTGCGCCCGCCTCCAACGCCTTGCGTTAATTCACCAATTGGTTAAATTCGCGCCATGAAGGCCCCCAAGGATTCCTCGCCCGAAACGGCCGAGCCGCGTTCGCGCGATGCCGACCGCTCGCAACTCGCCATCCTTGCGTCGGCGCGCGACGAGTTTGCCCAGCGGGGACTCGCCGGCGCACGCATGGACAGCATCGCCGAGCGCGCAGGCCTGAACAAGCGCCTCATCTACTACTACTTCGGCAGCAAGGACGACCTGTTCCTGGCGGTGCTCGAGCGCACCTACGCCGACATCCGCGAGGCCGAGCAGCGGCTGCACCTGGACGAGATCGACCCGGTCGAGGCGATCCGCCAGCTGGTCTCCTTCACCTGGCACTACTACCTGGAGCACCCCGAGTTCATCACGCTGCTGAACAGCGAGAACCTGCATTGCGCGGCGCACCTCAAGCGCTCCGAACGCATCCAGGAGATGAACTCGCCGCTGGTGCAGCTGCTGGACACGGTGCTCGAGCGCGGCCGGCGCGACAAGCTGTTCCGCGCCGGCGTGGACCCGGTGCAGCTGTACATCTCGATCGCGTCGCTGTGCTACTTCTATCTCTCGAACAACCACACGCTCTCGGCGATCTTCGGCCGTGACCTGCGCGCGCCCAAGGCCATGGCCCAGCGCCTGTCGCACATGACCGACCTCGTGCTGGGCTACGTGCTGCACTGAGCCCGCGGGCCCCTGCGGCCTCTCCAGACCTCCTTCGGGTATTCACTAGGCAGCGGCGGTTGACGCTGCGGCGCAGCCCTTCCTAAAATCGCTAATTCACTTATTGGTGAATTGATCGATTCAAGACAGCGGCCCCACCGCGCGGAGACAACCGACCATGAAGCAACTCGCACGCACCACCGCCCTTGCGGCGCTCACCTGCCTGGGCGCACTGCTGCCCGGCCTCGCATCCGCGCAGAACGGCTATCCCAGCAAGCCGATCCGCGTGATCGTGCCGTTTGCGGCCGGCAGCACCACCGACATCATTGCCCGCGCCATTGCCGACAAGATGAGCCAGAGCATGGGCCAGACGCTGGTCATCGACAACCGCGGCGGCGCGAGCGGCACCATCGGCCAGCAGGCAGTGGCCACGGCCGCGCCGGACGGCTACACGGTCATGATCCACTCGTCGTCGCACACGGTGAGCCCCTCCACCTTCGCCAAGCTGCCGTTCGACACGGTGGGCGACTTCGCCGGCATCACGCCGATCTCGTCGCTGCCCAACGCGCTGGTGATCTCGCCGGCGAAGAACATCAAGACGCTGCCGCAGCTTCTGGCCGCCGCACGCGCCAAGCCCGGGAGCATGAACTTCGCATCGGCCGGCCAGGGCAGCGCCACGCACCTGAACGCCGAGAAGTTCAAGATGGCCGCGAAGATAGACGCAACCAACATTCCCTTCAAGGGATCGGGCGAGGCCGTCACCGAGGTGCTCTCGGGCCGCGTCGACTACTACTTCTCGCCCATCGCGCCGGTGATCGGCCAGATCAAGGAGGGCCAGCTGCTCGCGCTCGCCGTCGGCTCGCCCAAGCGCGCCGCCGCCCTGCCCGACGTGCCCACCACCAGCGAGGCCGGCGTGCCCGGCTCGGAGTTCAATTTCTGGATCGGGATGATGGCGCCGGCCAAGACGCCGCGCGACATCGTCCACCGCCTGCACGACGAAGTGGCAAAGGCGCTGGCCACGCCCGAGGTGAAGGAGCGCTTTCTCAAGCTGGGCGCCGATGCCTGGACGCTCAAGCCCGAGCAGTTCGACGCCTACATCAAGGACGAGATCGCGAGCAATGCCCAGCTCGTGAAGGCCGCGGGCCTGTCGGTCCAGCAGTAGCAAGCCTCCGTCGACAAGCCCCGGGTCGTCTTCATGCTCCGCAAGCTCCTGCTTTCTCCGGCCCTGCGCCCGTTCCTCTTGATCCTGCTGCTGCTGGTGCTGTGGGACGTGGCGATCCGGCTCTTCAGGATTCCGGCCTACCTGATTCCACCGCCGTGGGAAGTGGTGAAGCAGCTCGTGGCCGAATGGCCGCGCCTGTTGGCCGAGAGCTGGAAGACCACGCTCGCCACGCTCGGCGGCTTCGGCCTGACGATCTTGATCGGCATACCGATTGCGATGGTCATCGCCTACTCGCGGCTGGTCGAGTCGTACGTGTACCCGCTGCTGGTGTTCTCGCAGAGCATTCCCAAGGTGGCGATTGCGCCTCTCTTCGTGGTGTGGTTCGGCTTCGGCATCTTTCCGAAGGTGATCAGTGCGTTCCTGCTGGGTTTCTTTCCGGTGGTGGTGTCGACGGTGATGGGCTTCAAGTCGGTCGAGCCCGACATGCTCGACCTGGCCCGCTCGATGGGCGCGAGCCGGCTGCAGACCTTCTTCAAGATCAGCCTGCCGCAGGCCATGCCCGCGATCTTCAGCGGCCTGAAGGTGTCGGTGACGCTGGCCGTGGTGGGTGCGGTGGTCGGCGAGTTCGTCGGCTCCAACTCGGGCATCGGCTACGTGCTGCAGGTGGCCAACGGCAACTTCGACCTGCCCCTGATGTTTGCCGCGCTCGTGGTGCTGTCGAGCATCGGCGTGATTCTTTTCGTCGCGGTCGACATCGTCGAGCGCGTGATGATTCCGTGGCATGCCTCGCAGCGCCACGCGAACTGAGTTCCTTTCTTCGTCATACCCAGAAAACTCCAGGAGACAACGTCATGAAGAAACTGCTTCCCTCGCTGCTCGCCATCTCGGTCCTTGCCGCGCTCGCCAGCTTTGCCATCGCTCCCGCACATGCGCAGGCCGACAAGCCCAAGGACAAGGTCACGCTGATGCTCAACTGGTACCTGTACAGCGAGCATGCGCCCTTCTTCCTCGGCAGGGAAAAGGGCTTCTACGCCGACGAGGGCATCGAGCTGGAGATCCAGGAAGGCCGCGGCTCCGCCGTCACGGCGCAGGCGGTGGCCGCGAAGTCGGCGACCTTCGGCTACATCGACGTCACGACCATGATCAAGGCCGCCGCCAAGGGCGCGCCGCTGAAGTCGACCGGCGTGCTGTTCCAGGTGAGCCCGATGTCGGTCATGGGCTTCAGCGAGAAGAACATCAAGGCGCCCAAGGACATCATCGGCAAGACCGTGGCCGTCACGCCGGGCGACTCGATGTCGCAGATGTGGCCTCTTTTCCTCAAGGTCAACAACATCAAGCCCGAGCAGGTGAAGATCGTCTCGGGCGATGGCCAGACCAAGCTCAATGCGGTGATCAACGGCCAGGCCGACCTGCTGCTGGGCTACGTGATGGACCAGGCCATCAAGCTGCAGGACGCCACCGGCAAGCCCGTGACGCCGATCCGCTTTGCCGACTCGGGCGTGAACCAGATCAGCTCCGGCATCATCGCCAACAAGAACCTGCTGGCCGAGAACCCCGACCTCGTGAAGCGCTTCATGCGCGCATCGACCAAGGCCGCCGAAGCCGCCGAGAAGAGCCCCGAAGCCGCGGTCGACGCCATGCTCAAGGCCAACCCGAAGGCCGGCGTGCGCGACACGCTGATCGTGGGCATGAAGCAGAGCGTGGCGCTCTACCACACGAAGGAAACGGCCAACCAGCGCCCGTTCCGCGTGGCGATGAAGAACGTGAACGACTCGCTCGACCTGCTGGTGCAGTACGGCGGCATGGACGCCTCGACGCGCGGCAAGCCGGAAGACTACGTCACCCTCGACTTTCTCCCGAACTGATCTTTCGTCCGCGCGCCCGCTCGCTGTTGCCACCCCTCACGCACTCCATGTCCCAAGCCAACCTGATCGAAGCGCGCGGCGTCGCCAAAACCTACCAGAGCAAGGACGGCCCGGTCGAGTCGCTGAAGCCGCTCGACTTTGCCATCCGTGAAGGCGAGTTCGTCTCGGTCGTCGGCCCTTCGGGCTGCGGCAAGAGCACGCTGCTCAAGATGGTGGCCGGCCTGCTGCCGATCAGCGGCGGCGAGCTCACGCTGGCGGGCAAGCCGATCAAGGGGCCGCAGAAGGACGTGGGCATCGTGTTCCAGAGCGCGGTGCTGCTGCCCTGGCGCAGTGTGCAGGACAACATCCTGCTGCAGGCCGAGATGCGCCACCTGCCCAAGGCCGCCTCCGAGGCCCGGGCGCGCGAGCTGATGGAGATGGCGGGCCTCAAGGGCTTCGAGGGCAAGTACCCCTGGCAGCTTTCGGGCGGCATGCAGCAGCGCGCGTCGATCTGCCGCGCGCTGCTGCACGACCCCTCGGTGCTGCTGATGGACGAACCCTTCGGCGCGCTCGACGCGATGACGCGCGAGAAGATGAACCTGGAGCTGCAGCGCATCTGGATGGCCTCCAGGAAAACCGTGATGCTGATCACGCACAGCATCCCCGAGGCGATCTTTCTCTCGGACCGCGTGATCGTGATGAGCGAGCGCCCCGGCTCGATCGCCGCGGTCTACGACATCGACCTGCCGCGCCCGCGCACGCTCGACGTCATGGCCTCGGCCGAGTTCGGCGCCTACACCAAAGAGGTGCGCGCGCACTTTTTCTCGCAGGGCATCCTGGACCACTGAGCCGCACCCATGGACGCGCCCCGTTTCCACGTCGAGGAGATCCGGTTTGCCGAGCGCGACGTCGCGCTCAGGCTGCCGTTCCGCTTTGGCGCCGCCACCGTCACGGCCTGCCCGCAGGTCTACGTGCGGGCGCGCATCCGCTTCGAGAACGGCCGAACGGCCGAGGGTTGCGCAGCCGAGATGATGGTGCCCAAGTGGTTCGACAAGAACCCGGCGCTCACCAACGAGCAGAACTTCGAGCAGCTTCGCTTTGCGCTGCGCGATGCGCGCGAAGCCTATCTGGCCGAGGACGAAGCGCAGACCGCCTGGACGCACTTCGCATCGAACTACGCCGCGCTGCAGGCCCGCGCGAAAGCCAAGGGCCTGCAGGCGCTGGTGGCGAGCTACGGCCCCGCGCTGATCGACCGCGCGCTGATGGATGCGCTGTGCCTGCACACGGGCCAGAGCTTTGCCGCGGCGATGAGCGCCAACCTGTGCGGCATTGATGTTGCCGGCAGCGGGCTGGCCGACGATCTCGCGGGCTTCGGCATGTCCGGCTTCCTGGCCGGCCGATCGCCGCGCAAGAGCATCGCGGCGCGCCACACGGTCGGCCTGGCCGATGCCATCGACGACAGCGACCCGCTGCCCGATGCGCCGGCCGACGGCCTGCCCACCACGCTGGCCGCGGCGGTGCAACGCTACGGGCTCACGCATTTCAAGCTCAAGCTCTGCGGCCACACGGCGCAGGACATCGCGCGCCTGGAACGCATCGCCCGCGTGATCGACGGCCACGCGCAGCTCGTGACGCTCGACGGCAACGAGCAGTACGCCGATGCCGGCGACTTCGCCGTCTTCCTCGACCGCATGCTGTCGACGCCCGTGCTGTGGAGGCTCGCGCAGAAGACGGCCTTCGTCGAACAGCCGATCCGCCGCGACGCCGCCCTGCGGCGCGACGTGGCGGCGCTGGGCAAGCGCATTCCCCTGCTCATCGATGAATCCGACGCCATGCTCGATGCCTTCGTGCAGGCCCGTGCGCTGGGCTACACCGGCGTGTCGAGCAAGAGCTGCAAGGGCTTCTACAAGTCGGTGGTCAATGCGGCGCGCTGCGTGCACTGGAATGCTTCTGAGAAAGCGGACCGCTATTTCCTGTCCGGCGAAGACCTGACCATGCAGGCCGGCATCGGCGTGCAGCAGGACCTCGCGCTGGTCGGCTGGCTCGGCCTCTCGCATGTCGAGCGCAACGGACACCATTACGTCAACGGCCTTGCGGCCGTGCCCGAGGCGGAGCAGCAGGCCTTGCTGAAGCTGCATCCCGGCCTCTACGAACCGAGCGACGGCGCCGTGCGCCTCGCCATCTGCGGCGGACAGCTAGCCCTGTCGCCGCTCGCCACCGCGCCCGGCTTTGCCACCGGCAAGCCCGGCGCCGGCATCTCGTGGGACGCCATGCGTTCCGTCTATTGAAGCACCTCTCTCGCATCCCAAGGAAGAAAACGATGGCCACCCAACGACTCGGAATCATCATGCACGGCGTCACCGGCCGCATGGGCATGAACCAGCATTTGATCCGCTCCATCTGCGCGATCCGCGCCCAAGGCGGCGTCACGCTGTCGAACGGCGACAAGGTGATGCCCGACCCGATCCTCATCGGCCGCAACGCCGAGAAGATGGAAGCGCTCGCCAAGGCCCACAACATCGCGCGCTGGGGCACCGACCTGGACGCGGCGCTCGCCAACAACGACGACACGATCTTCTTCGACGCCGGCACCACGCAGATGCGCCCGACGCTGCTGGCCAAGGCGATCCGCGCCGGCAAGCATGTGTACTGCGAAAAGCCCATCGCCACCAATCTCAATGAGGCCGTCGAGATCGCGCGCCTGGCCGAAGGCTCGGGCCTGAAGCACGGCGCGGTGCAGGACAAGCTGTTCCTCCCGGGCCTGCGCAAGCTCGACATGCTGCGCCGCGCGGGCTTCTTCGGCCGCATGCTCAGCGTGCGCCTGGAGTTCGGCTACTGGGTGTTCGAGGGCGACCTGCAGCCGATCCAGCGTCCGAGCTGGAACTACCGCAAGGAAGACGGCGGCGGCATGATCCTGGACATGATGTGCCACTGGCGCTACGTGCTGGACAACCTGTTCGGCGAAGTGAAGTCTGTGTCGTGCATCGGCGCCACGCACATCCCCAGGCGCTGGGACGAAGCCGGCAAGCCGTATGAAGCCACCGCCGACGACGCGGCCTACGCCACCTGCGAGCTCACGGGCCACAACGGCGAGCCGGTGATCGCGCAGATCAACATGAGCTGGGCCACGCGCGTGCGCCGCGACGACCTCGTGACCTTCCACGTCGACGGCACCGACGGTTCGGCCGTGGCGGGCCTGTCGAGTTGCCGCGCCCAGTCGCGCGTGGCCACGCCGCGGCCGGTGTGGAACCCGGACGAGAAGCAGATGATGAATTTCTTCGACCAGTGGCAGGAGATTCCGGATTCGCAGGTCTACGACAACGGCTTCAAGATCCAGTGGGAGCACTTCATCCGCCACGTGGTGGAGAACGAGCCCTACAAGTGGACCTTGCCCGAAGGCGCCAAGGGCGTGCAATTGGTCGAGGCTGCGCTCGAATCGTGGAAGGACCGCCGCTGGGTCGACGTGCCTGCGCTGAAGGTCTGAAGAAGAAGCACAAGCCATGGCATTGACGCTGACCCTTCCCACCGCGAGCGGCGCGCTCGCGCCCTACGCCCTGCGCGGCATCGCGCCGGTGAAGCCCGATGCGGGCATCAAGTTCAACCGCATCGCCTACTCGGCCGCGCACGTGGTGGCCGACCCGCTGGCCGCGGTCGACCCCTGGCTGCAGGCCGCCGTCGACTGGGACGCGACCATCGCCTACCGTCGCCACCTGTTCTCGCTGGGCCTGGGCGTGGCCGAAGCCATGGACACCGCGCAGCGCGGCATGGGCCTGGACTGGCCGACCTCGCTCGAGCTGATCCGCCGCTCGCTCGATGCCGCGAAGGACGTGCCCGGCGCGCTGGTCGCCTCGGGCTGCGGCACCGACCACCTGAACCTCGACGAGGTCAAGAGCGTGGACGACGTGATCCGCGGCTACGAAGAGCAGATGGCGGCGATCGAGGCGCTCGGCGGCAAGCTGATCGTGATGGCGAGCCGTGCGCTCGCGCGCGTGGCCAGGAGCCCTGCCGACTACGAGCGCGTGTACGACCGCATCCTGTCGCAGGCCAGGCAGCCGGTGGTGCTGCACTGGCTGGGCGAGATGTTCGATCCGGCGCTGGCCGGCTACTGGGGCACGAAGGACACCGACGCCGCGATGGACACCGCGATCGGCATCATCGCGGCGCATCCCGACAAGGTCGACGGTATCAAGATCTCGCTGCTTGACAAGGACAAGGAAATCGCGATGCGCCGCCGCTTGCCAAAGGGCGTGCGCATGTACACGGGCGACGACTTCAACTATGCCGAGCTGATCGCCGGCGACGGCTTCGGCCGCGAGCCCACGCACGGCAAGAGCGACGCGCTGCTGGGCATCTTCGACGCCATCGCGCCGGCTGCGAGCGCGGCGCTGGGTGCGCTGGCCCAAGGCAATACGGAAAAATTCCACGCGATCCTCGGCCCGACGGTGCCGCTGTCGCGCCACATCTTTGCGGCGCCCACGCGCTTCTACAAGACCGGCGTGGTGTTCATGGCCTGGCTCAACGGCCACCAGAAGCACCTCACGATGGTGGGCGGCCAGCAGAGCACGCGTTCGCTGCAGCACTTCGCCGAGCTGTTCCGGCTGGCCGATGCGGCCAACCTGCTGGAGCAACCGGAGCTGGCGATGCGGCGCATGAAGACGCTGCTTGCGCTGCACGGCGTGGACAATTGATCGAAGCCATGCGCAACTTCTCGCAGAACCACGACTGGCTGTCGATCAACACCGCCACCATCCGCAAGCAACTGGGCGCCGAGGTGCCGCTCGACCGCATCATCGACCAGTGCGCCGAACGCGGCATCCGCGCGATCAGCCCCTGGCGCGACCAGGTGGCGGCCGTCGGGCTCGACAAGATCGCAAAGCAGCTGAAGGCGCATGGCATCGGCCTTTCGGGCTACTGCCGCGGCGGCTTCTTTCCGGCGGCGAATGCGGCGGGCCTCCAGGCCGCGCTCGACGACAACCGCCGCGCTATCGACGAGGCCAAGACGCTCGATGCGCCTTGCCTCGTGCTGGTGGTCGGCGCCCTGCCCGGCGCGCTCGAAGGCAAGCCCGCCTACAAGGACATCGCCCGCGCGCGCGGCGAGGTGCGCGACGGCATTGCCGCATCGCTCGAATACGCACGCGAAGTCGGCATGCCGCTGGCCATCGAGCCGCTGCATCCCATGCAGGCGGCCGACCGCGCCTGCATCAACACGCTCGAACACGCGCTCGACATCTGCGACGAGCTCGATGCGGGCAAGAGCGGCATGCTGGGTGTGGCGCTGGACATCTATCACGTGTGGTGGGATCCGAAGCTGCAGCAGCAGATCGCGCGCGCCGGCCGCGCGCGGCTGCTGGCGTACCACGTCTGCGACTGGCTCACGCCCACGCGCGACCTGCTCTCGGACCGCGGGATGATGGGCGACGGCGTGGTCGAGCTCAAGAAGATCCGCGGCTGGGTCGAGGACGCGGGCTTCGCGGGGTTCAGCGAAGTCGAGATCTTTTCGAATCTCGACTGGTGGCAGCGGGCCGGCAGCGAAACGCTCGACGTGTGTATCGAACGGCACAGGCAAGCCGTCTAGCAAAAGTATTCGGAGCTTTTGTTCGGGGCTCGTGCCCAGGCCACCGGGTACTCCCCTCCGCGAATGTCCCCCGCCTTCGGCTCCTCCTTTATTTCGCTGCGGGGAGCACCCGATGCCCTGGGCACAAGGCACGCTCTGGGTGCACAGCTGATCAACAACTGCTTCGTATAACGCTCCCGCCGATGGGGTGCCTTGCGCAGCGAAATAAATCAAGGGGGAGGCCGAAGGCCGGAGGACATTCGCGGAGCAAGGTACCCCGTCGGCGGGAGCGCGCCCTGAACAACAAGGCCCCTAAAACAGCAGCGCCCACTTGTGCTGCAATCCGCCCCATGGCCACCCCGACCCTCGACGACCTGCGCCGCTACGCCATCGCGCGCACCCTCTTCAAGCCGACCACGCTGCCGGGCGCGATCCGCCGGCTCGGCTTCGTTCAGGCCGACCCGATCCGCGCCCCTGCGCGCGCACAAGACCTGACCTTGCGCCACCGCGTGAAGGACTACCGCGCGGGCGATCTCGAAAGCCGCTACACCCGACTTGCCATTGAGGAAGACTGCCTCGTCAACTACGGCTTTCTGCCGCGCGAGCACCTGGCGCTGATGCATCCGCGCGAAGCCAGGCAGCCCTGGGACGCGGACACCCGCCGCAAGGCCGCCGACGTGCTGGCCTTCGTGCGCGAGCGCGGGCCCGTGCATCCGCGTGAAGTCGAACAGCACTTTGCACACGGCAGCGTCAAGAACTACTGGGGCGGCTCGAGCAATGCGACGACGCGGCTGCTCGATGGCCTGCACTACCGCGGCATGCTGCGCGTGGTGCGGCGCGACAGCGGCACGCGCGTCTACGAGGCCGTGACACATGTGCCCGCCGACGACAGCCCCGCCGGCCGCGCGCAGCGCGCCGCCGCGCTGATCGACCTGGTGGTGCGCAAGTACGCGCCGCTGCCGGCCGCGAGCCTGACGTACCTCGTGCGGCTGCTCGGCTACGGCGCGCCGCATCTGTCGGCGCAGACGCAGGCCGCGCTGCGCCTCGCACGCGACGAACGGCTCGCAAGCTGCCGCATCGACGGCACCACCTGGTACTGGCCCGGCGACGAGAACCCCGCCTCGCGGCGCCATGCACCCGATGAAGAAGTGCGCCTGCTCGCGCCCTTCGACCCCGTGGTGTGGGACCGCCGCCGCTTCGAGCTGCTGTGGGGCTGGACGTACAAGTTCGAGGCCTACATGCCGGCGCCGAAGCGACAGTTCGGCTACTACGCGCTGCCCCTGCTCTGGCACGAGCGCGTGATCGGCTGGGCCAACGTCACGGCGCCCGAAGGCCGGCTGCAGCCCGCGTTCGGCTACGCCGCCGGCAAGCCACCTCGCGATGCGCTGTTCCGCGCGGCACTCGACGACGAACTCCATCGTATGACGCAGTTCCTCGCGAAGCGCTGAGCCGTACGCACCCGCGCACGGCGAAAATCCCCGCGCCGCCGAAGGTCTGGCGCGCGGGCGACAACCAGCGCCGCCGTCCGCTCCTAGAATCGCACCGTCGTCCGGCATGCCGGACGGCAAGCGTTCTCAGGGCGGGGCGAAACTCCCCACCGGCGGTAATGGCGGCTTCTTCGAAAGAGGGGCCGCACGAGCCCGCGAGCGCCCAAGGCCTGCAATGGGCTGCGGGGTCAGCAGATTTCGGTGCAATTCCGAAGCCGACGGTCACAGTCCGGATGAAAGAGAGCGCGAAATGCGGGCCGGCCCGCGCGCCTTGCAATGGCGCGCATGCTGCCCTGCGGTTTCGTGCGCCCTGATTCAGGAAACCTGCTTTCAAGAGGCACACCATGAGTCAGATCAACGACCTTCCCCTTTCCGCCGTCAACGCGCCGGGCCAGCCGCGCGGCGAGCGCATTGCCTTTGTCGAGGCGCAATGGCATTCCGACATCGTCCACCAGGCGCGCGACGCCTTCCTTGCCGAGATGGAGCGGCTCGGCGTGGCGCGCGAGCTGATCGACATCTTCGACGTGCCCGGCGCCTTCGAGATTCCGCTGCATGCCAAGCGGCTTGCCAACTCGGGCAAGTACGCGGCCATCGTGGGCTGCGCGCTGGTTGTGGACGGCGGCATCTACCGCCACGAGTTCGTGGCCGGCACCGTGGTCAGCACGCTGATGTCGCTGCAGCTCGAGACCGACGTGCCGATTTTTTCGGCCGTGCTCACGCCGCACCACTTCCACGAGCACGTGGAGCACCGCAAGTACTTCCACCGCCACTTCGCCGTCAAGGGCACCGAAGTGGCCGAGGCCTGCGTGAAGACGCTCGAAGGCCTGAAGAAGGTCGACGCCTTGCTGGCCACTGCGTGACAAGCGGTACGCTGCTGCAGTAATCTGGGCGGATGACTTCTTCATCCGCCTCGAACGACCGCTACACCCTCTACGGCGCGCCCGGCTCGGGCGCGACGCCGGTCCATGCGGCGCTGACGCTGATCGGCGCGCAGGTCGAGACCGTCGATGTCTCGCCCTGGGAGAGCGACTCCGAGCGCGAGCGCATGTCGGGCGTCAACCCGATGCAGCAGGTGCCCGCGCTCGTGCTGCCGTCGGGCGAGTTGATGACCGAGAGCGCGGCCATGCTGATCTGGCTTGGCGACCGCTATCCGGAAGCCGGGCTCTGCCCCGCGCCCGGCGATCCGCTGCGTGCGCGCTACCTGCGCTGGATGGTCTACCTGCCGGCGGCCATCTACTCGCTGTTCTGGGTGCGCGACGAACCCACGCGCCTCACGCCCGACCCGGCCGCGCAGGCCGTGATGCTCGAACGCACGGCCGAGCGCATTGCGCACTGCTGGCACCTGATGGACACGCAGATCGACGAGCCCTCGCCCTATCTGCTCGGCGAGAAGATCAGCATGCTCGACCTCTACGTGACCGTGCTGTCGCGCTGGACGCCGCGGCGCAGGCGTTTCTACCGCGTGGCGCCGCGCATGGCGCAGGTGGTGCGGCGCGTGGATGCCGATCCGCGCCTGGCCGATTTCTGGGCGGCGCGCTTTCCCTTCACGATGGACCAGGAAACACAGAAAGACTGACGACGACACCATGGCCGCACGCACCCCGACCACCGACTACCCGATGACCATCTTCCACAAGCCCAACTGCAGCACCTCGCGCAACGTGCTGGGCCTGATCCGCGAGAGCGGCGTGGAACCCGAGATCGTCCTGTACCTGGAAACGCCGCCCTCGAAGAAGAAGCTGCGCGAGCTGGCCAAGGCCATGGGCCTGGGCGCGCGCGACCTGCTGCGCACCAAGGAAGCGCCCTACGAAGAACTGAAGCTGGCCGATCCGAAGTGGAGCGACGACCAGCTGTTCGACTTCATCGCCGCGAACCCGATCCTGCTGCAGCGCCCGATCGTCGTCTCGCCGCGCGGCACGCTGATGTGCCGGCCCTGGGAGCGCGTGCGCGAGATCCTGCCCACGGCCTGAACGCAGCAGCTGCCGCGGCTCAGCCGCGCTGCAGCAGCGCCGGCACCCCCGAGGCCAGCATCGCCACGCCCGAGGCGATCAGCAGGCCCAGGTGCAGCGCGAACGCCACTGCCAGCATCGAGAGGTTGAAGTTCTGGATCACCGCGCGCTGCGTGTCGCGCTGGAAGCCGCGCAGCGTGCACCAGAGCGTGGGAATGGTGCCGGAGAAGCCGCCGATGCCGGCCATGGCCCCGCCGATGGTGCCGGCGATGCCATCCGCGAAGCGTCCGCCGAAGGCGATCTTCGGCAGGTGCTGCGACATCAGCATCGCAGGGCACCACAGCACCAGCGGCACACCGAGGCAGACCTTGAAGAGCACGAGGTCGAGGTGCGGCAGCAGCCAGACGCCGAAGGGCACGCCGACCAGCCCACCAAGCACGAACGGCCACAGCACATGCCGGTCGAAATACAGGGCCTGCATGCGGTCGATGATATCGGCCGCATGCAGCGCACAGCCGCGGCTGTTACGCCGAGGCCGGCACCAGCGCCGTGCGGCGCACCCGCGTCACGTTGAAGGCACTGGCAATCAGCACGGCCTGCACCAGCGCCAGGCCGGCGATCACGCTCGCGTACTGGCCATGGTCCATCAAGCGGCCGAACACCAGCGGCGCGAGCGCCTGGCCGATGTCCAGGCCCGCATACACCACGCCGTAGACGCGGCCGGTGGCATTGGGCGGCGTCGAGCGCTTGACCAGCAGGTCGCGCGAAGGGCCGGCAACGCCCGAGACGAAGCCCATGGCGCCGAACAGCACCGGCACCATCACCGGCGGAAACTGCGCAAAGGCCAGCACCAGCGCCAGCGCGGCCGCCACCCCGAAGCCGATGCCCACGATGCGTTCGCAGCGCGACGGATCCGAGGCCAGGAAGCCGCCCGCCACCATGCCGGCCGCGCTTGCCACCATGTAGACCGTGAGGCACACCGCCACCAGCGCCACCGGCACCGCGTGCAGGTGGCCCGCCGCCGCCGGCGCGAAGGTCTGCACCACGCTGATCACGACGGCGTAGAAGAAAAAGAAGCCGAAGCACATCCACACGGCCGGAATGCGCAGGAAGTCGAACTCGCCGCCGACGGGTGCCGGCTCGCCATGCCCGGTGGCCTTGTGCACCGCCTTCACGTCCAGCGCCAGCACGCCGCGGTAGGCCCAGAGCACCAGCAGCACCACGATGGCCAGCGCACCGGCCGAAGCCAGCGCCACGCGCCATGAAAAAGCGATGGCGATCGGCACCACGAAGGCCGGCGCCAGCGCCCAGCCCAGGCTGCCGGTGATGCCGTGCACGCTGTAGGCGTGGCCCAGGCGGGTCGGCGCCACCTTGCGGTTGAAGAGCGTGTAGTCGACCGGGTGGAACACGCCATTGCCGATGCCGCCCACGACGGCGCACAGCAGCAGCATCCAGTAGCTCTGGGCCAGCGCATAGCCGAAGGCCGCCAGGGCCAGCGCGCCCAGCCCCACGAACAGCACCGGCCGCGGACCCAGCTTGTCGACGATGAAGCCCGAGGCCGCCTGCACGATGCACGAGACCACGAAGAACACCGTCAGCACCGCGCCCAGCTCGGTGTAGCTCACGTTGAACGCGTCTTTCAGCCAGGGGAACAGCGGCGCCAGGATCAGCTGGCTGAAGTGGCTGATGGCATGGGCCAGGCCGACCAGGCCGATGAGCTGTGCGTCGCCGCGCAAGCTGGTGGAGGGAGTGGCTGTCGGGGAGGAAGTGGAAGACATGGATTGCTACAAAAAACCGGGCAGGCACCGATGCTATGCCCGCTGGCCGCGGCAGAATGGCGATACAGCGACAACATTTGTCGAAACTATGCCAAGCGCCGTTTCACTCCCTTCCCCGGTCACCAGCGTCGCCTCGCTCACGCCGCATCTCTACGCACCCGACGCGGTCAGGCCGTTGCGCGCCAAGGAACATTTCCTGAGCGCCGACACCTTCGTCGAGCTGCACCAGCACCCGTGGCCGCAGCTCACTTTCTCGACCCGCGGCGTGATCCGGCTCAGCACGCAGGACGGCAGCTACATCGTGCCGCCCTCGCGCGCGGTCTGGGTGCCGGCCAACATGCCGCACAGCATCATGCTGATCGAGGACGCCGAGCTGCGCACCGTGTACCTGCATGCCTGGCTCGGCCCGCCGTGGGAGAAGTGCGAGGTGCTCGAGATCAGCCCGCTGCTGCGCGCGCTGATGCTCGCACTCGACACCACGCCCGACGGCCTGCCGCCGGCCGACCCGCACGCGCCGCAGCGCGAACGCATGATCGCGCCGCTGCTGGTGGACGAGCTCGAGCGCGCCACGCAGATCCGCATCGACGTGCCGCTGCCCTCCGACAAGCGGCTGCGCCAGCTGTGCGAGACGCTGCTGCGCAACCCGGCCGACCGCGCCACGCTGGCCGAGCGTGCCGCTGCCATCGGCGCCAGCGAGCGCACCGTGGCGCGGCTGTTCCGCGACCAGCTCGGCATGAGCTGGCAGCAATGGCGGCAGCAGGCCGTGATGGCGCATGCGCTGCCGCTGCTGGCGCGCGGCATGGCCGTGAGCCAGGTGGCGGCGGCCAGCGGCTATGCCACCGACAGCGCGTTCTGCGCCATGTTCAAGGCCGCCACCGGACGCTCGCCCACTTCCTTCCAGCACAAGAAGCGATCCGCCGCGCTCGCCTGAAGCTCGCCTCGATGCCGCCACGCCGTCACGGCGCTCTGGCAAGATCGGCCGGCCGACGAAAACCACGGACCTCCGACCCACCTGCCCATGGCGCCCCTTCCGCGAACGCACAGCCCCCAGACCTGGACCGCAGACATCGGCGCGCGCATTCGCCGCCTCTTCTGGCTCAAGGCGATCGGCACCACGATCTTCACCTGGCTCTTCTTCATCGGCTACTTCCACATGCTGCGCAACCCGGCCTACCCGGTCGTGGTGATGCCGCTCACGGCGCTGGACCACCTGATTCCGTTCCAGCCCTACACGCTGGGCGCCTACCTCTCGCTGTGGTTCTACGTGGGCATCGCGCCCGGCCTGCAGCCCAACTTCCGCGAGCTGGTGGTGTACGGGCTGTGGATCGGCGCGCTGTGCCTGACGGGGCTGGGCTTCTTCTACTTCTGGCCGACGCAGATACCGCCGCTGGCCATCGACGTGTCGGGCTATCCCGGCTTTGCGATGCTGCAGGGCGTGGACGCAGCGGGCAACGCCTGCCCCTCGATGCACGTGGCGGTGGCCATCTTCACGGCCATCCGGCTGGACCACGTGCTGCGCGAGGCGCGCACGCCGGTCTTCCTGCGCCTTTCCAACTGGCTGTGGTTTGCCGCCATTGCGTATTCGACATTGGCCGTCAAGCAGCACGTGGTGCTCGACGCGCTGGCCGGCGCGCTGCTGGGAATGGCCTTCGCGCTTCCTTCGCTGCGCTGGCGGCCGGAGGGCATGCGCCGGAGCAATACCCTGGTGGGAGCGGATATCATTGGCCATCACTGACCCACAAGCCGAGCGAGGAAGGGGTCGATCCCATGGCGCGCCCCGAGGGCGGCGATCGATCAGCGGCCGGCACACGACAACAGGCATCGCACGATGAGTTCGCTGAAGGAATTGCAGGACCTGATCCACGAGAAGTACGGTATCGAACCGTCCAAGCTCGACCCCAACGCATCGATGCGCGAAACCGGCGGGCTCGACTCGCTGGCATTGGCCGAGTTCCTGTTTGCCATCGAAGACCACTTCGGCATCACCATGCCCGATGAAGACGCCAACATCGACACGCTGAACGAACTCGCGGTGCTGGTCGACAAGGTCAGGGCCGCGAAGACAGCGTGAAGCACGAGGTCTGCGTCACCGGCCTGGGCGTCGTGGCGCCGCACGGCGACGAGCCCGGCGCGCTGTTCCAGGCCCTGCTCGACGGCCAGTCGGCCATCCGGCCGGTCTTCCCCGAACTGCCCAAGCCCGCCGCCGCCGCCACGGTGGACTTCGACGAAACACGCTGGTTCACCAAGCTGCAGCTCGCCGGCGTCGACCGCGTGAGCCAGCTCGCGGTGGCCGCCGCCGACCTCGCGCTGCGCGATGCAGGCCTTGCCGCCCACAACGACGCCGATCCTGAACGCATCGGCATCTATGCCGGCTGCGGCATGGGCGGCGCCGCGGCGCTCGAAGCCGCCTACCGCGGCAACGGGCGGGTCTCGCCGCTCACCATTCCCGCCTTCATGCCCAACGCGCCCGCCGCCCACGTCGCCATGCGCCAGGGCGTGCAGGGGCCGGTGCTGACCTACTCGGTCGCCTGCGCCTCGTCGTCGGTGGCCATTGCCGAAGCGGCCAAGGCCATCGAGCGCGGTGAAGTCGACATGGCCATTGCCGGCGGCAGCGAAGCGCTGATCGTGCCGGGCGTGGTGCTGGCCTGGCAGGCCATGCAAACCCTGGCCAGCTTCCAGCCCGGCGAAGCGGCCGGCGCGGTGCGGCCCTTTGCGAGCGACCGCAGCGGCTTTGCGCTGGGCGAAGGCGCGGCCTTCCTGGTGCTCGAATCCGCCGAACGCGCACGCAGCCGTGGCGCCCGCAGCTACGCCACGCTGGCCGGCTGGGGCCTCGGCAGCGACGCCACCCATCTCACCAAGCCCGACGCACCCGGCCAGGCGCGCGCGCTGCGCCAGGCGCTGCGCCAGGCCGGCCTCCAGCCGCGCGACGTGGGCTACTGCAATGCGCACGGCACGGCCACGCGCATCGGCGACGTGGTCGAGCGCAACGCATTGGCCGATGTGTGGGGCGACGACCTGGACAGCCTGCGCGTCAGCTCCACCAAGGCGCTGCACGGCCACATGCTCGGCGCCGCGGGTGCCATCGAGGCGCTCATCACGGTGCTGGCATTGCACCGCCGCCAGCTGCCGCCGAACGCGAACTGCAGCGAGGTCGATCCGGCCTGCAGCCTGAACCTCGTCACGCAGCACGACACCAGCGCGCCCAACATCGAGGCGGCCATGAGCAACTCCTTCGCATTCGGCGGCACGAATTCCGTGCTGCTCTTCCGCCGCGCGTGAAACCGGGGTTCCGTCGGGGGTATGCTGACGATGGAATCTTCATTCAATCACCTCGACAAACGGGAGTTCGTCATCATGCGTTTTCGCACCGCACTGATTTCCATCGCGCTGGTTGCGGCCAGTGTCTCGGCCTCGGCCCAGTCGGACCTGCTCGGCAAGCTCAAGGACCAGATGGGCTCCTCGGGCGGCGGCGCTGCCCTCGGCGAGAACCTCGGCTTCAAGATGCCCGCGATCGGCTCCAGCACCATGGGCAATGCGGCCGGCGTGCTGCAGTACTGCGTCAAGAACAACTACCTGGGCGGCGACGCGGCCTCGGTGAAGGACAAGCTGCTGGCCAGGATCACCGGCCAGAAGCAGCAGGAAACCGGCTTCGCGAGCGGCGCCAAGGGGCTGCTCAAGGGCGGCGACGGCAAGACGCTCAACTTGAAGATGCTCTCCTCGAAGGTGAAGGAAAAAGCCTGCGACTACGTGCTCAAGAACGCGAGCTCGCTGGTCTAGCCGTTCTCCCATGCGCGCGGCCCGAATGGCCGCGCAGGTTTCCCTCTGCGGTGGCGCAGGACAATCGCCAGCAAGCCACCCACCATCCATGAATCCGGCAGCCACCCCCTCCTCCGCTTCTTCCTCCCTGCGCCAGCGCATCGCGCGCTGGGTTCCCTGCCTGGCCTGGCCCCGTCCGTCCGCGGCGCTGCTGCGCAACGAGGCCATGGCGGGCATCACGGTGGCGCTGATGGTGCTTCCGCAGGGCGTGGCCTATGCCGCGCTGGCGGGCATGCCGCTGGTCACCGGCGTGTATGCGGCGCTGTTCCCGGCGCTCATCGCGGTGATCTTCAGCTCGTCGCAGCGGCTGTCGGTCGGGCCCACGGCGCTCACCAGCCTGCTGGTGGGCGCATCGCTCGCGCCGCTGGCGGTGCCCGGCAGCGCCGAATGGGTGGAAATGGCGGTGTGGCTCACGCTGATGTCGGGCGCGATCCAGATCGTGCTGGGCATCGGGCGCTTCGGCTGGCTGCTGCGGCTGGTCAACTCGCCGGTGCTGATCGGCTTCACGCAGGGCGCGGCGGTGCTGATCGCCATCTCGCAGCTGCCGGCGCTGCTCGGCTTCACGGGGCGCACCCTTCCCCAGGTGCTGCAGGGCGGGCCGCCGCCGGACCTGATCGCCATCGCCTTCGGGCTCGGCAGCATCGCCGTGCTGTGGCTCGGCAAGCGGCTCGCGCCGCGCTTCCCGACCACCATGGCGCTGGTGGCGGGCGCCGCGGCCATCAGCTGGAGCATCGACTACGCACTGCGCGGCGGGGCCGTGGTGGGCAGCCTGCCCTCGGGCCTGCCGTCCTTCTACTGGCCAGGCCTGCTGCCGCTGAGCACATTCAGCGCGCTGGTGCTGCCCGCGCTGATGATCACGCTCGTGAGCTTTCTCGAAACCGCGTCGAGCGCCAAGGTCGACAATGCCCGCGCCGGCACGCTCTGGAACGAAAACCAGGACCTGATCGGCCAGGGCCTGGCCAAGCTGGCCTCGGGCTTCACGGGCGCCTTTCCCACCAGTTCCTCGTTCTCGCGCTCGGCCATCACGCTGTATGCGGGCGCCCAGACCGGGTGGGCCACATTGTTCAGCGTGGTGGTGGTGGCCGGCGCGCTGCTGTGGCTGATGCCGCTGCTCTATCACGTGCCGCAGGCGGTGCTGGCGGCGGTGGTGGTCACGGCCATCCTGGGGCTGGTCAAGCCGGCGAGCTTCGTCGCGCTCTGGCGCGTGTCGCGCATCGAGGCGGGCATTTCGTTCGGCACCTTCGTGCTGACCATTGCCACGGCGCCGAGCATCTACTGGGGCGTGCTGGGCGGCCTGCTCGCGAGCCTGGCGCATTACATGTACCGCCACCTGCATCCGCGCATCATCGAGGTGGGCCTGCATCCCGACGGCAGCCTGCGCGACCGCAAGCTATGGAAGCTGCCGCCGCTGGCACCACAGCTCTATGCGCTGCGCATGGATGCCGAGCTCGACTTCGCCTCGGCCTCCACGCTCGAACGCGCGCTCACGACCGCGCTGGCCGAGCGCCCCGAACTCACCGACGTGTGCCTTTTTGCGCAGCCCATCAACCGCATCGACATCACGGGCGCCGAAGTGTTCGGCTCGATCCGCCGGATGATGGAAGCCAAGGGCGTACGCCTGCACCTGAGCGGCCTGAAGCTGCCGGCCATGCAGGTGCTGGAGCGCGCTGGCCTGCTCGCGCCGGGGCCGATGCTGTTCAGCTACCGCACCGACGGCGAGGCGCTGGCGGCGCTGACGCAGCAGCAGGCCGAAGTTCCGCCGCTGCCGGTGCCGGAGGGCGACGACGGCGGCTGAACACGTCAGCGCGCCGTGACGAAAGGCTCCACCGAGGCCGACTTGATCTCGTAGCCGCTCACGCCCATGTCCACGGAGGAATAGCGCGCCGCCTTCAGCAGGCCGCTCACGTGCACCGTGTCCATCGCATGCAGGCCCTTCACGGTATCGGCCGCGACCACGTGCACGATCTGGTTGGCGGGCGGCGGCGGGGTGTGGATGCAGGCGCCGAAGTAAGGCACCAGCAGGAACTCGCGGATGCCGCCCTGCGTGTTGTCCAGCGGAACGACAAAACCCGACAGGCGCGCCGCCGTGCCGTCGAGCGCCACGTTGACCGGCGCGTTGTCCCAGACGGCGCGCATCTCGTCCAGCATCTGGATCGCGCGCGGGTCGTTGTCGCGCAGCGACTCCAGGCTCAGGTTGCGGTAGCGCTTGGTCGGGTCCCAATCCTTGGGAACGAGCGCTTCCCACTTGAGTTCCTGCACGGCACCCGCCGGCGCTGCGCCGCTGCCCGCGGCCGGCCCGCAGCCCGCCAGGGCAGCGGCCCCCAGCGCCAGCAGGAAGGCCGGCAAAGCGCGGCGGAAGAAGGCTCTCATGCTGTCCATTGTGCTTGCGGCCGGTGTCCGCCGCCTTAGCGGGGCCTTAAGCGCCGGCCAGCCAGCCGGTCAGTCCCGCACCGGCCCGCGCAGGTTCTTGATCTGCGAGCGCTGGCTCTTGCCTTCGAGCCGGCGCTGCTTCGAACCGTAGGTGGGCTTGGTGGCGCGCCGCACGCGCGGCGGCGTGGCCACGCTGTCGACCACCTCCTGCAGCCGCGCGAGCGCATCGGCGCGGTTCATTTCCTGCGTGCGGTGCTGCTGCGCCTTCAGCACGAAGACGCCCTCCTGCGTGATGCGGCTGTCGCGCAGCGCGAGCATCCGCTCCTTCACGTCGGCGGGCAGCGAGCTCGCATGGATGTCGTAGCGCAGGTGCACCGCGCTCGACACCTTGTTGACGTTCTGGCCGCCCGCGCCCTGCGCGCGGATGGCGCTGAACTCGACCTCGTCGGGGTCGATCAGGATGGGTGGGCGGAGCATGCCCGCAAGTGTGCCTTCAAACGCGTTCGAACACGGCGGCGATGCCCTGCCCGCCGCCGATGCACATCGTGACCAGCGCATAACGCCCGCCGGTGCGGTGCAGCTCGGCAATCGCCTTCGTGGTGATGATCGCGCCGGTCGCGCCCACCGGGTGGCCCAGCGAAATGCCCGAGCCGTTCGGGTTGACCTTGGCCGGATCGAAGCCCAGTTCCTTGATGACCGCGCAGGCCTGCGCCGCAAAGGCCTCGTTCGACTCGATCACGTCGAAGTCGGCGACCTTCAGCCCGGTGCGCTCCAGCACCTTGCGCGTGGCCGGCACCGGGCCGATGCCCATGTACGCGGGCTCCACGCCGGCGTGCGCATAGCCGACCAGGCGCGCCAGCGGCCTCAGGCCCCGCGCCTTGACGCTCTCGCCGCTGGCCAGCACCACGGCGGCCGCACCATCGTTGATGCCCGAGGCATTGCCGGCCGTCACGAGGCCGTCCTTCTTGAACGCGGGCTTCATCTTCGAGAGCGTCTCGGCGGTGGTGTCGGCGCGCACATGCTCGTCGGTGTCGAACAGCACGACGCCCTTGCGCGTCTTCACCTCGACCGGAACGATCTGCGCCTTGAAGCGGCCCGCCGCAATGGCCGCCGCCGCGCGCTGCTGGCTGGTGGCGGCCAGCTCGTCCATCTGCTCGCGCGTGATGCCGTAGCGCGCCGCCACGTTCTCGGCGGTGATGCCCATGTGGATCTTCTCCCACGGGTCGTGCAGGATGCCCAGCATGTAGTCGACCAGCACCGCATCGCCCATGCGTGCGCCGTAGCGCGCGGATGTGTCGAAGTAAGGCCCGCGGCTCATCGATTCCGAGCCGCCGCCGATGGCGATGTCGCAGTCGCCCAGCGCAATGGCCTGCGCGGCCGACACGATCGCCTGCAGGCCCGAGCCGCAGAGGCGGTTGACGTTGAAGGCCGGCGTCTCGATCGGGCAGCCCGCATCGATGGCGGCCACGCGGCTCAGGTAGGCGTCCTTCACGTCGGTGGGAATCACGTTGCCCATGACCACATGGCCGATGGCATCGGCCGCCACGCCGCTGCGTTCGATGGCGGCCTTGACGGCGGTGGTGGCCAGTTGCGTGTTGGGCACATCCTTCAGCGCGCCGCCGAAGGTGCCGATGGCAGTGCGGGCGGTGCCGACCACGAAGATGTCGCGTGTTGTCATGGGAATGTCTCTCCTGGATGAAAGCAATATCCGCCTGGGCGGCGGTCGCAGGAGGACGATTTTGACGGCGAACCGCGCAACCGGCTGTCGCGGGCGGCATATTCGCCGCCCGGGCAGCGGATCAGCCGCGCGAAACCGATTTCGGAGAAACGTCGGTCACGTCGCGGGCGCTGCCGCGAATGCGTTCCGGGCGCACCACGGATTCGCCGCGCGCGCGTGCGTTGGCGGTGTCGGCCGCGCTCGGTTCGCCCGGCCGTGCCGCATTGCGAAAACGCTCGAAGCCTGAACGCGGGTTGAAGCGCCCGCCCATCGAAGCCATCCAGGGCGTCACGGGTTTGCCCGTGATCCGTCCCCAGGCGTAGCGGACGCCCCACACGGCCGCCAGCAACATGACGGCGACCGCCAGGCTGGCCGCAAAGACCAGCCCCAGGAGCAGAAGAATGACGCGAAAAATGAAGTTCATCATCCGACTTTAGGCCGCAACGGCCTCCGATGGTTCCCCGGCCTTCGTGAACGAGAACTGGCCGGGGGTGCGGATCGGGTCGGTATTCACTTCGATCGTGTCCTTCGGTCCGAAGCTGCCGTCGAGCAGCAGCTTGGAGAGCGGATTCTCGATGCGCTGCTGGATCGCGCGCTTGAGCGGCCGCGCGCCGAACACCGGGTCGAAGCCGACCTTGGCAATCTCGGCCAGCGCCGCGGGCGACACCTCCAGGCCCAGGTCCATCTTCGCGAGCCGCGCCTGCAGCACCTTGAGCTGGATCGCGGCAATCGATTCGATGTTCTTCGCGTCGAGCGCATGGAACACCACGGTCTCGTCGATGCGGTTCAGGAACTCGGGGCGGAAGTAGTTCTTGAGCTCGTCCCACACCGCTTCCTTGATCTCCTCGGCGGGCTGGCCCACCATCGACTGGATGATCGGCGAGCCGATGTTGCTGGTCATCACGATCACGGTGTTCTTGAAGTCCACGGTACGGCCCTGGCCGTCCGTGAGGCGGCCATCGTCGAGCACCTGAAGCAGCACGTTGAACACGTCGGGGTGGGCCTTCTCGACCTCGTCGAGCAGCACCACGCTGTAGGGCTTGCGGCGCACGGCCTCGGTCAGGTAGCCGCCCTCCTCGTAGCCCACGTAGCCCGGCGGCGCGCCGATCAGGCGGGCGACCGAGTGCTTCTCCATGAACTCGCTCATGTCGATGCGGATCAGGTGGTCTTCGCTGTCGAACAGGAAGCCCGCGAGCGCCTTGCACAGCTCGGTCTTGCCCACGCCCGTGGGGCCGAGGAACAGGAACGAGCCGGTCGGGCGGTTCGGATCGGAGAGGCCCGAGCGCGAGCGGCGGATCGCATTGGCGACCGCGCCGATGGCCTCGTCCTGCCCCACCACGCGCTCATGCAGCTTGTCTTCCATCACGAGCAGCTTGTCGCGTTCGCCCTGCATCAGCTTGGCGACCGGAATGCCGGTGGCGCGCGCCACGACCTCGGCGATTTCTTCGGAGCCCACCTGCGTGCGCAGCAGCGTCGGCGCGCTGGACTTGCCCTTGCTCGCCTCGCTTTCCTCGGCCTCGCGCAGGCGCTTCTCCAGCGCCGGCAGCTGGCCGTATTGCAGCTCGGCGAGCTTGTTGAAGTCGCCCTTGCGCTTCCACTCCTCGATCTCGAACTTGATCTTGTCGATGTCCTCGCGGATCTTCGCGCTGCCCTGGGCCTGCGCCTTCTCGGCCTGCCAGATCTCGTCGTAGTCGGCGATCTCCTTCTGCAGGCGCGCGATCTCGTCCTCGATCAGGCCGAAGCGCTTCTGCGAGGCTTCGTCCTTTTCGCGGCGCACGGCCTCGCGCTCGATCTGCAGCTGGATCAGTCGGCGGTCGAGCCGGTCCATGACCTCGGGCTTGGAGTCCATCTCGATCTTGATCTTGGCCGCGGCCTCGTCGATCAGGTCGATGGCCTTGTCGGGCAGGAAGCGGTCGGTGATGTAGCGGTCGGAGAGTTCGGCCGCGGCCACGATGGCCGGGTCGGTGATCTGCACGCCATGGTGCACTTCGTACTTTTCCTGCAGGCCGCGCAGGATGGCGATGGTGGCCTCCACGCTGGGCTCGCCCACGATGATCTTCTGGAAGCGGCGCTCCAGCGCGGCGTCCTTCTCGATGTACTTGCGGTATTCGTCGAGCGTGGTGGCGCCCACGCAGTGCAGCTCGCCGCGCGCGAGCGCGGGCTTGAGCATGTTGCCCGCGTCCATCGCGCCCTCGGCCTTGCCGGCGCCCACCATGGTGTGAAGCTCGTCGATGAAGACGATGGTCTGGCCTTCGTCCTTGGCAAGCTCGTTGAGCACGGTCTTCAGGCGTTCCTCGAACTCGCCGCGGAACTTGGCACCGGCCAGCAGTGCGGCCATGTCGAGCGACAGCACGCGCTTGCCCTTGAGCGACTCGGGCACCTCGCCCGCGACGATGCGTTGCGCCAGGCCTTCGACGATGGCGGTCTTGCCCACGCCGGGCTCGCCGATGAGCACGGGGTTGTTCTTGGTGCGGCGCTGCAGCACCTGGATGGCGCGGCGGATTTCCTCGTCGCGGCCGATCACCGGATCGAGCTTGCCCAGGCGCGCGCGCTCGGTCAGGTCGAGGCAGTATTTCTTGAGGGCTTCGCGCTGGCCCTCGGCATCGGCGCTGTTCACGCCCTGGCCGCCGCGCACAGCGTCGATGGCGGACTCGAGCGACTTGCGGCCGAGGCCGTTTTCCTTGGCGATGCGGCCGATGTCGGACTTGCTGTCGGCCACGGCCAGCAAGAAGAGCTCGCCCGCAATGAACTGGTCATTGCGCTTGATGGCTTCCTTCTCGGTGGCCTGCAGCAGCTTGCCGAGCTCGGGGCCGACCTGCACGATGTCGTGGCCCTGCACCTGCGGCAGCTTCTTGATGGCCGCCTCGGCAGCGTTCGCGAGCCCCTGCACGTTGACGCCGGCGCGCTCCAGCAGGGCGCGCGGGCCGTCTTCCTGGCGCAGCATCGCGACCAGCAGGTGGGCCGGTTCGATGTAGGCGTTGTCGTTGCCGAGCGCGAGCGTCTGGGCATCGCTCAGCGCTTCCTGGAATTTGGTGGTGAGTTTGTCTTGTCGCATGGTGGTATTCCTGCATCCAAAATAGGGCTGTTCCGCCGGGATTCAAGTTTTGAATCGCGCTGGCGGAATGGGCACGGCTATTGCACGGTGCCGGGCACCTTCCTGCCGTAGGCATTTCTCTCTCTCGAATGGAGTCGATCATGGTTTTTTCAATGCAGCGCGTCCAGCCGGTTCGCCGGGCGCTCGGCGCCGGTCTCTTTCTAGCGGCCATGGGCCTCGCCGGCCTTGCGCAGGCGCAAGGCACGCCCATCCGCATCCTGGTGGGCTTTCCCGCGGGCGCGGGCACCGACGCCATCGCACGCACGCTGGGCGAAAAACTCAAGGACGTGCTGGGCGTGCCGGTGGTGGTCGAGAACCGCGCCGGCGCCGGCGGACAGATCGCGGCGCAGGCGCTCAAGGCAGCGCCGGCCGATGGCCACACGCTGTTCCTCTCGCACGACCATTCGATCTCCATCCTGCCGCAGGTGGTGAAGAACCCCGGCTTCAACCCTGCGACCGACTTCGTGCCGGTGGCCGGATTCGCCACCTTCGCCAATGTGCTGGCCGTCTCGGGCGGCACGCCCGCCAAGAGCATCGACGAATATGTGAAGTGGGTTCGCACCCAGCGCGGCGGCAAGGAAACCATCGGCATTCCGGCACCGGCCTCGATCCCCGAGTTCCTGGTGAAGATGATCTCGGAAAAATACAAGATCGACGTGCAGCCCGCGCCCTACCGCGGCAGCGCGCCGATGACGGCGGACATGCTGGGCAACCAGATCACGGCCGGCATCGCCTCGGTGCCCGACTTCATCGAGAACCACAAGGCCGGCAAGGTGCGCATCGTGGCCTCCATCGGCGCCAAGCGCCAGGCCGTGCTGCCGAACGTGCCCACCTTCACCGAGCTGGGCTTCTCCAACCTGGAAGACCTGCCCTACTACGGCATCTTCGCGCCCGTGGGCACGCCGCAGCCGATCATCGACAAATACGGCGACGCGCTGCAGAAGGTGCTGGCCATGCCCGACGTGAAGCAGAAGCTCACGACCATGGGGCTCACGGTCGGCTACGAGCCGCAGGGCCAGTTCGCGGGCCGCGTGCGCAGCTACACGCAGACCTGGGAACGCATCATCCAGTCGAGCGGCTTCAAGCCTCTCTGACTAAGCGTTGGGGGCCGTGATGCCCCAGCGCGCCAATGCGGCGTCGTCGCTGACGCGCGCATCGACCCAGCGGGCGCCTTCGGGCGTCTGTTCTTTTTTCCAGAACGGGGCCTGGGTCTTCAGGTAGTCCATCAGGAACTCGCAGGCCTCGAAGCTCTGGCCGCGGTGGGCCGAGACCACCGCCACCATCATGATCTGGTCGAGCGGCTGCAACAGGCCCACGCGGTGGATCACGCGCGCACCCAAAATATCGAAGCGCTTGTGCGCCTCATCGATCATGGCTTCAATGGCCTTTTCGGTCATGCCCGGGTAATGCTCGAGCTCCATCGAGGCCACGCTGCTGCCGTCGTTGCGATCCCGCACGGCGCCGACAAAGCTGCAGACCGCACCCACGCGTTTGTCGCCGGCGCGCAACGCGGCGACCTCCTGCCCCAGGTCGAAATCGGCTGTCTGGATCGAAACGCGTGCACCACTCATGCCGGGATTGTGGCATCGCGCTAGACTTCGGCAATGCCCCGCCTCGCCATGCTTTCTTCAGTGCCCTCGCACACCGAAGGCAGCCGTGCGCGCCAGGGCAGCAAAGCCAAAAAACCAAAGCTCGTCTGACCGGAGCTGCGGTTCCGTCGTCGGATGAGCGACGGAACCTGCCAAGGCCTTGGCCCCGATTGGGTTGCGCGCGCATCGAACGACGGTTCCTTCCATCGGTCGATTCCCTCGAGGAAACCCGCGTGCCGTCATCGTCCATTCCCTCCTCCAGCCCTGATTTCTCGGGCCTCTGGATTCCCCTTGTCACGCCGTTCCAGCACGGCGCCGTCGACCACGCCGCGCTGTCGGCGCTGACCCGCCGGCTCGCCGATGACGGCGTGACCGGCTTCGTGGTCTGCGCCTCGACGGGTGAAGCCGCCGCGCTCGATGAAGCAGAACAGCTCGCCGCGCTCGACGCGGTCCAGGCTGCCGCCGGCGGGCTGCCGATCATCATGGGCCTGTCGGGCTACCACCTGGGCAAGACCACGGCCTGGGTACGGCGGCTCGCCGAACGGCCGCTGGCGGGGCTGCAGGTGTCCGCGCCGCACTACATCCGGCCCTCGCAGGCCGGCCTGCTCGAATGGTTCCGCGCCATCGCCGACGCCAGCGCGGTGCCGCTGCTGGTCTACGACATTCCCTACCGCACCGGCGCGACCCTCACGCGCGAAACGCTGCTGGCGCTGGCCGAACACCCGCGCATCCGCGGCATCAAGGACTGCGGCGGCGACATGGCCAAGACGCGCGCCCTGATTGCCGACGGCAGGCTCCAGGTGCTGTCGGGCGAAGACCACCAGATCTTCGGCACCGTGGCCGAAGGCGGCGTGGGCGCCATTGCGGCGAGCGCGCATGTGCAGACGCGGCGCTTCGTGCAGGTGCTGCGCCTCCTGGCCGAGAACCGGCTGGCAGAAGCGCGCGCCGAATGGCAGCCGCTGCAGCCGCTGATCGAAATGCTGTTTGCGGAGCCGAACCCCGCGCCGCTCAAGGCGCTGCTGGCGCACGGCGGATCGATGCGCGACGAGCTGCGCTCGCCGATGACCCGCGCCTCCGATGCCTTGCGCGAGCGCCTGGTGGTGCTGGACGCCCGGCTCAGCCGCCCGTAACGGGCGGGAAGAAGGCGACCTCGCAGCCTTCGCGCAGCGCGGCCGCCTCGTCGCTCATGGCCTGGTCGAGCGCCATGCGCACGGCCTTGCCGCGCGCCAGCGCCGCGGCGTACGCCCCGCCGCGCGCGATGAGTTCGTCGCGCAGCGCGGCCAGGGTGGCGGCACCGGTGTCGACGGTTTCGCCGCTGGTGTCGAGCGCCTCGCGCACGGAGGCGAAGTAACGGATCTGGACCTTCATGGACAGCTTCGGTCAGGCCAGCAGCGAGGCCAGGGGGATGAAATTCACCGTGTCGCCGGCCCGGATGGTCTGGCCGGGCGGGTTGTCGACGACGCCGTCGCCCCAGACCATCGAGGTCAGCACGCCCGAGCTCTGGTTGGCGAACAGGTCGAGCCCGCCCGTGGCATTGCGCCGGGCGCGCAGGAACTCGCGGCGGCGATCGGCGCGCGGCCAGTCGAAGTCGGCGCGCATCTGCACGGGCTCGGGCGCCACGCGCGTGGCGCCCTGCAGCGTCAGCAGGAACGGACGCACGAGCAGCAGGAAGGTCAGGAAGCTGGACACGGGGTTGCCGGGCAGCCCCGTGACGTGGCAGCGCCCCTGCGCCTCGCCACCGGCCCTTGCGATCGAGCCATAGGCGAAGGGCTTGCCGGGCTTCATCGAGAGCGACCACAGCTGCAGCTCGCCGAGCGCCTGCACCGCGGCCTTGATGTGGTCTTCCTCGCCCACCGACACGCCGCCGGTGGTGATGATCAGGTCGCTGCTTTCCGCAGCACCGCGCAGCGCCTCGATGGTGGCCTCGCGCTTGTCGGGCACGATGCCCAGGTCGTTCACCTCGCAGCCGAGCCGGCGCAGCAAGGCGCGCATGAAGAAGCGGTTGGAGTTGTAGATCGCGCCGGGCTTCATGGCCTCGGGCGCGACCTCGCCGGGCATCACCAGTTCGTCGCCGGTGGACAGCAGCGCGACGCGCGGCCGCCGGGCGACCTGGAGCCGGTCGAAACCCACGCTGGCGGCGAGCCCGAGCGCGGCGGGCGTCAGGCGCTCGCCCTGGCGCAGCACCACGTCGCCGGCGGCCACGTCTTCTCCGGCGCGGCGAATCCACTGGCCGGCCGCGGGAACGATGTCGATGCGCACCGCGCCGAGCGTGCCCTCCTGCGGCACGTGCTGGGTGTCTTCCTGCATCACGATGGCGTCGGCGCCCTCGGGAATCTGGGCGCCGGTGAAGATGCGCGCCGCGGTGCCGGCCGCGAGCGGCGTGCCCACGGTGCCGGCAGGAATGCGCTGCGCGACCTGCAGTACGGCGCCCGGCGCGGCGCAGTCGGCCACGCGCACCGCATAGCCGTCCATCGAGCTGTTGTCGCGCGGCGGCACGGTGAGCGCCGAGACGATGTCCTGCGCGAGCACGCGGCCGTCCGCATCGAAGGTGGTCACGCTTTCGGCGGGCAACCTGGGCAGCGCCTTGGCGAGCAGGCTCGCAAGCGCTTCGTCGAGCGCCATCAGCGGCGGGCGCGAGGGAGCGGTGGAATCAGCCATGGTGTTCGGGGTTGTATTCGAAGCGGCTTGCGCTGTCGATCAACCACTGCGCGATGCCCTCGATGTCGTCGAGGTCGAACAGCGGCAGGCTGGTGGGCACCGGCAGGCTCGCGGGCGCATCGGTGGCAATGGCGGTCACGAAGGCGTCCTCGATGTACTGCGAGGGCCGGGGCGGCTTGCCGTCCTCGGGGGCGCGCCAGACTTCGATCTTGAGCAGGTCGCTGTGCTTGAAGCCCTCGACCAGCACCCAGTCGACGCCGTCATGGAGCTCGGCGATGAGGTCGTGCACCGACAGCTGCGCGGGCTGCTCGAATTCGCGGATCAGCGCGAGCCGCCTGTCCGACGCCACCACCACCTCGAAGGCCCCCGCCTCGCGATGGCGGTAGGTGTCCTTGCCGGGATGGTCGATGTCGAACTTGTGGTGCGCATGCTTGACCACCGACACGCGCTGGCCATGGAGCTTGAGCACGGGAATCAGGCGCTCGACCAGCGTGGTCTTGCCCGAACCCGAATACCCGGAAAAGCCGATCACCTTCATGTCGAGTTCCTGTGGCGGCCGTCTATGCGGCCGCCGAATGCATGTGCGGGGCAGCCGCTGCAGGGCGCGGCTTGCGGCAAGGGTCAGTCACAGTTCTGCGCGATGTAGGCCTTCACGGCCTCGGCATCGGCCGGCAGCTTGACGACCCGCTTGGGCAGCGCCTCGATGCCTTCGAACCTGGCCGGGCGTGCGGGCTCGTGGCCCAGCGCCTCCACCAGCGTGGCGGCAAACTTGATCGGCAGCGCGGTCTCCAGCACCACCATCGGCACGCCGGGCGCGAGGTGTTCGCGCGCAGCCTTGAGGCCGTCGGCCGTGTGCGGATCGACCAGCGTGGCAAAGCGCTTGTCGGTCTCGCGGATGGTGGCCAGGCGGTCGGCATGGGTGCTGCGGCTGCTCTTGAAGCCGAAGCGCTCCGCGGCCTGCCTGAACGCGGGATCGGCGCTCAGGTCGAAACGGCCCTGGCGGCCCAGATCGTCCACGAACAGCGAGCGCAGCCTGCCGGCATCGCGACCCACGAGGTCGAACACGAAGCGCTCGAAGTTGCTGGCCTTGCTGATGTCCATCGAGGGGCTCGAGGTTTCGTGCGTGTCGGCCGCCGCGCGAACGCGGTAGATGCCGGTGCGGAAGAACTCGTCGAGCACGTCGTTCTCGTTGGTGGCAACCACCAGCGTCTGGATCGGCAGGCCCATCATGCGCGCCACGTGGCCCGCGCAGACGTTGCCGAAGTTGCCCGAGGGCACCGTGAAGCTCACGGGCTTGTCGTTGCTCGCCGTGGCCTGGAAGTAGCCTGCGAAGTAGTAGACGACCTGCGCGAGCAGCCGCGCCCAGTTGATCGAGTTGACCGTGCCGATGCGGTACTTGCGCTTGAAGCCCAGGTCGTTCGACACCGCCTTGACGATGTCCTGGCAGTCGTCGAACACGCCGCTGATGGCGATGTTGTGGATGTTCTGGTCCTGCAGGCTGAACATCTGCGCCTGCTGGAACGGGCTCATGCGGCCGTCGGGCGAGGTCATGAAGACGCGCACGCCCTTCTTGCCGCGCATGGCGTACTCGGCCGCGCTGCCGGTGTCGCCGCTGGTGGCGCCCAGGATGTTGAGCTCGGCGCCGCGGCGGGCCAGTTCGTACTCGAACAGGTTGCCCAGCAGCTGCATCGCCATGTCCTTGAAGGCCAGCGTGGGGCCGTTCGACAGGGCCTCGAGGTACACGCCGTCTTCCAGCTCGCGCAGCGGCACGATCTCGTCGCTGCCGAACACTTCGGCCGTGTAGGTCCTGGCGCAGATCGCCTTCAGGTCGGCCGGCGGAATGTCGTCGATGTAGAGCGAGAGGATCTCGAACGCCAGTTCCGCATACGGCAGCTCGCGCCATTTGGCGAGCGTGGCGGTGTCGACCTGCGGGTAGTGCTCGGGCAGGTACAGGCCGCCATCGGGCGCGAGGCCTTCAAGCAGGATTTCGCAGAAACGCTTGCGGTCGGGGTGGCCGCGGGTGCTCAGGTAGTTCACGGTAGGTCTCTTGCGCCGTCCTCAGGACAGCTCTTCCTTGCGGATGCGCACGATCGGCTGCAGCACGGTGGGCAGGGCCTGCAGTTCGGCGAGCACGTCGTTCACCGTGCCTTCGCGCGCATCGTGCGTGAGGATGATCAGGTCGGTCTGGGTCGAGCCCTCGCCGCCCACTTCGTCGGCTTCGCGCTGCAGCACCGCGTCGATGCTGATGCCCGCGGTGGCCAGGAGGCCCGTGACCTTGGCAAGCACGCCGGCCTGGTCGGCCACGCGCAGGCGCAGGTAGTAGCTGGTAACCACCTCGGCCATCGGCAGCACCTTCAGGTCGCTCATGGCATCAGGGTGGAAGGCCAGGTGCGGCACGCGGTGTGCGGCATCGGCCGTGTGCAGGCGCGTGATGTCGACGAGGTCGGCGATCACCGCGCTGGCGGTCGGCTCGCTGCCCGCGCCCTTGCCGTAGTACAGCGTGGTGCCGACGGCGTCGCCATGCACCACCACCGCGTTCATCGCGCCTTCGACGTTCGCAAGCAGCCGCTTCGACGGCACGAGCGAGGGGTGCACGCGCAGCTCGATGCCCTGCGCGGTGCGCTTGGTGATGCCGAGCAGCTTGATGCGGTAGCCGAGCTGTTCGGCGTACTTGATGTCCTGCGCCGCGAGCTTGGTGATGCCCTCGATGTGCGCCTTGTCGAACTGCACCGGAATGCCGAAGGCAATGGCGCTCATCAGCGTGACCTTGTGGCCGGCGTCCACGCCTTCGATGTCGAAGGTGGGGTCGGCTTCGGCGTAGCCCAGGCGCTGCGCCTCCTTGAGCACGGTGGCGAAGTCGAGCCCCTTGTCGCGCATCTCGGAGAGGATGAAGTTGGTGGTGCCGTTGATGATGCCGGCCAGCCACTGGATGCTGTTGGCCGTGAGGCCCTCGCGCAGCGCCTTGATGATCGGGATGCCACCGGCCACCGCGGCCTCGAAGGCCACCATCACGCCCTTGGCATGCGCGGCCGCGAAGATCTCGGTGCCATGCACCGCAAGCAGCGCCTTGTTGGCCGTGACCACGTGCTTGCCGGCCGCAATCGCCTCGAGCACCAGTTGCCTCGCAATGCCGTAGCCACCGATGAGCTCGATGACGATGTCGATGTCCGGGTTGGCGATGACTTCGCGCGCATCGGCTACCACCTTCACGCCTTCGCCAGCCACTTCGCGCGCACGCGCCGCGTCCAGGTCGGCCACCATCGTGATCTCGATGCCCCGGCCGGCGCGGCGCTTGATTTCTTCCTGATTGCGCAGCAGCACCTTGAAGGTGCCGCTGCCGACCGTGCCTGCGCCGAGCAGGCCTACTTGGATGGGTTTCATTGGGAGATTCGCGTGGATGGTTCGTAAGGGGTGGTGAGGGAGACACCGCCGGCCGCCGCGGCCAACCGCGCGGCGAGCGGACGCGCCGTCAATCCGTCTTGCTGCGCAGGCGGTACAGCTCCAGGAACCTGGCAATGCGGTTGATCGCTTCGCGCAGGTCGTCCTCGTGGGGCAGGAACACGATGCGGAAGTGGTCCGGCGTGGCCCAGTTGAAGCCCGTGCCCTGCACCAGCATCACCTTGGTCTCCCTCAGCAGTTGGAGGAAGAACTGGCGGTCGTCGGTGATCGGGTAGACCTTGGGATCGAGCTTGGGGAACATGTAGAGCGCGGCGCTCGGCTTGACGCAGCTCACGCCCGGAATGGCCGTGATGAGCTCGTAGGCCAGGTCGCGCTGGCGCCGCAGGCGGCCGCCGTCGCCGACCAGGTCGTTGATGCTCTGGTAGCCGCCGAGTGCGGTCTGGATGGCCCATTGCCCCGGCACGTTGGCGCACAGGCGCATGTTCGAGAGCATGTTCAGGCCCTCGATGTAGTCCTGCGCCCGCGCCTTGTCGCCCGAAACCACCATCCAGCCCGCGCGGTAGCCGCACGAGCGGTAGCTCTTGGACAGCGAGTTGAAGGTCAGCGTGAGCACGTCGGTCGACAGGCTCGCGATCGCGGTGTGCCGCACGCCGTCGTACAGCACCTTGTCGTAGACCTCGTCGGCGAAGATCACCAGGTGGTGCTCGCGCGCAATGTCGACGATGCTCTTGAGCAGTTCGTCGGAATAGAGCGCACCGGTCGGGTTGTTGGGGTTGATGACCACGATGCCCTTGGTGCGGGGCGTGATCTTGGCGCGGATGTCGTCCAGGTCGGGCATCCAGCCGTTGGCTTCGTCGCAGAGGTAGTGCACCGGCTTGCCGCCCGAGAGGCTCGAAGCGGCCGTCCACAGCGGATAGTCAGGGGCCGGAAGCAGCATTTCGTCGCCGTCGTTCAGCAGCGCGTTGGTGGCCATGGCGATCAGCTCGCTCGCGCCGTTGCCCAGGTAGATGTCCTCGAGCGTGACGCCCGCAACACCCTGCTTCTGGGTTTCGTGCATCACGGCCTTGCGGGCCGCAAAGATGCCCTTGCTGTCCGAATAGCCGGCCGACCCCGGCAGGTTGCGGATCATGTCCTGCTGGACCTCTTCCGGCGCATCGAAGCCGAACACGGCCAGGTTGCCGATGTTGAGCCTGATGATCTTCTGGCCCTCTTCCTCCATCTGCTTCGCGGCGTCCATGATGGGGCCGCGGATGTCGTAGAGCACGTTGGCCAGCTTGGCCGATTTCTTGAACTGCTTCAAAGGGCCCTCCCGGGCGCGGGTTACTTACTCGAGGTCGAAAGGCCCTGAAGGGCCTCGTGTCACTGGGAAAACCTATAATTTGACCACAGTTCCCAGTGCCCCGATGAAGCTCCAGCCCGACAAATCCGACGCCCAGTCCCTTACCGCGCACGGCCCCGGGTGGGTCGCAATCAACAACGAAAAGGTCGAGGGCAGCGTGGTGGTGGGCTCCCGCGGCGAGCGCTTCGAATGGAACTGCTCCCGTTTCGACCAGCTCGGCCCCGAGCATTTCGCCCAGCTTGCGTCGCTGGGCGCGGAATTGGTCATTTTCGGAAGCGGATCACGCATCCGGTTCCCGCAGCCTGCCTGGCTCCAGCCCCTGATGGCCAGGCGCACCGGCGTGGAGACCATGGACACCCCCGCCGCCTGCCGCACCTACAACATCCTGGCCGGCGAAGGCCGCCACGTGATCGCCGCCCTCCTCGTGGAACCGCCCGAGCGGTGAGAGAAGGCTTTTCGGGGTAAAATACCGGGTTGCGAACAGGCCTGCTGCTCCAGTTAGCAACGACCAATCCTCCATTCGTCGAGTGTGCTGCAAAGCGCCCGATCAATGGAAACCAACGGAGAAAACAAGTTTCATGGCGATCGTTGTCAACAAACCCATTCCTGAATTCGACGCCAACGCCACGGGCGGACTGAAAGTCTCGAATACCTCTCACCTCGGCCACGTGCTGGTCATGTATTTTTACCCGAAAGATAACACTCCGGGTTGCACGACCGAAGCCATGCAGTTTCGCGACCGCTACAAGGACTTCGAAAAGGCCGGCGCCACGGTGTTCGGCGTGTCCCGCGACAACATGAAGTCGCACGACGAGTTCAAGGCCAAGCTCGAACTCCCGTTCGAACTCATCGCCGACACCGAAGAAAAAATGTGCCACATGTTCGGCGTGGTCAAGAACAAGATCATGTACGGCAAGAAGGTCAAGGGCATCGAGCGCAGCACCTTCCTGATCGGCGCGGACGGCATCCTCAAGGCCGAATGGCGCGGCCTCAAGGTCCCGGGCCATGTCGACGACGTGCTCAAGGCCGTCAAGGCCCTCAAGAAGGCCGCCTGAGCGTTACAAGAAGCGCCGTCTGTGCGCTTTTGCATCCGGCCGTGGGAAATGCCCAACGGACTTTGCAAAGAGCGCGAGACGCGTCACCGCCGGTGTGCATAATGGCCTCATGCCGTTGAGCTCCACGACCGCATCCCCCGAACAAAGCCGCCTTGGTCTACAGGCGGCTTTTTCGTTTTCTGGTTTCCACTTCCTGCGAGCGACCTGACACATGCCATTGCCTCCCGCCCCCACGAAACGCGCCGCATTGCTCTCGCCGGATGCGCACGATGCACCCGCCCGTTCCTCGCACAGGGGATCGCGCCGCTCGGGCGAATCGCGTACCGATTCGGCGTCGTCGAGCGGCTCTTCCCAGCCGCTGGAATTGTTCGACCGACACGCCGCCGACGCGGTAGGCGGCGGCAGCGAGGCTGCACCGCCGATCCGCGCGAAAGCCAAACCCGCGCCTTCCCGCGGCCAGCGGCAGCAGCCCACCGCGCGACGGGAGCCTGAGGCGCCGGCGCCCGCCGTGCATGCACCCGCGCCACAGCAGCAGCAGATCGCGGCAACGCAGGCCCCGGCGCGGCCCAAGCGCAGCAAATCCAACGGTCCGGCCAAGCTGTTCGTGCTCGACACCAACGTGCTGCTGCACGACCCGATGTGCCTGTTCCGCTTCGAGGAGCACGACATCTTCCTGCCGATGATCGTGCTCGAGGAACTGGACGGCCACAAGAAGGGCACCACGGAAGTGGCCCGCAACGGCCGCCAGACCAGCCGCACGCTCGATGCGCTGGCGGCCGCCCAGGACGCCGACATCGCCAAGGGCCTGAAGCTCGACACCACCGGCCATCGCGAGGCCGGCGGCAAGCTGTTCTTCCAGACCGCGCCGCTCGACTACTCGCTGCCGATCAGCCTGCCCCAGGGCAAGGCCGACAACCAGATCCTCGGCGTGGTGCAGGCCTTGCGCGACCTCTACGCCAACGACCAGCCCGGCCGGCCGAAGCAGGAAGTGGTGCTGGTGTCCAAAGACATCAACATGCGCGTCAAGGCGCGCGCCCTGGGCCTGGCTGCCGACGACTACCAGAACGACAAGACGCTGGAAGACGGCGACCTGCTCTACGCGGGCTCGCTCGCGCTGCCGCCCGACTTCTGGACGCGCCAGAGCAAGACGGTCGAAAGCTGGCAAAGCGGCAGCAACACCTTCTACCGGGTCAGCGGACCGCTGGTGCCCAACCTGTACATCAACCAGTTCGTCTACTTCGAGGCCCCGGGCGAGCCGAGCATGTACGCGCGCGTCACCGAGATCCGCGACAAGACCGCTGTGTTCAAGACCCTCAAGGACTACAGCTCGGGCAAGAACGCGGTCTGGGGCGTGAACACCCGCAACCGCGAGCAGAACTTCGCGATGAACCTGCTCATGGACCCGGAAGTCGACTTCGTCACGCTCACCGGCACTGCCGGCACCGGCAAGACGCTGATGGCGCTCGCCTCGGGCCTCACGCAGGTGCTCGACGACCGTCGCTACACCGAGATCATCATGACCCGCGCCACGGTGAGCGTGGGCGAGGACATCGGCTTCCTGCCCGGCACCGAGGAAGAAAAAATGGGCCCGTGGATGGGCGCGCTCGACGACAACCTCGAGTTCCTTGCCAAGGGCGACGGCGGCGGCGCCGGCGAATGGGGCCGCGCGGCCACCAACGAGCTGATCCGAAGCCGTATCAAGGTCAAGAGCATGAACTTCATGCGCGGGCGCACCTTCCTGAACAAGTACGTGATCATCGACGAGGCGCAGAACCTGACGCCCAAGCAGATGAAGACGCTGATCACCCGCGCCGGTCCGGGCACCAAGATCATCTGCATGGGCAACCTTGCGCAGATCGATACGCCCTACCTGACGGAAGGCTCCTCGGGCCTCACCTTCGCGGTCGACAAGTTCAAGGGCTGGCCGCACGGCGGGCACATCACGCTGGCGCGCGGCGAGCGCTCCCGGCTGGCCGACTTCGCGAGCGACGTGCTCTAAGAGCCGCCGGTCCACGGCTTTCAAAAAGGCCCGTGCATGCTCCCCGGAGCATCGCGGGCCTTTTTTCGTCCGCGATGACAGGCTCCTGACAACACGCTGTCAGGAGGCGGCCCGCACCATCAGGGCTCCTTCAACAACACAACGAAAGCGAGTCCTCCATGCAAAACGCCATCAGCTGGTTCGAGATTCCCGTCACCGACATCGACCGCGCCCAGGCCTTCTACGAAACCGTGCTCGGCCGCAAGCTGCGCCGCGAAGACTTCGGCGACCAGACGCTCGCCGTGTTCCCCTACGACAAGCCCGCCACCGGCGGCGCCCTGCAGGCCGGCGCGAACGCCAGCGCACGCGCGGGCAGCGGCATCCGCATCTACCTGGACTGCATGCCGAGCATCGATGCCGTGCTGGCACGCATCGAAACGGCAGGCGGCCAGATCGTCGCGCCCAAGTCGGCGCTGCCGCCCGGCATGGGCTTCATCGCCCACCTGCGCGACACCGAAGGCAACGAAGTCGGCCTCCACGCGCTCGCCTGAGCCGCACCATGGCACAGCGCAACTGGATCGCCGTTGCCAGCGCCGAGCACGCCCGGCGGGGCCGCGACCACCAGCCGCTCGGCTTCATGCAGGTCGGCCACGGCAAGCTCGGCCCGCTCAAGCGGGTTGCGGCGGGCGACCGCGTCGCGTACTACGCGCCGGCCACCGTCTTCGGCGGTACCGACAAGCTGCAGAGCTTCGTCTCGATCGGCATCGTGCAGCCGGGCGCGCCGTACGAAGCGGACATGGGCAACGGCTTTGTTCCGTGCCGGCTCGACGTGGCCTACGCGGCCTCCCGCGAAACGCCGATCGCGCCCCTGCTGGAACAGCTGGCCTTCATCGAGAACCCGAAGCAGTGGGGCTACAAGTTCCGCTTCGGCCTGTTCGATGTCTCCGACGCCGACATGGTGCTGATCGCACGCGCCATGGAAGCCGACCTGAAGGCGCTCGCGCTCTGAGCGCCACAATCCCGAGATCGATCATCCATGCAGAAGAATCCCCCGATGGAACCCATCCGCCGGCACCACGGCGCCTTCCGGGTCGCAGGCCTCACGGTCCGCACCACCAACCGCGAAGAGAACGACCCCGCAACCGCCCGCATCGGCGCGCTGTGGAATCGCTTCTTCGGCGAGGAGACCTACCGGTCGACGCCCGGCCGCACCGGCGACGCCCGCATCTACGGCGTCTACTCCGGCTACGAATCCGACGCGCACGGCGCCTTCGACCTGACCGTGGGCGTGGCCGTCGCGGACACAGCGGGCAGCGTGGCCATCGAGGCCGGCAACTATCTCGTCTTCACGGGCCAGGGCGAGATGCCGCAGATGGTGATCGCCGCCTGGCAGCGCATCTGGCAGTATTTCGAAACACACCCGGAAATCGTGCGCCGCTACCGCAGCGATTTCGAAGCCTACGAGGGGCCGGACAAGGTGGCGATCCACATCGGAGTTTCATGAACACACGCCAGGGCCGGCGCGAGGTGCCTGCCGGACCATCCCGGGGAGCCTGCTGATGCGGCGTGCCGACCGCCTGTTCCAGCTGGTGCAGATCATCCGCGGGCGCCGGCTCACCACGGCGGCCTTCCTGGCGCAGCGCCTCGAGGTCTCGGAGCGGACGGTCTACCGCGACGTGGCCGACCTGCAGCACCAGGGCGTCCCCATCGAAGGCGAGGCCGGCGTGGGCTACAGGCTGGGTGCGGGCTTCGAGCTGCCGCCGCTGATGTTCACGCAGGACGAAGCTTCGGCGCTCGTGGCCGCGGCCCGCCTGGCGCAGAGCTGGGTCGATCCGGCGCTCGCGCGCGACATCGAGACCGGGCTCGGCAAGATCCTCTCGGTGCTGCCGCCGGCGGCGCGCGTCTCGGCCGAGGCGCTGGCGCTCTACGCGCCCGCACTGGGCCTGGGCAACGCGCTGCGCACGCGGCTGCAGACCCTGCGCGAAGCCGTGCAGGCGCGCCAGAAACTGCGCCTTCACTATCGCGACGTATCGGGCGATGCCAGTGAACGCATCGTGCGTCCGCTCGGCTGCTTCTACTGGGGCAAGGTCTGGACGCTCTCGACCTGGTGCGAGCTGCGCAACGACTTCCGCGGTTTTCGCATCGACCGCATGGACGCGGTCGACGTGCTGCCCGAACGCTTTCGCGACGAAGCAGGCAAGACGCTGGCCGACATGCTGCGCCAGGTGAAGGCGCGGGCGGCCGAAGCGAAGCTGCCGCAGCCGCAGAAATGAAGATGAGGCAGGGTCAGTAGTCGTCGCTGCTGCCGTAGCTGGCCAGGTTCTCGAACTTGGTGAGCGGCTTGAGGAAGGTCAGCTTGACGGTGCCCGTGGGCCCGTTGCGGTGCTTGCTGATGATCACCTCGGCCACGCCCGGCTCCTTGCTGTTCTTGTCGTAGTAGTCGTCGCGGTAGATGAACATGATGATGTCCGCGTCCTGCTCGATGGCGCCGGATTCGCGCAGGTCGCTCATCATGGGACGCTTGTCGGTGCGGCTTTCGACGCCGCGGCTCAACTGCGACAGCGCGATCACCGGGCACTTGAGCTCCTTGGCGAGCATCTTCAGGCCACGCGAGATTTCGCCCACGGCCGTGGCGCGGTTCTCGTCGTTCATGCTGGTCGACACGCTCATGAGCTGGAGGTAGTCGACCACGATCAGGCCGAGGCGCCCGTACTGGCGCGCCAGGCGGCGCGCATTGGCACGCAGCTCGCTGGTGGTCAGGCCAGGGGTCTCGTCGATGTGCAGCGACACGTTGCGCAGCTTCTCGATCGCTTCCGTGAGGCGCGGCCATTCTTCGTCGCTGAGCTTGCCGGTGCGCAGGTGTCCCTGGTCGATGCGCCCGATCGAACCCACGATGCGCACCGCCAGCTGCGACGCACCCATTTCCATCGAGAAGACCGCCACCGGCAGCCCTTCGTTGAGCGCCACGTGCTCGGCGATGTTGATGGCCAGCGAGGTCTTGCCCATGGAAGGACGCGCGGCCAGCACGATCATGTCGCCCGGCTGCAGGCCCGAGGTCATCTTGTCGAACTCGTAGAAGCCGGTGCGCACGCCCGTGATGTCGTTCGGGTTCTCCGCCATCTCGGTCACGCGGTCGAGCAGTTCGACCACCAGGGCATCCATGCTCTGGAAGCCCTGCTTCATCCGCGTGCCTTCTTCGCCGATGTTGAAGATCTTCTGCTCGGCCTCGTCCAGGATCTTGTCGACCGACTTGCCCTGCGTGTTGAACGCGTTGGTCGCGATCTCGTCGCTTGCGGAGACGAGTTTCCGCAGGATCGAGCGTTCGCGCACGATCTCCGCGTAGCGGCGGATGTTGCTCGCGCTCGGCACGTACTGCGCGAGCGAGTTGAGGTAGACCAGGCCGCCGATTTCATCGGCCTTGCCCAGGCCCTGCAGCTGCTCGTAGACCGTGATGACGTCAGCCGGCTTGCTGGCGTTGATCAATCCGCCGATCGCGGCGTAGATCAGCTTGTGCTCGTGGCGGTAGAAGTCGCCATCCACCAGCAGGTCGCCCATGCGGTCCCAGGCACCGTTGTCGAGCAGCAGGCCGCCGAGCACGCTCGACTCGGCCTCGATCGAATGAGGCGGAATGCGAAGCTGGGCAACTTGACGATCGGCCGACGGGTCATTGTCGGCATAGGAAAAAACGGCGGACATGGACTTCCCTTGCAACCCTGCATGCTAAGCCGCGCACGCGCTGGCGTGTGTGGACAAAGTTGTGAATAAACAGTGATCTTTCAGTGCATCGCGCTGGAAAACCGGTGCGCAGAAAGACAAAAGCCGCCCGGAGGCGGCTTTTGCGGCAGCGCACAAGGCGCTGTGGACGATCAGGCGGTTTCGCCGTAGACCGTGACGGTGATGTCGACCACCACGTCGGTGTGCAGCGCAACGCTCACGGTGCTGTCGCCGACGACCTTGATTGGGCCGTTGGGCAGGCGCACTTGCGACTTGGCAACCTTGTAGCCTTGCTTGCCCAGTTCTTCGGCGATGTCGCCGTTGGTGACCGAGCCGAACAGGCGGCCGTCGACGCCGGCCTTTTGGGTCAGCTTGACAGTGGTGCCGCCGAGCTTCTCGCCCTGGGCTTGCGACTCGGCCAGCTTGGCGGCCGCAGCCTTTTCGAGTTCGACGCGCTTGGCTTCGAATTCGGCCTTGTTGGCAGCGGTGGCGCGGCGGGCGCGGCCCGTCGGGATCAGGAAGTTGCGTGCGTAGCCGTCCTTGACCTTGACGATGTCGCCCAGGCCGCCGACGTTCAGAACCTTGTCCAGAAGAATGATTTGCATGGTGTGTGCTCCTTCTTAGACGCGGTGCTGGTCGCTGTACGGCACCATGGCCAGGAAGCGCGCGCGCTTGATGGCGGTGTTCAGCTGGCGCTGGTAGATCGCGCGCGTACCGGTCAGGCGGGCGGGGATGATCTTGCCGTTTTCGCTGATGAAGTCACGCAGCGTGTCGATGTCCTTGTAGTCGATTTCCTCGACGCCAGCGACGGTGAAGCGGCAGAAGCGCTTGCGCTTGAACAGCAGCGACTGGGTGTTGCGCTTCGGGCGCTTGTCTTTGTTGAATTTCTTGAACGTGGCCATTTGGGGACCTCTTGTCGAAAATTAATCTTGCTGAAAATCCTGGATGTGCAGGACCGGATGCTTGCCATTGCCCGGTGTCGCGAGGAAGCCCTGAAAACGCCAGAGACTTCCCATCGACTGCGTTGCGAGCCGTTCGGCGATGGCGCCGAAGGCAACGGCCCTGAGGGCCGTTTTCACCTGCCTGGCTTTTCCTGCCTCCTGGAGCGTCGACTCGTGTTCGAGCTTCAGATCGATGGCGGGAAGGCCGGCCGGCGTGTATCGCAAGGCTCCGAGTTCGGCAACCGAGGCGGTCAGCACCAGCTGATTGACACCGGTTGCCGCAGCAGCGGCAGCGGTCACGCCATCAGCTGTTGTTGGCGGCGTATTCGGCCTGCTGAGCCTTGCGGGCTTCTTCGCGCTCGACCGTCTTCATCATCGACGAAGGACCGGTTTCGGCCTTCTTCTTCTGGACGGTGAGGTGGCGCAGCACGGCATCGTTGAACTTGAACGCGTGTTCCAGTTCGCCCATCACGGTTTGCTCGGCTTCGATGTTGACGCACAGGTAGTGCGCCTTGCTGAGCTTGTTGATCTGGTAGGCCAGCTGGCGGCGGCCCCAGTCCTCAACGCGGTGGACCTTGCCGCCGCCGGCCGTGATGAGGCCCTTGTAGCGCTCCAGCATGGCCGGAACTTGTTCGCTCTGATCCGGGTGGATCAGCAAAATGATTTCGTAGTGACGCATGGCACTCCTTGTGGATTCTTCCGTGGAAGAGGAAAAGCCACCTGCAGCGTCGGGCGCAGTGTGGCAAGGCAAAGCCGGCTATTGTAGCACTGCTTGCGGCCACGCGTGTCCAGCGTCAGTCTTTCAGGGCCCTGTCCAGCGCCGCGGCCTTCTCTGCGCCCACTGCGGCGCGGATCTTGGGCGCCAGGGCGACCAGGTCTTCGTAGCTGGTGGTGCCTTCGACCTGCAGGTTGAGCCTGAAGCCCATCAGGCCGAGCGAGCCGGTCAATTGGGTGGCAATGGGATAGGCATCCTTGTAGCGCTGCTGCCTGCTGCGCCCGGAGGGCGGCGCGGGTTCGGCCGGTTTTGGCGCCGCCGGCGCCTTGCTTGCGGCTGCCGGTGCCGCAGGTGCCTCGGATACGGGCGCCCTGGCTGGCGCCGGCGCAGCCGGCTTGCTTGCCGCCACGGGTCCGAGCAGCCCCAATTCGACCATCTGGTCGATTTCTTCTCGCCCGATGCCCGTTCCGGAGGCAAGCACCTCGTCGACCGAGCGCTTGCCGTCGAACAGGATGAACGCGGTGCGCTGGCGCGGCGAAAGCGGCACCGAGCGATCCTTGAGAACCTGCTGTCCGGCTTCTGTCTTGACAAGAATCATGATGGTTTCTTTCGCGAAATACCGGCGTGTGCGGCAACGAGCGGTTCGCCTTGCGAACCCACTCGCCGCCGGATGTCACGAGTCTGACACGAGTAACACATTGTGATTCATTCCGGCAGGCCGCAAAGCGGGAATTTCCCGATGGGAATCCCGCAGGCCTGCCGTGCGGCGGGCAGGTCCGCCGCCCTCCTCCCTGTCAGCGCTTGGCGAGCTGCTGCCAGGTGTCGATGACGCTGTCCGGATTGAGCGAAATCGACTCGATGCCCTGCTCCGCCAGCCAGAGCGCGAAGTCCGGGTGGTCGCTGGGGCCCTGGCCGCAGATGCCGACGTACTTGCCCTCGGCCTTGCAGGCCTTGATGACGCGGCTCAGCAGCGCCTTGATGGCCGGGTCGCGCTCGTCGAAGTCGGCGGCCAGCAGTTCGAGCCCCGAATCGCGGTCCAGGCCGAGCGTGAGCTGGGTCAGGTCGTTCGAGCCGATCGAGAAGCCGTCGAAGTACTTCAGGAACTCTTCCGGCAGGATGGCGTTGCTCGGCACCTCGCACATCATGATCAGCTTGAGCTCGTTCTCGCCGCGCTTGAGGCCATGTTCGCCAAGCAGCGTGGTGACGCGTTCGGCCTGGCCCAGCGTGCGCACGAAGGGCACCATGATCTGCACGTTGACGAGGCCCATGTCGTTGCGCACGCGCTTGAGTGCCTCGCATTCCATGGCAAAGGCCTCGCCGAAATCCTTGCTCAGGTAGCGCGCGGCGCCGCGGAAGCCGAGCATCGGGTTTTCTTCTTCCGGCTCGTAGCGGCTGCCGCCGATCAGCTTGCGGTATTCGTTCGACTTGAAGTCCGACAGGCGGACGATCACCTTCTTGGGCCAGAAGGCCGCAGCGATGGTCGCGATGCCTTCGGCCACCTTGTCGACATACATAGAAGGCGCGCGGCGAGGCATGGCCGCGGGCCACGGATTCAACGGCCTTCTTCAGGTCGTTGTCGACGTTCGGATAGTCGAGGATCGCCTTCGGATGCACGCCGATGTTGTTGTTGATGATGAACTCGAGGCGGGCCAGGCCCACGCCGTGGTTCGGCAGCTGCGCGAAGTCGAAGGCCAGCTGCGGGTTGCCGACGTTCATCATCAGCTGGATGTCGATCTCGGGCATCACGCCGCGCTGCACTTCGGTCACCTCGGTTTCGAGCAGGCCGTCGTAGATGAAGCCGGTGTCGCCCTCGGCGCAGCTCACGGTCACGAGCGTGCCGTCCTTCAGCAGGTCGGTGGCGTCGCCGCAGCCGACCACGGCTGGAATGCCGAGCTCGCGCGCAATGATGGCCGCGTGGCAGGTGCGCCCGCCGCGGTTGGTGACGATGGCGGCGGCGCGCTTCATCACCGGTTCCCAGTTGGGGTCGGTCATGTCGGTGACGAGCACGTCGCCGGCCTGGACCTTGTCCATTTCGCTGATGTTGTGCACGAGCCGCACGGGGCCGGTACCGATCTTCTGCCCGATGGCACGGCCTTCGGCGAGCACCGCCCCCTTGCCCAGCAGCTTGTAGCGCTGCTCGGCCTTGCCCTGCTGCTGGCTCTTCACGGTTTCAGGGCGCGCCTGCAGGATGTAGAGCTGGCCGTCGGTGCCGTCCTTGCCCCACTCGATGTCCATCGGGCGGCCATAGTGTTCTTCGATCACGAGCGCGTACCTGGCGAGCTGCTCGACGTCCGCGTCGCTCAGCGAATAGCGGTTGCGCTGCTCGGTCTTGACGTCGGTGGTCTTCACCAGCTTGCCGGTGGCCTTTTTCTCCTCGGGCGTGGCGAACTCCATCTGGATCAGCTTGGAGCCCAGGTTGCGGCGGATCACGGCCTTCTTGCCGGCGCGCAGCGTGGGCTTGTGAACGTAGAACTCGTCGGGGTTCACGGCGCCCTGCACCACCGTTTCACCGAGGCCGTAGCTCGAGGTGATGAACACCACGTCCTCGAAGCCCGACTCGGTGTCGATGGTGAACATCACGCCGGCCGCGCCAAGGTCCGAGCGGACCATGCGCTGCACGCCCGCCGAGAGCGCCACCACGTCGTGCGCGAAGCCCTTGTGCACGCGGTAGCTGATGGCGCGGTCGTTGTAGAGGGAAGCAAAGACTTCCTTCATCTTGTGCAGCACGTCGTCGATGCCGACCACGTTCAGGAAGGTTTCCTGCTGGCCCGCGAAGGAGGCGTCGGGCAGGTCTTCGGCCGTGGCCGAGGAGCGCACGGCGAACGAGGCCGCGGGGTTGCCTTCGCTCAGCTTCGCGAACGCCTCGGCAATGGCTTTCTGCAGGTCGGCCGGAAAGGGCTGGGCCTCGACCATCGCGCGGATCTCGGCGCCGGCCACGGCCAGCGCCCGCACGTCTTCGGTGTCCAGGGCGGCGAGCCGCTTGCTGATCTTGTCGGCCAGGCCGTCGTGGGCCAGGAACTGGCGGAACGCATGCGCCGTGGTCGCGAAGCCCGTGGGCACCCGCACGCCCTGCGGCAATTGCGAGATCATTTCGCCGAGGCTGGCGTTCTTGCCGCCGACCGACTCGACGTCGGTCATCCTCAGGTTTTCAAACGGTACGACCAGGGCGGTCGCGTCGAAAAGTGCAGACATGGGAAAGCTCCAGAAGTTGAAACCGGTGCTGCATGCAGACGGCGCGGCACGATCGTTGTCGTTGCTTTGGGTGCGGGCGCGGTGTGCATGGAAAGAATTGGGGGTGGGAAGGCGGATTCCCGATAATGGCCCGGATTGTAGGCGTGGCGAGATTGCACGCGCCGCAGGACAAGGCCGCAAGAGCAACACCATGCACACACGCACCGTTTTCTTCATTTCCGACGGCACCGGCATCACCGCTGAAACATTCGGTAACGCCGTGCTGGCCCAATTCGAGATGAAGCCGCGCCATGTGCGGCTGCCGTTCACCGACACGGTCGACAAGGCGCACCAGGCGGTGCGGCAGATCAACCACACGGCCGAACTGGAAGGTGTGCGCCCCATCGTCTTCACGACGCTCGCAAACATGGAAGTGCTGGAGGTGATCGAAACCGGCTGCAAGGGCATGCTGCTCGACATGTTCGGCACCTTCGTGCGGCCGCTGGAGATCGAGCTGGCGGTGAAGTCGAACCACCGCATTGGCCGCTTCAGCGACGTCAGCAAGAGCAAGGAATACGACGCCCGCATTGCGGCCATCGATTTCAGCCTGGCCCACGACGACGGCCAGAGCAACCGGGACCTCGAAGGCGCCGACGTGATCCTGGTGGGCGTGAGCCGCAGCGGCAAGACGCCGACTTCGCTCTACCTGGCAATGCAGCACGGCCTGAAGGCGGCCAACTATCCGCTGATTCCGGAAGACTTCGAGCGCAAGCAATTGCCGCCGGCGCTGATGCCGCACCGCAAGAAGATCTTCGGCCTCACGATCCAGCCCGAGCGCCTGAGCCAGATCCGCAACGAGCGCCGGCCGGATTCGCGCTACGCCAGCCTCGAGAACTGCCGCAACGAGGTGAGCGAAGCCGAGGCCATGATGCGCCGCGCCGGCATCCGGTGGCTCTCCACGACCACCAAGTCGATCGAGGAGATCGCCACCACCATCCTGCAGGAGCTGAAGCCGGAGCGGCTGGTTTACTGAGCCGCCTGCTCGGCCGGGGCCGAGGTCCGGATCAGGTGATCGAAGGCGCCGAGCGCCGCCTTCGCCCCGTCGCCGGCCGCGATGATGATCTGCTTGAACGGCACGGTCGTCACGTCGCCCGCGGCAAACACGCCCGGTACCGAGGTCTGGCCCCTGGCGTCGACCACGATCTCGCCGTGCTTTGTCAGCTCGACCACGCCCTTGAGCCAGTCGGTGTTGGGCACCAGGCCGATCTGGATGAACACGCCTTCGAGTTCGACCTTCTTCAGCTCGCCCGTCGCGCGGTCCTTGTAGACCAGGCCGTTGACCTTCTGGTCGCCGGTGATCTCGGTGGTCTGCGCGTTGGTGAACACGTCGACGTTCTTCAGGCTCTTGAGCTTGCGCTGCAGCACGGCGTCGGCGCGCAGCTGCGTGTCGAACTCGATCAGCGTGACATGGCCGACGATGCCGGCCAGGTCGATGGCCGCTTCGACGCCCGAATTGCCGCCACCGATCACCGCCACGCGCTTGCCCTTGAACAGCGGGCCGTCGCAGTGCGGGCAGTAGGCCACGCCCTTGTTCTTGAACTCGTGCTCGCCCGGCACGTTGATGTTGCGCCAGCGCGCGCCGGTCGAGATGATGATCGATTTGCTCTTGAGCGAAGCGCCGCTCTCCAGTTGCACCTCGATCAGGTCCTTGCCCGGAACCAGCGCCTTGGCGCGCTGCAGGTTCATGATGTCGACGTCGTAGTCGCGCACATGCTCTTCGAGGGCGTGGGCGAACTTCGGTCCTTCGGTTTCCTTGATCGAGATGAAGTTCTCGATGCCCAGCGTGTCGAGCACCTGGCCGCCAAAGCGCTCCGAGGCCACGCCGGTGCGGATGCCCTTGCGCGCCGCATACACGGCCGCCGCCGCGCCGGCCGGGCCGCCGCCGACGATCAGCACGTCGAACGGGTCCTTGGCGGCGATCTTCTTCGCTTCGCGCTCGACACCGCTGGTGTCGATCTTCGCGAGGATCTCTTCCAGGCTCATGCGGCCCTGGCCGAACTCGGTGCCGTTCAGGAACACGGTGGGCACGGCCATCACCTGGCGTTCCTTGACCTCTTCCTGGAAGGTGCCGCCCTCGATCATGGTGGTGCGGATGCGCGGGTTCTGGATGGCCATCAGGTTCAGGGCCTGGACCACATCGGGGCAGTTGTGGCAGGTGAGCGAAACGTAGATCTCGAACTCGAAGTCGCCGTCGAGCGCGCGGATCTGGTCGAGCACCGCCTGCTCGACCTTCGGGGGATAGCCGCCGATCTGCAGCAGTGCAAGGATCAGCGAGGTGAATTCATGGCCCATCGGCAGGCCGGCAAAACGCGGGCCGTGGTTCTCGCTCGGACGGTTGACCGAGAAAGAGGGCTTGCGATGGTTGTCGTCGCGGCTTTCGGTCAGCTTGACCAGCGGCGACGCTTCGGCGACGTCCTTCAGCAGCGACAGCATTTCGCCCGAGGCCTTGCTGTCGTCGAGCGAGGCGACGATCTCGATCGGCTGCGTGGCGCGTTCGAGGTAACTCTTCAATTGGGCTTTGGTGCTGGCGTCGAGCATGACGGACTCTCTTTCGATAACTGAAAACTATCAACTGGGGACAAAAAAGCCCGGGGCCGCGTGAGCGCCCGGGCTTTCGCGCGGGGCGCTTAGATCTTGCCGACGAGGTCGAACGACGGCGCGATGGTCTTGTCGCCTTCGTTCCACTTGGCCGGGCAGACTTCGTTCGGGTGGGCGGCGGTGTAGACCGCTGCCTTCAGCTTGCGCAGGGTTTCCTTGACGTCGCGGGCGATCTCGTTGGAGTGAACTTCGGCGGTCTTGATGATGCCTTCCGGATTGATCACGAAGGTGCCGCGCAGTGCCAGGCCTTCTTCAGGGATGTGCACACCGAAAGCGTTGGTCAGCGTGTGGGTGGGGTCGCCCACCAGGGGGAACTTGGCCTTGCCGACGGCCGGCGACGTGTCGTGCCAGACCTTGTGCGAGAAGTGCGTGTCGGTGGTCACGATGTAGACCTCGGCACCCAGCTTCTGGAACTCGGGGTAGTTGTCGGCCGCGTCTTCGACTTCGGTCGGGCAGTTGAAGGTGAAGGCTGCGGGCATGAAGATCAGCACGGACCATTTGCCCTTGAGCGTCTCGTCGGACACATCGATGAACTTGCCGTTGAGGTAGGCCTGGGTCTTGAAGGGTTGGACTTGGGTGTTGATCAGGGACATGGTGATTCCTTGGATGCTGCAGGTGGACAAAAATAAGTGCGAGCCATGAGTATAACTACCAATCTCATATTTTCAATAGTTATGGGCTATTGAAAGTATTGGAGCTTGCTATGTTTGCGATCGGCTCCGCGCTGTTGTTCGGCAGGCCGCAATACGAACGTGTATCACCATCACACGCATGCAGACCGGTGCAGCATGGGATTGCTTGCAAGGGCTCGCCAGCCCCTCTCACAATCGGTGCTTTCAGAACAAGGAAAAGAACATGAAGGGCGACCCCAAGGTCATCGAACATCTGCAGGCGCAGCTCAAGAACGAGCTCACTGCCATCAACCAGTACTTCCTGCACTACCGCATGCTCAAGCACTGGGGCCTGGACAAGCTGGCCAAGAAGGAATACGAGGAATCGATCGGCGAAATGAAGCACGCCGACAAGCTGATGGACCGCATCTTCATGCTCGACGGCCTGCCGAACCTGCAGGACCTGGGCAAGCTGAACATCGGCGAGGACGTGCCCGAACTGCTGAGCTGCGACCTGGGCGCCGAAACCGGTGCGCAAGCCACCATCAAGGACGGCATCGCCTACTGCGAGACGGTGCGCGACTACGTTTCGCGCGACCTGCTGCAGGAGATCCTGGACGACACGGAAGAACACATCGACTTCCTCGAAACCCAGATCGACCTGATCGACAAGGTCGGCGTGCAGAACTATCTGCAATCGCAGATGGGCGAGATCAGCTGATCCGGCAAGGCCGGAGCGACGTAGTTCTCAATCGACGTCGCCCGGCTCCGGCGGGCGCTTGTGCCCGCTGAGCATGGCGGCCGCCAGGTTTTCCCGGTGCCGCCAGCTCGTGAAGGCAACACCGGCCAGATGCAGGGCAATCAGTGCCACCAGCGTCCAGGCCAGGCTGCGGTGGAGCCATTCCACCCAGGCCAATCCCCAGAACATGTCGAGCGAGTACATCCAGCCCGTGACGCCCACCGCCGCCACCGTGGCAAGCAGGGCGACGGCCATCCAGCCGCCCAGCGGGTTGTGGCCCAGATAGCGCCTTTCGCGCCGGGCCAGCACCTCGGCCGCGTAGCGCCGCACCTGCGCGGGAGACCGGACGAACTGCCGGAACCTCGCATGGCGCCCGCCCCACCAGCCCCCGATGCAGCGGCCGGCGATCAGGGCCAGCGCTGCGTAGCCCGCCAGTTCATGCAGCCGCAGCAATGCCTCGCCGCTGAACCATGCCACGGCAATGGCCGCGACCAGGGCCCAGTGCATTGCGCGCAGCCAAAGCCCCCAGACCTGCACCGGCGGACGTCCGGGAACCGCACGCACCGCGCGCCTCCTCAGGACGGCTGCTTCACCTGCCCGACCTTCTCGAAGGTCTTGGGATCGAAGAAGGCCTCGGTGCGCTGGCCCTTCTCGTCGAAGCCGTAGACCTCGTAGCAGCCATTGAAGTCCTTGACCTGGCGAACCTTCCAGCCTTCGCTGGTCAGCTTGCGTTGCAGCTCCATCTGCGGGCGCATCTCCGCCTTGGGAACCGGCGCACACTTGACCGCGTCGTGATCGACGAACTGGGCGGAGGCCGGCGCAGCCCAGAGGACCGCGGCGGCGGCGGCGACGGTGAAAAGAAGCGACTTGTTCATGAATGATCTCCTGGCGTTGCAGGCGCCGCGCCGCGGCTCAGACGTCGAGCCACATGCGCAGCAGGTTGTGGTACGTGCTCGTGAGGCCGATCACGCCGGAATCGGTCTCGCCATATTGGCTGCGAAGATGGCGCAGGTGGTTGTCCATCTCGAACAGCAGGCGGCGCTGCTCGTCGCTGCGCACCATGCTCTGGATCCAGAAATAGCTCGCGGTGCGGTAGCCCCGCGTCACCGGCAGCACCCGGTGAACACTGGTGCCTGGATACAGCACCATGTCTCCGGCCGGCAGCTTGACGCGCTGCACGCCGAAGGTGTCCTCGATCACGAGTTCGCCGCCGTCGTATTCGTCGGGCCCGGCCAGGAACAGGGTGCACGAGATGTCGGTGCGCACCCGGCCCGAGCCGTCGCGCAGGAAACGGACGGCACTGTCCACATGGTTGCCGAAGCTGTTGGACGCACCGCCGTAGCGGTTGAACAGCGGCGGCGAAATCTGCTTGGGCAGCGCGGCCGAGAAGAAAAGCTGGTGCCGCTCCAGGCCGCGCAGCAGCAGTTGCTGCAGCGCGCGGGTTTCTTCGCAGTCTTCCCTCAACTGTTCGTTGTTCTTCGCATGCGCCGACTGGCTGCCGGCGGTGATCCGGCCGTCGCCCCAGGGGGCGTCGGCGAGGATCCCGCGGGCCTCGCGCAGCTCCTCGGAGGTGAGCACCTGTTTGATGTGCAGCAGCATGGCCCCGAGGATAGTCCGATCAGAAGCGCACGCCGACCGTGCCGAGCACCTGGCGCTTGGCGCCCAGGATGGCAAAGCCCGGATACAGCTGATCGCCGTAGGCCTTGTTGCTGAGGTTGTTGATGTTGATCTGCGCGTACACGTCCGGCGTGAACTTGTATTCGAGCATTGCATCGGCCACGACATAGCCCGGCACGCGGGCGGTCGCCGACGCGGCGCCGGTGGTGCCCGTCAGCGGCCGGTTCTCGGTCGCGCCATGCGCGCCCAGTGCGACGCGCAGCTTCGGCGTTGCCTGGTAGCTGACCCAGACCGCACCCGACTGCTTGGGCGTGAGACCCACGCGCTGGCCGACCGAGGCCTGCGCCGCAGCCGCGCTGCCGGCCTGGTCGATCTTGGCGACCGGCATCCAGGTGTACGAAGCGTAGACCTCCCACTGCCGGCCCAGGCGGCCGACCACGTCGAGCTCGACGCCTGCGGTATGCCGCTTGCCCGAGAGCGTGTAGGCCGAGCCGGCAAAGTCGGCATCGGTGGTGCGCTCGTTGTACTTCTCGGTGCGGAAAATCGCGCCGCGCGTGGAGAGCGCGCCGTCCAGCCAGTCGAGCTTGGCACCCACTTCGAGGTTGCGGCTCTTCTCGGGCGGCGTGTTGGCGTTCTGCGGCGTGACGTACTGGTAGGTGTCGGCCGAGGTGTTGAACGAGGTGCCGTACGACACGTAGTACGACTGGGAATCGGAGGGCTGGTACATCACGCCGCCGCGGTAGCTCCACGGCGAGTTCGACAAATGCGTGCTGGTGACGCTCAGCGGCGTGCTGCTCACTGCGCCAGTGCGGTAGTTCAGCTGCTCGAAGTCGCCCTTGAAGCTGTCGTAGCGAATGCCGCCGAGCACCTTCCAGTGCGGCGCGACCTGGACCAGGTCCTGCACGTAAAGGCCGTAGGCCTTCGCGTCGTAGTTGCTCGAATTGCGCCATTGCGGCGACAGGCCGGTGCCGACCAGGCCGGCTCCGTCGTCGGGCGTACCGACGCGCGTGGGCGGACGGATGCCGAGCGTGCTGCCGTTGTTCTGGAAGCGAACGGCCTCCTCCTTCGAGGCATCGATGCCGGCCAGCAGCTCATGCTTCACGCCGAGCGCATCGAAGGCCAGGCTGTAGTCGCTCTGCGCATAGGTGCCCTTGTAGCGGTCCTTGCGCGGCGTGAGGCTGCTGCGCGTGAGGAATGTCGACGGATCGAGCGCCATGACCGCCCGGGTGCCGGCCGGGCAGGTTCCAGCCGCCGTGGGAAGCGCGCCGCAGGCGCCCACCGCCGTGCTCCATTGCGCCCGCTCGAACACGCCGCTGCGCACTTGCGTGCGCAGTTCGCCGCCGTTGGCGAACCTGTGCTTCCATGCGCCGTGCACGTAGTTCGCCTCGCCGTCGACGAAGTCCGCCGAGGTGCCGTAGAAGTTGCCGGGCTTGACCGGCGCCAGGCTGCCGTTGACGTAGCGCACGGCCGACATCGGCACGTTGTTGTTCTTCAGGTGGAACAGGCCCACGGTGAATTCGTCCGCGGTCCCCAGGCCCCAGCTGTACGAGGGTGCGATGCCGTACTTGTCGATCTTCGCGCCGCCGTTGCCGGCCTTGTTGTACATCGCGTTGATGCGCAGTGCCGAGGTCTCGCCGGTGCGCACGTTGAAATCGGCGGTGGTGCGAAAGTAGCCGCCACTGCCCAGCGTACCCACGACGTCGGTCTGGTCGGCCAGCAGCGGCCTCTTGCTCACCTGGTTCACGACGCCGCCCGTGGAGCCGCGGCCGAAGAGCATGGAGGCCGAGCCGCGCATCACTTCGACGCGGTCGAGGTTGAAGGTGTCGCGGTCGTACTGCGAGGGGTCGCGCATGCCGTCGATCATCAGGTCGCCGGTGCTGGCGATCGGGAAGCCGCGCAGCCGGATGTCCTGGTCGGTGCCGTTCTCGGTCGCGGCAAAGGTGATGCCCGCCGAATAGTGCAAGGCGTCCTTCAGCGTGTCGAGCTTGACGTCGTCGATCAGCTTTTCGGTGATGACGTTGATCGATTGCGGAATGTCGCGGATGTCCTGCGTTCCCTTGCCGATGTTGGTTTTCCTGGTCTGGACCTGGTCCTTGCCCTGGACCTCGGCCTGCTCGGTCACCGTCACGGTTCCAAGCGTGCCGCCCTGCACCGGGGCTTCAGGCGTCTGCGCCCAACTGCTGACAGAGGCGGCCAGCATCAATGCGCCGAAAGGCAGCATCGCTGCTTCGCGCGGCACGCCGGTCGCCGCAGGCGTGCAAGACATGGGATGCGGCGCACGAGCGCGCCGACGGGCAGCATTGGACAAGAGAACCTCCCGAAAAGCCAAACGGCTGGTTTGAATGGCTGGCTGGGCCGGTGCTTCACCGGTGGTGGCTTGCCGAAATTTGGCTGGAGTGTAGGGCGAAGGTAGTCTGAATCATTCGCACTTAGATTCTCGTGTTGCGAAAATGCTACTTTTTCCCAACGAATACCGAAGACTTCTTTGAGGGATAGTTATTGAAAATGCGAGGGATTCGTATTTATAATCGGCCGAACCCTAACCAGCCAGCCACTGCCGCTTTCACCACCATGATCGTTTGCGTCTGCCGCCGAGTCTCCGACCGCGAAATCGCACGTCACGTGCGGGCGGGCATGACTTTCGACGAAGTCCAATTCGAACTTGGCGTGGCCACCCAGTGTGGCCAGTGTGAAGGCTGTGCGCGCGATATCGTCGCGCAGTGCAGCGCCTCCCACCCGGTCGCCGCGTTGAACCGCGAATCGGGAACGAGTGCGATCCAGCTTGCCACCTCCATCTCGGAAAGCAAGGCATGGAACTCTTCTCGGCACTCGGCGGCAGCCTGATCCTCGTTGCAGGCTCGGTCTGGTGGATCTTTCGTAAGTAAACAGTAGTCGTAGCGGTTTTGCTGCAATCGAGGCACGCTCCGTGGGTGCCCGCATTCGAATTGGTTGATCGTGTCTGACCGCTTTGCCCCTCCCCCCTCCGTACTGGGCCTCTCGCGCAATGCACTCATTGCCGGGGGCGTGATCCTGTTTCATGCAGCCGCGCTGTGGGCGCTGCAAAGCGGCCTGCTGCGCCGCGCTGCCGAAGTGGTGATCCCCGTTGAAATCCTGAGCCAGTTCGTCGAGCCGCCCAAGCCGGCCGAACCGCCGCCTCCTCCTCCACCGCCGCCGCCTCCGCAGCGCAAGCCCGAAGCGGTCAAGCCGCCGCCGCGGCCGGTGGCCATCCGCGAGCCGAAGCCCACACCCGCGCCCAGCGCGCCGGTCGGCGTGCCCGAGCCTCCGCCGCCCGCGCCCGTTGCGGAAGCTCCCGCTCCCACGCCGCCCGCGCCCCCCGCTCCGCCGCCGGCGCCGCCTGCACCACGGACGATCGAAATCTCGGAAGGGCAGACGCGCTACGTCCGCGAACCCAAGCTCGTGTATCCCAGCATGAGCAGGCGCCTGGGCGAGTCGGGCACCACTGTGGTCTCGATCTATTTCGACAGCGAAGGCTTTGCCAAGCGCGTCGAGCTCTTCAAGTCCAGCGGATTCGAGCGGCTCGACGAAGCGGCGCTCAGCGCCGCCCGCACCGCCCAGGTCACGCCCTTCAGGCAAACAGGAGGCAACGCACAGACCACCTACCTGCTGCGGGCTCCCTTCTCATTCAAACTGAACTAATCTTTCTCTGGAGCAACTTCGTATGGATTCCCAATTCGGCTTGATGAACGTCTGGAACCAGGGCGATTTCGTCACCAAGGCCGTCGCGCTGCTGCTGATCGGCATGTCGCTTGCGTCGTGGATCGTGATCATCATCAAGGCGCTCGACGTCATCAAATACAAGCGCCTTGCCAAGCATTCGCAGGACTTCTGGCATAGCGAAGACTTCGCCACCGCGCTCAACAAGCTCGGCAAGGACGACAGCAACCCGTTCCGCGCCCTGGCACTCGAAGGCCGCGAAGCGGCCGCGCACCATCGCAACACCAAGGCCCACCTTCACGATGCACTGGATGTCAGCGACTGGATCACGCGCGCGCTGCGCAACGGCATCGATGCGTTCACCGCGCGCCTTCAGACGGGCCTCGCCATCCTGGCGTCGGTCGGTTCGACGGCACCGTTCATCGGCCTGTTCGGCACCGTCTGGGGCATCTACCACGCGCTCATGAGCATCAGTACGGCCGGCCAGGCCACCATCGACAAGGTGGCGGGCCCGATCGGCGAAGCACTGATCATGACGGCGCTGGGCCTTGCGGTGGCCATTCCGGCGGTGCTGGGCTACAACGCGCTGGTGCGCGGCAACAAGTTTGTTCTCACCAAGCTCAACAGCTTCGCCCATGACCTGCACGCCTACTTCGTGACGGGCGCGCGCGTGCAAAGCGGTGGCGGCGACGCCATCGTGGTTCCGCTCAAGAAGGGCTGAGATCATGGCTTTCGGAACCCAGGACGAGCCCGATGAGGTGATGAACGAGATCAACATGACGCCGCTGGTCGACGTCATGCTGGTGCTGCTGATCATCTTCATCATCACGGTGCCGGTGATGAAGCACGCAGTCAACATCGACCTGCCCCGCGCCACCAGCGAACCCGAGCAGCCCAAGCCGCAGAACATCCTGTTCAGCATCACGGCCGACGGCAGCTACTACTGGAACGAGCAGAAGATCGACGACGCCGAACTGCCCGCCCGCCTCGCCGCCGAGGCCGCCAAGGATCCGCAGCCCGAACTGCACATCCGCGGCGACAAGGAAGTGCGCTACGAGCGCGTGGCCAAGGCGATGTCCAAGGCGCGGGAAGCCGGCGTGCGCAAGATCGGCTTCGTTACCGAGCCCGACGCGAAATAAGTCACTGACCGGCTTTAAAAAAAGTTGATCGCGGCGATTGACTTTTTATTGCGAATCATTATCATTCACTCATCGCTTCGATAAGGGAATTTCAGATGCAAGCCAAACCGAACGCCTTTTCTGTTCTGAGCCATCCTTCGCTCGACCAATCGGGTGGCGGACATGCGTCCATCCAGGCAGCGCGCCCGGCGCCGATGGTCGAAAGCACGGAGCTTCTGAAAGGAAGCAAGACCGTGGGCATCATGCACAACGGTTCCCTCTACAGGCTACAGGCCACCAAACTCGGCAAGCTGATTCTTACCAAGTAAGACCTCAGCCCGCCCTTCGCGCAAGTTTCATCGTGGGGCGACTTGAGGAGATTCATCTCCGAGGGTCGTTTTTTGCTAGCCAACGGTTCGCCGACTAGCCAAGCTTTTTTTCACGCTGGATATCCAACAAAAACGCCGACTCGAAGTCGGCGTTTTGCTTTGGCGCTATCGAAAGCTCAAAGACCGAGGGCTGCAATGCCTGCCTTGGCAATCTGGGCGTCCTCGTTCGACTTCACGCCGCTCACGCCGACGGCGCCGATCACCTGGCCGTCCTTCACGATGGGCACGCCGCCCTCGAGCAGGCCCTGAACCGCGGGCGCCGTGAGGAACGCGCTGCGGCCGCCGTTGATGATGTCTTCGTAGACCTTGCTCTCGCGGCGGCCCATGGCTGCGGTGTGCGCCTTGGCGGGCGCGATGTGGGACGACAGTGCCGCTGCGCCATCCAGGCGCTGGAGCCACAGCAGGTTGCCGGCATCGTCGGAGATGGCGATGGTCACGGCCCAGTTGTTCTTGAGGGCCTCGGCTTCGGCAGCGGCGGCAATGGCCTTGACATCGGCGAGTTCGAGGAAGGACTTGGTCTTCATGGTGAGAATCAGGTTGCGTAAAACCCGACAGCATAACGGCCAACAGTGCCCTGGGCACCCTTGCGCTTAGGACCATCGTCCATACGGTCTTTGTGCCGCCCCCCTCTTGCAGCCCCCTAGAATGCGCCCAACTGCGTGATTGCAGCAACCAAAGGAGCTACGGCCATGAACGACCGCGTTACCACCCTCGACACTTCCGCCGGCTACGGCCAGGCGCTGCCGCAGGCTGAGCGCCAACGCGTCCTGCGCAATACCTACTGGCTGCTGGCGCTGAGCATGCTGCCCACCGTGCTGGGCGCCTGGATCGGCGTTGCCACCGGCATCACAAGCTCGCTCACGGGCGGCCTGGGCCTCATGGTTTTCCTCGGCGGCGCCTTCGGCTTCATGTTCGCGATCGAGAAAACCAAGAACTCGGCCGCCGGCGTGCCGGTGCTGCTGGGCTTCACCTTCTTCATGGGCCTGATGCTGTCGCGGCTGATCGCGATGGTGCTGGGTTTCAAGAACGGTTCCGAGCTCATCATGACGGCGTTCGGCGGCACCGCCGGCGTTTTCTTCGTGATGGCATCGCTGGCCACGGTGATCAAGCGCGACCTGTCCGGCATGGGCAAGTGGCTCTTCGTCGGCGCCATGGTGCTGATGGTGGGTGCCATCATCAACGTCTTCGTCGGCTCGAGCGCCGGCATGATGGCCATCTCGGTGGCGGCCATTGGCATCTTCTCGGCCTTCATGCTCTATGACCTGAAGCAGATCATGGATGGCGGCGAAACCAACTACATCAGCGCCACGCTCGCGCTCTACCTTGACCTGTTCAACGTGTTCCAGAGCCTGCTGGCCCTGCTGGGCATCGCCGGCGGCGAACGCGACTGAGCGAACAGCGAACAAGGCGCCGTGTGCGCCAATGAAAAAGGGCCCCGAGGGGCCTTTTTTCATGCCAGGTCGAACACCGCAATCGACTCGACGTGCGCCGTGTGCGGGAACATGTTGATCACCCCCGCGAACGTGCAGCGGTAGCCGGCCTGGTGCACCAGCAGGCCGGCGTCCCGCGCCAGGGTGGACGGGTTGCAGCTCACGTAGACGATGCGCTTGGGCGGTGTCCAGCCATCGGTTCGAAGCTCGGGCTGCAGGTGCAGGTCGGCCATGGCCTTGGCCAGCGCGAAGGCGCCTTCGCGCGGCGGGTCGACCAGCCACTTGTCGGCGCTGCCATCGGCCACCAGCATGGCGGGGGTCATTTCGAAGAGGTTGCGGGCCACGAACCGCGTCGCCGACAGCGCCCGCCTGGCGGAGGTGGCGGGCTGGTTCTTGCTGAAGTTGTCGCTTGCGCGCGCGACCAGGGTGTCGCTGCCCTCGATGCCCAGGACCTCGCGCGCACGGCTGGCCAGCGGCAGGGTGAAGTTGCCCAGGCCGCAGAACCAGTCGATCACGCGCTCGTGCGGCTGCACGTCGAGCAGGCGCAGCGCCTTTCCTACGAGGGCGCGGTTGATGTGGGGATTGACCTGCGTGAAATCGGTGGGCTTGAACGGCATCGTCACACCGAACTGGGGCAGCTCGTAGGACAGCGGCATGCCGCCTTCTTCGAGCAGCTTCACGGTGTCCGGCCCCTTGGCCTGCAGCCACCACTGGACGCCGGCGTTCTGCGCCGCAAAAGCCTTCAGGCGGCCGATGTCCGCATTGGAGAGCGGCTCCAGGTGCCTCAGCACCAAGGCGATCGTGCCGAGCGAGGTGGTGCCGGGCGCATCGCCGCAGGCGAGCTCGATCTGCGGGCAGGTCTCGCGGGCGTCCAGCGAGCCGATCAATGCGCGCAACGGCATCAGCATGTCGCTGACCTGCTTGGGCAGCACAGGGCATACCTGCATGTCGGCGAGGTACCGGCTCTTGCGCTCGTGGAAGCCGATCAGCACCGTGCCCTTCTTGACCACATGGCGCACCGAGAGCCGGGCGCGGTAGCGGTAGTGCCAGGCCGGCCCTTCCAGCGGCCGCAGCACGTTGTCGGGCCGCACCTTGCCGAGGTGCCACAGGTTGTCCTCGAGGGCGCGCTGCTTCACCGCAACCTGCGCCGCCTCGTCCAGGTGCTGCATCTTGCAGCCGCCGCAGGCACCGGTGTGCAAGCCGAAATGCGGGCAGCCGGGCCGCACCCGCTGCGACGATTCGCGCCGGATGGCCGTGACCGTGCCCTGCTCCCAGTTGTTCTTGCGGCGATGAACGTTGAACTGCACTTCCTCGAAAGGCAGGGCCCCTTCGATGAACACGACCATGCCTTCGGCGTTGTGCGCCACGCCTTGGGCGTCGAGGTCGAGCGACTCGACCTTGAGCCATTCGCCCGCTGCGGTGGCCGGGGTTTTCGCGGGGACTTTCTTTTCTTCGATGGATTCCGTCATCCCCCGATTGTCTCAGCGCCGGCCCTGCCCCTCCGCAGCCGCGGCAAGCCGCCGCTAGAACAAGGCGTCGCGCCCCACGCCCGAGCGGATCAGCTGGCGCCGCATCTTGGCCAGCGCCTCGTTCTGGATCTGCCTCACGCGCTCGCGCGTCAGCCCGAGGCGCACGCTCAGCACCTCGAGCGTCTCGGGCTCGCGGTCGTGCAGGCCGTAGCGGCCCTCCAGCACCTCGCGCTCGCGCGCATCCAGTGCGTGGACCCATTGATCGAGCAGGCGCGCGACCTCGTGGGTGTGCGTGACGTCGGTCGGGTCGCCCTGCTCGTCCTCCGATGCCACGGTGTCGGCCAGGGTGAAGCCTTCGTCTCCGTGTGCGTCGCCGGCATCGAGCGAGCGCGGCGCCTCGGCCAGCGCCAGCAGTTCCGCGACCGCCTGCACCTCCAGGCCCAGAAATGCGGCGACGTCCTCCACGCGCACGCCGTCGGGCCGATGCGCCAGGAACTCGGCATCGCCTTCGAGCGTGCGGCGGGCCCGCAGCACCTGCTGCAGCTCGCGCACCACATGCACCGGCAGGCGGATCGCACGCGCCTGGGTCAGTACGGCGCGCTCGACCGACTGGCGGATCCACCAGGTTGCATAGGTGGAAAAGCGAAAGCCCCGTTCGGGTTCGAACTTGGTGATGGCGTGCATCAGGCCGAGATTGCCTTCCTCGATGAGATCGGAAAGCGGTACGCCCCGGCCCAGATAGGCCTTGGCGATGTTCACAACCAGCCTCAGGTTGTGCTCGATCATCGATTGCCGCGCGGCAAAGTCGCCGGCGCGCGCGGCGCATGCGGCCTGGTATTCCTCTTCGGGCGTGAACAGTTCGGTACGCCGCACCTGGCGCAGGTAGATCGTCAGGGCATCGGCGCCCTCGCCGCCGGGCAAATCGGTTGTTGCGGCAATCAGGTCTGCAGCAGGTGCCGCAGGCGAGCCCTGCGAGCCGCTCTCTACGGCCCTGCCCCGGCCCACCGGCCGACGCACGGGCAGTGCGCGACGGGGGCTGGAAGCGGCCATGGCATCACCGGCTCGGCAAGTAGCGCGCCGGGTCGACGGGCTTGCCCTGGCGGCGGATTTCGAAATGCAGCTTGACGCGGTCGGCGTCGCTGTTGCCCATCTCGGCGATCTTCTGGCCCTTTTGCACCGACTGGTCTTCCTTCACGAGCAGCGTCTGGTTGTGCGCGTAGGCCGTGAGGTAGGTGTTGTTGTGCTTCAGGATGATCAGGTTGCCATAGCCGCGCAAACCGGCGCCGGCATAGACCACGCGGCCATCGGCCGCTGCAAGGACGGCGTCGCCCGCCTTGCCGCCGATGTCGAAGCCCTTGTTCTTGGCGTCGTCGAAGCCCGCGAGCAGCGTGCCGTGCGCCGGCCAGATCCAGCCGAGGTCTTCGTCGCCCGAGCTTGCTGCGGGCGCCGACGGCGACGCCGTCACTGGCGGCTTGCCGACCGCAGCGCTGGCGGGCGCCGCGGGCACCACCGCCGACGGCGGCGCGACGGGCTTGGTCACCACGCCCTCGGAAGAGGAAGACGCTGGCGCGGTTGCAACGGCGGTGCCCGGTCCCACCGGCGGCACCACGCGCAGCACCTGTCCGACTTCGATCAGGTCGGGATTTTCAAGATTGTTCCAGCGGACGATGTTCTGCCAGCTCTGGCCGGTTTCGTTGCCGATGCGGCGGATCGTGTCGCCGGGCCGCACGGCGTAATAGCCCGGCTTGCCATAGTTCTCGATGCCTGGAAGCGGCTTGCCCGACGCGTCGGTGGTGATGAGCGGGCCACCGGGTGCCGCATTGGGCGCACGCGTCATCGTGCCCCGGTCTTCGACCGGTGCCGGCCCTCGCGGTGCGGCGCAGCCCGCGATCACGAGCACAACGGCCAACGTGATACCAGCGCACCAACTCCGATTGCCAAAACCCTGCATTTGTTGTTCCTTCAAGCGATGCCCGATTTTAGGGGGACAAAGTGAACCGCCTCAAGAATGCGGCGCTCGAGTCCACGGGCGGTTTTATCGATGACGACGAGCGCCTGCCCGCCGCCTGCCGAGTGCGTGGGCGCCACGATGCGTCCGCCGACGGCGAGTTGTTCGATCCAGGCCTGCGGCACCGCCTCGCCGCCTGCCGCGGCGATGATGCCGGCATAGGGCGCACCCTTGGCATAGCCGACCATGCCGTCGCCCAGCATCAGGTGAACCGTGGCCAGCCGGAAATGCCGCAGGTTGGCGCGCGCGCGCTCGTGCAGTCCGCGCAGGCGCTCGATGCTGTAGACCTCCGTGGCCACGTGGTTCAGCACTGCGGCCTGGTAGCCGCAGCCAGTGCCGATTTCCAGCACGCGGCCGAGACGGTCCTGCGGCTTGCCGGCCAGTGCGGGCGCGCCCAGCAGGAGCTCGATCATGCGGGCCACCACGCTCGGCTTGGAGATGGTCTGGCCCAGCCCGATCGGCAGGCTCGTGTCTTCATAGGCCTGGTTGACCAGCGCGCTGTCGACGAAGCGATGCCGCTCGACCGCGCTCAGCGCGCGCAGCACGCGCGCATCGGCAATGCCCTGGGCGGCGAGCTTCTGCACCATGCGCGCGCGCACGGCGTCGGAGGCCATCGAAGGCGTGGACGGCACCATCGGCTTGGCAGGCACGGCGGGCAGGCGCCCGCGCGTGGCGGCCGAGGCGGTGGGTGTCAGGCGAACCGGGAATCCAGGCCGTTGCGTGGCCATGCTCAGTTACCGAGACGGGCAACCGTCTCGCGCCATTGGCCCAGGTTGGCATGGTCGGTCAGGTCGATCTGCAGCGGCGTCAGCGCGATGTGGCCGGCGGCGGTGGCATGGAAGTCGGTGCCCTCGCCGCTGTCCTTGGCGCCTCCGGCACCTGCAATCCAGTACATCGTCTCGCCCCGCGGGCTTTCCTGCGTGATGACCTTCTCCGCGGAATGGCGCCGGCCCAGCCGGCAGACCTGGACCGGCTTGAGCTCCTCGAGCGGCCGGTTCGGAACGTTCACATTGAGCAAGAAGGCGCCGCCGTCCAGCATGCGCTCGCGCTCGATCTGCTGCACCAGGCGCCGGGCCACCTGCGCAGCCGCGTCGACATGCGCCCAGCCCTTCTCGATCTGCGAGAACGCGATGGCCGGGATGCCGAACAGATAGGCCTCCATGGCCGCACCCACGGTGCCGGAGTAGATGGTGTCGTCGCCCATGTTGGCACCGTTGTTGATGCCGGAGACCACCAGGTCGGGCCGGTAGCCGAGCAGCCCCTTGAGCGCGATGTGAACGCAATCGGCCGGCGTGCCCGTCACGTAGCGAAAACCGTTGTGCGCCTTGTGCACGTAGAGCGGCGCCGCCAGCGTGAGGGCATTGGACTTGGCGCTGTTGTTGTGCTCGGGTGCAACCACCTCGACGTCCGCGATGTCTTTCAATGCGTCGTGCAATGCGCCGATGCCCGGCGCCTGAAAACCATCGTCGTTGGAAATAAGTATCTTCATGGTGCTTTTCAGTGCCCGGATTGTAGGCGCCGCGTGCGTCGCAGCAGGGACAACGGCGCCCTGCCGCGCCCCCTATCATCGCCTCGCATCATTGCCCATACACGACTGATTCAAAGGAGACCCGAGCATGCACGCATGGCTTTGCGAAAACCCCACCGGCGTCGATGCGCTGACCTGGAAGGAACTGCCGACGCCGGCGCCGGGTCCGGGCCAGGTGCTGATCGAGATCAGGGCCGCCAGCCTCAACTTCCCCGATCTGCTGATCGTGCAGAACAAATACCAGATCAAGCCGCCGCTGCCCTTCGTGCCCGGTTCGGAATACGCCGGCGTCGTCCAGGCGGTGGGCGAAGGCGTCACCCATCTGAAGGTCGGCCAGAACGTGGCCTGCCTTTCGGGCACGGGCGGGTTCGCAACCCACACGCTGGCACCGGCGGCGCTGTGCATGCCGCTGCCCGAAGGCTTCGGCCATGTCGACGCGGCGGCGTTCATCATGATCTATGCCACCTCGTGGCATGCGCTGATGGACCGCGCGCAGCTCAAGGCCGGTGAAACCGTGCTCGTGCTCGGCGCGGCAGGCGGCGTGGGCACCGCCGCCATTCAAATCGCAAAGGCGGCAGGCGCCAAAGTGATTGCGGCGGCTTCTACCGACGAGAAATGCGAACTCTGCCGCTCCATTGGCGCCGACGCCACCATCAACTACACCACGCATGCGCTTCCAGGCGGCTTTCGCGATGCCATCAAGGCCGCGACCGACGGCAAAGGCCCCGACGTCATTTACGACCCGGTGGGCGGTGATTTCGCCGAGCCTGCATTTCGCTCGATTGCATGGCGCGGACGCTATTTGGTGGTCGGCTTTGCCTCCGGGCCGATTCCGTCGCTGCCATTGAACCTCACGCTGTTGAAAGGCGCTTCCCTGGTCGGCGTGTTCTGGGGCGATTTCGCCAAGCGCGAGCCCAAGGCCAATGCACAAATGATGGCCGAATTGGCGCACTGGTACGGACAGGGAAAGATCAAGCCCGTGATCGACAGCACGATGCAGATGTCACAATTGAAAGCTGCCTATGCCCACATGGGATCGCGCGGCGTCAAAGGAAAACTCGTGATGGTGAACTGAGCGCTGCGGGTTTGCCCGGATTCGCACCCAATAAAAAAGCCCGCAGATGCGGGCTTTTTTATTGGCGGGTGGCCTGCTTCGGCGCTTACTTGATCTCGAACTCGGAAAGCGACTTGCCCGCGGCCAGTGCCTCGGTGACCCAACGCGGCTTGCGGCCGCGGCCGCCAGACCAGGTTTCTCCGGTCGGACCACGGTATTTGGCTGCTGCCTTGACCGCGGGAACCCCCGCGCTGCGCTTGACCGAACCGCCGCGTGCACTGAGTTTCAGGTCCGACGCAGTCAGGCCGTATTCAGCGATCTTCCGGCGCACATCTTCAATCACGCCCGCGCGCTCTTGGTTGCGAAGGTCTTCGGCCTGCTTGCGCAATTGCGCAATCTGCTCGTCGTACTTCTTGATCTGGGAATTGATATCGGCAAGGGTCGAAGCCATTGTTGGACTCCTGAAAATTGGAAACGGGGCGGATTTTAATTCAATTCCAATTTATTACAAGCAGGCCGTCGCGTGAAAATTGAGGACCCCGCGCCGGGTCTGCGGCAGCGCACAATGCAGCACGCACCGGTTTGGACGCTTTTTATCAAGCCAAAGGAAGAGTGCTGCGCCGGCCGCAGGAGCCGGAAATGACAACGCCGGGGCTGGCCCGGCGCTGTGTTCCCGCGGACGCTATTGCGCAATAGCAGTCGGGAAAGGTATTTTGGGGTGGCTGATGGGACTCGAACCCACGACGACCAGAATCACAATCTGGGACTCTACCAGCTGAGCTACAGCCACCGCAGAGCCTTCAATTGTAGCGGCAAAAACCCCGGTTTTCGCCACGGGGGCATGCGAACGGGCCCGAAATTCTTCTCAACCCGTGGCGAGGGGCCCGGCCGGGGCCGTCTTCTTGATCTTGATCGAGCCGTCCGGCCTTTCGCAGGTGCCGATCAGCAGGCCGCTCGCGAGCGCGTGCTCGCGCAGCGCGTCGAACACCTCGTCCCGCCCTGGCGCCGCGGAAAACGCGGGCGTGTCGTCGAGCGCAAACAGTTGAAAGGCGTAGCGGTGCGCGCCGTGCCCCGGAGGCGGATCGGGAGGCAGCCAGGCGGCCTGCAGCCCGGAATTGCGCCCGACGCGCAAACCGGCGGCGCCGGCGTTGTCCCGGCTCGGAATGGCCGCCTCGTCGAGCTTGCCCTCGGCCGGCTGCAGCCCGACGACGATCGCATGCACGAGCGGATTCGGCGTGGGTGAATCGGCATCCTCGACCACCAGCACCAGCGATTCGGTGCCCGCCGGAAGCCCGGTCCACTGCAGCGGCGGCGACAAGCCCTCGCCATCGGCCGTATAGCGCGACGGCAAGGGCGCGTGGTCCGCGAAAGCAACGCTGCTCAAGGCGATCGACGCCATCCCCTGCCGCATGCCGAGCGTATTGAAGACGATCTTGTCCAGCCCCGCGCGCATTCCCTGCAGCGCGTGGCCGATGACTTCAGGCAGTTTTTCCAGCATGGTCCCGGTATAGCGCTGCGCCGCGAAGCACCCTGTAGGACGCAGCAGCAACCACGACATGGCCGTCTGCGCCAAAGTTCTCGGACTCGAGCCCGATGTGATCGAGCCGGCTTCGGCGATCGCGCTGCTCCGCTATCATGAGCGCCGCTTGCTTCGACGGTTCGCGCTTTTCGCCGTGACCGCCACTTTCCAATTCACCGCCAAAGGAATTTCTTCATGAGCATCGTCTGGACCATCCTGATCGGGTTCATCGTGGGTCTCGTGGCGCGGGCCGTCAAGCCGGGCGACGATTCCGCGGGCTTCATCGTGACCACGCTGATCGGCGTGGCGGGTTCCCTGATCGTGACCTATGTCGGCCAGGCACTCGGCTGGTACACCGCGGGCCAGGGGGCGGGCTTCATTGCCTCGGTGCTCGGCGCGATCGTGCTGCTGATCCTGTACGGCCTGATCAAGCGCAAGAGCTGATCCGGCCGGCAGTGCGGATCGATGCCGCGCAAACCACGGGCGAAGCACCACGTCTACGTGGTCGAACTCGATGACCGCGTCTGGAACCATGGCCGGTTCAGGCGCGCCAATCCCGACTACCAGCTCGGCAAGCCCTTCGTCTACGTCGGAATGACGGGGCTCGACCCCGACATCCGCTTCGACAAGCACAAGGCCGGCATCCAGGCCAACAGCTTCGTCCAGGCCTTCGGCCTCAGGCTGCTGCCCGCGCTCTACGAACGCTACAACCCGATGAGCTACGAGGACGCGCGCTCGATGGAGGTCGAGCTCGGCATCGCGCTGCGCAAGAGCGGCTACGGCGTCTGGCAGGCCTGATGCAGCCGCTGCTGCAGACGCTCAGGCGTAGGTCACCCAGCCTTCGTAGGCCGGAGCGTCCAGGTGCGGCAGCGTGTTGTAGGTGACGAGCATGTGCCGCTTGGGCGTGAAGGCAAACTCCGTCACCGCGGTGTTCCGGATGCGCAGGTTCAGTTCGATCGTCGTCTCGGCGCTCGTGCCCAGCACATGGCCCACGGCCGTGCTGATCGGTCCGCCGCTCGACACCACCAGCACCTTGGCGCCGTGGTGGCGGCCGCGCACATGGTCGAGCGCCGTCGTCACGCCCGCCAGGAAGTCGACATAGCTCGGCATGCCGGCGGGCTGGGTCCGGCCCTGCATCCAGGCGCCGAGGCCGTCGCGCAAGAGGCGGAAGTGGTGGCGGTACATCTCGGGCGAGTCGGGCTTCTCGAGCTTGCCTTCGTGGATGGTGGCGATGACCGCCTCGCTGTCGTACTCGTTGAGCCCGGGCCACGCCAGCACATCGTCGCGCTTCAGCCCGAGCCCCTCGGCAATGCCTTCCCACGTCTGGCGATGGCGCTTCAGGGTGCCGGTGATCACGGCATCGAAATGCATGCCGCGCTCCCGCCAGTATTCGCCAAGGCGCACGGACTGCCTGTGTCCGAGCTCGCTCAGCTTGTCATAGTCGGCGGCGCCGAAACTGGCTTGGCCGTGGCGCACGAGATAGAGGGTTCCCATGCACGGGATTCTGGCGACAAGCGCACCTTGCGCTTGTCCCACGTGCGACGAAATACGTGGTCGCGTCCCGGCAACTGAGCCGGAGGCGACACGGCGCGCAACAAGCCCGGGTCAGCGGGCCATCGGCAGCGTCTCCGCCGGCTTCGGCACGAGGATCTCGGCCTTGAAGCGTTCCTTCAGCAGGTTGTAGTACGCAACTTCTTCCGCCGCAGCCACCGACTGGCCGACCTGCGCGTTCTCCTGCTGCGTTTGTTCGGGCGCCGACGGCGTGCGCGGAACCACCTTGGTCACGCGGACCACTGCGTAGCCTTGCGTGCCCAGGTCCACGCCCACCAGCGCGGGCAGCTTGGACGCATCGGCGCGCAATGCGGCATCGATGACGGCAAGGGGCTGGGCCTGCGCTTCGCGGCGCGACACCGTGACCGGTGCGCCGAAGGTGGCGCCGTCGGCCTTGGCGGTCCAGGCGGCGAGCTTGGCTTCGCCCTCGGCCTTGGCCATGACCGCGGCGCGCTCGGTGATGAGCTGCGCACGGATCTTGTCCTTGACCTCGGCCAGCGGCATCGGATGCGCGGGCGTGTACTGCGTCACGCGGCCCGCCGCGAGCTGGTTGGAGCCGACTTCGATGGCTTCGGTGTTCTGCTTGCGGTCCAGCGAATCGGCCGCGAACAGCGCGTTCAGGAAATTGCGGTTCGCGAGCACGCCGGCGGCGCCCGGCGGCGGCGTGCGCGAGACGTTGCTGGCCGTCTGGATCGTGAGCTTCAGCTTTTCCGCCGCGGGCTTGAGGCTGTCGGGCTGCTGGTAGACCGCATCGGTGAAGGTTTCGGCGGCCTTCGCGAATTCCTGCGTCGCCTGCTGCGAACGGACTTCGTTCTCGATGGTGGCGCGCACCTGCTCGAACGGCGGCACCACGGCCGGCTTGATGTCGGCGAGGCGGATGATGTGGTAGCCGAACTCGGTTTCGACCACGTCGCTGATGTCGCCCTTCTTGAGTGCGAACAGCGCATCCTCGAAAGGCTTGACCATTGCGCCGCGCGTCACGAAGTCGAGGTCGCCGCCCTTCTCCGCCGATCCGGGATCCTGCGAATTCTTGCGCGCGACGTCGGCGAAGGTGGCGGGCGCCTTCTTCACTTCGGCAAGCAATTGCTCCGCCTTGGCCTTGGCCTTGGCGCGGTCGGCTGCCGGTGCGCTGGCCGGCGCGGTGATCAGGATGTGGCTTGCGCGGCGCTCTTCCTTGGTGCCGAAGCGCGCCGTGTTCTGCTCGTAGTAGGTCTTGAGGTCGGCCTCGTTCACCGAGATGTTCTTCTTGGCGGCTTCGAGGTCGAGCACCAGGTACTCGATGCTGGCCTGCTCGGGCGCCTGGAACTGCGCGGTGTGGGCCTTGTAGTAGGCCTCCACGTCGGCATCGCTCACGGTCACCTTGGACGCGAAGCTCTCGGGGCTGAAGCGCGCGACCTGGATCTCGCGCCGGTCGTAGAAGGCGTTGATGGTTGCCGCAGCCAGCGCGGGCGGCGCGAAGGCCGTGCCCGTGATGCCCAGCAGCATCTGCTGCGTGGCCAGTTCGGCGCGCATCGACGCCTCGTACTGCTCCGGCGTGCGGCCGGTGACGCGCTGGAAGCTCTCGCGGTCGAACTTGCCGTCCGGCGTGCGGAAGGCCGCAAGGCCCGTGTCCTGCGCGAAGATGCGCGACAGCCGCTCTTCGGAGATGGTCACGTTCGACTTGGCCGCTGCCGCGGCGAGCACGCGGTCGCGCACCATGCGCTCCAGCGTGGCATAGCGCATCACGTCGGATTCGAGCAGCGTTGGATCGACGTTGGGCGACTGCTGGCGGATGCGGTCGGTCTCGAGGCGATGCTGCGCATCCCACTCGGGCCGGGTGATGTTCTGGCCATCGACCCGCGCAACCTTCACTTCGCCGCCGGAGCCCTGATAGCGCTCCACGCCAAAGAGGACGAACGAGGGAATGATCAGCAAGAACAAGAAAATCATGACGATCTTGTTGTACTTGCGGAAGAAATCAAACATGCTTGAACACTCTTTTGCGACGGATGTCGGGACGGCAATAAAAAAGGCGAACCTGTGTTCGCCTTTGCATCGGGTGGTGGTGGGTGCTGAGGGGCTCGAACCCCCGACCTACGCCTTGTAAGGGAATCTATTTCCCTTATGGATCAACGACATAGCAGTTACACCAACCGCTAGCTACCAACTGTAGCGCTTAGCGACGAGCGATTCTACTCGGGGCATGTGCCCCGCTTCATGAAACACCTGAACCGCCGCTGCGGATCGCGTTGCCCCTATCTGCCGCTTGGCAAGGGACCGCAACGGGGGACTGGGCGTCGCAGACACGCACGCAACATCGTCAGGGCGCCGCTTTACTTGCGTTAGGATCGCCCGCTAAGAAGGAGTTCCCGATGTCCGCCGCCAAAATTGTCTCGTTGATCAACATGAAGGGCGGCGTCGGAAAGACGACTCTTGCGGTAGGGCTCGCATGGGAGCTGGCAAAAAGAAATCGGGTCTTACTGGTCGACATTGACCCGCAATTTAACGCCACTCAATGGATCGTTGATGCGCCCACCTATCTCACTTGGGTGAGGCAAAAACATACCATCCTGAATGTTTTCATGCCGACATCTATGTCAGCATCAGGAGCCAGCACAGGGAATCAACCTGCAGCCAGCAAACCAACGGACAAGACCACTCTCATTCCCGTTAAAAAGAATGGTACGACCCTACACATCCTCCCGTCCATTCTGGATTTGATGAAACTGGATGCTGCGCCGCGCGGCACAGAAAATCGACTGCGAGTTTTTCTCGAAAAGGTCCGAGGAAATTTCGACTACATACTGATCGATTGCCCTCCGACCGCATCCCTTTTTAGCTACAGCGCCTTTTTAGCGTCGGATGCTTATCTCGTCCCCGTCAAGCCCGACCCGCTATCGGTGCTGGGACTCCCGCTTCTTGAGCGCGCAATGCTCGACTACGAAGAGCGATCAGGACAAGAGCTTCCGCGTTTAGGCCTTGTGTTTACGCAGGTTAGGCCGACCGAGTCCATGACCGCAACAATGCAGCAAGTCCGAGATAGTTACCCGGGGGAAGTTTTCCAAAATACGATTCACCAGACTACAGGTGTCGCAGAGGCAGTGGAGGCCAATATGCCTTTGCAGTACTTTGAAAAGGGGGGGAAGTTTCCAGAGGTCAAGCTCGCTCTCACTAACATCTGCGCGGAGTTTGTAAAGCGCGTCAAGGAACAGCTTTGAACAATTTAAGCCCTCGCCAGAAATACCTCTACCTCGTTGCCAAACTATATGAATTGGCAGCCGAGTTCACGGACGCTGATCTATTAGCGATGAGAGACGGCCTCTCGTCAGCGAATGAGCGGGGTATTCGAATGGCAATCGATGCGTTGATGCAGCTGCACCAGTCGAACGGAGGACGCCGTCAGGCCTCGGGCAAGGCGGTCGCAGCAGAGCCGGTCATACACCTCGAGCCTGATCGGCCCAAGTTGTCCACGGCACAGCTCAGAAACCGCGGCAACTTCCTAAGGTCACTTCACGAGATCTTCGCCAACAAGGCGATGTTCCCGAGCATCAGTGACATTTCTTCGGTTGCGCCTGCGGCATTGCAGCCACGCCCCAAGGAATCGCGGGATCGATATATCGGCCGGGTGGTTGATCTTGCTACGATTCTTCCGGAGAAGGAGCTTGAAGCGTTTCAACTCCGCCTCGCCGAAAAGTTGAATGGAAGCCCAAACAACTTCATCGGCCAATGGAAAAAACTCATTAAGGAAATGTAGTGAGCAGGCTTGCGCCGACTCCGTCAACTACCGGCACGCAAATCAAAAGCGACTTCAAAGCTTATTGGGATGCTGCAGAAAAAAGCCGCCTTCATGATCCCGCGCGACAGCGAGCAGTTATCGCCTCTGCCCACAAATACGCGATGTGCTTTCTGTATTTTGCGCGCGCAATGGGCGCCCTGGAGCCACATCAGCGCATATTCTTTCAAGAGCTCTCTTCTGATGCCATTCATTTGGTCCACGTCTTAGTCGGCGGCGACGCACGCGGAGCAAGATTCTACCTGCGCAGTGTCATAGAAAATTTCTGGAGACATCACTACTTCCGAGACCATCCGGTCGAATACGAATGGCTACACACGCGAGACAAGTACCATCAGGAAATGAAAAACCTACGAGAGCACTGTAGCTGGCTCACGTGTTTTCAAGGAGATTTAAAATCTCTGATGACCAGTCTCCCGCAGCGGTATGCTGAGCTGTCAACAGCCGTACATAGCACTTCATCTAGAACATTGGTCTTACGAGAAACCCTCAACGACATCCGCCTTTTAAATGACCAAGGGGCAGCGATTTTCAAGGACCTTCTTGCGGTTCAGAAAGTCTGTTTGGCTCTGTGCATCTTTTCGGAAAAAGAGATATTTTTGGGTTTGCACGTCAATGTACAAGAGTACCTGATGCAGGCGCTTTCAGCTGGACAACGAACTCTTGTCAATAAGGCTTTGCAGAAGGCAGAAGCACCCGCTGCATAGCCAGCCTCCGTAGGAGAGCCGCCGTCAGCAAAAGACGGCAAATGAGCATAGCCGTCATCCGGTGCCGGCGTCATCGTGGCTTTGCGACGGGCCTTCCGCGCGTTGACCGGAGAATCAGATGACCGATGACACCAAAAAGACCGGGCTGGACCGCAAGCTCATCTCGCTCGAGGAGCCGCACGAATTGCGCTCATGGACCGAGTCGCTCGGCTGCAGCGAAACTCAGCTGCGCGACGCCGTGAAAGCTGTTGGCAACTCCGCCGAGGCCGTCCGAAAGTACCTAGCCGGGGACAGGTGATGTCCCACGTTCGCCGGATCTCAGTTCACGTAGACGAACCGGATCCGGGGCACTACTACTGGGTGCTCATGGAGGAAGGCGACGACGCCTCGCATTGGCTTGAGCTCGACGCGGCAGAGGAACCTTATGAAATGTGGCTCGATGCACTCAACGATGGCGTGCAGGCATTGGTGCGCTACGCGCCAGACGAGCGCATCGGTCCGCGCGCCCCGGGCGACGACGAAGACACCAGCCCAGTAGGATAGGGCCCATGTGGAAGCCCAAACCAGCGACGAAGTTCGACGTCGGTCTCCCCCTTGATGTGGCGTGGATCAATGAGTTTAGCCGCGCCTACTACGAGCTGTGCGAAGGACGCGCGGATCACGAGTTCATCTATGCGCTTGCCGAACGCCTGATGCCGATCGGCGTGAGCATCGACCCACGCAAGGTTGCCGAGCTGGCGAGCTTCGCAGTGACGTTCGAGATGCCAGGCGAGGGATAGGCATGGCCACGAAACGCGCGAAGGCGACCACTCCGCTGCGCCGCATCTCGGTCTACGTCGAAGAGCCAGAGGCAGGCTGGTTTCAATGGGTGCTTGCCGAAGCTGCCGAAGGCCTCTCGATCTGGCACGACCTGAATGCCGCCGATGAATGGCAGCCCACGTACAGGGAAGCCATGGCCGAAGGCCTGCTCGCGCTGCAGGAGATGATCGATGATCTCGACCAAGGGCCGCGCGAGGAGCCTCCCGAGCCGAAGAAGAAGGCCTCAGCTGCTTTCGGCTTCGGGTTCGGGCTTCCCAAGTTCGGCGGCGGCTGATGCCGGCACCGGACCCGCGTCGAACAGTTCGACCGGCGGCACCTTCAGCATTGCCCTCGCCTCCTCGACCGTGCAGGTCAGCCAGCGGTCGAAGTCGTGCACCTCGAGCGGGATCAGGCTTCGCTTGTCCTGCTGATCAACCGGCAGCTTCGGATCGGGCTTGTGCATCCGGCCCATCAGCGGGTGGCCGTCAGCGTTGAGCGTGAGCATGGTGTAGTTGTCCCAGACCTCTCCCGTCTCCTTGTCGATCCAGGTGTTCCACAGGCCCGCCAGGCCCCACGGCGCACCATCGGCGCGGCGGAACCTCCACCAGACGTTCTTTCCGGTTTCCCAATTCGGCTCATCGAAGCTCGCGGCCGGGATGATGCAGCGCTTGCCGCGGGCCCAGGCGTCCTTGTAGGTCGGCGACTTCTCCATGCCTTCAGTGCGCGCGTTGACCGTGCTCAAGCGCGTGCCGCGTGCCGTGGTCGGCACATGGGTTTTGGACCAGGGCGGAATCATGCCCCACTGCCCCACGACGAGCTCGCGCGCGTACTCCACCTCATCGGCCCGGCGGATGAAGCTGGCCAGCGACAGCGGAAATACCGTTAGCAGGTGCTCCCAGTCCTTGCGCTGGTTGGACCTTCGGTCGATGCGCCAGACGGCCTCGATCTCGCGCTCTTCCGGGGAGATGTAACGGGTGCACATGGAGCGGATTCTGCGACGCAACTTGAAAAACAGCGAGGTCGCTCGGTCTACTCGAGATCGTTGATCGGGCGTAGCCAATCGAGCGCCGCCGACCCAGGATCCATCGCGCGCAGGCGCGGAACCTGCGCCAGGTCGCGCGCGACTTCCTCGAGCTGCTCGGGGTCCACCGTATGCCACTGCCGCTGCAGCCGGTGGGCGCACGCAGCGATCCACAAGTTGTCCGGCACGTTTTCCATGGGTTGAATACTACTGTATATTTAAACAGTGTCAACCAAAGTACTGTACGAGGTGTTCCGCACGCGCTTCGAGGGCAACACTCTGCCCTCCAAGGAAGCGGTGCGGCACACGCGCGCCGTCGGCGACTTGGTCTACATCGAGCGCGTGCCCTCCCCTCGGCATGGCGCCGGCATCTGGACGGCCATGCTGCTGCGCGCTGACGAAGAGACGTACATCATCCCGGTACTGGATCGGGCGCGCCTACGCAAGATCAACGGCGGCATCTTGATCAGCGGCATCGAGGTGGTGCCGCGCGGCCGCGGCATGAAGAACATCCGGTCCGACAACTATCCGCAGACCTGGTGGTGCCGGCCCGTCGTGATCACGCACAGCGTCTTCGAGGACGATCCTATCGGCCATGCCGATCCTGCAGAGTCGCGCCGCCAAGCCAGAGAGCGCGAGTTGACCACATCGCTTGAGGCCCAGAAGATTGCGGAGATCATCACCCGGCGGCCGATGCGCCGAGTCCCTTACGACCCACGAACAGCATCGGGCCGTTCCCCGGGCTACTTCTAGGCAACCACAAACGAAAATCCCGAACTCGAAGGCTGGGCGCGCTTCGGATGATGTTCGCAGCGTCCGCCTCAGAGGGGCTTTTAGCAACTCGCAGACAAGCGCCTAGCTCCCAGCGTGCTGGTGCCATAGACCAGCGGCCACGCACAAAAGCACGAAGGTCTCGTAGGTCTGCGCATCAGGGGCCTTGGGGAACATGGCATGACGCTGGTTGTTGCAGAACGCGCAGGCCGCAACGATATTAGCCGGGGTGTCCTGACCACCATCACACTGAGCATGGAGATGCTCGGCGGTCAGTTGGAAAAGGCCCAGGTGGTGCGCCGAAATTCCGTGCCGCTTTCCGAAGGCTGCTGGCTTACGCAGCCACATGGGGTGCTTGCAATAGAAGCACAGGCGGCCTTGCGCGCTGAAGGCCCACTTTCTGAAAGTGCGAAGAGCGATTGAATCCGTCATAGGGTTCCACGTTGAAGTGATCCCCCGTTGACGCTTGGCGCAGCTCGGGCGCCAGCGGCTCGACCGACTGGCGATGCGCCGACATCGCATCGGCGCTGTCGGGATTCTCAGGCCCCGAACACGCCGCAGTTTACCGCGGCGCCGGCGCTATGAGTGCACGATCGTTGCCTACGATGCCCAGCAGCACCCCTAGTTCGGCGTCTCGCTGTTCAACAATGAGTCGACCGTTTCGAAGTAGCTCTGCACCTCGCGCAGCCAGGTCGCCGAGGACCGCGGATCGATCCTCGACACGCTGGCAGGCAGCGGGGTCGCTTGCGGCTTGGTCCCGATCACGGGAGGCGTAGGCGGCGAATTGCTTGCGCATCCGCTCAGCATCGCCAGCAGCAGCGCGGCGGTGGCCATCGAGCACGGCCATATTCTTTTCGTAGGCATCGACGTTTTCCTGTTGAGCTTTGGCATGGGCGGCTTGCATCGCGAGCACGCGCTGCAAGTCTTCGAGCGCGGCAAGCGCGCGGCGGGTGTTCTCGGCCTGACGGTCGAGCTTTTCGTCGGAGACGGCTTTTTGTACCCTGGACACGTCGGCCTTCGCCTTCAGCACCTGTGTGCGCTCGATGCCTGTCACGCCGAGCGCAAGCGCGAGCAACAGCGCCCAGAGCCACGAAGGCACGATGTCGAGGAACTTCATTGGCTCAGCACCCTGTACGCACGCGCGGTGATCGCCTTGCGCTCTGCGAGCTTCAGACGTGCGGGACCATTTACGGGACCGGTCACGTCGTAGACATCGCCCCGCTCGGCCGCCGGCAAACAGTCCTTGAACACCGCGAAAAACCAGCACGCCGACTGCGCCGCATATTGCGGCTGCAGCAGCAGTTCGGGATTGCGGCGGAAGTCAGCGCCGAGCGCATGGCCGGCGGCGATATAAGCATCTTCCCAGGTGAGCTGGATGAGGCCGCGCCCATGGAAGCCCTTGTAGCGAAGCATGCTCAGCCCTCGGGGGTTGCGCACGTACTCTTCAGCCCGGTAGCCGCCCTTGACGAACAGGCTCGGGAAGATCTCGCGCAGCCGCGCCGGCGTCGTGTAGTTGAGGTTCTCTTCGACCTTCTGCAGCGCGTCGGATTCGATGGCGAGCTGCCCGAAGAAAACCGCCATTGCGTTGACGGAGTGAATGCCGAATCGGTTCATTCCGTCCGCCAGGTGCAGGGTGTAGCGCTCGGCGTCGGCGCGCGCGGCGCCGGTGCAGTCGATGAGGGTTTGCGTGTCGATCATGGTTTCTTCAGTTCCTTCGCCGCGGTCTTCGCGGCCTGGTTGGCGGTTTGTGCAGCGGTCTGCGCCGTGGTCGCGGCCTCGCCCGCGGTCTGCGCAGCGCTCGCCGCGGTGTCGGCGGCGCGGTTGACGCGGCCCGTCAGCGAAGAGAGGCGGTCGCCGAAGGCCTCGCGCAGCCGGGCAATCTCCGCGAGGTGGTCCTCCCGCTGGCGCGTCATCTGCACTTCGGCCGTCCGGGCGGCCCAGAAGTAGCCCGAGCCGAAGCCGCCGAGGAACAGGCTTCCGACGACGCCCACGGTTTCGAAGAACCGGCGCCACTGGCGCGGCGGGCGCACGCGCGGCAAGACTTCGAGCGCCGCGCGATCCGAATCAATGTGCGAATCACTGTGCATGCAGTTGCTCCTTCAGTTGGCGGACCTGATCGCGCAAAGAACTCAGCTCGGCCGTCTGCGCGGCAAGCGTGTCGTTCATGGCCTTGATCTGCCCCTTCATTTCCCACAACTCTTTCAATGCTTCGTTGCGCTCGGCCGCGAACTTGTCGGCCCGCTCTTCGGCCTTCACGCGCGCGGCGCGCTCGCCTTCGAGCAGTTCCTTCCACGTCCCCAGGGCCGCAATCTGGCCCTCGCTGTCGGCCCGTTCCTTTGCGTCGGTCGGCTGCTGCTTGCGCCACACCTGATAGCCGCCGGCGGCCGAGAGAATGAGGAATGCAAGCTGTGCAATCGGATTGCCGGCGATGTCGCCCATGTCCATGAATGACCTCTTCTCTCTTCAGATTTGGAATTGCACGAGCGGCATGTCGGCGGGCGCGTCGCCTTCGATCACGCCATCGCGGACGAACACCTCGGCACCGATGGCGCGCCCGCCGGCGCCGCGCGCCGTGAGCACGCCGCCGCCAGGAAGCACGAGCCGCGCGATGTCGCCATCGACGGCCGTCACGGTCGCGATCTGCAGCGGCTTGGCCGGCAGCAGCTCAAGGAATGCGCTGTAGAGGTTGCGTGCCATGCTCAGGCCTCCACATGGGTTTCGACGGTGAGCGTCTGACGCAACGTCGGCCATGCCTCATCGAGCGCGATGCTGCGCACAAGGCCGAGGCGCACGGCGTCGCCGCCGTCGTAGCTGACCAACGAGCCAGGCAGGATCAAGCCCGTTTCCTGCAGCACCGGCATGCGCAGGCTCACATGCGCCTGCCGCCCCGTGTTGCTCAGCTCGGCCAGGCCGCGCTGCATGACCGCATCGGCGTGCGTCATCAGCGAATGGGTGACCATGGGCGCGTCATAGTCGCCGGCCGTCCCGCTGCGGGTGATGTCGCCTCGCACGCCGCCGCTCGTGGTGCCATAGATGAAGGCGCGGTTGTAGGCCGGCCGCCGAACCCATTCGATGCCTTCGACCGAGACCACATCGGCCGGCAGCACGTAGTCGGGCGTGAGCGTGTGCCACGTCCACGGCGCGGCCGGGTAGCGCGGAAGGATGCGCAGCGTCGGCTCGGTGTTGTGCGGCTGCACGATGGCACCGGCGGCCGTCGCGATGTCCAGCACCGCCGCAATCGGCGTGCCCTGAAAGGCCCACGTCCCGCCAGGCACGAACCAATCACCGATGCGGTAGTCGATGGCCCAGCCGTTGTTAACGCCGTTGATCGTCATGGCGAGCGCCATGAGCTGCGCCGCCGTCCGCCCCGAGGCAGACGCGAAGTTTTGCTCCGACACAAAGGGCTGGTCGAGCAGCGCGGCGCGCCCCTTGCCCCGCACGCGCACCTCCGCGCGCGCAAAGCGTCGATCACGCGCAGGGTTGTCCGCCACGAGCCGATAAGGCACGCCGTTGACCATTGCCAGCAGCTCGGCCGGGTCGCCGTTGCTGTCCTCTTGCACGAGCGGCAGTGCCGAACCCGGCAGCGTGGCGCTCCATTGCCAAGTCCACGAGTCGGCATCGAGCGACATCGAGAAGCCTCGGGCCTCGATGGCTTCGCCGCCATCCACGCGCGTCAGCGCGATGCTGTTTTCCACGGAATAGACCTCCAAGACTGGCACCACGACGGTCTGTCCGGTGCCGGGCGGCGGCCCGTGCCGCTCGCAAAAGAAAATGAGCGTCGTGCTGTGCGTTTGCTTCCCGCGAAACACGAGCGTGGTGTCGGGCACGTGGCAGGGATCGACCTCGGGCGGCACGACGACCGAGCGGCCCGGCAGCGGCGCCATGGCGGCCTGCCAGCGCGCGAGCCATCCGCGCTCGATGAGCTGCGCCACGCCGAAGCCCTCGCCATGCCGATGCACAAGGCCTTCGGCTTCCTGCCAGCTGGAACGCACGGCGCGCCGCAGGCGGCCGGCCTCTTGATACCGGACAGCCAGCGCCGCCGGCGTGAGCTGCTGCGCCGCCTGCCACCGCACGCGCGCGGCATTGCGGACGCGACCCGCTTCCTGCCAGCGCAGCGCGGCCGAGGTCGAGATCGAGCCCGCCGCCTGGTGCCGCACCGCTACCCCATTGCGCGCCCGGCCGGCCTCTTGCCACACCGAGGCCGCGACGCCCGCCCGGATCTCGGCGCGCTGCCACCGCGAAACACGGCCAGCATTCCCGCGCGCTGCGTTCTGGTGCCGTGTCATGATCGCGGTACTGGTGGGCACCGCGACTTGCCACCCGGACGAGACCTTGCCCACGAGCGGCCGCTGCGTGGCGCTGTCATAACGCACGGTGCCGCTCAGCATGAACGGGGGCAATGGGATGCCGCCGGTGGCTGTCGCCACGGGCGGCATGGTGACCATGGCCGCGCCGGACACGAAGAAGCCCGGCAGCGGAATGCGCCCGAGCGCATAGGCCGCGCTACTTGCCGCCTCCGGCTCGCCGAACACGAGAACGTTCGGCGGGCCGCCGGGCGGCGGCCGGCGAAAGATGAGGTCATTAGCCACCGATGACCACCTCGCCGATGAAGAACGTTCCGCCCTGATACAGCTTCGCCTCGGGATCGCCTTCCGGCGGGTTCTGCACCACGAGCTTGACCTGCCCCGCTCCGCTCGGCCCGCTCATGCTGAAGTCGGCCACCCATGTGCCGCCGGCCACTTCGAGCCGCCCCCATGTTGCGATGCCCGTCGCGACGGCCAGGTCGCCCGCCGTGTCGGCCTGCGCGAGCGAGAGCCGACCGTTCTCCACGACGCCCGCAGGCAATGCGAGCACGGCCGCGGCCAGCAAGGTGGTGCCGGCGCCGCCTTCGGCCGGCTGCGCACCGCCGAATACGAGGAAACGCGCGCCCTCGCCGAGGTAGGCCAGGAGGCCCGGCCCGGCCAACATCGCGTTGATAGCGAGCACGTTCATGGCATCAGCTCCACCTTGCCATTGGCAAGGGTCAGGCCATCGGTGACAACTGCGAGCTTTCCGTGCGCCAGGTAGTACGCCAGCACGGTGTAGCTCTGCAGCTCATCGATGTACTGGAAGTCATAGCTTCCATCGGCACCGCTCCACAGCTCGCGCACCACCAAACCGTCGACATCCCGCATCAGGCGTACGCGGCATGAATAGGGCTTGTTGAGCGGGCTCACATAGTCGAGCGTGAAGCCTCGCACACGGCCGATGCCCTGACCCAGTATTCCCGTGACGTAGTCGGGCCGCGCGCGCTGACGGTAGGTACGCAGACTGGCGCCCGGGTAGGCGGGCGTCATGCCGAGCGACGCAATGGCCACCGGCTTCTGCAGGCGCGCGAAGGCCGGCTCAAGCACGATCAGAGGGTGCGTCTCTTCGGGCTCGCGGACCTGCAACTGGTTGAAGTAGGACGTGCCGTTGTAGACACGCACGCCAACCTCTCCTGCAGCGGCGTGTGTAGTGTCCGTGCCCGAGAGCCGCAGCACGTCGTTCACATAGACCTTGTAAGCCGAGCCCACCATGGTCACCCTCAGTTTCACATCCCCGCTTCCGGTCAACCCATGTGCCACCGTTGCGATGGCCGTGTAGCCGGGCGTTGAACTGTTGGTGCCCTTTCCGATGTAAACATTGCCCCCGCCCACGCCGGCCACGTAGCCGAACGTGTCGTTCGCCGCCGCCCAATACGACGTGCGAAAAACGACAGAGGGCTCGCCCAGCAAGTTCACAACCGCGGTGATGTCCACGTCCGCCATGCTGGGCATCGAATCGAAACGCACCTTCACGTCGGTGACTGAGCTGGTGGACAGTTGGAGCCGGTATCCGTTCGCGATGCCGTGGACGACGCCGCCGCCGGTCGAATACACCGTTTCGCCCGCCATGCTCTGATCGCTCCAGCTCTTGTCGAACCGCAGCTTGCCCGTGACAGCGCGCGTGGTGCTGGCCGTCTTGGCCCGTGGCCCTGGCCAGCTGATGCCGATGAATGCGGTGGGATAGCGGTCGGACCACGTCGTACCATCGTCCGACCACTGCAATTGCGCCACCGCCGGAAAGACGAGACTGCTGTCAGCCGAACCCAAGAGGATGTTGGTCACATCCACATCGCCTCCCGCGCCGAAGTCCCACGACAACACCAACGCTCGCGCATCGGTCCAAGCGGCCTCGGTCGCCAGGCTGTTGTCTTTCAAGTCCGCCAGCGCCCCTGACGACGGCGCGATGTTGCTGCTCAGCGCAGCCGCGCCATCTACGCGCGTGGTCTCGCTGAAGAGCTGCAACTCGCTAAGGGCGAGCGCCCCGGCCGCGTAGGGCTCCAAGCCGCGAATGCGCCAGTACCGGTGTGCGGCCATGTCAGCGCCACGGACCCGTCACGTCGACCATGACGATGCCGGCCGTCAAGGCACTCGGCACCGTGTTCATGCTGGCGGTCGAGCCGACACTGGTCATCGCCATGAGCGTGCGACCCGCGAGGACGCCAGTTCCCGGCGTCCTGTCGCCGAGCTTGAACGTGTTCCACGTCCCGCTTTGCGTCAGCGCGTAGAAGCCCGGCAGTTCAGATCGCGGATTCGTGGTGCCGTTCTGGACAAGAATCTTCTTGCAGAGGTACAACGCACCGTCCACCGGATTGGGGAACGCGCCATGGATATCGGTCATTCCGCTGTAGTAGTTGACGATGCCGCCCCCACCCCAGTTTTGTGCGGCATGGATCACCCCGCTGCCGAGGCCTCCGTAAGAGCGCGGGCTCGCGGCCTGCACAAACAGGTTGTTGCCCAGGCACCCGTCAACGCTGGCGGCTGGTGTCGAGTTGGCGCTGTAGCTTAGGAAGGTGGAATACGCGTCTCCCGAGGGGCGCAGCGCAATCGGATCGCCGAAGCCTCGCACCGGTGAGATCGTCTGCGTGGCGCCCTGACTGGTGCCCGCCTGGATCGCGTGATAGAGGGTGCGGCTGTCCGCCACCAAAGCCCATGCCACGGCAGCCGAGGATGCGAGGACGCTCTTGGCCCAATAGCCGCCGCCGTTCATCTGCGCGCTGGTCGGAAAAGGCCCGACGCCGGTGTCGATGTCCGACATCGCTTCGTAGCCGACCATCCGCATCACCTGGGCAGCCGTATCGTCCACGCGAAGGAACATGCCGCTTCCGGCCGGGTCGTTGCTCTTGTAGACCGCCTTGTTGGTGCCGGCGAAAACCTTGCTCCAACCCGCCGGTGCCATCTTCATGGTGATGGCGCCCGAGGCCACGCCATCTGCAGCAGTTGTGGCGAACTTCACCACGCCCGCCGCGGTCGCCGTGACCTTCTGCTCTCCATTGAGCGCCGCGATGCTGCTGCCTGCGATGGTGACCACCGAGTCAACGAACGCGCTGTGCGTGCCAGTGAAAGAACCGGTCGCCACGCCCCCGGCAACGACGAGCGAAGTCAGGTTCTTGGTATCGAAGCCGGTCACCAACAGCGCGTCCAGCCAGGCGATGCCCGAGCCGGCCACGCCGCTGACGGGGGGCGCGCCGACCATGGCGCTGGTGAACGGTTTGACAGAGGTGTCTACGACGGAAGTCATGGGAAATTTCCTTGCTGGATTCAGGGACGGTCCACACCGATGCGCACGAGCAGCTCGAACGAGTCATCGAGCACGGTCTCGGCGCCCATCTGCACGGTGCGAATGACGACAAAGGGGAAAGTGGCCGCCACGGTGTTGAAGCGGATGACGGAGCCGGCGGGCCAGCCGCCCGAACCGAAGCCGGCCGCAGGGATGCGCATATACGGCACGCCCGAGGGGCCGACAGGCTCGCAATCGGCCGTGAGACTCTGGCCGGTCACGATCTGTCCGAGGTGCTCGCCGATCAGGCTGTAAGCCGTGCCGCTGCCATTGATCTGGATGCGCCACCGCTCAGTGACGGCCCCCTTGTTCGTGACGGTGATCGGGAAGTCGATGTCGTTGAAAGTCGGGTCGGCGGCATTGCCGATCAAAGCGTCCGACCATGCGCCCGTCCAGCTCTGCTGGTCGAACAGCAGCGAGACACGGGCCTTCACGTCGCCCATGCGCACCGCGCTGCTCACGTAGGTGTCGCCGGCGCTGTAGTCATGCGACAGGCGGCTCGCGAATGACAGGCGCCCATCGATCGACACATCGGTGAGCGTCAGCATGTCCTCGATGGTGTGCTCGTAGACCACCGGCTGCGCGAAGCCCGAGGCATCGGTGATCGTGAGCGTGCCGGCGTCGAGATTGCGCGTGTAGCCGGTCTCGATAGCCAGGCCATCGGATCCGATGAGCCGCGTGCGCGAGAGCCGCTCGCGGCCCGCGTTGAGCGTCTGTCCATTCGACACCACGGCGGCCGGCAGGCGCCTGGTGTTGCCGATGACCGTGAGGCCGCCTTTGCGGTAGATCGGTACGCGGCCATCCGGCGGCAGTCGCACCGGGTCGAGCCCGAGCAAGTTTGCATCCACAGGCAGCGAGGTGGTCGCGACCGCGTTGTAGCGGATCGTGCTGGCGAACACGGGAACCGGCTTCCAGATCTTGCCGTCGCTGCCGACCGCCTCGGGGTCGTACCACGGTTCCGACTCGTGGCCGGCCGCCGTCACCCAATCACCGAAGCGCACCTTGCCGACACCCGTAAAGGCGTCCACGGTGCCGCGCACATTGGCACCGCTGATGAGGCCCGTGAGGTCGGCCGTGACGTTGACCGTGCCGCCGTTGAGCTTGGTCGCCAGGAGCTGCAGCGTGCCCGGCGCAATGGGTGCCACGGGCGTACGAAACACCACGTACTCGACCGGTTGGCCGTTGAGGGCCGTCAACAAGCTGTTCACTGTGACGGTGCTCGACGCCGAAGCCGGCCAGGCGTCGAGACTGGCGGTGTTGGTGGCGTAGTCGTAGGTGCCGGCGTGCGTCGCCGCACCCGTTGCCGGGTCGAGGTCGGTGTAAAGCGCGCCGGCCCGGTCGAAATAGGTCTTCCCGCCCAGCGTGAAATTCACGCTGCCCGGCACGCCGACTTCGCTCGCGTTCGGCAGAAGCTGAATCGAGAGCTTCGGCTGATTGAAGACTTGGCTTTTGGCCGTGCCGGCGCCGGCCACCCGGAAATCGGCCGACACAAGCGCCGAGCTGTCGGCGGGCAGCGTGGCATTTAGCGGGACATAGGTGTAGCCCGTCAGCGTGTTGCGGAAGGCACCCGGCAGGCTCGGCGACAGCACGGTGCCCAAGATGCCGAGCTGGTTCACGGCCCATTGCGGCACCGGCACCGTCACGACCGCCTCGGGGTAGAGCTTGGCGATGCCGGTCGCGTAGGTGATCGTCCCGAACTCGACGCCCAGGCCATCCACCAGCTTGCCATCGCCGTTGTCGGTGATGGTCTTCGTGGAAGCGAAGTTCTGCGGCACCCACATGTCCGCCGGCACGCCGCCGGTGGACAGCAGCACGAGATTCCAGCTCAAGGCCAGCGAACGCGGCGCGATGTTGGTCTTGCCGAGGTTTAGTGTGATACCGCCATCGACATCCCGCGCTGGCGCCGGGAACGCCTTGGTTTCCGGCGAGCCATGGGTGTAGCCCACCGTGAATGCGACCGACGACGCCGGCAGCGTGTTCGGCTTCAGGTCGATGGTGCTGGTGGCGTAGCTGACCGGCCCCGTGCCGTCACCTGTGAGCGCGCCGCTGCCGTTGTCGCTGGCGTGCCGGGCCGCACCGTCATTCCAGTCCAGCGTGATGGTGCTGGCCTGCGCGGCGGCATTGTCGAGCGCCAGGCGGATCAACACGGCGGCGGGCAGCACGCCGCTGCGGTCGCGGTAGTTGGCCTTCGCGCCCCAGAAGTACAGCACCTCGCTGCCCACATCCGGCAGCACGCCCAGCGTCGGCGCGACGGTGCCGGTAGCGTAGTCCACCGTGCCCGAGCCGATGCTCGAATCCGCGCCGCGCAGCCGGCCGGCGCCGTCATCGGCCAGCTCGTACCAGTTGGCGCCGGCGCGGTAGGCGACGCGCAGCGTGCCAGGCGCGGGCGGGGGAAGGATGGTCAGCGGATAGTTGACGCGGCGGTTTTCCGCAGTGACCGCGATGGACGCCGAATCGGCCAGCTCAATTGGCGCCGCGGCCGGGCCGAAGGTGATGGCTTTCGCGCCACCGATCTGCGGCGCGTCGCTCGCAAAGGTCAGCGTGCCGCCGACATAGGAAGCCGTGCCGATGGTGAGCGCGCCGAGCTTGAGGCGGCCGCCGTCGTCGGTGATGGTGCCAGCGGCGGTCGCAATCGACAGCGTGCCGGCGTAGAAGGGATTGCCGAGCGTGAGCGTGGCATTCGGCCCGAACAGCGCGCCGGTGGTCAGCGTGACAGTGCCGGCACCCGAGCGAACGAGCGCGATGGACGAGCCGGCCGCCGAGGTGTCGGTGATCGAGATCTCGGTGGTGGAGGTCGGCGCGATCTGCGTGTCGATGCGGTCCACCTTCACCGACAGGTCGCCGGTGGTGGCGTTGACCACCAGCCGGGCGACGCCGTAGAAGCGTGCCGCGTCGGCCACCAGCATGCGGTTGATCGCCGCCGCGGTCGGCGTGCGCTCGAAAAGACGATTGGCTCCGGTGCCGGTGTAGTCGTGCTTGAGGCCGTCCTGCAGCTCGCAGACGCAAACTTGCGCCGGGTAGTCCACAAACCCATTGCCTGTGGAATAGCTGTAGGTGCGGGCTTCAACCTTCACTGCAGTGAGGCGCACGGCCTCGCTCACGCCGCCGCCGCTGATCTGCAACGTGCTGTTCACGTTCGGCGGCGTCGCGCCGGGCCGCTGGAAGATCAACATCGAGCGCTGGCCCTGCACATGGTTCGCGAGCAGGTAGCCGGTGAATTCCTCGCCCGGGGTCGTGTAGGCCTCGATGCGGCTCTGAATCGCGGCGCGGCGGTCGAAGAAGTCGTTCGTGACGAACAGCGTGGCCGACACGTTCGGGTCGAGCGGCGGCCGGGCGATGACGACGGTGCCCCCGAGCGCGGTATCGGTGTTGAGCGTCTGCACAGTGGCCGCCACCTTCATGATGGACACGTCGCCCTGTGCGCGGTCCACCTCGCTGATGTCTTTGAAGATGGCATTGCTCTTGCCGTCCGGGATGACGGACGAAGTCGGCGCGCCGCCGCCCTCGGGCACGTCGTCCATGACTTGAGCCGCCACGAGCTTGATATCGGATTCGAGAATGGTCATACGGTGATGAGTCGCACGGTGGCGACATAGGGGTAGTCGGCGGCGGGCAGCTCGGGGCGCGCGATGGGCTCACCCGAGACAGGCAGATCCACGGGCGCAAACTTCACGTTGAAGACGCGGCCATCGGCCAGGGTCAGGACGTGGGTGTCGAACAGCGCGGTGTCGGCCAGGGCGACCAATTGCTCGAGAGGTTGGCGTCTGATCCAACCCGCGTCCTGCTGGCCCTGCAGCGTGATCGGGCGGCCCTTCTTCTTCAGGCCACCATCGAGCAGCAGCGCGCCGGTGGTCGAGCGCTCGGAGGCTCGCTCGTAGGCGCTCCATGCGAACTCATCCACCCAGACCATGCCGCGGGGGATCTGGATAGCGCCGAGCGTGTGAAACTTGGTCGTTGCCACGGTCAACCCCTCGAAGCGCTGCCGCGCGCGGCGCGCAGTTCGGTGAACAAACCTTCGATGGCGCCGGCGCCGGCGGGATCGGTGTTGACGGTGCCCAGGTCGCGCCCGTTGAGGTTCAGTTCGAGCCGCACCGTGCGGCCGCTCTCGGGCCGCGGGATCGTGGTCGGCACGCCGGCGGCCGGCCCGTCCTGCCCGAAGGTGATCTTCTCGGCGGCCTTGAGCAGCGCAAAGCTCAGCGTGTCGCCGCCGTATTTCTTCTGGCCGGGGTTGTTGAAGAACTGGACGTTCCCCTTCTCGTCGGCGAATTCGCGGGCGATGCGGCGCGCGGTCGCGTCGTCGTTGACGCCGGCGTTCTTCAGGAACGCGGCGATGCCGGTCAGGGTGCCCAGGTCGCTGCCAGCGTTGACGGTCTTCCCGTTCTTGTCGATGGAGAAGCCGCCGGCATCGCGGCCGAGGCGCTTGTTCTCAAGGGCGTTCTCGCGCTCTTTCAGAGCGTTTGCCTTCTCGCGTGCCTCGATGTCGCGCTCGCGTGCGTTCGTGACCTCGCGCAGCGCGCCAGCCAGGCCATGGGCCGACTGCATTGCGTCGTTCTGTGCATCGCGCAGCTTGACTGTGGAGCGCCCCGCGCCGTCGAGCACGATCTCGAAACCGCGCATCGCAGCCTGCGCCTGCACCCAGCCGGGAGCAATACCATTGCCGGCAGCAATCGCGGCCTCCGCCGCCCTCTTCCAAGCCTCGCCGAGGCCGATGGCGGTAGCCTGACCACTGTCGCGAATGATCTCGTAGTCGCGAAGTGCGGTCCGGGCCGCAACCTCGAGCGATGCCTTCGTCTCGATGCCCGCACGGGAGAACGCCGCGGCAATCTCGAGGGCTGCCTGCTCTTGAGCCTTGCTGTTCTCTTTGGCCGAACTGGCGGCCGCGAGATTGGCCTTCTTCAGCTCATCAAGCTTCTGAGTAGCGAGCTCAAGGTTGCCGGTCGCGATGGCCTGCGCGTATTCCGCCCGCAGGCGCTCAACTGTTACGCGGGCTTCTTCCGCCTTCACTCGCTGCAGTTCGGCGGCGCCAGCGGCCTTCTGCCCGGCGTCCTGCGCGCTGTCGCCTGCGGCCTTCATGTCCGCAGCCATGTTCGTGAACGCTGCCGCACTGCTGGCGGCGGCCGCAGTCGTTGCCTCAGCGCTGCCGGTCAGGCCCGCCCAGCCGGCGCGCGCCTGTTCGGCACCCTCTGCGGCGCGGTCGAAGGCTTCGCCCGCCTTCGCGCCGAACGCATCAGCCACGGCTCCGGTGGCCTCGGCCGAGAGCCGCACCTCATCGGCGGCAGCCTTGAACGCGGCCGAGAGGCTGCCGAAGGTGATCTTCGCCAGGCCGGCAATGATGGTGGCAAGGCCCGTCTGCACCGCGCTTACCACGGTGGCCATAGCCTCGGCTTGCTTGTAGATGGCCGCCAGGACCACGTTTGCGCCGGCCACCATGACGCCCCATACCGTTTGCACGATGTTGCCAGTGGTCTGCGCCTTCTGGCCGAAGCTGTCGAGCAGCGCGCCGATGCGCTCGGCGAAGGCCTGCGCACGCGCGGTGACTGCGGCGAAATCGACGGTGCCGAGAAACTCGCGCACCCACTTCATGCCGCTCTGGAATGCGGACGCGATGGCCGAACCGAAGCGCCCGATAGTGCCGTCTGCAACCGCTCCGCGCAGCGCTCCCGCGAGCTGCTCGACGCCTTCTTTCAGCACCGGCAAAACCGGCGTTGTCAGCGCGTTGGTGGCTGAGTCCCACGCGGTGCGCAGGCTTGCGAGCGCGCCGTTGAGGTTGGCCTGCATGATGGCCGCCGTGGCCGCAGCGCTGCCACCAGCATCCTGCAGCGACTTCTTCAACTCATCGAGCTTGCCGACACCCTGGTTCAACAGAGCACGCAATGCCGGGCCGGCCTCCTGTCCCACCGCAGCGATAGCACGCTGACCAGCCGGCCCGGCCGCGGCAAGCTCGTGCAGAGCCTTCTCGAAATTGGTCGACGTAATCCCGGCCGCGGCCAGTTCCGTGCGGAACTTGCTGGCCGGGTCGGAGAACTGCGCGAGGATGCTGTTGAGGGCAGTACCTGCGCGGCTGGCGTCAATGCCAGCGTCGGCGAACTTGCCGATGATCGCAACAGTGAACTCGAGGCCGAGGCCGAGCGTGTTCGCGAGGGGGGCCGCGTAACTGAGCGCCTGCGCCAGGCCGGTCACGCTGGTGTTCGTCGCATTAGCGCCCTTTGCGAGCACGTCGGCCACCCGCCCCGACTCCGTGAACGACAGACCCAGGCCGTTGACGATCTTGGTCAGGTACTCCGCCGAACCTGCAAGTTCGATGTCGCCAGCGCGAGCCAGCTGCATGGCAGCGGGCAGCGTGGCGATGGCGTCCTTGACACTCAGACCCGCTTTCGCCAGGTTTTCGAGAGCGCCCGCCGCCTCCGACTGAGTGAAGTTGAAACGGGTGTCGGCCGCAGCGTCAACAGCCGCCTTGCGCAGCAGCCGCATTTCCGCCGCGGTGGCGCCCGTGGCCGACTGCACGCGGCTGAGCGCTTGCTCGAGGTCGGCACCGCCCTTGACCCAACCCGCAAAGGCCTGGATGCCGAAATAGCCGGCCACCAGTACCGCGAACGCGATCACGCGCTGCTGCAGCTTGTCGAACACCGAGGACGCGTTGTCCTTGGCATTGATGAGAATCTGAATCGGCTTAATGGCCACAGGGAGAGAGGGTCAGGTGGGTGGGGCGATGGCGGCGGATGGAGCCTCTGCGCGAAGCCGCATGCGTCACCACGCCCCCGCGGCAATGCGCGGGGACGGGCGTTCGATCAGGCGACCGGTCGGCCTCCGACGTAGACCGCCTCCGCGTTCGCGGACTTGAGAACGTCAACGTCGAACTCGACCTTCACGAACTCGACTTCGTTCGACACGATGGGGAGGTCGCCGGACGGTGTGAGGCTGCAGCGCGGCATGTACCAGTCCTTGTTGCTGCCTGCCGCGTTGTCCGCGACCACCCGGATGGCCGAGAGGAAGGACGTGTTGCCGCCGGTCTTGAGGCGCGTGTACGAACCGGCCACCGGCGTATAGCCGAACTGCACGACGCCTGCCGCGATGCCGCCGCCGGCAATGATCTGTACCGCGCCGGTTTCGGGGTCGACGTTGAAGTCTTCTCCCGCCACATAGGGCGTGGTGCCGTCTTCGGACTTGACGGTCACGGCAGTGACATTGCGCACCCCGATGGGGTTCGCCGCCGTCTGGCCGAGCTGATAGATCTTGCCGGGCACGACGGTGCGCAGCTCGGCAGTGACCGCCACGGCAGCCTGCACCACGACTTCACTCGTGGCGGCAAGGAAACGCTGATAGGTCGCCATGCTCATGTTGTTGCAGGTGATCTTGGCGGTTCGCTTGACCTTGCCGGTCAGCGTGCCGATGAGTTCGCTGGCCGCGCTCTCGGCCGAGAATTCCTCGGCCTTCTCCGAGTCGATGGTCAGGACGAAGGCCGGGCAGTTGCCCATTTCTTCTTCGCCCGTGAGTTCCTCGAGGGCGTTCATGATGTCCAGGCGAAGCCGGCCGCGAGGGGCCGACAGTTCCGTCTTGGTGTGCGAGATAGGCATAACGATGTCCTTTCAGGGTTGCCCGTCGAAGCGGGCGGAAGTAGAAAAAGCGAGTTCGATCCCGACAAGGCCGTTCTCGAGAAAAGGTGGCGGCTTCACGCGCACCAGCTGAAGACGCTCCCAGCGCCTGCCGGTGACCTGCCCAGGCGCCCAACCGTGAAGCGCCTCTATAACGAGCGCGAAGGCGCTGTCGAGCTGCGGCGCAGCCTCTGCATCAGCGCGCCTGCCAACGAGCGTGACAAGCCACAACGGCCGCACCAGCACGCCCGGCACTTCGCTTGCCGGCACATCCGCATCACCAAACATCACGGATGCAAAGAGGTCGGGCTCCCGCTTTCCGGCGTCGGAGAACATGCCTTTCACGGTCCAAGCTACGGCCAGGCTCGCGCGCAGCCGCTCCACGATTGCAGGTTCGAGCGCCAGCATCAGAGGCTCCCAAGCACGAGGCGGATGAATCCGGCGCCATCGGGCTCCGCAGTCACTACCTCGTAGCTGCGCCCGCGCAGAACGATGGTGTCTCCGCGCTCGACATTCGCGAGCAGCTCGGCAGCCCCGCTGCATTCGGGAGCGCTGGCGTCGATCTGCCCGTCGAAGGACTGGGCGGACGGCACATCGAAGATGACCGGCACGTCGACGCCCGCCACCGTGGCGATGGCGTTCGCCAGGTGGCCGAGCACCCCGGCATCCACCATGGCTTCGATCTCGGCGAAGCGCGCGCGTGCGGACATGCTCAGGGCCTCAGCGAACCTTGGCCGACATCGAGGCGTTGACGCGGTACGGCACCGGCAGCGGGGCCGATTGCAGCAGCAGCAGGCGCACGGCCGGGTCCTTTTCGACCCACGACTTCGAGAAGTACGGCATGGCCTGGAACCCGGACTCTTCGTCCTTGATCGCTCCATAGGCGCGGGTGCCCTCGAGGTCCGGACTCGTGATGAGCACCGTGTTGTCGGGCAGGTACGGGGTCAGCGCGCCCGAGTCCGGGTCTTCATACCATCCGGCATAGACCCAGATATCGAAGTCGCCGATGTTGCCCATGTAGCGACCGCCCTCGCCGGTCACGGTCGCGTTGAGCTTGTCGGCGCCGCGGAAGCGGTCGAGCAGCTTCTGCACCGAAGGCGCAGCGCTGAAGAGCTGCCAAGCCTTCACGTCCATGATGAGCGTGTTGCCGGCCGCGCCCGAGTGCTGCGTCACGCCCATCGACCACGCCTGCACGTCTTCGAGCGGGTCGACGCCGGCTTCGCCCCAGCGGTCGCCCGCCAGGAGCTCGACGGTCAGGTCTGCATGGCGGCCGAAGTCCACGACCACGGTCGGATATTGTTCGCCCTTGACAGTGACCTTCCCGGTACGCAGCGCTTCCACGGCCATGACTTCCTGACGGCGAGCGAGCATCTCGAGTTGATCCTGCAGATCGGTGGCGAGCAATGCCTGCAGACGCTGCGCGGGCGTCAACTCGCCGCCGATGCGCTCACCGATGGCGCGCTTGAACGGGCGCGAACTGTCGAAGACACGCTTGTCCTTGATGTAGGCGGGCTTGAAGGTCTTCGTGACGAAGCCCTTCGACTGCACGACCTTGCCGGCCACGATGGGCGCGACGAACGGCGCCAGGCGGCGGCGACCGTTCTCCACATCGAAGTGGATTTCCTCGCTCGTCTCGGTCTGCATGGCCGTGAAGAACGAATTGAGGATGAACGGCGCGGGGGCCGGAAGCTCGGCGATCACACGCGCGAGGACGCCGATGGAAAAAATGTCCATGAAAGTTGCTCCTGATTGAGAGGTTGGATTGCTGGGTGCTGGCCGTCAGGCCACGTCGACCAGCAAGGTGATGCCCTTGGTGCGCAGGGCTTCGGTGATGCTGGCAACGGTGTGGCCCGCGCCGAGCACGAGCGCGCTCGTGTTGAAGTCGCCGCGTGCATAGCCGAGCGCCTCCCGGTCGCCCGCGGTGGCGTCTACCGTTTCGGCCAGGATCAGGTCCGGCTCTTCGCTGCCATCGGTGGCGGCCGAGGCGCTGACGGTGTGCTTCTTCGAAGCGGCGATGACGCCGAGCACCGTGCCGGCCGCGTAGACCGCGCCGGCCAGCAGCGTGACCTTGCGGCCCACCAGCAGGTGGGCGTTGCCGGCCACGAGCACCTTGGAGGCAGAAACGCCCTCCGTCGAGAAACTTGGGCGATAGTTCATGTTCGCAACTCCTGTGAATGGTTGAATCAGCGCGAACCGCGGAAGCTCGCGACGATCTGGCTCGCGAGAGCGGCCTCGTCGGTCTGCGCGCCGCTGCCGGCCTCGACGCCCGAGACATCGGGATTGCCCACCGCGGCCATGGCGGTGGCGAAGGCATTCACCGGCGCGGCGGTCGCCACCGGTGCGGCACCGAGAACGGCGCCGGCTTGCTCGACGCTCAGGCCGCTGGTGACGCACTGAATGGCCAACTGCGTGCGCCCGGCCGCGGCCTCGTGCGCGAAGATGCCGCTCACGCGAGTGCGCTCGGACAGCGCGCCCTCCTGGCGGCCCTCGGCGCGTGCCGCATCCACATTGGCCTGCGTGAAGGCGGAGGGAACTGCCGGCGCACCGGCGGGGGCTGCTGCGGCTTGATGACCGCCCGCCTCGTTGGGGGAAATGCCAGACATAGATGCTCCTTTGTCGTTGGCGTTGGATCGGGCGGTCGGCCCGACAGGGAAGGACCGGCCGCGTTGGGCGGCCAGTTCGGAAATCAGCTGGTCTGTGGTGGCAATGCGGTCGGCCAGGCCAGAGGCCACGGCCGCGACGCCGGAATAGCTGGCGGCCTGCGTCTTGCGCACGGCCGCCGCTTCCATGCCGCGGTGGCGCGCGACCGCATCCACGAACATCGTGTAGAGCCCGTCAATCTCGGCTTGCCAGGCGCTGCGCACATCGGCGGGCAGCGGCTCGTAGGGGTTGCCGTCGACCTTGTGCGCACCGGCGAAGATGTGCGTCACGGTGATGCCGTCCTGATCGAGCGCGCGCGAGAAGTCGACGTGCCGCGAGACCACACCCACGGAGCCGGCATAGCCGGTTGCGGTAACCGCCACTTCGTCGGCTGCGCTGGCGCCCAGATAGGCGGCAGACAGCGCCATGCCGTCAGCGATGGCCTGCATGGGCTTGCGACCGCGCAAATCGAAAACACGCTGCGCGTATTCGAAGGCGCCCTGCGCCTCGCCGCCCGGGCTGTCGTAGACCTGAAGCACTGCATGCACGTCGGGATGGCTCATCGCATCCTCGAGGTCGGCGGCCAGGTCGTTGTAGCCCACGAGGAAAGTACTCTCGGCCACATCGAGGCGGCTGCGATGCAGCAACGCGCCGTTGACGTTGAGCACCGCGACGCCTTCGACCACGCGATAGCCGCGGTCGCTCTGCTCGCCGCGCCGCGTCGAGAACAGCTCGGGCGCCAGCTTGGGCAAGCCATCGGCCGAGGCGACCATCAGCGGCATGGCGCCGAGCAAGCGGTCGCTCAGGCCGACAATGATGGCGTCGAGCTTCTGCGGATGGATGAGCAGCGGCGTGTTGAAGATCCGCGCTGCGAGATTGGGGTATTTCATGCGGCGGTTTCCTCGTTCTGCCCTTGGGATGCGCCAGGCTGTTCTTCGTCGTCGGACTTGCCCTGCCCGGCCGAAGCCAGTGCCACGGCGATGGGCTGCGCGGTGTTGAGGCCACGGTCAGCGGCCATGCGCAACTCGATGGCGCGCTGATCCATGATTTCTTCGTAGTCGTCGCCTTGCTCCGCGCATTCCTTCTCAAGCGTGGAGATGCCCATTTCGATGCGCAGCCCGGCCGCCTGCGCTTCCTTCACTGGATCGACCCAGCCGCGGCCGCCAAAAATGAAGCGAGCGCGCAGATAGGCGTAGCGGTTCTCATAGAAGCCGGGCGCCTCTATCTCGCCGGCGTTCACGGCCTCTTCGAACCACAGTTCGTAGATGGCTCGAAGCCAGTAGTCGGTGAGCCAGCGGCGGCGGCCGTGGAAGTACCGCCACGCCTCGAGCAAGGCGGCACGCGCGCTGCTGTAGTTCGACTTGCTGAAGTCCTTCAGCAGCAGTTCATAGGGCAGGTTCATTCCTGCGGCGATGTGCCGCAGCGAGGCGAGCATGAATGCCTCGAAGGCTTGATTCGGGCGGCCTGGCGTGAAGCTGGAGAGACGCGCACCGGCGGGCAGCGGAATGACCGCCGCGCCCTTGAGCTGGCGGATATTGCGGGTCTGCGCCACTGACGCATTCCACTGTTCGCGAGGGTTGTCACCGAACAGAGCGGCGGCCGAGTTCGGATCGAGGTCCGACTCGAGGAACGCGGCAACGAGCGAGTTCGCAAGGCTGGCCTGCAGCTCGTTTGCCGCGTACTTACCGGCCATGTGGAATTCGCGCATCACGGCCGTGACAACGGGCTTGCCACGCGATTGGCCGGTGCGTTCCTTGTCGTGCAAGTGGATGACACGGCGACGGCCCCAGGCGGTGAACGCAGGAATGCGGTCCCATTCCATGAGCTGCGCCTCTCGCGTCATGCCATAGAAGCCGAACGCGAACACATCGCCCGGGTGGCGCTTGAGGATGTGGTACGCCACAGGTGCGCCCCAGCGGTCGAACTCGATGCCCTTGCGGATGTCGTCGCGATGCTCGAGGCCCAGAGGCGTGGCGAGCCGGTCGGCCTCGACCATCATCAAGCGCGTGTTCCAGCGCGTGCCAGGACGGGGCAGCCAGAGCGGCAAGCCCAACGCGTCGCCGTTGAGCATGGCGCCGCCGAGAGCCTGCAGCGTGAGGCCGAGCAGGTTCTGCGTGCGCGCCGCGTCGCACTCGGTAGTCTCGGCCCAGGAACGGAACTTCGCCTCGACCACGTTGCCCCACTCGCGGCTCTGCTCGCGCGTCCACCCGAGCAAGCGATAGTCCGGCGTCGAACTGAGCCGCAGCACCGATCCGACGATGTTGTCGCGCATCGTCTGCATGCCGCCGGCCATGAGGCCGTTGTTGCGGCCGAGGTCGCGAGAGCGTGCCGTCAGCGTGTCGAGGTCGGGCAGCAGATCCGCATCGGCGCTGCCGCCGATGGGGTTCCAACCATGCAGGGCCAGGTCGCTGGTTGAAGCGGCTTCGTGCGCGTTCATCCCGGCGCCCGCGGGGCCGCTGGCGCCAAGCGCGGAGATGCGCGGGCCAGCGGGCATGAGACGACGGTTGCGGCGGCTCATCTTCAAACGATGTAGATGGGGCCGCGCACCGCGCCGCCGGAAACGCCAGCGCCACGGGCTTCGAGCTCTTCGCTCAACGCCGCGATTTCCTTGCGGATTTCAGCGACGTTCTGTTGATACTGAACGGAGCGCCCGTTGTGGGCGGCCGATGTTGGGGATGCGAGTCGATCCTGCAGCGACGCCATCAGGCGCGTGCGCATCGCTTGGAGTTCTGCAACGGTGAGGTGGCGGTAAATGCCCATGCATGCGATGACAACAGTTCATCGCGGACATTTCTTCTGGACAATGTCACAAAAACATGTCCACCTTCAAATGATCGACCACCCCCTACCCGACGATTGGAAAGAACTGCAGTCAGGCGTCCAGCGCCTGCTGCGGAATATCGGCCTCGATGCTGAGAAAGAAGTCGAAGTAGAGACCCCGCGCGGAAAGGTCGAACTCGATGTGTTTGCGGTGGACGTGCGAAGCGTCGACAAAATCAGGTACGTGGTCGAGTGCAAGAACTGGAATGCGAGCATCCCGCAATCCGTCGTTCACGCGTTCACGACTGTGATGCACGAGACAGGAGGCAACATCGGGTTCATCGTCTCGAAGCATGGCCTGCAATCCGGTGCTGAGCGATACACGCAGAACACGAACATCATCGGACTCACATATCTCGAATTGCAGCAACGCTACTTCAACGTCTGGTGGGAACGATACTTCTGCCCACTGGTGGGCGACACGGCGGATCGCGTCCTGGAGTACGTCGAGCCCTTCAGCCCGACCCGAGACGAACGGTATGCGCATCTATCGGAAGAGGATCGCCGGGAGTTTGATCGCCTGCGCCAGATCTACGAGCTTCCGGTTTGCGCCTTCTCCATGCTCAACGTCCGCACCCTTAGTCCTAGTTTCAAGAAAAATGAGTTGACGGCGGCACCCATGAGTCTTGATGCCTACGTGCGCAACTCGTTGGCGAACGCAGCTCCAAACGTCACCTGGGAATGCACAACATTTCGCGAACTGCTGGACGACATCTTGCATTTCTTGAGCGATGCAGAAAGGCAGTTCAACGCGCTGTTCGGAGGGCACATTGCCGAGCCCGAGCCCTTCACTGATGTGAGCCTCGATGGCCCCTCGCTGGATCTCAACGAGCGTTGAGCAAGACGCAAAATCTGGCACCGGTCCTTGCACCCGGTAGGTTGGTTGGTTGCCGCATCGGGAGCCCGGCATTTCAGACGGGGCCAGTGAGGCGCCGGCTCGATTTTCCCTTTGCGGTATGGCAGCGCGAACGCTGAAATTCCACCACGATTTCACCACCACCGCCGCGGATGATAAGAGCGAACCCAAGGCTTTGACAAGGCCAGCGCCTAGCGTTCGCGCCCTTCCGACAGGATGCGGCGAAGGTGTCGCGGGGTCATCCCGAATTCTCGGGCCAACTCGAAAAGATTGCGTCCGTCGAATCTCTTCAACAGCGCTTCGCGATCTTGCTGCCGCGCTCTCGTGCGGCGCTTCGGAAAATAGATGTGCTCGCCGCCAAGACGCAGCAGGATGCGGTCCATCAGCGACGCCGCGGCTTCGTCCGGCGCAGCGACGCCGAAGCACTGGGCCATGGCGCGCGCTTCCTCTTCGATGATTGCGAGCGGCTCGTCGCTGGAGTGTGGTTCTGTCATTTTTAGTTGAGAGCGATGGGAGAGAAGATGTCGAAGTCCGCCGCATGCGACGCGCCAGACGCATTTGCCGCGGGCACGGGGGCCGGCGTTTGAACTGAGGGCGGCGAAATGGCTGGCGCAGGCGCCGAGAACAGATCGCGCGCCGGCTGCACGGAGGCCTCGAGGTCGCTCCAACGCTTGTCGGTGTAGTTGTGAAGGCCGAGGCCGAAGGCAGCGTGCAGTGCGTAGTTGCGGTTGTCGAGCACCTCGTTGCGCGGCCTACGCTTGACCCAGCGGTAGGCTTCTTTCCCGTTGACTTTCACAAGGATGCGCTGCTCGGCCGTGAGCTGCTCGAACCACTCTTGCGGCAGTTCCTGACTGAAATGAACGAAGCCCGGCCCCGGCTTCTCGATGGCGAGCTGCCCGAGCAACAAGTCCTTCGCCGAGTCGATGCCGACATTCCACAGCTTGATGCCGTTGGGAATCTTTGTGCCGTTCCACCGCACCTCCTGCGGGCTGCTGGGCCCCAGGACGGGCACGTTCTCTTCGCCTCGCCCCTTGATGGCGCGCAGCCTCGGAAGCTGATGCTGCGTCTTGCGCACCCAGTTATAGACCGCCTGCGTTTGGTCGCTCGAGTCGATGGAAATTGCGCTCAACCCCATCGAGCCGCCGTGCCAAGCCTGCACGTAGCGGCTCGACAGGTAGGCCGCGACCGGCGCCCAGTCATCTTCGGACGCAGGATTGCCGTGGATGACGTGGTGGTCGACGTGCCAGGACTCCAAGCCGCGCCCCCACGCCCACACGTCAATTTCCCAACGGTCGCGCTGCACGTCAACACCCGCCGTCAGTATCAGACCGCCCGCCGGCACAGTCTTCAAAGGGTAGTCCTCGGCACGCGATTGCAGCGCATGCTCATCGGTGCGCTCGCCGACGACTTCCCATGTCTCGCCGAGCGTCTCGTTGACGAAGAGCTGCATTGGCCCCGAGTCGCCGCGGGCGAGCGCGTCAAGCGCTTCCTCGAATTCCTTGACGATGCTTTCCCAGGTGCGCTGCGGACTGTACGCGGCCCAGATGTGCACGCCCAGCGTCTTCGGCGGGCGAGTGGGCATGCCGGCGCTGTCGCGCCACACTCTGTCCGTCCCGAACCTCTTGCCCGTCTTCTCGCACACCCAGGTGCCCTGCATGGGGAGTCCGCCCTGCAGGAAGTCGCTTTGCCGAATGGACTTGCGACAATGCGGGCAGACATGGTGCACGCTGGCGGGGTTGCCGCGGTCCCACTTGAAGCCGTGCAGCTTTCCTTTGCCGCCCCATGCGAGCGGATGCTCAAGGCCGCAGTGCTTGCAGTCGATGTAGAACCGGACAAAGCCCTCGGCGTTGAGCACGGCACGCTCGACATGGCACAGCCCTTTGAAGCCAGGCGTCGAGCCGCCAACGAACTTCGGATAGGGCGCGCCTTCGAGGCGGCCCTTCGCCAGGCCGCCCGGGTCGCCCGATTTCTCGATGGTCTGGTCGAAGGCGGACCACTCATCAAGGATGGCAATCGCCACGGTGATGCGCCGATAGGCTCGCTTCGCCTTCCCTCCGAGCAGATGAAGAACGCTGTCGCGAAACTTCTTCATCTTGATGGTGTCGTCACTGCCACCGCCCTTGCGGCGCGCCGCCTGCACCGAAGGCACGCCGTCGCGCGCATCAAGGATCGGATCGATTTCGCTCTTGACGTAGCTGTCGCGGTCATCGTCTGTCGGCTGCCAGAGCGCCTGCTTGCGCCGGCGGTGCGCGATGTTGTAGGCCACGAAGGCGGTGATCATCTTCGTGTACCCGACTCGCTTCGACTTCTCCACGTCGAGTTCCTCGATCCGGTCATCGCTCATGAAGTCGAGGATGCCGATCTGAAAGGACCACGCGATCCATCCACCCTTCTGGTGCGAGCTTTCGCCAGCCAGTTTGAAGTTGTCGCGGGCCCACTCGCTGAGCGTCTGAAAGACCTCGGCCCGCAGGCTGCCAAGGCCGAGGCTCACCGCGTGGATCACGGCGCGCAATGTTTCACGCGAAACGTTGGTTGGCGAGATCACGCTTCCTCGCTTCCATGATCGTCCGGCACACGCTGCTCATCGTCCGGGTCGTCGGAGTCATAGCTGAATCGAATCGCCGTATCCATCTCTTCTTCGACCAGCTTCGAGGTGCTGCGAATCCACTCGTTGCGCGCGTTCGCAATGACCTGCTGCACCGTGGCCTTCGCTTCATCCGGCAACTCAGGGCACGCCTTGCGCAGCGCACCTTCGAGCTGCTCGAAGCGATCCACGACCGCACTCGATGCCATGCCGAGCACGTCGGCGAGCAGGCCGATGGGCGCGAACTCGCCACGCGCCACGGCGTTCTTGATGTCCTGCGCCTCGCGCTGGCTTCGAGCCAGCCTGGCGCGCTCCTGCACAAGGTCAAGGCCGCCGGCCTCGACCGACGCGCGCCCGGCGGCCACCTCGCGCAGTCGTTCGCAGTAGGCGAGCAGCCACGCATGCGCGGTCTGGCCGCGCTCGATAACCCCCTCCCCGACCAACTGGCTCACCTTCGCCTCGCTCACGCCGACCAGCACAGCGAACTCCGCCTGCGTGATGCTCACACCCATAGCCTCAACTACCTTCACTTAACCCCCTTAGGAAGGTCCGTGAACAGCCTGAGGACGCGGTTCGAATTACCCGCACGGCAGGCCTCCAGGAGGGACCCGCGCCCTCCCCCGGTCGATGTTGTTTTCTCGCATCGAGCCCTCCACGCCCTGCGGTGGTGCATGCCTGCCTTGGCCGCCATCATTCGCCCACCGCCTGCCTGATGCGGTAGCGCAGCCGTCGCGCCATGTACGCATCCACGTCGGCATGCTCGGCCACCGTCTCCATGCTGAGCAGCGGCACGTACTCACCCACCTGCACGAACAACAGCACAGGGCGCACATCCACCCCATGTGTGCCCGCCGCTGCCCATATGCCAGGAGGCAGGTGCGCAGTGGGCCCACTGCGCAAGCGCCCATAGGCAACGAAGTAGCGACGGCCATCGACCTTCTTCGTGCCTTGGTGCACGCGCGCACGACGCTTGTCTGTCATGTTGGCCCGGTAGCCCTGCTCGCCGAACGCACGGAAGTACGACAGCAGCTGCGAAAGGAATGAGCCGCGCAGATTGCCCCGGCCGTCATCACTGCCCGGGTATGGACTCGCAGGAATGACCGTCTGAAAGCCGGCGGGCAGAATGCCCACGCGGCGCAACGCCACCTCGCTGCGCTTGTCCGTGCGCCTGCCGCCGAACTCCTGCGCTTGAAGGATCTTCTGCGGGTCGACCCCCTTGCCCCCGAAGTAGGTGGGCTCGATGGCCACATCCTGCCGCTGCCGCGTGGCCTGCCGGACATACACGCTCTTGAGGATGTACGGCGTCGGCTTGTCGAATACCGCCCGCATTTCCTTTTGCATCTCGCGGCGCACGCGAAAGGCCGTGTCGTTGAGGGCCGCGGCGAACGCATCGCGCGCCTGATTGCCGGTGAGTTTGTTGAGCGCGCCGCGCACGGACTCGATGCCGTCGAGCTTCAGGTCGATGCGCATTCCACCTCCTGTTCGACCAGACGGCGCACGCGCTCGGTGTAGGCGTGGAAGGTCTCGCGGTTGACGCTCAGGTCTCCCTCGTTCCAAGGGGCCATGCCAAGCTCAGCAGCCTTGGCTTCGATAGTGCTGCGGTTGGTGTCCCACGGCACAACCGGGCCGCGGTCGCTCACGTCGTCGCGCCAACCCGCGTTGCGCAGCCAGGTGTGGAACTCGGGCACGAACTGGCCCTTGTCCTTGCTCCACTTCACGCTGTGCCGCTGCACGGCGATGGCCGCGAGCATGGCCTGCTGCAATGCCGCGTCGGGCCTAAGCCGGCGCCATCGCCGCTCTGCCTTCGCCCGGTTGGCATGGTTCGGGTATTCCGCAAAGACTTGATCGAAACCCGTCGCTCCCCCCTCGGGGGGTAGGGGGGTTCGGTTCTTTGGCGGTTCTGAAGATTCGGGTGTCATAGCTGTGACACCCTTCACGTCGTGGATGACACCCTTTTCGTTCTGGATGACACCCTTCTGAGCAGAAATAAGGGTGTCAATCTGACCTGCTTGTGGATAACTGGGCTCCACGTCTGTAACAAGCGGCGGGGCGACCTGCGAAGGCAACAACTCGCCCCTGATCCACGCCGACGAAATGCGGTACTCATTGACGTAGCCGCGCCCCGTCTTCGACCCGACGCGCTCGAGCCAACCGATGGCAAGCATCTTGGCGATCTGCCGCTGCACCGTGCTGCGGCTCTGCATCGTCTTGCTCGCCAGCGTGTCGATGGCCGGGTAGATGTGCGTCCCGTCATCGTGCGCATGGTCTGCAATGGCCAGCGCGAGAAGCCGCTCGCTACCGCCCACAGGGTAGCGGTCGAACACCATCGTCATCACCTTGATGCTCATGACGCTGCACGCTCCCCCAGGCCGGCGAATGCGCACCCGTGCTGCCGCCAAACCGCTCCCGTGCGCAGCTTCGAGGCGTAGCCGCGCGAGAGCCCGAGCTGCTCATCGAGGACTACGCCCGGCTCAGCGCTCATGCGCACCGCCTGCACGATGTCTGCCGTTAGTATCGAATCGACCCGCTTCCCCAGCGCGATGCGCACCCGGTGAGCGGCTGTCTTCGACTTGCCGGCGCATGCCTGCGAGCGCGTTCGCGCTGCCAAGTGATCGGGATGCACGCACAGTTCGGCATCGCAGCCGACTCCCACCTGCAGGCCGGCCGCGAGCGGACCGCGCACGAGCAGCCACAGCAAGCGTCGCACGTTCCACAGCCGCCCGCCAACACGCCACTGCGGATGCAGGCCATCGAGCGCATAGCAGTTCCAGATCAGACAATCGCCGACCTCATCTACCCGCGCGAGCAGGCTCGCCAAGTCGATATCGGGCGGCAGATCCATTTCCCCACGGCTCATGTCTGCGGCGCCTTCCGCATGCGCCCGCGCAGAAGCGCCATGACGTGGCCCACGGCCGCAATGACCTCCTGCGCGGCGTAGTCGGCACGACGCACCTGATTGCCCGTGACAGCGCCCTCGCCTTCGCGCACCGCATCCGCCGTGGCCCGCACGTAGTCGGCGAAGGCCGAATGCAGACGCATCAGCGCCTCAACCGGATCGGCGCCCGACTGGTCTGGCGTCGCGAGAGTGCAGGTGTGGCCCAGTGCCTCGGCCATCGCATGGAGCACCGCGAAATTGCCGCTGAAGGCCTGCATCGCGATGAGCTCGCGCGGGTTGGGCTGGTGCGTGGTCGTGTTGGGGTTGGCCTTGTGCGTCAGCGTGTTGACAGGAATGCCCATGCGCGCGGCCAGCGCCGTGACGCCGCCCGGATACCCGTGCACCGTGTTGTAGACCGCATCGAGGATGTCCTGCCCGGCGGGTCTGGAGGGATTGGGCTCATCGCCGCCATAGGCGAGATGGCCGGGAATTGAGAAAGTTGCGTTCATGCAAACCTCAAGAGAAGAGAAAGACCAGCCGGCCATGGAAGCCTTCGCCCCCACGCCCAGCGAGCGAATCGATGCCATCGAGCAGTTCCTGCAGCAGCTCGTGCTGTTGCTGGAGGTGGAGCCCGAAATCAATCGGGAAACCGTCTCGGCGTGGATCGCCATCTGCTCGGCGAGCGCGCTGGCCCATGGCGCACGCACGCCGCGGCAAACGAAGACGCTCGAAGGCCTGTGCCGACGCGTGCTGACGCCCGCCGTCGACGTGGTGCGCCCGGCGGACGTGCGATGGTCGTGAGAACGTGGCAATGCGCCGCTCGCGTTGCGCAGCGAGCGCCTGAAGGTGGAAGGAGGTCCGGGTCATCTGAGGCGCGGCACCCTCTCTGCGGCGTCACACCGGCGGCGATAGACGCACGTCCCGAACAAGCCCATGAGCGCCAGAGCGCCGAGCAAGCTGTGACCGAACCAAAACAGCGCGCCGCCAGAGAGCACGCTGCAGACCACCAGCAGGTGATGGCCAAAGGCCGGCAGAGGCAAGCGACCAGTCGGAGCCAAGATGCACGCGCACCCGCCCAAGCCAGAAATGACCAGCCAGGCCACCAGCACGCGGCCGGCGCCCTGCATTGCCGCAGCCTTCCACGCGAAGAGCAACGCGATTTCCGCCAGTACCGCCGCCCACTCCACGAGGGTGATGAGGACGCGCGACTTCAAAAGACCGTCACGCATGCGCGCTCTCGCCTTCCATGCGCACGGCACTCAGCACAGAGTGCAACTCGGGCAAGGGCTTATCGCCGTAGATGTGGTCGTATCCGATCCGCAGGCCGCGTGCGGCAGCAAACGCAATCAGCTTGGTCGCGACATTGGGCGGAAGCATCTGCCCGCGCTCATAGTGCCCAACATTGCCCTGTGTGCAGCCGATGCCGTCTGCAAGCGCCTGCTGCGTCACGCCCAGTCGCTCGCGAATGGATTTCAGGTGGTGCATTTGAACTTAGTAGCTTTGCTGCTATGTTATCTCAATAGCAATGCTGCTTGTCAAGCAAAGTAGCGTCGCTACAGTTTTCAGAGTGAAGAACAACGACACGAACTCACTCGAAAACTGGCAGCGCGAAGACGCCGCGCGGCTGCTCGCGCTGTACAAAAAATATCGAGCGGCCGGAGGCCTGAAACAGGATGAATTCGCGGCGCAGTACGGCCTGCGGTCACAGCCGAACATGGGTCACTATCTGCATGGCCGCCGCCCACTAAACATAGAGCAGGCGTCGAACTTCGCGCGGGGCCTCGGAGTAGCGATCGGCGACTTCAGCCCCACCATCGCGGCTCAAGTTGCAGGAGCGGCCAAAGTCATCGAACACCCGGCCTCCGAAGAAGCGGAGTTCGTGGCCGTGCAGCGCCTCACCGTGCGCTTGTCGGCGGGTCCGGGCGCCGCAACAGTTGTTGAAGAGGTCGAGGGGTCACTGCAATTTCGCCGCGACTTTCTCGCCTCCTGCGGAGCCACACCGGATTCAGCTCGCATCGTCCACGTCACCGGCACCAGCATGGAGCCAACGATCATCAACGGCGCGGTGCTGCTGGTGAACACCCGCAACCGAGAGCCAAGAAGCGGCTCCGTCTTCGCGCTGGCCTATGGAGACGACCTCATCGTCAAACGGCTTGCCCAGACGCATTCGGGCTGGGTAGCGCGCTCGGACAACGCAGACGGCAACCCAGACATCCCGATTGATGCCAGCCATCACGTTGAAATCATCGGACGCGCGGTGTGGATGGGGGTAAAGCTTTGAGATATGCGCTCTTGACCGCATCACTAGGCCTATGCCTGTCGTCGGCAGCATGGTCAGCGACGCAATGCACCATGCCAAATGGGAAAATCATCACCCTGCAAATTTCCGAGTGCCCCGCTGGGGCGCTTGAGAACGCGCCCAAACAATCTCCCTCCAGGCCGCCACCAACCGCAGCCGGCGGCGCCCCCATTCAATCGCCGGCAAAGCCTTCAGCAAATGGCTACGAAATCGCCCGAAACTCGGTGGCAGCCTGCTCAAGGCGAGAGCAGTACGAAAAGCTCACATCCCTCGCCTCTCAAGACGATAGTGAGGCCTTCAATCGCGCGCTCGTTGGCGGGGCCAGCAGCGGCTCTTGCCTGATCCTGAGCCAAGGCGCCATCGTCTTCCTCGAGGACACCGCGATCTTTGCGGGCCTGGTGAAGGTTCGGCCCCGCGGCAACCCCGACGGCTATTGGACTGCTGCGGAAAACATCCGGCCCCGCTGAGACGCCAAAGGCTGCAAAAAGCAGCCCTGCTACTTTATTTTGTAACAACAGCAGCATTGCTATTGTTCTGAGAAAGCAGCATCGCTACTATTCGTCCATCCCAACTTGGAGATGGACAGATGAAGCGAACCGCGAACACGATCCCGGCCTCGGCCGCCCGCAGCTACCGCTGCTTCTACGAGCCGGCATCCAGCGAGTCGGGCCTGCTCCCCCACGTCGACCTCGACGCTGAAGACGGCAGCGCGGCGCTCCACGCCGCCCACACCAAGACCGGGCACCCCATTGCCCGAGTTGAACGCCTCGAGCGCGCGAGCTAGGCGATGCGCGGCGTCAAAGCTCACCACGCCACGAGCGCGGGCGCAGCCACCGGCTTCGTCCCGACCGGCTCGGCGCGCGTGGACATTTGGATTCGCAAGGTCAGCACGCGCCGCCAGGCGTTCTATCGCTGCCCCGCAGTCGGCATCGCCGCGTGGCAGCCCATGGGCCTGCCGCTCGCAGACAAGGCACTGAAGGCCGGCAAAGTCTCGCTGCCCGGCATCGCAGACGGCGTGGTGCGCGCCCACGTCGAAGACGCGCCCGCACACCCAATGCGCGCCCAGTTCGCCGCGCAGGCACACGCCCTCAACGGTGAAATCGATGCGTTGAACCTGTCGGCCATCAGCGCGGCCGGCTCGATGCGCGGTTTCGCGAAGGCGGCCGAGCAGGCGCAAGGCGGTGCCGCATGAGCACGCCCTTTCGTCTCATCAGCGATTGGCAGAAGCACTTGAAGGTCAACGGCCGCGAGCCGACGACCCTCGAAGAGCTGGCCGTCGCAAAGGCCAACTACGAGCACAGCCGCCGCCTCGCCGAAATCAAGGCGTTGCGCGCAAAGCTCGCAGTGCTCGACCAGTTCCTGCCCGCGCTCGCCGAGCGCGGCATCCAACTGGCGCACCGCGACCTCTGCACCTACGACCACGGCAAGACCGTGCGCATTCAGACCGCGATGTGCTCGCGTGACGACAAGCTCTTTGCCGCCCTCATCGACCTCGGCTTCCGCGAAATCGAGCGCAAGGACTGGGGCACCAAGGAAGAGCAGGTGAAGCTCAAGTTCGGCCGCTCGCTCGTGCTGACCATCGACGTGACGAAGGCCGTGGCCATCGCCGCCACCGAAGCGGGGGTGCCAGCGTGAGAACGTCGCCCGTACAGCCCGCACCGGGCCTGCTCAAGACCATCGCGATGCTCGCGGTGCCCATCGTCATGCCCGTCATCTTCGCAGCGATGGCGGTCTACGGATGGAGCACGCCGTGATTCAGCTCGCACTCGAACCCCGCCGCCGGCGCCCCGCGCCGCTCCCGCCGACCGGCCCCGTGAGCGGCCTGCTCGACCCGCGCTTCAAGTACCAGCGCGCCTGCGAAACCGACATCCGCAAAACCTTCCAGCGCGTCATCGCTGAGCAGAAGAAAGGACAGCGCCTGTGACCACCACCACTACCGGCGTCTTCTTCGTGGGCAAGGACTACCCGGGCCGCCCGGCCGTCAGCGAGCACGTCGATGACAACAAGGACTTCGTGCTGAAGATGCGGCTGATCGACAACCAAGGCCCCGGCCGCGTCGAGGGCTATGTCGTGCGCTGGCTCGGCCCCAGCGCAGAAGCCTGGCGCAAGGCGCACCCTGCGCTCAAGGCCGGCGACGCGCTGCGTCTGGTGCTCATTAATCCGCGCTCCCTGCTGGGCCCACGCGGCTCGCCCGAGACGAGCGCGAGCGTCAGCAGTTGCGAACTGCTGCCCGCCCGCGCGCCCGCCGCGCAGCCCGCCTGACGCGCCCCCCTTCCCCACCCCGCTTTTTCATCAACCACAGGAGAGCCACGCCCGTGAAAGCGTTTTCCCTTTTCATTGTCGAGCTCAACGAAGGCACCACCAATGCCGCGTTGAGCGCCGACTTCGCCGAGCTGCTGCGCACGGTGCAAACCACCGGCCGCGCCGGCTCGCTCACGCTGAAGGTCAAGGTGGCCCCGGCCACCCGCTCCAACAGCGGATCGGTCGACAAAGTGACCATCACCGCCGACCGAAAGCTCGAGCTGCCCAAGCCCGAGCAGGCCAGCGATTTCTTCTGGCTCACCGAAGACGGTGAGACCTCCCGCAATCACCCGCGGCAGCAAGAGCTGCAGCTGCGTGACGTTTCCGCCGCCACCCCTCCCGCAACTTTCAAGGAAGCCTGATCCATGGACGCCCTCAACGCGCCTACCGCTCAACTCGTTCGCGACATCACGACCATCGGCCTCGAGCCGAAGGCCATCGCGGGAACGACCCACCTCGTGGTGCCCCCGCAGTTCCAGCACATCGACCTCACCAGCAAGATCGAACAGGCGCAGATCGTGCCGAACCGGCTGCGCGGCACCATCGCACTGGGCTCGCTCGAGAGCCTGCTTACCTATCTCGCCGACCAGCACGCCCAGGCAACGGGCTACGTGTACGCCGACCCCGATGCGCGCACCATCACCGCGGTGTTCAACGACACGAAGGCGGGCCCGGGCTGGCGCGACCATCGCGCCGTGTTCGCTGCGGTTCTCACACCGGAAGCGAAGCGCTGGCTCGACAAGGACGGGGAGGTCTTCAGTCAGACCGAGTTCGCCGAGTTCATCGAAGACAACATGGCCGACCTGCACGGCGATGACGCGGAGAAGCTGCTCACAGTAGCGACCACCATCGCCGCGTCGTCCGGCATTAACTTTTCGAGCGCGAAGCGGCTGCAGGACGGGCAGACCCAGCTCACCTACAACGAGACGATCAATGCCACTGCCGGCGAGGGCGCGGTATCGATCCCGAAGACCTTCACGCTCGGCCTGCGCCTCTTCAAGAACGGCGGCGGCTACAAGCTCACCGCGCGCCTGAAGTACCGACTGAACAGCGGCGCGGTGAAGTTTCATTACGAACTGGAACGCCCCGAGAACGCCATCGAAGACGCCTTCACGGGCTACGTCGAGCAGGTGCGCGGTGCGACCGTGAGCACCACCGAGGGTGCGGCGCCGCTGGGCTACACCGTCCTGATCGGCAAGCCGTGAAGCCAGCGCGCATGAAGCAACACATCATCGGCTTGACCGGCTTTGCCGGCTCGGGCAAAGACACGGTGGCCGATCTGCTGGTGGCGCATGCGCGCTTTCGCAAACTGGCCTTCGCTGATGCCCTGCGCGCCGAGGTCGCCAGCGGCTTCGGGCTCATGCCCGATGAACTGGCGTCGCCCCACCTCAAGAGCGTTCCCACCCCAACCCTGCGCATGCGCGGCGCGCCGCAGGACTTCCTCGCGGCCGTGGTCTATTCGCTCAGCGCAGCGGCACCGGACCACCGCACGCCGCTCAGCGATGAATGGCTCGACATGCCGCGCGCACCTCGGCAGATCCTTCAATGGTGGGGCTCCGAGTACCGCCGCATGCAGCACCCGCGCTACTGGACACGCGCCCTGCTCGCGCGCCTGGTCGCGTACCAGCGCGACGGCGAAAGCCGCTTTGTCATCACCGATGTTCGTTTCGACAACGAGGCCGACACCGTGCGCGCCGCCGGCGGCACGCTCTGGCAAGTGACGCGGCCAGGTTGCAATGGTGAGGCAGAGAACGCCCATGTCAGCGCGACGGACGGCGCGCGCTTCAAGCCCGAGGCCGTCATCGCCAACATTCACGACGTGCGCCACCTGCAGGGCTTGGTGCTGGGCGAGTTTGTTGCCCGTGACCTCGGCATCGACCGCGTGCGTGTCAATGTCACTGCGGAGGCATGAAGACGTGAAGCGCGACGACTTCACCCAACCACTGGACCTCGGCCGCGAGTGCGGGGTCGAGCTCCACGCGAGCCAGTTGTTCGCCAACTGGGGATTCGGCGACGGAGAGATGCTCCAAGAGCACCCGATCTTCCTTCGCGCCGCGGCAGAGGCCGGCGTCGAGGTCGACGCACGCGAAGCGCTGGCCATATTGATTCAGCGGCATCTGCTGCCCGCGCTTCCGGCGCCGCTTCGGACATATCGACTGGAGGTGACTAGCCACAACCCCGTTCGCGCGGAGGACGACGAGCTTCACCGCCTCTCCGAGTTCGAGGGCTTCAGCGTGGATGTGTCACGCGCGCAGATCGCGGAGATGCTACGGGAGATGCCGCGCGCCATTCCCCGCGCGCGCCGGCCAAGCCCATCGCCTCGACCGCCTGCACCACAGGTGAAGCAGCAAGGCCTGCCATTCCCGCACGAGTTGATCATCGACAACTTCGCTGGCGGTGGGGGCACATCTACCGGCATCGAAGCCGCATTCGGGCGACCGGTGGACATTGCCATCAACCACGATCCCGAAGCGCTGGCGATGCACGCCATGAACCACCCGCGCACTCAGCACCTGCTCGAGAGCGTGTGGGAAGTCGATCCGATCAAAGTCACTCGCAACCAGCCGGTCGGGCTCGTGTGGCTTTCGCCGGACTGCAAGCACTTTTCCAAGGCCAAGGGCGGCACGCCAGTGGCGAAACACATTCGCGGCCTGGCATGGGTCGGGATGCGCTGGGTGGCACTGACCAAGCCGCGCGTGCTCATGCTCGAGAACGTCGAAGAGTTCACCACCTGGGGTCCGCTGCTCGTGGGCACCGATGGCACCGCTCGACCAGACCCCGCCCGCAAGGGGAAGACCTTCGAGAGCTTCGTGCGTCAGCTACGCGGCCACGGCTACAACGTGGAATGGCGCGAGCTGCGCGCCTGTGATCACGGCGCGCCGACCATCCGAAAGCGCCTCTTTCTCGTGGCCCGGCGCGATGGCCTGCCCATCCGTTGGCCCGAGGCTACCCACGGCAACCCCGCGAGTGCCGAGGTGCTCGCCGGCAAGCTTCTGCCGTGGCGCTCGGCCGCTGAATGCATCGATTTCAGCCTTCCGGCCCGCAGCATCTTTGGCCGCGACCGCGCGCTCGCCGTGAACACACTTCGCCGTGTTGCGAAGGGCCTATGGCGGCACGTTCTCGCGAGCCCTAAGCCATTCATCGTGGGTGTGGGCGGGCGCATGGGCCAATCGCCAGAACGGCCTGTCAACCTGCCCCTGCAAACGATCACGTCGAAAGCCGACTCCTGCATCGCTCAGCCAGTGCTCGCCCCGTTCGTGAGCGAGCATGCCAACGCTAGCAACCAGCGCAACATGGCGGCCGACGAGCCGCTGCGCACGATCTGCGCACAGGTCAAGGGCGGGCACTTTTCGGTGGTCACGCCCACCCTCTCGCCCATGGTGATGACCAACACCACCGGTCACACTGGCGCGCCAGCGTCTCTGCCGCTAGCAACTGTCACAACCGGCGGCCATCACGCCGTGGTCGCGCCGGTAGTCGCGCCAATGCGCGGCACCGAGGAAAGCCACTTGCAAGGCGATCACATCGCATTGCCGCTTTCGACCATCTCGGCCGGCGGCACTCATCACGGCCTCGCCAGCGCAAGCCTGGTGACCATCGGCTATGGCGAGCGCGCCGGACAGGAGCCGCGCGCGCTGGACATTGAGCGCCCGCTCGGCACCGTAGTGGCCGGTGGCGTGAAGCATGCGGTGGTGGCAGCCCATCTGGTGGACATGGGGCACGGAGAATCGTCTGCGACCGGCGCAAAGCGTTGGAGCCACGGCGTGCGCAGCCTCGAGCAGCCGCTCAACACCGTGACAGCCAGCGGCGGCACCAGCGCGGTCACCGCCGTGCACCTCACGCACCTGACGCACCACGGCGAGCGCGCAGGGAACGACCCAGCCGAGCCGCTGCGCACCATCACTGGCGCACATCGCGGCGAGCAGGCCCTAGTCTCCGCGTGCCTCGAGCAGGCCTACGGCGGTTTCTACGAGGACAACGCCGGGCGTTCGGCTGATGCGCCCATGTCCACCATCCTTTCCAAGGGAGCCAACCAGCGCCTCATCACCGCCTATTGCGTGAAGTACTACAGCAACGGAGGGCAATGGCAAGGCGTCGCCGAGCCGATGCACACGCTCCCCACCAAGGGACGCATGGGCCTCGTGCAGGCCGTGCAGGTGCCCGCCGAGTGCCTCGCACCCGAGCTGCGTGAACGCGCGCGCATGTGCGCCGAGTTGCTGCACCAGCACTTGCCCGAGCACTTCCCCGAGCCGGCCGAGCTGGTGCTCATGTTTCACGAGGGGCAATGGTGGGTGCTGGTGGACATCACGCTCCGCATGCTCAAGGCACCGGAGCTCTTCCTTGCTCAGAGCTTCCCGGAAGGCTATGTCATCCACGAGATTCCAGACCCGGCGCTGCTGTTCAAGGACGGGGTACAGGCTGCAGATCCACTGGCCGTTCCGCGCATCAAGCTCAGCGCCACTGCGCAGGTCCGGATGTGTGGCAACAGCGTGGCACCGATCCAAGCAGAAAGGCTAGTAGCCGCCAATTTCGCCCACGAATCCCTGATCTACGGAAGGGAGGCAGCATGAAGGACTGGCTCAACCGCTGCCACTTCGGCGACGTGCGCGCGGTGCTTCGCCGGATGGCTGCTGATGGCGTGCAGGTGCAAACCATCGTCACGTCTCCGCCCTACTGGGGCCTGCGCGACTACGGACACGCCGGACAGATCGGGCTCGAGGAAACACCCGATGAGTACGTTGCCACGATGGTGGAAGTGTTCTCGCTGTGCCTCGACATCCTTGCCGATGACGGCACCCTGTGGCTCAACCTTGGCGACAGCTACGCCGGCTCGTGGGGCGCGGAAGGCCGCACCACCAACCACGGCAACAGCTCTTATAACGCCAGCGTTGCGCAGCAGCGAAGCATCACCAATCACCCGAAGCAGTCCCGGCGAACCACCAACCTGCCGAAGGGCAGCGGCATCAAGGCAAAGGATCTGGTCGGCATCCCATGGATGACGGCTTTCGCCCTTCGCTCGAGCGGCTGGTATCTCCGCCAGGGCATCGTTTGGCACAAGCCCAACCCCATGCCGGAGAGCGTGCGGGACAGGTGCACCAAGGCGCACGAGGACATCTTTCTGATGTCGAAGTCACCGAGCTACTACTTCGACCAAGGCGCCATCAGCGAGCCCTCGGCCGAGTCGACGCTGAGCAGGATGGCGCAGGACATCGAATCCCAGGCCGGCAGCGACCGCGTGCCAGGCAAGACGAACGGGCCGATGAAGGCTGTCTCTCGACGGAACAGCTTTGCGCGCACCACCAAAGACAGCGCAGGCGAGCATGGCCAGAAGCCGCAGTTTCGCGAGGACCGCGAGCCGGTTGCCTATGAGGGCCGGCGCAACAAGCGCAGCGTCTGGACCGTCAGCACCAAGCCATACAAGGGCGCGCACTTCGCGACCTTTCCAACGGACCTCATCGAACCTTGCATTCTGGCCGGCGCGCCGGCGGGCGGCGTCGTTCTCGATCCGTTCTTCGGAAGCGGCACCACCGGCCAGGTGGCGCAGCAGCTCGGCCGCCAATTCATTGGCATCGAACTCAACGAGGCGCATGAGCCGCTCCAACGCGAGCGCCTGCGCCAACCCTCTTTCATCTTGGAGGCCGCATGAAGCGCCGCTATCCCCGCTCCAATGTCAACCCCGCGACATGGGCAATGCTCATTGCCGCACGCCAGGACACGCACCCAGGCACCGCCGATGAGGTGATGACGAAGCTGCACGACGCCTTTTGCCAGCTCAAGGCCGGCACAACGGATGACGACATGTTCGACCGCCTCGCGTCGTGCATCAACGTCGGTCTCGTTCGCGCAGAACAGATCGACCCGGTATGCGTCGCGCCCATGGTCGCCGCCCGCGATGCGCTGATCCGCTGCGACGGCATCCGTGGGCGGCATGGACGCTACGGGTTCGACGGCCCCGGGCTGCATGCCATCGTCGCCGGCCTCGAGGTCTACGAAGAAATGCTGCGCAACAGCACGCCGCAGCAGATGGCCGAGGCCGCTGCCACCTCCTACCACCTCACGCTGCGCCAGGCCGCAGCAGAACAGCGGGCGACAGCATGAGCAGCAGAACCGCCCTTTGGCGCGTGGTGAAGCGCCTTGCCCCCGAGCTGGTGCCCGCCCGACGCGTGGAGCTGGTCGAGGCGATTCTCGCTACCACTGATGCGATGGCTGCAACAGAGATTGCCTGCGCCGGCCCGCTCGTTTCCGTGGCGGGCGTCGATGTCACCGCCAACCGGATGACGGTCGAGTTCCACAACCCGCACGACCTGCACACGCTGCAGGACGCCGCGCGCCTCGTTCGTCGGTCCGGCTATCCGCTCAGCGCCGAGGCGCTCGAAGGACTGCACGCGCGACTCGACGCCGCCGCCGCGTTGCAGCTGCGCCTTCGCCGCATGACGCAGAAGGAGCCAGCATGATGCCGCCCGAGTTCGTCAGCCCGACACCCTTCCCGAGCAATCCCGGCCCCACGCTCGCAATCTCAATTCGCCAGCCTTGGGCCTGGCTGATCGTGCGGCCGGACCTCGAAGGGGAAGCGCGCGCCGCGGCGCTGGCAGCCGGCACGATCAAGCTCATCGAGAACCGCAGCTGGGCCACGCGTCATCGCGGCGCCACGCTCATCCATGCCGCCAAAGGCATGACGCGCGGCGAATACGAGGACGCCCTCGATTTTCTGTCCCTGTCCCCGCGACTGCAGGAGGCGGCAGAGGCCCTGCCCGCATTCGACGCCCTCCCGCGCGGCGGCATTGTCGGGAGCGCCGATGTGGTCGATTGCGTTGGCACCAGCGATTCGCCATGGTTCTTCGGACCGCAGGGCTTCGTGCTCCGCGATACCCAACCGCTGCCGTTTCAACCGCTCAGAGGGTCGCTCGGCTTCTTCGCAGTGCCGGCCGATACAGCCAGGAGCGCCGAATGCTGAAGGTCGGCCGCGTGATCCCGCGCAACCCCTCGCGGCAAATCGAAGCCGCTGCCGCCGATGCGGAGCGCCGCACGCGCGCCTCGCAGCCCAGCGCACCCCATCCGCTCGCCGGCGCCATCTACACCGGCGACCGCGATCCCAAGGACTGCAGCACCTGCAACAGGCGCGGCATGCGCATGCTCGAGGTCGCACGCGGCGAAGTGGAGTGCAGCCACATCGAATGCCCTCATCGGAAATCTTTCACTGCGCGCCCGAGCGCGCCAGGAGTACGCTTTGAAGACTGAAGACTCCCCCATCCCGCCCGCCAGCACGACCGCGGTCGAAGCGGCAATCGTCGCAGCAGCCATTGATTGGGCGAGCGAGCGAACGATCAATGACTGGGATGAAGCCGAACTAGCGAAGGCCATCGCAGCCCACGACGGCGGCTGGCCGGGATGCGAGGAATGCGACCACGACTGCGACGAGCCCTGCATGCCGCATACCGTCGCCGACGTACACGCCGCCATTGACTCACGAATCGCCCAGCTCGTGCACGACGGCAAGCTGCACGCTCATATCGGCTACACGCCGCCGGCAGGCTGGAAGCCGGTTGCCATGCCTCGCACGCGCCGCCGTGCCGTCACGATTGACGATGAATTGACGACGAGCTTCTGCGACACGCTCGACCGTACAAGGTCGGGCCGCTTGATGGCCTTCCGCGACGTGAGCGCCGAGCGCAACCGACAGGATGAACAATGGGGCGGCACTCAGCACGACGACCAGCACAACGCTGTCGAATGGGTCAACTGCATCAGCAAGCAATTGCATAGGCTCTGCAACAAGGCAGAGCGCCGCGACCGCCTGGTAAAGATCGCCGCTCTTGCAATCGCAGCCATCGAAAGCGGCGACCGCCTCGAGGCCAGCTCGAAAGGAGGTGCGTGATGGCCGCACTCCCTAACTTCATCACGTTCACCGGCGCTGACGAAGGAACCGATATCGCCGGCATGACGGAGCTGGCAGCGCTCTACCCCATCGAGTGGGGCATCCTGTTCTCGCCAGCTCGGCAGGGCAATCAGCCGCGGTATCCGTCCTACACCTTCATCTATCGCCTCTTCCATCGGAGGCTCTGCCTTTCCGCGCACTTGTGCGGCGGCCACAGCGACAGCCTGCTCGCGAATTCAGAGACGCTGGTCGACTCGATGCTTGGCGAATTTTTCCGAGTGCAGATCAACACCACGCTTCGCGGCATCGACACCACCAAATTGGTCGAGTGGGTCGAGGCAATCGACCCGGACCTGCAGCCCATTCTCCAGTGCCGTGAAGCCTTTCCCGATGAGGCTGATGTGCAGTGGCTCTTTGACGCCAGCGGAGGCCGCGGCATCGCGCCTGCGGCATGGCCGGAGCCAGGCGAAGACATCAATGCGGTGCGCGGTTATGCCGGCGGGCTCAACCCGGACAACGTGGCTGCCGCCGTGGCTGTCATCGGTGCGAAGGATGACAACTACTGGCTCGACATGGAAACGGGCGTGCGCGATGAGAACGATCGATTCAGCCTCGCGAAATGCCGCGCGGTGTGCGAAGCCGTCTACGGGGTCAGGACGAGGGAGGACACTCCCCTCGGAACCGGGCTTTCGAAGGGCGGAACGAAAGGCGGCGGAGCATGAGCCGGTTCACCAAGATCACGAGAAATCAAGCGTGGCACTCGATGCGGGCCATGGCACTGTGCGCAATGGAAGGCATGCAATGGCGCCACCACGGCATCGGCGTGCTACAGGGCTATCTCGGCGAAGGCTCTGATGTTGAGACTCGCCTGCACATCTGGAGTCGTCGGCTTCTCAAGCCCGGCATGGACATCAGCGGCGACGCTCACGACCACCGGTTTCACATGGTGTCGCACGTCCTCTGCGGGACCATTGCACACGAGGAACTGTCGACCTACCGCTATGAAGGCGGCGACCACAGGATGATGGCGCTGACGCACGCGCGCGCTGCCGCAGACAACAAGTTTCACGGCCCCACCACCGCACTAGATGGAGCCTTCCGAGTGGTCCGGCACTTGATGCGGATCGAGGCCGGGGAGAGCTACACCTTCCCGGCGCAGCACTTCCACAGGTCGCCGCTGCTCGGAGGCCTTGATGACGTTGCGGTAACCGTTATCGAGAAGCATCAGCAGCAGGATGTGCCCGCGCGAATCTTGTACCCAGCGGCCCACCCGCCAGTCATGGCATTCGGCCACGACATGGACTCAGGATTGATCGCATCAGTCTTGGCCCTCGCTCGCACGGCCCTCTCCGACTGCGGCGCCGGCGCGAAGGGGTCGGAACATGGCTAAGGAACTCGGCTGCAACTACGAAGCGCCGACCTTCGGTGCGCGCTACCCGGACGGCACATGCATCGACGGGTACATGTGGGACCTGGACTCCTGCGACGAGCCGGGCGGCCCCTTGTTTTCCGGCGGCGACATTCCTTGCCCGTTCTGCAACACCGACGCACACATCGAATGGATGGACAAGCGGCTCAGCGGCAACTCGCGCCAGCGCCGCACCGCGCGCCGCGCGCTGGCGCCGAAGGTCCGAGCATGGGCCGAGGCGCGTTCGTCGTTCGATCCAATCCCGAAAGAACCGCAATGACCAAGACCCTCACGGTGACCATCGATCCGACGACGCACACGGTCGTGCCGCTGGAGCCCACACCGGAAATCATCGCCGGCGCCGCGCTCGCCGTGTGGCCAACTGCGAGCGCGATGGATGTCGCCCTTGCCCGGCAAGCGGCTCCGATAGTGCTGATGCGCATGGAAAAGGCACAGGGGATCACCGCCGACATGCTCGCGGCCTCGCTCGCGACGATGGCGCCGGCGTACCGCGCAATGCTGGCCGCGGCCCCCACTCACCAGAGCAACACGCCGAGCCAGGCACACGAGTCACCCTCTGCCGAATGCATCGCGGCATGGATCGAACCGGGCGGCGCCGACGCCGCGCGCCAAGAGATGGCCTACGGCGCGGAAATATGGAACAGGCTCGCGCCGAAGGTCGTTTCTGCATTGGCGGGCATGCCTAGCGAGAACGCCCTCGCGCGGGCCTTCATCGGCTTCCTTTCGGCCATGGGCGGAGCCATGTGCGCAGAGCTGGGCTCCGATCAAGCGCGCCTTGTGCTCGAGGCGGCCGCACGCGCAGCATCCGCGTCCGAAGAAACGACGCCCGAGCCGGGCCAGGCGGTGCACTGATGAGCTGGGAAATCGGCTACGACACCAACTGGCACCGGGACATCGGTTACGGCGTCCCGTCGATCTGCGACCACCCCGGCTGCGGCGCGGAAATTCATCGCGGCTTGGCGCACGTCTGCGGCGGTGAGCCCTATGGCGGCGACCGCGGCTGCGGCCTGTATTTCTGTGCCGCGCACCTGAGGCTGCACGAGCGCCTGCCGAAGCTCTGCTGCCGCTGCTCGCCCCGAGCGCGCACGCCGTTCTCACCCACCACCGACTTGCCGGCATGGATCGAGCACAAGCTCACCGACGAAAGCTGGGCCGCCTGGCGCGCCGAGCACCCCGAATTCGCCGCCGAGCACTCCCGAAAGATCACACCATGAACCTCACCGTGGACGTGCCAGGCGCGGCCGAGCTGTTGAAGATTCACCCCGAGACGGTGAAGAAGATGATTCACAAAGGCGAACTGCCTGCCGCCCAGGTAGGCCGCGCCTACGTGATGATGACAAAGGACGTGCTCGACTACATCGAGAACGCCGTCATCAGAGACACCGCGGCACGCATGCGCAGACCCTCGCAGTCACCAAAGCCGCGCCGCCAGGTCGCTACCCCGTAGGTTTGCGTACCGCATCATCATGCGGTGCGACTTGTGGCCGGTGATCTTCATGATCTGCGTTTCCGAGAGAGTCGTCTTTTCGAAAAGACGACTCGTCGCCTCGTGCCGGAGGTCGTGAAACTTCAGGCCCGGGCACTTCGCCGCCTCGAAAACCCCGACGAACAACTTCGACAAATAATCCGAAGTTCTGTCGAGTTTTACCGGACTGGTGTCTCCATCCCACCACGGAAACATGACGTCACGCCCCTTGGCACCGGCCGCAATTCGAATCTCTGAATAGGCCGTCAGCGCCTGCACAGCCACGCTGGAGAGCGGCACCTGTCGCTTGTCGCCGTTCTTTGTCTTGTCGAGGAAAACCGTGCGCTTGCCGAGGTCGATCTGATCGAGCGTCAGCGTGAACATTTCGCGCAGCCGCATCGCCGACTCGACGGCCAGGACGAAAAGGCACCAAAGCCCCTTCGGTTCGTCCAACGTCAAAGGCCGCTGTTTCCGGGGCAGGATGCCGCCGACGATCACCGCGGAAATCCGCTCGAATTCGCCGGGTTCCAGACGTCTATCGCGCTCGACATCAACCCGGGCGCCGCCGGCGAGCGCCGCATCGGTTTTGGTGTACTGGGCATAGCCATCGGGCAGCGTGCGCAGCGGATGGTCGGGCATGACCAAATGCCCCTTGCGCATGCCCCAATCTGTACAGCGTGCCAACGCCCCTACCTTCGCGCGGATGGTGGCCGGCGCAAGCTTGTCGAGGCGCTTCATCTCCGAGATCCAGTCATCGACCCAGCCGGCCGTGATTGCGGTCAGTCGGGCCGCCCCCTTGGTCTTGATGATGGTTCCGAGCGCGGCCCGATCCTTGGCCTTCGGGTGCGCGTCGCGCTCGTACTCTCGCACGAGGTCGGCGATGGTGACGATTCGCGAGGGGGCCTGCAGTTCGGTGGGCACTATGCCCTTGTCGAGCAGCTTCTCGACCCGGGCGACGAACGTATCGCCCTCGGTCTCATCGGCAAAGGTGAGATAGATCGGCTTGTCGAGCAAACCGGCGCGCTTGATGACGTATTCCCAGCCATTCGGCCGCTGCCGCTTCCCCGCCATATCGATCCCTTGCGTGTACCGTGAAGCTACGCACTTTACGCGATTCGCACGGGTGGCAGATCGCTGTTTTTGGTTGGCAAAGGCTGTTCTAGGCTGTCATTCCGGGCGGTAAAGTGGGCAAAGAAAAAGGGCCTAGATCACTCTAAGCCCTTGATTTCACTAGCATTTCGGGTGGTGGGTGCTGAGGGGCTCGAACCCCCGACCTACGCCTTGTAAGGGCGCCGCTCTACCAGCTGAGCTAAGCACCCCACCGGGAATACTCTCCGTAGTCTACGTCTTAGTTCAGCGCGTCTTTCAACGCCTTGCCCGGACGGAACTTCGGAATCTTGGCGGCCTTGATTTTAATCGCGTCGCCGGTGCGCGGATTGCGGCCGGTGCGGGCGGCCCTTTTTCCGACTGCGAAAGTGCCGAAACCGACCAGCGACACCGAGCCGCCTTTTTTGAGCGTGGTACGAATGGCGCCGATGGTGGATTCCAGCGCGCGGGTGGCGGCTGCCTTGGAAATATCGGCGTTCTTTGCGATGTGCTCAATCAGTTCGGTCTTGTTCACAAGGGCCCCTTGTAGAAGAAATAAAGTTGGTCGGCTTTCGTCAGCTGCGAGCTGGCCGCGAAATGACGCGGCTCGAAAAGCCTGGCAGGACTGACGCCTCGGCAGCGCGCTGCCAGCGAGGATTACAACCACTGGTCTGCAGGGTGTCAATACGACACGAGGCCGTGCAGAACAGCGGAGCGCGCGATTTTAGGGGCGTTTCTTGAAGACGAATTTCAAAGGGCCTCGGCAATGGCCTTGCCAAGGTCGCTGGTGCTCGCCTTGCCGCCGATGTCGGGCGTGCGCGGCGCTCCGCTTTGGGGCGCCAGCACCTTTTCGATGGTGGAAAGGATCGCGTCGTGCGCGTTCTTGTGGCCCAGGAACTCGAGCATCATCGCGCCGCACCAGATCTGTCCGATGGGGTTGGCGATGCCCTTGCCCGCGATGTCGGGCGCCGAGCCGTGCACCGGCTCGAACAGCGAGGGCGTGGTGCGCTCCGGGTTGAGGTTGGCGCTGGGCGCAATGCCGATGGTGCCGGTGCACGCAGGGCCGAGGTCGGACAGGATGTCGCCGAACAGGTTGCTGGCCACCACCACGTCGAAGAAGTCGGGCCGCTGCACGAAGTGGGCCGTGAGGATGTCGATGTGGAACTTGTCAAGCTTCACGCCCGGATAGTTCTTTGCCATTTCGGCCACGCGCTCGTCCCAGTACGGCATGGTGATGGAGATGCCGTTCGACTTGGTCGCGCTGGTCAGGTGCTTCTTGGGGCGCGATTGCGCAAGCTCGAACGCGAACTTGAGCACGCGGTCGACGCCCACGCGCGACATCACGGTTTCCTGCACGACGATCTCGCGCGGCGTGCCTTCGTACATGCGCCCGCCGATGCTCGAGTACTCGCCTTCGGTGTTCTCGCGCACGATGTACATGTCGATCTCGCCGGGCTCGCGCGGCGTGCCGTCGCGCCGCACCACGGGTGCCGTGATGCCGGGCATCAGGCGCGCGGGGCGCAGGTTGATGTACTGGTCGAACTCGCGGCGGAACAGGAGCAGCGAGCCCCAGAGCGAGACATGGTCGGCAATCTTCTCGGGCCAGCCGACCGCACCGAAGTAGATGGCATCATGGCCGCCGATCTGGTCCTTCCAGTTGTCGGGCAGCATCTTGCCGTGCTTCTCGCAGTAGTCCCAGCTCGAGAAGTCGAAGTGGTCGAACTTCAGGTCGATGCCGAACTTGCGCGCCGCGGCATCGACCACGCGCAGGCCTTCGGGCATGGTTTCCTTGCCGATGCCGTCGCCGGCGATGACTGCGATTCTGTGGGTGGTCATGGTCTGGTTCCTTCTTGCTGGAGAGGGGAAGTGAAAAACTGGAGCGCCTCGGCGAGCAGTTCGCCCGGGGCCTCCTCCGGTACGTAGTGGCCGCACGGCAAGGCGCGGCCCGAAACCTGGATGGCGCATTCGCGCCAGAGCGAGAGCACATCGAAGCAGCGGCCCACCGCGCCGTGCTCGCCCCAGAGCACGCGCAGCGGCTGCGCAAGCTTGCGGCCGGCGGCGATGTCGGCGCGGTCGTGCACCAGATCGATGGTGGCGGACGCGCGGTAGTCGCCGCAGATCGATTCGGCCGTGCCCGGAATGGCGGCGCAGCGCTCGTATTCGGCCAGCACCTCGGGCGCGAAGGGCGCGAGCCCCGCGTGGCGCCCGCCCATCACGCTGCGCACGTAGCGCACCGGGTCGGAGGCGATTAAGGCCTCGGGCAGCGGCGGCGGTTGGATCAGGAAGAACCAGTGCCAGTAGGCGCGCGCAAAGGCCTCGGTGGTGTTCTGGTACATCGAGAGCGTGGGCGCGATGTCCAGCAGCAGCATGCGCTCGACGGCCGCCGCATGGTCGGCGGCCAGCCGATGCGCGACACGCGCGCCGCGGTCGTGCGCCAGCACGCCGAAGCGCTCGAAGCCGTGATGGCGCATGGCGGCGAGTGCATCGAGCGCCATTTCGCGCTTGCTGTAGGCCACGTGGCCGGCATCGTCCGCGGGGCGGCCGGAGTCGCCATAGCCGCGCAGGTCCACCGTCACCACCGTGAATTGCTCGGCGAGCGCCGGCGCCACGCGATGCCAGATCAGGTGCGTCTGCGGATGCCCGTGCAAGAGCAGCAGGGGCGCGCCGCGCCCGCCGATGCGGCCATGCACGCGCACGCCGTTGCGCTCGATGTCGAATCTCGGAAAGTCGAAGAGAGAAGCAGTCACGCGGCGATTGTGCGTTGCGCTCCATCGATCATCAAGCAACAATCAACCAATTCATACTTTCCAATCTGGCATGAATCCATTGTCGATGGACCGCGGCGATCTCGAACTGGTGCTGGCCATCCGCGACCAGGGAAGCCTGGCGGGCGCCTCCGCCACGCTGGACGTGGTGCCCTCGGTCGTGACCAAGCGGCTCGGTGCGCTCGAGGCGCGGCTGGGCCAGCGGCTGTTCGAGCGCACCACGCGCCGCCTCAGCGTGACAGCCGAGGGCGAAGCGGTCTGCCTGCACGCGAGGGCGCTGCTCGAAGGCTTTGCGGCGCTCGAAAGCGAGCTCGGCGAGCGGCAGAACGAGCTGGTGGGCACCATCCGGCTGGCCGCCACTTTCGGCTTCGGCCGGCGCTGGCTCGGCCCTGCCCTGGCCAGCTTCCAGGCGCGCCATCCCGGGCTGCAGATCGAGTTGCTGCTGACCGAGCGGCTGCCCGACCTCGGCGCCGAAGGCTATGACGGCGCGCTCTGGCTCTGGGCCGTGCAGCAGCGCCGCGCGGCCGACTGGGTCACGCGCCGCATTGCGCGCAACCAGCGTGTGCTGGCCGCCTCTCCTTCATATATAGAGCGGCGCGGCCTGCCGGCCACCGTCGATGCGCTGGCGGCGCACGACTGCCTGGTCGCGCGCGAGAACGGCGAGGTCAACCAGCACCAGTTCGCGCTGTGGACCCTGCGCCATGCGCGCGACGGCAGCACGGCGCGCGTGCGCGTCCAGGGTCCGCTCACGAGCAATTCGGGCGAGATGGTGCGCGACTGGTGCCTGAGCGGCCACGGCATCATGCTGCGCAGCCTGTGGGACATCGCACCGCAACTGGCTTCCGGCGAACTGGTGCGGGTGCTGCCCCACTACGCCATGCCCGATGCCGACATCCACTGGATCGCGCCCTGGCGCCCCAAGACGCCGCGCCGCGTGCGGCTGCTGCTCGACCACCTGGCCGAACAGTTCCGCGGCGAGCCCTGGAAACCCGGCAAGGCCGGTTCGCCGCGCTGAAGAAAAAGCAAGGGCGGCTCAGCGATCGCTGCGCACCACCAGGCTCACGCCGGCGGCGGTAAGCCCGATGCCCAGCAAGGTCACCAGGGTGATCGGCTCGGCGAACAGCAGCCAGGCCATGACTGCCGTGCACGGCGGCACCAGATAGAGCAGGCTCGTGACGGCGGTGGCCGTGCCGCGCTGGATCAGCATGTAGAGCAGCGAGCTGCCGCCCAGCGACAGCACCAGCACCGACCAGGCCATGGCGCCGGTCGAATGCGCGTTCCATTCGATGCCTTGCGATTCCATGGCCGCAAAGGGCAGGCACACGATCAATGCGGCCGCCATCTGCACGGCGCTCGCGCTGCGCACGTCGCAGGGCGCGACGAAGCGCTTCTGGTACAGCGTGCCCGCCGTGATCGCAAGGAGCGCCATCACCGCAAGCGCCGTGGTCAACGCGCTGACCTCGCTGCCCTGGCCGAACTTGCGCGACACCACGAGCACCAGGCCCGCAAAGCCGAGCACCAGCCCGGCCCATTGGCGCTGCGAAATGCGCCCGCCGTTGAACGACAGCCAGACGGCGGTCAGCACCGGCTGGATGCCGACCAGCAATGCCACCAGCCCCGCACCCATGCCCGCATGCACCGCGGCCCAGACGCCGCCCAGGTAGCCTGCCTGCATCAGGACGCCGGTGACCGCCAGATGCCCCCACTGCGCGCGGTCCTTCGGCCAGGCGACCCGCGCAAGCCTGACCCAGAGGCAGAAGCACACGAGAGAAAGGGCAAAGCGCACAGCCAGGAACTTGAGCGGCGGCGCATAGGGCATGCCATAGCGCGCAACGATGAAGCCCGTGCTCCAGATCAGCACGAACACCGCCGGCATGGCGCGCAGCCAGCTTGCGCCGCGGGCCGCAGCCACGCTCATTTGGCGCGGGCCCGGATTTCGGGAATGGCCTTCTGCAGGTAATAGACCATCGACCAGATCGTGAGCACGGCCGAGATCCAGATCAGCCACTGGCCCCAGAGGCCGGTGTCGATGATCTTGAAGAGGCGTCCGTCATAGAGCAGGAACGGAATCGCGACCATCTGCACGGTGGTCTTGACCTTGCCGATCATGTGCACCGCCACGCTCTTGCTCGCGCCGATCTGAGCCATCCACTCGCGCAGCGCCGAGATCGCGATCTCGCGGCCGATGATGATCAGCGCCACGAACACGTCGGCGCGGTTCAGGTGCACCAGCACCAGCAGCGAGGCGCAGACCAGGAACTTGTCGGCCACCGGATCGAGGAAGGCGCCGAAGGCCGAGGTCTGGTTGAGCTTGCGCGCCAGGAAGCCGTCGAGCCAGTCGGTGGCCGCGAAGACGATGAACATGACCGTGGCGATCAGGTTGCGCATCGGCTCGGCCATCGGCAGGTAGAACACACCAACGATCAATGGAATCGCGACGATGCGCGTCCAGGTCATGATGGTCGGGAGGGTCCAGAACATGCGGGCGATTGTGTCATGCGCGAGAGGCTGAAGCTGAAGCCGGGGCAATCGGCCTCAATGCAGCGCGCGATAGATTTCCTCGGCCAGGTCGGTCGCAATGCCTTCGACCGATGCAATGTCCTCGACGCTGGCGGCCGCCACGCCGCGGATTCCGCCAAAGCGCTGCAGCAAGCGCGCCCGGCGCTTCGGCCCGATGCCCGGAATGTCCTCGAGCTGGCTGCCGCCCACGCGCACCTTCGCACGCTTGGCGCGCATGCCGGTGATGGCAAAGCGGTGTGCCTCGTCGCGGATCTGCGCCACCAGCATCAGCGCCGCGGAGTCCTTGCCCAGGTAGACCTTCTCGCGGCCATCGGCAAACACCAGTTCCTCGAGCCCGACCTTGCGCCCCTCGCCCTTCTCGACGCCGACGATGAGCGACAGCGGCAGGCCCAGTTCGCTGAACACCTCGCGCGCCATCGACACCTGGCCCTTGCCTCCGTCGACCAGCACCAGTTCCGGCATGCGCGCGGTCCGGGTCTTGGGCGGTGCGCCGCCGCCATCGCTCTCGGCGTCGCCCGGCGGCAGCGCTTCAGTCTCGGCCGCCATGGCCTCGGCCAGCTTGCCATAGCGGCGGTGCAGCACCTGGCGCATCGCGGCGTAGTCGTCGCCGGGCGTGATGCCCTCGATGTTGTAGCGGCGGTATTCGCGGTTTTGCATCGTGTGGTGCTCGAACACCACGCACGAGGCCTGCGTGGCCTCGCCCGCGGTGTGCGAGATGTCGAAGCATTCGATGCGGAAGTTGTCGAGATCGTCGGGCGCGAGCTCCAGCGCATCGGCCAGCGCACGGGTGCGCGCCTGCTGCGAACCTTCTTCCGCCAGCAGCCGGGCCAGTTGCAGGCCGGCGTTGGTCTCGGCCATCTCGAGCCAGTGGCGGCGCTGCTCGCGCGGCTGGAACACCGCCGTCACGCGCGCGCCGGCCTGCTGCGAGATCGCCTCGATCAGCTCGCGGCTCACCAGGTGGCTCAGCACCAGCGTGGCGGGCACGGGCACGTCGATGTAGTGCTGGGCAACGAAGGCCTCGAGCACCTGCACCTCGATCGGATCGGCCGCGGCGGGCGCTGCGCCCTCTTCCGCATCGAGCTCGCCATGATGGATCTGCGCGGCGTCTTCCACATGCACCGGGAAATAGGCGCGGTCGCCCAGGTGCCGGCCGCCGCGCACCATCGCCAGGTTGACGCAGGCCTTGCCGCCCTGCACCTTGACGGCAAGGATGTCGACGTCCTTGTCCGAGGCGATCTCGATCGACTGCTGGTGCAGCACGCGCGAGATCGCCGACATCTGGTTGCGCAGCTCGGCCGCCTGTTCGAATTCGAGCTTCTCGGCGTGCTCGGTCATGCGCGCCTCGAGCTTGGAGAGCACGAGCTGGGTGTCGCCCCTCAGGAAGGCCTCGGCGCTGGCCACGTCCTGCGCATAGGCCTCGGGCGTGATGTAGCCCACGCAGGGGCCGGTGCAGCGCTTGATCTGGTACAGCAGGCAGGGCCGTGTGCGGTTGGCGTACACCGTGTCTTCGCAGGTGCGCAGCCTGAACACCTTCTGCAGCAGCTGGATCGACTCCTTCACCGCCCAGGCGCTCGGGTAGGGCCCGAAGTAGCGGTGCTTCTTGTCGACCGCGCCGCGGTAGTAGGCCAGGCGCGGAAACTCGTGCGAGGCGATCTTCAGGTAGGGATAGCTCTTGTCGTCGCGGAACAGGATGTTGTAGCGCGGCTTGAGCGTCTTGATGAGATTGTTCTCGAGCAAGAGCGCCTCGGCCTCGGAGCGCACCACGGTGGTCTCCATGCGCACGATCTTGCTGATCATGTGGCCGATGCGCGTGCCGCCATGGCTCTTCTGGAAATAGTTGGCAACCCGCTTCTTGAGGTTGCGCGCCTTGCCCACGTAGAGCACCGCGCCGGCCGCGTCGAAATAGCGGTAGACGCCCGGCAGCTGCGGCAGGGCCGCGACTTCGCTGAGCAATTGATCGGAATGCACGTCTGACATGGCGGCTATTGTGGCGCGCACGCCAGGCCGCAGGGCCAGCCTGCGAGGAAACCCCGATCGGCCTGGAATGAATTGTGCTGATGATGACGCGCGCGAGGAGCGCCTGTGTCATTTCATCAAGACTACTCGGGGGAACTCTCATGAAGAAAAACATCCGGACGGGCGCCTGGCTGGCACTGTCCCCCATCGCGCTGGCCTTGACGGTGGCCGGCTGCGGCGGCGGCGGCAATGGCGCGCAGGACAACGCCGCCCTGGTCGCGGCGATCGCCGCCATCAACGCGGCCAACGCCAACCGGCCTGCCCCACCGCCGCCCGAAGCCGACAAGGGCTGCCTGATCGGCGACGGCGGCACGCCGGTCGTGGTGGGTTCCGGCGACCCGGGCGACCCGGCGGCACCCGAGCCCGCCTCGGGCTATGTCGTCGGCCACAAGCTGGTCTACGCGAAGAACTACATGGTGGTGGCCAACCATCCGCTCGCCACGCGCGCGGGCTGCGATGTCCTCAAGGCCGGCGGCAGCGCAGTCGATGCGGCAGTGGCGGTGCAGGCCGTGCTGGGCCTGGTCGAGCCGCAATCCAGCGGCCTGGGCGGCGGCGCGTTCATGCTTCACTACGACGCGGCAACCAGGAAGCTGCAGGCCTACGACGGGCGCGAAATGGCGCCGGCAGCGGCAACCGAGAACTACTTGCGCTGGATCGACGACGTGGCGGACCAGAACCCGCCCAAGCCCAGCGCCCGTGCGAGCGGCCGTTCCATCGGCACACCCGGCGCGGTGCGCATGCTCGACATTGCCTACAGGGACCATGGCAAGCTGCCCTGGAAAGACCTCTTCAGCTACGGCATCACGCTCGCCGCCGATGGCTTCCCGATCGGCGGGCGCATGGCCGCCGCCATCTCCGGCTCGGCCGCCAGCCTCAAGCGCGACGCCGAGGCCACGGCCTACTTCTTCAACGACGACGGCACGCCGAAGGCGCTGGGCACCAGGCTCAAGAATCCGGCCTATGCCAGGACCCTCGGCACCATTGCCACACAGGGCGCGGACGCGTTCTACACCGGCGCCATCGCGCAAGGCATCGTCGACAAGATCGGCATCACGGCGGCCGCCGACGGTTCGGCCATCACGCCCGGCAAGACGACCATGGCCGACATGGCCGGCTACGTGGCCAAACGCCGCGATCCGGTCTGCGGCGCCTACCGCGACTACTACGTGTGCAGCATGTCGCCGCCGTCCTCCGGCGGCATTGCGGTGGTGCAGTCGCTGGGCATCCTGGAGACCTTCAACCTGGGCCTGTACAAGCCCACCGCGATCGACCTCGAAGGCGGCAAGCCGACCGTGATGGGCGTGCACCTGGTGAGCGAGGCCGAGCGCCTGGCCTATGCCGACCGCGACAAATACGTGGCCGACACCGACTTCGTGCCGCTGCCCGGCGGCTCGGTCAACACCTTGATCAACAAGCCCTACCTGCAGAAGCGGGCCAGCCTGATCAGCCTGTCGGCGAGCATGGGAACGGCACTGCCGGGCGACCTTGGAAGCGTGCCCCTGGGCATCGACAAGACCGAGGAGCACGGCACGACGCACTTCACCGTGGTCGACAAGCAGGGCAACGTCGTCACGATGACCACCACCGTCGAGAGCACGCTCGGTTCGTTCCACATGACCCAGGGCTTCATGCTGAACAACCAGCTGACCGACTTCGCTTCCAACCCCGACGACACCAGCGTCACGCCGAGCGTGAAGGTGGCCAACCGCGTCGCCCCCGGCAAGCGCCCGCGCAGCACGATGGCGCCCACGATGGTGTTCAGGAAGAACAGCGACGGCAGCATGGGAGAGTTCGTGATGGGAACCGGATCGCCGGGCGGCGGCACGATCATCCAGTACGTGGTGAAGACGCTGGTCGGCGCGCTCGACTGGGGCCTCGATGCGCAGCAGGCCACCTCGCTGGTGGACTTCGGCGCCTCCAACAGCAAGACCACCAACGTGGGCGGCGAGCACCCGGCGATCGACACGTCGGACTCGGGCAACAACGACCCGCTGATCACCGGCCTGCGCGCGCTCGGCCACACGGTGGGCTTCGGGGCGCAGTCCAGCGGCATCAGCACCATCATGCGCACGACCGTGGGCGGCAAACCGGTGCTCACCGGCGGCGCCGATCCGCGGCGCGAAGGCATCGTGCTGGGAGACACCTTCACGCCCTGACCGGGAGGCCCGCCCTCTCCGCGGGGAGGGCGGCGCCTATCTGGCGAGCTCGCTCACCAGCCGGTACAGGAACTCGCGGCCGTCGTAGAGCCGCTGGATCTCGATGCGCTCGTCCAGCCCGTGGGCGCGCGCATCCGCGGGATCGAGGAACATGCCCGTCACGCCATACATCGGAATGCCGGCGTTGCGCATGAAGCGGCTGTCGGTGGCGCCGGTGCTCATCGCGGGCACCACCGGCACGCCGGGCCACATGGCCTGCGTCACCGATTCCACGGTCTTCACCAGGTCGCCGTTCAGCGGCGAGGCCGGGCTGCGCAAGGGCTTGCCGAGGTTGCGCACCACGATCTTGTCGTTGCCCACGGCCTGGGTCAGCAGGCGCTCGACTTCGTCCGGGTCGTCGTGCGGCAGGATGCGGCAGTTGACCGTGGCCTTGGCCGACTGCGGCAGCGCGTTCTCGGCATGGCCCGCCTGCACCATGGTCGCCACGCAGGTGGTGCGCAGCTGCGCGTTGTAGGCCGGATTGGCCGAGAGCCGCTCGATCACCGCGGGCTCGGGGTTGCCGCCGCCAACCGCGCGCATGTCGTCGGCCAGCTGGCCGGTGGCAAACGGCGCGCTGCGTGCGAAATAGGTCTTGGTGACCTCGCCCAGCTTGACCGGGAACGCGTAGCTGCCCAGGCGCTCGAGCCCCGCGGACAGTGCGTAGATCGGGTTGCTATTGGTCGGCACCGAGCTGTGGCCGCCGACGTCGCGCGCCTCGAGCATGTAGGTGGTGTACATCTTCTCGGCCACCTGCATGCGGTGCAGGTTGGGCTTGCCCCCGCGCAGTTCGCCGCCGCCGCCTTCGTTGATGCCGAACTCCGCCTGCAGCAGCTCGGGCTTGTTGTTGATGAGCCAGAAGGCGCCGTTGCTGAGCGCGTCGCCGCGCTCTTCGTCGGCCGTCAGCGCCAGGATGATGTCGCGGCTGGGCTTGAAGCCTTCCTGCTTGAGCTGCCCCAGCACCGACACCAGCGCCGAGGCCATGGCCTTGTCGTCGATCGAACCGCGCGCCGTGAAATAGCCGCCGGTTTCCTGCAGCTTGAACGGATCGGTCTTCCAGTCCTCGCGCCGGGCCTCGACCACGTCGATATGGGCCAGCAGCAGCAGCGGCTTCTTGCTGCCGTTACCCTTGAAGCGCAGCACCAGGTTGCCCTTCTTGGGGAAGGGCTCGAAGATCTGGATGTCGCCGGGCGCAAAGCCCGCTTCGACCAGCCGCTTTTCCATGGCGCGCGCCGCGAGCGTGTTGTCGCCCGCCGAATGGCTGGTGTTGATCTCGATCAGCTCCTTGTAGATGTCGTGAAAGCGCTGCTGCTGCGGTGTCAGCGACGGCGTCGTTTGCGCCGAGGCACCGGCCAGGCCGCCCAAGGCCAGGGAAAGCGCGAGCACGGTTCTCGCCATGCCGGGGTGAGCAAAGAAACCAAGGGAAAGTGGCGAACGGCGGCGGGTCGGCAGGCGCATGGTTTCTCTCTCCGGATGTTGTGATGCCGGCCAGCATACCAAGCAGGCACCACGGCCTCGCCCCGCCGAAGACAGGCACACTCGCGCCCATGCAATGGGACATTTTCTGCAGGGTCATCGACAACCACGGCGACCTCGGCGTGTGCTGGCGGCTGTCGAGCCAGCTGGCCGCCCTCGGCGAATGCGTGCGCCTGTGGATCGACGACGCCACGGCGCTGCACTGGATGGCGCCCACCGGCTGCGAGGGCGTGAGCGTGGTTGACTGGCTCGAGCCCGCCGCCGTCCGGCAAGCCGTGGCGGCCCCGCCGCCCGATGTGCTGGTCGAGGCCTTCGGCTGCGAGCCGGCGCCCGAACTGATCGCGCGCTTTGCCGAGCCGCAGGCCCAGGGCGGGCCGGGGCGGGCGTGGATCAATCTCGAGTACCTGTCGGCCGAGCCGTATGTCGAACGCCTGCACGGCCTGCCCTCGCCCGTGTTCAAGGGGCCCGGCACGGGATTGACGAAGCGCTTTTTCTATCCGGGCTTCACCCCCGCCACGGGGGGCCTGCTGCGGGAGCCCGGCCTGCTGGAGCGACGGGCGCGCTTCGACCGCGCGCAATGGCTCGCGGCGCAGCAAATTCCCTGGCGCGACGGCGAACGCCTGGTGTCGCTGTTCTGCTACGAGCCGCCGTCGCTGGCGACCCTGCTCGAGCAATTGGCAGTGGGTTCGCAGCCCACACGGCTCCTGGTCACCTCGGGCCGGGCCGCGCATGCGGTCAGGGCGTTCTTTGCCGACAGGAAACAGCCGGATCACGGGGTCTCGGGGCTCGGCGCGCTATCAATTTCATACCTGCCCTACCTCACGCAGGCCGATTTCGATCATCTTCTCTGGGCCTGCGACCTGAATTTCGTGCGCGGCGAGGATTCGCTCGTTCGGGGGCTGTGGGCCGGCGTCCCGCTGGTCTGGCAGATCTATCCGCAGGACGACGACGCGCACCACGTCAAGCTCGGCGCCTGGCTCGACTGGCTGGGCGCCCCGCCGTCGCTGCGGCAGTTCCACCATGCCTGGAACGGGTTCGACAGCAGCCCCCTGCCCGCTCTCGAAACACAGGGCCCATGGCGCGAAACCGTGCTGGCCGCCCGCCAAAAGCTGTGCGCACAAGAGGACTTGGTCACTCAATTGCGGCATCTGGTCGCCGGAAAAAGCTAAAATAGCGGGCTTTGCGGATTTCGGCCCGGATCTACACAGATCCGAGATGCTCTCCGCCAAACCTGCCGCGGGACATGTACCGCGGGGCCAATGAGGCCGGCAAGACACGCCGGCAAGACCTTGCAAACCACATTGCATACGTCGCCCGATGGCTCCGCGCACCGAGCGGCCAACATCCAGAGAACCTGATATGAAAATCGCTCAAGAAATCCGCGCCGGCAACGTCATCATGCACGGCAAGGACCCGATGGTCGTCCTCAAGACCGAATACAGCCGCGGCGGCCGCAACTCCGCCACCGTGCGCATGAAGCTCAAGAGCCTGATCGCCAACTTCAACACCGAAGTGGTCTTCAAGGCCGACGACAAGATCGACCAGATCGTGCTGGACAAGAAGGAGTGCACCTACTCCTACTTCGCCGATCCGATGTACGTCTGCATGGACACCGAGTACAACCAGTACGAAGTCGAAGCCGAGAACATGGGCGACGCGCTCAACTACCTCGAAGACGGCATGCCGGTCGAAGTGGTGTTCTACGACGGCAAGGCCATCTCGGTCGAACTGCCGACCAGCGTCGAGCGCGAAATCACCTGGACCGAGCCGGCCGTCAAGGGCGACACCTCGGGCAAGGTGCTCAAGCCCGCCAAGATCGCCACCGGCTTCGAAGTGCCGGTGCCGCTGTTCGTGTCGCAAGGCGACAAGATCGAAATCGACACCCGCACCGGCGAATACCGCAAGCGCGTCTAAGCCCGCACCCCTGCTGGCTGGCCAGCACCCAACGACAAGGGCTCCGCAAGGAGCCTTTTTCCGTTGATGGGCTTACCCTTGCGCCCATGAACACGTCCGCCAGCGTCCGCACCGAGATCGATGGGCCGGTCAGCACCATCGTCATGAGCCGCCCGAAGCAGCGCAACGCCGTCGACCGGCCCATGGCCGACGCGCTGCGCGCCGCCTTCGAGCGCTTCGAAGCCGATCAAAGCCAGCGCGTTGCGGTGCTCTGGGGCGAGCACGGCAGCTTCTGCGCCGGCGCCGACCTGGGCGCGGTCGGCGACCCCGCGCGCCGCAACGAACTCGACCCCGAGGGCGGCGGCACGGGCCCGATGGGCCCGACCCGCATGGCGCTTGCCAAGCCCCTGATCGCCGCCATCAGCGGCCATGCGGTGGCCGGCGGCCTGGAGCTGGCGCTGCTGGCCGACCTGCGCGTGGCCGAGGAAGATGCCGTGCTCGGCGTGTTCTGCCGGCGCTGGGGCGTGCCGCTGATCGACGGCGGCACGGTGCGGCTGCCGCGCATCATTGGCATGGGCCGCGCGCTCGACCTGATCCTGACCGGACGGCCCGTGAGCGCCCCGGAAGCGCAGGCCATGGGCCTGGTCAACCGCGTGGTGCCGCTCGGCCAGGCCCGCCACGCGGCCGAAGCGCTCGCGCGCGAGATCGCATCGTTCCCGCAGCAGTGCATGCTGGCGGACCGCCAATCCGCCCATGCCCAATGGAGCCTGCCGCTGGCCGATGCGCTGCGGCAGGAAGGCCGGCTCGGCGTGCCGATCGTCGCGGCCGAAGGCGTGGCCGGTGCCGAACGCTTCGTGCGCGGCGAGGGGCGCCACGGCACCTTCTGAGCTGCGGGGCGCCGCATCCGCGACGCTGCACAATGCTGCAAGTCTTCCTGTCCGATTTCTCCATGAACAACACGCACGACCTTCACGACAAGCGCCTCGCGGACGCCTGGGCCACCCTCAAGGCGCACGCCGAAAAGGGCCTCCCCCTCGATCCCGATCCTTCGCGCCTCGCCTTTGCCGATCCGGAATTCCTGCTGCGCCGCGAAACCCGCGGCATCCGCATGCAGCTCGAGCTGATGAAGCCCGACCTGGAGCAGCGCGCCCACGGCATCGAGAACACCGTGGTGGTGTTCGGCAGCGCGCGCTTTCGCAGCGAGGAAGAAGCAGCCGCGCTGGTCGCGCAGGCCGAAGCCGCCGGCGATGCGGTGGCGGCCGAGCGCTGGCGCCGCCTGGCGCGCAGCTCGCACTACTACGAGAAGGCCCGCGCCTTCGGCAAGCTGGTGGCGGAGTTCAGCAACGGCAAGGAGCCCGAGGACAAGCTCTTTGTCTGCACCGGCGGCGGCCCCGGCATCATGCAGGCGGCCAACCGCGGCGCGCACGAAGGCGGCGGCCTCTCGGTCGGCCTGGCCATCGCGCTGCCGATGGAAGAAGAAGCCAACCCCTACGTCACGCCGGCGCTGAGCTTCAAGTTCCACTACTTCGCGATCCGCAAGATGCATTTCATGATGCGTGCCAAGGCGCTGGTGGCGTTTCCGGGCGGCTTCGGCACGCTGGACGAGCTGTTCGAGGTGATCACGCTGGTGCAGACCCGCAAGTCGAAGCCGGTGCCGATCGTGCTGTTCGGCTCGGCCTACTGGAAGAAGCTGGTCGACTTTGACTTCCTGGTCGAGGAAGGCGTGATCTCGCCGGCCGACGTGAAGCTCTTCGAATACGTCGACGCGCCCGAAGATGCCTGGGATGCGATCAAGCGCTTCTACAAGCTGTAGTCCGGTTCCAGGCTCCGGCGGCATCGCCCCGCCTCCGCGGGGCAGCTAGACCTTCAAGCCCCAGGTCGCCCGCGCCCCCAGCACAACCACGCCGCCCACCACCCAGAAGACGCCCGCGATGCCGATCAGCGCGCCGATCGAGCCGAACAGCATCGGCATGGCCACGCTCGAGGCGTTGATGGTCATGAGGCGCAGGCCCAGCGCCTCGCCGTGCCGCGCATGCGGCGTGATCTGGTGCAGCATGCTCATCACCATCGGCTGCACCGCGCCGAGCGCAAAGCCCAGGATCACCGAGCACAGGCCCATGCTCCAGGCCGAATCGAGCAGCGGATAGACCGCGAACACCAGCGCCGTGACGAGGGTGGAGCTCAGGATCACGCTTCGCTCCGAAGCGCGCGAGGCCACCAGCGGCAGCACCACCCGGATGGCCGCCGCTGCAATGGCGAAGGCGCCGAGGATGGAACCGATCATCGACGCGCTGATGCCGCGGTCATGCCCCAGCACCGGCAGCACGAAGGCATGCACGTCCCAGCTCGACGATTGCAGCCAGTTCACGAACAGCAGGCGGCGGAACATCGGCTCGCGCAGCAGGTCCCAGGCGCGCGTGGGCGCGGCGCCGGCGGCGGGTGCCGCAGGCGGCGGTTCGTGCGCGCCGCGCGCCAGCAGCCAGCAGGCGATGGGGAAAGCCGCCATCACCGCAAAGCAGACCCGGAACGCCAGCATGTCCGCAGGGGCTCGCCCTGCATGGTCGATGAGCATGCCGGCGACGAAAGGGCCGATGAAATTGGCGACCGCGGGCGCTATCGCAAGCCAGCTGAACACGCGCTTGAGCTGCGTGGCGTTGGTCGCGGAGCGGCCCACGTGGCGCTGCAGCGCAATGACGGTCGCGCCGGTGGCGCCGCCGGTCAGCAGCGCCGCGATGCACATCATTGGAAAGGTCGGAAAGGCGAGCACGAGTGCTGCGCCGGCCGAAGCCGCAATGACCGACAGCCACAGCGGCCGCTTGAACCCGTACCGGTCGGCAAAGCGCCCCGCCGGCAGCGCCAGGAACACCTGCGTGAGCGCGAACAGCGCGATCAGCACGCCGACGGCCGCCGCGCTGTAGCCCAGTTGCAGCGCCAGCAGCGGGGTTGCGAGCCGCATGCCGGCCATGGTGGCGTGCAGGCAGACCTGGGCGCCGATCACGCGCAGCAGTTCGGAGCCTTTCACGGGGTGTCGTCGCCCTCGCTGTCTGCGGTGGGAGGCAGCAGCACCTGCGACTGGGCCTCGGGCAGCGCCTCGACCTTGCGCAGCGCCAGGCGCATCTGCTTGGCGCGCGTGTCGGCCTTGTCGAGCGTGTCGGAGGCCTTGGCCACCTGCTCCTTGATGCGCGAGACCCATTCGCCATAGCGCTCGAACTCGGTCTTGACCGCGCCCAGCACCTTCCAGACCTCGGAGGCCTGCTGCTCGAGCGCCAGCGTGCGAAAGCCCATGTGCAGGCTGTTGAGCATGGCAAGCAGGGTGGTGGGGCCGGCCAGCGTGACGCGGTGCTGGCGCTGGATGGCGTCCATCAGGCCCGGGCGGCGCAGCACCTCGGCATAGAGGCTTTCGACCGGCAGGAAAAGAATGGCGAAGTCGGTGGTGTGCGGCGCCGCCAGGTAGTTCTCGGCGATCGAGCGGGCCTCCACGCGGATGCGCGCCTCGAGCGCCTTGGCCGCGAGCTCGGCGCCGGGCGCGTCGGCGCGCTCGTGCGCATCGATCAGGCGCTCGTAGTCGTCGCGCGGAAACTTGGCGTCGATCGGCAGCCACACCGGGGCGCCGTCGTCGCCGCGGCCCGGGAAGCGGATCGCGAAGTCCACGCGCTGGCCGCTGCGCGGCTTGGTCTCGATCTGCTTGGCGTACTGCTCGGGCGTGAGCACCTGCTCGAGCAGCGCCTCGAGCTGCACCTCGCCGAACACGCCGCGCGTCTTCACGTTGGTCAGCACACGCTGCAGGCTGCCGACGCCGACGGCCAGCGTCTGCATCTCGCCCAGGCCCTTGTGCACCTGCTCGAGCCGGTCGGCCACCTGCTTGAAGCTCTCGCCCAGGCGGGCTTCGAGCGTGCTCTGCAGCTTCTCGTCGACGGTCTTGCGCATCTCGTCGAGCTTGGCGGTGTTGCTCTGCTGCAGCTGCGCGAGCTGCGCTTCCATGGTCGCGCGCACTTCCGACAGGCGGCGCGCATTGGATTCGCTCAGGCCCTGGAGCTGGGTGTTGAGCGTGTCGGCCAGCGTCTTCTGCAAGGAGGCGAGCTGCAGCGAGAAGGCATCGAGCTGGGCGTTCTGCGTGCGGGTGGCTTCGGCGCCCTGCTGCACCAGCGCCTGCTGGAAGGTGGCGAAGGCCTGCGCGGTTTCCTGCCGCGCGCCGCGCGAACTTTCGCCGATCTCGTGGCGCAGTTCGCGCTCGGTGCGTTCGTTGGCGGTGCCCATGGCGGACAGCACGGAGAGCAGTTCGCTGTGGTCGGGCGCCGGCTGGCGGCGAGCCAGCAGCCAGACCGCGAGCACCAGCTGGACCACCGCAAGGGCGGCCAGCAGAAGAAGAATCAGGGAAGTGTCCAAGGTGACGATGAGGGTCCGTGTTTATTTACTTGGCGGCGGGCGGAACGGGCGTGACGGGCGTCAGTGCGCCCTTGCCGCTGAACCAGGCAATGAGGTTGTCGGCCGCGAGATCGGCCATGGCGCGGCGCGTGGGCACGGTGGCGCTTGCGATGTGCGGCGTCAGCACCACGTTGGGCACGGTCAGCAGGTCGGGGTGGACCTTGGGTTCGCCCTCGAACACGTCGAGCCCCGCCGCGGCAATGCGCCTTTCGCGCAGCGCCACGGCCAGCGCCGCGTCGTCGACGATGCCGCCGCGCGCGATGTTCACCAGCGTGGCGGTCGGCTTCATCAGCGAGATCTCGGCCGCGCCGATGGTGTGGTGCGACGCCGGCGAGTACGGCACCACCAGCACCACGTGGTCCGCCGTCTTGAGCAGCTCTTCCTTGCTCAGGTAGCTGGCCTTGCATTCGGCCTCCAGCGCCGCATCGAGCCGCGAACGGTTGTGGTAGACCACCTTCATGCCGAAGCCGTGCGCGCCGCGCTTGGCAATGCCCTGGCCAATGCGGCCCATGCCGATGATGCCGAGCGTGGCGCCGTGGATGTCGGAGCCCGCGAACATGTCGAAGCTCCACTTCTGCCACTTGCCTGCGCGCAGGAAGTGTTCGCTCTCGGTGATGCGGCGGGCCGTGGCCATGAGCAGCGCAAAGCCGAAGTCGGCCGTGGTCTCGGTGAGCACGTCGGGTGCATTGGTGCCGAGCACGCCGTGCGCGGCCATGGCGTCGACGTCGAAGTTGTTGTAGCCCACCGCCATGTTGGCGCAGATCTTCAGGTCGGGGCAGGCGTCGAGCAGCGCGGCGTCGATGCGCTCGCTGCCGGTGGTGAAGGCGCCCTGCTTGCCTTGCAGCCTGGCGATCAGCTGCTCCTTGCTCCAGCTTTCGTCGGCCTGGTTCGACTCGACTTCGAAATGCTGCGAGAGGCGCTCGATGGTCTCGGGAAAGATCGCGCGTGCGACCAGGATCTTGGGCTTGCTCATGATGTCTGCTCTCAACGGAAGAAGATGAAGGTGGAAAGGACGAACAGCGGAATCAGCACGACCACGGACCAGCCCATGTACCCGAAGAAGCTCGGCATGCGCACGCCGCGGCTTTCGGCAATGGCCTTGACCATGAGGTTGGGCGCGTTGCCGATGTAGCTGTTGGCACCCATGAACACGGAGCCGGCCGAAACTGCGGCCAGCGTGGTAGCGTAGGTGGTCATGAGCGTGGCCGGATCGCCGCCTGCGGTGTTGAAGAACACGAGGTAGGTCGGCGCGTTGTCCAGGAACGAGCTCAGGATGCCGGAGGCCCAGAAATACATGGCCGGATCGGGCTGGCCGTCGGGCCTCGTCACCGCCGCGATCACGGGCGCGAACGCCCCGTGCGCGCCGGCCTTGAGCATCGCGATCACCGGGATGATGGTCAGGAAGATGCCCGCGAACAGCTTGGCCACCTCGGCCATCGGACCCCATTCGAACTGGTTGTCGGCATGCACCTTGGCCGCGGTGGTCTTGAACGAGACGAGCGTGATGGCAATGAGCCCGATGTCGCGCACCAGCCCCGGCAGCCCGACGTGCGTGCCGAACACCTCGAAGCCGACGGGCGATTTCCAGACGCCGGAAAGCAGCACGAAGAAGACGATTCCGCCCAGCAGCCAGAAGTTGGCGGCGCCGTCGAAGCCGACGCGCCGGGTGTCCGGCGTCGGGTCGAACGGCAGCACGCCTTCCTTGCGGTAGAGGTGGCGGTCGATGACGTAGAACAGCGCCAGCAGCATGCCGACGAGGAACAGCGTGTTGGGCAGGATGTTGCGCGCCGTCCAGAAGAAATCGACGCCTTTCAGGAAGCCGAGGAACAGCGGCGGGTCGCCGAGCGGCGTGAGCGAGCCGCCCGCATTCGAGACGATGAAGATGAAGAACACCACCACGTGCGCCTTGCTCACGCGGTTGTCGTTGGCGCGGATCAACGGGCGAATCAAGAGCATCGACGCGCCCGTGGTTCCCATGAGGCTCGCGAGCACTGCGCCAATCGCAAGGATGGCCGTGTTGAGGCCGGGCGCGCCATGCAGGTTGCCGCGGATGTGGATGCCGCCCGCCACCGTGAACAGCGCCGTGAGCAGGATGATGAAGGGGATGTATTCCTCCACCAGCGCGTGCACGAACTGGGAGCCGGCCAGCGGCGCGCCATGGATCGCGGCAAAGGGAAGCAGGAACGCCAGCGCCCAGGCGGCGGAGATCTTGCCGTAGTGGTGGTGCCAGACCGACGGGGCCAGCAGCGGCATCAGCGCAATCGACAGCAGGATGCCCGCGAACGGAACACCCCAGAGCGCCGACAGCTTGCTGCCGTCGAGCTCGGCCGCCATGGCCAGCGCGGGGAACATCATCGGCAGCGCTGCGGCTGCCGCAAGGCGGATTGTTTTTTTCATCGGGGCCGTACCGTACCAGACGCGCGTCAGGCCGGCGGCTGCTCGATCTCGAACACCTGGCGCAGGTAGGCCAGGTATTTTTCGTCCTCGCACATGTTCTTGGAAGGCGTGTCCGACAGCTTGGCCACCGGCTGGCCGTTGCAGTTGATCATCTTGATGACGATCTGCAGCGGCTCGTAGCCGAGGTCGTTGGTGAGGTTGGTGCCGATGCCGAACGCCAGCTGGCAGCGGCCGCGGAACTGCTGGTAGAGCTCGACGGTGCGCGGCACCGTGAGGCTGTCGCTGAAGATCAGCGTCTTGGTGCGCGGATCGACCCGGTTGGCGATGTAGTGCGCCAGCATGCGCTCGCCCCACTGGAACGGATCGCCGCTGTCATGGCGCGCACCGTCGAACAGCTTGCAGAAGTACAGGTCGAAGTCGCGCAGGAAGGCGCTCATGCCGTAGACGTCGGACAGCGCAATGCCCAGGTCGCCGCGGTATTCGCGGGCCCAGCTCTCGAAGCCGAAGATCTGGCTGTCGCGCAGCCGCGGGCCGAGCCCCTGGCAGGCCTGAAGGTATTCGTGCGCCATGGTGCCGAGCGGAATCAGGCCGAGCTTCATCGCATAGAGCACGTTGCTGGTGCCCGCGAGCTGGGGCAGCCGCGCACCGGGCTCGGCCTGCGCCGGCGGCGAGGTGACGGCACCGAGCCTGGCGGTCAGCGTGCGCAGCACCTCTTCATGCCAGTCCTTGGAAAAGCGGCGGCGCGTGCCGTAGTCGGCAATCTTGAGGTCCGACAGGCCGGCATCCTGCAGCTGCCCGATCTTGGTCTCCAGGCGCCGCCGGCCTTCCTCGAGGTCGGGCTTCTTCTGCGTGTTGCGGAAGTAGACCTCGTTCACGATGGCCAGCACCGGAATCTCGAACAGGATGGTGTGCAGCCACGGCCCCTTGATGCGGATCTCGAGCTCGCCCGAGGGCTGGGGCGTGATGGAGATGTACTTTTCGTTGAGCCGGAACAGGCCCAGGAAGTCGACGAAGTCGCTCTTGATGAAGCGCATCGAGCGCAGGTAGGCCAGCTCGGCGTCCCGGAACTGCAGCGAGCAGAGGCTTCGCACCTCTTCGCGGATCTGCCCCGCGAACTGCGCCAGGTCGATGCCGGGGTTGCGGCACTTGAACCGGTACTCGACCTGGGCGCCCGGGAAGTGATGCAGCACGACCTGCATCATGGTGAACTTGTAGAGGTCGGTGTCGAGCAGGCTGTGAATGATCATGGTGCGGCGCGCGTTGTCCCAAGCTTTTCGGCGTGCGTTCGATTATCACGGGCGCCGTCGGCTTGTGCCTACGGCGCCAGCACTGGGCGTCCTACCGCCAGGGTGAATGGCCCCCGCGACAGTGCGTTCACGGCAGCCGGGGAGCTCGCCGAATCCATCTTTTCAAGGAGATTCGCATGAACAAGGACACCATTGCAGGCAACTGGAAACAGCTCAAGGGCAAGGTCAAGGAGCAATGGGGCAAGTTGACCGACGATGACTTCGACGTGATTGCCGGCAAGCGCGACCAGCTGCTGGGCCGCATCCAGGAACGCCACGGCATCAGCCGCGACGAGGCCGAAAAACAGGTCCGGGACTGGGAAACGCGCGACGGCCGCACGCCGGAAGCGCTCTGGTACGAGAAGTACTGAGCTCCCGATTCCTCTCTGAACAGCAAAGGAAGAACACCATGAAAAAGCACCTGCTCATGCTCGCTCTTGCATCCACCTGCTTCATGGCCACCCAGGCGGGCGCCATGACCAAGGACGAATACAAGGCGGCCAAGGAAAAGATCGAAGCCGACTACAAGTCCGCCAAGGCCCAGTGCGACGCGATGAAGGACAACGCGAAGGACGTCTGCCAGAAGGAAGCCAAGGGCACGGAAGACGTGGCGAAGGCCGAACTCGAACAGCAGTACAAGCCGAGCGACGCCCATGCCCGCAAGGTGGCCGAGGAGAAGGTCAAGGCCACGTACGAAGTCGCCAAGGAAAAATGCGACGACCAGTCCGGCGATGCCAAGGCTGCCTGCGTGAAGCAGGCCAAGGCCGACGAGGCCCAGGGCAAGGCCGAGATCAAGGCCATGAAGAAGACGAAGACGGCCATGTAGGCGCGGATCCCTCCGCACGGCAAAAAAAGCGCCCTCCTCGGGCGCTTTTTTTGTGATCAGGCCTTCAGCGAATCGACTACGCGCTGCAGCGCCTCGGGAAGCGGCACCGGCCGCTGCGTGGCCCGGTCCACATACACGTGCACGAAGTGGCCCTGCGCGGCTGCGCTGTCCGAGCCTTGCGCAAAGAGCGCGATCTCGTAGCGCACGCTCGACCGTCCGGCCTGGGCCACGCGGATGCCGGCCTCCACGGTCTGGGGAAAGGCGATCGGGGCGAAATAGTTGCATTGCGTCTCGACCACGAAGCCGATGGTCTGCCCCTGGTGGATGTCGAGCGCGCCGCGTTCGATCAGCAGCGCATTCACCGCCGTGTCGAACCAGCTGTAGTAGACGACGTTGTTGACATGGCCGTACATGTCGTTGTCAGCCCAGCGCGTGGGAATGCTGCGGAACGCGCGGTAGCTGCTTCGGGAATGCGGCGTGGGTTTGGCGGCGGAGCTCATCGCGCGGCATTTTGCCAGCGGCGCCAGTAGTCGAAGGCGACCCTGAAGGTGCCCAGCTGCACCTGCACCGTCTCGGCGATGTCGCTGGCGTAGCCTCCGGCCATCGCGAAGGCCAGCGGAATGCGGCGCTGCCAGGCCCAGTCGAACACCCGGCGGTCGCGCGCCTCCAGGCCGTCGAATGTCAGCTTGAGCCGGCCGAGCCGGTCGCGCTCGAAGGGGTCGGCGCCCGCCAGGTAGATCACCAGGCCCGGCGAGAAGCGCCGCTCCAGCTCGTCGAGCGCGTGCTCGAGCGCGGTGAGGTAGTCGGCATCGCCGCAGCCGTCGGGCAGCTCGACGTCCAGGTCGCTCGCCTCCTTGCGGAACGGAAAGTTCTTCTGGCCGTGCAGCGACAGCGTGAAGACGCTCGGGTCGCTGCGGAAGATGCTGGCCGTGCCGTTGCCCTGGTGCACGTCCAGGTCGATCACCGCGACCTTGAGCTGCCGGCCAGCGCGGCCGTGCTCCGCCTGCATCAGCCGCGCAGCCACCGCGGCGTCGTTGAAGACGCAGAATCCGCCGCCCTTGTCGGCATAGGCATGGTGCGTGCCGCCCGCCATGTTGGCCGCCACGCCGCCGGCGAACGCCGCGCGGCAGGCCGCGATGGTCGCCCCGGTGGACCGGCGCGAGCGCTCGACCATCGCCTCGCTCCAGGGAAAGCCGATCTCGCGCATGGCCTGCGGGCTCACGCTGCCGTCGCTGATGGCGGCGATCCACTGCGGGGTGTGGGCCAGCGCCAGCTCGCCGTCGGTGGCACGCGGGGCCTGGTCCATGTCCACCGCCGGCAGGTGCTCCAGCAGGCGGTCGCGCAGCAGGGCATAGCGGGACATCGGGAAGCGGTGGCCCGGAGGCAGAGGCAGGACGAACTGGCCGGAATAGAACGCGCGCATGGCCCGCATTCTGGAGGCCGGAGCGAATTTAGAAAGTGTGTTCTAAATTGCTGCAAAGCAGCAAAACCCCCTTGATCGCAAAGCTGTGCTGCCTATACTTGAGGCCATGCTGCACCGCAACATAGAACATGGACGACGAGGCAGCGCAACGTGAACCGACCACCCTTCATCCTTACCGGAGATTCCCAAATGGCCCTGACCGCTGACCAAATCCTCGCCGCCCAAAAAGCAAACCTCGAAACCCTGTTCGGCCTGACCACCAAGGCCTTCGAAGGCGTCGAGAAGCTCGTCGAACTGAACGTGACTGCCTCCAAGGCTGCGCTGAGCGAAGCTCAGAGCACCGCCCAAGCCGCCCTGAACGTCAAGGACGCACAAGAGCTGCTGACGCTGCAAGCCAGCCTGTTCCAGCCCCTGGCCGAAAAGACCGCTGCCTACAGCCGTCACCTCTATGACATCGCCCAGGGCACCGGCGCCGAGTTCACCAAGGCTTTCGAAGCCAAGGCCGCTGAAGCCCAGCAAACCTTTGTCGGCCTGGTCGACAGCGCTTCCAAGAATGCACCCGCCGGCTCGGAAACCGCCGTTGCCGTGCTGAAGAGCGCCGTGGCTGCCGCCAACAACGCTTTCGAATCGGTCCAGAAGGCCGTCAAGCAAGCGTCGGACGTTGCCGAAGCCAACTTCAACGCCGTGTCGACGCAAGCCGTTGCCGCCGCCAAGACCGCGACCACCTCGCGCAAGCGCTAAGCTGCCGACCACCACCAGTTGTCTCCTTGGGTCCTCACGGATCCAATTCAAGCCTCGTCTTCGGACGGGGCTTTTTTTTGTCCCGCTGCCGTCTTCGATAATGCCGGTCTCATTTCAGGAGACTCTCAATGCAGATCGACGGCAAGGTTTTTATCGTGACCGGTGGCGCCTCGGGCCTCGGCGAAGGCACGGCGCGCATGCTGGCTGCCAATGGCGGCAAGGTTGTGATCGCCGACATGCAGGCCGACAAGGGTGAAGCCGTCGCCAAGGACATCGGCGGCGTGTTCGTCAAGTGCGACGTGAGCCAGGAGGCCGACGGCCAGGCGGCGGTGGCCGCGGCGCAGAAGCTCGGCAAGCTGGTGGGCCTGGTCAACTGCGCGGGCATCGCGCCGGCCGAGAAGACCGTGGGCAAGAACGGCCCGCATGCGCTGGCGGTGTTCAGCAAGACCATCACGGTCAACCTGATCGGCAGCTTCAACATGATCCGCCTCGCGGCCGACGCCATGAGCCGGAACGAGCCCGAAGCCACGGGCGAGCGCGGCGTGCTGATTTCCACCGCATCCGTGGCGGCCTACGACGGCCAGATCGGCCAGGCCGCCTACAGCGCCTCCAAGGGCGGCGTGGTCGGCATGACCCTGCCGATCGCGCGCGACCTGGCACGCAACGGCATCCGCAACATGACCATCGCCCCTGGCATCTTCGGCACGCCCATGCTCTTCGGCATGCCGCAGGAGGTGCAGGACGCGCTGGCCGCCAGCGTGCCCTTCCCATCCCGCCTGGGCACGCCGGAGGACTACGCCAAGCTCGCCAAGCACATCATCGAGAACGACATGCTCAACGGCGAGGTGATTCGTCTCGACGGAGCGATTCGGCTTCCGCCCCGGTGAGCGGCGGCACCGCCGTGCTGCCGGTGCGGTCCAGCCGCTCGTACTGGGCGATCACCTGGGCGCCCAGCAGCACGAGCGTGGCGGCGATCTCCAGGCTCAGCAGCACCACGATGGCCGTGGTGAGCGAGCCGTAGACCACGTTGACCTGCGACAGCGTCGAGAAGTACCAGATCAGCACGCGCCGCGTGGCCTCCCACAGCAGCGCGGCGGTCACGCCGCCCAGCAGCGCATGGCGCAGCGACATGCGGCCGGCCGGCATCACGAGGTAGAGCGAGGTCAGCATGAAGATCTCGCCGCCCAGCCCCAAGAGGTAGAGCAGCAGGCCCGAGACGCCCGACAGCGACCAGTTGCGCCCGAACAGGTCGACGCTCTCCTGGCCCACCAGCTGCAGCGCGCCCGACACCAGCGTGACCAGCAGCAGGCCCACGCACAGGAACAGGATGTAGAGATAGGGCATGACCGCCGACACCAGAAAATGGCGCCGGTGGTCCGCCTTGCGGTGATGGAAGATCACCGCCATGGCGCTCTCCAGCACGCTGAAGGCCAGCGAGCTGAAGAAGATCATGGTCACGAACAGCACCGGCCCCATCACGTCGCGGTGCTGGAGGAAGTTCGACAGCTCCGCCACGATCGCCTTCGACTGCCCCGGCAGCAGCCATTCGAGGTACCGGCCGATGGTGCGCAGCAGCTCGGCCTGCTCGATCAGGTGGGACATCGCGATCACGCTCACGATCAGGAGCGGCACGATGGAAAGCAGCGCGTAGTAGGCCACGGCGCCCGCGAGCAGCAAGCCCTGGTTGGCGCGGAAAGCCTTGAGCGCATCCCAGACGAAGCGCAGGGGATGGCGCAGCAGCGGCGCGACGTGGTGCAATGGGTGGGGCGTCTTCATCCGTGGGTTCCAGCTGCGGGCAGTATGGCCTTCGCGCGCGGGCGTTCGAAGGCTTGCGTATGATTTGCCGCTCTTCGCCTACATGACCATCCCCGCTTCATTCATCCAGGAACTCATCGCGCGCGCCGACGTGGTGGAAATCGTCGGGCGCTACGTGCAGCTCAAGAAGGCCGGCGCCAACTTCATGGGCCTGTGCCCGTTCCACGGCGAGAAGTCGCCCTCCTTCTCGGTCAGCCCCACCAAGCAGTTCTATCACTGCTTCGGCTGCGGGGTCCACGGCAACGCCATCGGCTTTCTCATGGAACACGCGGGCATGGGCTTCGTCGAGGCGGTGCACGACCTTGCCGGCCAATACGGCCTGCAGGTGCCCGAGGACGACGCCTCTCCGGCGGAACGCGCCCGCGCCGCCAGCCAGCGCCAGAAGCAGGCCACGCTGACCGACGTGCTCGAAAAAGCCGGCGAGGCCTACCGCAAGGCCCTGCGGCAGGCACCGGGCGCCATCGAATACTTGAAGGGCCGCGGCGTCTCGGGCGAAGTGGCCAGGCAGTTCGGCATCGGCTATGCGCCCGCCGGCTGGCGCACGCTTGCCAGCGTGTTTCCCGACTACGATGACCCGCTGCTGGCCGAAAGCGGCCTGGTGATCGTCAACGCCGAAGACGGCGCCGAAGACGCCAAGCGCTACGACCGCTTCCGCGACCGCGTGATGTTCCCGATCCGCAACGTGAAGGGCGAATGCATCGGCTTCGGCGGCCGGGTGCTCGGCGACGAAAAGCCCAAGTACCTCAATTCGCCCGAGACGCCCGTGTTCAGCAAGGGGCGCGAGCTCTACGGACTGTACGAGGCCCGCGCCGCCTTCCGCGAGCGCGGCTTCGCCCTGGTGACCGAGGGCTACATGGACGTGGTCGCGCTGGCCCAGCTCGGCTTTCCCAATGCCGTGGCCACGCTCGGCACGGCCTGCACCACGGAGCACGTGCAAAAACTCTTCCGGTTCACCGAATCGGTGGTGTTCAGCTTCGACGGCGACGCCGCCGGCCGCCGCGCCGCGCGCAAGGCGCTCGACGGCGCCCTGCCCTATGCCACCGACGTGCGCAGCATCAAGTTCCTGTTCCTGCCGGCCGAGCACGACCCCGACAGCTTCATCCGCGAATTCGGCGCCGATGCGTTTGCGCGCTTCATCCAGGAAGCCACGCCGCTGTCGCGCTTCATGCTCGAGGCCGCGCGCGAAGGCTGCGACCTGACCACCGCGGAGGGCCGCGCCCACATGACGAGCAATGTGCGCCCGCTCTGGAGCGCCATGCCCGACGGGGCGCTCAAGCGCCAGCTGCTGAGCGAGATCGCCGCGCTGGTGCAGCTCGACGCGGCGGCGCTCTCCGAGCTCTGGGCCTCCACGCCGGGCCCGCGCAGGCCGGCTGCGGCGCCAGCCCAGCGCCAGGGCGACGCGGGCCACGAGAGCGACTACCCCGACATGCCCCCGCCGGCCGAATACGAGCCGCCGCGCTATGAAAGCGATAGCAAGCCGCGCAAATTCACCAAGGGCAAGCGCTGGGGCGGCAAATTCGAGGCGCCGATCGAGCCGCTGCGCGGCCGGGGCAAGCCGCCGAGCCGGCCGGACGTGGCGGCGCGGCTGCTGCTGTCGAACATGGCGCAGTGGGACGCGCTGTCGCACGAGCTCCACGTGATGCTGTGCGACCTGCCGGGCCCGCACGGGGCGCTTTTCACCTGGCTCGACAGCCAGTTGCACGAGCACGGCGTGCAGCCGTGGGCGGCGCTCCGCGAAGGCATGCGCGGGCTCGATTTCGAGGCGCTGGCCGAACGCCTCATGAGCGTTTCCGAGAGCGCCCCTGTCCCCGAGGGCGAGGAAGAGCAGCACCTGGCCGATGCCGCCAAGGAGCTCGCGAGCGTGCTCGACTTCATGCTGGACGACCGCCTGAAGGCCCAGCAGAGCGAGGCCATTGCCGCGGTCGGAAAGGACCCGAAGGCGCTCGAACGCTACAAGGCGCTGGAGGCCAGGCGGCTCGAATTGCGCAACCGATTGAACCCGCGCGGTGCAGAAACTGCTTGAAATTTGCGCAATAGGCTATAATGTAAGGCTTCGCAACTGGCGAAATTAGGCAAGAGCGACAGCAGCACCTCCGGGCCGACCCCTAGCGCAACGCACTCCCACGGAAAGAATCCGTCGGAAAGGGTCAATAACCGCAAGGACTGCACACCAAATGTTCGCCCGACATCTTGCCTGACGAGGAATTTCTTCCTCTTTCCCAATTGTTCCGTCCGTGCCTGTGCCCGGACCGTGGTGGCGCTGCCGTGTGGCGGTGCGCCTGTGATTCCGCTTGGTCCATCTTGCTGTAACGAGGTCGTATGCCCAGTTCAAAGAAGCCTGCTCCTTCACTCGCCAAAAGCGCCGCCGCGAAGTCTGTCGCAGAAAAACCGTTGAAAGCTGGCGTTATGCCGGCAACTAAGTCGGGTGCCGCCGCTTCCAAATCGGCAGCCGCAACGAAAGTGAAAACCGTGCCCACGAAATCGACCTCCATCGACGATCCGAAAAAAGCTGCCGCCAAGGCAGTTGCCGCCCCCGCCGCCAAGAAAGTAGGCCGCCCGCCCAAGGCCGCCGGCGCTGCCGCGCCCGCCACCGGCGCCAAGCGCGGCCGCAAGCCCAAGGCCGGCAACGAAGCACCCGAAAGCGACGTCGACCTGTCGGACATCGAGGAAGACCTGGCCGGCGACGAGCCCGCAACCGCCACGACCACCGAGGAAAAGGTCAAGCCGCTGCGCATGAAGATCAGCAAGGCGAAGGAACGCGCCTTGATGAAGGAGTTCGGCCTGGACGAGACCGTGCTCTCCGAGGAAGACCTGGCCAAGCGCCGCTCGCGCCTGAAGACGCTGATCACGCTCGGCAAGACCCGCGGCTACCTCACGCACGGCGAAATCTCCGACCACCTGCCCGACAAGCTGGTCGACGCCGAGACCATGGAAGTCGTGGTCACCATGCTCAACGACATGGGCGTGGCGGTGTACGAGCAAACGCCCGACGCCGAGACCCTGCTGCTGAACAACACCGCGCCCACCGCCACCACGGTGGAAGAAGCCGAGGAAGAAGCCGAAGCGGCCCTGTCCACGGTGGACAGCGAATTCGGCCGCACGACCGACCCGGTGCGCATGTACATGCGCGAAATGGGCACGGTCGAGCTGCTCACGCGCGAAGGCGAAATCGAAATCGCCAAGCGCATCGAAGGCGGCCTGATGGCCATGATGGAAGCCATCTCGGCCTCCCCCGCCACCATCGCCGAGATCCTGCGCCTGGCCGCCGACATCCGTGAAGGCAAGGTCGTCATCTCCACCGTGGTGGACGGCTTCTCGAACCCCAACGAAGCCGACGACTACGTGGCCGAGGAAGACTTCGACGAGTTCGACGAGGAAGACGACGACGACGGCAAGGGCGGCTCCAAGGCCCTCACCAAGAAGCTCGAGGAACTCAAGCGCGATGCGCTCGAGCGCTTCGACCGCATTGCCTCGATGTTCGAGAAGGTCCACAAGATCTACGACAAGGAAGGCTACGGCACGCCCGCGTACGAGAAGGCCCAGCAGGCCCTGTCGGACGAGCTCATGACCATCCGCTTCACGGCCAAGACCATCGAGAAGCTGTGCGACCTGGTTCGCACGCAGGTGGACGACGTGCGCAAGAAGGAGCGCGAGCTGCGCCGCATCATCGTGGACAAGTGCGGCTTCCCGCAGGACGAGTTCATCCGCGATTTCTCGGGCTACGACAAGAACGGCAACCGCGTGCCCTCGAACCTGCTGAACCAGAAGTGGGTCGAGAAGCAGGCCGCGGCCGGCAAGCCCTGGAGCGCCGTGCTTGCGCGCAACATTCCGCCGGTGCAGGAACTCCAGCAGAAGCTCGCCGACATCCAGTCGCGCGTGGTGGTGCCGCTCACCCAGCTCAAGGAAATCAACAAGCGCATGAACGAGGGCGAATCGTCCTCGCGCGATGCCAAGAAGGAAATGATCGAGGCCAACCTGCGCCTCGTGATCTCCATCGCCAAGAAGTACACCAACCGCGGCCTGCAGTTCCTGGACCTGATCCAGGAAGGCAACATCGGCCTGATGAAGGCGGTCGACAAGTTCGAATACCGTCGCGGCTACAAGTTCTCGACCTACGCCACGTGGTGGATCCGCCAGGCCATCACGCGCTCGATCGCGGACCAGGCGCGCACCATCCGCATCCCGGTGCACATGATCGAGACGATCAACAAGATGAACCGCATCTCGCGCCAGCATCTGCAGGAATTCGGCTTCGAGCCCGACGCCGGCATCCTGGCCGCCAAGATGGAGATCCCGGAAGACAAGATCCGCAAGATCATGAAGATTGCGAAGGAGCCGATCTCGATGGAAACCCCCATCGGCGACGACGACGATTCGCACCTGGGCGACTTCATCGAGGACAGCAGCAACACGGCCCCGATCGAGGCCGCGATGCAGGCGGGCCTGCGCGACGTGGTCAAGGACATCCTCGACAGCCTCACGCCGCGCGAAGCCAAGGTGCTGCGCATGCGCTTCGGCATCGAGATGTCGACGGACCACACGCTGGAAGAAGTCGGCAAGCAGTTCGACGTGACGCGCGAGCGCATCCGCCAGATCGAAGCGAAGGCCCTGCGCAAGCTCAAGCATCCCTCGCGTTCGGACAAACTGCGCAGCTTCATCGATACTCTGTAATCCGGGTTCCCTGAAGCCACAAGCGCCCGCAGCGCCCCGTCATACGGGCGGCGGGCGCTCTCTTTTGTGCAACGCAAACAAGAAGAATGGAGCAATTGCCATGAATCCCGATGCAGACAAACTCTGGCAGGCCCCGCGCTGGGCACTGGCCGTGCTGCTCGCGGTGCTGGGCATGCTGGGCCCCTTCTCCATCGACACCTACATCCCGGCCTTCTCTGGCATTGCGCGCTCCATCGGCGCCACGCCGGCCGAGATGCAGCAGACGCTTTCGGCCTACCTGTTCGGCTTTGCGTTCATGAACCTGTTCCATGGCGCGCTGTCGGACAGCTTCGGCCGGCGGCCGGTGGTGCTGTGGGGGCTCGCGGTGTTCACGCTCGCCTCGCTGGGCTGCGCGCTGTCGCAGAACATCGCGCAGCTGGTGCTGTTCCGCGGGCTGCAGGGCCTGTCGACCGGCGCGGGCATCGTGGTGTCGCGCGCCGTGATCCGCGACATGTTCCCGCCGGCCGAGGCGCAGCGCGTGATGAGCCAGGTGACGATCTACTTCGGCGTGGCGCCGGCCATTGCGCCGATCATCGGCGGCTTCCTGTTCGTGCATGCGGGCTGGCACGCGGTGTTCTGGTTCCTGGTGGCGGTCGGCGTGGTTCTGTTCGCGGCCAACTACAAGCTGCTGCCCGAAACCCTGCACCAGAGCCAGCGCCAGTCCTTCCATGTGCGGCACCTGCTGCGCGGCTACTGGGACCTGTGTTCCGATCCGCGCTTCCTGCTGCTCGCGCTCGCGAGCGGCGTGCCGTTCAACGGCATGTTCCTCTACGTGCTGGCCGCGCCCGCCTTCCTGGGCGACCACCTCTCGCTGCAGCCGCAGCAGTTCTTCTGGTTCTTCCTGCTGACCATCGGCGGCATCATGCTGGGCGCGCGCGCCAGCGGCCGCATGGCGGGCAAGGTGACGCCCAAGCGGCAGATCCGCGACGGCTTCCTGATCATGCTGGTCACCTCGGTGGTCAACGTGGCGGCCAACTTTTTCTTCGATGCGCACGTGGCATGGGCGCTGTGGCCGCTGGCGGTGTTCGCCTTCGGCTGGGCGCTGATGGTGCCGGTGGTCACGCTGCTGGTGCTCGACCTGCACCCCGAGCGCCGCGGCATGGCCTCGTCGCTGCAGGCCGTGATCGGCTCGACCGCCAACGGCCTGGTCGCCGGTGCGATTGCGCCGCTGGTGATGCATTCCACGCTGGCGCTCGCCGTCACCTCCATGCTGATGCTGGGCATCGGCCTGGTCGCCTGGGTCTGGCTGCACGGCCGCTGGCCCGAGATCGGACGAAGCCTCGCCAACGAAACCTGAAAGAGCGATACCCGCATGCGGACCTCCCCGTTCCTGACCTACGCGCGCGCCTGGTTGCCGGGCCGCACCACCGTCGACATGCGCGAGAGGCTGCGCGCGGTCTGCGGGGCCGCCATCGGCCTGCTCGTCACGGCCGTGCTGTGCCGCTGGCTGGCCGAGCCGCTGGGCAGCAGCGTCTGGCTGATCGCGCCGCTGGGGGCCAGCGCCGTGCTGGTGTTCGCGGTGCCCGCGAGTCCGCTGGCGCAGCCCTGGTCGGTGATCGGCGGCAACACGCTGTCGGCGATGGTCGGCATCGCCAGCGTGAGCTGGATTCCCGACCCGGCGCTGAGCGCCGCGGTGGCGGTGGCTGCCGCGATCGGCGTGATGTTCTTCGCGCGCTGCCTGCATCCGCCGGGCGGCGCGGCGGCGCTGCTCGCGGTGCTCACGCACACCACGCATTTCTCGTCCGCCCTCTTTCCGTTCTTCACCAATTCGCTGCTGCTGGTGCTGGCGGGCGTGGCCTACAACTCGCTCACGGGCAGGCGCTACCCGCATGTGCAGGTCGCGCAGCCGCCGCGCACCGATGCGCGCTTCAGCCAGGCCGACATCGATGCGGTGCTGGCGCGCTACAACCAGGTGCTGGACATCAGCCGCGACGACCTCGAGTCGCTGATCCAGCAGACCGAGCTCGAGTCGTACAAGCGGCGGCTCGGCACCCTGCACTGCGGCGACATCATGTCGCGCGACCCGGTGTCGGTGGAGTTCGGCACGCCGCTGCAGGAAGCCTGGATGCTGATGAACCAGCGCCGCATCAAGGCGCTGCCGGTCACCGACCGCACGCGCCGCGTGGTCGGCATCGTGACGCAGGCCGACTTCTTCCGCCAACTCGACCTGGAGCACCACGAAGGCATTGCCGGGCGCCTGCGCGACCTGATCCGCGCCACGCGCACCGTGGTGTCGAACAAGCCGGAGGTGGTGGGCCAGATCATGACGCGCCAGGTGCGCGTGGCCAGCGCCGACCGCCCGGTGGTCGACCTGGTGCCGCTGTTCTCCGAGGGCGGCCACCACCATATCCCCATCATCGACCATGAAAAGCGGCTCACCGGCATGATCACGCAGTCGGATTTCGTGCGCGCCCTCTACCGTGCCGTGCGGCCGGAGAACTGAAACTTTTCAAGGAGCGTGCATGGCGTGGATCGTTTTGCTGGTGGCGGGGCTGCTCGAAATGGGCTGGGCCATCGGGCTCAAGTACACCGAAGGATTCACGAGGTTCTGGCCTTCCGTCGGCACTGCGATCTCGATGGTGCTCAGCGTGGTGCTGCTGGGCTGGGCGATGCGCTCGCTGCCCGTGGGCACGGCCTACGCGGTGTGGACCGGCATCGGCGCCGTGGGCACGGTGATCCTGGGCATCGTGCTGTTCCATGAGCCCGCCAACGCCGCGCGCCTCATCTGCGTGGGCCTGATCGTCGCGGGCATCCTCGGGCTCAAATTCACGAGCGCTGCCTGAATCGGTGCTTCACTCCAGCACCACGTTCGCCTTCTTCACGAGCGCCGCATAGCGCGCCGCCTCGCTGCGGAAGTAGCTCGCGGCCTGCTCGGGCGAGGTGGGCTTGATGATGTTGCCCTGCTTGTCCATGGCCTCGCGCACCTCGGCGCTCGTGAAGGCCGCGGCCACGGCGTCGTGCACGCGCTGGACGTCGGCAGGCTGCATCTTCGGCGGGCCGATCACCGCGAACCAGCCTTCCACGACGTAGTTGGGCAGGCCCTGCTCGGCGATGGTGGGAATGTCCGGCGCGGCCGGCGACCGCGCCGGGCCGCACAGGCCGATGGCGCGCAGCGCGCCGCTCTTGAGGTGCGGCTGCACCGCGGGCAGCGCCACCACGCCCATCTCGACCTGGCCCGCGATCATGTCGGTGACCATCGGGCCGGTGCCCTTGTAGGGAATGTGGCGCGCCTTCACGCCGGCCTCTTCCATGAACATCTCGCCGGCCAGGTGGATGATGGTGCCGTTGCCCGACGAGGCGTAGTTGTAGCTCTCGGGCCGGGCGCGCAGCAGCGCCACCAGTTCCTTCACGTTCTTCGCGGGCAGCTTGGAATTGACCACCAGCACCAGCGGCGTCGCGCCCACCACGCTGATCGGCGTGACGTCGCCGAGCGCGTCGAAGGGCATCTTCTTGTACACGGCCGGATTGATGACGTGGTTGTTCGACACCATGCCGAGCGTGAGCCCGTCGGGCGCGGCCTTGACGACGGCCGAGGTGCCGGTGATGCCGCCCGCGCCGGGCAGGTTCTCGATCACCACCGGCTGGCCGAAGGCCTTGCCGAGTGCAACCGAAGCCGCGCGCGCGATGGCGTCCACGCCCGAGCCGGCGCTGATCGGCAGGATGAAGCGGACGGGCTTGTCGGAGCCCTGTGCAAGCGCGGGGCATGCCGACAGCGCGGCGGCGCAGGTGCCGAAGCCCAGGACGGCGCGGCGGGTCATCGGGGGAAGGATCGTGTGCATGGTCTTTGTCTCTCTTTATGTTTTTTGGAAAAGGCGTTCAGGCGACGGCCGATTCGGCCTGCATCGCAGCCACCTGCGCATCGCCGTAGCCGAGCTCGGCGAGCAGTTCGCGCGTGTGCTCGCCGAGCGTCGGCGGGTCCAGGCGCACGCCCAGGCGCTCGCCGCCGAGCGTGATCGGGAACAGCGTGGTCTGCGCGGTCTGGCCGGCACGCTCGCCGTCGGGCAGGCGGATGTCGGCGAGGCCGCCGGTCGCCTTCAGGTGCGGATCCTCGTAGAGGTCCTCGGGCCGCACGATGGGCGCGAACGGCAGGCCGCGCGCCTCGAAGATGGCCGACAGTTCGGCGGCCGGGCGGTCGGCCAGGCGCTGGCGCAGGTCCGCGAGCAGCGTGGGCCGCAGGCGGACCCTGTCGTTGTTGGTGCGCAGGGCCGGGTCGGCCTTCAGGTCGTCGAAGCCCAGCGCGTCGCAGAACACGGTCCATTGCGCGTCGCTCACCGCGGCCAGGAAGATCTGCTCGCCGTCCTTCACGGTGAACACGTCGTACAGCCCCCAGGCCGAGATGCGCTGGGGCATCGGCGCCGCGGCCTGGCCGGTGATCGCGTACTGCAGCATGTGCTGGCCGACCAGGAACACGTTGTTCTCGAACAGCGCCGACTGCACTTCCTGGCCCTTGCCGGTCTGCGCGCGCTGCATCAGCGCGGCCATGGCGCCGATGGCGCCGAACATGCCGCCCATGATGTCGTTCACGCTGCTGCCCGCGCGCAGCGGGTCGCCGGGGCGGCCCGTCATGTAGGCCAGGCCGCCCATCATCTGCACCACTTCGTCGAGGGCCGTGCGGTGCTCGTAGGGGCCGGGCAGGAAGCCCGTGTGGTTGACGTACACCAGGCGTGGGTTGAGCTTGCCGAGCGCGGCATGGCCCAGGCCGTACTTGTCAATGGTGCCGGGCCTGAAGTTCTGCGCCACCACGTCGGCGGTGGCGCACAGGCGCAGCGCCGCTTCCAGGCCCTGCGGGTGGCGCAGGTCGAGCGCGATGCTCTTCTTGTTGCGGTTGAACATCGGAAAGAAACCGGCGCCCGCGCCCAGCAGGTGCCGCGTGCGGTCGCCCTCGATCGGCTCGACCTTGATGACCTCGGCGCCGAGGTCGGCCAGCACCATGCCGCAGGTCGGGCCCATGACCATGTGCGTGAACTCGACCACGCGAATGCCCGTGAGCGGCAGGCGTTTTTCTTCGGTGGCCGCGTTCATGCGGCCACTCCGGCGGTTGCCGCGAAGGTCTTCGGGAAACCCGCGCGCCACACCGTGCCCTGCAGCGTCTCGCCTTCGAGCCAGCCGGCCACGCGCTGGCGCAGGCCGAGCAGCTTCGGCAGGTCGACGCCGGTTGCAACGCCCATGCTTTCGAGCATGAAGACGAGGTCTTCGGTGTCGACGTTGCCGCTGGCACCGGGCGCATGCGGGCAGCCGCCGATGCCGGCCAGGCAGGCGTCGAAACGCGCGATGCCGACTTCCAGTGCGGCGTAGACGTTGGCGAGCCCCAGGCCGCGCGTGTCGTGGAAATGGCCGCACCACAGGCGCTCGCCCGCGATGCGCTGCGCGCGCTCGAACAGGCTGCGGACCATCGCGGGATCGGCATAGCCGACGGTGTCCGCCAAGCTCACGCGGTCGGCGCCCGCATCGAGCAGCGCCTGCATCAGCCGCAGCACCTCGCCGGAGTCCACATGGCCCTGGATCGTGCAGCCGAACGCAGTGCCCACGCCGCCCTCGATCAAGGTCCTGGAGCCCGCGGCGTCGCGCGCGGCGCGGATGCGCGCGACCTCGGCCACCACTTCGTCGGGCGTCTTGCGCAGGTTGGCAAGGCTGTGGGCGTGGCTGGCGGACAGCGGCACCATCATGAGATCGGCCTCGCCGGCAATGGCCAGTTCCGCGCCGCGCAGGTTGGGCACCAGCACCGAGGCGACGAGCCCGGGCAGCGTCTTTGCAAAGGCCAGCAGCTCGGCCGTGTCGGCCAGTTGCGGCAGCAGGCGCGCGGGCACGAAGGAGCCGACTTCGATCTCGCGCTGGCCGGCGGCGTGTGCAGCGCGGATCCATTCGAGCTTCTGGGCGGTGGGCAGGGTTCTGGCGATGCTCTGCAGGCCGTCGCGCAGCCCCACTTCGCGAACGTCCGCGCTGGGCGGCAGGAAGGCATGAATCAAAACTGGTCTCCGTCGTGAGGGTCGGCGTCGATCTTAGAAGTTCCGATTTAATCCAGAAGGTATATTTTGGAAGCCATTCGATTCCAGAACGGAACATCATGAGAGACCTCGACCTCACCACGCTCCGCCTCTTCGTCGCCGTCTGCGAGACCCGCAGCATCGCGCGTGCGGGCGAGCAGGCCAGCATCGTCGGCTCGGCCATCAGCAAGCGCCTGGCCCAGCTCGAGGACGCCGTCGGCACGCCGCTGCTGCTGCGCAAGCGCCGCGGCGTGGTGCCCACGCCCGCCGGCGAAACGCTGCTCGAGCATGCGCGCGCGATGCTCGGCAGCGCCCACCGCATCGAGCGCGACATGGCCGCCTATGCAGGCGGCGCGCGCGGGCATGTGCGCATCCTGGCCTCGGCCTCGGCGCTGGCCGAATCGCTGGCCGAGGACGTGGCGAACTTCCTGCAGAACCCCGCGCACCGCAACATCCGCGTCGACATGGAAGAGCGCGTCAGCCCCGAGATCGTGCGCGGCATCCGCGAGGGCAGCGCCTCGATCGGCCTGTGCTGGGACGCGGCCGACCTCGAGGGCCTGCAGCGGCGCGACTACCGCACCGACCACCTCGCGATCGTCGCGCACCCCTCGCATCCGGCGGCGCGCCACGGCCAGGTGCGCTTCGAGGACGTGCTCGGCCATGAATTCGTCGGCATGCCCGCGCTGAGCGCCGTGCAGCTGATGCTCGCGCGCGAAGCGGCGGTGGCGGGCAAGCCGCTGGTGTACCGCGTGCTGGTGTCCAACTTCGATGCCGCCCTGCGCGTGGTGCGGGCCGGGCTCGCGATCAGCGTGGTGCCGGCCGAGGTGGCGCGGCCCTTCACCGACACCTACGGGCTGCGGCTGATGCCGCTCGCCGATGCCTGGGCGCGCCGCCGATTCGCGATCTGCTTTCGCGACGAAGCGGCGCTCTCGCCGTCGGCGCAACTGCTGGTGGCGCATCTCGAACGGTGCGCGACCGAGCGCGAGGTCGCTGGGTGATTCGTTCGAAATGCGAAACTATTCATTGGCAAATACAGGGTTTTTGTTTCCATTCACGAAACCTAACATTCGGGCTGTCCGCGCTGCCATCCCGCCAACGCCACTCCACCGAAAGACCCGAATGTTCCGCAGAACCCTTCTCTCCGCCGCCGCGCTCGGCGCCGCCCTGTCGTTCGCTGCCCTGGCGGCCCATGCCGCCGAGCCGCTCAAGCTGGAGGTGTACAACCCCGGCGCCAAGTCGATGTTCCCGGTGTCTTCCGAACTGGTCATGGGCCAGGCCGATGCCGTGCTGATCGACGCGCAGTTCCAGCGTAACGACGCCGAGGCGCTGGTGCAGAAGATCAAGGCCAGCGGCAAGAAGCTGACCACGGTCTACATCAGCCACAGCGACCCCGACTACTACTTCGGCCTCGACGTGATCCAGGCCGCGTTCCCCGACGCAAGGATCGTCGCCACGCCGCAGACCGTGGCAGCCATCCAGGCCTCCAAGGACGGCAAGCTCGCGCACTGGGGCCCGATCCTGAAGGACAACGCGCCCAAGGCGCTGGTCGTGCCCGAGCCGCTGGCCGGCGACAGCATCACGCTCGAAGGCCGCAAGATCCATGTCGTCGGCCTCGACGGCCCCACGCCCGAACGCACCTTTGCATGGATCCCCTCGCTCAAGGCGGTGGTCGGCGGCATTCCGGTCTCGGCCAACATCCATGTGTGGGTGGCCGACACGCAGACGCCCGCCTCGCGCCGCGACTGGATCAAGACCCTCGGCCGCATCGAGGCGCTGCGCCCGAAGACCGTGGTGCCCGGCCACTACCTTCCGAATGCGGACGGCAGTGCGCCCTACGCGCTCGCCTCGGTGAAGTTCACGCGCAGCTACCTGCAGGCCTTCGAGACCGAGGCGAAGAAGGCCGCGGACTCGGCCGCGCTCATTGCCGCGATGAAGAAGCGCTACCCGAAGCTCGAAGGCGCCTCGTCGCTCGAACTGGGCGCCAAGGTCATCAAGGGAGAAATGAAGTGGCCGCAGTGAACGACAACCCATCGGCAGCAGGCGCCACGCTGCACTACATCTTCGATCCGATGTGCGGCTGGTGCTATGCGGCTGCGCCGCTGGTCGAGGCGGCGCGCGGCGTGCCGGGCCTCAAGGTCGCGTTCCACGGCGGCGGCATGATGACCGGCGCCAATCGGCGTGCGATCACGCCGCAATGGCGCGACTACGTGATGCCGCACGACCGCCGCATTGCCGAGCTCACGGGCCAGCCCTTCGGCGAAGCCTACTTCGACGGCCTGCTGCGCGACACCGGCGCGGTGATGGACTCCGAGCCGCCGACCACCGCGGTGCTCGCGGCCGAGGCGCTGCGCGAAGGCGGCGGCCTCGACATGATCCATCGGCTGCAGCGCGCGCACTATGTCGAAGGCCGGCGCGTGGCCGATGCGGACGTGCTCACGGCGCTGGCAACGGAGCTCGGCTTCGATGCAGGCGCCTTCGCATCGGCCTTCTCGCGCCTTGGCGGCGAAGCGACCTCCCGGCACATCGCCGCAAGCCGCCAGCTGCTGCAGCGCGCGGGCGGCCAGGGCTTTCCGACCTTCGTGCTGGCGCAGGCCGACGGCAGCGAGGGCCGGATCGAGATCGGTCCCTGGCTCGGCCGTACCGAAGAATGGAAGGCGCAGCTCGCCGGGCTCGTGCTGCCCTCGCCGGCCACGGCGGCGGGCGCCGGCCCGACCTCATGCGGGCCCGACAGCTGCGCAGTCTGAGAAGCCGTTCAGCCCCGCCGCGCTACCTGCTGCACTGAAAACTGGCGGCCTGCGACACATCGCCGCCGGTGTAGCGCGGCCACAGCGGCCATTCGCACAGCGGGCGCGCACGCACGGCCTTGAACGGCGGCGGCACTTCCTGCTCGACCAGCTGCAGCCCGCTGGGCGCACGGCCGCGCTCGACCCAGTCGGCCAGCGCGCCGAGCATGTCGACGTTGGCCGGCGCACCGCTGCCCACGTGATCGACGCCGGGCGCGGTGTACAGGCGCAGGAAGCGGTCCGCGTTGTCGCGGCCCATGCGCGCGACGATCGACTCGTAGTAGCGGATGCCTGCGAACGGGCTCTGCGCATAGTCGGCCATGTGCTCCAGCATCAGCAGCTTGCCGCCGCGCGCGTGGAAAGCGCCCAAATCGGGGTTCGTCGAATCCATCAGCTGCGAGACGGCGGCGATGCGCGCGGCAAAGTCTTCCGCGCGGTAGTTGCGCACGTCGAGCGACGGGTTGCGCGCATAGAAATACTGCAGCGCGCCGCTGCCGTAGAACCACGCGATGCCGTTGCTCGGCTGCGGCGGCACGGTGGGCGCGCTGGTGCCCGTCCACCACGCGTTCCATCCGCCCATCGATGCGAAAGCCGGCGTCGCCTCGCCACCGATGCCCCAGCCGGGGTATTCGGTGACGCCATGGGCCAGCGGCACGGGCGAGCGCCACGGCGAACGCAGCGTGCGCACCGCCTGCACCTGCGCATCGTTCAGGCAGTTGTCGCCGCTCGTGCCCGCCGCGCAGCGCAGGCTCGCCGGATCGAAGCGCTGCAGGCAGGCCACCGGGTTCGACACGATGCGGTCCGCCGCGCCATCCGCGGCATCGCACGATGCGAGCACGGCGTTGTGCACCAGCTGCACCTGCGCGGGCCGTAGCCATCCTTCGCCGAAGGTGGCGATGCCGTTGCGCGTGCCGGCGTGCTGGAGCCCGGTCCAGTTGATGACCGGTACGCGGCTGAAGATGCCGTCGAAGTCCTGCGGATAGCGCTGCGCCATCGTGAGCGCCTCGCGCCCGCCTTCGGAGCTGCCCATGAAGTACAGCTTCTGCGGCGCCTGCCCGTAGGCGCGCTGCATCAGCGCCACCGCCACGTCGCGCACCTTCTTGTACGAGGCGTGGGCGAAGTTCGCCAGCGCCTCGTCGTTGAGCGCAAAGGCCTGCGGCGGCTGACCGGCCACGTTCTGGTGGCCGGAGTCGGTGCCGTAGGTCACGTAGCCCTGCGCGAGCGGTGTCGGCTGGTCGAAGCGCGCAGCCGGCACCAGCGCAAGGCCAGTGATCAGCGTGCCGTTGAAACCGCCGCCGCCGTACTGCACGCTGCGCCCGTTCCATGCGAGCGGCAGGTTGACCCGGAACAGGATCGGGGGTGCCGCGGCATCGAGCGGCGCAATGCGGCCGAGCACCGCACAGTGCGCAGGCGTTGCCGGCGTGATGCGCGCGGCCGGGCTGGGGCCGCGCTCGGCGACGGCAAGCGCCGTGGCGGGAACGAGCGTGGCCGAATCGATCGTGGCCGCGCCGCTCGGCAGGCCGATGGCCGCGGGCGCGACCGGCGCGGCGGCAAGGGCCGCACAGGCCGCCGCCGGATCTGCGCCGAGGCCGAGGCTCTTCGGGCCGGTGGTGCCGCAAGCGGCGAGCAATGCGGCGGCCGCCAGCATGGCGCCCCCGCTGAGCACTGTCTTCGGGATCGCCATTTTTCTGTCTCCTTCTTGTTCGCCGGGCCGCTAGCGCGCCACGCCCAGCAAGCGTTCGAGCACTTGAGGCTGGCTGCGCAATGCCGCGGCACTGTCGGCATGCACGATGGTCCCGTGGTCGAGCACCACGGCGTGGTCGGAAATCGCGAGGATCGCCTGCGGATGCTGCTCCACGATGATCGCGGCCAGCCCCTCGTCCTGCGTGATGCGGCGGATGGCGCGCAGCAGCTCTTCCACGATGATCGGCGCCAGCCCTTCGAGCGGCTCGTCGAGCAGCAGCAGCTTCGGGTTGAGCACCAGCGCGCGGCCCACGGCCAGCATCTGCTGCTCGCCGCCCGACAGCTGCGTGCCCAGGTTGGTCTTGCGCTCGGCCAGGCGCGGGAACATCTCGTAGACGCGCTGCGGGTTCCACTTGCCGGGCCGCTCGACCGCCGTGAGGTTCTCGTGCACCGTGAGCGACTTGAAGATGTTGCGCTCCTGCGGCACCCAGCCGATGCCGCCCGCCGCGCGCTGGTGCGGCGCCAGCTTGTGCAGCGCCAGTCCAGCCAGCGAGATGCTCCCGCCGTGCTGCCGCGTCGCACCCGCCAGCGTGTTGATCAGCGTGGTCTTGCCCGTGCCGTTGCGGCCCAGCAGCGCCAGCGTCTGGCCTTCGCCGAGCGCGAAGGCCACGTCGTGCAGCACCACGGCCTCGCCGTAGCCGGCGCTCAGGTTCTCGATGCGCAGCAGTTCAGACATGAACGGCATCTCCATGGCCCAGGTAGACCTCTTTCACCTTCGGATCGTTGGCGATGGTTTCGGGGTCGCCTTCCGTCAGCAAGGTGCCGTTGACCAGCACCGTCATGCGGTCGGCAAAGCTGAACACCAGGTCCATGTCGTGCTCGATCAAGAGCACCGACACGTCGGCCGGCAATGCGGCCACCGTCTGCAGCAGCTCCTCGCGCTCGCCGGCGGGAACGCCCGCCACCGGTTCGTCGAGCAGCAGCACGCGCGGCTCGCAGGCCAGCGCAATCGCAATCTCGAGCAGGCGTCGCTTGCCGTAGGCCATGAACTTCGTCTGCTGCTGCGCCACGTCGCCGAGGTGGAACTGCTCGAGCAGCTGCGCCGCGCGCTCCGTCACGGCCTTGCTGGACCCCAGCGGGCGCCACCATTGCGAGGCGATGCCCTGGTGCTGCGAGACCACGAGCGCCAGTGTTTCGAGCGGCGTCATCGAGTCGAACAGCTGGTTGATCTGGAAGGTGCGCACCAGGCCGCGCGCCACGCGCTTGTGCGGCGCGAGCGTGGTGATGTCTTCGCCGAGCAGCGAGATGCGGCCTTCGGTGGGCACGAGCACGCCCGTCAGCAGGTTGATGAGCGTGGTCTTGCCGGCACCGTTGGGGCCGATCAGCGCATGGCGCGCGCCGCGCTTGAGCTCCATCGTGACGTTGTTGGTGGCCGTGATGCCGCCGAAGCGCATCACCAGGCCCTGTGTCGAAAGCACGGTCTCGGTCATGCCGCGCCTCCCTTCTTCCTCTTGCCCAGCCAGGTCCACGGCTTGAGCACGCGGTCGCGCCCCACGAGCACCAGCAGCACCAGCAAGAGGCCGATCCAGAACATCCAGTACTGCGGCGTCACGGCCGAGAGCCAGTTCTGCAGCAGCTTGAAGACGATGGCGCCCGCCACGCCGCCATAGAGCCAGCCCACGCCGCCGATCACCAGCATCAGCAGCACGTCGGCCGAGCGGTCGAAGGCCAGCACGTCGAGCGAGGCAAAGCCCGTGGTCTGCGCGAGCAGCGCGCCCGCGGCACCGGCAATGCCGGCGGCCACGGTGTAGATGACGACGACCCGCGACACCACCGGAATGCCGATGGCCATGGCGCGCAGCCGGTTGTCGCGGATGGCCTTCAGCGTGGCGCCGAAGGGCGAATGCACGATGCGGCGCATCGCGAGGAACAGCAGCAGCATCACCGTCAGCGAATACCAGGCCGCCGTGCGGCCGTAGAGGTCGAACGCGAACAGGCCGAGCACCGGCCCCATCACCACGCCCTGCAGGCCGTCGGCACCGCCCGTGAGCCAGTCGAGCTTGTTGGCGAGTTCGAGCAGGAGCAGCGCAGTGCCCAGCGTCACCATCAGCCGCGTGAGGTCGCTGCCGCGCAGGATCGTGACGCTGGCGATCAGGCCGAGCATGGCCGAGAGCACGGCGGCCACCACCAGCCCCACGGTCGGGTCGGGCATCACGAGCTTGGCGAACAGCGCCGCGGCGTAGGCGCCAAAGCCGAAGAAGGCGGCATGCCCGAGTGACACGATGCCGGTGTAGCCGAGGATCAGGTCGAGCGACATCGCGAACAGCGCGACGATGGCGATCTCGTTGACCAGCAGCGAATGCGAGGGCATGAGGAACGGCAGCGCAAAGGCCACGGCCCAGGCCACGAATTCGAGCGGGCGCCAGCGCGCCTTGCGCAGCAGGGCCGATTGGTACGTTGAAGGCTCGTTCATTCAACGGCCTCCCTTGCGCGTGAACAGGCCCTGCGGCCGCCACATCAGGATCAGGATCATGAGCAGATAGACGGTGAACGCACCCATCTTCGGAATGAAGTACTTGCCCGCCACGTCGGCAATGCCGAGCAGCAGTGCGGCCGCGAGCGGCCCGGTGATCGACGAGGTGCCGCCGACGGACACCACGATCAGGAAATAGATCATGTACTTGAGCGGAAAGGTGGGGTCGAGCCCAAGGATCTCGGCGCCCAGCGCGCCGCCCAGCCCCGCGAGCCCCGAGCCGACCGCGAAGGTCAGCAGAAACACGATGTTGACGTTGATGCCCAGCCCTGCCGCCACGCGCGGATCGTCGACGGCGGCGCGCAGCCGGCTGCCGAAGCGCGTCTTCGACAAGATGAGCTGGAGCACCACCGTGAGCACGGCGCACACCGCGATGATGAAAAGCCGGTAGTGCCCCATGCCGAGCAGCAGTGCGCCGTCGCCGACTTCGGTGCGCCCGCGCAGCCATTCGGGCAGCTGGATGTTCTGCTGCGACGAACCGACAAAGTAGTCGACCGCCGCCACCGCCATGAACGCGAGGCCGATGGAAAACAGCACCTGGTCGAGGTGCGGCTTGCCGTACATCGGCCGGTAGAGCGTGCGCTCGAGCAGCGCCCCGGCCAGTGCCACCACGATGAAAGCGAGCGGCAGGCAGGCCAGAAACGGCACGCCCAGCTTCTGCATCGCAAACACCGTGAGGTACCCGCCCGCCATGGCAAAGGCGCCATGCGCCAGGTTGATGAAGTTCATCAGCCCGAGCGTCACGGCCAGCCCCACGGCGAGCACGAAGAGCAGCATGCCGTAGGCGATGCCGTCGAAAAGAATGGTCAACATGTCAAATCTCTTGCCGCGTGATGGTGTGGCTCTCGTTTCGGATGCTTTTGTTCGGGGCGCGTGCACAGGCCACCGGGTACTCCCCTCCGCGAATGTCCCCCGCCTTCGGCTCCTCCTTTATTTCGCTGCGGGGAGCACCCGATGCCCTGTGCACTGGACACGCTGCTGGTGTATCGCTGATCAACGACTGCTCCGCATCACGCTCCCGTCGATGGGGTGCCTTGCGCAGCGAAATCAAGGAGGAGGCCGCAGGCCGGGGGACATTCGCTTCGCCGCGTACCCCGTCGGCGGGAGCGAGCCCTGAACAGCAGCGCCCCCGAACGAAACACCTGGGCACCAAATTACTTCGCCTTGCCCGGATCCTTCACACCCTTGATCACATCGAACTCGACGTTGTAGAGCTGGCCGTCCTTCTTCTCGACCTTGCGCAGGTACACGTCCTGCACGATGTCGCGCGTCTGCGCGTCGATGTAGACCGGCCCGCGCGGGCTCTCGAAGATCTGGCCCTTCATGGCGGCCAAGAGCGCGTCGCCGCCGCCCTGCCCCTTGGTGGCCTTGAGCGCCTCGTAGATCACGCGCATGCCGTCATAGCCGCCCACGGCCATGAAGTTGGGGCGCATCTTCGGGTTGGCCTTCTGGAAGGCCTCGACGAACTTCTTGTTGGCAGGCGACGGATGCGCGGCCGAATAGTGGTGCGAGGTGACCACGCCCAGCGCGCCGTCGCCCATGTCGTTGAGCTGGTCGTCGTCGGTCACGTCGCCGGTGGCGATCATGCGGATGCCGGCCTTGTCCATGCCGCGCTCGAGAAACTGCTTCATCACGGCCGCGCCGGCGCCCGAGGGCACGAAGACGAACAGCGCATCGGGCTTGGCGTCGCGCACCTTCTGCAGGAACGGTGCGAAGTCGGGGTTGCGCAGCGGCACGCGCAGCTTCTCGATCACCTTGCCGCCGTTGAGCTGGAAGCGCTCGGTAAAAAACTTCTCGGCGTCGTTGCCCGGGCCGTAGTCGGCCACCAGCGTGACCACCGTCTTCACGCCGTTCTTGGGTGCCCAGTCGCCCATCGCCACCGACACCTGCGGCAGCGTGAAGCTCGAACGCACGATGTAGGGCGAGGCCTCGGTGATGCTCGACGTGGCCGCGGCCATCACCACCTGCGGCGTCTTCGATTGCGTGGCCAGCGGCGCGGCGGCCAGCGCGGCCGGCGTGACGCCGAAGCCCGCGATCACGTTCACCTTGTCGTTGACGATGAGTTCCTGCGCGAGGCGCTTGGTGACGTCGGGCGTGGCCACGTCGTCCTTGACGATCAGTTCGATCTTCTTGCCCGCCACGGTGTCGCCGTTCTGCGCCATGTACAGCCGGGCCGCCGCTTCGATCTGCCGGCCGGTGGAGGCCTGCTGCCCCGTCATCGGCAGGATCAGGCCGATCTTGAACTTGTTGCTGTCCTGCGCAGTGGCAAGCGACATGGAAAGCGCAAGCGCCGTGAGGCCTGCGGTCTGGATGAGATGGCGTCTTTGCATGAAGTTTTCCTTGGGGGGCGGATGCGAACGGGGAGCTATTTTTCAATACTTTGCAACATGCGGCGGAGCAGGCAATCACCTACTCCACCGCCGGGGCGCGCCTTTGTTGCGCGATGAACAAATGAACTGCGCGATGATCGCGCAGCGCAGCGGACTGCGTGCATGCATCCATTGCTCAGCCGCGGCGGCGGATCAGCTGCACGCCGGGCAGCGGGCGCTGTTCGGCGGTGGTCGCGCCATGCAGCGCCTCGCGCAGGTTGCGCCGCGCGATGCGGCTGTGCTCGCGCATCAGCGCCTCGGCACGCGAGCCTTCGCCGGCCTCGATGGCATCGAGCACCTGCAGGTGCTGGTCCTGCGCGATCACGAGCATGTCGCGCGCCGCGGGCGAATTGGCCTGCACGATGACAAAGCCCGAGGGCGACGCGAACGGCAGGTTGACCACGCGTTCGAGCTGCTGCGCAATGACCGGGCTGGCCGCCATCTCGCACAGCAGCGAATGGAACTTCTCGTTGTGCGTGACGTACCGCGAGAAGGCCGCGTCGTCGAGCGCGGGCTCGCGCAGCAGTTCGTCGATGCGTGCCAGGCAGGCGCGCGCCTCGCGCAGCACCACCGGCGCCGCGCCGCGTTCGGCCGCGAGCCGCGCCACCAGGCCTTCGAGCGTGCCGCGCAGCTCGATCGCATCGGCCACGTCGCGTTCGGAAAAAGTGCGCACCGCATAGCCGCCGTTGGGCAGCGCCTCGAGCAGGCCTTCCTGTTCGAGCCGCATGAGGGCGCTGCGCACCGGCGTGCGCGAGACGCCGAGCTGCTCGGAGATGGCCACCTCGGCAATGCGCGCACCGCCGGGCAGCTCGCCGGCCAGGATCATCTCGCGCAGCCGCAGCTGTGCCTTCACGGCCTGCGAGCCGCCGCCGTCCGCGGGTTCGACGGGTGATGCAGCTGCGGCTTTCATGCGGTTGCGGGTGTTCTCATGAATACTGAATGTATACAAATCTCACGAGACTTTCGCTGATGAAGCCCCGTATTGCGGGTAAACACCAAGCCCGTTGTACACACCAATGTCCGTTCCTGAGGCGATACGATGTCCATCGTTTTTCAGCCACGACGGAGATCACCATGTCCCAGCACGCCGCCCTGCCCGCCCGCTACGACCACGTCGGCAGTTTCCTGCGCCCCAAATACCTGCTCGAAGCACGCGAGCAAAAGGCCAAGGGCGAGATCACGCCCGAGCAGCTGCGCAAGGTCGAAGACAAGGCCATCACCGAGATCGTCCGGTTCCAGGAAGACATTGGCCTCAAGAGCATCACCGACGGCGAATTCCGCCGCACCTACTTCCACATCGATTTCCTCGACCAGCTCGGCGGCGTGAAGACCGACATTCCAGTCACCATCCGCAAGCCCGACGGCACCGAGGAACTCGCGCCGCCCGCGATGCGCGTGCTCGACAAGGTGCGCCACATCAAGGACATCCAGCTCGCCGACTTCCAGTACCTCAAGAGCCAGGTCTCGGCCGGCCGCACGCCCAAGGTGACGATTCCTTCGCCGACGATGCTGCACTTCCGCGGCGGCCGCGCCGGCATCAGCAAGGAGGCCTACCCCGAGCTCGACCCGGTGTTCTACGACGACGTCGCCAAGGCCTACGGCGACGAACTGCGCTCGCTCGCGGCCGCAGGCTGCACCTACGTGCAGATGGACGACACCAACCTGGCCTACCTGTGCGACGAGCACATGCGCGAAGCCGCCCGCAAGCGCGGCGACGATCCCAACGAGCTGCCGCACCGCTACGCCGCCTTCATCAACAAGGTGGTGGCACAGAAGCCGCCGGGCATGCTGCTGGCCATGCACCTGTGCCGCGGCAACTTCAAGAGCACCCACGCCGCGGCCGGCAACTACGAGCCGGTGGCCGAGGCGCTGCTGAAGGAAATGGACCTCGACGCCTACTTCATGGAATACGACGACGCGCGCTCGGGCGACTTCAAGCCGCTGCGCTACCTGCCCAAGGGCAAGACGGTGGTGCTGGGCCTCGTGACCACCAAGTTCGGCGAGATGGAAGACAAGGACGAGCTCAAGCGCCGCATCGAGGATGCCGCCAAGTACGCGCCGCTCGAGCAGCTCGCGCTGTCGCCGCAGTGCGGCTTCTCGAGCACGGTGCACGGCAACAACATCGCGGTGGAAGCGCAGCGCGCCAAGCTGCGCCTCGTGGTCGAGACCGCGCAGGAGGTCTGGGGCTCGACCTGAAGCGCCTTTCATGGTGAAGTCGGGGGCATGAAGACCCAGATCTATTCCGCCCCCCTCAGCATGTTCGGCGCCAAGGTGCAGATCGCCGCGCTCGAAAAAGGCGTCGATTTCGAACTGGTGATGGTGCCCTTCACCAAGGACGACACCTACGAGCCCAAGCACCCCGAGGTGCTGCGCGTCAATCCCGTGAAGCAGCAGGTGCCGATCCTGATCGACGGCGATGTCGAGCTGTTCGATTCGACCCAGATCTTCGAGTACCTCGAAGACCGGTATCCGAGTCCTGCGCTGTGGCCCCGCGGCATTGCCGAGCGGGCCCGCGCGCGGCAGCTCGAGCAGAAGTCGGACGAGGTGTTCTTCCCCAACGTGATCCGGCTCTTCGGCCTGCAGCACGACATGCAGAGCGCGCCCGCCGTGGCGGCCTGCGCCGCCTGCGCGCGCTACTACGAGGAAATGGAAGGCCTGCTGGCCACGCGCGAATACCTCGCTGGCCCCTACTCCTTCGCCGACATCGCCTTCTACATGGCGCATGTGTTCGCCGACCGCAAGGGCGCCGGCATGACCGGTGCCACGCCGCGGCTCGTGGCCTGGCGCGGCCGCGTGGGCGAGCGGCCCGCAGTGCGCGCGGCGGTCGATCCGATGATGCGCTTCCTGGCCTCCGAGGGTCGCGGTGTGCCGGCCTTCCTGCAACGCTGAGCGGCGCGGACCCGTCCTCGGGCATCATCGCCACATGCCGAATTCCATATTCGACTGGCTCCCCTCCCCGTCCCAGCATTTTCTCGTCGTCACCTTTGCGCTGCTGGTCTATGTGCTGACCACGCGCGCGCGCCGCGAGCAGCGCGCCCCCACCACGGCCATTGCCTGGGTCATGGGGCTGGTGCTGATGCCCTACATCATCCTGCCGATGTACCTGCTGTTCGGCCAGCGCAAGCTGCGACCCGCGGGCTCGCCGCGGCCGGCGCGCACGGCCGCGCGCGGGCACTGGGCGGCCGACCTCATCGAGAGCTTCGGCCTGGCGCCGCCCGGGCGCTGCGAGATCCGGCTGCATGCCGACGGCGACGCCGCGCGCGAGGCGCTGTGGCAGGTGATCGACGGCGCGCGCGAGCGCATCGACGTGTGCACCTTCATCATCGGCGACGACGCGCTGGGCCATGCCGTGATCGAACGGCTGGCGCTGCGCGCGCGCGAAGGCATCAAGGTGCGCGTGCTGCTCGACGGCTTCGGCGCGCTGACCCTGCCGCGCCGCCACATGCGCCTGCTGCGCGCGGCCGGCGGCGAGATCGCCGTGTTCCGCCCCTTCTTCAGCCTGCGCCGCATCGGGCCGCGCAACCTGCGCAACCACCGCAAGTTCACCATTGCCGACGACGGCTGGCTGTGGTCGGGCGGGCGCAACCTCGCGAGCGAATACTTCGCCGGCAACGACGCGCAACCCGACGCCTGGCGCGACCTTTCGTTCGACCTGCGCGGCAGCGTGGCCGCCGCGGCGGCGCGCCAGTTCGACCACGACTGGAGCTCGGTGCGCGGGCGCAAGGCGCGCGCCATCACGGCCGACGACGTGGCGGAAAGCGCAGGCAGCGCCATGGCCCAGTTCCTTCCGAGCGGCCCCGACCAGACCGAGGACACCGCCCACGCACTGCTGATCGACGCCTGCTTTCGCGCCGAGCACCGCGTGCTCGCCGTCACGCCCTACTTCGTGCCCGGCGACGGGCTGCGCGATGCGCTGCGGCTGGCCGCGCGGCGCGGCGTGCAGGTGACCATCGCCATGCCTGCGCGATCGAACCACCGCCTGGCGGACTTCGTGCGCGCACGGGCCATGCGCGACCTGGCGCGCGCCGGCGTGAGCTTTCGCATGCTGCCGTTCATGGCCCACGCCAAGGCCGTGGTGGTCGACGACGAACTGGCCATGTGCGGCTCCATCAACCTCGACCTGCGCAGCCTGCTGCTCAACCACGAGGCCGCCGTGGTGTTCTACGGCCCGCGCGAGATCGACTGGCTGGCCGAATGGATCGACACCATCGCCTCCGCCGGCGAGCCCTACCGCGCGCGGCGGCCGGGCCTGGTGCGCGACGTGGCCGAGGGGCTGCTGCTCACCGTCGCCTTCCAGCTTTAACGGGCGCCGCCTCCTTCGCGATGGCGTCGAGGCCCGCGAACACGTAGCGCATCAGGTCGTCCGCGAGGCCCTCGGCATCCTTCAGCGCCGGCAGCACCTTGCTCGCCAGGTCCTTGGGTGCCACCGTCATCACGATGCAGGGCAGCACCGCGAACAGCAGGCCACGCTGCACCGAGGGATGGTCCTCGGGCAGGCCCATGATGCCGCCGATCAGGCCGCGGATCAGCCGGGCCTTGGGCAGCACCGCCTGGCGGATCAGCGCGGGCAGCGCCGGAGACGGCGACAGCGCCTCGCGCAGCACCACGCGAAAGCCCCAGGGTGCCTTGGGCTGGCTGCCCATCTCGACCAGGTGCGTGAGGAAGGCGCGCAACTTGAGCCGCGGATCGCCGGCCTCGCTGGCCAGGCTGATCAGCTCGTCCATGCTCACGAGCTGGCGGTGCGCCTCGATCAGCACGGCCTCGTAGAGCCCGTCCCGGCTGCCGAAGTGGTAGTTGACCGCCGCCATGTTGGTGCCGGCGCGCGTGCAGATTTCCTTGCTGGTGCTCTCGGCGAAGCCGCGCTCGGCGAACAGTTGGCCCGCGGTTTCGAGGATGTGCAGGCGCGTGGTGCTGCCGTCGGTGCGCTGGGTGCGCGACGCGCCCTCGCGCGCGGCGGGGGAGCGGGTGGTGGAAGAGCGTGTCGCCATGCGCCAAGGTTAATCGAACTGAAAAAATACTTCAAATTCAAATTTCAATTTGATAACATCCGGCCGTTATCCGACCCGGAAACCGGCAGGAGCCCGCCCATGAACAAGAAACCCCTCATTGCCGCGGCCGCCGTGGCGCTGGCCGCCGCGGCCGGCGGCTGGTGGTACTTCAGCCGCTCGGCCACGCCCTCCGACCAGCTCGTGCTGTACGGCAACGTCGACGTGCGCCAGGTCTCGCTCGCCTTCAATGCCAACGAGCGCGTGGCGGAGCTCACGGTGCGCGAAGGCGACCACGTGCGGGCCGGGCAGGTGCTGGGCCGGCTCGACACGCGCTCGCTGGTGCTGCGCGTGGCGCAGGCGCAGGCGCGCATCGGCGTGCAGGAGCAGGCGCTGCTGCGCCTGAAGACCGGCAGCCGCCCCGAGGAACTGGCGCAGGCCGGCGCCCAGGTGGCCGCGGCGCAAGCCGATGCCGACCTGGCGCAGCAGCAGCTGGCGCGCCTGCAGGCCATCGGCCAGACCACCGCCGGCCGCGCCGTGAGCCAGCAGGACCTCGACCGCGCGCAGGCCCGCCGCAAGGTGGCGCTCGCGCAGCTGGACAACGTGCGCAAGGCGCAGCAGCTCGCGGTGGCCGGCCCGCGCAAGGAAGACATCGCGCAGGCGCAGGCCCAGCTCGAATCCGCGCGCGCCGATCTCGCGCTCATGAACCACCAGCTGGCCGAGGCCGAGCTCAGGTCGCCCATCGACGCCGTGGTGCGCGCCCGCCTGCTCGAGCCCGGCGACATGGCTTCGCCGCAGCGCCCGGCCTTCACGCTGGCCATCACCGATCCCAAGTGGATTCGCGCCTATGTGGCCGAGCCCGACCTCGGCCGCGTGCGGCCCGGCCAGCCGGCCAGTGTGGCCACCGACAGCCAGCCCGGCCAGCCGATCGCGGGCAAGGTGGGCTACATCTCGTCGGTGGCCGAGTTCACGCCCAAGACGGTGCAGACCGAGGAGCTGCGCAGCAGCCTGGTCTACGAGATCCGCGTGATGGTCGACGACAAGGAAGACCGGCTGCGGCTCGGCATGCCAGCCACGGTGCGGCTGCAGCTGTCGTCGACCGGCAAGCCGTGATGACCGATCTCATCGATCGTCCGTGCGCATTGCTCCCTCCCCTTCCGGGGGAGGGCTGGGGTGGGGGCGCCCCCATCCCAACCTTCCCCCGAAAGGGGAAGGAGCAAGACCGCATGCCCGGAGGGAGGTTGAATGCTGCGCGCTGAGCCGGCCGTCAGCGGACGCTCCCTGCACAAGCGCTTCGTGGCCAAGGGCTCGAAGCAGGTGGTGCGCGCGCTCGACGACGTGTCGCTCGAAGTGCCCGCCGGCACGCTCACGGCGCTGGTCGGACCCGACGGTGCCGGCAAGACCACGCTGCTGCGGCTCATGGCGGGCCTGATGCGCGCCGACGAGGGCGAACTGCGCGTGCTCGGCATCGACGTGTCGGCCGATCCGCAGGCAGTGCAGGACCGCATCAGCTACATGCCGCAGCGCTTCGGCCTCTACGACGACCTCAGCGTGCAGGAGAACCTCGACCTCTACGCCGACCTGCATGGCGTCTCCGCGGACAAGCGCCGCGAGCGCTATGCGCGGCTGATGGAAATGACCGACCTCGGCCGCTTCACCGATCGGCCCGCGGGCAAGCTCTCGGGCGGCATGAAGCAGAAGCTCGGCCTGGCCTGCACGCTGGTGCGCTCGCCCGACCTGCTGCTGCTCGACGAGCCCACCGTGGGCGTCGATCCGCTCTCGCGGCGCGAGCTCTGGCAGATCGTGCAGCAGCTGGTCGGCGAGGAAAAGCTTTCGGTGATCGTGAGCACCGCCTACCTCGACGAGGCCGAGCGCTGCAGCCACGTGTTCGTGCTGCAGGAGGGCCGGCTGATCGCAGAGGGCACGCCGGACGAGATCCGCGGCCATGCCGAGGGCACCTGCTTCGTCGCTGCGCCGCCCGAGGGCGAGGCGCCGCGCCTGATGCAGGCGCGCCTGCTCGATGCGCGGCAGCAGATCGTCGATGCCGTGCCGCAGGGCGGCGAAGTGCACTTCATCCGCCGCCCGGACGCGGACGACGCGGCGCTCGAAAAGCTGCTGGCCGGCGCGCGCGCCGAACCCGTGCCGCCGCGGCTCGAGGACGGCTTCATGACACTGCTGCGCACGCGGCAGGCCAGCGACACGAACATTGCCCCATCGGCGGCGAGCGAAGGCCTTGCGCCGGCCGAGGGTGAACCCGGCGAAGTGGTCATCGAGGTGAAGGACCTGGTGCGCCGCTTCGGCGACTTCGTGGCCGTGGCCAGCACCAGCTTCTCGGTGCGGCGCGGCGAGATCTTCGGCCTGCTGGGGCCCAACGGCGCGGGCAAGACCACCACCTTCCGCATGCTCTGCGGCCTCCTGCCCGCAAGCGGCGGTCAGCTGCGCGTGGCCGGCGTCGACCTGCGCCATGCGCGCGCGCAGGCGCGCCAGCGCATCGGCTATGTCTCGCAGAAGTTCGCGCTCTACGGCAATCTCACGGTGCGCGAGAACCTCTCGTTCTTCGGCGGCGCCTACGGCCTGCGCGGGCAGAAGCTGCAGGGGCGCATGGACACGGTGCTGCGGCAGTTCGACCTCGAGCGCGAACTCGACGCGCCCAGCGGGCAGCTGCCCGGCGGCTACCGGCAGCGCCTGGCCATGGCCACGGGCCTGCTGCACGAGCCCGAGATCCTGTTCCTCGACGAGCCCACCAGCGGCGCCGATCCGCTCGCGCGGCGCGAGTTCTGGCGCCGCATCACGGCGCTGGCCGAAGGCGGCACCACCGTCGTCATCACGACCCACTTCATGGAAGAGGCCGAGTACTGCGACCGCATCGTGATCCAGGACGCCGGCAAGGTGCTGGCCATCGGCACGCCGCGCGAGGTGCGCGCGCAGGCGCAGGACGGCGCAGACGGCGGAAGGCGCATCGACATGGAGCAGGCCTTCATCGGCATCGTCGAGAAGGCGCGGCAGGAAGAAAGGAGACAGCCATGAGCGGCTTCGGCACCCGGCTCGTCTCGCTCACGCGCAAGGAATTTCGCCAGCTGCTGCGCGACCGCAGCAACCTGGCCATCGGCATCCTGCTGCCCATGGTGCTGATCCTGATCTTCGGCTATGGCATGTCGCTCGACGTGAAGAACGCGCCGGTGGCCGTGGTGCTCGAAGATTCCTCGCCGATGGCGCACGAGGCCATTGCCGGCCTGCAGCTCTCGCCCACCATCGCACCCGTGCTGCTGGGCTCGATGCGCGACGCCGAGGCCCTGATGCGCGAGCGCAAGGTCGACGGCATCGTGCGCGTGCCCGCCGACTTCTCGCGCGCGCTGGCCGCGGGCGATGCGCGCGTGCAGCTCATCGTGCATGGCGCCGACGCGGGGCGCGCCACCATCATCCAGGCCTATGTGAGCAGCGCGCTGGCGCAAGCGGCCCTGCGCCAGGCCGACCGCGGCGGCGCGGCCGGTGCGGCCGCGCCTTCGGCGGGCCGCGTGACGGTGGAGCAGCGCATGTGGTTCAACGCCGCGAACACCAGCACCTGGTACCTGGTGCCCGGGCTCATCGTGCTCATCATGACGCTGATCGGCGCCTTTCTCACCGCGCTGGTGATGGCCCGCGAATGGGAGCGCGGCACGCTCGAGGCGCTGTTCGTCACGCCGGTGCGGCCGGTGGAAATACTGCTGGCCAAGATCATTCCGTATTTCGCGGTCGGCATGCTGGGCCTGGCGCTGTGCCTCCTGGCCGCGCGCTTCCTGTTCGCGGTGCCGATGGTCGGCTCGCTGTTCGCGGTGGTGCTCAGCTCGATGCTCTACCTGATCGTGGCGGTGAGCCTGGGGCTGGTGATCTCGTCGGTCACGCGCAACCAGTTTCTCGCGAGCCAGGTGGCGCTGATCGCCACCTTCATGCCTTCGATGATGCTGTCGGGCTTCCTGTTCGACCTGCGCAACGTGCCCACCGCCGTGCGCGTGATCGGCCACCTGCTGCCGGCCACCTACTTCATGGACCTGATCAAGACGCTGTTCCTCGCGGGCGACGTCTGGCCGCTGATCTGGCGCAACTGCGCGGTCCTCGTGGCCTATGCCGTGGGCCTGCTGCTGCTGGCCCGCATGGTCACGCGCAAGAGCCTGGACTGAAGGGGAGCATTCCATGATCGACTTCCTGCTGCGCATTGCCAACCTCTGCAAGAAGGAGCTGCTCGCCATCTTCAAGGACCCGGCGAGCCGCGTGATCCTGTTCGTTCCCGCCATCATGCAGAGCCTCATCTTCGGCTACGCCGCCACCTACGATCTCTCGAACGTGCCCTATGCGCTGCTCGACCAGAGCCGCACGGGCGCCTCGACCGAGCTCATTGCGCACCTGGACAGCACCGGCGTCTTCCATCGCGTGGCCACGCTGCGCACGCAGGCCGACATCCGCGAGGTGATCGATACCGAGAAGGCGCTGCTGGTGATCCAGATCGCGCCCAACTTCGAACAGCAGCTCGGCGCGGGCCAGCCCGCGGCCATCCAGCTGATCCTCGATGCGCGCAACTCCAACACCGCGGGCTCCGCGGCCGGCTACGTGGGCGCGGTGGTCGAGCGCTACAACGCCGAGCTGCGCACGCGCGCCGGCGCGCCGCCGGCTCCGCTCACCATCGAATCGCGCGCCTGGTTCAACCCGAACCTCCAAACGCGGTGGAACCTGCTGCCCGGCCTGATTGCCGCGCTCAGCATGCTGCAGACGCTGCTGCTCACCGCGCTCTCGGTGGCGCGGGAGCGCGAGCAAGGCACCTTCGACCAATTGCTGGTCACGCCGATGTCGCCGCTCGAGATCATGATCGGCAAGGCGCTGCCGCCGGTGCTGGTGGGCCTTGCGCAGTCGACGTTGATCCTGCTGGTCGCGCTGTTCTGGTTCGGCATTCCGATGGCGGGCTCGCTCATCACGCTCTACACCGGGCTGGTCTTCTTCACGGTGGCCAGCGTGGGCATCGGCCTGTCGATCTCGGCGGTGTCGGCCAACATGCAGCAGGCCATGCTCTACACCTTCGTCCTGCTGATGCCGATGATGCTGCTCTCCGGGCTGACCACACCCGTGCGCAACATGCCGCACGTGCTGCAGCTGATCACCATGGCCAACCCGCTGCGCTTCGCGATCGACCTGGTGCAGCGCGTCTACCTGGAAGGCGTGGGCCTGGCCACGGTGTGGCACAACCTGATTCCGCTGTCGATCATCGCCATCGTCACACTGCCGCTGGCGGCCTGGCTGTTTCGCCATCGTCTGGTCTAGGGAGCACTCCATGTCCGCATCGCGCACCCTCTTCTCCTGTTCCGCGCTCGCGCTCCTTCTTGCAGGCTGCGCCGTGGGGCCCGACCACCGGCCCGCGCAGCCGCAGGCGCCGGCCGACTGGTCCGCATGGCACGGCGGCTCGGCGGCGCTGCTCGGCGCCGAGCGCAAGGCCGCGCCCACAGCCGCCGCATCCGGCGACTGGAAGGCCTTCGGCGATCCGCTGCTCGACCAGTTGCAAGCCCGCGCCCTGGCCGCCAACCACGACCTGCAGACCGCGGCCCTGCACTTCGCGCAAAGCCGCGTGCAGCGCACCGCGGCCGCGGCGCAGCAGGCGCCACAGCTCAATGCCAGCGCCAGCGTGAACCGGCAGCGCCAGAGCGAGAGCGGCGCCGCCACGCGGATGATCGATGCGCTGGGCTCGTCGGTCGCCAACCGCGACCAGCTGATCCGCACGCTCAGCGAGCCCTACAACCTTTACCAGGCCGGCTTCGACGCCTCCTGGGAAATCGACCTCTGGGGCCGCGTGCGGCGCAGCATCGAGGCCGCCGATGCGGATGCCGGCGCATCGGCCGCGCTGCTGCAGCAGGCGCAGCTCAGCGTGCAGGCCGAGGTGGCGCGCAGCTACTTCGAACTGCGCGGCGCGCAGCGCGAACTGCGCGTGGCGAACGCCGACATCGCGGCCGCAGCCGAATCGCTCGAGCTGGTGCAGGCGCGTGCCGATGGCGGCCTGGTCACCGACCTGGACCCGACGCGCCAGCGCACGCAGCTGGCCGAACTCAAGGCGCGCATCCCCATGCTGCTGCAGCAGGAGGCGCAGGCCATGAACCAGATCACGCTGCTGACCGGCGCAGCGCCGGGCGCGCTGAACGCCGAACTCGCGCCAGCTTCCGATGGCGCGGGCAACCCGCTCGAAGCGCTGCAGGCACCGCCGCTGCCCGAGCTTGCGCTGGGCCTGCCCGGCGACGTGGTGCGCCGGCGCCCCGACATCGCCGCCGCCGAAGCCCAGCTGCATGCCGCCACCGCGCGCATCGGCGTGGCGGTGGCCGACCTCTATCCGCGCGTCACGCTCGGTGCGGGCTTCGGCTACGAATCGGCCGGCAGCGAGCGTTTTGGCGAATGGGGCAGCCGCCAATGGCACGTCGGTCCTTCCATCAGCCTGCCGATCTTCGACAACGACCGGCGCCGCAGCACGGTGAACCTGCGCGAGCTGCAGCAGCAGGAAGCCGCGGTGGCCTTCCAGCAGGCCGTGCTCAAGGCATGGCACGAGATCGATTCGGCGCTCAGCGCCTACGCCGCCGAGCGCCAGCGCCATGCCGAGCTGGCCGAGCGCGAGCGCAGCAGCCGCGATGCACTCACGCTCGCACACGCGCGCTATGCGAACGGACTCACGGATTTCGGCGTCGAACTCGACGCGCGCCGCGCACTGCTGCAGGCGCGGCGCGACCAGGTGCAGAGCACGAGCCGCATGGCGGTGGGCATGGTGGCGGTCTACAAGGCGCTCGGCGGCGGCATTCCCGCGGCGCCCGGCACTCCAGGCTAGAAGGTGTTGGTGAAGCTCGCATTGCCGAGCCCGGTGCCGATCGTCAGCACGCCCCAGTGGGTCACGTCGCGCATGAAGGGCAGTTCGCTCAGCCCCTGCACCACCGCGTCGTTGTGCATCAGGATCAGCGTGGGGCCGGAGCCGATCATCGGCATGCGCCGCCACAGCGCGCTCGGCAGGTGGAACGCGCGGCTTTCCCAATCGCCCGGCAGGTTCTGCGTGCCGCGCTCGATCGAACCGTCCTTGCGGATCAGCCCGGGGCAGGCAATGCCGATGAAGGGCGCCAGGCGGATGTGCTTGCGCTCGCAGTAGCGCACCATGTCCTCGAGCATGGCCGCGATGCGCTCGACCATGCCGGTGCGGTTCGGGTCGTCGTCCGCATGCCGCCATTTCTCCCGCCGCACCACCTTGGCAAGCGACAGGTCGCGTGCCTTGCGCCGGCGCGTCTTCACGATGCCGCAGCGCACGTTGGTGCCGCCGATGTCCACCGCCAGGATGGCGTCGTGCTTCTTGAGCATGGCCGGCGGTGCCAGGTGCACCCAGCCGATCAGGCCGCCGTCGTCGACCTCGTGCGACAGGCGCCCGAGCTGGACGTGAACGCCCAGCTCCTCGAGGATGGCGGCGGTCTGCAGGATGGCGCGCTCGCCCACGTCGCTTTCGGTGAAGCCGCCGCCCACCACGATGCGCTCCACCTTCTTCCATGAGGGCTGGCGCGTGAAGCGCTGGATCACGAGGGCCAGTTCCTCGGCGAACTCCTCGATGGCGCCGTGCATCAGGTCGCCGGCCGCCGAGGTCTTCAGCAGCACGCGGTCGAGCTGCTTCTTGCTGAGGTCGCGCGAGTGTTCCCTGCCCAATGGATCGGTGCCCGTCTTGCGGCGGCGCTTGCGCCAGCGCTCGAGCAGTTCCCTGAAGGCCGTCTGGCTGGCCTGGTCGCCCACGAAGCCGTCCTTGTCGCGCAACTGCAGGCTGTAGCCCTCGACCCGAAGGCCCGGGAGTTCGCGCAGGCCGTGAACGTCGGGGCCGGGCAGGAGATGGGTTTTCTTCTTCATGGCGGCCACTATGGGCGCGGCTGCATCTACGAAGCATCGGTAGCCCGCACCAGGGTTTGTAGGAGATTGGCGGGTACGCCGAGCGGTTCGATGTCTATACACTGGCCTGCGATGCCACTGCCCCATCACCGCATGCTGCGCGCCGCCTTGTTGTTCCTTGCCATGGCCTGGCTCGGTGCCGCTGCATCGGCGCAGCCCGGCGAGGGCACGCTGCGCGTCGGTTCCAAGCGCTTCACCGAGTCGTACATCCTGGCCGAACTGCTCGCGCAGACCGCGGCGCCCCACACCGCATCGCCGCCGGTGGTGCGCCAGGGCCTCGGCAACACGGCCATCGTGTACGAGGCGCTGCGTTCGGGTGCCATCGATCTCTATGCCGAATACACCGGCACCATCGCGCTCGAAATTCTCAAGGGTTCGCCAGCCGAAACGCGCGAGGCCATGAACGCGGCGCTGGCGCCCATGGGCCTGGGCGTGGCGATTCCGCTGGGCTTCAACGACGGCTATGCACTGGCCGTGCGGGCGGCCGATGCCGAGCGGCTCGGGCTGCGTACGCTGAGCGATCTTGCAAAGCATCCCGAACTCAAGCTCGGCCTGTCGAACGAATTCCTCGGCCGCGCCGACGGCTGGAAGGGCCTGGCCGCGCGCTACGGCTTCACCCAGGCGCCCACCGGCCTCGACCATGGCCTGGCCTACGAAGCCGTGGCCGCGAAGCAGATCGACGCGATCGACATCTACACCACCGACGCCAAGATCGAGCATCTCGGCCTGCGCGTGCTCGAAGACGACAGGAAATACTTTCCGCGCTACGACGCCGTGGTGCTCTACAGGCTCGACCTGCCCACGCGGCTGCCCCAGGCCTGGGCCGCGCTGAAAACGCTCGAAGGCCGCATCGACGAACACGCGATGATCGCGATGAATGCGCGCGCCGAACTCCAGAGCGTGCCCTTCGACACCATTGCGCGCGACTTCCTGGCCGGCGCAGGCCAGGGCGCAAAGACCCAGGAGCCCCGGCGCGGCTTCAGCGCCAAGCTGTTCGGCCCCGATCTCTGGCAGCTCGCGCGGCAGCACCTGGTGCTGGTCGCCGTATCGGTGGGCGTGGCGATCCTGATCGGCGTGCCGCTCGCGATCCTGGTGTTTCCGCATGTGCGGCTGCGCGCGCTGGTGCTCGGCTTCGCGAGCCTGCTGCAGACCGTGCCTTCGCTCGCGCTGCTGGCCGTGCTGATTTCCATGCTCGGTGCGATCGGCGCGCTGCCCGCGCTGATCGCGCTCACGCTCTATTCGCTGCTGCCGATCATGCGCAACACCGTGACGGGCCTGGCCGAAGTGCCGAACGGCCTGCGCCTGGCCGGCACCGCGCTGGGCATGACGCCGCCGCAGAGCCTGCGGCTGGTGCTGCTGCCGCTGGCACTGCCCACGCTGCTGGCGGGCGTGCGAACGGCCACCGCCATTGCCATTGGCACCGCGACCATCGCGGCCTTCATCGGCGCAGGCGGATTCGGCGAGCGCATCGTCACGGGGCTGGCGCTCAACGACCGCGAGCTGCTGCTGGCCGGCGCGCTGCCGGCCGCGGCGCTGGCGTTGCTGAGCGAGGGGATCTTCGAGCTCGTGGAGATGCTGATGCGCCGCCGGCGCCGGGCGCCGCCGCCTTCGCTTCTCCCATGAGGCATTCGCGCAGCAGCGTAGCGCCCGCTCCCAGCGTCTTGTCGCCGCGGTGGCAGAAATGGCACTGCTGGCTGGTTCCACCGCCGGGGCCGATGCGGCTCACCGGCAACTGCACCAGCGTTCCGGCGGCCAGGTCGCCGGCCACCAGCCACGACGGCATCTTTCCCCATCCCAGGCCCGCGCGCAGCAGCGCGAGCTTGATGTACATGTCGGTCACGCGCCAGGTCGAGGGCGAGAGCACATCGATGTCGTAGCCCTGGCTGAGCGTGCTCGGATCTTCCACCACGATCTGCACGTGCTCCGCCGCGGCGGCATCCAGGCCCCCCGCACCGCGCCGGCCCGCATGGACCGCCAGCGCATGCGACGGCGCGGCAACGGCCACGGTATGAAGCTGCATGAGGAATTCGCGGCTGATTTTTTCGTCGGCATGGCCGAAGGCCGCAATGGCGAGATCGCATCGGCCCGAATTCAAGGCATCGACGGTGCCGCCCATCGAGCTGTATTCCACGCGGATGGCAATGCTCGGGTAGACCGCATGCATGCCACGCAGCGCGCTGGCCAGGAGGTTCGGCGGAAAGAGCGTGTCCACCGCAACTGCCAGCCCGAGCTCGATGCCCTGTTCGAGCCCCTGCGCGCGCGAGCGCAGCGCCTCGACCTTCGACAGGATCACCCGCACGTCGCCCAGCAGTGCCTTGCCCGTGGGCGTGAGCACCGGCTTGTGGCCGGAACGGTCGAAGAGCCGCACCTGGAGCTGTTCCTCGAGATTGGCAATGGCATGGCTCACGGCCGACTGCACCCGGTGCAGCCGGGCCGCGCCGGCACGGAAGCTGCCGGCATCCGCCACGGCAACGAACATCTGCATCTGGCTCAGCGTGAGGATGTCCAGCATGATCTGTCCAATCGATTGAGTTGGCCGATATTATTCGCTTTCATTGATCGGGTGCCCGCTGCAAAGTGGCGGCATGCAGAACCGAATCGAAATGCGCGGCGCCACATCGCCACCCGCCGCTGCGCCGCTCTCACCTTCTTCAACGCACTGGCTCGGCGTGGCGCTGGTCGTGGCCGCCGGGGTCGTGGCGTCCCTCCAGGTCGGCAAGGTCGCCATTGCCGTGCCGCAGTTGCGCACGGACTTCGGGCTCGACCTCACGATGGTCGGCTGGCTCATGGCAACGTTCTCGCTGCTGGGCGTGGTTGGCGCGGTGCCGGTCGGCGCGTGGGTCGCGCGCGCGGGCGACAGGCGCCTGCTGGTGGCCGGCCTGCTGGCCATTGCCATCGGCAGCATGGTCGGCGCATGGGCACAGGGCATCGCAATGCTGCTGATCGGCCGCGTCGTCGAAGGCCTGGGTTTCGTGCTGATCACCATTGCCGGCCCTTCGGTGCTGCAGCGCATGGTCGCGCCCGGCGGCAAGGACCTTGCCTTCGCGATCTGGAGCTGCTTCATGCCCGCCGGGATTGCCATCGCGCTCTTCAGCGGCTCGCTGCCGGGCAGCTGGCGCGGCTTGTGGCTGGGCAATGCCGCGCTTGCGGGCTTGATCGCGGTGCTGGTGCTGGCGGGCGTTTCGCGCGGCGCGAGTGCAAATACCCGCGAAGCGCCGGTTTCGTGGCGCAGCATGGCCCGCGACGCGGCCGCCACGGCAAAGGCCAGCGCGCCGGCGCTGATCGCCGCTTCGTTCGTGATCTACAGCCTGCAGTTCTTCGCGCTCTTCAGTTTTCTGCCGGTGCTGCTGATCGAGCGCATGGGCGTGGGCACGGCCACCGCCGGACAGCTGAGCGCCGCGGCCTGCTGCGTCAACGTGGCGGGCAATCTTGCGGCCGGCATGCTGCTCCAGCGCGGCATCGCGCGCTGGCTGCTCGCGGCACTGGCCAGTGCGGCGATGGGCATCGCGTCCATCGGCATCTTCCTGCCGGTGCTCGGCGCAGTGCCGGCCTTTGTGCTGTGCCTGGTTTTTTCGGGCGCGGGCGGCCTGCTTCCCGCAACGCTGATCGGCACCTCTCCCATCGTGGCACCGAGCACGCGGCTGGTCCCGATGTCGATGGGCTTGCTCATGCTGGGCAGCAATCTCGGCCAGATGATCGGCCCCGTGATCGTGGGCGGTGCAGTGGATTCGCTGGGCTGGCCGGCGGCCGCCGCCATCGTCGCCCTGGCGGGCGCAATGGGCGTGCTGCTTGCACTGGGCCTGCGCCGCTCGATGGCGCGCGGCGGCCATCGGCTGTAGGGCGGACAAAGTGGACGGCCAGCGCCGGGCGCGTGCGGCGCCCGGCGCGGGGGTGGCATCAAGCCAGCGTGTACGCCGTCTTCACCGTGGTGAAGAACTCCTGCGCATACTTGCCCTGCTCGCGCGGGCCGTAGCTCGAGCCCTTGCGCCCGCCGAACGGCACGTGGTAGTCCACGCCCGCCGTGGGCAGGTTCACCATCACCATGCCGGCCTGGCTGTGGCGCTTGAAGTGCGTGGCGTACTTCAGGCTGGTGGTGGCAATGCCGGCCGACAGGCCAAACTCGGTGTCGTTGGCCGTGGCCAGCGCCTCTTCGTAGTTCTTCACCCGGATCACGCTCGCCACCGGGCCGAAGATCTCTTCCTTGTTGATGCGCATCGCGGCCGCCGATTCGCTGAACAGCGCCGGCGACATGTAGTAGCCGTCGGTCTCCAGCTTCAGCAGTTCCCCGCCGGCCGCCAGCGTGGCGCCCTCGCCCTTGCCGATGGCGATGTATTCCATGTCCTGGTCCAGCTGCGACTTCGAGGAGACCGGGCCCACGTCGGTGCCCTGCGCCAGCGCATCGCCGACCTTGATCTTGGCCATGCGCGCCTTCATCGCCTCGATGAACTTGGAGTAGATGCCTTCGGTCACGATCAGGCGGCTGGAGGCCGTGCAGCGCTGGCCGGTCGAGTAGAAGGCGCTTTGCACGCTGAGCTCCACGGCCTGGGCCAGGTCGGCGTCGTCCAGGATCACCTGCGGGTTCTTGCCGCCCATCTCGAGCTGCACCTTCTTGTGGTTGGTCACGCACTGCACCGCGATGTTGCGGCCCACGCCGACCGAGCCGGTGAAGCTGATGGCATGGATGCCGGGGTGGCTGACCAGCGCGTTGCCGATCACGCTGCCGCGGCCCATCACCAGGTTGAACACGCCCGCCGGAATGCCCGAGCGGCTGATGATCTCGGACAGCGCCCAGGCGCAGCCGGGCACGAGGTCGGCGGGCTTCAGGACCACGCAGTTGCCGAAGGCCAGTGCGGGCGCGATCTTCCAGGCCGGGATGGCAATGGGGAAGTTCCAGGGCGTGATCAGGCCGACCACGCCGACCGGCTCGCGCGTGATCTCCACGCCGATGTTGGGGCGCACCGAGGGCAGCACTTCGCCTGCGAGGCGCAGGCATTCGCCGGCGAAGAACTTGAAGATCTGGCCGGCGCGGGTGGCTTCGCCGATGCCTTCGGCCTTCGTCTTGCCTTCTTCACGGGCGAGCAGGGTGCCGAGCTCTTCCTTGCGCGCGAGGATCTCGGTGCCGATCTTGTCCAGCGCATCGGAGCGCGCCTGGATGCTGCCGGTGGCCCAGGCCGGGAAGGCGGCGGTGGCGGCGGCCACGGCGGCCTCGACATCGGCAGCCGTGCCCTGCGCGTAGTGGCCCAGCACGTCGGACAGGTTGCTGGGGTTGAGGTTGGGGCTGTAGCTTGCGCCGGCACGCCATTCGCCGCCGATCAGGTTGTCGAAGTTTTGCATGAGGATTCCTTGTGCTGCTCGATGGAAAGAAAGAAGCCGGAGCACTGCGTGTCCGGCTGCGGAAATGGAAACGGGAGACTAAACCTTCAGCGCACCATGCAGGGCTTTTTATTGTCGAAAGTCCACCCCGGGATCAGGTATTGCATCGCCTGCGCATCGTTGCGCGCGCCCAGGCCATGCTTCAGGTACAGCTGGTGCGCCTTCTCGACTTCGTCCATGTCGAGCTCCACGCCCAGGCCGCCGCGCGTGGGCACCTTCACGTAGCCGCCCTCGATCTGCAGCGGGGCCTTGGTCAGGCGCTGGCCGTCCTGCCAGATCCAGTGCGTGTCGATGGCCGTCACCTTGCCCGGCGCGGCCGCGGCCACGTGCGTGAACATGGCCAGCGACACATCGAAGTGGTTGTTCGAATGCGAGCCCCAGGTCAGGCCCCAGGCCTGGCACAGCTGCGCCACGCGCACCGAGCCCTGCATCGTCCAGAAGTGCGGATCGGCCAGCGGAATGTCGACCGACTGCAGCGAGAGGCTGTGCACCATCTCGCGCCAGTCGGTGGCGACCATGTTGGTGGCGGTCGGCAGGCCCGTGGCGCGGCGGAACTCGGCCATCACCTCGCGGCCCGAGAACACGCCTTCGGCGCCGCAGGGGTCCTCGGCATAGGCCATGACGCCATGCAGGTCGCGGCACAGGCGGATCGCATCGGCCAACAGCCAGCCGCCGTTGGGGTCGAGCGTGACGCGCGCCTTGGGAAAGCGCTCGTGCAGCGCGCGGATGGCCTCGACTTCTTCCTCGCCGCGCAGCACGCCGCCCTTGAGCTTGAAGTCGGTGAAGCCGTAGCGCGCGTGCGTGGCCTCGGCCAGGCGCACGATGGCTTCGGGCGTCATGGCTTCTTCGTGGCGCAGGCGAAACCAGTCGTCGGCGCCGCCGGGGTCGCTCTCGTAGGGCAGGTCGGTCCTGGTGCGGTCGCCCACGTAGAACAGGTAGCCGAGCATCTGCACGGCATCGCGCTGCTGGCCTTCGCCGAGCAGTGCGGCCACCGGCACTTCGAGGTGCTGGCCCAGCAGGTCGAGCAAGGCCGCCTCGACGGCGGTGACCGCATGGATGGTCACGCGCAGGTCGAAGGTCTGCTGGCCGCGGCCGCCGCTGTCGCGGTTGGCGAAGGCACTGCGCATGCTGTTGAGCACTGCGTGGTGTTTGCCCAGGGGCTGGCCCACGATGAGGCCGCGCGCATCTTCGAGCGTCTGGCGGATCTTCTCGCCGCCCGGCACTTCGCCGACACCGGTGTGGCCCGCGCTGTCGGTCAGGATCAGCAGGTTGCGCGTGAAGAACGGGCCGTGCGCGCCGCTCAGGTTCATGAGCATGCTGTCGTGGCCCGCGACGGGCACCACGCGCATGGCGGTGACCACGGGTGCGCCGGAGATGGGAGAAGCGGAGTCTGGAAGTGTCATTTTTTGCGCGAGCCCTGGAAGAAAAGTGCTGCTAGATCCGAACGGCCTGGCGGGCCAGCATCTTCCACTCGCCGCCCTGTTTTTGCCAGATGCCGAGGATCTTGAGCGCCACCTTGCCGGGCTTGCCCGAATCGTTGGTGTCGGCCGCGAGCGTGTGGCGCACGATCGCAACGTCGCCCGCCACCTTGATGGTCTGGTCGGTGATCGTGATGCTCACGAAGTCCGACTTGCCGGCCACCAGGTCGCCGATGAAGCTGGCCTTGGTGTCGACCTTGCCGCTCGAATGGCCGTAGCTCAGGTCGTCGGCCACCAGTGCGCCAAGGGCGGCCGGCGTGGGATCGATCATTGCAAGGCGCAGCCGCTCGGCGGCCGCGGCCACGGCCGGCTCGGCCGAAGCACCGCCGCCCGCGGGCGCCATGGCACAGCCCGAAAACATGACGGCCGATGCGGCAATGAGGAAGAACTTCTTGATGATGGACATGCGTTGTCTCCGTTGTTGTTTGTTGTCGTCGTTCCCGGCCCGGCCGCTTACTGCGGGCCGAGCGCGTCGATCAGCGCCTTGAGCTGTTCCATCTCGGCGGGCTGGAGGTCCGTGAGCGGCGTGCGCACCGGGCCGGCGTCGTGGCCGACGATCTTGGCACCGGCCTTGACGATGCTCACCGCATAGCCGGGCACGCGGTTGCGCAGATCGAGATACGGCATGAAGAAGTTCTTGAGCAGGCGGTGCTGCGTCGGCAGGTCGTCGGCGGCAACGGCCTTGTAGAAATCCATCGCGGTCTTCGGGATGAAGTTGAAGACGGCCGACGAATACACCGGCGTGCCCAGCGCCTTGTAGGCCGCGGCATAGACCTCGGCCGTGGGCAGGCCGCCCAGGTAGGCGAAGCGGTCGCCCATCTTCTGGTAGATGGCGACCATGGCTTCGATGTCGCCCACGCCGTCCTTGAAGCCCACGAGGTTCGGGTTGCGCTCGGCCAGCGCGGCCAGCGTCTCGGGCTTGAGGCGGCTGGTGGCGCGGTTGTAGACGATCACGCCGAACTTCACGCTCTTGCACACGGCTTCCACGTGCGCGGCCAGGCCTTCCTGGCCGGCTTCGGTCAGGTAGTGCGGCAGCAGCAGGATGCCGTGTGCGCCGGCCTTCTCGGCCGCCTGCGCGCACTGGATCGCAAAGCGCGTGGGGCCGCCGGCGCCCGCGATGATCGGCACCACGCCGCGGCAGGTGTCGACCGCGGTCTGGATGATGCCGGGGTATTCGTCGCCGGTCAGCGAGAAGAACTCACCGGTGCCGCCGGCCGCGAACAGCGCGCTCGCGCCGTAGGGAGCGAGCCATTCGAGACGCTTCTCGTAGCCCTTCTTGTTGAAGTCCCCGTTCGCGTCGAAGTCGGTCAACGGGAACGAGAGCAGGCCGGAGCCCATGATGGATTTGAGTTCTTGAGGGTTCATCGAGACACCAATGAGTGAGTTGAAAAATGGATGCTGAGGGCGCTCAGTCCAGCTTGATGCCGGCGTCGGCAACGACCTTGGCCCAGCGCGCGCGCTCCTTGCCGAAGAACTGCTCTTCCTCGGCCGGCGCCATGGTCACGACCTCGGCGCCCTGCCCCGCGAGGCGCGAGCGGATGTCGGCCGTGCGGATGACGGTGATCAGTTCCTTGTTGAGGCGCTGCACGATGGCGTCGGGCGTGCCCCTGGCCACGCGCACGCCCTGCCAGGTGCCCGACTCGAAGCCGGCCACGCCCTGCTCCGCGATGGTGGGCACTTCGCCGATCAGCGGCATGCGCGTCGCTTTCGACACGCCGAGCACCTTGAGCTTGCCGCTCTGCACATGCGGCAGCGTGGCGAGCATGCCGTTCATCAGGATCTGCGTCTGGCCGGCGACCGTGTCCTGCACCGCCTGCACGCCGCCCTTGTAGGGCACGTACTGCCAGCGTGCGCCGCTCGCACGCTCCAGCGCCACGCCGGCCAGGTGCGGCGCACTGCCGGTGGCGGTGACGGCGAAGTTGATTTCCGACTTCTTCGACAGCGCGATCAGTTCCTTCAGGTTGTTGGCCTGGACCGAGGGATGCACCACCAAGAGGTGCGGCGAATAGGCCAGCATGGTTACGCCGCGCAGGTCCTTGGAAGGATCGAAAGGCAGCCGCGTGTAGACCGAGGGGCTGATGGCGAGCGCGCCGACGTCGCACAGCAGCAGCGTGTAGCCATCGGGCTTGGACTTGGCGACGAAATCGGCGCCGAGGTTGCCGTTGGCGCCCGGCTTGTTGTCGACGATGACCGGCTGGCCCAGCGCTTCCGACAGCGGCTGGCTGATGGAGCGGGCAATGATGTCGGACGAACCGCCCGGCGGGTACGGCACCACGATGCGCACCGGCCTGGACGGCCAGTTGTCCGCGGCATGCACGCCACCGGCGGCGAGCACCCCGCCGCCCAGGGCGCCTAGCATCAGATCACGTCGTTTCAAGCTCATTCTGAGTCTCCTGCTGGGTTGTGTTGTCAGTCATCGTACAACTAGGAATGACGCTTGTCCAGCCTCTGCCCGAAATTTCTTCTCAGGGAGCCGCTGGCGGCGTCTTGGCCGCGGCCTGCTGGGCCGCTTCCTGCGCCACGCGCAGCCGCTCGCGGCTGTTGGTCAGGTGGATGCGCATGGCCGCGCGGGCCGATTCGGGATCGCGGCGCGCGATGGCCGCGTAGATCTCTTCGTGCTCGCGGTTCACGCGGCTCAGGTACTCGCCGCGCCGGTCGTAGTTGCGGATGGCGGTGATGCGCGTGCGCGGGATGATCGTGGTGCCCAGGTGGCTCATGATGTCCGCGAAGTACGGGTTGCCGGTAGCCTGGGCGATCTGCAGGTGGAAGCGGAAATCGGGCGCCACGGTGTCCCCCGCCACCGCCACGTTGCGCTCGAAATCGTCGAGCGCCTGGCGCATCGCGAGCAGCTGCTCCTCGGTGCGGCGCGTGGCGGCCAGCCCGGCGGATTCGGTCTCGAGGCTGATGCGCAGCTCGAGCACCGCCAGCACGTCCACCGAGGTGGCGATGTCGGCGGAATCGAGCCGGAACATGCCGGCCGCGCGCGGCTGCAGCACGAAGGTGCCCACGCCGTGGTGCGTTTCCACCAGCCCCGCGGCCTGCAGCTTGGACAGCGCCTCGCGCACCACGGTGCGGCTGACGCCGAAGGATTGCATGATGGCTGACTCGGTCGGCAGCTTGTCGCCCGGGCGCAGCTGCTGGCTGCGGATCTTTTCGCCCAGGTCCTCGACCAGCCCGTGGGCGAGCCCGCGTGCGCGCGGACGCGGCCGCCCCACGAAGGGCGTGCCGGCGGCAACTTCTGTCGCCGCGTCGGAAATTGAGGGATTACCCGCAGTCGTCTGGACCATGGTCACGATAATAATCCCGCATTAGTTGTACGACAACAGATAACTTCTCAGGCCAGCAAAAATGTCGACGTCCCATCAAGCCCCCCACACCCCGCTCCACCGGATTCTGCTGACCGGCGCCGCCGGCGGACTGGGCAAGGTCCTGCGCGAACGCCTGCGCCCCTACGCCCGGATCTTGCGCCTTTCCGACATTGCCGCCCTCTCCCCTTCCGAGGGCGCGCACGAAGAAGTCGTGCCCTGCGATCTTTCGGACAAGGCCGCGGTCCACGCACTGGTCGAGGGCTGCAGCGCCATCGTGCACCTGGGCGGCGTTTCGGTCGAGCGGCCGTTCGAGGAAATCCTCGAAGCCAACATCAAGGGCGTCTTCAACGTCTACGAAGCCGCGCGCCGCCACGGCGTGAAGCGCGTGGTGTTCGCAAGCTCCAACCACGTGATCGGCTTCTACAAGCAGAGCGAGCATATCGACGCCCACGCCCCGCGCCGGCCCGACGGCTACTACGGCCTGTCGAAGTCCTTCGGCGAGGACATGGCGCAGTTCTATTTCGACCGCTGGGGCATCGAGACGGTGAGCATCCGCATCGGCTCGTCCTTTCCCGAGCCGCTCAACCGCCGGATGATGAGCACCTGGCTCAGCTACCGCGACCTGACCACGCTGCTCGAAAAGTCGCTCTTCACGCCCGGCGTGAAGCACACGGTGGTCTACGGCATGTCCGACAACCGCGACGTCTGGTGGGACAACAGCGCCGCCGCCCACCTGGGCTTCGTGCCGCAGGACAGCTCCGAGGTGTTCCGCGACAAGGTCGAGGCGCAGCCGCCCGTGGCGCCGACCGATCCCAACGCCATCTACCAGGGCGGCGCCTTCACGGCACAGGGACCGTTCGGCGATGCAGGCTGAGCTCGTCCTCGATGCGCGCAACGGCACCGGCGAAAGCCCGGTGTGGCATGCCGCGGAGCAGGCACTCTACTGGGTCGACATTCCGGCGCGCACGCTGAACCGCTGGCATGCGAGCGAAGGCCATGCGCAGTGGCATGCGGACGAAATGATCGCCTGCATCGCGCCGCGCGCCGATGCGCCCGGCGCCTGGATCGCCGGCATGGAAAGCGGCCTCTTCTCGCTCGCGCCGCAGGCCGGCGGCACGCTGGCCGCCACCGCGCTCGCACCCGTGGCGCATGCCGTGCCCGCGATGCGCTTCAACGACGGCCGCTGCGACCGCCAGGGCCGCTTCTGGGCCGGCACGATGCTGCAGGACATGGCCGCCGGCGCGCGCGTCGGCCGGCTCTACAGCTACGCCAAGGGCAGTGCCGGCGCCGCCATGCGGCTGGACGACTTCATCGTGCCCAACGGGCTTGCCTTCAGTCCCGACGGCCGCACGATGTACCTCTCGGATTCGCATCCCGCGGTGCAGGCCATCTGGTCCTTCGACTACGACACCGACACCGGCACGCCGCACAACCGCCGCCTGTTCGCCGACATGAAGCCGCTGCCCGGCCGCCCCGACGGCGCGGCCATGGACGCCGACGGCTGCTACTGGATCTGCGGCAACGACGCGGGCCTGGTGCACCGCTTCACACCCCAGGGCCGGCTCGACCGCTCGCTCGAAGTGCCGGTGAAGAAGCCCGCGATGTGCGCCTTCGGCGGCCCGGCGCTCGACACGCTCTTCGTCACCTCGATCCGGCCCGGCGGCGTCGACCTGTCGGACCAGCCCCTGGCCGGCGGCGTGTTCGCGCTGCGGCCCGGCGTGGCGGGCGTTCCCGAGCCGGCGTTCGGCGGCTGACCCTTTTCCTTCTTTCTTTCTTTTTTCACGACAACCACCACGCAGAGGACGAGACAATGAAGCTCCACAAGACCCTGATCGCACTTGCCGTCGGCGCCGCAGCCGCGCTCACCACACTGGCTGCCAGCGCCACCGAGTTCCGCTCGGCAGACATCCATCCCGACGACTACCCGACCGTGACCGCGGTCAAGTTCATGGGCGAGCGGCTCAAGGCGCTCTCCGGCGGCAAGCACAGCATCAAGGTGTTCAACAACAGTTCGCTCGGCAGCGAGAAGGACACCATCGAGCAGACCAAGATCGGCGCGCTGCAGATGGTGCGCGTGAACATCGCCCCGATGAACAACATCTGCGCCGAGACGCAGGTGCCGACCATGCCCTTCCTGTTCCGCTCGGTGGACCACCTGCACAAGGTGCTCGACGGCCCGATCGGCGAAGAGATCCTGAAGTCGTGCGAGAAGCAGGGCTTCGTCGGCCTCGCCTACTACGACAGCGGCGCGCGCTCGATGTTCACGGCCAAGAAGCCGGTGCGCAGCTTTGCCGACATGAAGGGCCTGAAGGTGCGCGTGCAGCAGTCCGACCTGTGGGTGTCGATGCTCGAGGCCATGGGCGCCAACGCCACGCCGATGCCCATGGGCGAGGTCTACACGGGCCTGAAGACCGGCCTGATCGACGCCGCCGAAAACAACTACCCGACCTACGAAAGCGCCCGCGCCTTCGAAGTGGCCAAGTACTACAGCAAGACCGAGCATTCGATGGCACCCGAGATGCTGCTGTTCTCCAAGCGCGCGTGGGACAAGCTCTCGGCCGAGGAGCAGGGCTGGATCCGCCAGGCCGCCAAGGAATCGGTGCCCTACATGCGCAAGCAGTGGGAAGAGCGCGAGATCAAGTCGCTCGCCACGGTGAAGGCCGGCGGCGCCGAGATCATCGAAGTCGACAAGGCCCCGTTCCAGGCCGCGATGAAGCCGGTGTATGACAAGTTCATCACGGACGCGAAGCTCAAGGACCTGGTCAAGCGCGTGCAGGACACGAAGTAGGCAAGCCGGATTGTTGAATTGGCTCCTTCCCCTTCCGGGGGAAGGTTGGGATGGGGGCACGACGGCGCCCAGATGGATGCGCCGCTTGCCCCCACCCCTGCCCTCCCCCGGAAGGGGAGGGAGAAAGACAAAGAAGAACTTACATGTACACCAAACTTTGCCGCACCCTCGCCCGTGCCTGCATGTGGTTGGGCATCCTCGGGCTCGTCGCGGTGATCTGCGCCGTGAGCTGGCAGGTGTTCGGCCGCTACGTGCTCAACAACACCCCCACCTGGGCTGAAAGCCTGGCGCTGCTGCTGGTGCTCTACGTCACGATGTTCGGCGTCGCCGTCGGCGTGCGCGACGCGGGCCACATCGGCCTCGAATCCTTCCTCGTGCTCGCGCCCGACTGGCTGCGGCTGAAGATGGAATACCTGATCCACGCACTGATCCTCGTGTTCGGCCTGGCCATGGCCTGGAATTGCGCCTCCCTCGCCGAATCGGTGTGGGACTACCGGCTGCCCACGCTCTGGATCTCCGAGGGCTGGAAATACGTGCCCGCCTCCGTGGCCGGCGTTCTCATCGTGATGTTCTCCATCGAACACATCATCGCGCTCGCCCAAGGCCGCGAAGTCGAACCCGCCTGGGCCTGAACCGCATCATGACGATTCCTCTGCTCATTCTTTGCCTCTCGTTCACGCTCTTCCTGCTGCTGGGCGTGCCGGTCGCTTTCTCGATCGGCCTCTCGGCCCTGTCCACGCTGCTGTATGAAGGCCTTCCGCTGGAAGTCGGCTTCCAGCAGATGACCTCCGGCATGGGCATCTTCTCGTTCCTTGCGATTCCGTTCTTCATCTTTGCCGGCGAACTGATGCTCTACGGCGGCATTGCGGACCGCATCGTCAACTTCGCACGCAACGTCGTGGGCCACGTGCGCGGCGGCCTCGGCATGTCGAACGTGGTGGCCTGCACGCTGTTCGGCGGCGTCTCGGGCTCGCCCGTGGCGGACGTCTCGGCCATGGGCGCCGTGATGATCCCGATGATGAAGAAGGAGGGCTACCACGCCGACTACGCGGTCAACGTGACGACCCACGCGGCCCTGGTCGGCGCGCTGATGCCGACCAGCCACAACCTGATCATCTATTCGCTCGCGGCGGGCGGCAAGGTGTCGATCGCGGCGCTGATCCTGGCGGCGCTGCTGCCGGCGGCGGTGCTCACGCTCAGCAACCTCGCGGCCGCCTACCTGGTGGCGGTGAAGCGCGGCTACCCGGCCGGCAGCTTTCCGGGCTGGGCCATCGTGGCGCGCTCGTTTGCGGCGGCGCTGCCGGGCCTGTTCATCGTGGTGCTGATCCTCGGGGGCATCCTGTCGGGCGTCTTCACGGCGACCGAGTCGGCGGCCGTGGCGGTGCTCTATGCGCTGGCGCTCACCATCTTCGTCTACCGCACGCTGAAGTGGGAGCACTTCGTCAAGGCAGCCTCGAAGGCGGTGCGCACCACCGGCGTGATCCTGCTGCTGATCGGCATCTCCAGCACCTTCGGCTACCTGATCAGCCTGTACGGCGTGGCCGAACTCACGGGCCAGATGCTGTCGCAGATCACGAGCACGCCGTGGGTGATCTTCCTGCTCATCAACATCATCCTGTTCGTGCTGGGCACCTTCCTCGACATGGCGGCAACGATCCTGCTGTGCACGCCGATCTTCCTGCCCATTGCACAGCACTACGGCATGAGCTCGGTGCAGTTCGGCATCGTGATGCTGATCAACTGCGCGCTCGGCCTGAACACGCCGCCGGTGGGCACCACGCAGTTCGTGGGCTGTGCGATTGGCGGCGTATCGGTGGGCACGGTGATGAAGACCATCTGGCCGTTCTACGGTGCGCTGATCTTCGCGCTCGCGGTGGTCACCTTCGTGCCGGCCTTCTCGACCTGGCTGCCGAGCATGTTCATGGTCGTGAAGTAACGGCAGCACAAAGCAAGACAGAGGTTCCGCGATGACCGATCCGAACACCCGAGCACCGCACTTCATCCGCATGCACGCGGCGGACAACGTCGCCATCGTGGCCAACGACGGCGGCCTGCCCGCCGGCACCGTGCTCGCGTCCGGCCTGGTGCTGGTCGACAAGGTGCCCCAGGCGCACAAGGTGGCGCTCGAGGACATTCCCGAAGGCGGCGTGGTGCGGCGCTACAACGTGCCGATCGGCTATGCCCTGAAGCCGATCCCGGCCGGCAGCTGGGTGCACGAACGCCTGCTGCAGATGCCCGCCGCGCGCGAGCTCGAAGGCCTGCCGATCGCCACCGTGCGTCCGCCCGCGCAGCCGCCGCTCGAGGGCTACACCTTCGAGGGCTACCGCAACCTCGACGGCTCGGTGGGCACGCGCAACATCCTCGCCATCACGCAGACCGTGCAGTGCGTGGCGGGCGTGGTCGACTTTGCCGTGCAGCGCATCAAGGCCGAGCTGCTGCCCAAGTACCCCAACGTCGACGACGTGGTGGGCCTCTCGCACAGCTACGGCTGCGGCGTGGCCATCGATGCGCCCGACGCCGTCATCCCGATCCGCACGCTGCGCAACATCAGCCTCAACCCGAACTTCGGCGGCGAGGTGATGGTCATCAGCCTGGGCTGCGAGAAGCTGCAGCCCGAGCGCCTGCTGCCGCCTGGCAGCATCGCGCTGGTGGACGAGCGCAACGTGGCCGACGTCGGCGAAACGGCCAACGCCAAGCTCGACGTGGTGTGCCTGCAGGATGACGCGCACGTCGGGTTCATGTCGATGATCGATTCGATCATGCGGCAGGCCGAAGAGCACCTGGAGCGGCTCAACGCCCGCCGGCGCGAGACCGTGCCCGCGAGCGAGCTGGTGGTGGGCGTGCAGTGCGGCGGCAGCGATGCCTTCTCGGGCGTCACGGCCAACCCGGCCGTGGGCTTTTGCACCGACCTGCTGGTGCGCGCCGGCGCCACCGTGATGTTCTCGGAAGTGACCGAGGTGCGCGACGGCATCGACCAGCTCACCTCGCGCGCCACCACGCCCGAGGTGGCCGAGGCCATGATCCGCGAGATGGCCTGGTACGACGCCTACCTGGACCGCGGCCGCGTCGACCGCAGCGCCAACACCACGCCCGGCAACAAGAAGGGCGGGCTCTCGAACATCGTCGAAAAGGCGATGGGCTCGATCGTCAAGAGCGGCAGCGCGCCGATCTCGGGCGTGGTTGCGCCGGGCGAGAAAGCGAAGCAAAAGGGCCTGCTCTACGCCGCCACGCCCGCCAGCGACTTCATCTGCGGCACGCTGCAGCTGGCCGCCGGCATGAACCTGCATGTGTTCACCACCGGCCGCGGCACGCCCTACGGCCTGGCCGAGGTGCCGGTGATCAAGGTGGCCACGCGCAGCGACCTGGCGCGCCGCTGGCACGACCTGATGGACGTGAACGCGGGCCGCATCGCCGACGGCGACGCCACCATCGAGGACATCGGCTGGGAGATGTTCCGCCTGATGCTCGACGTGGCCAGCGGCCGCAAGAAGACCTGGGCCGAACAGTGGAAGCTGCACAACGCGCTTGTGCTGTTCAACCCGGCCCCCGTGACCTGACTTCGAAAGGAAACACCATGGAAGACCTCAAGGGCAAGACCGCACTCGTCACCGGCGCCAGCACCGGCATCGGCGCTGCCGTGGCCATTGCGTTCGCGGCGCGCGGCATGCGCGTGGCGGTGCACTACAACAGCTCGGCCGACGCCGCCAACCAAGTCGTCGAGACCATCCGCCAGGCCGGCGGCGACGCCTTCACGCTGCAGGCCGACGTGCGCGACACGGGCGCGATCCGCGAGTGCGTCAAGCAGGCGGCATCGCGCCTCGGCCGCATCGACGTGCTGGTGAACAATGCCGGCAGCCTGGTCAAGCGCGTGCCCATCGCCGAGTTCGACGATGCGCTGTTCGACGAGGTGATGCACATCAACGCACGCTCGGTGCTCGCGTTTGCGCGCGAGGCGGTGCCGCTGATGCGCACGCACGGCGGCGGCAACATCATCAACGTGACCTCGGTCGCGGCGCGCACCGGCGGCGGGCCGGGCGCCTACCTGTATGCGGGCTCCAAGGGCTTCGTGAGCACGGCCACGCACGGGCTCGCCCGGGAACTCGTCGGCGACAGGATCCGCGTGAACGCCGTGGCACCGGGTGTCATCCAGACGCCGTTCCAGGACCGCTTCTCGACGCCCGCCATGCTCGAATCGTTCCGCACCGCCATTCCCATGGGCCGCATCGGCTCGCCCGACGAATGCGTGGGCGCCTTCCTCTACCTGGCTTCGGAGCAGCTCTCGGGCTACGTGACGGGCCAGGTGATCGAAGTGAACGGCGGGCAGTACATGCCCTGACGCGGCAGGCGCGCTTTTTCGAGACACCGGAATCAGATCAATAACGGAGACAACACCTCATGAAGAGAAGCAGATTCCTTGGCGGCCTCGCCACCCTTTCGGCTGCGGCCGCCCTGTCGCTCGGGTTCGCCGCGACTGCCGCGGCGCAGGCCGGCGACTTTCCGAACCGCACGATCGAGCTGCTGGTGCCCTACCAGCCGGGCGGCGGCACCGACGGCCTGGCGCGCGCCTTCTCCGAGGCCAGCCGCAAGCACATTTCGCAGAGCATCGTGATCGTCAACCGTCCGGGCGCGGGCGGCGCCATCGGCTGGACCGAGGTGATCAACGCCCGGCCCGACGGCTACAAGCTCGCGGTGCTCACGGTGGAACTGCTGACGCTGCCGCACCTGGGCCTGGCCAAGTTCAACTACGACGACTTCCAGCCGATCGCGCAGCTCAATGCCGACCCGGCCGCCATCACCGTCAAGGCCGATGCGCCGTGGAACACGATCGAGGAATTCCTCGCGGCGGCGAAGAAGTCGCCCGAGAGCGTGCGCGTCGGCAATTCGGGCAACGGTTCGATCTGGCACCTGGCCGCCGCGGCGCTCGAGGACAAGACCGGCGCCAGGTTCGGCCACATCCCGTTCCAGGGTGCGGCGCCCGCGGTGCTGGCGCTGCTGGGCGGGCACATCGAGGCCGTGGCGGTGAGCCCGGCCGAGGTCACGACGCATGTGCAGTCCGGCAAGCTCAAGGTGCTGATGGTCATGGCCGACAAGCGCGTGAAGGGCTTCGACAAGGTGCCCACCGCCAAGGAGCGCGGCATCGACCTGTCGATCGGCACCTGGCGCGGCCTCGGCGCCCCCAAGAACACGCCGCCCGAAGTGATGGCCAAGCTGCGCGAGATCACGGCCAAGACGGCCGCCGAGCCGCTCATGCACGAGGTGATGGACCGGCAGAACCTCGGCTACGTCTACACGGACGGCGCGGTGTTCAAGGAAACCCTGGCCAAGGACAACGCCTACTTCAAGGCGCTGATCGCCAAACTGAACATCAAGCCATGAACCGCCGCACTCCCATCCTTCGCGCGCTCCAGGGCGCGGTCGCGCTGCTGTCCGTGGCCGCCATGGGCCAGGCCTGGGCCGCCACCTGGGTCTACGTGTCCAACGCCGACAGCCAGGAGATCTCCGTGCTCGAGCTGGATCGCGCCGAAGGCGTGCTCAAGCCGGTGCAGACGCTCAACGTCGGCGGCACGGTCATGCCAATGGCCGTGAGCCCTGACAAGCGCGTGCTCTACGCCGCGCTGCGCTCGCAGCCGTTCCGCGTGGTCAGCATGTCGATCGACGCGGCCACCGGCAAGCTGCAGAAGCTCGGCGAGGCGCCGCTGGCCGACAGCATGGCCAACATCGACCTCGACGCGAGCGGCAAGTGGCTCTTCGCGGCCTCCTACCAGGGCGGAAAGATCTCGGTCAACGCCATCGGCAAGGACGGCGCGGTGGGGCCGATCCAGCAGCTGGTGCAGACGGGCCCGAACGCGCACGCGGTCCACGCCGATGCGAACAACCGCTTCGTGCTCGCCACCAGCCTGGGCGGCGACAACGTGTCGAGCTGGCGCTTCGATGCGGACAAGGGGCTGCTCGCGGCCAATGATCCGCCGCTGACCATGAGCACCGCCAAGTCGGGACCGCGCCACTTCGTCTGGGACAAGGCGCAGCGGCACGTCTACCTGCTGAACGAGCTCGACGCGTCCCTGCACGTGTACGCCTGGGACGCGGCGCGCGGCGCGCTCAAGCTGGAGCAGAGCACCACCACGCTGCCGCCGGGCTTCACGGGCAAGCCCTGGGCGGCCGACCTGCACCTGACGCCCGACGGGCGCTACCTGTACGCCTCCGAGCGCACCTCGAGCACGCTCTCGGCGTTCAAGGTGGACGCGGCGAGCGGCCAGCTGCAGCCGCTCGGCCAGACGCCGACCGAGAAAGGGCCGCGCGGCTTCGCGATCGATTCGAGCGGCCGCTACCTGATTGCCGCCGGGCAGGAGTCGCACGGCATTTCGCTGTACCCCATCGATTCCGCGACCGGTGCGCTGGGCAAGCCCTCGCGCATCACCGCGGGCAAGAACCCGAACTGGATCGAGATCGTCGACGCACCCTGAGGTGGCGGCCGCCATCCACATCATCAAAGGAGATATTGCAATGCAACGCCGCACATTGATTCGCACCGCCCTCGCCTCTTCGCTCGCCGCGGGCCTGCCCGCGTTCGCGCAGGGCCCCGGCAACTGGCCCACGGGCAAGGCCATCACCTACCTCGTGCCCTTTCCCGCGGGCGGCACCACCGACGTGCTGGCCCGCCTGATCGGCCAGAAGCTCGGCCCGGTGCTGGGCACGAGCGTGATCATCGACAACAAAGGCGGCGCCGGCGGCAGCGTGGGCTCGGAAATCGGCTCGCGCGCAGCGCCCGACGGCTTCATGATGGTGGGCGGCACGATCAGCTCGCACGCGATCAACGTGAGCCTGTATCCGAAGCTCGGCTACGACCCGCAGAAGTCGTTCGCGCCGGTGACGCTGATCGGCACCAACCCGCTGGTGCTGGTGGTCAACCAGGCCAGCCCCTACAAGACGCTGAAGGACGTGCTGGAAGCCAGCAAGACCAAGTCGGGCGGGCTCTCGTCGGCCTCGGCCGGCACCGGCACCTCGCAGCACCTGTCGCTCGAGCTGCTGGCGTTCAAGTCGGGCGTGAAGTTCACGCACATTCCCTACAAGGGGAGCGGCCCGGCGATCCAGGACGTGATCGGCGGGCAGGTCGACATGATGTTCGACACCACCGTGGTGGCGGGTCCGCACATCCAGAGCGGCAAGCTGCGCGCCATTGCCGTGACCTCGGCCAAGCGCCTGGCCTCGATGCCCGACGTGCCGACGGTCGCGGAATCCGGCATTGCGGGATTGCAGGACTTCGAGGTGCTGTCGTGGCAGGCGATCTTCGTGCCCGCGGGTACGCCGGCGCCCATCGTCGAGCGGCTGCACACCGAGATCCGCAAGATCCTCGCAACGCCCGAGATGCAGGAAAAGCTCAAGGGCTTCGGCATGGAGCCGGCCGACCTCTCCACGGCAAAGATCGCGGCCTTCCAGAAGGCCGAGGTCGAGAAGTGGGCGCAGGTGATCAAGGCCGCGGGCATCAAGGCGGACTGACGCCAACCGGGAAACAGCGCGACGGATACAAGGGAAGCCTCCTACGCCCGGGCTGCCGGGCGCTTTATAGAATGCCCCTCCGATTCGCACTCCAGGCATTCCAGGCCTCCCACACGTGTCCGACCGCTCTGCCGTACTGCCCCAATACCTGTTCCCCAAGCAGGCCCTGACGAACTTCGCCGGCTGGGTCGCGGGCAAGGAACGCGGCGCCGTCACCACCTGGATCATCCGGCGCTTCGTTGCCAAGTACGGTGTCGACATGGGCGAGGCGCTCGAATCCGACATCAACCACTACAAGAGCTTCAACCAGTTCTTCACGCGCGCGCTCAAGCCCGGCGTGCGGCCTCTTGCGCAGGCCGACCTCGTGTGCCCGGTGGACGGCGCCATCAGCCAGTTCGGCGCCATCGAGGGCGACCAGATCTTCCAGGCCAAAGGCCACAACTACAGCACCACCGCGCTGGTCGGCGGCGACGCGGTGCTCGCGGCGCGCTTCGCGCATGGCAGCTTCGCCACGCTGTACCTGAGCCCGAAGGACTACCACCGCATCCACATGCCCTGCGACGGGCGCCTGGTGCGCATGATCCACGTGCCCGGCGACCTGTTCTCGGTCAACCCGGTCACCGCGCGCGGCGTGCCCGGGCTGTTCGCGCGCAACGAGCGCGTGGTGTGCGTCTTCGAATCGGCGCACGGGCCCTTCGTGCTGGTGCTGGTGGGTGCCACCATCGTCGGCAGCATGGCGACCGTGTGGCACGGCGTGGTCAATCCGCCGCGCGGCGGCGAGCTGCGCGAATGGCACTACGCCGACCAGCAGATCCTGCTCAAGCAGGGCGAGGAGATGGGCCGCTTCCTGCTCGGCTCCACCGTCGTCATGCTGTTCCCGCCGCCCCCGCTGGCCTTCAACCCCGACTGGGCGCCCACCCGGCCGGTCCGGCTGGGCGAGGCCATGGCCAATCTCGCGAATTTGTGAAGCTTTGTCTCACGGCCCGCATGCAGCATGCACCCGTAGCTATAAAACTAGTAGCATCGTGATCCTTGCGCTATAGTCGCCGACGCAATGCGCGGTCCCTGATAGCGAGCCAACAAGAACGCGAGGCACCGGCCCTGCCCAGGACCGACGGCCCGCCCAGCCCCGAGGAGATGATGTCGATGAGTACCAAGGAAAACGCAGCCGTCAGCCAGCTGCTTGCGCTTCTCGAGGCCCGCTACGCACTTCGCGTGCTCTGGGCGCTGCGCGACGGCCATGCCCAGACCTTCCGGCTGCTGCAGGACAGCGTCGGCAGCATCACCCCCAACACGCTCAACACCCGCATCAAGGAACTGCGCGAGGCGGGCCTCGTGAGCCACGGCGGCGACGGCTACAGCCTCACGGTGAGCGGACAGGACCTTCTCAAGCGGCTCTCGGACCTGCAGGCCTTCGCGGGCAAATGGCAGCTGGGCCAGGTCAAGAAGGCCGCGGCACCGGCGGCGCCCACGCCTGCTGTGCCTTCATCGCCTTCGTCGTCTTCGCCTTCGGCGCCTCCTTCTTCCTCTTCCCCGGGCGCACCCCCCTCCGCCCCGCCTGCGGCGCCCTCCCCGCCCTCCTCCGTCCCGCCTCTTGACACTGGCAATTGAGCAGGCCGGCCGGGCCGCTGCCGGGGCGTCGGTAAACTCCGCGCCTTCGGTCCGTTTATCCATCCATCCACCTTCCATCCTCCCATTGACGCAAGGAGCGTTCAACATGCCTACCACTCCCTCCGGCCTGCAATACGAAGACACCACCGTGGGCGACGGCGCAGAAGCCAAGGCCGGCCAGCACGTGCACGTGCACTACACCGGCTGGCTCTACAACGACGGCGTGCAAGGCGCCAAGTTCGACTCGAGCCGCGACCGCAACGACCCGTTCGCGTTCTCGCTGGGCGCAGGCCAGGTCATCAAGGGCTGGGACGAAGGCGTTGCCGGCATGAAGATCGGCGGCAAGCGCACGCTGATCATTCCCGCTTCGCTGGGCTATGGCGCACGCGGCGCAGGCGGCGTGATCCCCCCGAACGCCACCCTGAAGTTCGACGTCGAACTCCTCGACGCGCACTGAACTCGCCCCCCGGGGGCCGCGCGCGCTGCGTGCCGCTACGCCCTCCCGTCGGCGCTTTTGTCCCCGTTGCGGCCTTCCGGCCGCATTTTTTCGCTTGAAAAGCCCCTGACCAGCCCCAAGTGGCTGGCTATCGTTTGTTTCCCGGCCCCCCGCCGGTTCTTTGAAAAATGTCTGACCCGCAACAATCCGCACAGAATTCGCAAATGCTGCAAGGCGAGCCAAGCCCCGAAGAACTGGAAGCCGCACAGGCTGCCAACGAAGCGGAGGCGCAGGATGCGCTGGCCGTGGCCCAGGGCGAACTCGCTGCCCTGCAGGCCAAGAACGCCGAGCTGTCCGACCAGTACCTGCGCGCCCAGGCCGACGTCCAGAACGCCCGCCGCCGCGCCGACGACGAGATCACCAAGGCGCGCAAGTTCGCGGTCGAAGCCTTCGCCGAGAGCCTGCTGCCGGTGACCGACAGCCTCGAAGCCGGCCTGGCCGTCAAGGACGCCACGCCCGAGCAGATCCGCGAAGGCGCCGAAGCCACGCTGCGCCAGCTCAAGAGCGCGCTCGAACGCAACAAGGTGATCGAGGTGGCCCCGGCCCCCGGCGCCAAGTTCGACCCGCACCAGCACCAGGCCATCTCGGTGGTGCCCGCTCCCGAGCAGGAGCCCAACACCGTGGTGACCGTGCTCCAGAAGGGCTACACCATCAACGACCGCGTGCTGCGCCCGGCGCTGGTCACGGTCAGCGCCCCCAAGTAAGCGGCGCGGTACACACGATTCCCACAGGAAATCCCCGCTTCATACCTTGAATCGCGCCGGGTTATCCACAAGTTCATAACAACATATTTTTCAGGCTTTCAGGAGTAAGAACATGGCAAAGATCATCGGCATCGACCTCGGCACCACCAACTCGTGCGTGTCGATCATGGAAGGCAACACCACGCGTGTGATCGAGAACTCGGAAGGTGCGCGCACCACGCCGTCGATCGTGGCCTACCAGGAAGACGGCGAAGTGCTGGTCGGTGCCTCGGCCAAGCGCCAGGCCGTGACCAATCCCAAGAACACGCTGTACGCGATCAAGCGCCTGATCGGCCGCAAGTTCGAGGAGAAGGAAGTCCAGAAGGACATCGACCTGATGCCCTACACGATCGCGAAGGCCGACAACGGCGACGCGTGGGTGGAAGTGCGCGGCAAGAAGATCGCGCCCCAGCAGGTCAGCGCCGACATCCTGCGCAAGATGAAGAAGACCGCCGAAGACTATCTCGGCGAGCCCGTGACCGAAGCCGTGATCACGGTGCCGGCCTACTTCAACGACGCGCAGCGCCAGGCCACCAAGGACGCCGGCCGCATCGCAGGCCTGGACGTCAAGCGCATCATCAACGAACCGACCGCCGCGGCGCTGGCCTTCGGCCTGGACAAGCAGGACAAGGCCGACCGCAAGATCGCCGTGTATGACCTGGGCGGCGGCACCTTCGACATCTCGATCATCGAAATCGCGGATGTCGACGGCGAGAAGCAGTTCGAAGTGCTGTCGACCAACGGCGACACCTTCCTGGGCGGCGAAGACTTCGACCAGCGCATCATCGACTACATCATTGCCGAGTTCAAGAAAGAGCAAGGCGTGGACCTGGGCAAGGACGTGCTCGCGCTGCAGCGCCTGAAGGAAGCCGCCGAAAAGGCCAAGATCGAGCTGTCGAACAGCGCGCAGACCGACATCAACCTGCCCTACATCACGGCCGACGCCTCGGGTCCGAAGCACCTGAACATCAAGCTCACGCGCGCCAAGCTCGAAAGCCTGGTCGACGAGCTGGTCGAGCGCACCATCGCGCCCTGCCGCCTGGCCATCAAGGACGCCGGCATCAGCGTGTCGGACATCAACGACGTGATCCTGGTCGGCGGCATGACCCGCATGCCCAAGGTGCAGGAAAAGGTCAAGGCCTTCTTCGGCAAGGAGCCGCGCAAGGACGTGAACCCCGATGAAGCCGTGGCCGTCGGCGCCGCCATCCAGGGCCAGGTGCTCTCGGGCGACCGCAAGGACGTGCTGCTGCTGGACGTGACCCCGCTGTCGCTCGGCATCGAGACCATGGGCGGCGTGATGACCAAGATGATCACGAAGAACACCACGATCCCGACGAAGTTCGCGCAGACCTTCTCCACCGCCGAGGACAACCAGCCGGCCGTGACCATCAAGGTGTTCCAGGGCGAGCGCGAGATCGCCTCGGGCAACAAGCTGCTGGGCGAATTCAACCTCGAGGGCATCCCGCCGGCAGCGCGCGGCACGCCGCAGATCGAGGTGAGCTTCGACATCGACGCCAACGGCATCCTGCACGTGGGCGCCAAGGACAAGGGCACCGGCAAGGAAAACAAGATCACCATCAAGGCGAACTCGGGCCTGTCGGAAGACGAGATCCAGAAGATGGTGAAGGACGCCGAGCTCAACGCGGCCGAGGACAAGAAGAAGGTCGAGCTCGCGCAGGCCCGCAACCAGGGCGAAGCCATGGTGCACAGCGTGAAGAAGTCGCTCGGCGAGCACGGCGCGAGCCTGGACGCCGGCGAGAAGGAAAAGATCGAAGCCGCGATCAAGGATCTGGAAGAAGCCCTCAAGGGCGAGGACAAGGCCTCGATCGAGGAAAAGACCAACACGCTGATGACCGCAAGCCAGAAGCTCGGCGAAAAGATGTATGCCGATGCGCAGGCCGCGGCAGGCGCCGCCGGCGGCCCGGGTGCCGCTGCTGGCCCGGAAGCTGCAAGCGCACCGGCCGACGACAACGTGGTCGACGCCGAGGTCAAGGAAGTCAAGAAGGGCTGATCTTCAGTCCTTCGAACGAGGCTGGACCACCTGACCGGGTGTTCCAGCCTTTCTCGCTTCAAGTTACGGCTTCCCGCCCGCCCCGACCGAACCAGCCATGGCCACAAAACGCGACTACTACGAAACCCTCGGCGTTCCCAAGAACGCGAGCGAGGAGGAAATCAAGAAGGCTTATCGCAAGCTTGCGATGAAGCACCACCCGGACCGCAACCACGGCGATACCACCAAGGACGCCGAGACCAAGTTCAAGGAGGTCAAGGAAGCCTACGAAATGCTGTCTGACGCGCAGAAGCGCGCGGCCTACGACCAGTACGGCCACGCCGGCGTCGACCCCAACATGCGCGGCGGCCCCGGTGCCGAAGGCTTCGGCGGCTTTGCGGAGGCCTTTGGCGACATCTTCGGCGACGTGTTCGGCGGCGCGCGCGGGCGCACCAGCGGCGGGCGCCAGGTGTTCCGCGGCAGCGACCTGAGCTATGCGATGGAGGTCACGCTGGAAGAAGCGGCCGAGGGCAAGGAAGCGCAGATCCGCATCCCGAGCTGGGACGACTGCGGCACCTGCAAGGGCACCGGCGCCAAGCCTGGCACCAAGCCCATCACCTGCACCACCTGCCACGGCGCCGGCGCCGTGCAGATGCGCCAAGGCTTCTTCAGCGTGCAGCAGACCTGCCCGACCTGCCACGGCAGCGGCAAGATCATTCCCGAGCCCTGCACCGTGTGCCATGGCCAGGGCAAGATCAAGAACAACAAGACGCTCGAGGTCAAGATCCCGGCCGGCATCGACGACGGCATGCGCATCCGCAGCACCGGCAACGGCGAACCGGGCACCAACGGCGGGCCGCCGGGCGACCTGTATATCGAGATCCGGCTCAAGAAGCACGAGCTGTTCGAGCGCGATGGCGACGACCTGCACTGCGTCGTGCCCGTGAGCATGACCACCGCGGCGCTGGGCGGCGAGATCAGCGTGCCCACGCTCAAGGGCGCCGCCGCCATCGACATTCCCGATGGCACCCAGAGCGGCAAGCAGTTCCGCCTGCGCGGCAAGGGCATCAAGGGCGTGCGCTCCAGCTATCCGGGCGACCTGTACTGCCACGTGCGCGTCGAAACGCCGGTCAAGCTCACCGAGCACCAGCGCAAGCTGCTCAAGGAGCTGGACGAATCGCTCAAGAAGGGCGGCGACAAGCACAGCCCGACCGACAAGGGCTGGTTCGACAAGGCCAAGGAATTCTTCAGCTGAAGGCCCGGCGCAGCCGATTCCCCTGTCTTTTCAAGCAGTTAGAAAGCGCGGCGCGCACTCGCTTGGGTGCCGCGCTGCTTCGCGCACGCGAACGGTGCCTGCCGACCTCGTTCGGTGCCGCGCACCATTGACGACACCCCCTCGGAACCCCGCCGACCACGCCTTGGCGCGCTTTCCCACGCCCACATGCGCGACATGCCCATCAAAAGATGGCGCGCAGATTGCTTTTATATATTTTTCGATTGAGCAATAAACCTAAACACGACCCGGCGCGTTATTGGTGTGTAACTGCTTTGAGCCGCCGGGGGCTCATTAGGAGGTGCTTTCGCCGGAAAAGATGCAATGACTGCATATGCCGATCGCCATAGGTATTTTCACTGGGCGGCAGGGTGGCGCTGAGATCGATAGCCCGAACCCTGAAATTTAGCTGGAATTGCCAAATGCTGCGGGTTTTTCTCAGGAACTTTACTCGGCACTGTGGTTCTGATTTAACAAAGAATTTTCCGGGTGCACTCTTTGCTTTATGCTGTTTGTGCAGATGGAGATTAAGGGAGTTTCGATGGCTTGCAGCCATGGGCGGTACACCTTTAAAAAGTTGCTACGCGTTGCGGCTGCTGGCTTCGGGTCCAATAAACCCGCAGACCTGATGGAGGCGTGACCATGGATGTGATCAGCAACTTTGCCGCCCGTTACGAGCGCACCCGCGAGGAAGTTCTCTCGCTGCAGGACTTCCTGGATATCTGCAAACGCGACCCCACCGCGTATGCCACTGCGTCCGAGCGGATGCTCAAGGCCATCGGCGAACCCGAGCTGGTCGACACGCGCAACGATTCCCGGCTTTCGCGGATCTTCGCGAACAAGGTCATCAAGATCTACCCGGCGTTCAAGGAGTTCTACGGCATGGAGGACGCCATCGAGCAGGTGGTGTCGTACTTCAGGCATGCCGCGCAGGGCCTGGAGGAAAAGAAGCAGATCCTCTATCTGCTCGGCCCGGTCGGCGGCGGCAAGAGCTCGATCGCCGAGCGCCTGAAGCAGCTCATGGAGCATGTGCCCTTCTATGCCATCCAGGGTTCGCCGGTCAACGAGACGCCGCTCGGCCTGTTCGACGCCGCCGAAGATGGCGAGATCCTCGAAAAGGAATACGGCATCCCGCGCCGCTACCTGAACCGCATCCTCTCGCCCTGGGCCGTGAAGCGGCTCGAGGAGTACGGCGGCGACATCCGCCAGTTCAAGGTGGTCAAGCGCTACCCGTCGGTACTGCGGCAGATCGCCGTGGCCAAGACCGAGCCGGGCGACGAGAACAACCAGGACATCTCCTCGCTGGTCGGCAAGATCGACATCCGCAAGCTCGAGACCTATGCGCAGGACGACCCCGACGCCTACGCCTATTCGGGCGGCCTGTGCCTGGCCAACCAGGGCCTGCTGGAGTTCGTGGAAATGTTCAAGGCGCCCATCAAGGTGCTGCACCCGCTGCTCACGGCCACGCAGGAAAGCAACTTCAAAGGGACCGAGGGCTTCGGCGCCATTCCGTTCGACGGCATCGTGCTGGCGCACAGCAACGAGAGCGAATGGAAGGCCTTCCGCAACAACAAGAACAACGAGGCTTTCCTCGACCGCATCTACATCGTCAAGGTGCCCTACTGCCTGCGCGCCTCCGAAGAAATCAAAATCTACGAGAAGCTGGTGCGCAACTCGTCGCTCGCCAAGGCGCCCTGCGCCCCGGGCACGCTGCGCATGATGGCGCAGCTCTCGGTGCTCACGCGGCTGAAGGAGCCCGAGAACTCGAGCATCTACAGCAAGATGCAGGTCTACGACGGCGAGAACCTCAAGGACACCGACCCCAAGGCCAAGTCGATCCAGGAATACCGCGACTACGCCGGCGTCGACGAAGGCATGAGCGGCGTCTCGACCCGCTTCGCGTTCAAGATCATCTCGAAGGTGTTCAACTTCGACAGCTCCGAGGTGGCCGCCAACCCGGTGCACCTGATGTACGTGCTCGAGCAGCAGATCGAGCGCGAGCAGTTTCCGCCGGAAACCGAGCAGAAGTACATCAGCTACATCAAGGAGCTGCTGGCGCCGCGCTACGCGGAATTCATCGGCAAGGAAATCCAGACCGCCTACCTGGAGAGCTACAGCGAGTACGGCCAGAACATCTTCGACCGCTACGTCACCTATGCCGACTACTGGATCCAGGACCAGGAGTTCCGCGACGTGGACACCGGCGAAGTGTTCGACCGCGCCTCGCTCAACGCCGAGCTCGAGAAGATCGAACGGCCCGCGGGCATCGGCAATCCGAAGGACTTCCGCAACGAGATCGTCAACTTCGTGCTGCGCGCGCGCGCCGGCAACGCCGGCCGCAACCCGGCCTGGACCAGCTACGAGAAGCTGCGCGCGGTGATCGAGAAGAAGATGTTCTCCAACACCGAGGAACTCCTGCCGGTGATCAGCTTCAACACCAAGAGCAGCGCCGACGAGCAGAAGAAGCACGAGGACTTCGTGACCCGCATGGTCGAGAAAGGCTATACGGCCAAGCAGGTTCGCCTGCTCTGCGAGTGGTACCTGCGCGTGCGCAAGAGTTCATAGCGGCAGTTCACAGCGGCGGAGCCCCACAGCAGGCTTCGCCCCCTTTTTGCAAGGAGCTTTGACAACATCGTGGCCATCCTGCAGCAGATCATCGACCGCCGGCTTTCGGGCAAGAACAAGTCCATTGGCAACCGCGAGCGCTTCCTCAGGCGCTACCGAGGGCAGATCCAGGAGGCTGTGCGGCGCGCGGTCAGCGGGCGCAACATCCGCGAACTGGAGCAAGGCGAAGATGTCACCCTGCCGCGCCACGACGTGTCCGAACCCGTCTTCGGCCATGCCCGCGGCGGCGACCGCGAGTACGTGCACCCGGGCAATCAGGAATACCTGAAGGGCGACCGCATTGCGCGTCCGGAGGGGCAGGCCGGCGGCGGCTCGGGAAGCGGCGAGGCCGCAGACAGCGGCGAAGGCGAGGACGACTTCGTCTTCCGCCTCACGCGCGAGGAGTTCATGCGCGTGTTCTTCGATGACCTGGCGCTGCCGCACCTCATCCGCACCCAGATCGCCGAGGTGCCCGAATGGAAGAGCCACCGGGCCGGCTTCACGAGCGATGGCTCGCCCAACAACCTGCACGTGGTGCGCTCGATGCGCGGCGCCCTGGCGCGGCGCATCGCGCTGGGCGGCGAGCCGCGCAAGGAGCTGCGCCGACTGGAGACGCACCTGCTGCACCTGCGGCAGCATCCGCAGGTCGAGCAGCCCTTGATCCAGAAGGAAATCCTCGAGACCGAGGAGCGGATCGCCGAGTTGCGCCGCACCTCGCGCCACGTGCCCTACATCGATCCGATCGACCTGCGCTACCGCAACCGCGTGAAGACGCCCGTGCCCAGCGCCAAGGCCGTGATGTTCTGCCTCATGGACGTGTCGGGATCGATGGACGAGGCGCGCAAGGACATGGCCAAGCGCTTCTTCATGCTGCTGTACATGTTCCTCACGCGGCACTACGAAACCATCGACCTCGTGTTCCTGCGCCACCACACGCAGGCGCAGGAAGTCACCGAGGAAGAGTTCTTCCATGCCACCGAAACCGGCGGCACCGTGGTGTCGAGCGCGCTGGTGCTGATGGACGAGATCATCAAGGCGCGCTATCCAAGCGGCGAGTGGAACGTCTACGGCGCGCAGGCGAGCGACGGCGACAACTGGCACCAGGACAGCGGGCGCTGCCGCGAGCTGCTGGTCGACCACATCCTGCCGGTGGTGCGCTACTACGCCTATGTGCAGGTGGCCGAGACCGAGCAGAACCTGTGGCAGGAATACGCGCAGCTCGAAGGCATCGAGCCCAATTTTGCGATGCGCAAGGTCTCCGACGCGCGGGACATCTACCCCGTCTTCCGCGACCTCTTCAAGAAGGAGGGAGTGCCCGCATGACCTCCGACCACCCTCCCCTCGCGCGCGGCACCGAACGCCTGGAACGCCTGCCCAGTCCGTCGGACTGGACCTTCGATCTCATCGAGACCTACCACACCGAGATCGCGAAGACGGCCAGGAGCTTCGGCCTGGACGTGTATCCCAACCAGCTCGAGGTGATCACCGCCGAGCAGATGATGGATGCCTATGCCAGCGTCGGCATGCCCATGATCTATCGCCACTGGTCGTACGGCAAGCAGTTCATCGCCACTGAAAAGAACTACCGCCGCGGCCACATGGGGCTGGCCTACGAGATCGTCATCAACTCGGACCCCTGCATTGCCTACCTGATGGAAGAAAACACCATGGCCATGCAGGCCCTGGTGATCGCGCATGCGGCCTATGGCCACAACAGCTTCTTCAAGGGCAACTACCTGTTCCGGATGTGGACCGATGCGTCCTCGATCATCGACTACCTCGTCTATGCGCGGCACTACATCGCCGAATGCGAGGAACGGCACGGCCTCGATGCGGTGGAGCAGCTGCTCGACTCCTGCCACGCGCTGATGAACTACGGCGTCGACCGCTACCGCCGCCCGCAGAAGCGCTCGCTGGCGCAGGAAGGCACGCAGCGTGCCGAACGCGAGCGCTACATGCAGCAGCAGGTCAACGACCTCTGGCGCACGCTGCCGCGCAAGAGCGAACACACCACCGAATCCGACTCGTCCCGCCGCTTCCCCTCGGAGCCGCAGGAGAACCTGCTCTATTTCATCGAGAAGAACGCCGCGCTGCTCGAGCCCTGGCAGCGCGAGGTGGTGCGCATCGTGCGCAAGATCGCGCAGTATTTCTATCCGCAGCGCCAGACCCAGGTCATGAACGAGGGCTGGGCCACGTTCTGGCACTACACCCTGCTGAACACCATGTACGACCGCGGCCAGCTCGCCGACGGCTTCATGATGGAATGGCTCAGCTCGCACACCGGCGTGATCTTCCAGCCGCCCGTCGGGCATCGCGCCTACAGCGGCATCAACCCCTATGCACTGGGTTTCTCGATGTTCACCGAGCTGCGGCGCGTCTGCGAAAAGCCCACCGAGGAAGACCGCCGCTGGTTCCCCGACTTCGCGGGCACCGACTGGGTCAAGACGCTCGACTACGCCATGCGCAACTTCAAGGACGAGAGCTTCGTCGGCCAGTTCCTGAGTCCCAAGACCATGCGCGATTTCAGGCTGTTCGCGATCCGCGACCACCAGAGCGAACCCGAGCTGGAGGTGTCCGCCATCCACGACGACAGCGGCTACCACGCGCTGCGCGAATCGCTGTCACGCCAGTACGACATCGGCAGCAGGGAGCCCGACATCCAGGTGTGGAACGTCAACATGCGCGGCGATCGCGCGCTGACGCTGCGCCACACGCAGCGCAACAACCTGCCGCTGCACGACGATGCCGAAGAGGTGCTCAAGCACGTCGCGCGGCTCTGGGGCTTCGACGTGCACCTGGAGAGCGTCGATGCCCAGGGCCACATCACCCGCAGCTGGAAGGCCGCGGCCCCGCGGCAAACCGACTGAGCGGCCGGCGCCGCAGCGGGCTCGTCAGGGCACCAGGGCCGCAATGGCCAGCACGTAGCCCTTCACGCCAAGACCCACGATGATGCCGCGCGCCGCGGGCGAGATGTACGAGTGGTGGCGGAATTCCTCGCGCGCGTGCACGTTCGAGATGTGCAGCTCGATCAGCGGCACGCTCGCGCCCTTGATGGCGTCGTGCAGCGCGATCGAGGTGTGGGTGTAGGCGCCCGGGTTCATCACCACGCCCAGCATGTGGCCCGCGGCCACTTCGCGGCCGGCCTCGTGGATCCAGTCGATCAGCACGCCCTCGTGGTTCGACTGGCGGCATTCGATCTCCACGCCGTGCTTTGCGCCGGCCTCCTGGCACAGGCGCTCGACGTCGGCCAGCGTGTCGCGTCCGTATTGCTCGGGCTCGCGGGTGCCGAGCAGGTTGAGATTGGGGCCGTTGAGGACGAGTATTTTCTTCATGGTGAATGGCTTCCTGGGATGCCGCCATTATGGTTGCGCTAAGGTGGTGCGCATCATGAGCACAGACAGCATTCCAACCTGGCATCCCGTGGCCCGCTCGGCCGAACTGCGCCCCGGCGCCAACATCGTCGCGGGCTTTGCCGAAGGCCAGGAGCTGGCCCTCTGGCGTGCGGCCAGCGGCGCCGCGCAGGCCTGGGAAAACCGCTGCCCGCACCGCAGCGTGCGCTTCACGCTGGGGCAGGTGCTGCAGGACCGCCTCGCCTGCGCGTACCACGGCTGGCAATACGACGCCGGAAACGGCCAGTGCGCGAGCATTCCCGCCCATCCCGGCATGCCAGCGCCGCGCAATGTGTGCGCGAAGGTGTTCCATGCGGCCGAGGCGGCCGGCATGCTGTGGGTGAGCCTCGCGGCCGAGACGCCGCCTTCTCCGCCGCCGGGCGATGCCGTGCCGGCCGGGTGGTCGTTCTGCCGCACGCTCAGCGTGCGCGCCGGCGTGGCCCGCGTGCGCGATGCGCTCGCGGCGCGCGGATTCGGGTCGGAGGCGCCGCCTGCTTTGCGCGGCGCGCTCGGCAAGGTCGATGCCGCCGCGCTGATGCTCGATGCACAGCCGCAGCTCGCCTTCATTCACCTCTGGACGCCCGCCGCGCCCGGCAGCGGCGCCATGAAGAAGCTGCACGCCGCCGCGCGCGCCCTGCGCGGCGAAATCGAAGAACAACAGCAGCCGCAAGCCTGACCGGAAGAACCCCATGCCCTTCGTCACCGATGACCCCAACATGCTCGACGACTGGCTGGTCGCAGGCCCCGCGGCCGCGCTCGCCGGCAGCTCCGAAGCGCGGCCCCGCGCAGTTCGCCTGCTCGGCGAAACGCTGCAGCTGTGGACCGATGACGCCGACATGCCGCAATGCCGGCTCGGCACACGCGCGCTCTCGGTCCAGGCGCGCCACGGCCATCTCTGGGTCTGCCCGAGCGGCCGGCCCGCACGGCCGCTGTTCGACTTTCCCGAATACGGCGAAGCCGGGCGCCGCATCATCGACTGCGGCGCCATCGGCGTGGCGGTGTCGGGCTTGCGCGTGATCGAGAACTTCCTCGACATGGCGCACTTCCCCTTCGTGCATGCCGGCTTCCTGGGCCAGGTGCCGCACACCGAAGTGGCCAAGTACCAGGTGCAGGTCGATCCCGCCACGCACGAGATCTGGGCCACCGACTGCCGCTTCTGGCAGCCCCGCGCCTCGGCCGCCCACGGCAGCGGCAGCGAAGTGCTCTACAAGTACCGGGTGATGCAGCCGCTCTCGGCCATGCTCTACAAGTCGAGCTCGCGCGACGGCGAGCTCGATGCCATCGGCCTGTTCCTGCAGCCGCTGGACGACGAGCACGTGATCGCCCATACGCTCTTGGCCTGCTACGACGACAGCTCCACCGATGCCGAGCTCATCGCGTTCCAGCAGACGATCTTCGGGCAGGACAAGCCGATCCTGGAGAACCACGCCTTCAAGCGCATGCCGCTCGAAGGCCGCGCCGAAACGCCGACGCGAGGCGACACCTCCTCCGTCACCTACCGGCGCTGGCTGCGCGAGCGCGGCATGCGCTTTGGCGTGAGGCAGGCGGCATGATCCGGCTCTACGACTACGCCCTGTCGGGCAACTGCTTCAAGGTGCGGCAGATGCTTGCCTGGCTCGGCCTCGACTACCAGCGCGTGCCGGTCGACTTCCATCCGGGCCGCGAGCACCGGTCGGCCGCGTTCCTGGCAGAGGTCGATCCGCTGGGCCAGCTTCCGGTGATCGACGACGACGGCTTCTTGCTGCGCGACGCGCAGGCCATCCTCGTCTATCTCGCGAGCAAGCACGACGCCGAGGGCCGCTGGTACCCCGCCGATCCGCAGCTGCGCGGCCAGGCCGCGATGTGGTTTGCCATGGCCGACGAGCTCACCCGCACCGCCTCGGCCGCGCGGCTGCACGACGCCTTCGGCTACGAGAACATCGACATCGAGGCCTGCCGGCGCGGCGCGCATGCGGCCTTCCGCCTGCTGGACGACCATTTGGCCGAGCGCGCCAGCGAGGGCCGCCAGTGGCTGGCCGGCCCGCATGCGACCGTGGCCGACCTGGCCTGCTTTCCCTATGCGGCCCTCGCTGGCGAAGGCGGCATTTCGCTGGACGAATACCCCGCCCTGCGACACTGGATCTGGAACTTTCGCCACCTGCCCGGCTTCATCGGAATGTCGGGTATCTTTGCCGCCGGGGCGGCCTGAACGCCGGCCTCGCTATCCTTGTCCCTTTGCCCTGAAGCGCCATGAAAACCAAAGCTGCCGTCGCCTGGAAATCCGGAGCCCCGCTCACCATCGAAACCGTCGACCTCGAAGGGCCGAAATTCGGCGAGGTGCTGGTCGAGATCAAGGCCACCGGCATCTGCCACACCGACTACTACACGCTCTCGGGCGCCGACCCCGAAGGCATCTTCCCGGCCATCCTCGGCCATGAGGGCGCGGGCATCGTGGTCGACGTGGGCCCCGGCGTCACCACGCTGAAAAAGGGCGACCACGTCATTCCGCTCTACACGCCCGAATGCCGCCAGTGCAAGTTCTGCCTGTCGCGCAAGACCAACCTGTGCCAGCTGATCCGCGGCACGCAGGGCAAGGGCCTGATGCCCGATGCCACCAGCCGCTTCAGCATGGACGGCAAGCCCATCTTCCACTACATGGGCACGAGCACCTTCAGCAACTACACGGTCGCCCCCGAGATCTCGCTGGCCAAGATCCGCGAGGACGCGCCCTTCGACAAGGTCTGCTACATCGGCTGCGGCGTGACCACCGGCATCGGCGCGGTGATCTTCACGGCCAAGGTGGAAGCCGGCGCCAACGTGGTGGTGTTCGGCCTCGGCGGTATCGGCCTGAACGTGATCCAGGGCGCCAAGATGGTGGGCGCCGACAAGATCATCGGCGTCGACCTGAACCCCGAGCGCGAGGCCATGGCGCGCAAGTTCGGCATGACGCACTTCCTCAACCCGAAGGAGCACGAGAACATCGTCGATGCGATCGTGCAGCTGACCGACGGCGGCGCCGACTACAGCTTCGAGTGCATCGGCAACACCAAGGTGATGCGCCAGGCACTCGAATGCACGCACAAGGGCTGGGGCCGCAGCATCATCATCGGCGTGGCCGAGGCCGGCGCGGAGATCAGCACGCGGCCGTTCCAGCTGGTCACGGGCCGCAAGTGGGAAGGCTCGGCCTTCGGCGGCGCGCGCGGGCGCACCGACGTGCCCAAGATCGTCGACTGGTACATGGAAGGCAAGATCAACATCGACGACCTGATCACCCACACCATGCCGCTCGAAGACATCAACAAGGGCTTCGACCTCATGAAGCGCGGCGAATCGATCCGCGGCGTGGTTCTCTACTAGCCTTCTAGGAGAGCGCCCGCCATGAACCGCATGGAACCCCTGCGCAAGATCGAAGCGGGCGTCCTCGAGATCGCCTATTACGAAACGGGGCCCTCGGACGGCCCGCCCGTGCTGCTGATGCACGGCTTTCCGTACGACATCCACACCTATGCGGAAGTCGCGCCGATGCTCGCCGGGCAAGGCTGCCGCGTGATCGTCCCGTACATGCGCGGCTACGGTTCCACGCGCTTCCTGCACGATGCCACGCCGCGCTCGGGCGAACAGGCGGCCTTCGGCGCCGATTTGCTCGCGCTGCTCGACGCGCTGGAGATCGACCGCGCGGTGCTCGCCGGCTACGACTGGGGCGGCCGCGCCGCCTGCGTGGCGGCGGCGCTGTGGCCCGGGCGCTGCGCGGGCCTGGTCTCGCTCAACAGCTACAACATCCAGAACATCGCCAAGGCGATGGAGCCGGACACGCCCGAAAACGAGCACAGCCTCTGGTACCAGTACTACTTCCACAGCGAGCGCGGCCGCGCCGGCCTCGCCAAGGACCGCAGGGCGCTCACGCGGCTGCTGTGGCGGCTCTGGTCGCCGACCTGGAAGTTCGACGACGCCACCTTCGAGCGCAGCGCCGCGGCCTTCGACCATCCTGATTTCGTCGAGGTGGTGATCCACTCGTACCGGCACCGCTTCGGCTTGGTGGCGGGCGACCCGGCCTATGCGGACATCGAACGCCGCCTGGCCGCGCAGCCCGCGATCACCGTGCCCACCATCACCTTCGACGGCATCGACGACGGCGTGCGGCCGCCCGCCGATGCCTCGGCCCATGCGCAGCGCTTCAGCGGCCCGCGTTCGCACCGCCTGGTGCCCGGCGCGGGCCACAACCTGCCGCAGGAGGCGCCGCGCATCTTTGCCGACGCCGTGCTCGAACTCGTGCCCGCCTTGCGGCACCACAACACCCTCTGATGACCGACTCCCTCAAGACCCTTTCCGAGCACCATGCCTTCGGCGGCGTGCAGAGCTTCCACGAGCATGCCTCGCACGAGATCGGCCTGCCGATGCGCTTTTCGGTCTACCTGCCGCCGCAGGCTGCGCAGGAGCGCGTGCCGGCCCTTCTTTACCTTGCGGGGCTGACCTGCAACGAGGAAACCTTTGCAGTGAAGGCCGGCGCGCAGCGCATGGCCGCCAGCCTGGGCCTGGCGCTGATCGCGCCCGACACCAGCCCGCGCGGCAGCATTGCCGAAAACCTGCCCGGCGCCACCGCCCACTGGGACTTCGGCGTTGGCGCGGGCTTCTACCTCGATGCCACCGAAGCGCCCTGGTCCACCCACTGGCGCATGGAAAGCTGGATCGTGCACGAGCTGCTGCCGCTGGTGGGGCGGCACTTCGCCATCGACGACCAGCACCTGGGCATCTTCGGCCATTCGATGGGCGGCCACGGCGCGCTCACGCTGGCGCTGCGGCATCCGGGGCGCTTCAAGTCGCTGTCGGCCTTTGCGCCCATCTGCGCGCCCACGCAATGCCCGTGGGGCCAGAAGGCGTTCGGCGGCTACCTGGGCGAGCCCGGCGGCGACCGCGCGCAATGGCTCGCGCACGACGCCAGCGCGCTCATGAAGTCGCAGACCGCCGCGCCCTATCCGCAAGGCATATTGGTCGACCAGGGACTGGCCGACAAATTCCTGGCCGAGCAGCTCAACCCCGAAGCCTTCGAGGCCGCCTGCTTTGCCGCCGGCCAGCCGCTCACGCTGCGCCGCCATGCGGGCTACGACCACGGCTACTACTTCATCCAGACCTTCATGGCGGACCACATCGCGCACCACGCGCAAACGCTGCGCGGCTGATCGACCGCGGCCCACGGCCGGCTTATCATGGGGCGCATGTCCGCAGCACAGATTCCCGCCTTCCAGTTGCGGTCCCGCGACGGCGCCGCCGAAGAGAGCCTGGCGCTGGCCGGCATCTGGCGCCGCGCCTGGATCGCGGCCAACCGGAATGCCGCCGTCATCGAGCCGATCACGCATTGGCTGCGGCGCGTGCAAACCGAATTCGTACCGCCCGCGGACGTGGTGCTGGCCGAGCGCGAAGGCCAGGTGCTCGCCTTCATGGTGCTGCTGGTGCGGCGCGAATATGTGGCGCAGCTGTTCGTCGAACCGCATCTTCGCAACCAGGGCCTGGGGCAGGCGCTGCTCGACGAGGCCAGCGTGCGCATGCCGCTCGGCTGGAAGCTTCACGTGGCCACCAGCAACACCGCGGCGCAGCGCTTCTACGAACGCTACGGCCTGGTGCGCGGCGCGGTCGACCGGCACCCGGCCAGCGGACGCGAACGGGTCGCCTACCATTGGTATCCGGCGAGCCCGCCGCGGCAGCCGCGTCGCACCGGCTGAGCGCCTTCTTCCCCTGCCCTTTCTCCATGCGCATCGATCACATCGCCCTCTGGACCACCGATCTCGAACGCTGCAAGCGCTTCTACGTCGACTACTTCGGCGCCACGGCCGGGGCGGGCTATGCCAATCCGGCCAAGGGCTTTGCCTCTTGCTTCCTGAGCCTGGGCGACGGCGCGCGCATCGAGGCCATGACCACCCGCACGCTCTCGCCGGTGCCCGCCGAACCCGGCGCCCAGCGCATGGGCTGGACGCACCTGGCCATCAGCGTGGGTTCGGAGGCTGCCGTCGACGCACTGACGCAGCGGCTCAAGTCGGACGGCTACCCGCTGCTCGACGGCCCGCGCCGCACCGGCGACGGCTACTACGAGAGCGTGGTGCTCGACCCCGACGGCAACCGCATCGAGATCACCGCATGAACCGCGCAAAGCCTGCCCGATGAGCGAATTCGTACAAAGCCTGCACGAAGTCTTCGAGCGCCTCGGCCGCATCGAAACCCGCCGCATGTTCGGCGGCCACGGCGTCTGGCACGAGGGCCGCATGATCGCGCTTGTCGCCAAGGACACGCTCTACCTCAAGTCCGATGCCGGCAGCGCCGAGCATTTCGACAAGCTGGACCTGCCGCCCTTCACCTATGTGCGCGAAGGCAAGGCCATGCCGATGTCGTACCGGCTCGCGCCGGCCGATCTTTTCGAAGACCGCGAGGAAGCCGCGCTCTGGGGCCGCCGTGCCTACGAGGCAGCCCTGCGTTCGGGCCAGCCGCCGAAGAAGAAAACCGCCAGGAAAGCCCCGGTGAAGAAGAAAAAGAAAGCAGCCTCCTCGTGAGCGACAACCCTCCCGCATTGCCGCCCCTCCCCGAACGCGAGCAGATCGCGCTGCTCGAACCCTTCGAGGGCCTGGGCCTGAAAGACATCGTGGTCGTCTCCACGCTGCAGGACGCCGAACATGCCGCCGCCGAATTGCTGGCCGCCGGCGTGGCCGGCTTCGACACCGAATCCAAGCCCACCTTCGCGAAGAACGAGGTCTCGGGCGGCCCGCACGTGGTGCAGTTCGCCACGCGCGAAATGGCCTGGCTGTTCCAGCTGCACCGCACCGAATGCAATCCGGTGGTCGCAACGCTGATTGCTTCCACCGAACTGCGCAAGGTCGGCTTCGGCCTTTCGACCGATCTCACGCTGATACGCAACCGCCTCAACATCGAGCCGAAGGCGGTGTTCGACATCGACAGCGAGTTCCGCCACCGCGGCTACCGCAAGTCGGTCGGCGTGAAGGCGGCCGTGGCGCTGGTCTTCAACCAGCGCTTCGTCAAGTCGCGCAAGGCGACCACCTCGAACTGGGCCAACAGGCAGCTGACCGAAGCGCAGATGCGCTACGCGGCCAACGACGCCTATGCATCGATCCGCGTGTTCGATGCGCTGTTCGGCAAGCCCTAGTCCCGCCCCGCCTCCAGGATCGCCTGCGCCAGGCGCTTCGGGTTCGAGAAGAACATCTCGTGGCTGCCGGGGCACTCCACCAGCCTGAACAAGCCGAGCCGCTCCGACAGGCGCGGATGCCACGGCAAGCCGTGCGGCATGGCCGTGTCCTGCAGGCAGTTGAGGTACGACTTGCCGATCTGCAGCGCCGCCAGCGGCTCGCGCAGCCGGATCTTGTCGGTGAAGGTGCGGTAGGGATGCGGGTTCAGCCGCTCGTAGCTGGCCTGCGCGAGCGGCAGGTCTGCGTCGTTGATGAAGGCTTCGCGCCAGATCTCGAACGGCAGGCTCACCGCATTGCCATTGGCCGCGGCCACGGCGTCGAACATCGCGACGTAGTGCGGGGGCACCATGTCGTTGAGCGATTCACCATCGAGCGGCACGAAGGCGTTGACGTAGACCAGGCGCCGCAGCCGCTGCGCGATGCGGTCCGCCACGCCCGAGATCACCATGCCGCCGTAGCTGTGGCCCACCAGGCGAACGTCCACCAGGTCGTGCTCCTCGATGAAGCGAACGGCCGAGTCGATCGCATCGACGAGGCTGGTGCGCGAGCGGTCGTCGCCGGGGCGGTTTCCCGCGAGCGTGGGGCAATGCACGTGGTGGCCGGGCTCGCGCAGGCCGGCGGCCACGGCCTCCATCTCGGCGCCGGTGTGCCAGGCGCCGTGGATCAGGACATAGGTGTCGGACATGGGTGTCTCCTTCTTTATCGTCGTCGTTGAATTGGGACGACTTTAGGAAACACGGGGCGGCGCGAATGGCCGCTGGCTGCCAGGCCCATGGCCGATTTGCGCCTGCGCTGCCTTGCTTTTGCCTCAGCGCTGGCGCCGCCAGGCACCCGGCGTCATGCCGAGATGCCGGCTGAATTGGCGAACGAAGTGGGACGCATCGGCGAGCCCGACGCGCAAGCCGATTTCCGCAATGCTCAGGCGATCGAAGCGCGCATCGCCGAGCATCCGCCGCGCCACCTGCATGCGAAAGCCGGTCAGCGCGGCGGCGAAGGTGGTCGACCCTTCGCACAGGCAGCGGTGCAGGCTGCGCTCCGAGATGCCCAGTCCGCGCGCCACGCCGGCAGCCGTCAGGCCCGGCTCGGCATGGCGTTCGCGCGTGGCGTCGAGCACGCGGCGGCGCAGCGCGGCACGGGCGCTTTCGCTGGGCGCGGCCGACCCGCCCGCATCGCATGCCGTGCCGGCGGCAAGTGCGAGCAACCCGCCAAGGTGATCGGTCAGCAAGGCCGCGGGCAGCGGCGGCTTCAAAGCGCCCTGCGGAGAAAGCTGCTGGGCAAAGCCGCTCAGCACACGGCCCCAGCCGGACTGCCCGTCGATGCGCCGCGCCACCTGCCCGCCGGCATCGGGGAGCCACGACTCGACCCACGCGGTCGGCAGTTCGAGCGACAGCGTATCGGCGGACTGGAGCAGGCGAAGTTCATAGCAGCGCCGCGAATCGACCAGCACCAGATCGCCCGGCAGCATGCGCGCCGAGCGGCCGTCCTGCACGGCGACCCAGGGCGAATCGGTCTTGCACAGCAGGTAGTAGTAGTTGCTGCGGCTCTGGGCAATGGCCCGGCGCCTGCGGTACACGTCCTGCGCGCTGCCGCGGACCCGGTTCACGCCGATGGCGCCCAGCGGTGCGGATTCGAGCGTGGCGCCAAAGCTGCCGGCCAGGGAGCTGGTCACGTCCATTTCGAGAAAGCCTTCGCACACCGCGCCGATCCAGTAGTCCAGCCGCTGCGCCGGCGGCACGGCGTCGGTGGACCAGGTGTGGACCGCGGGCGAGGCATTTGCGTTCATCGCGCCAACATACCCAAGCCGCGCGCGCTTGCCAAGCGGGTATAGACGCCCTCCCACGGCAGCGCCCCGGCGCCCCCGGCACAATGCCCGTCACATCCACCGCAGACGAAAGAAGGGCCATGAGCAACAACAAGAGCGATTTCGGATTGATCGGCCTGGCCGTGATGGGCCAGAACCTGGTGCTGAACGTGGAAAGCCGCGGCTTCCAGGTCAGCGTGTACAACCGCACCGAAGCCACCACCGAGGCCTTCGTGGCCGCCAACCCCGGCAAGAAGCTGGTCGGCGCGAAGACGCTGGAAGAGTTCGTGCAGAGCCTGGCACGGCCGCGCAAGATCCAGATCATGGTGAAGGCCGGCGCACCGGTCGACCAGGTCATCGAGCAGCTGATCCCGCTGCTCGACAAGGACGACATCGTGATCGACGGCGGCAACAGCCTCTACACCGACACCGAGCGCCGCGATGCGTACCTTGCCACCAAGGGCCTGCGCTTCATCGGCGCCGGCGTCTCGGGCGGCGAGGAAGGCGCGCGCAAGGGTCCGTCGATCATGCCGGGCGGCCCGCTTTCCACCTGGGAAGTGATGAAACCGATCTTCGAGAGCATCGCGGCCAAGGTCGACGGCGAGCCCTGCGTGATCCACATCGGCCCCGGCGGCGCGGGCCATTACGTGAAGATGGTGCACAACGGCATCGAGTACGGCGACATGCAGCTGATCTGCGAGGCCTACAGCCTGTTCAAGGCGGCCGGCTTCAGCACCGACGAGATGGCCGCGGTCTTCAACGAATGGAACGAGGGCGAGCTGCAGAGCTACCTGATCCAGATCACCGCCAAGGCGCTCGAGCAGAAGGACCCGGAAACCGGCCAGCCGATCGTCGAACTCATTCTCGACAAGGCCGGCCAGAAGGGCACGGGGCAGTGGACGCTGGTCAACGCGGCCGAGAACGCGGTGGTCATCAGCACCATCAACGCCGCCGTGGAGGCGCGCGTGCTGTCGTCGCAGAAGACAGCGCGCGTGGCGGCCAGCAAGCTGCTGCAGGGGCCGAAGGTCGAACTCTCGCTCGGCAAGAAGGCGCTGGTGGCCAAGGTGCACGATGCGCTCTATGCGTCGAAGGTGGTCAGCTACACGCAGGGCTTCGACCTGATCCAGACCATGGGCGAGAAGAAGGCGTGGAAGCTCGACCTCGGCGGCATCGCGGCCATCTGGCGCGGCGGCTGCATCATCCGCGCGCGCTTCCTGAACCGCATCACCGACGCCTACCGCGCCGACCCGTCACTGGGCAACCTGATGCTCGACCCCTTCTTCAAGGACCTGCTCAACCGCACGCAGCAGAACTGGCGCGAGGTGGTGGCGCTGGCGGTGGGCAACGGCATTCCGGTGCCGGCGTTCAGTGCCTCGCTCGCCTACTACGACAGCTACCGCACCGAGCGGCTGCCCGCGAACCTGCTGCAGGCGCAGCGGGACTTCTTCGGGGCCCACACCTACGAGCGCGTGGACAAGCCGGCCGGCGAGTTCTTCCACACCAACTGGCCGGAAGTCATCGGCTGACCCCCTGCAAATCAGACCGCCGGCAACCAGGCCTTCACTTGCCCGACCGGTGCCACCAGCGGCTCGGTCGCGCAGCGCGGCGCCGAGGCTCGATTTGCTGCAGCCCGAAACACCCATCACGACCAGCGACGGCCCGTTCATACATACCCTTCCTGGTGAAACCGCGGGGATATTTCTCCGCGCATCGGCGGGACTTGAATCCACCTTCCGTCGGGACAGGCGCCACCGCCGCGGCCCATCCTAGAACAGGCTGCCCTGCCCCGCCGCGCCAGGCGGCCGGAACGCGCCGAGGTCGAGCGCAATGCGCTCGCGGTTGAAGCCGATGCGGTTCGCCGCCTTCTCGAAGCGCTGGCGGATCAGGTCGGCCCAGAGGCCGGAGCCCTTCATGCGCGTGGCGAAGTCGGCGTCGTAGTCCTTGCCGCCGCGCATCTCGTGGATGCGCGCCATGATGCGGTCCGCGCGCTGCGGGTAGTGCAGCTCGAGCCATTGCTTGAAGAGCGGCGCCACCTCCCAGGGCAGCCGGATCACCGTGTAGAAGGCGTTGCGCGCACCGGCGGCCCAGGCGGCTTCGAGCACCTGTTCCATGTCTTCGTTGACGAAGGGAATCTGCGGCGCCACGCTCACACCCACCGGCACGCCCGCCTCGGCCAGGGTGCGTATGGTGCGCAGCCGCCGGTGCGGCGCGGCGGCGCGCGGCTCCAGCTTGCGGGCCAGCTCGCCGTCGAGCGTGGTCACGGTGATGTACACCGCGGCCAGGTGCTCGGCGGCCATGGGCGCGATCAGGTCGAGGTCGCGCTCCACCGCGCTCGATTTCGTGACCAGCGCAAACGGATGCCGCGTTTCCTTCAGCAGCTCGATCACCGAACGGGTGAGCCGCAGTTCGCGTTCGATGGGCTGGTAGCAATCGGTGGCGGTGCCGATCGCGATGTGGCTGGGCCGGTAGCTCCTGCGGCCGAGTTCGGCACGCAGCACCTCGACGATGTTGCGCTTGGCGATGAGCCTGGTCTCGAAGTCGAGCCCCGGCGAGAGGTTGAGGTAGCTGTGCGTGGGCCGCGCAAAGCAGTAGATGCAGCCGTGCTCGCAGCCGCGGTACGGGTTGAGCGAGCGGTCGAACGAAATATCGGGCGAGTCGTTTTCGTTGAGCACCGACTTCACGTCCTCGAAGCGCACTTCGGTGGCAAGCCGCGGCAGTTCTTCGGCTTCGGCCGCGCCTTCTTCGAGCGTGCCCCAGCCGTCGTCGAAGGCATTGCGCTCGTCGCGCGAAAAGCGGTGCGCCAGGTGCGTGGCCGCGCCGCGGCCCTTGATGGCATGGATGGGAATCCGGGCGGCCGGCATGGCAGGTCCTTTCTCTCGAATACTGTATGTTTACACAGTATTCCAAAGCTTTTCCGCAGGCAAGCTGATTTTTAGTTTCTCTATTGACAGAAATTTCTAAAATCCTAGACTCCGAGGCATGGAACTCACCGACATCCAACGCAAGTTCGTTCTCCACTGGGGAGAAATGGGCTCCATGTGGGGCGTCAACCGCACGGTCTCTCAGATCCACGCGCTGCTGTTCGCGCACGGCAAGCCCATGCATGCAGAAGAGCTCTCCGACACGCTGGGCGTGGCCCGCTCCAACGTGAGCAACAGCCTGAAGGAACTGCAGGCCTGGAACCTCGTGCGCGTGACGCACATCCTGGGCGACCGGCGCGACTATTTCGAAACCAGCGTCGACGTCTGGGAACTGTTCCGCACCGTGGTGCGCGAGCGCAAGGAGCGCGAGTTCGACCCGACCATCCGCGTGCTGCGCGAGATCGTCTCCAGCCCCGACTTCCAGAAGGAGCCCGCCGATGCGCAGGACCGCATCCGCTCCACCATGGACCTCATGAGCAAGCTCGCCACCTGGGCCGACGAGATGCTGCGGCTCTCGCCCGGCACGCTCGACAAGGTGCTGACGCTCGGGGCCAGCGTGCAGAAATTCGTTCGCGGCGATGCGGCGCCGGCGGCCACGCCCGCGGCTCCCAAGAAGGATGGCGACGACCCCGATGCCCACCACGCCAGCCTGCCGATGATCTGAGCCGCTCTTTTTTTGCCTCATCATTTCTGTTTTGACAGAAACAACGAAAACAAACTCATGCGCACCATCGCCACCTACCCGCTGACCGTCTACTTCGATGCCACCTGCGTCCTTTGCACGGCAGAAATGAACGCAATGAAGGCGCGCGATGCCTCGGCCCGCCTGAACCTCGTCGACTGCTCACCCGCCGGTTTCAATACCGGCCCCGCCCCGCGCGAGGCGCTCATGACTGCCATTCACGCCGTCGACGCCGCAGGGCAGCTGTTCGTGGGCGTTCCCGCCATCCGCGCCTGTCGCGATGCCGTCGGGCTGCCAAGCGGCAGCCTGCTGCTCGACCTGCCGCTCATCGCGCCGCTGGCCGACCGCGCCTATGCGGTGCTCGCGCGCAACCGCTACCGGCTGCCGCGCTGGCTGGTGACCCTGCTCGCGGGCAAGGCCGCGCGCTCATCCCGCACCTGCGCCGGCGGCAATTGCCGGATCTGAAAAAAGGAGCTCTCGTGACCAAGGTCTTCCAGCCCGATTTCCGTCCTGCGGCCACCCGCACTGCGCCTCCGGCATCCGCGGCACCCGAAGCCTCCATCACCAAGGCCGACACGCAGGACTATTTCACCGAGGTGGCCGACGACTACCGCGCATGGAGTCCCAGCTACAACATGCACTTCGGCTTCTGGCGGCTCGGGCTGAATCCGCTGCGGCGCGAAGGCATGCTGGTGGAAATGAACCGCGCCGTCGGCCGCGCGCTCAAGCTCGACCAGCCCCGGCCAGCGCACCAAAGCGCAGAGCGCCGCTGCGTGGTCGACCTTGGCTGCGGCGCCGGGGCCACCGCGCGCACGCTGGTGGGCGACGACCCGTCGCTCTTTGCCGTCACGGTCACCAACGTGGCGGTGCAGAACCGCATCGCGCTGCGGCTCGATGCCGGCGCCGGCGTGGCCGACCGCGTGGCGCACATCGAGGCCGACTACACGCGCACTGGCCTGCCCACCGCACAGGCCGACGGCGCCTGGGCCGTGGAAAGCGCCTGCTACGCGAGCGGCACGGCCAAGGCCGATTTCGTGCGCGAGGCGGCCCGCCTGCTGAAGCCCGGTGCACGGCTCGCGGTGATCGACGGCTTCCTGCTGCGCGAGAAGCCCGGCCGCAGCGCCGGCTGGCTGCACCGCCTGTGGGCCGACAGCTGGGCCGTGCCCACGCTGGCGGTGCGGGACGATTTCGTCGCCGCGCTGCGCGACCACGGCTTCGACGACATCGAGGTGCGGTCGCTGCGCTGGCGCGTGGCGCCCAGCGCGCTGCACATCCCGGTGCTGGCCACGCGCTTCGCGCTGGCCGAACTCTGGAAGGCGCGCGGGCGGCTCAGCCCCTGGCGCCGCAAGCACATCGTGGCCAGCTACTGCGCGCTGGTGCTGGGCCTTTTCTGGCGCGATTTCGACTACTGCATGGTGACGGCCAGGCGCAGCGACTGAAAACCAACACATGACGAGGAGAAGAGATTGAAATGAGCACCGAACCCGATGACACCCAGCGGCCTGGCCCGGCCGCGCCGGCGCCCGCCGCCGCGCCTGCGATGAGCGGCATCTCCATCCGCCACATGCCCTTCGCCTGGTTCTGGCCTGCGCTGGCCGGTGCCCTGGTGGCATTGCTGCTGCGCATCGCATTCAGCGGTGGACCGGGCCAGCGCTTCTCGGCGATGCTCGGCTCGTTCATCTACCTCGCGCCTGCCGTGTGCGGCGCGGTCACGGTCTACATGGCCGAGCGCATCGGACGGCGCAGCTGGGGCTACTACCTCTGGATGCCCTGGATCTCCACGGCCCTGTTCCTGGCCGGCACATTGGCCATCTTCATCGAAGGCCTCGTCTGTGCGGTCGTGATCATTCCGCTGTTCGCGTTCATGGGCAGCCTCGGCGGCCTCGCGATGGGCATCGTCTGCCGCGTCACGAACTGGCCCAGGCCTGCGCTCTACAGCTTCGCCTTGCTGCCGCTGGTCTTCGGCGCCGTCGAGCCACAGTGGCCCAACCCCGAGCAGGTCTCGGGCACCTCGCGCACCCTCTTCATTGCCGCGCCCGCCGAACGCGTGTGGCATGAACTCAACAATGCGCAGGGCATCCGCCCGAGCGAGGTCGGCGATGCCTGGGCCTACCGCATCGGCGTGCCGATGCCGGTGGCGGGCGTGACCCAAGACACGCCCGAAGGCCGCGTGCGCAAGGTGCAGTGGCAAAAGGATGTGCACTTCGACGAGATCATCACCGAGTGGCGGCCGCTGCAGCGCGTGAAGTGGCGCTACCGCTTCTCGCCCGATTCCTTTCCCGCCGGCGCGCTGGACGACCACGTGGTGATCGGCGGCCACTATTTCGACCTGCGCGACTCGGCCTACACGCTCACACCGCACGAGGGCGGCACGGAGCTTCGCATCGATGTGTCCTGGCGCGTGAGCACGCGCTTCAACTGGTATGCCGACCGCGTGGCGCAGTTCCTCCTGGGCGACTTCTCCGAGCACATCCTGCGCTTCTACAAGGCGCGCAGCGAAACGGCCGAAGCGGCCGCCGCCTGAACGGGCCACAATGACCGGACCATGCCGCGCCGCCCCGAAAACCTCTATCCGCAATACCACGCCCACGTCTACTTCGACCCCGCCACGGTGGCCGAGGCCCGGCAGCTGTGCGAACAGGCGGGCCGCGAACTGATGGTGGTGGTCGGCCGCGTGCACGAACGGCTGGTGGGGCCCCACACGCGCTGGAGCTGCCAGCTGGCGTTCGACGCGGCGGAGTTCGACCAGGTGATCGAATGGCTCGAGGCGCACCGCAACGGCCTCGACATCTTCGTGCACGGCGTCACGGGCGACGACTTTGCCGACCACACGGCGCATGCGATGTGGCTCGGCGAGGAAAACCCGCTCGATCTGCGGATGTTCCGGCGTTAGCCCGCCTGTTCTTCTTCGCTCGTGGGTTGCAGCGTGTGGTGCTCCGCCGCGCTGCCGTGCACCTTGAAGAATTTCGCGCCCTCCACCTTCTGGCCGATCGCGCGTTCGTAGGCCGCGCGCACGTGCTCGGGCTGCCCGGCCTGCCCGAAGAAGTCCTTCAGGTAGGGCCCCAGCAGCGGATGGGCGGCAAGCTCCGCGCGCGGCAGGCCATGGAGCATCTCGTCGCGGCAGGCCGAAGGCAGCGGCACATTGCGGTTCATCGCAGTGTCGCGGATCACGCCCTTGGGCTCGTGCGCCGGATCGGCCTGCATCGCCTCCAGTTCCTCGAAGAAGCGGCGGCGCATCATCACGATGCCCTTGTCGCTCTGGCCGAGCTTTTCGCGGGTGCGGTCGGTGACCGTGCCCTGCCCCACCCACACCACGAAGTCCTGGTTGGCCACGTGGCTCGTGATCCAGCGGCCGGTGGCCGGATCCTTGATCGGGCCGTACCAGGACGGAATGCGCTCCTGCACGTAGGGCTCCTGCTCGGTCGGCACGCGGCTCAGCACCCACAGCACGCTCAGGGTGTTGTGGTCGTCGATGGGCACGCGCCATTCGAAGTGGTGGCCAAGGAAGAAGCCGTTGGGCCACAGCGTGACGCGGCCCGTGGTCCACATCACGTTGTCCTCGCTCTCGCCGCCGCGCAACCGCCGGTAGACGAAGCCGTGCTCGAACTCATCGAACGCGAGCTTCAGGTGGGTTGGCACATAGGGGCCTTCGTCGCCCTGCAGGCGCGTGGTCCAGTTGTTGTGCGTCCATTCGAAATGCACGGGGTCGATGGAATTTTCCTGGCACTGGAACCAGTTGCAGGGTATCTCTGCGAACACGGCCTGCGCGAAACCATTCCTGAAGTTGAACAGCTCCCAGTCGGGCAGCAGCGGTGCGGGCTGCGGCCCCATGTAGGCCCAGAGCAGCCCGGCCTTTTCCTGCACCGGGTAGGCCTTGATCTTCGTGTTCCTGCGCATGCGCGCGTCCGGGTCCAGCGTTTCCTCGAAGGGCTGGTGCACGCACTGGCCGCTCTGGTCGTACTGCCAGCCGTGGTAGCTGCAGCGCAAGCCGCATTGCTCGACAAAGCCGTAGGACATGTCGGCATTGCGATGCGGGCAGCGGCGGTCCACGAGCCCGTAGTTGCCGCCCAGGTCCTTGTAGAGCACCAGGTCCTCGCCCAGGATGCGCAGCGGCTTGACGGCCTTGTCGTCGAACTCGCTGGCTCCGGCAACCGGATGCCAGTAGCGGCGCAGGTAGTCGCCCATCGGCTTGCCCGGCCCGACCTCGGTCAGCAGGCGGTTCTTCTCTTCGCTCAGCATGTGCTTGTCTCCTTGTTCCAGCTCATTCGGCGCGGATGCCGAATTCCTTCACCAGCTTGCCGAAGCGCTGGTCGTCGTCCGCGATCTGCTGCGCCAGCACCGAGGGCGCGCCGCCGATCGGCTCGATGCCGAGCGCAGCCATGCGGGCCTGCACGTCGGGCATCTTCAGCACTTCGTTGAAGTGGCGGTTCAGGGCCTGCACCAGCTCCACCGGCATGCCCTTGGGGCCCAGCAGGCCCATCCAGGCGCTGACATCCACGTCCTTGTAGCCAAGCTCGATCAGCGTGGGCACGGCGGGCATCAGCTTGGTGCGCTGGCGCTCGGCCACCGCCAGCGCAACGAGCTTGCCGCCGGCGATGTGGCCCGCCACCGCGCCGGGGGTGATCCAGCCCACGCCCACGTGTCCGCCGAGCGCATCGTTCACCACCGGCGCCACGCCGCGATAGGGCGCGTGGGCAATCTGCGTTCCGGCGTCCTTGTTGAAGAGCTCGCCCGCGATGTGCATCGGCGAGCCCGCGCCCGGCGTGCCGTAGCTCAGCGCCTTGCCGGCCCGGGCGTCGGCCACCAGCTGCGCCACGTTCTTGATGCCGGTGGACGGCGCGGTCACCAGCAGCAGCGGGATGTTGCCGGTCTTCACGATGGGCGTGAAATCCTTGACCACGTCGTGCGCCACGCCGGGGCCGGCCTTCAGCACATGCTGCGCGATCGGAAAAGTGCTGGGGGTGAACAGCAGCGTGTAGCCGTCCGGTGCGGCCTTGGCGACCCAGGCGTTGCCGATCATGCCGCTGGCACCGGGCCGGTTGTCCACGAGCACCGGCTGCCCGATGCGCAGCGAGAGTTTCTCGGCATAGATGCGCGCGACCGCATCGGTGTCGCCGCCCGCGGGATAGGAAACGACGATGGTGATCGGCCTGCCCGGCCAGGCCTGCGCCATGGCGCCGCCGGCGGCCAGCAGGGCAAGGCCCGATGCGGCGATGGCGGCGGCGGCACGGGCCGCTTCGCGACGGGTGAACTTCATGCTCTCTGTTCCTTTTCAGTGGGACGACGGGTGGGGTCGACGCACTGTAGGAACACGCCGCCGAAGCCAGAAGATATAGTTTCACCAGGTGAACCTTTTTCTGGAGTTCCGCATGTCCGACACCACCGGCGTCCGAAGCGTGAAATCGATCGATGCGCTGCGCCGCGGACTCGACGTGATGCTGGCCATCCAGCGCTCGTCGGCCGCCACGCTGTCGGAGCTGCATCGCCAGACCGGCCTCTCGAAGGCCACGCTGCTGCGCATCCTGAAGACACTGCAGCAGGCCGGATGGGCCGAGCGCAGCGAACTCGACAAGCGCTATGTGCCGGCCTCGGCCGCCGGCGAATCGGGGCCCGCGGTGCAATGGCGCGCAAGCCTGTCGGCGCTGGCGGCGCAGTCGCGCGCCACGCTGCAGCGCCTGGTGCCGTGGCCCATCGACCTGGGCGTGCGCGACGGCACGGCCATGCTCATCCTGGACACGGACCGGCCGCGCAATGGCCTGGCGGTGAACTACCGGGCGCTGGGTTTCAGGCCGCCGATGCTGCTGTCGTCGCTCGGGCGCTGCTACCTGTCGTTCTGCCCCGAAGAGGAGCGGCGCGAGATTCTCGCGGCGCTGGCCCGCTCGCCGAGCGACACCGACCGCGCCGCGCGCCGCCCCGAGAACATCCGGCGCATGATGGCCCATGCGCGCGACCAGGGCTACGTGGTGCGCGACCCCGCGTCGACGAGCATGGACTCGCCCGACCGCTTCGGCGCGCTCTCGGTGCCGGTGCGCCTGGACTCGCTCGTGGTGGGCTGCCTGAGCTGCGCGTGGCTGCCGGCCGTGAAGACCGAGCGCGAGATCGTCTCGGCGCACCTGGCCGACCTGCAGCAGGCGGCGCAGAGCATCGAGCGCACGCTGCGGCAGGCGGGCTTCGGGCCGCCGCCGGCTTGAAGAAGAACCCGCTCGGAAAACCTGCCTAGAACTCGGCGTCGAGCTCGTCGATTTCCTCGGGCTCTTCCTTCGCGGCGGCCACCCACTCCTGCATGGCGGGCAGGTCCATCACACGCTTGCAGTAGGCGGCGCAAACGCTGTCGAGCGGCACGTCGTAGCTCAGGAAGCGCGTGACCACCGGCGCATACATGGCGTCGGCTATGCCGGGCTGCTTGCCGAAGAGAAAGGGGCCGCCGTAGGTCTTGAGGCATTCGCGCCAGATGGCGACGATGCGGTCGATGTCGGCCTGCGCGCGCGACCAGATCTTGAAGCCGCGGAACCGGGCCTTGATGTTCATCGGCAAGGCGCCGCGCATCGAGGCAAAGCCCGAATGCATCTCGCCGCAGATGGCGCGGCAATGCGCGCGCGCCTGGATGTCGACCGGCAGCAGCCCGCTCTTGGGCTTGATCTCGTTCAGGTATTCGCCGATGGCCAGCGTGTCCCACACCTTGACGCCGCCGTGCTGCAGCGAGGGCACCAGCATCGACGACGAGAGCAGCAGCATCTCGGCCTTCATGGCCGGGTCGTCGGGCGGGATGATCTTCTCGCTGAAGTCGAGCCCGGCCAGCCTGCACATCAGCCAGCCGCGCAGCGCCCAGGCGCCGTAGTTCTTGCTGCTGATCGTGAGAACGGGTTTGGCCATCGTGGATCTCCTTGGCGGACTGCCTGCTGCCGGTTGGCTCCCACGGGGCGTGCAAGGCTTGTGCCACCGCTTGGCCCGCAACTTGCCTGTACTACTTTCATGTTGTACCGGGCCTACCAGAACCAAGCCGACCTGCTTTCGCCCTCCCGGCTCGCAGCCCAGTACCTCGGCCAGGCCCTCTGGAAGGACGGCACCGACCGCACCATGATGCGGCGCATGGCCGCGCAGTTCGAGGTGTTTTCGCGCATGCGGCTGACCCATTCGCGCCCCGACTACGGCATTGCCAGCGTGCCGGTCGATGGCGTGGAAACCCCGGTGCACGAGGAGAAAACGCTGGTCTCGCCCTTCGGCACGCTGCTGCATTTCCGCAAGGACACGCAGGCCGTGCACCCGCCCGTGCTGCTGGTCGCACCACTGTCGGGCCATTTCGCGACGCTGCTGCGCGAAACCGTGCGCACCCTGCTGCGCGACCACGACGTGTACCTGACCGACTGGCACAACGCGCGCGACGTGCCGCTGTGGCACGGCGGCTTCAGCCTGGACGACTACACGCTGCAGCTCATCCGGTTTCTCGAAGCCGTCGGTCCCGGCGTGCACATGGTCGCGGTCTGCCAGCCCTGCGTGTCCGCGCTGGCGGCCACGGCGCTGATGGCCGAGGACGACAACCCCGCCACGCCGCGCAGCCTCACGCTCATGGCCGGCCCGGTCGATTGCCGCATCAACCCCACGGGGGTGAACGAGCTCGCCAACAGCAAGCCGATCGAGTGGTTCCGCCGAAACCTCATCAGCCACGTGCCGTGGCCGCATGCCGGCATGATGCGGCGCGTGTACCCGGGCTTCCTGCAGCTCTCGGCCTTCCTGAGCATGAACCCCGAGCGCCACAAGAAGCAGTTCCAGGACATGGTCCGCCACCTGGTCGAGGGCGACACCGAGAAGGCCCGCACCATCGGCACCTTCTACGACGAGTACCTGGCGGTGAACGACCTGCCGGCCGAGTTCTACCTGGAGACCGTGGAGCGCGTGTTCCAGACCTACGACCTGCCGCGCGGCGTGCTCACCGTGGGCGAGCGTACGGTGAACCCGGCGGCCATCCGCCGCACCGCGCTGCTCACGGTGGAAGGCGAGCGCGACGACATCTGCTCGGTCGGCCAGACGGTGGCGGCGCAAGACCTCTGCACCGGCATCCGGCCCTACCTCAAGGTGCATCACCTGCAGGCCGGCGTGGGGCACTACGGCGTTTTCAGCGGCAGCAAGTGGAACGCGCAGATCTACCCGCGCGTGCGCGAAACCATCCACGCCGCGGCCGAGCTGCACTGAGCCTTCGGCCGGACGCCCGGCTTCAGCGCCGGCTGCGCCGCTCCTTCGAGGCCACGCGCCGCACCGCCGCTTCGCCCGCCTGCGGCAGCCGCTCGCGCAGGAACGCGATCAGTTCCTGCGCCGCCACGTTGCGCATCGGCCCCGGCAGGTAGGCCAGCACCACGCGGCGCTCGACGCGCGGCTTCAAGAGCGGCAGCACCACCAGTTCGGGGTCGCGCAGCAGCGTGGTGTAGAGCCGCGGCATCAGCCCCAGCGCCTGGCCACTGCGCACCAGCGCATAGAGCGTTTCGGAATAGCTCACGCGGTAGGGCTCGGGGCCTTGCTCGAACTGCGCGCGCGCCGGGTTGCCGAGCGCCGGCATGCTGCCGCTCTCGAACAGCACCAGCCGTTCCTTGCCGATGGCCTCCCAGCTCGCGTCCCCGGCCGCCGCCAGCGCATGGCCGCGGCGCACCACCAGCACCAGCGGATCGCGGAACAGGTCGACGCAGGCCAGCCCGCCCGGCGGCTCGGTGATGGCGGCCACCGCCATGTCGAGCTGGCCGCTGCGCAGTTCGGCCAGCAAGGTGGTCGAAGGCGCATCGCGCCAGGCGATCTCGAGCTCGCGCGCGCCGGCCTGGAGGAACTCGCTGGCCGCGGCCATCACGCGCGCGCTGGCCGACGGGATCACGCCCACGCGCACGAAAGCCCGGCCGCGCTGCACGGTGCTCTCGATGTCGCGCAGCGCCACCTCGAAGGTGTTGACCAGGAAATCGGTGCGCGCCAGCACCTCGGCGCCCACCGGCGTGAGCTCGAGGCGGTGGGTGGAACGGGTCAGCAGCTCGGCGCCGAGCAGTTTTTCCATCTGCTTGATCGCGTTGCTGAGCGCCGGCTGGGTGATGGCCAGCCGGCGCGCCGCGCGGCCGAAGTGCCCTTCTTCCACCAGCACAGAGAAGAACTGAAGCTGGCGCAGCGTGAGCGCCCGGAGCGGCAGGGAGGCCATGGCGTTCCTGTTATCTATTCAATGAATCAAATTATAGAAATTCAAAATTTTGTTTATGAGGCGCCCTTGCCTAGACTGGCCGGCATGACCCGCCCCGCCCCGCCGCCCCTCACGCTGGAATCGATGCTGCATGCGATTCCCAAGGTGGAGCTGCACTGCCACCTGTTCGGCACGGTGCGCCACGAGACCTTCAAGCAGCTCAACCATCGCGCCGGCTCGCCGCTCGCGGCCGAGGAGATCGAAGGCTTCTACACGCGCGGCGAAAAACCGGTGGGCGTGCTGCGCGTGCTGCGCGCGCTCGATGCGCAGCTGGTGCGCAGCCCCGGCGACCTCTACCAGTTGACGCGCGAATACCTCGAGGACGCGGCGGCGCACAACGTGCGCTATGCCGAGTTCTTCTGGAACCCCACCGGCACGGTGCACGCCTCCGGCATCGCCTACCCGATGGCGCAGGGCGCGATCGTCCGCGCGATCCATGACGCGCAGCAGGAGTTCGGCATCACCGGCCGGCTCATTGCCGCGATCGACCGCGAGGCCAGCCCGGAAGCCGCCGTCGAGATGGTGGAATGGGTCAAGGCCCACCGCTGCGACGAGGTGATCGGCATCGGCATCGACTACCGCGAAGTCGACCGGCCGCCCGAACTCTTCGCGCGCGCCTATGCCGAGGCGCGGCGCGCGGGGCTCAAGGCCACCGCGCATGCGGGCGAGTTCGGCATGCCATGGACCAACGTACGCACCGCGCTCGACGTGCTGCAGGTCGACCGCATCGACCACGGCTACACGGTGGTCGACCAGCCCGATTTCGCGCGCCAGTGCGCCGAGCGCGGCGTGATCTTCACCGTGGTGCCCACCAACTCCTACTACCTGCGCACGCTGCCCCCGGAGCGCTGGGCGCTCGACCATCCCATCCGCCGCATGCCCGGCCTGGGCCTGCGCATCCATCCCAACACCGACGACCCGACGCTGCACAAGGTCACGCCCACCGAGGCCTGGCTGATGATGGCGCGCGACTTCGGCTTCGGGCTGGACGAGCTGCGCGGCTTCATGCACAACGGGCTCGAAGGCGCATGGATCGACGATACCCAGCGCCGCGCATGGCGCACGCAATGGAGCCGCGAGTTCGACACGCTGCGCGCCGGCCTTGCGCCGGTGCCGCAGCATCCCGCCCACCCGCAATGAACCACGCCATGAACAACCCCCGCCGCCTTCTTCTTGCCGCCACCCTCTGCTCGATGCTGCCGATGGCGGCACTCGCGCAGGGCGCCTGGCCCACGGCCAAGCCGATCACGCTGATCGTTCCCTACACCGCGGGCGGCAGCGTGGACGTCAACGCGCGCCTCGTCGCCACGCGGCTGGGCGAGCGGCTGAAGCAGTCGGTGGTGATCGAGAACGTGAGCGGCGCGGGCGGCGCCATCGGCGTGGCCAAGGCCGTGAACGCGGCGCCCGACGGCTACACGCTGGTGGTCGGGCCCGACAGCGCCATCGCCATCGGGCGGCTGGTCAACCCCTCGGCCTTCAAGTTCGATCCGCTCAAGGACCTGGCGCCGGTCGGGATGCTCAACACTGCGCCCATGGTGCTGGTGGCGCGGCCCGGCCTGGACGCCAACACCTATGCCGACTTCGTCAAGCTCGCCAAGGCCAAGCCCGGCGCCTACAACTACGCCACCTCGGGCGTGGGCACGGTGCTGCAGCTGGCGATGGAACTGCTCAAGCAGCGCAGCGGCATCTTCGTGACCCATGTGCCCTACCGCGGCGGCGCCCAGATTGCCACCGACGTGATCGGCAACCAGGTCGACCTGGCGATGCTGGTCAGCACCAGCGCCATTCCGCATGTGGGCGGCGGCCGCCTGAAGGCGCTCGGCATCACCGGCAGCCAGCGCCTTGCCGCGCTGCCCAATGTGCCCACCTTCAACGAGATGCCGGGCCTCAAGGGCTACGACATGGTGAGCTGGACCGGCATCTTCGCCCCCGCCCGCACCCCGCCGGCCGTCGTGGCCCGCCTCAACCAGGAATTGAATGCCGTGCTCGCCGAGGAGCAGGTGCGGGCCAAGCTCAACGAACAGGGCGCCCTGCCCGGCAGCGGCACGCCCGAGCAGTTCGGCCAGTTCGTCCAGGCCGAATACGCCCGCAACCAGAAGATCGTGCAGTCGGCCAATATCAAGGAATAAGTCCGCCGCCCGGAGCTGGGCGCGGCCGGCTACTGCTCTTCGGGCCAGTCGCGGATGTAGGCCTTGAGCATCTTGTTCTCGAAGTTCTGGCTGTCCACCACCGCCTTGGCCACGTCGTAGAAGCTGATCACGCCCATCAGCATGCGCTTGTCCATCACGGGCATGTAGCGCGCGTGGCGCTCCAGCATGATGCGGCGGATTTCGTCGAGGTCGGTTTCGAGCGTGCAGGTCACGGGCGCATCGTCCATGGCCTTGCGCACCAGCGTGCCGCCCACCTGGCCGCCGTTGTCGACAATGGCCAGGATCACTTCCCTGAAGGTGAGCATGCCGACCAGGTCGCCGTGTTCCATGACCACCAGGGAGCCAATGTCCTTTTCCGCCATGGTCTTGACGGCTTCGGCCAGCAGGTCGTCAGGCGTGATGGTGAAGAGCGTGTTGCCCTTGACGCGAAGGATGTCGCTGACTTTCATCGTGTGCTCCTCTCGGAAATCGTTCTCGGCGGCGGTGCCGATTTGAATATAGCCCACAATCGGCGCCGACTCCCACGCCCATGTTGCGCGCGCATGATTAGCAGACGTAACGGGGCATTGCGAACGAACCCAGAAAGGCTCCCATGCCCGGCTACTCCGACCCCGGCTTCGACACCCTGGCGCTGCACGCCGGCGCCGCGCCCGACCCCGCCACCGGCGCGCGGGCGGTGCCGATCCACCTCACCACCTCCTTCGTCTTCGAGTCGAGCGACCATGCGGCGGCGCTCTTCAACCTGGAGCGCGCGGGCCACGTCTACTCGCGCATCAGCAATCCGACCAACGCGGTGCTCGAGCAGCGCGTTTCGGCGCTCGAAGGCGGCATCGGCGCCATTGCCACCGCCAGCGGCCAGGCCGCGCTGCACCTGTCGATCGCCACGCTCATGGGCGCGGGCTCCCACATCGTGGCAAGCACCGCGCTCTACGGCGGCTCGCAGAACCTGCTGCACTACACGATGCGGCGCTTCGGCATCGAAACCACCTTCGTGAAGCCCGGCGACCTGGACGGCTGGCGCGCCGCGATCCGGCCCGAAACCAAGCTGCTGTTCGGCGAAACCGTGGGCAACCCGGGCCTGGACGTGCTCGACATTCCCGCGGTGAGCGACATCGCGCACGCGGCCGGCGTGCCGCTGCTGGTCGACTCCACGCTCACCTCGCCCTATCTCATCAAGCCCTTCGACTGGGGGGCCGACCTGGTCTACCACTCGGCCACCAAGTTCCTCTCGGGCCATGGCACGGTGATTGGCGGGGTGGTGGTCGACGGCGGCAGCTTCGACTGGGAAAAATCGGGCAAATTCGCCGAGCTGACCCAGGCCTATGACGGCTTTCACAACATGGTCTTCAGCGAGGAAAGCACGGTGGGCGCGTTCCTGCTGCGCGCCCGGCGCGAAGGGCTGCGCGACTTCGGCGCCTCGATGAGCCCGCACACGGCCTGGCTGATCCTGCAGGGCATCGAGACGCTGCCGCTGCGCATGGAGCGGCACATCGACAACACGCAGAAGGTGGTCGAGTTCCTCGCGAGCCACCCTTTCGTGTCGCGCGTGGGCCATCCGCTGATCGAATCGCACCCGAGCCATGCGCTGGCGCAGAAGCTGTTGCGCCACGGCGCACGCGGCGCCGGCGCGGTGTTCAGCTTCGACATCAAGGGCAGCCGCGCGCAGGGCAAGGCGTTCATCGAGGCGCTGAAGCTCTTCAGCCATCTGGCGAACGTGGGCGACTGCCGCAGCCTGGTGATCCATCCGGCGAGCACCACGCACTTCCGCATGACCGACGAGGCGCTCGCGGGGGCCGGAATTTCCCAAGGGACGATCCGGCTTTCGATCGGGCTCGAGGACCCGGCCGATCTGATCGACGACCTGAAGCGTGCGCTCAAGGCTGCGGAAAAGGCGGGGGTCTCGGCATGAGGGCTTGCTTTTCGTTGTGTCGTGTTGTCCGTCGTTCAGGGCGCGCTCCCGCCGACGGGGTACCTTGCTCCGCGAATGTCCTCCGGCCTGCGGCCTCCTCCTTTATTTCGCTGCGCAAGGCACCCCATCAGCGGGAGCGTTATGCGGAGCGGTCGTTGATCAGCGGTGCACCCAGAGCGTGCCCTGGTGCACAGAGCATCGGGTGCTCCCCGCAGCGAAATCAAGGAGGAGGCCGAAGGCCGGGGGACATTCGCGGAGGGGAGTACCCGGTGATCTGTGCACGCACCCTGAACAACAGCGCCAAGAACAAGACGCCCCCGTGGAGCAACTGACATGAACTACACCGTCAACAGCCACGCCACCTACTGCTACACCGGCGGCAAGGCTTTCGATGCGAACAAGCCGACCGTGGTGTTCATTCACGGCGTACTCAACGACCACAGCGTGTGGATCCTGCAAAGCCGCTGGTTCGCCAACCACGGCTGGAACGTGCTGGCCGTCGACCTGCCCGGCCACTGCAGGAGCGAAGGCCCGCCGCCCGCCAGCGTGGAAGACGCGGCGCAGTTCGTGCTCGCGCTGCTCGACGCGGCCGGCGTGCAGAAGGCTGTGCTCGTGGGCCACAGCTTCGGCTCGCTGATCGCGCTCGAGGCCGCCTCGCGCGCGCCCGAACGGGTGACCCATCTGGCAATGGTGGGCACCGCCTATCCGATGGCCGTGTCGCCCGCGCTGCTCGACGGCGCGCTCAACGATCCGCAGCGCGCCATCGCAATGGTCAACACCTTCTCGCATTCGCTGCTCGCGCCGCCGCCCTCCTCGCTTGGCCCCGGCACCTGGCTCTACGGCAGCTCGCGCGCGCTGATGCGGCGCGTGCTCGCGAGCAACCGCGATGCCAACGTGTTCCACATCGGCTTCAAGGCCTGCAACGACTACGCGAACGGCGAAAAAGCGATCGAAGCGGTGCAGTGCCCCGTGCTGTTCCTGCTCGGCGACGCCGACCAGATGACGCCGCCGCGCGCCACCAAGGCGCTGGTGGGCAAGGCCCGCAACGCCAAGGTGGTGACCGTGCATGCGGGCCACGCACTGATGAGCGAGGCGCCCGACGAAGTGCTGTTCGCGCTGCGCGACTTCATCGCCGCGCCCGCCTGAAGCGCCGCTTCTATTCCGCCGCGATGCCCGCGCGGTGCGCCAGCGCGCGGTAGCGGGAAATCTCGCCCTCCATCTGGCTGCGGAACGCCGCCGCGCCGATGACGACGGGCTCCATGCCCTGCGCGCGCAGCTGCGCCTGCAGGGCCGCGCTGCCCATCGTGGCCGTGACGGCGCGCGCCAGTTTGTCGAGCACCGGTGGCGGCGTGTGCGCCGGCGCGGCAAAGCCGTACCAGGCGTCGAAGGTGGCATCGGGCAGCCCCTGCTCGGCCAGCGTGCGCACCTCCGGCAGCATGCTCGAGCGCGCCGCGCCCACGATGCCCAGGGCGCGCAGCTTGCCCGAGCGCACATGCGGCGCCACGGCCGCCACGGTGTCGATGCCGACCTCGATCTCGCCGCCGATCACCGCCATCGAACCCTGGCTGCTGCCCTTGTACGGAATGTCCTGCAGCTGGATGCCCGCGGCCAGCGCAAGCAGCTCGCCCGCGAGGTGCGGGCCCGAGCCGGCGCCGAAGGTGGCGTAGCGGATGCTCTTCGGCTTGGCCTTGGCGGCGGCGATGAGCTCGGGCAGCGAACGCCATGGCGTGCCCGCCCCCACCACCAGCACCAGCGGCGTGCGCGCAACGATGGCAATGGGCGCGAGGTCGCGCACCGGATCGTAGGGAAGCCTGGCGCGCAGCGCGGGGTTCACGCTGTAGCTGGTGGAGCCCGAGAGCAGCAGCGTGTAGCCGTCGGGCGCGGCCTTGGCGACCGCATCGGTGCCGATGATGGTGGCGGCGCCGGGCTTGTTGTCGATGACCACGGGCTGGCCGAGCCGCTCCGACAGGCCCTGGCCCATCGCGCGCGCGACGATGTCGGTGCCGCCGCCCGGCGGAAAGGGCACGACCAGCTTCACGGGCCTGTCGGGCCATTTTTCCTGCGCGGGCGCATGGAAGGCGACGAGCGCCAAGGTGCAGGCCAGCAGGCCACGAAGCCGATGGAAGAGAGCAGTTTTCATTGGGGTTCGTCCAGAAAGAGAAATCAGGCGGCCGCGGTGTGCGGCGTTTTACCGGCGGCCCACGGCGCGAGCCCCGGCTCGCCCAGGTCCCAGTAGAGGCCGGCCATGATCTGCAGGCCCTCGCGCGCCAGCGGCGCCAGCAGGTGCTCGTTGGGCGCGTGCTGCGCGCAGGCCGGGTAGGAATGCGGCACCCACAGCGTGGGCAGGCCCAGCAGGTCGGCAAAGACATCGTTGGGCAGCGAGCCCGCGAGGTTGGGCAGCAGGTCGACGCGCTGGCCGCTGCTCTTTTCGATGGAGCGCCGGGCCCAGTCGACCCAGGGGTTCTGCACGTCGAGCCGCGTGGCCGCGCCTTCGAGCGTGACCTTCACTTCCACATCGCCGAAACCATGCGCGCCGAGGTGGGCGCGCACGATGCTCGCGAGTTCGCGCCACGGCGTGCCGACCACGAAGCGCAGCTGGCAATGCGCCACCGCCTCGGACGGAATCGCATTGACGGGCCGCTGCGGCGAGCCGGCGCCGAGCGCGAGCACCTCGATGGTGTTCCACGCCACCAGCCGCTCGGCCGGGCGGAGGCCGGGCTCGCCCCAGCCTTCGTCGAGCGCGGGATCGTCGGCGCCACCGCCAATGGCGATATCGGCCAGCGCCTCGCGCACGCCCTGCGGAATTCCAGCCGGCCGCAAGGCCTCGACCAGGATGCGCCCGCGCGCATCCACCAGCGAGGCCACCGCATGGCTCAGCACGGTGGCAGGATTGGCGAGCACGCCGCCCCAGTTGCCCGAGTGGTAGCCCCGCGCCCTGGCGCGCAGCCGCAGGCTGAAGTTGACGGCGCCGCGCGAGCCCAGGAACAGCGTGGGCCGCGCGGCGCTCACGCGCGGCCCGTCGCTCGCGATGAACAGGTCGGCGCGCAGCCGCTCGCGCTGCTGCTCGCACACCGCATGCAGGCCCGGCGACGCGGCCTCTTCGCCGGTCTCGATGAGCCAGGTGATGTTGTAGCCCAGGCGCCCGCCCCGCGCGCGCAGTGCGGCCGCCAGCCCGCCGAGCGCGATGCTGTGCTGGCCCTTGTTGTCGGCCGTGCCGCGCCCGTACCAGCGGTCGCCGCGCACGGTGAGCGCCCAGGGGCCGAGGCCTTCGTCCCACTGCGCGTCCTGCCCGCTCACCACGTCGCCGTGGCCATAGCTCAGCACGGTGGGCAATGCAGGGTCTTCGATGCGGCGCGCGATCAGGAAGGGCCCGCCGCCCGCCACCGGGTTCTCGACGATCTCGCATTCGAAGCCCAGCGCGGCCAACGGCGGCACCAGCTCGTCGCGCAGGTAGGCGCCGAGCGCGGGCGTGGCGGCGCCGGTGTCGCTCTCGGTGCGGAAGGCGACGCGCCGCTGCAGGTCGGCAAAGAAGCCGCCGTCGTCGAAATAGGCGGCGGCCGCGGCAAGGCTCTCGGTACGTTGCATGAGGGGATTTCCTGTTGGCGTGGGATGCAGCAAGTACAAGGCCTGCAGGGCAATGCTTCCAGCACCGAATTCGCAAGCTACTATTGCCTTCAAGGCAACGCTCCAATCGCCATGGCACCACCGCTCCTCAGCATTCCGATGCGCCATTTCCTCGAAGTGGCGCGCAGCGGCTCGGTCAGCCAGGCCGCGGCGCGGCTGTTCGTGGCCTCGTCGGCGGTCAGCCGGCAGATCGCCAAGCTCGAGGACAGCCTGGGCACGCCCCTGTTCGAGCGCCACGCCCGGGGCATGGCTCTCACCGCGGCGGGCGAGCGGCTCGCGGCGCACCTGCGCAATGCGCAGCTCGACATCGAGCAGGTCATCGAGCAGGTGCGCGACCTCGGCGGCCGCAGCGCGCACCGCATCCGCATGGCCTGCACCGAAGGCTTCGCCGCGCATTTCATGCCGCAGGTCATGCGCAGCTTCGAGTCGGCGAATCCGGGCACGCAGCTCGAGCTCCACGTGGGCTCGCCCGATGGCGTGAGCGCGCTGCTCGCGCGCGGCGAGGCCGACATCGCGCTCAAGTACGTGGTGGCGCCGGAGCCCGGCCTGAAGATCGAGCACTCGGCCAATGCGCCGGTGTTCGCGGTGCTGCGCCCCGACCATCCGCTGGCGCGCCAGCGCGTGGTGTCCGTGGCCGACGCCGTGCGCTATCCGCTGGCCGTGGGCGACAAGGGCGTGACCGCGCGGCAGCTGTTCGACCAGGCGTGCAGCCTGCAGGGGCTGCAATACCGCGCGATCTTCGTAAGCAATTTTTCATCGGTGCTGCTGCCGCTGTTGCGCACGCCGGACGTGATGCTGTCGGGGCACCTCACGGTCACGCATCTCATCGATGCAGGCACGGTGGTGGCGCGCCCGTTCGCCGAGGCGCCGCTGCAGCAGCGGCAGCTGCAGGTGCTGGCGCTCGAAGGCCGCACGCTCACGCCGCTGGCGCAGGCGTTCGTACAACACCTGGTGCATGCCATTGCCAGCGCGGGCCGGCGCAAGCTGGGCCGCGCGCGGTCGAGCGCCTGAGCCTCAGCGGCCCAGCGCGTTGATGTCGGCCGGGTCGAGCAGCACCTTCGGCGCGCCGTGCCGTGCCACGGCCAGCATGGCGCGGCCCACCTTCTCGGTGGTCGTCACCCTGTCGGGCCAGAGCCGGTGGGCCAGCCCGAGCACCGGCTTGAGCACCATGATCGCGGCCTGGTAGAGCGGCGTCTTCGAACGCACGCCGTGCAGCGGCTGGATCATGCCGGGGCGGAACATGTAGGCGGCCTTGAACGGCAGCCTGAGCAGGGCGTTTTCGGTCGCGCCCTTCACGCGCGCCCACATGCGGCTGCCGCGCTCGCTGCTGTCGGTGCCCGCACCCGTCACATAGGTGAAGGTCATGCCCGGGTTGAGCCGCGCGAGCACGGTGGCAGCGGCCATCGTGAGGTCGTAGGTGATGCGCTTGTAGTCGGCCTCGTTCATGCCCACCGACGACACGCCGAGGCAGAAGAAGCAGGCGTCAAAGCCCTGCAGCTGCGGCTCGACACCGCTGTAGTCGCTCATGTTCTTGATGACCAGGTCCTGCAGCTTCGGATGCTGCTGCCCGGTGGCCCTGCGGCCGACCGCGACCACGCGCGCCACGTCGGGCGCCAGCAGGCATTCGCGCAGCACGCCCTGCCCCACCATGCCGGTGGCGCCGAAGATCAGGATGTTCATCTTGGGGGCGCGGTCAGACCGCGAAGTCGCCGGGACGCTTCTCGAGCACCGCCAGCAGCAGGTCGACGTCGAGGCTGGAAGGCTGCGGCGCCTGCAACGCACCGAGCATGCGCGAGAGCGTCTCGGCATGCGGCAGCAGCGGGCCCAGGAAGCGGGTGCCGTCGGCACCGGCGATCAGTAGCGTGGGAAAGGTCTCGACGTCGAAGGCGTCGGCAATCTCGGCGTGGTCCTCGATGTCGACCCAGGCAAAGCGGAACTGCGGATGCGCCCGCGCCACCTGCTCGAGCAGCGGCCGGTAGTCGCGGCAGGTGCCGCACCATTCGGCGCAAAGGCACACGACCCACGGCGCATCGCTGGCCGGCTCGGCGGAAACGGGGGCGGCAGGAAGGGCGCTCAAGGTTGATGCGGTGCAGGTGTGAATACGAAGCCGCAGTGGTGCGGCCCAAGGGGCGTGGCTATTATGGACAAAGCGCCTCCGGCGTTCAGGAGACCCGCACGATGAACACCACGACTGCCCCGGAATCTGCTGTCGATCCGCGACGTTTCAAGAGCTTCGCGGAGTTCTACCCCTTCTACCTGAGCGAGCACGCCAACCGCACCTGCCGGCGCCTGCACTTCGCGGGCTCGACGATCTCGCTGCTGTGCCTGGTGGCGCTGGTCGTCACATTCAACCCGCTCTGGCTGCTGGCCGGGCTGGTCGCGGGCTACGGCTTTGCCTGGGTCGGGCACTTCGGCTTCGAGAAGAACAAACCCGCCTCGTTCAAGCGCCCGCTCTACAGCTTCATGGGCGACTGGGCGATGTACCGCGACATCTGGCTCGGCAAGGTCAAGCTCTGAGGGCTATCAAATCAGGAGCACGTCGCCCAGGCGCAGCGAGTGCAGCGGGCCTTTGCGCCAGAGGTCTTCGAGCGGTTCGGCGCGCGGCATCAGCAGTTCCCTCAGCAGCGGCTCGATCGGCGTGGACGGATCGGCCAGCAGCACATAACGCGGATCTTCATTGGCGGTTTCCTCGGCGAGCGGCGCGATCCAGTCCAGCGCCACCAGCGTTTCGAGCACCGGCACCACCTGCAGCGCATCGACCCGCATGCGCGTGACGAGTTCGGTGGCGCCCATGCCCTTGGCCGGCGTGGCGCGCGCCCGCGCCAGGTGCTGCAGCACCTCCATGGCCAGTTGCAGGGGCCACCCGGCCCGCCCGCCCCGGCGCGCAACGCCGGTCAGCAGGCTCGGCAGGTAGGCCGCGATGACCGCGCCCAGCAGCACGATCACCCAGGCCACGTAGATCCACACCAGCAGGATCGGCACGGTGGCGAAGGCGCCGTAGAGCACCGAATAGGTCGGCACCAGGCTCAGGTAGTAGCCCAGCACGCGCTTGGCGATCTCGATGGCGGCCGCCACGAAGAAGCCGCCGGCCCAGGCATGCGACCAGCGCACGTTGGTGTTGGGCACGTAGTGGTAGAGCGAGGCCATGCCGGCCGCGAGCAGCACGAATTCGAAGGTGTCGAAGAACAGCTTGAGGATGCTTCCGCCCACCACGTCGCGCGATGCGGCAAACACGTACGAGGTGGTCGAAAGGCTCACCGCCAGGATCAGCGGCCCGAGCGTGATGGCGGCCCAGTAGATCAGCACGCGCTGCGCAAAGGGCCGGGGCGAGCGCACGCGCCAGATGTTGTTGAGCGTCTTGTCGATGGTGAGGATCAGCGCAATGGCGGTGATCAAGAGCACCACCAGGCCCGCGATGCCGAGGCCCCCGGCCTTGCTCGAGAACTGGTTCAGGTAGCCCAGCACCTGGCGCGCGATGTTGTCGGGAATCAGGCTCTCGATGAGCCAGCGCTGCAGCCGCCCCTGCAGCTTGGCGAACATCGGGAACACGGTGAAGAGCGCCAGCGCCACCGTGAAGAACGGCACCATCGCGATGGTGGTGGTGAAGGTGAGGCTGCTGGCCGTGAGGCCGAGCCGGTCTTCGCGGAAACGCTCGCCCAGCACCGCCGCGGTGTTGCCCCACGGAAAGCGCGAAAGATCCCTCCAGAGCTGACGACGATTCATGGCCGGTATCATAAGAACCCGAATCCTTCCCTCGTCTTCGCGCACTTCGTGTCGCCGTGGCCTGCGCTCGAAAAAGCCGGCCCGGCCAACCCGGTTCCGCGGTGTTCTGCCCATGACAACCATCACGCCGCAAGCCTCTTCTTCCGTCAGCGCCACCCGCTGGCTCGCCGTGGGCAGCCTTGCGGGCCTGATCGTGCTGGGCCTGGCCTGGGAGCTGTGGCTCGCGCCGCTGCGGCCGGGCGGCTCGCTGCTGGCGCTCAAGGTGCTGCCGCTGGTCATTCCGCTCGCGGGGCTCTACAAGAACCGCATGTACACCTACCGCTGGGTCAGCCTGATGATCTGGCTCTATTTCACCGAGGGCGTGGTGCGCGCCTGGAGCGACACCAACGGCGTGGGGCAGGTGCTCGCGCTCATCGAGGTGCTGCTGTGCCTCATGCTCTTTGCGGCCTGCGCCTGGCACGTGCGGCTGCGCCTGCGCAATGCCAAGGCGGCCCGCCAACTGGAGATTTCCACCCCATGACGACTTCTTCTTCCGCTTCCCTCGTCGATCAACTGCGCGCCATCGTGGGTGCGCAGCACGTGCTGAACGAGGGCGACCTCACGGCCTACGAACAGGACTGGCGCAAGCGCGCACGCGGCAAGTCGCTGGCCGTGGTGCGGCCGGCCAATGCACAGCAGGTGGCCGAGGTGGTCAAGGCCTGCGCCGCGGCGGGCACGGCCATCGTGCCGCAGGGCGGCAACACCGGCCTGGCCGTGGGCTCCATTCCCGACGGCAGCGGCACGCAGGTGGTGCTGAGCCTGCAGCGGCTGAACGCCATCCGCACCATCGACGCCGCCAACCTCACGATGACGGTGGAGGCCGGCTGCATCCTGCAGACGCTGCAGGAGGCGGCCGAGAAGCAGGGCTTCCTGTTTCCGCTGAGCCTTGCGGCCGAGGGCAGCTGCACCATCGGCGGCAACCTGGCGACCAATGCCGGCGGCACGCAGGTGGTGCGCTACGGCAACACGCGCGAGCTGTGCCTGGGCCTCGAGGTGGTCACGCCGCAGGGCGATATCTGGGAAGGCACCAGCGGCCTGCGCAAGGACAACACCGGCTACGACCTGCGCGACCTGATGATCGGCAGCGAAGGCACGCTCGGCATCATCACCGCGGCCACCATGAAGCTCTACCCGCTGCCCGCCGCGCAGCTCACGGCTTGGGCCGCGGTGCCCTCGCTCGACCACGCGGTCACGCTGCTGGGCCTTGCGCACAGGCAGCTGGGCTCGGGCCTCACGGGCTTCGAGGTGATGGGCCGGTTTGCATTGAGCCTGGTCGACAAGCACATGCCGCAGCTGCGCGTGCCCTTCATCGGCGATGAGGCCGTGCCGTACTGTGTGCTGCTGGAGAACTCCGACAGCGAATCCGAAGACCATGCGCGCGCGCGCTTCGAGGCGCTGCTCGAAACGGCTTTCGAAGACGGCTGCGTGACCGATGCGGTGGTGGCCGAGAACCTCGCGCAGGCGCACCAGCTCTGGCACATCCGCGAGAGCATTCCGCTCGCGCAGGCCGAAGAAGGCCTGAACATCAAGCACGACATCTCGATTCCCGTATCGCGCATTCCGGCCTTCGTGGCGGAAACCGACGCACTGCTGGCGCGCGAGATTGCCGGCGTGCGGCTGGTGAACTTCGGCCACCTGGGCGACGGCAACCTGCACTACAACGTGCAGGCGCCCGAGAACATCGACACCAAGGCCTTCTTGAAGAACGAGGAAGAGCGCATCAACACGCTGGTGTACGACGCGGTCGAGAAGTTCGGCGGCTCGTTCTCGGCCGAGCATGGCGTGGGCTCGCTCAAGGTCGACAAGCTCGAGAAGCACAAGTCGCCGGTGGCGCTGGAGATGATGCGGGCGATCAAGCGCGGGCTCGATCCGAAGAACATCCTCAACCCGGGCCGCGTGATTCGCGTCTAACCGGGAAAGTCCTCGCCGCGCAGCTCGATCGGCTGCCCGTGCGGCGTGCGGTCGGCCGCATGGTCCCAGGCGTGGCGGTAACGCGCGAGTTCGTCTTCGGAGCTGGCGCCCTTGCGCGCGACCAGGCTTTCGAGCGCGGCGAGCCAGTGGCGGTAGTAGGTGTTGCCGGTGTCGGGGTCGCCCGCGGCCTGCGCGGCCGCGATCTGCGCCGCAAGCACTTCGGCCCACTCGCTCCAGGTGAACAGGCCACGCTCGTGCAACGCCAGCGTCATCGCAAAGGCCTGGGCTTCCCAGGGTGCATTGAACACCGGACCGTCGGCATCGCGCGGCATGCCAGGGGCGAGCGCGAGCGGTGGCACACCGCTGTTCATGCGGCGGGCTCGAGGTAGCTTTCCCAGGCATCGACCGACACCGCGAGGTTCTGACGCGTCGCGCCGTCGCCCCAGAGTTCGGCCTCGTCGAAGACCACGGTGTAGAGCCACTGCGGCTGCTCGCCCTGGCCTTGCGCATGTGCGTCGGCAAACACATGCGCGCCATGCACATGCTCGATCACGCCGCGCTTGCCCTGCACGTAGCCCGGCAGCCGCGTGTGGTGGTCGACCTTGCCGGCGCGCATGCGCACGGTCTGCCCGACGGCGAAGCGCGCAGGGCCTGGCGCGGCGCGCTCGGTCGGCGAACCCTTGGCGAGCACCGCGGGCACGTTCCCGGCTTGCAGCACGCGGGCGACCGGCGCGGCCGGATGGCGCATCTCGCCAGTCGCGATCTCGTCGGGAAAAACCTGCCCGCGCTGCAGCATCAACTGCTCGAGCGCGCCAAGCCATACCTGGTAGTAGCTCAGGTCGCGGTAGTTCGGCAGTGTCTCTCGCACGGCGCGGCTCGCATCGATGTTCCAGGAGCCGGTGGCGCCCATGGCCAGCGTGAGCGCCAGCGCGCGCGGCTCCCACGCGGCATGGAACAGCTCGCCCTCGGGCTCGGGCGTGACCGGGCCGAAACCGGGCTGGCCGCCGAGGTCGGCATGCGTGACATAGCTCATGCGGCGCTCCCAGGCGTTGCGGGCGCTTCCACCCGCCGTGTGCCGATCATCGAGTCGCGCGTGACCAGCGCGGCAAGCTGTTCCTCGCTCATGCCTTCGGTGCCTTCGGGGCGCTGCGGGATCACGAGGTAGCGCACCTCGGCGGTCGAATCCCAGACCCGGATGCGCGTCGATTCGGGCAGCACCGTGCCGAAATCGGCCAGCACGCCGCGCGGGTCCTTCACGGCCCGCGAGCGGTACGGCGCGCTCTTGTACCAGGTGGGCGGCAGGCCGAGCACCGGCCAGGGATAGCAGCTGCACAGGGTGCAGACGACCATGTGGTGCTGCTCGGCGGTGTTCTCCACCGCCACCATGTGCTCGCCCTGGCGGCCGGTGTAGCCCAGCGAAGCGATGGCGGCCGTGGCATCCTTCAGCAGCCAGTCGTGGAACACTGGGTCGACCCAGGCCCTGGCCACCACGCGCGCGCCGTTGCGCGGGCCGATGCGGGTCTGGTAGGTGTCGATCAGCACGTCGAGTGCGGCCGGATCGATGTAGCCCTTCTGGGTGAGCACGCTCTCGAGCGCCCGCACGCGCAGGTCCATTTCGCCGAGTTCGCTGTGTTCGTGGGAGTGGTCATGGCCGGTCATCGGCCAATGCTAGCGCCGCCCCGTAAAATTCCCAACATGACCTCGCCCGCCCGCCCCGTCCGCTCCCAGTACGAAGACTTCATGCGCCATGTGGACACGCACGGCGTCCACAAGAGCGACCGCACCGGCACGGGCACCAAGAGCGTGTTCGGCCACCAGATGCGCTTCGACCTGAACGAAGGCTTTCCGCTGGTGACCACCAAGAAGGTGCACCTGAAGTCCATCATCCAGGAACTGCTGTGGTTCCTGACCGGCTCCAGCAACAACAACTGGCTCAAGGAGCGCGGCGTCACCATCTGGGACGAGTGGGCGCGCGAGGATGGCGACCTGGGCCCGGTGTACGGCGTGCAGTGGCGCAGCTGGCCGACGCCGGACGGCGGCCACATCGACCAGATCTCCGAAGTCATCAAGACCCTGAAGACCAACCCCGATTCGCGCCGCATCATCGTGAGCGCATGGAACGTGGCCGAGCTCTCGAAGATGGCGCTCATGCCCTGCCATGCCTTCTTCCAGTTCTACGTGGCGCCGCCGCAGGCACCGGGCGAGCGCGGCAAGCTGAGCTGCCAGCTCTACCAGCGCAGCGCCGACATCTTCCTGGGCGTGCCCTTCAACATCGCAAGCTACGCGCTGCTCACGCACATGGTGGCGCAGCAGTGCGATCTCGACGTAGGCGACTTCATCTGGACCGGCGGCGACTGCCACATCTACAGCAACCATGCCGAGCAGGTGGCGCTGCAGCTGAGCCGCACGCCCTACCCCTATCCCACGCTGCACATCAAGCGCAAGCCGGCCTCGATCTTCGACTACCAGTACGAAGACTTCGAGGTGCTCGACTACCGGCACCACGATCCCATCAAGGCACCGGTGGCGGTGTAGGCCCATGTCCGAGCTCGCCACGACACCGCGCATCCACCTGATCTTCGCGCGCGCCGCCAACGGCGTGATCGGCGCCAAGGGCACCATTCCCTGGCACCTGCCCGAAGACATGGTGCACTTCAAGCAGCAGACGGCCGGCGCCCCGGTCGTCATGGGCCGCAAGACCTGGGATTCGCTGCCGCCGCGCTTCCGGCCGCTGCCGGGCCGCCGCAACATCGTCGTGACGCGGCAGGACGACTGGAAGGCCGAAGGCGCGTGGCGCGTGGGCAGCCTGCAGGAAGCGCTTGCGCTGTGCGAGGAATCGCAGGTGCCCGACGTGTGGATCATCGGCGGCGCGCAGATCTACGCCGAGGCCGAGCCGCTCGCGCAGCAGGTGGTCGTGACCGAGCTCGCGCACGACTACGAAGGCGATGCGCATGCGCCGGAGCTCTCCCCCTCCGCCTGGCGCGAAACCAAGCGCGAAGCGCATGTCTCGGCGAAGGAGGGCCTCAACTACAGCTTCGTGACCTACGAACGCATCGCGCCATCGAAGGCATGAACGCAGAGGAGCCGCGCGCCGTCGCCCCGCCGCTGCGGCGCCGCTCCCTCATGGTCGGCGCCGCATTGCTTTGCGGCCTGGCGCCCATGCAGGCGCTGCGCGCGGCCGAGCGGCTCGATCCCGACCAGGAAGCGCTCTTCATCCCCGGCACCGCGCGCCCCACCGCCGATGGCCGGCTCGAAGTCGACATCCATGCCTGGGTCTACGAACCCGAGCGCCGCTGGGGCCTGAATGCCGCGTTCGCGCGCTACCTGGGCCTGAACCTCAAGAAGCTCTCGCCGGCGGCGCGGCTGCGCTTCAACCAGCGCACCGCGCTGTTCCACGCCGAGTCGGAAGAAGGCAAGGTGTTCGAACTCGACTTCGACGGCAGCGCCGCGCGCGTGGCCACGCCGCCTTCGGGCGCGGACGGCCGCATGAACATGCGCATCGTCATCGACGTGCCCCGCCTCTCGCCTTCGAGCGAGTGGCTGAAGTTCCATGCCGTGACCGGGCCCGGCGAGCTGCTGCACCGCTTCAGGGGCGAGGCGCTGATCGTTCCCGCGCAGGGGCTGTCGGTCATTTCGGACATCGACGACACCATCAAGCGCACCCAGGTGCGCGACCGGCGCGAGATGCTGCTGAACACCTTTGCGCGGCGCTTCGAGGCGGCCCCCGGCATGGCGGCGTACTACCGCGCGCTGGCCAAGGCGCCGGACACGCGCTTCCACTATCTTTCGGCCAGCCCGATACAGCTGTACCGCGCGCTCGCCGATTTCCTTCGCGATGCAGACTTTCCCTTGGGCAGCATGCACCTGCGCGAAAGCACGACCTGGCGCACGCTCATCCCCGGCGAGCAGGATTCGCGCACGCACAAGCTCGGCGTGATCGAGCGCCTGCTGGCCGACTTTCCGCAGCGCCGGTTCATGCTGGTGGGCGATTCGGGCGAGAGCGATCCCGAGATCTACGGACAGGTCGCGCGCGCCCACCCCGGCCGCATCGACAGCATCGCGATACGCGACGTGACCGGCGAGGACGGCCGCGCCAAGCGCTATGCGGCCGCCTTCGAAGGCGTGGCGCCCGGCCTCTGGCAGATTCTTTCCCCCGAACGGCCCCCGGCACCGATCCAGCTGGCAAGGTGAGCGCCCGCCGCCGGAACACCATCGGCACCTTGGTTTCCAGCACAGCCAACAAAAGAACACTTAGGTACACACTGGAAAGTCATGTGCCTCGCAGGGACTAGGCAGAACTGTGATTTTTTCCGCAGAATGTCACTCCACCATCCAGACAAGGAGACGGCTCATGTCCATGGAGTTTCTTCGGGTCATCGCCGAGCAGAAATTGCCATACGTCGTCCACACGCCAGCCGACATCGACAGGCTGCGCGTGCTGCGTGCGGCCGAGCTGGTGACCGCTTTCATTCCGCCGTCCAGCCACGCGCCGGACGACCGGGCGATACGCCATCTCGCCCAGGTGGAATCGATCACCGCCAAGGGCAAGCTGGCGCTGAACAAGGCCACCTCGGCCTTCATCGAACTCTGAAGCCCAGCAGCTTCATTGCGGCTCCCGGACTCTTTGCAGCCTTTGCATACGCAGCCCACGGATCGTTGCCGCGGTCGAGCCGTGCATGGATGTTCCGCAGGGTCCACTGCGCACCGCTCGTGAGCGTGGGAACCTCCTGCCATTCCACCGGCACCGACACCCCCATGCCGGGGCGCGCCCGCACCGACCAGGCGCAGATGGTGGTCGCGCCGAAGCCGTTGCGCAGGTAGTCGATGAAGATGCGGCCGACGCGGTTGTCCGGCCCGCTCTTGGCGACGAACATCTGCGGCAGGGTGCGCGCCATGTGCCGCACGATGGCCTGCGAGAAATCCTTGATGGTGTCCCAGTCGTACTGCCGCTTGAGCGGCACCACCACGTGCAGCCCCTTGCCGCCGCTGGTCTTGCAGAACGGCGCCAGGCCCAGTTCGTCGAGCACCACGCGCATCAGCTCGGCGGCCTGCAGCACCATGGGCCAGCCGACGCCCTCACCCGGGTCGAGGTCGAAGGTCATGCGGTCGGGCTTGCCGATGAGCGTCTTCAGGCCGTTCCAGGTATGGAACTCGACGACGTTCATCTGCGCCGCACTCAGCAGCCCGAGCGGCCCCGCGATCTCGATCAGCTCGGGGTGCTTGGGCCACAGCGCCGCATCGAGCTGCCGCACGCCGGCCATCTGCCCCAGCTCCAGGTGCTTCTGGAAGAACAGCTGGCCGCCGATGCCCTGCGGCGCGCGCACGAACGACACGGGCCGGCCCTTCAGGTGCGGCATCATCAGCGGCGCGACCAGGCCGTAGAAGCGCACCACCTCCACCTTGGTGATGCCGGTCGACGGATCGACCACGCGGTCGGCATGCGAGACCTTGAAGTTGGCGGGCATGGTGGCGGCGGGTTCGGGCTCAGCCTCCGCTTCGCGGCCGGCGCCCGCCGGGTGCACCGGCTTCTCGCGGACGATGGCCTTCGCGGGCTTGTCCGAGCGCACGCTGTGGAACACCGGATGCCGCACATGGCCGTCCTTCGTCCATTCGGAAAACGTGACCTCGGCCAGCAGCACCGGCTTGACCCAGTGCGCGCGTCGGTCGTTCTCGGTCGGGTTCTTGAACGGCCGCTTGTCGATGCCGAGCGGCTTCAATCTTTCGAGCATGTCGGCGAGCGTCCGGCCGTTGAAGCCCGCGCCCACCGCGCCGGCGTAGATGAGGTCGCCCTTGTCGTCGTGCACGCCGATCAGCAGTGCGCCAATGCCCACGCGCGAGCCCTTCGGATCGGTATAGCCGCCGATGACGAACTCCTGCCGCTGCGAGCACTTGAGCTTGATCCAGTCGGGCGAGCGGCGCGAGGCGTACGTGCTGTTCTTGCGCTTTCCGATCACGCCTTCGAGCCCGATCTTGCAGGCCGAAGCCACGATGTCCTCGGGCGGCGCATCGAAGATCTCGCTGAAGCGGATTTCGGGCGGCGCCTTGGCCAGCAGCGCCTGCAGCAGGCCGCGCCGCTCGACCAGCGGCACGCCGGTGAGATCGAAGCCGCCGTAGTACGGCAGGTCGAACAGGAAGTAGACGATGTTGCGCGTGTTCTCGCTGTCGAAGGCGTTCTGCAGGGCCTGGAAGTCCGTGCCGCCGGACTCGTTGAGCACCACGATCTCGCCATCGAGCCAGCCGGGCGCGAGCTTCATGCGCTCGATCGCGCGCACCAGGTGCGGCATGCGGCTGCTCCAGTCATGGCCGTTGCGCGTGACGAGCTGCACGCCGCCCTTCGCATCGATGCGCGCGAGCAGGCGGTAGCCGTCGAACTTGATCTCGTACAGCCAGTTCTGGGGATCGTGCGGCGGGCCGTCGACCAGCGTGGCGAGCAGCGGCGAGAGCTTGGCCGGCATGGCGGCCTTCACCGCATCGGCGGGCATGCCGCTGGCCGATGCCTTGCCGCCGCGCTTTCTGGCCGGTGCGGCCGGCGCCTCGGCGGGCGCCGAGACCGCAGCAGCAGGCATCGGCATCTGCGCCACGCTGTCCGGGAACTGGTCGACCACGCTGAACTCCGCGGCCGGGCGGGCGTACTCGTCGTGCTCCTTGATCAAGAGCCACGCGTCCTGCTTTTCATCGGCCTTGCCGTGCATGCGCACCAGCGTCCACTTGCCCCGCAGCTTATAGCCGTGCAGCTCGAACTTGAGGCGCCCCGCCCTGTAGCCCTTGCGCGGATCGCCGATGGGCGTCCAGCTGCCCTTGTCCCAGATGATCACCTTGCCCGCGCCGTACTGCCGTGGCGGTATCTCGCCCTCGAACTGGTTGTAGGCGATGGGATGGTCCTCCACATGCACGGCCATGCGCTTGTCGTGCGTGTCGTAGCTCGGGCCCTTGGGCACGGCCCAGCTCTTCATGGCGCCATCGAGCTCGATGCGGAAGTCGTAGTGCAGCCGGGTCGCCCAGTGCTTCTGCACCACGAACTGCAGCACGCCGGGCGCCGATGCGCCGCCCTCCGCGGGCTCGGGGGTGGCGCCGAAGTTGCGCTTTTCCTTGTAGCGCTTCAGGGGGTTTGCGCGCGCCATGGTGTGTCGGCCTCCGTGTCCAGCGGGTGGCTTGCCGCGTAGCGTTCGAGCAGCAGGTAGAGCACCAGGCCGCCAGCCAGCGGCAGCAGGTAGTAGAGCGCGCGGTAGGCCAGCACGGCCCCCATCAGCGCGCCCTGGCGCACGGTGCCCGAGAGCAGCGCCAGGTACACGGCCTCGAGCACGCCGAGCCCGGCCGGGATCGGCGTGATCACGCCGACGATGGACGCGGCCAGCAGCACGCTCAGCGTGGTGGCGTAGGGCACCTGCCGGCCCAGCAGCAGGTACATCGCGCAGCCCATCAATGCCCAGTTGGCGGTGGAGAGCGTGAGCTGGACGACCGCAAGCCGTGCCGAAGGGAGCCTCACCCGCCGCCCCCTCAGCTGCCACTGGCGCCCGCGCAAAAAGGCGCAGGCCGCCACGTACGCCGCCGCAAGAAGGATCATCAGCACGCCCAGCGCGCGCAACGCGTCGGCCCCGATGCTGGCCTGGCGCGGCGGCGTGATGATGCCCGCGGCGAACAGGCCACCCGCCAGCAGCCCGTAGCCGAGCCAGTTGGTGGCCAGGCTCACGCCGACGATCTGCGCCACCACGGCTTCATCGAGGCCGGCGCGCGCATAGAGCCGGGCGCGCATCCCGATGCCGCCGACCAGCGAGCCCAGGTTGAGGTTGAAGGCATAGCTCGTCACCGCGATGGCCCAGGTGCGCCAGCGCGGCACGCGGTGGCGCGTGTGCCGCCGGCCGATGAGGTCGAAGCATCCGTAGAGCGCATGGCTGGCGGTCGTGATGGCCCACACGCCCAGCAGCAGCATCGCCGGATAGCGCTGCAGCGCCTCCCATGCGCCGGCCCAGTCGACCTTGTGCGCATGCGACAGCAGCAGGCCCAGCACCACGAGCCCCAGCAGCGGCAGCAGCCATCGGCGGCTGCGGCGCCACAGCGACAGCCGGCCGGCCGGATGGTCCGCCGCCGAAAGCGTGGTCGCGTCATGGTTCATGGTGCGGCCCCAGGGTCGAGATCAGCGCCGCCAGGTCCAGCGGCTTGAGCAAGTGGTGGTCGAACCCCGCCAGCGCGATGCGCTCCTTGTCGCCGTGCTGGCCCCAGCCGGTCAGCGCGACCAGGATCAATCCGGCCAGCGCGGGGTTGGCGCGCAGCCGGATTGCGAGCTCGCAGCCGTCCATGCCCGGCATGCCGATGTCCAGGATCGCGAGCCCGGGTGCCGGCCCCTCGGCCACCATGCGCAGCGCGGCATCGCCGCTGTAGGCCACGCGCGTGGTGGCGCCCATCGAGCGCAACAGCTCGCCCAGCGCATCGGCCGCGTCCCGGTTGTCGTCGACGATCAGCACCGTGCCCGGCAACCAGGCCGGCCAGCCGCGAACAGCCGGTGCCGGCGACGCGGGCACGCCGCTCTCGACCCGGGCGAGCGGCAGGCGCACGCAGAACATCGCGCCCCGGCCCAGGCCCGCGCTGCTTGCCTCGACGCTGCCGCCGTGGAGCTCGACCAGGCTCTTCACCAGCGTGAGGCCGATGCCCAGGCCGCCCTGCGCCGCCTTGGAGGTGCCGCTCACCTGTACGAACATCTCGAAGATCGACTTCAGCATGTCCGGCGCAATGCCGGTGCCGTTGTCCCAGACCTCCACCACGGCCTCGCGCCCTTCCCGGCGCAGCTCGATGCGGATCTTTCCGCCGGGCGCGGTGTACTTCGCGGCGTTGTTGAGCAGGTTCGAGAACACCTGCGTGAGGCGAACGCCGTCGCCGCGCACCACCACCGGCTCGCTGCACAGCTGCTTGCCCAACGTGTGCCTGGCGCCTTCGAGCAGCGGCCGGCTCAGCTCGATGGCGTCCTCGATCACTGCTTCGAGCGCCACCGCTTCCATGCGCAGCTCGATCTTGCCGCGCGTGATGCGCGAGACCTCCATCAGGTCGTTCACGAGCCGCACCATGTGGTCGATCTGCCGCCCCATGAGCTCGTAGTAGCGCCGCGCTTCCGCGGGCTCGTGCGGCTTGCGCATCAGGAGCGTGAGCGCGGTGCTCATCGGCGCGAGCGGGTTGCGCAGCTCGTGCGCCAGCGTTGCAAGGAACTCGGTCTTGCGCTGGTCGGATTCGCGCAGGCCGTCGAGCAGCTCGCGCAGCTGGTACTGCCGGTTGCGCGCCCTGAGCGCCGTGCGGACCGTGCTGATCAGCGAGGCCACGCGCATCGGCCGCTCGATCACGGTGACGTTCGCGAGCCGGTCCATGGCCTTGGCGATGACGGGCGAATCGGCGCCCTGGCGCGCCAGAACGAGCACCGGCAGATCGGACCACGGCGGCTGCGAGCCCAGCACTTCGGCCAGCGCGGCCGCGGCCGGATCGGCCAGCACTTCTTCCGCCACCATGATGGTGCCGGCGCCTTCCTTGATGCCCTGCACGAGCTCGCACAGGCTGTCGCAGGTATGGGCCGCAATCTGTGCGCGGGCCAGTACGGCGCTTGCCATGAGGGCGTCCCTGGAGGTGGCGGTCCGCAACAGGATGCGCTGCTCGGCGGATGCGGCGGGCGGGCTCACGATGCGTGCTGCGCGCCGTCGGTGGGAATGGGGATGCCCGTCAGGATGCCCCTGAAATGACGCAGCGGCTCGCCCACCTTGAGGCCCGTGGCGGTCATCGAGAAATCGCGGATGCTGCGCTCGTGCGCGCCGCCGCGCTTCTTCAGCACCGAGATCGCCTGGCGCACCTCGCCCTCCAGCTCGAAGTAGCGCAGCAGCACCACCGCGTCCGCCAGGTAGCTCGCATCCACCGGCGTCTTCATCTGCATGCCGATGAGGCCATGCTGCGCGCCCACCAGCAGCGTGGCGACGCCGGCCTGGCCCAGGTAGGAAAGCAGCTCGTGCAGCTGCACGATCAGGAAGCGCTCGTCGGGCATCGCGTTGAGGTAGCCGTTGAGGCTGTCGATCACCACCACCGCCGCGCCGCACTCCACCACCGCCAGCCGGATCAGGTGCACGAACTCGCCCGGCGACAGCTCGGCGGGGTCGACCTGCCGCACCTTGATGCGGCCGGATTCGATGTATGGCCCGAGGTCCATGCCCATGCTTTCGCAGCGCGTGCGCAGCGTGTGGATGCTCTCGTCGAAGATGAAGAGGGCCGCGCATTCGCCGCGCTGCGCCGCCGCCAGCGCAAACTGCACGGCCACCGTCGACTTTCCCGTGCCCGGCGCGCCGACGAACAGCGTGCTCGTGCCGCGTTCCAGGCCGCCGCCCAGCAGCGCATCGAGCGCTTCCAGGCCGCTGGGAATGCGCGCCGGCGCCACCGCCGGCGCCGAGGGATGCTCGGAAGCGACCAGGCGCGGAAAGACGCGCAGGCCGCCGCGCTCGATGCGGTAGTCGTGGTAGCCGCCGCGGAACTGCTGGCCCCGATACTTGCTGACCACCAGCCGGCGCCGCGCGGCGCCGTAGTCGGAGCTGATCTGCTCGAGCCGGATCACCGCATGGGCAATGCTCTGCACCTGCAGGTCGTGCTTCATGGCGGTCATGTCGTCCAGCAGCAGCACCGTGCACTGGCGGCCCGCGAAGAACTGCTTGAGCGCGAGGATCTGCCGCCGGTAGCGCAGCGAGCTGCCGGCCAGCAGGCGCAGTTCGGACAGCGAGTCGAACACCACGCGCGAAGGCTTGAGCACATCGACGTCCGAGAGGATGCGAAGGGTCGTCTCGCTGAGCTCGACCTCGGACGGGTGGAACATCGTGTACTGCTCGTCGGGCTCGAGTGCGGTCTCCGACGGAAGCATCTCGCGCACCTCGATGCCGCGGAGGTCCCAGCCATGGGAGCGCGCCACGCCCTTGAGCTCCTGCGCAGTTTCCGACAAGGTGACATACAGCACCGACTCGCCGCGCTTCACGCCTTCGATCAGGAACTGAAGCGCGATGGTGGTCTTGCCGGCACCGGGCGTGCCCTCGACCAGGTAGAGGCGGTTGGACGTGAGCCCGCCGCCAAGAACATCGTCGAGGCCGGGAACACCGACTTTGATCAGGCCGTCCTGGGCGGACGGCACGGCCGTACCGTCGAGCTTCATTTCTTCTTCCTCCATCGTTGGGCAGACAGTCCTTTCTGCCCTGTTCTGCTTGCGATCTGCTGGCGCAAGGATTTTTATCAAGAGGCGCGGCCCCCGGGTTGTAGGGCATCGCCCTTCTTCGGCACAAGACAACGCCACTGCGCCGCGGCCGCTGCGCGCGGGCCGCGCACGGCCTCAGGACTTGTCGGGCGTCTTGCGCTCGGCATCGCCCGGATCCTGGAGCTTCCTGTTGCCGACCTTCTTCATCTGCTCCTCGCCCTCGGTGTCGCTGCCGTCGGTGGGCACGGATTCCTCCTGGGTGATCTCCGGTTCGTCGGGGGAGCGCTCGCGGCGCCTGGGCGATGGCTTGTTCATGGCTGGCAACCTCCTGAATGAGCCCCGACAGTGGAGTGCCAGCGGCATGGGAGCGCTCAGGCAATGGCGGCAGCAGTCGTCAGCCAACGCCGACGATCCCGCCGGTCCGCGCGGAAGCCGCGTCTTCATCCACGGGCGCCTCGCTCGCCTCGATGAAGAGCCGCCTGATCATCGGGAAGCGCCCGCGCACCTGCTGCTCGATTACGGCGATGGCATCGGCGGCCTCTCCGGTCGCCGTGCCCTCCCTGAAATTGAGGTCGACCACGGCCAGCACCTCGTCGGGGCCGATGTACATCGACAGCACGTGGCCCACGTCCTGCACGCTCGGCTGTTCCATGGCCAGGGCGCGGATGGCGCGCGCGGTCTCGGGGCGGATGCCCTCGCCGATCAGCAGCCCGCGGGCCTGGCTGATCAGCAGCACCGCCACGCCGGCCAGCAGCAGCCCGATCACCACCGAGGCCGCGCCGTCCAGCGCCGGCATGCCGAGCCGGTGGCTGAAGTAGATGCCCAAGGCCGCCACCGCCAGCCCGGCCAGCGCCGCCGAATCCTCGGCCAGCACGGTGTAGGTGGTCGGGTCCTTGCTCTGCCCGAGCGCGCGCCAGAACGGCGCGCCGCGCGACTGCACGCGGAACTGCCGCAGCGCAACCAGGAAGCTCGCGCCTTCGAACAATGCGGCCAGCCCCAGCACCACGTAGTTCCAGCCCGGATCGCGCATCGGCTCCGGCTTGCGGATGTGCTGGATGCCCTCGTAGAACGACACGCCGCCGCCCAGCCCGAAGATCAGCACCGCGACGATCAGGCTCCAGAAGTACAGCTCCTTGCCGTGGCCGAAGGGATGCTCGGCGGTCGCGGGCCGCTGGCTCAGCCGGATGCCCACCAGCAGCAGGACGCCGTTGAAGGTGTCGACCGCCGAATGGATGCCTTCGGACAGCATGGCCGAACTGCCGGTGATGCCGGCCACGGTGAACTTGGTGGCGGCAATGGCCACATTGGCCGCGATGGCGCCGTAGATCGCAAGCTTCGATTCGGCAGCCATCAGGGTTTCGGACGAAGGGGCGCCGCTCGGCCCTTGCGTTCAGCCCCGGCCTTCAGGGAAGGCCGAGGTAGATCCGCAGATCGTCCTTCATGGTCCCCGCCGAGGCGACCGCCATGCGCAGGCGGGCCTCGCTGACGCCAAAGCACTTCGTCCAGTAGTCGACCTCTTTCAGGTCGGTGATGTCGATTCGCTCGTCGTCCTGTGGGACGCGGATCTCCATGTCGTCCGGCATCGCGGGATCTCCAGGTGGGTTGGAGACGGAAGTTTCACCGCGCAGCAACGCCGCCATGCCAGCCGGATGCCATGGCTCGTGCAGGACAGGTTCTACATGCTGTCGCCTGCCGCGGTTTCGGGATGTTTCATGAACGCGCCCGGCCTATGTCGCCGCCGGTTCCTCTTCCGTGGCCGGCTCGCGCGGCAGCTCGTACAGGAAGAAAGGCGGCGCGTCGGGCCGGCTGCGCTGCAGCAGGGGCTTGGCGACGTTGTAGACCGGCACGCCGCTGATGGTTCGCCCCTCGAGCGTGCCGCGGTGCGCATGGCCGTGGAACACCGCATCCATCGGATAGCGCAGCAGCGGCTCTTCCAGGCGGCTGCTGCCCAGGAATGGAAATATCTCCACCGGCTCGCCCTGCACCGTGCCGGCGATCGGCGCGTAGTGCAGCAGCGCAATGCGGCGCCGGGTGCGCAGCTTGGCCAGCGCCGACTCCAGCTTCATCGCCTCGTTGAGCGCCTCCTGCACGAACAGCTTGATCGCCGGTTCGCCCCAGGCCCCCAGCGAACCGCGTCCGAAGCCGCCGGCAAAGCCCTTGGTACCGGCAATGCCCACGCCTTCGATCTCGCAGGCCGCGCCATCGAGCACGCAAACGCCGGCATGCGTGAGCGCCTCGGTCACCCGTTCGGGCGTGCCGGATTCGAAGTCGTGGTTGCCCAGGACGGCGACGATGGGGATCGGGACGGCACCGAGTTCCTCGGCCAGCACCTTGGCTTCCTCGGCCGTGCCGTAGTCGGTGAGATCGCCGCACAGCAGCAGCGCGTCGGCCTCGTCGGCGGCCTGCGCGAAGAAGCTGCGCAGCGTGCCCGCCGCGTCCTTGTGGACATGGATGTCGCCCACTGCGGCGAACCGGACATGGGAGGAAGATTTCGGATTGGGCATTGCAGCAAGCCTGCGCCCGGATGCCGCCGGCCGTGATCGGCCTCATCCTGCGGCGGCTGTAGGCGCCTGCCGACGACCGATGGGGCCGTTTGCTCCGAGCCCGCCTGCGGGCCGGCTCTACATTGCCTGAATGGAGCCCACGGCCGGTCTTGCGCTTTCGCTGGAAGAAGCAGAAGAAGTCGAGCCCCGCGTGGCCGACTTCTACCGGCAGACGCTGCGCGCGCTGAACGGTGCGGACATTCCCTTCCTGGTCGGCGGCGCCTTCGCGCATGCCTGCCACACAGGCATCCGCCGCTCGACCAAGGACCTGGACCTGTTCATCCGCCGCGCGGACTACGAACGCATCGCGCAACTGATGCAGCAGCACGGCTGGCGCACCGAGATGAGCCATCCGCACTGGCTCGCCAAGGTGCACGACGGGCCGGAGTTCATCGACCTGATCTTCAACTCGGGCAACGGCCTCATGCCGGTGGACGAGCGCTGGTTCCGCGGCAACAGCCGCGCCGCAGTCCTGGGCGTGCCGGTGCTCGTTGCCAACGTGGAGGACAGCCTGCTGTCCAAGGCCTTCATCATGGAGCGCGAGCGCTACGACGGCGGCGACATCGCCCACCTGCTGCAGGCCACCGCCGAGCGGCTGGACTGGCCCGGCCTGCTCGAGCGCTTTGGCCCGCACTGGCGGGTGCTGCTGGCCCACCTGACCTTGTTCGGCTACATCTACCCCGGCGAGCGGCAGCGCATTCCCGGCTGGGTGATGGAGCGGCTGATGGCGCGGCTGGCCGAAGAGGTGCGAGAGCCGCCGGCGCCGAACGAGCACGTGTGCGCCGGCACCCTCCTGTCGCGCGAGCAGTACCTTCACGACGTCGAGCAATTGGGCTACGTGGACGGCCGCCTCACCGCCGCCAGCACCATGACGGCCGAAGACGTGGCCGGCTGGACCGAGGCCATTGCGGACCGAAGATCGCAATAGGAGCAGGCGGCGTGGAAGCCGCTGACACTGCACGACGGCAGGATCTGCTGTCGCGGCTCGCACAACGGCAGCCTGCTTTGTGCAGGACCCCCATTGAAGCACCGGCGCGAGGGGCGCGCGGCCTAAGATTTTGGGCATGCAAAGAAGGCCCCATCCATGAACTCATCGATCGTCGACCACCTGGGGCGCGCTGGCCGCCTGGACCGCATGTTTGTCGGCGGCGAGTGGGTCCTGCCCGAAACGCAGACTCGCGCCAGCGTCGTCGACCCGTCGACCGAGGAGCCGGTCGCGGAGATCGCGCTGGGCAGTGCCGGGGATGCCGCCGCAGCCGTGGCCGCAGCGCGGCGCGCATTCGCGGCCTGGTCCGCGAGTCCGGCCCAGAGCAGGGCCTTGCTCCTCGACCGCATCCACGCGCTGGTCCTCGAGCGCGCAGAACTGTTCGCCCAGGCGATCTCGCTGGAGATGGGCGCGGCCATCGACTTCGCGCGCCGCACGCAGGTGCCGTCTGCCGCGGAGCACATCCGCGTGGCCCGCGACAATGCGCGCGGCTATGCGTTTGTCACCCATCGCGGGGAGATGGCCATCGTGCGCGAGGCCATCGGCGTGTGCGGCCTCATCACCCCCTGGAACTGGCCGCTCTACCAGATCACCGCCAAGGTCGGCGCCGCCCTCGCAGCCGGATGCACGGTCGTCCTGAAACCCAGCGAGCTGTCGCCCCTGAGCGCCCTGCTCTTTGCCGAAGTGATGCAAGACGCCGGCATTCCGCCCGGTGTGTTCAACCTCGTGAATGGCAGCGGACCGGAGGTCGGCGCGGCCCTGGCGCAGCATCCGGAGGTGGACATGATCTCGTTCACCGGTTCGACAAGGGCCGGCGTCCTGGTGGCCCAGGCAGCGGCACCCACGGTGAAGCGCGTGGCCCAGGAACTCGGCGGGAAATCTCCCAACCTCATCCTGCCGGATGCGGACGTGGCGCGCGCCGTACCGGGAGGCGTGGCGGCGGGCTTTCGCAACGTCGGCCAGTCCTGCAGCGCGCCGACGCGCATGATCGTGCCCCGAGCGCGCCTGCACGAGGTCGAGCAGATCGCGCGCGAAGCGGCATCCGCCATGGTGGTGGGCGATCCGCGTTCGCAGCAGACCACGCACGGCCCGGTGGCAAACCGCGCTCAGTTCCATCGCGTGCAGGAAATGATCGGCATCGGCATCGCCGAAGGCGCGCAGCTTGTCTGCGGCGGCCTCGGCCGGCCGGAGGGCTTGAGCCGCGGCTTCTACTGCCGACCGACCATCTTCAGCGCGGTGCATTCCCGGATGCAGATCGCGCAGGAGGAGATCTTCGGGCCGGTGCTCGCGTTGATTCCCTACGACAGCGTGGACGAGGCCGTGGAAATTGCGAACGACACCGTCTATGGCCTGGGCGCCCACGTGCAAGGCAAGGACCTTGCCGCGGCGCGCGCCGTGGCGGCGCGGATCCGGTCCGGGCAGGTGCACATCAACTATCCGGCCTGGAATCCGCATGCGCCCTTCGGTGGCTACAAGCGCTCCGGAAACGGCCGCGAATACGGCATCGAAGGTCTCGAGGAGTACCTGGAAACCAAGGCCATTCTCGGCTTCCAGGATGCCCCGGCACCCGCCGCCGAATGACAGATTTCAAGGAAGACATTGCGCATCGCGCAGGAGCAATCATGACCGTGGCCCTCGTACTGCACCGCGCCGGCGGCGCCCCCCTTTCCACCGCCTTCCGCAGGGCGCCGTTCGGCAAGGACGATCCCTTTGCGCGGCACCGCGAGATCGCGTGGGAAGGACCTGGCACGATGAGCGCGGGCCGCACCAGCTTCATCGGCGAGCTCGAAGTCGCCAGCTATCCCAACATCGAAACCATCGTCGTGGTCGAGGGCGAGCTGACCCTGACGGCAGCCGGCGCGGCCCCGCTGGTGGTCGGCCCCGAGGCGGGCGCCGTCATCGGATGCGGGACCTCGCTTCGCATCCAGGCCGGATCCCGCGTGCGCTTCGTGTTCTGCGCCGCCGCTTGCGAGAGGCCGACGAAGCGCGGCGTCTTCCCGCTGCATGCCGACGCCGACTTCAAGCCCACGGCCACGCTGCCCGCGGAAGTGCTGCTGGGCCCCCAGCCGGAATGCCGCAGCGACAAGGTCTTCATCGACGATGGCGCGCAGTACAGCGCCGGCGCCTGGGACTCGACCCCCTACCACCGCATCGTTCGGCCGCACCGCATGAACGAGTTCATGCATCTGCTGGCCGGCAGCGTGCGCTTCGCAGCGCCTGATGGCAGCGTGCTTTCCACGGCAAAGGGCGACGCGCTTTTCGTGCCACAGGGCGCACCGATCGGCTGGGAAAGCAGCGATCGCGTGGCAAAGTTCTACGTGTGCCAAAGCGTTGCGGCTTGAGCGGGCGAGCGAGATCCATCATGTCGCCTCCGCTGCAACACATCCAGACTTCGCCCACGCTGCCGGCTTCGGCCGATGTCGTCGTGATCGGCGGCGGCATCATCGGCGTCTTCAGCGCCTATTACCTGGCCCAGCGCGGCCTGTCGGTCGCCCTGGTGGAGAAGGGCCGGATCGGCGCCGAGCAGTCGAGCCGCAACTGGGGCTGGTGCCGGCAGCAGAACCGCGATGCCCGCGAACTGCCGCTGGCAACCAAGAGCCTCGAGCTCTGGGAACGCTTTGCCGCCGAGAGCGGTGAGGACACCGGCTTTCATCGCTGCGGGCTGCTGTACCTCAGCAACGACGAGGCCGAGATTTCCCGCTGGGCCAGCTGGCGCGAGTTTGCAAAGACCGCCGGCGTGACGACCCACATGCTGAGCGCCCGCGAGGCCGCCGAGCGCGGCCATGCGACCGGCCGCGCCTGGAAAGGCGGCGTCTTCTCGCCCAGCGATGGCACCGCCGATCCTGGCAAGGCCGCGCCGGCCGTGGCCGCTGCGCTCATCAAGCTCGGCGGCAGCGTCCACCAGAACTGCGCGGCGCGCGGCATCGAGACCGAAGGCGGACGGGTCAGCGGCGTGGTCACGGAAGCCGGGGTCATCAAGACCAGGACGGTCGTGATGGCGGGCGGCGCCTGGGCGTCTTCGTTCTGCCGGCAACTGGGCATCCGCTTTCCGCAGGCCTCGATCCGCCAATCCATCCTGAGCGTGTCCCCTGTGGAGCAGCGCCTGCCGGATGCCGTGGTGAGCGCGGGCGTGTCCGCCACGCGCCGCAACGACGGACGCTATGCACTGGCCATCAGCGGCCGCGCGCGCGTGGACCCGACCGGGCAGTTCATGCGCTTCGCGCCGCAATTCGTGCCCATGTTCGCCAAGCGCTGGCGCAACCTTCGCCCGGGCGGCCTGGAAGCCATCCGCAGCGGCCATGAAACGCTGGCGCGCTGGCGGCTCGATGCGCCAACGCCGATGGAGCGCGTGCGCATCCTCGATCCGAAGCCCGATCTGCCCACGGTAAGGGAGACCCACCGCCGCGCCATCGAACTGCTGCCCCAGCTGCGCGACGCCAGGATCACGCATGCCTGGGCCGGCTACATCGACAGCACGCCGGACGGTGTTCCCGGCATCGGCGAGGTGCCCGGCATGCCGGGGTTCATCCTGGCCGCGGGCTTTTCGGGGCACGGCTTCGGCATCGGCCCCGGCGCCGGCCACCTGATTGCCGACCTTGCCAGCGGCGCCGAACCGATCGTCGATCCTGCACCGTACGGGCCAGGACGGTTCAGCGGCTCGGCATGGGGCAAGGTCGCTGATTTCTAGGCTGCGCCTGCGGCGGGCCGCCGAAACGTTATTTGCTTTGCGTATGGAGCGGCGTGACCCGCCGCCCCTTCATCGCCGCGATGCGAAGACGAACAGAAACTAGGAAGCACGCGCGGGCGCACCCGCGCGCAGTCCGTCCATGACGAGATCCATGAGTCGCTTCAGGCGTGGTTGCCAGTCGCCCTTGGAGTCGATTTGCCAAATGCCTGCAATGGCCAGAAAAAAGTCATCCGTGGTGACGCCTGGCCGAATGGTTCCGGCTTTCTCGTTGGCCTGAAGCAGGCGTTGAGCAGCGCCGATCACTGGCGCATATCGGGACTCCTCCGAGCACTCCGGTGCACTGGAAGCTTGGCGCAAGGCATCGGCCAGGCCGGCCTTGGTCATGGCGTACTGGGCGAGACGGTCCATCCATTCCCGCAGCGCTTGTTGCGGCGGACTGGTCTGGAGCAGTTGCTCGGCAAGGTCCGCGACCTGCGCCATCTCGTAGCGATAAACCTCCCACACCAGCGCGTCTCGACTGGGGAAGTTTCGATAGAAGGTCGCTTGCCCAACGCCGGCCTTCTTCGCGATGGCGCTCAGCGGAACGTCCACTGATCGTGTCAGTTCGGCAATTGCCACTTGCAGGATCCGTTCGCGGTTCTGCAGTGCGTCCGAACGCAGTTGCGGGTCCATCTTCTTCGGCACTCGCGCCCCCTCCATCAAGCTCACTTGCAAAGCGGACAATTGTCCGGTATGGTTCGGCAAATGGACAACTGTCCGTTTTGGCTCATTTTATCTATCTCTCCCCATAGGAAATCCATGAAGTTCACAGGCAACACGATCTTGATCACCGGCGGCACCTCGGGCATCGGACTGGGCTTGGCGCTGCGCTTTCATCAGGCGGGCAACAAGGTCATTGTCGCGGGTCGACGCAAAGACCTGCTCGGCCAGATCACCAATGAGCACCCGGGCATTGAAGCGCTCGAGCTCGACGTCGCAGACGCCGCATCCATCACCCGCGCGAGCAAAACGGTGGCGAGCAAGTACCCCGAACTGAACGTACTGGTCAACAACGCGGGCATCATGCTTTGGGAAGATCTTCTTGAGCCGACCTCCCTCCAGATCGCCGAAGACACCGTCTCGGTCAACCTGCTTGGCACGATTCGGATGGTCTACGCCTTCTTGCCGCAACTGGTGGACAAGAGCGACGCGGTGATCGTGAACGTCACCTCTTCGCTCGCATTCGTTCCACTGCCGGCCACGCCCACCTACAACGCAACGAAAGCCGCCCTTCACTCCTTCACCGAGAGCCTGCGCATCCAGGTGGCGGACGCCTCTGTCCAAGTCATCGAAGTGGCGCCACCGGGCGTGCGAACAACGTTGCTGGGCCAGGAAAACGACGAGCAGTCCATGCCGCTGGAAGAATTTCTTTCAGAAACCATGGCACTTCTGCGCGACGAGCCTGAGGCTCAGGAAATTGTCGTAGAACGCGCCAAGTTCATCCGGTACGCAGAAGCCAATGGCACGTACGCCAGTGTCCTGGGAATGCTCTCCGCCGTGAGCGCTTCACGAAACTGAACGACGCGAATCGCGCCGAGTCCGCGCCACAACTTGGTCTTGAAAACGCCCTCCCAGGAAGAAAAGGATGCACTCCGTCAGAGACCGTCATCATCCGATGAGCCTGGTAAGAGACCTCCCTTACACTTTCGACCATGCGAGACCAGGCGAGTGTGCAGGAGAGTCGGGGAATCAAATCGGTGGAGACGGCGGGACGCCTTCTGGAAGTTCTGAGCCGGCTTCGCAACTCGGTGGAACTTGGAACCCTGTCATCCGCTGCAGGCATGTCAGCCAGCCTCGCGCATGCGTATCTAACCAGCTTTGCGCGCATGGGCCTTGTGAAACAGGATCCACTTACCAAGCAATACAGCTTGGACCAGTTCGCGATTGATTTAGGGCTCAGCGAGCTGCGCAGTCTTGATCCCATCGAATTGGCACTGAATTCGATCGCTCAGCTGCGCTTGGAACTTGATCAGACAGTTGCATTGTCGGTATGGGGAAGCGCCGGCCCGACGGTGATCAGAGTCTTGCGCGGAGATGCGCCTTTGCACGCCACGCTCTACGAGGGCGCCACGCTCGCGCTGACGACTTCGGCCACAGGTCGTGCCTTCTGCGCATTTTTGCCCCAACAGGTCGTTCAGAAAGCACTCGACATCGAGCAAGCAAGGCGAGGCATGCCTCAAGACGACGCCTTCGTACACGCTGTGGAGGATGCTCAGCGTCACGGAATTGCCCGCATCTCCGATCAACCGGTACCCGGCCTTGTTTCCTTTAGCGCGCCAGTTTTCAATCATGCATCGACAATGGTTTGCGCAATCACCGTCACGGGCAGAGTGGGCAATATTGATGCCGATTGGGAGGGCTCAGTCCCCAGCGCGCTGCGCCGAGCAACGCGGACGCTCTCTGACCGGCTCGGCCTACCGAATCACGCGCCAAGCAGTGTTGAGCCACTCCCCTCTGTCCCAAGCTAGCACGATGTCCGGTAGCACCATTTCCGAAGCAAGCGACGACCGCAAAGGCATTCAATCGATTGAGATTGGGGGACAGCTTTTGCGGGTTCTGAGTCGTCATGCAGGGCCGATGCTCTTGCGCGATGTTGCCCGAGAAGCCGGCATGGCTGCGGCCAAGGCACATCCTTACCTCGTCAGCTTCTGCAAGATCCGATTGGTTGAGCAAGACCTTCGCACGGGGCGCTATCAACTCGGCGCGCTGGCATTGCGCCTGGGCTTGGCTGGACTAGCGCAATCGCCTGCGCTGCGTCGCGCAGAAGAAGCGCTGGGTCCATTCAAACAAAAAGTGCAGCACACGGTCGCACTCGCCGTTTGGGGACAGCTGGGGCCCACCATCGTTCAGATGAGCGCGGTCGATTTTCCGCTGGAAACCAATCTTCGCGTAGGAAGTGTGATGTCGATGGTCTCAACCGCAACGGGTCGCGTGTTCGCCACCTACATGCAGCCGAACGTGACGGAGCGCCTCCTCGAGATTGAACTTCAACGTTTGGCACTGGCGAGCGCCGATGAGGAGCTGGCCAAGGCAAGCTTCATGAAAGAGATCGCCGAGATACGGGCGCGAGGGATGGCGCGCGCGATGGGAAATCCAATTCCTGGAATCAATGCCCTCGCCGCTCCCATCCTCAATGCGAACGGGCGTCTCGACTTGGTAGCCCTCGTCTTCGGGAGCGAAGAAAATTTCGATGCACGCTGGGGCGGCTCGATTGCGACCGCGCTGGCAGACTACTGCTCCTCGATTTCTCAAGACTGAGCGCCAGCCCAACCAGCCCCAGCCTGTCCCCCGTTTCTGACCGCGGCGGAGCATTCTGCTGAGAATCGCTCCTCGAATGCTCGCCGCGTCTCGTCAGTTGATCGATCGAGCTTTCCAAAGCGCCCTTGGAGAGGTCGCATGCCGTTGACCGGCCTCACTGACTTGAGGTCTCTGGGCGGCGCGCGCTGCGTTGTCGACCAAGACTTGCAGCTGGCGAGTACCGCCTCCTCGTGGTGAACAGGCCAGGCCTGCCCGTGTCTTCCTGACTTGCCCTTCGATACGTTCTGGGCACGTATCGCCTTGAACTGCAAGGCGCCAGTTCACAAAACCAGAACGATTTTCCTCCGCACGTCAGAGAGGTGGTCGGCACAACTCCGCGGGTGGTCCCGCCTACTGGCTAGGGAAAACACCATCTTCACCCATAGCGAATGCATTTGCCATCGTAGAACCAACAATCGACAATGCAGACGCGTTTGACCTACACGAATGTCTGACCTGGAGACCCCCTACATGGCCACCCCCAAGCAATTTGCCTCCCACGCCGATCTCAAGGAGAAGGAGGTCACATTCACACGGCTTTCGGAACACGCCTACGCGTACACCGCCGAGGGCGACCCGAACACAGGCATCGTCGTGGGCGATGACGCCGTGCTGGTTGCCGACACGCAAGCCACACCGGCAATGGCCCAGGACGTGGTACGCCGCATCCGCGAGGTCACCGACAAACCGATCAGGTACGTCGTGCTGACCCACTACCACGCCGTGCGCGTGCTCGGCGCCAGCGGTTTCAATCCGCAAGAGGTCATTTCGAGCCAGGACACCCGTGACCTGATCGTTGAACGTGGCGAACAGGACAAGGCGAGCGAGATCGGCCGTTTCCCACGACTTTTCCGCAATGTGGAAAGCACTCCTCCCGGCCTCACATGGCCGACCATGACGTTCAACAAGAAGATGACGTTATGGCTCGGGAAGGTGGAGGTCCAACTGCTGCAGTTGGGCCGCGGCCACACCAAGGGCGACACCGTGGTTTGGCTACCGCGGGACCGCGTGCTCCTTAGCGGCGACTTGGTCGAATTCGACGCCACACCGTATGCCGGTGACGCCTACTTCAAAGACTGGCCACAGACGCTTGAGAACGTCGCGGCGCTAAAGCCGACCGCTTTGATTCCTGGTCGAGGCCCCGCCCTTGTTGGTGAGGAGCAGGTCGCCGCCGGCCTCCAGGCCACTGCTGGGTTCATAGCCGATGTGCGTGGAAGCGTTGAAGCGGGCGTAGCAGCCGGCAAAGACCTCAAGACGGTCTACACGGAAACCTTCGCCAAGCTGAAGCCCAAGTATGGCCACTGGGTCATCTTCGACCATTGCATGCCCTTCGACGTGACACGCTGCTACGACGAGCTCACACGGCATCCGGATCCGCGCATCTGGACGGCCGAGCGCGATATCGAGATGTGGGAAGCACTCGAAGGCTGAACGCCCCATTCGTTCGCTTCGGTTCACGCCTTCACAGATCGCAGTGCCGACCGAGCACCGGCGACCCTCAGGGTCGCCTCACCAGGAGCCATAGATGCAATTCAAAGAACTCGCCGCTGGCGGGCGGGACGAGCTCGACTATCAGAAGCTCGCATTCGACTACACACGGCATCCGGACCAGGACGTCTCGCACCCCGTGCGGCGACCCGTCGTTGTGGTGGGAGCGGGTCCCGTCGGCCTTGCGCTTGCTATCGACCTCGCACAGCGCGAGATCCCGGTCGTGCTTCTGGACAACGACAACACGCTGTCCACCGGCTCGCGCGCCATCTGCTTCGCCAAGCGAACGCTTGAAATATTCGACCGATTGGGCTGCGGCGACCGAATGGTCGACAAGGGGGTATCTTGGAACGTCGGCAAGGTGTTCTTCAAGGAAGAAGAGGTCTACAGCTTCGACCTGCTGCCCGAAACCGGCTATAGCCGCCCTGCCTTCGTCAACCTGCAGCAGTACTACGTCGAGGGTTACCTTGCGCAGCGCGCCGCGCAGTTGCCTCTGATCGACCTGCGCTGGAAGAACAACGTCACCGGTGTCGCGCAACACCACGACCACGTCGTGCTAACGGTCGAAACGCCCGATGGTTCTTATGAATTGGAGGCCGACTACGTCGCCGCCTGCGATGGCGGGCGCTCGGCAGTTCGCAAGCTGATCGGCCAGGAGAGCAAGGGGCGCACGTTCCGCGACCGCTTCCTGATTGCCGACGTCAAGATGAAGCACGAGGCGCCGACCGAGCGCTGGTTCTGGTTCGATCCGGTGTTTCATCCGAACCAGAGCGTGCTGCTGCATCGGCAACCTGACGACGTATGGCGCATTGACTTCCAGCTTGGTTGGGACGCCGACCCGGAGGAGGAAAAGAAGCCAGAGAACATCATCCCGCGTGTGAAGGCACTGCTGGAGCACTCGACGATGAAAGACGCCGAGTTCGAACTCGAATGGGCCAGCGTATATACCTTCTCTTGCCTGCGGATGGAACACTTCCGTCACGGCCGCGTGATCTTCGCAGGCGACTCCGCGCATGGCGTATCTCCCTTCGGGGCGCGCGGCGCGAACTCCGGCGTGCAGGATGCCGAGAACCTGGCGTGGAAGCTCGCAGCCGTTGTTACAAAGATGGCGCCCGATGCTCTGCTCGATACCTATGCCGATGAGCGCGAATACGCTGCCGACGAAAACATTCGCAACTCAACGCGTGCCACCGACTTCATCACGCCCAAGAGCGACATCAGCCGGCTCTTCCGCGACGCGGTGCTCGAGCTGTCCAAGTCCCAGCCGTTTGCTCGCACGCTCGTCAACAGTGGCCGGCTGTCGGTGCCGGCGACCTTTCATGGCTCGGCTCTCAATACTGCGGACGCCGAGAGCTTTTTGGGTTGCATGGTGCCCGGAGCGGCGGCAGCAGACGCGCCCATCATCCGGGCCGACGGCAGCAATGGCTGGTTGCTGCGCGAACTTGCCCAAGGGTTCACGATTCTGCTGGCCGCGGGCCCAGCGGCCAACTCGTTGACGCGCCGTATTCAGGATCTCGACTTGAAGGGCATGTCGCTGAAGGTGTTGCGTATCGCGACCGGATCAGGCATCGGCGAGGCTGACCTCACCGACGCGGACGGCCTGCTGACCCAGCGATATGACCTGCGCCCCGACACTGCCTACCTGCTGCGCCCCGACCAGCATGTCTGCGCACGCTGGCGCCAGCCGAGCGCTGATCAGATTCATCAGGCTCTGATGCGCGCTCTGGCCATCAATTGAAGAAGACCTCATGGAACTGATTACTTCGCCGCACCTTGAAGCGCCAGATGATTTCTACGAAGCGCTGATCGAAGCGCATCAGGGACTCTCGACCGAAGAAAGCCACGCATTCAATGCGCGCTTGCTGCTCGTCCTTGCAAATCACATCGGGTCGCCAAGCGTTCTGCGCCAAGCATTCGCGGCAGCCCGTCCCGCCAGATCCCCTTGAACACAACCAACGGAGACTTTTCCATGATTCGATCGATCCTAACGAGCCTTGCGCTCGCAGCAACCGCTCATCTGGCATTCGCGCAGGACAGCAAGCCCATCGAGTGGGTGGTCGGCTACGCGGCTGGCGGCGGATCCGACTCCGTGGCACGCGCCACAGCCGAGACGATGGGGAAAATCCTCTCGCGGCCGGTCGTGATCAACAACAAGCCTGGCGCGGCAACCAATATTGCTGCCGACTACGCGGCCCGCTCGAAAGACTACGGCAGCATCATGCTGACCGCCGACTTTGCCACCCTTGCGGCCAACCCGTTCCTGTTCTCCAAGCTCAGCTACAACGCAGAACACGACCTCTCGCCGGTTGGCATGTTGGCGCGCTTTCCGCTTGTGCTGGTGGTCGGGCCGCAAGTGCCGGCGAAGAACTTCAAGGAGTTCATCGCCTGGGCTAAAGCGCAACCCGGCGGCGTCAACTACGCATCGGCCGGCGCAGGCAGTCCTCATCACCTGGCGGCCGAACTGCTGCGTGAGAAAACCGGGATCGCGATGACGCATGTTGCCTACCGCGGCGCGGCGCCCGCGATGCAGGACATCCTGGGCGGTCAGGTCCCCTTCATGATGGTCGACACGGCGAGCGGCAATCAGTTCGTGCTGGCCGGCAAGGTCAAGGCCATCGGTGTCGCGAGCTCAAAGCGCATTGCCACGCTGCCGGACGTTCCGACGCTGTCCGAGCAGGGGCTGTCCGATTTCGAAGCTTACGCATGGCAAGGACTCTCCGTACCGAGCGGGACTCCGCCGGAAACCGTGGCAAAGCTCAACAAGGCGCTGGTCGAGGCCTTGAACTCGAAGCCTGTGAAAGAACGCTTTCTTGGGCTTGGCGTCGAGGGGCTGCCCGGGACACCGTCCGACATGGCGAAGTACGTGAAAGACGAGCGCGAGCGCTGGGGTCGCCTCATCAAGGCCAACAACATCAGGATCGATTAAGAGACCAGTCACAAGGTCCGCAACTCGACGACGCAGAGAGCCGTCACTTCTTTAACTTCAGGAGACAAGCAATGATCGGATTCCCTCGAAAACTTCTTTCAACAAGGTTGTGCACGGCTGTCGCGCTGTCCGTGACTCTCATACTGGCAGCTTGTGGCGGTGGCAGCAATAGCGGTGTTGGCCTACCCTTCGTGTTTCCAGTCGGCACCGGCGGCGGCAATGGCAGCAATGGTGGCGGTGGGAACACCGGCACAGATCCCAACGCCCTGCCGAGCGTTGATGCTCTCAAGGCGACCTGCACTTCGATAGTCGGAAAGACATTCGCTTCGGCAACCGTGACTGCGGCCAACCGCATCGAGGGTGATGCCTCTCTCGGCACGACCGGCATGTGCCAGGTACTGGCGACCCGCGCCCCCTATCTTGATATAGAGGTCGTGGTCCCAGATAACTGGAGTGGGCGCTACTATCAGCAAGGCGGCGGAGGATTTGACGGGCAAATTCGCTCAGCCTTCACCAAGAACAGTTCGGGAGCAATTACTGCAGTCACGTACGCTGTCACAGCGCAGGCTGCTGTTTACGCGTCGTCCAACGGTGGCAATCGCGCTGGGGTTACTGGACAGGCTGCGCCTGCGGTCTTCTTTGACGGGACAGAAGCTGGAAAGCAGTCCATGGATGACTACTCGTATGCCTCGCTCGGCACCACGTTGTACTTCGCCAAAGGGGTGATTAAGGAGTTTTTCAAGCAGGATGCGAAGTATCGGTACTTCGTTGGATGCTCGAACGGAGGCCGCAACGCTGCGATTGCAATTCAACGTTGGCCTGAAGAATTCGATGGGGCCGTATCCGGTTGCTACGGTTTCAGCATGCCTGGGCAGACGGTCGCGTGGACGAGCATGGCAGGTCTTGCTGGAACCCCTGTAATGCCGAGCGGCGCTCAGTGGAGCGCCGTATACAAAGCAGCAGTGGCCTCCTGTGACGCGGCAGATAACTTGGCCGACGGGGTGATCTCGAATCCTTCGAGGTGCACCTTTGACCCGTCCACTCAGGTCTGCGGGCAGCCTTTGGCAAGTACTGACCCAGCGGTCTGCTTGACGCCGACACAGCTTCCGACAGTTCAAAAGCTCTTCGCGGGAGGCTGGACGGATGCAACGGGTAATACGATTTACTCTCCCTATGGCTGGGCAAGTGCAAATCCCGCGTCGTTCGGCGGTCTCGGGGGTGGGTACGTCGCCATGGCAACAGGCGACGCGGCGTGGTTGACTGCAGCAAAACAGGCGACCTTTGACGTCAATGTGGACTACGGCCCAGTCGTGGCCGGCCTCCAGTCCGTCGGCGCGGACGTAGACAAGATTGCCATCGCAAAATTCATCGCGAGCGGAAAGAAGTTTCTCACCTACCACGATGGCGCTGACGGGCTCTTGTCGATCAACGAGCACACTCGAAACGTGAACACCGTGTACTCCATCGCCAAAGGCATGGGGCTGGCTGATCCGTCGACCTCCAGCCGGTACTTCGTCATTCCTGGCACCGGTCACGGAGGGTCGCAAGCCCTGACTCAAGTCAGATGGGACGATGCGATTGTGAAGTGGGTGGAGGCCGGCTCTGCACCGACGCAACTCACCTTCAACAGCAAGACCAGCACCGGCGCGGCGAAATCCATCCCCGTTTGCCAGTATCCGCAGTACCCGCGTTACGTCTCTGGTGGCGATGTCAACAGCGCTGCTAGCTATACCTGCACTGCTCCGTAGCGCGCGTTCCTGAGTGGACGGACCAAACGAGCGCCTAGTCCGAGGCGCCGTGCGGTCCGACAATTAACCAGGTCTTCGGTGGCGACGGCGCGCGAGTGACAACGCTCGGCGTCCTCTGCGGTGATGCGGGGACGCCCTTGTGTTTTTATAAGTCCGGCGCAGTCACTGTGGAAACGCCAGCGGCGTCATTGGCGCGGCTTTCACTATCGACGATGCACGCGCGCAGCGCGCCGCATTTCGTGAAGCGGCTGAGCGCGCCGGGCGGGACCCGGACGACACCAGATTCTTTGCCGGACCGATGACGACGATCGCAAGCGATAGGCGGGAAGGTCTTGATCGCCGGATCACGTTGAGTGGTCGAACATTTCCCCAGCGCGCCACCTATCTCGGCCAGATGCTTGGCCTGCGCCTCGATCCTACGAAGCTAGACAAGCCACTATCGCCGGAGCAATTGTTCAAGACGCGACCATCGTTGGGCGACCCGGCATGCATCCCTGTTGATCGAACCCTCGTGTTTGCGGATTCGAGGCTGGAATCGATCGCCGACAGGACGACCCCCGTGGACTTCTGCCGCCTACCTGAGGCCAACGACTCTGTCGACTGCATCCTCAGACGGGCCAATGACAACCCGGCCAGAAAAGGGGCGACTCCTGAAGAGAGGCTCGATCGTGGCCGTCGCCATCATCGCGGCGTCCAGTTCCACTCTCAGTGCGCAAGCCGCTAAAGTCCAACTTGCCATGCATCTAAAGTGACGTGGCTGAGTTCTGCTCGTCCAAGTGACCTCCGTTAGTACCATGCAAACGATCTGCGTTTGCGTCGGCGACTGTCAAGGCTGTCATGTTCACGATGCGCCGAACTGTTGCGCTGGCCGTGAGAATATGCACAGGTTTGGCGGCTCCGAGCAGCACCGGGCCGATCGCGATATTGCCGCCGGCCGCGGTCTTGAGCAGGTTGTAGGAAATATTGGCCGCGTCGATGCTCGGAAAAACCAGCAGGTTGGCGTCGCCCGCCAGCGCGCTGTGCGGCATGACGATGGCGCGCTGCCTGCTGTCGAGCGCCACGTCGCCGTGCATTTCGCCGTGCTTTCGCAGCCGCCGGGGCGCTTGCCGATCACCTGGTCGATGTAGTGCAGGTGGATCAGCGTGGTGCCCCAGGTGCCGCAGATCATGCCGAAGACGGCCGCTAGGGTTAAAAAAAAGCGGCGCCGGCCGCGCTGAACCTTTGAAAGTCAGCAGAAGAACGCCGACGACCACCAGATGAAGCTCGCCTGAGGGCTCAGTCGGCGTACTCGCCGGCCTCCTTGATCACCTTGGCCCAGCGGTTCTTTTCCGCTTCGACGAATTTCCGGTGGTTGACTGGATCGAGCCGCTCGTCGGTCACGACGGTCAGGCCCAGAGCCTCCTCGCGCTTGATCAACTCGGGATCTTTCAAGGCGGCGAGCAGCGCGCTGTTCAGCTTGGCCAGGACCGGCGCCGGCGTTCCCTTTGGCGCGTAGAGCCCATGCCACACCTGGACGTTGAAGTCCTTGAGGCCCGACTCGGAAAGGGTCGACGTGTCCTTGAGCGCCGGCAGCGAAAGGCGCTGCAAGCTGGTGATGCCATAGCTCTTGACCTTCTTGCCCTCGATCTGCGGCACGGCATTGACCGCCTGTTCGCACATCAGATCAACCTGACCGCCGATAAGGTCAGTCATGGCCGGTGCCGTTCCCTTGTAGGGGACTGACGTCATCGTGGTTTTAAGAGCGCTCTGGAGCATCAGGCCGCAGAGATGCGAGGCAGAGCCCAGCCCCGCATTGGCGATGTTCACCTTGCGACCGTTCGCAGCAATCCATTGGCGAAGCTCGGCAAAGTTGTTCGCAGCAAGGGTCGGCTTGCCGATCACAACCGAAGGCGCTTCGTTGATGAGGCCCAGCGTCTCGAAGTCGTCGGGTACCTTGTAACTCAGCTTCCGGTACAGCGCTGGGGCAGTCGCCATACCGATGTGATTGACCAGCAGCGTGTAGCCATCCGGCGCAGAGCGCGCCACCTTCGCCGAACCGATCGTGCCGCCCGCACCGATGGCGTTGTCGACGATGATCGTTTGGCCCAGCGGCTTGCGCAGCGCCTCGGCGAGATCGCGGGCGATCTTGTCCGTAGGTCCGCCTGCCGCGAACGGAACAACCAGCGTGATCGGCTTGTCCGGAAACTCGGCGAAAGCAAGGGAGGCGGCGCTGGCACAGACGAGGCCAGCGATGAAACGCATTGAGTTGATCACGTCTTGTCTCCTGTTCTTGTTGCTGAGCTTCAGGCCGAAAGCGCCTGCATCTCGCGGTACAGATCGGCCTTGCCCTCGAAGCCGATGCCCGGCAGATCGGGCAGGGTCACGAAGCTGTTCTCGACCTTCACGCCGTCCGGGAACCCGCCGAATGGCTGGAACAGGTCGGGGTACGACTCGTTGCCCCCGAGGCCAAGGCCGGCAGCGATGTTCAGCGACATCTGGTGCCCGCCGTGCGGGATGCAGCGGCTGGCCGACCAGCCATGTTCCTTCAACATCTCCAGCGTGCGCAGGTACTCCACCAGGCCGTAGCTGAGCGCGCAGTCGAACTGCAGCCAATCGCGGTCGGGGCGCATGCCGCCGTAGCGGATCAGGTTGCGCGCATCCTGCATGGAGAAGAGATCTTCGCCAGTGGCCATTGGGTTCCTGTAGAAATTGCGCAAGGCTGCCTGCAATTCGAAGTCCAGCGGATCGCCCGGCTCCTCGTACCAGAAGAGGTCGTACTGCGACAGGGCCTTGGCATAGGCAATCGCGGTTTCCAGGTCGAAGCGCCCGTTGGCGTCGACGCAGAGCTTCTGGCCGTCCTGCAGCACTTCCATGATCGAGTCGATGCGGCGCAGGTCTTCGTCGAGCGAGGCGCCGCCGATCTTCTTCTTGACGACCGTGTAGCCACGGTCGATGTAGCTGCGCATCTCGTCCTGGAGCTTCCCATGGTCCTGCCCCGGGTAGTAGTAGCCGCCCGCCGCGTAGACGAAGATCTTGCGGTTGGGCTTGCCGTCGCCATAGCGGTCGGCCAGCAACTGGAACAGCGGCTTGCCCTCGATCTTGGCCACCGCGTCCCACACCGCCATGTCGATGGTGCCAATGGCCACCGAGCGCTCGCCATGGCCGCCCGGCTTCTCATTGGTGAACATCGTGTTCCAGATCTTGTGCGGGTCGAGGTTGTCGCCGCTGTCGTCGACGAGGGACGACGGCTTCGGCTCCATGATGCGCGGAATGAATCGCTCGCGCATCAGCTTGCCCTGGCCGTAGCGGCCGTTCGAGTTGAAGCCGTAGCCAACGACGGGCTTGCCATCGCGGATCACGTCGGTGACCACCGCGACAAGGCTCAGGGTCATCTTGCTAAAGTCGATGTAGGCATTGCGAATGGGCGAGCTGATGGGGATGGTCTTCTCGCGGATTTCGACGATCTTCACGGGTGTCTCCAGAGGGGGTGGGTGGGAGACTGAATGGTCGGCCGTGCCGTCTTTTTCGGCCAATGTTCAATTTCTCAACTTCTATGCGCTGGACGAACCGGACATGAACCTGATCTGGCTTGATGACTTCCTCGCGTTGGCAGCAACGGGGAACTTCTCGCGCGCGGCAGATGAGCGCCACAGTTCCCAACCCGCATTCAGCCGTCGCATTCGCGCGCTGGAGGAGTGGATCGGCGCCGACTTGTTCGACCGCAGCACGCAGCCCGCCACACTCACCGAAGTTGGCGAGTGGTTTGCCGGCGTGGCGCAGGAGTTGGCCGCGAGGGTGGCGCGCGTGCCCGGTGACGCGAGGAGGGTTGCGGAGGCCAGTTCGGTCACCCTGCGCATTGCGTGCACGCATGCGCTTTCCATGACTTTCCTGCCGCGATGGATCCGCAGCCTCGAGTCGAGCATCACGCTCGGGCCGGTGCAGCTCATGTCCGACGTCCTTCAGCGTTGCGAATCCCTGATGCTGCAGAGCAAGGTTCAGTTCGTACTGAGCCACGCGCATCCCGACGCCCATGGCGCACTCGATGCTGACCCCTACAGATCAGCCAGGATCGGCGAAGACATGCTGATCGCAGTGTCCGCGCCCAATGGCTCCGGCGAGCCGCTGCATCAGCTTTCACGGAAAGGCGCATCCGCCGTACCGTTGCTCTTGTACAGCGACGAATCCGGGCTGGGGCGCATCATGCGTGCCGTCGTGAGCCGACGGCTGGAGTCGCAAGCAGTACAGCCCGTCTTCACGGCCCATCTCGCCTCCGTCCTCCGGACGATGGCACTGGACGGCAGGGGCATCGCATGGCTGCCGCAGACCCTCGTGGAGGAAGACACCGGCCAAGGGCGCCTTGTCGCCGCAGCGAGCAGCGAGTGGGCCGTTCCGCTGGAAATCAGGCTCTACCGAGACAGCGAGCTCTTGGGGAAGGCGGCGAATGAATTCTGGAGTGCTGCGATCAGGAAGTGAGCGGCGCCGTTCCTGTTCCTAGTTCGCCGCCAACTTACCGAAACACAGATAGGGAACGCCAAGGCTCAAGAGACCGCCTTCAAGCTCGTGGAGCCAGGCGGGCTGTCGTTGCTAGTAAAGCCATCCGGCGCAAAGTTGTGGAGGTACAGGTTCACCCTGCACAGCAGTGAAAGCATGCTGGCCCTCGGCCGCAACCCTGACGTCAGCCTGAAGCGCGCCCGCGAGCTCCACCAGGAAGCACGAAAGCTCGTCGCAAGTGGTATCAGCCCCGTTCATCACAAGCAACAAGAAAAGCTCTCAATCGTCGGAGCCGTTGCTTCGACGTGGCAGGAAGTGACAAATGGCCGCCTACGCGCAAGCACCGCCACACAGCGCGATCGTGAGATAAAGAACGACTTGCTACCGAAGCTGCGGTTGTGGCAGAGACGCTGATGGCCCTTTGCCTCGCGATCATGGAGCGGAGACGCCTGCTGCCACCTGGGCGAAAAGCGCTGGCGCGGAGGCTACGCGCCGGGCGGCGCCTGCACTGGCGCGGCAGGCAAGCCCCGCGCATGCGCCTTGAGGCAAGCGACGAAGTCCATGAGCGTGGCCGAGACATGCTCGCGGTTCCACACCACGGTGATCGGGCCGAAGCGGATGTTCGAATCAATGGCGACCTTCCGGAACAGCCCCAGCGAGGCCATGTAGTCCGCCATGGATTCCGCACACACGCCGACATAGTCGCCCTTTTGCAGCAGCGCCTGCATCATGGCCAGCGAGGCGGTTTCCGCCTTGGGCACCAGCCACGATGCTTGTTGCTCGATGAGATAGGCATCCATCTGGATGCGGGTGAGCGTGCCAAGGGGCGGCATCACCCATTGTTCGCGCAGCACGTCGGCAAAGCCCAGCGGCTGGTTGCTGTGCCAGTGCTTGCTGCCCTGGCCGATGACGATGCTCACCTGGTCGTCGAAGAGCACGTGATGCGCCAGCTGCGGCTGGTGCGCCCTTGCATCCAGAACACCGATCACGGCATCCATGGCACGCGTGTCCAGGCCCTTGAGCAGGTCGTCGAACAGCCCGTCGTGGATGGACACGGCCACATCGGCATGGCGCTGCTGGAACGCGGTCACGGCTTCGGGCAGGCCGCCGGCAATGCCGGCCCAGACGCTGCCCACGTTCAGACGCGGCACGCGCCCCGCGGCCACCGCGTGCATCTCGCGGCCGGTGCGCGCGATATCGCCCAGCACGGTGATGGCCAGCCGCTTGAGCAGATGCCCCGCAGGCGTCAGCTGCACCTTGCGCCCGCGCACCACCAGCGGCGTGCCCGCCACGCGTTCGAGCTCTGCCAGCCAGTGCGACATGGCCGATTGCGTCATGTGCAGCCGCACCGCCGCCTCGGTCAGCGTGCCCGCCTCGTCCAGCACCAGAAAGGACTCCAGGTGCCGGACCTTGATGCCCCGCGCCCAGGAGAGGCCTTCTGAACGCTCAATCATGAGTAAACCTTCATGCATCCATTTTGCATTTTCACTAGGTGGATAGCAGGGTTGTCATGAAAATTACTTCATCTTTTATGTCGCACCCTCAGAGGAATCCCTGTGCCTGAAGCAATCACGAACGTCTGCAAGATCCTGATGGGCGTCGCGGTCGCGGCCGCCACGGCCACCACCGTGTACGCGCAAGCCGCCTACCCCAACCGGCCCGTGCGCCTGGTCGTATCGCAGGCCCCGGGCGGCAGCAGCGACACGATCGCACGCCTGTGGGCGGAGCACGCAGGCAAGGCCATCGGCGCCACCATCGTGGTGGAGAACAAGCCCGGTGCGGGCGGCCTCATCGCCGCGCAAAGCGCGCTGAACGCGCCCGCCGATGGCTACACCCTGCTGCTCGGCAGCGTGTCGCTGATGGTGCTCAACCAGTTCACCTACAAGCCGCTGCCCTATAACCCCGAGAAAGATTTCGTGGGCGTGACCATGCTGACCACGGTGCCGTTCGTGCTGTCGGCCAACCCGGCCACGGGCATCAAGACGCTCAAGGACCTGACGGAAAAAGCCAAGGCGGCGCCCGGCAAGCTGAACTTCGCGTCCGCCGGACTGGGCAACTCCACCCATCTGGCGGTCGAGTTGGTGAGCAATGCCCTGGGCATTTCGATGACCCACATCCCTTACAAGGGCGAGGCCGACGGCATCCTGGCCACCATCGGTGGGCAGACCGAAGTGATGGCACCGGTGTATGGCACGGCCCTGCCCCACATCAAGAACCACAAGCTCAATCCACTGGCCGTGTTGTCGCCACAGCGCACCCCCGAGCTGCCCGATGTGCCGACCCTTGGCGAGCTGGGCGTGAAGGGCTTCGACAACATGGGCTGGAGTGCCGTGGTGGCGCGCACCGGCACGCCGCCCGACATCGTGGAAAAGCTCAACAAGACGACCACAGCCTTCCACAACAGCCCCGAGGTGCAGGCCAAGCTCAAGAGCATGGGCGTAATCCCCATGTCCGGCCCTTCCGCGCTGGTCATGGAAACGGCGGCGCGTGACGCCAAGGCCTGGGGTCCCACACTCGGGGCGCTGAACCTCAGCGCCAAGTAAGCCGGCGACCCGCGCAAGGCCGCCCCTTTTTCTCATCCTCACCCTTTGTTGTGTCGCCGATGCAGCAAGGGGTTCGTCCTCACACCTCATGAAAAAAGAAGCCATGGTGGTCTGCCCACAGCCGGAGGCCGCCGAATCCGGCATCGACGTCCTGCGCGCAGGCGGCAACGCGGTGGACGCCGCCGTGGCCACCGCGCTGGCGCAGACGGTGGTCGATCCGCTGATGTGCGGCATCGCAGGTTTTGGCACGGCCGCCGTGTACCTGCCCGGCGCCCAGGTGCACGAATATTTCGACTTCCACTCGCCCGCGCCGCTGGCGGCCAGGGAAGACATGTGGGAGCACCTGCTGGAGGGCGAGACCAAGGACGGCTTCGGTTTCATCCTCAAGGGCCGCGTCAACGACATCGGCCCCCAGTCCATCGGCACGCCGGCCACGCTCAAGGGCCTGGAGGCCATGCACCAGGCGCACGGCCGCTTGCCTTGGCGGCAGGTGGTGGAGCCCGCCATCCGGTGGGCCGCGGACGGCTACTTCGTGCGCCCCGGCATGCACGCCTTCTGGATCGACGAGCCCAGCATGGGCCGCGTCGGCAACCTGGAGCGCCTGCAGTACTGCGAGGACAGCCGCCAGCTGTACTGCCGCCCCGACGGCCGTCCCAAGCCCATCGGTGCGCCGCTGCGCAACGAAGGCATGGCTGCCGTGCTGCGCCAGATTGCCGAGGAAGGCGCGCGCCCGTTCTACCAGGGCGACCTGGCGCGCAAGATGGTGGCGCACCTGCAGTCGCTGGGCGCGCTGATCACGCACGAGGACCTGGCCCGCTACCAGGTGCAGCGCAACGCGCCGCTGGTGGGCCACTACCGCGACCGCACCATCACCACCAACCAGCCCCCGGGCGGCGGCGCCATGCTGCTGGAGATGCTCAACATCCTCGAGCACTTCGATCTGGCGAGCCTCGAGCACAACAGCCCCGACTATCTGCAGACGGTGTGCGAGGCCATGAAGAAGGCGACGATCGACAAGGACCGCTGCATCGGCGACCCGAAGTTCTTCGACGTGCCGCTGGACCGGTTGCTGTCCAAGGACATGGCCCGCGAAGTGGCCGAGCAGATCCGCACAGGCCATCGCTTCAGCGTAGAGCGCGTGAACCCCGGTGCGCCCGTGCCGCGCGACACCACCCACCTGAGCGTGGTGGATGCTGACGGCAACGCCGTGTCCCTCACCCAATCGCTCGCCATGCCCTCGGGCATCATCACCCCGGGCATGGGCTTCCTCTACAACGGCTGCATGGGCGTGTTCGACCCGCGCCCGGGCCGCGCCGGCAGCATCCAGCCGGGCAAGAGCCGCTTCACCTCGTCCTGCCCCACCATGACCTTCAAGGACGGCGAGCTCGACGTGGTGCTCGGCGCACCGGGCGGCACGCAGATCGCGATGGGCGTGCTGCAGGTGCTGCTCAACGTGATCGACCACGGCATGGAAATGCAGGCCGCCGTGTCGGCGCCGCGCTTCTCGTCCACCAGCAACGCCATCGACGTGTGCAACCGCATTCCGCGCTCCACCACGCGCACACTGGAAGCACAGGGCTACGCCATTGGCCGCAACCCATACAACTACACCATCGGCTGGGTGCACGGCGTGCAGGTACAGGCCGATGGCCTGCATGGCGGCGCCGACCCCGGCCGCGATGGCGTGGCGTACCGGCTGCGCATGGATCCTGCGCGCTGATCGGCTGGGTCCGAATTGTTGTTGAGGTGCTGGAGGGAATTGAAGAGCCGCTGATGCAGCGCAAGAAAAGCCGGGCGGGATGTCGCACCGGCATCACGTCAACGAGGTGTCGAGTCTGATTGCGCGGTTGTGTGAGCTGTCTGGAGCGCGGGCGATCGATCGGAAAGAGTGCCTGGCCTCAAGCACGCCCCACCGCATGCAGGCGCATGCCTTTCCCATCCGAGGATGGATACCGCTGTCACTCTTCAAATGGCCATTGCGACAGGTGATGAGGGCCACACGACCCCAGTGGTGGCGGTTTTGGTGTGGACGCTGAGACCACGCACCTACACGGGGATGCCCCCTCGCCCGGCACTGCAGGCCAACCGACGATAACCATAGGCACGCAAACGCCCCATTGCCGTCGGTCGGTTGCCGGCCCCAGACGGCATTGCACTGTCGCCCGACGGCCGCACGCTGCGGGCGGCGATCTGGTCTTCACGTCCAGTTCCTTGAGCAGCCACTTTGCGGGTTCGGTCAAGAGCGGGGACGAGCGCTACGACCTGTGGCGGCTGCCGATCGGCAAACGGAGCGCAAGGCTCCGCTGAGCGGCATGCCTGCGAGAAAAGCCTGGAGCCTGCTTTCAAGCCCCGCCCTCCTCCGGCAGGCCATTGAACCGCCGGAGCAATGACGCAAGCTGCTTCACCTCCGCATCGCTCCACTGCTCGATGCGAGCATGCAGTGCATCTCCTTTGCGGTGAACGGCACGGCTGATCGCGCTCTTGCCGCGGCGGCTCAAGCTCACGACCACGCCGCGACCGTCCAGCGGGTCGGGCTTCACTTCTGCCAACTCCAGCTCGACCAGCTTCGAGATCAACCGGCTCGTGGCGCTGCGGTCCATCGCCACGCCTTCGGCAATGCGGCTCGCCTTGGCCGGCCCGAACGCGTGAAGCCAACGGGCAATGTGAAATGCCGCGGATGGCACGTCGGGGTGGAATTCCGCGGACGTCTCGATCGTCAATGCGCGCGAGGCGCTGAGCAGTGCGCTGAGCTGCTCGCCGAGCGCCAGGACCACGGCTTCACGGCCGCCCGCGTCCTGAGCGGCGGGCCTTTGCCTGGGTGTTTTCATGATGGGTGTGTCCTCTCTTCGCGAAGGTGGCTTATAGTGGATATTTATCCATCAAATGGAAATCAGATGAAAGAACGCCCCACCATTGTCGTGACCGGTGCGACCAGCGGAATCGGAGAGATCGCGAGCATCGAGCTGGCAAAGCGCGGAGCGCATCTGGTACTCACGGCGCGGGACAAGGCGAAGGCCAGCCGCACGCTCGGCCGCATACGGGCCGAGGCACCCGGTGCGCATGTCGACTTTCACTACGCCGACTTTGGCAGTGTGCACGCCGTTGCGGCAGTGGCCACCGAGATCGCCGCCCGGTACGACCGCATCGACGTACTGATCAACAATGCCGGGCTGCACGCCTTCGAGCAACGGATCACCGGCGATGGCTTTGCCGAGATGATCGCGGTGAACTATCTAGCGCCCTGGTTGTTCACGGACATTTTGCGAGACACGTTGATCCGCTCGGCCCCGTCCAGAGTCGTGACCGTCGCATCCGAGGCATCTCGGCGAAGCGGTGGCTTGACGCCCGACAAGGATCTTGTGGACACGAGCCCGTTCACACGCGCGGGCTCATCCAAGGTGTATGGCAAAACCAAGCTCATGGACATCATGTTCTCGCTGGAACTCGCGGGTCAGCTCGAAGGCACCGGCGTCGCCGCCCACTGCCTCGACCCGGGGTTCAATGTGACGGGCCTGGGCCGCGAGCTTGGCTTCGCGGAGCCCCTTGCCAAGGTCCTGAAGTGGTTGGGCGTGGGAGATCCTCGAAGAGGGGCGGAGATCATCGTGAGGCTCGCCACCGAAGACACTGACCCCACGACCGGCGGCTACTTCTCGGTGAAGAATGCACGGCCGCTGAATCCATCCGCACCGGCCGATGATGCGGCCGCACGGCACGAGCTTTGGATCAGGACACGGTCGCTGCTTTCGGAGCGCCTCGAAACTATTGGCTTCAAACAGCTATAGCCCGAGATCGCGCATGCCCGTGGACAGCTGAGTCGCAGCCGCACCCCCCGGGCGCCACAAGGCAAAGTCGAGAGCTTTTGCTAAGCTGGCCAACTCCGTCCCCCAGGACCAAGCGCAGCGAAGCATAAAACGGGTACGCCGCCGGGCACGCACAAAATAGACGCTACAAATACGGAAAAAGCCTTGTAAATCAATCGGTTACCATATTTCATGAAAATTGCCACCTGGAATGTCAATTCCCTGACCGCCCGCCTGCAGCATGTGCTCGACTGGCTGATCGCCAACCCGGTCGACGTGCTGTGCCTGCAGGAACTCAAGATGAGCGACGACAAGTTCCCGCTCGACGTGCTCAAGTCCGCCGGCTACGAGGCCGCCGTGTTCGGCCAGAAGACCTACAACGGCGTCGCCATCCTGAGCCTCGCGCCGATGCGCGACGTGGCAAGGAACATCGGCGGCTTCACCGACGACCAGTCCCGCGTGATCGCGGCCACGGTCGAAACGCCGGCGGGTCCGCTGCGCATCGTGAACGGCTACTTCGTCAACGGCCAGGCGCCGGGCACCGACAAGTTCGAATACAAGATGGGCTGGCTGCGCGCGCTGCGCGAATGGCTGCGCGCCGAAATGGCGGCGCATCCGAACCTGGTGCTTCTGGGCGACTTCAACATCGCGCCCGAAGACCGCGACAGCTTCGACCCCGTGGGCCTGGCGGAAACCATCCATCACACGACCGAGGAGCGCGAGCATTTCAAGGCGCTGCTCCAGCTGGGCCTGGTCGACAGCTTCCGGCTCTTCGAGCAGCCCGAGAAAAGCTTTTCGTGGTGGGACTACCGGATGCTCGGCTACCAGAAGAACCGCGGCCTGCGCATCGACCACATCCTGGTGAGCGAGCCGCTGGTGCCGCGCGTCAAGGGCTGCATCATCGACCGCGTGCCGCGCAAGTGGGAAAAGCCGAGCGACCACGCACCGGTGGTGCTCGATCTCGACCAGGGAATTTGATGACCATGACCCTTCGCACCCTCACGATCGTCGCGGCGGCGCTCGCGCTCGCCGCCTGTTCCGCATTCAAGCCTGCGGACAAGGCCGGCGACGGCAAGCCGCCCGCTACCGCCACCGACGAGGTGCCCGGCACAAGGGGCGACGTGCCGACCGTGCGGCTGATCACCGCGCAGACGCCCGCCGTGCGGGCCTACCGCAAGACCGGCGCGCGCCAGATCTACAAGGCCTATCCGCAGCGCATCTACAAGGGAAAGATCCCACCGCTCGTCTATGCGGTGGTGGTGGTCGAGACCGACATCGATGCCGAAGGCAACGTCAAGAACGTCACCTTCAGCCGCGTGCCGAGCCATGCGCCCGAGGTGCCGGGCAAGATTGCAGAACTCATCAAGGCGGCGTCCCCGCTGCCCAGTCCGGGGCGCCTGGGCGGCCACACCTACGTGGACACCTGGCTCTGGGACAAGAGCGGCAACTTCCAGCTCGACTCGCTGACGCTGGGCCAGCGCAGCCGGTAAATAGGCTCGCCCCCAGTCTTCGCGCACTTCGTGTCGCTAGGCCACCCCCTACCGGGGGCAACACCAGCGGCCCGGCAAAGCCGGTTCCGCGGTGTTCCTGGAAGGGGCCCAGCCACCCTCTTCCTTCTCTGTCCGAGGCAGCCTACTCGATCCCGAGTTCCTGGATCTTGCGGGTGATGGTGTTGCGGCCGATGCCCAGCTTCTGAGCGGCTTCGATCCGTCGGCCGCGGGTGTTGGCCAGCGCCGTGAGGATCAGCCGCGACTCGAAACGGCGCGACAGCACATCCCAGACGTCGGTGCGCCCGGCCGCGAGCAGCGCCTGGGCTTCGATCTCCAGGCCGCTCTCCCAGCTGCTTGCGCCCACCAAACCTTCAGTGGCCTCGGGTGCAGCGCCGCCCGCCGCCGGTGCCGCTTCGCGCTCGAGCCCGGGCGACGGCAGCGGTGCGGCTTGCGCGGGCACCGCGGTGGCGGCCGTGCCTTCCGCGGCTTGCACCGGCGCACCGGCCGCCGCGGCCATGACTTCGGGCGGCAGGTCCTTGGCCTCGATCAGCTGGGCCGGTGCCATCACGGTCAGCCAGTGGCAGATGTTCTCGAGCTGGCGCACGTTGCCCGGAAAGCTGAACGACGCCAGCTTGGCCAGCGCCGCATCGGAAATGCGCTTGGGCTCGACGCCGAGCTGGCGCGCGCTCACCTGCAGGAAGTGGCGCGTGAGCGCCGGCACGTCTTCGCCGCGCTCGCGCAGCGCCGGCAGGCGCAGGCGGATCACGTTGAGGCGGTGGAACAGGTCTTCGCGGAAGCCGCCGAGCTTCACGCGCTGCTCGAGGTCCTGGTGCGTGGCCGCGATCACGCGCACGTTGGCCTTGACCGAGTTGTGGCCGCCCACGCGGTAGAAGTGCCCGTCGCTCAGCACGCGCAACAGGCGCGTCTGCAGGTCGAAGGGCATGTCGCCGATCTCGTCGAGAAAGAGCGTGCCGCCCTCGGCCTGCTCGAAGCGGCCGCGCCGCATGGTCTGCGCGCCGGTGAAGGCACCGCGCTCGTGGCCGAAAAGCTCGCTCTCGAGCAGGTCCTTGGGGATGGCCGCGGTGTTGATGGCCACGAAGGGGCCGTTGGCACGCGGCGAATGCTTGTGCAGCGCGCGCGCCACCAGTTCCTTGCCCGAGCCCGATTCGCCCGTGATGAGCACCGTGACGTTGCTCTGCGAGAGCCGGCCGATGGCGCGGAACACGTCCTGCATGGCGGGCGCCTGGCCCAGCATTTCGGGCGCGGCGACCATGCGCTCCTCGGCCACTTCCTCGCGCTGGCTTTCGTCGACGGCGCGGCGGATCAGCTCGACGGCGCGCGGCAGGTCGAAGGGCTTGGGCAGGTATTCGAAGGCACCGCCCTGGAACGCCGAAACGGCGCTGTCGAGGTCGGAAAACGCCGTCATGATGATGACGGGCAGGCCCGGGTGCTTGGCCTTGATCTTGTCGAGCAGGTCGAGCCCGGAACCGCCGGGCATGCGGATGTCGCTCACCAGGACCTGGGGGCCCTGCTGTTCGTCGTCGTCGGCGAGTTCGAGGGCGGCCAGCACCTCGCGCGCGTTGGTGAAGCTGCGCGTCGGCAGGTCTTCGCGCAAAAGGGCCTTCTCCAGCACGAAGCGGATCGATTGGTCGTCATCAACTATCCAGATCGGCTTCATGCATCTCCTTGTTGCCGTGGCTGCTAGGGCAGCGGAATCAATATCTTGAAATCGGTTCGGCCCGGGACGCTGTCGCACTCGATCACGCCGTGATGCTGTTGCACGAAAGTTTGTGCAAGCGTCAATCCAAGCCCGGTCCCGCCTTCCCTGCCCGAGACGAGCGGATAGAAGATGCGGTCCTTGATCGTGTCCGGCACACCCGGTCCATTGTCGATGACATGCAATTCCAGTGCCAATCGATACCACTGCTTGTTGAATATCACCTGCCGGGCGATGCGGGTCTTGAAAGTGATCTGCGCATCGCCCGCGGCGCGGCGCTCGGCCAGGGCCTGCGCCGCGTTGTGCACGATGTTGAGCGTGGCCTGGATGAGCTGCTCGCGGTCGCCGCGGAATTCGGGAATCGACACGTCGAAGTCGCGCTCGATGTGCAGGTCGCGCGGAAACTCCGCAAGAATGACCGAGCGCACGCGCTCGCAGACTTCGTGGATGTTCACGTCGCCCACCACGTGCGGGCGCCGATGCGGTGCCAGCAACCGATCGACCAGCGTCTGCAGCCGGTCGGCCTCGTGGATGATGACCTGCGTGTATTCGATGAGGTCGCGCGATTCGACCTCCATCTGCAGCAATTGCGCCGCGCCGCGGATGCCGCCGAGCGGGTTCTTGATCTCGTGCGCAAGGTTGCGGATGAGCTCCTTGTTGGCCTGCGCCTGGTCGAGCAGGCGCTCCTCGCGGTCCTGGCGCACCTGCTGCTCGAGCGGCGACATCTCGATGATGAGCTCGCCCGTCTTGTCGCCCTGCGCCAGCGTGACCTGCACCGGCATCAGCTCATGATTGACGCGGCGCAGGAAGGCCTCGTAGCGCAGCGTGGCGAAGTCGTTGCTGCGCGCACCGTCGATGGCGGTGCGAAGCACGTGCGGCTCGTGAAAGCAGGCACCGAACTGAGAACCTTCGAGCGTGCGGCGCGAGGTGCCCAGCGCGTCTTCGAGGGCCGCATTGGCAAACAGCACCGAACCGTTGGTGCTGACCACCGCGATCAGCGTGGACAGCAGGTCGAAGGACTGAAAGCGCGGAGTGGCGCCGGCCGCCTTCTTCCCGAACGCCATGGCCCTACTGCTTGGCCGGCAGGCGGCCGAGTTCGCGGCGGATGCCCGCGATGTCGCTCTCATTGCGGGCCAGCTCTGCCTTCATTTCAGCCACGCGATCGAGGTACTTCTGGTAGTTGCGGCCTTCGCTGCCCTGCTTCTCGGGCTCGCCGTTGTTGTATTCCTTCTGCAGCTCCGCCTGGCGGGCCTCGGCCTTCTTGAGCTCGGCTTCGAGCACCGAGCGGGCTTCGCCATCGCGTGCGCGCTGGTCGACGCCTTCGACGCGCGGACTGCCCGCGGGCGCACGAGAGGCTGCGGGCGCCGAGTTGCCGCCAGCCGAACCGCCGCCCGACGGCTTGGTGCCCTGCACGACGGTGACGTTGCCGCCTTCCATGACCTTGCAGCCCTTTTGCTGGGCGATGGTCGAATTGTTGGTGTATTCATTGCCGCAGCGCCACACGCGCTCCTGGGCGAGCGCAGGCAAGGCGACCAACAATGAACCGGCCAGGAAAATGAGAGAAGCAGTCTTCATGAGAATCGGTAGTGGCGCGACAAAGGTGCATTTTCCTGCAATTCGACGCCACTGGTGACAAGATGTTCCGCGCCAGTAAAAAAGGACGGCCAAGCCGTCCTTTTCGATTCCCTTCCAGCAACACCGCGGAACCGGCTCCGCCGGGCCGCCGGTGTTGCCCCCTAGAGGGGGAGGCGGCTGCACGAAGTGAGCCGCTTCGGGGGTGGGCCAATTACAGCGAGTAGTACATGTCGAACTCGACCGGATGGGTCGCCATGCGGAAGCGCGTGACTTCCTGCATCTTCAGTTCGATGTACGCATCGATGTAGGCATCGGTGAACACGCCGCCCTTGGTCAGGAACGCACGGTCCTTGTCGAGGTATTCCAGCGCCTGGTCGAGGCTGTGGCACACGGTCGGGATCAGCGCGTCTTCTTCCGGCGGCAGGTGGTACAGGTCCTTGCTGGCGGCTTCGCCCGGATGGATCTTGTTTTCCACGCCGTCGAGGCCGGCCATCAGGAGCGCAGCGAAACCGAGGTACGGGTTCATCAGCGGATCGGGGAAGCGCGCTTCGACGCGGCGGCCCTTCGGGTTGGCCACGAACGGGATGCGGATCGAGGCCGAGCGGTTCTTGGCCGAGTAGGCCAGCTTCACCGGGGCTTCGAAGCCGGGCACCAGGCGCTTGTAGCTGTTGGTGCCGGGGTTCGTGATGGCGTTCAGTGCACGGGCGTGCTTGATGATGCCGCCGATGTAGTGCAGCGCGAAGTCCGACAGGCCCGCATAGCCGTCGCCGGCGAACAGGTTCTTGCCGTCCTTCCAGACCGACTGGTGCACGTGCATGCCCGAGCCGTTGTCGCCGACGATGGGCTTGGGCATGAAGGTGGCGGTCTTGCCGTAGGCGTGGGCCACGTTGTGGATCACGTACTTCTGCAGCTGGACCCAGTCGGCGCGCTGCACCAGCGTGCTGAACTTGGTGCCGAGCTCCATCTGGCCGGCGTTGGCCACTTCATGGTGATGCACTTCGACCGGGATGCCGAGCGATTCGAGCACCAGGCACATTTCCGAGCGCATGTCCTGGAAGCTGTCGACCGGGGGCACCGGGAAGTAGCCGCCCTTGACTGCGGGACGGTGGCCGGTGTTGCCGTGCTCGTATTCCTTGTCGGTGTTCCACGAGGCTTCTTCGGAGTCGATCTTCACGAAGCAGCCCGACATGTCGTTCTTCCAGCGCACGCCGTCGAACACGAAGAATTCGGGTTCCGGACCGAAGTAGGCGGTGTCGCCCAGGCCCGAAGCCTTCATGTAGGCCTCGGCGCGCTTGGCGAGCGAACGCGGGTCGCGCTCGTAGGCCTTGCCGTCGGCGGGGTCGATCACGTCGCAGGTCAGGATCAGCGTCGTTTCTTCGAAGAAGGGATCGATGTTGGCGGTGTTCGGGTCGGGCATGAGCTGCATGTCCGAAGCCTCGATTCCCTTCCAGCCAGCGATGGACGAGCCGTCGAAAGCATGGCCCGAAGTGAATTTGTCTTCATCGAAAGCCGAGACGGGCACGGTCACGTGCTGCTCTTTGCCGCGGGTGTCGGTGAAGCGGAAGTCGATGAACTTGACCTCGTTTTCCTTGACGAGCTTGAGTACATCGGCGACGGTCTTTGCCATCAGTTTCTCCTGAGTTGGATGGTGGTTAGGAATACAGGGACGGAGGATGCAGTTTCTATGCCATTGTCGCCGCTCGGGAACAGGCTTTGACGACAGGCGCAAACCCCAAAAAAAGGCGAATAATCACCAAATTGGTGCAATAAAAACTACCGCACCAATTCCGGGCCAAGCTTCGCATCATAGGCGTGCAGACCCTCGATCAGCTGCGCATAGGCGGCGTCCAGGCGGGTGGGGTCGCCTTTCACGCCAAGTTCGATGTGGCGGCCGTACTGCGGATGGTCGACGCTCGGCAGGCTGAACACCTTGATGCCGGGGTGCGCCGTCTCGATCGCGAGCATCAGCGGCGTGAGCGTTGCCTCCATCGCGCCGAACACGATGACCGACTTCTCGGCCGACTGGCCGCTGGTGAACAGGTGCGCATAGCGGCTGTCGAGCACCGACTCGATCATTGGCCAGGCCATGACCGGAAAGCCCGGCACGAAGTGGACGTGCTCGACGCTGAAGCCCGGGATCTTGTTGTAGGGGTTGCGGATAATCTCGGCGCCCTTCGGGAACACGCCCATGTTGAGGCGGTGAATGTTGTCGGGGCGGTCGGGTTCGTAGGCAATGCCCTGCTCGCGCGCGGTGTCCTGCATGCGCTCGCGGATCAGCAGTTCGGCCTCGGGATGCAGTTCCAGCGGCACCCGCAGGGCTTGCGCGGCGCACTGGCGCGTGTGGTCGTCCGGCGTGGCGCCGATGCCGCCGGTCGAGAAGACGATGTCGCCCGAAGCGAAGGCCCGGCCGAGCGCGGCGGTGATGCGCGTGGGCACGTCGCCGACGTATTCGGCCCAGCCGAGCTGCAGGCCGCGCGCGGCGAGCAGTGCGATGACCTTGGGCATGTGCTTGTCGGCGCGCTTGCCGGAAAGGATTTCGTCGCCGACGACGATCAGGCCGAATGCACGGGTCATGGGGATTTCCATTGGGAGAGAAGGGCCTGGTCGGTCTCGGCCGCGGGTGCGCCGCCGGGCGGACCGGAAGAAGCTGTGGCGGCCCCGCGTTGCGCGCGAAGCTGCGCCAGCGCGTCGAGGCAGTAGTGGCCGAACCAGAGCGCCGAAAACGCAAACACCAGCGTGTAGATCCAGATCGCGAGCGGCACCAGCACGAAGAAGGCGGCGGCAAACAGCAGGCCGGAGGCCCAGACGATGCTGGGCGCCGCGCCCAGGTAGCCGCACAGCACGCCGATGCACAGCAGCGGCAGCCGGTGCGCGCGCAGCAGTGCGGCGCGCTCCTCGGGGCTCGCGTGCTCGGCCAGCGCGTCGAAGCTCATCACGCGGTAGGTGAGCCAGCCCCAGATCAGCGGCGGCAAGATGAGCACCAGCGGCGGAATGAGCCAGAGCGGCATCGACACCACGAGCGCGAGCAGCGCCAGCAGCGTGAGGCCGAGCGAGCGCGCCACGCTGCCGAAGAAGGACGCGCCCTTCTTGCGTTCGAGCGCGGGAAAGCGGCGGTGCGCGACCAGCGCGGTGAGCGGGCCTGCCATGAGGCCGGCCACGATCAGCAGCGAAACCACCACGATCACCGGCGTGGCGGCAAACACCACCACCAGCGGCGCCAGCACGGCCGTGACGTCGCCCGAGAAGAGCCGTCCGATCCAGCCCCAGAAGCTCGACAGCAGCGGCCAGGCGTCGAGCGCGTCGCGGGTCCAGGCGACGGTCGCGTCCCAGTAGAAATAGCCGAAGCCTGCAGCCAGCAGCACCATCAGGCCCAGCGGCAGCAGCGACAGCACGATCACGCGCGGCAGCATGCAGTAGGCGACCGCGCGCCAGAAGGAATCGAGGAGCAGGCGCATTGGGTGCGAGGATAACCGGCCCGGTTCGGGCCCGGTGCTCAGCCGCGGCCAGCCATCCGCTTGAGCCCGAGCCATTGCTGGGCCCAGAAGCCGCGCCCGTAGTCGCGCACGCGGCCGTCCGCACCGGGCTCCACCTGGTCGCGGATGCCCGTGGGGTCGTAGCGCTCCTCGAAGTTCGCGGTGCGAAAGAGCATGTCCCACCACGGCAGCAGGACGCCGAAGTTGCACCCGCCCAGCGTGTGGGCGCCGCGCGATTCGTGGCCCAGCCCGATGCTGTGGTGCAGCCGGTGGAAGCGCGGACTGATCCACAGCCGCTCGCCGATGGCGCCGAAAGCCAGCCTCAGGTTGGCATGCTGCAGGCTTTCGCTGAGCTGCGTGAATGCCACGAACGCAATGAACTGCCCCGGCGCCACGCCAATGAGCTGCGCGACGATGACGATGAGCGTGTCGTGGATGATGTCGTCGAGCAGGTGGTTGCGGTCGTCGCTCCACATCGTCATCTGGCGCTGCGAATGGTGCAGCGAATGCAGGCCCCACCACCACCTGAACTGGTGCTGGCCGCGGTGGATCCAGTAGCCCACGAAGTCGAGCACCACGAGATAGATCGCAAAGGCCACCCACGGCACATCGGTCACGCCGGGCCAGACCTCGTCGAGGTGGAAGGTGCCCCAGCCCGCAGTGCGCAAAAAGCCGATGCCCTCGTCGAAGAACGGCTCGAGCGTGAAGAACATCGCGAGCCGGAACAGGCCCAGCCGATGGATCAGCGTATAGAGCACGTCGATGCGGATCGCGCGGCGGTCGGTGACCGGCTCGACGGCGCGCCAGCGCTGCAGCGGCCCGATGACCGCGAGCAGCACCACGACCTGGATCAGCCCGACCAGCAGCCAGCCGGTGGCGTCGAAGGCGTCCTCGGTCCAGCCGCCCAGGCCCACGGCAAACACCAGCGGCTGGACCAGTGTCTCGAAGAACCAGCCCTGCAGCGCGGAAAAAGCGTCCGTCAACCGATCGATCACGGCAGCAGCCTCAGGGGTGGGACGCGATCCATGCGCGGTACTGCGGATGCTGGCGCAGCGTCTCGAAGCAGAAGCCCTTGGCCTTGAGGCCGGCGATCAGCGGTTCGAGGTTGGCCGGCGCCCACGGATCCTTGCGCGACCAGATGCCCAGGTGCGCGAGCAGGATGTCGCCGGGGCGGATGCTCTCCAGCGCCTGCGAAAGAAGCTTTTCGTTGCTGAACTTCTCGCTCGGCAGCTCGTCCCCGAGGAAGCCGGCCGGCGACCAGCCCACGTGCTCGAAGCCGCAGGCCTTGGCCGCCGCCAGCAGCCGGGGCGAGGTCTTGCCGCCCGGTGCGCGGAACAGCGGCAGCGGCTTCTTGCCGGTGATGAGGGCCAGCCGCTCGGAGGCCTTGCTGACGTTGGCGCAGTATTCGGCCGCGCTCCAGGTGAACTCGCGCCCCGCCAATGCGCCCGCCGAAGGCTTGATGCGGAAGCTCGGCGCCACGCCCTTGAGGTCGCCGCGCCAGTACGCGTGGTCGTAGGTGTGGGAGGCGAATTCGTTGCCTTCGGCCGCCCTCGCCTTCCACCACGGCGCCCACTGGCTGTCGAGGCTGTCGCCGCCGGTCAGCGTGGGCTCGGCGGCAGCAAAGAAGGTGACGCGGACGTTCTGCCGCTTGAGCACATCGGCCACCAGCGGGGCCACGCCCATGTGGCCGGTGTCCAGGGTCAGGTAGACCGGCTTCTCGCAGGGCGCGCCCTGCTGGGCCCAGGCAACCGGCACCGCCGCCAGGGCGATTGCCAGCAGGGCTGCGGCCCGGCTGCTGCGGCTAGATGCGCTTGCCATGGTCCAGCGTCCAGACGCCGTGCGGCGAACGGCCGACGTTCACCTGGCGCACGAGCTTGTTGTTCACCAGGTCCACCACGCTGAGCTTCTTGGCCCAGCGCGAGGTGACATACAGCGTCTTGCCGTCGGCCGAAACGTCCATGCAGTCGGGCCCGCCCGGCACCGGGTAGACGGCGCCGACCTTCAGCGTCGCCAGGTCGATCCGGCTGATGGTGTTGGCCACCCGGTTGCTCACGAACACGCTCTTGCCGTCGCCAGCCGAGCGGAAGGCATGGGCGCCCTTGCCGGTCGGGATCTTGCCGACCAGCTTGGGCTCGGCACCGGCCACGTCGAACACCTGCACGCCGTCGCTGCCGGTCAGGCCCACGAGCAGGGTCTTGTCGTTGTGGACGCCGAAGATGTCGGCCGGCATGGCGCCGGTGGCCACGCGCCAGCGGATGGTCTGCGTGGGCAGGTCGATGGCGATCAGCTCGTCGCTGTCCTGCATGGTCACGTAGGCGATGGTGCTGGTGTTGTCGATCCAGATGTGGCTGGGCGTCTTGCCCGACGCGATGCGCTTGGCCAGCTTCAGGTCCTTGCCGTCCCAGCGGTAGATGTCGACGTGGTTCAGGCGGTTGCCCGCGGTGACGAACCACTTCATGTCGCGCGAGAACTGCAGCTGGTAGGGATCGATGATGCCGTAGACCACGCGCTGCACCTCGGCCGTCCTGGGGTTCAGGAAAGTGAGCGAATCGCCCGCCGAATTGGCCACGATGACCGACTTTTCGTCGGGCGTCATGTAGAGGTGGTGCGGCTCCTTGCCGGTGGCGATGCGCTGCTTTTCGGTCCAGTCGACTGGACTGATCACGCTGACGCTGGCGTCCAGCGAATTGAGCACGAAGATCGGCGGGGCTTCGGGCGGTGCGGCGGCGGCGGCTTGCGCCAGCCAGACCGCGAGGCATGAGAACAGGAAGGCCGAAAAGCGGCCATTCGGTCGGGCAGGAAATCGCAAGGGAAAGGTTCCGAGAGAGAGCTGGGAATCTTAACGGCCGCGCCTTAGGACTGGCTGACCGGGAAGACGCGCTTTCTGCCCTTATTTCGGCGTTTTCGGCGGCTTGGCGGGTGCCCGCAGCGCCGCGACCTGCTCGGCCGTGAGCCAGCGCCACTGGCCGGCCGCCAGGTCGCCCGGCAGCGCCAGGTCGCCGATGCGGGAGCGGTGCAGCCCCTCGACCCGGTTGCCGACCGCCGCCAGCATGCGCTTGACCTGGTGGTACTTGCCCTCGGTCAGCGTCAGCCGCAGGTGCAGCGGGCTGTCGGATTCGCAGGCCGCCGCGCGCACCGGCTTCGGGTCGTCGTCGAGCACTACCCCGGCCAGCAGCTTCTCGATCTGGGCCGCGTCCACCGGGTGCTTGGCCGTGACTTCGTAGACCTTGGGCACATGGTGCTTGGGCGAACCCATCTTGTGGATGAACTGGCCGTCGTCCGTCATAAGCAGCAGCCCGGTGGTGTCCTGGTCGAGCCGGCCGATGGCCTGCACGCCCTGCACCGCGCCCTTGTTGGGCCGAAGCCGCAGCGGCGACGGCAGCAGCGTGTAGATGCTCGGGTAGGTCGAGGGCTTCTGCGAGCACTCGGTGCCCGCGGGCTTGTGCAGCATCAGGTAGGCCTTCTCGTGGTAGGCCCATTCGGTGCCCTGCACGGTGAACAGCAGGTCTTCGGGATCGAGGTCGGCAAAGGGGTCGGTCACGGCCGCGCCGGCAATGCTCACGTGGCCTTGCTGGACCAGGCCCGCACACACGCGGCGGGTGCCGAAGCCCTGGGAATAGAGGATGTCTTGCAGGTGCATGAAAAATGAAAAAACGGCCGTACCGACAGGGGCACGACCGCCTTCGAGTGTGCCGCAGGTTCAGTAGCCTGCCGCGAGGCCCGTGTTGCGGCGCGGGTCGTTCGCGCCGTAGAAACGGTTGGCACCCACCGGCTTGCCGCCCAGCGAAGGCGCGCCGACGATGATCGCCGCCAGATGGTTGGCCGGCTGCGGCACGCCCAGGTTGTGGCCCATGTCGGTCAGGATCTTGCGGGTGTCAGGGCTCAGGGCGAAGGTTTCGACGTTGGTCACGTCGGGCAGCCACTGCTGGTGGAAGCGCGGCGCGTCGACGGCTTCCTGCACGTTCATGCCGTAGTCGACCACGTTCAGGATGGTGTGCAGCACCGCCGTGATGATGCGGCTGCCGCCGGGCGTGCCGACCACGAACACCGGCTTGCCATCCTTGGAGACGATGGTCGGGCTCATCGAGCTCAGCGGGCGCTTGCCCGGGGCGATGGCATTGGCCTCGCCCTGCACCAGGCCGTACATGTTGGGCACGCCGACCTTGGCGGTGAAGTCGTCCATCTCGTTGTTCAGCAGCACGCCGGTCTTGTCGGCCGTGACCTTGGCGCCGAACCAGTCGTTCAGCGTGTAGGTGACCGACACCGCGTTGCCCTGCTGGTCGGTGATCGAATAGTGCGTTGTGTTGCTGCCTTCGTGCGGCGCGACGCCGGGCTTGATGTCCTTGGAGACGCCGGCCTTCTTGGGGTCGATGGCGGCGCGGATCTTCTCGGCGTAGCCCTTGTCGAGCAGGCGCTCGAGCGGGTTCTTCACGAAGTCGGGGTCGCCCAGGTAGCTGTTGCGGTCCACGTAGGCATGGCGCATGGCCTCGATCTGGTAGTGCACCGCCTCGGCCGAGCGAAAGCCCAGGTCCTTGAGCGGATAGCCTTCGAGGATGTTGAGCATCTCGCAGATGATCACGCCGCCCGAGCTCGGCGGCGGCGCCGACACCACGCGATAGCCGCGGTAGTCGCACTCGACCGGTGCGAGCTCGCGCGTCTTGTACTGGTCGAGGTCGGCCTGCGTGATGATGCCCTTGCCGGCCTGGCTCGATGCCACGATCGCCTGCCCGACCCAGCCCTTGTAGAACCCGTCGACGCCCTTGGCGCTCACGGCGCGCAGCGTCTTGGCGAGGTCCTTCTGCACCAGCTTCTGGCCGACTGCGAAGGGCTCGCCCTTGTTCAGGAAGATGGCGCCGGAAACCGGGTCCTTCTTGAAGTCGTTGGTGGAGGTGTGCAGCATGTCGATGTCGCCCTGCTCCAGCGCAAAGCCCTTCTCGGCCAGCTGGATCGAGGGAGCGATCAGATCGGCCCGCTTCATGGTGCCGTATTTCTCGCGCGCGTATTCCATGCCCGAGACCGTGCCCGGCACGCCGACGGCCAGGTGGCCGTTGGTGCTCAAGCCCTTGATGACGTTGCCGTCCTTGTCGAGGTACATGTTGGCGGTGGCGGCCAGCGGGGCCTTCTCGCGGAAGTCGAGGAACGTCTTGCGGCCATCGGCCAGCTGCACGGTCATGAAGCCGCCGCCGCCCAGGTTGCCGGCCGCCGGATAGACCACCGCCAGCGCATAGCCCACGGCCACCGCCGCATCGACCGCGTTGCCGCCGCGCCGGAGCACGTCGACGCCGACCTTGGTGGCCAGGTGCTGCGCGCTCACGACCATGCCGTGCTCGGCCGCGACCGGCGCCTGCGACGCGGCATTCGAGGCGCTTGCGCCCGCGAGCAGGAGCGCAGCCGCCACGGCGGTGCGCAAGTTCGGAGTCCAGTGGAGGTTCTGCATGGGTGAATTTCCTCTTTTGAGTTCGATGGGAACGGTAACGGTCACGCGACGAGCAGCGCCTTGCGCCGCAAGGCGGCCAGGCCAAGCACCACCTGCTGCCGTGCGAATTCCTTCAGGACCGATGGATCGGTCAGCGGCTGGTCGTTCTGGATGAAGCGCAGGCGCCCGGCGCCCACTTCGTCCGCCAGGTGGTCGGCCAGCATGCCGTGCGAATGCGCGCCGTCGAGCAGCGGCAGCAGGCAGCGCTCGAGCGCTGAAAGCCCCACGAGTTCGTGCCACTGGTTGCAGGCGTTCGCCGCGCTCCCGGCCGACAGCGCCAGGCCGGGCGCACTGCGCACCGACGGCAGCGCCCGCGGCAAGGCAGAGACCTCCGCGGCGGCGTGCACGGGCGCGCGCCGCACGCGCACAGCGCCGAGGATCACCAGTTCCTCGAGCATCGACAACACCACGGGCTCGACCGACGAACGCGGCTCGCCCAGCAGCGCGAGTACCGCGGCCACCAGCCCCTCGAACGGCACGCTGGCGGGGTAGCGCGCATCGAGCACCTGCGCCAGGGCCTTGTGCACCGGCAGCCGCAGCGTCACCGTCAGGTTGCGCAGCGCATTGCATGGCTGCTCGCGCACATCGAGCGTGAGCGCGCTGCCGTCTGCGGCGGCAAACACGCCGGCAAACTCGAAGCCGCGAATGCGGGCCGGGTCGAGCCGGTAGCGGATGTCCCCGGCGCGGCCCTGCTTCACCAGCAGCGTCTGGCGGAAGGTGCGGTTCACGAGGAAGTCGAGGTACTGCTCCATCAGGATCTGGCTGCCGCCGCACTCGCGCAGCAGCGGCTCGCGGACCTTCTCGCCGTAGTTCTGGACGAACATCGTCGACGGCTCGGCCTCTGCCAGGTAGCCGAGGCCATTCGCCTCGGCGCGCGCCGCGAATTCCTTGAAGTAGCACGGTGCGTTGCAGGGCTCGAGGAACTCGTGCAGCAGGTAGGAGCCGTTGGCCCCGCGCACGATCGGCATGGTTTCCTCGAGCGTCTTGCCGAGCACGCTGCCGGGACGCGCCGACTGCTCGAGGAATTCGAGCATGCCGCGCGCATAGGACAGCTTTTCCTCCGGCGTGTCGCGCGGGCCGCCGCGCAGGATCATCGCGTCGCGCACGATCTCCCTCGCCTTCCAGCCGGGGTAGACGTTGTAGCTGACATAGGCAACGCCATTGGGCGCCAGATTCTCCGAACACACGCGCAGGATCGCGTCCTGCACCGGGCCCGGCACCCAGCTGTAGACGCCGTGGCAGATGATGTAGTCGAACTGGCCGAACGATGCATCGATCTCCGCCAGATTGAACGCCCGCAGCTCCACATTCGACAGTCCGGCACGCGCGATGGCCTCGCGGCCCTGCTCGACCTGCACCGTCGACAGATCGAGTCCCAGGGCGCTGGCTTCGGGGTGGCGCGCCGCAAACGGAATCAGGTTGCCGCCGGCCGCGCAGCCGAGTTCCAGCACGCGCGCGGTCGACGGGGCCGGTGCCTCAAGGCCGAACAGAAAGGCAATGGCCTCCAGGTGCTCGACGGCAGTTTGCGGGAACGGGTGCGATTCGTAGGGCACCGCGTCGTAGTAGCTCGTGAGCGTGGAAGTCAGTGAATCGGGCACGGCGTCCTTTGGAATCGAGGCCGGCCGCAGCACCCTTTGCCAGGGAAACAGCGGCCATGGTGTGTCGGTTCCCGCTGACTATAGCCTCGCGCCGGGCAAAAAAAAGCCAACCGGTCGAAGGTTGGCTTTTTGCGGTGGATGGTGGAGCTGGGGGGATTTGAACCCCCGTCCGCAAGCCTTCATCGCGCAGTTCTACATGTTTAGTGATCTGATTTGAGTCTCGCTTCCGGAGTCGCGCAGTCACACGCTAAACCGGACGCCAGCACCCTATTTTCTCACCCCGACCCAAGGTACCCGGATCGAAGCCAGCCCATGTAATTATCCTTGCAGCCGGGAGGTCAGGATTGCTCCAGACCCCCTTGCCCAGCCCATCGGCCAACTGTTGCAAGGCTCACTGGCAATTAAGCAGCGAGTGCGAAACGTTCGTCGTTTGCAGTTAGTTTGTTTGAATCTGTTTTACGAGCGCATTCAGCTCGACATGCCCCGCTGCGACTCCGAACCCACGTCGAAACCAGTGCAGCCCCAAGCACAGCATTTTAGGCCGGGTTGAGGAATTGCAAGAGCTCCAGGGGCGAAGTAATTGCGGCATCGGCCTCCCAGAGCGTGGCGTCCGCCTGGGGCCCCATGTAACCATAGGTAGCCGCAATGGTTCGCATGCCTGCGGCCCGGCCCGCGATGATGTCGCGTTCGTCGTCTCCCACGTAGATGCAGGCGCTGGACGGAATTCCAAGCCGGCGTGCCGCTTCATGCAGGGGCTCGGGGTGCGGCTTGGAGAACGGCGTGGTGTCGCCGCTCACGATGGCGCCCGCGCTGCCGAAAAGCGGAATGGCGTGCGTCAGCGGATCGGTGAAGCGCGCCGACTTGTTGGTGACGACGCCCCAGGCCAGGCCGCGCGCGCGGATGGCTTCGATGAGCGGCTGCACCCCGTCGAACACCTGCGTGTTGAGCAGCATGCGGTTTTCGTAGGCAACGAAGAACTCTTCCCTCAACGCAGGAAATTCCGGCGACTCGGGCGTGATGCCGAAAGCCACGCCGAGCATGCCCCGGGCGCCGGCTCCCGCCATGAACCGGTAGCGCTCCAGCGGGTACGACTCGAGCCCGCGATCCGTGCGCATCTTGTCGGCCGCGGCGCCGAGATCGGGCGCGCTGTCTATCAGCGTGCCGTCCAGATCGAACAGCACGGCCTGGATTGCCGTGGCCGTCACGTCTGCGAGCCCGGCAAGGCCGGCTTCTGCGTGGCGAACATGTAGTTGACGCTGGTGTCGGCGCTGAGCCAGTAACGCCGCGTCAGCGGGTTGTGTTCCATGCCGCGCGTATGCCGCAGGTCGAGGCCTGCCGCGCGGCAGTGGGCCGCCAGTTCGCTAGGGCGCAGCAGCTTCGCGTATTCGTGCGTGCCCCGGGGCAGCATGCCCAGGACGTATTCGGCGCCGACGATCGCAAGCATGAACGACTTCAGGTTGCGGTTGATGGTGGAAAAGAACACCCAGCCGCCCGGCTTGACGAGCGTGGCACAGGCCTGGACGATCGAAGCGGGCTCGGGTACGTGCTCCAGCATTTCCATGCAGGTGACGACGTCGAAACTGCCGGGCTGCTCCGCAGCCAGCGCCTCGGCGCTGACTTCCCGGTACTTGACGCCCTGGGTGCCGGCTTCGAGCGCATGCAGGCGCGCCACCTTGAGCGCCTTGCTCGCCAGGTCGATGCCGAGCACGTCCGCGCCCTTTCGGGCCATCGAATCGGCCAGAACGCCGCCGCCGCAACCGATATCGAGCACCCGGCGCTGCGAAATCGGCGCAATACCGTCAATCCATTCCAGTCGCAATGGATTGATTTCATGGAGCGGGCGGAATTCGCTGTCCAAATCCCACCAGCGGTGGGCAAGCTCCGAAAACTTGGCGAGTTCCGCCGGGTCGGCATTCACATGATCTGTCATGCCGTGATTATGAAACGGAGAATGCGCCGTCGGACATCGAGGCGCACTTGACACCGGCCGGATGGAATTCGGCAGGCATAAAAAAACCCCGCCGAGGCGGGGTTTTCTTTTAGCGATTCAATCGAATCACTTGGTGGCGCGGGTGCCAACCACTTCGATTTCCACGCGACGGTTCTTGGCGCGGCCTTCCTTGGTGCGGTTGTCCGCAACAGGCTGCTTCTCGCCCTTGCCTTCGGTGTAGACGCGGTTGCGTTCGATGCCCTTCGAGACCAGGAAGGCCTTGACGGCTTCGGCGCGGCGCACCGACAGACGCTGGTTGTAGGCGTCCGAACCGATCGAGTCGGTGTGGCCCACGGCGATGATCACTTCGAGGTTGACGTCGCGGATCTTCGAAACCAGGTCGGTCAGCTTGGCGCGACCTTCAGGCTTGAGAACCGACTTGTCGAAGTCGAAGAATGCGTCGGCAGCGAAGGTGACCTTCGAGGCAGCCACGGCCGGCGGTGCGACAGCGGCAGGCGGCGTCACAGCGGCAGGAGGCGTCGCGGCGGGAGCCGGAACCAGAGCACCGTCGCAACCGGCGGCGGCAGTAGCCGGCGTCCAGTTGGCATCACGCCAGCACAGTTCGTTCGTGCCGTTCTTCCAAACCAGTTCGCCGGTGCCGTTTTGCCAGTTGTCGATCGTAGGACCGCCGTCCGCAGCGGTGACACGGGTCTGCGCGCCGGCGGCAGTGGCGAGCGCAGCGACTGCAAACATCATCGCCACTTTATTCAGTTTCTTCATGGTTCTCCTCTTGGGGAAAAAGCCGCAGCCGCGCTGCGAATCAAGGACGCTTTAAGTGACCACCACCCAAAACGTTGAGGCGATTGTGCCATAGGGTCTTTGGCAAACAGGCCGCTGGACACCCCGGAAGCGTAGGACGGAGGCGGAATAGCGGCCTTGTGTTGCGGCGGTGCGACACCCCTCACAGCGTAAAATTTCGCCTTCCTGCCGCCAGCCTCTTGCTCAATGACCTCCTTCGCCAAAGAAACCCTGCCCATCAGTCTCGAAGAGGAAATGCGCAGCAGCTATCTCGATTACGCCATGAGCGTGATCGTGGGCCGGGCGCTTCCCGATGCGCGCGACGGCCTCAAGCCCGTGCACCGGCGCGTGCTGTATGCCATGCACGAGCTCAACAACGACTGGAACCGGGCGTACAAGAAGTCCGCCCGCATCGTGGGCGACGTGATCGGCAAGTACCACCCGCACGGCGACCAGTCGGTCTACGACACCATCGTGCGGCTGGCGCAGGACTTTTCCATGCGCCATATGCTGGTCGACGGCCAAGGCAACTTCGGGTCGGTCGACGGCGACAACGCGGCTGCAATGCGGTATACGGAAATCCGCCTCGCCAAAATTGCGCACGAAATGCTGGCCGATATCGACAAGGAAACTGTCGATTTCCAGGACAATTACGACGGCTCCGAAAAAGAACCAAAGGTCCTTCCGAGCAAACTGCCGAATTTGCTGGTGAATGGTTCCGGCGGTATTGCGGTGGGCATGGCCACCAATATTCCGCCGCACAATCTCAATGAGGTGGTGGACGCCTGCCTGCATCTGCTGCGCAATCCGCAGGCCACCATCGACGAGCTGATGGAAATCGTGCCGGCGCCTGACTTCCCCACCGCCGGCATCATCTACGGCATCAATGGCGTGCGCGACGGCTACCGCACCGGCCGCGGCAAGGTCGTGATGCGCGCCAAGTGCCACTTCGAGGACATCGACCGCGGCCAGCGCCAGGCGATCATCGTCGACGAGCTCCCCTACCAGGTCAACAAGAAGACGCTGCAGGAGCGCATGGCCGAGCTGGTGCACGAAAAGAAGATCGAAGGCATCAGCCACATCCAGGACGAGTCCGACAAGTCGGGCATGCGCCTGGTGATCGAGCTCAAGCGCGGCGAAGTGCCCGAGGTGGTGCTCAACAACCTGTACAAGCAAACCCAGCTGCAGGACACCTTCGGCATCAACATGGTGGCACTGGTCGACGGCCAGCCCAAGCTGTGCAACCTGAAGGACCTGATCGAGGTCTTCCTGCAGCACCGCCGCGAAGTGGTCACGCGCCGCACCGTCTTCACGCTGCGCAAGGCGCGCGAACGCGGCCACGTGCTCGAAGGCCTGGCGGTGGCCCTGGCCAACATCGACGAATTCATCCGCATCATCCGCGAGTCGCCCACTCCGCCGGTCGCCAAGGCCGAGCTCATGACCCGCAGCTGGGACAGCAAGCTGGTGCGCGAGATGCTGACGCGCTCGCGCGCAGACGGCGGCGTGGTCAATGCCGACGACTACCGCCCCGAGGGCCTGGAGCGCGAGTTCGGCATGGGCTCGGACGGCCTCTACCGCCTGTCGGAAACCCAGGCCCAGGAAATCCTGCAGATGCGCCTGCAGCGCCTGACCGGCCTCGAGCAGGACAAGATCGTTGCCGAGTACAAGGAGGTCATGGCCGAGATCGACGACCTGCTCGACATCCTGGCCAAGCCGGAGCGCGTCTCGGTCATCATTGGCGAGGAACTCGGCACCATCAAGCAGGAGTTCGGCCAGTCCAAGCTCGGCGCGCGCCGCAGCCTGGTGGAGCACAGCGCCTACGACCTCTCGACCGAAGACCTGATCACGCCCACCGACATGGTGGTCACGCTTTCGCACAGCGGCTACATCAAGAGCCAGCCGCTGAACGAATACCGCGCGCAAAAGCGCGGCGGGCGCGGCAAGCAGGCCACCGTCACCAAGGAAGACGACTGGATCGACCAGCTCTTCATCGCCAACACGCACGACTACATCCTGTGCTTCTCCAACCGCGGCCGGCTGTACTGGCTCAAGGTGTGGGAAGTGCCGGCGGGCTCGCGCGGCTCGCGCGGGCGCCCCATCGTCAACATGTTCCCGCTGCAGGAAGGCGAGAAGATCAACGTGGCGCTCGCGCTGACCGGCGAGAAGCGCAACTTCCCGGCCGACCAGTACGTGTTCATGGCCACCTCCATGGGCACGGTCAAGAAGACCACGCTCGACGAATTCAGCAACCCGCGCAAGGGCGGCATCATCGCCGTGAACCTCGACGAGGGCGACTACCTCATCGGCGCGGCACTGACCGACGGCAAGCACGACGTGATGCTGTTCAGCGACGGCGGCAAGGCCGTGCGCTTCGACGAGGAAGACGTGCGACCGCTCGGCCGCAATGCACGCGGCGTGCGCGGCATGTCGCTCGATCCGGGACAGGGCGTGATCGCCATGCTGGTGGCCGAGGACGAGCAGCAAAGCGTGCTCACCGCCACCGAAAATGGTTACGGAAAGCGCACAAGCATTACCGAGTACACGCGCCATGGCCGCGGAACCAAAGGCATGATTGCGATTCAACAGAGTGAGCGCAACGGCAAGGTCGTTGCCGCCACCCTCGTGCATGCGGACGATGAGATCATGCTCATCACCGACAAGGGCGTGCTCGTGCGCACCCGGGTAGCCGAGATTCGTGAACTGGGTCGCGCAACGCAAGGCGTTACGCTGATCGGGCTCGACGAAGGCGCCAAACTCAGCGGGCTACAACGTATCGTCGAAAACGACGCCAACGGCGAGAGTGAGCCTGGCGCAGACGATACTTCCTCATCTTCAACGGAGAATCCTCAGTGAAAAAATTCAAGCTCGCACTTCTGACCGTCGCCCTGGCCGGCAGCTCCATGGCCGCCATGGCGCAGGACAAGGCTGCGCTCATCAAGCAATTCATCGACGTGCAGCGCCCCGGCATCGAATCGCTGGCCCGCGGCCTGGTCGAGCAATCGAGCGCCCCCATCGCGCAAGCCGGCTCGCAATACCTGCAGACGCAAGTGCCCGAAGCCAAGCGCGAATCGGCCGCCAAGGCTGCCGACGCCGAACTCAAGAAGTACTTCGACGAGGCCTACCCGATCGTGCGCGACAAGGCCGTGCAACTGGCCCCCGGCGCCCTGACCCCGCTGCTCGAGCAGAACTTCAGCGAAGAAGAACTCAAGCAGCTGCTGGCCTGGATCAACTCGCCGCTCAGCAAGAAGTACCAGGACCTCAATCCGAAGATGCAGACCGCGCTGACCGAAAAGCTCGTGAACGACACGCGCGCCACCATCGAGCCGAAGATGCGCGCGCTGGACGAGAACGTGGCCAAGGCATTGGGTGCACCGACCGGCGGCTCGCAGCAAGGCGCCGCCCCCGCCAAGGCACCGGCCAAGGCTCCCGCCAAGAAGTGACGTGACCCAGCAGCAGCACCAGCCGGCCGGCACGCGCCCGTACAACTTTTCCGCCGGCCCGGCCGCCATGCCGGAGGCGGTGCTGCAACGCGCCGCCGCCGAAATGCTCGACTGGCAGGGCAGCGGAATGAGCGTGATGGAAATGAGCCATCGCGGCAAGGAATTCGGCGCGATCTGCACCCAGGCCGAAGCCGACATCCGCACGCTGCTGGCCGTGCCGGAGCACTTCCACATCCTCTTCATGCAGGGTGGCGGCCTCGGCGAAAATGCCATCGTGCCGATGAACCTGTCGCGCGGCACCGCCGCCGACTTCGTCATCACCGGCAGCTGGAGCATCAAGTCGCAGAAGGAAGCGCAGCGCTACTGCACGGCGAACATCGCCGCGAGCAACGCCGGCGACCATCACACGCGGCTGCCCGACCCTTCGACCTGGCAGCTCAGCAAGAACGCCTCGTACGTGCACCTGTGCACCAACGAAACCATCAACGGCATCGAGTTCCAGCAGCTACCCGACCTCGCGGCCCTTGGCAGCGATGCGCCGCTGGTCATCGACTTTTCGTCGCACGTGGCCTCGCGCAGCGTCGACTGGCGCCGTGTCGGCCTTGCCTTCGGCGGCGCCCAGAAGAACCTCGGACCGGCCGGGCTCACCCTGGTGATCGTGCGCGACGACCTGCTCGGGCATGCACTCGAGATCTGCCCGAGCGCGTTCAACTACAAGATCGTGGCCGACAACAAGTCCATGTACAACACCCCGCCGACCTGGGGCATCTACATGGCGGGGCTGACGTTCCAGTGGCTGCTGCAGCAGACCGAAGGCACGCTCACCGGGGTGGCCGCCATGGAGCAGCGCAACATCGCCAAGGCCAGGCTGCTGTACGACTTCATCGACGCCTCCCCGTTCTACGTCAACAAGATCGACCCGGGTTGCCGTTCGCGCATGAACGTGCCGTTCTTCCTGGCGGACGAGAGCCGCAACGACGCCTTCCTGGCCGGTGCGCGCGAGGCCGGCCTGCTGCAGCTCAAGGGCCACAAGTCGGTCGGCGGGATGCGCGCGAGCATCTACAACGCCATGCCGCTGGAAGGCGTACAGGCACTTGTGAGCTACATGCGAGAATTCGAGCGATCGCATGCCTAGGCGCATGCCCAGCTGCTCGCACCGATGACCGCCTCCGCTCCAACACCGCCCTCCTCTCCCGACAACTCCGAAAGCCTTGCCGATCTGCGCGTGCAGATCGACTCGCTCGACCAGCAACTGCTCGGCCTGCTCAATGAGCGGGCCCACGTGGCAGAGCTGGTGGGCGAGGTCAAGAAGCGCGAAGGCACCCCGTATTTCCGCCCCGACCGCGTGGCCCAGGTCATCGAGAAGATGCAAAAGAGCAATGCGGGCCCGCTCAAGGACCTGCATGTGGCCGCCATCTGGCGCGAAATCATGTCGGCCTGCCTGGCGCTCGAATCGCCGCAGCGCGTCGCCGTGCTCGGTCCCGAGGGCACCTTCTGCGAGCAGGCGGCCATCGAATACTTCGGCGGCGCGGCCGACCTGATCTACTGCGCCAGCTTCGACGAGGTGTTCCACGCCACGGCGGCCGGCAGCGCCCAGTACGGCGTGGTGGGCGTCGAAAACTCGACCGAGGGCGTGGTCACGCGCTCGCTCGACCTGTTCCTGCATTCGCCGACCCACGTGGTGGGCGAAGTCAGCCTGCTGGTGCGCCACCATCTGCTGCGCAGCAGCAACTCGCTCGATGGCGTCGAGGCCGTGCTGGCCCACCCGCAGGCGCTGGCGCAGTGCCAGACCTGGCTGTCGAAGCACCTGCCCAATGCCGAGCGGCGTGCCGTTTCGAGCAACGCCGAAGGCGCGCGGCTCGCGGCCACCAACCCGGCCTGGGCCGCGCTGGCCGGCGAACGCGCCGCCACCCGCTTCGGCCTGCACATCGTGGCGCATGCAATCCAGGACGATTCGTACAACCGCACGCGCTTCTCCGTGATCTGCCTGCCGCAGACGCTGGCCATGCCGCCGGCCTCGGGACGCGACTGCACGAGCCTGATCGTCTCCGTGCCCAACCGTCCCGGCGCCGTGCACGACCTGCTGGTGCCGCTGAAGGTCAACAATGTGTCCATGACCCGGTTCGAGTCGCGCCCGGCGCGCACCGGCCAGTGGGAGTACTACTTCTACATCGACCTGGACGGCCATCCCTCGCAGCCCAACGTGGCTGCCGCGCTGGCCGAACTGCGCGGCCTCTGCGCGTTCTACAAGGTGCTGGGCGCCTATCCCGTCAAAGCCTGAGCCGGACAAGCACCATGTTCGAGCAATTGGGATTGATCGGCTGCGGCCTCATGGGCGGCTCCTTTGCGCTCGCGCTCAAGCGCGCGAAGCTCGTGAAACGCGTGGTCGGCTACAGCAAGTCGCCTTCCACCACCGAGCGGGCGCGCCAGCTCGGCGTGATCGACGTGGCGGCGCCTTCCGCGCTGCTGGCGGTCTCGGGCTCCGACCTCGTGCTGCTGGCGGTGCCGGTGGCGGCCTCGGAAGCCACCTTCAAGGCCATCCGCCATGGCATTTCGAGCGACACGCTGGTGATGGACGTGGGCTCGACCAAGGGCGACGTGATCGAAGCCGCGCGCAACGGCCTGCAGGACCAGTTCGCCCACTTCGTTCCGGCCCACCCGATCGCCGGCAAGGAGGTGTCGGGCATCGAGCATGCCGATGCTTCGCTCTACGCCGGCCGCAAGGTCGTGCTGACGCCCGTCAAGGCCACGCTGCGCTCGAACGTGCAGCGCGCCTCGCAGATCTGGAGCGGCATCGGCGCCCACGTCGTCACCATGACGCACGAGGAGCACGACAGCGCCTTCGCGGCCGTGAGCCACCTGCCGCACCTGCTGGCCTTTGCCTATCTCAACGCGCTGATCGCGCAGCCGCAGGGCGACGATTTCCTGCGCCTTGCAGGGCCAGGGTTCCGCGATTTTTCGCGCATTGCGGCCAGCGATCCGGTCATGTGGCGCGACGTGCTGCTCGCCAACCGCGAGCAGGTGCTGCTGCAATCGCAGGCCTTGCGCAAGTCGCTCTGCGATCTGGAGGCGCTGATCACGGCCGGCGATGCCCAGGCGCTCGAGCACTCGATCGCCGCCGCCAGCAAGGCCCGCGCCGCCTGGCAGCCCAACACCGACGCGCCCCAGGACTCCTGACATGTTCTCGACGGCATTCCTCGACATTCCTGCGCTGGCCGGGGCATCGGGCACCGTGCGGCTGCCGGGCTCCAAGAGCATTTCGAACCGCGTGCTGCTGCTGGCCGCGCTGGCGAGCGGAACCACCACGGTCCACGACCTGCTCGATTCCGACGACACCCGCGTGATGCTGGATGCGCTGCGCGCGCTCGGCTGCGGCATCGATGCGGCCGGCAGCACGCTGCGCATCACCGGCATCGGCGGCCAGCTGAAGCCAGGCGGGCCGATGCTGCCGCTTTTCCTCGGCAACGCCGGCACCGCGATGCGTCCGCTGACCGCCGCGCTGTCGCTGCTCGGCGGCGAATTCGAATTGAGCGGCGTGCCGCGCATGCACGAGCGGCCGATCGGCGACCTGGTCGATGCGCTGACCCAGCTCGGCTGCCGCATCGACTACCTGGGCAACCCCGGCTACCCGCCGCTGCGCATCCGCCCGGTCGATCACGGCGCGCTGGTGCTGGATGCGCCGATCCGCGTGCGCGGCGATGTCTCGAGCCAGTTCCTGACCGCGCTGCTCCTCGCGCTGCCTCTCGCCGCCCGCAAGGACATCGTGATCGAGGTAGTCGGCGAGCTGATCTCCAAGCCCTACATCGAGATCACGCTCAACCTGCTGGCGCGCTTCGGCATTGCCGTGCAGCGCGAGGGCTGGGAGCGCTTCACCATCCCCGCGGGCAGCCGCTACAGCTCGCCGGGCGACATCCACGTCGAGGCCGACGCTTCCTCTGCCAGCTATTTCATCGCGCTCGGCGCCATTGCCACGGGTGCTTCCGGCCAGGACAGCATCCGGATCGAAGGCGTGGGCGCCGATTCGATCCAGGGCGACATCCGCTTCATCGAGGCGGCGCGGCAAATGGGCGCGCAGGTCGACAGCGGGCCGAACTGGCTCGACGTGCGCCGCGGCGCCTGGCCGCTCAAGGCCATCGACCTGGACGCCAACCACATCCCCGATGCCGCGATGACGCTGGCCGTGATGGCGCTCTATGCCGACGGCCCCAGCACCCTGCGCAACATCGCCAGCTGGCGGGTCAAGGAAACCGACCGCATCGACGCCATGGCCAACGAACTCCGGAAGCTCGGCGCCACTGTCGACTCCGGCCCCGATTTCATCCGGGTCCATCCGCTGGAGCGCCCGGGCTGGCAGGCGGCAAGCATCCGCACCTACGACGACCACCGCGTGGCCATGTGCTTTTCGCTCGCGGCCTTCAATCCGGCGGGCTTGCCGGTGCGCATCCTGGAGCCGCACTGCGTCGCCAAGACCTTCCCGGACTATTTCGAGACGCTGTTCTCGGTGGCCCAGGCGCCCGAGGTGCCGGTGATCTGCATCGACGGCCCCACCGCCTCGGGCAAGGGCACGCTTGCGGCCGAGGTGGCGCGCCTGCTGGGCTACCACTACCTGGATTCGGGTTCGCTCTACCGCGTGACCGGCCTGGCCATGCGGCGCGCCGGGCTCAGCGCCGAGCCGCAGCACGAGGCGCAGATCGCCGCCCTGGCGGCCGCCCTGCCGCTGCATTTCACCGAAGGCAAGGTGCTGCTGGCCGGCGAGGACGTGAGCGACGAGATCCGCACCGAAGCCGCCGGCATGGACGCCTCCCGCGTCTCCACGCTTCCCGCGGTGCGCGCAGCGCTCCTGGCCCTGCAGCAGCGCTTTCGGCAGCTCCCGGGCCTGGTCGCCGACGGCCGCGACATGGGCACCGTGATCTTCCCCGACGCGGCGCTCAAGGTCTTTCTCACGGCCAGCGCCGCCCAGAGGGCCGAACGCCGGCATAAGCAGTTGATTTCAAAGGGTATTTCAACTACACTTGACAGCCTTCGCTCCGACTTGGAAGCGCGCGACGCCAGGGACTCGTCCCGCAGCGTCGCTCCGCTCAAGCCGGCGCAGGATGCCCGCCACCTCGACAACTCCCAGCTGTCCATCGAGCAATCGATCGACCAGGTGCTGAACTGGTGGCAGGAAAAGCAGCCGTTCAAGCCCGCTTGAACGGTTTGAAGTACAGCCTTTCAGGTCCGCCTGAAAGGCTCGCGCCAACCGGATTCCGGGGCAGCGCATACCGCTCCAGCAGGCTCTTCTCGCGCGACAGCGCACCGGCCTGCTGGTTGTTCAACCAACCGGGCACCTGCCCACAAAACCGCCGTCTCCAGATCCACAGCAGCCGCACGCAATTTCGCATGAGCGCCTGCCAACCCTGCCTGACGGAAGGAACCATAAATGTCTGAATCTTTTGCCGACCTATTCGAAGAGTCCCTGAAGCGTTCCGAAATGCGCACCGGCGAGGTCATCACGGCCGAAGTCGTGCGCGTCGAACACAACCACGTGGTGGTCAACGCCGGCCTCAAGTCCGAAGCGTATGTGCCGATCGAGGAGTTCAAGAACGACAAGGGCGAGCTCGAAGTCCAGGCCGGCGATTTCGTTTCCGTTGCCATCGGCAGCGTTGAAAACGGCTACGGCGACACCATCCTCTCGCGCGACACCGCCAAGCGCCTCGCTTCGTGGCTCGCCCTGGAGAAGGCCCTGGAATCGGGCGACTTCGTCACCGGCACCACCAGCGGCAAGGTCAAGGGCGGCCTCACGGTGCTCGTCAACGGCATCCGCGCCTTCCTGCCGGGCTCGCTGATCGACACCCGTCCGATCAAGGACCTGACCCCGTACGAGAACAAGACCCTCGAATTCAAGGTCATCAAGCTCGACCGCAAGCGCAACAACGTCGTGCTGTCGCGCCGTGCCGTGGTCGAAGCCAGCATGGGCGAAGAGCGCGCCAAGCTGATGGAAACCCTGAAGGAAGGCGCAGTCGTGCGCGGCGTGGTCAAGAACATCACCGAATACGGTGCGTTCGTGGACCTCGGCGGCATCGACGGCCTGCTGCACATCACCGACATGGCATGGCGCCGTGTCCGCCACCCGAGCGAAGTCGTTCAGGCCGGCCAGGAAATCACCGCCAAGATCCTCAAGTTCGACACCGAGAAGAACCGTGTCTCGCTGGGTCTGAAGCAAATGGGCGACGATCCCTGGATGGGCGTTTCGCGCCGCTACCCGCAATCGACCCGCCTGTTCGGCAAGGTCACGAACATTGCCGACTACGGCGCGTTCGTCGAACTCGAACCCGGCATCGAAGGCCTGGTGCACGTCTCCGAAATGGACTGGACCAACAAGAACATCGCTCCGAACAAGATCGTCTCGCTGGGCGACGAAGTCGAAGTCATGGTCCTCGAAATCGACGAAGACAAGCGCCGCATCAGCCTGGGCATGAAGCAGTGCAAGGCCAACCCGTGGCAAGAGTTCGCGCAGAACACCAAGCGCGGCGACCGCGTCAAGGGCCCGATCAAGTCGATCACCGACTTCGGCGTGTTCGTGGGCCTGGCTGCCGGCATCGACGGCCTGGTGCACCTGTCGGACCTCTCGTGGAACGAAGCCGGCGAAACCGCCGTTCGCAACTACAAGAAGGGCCAGGAAGTCGAAGCGATCGTGCTGGCCGTCGACGTCGACCGCGAGCGCATCAGCCTGGGCATCAAGCAGCTCGACAGCGACCCGTTCACCACCTTCACCACGGTGAACGACAAGGGCCAGATCGTGACCGGCAAGGTCAAGACGGTTGACGCCCGCGGCGCCGAGATCGACCTCGGCGAAGACATCATCGGCTACCTGCGTGCTTCGGAAATCTCGCGCGACCGCGTCGAAGATGCCCGCAACGTGCTGAAGGAAGGCGACGAAGTCACCGCCATCGTCGTGAACGTGGATCGCAAGACCCGCAACATCCAGCTGTCCATCAAGCAGAAGGACATGGTCGACGAACAAGGCGCCATGGCCAACCTGAGCCAGCAGTCGGCACGCGAAAACGCGGGCACGACGAGCCTGGGCGCCCTGCTGCGCGCCAAGCTCGACAACAACGACAGCAAGTAAGCTGCCCCCGAAGACAGAGCAGGCCCTGGGGCCGCTCTGTCTTTTTTTTCGTCCACGTTTTTGTTTGGCCTATGACCCGCTCTGACCTCGTCGAAGAACTCGCAGCGCGCTTCGCGCAGCTGACGCACCGCGATGCCGAATACGCCGTCAAGACCATCCTGGACGCGATGAGCGACGCGCTGGTGCGCGGGCACCGCATCGAGATCCGCGGCTTCGGCAGCTTCTCGGTCACCCGGCGTCCGCCGCGCATCGGCCGCAACCCGCGTTCGGGCGAGAGCGTTCAGATCCCCGAAAAGCGGGTGCCTCATTTCAAGCCGGGCAAGGCATTGCGCGAGGCCGTCGACGCCAAGACCGCCGAGCTCGACGCCAAGGGCCGCAAGGCCTGATCGCATGGATGCAAACGTAGAATGCTCCCGGCAACGGGAACGGCTATGAAATACCTCCTGTGGCTGCTCAAGGCAGCCATTTTTTTTACGCTTTTTGCTTTCGCGCTGAACAACCAGCACGACGCGACCGTCTATTTCTTCTTCGGCACGCATTGGCGCGCGCCCCTGGTGCTCGTCGTGCTCGCGGCTTTCGCCGGCGGCCTCGTGGTGGGTGCGCTCGGCATGCTGCCCGGATGGTGGAAGCACCGTGCGGCGGCGGCGCAGGTTCCGGCCGCGCGCGGCGACGAAGCCGCGGCGCCTGTGCCATCCACGCCTGCTCCGGCAGCGGCGCCGCCGTCCATTTCCGCCACCGACCTACCCACCGTACGCCAACATGGACTTTGATCCCAGCTGGCTGCTGATCAGCCTGCCCGTCGCCTTTGTGCTGGGCTGGCTCGCCTCGCGCTTCGACATCCGGCAGCTCAAGCTCGAGAACCGGCAAGCCCCCAAGGCGTATTTCCGCGGCCTCAACTTTCTTCTCAACGAACAGCAGGACCAGGCCATCGACGCCTTCATCGAGGCCGTGCAGAACGACCCCGACACGCAGGAGCTGCACTTCGCGCTCGGCAACCTGTTTCGCCGGCGCGGCGAATACCAGCGTGCGGTGCGCGTGCACGAGCATCTGCTGGGGCGCGGCGACCTGAGCCGCAGCGACCGCGAGCGCGCCCAGCACGCGCTGGCGCAGGATTTCCTGCGCGCCGGACTGCTCGACCGCGCCGAAGCCGCGCTGCAAAAACTCGAGGGCACGCGCTACGAGAACGAGGCGCGGCTGTCGCTCCTGGCCATCTACGAACGATCGCGCGAATGGGCCCAGGCCGCCGCCGTGGCACAGAAGCTCGACGAATCCGACCAGGCCAGCTACAGCACGCGCCGAGCCCACCACCTTTGCGAGCAGGCCTCCGAGCAGGTGGCGGCCGGCGACCTGGCCGCGGCCGGCCGGCTGCTCTCCGAAGCGGTGGCGCTGGCCCCGCAGGCGCCCCGCCCCGCCATCGACTCCGCCACGCTGCAACTGCGCAATGGCGACGGCGCCAAGGCCTTCGACACCCTCGTCGCGCTGAGCGACACCGCCCCGCTCGCCCTGCCGCTGTATGCCGCTGCGCTGCAACAGGCCGCGGTCGCCGCCCACCGCGAGGGCGAAGCACTCGCGCTGCTGCAGCGGCACTATGCCGATTCGCCATCGATCGACGTGCTCGAAGCGCTGATCGCGCTCGGCGGCTCGCCGACCAGCGCGATTCCGGCGGCCAACGGCCAGCCGCTCGCTCCGCGCGACGGCTACATCGCACACCTCGCCCAGCAGCCCTCGCTGGTGGCCGCCTCGCGCTGGCTGGCCGGCGAGCGCTTCGAGCACGAGCAGTTCCACCCGCAGGTGCAGCGCGCGCTCGACCAGGCCACCCGGCCGCTGATGCGCTACCGCTGCGCCGCATGCGGCTTCGAGGCGCACCAGCACTTCTGGCACTGCCCCGGTTGCCAGGCCTGGGACAGCTATCCGCCGCGGCGCGTCGAGGAGCTCTGAGCCACATTCCGAACACGTTTCGGAACAATGGTGAACGCGCTCTCCGCAGGGCGCGAGGCCGTCAACCCGCCCTACCCTGAACCGTTGAACGCGAGCCGGCACCTTCTGCCGGCGAACTGTCATCTCAACAAATCAGGGAGTTGAAAATCATGCTGAAGAAAATCCTGGCCGTGATGGCCATGCTGTTTGCGGCTGTCTCGTTCGCCGCGGTCGATGCCAACAAGGGCACGGCTGCCGATCTGGACGGCATCAAGGGCGTCGGCCCTGCCATGTCCAAGCGCATCCTCGACGCACGCAAGGAAGGCGAGTTCAAGGACTGGCCCGACTTCATGCAGCGCGTGAAGGGCGTGAAGGAAAAGAAGGCCGGGAAGCTGTCGGCCGAAGGGCTCACGGTCAACGGCAAGGCCTTCGGCGGCACCGCAGGCGAAGCAGTGGCCGCCAAGGCAGAAAAGCCCGCGAAGGCAGCCGCTGCCAAGCCGGCCAAGCCCTGATCGAAACGCCCCGGGGCCGGCGGGCCGATGCCGCGCTCGCGTCAGGCCCGCAACACAGTGAAAGCCGCCGCAAAGGCGGCTTTTTTGCGTGCGCCGCAGCGGCAAGGGAGGGCGCAGCGCCGCGCCGCGTGGCAGGGAAATGCCTCAGGAGTGGCCCGGAATTTGCACGTATGCTCGCACTCGTTTTCAATTTCATACGTTCCGGAGCGCTCATGAATCACAAGTTCGGCATTGCACTGGCTGGCCTCACCCTTGGCGCCGCAGCCTTCGCGCAAACCAAGTGGGACCTGCCCACCGCCTACCCGGCGACCAACTTCCACACCGAGAACATCACCCAGTTCGCCAACGATGTCGAAAAGGGCAGCGGCGGCAAGCTCAAGATCACCGTGCATGCCAACGCCTCGCTGTTCAAGGCGCCAGAAATCAAGCGCGCGGTGCAGGGCGGACAGGCGCAGCTCGGCGAGATCCTGCTGGTCAACTACCAGAACGAATGGCAGATGTTCGGCGCCGATGGCATTCCCTTCCTCGCCGACAGCTACGACGCCGCCTGGAAGCTCTATCAGGCGCAGAAGCCCGCGCTCGAAAAGAAGTTGGCCGAGCAAGGCATCGTGCTGCTCTACACGGTGGCCTGGCCGCCGCAGGGCATCTTCGTGAAGAAGGAAATCGCTTCGGCCGCCGACCTCAAGGGCGTGAAGTGGCGCGCCTACAGCCCCGCCACCGCGCGCATCGGCGAACTGGTCGGCGCACAGCCGGTCACGGTGCAGCAGGCCGAGCTCTCGCAGGCCATGGCCACGGGCGTGATCGAGTCGTACATGTCGTCCGGCTCCACCGGCTACGACACCAAGACCTACGAATACATCAAGAACTTCTACGACACGCAGGCTTGGCTGCCCAAGAACGCGGTGCTCATGAACAAGAAGGCCTTCGACGCGATCGACAAGCCCACGCAGGACGCCGTGCTCAAGGCCGCCGCCGATGCGGAGAAGCGCGGCTGGGAGCTCTCGAAGAAGAAGAACCTCGAGTACCTGGACCTGCTCAAGAAAAATGGCATGACCGTGCACGCGCCTTCCGCGGCCCTGAAGGCCGACATGAAGAAGGTCGGCGACACCATGCTCAAGGAATGGCTGGAAAAGGCCGGGCCCGAGGGCCAGGCGGTGGTCGACGCGTACAAGAAGATGTGACGCAACCCCGAACAGCCACCGATGCGAAAGACGCTCGATTTCCTCTACAACAGCGCCGCCGCCCTGGCGGCGCTTTTCATGATCGGCCTGCTGGTGATGGTGCTGCTGTCCATCGTCGGGCGGCAGCTTCATTTCAACGTTCCGGGCATCGATGCCTATGCCGGCTACCTGATGGCCGGCGCCGGCTTCCTTGCGCTCGCCCACACGCTCAAGCGCGGCGAGCACATCCGCGTGACGCTGGTGCTGCAGAACCTGCCGCCGGCCGCGCAGCGCTGGCTGGAGCGCTGGGCGATGGGTGCGGGCGCCCTGCTCGCGGTGCTGTTCGCCTGGTACAGCGCACGGCTGGTGTTCCAGTCGTACGACTTCCACGACATTTCCACCGGCAACGACGCCACGCCCCTGTGGCTGCCGCAGCTCTCGATGGCCGTGGGTGCGCTGGTGTTCGCCATCGCAGCCTTCGACGAGTTCGTGATCGAGTGGCGCGGAAGGCCGGCCAAGCCGGCCGGGACGGAGGCCCTGCGCCATGAGTGACATTGCCGTTGCGGCCCTGCTGATTGGCGCACTCTTCCTGATCCTGGGCAGCGGCGTGTGGATCGGCCTCACGCTCTCGGGCGTGGCGTGGATCGCCATGCAGATCTTCTCGTCGCGGCCCGCGGGCGACGCCATGGCCGTGACCATCTGGGGCTCGGCCTCGAGCTGGACGCTCACCGCCTTGCCGCTGTTCATATGGATGGGCGAGATCCTGTTCCGCACGCGGCTGTCGCAGGACATGTTCAAGGGCCTCGCGCCCTGGATGCAAAGCCTGCCGGGCCGGCTGCTGCACACCAACGTGGTGGGCTGCGCGGTGTTCGCGGCGGTGTCGGGCTCGAGCGCGGCCACTTGCGCCACCATCGGCAAGATGAGCCTGCCCGAGCTCAAGCGCCGCGGCTATCCGGACGACATGGTGATCGGCACGCTGGCCGGCGCCGGCACGCTGGGCCTCCTGATCCCGCCCTCGATCATCATGATCGTCTACGGCGTGAGCGCCGACGTGTCGATCGCCCGGCTGTTCATTGCGGGCGTGATCCCGGGCATCCTGCTCGCGCTGCTGTTCTCGGGCTACATCGTGTTCTGGGCGCTGCGCAACCCCGACCTTATTCCGCCGGCCGATGCGAAACTGCCCTTCGGTCAGAAGCTCAAGGCCTCGATGTCGCTGATCCCGGTCGCGCTCCTGATCCTGTCGGTGCTCGGGTCCATCTACGCGGGCATTGCCACGGCCACCGAAGCGGCGGCCGTGGGCGTGGTCGGCGCCATGGTCATTTCGGGCGCGCAGGGCTCGCTGAACCGGCACAGCTTCAAGGAAGCGCTGCTCGGCGCCACGCGGCTCTACTGCATGATGGCGCTGATCCTCGCGGGCGCGGCCTTCCTCACGCTCGCCATGGGCTACATCGGCCTGCCGCGCCACCTGGCCGAATGGATCGGCTCGCTCGGGCTCTCGAAGTTCCAGCTGATCGCGATGCTCGCGGCGTTCTACGTGGTGCTGGGCTGCTTCCTCGATGGCATCTCGATGGTGGTGCTCACCATGGGCGTCATCATGCCGACGGTCACCGCCGCCGGCATCGATCCGGTGTGGTTCGGCATCTTCATCGTGCTGGTGGTCGAGATGGCGCAGATCACGCCGCCCGTGGGCTTCAACCTGTTCGTGCTGCAGGGCATGACCGGAAAAGACCTGCTCTACATCGCACGCGTCACGCTGCCGATGTTCTTCCTGATGGTGGCGGCCGTGCTGATCATCTACTTCGTGCCGCAGCTGGTCACCTGGCTGCCGCAGCAGATGGCGCCCTGAACAGCGCCAGGCGTGCCCCGACAATAGGCCCATGCTGCTTCCGATTCTTGCCATCTGCATGGGGGCCTCCGTGGGCGCGCTGGCGCGCTGGGGCCTTGCGCTGTGGTTCGGCGCGGGCGGGTTCATGCCCTGGGGCACGCTGGCCGCCAACCTGGTCGGCGGCTACCTCGTCGGCGTGGCCATTGCCTCGTTCCATCTGCTGCCCGACCTCGATCCGGCCTGGCGGCTCGCGCTGGTCACGGGCTTTCTCGGCGGCCTGACGACCTTCTCGAGCTTCTCGGCCGAGGTCGTGACCATGCTTCTCGAAGGCCGGCCGGGCGTGGCGCTGCTCACGGCAGCGGCCCACCTCGGCGGATCGCTGTTCCTGACCTGGCTGGGCATACGCAGCGTGCAGGCCCTGGCGGGCTGACCGGCCGCCTCATCGGCAGGCTGCAAGGCCGTCGATCTTCGCGGGTTTCCGGGGGAATCCTCCGAGGGGTCGATCGATAGAATCGACCGCAATGCCCCTGGTCTTTCTCGTCGCACTCCCCTTCATTGCCAGCGTGCTGGCCGCGTTGATGCCGTCGAACGCGCGCAACCGGGAGTCGACGCTGGCGGGGCTCGTGGCACTGGGCTGCGCGCTGCAGACCGCATGGTTCTTTCCGCAGATCGCGCGCGGCAACGTGCTGCGCCAGGAGATCGCGTGGCTGCCCGAGCTCGGGCTCAACCTCGTGTTCCGCATGGACGGCTTTGCCTGGCTGTTCTGCATGCTGGTGCTGGGCATCGGCGCGCTGGTGGTGCTCTATGCGCGCTACTACATGTCGGCGTCCGATCCGGTGCCGCGCTTCTTCTCTTTCTTTCTCGCGTTCATGGGCGCGATGACGGGCGTGGTGCTCTCGGGCAACCTGATCCAGATGGTGCTGTTCTGGGAGCTCACCAGCCTGTTCTCCTTCCTGCTGATCGGCTACTGGCACCACCGGCGCGACGCGCGGCGCGGCGCGCGCATGGCGCTCACGGTCACCGGTGCCGGCGGGCTTTGTTTGCTCGCGGGCGTGATCGTGCTGGGCCGCATCGCGGGCAGCTACGAGCTCGACGTGGTGCTCGCCTCGGGCAATGAGATCCGCGCGCATGCGCTCTATCCGGCGGCCCTGGTGCTGATATTGCTGGGCGCCTTCACCAAGAGCGCGCAGTTCCCGTTCCACTTCTGGCTGCCGCGCGCCATGGCGGCGCCCACGCCGGTCTCGGCCTACCTGCATTCGGCCACCATGGTGAAGCTTGGCGTGTTCCTGATGGCGCGGCTGTGGCCGGTGCTGTCGGGCACCGAAGAGTGGTTCTGGCTGGTGGGCGGCGCGGGTGCGATCACGCTGCTGCTCGGCGGCTTCGTCGCGATGTTCCAGCGCGACCTGAAGGCATTGCTCGCGTACTCGACCATCTCGCACCTCGGGCTCATCACGCTGCTGCTGGGGCTGAACAGCCCGCTGGCGGCAGTGGCGGCGGTGTTCCACATCATCAACCACGCGACCTTCAAGGCATCGCTCTTCATGGCGGCCGGCATCATCGACCACGAGAGCGGCACGCGCGACATCCGCAAGCTCAGCGGCCTGCTGCGGCTGATGCCGATCACCGGCACGCTGGCGATCATCGCGAGCGCATCGATGGCCGGCGTGCCGCTGCTCAACGGCTTTCTCTCGAAGGAAATGTTCTTTGCCGAGACGGTGTTCATCCAGGCGACGCCGTGGATCAGCCTGAGCCTTCCGGTCATTGCCACCGTGGCGGGCGTCTTCAGCGTGGCCTATTCGGCGCGCTTCGTGTTCGACGTGTTCTTCGGCCCGCCCTGCGGTCCCGAGGTGCCGAGGCAGCCGCACGAACCGCCGCATTGGATGCGCGTGCCGGTCGAGCTGCTGGTGCTGGTCTGCCTGGTGGTGGGCGTGGCGCCGGCCTGGTCGGTCGGCACCTTGCTGGCCACGGCCGCCACGCCGGTGGTCGGCGGCGTGCTGCCCGAATACAGCCTGGCCGTATGGCACGGCTTCAACCTGCCGCTGGCGATGAGCTTCGTGGCGCTGGCGGGCGGCATGGCGCTCTACCTGTCGCAGCGCCGCCGCCGCGCGGAGGGCAAGCTCGAACACACGCCGCTCCTGCACCGCTTCGACGGCCAGGCCATCTTCGAGCACCTGCTCGCGCAGCTCAGCGAGGCCGGCCGGCGCAGCCGCCGCCTGCTGGGCACGCGGCGCATGCAGTCGCAATTGCTGCTCTTGATCGCGGTGGCGGCGGCGGGCGCCGCGGCTTCGCTCTGGACCGCACCCGTCGCCCGCGGCGGCCGCGAGCTGCTGCCCTTCTCGCCGATGTTCGCGATGACCTGGCTGATCGGCGGCGTCTGCGCGCTGGCGGCGGCATGGCAGGCCAAGTTCCACCGCCTGGCCGCGCTGATGCTGGCCTCGGGCGCGGGGCTGGTGTGCTGCGTGACCTACATCTGGTTCTCGGCACCCGACCTGGCGCTGACGCAGCTCGTGGTGGAGGCCGTGACCACGGTGCTGATCCTGCTGGGCCTGCGCTGGCTGCCGATGCGCAGCAAGGACGCGGTCCAGCCAGCGCGCGCCAGGCTGCGCCCCTGGGGCCGGCGCGGGCGCGACCTGCTGGTGGCGGCCGGCGTCGGCAGCGGCATGGCGGCGCTGGCGTGGCTCATGATGACGCGCCCGTTTCCGCAAAGCATCTCGCCCTTCTTTCTCGAGCATGCGCTGGCCGAGGGCGGCGGCACCAACGTGGTCAACGTGATGCTGGTCGACTTCCGCGGCTTCGACACCTTCGGCGAGATCACCGTGCTGGGCGTGGTGGCGCTCACGGTCTATGCACTGCTGCGCCGCTTCCGGCCGGCGCGCGAATCGATGGCCCTGCCGGTGCAGCAGCGCGCCCAGGCCGACGATGGCAGCAGCGACCTGCTGAACCCGCGCCTGGCCAAGGACACGGCCGTGGGCTACCTGATGGTGCCGGCCGTGCTGGTGCGGCTGCTGCTGCCGCTCGCGGTGCTGGTGTCGGTCTATTTCTTCATGCGCGGGCACAACGCACCCGGCGGCGGCTTCGTCGCGGGGCTGGTGATGTCGGTGGCACTGGTGCTGCAGTTCATCGTCTCGGGCACCGAGTGGGTGGAAGAGCACCTGCGCATCTATCCGCGCCGCTGGATCGCCGCCGGCCTGCTGCTCGCGTTGGCCACGGGCAGCGGCGCGGTGCTGTTCGGCTATCCGTTCCTGACCACCCACACCGCGCACCTGCATCTTCCCGTGCTGGGCGAGCTGCACGTGCCGAGCGCCCTGTTCTTCGACATCGGCGTGTTCGCGCTGGTGCTGGGCGCCACCATGCTGATCCTCACCGCGCTGGCCCACCAGTCGGTGCGCAGCCACCGCTGGGCCGACGAGCAGCGCGAGAAGGAAGCCGAGGCCGAAGCCGCAGCAGCCGCCCTCGCCATGCCGGAAGGAGCGCGCTGATGGAGATCGTGCTCGCACTGGCCATCGGCGTACTCAGCGGCTCGGGGGTGTACCTGCTGCTGCGGCCCCGCACCTTCCAGGTGATCATGGGCCTCACGCTCATCTCGTACGCGGTCAACCTGTTCATCTTCAGCATGGGGCGGCTCAAGCTCGACAGCGAACCGGTGCTGATCCACGGCATCACCGCCACGCTGGCCAACACCGCCGACCCGATGCCGCAGGCGCTGGTGCTGACGGCGATCGTCATCGGCTTTGCGATGACGGCGCTGTTCCTCGTGGTGCTGCTGGCCTCGCGCGGCCTCACCGGCACCGACCACGTGGACGGCGAAGAGCGGCAGGAGGCAGCGGAGTGACGGGGCAACTGGTCCAGCTGCTCGACCGGCTGCTCGAGTTCAGCATGCCGCACCTCGTCGCGGTGCCGATCCTGGTGCCGCTGCTCACGGCCGCACTGATGCTGCTGCTGGGCGAAAGCCGGCGCCGCACCAAGTCGGCGTTGAGCGTGGTCTCGGGCCTGGTGGGCCTGCTGGCGGCGCTGGCGCTGCTGCGCTGGGTGAACGCGCCCGAGACCGGCGACGGCCCCGGCTCGGTCGGCGTCTACCTGCCGGGCAACTGGCGCGCGCCCTTCGGCATCGTGCTGGTGGCCGACCGGCTGTCGACCATGATGGTGGCGCTCACGGGCGTGGTCGCCTTTGCGGCCTCGATCTATTCCACCTCGCGCTGGGACCGCGCCGGCGTGCATTTCCATCCGCTGCTGCAATTGCAGCTCATGGGCCTGAACGGCGCCTTCCTCACGGGCGACCTGTTCAACCTGTTCGTCTTCTTCGAGGTGATGCTCGCGGCCTCCTACGGCCTGCTGCTGCATGGCTCGGGCCGGCTGCGGGTGCAGGCGGGGCTGCACTACATCGCCATCAACCTGGCCGCATCGTCGCTCTTCCTGATCGGCGCGGCGCTGCTCTACGGCGCGACCGGCACGCTCAACATGGCCGACCTCGGCATGCGCATCGCGCAGCTCGCGCCGGCCGACCGCGGCCTCGTGCATGCGGCAGCCGCCATCCTGGCAACGGCGTTCTTCGCCAAGGCCGGCGCCTGGCCGCTCAACTTCTGGCTGGTGCCGGCCTACAGCGCGGCGGTGTCGCCGGTGGGTGCCGTGTTCGCGCTCCTGACCAAGCTCGGCGTCTACACATTGCTGCGGCTGTGGACGCTGCTCTTCGCGCCGGATGCCGGCAGCTCGGCGGCGTTCGGGCAATCCGCGCTCCTCGCGATCGGGCTCGCGACGCTGTTCGCGGGTGCCATCGGCATCGTGGGCACGCAGCGGCTCTCCAACCTCGCGGGCTTCAGCGTGCTGGTGTCGGCGGGCACGCTGCTCGCGGCCATCGGGCTGGGGGAGCCGGCCGTGTGGGCCGGCGCGCTCTACTACCTGCTGAGCTCGACGCTGGCCGTGAGCGCCTTCTTCCTGCTGACCGACATGATCGAGCGCTGGCGCAATGCCGGCATGAGCGTGGCGCCGCATGAGAAGGCCGGCAATGCGCCTTTCCTCGCCGAAGACCTGCGCGTGCTCGACGACGTGAACCTCGACGACGAGGCGCAGGCGCTCTACGGCCGCGCGATTCCGGCCGGCGTGGCCTTCCTGGGGCTGAGCTTCATCGGCTGCACGCTGCTGCTCGCGGGCCTGCCGCCGCTGTCGGGCTTCGTGGGCAAGTTCGCGATGCTGTCGGGCGCGTTTTCCACCGGCGGCACCTCGGTGCCCGCATGGATCTTCCTGGCGCTGCTCGTCGTTTCGGGCCTGCTCGCGCTGATTGCGCTGAGCCGCACCGGCATGCGCCACTTCTGGACCCAGCCGCATCCCACCATGCCGGCCCTGCCCGCGCTCGAGGTGCTGCCCGTGGCCGGATTGCTCGCGGCCAGCGTGGCGCTCACGGTCTGGGCCGGCCCCGTCATGCGCCACGCCATCACCACCGCCGAAGGACTGCGCACGCCCACCGCCTACCGCAATGCCGTGATGGGCGCGCGGCAGGTGCCCAACCCCGCGGGCCCCGCGAAAGGCCCGGCACCATGAAGCGCTGGCTTCCTTCGCCGCCGCTCTCGCTGGCGCTGTTTGCGGTGTGGCTGCTGCTCAACCAGTCGCTCGACGCCGCCACGCTGCTGTCGGCCGCGCTGCTGGCCATGGCGGTTCCGCTGCTCACCAAGGGCCTGCGGCCCGCCACCGTGCGCATGCGCAAGCCCTGGGTGGCGCTGCGGCTCGCGGGCCGGGCCGTGGCCGACATGCTGGAATCGGCGCTCTTCGTGGCGCGGCGGCTGCTGACGCGCCGCAACTCGCGCATCGCCTCGCGGTTCATCAACGTGCCGCTGGACCTGCGCGACCCGAACGGGCTCGCGGTGCTGGCCATGATCATGTGCCTCACGCCCGGCACGGCCTGGGGCGAGATCGCGTTCGACAGCAGCACGCTGCTGATCCATGTGTTCGACGTCGACGACGAAGCCGCTTTCATCGCCATGATCAAGCAGCGCTACGAGCACCCCCTGATGGAGATCTTCGAATCATGACGCCTGTACTTTTCTGGGCCTTGAAATTCGCGCTGCTGCTGCTGGCGGTGGCCATGCTCTGCGCGCTGGCCCGGCTGCTGGTGGGCCCGAGCGCGCAGGACCGCGTGATGGCGCTGGACTGCCTCTACATCAACGGCATGCTGATGATGCTGGTGCTGGGCATCGTCTATGCGAGCAACGTGTACTTCGAAGCCGCGATGCTGACGGCGCTGTTCGGCTTCGTCGGGTCGACGGCGATGGCCAAGTTCCTCCTGCGCGGGGAGGTCATCGAATGACGGATTTCATCGTGGGGCCGCTGCCGCTGTGGGCGGAAATCGTCACCGCCGTGTTCGCGGTGCTCGGCGCGGCCTTTGCGGCCATCGGCTCCTTCGGCCTCGTGCGGCTGCCCACATTTTTCCGCCGCATCCATGCGCCGACGCTCGGCGCCACGGTGGGCGTGTGGTGCATGACGATTGCCACCATCGTCTATTTCTCGGTGCAGGGCTTCAGCCTCTTCCTGCACGCCGTGCTGATCGTCCTGTTCATTGCGCTCACGGCGCCCATCACCACCATCTTCCTGATGCGCGCGGCGCTCTTCCGCGAACGGCAAAAGGGCGGCGACGTGCCGCCGGCGGCCAAGCCGGGCTGAAACCGGCGGCAGGGATCAGCTCATCGCGAGCTGCTGCATGCCCTTGGCGCGCGCCACTTCCATTTCGCGCGGCAGCGTCACCGCGTTCTTCACGGCCAGGATCTCGGCCATCACGCTCACGGCGATCTCGGGCGGCGTCTTGCTGCCGATGTAGATGCCGATGGGTCCGCGCAGTCGTGCGAGCGATTCCTCCGTCTGGCCGAAGTGCTCGATCATGCGGCCGCGCCGCGCCTCGGCATTGCGGCGCGAGCCGATCGCGCCGACGTAGAAGGCCTCGCTCTGCAGTGCTTCGAGCAGCGCAAGGTCGTCGAGCTTGGGGTCGTGCGTGAGCGCCACCACGCAGCTGCGGCGGTCGGGCTTGAAGGCCAGCACCGCGTCGTCGGGCATCTCGGTCGTGATCTCCACGCCGGCGAGCGTCCATGCGGTGCGGTATTCGGCACGCGGGTCGCACAGCGTCACGGCAAAGCCGCTGAACTTGGCCATGGTCGCGAGGTATTCGGCCAGCTGGCCGGCGCCGATCAGCAGCATGCGGTATTCGGGGCCGAAGGTGTTGGTGAGCTCGGTGTCGTCCACCTTGAGCGCATCGGGCGCGGTGGCTTCGGCCAGGCGCACGGCACCGGTCGAAAGCGTGACGGTGCGCTGCATGAGCCGGCCTTGCTCCAGCTGGGCCACGAGCGTGTCGAGCAAGGCCGCGTCGGGGTCGTATTCGAGCAGCAGCTCCAGCGTGCCGCCGCAGGGCAGGCCGAAGCGGTGCGCCTCGTCGGCCGTGATGCCGTACTTCACGAGCACGGGCGGCGCGCCCACGGGCACCTGTTCGCCGTTGCCGTGCGCATGGCTGTAGCGCGCGATCAGGTCGTCCTCGATGCAGCCGCCGGAGACCGAGCCCACCACCGCGCCATCGTCGGCCAGCGCCATGATCGAACCGACCGGCCGCGGCGACGAGCCCCAGGTGCGCACCACGGTCGTGAGCAGCGCGCGCTTGCCGGCGCGCCGCCAGTCGCGCAGCGTGCGCAGCACCATGACGTCGAGATTTTCCATCGCCCGGTCCGCTCCTAGCTGGCGTCGCCCGGTGCGACGGACGCGTCCTTGTCGTCCTTCTTGCCGAGGCCGATCTTCTTCATGAGGCCGGACATCATGCCGGCCTTTTCGGCGGGCGCCTCGGCCGTGTCCTCGGCCGCGGCGGCCGGCGGCGGGCCGTAGCGGCTCTGCATCTCGGCCTCGAAGCGCTTGAAGAAGTCGTCGGCGGTCGACTTGGCGGCGCCATCGATGAGGCGCTGGCCCAGCTGGGCGATCTTGCCGCCGACCTGCGCCTGCACGGTGTAGTCGAGCTCGCAGCCGGCCGCGGCCGGCGCGGCTTCGGCGGCGCCGGCCAGCGGCCGCAGCGTCACGCTGGACGAACCCTTGGCAAAGCCCGCCACGCCGCCCTGCCCCTCGAAGCTGAGCTTGTAGCCATCGGGCGCCACGATGTCGGACAGCGCGACCTTGCCGCTGAACTTGGCCGACACCGGACCGATCTTGACCGCCAGCGCCACGCTGTACTGGTTGTCGCCCGTGAGCTCGAACTTGTCGCAGCCGGGAATGCACTTCTTGAGCGTCTCGGGATCGTTGAGCGCTTCCCAGGCCTGTTGTTGGGTGACGCCGAGGCGGCGGTTGCCGAGCATTTCCATGGTGGTTTTCCTTTTTTGCTTCCGTGAAGTCCCTAGCGCCCGGACCGCATCAGGGCGGCGAGGCTGCTTGCGAGCTGTTCGAGGGCACTGAGATTGTGGACCGCCAGCATCGCATCCGCATGCCGGTGCAGCACACTGGCCCCACGCGCCAAAGGGGCGTAGCCCTCGAAGCGCAGCAGCGGGTTGAGCCACAGCAGGCGGCGCGAATGGCGCTTGAGCCAGAGCAGCTCGCTTTCGAGCAGTGCCGGCTCGCCGGTATCGAGCCCGTCGCTGATCACCAGCACCAGCGTGCGGCGGCCGGTCAGGCGGCGGGCATGCGCGCGGCGAAGCTCGGCCAGCGAACTGCCGAGCCGCGTGCCGCCCGCGAAATCGTCGATGGCCAGGCCGGCGGCCGCCAGCATGGCATCGGTGTCGGCCAGCCGGAAGGCCGGCGTGAGATCGGTCAGGCGCGTGCCGAAGGCGAACACGTCGCGCCGCCCGGCCCGCCGCGTCGACGCATGCAGAAAGGCCAGCAGCAGCCGCGCATAGCGCTCCATCGAGCCCGACACGTCGACCAGCACCAGCAGCGGCAAGGGCTGCTCGCGCCGGCTCAGCTTCGGCAGGCGAAGTATTTCGCCACCCGTGCGCGCCGCCTCGTGCAGCACGCCGGGCCAGTGCATGCGCGCATGCTGCGAACCTGCATCGTTGGCAGCACGCAACCGGCGCGACGGCAGCAAGGGAATGGGCAAGCTGACATCGCGCGCGAGCCGCTCGACCAGCCGGTACTCGGACGCGCCAAGCGCATTGAAGTCGGCATGCTGCAGGCGCTGCCGGTCGCTCGATGTCATGGCGGCATCGAACTCGACCTCCTTGTCGGGCTTGGCGGCCACGGCGGGCCTGGCGGGATCGCGCGGCGCCGTGAGGGCCTCGCGCACGCGCGGGCGCCGCTTGGAGGGCTCGGCCTTGCCCTCGGCGCTTGGCAGCATCTGCGCGAGCAGCTTGTTGGCAAGTTCGGGGTCACGGAACCAGACATCGAAGAGTTCGCGGAACACCATGCGGTCCTGCTCGCGGCTGACCATGACGGCTTCCATCGCGGCGCTCAGGTCGAGCCTGCTTTCCACGCCCACCAGCGTGGCCGCTTCGGCGGCCAGCGCAATGCGCATCGCATCGGTGCGGACGCCCGCGCGGCGCAGTGCGCGGCCGAAGGCCGTGATGTTGCCGGCCAGCTTGCCGCTGCGTACGTCGCCGAGTTGCTGGATGCCGGCCATGCGGGAGGCCTTGCGCTTCGGACGCGCTCAGGGCGCGACCGGCTCCTCGGGTTTCAGCAGCTCCGATGCCAGTTCGTGCGTGAGCGCCGCCACGTCGTCGCGCTGCTTGAACAGGATGCCGGCCGTGTCGACCACCACTTCGGGGTCGAGCTCGACGGTGTCGAGCGCGATCAGCGCCCTTGCCCACTCCACGCTTTCGGCGATGCCGGGCGCGCGCTGGAAGGCGTTGACGAAAGGCGCATCGCGCAGCCGCGCAACGAAGGCCGCCACCTGGGCCGAAAGTTTTTCGCCGGCCTGCGGCACCTGGGCCCGCACGATGGCCAGTTCGCGTTCGCGCTCCGGATAGTCGAGCCAGTGGTAGAGGCAGCGCCGCTTGACCGCGTCGTTGAGTTCGCGCGTGCGGTTGCTCGTGAGGATGGTGACCGGCGGCACCACGGCGCGCACGGTGCCGAGCTCGGGAATGCTGACCTGGTACTCGCCCAGGTATTCGAGCAGGAAGGCCTCGAAGGGCTCGTCGGCGCGGTCCACTTCGTCGATCAGCAGCACGGCACCCGGCGCGGGGGTCTGCAGGGCCTGCAGCAGCGGGCGGCGGATCAGGTAGTGCGGCTGGTAGACCTCGGCTTCCACGTCGCGCACGAGCGCCGCCCGGCCGCCCGAAGGCGCGAGAGCCCCCTCGGGGGGCAGCGAGGACGCGCCAGCGCCGAGCGTGGGGGCCACGATGGCGCCGGTGGCCTCGGCCGCGCGCATGTGCAAGAGCTGCGCGGCGTAGTTCCATTCGTAGAGCGCCTCGCGCTGTTCCAGCCCGTCGTAGCACTGCAGGCGCAGCAGCTCGCGGTTCAGCGCGGTCGACAGCGCCTTGGCCAGCTCGGTCTTGCCGACGCCGGGCTCGCCCTCGAGCAGCAGCGGACGCTGCAGCCTGAGCGCGAGGAACACGGCCGTGGCCAGGCGGCGGTCGGCAAAGTAGCCGGCCTGCATCAAGCCTTCGGAAAGGGAATCGATGGTCGGGAAGATCATGGCGAAGCGTAGCGGAAGACGCGGGGTTGTCGCGCCTTCCGGCCCGCGAGCGGTGGCGGCGCTGCCTGGTTCAGCCCAGCGCCCTGGTGACGGCGCGCTGCGTGAGCACGCTGATCAGGTTGGCGCGGTAGGCCGCCGAGGCATGCAGGTCGCTGTTGAGATCGCTCGCGTCGATCTTCACGGCCGCGGCGGCGGCCGCGGTGAAGCTCTTGTTGAGCGCGTCTTCGAGCCCCGCGTGGCGGAACACGCCGTTGCCCGCGCCGGTGATGGCCACGCGCACGCCGCTGTCGAACTGCGCAAGGAACACGCCGACGAGCGGAAAGTTCGATGCCTTCTGGCGCAGCTTCTCGTACACGGCGCGCTTCGGAATGGGAAAGCGGATCGCGGTGATCAGCTCGTCTTCTTCGAGTGCCGTGCTGAAGAGGCCCAGGAAGAAATCGTCCGCCGCGATCTCGCGCTTCGAGGTGATGAGCGTTGCACCGGAGCCGAGCACCGCGCTGGGGTAGCAGGCTGCCGGGTCGTTGTTGGCCACCGAGCCGCCGATGGTGCCCATCGCGCGCACCTGCCGGTCGCCGATGCGCCCGGCCAGGTCGGCCAGCGCCGGAAAGGCGGCTTTCACGTCGGCGTTGTTGGCCACGTCCAGGTGGCGGGACATCGCGCCGATGGTGATCGTGCCGGCATCTTTCCTGATGCCGGTGAGCTCCTTGATGCCGCCCAGGTCCACGAGCTGCTCGGGCGCCGACAGCCTGAGCTTCATGGAGGCGAGCAGGGTCTGGCCGCCCGCCAGCGGCTTGGCGCCCGCGGCAACGAGCTTGGCCGCATCGGCCACGGTGGCCGGCCGTTCGAGTGTGAAGGCGTACATGGTGTGGGTTCCTTCGTTGTTCTGGTGTGTTCTAGTGGGAGGCGGCCGCCTGCATCGCTTCCCAGACGCGGCTGGCCGATGCGGGCATGTCGAAGTCCTTGACGCCCAGCGGCGCCAGCGCGTCGAGCACGGCGTTGATCACGGCCGGCGGCGAACCGATGGCCCCCGCCTCGCCGCAGCCCTTGGTGCCCAGCGGGTTGTGCGTGCACGGCGTGCACACGGTGTCGAGCTTGAACTGCGGAAAGTCGCCCGCCCTGGGCATGGCGTAGTCCATGAAGCTGCCGGTGAGCAGCTGGCCGGTCTCGTTGTCGTACACGCAGTTCTCGAGCAGCGCCTGGCCGATGCCCTGCACCAGCCCGCCGTGCACCTGGCCCTCGACGATCATCGGGTTGATGATGGTGCCGAAGTCGTCCACCGCGGTGAAGCGGTCCACGCGCACTTCACCGGTCTGCTTGTCGACCTCGACCTCGCAGATGTAGGTGCCGCCCGGGAAGGTGAAGTTGGTCGGGTCGTAGAAGGCGGTCTCGTTCAGGCCGGGCTCGAGCTTGTCGAGCGGATAGTTGTGCGGCACGTAGGCCGTGAGCGCCACCTGGCCGAACGGGATCTTCTTGTCGGTGCCCTTCACGGTGAACTCGCCGTTCGCAAACTCGATGTCGGCATCGCTCGCCTCCATCAGGTGCGCGGCGATCTTCTTGGCCTTGGTCTCGATCTTGTCGAGCGCCTTCATGATGGCGGCACCGCCCACCGAGATGGAGCGCGAGCCGTAGGTGCCCATGCCGAAGGGCACGCGGCCGGTGTCGCCATGCACCACGTCGACGTTGTCCACCGGAATGCCCAGGCGCGCCGCCACCACTTGCGCAAAGGTGGTTTCGTGCCCTTGGCCGTGGCTGTGCGAGCCGGTGAACACCGTCACGCTGCCGGTGGGGTGCACGCGGATCTCGCCGCACTCGAACAGGCCGGCCCGCGCGCCCAGCGCCCCGGCGATGTTCGACGGCGCGATGCCGCAGGCCTCGATGTAGCTCGAGTAGCCGATGCCGCGCAGCTTGCCCGCGGCCTCGCTGGCCGACTTGCGCTGCGCATAGCCATCGACGTCGGCCAGCACGCGGGCCTTGTCCATGCAGGCGTGGAAATCGCCCGTGTCGTACTGCAGCGCCACCGGCGTCTGGTAGGGAAAGGTGGTGATGAAGTTGCGCTTGCGGATCTCGTCCTGGCCGAGGTTCATTTCCCAGGCGCAGCGCGACACCAGGCGCTCGAGCAGGTAGGTGGCCTCGGGCCGGCCCGCACCGCGGTAGGCATCGACCGGCGCGGTGTTGGTGAACCAGGCATCGACCTCGACGTAGATCTGCGGCGTGGTGTACTGGCCCGCGAGCAGCGTGGCGTAGAGGATGGTGGGCACGGCCGTGGAGAAGGTCGACAGGTAGGCGCCCAGGTTGGCGTCGGTGTGCACCCGCATCGCGAGGAACTTGCCGTCCTTGTCCATCGCCATCTCGGCATGGCTCACATGGTCGCGGCCGTGCGCGTCGGACAGGAAGCACTCCGAGCGCTCGGCCGTCCACTTGATGTTGCGGTTGAGCTGCTTGGCGGCCCAGGTCAGGCACACGTCTTCGGCGTAGAGGAAGATCTTGGAGCCGAAGCCGCCGCCCACGTCGGGCGCGATCACGCGCACCTTGTGCTCGGGCAGGCCCAGCACGAAGGCCGTCATCAGCAGGCGCTCGACGTGCGGGTTCTGGTTGGACACATAGAGCGTGTAGTCGTCGGTGCCGCGGCTGTAGCTGCCGATGGCCACGCGCGGCTCGATCGGGTTCGGGATCAGCCGGTTGTTGACGAGGTCGAGCTTGGTGACGTGCGCGGCATTGGCAAACGCCGCATCGACCGCGGCCTTGTCGCCCAGCGCCCACTTGTAGCACTGGTTGTCGGGCGCCTCGTCGTGCAGCGTGACGCCGCTCGCCTTCTTGGCCGCATCGGCCACGCTCACGACGGCGGGCAGCACGTCGTAGTCGACCACCACGGCCTCGGCCGCGTTCTTGGCCTGCTCGACGGTTTCGGCCACCACCATCGCCACGTGGTCCCCCACGTAGCGCACCTTGTGGATCGCGAGGATCGGGTGCATCGGCTCCTTCATGGGGGTGCCGTCGGGGTTGTTGATGAGCCAGCCGCAGGGCAGGCCGCCCATCTTGCCCTCGATGTCCTTGCCGCTGAAGATGCCGACCACGCCGGGCATCTTGAGCGCCTCGGCGGTGTCGACCGACTTGATGACCGCGTGGGCGTGCGGCGAGCGCACGAAGACCGCATGGCTCTGGTTGGCCAGCGTGATGTCGTCGGTGTAGTTGCCCGCGCCGGTCAGGAAGCGATAGTCTTCCTTGCGCCGCAGCGCTTCGCCGATGTGGGGCAGGTTCGAGAAGTCGGAGGCACCCATGATGTTGCTCCTTTCACACCGTGGCGGTGGTCTTGACCGGCGTGCCCGAGGCCATGGCCTCGCCGCCCATCTGCACGGCCTTCACGATGTTCTGGTAGCCCGTGCAGCGGCACAGGTTGCCGTCGAGCAGTTCGCGGATCTCCGATTCGCTCGACCTGGGATGGTGGGTGCACAGGTCGATGGCGCTCATGACCATGCCCGGGGTGCAGAAACCGCACTGCAGGCCGTGGCATTCCTTGAAGGCCGCCTGCATGGGGTGCATGGTGCCGTCGGGCTGGGCGATGCCCTCGATGGTGGTGATTTGCGCACCGGCCGCCTGCCCGACCAGGATGTTGCACGACTTCACCGCGCGCCCGTTCATGTGGACGGTGCATGCGCCGCACTGGGCGGTGTCGCAGCCGACATGGGTGCCGGTCAGGTGGAGATGCTCGCGGATGGCGTGCACCAGGAAGGTATTGGGGGGCGCGTCGACCGTGGCCGGTCGGCCGTTGACCGTGAAAGCTACCTGCATTTGGCTGTCTCCGTTGAAGGTGATGGCTGGTTCAGCGAAAGGCATCTTGGATGCCGGCCCGGTGCACTATCCTAGGCAAAACCCTTGCCGCTTGCGCAGCGCGTACGAAATTCTCAAAATGAAACAGCTTGCGGCCCCGGCAAGTCTGAAAAAACCGCCCCACCCGAGCGAACCGATCCCGATGTCCGCCTCCCTCGTTGCGCCCCTGCCCGAACGCTCCGCCGCCATTGCGCAGGCCCGCCGGGAGCTGATCCACGGCGAAGCCCCCCGCTCGCGCAGTGCGGTGCGCATCGAGCCATGGATCCTGCGTTCCTGGGAGCGCTGCCTGGCGGCGGGGCGGCAGCCGCAGCAGCGGATCAGCTTCGAGCCGGTGGCCAGGTCGGCCGAGCACGAGGCGGCCGAGCGCAACCGCGCGCTGGTGTCGGCGGCCCGGCCGGTGATCGAGCGGCTGTCGCGCGCCATTGCCGACACGCGCTATTTCGCCGTGCTGACCGATGCCGAGGGCATCGTGGTCGACGTGGGCCCGCTGCCCGACGGCACCGAGGCCGACAGCCGCTACGCCCGCAACATCGCCCGCGTGGGCGTCGACCTGTCGGAGCGCGCGGTCGGCACCAGTGCGATCAGCACCGCGCTGGCCGAGCAGGAGTCGGTGTGGCTGCACCGCGGCGAGCACTTCTTCGAGGACACCAGCATCTACAGCTGCGCCGGGGCGCCGCTCTTCGGCCCGCGGGGCGACTGCATCGGCATGCTCGACCTGACCGGCGTGCAGGCGGTGGAACGGCCGGAGCTGCGGCACCTGGCCACGCTGTCGGCGCGCAGCATCGAGAACATGCTGGTGCTGAACCAGCCCTGCGAGCTGCGGCTGCACCTCTCGTGGCCGGGCTGCCCGCGCGGCGAAGCCACCGACGGGCTGCTGTGCATCGATGCCGACGGCACGGTGGCGGGTGCCAATGCCGCGGCGCGCCAGATGCTGCACGAGCCGCTGGCGCGCAGCCCGCATGCGCTGCACTGCAACGACCTGTTCGCAATGCCGCTGGACATGCTGTTCGATGCGGCCCGCCGCGGCGACGCCGTGCTCGAGGTGCCGCTGTGGTCCGGCCTGCGCGTGCAGGTCCGGCCCCAGCGCGGCGGCAAGGGCTCGGCCGTTGTGGTGCCCGAAGCCCGGCCGCGGCTGCGCGACGTGGAAGCCGCGCTGATCCGCAAGGCCGTGGCCGACGCCCGCGGCAACGTGGCCGAAGCCGCACGCACGCTGGGCATCAGCCGCGCCACGGTCTACCGCAAGCTCTGGCGCGGCCGCGCTTCCGGCTCCGCGGACTGAAGCCTCTCTTCAGGCTCCGACGGGCACCTTGTCGAGGAAGCCGGTCACCGATTGCAGCCTGCCGCCATCGAGCCGGGCGAAATCGGTGCCCTGGATCAGGTCTTCGGCCCCGCTCGGGCCCAGGGTCCACGAGAAGCGCAGGTTGTCGCCGTGCGCCTCGGGCGTGCCGAACAGGCTGAAGCGGAAACCCGGATAGCGCTGGTGCACGGCACCGATCAGCGCGCCGATCTGCTCGCGGCCGCTGGCCTGTGCCAGCGGGTCGGCATAGTGCGCATCGGCGGTCCAGGCGGCTTCGATCAGCTGGGCGCGGCGCGCGGCATCGGTTTCGTTCCAGGCCGCGATGTAGCGTTGGGCAATGGTGGCGGCGTCGTGTGCGGCGGTGTTCATGATGACCATTTCCTTTCGGGGGTTCGACCCGCAACATCGCGGGGTGAAGGAATGGTCGCGCCGGGCGCGCGCGGCGTCGATGACCTCGCAGGTCATGCGACGATGCTCAGTTCGACAGCGCGTTGGGAAAGAACAGCTGCTCGCCGCCGATCTTGTAGGCTGCGATGGTCTGCTGCCCGGCCGGCGAGATCACCCAGTCGACGAACTTCTGCGCGCCCCGGCTATTGAGCGAGGGGAATTTCGCCGGGCTCACGACCATCACGCCATATTGGTTGAAAAGGCGCTTGTCGCCCTCGACCAGCACCGCCAGCCCGGCGCGGTTCTTGAAGCTGAGCCAGGTGCCGCGGTCGGCCAGCACATAGGCGCCGGACGAGGCCGCGATGTTCAGCGCCGGCCCCATGCCGCAGCCGCATTCCTTGTAGCCCGTGCCCTTGCGCTCGTTGGGCACCGGCTGCCCGGCCTCGGCCACGCCGGTCTGCGTCCAGAGGCGGCGCTCGGCCGCGTCGGTGCCGCTCTTGTCGCCGCGCGACACAAAAGGCGCATTGGCGGCTGCGATCTTCTTGAGCGCCGCGACGATGTCGCCGCCCTTCGCGCCGACCGGGTCGGCCTGCGGGCCCACCAGCACGAAGTCGTTGTACATCACAGGGTAGCGCTTGGCGCTGAAGCCTTCGGCCACGAATTTTTCCTCGGCCGCGGTGTCGTGCACGAACAGCACGTCGGCATCGCCGCGCTTGGCCATGTCGATGGCCTGGCCGGTGCCCACCGCCACCACCTTGATGTCGATGTCGCTCGCCTTCTTGAAAGCCGGCAGCAGGTGCGAGAACAGGCCCGACTGCTCGGTGGACGTGGTCGAGGCCATGGTGATGGTCTCGGCGCGCGCCGCGCCCGCGGCCAGGAAGAAAACGGCCACGGCCAGCGAGGCGCGGATGCCCGCGCCTGCGCGGTGCTGCTTGAGGAACGGATTCATGCCAACTCTCCTTTGACGAACAGGCGGGCCTCCTCCGGCAGGGGCCCATGGAAGAAATCGTGGACCGGCAGGTCGGCCAGCACGCGGCCGTGCTCGAGATAGACCACGCGGCTCGCGAGCCGCTTCACCTGCCCGAGGTTGTGGCTCGCGAACACCAGCGTGCGGCCGGCGGCGGCTTCGGCGATGAGCGTCTCGACCTCGCGCTTGGCAGTGGGGTCGAGGCTGGCCGTGGGCTCGTCGAGCAGCAGCACCGCCGGATGCAGCGCCCAGGCGCGCGCCAGCGCCACCCGCTGCTGCTGGCCGCCCGACAGCGCACGCGCGTTGCGCTCGGCCAGGTCTTCCAGGCCCACGCGCGCCAGCGCCGGAATGGCGGCGCGGCGGGCATCGCGCCAGCGCATGCCGCGCAGCCACAGCGCCAGGGCCACATTGACCGTCACCGAGGCGCGCAGCATGTGCGGGCGCTGGAACAGCATGGCCTGCTGCCGGCGCGGCGCGGCGCTGGTGAAGCTCCCCGCCGCATGCGGCACCAGGCCGTGCAGCAGCCGCAGCAGCGTGGTCTTGCCGCTGCCGTTGGCGCCGATGAGCGCCACGCGCTCGCCGGCCGCGATGGTCAGGGTTGCGCCGTGCAGCGCCGCCACCCGCCCCAGGCGCACGTCGACGCCGTAGAGCGCAAAGACGGTGGCATCCGCGCTCGCGAGCTGCGCGTGTTCGTTCACGGGCGCGCCTCCGGCCGCCACCAGGCCGCCATGCCGCCTGCGCCGCCGCCGCCGTCGACCCGCTCGCGCCAGCCCCGCACGGCGGCAATCGCAAGATTGAGCACCAGCACCACGCCCAGCAGCACGATGCCCAGGGCCAGCGCCAGCGGCAGGTCGCCCTTGCTGGTTTCGAGCGCGATGGCGGTGGTCATCACGCGCGTGAAGCCGTCGATGTTGCCGCCCACCACCATCACCGCGCCCACCTCCGATACCGCGCGTCCGAACGCGGCGATCAGCACCGTGAGCAGCGCATAGCGCTCGTCCCACACCAGCAGCAGCGCGCGCGCCAGAGGCCCCGCGCCGAGCGAGCTCAGCTGCTCGCCATGCGCACGCTCGGCGTCCTCGATGGCCTGGCGCGTGAGCGCCGTCACCACCGGCAGCACCAGCACCGTCTGCGCCAGCACCATGGCCTTGAACGAAAACAGCCAGCCCAGGAAGCCGAGCGGGCCCGAGCGCGACAGCAGCAGGTAGATGACCAGCCCCACCACCACCGACGGCAGTGCCAGCAGCGTGTTCAGCAGCGTGAGCAAGCCGGCGCGGCCGCGAAAGCGCGCCACGCCCAGCCAGGCGCCCAGCAGCAGGCCCAGGCCGCAGGCCAGCACGCAGGCGCTCGCGCTGACCGCGAGCGAGCGTCCGACGATGGCCAGCAGCACCGGATCGCCGGACACGAGCAGTTGCCAGGCCGCGACGGCGCTCTGTGCAAAGGTGTTCACGCGGTGGGCTTCATGGGTGGAAGCGCCGCAGTATCGGGGTGTACTTCCAATTACCTATGCAGGATTTTGCATAGGTAGGCCCAGCCCCCTCCGGCTCAGATCGGGTCGAGCGGAAAGACCGGCCTGCGCACCTTGGAAAAAGGGAACAGGCCGTAGTCCGAACTGGTCACGCCCGGGCTGTCGCACTCCACCAGCGCAGCCGAGAGCGGCTCGAACACCGGCCGGCAGTACATGCGCGACTTGAGCAGCAGGAAACGTTCCCTGCGCGGATCGAGCCCCGCGCATTCGAAGACGCCGATGTCCCAGGGCTCCTGCGTGCGCTCGGTCACCACGATGCGCGCTGCGCCGATGTCGAACAGCACCGTGCGGCCCATGCTGCTGCGCTGGCCGGTGTAGGTGGGGCCGGTGATCACGTATTCGCCGTTGCCGATGGTGCGCACCGTGCCGGTCAGCGTCATGGGCTTCTTCGACAGCCCGATGCCTTCGAGCGACACCTTGTTGCCAAGGGCCACCGTCACCTCTGCGCCCTCGCCCGCCGCGATCAGCGCGGCCACGGCCTCCGGATCGCACAGCGGACCGACACCGATGCCATCGAGCCCCTGCGCCAGCGCCTCCTGCAGCACGTCCATGGTGTCGCAGCTGCCGCCCGACATGCAGTTGTCGCCATGGTCGAGCAGCAGCACCGGGCGCGTCGCGCCCTCGGCGATGGCCTTGGCGCGCGCAATCGACTCGGCCAGCGGCTCGCTGCGGTAGATGAAGGCCTCGCGCTCGTCCCACATCTGCCTGGCGATCCGGTCGGCCGTGGCCTGCGCGCGTTCGGGCGCTTCTGCATCGACCACCACCACGCTCATGCAGGGCGCCTCGATGTCCGACAGCGAGAAGCCCGCAAAGATCGACACCGCGAGCGATTCCGATTTTTCGGCTTCGCGCGCTGCCTCGATGGCCCGCTGCATCGCGCCGGTGAACGAGGCGCTGCGCAGCGTGTGCGCCATCAGCGGCAGCGGATGCCAGCGCATCGCGGGCCTGCTGCGCCCTTCGAGCAGGTCGAACAGCAGGCGGCCGGCATGCGCGCCGGTCTCGTACATGTCGATGTGCGGATAGGTCTTGAAGCCGACGATCACATCGGCATTGCCGACCATCGCGGGCGTGACATTGGCATGCAGGTCGAGCGCCACGCCAATGGGCACGCCGGGCGCCGCGGCGCGCAGCCGCACGAGCAGGTCGCCTTCGCCGTCGGCGCTGTTCTGCGCCACCATCGCGCCGTGCAGGTCGAGCAGGATGGCATCGCAGCCCGGCGCCGCATCGACGATGCATTGGGTGAGCGTGCTGTAGGCCCCGGCATCGACAGGCCCGCTCGGATTGGCCGAGGCCGACACCGGCGTGACCAGCGTGGCGCCGGCCTGCTCGGCCAGGTCGATGAAGGCCGACATCGCCGTGCGCATGCCCTTGTTGTCCCTGTAGGCCTGCGCTCCGAACGTGGGGCCGTCGGGCCCGAAGGCCGCGAGCGGCGTGGGCACCGGCGAGAAGGTGTTGGTCTCGTGGTTGAGCCTTGCGACCAGCACCTTCATGACGACGCCACTCCCGCGCTTTGCAGCATCGCCTGCAGCAGCACATTGCAGCCGGCCTCGAGGTGGCCGGGCTGCGCATCCTCGATCTCGTTGTGGCTGATGCCGTCGAGACAGGGCACGAAGATCATCGCCGTGGGGCACACGCGCGCAAGGTACACCGCATCGTGGCCCGCGCCGCTGATCACGTTCATCCAGGTCATGCCCTGCTGCTGCGCGGCCTCTCGAATGGCCGACACCAGCGCAGGCGTGAAGGGCTGCGGCGGAAAGTAGACGACCTGCTCCACCGTGGCCTCGACCTTGCCCTTGGCGGCGATGCGCTGTACCGCCTCCTTCAGCTCGGCGTCCATGGCCGACAGCACCACGTCGTCGGCTGCGCGCAGGTCGACGCTGAGCTTCACGCGGCCCGGGATCACGTTGCGCGAATTCGGATAGTTGTCGATCCAGCCCACCGTGCCGCGCGCATGCGGCGCATGGGCCAGCGCGATGCGGTTGACCTCGATCACCAGTTCGGAGGCCGCGAGCAGCGCGTCCTTGCGCAGCTCCATGGGCGTGGGGCCGGCATGCGCTTCCATGCCCTGCACCACCACGTCGTACCAGCGCTGGCCGAGCGCGCCCTCGACCACGCCGATCACGCGCTCGTTGGCCTCGAGCACCGGTCCCTGCTCGATGTGCGCCTCGAAATACGCGCCCACGGGCGAGGCCGCGGCCGAAGCCGGCGCGCTGCCCGCATAGCCGATGGAAGCCAGCGCCTCGGCCACGCTGATGCCGTCGTTGTCGCGCTGCGCGAGGGCATGCTCGAGCGTGAAGGCATCGGCGAACACGCCCGAGCCCATCATCACGGGCACGAAGCGCGAGCCTTCCTCATTGGTCCACACCGCAATTTCCAGCGGCGCTTCGGTCACGACCTTCGCATCGTTGAGGCTGCGGATCACCTCCAGCCCGGCCAGCACGCCATAGTTGCCGTCGAACTTGCCGCCCGTGGGCTGGGTGTCGATGTGGCTGCCGGTGACCACCGGCGGCCGCGTGTTGTCGCGGCCGGCGCGACGCGCAAAGATGTTGCCGATCCGGTCGACGCGCACCTCGCAGCCGGCTTCGCGCGCCCAGCGGGTGAAGAGGTCGCGGCCCTGGCGGTCGAGGTCGGTCAGCGCGATGCGGCAGACGCCGCCCTTCTCGGTGGCGCCGAGCTTCGCCAGTTCCATCAGCGAATTCCAGAGACGGTCGCCGTTGATGCGCAGTGGGGTGGGTGAGTTCATGGCTTTGCAAAAAGAAGAAGGGATGCGCGAAGCCTCAAGCAAGGCCCACGCCCAAATATCGGTCTTTCACATCGTGGTCGGCCATGAAGGCGGCGTTGCCCGCCTCGTGCACGATCACGCCTTGCTCCAGGATGTAGTGGCGGTCGGCCAGCTGCACGCAGACTTCCAGGTTCTGCTCGACCAGCAGGATGGCCACGCCGGCCGCCTTGATGAGCTTGAGCTGCGCGACGATTTCTTCCACGATCACCGGCGCGAGGCCTTCGACCGGCTCGTCGAGGATCAACAGCCGCGGGTGGTTCATGAGCGCGCGGCCGATCGCCAGCATCTGCTGCTCGCCGCCCGAGAGCTGGCCGCCGCCATTGCGGCGCCGCTCCTTCAGGCGCGGGAAGATGCGGTAGATGTCGTCCAGCTGCCAGGGCGAATCGCGGCGCTGGCCGAGCAGCAGGTTTTCTTCCACCGTGAGCAGCTTGAAGACCCCGCGGTGCTCGGGCACCAGGCACACGCCGCGCGTGGCAATGCGGTGCGGCGGCAGGCCCGCGATGTCCGCGCCCCGGAAGCGCACGCGGCCGCCGGTGGGCGTGACCGCACCGGCAATGCCCTTGAGCGTGGTCGACTTGCCTGCGCCGTTGCGGCCCAGCAGCGTGACCAGTTCGGCCTCGCCGACCGTCATCGACACGCCCTGCAGCACGTGGCTCTTCCCGTAGTGGGCATGCAGCGCCTCGACCTCGAGGATATTGCCGCTCATGCCTTGCCCCCGGTGATCATGTTGCCCAGGTAGGCCGTGCGCACGCGCGCATCGGCCCGGATGTCGCCCGGCAGCCCCTCGGCCAGCACGCGGCCCAGCTGCATCACGGTCACGGTGTCGGAGATGTCCATCACGATGTTCATGTTGTGCTCGATCAGCACCACGGTGTGCGCATCGCGCAGGCCGCGGATCAGCCGCTTCATGTCGTCGAGGTCGTCGATGCCCATGCCCGAAGTCGGCTCGTCCAGGAAGATGGCCTTGGGCTTGGCGGCCAGTGCCATGCCCACTTCGAGGCGGCGCTGCTGGCCGTGCGACAGCTCGCTGGCGGGCACGTCGGCCAGCCGCTGCAGGCCCACGCGTTCCAGCACCTCGGCCACCGTCTCGGCGCAGGCGCGTTCGCCGACCGGCGCGCGCCAGCAGTTCATGGCCTGGCGCGGCGCGATGCCCTGCGCCGCCACGCGCAGGTTCTCGCGCACCGAAAGGCTCGCGAACAGGCTGGTCACCTGGAACGAGCGCGCCATGCCGCGCTGCACGCGCTTGTGGTCGGGCTCGTGCGTCACGTCGTGGCCGTCGAACAGGATGCGGCCGCCCGTGGTGGTGCCGGTGCCCGTGAGCATGTGGAACAGCGTGGTCTTGCCGGCGCCGTTCGGACCGATCACCGAGTGCACGGTATTGCGCTTGATCTTCAGGTCGACCCCGCCGAGCGCGGCGAACTTGCCGTAGTGCTTGGTGACGCCAATGGCTTCGATGAGGATATCGCTCATGCCTGTTCTCCCTGCACGGCCGGTGCCTTGGCGGCGGCCGGCACCTTGCGGAATACGCGGCGCCATGCGCTTTCGCCCAAGCCCCAGAGGCCGCGCTGCATGCCGATGCTCACTGCAATCAGCATCAGCCCCAGCAGCAGCAGCCATCGCGGCCACAGCGTGGAGAGCCAGTCGGCCAGCAGCACATAGAAGGCCGAGCCCAGCACCGAGGCAAACAGGTTGCCGGTGCCGCCGATCACCGTGATGACCAGGATCATCTCGCTCGTGTGGTACTCGGCATTCGACAGCGGCGCGATGCCGGTCATCATCGCGTGCAGCCCACCCGCGAGGCCGGTGACGGCGCCCGAGATCACGAAGGCCAACAGCTTGAAGCGCTTGAGGTCGTAGCCCACTGCGGCGGCGCGGTCCTCGTTGTCGCGGATGGCCAGCAGCGTGCGGCCGAACACCGAATCGGTCACGCGCAGCAGCAGGCCGAAGGCGATGAGGAACATCACGGCCACGAAGGCGTAGTACTTCCAGGGCGTGTCCATGAAGGCGGGGCGTGGCACGTCGAGCAGGCCGTTGTCGCCGCCCGTGAGCCCCGACGCGGTGTACGCCACAAAGTAGAACATCTGCGCGAAGGCCAGCGTGAGCATCACGAAGTAGGTGCCGCGCTGGCGGATCGCGACCCAGCCGACCACCGCCGCGCCCAATGCGCCCATGGCAACGGCCGCGAGCAAGGCAAGCGGCATCGGCAGCGAAAGCCGCGTGAGCAGGATCGCGATGGTGTAGCTGCCGAGGCCGAAGAAGATGCCCTGACCGAACGAGAGCAGTCCCGTGTAGCCCAGCAGCAGGTTGCAGCCCAGGGCCGCCAGCGCGTAGATCAGCACCTCGCTCGCGAGCGAACCCGAGCGCAGCACCAGCGGCAGGACCAGCGCAACGACGAGCGCCAAAAGGAAAGTGATTTTTTTGGGCATGGCGATGTTCATCCTCTGCGGCCGAGCAGGCCATGCGGGCGCAGCAGCAGCACCGCCCCCATCGCCACGTAGATCATCAGGCTCGCGCCCGGCGGCCAGATGGTGCTCATGAGGCTCTGCACGATGCCGATCAAGAGGCCGCCGACCAGCGCACCGCCGAAGCTGCCGAGCCCGCCGATCACCACCACCACGAAAGCCACGCTGAGCGCCTCCACGCCCATGAAGGGCTCCGCACCCCGGATCGGCGCGGCCAGCACGCCGGCCAGTGCCGCGGTGGCCGCACCCAGCGCGAACACCAGGCTGAACACGCGGAACACGTTGATGCCGAGCAGCGACACCATCTCGGTCGATTCGCTGCCAGCGCGCACCGCGCTACCGAGGCGCGTGCCTTCGAGCACCCACCACAGCAGCACCGCGAGCACGGCGGTGAAGCCGATCACGAAGAGGCGGTACTTGGGATAGATGAAGCTGCCCCACATCACCACGCCCTGCAGCAGGTCGGGCGTCGGCACGCTGTTGCCCAGCGGCCCCCAGAACACGATGACGATCTCCTGCACCGCGAGCGCAAGGCCCACGGTCACGAGAATGTGGAACTCGTGCGCCTTGGCATAGACGCGGCGCAGCAGCAGCTTCTCGGCCAGCCAGCCGAGCGCGCCCACGAACAGCGGCACCAGCACCAGCGCGGCCCAGAAGTCGAGCCCCCACTGCATGGCCTGGAAGCACAGGTACGCGCCCAGCAGGTAGAAGGCCCCGTGCGCAAAGTTCACGAAGCGCAGCAGGCCGAACACGATGGACAAGCCAACGGCCAGCAGGAAATACAGCATGCCGATGCCGATTCCGTTGATGGTCTGGAGCAGGTAGACGGTCATGGGCGCGTCGGTGTCCTTGGCGTGCTCAGGCCAGCTTGCAGCCGGTCTTGTCGAGCGGAAGGAAGGACTTGCCCGAACTCACCACGTCCACATAGTCGGCCGGGTTCTTCATCTTCGACTTGGCCTTGCCCTTGAGCAGGTAGTAGTCCTTGATGACCTGGTGGTCGGCCTTGCGGATTTCTTCCGTGCCCGTGAGCCCCTCGTACTTCATGCCTTCGAGCGCCGCGATCACGGCCTTCTGGTCCACGGTGCCCGCCTTGACGATACCGTCGATCAGGATCTTGGTGCAGACATACGAGCCCGCGAGGCTGTAGTTGGGCACGATCTTGAGCTTGTCGGCCGTGAGCTTCACCAGGTCCTTGTTGAGGGCGGTGTCGGCCGTGTGCCAGTACTGCGCGCCGAAGTAGACGCCGTCGCACAGGTCCGCGCCGAGCTCGTCGAACTGCTCCAGGCCCGAGGCCCAGGCCATGAGGATCGTCATGTTCTTGTGCATGCCGAAGCTCACCGCCTGGCGCAGCGCGGCCGACGACTGCGCGCCGAAGTTCAGGAGCAGCAGCACGTCGGGCTTCGCGGCCATCGCATTGGTGAGGTAGCCGCTGAACTCCTTCTCGTTGAGCGAGTGGTAGCTGTTGCCCACGTGCTCGATGCCCTTCTCCTGGAAGATGTTCTTGGCCGCGCCCAGGAGCCCTTCGCCGAACACGTACTGCGGCGTGATGGTGTACCAGCGCTTGGCCTTCGGCATGCTGGCGATCAGCGGGCGCACCGTCTGCTCGATCGCGCCGAAGGTGGGCACCGACCAGCGGAAGGTGGCCGGGTTGCAGTCCTTGCCGGTGATCTCGTCGGCACCCGCGGTGGTGATGAAGACGCCGCCGGCCTTCTCGGCCTCCTTGCCCATGGCCAGCGCTTCGGACGACAGGATGCCGCCCGCGAAGAACTTGGCGCCCTGCTGCTGCGAGGCTTCCTGCACCTTGCGCACCGCGGTCGCCGGCTTGCCTTCGGTATCGAGCACCGTGTAGGCCAGCGGGCGCTTGAGCACGCTGCCGTACTGCTCGATGGCCAGCTTCATGCCCAGGTCGGCGAACTTGCCGTTGGCCGCGAAGGCGCCCGACATCGGCACCGGGCAGCCGAAGCGGATCGCGTCGGCCGACTGGGCGAAGGCGGCGCGGCCGGCCAGCAGGGAAGCGGGAGCGGCCGACAGGGCGGCGAGCTGAAGAAGGTGTCTGCGTTGCATGGAATTCTCCGGACGTGGGTGGGAGGTAAGAGAAAGGTGCTGCCTGAAGTCGGCAACGAATTTAAGCGGATAAATATGATTAATATGCTGGTAAAAACCCGCTAGCAATGCCCGTGCCAAAATCCGGGAAGGCCCGGGCCCGATACCTGCTCCAGCGCCCTTAAATCACCCGAAACGACCCTCTACGCATGAAACCGACGCAGGACGCCATGACCTTCGGCCACACCCGCGCCAAGCGGCAGAAGCTCTCCGACGTCATCGTCGAGGACGTCAAGCGCTGGATCGTGGCCGAGCGCAAGCAGCCGGGCGACCGGCTGCCGAACGAGAAGGAGCTGATCGAGCTCTTCGGCTACTCGAAGAGCACGGTGCGCGAGGCGTTGAAGGCGCTGGAGGTGCGCGGGCTGGTCTCCATCCGCACCGGGCCGGGCGGCGGCGCCTACCTGCAGCAGGTGTCGGTCGACCATGCGTCGGAGCCGCTGCGCAACTTCCTGCACTTCCATCACCTGGACGGGCACCACATCTACCAGCTGCGCAAGGTGCTGGAGCCCGAGCTGGCCGTGAGCGTGGTCGGCAAGCTCTCGCCCGAGCAGTTCGAGCGGCTCGAAGCCAACGTGCGCCTTTGCACGCTCGAGCCCACCAACGAGGACGAGCTGCGCACGCAACGCGAGGCCGAGCTTGCGTTTCACACCATGCTGGCCGAGGCCTGCCCCAATCCGGTGCTGTCCTTCATGTGCCGCTTCCTGAACGACCTGCTGCGCGACCTCGTGGTCTACAAGAAGGCGCTGGACCACCACCACTTCGGCGAGGCCAATGTCGACTATCACACGCAGCTGCTGGCGGCCTATCGCCGGGAAGATGCGAACGAGGTGCGCCGGCTGATGGCCGAGCACATGGTCGATGCCGAGGCGCACATGCATGAGATGGAGGCGCACATCGGGGCGAAGCATCTGTTGCTGCCTAGTGGGCAGCGTTGACCGGTGGGTTGAGAGCAGGCCGTTTTTCTTGTCCCCTCTCCCCTTGGGGAGAGGGAACTCGCGCACAAGCGTTACTTGTGCGCCTTCTCCAGGCACTCCTGAAACGCCAGCACAGCCCGTGACGGCTTCGGCGACCGCCGCAGCAAACTCACGAACCGGCACGCGTAGTTGAACCGCGCCGGCAGCACAGGCTTCATGAGTCCGCGCTCCTCGAACACCTGCGCGTAGTGGTCGGGCAGGAAGCCCAGGAACCGCCCCGAAAGAATCAGCGTGGCAATCGCCTCCTGGTCGAAGCCCGTCGCCTTGCGCGACAGCTTCGCGCGATGGCTCAGTTCCATGTTGGGCGAGTGGTAGCCCAGGCCCGCAAAGTGATGCTCGCGCAGCCTGGCCCACGTGAGCTTTGCGTTGTTGCTCTCGAAGAGCGGATGCCCATTGCCGCAGTAAAGCAGCATCGTCTCGTCGAACAGGTCGGCGTACACCAGGCTCTTCGAGGCGCGGTGCGCCGGGATGATGCCGATCTGGAAATTGCCTTCCAGCACGCCCTGCTCGATGGCGTTGATCGAACCCACATGCACCGCCAGGTTCACCTCGGGCGCAAGTTCGGTGAAGTGCGCAATGGCATCGCCGATGCGCGCCTTCGGATTGGTCGCCGTCTTGTCGAACAGCGCCACGTCGAGCTGGCCGCCCATGCGGTTGTGGATGTCGTCGATGCTGCCGCGAAAGGCGTCGACCGAGGCCAGCAGGCGCAGCGTCTCGTCGTACACGCGCTGGCCCTCGGCCGTGAGCGCAAAGCCCGCGCGGCCGCGCCGGCACAGCACCAGGCCGAGCCTCGTTTCCAGGTCCTTCACGTGCCGACTCACGGTGGAGGTGCCGATGTTCAGCTCCAGCTCGGCCGCCGCCATGCCGCCGCAGTCGACCACGCTCTTGAACACCTTGAGCAGGCGCAGGTCCATGTCGCTGAGCTGCCCCAGGACGGCGCGGTTGCGGGCACTGTTTTGGGCCTTCGCCTTTACTTGCATGAAGTGTCAAGTGAACATTGATATCGCGCCATTCTCCACACTGAAGGCTCTGCCAACAATCGGCACACCTCATTACCCTTTTGGAGCCCGCTTGCGCGGGAAGCGCCATGACCCTTGCAACGCCCGCCATCGAACCGACGCCCGCCCTGCGCACTGACGCCGCCTGGCTCGACGCGCACTGGATGCCCTACACCGGCAACCGCAACTTCAAGGCCGATCCGCGCATGATCGTGGAGGCCAGGGGCGCCTACTTCACCGATGGCGACGGCCGCAAGATCTTCGACGGCCTCTCGGGCCTGTGGTGCTCGGGCCTGGGCCACGGCCGCCCCGAAATCACTGAAGCGGTGAGCCGCCAGATCGCCAAGCTCGACTACTCGCCCGCCTTCCAGTTCGGCCACCCACTTTCGTTCGAGCTGGCCAACAGGATCAAGGAGCTGACGCCCGCGGGGCTGGACTACGTGTTCTTCACCGGCTCGGGCTCCGAAGCGGCCGACACCTCGCTCAAGATGGCGCGCGCCTACTGGCGCACCAAGGGCCTCGCGAGCAAGACGCGCCTGATCGGCCGCGAGAAGGGCTACCACGGCGTCAACTTCGGCGGCATTTCGGTGGGCGGCATCGCGGCGAACCGCAAGCTGTTCGGCCAGGCCGTGGAAGCGGACCACCTGCCGCACACGCAGATCGCGGCCAACGCCTTCACGCGCGGCATGTCCGAGAACGGCGCCGAGCTGGCCGACCGCCTGCTCGACCTGATCGCACTGCACGACGCCTCGAACATCGCGGCCGTGATCGTGGAGCCCTTCGCGGGCTCGGCCGGCGTGGTGATCCCGCCCAAGGGCTACCTGAAGCGCCTGCGCGACATCTGCACGGCCAACAACATCCTCCTGATCTTCGACGAGGTCATCACCGGCTTCGGCCGCTGCGGCGCGCTCACGGGCGCCGATGCCTTCGGCGTGACGCCCGACATCATGAACATCGCCAAGCAGGTGACCAACGGCGCGCAGCCGCTGGGCGCGGTGATCGCCAGCAAGGAGATCTACGACACCTTCATGGCGGCCGGCGGTCCCGACTACATGCTCGAATTCCCGCACGGCTACACCTACGGCGCGCACCCGGTGGCCTGCGCCGCCGGCATCGCGGCGCTCGACGTGCTGCAGAAGGAAGACATGATCGGCCGCGTGCAGGCGCTCGCGCCGCACTTCGAGAACGCGGTGCACAGCCTCAAGGGCAGCAAGCACGTGACGGACATCCGCAACTACGGCCTGGCCGCGGGCCTGACGATTGCCGCGCTGCCGGGCGAGCCGGCGCGCCGCCCGTACGAGATCGCGATGAACTGCTGGAAGAAGGGCTTCTACGTGCGCTACGGCGGCGACACGATCCAGCTCGCGCCGCCCTTCATTTCCGAGAAGGCCGAGATCGACCGCCTCGTCAACGCGCTGGGCGACGCGCTGGCCGAAACAGCCTGACGCACGGCGGGCGGGCAATGGACGGCTCTGCATAATGAGCCGGCCTCCATTTCCCCGCCAGCTCCCGTGCAACAGATCGACCTTTCCTACGCGATCCGGCCCCGCCGCAGCGGATCGCGGCAGATCCGCAATCCGCTGATGCAGATCCTGCAGGCGGTGCGCGAGCACGGCTCCATCTCGGCCGCGTCGCGCGCGCTCGACCTGTCCTACCGCCATGTGTGGGGCGAGCTCAAGCACTGGGAGCAGGCGCTCGGCCATCCGCTGATACAGGGCGAGCAGGGCCAGCGTGCGCAGCTCTCCGAATTCGGCGACAAGCTGCTGTGGGCCGAGCGCCAGGCCCAGGCCCGGCTCGCGCCGCAGATCGAGGCGCTGCATGCCGAACTCGAGCGCGCCTTCGCCCTCGCCTTCGATGACCGCACCCATGTGCTGAGCCTGCAGGCGAGCCACGACGACGCGCTCGCGCTGCTGCGCACGCATGCGGCGGGCACCGCGCAGCTGCACCTGGACATCCACTTCACCGGCAGCGTCGATGCGATCCGCGCGCTCAACCAGGGCCGCTGCGTGATGGCGGGCTTCCATACGCTGGAGCACCCGCCGCGCGGCTCGCTGGCGCAGCGCACCTACCAGCCGCTGCTCAAGCCCGGTCAGCACAAGCTGATCGGATTCGCGCGGCGCACACAGGGCCTGCTCGTGGCGCCGGGCAACCCGCTCAACCTGCGCTCGCTGGCCGACGCGGCGCGGCTGCGCGCGCGCTACGTCAACCGGGCCATCGGCACCGGCACGCGCCTGCTGCTGGACGAACTACTGGCAGAAGCCGGGCTCGACGCCTCAGCGCTCGCGGGCTACGAACGCTGCGAAACCTCGCATGCGGCGGTCGCGCATGCCGTGGCGTCCGGGCAGGCCGATGCGGGGCTCGGGCTCGAATCGGCCGCGCACGCCGAGGGGCTCGACTTCGTGCCGCTGGTGCGGGAGCGCTACCACCTGGCCTGCCTCAAGTCGGCGCTCGACCAGCCCGCCATGCAGGCGCTGGTGGCGGTGCTGCAGAGCGCAAGCTGGCAGCACCTGCTGGAGACGCTGCCCGGCTACGAAGCCGCGGCCAGCGGCGAGGTGCAGTCGCTGCGCGCGCTGCTGCCGTGGTGGACCTTCGCGCGCGAGAAGAAGGCTCACGGGCATTGAAGAGGCGGTCCGGGCACATGGGTTAAGGTTGTGCCCATGACAGCTGCGGTGCATAGCGATATTCCCGCCCGTCTCGACCGCCTGCCGTGGTCGCGCTGGCACTGGCGCGTGGTGGTTGCGCTCGGCGTGGCCTGGGTGCTCGACGGCCTCGAGGTGACGCTTGTCGGCTCGATCGGCGCCGTGCTCGAGCGGCCCGACACGCTCGGGCTCAGCGCCGGCGAGATCGGCTGGTCGGGCTCGATCTACATCGCGGGCGCGGTGATCGGCGCCCTGCTCTTCGGCCGCCTGACCGACCGGCTCGGGCGCAAGAAGCTGTTCCTGGTCACGCTGGTGGTCTACACCCTGGGCACGCTGGCCACCGCGTTCTCGCCGAACTTCGCCTTCTTTGCGCTGTGCCGCTTCATCACGGGCCTGGGCATCGGCGGCGAATACGCGGCCATCAACTCGGCCATCGACGAGCTCATTCCGGCGCGCGTGCGCGGCCGCGTCAACCTCGCGATCAACGGCAGCTTCTGGATCGGCGCGGCGCTGGGGGCCGGGCTCAGCCTGGTGCTGCTCGATCCGCGCGTGATCGGTCCGGTGTGGGGCTGGCGCGCGGGTTTCGCGCTGGGCGCGGTGCTGGCGGTGGCCATCCTGCTGGTGCGGCGCCACGTGCCCGAAAGCCCGCGCTGGCTGATGGCGCATGGCCGCGCCGACGAGGCGCTGCGCATCGTCGAGACCATCGAGGCCGAGGTCCGCGCGCAGCACGGCCCGCTGGCGCTGGCCGAGGGCCGCGTGGCCTACGGCGGCGGGCACCACCGCAGCCCGTCGATGCGCGAGGTGGCGCACGTGCTGCTGCGCCGCTACCGCGCGCGCAGCGTGGTCGCGGTGGCGCTGATGGTCTCGCAGGCCTTCTTCTACAACGCGATCTTCTTCACCTATGCGCTGGTGCTCACGCGCTTCTACGGCGTGGCCGAGGACAACGTGGCGCTCTACATCTTTCCGTTCGCGCTTGGCAATGTGCTCGGGCCGCTGCTGCTGGGCCCGCTGTTCGACAGCGTGGGGCGGCGCAAGATGATCGCGCTGACCTACGTGCTCGCGGGCGTCGGGCTCGCGTTCACCGGCTGGGCCTTCATGATGGGCTGGCTCGACGCGCGCAGCCAGGCGCTGTGCTGGTCGGCGGTGTTCTTCCTGGCCTCGGCCGCGGCGAGCTCGGCCTACCTCACGGTCAGCGAAGTGTTCCCGCTCGAGATGCGCGCCATGGCCATCGCGATCTTCTACGCCATCGGCATGGGCGCGGGCGGCTTCGTGGCGCCGGTGCTGTTCGGCGTGCTGATCGAGACCGGCAGCCGCGGCGCGGTGATGGTGGGCTACGCGATCGGCGCCACGCTGGTCATCATTGCGGGACTGCTGGCGCTGCGCTATGCGGCCGATGCGGAGTGCAAGCCGCTGGAGGAAGTGGCGCCGCCGCTGTCGTCGGAGATCGGGAGCACCGGGATCGGCGACTAGGCAGGCCCCGGCGCAGGCTCAAAGTGCACAGGTCCTGAAGCCGAAGAAACCATCGTCGCGCCCGGGCAGCGCAAAGCTGCGGCGCCGCGGCGAACGCAGGCGCGAGCGGGTCGCGAACGAAGCGCCGCGCAGCACGCGCGCCTCGCCGAATGCGGCCACGGGATCGAACTCGCTGCCCGCGCTCCAGGGATCGGCGCGAAAGCCGGGCCAGGGCCGCAGCGTGCCCGCGGTCCACTCGTGCACGTCGGCCCAGCGGAATCCGCGCCGCGCCGCCGTGTGCGCCGCAATCTCCCATTCGACCTCGGTCGCGATGCGCCGGCCGGCCCAGCGCGCCCAGGCATCGGCCTCCCACCAGCTCAGGTGCACCGCGCTGTGGTGGCCGGCCGCACGCACGGTGGCACCAAAACGGTGCTGCAGCACCGAGCCGCCGGTGCCGTTGCGCGCGACACCGATCTGCTCGATATGGCGCGGCCCGCGGCGCCCTTCGATCTGCGAGGCCAGCCAGCGCCAGCCCTGCGGATGCCAGAGCTCCTCGCGGTCGTAGCCGCCCTCGTCGACGAATTCGATGAACTGGCTCCAGGTCACGGGCTGGGCGTCGATCTCGAATTCGGGCACCTCGACGCGGTGCGCGCCCTGCTCCTGCGCGAAGGCGAAGCCGCAGCCCTCGGGCAGGCCGAGCTCCCATTGCGTGGCCGGCAGCAGCAGCGGCTCGCGCGTGACGGCCGTGGGCATCGGATCGATGCCCAAAGGCAGCCCCAGCGTCTGCGCCATCACGATGAACTGCTCGCCGCGCAGGTCTTCATGGAAGAGCGCGAGGCGGTAGAAGTAAAGCCCCGGATCGGTCTCGGCCGCATGCTCGAGCAGTTCGAGCGTGCTCTCCAGCGTTTCGAGCAGGTAGGCCTTGGTCTGGGCGAGGTCCGGCAGGCCGGGCGACCAGCGCTGCGCGGGCGAGACCTGGGCCGGGTTCCACCAGTCGTCGGCCGCGGGCTCGATGGCGGCCAGGCGGGTCGGCCGCACCGGGCAATCGGCGCCGAAGGCGCGCTGGGTGTTGCGCCCGATCCACCATTCGGCGAACCAGCCGATGTGCCCCGCCAGCCAGAGCGGCGGCACCACGCCCGCATCGCCCGTGCGCTCCACCGCGAGCGCGGGCGAGCCCAGTGCCTCCTCGTAGAGCGAGAGCAGATGAAGCGTGTGGTTGCGCGCATCGATCAGGGCCAGCGAGAGCAGCTCGCGGCCGGCGCGCTGCATGTCGGGCGAGTCGATGGAGTGCGGCAAGCCCGTGGGCAGCGGAGGCGGCGACGACGAGGGCATGTTTCATTATCGCGAGCCGGCGCACCAGTGCGGCGCATGGCGGCCGCGCCTACGGGAATACACCGCCCGCGCCCGTCCGAAAACGGCTTTGCGCGCCGATAAAATCGCGCGTCCGCCGAAAGCCCCCGGACCGCCGCCCGCCGGCGGAGCCCGGCCCGCTTCTGCATCCAAGCATCCATTTCCTCTCTGGAGAAGAGCATGAATTTCCTGCTCAGATTTTCGCGCGCGGTCGATTGGCTCAATGGCCAGATCGGCAAGTACGTGATCTGGCTCATCCTTGCATCCACCGTGATCAGCGGCGTCAATGCCGTGGTCCGGAAGGTGTTCAACGTCAGCTCCAACGCCTATCTCGAAGTGCAGTGGTACCTGTTCGCCGCATCCTTCCTGATTGCCGCGGGCTATACCCTCCTGAACCAGGAGCACGTGAAGATCGACGTGATCCTCAGCCGCCTGTCCAAGCGCGGCCAGATCTGGGTCGACATCATCGGCTTCAGCTTCTTCCTCACGCCGGTCTGCCTCGCCATCCTCTGGTATGGCATTCCGTTCTTCCTGCAGGGCTATCGCTCGGGCGAGATGTCGAACAACGCCGGCGGCCTGATCCGCTGGCCGATCTACGCCATGATCCCGCTGGGCTTCTCGCTGCTGATGCTCCAGGGCTGGTCCGAACTCATCAAGCGCATCGCGTTCCTGCAGGGCCGCATCGACGATCCCACGCAGAAGCGCGACGAAAAGACCGCCGAAGAAGAACTGGCCGAGTCGATCCGCCGGCTCGCCGAATCCAACGCCAAAGGCTGAGCGGTAGCACCCCATGGAATTCATTACGCAAAACTTCGCCCCGATCATGTTCGCGGGGCTGATCGTGTTCCTGCTGTTCGGCTTCCCGGTGGCGTTCAGCCTCGGCGCCTGCGGCCTGTTCTTCGGCTTCGTCGGCGTGGAGCTCGGCCTCCTGCCCGAGGCGCTGCTGCAGGCGCTGCCGCTGCGGGTGTTCGGCATCATGCAGAACGACACGCTGCTGGCCATTCCGTTCTTCACGCTCATGGGGCTGATCCTCGAGCGAAGCGGCATGGCCGAAGACCTGCTCGACTCGATCGGCCAGCTCTTCGGCCCCGTGCGCGGCGGCCTCGCGCTGGCCGTGATCTTCGTGGGTGCGCTGCTTGCGGCCACCACCGGCGTGGTCGCGGCCTCGGTCATCTCGATGGGCCTGATCTCCCTGCCGATCATGCTGCGCTACGGCTATGACCGGCGCATCGCCTCGGGCGTGATTGCGGCCTCGGGTACGCTGGCGCAGATCATTCCGCCTTCGCTGGTGCTGATCATCATGGCCGACCAGCTCGGCCGCAGCGTGGGCGACATGTACAAGGGCGCGTTCGTGCCGGGCTTCATGCTCACGGCCATGTACGCGGGCTACGTGATCCTGCTGGCCATCTTCAAGCCCAAGTGGGTTCCGGCCCTGCCGCTCGAGGCACGCACCTTCCGCGAGCCGAGCGGCAGCAGCGGCCTGCCCTCGCTGCTGGTGCTGACCACCGTTGCCACCGCGGCGGCCGTGTTCTTTGCCGAGCACATTGCCGATGTCCACACCTGGTGGACCGGCCAGCCCGTGACCAGCGTGGCCACCGACGAAACCATCGTGGTGTCGATGTGCGTCGGCGTGATGCTGGCCTTCCTGATCGCGGTGGCCAACCGCCTGCTGCGGCTGCGCCTGCTGTCGCGCATCGCCGAGCGCGTGACCTTCGTGCTGATCCCGCCGCTGCTGCTGATCTTCCTGGTGCTGGGCACGATTTTCCTCGGCGTGGCCACCCCCACCGAAGGCGGCGCCATGGGTGCCCTGGGCGCCTTCATCATGGCCATGGTGCGCGGACGGCTCAGCATGAGCCTGCTCAAGCAGGCGCTCAACACCACCACCAAGCTGTCGTGCTTCGTGGTGTTCATCCTGATCGGTTCGACCATCTTCAGCCTGGTGTTCCAGGGCGTGGACGGACCGCGCTGGGTCGAGCACCTGCTGACCGGCATGCCCGGCGGCCAGCTCGGCTTCCTGATCCTGGTGAACGTGCTGATCTTCTTCCTGGCGTTCTTCCTGGACTTCTTCGAGCTCTCGTTCATCGTGGTGCCGCTCCTGGCACCCGTGGCGCACAAGCTCGGCATCGACCTGATCTGGTTCGGCGTGCTGCTGGCTGTGAACATGCAGACCTCGTTCATGCATCCGCCTTTCGGTTTCGCGCTGTTCTACCTGCGCAGCGTGGCGCCGACCAAGGCCTACAACGACAAGGTCACGAACGAACGCATCGAGCCCGTCACCACCATGCAGATCTACTGGGGGGCGGTGCCCTTCGTGCTGATCCAGATCATCATGGTCGGCCTGATCATCGCGTTCCCGGCCATCGTCTCGAGCGGGCTCGACAAGGAGGTGGCAGTCGACCTCGACAAGATCGGCGCCGAGATGCAGGCCAACATGCCGAAGGACGACTCCCAGCCCGCTCCCGAGCCGGCACCCGGCGCCTCGGCACCGGCCGGCGGCGAAGCGCCTGCGGGCGCGGAAGAAGACCCGATGAAGGCCATGCAGGAACAGCTGGACCGGGACGCGGGCAAGAAGTAGTTCGAAGAAAGCCGCTGCAGGCCCTCCGGGGCACGCGGCGGCCGCGGGCCTTCCCCGAAGCCCCAAAAAAAAGCCCCGCGATGCGGGGCTTTTTGCTGGCCGGAACGAACCCGGATCAGAGCTTGAGCGTGGACATGAACGAGTCGAAGCGCGATTCCGCAAAACGGAACCAGAGCACCTGGTCGCGCTGGAAGCTGCGGAAGTCGGCGTAGATCTTCTTCCACTCGGGGCTCTTGGCGTCGTTCTCGGCATAGACCTCGAGCGAAGCCTTGTAGGCGGCGTCCATCATGGCTTGCGAGAACGGCAGCACCTTGGTCTTGGCGGCCACGAGCTGCTTGAGCGCGATCGGGTTGAGCGCGTCGTACTTGGCCAGCATGTCCGACGAGGCCACGGCCGCGGCGGCTTCCACGATGGCCTTGTTCTCGGCCGAGAGGCCGTCCATGGCCTTCTGGTTGATGAAGAAGTCCACTTCCGGACCGCCTTCCCACCAGCCGGGGTAGTAGTAGAACGGCGCCACCTTGTTGAAGCCGAGCTTCTGGTCGTCGTACGGTCCCACCCATTCGGCGGCATCGATGGTGCCCTTTTCGAGTGCCTGGTAGATCTCGCCGCCCGGCAGGCTTTGCGGCACCGCGCCCATCTTCTGCATGACCTCGCCGATCAGGCCGCCGCCCAGGCGCATCTTCATGCCCTTGAAGTCCGCCACGGACTTGATTTCCTTGCGGAACCAGCCGCCCATCTGGCAGCCCGTGTTGCCGCCGGCGAAGCTCACCATGCTGTATTTGGCGTAGAACTCGTTCATGAGCTTGCGGCCGTTGCCGTGCATCATCCACGCGGTCATCTGGCGTGAGTTCAGGCCGAACGGAATGGCCGAACCCAGCGCGAACGCGGGGTTCTTGCCGTAGAAGTAGTAGGGCACGGTGTGGCACATCTCGACCGAACCGTTCTGCACGCCGTCCACCACACCGAAGGGAGGCATCAGCTCGCCGCCGGCATGGACCGAGATTTCGAACTTGCCGCCCGACATGGCCTTGACCGCCTTGGCGAAGACTTCCGCGCCGCCGTAGATGGTGTCGAGCGACTTGGGAAAGCTCGACGCCAGGCGCCAGCGGACGGCCGCCTGCGCATGAACTGCGGGCGCAATGCCGGCGGCCAGAACGCCCGCAATGCCGGCGTTTTTAATGAGGGAACGACGATCCATTGAATTCACTCCGAGTGCATTGGAAAAAACGAAACGCGGCTTGTGGCCGCGTCGAGGACTTTTGTAAGTCCCGGATATTGTAAAAACGCACTTACACCCGCCCGGCGGGGGTTTACCCTGCGGCGGCCGCGCCGAAGCGCTGCGCAATCGAAGCGGCAATGCCGGGCGCATCGAGACCGATCGATGCGAGCAATTTGCCAGGGTCGCCATGCTCGATGAAGCGGTCGGGCAGGCCCAGCTGCAGCACCGGCCTTTGCACATGGGCCGCCTGCAGCGCCTCGAGCACCGCGCTGCCCGCGCCGCCCATGACGGCGCCCTCTTCGAGCGTGACGATGGCGTCATGCGTGCCCGCCACCTTCAGCAGCAGCTCGACGTCCAGCGGCTTGGCCCAGCGCATGTTGACCACCGTGGCATCGAGCGATTCGGCCGCCGTGAGCGCCGGGTACAGCAAAGTGCCGAAGGCCAGGATGGCGATGCGCTTGCCCTCGCGGCGCACTTCGCCCTTGCCGAACGGCAGCGCGTCGAGTGCGAGGTGCGGCACCACGCCCGCACCGGCCCCGCGCGGATAGCGCACCGCCACCGGATGGTTCTGCTCGTAGGCGCTCGACAGGAGCTGCCGGCACTCGCGCTCGTCGGCCGGGCAGGCAATGCTCATGTTGGGAATGCAGCGCAGGAACGGGATGTCGTAGGCGCCCGCGTGCGTGGCGCCGTCGGCACCCACAAGGCCGGCGCGGTCGAGTGCGAACACCACCGGCAGGTTCTGGATCGCGACGTCGTGGATCAGCTGGTCGTAGGCGCGCTGCAAAAAGGTCGAATAGATCGCCACCACCGGCTTCAGGCCCTCGCAGGCAAGGCCCGCCGCAAAGGTGACGGCATGCTGCTCGGCAATGCCGACGTCGTAGTAGCGGTCGGGAAAGCGCTGCTCGAACTCGACCAGCCCCGAGCCTTCGCGCATGGCCGGCGTGATGCCCACCAGCCGGCCGTCGTGCGCGGCCATGTCGCAGAGCCATTGGCCGAAGACCTGCGTGAAGGTCTGCTTGGCCACCGCGGTGGGCTTGACCAGCCCCACCTGCGGATCGAACTTGCCAGGCCCGTGGTAGGCCACCGGGTCGGCCTCGGCCAGCTTGTAGCCCTGGCCCTTCTTGGTGACCACGTGCAGGAACTGCGGGCCGTCCAGGTGCTTGAGGTTCTCGAGCGTGGGCACCAGCGAATCGAGGTCGTGGCCGTCGATGGGGCCGACGTAGTTGAAGCCGAACTGCTCGAACAGCGTGGCCGGCACCACCATGCCCTTGGCATGCTGCTCGAAGCGCTTGGCCAGCTCGAACAGCGGCGGCGCCGCGCGCAGCACGCTCTTGCCGACGTTCTTGGCCGCGGCGTAGAAGTTGCCGCTCATCAGCTGCGCGAGGTAGCGGTTGAGAGCGCCCACGGGCGGGCTGATCGACATGTCGTTGTCGTTCAGGATCACCAGCAGCTTGCAGTCGCACACGCCGGCGTTGTTGAGCGCCTCGAAGGCCATGCCGGCCGTGAGCGCGCCGTCGCCGATGATGGCCACGGAATGGCGGTCCTCGCCCTTCTGCTTGGCCGCCATCGCCATGCCGAGCGCGGCCGAGATGCTGGTCGACGAGTGCGCGGTGCCGAAGGTGTCGTATTCGCTCTCGCTCCTCTGCGGAAAGCCCGAGATGCCGCCGATCTGCCGCAGCGTGGGCATGCGCTCGCGCCGGCCCGTGAGGATCTTGTGCGGATAGGTCTGGTGGCCCACGTCCCACACCAGGCGGTCGTGCGGCGTGTTGAACACATGGTGCAGCGCGACCGTGAGCTCGACCGTGCCAAGGTTCGAGCTCAGGTGGCCGCCGGTGCGCGAGACGTTGTCGAGCACGCAGGCGCGCACCTCGGCCGCCAGCTGCCTGAGCTGGGCGCGGTCGAACTGGCGGATCGGCGATGGATCGTGAAGCGTGGGAAGCAGCGCAGCCATGGGATCGTCGTGGGTCTTCTTGTCCATCTGTGAGTTGTTCATCGGTCGCGGTCGACGACCATGTGGGCCAGCGCGCGCAAGGCCGCGGTGTCGGCCAGGCCGCTGCGGTCCAGCGCCGCGAGCGATTCGGCCAGCAGCTGCCTTGCCTGCGCACGCGCACCGTCCAGGCCCCACAGCGAAACATAGGTGGGCTTGTCGGCGGCCGCATCCTTGCCGGCGGTCTTGCCGAGGGTCTGCGAATCGGCCGTGACGTCGAGGATGTCGTCGACCACCTGGAACGCCAGGCCGATGGCGGCGCCGTAGTCGCGCAGGGCAGAGAGCGCCGCGGGCGCCACGGCGCCGGCGCAGGCCGCGCCCATCTCGACGCTGCCCTGCAGCAGCGCGCCGGTCTTCAGGCGGTGCATTTCGCGCAGCTGTGCTTCGTCCAGCGCGAGGCCCACGCTGGCCAGGTCGATCGCCTGCCCGCCCGCCATGCCCTGGCTGCCCGCGGCGCGCGCGAGCAGACGGCACAGCGCGGCCTGGATCGATGCGGGAATCTCGTCGCCCTCGGGCGTGAGCAGCTCGAAGGCCAGCGCCTGCAGGGCGTCGCCGGCCAGCAGCGCGTCGGCTTCGCCGAACTTCACGTGCACCGTGGGCTTGCCACGCCGCAGCACGTCGTTGTCCATGCTCGGCAGGTCGTCGTGCACCAGCGAGTAGGCGTGGATCAGCTCGGTTGCGCAGGCCGCACGCAGCGCCGCAGCCGCATTGCCGCCGACCGCTTCGCTCGCGGCCAGCACCAGGAGCGGCCGCAGCCGCTTGCCGCCGTCGAGCACGGCATAGCGCATGGCATCGCCGAGCAGCACCGGCGCATCGACGCCGACCCAGCGCGACAGCGCCGCCTCGACGCGCGCCAGGTGCGGGTCGCTCCAGCTGGCCAGGCGCGCGGCATCCCATTCCACCGCTTGAACCGCGCTCATTCGGCAGTCCAGGGCTTGAGGCTCCCGGCGTCGAGCACCTTGATCTGGTCTTCGACCGCCTGGAGCTTTTCGCGGCAGAAGGCGAGCAGCGCGGCGCCGCGCTGGTAGCTGCCGAGCAGCTGGTCGAGCGGCAATTGGCCCGACTCGAGTTCTGCAACCAATTGTTCCAACTCCTGGAGCCCGGCTTCGTAGCTGGCCGGCAGCGGCCCCGTGTCGGGCGTGGCGGCCGGGCTGGACGTGGCGGAAGAAGGGACCTTGGGCATGCGAGCGAACGAGTGTGAAACCGCGCATTTTAGGACGGGGAAGCAAACGGGCGCCGGCATGCGGCAAGCCAACGGCACTGCACTGCCCCCTTGGGTACAATCCGAGCTTCCCAAGCCGGCCGACCCGGCACAACTCTTCGGGCCGTCGCCCTCCAGACGGCGCCTTCCGTCTTTTCTTTTTTCTCCCTGTGGGGAGCTTGGTCAGGTCCTCCATGTCTGATTTAAGTCTTCAACTGCAGCAGGCCACGAGCCAACTTCCAGTTTCCGCGTACTTCGACGAGTCGCTCTATGCGCGCGAGATGCAAACGCTGTTCGCGCAGGGCCCGCGCTATGTGGGCCACCGCCTGGCCGTGCCCGAGCCCGGCAACTTCCACACCCTGCCGCAGGAGCACCAGGGCCGCGCGCTGGTGCACACGCCCAAGGGCGTGGAACTCATCTCCAACGTGTGCCGCCACCGCCAGGCGCTCATTCTCCAGGGCCGCGGCCAGCTCGACAGCCAGGCCGGCGGCAACATCGTCTGCCCGCTGCACCGCTGGACCTATGCGGCCAGCGATGCGCGCACCACCGGCACGCTGATCGGCGCGCCGCACTTCCAGCAGGACCCCTGCCTCAACCTGCACAACTACCCGCTCACCGAGTGGAACGGCCTGCTGTTCGAGCGCGGTCCCGATGGCGCAGGGCGCGACGTGGCGGCCGACATGGCCGAACTCGGCCCGCGCGCCGACCTCGACTTCACGGGCTACGCGCTCGACCGCGTCGAGCTGCACGAGTGCAACTACAACTGGAAGACCTTCATCGAGGTCTACCTGGAGGACTACCACGTCGGCCCGTTCCACCCGGGCCTGGGCAGCTTCGTCACCTGCGACGACCTGCGCTGGGAGTTCAACCGCAACTTCTCGGTGCAGACCGTGGGCGTGGCCAACCGGCTCGGCCGCGCGGGCAGCCCGATCTACCAGAAGTGGCAGGAGCAGCTGCTCCAGTACCGCGAAGGCAAGCCGCCCAAGTACGGCGCCATCTGGCTCACCTACTATCCGCACGTGATGATCGAGTGGTATCCGCATGTGCTCACGGTGTCGACGCTGCATCCGGTGAGCCCTACCAAGACGCTCAACATGGTGGAGTTCTTCTACCCCGAGGAGATCGTGGCCTTCGAGCGCGAATTCGTCGAGGCCCAGCAGGCCGCCTACATGGAAACCTGCGTGGAGGACGACGAGATCGCCGAGCGCATGGACGCCGGCCGCCGCGCGCTCATGCTGCGCGGCGACGACGAGAGCGGCCCCTACCAGAGCCCGATGGAAGACGGCATGCAGCAGTTCCACGAGTGGTACCGCAGCGCAATGCAGAACAACGCCTGAGCCGATAGTGCAAGCACTCTGGATGGTGCTGGGCGCCTTCTTGTTCGCCACCATGAGCGTGGTCGTCAAGGTGGCCTCGGCCTGGTTCAACAGCGGCGAGATGGTGCTCGGGCGCGGCCTGATCGGCATCGTGTTCCTGTGGCTGCTGGCGCGCAACCGCGGCGTCTCCATGGCCACCCGCTACCCCGGCATGCACGCCTGGCGCAGCACCATCGGCGTGGTGTCGCTGGGCGCGTGGTTCTATGCCATTGCCCACATGCCGCTGGCCACGGCCGTCACGCTCAACTACATGAGCAGCGTGTGGATCGCGGCCTTCCTGGTCGGCGGCGCGCTGCTGGCCTGGGTGCCGGTGCCCGGGCGCGACGGGCGCATCGAGCGGCCGCCGCTGCAGGGCACGCTCGCGCTGACCGTGCTCGCGGGCTTTGCCGGCGTGGTGCTGATGCTCAAGCCCACGGTCAGCGGCAGCGACGGCTTCGCAGGAATGCTGGGCCTGCTGTCGGGCCTCACGGCCGCCTTTGCCTACATGCAGGTGGTGGCGCTGTCGCGCATCGGCGAACCCGAGCTGCGCACGGTGTTCTATTTCGCGGTGGGCTCCGCGGTGGCGGGCGCCTTTGCCACGGCCGCCACGGGGTTTTCGGGCGGAAATTCCTGGACGTGGCAGCATGCGCTGTGGCTGCTGCCGATCGGCCTTCTGGCGGCCCTCGGGCAGCTGTGCATGACGCGCGCCTACGCCACGGCCAAGACGCAGGCCGGCACGCTGGTAGTGGCCAACCTGCAGTACTCCGGCATCATCTTTGCGGCGTTGTACAGCGTGGTGCTGTTCGACGACCGCATCGACGCCGCCGGCTGGACCGGCATGGCGCTCATCATCGTGAGCGGCATCGCGGCCACCGTGCTGCGCCAGCGCGCAGTGCCCAAGGCGCCGGCCGAAGAACACTGATCCGCATCGACCCTCATCGACAACGAAGGAACCCCGCCATGTACACCACCCTCCTCAGCGTCGAACAACTCCAGCAGCTGCAGGCCGGCGACGCGCCCCACATGGTCTTCGACTGCAGCTTCGATCTCATGAAGCCCGAAGCCGGCGCGCAGCAATATGCCGCCGCCCACATCCCGGGCGCGGTGTACGCGAACCTCGACACCGACCTGAGCGCCAAGCACGGCATGCCGGGCGCGCAGGGCGACGTGGTCATCGCGCAGGAAGACGGCGTGCCGGCCTCGGGCGGGCGCCATCCGCTGCCCAGCCGCGAGAAGTTCGCGGCCTGGCTGTCGAGCATCGGCTTTTCCAACGACATGCAGGCCGTGGTGTACGACCGCAACGGCGCCAACTACTGCGGCCGGCTCTGGTGGATGCTCAAGTGGATGGGCCACGACGCGGTGGCCGTGCTCGACGGCGGCCTGCAGGCCTGGCAGGCCGCGGGCGGCGAAGTCACGAACCGCGAGGAGCCCGCGCACTTCCAGTCGAACTTCGTGATGGGCGAGCCGCTGGTGAAGCTCGTGGCCACCGACGTGGTGGCGCGCCGGCTCGGCCAGCCTGACCAGAACCTGATCGACGCGCGTGCCGCCGCACGTTATCGCGGAGAGGTGGAACCTCTGGACCCGATTGCGGGTCACATCCCCGGGGCTGTGAACCGGCCCTTCGCCGAGAACCTCGGCCCCGACGGCAAGTTCAAGCCGGCATCGCAATTGCGCGCCGAGTTCGAAGCGCTGCTCGCGGGACGCGATCCGGCGACGGTCGTCCACCAATGCGGCAGCGGCGTGAGCGCTGTGCCCAACCTGCTCGCGATGCAGATCGCGGGCCTTGGGACGACGGCGCTCTATGCCGGCAGCTGGAGCGAGTGGAGCAACACGCCGGGGCTGCCGACCCGGCAAGGCGCAGAACCATGAGCAAGACCCGACTTCGACGACGCATTTCATCCGGCCTCGCATTGGCCGCGGCGCTGTTCGCAGCCCCCTTTCTTTCCGCCCAGGCGCAGCAGCAGCATGCGCATGTGCACGGCCAGCTCAAGCTCGATGTGGCGATCGACGGACCCACGGTGGTGATCGACATGGAATCGCCACTGGACAACATCGTCGGCTTCGAGCGCGCGCCCAAGACCGACGCCGAGAAGAAGACCGCCGAAGACGCTATCGCCCAGCTGCGCGCAGCCGACAAGCTGTTTGCCATCGACCCGGCCGCCAACTGCAAGCTCGGCCCGGTCGAGCTGCGCTCCAGCGCACTGGGCCTTGGCAACCCCGACCCGGCAGAGCCCGCGGGCCATGCCGACCTCGACGCGACCTTTTCGTTCAACTGCACCCATGGGGCCGCGGCAAAGTTCATCGATGTGAATCTGTTCTCCGCCTTCAAGGGCACGCGCCAGATCGATTCGCAGATTGCATCCGCCCAAGGCCAGTTCAAGCGCCAGCTCAAGCGCCCGGCCGGCGCACAGGCCGCCCAGCCCGTTCGCCTGAACCTGGGCAAGTGACACTGTGAGCACCGTCCCCCAGGGCGAGGCCGCGCCGCCGCTGCGCGTGGTGCTCGCCGCCGAAGGGTTGCGCTTCTCGTGGCCCGGCATGCCAAGGCCGTGCATCGATATCGAGGCCTTGCGCATCACCGCGGGCGAGGCCGTCTTCCTGCACGGGCCGAGCGGCTGCGGCAAGAGCACGCTGCTGTCGCTTCTGGCCGGCGTGCTGGTGGCGGACGAAGGCCGCGTCACGCTGCTGGGGCACGACTGGTCGCAGCTCTCGGGCGCCGCGCGCGACCGCTGCCGCGTTGCGCACGTCGGCTACATCTTCCAGCAGTTCAACCTGCTGCCCTACCTGAACGTGCTCGACAACGTGCTGCTGCCCTGCCGCTTCTCGCAGCGGCGAGAGGCGCAGGCCGCACGCGGCGGCAGCGCGCGCGAAGAGGCCGAGCACCTGCTCGATCAGATGGGACTCGACCGCAACCTCTGGAAGCGCCAGGCGATGCAGCTCTCCGTGGGCCAGCAGCAGCGCGTGGCCGCGGCGCGCGCGCTCATCGGCCAGCCCGAAGTGGTGATTGCCGACGAACCCACCTCGGCGCTCGACGAGGACCGGCGCGAAGCCTTCCTCGACGTGCTGCTGACGGCCTGCGCCGTGAACAACAGCGCGCTCGTGTTCGTGAGCCACGACCAGCGCATTGCGCAGCGCTTTGCGCGGCACGTGCTGCTGCCCGAGATCAACCGCGCGGCGCCCGCGGCCATGGCGGCGGACAGCTGAGATGAAGGCACTTTTTTCCATTGCCTGGCGCAGCGCCTGGAATCGGCGCTTCACGCTGGCGCTCACGGTGTTCTCGATCGCGCTGTCGACCTTCCTGCTGCTCGGCGTGGAGCGCATCCGCACCGAGCTGCGCGAGAACTTCGCATCGTCCGTCTCGGGCACCGACCTGATCGTGGGCGCGCGCACCGGCGCCACGCAATTGCTGCTGTACTCGGTGTTCCGCATCGGCGCGGCCACCAACAACATTTCCTGGAAGAGCGTGCAGGCCCTGGCCGCGCATCCGGGCGTCGACTGGGTGGTGCCGCTTTCGCTCGGCGACTCGCACCGCGGCTTCGCGGTGCTCGCAACCTCGCCCGAATACTTCGCGCGCTTTCGCTACGGCAACCGCCAGCCGCTCGCGCTGCGCGAGGGCAAGCCCTTCAGCGCGCTGTTCGATGCGGTGGTGGGCGCCGAGGTGGCCGACAAGCTCGGCTACCACGTCGGCCAGAGGATCACGCTCGCGCATGGCAGCGGCGAACTCAATGCGTCCGAGCATGCCGACAAGCCCTTCACCGTGGTGGGCGTGCTCGCGCGCACCGGCACGCCGGTCGACCGCACGGTGCACATCGGCCTCGAAGCGATGGAAGCGATCCACCTCGAATGGGTGGGCGGCGCGCCGATGCCGGGCGTGAAGATCCCGGCCGAGCAGGTGCGCAAGTTCGACCTCACGCCCAAGAACGTGACGGCCGCGCTCGTGGGCCTGAAGAACCGCTCGGCCGTGTTCGGCGTGCAGCGCTGGATCTCCACCTACACCGGCGAGCCGCTGATGGCCATCCTGCCCGGCGTGGCGCTCGACGAGCTGTGGAGCGTGATCGGCATCGGCGAGAACGCCCTGCTGCTGATGTCGGCGCTGGTGGCGCTGGTGAGCCTTGCGGGCCTGGTCTCGGTGGTGATGGCGGGGCTGAACGAAAGGCGGCGCGAGCTGGCCGTGCTGCGCGCCGTGGGTGCCGGCCTGCGCCATGTGCTGGCGCTGCTTGCGCTGGAGGGCGCCATGGTCACCGTGCTGGGCGTGGCCTTCGGCGTGGTGATGGCGGTGCTTGGCATTGCCCTGCTCGCGCCATGGCTGCAGGCGCAGTTCGGGCTGACATTGAGCCTTTCGCCACCTACACTGAACGAATGGCTGCTGATGGCGAGCCTGCTGGTCGCGGGCTGGCTGGCAAGCCTGCTGCCGGGCATCCGCGCCTATAGGCTCTCGTTGGCCGACGGCCTTTCCCCGAGGATTTGAACCATGCGCATCGCAAAGAAGAACTCCACGATCAACGCCTTCACGCGGCTTTCGATGCTGCTGGCTGGCGCCGGCCTTGCCGCCGCCACATGGGCCGCCGACCCGGCACCCAAGGACACGACCGCATCGAACCCGCTCGGCGGCAAGGCCGCACCGCCTGCTGCCGCAGCCAAGGCTGCGCCAGGCCAGCCGCGCCAGATCACCTGGGAAGAGCTCGTGCCCAAGGACTGGGACCCGGCCAAGGAATTCAAGGGCATGGACCTGAGCGCGCTCAACGACGGCGACCCGCGCGCCAACGAGCTGCTCATGAAGATGCAGGAAGTGTCGAACAACGCGCCGACCAACCCCTCCATGAACGGCGCGGACATCAAGATCCCGGGCTTCATCGTGCCGCTCGAGGAAGCCAAGGGCGAAGTGACCGAGTTCCTGCTCGTGCCCTACTTCGGCGCCTGCATCCACACGCCGCCGCCTCCGGCCAACCAGATCCTGCACGTGGTCACGCCCAAGGGCGCCAAGTTCCGCGCCATGGACACCGTGTGGGTCACCGGCAAGCTGCAGACGCTGCGCAACGATTCGATGATGGGCGTGAGCGGCTACCACGTGAACGCGACGAGCGTCACCAAGTACACGGGCGGCGCCAAGTAGAGCCTGGGGCTTGTGGTTCTGCGCCGACAGCGCAGGCGGCGCAACACCGACACAGACCGTTGCATCGACGATGCAGGCTGGCGTCGTCGCTACAGGTGGCGCGCCGTTGAAGAGTTTCGAAGGCGCGGCTTCCGCGCCCATAGGAACTCCAGATGACAACATCACTGCGCCGCACCCCGCTCGCGCGGCTCCTGACGATCTCGCTGTGCATCGGCGCAATCGGCATCGCCGGCTGCAACAAGACCGACGGCACGCCTTCGGCACCGGCACCCGCGCCTGCACCTCCAGCGGCCGCCGCGCCGGCACCTGCGCCGGCCGCCCCCGCGCCAGCGGCCTACACGCCGCCCTCCGCCGAGCAGCTCTACCAGCTGGTCGCGCCCATCGCGCTGTACCCCGACAAGCTGGTGGCGCAGGTGCTGGCTGGTGCCACCTATCCCGACCAGATCACGGCCGCGCACGGCTGGCTCGCGCAGAACGCGTCCCTCAAGGGCGGTCCGCTCGCGGACGCAGCCAACCAGCAGCCCTGGGACCCGAGCGTGAAATCGCTCACCGCATTCCGCCCCGTGCTGGACCAGATGGCCGGCAACATCGCGTGGACCGAAGCGCTCGGACAGGCCTACTACAACGATCCGGCCGACGTGATGAACGCGATCCAGGTCATGCGCCAGCGCGCATCGGCGGCGGGCCGGCTCAAGAACAACGACAAGCTGCGCGTGGCCAGCGCCGCCACACCGCGCAACTACGCACCGGCGCCTGACGTGCAGCCCGTCTATGCGGGCCCCGCCGTCGTCGAGCCGCCGCCGCAGTTCATCACCATCGAGCCTGCGCAGCCCGACGTGGTCTACGTGCCGAGCTACGACCCGCAGCGCATCTACGGCGAACCCGTGCCCGTGTATCCCGGCTATGCGTACACCCCGCCCGTCGAGGTTGCGCCCGGCTACAGCCGCGGCCAGATGGCGGCGGCCGGCGCGTTCACCTTCGGGCTCGGCGTGGTGGTGGGCGCCGCGCTCGAGCGGCACGACTGGGGCTGGCGCTCGTGGGACGTGAACTGGGGCGCGCCGCGCTACCGGGATCGCGACCGCGCGGTGCCGCCGGCCTATGCGCGGCCCGCCGTGGTCTACAACAACAGCACCTACATCTCGCGCTCGACGACCGTGGTCAACAACGTGCGCAATGTCTACAACAACAACGCGCCGCGCGGCCTGCCGCCGGGCGCGCCCCCGCCCAATTTCGCGGCCGCGCCGGGTCTGCCCCCGCCACAGAACGCCCAGTTCGCGCAACAGCAGCAACAACAGCAACGGGAGCAGCAGGCACGGCAGCAGCAAGCCTTCATGCGCCAGCAGCAGGAGCAGCAGCAAGCCGCACAACAAGCACAGCAGCTGCAGGCCCGCCAGCGCCAGCAGGAGCAGCAGGAGCGGCAGGCACGCCTTCAGCAGCACCCGCAGCAAGACCCATTGCAGCGCCAGCAAGCGCAACAGGCGCAGCAACAGGCGCAGCAACAAGCACAGCGACAGGCGCGGCAACAGGCACGACAACAGGAGCGGCTGGCGCGGCAGCAGGCGCACAACACGCCCCCGCAAGCGCCGCAGGCCTTGCTTCAACAACAGCAGCAGCAGCAGGACCTCGCGCGGCGGCAGCAGGCGGCCCAGCAGCAACAGCAACAGCAACAGGCGCGCGCGGCCAGCCAGGCCCAGCAGCAGCAGGCCATGCAGGAGCGCCAGCAACAAAGGCAATCGGCGCAGCAGGAGCAATCACGGCGCCAGCAGATGCAGCAACAGCAAGCCCAGCAGCAGGCCCGCGTGCTCCAGCAGCAGCAAGCGCAACAGCAGCAGATGCAGCGGCAGCAGGCGCAGCAGCAGGCCCGGCAACAGCAGCATCAAGAGCAACTGCAGCGGCAGCAGCAAGAAGCGCAAGCAGCGCGCCAGCAGCAACAGCGGCAGCAGGCGATCCAACAACAGCAGCAACAGCAGCAGCAACGCCAACAGCAACAGGCTCAACAGCAAGCGCAGCAGGCACAGCAAATCCGCCAGCAGCAGCAACAGGCCCAGCAGCACGCGGCCGCCGCCGCAGCGGCCCATCGGCGCCCGCCCGGCCGCCCCGGCGAACCGCCCAAGGACCAGCCCTGAAGGCGGCGGCCGCGAGGCCGGTTACTGCTTGCCGATTTCCGTCAGCAACCGGGTGACGAGATAAAGGCGCGGCACGATCGAGTCGACCTCGATGTATTCGTCGCGTGCGTGATAGCCGAAGCCCGCGAGGCCGAAGCTCTCGACCACGGTGGCCTTGCCGGAGCGGCCCGCATAGCCCGCATCGGTGCCGCCGCCGGTCATGGGCGTGAGCGCGAGCTCGCGGTCGATCTCCTTGTAGATGGCCTGGGCCTTCTCGCCCAGCGCGCGGCCCTTCTCGCCCGCCACGAAAGCCGGGCGGCCCACTTCCACCTTGAGCGTGGTCTCGGTGTCGGGCACCAGCTTGCCGCTCGCGAGCTTCGCCTGCAGCGCGGCTTCGAGCTTCTTCTCGGCGCCGGGCTGCGTGATGCGGATGTCGCCGAGCGCCTGCGCCTTCTCGGTGATCTGGTTGATCGGGCCGGTGGCGCGCGCCACGGTCCAGTTGAGTGCCACGCCGGGGATGTCCTTGGCCACGTCGCGGGTCTGCAGCAGCTGGTACGACAGCTCGTACAGCGCGTTGCGGCCCAGCTCGGGTGCGGCGCCCGCATGCGATGCGCGGCCCTTCACGTCGAGCGTGGCCTGCGCGATGCCGGCCGCGCCCAGCAGCAGCGATTCGCCCTTGGCCACCGACTTGGCGGCGGTGGGCTCGAAGGACAGCACCGTGTCGTGCTGGTCGGCCATGGTTGCGATGAGCTCGCCCGAGCCCACCGAGCCCACTTCCTCGTCGGGGTTCATGAGCACCGTGAGCGTGTCGTAGTCGCGCCAGCCCGCATCGGCCAGGATCTTCAGCGAAGCCATCATGACCGCGAGCCCGCCCTTGTCGTCCGCGATGCCCGGCCCGTAGATGCGGTTGCCGTCGACCTTGTAGGGCTGGCTGTTCAGGATGCCGGCGGCGTACACCGTGTCCATGTGGCCCTGCAGCATGATCCTGCGCTTGCCCGTGCCCTTGAGGGTGCCGATGACGATGTCGGCGCCCGCGCCCGCCGTGGCCTTGCGCCGCTCCGTCTTGAAGCCCGCGGCCTTCAGGCGCGCTTCCACCACGTCGGCCATCTTGAGCAGGCCGTCGACGTTGAGGCTGCCCGATTCGATCAGCACCATTTCCTTGAGGTTGTCGATCACCGCGGGCTGCGCCTTTTCGGCGGCGGCGAGCAGCTTGGCATCGGGCGCGGCGTGCACGGCGGCGGCGGCGCCAAGGGCGAGGCTGCAGGCCAGCGACACGGACCGCAGGGCAAGGAAGGACGAGGGCAGGTTCATGATGGTTTCTTGTCGGAGTGATTGGCGGGCGCCAGCATAGCGACCCTCGCCAGCATTCGCGCGCAAATCGGCGACAGCAGGACGGCGCGGCGAAGCGTCAGGCCCCGCGGCCTCGCGTGGCTTTCTTCGTGGCGGCTGCGGGCTTGGATCTGGGCGGCACCTTCCCCACCGGCCCGGAAGCAGGCGCCTCGCGCGCCGACCGCATGTGCCCGCTCTCCGCCGTGGTCATGCCCACGATCTTCGCGAGCTGCCGGCTCACGCTCACATAGGCATGGCCGAGCCGGCTGTCGAAATACAGCGAGTCGCCGCGCGCAAGCTGCACCACTTCGCCGTTCTCGAAGTGCACCTCGATCTCGCCCGACAGCACATAGGCGAATTCCTCGCCCGCATGCCGCACGAAGTCTTCCGGCCCATGGATGCGCCGCGCATGCACCGTGCCCACGATGGGGCTCATCTGCTTGCCGGCCGCCGTGGTGCCGAGGAATTCGTAGGCGATCGAGAGGCCCCGGTACACCACGCCCTTGCCGGCGCGCGTGACGACCGGCCCGTCGAGCTGCGCGGGCTTGACGCCGGCGCCCGCGAACATGGCGTTCATGTCCATCTCGAGCGCGCGGCCGAGTGCGGTGAAGTTCTCGTAGCCCAGCGCGAGCTGGCCGCGCTCGGCGCGCGAGATGGTGGTGATCGACACGCCCGAGCGCTCGGCCAGCTGCGCCAGCGTCCAGCCGAAGCGCTTGCGCGCGGCGCGCAGCCGATGGCCGAAAGTGGTGCGGTCCAGCGTGGGCGCCTCGTCCTTCGGCCTTGTTCCCGGCTTGGTCCCTGTGTGTGGATTCACGCTTGGCTTTCTCTTGTGGTGCAGCGCAATTCTGCCAGCCCGGCGCCGCGCCATCCATGACAGCCCGCACGGCGCAGGCCTGGAATTTGCGTATGCGCAAATTGCGTTGACGCAAATTTCACCGATGCTGTGCACCATGGTTTCCCCTTGGTGCCTCCTATTTTATTTGCGTATCCGCAAATTTCTACCTACACTTTTCGCCGATGACTGCAAACTCCAAAGCGCCCACGGTGGCCGACTACCTTGTGATTGGCGGCGGCATTGCCGGGGCTTCGGTGGCCCACTGGCTCGCCCCGCATGCCCGCGTTATCCTGCTCGAACGCGAAGCCCAGCCGGGCTACCACTCCACCGGCCGCTCGGCCGCGCTCTTCATGGAAAGCTACGGCACCGCGCAGGTGCGCGCCCTCACCATGGCGAGCCGCGCCTTTCTCGAGCATCCGCCCGAAGGCTTTTCCGAGCACCCGCTGCTCACGCCGCGCGGCGCGATGATGGTCGCGAGCACCGAGCACCTGGCCGAGCTCGAGGCCCACTGGAACGTGCTGCGCGCCATGAACACCGGCGCCACGCGGCTTGGCAGCGAAGAAGCGCTGGCAATGGTGCCTGCGCTCAGGCCCGGGCAGGTGGCCGGCGCCGTCTACGAACCCGACGCCGCCGACATGGACGTGCACGCCATCCACCAGGGCTACCTGCGCGGCATGCGGCAGGCCGGCGGCAAGCTGGTGTGCGATGCCGGCGTGACGGCCATCGAACGCATCGGCGAGCGCTGGCGCGTGACGGCTGGCGGCAATGTCTACGAAGCACCGGTGCTGCTCAACGCCGCGGGCGCCTGGGTCGACACCATCGCGCGGATGGCCGGTGTGAAGCCCATCGGCATCGAGCCGCGCCGGCGCTCGGCCTTCGTCTTCGCGCCGCCCGAAGGCAGCAGCGTCGCGCACTGGCCCATGGTGTTCGGCGCCGACGAAGGCTGGTACATCAAGCCCGATGCCGGCATGCTGCTCGGCTCGCCGGCCAATGCCGACCTGGTCGAGCCGCAGGACGTGCAGCCCGAGGAGCTGGACATCGCCTTCGCGATCCACCGCATCGAGGAAGCGACCACGCTCGCCATCCGCCGGCCCGCGCGCACCTGGGCCGGCCTGCGCTCCTTCGTGGCCGACGGCGACCTGGTGGGCGGCTTCGATCCGGACGCGCCGGGCTTCTTCTGGGTTGCGGCGCAGGGCGGCTACGGCATCCAGACCTCGGCGGCCATGGGCGAGGCCTGCGCCGCGCTGGCGCGCGGACTGCCGCTGCCCGAACGCATCGCGGGCTTCGGCCTCACGGCCGAGATGCTCGGGCCGCAGCGGCTGCGCACGGCCGCAGCCGGCTGACAAGAACACTCCCACCACCACAGAGACAAACCCATGCGTGTCTTCAGCGCCTCCCTGGCCACCGAAACCAACACCTTCGGCCCGATGCCGACCGGCCTCGCCTCCTTCAAGGACCGCGGCTACTTCCCGGCCGGCCGGCATCCGGACGCGATGACGCTGTTCTCGGGCCCGCTGTGGGCCGCACGCATGCGCGGCGCCGACCGCGGCTGGGAGCTGTTCGAGGGCATGGTGGCCGGCGCGCAGCCCAGCGGCACCACCACGCGCCACGCCTACGAAACGCTGCGCGACGAGTTGCTGGCCGACCTGCGTGCGGTGCTGCCGGTCGACATGGTGCTGCTCGGCCTGCACGGCGCGATGGTGGCCGACGGCTACGACGACTGCGAAGGCGACCTGCTGGCGCGTGTGCGGCAGATCGTCGGGCCGGGCGTGGTGATCGGCGCCGAGCTCGATCCGCACAACCATCTCACGCCGCAGATGGTAGCCAACGCCGACCTGATGATCTCGTTCAAGGAATATCCGCACACCGACGTGCTCGAACGCGGCCTGGAGCTGGTGGACATCTGCGCCGCGATGGCCGAAGGCAAGGTGAAGCCGGTGGCCGCGGTGGTCGACTGCGACATGATCGTCACGGTGCACACCTCGCGCGAGCCGGCGCGCGGCTTCGTCGAGCGCATGCAGTCGCTCGAGGGCAAGGACGGCGTGCTGTCGATCTCGCTCACGCATGGCTTCTCGTGGGGCGACGTGCCCGAGATGGGCACCAAGGTGCTGGTCTACACCGACGGCGACCAGGCCAAGGCCGATGCGCTGGCCCGCCAGCTGGCCGACGAAGTCATCGCCATGCGCGAGGGCCTCGCGATCGACTACCCGGGCATCGACGCCTCGCTCGACCAGGCGCTGGCCTTCGACGGCGGCCCGGTGGTGCTGTCCGACGGCGCCGACAACCCCGGCGGCGGCGCGGCCAGCGACTCCACCTTCATCCTGCGCCGCATGGTCGAGCGCGGCATCACCAACGCGGCCATTGGCCCGATGTGGGATCCGATCGCGGTGCGCATTGCCTTCGATGCAGGCGTGGGCGCCAAGCTCGCGATGCGCATCGGCGGCAAGATCAGCCCGCTGTCGGGCGACCCGATCGACCTCGACTGCACCGTGAAGGCGCTCAAGCACGACCTGGTGATGACGGGCCTCGCGGGCACGCCCACGCTCATGGGCGACAGCGCGCTGGTCGAGGCCAACGGCATCGAGATCGTGCTGATCACGCTGCGCAACCAGGCCATGGGCACCGACCTGTTCACGCAGCTGGGCTGCGACCTTGCGGCCAAGAAGATCATCGTCGTGAAGTCGTCGCAGCACTTCTATGCCTCGTACTCGAAAGTCGCGAAGCACGTGATCTACGCCGGCGCTCCCGGTGCAGTGACGCTCGACCTCAACACCCTGCCCTACCGCAAGGCGCGCCTGCCCAAGTGGCCCATCGGCGTCGCCGCCTGACCTTTTCTTTCGCCCCCAACGGAGAACCGACGATGAAACGACGAACGCTTGCCGCCCTTGCCACCCTGGCGCTTTCCGCCGCGTGCCTGCCGGCCCTCGCCCAGACGCCGGCGCCCAAGACGCTCAAGGTGGTGGCGCATGCCGACCTGAAGATCCTCGACCCGACCTTCACCACCGCCTACATCTCGCGCAACTTCGGCTACATGGTCTACGACACGCTGTTCGCGCAGGATGCAAACGGCAAGCCGCAGCCGCAGATGGCCGAGAAGTACACCAGCTCCAAGGACGGCAAGCAGTGGAGCTTCACGCTGCGCCCGGGCCTGAAGTTCTCCGACGGCGCCGCCGTGACCTCGGCCGATGCCATTGCCTCGCTGCAGCGCTGGGCCGCGCGCGACAGCATCGGCCGCGCCATGGTGGCGGGCGGCGCCGAGTGGAAGGCGGTGGATGCGCGCACCTTCACGCTCACGCTCGCCGAGCCCTTCGGCCTGGTGCTCGAGGGCCTGGCCAAGCCCTCGAGCTTTCCGCCCGTGATCCTGCCCGAGCGGCTCGCGAAGATGCCCGCCACGGCGCCGCTGCCCGAGGTGATCGGCTCCGGCCCCTTCATCTTCAAGCGCGACGAATGGGTGCCGGGCAACAAGACCGTCTTCGTGCGCAACCCCAACTACCTGCCGCGCAGCGAACCGCCGAGCGGCCTGGCCGGCAGCAAGAAGACCAGCTTCGACCGCGTGGAATGGCTCTACCTGCCCGACGCCAACAGCGCCATCGCGGCGCTCAAGCGCGGCGAGGTCGACCTGGTGGAGCAGGTGCCACCCGACTACATCGCGCCGCTGCGCACCGACCCCGGCGTGAAGATCGGCTCGGGCGGCACCTACCAGGGCTTCCTGGTCATGAACCACCTGCTGCCGCCCTTCAACAACCCGAAGATCCGCCAGGCGCTGCTGCAGGCCGTGAGCCAGGAGCGCATCGTCGCGGCCATGGGCTATCCGCTGGACATGCGCATGGCCTACTGCCCGACCTTCTTCATCTGCGGCAGCCCCAACGAAACCCCCGCGGGCGCCGAGCCCTACCGCAAGGCCGACGTGGCCAAGGCCAAGAAGCTGCTCGCGGACGCGGGCTACAAGGGCGAGAAGGTCACCATCCTGGTGCCGAGCGACGTCACCTACCTCAATGCCGAGGCGCTGATGGCCGCACAGACCATGCGCAGCATCGGCATGAACGTCGATGCGCAGACCATGGACTGGGCCTCCATCGGCGCGCGCCGCGCCAAGCGCGACGCGCCGGAAGCGGGCGGCTGGAACATGTACGTCACCGTGGCCGGCGAGTTCGACGTCAACTCCCCCATCACCAACGCCTACCTGAGCGCGGCCTGCGGCAACACGCTGCCCGGCTGGCCCTGCGACAAGACGCTCGATGACCTGCGCAACGCCTGGCTGAAGGAAACCGTGCCGGCCAAGCGGCGCGAGATCCTCGACGCCTTCCAGGCCCGTGCCTATGAAACGGTGCCCTACATCAACGCAGGCCAGTACACGGCCGCGTTTGCCGCCCGCGCCAGCCTCAAGGGCACCGACAAGCTCTGGGCCGGCATGCCGACGGTCTGGATGCTCGACAAGTAAGCGGCACCACACGGCAGCACCATGGGCTACATCCTCAGGCGATTTCTCTCGACGCTGCCGGTGATGGCAGTGGTGGCGGTGGTGGTGTTCCTGCTGATCCACCTGTCGCCGGGCGACCCGGCGGCGCTGATCGCGGGCGACCTGGCCTCCGTCGAAGATATCGAGAAGCTGCGCGCCGCGCTGGGACTGAACCTGCCGCTGTGGCAGCAGTTCGCGATCTGGCTCGGCAAGCTCTTCACGGGCGACCTCGGCACCTCGATCTTCACGCAGGTGCCGGTGGCGCAGCTGCTCGCGCAGCGGCTGGAGCCCACGGTGTCGATCGCGGTGCTGACCATGGCGCTCACGCTGGTGCTGGCGGTGCCGCTGGGCACGCTCGCGGCCTACCGCGCGGGCAGCTGGATCGACCGGCTCGTGATGCTGTTCGCGGTGCTCGCGTTCTCGGTGCCGGTGTTCCTGGTGGGCTACCTGCTGATCTACGCTTTTGCGATCCAGCTGCCGTGGTTTCCGGTGCAAGGCTACGTGCGCTTTTCCGACAGCCCTGGGCAGTGGCTGCGCGGCCTGGTGCTGCCCTGCGTGAACCTCGCGCTGGTGTACATCGCGCTCGTCACACGCATGACGCGCGCCACCGTGCTCGAGGTGCTGCATGAAGACTACATCCGCACCGCGCGCGCCAAGGGCCTGGGCGTGCTGCCGGTGCTGGGCCATGCGCTGCGCAACGCGGCCATTCCCATCGCCACCACGGTGGGCGTGGGCATCGCCCTGTTGATCGGCGGCGTGGTGGTGACGGAGACGGTGTTCGCCATTCCGGGCGTGGGCCGCCTCGTGATCGATTCGGTGCAGCGCCACGACTACCCGGTGATCCAGAGCGTGCTGCTGCTGTCGGCCGGCGTGTACGTGCTGATCAACCTGCTGATCGACCTGAGCTACCGCTTGTTCGATCCGCGCATCACGTACTAGATGTCCTCATGTCCACCGTACTTCCGATGAGTGAACTTCCACCACCCGTTGCCACCGCCGCGCCCGTGGCCATGGCCGACGAAGCGCCCTTCGTGCCGCCGCGCTGGCGCTGGGTGCGCAAGCATCCGACGCTGATCGTCGGCGGGCTGCTGCTGGTGGCAGTGGCCGCCGTCTCCATCGGCGCGCCCTGGATCGCCACCTTCGATCCGCAGGACATCGATCCGCTCGCGCGCATGCAGCCGCCCTCGGCCGAGCACCTGTTCGGCACCGATGCGCTCGGCCGCGACGTGTTCAGCCGCGCCGTGTGGGGCGGGCAGGTGTCGATGATCGTCGGCGCCTCGGTTGCGCTGCTCGCCACCTTCTTCGGCGTATTGATCGGCCTTTTCGCGGGCTTCGTGCGCTGGGCCGACGGGCCGGTGATGCGCGTGATGGACGGGCTCATGGCCATTCCCGGCATCCTGCTGGCCATTGCGCTCATGGCGGTGACGCGCGCCAGCCTCACGACGGTGATCGTCGCCATCACGGTGCCGGAGATCCCGCGCGTGGTGCGGCTGGTGCGCTCGCTCGCGCTCACCCTGCGCGAGCAGCTGTATGTCGAGGCCGCGCATGCGGTCGGTACGCGCTTGCCGGTGATCCTGCTGCGCCACGTGCTGCCCAACATGGTGGCGCCCTTGATCGTGCAGTCGACCTTCGTGGCCGCCGCCGCGGTGCTGACCGAAGCGGCGCTTTCCTTCCTTGGCGTGGGCGTGCCGGCGCAGACGCCGAGCTGGGGCAACATGATGGCCGAGGGCCGCAACTTCGTGGCGGTGGCGTTCCACATCATCCTGTACCCGGGCCTGCTGCTGGCGGCCACGGTGCTGGCAATCAACCTGCTGGGCGACGGCCTGCGCGATGCGCTCGACCCGCGCCTGGCGCGGCAGCTGTGAGGCCCGCCATGGCACCCATGTCCCATCTTGCGCTCGCGCCCGGCGAGCCCCTGCTCGAAGTCGACAACCTGCGCACCCATTTCCATACGATGGCCGGCGTGGTGCGCTCGGTCGACGGCGTTTCATACACCGTGCGCGCGGGCCGCACGCTCGGCGTGGTCGGCGAGTCGGGCTGCGGCAAGAGCGTGACCGCGCTCTCGATCCTGCGGCTGGTGCCCACGCCGCCCGGCCGCCACATGGGCGCGGTGCGCCTGCGCGGCACCGACCTGATGCGGCTCAGCGAACGCGAGATGCGGCAGATCCGCGGCAACCGCATCTCGATGATCTTCCAGGAGCCGATGACCTCGCTGAACCCGGTGCTCACCGTGGGCCGGCAGATCGCCGAGACGGTGCAGCTGCACCAGAAGGCCAGCCGCGCCGACGCGCTGCAGCGCGCGGTGGAAATGCTGCGCGTGGTGCAGATCCCCGAGCCCGAGCGGCGCGTGAAGGAGTATCCGCACCAGCTCTCTGGCGGCATGCGCCAGCGCGTGATGATCGCGCTGGCCCTGGCCTGCAACCCCGAGGTGCTGATTGCCGACGAGCCCACCACCGCGCTCGACGTGACGATCCAGGCGCAGATCCTCGACCTCATCAAGCGGCTGCAGAAGGAACTGGGCATGGGCGTGGTGATGATCACGCACGACCTCGGCGTGGTGGCCGAGAGCTGCGACCGCGTGGTCGTGATGTATGCCGGCAAGAAGGTCGAAGAGGCCGACGTAGTCGACCTGTTCGACCGGCCGCTGCACCCCTACACGCGCGCGCTGATGGCCTCGATGCCGTCGATGAACACCGCGAGCACGCGGCTGGCCGAGATCCCGGGGCTGGTGCCGGCCGCGCACGAACTGGGCCGCGGCTGCGCCTTTGCGGCGCGCTGCAGCCAGGCGCGCGAGCGCTGCCGCGCGGAGACGCCGCACCTCACACTGCAGGGCGGCGACCACGTGGTGGCCTGCTTCGCCGTCGAAGAACAATGGGCCGATGCCGCCGAGGTGAGCGCATGACGACGACAACCACAGCCCCGCTGCTCCAGGTGCGCAACCTGCGCAAGCACTACCTCTCGCCCAAGCGCTGGCTGCGGCCGGCCAGGCCCGCGATCCAGGCGGTCGACGGCGTCTCGTTCTCGGTGGCGCGCGGCGAAACGCTGTCGCTGGTCGGCGAATCGGGCTGCGGCAAGACGACCACCGCCAAGTCGGTGATGCGGCTGGTGGAGCCGACCTCGGGCTCGGTGGAGCTCGAAGGCGAGGAATTGCTGACGCTCTCCGCCAACGAGATGCGGCTGCGCCGGCGCCAGCTGCAGATCATCTTCCAGGACCCGTATGCCTCGCTCAATCCGCGCCTCACGGCCGGCGACATCGTGGCCGAGCCGATGCGCAACTTCAGCAGCTTCGGCACGGGCACGGCGGCCGAGCGGCGCGAACGCGTGCAGTGGCTGTTCTCGCGCGTGGGCCTCAGGCCCGAGGCGGCGAAGAAGTTTCCGCACGAGTTCTCGGGCGGCCAGCGGCAGCGTCTGGGCATTGCGCGCGCGCTGGCGCTCAACCCCAAGCTGATCGTCTGCGACGAGCCGGTGTCCGCGCTCGACGTGTCGGTGCAGGCGCAGGTGGTGAACCTGCTGATGGACCTGCAGGCCGAGTTCGGCATCGCCTACCTGTTCGTCGCGCACGATCTCGCGGTGGTGCGCCACATCAGCCACCGCGTGGCCGTGATGTACCTCGGCCACATCGTCGAGATCGCGGACCGGAACACGCTGTTTTCCGCGCCGCGGCATCCCTACACCGAGATCCTTCTTTCGGCCGTGCCCGTGCCCAATCCGCGCACACCGGCGTGCCGCATGCTGCTGCAGGGCGACCCGCCGAGTCCCGCCAACCCGCCGTCGGGCTGCCGCTTCCACACGCGCTGCCCGATGGCACAGGCGGTGTGCAAGGAACAGGTGCCCGAGTTGACGGAACGACCCTCGTCTTCCAATGGCGGGCATTGGGTGGCTTGCCACTTTCGCTGAGGTGGAGGTGTGGATGCCGCTTGTTCAGGGCGTTGCTCCCGCCGACGGGGTACCTTGCTCCGCGAATGTCCTCCGGCCTGCGGCCTCCCCCTTGATTTCGCTGCGCAAGGCACCCCATCAGCGGGTGCGTTGGACAGAGCAGTCGTCGATCAGCGGTACACCCAGAGCGTGCCCAGGTGCACAGGGCATCGGGTGCTCCCCGCAGCGAAATCAAGGAGGAGGCCGCAGGCCGGGGGACATTCGCGGAGGGGAGTACCCGGTGGCCTGTGCACGCGCCCCGAACAAGAGCGCCCCAAACAAACGTCCTTGAAAACATGAAAGGCCTCGCATGAGCACACTCAAAAACCACTACGACCTGCTGATCCGCGGCGGCACCGTGATCGACGGCACCAAGGCGCCGCGCTTCGAGGCCGACGTAGGCATTGCCCGCGGCCGCATCGCCGCCATCGGCAATCTTGCAGGCCACACCGCCGACCGGACGCTCGACGCCACCGGCCGCATTGTCGCGCCCGGCTTCATCGACTCGCACACGCACGACGACCAGGCCGTGCTGTCGCAGGCGCAGATGCCGTTCAAGGTGTCGCAGGGCGTGACCACCGTGATCGCGGGCAACTGCGGCATCAGCGCCGCGCCGCTGCGCGAAGACATGGAGCTGCCGATGCCGCTGAGCCTGCTCGAGTCGCCGGCCGCGGGACGCTTCACGAGCTTCGCGGCCTACCTCGATGCGCTGCGCGCCACGCCATCGTCCGTGAACGTGGCCGCGATGGTGGGGCACTCGACCCTGCGCGCCGTGGTCATGTCCGACCTCGACCGACCCGCCAACGACAGCGAGATTGCCGCCATGCAGGCCCTGGTCGAGGAAGCGATGCAGGCCGGCGCCATCGGCCTGTCGACCGGCACCTTCTACCCACCGGCCGTCAAGGCGACGACCGAGGAGATCATCGAGGTCGCCCGCCCGCTCAGCGCGCGCAAGGCGCTCTACGTGACGCACATGCGCGACGAGGCCGACCGCGTGATGGAGTCGCTCGAAGAAACCTTCCACATCGGCCGCGCGCTCGGCATTCCCGTGGTGGTGTCGCACCACAAGGTGCAGAACGCGCAGAACTTCGGCAAGAGCAAGGTCACGCTGCCCTTCATCAAGGAAGCGATGCGCCACCAGTGCATCGGGCTCGACTGCTATCCCTACACGGCAGGCTCCACCATGATCCGCACCGACCGCGGCATGATGGACGGCCGCGTGCTGATTGCATCGAGCGTGCCGCACCCCGAATGCGCCGGGCGCGACCTGAAGGACATCGCGGTCGAATGGGGCGTGTCCGGCGAAGAGGCGGCCAAGCGGCTTTCGCCGGGCAGCGCGATCTATTTCATGATGGACGAGGACGACGTGCAGCGCATCCTCGCCTTCGAGGACACCATGATCGGCTCCGACGGCATTCCGCTCGGCGAGAAGCCGCATCCGCGGCTATGGGGCACCTTCCCGCGCGTGCTGGGCCACTACAGCCGCGACGTCGGCCTGTTTCCGCTGGAGACGGCGGTGTGGAAGATGACCGGGCTCACCGCGCGCAACTTCGGGCTGCACGAGCGCGGCGCGCTGAAGCCGGGCCACCATGCGGACGTGGTGATCTTCGATGCCCAGGCGGTGCGCGACACGGCCAGCTACGCGTCGCCGACCTTGCCGGCCGAAGGCATCGATGCGGTGATCGTGAACGGCGCCGTCACCTGGCAGCACGGCGCGCACAGCGGCGCGCGCAACGGGCAGGTGATCACGCGGCGCGACGCGAAGGCCTGACGGGGATCAGTCGGGGGCGTTCATCACGCGGTCGAACTCCTCGTCGGCCGGAACGTTGTCGGCGTCGAGCTCGCTCGCATCGGTGAGATCGATGCCGGTTTCCTCCGACAGGTCGTCGGAGATTTCGCTGTCGGTCTCCTCGAAGTCGTCGGCTGGCGTGTTGTCGTCGTCTTCGTCGGACGACGAGGCGGAACGCGCGGTGGCGTCGACGTGAATCATGATCGGCTCCTCAGGCTGAATACGGAACGAACCCCTATAGTGCGCCTGTTTCGGCCATTCCGGTTCACCTCAGGCGCGGCGTCGGTGTCGGAAAGTTTCGCTGCACCGGCGCCGGCGGCCTGGCCGCCCTGCTCTCAGTCCTTGTGGACGTGGCCATGTTCCCCGTGGCCTTCGTCCTGGCCATGGTCGCCGTGGCCGTGCTCGCCGTGCGCGAGCCGGCTCACCAGCGTGACCAGCGCGATGCCCACCACCAGCCACACGATCTGCGCCGCGGTCTGCCGCGCGGGCAGCCGCTTCTGCAGCTGGGGAATCAGGTCGGCCAGCGCCACGTAGACGAAGCTGCTGCTGGCCAGCACCAGGAAGTACGGCAGCCAGCCGTGCAGCTGGTCGACCAGCCACCATCCCACGATGCCGCCGAGCATGGTCATGGTGCCGGCCAGCGACACCTTGACGAGCGCCGCGCGCTGGTTGGCCGAGCTCTGGCGCAGCACGACCAGGTCGCCGATGTGGTGCGGCACCTCGTGCGCCAGCACGGCCACGGCCGCCACCAGGCCGAGGCGTATGTCCGCGATGAAGGCCGACGCAATCAGGATGCCGTCGCCGAAGCAGTGCACGCTGTCGCCGGTGAGCACGGCCCAGCCGCCGCCGGTGCGGGGCGCGTGGGCATGCGCATGGCCGTGGTGGTGGCCGTGGTCGTGGCCATGGCCGTGATCGCCGTGATCGCCGTGATCGCCGTGATGGTGCTCGTGCCCGTGGTGCCAGAGCTCGGCCTTGTCGAGCAGGAAGAAGAACACCAGGCCGAACAGCAGCACGCCGAACAGCAGCGCGGGCTCGATGCGGCTTTCGAAGGCTTCGGGCAACAGGTGCATGAACGCGGTGGCCAGCAGCGCGCCTGCGGCCAGGCTCAGCAGGTGCTGCGAATTCACGCCGCCCGAACCGTTGCGAACGCCCACGCGCAAGAGCAATGCGGCCAGCCACACGCTTCCGATGCCGGCCACCAGGGTCGCCGCGATGATCACTATCAAATTCATAGCTGCTTGCGCAATGTCGATGGGCATCGATGCCCGATACCGTTCATAAAAAGAGAAAAGGCCGTCACGGGGACGGCCTTCGGCGGAGGGTGGCTGCTGGCTGCCCGTCAGGCGACGCCATTGGCTTTGAACCAGGCCGTGGCGCGCTGCCATCCGTCTTCGGCCGCGCTCTTCACGTAGCTCGGGCGGTAGTCGGCATGGAACGCGTGGCCTGCTTCGGGATACACGACGAAGCTCGAAGCCTTGGCCGCCGGGGTTCCGGTGGCGAGGGCGGCTTTCATCTTATCAACCGTGTCAAGGGGGATGCCCTGGTCCTTGCCGCCGTAGAGGCCGAGCACCGGCGCCTGCAGGCTGGCCGCGACGTCGATCGGATGCCTGGGCGTGAGTTGGCTCGGCTGGCCGACCAGCCGGCCGTACCAGGCCACGCCGGCCTTGACCTTGCCGGTGGCCGCGTAGAGCCACACGAAGCGCCCGCCCCAGCAGAAGCCGGTGATGCCCGCCTTGGCCACGTTGCCGCCGTTGGCCGCGGCGTACGCGAGCGCGCCGTCGAGGTCGGCCAGCACCTGCGCATCGGGCACCTTGCTCACGATGTCTGCCTGCAGCTTGGGAATGTCGGTGTAGCTCTTGGCATCGCCCTGGCGCGCATAGAGCTCGGGCGCAATGGCCAGGTAGCCGAGCTGGGCGAAGCGGCGGCAGGTGTCGGCGATGTATTCGTGCACGCCGAAGATCTCCTGCACCACCAGGATCACGGGCAGGCCGGTCTTGCCGGCCGGCGCGGCCGTATAGGCCGGCACCTCGAAGCCATTGACGGTGTACTTGACGGGGCCGGCCTTCAGGCCTTCGGCCGAGGTGCTGATGGCAGTCTGCGCCACGACCGGCATGACCGCAGCCGCGTAGCCCACGCCAATGGCGGCCTTGAGCGCGGTGCGCCGCGTGGCGCCCTGCTCGGTGCTCTGGCCGGGACGAAGCGAATCGAAATCGGAACGGCTGTCGTCGCGAAGGGACATGGGTAGGGCTCCAGTTGAATCGTCGGACAAGGACGGCATGCACGAAAAACGCACGCCGCAATGTAGGCGAAATCAGCCAGCCCCGTCTGCCGGCAGGGTTGCTTGCTAGTCGCGGTAGGCGCGGCGCGCCAGTGCGGCGGCCAGCACCTGTGCCGGGTCGACCAGGCTCAGCCCGGCCACGGCGGCCGAGCCCTGCAGCCCGAGCGGAACCTCGGTGCAGCCCATGATGATGGTGACCGGCCCGTGGCGCTCTGCGAGCCGCAGCGCCACCTGAGAAAAACAGGCCTCGGCGAGCTGCATGTTGCCGGCCTTGACGCCGTCGAAGATGCCGCGCGTGATGATGCGGCGCTCCTCGGCCAGCGGCACATGGCAGTCGAGCCCCGCCTCGGCCAGCGCCTGTTCGTAGAGCCGCACGCGGTAGGTGCCTTCGGTGGCCATCAGCGCCACGCTGCCCGTGCCCTGCGCGGCCAGATGCAGCGCCACCTCGCGTGCCATGTGCAGCAACTCGACCTGCGGAAAGCGTTCCTGCAGCCGGGCATGCCAGGCATGCGCGGTGTTGCAGGCAATGGCCACCGCCTGGCTGCCCAGCGCGGCAAGCCGCCCGAGCGCCTGCAGCATCGGCTCGAGCGGCTGGTGCGCGCCGTTCTCGGCCGAGCCCAGCGCATCGGTGCGGTCGGGCACCGGCACCTGCGCGAGCCAGTGCTCCGGAAAGGACTGGTCCCGCACCGGCTCCCCGCGCGCGCGCATCTGCTGCGCGCAGGCCTGCACGAACAGCCGGACGAAATCGGCTCCCGCCGCAGGGCCCATGCCGCCCAGGATGCCGACTACGTTCGTGGAAGCCATGGTCCGGTCCGTCCGTGGGTCAGGTCGCTGGCTTGTCGGAAGGCGCCTTGATGTTGTCCTTGAGCTGCTGGCTCATGGGCAGGTTCAGCGGCACGTTCTTCGGCGGGATCGGCGACATGAACCACTTGTTGTAGAGCTTCTCGAACTCGCCGCTCTTCATCATGCCGATGAAGGTGTCGTCCACCAGCTTCTTGAAGGCCGGGTCGTCCTTGGGCAGCATGCAGGCATAGGGCTCGACCTGCAGCGGCTCGCCCACCACCTCGTAGTCGGCCGGGTTCTTGGCGTTGGCGATCAGGCCGAACAGCAGGATGTCGTCCATTGCAAACGCCACGGCGCGGTCGCTTTCCACGAGCAGGAAGGCATCGGCGTGGTCCTTGCCGAGCACGATGTCCATGTCGAGGTTCTTCTCGGTGTTGTACTTGCGCATGACCAGCGCATTGGTGGTGCCGGTGGTGCTGGCCACCGTCTTCTTGGCGAGGTCGGCGTAGTCCTTGATCTTCGAGGACTTCTTCACCAGCAGGCGCGTGCCGGTGTAGAAATGGTTCACGGCAAAGGCCACGTCCTTGCCGCGCGCGCTGTTGTTGGTGGTGGAGCCGCACTCCAGGTCGACGGTGCCGTTGGTGATGAGCGGAATGCGGTTCTGCGAGGTCACCGGCATCAGCTGCACCTGCAGGCTGGGCTTGTTGAGCTTCTTCTTCACCGCCTCGACCACGGCGTTGGAGAGTTCGACCGAGAATCCGATCGGCTTGTTGGGGCCGTCCAGGTAGCTGAAGGGCACCGACGACTCGCGGTAGGCGAGCGTGATCTTGCCGGACTCGGCGATCTTGGCCAGCGTGTCGGCGGCCTGGACGCCCGTGGCGGTAAGCAGCACCACGGCAGCGGCAGCCATCAATGCGGAGAGTTTCATGCGAGCCTTCTTCAGGTTGGTTGAACAGAACAGCCAGTGTAAGAAGGAGTGACACATCGCGACAATTCCAAATGAACCCTAGGCCATACCCAAAGGTTATGGGTTAAGGCAGGCGGACGGACGGGGCATGCGCTTTGGCTATGGGCCACCGCGCTTTTGGCATTTCCGGCCGGCGCGGCGCGCACCTACAGTCGATGCCGTCCCCTCTTCACTCCCTCTTCGGAAAGCTGCCTCCATGCATGTGTGTGTGCTCGGTGCCGGCATCGTGGGCCTGGCCACCGCCTGGCAGCTCGAACGCCGGGGCCACCAGGTCACGGTCGTCGACCGCGCCGCCCCCGGTGCGGGCGCCAGCGGCGGCAACGGCGCGCAGCTCAGCTACTCGTACGTGCAGCCGCTGGCCGATCCATCGATCTGGAAGCAGCTGCCCAAGCTGCTGCTCTCGCCCACGTCGCCGCTCAAGCTGCGGCCCCAGCTCGACCCGCTCCAGTGGCGCTGGGGCCTGGCCTTCCTGGCAGCCTGCAATGCGCAGACCTCCCGCGGCACCACCGCCCAACTGCTCGCGCTGGCCGCGCTCAGCCGCACCGGCTTCGAGGAAATGCAGGCCGACGTGGCACCCGACTGCGACTTTTCCGCCACCGGCAAGCTGGTGCTGTACGCCAGCGCAGCCTCGCTCGACGGCGCACGCGCGCAGCTCGAACTGCAGCGCGCCATGGGCAGCGAGCAGCGCATCGTCTCGCCCGACGAATGCGCCGCCATCGAACCCGCGCTCGCGGACTACCGCGGCCAGATGGCGGGCGCCGTCTACACGCCGAGCGAATGCGCGGCCGACTGCCTCAAGGTCTGCGCCGAACTGCAGCGGGTGCTCGGCGCGCGCGGCGTGCGCTTTTTGCTCGGCACCGACGTGCATGGCTTCGCGCGCAGCAACGGCCGGGTGGCGGCGGTGCAGACGAGCGCCGGCGACATCGAGGCCGATGCCTTCGTGATGGCGCTGGGCTCGGCGTCACACAGGCTCGGGCGCGCGCTGGGCGCCTACCTGCCGGTGTATCCGCTCAAGGGCTACAGCATCACGGTGGAGGTCGACCCCTCGCCCGGCGCCGCGCCCACGGTGAACGTGACCGACAGCGCCCGCAAGGTGGTGTTCGCGCGCATCGGCTCGCGGCTGCGCGTGGCGGGCATGGCGGAACTGGTGGGGCACGACGCGAGCATCCCGGCCACGCGCATCGAGACGCTGGCTGCCGCCACGCGCGCCGTGTTCCCGCATGCAAGCCGGCTCGAGGAGCTGCATCCGTGGACCGGCATGCGGCCGGCCACGCCCAAGGGGCTGCCGATCATCGGGCGGCTGGCGAGCGCGCCCGCGAACATGCTGTTCAACACGGGGCATGGCGCACTGGGCTTCACGCTGGCTTTCGGCTCGGCACAGCGGATTGCCGAGGCGCTGGAGCCCGCGGCTTCCTGAGTTGCCGCGCCAGCGGTGTCAGACGGCCTGCTCGATCGCCTCGCGCATGCAGCGCGTGATGCCGCGCACTGCCACCGAATCGGGCTTGCCCGCAAAGCGCAGGGCGCGCACCGGCACCGGAATGTGCGGCTCCAGCGCCAGCACGTCGACCTTGGCGGCGTCCGCCGAGCGGGCCGTGCAGCCGTCGACCAGCGCCACGCCGAGGCCGTGGTGCGCCATCGACAGGGCGGCGTGGTAAGTCTGCACCGTGACCACCGCCTGCTGGAAGCCGACGCCCGCCTGGCGGCAGGCCTGGCTCAGGCTGGTGCCCACCGGATCGCGGCTGTCGAGCCCGATGACCGGCCGGTCGACCAAGTCGTGCAGCGCCACCGAGCCGTTGCGCACCAGCGCGCGCGGCAGCATGCCCTTGGGCGCGATGCACACCATGCGCGTGTCGGCCAAGGTTTCCTGCGTGAGCGAGGGATGCACCGCGGGGCTGAAGACAAAACCCACGTCGGCCTCCTGCAGCAACAGCGCCGACATGATCTGCGGCGAGTGCAGCGATTCCACCGTGATCGCATAGCCCGGGTGCTTCTCGCGGAAGGCCTTGAGCGCGCGCGGCAGCACCTCGTAGCTCAGCGCCAGCACGCTCAGGATGCGCAGCTCGCCGGTGTCGCTGCCCGCGCGCAGGTTGGCCGCGAGGCGCTGCACCTCGTCGAGCTGCGCAAACAGCCGCTCGATGTGCGGATACAGCGTGAGCGCCTCGGTGGTCGGTGTGAGCCGGCCCTTGGCGCGCTGGAACAGCGGAAAGCCCAGCTGCAGTTCGGCATGCTGCAAGGTGCGGCTCACCGCCGGCTGCGTGATGTTGATGAGCCGCGCCGCCGCGCTCACGCTGCCCGTGAGCATGATCGCGTTGAAAACTTCGATGTGGCGCAGGCGCATGGCCGGCTCAGTTGCCTGCGATCTTGCTGCGGGAGAGGTCCATCACCATGCGGGTCGCAAGATAGAGCCTCGGCTCGATGGAGTCGACCAGCACGTACTCGGCATCGGCCGAATGCGCGCCGAAGCCCTGCAGGCCGAAGCGCTCCACCACCGGCGCCTTGGTCTTGAGCGCGGCAAAGGCGGCATCGGTGCCGCCGCCGGCCACCTTGTCGTCGGCGCCCAGCGGCCGGCCGAGCTCGTCCTTGTAGATCTGCTGCGCGTGCTTGGCAAGCGCGAGCGAGGCATCGGTGGCTTCGAGCGGCGGACGGCGGCGCTCGAACTTCATCGCGACCTTGGCCTCCGGGATCAGCTGCTTCTTCACGCGCTCCTGCACCTGCTGCTCAATGCGGTCGTAGTCGCTCACCTTGAGCACGCGCACATCGGCGCCCGCGGTGGCGCTGGCCGGAATCACGTTGCGGTTGCTGCCCGAACGCGAGATGGTCCAGTTCATCTTGAGCCCGGTGGCCGGGTCGGACAGGTCGCGCATCTGCAGGATCTGGTGCGACAGCTCGTAGAGCGCATTCACGCCCAGCTCCGGCGCCGAGCCTGCATGCGAGGCCTTGCCCGTGACGTTGAGCGAAACCGAGGCAATGCCCGCGGTGGCCAGCGAGAGCTTGTCTTCCTTGACCGATGCGCCCTCGAACGACAGCACCGCGTCGTGCTCGCTGCCCAGCCGCGTGATGAGCGCGCGCGAACCGGGCGAGCTGATTTCCTCGTCGCCGTTGATGAGCACCGTGAGCGTGCCGTAGTCCTTGAACTTCAGCGCCTGCAGCATCGCGACCGTGTGCGTGATGACGGCCACGCCCTGCTTGTCGTCGGCAATGCCCAGGCCATAGGCCTTGTCGCCTTCGACGCGGAACGGCTGCTTGTCGAGCATGCCCACGGTGTAGACCGTGTCCATGTGCGCGATGAGCATGATCTTCTTCTTGCCCGTGCCCTTGAAGGTGGCGCGCACCGCCCGGCCGATCTTCTCGGGCGTGTCTTCCATGCGGTAGGCCTCGGCGCTGGTGTCGACGAGCTCGACCTCGCCGCCCATGGCCTTGAACTTTGCGGCGATGAGGTCGGAGATCTTCTCCAGGCCTTCGAGGTCGCGGCTGCCCGATTCGATCGAGACCAGCTCCTTCAGCGTCTCGAGCAGCGCGAGCTTTTCCTTGGCGGCCAGCGAGGCGATGCGGGCATCGGGGGCGGCAAACGCGGTGCCCAGGCAGGCGGCGCAAACGGCGGCGAGCAGGAATTTGCGGGGCTGGAATGTCATGTGCGTGCTTCTTCTTTCTTTCGTCGGTTGATCAGTGCGCCTTGTCCCAGTTGGGACCGATGCCGATCTCGGCCAGCAGCGGCACCTTGAGTTCGGCCACGCCGGCCATCAGGCGCGGGATTTCGGTGCGCACCCATTCGATCTCTGCCTCGGGCACCTCGAACACCAGTTCGTCGTGCACCTGCATGATCATGCGGGTGGCGCGCTTCTCTTCGTCAAGCACGTTCTGTACCTTGATCATGCTGAGCTTGATGAGGTCGGCCGCCGTGCCCTGCATCGGCGCGTTGATGGCCGCGCGCTCGGCGCCGCCGCGGCGCGGGCCGTTGGGCGAATTGATCTCGGGCAGGTAGAGGCGCCGGCCGAACACGGTCTCGACATAGCCCTTTTCCTTGGCCAGCGCCTTGGTCTCGTCCATGTACGCCTTCACGCCCGGATAGCGCGCAAAGTAGCGGTCGATGTAGGAGGCCGCGGCCTTGGTCTCGATGCCCAGGTTGCGCGCCAGGCCGAAGCTGCTCATGCCGTAGATGAGCCCGAAGTTGATCACCTTGGCATAGCGGCGCTGCTCGCTCGACACCTGGTCGGGCGTGGCGCCGAACACCTCCGCCGCGGTGGCGCGGTGCACGTCGATGCCCTCCCTGAAGGCGCGCAGCAGCGACTCGTCGCCGCTGATGTGGGCCATGATGCGCAGCTCGATCTGCGAGTAGTCGGCGCTCGCGATCACGCTGCCGGCCGGTGCAATGAAGGCCTCGCGCACGCGGCGGCCTTCGGGCGTGCGGATCGGGATGTTCTGCAGGTTGGGGTCGTTGCTCGACAGCCGCCCCGTCACCGCCACCGCCTGCGCATAGTGCGTGTGGACGCGGCCGGTGCGCGGGTTGGCGAGCTGGCCGAGCTTGTCGGTGTAGGTGCCCTTGAGCTTGGACAGGCCGCGGTGCTCGAGGATCTTGGCCGGCAGCGGATAGTCCTCGGCCAGTTTCTCGAGCACTTCCTCGTCGGTGCTCGGCGCGCCGCTCGGCGTCTTCTTGACCACCGGCAGGCCCAGCTTGGTGAAGAAGATCTCGCCGATCTGCTTGGGCGAACCCAGGTTGAAGGGCTGGCCCGCGATCTCGTAGGCCTCCTGCTCGAGCGCCATGATGCGCGTGCCGAGCTCGTGGCTCTGCGCGGCCAGCGTGGGCGCATCGATCAGCACGCCGTTGCGCTCGACGCGGTAGAGCGCCTCGCTCGAATCCATCTCGAGCTGGTAGATGAAGCGCAGCTTCTCGTCGCGCTCGATCTGCGGCCACAGCGCCAGGTGGACGTCGAGCGTCTGGTCGCTGTCCTCGCACGAATATTCGGCGGCCTTGGCGATGTCGACCTGGCTGAACGGGATCTGGTGCGCGCCCTTGCCGCACAGGTCTTCGTACGAGATGCCGCTGCGGCCCAGGTGGCGCTCGGCCAGGCTCGCAAGCCCGTGCGGACGGTGCGCCTCGAGCACGTAGCTCTGCAGCATGGTGTCGTGCGCATAGCCCTGCACCTCGATGCTGTGGTTGGCGAACACATGGCGGTCGTACTTGATGTGCTGGCCGAGTTTTTTCTTCGCGGGGTTTTCGAGCCAGGGCTTGAGCCTGGCGAGCACCTCGTCGATGGGCAGCTGCGCGGGTGCATCGGGGTAGTTGTGCGCCAGTGGAATGTAGGCCGCCTCGCCGGGCTCGACGCTGAAGCTCACGCCCACGATCTGCGCGACCATTTCATCGAGCGACGTGGTCTCGGTGTCGATGGCGGCCAGGTCCGCGGCTTCCAGCTTTGCGAGCCAGGCGTCGAACTGGGCCCAAGTCGTGATCGTCTCGTACTTCAGGTTGCTCGCGGGCGCAGCGGCCTCCAGCGCGCCGAGTTCGGCCGATTCGTCGAACAGGCCGCCCTGGTCGGCGCTCGCAGCGGCGCCGCGGGCCATCTGCTTCTTGATGTTCTCCTCGATCAGCTCGGGCGGCACTTCCAGCGCCTCGATCGACTTGACCAGGCTCTTGAAGCCGAACCGCTCGTAGAAAGGCTTGAGCTCGGCGGTCTGCGGCGCGCCCACCGGCAGGCCTTCGAGCGAAGGCAGGCCGGCGACGTGCGCGGCCAGGTCGCAATCGGTGCGGATGGTGACGAGCTGGCGGCTCAGCGGGAGCTTGTCCAAGGCCTTGCGCAGGTTTTCACCCGCCTGGCCCTTGACCTCCGCGGCGCGCTCGATCAGTGCATCGAGCGAACCGTACTCGAGCAGCCATTTGGCGGCTGTCTTGGGGCCGACCTTCTCGACGCCGGGCACGTTGTCGACCGCATCGCCGACCAGCGTCTGGTAGTCGATCATCAGGTTGGGCGGCACGCCGAACTCCGACGTGACGCCCGCCACGTCGCGCTTCTTGCCGTTCATCGTGTCGATGATGGTGATGTGCTCGTCCACCAGCTGGCTCAGGTCCTTGTCGCCGCTCGAAACGATCACCTCGACGCCCTGCTGCGCCGCGGTCTTGGCGAGCGTGCCGATCACGTCGTCGGCCTCGATGTCGGGCACGCACAGCACCGGCCAGCCCATCAGCTTGACCACCTCGTGGATGGGGTCGATCTGGCTGCGCAGGTCGTCGGGCATGGGGGAGCGGTTGGCCTTGTATTCGGGATACAGGTCGTCGCGGAAGGTCTTGCCGGGCGCATCGAAGATGCAGGCCGCATAGTCGGCGCGCACCTCGCGGCGCAGCGCCGTCATCATGTTGATCATTCCGCGGATGGCGCCGGTCGCCGGGCTCTTCGGATCGCCGGGCACGGCCCGCAGGTCGGGCATGGCATGGAAGGCGCGGTAGAGATAGCTCGAGCCATCGACGAGCAGCAGCGTTTTCTTGTCGGTCATCGGGCCATTTTGCCGTGCCCGGACCGGCATCCCGAACCACGCCTGCAAGCGCCGCCCGCCGACACGCCGAAAGCGCCCCCGCGCCTACAATCCCTCCATGCCTAGCCCCACACTCCTGGTCGCCCGCCGCATCCTGCTGGCGCTGGCCTTTGCCGTCCCCGTTGCCGCCGTCCAGGCGCAGCCCGCGCCCGCCGCAACGCCTGCGCCGGCCGAGCCGCTACAAAATCAGGAGCAGGCCGAGGGCCGCCGCAACCAGAAGGTCGAGCACATCCACACGGAAGACAGCGGCGCCTCGGTCGACGAAGTGCGCTACGGCGGCCGCACGCAGAGCATCAACGTGAAGCCCAAGGCCAACGTGCCGGGCTACGAGGTGCGGCCCAACGATCCAGGCGCGCGTGCGGGTTCCGGCGATGCCAACTCGAACGGCAACGGCGCCCGGGTCTGGAACGTGATGAAGTTCTGACCGTGCCGCGCCTTCCAACTGCAGCAAGACGCTGAGCACCGCCATGGCAGTTTTTACCGAAGTCGAGTTCGGCGAGGCGGACGCGCTCGTGCAGCGCCTGGGCCTCGGCCCGCTGCGCGAGCTGCGCGGCATCGAGGGCGGCATCGAGAACACCAACTACTTCGCGACCGCCGAAAGCGGCGAGTTCGTGCTGACGCTGTTCGAGCGCCTCGGCGCCGAGCAGCTTCCCTACTACCTTGGCCTCATGAAGCACCTGGCGGGCCGCGGCCTGCCGGTGCCCGAGCCGGTGGCCGATCCGGCCATCCAGCCGCCCTCGGGCCATGCGCTGACGATTCCCGCGAACGCCCCGTGCGAACTGCTGCTCAAGGTGGCGGGCAAGCCGGCCGCACTGGTGCAGCGGCTCTCGGGCCGCAGCGAGCTCGCGCCGGGCACGGCCCATTGCGCCGAGCTGGGCGCCCTGCTCGCGCGCATGCACCTGGCCGCGCGCGACTTTCCGCGCATCCAGCCGAACCTGCGCGGCCTCGCATGGTGGAACGACACCGTGCCGGTGGTGCTGCCCTACGTGGACGAATCGCAGGCGGCGCTGCTGAGCGCCGAACTCGCGTATCAAAACCACATCGCCGAATCGTCGGCCTACGCGGCGCTGCCGCGCGGCCCGGTGCATGCCGACATGTTCCGCGACAACGTGATGTTCGCCACCGGTGAAGACGCCGGCGCGGCGCCGCGCCTCACCGGCGTGTTCGACTTCTATTTCGCGGGCACCGACACCTGGCTGTTCGACCTGGCCGTGTGCCTGAACGACTGGGCCATCGATCTTTCAACGGGCCGGCACGACGCCGAACGCGCCGATGCGCTGCTCGCGGCCTATGAAAGCGTGCGCCCGCTGAATGCGTCCGAGCGCGCCCTGCTGCCCGCCATGCTGCGCGCCGCGGCGCTGCGCTTCTGGATTTCGCGGCTGTGGGACTTTCACCTGCCGCGCGAAGCCAGCATGCTCAAGCCGCACGACCCGGCGCACTTCGAGCGCGTGCTGCGCGAGCGCGCCACCCATCCGCATGCCATGGCGCAGTCGCTCGAGCCGCTGCCCGCCTGAGCCTTCAAGAATGAAACTCCACATCGTGCCGGCGCGAACCGGCGCCGAATGGGTCCGCCTCGGGCTCAAGACCTTCTGGCGGCAGCCGCTCGCCTTCATCTCGCTGTTCTTCCTGCTGATGGCGCTGATCTCGACGGTGTCGCTGCTGCCGCTGGTGGGCAGCGTGCTGGCGCCGATCCTGCTGCCCTTCATGACGCTGGGCCTGATGGTGGCCACTTCAATTGCCTACACCGACAACGCCGAGGGTGCCGGCACCGCCGGCCATGCGCAGCGGCCCACCGGCTCGGCCATGTTCGTGGCGGTGGCGGCCGCCATGCGCACCGAGTGGCGCTCGCTGGTCAAGCTCGGCGTGATCTCGGCGGCGTATTTCGTGGTGGCGGTGCTGCTCACGAGCTTCATCGACGGCGGGCAGCTGGCACGCGCCTACCTGCTCGACGACATGCCCTCGGCCGAGACCATCGCGAGCAGCGACTTCCAGGTCGCGCGCATGTTCCTCATGTGCCTGAACCTGCCGCTCTCGCTGGCGATGTGGCACGCCCCGGCGCTCGTGCACTGGCACGGCGTGGAACCGGTCAAGAGCATCTTCTTCAGCGTGGTGGCGCTGTTCCGCAACTTCGGCGCCTACGCGCTCTTCGTGCTGGCGTGGTTCGGCGTGTTCCTGCTCGCGGGCATCGGAATGGGGCTCATCGCCACCGTGCTGATCGGCGTGGGCGCGGCGGCCGGCGGCGCGGCGCTCATCGGCAACGTGCTGATCGTGGGATCGGCGCTGGTGCTCGCGGCGATGTCGCTGAGCTCCACCTGGTTCACCTTCCGCGACAGCTTCGATCCGAGCTGATCCGCCTTCCTCAATCGGCCGCGGGCTTGTCCTTGCGCAGGCTCGCGAACAGCGACCAGGCCATGCCGGCCAGCAGCAAGAGGCCGATGCCCAGCGCGCCCCACAGCCACCACTTGCGCGCCGGATCCGGCGGCGTGGGCACCGGCAATTGCGCCGCCGCGGCCACTGCTGCATCGACGGCGGCCACCGGCGGCTGCGGCAGCACGACGGTGGCCTCGTCCGCCGCCACCGGCTTGTTCGCGCTGTAGCCCGGCAGCAGGGTGGCAAGCGCGAGCGCCGCGCCGGGCGGACCGCCCTGCACGGCGTTCTTCGGCGGCACGGCATTCCAGGCCAGCGAATAAGGCGCGGCACCTTGCGCCAGGAACACCAGCGTGCGCGGCGTGGCGCCCACCACAATCGACGGCGGCGCCGCGCCCAGCAGGCTCACCGGTCCGGCGGTGCGCAGCCGCAGGTGCGTGTAGCGCGCGCCGTCCAGCGCCAGCACCGGCGAGCGCGCCTCGCCGCCCGTTTGCGCAAGGCGGTACACCACCGTGTCGAGCAGCGGCACCTCGCCCGCGCTGCCGGTGGGCGCCACAGGCGGGCGCTGCCGATGCCGCAGCGCATAGAGCGGATTGCGCGGCACGGGCGCCGGGTCGGCGGGAACCGTCGGTGTGGCGGCGAGCAGGCCCGAGATGCCGACCTGCGCCAGCGTGTTGACGTCGGCCAGGTCGATGCGCAGCGCTTCCACCGGCAGGCCGCGCGGCAGTGCGTAGTCGCAATGGTCGGCGCCGCAGCGCTCCGGCTTGAGCGCGCCGGACCATTGGAGCGGCGCCGCGGGTTCGGCCTCCTGCACGCTGTCGATTGCCACGCCGGTCAGCGGCACGCCGTTCTGCGGATCGCTCCAGCGCAGGCGCAGGAAGCGCGCATGCACGCCGCCCAGTTCGACCGCGAGGCGTTCGATGGTCTGCCCGCCGTGCGCGAGCCGCACCAGCTGCTCCTCGCCTCCCACGGGCCGCCAGTGCCGCAGGTCGTCGCTGGCCTCCAGCCTGAAGGCGAACAGGCCGCGCGCCTCCGGCGCCACCTCGAAGCGCGCCTGCAGCAGGCCGCCCTTGAGCTGGCTCGCATCGATCAGCCACTGCGCCGCCTCGGCCTGCTGGCGCGCCGGCCTGCGGGCCAGCGCCAGCGAGCCGTCGGGCCGCACCCTGAAGCCCAGCGATGCATCGTCCGATGCATCTGCGGCACTCGCGGGCAGCGCAAAGATCGGCACTTCCTTCGAGCTGAAGCGCGGGGCCGCGGCCTCGTCGCGCAGCCATGCATAGGGCACGGCATTGCCGGTGGCATTGCGCACCCGGATGTCGCGCAGGTCGCTGCGCGCGGCCAGGCCGTGGATGCCCAGCGGCAGTGTGAGCCGGTAGTACGGCCCGCTGCCCTGCAGGGCAATGGGCGCGGTGGTGGCGGGCTGCGCGCCAGCCGCACCACACCAGGCCGCGGCCATGGCCACGGCGAGGCGAACACCCGCCAGGAGAAGCGACGGCTTCGTGTTCTGCTTCATGCTGCACCTCCTTCGGGCAACACAACATCTTTCTCCTTTTCGATCTTCTTTGGCGGCACGGGCGCGAAATAGCCCACCAGCAGCAGCAATGCGCCCACCGCGATGAACGACACGATGCGGAACAACCCGCCCCGGTCCGCCAACTCGACAAAGAACAGTTTCAGCACCACAACGCCAAGCAGCGCCGCGCCGCCGACCCACAGGGTGCGCACCCCGCGTGCATGGCCGAGCACCATGGCGGCCACGCCGCAGACGGCCCAGGTGATCGAAAGCGCCGCCTGCGTGAGCCACGAGGCGTAGAGCGCATCGAAGCGCCACTCGACGCCCGCATAGTGATGGCAGCTGCGCAGCACCATGCCCGTCAGGAGCGCCAGGCCGGTGAGGCCGAGCACGCCCTTCGCCACCATGGGCTGCACGCGCGCGAACGACGCCTCGGGCAAGGCGCGCCACCACAGCACCAGCGCGAACAGCACCAGCCACTGCGCGAGTTCGAGCGGGTTCAAGAGCGGCACGTAGGGCAGCGGCGCCGCGTCGCCCGGGCTCGCGCCGTTGGTGACCCAGGCCCAGGCGAGCAGATAGGCCGCCACCGGCATCGCCGCGACTTCGAGGTAGGCGGCGCGGTATTCGGCCAGCGGCCAGCGCTGCAGCAGCGCGCGCGAGCGCAGCATCCACAGCGCCACCGCGGGCACGATGGCCCAGCCCAGCAATTGCCAGCTCGACCATTCCGCGCCGACGCGCCCGAGCTGCCACTGGCACTCGCGCGCCGCGAGCAGCACAAAGAACCAGAAGCCCGCCACGTGGAAAGGCACCAGCGCCGATGCGCCCAGCCAGCGCCTTTGCGCATGCAGCAGCCGCAGGTGCCACAGCAGCGCCAGCGGCCAGGCGATCCAGCCGAGCGCACGCGACGGCACGTAGACCAGCGGCGCTGCCAGCGCAACGGCATGGACGGCGATCAGGCCGAGGTCCGGCAAGGTGGCCAAGGTCGCGCGGCCGAGCTGCGGCCAGCCGCGACGGTGCGCCACGAGCGCCGAAAGCGCGGAGGTCACGAGCACGATCGCCACCGCGGCCGCGGCCAGGTGCGCGGCCAGCCCGTTGCGGCGCAGTACCTCGCCACTTTCGTCGAGCCAGCCGAAGAGCCACCAGCCCAGCCCCCAGACCACCGGCAGCCACAGCGCCAGCGGATGGGCACACCAGTCGTTGATCCAGCGCTTGCGCGGAGCCGCCGCGCCGCCGGTGGCGCGCCGCCCTGCTTCGCCGCTGATCCAGCCGCCGGCCAGCAGCGCCGCGAGCCCCAGCACCACCGGCGTCCAGAAGCCCAGGTGCGCGAAAGCCGGCGGCGCGGCTTCGGCATGAAAGATGCGGCCGTAGATGTGAAGCAGCGCCGAGACAAGCTGCAGCACGCCCGCCAGCGCCGCGAGCGGCCCGTGCGCGATGCGCAGCGCCACCCAGAGCACCACGGTCGCCGTGATCGGCCACAGCAGCGCCGCCTGCGCAAGGCTCAGCTGGAACAGCATCGCCAGATGCAGCAGGCCCACGCCCGCGATCACCGCGATCGCATTGCCCAGCGACCACACCGGCTGGATGCCGCGCACCAATGCCGCGCGGTGCGCCTGCAGCATCGACCACGCGGCGCTGCCGAGCAGGCTCAGCGCGATCAGGCTCGCCGCCACTGCGCCCTGCCAGCCGCTCGCCAGCACCTCGTCGCCGCCGCGCGCGTCGACCGCCTGGTGCAGCGTGGCGATGAAGCCGGCCACCGCCAGCGCCTGCATGCCGTAGCTCACGAAAGCCAGCGGGCGCAGTTGCAAGCGCACCGCCACCGCAAAGGCGATGGAGGCCAGCACCGCGGTGGCCGCCGCTGCCCATGGCGGCGTGAACCACTGCCACAGCAGCAGCGTGAGCGCACCCATGCCGAGCCACGGCAGCGCGGTCCCCACGAGCGCCTCCCAGCCATTGCCTTCGTCGAGCCCGGCTCTGCGATGAATCGCCCACATCGCGAAGCCGCTGACCGCGACCAGCAGCGGCCCGATGACCGATCCCTGCAGCAGCGGATGCCCCGCCGCCGCGTCGAGCTGCGTGGCTTCGAGCAGCTTCCACACGGCGCCGGCAAACACCACGAACGAGAAGGCGCGCGCATACACGCGCTGCTGCCGCGCGCCCAGCCAGTACATGCCGGCCGCTTCCACGGCCCAGGCCGCACCGGTCCACCGGCCTTCGAGGCCCAGCGGAATGGCGAGCGTGCCGAAGATCACGCCCACGATGGCGTAGGCCTCCGCCAGCAGCGCGAGGCCCTTGGGCTGCGTGGCGAACACCAGGCGGCCCAGCACCAGGTAGAAGGCCGCAAGCGCCATGGCCGAGAACGCCGCGCCGTATTCCCACGGCTGCATCAGCAGCACCTGCATGCCGAAGGCGACCATGGGCGTGCCGAACACCAGCGAGCTGTCGACGCGGCCCGCACGGCGCAGCGTATCGAGCGCACGCGCGGCCAGCGGCTGCGCGGGCTGCACCGGCGCGTCGAACAATGTGCGGCGCGCGAACAGCAGGCCGATGGCGACGAACAGCAGGAAGAACACCAGCAGGAAGGGCTGCACGATGCCGTACTGGTCGGGCGTGTAGTACCTGTGCGCCCAGCCCGCGGCCAGCGTGAAGGTGCCGACGAAGCCGATCAGGTTCAGCACGCGCCAGGCCTTGAACCATGCGATCAGCACGATGCCCACGTCGAGCACCAGCAGGTAGGTAAAAAGCCCCACCGGCCGGTTCTGCCCGGTGGACGCGAGCACCGGCGCCGCAAAGCCCTCGAGCACCGCAACGATGGCCAGCAGCGGCGCGTTCTGCAGCACCGCGAGCACCGCGCTCAGCACGGCCACGCCGAACAGGAAGGCGAAGCCGGCGGTCGGCGGCAGCAGCTCGTGCAGCTTCATCGCCGCCAGCGTCGTCAGGTAGAACACGCCGATGCCGGCGCCCTGCAGGATCAGCGCGTAGCCGGTGCGCTTGCGGCGCAGCAGCCAGCCCAGCGCGAGCAGGCCCACGCCCACCAGCGCCACGGCCGCATAGCGCAGCTCGACAGGCACCGTGACGCGCTCGGCCGTGTAGCGCAGCAGGAAGGCCAGCCCCAGGAAGAGGATCAGCACGCCGAGCTTCACCAGCATGTTGCCGCCGAAGACCAGGTTGGCGATGGGCGCGGGCAGGCGGTCGCGCAGCGGGACCGGCGGTGGTGGTGGCGGCGGTGGCGGGCGCCGCGGTGTTGCCGGCATGGCCGCGGGCGGCCTGGCGGGCGCGGCGGCTTCGGGCGGCGGCTGGATTGCTGCGGGCCGGATCTCCGTCAGCGGAACATGCGCCGCGGCCACACCTGCATCGGCCACTGCCGCGGGCCGCACGGCAAGCGGCACGGGCGGCGCGGCCTCAGTTGCCTGATCGACAACTGGCGCAGCCACCGCACCACCGGCCCCCTGCGCCAGCCGCTGCTCCAGCAGGCTCACGCGCTGTTCGAGTTCGGCCACGCGCTGCTGCAGCGTCGAGGTGCTGCCTGCGGGTGGCGCGGCCGCACCGCTGGAAGGCTGTGCGCTCTCAGCCTCGCTGCGCGCGGGTCCGGCGGCGGTTTTCTTGCCGATGATCTTCGGCAGCGCGAACGCGCCGACCACCGCCAGGATCAGTGCGGCCGGAACCGATTCAGCCAGGGCCCCGATGAAAAGGCCGGCGATCATGCCAAGGAACCACATCCTCAACTCCCCCGTTTTTGGCGAGCATGGAGTGTACGGCGGTTGCCCGACTAAAAATCGCTCAAAAAGCCCGTGGTTACTGCGGCCTCAGCTATTTGTTTAATAGCAGCGCGCGCTCACACCGGCGTGAGCTTGGCCACAGACAGCGCAAGCCACTTCACGCCATGGCGCGCAAACTTGACCTGCGCGCGCGCGTCGTCGCCGCTGCCTTCGAGCGACAGCACCGTGCCTTCGCCGAACTTGTTGTGGAACACCTGCATGCCCGAGCGCAGGCCGTGCGAGGGCGCGGCCTTCTGCGGCGGCACCGGCGGGCTCGCGAAAGTGTCCTTGCTGCCGCCGTAGCCGCCACCGCTGCTGTAACTGCCGCCACCGCCGCGCGTGCTCGCATAGCCGCCGCCATAGCCGAAGGCCGAGGGCGTGAAGGCCTGGTTCTTTGGCGTGAGCCACTTGAGCGCGCCTTCGGGCAACTCCTCGAAGAAGCGGCTCTTCACGTTGTAGCGCGTCTGGCCGTGCAGCATGCGCGTCTGCGAATGGCTCAGGTACAGGCGCTTGCGTGCGCGCGTGATCGCCACGTACATCAGGCGGCGCTCTTCCTCGAGGCTCTCGAAGTCGCTCATCGAGTTCTCGTGCGGGAACAGGCCCTCTTCCATGCCGGTGATGAACACGCAGTCGAACTCCAGGCCCTTGGCGGCGTGGACGGTCATGAGCTGCACCGCGTCCTGCCCGGCCTGCGCCTGGTTGTCGCCCGACTCGAGCGCCGCATGCGTGAGGAAGGCGGCCAGCGGGCTCAGCGTTTCGCCGGTTTCGGCATCGGGCGCGAGCGGCTCGTCGATGACGGGCCGGTTCGGGTCCAGGCCCTGGCTCGCGGGCGACTGGCGCAGTTCGTCGATGGGCAGCGCCACGGCATCGCGGCCGAAGCCTTCCTGCGTGACGAAACTCTCGGCCGCATTCACCAGTTCTTCCAGGTTCTCGATGCGGTCGGCGCCTTCGCGGTCGGCCTTGTAGTGTTCGACGAGGCCGCTGTGGTCGAGCACCAGCTCGATGATCTCGCGCAGGCTCGCGCCCTGCGTCTGCTCGCGCAGCACGTCGATCTTAGCGACGAAGGCCGTGAGGTTCGAGCCCGCCTTGCCGCCGACGGCATGCACCGCGTCGTGCAGCGAGCGGCCGGCCGTGCGCGCCGCGTCCTGCAGCTGTTCCAGCGTGCGCGCACCGATGCCGCGCGGCGGAAAGTTGACCACGCGCAGGAAGCTGGTGTCGTCGTCCTTGTTCTCGAGCAGGCGCAGGTAGGCCAGCGCGTGCTTGATTTCGGCGCGCTCGAAGAAGCGCAGGCCCCCATACACGCGGTACGGCACCGAGGCGTTGAAGAGCGCCGTCTCGATCACCCGGCTCTGCGCATTGCTGCGGTAGAGCACGGCCATTTCCTTGCGGTCGAAGCCGTCGCGCACGAGCTGGCGCATTTCCTCGACCATCCACTGCGCCTCGGCCAGGTCGGTGGGCGACTCGTACACGCGCACCGGCTCGCCGGGGCCCTGGTCGGTGCGCAGGTTCTTGCCCAGGCGCTTCTTGTTGTGGCTGATGAGCTCGTTGGCCGAGTCGAGGATGTTGCTGTAGCTGCGGTAGTTCTGCTCCAGCTTGATCTGGTGGCGCACATCGAACTCGCGCACGAAGTCGGCCATGTTGCCCACGCGTGCGCCGCGAAAGGCGTAGATGCTCTGGTCATCGTCGCCCACGGCAATCACGCTGTTGTTCTCGCCCGGCACGAACTGGCCTCCGGCCGCGGTGCTGCCCGAGAGCATCTTGATCCATGCGTACTGCAGGCGGTTGGTGTCCTGGAACTCGTCGATCAGGATGTGGCGGAAGCGCCGCTGGTAGTGCTCGCGCACCGGGTCGTTGTCGCGCAGCAGTTCGTAGCTGCGCAGCATGAGTTCGCCGAAGTCGACCACGCCTTCGCGCTGGCACTGCTCTTCGTAGAGCTGGTAGAGCTCGACCTTCTTGCGGTCGTCTTCCGTGCGGATCTCCACGTCCTTCGGGCGCAGGCCGTCTTCCTTGGCGCCGGCAATGAACCACTGGGTCTGCTTGGCCGGAAAGCGCTCGTCGTCGACGTTGAACTGCTTCATGAGCCGCTTGATGGCCGAGAGCTGGTCCTGCGTGTCGAGGATCTGGAAGGTGGACGGCAGGTTGGCCAGCTTCCAGTGCGCGCGCAAAAAGCGGTTGCACAGGCCATGGAAGGTGCCGATCCACATGCCGCGCACGTTGACCGGCAGCATTGCCGTGAGCCGCGTCATCATTTCCTTGGCGGCCTTGTTGGTGAAGGTCACGGCCAGGATGCCGCCGGGGGAGACCTGGCCGGTCTGCAGCAGCCAGGCGATGCGGGTGGTCAGCACCCGCGTCTTGCCCGAACCGGCGCCGGCAAGGATCAGCGCATTGCCCGCAGGCAAGGTGACCGCGGCACGCTGCTCGGGGTTGAGGTTGGCAAGCAGGGGCGAATCGGCCGCTGGGGATGGGGGTGCGCCGGCAGTGGCGTCGTACGAGCCGAAAAGAGACATCCCGGCATTGTAGGAAGCCGGGGCGTCCCGACGCGGCGGCGGGGTTGCCCGCGCCCTTCTTTTACTTCACGAGTTTCAGCGTGCCCTTCATGATCGACGAATGGCCCGGGAAGGAGCAGAAGAAGGTGTAGCTGTCGGCCGCGCCCAGCTTGGCGACCGGAAAGCTCACGCTGTCGCTTTCGCCGCCGCCCACGACCTTGGTGTGCGCCACGACGCGCGCGTCGCCGGCCTTCACATAATCTTGCGGCAGGCCGGCAGCAACGCCGTCGGCGGCGACCGCCTGCACGTCGGCCGTCTTGGCAAGCACCCAGTTGTGGCCCATGGCCTGCTTCGGCAGCTTGCCGGCGTGCTTGAGCTTGACGGTGAATTCCTTGCAGCTCTTGCTCACCTCGATGGCAGGCTTGTTGAACTGCATGGCGTCGTTGCCTTCGATCTCCACGCTGCAGTCGGCAGCGAAGGCGGAGGAAGCGGCGAGAGAAGCGAGCGCCAGAACGGCGGTGGCGGCGAGGCGGCGGCGAAGCATGGGAACGGTCTCCAGAAGAAGAAATGAACGGGGCGCAAGAGGTGCTGCGCCAGCGGCATTGTCGAGCGCGCCCGCCGCGCGGCACTGATCTGCGTCAAATGGTACTGCTGCGGGGCGCGCTTCGCCAATACGGCCCGGCCGGGCAGACCGGCTGGCGAATAAGGTCTATACGAAAGCGCGCAGGAAGGCGCGGCGCCACCTCCCTATAATCAATCACCGGGCCCAAGTTTCTTGTCGCCCGGTTTTTTGTGCCTGCATGGCGCCAATGACCGGGCCGGGACCAAGCGCCCACGCCGCTCCGAAATCGTTCGGCGGCGCACCTTTCACAGGAAGCTTGGTTTCTCATGCAGATCTTCGATTACGACAACATCCTTTTGCTTCCGCGCAAGTGCCGCGTGGAAAGCCGCTCGGAGTGCGACGCCAGCGTGACGCTCGGCGCGCGCAGCTTCCGCCTGCCGGTGGTGCCGGCCAACATGAAGACGGTGGTGGACGAGCCGATCTGCCTGTGGCTCGCGCAGAACGGCTACTTCTACGTGATGCACCGCTTCGACCTGGACAACGTGAAGTTCGTCAAGCAGATGCACGCCAAGGGCGTGTTCGCCTCGATCTCGCTGGGCGTGAAGAAGCCCGACTACGACACCGTCGACCAGCTGGTGGCCGAGGGCCTGGTGCCCGAATACATCACGATCGACATCGCGCACGGCCATGCCGACAGCGTGAAGAACATGATCGGCTACCTCAAGCAGAAGCTGCCGGGCTCCTTCGTGATTGCCGGCAACATCGGCACGCCCGAAGCGGTGATCGACCTCGAAAACTGGGGCGCCGACGCCACCAAGGTCGGCATCGGCCCGGGCAAGGTCTGCATCACCAAGCTCAAGACCGGCTTCGGCACCGGCGGCTGGCAGCTCAGCGCGCTCAAGTGGTGCGCGCGCGTGGCAACCAAGCCGATCATCGCGGACGGCGGCATTCGCGACCATGGCGACATTGCCAAGAGCGTGCGCTTCGGCGCCTCGATGGTGATGATCGGCTCGCTCTTTGCGGGGCACGAGGAATCGCCGGGCCGCACCGTCGAGGTCGACGGCACGCTCTTCAAGGAGTACTACGGCTCCGCCAGCGACTTCAACAAGGGCGAATACAAGCACGTCGAGGGCAAGCGCATCCTCGAGCCCATCAAGGGCAAGCTGGCCGACACGCTGATCGAGATGGAGCAGGACGTGCAAAGCTCCATCAGCTACGCGGGCGGCCGCGCGCTGATGGACATCCGCAAGGTCAACTACGTCACGCTCGGCGGCGACAACGCGGGCGAGCACCTGCTGATGTAGGCACGGCCGGGTCAGGCCTCCAGCAGCTGCACCGCATCGCGATGCAGCCTGTGGGCCGGATCCGCTAGCGCGTCGACGATGCTGAAGTGGTTCAGCCCGGCAAGCGATTCGCACACGGGCACGGCGTTGCGGCCCCACGCCTGGCGAATCAACGCATTCTGGCGAATGAACTCTTCGCTCTCCTCGGCCCCCACCAGCGCATGCAGCTGGCCGCGCGCGGGGGCCGTCCAGAGCGCGGGGCTGGCGCGTCGCGCATCCGCATCGCCGAGCTTCAGGACGTTTTCGAGGAACGGCGTGCGCTGCAGCGGCCGAAGGTCGTGCAGGCCCGAGATCGACAGCGCATTGCGCACCAGTTGCGCCGGCAGGTCGGGCGCGACCGCCTTCCAGTCGCAGGCCAGCAGCGCGGCCGCCATGTGGCCGCCGGCCGAGTGCCCGGCCACGGTGATGCGCGAGGGGTCGGCGCCAAAGCTCGCGGCATGGCGCCAGGTCCACTCGAGCGCGCGCACCATCTGCATGAGGATGCCCGGCACGGTGACGGGTTCCTCCGCCGTTCCGGGGCACAGCGCGTAGTTGGGCATCACCACGCACACGCCGCGGTCGTTGAATGCGGGCGCAATGAACGAATGGTCCCGCTTGTCCATCGCGCGCCAGTAGCCGCCGTGAATGAACACCAGCACCGGCGCGCCGGGCACGGGTGCGGGAAAGATGTCGAGCGTCTCGTTCACGCCCGGGCCATAGGGCACGTCGATGCGGCCGGCCAGGGCTTCGCGCACGGCTTGCGAGTCGCGCCCCCAGCGGGCGAAGTACGCCGGGTGATCCTTCACGCGCGCAAGATTGTTGTACATGCCTTCCAGCCAGGCGGGTTCGTACGAGGCCATGCAGGTGGTGCTTTCCTTCTTTTTTCGAAGGGCGCATCTTGGCATGCGGGCCATGCGCTGCCGGGCCTGTTCTGGTTAAAATCCGGTTTGCGTTGGGGGGGTAGCTCAGCTGGGAGAGCGCCGCGTTCGCAATGCGGAGGTCGTGAGTTCGATCCTCATCCTCTCCACCATCCCATCAGAAGGGCTCGGATTTTTCCGAGCCCTTTTTCTTTGCCTGGCCACCGGGCACTCCTCCGAGCGCCGATACATCTGCTGGCTGGCAGCCGCAATTTGCATCATTAAGTAACAAAAGTACACATTGCGGTCGGGGTTAAACAAAAAGTATTGCTTTCGACTACAAAAGTAGTAATGTGAAATCCTCGCAGTTATTAATTTTGGCGCAAAAGTGAACCAAGGTGTTACCTCCCAGAGCTTCCGTCCCAGGGGCATCGGTGCCCTGTCGTGGATGGCTGGCGAGGCATGAGCCGTTCTATGCACTCGAAACCGCGCCATGCAAGCCCACTCCATCGACCCGGATTCCGGGACCGACTCCAGCCTCAGTGCCGATGCGCTCATGGTGGCGCGGATGCGGCTGGTGCTGTCGGTGTCGGCGCTGCTGGCGGTCGCAGTTGACCTTCGCGACCCGCAGCTGCGCATAGGCGGCGCCGTCTGGCTCACCTTCTCCTGCTACGCGATCTACAGCCTGGGCGTGTATATCTGCACGCGCAAGGGCCAGCCCTATTTCCAGGGCAAGGCCATCCACTGGTTCGACGTGCTGTGGTTCACGCAGATCGTCTTCGCGAGCGGCGGCACGGGCAGCCTTTATTTTCTTTTCTACTTCTTCGCCATCCTCACGTCGTCCTTCCGGTGGGGATACGAGGAAGGCGCCCGGGTCACCATGGCCTCGGTCGCCTCGTTTGCCGTCTGCGGCCTGGGAGCGAGCCTCGCGGGCGACACGCCGCAGCTGCTGATGCGCACGACCTTCCTGCTGGCACTGGGCCACATGATCGGGCACTGGGGCGGATCGAAGGTCGAGCTGCGGCGGCGCCTTTCCCTGCTGAGCCAGGTGAGCCGGCTGTCGAACCCCCGGTTCGGCGTGGCCCGCACGATCGCCAGCACCATGGAGAAGACGCTGGCCTTCTACAAGGCAAGCCACTGCGTGCTCCTGACGCGCGACACGGCCACCGGCAGCTGGGTCATGCGCACGCTCAGGCAAAGCCACGCGGGCGAGGCGGTCGACGTCGAGACTATCGACCAAGCTTTCGAATTGCCGCTGATGACGCTGAACCCCGGCCACATCGTGCTGCGCAACCGCCTGCCCTGGCCGCTGAGCCGGCTGTGCGTGCAGGGGCATGCCTTCGACCTGCGCCTGCGCCGCTGGTACCCGCAGGACGAGCCGGGCCTGCGGCGCAGCGCCGCGGTTGCCGCCATGCTGGAGGCGCGCTCCTTCATCAGCGCACCGCTGCCGATGCGCCAGGGAGAAGGACGCATCTACGTCTCGTCCGGCGACGGGCATTTCCGCAAATCGGATGCGCTGTTCCTCTCGCACATGATGAACCAGGTCTTTCCCGTGATCGAGACGATCGGGGTGCTCGACCGGATGGCCTCGGAGGCGGCCTCGAAGGAGCGCCTGAAGATCTCGCTGGACCTGCACGACACCGCGATCCAGCCCTACATCGGCCTGAAGCTGGGGCTGAGTGCGCTGCGCAAGAAGGCGGGCGCCGACAACCCGCTGGTCGAAGACCTGGACAAGCTCGCCAGCATGGCCGATGGCGTGGTGGCCGACCTGCGCCACTATGCAGGCATCGTCAAGCATGGCGGCGAAAGCCACTGCGAGTTCATTCTTCCGCACCTGCACCGCCAGGCCGCGCGCATCAAGACGCTCTACGGCATCGACATGGAGATCCTGGTCGATGGCGATGTCCACCTGGACGACCGGATGACGGCCGAAGTGCTGCAGCTGGTGCGCGAAGGACTGAACAACATCTGCAAGCACACCCATGCGCACCGCGGCTGCATCCGCATCGGCTGCGGGGACGGCAAGCTGCAGATCAGGATCGAAAACGAGTCCTGCGGCATGGACTTCTCGAACTTCCGCCCACGTTCCATCAGCGAACGCGCAGCCGCCCTCGGCGGGCATGCGCAGGTCGGCCAGGGCGCGGGCGGCGCCACGGCCGTACTGATCGAAATACCCATCTAGGAAGGCGAAGGTGTCAAGATGCAAGCCACAACAACACCCCCCATCGGCGTCATGCTCGTGGACGACCACCAGACCATGCTGTGGGGCCTGTCGAAGCTGATCGACGGCGAGCAGCCGCGCATGAAGGTCGTTGCCACGGCCAACTGCTTCGAGCAGGCGCTGGAGCGGACCGAGCACCTGGTGCCCGACGTGATCCTGCTCGACCTGGACCTGGGGGGCCGATGCTCCCTCGACATCCTTCCCAAGCTGCTGTCGAACGACGTCTCGCGCGCGCTCATCCTCACGGCCGAGCGCAAGCAGCAGACGCTGGACCTTGCGGTGCTGCGCGGCGCCAGGGGTGTGCTGTGCAAGGATGCTTCGGCCGAAGAGGTGATCGATGCGATCGCACGCGTGCACAACGGCGAGCTGTGCATCGACGCGCAGGCCATGGGCCGCGTATTTTCCGAGCTGACCGCGCCGAAGAAGCCGGTGAAGGCGGACCCCGAAGCGGCCCGGATCGCGAGCCTCACGCAGAAGGAGCGGCAGATCATCCGCGCGGTGGTGGAAGGCAGCGGCGCCGCGAACAAGACGCTCGCCTCGCGGCTGTTCGTGACCGAGCACACCTTCCGCAATCACCTCACGTCGATCTACCAGAAGCTCGACGTGGCCAATCGGCTCGAGCTCTACATCTACGCCATCAAGCACCAGCTCGACGCCGCGCCCCATTGAGGGGGCGCGGGCGCCGGGCTCAATGCCCGCCGACGAGCATCGGCGCGATGATGCGGACCATGCGGATGATCGCCGGCGTAAGGATGACCATCGAGATGCATGGAAAGATGCACAGAACCAATGGCAGCAGCATCTTGGTCGGCACCTTGGCGGCCAGCTCTTCCGCGCGAACCTGGCGCTTGTGGCGCAGGTCTTCCGAGAACACGCGCAGCGACTCGCCGATGCTGGTGCCGAAGCGGTCGGCCTGGGTCAGCATGGTGGCAAAGGTTCCGATTTCCTCCACGCCGGTGCGAAGCGCAAGATTGCGCAGCGACTTCTCGCGCGTGCCGCCGGCGCGCATCTCGAGGTTGGTCCAGTGCAGCTCTTGCGCCAGGGCCTCGCTCTTGACGCGGATCTCCTCGGTGACCTTGACCAGCGCGGCATCGAGCCCGAGGCCCGCCTCGACGCAGACCAGCATCAGGTCGGCCGCATCGGGAAAGTTCTCGAAGATCTCGCGCTGGCGGCTCCTGATCATCGTGCGCAGCACGATGTTGGGCAGATAGCAGCCGAGCAGCGCAGCCATTGCCAGCCACAACAGGGTGGTGAGCCCATTGTCCGCCCCTGCCGCGCGCATCGCCACAAAAGCCAGGCCGGCGAGACCGAGCGGCAGCAGCGTCTTCAAGCCGAAATAGAAGAGGCTCGCGTCCGGGTGGCGGATGCCTGCGCTCAGGAATTTCAAGCGCAGCGGCGAGGTCTCGCCTTCGCCGGTGGGCGAAGACAGCTGGGCGAAGGGCCCGACGATCTTGACAGCGGTCTCGGTCCAGGCCGATTTGCTCGCAGGCGCCACCGCCCTCAAGCGCTGCGCGGTGCGCGAGGGCAGCATCCAGACCGCGAATCCGCCGATGGCGAGAGAGACGGCCACGAAAACGAGAATGGGGAACAGCATGGCATTTCTCCTTCAGACACGGATCTTCACGATCTTGCGCAGGATCAGCACGCCGACCACCATCAGGCCGAGCATGTACTTGACGACGGTGATGCCGATCGGGTCGGTCCACAACGGCGACATAAATTGCGGGTTGAATGCGTTCATCAGCGCCGCCAGTGCAAAAGGCATCAGCCCGAGGATCCAGGCCGACAGCCGCCCTTCCGCCGACAGCACCCGCACCCGCGCCAGCAGCTTGAGGCGGTCGCGGATGAGTCGGCTCAGGTTGCCCAGCACCTCGGTCAGGTTGCCGCCGGAGTCGCGCTGGATCAGCACCGACACCACGAAGTAGCGCATGTCGGTGAGCGGCACGCGCTCGCTCATATTCGTGAGCGCCTGCTGCAGCGAGACGCCGAAACCGACCTCGTCGGCCACCATGCGGAACTCGCCCGCGATGGGCTCGGACATTTCCTCGCCGATCATCTGCACGCTGCTCGCGAACGAATGGCCCGCGCGCAGGGCGCGCGTCACCAGGTCCAGCGCGTCCGGCAGTTGCCTTTCGAGATGCGCCAGGCGGCGCCTGCGCTGGTAATCCAGGTAAAGCAGCGGCACCGCCGCGCCGGCGGCGCCCACCAGCAGGGCAATCCATGCGGGCTGGTTCGCGAGCGATGCCATCGCAAAGAAAGCAAGCATGCCGGACAGCGCACAGGCCAGCAGCACATGGGACACGGTCCACTCCAGCCCGGCCTGGAGAATGAAGCGGTCCAGCCGGTGGGCCCGCGGAAGCTTCAAGAGAACGCGCTGCATCCATGGCGCCTCGCTGAGCACGCGGTCCTTCACGAGCCGCGCCTGCGCGATGCGGTCGGTGGCCGCCGACAGCGCCTGCAGCCGTTTGCCGATCTTCTGCACGCCAGGGCCCCTGTAGGAGCGCCACAGCATGTACAGCCCCTCGATCACCATCAGCACCGTCACGAAGACCAGCACCGACAGCGTGATGAGCGTGTCTCCAACCAGGTTCTGGAACATGGGGGCCTCCTATTCGTAGTGCTTGTCGGGATCGAACATGGCGTCGGGCAGCACCACGCCGAAGGAGTGCAGGCGCTCGACGAATTTCGGCCGCACGCCCGTGGCATGGAAGTAGCCGCGCACGCGGCCGTCGGGGCCCATGCCGGTCTGGCGGAATGCGAAGATCTCCTGCATCGTGACCACCTCGCCTTCCATGCCGGTGATCTCCTGGATGCTGGTGACCTTGCGCCGCCCGTCGACCATGCGCAGCACCTGGATCACGACCGTGATGGCCGACGCGATCTGCTGGCGCACCGAGTGGTGCGGCAGGTTCAGGTTGGCCATGCTGATCATGTTCTCCAGCCGTGCCAGCGCGTCGCGCGGGCTGTTGGCGTGGATGGTGGTCAGCGAGCCTTCATGGCCGGTGTTCATGGCCTGGAGCATGTCGACCGCCTCGGCCCCGCGCACCTCGCCAATCACGATGCGGTCGGGCCGCATGCGCAGCGCGTTCCGCACCAGCGCGCGCTGCGTGATCTCGCCCTTGCCTTCGATGTTCATCGGCCGGGTTTCCATGCGGGCGACGTGCGGCTGCTGCAGCTGGAGCTCCGCCGCGTCCTCGATGGTGATGATGCGTTCTGTGGCGGGAATGAAGCCCGAGAGAATGTTCAGCAGCGTCGTCTTGCCGGCGCCGGTGCCGCCGGAGATCAGCATGTTGATCTTCGCGCTGGCCAGCCCTTCGAGCATCAGCCCCATCTGCGGCGTGAGCGTCTTCAGGTCGTTCACCAGGTTCTCCATCTTCAGCGGGATCTTCGCGAAGCGGCGGATCGACATCATCGGGCCGTCCAGCGCCACCGGCGCGACCACCGCATTGACGCGCGACCCGTCCGGCAGCCGGGCATCGACCATGGGGCTCGATTCATCGATGCGCCGCCCCACCAGCGAGACGATCTTGTCGATGATGCGCAGCAGGTGCTTCTCGTCGGTGAAGCTCACGTCCGTGAGCTCCAGCCGGCCCCTGCGCTCCACGTAGACCTGGTCGTGCGAGTTGACCAGGATGTCCGACACCGTGGGGTCGGCCATCAGCAGCTCGATCGGGCCGAAGCCGAGCATCTCGTGCTGGATGTCGCGGATCAGCGTGCGCCGCTCGATGTCGTTCAGCGCCTCGGGCTCCTCCTGCAGCAGCCGGGTGACCATGGTGGAGATTTCCTGGCGCAGCACCTCGGGCTTCAGGGTTTCGAGCACCGCCAGGTCGAACCTGTCCAGCAGTCTCAAGTGCATTCGCTCCTTCAGGAGCTTGTAGGAGTCCGAGGCGAAGGACGACAGCACCCCATCGGCCAGGGGCGGTGCCGGCGCACGCGCGACCGGTGCGGCTTCGATCGCATTGAGCTGTTCTCTGAATGACATGGGGACCTGCCTTGCTGTTGGAGGAAGAAGATGCGTCGGGTTGCAGTGGGGTGTCAGGCCCGGCGGAAGAGCCGGCCGATCAAGCCTGGCGCTTCCTTCTGGCGCGGACTGAGCGTGTGGGCGATTTCCACGAGCCGCTTGCAGAGGGCGCTCCCACGCGACATCTCGGCCAGCGGCACGCCACGGTTGATCGAGGCGTCCACGTCCTTGCCGCCGTCGGGCACGCTGACCAGCGTGGCCCCGCCCAGCGAACGGCGCATGTCGGCCAGGCCGATCTCCGTGCCGCCGGCGCTGCGGTTGACCAGCAGCTCGACCTTGCCGGCCGCATAGCCGAGCGACTTGAACACCTGCATGAGGCGCGTCACATTGCGGATGTGCGGCAGGCTGGGCTGGAGCACCGGAAAGATCCGGTCCGCACGGTCCAGCACGCGGATGGCGAGCGGATCGATGCGCAGGCCCAGGTCGAACAGCACGAAGTCATACTGCGCCGCGGCCACCTGCAGGATGGCATCGATGTGCTCGGCCTTGACCTCCAATGCGCGCGATAGATCTTCGGGGGCTGCAAGGATGCTGAAGCCCGGCGCCACTTTTACCGTGCTTGCGGCCAGCAGCGAGGCATCGAGCCGGCCGATGTCGCGCGCCACGTCGGCCAGCGTGGAGGTGGGCCGCAGGTCGCTCACGTAAGACAGCGCATCGCCGAACTGCAGGTTCAGGTCGATCAGCAGCACCGATCGGCGCATCGAAAGCTGGTGCCCGATGTTGGTCGCAAGAAAGGTGGCGCCGCTGCCGCCCTTGGACGGCATGAACGCGACCACCTGGCCCGCCTCGCGCGCCTGGGTGCCGGCCATCTTGAGCGCAATGCGCTCCACGGCCGCTTCCAGCGCTGCCGGCTCGGGCGGCGAAGGCAGCACTTCGCGCACGCCGGAACGCATCGCAAGAATCAGGAACTCGGGCGTCTGCATCGCGCACAGCAGCACCACCGCAAGCGCGGGATGGCGCAGCGTGAGCTGCTCCACCATGGCCACCTCGTGGGGGTCGCAGCACATGCCGTCCACCAGCAGCAGCTCGGGCGCCGATTGCTCGACCACCCACTGCATGCGGCTCTTGCCTCCTTCGAACACGGAGACCGTGTGGGAGCGGGCCTCCAGCACCTTGCGCATGTCCTGCAGGTGGGCGGGATTGGGGGAGATGATGGAGATTTTCATGGTGATGTGACTCAGGGTTAGTTAAGTGCGGTCAGGAGCAGACGGCGCTGCTGTTCGGGTCCTGTCCCATGATTTCGCGCGGCAGGTAGGTGGAAAAACTCGGCATCGGGATCGGCGCATGCGTTCCGAACCCGATAGGCGAGATCCACTGATAGTCGAGATCGAGGATGCGGACATTCACGCCGCTGCAATTGGCGGCAGTGCACGTCGTGCTGACGTTGCCTGCCGCGTCGTACCAGTCGATGCTGACGTTGGCCGCCGTCAATTGAGGCAGGAACTTCTGCATGTTGGAAAGCACGATGGGGGCGCCTCGATCGCACACGACCGCTGCGCGAGCGCCCCAGCGCGTCGCTTCGGCAGCTGCATTCCACGTCCACAACATGCGCGCGAAATCCATGATGCCCAGCAGGAAGGTCAGGAAGAGCATCAGGACCAACGCAAACTCCACCGTGGTCGCACCGGTCTGCCTTGTTCGATTCATGATTGACCTCGCATGGTGGCGCTGATGTCCCCGAACGGGATCTCTCCGTTCGCATCGCCGAAGGTGAGCCCGAAAACCCCGGTGATGAGCGGGCGGAACTTGTATCCCGTGACCTTGATGGTCACGGTATTGATGGCCGGGGCGCTGCCCTTGAACTGCCAGGTCGGATCGGGAACGTGAGAAATTTTGAGGTCCAGGACCAGAGGCGAGACGCCGCCGGCCGGGTTGCCAAAGACCACCAGGTTCTTGGCGGCCGTAACCTTGGCGGGATCCGTGGTTACGATCGACGGATCTTGTGTGGACAGATAACGAGAGGCATCTCGCAGCGATTTCGCGATGGTGTTGTACTGGTACAGCGCTCGCCCGAATTCCGTCGTGATGAACGTCAGGATGAGCAGCAATGGAAGGATCAGGGCAAATTCGATCAGCGCCACCCCGTTCTGCTTCTTCTTCATGACATCTCTCCTACTGCACGAGCGTAGGTACTTTGGGCCCGCTCGTGCCGCCGGCCAGGCCCGCGGTGGCACAGGGACTGCCAGCTGACTCCGCATCGCCGATGAACTCGAGCCACATCTTCGAATTCTTTCCGCTCGCGTTCTTCTCCAGCGGATGCAGCATCAGCATGCAGGCAAAGCCCTTGAGCGTGATCGACGGGCAGTCGACCACGGCGGTCGTGACCACGCGTCGATTGGCGCCCTTCGTGTAATCGGTGGAACTGAAATTTCCCTGAGTGTTGAGGTTCTTGGTGTCGGGATTCTTGTTGTCCCCTTCGTAAGGCGCGGATGCGTTGCGCTTGGCGGCAAATCCGTTCGGGCCGGGATCGTCATACCTGCCTGGCTTCACGGCGGCAGCGCTGTCGGCATACCAGGCGTACCCGGTCTGATCGGGAACCGCAGTTGCAGCGCTGAGGCTGCCCTTATAGATACCGAAGCGGGTATTCCATGCCTCGACCGCGCCATTGGTCTTGCCCGCCTTGCCAACGTTCGTCTCTAAGCCGGGAAGACCGCATTGCCCGCTGCTCGTCAGGAGATCCTTGATCTCGCGTGCCCCGCCGCCGCTGCCGGAAAAATCCACCCAGCGGAACTGACCGGATTCCACATCGTCGTTGCTATTGGTCACGCCTTGGATCCATTCCCCCCGCGCAAACCCCCAGCCGGGCGTGGCGGATCTTTGGCAGACGCCAACGGGAACAAGGCAATTGGTTTGCGACGGCGCTCTAGTGGCAACGGCGACAGCAGCCACGCTCTGCGATGCCCCATACGTGCTGTTTCCACTGAAAGCGCTTAGAGCATGGAGGATCCAAGGCGCGATGCCCGACCTCGTGTGCAGGCACTTGACATACCGGGCATTCGCGACGGGCGTAAAGGTATGGCTGTAGGTGCCGATCAGCGAGTCGCTGAACACGACCTCAGCCTGGGCGATGCCGGTCGCCTCGCCTTGAAAGTTGATTTTGTTGAGATCGGCCGCGGTCTTCCCTGCGCTGGTGGCTCGCGTTAACGCATCGCTTGCGCCATCGAGTTCCTGCGCGGCCGACAGGGCACAGCTGTCCAGGGCGGTCTGCAGCTCCGTTTTCACGATGAAGAGGCGGCCAAAGTCCAGCGCAATGCCCATGAATCCGAGGAGGAACAGCAGGACCAGCGCGACGGTGATGATCACCGCGCCGCTTTGGCGGTGGCCGGAAGTGTGGACTTTCATGATCGACTTCCTGTGCAGTGGTTTTGGTTCGAAAAAGCCCCGCGCTTCAGCCGCAGTCCGCGCCGCCGAGGCAGTTGCGGACAAGATCGACAAGATCGCTAATGCCGGTGTCCGTTACCAATGGCCTCAACACGACGATCAGCAGGATCGAGATCACGGCAACGACCAGCGCGTACTCCACCACCTGGGCACCGCTTTCATCCCATAGAAAAAACTCGAACATGATGAGTACCTCGCTTTGTGCCGGACCGTTATATGGACGACGGGCGGCGGGCAACGGGCAAGCCGGCCCCGCCACCGCCGTCGTTCCAGTAAATGCGAATGCGATTACCGGACTTAAGGATTGCAGACGCCCATGTTGCCCGAGAGGCAGGCAGCCACGCGTGTAATGAAGGTTGCGAAGTAACCTCCGGTGGTCAGACCCTGCAGCGCGATGACCAGGGCAATCGATACAACTGCGATGATGAGCGCGTACTCGATAACTTGCGCGCCGTCCTCTTTCTTGGCGAACGAGGACATGAAGTTGCTGACGCGGACAAAAAGTTGGTTCATTTTTTCACCTTTGAAATTGCAGTAAGAAAACAAAAAATCTTGCGTTGGTTTCTGGGTTGATTGACTGCTATCTTTGTGAGGCAACTCCTTTCTGTTCGAATTCGAGAATCGGTTGAGGGCCGCCTAACGACCCTCACTACCGCCAGTTCCGCCACCAATCCCGCCACCGATGTTGATGACGTTGACTGCCGGCGGCGGCGCCTTGTAGGACTTCTGGTACTGCACCATCGACTCGCGCGCTGCACGCCCGTCCATGCCCACGACCGGGTCCCCGTCCTTCCCAGCATCGGGATTGATCGTCATCTTCCTTTTCGCGTCGCGCACCGCATCGCCAAAGCGCGCGTCGTAGTTGGGCGTGACGTGGGAGCAGCCGGTGGCCAGCAGCAGCGTCAGCGCGAGAGTGGTCGACTTGATGAACATGGTGGTGCTCCTCGCGGGTGTCATTGGGGTTGGGCGGCCGGTGCAACCGGTGCCGGGGTGGCGCTTTCGAGGCTGCCGTTCAGGTAGACCTCGGCGCGGCTGGGAACCACGTGGTTGTCGGTCGGCACGCGCGGCGACTCGGCCAGCGGACGCACCAGGCGCGGCGTGATCACGAACATCAGTTCGGTCTGGTCGTTCTGGAACTCGGTGCTGCGGAACAGCGCCCCCATCACCGGCACTTCGCCCAACCCGGGGTAGCGCTTGATGGATTCGGTGACGTTGCTCTTGATGAGCCCCGCGATGACGAAGCTCTGGCCGTCGTTGAGCTGCACGGTGGTGTCGGCGCGGCGCACCGTGAGCGAAGGCAGCACCGCGGTCACGCCGGTCACGGTGGTGAAGGGCGAGCCGGTCTGCGACAGGTCCGACACCTCCGAGACCATCTTGAGGTTGACGCGCCCGCCGTTGAGCACGGTCGGGGTGAACTTGACCCCGATGCCGAACTCCTTCTCTTCCAGCGTGATGTTGGTTCCCCCGCCGCCGGCGGCGCTCTGCGCCACCGGGATGAAGATCTTTCCGCCCGACAGGAAGCTTGCCTGCTGGCCGCTGATGGCCATGATGTTGGGCTCTGCCAGGATGCGCACCAGGCCGTCGTCCTTCTGTCCGTCGATGCCGACCGAGGTGCGCCCGATCCTGATCGCCTCGAGCAGGCCGCCGCCGCCGCTCAGGAAGCTGGAGATCAGCGAGTAGCTGTCGCGGCCGCCGCCACCCGTGCGGCTCAGGCCGACGCGCGCACCGAGCCGGTCCAGCAGCGTCTTGCTGACCTCTGCGATCTTCACTTCGAGCATCACCTGCTGCGGCGCCGTCACGCGCAGCAGGTTCACCACCTTCTTGCCGTCGGCGCCGTAGGCCATGGCCAGGCTCATCACGTCGTCGAGCTTGAGCGCATCGCTGATCTCGCCGGTGAGCACGATCGATTTCTCGGCGCTGCGCACGCGGATGTGGTTTTCTTCCGGCATCAGCTCGGCGAGCTTGGACTGCAGCGCGCCCGGATCGATGGTGACGATCACGTCCTTGATGTAGCAGGTGCCGTCGACGCTTTGCAGCACGACGTTCATCGAGCCCGCCTGGCGGCCGCGGAAGAACAGGTCGGTCGGGCTCAGCAGCGTGACGTCGACATCAGCGATGCCGTCGCCCGCGTTCGCCGCCGTGGCGGGGGCCGGTGCCGGCTGCCCTGCGGCTGCGGGTGCTGCGGCCGGCGCGCGGCTGGGCGGCTGGCCGCTGACCACGATGCGCGCAACGCGTGCCTTCAGCGGGATGACCACCGACTTGCCGAGCACGGCGTAGGTCGGCTGGTCGTCCGGGATGATCGCGGTGCAGCGCCGGGTGGCGGGCCCGGCCGGCGCTGCGGCCGGGGTTGCGGCAACGGCAGCAGCCGCCGCCGGGACCGCGTCCGCGGCCATCGCGGGTGCCGCCAGCGCCATGAGTGCCGCCAGCAGCCAGGCGGGTGAATAAGAAGAAGAAGAGAGATGTTGCACTTGGGTTCCTCCTGCGGGGTGATCAGAAGCAGTTGAGCGTGCGGGCTGCGTGCTGGATCACTTCCACGCACTCGGATTGCCGCTGCGCCATGGGGGCGGTGCGCGGCATGCGCGCGGGGGCCGGCCGCGCTGCCACGGTGGTGGAGATCGGCAGGATGTCCTTCTCGCCGAACAGCTGGCCCTTGGTGATGCCTGCGGTGGCAACCGTGGTCTTGTCCATCTGGTTGCGCAGCACCAGCGAGAGGGTTCCCACGCTGCGTGCCAGGTCGAGCTTTTCGGAGTCTTCGAGCGAAAGCTCCAGCGTCACGGCGCTGACCACCTTCGGCTTGGTGTCGTCGCGGTTGGCTTCCTGCGCCACCGCCAGCACCAGCACCTTCTCGAGCACAGTCTTGCTGATCTGGCGGCCCTCTTCGCCGCGGTTCTTGTCCTGCTGCGCGTTGACCATCACATCGACGTAGTTGCCCGGCAGCGCGAAGCCCGCCACGCCCACCACGTCGTTGACCCGCACGGTCATGGCACGCTTGCCGCTCGCAATGACCGCCGAGAGCCCGCCCTGGGTGCCGACCGGCGCGAGCTTGCCTTCCAGGATGGCTTCGCCGCGCAGCACGCCGACCTTGACCACGCGGTCCTCCAGCGACTTGGCGTCCTTGAACGAGCCGGCCGGCAGCGAGCCGCTCGGCCAGTCGACCAGCGACAGCATCTGCGGATTGACCCGGCTGCCCAGTTCGATGTCGACCGCGGCCACCACCACCTTGTTGGATGCGATTCCGCCCTGCCGGGAGACCCAGCCCGCTGCGTAGACCGCGGCCGCCAGGCCGGTCAGGAGGGCCAGCAGAAGCAGCCCGAGCGCCTTGATGTTTTTCATGCGAATCTCCGCCGTGGATGGATGGATGGAGGAAGGGACGGGCTAGACGAAGCCCAACTGATGCGCCAGGACCTGTACAACCGTCCCCACGCAAATACAGATGCCGTAAGGCAGCTTTCCGATGGATTGCCGCGTGTCGATCGTTCCGTTCGGTCGCACGCCCGCAATGCCCGAGACGACGATGCCCTGCGCCGCATCCTTGACGTTGGCCAGCATGTGGCCGAGCCGGCGCCGGTGGATGGCCACCGCCACGGCCGCGAAGCCGCCCGCGATGCAGGTGAAGAGAATGGCCTCCAGCGTCTGGTAGGGGCCGATGAAGGCGCCGACCATTGCCATCAGCTTGACGTCGCCCGCACCCATGATCCCCAGCACGTAGAACGGCAGCATGATCGCGAACCCGGTGCCCAGGCCGCCCAGGGCGTGCTGCAGGCCGGTCATCGGCGTGCGCGCCGCGAAGGCGCCGTAGATGATCGCGAAGGCCATGCCGCCGAAGGTCAGCCAGTTGGGAATGCGGTAGAAGCGCGCATCGCTCACGGCGGCCATCACCAGCAGCACGAAGAGCCCGCCCATGCGGAAGTCCGAGGCCAGCATGGCCAGCAGATCGAGGACGGCGTTGAATTCCTGCATGGTGCGAACCTCAGGCGCTGCGCCGCACGGCCAGCAGCAGGAGAAGGCACACAACCACCACCAGGGAGCCGATGAGCGCGAACTCCATGAACGACATGCCCGCGTCCTCGCGCAGCAGGGTCATGAAGCTTCGTGGCAGCAGGTTGAGCGTTTCCATGCGTGTTCCCCAGTGATGGTGTTGTCGACTGGCACCGCTTCGTTTTCCTTGCCGGGCCGAAGCGTCTTGCCGTGGAGTCACTGTAGAAATCGCGCCGCCTGCGCACATGAGCAGTGCGCCCCTTTTCCAGGGAGACAAGCGCCCCGCCCCCCGGGCCCGCACCCATGACAAACCGCCTGCCTGGGGGCGGCGGGCGGCGGAACGAAAAAAGGGCCCTGGCGTTGCCGCCAGGGCCCTTTTTGTTCGTCTTGTTTCAGCTCAGGTGTCGAGCGTCAGGTGCTGGCCGTGCAGCGCCGCGGCCGCGGGCGACGCAAGAAAGCCGATGGTCTGGGCCGCGACGGCGGTCGACACCCAGTCGGCGGGATTGGCGTCCGGCATGGCCTGCCGATTGGCCGGCGTGTCGAGCACGCTGGGCGCCACGCTGTTGATGGCCACGCCATGCGGGGCGGCCTCGGCGGCGGCGGCCTCGACCAGGCGCTGCAGCGCGCTTTTCGACGCGATGTACGCCGCCATGGCCGGCAGGCCGCGCGCCGCCACCTTGGCCGTCACCGCCACGATGCGGCCGGCACCGTGCTCGATCATCGAGGGCAGCACCGCCTGCGTCACCGCCACGAAGGACCAGGCATTGAGGTTCATCATGCGGTCCCAGCTTGCCCGCGAGAGCGCATGCGTGGCCTCGCCCATCTCGAAGCCGCCGGCAATGTGGACCAGCGCGTCGATGCGGCCGAAGGCCTTGAGCGCCTGGCTCGCGAGCTCGGTCATGTCGGCCGCCGAGGTCACGTCGCCCGCCAGCAGCAGGTGCTGCGAATTGTCCAGGCCCGGAAAGACCTCGGCCAGGCGGTCCGCCCGGTGGTCGACCAGCGCCAGGCGCGCGCCCTGCTCGAGAAAATGCTGGACCACCGCACGGCCCAGCGCGCCCGCGGCCCCGGTGATCACAACATGGGACATGGTGGTGGTATCTGTCATGGAAGATCTCCTGATGGAAGGACCGCAGCCCCGTCGATGATGACGAATCCTAACCCCGCCGCACACAAAATCGTTGAGCCCCGGAATTTTTACGCTATACTTGCGGTCTTGCCAAAAAACGCAAAACGTTTTGTGCAAGGGCTCTTAGCTCAGTTGGTAGAGCAGCGGACTCTTAATCCGTAGGTCGAGTGTTCGAGTCACTCAGGGCCCACCACCAACACTAGGAACTGCGCGGTTTCCGCGCTATTTCTTCAGGAGCATTGTTCCGCAATTGCAGAACGTGTTCCGAAAAACAGAGAAGCCTCCCGCTGAAAAGCTGGGAGGTTTTTTCTTTTGTAGCCCTCCATTCCGATGCCCCTCTGCACGTTGATCGCCAATAGATCACGGCGCATTTCCACAGGCTGGCGGCGCGGGCGATGACCCTTCGAGAGCTTACCGGTTCCCGTTAAACGGTATAAAATGGCCTATGGCGATTCAGTCCTTCTCTTGCCCCGATACCGAAGAACTTTTCACCACGGGCAAGAAAGCTCGCTTCGCCAATATCCGGGACGTGGCGACCCGCAAGCTGACCCAGTTGGACGCTGCGCCGACGGTGGTTTTCATGAAGATGCCACCAGGCAACGACCTGAAGTTCTACGACGGTGCCTGGCACGTCAGGATCAACCAGCAATGGCGGCTGATCTTCAAATGGGGCGAAGCGGGCCCGTACGACGTAAGGATTGATGACCCGCACTGACCGGCCAGTCTGCCGAAACCGCACCTTGAAAGGGCAACCCGATGTTTAAGAATGGAATGCGCCCGGTTCATCCCGGCGAAGTCCTCCGCGAGGACTACCTCAAGCCCCTTGGCATGACTGCCAACGCGTTGGCAAAGGCGCTGCACGTGCCTGCGTCCCGCATCAATGACATCGTGCTCGAACGCCGTGGCATTTCGCCAGACACTGCGCTGCGCCTGACTCGCTACTTTGGCGGTGAAGAGGCCGACGCGGTGGGTTGGATCAACATGCAAGCGACCTACGATTTCAAGGTTGCACAGAAAGCGGTAGCGAAGGCGATCGCCAAAGAGGTGCAGCCACGCGCTGCTGATGATGACCGCTTTGCCTTCGCGGCCTGAGGCGGTTTCTCAACTTAGCCTACCTACCGCGCAAGCGTGCAGCACCTACGATTAGTCACCAATCGAAGGCGCTCGAAAGCCTCTTCGTCCGCCCGCTGTTCAGTCGACGGCCATCGCCCGAAGCGCCTTCCGCTTGAACTCGTAGCCGCGGCCTGGTGCCCGTCCGCGCTCACAGACATGTTCGCTGCGCTGCCGGTTGGCCGCCTTCCTGGAACGTGCCAACAGCCGCCTATTCTGTCTCCGGTCATCCATCCACCCGAGTCAGAAGGTAATCAAATGAACGATGCGACGAATGCTGTCACCGTGAAAATCCGCTGGGCGGACGTGGACGCCTACGGCCACCTGCGCCACAGCGCCTACGCCGATTGGGCCACCTTTGCCCGCTCCGAATGGTTCGAGAGCGCGGGGCTGGATCCGCAAGTCTTCGCCCAGGAAGGTGTGGCGCCCATCACCCTGGAGGAGACCACCAGCTTCCTGAAGGAGGTCCGCCTTGGCGACATCCTGACGCTGTCGATGCTGGCCGCAGCCGAAACCGCCGATGGTTCACGCTTCGTGCACACCGTTGCGTTCCAACGCAAGTCCCTGCCCGTAGCCAGATACCGCATGACCGGTGCCTGGTTCAACCTGCGTGAACGCAAGATTGTTCCGCCCACCGCGGCCATCGCGGCCTGCGTTACGGGCTTGCTGCGCAGCGACAACTTCGCGACCTTGGGTTGACGCGCAGGCCGCGCAAGTCCGCGGCATGCCTACGGTGCACATTCCTCGACAAACCGCACCAGCACATCCCGCCTTTCCCTCACTTCCGCCAGCAGGTACTGCCGCGCATGTTCCTGGGCCAGTTCGTTCGACAGAAACCAGGCCTCGCGCGCGGGGTTTCCGTGCGGGGGCGGCGCGCCCCATGCTGCGGCGCCGTTGCCTAGAAAGGCCTCCGTCACGGGCAGGCGCCCATCGGTGCGGCCCAGGTCCGACAGCGGGTTGCGCGGGCCGCCAAGTTCGATGCGGACGTGCACGGTGTCTTCTTCCACCGCGATGGAAGCCCCGAGGCCGCCATGTTGCTGCACCTGCCAGAGCTGGGCGGCGCTGGCATGGCGCACCCAGCTTTCCAATGCCCGCGCGAGGCTTTCGATGATGGCTTGCTTGTTGTCCATGCGGCACTCACTCCTTCGTGTTCGTATCGATGCCTTGCAGCACTGCTACCACTCGCCGACCTCGCGCACGCGCTGGTCGAGGTCGGGATATTCAAGGCTCCGGTCCGTTGGCGCAAGCGGAAGCGCCAGTGCACCCTGCCAGCCCCTCCCCATCGGCGACAACCTGGCGCGGCAGATCGAACAGCACTGCGAGGTGGAGCCGGGCTGGCTCGACAAGGAAGACCGTCCCTCCGAAGTGCCCGATGCGGCGGAAGAGCGCTTCATCGCAGCCGCGCGCGAGGCCTGGCGGCAGGCCAACGCCAAAGAGCCGCCGCCCTGATGCGCTTCAGGCGAGCGAGGGCGCGCTGCGCAGGATGGCCGTGCGCAGGTCTGGCGGAATTTCCACGGAGCGATGGCTCTCGAGCGAGGTGGTCACGAGCACCTGCTTGACCTGCATGCGCAGCTCGCCACTGGCGGGGTCGAAGCAGCGCAGCGCGAGCGTCATGGAACGCGAGCCCAGCCGCTCCACCGCAAGGCCCAGCATGACTTGATCGCCCATGCGGCTCACGGCGCGGAAGTCGGCCTCGAGCCGCACCGTCGGCAGGCCGATGCGCCGCTTCGCGATGAGCGCGTGGTAGTCAACGCCGAGCCCTTCGCTCACCCAGTCTTCCACCAGGCCGTTGAGCATGACGAAGTACTGCGGATAGAAGACGATGCCCGCGGGGTCGCAATCGGAAAAGCGGATCATCCGCGCGCGCTGGAACTCGGCCTGGGGCGCCTCGGGTTCGCCAGTGCTGGCCGCCATCAGCCCTCCTCGCCCGCAGGCTCGCTGCGCATCACGTGCACGCGCAACTGGCCGAGCTGGGCGTGCATCTGCCTGACGGTCTTCATGTCGAGGCCCGAGAACATCTCGAGGATCCATTGCTCGTGTTCCTTGGCCATGGCCTCGAAACTCGCGCGGCCCTTGGGCGTGAGGCTCACGATCCACGAGCGGCGGTCGTCGGGGCTGTGGGCGCGCGCCACCAGGCCGTCGCGCTCGAGTTCGTCGGTCAGGCCCGTGACGTTGCCGCCCGTCACCATCAGGTAGCGCGACAGCACGCGCATCTTCAGGCCCTCTTCATAGCGGTAGAGCTGGGCCATGTAGTCGAAGCGCGCCAGCGAGATGCCGAAGCGCTCGCGCAGCCGGCGCCGGATCTCGGCCTCGATCTGCGTGGTGCTGGCGAGCATGCGCAGCCACAGCCTGAGCATGGCGTGGTCTTCGCGGCCGGCGCGGGCCTCGTGGCCGAGCTCCTCGGCGTCGCTGAGCGCGGCATGCGAGGCGTCGTTGCGCATCACATCACCTCCCCGCCCGACACCGAGACCGACTGCCCGGTGACGGACGCGGCGCCCTCCCCGCAGAGCCAGCGCACCGCGTCGGCCACTTCGGCGGGCTGCACGATGCGCCGCTGCGGATTGGCGCTGGAGAACTCGGCCAGCGCATCGGCTTCGCTGCGGCCGGTCTTGCCCACCACGTTGGCAACGCTCGCGCGCAGGATGTCGGTGTCGGTGTAGCCGGGGCACACCGCGTTCACCGTGACGCCCTTGCGTGCCACCTCGAGCGCGAGCGAGCGCGTGAGCCCGACCACGCCATGCTTGGCCGCCGCATAGGCCGCGACGTAGGCATAGCCCTTCTGGCCCGCGGTGCTGGCGATGTTGACGATGCGGCCCCAGCCGGCTTCGAGCATGTCGGGCAGCGCGGCCTGCGTGCACAGGAACGTGCCGGTGAGGTTCACCGACAGCATGCGCTGCCAGAGCTCGGCCGAGGTCTTGAGAAAAGGCGCGCTCTCGGCCGCGCCCGCGTTGTTGACGAGGATGGCGAGCGGCCCGCGCTCGGCACGCGCCAGCGCGAAGGCCGACTGCACGGCCTGGGCGTCGGCCACGTCCGCTGCGGCCACGCCGTGGCCCTGGCCCGCGAGCGTCGCGGCCACGCGCCGGAGTGAATCGAGGTCGCGTCCCAGCAGCGTGAGCGTTGCGCCCTCGGCAGCCAGGGTGCGGGCGATCTCGGCGCCGATGCCGCGCGCGGCGCCGGTGACGAGGGCATGGCGGCCGGTCAGTGAATTTGCGTGCATACCTGAATGATTTAGTTCTGAACTATTTTAGCGTGTGCGGCGCATCGCCTGTTCAGCGCATGAAGCGGCCGCCGTTGAGGTCCAGCGTGGCGCCCGTCATGAAGGCCGCCGCGGGCGAAGCGAGGTAGACCACGGCGGCCGCCACCTCTTCGGCCTCGCCGAAGCGGCCGAGCGGAATGGCGGCCTTCAGCGCCTGCTGCCACACCGGATCCAGCGCATCGAGCGCGGGGCTGCGAACCGCTGCCGGCGCCAGTGCATTCACCGTGACGCCCTGCGGTGCGAGTTCCTGCGCGAAGCTGCGCGTCAGTGCCAGCAGCGCCGCCTTGCTGGCCGCATAGTGCACGCCGGTTGCGGCGCTGGGCTGCTGGCCCGCCAGCGACGCCAGGTTGACGATGCGCCCGGAACCGCGCTCGCGCATGTGCCGTCCGGCAATGCGGCAGCCGAAGAAGCTGCCGCGCAGGTTGACGGCCAGCACGTCGTCCCACTCGTCGGGCGTGATGTCCCAGGGCGAGGTGAACGGCGTGCGCGCGGCGTTGTTGACCAGCAGGTCGATGGCGCCGAAGCGGGCCACGGCCGCCTCGAAGCAGCGTACGAACGCCGGCTCGCTGCGCACGTCGAGTTCCATGGCGACGCAGTCGGCGCCCGCGGCGCGCAGGCCCGCGGCCGCCAATTCGGCGCTGCCTGCGTCGACATCGGCAAGCACCACGCGCGCACCCGATTCGGCCAATCCGCGCGCAATGGCGGCACCCAGGCCCTGCCCCGCGCCGGTCACGAATGCGGCCTGGCCGGCAAGCGGTGGCGGCGTGGAACTCATGCGGTCCTTGCCGGGGGACGAACGGCAGCGGGCCGTCCGTCCCAGGTCTGTTCGCTGACACCGCGCTCGCGCAGCTTGAACTTCTGCACCTTGCCGTTCTCGGTGCGCGGCAGGTCGGCCAGCACGTCGATGTAGCGCGGCACCGCGAAGTACGGCAGGCGGCTCTCGCAGAAGCGCGCCAGTTCGGCCGGGTCGATGCGCTGGCCTTCGCGCGGCACCAGCGCGGCCATCACCTCGTCCTCGGCCAGTTCGGATTGCACCGGGTACACGGCGCAGGAGGCCACGCCGGGGTGGCTCAGCAGCACCTGCTCGACTTCGAAGGACGAGATGTTCTCGCCGCGCCTGCGTATCGCGTCCTTGATGCGGTCGACAAAGCGAAAGGCGCCATCGGCATCGCGCACCACGCGGTCGCCGGTATGGAACCAGAGGTTGCGCCAGGCCTCGACCGTCTTCTCGGGCATGTTGAAGTAGCCGCTCGCAAAGGCGTGGGGTTCGTCCGCGCGCAGCAGCAATTCGCCGGGTTCGCCTGCGGGCAGCTCCACATCGCCCTCGTCGGCCACGCGCGCCTGAAAGCCGGGGCGCAGCCAGCCCATGACGCCGCCGCGCGGCGAATCCGGCGCGGTGGCAATCGCGAAGTTGGTCTCGGTCGATCCATAGCCTTCGAGCAGCGCCACGCCGGTGCGCGCCCTGAAGGCCTGCCCGGCCGCCGAGGGCACGCCCGGCCCGAGCCCGATGCGCACGCGGTGATCGCGCTCGCCTTCGCCCTCGGGCTGGGCCAGCAGGATCGGCACCATCGCGCCCAGCAGGTAGACCACGGTCGCCCCATTGGCGCGCATCGACGGCCAGAAGCCCGAGGCCGAGAAGCGCGATTCGAACACCACCTCGGCGCCGGTCAGCGCGGCCTGCGCAAAGGTGTTGAGCGCGTTGATGTGGAACAGCGGCAGCGTGGTGCACAGCACGTCGTCGCGGCCGACGCCGAGCACTTCGGCGCTGTTCACGCCCCACCAGAAATACTGCGCATGCGGACAGACCACACCCTTGGCCGGGCCGGTGGTGCCCGAGGTGTAGAGGATGGCGAGCGGATCGCCAGGCTGCACCGCGGCCGGTGCGATGGCCTGTGCGCCTTGCGGGTAGCTGGAGGCGCGAACGCCCGCAGGCGGCGTCCATGAAGCAGGCGCCTCGCCGACGATCCAGAGTTCGCGCAGTGCCGTGCGCCCCAGGTCGGCCGTCGCCAGCCGCTCGAGAAAGCCCGCCTCGATCACCAGCAGCTTCGCCTCGCTGTTGGCAAGGAAGTATTCGATCTGCGGCCCCATCGACGCAGTGTTGACCGGCACCACCGAGGCGCCTAGCCAGCCGGCACCCAGAAAGGTCTCGAGAAACTCGATGCGGTTGCCGCACATCACGGCGATGCGGTCGCCGCGTACCACGCCGGCCTCGGCCAGCGCGCCGGCGCGCACCGCAGCCGCCTCGGCCGCGTCGCCATGCGTCCACTGCCGGCCCGCGATCCGCAGCAGCGGGCGCCCGGCGAAGCGTTCCGACTGCCGCTGCAGCATCGCGGGCAGCGTGCGCTGGCCCGGCGGCAGCGCGCGCGCTTCACTCGTCATCGTGCGTGCCTCCGCCAAGGTAGGTGGCCTGCACGCGCGGGTCGCTGGCCAGTTCGCCCGATGCGCCCGACAGTGCGATCTCGCCGGTTTCCAGCACGTAGCCGTGGTCCGAGGTCTCGAGCGCGGCGCGCGCGTTCTGCTCCACCAGCAGGATCGAGACGCCGTCTTCGCGCAGCTTGCGCACGATGGAAAGAATGTCGCGCACGATCAGCGGCGCGAGGCCGAGGCTGGGCTCGTCGAGCATCAGCAGGCGCGGCGCGGACATCAGGGCGCGGCCCACCGCGAGCATCTGCCGCTCGCCGCCCGAGAGCGTGTCGGCGCGCTGCGCGCGGCGCTCGGCCAGGCGCGGAAAGCGGTCGTACACCGACTGCAGCCGCTTCTTCATGGCGTCGCCGCGCAGCCGCTTGGCATAGGCGCCGAGCTGCAGGTTGTCGAGCACGGTGAGTTCGCCGAACAGCTCGCGCTTCTCGGGCACCAGGCACAGGCCGCGCTCCACGCGCGCCTCCACGTCGAGGCCCTGCAGGTCTTCGCCCTCGAAGCGGAGCGTGCCCTTGCAGGGCAGCAGCCCCATCGCCGCCGCGAGCAGCGTGGTCTTGCCCGCGCCGTTGGGCCCGATCACCGAGATGATCTGCCCCGGCTGCAGGTCGAGCGACACGCCGCGCACTGCCTCCACCTGCCCGTAGGACACATGCAGGTCGCCGATCTCCAGCATCGCGGTCATACCACGCTCCCAAGATAAGCCGCCTGCACGCGCTCGTCGGCGCGCACCGCCGACGGCACGCCCTCCACGAGCTTGGAGCCGAAGTTCATCACCACCAGACGGTCCACCAGTTTCATCACGAAGTCCATGTCGTGCTCGACGATGAGGATGGTCACACCCTCCTCGCGCAGCTTGCGCAGCAGGTCGCCGAGCGCCATCTTTTCCTTGCGGCGCAGGCCCGCCGCGGGCTCATCGAGCACCAGCAGCACCGGGTCGGCGGCCAGCGCACGTGCGATTTCCAGGATGCGCTGAGTGCCCAGTGGCAGGCTGCCCGCGAGCTCGTGCGCGCGGTCGCCCAGGCCGATGCGGTCGAGCTGGCGCTGCGCCTCCTGCAGGATCTGCATCTCTTCCTTGCGGTCCAGCCGCAGGCCCGCCTTCAGGATGCCCGAGCGCGTGCGCGAATGCGCGCCCAGCGCCACGTTGTCCAAGAGGCTCATGTGCGGCCTGAGCTTCACGTGCTGGAAGGTGCGCGCCAAGCCCAGCCGCGCCACCTGCCGCTGCGGCATGCCGGCGATGTCGTGGTCGAGAAAGCGCACCTGGCCCGCGCTCATCGGCAGCGTGCAGGTCAGCAGGTTGAACATGGTCGACTTGCCCGCGCCGTTGGGCCCGATCAGGCCCACGATCTCGCCCGCGTTCACTTCGAAGCTCACGTCGTTGACCGCCACCAGTCCGCCAAAGCGCTTGACCACGCCTTTCACCGACAGCACCTGCGTGCCGCGCGCGGGCAGCTGACGGTGCGGCAGCGGATCGACCGCGGGCGCCTCGTGGCGCGAGGCAGCTTGCGTGCCGGCGCGGCGGCGCGTCCAGCGCCGCAGCAGGCCCATGAGGCCGCCGCGCGCGAAGTGCAGCAGCAGGATGAAGAGCGTCGCAAAGGCCACGGCCTCCAGCTGGCCCGCGCGCTGCGTGAGCATCGGCAGCACGTCCTGCAGGCCGTTCTTGAGCACCAGCACCAGCGCGGCGCCTACCAGCGCGCCGGCCAGCTGCCCGAGCCCGCCGGCCACCGCCATCAGCAGGTACTCGATGCTCGCGCGCACGTCGAAGGGCGACGGGCTCACGAAGCGGTTCATGTGCGCATAGAGCCAGCCCGCCAGCCCCGCGAAGAGCGCGGCCGTGACGAACAGCGTGAGCCGCACGCGGTAGGCGTCGGCCCCCACGCTCGCGAGCAGCGTGGCACCGCCGCGCAGTCCGCGGATCGCGCGCCCCGGCCGCGACTGCAGCAGGTTGTGGCTGAACAGGCAGGCCAGCCCGACCAGCACCCAGATCAGGTAGTACATCGACCGCGGATCGGCCAGCGACCAGCCCGCGATGCGTAGCGCCGGAATGTTCGACAGGCCCGTGTGGCGCCCGAGCGCATCGACATTGCCGAACAGCATCGCGATCGACAGGCCCCAGGCGATCGTGCTGAGCGGCAGGAAGTGCCCGCCCAGCCGCAGCGTGAGCATGCCGATGGCCAGCGCCGACAGGCCCGTGAGCAGCAGCGCGAACAAGAGGCCGATCCATGGCGACAGGCCCTGCGTGGTGGTGAGCCAGGCCGTGGCGTAGGCCGCGATGCCTACGAAGGCCGCCTGCCCGAACGAGGTCGCGCCGCCCACGCCGGTGAGCAGCACCAGCCCGAGCGCCACCAGCGCGCCGATGCCGATGTCGTTGAGCAGCGAGACCGTGAAGCTGCCCGCCACCGCCGGCACCAGGGCCAGCACGGCGACCACCGCCGCGATCCATGCCGTGCGTTTGGAATTCGCGTTCATTGGTCCACCTCGTCTTCTTCCTCTTCGGCATGGGCCGCCATGAACGACCTGAGCATCAGCACCGGGATCAGCAGGCTGAACACGATCACGTCCTTCAGCGCCCCGCTCCAGAACGAGGCGAAGCTTTCCACCACGCCCACGGCGAGCGCGCCCACGGCCGTCATCGGGTAGCTCACGAGCCCACCGATGATCGCGGCCACGAAGGCCTTCAGGCCGATGATGAAGCCCGAGTCGTAGTACATGGTGGTCACCGGCGCGATCAGCACGCCGATGAGCCCGGCCAGCAGCGAGGCGCAGCCATAGGCCAGCAGCGCCGTGCGCACCGGCCGGATGCCGACCAGCCGCGCGCCCACGCGGTTGACGGCCGTGGCGCGCAGCGCCTTGCCCGCCACCGTGCGCTCGAACACCAGGAAGAAGAGGCCGCTCAGCACGATGGCCGCCCCCACCATCAGCACCACCTGGCCGCTGACCGTGAAGCCGTCGCCCAGCGTGAACACCGCGCTGGTGAGCGGCGTGGTGCGCGAGCCTTCAGGGCCGAAGAACAGGAGCCCCAGGCCCGACAGCAGGAAGTGCAGCGCCAGCGAGACGATCAGCAGCACCAGCACCGAGGCATCCGCGATCGGCTGGAACACCACCCGCGCGAGCAGCGGCGCAATGGGCACCACCAGCAGCACGGCCACGGCAATGTGCACCGCCACCGGCACGCCGGGCCGAGCCGCCAGCCAGGCCAGCACACACGGAATCGCAGGCAGCACGCCCCACATCAGCAACGCCTTGGGAATGCGCGCGGCCTCGCCGCGCCGCAGCAGGCTGCCGATTTCCGTTGCCAGCGCGAGCGCCGCAAGCACGGCGACCATGCCGATGGTCGGCGGTACACGGCCGGTCTCGAAGGCCGCAAGCGACAGCGCCGCGAAGGCCGCGATGTCGCCGAACGGCACGAAGACCACCCGCGTGACGGAAAAGATCAGCACCAGCCCGAGCCCGGCCAGCAGATAGACGGCACCGTTGGCCAGGCCATCGGTGACGAGAATCAGCGCCACGTCCCATGTCATGGAAAAGCCCCTCGCAATATCGTTGTTGTTGGAATGAAATGGTTCAAGGTGCGAGCTTCCACTGGCCGTTGTCGAGCTTGACGATCACGCGGGCGCGTTCGTCCACGCCGTAGAGGCTGCCGGGCTTGAAACTGTAGACGCCGTGCGTGCCCACCACTTCCTTGGTGCTGAAGATGGCATCGCGCAGCGCGACGCGGAACTCGGCCGTGCCCGGCTCCGCCTTCTTCATGGCGCGCGAAGCGGCATCGGCAAACACCAGCCAGCCGTCGAAGGAATAGGCCGAGAAGGCATCGCTGGTGGGCGCGTTGTTGACCTTCTGGAACACCGCGCGGAAATCGGTCGCGATCTTCTTGGTCGGATGGCTGTCGGGCAGCTGCTCGGCCACGATCACCGGGCCGGTGGGCATCAGCGCGTTCTGGCCCGCGGCACCGACCACGCGCACGAAGTCGGGGTTGATCAGCCCGTGCTGGCCGTACACGCCGCCCTTGTAGCCGCGCTCCTGCAGCGCAAGGAAGGGCAGCGCGCCCGGCGTGCCGGCGCCGCCGGTCATTACCGCGTCGGGCCGAAGCGCCACGATCTTCAGCACCTGCCCGGTCACCGAGGCATCGGCGCGCGCATAGCGCTCGTTGCTCACCACCTTGATGCCGGCCTCGGGCGCGGCCTTCATCAGCGCGTTGTAGACCAGGTCGCCCCAGGCATCGGTGAAGCCGATGTAGCCCACGGTCTTGACGTTGTTGCGCTTCATGCGCTCGACCACCGCATCGATCATCAGCTGCGTGGGCTGCGCCACCGTCATGACCCAGGGGTTCTCGGCCGCATCGAGCAGGATGGGCGTGAGGCCGATCATCGGCACCTTGGCTTCCTTGCCGACCTGCGCCATGGCAATGGCGGCCGGCACGCCCGAGGTGCCCATCAGCACATCGACCTTGTCCTCCTCGATCAGCTTGCGTGCATTGCGCCCGGCCGTGGTGGGGTCGGAGCCGTCGTCCAGCACGATGAGCTGCACCTTGCGGCCGTTGACTTCCGGCTTGTAGGCCAGCGCGGCCTGCATGCCCTTGGCATAGGGCACGCCCAGCGAGGAGTTGGGCCCCGACAACGACACGCTCAGGCCGACCTTGAGGTCGGCCGCCAGCACGCTCGCAACACCACAGGCGGTCAGCGCCGCGGCGATGGCACCGCGCGTCAAGGTCAGCATCAGGCTCTTCATGTCGTAGCTCCGGTGAGATGGATGGAGAAAAGGAACGGAAAACTCAGATGAACAGCTGGATCGCGGGCAAGGCGCGCGCGGCGTTGAGCAGGTCGATGCGCTTCTCGCGGATGGCCCAGCCCGTGGGCGTGCGCACGAGGTGGTGGCGGGCGGTGCCGGTCAGCAGGATCTGCGATTCGCCGCGCGCTTCGACGTAGAGGAAAGGCGTGCGCAGGCGGACCGCGCCGCTCGCTTCTTCCTCGATGCGCGAAGGCTGCAGCACATGCTGGCTGTGGCTCGCGGGATGCTGCGAATGGGCGCGCGGGTTCTTCAGGCGATCCACACGCAACTGCAGCAGCAGCCGGTCTTCGTAGGCAAGGGAGTTGTGCGAGAACGGATCGGCCTGCGCGGCGCCGAGCAGCGGTATCCAGTAGTGGCCGTCCTCGGTGAAGAGCGCCAGCCAGTCGTCGAAGCGCCGCTCGTCGAGCAAGGCGGCCTCATGCGCCACGAAATCGCGCGGATCGTCGTTCATGCCGCGGCCTCCATGCCCGCCACCATCGACTTCGCCCAGGCGCGGAACTGGTTGCGCATGAGCAGTTCGTTGGTGCCGTTGGTGGTGAGGGTCGATTGCGCGAGTTCAGCCGCGTCGTAATTGCGGTGCAGGCTCACCCATTCGTTGCCGCCCGCGCGCAGGCCCTGCTGGATGCTCTCGAACAGGTGCACGTCGTCATGCGCGACCACCGACATCGGCGAGAACACGAGCCGGTTGTAGTTCATCGCGCGTTCGAACAGCAGTTCGGGCGCGCCTGCCGCGCGGAAACTCCAGGCTTCAATGAGCGTGCGGTCCGCGGCCAGCGGGCGGATCACGCGGATGGCCTGCGGCGAGCCCTTGACCGACAGGCTCGGATAGAAGACCGAGTTCTGCGGCGAGCGCTGCAGGATCTCGGCCGCGTGCTCCTCGCCATGGGCGGCGCGCATCGCAGCTTCGTACTCGGGCAGCTGGGCGTAGTTGGAGTGGATGCTGAAGTTCACGCCCAGCACGCTGTGGCCATTGGCGAACACCCGCCCGCCCATCTTGTCGAAGAATTCGTAGCCGGATCCGAAGGGCAGGATCTGCTCCATTGCCATCGGCTTGGGGTCAGAAGGGGCATGGCCTTCCCACAGCGCCTCGGCCGCCTTGGTGGCCGACTCGTGCGTCGACATCGGATGCACCGTGTCGTTGATGTTCTCGAGATACATCTTCCAGTTGCAGTGGACGATGTTGCGCAGCACGCCGCCGCCCACCGTGAGCCGGCCCTCGGGCGAGCGGTCGACCATGTTGTCGATGGCGCCGAGCACCTCACCGAAGTAGTCTTCGAACGAGGGGCCGCTGTCCGCGAGCCGCACGAAGACGAAGTCGCGGTAGACCTTCACGTGCTTCACCACCGAGAGCCCCCGGCCCGACTCGCAGGCCTTGAGCTGCGTGCCCTCGTAGCCGTTCTTCAGCGGCACACCGAGCGGTGCGCCGTCGAGCTTGTAGGTCCAGGCGTGATACGGGCAGCGAAAGAAGCGGCCGGTGTTGCCGCATTCGTCGGTCACGAGCTGCGTGCCCTTGTGGGCGCAGCGGTTGTACATGACGTGCACCGCGCCGTCGGGCTGGCGCACCATGAGCAGCGGCCGGCCCGCAATGTCCTGCGCCACGAAGTCGCCCGGCTCCGGCACCTGGCTCGCGTGACCGAGATAGACCCAGGTGTTCGCGAACAGGTGCTCCTGTTCGAGCGCGAAGATCTCCTCGCTCAGGTACAGGTCGCGGTGCACGCGGTCGTTCTGCACGAGCGCGGCGATGCGGTCCGGATGATGGCGGTAGCTGGTCATCGGCGGGCGCTCAGGTTTCTTTCAGGGGACCAGCTTCCACTGGCCCTTGTTCATCTGCACGATCACCACGCCGCGCTGGTCGGAGCCATAGCGGTCGTCGGGCTTGAAGGTGTAGATGCCGTGCGTGCCCACCAGCTCGCGGGTGGCCACGATGGCGTCGCGCAGTGCGCTGCGGTACTGCGGAGTGCCCGGTTCGCCCTTGGTGCGCGAGGCGGCATCGGCCAGCAGCAGGTAGGCGTCGTAGGTGTAGGACGAGAAGGCATCGGTCGGCACCGCGCCGTTGACCTTCTGGTAGGCGCTGCGAAAGCCCATCGACACTTTCTTGATCGGGTTGCTGTCGGGCAACTGGTCGGCCACCAGCACGGGGCCGCTGGGCACCTGCAGGCCTTCGATGGAAGCGCCGCCCACGCGCACGAAGTCGGCGTTGATGAGGCCATGCGTGCCGTAGATCTTTCCCTTGTAGCCGCGCTCGGCCAGCGCGAGGTAGGGCAGCGCGCCGGGCGTGCCCGAGTTGCCGGCAAACACCGCATCGGGCCGCTGCGCGACGATCTTGAGCACCTGCCCGGCCACCGACGAATCGCTGCGCGCATAGCGCTCGTTCGCCACCACCTTGATGCCGGCCTTATCGGCGCTCTTCACGAGCGAGTCGTAGGCCAGGTCGCCCAGCGCGTCGGAGAAACCGATGAAGGCCACGGTCTTCACGCCGGACTTCTGCATGCGCTCGACCACGCCCGCGACCATGAGCTGGAATGGCTGCGACACGGTCACGGTCCACGCGCCTTCGGGGCCGGGGATGGTGACGGGCGTGGGCGAGATCAGCGGCGTGTTGAGTTCGCGCGCCACGGACGCAATGGCCATCGCGCCCGGCACGCCCGAGGTTCCGATCAGCACGTCGACCTTGTCTTCCACCACGAGCTTGCGCGCGTTGCGCCCGGCGGTGGTGGGGTCGGAGGCATCGTCGAGCACGATCAGCTGGACCTTGCGGCCGCCGATCTCGGGATGCTCGGCAATGGCGGCCCGAATGCCCTTCTCGTACGGTACGCCCAGTGCAGCGACCGGGCCCGAGAGCGAGCTGATGAAACCGATCTTCAGGTCGGCCGCCATGGCTTGCGCGGTCGCGAGTGCTGCTGCGGTGAGTGCCAGGATTCGGGTCAGGTTCTGTTTCATTGTTGGTGCTCCAAGGTTGTTTTGCGCTGCTGTTCAGGGCGTGTGCACAGGCCACCGGGTACTCCCCTCCGCGAATGTCCTCCGCCTTCGGCTCCTCCTTGATTTCGCTGCGGGGAGCACCCGATGCCCTGTGCACGAGGACACGCTCTGGATGCACAGCTGATCAACGACCCCTCCGCACAACGCTCCCGTCGATGGGGTGCCTTGCGCAGCGAAATCAAGGAGGAGGCCGAAGGCCGGGGGACATTCGCGGAGCAAGGTACCCCGTCGGCGGGAGCGCGCCCCGAATGACCCGCACCCGCACCGCGACGATCAAAAAAGCAAGCCGTCATATCAAGGAACCAGCTTCCACTGCCCCTTCTCCAGCTTCACGACAACACGCGACCGTTCATCGGAGCCATAGCGGTCCGTCGGCTTGAAGTTGTAGACCGAGTGCGTGCCCACCAGCTCCTTGGTGCTCACGATGGCGTCGCGCAGCGCCAGGCGGAACTGCGGCGTGCCGGGCTCGGCCTTGGTGGCGAGTGCGCGCTGGGCCGCATCGAGGTACAGCAGCCAGGCATCGAAGGTGTAGGCCGAGAAGGCATCGGTCGGCGGTGCGCCGTTGGCCTTCTGGTAGGCCGCGCGGAATTCCATCGACACCTTGCGGATCGGGTTCTCGCTCGGCAGCTGCTCGGCCACGATCACGGGGCCGGTCGGCGCCAGCAGCCCTTCGACCGAGGCGCCGCCCACACGCACGAAGTCGGGGTTGATCAGTGCGTGCATGCCGTAGATCTGGCCCTTGTAGCCGCGCTCCGCGAGCGCCAGGTAAGGCAGTGCGCCCGGCGTGCCCGAGGTGCCGGTGATCACCGCGTCAGGACGCAGCGCCACGATCTTGAGCACCTGGCCGGTCACCGACGAATCCGCGCGCGCATAGCGCTCGTTCGAGACGATCTTGATGCCTGCGGGCTCCGCGCTCTTTTGCAGCGCGTCGTAGACCAGGTCGCCCCAGGCGTCGGAAAAGCCGATGTAGCCGACCGTCTTCACCCCCGACTTCTTCATGCGCTCGACCACCGCGCTCACCATCAGCGGCGCGGGCTGCGGCAGCGTGACCATCCAGGCGCCCTCCTCGCCCGGCAGGTTGGCGTTGGCGATCGAGATCAGCGGCGTCTTCGTCTCGCGCGCCACGCCGGCAATGGCCAGCGCACCGGGCGAGCCTGCGGTGCCGATGATGACGTCGACCTTGTCCTCATCGATCATCTTGCGGGCATTGCGCGCGGCGGTGGACGGATCGGATGCATCGTCGAGCTGCACCAGCTGGATCTTGCGGCCGCCGACATCCGCCTTGTAGGCGAGCGCGGCCTTCATGCCCTTCTCGTAGGGAATGCCGAGCGACGACACTGGTCCCGACAGCGACGTGATGAAGCCGACCTTGAGATCGGCGGCCCACGCGCCCGCGGCGCTCAGGGCGCCAAAGGCCGCGGCAATGCCCGCGATGGCACGGAATCGGTTCAGGACTTTCATGGCGATGCTCCAGAGGTGATGTTTTTGAACGGAACGAGTGAACGCGGTGATGACTAGAGAGCAAGGCTGCCGACGCTGGTGCCGCCGCAGACGTAGAGCACTTGGCCCGTGATGAAGCTGCTGTCCGGGTCGGCGAAGAAACGCACGGCGCGTGCCACATCGGCCGATTCGCCAAGGCGCTTGACGGGCACGGAGGCGGCGAGTGCGCGTTCCTTCTCGCTGCCGGCCTCGACCACGTCGTAGAACATGTCGGTGCGGATCGGGCCCGGCGCCACCACGTTCACGGTGATGCCGTCCGCAGCGAGTTCGAGCGCCCAGGTGCGCGCCATGCCCAGCATGCCGGCCTTGGTCGCGGAGTAGCTGGTGCGCGTGGCCAGGCCGAGCGCGGCGCGCGACGACAGCAGCACCACGCGGCCGAAGCGCTGCGCACGCATCGCAGGCAATGCGCCCTGCACCAGCTGGATCGCACAGCCCAGGTGCAGGTCGACCAGCGCATCGAGGTCGTCGAGCTTCACTTCGGGCAGCAAGGCCGCGCGGATCACGCCGGCGTTGTGGACGATGGTGGTCGGCGCAAAGCGATCGACCAGTTCGCGCACCGCCTCGCCGGTGGCGGCGCGGTCGCTCAGGTCGACCTCGATGCTGTGCAGCTTCGGGTGGTCGATGCCGGACTTGCGGCGTGCGAGCGAGATCACTTCGTAGCCCTGCGCGAGCAGGTCTTCGCAGATGGCCTTGCCAATGCCGGCGCTGCCGCCGGTGACTGCAGCTACCTTGTTCATGCGCGCTCTCCCCGTGTTGCTCCCTCTCCCGCTTGCGGGAGAGGGTTGGGGTGAGGGTGACCCCTGAGGCCTTCGCAGGCCCCCTCATTCCCCGCCTTCTCCCGCGAGCGGGAGAAGGAGCCAAAGCCAATGCGGGAACGGCGAGTCATAGCGGGGCTCCCACCAGCGCCAGCACACGCAGCGGACTCCCGCTGCCCTTCTCGATCTTGAGCGGCGGGCAGATCAGCACCGCGCCCGAGGGCGGCAGCAGGTCGAGGTTGCTCAGGCACTGCAGCCCGTAGCGGCCCGCGCCGTGCATGTAGTAGTGGCACGGATACGGCGGACGCAGGTGGTAGCCCTGCCCGGCATCGGTGCCGATGGCTTCCGAGCCGAAGCCCAGCACGTCGCGCTGCTCGACCAAAAAACGCACGGCCTCGGTGCTCGGGCCGGGCGTGTGCTGGCCTGTTTCGTCGAAGTTCTGGTAGGCCTCGGGGTCGCTGCGCTTGGACCAATCGGTGCGCATCAACACCCATGCGCCCTTCGGAATGCGGCCATGCGCCGCCTCGTAGCGCTCGATGTCGGCCACGCTCAGCAGGTAGTCGTCGTTCGCCTGCACGTCGGCCGAGCAATCGATCACGCAGGCCGGCGCCACGAAGTTCTGCACCGGAATTGTGTCGACCGAATTGTTCGGCAGGTCGCGGCCCGAGATCCAGTGGATCGGTGCGTCGAAGTGCGTGCCCGTGTGCTCGCCGCAGGAAAAATTGTTCCAGTACCAGCCCGGGCCGCGCTCGTCGTACTTCGACACTTCCTCGATGCGGAAGGGCCAGCACTGGCCCATCTCGGGCGGCAAGGCGATCTGCGGGAACTCGGGCGTGAGCGTCTGCGTGAGGTCGATCACGCGGATGCGGCCGCTGGCCATCGCGGTCACGAGGCCGCCGAGGATTTCGGCGGCGGACATCAGTTCGGTGGTGGTTGTGGTCATCGTGTGGCTCCTGTTCTCAGCCGCCTGCCGCGAGCTCGCGTTCGAGCACCTTGGGGTTGTCGCGCCAGCGCTCCAGCCACTCCTGCGCCACGTCGCCCGGATACACGTCCTCGACACCGTCGCGCAGCGCCTTGACGATGGCATTGGCCAGCGCGGTGGGCGCGAGCTTCGGCGGCGGTGTGTGCTGGTTCCACTCGTCGTCGATGGGGCCGGGAAACACGTTGATCACGCGGATGCCGGCGGGCCGCATCTCGGCGCGCAGGCACTGCGCAAGCGAATGCGCGGCCGCCTTCGAGGCGCTGAAGGTGCCGTGCGGCGGGAAGTTGCTGAGCGCGTAGATCGACAGCAGGTTGACCCAGGCCGTGGCGCCCGTCGCGCCGTCGGCCGAGCGGCCCTTGAGCGCGGGGCCGAACTCCTGCGCAAGGCGCAGCAGGCCGAAGTAGTTGATGTCCATCTCGGCCTTGGCCACGTCGGTGCCGCGGCGCGCGCCGATGCCGAAAGTGCGGTGGACCTCGGCGTTGTTGATCACGATGTCGACCTTGCCGCCGATGGAGCCCGCGAGCTCGGTCACCTGCCGGCCGTTGGTCAGGTCCAGCGGCACCAGCGTGACCTGAGGCAGCGCCGAGATGTCGTCCAGCCCCTCGCCCATCTTCTTCCACGGCTCGGCGTGGCCGACCCAGACGATGTCGGCGCCGGCCTTCACCAGCGCGCGCACGATGGCCTGGCCGACCTCGGTCTTGCCGTCGGTCACCAGTACCTTGCGGAACTTGGGGTCGCTGGTCATTTCACGCAGCATCTTGTCGTCGGCCATGTGGGGACTCCCTTCAAACGGAAAACCAATGAGGACGGCCTGGCCCGCGCGGTCGAGCCGGGCGCCCACGCGCACTCTTTGCGGCGCATCGCCGACCTCGCCATGCAGGTGGACCATGAGCGTCGGGCCGGCATCCAGGTGCACCAGGCCCAGCCGCCAGGGCAGCCTCTCGCGGAAGAACAGGTCGTTGCTGTGGTGCAGCGTGGTGCTGCCGAGCAGTTCGCCCTCGCCGCTCTGCGCACGCCAGCGCAGAGCAGCCGAGAGGCACTTGTGGCAGACCTCGCGCGGTGGGTACTGCACCGTGCCGCATCGGTCGCAGGTCTGCAGCTCGAAGCGGCCTTCGGCCGCGGCCGCCGTGAGGCCGAGCGCCACGCGGCCGCGCGCGCCGGGCGGCAGGTTCATCTGCCGGGTGCGCAGCACCGGGTTCTTGCGCGGGGGGCGCATCAGGGGCATCGTCATGCGGGTCTCCCGAGAATGACGGCGCCCGTACAGAGGCAGCGGTCGTAGGTCACCATGCCGAAGCCGGCGACGAGGCCCAGCTGCGCGTCGGGCACCGCCCGAGGGCCGGCCTGGCCGGTCAACTGGCGGATCGCCTCGACCATGCCAAGAAAGCCGCCCGCCGCGCCGGCCTGCCCGCCCGAGAGCTGCCCGCCGCTCGTGTTGTTCGGAAAGCTGCCGTCGAAGGTCATCGTGTTGGCCTGCACGAAGGCCGCGCCCTCGCCCTTCTCGCAGAAGCCCAGGTCCTCGAACTGCATCATCACGATGACCGGATAGTCGTCGTAGGTCTGCACGAAGTCGAGCGCGGCGGGCTGCACGCCGGCCTGCGCATACAGATCGTCGCGGTCCATGCGCCAGCCGCCCTGCACCATCACCGGATCGTCGGCATAGGCGTTGTGGCGCTCGATGGCGCCGCGGATCACCACATGCGCAAGACCGAGGTCGCGTGCACGCTCCTCGCTCATCACGAGGAAGGCGTCGGCGCCCGCGCAGGGCATCACGCAGTCGAACAGGTGGATCGGGTCCGAGATGGGCCGCGCGGCCATGTATTCGTCGAGCGTGAGCGGCTTCTTGAACATCGCGTTCGGATTGCCGAGCGCATTGGTGCGCTGGTCCACGCAGATGCGGCCGAAGTCCTCGCGCCGAGCGCCGTAGCTGCGCATGTAGTTGGCCGTGATGAACGCGAAGATCGAGTTGGGTCCGCCCGAACCGTAGGGATAGCTCGCATCGCGTGCGAAGTTGCTGAAGCTGCCCAGCGTCTGGCGGAAGGAGTCGACATGGTTGGTGTCGGCCCCCACGCAGGCCACGATGTCGGCATCGCCCGCCTGCACGGCGCGCGCCGCGCGGCGCAGGCACATCACGCCCGAGGCGCCGCCCGTGGGCACATGGTCGAGCCAGCGCGGCGAAAGGCCCAGGTGCTGCGTGACGCCCACGGCCGTGTCGGGCGCGAGCGAGAAGCTGCTGAGGCACAGGCCGTCGATCTGTTCCTTGGCCACGCCGCTGGCTTCGACCAGCGCCTCGATGGCCTGCCCGATGAACCAGTGCGCGGTGCGCGTGGAGTAGCGCACATAGGGCACGGTGATGGGCACGGCCACCGCGACGCCTTCGTAGGAGAGTCGTCGTTTCGTCATGCCTGCCTCTTCTTCATGGAGCGCGTGTCGATGCAATGGCCCTGGCCCGGCAGCGACTGCGCCATCTCGCGCAGCTGGCCGCGCTGGATCTTCTGCGACGGCGTGAGCGGCAATGCGTCGACGAAGGCGACATAGCCCGGCGCCTTGTAGTAGGCCAGCTGCGCAAGCGCATGCTCGACGATGCTGGCGGCGATCTGCTCGCGCTGCGTGGCATCGGCGACCTCCTCGCGCATCACGATGCAGGCCAGCACCTCGTCGCCGCGCACCGCATCGGGCGTGGCAGCCACGGCCGAGGCCTTCACCGCCGGGTGCTGGTTGAGCACGCTCTCCACCTCGACGGCCGAGATGTTCTCGCCGCTGCGGCGAATCACGTTCTTCTTGCGGTCGACGAAGAAGAAGTTGCCTTCGGCATCGCGGCGCACGAGGTCGCCGGTGTGGAACCAGCCATCGGCCCAGGCTTCGCGCGTGGCTTCGTCGTCCTTCAGGTAGCGGGAGAAGAAGTAGCGCTTCGGGTCGTCGCCGGCCGAGCGCACCAGCAACTCGCCCGGGGCATCGGTGCCAACGTCGCTGCCGTCCTCGCCCACCAGGCGGATCTCGACGAAGTCTTCCTGCCGCCCGAAGCAGCTCGTGCCCACGAGCCGCGGCTCTTGGTTGGCCATAATGCAGGCGGCCGCGCCGGTCTCGGTCATGGCCCAGGCCTCGACCAGCGGAAAGCCGAAGCGCTCTTCGAAAGGTGCGTGGTTCTTGCGGTCCACGCCGGCGCCGAAGCCCCAGCGGATCGCATGGTCGCGGTCGGCCGCCGATGCCGGTGCGGAAAGCAGCATCGCGGGCATCACGCCCAGGTAGTGGGCGATGGTCGCGCCGCTTTCGCGTGCGCTCGCGAGCCAGCTCTTCGGATGGAAGCGGTCGAGCTGCACCAGGCAGCCGCCCGCGACCAGCACCACCATGGTGGAGAAGGCCATCGCGTTCATGTGGTTGAGCGGCAGCGGCGTGATGACGCGCTCGGCGTCGCGCCGGATGCTGCAGACGCCGTCGAGCGCGGCATACCACTCGCCGGCACGCAGGAAGTAGGCGTTGCTCAGGATGCAGCCCTTGGGGCGGCCGGTGGTGCCGGAGGTGTAGAGCAGGCCGCATTCGGTGTCGATGCCGACAGGCTCATGCGCCCGCGGTGCGGCCGTCTTCGCGCTCGGCACCGCATCGTTGGGGCCCATGGTCTCGAAGGCCACACCGGCCTGTGCAGCCGCCGCGTGCAGGTCGGCAGCGCGCTCGGGCAGCGTCACGGCCAGGCCGATTTCGCTGTGGCCGATCAGGTAGGCCAGTTCGGCCGAGCGCATCTCGGCATTGATCGGCACCACGCTCGCGCCCAGCGCATTGAGCGCGAACCAATGGAAGAGAAACGCGGGCCGGTTCTCCAGCAGCAAGCCGACGCGGTGGCCGTGCCCATAGCCGGCTTGCGCATAGGCCGCGCGCAGGCGCTCGACCTCGGCCACGGCCTCGCCCCAGCGAGTGGCGCCGGCCGCAATGCCGTAGGCGGCCGCGGTCACCGATTCAGTGAACAAAAGCTCAGCCTCCGGCGTGCGCTCGGCAGTCGCTGCGAAAACTTGATGGACGGTGGCGTGTTGCATCGCGTCCCTAGATGAAAAGCTGCACGGCCGGCAGCGCCGCGTCGCAGTTGAGCAGGTTCACGCGCTTGAGCGTCATGCGCAGCGCACCGTCCCGCACGGTGAGGTGATGGAAGAAGGTGCCGACATAGAACTGCAGTTCGTCGCCCTGCGACTCGGTGTAGTGGAATCCGGTGCGCAGCACGAAGCGATTGCCCTCGGCGTCGAACTGCTCGACCACCGGCACCTGCAGCAGGTGATGGCAGCGGCTCGGCGGCTGCTGCGAAAACGCGCGCGGGCTCTTGAGCCGCTCGATGCGCAGTTCGCGCAGCAGCTTGTCCTCGTAGAGGTGCGAGGTGTGGTTGAGGCCGTCTTCCTGGTCGGGCACCAGCGGCACCCAGTAGAAGGCATCGTCGGTGAAGAGTGCGTTCCACTCCTCGTAGCGGCGGGTGTCGAGCAGGTGCGCTTCGTTCACGACGAAGTCGATCAGGTCCTGGCGGGTGACTTCGGTGCCGGCCATCACATCGTCTCCGTCATGCGCTGCACCCACGCGCGGTACTGGTTGCGCATCGGCAGCTCGTTGGTGCCGCCGGTGGTGATCTCCCCACCCTTCAGCTCCGACGGGTCGTAGTTGCGATGCAGGCTCACCCACTCGTTGCCGCTCGCATGCAGGCCGGCCTGCATGCCTCGGTAGGCCTGCAGGTCGTCGTGCCCCACCACCGAGAACGGCGAGTTGATGAGCCGGTTGTACATGGTGGTGCGCTGCAGCAGCTCGGGCGGTGCACCCTTCAGGCGGAAGGTCCAGCTCTCGATCAGCGTCCTGTCGGCCGAGATCGGCTTGACCACGCGGATCGCCTGGATCGCGCCCTTGATCGTGAGGTTCGGGTAATACACCGTGTTGTGCCGTGCCATGCCGAGGATCTGCGCGGTCTTTGCCTCGCCGTAGCGCGCCTTCATGGCGTCGTCGTAGGCCGGGATCGCCTTGTACTTGCTGTGGATGCTGAAGTGCACGCCCGTGAAGCTGTGGCCGTTGTCGTAGGTGCGGATGCCCATGTCCTCGAAGAACTTGTAGTCGGACATGAAGGGCGCGAACTGCTCCACCGCCATGGGCTTGGGTTCGTCTTCGGGCTTGTCGGCCCACATGCGCTTGGCGGTGCCGGCCGACGACTCGTGCGCCACCATCGGGTGCATGGTGTCGTTGAGGTTCTCGACGAACATCTTCCAGTTGCACTGGTGCATGAAGCGCAGGCAGCCGCCGGCGATTTCCAGTTCGCCCTCGGGCGAACGGTCGGCCATGTTGTCGATGGAGCTCAGCGAATCGCCGAAGTAGTCATCGAAGTCGGGCCCCGCATCGCTGATCTTCACGAAGATGAAGCCGCGGTGGCTGCGCACATACCTGAGCGTGGTCAGGCCCTTGGCCGATTCGCACTCGTGCAGCGCGGTGTTCTCGTAGCCGGTCTTGAGCGGAATGGCCAGCAGCGAACCGTCGGTCTTGAAGGTCCAGGCGTGGTAGGGGCAGCGGAAGAACTTGCCGGTGTTGCCGCAAGGCCCGTTCACCAGCCGCGAGCCCTTGTGGGCGCAGCGGTTCATCATCGCGCGCACGCTGCCGTCAGAGTGGCGCGCGACGATCAGCGGGCGGCCGGCGATCTCGTTGCTGATCCAGTCGCCGGGCTTGGGCAGCTGGCTCTCGTGGCCGACGTAGTTCCAGGTGTTGGCGAAGAAGTGTTCCTGCTCCAGCTCGAACAGCTCCTGGCTGGTGTACAGGTCGCGGTGCACGCGGTCGTCCTGGACCAGCGCGCGGATCGCATCGGGGTTGTCTCGGTACGAGGTCATGGTTCTCGTGGCTCCTCTTTCAGATGTCGAGCACCAGGCGCGCACCCTTGGCGCGCGAGATGCAGATCTGCATGACATTGCCTTGCGCCTTCTCGCGCGCGGTCAGCACGTAGTCGCGGTGATCGATCTCGCCTTCGAGCACGGGCACGGCGCACACGCCGCATTCGCCGCGCTTGCAGTCGAACATCGGGTCGCAGCCGTGCTCGATCAGGCAGTCGAGGATGCTCTGGCCGGCCGGCACGGTGAAGCGCTGGCCCGATTGGGCAAGCTCCACCTCGAAGGGCTGGTCGCCTTCTTCCGCGACCGGCTCGGTGAACAGCTCGAAGTGCACGCGGTCGTGCTCCCAGCCACGCGCCTGGGTGCGGGCCAGCACGGCGTCGAGCATGACCTTGGGGCCGCAGACGTAGAGGCGGTCGCCGGCGGGCACGCCGTCGAGCAGCGCGTCGATGTCGAGCGGCGCGCCGGCTTCGGCGTCGGCATGCACGCGCAGGTCGTCGCCGAGCAGCGCCTGCAGCTCGGGCAGGAAGGCCATCAGCTCGCGGCTGCGGCCGGCATAGTGCATGCGCACCGGGGCACCCTCGGCGCGGCGGCGTGCGGCCATGGTGGCAAGCGGCGTGACGCCGATGCCGCCCGCCACCAGCACCGAGCCGCCGGGGCCGGTGTGCAGCGGAAAGTCGTTCTTCGGTGCCTCGATGGCGAGCGTGTCGCCCTCGTTCAGTCCTTCGTGCATGAAGCGCGAGCCGCCGCGGCCCTCGGCCTCCTTGCGCACGGCAATCACGTATTCCGTCGGCGCATTGGTGGCGTTGCGCGCCGTCGCAAAGTTGATCAGCGAATAGTGGCGCCAGTCGGTCCTGCCGTCCGGCAGCGAGACCTGCACGCGGATGTGCGCGCCGGCCGCAAAGCCGGGCAGCGCGCGGCCGTCTTCGGCGCAGAGGCGCAGCATGCGAATCAGCGGATTGAGCTGGCGCGCTTCGGCAACGCGAAGCTGGAGCGTGGCGGTGGGAGCGGTCATCGTGCGTCCGTTGTCTCTTCAGGCCAATGCGTGCTGCGCCAGCGCAGCCTGCAGCTTGTGGCCGTGTTCGTCGGCAAGCGCCGCATCGCGCAGCTCGCGCAGCGTGGCTGGGGCCAGCGCCGCACCGGCGCGTTCGACCGCGCGCATCACGGTGTCGTAGTTGCGGATGCCGCGCTCGTGCGTGTCGCTGTAGCCCTTGACCAGGCGCTGGCACTGCGCGAGCTCGACGGCCAGTTCGGGGTTGCGCTTCGCGGTGGCGGCGATGCGCTGCAGCCATTCCTCGATGCGGCGGTTTTCCTCCGCGTAGCGCATCGTCGAGCGGCGCCAGCGCTTCATGGCCGCGACGGTGCGCAGCATCAGGTAGCCGCGCAGCGAACTGGTCTGGATCACGCGGCCGTGCTGCGTGAAGCGCTCGACGATCCTCTTCGGCAGCGTGGAATTCATGAGCCAGCGGCCGATGCCGCCCGGCAGCGTCTCGCAGATTTCCTGCAGGCGCGGATGCATGTATTCGTTGATGGCAAGCACCTGGCCGGGCTGCACGCGCGCTTCGCCGCGCACGCGCTCGAAGCGGGTGGCACGGGTCTTGAGCGCAGCCACGCGGGCCGTGTCTTCGTACGACATCCAGAGCGCCAGATGGCGCGCAGTCTCGCGCAGCAGCCGCTGGTCGCCATCGACCGGCAGCGCCGCCACGGCAGCCATGCGGTCGAGATACAGGCTGGCATAGGCCGCGTCCTGGTAGTCGATCAGGCGGCGCACGCCTTCGAGCAGCAGGCCGTGCGCCGCAGCAGGAAATTCGCGCTGCACACGCTCGACCAAGGCACGCACGGCCGGATGGCGCGGCTGCGGCGTTGGCATGGCCGCTGCCGCTTCCGGCGGCGCCTCGCCGTCGTCGCCGCCCTGCGCACGCGCAAATGCTGCACCAAAGGCCTTGAGGCTGGGCTTCACGCCGACGCCGCCGCGCTCGATGGTGGCCTCGAACTGCGCGCGGCTGAACGGCAGCACGCCCGAGCCCGCCAGCGCGCCGAACAGCACGGCGCTGATCACGCTGCCCGAAGCTTCGGCCGCCTGCGCCATGTCGAAGCGGATGAAGCGCTTGGCGGCCCGCGCGGTGTGCGCGAGCAACTGCGCGCTGTCGACGCGGCCGTCGCCGAGCGCGCTCTTCTCGGCAATGGAGAACACGCGGTGCGTGGATGCGATCAGCGTGGTGCGGTCGCTGGTGACGAGCCCGCGCTGCACCGCGCGTCCCGCCTCCATGAGTTCCGAAGCCAGCACCACGTCGACATCGCCCGGCAGCGGCATCAGCGCGAGCACGGGGCGGCCGCCATCCGCCTCGGCCTGCGCATTGGGATACAGCTCGACGTAGTAAATGGTGGCGCCGGTGCGCTGCGCCACGCCGGGCACCGAGGTGGTCTGCGCGACGTAGCCGTTGGCCTCGCCCATGTCGACGATCCAGTCGGCCAGCACGCCGCCGCCCTCGCCGCCCATGGCAAGGATCGCGATCTTGATCGGTTGCGCCTTGTTCGTCATCGCTTCAGAAGGCATAGGTTTCGCGGCGGCGCGCTTCGCCGCGCTGCAGCCAGCCGATAATGGCGGCGCGCAGGCGCTCGCGCAGCAGGTCCCAGCGGCTCGGGTTGCTCACGATCTGCGCCTTGTAGAAGGAGGGGCACAGCACCGCCGCATGCGAGACCTCGCCGCACACGCCGCAGCCCACGCAGCTGTCGAGCACGGTGGCCACCGGATCGGTGCGCAGCGGATCGGGGTTGGGCTTGATCGAGAGCGAGGGGCAGCCCGACAGGCGGATGCACGAGTGGTCGCCCGTGCAGGTGTCGGAATCGACGCCGAACTTCTCGCGCACCATGCGCTTGCCGTCGGCGATGGCCTTGCGCACCAGCGGCTTCTCGCGGCGCTGCTTGTTGAGCATGCATTCCGACTGCGCGATCAGCACCTTGGGGCCCTTCTTCGACGTGGTGAGCGCTTCTTTCAGCGCGTCGCGCATGCCGGCGACGTCATAGGTGCGGCGCAGCGTCTTAACCCATTCCACGCCCACCCCGCGCACCGCGCGCTCGATCTCGTGGCCGGTGCTGCGCGTCTTGTTGACGGCGTTCGACGAGAGGATGTCCTGCCCGCCCGTGGCCGAGGTGTAGTTGTTGTCGACGACGATGGTGAGGTTGTCGCTCTTGTTGAACACCGCGTTGGCCACGCCGCTGGTCAGTCCGTTGTGCCAGAAGCCGCCGTCGCCCATCATCGAGATCGCGCGCTTGCCTGCCGGCGCATTGAGCGCCGCCGCGCCGGCACCGCCCAGGCCGTAGCCCATGGTGGTGTTGCCGATGTTGAAGGGCGGCAGGATCGAGAACAGGTGGCAGCCGATGTCGGCGCTCACGTGGTGCGGACCCAGCTCGCGCTCGACCAGCTTCATCGCGCTGAAGATGGGCCGCTCGGGGCAGCCGGTGCAAAAGCCCGGCGGGCGCGCATGCACGACCTCGGCGAGCGCGGTGGACGGCTGCGCCGGCTCCGGCGCGGCATCGACGCCGATGGCCGCCACTTCCTTGAGCGGAATCACCTTGCGCACCGGCGCAGGCACCGGCAGCGGCGCGAGGCGCCCGTAGCGCTCGCAGAAGCTGCGCGCGCCCTTCAGCAGTTCGGATGCGGTGTACTCGCCGGCCACGGGCAGCATGTCCTTGCCATGCAGCGCGGTGGCCGAGCCGGCCTGCCGCAGGATGGTCGCGAGGTTCTGTTCGACGAAGTTGGGCTGGCCCTCCTCCACGATCAGCACCGCGCGCTTGCCTTCGCAGAAGCGGATCACCTCGCTCTCGATGACCGGGTAGGCCACGTTCATCACATAGAGCGGCACCTGCGTGTTGCCGTACACGTCGGCCAGGCCGAGCCGCTCGAGCGCGCGCAGCAGCGTGTTGTAGCTGCCGCCCTGCACGATGATGCCGATGTCGTCGGCGTCTTCGGAGAAGAACTCGTTGAGCTGGCGCTCCTCGATGAAGCGCACGGCCGCGGGCCAGCGGTCCCGCACCTTCTCCTGCTCGTGCACGAAGCTCGCGGGCGGCAGCACGATGCGGCCGACGTCGCGCTGCGGATTTTCGAGCGCGTCCTTCAGCGTGAACTTCGCGCGCTTGTTGTCGCCGGCAATGAAGTGGCCGTGCACATGGCAGGCGCGGATGCGCAGCTGCAGCATCACGGGCGTGTTGCTGGCCTCCGAAAGATCGAAGCCCTGCTTCACCGCATCGACGATGCTCGGCAGGTTGGGCCGCGGATCGAGCAGCCAGATCTGCGACTTCATCGCGAAGGCATGGCTGCGCTCCTGCATGATCGAGGAGCCCTCGCCGTAGTCCTCGCCCACGATGATCAGCGCGCCGCCGGTCACGCCGCCCGAAGCCAGGTTGGCCAGCGCGTCCGAGGCCACGTTGGTACCCACGGTAGCCTTGAAGGTGACGGCGCCGCGCAACGGGTAGTTGACGGAAGCGGCCAGCGTGGCGGCCGCGGTGGCTTCGCTCGCGCTGTTCTCGAAGCGGATGCCCTGCTCGGCGAGGATGTCCTGCGCATCGGCCAGCACATCCATCAGGTGCGAGATGGGTGCCCCCTGGTAGCCCGCCACATAGGAAACTCCCGATTCGAGCAAAGCCTTGGTGACCGCCAGAATGCCTTCACCGCGAAACACATCTCCGCCAGAAAGCCGCAGCTTCTTGACTTCTTCGACGAACGAACGCTCAGCCATGTCGGTCCTTGTTCTCTCTCGTGGGACGGTGCGTGCAAGCTGCCGCACCGTGCTTTCTATAATGTTGACAAATGAATGTATCCACAATCATGAATTACCCTAGACATGCAAGCAGCGTGCCCGCGGCTGGTTCGAGGCGCTTGGCCGTGAGGTGCCTCCATGGCCGAGCAACCTCCTGAAACACATCGCTTCGTCGACGACTACTTGCCGGCGCTGCTGGCGCAGGCCAGCCAGCTGATCTCCTCGGAGTTCCACGAGGTGGCGCGGCAGCACGGCTTCTCGGTGTCGGAGTGGCGCGTGATGGCCTCGCTCGCGGGCAGCGAGCCGATCAGCATCGGCCAGCTCGCGCAGGTGACGGTGACCAAGCAGCCGACCGTCACGCGGCTGCTCGACCGCATGGAGGCACGCGGACAGGTCGAGCGGCTGCCCCACGAGAGTGATCGCCGCATCACGCTGGTGCGCATCACGCGCAAGGGCCTGAAGGCGGTGGAGCACCTCATGGAGCTCGCGCGCGAGCATGAGCGGCGCGTGCTCGAACCCTTCGGCCTGCGGCGCGCCGAGGAACTGAAGCAGACGCTGCGGCAGATGATCGACCTGCACGTGCATGTGCCGGTCGAGGAGCCGGAAGAAGACTGAAGCGCCCCGCCCCTTGCGTACGGGGGGCGGCTAAGGCACCAGCACCGCGCGGCCGCGATGGCCGCGCTGCGCGATCCATTCGAGCGCGACGGCGGCATCGGCCAGCGCGAAGCTGCGCACCTCCAGATGCAGGCGGCCGTCGGCCAGCCGCGCGAGCAGTTCGGGCGCCGCGGCACGGCCGGCGGCTTCGCGCCGGAACATGTTGAGCGGCAGCAGCGCCACGTCGCGCTGCAGGAAGTGCGCAATGTCCAGCTGCAGCGTCGGGCCCGCGGTGTAGCCGATGAGCACGGCGCGCCCGCCGGGCCGCACGGCCGGCAAGGCCGCCGAAAGAACGCCGCCGCCGACCGTGTCGATCAACAGGTCCGCACTCGCAGGCGGCGCGGCCGCGGCGTCCGGATCGACCGCGCGCACGGTGCAGCCAAGCTCGCGCGCCAGCTGCACGGCGAGCGAGCCCACGGCGCCGCTCGCACCCGTGACCAGCACCTGCTCGCCGGCCTGCAGCTTCGCGACTTCATGCAGCGCCACCCATGCCGACGTGGTGGGCGAGAAGAACGCGGCGCCCACCGCCATCGGGAGCGCGTCGGGCAGCAGGCCCAGCGCCTCGTCGGGTGCATCGATCTGCTCGCACCAGGTGCCGTCGAACAGCGTGCCCAGCCCGCTGCCGCGCAGCCACACGCGCGCTCCGGTGGCAAAGCGCCCGCTGGCCACGACGATGCCCGCGGCCTCCACGCCCGGCGTGTAGGGCAGCGGCGGATGGCGCAGGAAGCTGCCGCGCCACACAGTGCGGTCGATGTGGCCGACGGTGGCGGCCTGCATGCGAACGATGGTGCGGCCGGCCTGTGGCACCGGGTCGGGCAGGTCTTCGAGCACCGGCACCGCGTCGAAGCCATGGATGCGGATGGCTTTCATGGGGGCAGCGCCGAAAGAAAGCCGAGCACCGCCTGCGCGAAGGCCTCGGGCATCTGGTCGGGCAAGGGGACCATGCCGCCTTCGATGTCGACGATGCGGGCCTGCGGCAGGTGGTGCAGCAGCTCCTCTGCATGCGGCGCAGCAAAGGGATCGGCGGTGGCGCGGATGATCAGCGCGGGCTGCGTCACGCGGCCGATGCGCTCTTCCATGCGGTAGGACGCGACGGCCCGGTGGCCCTCCTCCACGCGATGGCCGACCTTCAATGCATCGCGCACGAAGGCCTCGAGCAGATCGGGGCGGCCTTCAGGATAGAAGTCCTGGCGCCGCTGCCAGAGTGCCGCCAGGTGGCTGCCGTCTTCACTGGGCGCCACTTCGTCGATGGGCGGCCGCTCGGCCCTTGCGATGCGAAAGGCTTCGCCGGTGTATGGCGTGGACGACAGCACGAGGCTGCGCACACGGCCCGGAAACGCCGCCGCCAGCTCGACCGCAATGACGCCGCCCGTGTGGTGCCCCACCACGTTGGCCTGCGCAATGCCCAGTGCGTCGAGCAGTTCGCCCGCCACGCGCGCCCACTGCGCAATGCTCGCGGGCACGCCGCCGTCCGCCGAATCGCCGAAACCCGCGGTGTCCATGGCAACGGCGCGGTACCGCGCGCCGATCAGCGGCAGCACCTCGCGGTATTCGGCCCAGCTGCGCGGCGACTGGTGCAGCAGCAGCACGGCCGGTGCGCTCGCATCGCCGCACGCCGCGTAGTGCACCTGCCCCACCGACAGGTCGGCAAAGGCGCGGCGGATGGTCATGAGAGCGTCTCGCCGGCCGGCGCGCGCCACAGGCCCGCATGCTTCAACTCGCCGAGCGTGCGCGACAGCACGTCGCGCCGGTAGGTGGCGATGTCGCGGCCCTGGTAGTCGTAGAAGCCGCTGCCGCTCTTGAGGCCCAGCCGCCCTTCCTCCACCATGCGATCGACGATGGCCGGCGCGGTGTAGCGCCCCATGTCGATCGAGGCCGACATCTCGCGGCTCGCGTGGTGCAGGATGTCGCAGCCGCCGAAGTCGATGAACTCGACCACGCCGAGCGCGGCAAAGCGCAGGCCAAGGCCGTAGCGCGTGGCCTTGTCGATTTCCTCGGCGGTGGCGGCGCCCTCCTCGATCATGCGGGCCGCCTCGTTCATCACCAGCGCCTGCAGGCGCGGCACGATGTAGCCGGGCGACGCGCCGCAGACCACGGGCAGCTTGCCGATGGCCTCCATCAGCGCCTTGGTGCGCGCAAGCACGGCGGCATCGGTGCCGGGATGGCAGCTGAGCTCCACCACGGGAATCACATAGGCCGGGTTGAGCCAGTGCATGTTCAGGAAGCGCCCGGGCAGCCGCACCAGCGCCGCGAGCTGCGTCACGAGGATGCTGCTGGTGGTGGACGTGAGGATGGCGTCGTCCCTGCAATGGCGGTTGAGCTGCTCGAAGGCCTCGCGCTTGGCCTCCATGGTTTCGGGCACGCCCTCGAACACCAGCTCGGCGGCGGCCAGCGCTTGCGGCGCATCGGCGGCGCTCACGAAATTCACCCGGCCGGCAATCGGCTGGACCTGCGCCGCGTCGATCACGCCGAGCTGCGCCAGGCCTGCAAGGCTGGCTTCGATCTCGGCCTTCGCTTCGGCCTGCAGCCGCTGCCAGGCCTCGTCGCTGCGCTGGCGCAGGTCGACCAGCGAGATGCGGTGGCCTGCATAGGCAAAGGCGATCGCGATGCCGCGCCCCATGCGGCCCGCGCCAACGGCCGCGAAGCGGGGCGGCGACGCGCGTTCATTCGCCATCGTGCAGCCTCTCTTCGAGCTGCGCCGCGCTCAGATCGGCCAGGCCCAGGCTTTCGAAAGTGCGCGAGCCGCGCCGCAGGTCGCGGCCGAGAAAGCCGCCGACGATCGCCAGCAGGCCGTGCGCGATGGGCGCGTCCACCCCCGCATGGCGCGCGGCCGAGGCCAGGAAGGCGAGGCCGAGCTCGGTGTCCTCGGTGATGTAGCGGTGCGTGTGCAGGTCGATGTTCTCGCGCCAGTCGCCCGACTTGACGAGCTGCTTGTGCGCGTCGCCGTACATCCACTGGTCGTTGTTGTAGTGGTCGGCCAGCGGATAGTGCGGCGCGCGCTGCCCGAAGGCTTCGCGCACGGCCATGCGCTCCTGGTCGAGCCGGTCGGTCACGTCGCGCACGGCCCGCTGCGTGCCTTCGTTGTGGATGTCCCAGCGCTCGAAGTGCTGCAGCGGCGCGGCGTTCATCACCATCAGCGGCGGGTGGATGACCGGGCCGGCGTTCATGAGCGCACCCGAGAGCGCATTGCCGCAGCCATGCACCGCCGGGTAGGCGCGGCGGATCAGCTCGATGGCCTCGGCCTCCTTGCGCGCCGGGTAGACGCCGGTCGGCAGGCGGATGGCTCGGATCGTGACGTTCACCTCGCGCTCGCCATGCTTGCGCGCGAGGTACGGCAAGGTGCCGGTCTCGGCCCAGGCCACGTCGGCGCGGCTGCCGGCCTCTTTCACCGTCCTGGCCATCACATAGCTGCCGAAGGTGCCCGGCGGCAAAAAGACGACCTGGCCGTCGGCCAGGTGCGGCGCCATGGCCAGCGCGATGTCGTGCTGGGCGATGGCGGGCGTGGGAATGACGATGAGCTCGGCGCCCCGGAGCGCCGCGGCGATGTCGGCGGTGGCCAATGCCAGCGGCACCTCCCGCGCGCCATCGGCGTCCTTCAGCGTGATGGCGCCGGCCTGCACCACCGGCTCCAGCGCAGCTGCATCGCGGCGCCACAGGCGCACCTCATGGCCGGCTTCGGACAGGTCCGCGGCGGCCGCATAGGCGCCGTGGCCACCACCAAGAATCGCAATTTTCATGTTCGGACTTTGAAAGGCAGACGTCGATGAACCGGCAGCCGCGGTACGGACCGGGGGAAGCAATGCCTTATTACATTACTTTTCATCAGTTCATATGTCAATCAAGTTTCGCGCCTGTGGCCCCCGCGGAAACCCGCAATGAAAAAGCCCGCGCTTCTTGCGAAGCGCGGGCTTTCTTTTGGGGCGAGGCGGCCGGAAGGCCGCTCAGGAATGGATCAGCGCGTGGGCTTGAACGCACGCTTCTGTGCGTCGCGCGGCACGAACACCTTGCCCGGGCCGCCATGGCCTGCGCCATTGCCGCGCGGTGCAAAACCTTCGCGCGGAGCGAAGCCTTCGCGGGGCGCGAAGCCGCCGTCGCCGCGGCCACCGCCGTGGTGGCCCTGGCCGTGGCCGCCGCGCGGGGCGCTGTCGCCCCAGCCCGGCTTGCGGCCGTAGCCGGCGCCGCCGCCATTGCCGCCGTCGTCACGGCCGCCGCCGAAGCCGGCGTTGTTGCCGCCCTGGAAGCCGCGCGGGCCCTGGCCCTGCGCCGGACCACGGGCGTTGCGGTCGTTGAAGCCGCTGGCGCCGGCATAGCCGCCGCCGTTGTTGCCGCGGTAGCCACCGCCGCCGCCATTGCCGAACTTGCGGTCGCGCGACTGGTTGTCGCCACGGCCGCCGCGGTACTCGCCCATGGGCGGGCGCGATTGCGGCATGCGCTGCTGCGGCTCGAGGCCGGCCACCACTTCGGCCTTGAACTGCTGGCGGCTGTACTGCTCGATGTCCATGATCTTGCGGCGATCGCGGAACTCGGCAAAGGTGATGGCCAGGCCGTCGCGGCCGGCACGGCCGGTGCGGCCGATGCGGTGGGTGTAGTCCTCGGCCTTCATCGGCAGGCCGAAGTTGAAGACGTGGGTGATGGTGGGCACGTCGATGCCGCGCGCGGCCACGTCGGTGGCCACCAGGATCTGCACCTGGCCCTGGCGCAGCGCCATCAGGCGGCGATTGCGCAGGCCCTGGCTCAGGGCGCCGTGCAGCGCCACGGCGCTGAAGCCGTCCTGCTGCAGGTCGTTGGCGAGGCCGTCGCACTCGACCTGGGTGCTCGCGAACACGATCGCCTGGTTGATGCTGGTGTCGCGCAGCCAGTGGTCGAGCAGCTTGCGCTTGTGCTGGCTGTTGTCGGCCCAGTACAGCGACTGCTTGATGTTGGCGTGCTTCTCTTGCGGGCTGTCGATGGTGATGCGCTGCGGCTCGCGCATGACGCGCTGGGCCAGCTGCTGGATGCGCGGCGCGAAGGTGGCGCTGAACATCATGGTCTGCTGGCGCTCGATGGTGAGCTGGTTGACTTCGGCCAGGTCGTCGGCAAAGCCGAGATCGAGCATGCGGTCGGCTTCGTCGACCACCAGGAACTTGACCTGGTCGAGCTTGATCTGCATCGAGCGCTGCAGGTCGAGCAGGCGGCCGGGCGTGGCCACCACGAGGTCGGCGTTCTGCAGCTTGGCGATCTGCAGCTGGTAGGGCATGCCGCCCACCACGTTGGCTACGCGCAGGCCGCGGCAGTGGCGAACCAGCTCGATGGCGTCGTGCGCAACTTGCTGCGCGAGTTCGCGCGTCGGGCACAGGATCAGGGCGCCGGGCGTGGCGGCCTTGAAATGGCGGGCGTTGGTCGGGTCCTTGCGCTTGGGCTTCTTCGGCACGGCTTCGCCGCGCGCGGCGGCTTCGGCGGCCAGGCGCTGGAATTCGGCCTTGGCTTGCGCTTCGGCCTCGGCCTGGCGCTTGAGCAGGGTGTGCAGCACGGGCAGCAGGAAGGCGGCGGTCTTGCCCGAGCCGGTCTGGCTCGAGACCATCAGGTCGACGAAGCGCGCCTTGCCGTCCTGGCCGGCTTCGCCGCCCATGGCGAGCGGAATCACCTTGTCTTGCACGGTCGTGGGCTGGGTGAAGCCCAGGTCGGCCACGGCGGCGATCAGCTCGGGTGCGAGGCCGAGCTTGATGAAGCCGTTGGGCACGCGGGCTTCTTCGGCCGCGGCCGCTTCGGGCGCTGCGGCGTCGAGCGCCTCGAGGATCGGCGCTTCGGACACGGTGTCCGGGGCAGCGATGAATTCGTTGTTGTTGGTGGATTGCACAGGCGCGAACTCGCCCTGCGCTTCAAAAGCGTCGGTCATGTGAATATCAATCTCAAACGCGAGCGCTGCCGTAGGCGGCGCCCCGTTGGTGGTTAAAAACATCAACCATCCAACGACATTCAACTTCTGGCTTTCGCCGGAGGCTGCGGCCCTTTTTGATCAGCGGATGCGATCGGGCGCGGTGTGCAAGATAGGGAGATGCAAGAGACGCTGACCGGAAAATCCTCCAGATCAGCGAAGCCATCGATTATGGCACGACTCGGGGTTTTTACCTAATCCGTCAATTTGAGAAAGGTTTCCCTGTAATGCGCGAGCTCCTCGATGGACTCGTGCACGTCGGCCAGCGCAGTGTGCGCCTGCTGCTTCTTGAAGGCGCTGTAGGCGGAGGGCTTCCAGCGCTTGGCCAGCTCCTTCAGGGTGCTGACATCGAGGTTGCGGTAGTGGAAGTACGCCTCCAGCTTGGGCATGAACTTGACCAGGAAGCGCCGGTCCTGCCCGATGGTGTTGCCGCACATGGGCGAACCGCTCCTGGGAACATAGCGGGCCACGAATTCCAGCAGCTGCTGCTCGGCCGCGGCTTCGTCCAGCGTCGAGGCCTTCACCTTGTCGATCAGGCCGCTGCGCCCGTGCGTGCCCTTGTTCCAGGCGTCCATGGCGTCGAGCACCGCGTCGCTCTGGTGGATGACCAGCACGGGGCCGTCGATGCGGGGCGTGAGGTCGGGGCCGGTGACGACCACGGCAATCTCGAGCAGGCGCTCCTTCTCGGGGTCGAGGCCGCTCATTTCGCAGTCGAGCCAGACCAGGTTCTGGTCGCTTTTCTTGAGGACAGGGAGGGTTGCGACGGTCGTGGGGTCAAGGGATTCGGGCATGGCAGGATTGTCGTCGAAGGCCTGCGCCGGCCGGACCCGAGGGCTAAACTCGCCCGTCATGTCCTATTCGCTCATCTTCACCACTGCCTTCGCCGTTGCACTGGTCGCGGGCCTGCTCGTGAAGTTCTGGCTCGCCTCGCGGCAGGTGCGCCACGTGGCGCGGCACCGCGGCGCGGTGCCGGCAGCTTTCGAACACACCATCAGCCTCGCCGCCCACCAGAAGGCGGCCGACTACACCATTGCCAAGGCGCGCTTCGGCCTCGTCGAAATGGCCTGGAGCACCGCGCTGCTGCTGGGCTGGACGCTGCTGGGCGGGCTCGACGCGCTCAATCGGCTGCTGCTGGCCTGGCTCGGCGGCGGCATGGTGCAGCAGTTGGCGCTGCTGGCGGCCTTTGCGGCCATTGGCGGCCTGCTCGAGCTGCCCTTCACGCTCTGGCAGACCTTCAGGCTCGAGGAGCGCTTCGGCTTCAACAAGATGACCTTGCGCCTCTGGCTGGCCGACACGCTCAAGTCGACGGCGCTCGGCGCCGCGATCGGCCTGCCGATTGCGGCGCTGATCCTGTGGCTCATGGGCGCGGCCGGCGCCACCTGGTGGCTCTGGGCCTGGGCCGTGTGGATGGGGTTCAACCTGCTGGGGATGCTGGTGTACCCCACCTTCATTGCGCCGCTGTTCAACAAGTTCAAGCCGCTCGACGATCCCACGCTCAAGGAACGCGTCACGGCGCTGATGAAGCGCTGCGGCTTTGCCGCCAAGGGCCTGTTCGTGATGGACGGCAGCACCCGCAGCGCGCATGCCAATGCCTACTTCACCGGCTTTGGCGCGAGCAAGCGCGTGGTGTTCTACGACACGCTGCTGCGCCAGCTCGACGCGGCCGAAGTCGAGGCCGTGCTCGCGCACGAGCTCGGCCACTTCAAGCACCGCCACATCGTGAAGCGGCTCGTCGCGATGTTCGCGCTGAGCCTGGCGGGCTTCGCACTGCTGGGCTGGGTGTCGACCCAGGCCTGGTTCTACACGGGGCTCGGCGTGCAGCCCAACATGGCGGCAACGGCGCCCAACGACGCACTCGCGCTGCTGCTCTTCATGCTCGCGGTGCCGGTGTTCGGCTTCTTCGTCGCGCCGCTGCCCGCACGCCTGTCGCGCAAGCACGAGTTCGAGGCCGATGCCTATGCGGTGGCGCAAACCAGCGGCGCCGACCTGTCGGCCGCACTGCTCAAGCTCTACCAGGACAACGCGTCGACGCTCACGCCCGACCCGGTGTTCGTCAAGTTCTACTATTCCCACCCCCCGGCCTCCGAGCGCCTTGCGCGCATGACGGCGGCCTGAAGAAGACATTTGCCGGAAAGCCCAGACCATGAGCAGCATGTTCAAGCCCAAAGACTGGAAAAACATTCCCCGCAAGGCACTGAGCGCCACCGAAATCGTCTCCGGCCTCGCCAAGCTCGACGGCTGGAAGCTCGACGGCGACGGTGCCCATGTGGCCATCGAGAAGACCTTCAGCTTCGCCAACTACTTCGAGACCATCGCATTCGTGAACGCGCTGGCTTTCATCGCCCACACGCAAGACCATCATCCGGACCTGTCGGTGCACTACAACCGCTGCGTGGTGCGCTTCAACACGCACGACGTGGGCGGGCTCTCGAGCACCGACTTCGAATGCGCGCGCCAGGCGAATGCGCTGGTCACCAGCCCGGCGCCGTGATGAGGAAACCCGCCGTTGGCTAAGCCGGGCCGCACTCCCGCCAAGGGGGCCGGCACCTCCGCGCGCATTCTTCACGACGGCCTGGTCATCGCGAGCCACGGCCGCCATTGCCTGGTCGAAACGCCTGCGGGCGAGCGCCTGATCTGCCATCCGCGCGGCAAGAAGAGCCAGGCCGTGGTCGGCGACCGCGTGCGCTGGCAGGCCAGCGAAGACGAAGGCACCATCGAGGAAGTCGTGCCGCGGCGCAACCTCTTCTACCGCCAGGACGAAATCCGCACCAAGTCGTTCGCTGCCAATCTCGACCACGTGCTGATCCTGATCGCGGCCGAGCCGGAGTTCTCGGAGCATCAACTCGCGCGAGCGCTCATTGCCGCCGAAGCCGAACGCATCACGCCGATCATCGCGCTCAACAAGAGCGATCTGGCCGAGCCCTTCGAGCGCGCATGGAACAAGCTCGCGCCCTACCGCCGCATGCACCATGGCGTGCTGCCGCTCTCGCTCAAGGCGTCGGGCGAAGCCGACTACGCATCGCTCATGAAGCTGCTGGCTGGCAAGAGCACGCTGGTGCTGGGCCCCTCGGGCGCCGGCAAGAGCACGCTGATCAACCTGCTGGTGCCCGGTGCCACCGCATTGACCGGCGAGATCTCGCAGGCGCTGAATTCGGGCAAGCACACCACCACCAGCACCACCTGGTACTGGGTCGACGAGGCGCGCACCACCAGCCTGATCGATTCGCCGGGCTTCCAGGAATTCGGCCTCAACCACATCGCGCCGATGCAGCTCGCGGGCCTGATGCCCGACATTGCCGAGCATGCGAACGACTGCAAGTTCTACAACTGCACCCATCTGCACGAGCCGGGCTGCGGCGTGATCGCGAACGTGGACACGCCCGGCAAGCCGGGGCCGATCAGCGCCACGCGCTACAGGATCTACGGCGAACTCTTCGCCGAGCTCAGCCAGTCGCGCTACTGAACGCCCAAGATCGATTCGAGCGCCTGCACCAGCGCCCCGCACTGCTCGCGCGTGCCGATGCTGATGCGCAGGTACTGCGCAATGCGCGGCTGCCTGAAATGCCGCACCAGCACCGCGCGCTCGCGCAGCAGCGCCGCCAGTTCGGCGGCATCGCGCTTCGGATGGCGCGCGAACACGAAGTTGGCCTGCGAAGGCAGCACTTCGAAGCCCAGGTCTTCGAGCTGCAGGCTGAGCCCTTCGCGGGTGTCGACGACCTTGTCGCGCGTGGTCTGGAACCAGGCCTCGTCTTCGAGCGCCGCCACCGCGCCGGCGGTGGCAAGCCGGTCGAGCGGATAGGAATTGAAGCTGTCCTTGACGCGCACCAGCGCGTCGACCAGATGCGCCTGCCCGCAGGCAAAGCCGACCCGCAGGCCCGCCAGCGAACGCGACTTGGACAAGGTCTGCACCACCAGCAGGTTCGGATATTTGCCGATGAGCGGCAGCGCGCTCTCGCCGCCGAAATCGACATACGCCTCGTCGACCAGCACCACGCGCTCGGGACAGGCTGCGAGCAGCTGCTCGATGCGCGCGAGCGGCAGCCCGATGCCCGTGGGCGCATTCGGGTTGGCGATCACCAGGCCCGCGCAGCCGCCGCGGGCGCGGGCCGCCATGGCATCGACGTCGATGCGCAGGCCTTCGTCGACCGGGAGCAGTTCGCAGCCGATGCCGTAGAGCTGCGCATAGACCCGGTAGAAGCTGTAGCTCACATCGGGCATCAGCAACGGCTCGGCCTGCTGGAAGAAGGCAAAGAAGGCATGCGCCAGCACCTCGTCCGAGCCATTGCCCGCAAAGACCTGGCCGGCCTGCAGGCCGTGCCGCCGCGCCACCGCTTCGCGCAGCGCGAGCGAGGCGGGGTCCGGATAGCGCTCCAGGCCATTCGCCGCGGCCTGCTGGATGGCGTCGATGGCGAGCGGTGACGGCGGATACGGGTTCTCGTTGGTGTTGAGCTTGACGAGGTTGGCGATGCGCGGCTGCTCGCCGGGCACGTAGGGTTCGAGCGCGGCGATGCGCGGGCTCCAGAAGGCCGGTGCGGGGGTGGTCATGATTTTCTGCCGCTCAGCCGAGCAGGCGGGCCAGCGTGAGCAGGGCCAGCAGCACCATCCACATCACCACCGAGCGCCACACCAGGCCCACCACGCTGCGCAGGTGGCCGGGCTCGGGCTCGCGGCCCGGCGTGCTGCCGCTGTCGAGCCGGCGGCCATCGGCCATCGAATCGCCGGCCTGCGCGCGCGGGAGCGGATCGGTGACGGGAATCGGACTCAGCGCGCCGCCGCCCAGGCGCACGTTGACCGCGCCCGAGGTCGCCGCGAGGATCACGCCGTCGTTCTCGCTCGGAAAGCGCCGCGCGTCATTGCGCCAGCAGTCGATCGCCTCTTCGAAGCTGCCGACCACGGCAAAGCCCAGTGCGGTGATGCGCGCGGGCAGCCAGTCGATCGCATGCCAGGCGCTCTCCGCGGCCCGCTGCACCGAGACGCTCGAGGGCTGCACCGCCGCACCATTCTTGTGGTGCCAGTAGCGCGAGACGAACTCGCTCATGCGGTAGAACACCGCGCCGGCCGGCCCCAGGCCCAGGGCGGCGAGCACCGAGAACCAGGCCAGCACGCCGAACACATGGCGGTGCGCCGCGATCACCGAATGCTCGATCACGTGACGGACGATTTCGCTGCGCGGCAGTTCGGCCGCGTCCACGCCCTGCCAGTGCGCCAGCAGCGAGCGCGCGAGCGGCTCGTCGCCTTCGTCGAGCGCGTCGCGGATGTCCGTGAAGTGGTGGCTGAACTGTCGGAAACCGAGCGTGACGTAGAGCACCGCAACGCTCCAGAGCACCGCGAACGGCAGCCCCAGCGTGAACACCAGCAGCAGGTGGATGCCCAGCGTCATCAGCGTGGGCACGAGCACCGCAAGGCCCCATGCAACCCATCCGTGGTGCGGCTTGCCGGCGTCGAAATTGCGGCTGGTCCAGCGCGTCCAGGCCAGCACGCCGCCGTACACCGGGTTGTGGGAGGCAAGCGGCCTCACCTGCTCGATCAGCAACGCACACAGGATGGCAAAGAAGCTCATCCTTCGATGATAGCGAGGGCGCCTGCACAGGCGCGGCACGGGCCGAGATCAGGCGCTGAGGAAGCGATAGAGATTGCGCAGCATGCCCGCGGTCGCACCCCAGACGAAGCGCTCTTCGCTGCCGTCCTGGTAGGGCATCGAATACCACTCGCGGCGGGTGCCGTCGGGCGCGGGCACCGTGTGGCGGCGGTGGTTGGCCGGGTCCATGAGCCAGGCCAGCGGCACCTCGAAGGCCAGCGCCACTTCGTAGGGATTGATGGTGAGTTCGAACTCCGGCTTCACCAGCGCGACCACCGGCGTCACGATGAACGAGGTGACGGTGGTGTAGGTCGGAAGGCTTCCAAGCACTTCGATGTACTGGGCCGAGAGCCCCACTTCTTCCCAGGCCTCGCGCAGCGCGGCCGCCGCGATGTTGGCGTCCTCGGGGTCGACGCGCCCGCCCGGGAACGCCACCTGCCCCGAATGGTTGGACAAATGCGCCGTGCGCTCGGTCAGCAGCACGGTGGCGCCTTGCGGGCGCTGCACGATGGGCACCAGCACGGCCGCCTGCGCCGGGGCGCGGTCGGTCAGGCGCGGCTCGCGCCGCAATTCGGGCGTCCATTCGGGCGGCGTGGCAAATCGCCTGCGCAGGGCCTCGGTGGTCAATTGCGCGGGCGCCACCGCGGGCAGGCCGTCGGGGCCGCCGACCACAGGCGCCTCGCGCGGGTCGAACGGCAGCAGCGTGGGCGGCACCACGGCATTGACGGGTTCGACGGGCGCGAGTTGCATGGGGGCGGTGGAGTGGGTCAAGTGAGAGAGTTTCAGTGAAGGAGTAGAGCGTAAAAAAGCCGCGCTGTCTGGCCGCGCCTTCTTTTTGCAAGAAGCGTGCACGGCGCACAACGCAAAAAGCCGCCAGAGCGGCGGCTTTTTGCACGGCAGGAAGGCGGCTTACTTGGCGGCCGACGCTGCTTGCGACTTGCCCGGCAGCTTTTCCTTGATGCGTGCCGAACGGCCGCTGCGCTCGCGCAGGTAGTACAGCTTGGCGCGGCGGACATCGCCACGGCGCTTGACTTCGATGCCGGCGATCAGCGGGCTGTAGGTCTGGAACGTACGCTCCACGCCTTCGCCGCTGGAGATCTTGCGCACCGTGAAGCCGCTGTTGAGGCCACGATTGCGCTTGGCGATCACGACGCCTTCGTAGGCCTGCACGCGCTTGCGGGTGCCTTCGACGACGCTCACGCTGACGATGACCGTGTCACCGGGCATGAAATCGGGGATCTTCTTGCCGAGGCGGGCGATTTCTTCCTGCTCGAGGGTTTCGATGAGGTTCATGATTTCCTGATATTCGATCGTGCTCGCGCTACACAAAAGGCGCCTTCGGTTTCAAGCCAGGCGCGGCCGGGCAGAGGATCGGGGAACCGAAGATTATAGCTTTTTTTTCAGGACCGCCTCATCGGCCTTGCTCAGGCGGCCGGCGGCGCGTGCGGCGGCAATCAGGTCGGGCCGCCGGGCGGCCGTGATGGCCAGGCGCTGGTCGCGGCGCCAGCGCTCGATCTGCACGTGGTGCCCCGACAGCAGCGGCGCCGGCACGCCCTGCCCGTTCCATTGCTCCGGCCGGGTGTAGTGCGGGCAATCGAGCAGGCCGTCGAGCGAGGGATTGAAGCTGTCCTGCACATGGCTGGCCTCGTCGCCCAGCACGCCGGGCTGCAGCCGCGCCACGGCATCGAGCAGCGCCATGGCCGCGATCTCGCCGCCCGAGAGAACGAAGTCGCCGAGGCTGACCTGGTGCGTCACCCGCGTGTCGATGAAGCGCTGGTCGATGCCTTCGTAGCGCCCGCAGACCAGCACCGCGCCCTCGCTGGCCGACCAGCGCTCGACCGCTTCGTGGCGCAAAGTCTCGCCAATGGGCGAGAACAGCACGACCGGCGCCTGCGAGCCGCGCGCGGCCAGCGCCGCGTCGAGGCAGGCCGACAGCGGCTCGGCCATCATCACCATGCCGGGGCCGCCGCCAAAGGGCCGGTCGTCCACGCGCTTGTAGTTGCCCTGCGCGAAATCGCGCGGGTTCCAGAGCACGACCTCGACCTGCTTCGACTCGTAGGCGCGGCGCGTCACGCCGCTGGCCATGAAGGGCGCGAACAGTTCGGGAAAGAGCGTGAGGACGTCGAAGCGCATGCGCGCGAGCCCGCAATCAGAAATCGGGCTGCCAGTCGACCGTGATGAGGCGGCCGGCGAGGTCGACCTTGTCGACGAAGACCGAGACGAAGGGCACCATGCGTTCGATGGCCTTGCCGTCTTCCTCGGCCGCGAGCACCAGCGTGGTCTGCGGGCCAGTGGCGAGCAATTCGCGCACCGTGCCGAGCGCCACGCCTTCGCGGTTGACCACCGCAAGGCCGATCAGGTCGACCCAGTAGTACTCGTCGTCGCCGGCCGTGGGAAAGCTCGAGCGCGGCACGAACACGCGCGCGCCGCGGAGCGCCTCGGCCGCGTTGCGGTCAGGCACGTCCTCGGAGGAGGCGACGATGCAGTCGGAATGTTCCTTGGCTTCGCGGATCGCGAGCCGGAAAGCCGCGGTTGCCGAGGCTCCGGGAGCCTGCAGGAACCAGCGCTTGGAAGAAAAAAGCGCCTCGGGCTGGGCGCTGTGGGGCAGGACCTTGAACCAGCCCTTGATGCCCCATGCATCGGCGATGCGTCCTACCTCGATCGCATCCGCCGGCAATTCGGCGGCTTCGAGTGCGGGCAGCATCGGCGTGCCGGGCAGCTTAGGCAGCTGCCTTGGGGGCTGCGGCTGCGGCTTGCTTGATCAGGCGCAGGACCGTGGGCGAAGCTTGTGCGCCAACGCTCTTCCAGTAGGCCAGGCGGTCCTGGGCAATACGGATGCTTTCTTCGTTTTCCTTGGCGGTCGGGTTGTAGAAACCCAGGCGCTCGATGAAACGGCCATCGCGGCGAACGCGCTTGTCCGACACGACGATGTTGAAGAACGGACGGCCTTTGGAGCCGCCGCGGGAAAGTCGAATGACGACCATGATTTATCCTTGGGTGGTGCAGCAAGCCCGTTTTTTTGACAAGAGGCCCGCTCACAGTGTTCTTTCAACGTCGAGACACGCGACATGGCCACCCGGCCAGCGACACGCTGAAAAGCCTGCGATTATAGCCCGACCTGCGTTTTCTCCGAATTTCCGCGCCCGCCGCATTCCGTTTGCCACCTGCATGACCCTCACCATCCGCCCCAGCCGCGACCAAGACATCGCGGCCATCACGGCCATCTACGCCCACCACGTGCTGACCGGCACCGGCACCTTCGAGACCGAAGCTCCCTCTGCCGCCGACATGGCCGCGCGGCGCGCCGACGTGCTCGGCAAGAACCTGCCCTACCTCGTGGCCGAAGAAGATGGCGAAGTGTTGGGTTTTGCCTACTGCAACTGGTTCAAGCCGCGCCCGGCCTACCGCTTTTCGGCCGAAGACTCGATCTACATGTCCGAAGCCGCACGCGGCAAGGGCCTGGGCGCCCAGCTGCTGGCCGCCCTCTCGCAGGCCGCCGAAGCGGTGGGCGTGCGCAAGCTGATCGCCGTCATCGGCGATTCGGCCAATGCCGGCTCGGTCGGCGTGCACCGCAGCCAGGGCTTCACGCACGTGGGCGTGCTCAAGGACTGCGGCTGGAAGTTCGGCCAATGGCGCGACGTGGTCCTGATGGAAAAGGTGCTCGGCGAAGGCAGCACCACCCAACCCGAATGAAAAACAAGACCATTGCCGCCTGGCTCTCCTTCCTGGGCGGCCCGCTGGGCCTGCACCGGTTCTACCTGCGCGGCATCGGCGACTGGCTCGGCTGGCTGCTGCCCATTCCCACGGCGCTCGGCCTGTACGGCATCGAGCGCGCGCGCATGTACGGCCTGGACGACGGCTGGAGCTGGGTGCTGATTCCGCTCCTGGGCTTCACCATCGCGGGATGCGCGCTGACGGCCATCGTCTACGGCCTCATGGCGCCCGAGAAGTGGAACGCCCGCTTCAACGGCAGCGCACCTTCGGACGCCGCGCCGGGCCGCACCAACTGGGCCACGATCGGCGCCGTGGTGCTGGCGCTCCTGTTCGGCACCACGGTGCTGATGGCCAGCATCGTGTTCAGCTTCCAGCGCTACTTCGAACACCAGGTCGAAGAGGGCCGGAAGATCTCGCAATAGCCGGCCGCAGCGCGCGCCGGAAACTCAGAAGATCTGCAGGCTGATCCAGTAGGCGATGGCGGCCACGAAGGCCGACGCGGGGATCGTGAAGATCCAGGCCCAGACGATGTTGCCCGCCACGCCCCAGCGCACCGCGCTCGCGCGCTGCGCGGAACCCACACCGACGATGGCGCCGGTGATGGTGTGGGTGGTCGACACCGGAATGCCCAGCGCGGTGGCCAGGAACAGCGTGAGCGCGCCGCCCGTTTCCGCGCAGAAGCCGCCCACGGGCTTGAGCTTGGTGATCTTCTGGCCCATGGTCTTCACGATGCGCCAGCCGCCGAACATGGTGCCCAGCGCAATCGCGGCGTAGCAGCTCACGATGGTCCAGGTCGGCGGGCTCGCGTCGGTGGCCGAGGCGTAGCCGGTGGCGATCAGCAGCATCCAGATGATGCCGATGGTCTTCTGCGCGTCGTTGCCGCCGTGGCCCAGGCTGTAGGCCCCGGCGGACACCAGCTGCAGCCGCCGGAACCAGCGGTCGATGCGCGAGGGCGTGGCGCGCCGGAAGCCCCAGGCCACCAGCACCATCATCATCGAGCCCAGCACGAAGCCGAGGAAGGGCGAAACGAAGATGAAGGCCACGGTCTTCCAGATGCCCGACGCCACCAGGCCGCCGGTACCGGTCTTGGCGATCACGGCGCCCACGATGCCGCCGATCAGCGCGTGCGACGAGCTGCTCGGAATGCCGTAGTACCAGGTCACGAGGTTCCAGCTGATGGCGCCCACGAGCGCGCCGAAGACCACGTGCACATCGACCACGCCCGGCTGGGCGATGCCCTTGCCGACCGTTGCCGCCACGCTCAGGTGGAAGATGAAGATCGCGACCAGGTTGAAGAAGGCCGCGAACAGCACGGCGTGGCCCGGCTTGAGCACGCCGGTCGACACCACGGTGGCGATCGAGTTCGCCGCATCGTGGAAGCCGTTCATGAAGTCGAACAGGATCGCCAGCGCGACCAGCACCATCACCACCCAGAGGGCGACCTGAACCGTTGCCATCGATGCTTACCGCTCAGGAATTCTCGAGGACGATGCCCTCGATGACGTTGGCCACGTCCTCGCACTTGTCGGTGATCGTCTCGAGCAATTCGTAGATTGCCTTGAGCTTGATCACCTCGCGCACGTCGGGCTCCTCGCGGAACAGCTTGCTCATGGCACTGCGCATCACGCGGTCGGCGTCCGATTCGAGGCGGTCGATTTCCTCGCAGGTCTTGAGCGTGGCCTCGGCCACCGCCGGGTCGGCGATCTTGCCGAGGAACTTGACGGCGTCCTTCAGGCGGTCGCAGCACTTCACGCTCAGCGCCGTGAGGCGCACGATCTCGTCGGTCATGTGGCGCACGTCGTACAGCGCCATGGTCTCGGCCGAGTCCTGGATCAGGTCGGCCACGTCGTCCATCGTATTGATGAGCTTGTGGATCTGCTCGCGGTCGATCGGCGTGATGAAGGTCTTGTGGATCAGCCGGTTGACGTCATGCGTGACGCGGTCGGCCGCACGCTCGGCATTGTCGACGTCGCGGTTGTACTGCTCGCGCAGGTGCACGTCGCTGTAATTGGCCACGAGTTGCTCGAACGCCCGCGCCGCTTCGACGATGCGCTCGGCGTGCTGGTTGAACATCTCGAAAAAATTCCCCTCGCGGGGCAGCAGCTTGCCGAACATGGCGCTCTCCTGGGTTCGCCGCTGCCACAAATGCGTGACAACGTCATGAAAAACCGCGCAAGTGTAATGGGCGGCGCAAAGCCGCCCGGCCGGCGGGGTTCGCCGCCCCTGGCCGCTCAGTCGCGAATCCGCTCGATGACCTGCGAGGAAACGCGGGCAAGCGCCGCGCGCGGCACCTTGTCGGGCGCGATCTCGGCAAGCGGCTTCAGCACGAAGGCGCGGTCGCGCATGCGCGGGTGGGGCAAGGCCAGCGCGGGCGTGTCCTTGATCGCGTTGCCGTGCATCAGCAGGTCGAGGTCGAGCGTGCGCGGCGCATTGGGAAAGGGCCGCTCGCGGCCGGCCTGCTCCTCCAGCAGGTGCAGCTCGGCCAGGAAGGCCTCGGCCGTGAGCCCGGTCCGCACGGCCACCACGGCGTTGATGAAATCGGGCCCGGCCGCATCGACCGGCGCGCTGCGGTAGAGCGACGAGCGCGCCGTCACCACGGTGCGCTCGATGGTGCCGATGGCGTCCATGGCCGCCGTCACGGCGGCCCGGGCGTCGCCGAGGTTGGCGCCGATGGCGACGAAGGCCTGCACGGTCGGATAGTCCTCGCGCGTGCGGCGAGGGGGCGCACCGGCGGACCCGGCCTTGCCCGCGGGCCGGCTGGGCGCGCGCCGCGCGGGCGCCGGTCCGCTGCTCTTCGGCTTCGGCGAAGGGCCGCCGCGCGATGGCGGCCGTCCCTGGCCGCCGCCGCTCTTGCCGTCCTTCGGCCGGTTCGGTGCGCTCATTCGGCTGCGGCGCTCCCGCCGCCCTCGCCGCCGCCATCACCACCACCGCCGGTGCGCGGCTTGCGGCGGCGCCGGCGCTTGCGCGGCGCGGCCGGCTCGCCATCGGGCGGCACGGCGCCGGCCTCGACCTCGACTTCCTCGGCCTCGTCGCCCTGACGGGTGTCGGCCTCGGGCTGGCGCTGGCGCGGCGCCGGTTCGCCGCGGGAGGGCTTGGGCGCGACCGGGTCGCGCGTTCGCACGCGCTGGCGGGTCTTCTGCTCGTCGCGCACCTGCTCCAGCAGGTCTTGCTGGCGCACGTCGTCGGCGGTGCTGAACTCCTGCCACCACTCGGCGATGGCCTCGCTGACCTCGCCCACGTCGGCGCGCAGCCGCATGAAGTCGAAGGCGGCGCGGAACCGCGCCTGGTCGACCAGGCTGTAGGGCGTGGAGCCGGTGCGCTTGTCGAAGCGCGGCTGCATCATCCAGATCTCGCGCATGTCGGCGGCGAGCTTGCCGCGGCCCGACACATCGCCGATGCGGGCATTGAACACGTCGTCGATCGCGTCCTGCAGCGCCGGGAATGGCGGCTGCGGGCGCTGGCCGTGCCGGCCCTCGACGCGCTGGGCCCAGCCGTCGCGCACGTCGGCCCACAGCACGCAGGCCAGAAGGAAGCTCGGCGCCACGGGCTTGCCTTCGCCGACGCGGCGGTCGGTGTCCTGCAGCGCCGCCTTCACGAAGGGCTGGTCGGCCCGCTCCACCACCACGTCGAGCAGCGGATAGATGCCCTTGGCGAGGCCCAGCTTGCGCAGTTGCTCGACCGTGGCAATGGCATGGCCGGTCTGCAGCAGCTTGAGCATTTCGTCGAACAGGCGGCTCTGCGGCACGTCGGCCAGCAGCTTGCTCGACTCGACCAGCGGCGCGGCCGTCTTGGCTTCCATCTTGAAGCCCAGCGCCGCGAGCTTGGCCGAGAAGCGGATCGCGCGGATGATGCGCACCGGGTCTTCGCGGTAGCGCGTGGCCGGGTCGCCGATCATGCGCAGCGTGAGCTTCTGGGCGTCGCGGATGCCGTTGTGGTAGTCGACCACGACCTGGTTGGCGGGGTCGTAGTACATGGCGTTCACGGTGAAGTCGCGGCGCGCCGCGTCTTCCTCCTGCGGGCCCCAGACGTTGTCGCGCAGCACGCGGCCGCTGGCGTCCACCGCATGCTTCATGCTCGCGAGCTCGCCCTTGCTGGTGCGCTCGTTGCCGGCCACCTGCTCGGCGGCGGCGTTGTCCATGTAGGCGCGGAAGGTCGAGACCTCGATCACCTCGTGCTCGCGGCCGCGGCCGTACACCACGTGCACGATGCGAAAGCGCCGCCCGATGATGAAGGCACGCCGGAAGAGCGACTTGACCTGCTCGGGCGTGGCGTTGGTGGCCACGTCGAAGTCCTTGGGGCGCAGCCCCAGCAGCAGGTCGCGCACCGCGCCGCCCACCACGTAGGCCTCGTAGCCGGCCTGCTGGAGCGTGGTGACGACGTTCCTGGCACGTTCGTCGACCAGGGCTGGATCGATCTTGTGAACCTCTGCCGGCACCTCCTGGCGCTTGCCGAAGCGGCTCTTGCCCTGTGCGCCGCCGGCCGATTTGCCGAGCAGCTTGTCGATGAATTTCTTGATCATTGTTGGTTGAAGCTCTTCTCTATTCGTTTTCGAGCATGGATCGGATCAGCGGGATCGTGATCGCGCGCTGTGTCTGAAGGGCATAGCCGTCGAGCTGCGTGAGCAGCTCCATCAGGCTGCCCAGGTCGCGGCTGAAGCGGTGCAGCATGTAGTCGAGCACCTCGTCCGACAGCATGACGCCGCGCGTGTCGGCGGCCTGGCGCAGCACCGCGCGGCGTTCGCTTTCGCTCAGCACCTGCAGGTGGAACACATGGCCCCAGCCCAGCCGGGTGCGAAGGTCCTCGCGCAGCGGCAGGTCGGCCGGCGGCAGCGCGCCCGCGGCCACCACGCCGCGCTGCAGCGTCTGCGCGTTGACGAACCAGTTGAAGGCCGCGTGCTGCTGCACGGCGGTGTAGAGGTGCACGTCGTCGAGCAGCACGGCACCCCAGCGCTCGTCGAATTCGGGCGGCTCCAGCACGCCGGCATGCAGCCAGCCCACGCTCGCGCCCTGCTCGCGCAGCGCCACACGCACCGATTCGAGCAGATGGGTCTTGCCGCTGCCGCCTTCGCCCCAAAGATAGGTGGGCACGGGAGAGTGGGGCACGGCGCTGCCGGCGCCGCCCACCCACAGTTGCAGGTGCCGCAGCGCCGCCTCGTTCGGGCCGGCAAAAAAAGCGTCGAAGCTGGGGCCCGTCGCAATGCCGATATCGAGCGCGAGCTGTTTCATCCCGGGAAGGTTCATGGAGGGGGCCCGGAGGGCCCTTAAAATCGTGAGGAATTCTATCGGCCCGGCCGCTTCGGTCGCCGGCGCCTCCACCTTCCCGCCCTTCTCGACACCGTCCGACCATGACTTCCCCCACGCCCACCCCGCTCAGCTACAAGGATGCAGGTGTCGATATCGATGCCGGCGACGCACTGGTCGACCGCATCAAGCCGCTCGCCAAGAAGACCCTGCGCGAAGGCGTGCTGGCCGGCATCGGCGGCTTTGGCGCGCTGTTCGAGGTGCCCAAGCGCTACAAGGAGCCGGTGCTGGTGAGCGGCACCGACGGCGTGGGCACCAAGCTCAAGCTGGCCTTCGAATGGAACATGCACGACACGGTCGGCATCGACCTGGTGGCCATGAGCGTCAACGACGTGCTGGTGCAGGGCGCCGAACCCCTCTTCTTCCTTGACTATTTCGCCTGCGGCAAGCTCGAGGTGGACACGGCCGCGGCCGTGATCGGCGGCATCGCCCGCGGCTGCGAGATTTCCGGCTGCGCGCTGATCGGCGGCGAAACCGCCGAAATGCCCGGCATGTACCCGGCCGGCGAGTACGACCTGGCGGGCTTCGCGGTCGGCGCGGTCGAAAAGTCGAAGATCCTCACGGGCCAGAACGTGAAGCCCGGCGACGTGGTGCTGGGCCTGGCCTCGGCCGGCGTGCATTCCAATGGCTTCAGCCTGGTGCGCAAGGTGATCGAACGCGCCGGGGCCGACCTGCCCGCCACGCTCGACGGCAAGCCGTTCCGCGAAGCCGTGATGGAACCCACCCACCTCTACGTGAAGCCGGTGCTCGAGGCGCTGGCCAGGCACCCGATCAAGGCGCTGGCCCACATCACGGGCGGCGGCCTGCTCGAGAACATTCCGCGCGTGCTGCCCGAAGGCACGGCCGCCCACCTCAGGAAGGGCAGCTGGCCGCAGACCGAACTCTTCGCCTGGCTGCAGAAGGTGGCCGGCATCGACGACATCGAGATGAACCGCACCTTCAACAACGGCATCGGCATGGTGGTGGTGATCGACGCGGCCGAGGCCGCAGCCTGCGCTGCCACGCTGCGCACGGCCGGCGAATCGGTGTTCGAGATCGGCACCATCGCCGAGCGCGGCACGGGCGCCGCCGTCGTGGTTGGCTGATTTCCTCGCTCCGAGGCTCGCCAGCGCAGCACCCGGACCCTGATGGCCAAGCCCTCCCTCGCCACTTTCGAAACCAAGCCCCAGCCCGCCTCGCGCAACGTGGTGCTGGCCAGCTACCTGCTGATGCCGGCCGCGCTGCTGCTGGTGATGTGGCAGCACCTGCTGCCCGGCCTGCTGTGCGTGTGCATCGGCTTCCTGGCCACCCGCTGGTTCACGCGGCTGATCGTCGGCGGCCTGGCGCGGCTGAAGCTGCCGTTCGAACGTGCCGACGTGCCGGCCCGGGTGCTGGCCGTCACGCTGGTGCTGCTGGCGCCCATCGCGCTGATCTCCCTGGGCCTGTCGCAGGCGCGCGAGTACATCCTCGACGCGCCCGACCAGTACCGCGAGCTGCTCGACTACACGGCGCGCACGGTGCTCGAACTGCGGCTCAAGCTCCCACCCGAAATTGCGGTCTACCTGCCCGAAGGCGCGGCCGAAGTGCAGCGCGTGGTGGCCAACTACCTGCGCGCGCAGGCCGGTTCGCTGGCGCTGGCCGAACGGGCATGGCTCGGCGGCCTGCTGTTTGCCTACGTGGGGCTCATCGTGGGCGGGCTGGCGGCCATTGCGCCTTCGCCGCTGCAGCGCCGGCCGCTCGCCGCGCAGCTGCACCGGCGCATCGCGATCTTCGGCGAGGCCTTCGGCCAGATCGTGGCCGCGCAGTTCTGGATCGCGGCCTTCAACACGCTGCTGACCGCCATCTTCCTGCTGTTCCTGATGCCGCTCTGGGGCCCTCACCTGCCCTACACGCCGGCCCTGATCACGCTGACCTTCGTGGCGGGCCTGGTGCCCATCGTCGGCAACCTGGTCTGCAACTCGGTGATCACGCTGGTGGCGCTGTCGGTGTCGCCCGTGACGGCGCTGGCCTGCCTGGCGTTCCTGATCATCATCCACAAGGCCGAATACGTGATCAACGCCAAGGTGGTCGGCAGCCGCACGCAGATGCGGGTGTGGGAACTGCTGGCAGTGATGTTCGTGGCCGAGGCGGTGTTCGGCCCGGCCGGGCTGGTGGCGGCGCCGCTTTTCTATGCGTACCTCAAGAAAGAGCTGCAGGCCGCAGGCCTGGTTTAGCCCTGATGTCCTGATTTGATCGGTTCTGGTCCGCTTCGGCGCGGACCATGCGCTGGCGGCGCAGAAGAATAGGCGGCATCATCCACTTCGCCCTTTCGAGCCCACGCCATGAAATCCTGTCTGATTGTGATCGACGCGCAGGAATCGTTTCGCCAGCGCGCCTACTGGTCCGAACACGTCGCGCAGCCCTATTTCGCCGCCCAGAACGCGCTGATCGAGGGCTGCCTGGCCGCCGGCCTTCCGATCGTGCGCATCTTCCACGTCGACGGTCCCGCCACTGCGAGCCATCCTTTCGCGGTCGAATCGGGCCTGGTGCGGCCGATCGAAGGCCTGGCGGCTTTCGAGGCGGCGGCCACCTTCACCAAGCACCGCCACAGCGCGCTGGTCAACAGCGGGCTCGACATCTGGCTCACGCAGCAGGGCATCGGCCGGCTGATCGTGAGCGGCATCCGCACCGAGCAATGCTGCGAAACCACCGCGCGCCACGCCTCGGACCTGGGCTGGGAGGTCGACTACGTGACCGAGGCCACGCTGACCTTCGACATGCCGCAGCCCGACGGCCAATCGCTTGCCGCGGCCGACATCAAGGCGCGCACGGCGGCCGTGCTGGACGGCCGGTTCGCCACCGTCTGCAGCGTGGCGCAGGCACTGCAACGCGCCGGAATCGAAACCGGCGAAAGCGTGGCCGCATGACCTTGCGTGTTCGAATCCTCGCCTACGACGGCGTCGAGGCCCTCGACTTCGCGGGGCCGTTCGAGGTGTTCACCACCGCAAGCCGCGTGAGCCAGCGCATGAATCCCGGCGCGCCGGCGCCTTTCGAGGTTGCCTCGGTGGCGCTGGGCGCCAACGAGCCGGTGCAGGCGCGCGCCGGCCTGCGCCTGCTGGCCGACCACGACCTGGCCGCGAATCCAATGGCCGACCTGCTGGTCGTGCCCGGCGGCGTGGTCGATGCCCCGATGGCAAGCCCCGCCACGCTGCGCTGGATCGCCGATTGCGCGGCCGGCGCGCAGCTGGTCGCCTCGGTCTGCACCGGCGTCTTCCTGCTCGCCAAAAGCGGCGTGGCCGTGCGCGAAGCCGTGACCACCCATTGGGAAGACATCGCGGACTTGCGCGAGCAGTTCCCCTTGCTCGACGTGCGCGAAAACGAGCGCTGGGTCGACAGCGGCCGCATCGTCAGCTCCGCGGGCATCAGCGCGGGCATCGACATGAGCCTGTACCTGGTCGAACGCCTGGCCGGCCACCCGCTGGCCGAGCGCACCGCGCGCCAGATGGACTACGCATGGATCTCCAGCAGCAGCAGCAGCAAAAGCCCATCCGCGTAGTGTTCGTGCTGCTGCCGGGCAGCCTGGTGCTCGACTGGGCCGGCCCGGCCGAGGCGCTGCGCATCGCGAACCAGCGGCTGCGTGCGGCGGGCCAGCCCGAGCGCTTCGAGATCGAATTCGCCAGCCCGCGGCCCACGTCGATCGGGTCGGTCGGCGTGGCACTCGCCAACCTCTCGCCCTTGCCGGCGCAATGGCATGGCCCGGCCTGGGTCGTGCTGGTCGGACTGCCCGGAGACACCATCCCGATCGACAACGCCGAGACGCAGGAGCTGCTGCACTGGCTGCGCGGCCAGCGCTTCGAACGCGGCCGGCTCGAACTGGTCACGGTCTGCGCCGGTGCACTGCTGGCCGCGCATGCCGGCGCGCTTTCGGGCCGCCGTGCGACCACGCACCACCATCACCTGGACGAACTGCGCGCAGTGGAGCCGCGCTGCGAGGTGGTCGCCAACCGCGTGTTCGTGATCGATCCGCCGGTGTACAGCAGCGCGGGCGTCACCACCGGCATCGACCTGGTGCTGCACCGCATTGCCGACCTGTGCGGCGAAGCGCTGGCCGCCCAGGTGGCGCAGACGATGGTGGTGGCGCAGCGGCGCGGCCCGCACGATCCGGAGCTGTCGCCCTTCCTGGCCCACCGCAACCACCTGCATGCCGCGCTGCATCGCGTGCAGGACGCCGTCAGCGAGCAGCCGCAGGCCGACTGGAGCGTGCCGCGGATGGCCGAAGTGGCGCATACCTCGGCGCGGCACCTGACGCGGCTGTTCGTCGAGCACGCGGGCGTGGCGCCGCTGGCCTACCTGCGCCGGCTGCGGCTGGCGGCCGCGCAGCTGGCGCTGGCCTCGGGCGCGAGCGTGACGCGGGCGGCGGAAATCTCGGGCTTCGGCTCTGACACGCAGCTGCGGCGCGCCTGGCACCAGTTCGGATTGCCTGGCTCGCCTTCGGCCTCGGCATCGAAGGCGTAGCAGCTCTGCCGGCCCCGCGAGGAGTTTCAGCCCTGCACAGCCGCGCAGGCCCGCGCACGCGCCAGCAGCAGGGTCCGCTCGCGCGTGTTGCGCGTGAGCGAGGCGGCGCGGTCGAATTCCTTTTGCGCCTCGGCGCGGCGGCCGAGCTTCAAGAGCAGGTCGCCGCGCACCGCCGGCAGCAGGTGGTAGGCCTGCAAGGCCGGCTCGCCCACGAGCGCATCCACCACCTCGAGCCCCGCGGCCGGCCCGAAGGCCATCGACAGCGCCACCGCGCGGTTCAATTCGACGATGGGCGACGGCGACAGCTCGGCCAGCGCGTCATAGAGCGCGGCGATGCGCGGCCAATCGGTTTCTTCGGCCGTGCGCGCACGGCCATGGCAGGAGGCAATGGCCGCCTGCAGCGCATACGGGCCGAAGGCACCGCCGAGCGCCTCGGCACGCGCCAGTGCCGCCAGGCCGCGGCGGATCAGCATGTGGTCCCAGCGTGCGCGATTCTGCTCGAGCAGCAGCACCGGCTCGCCCGAGGCGCCCACGCGCGCGGCCGTGCGCGAGGCCTGGATTTCCATCAGCGCCACCAGGCCATGCACTTCCGAGGCATCGGGCATGAGCTCGGCCACGATGCGGCCCAGGCGCATGGCTTCCTCGCACAGCGCGGGACGCATCCAGTCGTCGCCGGCCGTGGCCGAGTAGCCTTCGTTGAAGATCAGGTAGAGCACCTCGAGCACCGAGGCGAGCCGCGCCTGGAGCTCATGCCGGCGCGGCACCTCGAAGGGCACGCGCGCTTCGAGCAGCGTGCGCTTGGCCCGCACGATGCGCTGCGCCACGGTGGCTTCGGGCACGAGAAAGGCGCGCGCAATTTCGTCGGTGCCGAGGCCGCCCATCAGGCGCAGCGTGAGCGCCACGCGCGCCTCGGTCGAAAGCACCGGGTGGCAGGCGGTGAAGACCAGCCGCAGCAGGTCGTCGCCGATGTCGTCGTCGATGGCCGCATCGACGGCTTCGGCGAAATCGGCCTGGGCCATCTCGTGCTGCGCATCGAGCTCGCGGCCGATCTCGGGCGCCTTGTGCTCGGCCAGCTGCCGATGCCGCAGCCGGTCGAGCGCGCGGCGCTTGGCCACGGCCGTGAGCCAGGCGGCGGGGTTGTCGGGCGCGCCTTTTTCGGGCCATTGCTCGAGGGCCGACACCAGCGCGTCCTGCGCCAGTTCCTCGGCCAGGCCCACGTCGCGCACCATGCGCGCGACGGTGGCGATGATCTTCGCGGATTCGATGCGCCACACCGCCTCGATGCTGCGGTGGACGGCGGCCTCGCCACCTCCGCCGCCGCGGCCCTCGGAAGCACCCATGGCTCAGGTCTTCTTGACCGCCTGCATCGACGCGAATTCGGAGGTCAGCGCCTGCACGTCGGGCGGGAAGTCGGCAATTTCCTGGATCTGGCGGACCTCGATGACCTCGTTCTCGCTGCCGGGGCAGCGCGTGGCCCATTCGATGGCGTCGGCGCGCGAGGGCACGTCGATGATCCAGTAGCCGCCGAGCACCTCCTTGGCCTCGGCAAAGGGGCCGTCGACCACCTTGGGCTTGCGGCCCGGAAAGCTCACGCGCGCGCCCATCGAGGGCGGATGCAGGCCGTCGCAGCTGATCAGCACGCCGGCCTTCTGCATCGACTCGTTGTAGGCCATCATGGCCGCCACCGCATCGACGTCGTCGGGAATGGTGCCGGGCGCGGCGCTTTCGTAGCCGTGGGGAATCATCAGCAGCATGAATCGCATGGCGGTCTCCTTCGGTGCGGCGCTGCCGTTCAGCGGCCGGCCTTGGCCCGGGCCTCGGATTCGGCGCGCAGGCGCTCTTCCTGCGCCAGCAGCTCGGGCGTCATCGAGTCGCCGAAATCGGAGGCTTCGAACACCTGGCGGATCTCGATCTCGCCCTCCTGGAACGGGCTGCGCTTGATCCACTCGATGGCTTCCTCCTTCGACTTGACCTGCAGCAGCCAGAAGCCCGCGAGCAATTCCTTCGTCTCGGCGAAAGGACCGTCGATCACGGTGCGCTTGAGGCCTTCGCAGCGCACGCGTGCGCCCCTGGATGACGGGTGCAGCCCTTCGCCCGCGAGCAGCACGCCGGCCTTGACCAGCTCCTCGTTGAACTTGCCCATGGCGGTGAGCACTTCGGTGCTCGGCATCACGCCGGCTTCGGAATCCTTGTTGGCCTTGACCAGAACCATGAATCGCATGTCGTTTCTCCTGAAGGTTGATGAAATCGGGAGGCACTGAAACCGCGCGCTCCTGTTCACACGTCGCACGAGCGCAAGCCCGATCGACACGCCTGCCTCGATCAATTTGTAATTTTATGTATCAGAGCTTCAGGGCAGGTAGCCGCAGAAGCGCAGCACATGCCCGTCGGGCTCGCGGATGGCGAATTCGCGCAGGCCCCAGGGCTGCGAGACGGGCGGCTCGATCACCGTGACGCCGCGCTTCGCATAGGCCGCGTGCAGGCCGTCGATGTCCTTGCCCACGTGGATCACGATCTCGCCGCGCCAGGGCGGCGCCCCGCGGGTGTTGCACTGCCACAGCCGCAGGTAGACCGGGTCGCCGTAGCTGCGGTCGCCCTTCTTGACCCGTGCATAGCTCGGCGGTTCGCCGGCGATGAAGTCGATCTCGAAGCCCAGCACGTCGCGGAACCAGCGCGCGGCGCGCGCGGCGTCGGACACCGGCAGCACCGGCTGCACGCCGTGGAATTCATGCAGGGTGCCGAGATCGGGGGCGTCGGCCACGCCGGTGCTGGCGGCCATCAGTCGGATTCGCGCCGCAGCGCCGCGACGCGCTCTGCAATGACATCGACGTCGAGCGCGTCTTCCGCATGCGCGAGGTAGGTTTCCAGGTCGCGCACGGCGGCTGCGGTGTTGCCCTGCTCGGCATGCGCGATGCCGCGGTCGCGGTACTCGCCCCAGGCGTTGGGCAGCAGTGCGATCAGGCGGTCCTGCACGGCGATGGCGCGCTGCCAGTCTTCCTGCGCGCGGTGCACTTCCTTCAGGTTGCGCAGCATGCGCCCGATGATCTCGCGCGAACTGGCGGGCTGCAGGTACAGGCCCAGCGGCACGTCGAAATCGCCGACCAGCCCGTTGCTGCGCTTGTAGGGTTCGAGCCGCTCGCCGAGTTCTTCGCGCGAGAGCGACTTGCCGGTGAAGGGGTCGATCACCACCTGCCCCTTCGGCAGCGTGACCTTGAGCATGAAGTGGCCCGGAAAGCCGATGCCGCGCGCCTGCAGGCCCAGCCCCTGCGCAAGCTCCATCCACAGCACCGCGAGCGAAATGGGAATGCCGCGGCGCGTGCGCAGCACGGCGTTCAGGTAGCTGTTGTCGGGGTCGTAGTAGTCGTTGACGTTGCCGCCGAAGTTCAGGTCGTTGAAGAAGAACTGGTTGAGCGCGCGCAGCCGCGCGAGCGGTGCGGCATCGGCCGGCAGCCGGCGCTTCAGGCGCGCGAGCAGTTGGTCGACGTCGCCCAGCACCTGCTGCACGTCGAGGTCGGGGTATTCGTCCTGTGCGAGGCTGGCGGCCGCCTCCAGCAGCGGAAAGTGCTCGTCGCTCTGCACCAGCGATTCGAAATACGCCAGGGCCGTGGGAACCTGAAAGCTGAACGTCATGTGTCTTTGTAGAGGAGCATTCGGGGAGCGTCAAGGCGGTGTTTTCAGCTTGCGCAAGCCGAAAAACCGCCCGTTGGGTAAAGCCGCGCCAGGCGCCCTCTTACCGGCGCATGAAACTGCGAAGCCGCACGCCCAGCGCCGTGAGCACCGCGAAATACAGCAGCGCCGCGCCGGCGATCAGCGCGGCCAGCAGGCCGATGCGCAGCAAGCGCTGCTCGCGCAGGCCGATCCAGTCGAAGTGGCGCGAACCCCAGGCCAGCAGGGCCGCCAGCACCAGCATGCCCGCCAGCACCTGCAGCGCGAACCTGCCCCAGCCGGGTTCGGGCTTGTAGCTGCCGCGGCGGATCAGGCCGACCAGCAGCCAGATCGCATTGACCAGCGCGCCGATGGCAATCGTCAGCGTGAGCGCCGCATGCTGCAGCACCGGCACCAGGAAGACATTGAGGACCTGGGTCAGCACCAGCACGCCCACGGCGATCAGCATGGGCGTGCGCGTGTCCTGCCTGGCGTAGTAGCCGGGCGCGAGCACCTTGATGGCCACCAGCCCGACCAGCCCGACGCCGTAGCCCATCAGCGCCACGGTGGTGCGCTGCACGTCCTCGCCCTGGTAGGCGCCGTTGTGGAACAGCACGGCCACCAGCGGCTTCGCAAAGAGCAGCAGAGCGACGGCGCACGGCGCCGACAGCAGCACCACCAGCCGCAGGCCCAGGTCGAGCAGCGACGAGTAGCGCGCATCGTCCTTGGCCGCGCGGGCGCCGGCCAGCTGCGGCATCAGCACCACGCCCAGCGCCACGCCGAGCATCGCGGTCGGGAATTCCATCAGGCGGTCGGCGTTGCCGATCCAGGTCACGCTGCCGACCGCAAGGTGCGAGGCGATCTGCGTGTTGATGAGCAGCGAGATCTGCGCCACGCTCACGCCCAGCAGGGCGGGCAGCATCAGCTTCAGCACCTGGCGCGTGGCGGGGTCGCGCCAGGCGTCGCCCAGCGCCTTGAAACCCGTGCCGATGCGCGGCATGAGGCCCAGCGCGCGCAGCGCCGGAACCTGGATGGCCAGCTGCAGCACGCCGCCGACCAGCACGCCCACGCACTGGGCATAGATCGGCTCGATGCCGTAGCGGCGGAACAGCGGCGCCCCGACCACGATCGCCAGGATCAGCGCGATGTTGAGCAGCACCGGCGAGGCGGCCGGCACCGCGAACTTGCGCCAGGTGTTCAGGATGCCGCCCGCCAGCGCCACCAGCGACATGAAGCCGATGTAGGGAAACATCCAGCGCGTCATGACCACGGCCGCGTCGAAGCCCGCCAGCCCGCTGGCCATGGCCCACACCAGCAGCGGCGCGCCAGCCACGCCGGCCACGCAAACCACCACCAGCGCCCAGGTCAGCAGCGTGGCGACGTGGTCGATCAGCGCCTTGGCGCCCTCCTGGCCGGCCTCGGTCTTGCGCGCCGCGAGCACCGGCACGAAGGCCTGGCTGAAGGCGCCTTCGCCGAAAACCCGCCGGAACAGGTTGGGAATGCGAAAGGCGACGTTGAACGCGTCGGTCAGCGCGCTGACGCCGAACACCGAGGCAAAAAGCACGTCGCGCACGAGGCCCGTGATCCGCGAAGCGAGCGTCAGCAGGGATACGGTGGAAGCGGATTTGAACAGGGACACGGGGCGAGTGTAGGGCCCGCCAAGCCCCGATTCGGCGAAAAAGGCAACCCGGCCTATAATGGAGGGCTTTGCTGCATCATCCTCAGACACCTAAGGAACCAAACCATGGCATCCGCCAAGCCCAAGAAAAAGAACCCGCGCCTCGCCTCCGGCCGTAAGCGCGTCCGCCAGGACACCAAGCTCAACGCTGCGAACACCTCGCTGCGCTCCAAATACCGCACCGCCGTGAAGAATGTCGAAAAGGCCGTCCTGGCCGGCGACAAGACCAAGGCAAGCGAACTCTTCGCGAAGGCCCAGAGCATCGTCGACACCGTCGCCGACAAGGGCATCTTCCACAAGAACAAGGCTGCTCGCGACAAGAGCCGCCTGTCGGCGAAGGTCAAGGCCCTCGCCCTCGCGCCTGAAAAGGCCGCCGCCTGACACCTGTCAGGCAAGCCCGGACCGGAATCCTCCGGTCCGCCGTTTGATCGGGGTGCGCTGCAGCAAAGTGTAAAAAACCGCCTTCGGGCGGTTTTTTCATGTCCGATCGCTTCCTTCCTGCCGGAGGAAGCCGCCCGCTCAGGCCTTGGGCGGCGCGTCCGGCACGTCGGGCACCAGGCAGGCCTCGGCCACCTGCAGGTCGTTGTCGCGCGCGAAGTTCACGCAGAAGTCCCAGGCCATGGGCTCGGCGTCGCGCAGTGCGCGGTTCACCACCACGCACTTGACCCCGTTGATGGTGGTCGGAATGCACCAGGGCGAATAGCTCAGGTGGCTGCCCGGATAGGCGCCGCCGGGGCGGAAGGAGCACATCACGCCGGCCAGCCGCTCGGCCCAGTCGCTGGGGCGGAAAGTCCGGCCATCGTGGGTGATGCCCTGGATGAAGATTTCTTTGGCAGTGGGGGAAATCATCGTTGAATGAGGCGCCCGCAGCAGGTGCTGCGGTGCAACAAGCGATTCTATCCGGGCGCCTTTCGCCTCCCGGGAAGCGGGCATTGCTGTAATGCGGAATCCTCAACGAAGCCGTCAAAGCGCACGCCTAGAATCCGCGGTTCCCTATCTGGAGAACCGAATGAGCGCTACCGCCCAGCCCACCTCGCCCCACGTCATGAACACCTACGGTCGCCTGCCGATCGCGCTGTCGCACGGCCAGGGCTGCCGAGTCTGGGACACCGCGGGCAAGGCCTACCTCGACGGCCTCGGCGGCATTGCCGTGAATACGCTGGGCCACAACCACCCCGAGCTGGTGCCCGCGCTGCAGGACCAGATCAGCAAGCTGATCCACAGCTCCAACTACTACCACGTGCCCGGCCAGGAACAGCTGGCCGCCAAGCTGACCGAGCTGTCGGGCCTGACCAACGCCTTCTTCTGCTGCACCGGCCTGGAAGCCAACGAGGCGGCCCTGAAGCTCGCGCGCAAGTTCGGCCATGACAAGGGCATCGAGCGGCCCGAGATCGTGGTGTACGAAGCCGCTTTCCACGGCCGCAGCATCGCCACGCTGTCGGCCACCGGCAACCCGAAGGTGCAGGCCGGCTTCGGCCCGCTGGTCGAGGGCTTCATCCGCGTGCCGCTGAACGACATCGAGGCCCTGAAGAAAGCCACCGAAGGCAACCCCAACGTGGTCGCCGTGTTCTTCGAGACCATCCAGGGCGAAGGCGGCATCAACCCGATGCGCTGGGAATACCTCAAGCAGGTGCGCGCCCTGTGCGACCAGCGCGACTGGCTCATGATGATCGACGAAGTGCAATGCGGCATGGGCCGCACCGGCAAGTGGTTCGCGCACCAGTGGGCCGGCATCAAGCCCGACGTGATGCCGCTGGCCAAGGGCCTGGGCTCGGGCGTGCCGATCGGCGCCGTGGTGGCCGGCCCCAAGGCCGCCCACATCTTCGGCCCCGGCAACCATGGCACCACCTTCGGCGGCAATCCGCTTGCGATGCGCGCCGGCATCGAGACCATCCGCATCATGGAAGAGCACAAGCTGCTCGAGAACGCCGCCACCGTGGGCGAGCACCTGAAGGCCGCGCTCGAACGCGAGATCGGCGGCCTGGCCGGCGTGAGGGAAATCCGCGGCCAGGGCCTGATGCTGGGCATCGAGCTCGACCGGCCCTGCGGCGTCATCCTGAACCGCGCCTGCGACGCCGGCCTGCTGCTGAGCGTGACGGCCGACAAGGTGATCCGCCTGGTGCCGCCGCTCATCCTGAGCATTGCCGAGGCCGACGAGATCGTCGCGATCCTCGCGCCCATCGTCAAAACATTCCTGTCGGAGCCCGCAGCGCAATGACGACCGCCACCACGCCCAACGCCATCCGCCACTACCTGCAGTTCTCGGACTTCACGGCCGACGAATACGCCTATCTTTTCGATCGCATGGCGATCATCAAGAAGAAGTTCAAGACCTACGAGAAGCACCAGCCCCTGACCGACCGCACGCTGGCCATGATCTTCGAGAAGGCCAGCACGCGCACCCGCGTGAGCTTCGAGGCGGGCATGTACCAGCTCGGCGGCAGCGTGGTGCACCTGACCACCGGCGACAGCCAGCTCGGCCGCGCCGAGCCCATCGAGGACAGCGCCAAGGTCATCAGCCGCATGGTCGACCTGGTGATGATCCGCACCTACGAGCAGACCAAGATCGACACCTTCGCCGCGCACTCGCGCGTACCTGTCATCAACGGCCTGACCAACGAATTCCACCCCTGCCAGATCCTCGCGGACATCTTCACCTACATCGAGCACCGCGGCTCCATCCAGGGCAAGACGGTGGCCTGGGTCGGCGACGGCAACAACATGGCCAACACCTGGCTGCAGGCCAGCGAGATCCTCGGCTTCAAGGTGCACGTGAGCACGCCCAGCGGCTACGAGGTCGACCAGTCGGTGGCGGGCCTGCGCTCGGCCGACAGCTACCAGGTCTTCAAGGACCCGATGGAAGCCTGCCGCGGCGCCGACCTGGTGACCACCGACGTCTGGACCAGCATGGGCTACGAGTCCGAGAACGAGGCGCGCCGCAAGGCCTTTGCCGACTGGTGCGTCGACGAGGACATGATGCGCATCGCCCAGCCCGACTCGCTCTTCATGCACTGCCTGCCGGCTCACCGCGGCGAGGAGGTGCAGGCCGAGGTCATCGACGGTCCGCAGTCGGTGGTGTGGGACGAGGCCGAGAACCGGCTCCATGCGCAGAAGGCGCTGATGGAGTTTCTGCTGCTGGGGCGGCTCTGAGCTCCTGACCGAAGGCGCAGCCGCGTGTCCCATTGCCAGCAATGTGGCGCCTGCTGCGCCAGCTACCGCGTCGACTTCAGCATCCATGAACTCGACGACAACGGCGGCAGGGTGCCCTCCGGCCTTGCGGTCGATGTGAACGGCGCCCTCTGCCGCATGCGCGGCACCGACCACACGCCGCCGCGCTGCGCCGCGCTCACCGGCAAGATCGGCCAGGCCGTGGCCTGCGGCATCTACGAATGGCGCCCCAACCCCTGCCATGAGCTGCAGGCCGGCAGCGGCGCCTGCGAGCGGGCCCGCGCGCGCCATGGGCTGCCGGGGCTGCCTTCCTGAGCCGGTCGATCATCTCGTCACGCCGTGTGTTGGAAATAACCGACACCACGACCCCCCGCCCGGCGCTAACTTTGCGCCATGCGTTCCCTGCAACCCCAACTCCGCCTCTGGGACATCTCGCCGCCCGTGCATGAAGGCGCGCCGGTGTTCCCCGGCGACACGCCCTACCAGCAGCGCTGGGCCGCGACCATTTCGCCCGACTGCCCGGTCAACGTCAGCGAGATCAAGCTTTCACCGCATGTCGGCGCGCATGCCGACGCGCCGCTGCACTACGACGCCGAAGGCCGGGCCATCGGCCTCGTCGACCTTGCGCCCTTCCTCGGCCCGTGCCGGGTGATCCACGCCATTGCCAAGGGGCCGCTGATCGAGTGGGAGCACATCGCGCACGCCGTCACGAGCCAGATGCCGCAGCGCGTGCTCGTGCGCACCTATGCCGCGATGCCCGTCGAGCATTGGGACCCGCAGCTCGCGGCCTATGCGCCCGCCACCGTCGAGCGGCTCGCGGCCATGGGCGTGAAGCTCATCGGCATCGACACCGCGAGCATCGACCCGGCCGACAGCAAGACGCTGGAAAGCCACCAACGCATCCGCCGCCTCGACCTGCGCGTGCTCGAGAACCTCGTGCTCGACGACGTGCCTGAAGGCGACTACGAACTCATCGCGCTGCCGCTCAAGCTGGTCAGCGCCGATGCCTCCCCGGTTCGCGCCGTGCTGCGCGAATTTCCCCGCTGAAAACCTCCACCATGACAACCCTCGAAGACTGCCGCGCGCTCGACGCGCAAGACCCGCTGCGCGCCCTGCGCGACCAATTCATCATTCCCGAGGGCGTGCTCTACCTCGACGGCAACTCGCTCGGCGTGCTGCCAAAGGCCGCGCCCGCACGCATCGCCGAGGTGGTGGCCAAGGAATGGGGCGAAGGCCTGATCCGCTCGTGGAACACCGCGAGCTGGTTCGACCTGCCACAGCGCCTGGGCGACAAGGTGGCACGGCTGATCGGCGCCGCGCCCGGCGAAGTGGTGTGCACCGACAGCACCTCGGTCAATCTCTACAAGGTGCTGTTCGCGGCGCTCTCGCAGCAGAAGGACAGGGGGCGCAAGCTGGTGGTCAGCGAGCGCAGCAACTTCCCGACCGACCTCTACATTGCCGAGTCGCTGTGCCGCGAGCGCGGCTTCACGCTCAAGCTGATCGAGGCGGGCGAGCTGCAAGGCCCGGATTCGGTGCTGACCGATGAAGTGGCCGTGCTGATGCTCACGCACGTGAACTACCGCACCGGCGCCATGCACGACATGAAGGCCGTCACCGCCGCCGCGCATGCCGCCGGCGCGCTCACGGTGTGGGACCTGGCGCACAGCGCGGGCGCCGTGCCCGTGGCGCTCAATGAAAGCAATGCCGACTACGCGATCGGCTGCGGCTACAAGTACCTGAACGGCGGCCCCGGCGCGCCGGCCTTCGCCTGGGTGCACACGCGGCACGCGGGCAAGTTCGAGCAGCCGCTGTCGGGCTGGTGGGGCCATGCCGCGCCCTTCGAGTTCACGCCGCACTATCGCCCCGCGCCGGGCGTGGGCCGCTATCTCTGCGGCACGCAGCCGGTCATCGCGCTGGCGGGGCTGGAGTGCGGCCTGGACACCGTGCTCGCGGCCGAATCCTTCAACGGCGCGAATGGCGCCATGGCCGCGCTGCGCGCCAAGTCGCTCGCGCTCACCGATCTCTTCATCCAGCTGGTCGAAGAACGCTGCGCCGGACAAGGCCTCTCGCTCGTCACGCCGCGCGAGCATGCGCGCCGCGGCTCGCAGGTGTGCCTGAGCCGCGACGAAGGCGCCTACGCCATCGTGCAGGCGCTGATCGCGCGCGGCGTGATCGGCGACTACCGCGCCGGCGATTCGCAGATGCCCGACATCCTCCGCTTCGGCTTCACGCCGCTGTACCTCGGCTTCGAGGACGTGTGGAACTCGGTCGAGCACCTGGTGCAGGTGCTCGAGACGGGCGAGTGGCGGCGCGCCGAATTCAACCGCAAGAACGCAGTGACATGAGCACCGACCAGAACCCCGAGAAGATCGTCCACGAGGAAATGGCGCAGCTGGATTTCAGCGCGTCGATGAGCTATGGCGACTACCTGCACCTGGACGAGATCCTCAACGCGCAGCATCCGCTGTCGCCCGCGCACGACGAGATGCTGTTCATCGTGCAGCACCAGACCAGCGAGCTCTGGATGAAGCTGATGCTGCACGAACTGCGCGCCGCCACCACCTGCATCGCAGGGGAGAAGCTGGCCGACGCCTTCAAGATGCTCGCGCGCGTGAGCCGCATCATGGAACAGTTGGTGAGCGCATGGACCGTGCTCTCGACCATGACGCCGCCCGAGTACACGGCAATGCGGCCCTACCTCGCCAACTCCAGCGGCTTCCAGAGCGCGCAGTACCGCTGCATCGAGTTCGCGCTCGGCAACAAGAACGCCGCCATGCTCAAGCCGCATGCGCACCGGCCCGACCTGCTCGCTCAGGTGGATGCGGCCTACCGCTCGCCGTCGCTCTACGACGAGTCGCTGAAGCTGCTCGCACGGCATGGCCTGCCGGTGCCCGCCGATCACCTGGAGCGCGACTGGACCCAGCCCTACCAGGCCAGCGACGGCGTGGAAGCAGCCTGGCTCACGGTGTACCGCAACCCGCACGACCATTGGGACCTGTACCAGCTCGGCGAAAAGCTCACCGACCTCGAAGACGCCTTCCGCCTCTGGCGCTTTCGCCACGTGACCACAGTGGAGCGCGTGATCGGCTTCAAGCGCGGCACGGGCGGAACCGGCGGCGTGAGCTACCTGCGCAAGATGCTCGACGTGGTGCTGTTCCCCGAAATCTGGAAGCTGCGCACCGATCTGTAAGCTATCGCTTGCCCCGCTTGCCCCATCCGCCCGAAGCGCTACATTCGTTGGCAACAACAACGGAGGCACTGCCATGAACGATGTCCAGTTCTCGCTCGAAGAGCTTGCGACCTTGCGCGAGCATGGCGTGGTCCTGTTCGCAGACCGCGTGATCTTCGAGGCCCAGCCGCCCATGCCGGCGCAGCGGATCGCCGCCATCGAGGCGCTGTGCGCCGGCCCGCTTCCCGAGGCGCTGGCTGCGCTGTGGCGGCAGACGGCGGGCGGCCGGCTCGACTACGACCTGTCGCTGCCGATGAGCGGCAATGTGGAATCCATCAGCTGGTCGGAACTGTTCTGGGACGGCAGCGACGGCTACCGCGACCTGCAGGGCTGGATCGAACATGAGCAAGAGCTGGCCGAAGAAGCCGCCAAGGAAGAAGGCCGCGCCTGGAGCGGCAAGCTCACGCACCTGCCCTTCGGCGGCTTCGAATACCTCGACCGCGTCTATGCGGTGGTCGAGCCCGGCCCCGAGCACGGCCGCATCGTCGCATGGAAGCACGGGCTGCCGCCCGCCTGGACGCATGCGCTGCACGAAGACAGCGTGAGCGCCATCGCGCCCGACCTGCGCGGCGCCTTCGCGGCCCTGCACCTGGACGAGGATCCGCTGGCGCCCACGGGCGACTATTTCTCGGGCCAGGACCTGTTGCAGTACCTCGACGACCGGCACCAGGACCATGGGCTGGACCTCGACCTGATGGACAAGCTGGTGGCCTTCTATTGCCGCGCCGTGGTCGACTGGCGCACGCCGCTGGCGGACGGCACGCTGCGCCGGCTGCCGGCCATTGCGCGTGCCGCGCTGCACCACGCCATCGGCACCGACGACGCGGATCTGGTGGCCCAACTCGCGGCCGCCGGCGTGAGCTTCGACGGCCCGCAGCAGGGCAGCGCGCTGGCCACCGACGTGGCCATTGGCCAGGGCGCCTTCGCCGCGGCCATGGCGCTGGTGCGCGCGGGCGCGCCGGTGGCGCGCGATGCGCTGGGCCATGTCGACGGCCAGATCTCGCCCGAGCTCACGGGCGCGCTGCTTGCCAACGGGGCGGAGCCCAGCGTGGCGGCCATCGTCAAATGCGCGGCCTGTGGTGCGCCCGCCAGCGCGCACCTGGTCGCCGATGCATGTGCAGAGGCCGGCATCGACGTGCCGCCCGCCTTCGTGGTCGAACGCGATGCGACGCTGGCCGAACTCGAAGCCACGCTGCTCGAGGTCCGGGAAGGCACGCATGGCCACTACCTGGGTGCCGAGGGCCTGGCCGAACGCATCGAGCACCTGCAGACCTTCAGGCTCTGAGGGTGCGCGGCGCGGCTGCACTCAGCCGCCGTACAGCCAGGGCTGGTCCAGCAGCCGTGCGCCCAGCGCGCGCATTGCCAGGTCGCGGCCGATGCGCACCGCACCGGCTGCATGGAAGATCTGGCCGTTGCGCCGGGCCTTGGCCTGCACGAGCGCGTTGCGCTGCCAGCGCGCCTCGGCATAGCGCGCGAAGGCGGCCGGCACGTCGGCCGCACTGCCTTGGCCCAGCGCCTCGGCCAGCGCCACCGAATCCTCGATGGCCATGCCGGCGCCCTGCGCCAGGTAGGGGACCATCGGATGCGCGGCATCGCCCACCAGCGCCACGCGCTCGTGGGCCATCTCGGCCGCAGAGGCCAGCGGCGGCCGGTCGCTGAGCGTCCAGGCGCGCCAGCCGGGCATGGCTTCGAGCAAGGCCTGCAAGGCGCGCCCACTCCGGCCCGTGGCCTTTTGCAGTGCGGCGAGGCTGCTGGCCTGGTCCCAGTCGCGCGCATCGCCGGCCGGCGCCGACTCCGCGATCACCACCACGTTGAGCCAGGCGCCACCGCGCACCGGGTACGCCACCGCATGCAGCTGCGGGCCAAGCCACACGTCGATCCGGCCGCGGCGCAGGACCTGCGGCAGCGCGGCCTGCTCGGCCATCGCGCGCCAGGCCGTGTGGCCGGTGGCGCGCGGCGGCTCGGCTGCGGACGGCACGTCGAGGCGTTGCCGCGCCAAGCTCCAGAGCCCGTCGGCGCCAATCAGCGCCTCGCCTTCCCAGGCCCGCGCGCCGCTGCTCGAGATGCACACGAGATCGTCGCTGGTCTCGACCTGCGCAATGCGCGCGTCGGTCACCAGGGTGCCCCTGCCGCGGGCGCGCACCGCTTCGAGCAGCAGCGCATGCAGATCGGCGCGGTGCACGCAGAGATAAGGAGCGCCGTAGCGCTCGCGCATCGCATCGCCCAGCGGCAGGCGGGCCAGTTCGGCGCCGCTGCCCGCGCTCTGCACCACGAGGGCATCGGGCCGCGCGGCGATGGCCTCCAGGCCTTGGGCCAGGCCCAGCAGCGCGAGGCGCCGCGTGACGTTGGGCCCCATCTGGATGCCGGCGCCGATCTCGGCGAACGCGGGCGCCTGCTCGAAGACATCGGCGCGGTGGCCGCCGCGGGACAGTGCCAGCGCAGCAGAAAGCCCCCCGATGCCGCCCCCGACGACGAGGATGTGCGTGGGCATCGGCCTCAGCGGCTGTGCGTGGACAGCGGGCCCTGGCCGGCTTTGTCGGATTCGGGTGGGTTGGCGGGCGTCTTGGGTCCGCAGCTGCCGCAGCTGTCGCAGGAGCCGCAGCCCGAGCTCTTGGCAAGCGAGGCCGCCAGCTGATCGGCGCGCTGCTGGTCGACCAGTCCGGCGCGGTGCGTGCCGGCCGCGAGCTTGTGCGCGGCACTGCGCCGCCAGCCCGCGGGCATCCAGCGCCAGACCGCATAGAACGCGGCGGCCGCGACGATCAATCCGACGATCAATTGCTGTGTCATGTCCGTTTACTCCAACGCGCGTTCGAGACTAACCCAGAAACATCGCTCAAGCCTTGCGGCAGGTCATCCCGCGCCCAGCGCCAGCGCCACGTGGTAGGTGATGAAGCACGCCAGGTAGGCCAGTGCGAACAGGTAGCCGGCCATGATCCAGACGTACTTCCATGATCCGGTTTCGCGCTTGACCGCCGCGAGCGTGGAAATGCACTGCGGCGCAAACACATACCAGACCAGCAGCGACAGCGCCGTTGCGAGCGACCAGCTGCCTGCGATCAGCGGCTCGAGCTGGCCGGCCACGTCGTCGCCGCTGGCCGAGAGCGCATACACCGTGCCGAGCGCGCCCACCGCCACTTCGCGCGCCGCCATGCCCGGCACCAGCGCGATGGAGATCTGCCAGTTGAAGCCGATGGGCGCAAAGATGTGCTCCAGGCCGCGGCCGATCATGCCCGCCAGGCTGTACTGGATGGCCGGGCCCGTGGCGCCTTCGGGCGGCGACGGAAAGGTCGACAGGAACCACAGCAGGATCGTGAGCGTGAGAATGATCGTGCCCACGCGCTGGATGAAGATCCACGCCCGCTCGTAGAGCCCGAGCGCCAGGTTGCGCAGGTTGGGCCAGCGGTAGGCCGGCAGCTCCATCATCAGCGGCGAGTGCTGCTTGCTGTCGCGGAAGCGCTTCATCACCCAGGCCACCGCCATGGCCGACACGATGCCGAAGACATACAGCGCGAACAGCACCACGCCCTGCAGGTTGAAGACGCCGCCCACGGTGCGCGCCGGAATGAAGGCCGCGATCAGCAGCGCATAGACCGGCAGGCGCGCCGAACAGGTCATGAGCGGCGCGATCATGATGGTGGTGATGCGGTCGCGCCAGTTGCTGATGGTGCGCGTGGCCATCACGCCGGGAATGGCGCAGGCAAAGCTCGACAGCAGCGGAATGAAGGAGCGGCCCGACAGGCCCACGGTGCCCATCACGCGGTCCAGCAGGAAGGCCGCGCGCGGCAGGTAGCCCGAGTCTTCCAGCGCCAGGATGAAAAGGAACAGGATCAGGATCTGCGGCAGGAACACGATCACGCCGCCCACGCCGGCAATCACGCCGTCCACCAGCAGGCTCTGCAGCATGCCTTCGGGCATGTGGGCCTTCAGCAGGTTGCCCAGGCCTTCGGTGCCGGCCTTGATGGCGTCCATGGGCACGTTGGCCCAGCTGAACACGGCCTGGAACATCAGGAACATCGTGACCGCGAGCACCAGCAGGCCCCACACCGGGTGCATCACCACGCGGTCGATGCGGTCGCTGGCGGCCAGGCTGCCGACCGGCTCATGCACGGCCAGGCCGAGGATGCGGCGCACTTCGCGCTGCGTGGCCAGCACGTCGTCCAGCCCCGGCGGCTGCCAGGGCAGCGGCGCCGCGGCGGCCACCGGCGCATCGAGGGCTTCGAGCAGGCCCTGCGCGCCGCCCGACTGCACGCCCACGGTCTCGATGACCGGCACGCCCAGTTCGCGCGACAGCACGGCCGTGTCGACCGCAATGCCCTGCTTCCTGGCCATGTCGGTCATGTTGAGCGCCACCACCATCGGCAGACCCAGGCGCTTGGCCTCGAGCACGAGCCGCAGGTTGAGCCGCAGGTTGGTGGCGTCGGTCACGCACACCAGCAGGTCGGGCAGGGGCTCGCTGCTCTTGCCGGTAACCACGTCGCGCGTCACGGCCTCGTCCACGCTGAGCGCGTTGAGGCTGTAGGCGCCCGGCAGGTCGAGCACGAACACGCGCCGGCCCGACGCGGTGCGCAGCGACCCTTCCTTGCGCTCGACCGTCACGCCGGCATAGTTGGCCACCTTCTGGCGGCTGCCGGTGAGCAGGTTGAACAGCGCCGTCTTGCCGCAGTTCGGATTGCCCAACAGCGCGATGCGCGCGGGCTGCGCCGTGGCCGCAAGGCGCCCCGGTCCCTGGATGACGGCCTCAACCATGGCTTGCGCCCTCCGCCAGGCCCGGCGCCACGTGGATCAATGCGGCCTCATGGCGCCGCAATGCGAAGGTGGTGTGGCCCAGCCGCACCGCCAGCGGCTCGCGCCCCGGCAGGCCGCGGGCGACGATGCGCACGGCCTCGCCCGGCACGAAGCCGATCTCGGTCAGGCGCAGCACGAGCTCGCGGTCGTCCGCGCCCTCGGGCCGCGCCACGTCGAGCACGGTGGCCCACTGGTTGTCGGGAAGCTGGTCGAGCCGCAGGCCGGAAGATGCCGGCGCGGCCCCGAAATGGTTGGTTTGCACGGTAAGAAAGTGCGCCGGATTCCAGGCGCGCCAATGGAGCAAAAGCTAGATGCTATCAATTCTCAATCGCAGAAACCTGACCAAGGCCCTTTGACCTCGCGGGCCGGGTTCTTTTTTTGGGGTTTGCGGCCGCCCCGGGGCGCATTCAGCCCAGTTCGAGGATGCGCGCCGACACGGCATCGCCATCGACAATGAGCTCGGCCACCGCAATTGGCAATTTGAATCGACGCGGCCCGGCGCTGCCCGGATTGACGTAGAGCACGCCGGCGCGCTCCTCGATCTTCGGCTTGTGGGAGTGGCCGGAGACCACCACGCGGACGCCGGCGGGGGCGGCGGCGAGCTGCGACAGGTCGTGCACCGCATGCACGATCACGCCGCCCACCTGCAGCAAGGCCGTTTCCGGAATGCGGCCGGCCCACGGCTCGCGGTCGTTGTTGCCCCGCACCACCGTCAGCGGCGCGATGGCGGCAAGCGCCTCGAGGATGCCCGCATCGCCGATGTCCCCGCCATGCACGATGAAGTCGCTGCCCTGCAGCGCCGCCACGGCCTCCGGGCGCAGCAGGCCGTGGGTGTCGGAGATGAGGCCGACGCGGGTCAAGCCGCGAGCAGCTGCCTGAGCACGAAGGGCAGGATGCCGCCGTGCTTGTAGTAGTCGACCTCGATCGGCGTGTCGATGCGCAGGCGCACCGTCACCTCCTGGTGGCTGCCGTCGGCGCGGTGCACCACGAGCTTCACGTCCATCTGCGGCTTGAGCTCGCCGCCGATCACCACGTCGATCTGCTCGTCGCCCGTGAGGCCCAGCGTCTGCCATGAATCGGCGCCGCGGAACTGCAGCGGCAGCACGCCCATGCCGACGAGGTTGGCGCGGTGGATGCGCTCGAAGCTGCGCGCCACCACGGCCTTGATGCCCAAGAGCTGCGTGCCCTTGGCGGCCCAGTCGCGCGAGGAGCCGGTGCCGTATTCCTCGCCGCCGAAGACCACCGTCGGCACGCCCTGCTCCATGTACTTCATGGCGGCGTCATAGATGAACATCTTCTGGTTGCCCGGCTGGAACAGCGTGACGCCGCCCTCTTCCTGCGTGCCGTTGACGTCGGGCGGAATCATCAGGTTCTTGATGCGCACGTTGGCGAAGGTGCCTCGCATCATCACGTCGTGGTTGCCGCGCCGCGAGCCGTAGCTGTTGAAGTCGGCCTTGGCCACGCCGTGCGCCTTGAGCCAGATGCCCGCGGGCGAGCTTTCCTTGATGGAGCCGGCCGGCGAGATGTGGTCGGTGGTGATCGAGTCGCCGAACAGCGCCATGATCCGCGCCCCCTTGAAGCCCGCGTCCGAGGCGTGCGGCTCCATCTTGAAGCCCTCGAAGAACGGCGGCTCGGCAATGTAGGTGGAGGAAGGCCAGTCGTAGACCTGGCCCGTCGTGCCCTTGATGCTGCTCCAGAACTTGCCCGGGTCGGTCTTGACCTTGTCGTAGTTCGCGCGGAACGACTTGGCGTTCATCGCATGGCGCAGGTTCTGGTCGATTTCCTTCGGGCTCGGCCAGATGTCGCCCAGGTACACGTCCTTGCCGTTCTTGCCCTTGCCCACGGGCTCGGTCATCAGGTCGACCATCACGTTGCCCGCGATCGCGAAGGCCACCACCAGCGGCGGCGAGGCCAGGAAGTTGGCCTTCAGGTTCGGATGGATGCGCGCCTCGAAGTTGCGGTTGCCCGAGAGCACGGCTGCGCCGACCAGGTCGTTCTTGACGATGGCGTCGTTGATCTCGGGCGTGAGGTCGCCCGCGTTGCCGATGCAGGTGGTGCAGCCGTAGCCCGCCAGGTAGAAGCCCAGCTTCTCGAGGTACGGCAGGAGGCCCGCCTTCTCGAGGTATTCGGTGACGATGCGCGAACCGGGCGCAAGCGAGGTCTTGACGTGCGGCTTGACCGTGAGGCCCGCCTCCACCGCCTTCTTGGCCAAGAGGCCGGCCGCGAGCATCACGCTCGGGTTGGAAGTGTTGGTGCACGAGGTGATGGCCGCGATCAGCACGTCGCCGTTGCCGATGCTCACGCCGCCCTTGGGCGCCGGAGGCGCCGTGGCGCTCACATGGGCCGCTGCCTTGGTCGAGCGGTTGTCCACCATCTCGACCATGTCGCGCGGCGCGCCCGGCGGCGGCGGCGCGGCCTCCTCGTCGCCGCCCTGGCCGTTCACGGCGAGCGGATAGCGCAGCTTGAGCCGCTCGGCCGGCTGGTTGAAGCCGTTGGCGTCGTTGGGCTTGCTGAAGAGCTCGGCGAACTTGGTCGACAGGTGGCCCAGGTCGATGCGGTCCTGCGGCCGCTTCGGACCCGCCAGGCTCGGCGACACGGTGCCCAGGTCGAGCTTGACGATCTTGGTGTAGTCGATGTCGCCGGGCGCCGGCATGCCGAACAGGCCCTGCGCCTTGTAGTAGGCCTCGAAGCGCTCGACCTCCTCCCTGGTGCGGCCGGTGCCCTCGAAGTAGGCCACGGTCATTTCGTCGACCGGGAAGAAGCCCATGGTGGCGCCGTACTCGGGCGCCATGTTGCCGATGGTGGCGCGGTCGGGCACCGCGATGGACGCGGCGCCCGGGCCGAAGAATTCGACGAACTTGCCCACCACCTTCTCGGCCCGCAGGATGGCGGTGACGTACAGCACGAGGTCGGTGGCCGTGACGCCTTCGCGCAGCTTGCCGGTGAGCTCGAAGCCCACCACGTCGGGCGTCAGCATGTACACAGGCTGGCCCAGCATGGCGGCCTCGGCCTCGATGCCGCCCACGCCCCATCCGACCACGCCCACGCCGTTGATCATGGTGGTGTGGCTGTCGGTGCCCACCAGCGAGTCGGGGTAGTACACCGGCACCTCGGCGTTGTCGTTCGAGCTCTTGTAGACGCCGCGCGCAAAGTACTCGAGGTTGACCTGGTGCACGATGCCGAAGCCCGGCGGCACCACGCCGAAGGTATCGAAGGCCTGCATGCCCCACTTCATGAACTGGTAGCGCTCGTTGTTGCGCTGGAACTCGAGCTTCATGTTGAGGTCGAGCGCCTTGGGCGTGCCGTAGTAGTCGACCATCACCGAGTGGTCGACCACCAGGTCGACCGGCACCAGCGGCTCGATGGTCTTGGGCGACTTGCCGAGCTTGGCGGCCACGCTGCGCATGGCGGCCAGGTCGGCCAGCAGCGGCACGCCGGTGAAGTCCTGCAGCACCACGCGGGTGACGACGAACGGGATCTCGTCGATGCGGTCCGCATTGGGCGCCCAGCGGGCCAGCTCCTCGACATGCTTGGCCGAGACCTTCTTGCCGTCGCAGTTGCGCAGCACCGACTCGAGCACGATGCGGATCGACACCGGCAGCCGCTCGACGCTGGGATATTGCCTGGCCAGCTCCTTCAGCGACCAGTACTTGCCGGACTTGCCCGATGCGGTCTTGAAGGTCTTGAGGGTGGACGCAAAGGGGTGCGCCGGTGCTTTGGCCATTGAGGAACTCCTGATTGTTCGTGGAAGCTCTTCAAGGATAGCGGGGAACGATGTCAGCTGCTGTAGTCTGTATTCCAACCCGGTCCTCTGGCCTGCGGCGTTCCTCATCGCGAAAAATGCCGGGTGAAGGGGCGTTGCCGGCATCCCGCGCACTCAGGCCAGCGCCATGTCCGCGCCGCCTCGGGTGCGGCGCAGGCCGGTCCATTGCAGCTCGGCCAGCACCACCACGCACAGCGCCTGCGCCAGCACCCAGGCCGTGCCCAGCGCGGTCACCGCGAACGCGCCGCTCACCAGCAGCGCGATGCAGGCCACGGCCCAGCCGAAGTTGCCCGCCACCACAAGGCCGATCAGCGTGCGCGGCGGCGTGCGGCGGCTGGCCATCAAGGCCGCGGCGGCGGCATAGGCCAGCAGGAAGACACCGGTTCCCATGAGCAGCGGCGCCGGCAGGCCGGTCAGCCTGGCAAGCGCGCCGGTGAATACGACCTGCAGCGCACCGGTCGCGGCGCAGGAGGCGGCGTCGGCCCACATCACGTTGGGCAGGAAGCGGGGGGATGCAAAGACGGACATGCGGATCTCCTTCGGGTGGTACGCCGCAAGCCAGTCCTGCCGCGTTGGAGCCAATGATTCCGTTCGGCCTGCATCGCGTCGATGACCTGGGAGGTCATGGCGCGGCATCGGCACCGCGCCAGAATGCGGGCCATGAACACCACCCGCACCCACTCCACCGCTGCCGGCCAGCCCGGCGCGCGCGATCCGTTCGGCGCCCACCTGCGGCACTGGCGCACCCGCCGGCGGCTCAGCCAGCTCGACCTGGCCCAGGAAGCCGAGGTCTCGACCCGACACCTGAGCTATGTGGAGACGGGCCGCGCCGCGCCCAGCCGCGAGATGGTGCTGCGCCTGGCCGAGCGGCTCGACGTGCCGCTGCGCGAGCGCAATGCGCTGCTGGTGGCCGCGGGCTTCGCGCCGATGTACCGTCAGCGCTCGCTCGACGACCCGGCCATGGCCTCGGCCCGGCGCGCGGTGGACCTGGTGCTCAAGGGCCATGAGCCGTTCCCCGCCCTGGCCGTCGACCGGCACTGGAACCTGGTGGCGCACAACGCGCTGGTGCCGATGCTGATGGCGGGCGCCGCACCCGAGCTGGTGAAGGCGCCCATCAACGTGCTTCGCCTGAGCCTGCATCCCGAGGGCCTGGCTTCGCGCATCGCCAATCTCGCGCAGTGGCGCGCCCATCTGCTCGAACGGTTGCAGCAGCAGATTGCCGCCACCGGCGACACCGTGCTGCAGGCCCTGCACGACGAGCTCGAAGCCTATCCCACGCCCCAGGTGAGCCACGACACGCCCGCGGCCGACACGGAGCTTTCGGGCGTCGTGGTGCCCTTTCAGCTGGCCACGCCGAACGGCGTGCTGAGCTTCATCAGCACCACCACCATCTTCGGCACGCCGGTGGACGTCACTTTGCAGGAACTGGCGGTGGAGTCCTTCTTTCCGGCCGATGCGCAGACGGCCGCGGCGCTGGCTGCGCTGGCGGCGCAGCCGGCCGGTTGAGCGCCGCGCGCGCCTGCTGCTGCGCGGGGCCTTCGAAGTCGTCGACCTGGATCACCTTGTCGGCGGCCTTGAGGTAGGCCAGCGCCAGTCCCGGATCGGGCGCCGAGCCTGCGGCTTCCTCGAACGAGCGGGTGCGCCGCAGCGCCTTGTCGAGCATGGCCGCGGTGTCGCCGCCGAGCTGCTCGCCCAGTTCCATCGCATGCATCAGGTCGCGCAGGCCGCCGGCCGCGGGCTCGCTGAGGTCCGGCGCCAGCCGCTGGACGATGCGCGGATCGGTGCGCAGCAGTTCGGCCAGCGCCATCAGCTGCACGTCGCGCAGCGGCGCCAGGTGCGCGGTGCGGCGCAGCACCAGCGCGCCGATCACGCGCCGCCCGGCAGTCGGCAGGTTGGCATACAGGTCGCGCAGGATCTTCCCCGCCTCGTCCAGCTGCAGCCGGATCGCGGCCTGGGCAAAGGGCAGCAATTCGGGCGCCGCATCGACCCGGTAGCGCCATACGCTCGCGCTGGCCAGGTACAGGTGCGCGAGCACGTCGCCCAGCCGCGCCGACAGCAGCTCCATGCGCTTGAGCCTGCCCCCGAGCAGGCCCATGGCCAGGTCGGCGGTGAGCGCGTACTTGGCGCTCATGCGCGCGATCAGCCGCGCCTCGCGCGCCAGCGCCTCGGGCGGTTCGCCCACTACCGGCGCGCCGAACAGGCTGTGCCACAGATTGGCAGCCACGTGCCTGCCGTGCGCGACGAGCGCCCGGCCCAGCGCCTTCTCGTCGCGCGCCTGCACGGCCGCCATTTCGGCCAGCACATGCGGATGGCAGCGGATCGCGCCCTGGCCGAACACGATGAGCGCGCGCGTCAGGATGTTGGCGCCCTCCACGGTGATCGCGATCGGCGCCTGCCGGTACGACACGCCCAGCAGGTTCGACGGCCCGGCGATGATGCCCTTGCCGCCCAGGATGTCCATGCCGTGGTTCACGGCGCGCCGCCCGGCCTCGGTGAGCTGCACCTTGAGGATCGCGCTGGCCACGCTCGGCCGCTCGCCCTTGTCCAGCGCGGCCGCGGTGAAGCGCCGCGCCGCATCGCTCGCATAGAGCTCGGCCGACATCTGCGCGATCAGGCCCGCAACCGCATGGAACTTGCCGATCGGCAGGCCGAACTGCTCGCGGATCTGCCCATAGCCGTTGCTCACGTAGAGCGCCGTCTGCTGCATGGCCGAGCCGAGCGCGGGCAGCGAGATGGCGCGGCCCGCGGCCAGGCACTCCATCAGCATGCGCCAGCCCTGGCCCACCTGCTTTTCGCCGCCGATCACCCAGTCCACCGGCACGAACACCTGGCGGCCATGGATCGGGCCGTTCATGAAGGCGCTGTCCATCGGGCGGTGGCGCCGGCCGATCTCCATGCCTTCGTGCGGCACCGGAATCAGCGCGCAGGTGATGCCGAGTTCGCGCTCGCCCTCGGGCCTGCTCTCGTCCACCGCATGGAAGGCCAGCCCCACGACGGTGGCGACGGGCGCGAGCGTGATGTAGCGCTTGTCGAAGTCGACCAGGAAGCCGCGCGTGCGCCGGCCGCCGAATTCGCGCTCGACCATGACGCCGCGGTCCGGAATGGCCGCCGCGTCGGAGCCCGCGTAGGGCGAGGTCAGCCCGAAGCATGGAAGCTCGCGGCCATCGGCCAGGCGCGGCAGGTAGCGCACCTTCTGCGCGTCGGTGCCATAGCGCAGCAGCAGCTCCGCGGGCCCGAGCGAGTTGGGCACCATCACCGTCACGGCGGCGGCGATGTTGACGGTGGCGATGCGCGCCACCACCGTGGCGTGCGCGTAGTGGCCAAAGCCAAGGCCGCCGAACTCCTCGGGAATGATCATGCCGAAGAAGCGCTTGTTGCGCAGGTAGCGCCACACCTCGGGCGGCAGGTCGCGCGCCTGGTCGATGGCGTGGTCGTCGAGCATGCGGCACAGCTCGCACACCTCGCGGTCGATGAAGGATTGCTCGCGCTCGCTGAGCCGGTTGGGGCCCATGGCCGAAAGCAGGTCGAAGTCGGGACGCCCCGCAAAAAGCAGGCCTTCGAAGCCGACGGTGCCGGCCTCGAGCGCGGCGCGCTCGGTGTCGCCGAGCGGCGGCAGCGCCTTGGAAAACGGCTGCATGGCCCATCGGCCGATCAGAGAGGCCAGAGGCATGGCGTGTCTCCTTGTTCTCCGCGGCAAGCGGCGGAGAAAGGCCATCTTGTCAGAGAGGCCGGCTTTCCCGGCCGGCCAAGGGCGCCCCTGCGTGTCGGAGATTGCCGGGCAGCCGGATAAAAGTGCCACCCCAGACGCAAGAAAGCCCCGCCGAAGCGGGGCTCCCATCCATTGCGCGAAGCGCCCGAGGATCAGGCCGCGACTGCGGCGCCGGCCTCGGTCTTGTAGTCGTCGATCTTGTCGAAGTTCAGGTACTGGTAGATCTGCGCGCTCGATGCGTCGAGCACGCCCGTGGCGGCCATGTACTCCTCGCGCGTCGGGATGCGGCCCAGGCGCGAGCAGATCGCGGCCAGCTCGGCCGAACCCAGGTACACGTTGGTGTTCTTGCCCAGGCGGTTCGGGAAGTTGCGGGTGCTGGTCGACATCACCGTGGCGCCTTCGCGCACCTGCGCCTGGTTGCCCATGCACAGCGAGCAGCCCGGCATCTCGGTGCGCGCACCGGCATTGCCGAACACGCCGTAGTGGCCTTCCTCGGTGAGCTGGTGCGCATCCATCTTGGTGGGCGGCGCGATCCACAGCTTGACCGGGATGTCGCGCTTGCCTTCGAGCAGCTTGGAAGCCGCACGGAAGTGGCCGATGTTGGTCATGCACGAGCCGATGAACACTTCGTCGATCTGGGCGCCGGCCACGTCGCTCAGCGTCTTCACGTCGTCGGGGTCGTTCGGGCAGGCCACGATCGGCTCGTGGATGTCGGCCAGGTCGATCTCGATGACGGCGGCGTAGTCGGCGTCGGCATCGCCCTTGAGCAGTTGCGGGTCCGCCAGCCAGGCTTCCTGCGCGGCGATGCGGCGCGCCAGCGTGCGGGCGTCGGCATAGCCTTCGGCGATCATCCACTTCATCAGCGTGATGTTGCTGTTGATGTACTCGATGATCGGTTCCTTGTTCAGGTGCACCGTGCAGCCGGCGGCCGAGCGCTCGGCCGAGGCGTCGCTCAGCTCGAAGGCTTGCTCCACCTTCAGGTCCGGCAGGCCCTCGATCTCGAGGATGCGGCCCGAGAAGATGTTCTTCTTGCCTTTCTTCTCGACCGTGAGCAGGCCGCTCTTGATGGCATACAGCGGAATCGCGTTGACCAGGTCGCGCAGCGTGACGCCGGGCTGCATCTTGCCCTTGAAGCGCACGAGCACCGACTCGGGCATGTCCAGCGGCATCACGCCGGTGGCGGCCGCGAACGCCACGAGGCCTGAGCCCGCGGGAAAGCTGATGCCGATCGGGAAGCGGGTGTGGCTGTCGCCGCCGGTGCCGACGGTGTCGGGCGTGAGCAGGCGGTTGAGCCAGGAATGGATCACGCCGTCGCCCGGGCGCAGCGAGACGCCGCCGCGGTTGGCCATGAAATCGGGCAGTTCATGGTGCATCTTGACGTCGACCTTCTTCGGGTAGGCCGCCGTGTGGCAGAACGACTGCATCACGAGGTCGGCCGAGAAGCCCAGGCAGGCCAGGTCTTTCAGCTCGTCGCGCGTCATCGGGCCGGTGGTGTCCTGCGAGCCGACCGAAGTCATCTTGGGTTCGCAGTAGGTGCCGGGGCGAACGCCGGTGCCTTCGGGCAGGCCGCAGGCGCGGCCGACCATCTTCTGTGCGAGCGAGTAGCCCTTCTTGGTGTCGACCGGGCTGGTCGGCAGGCGGAACAGCGTGGAGACGGGCAGGCCCAGTGCTTCGCGCGCCTTGGCCGTGAGGCCGCGGCCGATGATCAGCGGAATGCGGCCGCCGGCGCGCACTTCGTCGAACAGCACGTCGCTCTTGACCTTGAATTCGGCAATCACCTTGCCGTCCTTGAGGGCCTTGCCTTCGTAGGGACGCAGCTCGACCACGTCGCCCATGTTCATCTGGCTCACGTCGAGCTCGATGGGCAGCGCGCCCGAGTCTTCCATGGTGTTGTAGAAGATCGGCGCGATCTTGCCGCCGAGGCAGACGCCGCCGAAGCGCTTGTTGGGCACGAAGGGAATGTCTTCGCCGGTGAACCACAGCACCGAGTTGGTTGCGCTCTTGCGCGACGAACCCGTGCCGACCACGTCGCCGGCATAGGCCACGAGGTGGCCGCGCGCGCGCAGGTCCTCGATGAACTTCACCGGGCCGCGCTTGCCGTCTTCTTCAGGGACGATGCCGGGGCGGGCGTTCTTGTGCATCGCCAGCGCGTGCATCGGAATGTCGGGACGTGTGGTGGCGTCGGGTGCGGGAGAGAGGTCGTCGGTGTTGATTTCACCGGCCACCTTGAAGATGCTGACCGTGATGCTTTGCGGCACTTCGGGACGGCTGGTGAACCATTCGGCATCGGCCCAGCTTTGCAGCACGCCCTTGGCGTGGGCGTTGCCCTTGTCGGCCTTTTCCTTGACGTCGTGGAACTGGTCGAACATCAGCAGGGTCTTCTTCAGGCCCTCGGCCGCCACGGCGCCGACTTCGGCGTCGTCGAGCAGGTCGATCATCGGGCTGATGTTGTAGCCGCCGAGCATGGTGCCGAGCAGTTCGGTGGCACGCGCACGCGAGATGAACGCGTTCTTCTCGGTGCCGTGGGCCACGGCCGCCAGGTAGCTCGCCTTGACCTTGGCCGCGTCGTCGACGCCGGCGGGCACGCGATGGGTGAGCAGATCGAGCAGGAAGGCACCGTCCTTGGCATTCGCGCTCTTGAGGAGCTCGATGGCTTCGGCGGTTTGCTTCGCGCTCAATGGCAGCGGCGGAATACCGAGCGCGGCGCGTTCGGCAACATGGTCAACGTAGGCTTGCAACATCTTCTTTTCTCCGGAAACTGGCTGGCTGACGGGCGTGCAGTACGGCAAGCAAGAGCCGCGCCGCACCGCACCCCGTGTGGGACTCTCTTACTTCTTGGCCGCGTCGGCGCCTTCGAACAGGCTCTTGGGCGGGTTCTTCTTCATTTCTTCGGCAAACGCGACCTGCTCGGCGGTCTGGCATTCGTCGGCAATGCGCAGGCCCGCCTTCTGGTTCATCAGCATCGACTTGTTGCCCAGCTGCAGCCACATGGCACCGGCACGGGGGTCTTCGAGGCGGATGGCACCGGTGCGGCTTTCGACCGGGTGCATGCGGTACTTCACGCCCTTGGTCGACACGTTGAAGAAGCCGGGCTTCTTCTCGTCGGCGTCCACGGTCACGTCGGCGCCGAGTTCGCACTGGGCCTTGCCGAGCGAAACGCGCTTGGCGACGGCCAGGTCGGCCTCGGTCAGCACGATGTTGGTTTCGTCGGCGATGGGCGTGACTTCCTCGACGGCCTTGGCGGCCTTGCGGGTGACCTGCTTCTTGGCGGGCGCCTTCTTGGCTTCGGACTTGGCGGCCGGCTTGGCGGGGGTGGTCTGCGCCGTGGCGGCGAACGGAAGCGCCAGGGCCATAGCGGCGATCAGGGCAATTTTCTTCATGGGTGTGTTTCCTTGAGGCTGGATTCGGAAGTTTCAGGAGGCCGCGAGTGCAAACCAGGTTTTGGCTTCTGGCGGCAGCGCGCGCCCTGTTGCGTGGGCACGCGTCAGCACTTGCCAGAAATGGCGATAGCTCGCGCGGTCGTGCAATGTGCCATCAATTTGCGTCGGAGCCCAATTTGCGAGGGCCGCATTTGTAATGATTTTTGTGGCAATTTGAATCTGCGCCTCATCGGGCGCAAATGCCTCCAGGATGGGCCGGATCTGGTTCGGATGGATGCTCCACATGCGCGTGTAGCCGAATTCGGCGGCCGCCTTGCGGGCTGCCAGGCGCATCGCGCCGGTGTCGTTGAACTCGGTGACCACGCAGTGCGAAGGCACCTTGCCGTAGGCATGCGCGGCGGATGCGATGGCCAGCTTGGCGCGCACCACCAGCGGATGCGTGAACTGCCCGGCCGCGCCCATGCCATCGGCGGGAATCGCGCCCGCATGGGCGGAAACGAAGTCCATCAGGCCGAAGCTCAGCGATTGCACGCGCGGATGCGCCGCGATCTCGAACGCGTTGTGCACGGCCAGCGGCGATTCGATCAGCACATGCAGCGGCAGCGCATCGGCATCGGCCGCCTCGAGCGCCGCCACCGCCTGCGCGACGTCGGCCACGGACTCCACCTTGGGCACCATCAGGTGGCTGAGGCGATGGCCGGCGCGGCCGGCGATGGTGATCACGTCGCCGGCAAAGGCGGGATGGTCCACCGGGTGAACACGCACGCCCACGCGCATGCCGGGCTTGGCGGCCAATGCCAGTTCGGTCACGAGCGCGGCATGCTCCGCCTCGCCGCCCACGGGGGCGCCGTCCTCGCAGTCGAGCGTCACGTCGAACACGCAGGCACCGAATTCATCGGCCATCTCGGCTTGCAGCGCGAGGCTCTTCTTCATGCGCGCCTCGACGCCGCTGTAGTGGTCGCACACCGGCAGGCTCACGGCCCCGGCCTGCGCGCCGAGCAGCACTTCAGCGGGATGGGCGGCTTTGGTCATGCTTTTTTCTGCGCCACGATGAACATGCGCGGGAAGGCGAGCAGCCGCTTGCCGTCGGTGCGCACAGGATAGGCCTGGTCCACGCGGCGCTCGTATTCGGCCAGGTAGCTGGCCTGCAGGTCGGCCGGCAGGCGGTCGACGAAGGGCTTGAGCCCCGTGCCGCGCACCCACTCGACGATGGCCGCGGCATCGGCCATGGGGTGCTGGTAGATGGTGTGCCAGACATCGACCCTGGCCGCGGCAGGCGCGAGCAGGTCGTAGTAGCCGCCGAGCGGCAGCAGCAAGGTGCGCAGCCGGTCGGCATTGCCGATGGGCTCGGCCCAGGGCGCCTCGGCCGCCACGGCGCGCATCAGGCGATGCGTGGGCTCCTCGCGGTTGTCGGGCATCTGGATGGCGAGCACGCCACCGGGGGCCAGCGCAGCGAACAGGCGCGGGATCAGCCGCTCGTGATCGGGCACCCACTGCAGGGCTGCGTTGGCGTAAATGAGGTCGGGCGCTTCGTCTTGCGGCGCCCAGGTCGCGATGTCGCTCAACTCGAAGCGTGCCTGCGGCAGGCGTTCGCGCGCGCTCGCCAGCATGGCTTCGGAGTTGTCGGTTCCGACGACTTTCGCCGTCGGGAACCGGTTGGCCAGCAGCTCGGTGGAATTGCCCGGGCCGCAGCCGAGGTCGACCACGCGGGCCGCCTCCGGCAACGGCACCCGCGCCAGGAGTTCCTGTGCGGGGCGGGTGCGCTCGTCCTCGTAGCGACGGTAGAGCGCGGGGTTCCAGTCGAGCATGCCGGCGGTCTTGGCTTAGATCAGGTGCGCAACGCCGGCCTGTTCGCCTTGCAGTTCTTCGAGCGTCTTGTTGATGCGTTCCTGGCTGAAGGCGTCGATTTCCAGGCCTTCGACCAGCTTGTACTCGCCGTTCTCGCAGGTGACCGGGAAGCCGAACATCGTGTCCTTCGGAATGCCGTACTGGCCGTCCGACGGGATGCCCATGGTGACCCACTTGCCGTTGGTGCCCAGGGCCCAGTCGCGCATGTGGTCGATGGCGGCGTTGGCGGCCGAGGCAGCCGACGACAGGCCGCGGGCCTCGATGATGGCGGCGCCGCGCTTGCCAACGGTCGGCAGGAAGGTGTTGGCGTTCCATTCCTGGTCGTTGATCATCTTGGCGACGCTTTCGCCCTTGATGGTGGCAAAACGGTAGTCGGCGTACATCGTGGGCGAGTGGTTGCCCCAGACGACGAGCTTCTCGATGTCGGCCACGGCCTTGCCGGTCTTGGCGGCGATCTGGCTGGCGGCGCGGTTGTGGTCCAGGCGCAGCATGGCGGTGAAGTTCTTGCGCGGCAGGTCGGGTGCGCTCTTCATCGCGATGTAGGCGTTGGTGTTGGCGGGGTTGCCGACCACCAGCACCTTGACGTTGCGGCTGGCCACGGCGTTGAGCGCCTTGCCCTGCGCCGTGAAGATGGCGCCGTTGACGGCCAGCAGCTCGGCACGCTCCATGCCCGGGCCGCGCGGACGCGAACCCACCAGGAGGGCGTAGTCGGCATCCTTGAAGGCGGTCATCGGGTCGCCATGGGCTTCCATACCGGCCAAGAGCGGGAAGGCGCAGTCGTCGAGCTCCATCATCACGCCCTTGAGCGCCTTCTGGGCCTTCTCGTCGGGGATCTCGAGCAGTTGCAGGATGACCGGCTGGTCCTTGCCGAGCATTTCGCCGGACGCGATACGGAACAACAGGGCGTAACCGATTTGGCCGGCGGCACCGGTGACGGCAACGCGGACGGGTTTTTTGCTCATGGGAAGACTCCAGAAGATGGTGAAACGGTATCGGCGGGCGCGCGTGGCGCCGATGGTCCTGCAGGGCGGGAATCCTTCCCGCGGCGCAGGCCGGCCCGCATTTTAAGCCGATTCAGCAGGCCTCGTCTTATGTCTTATATAAGATATGCTCCGGGGTTCCGCCACGGCGCACCCACCGCTGCCATGAATGCCCCCACCGTCCTCGAAGATTCTGCGACGCCCTCCTTCAGCCCGCTCTACCAGCAGATCAAGACGCTGATCCTGCAGAGCCTGCAGGCCGGCGAGTGGAAGCCGGGCGAGCCCATTCCCAGCGAGATGGACCTGGCGGTGCGCTTTCGCGTGAGCCAGGGCACGGTGCGCAAGGCCATCGACGAACTCTCGGCCGAAAACCTCGTGGTGCGGCGCCAGGGCAAGGGCACCTTCGTCGCCACGCACGCCGAGCAGCATGTGCAGTACCGTTTCCTCAAGCTGGTGCCCGATGTTGGCACGCCAAGCACCGAGGGTCCGGCCGAGCGCACCATCGTCGACTGCCGCCGCCAGCGCGCCTCGGCCGACGTGGCGCGTGCCCTGGGCCTGCGCACGGGCGACGCGGTGCTGCAGGTGCGGCGCGTGCTCGCCTACGGCGGCGTCCCGACCATCCTCGAAGACCTCTGGCTCCCCGGCGCGCCGTTCAAGGGCCTCACGGCCGAACGCCTGCGCGCCTGGCCGGGCCCGATGTACGCCATGTTCGAAACCGAATTCGGCGTGCGCATGGTGCGCGCCGAAGAAAAGATCCGCGCCGTGCTGCCCGATGCCGAGCAGGCCGCGCTGCTCGACGTGCCGCTGCAGATGCCGCTGCTCAGCGTGGAGCGCCTGGCCCACACCTACCACGACACGCCGATGGAACTGCGCCGCGGCCTCTACCGCACCGACACGCACCACTACCGCAACCAGCTCGGCTGAGCGCGCATCCAGATGGCATCACGACCCCACCGCATGGCAGCGCCGAAGATTCGCGCACAACACGCCGCGAACTCCCTAGCATCCGACTGCAGCGCTGCGCCGACGCGGGCACCTCCGCCACGCAATGGTGCATTGCAATAGAATTTTGCGTTGTTTGCATTCCGCAGAAGAAACAAAAGCGTTCGCTCTCAGAACAAGCCACCAAGCCACGAAAGCCTCCCCCCAATGACAGAGCTTGCAACTCCTCCCCGGCCGCCGCGCCGCGAATTCCGAAACATCAACGCCTTCACCGATCTCACGACCTACCGGCTGCCGCCGGCCGGCATCGTGTCGATCCTGCACCGCGTGAGCGGCGTGCTCATGTTCCTGCTGCTGCCGTTCATCATCTGGATGTTCGACACCTCGCTTTCGTCCGACTACTCCTTCGCCAGGTTCAAGGCCGCGTTCAACAGCAGCCTTGGTTTCGTTCCGGGCTGGTTCATCAAGCTGGTGGCTCTCGCGCTGATCTGGGCCTACCTGCACCACTTCATCGCCGGCCTGCGCCATCTCTGGATGGACGTGAGCCACGCCGCCGTCACCAAGGAGTTCGGCCAGACCTCCGCCGTGGTCACGCTGGCCCTGAGCATCCTGCTCACCCTGGTGCTCGGCGCCAAGCTGTTCGGCCTGTACTGAGAAGGAGCCAACCATGTCTGTGAACTACGGCTCCAAGCGCATCGTCGTCGGCGCGCACTACGGTTTGCGCGACTGGCTCAGCCAGCGCATCACGGGCGGCCTGATGGCGCTCTTCACGATCATCCTGCTCGCGCAGCTGATCTTCACGCGCGGCCCCATCGGCTACGACCTGTGGGCCGGCATCTTCGCCGCGCAGTGGATGAAGGTGCTGACCTTCTGCGTGATCGCCTCCCTGCTCTACCACGTGTGGGTCGGCATGCGCGACGTGTGGATGGACTACGTCCAGCCCGTCGGCATTCGCCTCGCCCTGCAAATTTTCACCATCGTCTGGCTTGTCGGTTGTGCGGGTTGGGCCATTCAAGTGCTTTGGAAGATCTGACCCCACCATGACCTACACAAAAGAACAAATCACCAAGCGCAAGTTCGACGTCGTGATCGTCGGCGCCGGCGGCTCCGGCATGCGCGCCTCGCTGCAACTCGCCCGCGCGGGCCTGAACGTGGCGGTGCTCTCCAAGGTGTTCCCCACGCGTTCGCACACCGTCGCTGCCCAAGGCGGCGTGGGCGCATCGCTCGGCAACATGAGCGAGGACAACTGGCACTACCACTTCTACGACACGATCAAGGGCTCCGACTGGCTCGGCGACCAGGACGCGATCGAGTTCATGTGCCGCGAAGCCCCGAAGGTCGTGTACGAGCTCGAGCACTTCGGCATGCCCTTCGACCGCAACCCCGACGGCACGATCTACCAGCGCCCCTTCGGCGGCCACACGGCCAATTACGGCGAGAAGCCCGTGCAGCGCGCCTGCGCCGCGGCCGACCGCACCGGCCATGCGATGCTGCACACGCTCTACCAGAAGAACGTCGAGGCACGCACCCAGTTCTTCGTCGAATGGATGGCGCTCGACCTGATCCGCGACGCCGAAGGCGACGTGGTCGGCGTGACGGCGCTCGAAATGGAAACCGGCGACCTGCACATCCTGCAGGCCAAAACCGTGCTGCTGGCCACCGGCGGCGCGGGCCGCATCTTCCAGGCCTCGACCAATGCCTTCATCAACACCGGCGACGGCCTGGGCATGGCCGCGCGTTCGGGCATTCCGCTGCAGGACATGGAGTTCTGGCAGTTCCACCCGACCGGCGTGGCCGGCGCCGGCGTGCTGCTGACCGAAGGCTGCCGCGGCGAAGGCGCGATCCTGCTCAACAGCAACGGCGAGCGCTTCATGGAGCGCTATGCGCCCACGCTGAAGGACCTGGCGCCGCGCGACTTCGTCTCGCGCTCGATGGACCAGGAAATCAAGGAAGGCCGCGGCTGCGGCCCCAACAAGGACTACGTGCTGCTGAAGCTCGACCACCTCGGTGCCGAGACCATCCACAAGCGCCTGCCCTCGGTGTATGAAATTGGCGTGAACTTCGCCAACGTCGACATCACGAAGGAGCCGATCCCCGTGGTGCCCACCATCCACTACCAGATGGGCGGCATCCCGACCAACATCAACGGCCAGGTCGTGATTCAGCAAGGCGAGCAGAACAGCGCCGTGGTGAACGGCCTCTACGCGGTGGGCGAATGCTCCTGCGTGAGCGTGCACGGCGCCAACCGCCTGGGCACCAATTCGCTGCTCGACCTGCTGGTGTTCGGCCGCGCGGCCGGCAACCATATCGTCGAGTTCAACGACAAGCTCAAGGAACACAAGCCGCTGCCGGCCGATGCCGCCGACCGCACACTGGAGCGCCTGAACCGCCTCGAGGCCGCCACCGGCGGCGAATACGCACAGGACGTGGCGGGCGAGATCCGCGCCGTCATGCAGCAGCACGCCGCCGTGTTCCGCAAGCAGGCCTCGATGGACGAAGGCGTGGTCAAGATCGCCGCCGTGCGCGAGCGCGTCAACGCCATTGGCCTGAAGGACAAGTCGAAGGTGTTCAACACCGCGCGCATCGAGGCGCTCGAAGTCGACAACCTGATCGAAGTGGCGCAGGCCACCATGGTCTCGGCCGCCGCCCGCAAGGAATGCCGCGGCGCGCACACGGTCGAGGACTACGAACGCCCGGCCGACGACCCGGTCGCGCCGCTCGGCCGCGACGACGCCAACTGGATGAAGCACACGCTCTGGTACAGCCAGGACAACCGCCTCTCCTACAAGCCGGTCAACCTCAAGCCGCTGACGGTCGACTCCGTTCCTCCCAAGGTCCGTACGTTCTAAGCAAGAACAACATCACAAGGTTTCACGATGAAGCGCACATTCCAGATCTACCGCTACGACCCGGACAAGGACGCCAAGCCCTACATGCAGACCGTCGAGATCGAACTCGACGGCCATGAGCGCATGCTGCTCGACGCCCTGATGAAGCTCAAAGCGCAAGATCCCACGCTGTCGTTCCGCCGCTCCTGCCGCGAAGGCGTCTGCGGCTCCGACGCGATGAACATCAACGGCAAGAACGGCCTGGCCTGCCTGACCAACATGCTCACGCTCAAGGGCACCATCGTGCTCAAGCCGCTGCCGGGCCTGCCCGTCATCCGCGACCTGATCGTGGACATGACGCAGTTCTTCAAGCAGTACAACTCGATCAAGCCGTACCTGCAGAACGACAACGTGCCGCCCGAGAAGGAACGCCTGCAGTCGCCCGAGGAGCGCGACGAGCTCAACGGCCTGTACGAGTGCATCCTGTGCGCGAGCTGCTCCACCAGCTGCCCGAGCTTCTGGTGGAACCCCGACAAGTTCGTGGGCCCGGCAGGCCTCTTGCAGGCCTACCGCTTCATCGCCGACAGCCGCGACGAAGCCACCGCCGAACGCCTGGACAACCTCGAAGACCCGTACCGCCTGTTCCGCTGCCACACGATCATGAACTGCGTCGACGTGTGCCCGAAGAACCTGAACCCCACCAAGGCGATCGGCAAGATCAAGGAACTGATGGTGCGCCGCGCCATCTGATCCCTTTCCGAGAGAAACCATGCAAACCGCCGCCGACCCGTCCGAGCCGATCAGCGAACGCGCGCTGAGCAAGCTGAAATGGCGCTGCCGGCGCGGCCTGCTCGAGAACGACCTGTTCATCGCCCGCTTCTTCGAGCGGCACGAATCCCGCATGACCAACGGCCAGGCGGGAGCGATGGAGACCTTGATGGACCTGTCGGACAACGACCTCCTCGATCTTCTCCTGCGAAGAAAGGAGCCCGAGCCCGCATGGGCCGGGGCCGAGGTGGTCGAGTTGCTGCAGCTGATGCGCACCGACGGCGCGCAGCGCCCCGCAACCTCCGTTTCCTCTTCGCCCTCCTGAATACTCCTCTGAAAGAAACCCGAAATGAAAGCTTCCGATACCAAGGCCACGCTGTCGTTCAGCAACGGCGGGGACAGCGTCGAACTGCCGATCTACAAGGGCACCGTCGGCCCCGACGTGATCGACATCCGCAAGCTCTATGCGCAGACCGGCATGTTCACCTATGACCCGGGCTTCATGTCGACCGCCGCCTGCCAGTCGGCCATCACGTACATCGACGGCGACAAGGGCGAGCTGCTGTATCGCGGCTACCCCATCGAGCAGCTCGCCACCAACTGCGACTTCCTCGAGACCTGCCACCTGCTGCTCTACGGCGAGCTGCCGGACCAGGCCAAGAAGACCAACTTCACCAAGCTCGTGACCAACCACACGATGGTCAACGAGCAGATGCAGTTCTTCCTGCGGGGCTTCCGCCGCGATGCGCATCCGATGGCCATCATGACCGGCCTGGTTGGCGCGCTGTCGGCCTTCTATCACGACAGCACGGACATCAACAATCCCGAGCACCGCGAGATCGCCGCGATCCGCCTGATCGCGAAGATGCCTACGCTCGTGGCCATGGCCTACAAGTACACCGTGGGCCAGCCCTACATGTACCCGAAGAACGAACTCAGCTATGCGGGCAACTTCCTGCACATGATGTTCGCCACGCCGTGCGAGGAGTACAAGGTGAACCCGGTGCTCGAGCGCGCGCTCGACCGCATCTTCATCCTGCACGCGGACCACGAGCAGAACGCCTCGACCTCGACCGTGCGCCTGTGCGGCTCGTCGGGCACCAACCCCTTCGCGGCCATCGCAGCCGGCGTGGCCTGCCTCTGGGGCCCGGCCCACGGCGGCGCCAACGAAGCGGCGCTCAACATGCTCTACGACATCCAGAAGGAAGGCGGCGTGGAGAAGATCGGCGAGTTCATCAAGAAGGTCAAGGACAAGAACTCGAACGTCAAGCTCATGGGCTTCGGCCACCGCGTGTACAAGAACTACGACCCGCGCGCCAAGCTGATGCAGGAAACCTGCAACGAAGTGCTGACCGAGCTGGGCCTGGAACAAGACCCGCTGTTCAAGCTCGCCAAGGAACTCGAGAAGATCGCGCTGGAAGACGAGTACTTCGTGTCGCGCAAGCTCTACCCGAACGTCGACTTCTACTCGGGCATCGTGCAGCGCGCCATCGGCATCCCGGTGCCGCTGTTCACCGCGATCTTCGCGCTGGCCCGTACCGTGGGCTGGATTGCCCAGCTCAACGAGATGATCGGCGACCCCGAGTACAAGATCGGCCGCCCGCGCCAGCTGTTCGAAGGCTCGCCCAAGCGCGACGTGCAGCCCATCGGCAAGCGCTGAACGCGCGCTGCTTGCGCTCAAGCCGGAAAGCTGCCCTCGGGCAGCTTTTTTGCGTCTTGGCTGACAGGGCCGGCGGCGGGGCGTCGATACGTTGTGCATCGGAGGCTCGACTTCGGGCCGCCTTTCTCAACGCCTTCAGGAGACCCGTCATGAAGCAACTTGCCGCGCTGATCGCCGTCGCTTTCACACTTGCCATTCCGCTGGGGGGCTGCAACACCTTCAGGGGTGCCGGCCAGGACATCCAGAAGAGTGGCGAAAAGATGGAAGACGCCGCCAAGAAGCGCCAGTAGGCACACCCGAGCCCCGCGCGCCCCGCCCCTCGCCGCAAAGCGAGGCGCGGGGCGTTTTGCCGTGTGGGGCGGCCGGAACTCGTCGCCCCAGGGCAATGAACCCATCGCACATGGCGATGGCAGGGCCATCAAAACCCTGGGAAAATGACGAACTCATCGCCAGACGCGATGCCCAAAGCCCCATGAGCACTTCCGAACGCAATTTCGCCCGGCGCATCGACCTCACGTCGCTGCAGCTGTTCGTGGCCGTTTGCGAACTCGGCAGCATCGGGCGCGCCGCGGAGCGTGAATTCATTGCCGCCTCGGCCATCAGCAAGCGGCTGTCGGACCTGGAAGCCACGCTGGGCACCACCCTGCTCTACCGCCATGCGCGCGGCGTCGATCTTTCCCCCGCGGGCGAAAGCCTGCTGCACCATGCGCGCTCGGTGCTCTACAGCCTCGAGAAGATGCAGGGCGAGCTCAGCGAATACGCCGAGGGCGTGCGCGGCCACGTGCGCGTGCATGCCAACATCTCGGCCATCGTGCAGTTCCTGCCGGAAGACCTCGGCGCCTTCACGCGCGAGCACGATGCGATCAAGATCGACCTCGAAGAGCACTTGAGCAACGAAGTGGTGCGCGCGGTCCAGGAAGGCGCGGCCGACCTCGGCATCTGCCACATACCCGACGGCACGAACGAGCTGCAGACCCTGCCCTACCGCCACGACCGGCTGGTGCTGATCGCGCCCGCCGGGCATCCGCTCACGGCGACGCAGGGGCCGATCGACTTTGCCGCCTCGCTCGATTTCGACCACGTCGGCCTGCACACCAACAGCTCGATCTACGTGGCCATGCACCAGGCCGCGCTCGAGGCGGGCCGCAGCGTGAAGCTGCGCATCCACGTGACCGGGCTGGACGCCATGTGCCGCATGATCGACAACGGCCTGGGCGTCGGCGTGATGCCGCAGCGCGCCTTCGAGCTGCTGCAGGCGGGCATCGGCAGCCGCCTTCGCAGCGTGACGCTCAACGACGCCTGGTCCCGGCGCGAGATCCGCCTGGCGGCGCGCGACTTCTCCACCCTGCCGGTGGCCGCGCGCACGCTGGTCAACCACCTGCACACGCCGGCGGCGGCCGCCGAGCCGCTCGCCGCCTAGAACGCAAGACAATCACCTCCCCACGAAAGACAAGAGAAGATAACGACATGGCACGCACGCTCTACGACAAGATCTGGGACGAACACGTCGTCCACACCGAGGAAGACGGCACCGCGATCCTCTACATCGACCGCCACCTGGTGCACGAAGTCACCAGCCCGCAGGCCTTCGAGGGCCTGCGCGAGGCCGGCCGCAAGCTGTGGCGCATCAGCTCGGTGGTGGCCACGGCCGACCACAACACGCCCACCACCGGCTGGGAGCGCGGCTACGAAGGCATTGCCGATCCGACCAGCAAGGAGCAGGTCACCACGCTCGACAAGAACATCGCGGAATTCGGCGCCGCCGCGTTCTTTCCATTCCTGAGCAAGCGCCAGGGCATCGTGCACGTGATCGGCCCTGAATCGGGCGCCACGCTGCCGGGCATGACGGTGGTCTGCGGCGACTCGCACACCTCCACCCACGGCGCCTTCGGTGCGCTCGCGCACGGCATCGGCACCAGCGAGGTCGAGCACGTCATGGCCACGCAGACGCTGCTCGGCAAGAAGGCGAAGAACATGCTCGTGAAGGTCGAGGGCAAGCTGCCTTTCGGCTGCACCGCCAAGGACATCGTGCTGGCCATCATCGGCAAGATCGGCACGGCCGGCGGCACGGGCTACACGATCGAATTCGCAGGCTCGGCCATCCGCGACCTGAGCATGGAAGGCCGCATGACGGTCTGCAACATGGCCATCGAGGCCGGTGCGCGCGCCGGCCTCGTGGCGGTCGACGAAAAGACCATCGGCTACATCAAGGGCCGGCCGCTCGCGCCCACCGGTGTGGAGTGGGACCAGGCCGTGGCCTACTGGCGCACGCTGCAGTCCGACCCCCACGCCGCGTTCGACGCCGTGGTCGAGCTCGACGCCACGCAGATCCAGCCGCAGGTCACCTGGGGCACCTCGCCCGAGATGGTGGTCGACATCAACGGCCGCGTGCCCGATCCCGACAAGGAAAAGGACGCCAGCAAGCGCAGCGCCATCGAGCGCGCGCTGGTCTACATGGGCCTGGAGCCGAACAAGGCAATGAACGACATCTTCGTCGACAAGGTGTTCATCGGCTCGTGCACCAACAGCCGCATCGAGGACATGCGCGAAGCCGCCGCCGTGGTGAAGAAGCTCGGCCAGAAGGTGGCCAAGAACGTCAAGCTCGCGATGGTGGTGCCCGGCTCGGGCGTGGTGAAGGAACAGGCCGAGCGCGAAGGGCTCGATGTGATCTTCAAGGCCGCGGGATTCGAATGGCGCGAGCCCGGCTGCTCGATGTGCCTGGCGATGAACGCCGACCGCCTGGAACCCGGCGAGCGCTGCGCCTCCACCAGCAACCGCAACTTCGAAGGCCGCCAGGGCGCCGGCGGCCGCACCCACCTCGTGAGCCCGGCCATGGCCGCCGCTGCCGCGGTGCACGGCCACTTCGTCGACGTGCGCACCTTCGCCTGAACACAGAGAGAAATTCACATGCAGAAATTCACCGTGCACAAGGGCCTCGTGGCCCCGATGGACCGCGAGAACGTCGACACCGACGCGATCATTCCGAAGCAGTTCCTCAAGTCGATCCGCAAGACCGGCTTCGGCCAGAACCTGTTCGACGAATGGCGTTACCTGGACGCCGGCTTTCCGGGCCAGGACCCGCAAAGCCGCAAGCCCAACCCCGACTTCGTGCTGAACCAGCCGCGCTATGCCGGCGCCTCGATCCTCTTGGCGCGCAAGAACTTCGGCTGCGGCTCGTCGCGCGAGCACGCGCCGTGGGCGCTCGACCAGTACGGCTTCCGCGCGATCATCGCGCCGAGCTATGCCGACATCTTCTTCAACAACAGCTTCAAGAACGGCCTGCTGCCGATCGTGCTGCCCGAGGCGCAGGTGGCGCAGCTGTTCGACGAGACCTTCGCCTTTCCCGGCTACACGCTCACCATCGACCTGGAGCGCCAGGTGGTCGTGAAGCCCGATGGCGGCGAGTTCGCGTTCGACGTGCAGGCCTTCCGCAAGTACTGCCTGATCAACGGCCTGGACGACATCGGCCTCACGCTGCGCCACAAGGACAAGATCAAGGCCTTCGAGGCCGAGCGGCTGGCGCAGAAGCCCTGGCTCGCGCACACGATGATCTCGTGATCGACCGCATTTCCTTTCTCTAGAAACTTCAGACCCCAATCATGAAAATCGCAGTTCTCCCGGGCGACGGCATCGGCACCGAAATCGTGGCCGAAGCCATCCGCGTGCTCGACGCGCTCGACCTCTCCTTCGAGATGGAAACCGCGCTGGTCGGCGGCGCGGCCTACGAGGCCCACGGCCACCCGCTGCCCGAAGCCACGCTCAAGCTCGCCAAGGAAGCCGATGCAGTGCTGTTCGGTGCGGTCGGCGACTGGAAGTACGACAAGCTCGACCGACCGCTGCGCCCCGAGCAGGCCATCCTGGGCCTGCGCAAGAACCTGGGTCTGTTCGCGAACTTCCGCCCGGCCATCTGCTACGAGCAGCTGGTGGGCGCCTCGAGCCTCAAGCCCGAGCTGATTGCGGGCCTGGACATCCTCATCATCCGCGAGCTCACCGGCGACATCTACTTCGGCCAGCCGCGCGGCCGCCGCACGGCCGTCGACGGGCATTTCCCGGGTGCCGACGAAGCCTTCGACACCATGCGCTACTCGCGCCCCGAGGTCGAGCGCATCGCCCGCGTGGCCTTCGAGGCCGCGCGCAAGCGCAGCAAGCGCGTGACCAGCGTCGACAAGGCCAACGTGCTGGAGACCTTCCAGTTCTGGAAGGACATCGTGACCGAGGTGCACAAGGACTATCCGGACATCGAGCTCGACCACATGTACGTCGACAACGCGGCCATGCAGCTCGTGAAGGCGCCCAAGAAGTTCGACGTGATCGTCACCGGCAACATGTTCGGCGACATCCTCTCGGACGAGGCCGCCATGCTCACCGGCTCCATCGGCATGCTGCCCTCGGCGTCGCTCAATTCGAGCAACCAGGGCCTGTACGAGCCCAGCCACGGCAGCGCACCCGACATTGCGGGCAAAGGGGTTGCCAATCCATTGGCTACAATACTGTCCGCTGCCATGATGCTCCGTTTTTCACTCAACCAAGCCGAAGCTGCCGACCGGATCGAGTCGGCGGTCAAGCACGTGCTCGCCTCCGGGCTGCGCACCGGTGACATCTGGTCAGAAGGCACGAAGCGCGTCGGCACCCGCGAAATGGGCGACGCGGTTGTTGCAGCAATCACCAAAAAGACGATTACCGGCTAACCGCAGCCCGCTTCGTCACGCCCCTCCCCGGCTCGACGAGTCGGGGGCAAGAAAAGACAACTTCTTTCTTTTTCAAAAGGGCAAACTGAAATGGCGAACGCATCTCAACCTCTGGTCGGCCTCGTGGGCTGGCGCGGCATGGTCGGCTCGGTCCTGATGGACCGCATGCAGGCCGAAGGCGACTTCGGGCTCATCGAGCCGGTCTTCTTCTCGACCTCCAACGCCGGCGGCAAGGCCCCGGCCATGGCCAGGAACGAGACCGCGCTCAAGGATGCGAACGACATCGAGGCGCTCAAGAAGTGCGACATCGTCATCACCTGCCAGGGCGGCGACTACACCAGCGAGGTGTTCCCCAAGCTGCGCGCCGCGGGCTGGAGCGGCCACTGGATCGACGCCGCCTCCACCCTGCGCATGCAGGATGACGCGGTCATCGTGCTCGACCCCGTCAACCTGCCGGTGATCCAGAACGCGCTCGCCAAGGGCGGCAAGAACTGGATCGGCGGCAACTGCACCGTCAGCTGCATGCTGATGGGCGTGGGCGCCCTCTACAAGGCGGGCCTGGTCGAATGGATGACCAGCATGACCTACCAGGCGGCTTCGGGCGGCGGCGCGCAGCACATGCGCGAGCTGCTGACGCAGTTCGGCACGCTCAACGCCGAGGTGCGCGCCCTGCTGGACGACCCCAAGTCGGCCATCCTCGAGATCGACCGCAAGGTGCTGCACAGGCAGCAGAACCTGAGCGCCGCTGAAACCGCCAACTTCGGCGCACCGCTGGGCGGCTCGCTGATCCCCTGGATCGACAAGGACCTGGGCGACGGCATGTCCAAGGAAGAATGGAAGGCCGGCGCGGAAACCAACAAGATCCTCGGCCAGGGCGCGGGCTTCGGCACCGCCGCCGTGCCGGTGGACGGCTTCTGCGTGCGCATCGGCGCCATGCGCTGCCACAGCCAGGCCCTGACCTTCAAGCTCAAGAAGGACGTGCCCGTGGCCGACATCGAAGCGCTGATCGCCGCCGACAACCCCTGGGCCAGCGTGGTGCCGAACACGCGCGAAGCGACCCTGAAGGACCTGACGCCGGTGGCCGTGACGGGCACCATGAACATCCCGGTCGGCCGCATCCGCAAGCTGGCGATGGGCCCCGAGTACGTCGGCGCCTTCACCATCGGCGACCAGCTGCTGTGGGGCGCGGCCGAACCGCTGCGCCGCATGCTGCGCATCCTGCTCGAGGCTTGATGGGGGCGCGCAGGCTCTCCACAGACCCAAAGTGTTGCCATCCGGCAACACTGAATGTGTGCGTAAGTATGCGCGCACTGGGTAGAACAGGCGCACCGCCTTGTCAGTACCCGGTGATGATGCTAACGTCCTCTTACAAATTCTGGGCCTGAGCCGCCCCTATCAGCATGACAAGACATCTGTTGCCCGCGGCCCGCCCATCGGCCGCTCGCCCCTCCCTGCCCTTGAACGGTCTTCGCCTCTCCGTTCTGGGCACGGCGGTTGCCGTGGTCCTGGGTATTGCAAGCACCGACGCCAGCGCTTTCGCGCTCGGGCAGCTGAAGGTGCAATCGGCGCTGGGCGAACCGCTTCGCGCCGAAATCGACGTGACCGAAATGGCTGCCGCCGAAGCGGAAAGCCTGAAGATCAACGTCGCCAGCGCCGATGCCTTCAAGAACGCGGGCGTTCCTTACAACGCTGCGCTCAGCGACGTCAAGGCCACGCTGCAGCGCCGCGCCGGCGGCCAGTACGTGGTACGGCTCACCGGCAGCCGTCCGCTCAACGATCCCTTCGTCGACCTGCTGCTCGAAGCCAATGGCTCGTCGGGCCGCATGGTGCGCGACTACACCGTGCTGCTCGATCCGCCGGCCACCCGCCAGGCGGCGCCGAGCGCGCCCATCGCGCCCGCCACGCCCCAGGTGAGCACGCCGCCCGCGGAGCGTCCGGCTGCCGCGGCAGCCCGCGCACGCCGCGAGCGCGCGCCCGTCGCACCAGTCACCGCTCCCGCGGCACCAGCAGCGCCTGCCGCTGCCGCACCGCAGGCGCCCAGCGCCGCAGCACCGGCCCGCCCGGCTGGCGGCGGCGAACAGGTCACGGTCCAGCGCGGCGACACCGCCAGCAAGATCGCCGGGGCCCACAAGCCTGCCGAGGTTTCGCTCGACCAGATGCTGGTGGCCATGCTGCTTGCCAATCCCGATGCATTCGTTGGCGGCAACGTCAACCGCATGAGGGCTGGCGCCGTGCTCGACCTGCCGAGCGCCGCCGAAGCCAGCGCGATCCTGCCGTCGGAAGCGCGCCGCACCATCACCGCGCAGAGCCGCGACTTCGGCGCCTACCGCCAGCGCCTTGCCGAGAACGCACCCACGTCCAACGTGGCCGCCGCCGACCGCAAGGCTTCGGGCAAGCTGCAGGCCAACGTCGAGGACCGCAATGCCGCGGCAAGCGCGCCCGACAAGCTGACGATCTCGCAGGGCGGCGCAGCAGCCCGCGCCGCCGAAGAAAAGGTTGCGCAAGCCCGCCAGGCGCAGGACAGCAACAACCGCGTGGCCGAGCTCTCGAAGAACATCAACGAACTGGCCAAGCTCAAGGCAGCCACTGGTTCGGCGGCGCCAGCCGCCGGCTCGGCGCCGGCACCCGCCCCGGCAGCGCCCGGCATTCCGGTTCCCAACCCGGGTGGCGCCGCAACCACGGCACCGGCCGCAGCGGCGCCTGCAGCCGCCGCACCCGCCCCGGCTGCTGCGCCTGCGGCCGCGTCCGCCGCCCCGGCCACGACGCCTACTGCCGCTTCGGCACCAGCGGCACCGGCAGCGACTCCTGCGCCTGCACCAGCGGTACCGGCAGCTGCCGCTCCCGCCGCTCCGGCGGCCGAGCCCGTGCCTGCTGCAACTTCCGAGGCTGCGCCGGCCGCTCCCGCAGCGGCGGCAAGCGCCCCGGCCGCCGCACCGGCACCCAAGCCGGTCGTCAAGGCAGCGCCTCCGCCGCCCCCGGCCGAACGCGGCTTCTTCGAAGAGCTGATGGACAACCCGCTGATGCTCGGCGGCGCGGCGCTGATCGCCTTGCTGGTCGGCTTCCTGCTTTACCGTGTCCTGGGCCGCCGCCGCGAAGAAATGAGCGAGAGCGTGTTCCTCGAAAGCCGCATTCCGAAGGATTCGTTCTTCGGCGCCAGCGGCGGCGAATCGGTCGACACCAAGCAGCGTGGCGATTCCACCGTGTCGTCGCTGTCGTACTCGCCGAGCCAGCTCGATGCGGGCGATGTCGATCCCGTGGCCGAAGCCGACGTGTACCTGGCCTACGGCCGCGACCTGCAGGCCGAGGAAATCCTGCGCGAAGCCCTGCGCGTGAATCCGGACCGCACGGCCATCCACCTCAAGCTGCTCGAGATCCATGCCAAGCGCCGCGACGTGCGGGCCTATGAAGGCCTTGCCACCGAAGTGCACAAGCTGACCAACGGCGCCGGTGCCGATTGGAACCGCGTGGTCGAGATGGGCAAGGACCTCGATCCGGGCAATCCGCTGTACGACTCGGGCGCGCCCCGCGTGAGCCCGGCCGAAAGCGCCGCCTTTGCAGGCGCCCTGGCCACGGCCGCGGCCAAACCCGCGCCGGCCCCGGTGGCGGCACCCGCCCCCGCGCCCGTCGCGGCCACGCCGGCCTTCGTGCCCTCGGTCGCGCCGCTGGACTTCGATCTGGACCTGAGCCAGCCGCCGGCACCGGCGCCCGCTCCGGCCCCGGTGAGTGCCAGCCTGCCGAAGACGGCCTATGCGCCGCCGGCCGCCAGCAGCGCACCGCTGTCCAACGGCCATGCGCATGCGCCCACGGCACCGGTCGACCTGGAAAACGACTTCGACACCGCCCCCGGCGCGCTGTCGCCGATCACCCGCCCCGGCGCGCTCGGCGAAGCCGATGCCAACACCCGGCCGGCCGGCCTGCGCGGCAACCTGCCCGCGGACTCGGGCTTCATCGAATTCGACATGAGTGCACTGGCCGGCCTGCCCGCCCGCCAGGTGGCCGGTACCACCGATGCAGCAGCCAGGCCCGCCGAAGCCGCGCAGGACGACGATGGCGACGAGAGCCCCCATGCCGTCAAGCTGTCGCTGGCGCGCGAGCTGCAGGCCATCGGCGACGTCGAAGGCGCCCGCTCGCTGGTCGAGGAAGTCGAGGCCGAAAGTGCCGGCGACCTCAAGTCGCAGGCGAGGCAATTGCTCGCCGAGCTGCGCTGACGAGCGGCTTTTTCCGCTGTTCTTCCTGAATTCGTGAGGCTGGCGCTAGGCATCCGCTACAACGGCCAGGCGTACGAGGGCTGGCAGAGCCAGCGTTCGGGCCGCACGGTGCAGGACAAGCTCGAAGCGGCGCTCGCCAAGTTCGCGGCGCAGCCCATCGGCACGCTGTGCGCCGGCCGCACCGATGCCGGCGTGCATGCGCTGATGCAGGTGGTGCACTTCGACACCACCGTCGAACGCGAGCCCTTCTCCTGGATGCGCGGCACCAACCGCTTCCTGCCCGACGACATCGCGGTGCAGTGGGCGCAGCCGGTGCCGGACGAATTCCATTGCCGCGCCAGTGCGCTGGCGCGGCGCTACCTCTACGTGCTGTCGCAGTCGCCCGTGCGGCCCAGCCTCGATTCGGGCCGGGTCGGCTGGTCGATGCATCCGCTCGACGGCGATGCGATGCGCGCCGCCGCCGCCCTCTTGGTGGGCAAGCACGACTTCAGCTCCTTCCGCGCCTCGGCCTGCCAGGCCCGCTCGCCGGTCAAGGACCTGCGGCGCATCGAGATCACGCGAGTCGGCAGCGGCGACCGCTGCCGCTGGCACTTCGAGTTCGAGGCCGATGCCTTCCTGCACCACATGATCCGCAACCTGATGGGCTGCCTCGTGCGCATCGGCCGCGGCGACGAACGGCCCGAATGGATCACCGAAGTGCTCGAGGCGCGCAGCCGCAAGGTGGCGGCGCCCACCTTCTCGGCCAACGGGCTGTATTTTCTCGGGCCGTTGTACGACGCCAAGTGGGGTCTGCCGGCCGAGGCCACGCTGCAGGCCGGCGGCGCTCCTTATGATGGGCCGCCATGACTGCCGCTCCCCGCACCCGCATCAAGATCTGCGGCCTCACGCGCGAGGCCGACGTGGATGCCGCGATCGAGGCCGGCGCCGATGCCATCGGCTTCGTGCTCTACGCGAAAAGCCCCCGCGCCGTGACGGCCGAGCGCGCCGCCGAACTCGCCTCGCGCCTGCCGCCCTTCATCACGCCGGTGCTGCTGTTCGTGAACGAGGATGCTCCCAAAGTCATAGCAGCGCTTTCCCGCGTGAAGGGCGCGATCGCGCAGTTCCACGGCGAAGAAACGCCCGAACAGTGCGAGCAGGCCACCGGCCCGGGGCGCTTTCGCTACATGCGCGCGGCCCGTATTCCGCTGGGCGCCGCCGGAGCCGGCTTCGACCTCGTAAAATACGCGTCCGATTACTCCCACGCCCAGGCCATCCTGCTCGACGCCCATGTCGAAGGTTATGGCGGTGGCGGCAAGGCATTCGATTGGTCACTTCTTCCACCCGCCGTCGACGCTCACCTCGTCTTGAGTGGTGGGCTCACACCTGCAAACGTGAGCGATGGCATTCGCATCCTGCGGACGCGCTGCAAGACGCTGTCCGTTGATGTGAGCTCGGGCGTCGAAATCGACGGTCCCGGGAACAAGGGCCTGAAGGACGCCGGAAAGATCCGGCAATTCGTCGCCGCCGTCAGGGCCGCCGACGCCTCCTTCTCCAGTTAGCCGCCGCACCCGATCGTGATTTCGGGCTGCGGCCCAACGATCGAGAACCATGCGAACCAACTATCAGCAACCCGACGCCACCGGCCACTTCGGCAACTACGGCGGCACCTTCGCGAGCGAAACGCTCACCCACGCGATCAACGAGCTGCGCGACGCCTACGCGAAGTACAAGGACGATCCGGCCTTCCTCGCCGAATTCCACTACGAACTCAAGCACTTCGTCGGCCGCCCCTCGCCGGTCTACCACGCGGCGCGCACCAGCCGCGAGATGGGTGGCGCGCAGATCTACCTGAAGCGCGAAGACCTCAACCACACCGGCGCGCACAAGATCAACAACGTGATCGGCCAGGCGATGCTCGCGCGCCGCATGGGCAAGCCCCGCGTGATCGCCGAAACCGGCGCCGGCCAGCATGGCGTGGCCACCGCCACCATCTGCGCGCGCTACGGCCTCGAATGCGTGGTCTACATGGGCAGCCAGGACGTGAAGCGCCAGAGCCCCAACGTCTACCGCATGAACCTGCTGGGCGCCACCGTGGTGCCGGTGGAGTCGGGCAGCAAGACGCTGAAGGACGCGCTCAACGAGGCCATGCGCGACTGGGTCACGAACGTGGAGAACACCTTCTACATCATCGGCACCGTGGCCGGCCCGCATCCCTACCCGACCATGGTCCGCGACTTCCAGAGCGTGATCGGCACGGAGTGCATCGACCAGATGCCCGCCATGCTCGCGGCCCAGGGCATCACCGGCGAAGCCGAAGGCCGGCAGCCCGACGTGGTGGTGGCCTGCGTGGGCGGCGGCAGCAACGCGATGGGCATCTTCCATCCCTACATCCCGTTCGAAGGCACGCGCCTGATCGGCGTGGAGGCCGCGGGCGAGGGGCTCGACAGCGGCAAGCACTCGGCATCCATCCTGCGCGGCAGCCCGGGCGTGCTGCACGGCAACCGCACCTACCTGCTGCAGAACGAGGACGGCCAGGTGACCGAAACGCACAGCATCAGCGCCGGCCTCGACTACCCCGGCGTGGGCCCCGAGCACGCCTACCTGGCCGACATCGGCCGCGCCGAGTACGTCGGCATCACCGACACCGAGGCACTCGAAGCCTTTCACTACCTGTGCCGCACCGAAGGCATCATTCCGGCCCTCGAATCGAGCCACGCCGTGGCCTACGCCATGAAACTCGCCAAGACCATGCGGCCGGACCAGTCGATCCTCGTGAACCTTTCGGGCCGCGGCGACAAGGACATCGGCACCGTCGCCGACCTGTCGGGCGTCGACTTCTACGACCGGCCCTCCATGCGCGGCCTGAGCGTGAAGGGAGGCAAGTGATGAGCACCGCAGGACCGCTCCAAGGTGCGAACGCCCCCTCGGGGGGCAGCGCAGCACACGAAGTGGCAAGCGTGGGGGCCCGCGCTGGCCGCATTGCCGCCACCTTCGACGCGCTGAAAAAAGACGGCCGCCGCGCCCTGATTCCCTACGTCACCGCCGGCTTCCCCTTCGCCGACATCACGCCCGAGCTGATGCACGGCATGGTCGAGGCCGGCGCCGACGTGATCGAGCTCGGCGTGCCGTTCTCCGACCCGATGGCCGATGGCCCGGTGATCCAGAAGGCCGGCGAGGCCGCGCTGGCGCTGGGCGTCGGCATGAAGCAGGTGCTCGCCATGGTGGCCGCCTTCCGCCAGAAGGACGCGGCGACGCCCGTGGTGCTGATGGGCTATGCGAACCCGGTCGAGCGCTACGACCTCGTGCATGGCAAGAAGGCCTTCATCCGCGATGCGTCGGCCGCGGGCGTCGACGGCCTCCTGGTGGTCGACTACCCGCCCGAGGAGTGCGAGGCTTTCGCCGCCGACCTGAAGGCCGCGGGCATCGACCTGATCTTCCTGCTCGCCCCCACCAGTACCAGCGAGCGCATGGCGCAGGTCGCGCGCATCGCGAGCGGCTATGTCTACTACGTGTCGCTCAAGGGCGTGACAGGCGCCGGCCACCTCGACACCGAGGCGGTCGGCCAGATGATCCCGCGCATCCGCGAGCACGTGAGCATCCCGGTGGGCGTGGGCTTCGGCATCCGCGACGCGCGCACGGCGCAGGCCGTCGGTTCGGCCGCCGATGCGGTCGTGATCGGCACCAGGATCATCCAGCTGATCGACGGGCAGCCGCGCGAGAAGGTGGTGCCCGCGGTGCGCGAATTCCTCGCCGGCATCCGCGAGGCGCTCGATGCCCTGCCGGCGGCTACCCCCAAGAACGCGGCTGGCCGATAATCGCTGCTGCCCTCACCCAGCCCCCCTCCCGCACGCGGGCGGGGGGAGCTAAATCGGAGTCCTATGAGCTGGCTTGAAAAACTGCTACCCGCCAAGATCGCACAAACCGACCCGTCGGAGCGCCGCCAGGTGCCCGAGGGCCTGTGGATCAAGTGCCCCGCCTGCGAGACCGTTCTCTACAAGACCGACCTCGAACACAACCAGAACGTCTGCCCGAGCTGCAGCCACCACCACCGCATCGGCGCCCGCGCGCGGCTCGACGCCTTCCTCGACGCCGAAGGCCGCTACGAAGTCGGCCAGGAAGTGCTCCCGGTGGACGCGCTCAAGTTCAAGGACAGCCGCAAGTACCCCGAACGGCTCAAGGAAGCGCTCGAGAACACCGGCGAGACCGACGCCCTGGTCGTCATGGGCGGCTCGGTCCACAGCATCAGCGTGGTCGTGGCCTGCTTCGAATTCGAATTCATGGGCGGCAGCATGGGCAGCGTGGTCGGCGAGCGCTTCGTGCGCGGCGTCGAGACGGCCATCGAGCAGAAGGTGCCGTTCATCTGCTTCACCGCCACCGGCGGCGCCCGCATGCAGGAAGGCCTGCTCTCGCTCATGCAGATGGCCAAGACCAACGCGGCGCTCACCCGCCTCGCCAAGAAGGGCCTGCCCTACATCAGCGTGCTGACCGACCCGACCATGGGCGGCGTCTCGGCCGGCTTCGCCTTCGTGGGCGACGTGGTCATTGCCGAACCCAAGGCGCTGATCGGCTTTGCCGGCCCGCGCGTGATCGAATCGACCGTGCGCGTGACCTTGCCCGAAGGCTTCCAGCGCGCGGAGTTCCTGCAGACCAAGGGCGCGATCGACTTCATCAGCGACCGCCGCGAACTGCGCAAGACCATTGCGAGCACGCTCGCCATGCTGCTGCGCCAGCCGGCCGACGCGGTCAGCTGAACGAAAGACCGATCAGGCACCCAGCTGGTAAGCCAGCACCAGCAGGTTGCCCAGCACGATCGCAATCACCTGCAGCACCACGATCGCGGCCAGGGGCGACAGGTCCACGCCGCCGATCAGCGGAATGAACCGGCGGAACGGCCGCACCAGCGGCTCGGCCAGCCGCGAGATCAGGTCGAGCAGCATCGGCGACGCGCCCGGTATCCACGACAGCACGGCATAGACCACCAGCAGCGCCGTCAGCCCCGACACCGCGAGCTGCAGCAGCCCCACCAGCGAAACGAGCGGCAGGGTGGCAATCCGGCCCAGGTTGCCGATCAGGAGCCACAGCAGCAGGAACTTGGCCAGCACGAGCAGCCACGCCGCGATGGCGCTCGCCAGGTCCCAGCGCTTCACCGGCGGCACGATGCGGCGCAGCGGCAGCACGATCCAGTCGGTGATCGCGAATATGAAGCGCCCGAGCGGATTGCCGAAAGGCACGCGGTGGTACTGCATGTAGAGGCGCAGCAGGCAAGCGCCGCCGAGCAGGCCGACGATCACGTCGAGAAGGAACGAGGGGATCTGGTAGAGCATGGGGCGTGGTCGTGAGGGGAATGCGATGATAGCCATGCAAGGTTCATCGATGACCACACAGCCCCTTTTGCATTCACTGCCATTGTTCCCGCTCGGCACGGTCCTGTTTCCGGACGGCGTGCTCCCGCTGCGTATTTTCGAAGTACGTTATCTCGACATGATCGGCAAATGCCGCAAGGCCGACGCGCCCTTCGGCGTGGTCAGCCTCACGAGCGGCAGCGAGGTGCGCAAGGCCGGCGCCGAGGCGGAGAGCTTCGCGACCGTCGGCACGCTGGCGGTCATCCGCGAATTCGATTCGCCGCAAAGCGGCCTGCTGCAGATCGAATGCGTCGGCACGCAGCGCTTCCGGGTCCGCGCCGCCGAACTGCAGAAATACGGCTTGTGGGTTGCCGAAGTCGAAGCCGTGGCCGAAGACACGGCGCTCGAAATTCCAGGCGACCTCCAGCACACCGCCACGGCGCTGCGGCGCCTCGTCAATACCCTCGAAGAACGCCGCCGCGCGCAGGGCGCCGAGGCCCTGCGCCTGCCCGTCGGCGAGCCCTACCGCTTCGACGATTGCGGCTGGGTGGCCAACCGCTGGTGCGAACTGGTGCCCATGCAGCTCGAACTGCGGCAGCGGCTCATGGAGCTCGACAGTCCGCTGATGCGGCTCGAGCTGGTCAGCGATCTGCTGGCACGTGCGGGCATCACTGAATAGATTGCTACTTCTTTCATAGCGTTTCGAGCAGGATTGGCGGGCACTGGAGGCCGGTTCCGTTTGCACCCGATCGGCTAAAATGCTGGGTTGCGCTCGCTTTTGTTGCGCCCCCACCCGCACTTCATGTCCGACCACCTGATCCCCTCCATTCCCACGCCCGCCGCAGCTCCGGCCGCCGCGCCCGCCGTCGACGACAACCAGCTCATCGCGGAGCGCCGCGAAAAGCTCAAGCTGATGCGCGCCGCCCAGGCCGAGGGCAAGGGGGTCGCGTTTCCGAACGACTTCAAGCCGGGCCACCGCGCCGCCGCGCTGATCGAGGCGCATGGCGCCGCCGATGCCGAAGCGCTCGAGGCGCAGGCCGTTGCCGTGAGCGTGGCCGGCCGCATGATGCTCAAGCGCGTGATGGGCAAGGCCAGCTTCGCCACGGTGCAGGATGCCACCAGCCGCATCCAGCTCTACGTCACGCGCGATGCCATCGGCGAGGAAGCCTACGCCGAGTTCAAGCGCTGGGACCTGGGCGACATCGTGGGCGCCGAAGGCACGCTGATGAAGACCAAGACCGGCGAGCTGTCGGTCAAGGTCACCAAGCTGCGCCTGCTCACCAAGAGCCTGCGCCCGCTGCCCGACAAGTTCCACGGCATGGCCGACCAGGAGCAGAAGTACCGCCAGCGCTACGTCGACCTGATCACCGACGAAACCGCCCGCGTGCGCTTCACCGCGCGCAGCAAGGCCGTGAGCGCGCTGCGCGAATTCATGGTGGGCCACGGCTTCCTCGAAGTCGAGACGCCGATGCTGCACCCCATTCCCGGCGGCGCCAACGCCAAGCCCTTCAAGACGCACCACAACGCGCTCGACCAGGAGATGTTCCTGCGCATCGCGCCCGAGCTCTACCTGAAGCGCCTGATCGTCGGCGGCTTCGAGCGCGTGTTCGAAATCAACCGGAGCTACCGCAACGAGGGCATCTCGGTGCGGCACAACCCCGAGTTCACGATGATGGAGTTCTACGCGGCCTACTGGAACTACCGCGACCTGATGGACTTCACCGAGACGCTGATCCGCACCATTGCCGACAAGGCCGTGGGTACGCAGCAGCTCACCTACCAGGGCAAGCCGGTCGACCTGACCCAGCCCTTCGAGCGCCTGACGATCCGCGAAGCCATCCTCAAGTACACGGAAGCCGGCCCCGCCGTCGACGACAGCGCCTGGCTCATCAACGCCCTGCGCAAGCTCGGGCTGAACGAAGAAAAGGACAAGCTCTCGCAGCGCAGCCTCGCCAGCCTGCAGGTCATGTACTTCGAAGAGACGGTGGAAGAAAAGCTCTGGCAGCCGACTTTCATCATGGAGCACCCGACCGAGATCTCGCCGCTCGCGCGCGCCAACGACGAGCGGCCCGAGGTCACCGAGCGCTTCGAGCTCTACATCACGGGCCGCGAGTTCGGCAACGGCTTCAGCGAGCTCAACGACGCCGAGGACCAGGCCGCGCGCTTCAACGCGCAGGTGGCCGCCAAGGACAGCGGCGACGACGAGGCCATGTTCTACGACCACGACTTCGTGCGCGCCCTCGAATACGGCATGCCGCCCACCGGCGGCTGCGGCATCGGCATCGACCGGCTGATGATGCTGCTGACCGATTCGCCGAGCATCCGCGACGTGATCCTGTTCCCGGCGCTGCGCAGGGAATCTTGAGCGTGAAGTTACCGTCGTCGCTGCCGACGATCGGCATCGACTTCGGCACCTCCAATTCCGCCGTGGCCTGCCGGGTCGACGGCGCGGCCCGGCTGCTGCCGATCGAAGGCACAGCCACCACGCTGCCGACCGCGATCTTCTTCAACGCCGAAGACCGCACGACGCATTTCGGCCGCGATGCCATCGGCCAGTACCTCTCGGGCACCGAAGGGCGCCTGATGCGCTCGCTGAAGAGCCTGCTCGGCAGCGCGCTGATGCAGGAGAAGACCGCCATCTATGACGGCCTCGTGAGCTTCGAGGACATCATCGCGCGCTTCCTGCGCGAACTGGCGCAGCGCGCGGGCCGCGAACTGGGCCGGGTGCCGGAGCGCGTCGTGATCGGCCGGCCCGTGCACTTCGTCGATGACGATTCCAAACGGGATGAACGCGCGGAAGAAAGCCTGCGCCACGCGGCTCGCGCAGCCGGGTTCCACGACATCGCCTTTCAGCTCGAGCCGATTGCAGCGGCCTTCGACTACGAACAGCGCGTTGCGAAGGAATCGCTGGTGCTGATCGTCGACGTCGGCGGCGGCACCTCCGACTTCACCGTCGTGCGCGTGGGCCCGGAGCGCGCCGCGCGCGAAGACCGCAGCAGCGACGTGCTGGCCACCAGCGGCGTGCACATCGGCGGCACCGACTTCGACCAGCGCCTGAACCTGGACCGCGTCATGCCGGAATTCGGCTTTCGCCACACGGGCGCGCAGGGGCGCGAAGTGCCGAGCAAGGTGTTCTTCGAGCTTTCGTCCTGGCACCTGATCAACTGGCTCTATGCGGCCAAGGCGGTGCGGCAGGCCAAGGACCTGCGCACGAGCTACAGCGACACGCGGCTGCACGACCGGCTGATGACGGTGCTCGAAGAGCGGCACGGCCACCGCATTGCGAGCGAGGTCGAGCAGGCGAAGATCGATGCCTCGGTGAACGATGCGCCCACCGCCATCGACCTCTCGTGCGCCGAGCCGGGGCTGGCCGCCTCGCTCTCGCCCGCCGACATGGCGCAGCAGCTTTCCCCGCTGCTCGAGAACGTGGTTGCCTGCGCGCACGCCTGCGTCAAGCGCGCCGGCCTGCGCAGCGGCGACCTCGACGCCATCTACCTGACGGGCGGCTCCTCGGCGCTGCGGCCGTTCCAGCAGGCCTTGCGCAGGAGCTTCGCGGGCGTGAACCTGGTCGAGGGCGACCTGTTCGGCGGCGTGGCTACCGGGCTCGCCTGCGCGGGACCGGTGGCATGAAATGAAATATCTCGCAGGCTACCCACCCGCGCTGCTGGCGCAGGTGCAGCAGCTGGTCGCCACCGAAGGGCTCGCGCCGCTGCTGCGCAAGCGCTATCCCGGCCCGCTTCACGAGGTGCAGACGGACCGTGCGCTCTACGACTACGTGAGCGAGCTCAAGAGCGATTTCATGCGCAAGGCCCCGCCGCTTTCCAAGGTGGCGTTCGACAGCAAGCTGCATGTGATCCGCAATGCGCTCGGCACCCACACCACCGTTTCGCGCGTGCAGGGCAGCAAGCTCAAGACCAAGCGCGAGATCCGGGTGGCGAGCCTGTTCAGGGAAGTGCCGCTGGAATGGCTGCGCATGATCGTGGTCCACGAGCTCGCGCACATGAAGGAGCGCGACCATGACAAGAGCTTCTATGCGCTCTGCGAGCACATGGAGCCGGACTACCACCGGCTCGAATTCGATGTCCGGCTGTACCTGACGCACCTGGATTCGGGCGGCGAGCGGCTGTGGGCAAGCTCGCTGCCGGCGCCGGGCGCCGCGCCGTAGCCGTCCCTCAGGCGCCCTGTCGAGGCGCCGCAAGCCCGGCCTGCGCAAGCACTTGCCTCGCCTGCCGATAGCCCGCCGAATCGGCGAGCGTGTTCCAGCCGAGCGGCGGCGTTTCCGGCAGCAGCGCCCGGCGGCGCGCCTCGCTGTTCGCATCGGGCTGCCAGCGCCCCGCACTGGCCGCGGCCGCAAAGCCGTCGAGCAGTTCGTCGAGCGGGCGGCCATCGCCGATGCTCTGGTTGCACAGCATCGCCAGGTCGCAGCCCGCGTCGAGTGCCGCCAGCGCGGCATCGGCATAGCTCAGCAGCTCGCCGTCGATGTAGCGCCCTGCTTCCATGCTCAGGTCATCGCTGAAGATGGCGCCATCGAAACCGAGCCTGCTGCGCAGGATGTCCTCCAGCCACCTGGAAGAAAAGCCCGCGGGCCGCTTGTCGACCTTCGGATAGATCACGTGCGCCGGCATCACTGCGGTGAGCGTGCCCGCGAGCCAGTCGTAGGGCCGTGCATCGTCGGCCAGGATGGCCTTGAGGCTGCGCCGGTCGACCGGGATTTCCACATGCGAATCGGCGGTGACGAAGCCGTGCCCCGGAAAGTGCTTGCCGCAGTTGCGCATGCCCATCTGCAGCATGCCGTGCATCAGGCTCTTGGCCAGCAGCGCCGCCACGCGCGGGTCGCGGTGGAAGCTGCGGTCGCCGATCACGCTGCTGCCGCCGTAATCGAGGTCGAGCACCGGCGCAAAGCTGAAGTCGACGCCGCAGGCGCGCAGTTCGGCGGCAAGCACCTGGCCGGCGGCGGTGGCCGCCTGCGTGGCGCGCATGGCGTCGCGCATCCACAGCTCGCCGAGCGCGCGCATCGAGGGCAGGCGCGTGAAGCCGTCGGTGCGAAAGCGCTGCACCCGGCCGCCTTCGTGGTCGACGCAGATCAGCAGGTCGGGGCGGATCGCCTTGATCTCGGCATTGAGCGCGCTCATCTGCGCACGGTCCTGCCAGTTGCGGGCGAAATGGATCACGCCGCCGACCAGCGGATTGGCGATGCGCCGGCGGTCGGCGTCATTCAGTTCGGTCGCCGCCACGTCGATGATCAGCGGCGCGTGGGTACGGGCGGGCCCGGCGGTCATAGTTTCTCCACCACCACGAAGCTCGCGGCGTATTCGGTTTCGTCGGTCACGGTGACGTGGGCCGTGAGGCCCCGGGCTTCGAACCACTCCTTGAGCTCGCCATGCAGCACGATGACGGGCTTGCCGCTGCGCAGGTTGGCGATCTCGCACAGGCGCCAGCTCATCGGCATGCGCATGCCCAGGCCGATGGCCTTGCTGAAGGCCTCCTTGGCGGAAAAACGCGTGGCGAGATAGCTCAGGCCGCGCTTGGGCCAGCGTTCGCTGCGGGCCTTCCAGACCGCGAATTCGGCGTCGCTCAGCACCCGGTGGGCAAAGCGCTCGCCTTGGCGCTCGAAGGTTGCTGCGATGCGCCGCAGATCGCAGATGTCGGTACCAATGCCGTAGATCATGCCGCTGCAGCGCTCACTGCGCCTCTTGGATGCAGCGCAGGTATTCCTTGGTGGTGGCGGCGTAGCCGAGTTCGAGCGCATCGGCGATGAAGGCATGCCCGATCGACACCTCCTGGACGCCGCGCACTGCACGCAGGAACGGCGTGAGGTTGTCGCGGCTCAGGTCATGGCCCGCGTTGAGGCCGAGGCCCGCCGCCTGCGCCGCGCGTGCGGCATCGACATAGCGCGCCAGCACGGCCTGTTCGTCCGGCGTGCCGCGCGATGAGGCATAGCCCTCGGTATAGAGCTCGACGCGGTCGGCGCCCACCGCCTTGGCCGCGGCCATCATTTCGGGAATGGGGTCCATGAAGAGGCTCACGCGCACGCCCAGCGCCTTGGCTTCGGCAATCAGCGGGCGCAGCCGCTCGGCGTCTTCGGGGAAGCTCCAGCCATGGTCGCTGGTCGACTGGGTTTCGCTGTCGGGCACGAAGGTGGCCTGGTGCGGCTTCAGCGTGCGCACGAAGTCCATCAGGTTGTGGAAGGGGTTGCCTTCGATGTTGAACTCGATTGCGGGCCAATCCCTGGCCAGCAGCGCGGCCAGGTCGCTCACGTCGTGCGGCCGGATGTGGCGCTCGTCGGGCCGCGGGTGCACGGTGATGCCCTGCGCTCCGGCGGCAAGGCAGGCCTTGGCGGCGGTGAGCACGCTCGGAATGCCGAGATGGCGCGTATTGCGCACCAGGGCCACCTTGTTGAGGTTGACCGACAGCGAGGTGGTAGCGGATTGGCCGGAAGTGCTCATAGGGCTTGCAAATCTCTCATCATCTGCCGCGTGCGCAGCGTGGACACACCGCAATGGTAGTTGAGCAGCGCGCGCAGCTGGTTCCTGAGGGCGCTGTTGCTGCCGGCGTTCATGGTCGCAATCTCGCGCAGCGTGGCCGTGAAGGGCGCGCGGTCGTCGAGCACGCCCTGCAGCGACTGCCAGTCGGCACCGGACAGCGCCGCCTCGCCTTCGGCCGCCAGCCGCAGGCCGGCTTCGGGCACCAGGGTGTAGCGGGCATCGGCCACGAGCGGCTCGAGCGTGAGGGTCTGCACGTCGAGCGACGGCAGCAGGCCCACTTCGCGCAGCAGCAGCAGCTCGAAGGCGCGCAGCGCCGCGGCCTGGGTGGCGGCCTGCGCGCCGGCATGGTCGCCGGCCAGCACCTGCACCACGCCCGCATAGGCATCGAACAGCGCCTCGTGGGCATCGTCCCGCGCCAGCAGGCGCAGCAGCAGTTCGTTGACGTAGTAGCCCGAGAGCAGCGCCTCGCCGGTCGGCATGACGTGGCCGCCCATCCACTCGGCGCCCTTGAGCGTGCGGATCTCGGCGTCGCCGCCGTAGTTGAGCTGCAGCGGCTGCAGCGGCAGCAGCACCGGCCTGAAATTGGAACTCGGCCGCTTCGCCCCCTTGGCCACCAGCGCGATGCGCCCGTGGTGGCGGGTGAAGACCTCGAGGATCAGGCTCGACTCGCTCCAGTCGTAGCGATGGAGCACGTACGCCGGTTCGTGCGAAACGCGGTGGGCAGCGGCCACTTCATTCGTAGCCGAACGAACGCACGCGGGCCTCGTCGTCGGCCCAACCCGAGCGCACCTTGACCCACAGTTCGAGGAACACCTTGGCGTCGGCCAGCTTTTCGAGCTCGACGCGGGTTTCCATGCCGATGCGCTTGATGCGCTCGCCCTTGTCGCCGATCACCATGGCCTTGTGGCCGTCGCGCTCCACCACGATGGTGGCGGCGATGCGCAGCAGGCGCTTCTGGCCCTTTTTCTGCGGCGGCTCTTCCTCGAACTTGTCGATGATCACGGTCGAGGTGTAGGGCAGTTCGTCGCCGGTCAGGCGGAACAGTTTTTCGCGCACCAGCTCGCCCGCGAGGAACTTCTCGCTGCGGTCGGTGAGCTCGTCCTCGGCATAGAACCAGGGCTGCTCGGGCAGGTACTTCTCGCAGATGCCGAACAGGCGCTCGACATCCTTGGCATTCTTGGCCGACATCGGCACGAACTCGGCGAAGGAGTGCTTCGCCTGCATGGTCTGCAGCCAGGGGGCGATGTCGCCGCGGCGGTGCACGTTGTCGAGCTTGTTGGCGAGCAGCACGGTCGGAATGCCCTTGCCGAGCAGCTTGAGCACCCGCTCGTCGGCCGGCGTGAAACTGCCGGCTTCCACCACGAAGAGGATCAGGTCCACGTCGCCGACCGCGCCCTGCACGGTCTTGTTGAGCGACTTGTTGAGCGCGTTGGCATGCAGGGTCTGGAAGCCCGGCGTGTCGACGAACACGAACTGCGTGGCGCCCAGCGTGCGCATGCCCGTGATGCGGTGCCGCGTGGTCTGCGCCTTGCGCGAGGTGATGCTGATCTTCTGCCCCACCAGCGCATTGAGCAGCGTCGACTTGCCCACATTGGGCTTGCCGACGATGGCGATCAGGCCGCAGTGCTGTGGGCCGCTTGCGCCCGTATCGCCCGCCGGGTCCTGGGATTCTGCTGCTGAATTGATAGCGTCGTTCATTCTGATTTCACGCGGCCCCGCGTGCCTTGAGCCGGATCAACATGGCCGCCGCGGCAGCCTGCTCGCCGGCGCGCCGCGAACCACCGATGCCGCGTTCGCGCAGGCCCAGCTCCGGCACCTCGCACTCGACATCGAAGGTCTGCTTGTGCGCTGCGCCGAGCGTGGCCGCCACGCGGTACACCGGCAGCTTCATTTTGTGACCCTGCAGCCATTCCTGCAATTCGGTCTTCGGATCCTTGGCCACCGCGTCCATGCGCGGATTGATCTCGACCGATTCGTAGAGCCGCCGCACCAGCGCCTCGGCGGCCGAAAAGCCGGCATCGAGGTAGACCGCGCCGATCAGCGCCTCGAGCGCGTCGGCCAGGATCGAGGGCCGGTTGGGCCCGCCGGAGCGCGCCTCGCCCTCGCCGAGCCGCAGCAGCGGCGACAGCTGCAGCTCCAGCGCCAGGCGATGCAGGGTGTCCTGCTTGACCAGGTTGGCCCGCACGCGCGACAGGTCGCCCTCGGGCAGGGCCGAGAGGCGGGTGTAGAGCAGGTGCGAGACCGCGAGGTTGAGCACCGAGTCGCCGAGAAATTCGAGGCGCTCGTTGTGGTCGGCCGAAAAACTGCGGTGCGTGAGCGCGAGCTGGAGCAGCCGCGTGTCGGAGAACGAATGCTTGAGGCGCTCCTGCAGCGCCGTGAGGCCGCCGTCCACCTTGCGTGTCGCCGCGTTCAGCGGGTCTGGCCCTTGTACTTGAGCACCAGGAAGGCCGGGCCGAACAAGGGAATCTCGCGCTCGTAGGCATACGAGACGACCACCTTGTCGCCGACCTTCTTGATGTCGAGGTCCTTGCCCGAGACCGACTGGAAGTCGTCGATGGCCTGGGCCCGGTCGAAGATCGCGCGCACTTCGGGCACGGTGGTGCCTTCCTTGGCCTTGTTGGCGGCCTTGTCGATGGCCTGCCATTCGATCAGCGTCGGGATGACCTGCGCGACGACGACGCCGACGCAACCCAGCACCACGGCGACGAACACCAGACCGATGAACGAGATGCCGCGCTGGTGCGCGGCCCTGCTGCGGATGGACCGATTTGTTCTCATGCCCTCTTACCCCTCGAACAATGCTGACTGCTTATTGGAATGGACCGATGCGACCCAGGTCGCCGAAGTTCATCCAGACGAAGAACGCCCTGCCCACGATGTTCTTGTCCGGAACGAAGCCCCAGAAACGCGAGTCCGCCGAATTATCGCGGTTGTCGCCCATCATGAAGTAGTTGCCGGCCGGCACCTTGCAGACCACGCCTTCGACGGAGTAGCGGCAGTTCTCGCGGTACGGGAAGTCGCTGGCACCCTGGACGAAAGCCGGACCGGCATCGTCGTTGAGCAGCCTGTGCTGCTTGCCGCCGAGGTCTTCGTTGAACTGCCGGAGCAGGCGCATCGACTCGCTGTCGAGATAGTCGGGCATCGGGGTCTTGGAGACCGGCTGGCCGTTGATGGTGAGCTTCTTGTTCAGGTAGGCCACTTCGTCGCCCGGGATGCCGACCACGCGCTTGATGTAGTCCATGCTCGGCTTGGGCGGATAGCGGAACACCACCACGTCGCCGCGCGCCAGCGGCGTGCCGTCGGTGATCTTGGTGTTGATGACCGGCAGGCGCAGGCCGTAGGTGAACTTGTTCACCAGGATCAGGTCGCCCGTGAGCAGCGTCGGCATCATCGAACCCGACGGAATCTTGAAGGGCTCGTACAGGAACGAGCGCAGCAGGAACACCACCAGGATCACCGGGAACAGCCCCGCGGTCCAGTCGAGCCACCAGGGCTGCATCAGCAGGCGCTCGCTGGCCTTGGCGTCGACGGTGTCGACCTGCGTGATGCCCTGGCCGGCCAGGCGCGCGTTGCGCTCGCTCAGCGAGGCCTCGAGCGTCGCGGCGGCGCGCTCGCGCCGGGGCAGGAAGTAGAAGCGCTCGGCCAGCCAGTACAGGCCGGTGACCACCGTCGCCAGGAACAGCAGGAGCGCGAAATTGCCCTCGATGGCACCAAAGTACCAGGCACCGACATAGCCGGCAAAGGCCGCGAGGACCAGGGAAGTGATGAATGCCATTTTTTGAGATCAGTCTTCGACTTGCAGAATCGCGAGGAAGGCCTCTTGCGGGACCTCGACGGAGCCGATCTGCTTCATTCTTTTCTTGCCCGCCTTCTGCTTCTCGAGCAGCTTCTTCTTGCGGGTGATGTCGCCGCCGTAGCACTTGGCAAGAACGTTCTTGCGCAGCGCCTTGATTGTCTCACGCGCAATGATGTTGACCCCGATGGCGGCCTGGATCGCCACGTCGAACATCTGGCGCGAAATGATCTCGCGCATCTTCGAGACCACCGCCCGGCCGCGGTACTGCGACTGGCTGCGGTGCACGATGATCGACAGCGCATCGACCTTCTCGCCGTTCAGCAGGATGTCGACCTTGACCACGTCGGACGCGCGATATTCCTTGAACTCGTAGTCCATCGAGGCATAGCCGCGGCTCACCGACTTGAGCTTGTCGAAGAAGTCGAGCACGATTTCGCCGAGCGGCATCTCGTAGGTCAGCATGACCTGGCGGCCGTGGTAGGCCATGTTCATCTGCACGCCGCGCTTCTGGTTGGCCAGCGTCATCACCGCACCGACGTATTCCTGCGGCATGTAGAGGTGAACGGTGACGATCGGCTCGCGAATCTCGCTCATCTTGCCGACGTCGGGCATCTTGGACGGGTTCTCGACCATGATGACTTCGCCGTCGTTGCGCACCACCTGGTAGACCACGCTTGGCGCGGTCGTGATCAGGTCCTGGTCGAATTCGCGCTCCAGCCGCTCCTGCACGATCTCCATGTGCAGCAGGCCCAGAAAGCCGCAGCGGAAGCCGAAGCCCAGCGCCTGGCTCACCTCGGGTTCGTAGCGCAGCGACGAATCGTTGAGCTTGAGCTTTTCGAGCGCGTCGCGCAGCGAGTCGTACTCGCTGGCCTCGGTCGGATAGAGGCCGGCAAACACCTGCGGCTGGATTTCCTTGAAGCCCGGCAGCGCCTCGGTCGCGGTGGCGGCCGCGCCGCCCGTGCCCGGCTTGATCAGCGTCACGGTGTCGCCGACCTTGGCGGCCTGCAGCTCCTTGATGCCCGCGATGATGTAGCCCACCTCGCCGGCCTCGAGCGATGCGCGCGGTTCGTTGGCCGGCGTGAAGACGCCGATGTTGTCCGCGTTGTACATGGCGCCGGACGCCATCATCTTGATGCGCTCGCCCTTCACCAGGCGGCCGTCCACCACGCGCACCAGCATGACCACGCCCACGTAGGGATCGAACCAGCTGTCGACGATCATCGCGCGCAGCGGGCCGTCGGGATTGCCGCGCGGCGCGGGCATCTTGTGCACGATGGCTTCGAGGATCTCGTCGATGCCCAGGCCCGTCTTGGCGGAACACGGAATCGCATCGGTCGCGTCGATGCCGATCACGTCCTCGATCTCGCTGCGTGCATTGTCGGGGTCCGCGTTGGGCAGATCCATCTTGTTGAGCACCGGCACCACCTCGACGCCGAGGTCGAGCGCGGTGTAGCAGTTGGCCACGGTCTGCGCTTCGACGCCCTGCGATGCATCGACCACGAGCAGCGCGCCTTCGCACGCCGACAGCGAGCGGCTCACTTCATAAGAGAAGTCGACGTGGCCCGGCGTGTCGATCAGATTGAGGTTGTAGACCTGCCCATCGAGTGCCTTGTAGTGCAGCGCGGCGGTCTGCGCCTTGATGGTTATCCCACGCTCTTTTTCGATGTCCATCGAGTCGAGCACCTGCGCTTCCATCTCGCGTTCCGCGAGGCCGCCGCAACGCTGGATCAAACGGTCCGCGAGCGTCGACTTGCCGTGGTCGATGTGCGCAATGATCGAAAAATTTCTGATGTGATTCATCAACGGGAACGCTTAAGTACTTGAATTGGCTCGTGCGCAGAGTGCGACAGGCAAGAAAAAAGGGCGCGTCTTCTGGAGACGCGCCCTGAACCAACAAGCAATGGCAACTGCAGTAGTTGGAACTTCATTGTAGGCAAAAAGGGAGGCACGTACATCCGGGGACAGGGTCAAAACGGGTCGTTGCAGGTCCACAACATCAAAGATATAAACAACTTATCCACAAGATCGGTGGAGCACTCCATGAACAACTTGTGGGCGATCTGTGGAGCGCCGGTGGACTGCTGTCTGACATCTCGCATGGTGGAGGAAAGCTCTCCCCTTATGCGCGGACCCGCCGCCCAATGGCTTCTATTCTACCGAAAATCGTCCTAAGCCTCTTAGAAAGTTAGTGAACGCAAACAAATCTGGGCCGCTTTTGGCCCGGAATTTTTTTTGAAACCGGGCGCTCCAGCGTCGCAAACACCTCAAAAAATAGGCCCCAAACCCGAGTGACGGGTGGGGCCACTTGACGGAAAGGCCGGATCAGCGTGCGGGGCGGATCAGGGCGTACTGGGCCCATTCGCCGCGGCGGAACAGCACGCTCAGGGGCTTGCCCTTGTCGGCCTTGGCGACCGCGGTCTCGAACTCCTTGACGCTCGAGACCTCGATATTGCCCACGGCCAGGATCACGTCCCCTTCGCGCAGCCCGGCCCGCGCAGCCCCATCGCTTGCCGCCTCGATGCGCACGCCGCCGCGCATCTTGAGCTCCTTCTTCTGCGCGTCGGTCAGATCGCTCACCACGAGGCCGAGCGCCTTGCCGGCCGCCGACGGCTTGGCCTGCGGCTCCTCGCGCTCGGGCTGGCGCTTGCTGGACGGCTTGGCTTCCGGATCGCCCTCGGCCACGGTGACCGAGAGCTCGCGCGTGCTGCCGTTGCGGAACACCGTCAGCGTGTTCCTGGCGCCGGGCTTGGTGCTGGCCACCGAGCGCGACAGGTCGCTGGGGGTCTCGATGAGCTTGTCGCCGTACTTGGTGATGATGTCGCCCTCGCGCACGCCGGCCTTGTCGGCCGCCGAACCCGGCACCACGCTGCTCACGAGCGCACCGCGCGCCTTGCCCAAGCCGATGGATTCGGCCACGTCCTTGGAGACCGAGCCGATGGTCACGCCGATCAGCCCGCGCGAAACGCGGCCGGTGGCGCGCAGCTGGTCGCTGACGCGGATCGCCTCGTCGATCGGGATCGAGAACGAGATGCCCATGTAGCCGCCCGAGCGCGAATAGATCTGGCTGTTGATGCCCACCACTTCGCCGCGCAGGTTGATCAGCGGGCCGCCCGAGTTGCCGGGGTTGATGGCCACGTCGGTCTGGATCAGGGGCACCAGGTCGCCGGTATCGCGCTGCTTCGCGCTCACGATGCCGGCGGTCACGGTGTTCTCCAGGCCGAAGGGCGAACCGATGGCCATGACCCATTCGCCGACGCGCAGCTTCGAGATGTCGCCGATCTTCACCACCGGCAGGCTGGTCGCCTCGATCTTGACCACGGCAACGTCGCTGCGCTTGTCGGCACCGATCAGCTTGGCCTTGAATTCGCGCTTGTCGGTCAGCGTGACGAGGATTTCGGAGGCATCCTCGATCACGTGGGCATTGGTCATGACGTAGCCGTCGGCCGACAGGATGAAGCCCGAGCCCACGCCGCGCGGACGCTCTTCCTCCTGCGGCTGCTGCGGCCGGTTCGGGCGCGGGCCCGGACGCGGGTTGCCCGGCAGCGGCTGCCCGAAGAAGCGGCGGAAGAACTCCTGCATCTCCTCGTCCATTTCGCCGCTGCCGCCGCCCGAGGTCACTTTCTCGACCGTGCGGATACCGACCACGGCCGGCCCCACCTGCTCCACCAGATCGGCGAAATCGGGCAGTCCGCGCGCCTGCGGCGTCTGCGCCATGGCCGGCGCGGCCGGCACGAACGCCACGGCAGCCGAGCAGGCCATGCCGAAGGCGAAGAGATAGGAACGAAGCTTGTGTCCCTCGACTTTGAACATCATCGGTTTTCTTTCAAAAGAACAGAGCGGCCAAAAGAAGAAGAGCTATGAGTCGGTGATATCGACTTGGTTCAGCGCCATCCGCAGCGCAAGCGCAGCGGGTCAGCGCGTGCGCGCCAGGCTTTGAGCGAACGCATTGAGCGTCTGCTGCGGCACCTCGCCCACCGCGGTCAGCCACCAGTCGCTCGCCGGCTCGGGCAATCGCCGGCGAATCGCGTTGGTGGCCCCGATCGTCAGTACGCCATCGCGCGGCGCACGCTTTTCATCGTAACGCTCGATGAAAAGCGACACCGAGGCCAGGCCATCGGAGAAGGTCCACTGGACGGTGCGGTCCTGCCCCGCCTTGCTGTCGCTGCCGGCCGGACGCCGGTAGAAGCTGCGCGGCTTGAAGCCGGCCACCGGGGCCTTGAGCACCCAGCCTTCGTCCTGCGCGCTGGTGCGTTCGAGCTCCAGCTTTTCGACGCGGTAGCCGCTGGTGTTGCTCATCATCTGCGCGAGCGCCTGCGCCTTGATCGGTGCGTCGAGCTGCAATTCGGAAAACGCCGATTGCTCCACCACGCGCGATTCGGCGTCCACGGTCTGCAGCTTCACCACGAGGCCGGAGCGGCGTTCGCTCCAGATGCGGTAGCCGAAGCGCAGCCCGTCGTGCGGCACCAGCTGCACCACGTCGGCATCGAAGCCCGCCACGCGGTCCTTGCCGACGGCGCGAACGTCGTAGAAATCGCCGATCGACGAATCGGGCTTGTCGGGCAGATTGGGGAACAGGTCGAGGTTCTCGCGCTTCTCGACCTTCACGACCTTCGCCTCGGGCAGGAAGGTCATTACATGGTGGTTGCGCCTGAACGTGGAGCGCGGCGGCCCCGACAGCGCCTCAATGCGCTCGATCTGCAGGTCGCCGTCGCGCACATGCCAGATGCGCGCGCTCGACAGGTCGCCGCCCGCGGCCGACACCACGAAGGTGCCGATGTAATTGCGCTGCCGCGCCCCGGTGTGCATGCGCTGCAGCCATTCGACGACGCTCATCGGGGGCGGCGCATCGCCCGCCTGGGCCGAGGCCGTCCCCTTGGCGTTCGCCAGTCCGGGCCGGGTCTGCGCGGCCGCGATCTGCGCAAAACAAAAAGCAGCGAACACCAGCGCGAACGCGCGTGCGGAGATCGGCATCTGAACGGTCATTGGAGAGAGACGGGCGCGGCTCAGCGCGCAGGGCCTTCGAAGGTCGCGTTGCGCAGGAAGCCCGAAGGCATTTGCGATGCGCCACCGGCTTGCTGGTGCGCTTCGAGCAATTGGTCGAGCCGCGGATCGCGCAGCATGACCTGCGGGCTGCCGTTGCCGACCATCACGCGGGTTGGCGTGAGCGCGGCGGTGGGCGGAAGCTGGCTGTTGGCGGCCGCGGCGGCCAGCACGGAATTGGCGGCCGGCTGCGGCTGCGCTGCTGCGATCTGGGCTCCCGGCGAAGGCACGCCGATGCCGTTCCCGACCAGGGTCCAGCTGATCGCGGCAACCGCCACCAGCGACGCCGCGCCGGCCACCAGCTTCCAGCGGAACACCGGCTCATTGGCTGCCTCGGCCCTTCGGCGCGCCGTCAGCACCGCGGGTTCAGCGGCCGGCACCCGTGCCGGCGCCGCAATGGCGGGCTCCGCGGCCAGGCGCTGCTGGAAGCGGGCCAGGAATGCGTTGCTGTCGCTGCAGGGCGAATGGGCACCCGAGCGCAGGATGTCGCCCACCAGGTGATAGGCGCGCCAGGCACCGCGCGCGTCTTCTTCCGCGCAGACGGCGTCGATGGCCCGCGCGAACTCCTCGCCATGCAAATGACCGTCCGCCAATGCGGACACCTGTTCACGAACCGTCATCGTCTGATTCATTTCATTCACCTGCTTACCTACCAACGCTTGCCGGACTGGTTGTCCAGCAGCGGTTTGACCCTGGCCGAAATGGCCTCACGCGCCCGGAAAATACGCGAGCGCACCGTGCCGATAGGGCAATCCATGACCTCGGCGATCTCTTCGTAACTCATGCCCTCGATCTCCCGCAGGGTGACCGCCTGGCGCAATTCGGGCGGCAATGCTTCCATGGCCGCCTCGACCACTTGGGCGATCTCGTTTGCTGCCAGGACTGATTCGGGGGTTTCGTCGCTGATTGGTTCGTTTCCGGGGCGGTAAGTTTCATCGTCCTCGTCAGAAGACGGCCGCAGGGCGCTTTCGGAGATGGTCGGGTCGCGCTTCATGTCGACCAGCGCCTTCTTGGCGGTGTTGACCGCAATCCGGTAGAGCCAGGTGTAGAACTGGGCGTCGCCGCGGAACTGGTGCAGCGCGCGGTAGGCCCGGATGAAGGTTTCCTGGGCGATGTCCTCGACCAGGTCGACGTCGCGCACCATGCGCCCGATCAGGCGCTCGATCCGGCGCTGGTACTTGATGACCAGCAGTTCGAAGGCCTTCTGGTCGCCCGCGACCGTGCGCTGGACCAGCTGAAGGTCGACCTCGCCCGGGCGCGGCGCCTCGGCGGACCCATCGGGCAAGCCGGAGTCCGGTGGCACTGGCGGGGGAGAAGTTGTCATCGGGGAGATTCAGGGCGCATCGGCAGGCGCGGTTGCTCGCCACGGCTCGCCCGCAGGCGAGGCGGACGGGGCGCGCGAATATACCGCACGGCGTACATCGCGCCAGCGCTCGGGCATGGCGCGCTGTTCGATCCATATCCATCGCCCGGCGCGGCCCGGCTGGGTCAGGCGGACCAGCAGCAGCGATTGCAGGTCGAGCGCCACGGCGGCGCGCGCCGCATGAACGGCCCGGCCATGATCGGCGCCCGTCAGGCTCCAGCACAGGCCGTCGAAGTGCAGCACCGCGGCACCGTCGCTTCGCAGCCCGAGTCCGGCCGCAACGCCGGAAAACAGCACGCTCAGGACCAGCAGCAGCTGGCGCCAGCCAACGCTATCGATCAAAAAGCACGAGAGACCTGCGCAGCAGGCGCCCAGGGCCCAGGTGGCAATCAGGATCCGGGTCGCACCGCGCGAGCGCCCCACCGGATAGGTCACCGAGGGTGCGCTGTACATGGAAGAGCAAGATTCAAACGCGCTTGAACACCAGCGTGCCGTTGGTGCCGCCGAAGCCGAAGTTGTTCTTGACCGCGACATCGATCTTCAGATCGCGCGCCTGATTGGCGCAATAGTCGAGGTCGCACTCCGGGTCCTGGTTGAAGATGTTGATGGTCGGCGGGCTCTTCTGGTGATGCAGCGCGAGCACCGTGAACACCGATTCGATGCCGCCGGCGCCGCCCAGCAGGTGGCCGGTCATCGACTTGGTCGAGTTGACGACGAGCTTCTTCGCGTGATCGCCGAAAGCCAGCTTGACCGCATTGGTCTCGTTAACGTCGCCGATCTGCGTGGAGGTGCCGTGCGCATTCAGGTACTGGACCTCGTCGGGGTTGACGCCCGCATTGGCCAACGCCATGGCCATCGAACGGCGCGGGCCGTCGACGTCGGGCGCGGTCATGTGATATGCGTCACCGGTCATGCCAAAGCCCGAGACTTCCGCATAGATCTTGGCGCCGCGCGCCTTGGCGTGTTCGTACTCTTCGAGCACCAGCACGCCAGAGCCCTCGCCCAGCACGAAGCCGTCGCGGTCCTTGTCCCACGGACGCGAGGCCGTGGCGGGATCATCGTTGCGGGTGCTCAGCGCGCGGGGCGCGGTGAAGCCACCGATGCCGAGCGGAGAAATGGTCGACTCGGCGCCGCCCGCGATCATGACGTCGGCGTCGCCGTATTCGATCATGCGCGCCGACGTGCCGATGGCGTGCAGGCCCGTGGTGCACGCGGTCACGACGGCGATGTTCGGGCCCTTGAAGCCGTACTTGATCGAGACGTGGCCCGAGATCATATTGATGATGGAAGCCGGCACGAAGAACGGCGAGATGCGGCGTGGGCCGCGACTCGCGTATTCGCCGTGCGTCTCTTCGATCATCGGCAGGCCGCCGATGCCCGAGCCGATGTTGCAGCCGATGCGCACGGCTTCTTCATAGGACAGCGCTTCGCCGGTCGGCAATCCGCTGTCCTGCACCGCCTGGATGGCGGCGGCAAGCCCCAGATGAATGAAGCGGTCCATGTGGCGCGCTTCCTTCTCCGAGATGTATTGGGTGATGTCGAAACCCTTGACCTCACCGGCGAACTTGCAGGCGAAGGCGCTTGCATCGAACGCGGTGATGTTCGCAATGCCCGACTTCCCGGCCAGCAGATTGGCCCAGGATTCGGCTGCGGTGTTTCCGACAGGAGCGATGCAACCGAGTCCGGTCACGACGACGCGGCGTTTGGTCATGCCGGCAAACCTTTCTGGAAGCGCTGAACAGCTGCCGAGCGGCGCGGGCGGTTGAAAAAAGGGCCGCCGGCCGTCGTTGCAGTGTCAGCTGGCCGATCAGGCCTTTTGATTCTTGGTGGCGTAGTCGACGGCGTTTTGCACCGTGGTGATCTTCTCGGCGTCTTCGTCGGGAATTTCGATGCCGAATTCGTCTTCGAGTGCCATCACCAGTTCGACCGTGTCGAGCGAGTCTGCACCGAGGTCGGCCACGAAGGCCTTCTCGTTGGTTACTTGGGACTCTTCCACGCCGAGCTGCTCGGCGATGATTTTCTTGACACGTGCTTCGATATCGCTCATTTGGTTCCCTCTGAGGGTTGTAGGTAACAGTGGATTTTAGCCGGGCGCATTGTGGCATTTGCCGTGCGCCCGGTACGGGAAAAGATTGCGCCTTGCGGCTACATGTGCATGCCGCCGTTGACGTGCAGTTCCTGCCCCGTCACGTAGGACGCCTGGGGCGACGCGAGATAGGCCACGGCATGCGCGATGTCAGCCGGCTTGCCCAGGTGGCCCAGCGGGATCTGCTGCAGCAGCGCCTGCTGCTGCGCCTCGGGCAGGCTGGCCGTCATGTCGGTTTCGATGAAGCCCGGCGCCACGCAGTTGACCGTGATGCTGCGGCTGCCCAGCTCGCGCGCCAGTGCGCGGGTCATGCCCGCCACGCCGGCCTTGGCTGCCGCGTAGTTGGCCTGGCCGGCATTGCCGGACGCCCCCACCACGCTCGTGATGCTGATGATGCGGCCGTAGCGCTGCTTCATCATCGGGCGGATCACCGCGCGCGAGAGGCGGAAGACGGCCTTGAGATTGGTGTCGAGCACCGCGTCCCAGTCGTCGTCCTTCATGCGCATGGCGAGCGTGTCGCGCGTGATGCCGGCGTTGTTGACCAGCACGTGGATCGCGCCGTAGGCCTTCACGATCTCGTCGATCAGCGCCTCGACCGCGACGGCGTCGTTCACGTCGAGCGCACGCCCGCGGCCGTCGAAGGCGCTGAGCGCCGAAGTGATCTTGGCGGCGCTGTCGTCGGTGGTGCCGGTGCCGACCACTTTGAGGCCGCGCTGCGCGAGCTCGAGCGCGATGGCCGCGCCGATGCCGCGCGATGCGCCGGTGACCAGGGCGACCTGCCCTTCGAATTTGGGAATGCTCATAAAAGAAGTGTCTGGGCCCGCACCGTTCAGCCGGCGAGCGATTGTCGGGTGTCCGCGAGCGTTGCCGGGTCGTACACCGACGCGGCTTCCAGCTCGGGGGCGATGCGCTTGACCATGCCGGCCAGCACCTTGCCCGGCCCGCACTCGATGATGGAGGCTACGCCGCGCAGTTTCAAGGCCTGCACGCTTTCGACCCAGCGAACCGGGCCGGCGGCCTGGCGCACCAGGGCGTCGCGGATGCGCGCGGGATCGGTCTCGACCGCCACGTCGATGTTGTTCAGCACCGGAATCTGCGGGGGCGCCAATGTGAGGGTGGCGAGCTTTTCGCGCAGCGCCTCGGCGGCCGGCTTCATCAGGCTCGAATGGAATGGCGCCGACACCGGCAGCAGCAGCGCGCGCTTGGCCCCGCCGGCCTTGAGCAGCTCGCAGGCCTTGTCGACGGCTGCCTTGCTGCCGGCGATCACGGTCTGCATCGGATCGTTGAAATTCACCGCCTCGACGATCTCGGCGCTGCCTGCACCGAAGGACGCCGTGGCTTCCGCGCAGCCCGCCACCACCTTGGCGGCTTCCATGCCCAGCACCGCCGCCATGGCGCCCACGCCGACCGGCACGGCCTGCTGCATGGCCCGCGCGCGAAAACGCACCAGCGGCGCGGCCTGCGCGAGCGTCAGCACGCCGGACGCAACCAGCGCCGAATATTCACCGAGCGAATGTCCCGCCACCACCGACGGGGTGGGCCCGCCTTCGGCCAGCCAGGCGCGCCACGCGGCGACGCCAGCCACAAGCATCACCGGCTGGGTGTTGGTGGTCAGCGCCAGTTCTTCCTTCGGGCCGTTCTTGATCAGCCCGCCGATGTCTTCGCCCAGTGCTTCGGAGGCTTCGCGCAGGGTTTCGGCCACGGCCGGGTGATCGCCCCACGCATCGAGCATGCCGACGGCCTGGGAGCCCTGGCCCGGGAAGACAAAAGCAAAGGATTTCATTTTTATCAAAAGCGTCGTGTCGCATCGCAGCCCGAAGGGGCATTGCCATGCACTACAGATTCAATAGCACCGCGCCCCAGGTGAAGCCGCCGCCCACGCCTTCCAGCATGACGGTTTCGCCCTTCTTCACCTTGCCGGACCGCACGGCCTCGTCGAGCGCCAGCGGAATCGAGGCGGCCGAGGTGTTGCCATGCTCGTTGACGGTGACGATGAGTTTTTCGCGCGGAAGCTTCAGCTTCTTGGCCGTGCCTTCCATGATGCGGATGTTGGCCTGGTGCGGAATGAGCCAGTCGATGTCGGCCTCGGTCTTGCCCGCCTTTGCGAGCGTGGCACGCGCGGCGTCCTCGAGCACGCGCACCGCGAGCTTGAACACGGCCTGTCCGTCCATGTGCAGCAGCGGCGTGCCCAGCACGTTGCCGCCGGAGACGTGGCCCGGCACGCAAAGGATGCCGACGTGCTTGCCGTCCGCATGCAGGTCGCTCGCCAGGATGCCCGGCTCCTCGCTGGCCTCGAGCACCACGGCGCCGGCGCCGTCGCCGAACAGCACGCAGGTGGTGCGGTCGTTGAAATCGAGGATGCGCGAGAACACTTCGGCGCCCACCACCAGCGCGCAGCGCGCGGTGCCGGTGCGGATCATCGCGTCGGCCACGGTCAGCGCATAGACGAAGCCGCTGCAGACCGCCTGGACGTCGAAAGCCGGGCAGCCGGCCACGCCGAGCTTGTTCTGGAGAATGGCCGCCGACGACGGAAACACCATGTCCGGCGTCGAGGTCGCGACGATGATCAGGTCGATGTCTTCGGCCTTGCGGCCCGCGGCTTCGAGTGCGTGCCTCGCGGCCTCGAGGGCGAGATCGCTGCTCGTGACCTCGGGCGCCGCGAAGTGCCGCGCGTGGATGCCGGTGCGCTCGACGATCCACTGGTCCGAGGTTTCGATGCCGCGCGTTGCCAATTCCTTGGCAAGGTCGTCATTGGTCACCCGGCGCGGCGGCAGGTAGCTGCCGGTGCCGGTGATGCGTGAATAAGAGCTCATCAAACGTGAAGGGCCGTCGCGTCGGCTGGCACCGCGGGCTCCTGCCGCGCGAGCAATGGCGCGGCGTGAGCGATGCGGGCCCGCACGCGATCGAGCAGGTTGTTGCGAGCGGCATCATAAGCGCGATCCAGCGCATGCCCGAAAGCCACTTCGTCAGCCGAGCCATGGCTCTTGAAAACCAGGCCGCGCAGGCCCAGCAGCGCCGCTCCGTTGTAGCGACGGTGATCGAGCCGGTTTTTAAACGCTTTTAGAACCGGATAGGCAACAATTGCTGCGGCCTTCGTGAAAATGCTCCGCGAGAATTCGACGCGAATGAACTCGCCGATCATCGAGGCCACGCCTTCGCTGGCCTTCAGTGCCACATTTCCGACAAAACCGTCACATACGACGATATCTGTCGTGCCCTTGAAAATATCGTTACCTTCGACGTTGCCGTAGAAGTTCAGATCCTTCGAGTTGGCAGCCGTACGCAGCAGTTGGCTGGCCTTTTTGATTGTTTCGCTGCCCTTGATGGCTTCTTCGCCGATGTTGAGCAGGCCGACCGAAGGCGCCTCGTTGCCCGTGAGCGCCGATACCAGCGCGGAACCGAGCACCGCGAACTGGAGCAGGTCTTCCGCGTCGCAGTCGACGTTGGCACCCAGGTCGAGCACCGTGGTGGCGCCGCCCTTGGCGTTTGGAAGCTGGGGCGCGATGGCGGGGCGGTCGATGCCTTCGAGCGTCTTGAGCAGGTAGCGGGCAATGGCCATGAGGGCGCCCGTGTTGCCGGCCGAGATGGCCGCCTGGGCGGCGCCATCCTTGACCTGCTGGATCGCGATGCGCATCGAAGAATCCTTCTTCTTGCGCAGGGCGATTTCGATCGGGTCATCCATGCCCACCACTTCGCTGGCCGCGACGATGCGGGCACGCGGATGCGCAGCAAAGCCCGCCAGCGCCGCCGGCGCACCAACCAGCAGCAACGAGGCTTCGCTGTGCCGCTCGAGGAACGCGCGGCAGGCCGCAAGCGTGACGCGCGGCCCATGATCGCCTCCCATGCAATCCACGGCGAGCGTGATTGCGGAAGGCGCAGCAGTGGATTCGGGGGAAGAAGGCGTAGCCATCAAAACAAAGGCCCGACGCTACGGCAAAAGTAGCTTCGGGCCTCGGCCTTGGGATGCGAGATCAGGCTTCGGACTTGTTCTTGAGCACCTGGCGGCCACGGTAGAAACCGTTGGGGCTGATGTGGTGGCGCAGGTGCGTTTCGCCAGTGGTCGGCTCAACGGCAATGCCGGGCACGACCAGCGCATTGTGGGAACGGTGCATGCCGCGCTTGGAAGGCGACTTCTTGTTTTGCTGGACGGCCATGATGGCTCCTGGACTGTTAGGTGAGTGATTGGATGCGCTCTCTTGCGGTGGCAATCCAGGGGCATGCATGGAATGCCCTTACCTGTCTTGCTGCTCACGGCGGCGCGCGCGAAGCCCATGATTATAGCCCAGGTGCCGAGAAAGGGCTACTTGCCCTCTTCCGGCTTGCGCGAACGCAACGCCCCGAGCACCGCGAAAGGGTTCGGCTTGGCCTCTTCGGCCGCCTGGAAGTCGTCGTCGCTGGACGAGAGCCGCACCGGGACCGGGCAGACCTCGTGCACGGGCATGACGGGAATCTCCATCAGGAGTTCGTCTTCGATCAGGGTGGGCAGGTCGAAGTCCCGGCTCACGACGAGCAGGTCTTCCTCGGATTCCTCGTCTTCGGCTTCCGCCGTCGCCTCGTCGGCGACGAAACGGAACCAGCGGTCCACCACCAATGGCGTCTCCACAGGCGTCAGGCAGCGCTGGCAGGTCAGCGGCACGGTCGCGTCGGCTTCCAGATGGAGCCAGGGCACGGCTTTGCCATCGGCGCCCGGGCGCTCTTCGCCGGTCGCCGTCCAGCGGACCACGGCATCGGGCGCCGGGGCCGCCAGTTCGGCGGCAAGGCGCACACAGTTGGGCACCGGGTCGGTGGCGCCAAGGGTGGCGGCAGCGGCGGCAAAGCCGGCCACGTCGAGCCGTTGGGGGGCAAATTCTCTCTTCATCCACGCCAGTCTAGCGCGCCGGCCGCTTCACCGCCCCAAAGGCATGCCTGAGGGTTTTGCGCGGCTCCCGCACAATCTGGCCCATGCAACGCCCCTTGATCCTCGCCTCGACCTCGCGCTACCGGCGCGAACTGCTGAACCGCCTGCACCTGCCCTTCGATGTACAACCGCCTGAAGTCGACGAAACGGCGCTGGACGGTGAAACGCCGCGCGAGCTGGCCGAGCGGCTGGCGCTCGAAAAGGCCCGCGCCGTGGCCGCCCGCTTTCCCGAAGCCGTGGTCATCGGCTCGGACCAGGTGGCCGAGCTGGCGGGCGAGGCGCTCGGCAAGCCCGGCGACCACGCGCGCGCCACGGCCCAGCTGCGCCGGATGCGCGGCCAGACGCTGGTGTTCCAGACCGCGGTGGCCGTCGTCTGCGAGGCCACCGGTTTCGTCCAGCGCGACCTGGCGCCGGTGCGGGTGGTGTTCCGCGAACTCAGCGACGCGGCCATCGAGCAGTACCTGCAGGCCGAGCAGCCCTACGATTGCGCAGGCAGCGCGAAGAGCGAGGGCCTCGGCATCGCCCTGCTGAGCGCGATCGACAGCGACGACCCGACGGCCCTGGTCGGCCTGCCCTTGATCCGCACCTGCCGGATGCTGCGCGCCGCGGGGGTCGAACTCCTGTGACGCACGGCAAGCTCTACCTCGTTCCCGCGCCGCTCGACTTCGGCTGCGACACCCAGGCGCCGCTGCAGGACGCCCTGCCCCTGGGCACGATCCAGGCCGCTGCCGGGATCACCCACTGGATCTGCGAGAACGCCAAGTCGGCCCGCGCCTACCTGAAGCGGATCGATGCCGTCGCGCCGCTGGCGGCGCCGCTGCAGGCGCAGGACATCCGCGAACTGCCGCGCGAGGTGCACAAGAAGGGCGACCACGCCGGCCAGTTCGACGCCCGGCCGCTGCTGGCCGCCGCGCTCGAAGGCCACGACATCGGCCTGCTGAGCGAGGCCGGCATGCCGGCGGTGGCCGATCCCGGCTCCTCGGTGGCGCGCGCCGCGCACGACCTGGGCATTGCCGTGGTGCCGCTCACCGGCCCCGTCTCGCTGCTGCTGGCACTGGCCGCAAGCGGCCTCAACGGGCAGAACTTCGCCTTCGTCGGCTACCTGCCGCAGGACGCCGGCGAGCGCCAGGTGCGCATCCGCGAGCTCGAGGCGCTGGCGCTCAAGACAGGCCAGACGCAGCTGTTCATCGAGACGCCCTATCGCAACGCGGCGCTGCTGCAGGCGCTGGTGCAGACGCTGCAGCACAACACCCGGCTCGCGGTGGCGCGCGGCCTCACGCTCGCCAGCGCCCACGTGCGCAGCGAAACCGTGAAATCCTGGCGCGCCAAGGCGCAGCCGGGCACATTGGACGAACGCCTGCCTGCCGTGTTCGCGATCGGGCGTTGACGATGGGAGTGACCGCCGGCACGCGCTGGGCCTCGCGTGCGCAATTCTTTTCGTCCGGATTCATCTTTGCGACCTGGGGCGTCCACGTTCCGACGGTCAAGGCGCACTACGGCATCGACGAGGCCGAGCTCGGGCTGGCGCTGCTCGCGGCCGGCGCCGGCGCGATGTTCGGGCTGACCAGCGCCGGCCGCTGGATCGGCCGCCACGGCCCGCGGCGCATGGCTGCGCTCTGCGGCTCTATCTACGCCCTGCTGCTCGCCGGCCTGATCGCGATGCCGGGCTATCCTTTTCTTTTGGCGTTGCTGGCGGCCTTCGGCCTTGTGACCAGCGTGTTCGACGTGGCCATCAACACCGAGGCGGCGCAGCTCGAGCTGCGCGGCGGCAAGCCCCTGATGAGCGGCATGCACGGCATGTTCAGCCTGGGCGGCATGGCCGGCGCCGCGAGCGGCAGCGCAGCGCTGGCAGCCGGGCTCGGCGCACAGGCGCATCTGCTCTGGGTGGCGGCGGCGATGGTGCTGGTGGTTGCCTGCTCCTCGATGCACATGCTGCCCAAGCCGCCCGTTGCGAGCGATGCGGCCCCGGCAGACCATCGCTTCCGGCTGCCCCGCGGCACGCTGGCGGTGCTTGGCGTGCTCGCCGCGCTGGGCCTGATTGCCGAGGGCGCCATCTACGACTGGAGCGTGCTCTACATGCAGCAGGAACTCGGCAGTCCGCAAAAGCAGGCCGCGCTGGCCTACGCGAGCTTCTCCGCCGCCATGGCGGCCGCGCGCTTCGGCGGCGACGCCCTGCGCGCGCGCTTCTCGCCGACGGCGCTGCTGCGCGGCAGCGGCATTCTTGCGGCGGCGGCCATGGCGCTGGTGCTGCTGACCGACCTGCCCTGGCTCGCGCTGGTCGGCTTCGCGGGCGTCGGCATCGGTTTTGCGAACGTGGTGCCGATCCTGTTCGGCGCCTCGGCGCGCGTGCCCGGCGTCGAGCCCGCCATCGGCATTGCCGCCGTCTCGGCCGTGGCCTACCTGGGTTTCATGGCCGGCCCGGCGGTGATCGGGCTGCTCGCGCGGGCCAGTTCGCTGACGGCCGCGCTCTATGTGGTCGTGGTGTTTGCCGCGGCGCTGGCGGCGTCGGCCCGCTTCACGGGCGACGAGAGCCGCCGCGCCTGAGACGCCTCGCCGCCGCCGGCCTCAGCGCAGCGCCGGCGTGGCGGACTGCAGCGAGCGCACGGTGGCCGCGCCCATGGCCGCGCCGAATTTCTTCGCGAGCTTCTCGGCCACGTTGTCGCGCCGGGTGTAGTCGGTGACCTCTTCGGCCTTGATGACTTCACGCGCCACGAAGTCGACATTGCCCAGCTGGTCGGCCAGGCCGAACTCGACGGCCTGTTCGCCGCTCCAGAAGAGGCCGCTGAAAAGGCCCGGGGTGTCGAGCTTGAGCCGGTCGCCGCGACCGTTCTTCACCACGTTGATGAACTGCGTGTGGATCTGGTTCAGCATGGCCTGCGCATGGGCGCGCTGCGCATCGCTCATGGGGCTGAACGGGTCGAGGAAGCCCTTGTTCTCGCCGGCCGTCAGCAGCCGGCGCTCGACGCCGACCTTTTCCATCACGCCGGTGAAGCCGAAGCCGTCCATCAGCACGCCGATGCTGCCGACGATGCTGGCCTTGTCGACGAAGATCTTGTCGGTGGCAGCGGCAATGTAGTAGGCGGCCGAGGCGCAGGTTTCCTCGACCACCGCGTAGATCGGCTTCTTGTGCTTGGCCTTCAGGCGCTTGATCTCGTCGCTGATGATGCCCGCCTGCACGGGGCTTCCGCCCGGCGAATTGATCAGCAGCACGATGCCCTTGGCGCCCTCGTCCTCGAACGCGGTCTTCATGGCCGCGACCACGAATTCCGCGCTGGCGTCGCCGCCGTTGGCGATCTCGCCCTTGATCTCGACCACTGCCGTGTGGGCCGTGGTCTTGGCGGTGCTCGGCGTGCTGCGCGACATCGCGAGCCAGACCAGGAAGATGAAGAAGGCGAGCCACGACAGGCGCGTGAAGGTCTTCCAGCGGCGCGCCGCCTTTTGTTCGTTGAGCGAGGCGAAGGCGAGTTTCTCGAGCGTTGCGCGCTCCCATCCGGGACGCTGCGTGGGGTCTTTGGCCATGTTTCTCGGCGCGCCCTGCGAGGACGCAATGGGGGTGGCCGGCTCAAAAGGATCAAAACCTTCGGGTTCCGTGCGGTTCGGGTCGGTCATTGTCAAAAGCTCAGGGGATGGAGGTTCCAGGCAGTATGCCAGTGCACCACGCCGTCACGTTCGCTGAGGGCGATCTTCACGAGCCCGCCGCGGCACGGGCCGCCGGCGCATTCGCCGGTGTCCGGCCGGTAGACCGCACCATGGGTGGCGCACAGCAGCCACTGGCCGCTGTCGTCGAAGAAGCGGTCGGGCTGGAAATCCAGTTCCATCGCCACGTGGCTGCACCGGTTGAGATAGGCATGCGGCTGCCCCTCGAAGCGCACCGCGAAGGCCCGGCAGGTTTCGCCGCCGTAGACCACGTCGAAGGGAACGGCCCGGCTGCCTTCGACCAGGTCCGAGGCATTGCACAGGGGAATGCGCTGTTCTTCGCTCATGCCGCGATTTTCAGGCGTTCTCCAGAAGCCATGCCTCCAGGCTGGCCACCGAGTGGGCGACGAACAGCGGCTTCAGTTCATCGAAGCTCTCGGGCTCGTGCGCGCCGTAGCTCACGCCCACGCTCGGGCAGCCGGCATTGAGCGCCAGCTGCAGGTCGTGCGTGGTGTCGCCGATCATCAGGGTGCGTTCGGGCAGCACCTCGAGTTCTTCCATGAGTTCCAGCAGCATGCGCGGATGCGGCTTGCCGAAGGTCTCGTCGGCGGTGCGCGAGGCGTCGAAGCGGTCGCGCAGCGCGACCGACTTCAGCGCCTCGTTCAGGCCGCGGCGCGACTTGCCCGTGGCCACCGCAAGCTTGTGGCCGCGCGCGCGCAGCGCATCGATCATCTGCAGCACGCCGTCGAACAGCACGAGGTCGTCCTGGTGCTGCAGATAGTGGTAGCGGTAACGGGCGCCGAGCTCGGCGTATTTTTCCTTCGGCACGTCGGGCGCGGCGCGCGCAAGAGCCTCGGCCAGGCCCAGGCCGATCACCCATGCGGCATCGTTCTCGCTCGGCTTGGCGCCGCCGACGTCGATCACCGCCGCCTGGATGCAGCGCACGATGAGCCGTGTGGAGTCGTAGAGCGTGCCGTCCCAATCGAAGGCGATCAGGTCGAAGCGCAGGGGTCTGGAGGAATCAGTCATTGGCCGTGGGAGTGGGATGTTGGGCGAGCGCTTCGATCGCCTGGGGCGGCATCAACGCATGCAGTTCAGGGGGCAGGCCGGCCTGCAGCGCCACGCGCTCGCCGGTGGCGGGGTGGTTGAACTGCAGCCGCCAGGCATGCAGGAACATGCGCTTGAGGCCGAGCTTTTGCAACACGCGCTGGCGCTCGAAGTCGCCGTACTTGTCGTCGCCCGCAATCGCATGGCCGGCCGATGCAAGGTGCACGCGGATCTGGTGGGTGCGGCCGGTCTTGATGGTGACCGCCAGCAGCGACAGCGGCGCGGCGTCACCCGGCAGCGTGAGCCGCGCCAGCACGCGCACCAGCGTCACGGCCCGCATGGCATCGGGATGGTCCTTGGCGACCACCCGCACGCGGCGCTCGCCGGCGCCCGCGCCGTCACCCGGCAGCAGGTACTTGGCGAGCGGCGCATCGAGCACCTTCTTGTTGGCGGGCCAGGCGCCCTCGACCAGCGCAAGGTAGGTCTTGCCGGTCTCGCGTTCGCGGAACTGGTCCTGCAGCGCCACCAGCGCGCTGCGCTTCTTGGCCACCAGCAGGATGCCCGAGGTCTCGCGGTCGAGCCGGTGCACCAGCTCCAGGAACTTGGCGCCCGGGCGCGCCGTGCGCAATTGCTCGATCACGCCAAAGCTCACGCCGCTGCCGCCATGCACGGCCACGCCGGCGGGCTTGTCGATGGCCAGCACCGCGTCGTCCTCCAGCAGCACCGGGAATTCGCGCGCCGGCGCGGGCGGCGTGGCGCCCTCTTCGGCGCGCGGCGATATCCGGATGGGAGGCAGCCGCAGCACGTCGCCGGCCTCGATGCGGGTCTCGGCCTGCGCCCGCCCCTTGTTGATGCGCACCTCGCCCGAGCGGATGATCCGGTAGACATGCGTCTTGGGCACGCCCTTCAGATGGCGAAACAGGAAGTTGTCGAGCCGCTGGCCCGCGGATTCCGCATCGACGGTGATGAACTTGATGGCCGCATGCGGCGCGCCGGCCTCCGCCGCAGCCTTTTGGACTGCGGGGCCTGGAACTGCGGGATTTGGAGCGGCCGCGGGGCCTTGCTTCGCACCTATAATGTTTTTCACCAGCGCGGTCGTGTAAGTGCTTGATTAGACAGAAGTTTAGATCACTGCAGTCAAACGCCCAGGACCATGCTGCGAGGTCGATGCCGCTTTGGCGCCGAACCTGCAAACCCCGCGCAATTGCGCAAAGTGGCAGGCGTGGCGCCCAAGTCAAGCCGACACCCACGAAACACCGATACGGAATACCCAGCCTGCAGCTTCCAAGCTGCCGGCGGATCGAAGCGAGTCCCTTGTGTTGATGCTGCTGATTCAAATGTGCCTGCGCTGGCCCACCTGGCTTCTGCCAGCGGCCTCAGGCATTGAGTCATCCGCACCGCGCGCCACCATTGCGCAACCAGCTATCAATAAGATAGCTGCTCAACACCGAACCTGGCTCGCGCCCATCCACGCGCCCCCACCCCGGCTGTCTTCCTGAGCTGACGCTCAAGAGGCCTGTCCGCGCTCGGCGCGGCAGCGACAACATCCGGGGCCAAGCGGCAATTCCCCTCGTTTCGCGGGCGTCGTCCGTGCATCGTTGGCCCGTCATGGGCCTGTAGAACGATACATATAAGGACAACGCATCATGAAGCGGATGCTGATCAATGCCACGCAGGCCGAAGAACGCCGCCTGGCCATCGTCGACGGGCAAAAGCTCCTCGACTACGAAATCGAGATCGAAGGGCGCGAACAGCGCAAGGGCAACATCTACAAGGCCGTCGTCACGCGCGTCGAGCCTTCGCTCGAAGCCTGTTTCGTCGACTACGGCGAAGACCGCCACGGCTTCCTGCCGTTCAAGGAAATCTCCAAGCAATACTTCGCCGAAGGCGTTTCCGCCAACCAGGCGCGCATCCAGGACGTCATCAAGGAAGGCCAGGAACTGGTCGTCCAGGTCGAGAAGGAAGAACGCGGCAACAAGGGCGCGGCCCTCACCACCTTCATTTCGCTGGCCGGGCGCTATGTGGTGCTGATGCCCAACAACCCGCGCGGCGGCGGCGTGAGCCGGCGCATCGAGGGCGACGACCGTGCCGAACTCAAGGAGGCGATGGACCAGCTCGAGTACCCCAAGGGCATGAGCATCATCGCGCGCACCGCCGGCATCGGCCGCTCGGCGCCCGAACTCCAGTGGGACCTGAACTACCTGCTCAAGCTGTGGAGCGCCATCGACGGCGCGGCCAAGGGCGGCAAGGGCGCCTTCCTGATCTACCAGGAATCCTCGCTCGTCATCCGCGCGATCCGTGACTACTTCAATCACGACATCGGCGACATCCTGATCGACACCGACGACATCTACGAGCAGGCGCAGCAGTTCATGGCGCACGTCATGCCCGAGCATGCCGCCCGCGTGAAGCGCTACCGCGACGACGCCGCGCTGTTCAGCCGCTTCCAGATCGAGCACCAGATCGAATCGGCCTATGCGCGCACCGTGCAGCTGCCCTCGGGCGGCGCCATCGTGATCGACCACACCGAGGCGCTGGTCTCGGTCGACGTGAACTCGGCCCGCGCCATCAAGGGCGGCGACATCGAGGAAACGGCCACCCGCACCAACCTCGAAGCCGCCGACGAAGTGGCCCGCCAGATGCGCCTGCGCGACCTGGGCGGCCTGATCGTCATCGACTTCATCGACATGGACGAGTCGAAGAACCGCCGCGAAGTCGAAAGCCGCCTGCGCGACGCGCTGCGCCAAGACCGCGCCCGCGTGCAGTTCGGCTCGATCAGCAAGTTCGGCCTGATGGAAATGAGCCGCCAGCGCCTGAAGCCGGCGCTCAGCGAAGGCTCGTCGATCCCCTGCCCGCGCTGCGGCGGCTCGGGCCACATCCGCGACACCGAATCGAGCGCGCTGCAGATCCTGCGCATCATCCAGGAGGAGTGCCTGAAGGACAACACGGCCGCCGTGCACGTGCAGGTGCCGGTCGAGGTGGCCTCGTTCCTGCTGAACGAAAAGCGCCCCGAGATCGCCAAGATCGAGCTCAAGCAGCGCGTCACCGTGCTGATGGTGCCCAACAAGACGCTCGAAACGCCGAACTACAAGCTCGAGCGCCTGAAGCACGACGACCCGCGTCTGGACCACATCGAAGCCAGCTACAAGATGGCCGACGAGATCGAGGACCCGACCTCGGTCACGCGCCGCTCGCAGGAGCCCACCAACAAGCAGACGCCGGTCATCAAGGGCGTGCTGCCCGATGCGCCCGCGCCCGTGGTGCCGCCCCGGCCCGAACCGGTGCGCGCGCCGGCCGCCGTGGCCCCGGCACCGGTCGCGCCGCCCGTCGCGAGCGCACCGGCACCGGCCGAGACCGGCTTCTTCGCCCGCATCAAGAGCTGGTTCGGCGGCACGCCGGCACCGGCACCCGCACCGGCCGTGATCCCGGTCGAGCCTCCGAAGCCCACGCGACGTGACGGCGGCCGCCCGGGCCGCGACGGCGAAGCGCGCGGCGCCCGCGATGGCGAACAGCGCCGCGGTGGCCGCGGCGGCGAAGGCCGCGGTGAAAACGGCAGCCGCTCCGGTGGCCGCGACGGCGAACGCCGCGGCGGCCGCGGTGGCGAGCGCCGCGAAGGACGCGGCAGCGAGATCCGCAGCGAAGCAGCCGCCCAGCCGCGCGAACAACGCGAGCCCCGTGAACAGCGCGAACCGCGCGAGCTCCGCGAACCTCGCGAGCCCCGTGAAGCACGCGGCCCGCGCGACGGCGAACAGCGCCGCGGTGGCCGCGGCGAGCGCCGCGAAGGCGAAGGCCGCGAGGCACGGCCGGCATCGGCCGAGCCGATCGACGGCAGCCTCGAAGCCCAGCAGCTGGCATCGGGCGCACCCGCCGGCGATGAAGGCAATGCGCCGGCAGAACGCGCGCCCCGCGGCCGCGGCGAACGCCGGGACCGTGGCGAACGCGGTGAACGGACCGAACGCGGCGAGCGCAATGGCACCGATGCACCGCGCGATGCCTCCGGCGGCGACAACGTGGCCGCGCAGGACGGCACGCAGGCCGAACGCACCCCGCGCGGTGGCCGCGAAGAGCGCGCGCCGCGAGGCGAGCGCAGCGATGGCCGCCGCGAGCGCCGCAGCGAAGGCCAGCCGCGTTTCGCCAACGGCGAAGCGGCACCGGCCAATCTCGACGAAGCCGACATCCGCATCGCCGAGGCCGCCGAAATGGCACCCGCCAATGAAGGCGAAGCCAGCAGCGGCGAGCAGCAGGCACCGCGCCGCGAAGGCGAAGAGCGCCGCGGCCGTTCGCGCGACCGCTACGGCCGCGACCGCCGCGAGCGCGGTCCGCGCGACGACAGCGAAGCCAGCGTGGCCGGCGCATCGGCCGACAACGCCGAGGCGGGCGAAGCACCGGCACGCCAGCAGCCCCAGCCGCCGGCAACGGCCGAACGCGCCGCAGTGCGCGAAGAAGAAGCACGCGAACCGGCACCACGGAGCTACTTCGATCGCCCGGCCGCAGCCGCTCCCGCAGCTCCCGCAGCCACGGTCGCTGCAGTCGCGGCGGCGCCTGTCGCCGTCGAGAGCAGCAGCAGCAAGCCCGCGGCTGCAGCCAACGGCCGTGCACTTCCGAAGGTGCAACCCTTCGAGCTGCCGCTGAGCGAACTCGCGCAGATCGCCGAGAGCTCGGGCCTGCAGTGGGTGAACTCGGATGCCGAGCGCATTGCACAGGCCCGCGCAGCGATCGCGGCCGAGCCGAAGCCGGTGCACGTGCCGCGCGAGCGCCCGCCTGCGATCGTGCTCGACGACGGTCCGCTGGTGCTGGTTGAAACCCGCCGCGAACTCGGCGCGATGACGCTGCCGTTCGAAAAGGCACCTTCCGATGCGCAAGGCGTGAACTGAAGAAGAAGCCCGGGCCCGAGGGCCCGGCGGCAAGGAAGAACGGCGCCACATCGGCGCCGTTTTTTTATGGGGAACGCAAGAGCGGCAAGCGCCGCAGCGCGGTGCCGATGCCGGTCAGGCCTTCTCGGTCTGCGCTGCGCGCTTCCAGGCCGCTGCGGCCTGCTCTTCGTCGCCGCGCGTTTCGGCCAGTTCGGCCAGTGCCAGCCAGGCACGCCGGTACAGCTCCGTGTCCTGCAGGCCCAGGCCGGCCTGCATCAGCAGCTGCTGGGCCTTGCCCCAGAGCTGGCGCTTCATGCAGGCCATGCCCGCGAGGTACTGCAGGTTGGGGTCGCGCGGGTTGTTGCGCTGCGCGGTTTCGATGCGGGCCAGCCAATCGGCATCCACCGAGTCGAGCCCCGCCTCGAGGGCGCGCGCCATCTTGACGCGCAGCGTGTCGCCCAGGCCCCGGGGCTGCGACACCATGCGCTCCCAGGCCGGCAGCAGCCAGCCGCGCGCCAGCGACAGGTCGCCGCGCAGCGCCACCATGCGCTGGGCGGCGTGAATCGCGACCTCGGGCATTTCGCGCTCGGCCGCGTCGAGCTCGGCCCAGGCGCGAAGCAGCTGTGCCGGGTCATGCGCGCCCGACAGCAGCTCGGTCGCGAGGCCGCGCACGATGCTCTGCGCCGCGCCATCGGAAAAGGCCCGGTGCTTGGCGAGCAGGCGCGCCGTTTCCAGCGCTTCGAGCGTGCGCCCGTCCTGGCGCGCCGCCTTCAGCCGGATGCGCAGCGCGAGCGTGCGCCGCTGCACGCCTTGGGGAAGCTCCTCGAGCCGGGTGAGGGCTCCCGCGGGATCGTGGTCTTCGAGTGCCCAGCGCGCAGCGCGCAGCTGCACGCCCTCGCGCGTTTCGGGACTGGCGAGCACGTTGCGCTCGACGCTTTCGTTGAGCGCCTGCTGCAGGTGGGCGTCGCGCGCGGGCCGGTCCTGCAGGGCCTGCGCGCTCTCGGCAGCCAGCAGGTGGGACAGCACGCGCACCTGCTGGGACTGCGGCAGGCTCGCGCCGAGCGCAGCCAGCGTTTTCTCCTGCACCAGCGCGGCTTGTGCGGCCTTGCGCGCGCGCGAGAAGCGGCCCGACAGCAGCTGCACCATGGCGTCCAGCAGGGCCGAGTGCAGCATGCGTTCCTTTTGCTGCAGCCGCCATTGGCGCGCCTGGGTCGGCAGCGAGAACAAGGCCGCCAGGCCGCGCAATGCAAGATGGAGCAGCACGAACGCGGCCAGCAGGATGACCAGCACCAGGTTCAGCGACAGGTCGACCCGCCACGGCGGCCAGAACACGGTGATCGTGCCCTGGTTGTTGCCCGCGAACAGCGCCACCGCCGCCGCGACGGCGAACAGCGCGAGGAGCCAGAGGGCGGCTCTCACCTCAGCGCCCCGCCGCGGCCGTGGCCAGCGCCGACAGCGTGTCGTCGATGCGCGGGGGTTCGGCGGTTTTCATCAGCGCCTGCAGTTGCTGCAGCTGCGTGGCGGCGGCCTGCGTGCGCCGCGATGCGGGATCGAAATAGCGGTTCAGCGATGCGGCCACCGTGGCGAGTTCGCTGCGCGCGGCATCGACCTGCCGCGACAGCAGCGAAAGCCGCGCATTGAGCAGCTTGAGCTTGAGGTTCTCGCGCAGGAAATAAGTCTGGTCGGGTGCCAGCAGCACCGCCTCGGGCCGCTCGATGCGCCCGACCCGCACCAGCGACCGCGCTTCGGCGCGTATCGTCAGCAGCACCCTCTCCCACCAGGCGGCATCGGCGGGAATGGGTTCCGGCTGCCAGGCATTGAGCCCCGAGCCGCGCATGGCCACGGCGTTGAGCGGCGGCAGGTCGTCCACGCTGCGCATCAGCTCGTCGAGTTTTTGCAGCGCCTCGCCGCTGTCGGCGCTCGCGCTGCTGCGCAGGCGGTCGGCGTCGCGCTGCATGGCGCGCTGCAGCGGCGCCAGCCGGGGCTGCGCGGCGCGCGCAATGCGCAGGTCGCCGGACTTGAGGGCCGCGAGCAGGGGCTCGACGCTGCCCGTGACCTGCGCCTGCTGAAGGGCGAGGCGCACGGCCGATTCGATGTCGACCACCAGGTTCTCGTCGCGCGAGCGCGAGAGGCTCTGCATCAGTTCTTCGAGCTGCGAGCGCTGCAGCGCGACCTCGGCAACGCGGGTTTCGGTGAGCGCGGCGCGCGCCGCGGTCTCGCGCACCGTGTCGATGGCTTGGCGGGCCAGGGTGCGCGCCTCGAGCGATTGGGCCAGCGCATCGGCGCTCTGGCGCGCCAGCTGCTCCTGCATGCCGCCGACCTTCTGCCACAGCGAGATGGCCATCACCAGGGCCGCCAATGCCACGATGGCCAGCAGTCCGAAGCCGACGCGCGAGAGCATTGTTGCGGCGGCCGCCTGCGACTCGGGCGACTGCGCCATCGCCAGCGTGGCGGGCACCGGCGCGGCGGCAGATGGGGGGGAGAAGTCGTCGGACGGGGACGCAGCACTCATGTGAAGGATTCTATCGACGCGACCAGGGCTTCCCGCAGCGGCGGGCACACGCGCACCACACCGAATCCCGCGGCCCGCGCGGCTTCGCCGATGCGCGCATGGGTCGCCACCGCGCATGCCGCATGCCAGCCGGTGCCCGGCATGGCATCGCACAGGTTGGCAATGGCCTCCGAGCTGCTGAACAGCCAGACCGCGCGCCCCGCGGCGCCGTCGAGTGCCAGCGCACGCGCCGCGTCGTCGAAGGATGGCGGCAGGCGCCGGTAGGCGACCACCGTGTCGCGCAACCCCTTTGCGGCGTCGATCTCGCGCGCGAGCCAGTCGCGTCCGCTCGGCTGGCCGGCCGCATCGCCGCCGCGCACGATCAGCACGCGCACGCCCTGGCCGACCTGCCCTTTCACGCGCTCCCACAGCGCCTCGGAGTCGAAGCGGGCGGCGTCGGGAGGCGGTGCGTCGATGGCGTCTTGCGGCACGCCGGCACGCAACAACGCGCGCGCCGTGCCCGGTCCCGTGGCCCAGAAGCGCGGGCCGGTTGCGCGTTGCCCTTCTTCCGCATGCAGGAAGAAATGCTCGACCGCCGTGGCGCTCACGAACATCAGCGCCGCGTAGTCGGGAAGATGCTTCCACGCTGCGCGCAGCGGCTCCACCTCGATGGCGGGCTCGATGGCGATCAGCGGCAGCACCGCGGCGTCCAGCCCGGCGGCCCGGAATTCGTCCGCCCACTGCGCGGCCTCGCGCGCCGGCCGCGTGACGATGACGGGCTTGGCAGCCATCGCTCTTTGAAGAATCTTCAGTGCGCGCCGGCGTCGCGCAGCAGCGCGGCGGCACGCTCGCCGAGGGCGCCGGCCTGCGCGAAGTCGGCGGCCGGCGCTTGCGCATGGACCCGCACCAGCGCAGCGTTGCCTTCGGGGTCGCCCCAGGCCGCATCGACGCGCAGCGCACCGTCGGCCTGCCAGCGCGCATGGGCCGCCAGCGGCATGGAACAGCTGCCGCCCATCGACCGGCTCACCGCGCGCTCGGCGGCGGTGGCCAGCCAATCGCGCGGATGCGACAAGGCGGCCAGCAGCGCGATCAGGTCCGTGCGGTCGGCCCGCACCTCGATGCCGAGTGCGCCCTGCCCCGCGGCCGGCAGCATGGTGTCGGGATCGAAGGCGACCCGGATGCGATGCTCGAGCCCGAGCCGCTTGAGCCCGGCCGCCGCGAGCACGATGGCGTCGTAGTGGCCTTCGTCGAGCTTGCGCAGGCGGGTGTCGAGGTTGCCGCGCAGCGGCTCGATGCGCAGGTCGGGCCGCAAGGCGCGCAGCAGCACCACGCGCCGCAGGCTGGAGGTGCCGACGACGGCGCCCTGCGGCAGTTCGTCGAGCGAGGCATGGCGCGGCGACACCAGCGCATCGCGCGGGTCTTCGCGCTCCAGCACGCAGGCCAGCACGAAGCCCTCGGGCAGGTCCATCGGCACGTCTTTCAGCGAATGCACCGCGATGTCGGCGCGGCCTTCCTCGAGCGCGAGTTCGAGTTCCTTCACGAAGAGGCCCTTGCCGCCCACCTTGCTGAGCGACTTGTCCAGGATCTGGTCGCCGCGCGTGGTCATGCCCAGCAGGCTGACCGCGTGGCCCCGTTCCTGCAGCAGCGCCTGCACGTGCTCGGCCTGCCACAGGGCGAGCCGGCTTTCGCGCGTGGCGATCACGATATTGCTCAAGGCCGCTCCCAAAAAGTACATGTTGAAGACCTCTGGAATGCTAGCATGTTGCGCCGCAACAACGCAGGCGGCGCATTCTTTCTAGACCAGGAAAAACATCGAAATGAAAGCCAGCAAGACTCCTGCGCCGCCCAAGCGCCGGCAAGCCGAAGACCAGCCGCTGATCGACGACATCCGGCTCCTGGGCCGCATCCTCGGCGACGTGATCCGCGAACAGGAGGGCGAGGAAAGTTATGCGCTGGTCGAGAAGATCCGCACGCTGTCGGTGGCTTTCCGCCGCGATGCCGACCAGGCGGCCGACCGCGCGCTCAAGAACCTGCTCAAGGGCCTGAGCGCGGCCGAGACGGTGCGCGTGATCCGCGCCTTCACCTATTTCAGCCACCTGGCCAACCTGGCCGAAGACCGGCACCTGATCCGCCGCCGCACCGAGGCCGAGCGCGCGGGCGAAAGCGCCGACGGCGACCTGCAGACCGCCCTTGCGCGCATCCGCAAGGCCGGCGTCAAGCCCGACGAGGTGGTGGCTTCGCTGGCACGCAGCTACGTGTCGCCGGTGCTCACCGCGCACCCGACCGAAGTGCAGCGCAAGAGCATCCTCGATGCCGAGCGCGCCATTGCTCAGCTGCTCACCACGCGCGACGAGATCAAGCTGCGCCAGAGCGCCTACGCGGGCGCCAAGGACGCGCTTACGCCGCTCGAGTTTGCCGAGAACGAAACGCAGATGCGCATCCGCGTCACGCAGATCTGGCAGACGCGGCTGCTGCGCTTTTCCAAGCTCACCGTGGCCGACGAGATCGAGAACGCGCTGAGCTACTACGAAGCCACCTTCCTGCGCGAGATTCCGCGCGTCTATGCCGACCTCGAAAAGGCGCTGGGCCAGGGCGGCGTGCTGCCTTCGGTGGCGCCCTTCCTGCGCATGGGCCAGTGGATCGGCGGCGACCGCGACGGCAATCCCAACGTGACGGCCGAAACGCTCGAATACGCGCTGCGCCGCCAGGCCGAGCTGGCACTGCGCCACTACCTCACCGAAGTGCATTACCTCGGCGGCGAGCTCTCGCTGTCCGCCACGCTGGTGGACGTGTCGGTCGAGATGCAGGCGCTGGCCGCGCGCTCGCCCGACACCAGCGAGCACCGCAAGGACGAGCCCTACCGCCGCGCGCTCACCGGCGTGTATGCGCGGCTGGCGGCCACGCTGCGCGATCTCACCGGCGGCGAGGCCGCGCGCCACGCCGTGCCGCCGCAGAACCCCTATGCGAAGGCCGAGGAATTCCTGGACGACCTGCGCACGGTGGAAGAGTCGCTCGTCGAGAAGCACGGCAGCGTGCTGGCGGCGCCGCGCCTGCGGCCGCTGATCCGCGCGGTCGAGGTGTTCGGCTTCCACCTGGCCACGGTCGACCTGCGCCAGAGCTCGGACAAGCACGAGGCCGTGATCGCCGAACTGCTGGCCACCGCACGCATCGAGCCGGCCTACGCTTCGCTGGCGGAAGAAGCGAAGCAGACGCTGCTGCTCAAGCTGCTCGACGACGCGCGTCCGCTGCGCGTGCCCGATGCCGAGTACTCGCCGCTGGCGCAGAGCGAGCTCGCGATCTTCGCGGCCGCACGCACGGCGCGTGCGCGCTACGGCGCGGCGGCCATCCGCCACTACATCATCAGCCACACCGAGACGGTGAGCGACCTGCTCGAGGCCCTGCTGCTGCAAAAGGAAGTGGGCCTCCTGCGCGGCGCGATGAACGGCAAGGCCACCTGCGACCTGATCGTGGTGCCGCTGTTCGAAACCATCGAGGACCTGCGCAATGCCGCGCCCATCGTGCGCGCCTTCTATGCGCTGCCGAACATCCAGGCGCTCATCGAGCGCTCGGGCGCCGAGCAGGACGTGATGCTCGGCTACAGCGACAGCAACAAGGACGGCGGCATCTTCACGAGCAACTGGGAGCTCTACCGCGCGGGCATCGCGCTGGTGGCGCTGTTCGACGAGCTCAACAAGAAGAAGGCCAACCCGATTCGCCTGCGCATGTTCCATGGCCGCGGCGGCACGGTGGGACGCGGCGGCGGACCGAGCTACCAGGCGATCCTCGCGCAGCCGCCCGGCACGGTGCGCGGCCAGATCCGCCTCACCGAACAGGGCGAAGTCATTGGCTCGAAGTACGCCAACCGCGAGATCGGCCGGCGCAACCTCGAGACGCTGGTGGCCGCCACGCTCGAAGCCACGCTGCTGCCGCAGGCCAAGTCGGCGCCCGCCACGTTCCTGTCGGCGGCCGGGGAGCTGTCGAGCGCGAGCATGTCGGCCTACCGCAAGCTGGTCTACGAAACCCCGGGCTTCGGCGACTACTTCTTCGGCTCCACGCCGATCCGCGAGATTGCCGAACTCAACATCGGCTCGCGTCCCGCCTCGCGCAACCCGAGCCACAAGATCGACGACCTGCGCGCTGTGCCATGGAGCTTCAGCTGGGGCCAGTGCCGGCTCACCATTCCCGGCTGGTTCGGCTTCGGCTCGGGCGTGGAGCAGTTCCTGGCCTCGGCCGCAACGCCGGCCGCGCGCAAGGAGCGCACTGCGCTGCTGCGCCGCATGTATGCGCAGTGGCCGTTCTTTCGCACGCTGCTCTCCAACATGGACATGGTGCTGGCCAAGAGCGACCTCGCGCTGGCCTCGCGCTACGCCGAGCTGGTGACCGACCGCAAGCTGCGCCAGAAGGTGTTCTCGATGATCGACACCGAATGGCACCGCACCTCCGATGCGCTCACGCTCATCACCGGCGCCAAGCAAAGGCTCGAAGGCAACGCCGAGATGCAACGCTCGGTGCGCCACCGCTTTCCGTACATCGATCCGCTGCATCACCTGCAGGTCGAGCTGATGCGCCGCTACCGCGCGGGCGAAGGCGGCGAGCGGCTGCAGCGCGGCATCCACATCTCGATCAACGGGGTGGCGGCCGGCCTGCGCAACACCGGATGAAGGCCAATGCACCGAAGGGCAATGCCTCCACGATGACCACCATCCAGTCCCGCCGCAGGCTCATCGTCCTCATCCTGCTGGGCCTGGCGGTCGCGGGCGCGATCGTGCGGCACTACGCCGAGCGCGGCACGACCACGCGCGACATCGGCACGCTGCTGATGGTGCTGTGGGTGCCGATCATCGGCAACGTCATTGCCTGGCTCATCGGCAAGCTGCCGCGGCGCGCGGCGCCGGCCGAGCCCGCGGGCTTCGATGCGGCGCGCGCGTTCACGCCCCACTTCCTGGCCGAGCTCAGGCTGCGCCCGCCGGCACTGCCTTCGCACGACGTGCCGCTCGCGCCGGGCGAATACCGCTGCGCGCTGGTGGTCGGCAACGAAGGCTTCTCGGCGCGCTGGTTCGTGCCGCCGGGGGGAGCGCTCGCGCGGGGCAAGCCGCATGCGCTGGACATCGAGCTGCTGTCGCCGCAGACCGCCGGCCCCCGGTTTCCTGCAGGTGCGGCCTTCCGCGTGCTGGTGGGCGATTCGTTCATTGCCGATGGGCGCGTGCTGGAGCTTCGCGCACCGCATATCTAGGGAAGGTGGGGAACGGCAAAAGGGTCGATTGTTCGCCGCCGGGAAACTGACTACTGCCGGCAGGCCCCTTGGTGGCGGGCCTGTCCGCCCGGACACTGGGAAGCCTTTCGCAACAACGTGTCGGTATGCGCTTGCCGACGCGGTCCAGGACTTCTTCCCATGATGAATTCACCCAGCAGCAACCCCTGCATCGACGATCTTGCGCCCGAGCCCGCCAGGACCGCCCGCTCCGCCTGGCTGGCGGTCGGCTCGATCGCCGTCGGCACCTTTGCCATGGTCTCGACCGAGTTCATGCCCATCGGCCTTTTGACCGACATCGCCCGCGGCCTGAACGTGTCCGACGGCACGGCCGGCCTGATGATCACCATGCCCGGCGTGCTGGCGGCCTTTGCCGGCCCCGCGCTCATCGTCGCTTCGGGCCGGCTCGACCGGCGCACCGTGCTGATCGCGCTCACCACCTTGCTGATCGCCTCGAACCTGCTGGCCGCCTTTGCGCCCAACTTCGCGACCATGCTGGTCGCGCGCCTCATGCTCGGCCTGTGCGTGGGCGGCTTCTGGACCTTTGCGCCGGCCGCCGCCACGCAGCTGGTGCCGGACGCCTCCAAGGCGCGCGCCATGTCGCTGGTGCTGGCGGGCGTGTCCGCCGCCACCGTGCTGGGCGTGCCCGCGGGTTCGTTCCTGGGCACGCAGTTCGGCTGGCGCGCCTCGTTCGCGGTGACCGGCGCGCTCGCGGCCGCGGTGCTGCTGGTGCAGCTGTGGCTGCTGCCCGCGATACCGCCGGTGCGCGCCATCGGTGCGCGCGACCTGCTCACGCCGCTCACGCGGCGCATGGCGCAGGTCGGGCTGCTCGCGGTGCTGTTCTTCATTGCCGGCCACTTCGCGGCCTACACCTACCTGAAGCCGCTGCTGCAGCAGGTGTTCGGCCTCGCGCCCAACTCGGTCTCGACGCTGCTGCTGGTGTATGGCGCGGTGGGCTTTGTCGGCACCTTCCTCGGCGGCAGCCTGGTGGCGCGCAGCGTGCGCGGCACCACCCTGCTGGCGGCGCTGATGCTCGCGACCGCGCTCCTGCTGTCGACGGTGATCGGCTCCGGCTTCGTGCCCGGCGCGGTGGTGGTCGTGATCTGGGGCGTGGCCTTCGGCCTGATCCCGGTCGCGCTCACGGGCTGGATGATGGAGGCCGTGCCCGACGCGCCCGAAGCCGGCCAGGCCCTGCTCGTGAGCGGCTTCCAGGTGGCAATCGCTTCCGGCGCGCTGATCGGCGGCGTGACGGTCGACAACCACGGCATCTCCAGCGCGATGGTGCTCAGCGGCGTGCTGGTGCTGATCGCGGCGCTGATCGTCGGCACGCTGGGCCGGGCGCGCGGCGGCGCCGCGCTCGCTACTTCTTCGGCCGAGTAGCGCGGCTGGCCTGTGCGCCCGCCGCAAGGATCGCATCGAGCACCACGCGCAGGGCCTTGTTGACCGGCTTGTCGCGCCGGATCACCACGGCCAGCGTGCGGTGCATGCGGGGGGCCAGGCGGCTGATCTTCAGGCCCGGGTGCGCGCCGCGGCCCGTCATTGCCATGCGCGGGACGATGCCGTAGCCCAGCCCCGCAGCCACCATTTCCTTCATCGCCTCGACACTGCCCAGTTCCATGACGGGCTGCGGCTGCAGGCCTTCGTCCGCGAACCAGCGGTCGACCAGCTTGCGCGTGTTGGCCGCGGGCTCGAACAGCACCAGCGGCAGCGCCGCCAGGTCGGCGGGTGCCACGCGCGCCTTCAGCGGCGCAAGGTCGCTGCGGCCGATGGCGACGAATTCGTCGTCGAGCACCGGCACCACGCTCAGTGAGCGGCCCGCGGCCGGCAGCGTCACCAGCGCAAGGTCGCTGCTGTTCTCCTCCACCTTGCGGACATGGTCGTCGGTGTTGCCCGTGCTCACCACGATGCCGAGCGCCGGAAACTGCTCGCGCAGGCTGCGCAGCACGGCCGGCAAAAAATAGAGGCAGGCGGTGGCACCGGTGCCCAGCCGCACGCGGCCCGTGACGCCGCTCGCATGGTCCGCCAGCGCGTCGATGGCGTTCTCCACCGCGGTTTCGATGTGGTGGCTGTGCCGCAGCAGTTCCGCACCGGCCGGCGTGGCCTTGGCGCGCTTGCCGACGCGCTCGACCAGGCGCACCGCGAGCCTGCGCTCCAGCTGGCGGACCTGCAGGCTCACCGCGGGCTGCGTGAGGCCGAGCCGGTCGGCCGCAGCCGAGAAGCTGCCGGTTTCGATCACCAGGCCGAAGGACCGGAGCTGGTCGAGGTTGAGCGTCTTATCCAAAGTATTCCTTATGCCTTGCATCAGTCGGCGAAGCTTCACTTATCGTCCGCGCAGCGTCAAGATCCGGACCATGCCTTCGCCTGTTCAAGCCACCCAAGCTCTCGCCTCCACCGAAATCCTCGACGCCGGGGCGCACCACATGCCTTCGGTACAGGCCATCTACAGCCGCTACGTGCTGCACGACCTGTGCTCCTTCGAGGAAGAGGTGCCGAGCGTCGAAGAGATGCAGGCGCGCCGCGCCGGCGTGCTGGCGCGCGGCCTCCCCTACCTTGTCGCGCTGAAGGACGGCGAGGTGGCCGGCTACGCCTATGCAAGCCCCTACCGCAGCCGCTCCGCCTACCGCCACACGGTCGAAGATTCGATCTACGTGGCAGAAGGCATGCAGGGCCGTGGCATCGGCCGCGCGCTGCTCCAGGAGCTGATCCGGCGCTGCACCGACGGCGGCTTCGCGCAGATGGTGGCGGTGATCGGCAACAGCGCCAATGCGGGCTCGCAGCGCGTGCACCAGGGCCTGGGCTTCGAGACGGTGGGCGTGCTGCGCAACGTCGGCTTCAAGTTCGGGCAGTGGGTCGACACCGTGCTCATGCAACGTGCGCTGCGCTGAACCGGCCCCCGCGCGCGGATGGCTTGCGCTGCTGTGCGCGAGCCGGCTGCTGCAGGCCATGGTGGTCACCGCCTATTCCGGCGTGCTGCCCTTCATGATGGCCGACTGGCACATGACGGCCGCGCAGGCTGGCTCGATCCAGAGCGCATGGCACGTGGGCTACATGAGTTCGCTGTTCGCCGTCGGCCTGCTGGCCGACCGCTACGGCCCGCACCGCGTCTTCCTGATCGGCAGCGCGGTCAGCGCGTGCTCGGCACTGGCTTTTGCCGCCTTCGCGCACGGCCATCTTTCGGCGCTGCTGCTCTACGGCCTGGCCGGGCTGTGCGCGGGCGCCTCGTACACGCCGGGCCTGCAGCTGCTCGCGCGCAACGCCGAGCCCGCCGTGCGCGGCCGGGCGATGGGGCTCTTTCTTGGTTCGGCGTCGATGGGCTACGCCTTGTCGCTGGCGGTGGTGGCGGCCTTCAGCCACGCCCTGCACTGGCGCTTCGGCCTGCTGGCGGCGGCGGGCTGCACCTTCGCCGGCGCACTGCTCACGGTGCCGGCGCTGCGGCGCATGCGGCCGCCCGCACCGGCCGCCGGCGCAGGAACGCCGCCGCGCGAAGGCACCTGGCATGCGCTGGCCGAGACGGTGCGCGACAAGCCCGCGATGGCCGGCAACTGGGCCTATGCCTTCCACTGCTGGGAACTGATGGCGCTGTGGGCCTGGCTGCCGGCCTACCTGGTCGCCTCGGCCGGCGGCGCCGCGCCGTGGCAGGGCGCGGGCATTGCGCTGGCGGCGTTCGCGCACCTGGTGAGCGTGTTCGGCAGCATCGGGGGCGGTGCCGCGTCCGACCGCTTCGGCCGCGCACGCATCATGATGGCCGCCACGCTCATGAGCCTGTGCATGTCCTTCGCGTTCGGCTGGATGTGGACCTGGCCGCTGTGGCTGCTGGCCGTGATGGCCGCCCTCTACAACCTGCTCGCGATTGCGGACTCCTCCGTCTATTCGACCGCGCTGGCCGACGTGGTGGCGCCGCACCGGCTGGGCGTGGCGTACTCGGTGCGCTCGGTGATGGGCTTCGGCGCGGGTGCGCTGAGCCCCTGGGTGTTCGGCCTGGTGCTGGACAGGGGACAGACGCGCTTCGGCTTCGGCAGCACGTACAGCTGGGTGGCGGCATGGAGCTCGGTCGGGCTCGGCGCGCTGCTGGGGCCGTGGATGATCGTGCGCTTCGGCCGGCTGGAGCGCGCGCGGCGTGCGCGCTGAACTTCGCCGGCGTCTCGCACCATCAACTCCCGATCGGATATTCGACGGCCACGCGGATCTGGCGGGCGTCGAGTTCGGCCTGCGCCTTGTTGCTGCGGTGCTCGCCATAGCGCAGCAGCAAGGCCAGTCCCTTGGCCGATCCGGCCTGCACCGTGTAGCGCAGCCAGAGGTCGCGCTCCCAGTGCCGGCCGTCCTTGCCGTAGCCCAGCCAGGCATAGCCGCCGCGGGCGGGCACGCGGCTGCCGTCGATGCCGCTGCCGCGGATGTAGGCGGCGCCCATCGCGAGTCCCGGCGCGCCCCAGCTTGCGGCATCGACTTCGTAGCGCAGCTGCCACGATTGCTCGTGCGGCGCATTGAAGTCGGACAGCTGCGCGGCATTGCCGAGCCAGATGGCACCGCGCGTCAGGTAGTCGAAGGGCGTGTCGCCGTCCACCTTCTGCCAGCCCACGCCCAGGCGGTGGGGGCCGTGCGTGTAGGTGGCCATGAGGCTCGCGGTGGTGTTGTCGATCGGGCCGGCCAGCGCGCGGCCGGTGTCCTTGCTGTGATAGAGCTGCAGGTCGAAGGCCAGGGCGCGCTTCGCGCCGAGCGGCACCGCGTAGGAGGCACCGAGGTAGCCGGTGCGCCAGGTGTCCTTCAGCCGCCCGAGGTAGGCCGAGAGCGAAAGCGCGGGCGCCGCCTTCCACGTGGCGCCGGCAAAGTCGAAGGCATCGCCGCGCGGCGACTTCGGGTCGAGGTAGTTGACGACCAGCGGATTGGCGGTGCCGCGCGCGTTGCGGTCGGCCGAGCCGGTGAAATGGCCGGCCTGCAGCGTGAGCTTGTCGATCTCGTGGCTCGTGAGCAGCCAGCCGCGCATGGTCTCGGGCAAGAGGCGCGTGTCGGAGGAACTGAAGATCGGCGCCTTGGCGCGCTGCTCGCCCACCTTGAGGACCGTGGAGGAGATGCGCACCTTCAGCGCCGCGCCGCCGCGCGCAATGCCGTCCTGTGCGTAGCCCTGGCGGTCCACCGGCAGCATGCGGACCTTGCCGACGCGCAGGTCGTCGCCCGAGAGCTTGTGCGCAAAGTAGGCGTGCGCATCGGCGCCGAAGCCGACCACGCCGCGCGTGAAGCCCGACTCCACCGCGCCCATGAGGCCGTAGCCCCATTCCTGCGCGTAGTCGCTGCGCCTGGCCCTGGGCAGCACGGCATTGCGTCCGCCGTTGCTCCTGCCGCCGTCCAGGTAGTCGCGGCGTTCAAGGACGGTGCGGTTCAGCAGGCTCCATCGCGTGTCTTCGACGAAGCCTCCGGTGGCTTCGGCAACCGGGGCTTCGGCACCGGCCGCGGCACCGCCGAGCATCATCAGTGCGGCGCCCCAGCAGCGTCGCCCGGCCCTCGGGAAACGCCGGCACGGGGCCGGACGGGCGGCAGGGAATGCCGATTGCGTGCGGATCATGTCCTGCCCCTCCTCATTCCGGCGCATGCGCGAGCCGGAACGACAGCGTGGCCAGGTGCTCGACCTTGTCGGTGGCGGCGGGATCGTCCGCGGGCGCATCGAGCCTGGCGGCGATCACGTTGAGTCCCTGGTTGCGCACCGGCAGCGTGACCGTGCCGTCGGCGGCGGTCAGCACCGCTTCGCCATCGGGGTCGTTGACGAAGTCGGCCAGCACCGGCACGCCGGCAGCGGGCTCGCCGCGGTAGAGCACGCGCAGGCGCAGCGGTTCGCCGCGCATCGCGGGCAGCGCGGCATCGACCGGCACGATCTGCAGCGCATGGCCAGGCAGCCCTCCAAGCGGCCGGCCCAGCGGCGCGCGCAGATGCACCGCGTATTTGAAGTTGTGGCCGCTGGCCGAGGCGCCCGGCACCTCGCCCCTGGGTTTCTTGAACCACTGCCCGTTGGCTGCCTTGGTCCAGATGCCGTTGTCCAGCACGGCAGCGACGATGGCGGGCTGCTCGCGCAGGTCGACCAGCGCGAGCTTGCCGGCCGCTTCGAGCGCGGTCTGCACCGGGCGGCCCGCCGCGTCGTAGCCGGCCACCGCCTTGATGAGCGGCAGGCGCTTGGCGGCGTCGAGGTCGTCGCCGCCCTCGCCGTAGATCAGCGCCAGGTCGCCCGAGCGCTGGGCAAACCAGATGCCGTGGGCCTGGGCCGCGGCCGATGCGGCCCACAGCAGCGAAGCCGCGACGGCGCCGCGCAGCATGGGGTTGTGAAGAAGGAATGCCATGGCCATCACAGGTACTTGAGCCAGGCGATGTCGCGGCGCCGCGCCTTCAGGCCGGCGAAGGCGCGCACCGCGGGGTACAGCGCAACGGCCAGCACGGCCGCGGCGGCCCACACCATCCACATCGCATCGAAACCGAAGAGCGCCCCGTGGTTCCGGCCCCAGGCCGCTTCGGCGCCGAGATAGAGGAACTTGAGCACGTACAGGTGCAGCACGTAGAAGAACATGGGCGCGGCACCGAACACGGCCAGCGGCGCCAGCCATGCCGCACCCTGCCGGCGCTCGAACGCGCGCAGCAGCAGCAGGCCGATGCCGAGCGTCAGCGCAATGAACAGCAGCGAGGGCGGGTACTTGGTGATGTTGAGAAAGCCCATCCAGCTGGCCAGGGCGGTGTCGCCGGCCGTCCAGGGCTTGTCGCCATACACGTCGAGCAGCCGCAGCAGCACGAAGCCGGCCAGCAGCCCCGCGCCCCAGCCCAGCTGCCGCCGCTGGCGCTGCGCGGCATCGGCGCCGGCCGCGAACCATGGCCCGGCGGCGTAGCCCAGCGCGATCACGCCGATCCATGGAAGCAGCGGATAGGAGGTGCGCAGCTTCAGTGCAGCACCGGGCAGTTCGATCCAGCCCCGGTCATGCAGGATGGCCCAGGGCACGTGCAGTGCATGGCCCACGGGAAAGTGCAGGCCGTCGAGCAGGTTGTGCCCCGCGACCAGCACGATGCCCAGCACGATGAGCACCTTGCGCGGCAGCCATACCAGCGCCGCCAGCGCCAGCATCGACAGGCCGATGATCCAGATCACCTGCAGGAACACCTTGGCCGGCGGGAACTGGAAGGTCCATGCGAAGTTGATGACCGTGACCTCCAGCAGCACGAGGAACAGGCCGCGCTTCCACAGGAAGGAGGAAGCCGCCGCGCGGCCGCCGGGCTGCTTCGCGGCATAGAGAAAGGCCGACAGCCCGGTCAGGAACACGAACACCGGCGCGCACAGGTGGGCCAGCAGGCGGCTGAAGAACAGCTCGGACGGCGTCTCGGCCGCGACCATCGGGTCGGGCACCTGGTGGTGCAGGTAGAAAGTCTCGCGCACGTGGTCCAGCAGCATGAACAGGATCACGAGGCCGCGCAGGGCATCGATGGAAAGCAGCCGGGCGCGGGCCGGCATGGAAGGAGGCGGGATTTCAGGCATGGTGTTATCGGGAATGAATTCCCAATAATGTAGCGTACCGGAAATTCCGCGCCGGCTATTCCCCGAGCAGCTCCCCGATCGGCTGCAGGTCTTCGACCCGGTCGCAGATCGACTTGATCACCATGGTGATCGGAATGCCCAGCAGCAGCCCCCACACGCCCCAGAGCCAGCCCCAGAAGATCACGCCCACGAACACGGCCACCGGGTTCATGCGGCTGGTGCGGCTGGTGAGCCAGGGCATCAGCAGGTTGCCCACCAGCGTGTGGATGGCAAGCGACACGCCGCCCACCAGGATGCCCATCTCCAGGCTGTTGAACTGCAGGAAGGCCACCAGCCCGGCGGCCACCATGACGATCACCGAGCCGACGTAGGGAATGAGGTTGGTCACGGCCGCGATGATTCCCCACACGGCGGCGCTCTCGACCCCGATGGCCCAGAAGGCGAGGCCCGTGGTCACGCCCACCAGCGCGCTGATCAGGATCTGCACCAGCAGGTAGCGCTCGATGTTGCGGGTGATGTCGTCGAGCACGTGCACCGTGACCTTCTTCTTCTGCAGGCTCGGACCGGTGATCTTGATCAGCTTGCGCCGGAAGGTGTCGCCGGAGCACAGCGCGAAGTAGGTCAGGAAGGCGACCAGCGTGAGCTGCCCGATCGCCTCGAGCAGGCCGACGGTGCCGCTCAGCAGGTAGTCGCGCACGTTGAAGGACGGCCGCTCGATCACCACGCGCGCAACGCCCTTGCGGGCCGCGACGCGCGCGGAGTTTTCCTCGGCCGCCTTCTCGAGCTGCGCGGCCGCCTGCTGCACGCTTTCGAGCGGCGTGGCGTTGGCGCTCCTGCTCCGGCGCATGGCCTGCCCCAGTTTCTGGGCCGCGATGGGCAGCGATTCGGCCAGTTGCGTGGCATTGCCCGAAAGCGAATAGCCGGTCCAGCCCAGGCCGCCGAACAGGCCGACGAGGATCAGCGCGGCGGCGATCCAGCGCGGCAGCCACAGGCGGTGCAGCCGCTCGACCAGCGGCGACAGCGCGTAGGTCAGCAGCAGGCTCAGCATCAGCGGGATGAAGACGGCCTGGCCCCATCGCAGCGCGAAGACGCTGGCCAGCACGGCCAGCACCACCAGCGAGGCGCTGCGCACGTCGACCGGCATGTGCAGCAGCAGGCGTTCGGGCTCCGGCCGCAGCTCGGGCGGCACGGCTTCGGGCGGGGACTCCAGCACGGGTTCGGGCGGCACCTCGGCCGGGGGCTCCGCCGGCGATGGCGGCGGCTCCGGGGGCGGCTGCGCGGCCGGGGCATCGCCGGCCGGTTTGTGGTCATCTGTCATCGCGCTTCCTTCAGCACTTCGCGCACTGCAGCCAATTGTCGCCGCGACACCGCCACGGGTTCGGGAATCGCGTCGAGCCGCAGGGCCCAGCCTTCGGCGTCTTCCCCGTCGTCGTATTTCTCGAGCGCACGGATGGCCGAGCGCGCCACCAGCGCATTGCGGTGCACGCGCAGGAAGCGGGTGGGATAGCGCTCCTCGAATTCGTTCAGCGAGCCATCCAGGATGTGGCTGCGCGTGGCGGTGCGCACCGTGAGGTACTTGTACTCGGACTTCAGGTAGAGCACCTCCGACAGCGGGACCCGCTCGGCGCGGCCGCGGTCCTGGATGAGCACGCTTTCCTGCAGCGCGTCGGCCTGCAGCGCGCGCCGCTCCTTCAAAAAACGCTCGGCCTTCTGCAGCGCCTGCTGGAGCCGCTCGGCGCGCACCGGCTTGGTCAGGTAGTCGACCGCATCGAGGTCGAAGGCGGTCACGGCATGCGCCGCGTGGGCGGTGACGAACACCACCGCCGGCGCGTCGGCCCGCCCGCGCAGGGCGCGCGCCACCTCGATGCCGTCGATGCCGGGCATGTGGACGTCGAGCAGCACCAGGTCCAGCGCCATGCCCGCGAGATGCTGCTGCGCCTCGGCGCCCTGGGCGGCCTCGGCCACCACTTCGGCGGCGGGCGAGCGGCAGTCGCGCAGCAGCGTGCGCAGGCGCGAGCGGGCCAGGGCTTCGTCGTCAACGATCAGGGTCTTGAGGGTCATGATTCGGCGGGAATGGCAATGCGCACGCGGTAGTTCTTCTGGTCCATGCCGGCGCTGAACTGCATCTGCATGTCGTGCAAGAGCCGCAGCCGGTCGCGCACGTTGGCCAGCGCAATGCCATGGCCGCGCGGCAGGGGCTCGTCGGCCCAGCGCAAGGGCGGCAGGCTGTTGACCACCTCGATCACCACCACGCTGCCGCGGCGCTCGGTGCGGATGCGCAGCTTGGCGCCCTCGGGGCTGGGCTCCACGCCGTGCTTGATGGCGTTTTCGACCAGCGGCTGCAGCAGCAATGGCGGCAGCCGCGCGCTGCTGGCCGCGGCATCGAGGTCCCAGCGGATGCGCAGCCGGTCGCCGAAGCGCACCTGCTCGATGGCCAGGTAGCGCTCGGCCAGCGCGATCTCGTCGGCCAGCGTGCCCGATTCGCCCGGATCGGCCAGCGCCTGGCGGAACAGCTCGGCCAGGTCTTCGAGCATGGTCTCGGCCTTGGCGGGTTCTTCCCGCACCAGCGCAATGGCGCTGTTGAGCGTGTTGAACAGGAAGTGGGGGCGGATGCGCGACTGCAGCTCTTCCAGCCGGGCCGTCATGGCGGCCGGCGTCTGGCCGCGCGCGCGCAGCACCATCGCCGCCATCACCATGCCCGCGACGAAGGCGCCCGCCACGGCGCTCGCGAGCCAGGGCGCCGTGCCCAGCACGCCGGTCAGCCGCAACAGGCCGCAGCCATAGAGCGAGGAAACGGCACCCAGCGCGGCGCCGGCCGCGTACTGCGCCTGGCGCGGCAGGCGCCCGAGCGGCTTCTTGAGCCCGCAGGCCGCCACCAGCCACAGCAGCGTGGCGGGCAGCGCGCCGCCCGTGACGGTGGCGGTCTGCACCAGCCATTCCCCGGGGGAGGAGGACACGAACAGCGTGGCGGTCGCCACCAGCGCCTCCACGAACAGCACCGCGCGCAGCACCACCCCGATCTGGCAGGCGTCGAACAGCCCCGGGCTGCCGCGCGCGGCCAAACGCCCTCTTTCCGGCGGGGCCGGGGGCGTGGGGGTGGAGGTGGCCGATAAAATCGCCGGATTGCGCATCACTGATACATCGGGTAACCAACCCATTATTGCCTCTACCACGGCTCCCATGACTCAAAACCAACTCGACAAGAAATCCGAAGCCTGGTCGGCCCTGTTCTCCGAACCCATGAGCGACCTCGTGAAGCGCTACACCGCGAGCGTCTTCTTCGACAAGCGCCTGTGGCAGGCCGACATCGAGGGTTCCCTGGCACATGCCGGCATGCTGGCCGCGCAGGGCATCATCGGCAAGCAGGACCACGCCGAGATCGAGCGTGGGATGGCGCAGATCCGCGCTGAAATCGAATCGGGCGCCTTCGAGTGGAAACTCGACCTGGAAGACGTGCACCTGAACATCGAGGCCCGGCTGACCCAGTTGGTGGGCGACGCCGGCAAGCGCCTGCACACCGGCCGCAGCCGCAACGACCAGGTCGCCACCGACGTGCGCCTGTGGCTGCGCGGCGAGATCGACCTGATTGCCGAGCTGCTGGTGGCGCTGCAGGTGTCGCTGGTGGACATCGCCGAGAAGAACGTCGAGGTCATCCTGCCCGGCTTCACGCACCTGCAGGTGGCGCAGCCGGTGAGCTTTGGCCACCACATGCTGGCCTACGTGGAAATGTTCAGCCGCGACGCCGAGCGCCTGCAGGACGTGCGCAAGCGCGTCAACCGCCTGCCGCTGGGCGCCGCGGCGCTGGCCGGCACCAGCTACCCGCTCGACCGCGAGCTGGTCGCCAGAACGCTGAAGATGGACGGCGTCTGCCAGAACAGCCTGGACGCCGTGAGCGACCGCGACTTTGCGATCGAGTTCACCGCCGCGGCCAGCCTGTGCATGGTGCACGTGAGCCGCATGAGCGAGGAACTGATCCTGTGGATGAGCCAGAACTTCGGCTTCATCCAGATTGCCGACCGCTTCACCACCGGCTCTTCGATCATGCCGCAGAAGAAGAACCCCGACGTGCCCGAACTCGCGCGCGGCAAGACCGGCCGCGTGGTCGGCCACCTGATGGCGCTCATCACCTTGATGAAGGGCCAGCCGCTGGCCTACAACAAGGACAACCAGGAAGACAAGGAGCCGCTGTTCGACACCGTCGACACGCTCAAGGACACGCTGCGGATCTTTGCCGAGATGATCGGCGGCATCACCGTGAAGCCCGAGGCCATGGAAGCCGCCGCGCTGCGCGGCTACGCCACCGCCACCGACCTGGCCGACTACCTCGTGAAGAAGGGCCTGCCCTTCCGCGACGCGCACGAAACCGTGGCCCACGCCGTGAAGGCCGCCACTTCGCACAAGGTCGACCTCGCGGAGCTGCCGCTGGCCGTGCTGCAGCAGTTCAACCCGAACATCGAGAAAGACGTGTACGACGTGCTGAGCCTGCGCGGCTCGCTCAATGCGCGCAACATCCTCGGCGGCACCGCGCCGGCGCAGGTCAGGGCGCAGATCGCGCGCCACCGGGCCCGGCTGGCCTGACGCCCAAGGCCCCGCTTGTTCTACGCCATCCCGCTCGAGAACAAACCGAGCTGGCGCAATCCACCGTGGATGACGGTGCTGCTGATCCTCGTGAACATGATCGTGTTCTGGGGGCCGCAGCGCAGCGAGGAAAAGGCCGAGGAGCGCGCGGCCCGCTACTACGTGAACAGCGTGCTGCCCGAGCTGGAGCTGCCGCCCTTCGTGGAGTGGCTCGAGAAGACGGACCCCAGGCGCGGCAAGCAGGCGCGGCGCATGCTGCCGCACGAGGAAACCCATCCGCAGCTGCTGGACAGCCTGCAGAACGACAGCAAATTCCTGCAGAAGCTGCAGGCCGGCGAGGTCATCACGCCCGCGAACCCGCGCCATGCCGAATGGAAGCGCGACCGCCAGCAGTACGAGGCGATGCGGCCGGCGTCCTTCACCCAGCGCTGGTCGCTCGACCATGACAAGGGCGCCGAGCCCAAGCCCTGGACCTGGATCACCGCGGCCTTCCTGCACGCCGACACCGGCCACCTTCTGGGCAACATGCTGTTCCTCTTCCTGTTCGGCTTCTCGGTCGAACTGGCGCTGGGGCGCGGCACCTACCTGGCCTTCTACCTGCTCGGCGCCGTCGGCTCTTCGCTGTTGTCTGGCTGGGCCTATGCCGGCAACGGCGGCCACGGCCTTGGCGCCTCGGGTGCGATCTCGGCGCTGATGGGCATGTACGCCGTGATGTACCGGCTGCGGCGCATCCGGTTCTTCTACCAGCTCTTCTTCTATTTCAACTACGTCACGGCGCCTGCCCTCCTGCTGCTGCCGGCCTGGATCGCCAACGAGCTGATGCAGCAATGGTGGGGTGACCAGAGCGTCGGCTACATGGCACACCTGGGCGGCCTCCTGACGGGCGCCGCGCTGATGGCCGGTGCCATGTGGCTGGGCCGCGTGAAGGCGCCCGAGACCGTGAAATCGGAAATGGCGACCGACGACGACCGCTTCGAACAGCACGTGGCCGCCGCGCGCAAGCTGTCGGCGGCAATGAAGTTCGAGCCCGCCTGCGCCGAGTGGCGCGCCGCCGCCGCCTTGCGCCCCGGCGACACCGACACGCTGCGCGCCTGGTTCAACACCGCGCGGCTGCAGCCCGCGGGCGAAGATTTCCACCAGGCCGCGCGCCGCATCTTCCGCCTCCCCGCCACCGACCCCGACACCCTGGCCCTGCAGCACGCCAGCTACACCACCTACCTCGACCAAGCGAAGCCCGGCGCGCGCCTGAAGGCCGACGACATGGCCCGCCTGGCGCGCCGCTTCACGCGCGTGCGCCAGTTCCAGGACGCCGACAAGCTGTGCCGCGTGCTGCTGAAGACCGCGCCCGACCATCCGGAGCTGGCCGACACGCTGTCGGTCTGCGCCAACGGCCTGCTGCATGCCGGCGAGCGCGACATGGCCGTCGGCTGGCTGCCGCACCTGCTGCGGATCGCGCCCAACGACATGGTGACGCGCGCCCTCGAGCGCGCCTGACCGCGGCTGGAGATCAGGCCGCGGGCCGCAGCAGCCAGCGCACTTCCTGCGTCTGCTCGCTGTCCGGAAAACGAGATTCGAGCGTCGCCAGGATCGGCTGCGCCATGTCGGCGCGGCCGAGCCCCTGCACCAGCACCCGGGCTGCCAGTTCGTAGGCCTGCGGAATGGCTGCATGGCCGCGAAAGCGCCGGTCGAAACCCGACAGCAGCGCCAGCGCCGCATGCGCATCGCCATTGCGCCATTCGGCCTTGGCCAGCGTCATGACGGTGGGGGCGTCGTCGAGCGCGAAGGCCTTGTCCTTTTCGCGGCAGGCCTTGAAGACCTTGAGCGCCTCGGATGCCAGGTCGCGCCGCAGCAGCAGCGGAATGAAGCGGCGCGCCTGGTCGAGCAGCGTGGACGCCTTCTCGGGCGCGAGCAGCAGCACGCGGTGGTAGCGGCGCTGCGCCGCCAGGTCGTCGGCCGCCGCCACGCGCTGCGCCTCGTAGGCGACGCCAAGCGCACCGGCCACGTCGCCGTCGGTGATGAGCTGCGCCACTTCGGCATCGGTGCGCTGCGCGGCGATCTGCTCGGGCGTGCGGCGGTCCACCGGCGCGCCGCCGTCCACGCCGCCGCCGGGCAGGAGGTCGATGCCGAAGGCGTCGTGGTGCTGGTACATCACGTAGCCCAGCAGGCTCGCCATCACCCAGCCGAAGTAGATGAACGCGAAATTGGCGATCGGCAGCATGATGAGGCCGTCGATCATCGGCAGCAGCATGCCGATGGCAATCTGCGCACCCGCGCTCAGCAGGAACAGGAAGAAGCACAGCAGCGCATAGGGCCAGCCGATGATGCGCATCGCATCCATCACGTAGCCGGGGTTCATGGCCTGGAAGAAGCTGCCCGACTGCACCAGCACGATCACCGCGGCCGGAAAGGTGAACGACACCACGAACACCGCGACCGTGCCCAGCACCGGTTCGTACCAGGCGAGCCAGCCGATCAGCGCGCCCTGCACCACCGAAATGGCAAACAGCTTCCAGGGCAGGTTGACCCAGTCTTCGTTCAGCTCGCGCGGAAAATCGGCCGAGCGCCAGATGCCGCGCGATCCGAGCGCCGTGACCTTGAAGCCGTAGCGGCTGGCCGCCAGCACGATGCCCAGCTCGATCACGACCAGCGACAGGCCGGGATGCAGGAAAGGAATGGCCTCGAACAGCAGGCTGCAGAACGCGAGCACCAGGCCGTACATGAACGGCCGCAGCTGGAACGGAAACGCGAAGAAGCTGTTGAGGCGGTGCCAGAAAGGCGGCGGGGGCGGGAGCGATTCCTTGATGCGCATGATGGCGTTGCCTGCGGCTACTTGAAGAAGTCGCTCTGGCTCATGGCGCCGCGCCCGCCCAGGCGCACTACCGTGACGCCGTCGCCGTGCACGAGCCGCATCTGGCCCAGTTCGCGCTCCAGCCGCTGCGTGAAGCTGCTCTTGAACTGCATGGCCGCCTCGCCCATCTTCAGCACGCTGGTGCCTTCGACGGTGGCGCTCTTGCGGTCGCTTGCCACGTCGATGCTGTCGATGTGGTACTCGTACTCGATGGTGAGCATGCCGCCCATGCGCTCGCCCACCGACTCGAACATCTTGAAGGACTTGCGGATGCCGTCGCAGGCCTGCTCGCGGTCGCTGGTGGTCTCCTGCGTGCGGCCCATCATGATCGTCTTGTTCTGGATCACGGCCTTCTTGCTGAGCTGCTTGCACAGCTGCTCGGCATCGCGCGAGTAGATGGCGTGCGCCTCTTTCTCGTAGTACTTGCGCACCATGGCCTCGTCGAGCTTGCGCCCGCCGATGAAAAAGTACCACGCGCCCACGCAGAGCGCGACGACGATCGCTATTTGCTTCATTTCCCCGCCCGCACGCCCGTGCGCCCCGCTCCGATTTTGCGGGGCAGTATACGTTGCGGGATGTTTCTTGAGGGGCTTCGGGCGGGGACCGGATGGCTGCGCTCCATGCCCCACAATCCGCAGATACGATCTGATCAGCGTTCCGCCTTTCCGATGCCTTCGATGAAAACCGCGCTGGCCGCCGCGCTGCTGCTGACAACCGCACTCGCCTCGCAGGCCCAGAACCACAATGCCGTGCTGCCCTACGAGTCGCTGGACGGCACGGCGGCCGATGCGGCCGCCTCCTCCTCCGAATACCTGGCGGCCAAGGCGCGCTGGCACAACGAACTGGCCGCCTTCTTCCGGGCCGACCAGCAGCAGTTCCCGGCGCCCGGCGGCGTGGTGTTCGTGGGCAGCTCCACCGTGCGCATGTGGAAAAGCCTCGCGCAGGATTTCCGCCAGGTGCCCGGCATCGTCAACCGCGGCTTCGGCGGCTCGACCCTGGCCGACTGCAGCCTGTTCGCGCGCGACCTGGTGGTGCGCTACCGGCCGCGGCAGGTGCTGGTGTACGCCGGCGACAACGACCTGGCCGAGGGCCGCACGCCGCTGCAGGTGCTCGAGAGCTTTGCGCGCTTTGCCAATGCGGTGCGTGCGGAGCTGCCGAACACGCGCATCAGCTTCATCTCGATCAAGCCGAGCCCTTCGCGCGAGCACCTGATGCCGCAGATACGCGAAACCAACAACGTGATCTCGGCCTATCTCAACCGGCTGCCCGACAGCGAATACATCGACGTCTTCACGCCCATGCTCGGCGCCGACGGCCGGCCGCGGCCGGAGCTGTTCAGGAGCGACCGGCTGCACATGACCGACGAGGGCTACCGGCTCTGGCAGTCGGTCATCGCGGGGCACTTGCCAGGGGCCGCGCCGGCACCCGTGCCGGTCGCGGCGCCCGCAGCGGCGCTGCCCTGAGCGGCGCTCCCGGCCGGGCTCAGGCCCGCACCGTCTCCCCCGGCACGTCTTCCGCCGGCGGCGGCAGGTCGGCCCCGCGCGTGAAGCGCGCCACCGCGTACATGCCCGCGAACACCGCCAGCAGCAGCAGGCCGTCGCCCCACCAGGGCCGGGCGGTCTGGCTGTCGCCGTAGAAGGCCAGCACCAGCAGCACCGCCACCAGGTGCGCGCAGAACACCGGCAGCGAGGCCGCGCCCATGGCCTCGAGCCAGTGCAGGCGCGGAATCCTGCGCATGAGCCCGGGCCCGAAGCGCACCGCCAGGATGCCCAGCGCCACCAGGTTCACGAGGCGCAGCGGCCCGAGCTGCCACTTGTCGAACAGCAGGTTCATCTCCACGTCGCCGCCGAACGGCGCCTGGCCATTGATGCCGTGGTGGCGCCACCAGAAGCCGTAGAGCGCAATGGCCAGCGCGGGCACCCACAGCCAGGCCGGAAAGCGCAGCGGCCGCGCGCCGGGCAGGTTGCGGCTGGCGCCGAGGCACAGGCCGGCAAACCACAGGAACTGCCAGGCGTAGCTGTTGAAGGCGCCCATCTCGTGGAATGGCACCGGCAGGCCGAGGTAGTTCACCGCCAGCCCGTAGATCCATTCGCTCAAGTCGAACTGCGCGAGCGCCCACAGGGTGACGCTGGCGGCCATCACCAGCGTCCAGCCGTGGCGCATGGCAAAGGCCAGCACCCAGGGGCTCATCAGCATGAAGAAGATGTACATCGGCAGGATGTCGAGCAGCGCGGGCTCGTAGATCAGCAGCAGCCCGAAGAGAAAGCCGTCGCGCGGCTCGGCCAGGTAGTAGGACACCAGGTTCTTCACCGCGGGCTGGTCGATATGCAGCCCGAGCGCGGCAATCACGGTGAACAGGAACAGCAGGATCGCCGCCTGGCACAGGTAGACCTTGAGCACGCGCCGCCAGAAGGCCTGGCGCATCGGGTCGACGCCGCGCACGTAGCCGATGCGGCTGTAGACCAGCCCGGCCACGAAGGCCGACAGCAGCACGAAGCCTTCGGCGGCCGAGACGAAGCCGAAGGGCTGGCCCAGCGGGTCGGTCAGGCGGGTGGGCAGATGGGTGACGGTCATCAGCACGAGCATCAGCCCGCGCAAGGCGTCTATTTCCCAGTAGCGTTTCATCGGTCGGCGGCGAGGTCTTGGTGGCGGTCCGCGCGGCGCACGCACGACAGTGCCGATTGTATGAAGAGCGGCCAAGGCATATGACGACTGGCACTGCCGGAGCGCCATTCAAATCGGCTACGCTGCGCGCTGCTTCCAGGTGGAGAAAAAATTGAAAAGAACCATTCCAGCATTGCTTCTGGCCGGCAGCGCCTTGCTCGCCGTCCCGGCCCTCGCCCTCCAGATCACCAGCCTGACGCCGCAGGGCGAAGTGGCACGCGTGCGCCAGGTGGTCGCCAAGTTCGACCAGCCGGCCGTCAACTTCGGCGACCCGAAGGCGCCCGCGCCGCTCGCCGTGAGCTGCACCGACGCGCAGGCCGGCAAGGGCACCGGCCGCTGGACCGATGCAAAAGCCTGGGTCTACGATTTCGAGAACGACCTGCCGCCCGGCGTGCGCTGCACCGTCACGCGGATTGCCGGCTTCAAGCCCGCCTCGGGCGGGGAGCTGACCGGGCCGGAACGCTATCAATTCAATAGCGGCGGACCGTTCGTGCGCAACCACATGCCGGGCAGCTATGGGCGAATCGACGAGCAGCAGATGTTCGTGCTCGAGCTCAATGGCGCCGCCACCGTGGAGAGCGTGCGCCAGAACGTCTGGTGCGCGGCCGACGGCCTCGGCGAGCGCATTCCCGTGCGGCTGCTCGAAGGCGAGCAGCGTGCCGGGCTCCTCAAGGCCTTCGGCCGCGAGGCGGAAGCCGCCAAGGACCCGCTGCGCTTCATCGCGCTGCAATGCAACCGCACGCTCACGCCGGGCAGCAAGGTGCAGATCGTCTACGGCAAGGGCGTGGCCACGCCCTCGGGCGTGGCCAACAACGTGGAGCGCCGCCTGAGCTTCCAGGTGCGCGAGCCGTTCGCCGTGTCTTTCAGCTGCGAGCGCGAGAACGCCCAGGCCGCCTGCCTGCCGCTGCGGCCGATGCAGCTGCAGTTCAATGCGCCGGTCACGCGCAAGATGGCCTCGCAGATCCAGCTCAAGGGCGGCGGCAAGTCGATTGCCGCCACGCTCGAGAACGACGGCGGCACGCCGAGCGAAGACGACGTCGTCAGCGCCGCGAGCTTCAGCCCGCCGTTCGCCGAGGACACCAAGTTCAGCATCGAGCTGCCCGCCAAGTTCGAAGACGCCTCGGGCCGGCCGCTGGCCTCGCCCGGCAGCTTTCCGCTGAAGGTGGCCACCGGCGCGATGCCGCCGCTGGCCAAGTTCGCGGCCTCGCCCTTCGGCGTGGTCGAGCGGCTGGCCGAGCCCGGCACGCCGGCCATGATGCCGGTGACCGTGCGGCGCGTGGAACCCGCGCTGATGGTGCAGGCGCTGACGCCCGGCAAGGTCAGCGACATGAACCCGAAGACCGACGCCGAGATCATCGCGTGGTTCCGCAAGGTGCGCCGCTACGACGAATACACCGTGAGCCGCGAACAGGCGCGCAAGGACATCAAGGGCGCGCTGCCCGCCGTCATCGAAAACAGCGAGCGCAGCCGCGTGCAAAGCCGCATGCTGTCGCTTCTGGCGGGCCAGCCGGGCGTGAAGGCGCTCGACATGCCCAAGGCCGAGAGCGGCGATCCGCGGCCGTTCGAGGTCATCGGCATTCCGCTGACGCCGGGCTTCCACGTGCTCGAGATCGCTTCGCAAAAGCTCGGCGACGCGCTGCTCGACGAGCGCTACGGCGCCAGCCGCACGATGTACGTGCGCACCACCGCGTTGGCCACCAACCTGGCGGTGCACTTCAAGCTCGGCCGCGAGAACTCGATGGCCTGGGTCACCACGCTCGACAAGGGCAAGGTGGTGCCGAATGCCGAGGTGCGCGTGTCCGACTGCCGCGGCGTTGCCGTCGCCTCGGGCACCACCGACGCCAACGGCATCGTCAACCTCACGGGCATCGCGCCCGATGCGCCCAACTGCAACGGCCCGGACGAATACAACGCGGGTGCCTGGTTCGTCAGCGCCCGCGCCAAGGACGACAAGGGCGTGGAAGACCTCGCCTTCACCTGGAGCGACTGGCAGCGCGGCATCGAGCCCTGGCGCTTCAACGTGCCCACCAGCCTGCAGGCCGAGCCCGACCGCGTGGCCCACACCATCTTCGACCGCACCCTGCTGCGCGCCGGCGAAACGGTGTCGATGAAGCACCTGATCCGCACCCAGACCAGCAAGGGCTTCGGCCTGCCCGAGAACCGGCCCGACACGCTGGTCATCACCCACACCGGCAGCGGCCAGCGCTTCACGCAGCCGCTGGCCTGGCGCAAGACGCCGACTGGCGGCCTGAGCGCGGAGAACAGCTTTGCCATTCCGCCGGCCGCCAAGCTCGGCCTGTACGAAGTGATGCTGCGCAGCGGCAAGGGCAAGGACGCGAACGGCAGCAGCTCAGAGGAAGAAGTCGAAGTCGACGACGACGGCGGCTTCAACCGCAGCTTCGCCACCGGCCAGTTCCGCGTCGAGGAATTCCGCCTGCCCGTGCTCGAAGGCCGCATCGCGCCCACCGACAAGAAGCCGCTGGTGAGCGTGGCCTCGGTGCCGGCCGAGGTGCAGATCAACTACGTGGCCGGCGGCGGCGCTGCCAACCTGCCGGTGCGCGTGTCGGCCATGGTGCGCGGCAAGAGCCTCGGCTTTGCCGACCACGAGGCCTTCAGCTTCAGCCCGCCGCGCGTGCAGGCCGACAGCTCGCAGGCACCCGCCGCGGCGGCGGCCGACACCGCGGGCGCCGAGGAAGACATCAACAGCGCCAGCGACACCCGCGTGATCGCCGACAAGCTGCCGCTCACGCTCAACAAGGATGGCACCGGCAAGCTCACGATCGACAAGGTGCCCAAGGTCAAGGCCGCGCGCGAGCTGCTGCTCGAAGCCACCTATGCCGACCCGAACGGCGAGGTGCAGACCATCCGCAGCACGCAGACGCTGTGGCCCGCCTCGGTGATCGCCGGCATCAAGACCGAAGGCTGGGTCTCGACCAGCCAGAAGCTCAAGTACCAGGCGCTCGCGCTCGACCTCTCGGGCAAGCCGCAGGCCGGCGTCACCCTCAACGTGCGCGCCGTGGCGCGCATCACCACCACCAGCCGCAAGCGCATGGTGGGCGGCTTCTACACCTACGACAACAAGACCGAGACGAAAGACATCGGCACCGTCTGCAGCGGCAAGAGCGACGCGCGCGGCCTGCTGCTGTGCGAGTCCGAGCTCAAGGAAGCCGGCGAGGTCGAGCTGGTGGCCAGCGCCACCGACAGCGAAGGCCGCGACAGCCGCGCCGCCAGCTCGGTGTACGTGACGAAGCAGGGCGAACTCTGGTTCGGCGGCGAGGACAACGACCGCATCGACGTGCTGCCCGAGAAGAAGAGCTACCAGCCCGGCGAGATTGCCAAGTTCCAGGTGAGGAGCCCCTTCCGCTTTGCCACTGCGCTGGTGTCGGTGGAACGCGAGGGCATCATCGAGACCCACGTGGTGCAGCTCGACGGCAAGGACCCGACCGTGAGCCTGCAGGTCAGGCCCGAATGGGGGCCGAACGCCTACGTGAGCGTGCTCGCGCTGCGCGGCCGGCTGCGCGAAGTGCCGTGGTACAGCTTCTTCACCTGGGGCTTCAAGGCGCCGCGCGAATGGTGGACCGCCTTCTGGTACGAAGGCAAGGAATACGTCGCGCCCACCGCAATGGTCGACCTCAGCAAGCCCGCCTATCGCCTCGGCATGGCCGAGATCCGCGTCGGCACGCGCGCGCACCAGATCGACGTGACCGTCACCAGCGACAAGCCCAGCTACCCGGTGCGCAGCAAGGCGCAGATCACCATCTCCGCCAAGCTGCCCGACGGCAAGCCCGCGGCGGGCGCCGAAGTGGCGCTGGCCGCGGTCGACCAGGCGCTGCTCGAGCTGATGCCCAACGACAGCTGGAACCTGCTCAACGCGATGCTGCAGCGGCGCAGCTGGGGCGTTTCCACCTCCACCGCGCAGATGGAAATCGTCGGCCGGCGCCACTACGGGCGCAAGGCCGTGCCCGCGGGCGGCGGCGGCGGCAAGGGCCAGACGCGCGAGCTGCTCGACACCCTCCTGCTGTGGAACCCGAAGGTGGTGCTCGATGCCAACGGCCAGGCCGTGGTGACGGTGCCGCTCAACGATGCATTGACCACGTTCAAGATCGTGGCCGTGGCCGACTCGGGCACCAGCCTGTTCGGCACCGGCCAGGCCAGCATCCAGGCCACGCAGGACCTGCAGATCATCAGCGGCCTGCCGCCGCTGGTGCGCGAGGACGACCAGTTCCGCGCCCAGATCACGCTGCGCAACACCACGCAAAAGCCGATGAAGGTGGAGGCTGCGCCGCGCGCCACGCTGCTCACGCTCCCGCCGCAGACGGTGGACATCCCGGCCGGCGAAGCGCGCGAAGTCGCATGGACCGTGACCGCGCCCGCGCAGCTCGCGCAGACGCGCGCCGAAGCCATCCTGTGGGAGATCGAGGCCAAGGACACCCTCGGCGGCGCGCGCGATGCGCTCAAGGTGCGCCAGCGCATCATCCCGTCGGTGCCGCTCACGGTGCAGCAGGCCACGCTGGTGCAGCTCGACGGCCCCTTCACCATCGACGTGGCGCCGCCCGCCGACGCCCTGCCCGGCCGCGGCGGCCTGAAGCTGTCGCTGCAACCCAAGCTGGCCGAGGGCCTGCCGGGCGTGCGCGACTGGTTCGCCAACTACCCGTTCATCTGCCTCGAGCAGAAGACCAGCAAGTCGGTCGGCCTGCGCGACGCGAAGATGTGGCAGGGCGTGATGGCCCAGTTGCCGACCTACCTCGACAGCGACGGCCTGGCCAGCTACTTTCCGCCGCGCGACGGCGAATCGAACCGCGGCAGCGACATCCTCACTTCCTACCTCTTGGCGGCCACGCACGAGGCGGCGGCGCTGAACCCCGCCTTCGCGCTGCCCGACGCGGCGCGCGCGCCGATGGAGTCGGGCCTCATCGCCTTTGTCGAAGGCCGCATCCAGCGCGAGTTCTGGAGCCCGCGCAAGGACCTGGACGTGCGCAAGCTCGCCGCGCTCGAGGCCCTGTCGCGCTACGGCACGGCCAAGGGCAGCATGCTCGGCAGCATCACCATCGCGCCGAACCAATGGCCCACCAGCGCGGTGATCGACTGGCTCAACATCCTCAAGCGCGTGCAGGACGTGCCGCAGCGGCAGCAGCGGCTGGAGGAGGCCAACAACGTGCTCAAGGCGCGCCTGTCCTACCAGGGCACCAAGCTCATCTTCAGCACCGAGCAGGACGACTACTGGTGGTGGCTCATGACCAACGGCGACGTCAACACCGCGCGCCTCCTGCTCAGCGTGATGGACGACCCGGCCTGGAAGGACGACATCGGCAAACTGGCCAACGGCTTCATCGGCCGCCAGCAGAACGGCGCCTGGCACACCACCACCGCCAACCTGTGGGGCGGGCTCGCGCTCGAGAAGTTCTCCAAGGTGTTCGAGAGCACGCCGGTGGCCGGCGTCACGGCCGCCACGCTCGGCGCCGTGAAGGCGCAGGTCGACTGGCGCAGCGTCGAGCGCGTGAAGACCACCGACGCGGCCGGCGCGCCCAACCAGAGCACCTTCTTCGGCGCGCCCGCGTCGCCCGGCAACCTGAAGAACAACAGCATGTTCCTGCCCTGGGCCGCATCGCCCGCGGGCACGCCGGTGCGCGACACGCTGCTGGTCACGCAGCAGGGCAGCGGCAAGCCCTGGCTCACGATGCAGTCGATTGCCGCGGTGCAATTGAAGGCGCCGTTCGCCGCGGGCTATGCGATCAAGAAGACCATCACGCCGGTCGAGCAGGCCACCGCGGGCAAGTACACGCGCGGCGACGTGCTGCGCGTGACCGTCGAGGTGAACGCCAGCACCGACATGACCTGGGTGGTGGTGAGCGACCCGATCCCGGGCGGCGCCACCATCCTGGGCACGGGCCTCGGCCGCGACTCGCAGATCGCCACGCAGGGCGAGCGCAAGTCGGGCGCCGGCTGGCTGGCCTTCGAGGAGCGCAGCTTCGAGGCCTTCCGCAGCTACTACGAGTACCTGCCCAAGGGCGTGGTGAAGATCGAATACACCGTGCGCCTCAACAATGTGGGCGACTTCGCGCTGCCGCCGAGCCGCGTCGAGGCGATGTACGCGCCCGAGATGTTCGGCGAGACGCCGAATGCGCGCGTGAAGGTGGAGGCGGCGAAGTAAGAAAAGAAGTGGCGGGGCCTGCTTATGCCGGCCCCGCCGCCGCAAGCGCCGCTTCGTACACCGCCAGGTCCGCGTCCGAGAAGCAGCAGAACGTGGTCTCCTGCACGCTGGCACTCGCGGCCAGCGCCGATCGGACCGTGGCCACCGCAATGGGCGCCGCGAGCTCGATCGGGTAGCCGTAGATGCCCGTGCTGATCGAGGGGAACGCGATGCTGCGAACGCCGTGCTGCCCGGCGATTTCCATCGACTTCCGGTAGCACGAGGCCAAGAGCTCCGGCTCGCCGCTCGCACCGCCGCGCCAGACCGGCCCGACGGTGTGGATGACGAAGCGGGCCGGCAGCCGGTAGCCCCGGGTCAGCTTGGCGTCGCCGGTCTTGCAGCCCGACAGCAGGCGGCATTCATGCAGGAGCTCGGGCCCCGCGGCGCGGTGGATGGCGCCATCGACGCCGCCTCCGCCGAGCAGCGAGGAATTGGCCGCATTGACGATGGCATCGACCTGCAGCGTGGTGATGTCGCCGCGGATGGCACGAAGCGCTTTCTGCATGATCCAGGACAGATTAGGCGACCGGCGCGGTGAATGCAATCAGCTTGCCCATGTTGGCGACGAAGCTCGCGACCGTGATGCCCTGCGGCTGCTCCTTCTTGACGTAGGGCTCGATCAGCGGCGGGTCCGCCGGGTCGTAGGGCGAGGTGTCGAACACGTCGCCCACATGCTTGCTGCGGTAGGCATCGCCCGTGTACGGCGTGGAAGGCCCGTCGCCCTTGTAGGGGTTGGTCACGGCCGCCAGCGGCGCGAGCCAATAGCCCTTGGGGTCGAGCTTGTCCATCACCGCCGCGGCATCGGCGGCGCTCACCACGGGGCTGGTCATCACGCGGTCGGCGAACAGGTCGGCAAAGTCCACCTCGCGCAGCGAAAAGTACTTGGGCAGCGGCCGCTGCTCGCCGTGGCGCAGCGGAGAAGCCGCCACCATCTGCTGGATGGCGGTGTCGCTCATGCCGTTGAGCTGGGCGTAGGTCTGGCGCATGCCGGCAATGTCGATGGCGCGGCCGGCCGAGTAGTGGCTGGGCGTTGCGCGGTGGTCGTGGTCGACGTAGTAGGCGCCGTTGTGGATGTTCGAACCGTAGCGGTGCACGAAGCGCGGCTGGTTGGTGCCGAGCTCCACGAAAGTGGGATGCGTGCGGCCCTTGAGCAGCGGATTCTCCGCAATCATGGTGTCGGTGAGCTTGCAGCTGTCCAGCCAGTCGAGCGCCTCGGGCACGCGCGCCAGGTAGCCGCGGTCGCCCGTCAGGCGGAAATAGTTGAACAGCTGCTGCACGTTGGTCTGCGTCGTGTGCGTGGCCAGCGACCGCGGCTCGTAGCTGCGCGCGCCGGCGGGCGCCCCGGCCAGGCGGCCGTTCTGGTCCGTGGCCAGGTGCTGCAGGCCCCAGCCGGCCTGCGGCCCGGGCTGCTGCATGCGGCGCAGGCAGTCCATTGCGCGGGTGATGTACGGCACCAGGCTCTGGTCGCCCAGCGCCACCACGCACATCAGCAGGAACTTGATGTTCTCGCCCGCCACGTCGTCGTTGAAGGTGACGTGGCGCGTGTAGTCGCCGTCTTCCATGCCCGCGGTCGCGCCCGAAGGCAGCTGCTGCGGGTTGGGCAGCGGCATCGACGAGATCGCATCGGGCGAGGGCGGATAGCGCTGCGGCCAGCCGCCGTCGGCCACGCCGGAGCTGAACTGCGCCTGCGTGACGAAGCCGATGGCCTTCTGCAGCGCCGCCAGGAAGCGCGCATCGCGCTTTTCCAGGTACATGCGCAAGAGGAACTGCGACGACACCGCCGTGCCCGCATCGTCGAAGGTGGCGTTGCCGTAGTAGTGCTGGAACTCCTCGAGCCGCCAGCCATTGGCGCCCACGGTGGCGTACCACTCGCGCAGCGAGGCTTCGCCGGCAAAGTCGTGGATGTAGTTCCAGCCGCCTGCCGGATGCTGCGCCTCGACCAGCGCGAGCGCGGTGCGCTCGGCGGCGCTGTAGAAGAGTTCGTCGCCCGTGGCATGGTAGGCATCGAGCATGCAATGGCCGGCGGTCGGCGTGCCGGGCGGCTGGATCCAGCACATGGTGCGGCGCGCCTCCATTTCGCCCCAGATGGTGGAGAAGTCGGGCAGGTAGGCCCAGACGTAGCCGCCGCGATAGGACACCGTCTCGTCCATGAAGCCCGCGGCGCGCCGCATCGCCTTGCGCGCCAGTGCCTCGGTGCTCGGCGGAGGTTCGGGCGCGGGTGCCGGCGGCGGCACCGGGAACGGCGGAAAGCCGGGGCCGTCTCCCCCGCCGCCGCACGCGCTCAGCGCCAAGGGAGAAAGTGTCGAAATGACGAAGTTCCTGCGTTTCATCTTTTGTCTCCAGTTAGGCAGCGGTTGAGCCGCCTTGGTACTTTTCAACTCATACGATGTCCGATGAGTCGCTGGAATTCTGCCATTTTCGATGGTTTTCGAATCCAGTTGTACGACAACTAAAGATGCAAGAACGCCGACTTTTTTGTGTTGAATCGTTCGTTTCATGGCCGAGCGGAGCGCCCGGCGGCTCGGGCACTGCGCATGTGCCCGGTGCTGCTCAGCCTCAGCGGTAGAACGCCTCGACCCTGCCCTTGAGCTTGAGCAGCAGCGGCTTGCCCTTGCGGTCCACCGTCTTGCCCGCGGGCACCTTGATCCAGCCTTCGCTGATGCAGTACTCCTCCACGTCGAGGCGTTCCTTGTCGTTGAAGCGGATGCCGATGTCGTGCTCGAAGACAGCCGCCACGTGGTGGGGGCTGCGCGGGTCGGTGGACAGGTGGTCGGGAAGAGGGGGAAGAGAATTGGCTTCGGTCATGCCGCGGATGATATGGCCTCTGCCCCGCGCCCCCGGGGCCGCACCTACCGCCGCGTCTTCTTCTTCGCCATGCGGGCCGCCGGCTTGGGCCCAACGCCCAGCGAGGCGCGCGCGAGCGCATCGGCCTCGTGGTTGCGGTGCCGCGGCACCCAGCGCAGGCTCGCCTCCTCGAACGAGCCGAGCAAGGCGCGGGCGTCCTCGAACAACCCGGCCATGCGCGCGATCGGCCGGGCGCCGGGCGCACCGAGCTGCTCGACGAGGATGCTGTTGTCGGTATAGGCCAGCACCGCGGTCGCGCCCCTGGCCTTGAGGTCCTCGAGCGCGAGGGTCAGCGCCCTGAGTTCGGCTTCGTTGTTGCAGCCCGTCGCATGGCTGGCCAGCGAGAGGGTGTGGCGGGTGCCGTCGGGCTCGGTGATGACCGCGCCGGCGCCCATGCGGCCGGGGTTCGGCATCGCGCTGCCGTCGCAGTACACGGTCCAGTGGGGGAGTTGCATCGGCTGCGTCGATTCAGCAGTTGTTGCGCTTGATGCCCGCGAGGTTCTGGCAGGGCCGCTGGCCCGGAGGCGGTCCCGGATCCTGCGGGCGCGGAGGCCGTGGCGGGCGAACAATCGGGCGGCCGGGGTCGTAGTACGGGTCGGGCCCCCAGCTATAGACCGGCGGCGATTCGGGCGCGGGGCGCTGCGGCTCGCCGACGTTGCGCGGAATGATGGCCGGGCCCTGCGGCGCGTTGCTGGCCGCGGGCGGCGGCGGTGGTGGTGGCGGCGTGTATGCCGGCCGGCGCGCTTCTTCGGGGGAAGCGGGCGGCGTCACCGTCAGCGGTTCGGTGATGGGCACCTGGCGCGAGAGCCGGCTGCCGGCGGGGCAAGGGCCGTCGGTGTAGACGATGCCTCCGCCCGCATCGGTGCAGCGCACCACCTCGGCCGCCTGCGCACCCATGGCCGCGGCGGCCGCGCCGAAGAAGAAGACCGGAATGAACAGAACCGATGTGCGCATCATGCGACCTCCGCCGTTGGCAGCCGAAGACGACAGTGTCTCCCCTGCCCTGCATTCTGGCCGGGTTTCTACAATCGAAGGTTGTCCGCTCCTTCCTCCAACCGCACCAGGCCATGACCGTATACAACCCGCGCCACCAGCCCACGCGCGTGGCCGACCTGCACCGCTTCGACACCCTCATCGACGCGCGCTCGCCCTCCGAATTCGCGCTCGACCATATTCCCGGCGCCATCAACTGCCCGGTGCTCGACGACGAGGAGCGCCGCATCGTCGGCACCATCTACAAGCAGACCGGCGCCTTCGAGGCGCGGCGCGTGGGCGGCGCCATGGTGGCCGCCAACCTCGCGCAGCACCTGCGCGAACGCTTTGCCGAGCAGCCCGCCAACTGGCGCCCGCTCGTGTATTGCTGGCGCGGGGGCTTGCGCAGCGGCTCGATGGTGACCTGGCTGCGCCTGGTCGGCTGGGACGCGCAGCAGCTCGCCGGCGGCTACAAGAGCTATCGCCAGCACGTGCTGGCGCAGATCGAGGCCACGGTGCCCAAGCTCCGGCTCAAGGTGATCTGCGGCGCCACCGGCAGCGCCAAGACGCGCGTCCTGCAGGCGCTGGCCGCGCGCGGCGAACAGGTGCTCGACCTGGAGCACTGCGCGAGCCACAAGGGTTCGCTGCTGGGCGCCCTGCCCGGCGTGCCGCAGCCTTCGCAAAAGCAGTTCGAGACGCGCATCGCCACCTGCTTCGATGCGCTCGATGTGTCGCGCACGCTCTACGTGGAAGGCGAAAGCGCGCGCATCGGCCGGCTCTCGGTGCCCATCCCGCTGGTCGCGCACATGCGCGCGGCCGACTGCATCGAGGTGCAGGCCGACGCGGCCGCGCGGCTCGACTACCTGCTGCGCGACTACGCCTACCTGGGCGACGACCGCGCCGCGCTGGCGGGCCAGCTCGACAGGCTCAAGGAAATGCAGGGCAAGGCCGTGGTGCAGCGCTGGCAGGAATGGGCGCTCGCGGGCAACCTGCCGCAGCTCTTTGCCGAACTGATGGCGCTTCACTACGATCCGCACTACGAACGCTCGCAGGCGCGCCATTTCGAGAAGTGGCCGCTGCGCCAGCAGGTGGCGGCGCCCGACCTGACCGACGCGGGCATCGACACGGTGGCGGAGGCCATCCTGCGGTTGAACGCCGCAGGGTAGCGGGCACATTCACGGCAACGGCAAGGCAGGCTCATGACACTCGAATGGCGCGATTCGCTCGAAGGCCTCGACTGGGACGAACTCTCGCGGCTCTACCAGGCCGCACCGCTGGGCAACAAGCAGCCGGACGGCCTGAAGCTCGTGTTCGGCAACAGCATGTTCAAGTGCCTGGTGTTCGACGCGGGCCGGCTCGTCGGGGCGGGCCGCGCGATGGCCGACGGGCTCGACTGCTCCTACATCTGCGACGTGGCGGTGCACCCGAGCCACCAGGGCACCGGCCTGGGCAGGCAGATCGTCTCGCGGCTGCTGGAGCTCTCGCGCGGACACCGCAAGATCATTCTCTATGCGGTGGCCGGCAAGGAGCCCTTCTACGAGAAGCTCGGCTTCAGGCGCATGAAGACCGCGATGGCGATCTTCGAGAACCAGGCGCAGGCGGCCGAGCGCGGGCTGATCGAGTGAACCATTCCGTCGTCGCCACCGAAGAGCACCACTTCGAAAGCCTGCACCAGGCGCTCGACGTGGTGGCGCGGGAACGGAAGTACCTTGCGCTCATGCAGGCGCCGCCCTGGGAACAATCGCTGGCCTTCTACCGCAGCGTGCTGGCGGCGGGCTTCCCCCATTTCGTGGCGGTGAATGGCAGCGGCAAGGTGGTGGGCTGGTGCGACGTGTCGCCGGTCTTCGGCCACTCGCGGGCCCACATCGGCCTGCTCGGCATCGCGCTGCTGCCCGAGGCACGCGGGCTCGGACTCGGCGCCAAGCTGCTGCAGGCGGCCATCGACAGGTCATGGGCGCGCGGCCTCACCCGCATCGAGCTTGCCGTCCGCGCGGACAACCTGAATGCGAAGGCGTTGTACGAACGGTTCGGCTTCGAGCACGAAGGCCTGCTGCGCCGCGCAAGCCTGGTCGACGGCACCTACCACGACGCCCACGCGATGGCGTTGCTTCGCTAGACTGAAGCATCCACTGCATGCAACCGGAGAGCGCCCCATGTGCAGAAGCATCAAGACCCTCTACAACTTCGAACCTCCCGCCACCGAGCAGGAGATCCGCGCCGCCGCGCTGCAGTTCGTGCGCAAGCTCAGCGGCTTCAGCGTGCCGTCCAAGGCCAACCAGGAAGCCTTTGAACGCGCGGTCGACGAGGTGTCCGCGAGCGCCTCGCGGCTGATCGGTTCGCTGGTCACCACCGCCGAGCCGCGCGACCGCGCCATCGAAGCCGAACGCGCAAAGGCCAGGTCGGCCGCGCGCTTCGGCACCTGACTGCCAACTGCATTTTTCTGGAGAACCCATGCCGATCGAACTCTGGCTCGCCTTCGTCGCCGCATCGTCCGTGCTGCTGATCATTCCCGGGCCGACCATCCTCACGGTGATCAGCTATTCCATGTCGCACGGCCGGCGCGCCAACGTGCCGCTGGTGGCCGCGGTGGCGCTCGGCGATTCCACCGCGCTGGTGGTGTCGCTGCTCGGCCTGGGCGCGCTGCTGGCCGCGTCGGCGTTCTGGTTCACGGTGGTGAAGTGGGTGGGCGGGCTGTATCTGCTGTACCTCGGCATCAAGCTGCTGCGCGCGGGCATCGGCGGCACCGAAATCGCGGCGCCCGCGGCGCCCGATTCGCGCTGGCGGCTGTTCGCCAACACCTACCTGGTGACGGCACTCAACCCCAAGGGCATCGTGTTCTTCGTGGCGTTCCTGCCGCAGTTCCTGAGCCCCGCGGCCGACATGACGCGCCAGCTCTGGGTGCTGGCCGTCACCTTCGTGGCGATGGCTGCGCTCAATGCCACGTTCTATGCCGTGTTCGCGGGATCGGCCCGCAAGCTGCTGTCTTCGCCGCGCGCGCAGCGGCGCTTCAACCTTGCGGGCGGCTCGCTGCTGAGTGCGGCGGGCGTGTGGGCGCTGCTCGCGCGCCGGCCCGCCTGAGGCGCGCGGCGGCCAGGCTCAGCGGTAAGGATTGTTCGGGTTGCGGTCGTAGCGGTTCGGTATGCCGTCGCCGTCGCGATCGCGGTCATAGCGGTTGGGCACGCCGTCGCGGTCGCGGTCTCCGTAGCCGTAGTTCGGGCGCGGCGCCGGACGGTCATAGGGTGCCACAACGCAGCCGGCCAGCACGGCCGATGCGGCAAGCACAAGGGCCAATGTCTTCGTCATCATCATTTGGTTTCTCCTTGGAGTTGTAGGAAGGCGGCTCGCCTCGCGCAAGCCGGCAACTGCATTGAAGGCCATCTGCGTCTCGGCTGCGTATCCGCCATGAGGCCGGGACGTGAAGTTGGTTACCGGATGTGGAACATGCTGCGGACTTTGGCGCCAAGTTCCTGCGGCCGCAGGCGGCGGCGCACCCGTTCGCAAGTAGGTGCAGTTCCCGTGGCCGCTTCGCCGAGAATGGCGCCGCCACGCCGCCGATTTCCGCTTTCCACCGCCATGCACCGCCCGCCCTTCCCCGCCAGCCGCAGCCGCCTTGCCGCAGCGCTGGCGGCCATCGCCTGCGCGCTGCCGGTTGCTGCCGGCGCCGTGAGCTTCGACGAGGTGAAGCGCGAGTTCCGCCCTTCCGACACCGCGGTGCTCGACCGCAACGGCGAGCTGCTGCAGCGCGTGCGCACCGATGCCAGCGTGCGGCGCGGCCAGTGGGTGGTGCTGGCCGATGTTTCGCCCGCGCTGCGCATGGCCATGGTGCTGAGCGAAGACCGGCGCTTCTACGAGCACAGCGGCATCGACTGGCGCGCGGTGTCGTCCGCCGCCTGGGGCAACCTCTGGAACACCCGCACGCGCGGCGCATCCACCATCACGATGCAGCTGTCGGGCCTGCTCGACGAAGACCTGCGCCGCGCCAACAGCGGGCGCAGCTTCACGCAGAAGATCGGCCAGACCGTGGCAGCCGCGCAGTTGGAGCGCAGCTGGCGCAAGGACCAGATCCTGGAGGCCTACCTCAACACCGTGCCCTTCCGCGGCGAGATCGTGGGCATCGACGCGCTCTCGCGCACGCTGTTCGGCAAGGCGCCCAGTGGCCTGGACGCGCGCGAGGCCAGCGTGGCCGCGGCGCTGGTGCGCGCGCCCAACGCCAAGCCGGCCCTGGTGGCGCAGCGTGCCTGCGAGGTGATGCGCGCGATGGAGCCGGGGCAGAAGATCGATTGCGATGCGCTCGACATGTTCACGAGCGCGGCGGTGCAGCGGCGGGCCTTCGATGCGACCGAAGGCATTGCACCGCATGCGGCGCGGCGCGTTCTGAAGGAACTGCGCGAGGCCGGCGAGACGGCCGCGCCGCCCTCGCGCCAAGCAGCAGCAGCCGGCAAGGAGGCCGCCGTGCGGACCACGCTGCGTGCGCCGCTGCAGCGCTTTGCGCTGGCCACGCTGCAGCGCCACCTGAAGGAATTGCGCGGCCGCCACGTGGAAGACGGCGCGCTCGTGGTGCTGGACAACGCGAGCGGCGAGGTGCTCGCCTGGGTCGGCTCCTCGGGCCCGCTGAGCCAGGCGGCCGAGGTCGATGCGGTCACCGCGCTGCGCCAGCCCGGCTCCACGCTCAAGCCGCTGCTCTATGCGCAGGCCATCGCCGAGCGGCGGCTCACGGCGGCTTCGCTGATCGACGATTCGTCGGCGCAGATCAGCACCGCGAGCGGGCTCTACATTCCGCAGAACTACGACCGCCAGTTCAAGGGGCCGGTATCGGCGCGCACCGCGCTGGCCGCCTCGCTCAACGTGCCGGCCGTGCGCACGCTGGTGATGGTGTCGCCCGAATCGTTCGCGCGCCAGCTGCGCGCGGCCGGCCTGCCGCTGCGTGAAAGCGGCGACTACTACGGCTACAGCCTGGCGCTGGGCAGCGCCGAGGTGTCGCTGCTGTCGCTCGCCAACGCCTATCGCATGCTGGCCAATGGCGGGCGCTACGGGCCGCCCACCCTGATGGCGCGGCCTCCCGTGCCGGCGCCGGCTGCGCCCATCCTCGATCCGCGCGCGGCCTTCATCGTCGGCGACATCCTGTCCGACGCGAACGCACGCACGCGCACCTTCGGGCTCGACAGCATTCTTTCCACGCGCTTCTGGACCGCCGTGAAAACGGGCACCAGCAAGGACATGCGCGACAACTGGGCCGTGGGCTGGTCGCAGCGCTACACGGTCGGCGTGTGGGTCGGCAACGCGAGCGGCGCATCGATGTGGGACGTGAGCGGCACCAGCGGCGCGGCCCCGGTGTGGGCCGAGGTGATGCGCTTCCTGCACGCGCGCGAGCCGAGCCGCGCGCCCCGGCCGCCCGCCGGCCTGGTCGAGGCGCAGGTGACGTTCGGCCCCGGCGCCGACGGCAACGCGCTCGAGGCGGCGCGCAGCGAATGGTTCCTGCAGGGCACGGAGCAGCCGCTCTTCGCGCTCGACAACGCCGGCACGCCGGCAGGCGCCGGGGCCGCGCCGCGCATCACCGCGCCGGCCGACGGCACCATCATCGCGCTGGACCCCGACATTCCGCCGCTGCACCAGCGCGTGCGCTTCGAGTCCGAAGGCCGCGGCGTGCAATGGCGCATCGACGGCAAGCTGTTTGCGCGCGGCAACAGCGCGCAGTGGCTGCCGTGGCCCGGGCGCCACGTGATCGAACTCGCCGATGCCACGGGCAAGGTGGTCGACCAGCGCAAGCTCGAAGTGCGCGGCGCGGGCGTGGTCGCGAAAAGCGCGCGCCGGTAGACGCGCCGGCGGCCGCCCGAATCCCCCTGCTTTCGACTGCGGCATTGCAGTCGCGCGAAAATTCATCCAATGATTGAATGAATTAGGTCTTTCTTATTCATATGCTGCTCCAAGCCCCCCGAACCTCCCTGGCCGACAGTGCCGCCGACAGCATCCGCGCCGAGATCGCGGCCGGCCGCTGGACCGTCGGATCGCGCATTCCGATCGAGCCGCAGCTCGCGCAACTGCTCGGCGTGAGCCGCGGCACCGTGCGCGAAGCGGTGAAGACGCTGGTCTCGCGCGGCCTGCTCGAAGTGCGGCAAGGCTCGGGCACCTATGTGCGCTCGGGCTTCGACCCGTCGGCCAGCCTGCAGAAGATGCGGCGCGCAAGCCTGCGCGACCAGTTCGAGGTGCGCCGCGCGCTCGAGGTCGAGGCCGCGCGGCTGGCCGCCGTGCGCCACACCGCCAAGGACCTGCGCAACCTCAACAGCCTGCTCAACAAGCGCGGCGTGCCCGACGCGAGCGACGGCGGCGCGGGCTTCATCGAGCGCGACCTGGCCTTCCACCTGGCCATCGTCGACATCTCGGGCAACCTCGCGCTGGCAGAAACCTGCCGCTTCATTGCCGGCTACATCAAGGAAACCATCGCGAGCACGATGGGCACCAGCCTGCCCGAACCCGACACGGCTGCGCACACCGCCATCCTCGAGGCCATTGCAAGCCGCGACCCCGACCGCGCCGCCGAGGCGGTGCGCGCCTTCATGTCGCCGATGATCGACGCGCTGGCGCAAGACGCCGAGCCTGTCCGATGAGCGCGGTGGCATTCCGGACGGCCCGCGCTGCCGACGAACTGCTGATCGACGCCGAGGCCGACAGCACGCCCGCGCCGCGCCCCACGCCGGCGGCCGGCCTGGGCCGGCGCATCCTGCTGGGTGCGAGCGTGGTGCTGATCGCCTTCAACCTGCGGCCGGTGTTCGCCAGCCTGTCGGTGGTGCTGCCGGAGATCATCGCGGCCACCGGACTCTCGGCCACCGCCGCGAGCCTGCTGACCACGCTGCCGATCGTCTGCTTGGGCGTGTTCGCGCCGCTGGCGCCGGGCCTGGGCCGGCGCTTCGGCACCGAGCGCACGCTGCTCGCCTGCATGGTGCTCATCCTCGTGGGCACGCTGCTGCGCGGCACCGGCAGCATCCCGCTGCTGTTCGTGGCCTCGGCCATCGCGGGCAGCGGCATCGCGGTGTCGAACGTGCTGCTCTCGGGCCTGGTGAAGCGCGACTTCGCCAGGCAGGCGGCGCTGATGATGGGCCTCTACACCATGGCGGTGTGCGGCGGCGCGGCCAGCGCGGCGGGCCTCACGGTGCCGCTCGAACATGCGCTGGGCGGCGGCTGGACCTATGCGCTGGCGATGTGGGCGGTGCCCGCGTTGCTGGTCACGCTGATCTGGGCGCCGCAGGCGCTGCCGCTGAAACCGGTGGCCAGCGAATCGGGCTTCACCGTGCGCGGGCTGTGGCGCGACCGGCTGGCCTGGCAGGTCACTTTCTTCATGGGCCTGCAATCGGCACTGGCCTACACCGTGATGGGCTGGCTCGCGCCCATCCTGCGCGAACGCGGACTCGGCGGCGAAACGGCCGGCTACGTCGTGTCGCTGGCGGTCATGACGCAGGTCGTGACCTGCCTCATCGTTCCCGCAGTGGCCGTGAGGCTGCGCAACCAGCGCGGGCTGGCGGTGGTGCTGGCCGTCATCACCGTGGCCGCCATGCTGGCGATGCTGTTCGCACCGCTGGGCGGCGTGTGGCTGTGGGCCGTGCTGCTGGGCATTGCTCAGGGCGGCACCTTTGCGCTGGCGCTCACCTTCATGGTGCTGCGCTCGCCCGATTCGCACGTGGCGGCGCACCTCTCGGGCATGGCGCAGGGCGTGGGCTACGTGGTGGCTGCCTGCGGGCCGCTGGTGGCGGGCCTGCTGCACGGCTGGACCGGCAGCTTCCGCGCGTCGTCATGGCTCTTCATCGGGCTGGGCATTGCGCTGGTGATGGCGGGCCTTGGCGCGGGGCGCTCGATGCACGTGGGCGCGGTGACGGTTCCGCGGCACTGAGAAGAGAAGAGCGCGCGGCGCTGCCGCCTACTGCGGTCCGCCGCAGAAGCTCGCCCTTTCGGTGGTCCGGGCCGTGAAGTGCAGGCGCGTGGTGGTGGTCTCGCTGGCCGGCGTGTTCTGCGGCCATTCGCTCTGCAGCCAGGTGTACTGCCAGGCGTAGGCTCCACCCGGGTTCGCGGGTTCGCCGTAGCTGATGCGAAGGCTGCCGCTGCTTTCGTCGTGGCAGTGCTTCGACTGCTTGTATTCCTTTTCGCTGAAGCAGGCGCGGACCATCTTCGAGCACGAAAAAGGAATGCCTTCATGCACGGCGCGGCTCGCATCCTCGAGCGGAACGAAGTCGGCCTTGCTGAACGAAGCACCGCCGCCCGAGTACATCTCCGACACGGTCTGGAGCACCGCCACGGCCCACTGCCCTTCGGCCAGCGGATAGAGCGCCGGCGCCAGCGAAATGCGTGCGTCCGCGGTGGCCGGGTCGGCCGCCTTCTTCAGCAATGCGGCCGCATAGCCGCTGAAGTCGTGCAGGCGGTTCAGCTGCCACGCGCCTGTGCCCGCGATGCGCTTGACGCGCGCCATGGCCAGCGGCTCGCCCGAGAACACCGCGTAGTCGCCCGCTGCGCCGCCGCGCGGCCGGTACAGGCCCAGCGCCTGCGGATCGCAGGGCTGCGGCAACAGCGCACAAAGCTGCGCGCGCCAGTCCGCATCGAGCGACTCCGGCTTCTTGACCGCATCGAAAAGCTGCGCCGACGGCGCGGCGCCCGCAGGCCCCGCAAGCAGCAGGGCGAACATCGGCAGGGCGGCGGTGCGAAGAATGGGCAGCGGGTTCATGGACCGGCATGGTAGCCAGCCCGCCCGGAACTTGCTGCAACCAATTGCGGTGCGGGCGGGTCGATGCTGTAGCCTTCGTTCGTTCATTCACGCGGGCCATTCCGGCCTCGAACGGAGCAGAGATGGCTGACAGGATCCTGGTGTTCTATGGCTCGTACCGCTCGGACCGCATGGGCATCCGCCTGGCCGACTACCTGGTGGCGGGCCTCGATGCGCGCGGCGCCGAGGCCGAACTGATCGACGCCAAGGCCGTCGGCCTGCCGATGCTCGACCGCATGTACAAGGAATATCCCCCCGGCACCGCGCCCGCGGCGATGGAAGCGCTGGCGCAGAAGATACGCGGCGCGGATGCTTTCGTCTTCGTGACCGGCGAATACAACTGGGGCCCGCAGCCCGGCCTGAAGAACCTGACCGACCACTTCCTCGAGGAATGGTTCTGGCGCCCCGCCGCCATCGCGAGCTATTCGGCCGGCCGGTTCTCGGGCGTGCGCTCGGGCACCGTGTGGCATTCGGTTTTGTCGGAGATGGGCATGGTCGTGGTGTCGAGCACATTGGCCATCGGCCCGATCTCGCAGACGCTCGATGCGAGCGGCAAGCCCACCGGCAGCGCGGGCGAATCGCTCGATCGCTCATTCGGAAGGTTCGCGGACGACCTGGCATGGTGGACCGAGGCGGCGCGCGCGCAGCGGGCGCGCAAGGCGCCGCCTTATTGAGCGACCCTAGACACCCGCCTTCGCAGCCTCCGTCAGCGCCACCGACACGCACTCCAGCGCAATCGCCAGCTGCGTGAGCGTCGGCAGGCCGAAGCCCAGCCGGAACACCAGCGGGTCGTCGCCGAACCACGGACCGGGCGCGACGCGCGTGCTGTACCTGGCCAGCGCCGCATAGAAGCGCTCGACGGCCGCGGCGTCGAAGAGCTCGCGCCTGAGCCGCATGCAGCACAGCGCCCCGGCGTCCGGGCGCACCCACTCGATGTGGCTGGCATGGCGCGACACCCAGGCCTCGGTGAGCTGCAGGTTTTGCGCGAGGAGCTTGCGCCGCTCGCCGATGATCCGGTCGCGCTGCCTGAACACGGCCAGCGCAAGCGCCTCGTCGACCGGCGAGCACGAGATCACCGTGCTGAACTTCGCCGTGACCAGCGCCTGGCGCAGCGCCGCGTCGCGCGTGATGGCCCAGCCGATGCGCAGGCCCGCCGAACCATGGCACTTGGACAGCGAGGACACCGAGATCACCCGGTCCCCCAGCCCGGCAGCAGGGGGCACCGCGGCGGCGTCGCCATAGGCCGCCTCGCGGTAGGTCTCGTCGATCACGAGCCAGGCCTTCGGCGCAAGTTCGGCCAGCATCGCCACGATCTCGCGCAAGGTCTGCGACGGAATCGCGACGCCCGAAGGGTTCTGCGGCGAGGCCAGGCTCAGCACCCTGGTCTTCGGGGAGAGCAGCTGGCGCAGCGCGTCCAGGTCGATGCGGTAGCCGGTGTCGAAAGCGAGCGGCAGCGCGCGCGTGGTGGCGCCGACGGCGGCCAGCGCGTTGCGCGCCAACGGAAACACCGGCTCGGCCACCACGGCTTCGTCGCCCGCCTGGCACAGCGTGAAGGCGATGAGGAACAGCGCGTGGGCACCGCCGACCGTGACCACCACGTCGTCGGCCTCGACGCCATGCTCGTTCGCGATTTCCTGGCGCAGGGCGGAGCTGCCGGCCGCGGTGCCGTAGTCCAGCGAAAAATCCGCATCCTCGCCGAAGGCCATGTCCGCCAGTTCCGACAGCCGCACGCTCGGCCCCACGCTTTCGGCAAGGTCGAAGCGCGGTGCCTTGCTGACGAGGGAAATGATTTCGTTGTCGGGAAACCGTGCCATGAACTGCCGCTTGATCCGTTGCTGTCGATGGCTCCGATGTTGCAGTTTCATGACCGTCGATAACAGCCACACTTTTCTGAAATTTGGTGCAGTACAGTTGGGTGCAGTGCCATCCACGCCAGCAGGAGTGATCCGTGTCGCAATCTCCCCGGTTCCGCTATGAAGAAATTGCCGATTTCGTGGCCGGCCTGGCCGGCCGCGGCACGCTGAAGCCGGGTGCGCGGGCGCCTTCGCTGCGCGAGATCAGCACGCAGCAGCGCACCAGCCTGAGCACCGCGGTGCAGGCCTACCGCCTGCTCGAAGACCGCGGCATCCTCGAAGTGCGGCCGCAGTCGGGCTACTACGTCGCCAAGCCGCCGCCCGCCCTGCCCGTGCCCACCACCGCGCGCCATTCGATCCGGCCCGCCAAGGTGGAGCTGTCGGGCCTCATGCTCGACCTGCTGAAGCACGCGTCGGACGAAGCCTTCGTGCCGCTCGGCTGCGCCATTCCCAACCAGCGGCTGCTGTCTTCCTCCAGGCTCGACCTCGTGCTGGCCCGCACGGCCCGCGTGAAGGGCAGCCAGTGCAACACCTACTCGCCGCCGCACGGCGAGATGTCGCTGCGGCTGGAGATCGCGCGCCGCGCGCTGCGCTTCGGACAGGCGCTGGCACCCGACGACATCGCCATCACCTGCGGCTGCACCGAGGCGCTGGCGCTCGCGCTCGATGCGGTCACGGAGCCGGGCGACACGGTCGCCATCGAATCGCCGACCTACTTCGGGCTGTTGCAGGTGCTGCGCGCAAAGAGACTGAAGGTGGTCGAGCTGCCGACCGATGCGGACACCGGCGTCGCGGTCGATGCGCTGCGCGAGGTCGTGGCCTCGGGCAAGGTGCGCGCCTGCGTGCTGGCGTCGAGCTTCAGCAATCCGCTCGGCTGCACCATGCCCGAAGAGAACAAGCGCGCCGTGCTGCGCATCCTGGCCGAACACGGCGTGCCGCTGATCGAGGACGACGTGTACGGCGACGTCCATTTCGGCGAGGAGCGGCCTCTGCCCTTCAGCGCGCTCGACACGCACGACAACGTCATCTATTGCGGCTCCTTCTCCAAGACGCTCGCGCCGGGCTACCGCATCGGCTGGATCGCCACGCGCCGCCACATGGCCCGCGTGCTCGAAACCAAGTTCGCCACCAGCCTGGCGACGCCGGTGCTGACGCAGGTGGCGCTCGCCACCTTCCTGTCGAACGGCGACTACGACCGCCACCTGCGCCGCGTCCGGCGCGAGTTCGCCGACACGCTGGCCCGCATGACGCGGGTGATCGAGCAGGCGTTCCCGCCGGGCACCAAGGTGTCGAGGCCGGCCGGCAACTTCGTGCTGTGGGTCGAACTGCCCGAGCCCGCGGACACGCGGCTCCTGTTTGCGCAGGCGCTGGAGAAACGCATCTGCTTTGCGCCCGGCGTGGTGTTCTCGGCCAGCGGCAAGTACGCCCACTGCCTGCGCCTGAGCGGCGGCCACGGCTGGGACGCGCGCATCGAGAAGGGCCTGCGCACGCTCGGCGCCATGGCGGGCCGGACCGCAGGTCTTGCAGGATCAGGCAAGAAGCCTGTTCGATCCGGATAACGCCCGAGGCCCCATCCGCGAGAGACTTGCCTCCATGCCCGGCGCAGTGTTGCGCCATGGTCCACACCCATCGCACGAGGAGAGTCTCATGAGCGCAATCCAGGAAAAAGTCGTCCTCATCACGGGCGCAAGTGGTGGCATCGGCGCGGCGGCCGCGCGGCTCCTGGCGCGGCGCGGCGCCAAGGTGGTGCTCGGCGCGCGCCGCACCGACCGGCTCGAAGCGCTGGCCGAAGAAATCGCCGCCGCCGGCGGCACCGCGCACTTCCAGCGGCTGGACGTCACCTACCGGCCCGACGTGGAAGCATTTGCCGAATTCGCACTCGAAACGCACGACCGCATCGACGTGCTGGTGAACGCCGCGGGCGTGATGCCGCTGTCGCCGCTGTGGACGCGCAAGGTCGACGAATGGGAGCTGATGCTCGACGTCAACCTGCGCGGCGTGCTGCTGGGCATTGCGGCGGTGCTGCCGACCATGCAGGAACAGGGCTGGGGCCACATCGTCAACGTGGCGCCGGTGCCCGCGCAGGGCGTGTCGCCGAACTCGGCCGTGTATTGCGGCACGCAGTATGCGGTGGACGCCATCTCCGAGGGCCTGCGGCAGGAGCATGCAGGGAAGGTACGCGTGACGGTGGTGCGCCCCGACGTGAGCGAGGCGGACAGCACGCTGGCCGACCGCATCGCAGCCTGCAGCAGCTTCGAGCGCATGGTCACGCGGCGGCGCATCGCAGTGCCCGCGGAGGCCGTGGCCCGCTCGATTGCGGGCGCCATCGAGGGCAGCAGCATCTCGGCCCCGCGGCGCCCCGCGTGGCGCCCAAGGCCGGCCGAGCACGCGGCGTTCTGAGGTTCGTTCCGAGGGACCGCGTCAGTAGGTCTTGTAGGGCAGGAACTTGCCCGACAGCACCACGTTGACGCGGTCGCCCTTGGGGTCGGCCTGGCGCTGGATGTCCATGCTGAAGTCGATCGCGCTCATGATGCCGTCGCCGAATTCTTCATGGATCAGTTCCTTGATGGTGGTGCCATACACGCTCACCACCTCGTACCAGCGGTAGATGAGCGGATCGGTCGGCACCGGCGTGGGCAGCGAGCCCTTGTAGGGCACCACCTGGAGCCACTTCTGCTCTGCGGCCGTGAGGCCGAAAATCTTGCCCACGACCTTGGCCTGCTTGTCGTCGAGCGTCATCTGGCCGAGGCAGGCGGCGGTGGTCCACTCCTTGGAGAGGCCGACCTTCTTTGCCACGTCGGCCCACTGGATGCCCTTGGACACCTTCACGGTGATGATTTTCTCGGTGACGTCGTTGCGGTTCATGCGGGTTTGCTCCTGATGGGGTGTGTCACCCGCAGCAAGCAACAGCCGTGCCGGGCGATCGGCATCGGACCGCGGCCCTCATACGCGTTCCCAGCGGAACTTGCGCTCCGACTCGGCAATGGGCTGGTCGTTGATGCTCGCGAAGCGCCGCTGCATCAGGCCGTTCTCGGCGAATTCCCAGTTCTCGTTGCCGTGGCTGCGGAACCATTGCCCGGCCGCGTCGTGCCATTCGTACTCGAAGCGCACCGCGATGCGGTTGTCCATGAAGGCCCAGAGCGACTTCTTCAGGCGGTAGTCGTGCTCGCGCTCCCATTTGCGGGTGAGGAATTGCACCACCTGCTCGCGGCCGTTGACGAAGTCGGCGCGGTTGCGCCATTCGGTGTCGGGCGTGTAGGCCAGGCTCACGCGCACCGGGTCGCGCGTGTTCCAGGCGTCTTCGGCGGCCTGCACCTTCTTCGTTGCGGTTTCGAGGGTGAAGGGAGGCAGCGGCGGGCGGGATTCCATGGCGGTCTTTCGTTGAATGAGGGATGGCGAAGGCCCGCAATGTGCCACACGTAGACAGACCTGTCTACATGCCTACAATCGCGCCATGGACATCTCCGCACTGCCCGCGCGCGAACGCATCCTGCTCACCGCGCACGACCTCTTCTATGCCGACGGCATCCGCGCCACCGGCATCGACCGCGTCATTGCCGCATCGGGCGTCACCAAGGTCACCTTCTACCGGCACTTCCCATCGAAGGACGACCTGGTGCGCGCCTTTCTCGATCACCGGCATGCACGATGGATGGCATGGTTCGTCGATGCACTGGGGCGCCGCGGCGCGCACGAACGCGCCGGCAATGCCGGGGCCCTGCTGCTGCTCGCCGACGCGATGGCCGAATGGTTCGCCGACGCGGCCTTTCGCGGCTGCGCCTTCATCAACGCGGTGGCCGAGGTGGGCGGCAGCGTGGAGGGCGCCGCCGAGCGCGCGCGCGAACACAAGCGCGAGATGGTGGAAGTCATTGCCGGCCTGCTGCCCGCGGCCTTGCCCGCGCGCATGGCGCTCGCCCAGGCCGCGGCGCTGGGTGTCGACGGTGCCATCGTCAAAGCGCAGATGGGCGGCGCCGCGCTGGCGCGCGAAGCCGTCGACGACCTGCGGCGCCTGCTCGAGGCACTGGCCGCCACGCTGCATCGATAAGATCGCTCCCGGAAAACACCCATGGCATCGACGCGACTTCCCTCCACGCAGGGCCTGCAGGCCTTCGAGGCCGTGGCGCGCCTGCGCAGCGTGAACCTCGCAGCGGAAGAGCTCAGCGTCACGCCCAGCGCGGTGAGCCACCGCATCCGCCAGCTCGAGACGCTGCTCGAACTCAGGCTTTTCACAGGCAACGACTTCGGCCTGAGCGCCGACGGCATGGCCTACCTGGCCCGCGTGCGCGAGGCCATTGCGGCGCTGCAGCGGGTGCCCGGCCGCGAGCCCGCATCGCAGGTGCGCCGGCTGCGCGTGGCAGTGACGCCCACCTTCTCCCGCCAGATGCTGCTGCCCCGGCTCGCGCGGTTTCGCGATGCCTATCCGAACATCGAGCTGATGCTGCAGGTGACCATGCCGGTGCGCAACATGACGGCCGAAGAGGCCGACCTGGAACTGCGCTTCGGCACCGGGCCTTTTCACGACCGCGAGTTCTGCCAATTGCTGGCCGATGACGTCGCGCCCGCCTGCAGCCCGGCGTACCTGCAGCGCCACGGGCCGTTCGACGGCTTTGCGACCGATGCCGAGGCCTCGCGCGTGCAGCTGCTGCGCACGCCGCTCGAGTCGTGGCGCACCTGGTTCAAGGCCCGCGGCATCGGCCTGCCGGAGCCGGCCACGGGCCACCAGTTCAACGACCTGGGCCTGGCGCTCGATGCCGCGGCCGAAGACTTCGGCGTGGTGCTGATGCACCTGAAGCTCGGCAGCGCCTGGCTGGAGAACGGGCGCCTCGTGCGGCTTTCGGCAGAGAGCGTGCCCTCGCCCAACGCCTACTTCCTGTGCTGGCGGCCGGGGGCGATGGAGCGCTGGGAGTGCGCGACCTTCGTCGAATGGCTGCGGCAGGCGCTGCGGGACTGACTGAATTCTTTTCAGGTCCGGCCCGGGTATTTTTCAGATCGGGGTCCCATCCGGACGCCACACTCGGCCCGCGGCGGAGCGTGTCCATAATCCCCGCTCGCGCGATCGAACAACAGAGACTACCCAGGAGACTCCCCCGTGGCCGACCTTTCCAAGATCACCTGCATCGAAGACCTGCGGGTGATCGCCAAGCGGCGTGTGCCGAAGATGTTCTACGACTACGCCGATTCCGGCGCGTGGACCGAAAGCACCTACCGCGCCAACGAGAGCGACTTCCAGAAGATCAAGCTGCGCCAGCGCGTGGCCGTGAACATGGAGGGCCGCTCCACGCGCTCCACCATGATCGGGCAGGACGTTGCGATGCCCGTGGCCATTGCGCCCACCGGCCTCACGGGCATGCAGCATGCCGACGGCGAGATCCTGGGCGCGCGCGCGGCCAAGGCCTTCGGCATTCCGTTCACGCTCTCGACCATGAGCATCTGCTCGCTCGAGGACATTGCCGAGCACACCGGCCGGCATCCGTTCTGGTTCCAGCTCTACGTGATGAAGGACCGCGACTTCATCGAGCGCCTGATCGAGCGAGCCCGGGCCGCGAACGTGTCTGCGCTGCAGCTCACGCTCGACCTGCAGATCCTCGGCCAGCGCCACAAGGACATCAAGAACGGCCTGTCGACGCCGCCCAAGCCGACCCTCGCCAACATGATCAACCTGGCGACCAAGCCGCACTGGTGCCTGGGCATGCTCGGCACCAGGCGCCGCACCTTCGGCAACATCGCGGGCCATGCCAAGGGCGTGAAGGACCTGTCGTCGCTGTCGTCCTGGACGGCCGAGCAGTTCGACCCCGCGCTCAGCTGGGCCGACGTCGAATGGATCAAGAAGCGCTGGGGCGGCAAGCTGATCCTCAAGGGCATCATGGACGTGGAAGACGCGCGCCTGGCCGCCGCGAGCGGCGCCGACGCTCTCATCGTCTCCAACCACGGCGGGCGCCAGCTCGACGGCGCGCCCTCTTCCATCGCGGCACTGCCCGCCATCGTCGATGCCGTGGGCCGCGAGATCGAGGTGTGGATGGACGGCGGCATCCGCAGCGGCCAGGACGTGCTCAAGGCGCGCGCACTCGGCGCCCGCGGCACGCTGATCGGCCGCAGCTTTCTCTACGGCCTGGGTGCCCATGGCCAGGCCGGCGTGACGCGCGCGCTGCAGATCATCCACAAGGAACTCGACATCACCATGGCCTTTTGCGGACGCACCGACATCGAAAAGGTGGATTCGAGCATCCTGCTGCCGGGCAGCTTCTAAACCCCTCGGGCATCAGGCTTGCGGCGCTGGCTGACAGCGCACATATGCGCGGGTGCAGAAAATGTTGCTTCCAACAACATCGCCTGCACGGGCGGCACAACGCATCATGAGCGCAGCCACTTCCAATCCGGGGAGCTCATCGGCCCTCGCATCGCCACCCCCTCCCCACTACACGGCAGAAGAAAAACGCCACCGCGTCTTCTCGATCATGGCGGCCTCGTCGGGCAACCTGGTCGAGTGGTTCGACTTCTACGTGTATGCCTTCTCGGCGCTGTATTTCGCGTCGTCGTTCTTTCCCAAGTCGGACCCGACGGTGCAACTGCTGAACACCGCCGGCGTGTTCGCGGCGGGCTTCCTGATGCGGCCGATCGGCGGCTGGCTGTTCGGGCGCATTGCGGACAGGGTCGGGCGCAAGACCTCGCTGCTGATCTCGGTGTCGATGATGTGCGGCGGCTCGCTGGTGATTGCCTTCCTGCCCACCTATGCGCAGATCGGTGCCTGGGCGCCGTTCCTGCTGCTGGTCTGCCGCCTGTTCCAGGGCCTGTCGGTGGGCGGCGAATACGGCACCACCGCCACCTACATGAGCGAGGTCGCGCTGCGCGGGCAGCGCGGCTTCTACTCGTCGTTCCAGTACGTCACGCTGATTGGCGGGCAGCTGCTGGCGGTGCTGGTGATCGTGGTGCTCGAGCAGCTGCTCACCGAAGCCGAGCTCAAGGCCTGGGGCTGGCGCATTCCGTTCGTCATCGGCGCGGTGGCCGCGGTGGTGGCGCTGCTGCTGCGGCGCACGCTGCACGAGACGCAAAGCGCCGAAGCCAAGGCCAACAAGGAGGCCGGCAGCATGACCGGGCTCTTCAAGCACCACATGCCGGCCTTCCTGACGGTGCTGGGCTTCACGGCCGGCGGCTCGCTGATCTTCTACACCTTCACCACCTACATGCAGAAGTACCTGGTGAACACGGTGCACCTGCCGATCAAGACCGCCAGCTACGTGATGACCGGCGCGCTCTTCCTCTACATGTGCATGCAGCCGCTGTTCGGCGCACTGTCGGACCGCATCGGACGGCGCAACAACATGCTGCTGTTCGGCGGGCTCGGCGCGCTGGCCACGGTGCCGATCCTCACGGCACTGCAGCACACCACCAACGCCGTGGCCGCCTTCGCGCTGATCATCGCGGCGCTGGCGATCGTGAGCTTCTACACCTCGATCAGCGGCATCGTGAAGGCCGAGATGTTTCCGCCCGAGGTGCGCGCGCTGGGCGTGGGCCTGGCCTACGCCGTGGCCAACGCGATCTTCGGCGGCTCGGCCGAGTACGTGGCGCTGGGGCTCAAGTCGCTGGGCCACGAATCGGCCTTCTTCTGGTACGTGACCGCGATGATGGTGATCGCCTTCCTCGTGAGCCTGCGGCTGCCGCGGCAGGCGAGCTACCTGCACCGCGACCACTGAGCCTGCGCCGCTTGCTGCCTCGCCTCGCTCAAGGAGCCCGCACGGGCACGCGGGTTTCGAGCGCCGGCGCCTGCCATTCGGGCTTGATGTGGCAGCCGTTCCTGCCGTCGGTGCCGTAGCGCGGCATCAGCGCCGCGCAGCGCTGCGCCAGGCTTGCGGGCGTGGGCTTCTCGCCCTTGTCGATCCAGTCCATCAAGGCTTCGAAGAGCGCCGGGTATTCCGAATCGCTCAGGTAGCTGTGCTCGCGCTCGGCACTGAAGCTCTGCACCAGCGTGCCGCCCGTGCCCGCGGCATCGCGGATGCGCCGGTAGGCGTTCTCGAGCTCGACGAAAGCGGTGGGGTCGTCGATGGCATGCAGCGCCACGGTGGGCAGCGCGGTGCGGCCGGTGGGCTGGCTGTCGGCGGCGAGAGCGCCCTTGGCCTGCGGGTCGGCCGCATAGCGCGCCACGCCGGCATTCAGCGCCGCATCGTCGGCCGAGCCCTGGTAGGCCACGCCGATGTTGCCGAAGGGGTTGCGTCCGCCCAGGCGCTGCTGCACCAGGTCCTGGAACAGCCAGGTGGCCCAGTTCAGGTGCCCCAGCAGCGAGCGCTCCTGGATCTTCACCACCGACAGGATGGTCTTGAGCCGCGCGGCCTGCTCGGGCGTGCGCTGCGCCGCGGGCAGGCCGACGCCGGTGCATTCCTTGACGCGCGCGGCCAGCTCGGCGCGCGTGAGCTTCGAGTCCATCGGCAGGCCCTGCCACAGCGGGTATTGCGGCTCGTCGGGCTTGGGATGGTTGCGGCACACGTACTGGTAGACCACGCGCAGGTCGAGCCGGAAGTCGTAGGCGCTGTTGCCGCCGCCGAGCACGCCGCTGGTGAGCAGCAGGCCGTCGTACGGGCTCTTGGCATCGCCGGCCGGTGCATAGAGTTCGGCCGCCTTCGCGGCCACGCCCGCGCCGTAGCTCTGGCCATGCAGCAGCGTGCGCCGCGGTGGGCCGAAGCGCTGCACGAAGATGCGGCGCAGACGCTCGGTGTCCTCCGCGGCCATGGTCACGCCGTAGCCGCCGCGGCGGTAGGTGGAGCCGGCCCATGCGTAGCCGGCCTTCACGGTGACGGCCCAGCGCTTCAGGTCTTCCTCGCTGCGCTCGAGCCTGGGCGGGCCGGTCTCGGGGCCGCCATGGGCGTGCATCACGAGCACGCGGTTCCACGCCTGCGGTATGGCAATCCAGTAGAGCGCGCCGGCGCCATCGGCACCGGTGTAGCAGCGCGTTTGCGCGGGCACCGGCGCCGGGCAGGCCGTGGGCCTGGGGCCCCAGGCGGCGGCCTCGGCCGACAGCGCGGCCATGGTGCCGAGCAGCGCGAAGGCGAAGGTGCGAAGAAGTGGTTTGCTGTGGGTCATCAATGCCGTGGCGACCATCAGGCTTCGGCGCTCCAGAGGCCCGGGTAGTCGCGCACGAAGCCGTCCTGCGTGACGCGCAGGGTAGCCGCGTAGTCGAAGCGCTTGGCCTCGTAGGCATAGGCGTCGTCCGCGGTTCGCTCGTAGCGCTGCATCAGCTCGCTGAGCACGCCGCCGCCGTCCAAGTCGACCCAGGCGGCCGGCGCATCGGCGCCCTCGCCCTTTGCCAGGTTGAGCCGGCGCAGCTGCAGCAGGTTGGTGGCGGGCGTGAAGCCCAGGTCGAGGTCGGTGCAGTGCGACAGGTCGGGCACCGCCTCGTCGTTGAGCTTCCAGTGGCCGCGCGCATCGCGGGCAATGGCCAGGTCGATGGCGCTGCCGCCGAGCCAGCCGCGCACGGTGCCCCACTGCGTGTGCCAGTGCAGGTCGCAGCGCACGCGGTAGTGCAGCTGGCCGATGCGGCCGTCCTCGAGGCGGAACACGGCGGCGCCGTCGAGCTGCCACGCGGTCGCGTTGCGCTCGAGCCGGCAGGCGTCATGGCCCGGTGCATCGAGCCTGCGCCACAGGATGGAGGAAACTGTCTGCATGGCGCGGATGATGGCACCGGCATGCCGCCGAGCGCAAGCCGTGCCCTTTTTGCCGCAGGTGGCGGTCAGGTTGCGGCGATAGGGTTGCCCGCGACATGACGCTCCCGCCGGAACATCCCGAACCGACCGATTCGCCTTCAGCGCCGCCATCGCTGCGCGTGCTGGACCTGATCGATCGCGCCGCGATGCCGCTGGCCATTGCGATCGCGCTGCTGCTCTTCGTGCAATGGCCGCTGCGCGACCTGACTCGATCCGGCAGCGGGCCGACGCAGGCCAACGATCTCGCGCAGTGGCTGTTCGCGCTCTACGTGGCGGTGGCGCTGCGGCATGCCGGGCGGCGCGGTGCGCACCTGGTGGCGCGGCCCGACCTCGCGGCCGACACCACGAGCCGCATCGCGCGGCTGCGCCGCACCGGCGCGGCACTGTGCGTGCTGCCCTGGGCGCTGTTCCTGGTCTGCAGCGCCGCGGTGCCGGTCGCGGATGCGGTGACGGCGCTGGAACGCTTTCCCGACACCTTCAATCCGGGCTACTTCATGATCAAGGTTGCGCTGCTTCTGCTCGCGGCGCTGCTGGCGGTGCAGGGCGCGCTCGACCTCTGGTGCGAGCGGCGGCGGTCGTAAAGGCAACGCCATGGCATGGACCGGACTCGCCCTGCTTGCGCTGGCCCTGGTGCTGATGATGGCCACCGGCTGGCCGACCTACGCCGTGCTGCTCGGCGTATGCTCGCTGGGCGCTGTTGCGGGCCTCGCGCTCGGTGCCTTCGACCTGGCGCTGCTGCAAAACCTGCCCTGGCGCATCGTCGGCCTGCTCGAGCACGATCTGCTGCAGGCGCTGGCACTGTATGGGCTGGTCGGTGCGCTGCTCAACCGGCTGGCCCTGGCCGAGCACCTGTACACCGGCCTGCGCAAGGTGCTCGCACGCATCACACCGCGGGCCGCGCCCGAACTCGCAGGCATGCTGCTGGGCCTGATGCTCGCACCGATGAACGGCTCGGTCGGCGCCAGCCTGCTCACCCTGGCGCGCACCGCGGGCGAAGGCTGGGCGCGCGAGGGAGTGCCCCCGGCCCAGCGCACCGCACTCGTGGCCCTCACCAGTACGCTGGGCGTGAGCGTGCCGCCCTCGCTCGTGCTGCTGCTGCTCGGCGACGCGATGCTGCGCGCCCACACCGAAGGGACGAACATGGCCCGCGAGCTGGGGCTCCCGACGGCCGCCGCCGGCGCCGCGAACCGCATCGTCAACACGCAGGACATCCTGCAGGCGGCACTGGTACCCGCCGCCGTCCTGCTGGCCGGCTGGCTCGCGGTGGCGTGGTTCGGCGCACGGCGCAAGCCGCGGCCGCCGGTGCAACGGGAGCCATTGAACCGGCGCGAGGGCTGGACGCTGCTGCTCGTGCCCCTGCTGATCGGCACACTGCTGGTGCTGGTCACGCTCGGCAAGGTGCGCGCGGTCGAAGGCGCGGCCGCGGCCGGCGTGCTGCTGCTCGGCTGGGGCCTGGCGTCGCGCCAGCTCACGCGCCCGGTGCTGTGGCAGGTGCTCGACGATGCCATGGCGCTCACCGGCGCGCTGTATGCGCTGCTGGTGGCGGCCACCACCTTCTCTCTGCTGCTGCGCGGCTTCGGCACCGACGGGCTGATTGCACGGCTCGTGCTGTCGCTGCAGGGCCACCCTATGGCGGGATTGGGCGTGGTGCTGGCCGTTCTGCTGGCCTTCGCCTTCGTGCTCGATGCCTTCGAGCTGATCTTCCTGATCGTTCCCATCGTGATGCCGCCCGTGCTCGCACAGCTCGACGATGCAGCATGGATCGCCGAGCTGACCCTGCTGGTGCTGCAGGCGGGCTTCCTGCTGCCGCCCTTCGGCTATGCGCTGGTGCTCGCGCGCGGCCAGGTCGCGCCGCGGCCGCCTGCGGCCGCCGTCGCGCGCGCGCTCGCGCCTTACCTCGCGGTGCTCGCCACCGTGGCCGCGCTGGTGATGGCGCTGCCCGTGACCACGCGCTGGCTGCGCACTTCGCCGACTGCGCTGGCGCCGGCCGAGCAGATGAGCGACGAAGCGCTGGACAAGCTCATGCGTGACATGGTGCCGCCGCCCTGAGAAGAATGCGCGCCGGACATGCCGCAGAGTGCGCGGCTGCGCCTCGGGCTAACATCGTCCGCCCGACCATTCAGAGGAGCGCGCAAGTGGAACCCTGGTTCGCCGACGCCAAGCCGATCAACTCGCTGGAGCCCGAGATCGCATTTCATTTGTGGGACGAGTTCCATCCCGTGCGGGACCGCCCGCCCGAGCCGCTCGCGCTGCCGGAATTCCCGCGCGCCGAGCGCCTGCGGGTGAGCGTTCCGGAGGCCATCGGGCACGAGGCGGAGCTTGCTGCCTACTACGGCCGGGTGGCTGCACTGGCCCGGCAGCGCGGGCTGAAACTCCAGCAGGTGCGCCAGTATTTCTGGATGGATCTGCGGCTGGACAACGAGGATGCGGACGTGCACCTGTCCTTCCCCTGGTACGACACGTTCTCTTCCATGGACCACTTCCTTGCCGCCGTGGCGGGGCACGACGAGGGCATGGTCTATGCCGACCAGGACCAGGGCTGGGCGGTGGAGGCCTGGGCCCGCAACAGCACGCTCTACATCCGCGAAAGCGACCCCGATTCCGACGCGACCGTCCAGGCCGCAGCGCTGCCCCGGGCCGGCCTGCAGGCCCGCATTGCCCCGCTGCGCGAGCGCACCGCCAGGCTGCTGGCCCGCCTGGCCGAAGAACTCGGCGCCGACGTGTGGACGACGGGCGAAGCCCCGTCCTTCCTGTAGGCGCTCGCGGCGCCGCGCGGCTCAGATCGGATAGGCCGTGAGGATGTAGAACGGCTTGCCGTTGTAGGTTTCCATCTTGAGGATGATCCGCACGCCGGAGAGGTCGTTGACGGCGGTGCTGCCGAACTGCACGCCCCGCCCCACCACGTAGCCCAGCACGTGCTCCAACTCCGGCGACTTGCTGCCCGCGGCCGCCCCGCGCGACCAGGCGCGCACCGCGGCGGCGTTGGCGCGCAGCGTCTCGGTGATCGCGCGTTCTGCAGTGGCCAGGTCGGCAAAGGTGGACACCGCCCGCGGGCCCGGCCGGGTGGCGGTTCGTACCCTGGCCAGCAGCTGGGCATCGGTCTGCCCGACGTGGCGCGCCATGGTGTGGCCGCCCAGCCGCGATCCCGCCGCGGCCTCATGCTCCACCAAGCGGATGCGGCCGCCGCGCATCACGGCGACGATGCGCGCGGCGCCCAGCCCCGAAGCCACGACCAGCGGCACCGCCACGTCCACGGCAAGCCCGATGCCATCGGCCGTTTCACGCGAGGCGCCCAGCGCCTCGGCCGCCGAGCTGGCGGTGACGGCGGTGGCGGTGCGCTGCGGGGTGCCGGTCCAGACCTGGCGGCCCGAGGTCGCCAGGGTGTCGAAGCCGTGCACGCCCAGCACCACGCAGCCGGCCTTGGTCACCATCGTGGGCTCGGGCGCGACGCACAGGATGCCGGCGCCCACCAGTTCCACCACGCCGCCCACCAGCCCCACCGTGCCCCAGAGCCGGTTGCTCAGGCTCGCGGATTCGGGCACGTCCTCCCCGCCCAGAACCGCGGCCATCTGCACCGGCGTCAGCGCGATGGTCATGCCTTCGACTTCGTCATCCATGCCAGATTCCTTTCCATGCCACCGGAGGGCCAGCCTGCAAATCGGCCGCATTCTTGCACGCGGCCGCCCGGCAGGCGAACATCGCCCGGCCGCGAGACAATCCATGCCGTGAGCTCCCCGACCGTTCCAACGCCCCCGATCCGCCGCATCGCCCACCTCGACATGGACGCCTTCTACGCGTCGGTCGAGCTGCTGCGCTATCCGCAGCTCAAGGGCCTGCCGGTGGTGATCGGCGGCGGGCGGCGCAGCGTGGACGAGGCGATCCGCCACGTGCCCGAGGGCGGCACGCTGGCCGACATCCCGGTGGAGGCCTTTCCGCGGCTGAGAGACTACGTGGGCCGCGGCGTGATCACCACCGCCACCTACCCGGCGCGGCAGTTCGGCGTGGGCTCGGCCATGGGGCTCATGAAGGCCGCCAAGCTGTGCCCGCAGGCCATCATCCTGCCGGTGGACTTCGAGGAGATCCGCAAGTACTCGCGCACCTTCAAGCAGGTCATCAGGGAGGTCGCGCCGCTGATGGAAGACCGCGGCGTGGACGAGGTCTACATCGACTTCACCGATGTGCCCGGCGGCCAGCGCGACGGCGGCCGATCGCTCGCGCGGCTCATCCAGAAGGCCATCCTCGACGCCACCGGCCTCACCTGCTCCATCGGCGTGGCGCCCAACAAGCTCATCGCCAAGATGGCGAGCGAGTTCAACAAGCCCAACGGCATCTCGGTGGTCTACGAAGACGACCTGCAGACGCGCATCTGGCCGCTGCCCTGCCGCAAGGTGAACGGCATCGGACCCAAGGCCGACGAGAAGCTCAAGCGCTTCGGCATCGAGACCGTGGGCCAGCTCGCGGCGCGCGAGCGCGACTGGCTGATCCAGAACTTCGGCAAGTCCACGGGCGCGTGGATGCACGAGGTGGCCTGGGGCCGCGACAACCGGCCGGTGGTGACCGAGAGCGAGCCCGTGTCGATGAGCCGCGAGACCACCTTCGACCGCGACCTGCATGCGGTGCGCGACCGCGCCGAGCTGGGCGCGATCTTCACCCACCTGTGCGAGAAGGTGGCCGAAGACCTGCAGCGCAAGGGCTACGTGGGCAAGACCATCGGCATCAAGCTGCGCTACGACGATTTCAAGATCGCCACGCGCGACCAGACCATCGAGCGCCACACCGCCGACGGCAAGACCATCCGCCAGGTCGGCGGGCTGTGCCTGAAGCGCGTGCCGCTGGAGCGGCCGCTGCGCCTTTTGGGCGTGCGCGTGGGCGCGCTTGCGAAGGCGGGCAGTCCCGAGGCCACGGCGCCGGCTGTGGTCGGCCCGGCCTCGCGCGCGTCGGCGGAGGCGGCCTCGGCCACCGCGTCGCTCTTCTGAAACACCCGGCGCCGTGATCAGACGCTGGCTCCGGCGCATCGCATTCACGCTGCTGGGCTTCACGATGGCCGCGGGGCTGTACGTGGGCGCGGCCTGCGCGCTGATGCTCTGGCCGGCCAATGCACGGGCGCCCGCGTCGCCGCCCGCCGTCCAGGCCTGGGTGCTGAGCAACGGCATCCACACCGACCTGGTGTTTCCGATCCGCTCGGCCACCGTCGACTGGCAGCAGCTCTTTCCGTTCGCGCACTTCAGGGCCGTGCCGCCCGATGCGGAGTTCATCGCCATCGGCTGGGGCGACCGCGAGTTCTACCTGCACACGCCCACCTGGGCCGACCTCACGGCCTCGCGCGCATTGGGCGCCCTGCTCGGCGGCAACCGCGCGCTGCTGCACGTGACCTATCTCACGCGCGCCTCATTGCGCAGCAACGCCTTCCACCTGCCGCTCTCGCAGGCGCAGTACGCGCAGCTCGCGGGCTACGTGCAGGCGACGCTCGCCTCGGGCGGCGCGACACCCGTTGCCGGCGCCCACTACGGCAACGACGACGCCTTCTACGAGGCCGAAGGCGGCTACCACCTCTTCGAGACCTGCAACACCTGGACCGGCCGCGGCCTGCGGCAGGCGGGCGTCACGGTGAGCCGCTGGACGCCCTTCGATTTCAACGTGACGTGGCACCTGCAGCCGGTGCGGCCCTGAACCCGCTCAGGGCTTGGGCACGCCGGCCTGCCACTGCGGCCAGTTGGCCACGATGTGGTCCACCACGCGCGTGCCCACCAGCGCAATGTTCTCCACCGTCTCGGCAAAGCCGCCCGCCGTCTCGCCCGGGGCCGGGTCCAGGTGCTGCAGCGTGCTTTCCTTCGGGCTGCCCTGGTCGAAGTTGACGGCACCGCGCAGGCTCATCACGCGGTCGGTGCCATGGGTGCGCTTGATCACGAGCGTGATGGCGGCGGCTTCCATTTCGGTGATCACGTAGTCGTCGGCGCCGTAGAGCCTGGCGATGTATTGCGCCTGCTTCGACATGCCGGGACCGTGGAAGAAGGTGTCGCCGGTCATGTGGGTGCCGGTGGCCACGAAGGGCGCGCGCCGCGCGGCCGCATCGGGGTAGCGCAGGCGGTACTTGCGCGCGCTGTCCGAATCCTTGAGCGGCGTGTCGGACGAGAGCTTCATGGCCCAGCCCACGAGGTCGGGGTTGAGCTTGAAGCGGCGGTATTCCTCGTAGCCCTTGCGCGGCATGAAGGTGGGTTCGCCGGGCTTGTTCTCCTCGGGCGCCCAGCGGTGGCCGAGGTCGTAGTCCACGAGCCAGGTGGCCCAGCTCACCTCGCCGATGGTGCCGCGCGCCGGCGGCGTGCCGGCCACGCCGGAAATCACGTAGTAAGCCTGCGAGAAGTCGAACTGCGGGTTCAGCAGGATGGCCTGCATCGACGACGACGAGTTGACCTTGCCCATGCCGAGCACCGCGCCGCACACGCCGTCGGCATTGCAGTACACCGGCTGCAATGCGCCGGGCACCGCCATGGGCGCGGCGCCCTTCCAGTAGCGCTCGTACCAGTGCTGGAACTCGCCGGCCCGGTCGCCGGTGTTCTGGCCGATCTCGAACATGGCCGCGACGAAGACCTTCACCTTGACGGGCGCGGCAGCAGCAGCAGCTGGGCGTGCAGCCGATACCGGCGAAGTCGGCGAAGTTGGGGAAGCGCAGGCCGCAACGAGCAGCGCCGCGCCGCAGGCCGAGAGCCAGCGCACGCAGGAAGACGGGAACGGCCGATGGAAGAACATCATTTCTTTGGGACTCCAGGAAAAGAACAAAGCGCCTCCATCGCACCAGCGGCGATTGCGGCGTCCTACAGGCGGCGATTGTCGGTGCAGGCACAAGCGCTGGGTACCGTCACCACGCAAACCCCATGCCGGCCCGCTCCAGATCGACCGCCCCGCCCTCCAGGCCCTCGCCGACGGCCGCGCCCATTGCCAACGGCCTGGTCTACGTGAACCCCGACATGCCGGGCATCCGGCGACTGAAGCACGGCGAGCACTTCCGCTACCGCGACGCGCAGGGCCGCTGGGTGCGCGACGCGGACGAGCTCTCCCGCATCCGCATGCTGGCCATTCCGCCGGCCTACACGCAGGTGTGGATCTGCCCGCTGCCCAATGGCCACCTCCAGGCCACCGGCATCGATGCCCGCGGCCGCAAGCAGTACCGCTACCACCCCGACTGGCGGCTTTTCAAGGACGAGACCAAGTTCGAGCGCCTCGAGGCCTTCGGGCTCGCGCTGCCGCGCATCCGCGCCCGCGTCGCACGCGACCTGCAGGAAGGCGCGGCAACGGCCAAGGCGCCCGGTCGCCAGCAGGTGCTGGCAGCCCTGGTGCGGCTGCTCGACACCACGCTGCTGCGCGTGGGCAACGAGGAATACGCCAGCAGCAACGGCTCCTTCGGCCTCACCACGCTGCGCAACCGGCACGCGGCCGTGCAGGGCGCGGCGCTGCGGCTGCGCTTCAGGGGCAAGAGCGGCGTGATGCATGAAGCCCGGCTCGACGATCCGCGCGTGGCCAGGGTGGTGCGCCAATGCCAGCAGCTGCCCGGCCAGGCGCTGTTCCAGTACCAGGACGAAGACGGGGAGCTGCGCAGCGTCTCGTCCACCGACGTCAACGGCTACATCGCCGAAGCCTCGCCCGGCGAGCGCTTCACCGCAAAGGACTTCCGCACCTGGCACGGCACGGTGCAGGCGCTGGAGCTCACGCGGCTGGCCTGCGAACCGGGGCGCACGGCCGCCGACGGCACGCGCTACAGCGCCAAGGAAATACTGGCCGCCGTGGCCAGGCAGCTGGGCAACACGCCCGCGGTCTGCAAGAAGGCCTACGTGCACCCGGCCGTGCTGGCGCTGGGCAGCGCGCTGGCGGGCGACGAGGAAGACCCCGCGGCCGAACTGCTGCGAAAGATGTCGGCCCGTACCGCGGCGCGCAAGACGCGCGGGCTGCACGCCGCCGAACAGCGGCTGCTCGCCTTCCTGCGGATGCATCGGCAAGGCCAGGCGCGCCAGCAACGCGAGGCACGCAGCGCCAACGGCCGGCGCAAGGCCGGAGAAGAACGACGAAGGCCTCAGCCCGGCGCGAGCGGAAAGCGCACGCTGTCGCGCTCGAGCGCCACGGTGTAGCCCAGGTCTTCCGCCAGGCTCTGGAGCGCAATCGCGTCGATGGCCAGCGCACGCGGGGCGCGGTGCGCGTCGAGCACCGGGCTGGCACCGGCCGATTCGCGCGGCAAGGCGCTGAGGCGAAGCGCGTTGCCGCCATCGGCCTCGATGCGGATCGCGCCGGCTTCGGATGCGCCGTCGTGCAGGTATCCGAGGCCGCCAAGCACCAGGTAGCGCAGCGCGGCGCCCTGGGGCCAGCGCGTTTCGCCCTCGCGCGGTTCGAGCGCGGCATCGACAGCCAGCTCGACGCCGTGCATGTCGAAGGCTGCGCGCATCAGGCCCACGCACTGCGCCACCAGCGCGCTGCGCGTGATGCCGTCATCCGTCGTGGCCAGCTCCCAGTCGCGCAGCGAGCGGATGCCCTCGACGAGTTCGGACACCTGGTTGTCGATCAGCGCCACACGCTCCTCGCAGACCGGTGCATCGATGACCGGCGCGCCGATCTGGCGCTTGAGCATGAGCAGCGCCATGCGGATCACCGACACCGGCGCCGCCATGTCGTGGCGCAGTGCCGGCAAGGCGCGGGTGAGCAGTTCGTGGCGTACGCCGGCGGCGATCCAGCTTCGGGCTCCGGGCGAGGCCTTCATTGGGCGCGGAGAGCCGAAGGCTTCGCCTCGGTGAGGGGGTGGCAGGCCCGCGGACCACTGCTGCTGGTGCGGGGTTCGGCATTCGGCTCGTTCACTTTGCGCGTCCTGAAGCGAAGGAAAGCCAAAGTATCGGTCCCGCCCCCCGCAGCGGGTGTAGGAGCGTACCTACGCTTTCGCCACCCGCCTAGGGTTTGCCGAGGTAGACCCGCACGTCCTTCACCTCGACGCCCGCGGCGGCCACGGCCGAACGCAGCTGCGCCTCGGTCACGCCCAGCGTCTCGGTCCAATAGCGCACCTCGTGCGGCTCGTTGACATTGATGCGGGTCCGGTCCTGCGGGCCGCGCTTGTTCGGGTCGTCTGCCATGGCGTGCTTCCTGTGTTTCGTATGTCGATGCAGGGACGATGCGCGCCCCTGCGGCGCGGCACTGGCGGACGGCGGCGCGGCTCCTTGCAGGAAATGTCCGAAACCGGCGTGCGGGCGCCGCGGGCCGCGCCTATGGTCAGGGCATGAACTCCGAACAGAACAAGCGCACCATCGCCGACGCATGGAAGGCTTTCGCAAGCCGCGACCCCCAACGCATCGCATCCTGGTTCACCGAGGATGCCGAATGGCTGGCGCCACGCGGCAACGCCACCGCGCTGGCACTCGATGCGCCCGACCACATGATCGGCCCGGACGCCATCGTTCATTTCCTGGCCGAGAGATTTCCGGCGCTCTTCGTCTCCGACGTCGCGGTCGATTTCCGCAGCCGCTATTGCGAGGGCGATACCGTGATCGTCGAGCTGCGCCTGCAGGCCACGCTCGCGAACGGCCGCCGGTACGACAACGACTACTGCTTCATCTTCGAACTGCGCGATGGGCGCATCGCCCGCGTGCGCGAGTACATGGACACGCAGAAGGGCCGCGCCTGCATCTTCGGCTAGGGCCGGGCGGCGCGCGCCTGCAGCTCGCGCTTGAGCAGCTTGCCGTTGGCCGTGGTCGGCATGGCGTCGATGGTCTCGATGCGCGCGGGCCGCTTGTAGGGCGACAGGTGCTCCGCGAGGTAGGCGCGCAGCGCCGGTTCATCGAGCACGGCGCCGGGCTTCATCTCGACGAAGGCGACGATGCGCTCGTTGCCGTCGGCCTCGGGCACGCCCACCACCGCGCAAAGGTGCACGCCCGCAAAGCGGCCGATCACCGCCTCGATCTCCGCCGGATAGACGTTGAAGCCCGAGCGGATGATCATTTCCTTGAGCCGGCCGACCACGAACAGCGCACCGTCCGCATCGAGGCGCCCGAGGTCGCCGCTCGCATACCAGCCGCCGGGTCGCATGACCTGCGCCGTGGCCGCCGCATCGCGGAAGTAGCCCAGCATGAGGCCGGGCCCGCGCAGCCAGATCTCGCCGGTCTCGCCCGGCGCCAGGTCCTGGCCGTCAGGTCCGACGATGCGCGCCTCGCCGCCCTCGACCCCATGGCCCGCGGCGGTGTCCGCGCGCGGTGCCTCCACGCGCGTGAGGAACACCGAGCCCGCGTACTCCGACAGGCCATAGCCATAGTGCAGCGGCTGGCCGAACAGCGCCTCCACGCGCTGCTTGAGCGCTGGATCGAGCGGCGCCGAGCCGGTGTAGACATAGCGAAGCGCCGGAAAGCGCGGCGCGCCGTGCCCGGCCTCGACGTGCGCCAGCAGCCGCGCGTACATCGTGGGCGGCCCGAGCAAGTTGGACACCTCTTCATGCGCGAGCGCATGCAGCATGTCGGCCGGCGAGAAGCTCGCGCGCAGCACCAGCGCGGCGCCGCCCGTGAGCGCGGCCATGAGCACCGTGCCGATGCCGAAGATGTGCGTCATCGGCAGGAAGGCGTAGACCCGGTCGTGCGCGCCCAGCGATCGCACGCCGGCCGACACGCGGCCGAAATGCAGCAGCCCGCGGTGCGACACCATCACGCCCTTCGGCGTGCCCGAGGTGCCTGAAGTGAAGATGATGGCCGCAGTGTCCGCCAGCGCGGAGTCGGCCTCCGGGCTGGCCTCGGCGCGCACGGCCGAGCGCATCACGCCCGGCAGCGCCGAGGGCACCGCGCCGGCGCGCTGCGCATGCTGGCGCGCGGCGTCCGAAGCATCGCTCGTGAAGCAGCATAGCCGCGCATCGGCGCGGTCGGCAATGGCCGCGACCTCGCCGGGCGACATGCGCGCGTTGACCCCGCACGACCATGCGCCGATGCGGCTGCACGCCATGATGAGCGCGATGTGCGCGGCGCAGTTCTCGGCCACCAGCAGCACGCGGTCGGTCGGCCGCACGCCGGCGGCCAAGAGGTCCTGCGCGGCCGCCTCGGCCATGGCCTGCAGCGCGCCGTACGACACGGTGCCCGATGGCTCGAAGAGAAAGGCCGCGCCCGGTGACTGCAATGCGCGTGCTTCGAGCAGCTCGTGGATCCGCGTGGGTGCCGGCATTTCGCTCATTCCGCCTCGATGCCCTGCGCTGCGGTGGCCCAGAGCCTGCGGTCGGCCTGGCCCTTGGCCGCGAGCAGCTCCGCGCCGCCGCTCCAGACCTCGTAGCCCTGCTCGCGCAGCCGATGGGCGACATCCTCACGCGCCAGCGCCTTGTGCGCGGCGGCGTTCAGGCGCGCGACCAGCGCCGCGTCCATGCGCGCCGGACCGTAGAGGCCGAACCAGCCGCCCACGTCGTAGCCGGCCACACCCGACTCGATCATGGTCGGCACCTCGGGCAGCATGCGGTTGCGCTGGCGCGAGGTGACGGCCAGCGCGCGGATCTTGCCCGACTGGATGAAGGGCCGCGAGGTGGCGATGATGTCGAACATCATGGTCACGGTGCCGCCCATCACATCGGCCAACGCGGGTGCGCTGCCCTTGTAGGGCACGTGCGTGAGCTGCACGCCGGTCATCTTCTCGAGCAGCGCGCCGCTCAGGTGGTTCGACGCGCCGATACCGGCCGAGCCGTAGAACACCTTGCCCGGGTGCGCCTTCGCATAGGCCAGCAGCTCGGCCACGCTGCGCACCGGCAGGTCCTTGTTGACCACGAGCACGTTGGTGTAGTCGACCAGCGGCGCGATGGGCGTCAGGTCCTTCATCGGATCGAAGGCCATCTTGCGCTGGACGTTCGGATTGATGGTGATGGTCGGGCTCGCGCCGAAGAACAGCAGCGCGCCGTCGGGTGCGGCCTTGGCCACTGCGTCGCCACCCACCGAGCCGCTGGCGCCGGGCCGGTTGTCGACGATGACCTGCGTGCCGAGCTCCTGGCTCAGCGCGGGCGCGAGCAGGCGCGCCGCGCCGTCCACCGGACCGCCGGCCGAATAGCCGACCACCAGCTTGATGAGCGGCGGCAGGGGCTGCTGCGCGAAGGCGCGATGCGGCAGTGCAGACAGCGCCGCGCTGCCTGCCATCGCGGCCATGAGGTGGCGGCGCGAGAAGTGAGTCGATGTCATGGCGTTGTCTCCTGGTGTGTATTTCTTCGGCGGCTCGCATCGATCAGGCCGGCAGGTCCAGCACCTGCCGCGCAAGGATGTTGCGCTGGATCTCGTTGGTGCCGCCGTAGATCATTGCGGCGGTGGAGCCGATGAGCGGCGACAGCACGTTGAAGCTCTGCCCGTCGAGCAGCTGGTCGCCCGCGACGGCGCCCTGCTCTTCGCCGGCCTCGACCAGCAGCGCGCCGATGCGGTGGTAGGTTTCGCTGGCCCATATCTTGAGCAACGACACCGATGCCGGCAGCGGCTGGCCCGCGCGCACGATGTCGGCAAAGCCCGTGTATGCGGCCGACAGGTCGAGCACGTCGAGCCGCAGTGCGGCAAAGCGCTGCGCGAACACCGGGTCTGCAAATAGGCGCCGCGCCTGCGCCAACCGCGCAAGCTGTCCCAGCGCGTACTGCGACTGCTTGGGGCTGCCCAGGAAGATGCGCTCGAAGCCCAGCAGCGCCTTGGCAATCGTCCAGCCGCCATGCAGCTTGCCCACGAGGTTTTCGGCCGGCACGCGCACGTTGTCGAAGAACACCTCGCAGAACTCGGGCTCGCCCGAGAGCGTGTGGATGGGCCGCACCGTGATGCCCGGCGTGCGCAAGTCGCACAGCAGGAAGCTGATGCCCTCCTGCTTGCGCGCGGCCTTGTCGGTGCGCACCAGCATGAAGATGTGGTTGGCATCCTGCGCGAGCGTGGTCCAGATCTTCTGGCCATTGACGATGAAGTGATCGCCCTCGGCATCGCGCCCCGCCACGGCCTCGGTGCGAAGGCCCGCCAGGTCGGAGCCGGCGTTGGGCTCCGAATAGCCCTGGCACCACACATGCTCGCCGCTCAGGATGCGCGGCAGGAAGCGCTGCTGCTGCTCCGGCGTGCCATGCTGGATCAGCAGCGGGCCGATCATCACGATGCCCTGGTCCGGCGCGCGCGCCACGCCGTGCTGCTCGAGCTCCTCGATCCATGCAATGAGCTTGTCGGCCGGCAGCCCCATGCCGCCATGCACCTCCGGCCACGCCGGCGCGATCCAGCCCTGCGCCGACAGCGTGAGGTACCACTCGCGGATCTCGCTCCAGCGTGCGCGGTGCGACAGGTAGCGCAGCTGCTGCGGATAGCGCTGCTGCAGGAAGGCGCGCACCATGCGCCGGAACTCGGCCTCGGGCATCGCATGCCAGTCGGCGCTGCGCGGAAACTCGCCCTCCCATGCGGCGGTGCCCGCCCGCGCTTCGCCGCCGTCGGCCAGCGCGGCATGCCGGCGCTGGTGCGCGGCCACGTTGCCGAGCCACGCCGAAAGGCACAGCGTGCGCTTGTAGTAGAGGCTCAGCTCGCACTCCTGCGTGTAGCCGATGGCGCCATGCAGCTGCACTGCCGTGCGCGAGGCCTGCAGCGCCGCGGCGGTGCAGCGGGCGTTGACGCGGCTGGCTTCGGCTTCGAGCCGTTCGGCCGGGAGCCCCTGGTCCGCCAGTGCCAGCACCTCGGCGAGCGCGGCCTGCGCCACTTCGAGGTGGATGAACATGTCCACGCAGCGGTGCTGCAGCGCCTGGAAGCTGCCGATGGGCTTGCCGAACTGCGAACGGGTGCGCAGGTAGGCCAGCGTCTGCGCGAGCATCGCCTGGCCCACGCCCAGCAGTTCGGCCGCCTGCAGGACCTGGCCGGCCGCGAGCGCGTGGCGTAGCGCGTCCTGCGCGGCGGGGCCTTCGGCCAGCACCGCATCCGCGGGCAGCGCCACCTGCTCGAAGCGCAGGCTCGCAGCCTGGCTGCCGTCAACCAGCGGCACCAGGGTTTCGCTCACGCCGGCCGTGCCGCGCGGCACCCACAGCAGCACCGCGTCGTCGCTGCCGCGCGCCGACACCAGCCAGCCGCTGGCGGCCGCGCCGGGCAGCACCATGAGCTTCTCGCCCTGCAGCAGCACGCCGCCCGCATGCCCCCCGCGCGGCTCGCAGCCGCAGGCCAGCGGCACGGCGCTCAGGTCGCCGGCGCTCTCCTGCCAGGCCAGCGCCGGCAGGCTGCGGCCCGCGACCAGCTCCGCCAGCAGCGACTGCGCGGCCGGAGCCTTGAGCCGCGCGAGCAGCATCGCGCTCAGGCCCGCCACCGCCAGCAACGGCTCGGGCGCCACATGCTCGCCCGCGGCCCGCAGGATCTGCGCGGCGCCCGCGAGCCCCAGACCGAGCCCGCCTGCGGATTCGGGTGCCAGCATGCCGGTCCAGCCCAGCTCGGCCATGGCGCTCCAGCCCTGCGCCTCGTCGGCATCGGGCCGCTCCATGCGCTCGCGCCGCCGCTGGATGGAACGGCTGCGAACGAAGTAGTCGAGCGCAGCATCGCGCACGGCGGAAAGTGATTCTGTGTCCATCGCCGCAGCGTGACAGAACGCCCCGCCGCGCGGCATTTGCATTTGCCGAAGGGAGGGTTTCGCATTCACAGACCCGCCTCGCGCGAGGGCGGCATAGATTCGGCACATGACCACCACAAAGATCAAGAAATCCCTGCACACCGAGCTCGGCCACAGCACGCCCGACCGAATCACCGTGCGCGGGCGCGACCTGCCCTCCGAGATCCTGGGCCACCTGAACCTCGGCGACATGGCCTTCCTGGAGCTCACGGGCCGCATCCCGACACCGCAGGAGTCGGTCACTTTCAACGCCATCGTCGTCACGCTGGTCGAGCATGGCATCACGCCCAGCGCGCTGGCCGCGCGCCTCACCTATGCAGGCGCGCCCGAGGCGCTGCAGGCTGCGGTGGCCGCGGGCCTGTGCGGCCTGGGCACGGTGTTCGTGGGCAGCACCGAAGGCGCAGCCAGGATGCTCTACGAGGCCATTCCCTTCGGCGAGAAGCCGGCGCGGCCACTGGCCGACATGGCGAAGGACATCGTGGCCGACCATCGCGCGCGCAAGCAGATCGTGCCGGGCCTCGGGCATCCGCTGCACAAGCCGATCGACCCGCGCACGCCGCGCCTGTTCCAGATCGCCGAGGAGAACGGCCTCTCGGGCCATTACGTGGCGCTGATGCAGGCGGTGCAGCAGGAGGCCGAGCGCGTCTCGGGCAAGTCGCTGCCCATCAATGCGACGGGCGCCATCGGTGCGATTGCGGCCGAGTTCGGCTTTCCGTGGAAGATCATCCGCGGCCTCGGCGTGATGGCGCGCGCCATCGGGCTCGCGGGCCACCTCTTGGAGGAAATCGACGACCCGATGGCCATCGAGATCTGGCAGCGCGTCGAAAAGGAAGCCGGCGGCCCGCGCCAGGATTGGACGAGATGAACAACCACAACGACACCCGCTTTGCCGACATCCGCGATGCCGTGCGCGACCTGTGCGCGCAGTTTCCCAACGAGTACTTCCGCAAGATCGACGAGGCGCGCGGCTACCCGGCCGAATTCGTCGACGCGCTCACCAAAGCCGGCTGGATGGCCGCGCTCATTCCACAGGAATACGGCGGCTCCGGCCTCGGGCTCACCGAAGCCTCGGTGATCATGGAAGAGATCAACCGCTCGGGCGGCAACTCGGGCGCCTGCCACGGCCAGATGTACAACATGGGCACGCTGCTGCGCCACGGCAGCGAGGCGCAGAAGCGCAACTACCTGCCGCGCATCGCCACTGGCGAGCTGCGCCTGCAGTCGATGGGCGTGACCGAGCCCAGCACCGGCACCGACACCACCAGGATCAAGACCACGGCCGTGAAGAAGGGCGACCGCTACGTCGTCAACGGCCAGAAGGTGTGGATCTCGCGCATCCAGCATTCGGACCTGATGATCCTGCTGGCGCGCACCACGCCGCTTGCGGAGGTCAAGAAGAAATCCGAAGGCATGTCGATCTTCATCGTCGACCTGCGCGAGGCCATCGGCCAAGGCATGACGGTGCGGCCCATCCTGAACATGGTGAACCACGAGACCAACGAGCTGTTCTTCGAGAACCTCGAGATCCCGGCCGAGAACCTGATCGGCGAAGAGGGCCAGGGCTTCAAGTACATCCTCGACGGCCTCAATGCCGAGCGCACGCTGATCGCGGCCGAATGCATCGGCGACGGCTATTGGTTCATCGACAAGGTCACGGCCTACACCAAGGAGCGCGTGGTGTTCGGCCGGCCCATCGGCCAGAACCAGGGCGTGCAGTTTCCGATTGCCGAGGCCTTCATCGAGATAGAGGCCGCCAACCTCATGCGCTACGAGGCCTGCCGCCTGTTCGATGCGCGCGAGCCCTGCGGCGCACAGGCCAACATGGCAAAGTACCTGGCGGCCAAGGCCAGCTGGGAGGCGGCCAATGCCTGCCTGCAGTTCCATGGCGGCTTCGGCTTTGCGTGCGAATACGACATCGAGCGCAAGTTCCGCGAGACGCGGCTCTACCAGGTGGCACCGATCTCGACCAACCTCATCCTGAGCTACGTGGCGGAGCACATGCTCGGCCTGCCGCGTTCGTTCTGAAGGCACTCCATGACCACCTCATCGAATCATCCCAGCCGGGATCTCGCCACCTTCGCCGCCGAACTCAAGTTAGCGGACATTCCCGCCCCCGTGCTGCGCCGCACCGAGGACCTGATGCTCGACTGGCTGGGCTCGGTGCTCGCGGCGCGCACGGCGCGGCCGGTACGCAGCATCGAGCGCTTCGCGCAGACGATGGGGCCGGCCGAGGGGCCGAGCGAAATGCTCACCTCGCGCCGCACCACTTCGCCAGTGTTCGCCGCGCTCGTCAACGCCGCGGCCTCGCACTACGTGGAGCAGGACGATGTGCACAACGGTTCGGTGTTCCATCCCGCGGCCGTGGTCATTGCGCCCGCACTGGCCGTGGCGCAGAGCATCGGCGCCAGCGGTGCGCAGCTGCTGACGGCCGTGGTCGCGGGCTACGAAGTCGGCATCCGCGTGGGCGAGTTCCTGGGCCGCTCGCACTACAAGACTTTCCACACCACCGCGACGGCGGGCACGCTCGCGGCTGCCGCGGCAGTGGGCCGGCTGCTCGAACTCGCGCCGCAGCAGATGCTGCACGCCTTCGGCTCGGCCGGCACGCAGTCGGCCGGCGTTTGGGAATTCCTGCGCGATGCGGCCGATTCGAAGCAGCTGCACTGCGCGCATGCGGCCGCGAGCGGACTGATGTCGGCCTACCTCGCGCAGGACGGCTTCACGGGCGCGGCGAAAGTGCTCGAAGGCGCGCAGGGCCTGGGCGTGGGCATGTCGAGCGATGCCGATCCGGCACGGCTCACCGACCGCCTCGGCACGCGCTGGGCGCTGGCCGAAACCTCGTTCAAGTACCACGCCTCCTGCCGCCACACGCATCCCGCGGCCGATGCGCTGCTGCAGGTGATGAGCGAGCACCAGCTCGCGCACGGCGACGTGGCCCGCGTGACCGCGCATGTGCACCAGGGCGCCATCGACGTGCTGGGCCGGGTCACGGTGCCGGCCACCGTGCACCAGGGCAAGTTCTCGATGGGCACGGTGCTGGGCCTGATCGCGGTGCATGGCCGCGCCGGCCTGGGCGAATTCGACCGCGACTTTCTCGCGCCCGAGGTGGCCACGTTCCGCGACAAGGTGGCGATGGAACTCGACGCCGAGGTCGACACCGCCTACCCCGCGCGCTGGATCGGCAAGGTCAGCGTGCAGACCCGCGACGGCCGCACGCTGGCCGGCCGCGTCGACGAGCCCAAGGGCGACCCGGGCAACAGCCTGAGCCGCGCCGAGATCGAGGACAAGATGCAGCGCCTTGCGCACTACGGCGAGGGCGCCACGGCCGACGAGGCGAAGGCGCTGTGCCAACGCATCTGGCAGCTCGAGTCTGCGCCGCGCGTGGGCCGCTGGCTCGGCTGAGGCCCTTCAGGCGAACAATCGGCCCTGCCCCGGCGAGCGCGCATCGAGCCCGGCGGTGCGCACGAGGTCCCAGAAGCCCGCGGGCGAACTGGACACCACGGGCACCTGCAGGCGCGCCTCGACCTCGCGCACGGCATCGAGCGTGACGAGGCCCCCGCACGAGATGAGGAGGCCATCGGCGCCGGGCTGGTCCTCGAACACCTTGAGGCACAGGTCGACCAGCACCTCGGTCGGCACCTGGCCCACGGCCTGCACATCGGAGATGGCGAGGCCTTCGAGCGCCAGCGGTTCGAAGTCGCTCTGTTCGAGATAGGTTCGCAGCTGCGTGTTGACCTCGTCGATGTAGGCGGTGGCGACGGCCACGCGCCGAACCTTCAGGTGATGCAGGCCCGCGATGATGGCGTCGCTCATCGTCGTGCAAGGCAGGTCCGTCGCCTGTTCCATCTCGCGCTGGAGTTGACGCGTGAAGGCGACGCCGCGGAAGAAGCTCAGCGACGTGCCCATGAGGGAGACGGCGCTGGCGCCCTCCGCCTTGAGTTCCAGCGCTTTGTCGACGACCGAGTCGATCACTTCGGTGTAGCCGCGGGTCGAGATTTCGCCGAGTCCCAAGCCTCTTGCTGAAAAGCGGATGCGCTCGCCGTAGAGCAACGGGCCGTCCACCGGCACCGCGCCGGCGGCCGGCGGCACGATCAGGCCCAGGTGCGGCCGCGCCATCTACTTGCCCTCCGCCACGATGTTCTGCTCGGCAATGATGCGCTGCCAGCGCTTCGTCTCCTCCGCCATGTCCTTGCCGAGCTGCGCCGGCGTGGCGTAGGCGCGCAGCGTGCCTTGCGCGGCTGCCGCGGCGCCGGCGTCGGGCGTGTCGAGCACGGTCTTCACCGCGGCCGAGAGCCTGTCGACGATCTCGTCGGGCGTGCCGGCGGGCGCGAGCACGAAGATGCGCGGCGCCACGTCGAAGCCCGGCAGCGCATCGGCCAGCGGCGGCACGCTCTCGGCGCCTTCGAGCCGCGCGGTGTTCATCAGTGCGATCGCGCGCAGCTTGCCGGCCTTGGCCTGCGCCATGCCGGCCGTGGCGCTGACCACGCCGATGGGCACCTGCCCGCCGACCACGTCGGGCACGATCTGCGCGGCGCCGCGGTAGGGCACGTGCACCACCCTGCTGCCGCTGGTCTGCTTGAGCATCTCGAAGCCCAGGTGGTGCACCGTGCCCACGCCCGAGGTGGCGTAGGAATAGTGTCCCGGCCGGGCCTTGATCTCCTTCACGAATTCGGCCGGCGTCCTGGCCGGGAAGTCGTTGCCTGTGACGATCATCAGCGGCGAGACGAAGGCGCCCGCGACGGGCCTGAAGCTGGTGAGCGGATCGACCGGCGCCTTCGGCTGCAGCAGCTTGGCGGCCAGCAGCGCGCTGTCGCCCATCATCAGCGTGTAGCCGTCCGGCGCCGACTTGGCGACGTATTCGGCGGCGATCATGCCGGTGGCGCCGGTGCGGTTGTCGACCATCACCTGCTGGCCGAGCACCGCCGACAGGCGCGTGCCGAGCAGGCGCGCGACCGCATCGACGCCGCCGCCGGCCGAATAGCCGACCACGAGGCGGATCGGCTTGTCGGGGTACTTCTGGGCCCAGGCGGCGGGCGCGGCGAGCGCACCCGCAAGGCCCAGGGCCATGGCGGCACGCAGCGCCTGGCGGCGTGCAGGGCGAGCAATCTCTCTGGCTTTCATCATGTCTCCAATGGTCATCGATCAGCGGCCGTCTGCGCGGCTCGTTCAAGTGCACCCGCGGAACCGGCTTTGCCGGGCCGCCGGGTGCGCCCCCAGTGGGGGGAAGCGCCCAAGGCGCTTCGGGGAGCGTCCATTTTTATGCTTTGCCCTTGCCGCGCGAAGTCGGCAGCTTCGCAAGCTCGCGCACGCGATCCGCATTGGGCGCGAAGCCCAGGCCCGGCGTCTCGGGCAGCTGCAGCCAGCCGTCCTGCGGCACCGGCAGGCCGTCGAAGACCTGCTTGAGCATCTGCACGGCCACGTAGTGGTATTCGGCCATGCCGCCGTTCGACACGCCCGCATGCAGGTGCATGTTGTGGAAGGGCCAGGCACCGCCGTTGTCGATCGGCACGTTGAAGGCCGCGGCCATGCCCGCGATCTTCAGGCACTGCGAATAGCCGCCCGAGATGGTCACGTTGGGCTGCAGCACGTCGGCCGCCTGGTTCACCAGCAGGTCGCGGAAGCGGAAGGCCAGCCCTTCGTTCTGCCCGCAGGCCAGCGGAATGCTGGTGCGCGCGCGCAGCTGGGCCATCTGCCGCACGTCGTTCTGCGTGAGCGGCTCCTCGAAGAAGCTGATGCCGTAGGGCTCGATGCGGCGCGCGAGTTCGGTGGCGTGGAACAGGTCGAGGCCGCAGTTGGCGTCGACGTACAGCTTCACATCAGGACCGACCGCCTCGCGCACGGCCGCCACGCGGCGCACGTCCTCGGCAATGACCTCGTCGATGGGCCGCGGCTCGTCGCGCCGCGCGAGCGCATGGCCACCGACCGTCATCTTCAGGCGCCGGAAACCCTGCGAGACCCAGAGCTTGGCGGCGGCGGCGAGCTGGTCGCGCTCGAAGAAGCCGAAGCCGAAGGTCGCATAGACCGGCACCTTGGAGCGCGCACCGCCCAGCAGGCGCCACAGCGGCTGGCCGAGCGCCCTGGCCTTCAGGTCCCACAGCGCGATGTCGAGCGCGGCGATGGCGTGGCTCGCATAGCCGGTCTGGCCGCGCGGCGAGAGCAGCCAGTAGAGCTTGTCCCACAGGCGCTCGGTGGCCATCGGGTCTTCGCCGATCAATGCCGGGCCGGCCACCTCGCGCACGGCAGCGGCAATGATTTCTTCTTCGGTGATGGCCGTCATGCCATGGCCGACAAGGCCGGTGTCGGTCTCGATCTCGGTCAGGCAGAGCGACAGCGAGGTCTGCTGGTTGAGCCCCAGCACATCGATGGTGACGGGAATGTTCAGCGGCGTGGCGCTGACGCGGATGATCTTCAAGAACGTCTCCTGTTGCTTTGCTTCGGCTGCACGATTCTTGGTGCGCAGGCCGCGGAGAACAATTCGTTTTTGGCGGGCGCGAGGCTTCGCGCCGCGCGAAGGCTCGGGGCTCAGTCCGGCCGGCCGAGATGCTCCAGCACCGAGCGCGCGGCCGCGGTCAGGTCCTGCTGCCGCCGCACGCACAGCAGGTGGCGGCGCACCGCCCACGGCGCATCGAGCTTGAGGCAGCGCAGCTTCAGTATCTGCAGCTGCGGCAGGATGGCCGCATAAGGCAGCACGCCGATGCCCACGCCCTGCTCCACCATGCGGCACACCATGTCGAAGCTGCCCACCTGCATGCGCACCTTGAGCGGCAGCTGCGCCTCCAGCGCCGCGTTCAGCAGCACGCGGTGCAGCGCCGTGCCTTCGCGCACCACGATATGGTCGTGCCGCAGCACCTCCTCCACGCCGATGCGCTTGCGGCGGGCCAGCGGATGGTCGCGCGCCACCACCACGGCCAGTTCGTCGCTGCGGTAGGGCAGGCATTCGAGCATGTCGGCGGGCGTGTTGCCCTCGATCACGCCGATGTCCGCCAGGCCGGCCTGCACGGCCTTCACGACCTCGGTGCTGGCGCGCTCCTGCAGGTCGATCTTGAGCACCGGATGCAGCCGCAGGAAGGAGCCGATCTGCGCGGGCAGGAACTGCGCGATGGTGGACGCGTTGGCCGTGATGCTGACCACGCCCGCCACGCCGTTCTGGAAGTCGTCGAGCTCGGCGCCGAGCCGGTCCATGGCCGAGAGCACGGCGCGCGCATGCAGCAGCAGGCCGTGGCCGGCCGAAGTGAGCGTCACGCCGCGCGCATGGCGCACCAGCAGCGGCAGCCGCGCGCGGGCTTCCAGGTCGGAGATGCGCTTGCTCGCGGCCGCGAGCGCGATGTGGCAGCGCTTGGCGCCTTCGCTGATGCTGCCGTGGTCGGCCACGGTCACGAACAGGCGCAGCGACTTCAGGTCGGCGGACATGGCCTGCGCGCCTTCTTCTTCAGGGCGCAACGAGGTGGTCGAACAGCTCGCGCGCCGAGGCCGGCAGCTGCTCGCGGCTGCGTGCGATGAGCTTGAGCTCGCGCTCGGCCCAGGCATCGCTGAGCGCCACGGTCGCGATGCGCATCGCCATCGACAGCCGCTGCGCCGACGAGGCCGGCAGCACGCCCACCCCCACGCCCGCCTCGATCATCAGGCAGATCGCCTCGAAGCTGCTGACCTGGATGCGCGGGTTGAAGCCGCGGCCGGCCAGCTCGGCCCGGCGCTGCAGGAAGCGGTGGATGGCGCTGCCGTGGTGCAGGCCCACGTGCTGCTCGTCGAGCGTGTCGGCAAAGGCCACCGAGGCCGCACCCGCCAGGTGGTGCGCAGCGGGCACCACCAGCACCAGCTGGTTGCGGCCGAAGGGGCGCGCGTCGAGTTCGCCGGTGTGCACGTCGCCGGCCAGGATGCCGATGTCGGCCTCGCCGTCGGCCACGGCGCGCACGATCTCCTCGCTCAGGTATTCGCGCAGGTCCACCTGCACCGCCGGATGCTGCGTGAGAAAGCCGGCCAGCTTCTGCGGCAGGTATTCGGTGATGGAGGTGGTGTTGGCGAACACGCGCACATGGCCCTTGATGCCCTTGCCGAAATCCTGCATGTCGCAGCGCAGGTGCTCCATCTGCTGCATCACGCGCTTGGCGTGGTAGAGCACCGCCTGCCCTGCCGCCGTGAGGCTCACGCCCTGCGCACTTCGGTGCAGCAGCTTGCCGCCCACGGCCTCTTCCATCTGCTTGATGCGGGTGGAGGCGGCCGCCAGCGAGATGCAGGCCTTCTCGGCGCCGCGCGTGAGGCTGCGCGCGTCCGCCACGTAGACGAACAGTTTCAGGTCGAACAGGTCGAAATGCAGGTTCACCGGACAAGCGCGCCAGAAAGAAAGGAAGCGTGCATTGTCCGGCGAATGGCGCCGCGCGCGCCGGCCTCAGGGTTTGACCTCAGGAGCGGGCCCCGCTCAGACCGGGTCCCAGCTGAACACGTCGGCCGAGCGGTCCAGCGGATGGAAGCTCGCGCGCATGGCCGGCATGGCGTGCTCGGCAATGCTCTGCGGGGTCCAGCCCTCGGAGCGATGGATGGAGCGCACCGGCCGCGGCTGGCTGATGAGCGAGATCTCGTTGTTGCGCACCGAGAAGATCTGGCCGTTGACCGCGCCGGCCGCATCGCTTGCCAGGTACACCGCGAGCGGCGCCACCTTGGCGGGCGTCATCTGCTTGATCTTGTCGACGCGGGCGCGCTGCTCGTCGGTGTCGGTGGGAATGGCGCCGATCATGCGGCTCCATGCAAACGGTGCGATGCAGTTGGAGCGCACGTTGAACTTGAGCATGTCGAGCGCGATCGACTTCGACAGTGCCACGATGCCGAGCTTGGCCGCCGCATAGTTGGCCTGGCCGTAGTTGCCGATGAGGCCCGAGGTCGAGGTCATGTGCACCATCGCGCCCGAGTTCTGCTCCTTGAAGTGCGTGGCGGCCGCGCGGCTCACGTAGTAGGCGCCGTACAGGTGCACCTTGAGCACGGCGTCCCACTCGTCGACCGACATCTTGTGGAAGAACCGGTCGCGCAGGATGCCGGCGTTGTTGACCACCGCATCGATGCGCCCGAAGCTCTCGACCGCGCACTCGACGATGCGCGCCGCGCTGGCCGCATCGGCCACGCTGTCGGTGTTGGGCACGGCCTGGCCGCCCGCAGCGCGGATCTCGTCGACCACCTGCTGCGCGGGGCCGGCGCTGCCGCCCGCACCATCAAGGGCCGCGCCGATGTCGTTCACCACCACCTTGGCGCCATGGCTCGCCATGGCCAGCGCGATGTCGCGCCCGATGCCGCCGCCCGCGCCGGTGACGACGACTACTTTTCCTTCAACCATGTGTGTCTGCTCCGGATAGCCGCCCGCAGTGTCGCGGGCAGTTCCAGAATGCCACAGGGGCCGCGCTGCGGGTTCCGGATTTCCGAAGAGGGGCTTCGGCGGCGCCCTTGCCCCTCCCTTATTGCCGCGCGGTGCGGATGTTCGGCGGCAGCGCCTGCGGCCAGCTGGTGCGGAACGGATTGATGTCGAGCCCGCCGCGCCGCGTGTAGCGCGCATACACGGCGAGCTTGTTGGGCTGGCAGCGGCGCCAGATGTCGGTGAACATGCGCTCCACGCAGGGTTCGTGGAACTCGTTGTGGTTGCGAAAGCTCACGATGTATGCGAGCAGGCCGGCCTGGTCGATGGCCGGGCCGCTGTAGCGGATCTGCACGCTGCCCCAGTCGGGCTGGCCGGTGACGAGGCAGTTGCTCTTGAGCAGGCGGCTCGTGAGCGTCTCGTTCACCGGCGGCTGGGTGCTGTCGCTGGACAGCAGTTCGGGCGCGGGCTGGTAGTGGGTGCACTCGATGTCGAGCCGGTCGAGGTCCAGGCCGTCGAGTTCGTGCACCGGCTCGCGGTCGAACATGTCGGGTGCCAGCAGCTTCACGCCGATGCCGGCCGATTGGTCGCTGCCGCGCCAGAGCGCCTCGGACAGGTCGGCGCGCAGGCGGTCTCGCACCGCCTCGACGCTCGCGAAGGCGCTGCTGTTGAAGCTGTTGAGATACAGCTTGAACGACTTGCTCTCGATGATGTTGGGCGTTTCGCAGGGGATGGTGAAGTGCGCGATGGCCAGCTGCGGCTTGCCGCGCAGGTTGAGCCAGCTCACCTCGAAGGCGGTCCAGAGATCGGCGCCGAAGAAGGGCAGCGCGCCGGCGGCGATGCCCATGGCTTCGCGCTGGGTGCTGCGCGCAATCGGAAAGAGCAGCGAGGGGTCGTACCTGTCGGCATAGGCCGAGGCGCGGCCCAGCTGCGACTGCTCGGGCGTGTTGGGGTTGGCGGGGGGGATGTTGTCGAGGCTCATGGCTTGTGGTGTTCTTCGGCCGCATGCAGGAACGGCGCGATGTGGTGGGCGAGGATCGCGCAGACCTCGGGCGGCAGGTCGTGGCCCATGCCGGGAATGCTGACGAACTTTGCGCCCGGAATGCGCTTGGCGGTATCCAGGCCGCAGGCCATCGGCACCAGCGCATCGGCTTCGCCGTGCAGCACCAGCGTCGGGCACTTGATGCGCGGCAGCACTTCGGGGCGGCGCGCATCGGCGCCAATGGCGAGCATCTGGCGGAACATGCCGGCCGGGCGGTAGGCGCGGCGCATGCTGAAGGTGAGGCGCTCTGCCAGCGCCTCGGTGCTTTGCGGATAGGCGGGGCTCTGGATGAGCCTGAGCAGCCGGATGCTGTGCGCCACCAGCTCGGCCTCGCCGCCGCCCAGCGGCCGGCGCAGCAGCATGGCGGCCACGTCGCTGCGCGGTCCGGGCAGGCCGCGCGCGCCGCTGGAGCTCATGATGCTCACGAGGCTGGCCACGCGCTCGGGCGCTTCGGCGGCCAGGTGCTGCGCGATCATGCCGCCCATCGAGGCGCCGATGACGTGCGCCTGCTTGATGCCCAATGCGTCGAGCACGCCCAGCGAATCGCGCGCCATGTCCTGCAAGGTGTAGGCCGATCGGACCTGCAGGCCCAGCTTCTGTCGAATGCTCTCCCACACGATGTTGCCGGTGCCCGCATGGTCGAAGCCCTGGCTCAGGCCGATGTCGCGGTTGTCGTGGCGCACCACGCGAAAGCCCGCATCGACCAGCGCCTGCACGAAGTCCTGCGGCCAGCCGACCAGCTGCATGCCCAGGCCCATGATGAGCAGGGCCACCGGGCGGCCTTCGCCGCCGGTGTCGTCGACCTCGATCTGCAATCCGTTGGCCAGCAGCTTCATGGCGCTCCCGTGTCTGTTTATTTGAATTCGCGTTCGCGCAACCACTTGGTGGCGACCCACTTCTCGCCCGCGAGCACGGGCGCGCCGCCATGCAGCGTGCGGGTGGCGGGGTCGGGATCCTCGTAGCTGAAGAACACGCCGGTGCCGCGCACGGGCGCCACTTCCAGGCCTACGTCGGGGAAGGTGGTGGCGCCGCCCTGATCGGGCTCCTGCAGGTACATCACGAGCGTGGCCACGCGCTGGCCGCCGCGCTTGAGGATGGTGGGCGTGCCGGGCTCGCCGGGGTCGAAGTAGTCGTAGTGCGGCCGGTACTGGGCGCCGGGCGCATAGCGCAGGATCTGCAGGCCTTCGCCAAACTCCACCGGCCAGCGCAGCAGCGCGGCAATGCGCTGCTCGAGGCGCGCGACGATGTCGTTCTCGCCGCGCTCGAAGAACATGCCCTCGCTGGTGCGGTCGACGTTGAGCACCTCGCCGCCGGTGCGCGTCTCGACCGTGAGCGAGCGCGCCAGCCGCACCCGCGCGGCGGCAATCAGCCCTTCGCACTCCTCGGGCGACAACAGGTTGCCGAACACGACGACGCGCGGATGCCGCATGGTCTGCAGCACCTGCACGCGGCGGTCGCCCGCGTCGATGTACAGCGGCGCGCCTTCGAGGTCGGGACCGGGCATCTCGGTGCGCCGCGGCCTGGCCACCTCCACGTGGGGAAAGCCGGCCTCGAGCTGCGCCAGCGCCAGGTCGGTGGCCGCGTCCTGCCAGCCGGCCGCGCGCATCGAGGCCCGCAGCGCAGGCACCGAATGCCCCGCCGCGAGCTGCGACACCAGCCATTCCCGGAGCTCCGGACTGATCGGTTGCGACATATCAAGTCTTCCTTCTGAACACCAGCCTTTCGGCCGTCGACGCCGTGGCATCGAAACCATAACCCTCGAGATCGAATTTTTCCAGCGCCTTGGGCGTGGCGGCCTTGTGCAGCACCGCCCAGCGCGCGAGCAGGCCGCGGGCGCGCTTGGCGTAGAAGCTCACGATCTTGTAGCGGTCGCCCTTCCACTCCTCGAACACGCATTCGACCACGCGCGCCTTGAGCGCCTTCCGGTCCACCGACCTGAAGTACTCCTGCGAGGCCACATTGACCACCACGGGCGTGCGGTCCGCCGCCAGGCGCTGGTTCAGGTGCTCCGCAATGCGCGCGCCCCAGAAGGCATACAGGTCCTTGCCGTGCCGATTGGCAAGCGGCGTGCCCATCTCCAGCCGGTAGGGCTGCAGCAGGTCGAGCGGACGCAGCAGGCCGTAGAGGCCGCTCAGGATGCAAACGTGCTCCTGCGCCCAGGCCAGCTGCGCGGGCGTGAGCGAGCGCGCATCGAGCCCGCCGTAGACGTCGCCATCGAACGCGAAGGCGGCCTGGCGCGCATTCTTCGGCGTGCTCTTGCCGGACCAGGCCTGGTAGCGCGCCACGTTCAGCGCGGAGAGCTTGTCCGACAGGTGCATGAGTTCGGAGATCTGCTGCGGCGACTTCTCGCGCAGCAGCTTGATCAGTTCGGCCGAGGGGCCGCGGGGGGCTTCGAAATGGGGTTGGGTGGCGGGGACTTCGGTGGGAACGGGGGTGTCGTAGTCAAGCGATTTCGCAGGGGAGAGCAGGAAGAGCATCCCGGAATTATGTGGGGTGGGCCTGCCCCGGGGCGGCCCCGGTAAAATCGCCGGCTATCCCATCTTGTCCCCACGGCACCCCCGAAGGCGCCGCTTCTGCATTTCCCATGAGCGAACCCACCACCCCTTCCGCCCAGCCTGGACTGGAGAGCCTCTCCAAGTCGTTCGAACCCGCCGCCATCGAGGCGCACTGGGCCCCCGAGTGGGAGAAGCGCGGCTACGCCAAGGCGGGCTTTCGCGGCACGCAGGCGCCCAAGAAGGGCGCCGATTCCTTCGCCATCCAGCTGCCGCCGCCCAACGTGACAGGCACGCTGCACATGGGCCATGCGTTCAACCAGACCATCATGGACAGCCTGGCGCGCTACCACCGCATGAAGGGCGACAACACGCTGTGGGTGCCGGGCACCGACCATGCGGGCATCGCGACGCAGATCGTGGTGGAGCGCCAGCTGCAGGAACAGAAGATCAGCCGCCACGACCTCGGCCGCAAGAACTTCGTGGCACGCGTGTGGGAATGGAAGGAAAAGTCGGGCAACACCATCACCGAGCAGATGCGCCGCATGGGCGACACGGTCGACTGGAGCCGCGAATACTTCACGATGGATGACGACCTGTCCAAGGTGGTCACGCAGACCTTCGTCTCGCTCTATGAAGAAGGCCTGATCTACCGCGGCAAGCGGCTGGGCAACTGGGACCCGGTGCTCAAGACCTCGGTGAGCGACCTCGAAGTGGAGAGCGAAGAGGAAGACGGCTCGCTCTGGCACATCGCCTATCCGCTGGCAGACGGCAGCGGCACGCTCACGGTGGCCACCACGCGGCCCGAGACCATGCTCGGCGACACGGCCGTGATGGTCCACCCCGAGGACGAGCGCTACCGGCCGCTGATCGGCAAGCAGGTGCGGCTGCCGCTGGTGGACCGGCTGATTCCGATCATTGCCGACGACTACGTCGACAAGGAATTCGGCACCGGCGTGGTCAAGGTCACGCCCGCGCACGACTACAACGACTACGCGGTCGGCCAGCGCCACAAGCTCGAGCTGATCGGCATCCTCGCGCTGGACGCCACCATCAACGACAACGCGCCCGAGAAGTACCGCGGCATGGACCGCTTCGTGGCGCGCAAGGCCATCGTGGCCGACCTCGATGCGCTCGGCCTCCTGGTCGAGGTGAAGAAGCACAAGCTCATGGTGCCGCGCTGCGCGCGCTCCGGCGCCATCGTCGAGCCGATGCTCACCGACCAGTGGTACGTGGCCATGACGCGTCCGGGCGCCGACGGCACCTCGATCGCGCAGAAGGCCATCGACGTGGTGAAGACCGGCGAGGTGCGCTTCGTGCCCGAGAACTGGGTCAACACCTACAACCACTGGATGGAGAACATCCAGGACTGGACCATCTCGCGCCAGCTCTGGTGGGGCCACCAGATCCCGGCCTGGTACGACGAGGACGGCAAGGTGTACGTGGCGCATGACGAGGCCGAGGCGCAGGCCAAGGCCCCGGGCAAGACGCTTCGCCGCGACGAGGACGTGCTCGACACCTGGTATTCGTCCGCGCTGGTGCCCTTCTCCTCGCTCGGCTGGCCCGAGAAGACCGAGGACCTCGCGCTGTACCTGCCCTCCACGGTGCTCGTGACGGGCTACGACATCATCTTCTTCTGGGTCGCCCGGATGATCATGATGACCAAGCACTTCACCGGCAAGGTGCCGTTCAAGGACGTCTACATCCACGGCCTGGTGCGCGACGCACAGGGCAAGAAGATGAGCAAGTCCGAAGGCAACGTGCTCGACCCGGTCGACCTGATCGACGGCATCGCGCTGCCCGAACTGCTCGACAAGCGCACGCAGGGCCTGCGCAAGCCCGAGACCGCGCCTGCCGTGCGCAAGAACACGCAGAAGGAATTTCCCGATGGCATTCCGGCCTTCGGCGCCGATGCGCTGCGCTTCACCTTCGCGTCGCTGGCCTCGCTCGGCCGCAGCATCAACTTCGACAGCAAGCGCTGCGAGGGCTACCGCAACTTCTGCAACAAGCTCTGGAACGCCACGCGCTTCGTGCTGATGAACTGCGAGGGGCAGGACTGCGGCCTGCGCGAGCACACGAAGGAAGAATGCGCGGTCGGCGGCCCGGCGCACGGCTACCTGAAGTTCAGCCGCGCCGATTTCTGGATCGCATCGCAGCTGCAGCGCGTCGAGGCCGAAGTGGCCAAGGGCTTCGAGGAATACCGGCTCGACAACGTGGCCAACGCCATCTACCAGTTCGCCTGGGACGAGTTCTGCGACTGGTACCTGGAGATCGCCAAGGTGCAGATCCAGACCGGCGACGATGCGCAAAAGCGCGCCACGCGCCGCACGCTGATCCGCACGCTCGAGGCCTTGCTGCGCCTCGCGCACCCGGTGATTCCGTTCATCACCGAGGAGCTCTGGCAGAAGGTGGCGCCCGTCGCCGGACGCGAGGGCGAATCGATCATGGTCGCGGCCTACCCCCAAAGCCAGCCCGGGAAGATCGACGAAGCAGCCGAAGCGCATGTGGCGCGCCTGAAGGCGCTGGTCGATGCCTGCCGCACGCTGCGCGGCGAAATGAACGTGTCGCCCGCGGTGCGCCTGCCGCTCTATGCGGTGGCCGACGATGCCGAGGGCGCGGCCTTCCTGCGCGACGCGGCGCCGGTGCTGCAGGCACTGGCCAAGCTCAAGGAAGTGAAGGTCTTCGACGACGAGGCTTCCTGGTCGGCGGCGGCCGAAGCGGCGCCCGTGGCCGTGGTCGGCACGGCGCGCCTGTGCCTGCACATGGAGATCGACAAGGCCGCCGAGCGCGCGCGCATCGGCAAGGAAATTGCCCGCATCGAGGGCGAGATCCTCAAGGTGAACGGCAAGCTCGGCAATGAAGCCTTCGTGGCCAAGGCACCGCCGGCCGTGATCGAGCAGGAGCGCAAGCGCCTGGCCGATTTCAGCACCATGTTGGAGCGTCTTCGCGACCAGCTTGTGCGTCTCGGCTGACACACGCGGGCCTGGGCAAGGTTTAGCATGGCAACGACGGCCTTTCCGTGCCGCCGTTGATCCATCGAACCTTCTTCTTCAACTGAACGAACAGACGCCCAAATTGTCCATGCCCACTCCCTCGACACGCATCCGCAAGGCCGTATTTCCTGTTGCAGGTTTCGGCACCCGCTTTCTGCCCGCCACCAAGGCGCAGCCCAAGGAAATGCTGCCGGTTGTCGACAAGCCACTCATCCAGTACGCGGTTGAGGAAGCCTACGCGGCGGGCATTCGCGACATGATTTTCGTAACTGGCCGAAACAAACGTGCCATCGAAGACCACTACGACACCGCCTACGAACTCGAGAGCCAGCTCGAGGCCAGCGGCAAGCTCGAACTGCTCAACATCGCGCGCTCGGTCATGCCCGACGACATGACCTGCTCCTACGTGCGCCAGCCGCGCATGCTGGGGCTCGGCCATGCAGTGCTGTGCGCCGAACACCTGGTGGGCAACGAGCCCTTCGCCGTGCTGCTGGCCGACGACCTGATGGTCGGCCCTGTGGGCGGCGCACCGGTGCTCGCGCAGATGACGGCCGCCTTCGGCAAGCTCGGTGCTTCGGTGCTCGCGGTGCAGGAAGTGCCGCTCGAACACGTCAAGCGCTACGGCATCGTGGCGGGCGAATCGATCGGCGACGACCTCGTGAAGGTCGATCGCATGATCGAGAAGCCCTCGCCGGACAAGGCACCTTCGCGCCTTGGCGTGGCGGGCCGCTACATCCTCACGCCCGCCGTGTTCGACGAGATCCGCAACCAGCCCAAGGGCGCGGGCGGCGAGATCCAGCTCACCGACGGCATCGCGGCGCTGATGAAGAAGGAAGCGGTCTACGCCTATGCCTACAAGGGCATCCGCTACGACTGCGGCAGCAAGGAAGGCTTCCTGCAAGCCTCGGTGGAGCTTGCGCTCGCGCACCCCGAAGTCGGCGGGCAGTTCCGCGAATACCTCAAGAGCCTGGAGCTCTGAAGAAAAAGGGCCCCGGCGGGGCCCTTTTCTTTTCTGGCGCTCAGCGCCTCTTCAGCACGTGGATGAAGTCGCTGCCGATCGTCTGCTGCTCGACCAGCTCGTTGCCGGTCTGCCGCGCAAAGGCCTGGAAGTCGCGCAGCGATCCCGGGTCGGTCGACACCACCTTCAGCAGCTGGCCGCTCGCCATGTCGTTGAGCGACTTCTTTGCCTTGAGAATGGGCAGCGGGCAGTTCAGGCCCCGCGTGTCGAGTTCGCGGTCAACCTGCATGCTTCGGCTCCTCGGGCGGCAGGTTCAGGCCGCGCCGCCGTTCCTCGTTTTCCGCCGCGGTAAAGAACACCGGCTCGTGCCCCCGCGTGCGCAGCCAGTCGGCCAGTGCATAGCCGGTGCCCGCGGGCCAGCACTTGAGGTCGGGCAGGTCGTAGAGGCGGTAGTCCAGCAGCTCGGGCGAAAGCTTGACCTCGCCATCGGCCACCACGTGGTAGGCGATGATGATCTGGTTCATGCGCTGGAAGTCGTACGCGCCGACGAGCTTGGCCGCGCTCACGTCGAGGTTGGTTTCTTCCTTGACCTCGCGCGCAATGCCTTCCTCGGGCGTTTCGCCGGCTTCCATGAAGCCGGTGATCAGCGCATACATCTTCACGGGCCAGGCGGCGTTTCGCGCCAGCAGCACCTGGCCGCGATACTCGACGATGGCCGCGAGCACGGGCGTGGGGTTGTTCCAGTGCGTGTGGCCGCAGGAGGGGCAGCGCAGGCGTTCCTTGGGACCGCCGTCTTCCATCAACGCGATCCATTCGAGCGGCGTGGCGCAGGCCTGGCAGAACTTGGGATGGGCCATGGCTTCGGTCAGGCGGGAAAGACGCCGGTCGACAGGTACCGGTCGCCGCGGTCGCACACCACGAACACGATGGTCGCGTTCTCGACCGTCTTGGCAACCTCGAGCGCCACCCAGAGCGCGCCGGCCGCGGAGATGCCGCCGAAGATGCCTTCTTCGCGCGCAAGGCGCCGGCACATCTCCTCGGCGTTGTCCTGGCTCACGCTGATTTCATCGTCGACCCGGCTCGGGTCGTAGATCTTGGGCAGGTATTCGGCCGGCCACTTGCGGATGCCCGGGATGCGCGAGCCTTCGGCCGGCTGCGCGCCGATGATGCGCACCGCGGGGTTCTTTTCCTTCAGGAAGCGAGAGACGCCGGTGATGGTGCCGGTGGTGCCCATGGCGCTCACGAAATGCGTGATCTTGCCCTTGGTGTCGGTCCAGATCTCGGGGCCGGTGGTCTCGTAGTGGATGCGCGGGTTGTCGGCATTGGCGAACTGGTCGAGCACCCGGCCCTTGCCCTGCGCCACCATCTGCTCGGCCAAGTCGCGCGCGTATTCCATGCCGCCGCTCTTGGGCGTGAGCACCAGCTCGGCGCCGAAGGCCTTCATGGTCTGGGCGCGCTCGACGGACAGGTCCTCCGGCATGATCAGCACCATGCGGTAGCCCTTGATGGCCGCGGCCATGGCCAGCGCGATGCCGGTGTTGCCCGAGGTGGCTTCGATCAGCGTGTCGCCGGGCTTGATCTCGCCGCGCTCCTCGGCGCGCTTGATCATCGAAAGCGCAGGACGATCCTTCACCGAGCCCGCGGGATTGTTGCCTTCCAGCTTGCCAAGGATGACATTGCCGCGCCTGGCGTTTTCGGCCGCATCGATGCGTTGCAGTGCCACCAGGGGGGTCTTGCCGATGGCGTCTTCGATCGTCGGATAATTCATGGCAGCCACTGTGCCATAATTTTGGGCTTCCTTCCGGATGTGCCCGGGTGGTGAAATTGGTAGACGCAGGGGACTCAAAATCCCCCACCGAAAGGTGTGCCGGTTCGATTCCGGCCCCGGGCACCACCCCCTCCCCCTCTTTCCTGCCTGCCCTCACGCAGCCCCGATCATTTCGGTCGCCGTGACATGGCGCATCGCGTCCGGCACGGCCGCCGCGCGCAGCACCAGCTCGGCCGGCCGATGGCTCGCAGCCCGCACCGCCTGCCCCGGCAGTGCCTCCGATGCCCATCCCTTCGGCTGCCATTGCTTGAGCGGCACCAGCGTTCGCAGCCCCCGCGGCGCGGCCTTGCGCAGGGCGCTTCCGATGTTGAATGGCGTAACGTGCGCGACAGCCTCGTGGGCGGCGGCCAGCGCATGCGCGTCGAAAGTCAGCAGCACCTGCGGCCGGCCGCGCAGGGCGGCGCGATGGCGCTGCACCCTTTCGGGGTCCAGCCAGAAGAACACGCAGCCGTTGAGCAGCGCATACCAGTCGGCCGGCGCCAGGCCGGGATCGAGGCAGCGTGCCAGTGCTCCGGGCGGCATGGGACGCTGGTCGCGGATGTAGCGGCCGTCGGGCAGCGTGACGCCCTCGGGGCGGTGCGCGCGCACCGAGGCTTCGACTTCAGTGCCGAAGGCACCGCGCCGCAGCAGCTCGTCGGTGCTGCACAGCCCCTGCTGCCGCACCGCCGGCCAGTTGGCGGCATCGACGAAATGAAAGGCCTTCGCGGGCAGGTCCGGCACGGCTTCAGGCTGCTGCTGCTTCTTCGCGCAGGCCGGTGTGCACCGTCGGGTGCGCGAGCCGCACGCGCAGTTCGCGCTTGAGCCGCGTGTTGTCGAGCCGGCGCGATTCGCCCATGAAGCTCAGCAGCTGCAAGGGCAGCTGGCGCTGGGCTTCCTCGCGGGCCACGCGCGGCGGGCGCGGCATGCCGTACAGGTCGGCCGCCAGGTCGATGTAGTCGCCCATGCGCAGCTCGGTGTCGTCCGAGGCGTGCACGATGCGCTGCGGCCGGCCCCGGAACAGCGCCGCCACGCAGGCCCGCGCAAGATCGTCGGCATGGATGTGGCTGGTGAACACGTCGTCCTCGCGCCGCAGCACCGGCGTGCCGCGCGCGAGCCGCTGGCGCGGCGTGCCGCCCTCGCGGTCGGGCGCATAGATGCCCGGGATGCGCAGGATGCTGGCGCGCACACCCGCGCTGCGGCCGAGCCAGCGCACTGCGCGCTCGGCGTCCACGCGGCGGTGGGCGCGGGGCGTGTCGGGCCGCACGGGGCGCGTTTCGCTCACGCGGGCGCCGCCGCAGTCGCCATAGACGCCGCTGGTGGAGCCGTAGACGAACGCCAGCGGCACGGAACGCAGCCGCAGCGCGCGCGCCAGCGCGGTGGTGCGCTGGTCGCGCCACCAGGCGGCGCCGCCGTCGCGCGCCGGTGGCGCCAGGTGCAGCACGCGGGTGGCCACGCCGGCCAGGCGGCGCAGCGTGGCCGGATCGTCCAGGTTGCCCTGGAGCGGACGGATGCCCGCCGCCCGCAGGGCCGGCACCCGTTCGCCCGATGAAGTGAGCGCCACCAGCTGCATGCGGCCGCGCAGGCTGCGCGCCACGCGCTGGCCGACGTCCCCGCAGCCCACGATCAGCAGGCGTTCGCGGCGAAAGCGCGCCGGCAGCGCGCCGGAAGGGCTATTGATTGAAGGCAAAATCCGAGTTCCTTTCCCTTTTCAGACCCAGGCTGAAACAAGCCGAAGAATACCGATGACTGTTGCAGCGCCGCATGAAGCGGGCTTTTCCATCACCGTCGAGCCCAGCGGGCGTCATTTCGTGGTGCATGGCGACGAAACCATTCTCGCGGCCGGCATCCGCCAGGGCATCGGCCTTCCCTATGGCTGCAAGGATGGCGCCTGCGGCTCGTGCAAGTGCCGGAAGCTCTCGGGCGAGGTCGAGCTCGGGCCGCACCAGAGCAAGGCGCTGAGCGCCGAAGAGCAGCTGGCCGGCTTCGTGCTGACCTGCTGCGCCCATGCCAAGAGCGACGTGGTGCTCGAGTCGCGCCAGGTCACCGAGGCCGGCGCCCTGCCGATCCGCAAGATGCCGGTGCGGGTGCTGGCGCTCACGCGGCTCTCCCACGACGTGATGAAGCTGCGCCTGCAGCTGCCGGCCGGCGAGCCGCTGCAGTTCCATGCGGGCCAGTATGTGGAATTCATCCTGCGCGACGGCGCGCGCCGCAGCTACTCGATGGCCAATGCGCCGCACACGCTGGCCGAGCCGGGCACGGGCATCGAGCTGCACCTGCGGCATCTGCCGGGCGGCAAGTTCACCGACCATGTGTTCGGCGCCATGAAGGAAAAGGAAATCCTTCGCATCGAAGGCCCCTACGGCAGCTTCTTCCTGCGCGAGGATTCGGCCAAGCCGATGATCCTGCTGGCTTCGGGCACCGGCTTTGCGCCCATCAAGGCGCTGCTCGAGCACATGAAGTTCAAGCGCATCGACCGGCCCGCCTCGCTCTACTGGGGCGGCCGCCGGCCCGAAGACCTCTACATGGACGCCTGGGTGCGCGAGCAGCAGAAGGAGATGCCGAACCTGCGCTACGTGCCGGTCATCTCCAACGCCACGCCGGAAGACAACTGGAACGGCCGCACGGGCTTCGTGCATCGCGCGGTGCTGGAAGACTTTGCCGACCTTTCAGGCCACCAGGTGTATGCCTGCGGCGCGCCGATCGTGGTCGACTCGGCCAGGCACGACTACGTGGCGCTGGCCGGCCTGCCCGAAGAAGAATTCTTTGCCGACGCGTTCACCACCGAGGCCGACAAGGCGCTTCCCTGATCCCCGCTTTCCCTTTTCTCCGAGACGACATCAAAGAATGAAGACGAGACACTTCCTCCTCGCGCTGCTCGCCGGCGCCACGCTGCTGGCCACCGCCGGCCAGGCCGCGGCCCAGCAGCAGCGCCCGATCCGCCTCGTGGTGCCCTACGCCGCTGGCGGCCCCATCGACGTCACGGCCCGCATGCTGGCCGAACGCGTGAAGGACTCCCTGGGCACGGTCATCATCGACAACAAGCCCGGTGCGGGCGGCAACATCGGCGCCGACATCGTGGCCAAGGCGGCGCCCGACGGCCTCACCATCGGCATTGCGGCCACCGCCACCCACGCGGTGAATCCGTGGCTCTACAGCAAGATCCCGTTCAACGCGGCGACCGACTTCGCGCCCATCACGCAGATGGTGCGCGTGCCGAACGTGCTGGTGATGAATGCGGAAACGGCGCAGCGCCTGAAGATCAACACCGTGGCCGACCTGATCCGCTACGCCAAGGCCAACCCCGCCAAGCTCAACTACGGCAGCGGCGGCAACGGCAGCGCCGGCCATCTGGCAGGCGAGCTGTTCAAGAAGCAGGCCGGCATCTTCGCGCTGCACATTCCGTACAACGGCGGCAATCCGGCGCAGCTGGCGCTGCTCTCGGGCCAGGTCGACTTCAACTTCGACAACCTGGCCACGGCGGCGCCGAACATCCGCTCGGGCAAGCTCAAGGCCATTGCCGTGACGACCTTGCAGCGCAGCAGCGCCATGCCCGAGCTGCCGCCGGTGGCCGACACGCTCAAGGGCTTCTCGATCGACACCTGGTGGGGCCTGGTGGCACCGGCCGGCACGCCGCACGACGTGGTTGTGAAGCTCAACCAGGCCTTCGTGGCGGCGCTGAACGCACCGGAAACGAAGACCCGTTTTGCCACGCTGCTGGCCGAGCCGGTCGCCAATTCGCCCGAGCAGTTCGGCGCGTTCATGAAGAGCGAACTCTCCAAGTACGAAGCCGTCGTGAAGGCGACCGGCGCCAGGGTCGACTGACCCTTGGAGATTATTCGCCGAGGTAGGCGGCCCGCACGCGCGGGTCGCTCAGCAGATCCTTGGCGTCGCCCGTCATCGTGATGAGGCCCGACTCCATCACGTAGCCGCGGTCGGCCAGCTGCAGCGCACGGTTGGCGTTCTGCTCCACCAGCAGGATGGTCACGCCTTGCGCGGCCACGGTCTGCACCACCTCGAAGATCTTGTCGCACATGATCGGCGACAGGCCCATGGTGGGCTCGTCGAGCAGCAGCACCTTGGGGCGCGCCATGAGTGCGCGGCCCATGGCCAGCATCTGCTGTTCGCCGCCCGACATGGTGCCCGCGAGCTGGTCCTTGCGCTCGCGCAGCCGCGGGAAGGTCACGAACACGCGCTCCATGTCGCTCGCGATCTCGGCCTTGTCCTTGCGGATGTAGGCACCGATCTGCAGGTTCTCGGTGATCGTCATGCGCGTGAACACGCCGCGGCCTTCGGGCACCATCACGAGGCCCTCGCCCACCAGGTCCCAGGCGCCGCGCCCCTTGATGTTGCGGCCCAGGAATTCGATGGTGCCGGCACCCGCCGGCAATGTGCCGGTGATCGCCTTCATGGTGGTGGTCTTGCCGGCGCCGTTGGAGCCGATCAGCGACACCAGTTCGCCTTCGTGGACCTCGAAGTCCACGCCCTTCACCGCCTGGATGCCGCCGTAGCCGACCTTGAGGCCGCTGACCTTGAGCAGCGTCTTGCCAGGGGCGTTGGCCGCGGTCTTGCGCGGGGTTGCAGTTGCCGTTGCCGTCGTTGTTGTTTCTTCTGCGCTCGTCATCGTCGTCGTCGCCATTTCAGTGTCCTCCGGTGCCGAGGTAGGCCTCGATCACCTTTTCGTTCTTCTGCACGTCGTAGGGCGTGCCTTCGGCGATCTGCTTGCCGTAGTCGAGCACGGTGACGCGGTCGCACAGGCCCATGATGAGCTTGACGTCGTGTTCGATGATGAGAATGGTGCGGTCGTCCTTGCGGATGCGGTCGATCAGTTCGCGCAGCAGCACCTTCTCGGTCGAGTTCATGCCGGCGGCGGGCTCGTCGAGTGCGATGAGCTGCGGGTCGGTGGCCAGTGCGCGCGCAATCTCGAGCCGGCGCTGGTCGCCGTACGACAGCGTGCGCGCCTTGTAGTCGGCGAACTTGCCGATGCCCACGTACTCGAGCAGCTCGTGCGCGCGGTCGGCGATGGCTTTTTCCTCGGCCTTGAAGCTGCCGGTGCGCAGCATCGCGCCGAACACGCCCGAATGCGTGCGGATGTGCCGCCCCACCATGACGTTCTCGAGGGCCGTCATTTCGGAGAACAGGCGGATGTTCTGGAAGGTGCGCGCAATGCCGGCCTTGGCCACTTCGTGCACGGCCGTGGGCTGGTAGGGCTTGCCGGCCAGCTCGAAACTGCCGCTGTCGGGCGTGTAGAGCCCGGTGATCACGTTGAAGAAGGTGGTCTTGCCGGCGCCGTTGGGGCCGATGAGGCCATAGACCTGGCCGCGCTTGATGGTGATGCCGACGTCGGAAAGCGCCTGCAGGCCGCCGAAGCGCTTGGAGATGCCGCGAACGTCGAGGATGGTGTCTGTCGTCATGTTGATTTTCTCCTTCGGCTCACGGATTGATCGACATGGGGCGCGAGGCCGCACCCGGCAGTTCGTCGGCCGGCGTCTCGATGCCCGGCGCATGGGTCTGCAGCGACCCCGGCGCCACCGGTGCGCCGGGGGCAGCGGCCCCCTTGCGCTGCAATGTCTTGCCGTGCTCGGGCGAAGGCCAGAGGCCGCGCGGGCGCACCAGCATGATGATGATCATGGCCAGCGCAATGAAGAGCTGGCGCAGGATGGACGCGTCGAGGCGGCCGTCGGTCATGGCCTGCAGCGGGCCGGCCACGTAGCGCAGCACCTCGGGCAGCGCAGCCAGCAGCACGGCGCCGAGGATCACGCCCGGCAGGTGGCCGATGCCGCCCAGCACCACCATGGCAACGATCATCACCGACTCCATGAGGCTGAACGACTCCGGCGAGACAAAACCCTGGAAGGCCGCGAACATGGCGCCCGACACGCCGCCGAAGCTCGCGCCCATGCCGAAGGCCAGCAGCTTCATGTTGCGGGTGTTGATGCCCATGGCCTTGGCGGCGATCTCGTCTTCGCGGATCGCCATCCAGGCGCGCCCGATGCGCGACATCTGCAGGCGGTGCGAGATGATGATCGTGGCCACCACCAGCGCAAGGAACAGGTAGTAGTAGAGCGTGACCGAGGAGATCGAGAAGCCGTCGAACTTCCATGCCTTGCCGAGGTCGAGCCCCCAGAACTTGACGGAGTCGATGGCGGTGATGCCCTTCGGGCCGTTGGTGATGTTGATCGGCTGGTCGAGGTTGTTCAGGAACACCCGGATGATCTCGCCGAAGCCGAGCGTCACGATGGCCAGGTAGTCGCCGCGCAGCTTGAGCGTGGGCGCACCGAGCAGCACGCCCAGCATGCCGGCCACCACGAGCGCCAGCGGTATCACGATGAGCAGCGAGGTGTGCAGCCCGTTCGGGAACATGGCCTTGAACCACGGAAAGGTGTCGGACAGGTGCGACGAGCCCATCAGCGCGAACAGGTAGGCCCCGATCGCAAAGAAGGCCACATAGCCCAGGTCGAGCAGGCCGGCGTAGCCGACGACGATGTTCAGGCCGAGCGAGAGCATCACGTAGAGCAATGCGATGTCGGCAATGCGCACCCAGGCGTTGCCCTGGCTCTGCAGGAAGATCGGCAGTGCGAGCACCGCGACGACGCCCAGGATGTAGAGCGCGAGGTTCTTGCTGTTCTTCATGGTGTGCTGCTCCTCAGGCCCGATCCGCCACGCGCTCGCCGAGCAGGCCCGAGGGCCGCAGCGTGAGCATGACGATCAACACGATGAAAGCGAAGATGTCGCTGTAGTTGCTGCCCAGCACGCCACCCGTGAGGGTGCCGATGTAGCCGGAGCCGATGGCTTCGATCAACCCGAGCAGGATGCCGCCGACCACCGCGCCGGCCAGGTTGCCGATGCCGCCGAACACCGCCGCGGTGAAGGCCTTGAGGCCGGGCAGGAAGCCCATCGCATGCTGCGCGATGCCGTAGTTGGAGGCGTACATGACGCCCGCGATGGCCGCGAGCACGGCACCGATGATGAACGTGGCCGAAATGACCATGTCGGGCCGGATGCCCATCAGCGCCGCGACGCGCGGGTTCTCGGCGGTGGCGCGCATCGCGCGGCCGAGCTTGGTGTAGTTGACCAGCCACATCAGCACCACGAGCGAGAACGCCGTGACGCTCAGGATCATGACCTGCGTGGGCGAGATCACCGCGCCGCCCACCTCGATGGGCGTGGTCGACAGCAGGTTGGGATAGGCCTTGTTGGTGGGCTTCCAGATGATCATGGCCAGCGTCTGCAGCAGGATCGACATGCCGATGGCCGTGATGAGCGGTGCGAGCTTGGGACTGTTGCGAAGCGGCCGGTAGGCGACCTTCTCGATCACGAAGTTGAGCGTGGCTGCAACGATGCAGGCGATGATCAGCGCGATGATGAGGATCAGCCAGCCGGGCGTGCCGGGCATGGATTCCTTCATGAGCCCGATGATGGTCCAGCTCGTGAGCGCCCCCACCATCAGCACTTCGCCGTGCGCAAAATTGATCAGGTTGATGATGCCGTACACCATGGTGTAGCCCAAGGCTATCAAGGCATACATGCTGCCCAGGACCAGACCGTTGATGATCTGCTGCAGCAATATTTCCATAACGCGTTCCCTATTTGTTGCACCGTTGCGGGGTGCTGTTCACCCACCTTGGCACCGGTTTGGCACCTTGGCTTGATAAGCAAAAAACCAGCCAACATGTGCCGCTGGCTGATTTGTGGGCGGGATTGTAAGCACCCACCAGCGCCGATTTGGTGCGCCTTGCCCGGGGTTTACCCGCTCATGCCATGCTGTATGCGAGTGAAGTCATGCATGGCGTACGCGCATGGTGAAAAGGCGTATCACTCCTCGCGCTGGCCGTTCAGGCGGCGCAGTTCACGCAGCTTCTCCGCGATGCGGATTTCAAGCCCGCGCTCGACGGGCTGGTAGAAAACCTGGCCCTCGAGGCCATCGGGCAGGTAGCGCTCGCCCGCGGCAAAGCCGCCCTCCTCGTCGTGCGCGTAGCGGTACCCCTTGCCGTAGTCGAGGTCCTTCATGAGCTTGGTGGGCGCGTTGCGCAGGTGCATCGGCACCGGGCGGGTGCTGTCCTTCTTGATGAGCGCGCGCACGGCGTTGTAGGCGGTGTAGACCGCATTCGACTTGGGCGCCATCGCCAGGTAGACCACGCACTCGGCCAGCGCGAGTTCGCCTTCGGGCGTGCCCAGGCGCTCATACACCTCGGCGGCGTCGAGCGCGAGCCGCAGCGCGCGCGGGTCGGCCAGGCCGATGTCCTCGCTGGCCATGCGCACCAGCCGGCGCGCCATGTAGCGCGGATCGGCGCCGCCGTCGAGCATGCGCACGAACCAGTAGAGCGCGGCGTCGGGGTCGCTGCCGCGCACCGACTTGTGCAGCGCGCTGATGGTGTCGTAGAACTGCTCGCCGCCCTTGTCGTAGCGCCGCATGCGTTCGCCGAGCACGCGCAGCAGCCATTCGTCGGTGATGTGGCCGAGCTTCTCGGCGCGGGCCGCGACGGCCAGCGTCTCGAGCGTGTTGAGCAGGCGCCGCGCATCGCCGTCGGCATAGGCGACGAGCCGGTCGATGGCCGTGTCCTCGATGCCCGGCACTGCCTGGATGGCCTGCGCCTTGGCCACGATCTGCTTGAGGTCGGCCTCGGTGAGCGGTTGCAGCACGTACACGGCCGCACGCGAAAGCAAGGCCGAGTTGACCTCGAACGAGGGGTTCTCGGTGGTGGCGCCAATGAAGGTGAAGAGTCCCGATTCCACATGCGGCAGGAACGCGTCCTGCTGGCTCTTGTTGAAGCGGTGCACCTCGTCGACGAAGACGATCGTGCGCCGCTGCTCCAGGCCGTCGCGCGCCGCCGTGGCGCGTTCGACCGCATCGCGGATGTCCTTCACGCCGCCGAGCACCGCGCTGATGCTGAGGAACTGCGCATCGAAGGCATCGGCCATCAGCCGCGCGATGGTCGTCTTGCCGGTGCCGGGCGGCCCCCAGAGGATGCACGAATGCGGCTGGCCCGATTCGAAGGCAATGCGCAGCGGCATGCCCGGCCCCAGCAGGTGCTGCTGGCCGATGACCTCGCCCAGCGTCTTCGGACGCAGGCGCTCGGCAAGGGGTTGATGCGAACTGGTGGCCAAACCTGCGGTGCGTCCGGTGGCTATTGCTTGATGACGTCCGCGCCGGCGGGCGCCTTGAACTCGAACACGCTGGCAGGCAGTGCCGGATTCACCTCCACCTTGCTGAACTTGAGCACCGAGCGCTGCCCGAAGCTGTCAAGGATTTCGAGCGCCGCCAGCGCGTCGCCCTGGAAGCCGACCTGCACATTCTGCAGCTGGCCGTCCTTGTTCTTGGGCGTGGCCTTGACCCACTGCAGGCCGTCGCGCTCGGGCGCGGCCTCGAGCGTGAAGTCGGCCTGCAGCGCGCGCAGGTCGGGTGCCGCGGCAATCAGCGCGGCGGGCGTCGAGCCCAGCGCCTGCGACTGGGCGCGCTGCGTGACCTGGTTCAGGTCGGCGTCGTAGAGCCACAGCGTCTTGCCGTCGGCCACGATGCTCTGGGCGAAGGGCTTCTGGTAGTCGAACTTGAACTTGCCGGGCCGCTGGAATTCGAAGGTGCCGGTGGAGGTCTTGGTGCGGCCAGGCTGGCCTTCGCGCGGCGGCGCCGTCACGGTCTGGGTGAACTCGGCGCGGCCCGACTTGACCGTCTTCACGAAGGCCTCGAGGCTTTCAAGGCCGCCGGCCCAGGCGTTGGCGGAACACAGGAGGCCGATCAACAGCCAATGGCGAATTTTCAATTGGGGTTCCTCGGAAAAAGCGATGGCGTTGACAGGACCATACCCCGCTGCGCGTTGCGCCATGTGCGGGGCTTCATGAAGTTTTGCAACGTTATTGCAGCTTTTGCAACGTGGCTGTCAGTGGGTAACGCCCAGGTGCGCAGGCATGGGCCGGCTATTCGGCGCGCGCCGGCACCAGGATCTCGCGCTGGCCGCTGCCGCTCATGGCGCTGACCAGGCCCGCCTTCTCCATGTCTTCCACCAGCCGCGCCGCGCGGTTGTAGCCGATCTTCAGGTGGCGCTGCACCAGCGAGATGCTGGCCTTGCGGTTCTTCAGCACCACTTCGACCGCCTGGTCGTACATCGGGTCCTTCTCGGCGTCGCCGCCCTCGCCCAGCATGTCGCCGTCACCGTCGACCGTGCCGCCTTCGAGCACGCCTTCGATGTAGTCGGGCTCGCCCTGGCTCTTGAGGTAGGCCACCACGCGGTGCACTTCCTCGTCGCTCACGAACGCGCCGTGCACGCGGATCGGAAGGCCCGTGCCGCTCGGCATGTAGAGCATGTCGCCCATGCCCAGCAGCGCCTCGGCGCCCATCTGGTCGAGGATGGTGCGGCTGTCGATCTTGCTCGACACCTGGAACGCGATGCGCGTGGGAATGTTGGCCTTGATGAGGCCGGTGATCACGTCGACGCTGGGCCGCTGCGTGGCCAGGATCAGGTGGATGCCGGCGGCGCGCGCCTTCTGCGCAAGGCGGGCGATGAGCTCTTCGATCTTCTTGCCCACCACCATCATCAGGTCGGCGAGTTCGTCGATCACCACCACGATGTGCGGCTCGCGCTTGAGCGGCTCGGGATCGTCGGGCGTGAGGCTGAAGGGGTTGTAGATGAACTCCTCGCGCGCCTTGGCTTCGTCGATCTTGGTGTTGTAGCCGGCCAGGTTGCGCACGCCGAGCTTGCTCATGAGCTTGTAGCGGCGCTCCATCTCGGCCACGCACCAGTTCAGGCCGTGCGCGGCCTGCCGCATGTCGGTGACCACGGGCGCCAGCAGGTGCGGAATGCCTTCGTAGACCGACATTTCGAGCATCTTCGGGTCGATCATGAGCAGGCGGACGTCGCGTGCCTCGGCCTTGTAGAGCAGCGAGAGGATCATCGCGTTGATGCCCACCGACTTGCCCGAACCGGTGGTACCGGCCACCAGCACGTGCGGCATCTTTGCCAGGTCGGCCACCACGGGGTTGCCGATGATGTCCTTGCCCAGGCCCATCGTCAGGAAGGACTTGCCTTCGTTGTAGACCTGCGAGCCGAGGATCTCGCTGAGCTTGATCGACTGGCGCTTGGCGTTCGGCAGCTCGAGCGCCATGTAGTTCTTGCCCGGGATGGTTTCGACCACGCGGATCGACACCAGCGAGAGCGAACGCGCCAGGTCCTTGGCCAGGCCGACGATCTGCGAGCCCTTGACGCCGGTGGCCGGCTCGATCTCGTAGCGCGTGATCACCGGGCCCGGCGAAGCCAGCACCACATGCACTTCGACGCCGAAGTCCTTGAGCTTCTTCTCGATCATGCGCGAGGTCATCTCGAGCGTGTCGGCCGAGACCGTTTCCTGGCGCGCCTGCGCCGCGTCGAGCAGGTCGACCTGCGGCAGCTTGCTGTCGGGCAGTTCCTTGAAGAGCGGCTTCTGGCGCTCCTTGACGACGCGGTCGCTCCTGGGCACCTCGGTCATCGCGGGCTCGATCTGCACCGGCGGCGACGCCGCGCGGCGCTTCGGGCGCGGCTCGATGCGCAGTTCTTCGTCGCCGTCGAAATCCGCCGGCTCGCCACCGTCCGCTGCACGCGAGAACGGCAGGTCTTCGGCCTCGGCACGCTCGCGGGCGGCCTGCTTGCCCATGGCGATGTCGGCCGCCATCTCGCGCTTTTCGCGGCGCGACTCGAACAGCGAATAGGCCCGCGCGCCGATGCGCTCGGCGATCTGGCTCCATGAGAAACGAAACACCAGCGCCGAGCCGATCACGCCGGCAGCGATGGCCACCAGCGCCGATCCGGTAAAGCCCATCCAGCGCACGCTTGCGGGCCCCACCAGGTAGCCCAGCACACCGCCGCCCGAACCCGGCAGGTGGGACTCGAGCCGGTACAGGCGCGACCATTCGAGCACCACGCTCGCGCACAGCAGCAGCACCAGGCCGAACCAGAACGCCAGGCGGCTGCGGTTGAAGCGCCCGCGCACCGGCTGCTCGGCCGGCGCGGCCTCGCCGCCGCGCAGCCAGTTGGCCAGCGACGAAAGCCATGCCCGCAGGCCCGCCGCGAGGCACCACCAGACCGAATAGCCGGCCAGGAAATAGCTGCCGTCGGCCAGCCAGGCGCCGATGCGGCCGCCCCAGTTCTTGATCTCGCCGCCGGTGCCGGAGGTCGACCAGGCCGCATCGGAGGGCGTGAAGCTCAGCATGGCCAGCAGCCAGAACAAGAGCCCCGCAAAGCCCGCCACCAGCGTGATCTCGTGGGCGAAGCGCATGGCGCGCAGGCGCACCGGCTGCCCCTCGGCGGCAGAAGAAGATTGAAGTGTATTGAGCGAATAGGTCATGAAAAACGCGGCACCCAATCCTTCGAAACGGCGGCTGGATGCCTGAACACTACAACAAAAGGGTGCGGCCGCCTGAAGCGCCGGACCCGGCGGCTCAAGCCAGGGACAAGAGCCGGTCCTTGACGATCATGGAGCCGTCGTCCTGGGTCTGGACAAATCCGCGCTCCTCGAGATCCTTCATCACGCGGCTCACCATTTCGCGCGAGGCGCCCACCATTTTCGCGAGATCCTGGCGCGAGATCTTGTCGCGCACCTTCAGGTTGCCTGCCCCATCGTCGATCGCGAACTCGAGCAGCGAGCGCGCCACGCGCCCATAGACGTCCATCAGCGCAAGCGACTCGATCTTGCGGTCGGCATGGCGCAGGCGCTGCACCAGGCCGCGCATGATGTTGTAGGCCATCGAGGAGTTCTCGGGCAGGCAGCGTGCGAAGGCGTCCCGGTCCAGCATGAGTACGTCGCACTGGATCTCGGTGCGCACCGTGGCCGAATGGGGCTCGTCGTCGATCAGGCTCATCTCGCCGATGTAGTCGCCGGGATGCAAGGTGGCAAGGATCACCTCGCGCCCGCGGTTGTCGGCGCTCGTCACGCGCGCGCGTCCGGTCAGGATGATGTAGAGCGCGTCCGATTTCTTGCCCTGCTCGACAACGACTTCGGCCCGCTTGAAGCGCTTCTTGATGATCGCATCCGCAATGCTTGCAGACTGCGAGGACGTGAGCGAGGCAAACAGCGGAACGCGCCGCAGCAACTCAAGATTGGACAGCATCGACATTTATCAATCCCTGATACGGCGTGCGCAAGCTCGTCCATCGTGGGCCCGATGGATTACTACAATCGCGCGCATTGAAAACACCGTGCACCCGGTGTTGAACCGAGCGGTGATACTCCACATATATCGCTACCACCCTGAAAATGTACACGCTGAAGCAGCGCAAATCCTAGGTTTTCCACTCATGTCCGCTCCCCAACACGCCAAGGTCTTGATTCTGGGCTCCGGCCCGGCCGGCTACACCGCCGCCGTCTACGCAGCCCGCGCAAACCTCCAGCCGCTGCTCATCACGGGCATTGCCCAGGGCGGCCAATTGATGACGACCACCGAGGTCGACAACTGGCCCGCGGACGTGCATGGCGTGCAGGGCCCCGAGCTCATGCAGCGTTTTCTCGAGCACGCAGAGCGCTTCAAGACGCAGATCGTCTTCGACCACATCAACAAGGTCGACCTCGGCAAGCGCCCGTTCACGCTGACCGGCGACAGTGGCACCTACACCTGCGATTCGCTGATCATTGCCACGGGTGCTTCCGCCAAGTACCTGGGGATCGACTCGGAACAGAAATTCATGGGCCGCGGCGTCTCGGCCTGCGCCACCTGTGACGGCTTCTTCTACCGCGAGCAGGAAGTGTGCGTGATCGGCGGCGGCAACACCGCCGTCGAGGAAGCCCTGTACCTGGCCAACATCGCGAACAAGGTCACGCTGGTGCACCGCCGCGACAAGTTCCGCGCCGAGCCCATCCTGATCGACAAGCTCATGGAGAAGGTCGCCGAAGGCAAGATCGTCCTGAAGCTGCACAACGAACTCGACCAGGTGCTGGGCGACGACACGGGCGTGACGGGCATCCGCATCAAGAACACGCAAAGCGGCGCCACCGAGCAGATCGACCTCAAGGGCTGCTTCATCGCGATCGGCCACCACCCCAACACCGACATCTTCCAGGGCCAGCTGGAAATGAAGGACAACTACATCCTGACCCGCTCGGGCCTGCAGGGCTTTGCCACGATGACCAGCATTCCGGGCGTCTTTGCCGCCGGCGACGTGCAGGACAACGTGTACCGCCAAGCCATCACGAGCGCCGGCACCGGCTGCATGGCCGCGCTGGACGCCCAGCGCTTCCTCGAGCAGGACGGCACGCTTTAAGCGGGCAGCCCCAAAAGGGCTATAATCCAAGGCTTTGCCGAAATAGCCCCTTTCAACCGGGGCCGAGAATCCAGGCAAAGCCGGGGTACCGCCACCCGTTTTCTGGCGAGGTCAAGCTGCAAAACACCTGCAATCGCCACGATTGCGCCGGTGCCAGCTGTTCAAGAAAGAGTGTCCTCATGGCACGCGTATGCGACGTAACGGGCAAAGGCCCGATGGTCGGAAACAACGTTTCCCACGCCAACAACAAAACCAAGCGCCGGTTCCTGCCGAACCTGCAATACCGCCGTTTCTGGGTCGAGACTGAAAACCGCTGGGTTCGCCTGCGTGTTTCGAGCGCCGCACTGCGCCTGATCGACAAGAACGGCATCGACGCCGTGCTCGCAGACCTGCGTGCACGCGGCCAAGCTTAAGGAGCTGAATCATGGCAACGAGCAAAGGCGGACGCGAAAAGATCAAGCTGGAATCCACCGCGGGTACCGGCCACTTCTACACGACCAGCAAGAACAAGAAGACGATGCCTGAAAAGATGTCGATCATGAAGTTCGACCCCAAGGCACGCAAGCACGTCGAATACAAGGAAATCAAGCTGAAGTAATTCGGCCCCGGTTTCCCCCACGAAAAACCCGCTGCTCACCCAGCGGGTTTTTTGTTGCCTGTCGAATCACGCGCAGCGCGGGGTGCGGCAGGCACAAACAAAAAAGCCGGCCCATGGGCCGGCTTCTTGATGGGCGCGAACGCCCGCCTGATCAGGCGCGTGCAGCGCGCAAGCGGGTCGAGAACTCGCGCAGGCCGGCGATGCCGCTGGCCTCCGCGCGGTGGCACCAGGCCGCCAGGTCGGCCGCCAGCTGCTCGCGCGACTGCGAGGTGTTGAGCCAGAGCTGGCGCAGCTCTTCGCGCATGGTGACCATCTTGTCGATCACCGGGTGGGCAGCGCGCGCCTGCACGAGGTGCGAGCGGGCCGATGCGGGCACCTTGTCGTCGTCGCGATGCAGCCAGTTCTTGGCCGCCTTGAGCACCGAAATGTCGCCGCCCTTGGTCTTGAGCGCAGCCAGTTCGGCCTTGGTGACGCGGCGCATCTCGCGGGCATAGCCGGCCATGACTTCATAGCGGTTGGCAATGACGGCCTCGAGCGTCTTCTCGTTGGCCACGGGCTGGATGTCGCCCATCAGCATCTTCGGCGGCACCTTCTTGACCTTGGCCCAGCCGATCTTCTGCATCATCTGGATGTAGACCCAGCCGATGTCGAATTCGTACTTCTTGACCGAGAACTTGGCCGAGGTGGGATACGTGTGGTGGTTGTTGTGCAGCTCTTCGCCACCGATGATCAGGCCCCAGGGCGAGACATTGCGGCTGGCGTCCGGCGCCTCGAAGTTGCGGTAGCCCCAGTAGTGGCCGATGCCGTTGATGATGCCGGCCGCGGTGATCGGGATCCACAGCATCTGCACGGCCCAGACCGTGAGGCCGAGCGCGCCGAACAGCGCCAGGTTGATGACCAGCATGAGGCCCACGCCCTGCCAGCTGTAGCGGGTGTACAGGTTGCGCTCGAGCCAGTCGTCGGGCGTGCCGTGGCCGTAGCGCTCCATCGTTTCCTTGTTCTTCGACTCGGCGCGATACAGCTCGGCGCCGCGCCACAGGACTTCGTCGATGCCCTTGACCTGCGGGCTGTGCGGGTCTTCTTCGGTTTCGCACTTGGCGTGGTGCTTGCGGTGGATGGCCACCCATTCCTTGGTCACCATGCCGGTGCCGAGCCACAGCCAGAAGCGGAAGAAATGCGAGGGGATCGGGCCCAGATCCATGGCCCGGTGCGTCTGCGTGCGGTGCAGGAAGATCGTGACCGCAGCGATCGTGATGTGCGTGGTGACGAGCGTGTACAGCACGACTTGCCACCATGTGAGGTCCCACAAGCCGTGTCCGAGCCAGTCGATGGCCGCGCTCAAAACGGCAGAGTCAGGAATCAACATTGAATTAAGTGCTCCATGGCCACACGAAGGTGCAGCCTTTCAGTTAACCCGCGATTTTAAGGCGGCAGGGCCAAAATGAGGCCCTTTGCCCTTCCTTGAAGGCGCAGATTTACCCTAATTTGGAGTGCCGTGCCTATTTGCGGTTCCACACCGCGGCAAAGAAACCGTCCGTGGCGTGGCGGTGCGGCCACAGCCGCAGATAGCGCCGCCCGTCCGCTCCGCCTGCGCAGAGCGCCTCGAAACCCTCCACCTTGAGCCCCTGCAGCAGTTCCGCGGCGTCCTGGGGCACGAAATCGGGGTTGGCGGCGCTGAAAGCCTCGGCAATGGCCTCGTTTTCCTCGGGCAGCACGCTGCAGGTGGCATAGACCAGCCGTCCGCCCGATTTCAGCAGGCGCGCCGCGCTTTGCAGGATGGCGGCCTGCTTGACCGTCAGTTCCTCGACCGATTGGGGCGACTGGCGCCATTTCAGGTCCGGATTGCGGCGCAGCGTGCCCAGGCCCGAGCAGGGTGCGTCCACCAGCACGCGGTCGATCTTGCCGGCCAAGCGCTTGATGCGGTCGTCCCGCTCGTGCGCGATGGCGGCCGGATGCACGTTCGACAGCTTGCTGCGCGCGAGCCGCGGCTTGAGCGCGTCGAGCCGGTGGGCCGAGGTGTCGAAGGCGTAGAGCCGGCCGGTGTTGCGCATGGTCGCGCCGATGGCCAGCGTCTTGCCGCCGGCACCGGCGCAAAAATCGACCACCATCTCGCCCCGCTTGGCATCCAGCAGCAGCGCGAGCAGTTGGGAACCCTCGTCCTGCACCTCGACGGCGCCGCGGGCGAAGGCGTCCAGTTTGGTCAGCGCGGGCTTGCCGTCGATCCGCAGGCCCCAGGGCGAGAACGGCGTTGCTTCCGATTTGATAGCAGCTTTCGCAAGCTCCGCCTTGACTTCGGCGCGCTTGTCGGTCAGCGCATTGACGCGGAGATCGAGCGGCGCGGGCTGCTGCAGGCTTTCGACCAGCGCCCAGAAACCGTCGCCCAGCTGGGCCTTGAGCGGCCCCACCAGCCATTCGGGCAGGTTGTGGCGATGGCGTTCGAGCAGATCGTCCGGCTTGACGGCGTCGCAGTTGTCGAGCCAGCGCTTTTCGGTGTCGTTGAGGGCGCTCTTGAGGAAGTCGCGCGGGCCGTGAAAGCCCAGGATCGCCATGCGGCGCTCCTTCGAGCCGCTGCCCGAGGGCGAGAGGTGGTCGAACAGCAGCTTCTTGCGCAGCACGGTGTAGACGGTTTCGGCAAGCGTGGCGCGCTCGCGCGGGCCGAACTCGCGGTGGTCGCGGAAAAAGCGCGAAACGACCTGGTCGGCCGGGTGATCGAATTTCAGGACAAGGCCGACCAGATCGGCGGTGGCCTCCAACAGGGCTTTGGGGTGCATGCCCCGATTGTCTCAGCCGGGCGGCCCGCTACGCGGTGCGCGTCCAGATCGCCCCGAAAGCCTGCCGCTCGATCTCCTCCAGCGTCGGCGAATGGCCGGCCCAGAGCACCAGCGCCGCGCCCGGCAGGCTCAGCGTGTGTTCGAGCTGGCGGCAGAGCTGCCAGCGGTCGTCGTCGTCCAGCCCCGGCAACTCGACGAACACGACGTAGGCCCGGCGCCACGGGAATTCGCGCAGGATCTTGCGCACCAGCCAGGCCCGCGAAACGGGCAGGCAGCGCGCGAGGTCGGCCCGCAGCTCGCCCAGTTCGTGGTCGCCCAGGTCGTGCCGGGCGATCTGGCTGAAGAAAGGCGTCTCGGTGATCTCTTCCCAGGCGCGGGCTTCGGCTTCCTCGGCCTCCTTGAGGCGGCCGCGCCACAGCTTGAGCGCGTCCTCGTCGTGCGCGCCCGCATCGGGGTCCTCGAGCGCGGCCACGGCACTTTTCGCGGCCCACCAGCGGCTCGCCGCGCTGGAGCCGTACAGGCGCTCGAGCACCGCCAGGCGCGCCGCGCGGTCGCGCAGGGGCAGCATCTGGGCCAGTCCGCGCAGCGCGCCGGCGTGCTCGGGCGCGATCTGGAGTGCGCGCTCATAGCGGACACGCACCGGGGCGGCCGGATCGAGCCGGCGTTCGGCATCCGCCCACTCCACCAGCTCGTCGGGCGTGTTGCGCTCGCCCCGCGCCGCGAGCAGCTCGACGCGCTCGCGGATGCGCGAGCGATGCGCGTGGTGCTGCTTCCAGTCGCCGGCATGGGCGCGGCGCCACTGGTTGTCGAAATGCGCGATCCACTTGGCGCTGTCGGCCAGCATGCCCAGCGCGGGTTCGACCGACCAGGGCGGCACCACGGCCTTCTGGCCGAGCGCCTCGAGCCGGTCGCGCAGCACGGGATGGGTGTCTTCCAGGTCGCTCACGCGTCGCATGGCTTCGCGCAGGGCCTGGCGCGCGAATTCGGCGTCCGGCGGCGTGGCGGCGCGCTGGCTCAGGGCCTCGAAGGGACCGGGCGGCTGCGGCTCGCGTTCGGCGCGCGCCCAGTGCGAGGCCCAGAACTCGTCGGCATACCAGCGGGCCTTGATGGCGATCTCGGTCAAGGCGGCCGCGGCCACGGGCGTGCCCAGCAGCCGGCCGGAGATGCGGTCGGCTTCGTATTCGTCCTGCCGCGCAAGCGCGAAGGTGCGGGCCGCGAAACGCGGAAAGTACCAGCGGAAGAAGGCTTGCGACACCAGCGCCATCACGCCTTCGTCGCGCTGCAGGCTGGCGTCCAGCTTCAGCCATGAAAGCCGCGTGCGGTAGATCCAGGCACTGAGCTTGCCGTGGTTGCCGCGCAGGTGCCCGTATTCATGGGCGAGCACCGACAGCAGCCGCCGCCGGTCCAGCATCATGAGCAGCGGCAGCCCGATGCTCAGGGAGTTGACCGCCCCGCCGAACAGCCCGAAGCGCGGTACCTGCCGGATGCTGGCATTGAACTCGTCGTCGAGATAGACGCGGTGGACCGGCGGCCCCTTGATCTTCTTGCGGATGCGCTCGAGCGCCTCGAACAGCGCGGGCGCATCGGCGCGCGAAAGCTCGCGCCCTTCAGGCTCGTCGAACCGGACCCAGAGCGCGCGCAGCGTGGCCCAGAGCAGGCCCAGGGCGAACAGCAGCAGCCAGCCGCGCGTGAAGCTGAAACGCCCGCGTCCGGCCGCCAGCGCGACCCAGGCGATGATGCCGACCGAAAGCGCAAGGCAAGCCAGCACCCAGAGATAGCCGAGCGCCGCAAAAGCCGCGACGCCGCGCCGGTAGCGCGCGCTGTCGTCCGCGCTGGCATGCTCGCTCAGCCTGACGAGGTGAACAAAATCAGCGCGATCCATCCGACTTTCCTCCACCAGCCTCCCATTGAAAGGCCAGCAAGAACATGAACGACGACAACGACCTGCCACCCCTGATCGAGACGCCCCCCGGCCGCTATCGGCACTACAAGGGCGGCGAATACGAGGTGCTGGGCACCGTGCGCCACAGCGAAACGCTGGAGCCGATGACGCTGTACCGCGCGCTCTATGGTGCGAAAGGGCTGTGGGTCCGCCCGGCTGCGATGTTCGAGGGCACGGTGGAGATCGACGGCGTCATCCAACCGCGCTTCGCGCCGATCTAGAACACCAGGTATTCGACGACAGCGCCGGCCCCAGTGCGCCTCAGCCGCAGCGGACGTCCGTCACGCGGCCGCGTGCATCCACGTCGAGGTTCAGGCGCCCGCCGTTGAGTTCCATCGTCACTGCCTCGCCGGGCTTCAGCGCACGCACCGTGCCCGCACCGGCGCGTACGCGGGCGGCGGCCTCGAGCTGGGGCGACAGCGGCTGGCCGACGGCGAAGCGCGCGCCGTCCGCATTGCACTGGAACACCGGCTCGGGCGGTGCAGCGGATGCGGATGCAGGGGTTGGTGCGGGGGCTGGCGCGGCGCAGGCCGACAACAGGACAGCGCCGGCGACCGCGGACAGTAGCGATTGGGTTTTCATTCGTGCTCCCGAAAACCCGCGAATATAAACAAATTTAAGACGTGTGACTTGATGTATCTGCAAGCCACGCGGCAATGGCGCGTGGATACAACTGATGCTCCTGCGCGAGCACCCGGCCGGCCAGCGTGGCGGCCGTGTCGTCCGGCAGCACCGGCACCACCGCCTGATCCAGGATCGGACCGTGGTCGAGTTCGGTCGTGACCTGGTGCACCGTGACGCCCGCCACCTTGCAGCCGGCATCGATGGCCCGCTGGTGCGTGTTCAGCCCCGCAAAGGCCGGCAGCAAGGAGGGATGGATGTTGATCAGGCGGCCGGCGTAGCGCCCGACGAAGCCCGGCGTCAGGATGCGCATGAAGCCCGCCAGCACCACCAGCGCCGGCGAATGCGCGTCGACCGCCTTCGCCAGCGCCTCGTCGAAGGCCTCGCGCGTCGCGAAGTCCTTGTGCGGGACCACGGCGGTTGCGATGCCGTGGGCCCTGGCGACGGCAAGCCCCCCTGCGTCGGCCTTGTTGCTGACGACCGCGGCAATGCGCGCGCCGAAGCGCTCGGGCCAGCGGTCGCGCTCGGCGGCGCGCACGATGGCCGCCATGTTGGAGCCGCCGCCGGAAATCAGGATCACGATGTTCTTCATGGGAGGCCGGGATTATCTGTGCTCCGCCCGCGTTGTCGCCGCGCGGACACCGATTCACAGCACGACCGTGCTAAAACTCGAAGCTCCGGAGACATGCCGCCGCAGCCGCGACGGCGGCGGACCGATCAACACAGCGAGGCACGCATGGATTTGAGCTTCACGCCCGAAGAACAGCAGTTCCGCGAAGAAATTCGCGCCTGGGTCAGAGAAAACCTTCCCCAAGAAATTTCGCACAAGGTGCACAACGCGCTCGAGCTGACGCGCGACGATTTGCAGGGCTGGGCCAAGATTCTTGGCAAGAAGGGCTGGCTCGGCTACGGCTGGCCGAAGGAATTCGGCGGCCCGGGCTGGACCGCCATCCAGCGCCACCTGTTCGAGGAAGAAACCGCGCTGGCCGGCGCGCCGCGCATCATCCCGTTCGGCCCCGTGATGGTCGCCCCGGTGATCATGGCCTTCGGCAATGCCGAGCAGCAGAAGCGCTTTCTTCCCGGCATCGCGAGCGGCGAGGTCTGGTGGAGCCAGGGCTACAGCGAGCCCGGCTCGGGCTCCGACCTGGCCTCGGTCAAGACCAAGGCAGAGCGCCACGGCGACAAGTACATCGTCAACGGCCAGAAGACCTGGACCACCCTCGGCCAGCATGGCGACTGGATGTTCAACCTCGTGCGCACCAGCAACGAGGGCAAGCCCCAGACCGGCATCAGCTTTCTGCTGCTCGACATGAAGTCGCCCGGCGTCACGGTGCGGCCGATCAAGCTGCTGGACGGCAGCCATGAAGTGAACGAGGTGTTCTTCGACAACGTCGAGGTGCCGGCCGAGAACCTGATCGGCGAGGAGAACAAGGGCTGGACCTACGCCAAGCACCTGCTCTCGCATGAGCGCACCAACATCGCCGACGTGAACCGCGCCAAGCGCGAGCTCGAGCGCCTGAAGCGCATCGCCAAGAGCGAAGGCGTCTACGACGACCAGCGCTTCCGCGACGAGATCGCCAAGCTGGAGGTCGACATCGTCGCGCTCGAGATGATGGTGCTGCGCGTGCTTTCGGCCGCCACCTCGGGCAAGAATTCGCTCGATGTCGCGGGCCTGCTCAAGATCCGCGGCAGCGAGATCCAGCAGCGCTACAGCGAACTGATGATGCTGGCCGGCGGCGCCTATTCGCTGCCGCTCATCCGCGAAGCGATGGAAGCCGGCTGGCAGGGCAACTTCCCGGGCGGCAACCCGGCGCTCGCGCCGCTTGCATCGACCTTCTTCAACATGCGCAAGACCACCATCTACGGCGGCTCGAACGAAGTGCAACGCAACATCGTCGCCCAGACGGTGCTGGGCTGAGGAGACAAGAACATGGATTTCAATTTCACCGACGACCAGGAACAACTGCGCGACGCCGTTCGCAAGTGGGTCGACAAGGGCTATGACTTCGAACGCCGCCGCAGCATCGAGGCCCACGGCGGCTTCTCGCGCGAGGCCTGGGACGAACTGGCCGAGCTCGGCCTGGGCGGCCTCTACATCGCCGAGGACGACGGCGGCCTGGGCATGGGTCCGGTGGCCGGCATGGTGGTGATGGAAGAGCTGGGCCGCGGCATCGTGCTGGAGCCCTTTGCGCAGACGCTGATCGCCGGCGCCGTGCTGGGCGGCTACGCCGGTGCCGACACCAAGGACAACTGGCTGCCGCGCATCGCCGGCGGCCAGGCCATCGTGGTGCTGGCTCATCAGGAACGCAAGTCGCGCTATCGCCTCGACGTGTGCGAGGCCCATGCGGCCAAGGCCGGCGACGGCTGGTCGCTGACCGGTGCCAAGAGCGTGGTGCCCGTGGGCGACGAGGCCGACGCCTACCTGGTGCCGGCCAAGGCCGACGGCAGGATCGCCCTCTTCCTGGTCGAACGCAGCGCGAGCGGCGTCGAGGCCCGCGGCTACGGAACGCAGGACGGCGGCCGCGCGGCCGAGGTGGTGTTCGACAAGGCAGACGCCACGCTGGTCACGGCCGACGGCCTGGCCGCGCTCGAATATGCGGTGGACGTCGGCATTGCCGCCACCTGCGCCGAAGCGGTCGGCGTGATGGACAAGACCCTGGCCCTCACCGTCGACTACATGAACCAGCGCAAGCAGTTCGGCGTGACCATCTCCACCTTCCAGGCGCTGCGCCACCGCGTGGCCGACATGAAGATGCAGCTCGAGCTCGCGCGCTCGATGAGCTACTACGCCACGCTCAAGCTCAATGCGCCCGCCGAGGAGCGGCGCCAGGCGCTGGCACGCGCCAAGTACCAGCTGGGCGTGTCGATGCGTTTTGTCGCCGCGAATTCGGTGCAGCTGCATGGCGGCATCGGCGTGACCGACGAATACATCGGCAGCCACTATTTCCGCAAGCTCACGCAGCTCGAAATGACCTTCGGCGACACGCTGCACCACCTGGGCGAAGTGTCGGCGCGCATGCAGGACACGGCCGGCGTCTTCGCCTGACGGAGTTTTTCCCATAGCATCCAACGCCCGCCCGCCTTGCGCCGGCGGGCGTTCTTACTGGAACCTCGCCAGGAACACACATCACATGCCATCACGCCGCACCCTGCTGGCCCTCGGACTCGCATCGACCGCCATGCTGACCGCCTGCGCCACCGCCCCCTCGCCTTCGTACACCGAACGCCCGCCGATCGTCTTCATGCACGGCAATGGCGATTCGGCTGCGCTCTGGCAGACCACGATCTGGCGCTTCGAGTCGAACGGCTGGCCGCGCGACCGGCTCTTTGCGCTCGACCAGCCCTACCCGCTGGCACGCGACGACGATGCCGTGGCCCAGCCGGGCCGCAGCTCGACCGCCGATTCGGCCCTCTTCCTGAAGGCCGAGGTCGACAAGGTGCTGAAGGCCACGGGCGCCGGCAAGGTGGTGCTGATCGGCAATTCGCGCGGCGGCAACACGATCCGCAACTACGTGCAGAACGGCGGCGGCGCGGCCGTCGTGAGCCACGTGGTGCTGGGCGGCAATCCGGCGCACGGCATCTGGGCCGTGAAGGGCTTCCGCGAGAACAACGAGTTCTCGGGGCTCTCGGGCTTCATGCAGCAGCTCAACGCGCCGAAAGGGCCGAACGGCGAGGAGGTCACGCCGGGCGTGAAGTGGCTCACCTTGCGCTCGGACAACAACGACAAGTACGCCCAGCCCGATGGCGTGTGGATCGGGGTGCCGGGCCAGCCGACGAACATCGGCTTCGACGGACCGGCGCTCAAGGGCGCAACCAACGTGGTGCTGCCGCGCGTGGACCACCGGGAAACCTCGTTCTCGCCCGCGGCATTCGCGGCGACCTGGCAGTTCCTGACCGGCGAAGCGCCGCGCAGCACGGCGGTGGCGCCCGAGGCGAGCGTCGTGCTCGACGGCCGGGCGGTGGGCGCGGAGAACCTTTCGCTCAATGGCGGGCAGGTCACCGTCTACGCGGTGGATCCGGCCACGGGCGCACGGCGCGGCGATGCGGTGCACAGCAAGAGCATCGGCGCCGATGGCCGCTGGGGTCCGTTCAATGCGCGCGGCGACACGGCCTACGAGTTCGTGCTCAGCGCACCCGGCTACGGCATCACGCACATCTACCGCAGTCCGTTTCCGCGCAGCAGCCGCGTCGTGAACCTGCGGCCCGAACGCCTCACGCCGGCCGATGGCAGCGCCCAGGCGGTGGTCGTCTTCACGCGGCCGCGCGGCTACTTCGATGCAGAGCGCGACACCATGCGCTTCGACGGCCAGAGCCCGCCGCCCGGCGTGCCGCCCAAGGGCTCCGGCGTGTCGAGTTCGCGCTTGCGGGTGGCCGCCGCACAACCGCAGCGCGCGGTGACCGGCGAATTCAACGCGGAGCGCATCACCGGCCTGACCTGGCCGGCGGCGCAGCAGCACGTGACGGTGCTCGAATTGACCTACTGACTGATTGACGAGGGCCCAGGACATGAATGACGCGACTTCTCCCTTCGTGCTGGCGACACGCGATGCGCGCGGCGTGGCCACGCTGACGCTGAACCGCCCGGCCTCGTTCAACGCCCTCTCCGAAGGCATGCTGGGCGCGCTCGAACAGGCGCTCGCTGACATTGCGGCCGACGACACGGTGCGCGCCGTCGTCATCGCGGCAGCGGGCAAGGCCTTCTGCGCGGGCCACGACCTGAAGGAAATGCGCGCCGAACCCTCGCTCGGCTACTACCAGCGGCTGTTCGAGCGCTGCGGCGCGATGATGCTGTCGATCCAGCGCCTGTCCGTGCCGGTGATCGCGCGCGTGCACGGCATCGCGACGGCCGCGGGCTGCCAGCTGGTCGCGGTGTGCGACCTGGCGGTGGCCTCGAGCGAGGCGCGCTTCGCGGTCAGCGGCGTGAACGTGGGCCTGTTCTGCGCCACGCCGAGCGTCACGCTGTCGCGCAATCTCGGCCGCAAGCAGGCCTTCGAGATGCTGGTGACCGGCGAATTCATCGGCGCGGAGGAAGCCCGCGAGAAAGGCCTGGTCAACCGGGTGGCGCCGCCCGGCGAGCTCGACGCCGCAGTGGAGGCGCTGGTGGCCAGCATCGTCGCCAAGCCGCGCCAGGCGCTCGCGCTCGGCAAGGCGCTGTTCTATCGGCAGCTCGAAACCGGCATCGAGGCCGCGCTGGCCGACGCCAGCCAGACCATGGCCTGCAACATGATGGACGAGAGCGCGCTGGAAGGCGTGCAGGCCTTCATCGAGAAGCGCCCGCCCGGCTGGAAGCGCTAGGTGTCGTGCAGCCGCGAGCTCTGCGGCAGGTGCGCCATCAGGAATTCCATCTGGTCCGCCAGGATGCGGCGGTTTCGCAAAATGAAATCTTCCCAGAGGCTGGGCACGTAGGGTGCGTACAGCAGCGGCATGTTGGCCTGCTCGGGCGTGCGGCTGCTCTTGCGGTGGTTGCAGGGCCGGCAGGCGGTGACCACGTTCATCCAGGTGTCGATGCCGTTCTGCGCGAACGGAATGATGTGTTCGCGCGTGAGCTCGTCTTCGTGGAAATGCCCGCCGCAGTAAGCACAGATGTTGCGGTCGCGCGAGAACAGCTTGCTGTTGGTGAGCCCCGGGCGCTGGGTGAAGGGATTGATGCGCGGCACGCCCTTGGTGCCGATGATGCTGTTGATCGCGATCTGCGACTGCTGGCCGGTGATGGCATTGTGGCCGCCACGGAACACGGCCACCTGCGCGCCCACCTCCCAGCGGACTTCGTCCGCTGCATAGTGGATGACCGCCTGTTCGAGCGATATCCATGACTGGGGCAGCCCTTGGGCCGACAGCTTCAAGACCTTCACCACACGCCTCCTCAAAAAGGGAAGAATCACGGAAAGACCAGGGACACGGAGCGCGCCGGAGACCACTTCAGGCGACGCACTGAGTCACAATATACCGGCTTTGTGACAAAACGGCCTGATGTGCCCATTCGACGGGCAAAAGGCGCTATCAAAAAGATACCCATCCATGCAGGTTTTCCGCGGCTTCCGGCACCCGGGCGTGGCTCCGGCCTGCGCCCTCACCATCGGCAATTTCGACGGCGTGCACCGTGGCCACCAGGCCATGCTGGCGCTCTTGCAGACCGAGGCGCGCCATCGCGGGCTGCCCAGCTGCGTGCTCACCTTCGAGCCGCATCCGCGCGACTATTTCGCCGCCGTCACCAAGAAACCCGACCTGGCGCCCGCGCGCATCGGCACGCTGCGCGACAAGCTCACCGAGCTCGCGGCCTGCGGCGTGGCGCAGACGGTGGTGCTGCCCTTCGACGGCCGGCTGGCCTCCCAGTCGCCCGAAGCCTTCATCCAGAACGTGCTGATCGACGGCCTGGGCGCGCGCTACGTGCTGGTGGGCGACGACTTCCGCTTTGGCGCCAGGCGGGCCGGCGACTACGCCATGCTCGACGCCGCCGGCGATGCGCACGGCTTCGACGTGGCGCGCATGAACAGCTACGAGGTCCACGGCCTGCGCGTTTCCAGTTCGGCCGTGCGCGAGGCGCTGGCCGAGGGCCGCATGGCCGATGCCCAGCATCTGCTCGGGCGGCCCTACACGATCTCGGGCCACGTGGTCCATGGCCGCAAGCTCGGCCGCGCGCTGGGCGCCTCGGCGCCCGGCAAGGACGACGGGTTCCGCACCCTCAACCTGCGCTTCAAGCACTGGAAACCGGCGGCCAGCGGCATCTTCGCGGTGCTGGTGCACGGGCTGGCCGACCAGCCGCTGCCGGGCGTGGCGAACCTCGGCGTGCGGCCCTCGCTCGATGCCAACGACGTCAACGCGGGCCGCGTGCTGCTGGAGACGCATTGCCTGGAGTGGCCCTCGCATCTGGGAGCCGAAGGGGCCTACGGTAAAATCGTCCGCGTGGAACTCCTGCACAAACTGCACGACGAATTGCGCTACACCAGCCTCGAGGCCCTGACTGCGGGCATCGCGAAGGATGGGCGCGACGCGCGCGCGTTCTTTGCGTCGACCCACGCCGAAACCCACCGCCAGACCACGCGCGACCGAATTTAGCCCTGCACGCACCGTGCTGCCGCCCTTCGACAAGCTCAGGGCGAACGGCTTTTCTTCCGCACCGACCGCTCAAATGCAGTTCGGGCTGAGCCTGTCGAAGCCCCTCTGTTTCGCACCCCAACATGTCTGACGCCGCTTCCCCCACCGATTACCGTTCCACGCTGAACCTGCCCGACACCCCCTTCCCGATGCGCGGGGACCTGCCCAAGCGCGAACCGGGCTGGGTCAAGGAATGGAACGACGAAGGCCGCTACCAGCGCCTCCGCGACGCCCGCCACGGCGCGCCCAAGTTCATCCTGCACGACGGCCCGCCCTACGCCAACGGCCAGATCCACATGGGCCACGCGGTGAACAAGATCCTGAAGGACATGATCACCAAGGCGCGCCAGCTCGAAGGCTACGACGCGCTCTACGTGCCCGGCTGGGACTGCCACGGCCTGCCGATCGAGAACGCCATCGAAAAGCAGTACGGCCGCAACCTGAGCCGCGACGAGATGCAGGCCAAGAGCCGCGCCTACGCCACGGAACAGATCGCGCAGCAGATGGCCGACTTCCAGCGCCTGGGCGTGCTGGGCGAATGGGACCATCCCTACAAGACGATGGACTTCGCGAACGAAGCCGGCGAGCTGCGCGCGTTCAAGCGCGTGATCGAGCGCGGCTTCGTCTACCGCGGCCTCAAGCCCGTGTACTGGTGCTTCGACTGCGGCTCGTCGCTGGCCGAATTCGAGATCGAATACGCCGACAAGAAGAGCCAGACCCTGGACGTGGCCTTCAAGGCGCACGAGCGCGAGAAGGTGCTCAAGGCCTTCGGGACCGACCACACGATCCTCGGCGACATCTTTGCCGTGATCTGGACCACCACCGCGTGGACCATCCCGGCCAACCAGGCGATCAACCTGAACCCGGAGATCGAATACTCGCTGGTCGACACCGAGCGCGGCCTCCTGATCCTCGCCAACTCGCTGGTCGAGATGTGCATGACGCGCTATGCGCTCGACGGCAAGGTGCTGGCCACGGTCAAGGGCGAAGCACTTGGCGGGCTCGAATTCGAGCATCCGCTGTACGACGTGGACGCCGGCTACAAGCGCCTGTCGCCCGTGTACCTGGCCGACTACGCCACCGCCACCGACGGCACCGGCCTGGTCCACTCCTCGCCCGCCTACGGCGTGGACGACTTCAACTCCTGCATCGCCCACGGCGTGGCGTACGACGACATCCTGAACCCGGTGCAGGGCAACGGCAGCTATGCGCCCGACTTCCCGCTGTTCGGCGGGCAGAACATCTGGAAGGCCGTGCCGGTGATCATCGCCGCGCTGCGCGACGCCAACCGCCTGCTCACCACCGAGACCATCACGCACAGCTATCCGCACTGCTGGCGCCACAAGACGCCGGTGATCTACCGCGCCGCGGCGCAGTGGTTCATCCGCATGGACCAGGGCGAAGGCGTGTTCACCAAGGACAAGGCGCCCAAGACGCTGCGCCAGACCGCGCTCGACGCCATCGAACAGACCAGCTTCTACCCGGAGAACGGCAAGGCGCGCCTGCACGACATGATCGCCGGGCGGCCCGACTGGTGCATCAGCCGCCAGCGCAGCTGGGGCGTGCCGATCCCGTTCTTCCTGCACAAGGATTCGGGCGAGCTGCATCCGCGCACGATGGAAATCCTTGACCAGGCCGCCGACATCGTCGAGAAGGGCGGCATCGAGGCCTGGAGCCGCGTCACGGTTGAAGAGATCCTGGGCGCCGAAGACGCGCCGCACTACACCAAGAGCACCGACATCCTCGAGGTGTGGTTCGACTCGGGCTCGACCTTCTATCACGTGCTGCGCGGCACGCACCCCAACGTGCACCACGAGAGCGGCCCCGAAGCCGACCTGTACCTCGAAGGCCACGACCAGCACCGCGGCTGGTTCCATTCGTCGCTGTTGATCGCCTGCGCGCTGGAAGGCCGGGCGCCCTACCGCGGCCTGCTCACGCACGGCTTCACGGTGGATGCCAAGGGCATCAAGATGAGCAAGTCGCTCAAGAACGGCATCGACCCGCAGGAAATCAGCAACAAGCTGGGCTCGGAAATCATCCGCCTGTGGGTGGCCGCGAGCGACTACTCGGGCGACATCGCGGGCGACGACAAGATCCTGGCGCGCGTGGTCGATGCCTACCGCCGCATCCGCAACACGCTGCGCTTCCTGCTGGCGAACACGAGCGACTTCGACATCGCCAAGGATGCCGTGCCGCTCGAGGAACTGTTCGAGATCGACCGCTATGCGCTCTCGCGCGCGGCGCAGTTCCAGGCCGAGATCCTTGCGCACTACAAGGTGTACGAGTTCCATCCGGTGGTGGCCAAGCTGCAGATCTACTGCTCGGAAGACCTGGGCGGCTTCTACCTCGACATCCTGAAGGACCGGCTCTACACGACCGCGCCGGGCTCGCTGGCGCGCCGCAGCGCGCAGACGGCGCTCTGGCACATCTCGCAGGCAATGCTGCGCTGGATGGCGCCGTTCCTGAGCTTCACGGCCGAAGAGGCATGGAAGTTCGTGAGCACGGGCAAGCCGGGCGAGTCGATCTTTGCGCAGACCTACAGCAAGTTCGCCGCGCCCGACGAAGCACTGCTTGCGAAGTGGGGCCGCATCCGCGAGATCCGCGACGTGGTCAACAAGGACATCGAAGCCGTGCGCGCCGAAGGCAAGGTGGGCTCGTCGCTGCAGGCCAAGCTGCAGCTCAGCGCACCGGCCGACGACTTCGCGCTGCTGGAGTCGCTGGGCAACGACCTGAAGTTCGTCTTCATCACTTCCGCCATCGAACTGGCGGCGGGCGAGGCGCTGTCTTCGGTGGTGACGCCGAGCAGCGCGCAGAAGTGCGATCGCTGCTGGCACTACCGCGACGACGTGGGCCACGACCCGGCGCATCCGACGATCTGCGGCCGTTGCACGAGCAACCTGTTCGGTGCCGGCGAGCCGCGGAGCTTTGCCTGATGGCGGCGGCACGCACCATGTCGGCATCGCGCTCGCGCAGCGGCAGCATCTGGCCATGGCTCGGGCTGGCGGCGATCATCCTGATCATCGACCAGTTCACCAAGACGCTGATCCTGGGCTACTACAAGCTGGGCGACGCAACCTACGTCACGAGCTTCTTCAACGTGGTTCGCGCGCACAACACGGGCGCCGCGTTCTCGTTCCTGGCCGACCATTCGGGCTGGCAGCGCTGGTTCTTCACGGCCATTGGCGTGGCGGCCGCGGTGTTCATCGTCTGGATGCTGAAGTCGCACGCGGGGCAGAAGCTGTTCTCGTTCTCGATGGCCTGCATTTTGGGCGGGGCGATCGGCAATGTGATCGACAGGATGATGCACGGCTACGTGGTGGACTTTCTGAGCTTCCACGCGGGCAACTGGTACTTTCCGGCGTTCAATGCGGCGGACAGCGCGATCACGCTGGGGGCGATCTGCCTGGTGCTGGATGAGATACGGCGGGTTCGGCGGGGGAAGTAGGGCTTCTTAGCGGCTTTGGGGAGACGCGCCCGGCATGCGGCGCGGCGCGGTCGGCCCCACTGTGCCGGCCCTTCGGGCTGCCCTGCGGTGCTCGCGTTTCGCGGGGTCTCGCAGAACTCGCCTGCGGCTCAGACAGCTGCGAGCCCTGATCCGCGAAACGCTGCGCTCCTCGGCGGCACAGAGGGGCCGTCCGCACCGCACCGCCTGCCGGGCGCTTGCCGTCGCTTGGATGCCGCTGCCCTCACCCCGGCCCTCTCCCGGAGGGAGAGGGAGCAAGACCGGGCTCGCACGCGCGCGAGGGTTTTTCCCCACTTCATCGGCTGTCATAGCGGGGTCATACTGCCGCGGTGAAATGTAATCGATTACATGACACCGCACGAATGAGCATCCAAGCCGTTGCAGCCAAAGCCGGGGTTTCCGTGGCCACCGTGTCGCGGGCCTTCAATTTCCCCGACAAGGTGACCCGCTCCACGCGGGAGCTGGTGGAGCGCGTCGCGCGTGAACTCGACTACGTGCCGAACGCCAGCGCGCGCACCTTGCGCACTCAGCGCAGCCGTGCGTTGGGCGTGGTGCTGCCGACGCTCTTGAATCCGACCTTTGCCGAATGCCTGCAGGGCATCGCGCGCGCGGCCATCGCCGGCGGCTACGCGATCATTCCGGTCACCACGGGCTACCAGCTCGACGAGGAAGAGCGTGCGGTCCACCTGCTGCTTGCCGGCAATGTCGATGGGCTGATCCTCGTGGTCTCCAATCCTTCCACGTCGGCCGCGCTGGCCCGGCTGCGCGGCACCGGCACGCCCTACGTGCTGGCCTACAACAGGCACCCCGAGCATCCCTGCGTGACCGTCGATGGCGAAGCAGCCGTGGCCGATGCGGTGGCGCGGCTGGTGCTGCACGGGCATCGCCGCATCGCAATGGTCAGCGGCACGCTCGCCGCGTCCGACCGCGCGCAGCAGCGCTACCGCGGCTACCGCAAGGGCATGGCCGATGCCGGGCTCAAGGCACCGCCGCTGATCGAGGTGCCGTTTGTCGAAAGCGCGGTCGATGCGCTCGCCGGCGTGCTGCAGGTGCCCGGCCGGCCCACTGCGCTGGTCTGCTCGAACGACCTGCTCGCCATCCGCAGCATCCGCGCCGCGCACTTGGGCGGCCTTGCCGTGCCGGACGACCTCAGCGTCATCGGCTTCGATGGCATCGCGCTCGGCGAAGACCTGACGCCGGCGCTCACCACCATCGCGCAGCCCAACGACGACATCGGCCGCCGCAGCGTCGAACTGCTGATCCAGGCGATGGCCGGCGGCACCGCGCTGCAGGCCGATGCGAGCCTGCTGCTGCCGTACTTCTTCCGCGACGGCGAATCGTGCGCGGCCGCGCGCGACAACGCCAACGACTGATCGATCACCTCGCCTCCGTCTCCACATATCCATCCAAGGAGTTCTTTCATGTCCCTCCGTATTTCCCGCATGGCTCGCCTCGGCCTGATCGCCGCCGCGCTCGTTGCCGCCGGCAGCGCCACGGCCCAGACCGCCATTTGCTACAACTGTCCCACCGAGTGGGCCGACTGGGGCACGCAGCTCAAGGCCATCAAGGCCAAGACCGGCATCACGGTGCCGGCCGACAACAAGAACTCGGGCCAGTCGCTCGCGCAGCTGGTGGCCGAGAAAGCGAGCCCCGTGGCCGACGTCACCTACCTGGGCGTGACCTTCGCGGTGCAGGCGCAGAAGGAAGGCGTGGTCGAGCCCTACAAGCCGGCCGCGTGGAAGGACATCCCCGACGGCCTGAAGGACCCGGCGGGCAACTGGTTCACCATCCACTCGGGCACGCTCGGCTTCATGGTCAACGTCGATGCGCTCAAGGGCAAGCCGATTCCGAAGTCGTGGGCCGACCTGCTCAAGCCCGAATACAAGGGCCTGATCGGTTACCTCGATCCGGCCTCGGCCTTCGTGGGCTATGTCGGCGCGGTGGCGGTGAACGAGGCACGCGGCGGCACGCTCGACAACTTCGCGCCGGCCATCGACTACTTCAAGGCGCTGCAGAAGAACGAGCCCATCGTGCCCAAGCAGACTTCCTACGCACGCGTGCTGTCGGGCGAGATCGCGATCCTGCTGGACTACGACTTCAATGCCTACCGCGCCAAGTACAAGGACAAGGCCAACGTCGCCTTCGTCATTCCGAGCGAAGGCACGCTGGCCGTGCCCTACGTGATGAGCCTGGTCGCCAGGGCGCCGCATGCGGCCGAGGGCAAGAAGGTGCTCGACTTCGTGCTGTCCGACGAGGGCCAGGCGATCTGGGCCAAGGCCTACCTGCGGCCGGTGCGCGCGAGCGCAATGCCCAAGGACATCGAGGCGCAGTTCCTGCCTGCTACCGAATACGCCCGCGCGAAGAGCGTCGACTACGCCCGCATGGCCGAGGCGCAGCGTGCGTTCTCCGATCGGTATCTCAAGGAAGTGCGCTGAGTTTTGTCCCGGATGCGTTCAGGGCGCGCTCCCGCCGACGGGGTACCTTGCTCCGCGAATGTCCTCCGGCCTGCGGCCTCCCCCTTGATTTCGCTGCGCAAGGCACCCCATCAGCGGGTGCGTTGGACAGAGCAGTCGTTGATCAGCGGTACACCCAGAGCGTGCCCTGGTGCACAGGCCATCGGGTGCTCCCCGCAGCGAAATAAAGGAGGAGCCGAAGGCGGGGGACATTCGCGGAGGGGAGTACCCGGTGGCCTGTGCACACGCCCCGAACAAAACAGCGACAAGAACACAAGCGCGTAATGAAAAACTGAGATGAAGCAACCCAACGCCTGGAACCCCCGCTGGCGCCTGCTGGCCTGCGCAGCCCCCGCCGCCGTTTTCTTCGCGGCCTTCTGGCTGCTGCCGGTGGTGCGCCTGCTCACGCTGCCGGCGAGCAAAGGCTGGTCCACCTACTTCGCAGTGCTCACCGACTCGCGCTACCTGCAGAGCATGGCCAACACCGTCGCACTGTCGGTGGCCGTGACACTGGCAACCCTGGTGCTCGGCGCCGCCGTCGGCATCTACCTTGCGCGCCATGCCTTCGCGGGCAAGCGCATGCTGCTGTCGCTGCTCACGCTGCCGCTGTCCTTTCCGGGCGTGATCATTGGTTTCTTCGTGATCCTGCTCGGCGGGCGCCAAGGGCTGGTGGCCGACATCGGCGACAGCCTGTTCGGCCAGCGCATCACCTTCGCCTACGGCCTGCTCGGGCTGTTTCTCGCGTACCTCTACTTCTCGCTGCCGCGCGCCATTGCCACCTATGCCGCCGCGGCCGAGGCCATGAACATGCAGCTCGAAGAAGCCGCGCGCTCGCTCGGCGCCTCGCGGTTGCGCGTGGCGCGCGACGTGTGGATGCCCGAACTCGCGCCCACCACGCTCGCATGCGGCGCGATCCTGTTCGCCACCTCGATGGGCGCCTTCGGCACCGCGTTCACGCTAGCCAGCAAGTTCGAGGTGATCCCCATCACCATCTACAACGAGTTCACCAACTACGCCAACTTCGCGCTCGCCGCATCGCTGTCGATTGCGCTGGGCCTCGTGACCTGGCTGGTGCTGTTCGCCGCGCGGCGCTTCGGTGCCAACCCGGTCGCACGCTGACCGAAGGAATTGCCTCATGCGCAAGAACACGCAACCCAGGGCGCCCTTCCTGCTGGCCATCACCGTGCTCGTGAGCCTCTTCATGATCGCGCCGATGCTGCTGTCGGTGATGGCGGGCCTGGTCAACAACTACAGCACGGGCCTGAAGAGCGGCCTCACGCTGCGCTGGCTCGGCGAGGTGTGGGACAACTACGGCGGCACCGTCGGCTGGTCGCTCGCGCTGGCGCTGGCCTGCGTGGTCGGCACCGTGCTGCTGGGCGTGCCCTGCGCCTATGCGCTGGCGCGCAGCCGCTCGCGCGCGGCGCACATCTTCGAGGAGCTGCTCACGCTGCCGGTGGCGGTGCCGGGCCTGGCCACGGCGCTGGCGCTGATCCTCGCCTACGGCCAGCTCACGGCCTTCCGCCAGAGCTTCGCCTTCATCCTCGTGGGCCACATGGTGTTCACGCTGCCGTTCATGGTGCGCACCGTGAGTTCGGCCTTCCAGCGCGACGACCTGCTCGCGCTGGAGGAAGCTGCCCGCTCGCTGGGTGCGAACTTCCGCCAGCGCTTCATGGGCATCCTCGTGCCCGCCGTGTTCCCCGCGATCGTGGCCGGCAGCCTGATGGTGTTCACGCTCTCGGTGGGCGAGTTCAACCTCACGTGGATGCTGCACACGCCGCTCACGCGCACCCTGCCCGTGGGCCTGGCCGACAGCTATGCCTCGATGCGCATCGAGATCGGATCGGCCTACACGCTGGTCTTCTTCGCCGTGATCCTTCCGGTGCTGTGGGGCCTTCAATATCTTGCCAACCTGATGCAGAAACGCCATGGAACTTGAACGCATTCCCATCGACATCGCGAACTGCGCGAAAACCTACGCCGACGGCACGCGCGGCCTGCTGCCCACCCACCTGCATGTGGAGGCCGGCGAGGTGCTGGCGCTGCTCGGGCCCTCGGGCTGCGGCAAGACCACGCTGCTGCGGCTGATCGCGGGGCTCGAAGCGCCCGACGCAGGCAGCCGCATCGTGTTCGGCGGGCAGGACGTCACCGAACGGCCGGTGGAGCATCGCGGCGTGGGCATGGTGTTCCAGAGCTATGCGCTGTTTCCGCAGATGACGGTGGCGGCCAACATCGGCTATGGGCTGCGCATCCGCGGCGTGGCGCCGGAAGAGGAAAGGCGCGCGGTGGGCGAGCTGGTCGACCTGGTGCGCCTGGGCGGCCTGGAGAACAAGCGCCCCGCCGAGCTCTCGGGCGGCCAGCGGCAGCGCGTGGCGCTGGCGCGTGCCGTGGCCGTGCGCCCGCGCGTGCTGCTGCTCGACGAGCCGCTGGCCGCGCTCGATGCCAAGCTCAAGGAGTCGCTGCGCGACGAGCTTGCCGAACTGCTGCGCCGGCTGCACATCACGGCCATCCACGTGACGCACGACCAGCAGGAGGCGCTGGCCATTGCCGACCGCCTGGCGGTGATGAGCGCCGGGCGCATCGTGCAGATCGGCCGCGGCGAAGAGCTGTACCGCGCACCGGCGCATCCCTTCGTTGCCGAATTCCTGGGCCGCGTCAACCGCCTCGCGCGCGAAGCCGACGCCATTGCGCAAGGCGTTGTCCGACTCGGCGGAAGCACCCTGCCTTGCCCACCCGCCTGGCGCAGCCATGCGATGCTGCTGGTGCGGCCCGAAGACGTCGAAGTGAGCGCGCCGCGGCCCGACTGGGGCACCGCCACGGTCGAGCGCCGCACCTTCCTCGGCGACCGCGTGCAGTTGCAGTTGCGCGTGCAGGACCAGCCCCTGCTGGTGGCCGACGTGGGCCGCGACACGCCTTTCGGGCCCGGCGATCCGGTGGGCCTGCGCATCCAGCCCGACCGCCTGATGACCTCGCAGGAGACCATCGCATGACGACGACAACGACACAAGACACCACCTTCCTGGTCCAGCTGACCGACCTGCACATCCGCGAGCCGGGACGCCTGGCCTATGGCCGCATCGACACCGCGCCCTACCTGGAACGCGCGGTGCAGTCGGTGCTGCGGCTGCCGCAGCAGCCCGACGCCGTGGTAATCACGGGCGACCTCAGCGACTTCGGCCGCGCGGCCGAATACGAGCACCTGGCGCGCCTGCTGGCGCCGCTCGCGATGCCGGTCTACCTGATGCCCGGCAACCATGACGAGCGCGGCCAGCTGCGCCGCAGCTTTCCCGGCCACGCCTACCTGGCGGCGGGCGTGGGCTCGGCCGGCTTCGTGCAGTATTCGGTGCGCGTCGGCGCGCTGCGCCTGCTCACGCTGGACACCTGCGTGCCGGGCGCGAGCCACGGCGAACTCTGCAGCGAGCGCCTGGCCTGGCTCGAGGAACAGCTCGATGCCTGCCGCGGCGAGCCGGTGGTGATCGCCATGCACCACCCGCCTTTCCGCACGCTGATCGGCCACATGGACGAGATCGGCCTGCTGCAGGGCGCCGAGGCGCTCGAGGCGCTGGTCGGGCGGCACCGCAACGTGGAGCGCGTGATCTGCGGCCACCTGCACCGCGCCATCGACGTGCGCTTCGGCGGCAGCATCGCATCGACTTCGCCGGCGCCGGCGCACCAGGTCTGCCTGGACCTGTCGCCCGATGCGGCCTCGGCCTGGACGCTGGAGCCCCCGGGCTTCAAGATTCACGCCTGGTCGGCCCGGGACGGCCGGCTCGTGACCCATCTGGCGGCTTCCGGCACCTTCGAAGGGCCTTTTCCCTTCCATGACAACGGAGCGTTGATCGACTGAGGCCATAGATGTGGAAAATGGGGCCGCAAACGAACAAAAACGAAAAGGATAGAAACCGGCACCCATGAAGCATCTCCTGAACCTGCTCGCCGCCGTCGCCCTGCTGGTGTGGGGCACGCACCTCGTGCGCACGGGCGTGCTGCGCGTGTTCGGCGCCAACCTGCGCAAGATCCTGGTGCAGAGCATGCGCAACCGCTTCACGGCCGCGCTCTCGGGCATCGGCGTCACGGCCCTGGTGCAGTCGAGCACCGCCACCTCGCTGATGACCTCCTCCTTCGTGGGGCAGGGCCTGGTCACGCTGCCGGCGGCGCTGGCGGTGATGCGCGGGGCCGACGTGGGCACGGCGCTCATCTCGGTGCTGTTCTCGGCCGACCTCTCTTGGCTGTCGCCGATGTTCATCTTCGTGGGGGTGGTGCTGTTCATTTCCCGCTCGGCCAGCGTGGCGGGCCGCGTGGGGCGGGTGCTGATCGGCCTGGGGCTGATGCTGCTGGCGCTGCAGCTGGTGGTGGAAGCGACCGAGCCTCTCTTTTCAGCGCCGGCCGTGCGCGTGCTGCTGGCCTCTCTCAACAGCGACGTGCTGCTCGAGATCACCATCGGCGCGGTGCTGGCGATCGTGGCCTATTCGAGCCTGGCCGTGGTGCTGCTGGTGGCGGCCATGGCCAGTTCCAACGTGGTGCCGCTGGACGTCGCGCTCGGTCTGGTGCTGGGCGCCAACCTCGGCAGCGGCCTGCTGGCGGTGCTGACCACGGCCAAGTCCGCCGTGCCGGTGCGGCAGGTCACGGTGGGCAACCTGCTGTTCAAGGCGCTGGGCGTGGCCATCCTCGCGCCTTTCGTCGGGCTCTGGCTGCGCCATGTGCAGCCGCACGTGCCGAACGCGACGCACGGCGTGGTGCTGTTCCACCTGGCGTTCAACGTGCTCATCAGCCTGGGCTTCATCGGCCTCACGCAGTGGGTTGCCACGCTGGTCACGAAGATGCTGCCGGTGCCGCCGGTGCCGGCCAGCTCCATGCGGCCGCACCATCTCGACCCGTCGGCGCTGTCGACGCCCTCGCTCGCCATTTCCAACGCGGCGCGCGAGGCGCTGCACCAGGCCGACGTGGTGGAGACCATGCTCATCGGCACGCTCGACGTGATCCGCCACAACGACCTGCGCCTGGCGCAGGAGCTGCGGCAGCTCGACGACACGGTGGACGAGCTCTACTCGGCCATCAAGTACTACATGACGCGCATCTCGCGCGAGGCGCTGGGCGAGGAAGAAAGCCGGCGCTGGACCGACATCATCAGCTTCACCATCAACATGGAGCAGATCGGCGACATCATCGAGCGCGTGATCATCGACATCGAGGACAAGAAGATCAAGCCGCAGCGCAATTTCTCCGAGGCGGGCATGGCGGAAATCGTCGAGCTGCACGGGCGGCTGGTCGCCAACCTGCGGCTGAGCATGAGCGTCTTCCTGAACGGCAACGTGCGCGACGCGCAGCGGCTGCTCGAGGAGAAGGCGCGCTTCCGCGACCTCGAGCGGGCCTATGCCACCACCCACCTCGACCGCCTCTCCGACCGCACCACGCTGAGCATGGAGACCAGCTCGCTGCACATCGACCTGATCAGCGACCTGAAGCGGATCAACTCGCACATCTGCTCCATTGCCTATCCGATCCTCGAATCGGCGGGCGCGCTGGCACCAAGCCGGCTGCGCGAATCGCGGCTCGGGAAGATCGAGGGCTGATCTGGCGCTGGCGCGGTCAGTGCGCCGCAGGAAATGGCGGGGCCGCGAACTGCTCCATGCGCCGGCGCAGGCAGAAATCGACCAGGTCGTCGAGCTCGGTGGCCTTGTCGAACACCGCGTCGGCGCCCAGCTGCGCGCACTTGCGCCGCATCTGCGGCGTCAGGTGGTTGCTGAGCACCACCATCTTCTGGTTCGGATCGCGGTTGCGGCAGGCCTCGAGCACGCCGAAGCCGGTGCCGTCCTTGAGGAACAGGTCGACGATGGCCAGGTCCCATTGCGACAGGTTGCCCGCGAGCCAGCGCGCGCCCTCGTTCTCGGTTTCGGCCTGGCCCACCGGATCGACCCGCGCCACCTCGCGCAGCGTGCCGGCCAGGTTCTCGCGGATGGCGGGGTTGTCCTCGACGATGAAGGTTCTGACGGTGTCCATGGCGCGGGCCTTCGCTGGCTTTGCTGAAGGCTACAAAGTGCGCCTTGCACAAGACGCAGGCATGACACCCCACCGCGGGTAGGACGGCGGCTGGCCCGGCCTCAGAGCGTGAGGATGGTGCAGCCGGTGGTCTTGCGCGCTTCCAGGTCGCGATGCGCCTGCTGCACGTCGGCCAGTGCATAGCGCTGGTCGATCGGGATCTTCACCGCGCCGCTCTGCACCACGGCGAACAGGTCGTCGGCCATGGCCTGCGTGCTCTCGCGCGTGGCGATGTGCGTGAACAGCGTCGGTCGCGTCACGTAGAGCGAGCCCTTGGACGCCAGCGTGCCCAGGCTGATCGGCGGTACCGGGCCCGAGCCGTTGCCGAACACAGCCAGCAGGCCGAACGGGCGCAGGCAGTCGATGGAGCCTTCCCAGGTGTCCTTGCCGACCGAGTCGTACACCACCTTCACGCCCTTACCGCCGGTGATCTCCTTCACGCGGGCCGCGAAGTTCTCGGTGCTGTAGTTGATGGCATGCGCCGCGCCGTGTTCGAGCGCGAGCTTGCACTTGGCGTCGCTGCCGGCCGTGCCAATCAGCTGCAGGCCGAGCGCCTTGGCCCACTGGCAGGCGATCAGGCCGACGCCGCCGGCCGCCGCATGGAACAGGATGAAGTCGCCGGGCTGCAGGCCTTCGGCCGGCAGCGTCTTCTTCAGCAGGTATTGCGTCGTGAGGCCCTTGAGCATCATGGCCGCGCCGGTCTCGAAGGAGATCGCATCGGGCAGCTTGCAGACATTCTTGGCCGGCATCACGCGCAGCTCGCTGTAGGCACCGGGCGGCTGGCTCGCATAGGCGGCGCGATCGCCGGCCTTCAGGTGCGCCACGCCTTCGCCCACGGCCTCGACCACACCCGAGGCTTCCATGCCCAGCTGCAGCGGCATCTGGAACGGATAGAGCCCGCTGCGCTGGTAGGTGTCGATGAAGTTCAGGCCCACGGCCTTGTGGCGGATGCGGATCTCGCCGGGGCCGGGCTCGCCCACCTCGACGTCGACGATCTTCAGTTCCTCGGGGCCGCCATGGCGGTCGATACGGACGGCTTTGCTCATCATCTTTGCAGTCTCCAGTCGCACAGAAAAGAAGAGGCGCATGGTGCCACGTTTGGCCTTCGCGCGACGGGGGCGGGGAATGCCCGGTAGAGTCGGCGGCCATGCAGATCCAGCAGCGCCTCACGCCTTCCACCGTCTTCCTGCTCACCGTGCCGCCGCTGCTGTGGGCGAGCAATGCGGTGGTCGGCCGCCTGGTGCGCGACCTGGTGTCGCCGCTCACGCTGAACTTCGTGCGCTGGGTCATCGCGTTCGTGCTGCTGCTGCCGCTCGCATGGCCGGTGCTGCGCCGCGGCAGCCCGATGTGGGCGCACTGGAAGCGCTATTCGGTGCTGGGGCTGCTGGGCATCGGCAGCTACAACGCATTCCAGTACCTGGCGCTGCAGACCTCCGCGCCGATCAACGTCACGCTGGTGGGCTCCAGCCTGCCGCTGTGGATGCTGGCGGTGGGCGGCATTTTCTTCGGCGCGCGTGTCGGCGGGCGCGAGATCGGCGGCTCGCTGCTCTCGATGCTGGGCGTGCTGCTGGTGCTGAGCCGGGGCGAATGGCGGCAGCTGCTCGCGCTGCGGCTGGTGCCGGGCGATCTCTACATGATCCTGGGCACCATCGCCTGGGCGTTCTACAGCTGGTTCCTGGTGCGCACGCGGGAGCCGCAGGACGTGCGGCAGGACTGGGCCGCGTTCCTGATGGCACAGCTGGTGTTCGGCCTCGCATGGTCGGGCCTGTTCGCGGCCGGGGAATGGACGCTGGCCGATGCGCGCATGGAGCTCGGATGGCCGCTGCTGGCGGCGCTGGCCTTCATCGGCATCGGCCCGGCCGTGGTGGCCTACCGCTGCTGGGGCAGCGGCGTGCAGCATGCGGGGCCGCAGGCCGCGAGCTTCTTCATGAACCTCACGCCGCTGTTCGCCGCGCTGCTGTCCGCGGCCTTCCTGCGCGAGCCGCCGCACTGGTACCACGGCGCGGCCTTTGCGCTGATCGTGGGCGGCATCGTGATCTCGTCACGGCGCCCATAGCCGCGCGCGGCACGAAGCGCGCGCAGCCTGGGGGCGAGCTCAGTACGTGCCGGGGTAGGCGCCGCCGTCGGCCAACACGTTCTGTCCCGTCATGTAGCCGGCCTGCATGCTGCAGAGGAAGGCGCAGATCGCGCCGAACTCGGCGGGCGTGCCGAAGCGCCTGGCCGGAATGTTCTTCTTGCGGGCTTCCCACACGGTGTCGAAGTCTTGTCCCGACTTCTGCGCTGCGCCGGCCATCGTGCCCTTCAGGCGGTCGGTGTCGAAGGAACCGGGCAGCAGGTTGTTGATGGTCACGCCCTGCGCGGCGATGGGCGTGCGCGCCACGCCGGCCACGAAGCCCGTGAGGCCGCTGCGCGCACCGTTGGAGAGGCCGAGGATGTCGATGGGCGACTTCACCGAGCTCGAGGTGATGTTGACGATGCGCCCGAAGCCGCGCTTGGCCATGCCGTCGACCGTGGCCTTGATGAGCTCGATCGGCGTCAGCATGTTGGCGTCGACGGCCTTGATCCATGCCTCGCGGTCCCAGTTGCGGAAATCGCCCGGAGGCGGGCCGCCGGCGTTGGTGACGACGATGTCGAAGTCGTGGCCGAGCGCGAACACCGCCGCGCGGCCGGCCTCGGTCGTGATGTCGGCGGCCACGTGCTTGACGAAAGGCGCCGGCGAGCCGGCTGCCGCTGCGGCCAGCTTCGCAGCCGCCGCTTCGAGCACCTCGGCGCCGCGCGCCACGATCACCACGTTCACGCCCTCGCGCACCAGGGCCTCGGCGCAGCCGTAGCCCAGTCCCTTGCTCGCGCCGCACACCAGCGCGGTCTTGCCTGCAATGCCCAAATCCATGTTGTTGCTCCTTGACTGCAGGAGCGCTAGCGCCCCGTGCGTGTGAAAACGAAGATGCCCGCAATCACGAGCACCGTGCCGGCCGCGATCCACGCGGTGAACGGCTCGCCGAGTATGACCACGCCCATGAGGATGGTCGACAGCGGCCCGATCATGCCGGTTTGCGCGGCCATGGCCGGGCCGATGCGCTCGATGGCCATCATGACCATGAGGACAGGCACCGCCGTGCACAGCGTGGCGTTGAGCACCGACAGCCAGATGACCTCGGGCGCCACCTGCATTGCGGCGCTCATCGGCCGCGTGAGCGCGAACTGCAGGATGCACAGCAGGCAGGCCACGGTGGTGGCCAGGCCCACGAGCCGCAGCGAGCCCAGGCGCTTGACGAATTCGCCGCTGTAGACAAGGTAGGCCGCATAGCTCACGGCGCTCAGGAACACGAGGAAGGTGCCCCAGGCCGCCGCCCCGCCGCCCTTGCCGCCGCCGCCGATCCAGAGCTCGTGCCCGAACACGAGCAGCACGCCGGCATAGCTCACGATCATGCCGAGCACCTGCGGCCGCGTGGCGCGCCGCCGGTACAGGAGCCAGCCGAACAGCAGCACCAGCGTGGGGTTGAGATAGAGAATGAGCCGCTCGAAGCTGGCCGAGATGTAGGCGAGCCCGGCAAAGTCGAGAAAGCTCGCCAGGTAGTAGCCCGAGAAGCCGAGCCCGGCCACGCCGAACCAGTCGCGCAAGGTGAGCGCGGGCTTGCCGCGGCCGGCCCACCACGCCATCACCGCGAACAGCGGCAGCGCGAACAGCATGCGCAGCATGATCAGCGTGATCGCATCCACGCCGTAGCGGTACGCCAGCTTGACGATGATGGCCTTGCCGCTGAACGCGACCGCGCCGAGCGAGGCGAGGATGAGGCCGGGCGCAAGGCTCCTTGCGCCGCTGGCAGAAGAAGAAGAAGAAGAAGAAGAGGGAATGCCGGTCTGTACGGCGGACTTGGTCATTCCCCGATCATCGCGTAGCCGTCAAAAGCCTGCCGCAAGGCCATCGCGGCGCGGATCGCTGGCGGCCACGTAGCCTTCGACCGACGGATCGCCCGCGCGCCAGATGAACTGGCCGGCGCCGAAGTCCTGGTAGGAGTCGTCGATCACGTCCAGGTGATGGCCGAGCTCGCGCAGGCCCTGCACCGTGGCCGAGTCCATTGCGGCCTCGACGTTGATCTCGAGCCCCGCGTTGAAGCGCCAGCGCGGCGCGTCGCAGGCGGCCTGCGGGTTCTGCTTGTAGTCGAGCATGCGCACCAGCGTCTGCATGTGGCCTTGCGGCTGCATGTTGCCGCCCATCACCCCGAAGCTCATCACCGGCTGGCCGTCCTTGGTAAGGAAGGCCGGGATGATGGTGTGGAACGGCCGCTTGCCCGGCGCCACGACGTTCGGGCTCTCGGCCTTGAGGCTGAAGCCATGGCCGCGGTTCTGCAGGCTGATGCCGAACTCGGGCTCCACGCAGCCCGAGCCGAAGCCCATGTAGTTGCTCTGGATGAAGCTCACCATCATGCCGCTCTCGTCGGCCGCCGTGAGGTAGATGGTGCCGCCCTTGACGGGGTTGCCGGCCTTGAAGTCCTGTGCCTTTTTCACGTCGATGAGTCTCGCACGCGATGCGAGGTAGGAGTCATCGAGCATTTGCGCGGGTGTCACCGTCATCGACGATGGCTCCGACACATAGCGGTAGACGTCGGCGAAGGCGAGCTTCATCGCCTCGATCTGCAGGTGCTGCGAAGCGACCGAGTCGACCGGCAGCGAGGCGATGTCGAACTTTTCCAAGATGCCGAGCGCGATCAGCGCCGCAATGCCCTGCCCGTTGGGCGGAATCTCGTGCAGCGTGTGGCCGCGGTAGTCGCGCGAGATCGGCTTGACCCATTCGGGCTGGTAGGCCGAGAGGTCGGCCACCGTGAGCGAGCCGCCCTGCTCCTTCGAGAACCTGGCAAGCGCCTCGGCAATCTCGCCGCTGTAGTAGGCCTCGCCCTTGGTGCGGGAAATGGCCTTGAGCGCGCGCGCGGCGGCCGTGAAGCGGAACAGCTCGCCCACTTCGGGTGCGCGGCCCCAGGGCATGAAGGTCTGCGCGAAGCCCGCCACCGATGCCAGCACCGGCGTGGCCGCGGCCCACTTCTGCTGCACCACCGGCGGCACCAGGTAGCCGCGCTCGGCGATGTCGATGGCCGGTGCCAGCAGGTCGGCGAAAGGCAGCTTGCCGAAGCGCTCGCTGAGCGCCACCCAGCCGCGCACCGCGCCCGGCACGGTGACCGAATCAATGCCGCGCATCGGCGGCGTGGCGGCGTCGGCGCCGTACTTGGCCTTGAAGTAGTCGGGCGTCCAGGCCTTGGGCGCAGGGCCCGAGGCGTTGAGGCCGTGCAGTTCCTTGCCGTCCCACAGGATGCAGAAGGCGTCGCTGCCCAGGCCGTTGCTCACGGGCTCGACCAGCGTCATCACGGCCGCGGTGGCAATGGCCGCATCGACGGCATTGCCGCCCTGCTGCAGCATGCGCAGCCCCGCCTGCGAGGCGAGCGGGTGCGAGGTCGACACCACGTTGCGCGCGAAGATCGGAATGCGGGTGGAGAGGTAGGGATTGCTGAAGTCGAAATTCATGGGAATGTGCTCGCTTATTCGTTGGTGATCTTGCGCTCGACCACGATCTTTTTCCACTTGGCGGCATCGGCCGCCACCATTTTGGCGAACTGCTCGGGCGTTCCGGCGGCGGCAGGCTCGATGCCCAGGCGCGACAGTTTTTCCTTCACCTCGGGATCGGCCAGCGCCTCGTTCGCGGCCTTGTTGACGCGCGCCACGATGTCCGCCGGCAGGCCCTTGGGACCGTAGAAGCCGAACCAGGTGTTCGACTCGAAGCCCGGCAGCGTGTCGGCGATCGGCGGCAGTTCGGGTGCCAGCGGGCTGCGCTTGAGCGTGGTGACGCCCAGCGCGCGCAGCCGGCCGTCGCGCACGTGCGGCATGCCGGTGGGAAGCGAGTCGAACAGCACGTCGACCTTGCCGCTGATCAGGTCGGGAATGGCCAGCGCGGTGCCCTTGTAGGGAATGTGGGTCACGAACACGCCGGCCTGCGCCTTGAAGAGCTCCGCAGTGAGCTGCACGATGGTGCCGTTGCCGCTGGACGCGTAGTTGAGCTTGCCGGGGTTCTTCTTTGCGTGGTCAATCCATTCGCGCACGGTCTTTGCGGGCGAGTTGACCGGCACCAGCATGATGCTCGGCGCATCGCCCACGTGCGCGATGGGCGTGAAGTCGCGCACCGTGTCATAGGGCAGCTTGCTGGTGATGGCCGGCCCGATGGAGTGGGTGCTGGTGGTGGCCAGCAGCAGCGTGTAGCCGTCGGCCGGCGCCTTCGCGGCCATGTCGGAGCCGATGGCGCCGCCCGCGCCCGGCTTGTTGTCGATGATCAGCGGGGTGCCGAGCTTTTCGCTCATCTTCTGCCCGAGCGTGCGGGCGAAGAGGTCGGTTGCGCCGGCCGCCGGGAACGGCACGATCAGCCGCACCGGCTTGTTCGGATAGCCCTGGGCCACGCTGGCCGTCGATGCAGCCACGCAAAGCGCCGCCGCGGCCGCTTGGAGGAACTGGATTCTTTTCATGGTGCTGATTCTGGCCCGGTGGAGAAAAGCTCGCATGCTATGCAGCCGCCGCACATCAAGCCAGATAATCCAGCTTATTCAACTATGAGCGCTGCTTATGACGAAGAACGCCACGGAGGAAGTCTCGCTGCAGCAGCTGCGGGCGCTGGCGGCGGTCGCCGAATCGGGCAGCTTCACATTGGCAGCGGAAAGCCTGCAGCTGACGCAGCCGGCCATCAGCCACCTGGTCAAGCGCATGGAAGAGCAGCTCGGACAGCCGCTCATCGTGCGCGGCCGCCGTATCCAGTTCACGAGCGCGGGCCAAGTGATGGTCGAGACCGCCGTGCGGGCGCTGCGGATGATCGATGAATCGGTGGACGCCTGCCGCTCGCAGTCGCAGCTGCGCGAAGGACGCGTGGTGCTGGCCGTGGGACACCTCACGGCGGGCGCCCTGCTGCCGCCGATGCTCGGCCGCTTCTCGCAGAAGCACCCCACGCTGGCCACCACGCTGCTGGACAGCACCGCGGAGCAGATGATCTCGCGCATCCTCTCGCAGGAGGCCGACCTGGGCTTCGGCTCGGACATCGGCCAGAAGCACTCGGAGCTGGCGACCGAGCCGCTGTTCACCGAGCGCATGGCCCTCTTCGTACGCGACGACCATCCGCTGGCCCAGCGCGTGGTGGTCGATGCCCGGCAGCTCGAGGCGCTGCCCTTCATCCACGTGAATCCCGACGCCAACGTGTGGCGCGCCGTGAGCCGCCAGCTGTCGAGCATGGCGAATGTGTATCCGCGCGTGGTCCACCATGTGTCGATGCTCTCGACGGCCTTCGGCCTGATCCAGGCGGGCGCGGGTGTGGCGCTCCTGCCGCGCTATGTGGAGGTGCTGATGCCCGGCAACCTGCGCGCCGTGGCTGTCACGCGCCCGGCGCTCGAATACCCGGTCGTCGCCATCCGCCTGGCCAAGCATCCGCTCAATCCCGCGGCCATGGCTTTTCTCACCATGGCACGACAGCACATGAAACCACCAAGGGCTGCCAGGCCCTGAAAAAGAAAACGGCGCCCGAAGGCGCCGCCGTATTTTTCGTGGAACACCGCGGAACCGGCTATGCCGGGCCGCTGGTGTTGCCCCCTTGAGGGGGGAGTCGAGCTACACGAAGTGAGCGAGGGACGGGGGTGGGCCGTTCAGTCCTCGACGAAGGCTTCTTCGCGCTTCGCCTTGACCGCCGGCAGCAGCACGATCACGAGCAGCAGCAAAGCGGCAAGCAGCAGGCCGAGCGAGATCGGACGCGTGACGAACACGCTCCAGTCGCCGCGCGACAGCAGCAGCGAGCGGCGCAGGTTTTCTTCCATCATCGGTCCGAGGATGAAGCCCAGCAGCAGCGGCGCAGGCTCGCAACCCAGCTTGAAGAAGGTGTAGCCCACGAAGCCGAAGATGCCGACCATCCAGATGTCCCAGGTGTTGTTGTTCGTGGAGTACACGCCGATGGCGCAGAACAGCACGATCGCCGGGAACAGGAACTTGTAGGGCACCGACAGCAGCTTGATCCACATGCCGATCAGCGGCAGGTTCAGGATGATCAGCATCGCGTTGCCCAGCCACATCGAGGCGATCAGGCCCCAGAACAGCTCGGGGTTGCTGGTCATCACCTGCGGGCCGGGCTGGATGTTGTGGATCGTCATTGCGCCCACCATCAGCGCCATCACCGCGTTGGGCGGAATGCCCAGCGTGAGCAGCGGGATGAAGGAGGTCTGCGCACCGGCGTTGTTGGCCGCCTCGGGAGCTGCCACGCCGCGGATGTTGCCCTTGCCGAACGGCACTTCGCCGGGATGCAGCTTGGTCTTCTTCTCGATGGTGTAGGCCGCGAAAGCCGACAGCAGCGCACCGCCGCCGGGCAGGATGCCGAGCGAAGAGCCCAGCGCCGTGCCGCGCAGCACCGCGGGAATCATCCGCTTGAAGTCTTCCTTGGTCGGGAACAGGCCCGAGACCTTGGCGGTGAACACTTCGCGCTCGTCGTCGGGGCGCGAAAGGTTGGCAATGATTTCGCCGTAGCCGAACACACCCATGGCAATGGCCACGAAGCCGATGCCGTCGGTCAGTTCCGGAACGTCGAAGCTGTAGCGCGCCACGCCCGAATTCACGTCGGTGCCGACCAGGCCCAGCAAGAGGCCCAGAACGATCATCGCGATGGCCTTGAGCAGCGAGCCCGAAGCCAGCACCACGGCGCCGATCAGGCCCAGGATCATCAGCGAGAAGTACTCGGCCGGGCCGAACTTGAAGGCCAGCTCGGTCAGCGGCGGCGCAAAGGCCGCCAGGATCAGCGTGCCGACGCAGCCCGCGAAGAACGAGCCCAGGCCCGCCGCGGCCAGCGCCGGACCCGCACGGCCCTTGCGCGCCATCTGGTAGCCGTCGATCACGGTCACCACCGACGAAGATTCGCCCGGCAGGTTCACGAGGATGGCGGTGGTCGAGCCGCCGTACTGCGCGCCGTAGTAGATGCCGGCCAGCATGATCAGCGCCGACACGGGCGGCAGCGCGTAGGTGGCGGGCAGCAGCATCGCGATGGTCGCGACCGGGCCGATGCCCGGCAGCACGCCGATCAGGGTGCCCAGGATGCAGCCGACCAGGCAGTACAGCAGGTTGGTGAAGGTAAAGGCAACGCCAAAACCCATCGAGAGGTGTTCAAACAATTCCATTTGCGCGCTTTCTTCTCAACCGGTGATGAAGGTCGGCCAGACCTGGATCTGCAGCTTCAGCGCCCAGATGAAGGCGACATAGCTGCCGACGGCCAGCACGGTGGCCAGGATCAGCACGCTGGGAAGCTTGAACTCATGGCCCGCCAGGCTCGAGATGATCACGAGCGCGTAGATGGCGATGATCATTCCCATGGCCGGCACGCCGAGGCTCGGCAGGCCGCCCAGCAGGATGCCGAACGCGAGATTGGCGCCCAGGATGAACACGACCTGCTTCCAGGCCCACTTGCCGATCTTTTCGCCGTCGGTGGTTTCGACGGTCAGGCCGCTGAACATGATCCCCAGGCCGATGACGGCCATCAGGATGCCCAGCATCAACGGGAAATAACCCGGCCCCATGCGGGCGCCGCTGCCTACGCTGTAGGTGGTGGCGCCCCATGCGAACGCCACGCCCACGACCGTAAACATCAGACCCGAGAAAAAGTCTTTCTGACTCTTGATTTTCACGAACAGTCTCCTCGAACAAATTTCGATGCGAGATTGTCTGGTCAGCTGGTGGTCAGCTCGATGTGGATTCCACTAACCGAAAGCCTAGGGATAACCCCGGGGGCCCGGCCGCTGCTTCACTCCAGCGGCGGCGTCGCGCTCAGCACTTCCTCGATGGTGGTGACGCCTTCGGCGATGCGCAGCGCCCCGGCCAGGCGCAGCGGGCGCATGCCGTCGATCACGGCCTGGCGGCGCAGCCCGGCCAGGTTGGGCTCCTTGGTGACCTGGGCCTTGAAGTCCTCGCTGATGCTCAGCAGCTCGTACAGGCCCATGCGGCCCATGTAGCCGGTCATGCGGCAGTCGACGCAGCCCACGGGCTTGTAGGCGCGCACCGAACCGGTGATCTGCCAGGGCTTGACGATGGTCTCGAGCTTCTCGCGCGTGACCGTGTCGTCGGGCTGCTTGCAGTTGGGGCACAGCGTGCGCACCAGCCGCTGGGCCAGCACGCCGAGCATCACGGCGTTGATGAGGTAGGAAGGCACGCCGAGTTCCATCAGCCGCGTGATGGCGCTTGGCGCGTCGTTGGTGTGCAGCGTGCTGAACACCAGGTGGCCGGTGAGCGCGGCCTGCACCGCCATCTCGGCCGTGGCAAGGTCGCGGATCTCGCCGACCATGATGATGTCCGGGTCCTGCCGCATCAGCGCGCGCAGGCCTTCGGTAAAACCGAAATCGAGCTGCGGCTGCACCTGCGTCTGGTTGAACGAAGGCTCGATCATCTCGATCGGGTCTTCCACCGTGCTCACGTTGACCTCTTCGGTGGCCACGCGCTTGAGCGTGGAGTACAGCGTGGTGGTCTTGCCCGAGCCCGTGGGCCCGGTCACCAGGATGATGCCATTGGGCCGCGTGACGAGCTGTTCCCAGCGCTGCGCGTCGTGCTGCGCGAAGCCGAGCGCGTCGAGGTCCTTCACCGCGGTGTCGGGGTCGAAGATGCGCATCACCATCTTCTCGCCGAAGGCGGTCGGCAGGGTGGAAAGGCGCATTTCGACTTCGTCGCCGCGCATGTTGCGCGTCTTGATGCGGCCATCGAGCGGGCGGCGCTTCTCGACCACGTCCATGCGGCCCAGCAGCTTGATGCGCGACACCATCGCGTTCATCACGCCCATGGGCATCTGGTAGGCCGGGTGCAGGATGCCGTCGATGCGAAAGCGGATCACGCCCTGCTCGCGCCGCGGCTCCAGGTGGATGTCGCTCGCGCGCTGGTCGAAGGCGTATTGCCAGAGCCAGTCGACCACCTGCACCACGCTCTGGTCGTTGGCGTCGAGCTGCTTGGTGCTCTTGCCCAGCTCCACCAGCTGCTCGAAGCTCGCGCCGCCGGTGTTGCCGCCGGCCTTCTGCGCGGCGCGCACCGACTTGGCGAGCGCAAAGAACTCGGCCGTGTAGCGCTGGATGTCGGTGGGGTTGGCCACCACGCGGCGCACGGTGCGGCGCGACTGGCGTTCCACCTCGGCGATCCAGTCGGTCAGGAAGGGTTCGGCCGTGGCCACCACCACCTCGTTGGGCAGCACCTGCACCGGCAGCACCTTGTGGCGCTCGGCGTAGGCCGCGCTCATGGTGTCGGCGACCTTGCCCACGTCGACCTTGAGCGGATCGATGCGCAGGTAGGCAAGCCCGGCGCGGCCGGAGAGCCACTGCGTGAGCATTTCGAGGTCGAGCGGCTTGCCGTCGCTCTCGCGCGTCATGGCCACGTTGGCCAGCCGCACCAGCGGCGCCTGCCGGCTCTCGGCCTGGGCGCAGCGCGCGATGGTGCGCTTGGCTTCCACCGGAGAAATCACGCCGTCGGCGGCGAGCCATTCGATCAGGCGGCGCAGGTCGAGCGGGCCTTCGTGGCGGGCGGCCAGGGATGCGGGGGCGGAAACAGCGCTCATGGGCCGGACGGTCGGGTGAGGGTGGGATTCAGCGGTTTGAACACGCGCAGCCATTTGGGCGCGGGCAGGGCCCATCGAGTCTGGATCGTTTGGGCGCGCTCGGCAAGGGCTTCGCGCTTGGGCCGGCTGGGTGCGCGCTGCGCCAGCACCACCGTGTTGCCTTCGCGCGTCGGCTTGAAGGCCCAGACCGCATCGGCGCCGAATGCACCGGCGATTTTCTCGAGGCTGCGCTCGTAGCTCGACGAGCGGCCGAAGAGATTGACCGTCATGCAGCCGTCCTCGGTGAGCAGCGCGCGGCAGTCGGCGTAGAAGTCTTCGCTGTCGAGCACCGGCGCGGCGGCTTCATGGTCGTAGAGGTCGACCTGCAGCGCATCGACCGTGCCCTGCCATTCGGGCTTGCGGATCTCCTGCGCGGCATCGGCAATGACCACGCGCAGCTTCGGGTCGTCGGCCGGCAGCTTGAACCAGCCGCGGCAGGCCGACACCACCTGCGGATTCAGTTCCACCGCGGTGGTGCGCATGCGCAGCGTCTTGCGGCAGAACTTGGTGAGCGTGGCCGCGCCGAGGCCCAGCTGCATGGCATGGCGGCTGGCCACGCTCTTGGGGTCGGCGAACAGCAGCCAGGCCATCATGCGCTGCACGTATTCGAGCTCGATCTCGAACGGCGCGTCGAGCTTCATCGAGCCCTGGACCCATTCGGTGCCCAGGTGCAGGTAGCGGATGTCGCCCCAATCGGAAAAGTTGACTTCGGGGAGAACGGGAGTTTTGCTCGTGGCCATCAAAGAAGGTGGTGGGCGTCGAAGACCTTGCGCCAGGCTTCGAGCTTGCGCTCGAAGCTCCACGACGCGTTGGCGGGGCTGGTGGAAGGCAGCTGGTAGACCGGCACCCCGAGGGTGCGCGTGTGGCGCGCATGCTTGAAGCTCTCGCCGCCGTTGTGCGCAATGGCCGCGAGCCGGGGCAGGTGCAGGCCCGCGATGTCGTTGGCCACGGGCGCGCGGATGGCGGAGTCGAGGCTGCCCTCGCGCTCGCAGGCCGCGTACACGTCCCACACGCCCAGGCCGCGCTCGAGCAGCCACTTTTTCTTCTCGGGATAGCTGTCTGCGCCCATGGGGAGCGGATGGTGGGGCCAAACGGCTTGCAAGATTTTCCAGAACTGATTTTGCGGATGCGCATAGTACTGCTGCAGTTCGAGCGAGCGCACGCCCGGGAAGCTGCCCAGGATCAGTACGACGGTGGCGGGAGAGACGATGGGGGCCAGGCCCGTGAGCACGGGGCTGCCGGTGTCGGATGCGTTGGGTGGGTTCATGGACAGGCTCTATCTTGGCACTGTCGCCCGCCCATGAAAAAACCCGCCGAAGCGGGTTTTTCTAAAGGCGAATTCCGATTACTTCTTGGCGGCTTCGTTCTCGGCGGTGCCGGGCACCTTCTCGCCGATCGCCTTGCCGGCGCTGCGCATGCCGTCGGCCGTCTTGTGGCCGGCGGTTTCAACGGCGTCGCCGGTCTTGGCAGCCACGCTCTTGGTGGCATTGGTGGCCTTCTTGGTGGTGCGCTTGGTCGCGTTCCAGGCCTTCTTGGTGCCGCGCTCGGTGGCGTTCACGGCCTTCTTGGTCGTGCGCTTGGTGGCATCGACCGCGTCCTTGCCGGCTTCCTTCACCTTCTCGGTGGTGCTGGGCTCCGCGGTGGCTGGCGCCGGCGCTGCGGTGGCCGGAGCGGCGGTGGTCTGGGCCACGGCGGACACGCCGATGGAGGCCAGCGCGAGGGCGAGCACGACAGGCACGGTGCGGATGAAAGATGTGTTCATGCGAAAGCTCCTTTTGGGATGAGATGCTGGAGTGACGAACTTGCCACTGGACAAGAAACGCCGCTTCGAGCACCGAGGATGACAGCAAACCCGCAGGCTTCGTTGCGCCATCGCAAGACGGGATGTCGGCCTACGCGGTGTGCGGCCGGCCTTCCGACAAGGACAGGAGGCCTTCGAGCCGCGGCAGCGCCGCGAGCGCATTGCGGGTGGTGGCTTCGGCCAGTTCATTGATGCCGATGCCGCGCAGCCGCGCCACCACTTCGGCGATGCGCGGCAGCTCGCCTGGCTCGTTGCGGCCCTGCGCTTCGCCGGCCGCGCGCTGCGCCTGGGTGCGGTAGAGCCAATGCGGCTGGATGTCGGGTGCATCGGTTTCCATCACCATCGATTCGAGCGGCAGCGTGGCCGCCAGCCGCCGCAGCTGCAATGCGCGGTCGAAGGTCACGGCGCCGCCGAAGCCCAGCTTCAGGCCGATCCCGATGCAGGACGCGGCCTGCTGCTCGCTGCCGTTGAACGCATGGGCAATGCCCTGCCACGGCCGGCCGGCCGCGGTCTGCCGCAGGTGCTTGAGCACCTTGTCGACCGAGCGGCGCACGTGGATGAGCACCGGCAGATCGTATTTGCGCGCGAGTTGCAACTGAGTGTGAAAGAAGTGCTGTTGCTTGTCGCTGTCCAGCCCTTCCACGAAGTAGTCGAGGCCGATCTCGCCGACCGCAACCAGCCGCGGATCGCCGCGGTGCGCGGCAAGCTCGGCATCGAGTGCCTCCAGGTCGGCCTCCTCTGCATTGCCGGTGCACAGCGGGTGGATGCCCAGCGCATAGGCGTCGCCCTGCACCCGCGCGAGCTCGCGCACGGTCGCAAAGTTGAAGACCGCCACCGCGGGAATGACGCACAGCACCACGCCCCTTTCGGCGGCCCGTGCACGCACGAGCGGCATTTCCGCACCGAATTCGGGCGCATCGAGGTGGCAGTGGGTATCGACAAAAACAGCCATGGCCAGATGATGCCCGAAGGGATGCAAGGCAGAAGAAAGCGTGCTACTGTGACTCCCTACTGACCCGTCATCCCTTGCCGGAGGTGCCCCGATGCGCAGGCCCGCTTTCTACAGCCGTTCGCCCCGCACGCTGCCTCAAGCGGCCGATTCCGCGGCCCAAGAGGCTGCCGTGCCGTCGCCCGAGGGCGCAGCAGGCAATGGCGCGCCACCCCCGCCGCACGCGAAGGCCGGCTGGCAGCCGGGCCGGCGCAGCTTCGCATTCCTGCTCGTGCTGTGCGCCGCGCTGGTTGCAGGCGGCGCCACCTGGTGGCCCCGGCAGGGCAAGGCGCTGACGCAGAAAGACATCGATTCGGCCGTGCTGCGCACGCTGCAGACCCACACGCTGCCCTCGCCCGCCGCAAAGGCCGCCGAGATCGTGCGGCCCTCGGTGGTGCGGGTGGTCGGCTACGGCCCCGAGAAGGCCACGCCCGAGGCCAAGACCCAGAAGCGCGGCCGCAACATGGCCAAGGGCAAGCCGCCCGAAGCCGATGCGCCTCCGGGCGAGGTCGAGCGCGGCGTGGGCACCGGGGTGGTCATCGTCGACAAGGGCGTGATCCTCACCAACCTGCACGTCGTGGCCGGCGCCGAGACCATCAAGGTCACCTTCTCCGACGGACTCGAGGCCGTGGCCACCATCACCGGCGTGCAGCCCGAGAACGACCTCGCGGTGCTGCAGGCCCAGAAGATCCCCGACGACCTGATTCCCGCCGTCATGCGCTCGACCGCAGACCTGCAGCCCGGCGACCAGGTGGCCGCGGTCGGCTTTCCGTTCGGCATCGGCCCCTCGGTGTCGGCCGGCGTGGTGTCGGGCCTGAAGCGCTCGTTCCGCTCGCCCGAAGGCAAGCAGGAACTGGGCAACCTGATCCAGTTCGACGCCGCAGCCAACCCCGGCAACTCGGGCGGCCCGCTGATCAACATGGACGGCGAGGTGCTGGGCATCGTCACCGCCATCCTCAACCCCACGCAGCAGCGCACCTTCATCGGCATCGGCTTTGCGGTGCCCATAGAGAACGCGGCCTCGGCTGCGGGCTCGCCGCCGTTCTAGCCAGGAACATCCCCCGACGCTTTCGATTGTTGTTTACCGAGAGGCCCCGCATGAGCACAGAGAACCCCTTTTCCACCTCTCCCGCCACGGCCGAGCTGATGGAGCAGATCCTCTACGAGGTCAAGCGCGTGGTGGTGGGCCAGGACCGCTTCCTGGAGCGCGTGATGGTGGCCATGCTCGCGGGCGGGCACCTGCTGGTCGAGGGCGTGCCGGGCCTTGCGAAGACGCTCACCATCAAGACGCTGGCCGACACCGTGCGCGGACAGTTCAAGCGCATCCAGTTCACGCCCGACCTCGTGCCGGCCGACCTGGTGGGCACGCGCATCTACAACCAGAAGACCGGCGAGTTCAGCACCTCGCTGGGCCCGGTGTTCGCCAACCTGCTTCTGGCCGACGAAATCAACCGCGCGCCGGCCAAGGTGCAGAGCGCGCTGCTCGAAGTGATGCAGGAGCGCCAGGTCACCATTGCCGGCGAGACGCACAAGGTGCCGCGCCCCTTCCTGGTGATGGCCACGCAGAACCCCATCGAAACCGAGGGTACCTATCCGCTGCCCGAGGCGCAGGTCGACCGCTTCATGATGAAGGTGCTGGTCGACTACCCGAGCGACGAGGAAGAGTTCGTCATCGTCCAGCGCGTGATCGGCTCGCTGGTCGAGGTCAATCCGGTGGCGACCACCGAGCAGCTCGCCACCCTGCAGGCCGAGGCGCGGCGCGTGTACGTCGATCCCTCGCTCATCCAGTACGCGGTCAAGCTGGTGTCGGCCACGCGCACGCCCGACAAGCACGGCCTGAAGGACATGCGCCGCTTCATCACCTTCGGCGCGAGCCCGCGCGCGAGCATCAGCCTGACCGAAGGCGCACGCGCACTCGCGCTGCTGCGCGGCCGCAGCTACGCCCTGCCCGAGGACATGACCGCGCTGGTGCCCGACGTGCTGCGCCACCGCGTGACGCTTTCCTACGAAGGCTTGTCCGAAGGCCTCACACCCGACGGCCTGGTCGAGAAGATCATGAAGGCCGTTCCCGCTCCTCCCAAACCGCTCGAACATGAAAAGCTGGTGGCCTGAAATGACCCACCCCCGTCCCTCGCTCACTTCGTGTAGCTCGACTCCCCCCTCAAGGGGGCAACACCGGCGGCCCGGCAAAGCCGGTTCCGCGGTGTTCCCCGGCTTCCTATGAAAAGCTGGTGGCGTAAGGCCCCTGCGGCCGCGAACGACGAACGGCTCATCGCCGAGGCCGGTGGAACGGAACGCGCGCTGCGCCGGCTCGAATGGACCGTGATCCGCCGCCTCGATGGCCTGCTGCAGGGCGACTACCGCACGCTGATGCGCGGCACCGGGCTCGACCTGGCCGACCTGCGCGAATACCAGCACCACGACGACGTGCGCCACATCGACTGGAACGTCACCGCCCGCCTGCAGACGCCGCATGTGCGCGTCTTCACCGAAGACCGCGAGATGGCGGCCTGGTTCGTGCTCGACCTGAGCCGCTCGGTCGACTTCGGCTCCGGCCTCAAGGCCAAGCGCGAAATCTCCGCCGGCTTCGTCGGCGTGCTCGCGCGCCTGCTCACGCGCCACGGCAACCGGGTGGGCGCACTGGTCTACGGCACCGACCTCGAGGCGGTGATTCCGCCGCGCAGCGGCCGCCGCCACGTGCTGCACCTGCTGCATGCGATGGAGCGCCGCGCCGGCAAGGCCGAGGCCGCGCCCGCGCAAAAAGGCATGACGCGCCTGGCCGACCTGCTGAAATCGGCCGCCACGCTGATGCCGCGCCGCTCCACCGTGTTCGTGGTGTCCGACTTCCTGAGCGAGCCCGGCTGGGAACGCCCGCTCGGCCAGCTGGTGCAGCGGCATGAAGTCATTGCCGTGCGCCTGTTCGACCCGCTCGAACTCGAGCTGCCCGACCTCGGCCTGGTGCCGCTGCGCGACGCGGAAACCGGCGAGCAGCTCTGGGTCGACACGCACGACGCCGGCTTCCGCAAGCGCTTCGCGCGGCTGGCCGCCGAGCGCGAGGCCACGCTGCGCGCCTCGCTATCGAAAGCGGGTGTCGACGCACTGGAGCTTTCGACCAGCGACGACCTGGTGGAAGCCATCGTTCGTTTCGCCGACCTGCGCAAGCGCCGCATGCGCATCGGCCCGGGCAGCATGAAGGCGGTGGCAGCATGACATTTCTCTGGCCTCAATTCCTCTGGTTGCTGGCGGCCCTGCCGCTGCTGGTGTTGCTCTACATCTGGCTGATCCGCCGCAAGAAGAAGCTCGCGATGCGCTATGCGAGCCTGTCGATCGTGCGCGAGGCCATGGGCGCCGGCCAGAGCGTGCGCCGGCACATTCCGCCGTTCCTGTTCCTGCTGGCCATGGCCGCGATGCTGGTGGCCGCCGCGCGCCCGATGGCGGTGGTGATGCTGCCGTCGAACCAGCAGACCATCATCCTGGCGATGGACGTGTCGGGCAGCATGCGCGCGGCCGACGTGCTGCCCAACCGGCTGGTCGCGGCGCAAGAGGCGGCCAAGAGCTTCATCAAGGACCTGCCGCGCCATGTCAAGGTGGGCATCGTGGCCTTCGCGGGCAGCGCGCAGGTGGCGCAGCTGCCCACCACCAACCACGACGACCTGATCACCGCGATCGACAGCTTCCAGCTGCAGCGCGCCACCGCCACGGGCAATGCGATCGTGGTGTCGCTCGCCACCTTGTTCCCCGATGCAGGCATCGACGTCTCGCAATTCAGCGCGCCCAGCCGCCAGCGCGGCACGCCGATCGACCAGGCGGAAAAGCAGGCCAAGGAGTTCACACCGGTGGCGCCGGGCTCCTACACCTCGGCCGCCGTCATCATGCTGACCGACGGCCAGCGCACCACCGGCGTCGATCCGCTCGATGCCGCCAAGGCCGCAGCCGACCGCGGCGTGCGCATCTACACGGTGGGCGTGGGCACGGTCGATGGCGAGACCATCGGCTTCGAGGGCTGGTCGATGCGCGTGCGGCTCGACGAGGAAACGCTCAAGGCCGTGGCCAACAAGACGCAGGCCGAATACTTCTACGCCGGCACCGCCGCCGACCTGAAGAAGGTCTACGAAACGCTGAGCTCGCGGCTCACGGTCGAGAAGAAGGAAACCGAGATCTCGGCGCTCTTTGCGCTGGGCGCAGCCATCCTCACGCTGGCGTCGGCGGGGCTCTCACTGCTCTGGTTCAACCGGATTCTTTGACGGAATCCAGCTGGGGTGCTGGCGGCGACTTCACCGCGCCGATGCCGCCCAGGAACAGGTCGGCCACGATCGGCGCAATGGACGCATGGTCGAGCCGGCCGCCGGGCTTCATCCAGGTGAACATCCAGTTGATCATGCCGAACAGCAGCATGGTCAGCGGCTTGGCGAGGTCGTCGCTCGGCGCGCCCGGCCGCAAGGCCGACACGGCACGCGCAAACCCCGCCACCACTTCGCGCTCCTGGTTCAGCACGCGCTCGCGGTCTTCTTCTTCCAGAAAGCGCACGTCGTCGGTCAGCACGCGGTGGGCGTCCTGTGCGCCGGCGTATTCCTCGACGATGCGGTAGATGAAGCGGCGCAGGCGCTCCTCGTCAGTGTGAGTCGAGGCCTCTTCCTCGGCCACCAGCGCGGCGAGCTTGGACACATGCGTCTCGGCGATGCTGATCAGGAGGCTGCTCTTGTCCTTGTAGTAGTGGTAGAGCGTGGCCTTCGAGAGATTGCAGGCCTCGGCCACCTGGTTCATCGAGGTGGCGGGATAGCCGCGGCGCGCGAACAGCTGGGCGGCCTGCGCAAGGATGAACTCGCGCTGGTCGTCATAGGTGGCGGATCTTCCACGCGGCATCGGGTCTTCTTTCTTCCTTGATTGATTGGCAGTTGTTGCGGGCAACCCGCGATCTTGCACGAAGCTAGCCGCGCCGCGTCGCGATCAGCGAGCGCACCTCGGTGGCGGGCAGGCGCGGGCGGCCGGGTTCCGTCTGCTGCAGCGGCGCGACCTCGCGCAGGCTGGCCAGGCTGCGCACGGTGAGCGCCTGGTAGGTCTGCGTGCCTTCGAGCTTCCAGGCGATTTCTTCCTCGCTCAGCATCTTCTTCACCTTGGCCGGAATGCCCGCCACCAGCGAGCGCGCCGGCACCTTCATGCCGGCCGGCACGAAGGCGCAGGCCGCCACGATGGCCTGCTCGCCGATCTCGGCCTCGTCCATCACCACCGCATTCATGCCCACCAGCGCATCGCGCCGCACGATGCAGCTGTGCAGGATCGCGCCGTGGCCGATGTGGCCGTTGACCTCGACCACCGTGTCCTGGTCCGGAAAACCGTGGATGCAGCAGTGGTCCTGCACGTTGGAGCCCTCCTGCAGCACGATGCGGCCGAAATCGCCGCGCAGGCTGGCGCAGGGGCCGACATAGCAGCCGGGCCCGACGATCACGTCGCCGATCAGCACGGCGCTGGGGTGCACATAAGCCGTCGGGTCGACGACGGGAATCACGCCGTCGATGGAGTAGCTGGGCATTCGATCGGTCTCCTTTGTTGCGGGCTCAGGGTTTGCCCTGAAGCCACCCGCTTGTGCTGGCATCGAGCTCGATCTTAAAATCTACCGGACGGTCGGTCAATAGTGTTTAAGGATCAGAGACAAGCCCATGCCAGAACCTTTAGTTCTCACCAGCGATGCCGGTGCCGTTCGCACGCTGAGCCTCAATCGCCCCGCGGCGCTCAACAGCTTCACGACCGAAATGCATGGCGAACTGATGGCGGCGCTGGACCTTGCGGCCGGCGATCCGCAGGTGCGCTGCCTGCTGCTCACGGGTGCGGGCCGCGCCTTCTGCGCCGGGCAGGACCTGGCCGATCCCTCGGTCGCGCCCGACCCCGCGCCCGGTGCCGCGCCCAAGGACCTGGGCCACGTCATCTCCGCTTACTACGCCCCGCTCGTCGCGCGCCTGCGCTCGATGCCGGTGCCCGTGGTCGCCGCCGTCAACGGCGTGGCCGCCGGCGCGGGCGCCAACATCGCGCTGTGCTGCGACCTTGTCGTGGCCGGCCGCTCGGCCAGCTTCATCCAGGCCTTCACCAGGATCGGCCTCGTGCCCGACACCGGCGGCACCTGGCTGCTGCCGCGGCTCGTGGGCTCGGCGCGCGCGCTGGGCATGGCGATGCTGGGCGACAAGCTGCCGGCCGAGGAGGCCGCGCGCATCGGCCTGATCTGGCAGTGCGTGGACGACGCGGCACTGCCCGAAACGGCCGCCGCGCTCGCCTCGAAGCTGGCCACCATGCCGACCCGCGCCCTGGTCGCCACGCGCCAGGCCATGGCGGCGGCACAGGGCCTGGACCTCGATGCAGCGCTGGCCGAAGAAGCGCGCATCCAACGCGAGATGGGCAATGGTGGCGACTACCGCGAGGGCGTCGAGGCCTTCCGCGCCAAGCGCGCGCCAGTGTTCAAGGACCGCTGAGATGAAGCCTTGTTTTTCTATTCATCGCGGCGAGGGTCATTCAGGGCGCTGCCGTTCGGGGCGCGCTCCCGCCGACGGGGTACCTTGCTCCGCGAATGTCCTCCGGCCTGCGGCCTCCCCCTTGATTTCGCTGCGCAAGGCACCCCATCAGCGGAAGCGTTATGCGGAGCAGTCGTTGATCGGCCAGCACCACGGCAGCGCCCATCGTGCACAGGGCATCGGGTGCTCCCCGCAGCGAAATAAAGGAGGAGGCGAAGCCGGGGGACATTCGCGGAGGGGAGTACCCGGTGGCCTGTGCACGCGCCCCGAACAACAGCGCCCCGAAGCCCCGGAGACAAAGCCCGGCACAAGCGGAACCCAAGAATGACCGACACCACCCGCACCCCCCAGCAAACCGCCGAGTACGTCCGCGACGGCATGTTCGCGAACGACAACGCCTCCAAGGGCCTCGGCATGCGCATCGTCGAGGTCGGCCCTGGCCAGGCCACCCTCGAGATGCGCGTGCGCACCGACATGCTCAATGGCCACGCCATCTGCCACGGCGGCTTCATGGCCACGCTGGCTGATTCCACCTTTGCCTTCGCCTGCAACTCGTACAACGAGCTCACGGTGGCCTCGGGCTTCTCGATCGACTTCATCGCACCGGCACGCGAAGGCGACGTGCTCACCGCACGCTGCTTCGAAGTGTCGAAGGCCGGCCGCACCGGCGTGTACGACACCGAGATCACCAACCAGCGCGGCGAGCGCGTCGCCATGTTCCGCGGCCGTTCCTACACCGCCAAGGGCCGCCCCGCCGTTGCCGCCTGAGGAGACACAAGCCCATGACAGCCAGACACCCTGCCCCCGGCGAGCTCGAGCCCATCGAAACCGCGAGCCGCGACGAGATCACCGCGCTGCAGATCCAGCGCCTGCGCGCCACGCTGCAGCGCGCCTACGACCACGTGCCGCACTACCGCCGGGCCTTCGATGCCAAGGGCGTGCACCCTCATGACCTGAAGTCGCTCGCCGACCTCTCGAAGTTTCCGTTCACGGTGAAGACCGACCTGCGCGACAACTACCCCTTCGGCATGTTCGCCGTGCCGCGCGCGCAGGTGGCGCGCATCCATGCCTCGTCGGGCACCACCGGCAAGCCGACCGTGGTCGGCTACACGCTGAAGGACATCGACACCTGGGCCGACCTGGTCGCGCGCTCCATCCGCGCCGCGGGTGGCCGTGCCGGCGACATGGTGCACGTGTCGTACGGCTACGGCCTCTTCACCGGCGGCCTTGGCGCGCACTACGGCGCCGAGCGCGCGGGCTGCACCGTCATCCCGATGTCGGGCGGCCAGACCGAGAAGCAGGTGCAACTCATTCAGGACTTCAAGCCCGACATCATCATGGTCACGCCCAGCTACATGCAGGTGATCATCGAGCAGTTCGAGCGCCAGGGCCTCGATGCCAAGGACAGCTCGCTCCGGATCGGCATCTTCGGCGCCGAGCCGTGGACCGAGGCCATGCGCCGCGACATCGAAGCCAAGGCCGGCCTCGATGCGGTCGACATCTACGGCCTGTCCGAAGTGATGGGCCCGGGCGTGGCCAGCGAATGCGTCGAGAGCAAGGATGGCCCCGTGATCTGGGAAGACCACTTCTATCCCGAGATCATCGACCCCGACACCGGCGAGCTCAAGGCCGACGGCGAGGAAGGCGAGCTGGTCTTCACCTCGCTCAGCAAGGAGGCCATGCCGATCGTGCGCTACCGCACGCGCGACCTCACGCGCCTGTTGCCGCCCACCTCGCGTTCGTTCCGCCGCATGGGCAAGATCGTCGGGCGCAGCGACGACATGATGATCATCCGCGGCGTCAACGTCTTTCCCACGCAGGTCGAAGAGATCGTGCTCGCGCACAGCGCGCTCACCGGCCTGTACCAGGTGCGCGTGAGCCGCGAAGGCCTGCTCGACCAGGTCGAGGTGCACTGCGAACTCACACCGCACGAGGCCGCCGCGGCCGACCGCAACGCCATCTCCGACTGGGTGCAGCACCGCGTGAAGACGCTCATCGGCATCTCCACCCGCGTGGTCGTGCACGGCCCCGACGAAATGGAACGCACGCAGACCGGCAAGGCCCGCCGCGTGATCGACACGCGCCCGCGCTGAGCCGCCCGCGCGCCCACACACCGCACAGAAAGGACACGCACATGTACACCCAGGCAATGGACACCATGGGCAAGGACGCAGGCGACGGCAAGCAGAAGAAAGCCGTGCGCTCCGCCGAGGAAATGCGGCTCGAGGAGCGCTTCGACGCGCACATCGATGCCGGCGACTTCATCGAGGCGAAGGACTGGATGCCCGAGCACTACCGCAAGACGCTGGTGCGCCAGATCAGCCAGCATGCGCATTCGGAGATCGTCGGCATGCTGCCCGAAGGCAACTGGATCGGCCGCGCGCCCACGCTCAAGCGCAAGGCCATCCTGCTGGCCAAGGTGCAGGACGAAGGCGGCCACGGGCTGTACCTGTACGCGGCCGCCGAAACGCTGGGCACCTCGCGCGACCAGATGTTCGACGCGCTGCACAGCGGTAAGGCCAAGTACAGCTCGATCTTCAACTACCCCACGCTCACCTGGGCCGACATGGGCACCATCGGCTGGCTGGTCGATGGCGCGGCCATCATGAACCAGGTGCCGATCTGCCGCTGCTCCTACGCACCGTATGCGCGCGCCATGATCCGCATCTGCCGCGAGGAGAGCTTCCACCAGCGCCAGGGCTACGAAGCCCTGCTGACGATGATGACGCACGGCACCGCGGCGCAGAAGGCGATGGTGCAGGACGCGGTCAACCGCTGGTGGTGGCCCTCGGTCATGATGTTCGGCCCGCCGGACGACCAGTCGCCCAACAGCGCGCAGTCGATGCGCTGGGGCATCAAGCGCTTCAGCAATGACGAGCTGCGCCAGAAGTTCATCGACGCCGCCGTCGAGCAGGCGCGCATCCTCGGCGTGACCCTGCCCGACCCCGACCTCAAGTGGAACGAAGAGCGCCAGGCGCACGACTTCGGCGCCATCGACTGGAGCGAGTTCTGGCGCGTGATCGGCGGCGACGGTCCCTGCAACCGCGAACGCCTGCAGGCCCGCGTCGATGCCTGGGAAGAAGGCGCGTGGGTGCGCGAAGCCGCGATGGCCTACGCCAACAAGCAACCGATGAAGGAGGCCGCATGAGCGCCGATATCCAGCAAGAGTGGCCCTTGTGGGAAGTGTTCGTGCGCAGCAAGGCCGGTCTCGACCACAAGCATTGCGGCAGCCTGCACGCGGCCGATCCGAAGATGGCGATCCAGATGGCGCGCGACGTCTACACGCGCCGCCAGGAAGGCAGCAGCATCTGGGTGGTGCGCTCGGACCAGATCGTGGCGAGCGACCCGGGGGACAAGGACATGTTCTTCGATCCGGCGGAGGACAAGGTGTACCGGCATCCGACCTTCTACAAGTTGCCCAAGTCCGTGGACCACATGTGAGCGGCGCCATGCAAGCATCCATAGAACTGAACCGCACCCCCGCCGTGCAATACCTGCTGCGCATAGGCGACACCTGCCTCGTGCTCGCGCAGCGCCTCGGCGAATGGTGCGGCCATGCGCCCGTGCTGGAAGAAGACATCGCGATGGCCAACATCGCGCTCGACCTCGTCGGCCAGGCCCGCGCACTGCTCACGCACGCCGGCAAGCTCGAAGGCGAAGGCCGCGAACATGACGAAGACCAGCTCGCCTACCTGCGCGACGAGCGCGACTACTTCAACCTCACGCTGGTCGAGCTGCCGCGCGGCGACTTTGCCTTTGCCGTGGTGCGTAACACCATGGTCGCCACGCTGCTCAAGCTGCTGTGGCAACGCCTTGCCGCATCGAGCGATGCCGAAGTGGCCGCCATCGCCGGCAAGGCCGTGAAGGAAGCGCGCTACCACCAGCAGCATTCCGGCGACTGGGTCGTGCGGCTCGGCGACGGCACCGACGAATCGCGCCGCCGCACGGAAAAGGCGCTGAAGCAGCTCTGGCTCTACATGCCCGAGCTGTTCGAGAGCGATGCGGTCGATGCGCAAGCCAGCGCAAGCGGCCTCGGCCCCGCATGGAGCGAACTGCACGAGCCGTGGCTTGCCGAGATGCAGCAGGTGCTCGACGCCGCCGGGCTCGCCATGCCGCAGGAGACTGCCTTCCGCAGCACCGGCAAGCAGGGCGTGCACAGCGAGCACATGGGCTACATCCTGGCCGAGATGCAGCACCTGCAGCGCAGCTATCCCGGAGGCGTGTGGTGAGCACCGCCATTGCATCGCGCATCGACGCGGCCTGGGCCGTGCTGCACACCGTGCTCGACCCCGAGGTGCCGGCCGTGTCGGTCTGCGACCTGGGCATCGTGCGCGAGGTGATCGAACATGAGGACGGGCTGGAGATCGTGCTCACGCCGACCTACTCGGGCTGCCCTGCGACCGAGGCCATCGAGCACGACGTGCTGGCCGCCATCGAAAAGGCGGGCCTCGGCCGCGCACGCGCCACGCTGCGCCGCGCGCCCGCCTGGAGCAGCGACTGGATCAGCGAAGAAGGCCGCGCCAGGCTCAAGGCCTACGGCATCGCGCCGCCGGCCCACCTCACGCCCGAAGCTGCAGCCGGCACCGCCATGCCCATCCGCCTCTTCGGCCGCATCGCCGGCGGCGAACGCATTGCCTGCCCGCGCTGCGCGAGCGAGCGCACCGAACGCCTCTCCGCCTTCGGCTCCACCGCATGCAAGGCGCTCTACCGCTGCCTCGCCTGCCGCGAACCCTTCGAACACTTCAAGCCGATCTGAGCGATGAGCACCCTCTTCCACCCCCTGCGCGTGAAGGCCGTCGAACCCGACACCTCGGAGGCCGTCATCGTCTCCTTCGAAGTGCCGCCCGAGCTGCAGCAAGTCTTCGGCTTCACGCAGGGCCAGTACCTCACGCTGCGGCGCGACATCGACGGGCAGGACCTTCGCCGCTCGTATTCGATCTGCGCCGGCCTGGACGACGGCGAGCTGCGCGTGGGCGTGCGCAAGGTGCAAGGCGGCGTGTTCTCCAACTGGATCAACGCGCACCTGCAGCCCGGCGACACGGTGCAGGTGATGGCGCCGCAGGGCCGCTTCTTCGTGCCGATCGAGCCGGGCTCCGCACGGCACCACGTCGGCATTGCGGGCGGCAGCGGCATCACGCCCATTCTCTCGATCATGAAGACCGTGCTGGCGCGCGAGCCGCTGAGCCGCTTCACGCTGATCTACGGCAACCGGCAGCTGCAGTCCACGATGTTCAAGGAAGAGATCGAGGACCTGAAGAACCGCTACATGACGCGGCTCGCGCTGCAGCTGGTGTTCTCCGACGAGCAGACCGATTCGCCGCTCGGCCGCGGCGTGATGAACCGCGAGAAGATCGGCGAATTCCTGAACACGCTGGTGCCGGCGGCCGGCATCGACCACGCCTACATCTGCGGCCCGTTCCAGATGAACGACGAGGCCGAGGCCGCGCTGCTGGCCGCGGGCGTGCCCGAGGAGCGCATCCACATCGAGCGCTTCGGCGTCGCGCTGCCTTCGGCCGCGTCAGCGGGCCAGGTGGGTGCGGTGGTGCACGAAGCGCTGCCCGGCGATGCCAAGCAGGCGCGCATCACCATCGTGCGCGACGGGCTGCAGCGCGAGATCACTTTCACCGAAGGGCAGCCGAGCATCCTCGATGCGGCGTCGGCCGCCGGGCTCGAAGTGCCGTTCTCCTGCACCTCCGGCGTGTGCGGCACCTGCCGCGCGAAGCTGGTGGAGGGGGAAGTCCGCATGGAAAGAAACTTTGCGCTCGACAAGAATGAAGTAGCCGCGGGATTCGTGCTGACCTGCCAGGCCCACCCTCTCACAGAACGCGTCACCTTGTCCTTCGACGAGCGTTGACGCCACAACGATTTTTCAACCCGGAGACAAGTCCAAAATGAAATTCTTCTTCAAGCCCCTGCTGATCGCCGCGCTGTGCGCCACCGCCGCCGCGGCCTGGGCCGACGTCAATGTGGGCGTGACGCTGTCGGCCACCGGCCCGGCCGCCTCGCTCGGCATTCCCGAGAAGAACACCATTGCGCTGATGCCCAAGACCATCGGCGGCCAGAAGATCAACTACATCGTGCTGGACGACGCCTCCGACACCACGGCCGCGGTGGCCAACACGCGCAAGCTCATCGCCGAGAACAAGGTCGACATCGTGCTGGGCTCGACCACCACGCCCAACTCGCTCGCGATGATCGACGTGGTGAGCGAAGCCAAGACGCCGATGATCTCGATTGCCGCGTCGGCCCGCATCGTCGAGCCCATGGATGCCAAGAAGCAGTGGGTCTTCAAGACGCCGCAGAACGACATCATGATGTCGCTCGCCATTGCCGAGCACATGGCCGCGAGCGGCGTGAAGACGGTGGCCTTCATCGGCTTTTCCGATGCGTACGGCGAGGGCTGGTCGCAGGAATTCGCCAAAGCGGCGGAGCTGAAGAAGCTCAAGATCGTGGCCAACGAGCGCTATGCGCGCACCGACACCTCGGTGACCGGCCAGGCGCTGAAGATCATGGCCGCCAAGGCCGACGCGGTGCTGGTCGCGGGCTCGGGCACGCCGGCCGCGCTGCCGCAGAAGACGCTCAAGGAGCGCGGCTACACCGGCAAGATGTACCAGACGCACGGCGTGGCCAATGCCGACTTCCTGCGCGTCGGCGGCAAGGACGTGGAAGGCACCTTCCTGCCTGCCGGCCCGGTGCTGGTGGCCGAGCAGCTGCCCGCGAGCCATCCGGTGAAGAAATCGGCCATGGCCTACGTCACCGCCTACGAGGCCGCGAACGGCAAGAACTCGGTGTCGACCTTCGGCGCGCACGCCTGGGACGCGGGCCTCTTGATGACCTCGGCCGTGCCGGTGGCGCTCAAGAAGGCGCAGCCCGGCACGCCCGAATTCCGCGCCGCGCTGCGCGATGCGCTCGAGCAGGTCAAGGAAGTGTCGGGCGCGCACGGCGTGTTCAACATGACCGCCAACGATCATCTGGGTCTCGACCAGCGTGCCCGGGTCATGGTCAAGATCGAGAACGGCGCCTGGAAATACCAACCCTGATCGCAGGTCTTGCTCCCTCCCCTCCCGGGGGAGGGTCGGGGTGGGGGCTCGCGCCGGACACTGATTCGACACACGGGCAAGGCCCGAAGGTTTTTCTATGGATCTGCAGATCGCCCTGCTTCTGGGGCAGGACGGCATCGTGAACGGCGCCGTCTACGGATTGATGGCGCTCGCGCTGGTGCTGGTGTTCTCGGTCACGCGCGTCATCTTCATTCCCCAGGGCGAGTTCGTCGCCTTCGGGGCGCTCTCGATGGCGGTGCTGCAGGCCGGCCGCGTGCCGGCCACGCTGTGGCTGCTGCTCGCGCTGGCGGCGATGGTGCTGGTGGTCGAGTTCTGGCGCTGGAAGCGCGGCGCGGTGGTCGACTGGGCCTCCGCGCTCGCATGGTGCGTGGTGCTGCCGCTGGCCGCGGCCGCGCTGGTGCTGCTGCTCAAGCCCACGTCGATGGCGGGCCAGGCGCTCGCCACGCTGCTGCTCATCATGCCGCTCGGGCCGCTGCTCTATCGCCTGGCCTACCGGCCACTGGCCAGCGCCAACGTGCTGATGCTGCTGATCGTTTCCGTCGCGCTGCATGGCGTGCTGGTGGGCCTGGGCCTCCTGTTCTTCGGTGCCGAGGGCTATCGCACCACGGCGTTCTCCGAGGAGCGCTTCGACATCGGCGGCATCCCGGTCGGCGGGCAGTCGCTGGTGGTGGTCGGCGTCACGCTGCTGCTGGTGCTTGCGATGTTCCTGTTCTTCGGCCGCTCGATGATCGGCAAGGCGCTGCGCGCCACCGCCATCAACCGCGTGGGCGCGCGGCTGTCGGGCATTCCGACGGAGCTCTCGGGCGACCTGAGCTTTGCGCTTGCGGCGCTCATCGGCGCGGTTTCGGGCCTGCTGATTGCGCCGCTCACCACGGTGTACTACGACACCGGCTTCCTGATCGGGCTGAAAGGCTTCGTCGCCGCCATCGTGGGCGGGCTGGCGAGCTATCCGCTGGCGCTCGCGGGCGCGCTGCTGGTCGGGCAGCTCGAGGCCTTTGCCTCGTTCTGGGCCAGTCCGTTCAAGGAGGTGCTGGTCTTCACGCTGATCATTCCGGTGCTGTGGTGGCGTTCGCTGCACAGCCACCATGTGGAGGACGAGGAATGAACAACACCCCGTCCAGCACCACTGCAACCGCCGCCGCACCGGCCGGCCGCGCGCTGGTCACGCCCCGGCAGCTGACGCTCGCCTGCGTGGCGGCGCTGGCCCTCGCCTGGGGCTTCCTGCCGGAGTTCACGGTCTCGGTCCTCAGCAACATCGGGCTCTATGCGCTGGTCGCGGCCGGGCTGGTGATGCTCACCGGCGTGGGCGGCATGACCTCCTTCGGCCAAGCCGCATTCGTCGGCATGGGTGCCTACGCCACCGCGTGGATCTGCACCTCGCCCATGGCCGCCGCATGGCTGGGCGGCGCCGTGGGCCCCGCGCTGCTGCCGTGGGCCGGGCTGATGCTCGGCCTCGCCTTCACCTTTGCGCTGGCCTGGGCGCTGGGCGCGGTCACGCTCAAGCTGCAGGGCCACTACCTGCCGCTGTGCACCATCGCCTGGGGCCTGAGCCTGTACTACCTGCTCGGCAACATGGACTTCCTCGGCGGGCAGACGGGCATCACCGGCGTGCCGCCATTGGTGATTGCCGGCTACTCGCTGGCCACGCCGCGCGCGCTGGGCGTGGTGATCTGGGCCGTGCTGCTGCTCGCGCTGTGGGCCATGCACAACCTGCTCGACTCGCGCGAAGGCCGGGCCATCCGCGCGCTCAAGGGCGGCCGGCTGATGGCCGAGTCGATGGGTGTGGACACCGCCCGCCACCGCGTGAAGCTGTTCGTGCTGGCTGCGCTGCTGGCGGCCGTCTCGGGCTGGCTCTATGCGCACCTGCAGCGCTTCGTGAATCCGACGCCCTTCAACCTGAACATCGGCATCGAGCTGCTGTTCATGGCGGTGGTGGGCGGCGCGGGCCACCTGTGGGGTGCGGTGCTGGGCGCCGCGCTCATCACGCTGCTGAAGGAAAAGCTGCAGGACGTGCTGCCATCGCTGCTGGGCAGCAGCGGAAACTTCGAAGTGATCGTGTTCGGCCTGCTCATGCTGTTCGTGCTGCAGCGCTTCGCGGACGGCCTGTGGCCCACGCTCGCGCGCATCGCCAGCCGCTGGGTGCGCCCACATGCCCCGGCCGCGAGCCCTACCGCGCCGGCCGTGCAGCTCGCGCACCGCAACCTGCCCGCCCGGGGCGAGGTGCTGCTGCAGGCCACCAAGGTCAGCAAGCGCTTCGGCGGCCTGGTGGCCAATAACGACATCTCGATGACGCTGAAGGCCGGCGAGATCCATGCGCTGATCGGACCGAACGGCGCGGGCAAGAGCACCTTCTTCAACATGGTCTCGGGCGTGGACGATCCGAGCGCCGGCGAAGTGCGGCTCGCGGGCCAGGCGATGACGGCCAGGCCCTCGCGCGTGTTCGCCGCGCTGGGCCTGGGCCGCACCTTCCAGCATGTGCGCCTGCTCGGTGCGCGCAGCGTGGCCGAGAACGTGGCGCTCGGCGCCCACCTGCGCGCCAGGCGCGGATGGCTCGCCGCGATGCTGCGGCTGGATCGCGCCGAGGAAGCCGCGCTGATGGCCGAGGCGCGCCGCCAGATCGAACGCTGTGGCCTCGGCGCGCATGCCGACACGCCGGCCGCATCGCTCTCGCTGGGCCAGCAGCGCGTGGTCGAGATTGCACGCGCGCTGGCCGGCCAGCCTTCGGTGCTGCTGCTCGACGAGCCCGCAGCGGGCCTGCGCCACCTGGAGAAGCGCGCGCTTTCGGTGTTGCTGGACCAGCTGCGCGCCGAAGGCCTGGGCATCCTCGTGGTGGAGCACGACATGGAATTCGTGATGAACCTGGCCGACCGCATCACGGTGCTCGAATTCGGCACCGTGATCGCCACCGGAACGCCGGCCGAAGTGCAGGCCAATCCGCGCGTGCTCGAAGCCTACCTGGGCGGTGCCGACGACGAACTGCTGGAGGACGCACGATGAGCACGCCCATCCTTCAACTCGACGGCTTCTGCGTCGCCTACCGCAGCGTCGAGGCGGTGCACAGCGTGCGCCTGCATGTGAACGAAGGCGAGATCGTCACCGTGATCGGCCCCAACGGCGCGGGCAAGACCACGCTGCTGTGCGCGGCGATGGGGCTCCTGCCTTCCACCGGCGCGCTCATGCTGCACGGCGAGCGCATCGCGCGCCCGAGCGTCGAGACCATGGTGGCGCGCGGCGTGGCGCTGGTGCCCGAGCGGCGCGAGCTGTTCGGCGAGATGTCGGTCGAGGACAACCTGCTGCTCGGCGGCTTCTACCAGTGGCGCAAGGGCAAGCGCGACCAGCGTGCGCGCATGGATGAAGTGTTCGAGATCTTCCCGCGGCTGCGCGAACGCAAGCCGCAGCTGGCTTCGACGCTCTCGGGCGGCGAGCGCCAGATGCTGGCCATCGGCCGCGCGCTGATGGCGCGCCCGCGGCTGCTGATGCTCGACGAACCCTCGCTGGGCCTGGCGCCGCTGGTGGTGCGCGAAGTGCTGCGCGTGGTCTCGCAACTGCGAAGCCATGGCGTCTCGGTGCTGCTGGTGGAGCAGAACGCACGCGCCGCCCTGCAGGTGGCCGACCGGGCCTATGTGCTCGAGATGGGCGCCGTCGCGCTCGAAGGCCATGCACGCGAATTGATGCACGACCAGAGAATCATCGACACCTACCTGGGCATCGGAAAGAAGGAATGACTCCGGATTTTCTCCCTCCCCTTCCGGGGGAGGGTTGGGGTGGGGGCAAGCGGCGCCTGACAGAGCACTGCGCCGAACGAACGCCACTTGCCCCCATCCCTACCTTCCCCCGGAAGGGGAAGGAGCAATACCAAGACAGCGAAAGGACATCCGCATGACCACCCTTCAAAGCTACATCGCCGGCCGCTGGATCGGCCAGCAGGGCGCGCAGCAGCTGCGCAGCGCCGTCAACGGCCAGCCCGTGGCCAGCACGCATGCCGAGGCCATCGACTTTGCCGAAGCGCTCGCCCACGCGCGCCGCGTCGGCCTGCCCGCGCTGATGGCGCTCGACTTCCAGCAGCGCTCCGAGCGGCTGAAGGCACTGGCCAAGCACCTGGCCGCCCACAAGGAAACGCTCTACGCGATCTCGGCCCACACGGGCGCCACGCGCACCGACAGCTGGATCGACATCGAAGGCGGCGCCGGCACGCTCGCTGCCTATGCCGGCATCGGCAGCAACGAGCTGCCCTCGGGCAACCTGGTGCATGAAGGCCCGGCCTTTGCGCTCGGCAAGAAGGGCGGCTTTGCGGGCACGCACATCCTGGTGCCGCGCGGCGGCGTGGCGGTGCACATCAACGCCTTCAACTTTCCGGTGTGGGGGCTGCTCGAGAAATTCGCGCCCAGCTTTCTCGCGGGCATGCCCTGCATCGGCAAGCCGGCCACGGCCACCAGCTACCTCACCGAGGCGCTGGTGCGGCTCATCGTGCAGTCGGGCATCCTGCCCGAAGGCAGCCTGCAACTCGTGATCGGCGGCACGGGCGACCTGCTCGACCGGCTCGAAGGGGCCGACGTGGTCACCTTCACCGGCTCGGCCGACACCGCCGCCAGGCTGCGCGTGCATCCGAACCTGGTGCGCCACTCGATCCCGTTCAACGCCGAGGCCGACTCGCTCAACTGCGCGATCCTCGCGCCCGACGTGACGCCGGGCGACGAGGAGTTCGACCTGTTCGTGAAGGAAGTGGCGCGCGAAATGACCGTCAAGGCCGGCCAGAAGTGCACCGCGATCCGCCGCGCGATCGTGCCGCGCCAGCACCTCGATGCGGTGGCCGAACGCCTTCGCGCGCGGCTGGCCAAGACCGTCATCGGCGATCCCTCGCGCGAAGAGGTGCGCATGGGCGCTCTTGCCTCGCACGCGCAGCAGGCCGACGTGGCCGAGCGCGTCGCCACGCTGCTGCAGGGCGCCGAGCTGGTGTACGGCGAGCGCGACGGCTTCTCGCCGGTGGGTGACGGCGTGGCCGATGGCGCCTTCTTCGCGCCGACGCTGCTCCTGAGCCGGAGGCCCCTCGAACACGATGCCGCGCACGATGTCGAAGCCTTCGGCCCCGTCAGCACGCTGATGCCTTATGACAGTGCTGACGGCATCGACGAAGCCCTGGCGCTGGCCGCGCGCGGGCGCGGCAGCCTGGTCGGCACGCTGGTCACGCGCGACCCGGCCATCGCGGCCAGGGCCATTCCGGTGGCCGCCGCATGGCATGGCCGCCTGCTGGTGCTCGACCGCGAGGCCGCGGCCGAATCAACCGGCCACGGCTCGCCGCTGCCGCAGCTCAAGCATGGCGGCCCGGGCCGCGCGGGCGGCGGCGAAGAGCTCGGCGGCCTGCGCGCGGTGAAGCACTACCTGCAGCGCGCCGCGGTGCAGGGCTCGCCCACCATGCTGGCCGCGATCACCGGCGAACACGTGCGCGGCGCGGCCGTGCGCGAGAGCGAGGTGCACCCGTTCCGCCGCCACTTCGAGGACCTGCGCATCGGCGACTCGCTGCTCACGCACCGCCGCACCGTCGGCGAGGCCGACATCGTGGCCTTCGGCGGCATCTCGGGCGACTATTTCTACATGCATTTCGACGAGGTGGCGGCCAGGGAGTCGCCGTTCGGCAAGCGCATCGCGCACGGCTACTTCGTGCTGTCGGCCGCGGCGGGCCTGTTCGTGTCGCCCGCGCCGGGCCCGGTGCTTGCCAACTACGGCCTCGACACGCTGCGCTTCGTGAAGCCCGTGGGCATCGGCGACACCATCCGCGCACGCCTCACTTGCAAGCGCAAGATCGACCGCAACAGGAAGGACGCGAGCGGCCAGGGACAGGGCGTGGTGGCCTGGGACGTGGAGGTGACGAACCAGGACGGCGAGCTGGTCGCGAGCTACGATATCCTGACCCTCGTCTCCAAGAAACCAGAAACCACCTGATGTTCGATCTCACAGGAAAAGCAGCGCTCGTCACCGGCGGCAACGGCGGCATCGGCCTGGGCATGGCCCAGGGGCTGGCCAAGGCCGGCGCCCGCGTCGTCATTGCCGCGCGCAACATGCAGAAGTCGGCCGCCGCGGTCGAGGCGCTCCGGGCCCTGGGCAGCGACAGCTTCGCGCTCGAAGTCGACGTGGCCGACGAAGCCTCGGTGCAGAAGGCGGTCGACGAAGCAGCCGCGCGCTGCGGCCGCCTCGACATCCTCGTCAACAACGCCGGCACCACCGTGCGCAAGCCCGTCGACCAGCTCGCGCTGGACGAATGGCGCCTGGTGCTGGACACCAACCTGACCAGCGCCTTTCTCTGCAGCCGCGCTGCGCATCCGCACCTGAAGGCGGCCGGCGGCGGCAAGATCATCAACATCGGCTCGATGATGTCGATCTTCGGCGCACCCTACGCACCCGCTTATGCCGCGAGCAAGGCGGGCATCGTGCAGCTCACCAAGTCGACCGCGCTTTCGTGGGCGGCCGACAACATCCAGGTCAATGCCATCTTGCCGGGCTGGTTCGAGACCGAGCTGACCGACGGCGCCCGCAGCCAGATCCCGGGCCTCTACGACCGCGTGGTGGCCCGCGCCGCTGCCGGGCGCTGGGGCCAGCCGGCCGACATCGCCGGCACCGCGGTGTTCCTTGCGAGCGCCGCCTCCGACTACGTGACCGGCACCGCGATCCCGGTCGACGGCGGATTCTCCATTTCTGGCTGAAGCCGGGCGGCCCGTGTAAATTCGGCCGCCATGCTTGCCTGGTTCCAGATCTTTCTCTTCGTCGCCGGTACGGCCGCGCTGCTGTATGTTTCGCGCGGCCCGCTGCGCCAGCCCGGCTCGCATGGCTTCTACCGCTTCTTCGCGTGGGAATGCATGCTGGCGCTGATCATCGTGAACCTGCCGGTGTGGCATGTGGACCCGCTGTCGTTCACCCAGCTGCTGTCCTGCGTATTCCTCGCGCTGTCGATCTGGCTGCCGATCCATGCGGTGAAACTGCTCAAGGCCCACAGCAAGCCGACCGAGGCGCGCAGCGACGATCCGGCGCTCTACGGTTTCGAGAAGACCTCTTCCATTGTTTCGACCGGCGCCTTCCGCTACATCCGCCACCCGATGTACACGGCGCTCATGCTGCTGGCCTGGGGCGCCTTCCTCAAGCAGTTCACCTGGCTCACGCTGGCGCTGGTGATGGCGGCCACGGTGCTGCTGTTCCTCACGGCCCTGAGCGACGAGAAGGAATGCATTGCGCACTTCGGCGACGACTACCGCGAATACATGCGCTGCACGCGGCGCTTCATTCCGTTCGTGCTGTAACAGCCCATGCCTTCTCCTAAAAGCACGGCCTTTCCCTCTGCCACGCAGGCCGCGCTGCTGTTCCTTGCGGTGTTTCTCTGCGAATTCGCGATCGGCGCAGCGCTGCGCGATGCCAATCGCTGGCTTGGGCTGAACGGCATGCAGCTCGGCGTGCTGTCGGCGGTGCTGGGCAACGGCTGCGTGTTCGCCGTGGTGATGCACCAGCAGAAGCTCAGCTACCGCGAACTCTTCCACCAGTCGCCGGCTTCCGCCCGCGCCACCCTGATGCTGGTCGTGCCGCCCGTGCTGCTGCTCGTGCCGGGGCTGATGGTGGTGATGAGCGCCGTGCTCAACCTGCTGATTCTCATCGCGCCGCTTTCCGCCTGGGAGGAGTCGATGTTCAGCCGCATGGCCGACGGCAGCGTCGCGGCCACGCTGGCCGTGTGCCTGATGGCGCCGCTGCTCGAGGAAATGCTGTTCCGCGGCATCGTGCTGCGCGGGTTTTTGCTGCGCTATTCGCGCTGGCAGGCCATCGTGGGCTCGGCGCTGCTCTTCGGCGCCGCGCACCTGAACATCTACCAGTTCGTCGTGGGCCTGGTGATGGGCACCGTGCTCGGATGGCTCTATGAGCGCAGCCGCTCGCTCATCCCGTGCATTGCGCTGCATGCGGCCTACAACAGCGGCACGATCTTCATCGGCGACTGGCCGGATGGCAGCTCGACGGCGGACACGGCGTGGGCCTTGCTGCTCGTCTTTATCGCGGGACTGTGCGGCGTGCTCGCATTGCGCCGCATGCTGGTGGTGCCGGTCGCGCGCAACCCCGTTCCCTGAAACCGGAGCCGGCCACGCGCGGCAAGGCTAGCGGCGCACGGGCGCCAGCGGCCGCGCATCGACGGCCTCGCCATCGACGATGAAATGCCCGCCCGCCACGTGATGCAGCGTGCGCAGCTCGTCATGCCCGGTGAAGTTCCATCGGCCGTCGGCGAACACGCGCGCATCGGCCTGCGCCGCGATCACCTCGCCCAGGAATAGGTCGTAGCGCTGCTGGATCGGCGGCTCGGGCAGCAGGCGGCATTCGAGCCAGGCCGCGCAGCCTTCCAGCAGCGGCGCCTCGGTTGCAACGCCCGCAAAGGTCCGCAAGCCATAGGCCGCAAATTTGTCGTGCCCGTCGCGCTCCACGATCTCGCGGCCCGAGCTGTTGCCCAGCGCATCGGTGAGATCGAGCTGCGCCCGCGTAGGCACCTGCAGCGCGAAGCTGCCCGCACCTTCGAGCAGCACGCGCGTCCAGGTGCTCTTGTCGAGCACCACCGCCACCTTGGGCGGATCGAAATCCAGCGGCATTGCCCACGCCGCAGCCATGATGTTGCGCTGGCCGCCATGCGCGGCACTCACGAGGACGGTGGGGCCGTGGTTGAGCAGGCGGTAGGCCTTGGCGAGGGGGACCGGGCGGCGGTGGAAAGACGAAGGCTGGGCCGGGGAGTCGGAAAGCGGTGTGGAATGGGCCATGCGCCAGCATGCCACGCCTTTTGCGCGCTCGCTTGGCGCTGCTGTTCGGCTTGGCGTTGTTCGGCTTGGCGCTGTTGTTCGGGGCGCGCTCCCGCCGACGGGGTACCTTGCTCCGCGAATGTCCTCCGGCCTGCGGCCTCCCCCTTGATTTCGCTGCGCAAGGCACCCCATCAGCGGGAGCGTTATGCGGAGCGGTGGTTGATCAGCGATGCACAACGAGCGTGCCCTCGTGCACAGAGCATCGGGTGCTCCCCGCAGCGAAATCAAGGAGGAGGCCGCAGGCCGGGGGACATTCGCGGAGGGGAGTACCCGGTGGCCTGTGCACGCGCCCCGAACACAAGACCCCAGCGCAACGTGCGCCTCAGCTCCCGCGAGTCAGCATCCGCCCCGCCCGCGCAAGCACCTTCGCTTCAGCATCACCGCCCCTATACGCGAGCACCCCATTCACGAACACCCGCTCCACCCCCAGGCTCACGCCGTGCGGCTTGTCGTAGGTGGCGGTGTCGGCGATGGTCTCGGGGTCGAACACCACCACGTCGGCCATTGCACCCACACGCAGCAACCCGCGGTCTGCGATGCGCAGGTTGCGCGCGGTCATGCCGGTCATCTTGTGCACGGCCTGCTCGAGCGTGAACAGGCGGCGCTCGCGCCAGTAGCGCGCGAACACGCGCGGGAACGCACCCCACAGCCGCGGATGCGGATGGCGGTCGTGCGGCAGGCCGTCGCTGCCGATCATGGTGAGCGGATGCGCAATGACGCGCTCCACGTCTTCTTCCTGCATCTGGAAGTAGCAGGCGCCACCAGGCTTGAGGCGCAAGCACGCCTCCTGCTCGGTGGTGCCCCACTCGCGCGCGATGTCGGAGATCAGGCGGCCGGTCATCTCGGGGTACGGGTCGGACCAGGTCAGCAGCACGTCGATGACGCCGTCGACCAGGTCTTCGCGCAGCACGGTGGAACCGGCCACGTAGGGGTACACGTCCATCGATATTTTCTGCCGCTGCGCGAGCGCTTCGATCAAGGGCAGCGTTTCCTTCGTGCGGCCCCAGTTGGCGGGGCCCGCGCACTTGTGGTGCGAAATGACCAGTGGCACGCCGGCGCTGAAAGCGGTGTCGCCCGCTTCATGCAGCGCCTCGATGATCTGCTGCATCTCGCTGCGCAGGTGCGTGGCGTAGACGCCGCCGTGCCTTGCCACGACGCGTGCGAGCGCGGTCACTTCTTCGGCCGGCGCAGCAAATGCTTCTTCATAGAACAGCCCCGACGACAAGCCATGCGCGCCCTCGGCCATGCAGCCCTCGAGCAGCGCCGCCATGCGCGCGAGCTCGTCGCCGCTGGCCGGACGATCAAGCGCTTCCATCGCAGCGAAGCGCAAGGTGGTGTGCCCCACCAGCGCCGCCACGTTGAGCGCGGGCTGCACGGCATCGACGGCCGCGCGGTACTCGGCCATGGTCGCATGCTTGAACGATTCCGCGCCCAGCAGCGTGAGCGGCGGCTTGGACTGCGGCGTGCGGTACGGTGCGAGCGAGATGCCGCAGTTGCCCGTCACCACGGTGGTGATGCCCTGCGACACCTTCGGCAGGCACAGCGGGTCGCGCAGCACGATGGCGTCGTCGTGCGTGTGCGCATCGATGAAGCCGGGTGCGATCACCTTCGTGCGGCAGTCGACGATCTCGACGTCTTCGGGCGCGAGGCCTTCGGGCAGCCGCCCGCGCAGGCCCTCGCCGAGCGCAAGAATGCGGTCGCCCTGCAGCAGCACGTCGCCGGGCCACGAAGGCCCGCCCGAGCCGTCGACCACGAGTCCGGCCTCGAGCAGGATGGCTTTCGATCGATCGCTCACGATGCGGGCCCTCCCGTGTTGATGCCGCCGCCATCCCAGCTTTGCAGCGGATGCGTGGTGGCGTCGATGCCGTGGCGCTGGAAGGCTTCGCGCGCGCGCTGCAGGCGCTGCACCGCGGGTTCGCCGCGTCGCTGGGCCACCAGCACCGTGAGGATCTCGATCGCCGTGAGGTGCGTCAGGTAGGCATCGATGCCCACGTGCATCACGGCGTCGTCGGGCACCGAGAGGCCCAGCAGGAAGTCGGCCTTGGCCGCCAGGGCCGTGCCGGGCCGCGTGAGCGCGACCACCTTGGCACCCTGCCCGCGCGCGATGTCCACCGCATCGAGCAGCGAAGGCATGCCGCCCACGTGCGAGATGGCGATGACCACGCCGCCCGGACGCTGCGCCGCACCCGCCACCTGCTGCAGGTGGTAGTCGGCCCAGGCATTGGCCGAGAGGCCGAGCCTGAAGAGCCGCGCCTGCAGGTCGTTGGCCATGAACCACGAGGTGGCGCCCGCGCCGTACAGGTCGACGTGCGGTGCGGCCGCGATGGCGGCCACCGCGCCTTCGAGCACCTGCATGTCGAGCTGCCCGCGCACGCCGGACACCGAGGCCGCCGCGCTGCGCGCGATCTTGCCGACGACCTCGTCGGCCGCGTCCTCGATGTTCACGCGCCGGTGCAGCGGCGAGCCGCCGAGCGCCAGCTCCTGCGCGAGCGCGAGCTTGAATTCGCGCAGCCCCGCAAAGCCCAGGTCGCGGCAGGTGCGCATGATGGTGGGCACCGAGCTGCGCGAGCGCTCGGCCAGCTGCTCGAAACTCTCTTCGAGCGCGCGGTCGGGGTCTTCGAGGATCAGGTCGAGAATCGCGCGCCGCGTGGCCGGCGCGCTGCTGCGGGCCTGCGCGATCTTCTGAAGCAGGGAAGGAGTCATCGCGGCGGGTTCAGAAATGCATGGCGACGGCGTCGCTCACGCGGTAGTTCTCTTCGACCACCGGCATCCAGTGCCATTTGTCGAAGGTGGTGCAGGGGTGCGAGATGCCCAGGCCCACGCGGTCGCCGACCACGGGGGCCTGCGCCTCTTCGGCGGCGTCCCAGCGCAGGTAGGCGTGCTGGTCGTTGAGCGCGGTGATCTTCCAGCCGGCGGGCACCGCCTGCGCTTCGAGCATGCCGCGTGCGGCGCGTGCGATGGGCACCGGCATCGACAGGTCGAAGGAAATGTCGCGCTTGCCCACGGCCAGGATCGCCAGGCCGGGCTCGGGCCGCGACTGCACCGTGGCCCACACCTCCATCGCGGGGCGCAGGCTCTCGCCGCAATCGCAGCCCAGGCGCTCGTCCACCGCGCTCACCATGCGCTTGTAGAAGCCGTGGTCGTGCGTCACATAGCAGCCCGAGCGCAGCAGGCCGCGCACCGGCGAACCCAGCGCGGGCTTCAGGCGCCCCGCCACCAGGTCGAAGATGGCCGAGCCGCCGGCCGAGACCAGCACCTCGTCGGTCTCGAACAATTGCTGCGTGTCGCAATGGCGCGCGATGGCTTCCACGCGGTCCATCAGCGCGCTGGCGTAGGCCGCGTCGGCTTCGCTGGAACCCGTGGCGCCCTGCCCTTCGTAGGTTTCGATGCCCACGAGCTTGGCCGCATCGCTGGCACGCAGCCGCGTGGCAAGCGCCACGGCTTCCTCATGCGTGCGGCAGCCGGTGCGTGCGCCCTCCACACCGATCTCCAGCATCACCTCGAAAGGCACGCTCTCGGGATGGCGCTTGGACCAGTCCTCGATCAATGCGAGCTGCGCGAGCGAATCGACCAGGAACACCACGCGCAAGTCGGCGTGCGCGTGCAGCAGCAGCTGGATGCCGGCCAGGTCTTCGTCGCTCACCACCTGGTTGGCGATGAGCGTGCGGCGCGCGCCGGCGGCCACGCCCACCGCCAGCTGCGTGACGGTGGCGAAGGTCAGGCCCCAGGCGCCGGCGTCGAGCTGGCGCCGGAAGAGCTGCGGCGACATGGTGGTCTTGCCGTGCGGCGCCAGGTCGATGCCCCAGGCGCGTACGCGCGACTGCATCCAGGCCAGGTTGTGCTCGAGCGCCTCGCGCTTGAGTACGGCCAGCGGCAGCGGCAGGTCGCCCGCGAGCACGTTCCATCCCGCGGCGCCGACTTCGCTGCGGCGGCGCGGCGGCTGGGTGCGCGGGTAGCCCTTGAAGTTGCTGCCCAGCAGCGGGTCGTTGAATTCCGGGTCGGCGGTGGTGTCGGTCATGGTGTTCATGCGGCAATGTTGGAGAGCAGCTCTTTTCGGATGCAGGCGCTGTAGTGTCCGGCGGAAATCTCGTCGAGCGGCGGCACCGTCTGCGCACAGGCCTCGATGGCGTGCGGGCAGCGGGTGCGGAACACGCAGCCCGAGGGCGGCGAGATCGGGCTCGGGATATCGCCCTTGAGCGCGATGCGCTCGGTGGCAAGCGTCGGGTCGGGCTTCGGGCTCGCGGCCAGCAGCGCCTGCGTGTAGGGATGCGAAGGCCGCGCGAACAGCTCGTCGGTGGTCGCCACTTCCATCACCTTGCCGAGGTACAGCACCACCACGCGGTCGCACAGGTACTCGACCACGTCGAGGTCGTGCGAGATGAAGAGCATGGTGAGGCCGAGCCGCTCGCGCAGGTCGGCCAGCAGGTTGATGACCTGCGACTGGATCGACACGTCGAGCGCCGACAGCGGCTCGTCGGCCACGATGAACTCGGGCTCCACGGCCAGCGCGCGCGCCACGCCGATGCGCTGGCGCTGCCCGCCCGAGAACTCGTGCGGGAAGCGGCTGGCATGCTCGGCGCGCAGGCCCACGGTTTCGAGCAGCTCGGCAATGCGCTTGTCGCGCGCCGCCGCGCCCTTGTGCAGGCCGTGCGTGGACAGCGCCTCGCCGAGGATCGCGCTGATGCGCATCTTCGGATTCAGGCTCGCATAGGGGTCCTGGAAGATGATCTGCAGCTTGCTGCGCAGCCGGCGCATGCGTTCGCCCGACAGCGCGCCGATGTCGTCGCCGCGGTAGAGCACCTGGCCCTCGGTGCGCTCGACCAGGCGCAGCACGGTGCGGCCGATGGTGCTCTTGCCCGAGCCCGATTCGCCGACCAGGCCCAGCGTTTCGCCGGGCTGGATCGCGAAAGACACGTCGTCGACCGCGCGCACCGGGCGGTCGCTGGCGCCGAAGTATTTCTTGAGTCCGCGGACTTCGATGAGGGGAGCGGCGGTGGTCATCGTAGGCTTTCTCCCTCCCCTTCCGGGGGAGGGTTGGGGTGGGGGCTCTGGGCGGTGGAGAGCGTCGCAACGATGGAACGGCCGCGTGCCCCCACCCCGGCCCTCCCCCGGGAGGGGAGGGAGCAAGAAAGGAGCAGCGCGCTCGTCATGCCACCCTCGCAAGTTGAGCATCCGGCTGCACGCGAATGCAGCGCGCCTGCCGGCCCGGTCGGATATCGATCAGCGGCGGAATCGCTTCCCTGCAGCCCGCCAGCGCATGGTCGCAGCGCGGCTCGAAGGCGCAGCCCGGCGGCGGTGCCAGCGGGCTCGACACCTGGCCGCGGATCGCGAACAGCCGCTTGGGCTTGGGCTGCCCCGGCAGCCGCGCCTTGCCCGGCAGGCAGGCCAAAAGGCCCTGCGTGTACGGATGCTCGGGCTGCGCGAACAGCGGCCGCACGGGCGCGCTCTCGACCACGCGGCCCGCATAGAGCACCACCACGTCGTCCGCATGGTGCGCGACCACGCCGAGGTTGTGGGTGATGAAGAGAATGCTCATGCCGGTCTCGGCCTGCAGCCGGCGCATGAGCTCGAGGATCTGCGCCTGGATGGTGACGTCGAGCGCGGTGGTGGGCTCGTCGGCAATCAGCAGCGTCGGATCGCAGGCCATGGCCAGCGCGATCATCACGCGCTGGCGCATGCCGCCCGAGAGCTGGTGCGGGTACTCGTGGATGCGCTGCGCGGCCGCGGGAATTTCCACCAGCTCCAGCATGCGCAGCGCATGGGCCATGGCCGCCTTGCGGTCCAGGCCCTTGTGCAGCCGCACGCTTTCGGCAATCTGCTCGCCGATGGTGAAGACCGGGTTCAGGCTGGTCATCGGCTCCTGGAAGATCATCGACAGCTGGTTGCCGCGCAGGCTGCGCATCTCGCGTTCGCCGATCTGCAGCAGGTCGAGCGTCTTGCCCTCGCGGGTCACGAAAGAAGCCGAGCCGCTGACCTGCGCGTTCGCGGTCTTGGGCAACAGGCGCATCAGCGTGAGGCTGGTCACCGACTTGCCCGAGCCCGATTCGCCGACCAGCGCCGTGGTCTTGCCGGGCTGGATCGAGAAGCTCACATCGGCCACCGAACGGATCAGGCCGTCCTCGGTGGGAAAGCTGGTGCTCAGGTTGCTGACCGTGAGACGCGGGGTGTTCGTGGCGTTCGTCATCACAGGGTCTTCTTGAGCTTGGGGTCGAGCAGGTCGCGCACGCCGTCGCCCAGCAGCTGCAGCGAGAGCGCGGTGAAGATGATCGCGAGCCCCGGGAACAGCACCACCCAGAAGGCCTGGTGCGCGTACTGCTGGCTGCCAGCGACCATGGTGCCCCAGGTCGGAATCTCGGGCGGCACGCCCACGCCCAGGAACGAGAGCCCCGCCTCGGCCAGGATCGCGTAGGCGAAGATGAACGACACCTGCACGAGGATCGGCGACATCAGGTTCGGCAATATGTGCCGCCACAGGATGCGCGAGGTGCGCACACCCAGCGCGCGCACCGCCTCGACGAACAGCAGCTCGCGCACCACCAGCGTCGAGGCACGCACCACCCGTGCCACGCGCGGCGTGTAGACCAGCACCAGCGCGAGCACGGTGTTGATGAGCGAAGGCCCGAGGATCGCCACCAGCGCAATCGCCAGCAGGATGTCGGGGAAGGACATCATCGCGTCGACCACGCGCATCAGCGGCGTATCGAGCCGTCGGAAGAAACCGGCCAAGAGGCCCAGCACCGTGCCCGCAACCACCGCGCCCAGCGCAGTGAGCGCCGCGATGGCCAGCGAGTAGCGCGCGCCGTGGACGATGCGCGAATACATGTCGCGGCCGAGCTCGTCGGTGCCCAGCAGGTGCTCGGCGCTCGGGCCCTTCAGGCGCTGCAGCACGGCGGTGTCATTGGGATCGATGGAGGCGAACAGCGGCGCGCCGATGGCGAGCACCGCAATGACCAGCAGCACCAGCGCGGAGACCATCACGATGCGGCGGTGCATCAGCTGGCGGAGCATTCGTGGCATTTGCATTCTTGTTCCCTCAGACTTTCACGCGCGGATCGACGACGGCGTAGAGCAGGTCGATGGAGAAATTGATCAGCACGTAGATCGCCGCAATCACGAGCAGCGCGCCCTGGATCACCGGATAGTCGCGCCGCAGCACCGCGCTCACCACCAGGTTGCCGACACCCGGCAGCCCGAACACGGTCTCGGTGATGACGGCGCCGCCGATCATCAGCGCGACCGTGAGGCCGATCACCGTGACGATGGGCACCAGCGCATTGCGCAGCGCATGCTTGAGCACGACGGTGCTTTCGCTCAGGCCCTTGGAACGCGCGGTGCGCACATAGTCTTCGCCGAGCACGTCGAGCATCGAAGCGCGCGTGAAGCGGATGATGAGCGCCGAGTTCAAGAGGCCCAGCACCGTGGCCGGCAGCACCAGCGCATGCAAGCGTTCGGCGAACGGCGCATCGGGCGCGCCGTAGCCCGAGACAGGAAACCAGCCGAAGGACACCGCAAAGATCTGGATCAGCACGATGCCGAGCCAGAAGCTCGGAATGCTGGCGCCCAGCATCGCAATGCCGGTGAAGAGCTGGTCGACCACGCGCCCGCGGAACACCGCCGAGACGATGCCGCAGGGCACGCCGATCAGCGCCGCGATGGCCACGGCCATCAGCGCGAGCAGCGTGGTCGGTTCGGCCCGCTCCCACAGCGCCTGCGTGACCGGCCGCTGCAGGAAGATCGAGGTGCCGAGGTTGCCCTGCAGCACTTCGCGCAGCCAGTAGCCGAACTGCACGGGCAGCGGCTTGTCGAGGCCGTATTCCTTCTGCACGCGCGCGATGTCGGCGGCCGTCGCCTGGTCGCCCAGCAGCACCGAGACCGGATCGCCCGAGGCCGCGCGCGTGAGCACGAAGACGAGCACCGCCACGATCGCGAGCACGACGAGCATGCCGGCGGCGCGGGAAGCAAGATAGCGAAACATGGGGGGCGGTTCCGTGGCGGGGCGGGGGTTTACTTGATCCTTGCGTTCCAGAAGAACGGCCAGGTCGCGGGCTGGTAGTTGTCCAGCGCCGGACTCTTGGCCGAGAGGCCGTTGAACTTGCCGACGTTGATGTACGGCACTTCTTCATAGACCACCTGCTGCACCTTGCCCCACAGCGCGCCGCGCTTGGCCGGATCGCTCTCGACGTTGAAGGCCTGCAGCGCCGACTTCTTGGCGGGCGAGTCCCACCAGCCCGGCGCGCCGTCGCCCAGCTGCGGCGGCGAGAGCATCGGCTCGGGGAACTGGCCCGAATGGGTCACGTAGATGTCCCACAGCTTCGGGTCGTTGCGGCGCTGCACCAGCGTGGCCCAGTCGACCACGTTGAGGTCGACCTTGAAGCCGGCGCGCTTGAGCTGCTCGGCCATCAGGAGCGACATGTTGTAGTGGAAGTCGTACTGGCGGCTGGTGAGCACGCGGATCGGCTCGCCCTTGTAGCCGGCCTTGGCCGCGGCCTCCTTGGCCTTGGCGGCGTTGCGCTCGTTGTAGAGCGTGGTGCCCGCGGTCGAATAGAACGGCGAGCCCTTGGGAAAGTGGTTGCCTTCGGCCACGAAAAAGCGCGTGTCGCCAAAGCCCGCGGCGAGCATCTCGCCCTCGCCGAGCGCCGACTGGATCGCCTGGCGCACGGCCTGGTTGGAAGCCACGCCTTCCTTGGTGTTGAGCACCAGGTACGGAAAGCCGAACGACGGCGTCATGATCGGCACGGTCTTGCCGCCCGACTTCTCCAGGCGCGGCAGCGCTTCGACCGGCAGCAGGTCGGCAAAGTCGTACTGGCCGGCCAGTGCGCCTTCCACGCGCGTGCTGGCATTGGGCACCGGCACGAAGCGCAGCTCCTCGATGGCCGCCTCGCGCTTGCCGCCGTAGCCGCTCGCGGGTTCCTTGCGCGCCGCGTACTTGTCGAAGCGCGTGAGCAGCACGAACTGGTCGGGGCGGCGCTCCTTGAACTTGTAGGGGCCGGTGCCGACGAAATCCTTGAGCGGCGAAGCGATGGAATCCTTCGCCATGATGGCGGCCATGCCGCTGGGCAGCGCGAGCTGCGAGAGCAGTGGCGCATACGGCGCCTTCAGCACGATCTCCACGCCCAGCGGGCCCTTGGCCTTGAGGCTCTCGACTTCCTTGCCCACGGCCTTGCCGCGCGGCGACTGGTCCATCCAGCGCTGCAGGCTGGCCACCACGTCGTCGGCGTTGAGTTCGCGGCCGTTGTGCAGCATCACGCCCTTGCGCAGCGTGATCGCGTAGGTCTTGCCGTCGGCCGAGATCCTGGGGCTGCTCTCGGCCAGCATCGGCACCACGTTCCACTTGGCGTCGAAGGTGTAGAGCGTCTCGTACACGTGCTGCATGATGGTTCCGACCAGGTCGGCCGTGGACGCCATCGGGTCGAGCGTCTGCGGTTCGGCCACCATGGCCAGCGTGGCAAAGTTGCGCGGCCCCTGGGCATGCGCAGGCTGGGAAGGCAGCGCGGCACACAGCATGGCGAGCAGGGAGGCAGCCAGCAGGCTGCGTTTCGACAGCTTCGGCAGGCACTGGACAAGACCGGCGTGAGACATGGGGAACTCCTTCGTGGGGCAGGCAAATTGTGAAAGAAATTTTCTTTTCGGCCCGCACTTTGAAGCACTATCCATGCCAAATCATCCGTGTTAACCCTTGTTTGTGGGTTTTTCTGAAACAAATTTTCAGATTGGATCGATACTTGCGATCTGCTTTTCTTTCAATCCTTTCAGGAGTCCTCCCATGCCGCTCGAATACCTCGGCGCCCCGCCCATCGCCTCGGACCGCCAGGCCCGCCCCTTCTCCCCGGCCGTGCGCGCCGGCGATTTCATCTACGTGTCGGGCCAGGTGCCGGCCAATGCCGAGGGCGAGATCGTGGGGGGCGGCATCGAGGCGCAGACGCGCCAGGTGATGGAAAACCTGAAGAAGGTGCTGGCGCTGGCCGGCGCCACGCTCGACGACGTCTGCAAGAGCACCGTCTGGCTGCAGGACGCGCGCGACTTTGGTGCCTTCAACCGCATCTACATGAGCTACTTCGGTGACAACAAGCCGGCGCGCTCGACCACCGAGGCGCGGCTGATGGTCGACGCCAAGGTCGAGATCGACGTGGTGGCCTACAAGCCCAAGGCCTGATCAGGCGTGCAGCTCGGTCTTGCGCTGGATGATGCGCGAGACCAGGCCGTACTCGACCGCCTCCGCGGCCGAGAGCCAGCGGTCGCGCTCGATGTCGGCCAGCACCACGTCGATCGGCTTGCCGGTTTCCCGCGCGATCTCGTGCGCGATGCGGTGCCGGGCCTTGATGATTTCCTGCGCCTGGATCGCGATGTCGGTCGCTTGCCCGCCCGCGCCGCCGCTGGGCTGGTGGATCAGGAAGCGCGTGTTCGGCAGGCACACGCGCCGCTCGCGCGGTACCGCCAGGTACAGGTGCGTGGCGGCGCTGCCCACCCAGCCGGTGCCGATCATGTTCACCGGCGCGGAGATGAAGCGCACGATGTCGTGAATGGCATCGCCCGACTCCAGGTGGCCGCCGGGCGAGCTCACCAGGATGTCGATGGGTTTGTCGCCGCTGTCGGCATCGAGCGCGATGAGCCTGCGCGTCACGTCGGCAGCCACCGAATCGGTGATGCTGCCGAAGATCAGCAGCGTGCGCGACTTGAAGGCTTTTTCCTCGAGGTACGAATTGCGCGGCTCGGCGGTGGCCGCGGGTGGGGTGTCGTCGTCGGTTTCCATGATCAAGAAGCACTCCTGTGATTGAACGGCATCCTGCCGAACAGACAGACAGTTTCGCCGACATTGCATGCACGCGTGGCAAGCGGCATCGACTCAACCCGCCAGACGTCCCGCCACCAGTTGCAGCACGCGGTCGCAGCGCTTTGCGAGTTCCTGGTCGTGCGTGACCATCACGAAGGCCGTGCGGTGCTTGTGCGCGAGCTCGATCATCAGCGCGAACACCGTGTCCGCCGTGCTGCGGTCGAGGTTCCCCGTGGGCTCGTCGGCCAGCACGCAGGCCGGCTGCGTGACCAGCGCGCGCGCAATGGCCACGCGCTGGCGCTCGCCGCCCGAGAGCTCGGCCGGCCGGTGGTGCAGGCGTTCGCCCAGGCCCACGCTTTCGAGGATCTTCGTGGCCGAGGCCGCCGCCTGTGCGGAATCCATGCGCCGGATCTTCAGCGGCATCGCCACGTTGTCAAGCGCGCTGAACTCGGGCAGCAGGTGGTGGAACTGGTAGACGAAGCCCAGGTGCAGGTTGCGCAGCCGTCCCTGCTCGGCCGCGTCGGCATGCGCGATGTCCTTGCCGAGCAGCTCGACCTTGCCGGCGGTGGGCGCATCGAGCCCGCCCATCAGGTGCAGCAGCGTGCTCTTGCCCGAGCCCGAGGCGCCGACGATGGCCAGCGTCTCCCCGGCGCGCACGTCCAGGTCGACGCCGTGCAGCACCGTGAGGTCGATGCGCCCCTCGTGAAAGCGCTTGGTGAGGCCGCGCGCCTTGAGAACCACGTCACTCATAGCGCAATGCCTCGGCAGGGTTGACGCGGCTCGCGCGCCAGCTGGGATACAGCGTTGCAAGAAAAGCCAGGACCAGTGAAATGATCGCGATCGGCATGATGTCGCCGCGCTGCGGATCGCTCGGCATCTTGCTGATCAGGTAGATGTCCTTGGGCAGGAAGCTCGCGTGGAAGAGCTGTTCGAGCGCCGGCACGATCACGTCGATGTTGTAGGCAATGCCCAGCCCCAGCAGCAGCCCGGCCACCGTGCCGATCACGCCGACCATCGCGCCCTGCACCACGAAGATGCCCATGATGCTGCGCGGCGAACTGCCCAGCGTGCGCAGGATGGCGATGTCCGCGCGCTTGTCGGTCACCGTCATGACCAGCGTGGACACCAGGTTGAAGGCCGCCACCGCCACGATGAGCGTGAGGATGATGAACATCATGCGTTTCTCGACCTGCACGGCCGCAAACCATGTCTTGTTCTGGCGCGTCCAGTCGCGGATGAGGAACTGGCCCGGCAGCGTGACGGCCATCTGGTCGGCCACTTCGCGCGCCTCGTTCAGGTCCTTGAGCTTGATGCGGATGCCGGTCGGGCCTTCGAGCCGGAACACGCGCTGGGCGTCTTCCGCATGGATCATGGCCAGCGCCGAGTCGTATTCGTAGTGGCCCGAATCGAAGGTGCCCACCACCGTGAACTGCTTGAGCCGCGGCACCACGCCGGCGGGCGTGACCTGACCGCCCGGCGCCACCAGCGTGACCTGGTCGCCCGGCTGCACGAACAGCGAGCGCGCGAGTTCGCCGCCAAGCACGATGCCGAACTCGCCCGGCACCAGCTTGTCGAGCGTGCCCTTCTGCGCCGTCGTGGCGATGTCGGTCACCTCGGGTTCGAGCCTGGGCACGATGCCGCGCACCAGCGTGCCCTTCATGTCCTCGCCGCGCGCAATGAGCGCCTGCGTGGCAATGAAGGGCGCGGCGCCGACCACCTCGGGGTTCTTGCGCGCGGCGGCCGTGATGGCGTCGATGTCGGGCAGCGCCTGGCCGTCGCGCGACAAGATTTCGATGTGCGACACCACGCCGAGCATGCGGTCGCGCACCTCCTTCTGGAAGCCGTTCATCACACTGAGCACGATGATCAGCGCCGCCACCCCCAATGCAATGCCGAGCATCGACACGCCGGAGATGAACGAGATGAAGCCGTTGCGCCGCGTCGCCCGGCCTGCGCGCGTGTAGCGCCAGCCGAGCTTCAGTTCATAAGGAAGTCGCATATTTTCAGTTTGAGCTCAGCCGGGTGCACCCGCGGAACCGGCTTTGCCGGGCCGCTGGGTGCGCCCCCCAGTGGGGGGAGGCGCCGAAGGCGCTTCGGGGGGCGTTTCATCCTAGCATCCCGGACAATAGGGGGAATGGCCGAACCTTCCTCCCGTCACTTGTTGATCCCCTTTGCCGGCCGCGGTTCCCCGGTGTGCCGCGCGGCACTGCCCGCGCTCCGGCTTCCCAATCTCGAAGCGCTGCTCTCGCGGCTCTCGCTCGCGGAGGCCGACACGCAGGACGAAAGCACGCGCTCGCCGCCCCATGAACGCGCGCTGGCCCGGGCGCTGGGCATTTCCGCAGCCGACGGCTGCATTCCCTGGGCCGCGCTGGAAGCCCGGCAGGCCGGCATTGCCGAACCCGGCGACCGCGAAGGCTGGGGCCTGGTCTCGCTGTGCAACTGGCAGGTGGGCATCGACGACGTGGTGCTGGGCGACCCGGCCGCGATCGAGATCGATGCTGCCGAATCGGCCGCGCTGCTGGCCGCCGCCCATCCCTTCTTCGAGGAAGACGGCATCGCGCTGCACCCCTCCCCCACACCCGGCCGCTGGCTCGCGCGCGCGCACATCTTCGCGGGACTGGCCACGGCCTCCATCGACCGCGCGGTGGGCCACCCGATCTCGCAGTGGTCGCCGCTGGCCGAAGCCGCACGGCCGCTGCGCCGCCTCCAGAACGAAATGCAGATGCTGCTCTACACCCAGCGCGTGAACGACGACCGCGCCGCGCGCGGCGTGCCGCCGATCAATTCCTTCTGGCTCAGCGGCACCGGCGCCCTGGAGCCCGGCGTTCCCCCGGCCGGCACCGCCGCGCCCACGGTGAGCGACACGCTGCGCGTGGCCGCCCTGCGCGACGACGGCCTGGGCTGGGCCGAAGCCTGGCAGGCGCTGGACGCAGGCCCCGTCGCCGGCCTGCTGGCCGCCTACACCGCCGGTGCCGACGTCACGCTCACGCTGTGCGGCGACCGCACCGCGCAGCGCCATGCGGTGCAGCCGCGCGGGCTGGTGGGCTGGGCCCGAAGCCTGTTCGACCGGCCGCGCGCCGCCAGCGTGCTGGAGGCCCTGTGAAGATCATTGCCCGCGAAATTCCGCCCCGCACGGTCTGGGCGCTCGAGCAGGCCGGCGTGCATCCGCTGCTGGCCCGCCTGTTCGCCGCGCGCGGCGTGCTGGCCAAGGACGAGCTCGACGACGGCCTGGCGCGCCTGCTGCCGCCCGACACGCTGCACGGCACGCGCGAGGCCGCGGTGCTGCTGGCCGACGCGATGGCGCAGGACAAGCGCCTGTGCATCGTGGCCGACTACGACTGCGACGGCGCCACCGCCTGCGCCGTCGCGGTGCGCGGCCTGCGCCTGCTCGGCGCGAAGAACGTGAGCTACCTGGTGCCCGACCGCGTGGTCGACGGCTACGGCCTCACGCCGCCGATTGCCGAGCGCGTGGCCGACAGTGGCGCCGACATGCTGATCACCGTCGACAACGGCATCGCCAGCGTCGAGGGTGTGGCCGCCGCCAAGGCGCGCGGCCTGCAGGTGCTGGTGACCGACCACCACCTGCCCGGCCCCGAGCTGCCGGCCGCCGACGTGCTGGTGAATCCCAACCAGCCCGGCTGCAGCTTCGAGAGCAAGAGCATCGCCGGTGTCGGCGTGATGTTCTACGTGCTGCTGGCGCTGCGCTCCGAGCTGCGCGCGCGCGGCGTCTTCAGCGCGGCCGCGCAGCCCAAGCTCGACGTGCTGCTCCCGCTGGTGGCGCTCGGCACCGTGGCCGACGTGGTGAAGCTCGACGCCAACAACCGCCGCCTGGTGGCACAGGGCCTGCGGCGCATCCGCGCCGGCGCGCTGCCCGCGGGCATCGCGGCGCTGTTCAAGGCCGCGGGGCGCAACGCCGCGGTGGCCACCACCTTCGACTTCGGCTTTGCGCTCGGCCCGCGCATCAACGCGGCCGGCCGGCTCGCCGACATGACGCTGGGCATCGAATGCCTGCTGACCGACGATGCCGGCCGCGCCGACGAACTCGCGCGCATGCTCGACGGCATCAACCGCGAGCGGCGCGACATCGAGGGCGGCATGCGCGACCAGGCGCTGCTGCTGGCCGAATCGCTGTTCGGTGCCACCGCCGACGGCAGCGAGGCGCCGCCCGCAGCCATCAGCGTGTTCGATGCCGACTTCCACGAAGGCGTGGTCGGCATCGTGGCCTCGCGCATCAAGGACCGCTTCCACCGCCCGACCTTCGTCTTTGCCGCCAGCGGCGCGCCCGGCAAGGAGCACGAGCTCAAGGGCTCGGGCCGGTCGATCCCGGGCTTCCATCTGCGCGATGCGCTCGACCTTGTGGCCAAGCGCCATCCGGGCGTGCTGCTGCGCTTCGGCGGCCATGCCATGGCTGCCGGCTGCACCGTGGCGCGCGAGAAGTTCGAGGTGTTCGAGCGCGCGCTGGCCGAGGTCGCACATGAATGGCTGGCCGCCTCCGCGCTCACGCGCCAGATCGAAACGGATGGGCCGATCGCGCGCGAGTACATGCGCATCGACCTGGTCGACACGCTGCACCGCGAGGTGTGGGGCCAGGGCTTCGCGCCGCCCACCTTCAGCGAGGAAGTCGAAGTGGTGTCGCAGCGCCTCGTGGGCGAGAAGCACCTGGCGCTCAAGCTGCGGCACCAGGGACAGCCGGTCGACGGCATCTGGTTCGGCCACACCGAGCCGCTGCCCGCGCGCGTGAAGCTCGCCTTCAGGCTCGATGCCGACGAATGGCAGGGTGTGCGCCGGGTGCGCTTCCTTGTCGAAGGCGCTGAGATCTAGCTCGCCACAGCTCGGCTCGGAAATCCCCGGGTCAGCTTCGGTGGGCGTGCATTCGGGACGGATTCCTACGCGGGCCGCGCGGCGGCGTTCTACGGTTGCCTTTCACATGCAGGAGCCCACGCACATGAAATCGACCACCGCATCCCCCGCAAAATCCACCCGGTCCGGCGCAAGCGCGCACACCGCCGCCAAGCAGCGGACCGTCCAGCGCACGCAGGACGCAAAGGACAGCGCCAAGCCCGCCGCCAAGAAGTCCAGCCAGCCCGCGCAGGCCGGGCCGCGCTCGCAGCCGGTCAATCCCCTGCCGGCGCAGCACCTGAGCAAGCCCGGGCTCGAGGCCGAGATGGCGCTGCGCCCGCGCTTCGAAGCGCCGGACTACAAGGGCAGCGGCAAGCTCGAGGGCATGGCGGCCCTGGTGACCGGCGGCGATTCCGGCATCGGGCGCGCCGTGGCGCTGCTCTATGCCCGTGAAGGCGCCGACGTCGCCATCGCCTACCTCGACGAAGACGAGGACGCCGAGGAAACCCGGCGCCACGTGGAGGCGGAAGGCGCACGCTGCATCCTCGTCAAGGGCGACGTCTGCGATCCGGCGTTCTGCCGCGACGCGGTCGACCAGACCATCGGGGCCTTCGGCAAGCTCGACATCCTGGTGAACAACGCGGCCTTCCAGCTGCATGCGGCGTCCATCGAGGACATCACCGACGAGCGCTTCGAACTCACGCTTCGGACCAACGTCTTCGGCTATTTCCAGATGGCGCGCGCCGCGGTTCCGCACCTGGGCCAGGGCGCCTCGATCATCAATACCGGCTCGGTCACGGGCCTGGAGGGCAGCGCGCACCTGCTCGACTATTCGACCACCAAGGGCGCGATCCACGCGTTCACCAAGTCGCTGGCCAGCAACTTGCTGCCCAAGGGTATCCGCGTGAATGCGGTGGCGCCCGGGCCGGTGTGGACGCCTTTGAATCCCGCCGACAGCCCGTCCGGGAAGATCAAGGATTTCGGCAAGAACACCGACCTGCAACGGCCGGCGCAGCCGGAAGAGCTCTCGCCTGCCTACGTGTTCCTGGCCGCGCCGAGCTGCGCCAGCTACATCACCGGCATCGTGCTGCCGGTCACGGGCAGCGTGGGCGCCGTCTGAAGGCGGCCAAGAGCTTCTGCAGCGGCCTGGAGCGCGGCGCGTCCTCCATGAGCGGCGGGATGGAGATGGCCAGCAGCAGCGCCGCCAGCGGCACCACGCAGACGAAGCCGATGTAGTTGAAGCCCAGCGCGCCGACGATGCCGCCCAGCACGAACATGCCGACAAGCCCGCCCGCCATCTGCATCCGGCGGCGGTTGTGGCGCACCATCGCATGCGCCGGCGTGGCATGCCGGTTCCAGTAGAGCAGCTTGCCCAGCTCCATGCCCACGTCGGTGATGTTGCCCGTCATGTGGGTGGTGCGGACGCTGCCGCCGGAGGTCTTGGAGCCGACGGCGTTCTGCAGCCCCATGATGAAGGACAGCAGCAGCACCGTGAGCGGAACCGCAAACGGGGTCGGCCAGGTCAGCGTGATAGCGCCCATCAATCCGAACGGGAACATGAGCGCGGCTTCCAGCAGCAGCGGCACCGCATAGACGCTGCGCAGCCGGTGCTGGCGGCCCCAGTTCACCAGGATGGCGCAGACCGCCGCACCCGCCAGGAAGGCGAGGATGGCGCCCAGCGCATTGAGCAGCAGCTTGGTGTTGCCCAGCACCAGCCCGTCCGCAAACTGCGATGCGAAGCCCGTCATGTGCGAGGTGTACATGTGCAGCACCAGGAACCCGCCCGCATTCACGGCGCCGGCATTGAAGGCCAGCAGCAGGCCGAGCACCCGGTTGGTGGAGGGTGCGCGGTGGCGGTGGGTAAGGAAGCGTAGTCTGCGCATCGGCGTGCAACTTGCGCTTGGACTCTAGCACCCGGACGAACGCCCATCGACCGCGTTCTACGCCGCCGGCCGCCGCCCCCAAGGGAATGTGCTGATTACACTTTCCCGCCGGCTTGCGTTGTGCAGGCCTGTACACACATCCAAGGGTTTCAATGAAAGTCTCAACTCTCCTGGCCGCGGCCGCACTCGTGGCTTCGGCCTTGCCCGCCGCGGCGCAGGTTTCGGTCCAGATCAACGTGCCCGGCCTGATCCAGGTGGCGCCTCCCGCGCCGCGCTACGAACCCATGCCGGGGCCGAGGGCCGGCCAGGTGTGGGTGCCCGGGCACTGGCAGTGGAACGAGCGCGCCTACGTCTGGCGCTCGGGCTACTGGCAGGCGGCGCGGCCCGACTATGCGTATGAGCCGGGCCGCTGGGTGCAGGCCGATGGCGGATGGCGGTGGATGGAAGGCGACTGGCGCCGCGCGGAGCCGCACCATCGCCACGCCGAAGAGCATCCTGGCGGTGGCGGATACCACTGCCCGCCGGGACAGGCCAAGAAGGGGCGCTGCTGATCTTCAGCCGCGGGAATGAAAGAAGCGGGCAGGTCGCCGCTTCCTTCTTGCCGGTCAGCACGGGGGCTTTCCGGTATGTTCGATATGGTGCCGCTTGTCGGAATCGAACTGACGACCTTCCGCTTACAAGGCGGGTGCTCTACCAACTGAGCTAAAGCGGCACGGATTGACTTGCGGGATTTTAACGGTGCGGTGTGCGTCGGCTGCCTGCTGTCGCTACTTCACGCGCTTGAGCGACGGGCGGCTGCCGCCGCCTGCCGGCGGGCGCGGCGGCTCATCGGTGGGGTCGGTGGGCGAGCCGGCGTCGTCGCCGGCATCGACCATTTCGTCCGCGTCTTCACCCGTCACCAGGTGGACGATCTTGCCGGCATCGCCTTCGGTGCCGCGCGACGCATCGCGCAGCGGCATGCGTGCAGGCCCCTGGGGCGAAGAAGGCGCGCCGGCCGCCTGGGACGGCCCGCCGCCCTCGGCGCCGCTGCCGGCAGGTACCGGTGCGGGAAACGCCATGCCCTGCCCGTTCTCGCGCGCATAGATCGCGATCACGCGGCCCACGGGCACGACGATCTCGCGCGCACTGCCCGCGAAGCGGGCCTTGAACTCGATGAAATCGTTGCCGAGCTTGAGCGAACTGGTCGCGTCGAAGCTGATGTTCAGCACGATCTCGCCGTTCTTCACGTACTCGCGCGGCACCTGGACGGTGTCGTCGACCTGCACCGCGACATAGGGCGTGAACCCGTTGTCGGTGCACCATTCGTACAGCGCCCGGATGAGGTACGGGCGGGTGGAGGACGACTCGAGCGCGTTGATCATGAAGGGCGGCGAAAAACGATGGAAGCAGGCACGCAGCTTACTTACTTTCGCATGACCTTTTCGGACGGGGTCAGTGCTTCGATGTAGGCCGGGCGCGAGAAGATGCGCTCGGCGTACTTCAGGAGCGGCGCCGCGTTCTTGCTGAGGTCGATGCCGTAGTAGTCCAGGCGCCAGAGCAGCGGCGCAATCGCCACGTCGAGCATCGAGAAATTGTCGCCCAGCATGTACTTGTTCTTGAGGAACACGGGGGCCAGCTGCGTGAGGCGGTCGCGGATGTGCGAGCGTGCCTTTTCGAGCGCCTTCTCGTTGCCCTTGGCGGTGCGGTTCTCGAGAGCGGCCACGTGCACGAACAGCTCCTTCTCGAAGTTGAGCAGGAACAGGCGCACGCGCGCGCGGTCGACCGGGTCGCCGGGCATCAGCTGCGGATGCGGGAAGCGCTCGTCGATGTACTCGTTGATGATGTTCGACTCATACAGGATGAGGTCGCGCTCGACCAGGATGGGCACCTGGCCGTACGGGTTCATCACGCTGATGTCTTCAGGCTTGTTGTAGAGATCGACGTCGCGGATCTCGAAGTCCATGCCCTTTTCGAACAACACGAAGCGGCAGCGGTGGGAAAAGGGGCAGGTCGTTCCTGAATACAAGACCATCATGGCGAGAGACTCCTAAAAATCAAAAAGAGTGGGTCGCGTTGGCAACCCACTCTGTGGAACCGCACGCACCAGGCGCGCGGTCGGCGTGGACGGAACTACTTGACGTCTTTCCAGTACGAGGCGTTCAGTCGCCACACGAAGACCAACGACATGACGAGGAACAGCAGCACCCACACACCGATGCGGATGCGCGTGTTCTGTGCCGGCTCGGCCATCCATTGCAGGTAGCTCACCAGGTCGCCGACCGCAGTGTCGAACTGCAGCGGCGTCATGGTGCCGGGGGTCACCTGCTCCCAGCCCTTGAACACTTCGGTCTCGTGGCCATGCTGCGAGATCTTGGTGTAGACGGGACGGCGTTCGCCCTGCAGCTCCCACAGCGGGTTGGGCATGGCAACGCTCGGGAACAGCAGGTTGTTCCAGCCGGTGGCCTTGGTGTCGTCGCGGTAGTAGGTGCGCAGGTAGGTGTACAGGTAGTCCGCACCCGTGCCGCCATGGCCGGCGCGCGAGCGGGCCACCAGGGTCAGGTCGGGCGGCGTCGTGCCGAACCATTCCTTGGCCTGGCGCGCGTCGATGTTGGCCTTCATGGTCTCGCCGACCTTGTCGGTGGCGAACAGGAGGTTGTCCTTGATCTGCTGCTCGGTAATGCCGATGTCCTGCAGCCGGTTGTAGCGCATGAACGCCGCGGAGTGGCAGTTCAGGCAGTAGTTGACGAACAGCTTGGCGCCGTTCTGCAGCGAGGCGACGTCGGTGGTCTTGTTGGGCGCCTTGTCCCAGGCCATGCCGCCGGACTCGGCCGATGCGGCTGCGGAAAAGGTCAGGCCCAAGGCCAGGCCAACAACCGCGAGCCAGCCAGAAATGCTTTTCTTCATCGTGTTTCTCTCGAGCTCTCTTGGGCTTCTCAATGGGCGGCGAAGGTCACGCGCTCAGGCACGGGCTTGAACTCGCCCTTGCTGCTCCACCAGGGCATGAGCAGGAAGAAACCGAAGTAGAAAAGCGTGCCGATCTGGGAAATGGTCTGCGCGATGTCCAGCGCGAACGAACCGATGACCAGGCTGCCCCAGACGCCGGGCGCCTGGATGCCCAGGTAGCCCAGGATCAGGAAGAAGAACACGAAGACGCCGTAGACATACTTGTGCCAGCCCGGACGGTAGCGGATCGACTTGACTTCGCTCTTGTCGAGCCATGGCAGGAAGAACAGGATGATGACGGAGCCGCCCATCACGAGCACGCCCCAGAACTTGGCGTCGAAGGCCTTGAGCAGGAAGATGACCACGGCCGCCACGACGACCAGCGCGATCTTCAGGGCCATGCTCGACTTGCCCTTGATGAAGTTCAGGACGGCGGCCGCGGCGATGATCAGCGCGAACACGTTGACCATGTCGTCGGTGGTTGCACGCAGCATCGAATAGAACGGCGTGAAGTACCAGACCGGCGCAATGTGGTTCGGCGTCTTGAGCGAATCGGCCGGAATGAAGTTGTTGTACTCGAGGAAGTACCCGCCCGCTTCCGGCGCGAAGAAGATCACGGCCGAGAAGATCGTGAGGAACACCACCACGCCGAAGATGTCGTGCACCGTGTAGTACGGATGCGACGGAATGCCGTCCAGCGGATGGCCATCGGGGCCGCGCTTGGCCTTGATCTCGATGCCGTCGGGGTTGTTGGAGCCCACTTCGTGCAGCGCGATCAGGTGGGCCACCACCAGGCCGAGCAGCACCAGCGGCACGGCGATCACATGGAAGCTGAAGAAGCGGTTCAGCGTGGCGTCGCTCACCACGTAGTCGCCGCGGATCAGCAGCGCGAGGTCAGGGCCGATGAACGGGATGGCCGCGAACAGGTTCACGATCACCTGGGCGCCCCAGTAGCTCATCTGGCCCCATGGCAGCAGGTAGCCCATGAAGGCCTCGGCCATCAGGCACAGGAAGATCGCGCAGCCGAAGACCCAGATCAGCTCGCGCGGCTTGCGGTAGCTGCCGTACATGAGGCCGCGGAACATGTGCAGGTACACCACGATGAAGAACGCCGAGGCGCCCGTCGAGTGGATGTAGCGGATGAGCCAGCCCCAGGGCACGTCGCGCATGATGTACTCGACCGATGCGAACGCCTGGTTCGCGTCGGGCTTGTAGTGCATCACGAGGAAGATGCCGGTCACGATCTGGATCACGAGGACCAGCATCGCGAGCGAGCCGAAGATGTACCAGAAGTTGAAGTTCTTCGGTGCGTAGTACTTGCCCCACTGGTCGTTCCAGAGCTTGCTCAGCGGGAAGCGGTTGTCGACCCAGTTGAGCAGCTTCTCGCCGGCGGGCGCGTTGGGGGAAATTTCGTGGAATTCAGCCATGTTGTTCTTCTGCCTCAGGCCTTCTTGGAGTCTTCACCGATCAGGAGCTTGGTGTCCGACAGGTACATGTGCGGCGGCACAGGCAGGTTGTCGGGCGCGGGCTTGTTCTTGAAGACGCGGCCGGCCAGGTCGAACGTGGAACCGTGGCAAGGGCAGAGGAAGCCGCCTTCCCAGTCGCTCGGCAGCGAAGGCTGCGGGCCGGCCTGGAAGCGGTCGGTCGGCGAGCAGCCCAGGTGGGTGCAGATGCCCACCACCACCAGCACGTCGGGCTTGATCGAGCGGTGCTCGTTCTGCGCGTACTTGGGGGTGAATTCGTCGGGGTGCCGCTTGGAGAGCGGATCGGCCAGCTGGCCGTCGAGCTTGGGGAGCTCGGCCACTTGCTCGGGCGAGCGCTTGAGGATCCAGACGGGCTTGCCGCGCCACTCGACGGTGATCTTCTCGCCGACCTTGAGGCCGCCGATGTCGACTTCGACGGCAGCGCCCGCGGCCTTGGCCTTCTCGGAGGGCTGGAACGTACTCACAAAGGGAATCGCGGTGGCCACGCCTCCCGCTACGCCGGCACAGCTGGATGCGATTAACCACGTCCGCTTGCTTGTGTCGATCCGGGGGGAGCCGGAGGTCATGTCACTCATGGGGATCCTCTAAGTCTTCTTCGCTGGAGCAGGGTCAACCGGCGATTGTAGCGGGCTGTTGCGCGCATATTCAATGGGGCCGGCCTGGCGCTGCGCGAACGCGCATTCCCGGCCATGCGAAAGAGGCAATTAATAACAATGAATTAATCCTGATTTACAAGACATTTCGACACAAGGATTTGCACGCGTAAAAGATGTCTCAAGGGCTAAATTAGTTGCGGCACACTTCGCCAACTGCTAATCTTGTCCCAACTGTTAACTGCTAATTGAGAGGATATTTGCCATGCGAATCGCCCCCCTGATTTCCGCCACTTTCATTGCTGCGCTGGGCATTTCCTCGGCCTTGGCACAAACACAAACGCCCCCGCCGGTCCAGACGCCTGGTCCCCAGCCGGCCAGCGCGACCGGCGCAACCAATTCCGCATTCGGACGCATCACCGCGCAGCAAGCCGGTGGCGTCGCGGCCGCCGTTGGCCTGGCGGCTGCCGTTGGCAGCGGCAATGGCGGCAACAGCGGCGGCGGCAGCGGCACGGGCGGCACCGGCGGCACGGGCACGGGTACAGGCACGACCGGCACGAATTAAACGTGCGGGCCCTCTTCGCGGGAGGGCATTCGCCGAAGGCTCCGCGCGTTGGTCTGGCCACGCGACTTATTGAATGCTGCCTTTTGTCGGCATTTCTTTTGGGCGTTGGCGGCTGTTCTTCCGGATCCTCGGCCATGCTGGCCACGGCGCGGCATATCTATAGCGGCAGCGCCGCGACGCCCCAGCCCACTTTCAACCCGAATTACCGCTATTTGCGGGTCGCCGTCGGCAAGCAGACGGTCTTCATGGTGCTCGGCTACATCGACCAGCGCCCCGAAGGCGCCGTCGAGGTCTGGTACAGCGGCAACGGCGAGGTCGTGAGGCTGCTCGACGGGCGCCTCGTGGGAACCACCGGCCTTCGCACCGATTGGCGCGAGGTGCGCTTTTCCAGCCTGCCCGCGTGGACTGGCGATGCGAACGGCGCGGCGCCAAAGACCTACCAGCGCGAGCGCGACATGATGCCGGGCTACCGGTTCGGCATTCGCGACGAGGTCGTGCGCACGCCCATTGCTGCACCGCAGCAGACCGCGCTGGCCGGCACGGCTGGCGCGTCGCTGCGCTGGTACGAGGAGCGCAGCGTTTCGCATCCGGCGAGCGCCTCGCTGCCTCCGGCGCGCTTTGGCGTTTCGCAAGCGGGCGGCACGCCTCGGGTCGTCTATTCCGAGCAATGTATTTCCAATGACCTGTGTATGAGCTTCGAGCAGTGGACGCCTTCCCCCCCAGCACCCGTCGCAGCGGCGAGCGCTGGTACATGAGCAGTTCGCTCCTGCGTGGCTTCGGCAGACATCCCTGGCCTCTTCGCGCGGCGGTGGCCTGCGCATTGGCGGCGAGTTGCGCCGCCGGCGCGCAGCCCCTGGGCAACAGCCCCGTCGACAACAAAACACCCGCCGACGACGCCGATATCCGTCCCGGCGAGCGGCTGAGCGCCTGGCTGCTGCGCCAGCCGGCCGAAACGGCCTCCCCGGGACTGTCATGGCGCATCCCGCAAGAGCGCTTGGCGCAGCAGTTCCTGAAGAACACCCTGCTGCTGCGGCTCGATGCCGCCAGCCGGCGCGTGCCGCCGGAAGAGCAGGGCCGGCGCAAGCAGTTGATGGCTTGGCTGCAGGGCCTGCCGGTGACCGGCCGCGTCGCGCTCGGCATCGTCGATCCGCGCTGGCTGCAGGCGCACCCGGAAGAAGATCCGGTGCTGACGGCCGGCCAGCAGCTGGTGGCGCCGCCGCCAGCGCTGAAGACCATCTCGGTCCTGCAGCCCGATGGGCAGCTTTGCCAGGTGGCCCATGAACCCGGCCGCACGGCGTGGGACTATGTCGCCGCCTGCAGCCCCGAGGGCAAGCACGACTGGGCCTGGGTCGCCCAGCCCGACGGGCGCACCGCCCGCGTGGGCGTAGCGCCCTGGAATGCGCATCCCTCGAACGAGCCGGCGCCGGGCGCATGGGTCTGGGCCGCGCCGCGCGGCATGGACGACCTGGAGGCGATCTCCGAGGGCATCATCAAGTTTCTGGCCACGCAAGGGCCGTCGCCGCAAGGCGGCGCGGTCCTGCAGCCTTCGGCGGGTGCGGCCGTACCGGCCGCCGCCATCGCCGCACCCGCTGCACCGCCCGCCCTGCCTGCCTTGCCCGACGTGCCGCCGGCACCTGCCGCGCCGGCGCCATCGACGGCCATTTCCGTGCGTCCCGAAGCAGCACCGCAATACCGCGCGCTCCAGACGAGCGGCAACGACTGGGGCGAGACCGGCCTGCTGCAGACGCCCACCGCGCGCATGGGCCAGGCGGGCGACATGCGGACCTCGCTCACGCACGTCTCGCCCTACACGCGGCTGAACGTCATGTTCCAGCCGCTGGATTGGCTGGAAGCGGGCTTTCGCTACACCTCCATCAGCAACCGGATCTACGGCGTCGGCCTCAGCAACCAGGGCTACAAGGACAAGAGCATCGACCTGAAGGCGCGGCTGTGGAAGGAGTCGGCCTACCTGCCCGAGGTGGCGCTGGGCTTTCGCGACATCGGCGGCACCGGCCTCTTCTCCTCCGAGTACCTGGTGGCCAGCAAGCGCCACGGCGACCTGGATTTCAGCCTCGGCATCGGCTGGGGCTACCTGGGGAGCAGCGGAAACATCAGCAACCCCTTCGGCTTGCTGAGCAGCCGCTTCAAGACCCGCGTGAGCGAGACGACCTGGGGCGGCGCCAACTTCGGCCGGCTCTTTCGCGGACCTGCCGCGCTCTTTGGCGGCGTGCAATGGCGCACGCCCTGGGACCCGCTGACGCTCAAGCTCGAATACGACGGCAACGACTACAAGAACGAGCCGCTCAACAACCCCCAGCGGCAGCGCTCCCCGTTCAACATCGGCCTGGAGTACCGCTACTCCCCCGGCGTGATTTTCTCGGCCGGCTTCGAACGCGGCAACAAGGTGATGCTGGGCCTCACGCTGCAGACCAACCTGGCCACCCTGCAGATGCCCAAGGCGGCAGACCCGCCGGCGCCGAGCTTCTCGCCGGACCCGCCGGCCGCCTCGCCGGGCTGGGCCGCCACCGCGGCCGACATCGAAAGCCGCACGGACTGGACCATCCAGCGCATCGCACCGCAAGGCCAGATGCTGCATGTGTGGATCACCGAAAGCGCCACCGTCTACCGGGATGTGCGGGTCGAGAAGATCATTGCCGTGCTGCATCGCGATGCGCCGGCCTCGATCAAGAACTTCGTGCTCCATTACTCGGAGCGGGGCCTGCCGATGCACGCGCAAGTGGTCAACCGCAATGAATGGGTGACCGCGCACTACCAGGCGCAGACGCCCGGCGAGGTTCGCGCGGCCAGCCAGCGCGACTATGCGCCCCCGCCCGTGGGCTCGGGCGATCCGGCCACCTTCGTTCCGCCGGGCAGCAGCGCCCACACTGCGGCCGCATCCGCAGATGCCTCTTCCGCCACGGCCGACAACAAGGCCCTTGGCCCGTGGGAGCGCCGCAGCGACAAGTTCAGCATCGGCCTCACGCCCAGCCTCGGCCAGATCCTCGGCGGGCCCAACGCATTCGTGCTCTACCAGATCGGCGTGCAGGCGGTGGCGGAATACCGCTTCACGCCCAGCACCTGGGTCAACGGCGCGCTGAACCTGCGCATGGTCGACAACTTCGACAAGTTCACCTACACGGCGGGCAGCAACCTGCCCCGCGTGCGAACCCTGCAGCGCGAGTACGTCACCGCCAGGCGCCTGACCATGCCGGTGCTCCAGCTGACGCACGTCGGCAGGCTCTCCGACAACCAGTACTACAGCGTGTACGGCGGTGCCCTGGAAACCATGTATGCGGGCGTCGGCGGTGAATGGCTCTACCGGCCATGGCGCAGCCGGATCGCCTTCGGGGTCGACTTCAACCACGTGCGCCAGCGCGACTTCGAACAGGACTTCGGCCTGCGCGACTACAAGGTGAACACCGGCCACGCCACGCTCTACTGGGACACCGGCTGGCACGGCGTGCTGGCCAAGATCAGCGCGGGCCAGTACCTGGCGGGCGACCGCGGCGTCACCATCGACATCAGCCGCCGCTTCGACAACGGCGTGGTGCTCGGGGCCTACGCCACCAAGACCAACGTATCGGCCAGGCAGTTCGGCGAAGGCAGCTTCGACAAGGGCATCTATCTTTCCATTCCCTTCGACGCGCTGCTGCCGCGCTCGAACAAGTTCACCGCCAACTTCGCCTGGGCGCCGCTGGTGCGCGACGGCGGTGCGCGGCTCGGCCGGATCCATCCGCTCTACGAGATGACCTCGGCCCGCGACCCGAGCGCCTACAAGTTCGCGCCGCCGGACAGCGGCACGCCGGGCACGGGCGACAACATCCTGAACTTCGAACGGCCGCGCTGACGCGGCGCGGCCGCCAATCCCCTGCCGCGCTCACCCGTGCGGCAGGGCTTTCGAAGAACAGGAATCAGCCGGCCTGGTCCGAGCCGGCTGCGCGCATGATGAAGAACAGCCAGGCCATCATCATGGCCGCCATGCAGGCAAAGCCCAGCGTCATGGCGTTGATGGTCTGGATGTAGGAAATGGGCGGCGTGGCCGCGAGCATGGCCGCAGCGAACACCAGCGCACCGAAGATCGAGCACCACAGAAGCGCACCGGGCCGGCCGGCGGCCCTGAACCCCGTACGCAGGCACATCGTCAGGCCGAAGATGGCGGGCGCGTAGAAGAACGGCGAAAAATCCATGCCGCCGTAGTTCTTGCCGAAGGCCAGCACCACCAGGTACGGGCCCAGCAGCCCCAGCAGGATTCCGCCGATCTCGGCCACCAGGAAACCGAAGACGACGAACTTGACGAACAGGCCAAAGGCGTCCTTGCGCCGATCGGATGCCCAGTTGGCCGCCAGCCTGGGCAGGATGTAGTAGCCCAACGCAAGCAGCACATACTGCATCGGCAGCAGGAAGGTGATGTAGATCTTCAGCAGCCCGCCCTGCACCGAATCCGCCGAGGAGCCCAGCAGCAGGATGGCGCCTCCCGTCATGATCCAGCTCATCAACTGCGAAAGGCTGGCCTTCCAGCCGTAGCTGGCGGCTTCCCCGAGCGTCAGGGCCTGGGCGTTGGCGGCGGCCGGCAGCGGTGCCATCACCTGGCGCAGGCTCGTCGCCACCAGGATGGCAAAGGGCAGCTGGATGACGGCGATCCACAGCAGCGCCTGCGTCCATGACGCCGGCTTCAGGCCGATCAGCACCGCCACGTATCCGACGCAGACCAGCACGCCGGATGCACAGAGCACCAGGTAGCGGCGTCCCACGAGCAGGATGCTTCGGGAAATCCAGAATATTTCATAGCCCGCGATCAGGGCCACGCCGGCCCAGCGGAGCGGCCCCGGAAAGCTCGTGAACTGCCAGGCCAGGAAGCCCGCAATGGAGACCCCCAGCACGAGCGCCCAGCTCCACCAGGCGGCGGACCGGCCCGCGTAGTAGCGCTTGATCAGCAGCGGCTCGTGCACCACCGCCGTATGCACGATGTACTGGAAGCTGACGATCGCCAGGAAGGCCGAGGCAATGCCGAAGTCGGAGGGCGACAGCGCCCGCGCCAGCGCAAAGCTCAGCAGCAGCTGGCTCGCGCTGTAGATGCACTGGTCTGCAACTGCGTAGATCGGACCTGCGAGGCGCTTTCGAATTCCGGACAGGGACGCCATCCTGGGCCTGTTCACCCTATTCCGAAATGGAAAACAGGACCGGATAGTCGGTGGCCTTGGCAGCAAAGCCACCGTCGACGGGGCTGCCGCAGCTGCCGTGGCGCACCTGCGGGAAGAAGTCGACCCGCGTGCACTTTTTTCCCTTGTCGGCGGGAACCAGCACGTTCTGCTCGGCGCTTTGCGTCCACACCACGTGCAGCAGGGAATTGCCGCGGCTCAGCACCAGCTTGTTCAGGCCGGCATTGCTCTGGTATGAAAGCTTCTTCGAATTGCGGGCGATCTTGAGGAATTCGGTGAGGCTCGAAAAGGCTTCCTTCTTTTCGCCGCCCTTCGACTTGAGGCCGAAGTTGTCTTCCCTCGAGATGACGGAGGTTCCCCGGTCCTGCCAGGCATAGAGATTCAGCAGCCTGATGCCCGCGGCCACGTTGGTCAGGTATTCGCGCAGGATCAGCGAAGCCTGGGTGTTGCGGTCCCGCACCGGCAGGTAGGAGGCATAGCCCCACTCGGAAGCGACGATCCCGACCTTTCCGAGCTGTTGCTGGTCCAGCTTTGCGCGCAGCTTTCCATAGTCCGCGATGGCGGTTTCCGGAATGGAGCGGTAGGGATGGATCGATATGTCCGTCAGGCAGTCGGCCTTGGCCGCCGACACGAAGGCATTCTCGAGCTGCGAGGGAACCTGGCCCGGGCTGAAGGGAAGCTTCGCAAAGCCGAATCCCATGACGATCTTCGGCGGCGTCTTCATTTGCGCGATGCTGCGGCAGAACTCGGCGGTCGCGGTTTCAAAGCTCGAGAAAAGCGACGGGTTCAGGAAGGTCTTGTGGTCGGGCTCGTTCCACAGCTCCCAGACGGCGACATCGGCCGCGTGCGCGCTCATGAACTCGAGCGCGAACTTGGCAAACAGCTTTTCGCGCTGGCCTTCTCCCGCTTCCGCCGGGCTCTGCCCCCAGATCTCGCGGCCTCCGAACAAGGTCACGATCGCCTGGAGCCTGGCGTTCTTCACGCGCTTGATCAGGCCCGAGTAGTCGACCGATGCCGGGTTGACGCTCTTCAGCGGCGGCCGCGCGCCGAATCTCACGAATTCGAAGCCCGATGCCCTGATCTCGTTCAGATCCTCGTTCGTGATGGTGGCCGGGTCGATCTGCACGCTCAGCGCGACCGGATATTCCGTGCCCAGTTCGGCGATGCCGCGGGCCTGTGCGGTGCAGGCCACGGCCGCCAGCGCCGCCGAGGCGCACAGCAGCCTGAAGGCACCCCGCAAACGCCCCGCCACCGAAGAAAAAAATGAAGGCTTCTTCACTGTACCGACTCCTTGTACAAGTCCAGGATGGCGGCGTTCATTCGGTCGGCGGTGTATTTCTCTTCGAAAATCTGCCGGCCGGCACGCCCCATCCGCTGCAATTCCTCATCGGAGATCCGATCGATCTCGCGCAGCACGTCGTCCAGCGCGTCGAGCGAAAACAGCCTTCCGTTCCTGCCGTCTTCGACGATGTCGACCAGGCCGCCCACGGCGGATGCAAAAACCGGCTTGCTGCGCGCCATGGCCTCGACCGCGACAAGGCCGAAGCCTTCCCACCGGGAGGGAACGATGACCGCGTCGCACGACCGGTAGGCTTCTTCGAGCTCGTCCTTCTCGAGCCATCCGGCGAACTCGATCTCGCTCGAGCGCGCAAGGGAAAGATCGTTCCTGACGGCGCCGCCCACGATCACGAGCTTGAAGCCGGGCTGGACGCGGGCATAGGCGTCGAGCAAGGCGTCGATGCCCTTCTGCCGGTCGAGCCGCCCCACGAAAAGGACTCTTCGGGGCCGTGCCGGGGCCCTGGGAGCCACCGTGTTTTCCGCAATGGGCGCGGTGGGCTGGATCCCGTTCGGAATGCACTTGCACCGCTTGATGCCGAATTTCTCGGCCACCCGGAACTCGTGGCCGCTGATGCAGATGATCGCGTCGCTCCAATGGGACAGCAGCCATTCGATCCACCGATAGATCGACTTCTTGTACGAGGGCCCGACCTGGTCGAAGGCCCAGCCGTGCGAGCAATAGACGATCTTGGTCTCGGCCGGCACCTGGCCGAGCAGCGCCATGGCGCGAACGATTCCGCCCGGAATCGAGCTGTGCAGGTGCAGCACCGTGGGGCGCTCCGAGCGGATGATTTTCTTGATCTCGGCGGCGTAGCTTGCAAGGGCAAGAGGACTGCGGGCCGTGGGGACCACATGCGTGTCCCGGGAGTCCAGCCACTCCACCGGGCCGGGCAAGATGAACTTGGCCTGGCTGATCACGGGAGAGTTCTGCTGAAAGCCCGAAACCAGCCGAAGATAGGTTTCGAGCCCGCCCTTGAGCGTTTCGGCAACGTGCAATATCTTCATAGGTGCCAATCAGATCAATGCATGGATACCGGCCACCACCTGGCTTCTCAATGCGTCGAGCGCTTTGCGGTCCGGGTGCCGGTCATCGAGCAGGCCCAGCACCGAGGTACCCAGCTTTTCGACGCGGGGCGACAAGTCGAAGAGGTAGCGCTTTCTGCCGGTCAGTTCGAAAAACGACTCCACCTTCTTGTCCCAATTCATTCCTATGGACGGAATGTTCAAACCGTAGGCCACGATATTCGCGTGCAGCCGGTGGGCCACGATGCACGAGCAGGCGCTGATCAAGGCAACGAGTTCATCCGGGTGCCGGGGAACGAGAAAAATCGATTTCGGCGCATCGGAGGCCGAGGAAATTTCTTCCAGGACCTTGTTGTCTTCGGAGGCGCCGTTCGTGAAATAAAGCACCCGCTTTCCCTCGGCCCGCAACGATTCGGCCAGCGTGGCAAAGAATTTGGCCGATTGCGTTGAATTAGAGCCTTCGTATTCGGAATTCATCACCAGCGCATCGAGGCTGCTGACGCAAATTCCGATGTCCCAATTCTTTTCCGGCGAAAGCTCGTCCGAGAAGGCATCGGCGCAGATGAGCGCCGGATCGGGCACCACCTGTATGTCGCTCCTCGGGATTCGGAAGTAATTGTGCAGGTTGCTGGCCGATTCCTGGTCGCGCGTGGCGTAGAAGGCGGGCCTCGCGTTTTTCAGGAATCGCCCGACGAGAAAGCGCCCGAGAAAAGACCATTTCGCCGTCACGCCCACCGACAGGATCACCACCTTCTTTCCACGCAGCAGCCGGCTCAGGAGAAACAGCTTCGCCGGAAAATTGAGCGCCACGTCGCAAAACAGCTGGCCGCCGCCAATGACGATCAGGTCCGCATCGTCGACAGCGGCCTTCCAGTTCTTCCGCCAGCCGAGAAAATAGCCCTTGAGGCAATACAGGAACACGATCACCGACCTGATGAACGAAGGCAGCTTCGCAAAGAGCCGGAATGCGCCGCCGCCGCGCAGGTTTTCTTCCTCGAAGCCGAGCCGGCCGGCAATGTCCAGGAATTCGACCCGGGCCTGCGGATATTTCAGGCCCGCAATATGGGCCAGGGATGCCGCGATGACGCCGTCGCCCAGGTTGTCGCTGAAAGGCACGGCGCAGATAAGGATCTTTTTCATCTGTGAATCAAGCATCGGTTGCCTTCGAAGCCAAGCCGCTCATCGCGACCCGTGGCCCACGGCGACCACCCAGATGGTCCTGATGAAGATGCCGATGTCCCGGCCGACCGACAGCGTCTCGACATAGGCGACATCCAGCGCCACGCGCTTCTTGTAGCTCAGCTGGTTGCGCCCGCTGACCTGCCACAGGCCCGTGATGCCGGGCCGGACGGCGCAATAGAACGACCAGTCCGCCCCGTACAGCATCTTCTGGTCGAGCATGCAGGGCCGGGGGCCGACCAGGCTCATGTCGCCGACCAGCACGTTCCAGAACTGCGGCAGCTCGTCCAGGCTGGTCTTGCGGATGAACTTGCCGAAACGCGTGATGCGCGGGTCGTTTTCGAGCTTCTGGTAGTCGTCCCACTGCTGGCGCGCCACCGGATCGTTGCGCAAGTGCTCCTCCAGGATCTCGGCGGAGTTCCGCAGCATCGAGCGGAACTTGTAGAACTTGAACACGCGCCCTCCCCGCCCGAAGCGCGGCTGGGAATACAGGACAGGCGCCCCGGAAGTGATGAACACGCCCAGGGCGATCAGGACGTAGAGCCAGCCGAAGGCGCAGAAAAAGAACAGGGCGGCCGCAATGTCCACCGCTCTTTTTCCGGCGCGCAGCAGCGCGGGATGCTCCACCCTCGTCCATGCGACGTCGTTCGCAATGGCGCCGATCGCTTCATCGCCTGCGGGCGCCATCGACTCTTCATGGCGGAAATTCGTCATAGGAATGCCCCCTTCTCACATTCGAAGCGGAGGCAAATTTGCAGCTTGAGAACTCTCATTGCAGGAGAACCTTTCGTCTTACAAGCAGGTGCTTGTCCCTTTCGGGTTCAGTGATACGTGGCGGCTTGGTTTTCAGGCCAATACGGCCCTGCACGGAAGCCGTGAAGGTTGCAGCGCAGAAAAATCAATGCGCAGGCCGAGCGATCCAAATACGTAATACAAAAGAGCGACGCACTTGTCTCTAGTCCTTTGTTATTAGCGTTTGATTGATGGCACCGATTGAGTGCGCAATGTGATAATTATCACAATCTCGCTAAATTTTCTCAGAAACTATCCACCAGACTAGGTGGTATCCCTGTTGTTTTTGTATTTATAGTGTGTGTAACGGTAACCACCGTATTTGTAGCTGCTGCTGCCCGCATGGCGCCGGGATAAGTCCATAGCATTCAAAATTACGCCATTGGCCGAGCAGCCCGCGTGCGCCAGCCTTCTGACGCTTTCGTTCAATTCGCCCAGGTGCGTCTTTTCGGCCCGGGCAACGAGCAGAAGAGAGCCTGCGAGCGGCGCCACCGATGCGGTGTCCGCCGCCACCAGCACCGGCGCGGTATCGATAATCACAAGGTCGTAATCCGGCGAAAGCTTTTCCAGGATCTGGGAAAAAGAATCGCTCATGAGCAATTCGGCCGGATTGGGCGGCAGCATGCCGGTCGTCATGACGTCCAGGTTCGGCAGGATCGACGAGCGAATGGCTTTTTCGAAGCCGAGCGTGCCGGCAATCAATTCCGAAAGGCCGGACGAGCGCGAAAGGGAGAAGAACTGGTTGACCCGGCCCTTGCGCAGGTCGGCGTCGATCAGCAGGACCTTCTTTCCTGACGCAGCGGTGATGGCCGCGAAATTGACCGAGACGAAGGTCTTCCCGACTCCCGGCGTCGCGCCGGAGATGAGCAGGCGGTTGTTGGGCGCCTCCAGCATGGCGAACTGCAATGCGGTCCGCAGGCTGCGCAGGCTTTCGACCGCGGGATCCTCCGATTGCTGGAGCGCGAGAATGTGCATTCCCGGCGCCCTGCTCTCGATGTTCTTGTCGATCGTGCGCTGGGCCGGGCTCAACGGGATGCTGCTGTACACGTTGAGGCCCGTGTGCATCTCGATCTCGCTCGGATTGCGGATGCCGCCGAACAGCGAGTTCTTGGCAATGGCGAGCACGACGCCGGCCCCCAGGCCCAGCAGCAGCGCCAGGACGATGATCAGCGGCCGCTTGGGCCAGACGGGCTCCTCGGGAATGATGGCGTCGTCCAGCAGGCGCACGTTGCCGACCTTGCCTTCCTTGGCCAGCCGCATCTGCAGTGAGCTGTTCAGGAGCGACACGTAGAGGTCGGTGTTGACCTTGATGTCGCGCTGCATCTGAACGGTGTTCTGCTGCAGCAGCGGCATCTTGCGGATGCGCGAATCGACCGCCGAGATCTGGCTCCGCCATGCCGAAATCTGCGCGTCCAGCGTCTGGAGATTCGGGTGCTTGTCGGTGAAGCGCGCCGAAAGCTCCCGCCGCTTCTGTTCGGCTTCGAGCAGCTTGGACTGCAGGTCGACCGTCTGGGCCAGCGCATTCTTGGCCTCGTCGTCGAGGCTGACGGTGCCGTTCTCGTTTCGATAGCGGTTGTAGAGGTCTTCGGACTGCTCGAGCTGCTTCTTGAACTGCGGCAGCGCGGTGTCCAGGAAGCCCAGGGTCTTCTCGGCCTCGGCAGCCTTGCGCTCGATGTTCTGGCGCACATAGAGCCGCCCGATTTCATTGAGCAGCTGCGTCAGCTTTTCCGGATCCGGGCTTTTCAGGCTGACGTCGAGAACGCCGGACTGCTTGCCTTTCTCGACGACCTTGAGGTTGTCCTGCAGCGACAGCAGCGCCAGTTGCCTGGAGTTGCGGGCCAGCTGGAACTGCGCGCCGGGCTTGGCACTGATGGAGCTGACCAGCAGCCGGAGGCTGCCGCCCGGAACGTTGGCCACGAGCGGGATTCCGACGGTGCCCTTGAGCGGCGTGTCGACGTTGGGAACGAGCAGTTCGTAGCGGTTGTCCGGCCCGAGGGTCAGCATGAAAGGCTTCGCTTCGAGCTCCGCGGGGACGTCGAATTGCGGAACCATGATCGCCTCGGCCCCCGTCACGTAGCCGGAAAGCCCCATGAAGCCCGGGTTCGACAGCTCGGTGGCGCGCCGCGCGAGCCAGCTGCCCACGATGGGTGCATAGCGCGGCTGCGCGCTGATGTACAGCTTGGTGTTCTCCACCGCCTGGCCGAGGATGGCGCGCGACTTGATGATCTCGATCTCGCCCGCGGCCGGCGTCTTCACGCTCAGCAGCGACGACGCCGCATCGCCCAGGAAGCTGCCTGCCGAATTGCCTGAGTCCTCGACCTGCACGGCCACATTGGTTTCGTACATCGGCTGCCCGAAAAGGGCGTAGGCCATGCCAAGCAGCAGGGCCACGGCAACCACGATGGCAATGAACCACCGGTGGTCGATCAGGATGTCCAGGTACTCGACGAGTTTGAACCCGTCGTTCTCCTCTTCCAGCGCGGGCATCGGCAGGGCGGCTTGCTGGGGTGCGTTCATGTCGGTTGCTGCTCAGGTTTTGTAATTTTCAAAATGCGGTCGATCCACGTCCTGGCTCCCACGTCGATGAGCGCCAGGGCATGCTCGAAGGCCGCCTCGTCCTGTTGGTAGGGATCGGGCACGTCCTGCTTGGCGGCCTCGGCAATGCGAAAGACCTTGCCGCGCACAAAGGGGTAGGCCGACTCGAGATGGCGGCGCTGCGCCATGTCCATGACAAGGATCAGGTCCGCCTGCCGGCACAGCATCTGGTTCACCTGCTGCGCCAGGTGGCCGGAAATGTCGATGCCGCGCTCCTGCATGAGCTTTTGCGCCATCGCGTCGGCCGGCTTGCCCACGAGAGCGCCGGTGCCGGCCGACACCACGCGCAGGTGCGGCAGGCCCGCGGCCAGGATGCCTTCGGCCATCGGGCTGCGGCAGATGTTGCCGATGCAGACTGTCAGGACGGATTTCATCTGTGGCGGCTCCAGACCTCGTCGCCGGAATTGATCACTTGCGCAGCCGGCAGGATCAGGCTGGCCAGGCGGTTCCAGGTGACCAGCGGCACCGAATCGATGTAGACGACGTCGCGCGGCTGCAGCGGGAAGCGCTCGGCCAGGCCCAGCGCCGCCGGGTTCCTGGCGTTCAGGTGGAAGATGGCCGGCAAGCCCCGCGCGTTGTTGCGGATGACGTAGATCTGGCCCGTGTTGGCCGAAGTCAGGTTGGGGCCGCCGGCCTCGCCCAGCGCCTCGTTGAGGCTGAGCCGCCCGTTGTGCATGAGCAGCGCCGACGGACGGGCAATTTCGCCCATCACGAACACCTTGCTCTCGTCGCGGTGCCGCACCTGGACCACGTCGCCGTTGCGCAGCGGAATCCTGCTGGCGTCGGCGCCCAGGTCCTGCAGGTTGGGCAGGTTGATGAGCGTGGTCTTGTCGCCGCGCGTGAGCGTCACGAACGAGCGGTCGCCATTGGCGGTGATGCCGCCGGCCCGGCTCAGGGCTTCGGCCAGCGTCATCGGCACGTCGGTGAAGATCTGCAGCCCCGGGTTGCGCACTTCGCCCTCGACGAAGGCGCGCCGGCTTCGGAAGGACTGGATGCGCACCGTGACCTGCGGAGCCTTGATGTAGGTGGCGATGCGGTCGGCGATGAGGTCGGAGGCCTCGATCTCGGTCAGCCCCTGGAGCTTGACACGGCCGATGTAGGGGAAGGTGATCTGCCCGTCCGCGCCGACGATGAAGCCGGGCGCCACGCTGATGCCCGTCGGGTCGGCCTGCTGCGTAATCACCGCACCGGCATTCGGCAGCAGTTCCGGGTGGTCATAGACGATCACGCCCACGACGTCGCCCGGGCCGATGGTGTAGACCGGCGATTCGCCGAAGAGCGCTTTCACCTCCGCAGGAACCGCGGCCGGCTGGGACTCGGCCATCGTGCGGATCAAGGCCGGCGAGATGGACGTGATGACGCCATCCGGCGCACCATCGGCCGGCAGGTACTGGAACTCCGGCGGCAGGCTCTGGTCCGCCTCGTAGGCGCCCATGGAATTGAAGCCCGGTGCGCAGCCCTGCAGCAATAACGCGCCCATTAGGGCAAAACCCCACCCCTTCGGGTTCACGAAGCGTGTCAAATTGATCCCCATTGCACAAATTGGTTTTCAGCAGCCGCGATTCATATGCAAGGCCCGAGCCCAGTTGATATTGGGCGGGACTTTTTTTGCCGCGGTTTGTCAAAGCAAAGCCCGCGCATCGTGGACAGGCGGGCTGGAGCGAATTGTCGCTGCCCGCACATTGACCCATTTCCGTTCAATAGATGCAAAAAATGTGTCTATATGCGGATTAACCCAGGACTTGATGGGGTTATCCCTGAGATCAATGCCTGAAGTGCCTCTTTCATTGGGAAAAAGGGCTTCGATGGCACGCTTGCAACTGTGTCCTGCAGTTTGCAAATGTGAACTATCAATTAACCGGCTGCGCGGAGCAATTGTGGCGCTCCGGCCACAAATCTTCCGCCTCAATCGCTTGGTGAAAAGCTTTGCTCTTTTGTAAGGAACTGTGTGCTGTTGGCAGGCTGACGCACGGCCCTGCGGTTCTGCAGGAGATCGGCACGGGTGAACGGGCGCTCGATGCCCGCCATCCACGCGGCAAGCGTTTCCAGCGCGTCCTGTGTGGGTGCAGGCCGCCCCACTATGAAAAAGAGGAGCGGCAGCGCCATCGCCAAGGTGAGCCAGCGGGGTGTCCTGACCAACATGGACTGGTGCCAATGCAACAGCAAAAAGCTTGCGCTTACAACTGTTCCAAGCATCGCACCCGTGACGACCTCTGCGGTGGAGTGAACTTCGAGGGCCAGGCGCGACACGCCGATGAAGACGCCCCATACCCATCCCGATACCGCAGCCGCCATGCGCACCTTTGGTGCGCGGCGCCGCGCCGCCAGCCAGAAAACGACCGGCCAGACGCTGGTTGCCAGCGCGGTATGTCCGCTGAAGCCGATGAAATCGAAATGGGCGCTGCCAATGCCCCAGCCCATGAACAGAAGCTTGGACAGCATCACGATGAAACCGCAACCGCCGAATAGCAGCGTCCACCGCACCGCCGCCGGGCGCGTGCCGCGGTCGATTGCGAGCCAAATAGCAATTCCCAATGCGGTGGGCAACAGGAAGCCGCTGTCACCGAAGCCGGTGGCAATTAACCAGAAATTATTCATTAACGTGAAATAAGTGCGCTTTTCTATTGCTTCGCCATCGCCGGCCGGAGCCGTTCCGAAGGCATACTTGCGGCACCTTCAACACCAGCGCTCCTGGAGCATATTGAAATCATGAGCATCCTCAGTGAGTTCAAGGAATTTGCCGTCAAGGGCAACGTGATCGATCTCGCAGTCGGCGTGATCATTGGCGCAGCATTCGGAAAGATCGTCGATTCGATCGTTGCCGACATCATCATGCCGGTCGTCGGGCTGGTGTTCGGCAAGCTGGATTTCTCTAACCTGTACGTGGTGCTGGGCACCGTGCCGGCGGGGGTCGCCAACAACCTGGCCGACCTCAAGAAGGCCGGCGTGCCGGTGCTGGCCTATGGCAACTTCATCACCATCGCGGTCAACTTCGTGATCCTTGCCTTCATCATCTTCATGATGGTCAAGCAGATCAACAAGCTGCGCAAGACGCATGCCGAGGCGCCCGCGGCACCGGTGGCACCGCCGGAGGACATCGCCCTCCTGCGCGAAATCCGCGACAGCCTGAAGCGCCCCTGAGCCGCCCTCGCGCGCCTTCCTGATCAGGCGCCCGCCAAGGTTCTGGCCATGCGCAGCGCCTCGACGAGGCTCGACGCATCGGCCCGGCCGGTGCCTGCAATGTCGAATGCGGTGCCGTGGTCGGGGCTGGTGCGCACCAGCGGCAGGCCCAGCGTCACGTTCACGCCCTTCTCCACGCCAAGGTACTTGACCGGGATCAGGCCCTGGTCGTGGTACATCGCAATCACCACGTCGAACTCGCCGCTCCCCGGCACCCCGGGCCTGGCACGCGCGCGCATGAAGACGGTGTCGGGCGCATAAGGCCCGTGGGCGTCGATGCCTTCGGCAAGGGCGGCCGCAATGGCCGGCGCAATGATGTCGCGCTCTTCGGAGCCGAACAGTCCGCCCTCGCCCGCATGCGGATTGAGGCCGGCCACGCCAATACGCGGCGCCCGCCCGAGCATGCGCTGCAAGGCGCGGTGGGTGATGCGCAGCGTCTCCAGCACGCTGCCGAAGCTCACGGCCGTGATGGCGTCGCGCAGCGACATGTGAATGCTCACCAGCACGGTGCGCAGCTCGTCGTTGGCCAGCATCATGCGCACCGGCATGCCGTCCACCGCGAGGCCCGCATGCGCAGCGGCCTCGGCCTGCAGCAGCTCGGTATGGCCGGGATAGGGAAAACCGGCCGCGGCCAGTGCTTCCTTGTGCAGCGGCGCCGTGACGATGGCGGCGATCTCGCCACGCAAGGCGGCGCGCGCAGCCCAGACCACGCAGTGGCCGGCCACGCGGCCGGCTTCGGCGCTGATGCGGCCCGGCACGATGTCTTCCGCCGGCGCGGCCACCACCTGCAGCACCGGGATGCAGCCCGGCGGCACCGCGGCCGCTTCGGCAATGCGCTCGATCCGCGCCACCGGCCAGGCGGGTTGCCCCGGCGAGGCCAGCGCCTGCGATGCCCGGCGCATCGCGGCCACGTCGCCGGCCACGAACGCGCCGCGCGCGGCGTCGGGTGCCTGGCGGAAGGCCTTGGCGATGATTTCCGGGCCGATGCCCGCGGGATCGCCCAGCGTGATGGCAAGGGGAGCGTGGCCGTTCATCGGAATACCTTCGCCCTGGCGGGCTGCGGTGCGAGCTTGCTTGGGGCGGCCCGGCGCTGCGTTCATGCCGGATTGTCGATGTCGATGAACTCGTGCTTCAGCCCGAGCTGGGCCGCCACGTGCCCGGCCACCGCCTGCGCGCCGTAGCGCTCGGTGGCATGGTGGCCGCAGGCCAGGAAGGCGACGCCCATCTCGCGGGCGTAGTGGGCCTGGGGTTCGGAGATCTCGCCGGTGATGAAGGCGTCGGCCCCGGCCGCAATGGCCGCCTCGAAGTAGCCCTGGGCGCCGCCCGTGCACCACGCGACGTTCTTGATCGGGCGGTGCGCCGTATCCACCAGGGTGACGGGCCGCTTCAGCACCTTTTCCGCGTGCGCGGCCAGTTCCTTGGCGCTGGCAAAGGCTTCCCCGTTGTCGCGCGCGCCCAGGAAGCCCAGCTCCTGCTCGCCGAAGCGCCCGGTCGAGCCCGCATGGGCGAGCAGGCCGAGCTGCAGGCCGAGCTGTGCGTTGTTGCCCAGCTCCGGATGCGCATCGAGCGGCAGGTGATAGGCAAAAAGGTTGACGTCGTCGCCCAGCAGCAGCCCCAGGCGCTGCTTCATCCAGCCGGTGACGCAGCCGTCCTGGCCGCGCCAGAACAGGCCGTGGTGCACGAAGATCGCGTCGGCCTCGGCATGGATGGCGGCCTCGATCAGCGCGCGGCTCGCCGTGACGCCGGAGACGATCTTCCGCACCACGGTGCGGCCCTCGACCTGCAGGCCATTGGGTCCGTAGTCCTTGAAGCGCGACGGCGCAAGGAGCAGGTCGAAGGCATGCAGCAATTCATGGCGAGTGGTGCTCATCGCGCCATTGTCGCGCTCCCGATGCCGTCGCGCATCGCATGGCCGCGCGCCGCCAATGGCCACAGGGCCAGCACGAAGCCCAGCCCGGCCAGCACGGCGACGTAGTGCGCCGGTGCCATGGTGTCGTGCTGCAGCCAGAGCGTGAGGATCACCGGCGTGAGGCCGCCGAACACCGCATACGACATGTTGTAGGCAAACGAAAGCCCCGTGAAGCGCACCGGCGCCGGAAACGCGCGCACGCCGGCGATCGGCACGGTGGCGATGGTGCCCACGAACAATCCCACCAGGCCGTAGTGCCAGAACAGCGTGGCCGGCGTGCCGGGCAGTCCCGTGTAGAAAAGATAGGCCGTTGCGAACAACCCGCCCCATCCGATGAGCATCACGGCACGCGTGCCGATGCGGTCGCTGGCCCAGCCTGCCAGCACGCAGCCGATGGTCAGCGTCAGCGTGGCCAGGGCGTTGGCTTCCAGCGCCAGCGCTGCCGGAATGTGGTGCACCTTCTGCAGGTAGGTGGGCGTGTAAAGCACCACCACCACGATGGCGGCCGACAGCACCCAGGTCAAGAGCGCCACGTAGACGCTGGCCGCGCGGTGCTCGCGCAGCACGGTGCGCAGCGGCAGCTCGCGGGCCACCGTCCTGCGGCCTGCCAGTTCCTTGAAGACCGGCGTCTCGTGCAGGAAGCGGCGCAGGTACACCGAGACGAGGCCGAACACCCCGCCCAGCACGAAGGGAATGCGCCAGGCGAAGCCGCTCACCTCCGCCGGCGAATAGTGGCGGTTGATGGCCACGGCCACCAGCGAGCCCAGCAGGATGCCGCCCGTGATGCCCGAAGTCAGCGCGCCGATGCCGAAGCCGTAGCGCTGCGCCGGCACGTGCTCGCCGATGAAGACCCAGGCGCCCGGCATCTCGCCGCCGATGGCCGCGCCCTGCAGCACGCGCATCGCGAGCAGCAGCAAGGGTGCGGCGATGCCGATGCTCGCGTAGGTGGGCAAGAGGCCGATGACCAGCGTGGGCGCCGCCATCAGGAAGATCGACAGCGTGAACATGCGCTTGCGGCCGAGCAGGTCGCCGAAATGCGCAATGACGATGCCGCCCACCGGGCGGGCCAGGTAGCCGGCCGCGAAGATGCCGAAAGTCTGGAGCTGCCGCAGCCAGTCGGGCATGTCGGCGGGGAAGAAAAGCGCACCCAGCACGGTGGCGAAGAACACGTAGATGACGAAGTCGTAGAACTCCAGCGTGCCGCCGAGCGCGGACAGGGCCAGGGTCTTGTAGTCGCGCGCGTCGAGCGTGCGCGCCGGCACCGGCTGCGTGCCGTCCGGGGAGATTGCGTGAGAAGTCATGGCGGGCAGGGAGGTCGTTGCCGCGCGCCGGGGCCGCCGAGGGATGGGAAGCGGAAAATCGGCGCGCCGGCGAAACGCCTGGCCGCGTCCGCCGGATGGGCGGCGCGGAAGGCCGGAGCTCGGAGCCGTGTGGGCTCGCTGCGCGATGCTAAGGGTTATCCCTTATTGGCGCACGAGGCCTTTGTCATTCTCGACCGCAGCGCGCGGTTTCTGGCGGCTGGGGGTTGAGGGACAATGGACCCGTCGGCGCCGCGTGGACGGCGCGTTCCCCCGTTTTATCTCAAGCTTCATGAAACGCACCTGGCTGCTCTTTGCCCAAGCCGTGACCGTCCTTTTGGCGGCCTACTTCGTTGTTGCCACGCTCAAGCCCGAGTGGATCAACCGCCGCGCCACCTCGCTGGGCGGCGTGGTCTCGATCGTCGAGGCGCCGGCGGGCGCCCCCGCGGTGCCGGCGGCCGGCAGCCTGAGCGCGGCCGCAAAGAAAGCCTCGCCGGCCGTCGTGAGCATCAACACCAGCAAGGCGGCGCAGCGCCATCCCCGCAGCAACGATCCGTGGTTCCGCTTTTTCTTCGGCGACCAGGGCGACCAGCCCCAGGTCGGCCTGGGCAGCGGCGTGATCGTGAGCGCCGAGGGCTACATCCTCACCAACAACCACGTGGTCGAAGGCGCGGACGAGATCGAGGTCACCCTCAACGACAGCCGCCACACGCGCGCCAAGGTGATCGGCACCGACCCGGACACCGACCTTGCCGTGCTCAAGATCGAGATGGACAAGCTGCCCGCGATCGTGCTGGGCAATTCCGACGAGCTCCAGGTGGGCGACCAGGTGCTGGCCATTGGCAATCCCTTCGGCGTGGGCCAGACCGTCACCAGCGGCATCGTCTCGGCGCTCGGGCGCAACCAGCTCGGCATCAACAACTTCGAGAACTTCATCCAGACCGACGCGGCCATCAATCCCGGCAATTCGGGCGGCGCGCTGATCGACGTCAACGGCAACCTGCAGGGCGTCAACACCGCCATCTATTCACGCTCGGGCGGCAGCATGGGCATCGGCTTCGCGATTCCCGTTTCCATGGCAAAGATCGTGCTCGAGGGCATCGTGAAGGACGGCCAGGTGCGCCGCGGCTGGATCGGCGTCGAGCCGAACGAACTCTCGCCCGAGCTGGCCGAGACCTTCGGCGTGAAGGCCGATGCCGGCGTCATCATCACCGGCGTGCTGCAGAACGGGCCGGCAGCCAAGGCCGGCATCCGGCCGGGCGACGTGATCACTTCGGTCGGCGAAAAGAAGACCGACAACGTGCAGGCCCTGCTGACCGCCGTGGCCGGCCTCAAGCCCGGCAGCACCACGCGCTTCGCACTGCAGCGCGGCACCGACAAGATGGAACTGGACGTGACGCCGGGCCTGCGGCCCAAGAGCCCGATGCGGCAGGTGCCGAACCAGCCCGAGTGAGCGCTCAGGAAGACGCCGACGAATCGGCGCTTTCTTTTTCTTCCTCTTCGGATTTCTTGGTGGTATTTGCGAAATAGCGCGCGCCGATGATGCCGACCTCGTAGAGCAGGCACATCGGCACCGCCAGCGCAAGCTGCGACACCACGTCCGGCGGCGTGAGCACCGCGGCCACCACGAAAGCCACCACGATGAAGTAGCCGCGGAAGGACTTGAGCTTCTCGATGGTGACCATCTCGAAGCGCACCAGCAGCATCACGACGATCGGCACCTGGAAGGCCACGCCGAACGCGATGTAGAGCGAGAGGATGGCCTCGACGTACGAGGAGATGTCGGGCGTGGCCGCCACCGCGGCCGGCGTGAACTTCTGGATGAAGCTGAACATCTTGTCCAGCACGAAGAACTGCACGAAGGCGATGCCCGCATAGGCCAGCAGGCTGCCGAAGAAGATCAGCGGCAGCGCAAAGCGCTTTTCATGGCTGTAGAGCCCCGGCGCAATGAACATCCAGGCCTGGTACATGAGCCAGGGCAGCGCCAGCAGCACCGCCGTCATCATGAGCACCTTGAGCGGCACGAAGAACGGCGAGAACACGCCAATGGCGATGAGCTTGGCGTCCGGCGGCATGTGTGCGCGGATCGGCATTGCGATCAGGTCGATCAGCCCGCCCGGGCCGGGCCAGATGGCCAGCAGGATGCCCGCGACCGCCAGGCCGTAGACGCAGTAGAGCAGCCGGTCGCGCAGCTCGACCAGATGTTGCACGAACGGTTGCTCGGTGCCCGCCAGCTCGTCTTCTGCGTCTTTGTTCTTGTTGTCGGAATCGGCCATTGGAAAGAGAAAAAGCAGGAGAAAAGCGTGGCTTCGGCCGGCGTGCGGCGCACGAGGGACGCGCTGGTGGGAAAGCCGCTAGTTGATCTTGTGGGGACGGAAGCGGGCGACGCGCGCGGCACCCGAGAGCGCCTTGGTGCGCACGCCGTTGCGCGCCTTGTACCACTGCGGCGTGGCGCCCTGCTTCAGGCGCCAGTTCTTGCGCGGGTGCCTGTATTCGGGCACCGCGGGCTCGGGTTCGGCCAGCGCCGAAAGCGTTTCGCCCGAGCCGGAGAACTGCTTCTCGAGTTCGCTGGCGCCGCTGTGGATGCTCTGCTCGACGTCCCGCGCGGCCTCTTCCACCGTGCCCTTCATCTTGCGCAGTTCGTCCAGCTCCATCGAGCGGTTGACTTCAGCCTTGACGTCGTTCACGTAGCGCTGCGCCTTGCCCAGCAGGGTGCCGACGGTGCGCGCCACCCGGGGCAGTTTTTCCGGCCCGATGACGATCAGAGCCACGACGCCGATGAGCGCCAGCTTCTCAATGCCGAGGTCGAGCACTTATGACCCGCGCTCAGGACTTCTGACGCGCTTCGACGTCGATGGTGGACTTGTCGCTGCTGGCCGGCTGGCCGGTCACCTGCGCTGCAGGAGCCGACGAAGCGGCGGGTGCATCGGTGGTGCTGCCGTCCTTCATGCCGTCCTTGAAGCCCTTGACGGCGCCACCAAGGTCGGAACCCATGTTCCGCAGCTTCTTGGTGCCGAAGATCATGACCACGACGAGCAGCACGATCAGCCAGTGCCAGATAGAAAAAGAACCCATGGAAGACTCCTAAGAATGTGTCCGATTTTAGTCGGGCTGAATGTGACAGTTCGGATTAATGGGATTCAGCCGCGCAGCCACGGGCGGGGGCCGCCCATGACGTGCACATGGAGATGGTGGACCTCCTGCCCGCCCTCGGCGCCGGTGTTCACGACGACCCGGTAGCCGCCCTCCGGATAGGGCCTGCAGCCCTGTTCCAGCGCGAGCCGGGGTGCCAGCGTCATGATCCGGCCCATCAGCGCGGCGTCGTCGGGGGTGAGCTGCGCCATCGAGGCGATGTGCCGCTTGGGCACCAGCATGAAGTGCACCGGCGCCCAGGGGGCGATGTCGTGAAAGCCGAACAGTTCGTCGTCCTCGTAGACCTTGCGCGAAGGAATCTTGCCTTCGATGATTTTGCAGAAGACGCAGTTCGGATCAGATGACATCTTTGGGTTCCATGGGACGGCTGCCGTTCATGCGGATCATGCCCTTCACGATCCGGTAGAGAAACCACAGCGAAATGAGGCTCCAGGCGATCCAGCCCGGCACGAGAAAGAGCAGCCAGAGCCACGAGGTCAGGATGTACAGCAGGCCCGCCCACAGCACCGAGCGGATGCGCCAGCTGAAATGCGTGGCCTGCCAGGTGCCGGCCGCGTCGTCGCGCTTGATGAAGTCGATCAAGAGCGCCAGCAGCAGCAGCGCCACCGAGGCCTGCGCCCCCGGCAGGACGGCGCCAATGGCCACGATCAGGTGCAGGATGTAGCTGATCCAGCCCCAGGTCTTGAGCGAGTCGTCGGGTTCCACGTTCACGATGTCGTTGGCCATGGGACGTCCTTTCAATCGTTGGATGCCTCGCGGGCCTGCGCCTTGCGCAGGGCTTTTTCCTCGATGCCGCTGGTGCCCTCGCGGCGCTCCAGCTCCGCGATCACCTCGCCGGGCGAGAAACCGTAGTGCGCCAGCGCCACCATGGTGTGGAACCACAGGTCGGCCACTTCGTTCACTATTTTCGTGCGGTCGCCGCCATGGTCGGCATCCTTGGCGGCCATGACCACCTCGGTGGCTTCCTCGCCGATCTTCTTGAGGAAGGCATCGGGGCCCTTGTGCAGCAGGCGCGCCACGTAGCTCTTGTCGGGGTCGCCGCCGCGCGCGGGCAGGCGGCTTTCGATGACCGCAGCCAGGCGTGCGAGGGCGTCCGAGGTGTTCACTGTGGCGGTCATTTGTAGATCGACTCCGGGTCTTTCAAGACCGGCTCGACCGCGTGCCATTGGCCCTTCTCGTATTTGCTGAAGAAGCAGCTGTGGCGTCCGGTGTGGCAGGCGATGCCGGGCTCGTGGCCGAGCTGGGTGACCTTGAGCAGCACGACGTCGTTGTCGCAGTCGAGGCGGATCTCGTGCACGGTCTGCACGTGGCCCGATTCCTCGCCCTTGAACCAGAGCTTGTTGCGCGAGCGGCTGAAATACACGGCGCGCCCGAGCTCGGCGGTCTTTTCGAGCGCCTCGCGGTTCATCCAGGCGAACATCAGCACGTCGTTGCTGCCCTGTTCCTGCGCGATCACGGGCACCAGCCCGTTCGCGTCCCATTTCACTTCGTCAAGCCAATTCATGGCGGGTATTGTCCCACCGCCGGGCGGCCCTGAAGCGGATCAGGTCCGGACCGGAATGCCCCGCGCGGCCATGCGGGCTTTCGCCTCGCCGACCGTGTGCTCGCCGTAGTGGAAGATGCTGGCGGCCAGCACCGCGTCGGCGCCGCCGGTCTGGATGCCGTCGGCCAGGTCGTCGAGGCTGCCCACGCCGCCCGAGGCAATGACCGGCACGTTGACGGCGTCGCTGACCGCGCGGGTGAGCGCAAGGTCGAAGCCGCTCTTGGTGCCGTCCCGGTCCATGCTCGTGAGCAGGATCTCGCCGGCGCCGCGGCGCACCATCTCGGTTGCCCATTCGACGGCGTCCAGGCCGGTGTTCTTGCGGCCGCCATGGCTGTACACGTCCCAGCCCGCGCCGCGCGTGGCGGCTTCTTCGGGGCTGCGGCGCTTGGCGTCGATGGCCACGACGATGCATTGCGAGCCGTACTTCTGCGAGGCGTCGTTGATCACCTGCGGATCGGCAATGGCCGCCGAATTGAAGCTGGTCTTGTCGGCGCCCGCGTTGAGCAGCCGGCGCACGTCGGCCACGGTGCGCACGCCGCCGCCCACGGTCAATGGAATGAAGACCTGCGAGGCCACCGCCTCGATGATCGGCAGGATCAGGTCGCGCCCGTCGCTGGTGGCCGTGATGTCCAGGAAAGTGAGCTCGTCGGCCCCCTGCGCGTTGTAGCGCGCCGCAATCTCGACCGGATCGCCGGCGTCGCGCAGCTCGAGAAAGTTGACGCCCTTGACCACGCGGCCGCCGGTGACGTCGAGACAGGGAATGATGCGTTTTGCGAGCATGGTCGGTCGTAAAGGGAAAAAATCAGGAAACGCGAAGCTGCTGCCAGCCCTGCCATTGGGCGCCGGGCGCGAGCAGCACCTGCTCGTCGATGCGCGCGGCCTCCACGCAGAGCATGTGCCTGTAGCCATCTTCGGGCATGTCGGCGAGTTTCGCACCGAGCACGGCGCCGGGGTTCCAGACCACGGTTTCGCTGCAGCTGGCGCTTTGCGCGATCTCGAGCGTGCCGCTCGGCTGCACCAGGCGCAGCGGCTTCGCGGGCGCGGCATAGACGCTGTCGAACTCGGCACTGAAATGCAGCGCCGGGGCCGTTTCCACGTGGCGGTCGTCGCGCAGCGAATCCCAGCGGTTGGCACCCTGCAGGCCTTCGAGGCGCACCTGCGCGATGTCGTCGACGCGCAGGTAGGTGTGCAGGGCGGCTGCGAAGCTGAACGGGCCATGGCCGGTATTGAGCAGCGTCAGCGCGGTGCGCAGCCGGCCCGCAGCCATGCCGATCTGCAGCCGCGCCTCGAAAGCGTGCGGCCAGAGCCTGCGCGTGGCCTCGCTGTCGCGCAGCCGCAGGGTCAGTTCGCCCGATGTGGCGTCGATCCCCCGGTTTTCCCAAGGCAGATTGCGCATGAATCCATGCTTGGGCAACATGCCGCGCTGGTTGAACTGGGGGCAGCAGATGGGCACGCCGCCGCGGATCGCCGCCTGTCCGTCGAACACCGCAGAGGGGCTCAGGTAGAGCCTTTCCGTCCCATCGGCGGTGGTCCAGGAAAGCAGCTGCGCCCCGTGCAGCGCCACGGTGAAGGCACCGCCGTCGGCGCCGGCGGCACGAAGCGCGGGCTGGCCGCGGAACTCGATCGGGCTGATATCCATTGGAGAATTGTAGGCAGCGAAGTTCCGGGCACGGAATTGGCATTGGACACTTAAGGCTTCATTGCCGCCGCGCCGGCGCCGGTTGCGTACAGGGGACCTTCTTGGATACCCTTCGCTGCCGCGCAAGAACAGGGCGCCGGCCGATGTGCGCCCGCCCCAGAACCACACACACCCCGAAGGGACACCTATGAAGAGAAAACTGCCGGCCGCCGCCTGGATCCTGATCGCCATGGTGCTCGGCATCCTTGTCGGCTACATGATCTTCACGAGCTTTCCCGACAAGAAGGCCGCGGCGCAGATCGCAGGCTACGTGTCGATTGTGTCGGACGTGTTTCTGCGCCTCATCAAGATGCTGATCGGCCCGCTGGTGTTCTCCACGCTGGTGGTGGGCATCGCGCACATGGGCGACGCCAAGTCGGTGGGCCGGGTGTTCGGCAAGTCGCTGGGCTGGTTCCTCACTGCTTCGCTGATCTCGCTGGTCATCGGCCTGGTCATGGCCAATGTGCTGAAGCCCGGCGAGAACCTGGGCCTTCCGCTGCCGGACATCGGCGCTTCGGCCAACCTGGCGACCGCGAAGTTCACGCTCAAGGACTTCGTGAGCCACATGGTGCCGAAGTCCTTTGCCGAGGCCATGGCCAACAACGAGATCCTGCAGATCGTGGTGTTCTCGATGTTCTTCGGCGTGGCGCTCGCCTCGCTCGGCGACAAGGCCAGGACGCTGGTGGCCGCCATCGACGAACTCTCGCACGCCATGCTCAAGATCACCGGCTACGTGATGAAGCTGGCGCCGCTCGCGGTGATGGCCGCCATGGCCGCCACGGTTGCGACGAACGGCCTGGGCATCCTGCTCAAGTTCGCGGTCTTCATGGGCGACTTCTACCTGGGCCTGTTCGTGCTGTGGGGCGTGCTGGTGTTCGCGGGCTTTTCGTTCCTGGGCCCGCGCGTGTTCAAGCTGCTGGCACTCATCAAGGAAGCCTTCCTGCTGTCGTTCGCCACGGCCAGCTCGGAAGCGGCCTACCCGAAGATCCTGCAGGCGCTCGACCGTTTCGGCGTGAAGCGCAAGATCTCGAGCTTCGTGATGCCGATGGGCTATTCGTTCAACCTGGACGGCTCGATGATGTACTGCACCTTCGCCGTGCTGTTCATCGCGCAGGCCTACAACATCCACATGCCGATCAGCACGCAGATCACCATGCTGCTGATCCTGATGCTCACCTCCAAGGGCATGGCTGGCGTGCCGCGCGCTTCGCTGGTGGTGATTGCGGCCACGCTCAACCACTTCGACATTCCGGAAGCCGGCCTGCTGCTGATCCTGGGCGTCGACACCTTCCTGGACATGGGGCGCTCGGCCACCAACGCGGTGGGCAACTCCATCGCGACGGCCGTGGTCGCCAAGTGGGAGGGCGAGCTGCTCTCCGAGAGCGACGCGGCGGCCAATGCGAGGACGCTCGACGCCGAAGCCTCGGCCACCCTCGCCCATCCGGCCCACGCGTGAGGCTCGCCATGAAGGCCAAGGCCGCGCTGTCGTTTCTTCTTGCCGGCCTGCTGGCGGCCGCTGCGCTGGTCGCGGCGACCCCGGCCAGGGCGCAGCCGCAGGCCCCGGAGACCTTGACGGGCACGCTCGCCAAGGTGCGCGAGAGCGGCACCATCGCCATCGGCTACCGCGAGTCGTCGGTGCCGTTTTCCTTTCTCAATGCACGCCAGGAGCCTGTCGGCTATTCGATCGAGCTCTGCCGGGAACTGGTCACGGCCATTGAAGAGGCGGTGAACAAGAGCCTCGCGATCAAGTGGGTGCCGGTGACCTCCGATTCGCGCATCGATGCGGTCGAGCGCGGCACGGTCGATCTCGAATGCGGCTCGACCACCAGCAACCTCGAGCGGCAAAAGCGCGTGAGCTTCTCGCCCACCATCTTCGTCTCGGGCACCAAGGTGCTGGTGAAGAAGGGCTCGCCGATCAAGTCGTTCCGCGACCTGGCGGGCAAGCGGGTGGCCGTCACCGCGGGCACCACCAACGAGAAGACGCTGCGCGAGCTGTCGCAGAAGTTCAGGCTCGGCATCGACCTGCGGGTGGCGCGCGACCACGCCGATTCCTTCGGGCTGGTGAAAAGCGGCCAGGCCGACGCCTTTGCCACCGACGACGTGCTGCTCTACGGCCTGATCGCGCGCGACGCCGCCAAGGCCCAGTACGAGGTGGTCGGCGACTACCTCTCCTACGACCCCTACGGCATCATGTACCGCAAGGGCGACGCGCAATTGGCCAAGGTGATCAACGACACCTTCCAGGTGCTGGCGCAGGACGGCGAAATCGAGCGCCAGTACAAGCGCTGGTTCCTGCGCAAGCTGCCCACCGGGGAAAGCATCGACCTGCCGATGAGCGCGCAGCTGGAAGCCATCATCCAGACGATGTCGGTGAAGGCCGAGTAGCCCGCAGCCTCAGCGCACGGGCCACTCCCAGCGCGGGATCTCGCTCATGTCGAGGTTGGCGATGCGGGTTTCGCCGAAGCGCTTCTCGAGCACCACCGACTGCAGCTCGCCGCTGTCTTCGAGCGCGGCAATCAGCCGCGCGGCATGCGACACCACGATCACCTGCGACTCGCGCGCGGCCTGCGCGACGAGGCGGCCGAGCGCCGGCAGCAAGTCGGGATGCAGGCTGGTCTCCGGCTCGTTGAGCACCAAGAGCGCCGGCGGCCGGGGCGTCAGCAGCGCGGCAATCCAGAGCAGATAGCGCAGGGTGCCGTCCGAAAGCTCCGCCGCCGTCAGCGGCCGCAGCAGGCCGTGCTGGTGCATCAGCGTTTCGAAGCGGTCTTCGTTCACCCGCACCTGGATGCGGGCGCCCGGAAATGCGTCGTCCACGGCGCGGTCGAGCGCCTCGCCGTCGCCGATCTCACGGATGGTCTGCAGCGCGGCGGCCAGGTCGGCACCATCGTTGGCGAGCACCGGTGTGCGGGTGCCGAGCTGCGGCTGGCGCGCGGGCGCATCGGCGTCGGAGCGGAAGTGGTCGTAGAAGCGCCAGGAGCGCATCTGCTCGCGCAGCGCGAGCATCTCGGGTGCGGCGTGGGGATCGGCGTACTCGGTCATCATGCTGGCGAAGGCGGGAATCGGCCGGCCGATGGCCTGCCAGCCCTTGCCCTCGCGCAGGCGCAGTGCCGCGCCCCTGCGGTCGACCAGCTGCGCCGCGGGGCGCAGCAAGGGGCCGTGCCAGATGGTTTCGTGCTTGATCTCGGGGTCGCGCGAGAAGGCCGTCGCCGGGATCGGCGGCGGCAGGCCGATGTCGATGGCGTAGCCGAACTCATCGGCCTCGGTGCCGGCGAAGCCCAGCTTCAACGCGACCGGCTCGCTGCGGGTGGTGCCCTGCACCGGCGCATCGCCGCGCAGCATGGCGGCCGAGAAGCGCTCGGGACCGGCCCACAGGGTGGAGGAAAGCCCGCCCTCGCGCACCAGCGAGCGGATCGCGCCGCCGTTGGCAATCTCGGCCAGGAGCCGCATCGCGCGGTAGACGCTGGACTTGCCGCTGCCGTTGGGCCCGGTCACCACCGTGAGCCGTCCGAGCGGCACCGTCAGCTGGCGCAGCGAGCGGTAGTTGGCAATGGCAAGCGCGGAAAGCACGCCGCGCTACAGAAGAGGAAGGCGCCGGCCTCAGGCGCCGGCGAGCTCGTCCGCGCGGGCCTGCGCGGCGGCGAAGTCGAGGTCGCCCGAATAGATGGCCCGGCCGCAGATCACGCCTTCGACGCCCTCGGACTCGACCGCGCAGAGCTGGTCGATGTCGGCCATGTTCGACAGCCCGCCCGAGGCGATGACCGGAATGGTCAGCGCCTGCGCAAGCTTGACGGTGGCATCGATGTTGATGCCCGAGAGCATGCCGTCGCGGCCGATGTCGGTGTAGATGATCGATTCGACGCCGTAGTCCTCGAACTTCTTGCCCAGGTCGGCCACCTCGTGGCCCGTGAGCTTGCTCCAGCCGTCGGTGGCCACCTTGCCGTCCTTGGCGTCGAGCCCCACGATGATGTGGCCGCCGAAGGCCACGCAGGCATCCTTCAGGAAGCCGGGGTTCTTGACCGCCGCGGTGCCGATGATCACGTAGCGCAGGCCGTCGTCGATGTAGCGCTCGATGGTGTCCAGGTCGCGGATGCCGCCGCCCAGTTGCACCGGGATGTCGTCGCCCACCTCGCGCAGGATCGCCTTGATGGCCGCGTGGTTCTGCGGCTTGCCGGCGAAGGCGCCATTCAGGTCGACCAGGTGCAGCCGCCGCGCGCCGGCCTCGACCCACTTGCGGGCCATGGCGGCGGGGTCTTCGCTGAAGATGGTGGACTGGTCCATGTCGCCCTGCTTGAGGCGAACGCAGTGGCCGTCTTTGAGATCAATGGCGGGAATGAGGAGCATGGAAGTGACGCGAGTGTGCGGAATCCGGGCTGAGGAAGCTTCGGCCCGGGCGGGAATATAAGGTCAGGGATTCCAGTGGAGGAAATTTCGGTAGAGCTGCAACCCATGGTCCGCACTCTTCTCCGGGTGGAACTGGGTGGCAAAAATGTTATCGCGTGCGACGGCGGCGGTAAAGCACGCGCCGTAATCGGCCTCGCCCACGCTGTGCCGGATGTCGGCCGGCCGGGCATAGAAGCTGTGCACGAAATAGAAGTAGCTCATGTCCGGCACACCCGCCCACACGGGGTGCGGCTGGGCCTGGCGCACCTGGTTCCAGCCCATCTGCGGCACCTTGAAGCGGCTGCCGTCGGGCTGCAGCCGGCCCGCCAGGTCGAACTTGACGACCTCGCCCGGAATCAGCCCGAGCCCGTCGGTCGGGCCCTCGTCGCTGCGCGACAGCAGCATCTGCATGCCCACGCACACGCCGAAGAGCGGCTTGCTCGCCGCGGCCTCGAGCACCGACTCCTGCAGGCCGGAGTCGCGCAGTTCGCGCATGCAGTCGGGCATCGCGCCCTGCCCCGGCAGCACCACGCGCGTGGCCTTGCGCACCACCTCGGGGTCGGAGGTGACGAAGACCTGCACGCCCACCTGGTCGGCCGCATGCTGCACGGCCTGCGAGACGGAGCGCAGGTTGCCCATGCCGTAGTCGACCACGGCGACGGTATTTGCTACAGATTTCATAGCTTGGCGGCGAGGACGTTCAGAGCGAACCCTTGGTCGATGGAATGACGCCCACGGAGCGTGGATCGAGTTCGAGCGCGCCGCGCAGCGCGCGCGCAAAGGCCTTGAACACGGTCTCGCACTGGTGGTGCGCATTGACGCCCTTGAGGTTGTCGATGTGCAGCGTGACGAAGGCGTGGTTGACGAAGCCCTGGAAGAATTCGTAGGTGAGCTGGCTGTCGAAGGTGCCGATCATGCCGCTCGTGAACGGCACGTGCATCACCAGGCCGGGCCGGCCCGAGAAGTCGATGACGACGCGGCTCAGCGCCTCGTCCAGCGGCACGTAGGCATGGCCGTAGCGGCGGATGCCCTTCTTGTCGCCCACGGCCTTGGCCACCGCCTGGCCCAGCGTGATGCCCACGTCTTCCACCGTGTGGTGGCCGTCGATGTGCAGGTCGCCCTGGCAATCGATCTCGAGGTCGATCAGGCCGTGGCGGGCGATCTGGTCGAGCATGTGGTCGAAGAAGCCGATGCCGGTGGAGAGCCTGGCCTTGCCCGTGCCGTCCAGGTTGACGCTGACGGTGATCCTGGTCTCGGCGGTGTTGCGGGTGACCGATGCAGTGCGATCGGCAGTCTGGGGGGTGGTCATAGTGAGGCTTCGAGTGCCGCGAGCATCCGCGCATTCTCGTCGGCCGTTCCGACGGTGAGGCGCAGGCAGTTTGCGAGCAGTTCGTGCATTTTAGAAACGTTCTTCACAAGAATCCCGCGCGCCTTCATGCCTTCGAAGGCCTTGGCGGCATCGGGCACGCGCACGAGGATCATGTTGGCATCGCTCGGCCAGGCCTTCACGCCCGCCAGGCGGCCCAGCCCCATCATGAGGCGGTGGCGCTCGTCGCGGATCTGCCGCGCCTGGGCCTCGAACACCTCGGCATGCTCGAGCGCGAACAGTGCGCACTCGCAATTGAGCACGCTGATGTTGTAGGGCGGGCGCACCTTGTCGATCTGCGCGACCAGCGCGGCCGGGCCCATGAGGTAGCCCAGGCGGATGCCGGCCAGGCCGAACTTGCTGAGCGTGCGCATCAGCAGCACATGGCCATGCCGCGCGATGCGGTCGATGTAGCTCCTGGCGGCAAAGGGCTGGTAGGCCTCGTCGATCACCACCAGCCCGCCCTGCTCGCCCTGGGCCTGCACGATCTTCTCGATGGCGGCATCGTCCCAGAGGTTGGCGGTGGGGTTGTTCGGATAGGCCAGGTACACGATGGCCGGCTTCTCGCGTGCGATGGCCGAAAGCATGGCGGCCTCGTCGAGTTCGAAATCGGCCGTGAGCGGCACGCCGACGAAGCGCAGGCCCTGCAGTTTCGCGCTCATCGCATACATCACGAAGCCGGGCACGGGCGCGAGCACCGCGGCCCCGGGCACGTCGCAGGCAATGGCGAGCAGCGAGATCAGTTCGTCGGAGCCGTTGCCCAGCATCAGCGAAAAGCCCTCGGGCATCTGCGCATGCGCGGCCAGCGCGCGCTGCAGGTCGGCGCCGCGCTCGCCCGGATAGCGGTTGAGCGCCAACGCACCGAGCCGCGCGCCAAGCTCGGCCTGCAGCGCGGCCGGCAGGCCGAAGGGGTTTTCCATGGCGTCGAGCTTGACGAAGCCGCGTGCGTCCTGCACCGCATAGGCATGCATGGACTGCACGTCGGAGCGGATGCGGTCGATCGGGCGGGCGGCGGGCGAAGAAGATGTCATCGGGTGCAGCGGTAGCTGTTTCTGAGGGCGCCGGCCATGACCAGCTGAACGGGCATGTCGGCTTCGTAGCTGTCGGCGTTGCGGGTCAGCTCGGTTTGATAGAGGGAGCGTGCCATCGAAGGCTCCAGGCGCCGGCCCTCGACGCAGAAGATCGGCTTCTGGCCGTTGCGCTGCGAGGCCTCCACGCCTTCGCGCAGGCCTTCGAGCACGCCGACGAGGTAGTAGCTCGCGTAGGCCTTGCCGTCCTTTTCGCTCGCTTCCAGCGTGCGCAGCTCGCGGATGCTCATGGCCTGCGCCGAGCCCGCAGCCGCGAGCGCCAGCAGCCATGCCGTCGCGCGCGAACGATGAAAAGAACGGCGTCGAGCCATCTTGCTTTGCTCCTGCCGGCGGCGGGCGGGCTTCAGGCCCTGCGCAGCCGCATGCGCGCCGCTTCGGCGTGCGCCTGCAGGCCTTCGCCTTCGGCCAGCGTGACGGCAATGGGCCCGAGCACCTGCGCGCCGGCTTCGCTCACTTCGATGAGGCTGGAGCGCTTCTGGAAGTCGTACACGCCCAGCGGGCTCGAGAAGCGCGCCGTGCCGCTCGTGGGCAGCACGTGGTTGGGGCCCGCGCAGTAGTCGCCCAGGCTCTCGCTGGTGAAGGCGCCCAGGAAGATCGCGCCGGCATGGCGCAGCAGCGGCTCCCAGCGCTGCGGCTCGCTGCTGCTGACTTCCAGGTGCTCCGGCGCGATGCGGTTGCTGATCTCGCAGGCCTCTTCCATGCTCTTGGTGTGGATGAGAGCGCCGCGGCCGTTGAGCGAAGCCGCGATGATCTCGGCGCGCGGCATGCCGGGCAGCAGGCGGTCGATCTCGGCCTGCACGCGGTCGATGTACGCGGCGTCGGGGCACAGCAGGATGCTTTGCGCGAGCTCGTCGTGCTCGGCCTGGCTGAACAGGTCCATCGCCACCCAGTCAGGCGGCGTGCTGCCGTCGGCCAAGACGAGGATTTCGCTCGGGCCCGCGATCATGTCGATGCCCACGGTGCCGAACACGCGGCGCTTGGCGGCGGCCACGTAGGCGTTGCCGGGGCCGGTGATCTTGTCGACCGCGGGGATGGTGGCGGTGCCGTAGGCCAGCGCGGCCACGGCCTGCGCGCCGCCGATGGTGAAGGCGCGCGTGACGCCTGCCACGTAGGCGGCGGCGAGCACCAGCTGGTTCTTTTCGCCGCCCGGCGTCGGAACCACCATGATGATTTCGGCCACGCCGGCCACGTGAGCCGGAATGGCATTCATCAGCACGCTCGACGGATAGGCCGCCTTGCCGCCCGGCACGTAGATGCCGACGCGATCAAGCGGCGTAACCTTCTGGCCGAGCAGCGTGCCGTCGGCATCGCGATAGCTCCAGCTCTCGCCGCTGGCCTTCTTCTGCGCCTCGTGATAGCTGCGCACGCGGCGAGCGGCGGCTTCGAGCGCATCGCGCTGCGTGGCCGGCAATGATTCGAAGGCGGCCTTGAGTTCGGCCTGCGTTAGCTCCAGCTCGGACAGCGTCTTCGCATCGAGCTTGTCGAAGCGATTGGTGTACTCCAGCACCGCCTCGTCCCCGCGCCTCTGCACGTCGGCCAGGATGTCCGCCACCACCTTCTCGATGGCCGCATCGGCATCCGCGGACCAATGCAGCCGCGCCTTGAATTCAGCGTCGAAGCCGGCTGAAGCCGTGGAGAGGCGGACGGGGGCTGCTTTCGGAGTCATGTGCGTGAAGTTCAGGCAGTGGGAATGGCCGACGCGAAGGCGTCGATGATGCGGCGGATCGGCTCGCGCTTGAGCTTGAGCGCGGCCTGGTTGACCACGAGGCGCGCGCTGATGTCCATGATGCGTTCGACCTCGACCAGGTGATTGGCCTTGAGCGTGTTGCCGGTCGAGACCAGGTCGACGATGGCGTCGGCCAGGCCGGTGAGCGGCGCGAGCTCCATGCTGCCGTAGAGCTTGATCAGGTCGACGTGCACGCCCTTGCTCGCGAAAAACTCGCGTGCAAGGCCCACATACTTGGTGGCGACCCTCAGGCGCGAGCCCTGCTTCACGGCCGAGGCGTAGTCGTAGTCGGCGCGCACCGCCACGCTGAGTCGGCAGGCCGCGATGCGCAGGTCCAGCGGCTGGTACATGCCCTGGTTGCCGTTTTCCAGCAGCACGTCCAGGCCGGTCACGCCAAGGTCGGCGCCGCCGTACTGCACGTAGGTGGGCACATCGGAGGCGCGCACCAGCACCACGCGCACGTCGGGCCGGGTGGTGGCCAGGATCAGCTTGCGCGATTTTTCGGGGTCTTCGGTGACCTCGATGCCGGCGGCGGCCAGCAGCGGCATCGTCTCTTCGAAGATGCGGCCCTTCGAGAGCGCGAGGGTGATCATGCGGCGGCTCCCGAGATGCGTTCGATGTCCGCGCCCAGGCCGCGCAGCTTGGCTTCCATGCGGTCGTAGCCGCGGTCCAGGTGGTAGATGCGGTCGACCAGCGTCTCGCCGTCGGCCACGAGGCCGGCGATCACCAGGCTGGCCGAGGCGCGCAGGTCGGTCGCCATCACTGTGGCGCCCGACAGCTGCTGCACGCCCTCGACCATCGCCACCTTGCCCTCGACGTGGATCGTGGCGCCCAGGCGCACCATCTCGTTCACGTGCATGAAGCGGTTCTCGAAGATGGTTTCGGTGACCATCGAGGCGCCGCGCGCGATCACGTTCAGGGCCATGAACTGGGCCTGCATGTCGGTCGGGAAACCGGGGTATTCGGTGGTGCTGAAGCTCTGCGCCTTGAGGTGCTCGCAGGCCGGGGCGCTGGAGCTGATGCGCACGCCGCCCTCCTGTGCCGCGACGGTGCAGCCGGCGTCGCGCAGCTTGTCGATCACCGCGTCCATGTGGTCGGCCCGCGCGTGGCGCAGGAACACGTCGCCGCCGGTGGCCGCAACGGCGCACAGGAAGGTGCCGGCCTCGATGCGGTCGGCCACCACGGCGTGCTCGCAGCCGTGCAGCTTCTCGACGCCCTGGATGCGGATGTGGCTGGTGCCGTGGCCTTCGATCTTCGCGCCCATGCGGATCAGCATTTCGGCCAGGTCGACGATCTCGGGCTCCTGCGCGGCGTTCTCGAGCAGCGTCTCGCCCTCGGCCAGCGCGGCGGCCATGAGGAAGTTCTCGGTGCCCGTGACGGTAACCATGTCGGTCAGGATGCGCGCGCCCTTCAGGCGGGTGCGCCCGGCCGGCAGGCTGGCGATCATGTAGCCGTGCTCGACCACGATCTCGGCGCCCATGGCCTGCAGGCCCTTGATGTGCTGGTCGACCGGCCGCGAGCCGATGGCGCAGCCGCCCGGCAGCGACACCTTGGCATGGCCGAAGCGCGCGAGCAGCGGGCCCAGCGCCAGCACGGAGGCACGCATGGTCTTCACCAGTTCGTAGGGTGCCTCGGGGTTGCTGAGGTCGCCCGCATCGAGCCGCACCGTGCCGTTGTCGTCGCGCTCGGCCGCAACGCCCATGTTGCGCACCAGCTTGAGCATGGTCGACACGTCCTGCAGGCGCGGCACGTTGTGCAGCGTCACGGGCTGGTCGGTCAGCAGTGCGGCGCACAGTTCCGGCAGGGCTGCGTTCTTGGCGCCGGAAATGAGTACCTCGCCGCGGAGCTGGCGCCCGCCGCGAATCAGAAGTTTGTCCATCGAATTTCCAGCGAATCAGGGCCCGGGGGCCGGAGAGTTATTTTTCCAACGCCGCCCATTCGGCCGGCGTGTAGGTCTTCATTGAGAGCGCATGCACCTCGTCGGTATGCATTTTCGCACCCAGGGTCGCGTAGACCCGCTGATGGCGCTGAATCGCGCGCTTGCCCTCGAATTCGGCCGAGACGATGGTGGCATACCAATGCCGGCCGTCGCCTTCGAGCGTGATGTGCTCGCAGGGAAGGTGGGACTGGATCAGGGCCTGGAGTTGTTCGGCGGTCATGGGAATTGGAAAGGGCTTTTCAGCCTCTGATTTTGTAGCCGATGCGCAGCAGGTGGACGGCGATGGCGCTCACCACCAGCCAGGCGGCGCCGACGATGCCCAGGCTGAGCCAGGGCGAGGCGTCGCTCACGCCGAAGAAGCCGTAGCGGAAGCCGTCGATCATGTAGAAGAACGGGTTCAGGTGGCTCACGCCCTGCCAGAACGGCGGCAGCGAACCGATCGAATAGAAAACGCCCGACAGAAAGGTCATGGGCATGATCAGGAAGTTCTGGAACACCGCCATCTGGTCGAACTTCTCGGCCCAGAGCCCGGCAATGAGCCCCAGGGTGCCGAGCATGGCGGAGCCCAGCAGCGCAAACACGAGAATCCAGAGCGGCGCAACGAAGCTCGGCATCGCGAAGAACATGGTGACCAGGAACACGCCGAGCCCCACGGCCAGCCCGCGGATCACCGACGAGCCCACGTAGGCGAAGAACCAGCCCCAGTGCGACAGCGGCGTGAGCAGCACGAACACCAGGTTGCCCATGATCTTGCTCTGGATGATCGACGACGAGCTGTTGGCGAAGGCGTTCTGCAGCACGCTCATCATCACGAGGCCCGGCACCAGGAAGGCGGTGTAGCCGACCGAGCCGTAGACCTTCACGTGGTCTTCGAGCACGTGGCCGAACACCATCAGGTAGAGCAGCGCGGTGAGCACCGGCGCGCCGACGGTCTGGAAGCCAACCTTCCAGAAGCGCAGCGTTTCCTTGTAAAGCAGCGCACGCCACCCCGTGACGGCCATCATAGGGCCCCCTTGCTCGGCACTGCGTGTCCTCGCGTCCCCCCGAGGGGGAGCTTCGCTTGCTTGTGTCGGCCCGGCGCAGCGCTCATCTCGCCACCTCCAGCGGCGTCTGCTCGCCTGCCATCAGGTCGATGAACACGTCTTCCAGGTCGGCCTTGCGCATTTCCACGTCTTCCACCGCGACGCCGGCTTCGCGGATCGCGGCCAGCAGTTGTTCGACTTCATGGGCGTTCTGCGCCGGCAGCTGCACGATGCGCCCTGTGATGCGCGCATGCTGCGCGATGGCCCAGGGCAGCATGGCGTCGGTCTTGAAGCGCAGCACGTTGCTGGCGGCCGACTTCAGGAGCTCGCTGGTGCGGTCCAGGGCGATCACCTTGCCGAGCTTGAGCATCGCGATGCGGCTGCACAGCGCCTCGGCCTCTTCGAGGTAGTGGGTGGTGAGCAGCACGGTGCTGCCCTCCTTGTTGAGCCTGGCGACGAACTGCCAGAGCGTCTGGCGCAACTCGACGTCGACCCCGGCGGTGGGCTCGTCCAGCACGATGACCGGCGGCTTGTGCACCAGCGCCTGCGCCACCAGCACCCGGCGCTTCATGCCGCCCGAGAGCTGGCGCATGTTGGCCGTGGCCTTGTCGGCCAGGCCCAGGCTTTGCAGCAGCTCGTCGATCCAGGCCTCGTTGTTCTTGATGCCGAAGTAGCCCGACTGGATGCGCAGCGATTCGCGCACGTTGAAGAACGGGTCGAACACCAGCTCCTGAGGCACGATGCCGAGCTGGCGCCGGGCCTCGGCATAGTCGCGCTGCACGTCGAAGCCATGGACGCTGATGGCGCCGGCCGTGGGGCGGGACAGGCCGGCCAGCATGCTGATGAGCGTGGTCTTGCCCGCGCCGTTGGGCCCGAGCAGGCCGAAGAACTCGCCCGGCTCGATCTGGAAGCTGACCTCGTCGACGGCGCGCAGCCCCTGCTTGCCTTGGGCCCGCTGCTGTCTGGAGGGAGGGTAGGTCTTGGAGACCGATTGGAATGAGATCGCGGGCATGGGAGCCGGCGATTTTACGGGCCCGCCCCGCAGGCCGCTTGGCGGCGGCCGGATGCCCTGACGCGGCCGCTGCCGGGCCGCCGGCGGTCAGGGCGCCGCCGGCAGCAGCCCCGCAATGCCGTAGAGCGCTGCCAGTTCGCGTAGCCGCGGCGAAAGCCCCTTGACCGCGAAGCCCCGGCCGAGCGCGCTCGATTCGCGGCGGCACTCCAGGAGCACCGCCAAGGCCGAGGAATCGAAATGCGCGAGCGCGCTGGCGTCCACCACCGTGGATGTGTCGGCCTGCCCCGCCAGCCCCTGCTGCAGCATGCGCATGCAGGCCGGGGCTTCGTCGTGGGTGAGCTTGGAGGGCAGGACCAGCATGGCCTCAGCTCTTGCCGTTGTTGCCCTTGTTGCGCGCCGCCAGCGCCGCAATCAGGCCGTCGATGCCGCGCGCGTTGATTTCCTGCGCGAACTGGGTGCGGTAGGTGTCGACCAGCCAGACGCCCAGCACATTGAGGTTGTAGACCTTCCAGCCGCCGCCCTGGCCGGGCGTTTTCTCGAGCCGGTAGTCGAGCTGCACCGGATCGCCGCGGCCCTTGACCTCGGTACGCACCAGCACGTCGGTGTCTTCAGGCGAGCCGCGGAACGGGCGCACCGTGACCGTCTGGTCGCTCACCTGGTCGAGCGCGCCGGCATAGGTGCGCACCAGCAGGGTCTTGAATTCTTCCTGCAGCTTCTTCTGCTGCTCGGGCGTGGCCTGGCGCCATGCCGGGCCGACGGCGGAAGCCGTCATGCGCTGGAAGTTGACGTTGGGCATGATCTTGCTGTCGACCAGCACCATGATCTTGTTGATGTCGCCAGCCTTGATGGAGGTGTCGGCCTTGATGGTCTCGAGCACATCGGTCGACAGGCGCTTGACGAGCGCATCGGGCGCCTCGTCGGCGGCATGGGCCGGGCGCACGAAAGCCGTCGCGGCACCGAAAAGCAAGGCACTGGCCAGCACCAGGCGGCCGAAGCCGCGTCGTTGCAAGATCTTGTTGTTCATGGCAATTCCCTCAAGTTGAAAATCCAGAAGGCGCAATGGAAGCTGCGCCTGCCGGAAAGAACGTGTTCGACAGGCCCCCGGCCGACCGGGTTCCTGAAGCGCAGGTGAAGCCTTGAAACCGGATGCAAGCAGGAAAACCGCCCGTCCGTCCGCGAAAAGCCTCTATCCGCACCTTTTTGTGCTTTATTTCCCGCCCTCGTCGTCAGGGGGGTTGCCGTCGTAGACGTCGTTGCGGCGGTGCTGCAGGAAGGCGTCGCGCGTGAAGGTGTACTTGTCGAGTGCCGCATCGTCGAGCAGGCGGCCGGCGCGCAGGTACTTCGCCCGCGTATCGACGGCTTCCACGAACGACAGCGAATTGCGCCAGGCCACGTCGTTCATGTTGCCGAGCACGCTGCCGGCACGGTCGACCGGCAAGGCGGCCGTGTCGCGCAGGGTCGACGGGCCGAACACCGGCAGCACCACGTACGGACCGGCGCCCACGCCCCAGCGGCCGAGCGTCTGGCCGAAGTCTTCCTCGTGGCGGTCGATGCCCGCCTCGGTGGCAATGTCCAGCAAGCCGCCCAGGCCGAAGAAGGTGTTGACGTTGACCCGCATGAAGGTCTCGGCGCTGTTCTGCAGCTTGAGCTGGGCCACGCTGTTGACGAAGCTCCAGACATCGCCCAGGTTGCCGAAGAAATTGCCCACCCCGGTGCGCACCATCGAGGGCAGCACACGCTGGTAGGCGGTGGCCACGGGCACGAGCACGGCCTCGTCGACCGTGTCGTTGAAGCGCGTGACGCCCCGGTTGAACGGCTCGAAAGGGTCGGCCGGATTGGCGTGGGGCCCGCTCGCGCAGCCTGCAATGAGCGCAAGGGCGACGGCAACACTGGCCCAGCGGGCATGGTTTGCTATCTTACTGATAGCAAAAGACGGGGAAAGGGCTGTTTTCATTTCTTGTTGGCTGTTCCCGGCGTCGAAGTATTTCCTTCGGCCGCCTTGCTGTAGAGGAACTGGCTGATCAGGTTTTCCAGCACCACGGCCGATTGGGTCGAGGTGACGGTGTCGCCGGCTTGCAGGTTCTTCTCCTCGGCGCCCGCCTCGATCCCGATGTACTGCTCGCCGAGCAGGCCACTGGTCAGGATCTTGAGCGAACTGTCCTTGGGAAAACTGTAACGGTTTTGCAATGCCAGTGTGACGCTGGCCTGAAAAGACTTGTCGTCGAACGAGATGGACTCCACGCGGCCGACCACCACGCCCGCGCTCTTGACCGCCGTTTGCGGCTTGAGCCCGCCGATGTTGTCGAAACGCGCGGTGACGTTGTAGGTCTTCTGGAAATTCAGGCTCAGCAGGTTGGCCGACTGCAGCGCGAGGAACAGCAGCGCCGCGCCGCCGATCAGCACGAACAGGCCGACCCAGATGTCGTTGTTGGAACGTTGCATGGTTTGCACTCTCTAGAACGATTGGAGCCGGGGCTCCTTCAAATACTGAACATCATGGCGGTGAGCAGGAAGTCGAGCCCGAGCACCGAAAGCGACGCCATCACCACGGTGCGCGTGGTCGCGCGCGACACGCCTTCGGGCGTGGGCTGGGCCTCGTAGCCCTGCAGCAGTGCGATGAAGGTCACGGTGAAGCCGAACACGATGCTCTTGATCACGCCGTTGCCCACGTCGCGCCAGACGTCGACGCCGCCCTGCATCTGGCCCCAGAACGCGCCCGGGTCCACACCCAGCATCAGCACGCCCACCACATAGCCGCCCATGATGCCGACCGCGCTGAACACGGCCGCCAGCAGCGGCATCGTGATCACGCCGGCCCAGAAGCGCGGCGCAAGAATGCGCTGCACCGGGTCGACCGCCATCATCTCCATGGCGCTGAGCTGCTCGCCGGCCTTCATGAGGCCGATCTCCGCGGTGAGCGAAGTACCGGCGCGCCCCGTGAACAGCAGGGCCGCCACCACCGGCCCGAGCTCGCGCACCAGGCTCAGCGCCACCAGCAGGCCGAGCGCCTCGGAAGAACCGTAGCGCTGCAGCGCGTAGTACATCTGCAGGCCCAGCACGAAGCCGACGAAAAGCCCCGACACCGCAATGATGGCCAGCGAATAGTTGCCGAGAAAATGGATCTGGTCGCGCACCAGGCCGAAGCGCTGCAAGCTTCGTGCCCCCTGCACCAGCAGGCGCAGGAACAGCTTGGCGCCGTAGCCCAGGTCGGCCAGCTTGCTGCGAACCGCAAAGCCGATGTCGGCGGGCTTCCACCAGCTCATGCCTGCCCCCTCGCTCGGCACTTCGTGTCCTCGCTGCCCCCCGAGGGGGCCTTCGCTTGCTCGGGGCGGCCCAGCGCTGCGCTCATGCCCGTCCCCCTTCATTGCCGAAATCTTCCTCGATGCCGGCCACGGGATAGTGAAAATGCACCGGCCCGTCGGGCAGTGCATTGACGAACTGGTGCACCAGGGGATCGGCGCTCCCCCGCACTTCTTCAGGCGTGCCTTGCGCGGCGATGCCGCCGTTGGCCAGGATGATCACGTGGTCGGCAATGCGGAAGGTTTCCTCGAGGTCATGCGACACGACGATGCTGGTCAGCCCCAGCGTGTCGTTGAGCTGGCGGATCAGCCGCGCGGCCGTGCCGAGGGAAATCGGGTCGAGGCCGGCAAAGGGTTCGTCGTACATCACGAGGTCGGGGTCGAGCGCAATGGCGCGCGCAAGAGCCACGCGCCGCGCCATGCCGCCGGACACTTCGCTCGGCATCAGGTCGCGCGCACCGCGCAGGCCGACTGCGTCGAGCTTCATGAGCACGATGTCGCGCACCAGCGCTTCCGAGAGCTGCGTGTGCTCGCGCAGCGGAAACGCGACGTTGTCGAACACGCTCATGTCGGTGAACAGCGCACCGAACTGGAACAGCATGCCCATGCGCCGCCGCGCCTTGTACAGCCCGGCGGCATCGAGCTTGCCGACGTCCTGGCCGTCGAAAAGCACCTCGCCGCGCTGCGCCCGCTGCTGGCCGCCGATGAGCCGCAGCACGGTGGTCTTGCCGCCGCCCGAGGCGCCCATCAGCGCCGTCACCTTGCCGCGCGGCACGGCAAACGACACACCGCCGAGGATCGCGCGCGCACCATAGCCGAACGCAACGTCGCGGAACTCTACAAAGGGGTGTGGCAGGGGTGCGGCTGATTCCATCTCAATAAAAAAGCCGGGCACCTTCTCAGGCATCCCGGCATGCGGTTTCCGCGAATGATAGCGGGGCCGTGGCCGGCCCCGCAAAACTGAAACAAAAATCAGCGCGGCAAGTCGCTGAATCCCATCAGGAATTCATCCACCGAGCGCGCAGCCTGGCGCCCTTCGCGAATGGCCCAGACCACCAGCGACTGGCCGCGGCGGATGTCGCCCGCCGCAAACACCTTCGGCACGTTGGTGGCATAGCCGCCGATGAAATCGACCGTCGCCTTGGCATTGCCGCGTGCGTCCTTTTCGACACCGAAGGCGTCCAGCACGGTGGCCACGGGGCTCACGAAGCCCATCGCCAGCAGCACGAGGTCGGCCTTGAGGATCTGCTCGCTGCCGGCCACTTCCTGCATGCGGCCGTCTTTCCACTCGACGCGCACGGTCTTCAGGCCCGTGACCTTGCCTTTTTCGCCGATGAATTCCTTGGTGGAGATGGCGAACTCGCGCTCGCAGCCCTCTTCATGGCTGGAGCTGGTGCGCAGCTTGATCGGCCAGTAGGGCCAGGTCAGCGGGCGGTTTTCTTCCTCGGGCGGCTGCGGCATCAGTTCGAACTGCGTGACGCTGGCCGCGCCATGGCGGTTGCTGGTGCCCACGCAGTCGGAGCCGGTGTCGCCGCCGCCGATCACGATCACGTGCTTGCCGTCGGCGCGCAGCTGGCCCTTGACCTTGTCGCCCGCGTTGACGCGGTTCTGCTGCGGCAGGAACTCCATCGCAAAATGAATGCCGTCGAGGTCGCGGCCCGGCACCGGCAGGTCGCGCGACTGCTCGGCGCCGCCCGTGAGCACCACGGCGTCGAAGTCTTTCTGCAGCTGCTCGGGCGTGACGGTTTCCTTGGCCAGATTGGTGACCTTGGAGCCCTTGCCGAGCGGATCCTTCGCGGCGCCGACCATCACGCCGGTGCGGAAGCTCACGCCCTCGGCCTTCATCTGCTCGACGCGGCGGTCGATGTGGGTCTTCTCCATCTTGAAGTCGGGGATGCCGTAGCGCAGCAGGCCGCCGATGCGGTCGTTCTTCTCGAACAGCGTCACATCGTGGCCGGCGCGCGCGAGCTGCTGCGCCGCCGCCATGCCGGCCGGGCCCGAACCCACCACGGCCACCTTCTTGCCGGTCTTGTGCTTGGCGACGCGCGGCGCCACCCAGCCTTCGTCCCAGGCGCGGTCGATGATCGCGTGCTCCAGCGACTTGATGCCGACCGGGTCGTCGTTCACGTTGAGCACGCAGGCCGCCTCGCAGGGCGCGGGGCAGATGCGGCCGGTGAATTCCGGGAAGTTGTTGGTCGAGTCGAGCACCGCGAAGGCGTTCTGCCAGTCGTTGCGGTACACGAGGTCGTTGAAGTCCGGAATGATGTTGTTGACCGGGCAGCCGCTGTTGCAGAACGGCGTGCCGCAGTCCATGCAGCGCGCGCCCTGGACCTTGGCTTGCTCGGCATCCAGGCCGACGACGAATTCCTTGTAGTGCTTGACGCGCTCGGAGGCAGGCTTGTAGCCCTCTTCGATGCGCTCATGCTCCATGAAGCCGGTGATCTTTCCCATCGTGCTTTCCTCTGTTCTTCGTTTTCGTTGCCGCTCAGGCCGCAGCCGGGGTGGCCTGCGGCGCGGCAGCCAGCGCGTGCGGCTCCAGGCCCATGTGCGCGTTGTTGCCACTGCTCGTGAGTTCGACCTTGCGGTCGTGCAGCTCGGCCAGCGCGCGCTTGTACTCGTTCGGGAACACCTTGACGAACTTGGTGCGCGACACGGCCCAGTTGTCGAGCAGTTCGCGCGCGCGCTTGCTGCCGGTCCAGCGGTGGTGCTCCTCGAGCAGCTTCTTGAGCTGGGCCTCGTCGGTCTCGCCGCCGTGCCAGACCTTGCGGTGCATGCTCGCGGTCTGCTCGGCCGAGGTCAGCACCTTGTCGAGCGACACCATCGAAAGGTTGCAGCGCGTGGCGAACTGGCCGTCCTCGTCGTAGACGAAGGCCACGCCGCCGCTCATGCCGGCCGCGAAGTTGCGGCCCGTCTTGCCGAGCACCGCGACCGTGCCGCCCGTCATGTATTCGCAGCCATGGTCGCCCGTGCCTTCGACCACGGCCGTGGCACCCGAGAGGCGCACGGCAAAGCGCTCGCCGGCCACGCCGCAGAGGTAGGCTTCGCCGGTGGTCGCGCCGTAGAGCGCGGTGTTGCCCACGATGGTGTTGCGCACCGCTTCGCCGCGGAAGTCGAGGCTCGGGCGCACCACCACGCGGCCGCCCGACAGGCCCTTGCCGGTGTAGTCGTTGGCATCGCCGATCAGGTAGAGCGTGATGCCGCGCGCCAGGAACGCGCCGAACGACTGGCCGCCCGTGCCTTCGAGCTGGATGCGGATCGAGTCGTCGGGCAGGCCCTGCGGATGCGCCTTGGTCAGCGCACCCGACAGCATGGCGCCCACCGAGCGGTTGACGTTGCGCGCCACCTCGATGAACTGCACCTTCTCGCCGCGCTCGATGGCCGGGCGCGACTTCTCGATGAGCTTGACGTCGAGCGCACGCTCCAGGCCGTGGTCCTGGTTCTCGACGTGGAAGCGCGGCACCTCGGCCGGCACGATCGGCAGCGCGAACAGGCGGCTGAAGTCCAGGCCCGAAGCCTTCCAGTGCTCGATGCCCTTGCGCATGTCGAGCAGGTCGGCGCGGCCGATCAGGTCGTCGAACTTGCGGATGCCCAGCTGGGCCATGATCTGGCGCACTTCCTCGGCCACGAAGAAGAAGTAGTTGACGACGTGCTCGGGCTTGCCCGAGAACTTCTTGCGCAGCACCGGGTCTTGCGTGGCCACGCCCACCGGGCAGGTGTTCAGGTGGCACTTGCGCATCATGATGCAGCCCTCGACCACCAGCGGGGCCGTGGCAAAGCCGAACTCGTCGGCACCCAGCAGCGCGCCGATGGCGACGTCGCGGCCGGTCTTCATCTGGCCGTCGGCCTGCACGCGGATGCGGCTGCGCAGGCGGTTGAGCACCAGCGTCTGCTGGGTTTCTGCCAGGCCAATTTCCCACGGGCTGCCCGCGTGCTTGATCGACGACCAGGGCGATGCGCCCGTGCCGCCGTCATGGCCCGCGATCACCACGTGGTCGCTCTTGCACTTGGCCACGCCGGCCGCGATGGTGCCCACGCCGATCTCGCTCACCAGCTTGACGCTGATGCTCGCGTGCGGCGCGGCGTTCTTCAGGTCGTGGATCAGCTGCGCGAGGTCTTCGATCGAGTAGATGTCGTGGTGCGGCGGCGGCGAGATCAGGCCCACGCCCGGCACCGCGTAGCGCTGCTTGCCGATGTACTCGGTGACCTTGCCGCCCGGCAGCTGGCCGCCTTCGCCCGGCTTGGCGCCCTGCGCCATCTTGATCTGGATCTGGTCAGCCGAATGCAGGTACTCGGCCGTGACGCCGAAGCGCCCCGACGCCACCTGCTTGATGCGCGAACGCAGCGAGTCGCCGTCCTTCAGGGGCAGGTCGACCTCGACGTTGGCCGCGCCGATCACGCTCTTGAGCGTGTCGCCCTGCTTGATCGGGATGCCCTTGAGCTCGTTGCGGTAGCGCGCCGGGTCTTCGCCGCCCTCGCCCGTGTTGCTCTTGCCGCCGATGCGGTTCATGGCAATGGCGAGCGTGGAGTGCGCCTCGGTGCTGATCGAGCCGAGCGACATCGCGCCCGTGGCAAAGCGCTTGACGATCTCGCTGGCGGGCTCGACCTCGTCCACCGGAATAGCCTTGGCCGGATCCAGCTTGAATTCGAACAGGCCGCGCAGCGTGAGATGGCGGCGGTTCTGGTCGTTGATGAGCTGCGCGTATTCCTTGTAGGTGTTCCAGTTGTTGGCGCGCGTGCTGTGCTGCAGCTTGGCGATGGCGTCGGGCGTCCACATGTGCTCTTCGCCGCGCGTGCGCCAGGCGTATTCGCCGCCGGCGTCGAGCATGTTGGAGAGCACCGGGTCGTCGCCGAACGCGGCCTTGTGCATGCGGATGGCTTCCTCGGCGATCTCGAACACGCCGATGCCCTCGACGCGGCTCGCGGTGCCGGTGAAGTATTTGTTGACCGTCTCGGTGTTGAGGCCGATGGCTTCGAAGAGCTGCGCGCCGCAGTAGCTCATGTAGGTGCTGACACCCATCTTCGACATGATCTTGGACAGGCCCTTGCCGATCGCCTTGACGTAGTTGTAGACCGCCTTCTCCGCGCTCATGTCGCCCGGCAGGTCGGCGTGCATGGCGGCCAGCGTTTCCATCGCGAGGTAGGGGTGCACGGCTTCGGCGCCGTAGCCTGCCAGCACGCCGAAGTGATGCACTTCGCGCGCCGAACCGGTTTCCACCACCAGGCCGGCGGTGGTGCGCAGGCCTTCACGGACCAGGTACTGGTGGACGGCGGACAGCGCCAGCACGGCGGGAATCGCCACCTGCGTCGGGCTCACGCCGCGGTCGCTCACGATCAGGATGTTGTGGCCGCCCTTGATGGCATCCACCGCTTCGGCGCACAGCGACGCGAGCTTGGCTTCGACGCCCTCGTAGCCCCAGGCGAGCGGGTAGGTGATGTCGAGCACGTAGCTCTTGAACTTGCCCTGCGTGTAGGTGCCGATGTCGCGCAGCTTGGCCATGTCGGCGAAGTCGAGGATCGGCTGGCTCACCTCGAGCCGCATCGGCGGGTTGACCTGGTTGATGTCCAGCAGGTTGGGCTTGGGGCCGATGAAGGACACCAGCGACATCACGATGGCCTCGCGGATCGGGTCGATCGGCGGGTTGGTCACTTGCGCGAACAGCTGCTTGAAGTAGTTGTAGAGCGGCTTGTTCTTGCTGGAGAGCACGGCCAGCGGGCTGTCGTTGCCCATGGAGCCGATGCCTTCTTCACCGGCCTGCGCCATCGGGCTCATCAGGAACTTGATGTCTTCCTGGGTGTAGCCGAAGGCCTGCTGGCGGTCGAGCAGCGCGACCTGCGAGAGCGGCGCGGGCACCGGCTCGGCCTCGACGCTGTCCAGCTTGATGCGCAGGTTCTCGATCCACTGCTTGTAGGGCTTGCTGTTGGCGAGGGTGGCCTTGACCTCCTCGTCGTCGATCATGCGGCCCTGCTCCAGGTCGATCAGGAACATCTTGCCGGGCTGCAGGCGCCACTTGCGCACGATCTTCTGCTCGGGCACGGGCAGCACGCCCGACTCCGAGGCCATGATGACCAGGTCGTCGTCGGTCACGCAGTAGCGGGAAGGCCGCAGGCCGTTGCGGTCGAGCGTGGCGCCGATCTGGCGGCCGTCGGTGAACACGATGGAGGCCGGGCCGTCCCACGGCTCCAGCATCGCGGCGTGGTATTCGTAGAACGCGCGGCGGCGCGGGTCCATGGTGGCGTGCTGTTCCCAGGGCTCGGGAATCATCATCATCACGGCCTGGCTGATGGGGTAGCCGGCCATCGTCAGCAGCTCGAGGCAGTTGTCGAAGGTGGCGGTGTCGGACTGGCCGGCAAAGCTGATGGGGTAGAGCTTCTGCAGGTCGGCGCCCAGCACGGGCGAGGACATGACGCCTTCGCGCGCCTTCATCCAGTTGTAGTTGCCCTTGACCGTGTTGATTTCGCCGTTGTGGGCGACGTAGCGGTACGGGTGGGCCAGCGGCCACTCGGGGAAGGTGTTGGTCGAGAAGCGCTGGTGCACCAGGCCCAGGGCCGAGACGCAGCGCTTGTCCTGCAGGTCCAGGTAGTAGGTGCCGACCTGGTCGGCGAGCAGCAGGCCCTTGTAGACCACGGTGCGGCTCGACATGCTGGGAACGTAGTATTCCTTGCTGTGCTTGAGCTTCAGGCGCTGGATGTTGGCGCTGGCGGTCTTGCGGATCACGTAGAGCTTGCGTTCCAGCGCGTCCTGCACGATCACGTCGTTGCCGCGGCCGATGAACACCTGGCGCAGCAGCGGTTCCTTGGCGCGCACGGTGGGCGACATCGGCATGTCGCGGTTCACCGGCACGTCGCGCCAGCCCAGCAGCACCTGGCCTTCGGCCTTGATGGCGCGTTCCATTTCCTGCTCGCAGGCTTCGCGCGAGGCATGTTCCTTGGGCAGGAAGATCATGCCGACGCCGTATTCGCCCGGCGGGGGCAGCGCCACGCCCTGCTTGGCCATTTCTTCGCGGTAGAGGCGGTCGGGCAGCTGGATCAGGATGCCGGCGCCATCGCCCATCAGCTTGTCAGCGCCCACTGCGCCGCGATGGTCGAGGTTCTCGAGGATCTTCAGGCCCTGCAGCACGATGGCATGGCTCTTTTCGCCCTTGATGTGCGCGACGAAGCCGACGCCGCAGGCATCGTGCTCGTCGGCACCGGAATACAGACCGTGTTGTTGGAGATGTTCGATCTCGGCAGCCGTCGTCATGGCGCACTCCTTCAGTTTTTCGCAGGGAAGAGAAGGATATTGCGATGCACAAAGAATGCCAAACATTTTAAATGGGGTCAGATTCCAATTAAATCCCGACTCTTATGGTCAGAATAAAATTGGGGACACATAAATGAAGAGAGCAAAAACTCCGCTCGGAGTCCCGCGGCGGGAAGCTTTGGCTCAGGAATCGGAAGCCGCCGGCGGACGCCCGGCCTTGGCTTTGGCGACGCGGCGTTCGGTCGCTTTCTGAAGCGACGCCAAAAAATCGGCATCGCCGGCCGCCCAGCCGCGCAAGGTGGCCTCGGTCAGCGTGCCCTGGTCGGCCGCGCGCACGCCGCCGCGCACCAGTTCGACGTACGCCGCCTCGCGGGCAAACGGCGTGTTGCCCAGCTCCCAATACAGGGGATGCGGCGTCAGCAGCCTGTCGTGCCGCAGGCCCGCGTAGTGCCCGTGGCTGGACCATGGAAAGTCGCGCGCGTCCGACACCAGGCCGGCCCGCACGGGATTCAGGTCGATGTACGCCATGCAGGTCAGCAGATAGCGGTCGGTCTGGATCAGCGTCGACCTGTAGCGCCCTTCCCACAGGGTGCCGCTGCGGCCGTGGCGGTCGTTGAAATAGCGCACGTAGCTGCGCCCCACCGCCTGCATGAACTGCGGCAGCCCGGTGGTCGTGTCGGGCGTGGCCAGCAGATGGAAGTGGTTGTCCATCAGCACGTAGGCATGCAGCGCCACGCCGAAGCGCGGGGCCGCGTCCGCCATCAGGCCGAGCAGCCGCTCGTGGTCGGCGCGGTCGATGAAGATGGCCTGGCGGTTGTTGCCGCGCTGGATCACGTGGTGCGGCAGGCCGGGAAGCGTGAGGCGGGGCAGACGGGCCATGGCGTGACGAGCGCGGCGCTGTGCGCTTCGGCGGGAGTTCAGGGCAGGCGAAACCGCGTCTCGCCCAGCGTGTCGAGCCCGAACTGCGACAGCAGCTCGCCGAGCCGCGCCGCCGCACCGGCCTTGCGCTGGCCGGTGTGGCGCGCCAGGATCAGCTCGTTCTTCATGCTGTGCTCCCAGCCCACCAGTTCGGTGACCGTGACGCTGTAGCCATTGGCCTCGAGGTACAGGCAGCGCAGCACGTTGGTGAGCTGGCTGCCGATTTCGCGGGTGTGCAGCGGATGGCGCCAGAGCTCGGCCAATGGCGTGCGCGACAAGGCCAGCGCCTTGGTTTCGCGCAGGCAGGCCGCCACCTCGGCCTGGCAGCAGGGCACCAGCACCATGCAGCGCGCTTTCTTCGCGAGCCCGAAGGCGATCGCGTCGTCGGTGGCGGTGTCGCAGGCGTGCAGCGCGGTGACCACGTCGATGCGCTCGGGCAGTTCGCTCGCCTGGGCCGACTCGGCCACGGTGAGGTTCAGGAAGGACATGCGGTCGAAGCCGAGCTGGCGCGCCAATGCCCGCGATTTCTCGACCAGCTCGCTGCGCGTCTCGATGCCGTAGACATGGCCGCCTTCGCGCGAGCGGAAGAACAGGTCGTAGATGATGAAGCCCAGGTACGACTTGCCCGCGCCATGGTCGGCCAGCGTGGCTTCCGCGCCGCCGCCCGGCAGTTCGCGCAGCAGCTGCTCGATGAACTGGAACAGGTGGTAGACCTGCTTGAGCTTGCGCCGCGAATCCTGGTTAAGCCGGCCTTCGCGCGTGAGGATGTGCAGTTCCTTCAGAAGCTCGATCGACTGGCCCGGCCGCAGGACCTCCGCCAGCTCGGCTTCGGCCTTGGCGGTCTTGGCCGTCTTCACGGCCTTGGTTGCTGCCGGCGCGCTCATGGCCGGGCGCTCCCCGGGCCCACGTCCAGCGCGGCCCAGCCGTCCGGCCCCAGCGCTTCGAGCGTCTCGATGTTGCGCTCGAAGATGGCTTCGGCTTCGGGAAAGGCCTCGACCGCGCGGCTCACGCTGTCCTCGCGCAGCAGGTGCAGCGTGGGGTACGGCGCGCGGTTGGTGGCGTTGCCGATGTCGTCGGCGTCGGTGCCCGCGAACTGGAAGCGCGGATGGAAGCTCGCGAGCTGGAACACGCCGTCGAAGCCCGCGCGTGCGAGCCGGCGTTCGGCGCGTGCCGTGAAGTCGTTGAAATCCAGGAAATCGGCCAAGGTGTTGGGTGCTATCAGCAAGGTGGTGTCGCGCACGGAGGCATCGAGCGCGGCGAGTTCATCGGCCTCGGCCAGGAGCATGTCGATCAGCGCGGCTTCATCGGTGGGCAGGTACACGGCATAGCGGATCTGCGCCTTGACGTACACCGCCTTCGCGAACGGGCACAGGTTGAGCCCGATCACCGCGCGTTCGAGCCAGCGCCGCATGTCGGCTTCGGCCTGGATGGCATCGATTGTCGCCGGGCTGGTCATGCCACCTCCGCCGCAGGGCGAATTTTGCCGAGGCGCCGCGCCAGAGCCATGCCCGCGAGCGAGCATGCGAGCGTGGCGGTCCACGTCCAGTGCCAGCCGCCGGCCCGCAGGGCCACCCAGGCCACCGCCGGCGGCGCCAGGAACTGCCCCAGAGAGGACGCCTGCTGCATGAGTCCGACGGTGGTGGAAACCGTGGACGGACCGGGCGCCAGCCGGACCCCGAGCAGGAACAGCGTCGCCGGCACCATGCCGCCGCCCAGCGAAAAGACGCAGACCGCGGCATAGCGAAGCACCGGCGGCAGGCCGAGCGCGCCTTCGCCCTGCCCCAGCTGCGCGAAGGCGGCAAGGCCACCCAACGCCATCGCCAGGAAACCCGCCTGCAGCAGGCGCTCGGGCGCGACGCCGCGCTGGAGCCAACGGCCGCCCGCGACGTTGCCGACGATGTTCATCGCGGCCGCCACCGCGGTGAGCACCGCGCCCCAGCCGGCCGGCACGCCGGCGCCGGCATAGATGGCCGGAAGAAAGCCGATCACCGCCATCCACTGCGCCGAATACACGGCGAAGGTCAGCGCGATCATCCAGGGTGCGCGTGCGCCGACCGTGGCGCGCAGGCGCGACGGCCAGCCGCCGGCCATGCCGCGCGCCGCCCCCGTGCGCAACGCATCCGCGGGCACCGCCAGCCACAGCCAGAGCGCCGCGGCCGCCGACACGGCCGACAGCGTCCACCACCAGTCGGCCCATCCGCCCCAGGCGATCAGCGCCGGCCCGAAGAGCAGCGCAAGCGCAACGCCCAGCGGCATGTAGGCGCCCCAGATGCCGAGCGCCGCCTTGTCCGCGCCCGCCGGCGTCAGGGCCCGGATCAGCCCCGGCCCCGGCATGACCGCCAGCAGAAAGCCGATGCCTTCGAGCGCGCGCAGGCCGAGCAGCCATTGCACCGCAAAGGCACCGCCCAACAAGCCCGCGCCGACCGCGCCGCCCAGCAGGCTCGCCACCGTCAGCACCAAAAGGCCGGTCAGCATGCTGCGGCGCAGGCCGATGGTGTCGGCCGCGAGCCCCGCGATCAGCCCCAGGCTCATGCTCGCCACCTGCACCAGCGACAGCAGGAATCCGGCCTCGACCAGGTCGATGCCGAGCGACGCCTGCAGCGCCGGCACCGCGGGCGGCAGCTTGCCCAGGTGCAGCGCGGCGCTGACGCCGCCCAGCACCACCGCAAAGGCGGCGGCAGGCACGCGCGCGGAAGCAACGGCTGCAGGACTCATGGGACCACCTTCGCCCTGACGGGCTGCGGTGCGCGCTTGCTTGGGGCGGCCCGGCGCTGCGCTCATGCAATCCCCCGCCGGCCGGTCAGCCGTTCATGCTCGCGCATGGCGAAGCGGTCGGTCATGCCGGCGATGTAGTCGGCCACGGCGCGATGCTGGTCGCGCCGGTCTGCGTAGGAAACAGGCATCTCGGCGCCGCGCGCCAGATAGGCCTCGAACAGTTCCCGCACCACCTGCTGCGCCTGGTCGGTGGTCTGCCTCACTTGCGGATGGCGATAGAGGTTGCGGAACAGGAAGGCCTTGAGCTCGTTCGATTGCGCCTGCATGGTTTCGCTGAACGCAACGAGCGGCGGCGCCTTGCGCACGCCATCGGCATCGGCCGGCTTCGCTGTTTCGAGTGCCGCACGCGTGGCGTCGATCACGTCGTAGACCTGCGCGCTCAGCATGCGCCGGATGGTTTCGTAGAGCACGCGCCGCCCTTCCAGCTGCGGGTATTCGGCCAGCGCTTCGCGGCGGTAGCGCTCGAACAGCTCCACCTCGCCGAGCTGCTCGACGTTGATGAGTCCGGAGCGCACGCCGTCGTCGATGTCGTGCGCGTTGTAGGCGATGGCGTCGGCCAGGTTGCAAAGCTGCGCCTCGAGGCCCGGCTGCGTGCGGTCCAGGAAGCGGCGCGCCACGCCGTGGGGTTCACCCGCCTCCAGGCGCTCGGCATTGGCGCGCGAGCAGTGCTTGAGGATGCCTTCGCGGGTCTCGAAGCTGAGATTCAGGCCGTCGTACTGCGGATAGCGGTGCTCCAGGGCGTCGACCACGCGCAGGCTCTGCAGGTTGTGCTCGAAGCCGCCGTGGCCTTCCATGCAGGCGTTGAGCGCGTCCTGCCCCGCATGGCCGAACGGCGTGTGGCCGAGGTCGTGCGCAAGGGCAATCGCTTCGACCAGGTCTTCGTTGATGCGCAGGGCCCGCGCGATGGAGCGGCCCAGCTGCGCGACTTCGAGCGAATGCGTGAGCCGGGTCCGGAACAGGTCGCCTTCGTGGTTCAGGAAGACCTGCGTCTTGTAGACCAGCCGCCGGAACGCGGTGGAATGCACGATGCGGTCGCGGTCGCGCTGGAAGGCGTCGCGCGTGGGCGCCGGCGGCTCGGCATGGCGCCTTCCGCGCGAGCGCGCGGGGTGGCAGGCATAGGCCGCGAGGCTCATCGGTGCACCCTCGGCGCTGCGCTCATTCGGCCTGGCAGCAGCGCGCGAGCACTTCGCGCACCAGCGCATCGGGCGCGCTGCTGACGGCGGCGGAGCCCGGCTTGTCGATCACCACGAAACGGATCTCGCCCGCCTCGGATTTCTTGTCGACCCGCATCAGTTCGAGGTACCGGTCGGCGCCCAGCGCGGGGCCGGTGGTCGGCAGGCCGGCACGCTCGATCAGCCGCGTGAGCCGTTCGACGAACGCTGCATCGACGCCGCCGAGCCGCTGCGACAGGTGCGCCGCCATCACCATGCCGCAGCCGACCGCTTCGCCATGCAGCCACTCGCCGTAGCCCAGGCCCGACTCGATCGCATGGCCGAAGGTGTGGCCGAAATTGAGGATGGCCCGCAGGCCGGTCTCGCGCTCGTCCTGGCCGACGACCAGCGCCTTGATCTCGCAGCTGCGCTTGACCGCATGGGCCAATGCGGCGGGCTCGCGTGCCACGAGGGCGTCGACATTCGCCTCGATCCAGTCGAAGAAGGCCATGTCGTGGATCGGGCCGTACTTGATGACCTCGGCCAGGCCCGCGCTGAGTTCGCGCGGCGGCAGCGTCTGCAGCGTAGCCAGGTCGCACACCACGAGCTGCGGCTGGTAGAAGGCGCCGATCATGTTCTTGCCGAGCGGATGGTTGATGGCGGTCTTGCCGCCGACCGACGAATCGACCTGCGCCAGCAGCGTGGTCGGCACCTGCACAAAGGGCACGCCGCGCATGTAGCTCGCGGCGGCAAAGCCGGTCATGTCGCCCACCACGCCGCCGCCCAGCGCAAACAGCACGGTCTTGCGATCGCTGGCGTGGCCGAGCAGGGCATCGAAGATCAGGTTCAGGGTCTCGAGGTTCTTGTGCACCTCGCCGTCGGGCAGCTCGAGCAGGTGGACCGTGCGAAAGCGCCCGGCCAGCGCCTGGCGCAGGGCCTTGGCGTAGAGCGGCGCCACGGTGGTGTTGCTGACGACCAGCGCGCTGGCGGCCGCGGGCACGGCGGCGAAGCTCTGGGGGTTGTCCAGCAGGCCGGCGCCGATCAGGATCGGGTAGCTGCGTTCGCCGAGCTGGATGTCGACGCGTTCTGGCGGTGCGGAAGGTGCGGGCAATGGCATGGCAGCGAGTTTAGGCGCTGCGCGCCGGCGCTTCAGTCGGAGGGCTCTTCGGGCGGCGTGCCCGCGGCCACGATGCCGGCAAGCTCCAGCTGCATCACGATGATGTTGACCAGCATGGCGATCGAGGGGCGCCCGGTGTCGACCACCTCGTGGGCTGTCTCGCGATAGAGCGGATCGCGCGCATCGTGCAGTTCGCGCAGCCGGCCCAGCGGATCGGCCACCTGCAGCAGGGGCCGCTTGACGTCGTGGCGCAGGCGCCGGAACAGGTCTTCGGGCGAGGAGCGCAGGTAGATCACATGGAAGTGGTCCCGCAGCTGCTGGCGGTTGGCTTCCCGCAGCACGGCGCCGCCGCCCGTGGCCAGCACGCCGTGGGGCTGGGCGGCCAGGTCGGCGATGGCGGCCTGCTCGAGGTCGCGGAAGGCGATTTCGCCCTCCCGCTCGAAGTAATCGCGGATCGAGCAGCCGATGCGCTGCTCGATCACGTGGTCGGTATCGACGAAGGGAAGGTCCAGGCGTGCGCCCAGGCGCCGGCCCACTGCGGACTTTCCGGCGCCGGGCAACCCGACGAGTGCGATCGCCACGCGGTGGCTGCTACGCCCGCGCGTCAGCGCGCGGCGTTGCGGTCGGTAATCATCTTCGGAGTGATAAAGACGAGCATTTCGGTCTTGTTGGCAACGCGTTCGCGCTTGCGGAACAGTGCACCCAGGTAGGGCACTTCACCCAGCACCGGCACGCGCGATTCGTCATTGGTTTCGGTGAGTTCGAAGATACCACCGATGACGACCGTGCCGCCGTTCTCGACCAGCACCTCGGTCTGCACGTGCTTGGTGTTGATGGCCGGGCCGGCCGAGGTGTTGACGCCGCGGGCATCCTTGCTCACGTCGAGCGTGAGGATGATGTTGCCTTCGGGTGTGATCTGCGGCGTGACCTCGAGCTTCAGCACCGCCTTGCGGAACGAGATGGAGGTGGCGCCGCTGGACGTGGCCTGCTGGTAGGGAATTTCCTCGCCCTGCTCGATCAGCGCCTTGGTCTGGTCGGCCGTGATGACGCGCGGGCTGGACACCAGCTTGCCCTTGCCGTCGGCCTCGAGCGCCGAGATCTCGAGGTTCAGCATGCGCGACAAGCTCGAGTTGAACAGCGAGATCGCGAAGGTACCGGGCGCATTGCCGGTGCCGCCGGCATCGCCTGCGGGCAGGTTGATGAAGTTGGAGTTGGTCCAGGTGGCTGTTGCGCCGCCCACGCCGCCGGCGGCGGTGGTGACGGGCATGACGCCGAAGGTGCCGTATGCCGGATTGCCGTTGGCCGACGCGACGCGTTCGCGGGAGATACCGCCGCCCAGCCGCACACCGAGCGACTTGCCGAAGGTGTCGGAGGCTTCCACGATGCGCGCTTCGATCAGCACCTGCCGAACCGGGATGTCGAGCTTCTGGATCAGGTCGGCCACTTGCGCCAGGCGCGAGGGAATGTCCGACACGAACAGCTGGTTGGTGCGCGACTCCGCGATCACGCTGCCGCGCGGGCTCAGGATGCGCGTGGTGGTGCCGGAGCCGCCACCGCCGCCGGCCGAGGCGCCGGTGCCGGTCAGGCCCTGCGCAATGGCGATCGCCTTGGTGTAGTTGAGCTGGAACGACTGGGTGCGCAGCGGCTCCAGGTTCTCGATTGCGGCCTTGGCTTCGAATTCGAGCTTTTCCTTGGCGTTGATCTCGTCCTTGGGCGCGATCCACAGCACGCTGCCGTTCTTGCGCATGCCCAGGTTCTTGGCCTGCATGATGATGTCCAGGGCCTGGTCCCAGGGCACGTCCTTCAGCCGCAGCGTCAGCGCGCCGGTGACCGAGTCGGAGGTCACGATGTTGAAGTTGGTGAAGTCGGCAATCACCTGCAGCAGCGAGCGGATCTCGATGTTCTGGAAGTTCAGCGACAGCTTCTCGCCGTTGTAGCCCACGCCCTGCGTCAGCTTGGCCGGGTCCACCTTGCGGGCGCGGACCTCCACCACGAACTGGTTCTCGCTCTGGTAGGCGCTGTGCTCCCAGTCGCCCTTGGCCTCGATCGTCATGCGCACGCGGTCACCCGACTGTTGCGAGGTGATCAGCTGGACCGGCGTATTGAAGTCGGCCACGTCGAGGCGGCGGCGCAAGCCCTCGGGCAGCGTCGACTTGGTGAACTCCACCACGAGGCTCTTGCCCTGCTGCTTGACATCCACGCCGACCTGGTTGTTCGGCAGGTCGACGATCACGCGGCCGGTGTTGTCCGCACCCAGGCGGAAGTCGACGTCGCGCAGCGGCAGGGTGTCGCGGTTGCGGTTCTCGGCAAAGACGGTGGGCGTGGACGACGCCAGCGCGGCGCCGGCCGCGGGTTCGAGAATCACCAGCAGCGACTTGCCCTGGATCTCGGTCTTGTATGCGGTTGCCTGCTTGAGGTTCAGCACCACCCGGCTGCGCTCGCCGGCCTGGACCACATTGACGGAACGCAGGTTGCCCTGGTTCACCTCAATGGCAGAGCGGCCGATGGCGTTGGTGACGCCCGGAAAATCGAGCGCGATGCGCGCCGGCGTCTGCACGACAAAGCCGGTCGGCAAGGCCGCGAGCGGCTGGGCAAGGTCGATGCGGATCACTTCCGCGCCGGACTGCGTCGAACTGGTCACCGCCTCGATGGCGTTTTGCGCATGGGCCAAAGCGAAAGCGCCAAGTGCCAGCAGACCCAGCCCCGCAGCTCGCAGCCGCTGTGCCATCGTTGATTTTTTATGATTCATTTCGCACTCTCTTGCAGCTGCAATGTCGCCACGCGTTCGATCCATTCACCGGCGGCGTCCTGCACGATTTCACGCAGGGCGATTTCGGTTTCGTTGATACGGGTAATGCGCCCGTAGTTGAGGCCCAGGTATTCGCCGACCCGCACCTTGTAGAGCAGCTTGTCGACACGAACCAGCGCCACCGGCTGGCCGTTGCGGTTCATGCTGCCCACCATGGCCATGGAGTCGAGCGGGAAGGCTTCGAGCGCTTCCTTGCGGCGCACCAGCTCGGGCGCGATCAGTTCCGACGTGCTGGGCTGGTTCGATTCCCGGCGCAGCGCCTGGGTCAGCTTCAGCAGGTTGAACGGCTCGAACGCCGCGCCCTCGGTGTAGGCCTGGGGGGTGAATTTCTTGGGTTCCGTGATCGGCGGCACCGTGGGCTTGACCTGGGCGCGCTGCTCGACCATCCAGCGGCGCAGGTCTTCCTGCTCCGAATCGGCGCAGGCGCTCAGGCCCAGGGCGGCCGCGACCAGCCACAGGAGGTTGGCGGTGGTCCTCATTTCTTCGCCTTCGGCGCCGCGGCGCGTTTCTGGGCCGCGCGCTCTTCGTCATCGAGATAGCGGTAGGTGCGTGCCGTGGCATCCATCGTGAGGGTGCCGTCCTTGTCTTTTTGCTGCGGGGTGATCGTGAGGTTGTTCAGCGTCACGATGCGCGAGAGGCTCGCGACGTCGGCGGCGAAGGAGCCGATGTCGTGGTAGCGGCCGGTCACGCGCACGGCGATCGGCAGCTCCGCGTAGTAGTCCTTCACCGAAACCTGTCCCGGGCGGAACAGTTCGAACTGCAGGCTGCGCCCGAGCCCGGCCTGGTTGATGTCGGACAGCAATGCGTCCATTTCCGCCTTGCTGGGCAGCTGCTTCTCGAGCAGCGTCACGTATTGCTGCACCTGCTCGCGCTGCTTCTTCAGCAGGTCGAGATTGGCGGCCAGCGCCACCTTCTTCTGGTAGTCGGCGCGCAGCGTGACTTCCTTGGCGCGCTCGCTCTCGAGCTCGTCGTTGGAGTTGGTCAGCCACACGAACCACAGGCCGGCCAGCACCAGGGCCGTGACCGCCAGGCACAGGGCGTAGCGGGGCACCGCCGGCCATGCGGACGGGTCGTTCGGGTTCAGGTTGCGGAACTGGTCGCCGAAGCCGCGCAGCGCCGCGCCGACGTCCAGTTTTTGAGAGGGGCGATTGCTTGCCATGATCCGTCTACCCCTTGGCTGGCGCCGCTGCGGCCAGGGCCTTGTCGGCCGCGGCCTTTTGCGCGTCGGTCGGCCGCTTGAGGCCGATGCGCATGGTGAAGTTCGCCACGCGGCGCTGGTCGCGCTGACTCAGGCTCACCGTTGCGGAAGTGATTTCGACCAGCTCGGGCTTGACCAGCCACGGGCTGTTGTTGCCCAGGTTGCGCAGCAGCTCCGAGACGCGCTCGTTCGACTGCGCCATGCCCTGCAGCGTGACGGTCTGGTTGTCCTGCTTCATGCTGGTCAGGTAGACGCCGTCGGGCAGCTGGCGAACCAGTTCGTTGAGCAGGTGCACCGGCAGGTTGCGGTCGCCCTGGAGGTCTTCGACCGCCTGCTGGCGCGCGCGCAGCGCGGCAATTTCTTCCTGCAGGGTCGAGATTTCCTTGATCTCGACTTCGAGCTTGGTGATCTCGGTCTTGAGGAAATTGTTCTTGGCCTGCTGGGCCGAGATCTGCGCCTCGAACCAGAGATAGCCCAGGCCGGCGATCAGCACGCCCAGCACGGCGGCCGCGCCCAGGGTGCCGTAGAACGCTTCGCGGCGCCGCTTGCGTGCGGCTTCGCGGTGCGGAAGCAGGTTGATGAGGATCACTGCACGAACCTCCGCATGGCCAGGCCGCAAGAGGTCAGGTAGGAGGGCGCTTCGCGCCGGACCTTCTTCTCGCGGATGTTCGGGCCCAGTTCCATGCCGTCGAACGGGTTCACGAGCGAACAGGCGAACGAGGTCTGGCGCGTCACGGCGCTGGTCAGGCTGGGCAGCGAGGCCGAGCCGCCGGCAAGCAGCACGTAGTCCACGCGGTTGTGGGGCGTGCTGGTGAAGAAGAACTGCAGCGCACGGGCAATTTCCTGCGCGATGCTTTCCACGAAGGGCTTCAGGACGCCCGAGCCGTAGTCGTCGGGCAGGTCGCCGCTGCGCTTCTTGGCTTCGGCCTCTTCGGCCGAGAAACCGTACTGGCGCACGATCAGCTGGGTCAGCTGCGCGCCGCCGAAGGCCTGGTCGCGGTCATACAGCACTTCCTGGTTGCGCAGCACCTGCATGCTGGTGGTGAAGGCACCCACTTCGAAAAGCGCCACCACGGCATCGAGGCCCTTGCCGGGCAACTGTTCGATCAGGCGGGCGGTCGCGAGTCGGGAGGCGTAGGACTCGACGTCGAGGATCACCGCCTTCAGCCCGGCCGCTTCGGCCAGGCCTTCGCGGTCCTGCACCTTTTCCTTGCGGGACGCGGCAATCAGCACCTCGACGTCGCCGGCAGAGGCGGTGCTCTGCCCGGTCACGCAGAAATCGAGGCTGACCTCGTCGAGCGAGAACGGGATGTACTGGTTGGCTTCGGACTCGACCTGGATTTCGAGCTCCTGCTCGCTCATGCCGCCCGGAAGAATGATCTTCTTGGTGATGACTGCCGAGGGAGGCAGCGCCAGCGCGACGTTGCGCGTGCGGGTGCCGCTCTTGCGCACGACCCGGCGGACGGCTTCGGCCACTTCGTCGAACTTCTCGACGTTGCCGTCGGTGATCCAGCCCCGTTCCAGGGGTTCGATCGCGCAGCGCTCGAGAACCAGCTTGCCACTGGCTTCACGGCCGAGCTCGACCAGCTTCACGCTGGAAGAGCTGACATCCAGGCCGAGCATGGGGGCGTTCTGACGGCGAAACAATGATCCGAAAGCAGCCAAGTTAGGTCCCTTTACCCCTGCATTTGTAACCAATGGAAAAATTTGCGTTCGGTTGCATGCTAGCAGCAGACGTAGCGGCGGCCAAACAACCCGCGCCGGCAAAATGGCGGACCGTTGTCAAAAGCTGACGCTGAAGCCACATTTAGTAACTTTTGGTTTAGCCCGCAACGATGCACACAAGTTCGGCCCGTGGCAAGGGGGCGGCTTTTTATAATGTGCGGTGACTCCCCGGGCCCACATGCAAGAAACTTCACGCCCCAAAGGGCCAGCCAAGACCCCTCCTTCCACACGACCAGCCTGGCTGAAATGGCTGCTGCGCTTCATGGTCTGGGGGTTCGGCATCGCCGCGGCCGGTGTTCTGGCGCTGCTGTGCGTGATCGCCGTCGCCCTGGCTGTGGCCTACCCCAACCTTCCCGACATCTCCGAGCTGTCGGACTACCGGCCGAAACTGCCGCTGCGGGTCTTTTCCGCGGAGGGCATCCTGATTGGCGAATTCGGCGAGGAGCGGCGCAATCTAACCCCGATCGCGGCAATCCCCAAGCTCGTGAAGGAGGCGGTGTTGGCTGCCGAAGACACCCGCTTCTACGACCACGGCGGCGTCGACTACAAGGGCATGGTGCGCGCCGGCCTGGCCAACATGAACCGCGTGAAGAGCCAGGGCGCCTCGACCATCACCATGCAGGTGGCGCGCAACGTCTACCTGAGCTCCGAGAAAACGCTGACCCGCAAGATCTACGAGGTGCTGCTCACCTTCAAGCTGGAGCACCTGCTCACCAAGGACCAGATCTTCGAGATCTACCTGAACCAGATCTACCTGGGCAACCGCGCCTACGGCTTCGCGGCCGCGTCGGAAGCGTATTTCGGCAAGCCGCTGCAGGAGCTCTCCATTGCGCAGGCGGCCATGCTGGCGGGCCTGCCGAAGGCGCCGGGCGCGAACAACCCTGTCAACAATCCGCAGCGCGCGCGCGGCCGCCAGTTCTATGTGATCGACCGCATGCAGGACGCAGGCTTCATCACCGCCGAGCAGGCCGCCGAAGCCAAGAAAGAGGAACTGCACCTGCGCGATGCGGCCGACCCGAACCGCCTGCACGCCGAATACGTGGCCGAAACCGTGCGCCAGCTGATGTATGCGCAGTACGGCGACAGCACCTACACGCGCGGACTCAAGGTCTACACCTCGCTGGTCGCCGCCGACCAGGCTGCGGCATACAAGGCCCTGCGCAAGGGCATCATGGACTACGAGCGGCGCCAGATCTACCGCGGCCCCGAGAAATTCGTCGAGCTGCCCAACGACCCGAAGGAACTCGACGACGCGGTCGACGACGCGCTGACCGACCATCCCGACAACGGCGACGTGATGGCGGCCGTGGTGCTCAAGGCCAACGCCAAGGAAATCTCGGCCGTGCGCGGCAACGGCGACCCGGTGCAGATCACGGGCGAGGGCCTCAAGCCCGCGCAGTCCGGCCTTGCCGACAAGGCGCCGCCCAACATCAAGATCCGGCGCGGCGCGGTGATCCGCGTGGTGAAGACGCCCAAGAACACCTGGGAAATCACCCAGCTGCCCGAAGTGGAAGGCGCCTTCGTCGCCATGGACCCGCGCGATGGCGCCATCAAGGCGCTGGTGGGCGGATTCGACTTCGGCAAGAACAAGTTCAACCACGTGACGCAGGCCTGGCGCCAGCCGGGCTCGAGCTTCAAGCCCTTCATCTACTCGGCCGCGCTCGAGAAGGGCTTCACGCCGGCCACGGTCATCAATGACGGACCCCTGTTCTTCGATGCCGGCACCACCGGCGGGCAGCCCTGGGAGCCCAAGAACTACGGCGGGGGCTACGACGGCCCGATGTCGATGCGCACCGCGCTCATGAAGTCGAAGAACCTGGTCTCGATCCGCATCCTGCAATCGATCGGCACGCGCTACGCCCAGGAATGGATCACCAATTTCGGCTTCGACAAGGACAAGCATCCGGCCTACCTGCCGATGGCGCTGGGCGCCGGCGCGGTCACGCCGATGCAGATGGCCACCGCCTACTCGGTGTTCGCCAATGGCGGCTACCGCGTCAATCCCTACCTGGTGACCCGCATCACCGACCACAAGGACAAGGTGCTGGTCGACAAGCAGCCGCCGCTGCTCAACGAGACGATCCGCGCCATTCCCCAGCGCAACGCGTTCATCATGGACACGCTGCTGCAATCGGTGGCGCGCGCCGGCACCGCGGCCAAGGCCCAGGCCATGCTCAAGCGGCCCGACCTCTACGGCAAGACCGGCACCACCAACGATTCGCTCGACGCCTGGTTCGCCGGCTTCCAGCCCACGATGACCGCCATCTCCTGGATCGGCTACGACACGCCGCGCAACCTGGGCGACCGCGAAACCGGCGGCGGCCTGAGCCTGCCGATCTGGATCAACTACATGGAAACGGCGATCAAGGGCGTGCCCGTGACCGATCTTTCCGCCACGCCGCCGTCGGGCGTCGTGAGTGTGGGCGGCGAGTGGTACTACGACGACTACGCGCCGGGCCGCGGTGTGCCCAGCCTCGGCGTGGACACCGCTTCATCCCCGCCGGCCGAGTCCCTGAGCGGCGTTCCGGTGAGCCCGCCCCCGCCGCCCGAGGAGCGCAACCGCATCCTCGACCTTTTCAGGAACTGAAGAAGACGCCGCTGACGGCTCAGGCGGCCGCAAACTCCAGCGGCTGCCCGGCCTGAAGGCTCGCCTCACGCGAAAGATTTCCGAAGAATTCCTCGCCCGTCTTGGTGTCGACCCAGGCCTTGCCGTCGTAGCGGTAGTGATAGCCGCCAGAGCGCGCGGCAAGCCAGATCTCCTGCAGGGGCTTCTGCAGGTTCACGATCAGCTGGCTGCCGTTCTTGAATGAAATCGTGATCATGCCGCCCACGCGCTGGTTGTCGATGTCGGCGTCGGTTGCGTCGTTGATGCGGTCGCAGCCCTGCTCGATGGCGGCGAGCGCGGCTTCGGCGCGGTCCATGTATTCGGAGTCGGTCATTACAATTTCGTTATGTTGAATGTTCGTCAAATTCTAGTGAGCGCCCCCGCCCGCGCTGTGCTCATGGTCAGTCTTGCCGTGGCGGCGGCCGGTTTGTCTGCTTGCGGCCAGCGCGGACCGCTGTTCCTGCCGACCGATCCGGCGGCGGCGCAGCGCGCCACCCTGCCTCAGCTGCTGACCCCCGGCGGCCCGCGCCCCGCCTCCGAAACCGAGGCCGCGCCCAAGCCCGCTGCGGCCAGCAGCGCCCCGGCTCCGGCCACCCCCAGCACCGGAACCCAAAAGTGACGAACGCTTCCCTGCCCCTCCCGGGCCACCCCCACATCGCGCACCGCGACGGCGCGCTCCACGTCGAAGGCCTCGGCCTGGAAGCGCTGGCGCGCGAGCATGGCACGCCGCTGTTCGTCTATTCGAAGCAATGGATGCTCGACGCGCTGGCCGCCTACCAGCGCGGCTTCGAGGGCCGCAGCGCCCTGATCTGCTATGCGATGAAGGCGAATTCGTCGCTCGGCGTGCTGCGCGTGTTCGCCGAAGCCGGCTGCGGCTTCGACATCGTCTCGGGCGGAGAGCTGGCGCGCGTGCTGGCGGTGGGCGCCGACCCGGCCAAGATCATCTTCTCGGGCGTGGGCAAGACCCGCGCCGAAATGCGGCAGGCGCTGGCCGCCGGCATCGCCTGCTTCAACGTCGAGAGCGAAGCCGAGCTCGACGTGCTCAACGAAGTGGCACTGGCCGAAGGGCGCCGCGCACCCATCAGCATCCGCATCAACCCGAACGTCGATCCGAAGACGCATCCCTACATTTCCACCGGCCTCAAGGGCAACAAGTTCGGCATCGCCCACGACCGCGCGGTCGAGGCCTACCGCCATGCCGCGAAGCTGCCGGGGCTCGAGGTGGTGGGTATCGACTGCCACATCGGCTCGCAGATCACCGAGGCCTCGCCCTACCTGGACGCCTGCGACCGGGTGCTCGACCTGGTCGAGGCCATCGAGGCGGCCGGCGTGCCCATTCACCACCTCGACTTCGGCGGCGGCCTGGGCATCGACTACAACGGCGAAGTGCCGCCCAAGGCCGATGCGCTGTGGCAGCAGCTGCTCGCGCGGCTCGATGCGCGCGGCTTCGGCCAGCGCAAGCTCGTCATCGAGCCCGGCCGTTCGCTGGTCGGCAATGCGGGCGTGTGCCTGACCGAGGTGCTCTACACCAAGCCGGGCGAAGACAAGAATTTCTGCATCGTCGATGCGGCCATGAACGACCTGCCCCGCCCCGCGATGTACCAGGCGTTCCAGAAGATCGTGCCGCTGCGCATCCGCGCCGGCGATGCGCCCACCTACGACGTGGTCGGCCCGGTTTGCGAAAGCGGCGACTGGATCGGCCGCGACCGCGCGCTCAACGTGGTGTCCGGCGACCTGCTGGCGGTGCTGTCCGCCGGTGCGTACTGCATGAGCATGGCCAGCAACTACAACACGCGCGGCCGTGCCGCCGAAGTGCTGGTGAGCGGCCGGAGCGCCACGCTGATCCGCCGCCGCGAGACGATGGAAGACCAGCTGCGCAGCGAGCGGATCGAGGGCTGATCCGCGCGCGACCGGCGTGGTTCGCGCCGGTCAGCCGGTGCTGCTGCGCAGTGCCTTCTCGCTGCCGCTGCCGCCACGCACGCCGGCCGACGGCTTCGGCCTGCGCTTGCTCGCGTAGTTCCACACGCGCCATCCGAGCAGCACCGCGATGATCGCGGCATAGACGAACACTTCGGCAAAGTTGTTCTTGCCCGCACGCATCCAGAAGAAGTGCAGCAGGCCCAGGCCGGCGATCAGGTAGACCAGCTTGTGCAGCATCTGCCAGCGCCTGGCGCCCATGGCCTTGATGGCGCGGTTGAACGAGGTGGCCGCCAGCGGCGTCAGCAGCACGAAGGCCGAGAAACCCACCAGGATGAACGGCCGCTTGGCAATGTCCTTGGCGATGTCGGCCCACTCGAAGCCCATGTCGAACCAGCTGTAGCACAGCAGGTGCAGCACCACATAGAAATACGCGAACAGCCCCAGCATGCGGCGAAAGCGCGCCAGCGCATTGGCCTTGGCCATCACGCGCAGCGGCGTCACCGCCAGCACGATGCAGATGAAGCGCAGGGTCCAGTCGCCGGTGGCGCGGATCAGGAACTCGGCCGGATTCGCGCCCAGCCCGTCGGTGAATGCGCCATAGGCCAGCCGCGCGAACGGCAGCAGGCACAGCAGGAAGATGACCGGCTTGGCCGCCGGATGCATGAGCAGCTTGTTCATGGGGCAAGGGCCGCGTGGCGGTGCCGGCTCAGTAGTTCTTCTTCAGGTCCATGCCCGCATAGAGCTGGCCGACCTGGGCTTCGTAGCCGTTGAAGATCAGCGTCTTGGTGCGCTTGGCGAAGAGTCCGCCGCCGTCGCCGATGCGGCGCTCGGTGGCCTGGCTCCAGCGCGGATGGTCGACGTTCGGATTGACGTTCGAATAGAAGCCGTATTCCTGCGCCGCCGCCTTGTTCCAGGCCGTGCCCGGCTCCTTCTCGACGAAGCGGATCTTGACGATCGACTTGGCCGACTTGAAGCCGTACTTCCACGGCACCACGATGCGCACCGGCGCGCCGTTCTGGTTGGGCAGCACCTCGCCGTACATGCCGAAAGCCAGCAGGGTGAGCGGATGCATGGCCTCGTCCATGCGCAGGCCTTCGGTGTAGGGCCAGTCGAGCACGCGCGAGCCCACGAAGGGCATGGTCTTGGGATCGGCCAGGGTCACGAATTCGACGTACTTCGCATTGCCCTGCGGCTCGACCTTCTTGATGAGCTCCGCCAGCGAGTAGCCCACCCAGGGAATGACCATCGACCACCCCTCGACGCAGCGCAGGCGGTAGATGCGCTCTTCCTGCGCACTGAGCTTGAGCAGGTCTTCGATGCCGTACTTGCCGGGCTTCTTGACCAGGCCCTCGACCTCCACGGTCCAGGGGCGGGTCTTCAGGGTGCCGGCGTTCTTGACCGGGTCGCCCTTGTCGGTGCCGAACTCGTAGAAGTTGTTGTAGCTCGTCGCGTCCTTGTACTCGGTGAGCTTTTCCATCGTTTGCGCGCCCGGCACGGCGGACTTGGCACCCGGCAGCAGCGCCAGCTTGTGCGGTCCCGTGGCTTGCGCGAAGGCCTCGCGCCCCGCAAAGCTCGCGAGCGCGGCACCGGCTGCGCCGCCGGCCATCAGCTTGAGCAGGTCTCGCCGGCCCTCGTAGACGGCGCGCGGCGTGATCTCGCTCGAAAGCGGGTGGATGAAGCCGCTGCTGCGACCCTGCGGACGGAAATGGAACGACATGTGACGGCCTTTCGCGTGAATCGTTGTGCTCAGGGTAGTTCGTGCAATTCCCTGGTCCGGTTACGCGCAATCGCTGCGCGTGGCTTCAATTCTTCGCGAAAAGCCGCAACCCTGCCTACAGCGTGCCGTAGCTGTGCAGTCCGCTCAGGAACATGTTCACGCCAAGAAAGGCGAAGGTGGTCACCGCGAGGCCGCCCAGCGCCCACCAGGCGGCCACGGTGCCGCGCAGGCCCTTGACCAGCCGCATGTGCAGCCAGGCCGCGTAGTTGAGCCAGACGATCAGGGCCCAGGTTTCCTTCGGGTCCCAGCTCCAGTAGCCGCCCCAGGCGTCGGCCGCCCACAGCGCGCCGAGCACGGTGGCAATGGTGAAGAAGGCAAAGCCGACCGTGATCGACTTGTACATCACGTCGTCGAGCACCTCGTTGGCCGGCAGCCGAGCGGCAATGCGCCGGCGGCCGAGCAGAATGCCCGCGGCAATCAGCGCGGAGATGCCCGCATAGATCACCCAGTAGCTGCCGCCGGCCTCCTGCACGCGCTGGCGGAAGGCCACCGGCACGAAGCACAGCGCCACGCCCAGCAGCCAGATCGGCGTGAGCTTGTACCAGCGCGTTTCCTCGGCCTGCTCCTTGATGAGATAGGCGAAGGCCACCATGGCCGCGAGCGAGAAGGTGCCATAGCCGATGAAGTTGGCCGGCACGTGCAGCTTCATCCACCAGCTCTGCAGCGCGGGCACCAGCGGCTGGATCTCGTGCGCATTGCGCACCAGCGTGTACCAGAGCAAAAAGCCGACCGCCGCGCTCACCACCAGCATCACGAAGGCGCCGAGCGTGCGCGTGCCGTAGCGCGATTCGAAGTAGAGATAGAAGGCCGTCGTGAGCCAGCAAAAGAGCACGAACACTTCGTACAGGTTGCTGACGGGAATGTGGCCGATGTCCGGCCCGAGCAGATGGCTCTCGTACCAGCGCACCATGGTGCCGATGAGCGCCATGGCAATGGCGGCCCAGGCCAGCCGCGAGCCGATCAGGTCGAAGGTGTCGCCCTGCTTGCCGCCGAAGAAACCGAGCCAGTAGAACAGCGTGCTCATGAAGAACAGCACGCTCATCCAGAGGATGGCCGACTGGCTCGACAGGAAGTACTTGAGCCAGAACACCGTGTCCGCGCGCGCCAGGTCGCCCTGGTAGGAACTGATGGCCAGCAGCGAGGCCGCGGCCACCACGATGGCCAGCACCCGCAGCGGGCGCCAGAACCAGCCGATCGCAATGACCGAGATCATCGCCGCGCCGAGGATGGGCTTCTCGTAGGAATCCATCGAGCCCGCGTACCGGGCGAACGCAAAAAGGCCGCCTGCCAGCACCAGCGCCGCAAACACCCAGTCGAAAAAGTTGCGCCGCGAAAACCAGCTTTCGTGCAGCGTGAGGGTGGTGGTGTTCATGGTGACGCCGGTCCTTCTTTCTTCAAGGCAAGCAGCTTGTGCTTGAGGTGCTCGAACTCGCGATCGCTGTCGATGGTCTTGCGGTTGACCGAGAAGGCCATCGTGGCGGCCGTGGTGTTGTCTCCGGAGCCCGCGCCATCGGGGGTGAGCCACACCCAGAGCCGGCGCTCGCGCACGTACAGCATGGCAAAAATCCCGATGATCAGCAACAGGCAGCCCAGATAGACCACGTTCTTGCCGGGCGCGCGCGCCACCTGGAACACGCTGGCCTGTACCTGGGTGAAGTCGGTCATCATCATGGCGACCGGCGCCGGATAGAAGTACGCGTCGCTGATCGCCAGCACCGCCTGGGTGAGAAAGGCCTGCGACTTCTCGTCGCTTGGCAGTGCCGCGAGCCCCGCGCTCTCGCGGCTCAGATTGAGCACCTCGAACAGCACGTCGTTGAGGATGCGCACCAGCACCGCGCCGGCACGTTCGCGCTCGGCTTCGGGCACGTTGGCTTCCATGAATTCGGCAATCGCCTGCCAGCCGCCCAGCGTGGCGGCATCGGCCTTGGCGCGCTCGCTGCCGGCAAACAGGGCGAGCGCACGCGCCGCCGAAACGCGCAGCTGCTCGGCCATCTCGGGCCGCTTGGGATCGACGGCCTTGGCGATGTAGCGCTCCACCGCGCGGTTGCGGGTGTCGGCATCGGCCAGCGCGGTGCGCATGCGCACGAAGCTGTCCATGGAGCCTTGCTCGTCGGCCGGCACGCGCAGGTAGCGGAACGGCTCCTCGGGTTTTTCGCGCATGCCGAGCAGGAACACCGGCTGGCCGTCGCCGGTATCGACCGGCACCATGTAGTTCTGGTACTCGCGCGCCTGTCCCGCGGCATCGCGCAGCTTGTAGCCGATGCTCGGGCCGATGTTGCGCAGCACCTTCGGCTTGCTGGTCTTGTTGGCGGCGCCCAGGCGCGATTCGATGTCGTGCCGCAGGTCGACCTTGCGCACGTCGGCGCCGCTGCCCATGGCGCCGCCGTCGGCAAAGTTCTCGACGTTGATGACGCGCAGCGCGGCGTATTCGAGCGTGAGCTTCTCGCGGCCGTTGGTAATTTCAGTGCTGGGCCCGCCGATCACGCCCTCGACATCGAAGGGCTTGGCCGCAGCCGCCACCGGCACCGCCTTGAGCTTCACCTTGGAGCCGCCGTCGTCGAAGCTCGACTGGTAGATTTCCACGCCCTTGTAGCTGGCCGGATGGTTGACCTCGATGCGCGCGGGCACCTGCTCGCCGGTCTCGCGGTCGTGCAGCACCACCTCGCTTGCGAACAGCTTGGGCATGCCGGTCGAGTAGTAGTCGACGATGAATTTCTTGAGCTCGATCGAGAACGGCAGCTCCTGCAGCAGCACGCCGTCGGACTGCTGCAGGATGGCCACGCTGCCCTGCGCGCCCTCGGGCACCAGGATGTTGCCGCGGAAGGTCGGGTTGCGCGGCGACAGCCGGTGCTGCGCCGGCACGTCGGCAATCATGCCGCCGCCGGTGAACACGCTCTTGCCGTTGAACCAGGTCTGGGCCCGCACCACCAGGTCGCCGTCGAGCAGGCCGCCGATGCACACCAGAACGATCGCGCTGTGGGCGGCGATGTAGCCCAGCTTGTGGGCGCCGCCCGCGCGTGCGGCCACCATCCAGCCGGCTTCGGCATGGCCGCCCGCGGCTTCGCGCTGCTGGAGCTTGACCTTCCATCCGCCGCTCACCAGCAGCTGGCCGATGCGGTTGGCCGCCGCGGCGGGCGCCTCGTCGAGCCGGCTCTCGGCGCGCTGGCCGAAGGCCTTCAGGCTCTGCGCACGGATGCCTTCCTTGAAGGTCTTGAGGTCGATGAAGATGCGCGGCGTATTGCGCGCGATGCACAGCGTCGTGCTGATCACCAGGAACAGCAGGATCAGCAGGAACCACCAGGCGCTGTAGACCGAGTCGAGCCTGGCCGCGCGGAACAGCTCGGCCCAGAACGGCCCGAACTGGTTGACGTAGTTGTTGATCGACTCGTGCTGCTTGAGCACCGTGCCGATGATCGATGCGATGCAGATGACGGTGAGCAGCGCAATCGCGAAGCGCATCGACGAAAACAGTTCCACCGCAGCGCGTAGCACTTGCGGGCCGCGATGAACGCGAAGGCCGTGGGTGGAGACAGACATCGGTCGATGGGAGAAAAGGAACAGGGAAAAAGCAAAGGGCGGGCCATCCAGCTGGATCGGCCCGCCCTCTGTTTGGGTTTTTTATCGGCGGTTAGTTCACGCTGAAGCGCGTGGTGTCAGCGCAGGCCGGCGATGTAATCTGCAACAGCCTTGATTTCGCGGTCGTTGAGCTTTGCGGCCACGCCGGTCATGGGAGCGCTGTTCTGGCGCACGTTGTCCCGGAAAGCAACAAGCTGTGCCACCGTGTAGTCGGCATGCTGGCCGCCCAGGCGCGGGTACTGCGCGGGCATGCCGGCGCCGTTGGGGCTGTGGCAGCCGGCGCAGGCCGGGATCTGGCGATCGGCAATGCCGCCGCGGTAGATCTTCTCGCCCAGCGCGACCAGGTCCTTCTCCTTGGAGAAGCCGGTCTTGATCTTCTTGGAGCCCACGAACCAGGCGATGTTGCGCATGTCCTCGTCGGACAGCTTCGCGGCCATGGGCTGCATGATCGGGCTCTTGCGCTTGCCGGACTTGAAGTCCTGCAGCTGCTTGAGGATGTATTCGGGGTGCTGCTGCGCCAGCTTGGGGTTGGCCGCAATGGCCGAGTTGCCGTCCGCGTTGTGGCAGGAAGCACAGGCCTGGGCGGCGGAATTGAACACCGCGTCGCCCTTGGCGGGATCGGGCTTGGCCGGCTTGGCCGCGACGGGTCCGTCAGCTGGCGCGGCGGCGTGCTCGTCGGCCGCAAGGCTAGCGCTGGCTGCGACGCCCATGAGGGCTGCAAGCAGAAAATTGGCAAACAACTTCATATCGGGGGCTCGATTTATTGGCGCAAAACCCCGCGATTCTACAATGGCAGCCCGTTCCGAAAGCTCATTGATGATCACCCCGTCGCGCAAGCACGCCGCTCCCCCTTCCCGCGCGACCCCTGCCGTGGACCCCCTTGTCGCCGAGCGCGAGCGCATCGCGCTCGGCTGGCTGCACACGGCGCACTTCCTCACCAGCGCCCCGCAGCTGGAGCATCTGCCCCCGCTCGACCTGCCCGAAATCGCCTTCGTCGGCCGCTCGAACGCGGGCAAATCGACCGCAATCAACACGCTCACGCAGCAGACGCGCCTGGCCTTCGCTTCCAAGACGCCGGGCCGTACGCAGCACATCAACCTGTTCGGCGTCGGCAAGCAGAAGGCCGACGACGCCGTGCTGGCCGACCTGCCCGGCTACGGCTATGCGGCGGTTCCCAAGGAAGCCAAGCTGCGCTGGCAGCGCGTCATGGGCAACTACCTGATGACGCGCGAGAACCTGCGCGGCGTGGTGCTGATGTGCGACCCGCGCCACGGCATGACCGAGCTCGACGAGATCCTGCTCGACGTGATCCGTCCGCGCGTGGAGCAGGGGCTCAAGTTCCTCGTGCTGCTGACCAAGGCCGACAAGCTCACGCGCAGCGAGGGCGCCAAGGTGCTGTCCATTACGCGACTGCAGGCCGGCGGCGGCGAGGTCAAACTGTTCTCCGCCCTCAAGAAACAGGGCGTGGGCGAAGCCGCCGAGCTGCTGTGGCGCTGGGCGCATCCGCCCGGAGAAGAAAAGCCGGAGGCGGCCGCGCCGCAAGACACCTAGGCGAAAACCGGCGCGGGCCGTTTCATCTGCGTGATCCACTATGAAAACAATAGCAACGGAAGTTGAAGGAGACAAAGCATGATCGAGACGTTCCAGCGCAGCCTGCCCAACGGAACCACGCTGAGCTGCCGCGCAACCGGCACGCCCGGGCGCCCCTTGATGGTGTTCCTTCATGGTTTTCCCGAAGCCGCGTTCATCTGGGACGAACTGCTCGAGCACTTCGCCCAGCCTGAACACGGCGGCTACCGCTGCATCGCGCCCAACCTGCGCGGCTTCGAGAAGTCGAGCGCACCCACCGAGGTGGCCGCATACAAGGCCCATCTGCTGATCCAGGACATCCAGCAGCTGGCGGCCACCGAGAGCGCGGACGGCACCATGGCCGCCTTGGTCGCGCACGACTGGGGCGGCGCTTTCGGCTGGGGCTATGCCAATGCCTTTCCGCAGCAGGTCGGCAAGCTGGTCATCATCAATTCGCCGCACCCCGGCACCTTCACGCGCGAGCTGCGCCACAACCCGGCGCAACAGCAGGCCAGCGCCTACATGAACTTTCTCGCCAGGCCCGATGCCGAGGCCCTGCTCTCGGCCGACGACTTCAAGCGCATGTGGCCCTTCTTCACCTTGATGAAGGCCGGATCCGACGGCTTCGGCTGGCTGACCGAGGACGTGAAGCAGCGCTACCGCGAGGTGTGGAACGCCGGCCTCACGGGCGCCTGCAACCTGTATCGCGTCACGCCGATGAAGCCGCCGCTGCCGGGCCAACCCATCGACGGCATTCCGGTGCTGCCGCGCGAGCGGCTCACCATCGACGTGCCGACCTTCGTCTTCTGGGCACTCGACGACGCCGCGCTGCTGCCGGGCCTGCTCGAAGGCCTGGAGGACTACGTGCCGAAGCTCGAGGTGAAGAAGGTGCCCAACGCCACCCACTGGATCGTGCACGAGCAGCCGCAGCTGGTCGCGCGCGAGATCGAGGCCTTCCTGCAGCGCAGTTGAAGCGCCGCCGCCGGGTAGCCATCAATAGATCGGCGGCGCGCCTTCGGGCCGCGTCTTGAAGCGGCGGTGCACCCAGTAGTACTGCGAAGGCATCGTGTCGATGTAGCCCTGCAGACGCTGGTTCATGAGCGCCGTGTCGGCCTCGACGTCGTCGGTCGGGAAGTTCTGCCAGGCCGGCCGCACTTCGATCTCGTAGCCACCCGGCGTGAGCTTCGCGACCACCGGCACCACCTTCGCCTTGCCCAGCCGCGCAAAGCGCGAGAGCGAGGGCACCGTGGCCGCCTGCACGCCGTAGAACGGCACGAAGATCGTCTGGTCGCGGCCGAAGTCCATGTCGGGCAGCAGGTACAGGAGGCCGCCCTTGCGCAGGCCCGCGAGCACCGGCTTGATGCCGTCGACGCGGTTGAGCGCCGCCACGTTGCCGAAGCGCGTGCGGCCTTCGCGGATCCATGCGTCGACCATCGGATCGCGCTGGGTCGTGTAGATGGTGGCCGAGGGCCTTGCCGTGTGCATGGTCAGCGCCGTGGCTGCGGCATCGAGGCCGTAGAAATGCGGCGCGAACAGGATCATCGGCTCGTCGCCATCGGCAATCTCGCGGATCTCCGCCGCCGCGCCCACCACCTTGAGCCGGCTGGCCACCACCTTTTCGGGTGCATGCCAGAGCCAGCTGCGGTCGAGCCAGGACTGCGCCACGTACACGAAGGTCTCGCGCGCGATGCGGCGGCGCTCGGCTTCGGATTTGCCGGGAAAGCACACCGCCAGGTTGGTGTCGACCACGCGCCGCCGCGGCAAGGCGATGGTGTGCAGCACGCGGCCGAGCAGCGCGCCGAAACCGCGCACCAGCGGCAGCGGCAGCGGCGCGATCGCGCGCATGAAAGCGATGCCGAGCCGGGAACCGAGACTCATCGTGCCTGCTCCCCGGGCTGGGCCGCCACCGCGGTTTCGCCGCGCGGCTCCTTGTAGCGCGCGTAGTCCCACACGTACTGCCCCGGCAGGCTGTGGATCAGGCGCCCGATGGCGTCGTTCATGGCGGCCGCCGCGGCCTCGATGGGCGCGGCCGGATCGGTGAGCGGCGTGCCCACGATCGGCTCGAAGCGGATCACGTAGCCCGCGCCGCGCGGCAGCCTTTCGCACACGCTCAGGAAACAGGCGGCGCCGGTCTGCTGCGCGAGCCGCGGCAGCAGCGTCATGGTGTAGGCCGGCCGGCCGAGGAAGGGCGCCCACACGCCCTGCCCGAGCGGCGGCACCTGGTCGGGCAGGATGCCGGTGTAGCCGCCGCTGCGCAGCGTGCGGATGAGGCCGCGCACGCCGGTGTTGTTGGTGGGCAGCGTCTGCAGGCCGGGCCGGTCGCGCGAGCCGGCGGCGATGAGCTCGGCCATCCATTTCTTGCGCGCGGGGCGGAACAGCGCGGTGATCGGCCCGAAGGTCTCGAGAAAGCGCTCGCCGATCGCCTGGCCGCACATCTCCCAGCTGCCCAGGTGCGGCGCCACCAGGATCACGCCCTTCTTCTCCCGCATGGCGGCCTCGAAGGCCTCCACGCCTTCCCAGCGCACCACGCGCCGCAGCACGCTCTCGCCCTGCGGGCGCAGCCACAGCCAGGGCAGCTCGGCAGCCATCTGGCCGGCGGCCGCGATGGCGGGGCGGTACTGCCCGGGGGTGAATCCGGCACTCTCGGCATTGGCCTTGAAGCGGCGGCGGTAGTCCGGCGCGCAATACCAGACGATCCAGCCCAAGAGCGCGCCGAGCCGATGCATCACGGGCATCGGTACGCGGGCAAGCAGGCGGAACAGGGTGACCATGAGCAACAGGGAGTGAAAACCAGGACGCGCGCGCACGATTTGGCGCGGCTCGAATAGAATGCAAATTGTCGCCGAGTTACGGAACAACTTGCAGGGCGACAAACACAAGCGCAGAAGCGATTGTGCCCCGCCGATTCATCGGCATCTGCTAAAGCGTTCGCCAGGGCTCCGCAGAGTTGGCAACGCGCCAAATCACTTCAAGGAGCTTTGAACAAAATGGCGAACGACTTCCTCTTCACCTCCGAATCGGTTTCCGAAGGCCACCCCGACAAGGTCGCCGACCAGATCTCGGACGCCATCCTGGACGCGATCTTCGAGCAGGACCCGCGCAGCCGCGTGGCCGCCGAGACGCTGACCAACACCGGCCTGGTGGTGCTCGCGGGCGAAATCACGACCAACGCGCACGTCGACTACATCCAGGTGGCGCGCGACACCATCAAGCGCATCGGCTACGACAACACCGACTACGGCATCGACTACAAGGGCTGCGCCGTGATGGTCTGCTACGACAAGCAGTCCAACGACATCGCCCAGGGCGTGGACCACGCGAGCGACGACCACCTGAACACCGGCGCCGGCGACCAGGGCCTGATGTTCGGCTACGCCTGCGACGAGACGCCCGAGCTCATGCCCGCACCCATCTACTACGCGCACCGCCTCGTGGAGCGCCAGGCCCAGTTGCGCAAGGACGGCCGCCTGCCCTTCCTGCGGCCCGACGCCAAGAGCCAGGTGACCATGCGCTATGTCGACGGCAAGCCCCACAGCATCGACACCGTGGTGCTCTCCACGCAGCACCACCCCGACCAGAGCGAAACGCCCACCAAGATGAAGGCCTCGTTCAATGAAGCCATCATCGAGGAGATCATCAAGCCCGTGCTGCCGAAGGAATGGCTCAAGGACACGCGCTACCTGATCAACCCGACCGGGCGCTTCGTCATCGGCGGCCCGCAGGGCGACTGCGGCCTCACGGGCCGCAAGATCATCGTCGACACCTACGGCGGCGCCTGCCCGCACGGCGGCGGCGCGTTCTCGGGCAAGGACCCGTCCAAGGTCGACCGCTCGGCCGCCTACGCTGCGCGCTATGTGGCCAAGAACATCGTGGCCGCCGGCCTCGCGCGCCAGTGCCAGATCCAGGTGGCCTACGCCATCGGCGTGGCCCAGCCGATGAACATCACGGTCTACACCGAAGGCACCGGCGTGATCCCCGACGCCAAGATCGCCGAGCTCGTGCGCGAGTTCTTCGACCTGCGTCCCAAGGGCATCATCCAGATGCTCGACCTGCTGCGCCCGATCTACCAGAAGACCGCCGCCTACGGCCACTTCGGCCGCGAAGAACCCGAGTTCACCTGGGAAGCGACCACGCAGGCGGCTGCGCTGCGCGCCGCGGCCGGCCTGTAAAAACCCTTGCGGACGGCGGCGCCTGGGCCTCAGAAGCGGTAGGCGCCGCTCAGGCCCACCGTCCAGTTGCGGCCCGGCGCGGGCTCGTAGTAGCGCGCATTGCCCTCGTTGACGATCAGCGAGCCCACGTAGCGGCGGTCGAACAGGTTGTCGACGCGCGCAAAGGCGTTGAACTCCCAGCGCTCCCATTTCTTCAGGTAGCCGGCGTACAGCGCGGCGACGGCATAACCCGGCGCGCTGGCGGTGTTGGCGTCGTTGGCCTGCATGCGCCCGAGCGCGCGCATCTCGACGCCGGCGCGCCAGCCTTCGGGCGGCACCCAGCCCAGCGATGCGAAGAGCGACTGCCGCGCAATGCCCGGAATGCGGTTGCCCGCCGCCACCGTGTTGGATGCCGCGCAGGGCGACGGCGAGCAGAAGGCATCGCGGTAGCGCGCGTCGAGCCAGGTGTAGGCCAGCTGGGTGCGCCAGTGGCTGGCCGTCTCGTGCTGCCAGGCCAGCTCGAAGCCGTTGCGCCGCGTGCGGCCCGCATTCTGGAACGTGGCGCGGCCGCCGGTGTTGGTGTCGGTCACGATCTCGTCGCGGGTGCGGGTCTGGAACAGCGCCGCCGTCAGCAGCCCTCCGCCCAGCCTCGCCTTCGCACCCAGTTCGACGCTGTCGTTGACCGAGGGCCGCAGCGCGAAGTTGAGCCCGCTGGCACCGCCTGCGCGGTACGACAGCTCGTTGAGCGTCGGCGTCTCGAAGCCCCGGCCGATCGAGCCGTACAGCGCGAGATCGGGCGTGGCCTGGTAGCGCAGCGAAGCCACGGGCAGCGTCTTGCTGTAGCGCGCGCTGCCGCTGTCGTCGCGGTTGGCGCCCACGATGTAGCGGTCCTGCGAATCGAAGTGCACGCTGCTGCGGCGCACGCCGGCCTCGAGCGTCCATTGCTCCGCAAGGCGCCAGGTGGCCTGCGCGTAGGGGTCGAGGTTCCAGACCTCGTTGCGCTCGCTGCGCCGCAGGCGCCCCTGCACGCCCAGCACGGGTGCGGCCACGCGGCCGAGGTAGTTCTCGTAGCCGCGGCGCTGTTCGCGCAGGCTGTCGTAGCCCAGCCCCGCCACCAGTTCGAGCGGCCGGTCGGCCAGTTGCAGCGCGGCGGTCCAGCGCAGGTCGGCTCCGCCGTACTGGCGCTTGAGGTCGATCACGCCGCCCGCATGCAGCGGGTTCTGCTGCGCCGACGGCGGGATCGACTGGTACTGCACGGTCTTGCGCTCGCCGCCGTAGACCATGAGCCGCAGCGACTGCGCGGCATCGATGCGCCGCTCATAGAGCAGGCCGGCCTGGGTCTGCTCCACGGTCTTGCGGGTGTCGTACTGCGTGGCGAGCGGTGCGCTGCGCGGCGCGAGCGCGTACTGGTCGGCCGTGAGGCCCAGCGGATCCTGCGCGCTGATGCGCACGCTGTTGAGCACCAGCGTGAGCTTGTCGCCGTTGTCCAGCGCGATGCCGAGCTTGCCGTTCGCAATGTCGCGCCGTGCCGCGCTGTGTTCGCGCCAGCCGTCGGTCCGGAAGCGGCTGGCGTTCAGCAGGTAGTCGACCGCGCCCTGCGATCCGCTGGCCTGGAGCGACTGGCGCCAGGTGCCGAAGCTGCCTCCGGCCGCCGAGTACGAAAGCCGCGGCGCGCCCTCGCCCGACGCGGTGAAGGCCTGCAGCACGCCGCCCGACGAATTGCCGTAGAGCGCCGAGAAGGGCCCGCGCAATATCTCGATGCGGTCGAGCGAGCCGATGTCGATGTTGGAAGTCTGGCCCTGGCCATCGGGCAGCGTCGCGGGAATGCCGTCGACATACAGCCGCACGCCGCGCACGCCGAAGGTGGAACGCGCGCCGAAGCCACGGATCGACAGCTGCAGGTCCTGCGCGTAGTTCAGGCGGTTCTGCACCTGCAGGCCCGGAACGCTGCCCAGGCTTTCGGAAAGATTGACCTGCAGCCGGCTGTCGCGCATCTCGGCGCCGTCGACCCGGTCCACCGAGCCCGGCACGTTGAACGGAGCGACCTCGCCGCGCGGCGTGGAGACGGTGACTTCGGGCAGGCTGCCGCGGTCGGCCTGCTGCGCCGCTGCGGCGAGCGGAGCTCCCAGCAGGAGCAGGCGGACGGCGGCAGTGGCGGCAGCGGAAAGTGCAGGCTTCATTGCGCCGATTCTGCTTCGGCGCGCGCCCCTGCCCGTACTAGCAGGAACCCGATCGGGCCGGATTCAGCCTTTTCTGCGCCAGCCGTACCAGCCGCACACGGCAACGGGAATGCCCAGCGCGAACCAGGCCAGCATGTCACCCAGGCCGCCGTCGCTGAACAGCGCCGAGATCAGCCCGAAGGTGGTGAGCACGCCCAGCACGATCGGCCAGCCCCACATGGGCCAGAAGCTATGGCGCTGCTTCATGCCTGCACCTTCATGGCGGGCGCCGGATCAGGCTGCTGATGTGGTCCGCCATGCGGCGGCCGCTGTCCCGCCGGCGAGGCCGCAGCAGGCACGCTGTTGCCGCGCTTGAGCCACAGGTACAGCCCGCTGCCCAGCACGATGATGGTCGCGATGTCGAGCAGCGCCCAGATGATCTGCATCGGCATGCCGCCGTAGTCGCCGAAGTGCAGCGGCTGCGACACCAGCAGCGCCGTCAGGTACCAGGGCATCTTCGGCGCGGCGGTCACCTGGGCCGTCTTGGCGTCGACCAGCACCGGCTGCAGCAGCTTCGACGTGAAGGGCTCGTTGCCGCGCATGAAGAAGGTGGTGTGGTGCGGGCTCGAGAACGCCGTGCCGGGGAAGGCGACGAAGGACAGCTTCATGCCGGGCGTCTGCTGGAGCGCGACCTCCATCGAGCGCTGCACCGATGCGCGCTGGGCCACGGGCACCGTCGGCTCGTCCTTGTAGGGCGCGAGAAGCGCGCTGAGCTGGTCGTACTGCCAGTACTTGATGACCAGGTCGGCCCAGGTGTTGATCATGCCGGTGGAGCCCACCACGAACAGCCACACCAGCGTGACGATGCCCAGCAGGTTGTGCAGGTCGAGCCACTTCAGGCGCGGGCGCTTCTCGCGCCGCACGGTGCCGAAGTCGAGCTTGCGCATGAAGGGCGCATAGAGCACCACGCCGGAGACGATGGCCACCAGCAGCAGCAAGCCCATGAAACCCAGGAACAGCTTGCCCGCGAGGCCGGCGAACAGGTCGACGTGCAGCTTGAACATCACGTACATGAAGCCCTCGTCGAGCTTGGGCTGCGCAAGCACGGCGCCGGTGCGCGCGTCCACCGCCACCGACTTGAAGTCGTCCGTGGGTGCGGGCGTTGGCGTGAGCGTGACGAACCAGAGGCCATCGTCGTCCTCGGGCTGCGAAACGAACTGCACCACGCGGTCGGGGTGCTTCGCACGCGCGGTTTCGAGCACGCGGTCCAGGCTCACGCGCGGCGTGTTCGCGGGCATCCTGGGCGACTCGACCTCGGTGCCCAGCAGGTGGCCGATCTCGTGATGGAAGATCAGCGGCAAGCCCGTGATGCACAGGAGCAGCATGAACACGGTGCATACGAGGCTGCTCCACTTGTGCACCCAGGCCCAGGTCTTGATCTTTCGGCTGTTCATGTCGTTGCTGCCCTCGTCGAAAGTGAGCGGTTAGAAGCGGTAGGTCGCGCTGGCCACGACGTTGCGGCGCGAGCCGTACCAGCAGTCGCCGCGCGACAGGCAGGTGCTGAAGTACGCCTTGTCCGTCACGTTGTTGATGTTGAGCGCATAGCGCCACTGCGCCGTGTCGTAGGCAAACACGAGGTCGGCCAGCGCAACGCCCGGCACGCGCGGTCCCACGCCGAATTGCAGGTCGCGGAACGAGCTCATCACGCGCACGCCGGCGCCGGCCGAGAAGCCGCTGACGCCGCCGATCGAGAAGCGGTACTTGGCCCAGACGCTCGCCTGGTGCTTGGGCAGGCCCTCGATCTGCTCGTCGGCATCGGTGTAGTTGTAGTGCGCGACGAGGTCGAGGTCGGGGCCGATGGAGCCCTTGGCCTCGAGCTCGACGCCCCGGGTCTTGGTCTTGCCGGCTTGCGTGTACACATTCGGCGACGGCGAGGTGATCTGGTTCTTCTCCCGCAGATCGTAGACCGCCGCGCTGAACGCCAGCGCGCGGTCCTTCGGCTCGTACTTCACACCGGCTTCCCATTGCTCACCGCGCAAGGGCGTGAAGATCTGTCCGTTGCGCGGCGACTGCGGCGTGAACGATTCGGTGTAGCTCAGATACGGCGACCAGCCCGAGGGCATGGCGTACATCAGGCCGAAGCGCTTGGTGGTTGCGCTGCTCTTCTGCTCGTCGCTGCCTGCCGCGCTGGACACCGCCCTGTCGTGCCGCAGGCCCGCCACGAAGATCCAGTTGTCGAGCTTGACCTGGTCCTGCAGGTAGACGCCGGTCTGGCGCTGGCGGGTGCGCGGCAGCGCCACGCGCTCGGGCAGGTCGACGTGGCCGTACACCGGCGCGTAGACGTCGATGGTGTCGAAGGTCGTCGCGCCCCAGACGTTCTCGCGCTGCCTGGAGAAATCCGCGCCGACCAGCAGCGTGTGCTTCACGGCGCCGGTCTCGAAATGGCCCTCGACATGGTTGTCGAGCGTCTGCGTGCGGTTGCGCGTGAGATAGCTGTCGTAGTAGCGGCCGAGCACGCGCTTGAAGATCGGATCGGTGGCGTCCCAGCTTTCGGCCCCGCTGAAGGCAGCGCCGTAGTGGTAGCGGTTGTCGTTCTCGTTTTTCGCGTAGCGGAAGTTCTGCCGCACGCGCCAGTTCTCGTTGAACTTGTGCTCGAACTGCCAGCCGAAGGTCTTGCGTTCGCTGTCGTAGTAGTCGAAGCCCGGCTCGCCGATGAAGCGGCTGGCGGGAATGCGTCCGTTCGGGTTCGGCAGCAAGGTGCCCTCCCACGGAAGGAACTGCGAGCTGCTGCCGCTCTTGTCCTTTTGCCACAGCCCCTGCAAGGTGAGCGAGGTCGCCGCGCTGGGCCGCCAGGTCAGCGAAGGCGCAATGACGCTGCGGTCGTCGGGCACATGGTCGACCTGCGAGTCCGACTTGCGCTGCAACGCGATCAGCCGGTACGACAGGCTGCCGTCGGCATTCAGCGGCCCCGTGAGGTCGGCCTGGACCTGCTTGCGGCCGAAGCTGCCGAACTGCACGCCCACTTCGCGCTGGGTTTCCTGCAGCGGACGCTTGCTGACCATGTTGACCACGCCCGCCGCGGTGCCCGCGCCGAACAGCATGCCCGCCGGGCCGCGCAGCACTTCGAGCCGCTCCAGCGTGTAGGGCTCGGTGCGCGTGGTGCTGGTGTAGTAGCCATAGGACTGGCGCAGGCCGTCCAGGTAGACGTCGGGCGTGGCGCCGCGGATGCGCACCGAGTCGGTCCGCGAATCCTGGCCATAGGCATCGGAGCGCACACCGGCCGCATAGTTGAGCGCGTCCTGAACATTGCCCGCGCCCTGGTCCACCATCTGGTCGCGCGTGACCACGGTGATCGATTGGGGCGTTTCGGCCAGCGGCGTGTCGGTCTTGGTGGCGGTGGCGGCGTTCCGGGCGCGGTAGCCGATCACCGGCGAGGTTGCGGTTTCGGCCTCGGCGCTCGCATCGACCTTCACCTCCGGCAAGGCGCCGGGCGCCGTCGCGGTCTGGGCCAGGACCTGGTGATGCACGTAGACCGCCATGCAGCCTGCCAGAACCGATGCGACCCTGCGCCCCGCCAATAACCTTGCCATTCCCGCTCCACTCCGAAACATTATTAAGAACGATTCGCATTCTATTTATAAAGCCCCATTTGTTCCGATTTCCCCGCCTCGGCAAGGGGACGTTCGGCCACCGCATGCATCCGCGGCGCAGGCGCGGCGCAAGGCAAAGCGGCTACGATCCGGCCGCACGTCGTGTGCGTTCGCGGGCCCCATGCTCCACAAGTTCCTCGCCTCTTTGTTCCCCGCGCTGCGCGGCCTGGCGCTTTGGCTGGTGGCCGCTGGCATCGCCGGGGTGCTCGCAGGCTGCGCCGGCCTGCCTCCGCGCACGCCCGAGCCGCCAACGCTCTCGATCGCCGCCTCGCCCTCCACCGCGCTCGGCCGCGCCGCGGCCAGCCTGGACACCGCCGCGCACGATGGGCTGTCGAGCATCCGGCCGCTGGTGGAGGCTTCCTTTGCGCTCGATGCACGCTTCGAGCTGATGCGGCGCGCGCAGGCCTCGCTGGACGTGCAGACCTACCAGCTCGGCAACGACAAGACCGGCCGCCTGCTGCTGCGCGAACTGCGAAATGCTGCGCGCCGCGGCGTGCGGGTGCGCCTGCTGCTCGACGACTTCTACACGACCGGCATGGACCGCCTGCTGCTCGGCCTGGCCGCGGAGCCCAATGCCGAGGTCCGGCTGTTCAACCCCTTCGTCAACGCCCGCGACCACTCGGCCACGCGCTGGCTCGAGTTCTTCGGCGATTTCCGCCGGCTCAACCACCGCATGCACAACAAGCTCTTCGTGGCCGATGGCGCCATGGCCATCGCGGGCGGGCGCAACCTGGCCGACGAATACTTCCTGCGCAGCGAGGATGCCAACTTCATCGACTTCGAGCTCCTCATGGCGGGCCCCGTGGTTCCGGAAGCCGCCCGCATCTTCGACACCTACTGGAACAGCGAGGTGGTCTACCCGCTCCAGCGGGTTGCCGGCGCCAGCGGCACGCCGGAGGCCCTGAAGTCGGAATTCGAAGCCGCCACCTCGGCGGTCCACGCCCCTGCGCCGGCCGCGCTTCAGGGCACCGACGTGATGGGCGACCCGCCGCTCGGCGTCCAGCTGGCCGACATCGGCCGCATGAAGTGGATGCGCGCCGACGCCCATGCCGCGGCCGACAGCCCCAACAAGGCGCTGGGCATCCTCGCATCGCCCGCCGAATCGCTCGCTGCGCGCTTCCATGAGATGACCGCCACGGCGCGCTCGGACGTGGTGGTGATCTCGCCCTACTTCATTCCCGGCGACGAAGGCATGGCCCGCATCCGCGAGGGCCGGGCGCGCGGCGTGCGCATCAGCGTCATCACCAATTCGCTGGCCGACAGCGACGAGCCGCTGGTCAACATCAACTACAACCGCTACCGCGTCGACATGCTGAAGCTGGGCGTGAACCTGTACGAGGTCAGCACCCAGCAGCTCAAGCGCAACCGCCAGCTGCGCAGCCTGCTCAAGAAGGCGCGCGGCCGCCTGCATGCCAAGCTCGCGCTGGTCGACCGCGAGTGGGTGCTGCTCGGCTCGATGAACCTCGACCCGCGCTCGGCGCGGCTGAACACCGAATTCGGCGTTCGCGTGCGGAGTTTCGAGCTGACCCAGGCACTTCTGTATGCCTACCAGCTGGACGACATCGAGGGCGTCTACCGCGTCGTGCTGATGCCCGACGGCGAGAACGTGCAATGGATAGGCACCGGCGACGTGGACAACGAGGTGCTGGACAGCGAGCCCGATTCGAGCCTGCTCACGCGGCTGCAGCTGCTGCTGTTCTCCTGGTTCGTGCCGACCGACCAGTTGTAGCGGACGTCTACAATAGGTAATGAGAGTTATTCTCATTAACTGTAAATAAAACGTCAACAAATTGCAATGAGATTCCGCATCCGGTCGTCACGCATCGCCTTTGCCTTGCTCCCCCTCGCTTCCATTTCCCCGCTCTCCATGGCACAAGGCACCGGCAACGGACAGCCGGACCCGGCGAGCACATCGCTGCCCGAAGTGCATGTGGTCGCCGAGCCCGAATCCGGCGGCTACAACCCCACGACCAGCAGCGGTGCCACGCGCACCAGCACGCTGCTGCGAGAGGTGCCGCAGTCGGTGCGCATCGTCTCCAGCCAGCTGATCGAGGACATGGGTGCAACGCGACTGGCCGACACGGTGGATCTTGTGAGCGGGATCACGCGCCTCAACGACTTCGGCGGCACCTGGGACAACTTCGGCATCCGCGGGTTCAGCAGTACCGACATGGGATTCCTGGTCAACGGTTTCCCCGGATCGCGCGGCTACAACCCGCCGCGCGACACCGCCACGGTCGAGCGCTTCGAATTCCTCAAGGGGCCGGCGTCGGCCATCTACGGCAGCAGCGAGCCGGGCGGCACCATCAACATCGTCACGAAGAAGCCGGAGTTCACGCGCCGCAACACGGCCGACTTCAGCATCGGCAGCCAGGGCCTGCGCCGCAGCACGCTGGACAGCACCGGCGCGCTGAGCCGGAACGTGGCCTACCGGCTGAACCTGGCGGTGGAGGAAGGCGACAGCCGAAGCGACCTGCTGAGCAACAGGCGCACCCTGGTGGCACCCGCGCTGACCTGGGTCATCGACGACAAGACAGTGCTCAACTACGAGTCCGAATTCCTGCGTTCGAAAACGCCGCTGGACCGCGGGCTGATCAATGTTCGCGGCCTGCTCGGAACCTTGCCGCGCGACCGTGTGCTCAATGAGCCCGACGACGGCAACATGACGCTCACCAGCAATACGCACCAGCTCACGCTGGACCGCCAGCTGTCGGAAAACTGGCGCGCGCGCATCGGTGCGAGCTACAAGGAAAGCACCTTCTCCGGCAACTACACCGAAGCGACTTCGCTCGCCAGCGACAACCGGACGCTCAACCGCCGCGCCACCTGGCGCCAGCTGCCGTCGCGCGACACGTCCTTCCAGGCGGAGCTGGAAGGCAAGTTCGCGACCGGCGCCCTGGCCCACACGCTGCTGGTCGGCGTGGAAGCGTCCAGGCTGTGGATGAACACCGAAATCCTCCGCTCGGGCAACTACCCGATCGACATCTACCAGCCTGTCTATGGCAAGCCCCGGCCGCCGCTCACCTCGCTCACCTCCAGCTCGGACGAGCACCAGCGCGCGAGCGCGGTTTTCCTGCAGGACCAGATCAGCCTTTCGCCGCAGTGGAAGCTGCTGGTGGGCGCCCGCTACGACCATTTCAGGCAGCGCATCGAGGACCGCGTGAACCGCAACAGCGCCCAGAAGCATGATGCTGTTTCGCCGCGCGCCGGCCTCACCTACCTGCCGAACGACTGGAGCTCCTGGTACGTCTCGGCCGGCAAGTCGTTTCGCGGCAACAGCGGCACCGACAAGAACGGCCAGGCCTTCGATCCGCAGCGTTCCACCGCGCTGGAGGCCGGCCTGAAGCTGCAGACGCCGGACCAGCGCCTGGGCGCCAACCTGGCCGTGTTCGACATCAAGAAGACCAACGTGCTGACGGCCAGCGACACGCCCGGCTTCTCCGTGGCGGCCGGCGAGGTCAAGAGCAGCGGCTTCGAGGCAGACGTCTACGGCCAGATCGACAGGAACTGGCGGGTGAGCGGAAATTTCGCCTATGTCGACGCCCGCATCTCGAAGGACGCAACGCTGGCGCCCGGCACGCGCATCGTGAACATCCCGAGGACGAGCGCCGGCCTGTTCGCCATCCGCGAGGATGCGCTGGCCGACGGCAGCCGCTATGGCGTGGGTGCCGGCATCAACTACGTGGGCAACCGTTCGGGCAACAGCGCCGACACCTACTCGCTGCCGGCCTACACCACCGTCAAGCTGGTGAGCTTCTGGCAGATCAACAAGACCGCCCGCGTGTCGATCGACGTGCACAACCTCTTCAACCGGAACTTCTACACCGCCTCGTGGGGCAACCTGTACGTGATTCCGGGCGCCAGGCGCAGCGTCGTGGCCAGCCTGAAGCTGGACCTCTGAAGCCCTCGCGACCAAAAACCGAGCGCAGTTACAGCCCGGCGGGCCGCCCCGGCCTTGAAAGTCCGCCGATTGCCCTTATGATTAGCACTCGCTGCTGACGAGTGCTAACAAGGCCTCGCTTCCAGTCGATGGGCCGCCGGCCTTTTCCGCCGGCGCCCGACCACAACCCCGTTTCTTATCCAGGAGATGCAATGAAACTTCGTCCTTTGGCCGATCGCGTGATCGTCAAGCGTGTTGACAGCGAAACCAAGACCGCCTCTGGCATCGTCATCCCCGACGCAGCCGCCGAAAAGCCCGATCAGGGTGAAGTCCTGGCCGTCGGCCCCGGCAAGCGCACCGAAAAGGGCGACCTGACCGCACTGACCGTCAAGGTCGGCGACCGCGTCCTGTTCGGCAAGTACAGCGGCCAGACCGTCAAGGTCGATGGCGACGAACTGCTGGTCATGAAGGAAGACGACCTCTTTGCCGTGGTCGAGAAGTAATCAATTCATCCCTATTCGGAGTAATAAAACATGGCAGCAAAAGACGTAGTCTTCGGCGGTGAAGCCCGCGCACGCATGGTCGAGGGTGTCAACATCCTCGCCAACGCCGTCAAGGTGACCCTGGGCCCCAAGGGCCGCAACGTGGTGCTCGAGCGCTCGTTCGGCGCCCCCACCGTCACCAAGGACGGTGTGTCGGTCGCCAAGGAAATCGAACTCAAGGACAAGCTCCAGAACATGGGCGCCCAGCTCGTGAAGGAAGTGGCCTCCAAGACCAGCGACAACGCCGGTGACGGCACCACCACCGCCACGGTGCTGGCCCAGGCCATCGTTCGCGAAGGCTTCAAGTACGTGGCCGCCGGCATCAACCCGATGGACCTGAAGCGCGGCATCGACAAGGCCGTGACGGCCCTGGTCGAAGAGCTGAAGAAGGCTTCCAAGCCCACCACCACGTCGAAGGAAATCGCTCAAGTCGGCTCGATCTCGGCCAACAGCGACGAAACCATCGGCAAGCTCATCGCTGACGCGATGGACAAGGTCGGCAAGGAAGGCGTGATCACCGTGGAAGACGGCAAGTCGCTGGACAGCGAACTCGACGTCGTCGAAGGCATGCAGTTCGACCGCGGCTACCTGTCGCCCTACTTCATCAACAACCCCGAGAAGCAATCGGCGCTGCTCGACAACCCCTTCGTGCTGCTGTTCGACAAGAAGATCAGCAACATCCGCGACCTGCTCCCCACGCTGGAACAAGTCGCCAAGGCTGGCCGTCCGCTCCTGATCATTGCCGAAGAAGTCGAAGGCGAAGCCCTGGCTACGCTGGTGGTGAACACGATCCGCGGCATCCTGAAGGTCGTGGCCGTGAAGGCACCTGGCTTCGGCGACCGCCGCAAGGCCATGCTGGAAGACATCGCCATCCTGACGGGCGGCAAGGTCATCGCTGAAGAAGTGGGCCTGACGCTCGAAAAGGTGACGCTGGCCGACCTGGGCCAAGCCAAGCGCATCGAAGTGGGCAAGGAAAACACCATCATCATCGACGGTTCGGGCGCTGCGGCCGACATCGAAGCCCGCGTGAAGCAAGTGCGCGTGCAGATCGAGGAAGCCACGAGCGACTACGACCGTGAAAAGCTGCAAGAGCGCGTGGCCAAGCTGGCCGGCGGCGTTGCAGTGATCAAGGTCGGCGCTGCCACCGAAGTCGAGATGAAGGAAAAGAAGGCACGCGTCGAAGACGCCCTGCACGCCACCCGCGCTGCAGTGGAAGAAGGCGTTGTGGCCGGCGGCGGCGTGGCTCTGCTGCGTGCCAAGCAAGCCGTGGGCGACAAGGTCAAGGGCGACAACGCCGACCAGGACGCCGGCATCAAGCTGGTGCTCAAGGCCATCGAAGCGCCCCTGCGCGAAATCGTGAACAACGCCGGCGGCGAAGCCTCGGTGGTGGTGAACGCCGTGTTGGCCGGCAAGGGCAACTACGGCTTCAATGCCGCCAACGACACGTACGGCGACATGCTCGAGCTGGGCATCCTGGATCCGACCAAGGTGACCCGCACCGCGCTGCAGAACGCAGCATCGGTGGCTTCGCTGCTGCTGACGACCGAAGCCATGGTCGCCGACGCACCGAAGGAAGAAGCCGGTGCCGGCGGCGGCATGCCCGACATGGGCGGCATGGGTGGTATGGGCGGCATGGGAATGTAATTTCCCGGCTGAGCTCTATTGCTCACCAAAACGAAAGGGCCGCGAAAGCGGCCCTTTTTCATTGCGCGTACGAATTAACGGAACTGGTCGCGCAGCGCCGTATAGAGCGCCCGGAAGCGCGCATGACGCGCCTTGTGCCCATCGGCACCTTCAAGCGAAGGCACCAGCTGTTGCTTCACCGGCGGCAGCGTGCACACCTCGGCCACGGTGCCGCCGTCAGCCAGCCAGGCAAGGCGGGCCGCGCCCAGCGCCCCACCCGTCTCGCTGCCCGCGTACAGCGTGAGCGGCAGCTCGAAGATATCGGCCAGCAGCTGGCCCCACCAGACACTGCGCGCGCCACCGCCCACCAGCGCCACTTCGCGCAGCGGCATGCCGGCCGGCAGGCGCAGGGTGTCGAAGCCGTCGCGCAGGCCGAAGCTCACGCCCTCGACCACGGCATAGGCGATCTCCGCCGGGCCGTGCGCATGCGTGAGCCCGAACAGCACGCCCTGCGCGTTGGGATTGTTGTGCGGGGAACGCTCGCCCGAAAGGTATGGCAGGAACAGCGGGCAGCGCGCGCGCTGCGCGGGCGCGACCGACGCTGCCGCTTCGAGCAGCGCGGCCTCGTCGGCGAACCGGAAGGCCTTGGCGGCCCAGCTCACGGCGCTCGCGGCCGAGAGCATCACCGACATCTGGTGCCAGCGGCCGGGCAGCGCATGGCAGAAGGCATGCATCGCCTGCGCGGGGTTGGGCAAAAAGCGGTCGGTCGAGACGAACACCACGCCCGAGGTGCCGAGCGACACGAAGCCCTGCCCCGGTTCCACCAGCCCCATGCCGACGGCGCTGGCGGCGTTGTCGCCCGCGCCACCGGCAATGAGCACGGCAGCGGCGCCGTTCCCCACGCCCCAGCGCGCGGCCAGCTCGGGCTTGAGCTGCGCCGACACTTCACTGCCCTCCACCAGCCGCGGCATGTGCCCGCGCGTGAGCCCGGCGGCCGCGAGCAGTTCGTCGGACCAGTCGCGCGCGCCGACGTCGAGCCACAGCGTGCCGGCCGCATCGGACATCTCGCTGACGGCCTCGCCGCTGAGCATGAAGCGCAGCCAGTCCTTGGGCAGCAGCACGCGCGCCGTGCGGTTGAAGATTTCGGGCTCGTGCTCGCGCACCCACAGCAGCTTGGGTGCGGTGAAGCCTGGCATCGCGAGGTTGCCCGCGATCTCGCCCAGCCGCGGCACGGCACGCGCAAGCGCCTCGCACTGCGGGCCGCTGCGCCCATCGTTCCAGAGGATGGCGGGGCGCAGCACCTCGCCCGCCGCATCGAGCAGCGTGGCGCCGTGCATCTGGCCCGACAGGCCGATGGCGCGCACGGCCGAGAGCGCTTCAGCATGCGCGCCGCGAAGCTCCGCCATCACCTGCTCCAGCGCCTGCCACCATTGGCTAGGCGCCTGCTCCGACCAGAGCGGCTCTGGCCTCTCGACCGTGAGCGGCGCACGCGCCACGCCGACGATGCGGTGGTCGCCGGCGAGCAGCAGCGCCTTGAGCTCGGACGTGCCGAGATCGAGTCCCAGATACAAGATGGTGCTCCCTGATTGGTGCCTTGAAAGCGCTTGGTGTGGGCATCAGCCGAACCGCGTGTCGGCCTGGCGCCTGAACTCGCTCGGGGTCATGCCCTTGATCTCGAGGAAGCGCCGGTTGAAGTTGGCCACGTTGTTGAAGCCGACCTGGTAGCAGATGTCGGTCACGTAGTGGTCGGTCTGCATCAGCAGGTGGCAGGCACTGTTGATGCGCACGCGGTTGACGAAGTCGGTGAAGCTGTTGCCGGTGGAGCGCCGGAAGAAGCGGCTGAAGCGGCTTTCGCTCATGCCGAGTTCGGCCGCCACGTCCGACATGGAGATCGGCTCCGCCATGTTGCTGGTGATGCGGTTGACGATGTCGTTGATCTGGTCGACCTGCGCATCGCCTTCGACGCCGTGCGCGCCCTGCATCTGCACGCTGGAGAGCAGCCGGTAGTCGGTGCATTGCGCGAGGTCGGCCATGAACTCGAGGAACAGCCCGAGCCGGCGCACGCCGCGCGCGGCCTTGATGTTGTCCCAGTGCGCCTGCGCCTGCTGCGACATGCCGAAGAACTCGATGCCGTGCCGCGCGCGCTCGAACAGCTGCATCACATCGCGCAGCTCCGGAATCTCGGCCGCGGCGCGCTCGATGGGCTCGTGGCGGAACTGGATCACCCGGTCGCGGCCCGCGGCGCCGCCTTCGGGCACGTCCAGCGAGATCCAGTTGTGCGGCAGCCGCGGCCCGCAGAGCACGAGGTGCCCGGGCTGGAACGGCCCGATCCAGTCGCCGATGAAGGCCTTGCCCGAGGTCTCGGTGATCAGGTGCAGCTCGTAGTCTTCATGGAAGTGCCACCGCACCAGCGGGCTCGGAAAGCCGTGCGCGAGGCAGCGCACCAGGCCGGTTTCGGGGGCCTCGTAGCCCAGCGACGGGGAGCGCGCGATGTCGCGCTCCAGCTCGGGTTGGCGCTGACGGGGAATCGAGCGTTTGCGTGTGGACGTTGTCATGGCAGCACGGGGGTCAAGGCCGGGAAGCGACGGCCTCATTGTCTTCCTGCGCCAGCGCGGCGTGAACCGCGTCGAGCGTGGGCGGATCGGCGCCTTCGCGGGTGCAGTTGAGGGCGGCGGCGGTGGCGGCGAAGCGCATCACCTCGCGCCAGGCGTCGTCGCCGAGCGCGCCGAGCCGGGCCGGGTGCTCGACGCCGTGCGCAAGCAGCGCCACCGAAAGCCCGGCCGTGAAGGTGTCGCCGGCGCCGATGGTGTCGACCACCTTGACCTGCGGCGCCGCCACGGCAAGCGGCGCATGCCCGGTGCGCCAGAGCGTGGCGCCCGCGCCGCCGCGCGTGACGATCACGGCATGCGCGCCGGCCTGGAGGCACTCCGCGGCCAGCGCATCGACCGGCTGGCCGGGGGCGAGCAGTTCCGCGTCCTCGTCGCTGAGCTTGACCAGGTCGGCCATGGCCAGCCAGCCCGTCACGCGCTCGCGGTAGGCGGCCATGTCGGGAATCAGGCTGGGCCGCACGTTCGGGTCGAACACGATCACGCGGCGCCCGGCGTTGGCCGTGACCAGCTCGGCAATGCGCGTGGCGGCCGGCTCCTGCAGCAGCGAGATCGAGCCGAAATGAAGGAAGCGGCACTCCGCCGGCAGCTGCGGCGGCGGCTCGGGCGCCCAGGTGGCATCGGCGCTGCCGCGCGTGTAGAAGGCGTAGCGGTTGGTCTCGGGCGTGCGCTCGACGAAGGCCAGCGTCGACGGCGCATTGCTGCGCAGGATGAAGCCGGTATCGACGCCGTTGCGTTCGAGAAAACGCATCAGCCGTTCGCCGAACAGGTCGGTCGACAGCTGCGTGAGAAAGCCGGTGGGCTGGCCCAGGCGCGCGCAGGCCACGGCCGTGTTGAGCGGCGAACCGCCCTCGTGGCCGAGGAACGCGAGCGCGCCGGCCTCGCTGGCGGTGAAATCGATGAGGGCTTCGCCCGTGAGTGCAATGCGCATGGTTCTCGGATTCTCTTCTGTCAGGGCAAGGCGCGCGCATCGGCCAGGAAGCCGCGCTCCGCGGCCAGCGTGGCGGGGTGGTCGAGCAGCTCGGCAAAGAGGCGCGGCGGAATCGTGATGGCGCCCACGCCCAGCGCCAGCAACGCAAGATAGGCCTCGCGCGAGCGGATGCTGGCGACCAGCAGGCGCGTGCCCGACGAAGGCCGCAGCGCCACCAGCGCCTGCATCTGCGCGATCAGCGCCAGCCCGTTGACGCCGGCATCGTCGAGCCGGCCGAGGTACGGTGCCGCGTAGGCCGCGCCCAGCTGCGCGGCAAAGTGGGCCTGCTCGGGCGCATACACGGCGGTCCAGGTGACGGGCACGCCCTGCGCGATGAGCCGCGCGCCGGCGTCGAGGCCCTGGCGCGTGGCGGGAATCTTCACGACCAGCTGGCCCCGGTCGAAGTGCGAGAGCAAGGCGGCCGCGTCTTCGAGCATGCCGTCGACTTCGCTGGAATACACCTGGGCCTGCACCTGGCGTGCGCCCAGTTCGATGCAGCGTTTCAGCAGACCGGGCACTTCGCCGCGGCCGATGCCGGCGCGCTTGAGCAGCGTGGGGTTGGTCGTCACGCCATGCACCACCGGATGCGGCAGGCAAGTCTTCAGTTCAGACAGGTCGGCGCTGTCCAGGTACAGATGGAAGTCTTCGGTCATGACTGTGCGTTCTTGGTGCTGCTGTTCTTGGTGCTGCTGTTCTTGGCGCTGTTGTTCAGGGCGTGTGCACAGATCACCGGGTACTCCCCTCCGCGAATGTCCCCCGCCCTTCGGGCTCCTCCTTTATTTCGCTGCGGGGAGCACCCGATGCTCTGTGCACTTGGGCACGTTCGTGGTGTATCGCTGATCAACGACTGCTCCGCGTAACGCTCCCGTCGATGGGGTGCCTTGCGCAGCGAAATCAAGGGGGAGGCCGAAGGCCGGAGGACATTCGCGGAGCAAGGTACCCCGTCGGCGGGAGCGCGCCCTGAATGACCCTCGCCGCGATAAGAAAAACAAGGCTTCATCTCAGCTCATGACATTACCGCCATCGACATTGAGAGTCTGCGCCGTGATGTAGCGCGCCTCGTCGCTGGCAAGAAACACGGCCGCGCCCGCGATGTCGGCCGGCACGCCCATGCGGCCGAGCGGCACCTCCAGGCCCACGCGGCGCTTCTTCTCGCCGGGCGGCAGCCCCTCGGCCTTGGCGAACAGGCTGTCGACATGGTCCCACATCGGCGTGTCGACCACACCGGGTGCAATGCCGTTGACACGGATGCCGTGCGGCGCCATGGCCAGCGCGGCGCTCTGGGTGTAGCTGATGACCGCCGCCTTGGTCGCGCAATAGTGCGACACCAGCGCCTCGCCGCGCCGCCCCGCCTGCGAGGCCATGTTGATGACCGACGCCCCCTGCGTGCCGGCCTCCACCATGTGGCGCAGCACGGCCTGCATCACGAAGAACATGCCCTTCACGTTGACCGCGAACAGCCGGTCGAACGAAGCCTCGTCGCTGTCGAGCAGCGGCGCCAGGTCGAACACCGCGGCGTTGTTGAACAGCGTGTGGATCGGACCGAAGGCGACCTGCGCCTCGGCCAGCATGTGCGCGATGGCCCGCGTGTCGGTCACGTCGGCCGCGATGTAGGCGAGCTTGTCGGGGTGCTGCTGCTGCAGCGCGCGCACCGCTTCGGGCGCCGCCGCGGCGCGGTCGATCACGCTGCAGCGCGCGCCTTCGGCAATGCAGGCCTCGGCCACGGCCAGGCCGATGCCGCCACCGGCGCCGGTCAGCAGCACGTGGCGGTTCTTCAAACGTTCGCTCATGTCGTTGCTCCAGGGTTCTTCAGGAAATTTGCCACGCGCGCGCTCGCTGCGCGCACCGCGCCTACCAGCCGCGCATCGCCCGCGGCGGCGCCCCACAGTGCCGGGTCGGCGCACAGCGCGAGCACCGGATCGGCGGCATCGCAGATCGCGTGCGCCACGGCCTCGTCCATGCCCTGGTCCTGGTAGGCATAGGGCAGCGCCCCGCGATGCCAGCGCTGCAGGAAGGCCAGGAACAGCGCGGGCAGCATCGCGACGCTGTCGATCGGCTGCCCCGCGGCCAGCCGCTCGCGCACCGTGGGCGCGATGAAGCCCGGGATCTTGGAAAAACCATCGGCCGCCACGCGCTGGTTGGTGTCGCGGATCGCGGGGTTGCCGAAGCGGTCGAGCACCACGTCGCGGTAGGCCGCGAGGTCGATCGGGCTCGGGCTGAGGCATGGGATCACGTCGTCGGTGACGTAGTCGAAGGCCATCTTGCGGATGGCCGCGTCGTGCGTGCCTTCGTGGATGAAGTTCAGCCCCGCCAGCGTGCCGGCCCAGGCGATGCAGCTGTGCGTGGCGTTGAGGATGCGGATCTTGGCCTCTTCATAGGGCTGCACCGATTCGACCAGCTCCACGCCCACGCGGCCCCAGTCGGGCCGGCCGGACGCGAAGTTGTCTTCGATCACCCACTGGATGAAGCTCTCGCCGGTGATCGCGGCCGCATCGTCGCGGCCCGTTGCGGTCTGCACGCGTGCGCGCAGCTCGGGCGGCGGGCGCGGCGTGATGCGGTCGACCATCGCATTGGGGCAGGCGGTGTTCGCCTGCACCCATGCCAGCAGATCGGCGTCGCCCGCGCGCTCGATGAATTCGAGCAGCCCGGCGCGGAAGCGGTCGCCGTTGTGGCGCAGGTTGTCGCAGTTGAGCAGCGTGACCGCGCCGGCCTGCGCAGCCTTGCGCGCACGCAGGATCGCGCAGACGGCGCCGTAGATGGTCACGCCCTCGCCGGGAGCATCGCCGCGCCGCGCGCGCTCGATGTCGGCTGCCAGATCGGCGAACGACAGGTCCAGCCGGCCCTTGGTGTCGAGGTAGTAGCCGGCCTCGGTCACGGTGAACGAAACGATGCGCGTGGACGGCGCGGCGCCGCGTGCGATCACCGCGGCCAGCGAGGGCTCCCACGGCAGCACTTCGCGGATGGCCTCGATCTGCTCGTAGCGGTACTCGCCGGCCGGCGACACGGTTTCGAGCGTGTAGCGCCCGCCCTGCGCCTGCAGCGCCGCGACGACCTCGGCCATGTCGGGCCTGATGTTGGCGCCCGAGAGCGACCAGCGGGTGTCGCCCGCATCGATCAGCCGCTGCAGGTAGACGGCCTGGTGGGCCCGATGGAACGAGCCGAGTCCGAGGTGAAGCACCACGAACTCCGAAGGAGCCGGGGGTGAGGTTGGCGCACCGAGAGGCGCTGCTGCGAGGGTCACGGGAATGTTCCGGAAGAAATCAGGCGGAGACCGAGCGGCCTTCGCGGTTGAACAAATGAAGCACCGACGGATCGAGCTCGACCGCCACGTCGTCGCCTGCATGCAGCGGCGTGCGCTCGTTCTGGCGCGCGATCAGCGGCACGCCGCCCACGTCGACGTGGATCAGCGTGTCGGCGCCCAGCGCCTCGATCAGCTCCACGCGCCCCGGCACGCCCGCGGGCGCAGCCTGCTTCGGATGCACGCGCAGGCCTTCGGGCCGCACGCCCAGGAAGCCGTCGCTCGGCAGGCGACCGCCGGTGGCGGCGGAAAAACTCGGAATGGCGCTTGCCGCCACCATGTTCATCGACGGCATGCCGATGAACTGCGCGACGAACTGGTTGGCCGGGTGGTCGTACAGCTCGAGCGGCGTGCCGACCTGCTCGATGAGCCCGTCCCTGAGCACCACCACGCGGTCGGCCAGCGTCATGGCCTCGACCTGGTCGTGCGTCACGTAGATGGTGGTGGCGCCGAGCGAGCGGTGCAGCTTGTGGATCTCGACGCGCGTGTTGCCGCGCAGCGCCGCATCCAGGTTGGACAGCGGCTCGTCGAACAGGAACACCTTGGGCGCGCGAACGATCGCGCGGCCGATGGCCACGCGCTGGCGCTGGCCGCCCGACAGGTCCTTAGGCGTGCGGTCGAGGTACTGCGTGAGGTTGAGCGTCTTCGCCGCGTACTCCACCTTGGTCTTGATCTCGTCCTTGGGCACGCCCGCGAGCTTGAGCGCGAAGGACATGTTGTCGTACACGCTCATGTGCGGATAGAGCGCATAGCTCTGGAACACCATCGCCAGGTCGCGCTTGCCCGAAGGCGCCCAGGTGATGTCCTTGCCGTCGAGCAGCAACTTGCCGCTGGTGATCGGCTCGAGCCCCGCAATGAGGCGCAGCAGCGTCGACTTGCCGCAGCCCGAAGGACCGACGAAGACGATGAACTCGCCCTTCTGGATCTCGAGGTCGACGCCCTTGATGATGTCGACGTCGCCGAAGCTCTTCTTGATGTCTTTGAGTTGCAGGTAGGCCATGGGGTGTCTCCCTTTCTTTACTTGACGGCGCCGAAGGTCAGGCCCTGGACGAGCTGCTTCTGGCTGAACCAGCCGAACACGACGATGGGCGCGATGGCCATCAGCGAGGCGGCAGACAGCTTGGCCCAGAACAGGCCTTCGGGGCTGGAGTACGAGGCGATCAGCGTGGCCAGCGTGCCGGCCTTGGCCGAACTGAGGTTGAGCGCCCAGAAGGCCTCGTTCCAGCTCAGCACCAGGCACAGGAGGCCGGTCGATGCGAGCCCGCCCACCGACAGCGGCAGCACGACGTGGCGGAACTCGGTCCACAGGCTCGCGCCGTCCATGCGCGCGGCTTCGAGGATCTCGTTCGGAATGTCCTTGTAGGCGCTGTAGAGCATCCACACCATGATCGGCAGGTTCGACAGCGTGAACACGATCGTGAGCGCGGTGAGCGAGTCCAGCAGGCCCGCGGTCTGCGCGAGCACGTAGATCGGCACCAGCGCACCGACGGCCGGCATCATCTTGGTGGAGAGCATCCACATGAGGATGTCGCGCGTCTTCTTCGTGCGGAAGAAGGCCATCGAGTACGCCGCGGGCGCCGCGATCAACAGGCCGATGACGGTCGAGCCCAGGCTGGTGATGAGCGAGTTGCGCGCATACAGCAGGTAGTCGCTGCGGCGCTGCACTTCGCTGAAGTTGCCGAGCGTGGGCTCGAAGATGAAGAGCGGCGGCACGTGGATCGCCTGCAGCTCCGTCTTGAAGGCCGTGAGGAACAGCCAGCCGAGCGGAAAGAACAGCAGCAGCGCCACGGCCCAGGCACCCGCGGTGCGCAGCAGTTGCGGAAGGAAGTTGCTGGGTTGCATGGTCGTTCCTTCAGTCGAGGTTCTTGCCGATGATGCGGATCAGGAACACGGCCACGATGTTGGCCAGCACCACCGCGAACAGCGCACCGGCCGAGGCCACGCCCACGTCGAAGTTCATCAGCGACTGCTTGAAGATCAGGTAGGTCATGTTGGTGCTCTCGTTGCCCGGGCCGCCGTTGGTGGTGATGGCGATCTCGGCGAACACGCTGAGCAGGAAGATCATCTCGATCATGATCACCACCGCCATCGGCCGGCCGAGGTGCGGGATGGTCAGGTAGAAGAAGCGCTGGAATGCGCTCGCGCCGTCCATGCGCGCGGCTTCCATCTGCTCGCGGTCGAGCGATTGCAGCGAGGTGATGAAGATCAGGCAGGCGAACGGCAGCCACTGCCAGGCCACCATGACGATCACCGAGAACAGCGGCACGTCGGTGAGCCAGTCGACCGGCGTCGCGCCGAAGAAGCGCCACACGTCGGCCAGGATGCCGTAGATGGGGTTCATCATCATGTGCTTCCACAGCAGCGCATTGACCGCGGGCATGACGAAGAACGGCGAGATCAGCAGCACCCGCACGATGCCGCGGCCCGGAAACGGTTCGTTCACCAGGAGCGCGAGCAGCACGCCGAGCACCACGGTGATGACGATCACGCTGCCGATCAGCACCAGCGTGTTCCAGGTGGCGGGCCAGAAGTCCGGATCGGTGACGAAGTAGTGAAAGTTCTCGATGCCCGCGAAGGTGCGCTCGCCGGGCTGCATGAGGTTGTAGTTCACAAACGAGAAGTACAACGTCATCGCGAGCGGCACGATCATCCACAAAAGGAGCGTGAGCACGGCGGGCGCCATGAGGGCGCGGGGCAGGAGTCGTTTCATGAGGAAGTTCCTTCTCGTTGTCTCTGGCTCCTTCCCCCGCCGGGGGAAGGCTGGGATGGGGGCTCCTGGATCAGGCGCTGCGGTGATTGGTGCGCCGCGTCCCCCCACCCCTGCCCTCCCCCGGAAGGGGAGGGAGCAAGAAAGTAAGCCCCGCTTACTTGTAGTAGCCAGCCTTCTTCATCTCGCGCTCCGCCGCCGTCTGCGAGGTCTTGAGCGCCTGGTCCACCGTGACCTTGCCCGACAGCGCCGCGCTCATCTGCTGGCCCACCGCCACGCCGATGGCCTGGAACTCGGGAATGGCCGCGTACTGCACGCCCACGTAGGGCGACTTGGGCAGCGTGCTGTCGCTGAGGTTGGCCGTATCGATGGCCTTCTTCTCGGCTTCGGCGAATTTGGCGACCTTCTGGAACTCGGGGTTCGCATAGGTCGACTTGCGCGTGCCGGTCGGCACCGAAGCCCAGCCGGTTTCCTTGGCCACCAGGTTGACGTAGTCCTTGGACGTGGCCCACTTGATGAACTTCTGCGCGGCCTCGTCCTTGGACGAACTGGCCGGAATGGCGAGGTTCCACGACCACAGCCAGTTGGCGCCCTTGGGCGTGGCGGCGGTCGGTGCCTGCGCGAACGCCACCTTGTCGGCCACCTTCGACTGCTTCGGGTCGCTGATGAACGAGGCCGCGATGGTCGCGTCGACCCAGGCCGCGCACTTGCCTTCGTTGAAGAGCGCGAGGTTCTCGTTGAAGCTGTTGGCCGAGGCGCCCGGCGGGCCGTCCTTCTTCATCAGGTCGACGTAGAAGGTGATCGCATCCTTCCAGGGCTTGGTGTCGATCTGCGGCTTCCACTGCATGTCGAACCACTGGCCGCCATGCGTATTGACCAGCGTGGTCAGGAAGGCCATGTTGTCGCCCCAGCCCGGCTTGCCGCGCAGGCACATGCCGTACACGCCGGCCTTCGGGTCGTTGGCCTTGTCGGCGAACTCCTTCACCTGCGCCCAGGTCGGCTGGTCGGAGAACTTCACGCCCAGCTTGTCGGCCAGGTCCTTGCGGTACATGAGCATCGAGCTCTCGCCGTAGAACGGCGCGGCGTAGAGCTTGCCATCGGTCGACAGGCCGTTGCGGATGGCGGGCAGCAGGTCGTCCACGTCGTAGGCGGCGTCGGTGGCAATGGGCTTGAGCCAGCCCTTCTTCGACCAGATCGGGGTTTCGTACAGGCCGATGGTCATCACGTCGAACTGGCCGCCCTTGGTGGCGATGTCGGTGGTCACGCGCTGGCGCAGCGTGCCTTCTTCCAGCGTGACCCACTTGAGCTTGATGTCGGGGTTGGCCTTTTCGAAGAAGGGCGTGAGCTTCTGCATCTCGATCATGTGGCCGTTGTTGACGGTCGCGATCACGAGTTCGGTGGCGGCATGGGAGGCGAGCCCCGTGCCGGCGAGTGCGAGGACGAGGCCCGCTTTCAGAAAACGCTTCATGTTGTCTCCTAGAGGTGAGCGACGCCCGCTCTGTTTGGGTCGCCGTGGCGGGATTCTGGAGAAACGCGCTTGCGGGTTTGGTACTTCGGCTGCTTGCCTTGGTACTTTCATGCACCAGTTGGCTAGGAGATTCCCTAGTTGGTGCAATACAGCATGGAAAGACTCAATCCAAAGGCTTCAGCCGCCGCCCAGCAGCTGGCGCCGGAACTGCGCCGCGGCCGGCGAGAGCGCGCGGTCCTGCCGGGTGACGAGGCAGATCGGCGGCACGCGCACCGGCAACTCCACCGGCACCGTGCGCAGCACGCCCAGGCGGGCGTAGTGGCTGGCCTGCGAAGCCGGCATCACGGCGGCCATGTCGGAGTTTTCCAGCAAGGCGGTAATGGCGATCGGCGATGCCGTTTCGATGATGTCGAGCCGCGCCTGGATGCCCGCCTCGCGCATCGCCGCCTCGAAGCGCCCGCGCTGCGGCGAGCCCGGCGGCTGCAGCACCCAGGACCAGTTCGCCATCTCGGCCAGCGTGACGGTGGCGCGCTCGAACACCGGGTGCGCGGCGCGCACCACCACCACCTGCGATTCGCCCAGCAGCGGCACGCTCGCGTACTTGGCCTCGTCGTGGCTGTCGGTGAGCCGGCCCAGCACCAGGTCGACGTCGCCCTGCTCCAGCTGCGCCTGCATCACATCGCTGGTCTCCACCACCACCGACACGGCCACCTGCGGATGGCGGCGGTGGTATTCGACCAGCGCCGGCGCCAGCAGCTCGGGCACCGCGCCCGGCACGCTGCCCACGCGCAGCGAACCGCTCAGGCCCGAGCGCAGCGCGAGCATTTCCTCTCGGGCGCTGCCGAAGTCGCTGAGCACGCGGCGGGCGTAGCGGATCAGGATCTCGCCGTAGGGCGTGGGCTCCATGCCGCGCGCAAGGCGCTCGAAGAGCCTTTCGCCGAGCGAATCCTCCAGCTGCTGCAGCAGCTTGGTGGCGGCCGGCTGGCTGATGTTCATGGCCTCGGCCGCGCGGCCCAGGTGGCGGTGGGTGTCGAGCCGCGCCAGGAGCAGCAGCTGGCGCGGCCGCACATGGAGCATCAGCGATGTGTCGGCAGGGCCAGGACCGGAAGTCATGCACAAAAGTATATGGAGCTTCGGGCTTTTTCGATTGGATCGGCCGCACGAAGCTGCCTAAGCTCGCGCCAAACAAGCAGGAGACATCCGATGAAGCAATCCTTTCTTCTGGCCCGCGCCGCGGGCGCGGCTGCGCTGGCGCTGATGGCCGCCACCGCCGGCGCACAGCAGCCGGCCTATCCCGACAAGCCGCTGCGCATCCTGGTCGGCGCCTCGCCCGGCGGCGGCACCGACATCCTGGCGCGCGTGCTGGCCGACAAGTTCGCGCCGGTGCTCAAGCAGCCCGTGACGGTGGAGAACCGGCCCGGCGCCTCCAACACCATTGCCGGCGAGCTCACGGCGCGCGCTGCGGCCGACGGCAGCACGCTGCTGCTGGCCACCAACACCGCGCAGGCGGTGGCGCCGCACATTCTCAAGCTCAAGTACGACCCGCTGAAAGACCTGCAGCCGATCGGCCTGGTGGCCGTGATGCCCAACGTGCTGGTGGTCTCGGCCAGCTCGCCCTACAAGTCGGTGAAGGACCTGCTGGCGGCCATGGCGGCCAAGCCCGGCGGCTTCAAGTACGCATCGTCGGGCATCGGCAGCACGCAGCACGTGGGCGGCGAGGCCTTCAACCTGGCGACCGGCATGAAGTCGATCCACGTGCCCTACAAGGGCAGCTCGCAGGCCCACGTGGACATCATCGGCGGCGAGGTCGACATGATGTTCGACAGCACCTCCTCCGCCATGGGCCAGATCAAGGCCGGCAAGTTCCGCGCGCTGGCCGTGAGCGCGCCGCAGCGCTCGCCCGAGCTGCCCGACGTGCCCACGCTGGCCGAGCAGGGCATCAAGGGCGCCGATGTGTCCACCTGGTACGGCCTCTACGTGACCGCCGGCACGCCGCGGCCCGCGGTCGAGCGGCTGAACGCCGAGCTCGTGCGCACGCTGAAGCTTTCCGATGTGCAAACGCGCATCAAGGCCCTGGGCGGCGAGCCCGGTTCGCTGACCGGCGAAGCCTTCGCGGCGATGAACAGGCAGGAGTTCGACCACTACGGCCAGCTCGTGCGCGACGCCAACATCAAGGCCGAATAAGGCCGCTTTTCTTCTTCATCATTTCAACCCCGCCCACATGCCCACCCCACCGAAGACCCCGAACCTGATCCCCGCCAGGCCCCGCATCGCCGTGCTGCTCGGCGACCCCGGCGGCATCGGCCCCGAGATGGCCGTGAAGCTGCTCGCGCGCCAGCGCAACCTGGACGCCGCGCGCGTGCTGCTGATCGCCGACCCGGTGGTGCTGGCCGCGGGCGAGCGCGTGGCGGGCGTCAAGCTCGATCCGCTGCGGATCGACGGACTCGACGACCTGCGCTTCGAGCACGGCCGCCCCACCCTGCTGCAGCGCGACTGGATGCAAGGCCGGGAGCCGGTGCTCGGCGAGTCGAACGAGGCCTCGGGCCGCGCCTCCTTCGAGGCGCTGGAACTGGCCACCGCGGCCGTGCGGCGCGGCCAGGCCGAGGGCATTGTCTTCGCGCCGCTCAACAAGCATTCGCTGCGGCTCGGTGGCCTCGTGCACGAGGACGAGTTGCGCTACATGCAGGAGCGCTTCGCGGTGACGGGCTTCGTCTGCGAATTCAACCTCACGGGTTCGCTCTGGACCTCGCGCGTGACCTCGCACATTCCGCTGAAGGATGTGGCGAGCCACATCACGGTGGAGGGCGTGGGCGATGCGGTGAAGATCATTGCATCGGCGCTGCGCCGTGCGGGCGTGGCACAGCCGCGCATCGCAGTGACGGGGCTCAACCCGCATGCGGGCGACGGCGGCTCGATCGGCATGGAAGAGATCGAGATCATCGCACCGGCCATCGAGCGGCTGCGCGCCGAGGGCTACGACGCGCGCGGTCCGTTCTCGCCCGACACGGTGTTCATCGGCGCGCGCCGCGGCGACGTGGATGCGGTGGTGTCGATGTACCACGACCAGGGCCAGATCGCGATGAAGCTCATGGGCTTCGAGCAGGGCGTGACGCTGCATGGCGGCCTGCCCGTGCCGGTAGCCACCTCGGCCAGCGGCAGCGCCTTCGACATCGCGGGCAAGGGCGTCGCGCAGATCGAAGGCCTGCAGCAGGCCTTCGACCTGTGCGTGCGCATGGCCAGCGGTGGGCCGGTGCGCACGCTTTCCAGCGCGGAAACTGCAGCCTGACGCGAGGCTCAGGCGGCGGGTGCGCCGTGCGGGTTGGTTTCGGGCTGCGAGGGCTGCACGTAGAAATAGATCAGCACCAGGTTGACGATCGGAATGATCATCAACAGCTGGAGCCAGCCGCTCTTGCCGATGTCGTGCAGGCGGCGCGCGCCCACGGCCAGCGCGGGCAACAGGAAGCCCAGCGCCGCGATGAAGTACACATACTGATGGATCAGGCTTGCCACGATGAGAACGATGACCTCGGCCAGCACGAACCACCAGTACTCCGAACGCGATGCGCGTCCGTTGAAATCGGCGTATTTGCTGAAACAGGTCTTGACCGCTGTTTGAAAGTCCATTGATCGACTCCTCTTGATTGAATCCCAGGGAAATTCCCCGGGCCGATCATATCGATGCATCTTTCAACGGCAAATTCGGCCATCAGTTCGCAAACAAATGGCCTATGGATCGGCCTGTCCGGGCGTGTTGCCCCGGCCTTTCAGCGGATCAGGCCTGCGCGCCGAGGCGTTTCAGGAGGCCGGCGGTCGAGGCGTCGAGCCCCATGATGTCGCCCGAGGCAAGGCGCGGCTCGATGTCCTTCGCGAGCACCTTGCCGAGTTCCACGCCCCACTGGTCGAAGCTGTTGATGCCCCACAGCGCGCCGCTGGTGAACACGCGGTGCTCGTACAGCGCGAGGAAGGCGCCCAGCGATTCGGGCGTGAGCTTCTCGAACACGAAGAAGCTGCTCGGCCGGTTGCCCGGGAAGTTCTTGTGGCCGCCCGCATCGAGCTTGCCGACCATCAGCGCCTGCGCCTGCGCGAGCGCATTGGCCAGCAGCTTGGGGTGGTGGCCGTCGAGGTCGTGCGCCGCATCGCGCACCGCCACGAATTCGAGCGGGATCACATCGGTGCCCTGGTGCAGCATCTGGAAGTAGGCATGCTGGCCGTTGGTGCCGGGCTCACCCCAGAGCACGGGCGAGGTGCCAAGGCCCGCGGGCAGCGGCGCGCCGCTCGCATCGACCTGCTTGCCGTTGCTTTCCATCTCGAGCTGCTGCAGGTAGGCCGGCAGGCGCTTCAGGGCGCTGTGGTAGGGCGCGATGCCGCGGCTCGTGAACTTGTGGAAGTTGCGGTACCAGACATCGAGCAGGCCGAGCCGCACCGGCAGGTTCTGCTCGAGCGGCGCGCTGCGGAAGTGCTCGTCCATCGCGTGCGCGCCCGCCAGCAGCCGGCGGAAACCGTCGGCGCCGATGGCCAGCGCAATCGGCAGTCCGATGGCCGACCACAGCGAATAGCGCCCGCCCACCCAGTCCCAGAAACCGAAGGTGGTGTCGATGCCGAATTGCTTCGCAGCCTCGACGTTGGTGGTGAGCGCGGCAAAGTGGCCGGCAATGTCGGTGCCGCCCGACTGCTCGTACCAGCGCCTGGCCGAAAGCGCGTTGGCCATGGTCTCGGCCGTGGTGAAGGTCTTGGACGCAATGAGGAACAGCGTGTGCTCGGGCGCCAGGCCCTGCAGCACGCCGGCCAGCTCGTGGCCGTCGACGTTGGAGACGAAGTGGAAGCGCTTGCCGGGCGCGGCGAACTCGGCCAGCGCCAGCACCGCCATCTGCGGCCCGAGGTCGGAGCCGCCGATGCCGATGTTGACCACGTCGGTGATCGTGTGGTCGGCGCGCACCTTCTCGGCATAGGCCAGCATCGCATCGAGCGTTTCGTGCACCTCGCGCAGCTTGTCGGCCGTCTTGCCCACCTTGGCATCGGCGGGGGCGCGCAGCAGCGTGTGCAGCACGGCGCGGTCCTCGGTGTTGTTGATGTGCTCGCCCGCGAACATCGCGTCGCGGTGCGCCTCGAGGCCGCACTCGCGGGCCAGCGCGAAGAGCAGTTCTTCCGTGCGCGCATCGATCAGGTTCTTCGACAGGTCGGCAAACAGGTACGGCGCCTCCTGGCTGAAGCGTTCGAAACGGCCGGCGTCGTCGACGAAGGCATGGCGCACGTCGAACTGGCGGCCCGCGGTCTCGAAGGCAGCCTGCAGTTGCGCCCAGGCGGGCGCGCGGTCGCAGCGTTGGGTCATGGCCATGCTTACTTGCCGCTTTCCTGCATGAGTTTCTCGAGCTTGACGGCGTCGGCCGCGAAGGCGCGGATGCCCTCGGCGAGCTTCTCGGTGGCCATGGCGTCTTCGTTGAGCGCGAAGCGGAAGCCGGCCTCGTCGTAGCTGACCTTGGCGACATCGCCGCCGGTTGCCGCCTTGGCATCGAGCGCATGCGCCAGCGGCTCGTTGCTCGCGGCCAGCTCGGCCAGCAGCTCGGGGCTGATGGTGAGCAGGTCGCAGCCGGCCAGGGCCCGAATCTGTCCCACATTGCGGAAGCTCGCGCCCATCACCTCGGTCTTGATGCCGTGCTGCTTGTAGTACTCGAAGATCTGGCGCACCGACTTGACGCCGGGGTCGTTCGCGCCCGCGCTGGCGGCCTCGTTCCACTGGGCGCCGGCCGACTTCTTGTACCAGTCGTAGATGCGGCCCACGAAGGGCGAGATGAGCTGCACGCCGGCTGCGCCGCAGGCCACCGCCTGCGCGAACGAGAACAGCAGCGTGAGGTTGGTGCGGATGCCCTTTTGCTCCAGGGTGCGCGCCGCCTCGATGCCCTCCCAGGTGGAGGCCACCTTGATCAGCAGGCGCTTCTCGGTGTCGATGCCCTCGGCCTTGTAGAGCGCCACGATGCGCTCGCCGCGCGCCACGGTGGCGGCCGTGTCGAACGAAAGGCGCGCATCGACTTCGGTCGACACGCGGCCCGGAATGATCGAGAGGATTTCAGTGCCGAAGCGCACCAGCAGCCGGTCGATGACCTCGTCGAGCGGCTTGCCCGCATGCTTGCTCACGGCTTCGTCGAGCAGCGGCCGGTACTCGGGCTTCTGCACCGCCTTCAGGATGAGCGACGGATTGGTGGTCGCGTCCTGCGGCCTGGAGATGGCAAGTTGCTTGAAGTCGCCGGTGTCGGCGACCACGGTGGTCCATTGGCGGAGAGCATCGAGTTGATTCATGGAGAAAGATTATCCAGTGCGGGTGATGACAAGTCCTGCACGCTGTTGCGCCGGGGCCGATGTTTTCATGCGCACCGTAGCACGGGTTTTCACCGCCCTGGATCAGCCTGCCGCCGACAGGGTTGTAAGGGCCGGCCGGCCGCGCTGCCCTACAGCGGCTGTGGTCCGCCGCTGACGGCGCGCCGCCCCGGCCCGGGACTAGGCTGGCCGTTTCCGATCGATGCTTCCGACCACAGGAGTGCCACGCCCATGCCCCTTCGCCATCGCTCCGCCGCGGCTGCCGCCGCCAGCCGCGCTCCGTCCTTCGATGACCGCCGCACCAGCCACGCCATCGGCACCCTGGCCACGGCCTTCGTGGTGGGCGGTGTCGCCACCTGGATCGCCATGGGCGCAGGACGCACCGGGCGAGCCCAGCTGCCCGGGCCGCCCGATGGCGCACCGCTCATGCGCGCGCCGCTGCAGGTGGTGGCGCCGGTCGACCTGCAGCGCTACGCCGGCATCTGGCACGAGCAGGCCCGCCTGCCCAACCGCTTCCAGAAGCAGTGCGCCGGTCCCGTGAGCGCCGAGTACACGCTCCAGCCCGATGGCACCATGCAGGTGCTCAACCGCTGCGTGCGGCCCGATGGCAATTTCGACGAGGCGGTGGGAACGGCCCGGGTGGTGCCGGTGGCGGGCCAGCCCGGCGCAGGCCGGCTCGAAGTGCGCTTTGCGCCCTCGTGGCTCAGCTGGCTGCCGATGGTCTGGGGCGACTACTGGATCCTGAAGCTCGACCGCGACTACCAGGTGGCGCTGGTCGGCACGCCCGACCGCCAGTACCTCTGGGTGCTTTCGCGCGCGCCGCGCCTGGAGGACGACGCGCTGCAGGCCGAGCTGGACTACGCCGCCAGCCTGGGCTTCGACACCTCCAAGGTGGTGCTCACCGGCCGATAGCCGGCGCAACCGGGCCAGCCGGCACAGCCGGCAGATGGCGCGCCAGTTGCGCCGCCAGCGCCGCGGGGTGCGTGCAGTGGATGGCCTGCCAGCCGAAGGCCCGCGCGGCCTCCACATTGGCGGCCGAGTCGTCGATGAACACCGTCTCGGCGGGCTCGAGCGCATGGCGCACCGCCAGCAGCTCGTAGATTTCGCGATCCGGCTTGATGAACTTCACGTCGCCCGAGAACACGCCGCCGTCGAAGCGCCGCATGAAGCCGTGCCGGCGTTCGACCGCGCGCGCGTAGGGCGCCGGCATGTTCGAGAGGTAGTACAGGCGCAGCGCCTCGCCGGCCTCGCGCCGCGCGAACAGCCCGTCGAGCAGTTCCGCGGTGGCGGCAATGGGCTCCAGGCGCTCCCCGAGCGTGCCGAGCATGGCGTCGAGCCGGTCCGCCGGCAGCGACAGCCGCCGGGCCATGCGCGCGATGGCCTCGTCCAGCGAGCGCATGCCGCAGTCGAAGCTCATCCAGTCGTCATGGTGGAAAAGCGCCCGGCCCAGCGCCGCCGCGGCGGCTTCGGTGGGGGCATGCTCGGGAAGATGGGTCTGCACCAGCCGGGTGGGCTCCCATGCCAGCAGCACGGCGCCAAGATCGAAAACCACGTTCATGGCGCCATTGTTTCACGCGGCGGGCACCACGCTCACGCCATGCGCCGCCAGCGACAGCGTGGCCTCGGCGCCCGCGGCCAGGGGACTCGACAGATCGGTCGACACCACGAAGACCGGCCCCAGCGGCGTGTCGAAGCCGTATTCGTAGAAGCTGCCGAGGTAGGCCGCCTTGCGCAGCGTGGCGGGCAGGCCCGCGGCCGTGCCGGCGGCACCGATCTCCCAGGCCTCGGGCCGCACCGCCACCTTCACCGCGCCGGGCGCCACCGCATGGCGCGGCTGCAGCCGCAGCGGGCCGAGCGCGACGCTGCCGTCGGCCTGTGCCGTGGCCGGGAACACCATCGCCTCGCCCATGAAGCCGGCCACGAACTCGCTCTCGGGCCGGGCATAGAGCTGCTCGGGCGTGCCGCGCTGGGCGATCACGCCGTGGTCCATCACGATGATCTGGTCGCTCACGGCCAGGGCCTCGCTCTGGTCGTGCGTGACGTAGGCCACCGTGAGCTTCAGGCGCTGCTGCAGCGCGCGGATCTCCTCGCGCATTTCGCGCCGCAGCCGGGCGTCGAGGTTGGACAGCGGCTCGTCGAACAGCAGCACCGCGGGCTCCAGCACCAGCGCGCGCGCCAGCGCCACGCGCTGCTGCTGGCCGCCAGAGAGTTCGCTCGGCAGCCGCTCGTCGAAGCCGACCAGCCCCACGCCCTTGAGCGCGCCGCGCGCGCGCAAGGCGGCCTCGTCCTTCTTCACGCCGCTCATGCGCAGGCCGTAGCCCACGTTCTCGATCACGTTCATGTGCGGGAACAGCGCGTAGCTCTGGAACATCATGCTCACGTTGCGCTCGGCCGGGCCCAGCGTGGTCACGTCGCGCCCGCCCATGAAGATCGAGCCGGAGCTGGCCGATTCGAGCCCCGCGATCATGCGCAGCGTGGTCGTCTTGCCGCAGCCCGAAGGCCCGAGGATGGTGGTGAGCGTGCCCGCCGGCACCTCGAAGCTGATGCCCTTGACCGCCAGCGGCCCGTTTTTGTCGGTGCCGTAGCGCTTGGTGACGTTGCGCAATTCGATGCCGTTCATGGTGTCGCCAGGCTTTCCATTTTGTGATGTCCTTGTTGCGGAGGCGCAGTGCCGCGCCGCCCCAGCCTGCGCTCGCCCACCACGAACTGCACCAGCGCAATCGCCAGCGACATCAGCACCATCAGCACCGTGCAGTAGGCCAGCGCAATGCCGTAGTCGCCGTTGCCCACGCGGCCGATGATGTAGGTGGTGGCCAGTTCGTTCTCGGCCGTGACCAGGAAGATCACCGCGCTCACCGTCGTCATGGCGCGCACGAAGCTGTAGACCAGCGCAGCCACCAGCGCGGGTTTCAGCAGCGGCAGCACCACCTTGAAGAGCGTCTGGGCCGTAGAGGCGCGCAGCATCAGGGAGGCTTCGTCGAGCGAGCGGTCCAGCTGCTTGAAGGCCGCCGTGCCGGCCCGCACGCCCACCGGCAGGTTCCGGAACATGAAGCACAGCACGATGATGAGCCCGGTGCCCGTGAGCTCGAACGGCGGCACGTTGAAGGCCAGGATGTAGCTCACGCCGAGCACCGTGCCCGGAATGGCAAAGGCCAGCAGCGCGCCAAACTCGAAGACGCCCTGCCCCTTGAACTCGTTGCGCGCGAGCAGCCAGGCAATCAGCAGGCCCAGCGCGGCCGTGATGGGCGCGGAGATGCCCGCGAGCTTGAGCGTGGTGAGCAGCGAATTCCACGCGGTGCCGGCCCACACCAGGCCGAACTGGCCCCATTCGAGCGCGAACGCATTCTTGAAATGATCGAGCGTGAAGCTGTAGTCGCGCCCCCAGGTCTGCACGAAGCCGCCCGCAAAGGCGAACAGGTAGACCACCGCGGTGAACGCGATCCACGGCAGCGCGATGCACTGGATGGTGCGCCGCACGCCGTCCGGCAGCGCCATCGCAATGCCCGCGTCGCCCTTGCCGCTCACGGTGGTGTAGTTCTGCCGGCCGAGCACGCCGCGCTGCAGCGCGAACACGCCGAGCGCAAAGACCGTGAGCACCCACGCCAGTGAGGCCGCGCGTCCCTGGTCGTACTGCGCACCGACGATGGCAAAGAAGATGTCGGTCGACAGCACCGAGAACTGCCCGCCCACCACCACCGGGTTGCCGAAGTCCGCAATGCTCTCGATGAAGCCGACCAGGAAGGCATTGGCCAGCCCGGGCTTCAAAAGCGGCAGCGTGATGGTGAAGAAGGTGCGGCGGCGGTCGGCGCGCAGCATCTGCGCCGCCTCTTCCAGGCTGGGCGCAATGCCCTGCACCACCCCGCGCATGATCATGAAGGCGATGGGCGTGAAGGCGAAGAGCTGCGCCACCAGCACGCCCGGCATGCCGTAGAACCAGCGTGTCGGCTCGATGCCGAACGCGCTCTCGAGCAGCTGGTTGACGATGCCCGCGCGGCCGAACAGCAGGATCAGCCCGAGCCCCACCACGAAGGGCGGCGTGATGATCGGCAGCAGCGCGAGCACCCGCAGCGCGCCCTGGCCGCGCTTGCTGCCGCGCTCGGCCATCAAGGCCATCAGGGTGCCGAGGAAGGTGGTGCCGGCGGCCGTCAGCAGCGCCAGCACGAGCGTGTTCCAGGCCACGCCGCAGCGCACGCCGCCCGCCAGGCAGCCCACGCCCCAGATGCGTTCGGCGAACACGCGCGCGGCAAAGGCCGTGATCGACCAGCGGCCGTCTTCGTCGAGGAAGGCACCCGCGAGCGCCTTGCTCACCGGATAGGCGATGAACAGCGCCATCAGCACCCCGCAGCCGATGACCGCGGCCGCCACGAACAGGTCGCCCTTGAAGAGCCCGAGCCGCGCAATGCCGAAGGCCGCCAGCATCGCGAGCGCCGCGAGCGCCACGGCGCCGCCCGCGCCGATGCCGAACTGGTTGATCGCAAGTTCGCCGAACTGCGTGTTGAGCGCTTCGAAGCTCCAGCCGCGCGCGCCGATGGCGAAGCCGGTGATCGCCAGGCCCAAGGCACCGATGGCGCCGCCCGCCAGCAGGCAGCGCCCCTGCGCGCGGCCGGCCGGCCGCCAGGCGCCGATGGCGCACATCGCCAGGCCTGCAAGCCCGATGAAGAGCCAGCCGCGTCCCTGCGTGAGTGCCTGCATCAGGCCGTTGGCACCCTCGGCCCGGCCGAAGACCTGCGGAACGGCTTCGTACCAGGTGGCGTCCTGGATCGCATACCAGGGCAGCAGCAGGTAGGCCGCAAAACCCAGCGCCACCCACGCCCGGATCCAGCGCTGCGCCCGCCGGGCGGCGGCCACCGACGCCGGATTGGCCGGCGCGCCGCCGATGGAAGGGGCTTGCACTTAGCGCGGCAGCGAATTGACGTCTTTTTCCCAGCGCGCGATCAGGCGCCGGCGCTCGGCGCTGGCACCGTACTTCGCATAGTCGTAGTTGATGAACCTGATCTTCTTGAAGTCGGGGATGCGCGGGTCGAGCTTGGCATTCGCGTTGCTCGGCAGCTGGAACTGCTTGTTGGCGGCACCGAGTTCCTGCGCGCCGGGCGTGAGCGCCCATTCATAGAACTTCTTCGCGGCCTCGAGGTTGCGGGCGCCCTTGATGATGCTCATGGAGCCGATCTCGGCGCCGGTGCCGTCGCTGGGCGTGATGGTCTCGACCGGGAAGCCCTGCATCTTCTCGCCCGGGCCGTCGTGCACGAAGCTGATCGACACGGCCGTCTCGCCGCGCGCCACCGCCTTGATCGGGCCCGTGCCCGAGCGGGTGTACTGGCCCACGTTCCGGTGCAGCGCCTTCAGGTAGTCGAAGGCCTTGTCCTCGCCCATCAGCTGCACCAGCGTGGCGATCATGGTGTAGGCCGTGCCGCTCGATGCGGGGTTGGCCACCTGGATATCGCCCTTGTATTCGGGCTTGAGCAGGTCGGCCCAGGTCTTGGGCACCGGCAGCTTCTTCTTGGCGAGCAGCTCGGGGTTGTAGCCGAAGCCCAGCGGGCCGGAGTAGATGCCCACGGTCCTGTAGCCCGACTGCCTGGCCTGCTGCTGGGCCCAGGGGTGCAGATGCGCGAGCGTGGGCGACTTGTATTCGAGCGTCAGGCCCTGCTCGGCCGCCTGCAGGTGCGGGTCTCCGGTGCCGCCGAACCAGATGTCGGTCTTGGGGTTGTCCTTCTCGGCGATGAGCTGGGCCAGCGCTTCGCCCGAGCCCTTGAGCGACATGTTGATGCGGGTACCCGTGGTGCGTGCATACACGGTGGCGATCACGTTGCACCATTCGGCCTGGACCGAGCAGATCACGTTGACCGTGCCCTGCGCCGACGCGGCGGCCGACAAACCCACCAAGGCCGCTGCAGTAAAAAGCTTCTTCATGTGAAAACCTCGCCTCCAAAACAAAAATAGGCCTCCCGGCCGGGGTTGAGCGTAGCTTTCGTACAGGTTTCATGAATTGGTACAAGTACCATTCGGTTGAACCGGAGAGCCCACTCGGCACCAAGACAAAAGGAAATTCGACTCATGAGCTTCGATCTCGTTCTGTTCGGCGGCACTGGCGATCTCGCATGGCGCAAGCTGATGCCCGCGCTGTTCCAGGCCTTCAGGCATGGCAGCCTCCCGAAAGACGGACGCATCGTCGGCGTGGCCCGCGACGACCTCTCGGACGACCAGTACCGCGAACTGATCCAGTCGCGCTTCAATGCCGTCGAAGGCGCCAAGCGCCCTTCGGCCGAGGAGTTCGAGAAGTTCGCCTCGCTGCTGCACTACCTGCGCATGGACCTGTCCAAGCCGGCCGACTACGCACGCCTTTCCGACCTGCTCAAGCAGCGCAATGCCGACACGGTGGTGATGTACGTGGCCACGGCGCCCGCGCTCTTCACGCAGGTGGTCGAGCAGATCGCCGCAGCCGGCCTGAACGGCCCGTCGACCCGCGTGGTGCTCGAAAAGCCGCTGGGCCATGACCTGGCGTCCAACCGCGCGATCAATGCCGCGGTGTGCAAGGTGCTCGACGAGAAGCAGGTCTTCCGCATCGACCACTACCTGGGCAAGCCCTCGGTGCAGAACCTGTTCGCCATGCGCTTCGGCAATGCGCTGTTCGAGCCCATCTGGCGCCGCGAGCACATTGCCAACATCCAGATCACCATCGCCGAGGACCTGGGCGTCGAAAAGCGCGGCGCCTTCTACGACCAGACCGGCGCGCTGCGCGACATGGTGCAGAACCATGCGCTGCAGCTGGTCTGCGCGATCGGCATGGAGCCGCCGATCAACTCGCATGCCGACGCCATCCGCGACGAGAAGCTCAAGGTGCTGCGCGCGCTCAAGCCCTGGACGCCCGAGACACTGGGGCTGCATGCCATTCGCGGCCAGTACACCGCCGGCACGGCGTACGGCGAACGCGTGCCGGGCTACAAGGACGAGCCCGGCGTCGACCCCGAAAGCCGCACCGAGACCTTCGTGGCGCTGCGCACGGAAATCGCCAACTGGCGCTGGGCCGGCGTGCCGCTGTACATCCGCACCGGCAAGCGGCTGGCCTCGCGCGACGCGCGCATCGAGGTCAACTTCAGGCCCACGCCGCATGCGATCTACCGCGCACCGGCCGGCGCCGTCAACAAGCTGGTGATCAACCTCCAGCCCCGCGACGGCCTGGAGCTGCACATGCTCGCGCAGGCGCAGGACAACCGCCGCAGCAACGGCCACCAGAGCGCCGCGCAGCTCGCGCCGGTGCAGCTGGACCTCGACTTCGACAAGCGCTTCGGCGCCGAGCGCGTGGGCGCCTACGAACGGCTGCTGCTCGACGTGATCGACGGCCGCCTGAACCTGTTCGTGCGCAGCGACGAGCAGGAAGAAGCCTGGCGCTGGGTCGAACCGCTGATCGACAGCTGGGCATCGGACGGCGGGCCGCGCCCCTACGCCGCGGGCACCTGGGGGCCGAGCGCCTCGAGCGCGATGATTGCGCGCGACGGCTTCTCGTGGAGCGAGGAACAGTAGGCCGGCGCGCTCAGCCGAACTGGATGCAGCGCATGCTCAGCGTGCCCGACTGGAATCCCTCGTAGACCGTTTTCGCGCGCTCGCCCGTTCCCGCGGCGCCGAGCGCGTAGAGAAACGGAAAGTAGTGGTCCGGCGTGGCCACCGCGGTCGAGGCGCCCGCCAGCCTTTCATAGCCGACCAGCGCGCGGTCGTCCCGCCCCGCGAGCGCGGCCTTCACCGCGTCGTCGAACGATTGCGCCCAGGGCCGGCTGGCCACGGGCCCGTCGGGCGTGCCGCGGTCGGTGGCCCGCAGGTTGTGCACCAGGTTGCCGCTTCCCATCACGAGCACGCCCATGCTCCGCAACACCGCCAGGTCGCGGCCGACCGCGTAGTGGAAGGCGGCCGGCTGGTCGTAGTCGATGCTGAGCTGGAAGACCGGGATGTCGGCCTTCGGATAGAGGTGCTTCAGCACCGTCCATGTTCCATGGTCCAGGCCCCACTGCTGGGTGCCGACCACCGCGGCCTGCTTCACCGTGCCGATGGCCTCGCGCGCGAGCGCGGGATGGCCCGGCGCCGGGTACTCGATGTCGAACAGCGCCTGCGGAAAGCCGCCGAAGTCGTGGATCGTCTTCGGCCGCTCCTGCATTCCGACGCCGGTGGCGCCGCGGCTCAGCCAGTGGGCCGAAACGCTCAGGATGGCCGAGGGCCGCGGCAGCTCCCCGCCCCAGGCGGCCAGCCGGCGCGTGAAGGCGTTGTCGGCCAGCGCATTCATCGGCGAGCCGTGGCCGATGAAGATGACCGGCATCCGCTGCGACGCGGCCGCGGCCGCGGCGTGCGACAGCGAACAAAGCGTAGCCAGCGTCGAGGTCGCCGCCAGCGCCGAACCCATGAGAAAGCCGCGGCGGCCCAGCGCCGACGGGATCGCCGGGCTGCCGCCGGTGCCTGTGTTCTTCTTCATGGTCATGGCCGCACTCTGCGCCGCCTTGGCGCGCATGTCGGTGCGTTTACGCACGCTTCCAGCTAGATGCGGCCTTCTTCGGCCGCGTGGCAGGCCACCTGCACGCCCCGGATGTTCAGCAGCTTCGGCCGCTCGGCCGAGCAGCGCGCATTCGCATGCGGGCAGCGCGGATGGAACGCGCAGCCGGTCGGCGGGTTCAGCGGGTTCGGCACCTCGCCCTGCACCGGCGTGCGCGCGCGGCCGGTGTGCTTCATCTGCGGAATCGCGTCGAGCAGCATGCGCGTGTAGGGATGCTGCGGCTCGGCGAAGAGCTTCTGCTTGTCCGCCACCTCGACCAGCCGGCCCAGGTACATCACGCCGACCTGGTCGGCCACGTGCCGCACCACCGCCAGGTTGTGCGAGATGAAGAGGTAGGTCAGGCCCTGCTGGCGCTGCAGGTCCTTCATGATGTTGAGCACCTGCGCCTGCACGCTGACGTCGAGCGCCGAGGTGGGCTCGTCGCACACCAGGAACTCGGGCTCGGTGGCGAGCGCGCGTGCAATGGAGATGCGCTGGCGCTGGCCGCCCGAGAACTGGTGCGGGTACTTGCTCATGTCCAGCGGCGAGAGGCCGACCGACTTGAGCAGCTCGCCCACGCGCTCGCGCAGCTCGGCCTTGCCGCGGAGGATGCCGTGCTCGCGCAGCGGCTCGCCGACGATGTCTTCGACGATCCAGCGCGGGTTCAGGCTCGCGTACGGGTCCTGGAAGATCATCTGGATGCGCCGGCGCAGCTTGCGGCCTTCGGGGGTCTTGAACGCGGCATGCGCGTCCTGCCCGTCGAACTGCAGGCCGCCGCGCGTGGGGGCGTACAGGCCGACCAAGAGGCGCGCCACGGTGCTCTTGCCGCAGCCCGATTCGCCCACCAGCGCCAGCGTCTTGCCGCGCTCGATCGAAAAGCTCACGCCGTCCACCGCATGCAGCAGCACGCGCGGCTTGCGTTCGAGCACGCGGTTGAGCCATGGCGGCGAAACGTCGAAGGTGCGCGCGAGGTCGTGCGCCACCACCAGCGGTGCGGCGCTCATCGGCTCACCTCCGCAAGCGGTGCGGCCGCATCGGGCACGGCGCGCTCGCCGGCCAGCTGCGCATCGTGGTGCCGGGCCGCCAGCTCGGCCTGGCCCTTGTGCGGATCGGTGGCATCGTGCAGCCAGCATGCGGCGCGCGTGGCGCCGGCGTGCATGAGCTCGGGCCGCTCGGTGAGGCAGCGCGCAAACGTGCGCGGACAGCGCGGGTTATAGGCACAGCCCTCGGGAATGGCATTGAGCCGCGGCATCGCGCCGTCGATCTGGTTGAGCCGTTCGCGGTCGCTCGCCATGTCGGGAATCGAGGCCATCAGGCCCGAGGTGTAGGGATGCGCCGGCTGGTGGATCACTTCGTGCACCGGACCGATCTCGGCGATGCGGCCCGCATACATCACGGCCACGCGGTCGCAGGTTTCGGCGATCACGCCCATGTCGTGCGTGATCAGCATCACGGCGGCGCCGTGCTCCTTGCAGATGCGCTTGAGCAGCTGGATGATCTGCGCCTGGATCGACACGTCCAGCGCCGTGGTCGGCTCGTCGGCCACGATGAGCTTGGGCTCGGCCGCCAGCGCAAGGGCAATCACCACGCGCTGGCGCATGCCGCCCGAGAACTGGTGCGGGAAGTGGTCGATGCGCTGCTCGGCGGCCGGAATGCCGGTGTCCTGCAGCAGGCCGATGGCGCGGCGCCGCGCCTCGGCCTCGGTCACCGGCAGGTGGGTGCGGATGGTTTCCACCAGCTGCCGGCCGACGGTGTAGAGCGGGTTCAGCGAGGTCAGCGGGTCCTGGAAGATCGCGCCGATCTTGCGCCCGCGGATGGGCCGCATCGCATCGAAGCCGAGGTTGTCGATGCGCTGGCCTTCGAGCAGGATTTCCCCGCTGGCCACGCGGCCCGGCGGCTCGAGCAGTCCGATGATGGCCGCGCCCGTGAGCGACTTGCCGGCGCCCGACTCGCCCACCACGCCCAGGATTTCGCCGGGCGCGATGTCGAATGAAATTCCGTCGAGCGCGCGCAGCGTGCCGCGCCGGTGCGGGAACTCGACCACAAGGTTCTTGACCTGGAGCAGCGTCATGGTGGCGTTGTCCTTTTTTCCATCTCAGCGCAGGCGCGGGTTCAGTGCGTCGCGCAGCCAGTCGCCCAACAGGTTCACGCTGAGCGCGATCAGCACCAGCATCAGGCCCGGGAACACGGTGATCCACCACTCGCCCGAGAACAGGTACTGGTTGCCGATGCTGATCAGCGTGCCCAGCGAAGGAGAAGTCGGCGGCACGCCGACGCCGAGGAACGACAAGGTCGCCTCGGTGATGATCGCAGTGGCGACCTGGATGGTGGCCAGCACCATCACCGGCCCCATCACGTTGGGCAGCACGTGGCGCAGCATGATGCGCAGCGGCGCCACGCCGGTCACGCGCGCGGCCTGCACGTATTCCTTGTTGCGCTCCACCAGCGTGGAGCCGCGCACCGTGCGCGCGTACTGCACCCAGCCGGTCAGCGAGATTGAAATGATGAGCACGCCGAAGGCCAGCGACTCATGCGCATTGGGAAACAGCGCACGGCCGACGCCCGCAATCAGCAGCGCCACGAGGATCGGCGGAAACGACAGCATCACGTCGCACAGGCGCATGAGGAAGGAATCGAGCCAGCCGCCGAGGAAGCCGGCCAGGAGGCCGAGCACCACGCCCACGGTGATCGACAGCGCCACCGACACCACGCCGACGATCAGCGAGATGCGTGCGCCGTAGATCACGGCCGAAAGGATGTCGCGGCCCTGGTCGTCGGTGCCCAGCAGGTACTTGGAAGAGCCTTCGGCGCTCCATGCCGGCGGCAGGCGCGCATCGCCGAGCTCGAGCGTCGCCAGGTCGAAGGGGTTGTGCGGCGACACCCATCCGGCAAAGACCGCGCAGAACACGCAGGCCAGTGCAATGAGCGCCGCCGCCATGGCCACGGGCGAGGTGCGAAAGCTGTAGCCGACGTCGCTGTCGAGCCAGCGGGCGAATGTTTTTTTCATCGTGAGGCAAAAAGGATGGGCCCGCAAGAAGCGGGCCCAGGATCGAGCCGCTCAGGCCGCCCGCCGGCGGGCGGCCCGCAGTATTACGGCTTGATGCTCATCCACTTGAAGGGCATGTAGTTGTCCGCCATCTGCGTGAGCGCCACCTTCTTGCTCACGCCCCAGGCCAGCGTCTGCTGGTGCAGCGGCAGGTGGCCGACGTCGGCGGTGTGCAGGTCGAAGGCTTCCTTGATCATCGCGTCGCGCTTGGGCTTGTCGGTTTCCGACTGGATCTTCTTGGTCAGCTCGTCGACCTTGGGATTGCAGTAGGCGCCCAGGTTGAACTGGCCGGCGCCGGTCTTGTCGTCGGGGCAGGCCATCAGTGCCGTGAGCGCGTTGTGCGAGTCGTAGGTGGTGGGCGTCCAGCCCAGCATGTAGAAGCTGGTGTCGCGGCGCAGCACCTTCGGGAAGTAGGTGCCCTTGGTCTCGGCCGCGAGGTTGATCTTGACGCCGATCTTCGCCAGGTTGGAGGCCACGCTCTGGCAGATCTGGCCGTCGTTCACGTAGCGGTCGTTCGGGCAGTTCATCGTCACTTCGAAGCCGTTCGGATAGCCGGCTTCGGCCAGCAGCTTCTTGGCGGCCTCGACGTCGTAGGGCAGGCGCTTGTCCTGCGCTTCGTTCCAGCCGTTGATGCCGGGGCCGACCATCAGCGCGGTGGGGCGCGAGGCGCCGCGCATCACCGTGCGCTGGATGCCGGCGATGTCGATGGCCTGGTAGAAGGCCTGGCGCACGCGCTTGTCCTTGAACGGGTTCTTGCCCTTGACGCTGGAGTACAGCAGCTCGTCGCGCTTCTGGTCCATGCCCAGGAAGATGGTGCGCAGCTCGGGGCCGGAGATGACGCGTGCCGTCGGGCTGGCGTTGACGCGCGCGATGTCCTGCACGGGCACCGGCTCCATGACGTCGACCTCGCCGGAGATCAGCGCGGCGACGCGCGTGGCCGGGTTGGCGATCGGCGTGAAGATGATCTCCTGCGCGTTGCCTTCGATCTTGCCCCAGTAGGTCGGGTTGCGCGTGAAGACGGTGCGCACGTTAGGCTGGCGCTCGCGCACGCGGAACGGGCCGGTGCCGTTGGCCTTGAACGAGGCGGTGTTCTCGATGCCCTTGCGCCGGTCGACTGGCGTGACGGCCTTGTTCTCCTCGCACCACTTCTTGCTCATGATCATGAGCTGCGTGATGACGTCGGGAAGAATGGGGAACGGGCCCTTGGTCTCGATCTCGATGGTGTGCGCGTCGACCTTGCGCACTTCCTTGATGTCGGTGGTGTTGGACTTCATGTCCGAGCCGTCGCCCGAGGCGCGCGCGAAGCTGAAGAGCACGTCGTCGGCCGTGAAGGGCGTGCCGTCGTGGAACTGGACGTTCTTGCGCAGTTCGAAGCGCCACACGGTGGGCGAGGTCTGTTTCCAGCTGGTCGCCAGCAGCGGCGCAACGCTCAGGTCCTTGTTGCGCCCGACCAGCGTTTCATAGACGTTGGCGGTGGTGCTCAGCTGCAGCGACTCATTGAGCGAGTGCGGATCGAGCGACAGCGCGTCCCCCTGGTTCGCCACGCGGATGGTCTGCGCGCCGGCCACCAGGCTGGCGGTGCCCAGCACGCACAAAACTGCGACCGCGGCCGCCTTCTTCTGAAAACTCATGGAAACACTCCTCGGGTTGGAATCTGAAGTACATCAAGGCGTCGCGGTAGCGGCGTCTTTCACGGGCTGCTGGCTGCGGGTGGCAGCCAGCGGCATGCCCTGCTCGATCAGCCCCGCATGCAATGCGGCGCCAAGCGGCAGGATCTCGTCGTTGAAGTCGTAGCGGCTGTTGTGCAGGAAGGCGCCGCACTTGGCATCCTGGCCGATGCGCAGGTAGGCGCCGGCCTTTTTCTGCAGCATGAAGGAGAAGTCCTCGGCGCCCATGCTGGGCTCCATGCTGCGCTCGACATTGGAAGCGCCCACCAGCGACTCGGCCACGTCGGCCGCGAACATCGCCTCCGGTGCGGTGTTGATGGTGGCCGGGTAGATGCGCTCGTACCTGATGGTGGCGGTGGCGCCGAAGCCCGCGGCCACGGCCGTGCAGAGCTCGGTCAGGCGCTGCTCGACCTGCGCCTGCACGCGCGCGCTGAAGGTGCGCACGGTGCCCACCAGCGTGGCCTCGCCCGGGATCACGCTCATCGCGCCCAGGTCGCCTGCCTGCACCGCGCAGATGCTGACCACCGCCGCATCGATCGGCCGCACGCTGCGCGACACGATGGTCTGCGCGGCCGTGATGATGTGCGCGGCGACCACCACGGGGTCGATGGTCTGGTAGGCGTGGGCGCCGTGGCCGCCCTTGCCCTTGATCTCGATCGTGACGCGGTCGGCCGCGGCCATCATGGCACCGCGGTTGATGCCCACGGTGCCCGCGGGCATGGCTGGCCAGTTGTGCATGGCATAGACCGCGTCGACGGGAAAGCGGTCGAACAGGCCGTCCTCGATCATCACGCGCGCGCCGGCAAAGCCTTCTTCGCCAGGCTGGAAGATCAGCACCGCGGTGCCGTCGAAGCTGCGGGTCTCGGCCAGGTAGCGCGCCGCGCCGACCAGCATGGCCGTGTGGCCGTCATGCCCGCAGCCGTGCATCAGGCCGTCGTTGGCGGAGCGCCAGCCGAAGTCGTTGTCCTCGCGCATGGGCAGCGCATCCATGTCGGCGCGCAGGCCGATCATCCGGCCGCTCGCCGTGGAGCGGCCGCGGATGACGCCCACCACGCCGGTCTTGCCGATGCCCTCGTGGATCTCGTCCACGCCGCAGGCACGCAGCGCTTCCCGCACGCGGCCGGCCGTGTAGACCTCTTCGAAGCCGAGCTCGGGGTGGGCGTGCAGGTCGCGGCGAAAGGCCGTGATCTCCGGATAGAAGCTCGCAATGTGCGCAAACGCCCTGCCCGAGGCCCGCAGTCGCGGTGCTGCAGCTGCTGCGACAACCGTCATTTCAATGTCCTCCCGCCTTGCCCACGCGCAGCCGCGGATCGACCACGAAGTACAGCAGGTCGACCACCAGGTTGATCACCACGAAGATCAAGGCAATGAGGCACAGGTAGGCCGCCATCACCGGCACGTCGGCAAAGGTCACGGCCTGGATGAACAGGAGCCCCATGCCGGGCCACTGGAACACCGACTCGGTGATGATGGCAAAGGCGATGAGGCCGCCGAGCTGCAGGCCCGTGATGGTCATCACCGGCACCAGCGTGTTCTTGAGCGCATGGCCAAAATGAATGGCGCGGTTCGTGAGGCCCCGGGCGCGCGCAAACTTGATGTAGTCGGTGCGCAGGACCTCGAGCATCTCGGCGCGCACCAGCCGCATGATCAGGGTCAGCTGGAAGATCGCGAGCGTGACGGCCGGCAGGATGATGTGATGCCATCCGTCGGCCCGGAACAGGCCGCTGCTCCACCAGCCGAACTGCACGGTCTCGCCGCGCCCGAAGCTCGGGAACCAGCCCAGCATCACCGCAAACACCAGGATCAGCAGGATGCCGATCAGGAAGGTGGGCAGGGACACGCCGAGCAGCGACACGGTCATGAACACCTGGCTCAGGAAAGTGCCGCGGCGCAGCGCGGTATACACGCCCATCGGAATGCCGATGAACAGCGCCAGCACGGCCGCCACCAGCGCGAGCTCGAGCGTGGCCGGAAAGCGCTCGCCGATGAGGCGCGAGACCTTCGCGCCCTGGCGCAGGCTCAGGCCGAACTCGCCCTGGGCCGCGTTGACGAGAAAGTGCCAGAACTGCACGAAGAAGGGCTGGTCGAGCCCCAATGCGGCGCGCAGCTCGCGGATCTGCTCGGGCTTGGCATCCTGGCCCAGCAGAAAGACGACGGGGTCGCCCACATATTGGAAGAGAAGAAAGGCGATGAACGCGACCGCGATCATGACGATCACGGCCTGGATCAGGCGGCGCAGGACGAAAGCAATCATTCAGCAAACAATGTGAACAGGCATGCTAGCAGTGCAAGGTGCGTGCCCGCACGGTGGTTCCCCGGGGGTGCACGCGGATGGTGCGCTTCGGATGCACCCATGCAACATCGGCGAAGCGCCCAATGAAAAAAGCCACTCGACTTTCGTCGAGTGGCTTTTGAGTCTTTCGATTCAAAGCTGGCTTAAGCCAGCCTCGAATTAGAAAGCGTGACGGATACCGAAGTCGTAGCCGGTCGAGGTCTTCGGGGTGAAGACGCCGTTGGCGATGAAAGCCGGGCCGCCGACGGTCAGGGCTGCACCGTTCTTGTTGCTCACGCGAGCGATCGTTGCGTACAGAGCCGTGCGCTTCGACAGGTTGTGCACGTAGCCCAGAGCCAGCTTGTTGGCCTTCGGATCTTCGACGGCAGGAGCGAACAACACTGCAGGAGCGTTGAAGTCATACTTGACGTGCGAGTACGAAGCGCGGATCAGGCCAGCACCGACCGGCACGGTCACGCCGAGCAGGTAGCCGGTGAGGTCCACGTCAGGACGGCCGCCGAGGAACGGTTCGACTTCGTAGTCGATCTTGTTCTTGGCCTTCGACAGTTCACCGAAGAGCTTCACGGGACCGAAGTCATACGAAGCGCCGAGGTTCAGCGTGTTGACCTTGGTGGTCGTGCCAACGTAGTAGTTGTCGCCCACGGTGCTGCTGCCGTAAGAAACCGCAACGTCCAGAGGACCGTTGGCGTAGCCGAAGCGGCCACCAACGTAACGGCCTTGGCGCGAAGCGTTCAGCGTAGCCGGCGTAGCGGTGCCCGGGCTGTACTTGTTCTTCTCGCTGAAAGCGTACTGCACTTGGCCGTAGAAACCACCCAGGTTCGGCGGCAGGAAGTAGCCGATGCTGTTGCTGGCGCGAACGTAGTTGCTGCTGCCAACGTTGGTGAACGGAGCCGTTGCAGCTGCGGGGGTGCCGAAGGTGCCGAAGGCGTCGTTAGCGGTGTTGATCAGGTTGGAGCCAACGCCGTTGGTGCCGAACGGATCGAACACGGTGTCGTTCCAGAAGGTCGGGGTGTAGTCACGGCCGAGGCGGACTTCACCGAAACCACCCGACAGGCTCACGGTCGAGCGACGAGCGAAGGTAGCAATACCTTGCTGGCCGTCGTCGTTGGAGATCGGGGCTTCGAGCCAGAAGCTGGCAGCCAGGCCGCCACCGAGGTCTTCCGTACCACGGAAGCCGATACGGCTGGAGTTGTAGCCCGAGTTAGCCAGTGTACGACGGCTGACCTTGACGCTGCCTTGGTTCAGGTAGAACGGGTTCAGGAACGTGGCACCGTTCAGGTCACGCGAGGTGCTCGAATAGCCGCTGATCGACGCGTCGACCACGCCGAACAGCGTGACGGACGACTGAGCCGAGGCAACACCGGCAACAGCCAGGGCAGCCAGAGCAACTAGAGATTTTTTCATTGCAAGTTTCTCCAAGGTTAAACATAGGGCTCCGGTGCGAAGGGCTCACCGTGACTGGCACTTTTGTGCTCCCACCGGACCCCGGGCCAACCTCCTTTTGGGAAGTTGATGCTATTGCACCAGAGCCGCTGCGGCAGGGCAAAACAAATCGCCCGAAATCTCCAGCGGCCCACGCGTTTCGTTGCAGTCCTGCAACAAAGGACTTTGGCGCGCTCACAAACCACCATATGAAATGAAGCAACTGTTTCGCGCTGCTCTTTCCGCATACGTTCAAATACGGGCATGACTTCCACGCTCGACCCCGTCCTGACTGCGGCTGATGCGGCATTGCGCACCCTTTTTGCCCGGCCCCATGCAACAAGGGCCGCGCCCGCGCCGGCCCAGGCGCCGGGCGAGATGACCGATTCGGAGCGGCGCGAGGCCGGGGCATTGATGCGGGTGAACCACGTGGGCGAGGTTTGCGCCCAGGCGCTCTACACCGCGCAGGCCGCGGTGGCGCGCGACCCGGTCCTGCGGGCCCGCCTGCTCGAGGCCTCGCACGAAGAAACCGATCACCTGGCCTGGACGCGCCAGCGGCTGGACGAACTCGGCGCCCGGCCTTCCGTGCTGAACCCGCTCTGGTATGCGGGCGCTTTCGGCCTAGGCCTGGTGGCGGGGCGCCTGGGGGACCCGCTGAGCCTCGGGTTCGTCGCAGAAACCGAACGCCAGGTGGAAGCCCACCTGGAGAGCCATCTCGGCCGCCTGCCGGCCGCCGACAGTGCCTCCAGGGCCGTGGTCGAGCAGATGAAGATCGACGAAGCGCAGCACGCCGCGCAAGCCATCGATGCCGGCGCGGCGGAACTGCCGGCCCCGGCCAAGGCCCTGATGCGGCTCGCCTCCCGCGTGATGACCACGGTGGCGCACCGGATCTGAGGCCTCGCGGACTCAGGTTTCGATCAGGTCGAAGCTGGTGGTGATCTCGGCGGTCTTCGCGAGCATGATGCTGGCCGAGCAGTAGGTTTCGTGGCTCAGGGCAATCGCACGCTCGACGGCGGCCGCAGGAATGCCCTTGCCCGCCACCGTGAAATGCATGTGGATCTTGGTGAAGACCTTGGGATCCTTTTCCGCGCGCTCGCTGGTCAGCTTGACGCTGCAGCGCTCGACGCGGTGGCGGCCCCGCTTCAGGATCAGCACCACGTCATAGGCAGTGCAGCCACCCGTGCCCGCAAGCACGGTTTCCATGGGCCGGGCCGCCAGGTTCTGGCCGCCGTTCTCGGGTTTGGCGGCATCGGGCGCGCCGTCCATCATCAGGACATGGCCGCTGCCGGTTTCGGCCACGAAACCCATGGCCGATCGCGTTCCGGCATCGCCGGTCCAACTTACTGTGCATTCCATCTGTTCAGATCCATTCAGGGATGTTCAGCAAAAAATCACGCCGACATCCGTTGGTATGTGGGGAAATCGTCACTTGCTTGTTGCAACGCAACAAACAACCGATATACTTTATTTCATGGCGCATGAACCCGTGCGCACCGGTTGTCTCCTCCACCCTTCCAATTGGTGGATTTAGCCCCGAGCTGCAAGGCTCGGGGCTTTTTTCTTTGGGTTCCCCGGCGTTGCGGGCCCACTCTAGTTTTGGGGCCCTGAAGGGCAGTTGCTCTGGCTGCCCTGGCTGTTGCCGGTGTTGCCTCGGCTCAGTCGTCCGTCACGCTGTTCGGCGTGGTCGACGCTTCGATCAGCGGCTATTCGAACAGCTCGCGCGACCTGAACCATGGCGTGACGTACAACGCCTTCGGCTTCCCGGTTGCCTATAACCCGTTCTACGTCAATCAGGGCAGCGTGCGGACCAGCAGCGTTGGCATGACCCATTCGGGCTACAACACCAGCCGCCTGGGCTTCCGCGGTACGGAAGACCTCGGTGGCGGCCTGGCCGCGAGCTTCTGGCTCGAAGCGCCGGTCGCCAACGACGATGGCAGTCAAGGCGTGGCCAATTTCTCCCGCCGTTCCACGGTGAGCCTGTCGGGTGGTTTCGGTGAAATCCGCCTCGGCCGCGACCTGACCCCCTCGTTCCACAACAACTCCACCTTCGATCCCTTCGGCACCAACGGCGTTGGCACCAACCTGATCCAGACGGCCACCAGCGCATTTGGCAATCCCACGCGCGCCAGCAACTCGGTCAGCTACTTCCTGCCGCCGAACCTCGGCGGCTTCTACGGCCAGCTGATGTACGGCTTCCACGAGAAGACCAAGTACAGCCCGGGCCTGGCCACGCCTCACGCGGCCGACAACTCGCGCACCGGCCGCTACATCGGCGGCCGCTTCGGCTACGCCAACGGTCCGCTCGACGTTGCAGCGGCTTACGGCAGCAACACCGTGGGCGACGACTACTACGCCGGCACGACCACCAAGGTCAACACCTTCAACCTCGGCGCTTCGTATGACTTCGGTCCTGCAAAGCTCTTCGGCGAACTGTCCCACGCCCGCGAAAAGACCGATATCGACGGCGACTTCTTCGCCCGCCCGGCTTCCGTGGCATCGAACAAGCTCAATGGCTGGCTGCTGGGCGTGACGGTTCCGGTCGGTGCCGGCCTGATCCGCGCGTCGTACTCGGCCGTCAAGTACAAGTCGGGCGACAACAACCCGTTCTTCAACGAACCGAATCCGAAGGCCAACAAGCTGGCACTGGGCTACGTGCACAACCTGTCGAAGCGCACGGCCCTGTACGCAACGGTTGCCCGCATCAGCAACAAGAACGGTGCAGACCTGAGGGTCAGCCCCGATTTCAGCCCGAAGTTCATCAGCAACGACATCTTCACCCCGAAGACCTCGACTGGCTACGACTTCGGCATCCGCCACGCCTTCTGATCGAAGCCTGATTCCCAATGCTGGCTTCAGCCAGTTCGGATCAATCCCGTATCAAGCCGCCCAGCGCAAGCCGGGCGGCTTTTTGGCTTTGCTCAATTCGGGCGGCCACGCCTGCTTTGCAGCAATCCCACATTCATTTCTCCGCTCAGAACCGAAGCGTAGAAACGTTCGACCATGTTGACGCTCGTGCGCGCATTGCGCGCCAAGGTCAGCATGTCGATGCCCTGCCCGTACAAGAGCCGCAAGGTGATGGCGGTATGGCGCAGGCAATAAAGAGTCCTCGACTGGCCCTGCGGCCCTTTCTGGAGCGACGTCGCTTCCAGCGCCCAGTGGAAAAGAAAGTTGAGCACGGCCAGCGCATGCTCGCGGTTCTTCAATTGCGGCATGAAGATGTAGTCGTCCGCGCCGCCAAAGCCCTGCTCGCGGCGATGCGCGAGCAGGCATTCATAAACCCGCACGGCCGGGCGCAGGCTCACGATGGGCTGGCTGTGCCGCTTGGTTTCGGGCAGGTTCATCCGCAGGTAGACGTGCTTGCCGCGCACGACGTCGATGTGCCTGTGCTTCATGAGCTTGATGTCGCTCGGACGCACGAAGGTGTTGACCATCCAGCGGATCAGCCATGGCAGCTCCTGCGGCATGACGAGCAGCTCGCGAGCGATCCAGAAGCGCTCGCCGGAGGCCAGCTGATCGAGCACCGGATGCGGCTGTCCGCGCAGCCGGCGCGCAGCCGCCACCACCGCCCGGTACTCCGCAACGCTGAAGCTCCCGCGCGGCTGGCTGCGCACCTTGACCTTCGGGAAGGCAGGTACATCGCGAAGCACGCCGATGCTCACACCGTGCATCAACACCTTTCGCAGCAGCACCAGGTACTGCGCGATCGTCGTGCTGGTGAAGCCCTGCGCTCCAAGGTGATCGATCAGGCGCTGCGCATCGGAAGTAGCGAATGCCTGCGCCGGCACAGCACCCAGCAAAGGAATGATGTGTGCGCGCAATCTGTTGCCCATCACCTGCCAGGTCGGCCGTCCTATTTCACCGCGCTGCACACGCGCCGCTTCTGCCTGCATCAACCCTTTGGAAAGGTCGCTGACAAAAAGGGTTAACAGATTTTGCTCATTTGTTAAATGACTGGCGGGCGCCTCGCTCGCGGGATAGCTGCGCGCAAAAAAACCCGAATCGTTCGCGGCCGGGGCTCTCTGGATGAGGTTTATGACATTTGTGTCCATGCCATATCCCGTACGCAATCCCGATGCCTCTTATCATCGTCATTTATCAATTGAAAACTCCCTTGGACAAAACCGTGCGCGACGTACCTGTGCCGGCACTGACGCCCGCCGACTATCTCAGAAAAATTTTGAACGCCCGCGTTTACGACGTGGCGGTCGAATCCGCGCTCGAGAAAGCCAATGCACTCAGCGAGCGGCTCGGCAATACCGTGCTGCTCAAGCGCGAAGACCAGCAGCCGGTGTTCAGCTTCAAGCTGCGCGGCGCCTACAACAAGATGGCGCACCTCTCGGCGGAGCAGCTCGCGAGTGGCGTCATCTGCGCATCGGCCGGCAATCACGCGCAGGGCGTGGCGCTGGGCGCGCGCAAGCTGGGCGCGCGCGCGGTGGTGGTCATGCCGGTGACCACGCCGCGGCTCAAGATCGATGCGGTGCGCGGCTTCGGCGGCGAGGTGGTGCTGCATGGCGACAGCTATTCCGATGCCTACCTGCATGCGCTCGAGCTGCAGGCGCAGCAGGGCCTGACCTTCGTGCACCCCTTCGACGATCCCGACGTGATCGCGGGCCAGGGCACCATCGCCATGGAAATCCTGCGCCAGCACCAGGGCCGGCTCGATGCGGTCTTCGTGGCGATCGGCGGCGGCGGGCTCATCTCGGGCGTGGCCAACTACATCAAGGCGGTGCGCCCGGAGATCAAGGTGATCGGCGTTCAGATGAACGACTCCGACGCCATGATGCAATCGGTGGCGGCGCGCCAGCGCGTGAGCCTGCCCGACGTGGGACTGTTTTCGGACGGCACTGCCGTCAAGCTGGTGGGCGAGGAGACCTTCCGCATCGCCAGCAACCTGGTCGACGAATACATCGCGGTCGACACCGATGCGGTCTGCGCGGCCATCAAGGACGTGTTCGTCGACACCCGCAGCATCGTGGAGCCGGCGGGCGCGCTGGCAGTGGCCGCCATCAAGCAGTACGTGGCCGGGCATGGCCGCCATGGCGAAACCTATGCGGCCATCCTGTGCGGCGCCAACATGAACTTCGACCGGCTGCGCTTCGTGGCCGAGCGCGCCGAAGTCGGCGAGGAGCGCGAGGCGCTGTTCGCGGTGACCATTCCCGAAGAGCGCGGCAGCTTCCGCCGCTTTTGCGAGCTGGTGGGCGAGATGCCGGCCAGCGAGTCGCAGGAAACGGGCTCGGCCGGCGGCGCGCTGCGCAACGTGACGGAGTTCAACTACCGCATCAGCGACGCGGCCAAGGCGCATGTGTTCGTGGGCCTGACCACCTCGACGCGCGGCGAATCGACGACCATCGCCAAGACCTTCATTGCGCACGGCTTCGACGCGCTCGATCTCACGCACGACGAGCTCGCCAAGGAGCATCTGCGGCACCTGGTGGGCGGGCGCACGGGTCTCGCGCATGACGAGCGGCTGCTGCGCTTCGTGTTTCCGGAGCGCCCGGGCGCGCTGCTCAAGTTCCTGAGCCTGATGCGGCCGAACTGGAACATCAGCCTCTTCCACTACCGCAACCAGGGCGCCGACTACGGCCGCATCCTGGTGGGCTTGCAGGTGCCGGCCGGCGACGCGGCGGCCTTCGACGACTTCCTCGAAACGCTGGGCTATCCCTACGTCGAGGAAACGGCGAATCCGGCCTACAGGCTGTTCCTGCAGGCCTGAAAGGCCGTCCGGCTTTTATTGCTGCGCAGGCTGCGCGGGCGGCTGCTGCGCAGAATCCGACGGCGGCGCTTGCGATGCCTGTGACGGTGCAGCTCCGCCGGCAGGCGGCGCGACCACGGGAGGCACCGTGGCCGGGAAAAGCCCGCTCGGCCTGGCCGCCGGCGTTGGCGAGGCCGGCAAACCCGGCGGGACCGAACTGCCAATGCTGATCGGCGCGCGCACCGGCAGTTGCAGCGTGAAAGCTGCCGGCCCCTGTGCACTGGTGCCGAGCGTTGCCGCGCGCACCCCGACCGACTGCAGCACATAGTTGTCGCCCACGCGCGAACCGACGCGGAACGGACGCGGCGGCTTGCCGTCGATGGAGATCAGGGCGGCGCCTTGGTTGAACGGATCCGCCACCACGCCCGACAGCGCAAAGCGGCTGGCCGCCTCGGGTGCGGCGGGCGCCGCCTCGGCGCCCGAAACCACGCCGAGCAGCCGCGCGACCGCATCAGCGTCGGCCGAGACCGCCGCCCTGGGCATGGTGGCCGCCGCGGCCACGGGCTCGGGCGGCGCCGCGAGCCGCAGCCCCCAGAACACCGCCGCTGCCGCGGCCAGCGCCCACAGGCCCGTGGTTGCAACGGGGGCATGCCAGTGCGCGGCGGAATAGGGACTTGTCATGGCCGCGGATTATCATGCAGCGCGCCTTCCGAACCATGTCATCCAAGCTATGAAAAAAATCCTACGCGACGCCACCCGCGCTGCCCAGCGCGGCTTCACGCTGATCGAGCTGATGGTGGTGCTGGTCATCATCGGCGTGCTGGCCGCGCTGATCGTGCCGAACGTGATCGAGCGCGCCGACGACGCCCGCGTGACCGCCGCCAGGACCGACATCAACAACCTGATGCAGGCGCTCAAGCTCTACCGCCTGGACAACCAGCGCTACCCAACGGCCGAGCAGGGCCTGCAGTCGCTGCTGGTGCGACCGACCGCCGGGCCGGCCGCGCCCAACTGGAAGCCCTACGTCGAGAAGCTGCCGAACGATCCGTGGGGCCATCCGTACCAATACATGAATCCGGGTATCAAGGGCGAAATCGACGTGCTCTCGCTCGGCGCCGATGGCCAGGCCGGCGGCGAGGGCAAGAATGCCGACATCGGCAGCTGGCAGTAGGCGCACGGGCGGCTTCACGCTGCTCGAGCTGATCGTGGTGATCGCGATCATCGCGATCGCAACGGCCGGCGTGAGCTTCGCGCTGCGCGACACCAACGCGGCCCGGCTCGACCGCGAGGCCGACCGGCTGGCCGCGCTGCTCGAATCGGCCCGTGCCCAATCGCGCGCGAGCGGCGTTGCGGTGCGGTGGCGCCTCGTGGAGGGCGGCAGCTTCGTGTTCGACGGCCTGCCGCCCGATGCCTTGCCCAGCGGCTGGGCCGCGAGCGGCATCAGCGCCACGGCTTCGCTGGCCGGCGGCGCGCCGGTGGCGGCGGTGCAACTGGGCCCCGACCCGATCATTGCCGCGCAGCAGATCGTGCTGTATTCCGAAGGCCCGCCCGCGCGCTCGCTGCGCATTGCCACCGACGGCCTCAGGCCCTTCACCGTGAGCACGCCGTGACATCCAGGCGCAATTCGGCATGCGGCGGATTCACGCTGATCGAGGTGCTGATTGCGCTCGGCATCGTCGCGCTGGCGCTCGCGGCGGGCTCGCAGGCCACGATGTCGCTCACGCGCAATGCGCAGCGCCAGTCCGACCTGCTGCTGGCCGACCTGTGCGCGGAAAACGAGCTTGCCAAGGCGCGGCTCGCCAGGCAGATGCCCGCGGTGGGCGATTCGGGCTCGATCTGCGTGCAGGCCGGCGTCTCGTTCAACGTGACCACCTCCATCATCGCCACGCTCAACCCCAATTTCCGGCGCGTCGACGTGCAGGTGCGCGACGAGGCCAACGCGCCGGTGCTGCGGATCTCGACCGTGGTGGGCCGCTTCTGATGCGCCGCTTCGCAAGCCAGGGAGCCCGCGGCGGCTTCACGCTGATCGAGCTGCTGGTGGCCATTTCGGTGATGGCGCTGCTCGCGCTCGTGAGCTGGCGCGGGCTGGACAGCATGTCGCGCGCCACCACGCTGAACCAGCAGCGCGCCGACGCGGTGCTGGCGCTGCAGACCACGCTCTCGCAATGGGGCGCCGACCTCGACGCCGTGACCCCGATCGCGCAGACCCGCCCGATCGACTGGGACGGCCGCGTGCTGCGGCTCACGCGCCGCGGCAGCGATGCGGGCGCCCCCGCCATGCTGGTGGTGGCGTGGACGCTGCGCACCGGTGCCGACGGCACCCGCTGGCGGCGCTGGCAGTCGCCGCCCTTCACCACGCGCGGCGAATGGCAGCAGGCGTGGAACCTGGCCTCCTCGTGGGCGCAGGAAGGCGGCGGCGGCGACGTCGCGCTGATGCCGGCCACGAGCTGGCAGCTCTACTACTTCCGCGAGAACGCCTGGACGCCCGCGGGCGAGCTGCCGGCCAGCGCGCCCAATCCGGCGAACCCGGCCAATCCCATCGGCGCCCTCGTGAACATGCCGGACGGCGTTCGGCTGGTGCTGACCCTGTCCCCGGGCGAGGGGCTCGCGGGCATGCTCACGCGCGACTGGGTCAAGCCCACGGTGGGGGCGCCGCGCTCATGACCGCATCCACGGTTTGCAGAACAACCGGGCAACGCCAGCGCGGCGCCGCGCTGCTCGCGGCCATGCTGACCGTGATGCTGGTCGCCACCTTCTCCGCCGCGGCGCTGTGGCAGCAATGGCGCGCGTCCGAAGTCGAGGCGGCCGAGCGCGGACGCGTGCAGGCGGCGTGGGTGCTGATCGGCGCGCTCGACTGGTCGCGCCTGATCCTGCGCGAGGACGCCCTCACCGGCGGGCCCGACCACCTGGCCGAGCCCTGGGCCGTGCCTCTCGCGGAGGCCCGGCTCACGAGCTTTCTGTCGGCCGAGAGGAACGTGGCCAGCGACAACCTCGAAGGACTGCCCGATGCCTTCCTGTCGGGCCGCATCGTCGATGCGCAATCCAAGCTCAACGTGCTGTCGCTGGTCGACGGCAACAAGCCGGTGCCCGCCAGCATCGCCACCTTCACCAAGCTGTTCAACATCCTGGGCCTGCCGGCCTCGGAGCTCAGCGCGATGACGTCCTCGCTCGCGCGCGCGCTGGCCACCGGCACCGATGCCGCCGGCGGCGGCGATGCCGGCGCGGCGCCGCTGATGCCGCAGGAGGTTTCGCAGCTGGTGTGGCTCGGCCTTTCGCCTTCGACCGCGGCCGCGCTCGAGCCCTACGTGACGGTCCTCCCGATACGCACGCCGCTCAACATCAATACCGCGAGCGCCGAAGCCATCAGCGCCAGCCTGCCGTCGCTGAGCATCAGCGACGCGCGCCAGTTGGTGGAAAAGCGCACGCGCTCGTACTTCAAGCAGATTGCCGACGCCAACGCCGCGCTGCCGAACGGCGGCACGCAGTTCAACGCCGGGCAGCACAGCGTGGGCACCCAGTTCTTCGAGGTCTACGGCCGGCTGCGGCTCGACCGTACCTGGGTCGAGGAACGCTCGCTGCTGCAGCGCGACGGCGTCACGGTGAAGACGATCTGGCGCAACCGCGGCGCCGGCCTTGCCACGGCCACTCCGGCTAAACCCTGAGTGCGGCTGATTTTCTTCATTTCTGTTGCATCAATACATCGTCCAGAGCCCGTCGCATCTACGTCAAACGCTACAAATAGAGTAGCAATGGCACCATCGGTGCACCCCTACAATCACCCGCCCTCCTGAAAACGAAATGACCCCGCTGCTGCTCATCGCTCCCCTCCCCCCGGCCGACGCCGCGGGCGAGTACGACTGGGCCCAGGCTGGCGACGACGGCATCGCCCTGCGCAACCATGGCCGCGCGCTGCTCGCGCTGCTGCCGGCCAGCGCGGAAGTCACGCTCGGCATTCCGGCCGCGGCGCTGTCCTGGCACCGCGTCACGCTGCCCAAGGGCAGCACGAGCAGCGCGTCGAAGCTGCGCGCCGTGCTCGACGGCCTGCTCGAAGAGCATCTGCTCGACGATCCCGAGGCCCTGCACTTCGCACTCGAACCCGCGGCCAAGGCCGGCGCGCCGGTCTGGGTGGCGGCCTGCAACCGCATCTGGCTGCGCACGCTGGTGCAGGGGCTGGAGTCGGCCGGGCGGCGCGTGGTGCGCATCGTTCCCGAATTCGCGCCGCAGCCCGCGGACGGCCCGCCGCTGCTGCAGGTCACCGGCGAAGCCGAGGCGCCGCAGCTCACGGTGTGCGATGCCGACGGCGTGGTCTCGCTGCCGCTCGCGGGTGCCGGGCTGGCGCTGGCCGCCGGCCTGCCGCTGGACACCGCCGTGATCAGCGCCGAGCCCGCCGTCGCGCAAGCCGCCGAGCACCTGCTCGAGCGCCGCGTGCCCATCGTGCAGGCGCCGCAGCGCTGGCTGCAGGCGGCGCGCTCGCCCTGGGAGCTCGCGCAGTTCGACCTCGCCGTGACGGGCCGTGCCCGCGCCGGCAAGAAATTTGCGTCGGTGGTGCAGACGCTGCGCTATGCGCCCGAGTGGCGCGCCGCGCGCTGGGGCATCGTCGCCCTGCTGCTGACCCAACTGATCGGCCTCAATGCCTGGGCTTGGAAGGAGCGCAATGCACTCGAGGCCAAGCGCCAGGCCGTGAAGACCATGCTGACCCAGACCTTCCCCTCCGTGAAACTCGTGGTCGACGCGCCGCTGCAGATGGCGCGCGAGGTCGCGGCGCTGCAGCAGGCCGTGGGCGATGTCGCGGGCAGCGACCTCGAACCGATGATCGGCGCGCTCGCTCCCCATCTTCCGCCGGGCAGGACGCCCAGCGCCATCGACTACAGCGCCGGCCAGCTGCGCCTGCGCGGCCTGGGCCTGCAGCCTTCGGAGCTCACGCGGCTCTCGGGCGCGATGGGCCCGCGCGGCTACAGCGTGCGCGCCGAAGGCGACCTGCTGCTGGTGCAGGCCGAGGCTGCGCGATGAACCTCGGCGAACAGCTCCGGGCCCGCTGGGCCGCGCTCGAACTGCGCGAGCGGCGCATGGTCGCCATCGCGGCCGCGCTCGTGGTGCTCGCGCTGCTTTGGTGGGTTGCGCTCGCACCCGCGCTGCGCACGCTGGCCGCGGCGCCGGCCGACCATGCGCAGCTCGATGCGCAGCTGCAGCAGATGGCCCTCCTGCAGAACCGCGCCAAGGCGCTGCAGGCGCAGCCCCGGCTGAACCGCGACGATGCGCTGCGCGCCCTCGAAACCTCGGTGCGCGAGAGCCTGGGCACCAATGCCCAGCTCATGACGGCCAGCGGCGATGGCGCCGCCACCATCACCATGCGCGCCACGCCGGCCGACGCCGTGGCCCAGTGGCTGGCGCAGGCGCGCGGCAATGCCCACGCGGTGCCGCGCGAGGCCCACCTGACCCGTGCGGCCGCCGCGCCGCCGGCCGCCGGCAGCAAGGACCCGCAGCCCGCGAAGGTGCGCTGGGAGGGCACGCTCGTGATGGCGCTGCCCGCAGCCCGTTGAGCCTGGCCGCATGGTGACGCGCTCCTCCCTTGCCGAATCCGCGCCGCGCCGCGGCTGGCGCTGGGCCCTGCTCGGCATCGTGCTGGGGGCGCTGCTGGCGCTGGTGCTGTTCGCGCCCGCGCGCTGGCTGGCCACGGCGCTCTCGAACTGGAGCCAGGGCCGGCTGCTGCTCGTCAACCCGCGCGGCACGGTCTGGAACGGCACCGCGGCCGTGGTGCTTGCCAGCGGCGCCGGCGGCGCCGAGGCGGTGTCGCTGCCCGGCGCGCTCAACTGGCGCATGCGCCCGGCCTGGAGCGGCATGTTCGCCGTGCTCGACCTGCCCTGCTGCGCGGCGCGGCCGCTCCAGCTCAAGGCCAGCCCGCGCACGGACGGCATGCAGCTGCAGTGGGGCGACGGCAGTTCGCGCTGGCCCGCCACTTTGCTGACCGGTCTGGGCGCGCCCTGGAACACGCTCAGGCTCGAGGGCACGCTCGACCTCTCCACCCGGGGCCTCTCGATGCAGTGGGACGGCCCCGTGCTGCGCATCGCGGGCCAGGCCACGCTCGACGCCACCGACGTGTCGTCCAGCCTCTCGACGCTCAAGCCGATGGGCAGCTACCGCCTCACGCTCGAAGGCGGCAGCCGCCCGAGCCTGCTGCTGAGCACGCGCGAAGGCAGCCTGCAGCTGAACGGCAGCGGCAGCTGGAACGGCACCGCCTTTCGCTTCAATGGCGAAGCCAGTGCCGCGGCCGGCCGCGAAGACGCGCTTTCCAATTTGTTGAACATCATCGGGCGGCGCGACAACGCGCGTTCGATCATCACCCTGGGTTGATCATGATGAAGCCACTGACTTCGCCCGGCAGCCGCCTCGCCGCCGTTGCACTCGCAGCGCAGGTGCTGGTTGCCGCCACCTTGCTGCAGTCCGCGCCCGTGTTCGCACAGTCCGGCGATGCGCCGCGTCGGGGCGAGCCCATCACGCTCAACTTCGCCAACGCCGACATCGAGGCCGTGGCCCGCACCATGGCGGTGGTCACCGGCCGCGACGTGGTGGTCGACCCGCGCGTCAAGGGCACGATGAACCTCGTCACCGACCGCGCCATCGCGCCGGCCGCGGCGTTCAACCAGTTCGCTTCCGCGCTGCGCCTGCAGGGCTTTGCGGTGGTGGAGGCCGAAGGGCTCTACAAGGTGGTGCCCGAGGCCGACGCCAAGCTCCAGACCCAGACCGTCAACACCGCCACGCCCAGCGCCGGCTCGGTGGCCGGCAACCAGATCGTCACGCAGATCTTCAGGCTCAACTACGAGTCGCCGAACAGCCTGCTGCCGGTGCTGCGCCCGCTCATTCCGCCCAACAACACCATCAACGTGAACCCGGGCAACAACTCGCTCGTGATCACCGACTACGCGGACAACATGCGCCGGCTGGCGCGCATCATCGCGGCGCTCGACGTGCCCAATGCGTCCGACATCGAGGTGATCCCGCTCAAGCATTCGATCGCCACCGACATGCTGCCGCTGATCACCCGGCTGGTCGACGGCAGCGGCTCGGGCGCCACGCCTGGCGCCGCCGCGCCGGGTGTGGCCGATGCGTCGTTCCGCACCACCTTGCTGGCCGACCCGCGCAGCAATGCGCTGATCCTGCGCGCGGCCAACCCGGCGCGCGCGGCGCTGGTGCGCACGCTGGTCCAGAAGCTCGACCGCGCGCCCGCCGAGAGCAGCAACGGCGCGGCCGGCAACATCTACGTGGTCTACCTGAAGAACGCCGATGCGGTGCGGCTGGCGGCCACGCTGCGCGCCGCCATGGCGGCCAACCAGCTGCCCGGCACGCCGGGCTCGCCAGGCGCCGCGGGCGGTGGTGGCCAGTCGCAGCCGCAAGCCAACATTCCGCAGGCCATGCAGCAGACCAGCCTCAGCGGGCAAGGCGGCGGCTCGGCGGCCGCCAACGCGCCGCTCAACAATGCCAACCAGCCCTCGACCGGCGGGCAGATCCAGGCCGACCCGTCGACCAACTCGCTGATCATCACGGCGCCCGAGCCGCAGTACCGCCAGATGCGCGCCGTGATCGACAAGCTCGACGGCCGGCGCGCGCAGGTCATGATCGAGGCGCTGATCGTCGAGGTCAGCGCCAAGAAGGCCGCCAACTTCGGCGTGCAGTGGCAGAGCGCGCTGGGCAACAACGCGGTCATCGGCACCAATTCGAGCCTGGCCAGCGCCAACATCCTGGCGCTGACGCAGGCGCTGGCCACGCGCGACGTGGCCAACGTGCGGCCGTCGTCGGGGCTGAACCTCGGCATTGCCGGCAAGATCGGCGGCCAGTACATCCTGGGCGCCATTGCGAACTTCTTCAACAGCGACGGCGACGCCAACGTGCTCTCCACGCCCAACCTGCTGACGCTGGACAACGAGGAGGCCAAGATCGTGATCGGCCAGAACGTGCCCTTCGTCACGGGCCAGTACGCCAGCACCTCGGGCTCGGTGGGCATCAACCCGTTCACCACGGTGGAGCGCAAGGACGTGGGCCTCACGCTGCGCGTGCGCCCGACCATCAACGAGAACGGCACCGTGAAGATGACCATCTTCCAGGAGACCTCGACCGTCGACGGCAACACCATCAACAACCCCAACGGCCCGACCACCAACAAGCGTTCGATCGAATCGAGCGTGCTGGTGGAAGACGGCGGCCTGGTCATGCTCGGCGGGCTGCTGTCGGACGACTACGGCAACACGATCGAGAAGGTGCCGGTGGCGGGCGACATCCCGGTGCTCGGCAACCTGTTCAAGAACGAGATCCGCACGCGCAACAAGAGCAACCTGATGATGTTCCTGCGCCCCGCGGTCATGCGCGACGGCGCCTCGACCGAAGCCTTTGCCTACGACCGCTACGACGAGATCCGCGGCATGCAGCAGCGGACCCAGCCGAACACCGACAACATCATGCTGCGCGGCGTGGATGCCGCCCCCGTGCTGCCGGAAGCCCCGCTGCCGCGCTCGGGTGCCCGCGACACCAGCAGCAACGGCAGCGACCGCATCCAGGGCACGCAGCTGATCCCGCCGCCGCGCCCAGCCGCCGACACCCGCACCCTGCGCCCGAGCCCGCTGCGCGGCGCGCTGCCGCCCACGGCCGACCCCACCAGCTCGCGCGAACTGCCCTGAAGCCCATGCGCCACCCCCTGCCCTACGCGTTCGCACGCAGCCAGCAGCTGCTGCTCGAAGAAGCCGACGACGGCAGCCACACGCTGTGGATGTCGAGCCATCCCTCGCGCAGCGCGGTCGGCGAAGTCACGCGCAAGTACGGCGTGCAGGCCTTCGAGGTGCTGGCCGACGGCCCGCTCGCGCAGCGCATCAGCGCGGCCTATGCGCAGGGCGAATCGAGCGCCGCCGCGGTGGTGAGCGAGGTGCAGAGCGACGCCGACCTCTCGCGCATGATGCAGGAGCTGCCGGCGGTCGAGGACCTGCTGGAAAGCGCCGGCGACGCGCCCATCATCCGCATGCTCAACGCGCTGCTCACGCAGGCCGCGCGCGACGGCGCGAGCGACATCCACATCGAGCCCTACGAGCGCACTTCGTCCGTGCGCTTTCGCATCGACGGCACGCTGCGCGAGGTGGTGCAGCCCAACCGCGCGCTGCACGCCGCGCTGATCTCGCGCCTGAAGATCATGGCCGACCTCGACATCTCCGAGAAGCGGCTGCCGCAGGACGGGCGCATCAGCCTTCGCATCGGCACGCGCGCAGTCGATGTGCGCGTCTCCACGCTGCCGAGCGCGCATGGCGAACGCGCGGTGCTGCGCCTCCTGGACAAGAGCGAATCGAAGCTCACGCTCGAATCGGTCGGCATGCAGGGCGACACGCTCGCGCGCTTCGAGAAGCTCATTGCGCAGCCGCACGGCATCATCCTGGTGACCGGGCCCACGGGCTCGGGCAAGACCACCACGCTGTACGCCGCGCTGGCCCGGCTGGATGCGAGCCGCAGCAACATCATGACGGTGGAAGACCCGATCGAATACGAACTGCCGGGCGTGGGCCAGACGCAGATCAACGCGAAGATCGAGCTCACCTTCGCGAAGGCGCTGCGCGCGATCCTGCGGCAGGATCCGGACGTGATCATGATCGGCGAGATCCGCGACTTCGAGACCGCGCAGATCGCCATCCAGGCCTCGCTCACCGGCCACCTGGTGCTTGCCACGCTGCACACCAACGACTCGGTCAGCGCCGTCACGCGGCTGACCGACATGGGCGTGGAGCCGTTCCTGCTGAGCTCGTCGCTGCTGGGCGTGCTCGCGCAGCGCCTGGTGCGCAAGGTCTGCACGGCCTGCGGCGGCGCCGGCTGCGAAGCATGCGGGCAGACCGGCTACCAGGGGCGCACCGGCATCTTCGAGCTGCTGGTGGCCGACGAGACCGTGCAGGGCCTGATCCACAGCAAGGCGGCCGAGAGCGAACTGCTCCAGGCCGGCGCGCGCGGCGGCCTGCGCCTGATGCGCGAAGACGGCGAACGGCTGGTGCAGGCCGGCATCACCTCGCGCGCCGAGCTGCTGCGCGTCACGCGCGACTGATCCGCCCGGCACCACCATGCCCGCCTATTCCTTCGAAGCCATCGATGCCAGCGGCCAGTCGCGCGAAGGCGTGCTCGAGGCCGACACCGCGCGCAGTGCCCGCAGCCTGCTGCGCGCGCAGGCGCTCATTCCGCTGTCGGTCACGCCGGTGGGCAGCAGCCATGCCAACGGCACCGGCAATGGCGGCCTGCGCCGCTGGCTGGGCGGCGGCGCCCGGGTCTTCAGCTCCACCGGCCTTTCGGTCTGGACGCGGCAGCTCGCGGGCCTGGTCTCTTCGGGCCTGCCGCTCGAACGCGCGCTGACGGCGCTCACCGACGAAGCCGAGACCGAGCCGCAGCGCAACCTGGTCGCTTCGCTGCGCGCCGAGGTCAACGCGGGCTCGCTCTTCGCGCGTGCGCTCGCGGCCCATCCGCGCGAGTTCTCGCCCATCTACACCGCCGTGATCGGCGCGGGCGAGCAAAGCGGCAACCTCGGCCTCGTGCTCGACCGGCTCGCCGACGACCTCGAGGAGCGGCAGGCGCTGCAGCAGAAGCTCATCGGCGCGGCGCTCTATCCGGCCATCGTCACGCTGGTGGCGATCGTGATCGTGATCTTCCTCGTGAGCTACGTAGTGCCGCAGGTGGCGCAGGTGTTCGCGGGCACCAAGCGCTCGCTGCCCTTCCTCACCACCGTCATGCTGTCGCTGAGCGCGGCGGTGCGCAACTACGGCTGGTGGATGCTGGGCGGCGTGGTGCTGGCCGCCATCGCCGCGCGATTGGCGCTGGCGCAGGAAGCCTTGCGCCTGAAATTCGACGCCGCCTGGCTGCGGCTGCCGCTCGTGGGCAAGCTTGCGCGCGGCTACAACGCGGCGCGCTTTGCCAGCACGCTGGCCATGCTGGCCACTGCCGGCGTGCCGATCCTGCGCGCGCTGCAGGCGGCCTCCGAAACGCTGGGCAACCGCGCCATGCGCGCGGACGCGCTCGACGCGCTGGTGCTGGTGCGCGAAGGCGCGCCGCTGGCCTCGGCGCTGGCGCAGAAAAAACGCTTTCCCGGGCTGGTCTCGATGTTCGCGCGGCTGGGCGAGCAGACCGGCACGCTGCCCCTGATGCTGCAGCGCGCCGCCAACCAGCTGGGCGCCGAAGTGCAGCGCCGCGCCATGCACTTGGCCACCATCCTGGAGCCGCTGCTGATCGTGGCCATGGGCGGCGTGGTGATGCTCATTGTGCTGGCCGTGATGCTGCCTATCATCCAGCTCAACCAGTTCGTCAAGTAAGTCCGCCAGGAAGCACTGCACGCCATGCCCGTCACGCTCGAAGACAAGCTCGTGGTCGCGATCTCGTCGCGCGCGCTGTTCAACCTCGAAGAAGAAAACAGGATCTTCGAGGCCGGCGACAACGAGGGCTACATGAAGCTGCAGCTCGACCGCATCGACGTGCCGGCCGCGCCGGGCATCGCGTACTCGCTGATCCGCAAGCTGCTGCGCTTCAACGACGACGGCGTGCAGCGCGTCGAGGTGGTCATTCTTTCGCGCAACGATCCGGTCTCGGGCATGCGCATCTTCCGCTCGAGCGCGGCGGCCGACATCAAGCTGCAGCGCGGCGTGTTCACGCAGGGGCGTCCGCCCTTCGGCTACCTGCGGCCGCTGCGCGCGCACCTGTTCCTGTCGGTCAACGCGCAGGACGTGCGCGAAGCGCTGGGCGCGGGCTTTCCGGCCGCGCGGGTGCTGGTCGAATCGGTGAAGGCCAGCGATGCCTGGCCGAACGAAGTGCGCATTGCCTTCGACGGCGATGCGGTGCTCTTCAGCGACGAGGCCGAGCGCGTGTTCCAGGCCGAGGGGCTCGATGCCTTCCAGGCGCACGAACTCAGCAAGGCCGACCTGCCGCTGCCCGAAGGCCCCTTCAAGCCGCTGCTGACGGCGCTGCATCGCCTGCAGATGGCGGGCAACGCGCAGATGCGCATCCGCACCGCGCTGGTCACCGCGCGCAGCGCCCCGGCGCACGAGCGCGCGATCCGCACGCTCATGAAGTGGAACATCCGCGTCGACGAGGCGATGTTCCTCGGCGGCCTGCCCAAGGGCGAATTCCTGCGCGAGTTCGAACCCGACTTTTTCTTCGACGACCAGACCGGCCACGTCGATGCCGCGGCGCGCCACGTGCCCGCGGGCCACGTCTCCAGCGGCATCAGCAACGAGCGCTGAGCGCTTGCGCGGCGCGCCCTGCGCCGCAGCCTTGTCATCGCCCGTTCATGGCGATGTAACGCGATCTCCCTAGTCTTGCGGCCTGCCTCTGCGCGGTGCTTCGCGATGCCTTTTCGGCGTTGCGCCTTCGAGCCCGCGCGGCCTTTCTTCAGCGCTCTTCCGGGCGCCCACGCAACGACGACTCCCAAGGAATCCACCCATGCGACTTTCATCCCTGCCTGCGCGGCTCGTTCCCGCGCTGCTCCTGGCCTGCGTCCTTTCCGCCTGCGGCGGCGGCAGCAACGGCGGTGGCGGCTTCTTCGGCGGCCTGCCTGGCGTGGGCACGCCGGCACCGACCACGCCCACCACACCGCCGCCCGACACCGGGACAAAGCCCGAGATGCGCTGCGCGCCCTGAACACCCTCCCACATCCGAACGACACCATGACCTCACGCCGCAGCTTCCTCACAGCCACCGCCACCACCGGCGCCGCCGCGCTCGCGCTCTCGGCCTTTCCGCCGAGCATCCGCCGCGCGCTCGCCATTCCCGCCAACAACAAGACCGGCACCATCAAGGACGTGGAGCACATCGTCATCCTGATGCAGGAGAACCGCTCGTTCGACCACTACTTCGGCACGCTCATGGGCGTGCGCGGCTTCGGCGACCGCTTCACCATTCCGCTGCCGCAGGGCCGCAGCGTCTGGCAGCAGCTCGACGACACCGGCAAGGAAGTGCTGCCCTACCACCTGGACGGCTCCAAGGGCAACGCGCAGCGCGTGGCCGGCACGCCGCACAGCTGGAGCGACGGCCAGGCTGCGTGGGCGGGCGGGCGCATGTACGAATGGGTGCGCTACAAGAAAACGAAGACGGCGCCTTTCACGCAGTCGATGGGCTATCTCGAAGAGGCGGAACTGCCCTTCCAGTTCGCGCTGGCCAACGCCTTCACGCTCTGCGATGCCTACCACTGCAGCATGCACACCGGCACCAATTCGAACCGCATGTTCCTCTGGACCGGCACCAACGGCCCCACCGGCGCGAACGTGGCCACGGTCAACAACGAGTGGGATTCGATCGACAGCTCGGCCAACGGCTACAGCTGGAAGACCTACCCCGAGCGGCTGCAGGAAGCCAAGGTCAGCTGGATCGTCTACCAGAACATGCCCGAGAATTTCGGCGACAACTCGCTGGCCGGCTTCAAGCAGTACCGGCTCGCCAACGAGGCCTCGGGCAAGCCCGTGAGCAACGACGTGGCCTCGCCCGCCTACGACCCGGCCAGCGACGACGCCGGCAATCCGCTCTACAAGGGCATTGCCAACACCATGCCCGACGGCGGCTTTCTCGAGCAGTTCCGCCAGGACATCAGGAACGGCAAGCTGCCCCAGGTGTCGTGGATCGTCGCGCCCGCGACCTATTCGGAGCACCCCGGCCCGTCGAGCCCGGTGCAGGGCGCCTGGTACATCCAGGAAACGCTCGATGCGCTCACTGCCGTGCCCGAGGTGTGGAGCAAGACCGTGCTGTTCATCAACTTCGACGAGAACGACGGCTACTTCGACCACGTTCCTTCGCCGGCCGCGCCTTCGATCGACGCCGGCGGCACGCCCGCAGGCAAGACCACGCTGCCAGTGCAAGCGCTCGCGCCCGAATACTTCAACCATCCGAATCCGCCCGGCACCACCGACCAGCCGCCGCCCGACGGCCGCGTCTACGGCCCCGGCGTGCGCGTGCCGATGTATGTGGTGTCGCCCTGGAGCCGCGGCGGCTGGGTCAACTCGCAGGCCTTCGACCACACCTCGGTGCTGCGCTTCATCGAGACGCGCTTTGGCGTGAAGGAAACCAACATCAGCGATTTCCGCCGCGCGGTGTGCGGCGACCTCACGAGTGCCTTCAACTTCGCCACGCCCAACACGGAAGCGCTGCCCGCGCTGGCGGGGCGCACGACCAAAGCGGACGCCGACAAGCTGCGTGCCGACCAGCAGGCCCTGGCGCAAGTGGCACTGCCGCTCGACCCGCTGCTGCCGCGCCAGGCCACCGGCACGCGGCCCTCGCGCGCGCTGCCCTACGAGCTGCACACGAGCGCCCGTGCCGATGCCATCGGCGGAAAGATCCAGCTGCTGTTCGCGAACACCGGCACCGCCAGCGCCGTGTTCCACGTCTACGACAAGCTCAACCTCGACCGCCTGCCGCGCCGCTACATGGTCGAGCCCGGCAAGACGCTCGACGACACGTGGAACGCGATGCGCGACGACAGCGGCTTCTACGACCTGTGGGTGCTCGGGCCCAACGGCTTTCACCGCCACTTCAAGGGCGACCTGAACGCGCTTCGCGCCGGCGATGCGGCCGTGCCCGAAGTGCGCGTGTGCTACGACATCGCCAACGGCAACGTGTACCTGGAGATGCGCAACGACGGCAAGAGCGCCTGCAAGTTCACCGTGCGTGCCAAGGCCTACCGCAACGACGGTCCGTGGACCGCGACGGTGGAAGGCGGCGCCAAGGCCGAGCTGCACTGGGACCTGGCAGCGAGCGGCGCGTGGTACGACTTTGCCGTGCGATGCGATGCCGACACCAGCTTCGTGCGGCGCTTTGCCGGCCGCGTCGAGACCGGCCGGCATTCGGTGAGCGATCCGGCAATGGGCCTGGCCGATCTCTGACGGCGCGAGAGAGCTACGCCGCGGCGGTGCGAAGCCGCAGATGCCGGACCCTGAACAGCAGCATCGCCGCGATGCTGACGTTCAGCAGGTTCCAGCCGATGCCGTTGAGGAACGCCGCGTGGTAGCTGCCGGTCAGGTCGAACACCTTGCCCGACATCCAGCCGCCCAACGCCATGCCGAACAGCGTGAACATCAGCACCGTGCCCACGCGCGCGCCGGCTTCCTCGGGCGGGAAATGCTCGCGCACGATGATCGCGTAGGACGGCACGATGCCGCCCTGGAACAGCCCGAACAGCGCCGAGATCACATAGAGCGACACCAGCCCGTCGAACGGCAGGAACAGCAGCAGCGCCACGCCCTGCAGCGCGCCGCCGAGCAGCAGCGTGCGCAGCCCGCCGATGCGGTCGCAGATCGCGCCCGACACCAGCCGGCTCACCACGCCGAAGCCCAGCATCAGCGACAGCATCTGCGCGCCCTGCGCCGGGCCGTAGCCGAGGTCGCCGCAGTAGGCCACGATGTGCACCTGCGGCATCGCCATGGCCACGCAGCAGGCCACGCCCGCCACGCACAGCAGGCCCTGTGCGGTGCCCATGCTGAAGCCGAAGGGCCGCGTCATGTCGCGCCGCCGCCCGGCATGGCCCGCATGGCTGGCCGGCGCCGCGGCCACTGCCGGCGGCCGCGCGCGAAAGAAGAGCGCGAGCGCCGCCATTGCCAGGCCGCAAAAGAGGCCCATGCCGATGTAGGTCTGGCGCCAGCCCACCGTCTCGATGAAGTGCTCCGCAATCGGCGGCCCGATGGCGCCTGCCACGTAGTTGCCGCTCGCGCACACCGCCACCGCGATGCCGCGCCGCTTGACGAACCAGAGCGAGGTGTCCGCCACCAGCGGCGCAAAGGCCGCGGCGCTGCCGAGCAGGCCGACCAGCACCGCCTGCGCGAGGGTGAAAGACACGATGCCATCGGCCATGCCGCACGCGACATAACCCACGCCGAGGCTCAGCGCGCCGATCAGCAGGGGCCACATCACGCCGAAGCGATCGGCCAGCCGCCCCATCAGCACGCCGCCCACGCCGAAGCCGAGCATCAGCAGCGTGTAGGGCAGCGAGGCATCGGCGCGCGCGATGCCGAACTCGGCCTGCACGGCCGGCAGCATCACCGAGACCACGTACATGCCACTGCTGCCGACCGTCATGACCAGCAGCGTGAGGCCGAGCCGCAGCATGGCGTAGCGCGAATCCGCCTCGTGGGCGCTTGTCTCGAATGTCTTCATTGTTTTTTGCTCCGCGCCGAGGATACCGCCGGGCGCGGACATGCGAAGGCAAGCGCGCGCAATGCCCGGCGGCGCATGGCCGCCCGCGCGCCCGAGAGGGGCGAATCAGCCCGCGAACGGGACCGGCATCACGACATCGGCCGAAGCCTTCGGCACCGGCACGCCAGGCTTGGGCTTGTCGTTGCAGCCGGCCGCCACCAGGCCGATGCAGAGCAGAAGAACAAGGACTGTGCTTCTCATGCGGCGGATGCTATGCCCGCGGCCTGGCAAGTCAAGTCGGACGCCGCGCCGACCGTGCCGCGCGGCTGCATGGCGCCTCATGGGATTCGTCATGCGGGTGTCATTGCGGTGCGCGAAGCTGCCGGGTCCATGACACTCGACCTCGCCAAAATCGCCCGCCTGTTCGCCGAGCGCGGCGGGGTTGCGTATGCGGGCGAGCCGGTGTCGCAGCTCGAGCATGCGCTGCAGTGCGCATGGCTGGCAGAGCAGGCCGGCGCGGGCGATGCACTGGTCACGGCCTCGCTGCTGCACGATCTCGGCCACCTGCTGATCGCCGAGCACCAGACGCTGCCGCGCTCGCCCACCGAGCTGGGCATCGACGACCGCCACCAGTACATCGCCATGCCGCTCCTGCGCGGCGTCTTCGGCGCCGAGGTGCGCGAGCCGATCCGGCTGCACGTGGACGCCAAGCGCTACCTTTGCGCGACACGGCCCGGCTACTTCTCGCGGCTCTCGGCGGATTCGGTGCGCAGTCTCGCGCTGCAGGGAGGCGTGATGGACGAGGCCGCGGCGCAGCGCTTCGCCGAGCAGCGCTGGGCCGGCGATGCGGTGCGGCTGCGGCTGTGGGACGAGGAAGCGAAGGTGCAGGGACGCGAGACGCCGCCGCTCAAGCACTTCCTGGAAGCAGCGGCGCGGGTCATGCTGCACTGAGCACTTTGCGGGGCGCCGGGCCGGTTCAGTCCCGCTTAAGGAACATTTGACTACCATCGTTTCTTCACGAAGTCCGGCGCACCCGCGCCCAGCGAGGAAACCTGCATGTCTTTATCCGTCACGGCGCGCGCCGCCACGTTCGCCCAGGTAGTGAAGCGCGTCTTCACGCTTGCGGCGCCCTACTTCCGTTCCGAGGAAAAATGGCGCGCCCGCGCGATGCTGCTGGGCATCGTCGCGCTGAACCTGTTCTACGTGTACGTGGCGGTGCTGGGCAACCAGTGGTACGGGCGCTTCTACGACGGGCTGCAGAACAAGGACTCGGCGGTCTTCTGGCGCGAGGTGGGCGTCTTCGGCTGGATCGCCTTCTTCAACATCGCGGTGCAGGTGCTCAAGTTCTATGTGACGCAGCTGCTGCAGCTGCGCTGGCGCACCTGGATGACGCGCGACTACCTGTCGCGCTGGATGGCCGACCGCACCTTCTATCACCTCGAGCTTGCGCGCTACGCGAACAAGGAAGGCCAGGCGCCCGACAACCCCGACCAGCGGATCCAGGAGGACATGCAGATGTTCACCGACTACACGATGACGCTGTCGATGGGCCTCCTGAACGCCGTGGTCACGCTGGTGAGCTTCGTGGGCATTCTCTGGGGGCTGTCGGGCAGCTTCGCGTTCTCGATGGGCGGCAGCAGCTACCAGATCGCGGGGGCGATGGTCTGGCTGGCGGTGGCCTATTGCGTGGTGGGCACGGCCATCACGCACTTCATCGGCCGCCCGCTGATCGGCACCAACTTCCGGCAGCAGCGCTTCGAGGCCGACTTCCGGCACCACCTGGTGCGGGTGCGCGAATACAGCGAGGCCATTGCGCTGGACAAGGGCGAGAAGGTCGAGCACGGCCAGCTCGACCTGCGCTTTGGCAGCGTGCTGCGCAACTACCTGGTGCTGATCAAGCAGCAGAAGAACCTGATCACCTTCACCTCGTTCTTCGGGCAGGCGGCCGTGATCTTCCCGTTCCTGGTGGCCGCGCCGCGCTTCTTCAGCGGCGCCATCCAGCTCGGCCAGCTGATGCAGATCTCGTCGGCCTTCGGCAAGGTGCAGGATTCGCTCAGCTGGTTCGTCGACAACTACGACCGCGTGGCCGTCTGGCGCGCAACCACCGACCGCCTCACCAGCTTCGACGATGCGATGCGCGCACATGCGGCGCGCAGCCAGTCGCTCGAGCGCGACGGTACCGCACCCGCGCTGCAGACCGGCGACCTGACGGTGGCCCTGCCCAACGGCACCTCGCTGCTCGCCGGCGCGGCGCTCGCGGTCCAGCCGGGCGACAGCGTGCTGCTGCAGGGGCCGTCGGGCAGCGGCAAGTCGACCCTGTTCCGCACTTTTGCCGGCATCTGGCCGTTCGCACGCGGCCATGTGAAGGTGCCCGAGGGCGCGGTGTTCATGCCGCAGCGGCCCTACGTGCCGGACGGCACCCTGCGCAATGCGCTGACCTATCCGAATCCGGCCGAGAACTACAGCGATGCCGAGCTGCGCCAGGCGCTGGCCGATGCGCTGCTGCCCAACCTCGTGGACCGCCTCGACGACAGCGATGCCTGGAGCCAGAAGCTTTCGGGCGGCGAGCAGCAGCGGCTGTCGATCGCGCGTGTGCTGCTGAAGAAGCCGTCGTGGCTCTTTGCCGACGAGATCACCAGCGCACTCGATGCCGAGGCCGAGGGCGTGCTCTACAAGCGGCTCTCCGACCGGGTGAAGGCCGCGGGCGGCGCCATGGTGTCGATCGCGCACCGCGCGGCGGTCGGCGACTTCCACAACCAGCGCTGGACGCTGGTGCCCCAGCCCGAAGGCGCACCGGCGGGCGGCGCGCGCTACCGGCTGGAGACTGCGGCCACCTAGACCTGCTGGGGGCGCGAGGCGTAGCGCTCCCAGCCCTTCTTGCGCAGCTCGCAGGCCGGGCACTCGCCGCAGCCGTAGCCCCAGGCCTGGCGATGTTCGCGGTCGCCGAGGTAGCAGGTGTGGGTTTCTTCCACGATCAGCTCGACCAGCGGCTCGCCGCCCAGGCGATGCGCCATCTGCCAGGTCTCGGCCTTGTCGATCCACATCAGCGGCGTCTCGATCACCAGGCGGCGCTCCAGCCCGAGCGAGAGCGCGAGCTGCATGGCCTTCATGGTGTCGTCGCGGCAGTCGGGGTAGCCCGAGAAGTCGGTCTCGCAGACGCCGGTGACGATCACCTGCAGCCCGCGCCGGTAGGCCAGCGCGCCGGCCAGCGTGAGGAACAGCAGGTTGCGCCCCGGCACGAAGGTGTTGGGCAGGCCGTCGGCCTGCATTTCAAAGGCCACCTCCTCGGTGAGCGAGGAGCCGCCGAGCTGGGCCAGCGCGGCCAGCGTGAGCACGTGGTCCTCGCCCAGGCGCGGCGCCCAGTCGGGGAAGCGCTCGCGCATCCTGGCAAGGATGGTGCCGCGCACGTCGAGCTCGATGCGGTGCCGCTGGCCATAGTCGAAGCCCAGCGTCTCGACGCGCTGGTACTTGGACAGCGCGTCCGCAAGGCAGGTGGTCGAATCCTGGCCGCCGGAGAACAGGACGAGGGCGGTGGTGTGCAGGGGCATGTCCGTCTCTTCAAAACCGCGATTTTCGCAGCCTTGGCGGCGCAACGTGGCGCCGCACCAACAGCCGCGGCCGTCCGGCCCTGCCGATGCACCACCAAAGTGCTATCTCGGGCAGAATCCGCGCGATTCGAAGGAGAGGCAACGCACAACATGCGCGAACAAGGGTCGATCCACGGCCTCGGCGATTACCTGGAGACCCGCAATTTCGCAGCGCTCGATGGGCTGCGGGCGGTGGCCGTCTTTCTTGTCTTCGGGTTCCACTTCGGCGGTCCGCGCTGGGACAAGTTCTCGGGCTGGCTCGGCGTGCATGCCTTCTTCGTGCTCTCCGGCTTCCTGATCACCACGCTGCTGCTGCGCGAGCGCGATGCCACCGGCACGGTGTCGCTCAAGGCCTTCTACATCCGGCGCGCGGCCCGGATCCTGCCGCTCTATTTTCTGGTCTACCTGCTGGTGCTCGCGCTGAGCTACCTCGCCCAGGGCGCGGCCTGGGAGCAGATGAAGGCGGCCACGCCCTACTACCTCACGCTGCTGAACGAGTTTGCCGGCTTCGCGCCGCTGCAGATGACCTGGACGCTGGGCGTCGAGTGGAAGTACTACCTGGTGTGGCCGGCGCTGTTCACGCTGTTCGGTTCCACCGCCGCCTCGCGCTTCGGGACCGCTGCATGCAGCCTCGCGCTGCTGGTTGCCGTCTGGATGACCGGTGCCCACCCGGCCGGATTCTCGCCCTGGCACTACCTTGGCATGCTGGTGGGCTCGATGGTGGCGATCGCGATGCACACGCGCCGGACCTTCGCATGGATGCGCGGCCTCATGACGCAGACGGCCGCCATCGCGATCGCGCTCGCCCTGTTCCTGGTGCACCGCAAGTCGCTCACGATCAGCGCGCGCTTCGGCGAGCCGCAGCTGATTGCCGTGTACGTGGTGCTGGTGGGCCTGTGGCTGCCTTCGCTGGTTGCGGCGGACAGCTGGCTGCGCAGGCTTCTTTCGTCGCGCTTCATGCTGTTCGTGGGGCGCCGCTCGTACGCGATGTACCTGGTGCAGTACCTCGCGGCGCAGGCCGTGATCGGCATCTCGCCCACCACGGTGGCGGGGGCGACGCTGCTGTTCGCGTCCTTCGGCGTGGCACTGCTTGTCTCCGACTTTCTCTACCGCCGGTTCGAGAAGCCGATCACCGACTGGGGCCACCGGCAGGCCCGGGCGGCCACCCAGCCGGCGCCTGCCTTGCCGGCCGCATCGGGCGGCGCCGCGTCGGCCTGAACGCGCGGCGGTCTAGAGAAAGCGCTCCAGCAGCTTGCGCGAGGCGCGGTCGAGCGCCTTCACGTCGGGAATGCGGAACTGCACGCCGTGCGCGCTGGCAATCAGCAGTGCGCCGCCTTCGAGCCGGCGGATGTCTTCCTCGGCCTTGAGCACGAAGCTGGTGTCACCGCGGTCGGTGCTCACGGTCCAGGTGCTGGGCACGCCGAAGCTCGACACGCCATGCAACTTGAGCAGCGTGGGTGCAAAGTCGCGCACCGCGAGCTCCTGTTCGAGCAGCGCGCGCGCCGCCGCCGGCAGGGCCTCGAGGCGGTCGATCCAGACCAGCTCGCGGCCTTCGCTGCCGACCAGCGACACGCCCTCGCCGGGCGCGCTGAGCGGAAAGGCGCGCACAGGCGTCACGCCCACGTGGCGCTCGCCCTCGGCATCGGTCAGCACCAGGCGGCCGAAGGCATCGCGCTCGAGGTCGAAAGTGGGAATGGTGTCGTTCATCATGCGTCTCCGGCGGGATGGGCCGCATGGCTGATGACCAGGGGCAGCTGCGCGCCGGCGCGTTCGTCGACGGCGCCTTCGCTCGCCTCCTCGTCGGCCTGGCGCAGCTGCGCCTGGTAGAGCCGCCAGTAGGCGCCCTGCTTCTCCATCAGGGCGTCGTGCGGACCGACCTCGACCACCTCGCCGCGGTCCATGACCACCAGCCGGTCGGCCTTGCGCAGCGTCGAGAGGCGGTGCGCAATGGCGATGGTGGTGCGGCCCTGCACGAGGTTGTCGAGCGCCTTCTGGATTTCCTTCTCGGTCTCGGTGTCCACGGCCGAGGTGGCCTCGTCAAGGATCAGGATGCGCGGGTCGATGAGCAGCGCGCGCGCAATGCTGATGCGCTGCCGCTCGCCGCCCGACAGGCCCTGGCCGCGCTCGCCCACCAGCGAGTCGTAGCCGTGCGGCAGGCGCAGGATGAAGTCGTGCGCATGCGCGGCGCGCGCGGCGGCCACCACTTCGGCGCGTGTGGCGTCGGGCTTGCCGTAGGCGATGTTCTGCGCGATGGTGCCGAAGAACAGGAACGGCTCCTGCAGCACCAGCCCCACGTGGCGCCGGTAGTCGGCCACGGCAAAGCGGCGGATGTCGGTGCCGTCGACCTTGATGGCGCCGTCGGTCACGTCGTAGAAGCGGCAAATCAGGTTGACCAGCGTGCTCTTGCCCGAGCCGCTGTGGCCCACCAGGCCGATCATCTCGCCGGGCTCGATGGTCAGGTCGAGGTCGTGGATCACGGCGCGCGAGCCGTAGCGAAAGCCCAGCCCGCTCATCTCGATGCGGCCCTGCACGCGCTCGATCTTCACCGGGTTGGCGGGCTCGGGCACGTTGCTCACGTGGTCCAGGATGTCGAAGATGCGCTTGGCGCCGGCCGCCGCCTTCTGCGTGACCGAGACGATGCGGCTCATCGAATCGAGCCGCGTGTAGAAGCGGCCGATGTAGGCAATGAAGGCCGTGAGCACACCCACCGTGATGCTGCCGCGCGCCACCTGCCAGATGCCGAAGCCCCAGACCACGAGCAGGCCGATCTCGGTCAGCAGCGAGACGGTGGGCGTGAACAGCGACCAGGTGCGGTTGAGCTTGTCGTTGACCTGCAGGTTGTAGGCGTTGGCCACGCGGAAGCGCTCGGCTTCGCGGCGCTCCTGCGCAAAGGCCTTGACCACGCGGATGCCCGGGATGGTGTCGGCCAGCACGTTGGTCACCTCGGACCACACGCGGTCGATCTTCTCGAAGCCGGTGCGCAGCCGGTCGCGCACCACGTGGATCATCCAGGCGATGAAGGGCAGCGGCACCAGCGTGACCACGGCCAGCAGCGGGTTGATGGAAACCAGGATGACCGCGGTCATCACGATCATCAGCACGTCGTTCGCAAAGTCGAGCGCGTGCAGCGAGAGGAACACGTTGATGCGGTCGGTTTCCGAGCCGATGCGCGCCATCAGGTCGCCGGTGCGCTTGCCGCCGAAATAGTCGAGCGGCAGCGTGAGCAGGTGCTCGTAGGTGGTGGTGCGCAGGTCGGCGCCGATGCGCTCGGACACCAGCGCCAGCAGGTAGGTGCGCGCCCAGCCCAGGCCCCAGCCGACCAGCGCCGCGCCCAGCAGCCCGCTCAGGTAGAGCCCGACGCGCGCCGGGTCGATCTTCTGCCCGTTCTGGAACGGAATCAGGATGTCGTCCATCAGCGGGATGGTCAGGTAGGGCGGCACCAGCGTCGCGGCCGTGGAGACCAGCGTCAGCAGGAAGCCTGCGATCAGCTGCTTGCGGTAGGGCTTGGCGAAGCGGCCGAGCCGCAGCAGCACCCAGGTGGAGGGCGGTGCCTGGAGCTCGGCGTCGGGCAGGGCCAGGTCGTCGCCGTCGGGCTCGGCTGTCGCCTCGGCGACAGTGCCGTTCTCGCGCTGGCCGAAGAGCTTGAGTAGCCGCAGCGCGGCCGGCTGGCTCGCCAGCGTGTAGCGCCAGCGCGCAAGGCGCCCTTCGGCACCCACCAGATCGAGCGTTCCAACGCCCGAATGGTCGCTCAAATGCAAACGGAGGGCCGAATCTGATAGTGTCCACTCACACCACTGGCCATCCGGTTGCAGCGCCAGCAGCCGCCGGTCGGTGAGGGCCACGAGCCCAAAGGTAAACAGAAGTTCATCGTCAAGGTCAACCGGCAGTGTGACCAGAACGTTTTCCGCGGCTGCGAGCCGGCTTTTCAGCGCGTCTGAGGCCGCCTCGATTTCGCCCTCCCGGGTGCCGACTGGATCGTGATGTTGCATTGTGTTTCTTTGACTCTTGCCCGTCGCGGGCCGCAGGGACCGCGCCATGGCGTCCTTTGTCGGGCGCCGATTCTGACCGATTGCCATGGGCGCGCTTGAAGGCGCCGCGGTGCTCGGCCAAAGCACATCGAACGTTTGCATGACCCGTTTCGACGACATCCGCCTGCTGCGCATCAACTATTTGCGCGGTCCGAACCTCTGGACCTACCGGCCCGTGCTGGAAGTCTGGCTCGACCTGGGCCAGCTGGAGGACTACCCCTCCAACAAGATCGACGGCTTTACCGACCGGCTCACGGCGCTGCTGCCGGCGCTCATCGAGCACCACTGCGGCGTGGGCGAGCGCGGCGGCTTCATCCAGCGGCTGACCGAAGGCACCTGGTCGGGCCACGTGCTGGAGCACGTGGTGATCGAGCTGCTGAACCTGGCCGGCATGCCGACCGGCTTCGGGCAGACCCGCAGCACCTCGGAGCACGGCGTCTACCGCATGGTGTTCCGCGCGCGCGACGAGCAGGTGGCCCGCGTGGCGCTGGCCCAGGGCCACCGCCTGCTGATGGCGGCGATCAACAACGATCCCTTCACCGCAGACGACGTGCAGAAGGCGGTCGATGCGGTCAAGGCCAAGGTCGAGGACTGCTACCTCGGCCCGAGCACCGCGGCCATCGTGTCCGCCGCCACCGACCGCGGCATTCCGCACATCCGGCTCAACAGCGGCAACCTGGTGCAGCTGGGCTATGGCGCCAACCAGCAGCGTATCTGGACCGCCGAGACCGACTACACCAGCGCCATCGGCGAATCGATCGCGAGCGACAAGGAGCTGACCAAGTCGCTGCTCGCGAGCTGCGGCGTGCCGGTGCCCGAGGGCCAGGTGGTGGCCAGCGCCGAGGAAGCCTGGGAAGCGGCCGAGGACATCGGCCTGCCGGTGGTCGTGAAGCCCTCGGACGCCAACCACGGCCGCGGCGTGTCGCTCGAGCTGACCACGCGCGACGAAGTCATGGCCGCCTTCGCGGTGGCCGAGCCCGAAGGCAGCGACGTGATGGTCGAGCGCTTCATCCGCGGCCACGAACACCGCCTGCTGGTGGTGGGCGGCGAGGTGGTGGCGGCCGCGCGCGGCGAGATCATCACCGTGACCGGCGACGGCAAGAGCACCGTGGCCGAGCTGATCGACAAGCAGCTCAACAGCGATCCGCGCCGCGGCGCCGAAGAGGAATACCCGCTCGACCTGATCGTGCTGGACACCGACGCCAAGCTGCAGCTCGAACTCAAGCGCCAGGAGCTCGACGGCGCCTCGGTGCCGGCGGCCGGCCGCGTGGTTACGATCCAGCGCAACGGCAACATGGCCAACGACTGCACCGACCAGGTCCATCCTGAAGTCGCGCATGCCGCCGTGCTGGCCGCACGCGTGGTGGGCCTGGACATCGCGGGCATCGACCTGGTGGCACTGGACATCGGCAAGCCGCTCGGCCCGCAGCGCGGCGCCATCGTCGAAGTGAATGCCGGCCCCGGCCTCTTGATGCACCTGAAGCCGGCCGTCGGCTCGCCGCGCCCGGTGGGCCGCGCGATCTGCGACCACCTGTTCCCGGGCGATGCGCCGGGCCGCATCCCCGTGATCGGCGTGGCCGGCTCGCGCGACACCGCGGTGCTCGCGCGCCTGGTCGCCTGGCTCATCAACCTGGGCGGGCGCCACACGGGCCTGGCCTGCCGCGACGGCCTGTTCCTGGAGCGCCGCCGCGTCGATGCGCGCGACAGCGCCAACTGGGAAGCCGGCCGCCGCCTGCTGGTGAACCGCGCGGTGGAAGCCGTGGTGATCGAGAACGGCGCCGAGACCATCCTGCGCGACGGCCTGGCCTACGACCGCTGCGAGCTCGGCATCGTGACCGACCTCGAAGGCGCCGAGGCGCTGGCCGACTACGACATCACCGAGAGCGACCAGATGGTCAAGGTGCTGCGCACGCAGGTCGACGTGGTGCTGGGCGAAGGCACCGCGGTGCTCAACGCGGGCGATCCGCGCGTGGCGGGCCTGGCCCCGCTGTGCGACGGCGCCGTCATTCTCTATGCGGCCGACCCGCAGGCTGCCGCGCTCACCGCGCACCAGGCCGCCGGCGGCAAGGCCGTGCTGGTGCGGCAGGACCGCGTGGTGCTGGCCAACGGCAGCAGCGAATCCTTCCTGCCCGGCCTCGGCCGCCTGACCGTCTGGCGCGCCACGCACGCGGGCGTGAGCCTGGAGAGCGTGCTGGCCGCGGTGGCCGCGGCCTGGGCGCTGGGCATTCCGCTGAACCTCATCGGCGCCGGCGTCGAGGCCTTCGAGGCCGACCTGCAGGCGGCGCTGGCCTCGCTGCAGCTTTCGCAGACACAGCCGCTTTCGTCCCCCCAACTGCAACTCGCCTGAAGCGCACCGCCGCCCCATGAAAGTCACCCGTATCCGCGCCTTGCGCGGCCCCAACCTCTGGAGCCGCCACACCGCCATCGAAGCGGTGGTTGCCTGCGAAGGCGACGAGAACGCCATCAGCCGCCTGCCGGGCTTCGAAGCACGCCTGCGCGCGCTGTTCCCCCACATCGGCGAGCTGCATCCGATGGTGCTGGGCCAGCCGATGGCCCTGGCGCACGTGCTCGAGAACGCGGCCGTGGCGCTGCAGGCCCAGGCCGGCTGCGCGGTCAACTTCGGCCACACCTCGCCCACGGTGGAAGAAGGCGTCTACCAGGTCGTGTTCCAGTACAGCGAAGAGGCCGTGGGCCGGCGCGCCATCGAACTGGCCGAACAGCTGATCGCGGCCGCGCAGGCCGACACCGCCTTCGACGCCGCCGCCGCCATCACCGAGCTGCGCGACCTCGACGAGTCCGAGCGCCTGGGCCCGAGCACCGGCTCCATCGTCGATGCCGCCGTGGCGCGCGGCATTCCCTACCGCCGGCTCACCAGCGGCAGCCTGGTGCAGTTCGGCTGGGGCTCCAAGCAGCGCCGCATCCAGGCGGCCGAGGTCGACAGCACCAGCGGCGTGGCCGAATCGATCGCGCAGGACAAGGAACTCACCAAGCAGTTGCTCAACGCGGCCGGCGTGCCGGTGCCGCTGGGCCGCCCGGTTTCGGATGCGCAGGACGGCTGGGCCGCGGCCGTGGAGATCGGCCTGCCCGTGGTGGTGAAGCCGCAGGACGGCAACCAGGGCAAGGGCGTCACGGTCAACATCACGACCCAGGAGCAGCTCACCGCCGCCTACGATTCGGCCGCCGCCTATGGCGAGGTCATGGTCGAGAAATTCCTGCCGGGCTTCGACTTCCGCCTGCTGGTGGTGGGCGACCGCCTGGTGGCCGCCGCGCGGCGCGATCCGCCGCACGTGATCGGCGACGGCAGCGCCACCGTGCGCCAGCTGATCGACGCCGTGAACCTCGACCCGCGGCGCGGCGAAGGCCATGCCACCTCGCTCACCAAGATCCGCCTGGACGACATCGCCATCGGCCGCCTCGAGGCCCAGGGCCTCATGCCCGACAGCGTGCCCGCGCGCGGCCAGCGCGTGGTACTGCGCAACAATGCCAACCTGTCCACCGGCGGCACCGCCACCGACGTGACCGACACCGTGCACCCCGAAGTGGCCGCGCGCGCGGTCGATGCGGCGCAGATGGTCGGCCTGCACATCTGCGGCGTCGACATGGTCTGCGAGAACGTGCTGCGCCCGCTCGAGGAACAGCACGGCGGCGTGGTCGAGGTCAATGCCGCGCCCGGCCTGCGCATGCACATCTCGCCCTCGTTCGGCCGCGGCCGCGCGGTGGGCGAAGCCGTCATGGACACGCTGTTCGCGCATGGCGACGACGGCCGCATTCCGGTGGTGGCCGTGACCGGCACCAACGGCAAGACCACCACGGCGCGCCTCATCAACCACCTGCTCGCATCCAGCGGCCTGCGCACCGGCATGACCAACACCGACGGCGTGTACGTCGACGGCCGCCAGACCGACAGCGGCGACTGCAGCGGCCCCAAGAGCGCGCGCAACGTGCTCATGCACCCCGACGTGGATGCGGCCGTGTTCGAAGTGGCGCGCGGCGGCGTGCTGCGCGAAGGCCTCGGCTTCGACCGCTGCCAGGTGGCCGTGGTCACCAACATCGGCAGCGGCGACCACCTGGGCCTGAACTACATCACCACCGTCGAAGACCTCGCGGTGCTCAAGCGCGTGATCGTGCGCAACGTCGCGCCCGACGGCTACGCGGTGCTCAATGCCGCCGACGTCAACGTCGCCGCCATGGCCGCCGGCTGCCCGGGCCACGTGATCTTCTTCACCGCCGACCGCCAGCACCCCGTGATGGCCACGCACCGCGCGCAGGGCAAGCGCACCGTCTACGTCGACCAGGACACGCTGGTCGCGGCCGAAGGCTCCTGGCGCGAGCGCATCGCGCTGCGCGACGTGCCCATCACGCGCGGCGGCACCATCGGCTTCCAGGTCGACAACGTGATGGCGGCCGTGGCCGCCGCATGGGCCGTGGGCCTGGACTGGGACACCATCCGCAGCGGCCTCGCGAGCTTCCTGAACGACGCGGCCGGCGTGCCGGGGCGCTTCAACGTCATGGACTACCGCGGCGCCACCGTGATCGCCGACTACGGCCACAACACCGACGCCATGCGCGCGCTGGTCTCGGCCGTGGACACCATGCCGGCCAACAAGCGCTCGGTGGTGATCAGCGGCGCGGGCGACCGGCGCGATTCCGACATCCGCGACCAGACCGCCATCCTCGGCCAGGCCTTCGACGACGTGATCCTCTACCAGGACGCGGCCCAGCGCGGCCGTGCCGACGGCGAGGTGATGGCGCTGCTGCGCCAGGGCCTGCAGGGCGCGGCGCGCACGCGCTACATCGACGAGATCCGCGGCGAGTTCGTCGCCATCGACACCGCGCTTGCGCGGCTGCAGCCGGGCGACCTGTCGCTGATCCTGGTCGACCAGGTCGAGGAAGCGCTCGCGCACCTGGCGCAGCGCATCGCGGCGGGCTGACCCGCACCGGGCCGGCCGCGCGCCGGCCCATGCCGGACACGTCCCACACGCAAGGGCGAGTCCGGCCGGGGCTGCTGTCTGTGCCGTCCCACACCCCGCACGGCCTGCACCGGACCACACTGCGTGTCCGGTCGCGCTTTCGGAGGGCGCGCCTCAACCAGGAGCACCCGATGACAACAACAGTTCGTTCCACCCTTTGTGCTGCCGCGCTTCTTGCAGCAAGCGGCCTGCTTTTTTCCGGCGCATCACAAGCGCAGGCGCCCGGCACGGCCGCACGTGCGCAGCAGGAGCGCGCCACCTGCGACGGCGTGCAGCAGGACCGCGCGGCCTGCCTGCGCGAAGCCGGCGCCGCGCGCCAGGAAGCGGGCCGCAACGGCCTCACGAGCGCGAGCCCCGGCCGCTACGACGCCAATGCCATGGCGCGCTGCCGCGAACAGCCCGCGGCCGACCGCGCCGACTGCGAGGCGCGCCTGCAGGGCGGCGCACGCACCAGCACCGAAGGCAGCGTGATGGGCGGCGGCGTCATCCGCGAAACAGTGACACCGCTGCCGGCACAGCCGGTACAGCCGGCCGCACCCGCGCGCTGACCGGCAGGGGCCGCAAGGAACCCGGCGCGGCCCGACTTGTCCAACAGTTTCATGTTTCAGGTCACTCCAAGGAGCACCCCATGAACAGCACCACCCGTTCGATGATTGCCGCCCTGATTGCCGTGGGCGGCCTGGCCGCCGCCACCTCGGCCTCGGCCCAGCCGCGCCGCGGCGATTCCACCTACCAGCAGGAACTCGCGGTCTGCGGCCACAACCAGCAGGACCGCGCGGCCTGCATCCGCGAGGCCGGCGCCGCACGCCAGGAAGCCGCACGCGGCGGCCTGACCAGCGCGCCCGACTACCAGCGCAACGCCCTCGCGCGCTGCGGGCTCCAGCCACCGGCCGACCGCGCCGACTGCGAGGCCCGCGTGATGGGCGGCAGCGGCAACACCCGCGGCAATGTGGATGGCAGCGTGATGGGCGGCGGCGTGATCCGCGAATCGGTCACCACCGTCGTCATGCCGGCACCCGCCGCCGCGATGCCGGCGCCGATGCCCGCGCCTTCGCGGGTCCCGCCGCCGGCCATTGCGCCCATCGCGCCGATGGAGCCGGCGCCGATGCCGGCTCCCATGCCGGCACCGATGCGCTGAAGCGCTGAAGCACGCGATCCAGCGGCGTCCCCGCCGCCCGCACCGGGCGGCGGTGGATGCATGCGCCATGCCCGTCAAGGGCAATGACCTTCGCATGTCACACGACTGTCATAAAGCACGAGGGCGTGCTAGCTATAGTTCTCGGTCTCTGCCTACCGAGGAACACTATCCCATGAATGCCATCAAGGTCGCTCGCCGATTCATAGAAACGGACCCGGCCAACGAGTCGTCCAAAATCCTGGCGCAGCTCGTGTTGGCGCTCGAATCCGAACGCAGCTTCGAGCTGGTCACGCTCTACAGCCTCGACTACAAGAGCTTCGAGCTCGCCATGGACATCCTGAAGGAATGGCGGCTCGACCGCTACTACGCGAGCAAGTCGAAGCTGTTCGACCTGTCCCTGCAAGTGAGCGAGCTCGAGAAGAGCTGAGCCCCAAGCGGCCGGGGCTGCGCGCTCAGACCAGCATCCCTCCGGAAGCTTCGATGCGCTGGGCATTCACCCAGCGACTGCCCTCCCCCAACAAGAGCGCGATCACTCCGCCGATATCGTCGGGCTGGCCCGCGCGTCCGAGCGCGGTGAAACCGGCCACCATCGCGTTCACCTGCGGGTTGTCGCGCACCATGCCTCCACTGAAGTCGGTTTCGATCGCACCCGGCGCGATCGTGTTGGCCGCAATGCCGCGCGCGCCGAGTTCCTTCGCGAGGTAGCGTGTGAGCGTTTCCACGCCGCCCTTCATCGCGGCATAGGCGGATGCACCGGCGATCGAGAACCGGGTGAGCCCCGACGATACGTTGACGATGCGTCCGCCGTCGTTGATGAGCGGCAGCAGCTTCTGCGTGAGGAAGTACGGCCCCTTCAAGTGCACGTTGAAGAGCATGTCGAACTGGGCTTCCGTCGTGTCCTCGAAGTTCGCGTGCAGGCCCACGCCGGCGTTGTTCACCAGGAAGTCGAAGCGCTCGCGCTGCCAGGTGGCAGCCAGCGCCGCCTTCACCGAATCCGCGAATGCGGCGAAGGTCGTGCTGTCCCCGACATCGAGCCTGAGGGCGACGGCGCGGCGCCCCTTCGCCTCGATCTGCGCCACCACCGCCTGCGCGCTGGCGTCGTTCGACACGTAGGTGAGGATCACGTCGACGCCATCGGCGGCGAGCGCCAGCGCGGCGCTGCGGCCGAGGCCGCGGCTGCCGCCGGTGACGAGTGCGATGCGCAAGGGGTTGGCGGTTGTGGAAGCTGTCATTTCAAAGTCCTTGGTGGGTTGATCGATGAGTCGATGGGTGGACTTTAAAAATTACCGTCAGAAAGATAAATTCCGGGAAACTGCGCACACTGTCAACCAAAAAGGAAACAATCCTCGGCCATGAACACCGATGAATTGCGCATCTTCTCGAGGGTGGCCGAGCTCGCGAGCTTCAGCCGTGCTGCGGACCAGCTCGGCCTGACCCGCGCGCGCGTCTCGGTGGCCGTGCAGCAGCTCGAGGAGCGGCTGGGCACGCGGCTGCTGCAGCGCACCACGCGCAGCGTGCGGCTCACCGAGGACGGGGCGCGCTTCCTCGACCGCTGCAAGGACTACCTGGCCGAGGGCGAGCAGCTCGCCACCATGTTCCGTTCGCACGCCGGCGGCCTCACGGGTCGGCTGCGCGTCGACCTGCCGAACGCCATCGCGCGCGACCTCGTCATTCCGCGCCTGCCCGAATTCCTCGCGCGGCATCCCGCGCTCGAAGTCGGCATCAGCACCTCGGACCGCCGTGTCGACCTGGTGCACGAAGGCTTCGACTGCGTGCTGCGCGTGGGCATGCTCGGGGATTCGGAACTCGTCGCGCGGCCGCTCGGTGCACTGCGCATGGCCAATGCGGCGAGCCCCGGCTACCTGCGCGCGCACGGCACGCCCCGCACGCTCGACGACCTGGCGCAGCACCAGGTCGTTCATTTCGCGCAGACGCTCGCCTCCAGCGACGCAGGCTGGGAGTACCTCGACCCCGCCGATGGCGTGTACAGGACATGGCCCGTGGCGGCGACCGTCACGGTGAACGGCACCGACGCCTACCAGGCGGCCGCGCGGGCCGGCCTGGGCCTGATCCAGGCGCCGTTCGCGGGCCTGGAAGCGAGCCTGGCCGCGGGCGGGCTGGTGCAGGTGATGCCGGAGTTCAGCGCGCGCCCGATGCCGGTTTCGCTGCTCTATGCCAACCGGCGCCAGCTCGCACCGCGCGTGCTGGCCGTGATGGACTGGCTGACCGAGATCGTCGCGCCCTACTTCGTCAAGGGGCGCGGCGCCACTGTCAACGCCCCCAGCGCAGCACCATCGGGTCGAGCCGCTTCGCCGTCTCGATCAGGCCGGCGCGCGTCTCGGGGTGCATCGCCGGCAGCGGATGGCGCGGCGCCTCGCAAGCGATCACGCCGCCCTCCTTCATGAGCGACTTGCAGGCCAGGAGGCCCGCCTGGCGGTTCTCGTAGTTGATGAGCGGCAGCCACTGCTGGTAGAGGGCGAAGGCCTTGTCGCGGTCGCCCGCGCGGTGCGCCTCGATGATCGGGCGGATGCCGTCGGGATAGCCGCCGCCGGTCATCGAGCCGGTGGCGCCGGCATCGAGGTCGGGCATCAGCGTGATGGCCTCTTCGCCGTCCCACGGGCCTTCGACCGCATCGCCGCCCAGGCGGATCAGCTCGCGCAGCTTCGACGCGGCACCGGCCGTTTCGATCTTGAAGTAGGCGACGTGCTCGATCTCGCGAGCCATGCGCGCGAGAAAGGCCGCCGACAGCAGCGTGCCGCTCGCGGGCGCGTCCTGGATCATGATCGGGATGTTCACCGCATCGGACAGGCCGGCGTAGAACTCGAAGATCTGCGGCTCGGGCACGCGGAAGGTGGCGCCGTGGTAGGGCGGCATCACCATCAGCATGGCGGCGCCCATGTCCTGCGCGCGCCGGCTGCGCTCGGCGCAGATGCGGGTGCTGTAGTGCGTGGTGGTGACGATCACCGGCACGCGGCCCGCCACATGCTCGAGCACCGTGCGCGTGAGCACCTCGCGCTCGTCGTCGGACAGCACGAACTGCTCGGAGAAGTTGGCCAGGATGCACAGGCCGTCCGAGCCCGCGTCGATCATGAAGTCGACGCAGCGCTTCTGGCTCTCGAGGTCGAGCGCGCCCTGTTCGGTGAAGGTGGTCGGCACCACCGGGAAGATGCCGCGGTATCTGGGGGTCATGGTGGATCAGTGTGAATGGCGGGGAACGGCGGAGCCTCTGCAGCCCACCAGAAAATCGAAGTCGCAGCCTTCGTCGGCCTGCAGCACGTGGTTGACGTAGAGCTTCTGGTAGCCGCCGCCGCGCGTGCTCATGGGCTGCGCGTCGGCACTGCTGAGCGAAGCCAGGCGCGCGGCCAGCTCTTCGTCGCTGATGTCCAGGTGCAGGCGGCCCGCATCGCAGTCGAGCTCGATCCAGTCGCCGTCGCGCACCGCCGCAAGCGGTCCGCCGTCAGCCGCCTCGGGCGCGACGTGCAGCACCACCGTGCCGTAGGCCGTGCCGCTCATGCGTGCATCCGAGATGCGCACCATGTCCTTCACGCCCTGCCGCAGCAGCTTGGGCGGCAGGCCCATGTTGCCGACCTCGGCCATGCCAGGGTAGCCCTTGGGGCCGCAGTTCTTCATCACCATCACCGAGCTGGCGTCGATCTCGAGGCTCTCGTCGACGATGCGCTCCTTGTAGTGCTCCAGGTTCTCGAACACCACCGCGCGGCCGCGGTGCTTGAGCAGTTCGGGCGATGCGGCCGAGGGCTTGAGCACCGCGCCGCGCGGCGACAAATTGCCGCGCAGGATGCGGATGCCGCCGTCGGCGATCAGCGGCTTGTCGAGCGGGCGGATCACCTCGTCGTTGAGGCTCGGCGCCTCGCGCACGTTGTCCCAGATCGACTGGCCGTTGACGGTGAGCGCGCCGGGGTGCGGCAAGAGGCCGTTCTCGCCCAGGCGCCGCAGCACCGCGGGCAGGCCGCCCGCGTAGTAGAACTCCTCCATCAGGAAGCGGCCCGAGGGCAACAGGTCGACGATGGTCGGCGTGTTGCTGCCGATGCGCGTCCAGTCTTCCAGTTCCAGGTCGACGCCGATGCGCCCCGCAATGGCCTTCAGGTGGATCACCGCATTGGTCGACCCGCCGATGGCGGCATTGACGCGAATGGCATTCTCGAAGGCCTCGCGCGTGAGGATCTTCGACAGCGTGAGCCCCTCCTTCGCCATCTCGACCGCGCGCATGCCCGACATCTGCGCGAGCACGTAGCGCCGCGCGTCGACCGCGGGAATGGCCGCGTTGTGCGGCAGCGAAGTGCCCAGCGCCTCGGCCATGCAGGCCATGGTGGAGGCCGTGCCCATGGTGTTGCAGGTGCCGGCCGAACGCGACATGCCGCCTTCGGCCGAGAGGAACTGGTGCAGGTTGATCTCGCCGGCCTTGAGCGACTCGTGCAACTGCCACACGGCCGTGCCCGAGCCGATGTCCTTGCCGTCGAGCTTGCCGTTGAGCATCGGTCCGCCCGTGACCACGATGGCCGGGATGTCGCAGCTGGCCGCGCCCATCAGCAATGCGGGCGTGGTCTTGTCGCAGCCCGTGAGCAGCACCACCGCATCGACCGGGTTGCCGCGGATGGCCTCTTCGACGTCCATGCTCGCAAGGTTGCGCGTGAGCATGGCGGTGGGCCGCAGGTTCGATTCGCCATTGGAGAACACCGGAAACTCGACCGGAAAGCCGCCCGCCTCCGAGATGCCGCGCTTCACATGCTCGGCGATCTTGCGGAAGTGCGCATTGCAGGGCGTGAGCTCCGACCAGGTGTTGCAGATGCCGATGATCGGCCGGCCGTCGAACTCGTGGTCCGGTATGCCCTGGTTCTTCATCCAGCTGCGGTACATGAAGCCGTTCTTGTCGGCCGAGCCGAACCATTCGGTCGAGCGCAGCTTCTTCTTGGGGGTGTTGTCCGGCATGCGGAAGTTTCCTGAAAGCGAGAAAGAAAAAAAGCGTCAGCGCCGTGGCGCACGCGAAGTGAAGAAGCGCTGCAGCAGGCAGAACACGAAGAGCAGCGCACCCACCACGATGCGCGTCCACCACGAGCTCAGCGTGCCGTCGAAGGAGATCAGCGTCTGGATGATCCCGAGCATCAGCACGCCGAACAGCGTGCCCGCCACATAGCCGACGCCGCCCGTGAGCAGCGTGCCGCCGATCACCACCGCCGCAATCGCATCGAGCTCCAGCCCCAGCGCATGCAGGCCGTAGCCCGAGAGCATGTAGAAGGTGAAGATCACGCCCGCGAGCGCCGAGCAGAAGCCCGACAGCGTGTAGACGCCGATGATGGTGGAGCGCACCGGCAGGCCCATCAGCAGGGCCGACTGCTCGCTGCCGCCAATGGCATACACCGCGCGGCCGAAGGGCGTGCAGTGCGCAATGAACACCGCCGCCAGCAGCACGCCGATGGCGATCACCGCGCTGATCGACAGCGAAGCCTCGCCCCAGACCGGAATGCGGATCTGCGAGACCTCGGCATAGAAGGCGTTGGTGATGCTGATGGAGTCGATGCTGATCAGGTAGCAAAGCCCGCGCGCCAGGAACATGCCCGCGAGCGTGACGATGAAGGGCTGCAGCCTGAAGCGCTCGATGAGCAGTCCCATGAACGCGCCGAAGGCCGTGCCCATGGCCAGCACCAGCGGAATGACCACCGCCGGGCTCCAGCCGTGCTTCTCGACCAGCGAGGCCGACACCATCGTGGTGAGCGCGATCACCGAGCCCACCGACAGGTCGATGCCGCCCGAAAGAATCACGAAGGTCATGCCCACGGCCACGACGATCAGGAAGGCGTTGTCGATCAGCAGGTTGAGGAACACCTGCGCCGAGAAGAAGCCGTCGTAGAACACCGAGCCCAGCGTGGCCACCAGCACGAAGAGCGAGATGGTTGCGGCCAGCGGCAAATACTTGGGATTGAACCCTGCCCTGCCCCCTCTTCCGCTCGCGGGAGAGGGCTGGGGTGAGGGTGCCGCTTCGATCACCGCGCTCATGCCCGTTCCCCCTCATGCACCGGCCGCTGCACCAGCGTGCGCACTTGTGCCCGGAACTCCGGCGATTGCAGCAGCATCACCGCGAACACCACCACCGCCTTCACGACGAGGTTGATCTCCGGCGGCACGCCCAGCGAATAGATTGCATAGGTCAGCGTCTGGATGATGAGCGCGCCGATCACGCTGCCCATGAGGCTGAAGCGTCCGCCCGTGAGCGCGGTGCCGCCCAAGGTCACGGCCAGGATCGCGTCGAGCTCCAGCAGCTGGCCGGCGTTGTTGCCGTCCGCGCTCTTGACATTGGAGCTGATCAAAAGGCCCGCCACGCCCGCGCACAGCCCGCAGAACGCATAGGCGCCCACGACGAGCCTGCGCGCCTGCACGCCGGCCACGCGCGCGGCCGTCGGGTTGATGCCCACCGCCTGGATGAAGAGCCCGAGCGCCGTGCGCGTGATGGCCAGGTAGAGCAGCACGAACACCGCGGCCACGATGAACAGCGAGAACGGCAGGCCCAGCAGGTAGCCGCTGCCGAGGAAGAAGAAGGGCTTGTAGTAGATGGTGATGATCTGCCCGTCGGCGATGAGCTGCGCAACGCCGCGGCCCGCCACCATGAGGATCAGCGTGGCAATGATCGGCTGCATGCCGACCTTGGCCACCAGCATTCCGTTCCAGAGGCCGCAGAGCAGTGCAACGCCCAGGGCCGCGAGGATCGCAAGCGGCATCGGGAACCGGCTCACGTCGCTCGCCACCGAGCCGCCGATCATCCAGGCCGCGACGGCCGCCGCAATGGCCACGACCGCGCCCACCGAGATGTCGATGCCGCGCGTGGCAATCACCAGCGTCATGCCCAGCGACACCAGCACCAGCGGCGCCGCGCGGTTGAGGATGTCGACCAGGCTGCCGTACAGGTGGCCGTCGCGCCATTCGAGGTGCAGGAAGCTGGCGTTGAACGCGGTGTTGACCGCGAGCAGCAGAAGCAGCGTGACGATGGGCCAGGCGAGGCGGTGGCTCATGAAGGAGGAGAGGCGTGTCATGTGTTCCGCCTTGCTCCTTCCCCTTCCGGGGGAAGGCTGGGATGGGGGCAGGCGGCGCCAGCAATGCGGCAGCGCTCAACGGAAGGCCGCTGTGCCCCCACCCCTGCCCTCCCCCGGGAGGGGAGGGAGAAAAACAAAGAAGGCGTCATGCTGCGGCAATCATTTCGTAGACCTCGTCCTCGGTCGAACCACCTGGGAGTTCGCCCACCTTCTGCCGGTCGCGCAGCACCACGATGCGATGCGCGACACGCACCACCTCGCTCATCTCCGACGAGATGAAGATCACCGCCATGCCCGCCTTCGCGAGCCGCAGGATCTCTTCCATGATCTCCTGCTTGGCCGCCACGTCGATGCCGCGCGTGGGCTCGTCGAGGATCAACAGGCGCGGCTCGGTCGCGAGCCAGCGCGCGATCATGGCTTTTTGCTGGTTGCCGCCCGAGAGCAGGCCGATGGGGGTTTCCACGCTCGCGGTCTTGATGCCCAGCGACGCGACAAAGCGCTCCGCGATCGCCGTCTGCTCGGCGCGCGACAGGAAGCGCCGCACGCCCAGGCGCGCCTGCAGCGCCAGCGCGATGTTCTCGCGCACCGAGAGCTCGGCCACGATGCCGTCGGTCTTGCGCTCTTCGGGGCACAGTGCGAGCCCTTCGCGGATCGCGTCGGCAGGGTTCGAGAAGCTGACGGAGCGGCCATCGATGCTCAGCACGCCGCGGTCGGGCGCTTCGAGCCCGAACAGGAGGCGCGCCAGCTCGGTGCGGCCCGCGCCCAAGAGGCCCGCGATGCCGACCACCTCGCCAGCGCGTACGCGCAGGTCGGTGGCCTGCAGCTGGCCCGCCTGGCCCAGGCCCTCGGCCTGCAGCAGGGCGGGCGCCGCTTCATCGAAGGCCGGCAGCGCCGCCGGCCGGGCTGACTGCGCCGCCAGCTCGCGCCCCAGCATCGCGGCAATCAGTGCCTGCGGGCCGAGGTCCGCGGCGCGCCACTCGCCCACCCAGTTGCCGTTGCGCAGCACCGTGATGCGGTCCGACACCGCATACATCTGGTTGAAGAAGTGCGTCACGAAGACGATCGCGAGACCTTCGCTGCGCAGGCGCCGCAGCACCTCGAACAGCTTCTCGACCTCGTCGTCGTCCAGGCTCGAGGTCGGCTCGTCGAGGATCAGCACCTTCGACGACACGCCCAGCGAGCGCGCAATGGCCACCATCTGCTGCACCGCGACCGAATAGCTCGACAGCAGCCGGCTCACGTCGATGTCCAGGCCGATGCGCGCCAGCAGCTCTTCGGCGCGCCGGTTCACCGCCGCCCAGTCGATGCGAAAACCCTGCGCCGCGCCGCAGCGCGGATAGCGGCCCGCAAACACGTTCTCGGCCACCGAAAGGTTCGGGCACAGGTTGACCTCCTGGTAGACCGTGCTGATGCCGAGCTTCTGCGCCTCCAGCGGCGAGGCGGGATGAATGGGTTGTCCGTCCAGGTGCATCTCGCCACCGCTCGACGGAAGAACCCCCGTGAGCACCTTGATGAGCGTCGACTTGCCCGCGCCGTTCTGCCCCATGAGCGCATGGATCTCGCCGGGGTAGAGCTTCAGCTGCACGTCGCGCAGCACCGGGATGCCGCCGAACTGCTTGTGGATGCCCCGCAGTTCGAGCACGGGGCTGGTGCTGCTCTGGCTCATGCGCTCGCCTACTTGTTCTTGTTGTAGACGTCGATGAACACGGCCGCCAGCAGCACCAGGCCCTTGATGACCTGCTGGTAGTCGATGCCGATGCCCAGGATCGACATGCCGTTGTTCATCACGCCCATGATGAAGGCGCCGATCACCGCGCCCATCACCCGGCCCACGCCGCCCGAGGCCGAGGCACCGCCGATGAAGCAGGCCGCGATCACGTCGAGTTCGAAGCCCAGGCCCGCCTTGGGCGTGGCCGTGTTGAGCCGCGCCGCGAACACCAGGCCCGCGAGCGCGGCCAGCGCGCCCATGTTGACGAAGGTCAGGAAGGCGAGCCGCTGCGTCTTCACGCCCGACAGCCGCGCTGCCTTCTCGTTGCCGCCCAGCGCATAGATGCGCCGGCCGATGGTGGTGCGGTTGGTGACGAAGTCGTACACCACGATCAGCACCGCCATCACGATCAGCACGTTGGGCAGGCCCTTGTAGGTCGAGAGCAGGTAGCTGAAGAACAGGATGATGGCCGCGAAGAACAGGTTCTTCACCAGGAAGAACACATACGGCTCCGTCTCCATGCCGTGCGCCGCGAGCTTGGCGCGCCCGCGCAGCTTGAAGAACACCAGCGCCGCGGCAGCCAGCGCGCCGACCACCAGCGAGGTGGTGCGCAACGTGTCACCGCCCAGCGGATCGGGAATGAAGCCCGAGCTCAGCCGCTGGAACTCGACCGGGAACGGCCCCACCGACTGCCCCGCCAGCAGCGCCAGCGTGAGCCCCTTGAACACCAGCATGCCCGCGAGCGTGACGATGAATGACGGGATCTTGCGGAACGCGACGAACCAGCCTTGCGCAGCGCCGATGAGCGCGCCCGCCGCAATGCTGACGATCGCCGTCGGCACGAAGTGCCATTCATACTCCACCATCAGCACCGCCGCCAGCGCGCCGATGAAGCCGCAGACCGAGCCCACCGACAGGTCGATGTGCCCCGCCACGATCACCAGCAGCATGCCCAGCGCCATGATGACGACGTAGCTGTTCTGCAGCAGCAGGTTGGTGAGGTTCAGCGGCCGCAGCAGCGTGCCGTCGGTCAGCACCTGGAACAGCACCATGATCGCGACCAGCGAGATCAGCATGCCGTATTCGCGCAGGTTGTTCTTGAGGAAGCCGGCGTGCAGCTTCGGGGCGGCCTCTGCGATGGGGACGGCGGCGTTCACCGCGTTGGCGTCAGGCTGCGACATGGACGGAACTCCCCGCGCTCACGATGGCGTGCATGATGCGCTCCTGCGAAGCCTCGGCGGCCGGAAATTCGGCCACGAAGCGGCCCTCGTTCATCACGTAGATGCGGTCGCACATGCCGAGCAGTTCCGGCAGTTCGGAAGAAATCATGAGAATACCTTTGCCCTCGCTCGCGAGCTGGTCGATGATGGTGTAGATCTCGTACTTGGCGCCCACGTCGATGCCGCGCGTGGGTTCGTCGAGAATCAGGAGTTCGGGTTTGGTGAAGAGCCATTTGCTGAGCACCACCTTCTGCTGGTTGCCGCCCGACAGGTTCACCACCAGCTGCTCCACGCCCGATGAACGGATGTTGAGTGCCCGGCGGTAGTCGCTCGCCACCTTGAATTCGCGCGCGTCGTCGATCACCATCGAACTGGAGACCGCCTCCAGGTTGGCCAGGCTCACGTTCTTCTGGATGTTTTCCTCCAGCACCAGCCCGAGGCCCTTGCGGTCCTCGGTGACGTAGGCAATGCCATGGTCGATGGCCTTGCGCACCGTGCCCACGTCCACCGGCTGGCCGTGCATCAGCACCGTGCCGCTGATGCGCTGGCCGTAGGACTTGCCGAACACGCTCATCGCCAGCTCGGTGCGGCCCGCGCCCATGAGGCCCGCGATGCCGACGATCTCGCCCTTGCGCACATGCAGGTCCACGCCCTTGATCTGTTCGCGGTCGGCATGCAGCGCATGGTGCACGCGCCAGTCGCGCACCTCGAACACCGTCTCGCCGATCTTCGGATCGCGCTGCGGATAGCGGTGCGCCATGTCGCGCCCGACCATGCCGCGGATGATGCGGTCCTCGCTGATCGGCTGGCCGCGGCAGTCCATGGTCTCCACCGTGGCGCCGTCGCGCAGCACGGTGATGGAGTCGGCCACCTTGGCAATCTCGTTGAGCTTGTGCGAGATCAGGATCGACGCGATGCCCTGGCGCTTGAGCTCCAGCAGCAGCATCAGCAGCGCGTCGCTGTCGTTCTCGTTGAGGCTGGCCGTGGGCTCGTCGAGGATCAGCAGCTTGACCTCCTTGGCCAGTGCTTTCGCAATCTCCACCAGCTGCTGCTTGCCCACGCCCAGGTCGGTCACGAGCGTGGTGGGCGGCTCCTTGAGGCCCACCTTGGCAAGCAGCTCGCGCGTCTTCGCATAGGCGGCGAACCAGTCGATCACGCCGCCGCGCGCAATTTCGTTGCCAAGGAAGATGTTCTCGGCAATGGACAGCAGCGGCACCAGCGCCAGCTCCTGGTGGATGATGATGATGCCGAGCTTCTCGCTGTCGGCAATGCCCTTGAAGCGGCGCAGCTCGCCCTCGAAGTGGATCTCCCCGGTGTACGAGTCGCACGGGTAGACGCCGCTCAGCACCTTCATGAGCGTCGACTTGCCCGCGCCGTTCTCGCCGACCACCGCGTGGATCTCGCCCGCGCGCACCGCCAGGTTGACATCGCTGAGCGCCTTCACGCCCGGAAATGTCTTGGTGATGCCGCGCATCTCGAGGATGCTGCGGCTGTCCGCTGCTGCTGCTGCTGCTGCCATTCCAACGCTCACTTGACCTGGCTTTCCTTGTAGTAGCCGCTGTCGACCAGCACCTGCTTCCAGTTGCCGCCGTCCACGCTCACGGGCTTGAGCAGGTAGGAAGGCACCACCTTGATGCCGTTGTTGTAGGTCTTGGTGTCGTTCACCTCGGGCGTCTTGCCCGACAGCATGGCGTCGACCATGGCCACCGTGACCTTGGCCAGCTCGCGCGTGTCCTTGAACACGGTCGAGGTCTGCTCCTTGCGCAGGATCGACTTGACCGACGGAATCTCCGCGTCCTGGCCCGAGACGACGGGCATCGGCTGCGACGCCGAGCCGTAGCCCACGCCCTTGAGCGACGAGAGAATGCCGATCGACAGCCCGTCGTACGGCGACAGCACCGCATCGACGCGGTCCTTGCTGTAGTAGGCCGACAGCAGGTTGTCCATGCGCGCCTGCGCCACCGCGCCGTCCCAGCGCAGCGTGCCGACCTTGTCCATGCCCATCTGCTTGCTGCGAACCACCAGCTTGCCGCTCTTGATGTACGGCTCCAGCACCGACATCGCGCCGTTGTAGAAGAAGAAGGCGTTGTTGTCGTCGGGCGAGCCGCCGAACAGCTCGATGTTGAACGGGCCCTTGCCGCTCTTCAGGCCGAGCGCCGACTCGATCGACTGCGCCTGCAGCACGCCGACCTGGAAGTTGTCGAAGGTGGCGTAGTAGTCGACGTTCTTCGAGCCCTTGATGAGCCGGTCGTAGGCAATGACCTTCACGCCCTTGTCGGCGGCCTTCTGCAGCACGTCGGACAGCGTGGTGCCGTCGATGGCCGCGATGACCAGCACCTTGGAGCCCTTGGTCACCATGTTCTCGATCTGCGCGAGCTGGTTCGGGATGTCGTCGTCGGCGTACTGCAGGTCGGTCTTGTAGCCCTTCTCCTTGAAGTACTTGACCATGTTGGCGCCATCGGCGATCCAGCGCGCCGACGACTTGGTCGGCATCGAGATGGCGATCGGGCCCTTGTCCTGCGCATGCGCGAGCGGCGCGATGCCGGCGATGGCCAGTGCGATGCCTGCGAGCGAGGCCTTGAGGAAGTTGCGTTTCATGATTCGATCCGTTTTTTCAATAATTACTGTCTTTTCCAGGGACACCGCGGAACCGGCTTCGCCGGGCCGCTGGTGTCGCCCCCGGTGAGGGGGTTGGCGTAGCGACACGAAGTGCGCGAAGACTGGGGGAGTTCAATATTTTCGGTTGGGGAATTCCTTGGCGGCGACTTCCATCGGGAAGATCGTCTCTTCGGTCACGATGCGCTTGGGCAGCTGCTTGCCGGCCTTGATGTCCTTCACGGCGCTCATCAGCTGGGGGCCGAGCAGCGGGCTGCATTCGACCGACACGTTGAGCTTGCCGGCGATCATGGCTTCGAAGGCGCCCTTGACGGCATCGATCGAGATGATCGTGATGTCCTTGGCCGGCTTCAGGCCCGCTTCCTCGATGGCCTGGATGGCGCCAATGGCCATGTCGTCGTTGTGCGCGTAGAGCACGTTGATCTTCTTGCCATCGGCCTTCAGGAAGGCTTCCATCACTTCCTTGCCCTTGGCGCGCGTGAAGTCGCCGGTCTGCGAGCGCAGGATCTTGAACTTGGGGTCGGCCTTGATGATTTCCTCGAAGCCCTTCTTGCGGTCGATGGCCGGCGCCGAGCCCACGGTGCCCTGCAGCTCGACGATGTTCACCTCGCCCTTCTGGTCCTTCATCTTCTCGACCAGCCAGCGGCCCGCCTTGCGGCCTTCCTCGACGAAGTCGGAGCCCATGAAGGTCACGTAGAGCGAGTCGTCCTTGGTGTTCACCGAGCGGTCGGTCAGCACCACCGGGATCTTGGCGGCCTTGGCTTCGCGCAGCACGGTCTCCCAGCCCGATTCGACCACCGGCGAGAAGGCGATCACGTCCACCTTCTGCGCGATGAACGAGCGGATCGCCTTGATCTGGTTTTCCTGCTTCTGCTGCGCGTCGGAGAACTTGAGCTCGATGCCGGCTTCCTTGGCCGAGGCCTTGATCGACTCGGTGTTGGCGGTGCGCCATTCGCTCTCGGCGCCCACCTGGCTGAAGCCGAGCACGATCTTCTTCTGCGCCAGCGCGGTGGCGGGCAGGAGCCCGCCGAGCGAGGCGGCGGCGAGTGCGATATTGAGGGTGCGGCGATTGAGTTTCATTGGAATGTCTCCTTCTTTCTGAGTGCTATGTTTGCTTGCTGATGAAAACCGTCCGTGGTGGTCAGGCCAGCATGTAGCCGGTCTTGACCGTCGTGTAGAACTCCGCGGCATGGCGCCCTTGTTCGCGCGGCCCGTAGCCCGACCCCTTGCGCCCGCCGAAGGGCGCGTGGAAGTCCACGCCCGCCGTCGGCAGGTTGACCATCGTCATGCCGACTTCGGCATGGCGCCTGAAATGCATCGCGTGCTTGAGCGAATTGGTGCAGATGCCCGCGCTCAGGCCCGAAGGCGTGTCGTTGCACAGCGCCAGCGCCTCGTCGTAGTCGGCCGCGCGCAGCACGCAGGCCAGCGGGCCGAAGATTTCCTCGCGCGCGATGCGGTGCCCGGGCTGGGCCAGGAACAGCGCGGGGCTCATGTAGTGGCCGGCCGTGGCGCGCTGGAGCGGCTCGCCGCCCCACACATGCTCAGCGCCCTCTTCGCGCGCAATGCCGACCCAGGCCAGGCTGCGCGCGAGGCGCTCTTCATCGACCAGCGGCCCGACGTCGACGCCGCGTTCGAGCGCATGGCCGATCTTCAGCGCCTTGAGCCGCTCGCGAAGCCGCGAGACGAAGGCATCGTGCACCGCGGCCTCGACGATCAGCCGGCTCGACGCCGTGCAGCGCTGGCCGTTGGAAAAATAGGCGCCCTGCACCGCGCAGTCGACCGCGTGGTCGATGTCGGCATCGGCCAGCACCACGAGCGCGTTCTTGCCGCCCATCTCGAGCTGCACCTTGGCGCGCCGCGCGGCGGCCGCCTGCAGGATGCGTTCGCCGTTGCGCGCCGAGCCGGTGAAGCTCAGGGCATCGACCAGCGGGCTGTCGACCAGCGCCTGGCCGGCTTCGCGGCCGCTGCCCATCACGAGGTTGAACACGCCCGCGGGCAGTGCCGCGCGGCTGATGATCTCGGCCAGCGTCCAGCCGCAGGCCGGCACCAGCTCGGCCGGCTTGAACACCACGCAGTTGCCGTGCGCGAGCGCCGGTGCAATCTTGGTGGCCGGCACCGCGAGCGGCGAATTCCACGGCGTGATGAGCCCGGCCACGCCCACCGGCTCGCGCGTGACGTCGACCTGCACGCCCGCGCGCAGCGAGGCCATGTTCTCGCCGCCGCCGCGCAGTGCCTCGCCCGCGAAGAACTTGAACACCTGCCCCGCGCGCGCCGCCTCGGCCACGGCCTCGGGCAGGGTCTTGCCAACCTCGCGCGCCAGCAGCAGGCCCAGCTCGTCCTTGCGCGCCAGGAGTTCGGTGCCGATGCGGTCGAGCACGTCGGCCCGGCGCTGCGGCGTGCTGTGGCTCCAGTGGGAAAAGGCATCGGCGGCTGCGCGGATCGCGGACTCCACCTGGCGGCGATCGGCCCGTGCGTATTCGGCCACCACTTCGCTGGTGTCCGAAGGATTGGCGCTCACACCGGTGGTCGCGCTGGTTTCCCAGCGGCCGTTGATGTATTGCCGCACGTTCTGATGGATCTCGCCGTGAATCACCTGCGCGCCAACCTTGTCTCTGGTTTTGGAAGTGCGGCGAGTCTATGAACAGAATTGATATCAATCCAATCATTTTTTCGACAAAATGCATATCAATCGCTGGATTCTGGAAAACCCTCTGATCACAAAGCTTTAACAAACAACAACCCACGAGACATGACCAACTACAACCATTGGTTCATCCGCGCCCGCCTCAAGACGCGGCAGCTGCTCCTGCTGGTGGCGCTGGCGGAGGAAGGCAACATCCACCGCGCGGCCCAGGTGCTCAACATGACCCAGCCAGCGGCCTCCAAGCTGCTGAAGGACCTGGAAGACGTGCTGGAGGTGCCGCTGTTCGACCGGCTGCCGCGCGGCATGCGGCCCACCTGGTACGGCGAAACCATGATCCGCCATGCCCGCGTGGCGCTGGCCAGCCTGAACCAGGCGCACGACGAACTCACCGCGCTCAAGGCCGGCCGCTTCGGCCAGGTGGGCGTGGGCGCCATCACCGCGCCCGGCCTCACGCTGATGCCGCCCGCGGTAGCGATGGTGAAGCGCGAGCAGCCCGACCTGCGCGTGTCGCTCGAGATCGAAACGAGTGCGGTGCTGATCGAGCGGCTCGAGCAGGGCAAGCTCGACATCCTGGTGGCGCGGCTCTTCGCCGAGCACGACAAGTCGCAGCTGCGCTACGAAGCGCTGGCCGAGGAGCCGGTGTGCGCGCTGGTGCGCCCGGGCCATCCGCTCCTGGGCGTGAGCGGCCTCACGCTGCGCGACGTGGTGGGCGCCGGCTGGATCGTGCCGCCCGCGGGCAGCGTGCTGCGCCACCGCTTCGAACTGATGTTCCAGGAGGAGGGCCTGGTGCCGCCGAACAACATCATCGAGAGCTCGGCCCTGCTCTTCATCACGCGCATGCTGCAGCAGAGCGACATGGTGGCCGTGCTCGCGACCGACGTGGCGCGCTACTACGCCGCGCACGGCATCGTGTCGCTGCTGCCGCTGGACATGCCCTGCCACATGGACGCCTTCGGCATCATCACGCGCACCGACCGGCTGCTGTCGCCGGCGGCCAAGGTGATGATGAAGGCGCTGAAGACCGCGAGCCTGAGCGTCTACGGCCGCAAACTTGAAATGGACTGATCAGGTCCAGCCCGCGTCCACGGTGAACTCCTGCGCGGTGCACATCCTGGCGTCGTCCGACGCGAGGAACAGCACCATGCGCGCGATGTCCTCGGGCATCAGCTTGTCGGGCAGGCACTGGTTGCGCTTGAGCGATTGCTCGCCTTCGTCGTCGAGCCAGAGCTGCACCTGCCGCTCGGTCATCACCCAGCCGGGCGACACGGTGTTGATGCGGATGCGGTCACGGCCCAGTTCCACTGCGAGGCCGCGCGTGAGGCCGTTGACCGAGGACTTGGCAATTGCGTAGCAGGGGTAGCCCGAGCCCTTGGTCTGCCAGCCCGTGGAGCCCAGGTTGATGACCGAGCCGAAGCCCAGCCGCCGCATGCCCGGCACCACCGACTGGATCGCGAACAGCGCGGGCCGCTCGTTGATGGCCATGCGGTTGTCGTAGTAGTCGGGCGTGACCGATTCGAGCGTGTGGCGGTCGTCGCTTGCCACGTTGTTGACCAGCACCGCAAAGTCGCCGAGCTCGGCGGCCGCGTCGGCAATGGCTTTTTGCAGCGCGCCGATGTCGCGCACGTCGCAAGCGCGCCACCATGGCGCGGCATGGCCTTCTTGCGCGATGCGCTGGGCGAGCGCGGCGCTGGCGCCTTCGGCAATGTCGACGAAGGCCACGCGTGCGCCCTGCGCGGCGAACGCGGCCACCATGGCCGCGCCAATGCCGCTGCCGCCGCCGGTGACGAACACCGTGCGGCCCTTCAGGCTGGGATGGATCGAAAGCTGCGGGGAATCCTTCAAGATGCGTGTCTCCAGAGAGCTGGCGGTGACATTGCAAAATCAATATCACTTGATGCCAAATAGTTTGGTTTCTATTATCAATATGCCTTGATACGATCCGCCGCGTCAAGGACAGAGACAACAAAGGCGCAAAACAAATGACCCAGACCGGCCGCACCGCATCCACTCCCACGCCCCTTGGCGTGCCATCGATCCTCGGCCAGCCCGAGTGCCTGTGGCCCGCGGGCGCCACGCTCGGCGAGGGCACGCTGTGGTCGCCGCGCGAACGGGCGCTCTACTGGATCGACATCCTCGAAAGCCGCCTGTACCGGCTCGACCCGGCCAGCGGCGCGCGGCGCAGCTGGCAGTTCGACGAGGAGATCACCGCGCTGGCCGAGCGCGCCAACGCGCCGGGGCTGATCGTCACCATGCGCCGCGGCTTCGCCTTGTTCGATCCCGCGGTGGATGCGGCGCCGCGCTACCTGCACCAGCCCGAGCCCGACCGGCCCGGCAACCGCTTCAACGACGGCAAGTGCGACCGCCAGGGCCGCTTCTGGGGCGGCACCATGGACTTCGACTGCGTGGCACCGACCGGCGCGCTCTACCGCTTCGACGCCGACGGCCGCTGCACGCGCCACGACGACGGCTTTGCCGTGACCAACGGGCCGACCTGGTCGCTCGACGAACGCACGATGTACTTCAATGCCACGGTGGAAGGCTGCGTCTATGCCTACGACTTCGACAGCGCAGCCGGCACGGTGGGCAACAAGCGGGTGTGGCTTCGCTTTGCCGAGGGCGATGGCCTGCCCGACGGCATGACGACCGACGCGGCCGGCCGCCTCTGGATCGCGCGCTGGGGCGGCCACTGCGTGAGCTGCCACGACCCGCTGAGCGGCGCCGAGCTGTGCCGCATCGAACTGCCCGCAAGCAACGTCACGGACTGCGCCTTCGGCGGCGAGGACCTGTGCACGCTCTACATCAGCACCGCGCGCAGCGGGCTCACGGCCGAACAGCTCGAGGCCGAGCCGCTGGCCGGCGGGTTGTTCGCGGTGCGCATCGGCAGCCCCGGCCTGCTTGCGGCCGAGTTCGGGGGCTAGGCCAGTGTGCCGAAGCGGTGCAGCGTGCTGCTGCTGAACACTTCGCCCGGCCGCAGCACCGTCGAAGGAAAGTCCGGCTGGTTCGGCGAATCGGGATAGTGCTGCGTTTCCAGGCACAACCCGGCGCCGCGCCGCAAGCTCTCGCCATCGGCGCCGCGCAGGCTGCCGTCGAGGAAGTTGCCCGAATAGAACTGCACCGCCGGCTCGGTCGTGTGCACCTCCATCACGCGCCCTGACGGCGGGTGCTCGAGCCGCGCCGCCAGCGCCAGGCCGGCGGGCTCGCGGTCGAGCACCCAGTTGTGGTCGTAGCCGCCGGCGACGCGCAATTGCTCGTGCGGCGCATCGATGCGCTCGCCGACCGGCGTGGCCGCGCGGAAGTCGAATGGCGTTCCGGCCACCGGCGCAAGGCCGAGCGGAATCAGGCCTGCATCCACGGGGCAGTAGCGGCTCGCGGGAATGGTGAGCCGATGGTCCAGCACCGCGCCCTCGCCCGCCAGGTTGAAGTAGTCGTGGTGGCTCAGGTTCAGCACCGTGGGCCGGTCGGTCACGGCGCGGTAGTCGATGCGCCAGGTGTTCTCGCGGGTGCTGAGCGCGTAGCGCACCGTCAGTTGCACTTCGCCCGGAAAGCCTTCTTCGCCATCGGCGCTGGTGTAGCGAAGCTCGATGGCGATTTCCTCGCCCGCCGCGCCGTCCGCCGGCACCGGCTCGATCTGCCAGAAGCGCGTGCCGAAGCCCCGGTGCCCGCCGTGCAGCGAGTTGGCGCCGTTGTTCAGCGGGAGCTGGTGCTGGGCGCCATCGAGCGTGAAGCGCCCACCCGCGATCCGGTTCGCATAGCGCCCGACGATGGTGCCCAGGTGCGGATGCGGGCCCAGGTAGTCCGCAAGGCTCGGCAGGCCGAGCACGATGTTGCCGCTGTGCCCATGCCGGTCGGGCACGTGCAATGCGGTGACGATGCCGCCATGGTTGATGGCACCCAGGCGCAGGCCCAGGCCGTTGTCCAGGGTGTATTCGGTCACGATGCGGCCGTCGGGCATGCGGCCGAATTCGCGGGTGGTGATGTTGCTGCTCATTCGGTTGCTGGAGTTGGTGGAAAAAGCGCCTCGCGCGCGCACAGCGATGCGGTTTGCAGGCCGATGCCGTCCGTGAGGTCGTGGTGGGTGGGCGGCTCGGCCGCGTGGGTCTGCAGCTCGATGCGGTGGCCCGCCTGCGCCACCGCATCGGCAAAGCGCTGCTGCAGGGCGAAGGGCGTGTTCCGGTCGTCGCGGTTGCCGATCAGCACGATGCGCCGCGACGGGTCGCGCACGATGCCGCCCACATGCTCGAGCGGATCGTAGAACTGCGCACTGCCGGTGGTGTCGGTCCGGCCGCCCCTCGACATGCCCAGCATGCGCGCGCGTTCGAGCAGGCCATAGGCGCCCGAAGTCAGCACCGCGCAGGCCACGCGCGTGCGGCCCATGGTGAGGAGCGCCGCGCCGGCCGTGGCACCGCCGCTGTGGCCCAGGATCACGATGCGCTGCAATTGGTGGCGCTGCATGAGCGCATCGAGCGCGGCGTCGAGGGCATGGAATTCCACGGGCTCGCGCCGCTTGCGATGGTCCCCCGACGAGCCGTAGGTGCCGGGCCGTGCCATGAAGATCCACGGCACGCCGGAGCGGTTGCGGCTGCGCTGCGCGTCGAGCGTGCGCAGCGCCGCGGTGTTGCCGGGGATGCGCGCGGGCGGCTGGTCCATCACGCCGTCGCGGTCGCCGGAGAACTGCACGATGGCCACGCGCGCGCCATCGATCTCGTCGCTTGCGAAGTAGCGGATGCAGGCCGGCCCTTCGGCCGGCTGCACCCAGAGGTAGCCGCGCCGGTCGGGGCAGTTCGCGCGTACGGCAGGCTGGTTCCATTGCAGCGCCTGGTCTTTGGAGGCGGCCGGCACGCGCGGATCGGGGCCTGCGCGTTGTGCGCACGCCGCTTGCGCGAGCGCCAGCAGGAGCCACGCGAAGCGGGTGCACCGTCGCCATGCGCCCATGGGTGTCACAGCTGCTGCAGCCTTTGGGGGATGGTGCCGAAGTCGGAACCGACGCGGTCGCCCTTCAGCAGCACCAGGTCGCCGTCGCGCAGGAAGGTGCCGAGGTAGTCCGCGAGTTTCTCGGCATCGTCGAAGTGCGGTCCGAGCAGCCCGGCCGGTACATCCTCGCGCAGCCAGCGCATCTCTGCGCCGTGCGTCACCAGGTGCTCGATGCCGGAGGCCAGCAGCGGTTCGGCAAGGCCGCGGTGCAGGGCTTGCGAATCGCGCCCGAGGTTCACGATGCGCCCGAGCACGCCGATCTTGCGCTGCACCGGCGCATCGTCCGCACGCCGGTAGGTGCGCACGAACTCCATCGCGTTGCGCATCGACATGACCTCGGCGTTCCAGCTGTCGTCGATCAGCGTGGCCTCGATGCCGGCCCGGGTGCGCAGCGTGCGCACCTGCATCACCGACGCGGGAAGCCGCACCCCGGGCATGCGCGCGCAGGCGGCATCCGCATCGAAGCCCATCGCCAGCAGCGCGGCAAACGCCAGGGCCGAGTTGCGCACCAGCCCGGCACTCGCGATGGGAAACAGGTACTCGAAGCTGCGGCCCTCCGTCGCAATGCGCACGCGGCAGCCGCCGCCGGGCTCGGGGTGCGTGTCGAGCACGCGGATGTTGGCGTCCGGCCCGGGCCCCACCACCCAGATGGCGCCCGCCGTGAGTGCGGCGGCGCGCACCACCTGCGCGAGGCAGGGAATGTGGTCGGGCACGATCGCGACGCCGCCAGGCTCCAGCCCCAGGAAGATGCGCGACTTGAAGGCCGCCGTCTGTTCGAGGGTCGAGGCCTGGCGGGTCTGCGACAGCCCGACCTCGGTGATGATGGCCACGTGCGGCCGCGCCATCAGCGAGATCGGCCCCCGGTCCATCCACAGGCCGCTCTGCGCCATTTCGAGAATGCACACGTCCGCATCGGACCCGAGATTGGCCAGCATGGCCGGCACGCCGACGCGCGAGTTGTAGTTGTCCACGGTGGTGTGCACGCGCGCGGCTTCGGGCAGCAGGTCGCGCAGCATGGCAATGGTGGACGACTTGCCGACCGTGCCGGTCACCCCCACCACCAAGCCCTTGAAACGCGCGCGCGCCGCCTCGCCGAGCGCGATCATTCCGCGGATCGGATCGTCCAGCTGCAGCAGCGGAAAGTCGGGAGCCAGTCCTTCCACCGCATGCGCGACCACCGCGCCTGCCAGCTTTTTTTCGAGCGGCGGCAGGTCGGCGTGGCGGTCCGGATTGCCGGGCAGGCGCTTGCTGTAGTTCTCGTGCGCGGCCAGCGTGTCGTAGTCGGCCGCGACGAAAAGCGCAGGCGGCGGCAGCAGCGGCAGATGGCGCGGCCCGCGCACCACCGAGTTCACGAACCAGCCTGGCGGAGGCTCGACCAGCCATCGGCCGCCCGTGATGCGCTGCAGCTGCTCGGCGGTCCAGACCGGCGCCGGGGTCGGGCTGGCACCGGGATGCAGGGCCGCGGGCACGGGCGCGGGCCGCGCGGGCAATGGCACCGGCGCACCGGGCACGCGCAGGCCGCACCAGATGGACAGCCGGCGCGCGGGCGGCAGCCCAGCCAGCGCGCCGCGTACGCGCAGCTCGAGCTGCAGCACATCGCTCTCCAGCAGGCCGGCGCGAGGCGCGCGCAGCCCGTAGCGGTCGCGATAGATGCGGCCCGGCTCCCATCGGCTGGTCGGCCACATCCAGTCGCAGGGCTCGTGGTCCATGCCTTCGCCCCACGCGGGCATGCGGGTGCTGCGCAGCGGGACCGCGCGGAACTGGATGCGCAGGTCGGCCGTTACGGGCGCGTCGGCGGTCCAGAAAGACTCCACCCACAGCATGCGCCGCCCGACGAGCTGGCGCGGCGCGCAACGCACGCCCACCAGGCGCAGCGGCCCGGCCTGGAGAGGCGGCACCCATGCGTCGGGCGGCACCGCATCGGCCATCCATTCGGGCCGGGGCGCGAGGAGCGGCCTGATGGCGCGAGGCGCGCGCGCGGCGGGCGCTGCGGCGGCGAGGGCGGGCCGCCGCTCGGGTGGCGACAGCCTCACCGCGCACCGGCCTCCCGCCACCGGCACCATTTCGGTCCCCAGTGCGCGGCATTGCTCGGCGAAGCGCGCACTCGCGGCCTCGGCCGGCGCGCCCGTGTGCTGCCGCGAGAAACCGAAACCCACGCCAATGGGCGTGAACACCACCTCTTCGACACCGCGCACACTCAGCGCCAGCGAGAACACACCGGAATCCCCGAGGTCGTTGCGGATGGACTCGAACAGCAGGTCGCCCGCATCGTGCAGGATCGGCCGGCCGCGGTAGATCTCGATGCCCTGCAGCACATGGGCCGAGCTGCCGAGAATTGCGTCGGCACCGGCATCGACGATGGCATGGCCGACATCGATTTCGGCCTGCGAAGGCGCGGTTTCGAGGTTTGCGCCCCAGTGCACGGCCACCAGCACCACATCGGCCTCGGCACGCGCGGCGGCAATGCGCGGCGCAAGCGTGGCAGTCCAGGCGGCGGGATCGCCGAGCGGCAGCCAGGCGGCACCCGGAGCATCGGCCGTTGCCGCGAAGCGCGGCTGCGTGGCGTCGAGCGAGAACAGCGCCACGCGCACGCCGCCGGCCCGGCCGATGGCCGGCCGCAGCGCCTCATCCAGGTTGCGCCCGGTGCCCGCGTGCGCAATGCCGGCGGCATCCAGCAGCGCCTGCTGCTCCATCAGCGCGGCGGCTCCGTAGTCGCCGCTGTGGTTGTTGGCGGTGGCGACCATGCCGATGCCCGCTTCGGCCAGCACCGCGAGCATCTCGGGCCGGGCGCGGTAGTAGTAGGGGCTGCTCTCATCCTTCTCGACGCCCTGTTCGCCGGTGGTGGCGACCACGCATTCGAGGTTGGCGATGCGCAGGTCCGCCTCGCGAAGTGCAGCGATGCCGCCAAGCATCTCCTGCGGGCCGCCGAGCTCTGCCAGGCGGTAGTGCAGCCGGCGGCCGAGGTTCACGTCGCCGCCCCAGACCGCGACGGGCGCGCGGCCACTGTCCGCCGGCGCTGGCGCAGAAGTGGCTTGGGGAATTCCGCACGCAGCCGGGAGTCCCGATGCTTCGCGGTGCTTCAACAGCCGGTGGTAAGCCACGTAGCCCGAGAGATAGTGCTCCACGTCGTCGATGCGCACGCGGAAGCTGTGGTGCTTGATGAAGAACGAACCGGTGATGCGGTCCGGGTTGCGGAAGAACATCGCGAGCTCGGGCCAGAAGTAGCCGTTGGCCAGGTAGCGCGCGCGGTGCTCGAGCGCGCGGTCGAACTTGGCGCGGTCGAAGCCTTCGAGCAGCGGGCGCAGCGCGGGGTCGGCGGCCAGGCGCTCCACCATCTCGCGCGCGGCCATCATGAGCTCGAGCAGGGTCGGAAAGGTGGTGATGCGCTCCAGCACGAAGTCCAGGTAGTCGGCCACGTTGCGCAACCCGAACTGGTAGTAGCGCGTCTCGGGCCGAACACGCGTGAGCTCGTTGACGCAGTAGCTCAGCCAGTGGTCGTGCGCGCGCCAGTGCTCCGCGGCAATGAAATGCTCGAAGGCCTTCTCGACCACCGCGAGCCAGCGCTCGTCGCGCGTGAGGCCGTACAGGCGCATCAGGCCGAAGGCGGCTTCGCCGTCGTAGTAGATGACGCGGAAGGCGTCCTTCACTTCGAGCGAGGGGTAGTTGAGCACGTGCACGAAGCGCCCGCTGGCCGGGTCCTGCATGGCCTGGATGCCGAGCGCGAGCTGCTCCATCAGCGGCAGGTACTGCGGATCGCCCGTGAGCTCCGTGTACTTGACGAGCGCCAGCAGGCACACCGCGTTGCCGCCGAGCTTGATCTCGTCGCCGACGTCCAGCAGGTAGGCCGCGCGCGTGCCGCCCGGCAGCTCGGCCTGGCGGATCAGCCGCTTCGTCAGCAGCGACAGCGAGCGGTCGATGGCCGCCTTCTGGCTGTCGCTGCGGGTCAGCTCCCAGGCCTCGAGCAACGCATAGGTCGAGCTCGCGTGGCGCAGCGTGTTGTAGGTGGGAATCGCGCGGTCGAAGCAGGGGAACCATCCGTAGTGGAACTCGCCCGTGGGCTTGACCTGCGCCGCAAGATAGTCGCTCGCGCTGTCCACGAGGCTGCGCACCTGGCCGGCGCCCCACTCGGGCAGCGTGCGGTAGCCCGCCGACTGGCCCGCGGGAGTGATCGGCCACGCGCCTTCGGTATCGGCATAGGCCGCGCGCGTGGTGAAGCACCACACCGGCGCCGCGTCATCCTGCGGAAAATCGAGTTCGGCACCGAAGCGCCGCTTCGCATGAAGGCGCAGGTTGCCCGGATTGGGCTCGGCATGGTCCACGGTGCCGTTGTAGAAGACGGCGCTGCCGTTGATCTCCGGCGCGAGCAGCGCCACCTCGAACTTCGCGTCGAAGGACACGCCATGGTTGAAGTAGTTGCGCCTGGTGCCCGCCAGGCGGGCCTTCAGCGCGCCCCAGCTCATGGGCTCGACCTGGTCGACCAGTTCCACGCGCACATGGCGCGGCTGCATGCCGATGCGCTGTGCGAGCGCAACTGCTGCATCGCTGGCCTGTTGCCAGGCCTGCTCGGCGCTTTCGGCGCGCCCGGCAACCACGCGCGCGCGGCTCGTGCCGTCGCCCATGGCAATCAGTACCACGCAGCCGGCCTCGGGCGTGGCGGCGGCGCCGGGCAGCGTGCCGTCCGGGGCGGCCAGTATCTGCCTGGCGCGGTTCAACAGATCCATGGAAAGAGTCGGTTCTTGGGTCATGCAGGCGCGAATGATGACAGGCCGCGCGCGCCCGCTGCAAATTCGGCGGCCTCCCCGCGCGCCGCTCAGGTCCAGGTTTCGAGCACCGCGCTGCGCACCGCCTCGACGGCGCTCGCATGCCGGCCTTCGGCCGCGAGCCAGCAAAGCCAGGTGCGCGAGCGCCAGCCGTTCCAGATCGCGAGCTCGCCGTTGCGCTGGCCCTGCTCGGCCTGGTCGAGCCGCAGCAGGCCGGCGCCCATGCCGCTCGCGACCATGCTGCGCACCGCGCTCTCGCTGTCGGCCGTGCGCCCTTGCCGGTAGTCGCGGCCGGCGCCCGCGAAGAGCTTCTCGAGGTGCGTGCGCAGGATGCACGAGGGCGGCGTTCCCACCCACGGCAGGCGGGTGAGCTCGTCGAGCGTGAGGCCGGGGTGGGCCTCGGAAACCGGCAGCGGCAGCGTCACGACCAGCTCGACCGGCACGAGGCGCAGCAGCTCCATGCCTTCGACCTGCTCGCTGTCGCTGAGCGCGTAGGCGCAGTCGAGCTCGCCGCGCTGCACCGCCGCCAGCGTCTCGAAGGACAGGCCTTGCCGCAGCTGCAGCGTGACCTGCGGGTGGCGCTCGGCAAGCTTCACCAGCACCTCGCCGAGCCTGAGCGCCACCGGGTCGACCACGGTGCCGAAGCGCACCACGCCCTGCGCCGCGCCGCGCAGCTGCTCGGCGGCCGAGCGCATGCGCATGGCCGAGGCCAGCGTGCGCTCGGCCTCCTCGAGCAGGCTGCGGCCGGCCTGCGTGGGCACCATGCCGCGCGGCGTGCGCTCGAACAGCTTCACGCCCAGTTCGTCCTCCAGCGCCTTGAGCTGGGCGCTGACAGCCGGCGCGCTGGTGAACACGCGCTCGGCCGCGCGGGTGAGGCTGCCCTCCTTCGCAATGGCGACGAAGGTCTTCAATTGGTAGAGCTCCATGGCGCAAATTGTGAGCGCTGGCGCGGCCCGCGTCCCTTCGTTTTTTCGGAGGCCCTGGTCCAAAGAAGCGAATGGCCGCGCGGCGCGGAAAAGCCGAAGCTTGGTGCCATCGATTCAATGCAACGAGGCCCGCACACCATGTCCACCGCCAACCCACGCCCGCTCGGCATTGCCGCGCTGCTGCTCGCCACCTCCGGATGGGGTGCCATGTTCCTTGTCGGCAAGGACGTCCTGCACCACGTCGAACCCATGTGGCTCACGCTGATCCGCTACAGCATGTCGGCCCTGCTGTTCGCCGCGCTGCTGCTGCCGCGCGGCGCGGTGCCCTGGCGCAAGCTCCGCCTGCATGCGGTGCCGCTGGCATTGCGGGGCGCCGCGGGCTTCGGCGTCTTCAGCGTGATGCTGTTCGTCGGGCTCGCGCACTCGGTGCCTTCGCACGGCGCGGTGATCGTGGCCACCACGCCCATGACTACGCAGCTGGTGCGCTGGGCCTTCGATGGCGTGCGGCCCGCGCGGCTGGCGCTGCTGGCAACGGCGCTGGCGCTCGCGGGCGTTGCCATGGTGTCGGGCCTGCTCTTTGGCGGCGCCTCGTCGGCCGGCTCGACGCTCTTCGGCGACGCGGTGGCCTTTGCCGGCACGCTGGGCTGGATCTGGTACACGCGCGGCGCGGCGCGCTTTCCGGCGCTCGACGTGGTCGAGTATTCGGCGCTCACGGTGCTGGCTTCGTGGCCGCTGCTGCTGGCGGGCGCGCTGCTCGCCACCGCCTTCGGCGCGAGCCACGCACCCAGCGCCGAGGGCCTGCGCCTGTCGTGGCACGCGCTGCTGTTCGTGGGCCTGGTGCCCTCCGCCATCTCCGTGCTGGCCTTCAACTATGGCGTTCGCACGCTGGGCGCCGTCACCGGCACGGCCTTCCTGAATTTCGTTCCGGTGTCGGCCTTGCTGATGGGCGTCGCGCTGGGCAAGCTGCCATCGGCTCACGAGCTGGCCGGCATGGCGATGGTGGTCGGCGGACTGCTGCTGCATACGGCCGCGAGCCGCAGGGCGGCAGCCGCACCCGCAGCGCGCGCCGCGGGCGGCAACAGCACCGCGGGCTACCGCGCCTGCGGCGCCAGCGCGCGATAGAAGTAGGTGGTGTCGCAGGGCGCGCCGCCCGGCAGCAGCGCATAGCCCGGAATCACGCCGACGCGCGTCCAGCCGAGCCGGGCATAGAGCCGCTCGGCCTCGGCGCTGGAGGTGTCGAGCACGAGCAGGGTCTTTCGGTGTTCGAGCGCGAGCTGTTCGGCGGCCTGCATCAGCAGTGCGCCGATGCCCTGGCGCCGGGCGCGCCGGTGCACGAGCATCTTCGAAACCTCGGCGCGGTGCGGCTGGTTCTCGGGCTGCCCGAGCACCAGCTGCACGGTGCCGACGATGCCTTGCGCGTCTTCGGCCACCAGCAGCGCGCGCTCGCCGCTTGCCACGCCTTCGGCCACGCGCTGCCAGAAGGCCTGGGCGCGCTCGGGCGTGAGCGGCAGCATGAAGCTGACCGAGGCACCGCCTTCGACGCAGTCGACGAGCAGGTCGGCCAGCTGCCGGACATGCGCGTCGCCGACGCTGGAGAGAAGGCGGATGCGTGGCGCGGAGTCTGTTGCCGCAGGTTGGGTCATGTCATCTCCAGGAAGAGGGCGAGGTGGCGATCACGACGGCATAGCGCGCGATCTGCCGCGTGGGGTTGTAGTAGCTGGTGGGACGGTCGAGCACCAGCGCCAGGCAGTCGCCCGTGCCGAGCCGGTGGCGCTCGTCGCCGAGCGTGACTTCGATGCTTCCTTCGAGCACCCACACCTGCTGGTGGACCTGCGGTTCCCGCGCGCCGGTTTCGTAGGCCACGCGCGCCTTGGGCGGAAAAAGGATCTCGACGATGTGGATCGGCGATGCGGAGCCGCCGGGCGACACGTTGCGGCGCACATAGCCCGAATGCGGATCGCGCCATTGCAGCTGGTCGGCCAGCCGGGACACCGGCCCCGACGCAGGCACCGGCGCCTCGAACAGCGACGCCAGCGGAACGCCGAGGCCGGTTGCAAGTTTCTCGAGCAGCACCGCCGTCGGGCTGCTTTCGCCGCGTTCGATGAGCGAGATCATCGAGCGGCTGACGCCGCAATGCGCCGCCAGCGCCTCGAGCGAAAGGCCGCGGTCGGCGCGCAGGTCCCGCACGCGCTGCGCGATGCGGTCGTTGAGGCTGGGCGGCTGAGTTTCCATGATGCCGGATGAATATCCAACATCATGGAATAGAAGTCAAGGCGAGTTATCGACCGGCGGGAGCGTCCTGCCCGTCCTTCGGCCTCGACGACGGCTCCCAAGAATCAGGCGTGGTCGCGACCAGCTCCTTGAGGTTGGACCAGGGCTTTGCGCCCGGCACGGTGGTGCCGCCCGTGATCGCCACCTTCGCGAAGGCGACCATCCGCTCGCGCAGGTATTGCCTGTCGCTCTCGGGCCAGGTCTCGATGGAATGGGGCGCGCGGGCCACCACGATTTCGCGCGCACCGCGAATGCGGTCGTAGGCGGCGATGGTGCCTTCGAGTGTTTCGGCGCGGTCCCACAGGCCCTTGCCGAAGAAGGCGGCCGGCCACTTGTGCATGCCCGCGAGCGGCGCCGAGTTCGGATAGAAAAGGATGTGGTGGTCCGCCGCCATGCCGCCAAGGAACAGGTTGCGATCGGCCAGGTCGGGCGATGCGGGCAGGTAGCCCGCGCCGCTCGCAAAGGAAGACAACAGAATGGCGCCCTTGATGTTCGAAAGCCCCTTGGGCGGCTGGCATTCGGGCACCGGCATGTCGTAGCTGCACGCGCCCGAAAAGTTCTTGGCCATGGCCCATGCGGTCGACATCGAGCCGCGCGAATAGCCGCCAAGCAGGATCGGAATGCGCGTCGACTTCATGCCGCCCAGCAGCTTGCCGGCCGCCTCCTTGCCTTCGAGCACGCGGCCGTCGGGCGTGAGCAGCCGCAGGCCGTCGCCGCTGTCGAACTGCGCGAGCACGCGAAACACGTCCTCGCCCTGCTCCAGCGTGTGGGTGTCGCTGAATCCGCCGGAGATGCCCTCGCCGCGCCGGTCGTAGGCCAGCACGTCGAAGCCCGCCTGGTTGAGCGCATCGAGGTTCTCGCGCCACCAGCGCTGGCCCATGGTCTCGGTGGTGGCGTTCGGGAACTTGACGTCGACCGCGCGGCCCGTGGCCGGGTCGATGCGGTAGGGCTTTTCGTCGGGGTGCTGGATCGCGGTGAGCTGCCCGCCGCCGCCCGGCGCCATGACGACCAGCGCGCGCATCCTGCCGCCCTTGCCATCGTCGACGCCGCGGCCTTCGATGTACCAGCCGCGCAGCTTGACCGGATCGGCCATCTGCAGGTCGATGCGCTCGAAGCTGTCGCGCGGCACGGTGAACTCGACCACGAAGGTGCCGGCATCGGCGCGCGCAATCGCCTCGGCATAGGGCGCCTTGGCGAAGAAGGCCGGACGCCGGATCTGCCGCAGGTCGACGGGCCCTTCCGGATCGATCCTGCCGGAAGGATCGACCACGCCGGTCGAGCGCGTCGCGCGCGCCTTGTTCGGCGGCAGCCAGCGCTGCATCTGCGCATCGATGCGCGCAAAGCAGGCGGCATCGGCCTTGCAGGCGCGCCAGCGCTCCTTCAGCCGCGCATCTGTGAATTCGTCGACGTAGTAGTCGCTGTCCGCATAGCCCGCTGGCGGGCGGTAGGCATTGACGCCGAACGGCACGCAGGCGGTGCGGCCATCGGACTGCGGCAGCCGGTAGCCGGGCAGTTCGTGGTTGCGGTCGACGCCGACCCAGGCGCGGCAATCGGTGGGCGGCGGTGCCGCCCTTGCGCTCCTGGATGAAACAGCACCGCCATGCGAAGAGCAGCCGCCGATGGCCAGGGCCGCCGCGAGCACCGCAGCTGCGGCCGAGCCGATGCGAAAGAACGTGCGCATGTTCTCGTCTCCTTTCGATCCGCGCCATGCGCGGTTTCATCGCTACAACAGCATGAAAGCCGCGGCGGCCACCAGCGTGGGCCCGAGCGCACCCAGCAGCAGTCCGCCGGCGCCGATGGTCTCGTCGGAGAAGCCGCGCTTGAGCAGCGCGACGCCCGCGGGATTGGGCGCGTTGGCAATCACCGTCAGGCCGCCGCCGGCCACCGCGCCGGCCACGAGCATGTACTTCGATTCGTCCGAGATGTTGGTGATCAGCGAACCCAGGTAGGTGAGCGCCGCGTTGTCGGTGATGGCCGTGAGGCCCAGTGCGCCGAAGAACAAGGCGAGCGGCTGCAGGCTCGATACGACCGGCTCCAGCCACCACTGCTGCATGCCGCCGAGCACCACCAGCCCCGCCAGGAAGAAGCCGACGAGCAGTGCCTCCTTGATGATGAGCGGACTCTGGTGGCGCTCGTAGGCTTGCGTGTAGCCGAGAAACATCAGGAAGAGCCCGAGGAACGCCACCGGATGATGTGCGAACAGCACGATACCGGCCAGCAGCACGAGGTGCACCAGCGCCACGGCGGGCGGCACGGGCGCTTCGGAGAGCGCCGCGTGCGCGCTCGAAGCCGCGGGCAGGTGCTTGCGCAATACGAAAGTGGCCACGGTGGCGTTGACGAGCACGGCCACGGCGGCCTTCCAGCCGAAGGTGGCAAGCATGAAGGCGCTGTCCCATTGCCAGGTCGAGGCCACCATCAGCACCGGCGGCGCGGCGTACGACGTGAGCGTGCCGCCGATCGACACGTTGACGAACAGCACGCCCAGCGCGAGGTACTTCACGGCTTCGGGCACCTGCGGCCTGAAGATCTGCGGCGCGAGCATCAGCGCCGCAATGGTCATGGCCGCGGGCTCGGTGACGAGCGAGCCCAGCAGCGGAACGGCCGCCAGGCCGAGCCATGCCGCCGCAACGGGCGTGGGCAGCGGCAGCACCCGCGCGACAAGGCTCACGCCCGACATGACGGTGCGCAGCACGGGCCGCGAGGCGGCCACCACCATCACGACGAAGACGAACAGGGGCTCGGTGTAGTTGCGCGACTCCGCATAGCCGAGTGCCGGCCCGCCGCCAACGACCAGGGCCATCGCAAGCACAAGCACGATGGCCCAGAAGCCGAAGACGACTTCCACCTCGCCCAGCAGGTGAAAGAGGCCGGCATGGCGGGGAAAGCGGTGCGACAGCCGCTCGAACTGCTTGGCGGCGAAGGTGTGGACGAGCGCGACGGCGAAGATCGCTGCGGCAAGGTACTGGATGGTGGGCTCTTGCATGGGACGGATGGCGTGGTTGATCCGCGTGGCGGCCCGACCATCGCATGAACCTGCGGCGCCGCCAACAAGAAGCAAGCGGCCCCGCACCCAGCCCCAGTTTAACGGGGCCCGCCGGCTAGGGCTGCTGCAGGCGCTGCAGCAGCTCCGCGCTCGGGTAGCCGTCCGCGGGCAGGCCCACGCTGCGCTGGTAGCGGCGCAGCCCTTCGCGCGTGGCGGGGCCCATGACGCCGTCGGCCGCGCCAGTGGCAAAGCCGCGCCGGGTGAGCGCGGCCTGCAGTTCGGCGATCTGGCTGCGCGAGAGCGCCGTCAGGTTCCTCGGCCATGGCGCCTGCACGTCGGGGCCGCCGCCCAGGCGCTGCGCGAGCAGGCCCACGGCGAGCGCGTAGTTGGTCGAGTTGTTGTAGCGCAGCACGGCGCGAAAGTTCGGCCCGACCAGGAAGGCCGGCCCCTGCGCGCCCGCGGGCAGCAGCACCGAGCCATCGGCAAATTCCGGCAGCGGCTGGCCGTCCATGCTCGTGATTCCCTCGGCCGCCCACTGCGCGCTCGGCTGGCGCACGGCCATGTCGGCGCGGCCGTAGTCGAAGCCCGCGGGCAACTTGATCTCCACGCCCCACGGCATGCCGGCCTGCCAGCCCGAGCGCGAGAGAAAGTTGGCCGTCGAGGCCACCACGTCGGGCATGCTGCCCCAGATGTCGCGGCGCCCGTCGCCGTCGGCATCCACCGCGTAGGCCAGGAAGTTCGACGGCAGGAATTGCGTCTGGCCCATGGCGCCCGCCCAGGAGCCGATCATGCGGTCGCGCGCGATGTCGCCGCTGTCGAGGATCTTCAGTGCCGCGAGCAGCTCGCGGCGCGCCCAGTCTTCGCGCCGGCCCTCGAAGCCGAGCGTGGCCAGCGCGTCGATGACCGGGGTGCTACCGTAGTTGCCGCCGTAGTTGCTTTCCATGCCCCAGATGGCGACGACGACGGTGGCCGGCACGCCATAGCGCGCGGCGGCCGCATCGGCTTCGGCGCGCACCTGCTGCAGCTTGTCCTGGCCCGTGGCAATGCGCTGGGGCGAGACGGTGTTGTCGAGATAGTCCCAGACCGTGCGTGTGAACTCGGGCTGGGCGCGGTCCAGCTCGATCACGCGCGGAAGAAACTGCACCTGGTCGAAGGCGCTTTGCAAGGTGGCTTCGCGGATGCCGGATGCGCGTGCGGTGGCGCGGAAGTCTGCCACCCATTTGGCGAAGCGCTGCTGCTCGAGCGCGGCAGCGTCAGGGGCTGCGGGCGCGGGCGCAGTTGCGGGCCGCTGACTCGCCGTGGAGCCCGGCGGCTGCGACGCCGGCCCGGGCGGTGCGGAAGCGCAGCCCGCGACAAGCGCCGCGGTGGCTGCGGCCACAAGGGCGGGCCGGATGGTGGACTGCAGGAATGAGGTGCTGCTGGTTGGATGCATCCGCGGATTCTCACCCGTGCTGCACGGCGGCAAGCCGTTCTCACGCACCGACGCGCCCCTTTCCTACAGCTGCGGTGGGCGGGCCAGCGAGCATGGGCCGTCAGCAGCAGCGAACTCCCGCGGCTCGAATCTCGAAGGGGACAGTGATGCCACATCAAACCTACGCCGCATGCATCGAGGCGTGCAACGGCTGCGCCACCGCATGCCATCACTGCGCCGCGTCCTGCCTGAAGGAGCCCGACGTCCAGATGATGGCCCGGTGCATCGCGCTCGACATGGATTGCGCGGCCGCCTGCCAGTTTGCCGCGGCCGCCATGGCGCGCGGCAGCGAACATGCGAAAGCCATCTGCGCGCTGTGCGCCGGCATCTGCGAAGCCTGCGGCGAGGAATGCGCCAGGCACAAGCACGAGCACTGCCAGGCCTGCGCCAAGGCCTGCCGCGATTGCGCAGCCGCGTGCCGCGCGATGGCACGCTGAGCTGCCGCGACCGGCTCGCGCGCGTCCGGCTATGCCTTGCCGGACGCCACCTGCTGCGTGAATGAAAGCGCCAGGAAATCGACAAAGGCCCGCACGCGCGCGGCCAGCTGGTGCCGCTGCGGATACACCGCGTAGATGTCGGCATCGGGCGTGAAGTACTGCGGCAGCACCTGCACCAGGCGGCCGTTGCGCAGGTAGCGGTTGATGTCCCACTCCGCCCGCATCAGGATGCCGTGGCCTTCGAGCGCCCAGTTCACGGCGATCTCGCCGTCGTTGGTCGCGAGGCTGCCGCGCGTCTTGATCGATTCGGTGCGCGCATGGCGGCCTCGGCCGCTCGTCAGGCGCCAGACGCCGTAGGCTTCCTCGCCCTGGCGAATGCCGATGCAGTTATGCCTGGCCAGGTCGTTCGGAACCTTGGGCATGCCGCGCGCCGCCAGGTAGGCGGGCGATGCGCACAGCAGCCGGCGGTTCGATGCGATGTGCCTTGCCACCACGCGGCTGTCCGGCGGCGCGCCAAAGCGCACGCAGACATCGAACAGGTCTTCGCTCGGCGCCGGTGGATTGACCGACAGCTGCAGCTGCACCTCCACGGCCGGATGCTTGCGCACGAAGCGCGAGATCAGCGGCGCCACATGGCTGCGCCCGAAGCCCAGCGTGGCGTTCACGCGCAGCAGGCCGCGCGGCGTGGCGCGCGACACGCCCAGCAGCTCCTCCATGCCGTCGATCTCGCCGAGGATGCGGCGCGCATGCTCCAGGTACAGCTCGCCCTCGGGCGTGAGGCTCATGCGGCGCGTGGAGCGGTTGACCAGCAGCACGCCCGCGCGCGATTCCATCAGCGCCAGGTGCTTGCTGACCGCGGGTGTGGTGATGCCCAGCTCCCGCGCGGCGGCGCTCAGGCTGCCGGCGCTGGCCAGGGTGGAAAAGAAGCCGAGATCGGCCGGAAGGATGGCGCTGCTCATCGTGGCCCCACTGTTGAACTCAGGTTAACAATGGCTTCACTTTAGCGCCGATTCCGCGGGCTGCTGCTTCTTACAGTGGAATCTCTTTTTCAACCTCCCGCAGGCATCGCCATGAAGACGTACAAGATCGCAACCATTCCCGGAGACGGCATCGGCAAGGAAGTCGTGCCCGCGGGCCAGCAGGTGCTCGAAGCGCTGGCTTCGGCCGGCAGCAGCTTCACGTTCGAGTTCGAGAATTTCGGCTGGGGCGGCGACCACTACCGCGAACACGGCGCGATGATGCCGGCCGACGGCCTCGATGCGCTGCGCGGCAAGGACGCGATCCTGTTCGGCTCGGCGGGCGATCCGCATATTCCCGACCACATCACGCTCTGGGGCCTGCGCCTGAAGATCTGCCAGGGCTTCGACCAGTACGCCAACGTGCGCCCGACGCGCATCCTGCCCGGCATCGACGGCCCGCTCAAGCGCTGCGGCCCCCATGATCTGAACTGGGTCATCGTGCGCGAGAACTCCGAGGGCGAGTACGCCGGCGTCGGCGGCCGCGTGCACCAGGGCCATCCGATCGAGGCCGCCACCGACGTGTCCATGATGACGCGCGCCGGCGTCGAACGCATCATGCGCTTCGCCTTCAAACTGGCGCAGTCGCGGCCCCGCAAGCTGCTCACGGTCGTCACCAAGAGCAACGCCCAGCGCCACGCGATGGTGATGTGGGACGAGATCGCGCTGCAGGTCTCGAAGGAGTTCCCGGAGGTCACCTGGGACAAGGAACTGGTCGACGCATCGACCGCACGCATGATCAACCGGCCGGCCTCGCTCGACACCATCGTCGCCACCAACCTGCATGCCGACATCCTGAGCGACCTGGCCGCCGCGCTCGCGGGCAGCCTGGGCATCGCACCCACCGGCAACATCGACCCCGAGCGGCGCTACCCGTCGATGTTCGAACCGATCCACGGCTCCGCCTTCGACATCATGGGCAAGGGCCTGGCCAATCCGGTCGGCACCTTCTGGTCGGTCGTGATGATGCTGGAGCACCTGGGCGAGGCCGAGGCCGCCCGGCGCGTCATGCAGGCGGTCGAAGCCGTGACGGCCGACCCCGCGCTGCACACGCGCGATCTCGGCGGCCGCGCCACCACCGCGCAGGTCACGCAGGCCGTGTGCGCACGGCTCGCGTAACCCAATCAAACACACGGCGCAGACCGTCAGCCAGGAGACAAAGACATGTTGAAGCAACCATTCGCCATCGGGCGCCGCCGCGCCCTCGCGGGAACCGCCCTGGCGGCCCTCGGCCTTTGCATCGCGCCCTGGGCCACTGCCCAGGAGCCGTGGCCGGCCAAGCCGATCAGCCTGGTCGTGCCCTTTCCTTCCGGCGGCACCACCGACGTGCTGGCCCGCACGCTCGCCGATGCGCTGTCCAAGGCCCTGGGCCAGCCCGTGATCGTGGAAAGCAAGCCGGGCGCCGGCGCCACGCTCGGCGCCGACTACGTCGCCAAGGCCAGGCCCGATGGCTACACGCTGCTGATGGGCGCGGTGCACCACACCATCGCGACCAGCGTCTACAAGAAGCTGCCCTACGACTTCCAGAAAGACTTCGCGCCGATCACCACGGTGGCGATGGTGCCGAACGTGCTGGTGGTCAATGCCTCGCTCACGCCGGCCAAGTCGGTGGCCGAGCTGGTCGCGCTTGCCAAGGCGTCGCCGAAGGAGCTGGCCTACGGCTCCAACGGCAACGGCACGGCGCAACACCTGATCGGCACCCAGTTCCAGGCCAGCACCGGCGTCAAGCTGCTGCACGTGCCGTACAAGGGCAGCGGTCCGCTCACCACCGACCTGCTGGGCGGGCAGGTGGACATGTCCTTCGACACCATCACGCCCGTGCTGCAGCACATCAAGGGCGGCAAGCTGCGCGCGCTGGCCGTCACCACCGCCAAGCGTTCCGCCGTACTGCCCGAGGTGCCGACGCTCGAGGAGGCCGGGCTCAAGGGCTTCGACATCGGCACCTGGTTCGGCGTGCTCGCGCCGGCCGGAACGCCGAAGGACATCACCGCAAAGCTCCACATCGAGATGGCCAGGATCATCAAGTCGCCGGAGTTCGCCGAGCGGATGCGCGCGATCGGCGCCGACCCGATCGGCGACAGCTCCGCCGAGATGGCGGCCCGCATCCGCGAGGAGACGGCGAAGTTCGCGAGGCTGGTCAAGGAGGGGAAGGTCGCGGTCGAGTAGGCCGGATTCACGACGATCTTGTTACTCCCCGCTGCGCTCGCCAGTCCCTAGAGTTGCCTTGCGGCGCCAACCACGGCGCGCCACAAGGAGCCGGCGATGAGCAGCAACAGCAGGAACAGCAGGAACAGCAGCAAGAACGACCGCGTCGCGCAGGCGCTCGGCATCTATCGAAGCATCGCGGCGTGCAACGAGCGCCTTGCGCGCGGCAACGACGTCCACGCGCTCACGGCGGCGTTGATGCTGCCCTGCTACCACGCCGAGTTCAGGCGCGTGGCGAGCGAGCTGAACCATTCGGAGCAGGACGAGCTGGGCGCCGCGCTCGAACGCTACCTGCCTGGCAACGCCGCAGTGACCGCGTCCTACAACGAACTCCTGGTTGGCCTGCGGCTGCGGCCGGCCCGCTGATCTGCCCACACAGACCCGGGAGCCATGCCGACGCGCGGCTGTTCTGATCCAGAACAACCCCGCGTACCAGGGCGATTTCGCCGCGGCCCGCAAGGAACTGCGCGGGCGTCTCGGCCTGGACAGGTGATCGCCCGCCGCCCCGCCGCAAGCGGCTGATACACTTTGCGCGCGTTGTCAGGTGTCCTGGCGCCCCGTGTAAACGGCGGGGTGGCCAGGGTGAAACGGGAAGTCGGTGCGCGGCGGTGGAGAGAACACCGCGCAATGCCGACGCTGCCCCCGCAACGGTAAACGAGTCAAGAAGCAAGACCCCGGGATTCGGTCCCGCGCCACTGTGCCGCGAACGACATGGGAAGGTGGTCTTGCTGCAGAGCCGATGGCTCTGCGCTCGTGAGCCCGGAGACCGGCCTGACGACCAGCGCATGACCTTGCGGTGGGCGAGGATCGGCGGGCGGCGCATGGCGTCCGGCTCGATGCAGGTGTGCATCCGCCGGAACCGCATCCACTGGCGCCCCTCCGATTTCTCTCCCCCCGCCCGGTCGTACCGACCATCTATCGCGCGGCGGGCGCGGAGGAATCATCATCATGAACAAGCGAGCCATCGCTCCAGGCAGTGCGCCGACGCCGGGAACCGTGTGGTTCGTCGGTGCGGGCCCGGGCGATCCGGAACTCATCACCGTCAAGGGCCGCGGCCTCGTCGAGCGCGCCGGGGCGATCCTGTTCGCGGGCTCGCTCGTGAGCGAAACCGCCATGCGCTGGGCGCGGCCGGACTGCGCCATTGCCGACAGCAAGGACATGACGCTCGAGCAGATGTCGGCCTGGCTGATCGCGCAGGCCGCGCGCTGCGAGACCGTGGTGCGCCTGCAGACCGGCGACCCGGGCCTGTACGGCGCACTGATCGAGCTGGTGCAGCCGCTGGATGCGGCGGGCGTGCCGATCGGCGTGGTGCCGGGCGTGTCCTCCGCCATGGCCTCGGCGGCGGCGGCGGTGGAAAGCCTCACGCTGCCCGAGGTCACGCAGACCGTGATCTTCACGCGCGTCGAAGGCCGCACGCCCATGCCCGAGGGCGAGTCGCTCGAGGCGCTCGCCGCGCACCACAGCACGCTGTGCATCTTCCTGAGCATCACCCTGATGGGCAAGGTCACGGCCGCGCTCACGGCCGCCGGCTGGTCGCCCGATGCGCCCGTGGTGGTGGTTCACAAGGCAAGCTGGCCGGGCGAAGAGAAGATCGTGCGCGGCACGGTCGCGACCATCCAGGCGCTGTGCCGCGAGGCCCGCATCGCGAGCCAGTCGATGATCATCGCCAGCCCCACGCTGGGCGCGCGGCAGTGGACCACGCTCGCCAAATCCAAGCTCTACGACGCGAGCTTCACGCACCGCTTCCGGCGCGCGAGCGTTCCCGTCCAAACCCTGCGCCAGGAACTCCCATGAACTCCGAAACCATTCTGCTGGTGGGCCACGGCTCGCGCGAAAAATCCGGCAACGACGAGATCGAGGCCTTTGCCGCGCAATGGCGCGAGCGGCAGCCGGGCTGGCGCATCGAGGTCTGCTTCATCGAGTTCTCCGAGATCACGATGAGCGAGGGCCTGCGCCGCGCGGCCGAGAGCGCGCGGCGCGTGATCGTGGTGCCGCTCATCCTCAATGCCGCGGGCCACGTGAAGATGGACGTGCCGCAGGCCATCGACGGCGCCCGGCTCAAGTACCCGATGGTGCAGTTCCTCTACGCGCCGCACCTCACGGCCTGCGATCCGATCCTCGCGATCCTCAAGCGCCGCCTCAAGGACGCGATGCAGGCGCTCGACATGCCCGACCCGACCACCACCGGCGTGGTGATCCTGGGCCGGGGTTCGTCGGACCGCCAGGCCAATGGCGACATGGCCAAGATGGCGCGCTGGCTGATGGAGGAGACCGACCACGAGCTGGTCGACCTTGCCTTCACCGGCATCACCTACCCGCGCCTGGAGAAGGCCGTGCAGCGCCAGGGCCTGCTGGGCATGAAGCAGGTGGTGGTGCTGCCCTACTACCTGTTCAACGGCACGCTGGTCGAACGCATCGCGCGCCAGGTCGAGCACCTGAAGGCGCAGTACCCGACGATCCGTTTCGTTTCCACGCGCTACTTCGGCTTCGAGCCCGAGATCTTCGCGCTGCTCGAACAGCGCGTGGACGACCTGCGGCGCGGCGCGCCGGCCGCGCTCATGCCTTGCGACGGCTGCAAGTTCCGCGACTTTGCGGTGGAGCACGGGCTGGGCGGCCACCACCATGGCGATGCGGCGGCGCACGGCCACGACCACGACCACGATCACGACCACGCGCATGGCCACGTCCATGCGCACGACGCGGTGCCGGCGCTGCGATGAAGCCGACGCACGCCCCGGCGGCCAACGTCGTCACCGAGCAGCTCACCGCGGCGGGCCGCGCCATCGAGCACGACTCCTTCGCGGTGATCGACCGCGAGGTGGCCTCGCATGCCTACACGGCCGACCAGTGGCCCGTGGTGCGCCGCATGATCCATGCGAACGCCGACTTCGACTTCAACGGCCTGACCGACTTCCACCCGGAGGCAGTCGACGCCGCCATTGCCGCCATCCGCTCGCGCGCCAGCCGCGTGCTGGCCGATGTCGAGATGATCTGCGTCGGCCTCTCGGCGCCGCGCCTCGCGCACTTCGGCATGGGCACTCACCAGTTCATCAGCGACCCGGACGTGATCTCGCAGGCGATGGCCGAAGGCACCACGCGCGCGGTGCAGGCCATGCGCAAGGCGCACCGGCTCGGGCTGGTCGACGGCGCGATCGTCGGCATCGGCAATGCACCGACCGCGCTGATCGAGATCGTGCGGCTGATCCGCGAAGAGGGCGCGCGCCCCGCGCTGGTGGTGGGCATGCCGGTGGGCTTCGTGTCGGCGGCCGAATCGAAGGACCTGGCCGCGCTCGAAGACGAGGTGCCCTGGATCGTGATCCGCGGGCGCAAGGGCGGCTCCACGCTGGTGGTGGCCGCGATCCACGCGCTGCTGGGCCTGGCCGAGGCGCGCGAACACGCCGCATGATGGACAAGGGCGCGCCCCGCGGCACCCGCACCGGTTTCACGACCGGTGCGTGTTCGGCCGCGGCGGCGCGCGCGGCGGTGATCGGCCTGGTCACGGGCCAGGTGCCCGACCACGTCGAGTGCCTGCTGCCCAACGGTGATCTCGTGCGCTTCGCGGTACACGATGGCCGCGTCGACAGCGCGAGCGCGCACGCCATGGTCATCAAGGACGCCGGCGACGACCCCGACTGCACCGACAAGGCCCATCTCACGGCCGACGTGCGCCTGCTGCCCGATCTGGCGGGCCAGGTGGTGCTGGCCGGCGGCACCGGCGTGGGCACCGTCACCATGCCGGGCCTCGGGCTCGCCGTGGGCGGGCCGGCCATCAACCCGGTGCCGCGCCGCAACATCGAGGCGAACGTGCGCGCGGTGGGCGCGGCGCTGCTCGACGAGGTCGGCCTCGAAGTCGCGATCTCCGTGCCGCAGGGCGAGGAGATGGCCAAGAAGACGCTCAATGCGCGCCTGGGCATCCTCGGCGGCATTTCGATCCTCGGCACCACCGGCATCGTCAAGCCGTATTCCACCGCCGCCTACCGCGCGAGCGTGGTGCAGGGCGTGCAGGTGGCGGGCACGCTGGGCCATGGCGTGGTCGTGCTCACGACCGGCGGGCGCACCGAGAAATTCGTGATGGCCGAAATGCCGGAGCTGCCCGAGCCGGCCTTCGTGCAGATGGGCGACTTCCTGCGCTACGCGATGGGCGCCGCGGTCAAGGCCGGAATCCGGAAGGTGGTGATCGGCGGCATGGTCGGCAAGCTCACCAAGATCGCGCAGGGCGAGACCATCACCCACGCCGGCCGGGCCGAGGTCGACACCGGCCTGCTGGCCGACCTGGCCGCCGGACTCGGCGCGCCGCCCGATGTGTGCGATGCGATCCGCGGCAACGAGACCGCGCGCTATGCCGGCGAGCGCATGGACGCGCTCGGGCTCGGCACCGCCTTTCACACGGCGCTCGCGCAGCGCGTCATCCAGACGCTGCGCACGCGCTACCCCGACCAGTTCGAACTGAAGGTGCTGGTCTGCGACTTCGAAGGCCGAAAGATCGCGGAGGCCCCGTGAACGACAGCGAGAACAACAACATGACCAACAAATGCCGCATCCTCGGCGTGCTGGACGACGGCGATGCGAGCCTCGGGCGCGGCGCGATGGCCCACCTGCAAAAGGCGCAACTGGTGATCGGCGCCGCGCGCACGCTGGCGCTGTTCGCGCCGCACATCGCGCCCGGCGCGGTGCAGCGCGATCTCACGGGCGCGCTGTCGCAGGTGCCCGAATGGATCCGCGCCGCGCAGGCCGAAGAGCGCCGCGTGGTCGTGCTGGCCACCGGCGATCCGCTGTGCCATGGCATTGCGGCCTTCCTGGCCGCGCGCCTGTGCATCGAGGCGATCGAGGTCATTCCGAACGTATCGACGCTGCAGCTGGCCTGCGCGCGGCTCGGCCTGCCGTGGCAGGAGATGAAGTTTGCCTCCGTGCATGCGAAGGATGCGGGCGACTGGCTCCCCGGCTCGCCGCCCGCGCACGGCCTCTATGCGCTGCTGCGCGACATCCGCCAGCACGACCGGCTGGCCGTGCTCACCAGCCCCGACAACACGCCCGACCGCATCGCGCGCATGCTGGTGGCCGAAGGCCTGGCCGACGATTTCGAGATGGCCGTGGCCGAGCGCCTGTGCCAGCCCGAGGAGCGCGTGGTCAGCGGCATGCGCATCACGGCCGCGGCGCAGATGCGCTTTGCCGATCCGAACGTGGTGCTGCTCTGGCGCACGCGGCTGCGCGCGCCGCAGGTGCTGTTCGGCTTGCCGGATGCGAGCTTCGAGCAGCGCCATCCCGAGAAGGGCCTGATCACCAAGAACGAGGTGCGCGCCGTCTCGCTCGCGCGCATGCAGCTGCGCGCCGACAGCGTGGTGTGGGACATCGGCGCGGGCTCCGGCTCGGTCGGGCTGGAGGCCGCGCGGCTGTGCTGGCGCGGCCATGTCTACGCGATCGAGAAGAACGCGGACGACAGCGCCATCGTCGTGCGCAACCGCCAGGCCATGGGCATCAGCAACCACAGCCTGGTGCACGGCAAGGCGCCCGAGGGCCTGGCGGCCTGGGCCGATCCGGATGCGGTCTTCATCGGCGGCTCCGGCGGCGAGCTGGCAGAGCTCATCGCGCTGGTGCTGCGGCGCCTGCGGCCGGGCGGCTGGCTGGTGATGAACTTCGTGACCATCGAGAACCTCGCGGCTGCGGTCGAGGCGCTCAAGGCGCAGGGCGCGGCCTGGGACGTGCTGCAGCTGCAGGCCTCGCGCAGCAAGCCGATCCTGCACATGCACCGGCTCGCGGCCGAGAACCCGGTGTGGCTGGTCTGTGCGCAAGCAGGCGGTGTGGCATGACGGCACCCGGCATGCTCCACGGCGTATCGCTCGGCCCGGGCGATCCGGACCTGATCACGCGCCGCGCCTGGTCCCTGCTGACGCGCGCCGATGCGGTCTGGACCTACCCGGTGCGCAGCCTGCGCAAGGAAAGCTACGCGCTCGACATCGCGCTGCGCGCCGGCCTGTCGGCGCCCGCGCAGCACCAGGCGCTGCTGTTCCCGATGACCCACGACGCCGAGAAGCTCGCGCGCCACTGGCTGAAGGCCGCGGAGACCGTGCAGGCGCTGCTGGCCACCGGGCAGGACGTGCTGTTCCTGGTCGAGGGCGATGCCTCCACCTACGCGAGCTTCTGCTACCTGGCGCGCGTGCTGCGCGAGCTCGACCCGGCCGCGCGCATCGACGTGGTGCCCGGCGTCACCTCGTTCAACGCGGCCTGCGCGCGCCTGCAGCTGCCGCTCTCGGAGCAGGACGACACCGTGGCCATCGTGCCGGCGGCCTACGGCATTGCGGCGGTCGAGAAGATGCTGGACGACTTCGACACGCTGGTGCTCATGAAGGTCAAGCCGCTGCTCGACGACCTGATCGACCTGCTGGCGCGGCGCGGCCTGCTCGCGCACAGCCGCTTCATCGAAAAGGCCGGCTCGCCGGTCGAACGCATCGTGCACGACGTGGCCAGCCTGAAGGGCAGCAAGGTCAACTACTTGTCGCTGCTGCTGGTGAAGAACCCCGGCCGCGAACGCGGCGAACTGGTGCGCGGCTGCCGCAAGAAGACCAGCACCGAAATCGAAGAGGACAACCCGAATGACGAATGAAGCCGCACCCCGTGTGGTGCTTGTGGCCATCACCAAACATGGCGCGCAGCAGGCCGCCGGCCTGGCCCGCCAGCTGCCGGAGGCCAGCGTGTGCGTGGCGGACAAGTTCGCGCCGCTCATGGCCGGCTTGCCCAACCCGGTGCGCGCCTACGCGGGCGCCTTCCGCGACGAGATCGCAGCGCTGTTCGCGGACTTCGACCAGGTCGTGTTCTTCGTCTCGCTCGGTGCCGTGGTGCGGCTGATCGCGCCGCACCTCAAGAGCAAGGACGAGGACCCGGGCGTGCTGGTGGTGGACGACGCCGCGCAGTTCGTGATTCCGGTGCTCTCGGGCCACGTGGGTGGCGCCAACGCGATGGCCGAGCAGGTCGCTTCGCTGCTGGGCGCCACGCCGGTGCTGACCACCGCGTCGGACGTGGGCAAGACGATTCCGGTCGACATCCTCGGCCGCGAGCTCGGCTGGAAGGTGGAGGCACCCAAGATCAACATCACGCGCGTCTCGGCCCATGTGGTGAACGGCGAGCCGATTGCGGTGGTGCAGGAAGCGGGCAGCGCCGGCTGGTGGACCCGCCCCACGCCCCTGCCCGCCAACATCCACCGCTTCGCGCGCTTCGACGAGGTCGACCTCGCGCGCTTCAAGGCCGTGCTGTGGATCACGCAGGCCGAAGTCAGCGCCGAACGCTGGAGCGCGCTGGCCGAGCGGCTCGTCGTCTATCGGCCGCCGCTATGAGCACCGTGCGCTACGCCATCGGCTTGGGCTGCGACCGCGGCACGCCGCAGGCCACGCTGCAGCAGGCGATCGACGAAGCGCTGGCCGGCATCGGCACGCAGCTCGCGCAGGTGGCGGCGGCAGCCAGCATCGACCTGAAGGCCGACGAACCGGGCCTGCTGGCACTGGCCGCGGCCCACGGCTGGGCGTTGCGCTTCTACTCTGCCGCGCAGCTGGCAGAAGTGCCCGTGCCGCATCCGTCGGAAACGGTGCGCCGCCACACCGGCACGCCTTCGGTCAGCGAGGCGGCCGCGCTGCTGGCCGGCGGCGGCCTGCCGATGGCGGCGCTGGTCGTCCCCAAGCACAAGCACCGCGGCGCCGACGGGCGCCACGCGACGGTCTCGATCGCGCGCATGTCCTGATGAACTCCAACCCTCACTCTCTCGAATGGAACCCGCAATGAACGCCTCCTCCACGCACACCACTTCCCACACCGGCGGCTTCGCCCATGCCGGCACGGCGCGCAGCCTGCTGCTGCAATTGGCCGGCGCCGCAGCGCTGGGCCTGTTCGTCCTGTACGGCGTCGCCTTTGCCGAAAGCCCGCTCGCGCACAACGCCGCGCACGACGTGCGCCACGTCACGGTCAAGCCCTGCCACTGAGCGCGGAGCGTCCCATGATCTTCCAACGACTGATCTGGTCCGCGCTGGCGGCGGCCGTGCTGGTGGGCAGCGTGCAGACCGGCGTGCAGCAGTGGCAGGCCACGCCGATCATCCAGGCGGCCGAAAGCTACGAATCGCAGAAGGCCGCGCCTGCAGGCCACGGCCATGACGCGGCGCATGCCCACGGCGCTGCCGCGGATGAAGTTCAATGGCAGCCCGAGGACGGCGCCGAGCGCAGCTTCTGGAGCTGGGTCGCCAACATGCTGCATGCCTTCAGCATGGCGCTGCTGGTGCTTGCGGCAATGGGCGTCTGCCTCTGGCGCGGCACGCGCATGCGCTCGCTGCCGCTGGCGCTGCTGGTGTCTGCCGCCGGCTGGCTGAGCTTTCACTTCTGGCCGTCGCTCGGGCTGCCGGCCGAGATCCCCGGCATGGATGCGGCCCGGCTGGGTTCGCGCCAGGGCTGGTGGGTGCTGGCCGCAGCCGGCGCGGCGCTGGCCTGCATCTCGCTCGCGGGCCTGCGCAGTGCCTTGCGCTGGCCCGCGGCTGCGGCCTGGCTCGCGCTGCCTTTCGTGGTGGGTGCGCCGCAGGCCGCAGGCGATCCTTTCGCGGGCTTCGGGCCCGAGGCACAGGCCGCGCTGCGGACGCTCGATGCGCGCTTCATCTGGGTGACCACCTGGATCTCGCTGAGCTTCTGGGCCTCGACGGGCGTGGCCTGCGGCCTGGCCTTCGAGCGCTGGCTGCGGCCGGTGCTGGCCGCTGCGTTCGGCAATTCGCGCACCGCGCCGGCACTGGAGGTGAATCCATGAGCGGCAAGATTTCATTGGTCGGCATCGGGCCCGGCCACCACGACCACATGACGGGCCGCGCGCTGGCCGCGATCGCCGAAGCCGACGTGGTGGTCGGCTACAGCACCTACATCAAGCTGGTGGCCGACCTGCTCGAGGGCAAGGAAGTGATCCGCAAGGGCATGACCGAGGAGCTCGACCGCGCGGTCAATGCGCTCGAATGTGCCCGCGAGGGCAAGAAGGTGGCGCTGATCTCCAGCGGCGATGCCGGCGTCTACGGCATGGCCGGCCCGACCTACGAGGTGCTGTTCCAGGCCGGCTGGACGCCGGACTCCGACATCGCCGTCGAGGTGGTGCCCGGCGCGTCGGCCATCAACGCCTGCGCGGCGCTGGTGGGCGCGCCGCTCACGCACGACTTCTGCTCGATCTCGCTGAGCGACCTGCTCACGCCCTGGCCCGTGATCGCGCGGCGGCTCGACGCGGTGGCGGCGGCCGACTTCGTGGTGGCTCTCTACAACCCGAAGAGCGGGCGGCGCACCCAGCAGATCGTGCAGGCGCAGCAGCTCTTCCTGCGGCACCGGCGGCCGGACACGCCGGTGGCGGTGGTCAAGTCGGCCTACCGCCGGCGCGAGCGCATCGAGTTCACCACGCTTGCCCACATGAGCGAGTGCGACATCGGCATGCTGACGACGGTGCTCATCGGCAACAGCCACACCTTCGTGCAGCACGGCCTCATGGTCACGCCGCGCGGCTATGCCAACAAGTACGACCTGGACGATGGCGGCAACACGCGCAGCGGCGAGAAGCCAGGCCGCTCGCTGTCGACCGGCCTGCTGGGCTGGATGGCCAACCTGCGCGCCGACCATGCCGAAGGCGCGAGCGCCGCCGCGCTGGCGGCGCAGCACCGCCTGCCCGTCGATTACATCGAGGCCGTGCTGGCCGCACCGGCCGAGGAAGAAGAAAGCCCCGCGGCCGCGCCGCTCGAGGAGACGCAGGAATGAGCGAGGTGGTCAAGCCCAAGATCGGCGGCTACAAGCGCCACCTGCTGGTCTGCACGGGACCGCGCTGCAGCCCCGACGGCGCCTCGCAGGACCTGTTCGACAGCCTGGGCGACAAGTTCAAGGCCGCGGGCCTGAACGAGGGTGCACTGCGCGTCAAGCGCAGCCGCGTCGGCTGCTTCGCGGCCTGCAAGGGCGGGCCGGTGATGTGCGTGCAGCCCGACGGCACCTGGTACTACAACGTCACGCCGGAGAACATGGACCGCATCCTGTCGCAGCACCTGGTGGGCGGCGTGGTGGTGGAAGACCTGGTGTTCCACCAGGGACCGGGCCTCGCGCCAGACACGGCCGCCTGAGGCGCTGCAGTCGCACGCCGGCTATTCGACAAAGAGCAGCGCCGGGCATTCGAGCGAGGCGCGCACGGCCTGCACGAACTCGGCCGCCAGCTGGCCGTCGACCACGCGGTGGTCGAAGGAGGATGACAGGTTCATCATGCGGCGCGCGACCACGGCGCCATCCTTCATCACCGGGCGCTGCACGATGCGGTTGACGCCGACGATCGCCGCCTCGGGCGCATTGATGATCGGCGTGGACGCGATGCCGCCCAGCGCGCCGAGGCTGGTGACGGTAATGGTCGAGCCGCTCAGCTCGTCGCGCGTGGCGCGGCCCGCGCGCGCGGCCTCGGCCAGGCGCGCGATCTCGGTTGCGCTGGACCAGGGGTCGCGCGCTTCGGCGTGGCGCAGTACCGGCACCATGAGGCCCACGGCGGTCTGGGTCGCGATGCCGGCATGCACTGCGCCGTGGCGCGTGAGCACGCCGGTCTCGTCGTCGAAGCGGGCATTGACCTGCGGAAAGCGCGGCACCGCCAGCACGATGGCGCGCACCAGCAGCGGCAGCAGCGTCAGGTGCGCCCGCTCGCTGCCCCAGCGTTCGTTGAGCCGCGCGCGCAGCAGCTCCAACTCGGTCACGTCGACTTCCTCGACGTAGGTGAAGTGCGGGATGCGGCGCATCGCATCCTGCATGCGCTGCGCGATGCGGCGGCGCACGCCGGTCACGGGCACGGCCTCCTCGTCGTGGCGCTCCGCGTAACGCGGCGGGCCCGGCGCCTGCGCGCCCTGCCTGCGGAGCAGCCAGGCGTCGAGGTCCTCGTGCAGGATGCGGCCGTCCGCGGCGCTGCCCGGCACCTGCTGCAGATCGATGCCGAGCACCGCGGCGCGATGGCGCACCGCGGGTGCGGCGAGCGGCTTGCCGGCCGATGAGGATATGCGCACGGCCGGAGCGGATGTCGCCGCAGCTGCTACCGCCGGTGCAGGTGCCGGCACGGGCGCGGACGCGCGTGCGTGCGCGGCCGGCACCTGCACCGCCTCACCCTGCGCCTCCACGTCGATCCGTATCAGCTCCGCGCCCACCGCGAGCTGCTGCCCCACTTCGCCGCCGAGCGCGAGCACCCGGCCCGCGACCGGCGAGGGAATCTCGACGGTGGCCTTGTCGGTCATCACGTCGGCCAGCACCTGGTCTTCCGCCACCGTGTCGCCGGGCTGCACGCGCCACGCCACCAGCTCCACCTCGGCAATGCCTTCGCCAAGGTCCGGCACCTTGATTGCATGCGTGGCCATTCAGTTCTCCATGACGCGGCGCATCGCCGCGCCGACGCGCGCCGGCCCCGGAAAGTAGGCCCACTCCTGCGCATGCGGATAGGGCGTGTCCCAGCCGGCCACGCGCTCGATCGGCGCCTCCAGGTGGTGGAAGCAATGCTCCTGCACCAGTGCCACCAGCTCGGCGCCGAAGCCGTTGGTGCGCGTGGCCTCGTGCACGATCACGCAGCGGCCGGTCTTCTTCACCGAGGCGACCAGCGTCTCCAGGTCCAGCGGCCACAGGCTGCGCAGGTCGATGATCTCGGCATCGATGCCGGTCTCGCGTGCGGCCGCTTCCGAGACGAACACCATGGTGCCGTAGCTGATCACCGTCAGGTCGGCGCCGGGGCGGAACACGGTGGCCGACTCCAGCGGCACCGTGTAGTAGCCCTCGGGCACCTCGCCGAGCGGATGCGCCGACCACGACACCAGCGGCCGCTCGTGGTGGCCGTCGAAGGGGCCGTTGTACAGCCGCTTGGGCTCCAGGAAGATGACGGGGTCGTCGTTCTCGATCGAGGCGATCAGGAGGCCCTTGGCATCGCGCGGATTGGAAGGCATCACCGTGCGCAGCCCGCAGACGTGCGTGAACAGCGCCTCGGGACTCTGGCTGTGCGTCTGGCCGCCGTAGATGCCGCCGCCGCAGGGCATGCGGATGGTGATCGGCGCGGTGAAGTCGCCGGCCGAGCGGTAGCGCAGGCGCGCCGCCTCGGACACGATCTGGTCGTAGGCCGGATAGACGTAGTCGGCAAACTGCACTTCCACCACCGGGCGCAGGCCGTAGGCGCCCATGCCGATGGCCGAGCCGACGATGCCGCCCTCGTTGATCGGCGCATCGAACACGCGCGAGCGGCCGTACTTGGCCTGCAGGCCTTCGGTGCAGCGGAACACGCCGCCGAAGTAGCCCACGTCCTGGCCATAGATGATCACGTTGTCGTCGCGCTCGAGCATCACGTCCATGGCGGAGCGCAGGGCCTGGATCATGGTCATCGAGGCCATGGCGTCAGCCCTCGGACGCGAGCTGCTCGCGCTGCCGCTTCAGGTGCTCGGGCATTTCCTTGTAGACGTCCTCGAACATGGTCGCGGCGCCGGCGACGTGGCCGTCGGCCATGGAGCCGAAGCGCTCGGCCTCCTTCAGCGCGGTGTTCACCTGCGCCTCCAGGTCGGCCTGCGTCTGCTCGTGCTCCTGCTGCGACCAGGCGCCGATGGACCTCAGGTGCTGCGCCAGGCGCGGGATCGGATCGCCCAGCGGAAAATGCGCCCAGTCGTCGGCCGGACGGTAGCGCGAGGGATCGTCCGAGGTCGAGTGCGCGCCGGCGCGATAGGTCACCCATTCGATCAGCGTCGGCCCGAGGTTGCTGCGGGCGCGCTCGGCGGCCCAGCGCGAGGCCGCCAGCACCGCGAGAAAGTCGTTGCCGTCGACGCGCAGCGATGCGATGCCGCAGCCCACGCCCCGCGCCGCGAAGGTGGTGGCCTCGCCGCCGGCAATCGCCTGGAAGGTCGAGATCGCCCACTGGTTGTTGACCACGTTGAGGATCACCGGCGCGCGGTACACGTGCGCGAAGGTCAGCGCCGTGTGGAAGTCCGACTCGGCGGTGGCGCCGTCGCCGATCCATCCCGAGGCAATGCGCGTGTCGCCCTTGATCGCCGAGGCCATGCCCCAGCCCACCGCCTGGATGAACTGCGTGGCCAGGTTGCCCGAGATCGAGAAGAAGCCGGCCCGCTTCATCGAATAGCACACCGGCAGCTGCCGTCCCTTGAGCGGATCGCGCTCGTTGGACATCAGCTCGCAGATCAGCTCGAGCAGCGTCACGTCGTCGCGCGCCAGCAGCAGGCCCTGCTGGCGGTAGGTGGGAAAGCACATGTCGCCCTGCTGCAGCACCAGCGCGTGGCCGGTGGCAATGGCCTCTTCGCCAAGGCACTGGATGTAGAACGATATTTTTTTCTGCCGCTGCGCGATCAGCATGCGGGCGTCGAAGGCGCGTGTCTTCATCATCGCGCGCAGGCCGCGGCGCAGCAGCTCGGGGTCGGCCTCGGGCGCCCACGGGCCGACTGCGCGGCCCTCGTCGTCGAGCACGCGCACCAGTGTGTAGGCCAGGTCGCTGGTGTCGGCCGGCGACGCGTCGACCGGGGGTTTTCGCACCTCGCCGGCGCGCGACAGGTGGAGATAGGAAAAGTCCGTCTCATGCCCCGGCCGCCCGGTGGGCTCCGGCACATGCAGACGAAGAGATACGCCCTGGCTCATCGCGTTGTCTCCGCGCTCGATGGAATCGCTCGCCAGCAAAGCCTAGCGAATTTCAGGCGGGAGCGCAGCCGGTCAAGCGCGTATTTTTTCTTGCGGGCGCGTCAGTCCTCGGCGTCGAAGAAAGCGAGCTTGCGCGCACGGGGCAATGCCTTGACCCTGATCTCCGCCCGCAGCGCGGCGCCCTTGTCGGGATAGGCGCGCGCTGCAAGCACGCGCAGCGGAGGACGCGCGCGCGTGAACTTGGCGCCGAGTCCGAACACATGCTGGAAGAAGCGCTGCTCCACGTCGAGCGCGATCCCTGCGTAGTACACGCCGCCTTCGCACTCCAGGAGATAGAGCCAGTAGGGCACGGGATCGGGGTCGGGCAGGGATCGGGGCATGGCGCGGATTGTGCAGCCGCAGCCGCCCTTCGCTGGAGTCGGCTTTGGCAAAGCGGCGAGGGGAACGCGCATTTGCGGGCGTACAGTGGGTGGCCGAGCCCACGCCCACGGCGGTTGCCGGAACGCTGTCGGGCTCTCCACGAATGGAGGTTGAACATGGCCCAGCATGCAATTACCGCTGTTCACTTCAGCGACGGAAAGATCGATCTCGTCGCGATTCACCCGGTGGTGGAGCAGGAGTTCGGCTCGACCGAATTCGCGCTTGGCGCGGCACGGCGCATCGGCATCGGCGAATGCGTGGAGCTCCTCGCCGCCGGCGAGGAAGTGTGCCTTGCACGGCGCACCGAAAGCCATGCCTGGGAGGTGGTTTGCGATGTCCAGCTCCTGCCGGGCGGCGCCGGCATCACCGGCGTCGACGTCGTGGGCCACCCCAACGATGCGCTGCACGAACTTCCTGCGTGGGACTGAGGGCGCAGCGGGCGAGCTATATTGCGCGCTCAGCAACAGACAGAGAAGAAATCACCATGGCAAAAGCCTACTGGGTCAGCGCGTACCGTGCCGTCAACGACGCCGACAAACTCGCGGCCTACGCAAAACTGGCCGGCCCGGCCATCACCGCCGGCGGCGGCCGCTTTCTTGCGCGCGGCCTGCCCGCCGAGGTCTACGAGTTCGGCCTGTCCCAACGCACCGTGCTGATCGAGTTCGACAGCGTCGAGCAGGCCAGGGCCGTGCACGACAGCCCCGACTACCAGGCCGCGCTTGACGCGCTGGGCGACGGCGCGGAACGGGACCTGCGGATCATCGAAGGGGTCTGAGACATCCAGGGGATCGGGCTCTCAGGGCATGTCCGGTGCCCTGGCTTTCACCGGCTGCGCTCGCCGTCGCGCACGGATTCGATTGCGCCGTTGTAGATGCGCACGACGCCAAGGAATGCACCGCGACCGCGGTCGTATGTCCATTCCTCCATGGGAACGCACTGGTTCGCAAGAATCGCCTGGGGACTGCCCGCGCGGTAGGGCGTCACGATCCAGCCGAGCTGCAGCATCGGCACGCAGACGCTCTGGCGATAGATCGGCTCGCCGCATTTCTGAAGCAGCGACACGGGCGAATCGCCCTTGCCCACGAGCGAACCGTTGCAGCCCATCGACTGGGAAGCTTCGGCGGACGGAACAAGGATGGCCATGAACGCCGCCGCGAGCCAAAGGCTCCAGTGGTGGGGGTGAGAACTTTTTGAGAGAAGCTCAGGCATTGTCCGTGCGCGCCATGCGCGGTGCATCGAAGCGCGCAGGCGCCTGCGGCAAGCCGGCCAGGTCCGCGCGGGCAAACTGGAAGCAGTCGATCCCGGCAGGAAGCACGACGCCCGTCTGCGCCGAGCTGGTCCAGATGTGCGAGCTGATCGACACGGAATTCGGGTCATCGAACGCCCCGCGAGAGATCCCGCGGTACTCGGGCCAGCGCTCGAACGTGAGCGTGAGCGTGGTGCCGCATCGGGGGCAGAAGTGGACATGCACCTGCCTCGAACTGCTTTCCGATTTGTGCGAGTACCTTGCCATCGGCTCGCCCGAGAACTGGACCGCGTCCACCGGATACATCGACTCCGCGTATGAGGTCGAACCCGTCACCCGCTGGCAGAACCTGCAGTGGCATTGCAAGGTGCGCATGGGCTCGCCCAGGGCGACGAAGCGCACGGCCCCGCACAGGCACCCTCCATCACGTCGAGTCGTCACGCCGATCGCCTCCTGTGCCAATGCCGCGGATAAGGTGCCATGGGATGCAATGCCTGGCAGTCAGTCCTGCTGCCGGAGGATCTTCTCCATCTTCCTGCCCTTCGCGAGCTCGTCGACCAGCTTGTCCAGGTAGCGGATCTTCTGCATCAGCGGATCGTCGACTTCCTCGACGCGGACGCCGCAGACCACGCCCTTGATCAATGCGCTGTTCGGATTCATGGCCGGAGCCTCCGCAAAGAAGGCCTCGAAATCCTTCCCCTGTTCGATCTGCCGCGCGAGGCCCGCCTGGTCATAGCCGGTCAGCCAGCGAATGATCTGATCCACTTCTTCCTTCGTCCGGTTCTTGCGTTCGGCCTTCTGGACGTACATCGGATAGACCTTCGCAAACGCCATCGCGAAAATTCGATGCTGAGGCATGGCCGCTCTCAAGCCTTCGGCAGGCGCCGCCTTGCCTTGACCGCCGACGCCAGGCCCTCGAGCACCGGCACCGTCTGGGCAAAGCCGATGCAGGCATCGGTGATCGAGACGCCGTGCTTCAGCGCCGCGCCGGGCTTCAGGTCCTGCCGGCCTTCCTCGAGATGGCTCTCGATCATGAGGCCCGTGATGCGCCGCTCGCCGGCCGCGATCTGCGCCGCCACGTCTTCGGCGACTACGATCTGCCGCTGGTGCTGCTTGCTGCTGTTGCCGTGCGACACGTCGATCATCACCTGCGGCCGCAGGCCGTTCGCCAGCAGCGCCTCGCAGCTCGAAGCCACATCCGCGGCCGAATAGTTGGGCGCCTTGCCGCCGCGCAGGATCACATGGCAGTCGTCGTTGCCGCGCGTCTCGAAGATCGCCGCCATGCCCATCTTGGTCATGCCCATGAAGGCATGCGGCGCACGCGCTGCGAGGATCGCGTCGGCCGCAACCTTCACGCTGCCGTCGGTGCCGTTCTTGAAGCCCACCGGGCAGCTCAGGCCCGACGCCAGCTGCCGATGGCTCTGGCTCTCGGTGGTGCGGGCGCCGATGGCACCCCAGGCGATCAGGTCGGCAATGAACTGCGGGCTCAGCAGGTCGAGGAACTCGGTGCCGGTCGGCAGGCCCAGCGTGGTCAGCTCGAGCAGCAGGCGCCGCGCGCGCTCCAGCCCTTCGTTGATCGCGAAGCTGCCGTCCAGGTGCGGGTCGTTGATGTAGCCCTTCCAGCCCACGGTGGTGCGCGGCTTCTCGAAATAGGCGCGCATCACGATCAGGAGGTCGTCCTGCAGCGAGTCGGCGACGGTCTTCAGGCGCTGCGCGTATTCGATGGCCTGGTCGTGGTCATGGATGGAGCATGGCCCAACCACCACGACCAGCCGGTCGTCGCGGCCGTGCAGCACGTCGGCGATGGCCGCGCGGCTGCCTTCGACCAGCGCCAGCGTGTTGTCGCGCACGGGCACGCGCTCCTGCAGCAAGGCAGGGGTGATGAGCGGACGGACCGCGCCGATGCGCACGTCGTCGATGCGGGTGGTGTCGAGCGTGCTGTCGCGGGAGCCGATCTCGGCATCGTGGAGGGGGTCGTCGAGGCGGGGCATGGTGGTGGCTGTGGTTTCGAACGGAGCTTGGCGGATTGTCCTCTTCCACAAGTACCTTAACCGCGCGGGTCGCTTCGCGGCGAACGGGCCTGCGCCCCGCTGGCCGCACCCAGGCTCTGTGCAATGAATGCCGCAAAGGGCTTGATGTCGCCCTGGCCGCTTGCTGAGTTCAGCGCGGCCATATAGCGATCGCGATCTTCGAGGCGCAACACCGTCCAGGGGAACCCGCCCGAGGCCAGCATGGCGTTCATGAGGAAGCGCCCGAGCCGCCCATTGCCGTCCATGTATGGATGAATGAAGACGAACATGAAATGGCCCAGCACCGCGCGCACGGCGGCCGAGGGCTCGTCGCGCAACAGCTCGAACAGGACCGGCATCATCTCGCGCACCGCTTCGCGCGGGGGCGGCACGTGCTGCGCGTTGCGGATGTAGACCTGATGGCCCCGGTAGCCCGCGAGATCCGATGCCGCGAGGAGGCCTGCGGTCACGCTGGGCGAGAACATCGCCCGGAACCAGGCACCGTGGTCGCCCTTGAGAACGTTCCCGGCGTTCGCGCCCGCGAAGATACTCTGGATGGACGCCTTGACCTCGTTGTGCGCAAGCCAATAGCCGTGCGCCGCCATCGCATCCCGGGATTGGTGGTCCTGCTCGTGGATGTCCTCGTTCCAGTCTCCGTTCGCGACGCGGCGAATCAGTTCCGGCGTGACTCTGTAGCCTTCGATGGACAGCGAGTGATAGGCATCGGTGACATAGGCGTCTTCGACCGCGCGCATGTATGCGGCAACGTCGTCAGGCCGGCCCGGCTCCTTCAGCGGGAAGGCGCTCGCCGCATCGTCGCGCATCGAGGCCCACATGAGCCGCAATCTGGAAACATAGGGGGACTCGATGCGGTCGCCCGGAACAATTCGCAGAGGGGTTTCGAATGGATTGGCCTCGGTGACCTGATTGCCCAAGGCCCGCATGAAACCGACGATGTCATCCGCGATCGCGTCCCGGCCCACCGCGCGGAACGCACCGGCGAGGCGGCCGGCAACCGTGCCGTGGTTGCCTTCCGCAAGCACGCGGCTCAGCTCGGACGCGTCGCTGATGGACAGCAGCGCGACTTGCGCGTCCTCGGCGGAGGCCCTGAAGAAGTTCTCCGGCACTTTCAGGAGCGCCTGGGCCAGTGTCATCGTACGGAGATTGCCGACGCTGTCGCGCCGGTCGGCCGCTGGAAAATCCCTCGCCTGGTAGTCCATGAGCGAGAACCCGTTCGGCAAGTCGAGCACGCCGTTCTTGCCCAGTGGCGCATGCACGACGACCTGCTTGGGCAGCAAGGTCGTCCCGGCGTGCAGTTTCAGCGAATATTCCGCCGACACGCACCAGTCGGAGCCGAATCGGGCGTTGCAGTAGGCGGCAATGAAGTCCTTCATCCCCGCGATCCACGGCGTCGTGTCACCAGCCTTGGCGGAAGGGCTGGCGGACATGTACCAACCCTGGATCACCGGCTGGAGAAACCCCGCGCCCACCAACGCTTCGCGATCCGCGCGAGAGAACTCGCCCGTATTGAAGACACTCCGGCCTTGCTCCTGCAAGGTCCGCAGTGCTTCCAGGGCGGTGGCGAGCCGCCGCTGCGCCGGGGTGGCTGTACGAACGGCGACGGGAGTTGCCATGTGCAGGGTCTCGCTTTGCTGGCGGCAGCTGGTAGTCGATTGCCAGGTTCTTTTGCCAGTTGATTGCTAGATTTTATTGCAAATTCATTGCTAGACTATCTTGCAAAGCCCACACTCACTCCACCGTCACGCTCTTTGCCAGGTTGCGCGGCTTGTCGACATCGGTGCCGCGCGCGCAGGCCGTGTGGTAGGCCAGCAACTGCAGCGGCACCACGTGCAGCAGCGGCGAGAGCGCGCCGTAGTGCTCGGGCATGCGGATCACGTGCAGGCCTTCGCTGCCCTTGATCCTGGTGTCGCCGTCGGCCAGCACGTAGAGCACGCCGCCGCGCGCGCGCACTTCCTGCAGGTTGCTCTTGAGCTTTTCGAGCAGGGTGTCGTTGGGCGCCACGGCCACCACGGGCATCTCGCTGGTCACCAGCGCGAGCGGGCCGTGCTTGAGTTCGCCGGCGGCGTACGCCTCGGCGTGGATGTAGGTCACTTCCTTGAGCTTGAGCGCGCCTTCGAGCGCAATCGGGTAGTGCAGGCCGCGGCCGAGGAACAGCGCGTTGTCCTTGCGCGCGAAGTCTTCGGCCCAGCCGATGATCTGCGGCTCGAGCGCGAGCACCGATTGCAGCGCGACGGGCAGGTGCCGCATCTCCTTCAGGTAGCGCGCCTCGTCGGCTTCGCTCAGGCGCCCCTTGGTCTGCGCGATGGCGAGCGTCAGCAGGAACAGGCCGGCCAGCTGCGTGGTGAAGGCCTTGGTCGAGGCCACGCCAATTTCCACCCCGGCGCGCGTGATGTAGGCCAGCTTGCATTCGCGCACCATGGCGCTGGTGGCCACGTTGCAGATGGTCAGCGTCTGTTCCATGCCAAGCGAGCGCGCATGCTTCAAGGCGGCCAGCGTGTCGGCCGTTTCGCCCGATTGGCTGATGGTGACCACCAGCGTCTTCGGATCGGGCACCGAATCGCGGTAGCGGTATTCGCTCGCGATCTCGACCTGCGTCGAGATCTTCGCGATGCTCTCGAGCCAGTACTTGGCGGTGCAGCCGCTGTAGTAGCTGGTGCCGCAGGCCAGGATGAGGATCTTGTCGATGTCCTTGAACACGCGGTGCGCGCTGGCACCGGTGGCGCCGTCCTGCCCGACGCCGTCGAACAGCTCGGGCACGATGCCGGCCACGCCCTCGAGCGTGTCGCCGATGGCGCGCGGCTGCTCGAAGATCTCCTTCTGCATGTAGTGGCGGTACGGGCCGAGCTCGGCCGCGCCGCTGTGCGCCTGCACGGTGCGCACCTGGCGCTGCACGGGCTTGTGGTGGCGGTCGACGATCCAGTACTTGCCGGGCTGCAGGTCGACCACGTCGCCTTCCTCGAGATAGACGATCTGGTCGGTCACGCCGGCCAGCGCCATGGCGTCGCTCGCGAGGAAGTTCTCGCCGCCCTCCTTGCCCGCGCCCAGGATCAGCGGCGAGCCGGCGCGCGCACCCACCACGCGCTGCGGCTCGTCGCGGCACATCACGGCAATGGCATAGGCGCCGTGCAGCTGCAGCACCGCGGCCTTCACGGCCTCGAACAGGTCGCCGTCGTAGAGGCTGTCGACGAGGTGGGCGATGACCTCGGTGTCGGTCTGGCTCTCGAACACGTAGCCCTTGGCCTCGAGCGCCGCGCGCAGGGTTTCGTGGTTTTCGATGATGCCGTTGTGCACCAGCGCGATGCGGCCTGGCCGCGCGCCCTGCGCGTCGGCGCCCGGGCCGTGGCTGAAGTGCGGATGGGCGTTGTGCACGGCAGGCGCGCCGTGCGTGGCCCAGCGCGTGTGGGCGATGCCGGTCAGGCCTTCGACATGGTCTTCGCGCACCTGCGTGACGAGGTCCGCCACGCGCGAGGTGGTGCGCGCCCGCGTGAGGCCGCCCGCATGGACCGCCACGCCGCAGGAGTCGTAGCCGCGGTATTCGAGCCTTTGCAGGCCCTGGACCAGGACCGGAACGATGTTGCGATGGGACGCTGCGCCGACGATGCCGCACATGGTGAGCTGCCTTTAATCTGGAGAAGAGGCTCGATGGTAGGAAGCGGATGAAAAAATATGCGGTCGAAATTCGATGGATTTCGAACTTTTCTTTCATCGACTCAGGTAGTTGGATTTTTATTCCATAATCCCATTGAATATGGAACCATTTTCCCCCGATGCAATAGACCTCCGCCTGCTCGACGCGCTCCAGCGCGATGCCTCGCAGACCAACCAGCGGCTGGCCGCCGAGGTCGGCATCTCGCCGCCCACCTGCCTGCGCCGCGTGCAACGCCTGCGGCAGGAGCGGCTGATCGAGCGCCAGGTCGCACTGCTCTCGCCCGACCGGCTTGCGGCGGTGCTGGGCCACGGCCTGCAGGCGGTGGTCGAGATTTCGCTGGACCGGCAGGACGCCGCGGCCCTCGATGCCTTCGAGGCCCGCGTGATCGCCGACGACGCCGTGCAGCAATGCTGGCGCGTCTCGCCGGGGCCGGACTTCGTGCTGGTGGTGGCGGCGCGCGACATGCCGGACTACAGCGCCCTGGCGCAGCGCCTGTTCACGGCCGACGGCAATGTGCGCAACGTCAAGGCCTTCTTCAGCCTGAAGCGCGCGAAGTTCGATCCCAGGGTGCCGCTCACGCCCTGAGGCGCCACGGCAGGCGCCCTTCGATCAGGCCTTCGGCTGCTTCTGCGGCCGCTTCCAGTTCGCAAAACTGACCTGCTTGCCGCGCGCCACCGTGAGCGCGCCGGGCTCGGTCGACTTGTTCACCGTCGAGCCGCCGCCGATGGTGCCGCCCGCGCCAATGGTGACCGGCGCCACCAGCACGCAGTTGCTGCCCACGTGCACGTCGTCCTCGATGACGGTGCGGTGCTTGTTGGCGCCGTCGTAGTTGGCCGTGATGCTGCCCGCGCCGTAATTGACGCGTCGGCCCACGCTGGCATCGCCCAGGTAGGCCAGGTGATTGGCCTTGGCGCCCTCGGCCAGGGTCGAGTTCTTGACCTCGACGAAGTTGCCGATGTGCACCTCGGCGCCCAGCTGCGCGCCCGGCCGCAGCCGCGCGAAGGGGCCGACCAGCGCCCTTTCGCCCACGGTCACGCCGGCCTTCTCGCCGTCGATGTGGGTGAAGGGATGGATCACCGCACCGGCCTCGATGCGCGCATTGGCAATCACGCAATTGGCGCCGACGCGCACGCCCTCGCCCAGGAACACCGAACCTTCGAACACGCAGTTGACGTCGATCTCGACGTCGGCCTCGCAGGCCAGCGCGCCGCGCAGGTCGAAGCGCGCGGGATCGGCCAGCCGCACGCCTTGCGCCATCAGCGCTTCGGCCTGCCGCAGCTGCCAGGCGCGCTCCAGCGCCGCCAGCTGCGCGGGGCTGTTGATGCCGGCGACCTGGAGCGCATCGTCGATGACATGCGCGACCACGGGCACGCCGTCGGCCGCGGCCAGCTTGACGATGTCGGTGAGGTAGTACTCGCCCTGGGCGTTGCGGTTGTCCAGCCGCGAGAGCCAGCCCTTGAGCAGCGCGGCGGGCACGGCCATCACACCGCTGTAGATCTCGCGGATGCCGCGCTGCGCCTCGGTCGCGTCCTTCTGCTCGACGATGGCCTTGACCTCGCCGCCCGCCTGCCCTTCGGCACGCACGATGCGCCCGTAGCCGGTGGGATCGTAGAACTCGATGGTCAGCAGCGCGAGCCGCCGGCCGCCGCTGGCGGCGATCAGCGCGCGCAGCGTGTCCTCGCCGATCAGCGGCACGTCGCCCGACAGCACCAGCACCGTGCCGTCGTCGGGCAGGAGCGGCGCCGCCTGCTGCACCGCGTGGCCGGTGCCCAGCTGCGGCTCCTGCCGCGCAAACTGCAAGGCGGCGCCGATGGCGTTGCCGGCCATGGCGGCCTCGACCTCGGCCGCGCCGTGGCCGGTCACCACCACCACGTGGCGCGCGCCGATGCGCGCGGCGGTATCGGTCACGTGCCCGAGCAGCGCGCGTCCGGCCAAACGGTGCAACACTTTGGGCAGCCTGCTTTTCATGCGCGTGCCCTTGCCGGCCGCCATGATGACGACGTCGACCGGTCCCTGGTTGTCTTGCGGAATCTGATTCATGCTTCTTTCTACCCGAATGCGTTGCGCCAAGTTGGCGCGGATTATCGGCGCGCTGCTGGCGGCGGCCGCGCTCGCGGGCTGCAGCACGGTCAGGCTGGCCTACAACAACCTGCCCGAGGTGAGCTACTGGTGGCTCGACACCTACCTCGATTTCGACGGCGCGCAGACGCCCAAGGTGCGCGACGAGCTCGCACAGCTGCTGACCTGGCACCGCCAGAACGAGCTGCCGCGCATTGCCAGCCTGCTGCAGGAAGCCCAGGCCCTGGCGCCGCACGACGTGACCGCGGCCCAGGCCTGCCGCATGGCGGACCAGATCCGCGAGCGCCTGCTGGCGGTCGCCGAGCGCGCCGAGCCGGCGGGCACCGAGCTGGCATTGAGCCTGACCGCGGCGCAGCTGCAGCAGCTCGAGCGCAAGTACGCGAAGAACAATGCCGACTATCGCAAGGAATGGCTCGAACGCAGCGCCGCCGATGTGCAGGAGAAGCGCTACGACCGCTTCCTCGACCGGCTGGAGGATTTCTATGGCCGGCTGAGCCCGGAGCAGCGCGAGCTGCTGCGGCGGCAGGTGGCGCAATCGGTGTTCGATCCGCGGCTGGCCGATGCCGAGCGCCGCCAGCGCCAGCAGGAGGCGCTGCAGCTCTTGCGCGGCTTCAATGCCGCCAAACCCTCCGCGGCCGAGGCGCGCGCGGCCATCCATGCCTACGTGATGCGCATCGCCGAGCCGCCGCCCGGCCCCTGGCACGATCACCAGCAGGCCCTGCTGCAGGAAGGCTGCCGCAACCTGGCCGCGCTGCACAACACCGCCAGCGCCGCCCAGCGGGAGCAGGCGGTGCGCCGGCTGCAGGCCTACCACGACGACCTGCGGCAGCTGGTGGCCGCGCGCTAGCACGGTCGCCGGGCAGCTGCTAGATCAGCGGCGTCGGCCGCATCGGGCGCTCGAAGTAGTCTCCCAGCGCCTCGAGCGCGCGAGGCTCCAGGATGCGCAGCCAGCCGGCGTCGAGCTTGTAGAGCCCCAGGCTCTGCAGCCGGCGCAGCGTCTTGTTGGTATGCACCAGCGACAGCCCCAGTGCATCGGCCAGGTGCTGCTGGCTGAACGGAAACTCGACCCAGCCGTCGCGCACCATGCCCACGCGCTGGGCCCGGCGGTACAGGTGCATCAGCAGCATGGCCACGCGCTCGGCCGCGTTGCGGCGGCCCGTGGTGACCAGGTTGTCGTCGACCAGCTTTTCCTCGCGCGCGGCCAGCCAGGTGATGTCGTAACCGAGCTTCGGCTGGGCATGGAACAGCTCCCAGAGCCGGCCGCGCGGAAACACGCAGAGCGTGGCCTCGCTCGCGGCCTCCACGCCGTGCGTGTGGCCGTCGGCAAACTCGTCCTGCAGGCCGATGAAGTCGCCGGGCAGCAGAAAGCTCAGTATCTGGCGCCGGCCGTCGCTCAGCGTCTTGTAGCGAAAGGCCCATCCGGCATAGAGCGTGAACAGCTCGGCGCTCGGCCGGTGCTCGTCGATGATGGTGGCGCCGGCGGCGACGCGGCGGGAGCCGGCCCTGAAGGATGCGATGGCTTCGAGCTGTTGCGGCGCCACCGGCAGGAAGGCTTCCATCTTTCGCAGCGCGCAGCGCTCGCAGGGGTGGGGGCCCGCAGGGGGCGAGGCGGGGGGTGCATGGTCCTCGAATTTCACGCGCCACTATAGGCTTCGGACCTGTGTCTTTTGACATTTCGCGGGGCCCGGGAGATTCATACACTTCGCACGCCTTCCGCTTCCGAACGCATGACAGAAAAGCAAGCTCTCCACGAAGTCTTCTATTGCAGCATGCTCACGCCGGACCTGCCGCCGGCCACCGTGGGCTCGATCGTGACCCTGGCCCGCGCACGCAATGCCCAGTACGGCATCACCGGCCTGCTCGTCTTCGACGGCATGCGCTTCTGCCAGCACCTCGAAGGCCCGCATGGGGCGGTGGAGACGCTGATGCGCCGCATCGAACAGGACCGCCGGCACACCGACATCAAGATTTTCCGCCGCGGCCCGCTTGCGTCACGCCGCTACAGCGGCTTTGGCATGGGCCTGGCCGAAAGCGAAGGGCCCGACCTCATGGCCGGCATCCGTGCGCTGGACGGCGAAGCCGCGTTGGCGCACTTCCTGGCCCTGCGCCCCAGCTTCGACATCAACGGCTGAAAAAAGAAAAAGGCGGCCGAAGCCGCCCTTTGCGTCCATGGGAGGTCGAGCAGCGCTCAGGCTTGGTCCCACGAGTAAGTGGCACCGTAGCCGTCCCATGCTTCCATGACGATGCGCTGGCCCGCGGCCACGTTCAGCGATTCGCCCGGGGCCAGCACCAGGTCTTCGCTGGCGCTGGCGGACGTGGCGTCCGGCGTGACCCAGACCCGGCCCTGCTTGACCCGCAGCACGCTGGCCGACCGCGCCTTCAGGCTCATCGCCTCGCCGGGCGCGATCTGCCAGGCGCCGCGGCGCACGGCCGGCGGAACGGCCGAAGCGGTGCGGGTGGAAGACGGCAGGGAAGCAAGCGATTGGGTGGTGCAGACGGCGGTGGACATGATGAAGCCAGATCCAGTCGCTCGAGGAAGAAGTGGGCGTGGCGCTGTTCCTGCGCCACACGCGGGCGGTGGAGCTCACGAGCGCGGGGGCGCAGCTGCTGCTTGCGGTGCAGCAGTCGCTGCCGCGCATCGACACGGCCGTGCGCCAGATCCGCCAGAGCGCGGGGCGCAAGAGCGTGTCGCTCACCACCTTTGCGTCTTTCGCATCGATGTGGCTGATCCCGCGGCTCGAGGCCTTCCAGCGCGACAACCCCGAGATCGACATCCGCATCGACGCCAGCGACGTGGCGGTCGACCTGGAGGTGGCGGACGTCGACATCGCGCTGCGCTACGGCACGCGCGAGGTCATGCCGCCCAACGCCGTGCGCCTGTTCGGCGAAACGCTCACGCCCGTGGCGAGCCCCTGGCTGCTCAAGAGCAGCCCGCCCATCAAGACGCCCGCCGACATCACCGGCTTCACGCTGATCGAGGCCGGCGACGCGCACCGCACGCACCTCGAATGGCTGACCTGGCGGCGCTGGTTCGAGGTCAACGGCCTGGAACGCGCGCAGCCCAGGCGCTGGCTCTATTTCAACTACGCCTACCAGATGGTGCAGGCCGCGCTCACCGGCCAGGGCGTGACGCTGGCGCGCAGCTCGCTCATCGCCGAAAGCCTGGCCAACGGCGACCTGGTGGAGGTGCTGCCGCAGCACCGCATGGATTCGCCGATGGGCTACTGGCTCATTGCCGGGCCGCGCAATGCGCTGCGGCCCGAGATCAAGGCCTTCTGGGACTGGCTGCAGGTGCAGGCCATCACCACGCGCGAGACCATCGGCGAGGTGCCCGATCCGGACACCGTCGACAACATCGACTGAGCCCCTTCAGCTGGTTGGCCAGACCACGCCGTTGTCGTTGAGGATCGCGTCCAGCGGCAAATCGTGCGCCTCGGGCTCGAAGTCTTCGAGGAAACCGTTGGTGAAGCCCAGCCCCACCGTGAACGGGCGCGGCTCCAGCGCCGCCAGCGTGCGGTCGTAGAAGCCGCCGCCGTAGCCCAGCCGGTAGCCGCCGGCGCTGTAGCCCACGCAGGGCACGAACAGCAGCGTGGGCACGATCAGCTCGGTGTCCTTGGGCTTGGGAATGCCGTAGGCGTCTTCTTCCATCTGGCAGCCCGGGTACCAGGCATGGAAGGTCAGCGTCTTGTGGACCTTGTTCATCACCGGCAAGCCGATGCGGCGGCGCTGCGGCTCGTCGATCAGCTCGCCGTCTTCCTTCCAGCGGTGCAGCGCGGGCAGCGGATCGAACTCGCCCTTGATCGGCCAGTAGGCGCCGATCACGGTGTCGGGCCGGCCCACCAGCCAGATCCGCATCACGCGCTGCAGCAGGTCGGCCTTGGCGAGCCGGTCGGGCATCGCCAGGCGCTGCTCGATCAGTGCTTTTCTCACCTGATCCTTGAGAAAACTCGTGGTCGCCGAGGTGTCGGCATCCTTTGACTTGTCCATAATCCCCCGATGCAGTTCCCAAGCATTTTGGCACCCATGCGGCATCGCCCGCGCAATACAGCGTCCGCGCTGGTTTTTTCCGCCGTCCTGGCTGCCGCCGCACTGCTTTCGCAGCAGCCCGCCGCCGCCCAGGCCAACAGCAACGACGACGTCCTGGTCCAGATGAAGCAGGCCTTCCAGCGCGGCGACAAGGGCCGGCTCGCGGCCCTGCTGCCGCAGGCGCGCGGCCATGCGCTCGAACCCTGGGCCGCCTACTGGGAACTCAAGGCCCGCCTGCAGGAAGCCGCGCCGAACGAAGTGCAGGACTTCTTCGCCCGCTACCCCGGCACCTACCAGGAAGACCGGCTGCGCAACGACTGGCTGCTGCTGCTGGGCCAGCGCCGCGACTGGGACGGCTTTTCCGCCGCGCTGGCGGGCTTTCGCATGGGCGACGATCCGCAGGTGCGCTGCTACGCGATCCTGGTCGAGGCCCTGCAATCGGGCAGCGCCACGCAGGCCCAGGCCAACGAGGTGCGCCGCAACTGGTTCGCGCAGAAAGAGGCGGACGACGGCTGCCTCACCGCGGCCGACCGCCTGGTCGCGGCCCGCCTGCTGTCGCCCAACGATGCCTGGACGAAGGCGCGCCTGGCCATGGAGACCAACCGCCCGCAGGCCGCGCGCGGCGCCGTGACCATTGCCGCGCCCGATGCGCTGCCGCTGTTCGAGGAGCTCAACGCCAGCGCGGCCAAGTTCCTGGCCGGCCGCGCCTTCGTGGCCGCCAAGTCGCGCAAGGAGCTGGTGGTGCTGGCGCTCATCAAGATCGCCATGGCCGACCCGGAGCAGGCCGCCACCCAGCTCGACAGCAAATGGGGCCCGATGCTTTCGGCCGAGGAGCGCAACTGGCTCTGGGGCACCATCGGCCGCCAGGCCGCGAGCAAGCTCTCGCCGCTGGCCGGCAGCTACTTTGCCAACGTCACGAAGAACGGCGACCTGACCGACGACATGCTCGGCTGGCGCGTGCGCGCCGCGCTGCGCAACGGCCAATGGAAAGAGGTGGCGCCCGCCATCAACGCCATGAGCGAAACGGCGCAGCTGGAGCCGACCTGGGTCTACTGGAAGGCGCGCGCACTCAGCGCGGCGGGCGGCGACGACCGCCGCGCGCAGGCACGCGAGCTCTACCAGAGCATTGCGGGCACGCGCGGCTTCTACGAGATGCTGGCGCTGGAGGAACTCGGCCAGCGCACCGTGGTGCCCACGCGCCCGGCGCCGCTCACGCCCGAAGAAAAGAACGCCGCGCGCAGCAACATCGCGCTCAACCGCGCGCTCTACGCCATTGCGATCGGCCTGCGCTCCGAGGGCACGCGCGAATGGAACTACGCCACCAACCTGCACGACAAGGGCGGCATGGACGACCGCGCGCTGCTGGCCGCGGCCGACTTCGCCTGCCAGCGCGAGGTCTGGGACCGCTGCATCAACACCAGCGAGCGCACCAAGGGCGTGATCGATGTCGAGCAGCGCTTCCCCATGCCCTTCCACGACACGGTGCTGCGCAAGAGCCAGGACATCGGCCTGGACCCGGCCTACGTCTACGGCCTGATCCGCCAGGAAAGCCGCTTCATCATGGACGCGCGCTCGGGCGTCGGCGCCTCGGGCCTGATGCAGGTCATGCCCGCCACCGCGCGCTGGACCGCACGCAAGATCGGCCTGGCCGGCTTCACGCCCGGGCAGATCAACGACCATGAAACCAACATCACCATCGGCACCAACTACCTGAAGCTCGCGCTCGACGACTTCGACGGCTCCATGGCGCTGGCCGCGGCCGCCTACAACGCCGGCCCGGGACGGCCGCGCAGCTGGCGCAACGGCCCGGTGATGGAAGCCGCGATCTGGGCCGAGAACGTGCCCTTCGGCGAAACGCGCGACTACGTGAAGAAGGTGCTGGCCAACACCACCAACTACGCCGCGCTGATCAGCGGGCGGCCGCAGTCGCTGAAGGAGCGCCTGGGCCGCGTGGGCCCGCGCGACGCGGCAGAACCCGAACCCAACAAGGATCTCCCCTGACATGAGCTGGGGCGGCCAGGTGCTCGACACCGTAGCGGCCGAATTCTCGGACGTGGGCGACGCCGCGCAGCTCACGCGCATCGTCGTTCGGCTGATGCTCGCGGCCGTGATCGGGTTCATGCTCGGCTTCGAGCGCGAGCAGCAGGGCAAGGCGGCGGGCGTGCGCACCCACATGCTGGTGGCCATCGGCTCGGCGCTGTTCGTGCTGATTCCGCAGCAGACGGGCATCGAGCCGGCCGACATGAGCCGGGTGATCCAGGGCCTGGTGGCGGGCGTGGGCTTTCTCTGCGCCGGCACCATCCTCAAGCGCGGCAAGGACGAGCACCATGTGCAGGGCCTCACCACCGCCGCCGGGCTGTGGATGACGGCCGCCATCGGCATGGCCTGCGGCCTCGGCCGCGAAGTCACCGCCATCCTGAGCGCATTGCTGGCGCTGGCCGTGCTCGCGCTGGTGCCGCGGCTGGTGGACCTGGTCGAGCGCATGGTCGGGCCGCCGCACGGCGAAGAAAAAGACCAGGCCGGCGCGGCGCCGCGCGTGATCGCCTCGCCTGAAGACGAGCAGCCGCGGTAGCGCATCAATCCGGCCGCATTTCGGCATCAATTGGCGGATGCGGCCCGGCTAGCATCGAAGGTTTTTCTCTCTCATCCCAACCGCAGGATCGCACCATGCGCAAGCTCTACATCGGCAACAAGAACTACTCGTCCTGGTCCATGCGGCCCTGGGTGCTCATGAAGCAGGCCGGCATCCCGTTCGAAGAGGTGAAGGTCCGCTTCGACTCCTTCGCGCCCGACTCGCACTTCAAGAAGACCATGGGCGCGATCAACCCGGTGGCCGAGGTGCCGGCGCTGGTGGACGGCGAGCTGGTGGTGTGGGACACGCTCGCCATTGCCGAATACCTGGCCGAGACCTTTCCCGAGAAGCAGCTGTGGCCCCGCGCCGCGGCCGAGCGGGCCCGCGCGCGCAGCATCTGCGCCGAGATGCATGCGGGCTTCGGCAAGCTGCGCAGCCTCTGTCCCATGAACATCGAGGCCTCGCTCGCCGAGGTCGGCGCACGGCTCCTGAAGGACAACCCCGCCCTGCAGGCCGACCTCGACCGCATCGTGCAGATGTGGAGCGGCCTGCTCGATGCCCACGGCGGCCCGCTGCTGTTCGGCGGCTTCAGCATTGCCGACAGCTACTTCGCGCCGGTGGGCACGCGCATCAAGACCTACGGCCTGCCGGTGCCGCCGGCCATCAGCGCCTACATCGAGCGCGTGCAGGCGCTCCCCGGCGTCAAGGCATGGATCGACGATGCCCTGGCTGAGAAGGACTTCGTGGCGTTCAACGAGCCCTACCGCACGGCGCGCTGAGGCTCCTCGAAGAATCCCGCCGGCTCAGAAGCGGTAGGTCGCCGAGAGGTAGGTCACGATCGGGTTCAGCTTGAGCCTGGCCTCGCTGGTGGCAATCGGCAGCCCGGTGATCGTGGTGGTCGTGAGCTTGGCCTTGGTCTTCAGCGGAATGTAGGAGACCGAGAACGACACGCCCCAGTGCTTGTCGATCTGGTAGGCCACGCCGGCATTGAGCACGGGCGCGAACGAGCTGTCGAGCTTGGCGGTGGTCGAGGTGGAGAGCGGCCGCTGGCGCAGCTGGCTGCCCAGCGCGCCCTGCAGCCCCGGCGTCAGTTCGATGTCGCTGTACCAGACATAGGTCGCGCCCAGGCCCACGAACGGGCGGAGGGCCGCGTTGCCCTCGTTGAAGTAGTACTTGCCAAGAATGGTGGGGCTCCACTGGCGCGCTTGGCCCAGCTCGCCCACGCGGCCCAGCGTGCCGGTGCCGTTGAGCTTGAACTTCGGCGGAATGCCGAACACGCCCTCGACAGCCCAGTGGCTGTCGACGAAATAGACCGCGCTCAAGCCCAGCGTGTCCGAATCGCTGATCGATGCGCCCGACCCCGCCAGCACGCTGCGCACCGGCGCCGTCAGCGTGAGCGGCTTGCTCGAGTCCTGCGGCGCAAAATGAAGCCAACCCGCGCCGACCACCCAGTCTCCAGCGTTCTGCGCCCACGCGCTTCCGGACGCCAGCGCGCCCACTGCGGTCAGCGCAAGCATTGTTTTCTTCATGACGTGATTACTCCTTTTGGTTTAAAAATCTGCAGCGCGCGGCCTCCACTGCGACAGCGGCTACCTTTCGGGCAAATCGGCGAACGATCCTGCGGTTCGCCTGAAAATTATCGAACGGTCGTTCTATTTTTTCCAACTGGAGTAATCCCTACACTGGGCGCATGAAAACCTATCTCGTCGGCGGCGCGCTGCGCGACCGGCTGCTGGGGCGGCCGGTGTCGGACCACGACTGGCTGGTGGTGGGCGCCACGCCCGAGGAAATGGCGGCGCGCGGCTACCTGCCCGTGGGGCGCGACTTTCCGGTGTTCCTGCATCCGCAGACCCGCGAGGAATACGCGCTGGCCCGCACCGAGCGCAAGAGCGCGCCCGGCTACCGCGGCTTCACCGTGCACGCCTCGCCCGACGTCACGCTCGAGCAGGACCTCGCGCGGCGCGACCTCACGGTCAACGCGATCGCGCTGCCTGCCGAATTCGTGGGCACCGACGGCCGCTTCGAGCCCGACGCCGGCAAGCTCGCCGACCCCTTCCATGGCCGGCGCGACCTCGAGCACAAGCTGCTGCGGCACGTCACGGACGCCTTTCGCGAAGACCCGGTGCGCATCCTGCGGGTGGCGCGCTTCGCAGCGCGCTTCGACGATTTCTCGGTGGCGCCCGAGACCATGGCGCTGATGCGCGAGATGGTCCAAGCCGGCGAAGCCGATGCGCTGGTGCCCGAGCGCGTCTGGCAGGAGCTCTCGCGCGGGCTGATGGAAACCCGCCCGTCGCGCATGTTCGAGGTGCTGCGTGCCTGCGGCGCGCTGGCGGTGCTGCTGCCGGAGGTCGACCGGCTCTGGGGCGTGCCGCAGCCCGAGGCCCACCACCCCGAAGTCGACTGCGGCGTGCACCTGATGATGGTCATCGACACCAGCGCGAAGCTGCAGGCCTCGCTGCCGGTGCGCTTCGCCTGCCTGATGCATGACCTCGGCAAGGGCACGACCGAGCCTGGGCTGCTGCCGCGCCACATCGGCCACGAGAAGCGCAGCGCCGAACTGCTGCACGCGGTGTGCGACCGCTGGCGCGTGCCGGTCGAGATCCGCGAGCTCGCCGAGGTGGTGGCGCGCGAACACGGCAACATCCATCGCAGCGGCGAGCTCGCGGCCGCGGCGCTGGTGCGCCTGCTGGAGCGCTGCGATGCGTTTCGCAAGCCGGCGCGCTTTGCCGACGTGCTGCTGGCCTGCGAATGCGATGCGCGCGGCCGGCTCGGCTTCGAGGACCGGCCCTATCCGCAGCGCGAGCGGCTGCTTGCCGTGCTCGCCACCGCCGCGGGCGTGCCCACCGAGGCCGTGGCGCGCGCGGCGCAGCAATCCGGCGCCGCCGGGCCGCAGATCGGCGAGGCGATCCACCGCGCACGCGTGGAGGCGGTGGCCGCCTTGCCGGGCTGAAGCTCCGCCGCCGCATACGTCCGACTTTGGCCGACACGGGAATGGCCGGGTCCGTGCTATGGTTTTCACCAATGCCAATGTCCTCCCAGTCGCCGCCTCCGTTGGGCCGAGATACCGCCCTCTTTCTCGACTTCGACGGCACGCTGGTCGCGCTCGCACCCACCCCCGAGGCGATCGAGATTCCTCCCGCCCTGGCGGGCCTGCTCGAAGACCTGCGCGACCAGCTCGGCGGCGCGCTGGCCGTGGTGTCGGGCCGCCAGATCGATGCCATCGACCGCTTCCTCGCGCCGCTGCGCCTGCCCGCCGCGGGCGAGCACGGCGTGCAGCGGCGCGACGCGCAAGGCCGCATGCAGGAGCAGCACGCGCCCGATCTCGCGCCCATCCTGGACATCGCCAACGAGCTGGCCCGCGTGCATGAAGGCCTGCTGGTCGAGCGCAAGCACGCAGCCATTGCGCTGCACTACCGGCTCGCACCGCAGCTGGAGGCCGTGTGCCGGGACGCCATGTCGCGCGCCATTGCGGGCCGGCCGCTGCTTGAGCTGCTGCACGGCAAGTTCGTGTTCGAGGTCAAGCCCACCGGGGTCAACAAGGGCATCGCCATCGAGGCCTTCATGACGGAGGCGCCGTTCGCCGGGCGCCTGCCGGTCTTTGCCGGCGACGACACCACCGACGAGAGCGGCTTCGCGGTGGTGCAGCCGCGCGGCGGCGTCGGCATCAAGGTCGGCTCGGGCCCGAGCCTGGCGCTGCACCGGCTCGAATCGCCGCGCGCGGTGTTCGAATGGCTGGTGCAGCTGCGCGACCAGCTGGCCGCGCCGGCCCACAAGAAAAACGAATCCCCGAGGAGCGATGGATGAGCGAGCTGCAATTGTCGAAAGCACCCGAGGACCGCGCGGGCCTGTCCATTTCCGGGGCAGCCGGGCCCGCCGACCAGGCGCCGGTCGACCCGCGCGTTGCGGCTTCCGGTGCGCCGCGCGGCTTCGGGCCGCCGGCCGAGCCCTCGCTCAACGTGGGCGTGATCGGCAACTGCGCCTACAGCGCGCTCATCGATGCACGCGGGCGCGCCGTGTGGTGCTGCCTGCCGCGCTTCGACGGCGACCCGGTCTTCAACGCGCTGCTGCACCCGGGCGAGGAGGCCGGCGCCTGGGCCATCGAGATCGAGGACTTCGCCTCGAGCAAGCAGTGGTACGAACCCAATACCGCGGTGCTGCGCACGCAGCTGTTCGACAGCGCCGGCCAGGGCATCGAGATCACCGACTTCGCGCCGCGCTTCTACAGCCGCTCGCGCTACTTCCGGCCGCTGATGATGGTGCGCCGCGTGCGGCCGATTGCCGGCGCGCCGCGCATCCGCGTGGCGCTCGATCCGCGCTTCCAGTGGGGCGCCTCGGGGCCGCTGGAGGTCACGCGCGGCAGCAACCACATCCGCTACGTGGGGCCCGACGTGACGCTGCGGCTCAACACCGACGCGTCGATCTCGCACATCCTTTCGCGCCAGCCCTTCGTGATCTCGCGCGAATACAACTTCATGTTCGGCGTCGACGAAACCCTGCTCGACGGCATTGCCGACACCGCGCGCAGCTTCGAGCAGGAGACCATCGCCTACTGGCGCACCTGGAGCAAGCGGCTCGCGATTCCGTTCGAATACCAGGACGCGGTGATCCGCGCGGCCATCACGCTCAAGCTCTCGCTCTACGAGGACACCGGCGCCATCGTCGCCGCCATGACCACCAGCATTCCCGAGGCGCCGGGCAGCCAGCGCAACTGGGACTACCGCTACTGCTGGCTGCGCGATGCCTTCTTCGTGGTGCGCGCGCTCAATTCGCTGAGCGAGGTGGGCACCATGGAAGACTACCTGCGCTGGCTCGGCAACGTGGTGATCGGCTCGCACGGCGAGCACATCCAGCCGCTGTACGGCATCGGTCTGGAGCGCGAGCTGCCCGAGTCGATGGTCGAGAACCTCGCGGGCTACCGCGGCATGGGGCCGGTGCGCGTGGGCAACCAGGCGCAGGAGCATTTCCAGCACGACGTCTACGGCAACATCGTGCTCGGCGCGGCGCAGGCCTTCCACGACCACCGGCTGCTCGCGCGCGCGGGCCGGGCCGAGTTTCCGCACCTCGAGGCCGTGGGCGAGCAGGCGATCCGCGTCTACGGCACGCCCGATGCGGGCATGTGGGAGCTGCGCACCCGCGCCCGCGTGCACACCAGCTCCGCGCTCATGAGCTGGGCCGCCTGCGACCGGCTTGCCAAGATCGCGCGCGCGCTGGCGCTGCCCGAACGCGCGGCCTACTGGCACGGCCACGCCGCGCGCATGAAAGAAGAGATTCTGGCCAAGTCGTGGTGCGAGGAGCGCCAGGCCTTTGCCGAAAGCTTCGGCGGCCATGAACTGGACGCCAGCATCCTGCTGATGGTGGAGGTGGGGCTGATCGACGCACGCGACCCGCGCTTCATCTCGACTGTCGACGCCATGGAAAAGTCGCTCTGCGACGGCCCGTACATGCGCCGCTACGAGGCGGCCGACGACTTCGGCAAGCCCGAGACCGCCTTCAACATCTGCACCTTCTGGCGCATCGACGCGCTCGCCAAGATCGGCCGCAAGGCCGAGGCGCGCCAGATCTTCGAGACCATGCTGGCGGCGCGCAACCCGCTCGGCCTGCTGTCGGAAGACACGCACCCGGTCACAGGCGAGATGTGGGGCAACTTTCCGCAGACCTACTCGATGGTGGGCATCATCAATGCCGCTGTGCGGCTGTCGGCGCCGTGGGACTCGTGCATATGAGCGCCGCGCCGGGCCGCCCCAAGCAAGCTCGCCCCCGCTTGGCGGGGAGGCGCGCAGCGCCAGGGGTGCACCAATGAGTCGCCTCGTTGTCGTCTCCAACCGCGTGGCCGATCCGCGCAAGCCCGCCGCGGGCGGCCTGGCCGTGGCGCTCGGCGAAAGCCTGCAGCAAAGCGGCGGCATGTGGTTCGGCTGGAGCGGCCAGATCGTCGAGAACGGCCCCACGGGCGAAGGCGAGCTGCATATGCTGCAGGCCGGCAAGGTCACGCTCGCCACCATCGACCTGAGCCGCGAGGACCACGACAGCTACTACCTGGGCTACAGCAACGACGTGCTGTGGCCGGTGTTCCACAACCGCCTCGACCTCGCCCACTTCGACGCCGGCTTCATCGGCGGCTACCGGCGCGTGAACCAGCTGTTCGCGCGCAAGCTCAAGCCGATGCTGAAGGACGACGACGTCATCTGGATCCACGACTACCACCTGATGCCGCTCGCCGCCGAGCTGCGCGCCATGGGCTGCAGGCAGCGCATCGGCTTCTTCCTGCACATTCCGCTGCCGCCGCAGATCATCATCGCAGCCGTTCCGCAGCACGAGTGGCTCATGCGCTCGCTGTTCGCCTACGACCTGATCGGCTTCCAGGCGCAGCAGGACGTGCAGCATTTCGAGCACTACGTGCGCAACGAGGCGCATGGCGAATACCTGGGCGACGAGATGTACCGCGCCTACGGCCAGACGGTGCGCTGCAGCGCCTTTCCGATCGGCATCGACGTGGACGAATTCGCGGCGCTCACGCATGCGAAGGAGTCGCGCGACATGTTCGAGACCATGAAGCGCGAGTATTCCCAGCGCCGGCTGCTCTTGGGCATCGACCGGCTCGACTACTCCAAGGGCATTCCCCAGCGCGTGCGCGCCTTCCGCGAGCTGCTTGCCAACTACCCCGAGAACCGCCGCAGCGCCACGCTGATCCAGATCGCCTCGCCCACGCGCGAGACGGTCGATGCCTATGGCGACATCCGGCGCGAGCTCGAAGCGCTGTGCGGTGCCATCAACGGCGACTACGGCGAGCTCGACTGGATGCCGGTGCGCTACATCCACCGCATGGTGGCGCGCAAGCGTGTGCCGGGGCTGTGCCGCGCGGCCGCGGTCGGGCTGGTGACGCCGCTGCGCGACGGCATGAACCTGGTCGCCAAGGAGTACATCGCGGCGCAGGACCCGGCCGACCCGGGCGTGCTGGTGCTGTCGCGCTTTGCCGGCGCGGCCGAGCAGCTGAAGGAAGCACTGCTGGTGAACCCCTACGACACGCACGGCACGGCCGAAACGGTGCAGCAGGCGCTGCAGATGCCGCTCGAGGAGCGGCGCGAGCGGCACCAGAAGCTGCTGTCGCGCATCCGCGAGCAGGACATCCACTGGTGGCGGCGCAGCTTCCTGGAGGCGCTGCGCCACGCCGCAAGCCAGCGCTAGGAAGCCGACCGCTCAGCTTCCGGTCAGAAGCCGCACCAGCCGCATCACCGGCCGGGGCTCCGCGGGCCGAACCGCCGCTGTCTGCTGCCGTGCCTGCGCATGCACGCGCAGCCGCACCGGCGCCAGCGCCGACAGCTCGATCCAGCCGCCGCGTTCCAGGCGATGCACGTCGCCCTCGTTCAGCACGGTCTTCGCGGTGAACACGGTTTCGCCGAACCATGAGGGCGGCGACACGAGCAGCGCGCGGCCCTCCAGCATCTCGAGCCAGGTGGCGGGATCGAGCGCCGCGCGCAGGGCCTCGCCCGGTTGCAGGACGACGGTATCGGGCAGTCGGTCGAGGGTGGTGGGGGACATGGCGCGCCTTCTGGAGTGGATGCGCCCATCGTAGGAATTCGGGCGCCCATAAAACAGGCACACACCCAGGCGATTCGCACCGGAACAGCGGTGGCCGCGGCGCATCTGTTATGGTCGTTTTCCTTCGCAACTGCATCTGTTTTTGGATGCGCGACAGGGGGAGCATCGAGGCCATGGATTCGCTACCGCTCTACCGCCAGCTCTCAGCGCACTACGTGGACGCGATCCACACCGGCTCGCTCAAGCAGGGCGACAAGCTGCCCTCGCTGCGCAGCCTCATGCGCCTGCACGGCATCAGCCTGTCGACTGCGCTGCAGCTGTGCCGCACGATGGAAAGCGACGGCTGGGTCGAGGCGCGCGACCGCTCGGGCTACTTCGTGCGCCGGCCGCGGCGCCTTGCCATTGCGCCGATGGAGGAGCCCCCGGCCGGCGTGCCGCCCGACCCGGCGCAGTACGTGGGCATCCACGCCAAGGTGTCGGACTTCGTGGCGCGCCGCCGGCAGCTCCCCGAGAAGCTCAACTTTTCCATCGCGCGCGGCGCGCCGGAGCTGTATCCGGCCGAGGCGCTGCGCAATGCGATGACGCGCATGCTGCGCCAGCAGCCCGACATGCTGACGATTGCGGCGCCGCTCAAGGGCCACCGCCAGTTCCGCGAGGTGCTCGCGCAACGCAGCCTGCGCGTGGGCATGGCGATCTCGCCGGAAGACATCCTGGTCACCAACGGCTGCATCGAGGCGCTCAACCTCGCGCTGCGTGCCGTGGCGCAGCCGGGCGACACGGTGGCGGTGGAGTCGCCCACTTTCTACGGCCTGCTGCAGGTGCTCGAGAGCCTGGGCATGCGCGCGCTGGAGATCCCGACCAGTCCGCAGACCGGCCTCTCGATCGAAGCGCTGGAGCTCGCGATCCGCACCTACGACAACATCAAGGCCGTGGTGGTGGTGCCGCACCTGCAGAACCCGCTGGGCAGCGTGATGCCCGATGCCCACAAGGCGCGGCTCGCGCAGCTGTGCGAGCGGCACGCGATTCCGCTGATCGAGGACGACACCTACAGCGAGCTGGTCGACGCCCCGACGCCGCCGCGCGCGCTCAAGTCCTGGGATACTGGCGGCAACGTGATCCACTGCGCCTCGCTGCACAAGATCCTCGCGCCCGGCCTGCGCCTGGGCTGGATCACGGCCGGGCGCTGGCACGCGCGGGTGGAGATGCTCAAGTACGCGCAGACCCGCAACAACGAAGGCCTCTCGCAAAGCGGGGCCGGCCTGTTCATGGCCACCGGCGCCTACGACCGCCACCTGCGCCATCTGCGCAGCTGCCTGAAGACGCAGCGCGAGCAGACGGCCGATGCGATCGCCGGCTACTTTCCGGCCGGCACGCGCATCAACCTGCCGCCTGGCGGGCTGCAGCTGTGGGTCGAGCTGCCCGAGCGCCTGTCGTCGTCGCGGGTCTTCGATGCGGCGCTCGCGGAGCGCATCGTGGTGGCGCCCGGCACGCTGTTCTCCAACTCCTCGCGCTTCGATCACTACCTGCGCATCAACTGCGGCTGGCCGTATGGCGAGGCGGTCGACACGGGCCTGCGCCGCCTGGGCCAGATCATCGAGACGCTGATGGGCCGCGGTGATGCCGGCGCGGCTGCGGCGCCGCTGCCCATGCGGCCGGCATCGCCCCCGGTTCCCATCCAGTCGCCCCAGGGGCGCCAGCTTCAGTCGAGCAGTGCCAGGGCGGCGTAGTCGCCGACCTTTTCGCCAAGCCCCGCGGGCACCAGCAGCACGCCGCGCGTGAGCGGCTTGAGCTTGCCGTCGACCTGCGCCTGCAGCCGCGGCAGCAGGAAGTCGCGGTGGTGCCAGAACACGCTGCCGCCCAGGCTGATGCGCTGGAGATCGAGCGTGGCAATCAGGTTGTAGATCATGCGGCCCATCACGCGGCACAGCGCATCGACGATCTCGACGGCGTGCGGCTCGCCGTCCGAGGCGGCCGCGAACAGGTCGGGCGCGGGCTGCCCGAAGCGGCGCGCGATGGAGTTGCCCGCCACCAGCGCCTCCACGTCGCCGAGGTTGCCGCAGCCGCAGAGCGCACCGCTGGCGTCGTCCACCACGAAGCTGTGGCCCGCATGGCCGGCATTGCCGTTCTTGCCACGCAGCGCACGGCCGTCCACGCACAGGCCCACGCCCACGCCGGTGCTCCAGGTGACGTAGGCGCAGTGGTCCAGGCCCTGCAGCGCGCCCCAGTGGCGCTCGGCCTCGAGCGCGGCCACGGCGTCGTTCTCGACCCGCACGCGGCCGAAGCGCCGGGCCAGCGGGGCTTCGATGATTGCCGTCATCCAGTTGTTGGGCAGGCCGCGCGCCGGCCCCGCAATGCCGCCGCAGATGTTGGGCGTGGCCAGCTCCACCATGCCGTCGCGCAGCTCGAAGGGGCCGGTGGACGAGACGCCCACGCGGTCGATGTCGGCCGGCGCGATGCCCTGCTCGGCGCAGACCTCGTCGATCATGCGCATGATCTGCACCGCCACGGCGTCGTTGTCGCCGGTCTTGGCCGTCGGCTCGCTGCGGCGGCCGGCCAGCGGCGCATCGCTCGAAGGGGAAAGGCTCACGGCCACCTTGGTGCCGCCGATGTCAACGCAGGCTCTCATCGCGTGGTTCTTCTCTCTGGGTCTCAGGACGGGTTCATCAACAACGGCGCTAGACGAAGCGCGCTACCAGCGCCGCGATCATGCTGAGCACCAGCGTGCTCGAGATCGGCAGCTGCCATTCGCGGCCGAAGGCGCGGAATTCGAAATCGCCGGGCAGCCGCCCGAAGCCGAACCGGCGCAGCCAGGCCGTGAGGCCGCTCATGAGCACCAGGGCAAGGACGACGACGATCAGCCAGCGGATCATGGGAACAGTCTAGGCCGCAAGGATGGCCATGGTTTGTCGGTGAAGTTCGGGCGTTGCGGCCGCAATCACCCGGCCATCGGACTCCAGCCCCAGCGGCTGGCCCTGCCAGTCGGTGATGACGCCGCCCGCGGCCTCGATCACGCCCGCCGGGCCCAGGTAGTCGTAGGGCTGCAGGCCGGTTTCCACCACGAGGTCGATGGTGCCGCCCGCGAGCTGCGCATAGCCGTAGCAGTCGCCGCCGAAGCGCCGCATCGCGCACTGCCGGCTCAGCCGGTCGAAGGCCTGCCAGTCGGCCGGCGCAAAGATGTCGGGCGAGGTGGTGACGATGCGCGCCTTGGCCACCTCGGTACAGCTGCTCGCGTGCACCGGCTGGCCGTCGCGCGTCGCGCCCTGGCCGGCCTGGCCGACCCAGCGCTCCTTGAGCACCGGCATGTCGATCATGCCCAGCACCACGCGCGAGCCCCGCAGCACACCGATCAGCGTGCCCCACAGCGGCGATCCGGTGATGAAGCTGCGCGTGCCGTCGATCGGGTCGAGCACCCAGACGCGCTCGGCGTCGAGCCGCTCGAGGCCGTGCTCCTCGCCGAAGATGCCGTCCGCCGCGGCGCGCACGGCAAGGATCTCGCGCATGGCCGTCTCGGCGGCGCGGTCCGCCAGCGTCACGGGGCTCTCGTCGGCCTTGGTGATGATGTCCAGCGGCGTGCGGAAATAGCGCATCGACTGCGCGGCGGCGGCATCGGCCAGAAGGTGCGCGATCGACAGCAGATCGGGGGCGGAAGAGCTCATGGGAAACCAAGCGTGCCAAAACTGCGATTAGACCCGAGCCGGGCCCGGTTTGACACGCATGGGGCCACCGCCCTAGCATGGTCCGGAAATTGCCACATCGACCACATGGCTTCATTTCAACTTCCGCGTCGCGCCCTGTTGGCGCTGGTGCTCGGCCCTGCGGCCGCGCTGGCCCAGGCCACCCCTTCCGCGTCGGAGCAAAAGCTCATCGACACGCTGATCCTGCGCGTCTCGAAGATGACGACGATGACCTTCATGCGCAACGGCGACGAGCACAACGCCGCCGATGCCGCCAAGCACATGCAGGCCAAGTTCGACCACTTCAAAGACGAGATCACCACGGCGGAAGACTTCATCGACCGCTGCGCCTCCCGCTCGGAGATGACGGGCAAGCCCTACAAGATCAAGATGCCGAACGGCTCGATGCGGGACGCCAACGAATTCCTCAACGCCGAATTGCGCACGCTGCGCCAGGGCGGCGGCAGCGGCAAGCCTGGCGCCGGTTGACCCGGCTGCATCGGGCCAAGGAAGAAGCCATCAGAAGGGTGTGTCGCCCACGATGGTGGTGCGATTGAGGCGGCGCCGCAGATGGTCCGGCGTGCCGGCCGCCAGGTGCATCAGCGAGCGGTTGTCCCAGAACACGAGGTCGTGCGGCGCCCATTGGTGGCGGTACACGAACTGCGGCTTCACGCTGTGCGCGAACAGCTCGGCCAGCAGCGCGTCGCTCTCCTGCGGCGGCAGGCCGACGATGCGCGTCGTGAAATGCTCGCTGACGAACAGCGCCTTGCGGCCGGTCTCGGGATGCGTGCGCACCACCGGCTGCACGGCGGGCGCGACCTGGTCGATCTGCTCCTGCGAGAGCTTGGGCCGCCAAGGGTTCTTTGCGCGCAGCGCCTCGTACTTGGCAAGGTAGCTGTGCTCGGCCTTGAGCGGCAGGATGCGCTGCTGCAGCTCGGGAGAGAGCGTTTCCCACGCAAGATGCTGGTCGGCAAAGAGCGTGTCGCCGCCTTCGCTCGGCAGCTCCTGCGCATGCAGCAGCGAGCCCAGGCTGGGCTGGGGCTTGTACGAGATGTCCGAATGCCAGTAGACCCCCGCATCGCCCAGGCCGATGGGCTCGCCGTTCTCCTTGATGTTGGAGACGATCAGGATCTCGGGATGGTTCTTCAGATGGAACTGGTGCAGCACATGGATCTCGAGCGGGCCGAAGCGGCGGCTGAATTCGATGTGCTCGGCCGGAGTGATCTGCTGGTTGCGGAACACCAGCACGTGGTGGTCCAGATGCGCGCGGTGGATGCGCGCGAAGTCTTCGTCGTTGATGGGCTTCGAGATGTCGAGGCCGACGATTTCCGCGCCGACGGGGGCGTTGAAGGGGCGCACTTCGAAGTGCTGGGGGGCGGTCATTGCGCCAATGTAGGTTTTAGTGAGGGGGTTCTCAACGAAATCTTTGTTGGTTGCTTATGTCAGAGCGTATGACTCCGATCCCCCTCAGCAAACCCCATCGCCTCCCACCCCTCCCCCACCGCAAACCCCACCACCTTGAACAGCTCCCCCATCTCATGCTCATGGACGAGCCGAGCCGCCATGCCTCTTTCTGCCGTGCTGCCCTGCCCCATCCGCTCGAGCAGCCCGCAGTTCAGCAGGAACCTCGCCTGGCTGGTGTAGCCCAGCACCTCGAGCCCGGCCTCCTGCCCCGCGAGCGCGATGCCGGTGAAATTGACGTGCGCCGTGATGTCCTTGTAGCCCACATCCGACAGCGGATCGCCGTCGGCCTGGTGCGCGCGGTGGCACATCACGGTGCCCATGTGGCGCTGCGGGTGGTAGTACTCGCGCTCCGGAAAACCATAGTCGATGAAGAAGGCCGCGCCGCTCTTCAGGCGGTCCGCCAGGGTCGCGACGAAGGCCTCGGCCTGCGGATGGATCTCGGTCAGGTAGTCGTGCTCGCCGGGCACCTCGAACGGCGGCCGCAGCGCGGTCTCGCGGTCGGCCCAGGCCCAGCCGTCGGCGCGCACGTTGCGCACCACGCCGCGCTCGAACCACTGGCCGCCCACGCGGGCCAAGAGCTGCACCGGCATCGCATCGAGCACCTCGTTGCCGACCACCACGCCCTGCATCGCCTCGGGCAGTTCGCCGAGCCATTCGACGCGGTCCGTGTAGCGCGCGAGTGCCTGCTGCTGGCGCTCGCGCAGGGTGCCGGACAGGTCGACGATGCGGTAGCGCACGTCGCCGCGGCCGATCTCGTCGAGCGCATGCAGCAGCTGCACGGCGAGCGCGCCCGTGCCGGCGCCGAATTCCCAGACCGTGTCGGTGCCGGTCTTCTCCAGCGCCTCGGCCACCTGCGCCGCGAGCGCCTGGCCGAACATGGGCGTGAGCTCCGGCGCCGTCACGAAGTCGCTGCCCGAAGACGGCATGTGGCCGAACTTGGCCGAGCTGTTGGCGTAGTAGCCCAGCCCCGGCGCATACAGGGCCAGCGCCATGAAACGGTCGAAGCCGATCCATCCGCCCGCCCGTTCCACCGAACGGGCAATCAGGATGTCGAGGGCCATGGGTAAACTGTTTGTCGTCGTTTTTGTCGTCACCCGCCGATTCTCCCTTCTCTGCCCGCATGAGCACAGCGCCCCTTCCTCCTGTTACGCCCGCCCGCCGCACCGTCCTCGTCACGGGTGCCGGCCGCCGGCTGGGGCGCGAGATCGCGCTGGCGCTGGCCGCGGGCGGCTGGCAGGTGGCGGTGCACTACCGCAGCTCGCGCGCCGAGGCCGAGCAGACGGCGGCCGATTGCGCGGCCCTCTCGGGCACTTCGGCGCCTTTCGAGGCCGACCTGCTCGACGAAGGCGCCACCCGCGCCCTGCTGCCGCGCGTGGCGGCGCACTTCGGCAGCGTCGATGCCGTGGTCCACAGCGCAGCGCTCTTCGAACACGACGACGCCGCGAGCTTCAGCTACGCGCTCATGGAGCGCCATGCGCGCAGCAACACCGGTGCGGCCATCGTGCTGGCGCAGGCGCTGCACGACCACCTGGCGCTGCGCGGCGACGCGCAGGGCGCGGTGGTGCACATGCTCGACCAGAAGCTCTGGAACCCGAACCCCGACTTCCTGAGCTACACGCTATCGAAGGCCGCGCTCGAGGCCGCCACGCCCATGCTGGCCCTGGCGCTGGCGCCGCGCGTGCGGGTGGTGGGCGTGGCGCCCGGCCTCACGCTGCCCAGCCACATGCTCGACGAGGACAGGTTCTCGAAGCTGCACACGCTCTCGCCGCTGGGCCGCTCTTCGACGCCGGCCGACGTGGCGGCCACGGTGAAGTTCGCGCTGGAGAACAACTCGATCACCGGCACCACGCTCGTGGTGGACGGCGGCCAGCACCTCATGAAATTCGACCGCGACTTCTCGCTGATGTGAGCCCCACCATGCCCTCCAACCCGATCGGCCGCCAGACACTCACCCTGCAGGGGCTGCGCTTCGACGCCAACCTGGGCATCCTCGACCAGGAAAAGACGGCCCCGCAGCCGATCCAGGTCGATGCCGAGCTGCACCTGGGCGCGCAGCCGCTGCTGCCGAAGGACGACGACATCTACCACGTGCTGGACTACCGCAAGGTGCGCCGCATCATCATCGACGAGTGCACGGCCGAGCATGTGAACCTGCTCGAAACGCTCATCGGCAAGCTCGCGCAGCGCCTGCTGCAGCTGCCCGGCGTGGTCGGCGTGCGGGTGAAGATCGCCAAGCTCGAGATCTTCGACGACTGCGAGGTGGCTATCCGCATGGAAGCCGGGGAATGGTGAACCGAGGCAAAATCGGGCCCTCCTCCCCCCGATTTGCCTGACCGAAGCAGCCCACCCATGAACGCCGTCTGGATCGACGAGGCGCCCGTCGCCGGCGCCGCCACCAATTCCCTGAAGATCGAGCGCGAAACGCACAAGCTCGAGAAGCGCCTGTGCCGCGAAGTCGGCCGCGCCATCGTCGACTACAACATGATCGAGGAGGGCGACAAGGTCATGGTGTGCGTCTCGGGCGGGAAGGACAGCTACGCCATGCTGGACATCCTGCTCAAGCTCAGGGCCCGCGCACCGATCCACTTCGACATCGTCGCGGTCAACCTCGACCAGAAGCAGCCCGGCTTCCCCGAAGAGGTGCTGCCCAGATACCTGAGCGAGCTCGGCGTGGACTTCCACATCGAGAACCAGGACACCTACAGCATCGTCAAGCGCGTGATCCCCGAGGGCAAGACCACCTGCGGCCTGTGCAGCCGGCTGCGCCGCGGCATCCTGTACCGCGTGGCGGACGAACTGGGCGCCACCAAGGTCGCGCTCGGCCACCACCGCGACGACATGCTGCAGACCTTCTTCCTCAACATGTTCTTCGCGGGCAAGCTCAAGAGCATGCCGCCCAAGCTGGTGAGCGACGACGGCAAGCACATCGTGATCCGCCCGCTCGCCTACGTGGCCGAGAAAGACCTGGTGCGCTGGGCCCAGCACCGCGAATTCCCGATCATTCCGTGCACGCTCTGCGGCAGCCAGGAAAACCTGCAGCGCAAGCAGGTCGGCGAAATGCTGCGCGAGTGGGACAGGAAGCACCCCGGCCGCGTGGAGAACATGTTCACCGCGCTGCAGAACGTGGTGCCCTCGCACCTGCTCGACGGAACGCAGCACGACTTCAAGGGTCTGAAGGCGACCGGCGTGGCCGACGAAGACGGCGACAAGGCCTTCGACACGCCCTCCTTCGACCTGCTCTCCCAGGCACCTGCAGCCCTGCGCATCCTCCAGGGCTGAGCGGGCAACCCAGGGGAATTTTGGGCCGCGGAGCCCGGAGATCCTCATGAAACGTGCGTTTTCAGCTCTTCTTCTGATAGCAAGCCTGAGCGGCTGCGCCACCTCCTGGGTGGTCGACAGCGATGTGAAAAGCTTCTCGTCGCTCGCCACCGTGGCGCCGGGCGCCAGCTACCGCTTCGAGCGCCTGCCGTCGCAGCAGGCCGACCTCGCCCGGCAGGAATCGCTCGAGGCCATGGCCGCCGCCGCACTCGAAAAAGTGGGCCTGCGCCGCGACGACGCCAGGCCGCAGTACAGCGCGCAGATCGGCGCCCGCGTCGCGGCCGGCCTCTCGCCCTGGGCCGACCCGTGGCTCTTCGACGGCCCCTGGGGCTATGGCTACGGCTATCCCGGCTATGCGCGCCGGTGGTACGGCGGCGGCTGGTACGGCGGCCCGGCCTTCATGCCACCCGCGGCCAATCCCTGGTACGAGCGCGAAGTGAGCATCGTGCTGCGCGACATCGGCACGAACCGCGTGGTCTACGAAACGCGGGCCCGCAACGAGGGCCCGTACAACGTCAGCGCGACCATCCTGCCGGTGATGTTCGAGGCGGCGCTGCAGGGCTTTCCGAACCCGCCGCCGGGCGAGCGCCGGGTGAACATCGAGCTGTCCGCCGCAAAGAAGAAATGACGCGCTCCTAGAATCCAGCAGATGGAAGAAGCCACCCGCCTGATTGCCGTTCGCCATGGCGAAACCGCCTGGAACGTCGACACGCGCATCCAGGGCCAGCTCGACATCGGGCTCAACGACACCGGGCTCTGGCAGGCCCGGCGCGTCGGGCAGGCGCTGGCGCACGAGGACATCGGCGCGATCTACGCCAGCGACCTGTCGCGCGCCTGGCAGACCGCGCAAGAGATCGCCAGGCCCCACGGCCTCATGGTGCAGCCCGAGCCCGGCCTGCGCGAACGCGCCTTCGGCCGCTTCGAGGGCATGAGCTTTGCCGAGATCGAGTCCACCCTGCCCGACCAGGCCCGGCGCTGGCGCGAGCGCGACCCCGAATTCCAGCCCGAGGGCGGCGAGAGCCTGCTGGTCTTTCGCGAGCGGGTGACGCGCATCGCATCGAAACTGGCCGCGCGCCATCCGGGCCAGCTGGTGGCGCTGGTGGCGCACGGCGGCGTGATGGACGTGCTCTACCGCGCCGCCACGCGCCAGGAGCTGCAGGCGCCGCGCACCTGGCAGCTCGGGAACGCCGCCATCAACCGCATGCTGTGGACGCCCGAGGGCTTCAGCCTCGTGGGCTGGAGCGATACCGCCCACCTGGCGGCGGACGACGACGTTCTCGACGAGACCACAACCTAGGCGTGCGAGGCCGCGTGCCCCGCGGCACCGCCACCAGCCTCGGCCTTGGCCTCGCCCGGCAGGTCGACCATCGGCCCGGTGCCGCTGTAGCGGTCGAGCGCGAGGTAGATCGCGGGCGTGATGTAGAGCGTGATCACCTGCGAGAAGATCAGCCCGCCCACCACCGCCACGCCCAGCGGCTGGCGCAGCTCGGCGCCGGCGCCCAGGCCCAATGCGAGCGGCAGCGCGCCCATCAGCGCGGCCAGCGTGGTCATGAGGATCGGGCGGAAGCGCAGCCGGCAGGCCTCGCGGATCGCATCGACCGGCTTCATGCCCTCGGTGCGCTGCGCATCAAGGGCGAAGTCGATCATCATGATCGCGTTCTTCTTCACGATGCCGATCAGGAGCAGGATGCCGATGGTCGCGATCAGCGTCAGGTCGAAGCCGAAGATCTTGAGCGAGAGCAAGGCGCCCACGGCCGCCGACGGCAGCCCGGCCAGGATGGTCAGCGGGTGGATGTAGCTTTCGTACAGCACGCCCAGCAGGACGTAGATCACGAGCACGGCCAGCACCAGCAGCACGGCCTGGCTGGCCTGCGAGCTCTGGAACACCGCGGCATCGCCGCCGTAGGTGGTGATGATCGACTGCGGCATCTTCAGCTCTTCCTTGAACTGGTCGATCTTCGCGGTCGCGTTGCCCAGCGGCACGTCGGGCGCGAGGTTGAACGACACCGTCACCGCCTGCAGCTGCCCCTGGTGGTTGACCGAGGTGGGCCCCACGGTGCGCTTGACGGTCGAGAAGGCCGACAGCGGCACCAGCCGGCCGCTGGTGCTGCGCACCGACAGGCGCGACACGTCGTCCTCGAACTGCCGGTCGTTGTCGGCGGCCGAGAGAATCACCTGGTAGGTGTTGCTCGCGCCGTAGATGCTGCCGATCTGCCGGTCGCCGTACGCGTTGTAGAGCGCGGTGCGCAGGTCGCCCACGGCCACGCCGAGCACGCCGGCCTTGTCGCGGTCGATCTCCAGCGTGGCCTGCAGGCCGCGGTTCTGCGAATCGCTGGTGACGTCGCGGAAGGCCGGATCGGCGCGCATGCGCTCCATGAGCCGCGTGGCCCAGGGCACCATCTCGCCCGCATTGACGCTCTGCAGCGTGTACTGGAAGCGCGCCTTGCTCTGGCGGCCGCCCAGGCGCAGGTTCTGCACCGGCTGCATGTAGACCGCGATGCCCGGGATCTCGCGGAAGCGCTGGCGCAGCGATTCGAGCACCGCGGCCATCTTGGGACGCTGGCTGCGCGGCTTGAGCACCGCGAACAGGCGGCCGGAGTTCTGCGTGGCGGTGGGACCGCCCACGCCGACGAACGAGCTCACGTAGGCCACGCTCGGATCGGCCTGCAGCGAAGCGGCCACGCGTTCCTGCAGCGCGTTCATGGCGGTGAAGGAAATGTCCTCGGCCGCTTCGGTGGTGATCTGGATCTGCCCGATGTCCTCCTCGGGGAAGAAGCCCTTCGGAATGGAGACGAACAGCCAGGCCGTGACGACGAAGGTGCCGCCGGCCAACAGCAGCATCAGCTTGCGGTGCGCGAGCGTCCAGTCGAGCGTCCGCATGTAGTTCGCATGCACCCAGCGGTAGCCGCGCTCGAAGGCGCGTCCCACGGCGGTGCCGGGCTCGGGGTGCTCTTCCTCGTGGTCGAGCGCGCCATCCTTGCGCGGCACGTGCTTGAGCAGCCGGCTCGCGAGCATCGGCACCAGCGTGAGCGACACGATGGCCGACACCAGCACCGCCAGCGCCACCACCACCGCGAACTCATGGAACAGCAGGCCGATCACGCCCGGCATGAAGAAGATGGGAATGAACACCGCCACCAGCGAGATCGAGATCGAGATGATGGTGAAGCCCACCTCGCGCGCGCCGCGCAGCGCCGCGGCCATCGGCTCCATGCCTTTCTCGACGTAGCGCATGATGTTCTCGAGCACCACGATCGCATCGTCCACCACCAGCCCCACGGCCAGCGTGATGCCCAGCAGCGAGACGTTGTCCAGGCTGTAGCCGAAGGCATAGAGCAGCGCCACCGCGCCGATCAGCGAAATGGGAATGGTGGCCGCCGGAATCAGCGTGGCCACCAGCCGGTGCAGGAACAGGAAGATTACCAGCACCACCAGCGCGACGGTGCCCAGCAGCGTGAGCTGCACGTCGTGCACGGCTTCGCGGATGGACAGCGAGCGGTCGTTCACCATGTGGATCTCGACCGATTGCGGCAGCTCCGCCTTGAAGCGCGGAATGAGTGCGCGCACCGCATCCACCACCTGCACGGTGTTGGCGTTGGGCTGGCGCTGCACGGCCAGCGAGATGGAGCTCTGGCCGTTGAAGCTGCTGGCGGTCTTGACCGATTCGAAGCTGTCCTCGATGGTGGCCACTTCGTCCAGCCGCACCGGCGCGCCGTTGCGCTGCCCGACGATCAGCTTGGCGAAATCTTCCGCCCTCGTGAGCTGCCGGTTGGCCTGGATGGTGAGCGTCTGGCGCGGCCCGTCGAGCACGCCGACGGGCGTGTTGGCGTTGGCCGAATTCACTGCCTTGGCCAGCTCGTCGAGCGTGATGTTGCGCGCATTGAGCAGGTCGGCATTGGCCTTGATGCGCACCGCAAAGGCCTTGCGACCGTACACGCCCACCTGCGCCACGCCGTCGATGGTGGAAAGCGTGGGCGAGATCAGGTTCTCGGCGTAGTCGTTGAGCTCGGCCGGATTCATCGACGGCGAGATCAGCGCGATGAACAGCACCGGCGCGTCGGCCGGATTGACCTTGCGGTACGAAGGCAGCTGCGTCAGTTCCTGCGGCAGCTGTCGCTGGGCGCGCAGCAGCGCGGCCTGCACGTCGACCGCGGCGGCATCGATGTCGCGGCTGCTCACGAATTCCAGCGTGATCGAGCTCACGCCCTGGGTGTTGACCGAGCTGATGGTCTGCAGGCCCGGAATGGTCGAGAACTGCTTCTCCAGCGGCAGCGCCACCGACGAAGCCATGGTGTCCGGGCTCGCGCCCGGCAGCTGGGCGTTCACGTTGATGACCGGCGTGTTGTAGCTCGGCAGCGCGGCCACCGGGATGCTGAAGTAGGCAAAGATGCCCGCCACCACCGCCGCCGCGGACAACAGCACCGTCATCGCGGGACGACGGATGCACAGCTCCGAGATGTTCATGCGCGTTCCCGGGGAGCCTGGGTGTCCGAGGAGGCCGCACTGCCCGGCGTGACGCCGGTGGTACCGGCCGGCGCGGCCTTTTTATCGGCCCTGACCTTGCCGCCCGGGCGCACGTTCTGGCTGCCCTCGATGACCACCTGCTCGCCCGGCTCGACGCCGCTCACCGCCACCTTGGTGCCGAAGGTGTGGAGCACCTGCACCTTGCGGCGCTTGGCATTCATGGCCTGGTCGACCACGTAGAGCGAAGCGCCCTCGGACAGCATCATGAGCGCCGCGGCCGGCACCACCGTGGCGCCGGAGAGCGTGCGAACCGTGATCCGGGTGCCGACGAACTGGCCCGGCCAGAGGCTCTGGTCGGCGTTGTCGAACACCGCCTTGGCGCGCACCGTGCCGATCTGCGGATCGACCGTGTTGTCGACGAAATTGAGCACGCCGCTGAGCGGCTCGCGGCGTCCGACGACCAGCGCCTCCACCTTGGCCCGGCTGCGCGCCGCCGCCAGCAGGTCCTGCAGGTTGGCCTCCGGCACCGGGAAGCTCACCGCGATGGGATCGAGCTGCGTGATGGTGACCAGCGACAGCGTCGGCTGCACCAGCGTGCCGGGATAGATGTTCACGGCCCCGATGCGCCCCGCAATGGGCGCGCGCAGCGTGGCGTAGCCCAGCGCCACCTGCGCCGATTGCACCGCGGCGCGGTCGGCCGCCACCGCGGCGCGCTGCGCTTCCAGCTGCGACAGCGTGGCGTCCGTGGCGCTCTTGGAAATGAAGTTCTGCGCCAGCAGTTCCTGGCTGCGCTTGTATTGGCGCTCGAGGTCGGCCAGGGTGGCTTCGTCGCGCTTTTGCTGGGCGCGGGCGCGGGCCAGGTTGGCCTGGTCGTTGCGGTCGTCGAGCGTGAAGAGCAGCTGGCCCTCCTTGACGAACTGCCCTTCCTTCACGTGCACCGCCGCCACGGTGTTGGTCACCTGCGGCCGCAGATCGACACTGTTGAGCGACACCACGCTGCCGTTGACCTGCACCGTGACCGGCACGTCCTGCCGCTCGGCGGTGGCAAGCGTGACGAGCGCGGCCGGCGCGCCGTCTGCGGGGGCGCCACCGGCGGCGGCTGGCCTGGCGTTCTTTGCCGCCATGCGATCGCCCGACCCGCTCCACCACCATCCCGCGACGGCTACGATCAACACACCTGCAAGAGCGAGGACGATTTTTTTCTTCATGGGTTCTTGTGCACTTTGGGCTGACAGCGGCTATTGGAGCAGCCGTCGACTCGCAGTGTCCGTGAGTGCCGTAAAGATAAGTAAAGCCGCAATGCCAGGGCCCATGTACAACCCGCTGTGGCAGGCGCCAGGGATGATTTCACCCCGCCGCTAAAATCGCCGCTCCACAGCCTCTGGATATACCCCATGAACCGCTGCAAGAAACCCACGAATGCTCTCACTTTCATAGCGCTTTGCACAGTGGCTGCGAGCCTTTTTTCCATCGGCGCCGCAGCCCAGTCCGAAGTGCCGCGGCCGCAGACCCAGAACGAATCGCTGGTGGGCGGGCGCACTTTCCCGGTCGGCACGCTGCGCGGCAAGTTCATGGTGATCAATGCGCCCGATGTCGAGCTCGACGGCCAGGTCGACCGCCTGGCGCCCGGCGCCCGCATCCGCAGCGAACAGAACATGCTGGTGATGGCGGGCGGCATCGTCGGCCAGAAATACCTGGTGAACTACACGCGCGATGCCGCCGGCCTGCTGCGCGAGGTGTGGATCCTCACGCCGGGCGAGGCCACGGCCAGCCGCGAATCGCTGAACAAGCCCTTCCTGAACATCTGGCCGTTCACTTCGAACGACACCGTCAACACGCAATAAATAAAGAGGCCGGCGGGCCGCGCCCGCCGCGCCGCAGGACGACGCAAGCGCCCTGCATCGGCCTTCCCGGCGGGAAGGGCCAGGAAAGCACCCCATGAGCAAAAAAGTATTTATCAAGACCTTCGGCTGCCAGATGAACGAGTACGACTCGGACAAGATGGCCGACGTGCTGCACGCCGCCCAGGGCTACGAGCCGACGCAGAACGTGGACGAAGCCGACCTGATCCTGTTCAACACCTGCTCGGTGCGCGAGAAGGCGCAGGAGAAGGTGTTCAGCGACCTCGGCCGCGTGAAGCACCTGAAGGCCAAGGGCGTGAAGATCGGCGTGGGCGGCTGCGTGGCGAGCCAGGAGGGCGAGGCCATCATCGCGCGCGCCCCCTACGTCGACATCGTGTTCGGCCCGCAGACGCTGCACCGCCTGCCCGAGATGCTGAACGACCGCGAGCGGCTGGACCGGCCCCAGGTCGACATCAGCTTTCCCGAGATCGAAAAATTCGACCACCTGCCGCCCGCGCGCGTCGAGGGCGCGACGGCGTTCGTCTCGATCATGGAAGGCTGCTCCAAGTACTGCAGCTACTGCGTGGTGCCCTACACCCGCGGCGAGGAAGTGAACCGCCCGCTGGACGACGTGCTGGTGGAGATCGCCGGCCTGGCCGACCAGGGCGTGCGCGAAGTCACGCTGCTGGGGCAGAACGTGAACGCCTACCGCGGCCGCATGGGAGACACGGCCGAGATCGCCGACTTCGCGCTGCTCATCGAATACGTCGCCGAGATTCCGGGCATCGAGCGCATCCGCTACACCACCAGCCACCCCAACGAGTTCACGCCGCGGCTGATCGAGGCCTATGCCAAGGTGCCGCAGCTGGTGAGCCACCTGCACCTGCCGGTGCAGCACGGCAGCGACCGCATCCTGATGGCCATGAAGCGCGGCTACACCGCCATGGAATACAAGAGCACGGTGCGCAAGTTGCGCGCCATCCGGCCCGAACTCGCGCTCTCCAGCGACTTCATCGTCGGCTTCCCGGGCGAGACCGACGAAGACTTCGCCAAGATGATGAAGCTGATCGACGACTGCCAGTTCGACAACAGCTTCAGCTTCATCTTCAGCCCGCGCCCCGGCACGCCCGCCGCGGCGCTGCAGGACGACACGCCCCATGCGGTGAAGCTGGCTCGCCTGCAGACGCTGCAGCGCGTGATCGACGGCAACGTGCGCCGCTTCGGCGATGCGCTGGTCGGCACCACGCAGTGCGTGCTGGTCGAGGGGGCTTCCCGCAAGGATGCGAACGAACTGATGGGCCGCACCGCCTGCAACCGCGTGGTCAACTTCGAAGGCGACGCGCGCCTGGTCGGGCAGATGGCCGACCTGCGCATCACGCGCTCGCTGGCCTACACGCTGCGCGGCGAGGTGGCCACGCGCGAATCGTCGACGGTGCCGGTTCCCGCCGCGCTCGCCGCCTGATGGCGAAGCGGCCGTCCAGACGGGGCTCGTTCCAGCAGCTCCTGCTTTTCGCGTTCCTGCTGATCACCGCCCTGCTGGTGGGCGTGGCGCTGCGCTCGGTGTTCCAGTACGACGCGCTCATGACCCAGAGCCGCGATGCGGCGGCCCGCGCGCTGCGGCTCTCGGGTGCGGCCCAGTCGCTGGCCGAGCGCAGTGCCGCCATGGAGCGCGCCGGGCGCCAGTCGCTGGTGCTGAACGACGCCGTGCTGCGCCGCCGCTTCGACGATGCCGCGCGCGAAGCGCACCAGGTGCTCGAACGGCTCGAGCGGAACGGCCTCGCGCCGTCGGGCATCGAGCTGTGGCGCGCCCAGCTCGGCGTGATCGAGGGGCTGATGAGCGGCAGCGCCGACAGCGCGCTCTCGCGCGAAAGCGGCATGGCCATGCAGTTCCGCGAGCTCGATTCGCTGAACACGAACCTGGCGCAGCAGGCCCAGTTCCTGATCGAAATGCAGAACGACGCGCTGGCCAAGCGCATCGAGAACGCGCGCCGCCGGCTGATGCGCGAAGTGGTGGCCGCCAGCATCCTGGCGGTGTCGCTGGCGCTGGCTTTCGGCATCTGGCTCGCGCGTCCTTTCAAACGGCTGGAGCACGCCATCGTCGGGCTCGGCCAGAACCGGCTCGACGAGCCGATCGACATCCGCGGCCCGGCCGACGTGCGGCGCCTGTCGCAGCAGCTCGAGTGGCTGCGCCTGCGCCTGACCGAGCTCGATGCCGACAAGGCACGCTTCCTGCGCCACGTCTCGCACGAGCTCAAGACGCCGCTGGCGGCGCTGCGCGAAGGCGTCTCGCTGCTCGAAGACGGCGTGACGGGTCCGCTCAATCCGGCGCAGCTCGAAGTGGCGCAGATCCTGAACCAGAACACCGTTTCGCTGCAGGGCCAGATCGAGGCGCTGCTGCGCTTCAACGCCGCCGCCTTCGAGGCGCGCGAACTGCGCCGCGAACGCACCGACCTGCTGCCGCTGGTCGAAGAGCAGATCGAGGCGCAGCGCCTGCAGTGGCAGGCCCACGGCCTGCGCGTCCATGCCGAGGGCGAGTCGATCACGCTCCCGGTGGACCGCGCCAAGCTCGGCACGGCGGTGGCCAACCTGCTGTCCAACGCGATCCGCTATTCGGCGCGCGGCGGCGTCATTTCCATCGTGGTGTCGGGCACGCCCACCACCGCGTGCATCGATATCAACGATGCCGGCCCGGGTATTGCCGAGGGAGACCGGGACCGGATCTTCGAGCCTTTCTACAGGGGCGAACGCCAGCCCGAGCATGCCGTCAAGGGCACGGGCATCGGCCTTTCGATCGTGCAGGAGTACATTGCTGCCCATGGGGGCCGCATCACCCTGCTGCCAGAGGGGCCCGGCGCGCGCTTTCGCATCGAACTGCCGCGCACGGCCTGAACAACCCACCGTGAAGCCCCCCAGGCACACACCTGAAAACAAACACCGCCTCTTGCCTTTTCTTCAATCCATGCTTTTTCCGTTCGTCCGCAGTTCGACCCTGTCCGGGGCGGTGGCCATGCCTTTCGTCCTGCTGCTGGCCGCCTGCGCGACGCAGCCCGCACCACCCGCCGAGGCCGAGGCCCTGCCGCCGCCGCCCGCCGTGCCGCGCGTGATGCCGGTCGAGGCCGAGCCCAAGGCGCCCGCCACGCAGCCCGCCTCGCTCTTCACGCTGATGACCCAGGGCCCGGCCGCGGCCATGCTGGCCTATGCCGACAAGGTCCGCCCGCTGGGCGGCGCCGAGCTGGCCGCCGAAATCACCCGCGCCGGCGATCCCGGCGATTCGCCCACCGCCCAGATGCAGCTCGCGCTGCTGCTCGCGCAGACCCGCGTGCCGGCCGACCTGGCGCGCGCGCTGGGCCTGATGCAGCGCGTGATCTCCAACCCCTCGCCCGAGGCGCAGCCGCTGCAGCCGCTGGCGCGCGCACTGGCCGCGCGCTACGTGGAGCAGCGCCGCGTCGAGGACGACCGCGACAAGCAGGCGCAGCAGGTGCGCGAAAGCCAGCGCCGCATCGACCAGCTGAACGACCGCATCGAGGCGCTGCGCGCCATCGAGCGCAGCTTTGCGCGTCCCAACAACGTGCCGCCGCCGACCCTCCCTCCGCCCGGCGGCACCAGGCCCAATCCATGAACCGCAGCCGGCGTTTGCCCAAGGAACCCCATCGATGAGCACGACCGGCGCGCGCCTGCTGGTGGTCGACGACGACCCGGACATGCTGCGGCTGCTCTCGATGCGGCTGAGTTCGGCCGGCTACCAGGTCACGGCCGTGACCTCGGCCGAAACCGCGCTCACGCAGCTCGAGATCGAGCACCCGCAGCTGGTGCTCAGCGACGTGCGGCTGCCCGGCCGCGACGGGCTCCAGCTGTTCGACGAGATTCGCAAGCGCCATCCCTCGCTGCCGGTGATCCTGCTCACCGCCCACGGCACCATTCCCGATGCGGTCGAGGCCACCGCGCGCGGCGTGTTCACCTATCTCACCAAGCCCTACGACGGGCGCGAACTGCTCGACAAGATCGCGCAGGCGCTGGCGCTGGGCGCACCGGCCAGCACGCCCGCCAAGGCCGGCGACGAAAGCTGGCGCGCCGAGATCGTGAGCCGCAGCAACCGCATGTCCGAGCTGCTGGCCGAGGCGCGCATGGTCGCCAAGTCGGACGCCTCGGTGCTGCTGCGCGGCGACAGCGGCGCCGGCAAGGAACTGCTGGCGCGCGCCATCCACCGCGCCAGCGCGCGCGCCGACAAGCCTTTCGTGGCCGTCAATTGCGGCGCCATCCCCGAGGCGCTGCTCGAATCCGAACTGTTCGGCCACATGAAGGGCGCCTTCACCGACGCCCATGCCAACCACAAGGGCCTGTTCCAGCAGGCCGACGGCGGCACGCTGCTGCTCGACGAAATCGGGGACATGCCGCCCGCCCTGCAGGTCAAGCTGCTGCGCGTGCTGCAGGAGCGCGCGGTGCGCCCGCTGGGTGCCAGCCAGTCGATCGAGGTCGACGTGCGCATCATCTCGGCCACCCACCGCGACCTGGACGTCGCCATGGAAGCCGGCCAGTTCCGCGAAGACCTCTATTACCGGCTCAACGTGGTCACGCTCACGCTGCCGCCGCTGTCGGCCCGGCGCGAGGACATTCCGCTTCTGGCCAACCACTTCCTGCAGAAGCTCTCGACCAAGTACGGCAAGCGGTTGTCCGGCTTCGCGCCCGAGGCGCTCAAGGCGCTGGCCACCGCGGCCTGGCCCGGCAATGTGCGCCAGCTCTACAACGTGGTGGAACAGGTCTGCGCGCTGTCGAGCTCGCCATTGATCCCGCTGGCGCTGGTGCAGCGGGCGCTGCGCGTGCCCACGGTCGAGGTTCAGACCTATGCCGAGGCCAAGCAGCGCTTCGAGCGCGACTACCTCGTCGGGCTGCTCAAGCTGACCGACGGCAACGTGGCCGACGCCGCCCGGCTGGCCGACCGCAACCGCACCGAGTTCTACCGCCTGCTGCAGAAGCACGAACTCACGCCGGGCCACTTCAAGGCCGACGCTGTCGCTCCGGGCAATGAGCCTGTCGCCGACTAGCGACGCCCCTAAGTTGTTGATTTAAAAGGCCATTTTCCACCAGCCTCGCGGGCTTGTCGGGATTCGGCGACAAAAACCGGGGTTTCGGGGCCTTCCAGACGGCTCCAGCCCTGAAAACGGCATCCAGATCGCCCTAAGTCGTTGATCTGAAAGCATTTTTCCAGCCTGGCACAGGGTTTGCCCCTGTACAGGCATGACAGCACTCACCAGCCCATCTTTCGCACTGCGCCAGCAGCGCGACGGCCTGCGTCAAAAGCAGTTTTCCCCCGTGCGGCCCCGTGCCGCCGGTCATTCGGTGGCCGCGCTCGCAAGTGCGGGCGGCGCCGAACCGGATTGCGTGATCAAGCGCTTTCCTGCCATTGGCGACACCCCTTCCCTCGACAAGCAACGTTGGTAAAACACACATGAAGCCGAACGACTTCTCCCAACTGAACGTGCTGACCGAAGCCGACTTCTCGCACCGCAGCCCGGTGCGCGAAGAACGCCATCCCAATTCCGTGACCGCTCCGCCGGTCAACCGCGGCTCCATGACGCCCCGCCCCTGGCGCGGCTTCTGGAACAGCATCGGCACGGCCCTGCTGGTCAAGCTCGGCGCCGGCGGCAAGCCGGAAAGCCAGACCGCCGAAGCCGGCGCCCAGGCAAAGCAGCCCTGGCAGCGCGCCGCGGCCCAGCGCCGCTTCGCCTTCATGGCGCTCACGCTGCTGAGCACCGTGATCGCGTCCGTGCTGTTTGCCGGCGTGCAACCCGACTACGACAACGTCTGGCTCGAATACGGCCAGATCGGCCTGTACGGCCTGCTCTCGGGCTGGGTCGTCACCGGCTTCGTGACCGCGCTCATGGGCTTCTATGTCTCGGTGCGCGGCGACAAGCACGCGCTCTCGGTCAAGCAGGTGGCCCACCACCCGATGAACCCCGAGGCACGCACCGCGATCATCATGCCGATCTGCAACGAAGACGTTGCCACGGTGTTCGCCGGCCTGCGCGCCACCTGCGAATCGGTCGCGGCCACCGGCCACGCGAAACAGTTCGACGTGTTCGTGCTGTCCGACAGCTACTCGCCCGAAACCGCCGCCGCCGAGCGCGCCGCCTGGGAAGACCTGCGCGCCGCGCTGGCCGACAGCCCCAACCAGCCGCAGGTCGAGGTGTACTACCGCCTGCGCACCCGCCGCACCCACCGCAAGGCCGGCAACGTGGCCGACTTCTGCCGCCGCTGGGGCAAGGACTACCGCTACATGGTCGTGCTCGACGCCGACTCCGTGATGAGCGGCGACTGCCTGGCCTCGATGGTCAAGCTGATGGAAGCCAACCCGACCGCCGGCATCATCCAGACCGCCACGCAGGCCATCGGCCACGTGACGCTGCATGCCCGCGCGCAGCAATTCGCCTCCCGCGTGACGGGCCGCCTGTTCACGCTGGGCATGCAGTTCTGGCAACTGGGCGAATCGCACTACTGGGGCCACAACGCGATCATCCGCGTCGAGCCCTTCATGAAGCACTGCGCGCTGGCCCCCATCAAGGGCACCGGCGGCATGTCGGGCGGCATCATGTCGCACGACTTCGTCGAGGCCGCGCTGATGCGCCGCGCCGGCTACAACGTGTGGCTCTGCGCCGACCTGGTCGGCAGCTACGAGCAGCAGCCGCCGGACCTCTTGGCCGAACTGCAGCGCGACCGCCGCTGGTGCCAGGGCAACCTGCAGAACGCCCGCCTGATGGCCGAGCCCGGCATCCACCCGGTGCACCGCGCGATGTTCGTGACCGGCACCATGGCCTACGTCTCGGCGCCGCTGTGGCTCGCATTCCTGACGCTCGGCACCGCGCTGTGGCTGAGCGGCTCGAGCCTGATCTCCAGCTGGAGCGTGCTGCCGGCGGAACTGGCCGGCCTGTGGGTCTGGACCCTGTGCCTCCTGTTCCTGCCCCGCGTGCTCGGCATCGCGGCCGTGCTGATGCGCGGCGAGCAGCGCCAGTACGGCGGCCTCTGGGGCCTGGTGAAGAGCTCGGTGCTCGAAAGCGGCCTGGCCATCGTGCAGGCGCCGGTTCGCATGCTGGCCCATTCGCTGTTCGTGCTGGTCGCCCTCACCGGCATCAAGCTCGACTGGAAGTCGCCCCCGCGCGAAGCCGCCGCCGTGCCGTGGAAGGTCGCCGTGTCGCAGCTCGCTCCCATGAGCGTGGTGGTCGGCGCGCTGGCCCTGGGCGTTGCGATGATCGATCCGAGCGCGCTGATCTGGCTCATGCCAGTGGGCCTGCCGCTGCTGCTGGCCATTCCGCTCACGGTGCTGACCAGCCAGATCGCGCTGGGCACCTCGCTTCGCGACCGCGGCTTCCTGCTGATCCCCGAGGAATCGCGCTCGCCCGCCGTGCTGCGCCGCGCCTGGATGCATGCGCTGCGCCTGGCGCGCCCTGCGGCGCTGGCAACGGCCTGATGCGCTGAAGCTCCACCGCAAACAAGAAAGCCGGCCACGAGGCCGGCTTTTTTATTGCGCGGCTGCCGAAGCAGCAGCCATCGCTCTATTTAATTAGAACGGCAGCTTCGGCCCACCAGGGCCACCCATGCCGCCCATCCCCTTCATGCCGCCCATCTTCTTCATCATCTTCATGAGGCCGCCGCCCTTCATCTTCTTCATCATGCCCTGCATCTGCTCGAACTCGTTGAGCAGGCGGTTCACTTCCTGAACCTGCACACCCGCGCCGGCCGCGATGCGGCGCTTGCGCGTGGCCTTGAGCAGCTCGGGCTTGCGGCGCTCCAGCGGCGTCATGCTCTGGATGATGCCTTCCTTGCGGCGGATGTCGCGCTCGGCGCGAGTCATGTCGGCCTCTGTGGCCTTGGCGGCCATCTGCTGCGGCAGCTTGTCCATCAGGCTGGAGAGGCCGCCCATCTGCTTCATCTGCTGCAGCTGGCCGAGGAAGTCGTTCAGGTCGAAGCCCGCGCCGCTCTTGACCTTGGCCGCGAGCTTCTGCGCCGCCGCCACGTCGACGCCGGCCGTGACCTGCTCGACCAGCGCGACGATGTCGCCCATGCCGAGGATGCGGCCCGCGTGGCGCTCGGCGTCGAACACCTCGAGGCCATCGATCTTCTCGCTGGTGCCCGCGAACTTGATCGGCACGCCCGTCACCTGCCGCACCGACAGCGCCGCACCGCCGCGCGAATCGCCGTCGGTCTTGGTCAGGATGATGCCGGTGAGCGGCAGCGCTTCCTTGAAGGCCTTGGCCGTGTTGATCGCATCCTGGCCCTGCATGGCGTCGACCACGAACAGCGTCTCGACCGGATCGAGCGCGCCGTGCAGCTGCTTGATCTCGGTCATCAGCACTTCGTCGATGGCCAGGCGGCCCGCGGTGTCGACCAGCAGCACGTCGAAGAAGTGGCGTTTGGCGTGATCGAGCGCGGCGCGTGCGATGTCGAGCGGCTTCTGGTCCGGCGTGCTCGGGAACCATTCGGCGCCGGCCTGCTTGGTGACCATCTTGAGCTGCTCGATGGCGGCGGGCCGGTAGACGTCGCCCGACACGGTGAGCACTTTCTTCTTGCGCTTCTCGATCAGGTGCTTGGCCAGCTTGGCGGTGGTGGTGGTCTTGCCCGCGCCCTGCAGGCCGGCCATGAGGATCACGGCTGGCGGCTGCGCCGCCAGGTTGATGTCGGACACGCCCTCGCCCATGGTGGCGGCGAGCTCGCGGTTGACGATGCCGACCAGCGCCTGGCCCGGCTTGAGCGAGCCCAACACTTCCTGGCCGAGCGACTTTTCCTTCACGCGGGCGACGAAATCGCGCACCACGGGCAGCGCCACGTCGGCTTCGAGCAGGGCCATGCGCACTTCGCGCAGCATGTCCTGCACGTTGCTTTCGGTGATGCGCGCCTGGCCGCTCATCGTCTTGACGAGGCGGGAGAACTTTTCTGTGAGGGCGGTGGCCATGAAGGAGATGCCTTGCTGCCCGCCGCGGCGGGTCATTGGAAAGGGGGGTTGGCGCCGCGACGCGAAGTGCGCAAGCCTGGGGGAGATAAACTCCGGCAATGATTTTAGCGATCCCCTCCCCACTTGCCGTGGCGCTGGGCATCGCCACCGCGGCTGCCTATGGATTTGCCGCTGCCGCGGGCGCCCGGCTGAGCCGCAAGGCCACCCAGTGGGCCCTCGGGCTGGCGTGGCTTCTGCATGCCGCGGTGCTGGGCCATGGCCTCGTCGGCAGCCAGCCGAAATTCGGCTTTGCACCGGCGCTTTCGGTCACGGCCTGGCTGGTGCTCACGGTCTACGCGGTCGAAAGCCGCATGTACCCGCAGCTCAAGGTGCGCCGCGCGCTGGCCTGGCTTGGCGCGGCCGCCGTGCTGCTGGCCATTCTCTTTCCCGGCACGCCGCTGCATGTGTCGGCTTCGCCCTGGCTGCCGCTGCACCTTGCGCTGGGCATTGCCTCGTACGGCCTGTTCGGCGCCGCGGTGGTCCATGCCTGGCTGATCACGCGGGCCGAAAAGCAGATCCGCCTTGCCGCCGCCGAGCCGCAGAGCGGCGTGCCGCTGCTCACGCTCGAACGGCTCACCTTCCGCTTCGTGATGGCCGGCTTCGTGCTGCTTTCCGCCACGCTGCTCGCGGGCCTGCTGTTCAGCGAAACGCTGTACGGCGCGAGCGTGCGCGGCTGGAAGTGGGACCACAAGACGGTGTTCTCGGTGCTCGCCTGGATCAGTTTCGCGGTGCTGCTGATCGGCCGGGTCCGCTTCGGATGGCGCGGCCGCACGGCGCGGCGCGTGCTGTATGCCGGCTCCGCCCTGCTGCTGCTGGCCTATGTGGGCTCGCGCTTCGTGCTCGAAGTGGTGCTGGCGCGCGGCGCGACATGAAATACCTGCTCGTTCTCGCGGTGCTCTGGGTGGCGATCTGGCTCTGGCGCAAGAACCGCCGGGAGGAAATGCGCGAGACCCTGCGCGAAGAGGCGGCGCGCGCCGCCAGGCGCCCGCCCGCCGCGCCGGCTTCGCCGCAGGCCATGCTGCGCTGCGCCCATTGCGGCTTGCACCTGCCTGCAAGCGATGCAATCGCGGGACCGGGCGGCGCGGTCTACTGCAGCGCGGCGCACCGCCAGGCTGCCGAGCGCGGCTGAGCGGGCGCTGCATCGATGAGCACAGCGCCAAGGGTGCATCCGTGAGTTCTTCCCCATGGTCGCGCGGCGAACCCGCCACCGACTGGAGCACGCTCGAGCCGGGCCCCGGCGAAAGCGCCGCGCTGCTGCGGCTGTGGCGCGGCTTCATGGCGGCGCGCTGCTTCGTTGCGCTGGTGCTCGTGCTGCTGCAGGGCGTGGCCATGGCGCTCGGCCAGACGGTGCAGCCGCTGGCCGTGGCGCTTTCGGCCGGCTACCTGGCTGCCACCTGGCTGGGCGCCCGCTACGCGCATTTCACGCCGCCGATCCGCGCCTTCGGCATGCTGTGGTTCCTCACCATCGGCATCGACCTGGGCACCTTCACCGCGCTGCAGGTGCTCCAGGGCGGCAGCATCAACTACACGCCGCTGTTCGCGCTGCCGGTGCTCATGAGCGCGGTGCTGGGCACGGTGACCGTGGGCCTGGGCACCACGGCCACGGTCACGCTGCTGCTGCTCGCCGATGCCGGCTGGCACTGGCTGCTGCAGCAGCCCGGCGATTCCTCCACCCGCTTCGTGCAGGCGGCGCTCACCGGCACCGGGCTCTTCGTGGTGGCCCTGCTGGCGCACGAGCTGGCGCGCCGGCTGGCCCGCGAGGAGGAAACCGCGCTGCGCAACCGCAGCAGCGCGCAGATGCAGGCGCAGGTCAACGACCTGGTGATCGAGACGCTGAGCGAAGGCGTGCTGGTGATCGACGCCGAAGGCATGGTGCATGCGGCCAATCCGGCGGCCGACGCGATCCTCGGCCAGGGGCTGGCCCGGCTCGGCCTGCCGTTCGCGCTGCATGCGCAGCCCGCCTGGCATGCGCTGGCTGCGCTGGCGCGCCAGACCTTTGCGCGGCGCGCGCCGCAAAGCGAGGAAATTCCGGTGGCGCAGGCGCGCGGCGCCGCGCGCGAGGTGCGCGTGCGCACGCGGCTCACGCCCACCAGCAGCCGGCACGTCGACAGCCTTTGCGTGATGTTCCTGCAGGACCTGCGCGAACTCGAGGCCCGCATCCGCACCGAGAAGCTGGCCGCGATGGGCCGGATGTCGGCCGCGGTGGCGCACGAGATCCGCAATCCGCTCGCGGCCATCACGCAGGCCAGCGCGCTGCTCAACGAAGACCTCACCGACCCCGCGCACCGCAAGCTGACCAGCATGGTGCAGCACAACGCGCAGCGGCTCGCACGCATCGTGGACGACGTGCTCGACGTCTCGCGCGCACGCCAGCAGCGCGTGCTTTCGCTCGGCGAGCAGGTCGTGCTCGATCCCGCGGTGCAGGCGCTGGCCGAAGAGTGGGTGCGCCAGACGCAGCGCCAGGGCGTGCTGATCGCGCTGGACGCCGCCGACGCCGAGGTGCGCTTCGATGTCGAGCACCTGCGCCGCCTGCTCGTGAACCTGCTGGACAACGCAGCGCGCTACGCGAGCAGCCGCGCGGGCGCGATCCAGGTCGTCACCACCACGCAGCGCGGCAGCGCCGGCCGCCCCAGCCTGCAGGTGTGGAGCGACGGCGCGCCGCTGGAGCCGGCGGTGCAGCGCCACCTGTTCGAGCCTTTTTTCTCATCCGAGAGCCGCTCCAGCGGGCTCGGCCTCTTCCTGTGCCGCGAGCTGTGCCGGCGCCACGGCGCCACCATCGGCTACGAGCGGCGCGCGCTGGTGGCGGGGGGGCCCGAGGGCAATGAATTCTTCGTCAGCTTTGCGCCGAGCGAAAACCGGCTGACACAATAGCGTTGTGAGCACTCCCCATCCCTCCATGCAGCGCCCGGCCAACATCCTGGTCATCGATGACGAGCCCGACCTGCGCACGCTGTACGAACTGACCCTGCTGCGCGAAGGCTATCGCGTCGAGGCCGCCGGCAGCGTGTCGGAAGCCTGGCAGCACCTGGAGGCGGGGCAGTTCGATGCGGTGATCACCGACATGCGGCTGCCCGATGGACAGGGCATGGAAATCATCCACCGCATCCAGAAGAACCAGCGCAGCGAGCGCTGCGTGGTGATGACGGCCTACGGCTCGGCCGAGAACGCGGTCGAGGCGCTGAAGGCCGGCGCCTTCGACTACCTGACCAAGCCGGTCGACCTGAAGCAGTTCCGCGCCGTGGTCGCGTCCGCGGTGCAGGCGCAGCAGGCAGCGCCGGCCAAGGCCTGGCAGGCGGCGCCCGCGGACCCGTTGCGCGCCGGCGCGCCGGCCGTTCCGGACAGCGGCGTCGCCGCGCTCGAGCGGCTGGTGGGCGACTCGGAGCCGATGCGCCTGGTCAAGTCGCGCATCGCCAAGGTGGCGCGCGGCATGGCGCCGGTGCTGGTGCGCGGCGAATCGGGCACCGGCAAGGAACTGGTGGCGCGCGCCGTGCATGCCTGCAGCCAGCGCAGCGAGGGCCCCTTCGTCGCGGTCAACTGCGGCGCCATTCCCGAGAACCTGCTCGAGGCCGAGTTCTTCGGCGCCCGCAAGGGCTCCTACACCGGCTCGTCGCAGGACCGCGACGGCTACTTCCAGGCCGCGCGCGGCGGCACGCTCTTTCTCGACGAAATCGGCGACCTGCCGCTGGCGATGCAGTCCAAGCTGCTGCGTGCGATCCAGGAGCGCAGCGTGCGCTCCATCGGCTCGACGCAGGAAGACGCGGTCGACGTGCGCATCGTGAGCGCCACCCACAAGGATCTCCATGCCGAAGTCCAGGCCGGCCGCTTCCGGCAGGACCTGTTCTACCGGCTCAACGTGATCGAGATCGCGGTACCCGCGCTGCGCGACCGGCGCGAGGACCTGCCCGCGCTTTGCGCCGCGCTGCTCGCGCGCATTGCGCAGGACGGCGGGCTGCCGGTGCCGCATCTTTCCGCCGAACTGCTGCGCCGCCTGGCCCAGCACCGGCTCGACGGCAACGTGCGGGAGCTCGAGAACCTGCTGCACCGCGCGGTGGCGCTCAACGACGGCGACGAACTGCACCTGGACCTGATGGCGCCGCGGCCGGAGGCTGCCGAGGCACCGGCCGAGACGGCCATCGCCGAACCCGCGCCCTCTTCTGCCGCCGCGGCCGGCGGCGAAGCGCCTCGGGCGGCCGCTGCGCCCGCCGCGGAATCCAAGCCTGTGGCGCCCGCCCTCCCCTCGGACCTGCAGGCCTACCTCGATCAGCAGGAGCGCGAGATCCTCGTGCGCGCGCTGCACGAAAGCGGCTTCAATCGAACGGCCGCCGCCGCGCGGCTCGGCATGAGCCTGCGCCAGATCCGCTACCGCATCGCGCGGCTGGGCATCACCACGCCCGGCGGCGACGAAGGTGCCAGCAGCACCAGCCATGCCGACGACTGAAGCACCGGCAAGCAACGACGACGGGCTCTGGCACGCCGGCTGGTACCGCTTTGCCAAGGCGCTGCGCTCGCCGAATTTCGGGCCCCGGCCCGCGGGCGCGCAGACCGACCTGATCGTGCTGCACTCCATCAGCCTGCCGCCCGGCGAATACGGCGGCGAGGCCGTGCAGCAGCTCTTCACCAACCAGCTCGACTGGGACGCGCACCCCTACTTCCAGTCGATCCGCGGCCTTGCGGTTTCCTCGCACTTCTATGTGCGGCGCAACGGCGAGCTCTGGCAGTTCGTGAGCTGCGACGATCGCGCCTGGCATGCCGGCGTGTCGTCGTGGCGCGGCCGCGAGAACTGCAACGACGACTCCATCGGCATCGAGCTCGAAGGCCTCGAAGGCCAGCCCTTCGAAGAAGCACAGTACGAGGCGCTGGCCAGCCTCTGCCCCGCCATCGCGCAGCACTACGCCATCGCGCACATCGCCGGCCACGAGCACATTGCGCCAGGCCGAAAACAGGACCCCGGCGCCGGCTTCGATTGGCAATTGCTGCGCGGGCACCTCGGCTGGAGTCCACAGATGTTTCCTCCGCAGGTGGTGCAGCGCTAATTTTTTCAATCGCGCGGCGCCTCGCGATGCGCCGGTCCCGCGGCGCAGCAATGAGAAAATTGCAGCCGCTGCATGCAGCAACCATGCGCCCTGCAAGCCCAAATCGGCCTGCAAGCCACGGCCCATGCGGGTTGCGACAACATAGGCCAGTATTCATGCGGCATCGACGGCCGTGACCTAGGCCGAAAGAAATATCGGCCAGGGTTGTATCCACTGGAAAACGCTACATCTAGTGGGTTGTACACCCCTCAGACCCTAGATATAGTGTCCTCCGTCCGGTCAACAACGCCGGCGCGACGCCCAACCAAGGCGTTGCCATCCAACAAGAATTGCCAACCGAGAGGAAGCGAATGCAAACAGCCCTGAACACCCCATCGACCTCGCGTGCCGTTCCCTCCACGCCCACGCAGCAGCAGCGCGACACCGCTGGCTCGCCCGCCGGACAGAACCTCGCGCACTACCAGATCATCCGCCGCAACGGCGCCGTGGTTCCCTTCGAACCCAACAAGATCGCCATCGCGATGATGAAAGCCTTCCTGGCCGTGCACGGCACCCAGGGCGCGGCTTCGGCCAGCGTGCGCGAAACGGTCGACGCGCTCACGCAAGGCGTGATCCGCGCCATGGTGCGTTCGCGTCCGGGCGGCGGCACCTTCCACATCGAAGACGTGCAGGACCAGGTCGAACTCGGCCTGATGCGCGGCGGCCACCACGAGATCGCGCGCGCCTACGTGCTCTACCGCGAGCGCCGCACCCAAGAGCGTTCCAAGCAGGTCGAGCAGGAAGCACCCGCCACGCCCACGCTGCACGTGCTGGACAACGGCGAACGCGTCGCGCTCGACCTGAACCAGCTCAAGGGCCTGATCGAATCGGCCTGCGAAAACCTGGGCGACAGCATCACCGCCGCGCCGATCGTCGCCGAGACCATGCGCAACCTGTACGACGGCGTGCCGCTCGACGAGGTCTACAAGGCCTCGATCCTGGCGGCCCGCACGCTGATCGAAAAAGACCCCGACTACACCTTCGCGACCGCCCGCCTGCTGCTGCACACGATCTTCAAGGAGATCATCGGCCGCGAAGTGATGCCCGCCGAGCGCGCCACCGCCTACGCCGACTACTTCCCGCAGTTCATCAAGAAGGGCGTCGAGAACGACCTGCTCGACGAGAAGCTGCTGCAGTACGACCTGCCGCGCCTGGGCGCCGCGCTCAAGGCCGAACGCGACAACCAGTTCGACTACCTCGGCCTGCAAACGCTGTACGACCGCTACTTCCTGCACGTGCGCAAGTCGCGCATCGAACTGCCGCAGGCCTTCTTCATGCGCGTGGCCATGGGCCTGTCGCTCGGCGAAATCGACCGCGAGGCCCGCGCCATCGAGTTCTACGAGGTGCTGTCGTCCTTCGACTTCATGTCGAGCACGCCCACCCTGTTCAACGCCGGCACGCTGCGCTCGCAGCTGTCCAGCTGCTACCTGACCACCGTGCCCGACGACCTGGACGGCATCTACGAATCGATCAAGGAAAACGCGCTGCTCTCCAAGTTCGCGGGCGGCCTGGGCAACGACTGGACCCGCGTGCGCGCGCTCGGCAGCCACATCAAGGGCACCAACGGCGAATCGCAGGGCGTGGTGCCCTTCCTCAAGGTGGTCAACGACACGGCCGTGGCCGTGAACCAGGGCGGCAAGCGCAAGGGCGCCGTCTGCACGTACCTGGAAACCTGGCACCTCGACATCGAGGAGTTCCTGGAACTGCGCAAGAACACCGGCGACGACCGCCGCCGCACGCACGACATGAACACCGCCAACTGGATCCCCGACCTCTTCATGCGCCGCGTGATGGAAAAGGGCACCTGGACGCTGTTCTCGCCCTCCAACGTGCCCGACCTGCACGACCTGTTCGGCGCCGACTTCGAGAAGGCGTATGTCGCCTACGAAGAAAAGGCCGCGCGCGGCGAGATCAAGCCTGCCCGCACCATCCAGGCCTCGGACCTGTGGCGCAAGATGCTCACGATGCTGTTCGAGACCGGCCATCCCTGGATCACGTTCAAGGACGCCTGCAACGTGCGCTCGCCGCAGCAGCACGCCGGCGTGGTGCACTCGTCGAACCTGTGCACCGAGATCACGCTGAACACCAGCGACACCGAAACCGCCGTCTGCAACCTGGGTTCGGTGAACCTGCTGCAGCACCTGAAGGACGGCAAGGTCGACCAGGAAAAGCTCAAGCGCACCATCTCGACCGCGATGCGCATGCTCGACAACGTGATCGACATCAACTACTACGCCGTGAAGAAGGCGCGCGACTCGAACCTGCGCCACCGCCCGGTCGGCCTGGGCCTGATGGGCTTCCAGGACGCGCTGTACGAACTGCGCATTCCCTACGCTTCGCAGGAAGCCGTGCAGTTTGCCGACGAGTCGATGGAAGCCATCTGCTACCACGCCTACTGGGCCTCGACCGAGCTGGCCCGCGAACGCGGCAAGTACTCGAGCTACAAGGGCTCGCTGTGGGACAAGGGGATCCTTCCGATCGACACGCTCGACCTGCTCGAAAAAGCCCGCGGCGGCTACGCCGAAGTGGACCGCTCGGCCACGCTCGACTGGGAGGCCCTGCGCCAGAAGATCAAGGCCGACGGCATGCGCAATTCCAACTGCGTGGCCATCGCCCCGACCGCGACCATCTCGAACATCATCGGCGTCGACGCTTCCATCGAGCCCTGCTTCGGCAACCTCTCGGTCAAGTCGAACCTGTCGGGCGAATTCACCGTCATCAACCACTACCTGGTGCGCGACCTGAAGCGCCTGGGCCTGTGGGACGACGTGATGGTGATGGACCTGAAGCACTTCGACGGTTCGCTGCGTCCGATCGACCGCGTGCCGCAGGACGTGAAGGCGCTCTACGCCACCGCGTTCGAAGTCGAGACCACCTGGCTGGTCGAAGCCGCAGCGCGCCGCCAGAAGTGGATCGACCAGGCGCAGTCGCTCAACATCTACATGGCCGGCGCATCGGGCAAGAAGCTCGACGACACCTACAAGCTCGCATGGCTGCGCGGCCTGAAGACCACCTACTACCTGCGCACGCAGAGCGCGACGCACGCCGAGAAATCCACCGTGCAGTCGGGCCGCCTCAACGCGGTGTCGTCGGGCAGCGATGCCTCTTCGGGCATGAGCGCACTCGAAGCCGCAGCTGCCGCAGCGAAGGCGCAGATGAGTGCAATGCCTGCCACCGACATCGCGTTCTGCGGCGTCGACGATCCGACTTGCGAAGCATGCCAATGACGCGCGAGTGAAGCGAGAGAGGTGCATGCACGACGCGCGGACCCTCAGTCGATCACGGCATCGACTGACATCGCGCGATGCATGAGAGCAACATAACAACCACATAAATGGAGCGCGACGTGAACGAGCACTTTGCAACTCACATCGTTGCTCCGATAATTGAGCATTGGATTTTTCTATGTTGACCTGGGACGAAGAAGTCAAGCCCTCCTTATCAAAGGATATGCAACAAGGATTGCAGCAACACCACGCATCGACCAGCGGCCTGTCCGCAGGCCGACCGGTGGATGCTCCGACTTCGTCGATTGCACAACAGCCCGTGGCACCCGCCGCGGCGCAGCGCGTCAAGGCTTCCGACAAGCGCATCATCAACGGCCAGACCGACGTCAACCAGCTGGTGCCGTTCAAGTACAAGTGGGCCTGGGAAAAATACCTCGCCACCTGCGCCAACCACTGGATGCCGCAAGAAGTGAACATGACGCGCGACATCGCGCTCTGGAAAGACCCGAACGGCCTGACCGAAGACGAGCGCCGCATCGTCAAGCGCAACCTCGGCTTCTTCGTGACCGCCGACTCGCTGGCCGCCAACAACATCGTGCTGGGCACCTACCGCCACATCACGGCGCCCGAATGCCGCCAGTTCCTGCTGCGCCAGGCCTTCGAGGAAGCGATCCACACGCACGCCTACCAGTACATCGTCGAGTCGCTCGGCCTGGACGAGAGCGAGATCTTCAACGCCTACAACGAAGTGCCGTCGATCCGCGAGAAGGACCAGTTCCTGATCCCGTTCATCGACGCCATCAGCGACCCGAACTTCAAGACCGGCACGCACGAGACCGACCAGACCCTGCTCAAGTCGCTCATCGTGTTCGCCTGCCTGATGGAGGGCCTGTTCTTCTACGTCGGCTTCACGCAGATCCTTGCGCTCGGCCGCCAGAACAAGATGACCGGCGCCGCCGAGCAGTACCAGTACATCCTGCGCGACGAGTCGATGCACTGCAATTTCGGCATCGACCTGATCAACCAGCTCAAGCTCGAGAACCCCGGCCTCTGGACCCCCGAGTTCAAGGCCGAGATCAAGGCCCTCTTCCTGAAGGCCGTCGAGCTCGAGTACAAATACGCCGAAGACACCATGCCGCGTGGCGTGCTCGGCATGAACGCCTCCATGTTCAAGGGCTACCTGCGCTACATCGCCAACCGGCGCGCGCAGCAGATCGGCCTCGAAACGCTCTTCCCGAACGAGGAAAACCCGTTCCCCTGGATGAGCGAAATGATTGACCTGAAGAAAGAGCGCAATTTCTTCGAAACCCGCGTGATCGAATACCAGTCGGGTGGTGCGCTCTCCTGGGATTGAATCGAATCTTTCGACAAGAATTAATGAATTCAAGAATTGCCCTTGCCACCGATCGCGCCGAAGAGCGCGGCATGGACGAGGGCTCAGGTGTTCATGGTGCTGGAGCTCAGATTCCAACGCCATGGATCGCTTCACGCTACCAACGTGCGTGGAGTGCTTCAATAGGTTGATTTTTTCAACTTGATCAAGGAGAAATAGAAATGGCAACTGCAAAGAAAGCGCCGGCTAAGAAAGCCGCTGCAAAGAAGGCTCCGGCAAAGAAGGTCGCGGCCGCTAAGAAGGCTCCCGCCAAGAAGGTAGCTGCGAAGAAGGCTCCGGCCAAGAAGGTCGCAGCGAAGAAGGTAGCCGCCAAGAAGGCGCCTGCGAAGAAGGTAGCCGCCAAGAAGGCAGCTCCGGCAAAGAAGGCCGCTGCCAAGAAGGCTCCGGCGAAGAAGGCCGCAGCGAAGAAGGCTCCTGCCAAGAAGGCGGCGGCGAAGAAGGCTCCGGCAAAGAAGGCCGCTGCCAAGAAGGCCCCTGCGAAGAAGGCTGCCGCCAAGAAGGCTCCTGCCAAAAAGGCTGCGGCCAAGAAAGCCGCGAAAAAGCCCGCTGCCAAGCCTGCCGCTGCTGCCAAGAAGCCTGCTGCCAAGAAGGCTGCCAAGGCTCCTGCCGTAGCGCCTGCTCCTGCTGCGCAAACGACGCTGAACCCCCAGGCAGCTTGGCCGTTTCCGACGGCCAGCAAGCCCTGAGTCTGCTCAGCGGCCTTGACGGCAAAAAACCCGGCACCTCACGGTGCCGGGTTTTTTTTATGGGCGCCTGCCAGCGGGTGGCTCAGAGGCCCAGCGCCTTCAGGTCGATCTGGTAGTTCTGCGGCCCGCGCTGCGCGATCTTGAGCGCACCGATGCGGTTGCCGAGCGCCGCGCACTGCGCAAGCGGCCATTCCTTTTCGAGGCCGAATAGCAGCGCGCCGCGCCAGGCATCGCCGCAACCGGTGGGCTCGACCACCGCCGTCGGCGTCACGCCCGGCACATGCTCGCGCTCGCCGTCGATCCAGACCTCGCAGCCTTCCGCCGCCAGCGTGACGACCAGGCCGCGCACGCGCTTCGAGATCTCGGCCAGGCTCCAGCCGGTGCGCTGCGACAGCATCTTGCCTTCGTAGTCGTTGACGACGACCCAGCTCGCCAGGTCGACGAAGTGCTTGAGCGCCTCGCCGTCGAACATCGGCAGGCCCTGGCCCGGATCGAACACGAACGGAATGCCGGCCGCGGCGAACTGCTCCGCATGCTGCAGCATTGCCTCGCGGCCGTCGGGCGCGATGATGCCGACGCGGATGTCTTCGCGCGCGGCGATCTTCGTGAGGTGCGCCTGCTGCATCGCACCGGGGTGGAACGCGGTGATCTGGTTGTTGTCGACGTCGTTCATGATCATCGCCTGCGCGGTGAAGGTGTCGTCGAGCTGGCGCACGAACTCGGTGCTGATGCCCAGCATGCGCATGCGCTCCAGGTAGTCGGCGCCGTCGCTGCCGAGGGTGGCCATCGGCAGCGCGGTGCCGCCCAGCGCATTGAGGCTGTAGGCGATGTTGCCGGCACAGCCGCCGAAGTCGCGCCGCAGGCCCGGCACGAGGAACGACACATTGAGGATGTGCAGCTGGTCCGGAAGGATCTGGTCGGCGAACCGGCCCTCGAAGGTCATGATGGTGTCGAACGCGAGGGAACCGCAAATCACTGCTGCCATGGGTGAGCCGTTGGGTAGGAATGGGTGGATGAATGAAAAGGCGGGCGCGAGCCAGGCCTCAAGGATAGAACGCTTCGACGCGGTAGCCTGCAATGGGCGGCAGCGCGGCCGCCTCCGCTGCCGACAAGCTCATCGGCAATGACGCGGCCTGGTCGGAGCGCGCCGCAAGCACCGCCGGTGCGCCATAGTCCGCCGCCATCAGCACGCGTCGCACCACGGCGCGCTCCTGCGTGTCGAGCAATGAAAGCTCGATGGCCGGCATGGCCAGGGGAACGGCCGCGCCATTGCGCAGCGTGAAGCTGAGCCGGTAGTCGCTGTTGCCGGTTTTTTCGCGCGCGAAGGCCGCGCCCTCGATCACGATGTCGCCGATCTGCCGCAGCGCGGTGAGCTCGCAGCCGGTCACGCGGCACAGGCCCGCGAATGCGGGACGCAGGTTCGGCTGGCGCGCAACGATGCCGTCGCGTTCGTGGCGCAGGACCTGCACGACCAGAAGCAGGACGGCAAGCACGGCCAGCAGCCAGAGCCAGCGCCGCACCCCGGGCCGCTGCCAGGCACCCGCGGCGCCATGGGCCGGGTTCTCGTTGCCGTCGGAAAAAGGAAGCCGCTCCGAATCTTCCGCATCGCCGCGGACCGACGGCAGAGGCGAAGGGAGCAGGCCCGGCTCGGGCTCGCTCGCCTCCCGCACCATCGAGGCTGACATCTTTGCGGCGGCGCGCTCGTCGCGCGCCTTGGCGCTCGCGATCTTGGCCGACTTGATGCGGGCCCGGCGCAGCGCCTTTTGCATCTGCACCTGGTCGCGGTCTTGTTCGGGCGCGTGCTTTTCGTCTTCCTCGCTGGCCGTTGCCGCCATCTCGCGCGCCTTGAGGCGCAGGGCCGGCAACGGCGGCGCGGGCGGCGGCGGCGGCGAAGGCGGGGCCGCCAGATTCAGGTCGATGTTCGGAAACGGCGGCAGCGAACTCGCCGGCGGCCGCCATTCGGGCTCGTTGGCTTCGAAGTCGGTCCACAGCTCGTCGGCGACGATGCCGTGTGCCGGCAAGGCGAAGGTGGGCGCGGGCGTGGAGACAGGTGCCGATGCAGGCACGGGCTCCGGTGTTGGCGGCGGCTCGGCCTCGGAAGCCGCAGCCTCCGGCGGTTCGCGATCCTCGGGTTCGTCGTCGAAGAAATCCGCCTCTTCGATCGCATCGGAGGAGGACGGCGGCTCGGTCGGCGCGGCGGGTGCCGGCGCGGGTGGAGGGGCAGCGCTCGCGGCCGGCGGGCCATCGGGTGCCTCGTGCAGGTCGAGCGTGGCGTCGAACACGTGGCTGCAGCGTCCGCAGCGCACCCAGCCATCCGAAATGCGAAGCTGGTCACGCACCACCTTGAAGGTGGTGGCACAGGCGGGGCAGCGCGTGACGAGGCTCATGACGGGGCGATTGTAGGGTTGGGCCCCCGCCGCGCCAGTGGGATCAAACGCGAAACGGCAGGCGCGTGCGTCCTCAGCAGCGCGCCGTCATGAGGATCCAGCCGTCCTCGCTGTCGCTGACTTCGAGCGCGGCATAAGGCGCATAGGCTTCCTTCAGCTCGTCGGCCTGGCGCTCGAGGATGCCGGCCAGCACCAGCGATCCACCGGGCGCCACGTGGCTGCGCAGCAGTGGCGCAAGCACCTTGAGTGGCGTGGCCAGGATGTTGGCCAGCACGGTGCCGTAGTTGCCCTTGGCCGCTTCGGGCAGGCCGGCGTTCAGGCGCACGCCGTTGGCTTCGGCGTTGAGGCGGGTCGACGACACTGCCGCCTCGTCGATGTCGACGGCATCGATGTCGGTCGCGCCGAACTTCGCCGCGCCAATGGCCAGGATGCCGGAGCCGCAGCCGTAGTCGAGCACGCGCTGGCCGGCGAACGAACCCTGCCTTGCGATCCAGCGCAGGCACATGCGCGTGGTGGGATGGGTGCCGGTGCCAAAGGCCAGCCCCGGGTCGAGCCGCATCACCTGCCTTGCCTGCGCGGGCGGCTCATGCCAGGTGGGCACGATCCAGAATTCGGGCGTGATCTCGACCGGCGCGAACTGCGATTGCGTGAGCCGCACCCAGTCCTGCTCGGGCACCGGTGCCACGCCGAGCACCGCGCAGCCTTCGAAGAAGTCCTGCAGCGCAAGCACCGACGCCGCCTCTTTCGCAAGCGCTTCATCGGCAAACAGCGCAATCACGCGCGAACGCTGCCAGCCTTCCTTGGGCGGCGGCATGCCGGGCTCGCCGAACAGCGCCTGCTCGGCATCGGTCTGCGCATCGGCGTCTTCCACCGACACGCTCAGCGCATCGAGTGCGTCGAGCGCGTCGCTGACCGTTTCGACCCGGTCTTCCGGCGCCATCAGGCGAAGTTCGAACATGGCGTCGTTTCGTGGGTCAGCGCTTGTGCGCCGCCAGCCACTCTTCCAGATAGTGGATGTTGGTGCCGCCGCTCATGAACTTGGCATCGACCATCAGCTCGCGGTGCAGCGGGATGTTGGTCTGGATGCCTTCGATCACGGTTTCGTTCAGCGCCGTGCGCATGCGCGCCATGGCCTGCTCGCGCGTGTCGCCGTAGACGATGATCTTGCCGATCATCGAGTCGTAGTTGGGCGGCACGAAGTAGTTGGTGTACGCGTGCGAATCGACGCGCACGCCAGGGCCGCCAGGCGGGTGCCACATGGTGATGCGGCCCGGCGACGGCGTGAACTTCCAGGCGTCCTCGGCGTTGATGCGGCACTCGATGGCGTGGCCGCGCATCTCGATCTGGCGCTGCGTGAACGGCAGCTTCTCGCCGGCCGCCACCATGATCTGCGTCTTCACGATATCGATGCCGGTGGTGAACTCGGTCACCGGATGCTCCACCTGCACGCGCGTGTTCATCTCGATGAAATAGAACTCGCCGTTCTCGTAGAGGAACTCGAAGGTGCCGGCGCCTCGGTAGCCGATCTTCTTGCAGGCCGCGGCGCAGCGCTCGCCGATCTTCTCGATCAGCTTGCGCGGGATGCCGGGTGCCGGCGATTCCTCGATCACCTTCTGGTGGCGCCGCTGCATGGAGCAGTCGCGCTCGCCCAGGTAGACCGCGTTCTTGTGCTTGTCGGCCAGGATCTGGATCTCGACGTGGCGCGGGTTCTGGAGAAACTTCTCCATGTACACGGCCGGATTGCTGAATGCAGCGCCGGCTTCCGCCTTGGTCATCTGGATCGCGTTGATCAGCGCGGCCTCGGTGTGCACCACGCGCATGCCGCGGCCGCCGCCGCCGCCGGCCGCCTTGATGATGACCGGGTAGCCGATGGCGCGGGCAATGCGCTTGTTGGTGGTGGCGTCGTCCGAGAGCTCGCCCTCGGAGCCCGGCACGCACGGCACGCCGGCCTTGATCATGGCCTGCTTGGCCGAGACCTTGTCGCCCATGACACGGATGTTTTCAGGCGTCGGGCCGATGAACTGGAAACCGCTCTGCTCCACGCGTTCGGCGAAATTCGCGTTCTCGCTCAGGAAGCCGTAGCCGGGGTGGATGGCCTCGGCGTCGGTCACCTCGGCCGCCGAGATGATGGCCGGCATGTTGAGATAGCTCAGCGACGAGGGCGCCGGGCCGATGCACACGGCCTCCTGCGCAAGCTTGACGTACTTTGCGTCGCGGTCGGCTTCGGAATAGACCATCACGGCCTTGATGCCGAGCTCGCTGCAGGCGCGCTGGATCCGGAGGGCGATTTCCCCCCGGTTTGCAACCAGGATCTTCTTGAACATGGTCACTCGATGATGAACAGTGGCTGGCCGTATTCGACCGCCTGACCGTTTTCGCCGAGGATCTGGGTGATCGTGCCGGACTTGTCAGCTTCGATTTCGTTGAGGATCTTCATCGCTTCGATGATGCAGACCGTGTCGCCCTCGTTGACCTTGCTGCCGATCTCGACGAAGGCCGGGGCACCCGGGCTGGAAGAGCGGTAGAAAGTACCCACCATCGGCGACTTGATCGCATGGCCGGCGGGTGCCGCTTCAGGTGCGGGGGCGCTGGGAAGCGCGGGTGCCGCCGGTGCGCCGGCGGCAGGAGCAGCAGCGGGTGCAGCCGCCACGGTCTGTACATATTGCACCGGGGCAGCGCCGCCGCCCTTGACGATGCGAACCTTGCCTTCGGTTTCAGTGATTTCCAGTTCGGAAATATTGGATTCCGACACCAAATCGATCAGTGTCTTGAGTTTGCGCAGATCCATGGAGCTCCAGTGCCGACTTTGCCGGTCAATAGGATGTAACTTGTCTGAAAATCGGTGATTTTCAGCGATTGGCGGCTAATGCCGAGTGTGTATCTGATTCTAACCGTGAACCAGTTCACGCCGCCAAGCGTCCAGGTCGGCCGCTTCGAGCTTGCCCATTTTACGGGCCGCCACTTCGCCCGTGCCGTTCAGGACCAGCGTGAACGGCAACCCGCCGCCCGTGTTGCCGAGATTCTTGACCAGCTCCGTGCCCTGCAGGCCGGCCAGGCCCGTGGGGTAGCTGACCGGCGTCTTCTGCAGGAACTTGCGCACCGCGCTCGGCTGATCGATGGCCAAACCCACGACTTGCCAGCCGTTCGCGCCATTTTCGCGGAAGAAGCGGTCGATCATCGGCATTTCTTCGACGCACGGCGGACACCACGTGGCCCAGAAGTTGAGCAGCAGCGGTTTGCCGCGCAAATCGGAAAACACCAGTTCGCCACCTTCCGGCCGCTCGAAGCGCTGCGCCCAGAAGCTCGCGGCCAGCACTTCGCCCTTCGGGCTGCTGCTGCCGCGCTCACGCCACCATGCGCCGCCCAGTCCGGCCGCAGCGGCCGCGACCGCCACGCCGCCATAAAGGAGGCCTCGCCGTGTGGGCGAAGAAGTCATTCACTTGTCCTTTTCACTTTCGATCAGCCGCCGCAGCGCCGCGAGGTCGCCACGCGGCGTGCGGCCCTGGGCGTCGGGCCGGAGCGCGCCGCGCAGGTCGTCAAGGTCGTACACCAGCAGGTGCACCCCGATTTCCTCGCCCAATGCGCGGCTTGCGGCATGCACGCTCAGCGCTTCCACCTGCTCGCCGTGAAACCCGGTGACCATGCGCGGCTCGTAGTCCACGTGGTGGTCGATCAGGGCAATCTCGGCCGACTTGGAATCATCGCAGAACAATTGAATATAAATGTCTGACAACCGCGTGGCGGTGCCGTGCCAGACCGCGCCGCCCACATGCGGGCGGAACGCCGCCATGCGCTCCATCCATTCGAGCGCGAGCAGCCGCAGCGCACGCAGTTCCTGTGGCTGGGTGTCGGCGCAATAGAGCGCGATGTAGTCGCGCACCTCGGCCTCCACCTCGTCGTTGTTCGGCAGCGCCGTGCGCGAGGACAGGCCCAGGTCGCGCAGCGCCCGGCGCTTGGCCGGGCCGTACTCCAGCCCCTCCTCGACGACGAGGCGGGCTGCGGCGGCGGCAATCTCGCGCTTGGTGGACGTGTCCATCGGGACATTTTGCCCGCAGTACGGCGCCCCTCGCACAAACATCAGTACAAGGGACGAGGGCCAGGGTGCGGACACCGCTTGCCGCCTCCCTAGAATCGGCCGATGCACATTCATATTCTTGGCATCTGCGGCACGTTCATGGGCGGATTGGCCGCCCTGGCGCGCGAGGCAGGCCACCGGGTCACGGGCTGCGACGCCGGCGTGTACCCGCCCATGAGCGACCAGCTCCGGTCGCTCGGCATCGACCTGATCGAGGGCTTCGGCGCGGACCAGCTCGCGCTTTCACCCGACGTCTTCGTGGTCGGCAACGTGGTTTCGAGGGCCCGGCTGGCCGACGGCACGCCCAAGTTTCCGCTGATGGAGGCCATCCTCGACGCCGGCAGGCCCTACACCAGCGGACCGCAGTGGCTGGCCGAGCATGTGCTGCAGGGCCGCCATGTTCTGGCCGTGGCCGGCACCCACGGCAAGACGACCACCACCTCGATGCTGGCCTGGGTGCTCGAACAGGGCGGCAAGGCGCCGGGCTTCCTCGTGGGCGGGGTGCCGCTGGACTTCGGCGTCTCGGCGCGGCTCGGCAAGGGTTCGGCCTTCGTCATCGAGGCCGACGAGTACGACACGGCCTTCTTCGACAAGCGCAGCAAGTTCGTGCACTACCGCCCGCGCACCGCGGTCCTCAACAACCTGGAGTTCGACCACGCCGACATCTTCGACGACCTGGCCGCCATCGAACGCCAGTTCCATCACCTCGTGCGCACGGTGCCCGGCACCGGCCGGCTGGTGGTGAACGCCACGGAAGAAAGCCTGCAGCGCGTGCTGGCAGAGGGCTGCTGGAGCGAACTGGCGCGCTTCGGCGCCGGCGGTGAATGGCAGGCCCGGGGCACGCATGACGCCTTCGACGTGCTGCGCCAGGGCGAGGCGGTCGGCCGGGTCGAGTGGGAACTCTCGGGCCTTCACAACCAGATGAACGCGCTGGCCGCCATCGCGGCGGCAGAGCATGTGGGCGTGGCGCCGGCCGATGCGGCCCGCGCGCTCGGTGGCTTCAGGAACGTGCGCCGGCGCATGGAGCTGCGCGGCAGCGTCGAGCGCAGCGGCGGCGCGATCACCGTCTACGACGATTTCGCCCACCATCCCACCGCCATCCGCACCACGCTCGACGGGCTGCGCAAGAAGCTCGACGACGCCGGCCGGCAGGGCGAGCGCATCCTCGCGGCCTTCGAGCCGCGCAGCAACACGATGAAGCTGGGCGTCATGGCGGCGCAGCTGCCGTGGAGCCTGGAAGCGGCCGACCTGTCGTTCTGCCACACGGCCGGGCTCGACTGGGACGCCGCCGCGGCCCTGGCCCCGATGGGCGAGCGCGCGCAGGTGGCCGGCGCCGTCGAACCGCTGGTGGCGCAGATCGTCGCCGCGGCGAGGCCCGGCGACCACATCGTCTGCATGAGCAACGGCGGCTTCGGCGGCGTGCACGACAAACTGCTTGCGGCGCTGCGCGCGGCCAGCGCAGCATGACGGCCATGCGTGCCCGCGAGCTGATCGAGAGCCTGAAGCTGCAGCCCCACCCCGAGGGTGGCTGGTACAGCGAGGTGTTCCGCTCGGCGGCGAGCGTCGTTCCCACCGACGGCCGCACGCCGCGCAGCGCGCTCACCAGCATCTACTTCCTGCTCGAGGCCGGCCAGCATTCGCGCTGGCACCGGGTGCTGTCGGACGAAGTGTGGGTGCACCTGGAAGGCGTGCCGCTCGCGCTCTGGACCTGCGATGCCGCGCTGCGCACGGCGCCGGCCCATGTGCGGCTGGGCCCGGTCGATGCGCACGGCACGCGCCCCCAGCATGTGGTGCCGGCCGGCCAGTGGCAGGCCGCCCGGCCGATCCAGGGCCACGCGAGCGGCGACTACACGCTGGTCGCCTGCATGGTCGGCCCGGGCTTCGACTTCGCCGACTTCTCCCTGGTGCTGCCGGACAGCGATGAAGCCGCCGCCATGCGGCACCACTGGCCGGACCTGGCCGGGATGCTTTGAGCCTGTTGTTCAGCCCCGGCGCTGCTTGATCGCCTGCGACAGGGTGTCCAGCACCTGCACCGAGTCGTCCCAGCCCAGGCAGGCGTCGGTGATGCTCTTGCCGTATTCGAGGCCCGAGAGCTGGTCCTTGCCCGGCGTGAACTTCTGCGCGCCGGCCTGCAGGTGGCTTTCGACCATCACGCCGAAGACGCGGTTCGAACCCCCGGCGATCTGGCCGGCGATGTCCTTGGCCACGTCGATCTGCTTCTGGTGCTGCTTGGAGCTGTTGGCGTGGCTGCAGTCGACCATCAGCGTGGGCGGCAGCTTGGCGGCCTCGAGGTCCTTGCAGGCCGCCTCGACGCTGGCCGCGTCGTAGTTGGGCGCCTTGCCGCCGCGCAGGATCACGTGGCAGTCGCGGTTGCCGTTGGTCTGCACGATCGCGACCTGGCCGTTCTTGTGCACCGAGAGAAAGTGGTGGCCGCGCGCCGCCGCCTGGATGGCGTCGGTGGCGATGCGGATGTTGCCGTCGGTGCCGTTCTTGAAGCCGATGGGCGCCGACAGGCCCGAGGCCAGTTCGCGGTGCACCTGGCTTTCGGTGGTGCGCGCGCCGATCGCGCCCCAGGCGATCAGGTCGCCGATGTACTGCGGCGAGATCACGTCGAGGAACTCGCTGCCCGCCGGCAGGCCGAGCCGGTTGATGTCGATCAGCAGCTGGCGCGCCATGCGCAGGCCCTCGTCGATGCGGTAGCTCTCGTCCAGGTACGGGTCGTTGATGAGGCCCTTCCAGCCGACCGTGGTGCGCGGCTTCTCGAAGTACACGCGCATCACGATCTCGAGCGTGCCGGCGTACTTTTCGCGCTCCACCTTGAGGCGGCGGGCGTATTCGAGCGCCGCGGCCGGGTCGTGGATCGAGCAGGGGCCCATGACCACCAGCAGCCGGTCGTCCTTGCCCGCCATGATGTTGTGGATGCTGCGGCGGGTGCCTTCGATCAGCGTCTCGACCGGCGTGCCGCGGATCGGGAAGAAGCGGATCAGGTGTTCGGGAGGGGGCAGCACGTTGATGTCCTTGATGCGTTCGTCGTCGGTCTTGCTGGTTTTTTCGACGCTCGCATACCAGCTGTCGCTGGCGGGGGCAGTGTTCGTGCTCATGGTGCTTTCCTTGTTGGAGTGGATATCGTCAGGGCATAAAAAAACCGCCGGGGCTCGAGGCGCCGGCGGTTTTGGGAGGGTGTTCGTTTGCTTTACGCGCTCGCCTCTCGTCCGCCGGAAACCGGGAACCAAAAGTAGGCAAAGAAATAAGCGCGGAGGGCGGACATGTGGGCGGAATGTAGCACGGAAAACGAAGAGCCGGGAAAAAGGCCCGGCTCCGAAGGGCTCAGCGGTAGCCGGATTCGTTGGGGTTGTGGATGATCCAGATCAGGTTGCCGCTGGAGTAGTCGCCCATGCCGCCGCCCGCGAAGACCAGGCGGCCCTGGCCCTTGTAGGTCATCTCGTAGCGGTGGCGGTCGCTGCCGAAATAGAACGGGATGAAGGCCTTGCCCGTGACGTAGGCGCCCTGGTCGGTCGGCGGACCGGCCAGGTCGGTGACCTGCTTGGCGCTCATGCCGATCTGCAGCCGCGTGAACCTGCTGTTGCGCGCGGGGTTGCCGGTGATCTCGCCTTCGTAGCCATTCAGGCCCTTGACGGTGCGGCCGCTGCCGGCTTCGACCTTGGAGGAATCGACCACGTTGCCCTGGGCATCCATGCCGGCCTTGGCGCCGCCGCGGGCCGGTGCTGCCGGCGCGGCAGCAGGTGCCGCCGCGGGCTGGCTGCCGCCCGAACCGCCGCGCGAAGCGCAGCCTGCGGTTGCGAGCGCCACTGCGGCAGCCGCGGCCCACAGGGCCGCAGACGAATTGATCCTGATCCTCTTCATCGAATGCTCCTCTTTGTAAAAATCGAGGAGCGGAGCTTAGCAAGGCCTCAGGCCGTTCCGCCTACGGTCAAACCATCGATGCGCAGGGTGGGCTGGCCGACGCCGACCGGCACGCTTTGGCCTTCCTTGCCGCAGGTGCCCACGCCCGAATCGAGCTTCATGTCGTTGCCGATCATGGTCACGCGGGTGAGCGCGTCGGGGCCGTTGCCCACGATGGTCGCGCCCTTGACCGGGTACTGGATCTTGCCGTTCTCGACCCAGAAGGCCTCGCTGGCCGAGAACACGAACTTGCCGCTCGTGATGTCGACCTGCCCGCCGCCGAAGTTGGTGGCGTACAGGCCCTTCTTGATGCTGGCCACGATTTCCTTCGGGTCCTTGTCGCCGCCGAGCATGTAGGTGTTGGTCATGCGCGGCATCGGCACGTGGGCGTAGCTCTCGCGGCGGCCGTTGCCCGTGGGCTTGACCTTCATGAGGCGCGCGTTGAGCGAATCCTGGATGTAGCCCTTGAGGATGCCGTCCTCGATCAGCACGTTGCGCTGGCTCGCGTTGCCTTCGTCGTCGACGTTCAGCGAGCCGCGGCGGTCGGCAATGGTGCCGTCGTCCAGCACCGTCACGCCCTTGGCCGCCACGCGCTGGCCGATGCGGCCCGAGAACGCGCTCGAGCCCTTGCGGTTGAAGTCGCCCTCCAGGCCGTGGCCGATGGCTTCGTGCAGCAGGATGCCGGGCCAGCCGGAGCCGAGCACCACGGTCATCTCGCCGGCAGGCGCCGGGCGTGCATCGAGGTTGGTCAGCGCGGCCTTCACGGCCTGGTCGACGTATTCGGCGATCTGCGTGTCGTTGAAGTAGGCCAGGCCGAAGCGCCCGCCGCCGCCGCCCGAGCCGACCTCGCGCCGGCCGTTCTGCTCGGCGATCACGGTGACCGACAGGCGCACCAGCGGCCGCACATCGGCCGCCAGCGTGCCGTCGGCGCGCGCCACCAGCACCACGTCGTATTCGCTCGCCAGGCCCGCCATGACCTGCGCCACGCGCGGGTCGCGCGAACGCGCGAGCTTCTCGACCTTTTCGAGCAGCTTGACCTTGGCCGTGCTGTCGAGCGTGGAAATGGGGTCGACGCCGTTGTAGAGCGAGCGGCTCGAGGCGATCTTGCGGGTGGCCGTCTTCACGCGGCCGGTGCGGCCCGCCGAGGAAATGGAGCGCACCGTGCGGGCCGCGTCGAGCAGCGAAGCCTCGGAGATGTCGTCCGAATAGGCAAAGGCCGTCTTCTCGCCGCTGACCGCGCGCACGCCGACGCCCTGGTCGATGCTGAAGCTGCCGGTCTTGACGATGCCCTCTTCCAGGCTCCAGCCTTCGCTGCGCGTGTACTGGAAGTACAGGTCGGCGTCGTCCACCCGGTGCGCGGTGATCTCGGCCAGGGCCTTGCTCAGGTGCGATTCGTCCAGGCCGAAGGGCGTGAGCAGGAGCTTTTGCGCCGTGGCGAGGCGCTCGATGGTGGGTTCGCGGGAGATCATTGCGCCATTCTAGGCAGCCGCCCTCTTCCGTGCCGGGCCCAAGGGCACTGGCGCTAGTTCTGGGCGAGCTTTCGGGCCCGGGCGATCGACATCAGGATGCCCAGCCCCAGCCCCAGCGTGACCATGGCGGTGCCGCCATAGCTGATGAACGGCAGCGGCACGCCCACCACCGGCAGGATGCCGCTCACCATGCCCATGTTGACGAAGGCATAGGTGAAGAAAATCATCGTGACCGCGCCCGCCAGCAGGCGCGAGAACAGGGTCTGCGCCGCCGCGGCAATGGCCAGCCCGCGGAAGATCAGCAAGATGAAGGCCGCGATCAGCGACAGGTTGCCCACCAGGCCGAACTCCTCGGAATAGGCGGCAAAGATGAAGTCGGTGGTGCGCTCGGGGATGAATTCGAGGTGCGTCTGCGTGCCCTGCATGAAGCCCTTGCCGCCGACCCCGCCCGAGCCGATGGCGATCATGCCCTGGATGATGTGGAAGCCCTTGCCCAGCGGATCCTTGCTGGGGTCGAGCAGCGTGCACACGCGCTGCTTCTGGTAGTCGTGCAGCACGCGCCAGTCGACGCCGTCGGCGCACAGCTGCGACTCGAAGCCCACGATCAGCGCGACCGCCACGGCACCGATCACCACCGGCGGCACGATCAGCTTCCAGGGCAGCCCGGCAAAGAAGATCACCGCCATGCCAGCCGCCAGCACCAGCAGCGAGGTGCCCAGGTCGGGCTGCTTCATGATGAGCCCGACCGGCACCGCCAGCAGCACCGTGGCCACCACGAAGTCGAGCGGCCGCAGCTGGCCCTCGCGGCGCTGGAACCACCAGGCCAGCATCAGCGGCATTGCGATCTTGAGGATTTCGCTCGGCTGGATCACCACGCCCACGTTGATCCAGCGCTGCGCGCCCTTCTTGGTGATGCCGAACAGCGCCACCGCGACCAGCAGCGCCACCCCGGTCGCGTAGAGCGGCACCGCGAACATCATCAGCCGCTGCGGCGGCACCTGGGCCACCACGAACATGATGAAGCCGGCCAGCAGCATGTTGCGGCCGTGGTCGGCAAAGCGCGAACCATGGTCGTAGCCCGACGAATACATGGTCAGCAGCCCGGCAAAGGCCAGCAGCAGCACGGCAAAAGCCAGAAAGCCGTCGAAGCCCTGGAAGATGGGCGCGACCCGGCGCGCCAGGGAGGGCTGGTTGAACACTGCGGACATGGGGGCGGATTATCCGCGCCCCGCCGGGCATTTCAGGCGAAGCCGAGCTGAACGACCGTGCGCCCCGGTCGGCTTTCGAGCGCCAGCCGTGCGCCGATGGCCGCGGCACGCTCGGCCAGCGCCCTGGGCACCTGCTGCGCGTCGAAGCCCTGGCCGTCGTCGATCACGCGCAGCTGCACGGCGCCGGCCGGCGCTTCGGCCTCGATCCTGAGCGTCCGGGCCTGGGCATGCTGCAGCACGTTGGAAATCGCCTCGAACAGCAGGAACTGCAATTGCCGCATGGCTTGCGCGTCGAGCCGCTTCACGTCGGGCACCTCGTCCACCGCCCACTCGAACTGGATGCCCGCGGCCGCCAGCCGCGGCTCCAGCCGGTAGCGCAGCGCCGCCAGCAGCGCGCCGACGTCGCCCGGCGGCAGGTGGATGGAGTCGATCGCCAGCTTGAGCTGGTCGAGCGAGTCGCACAGCGTCCGCAGCAATTCCTCGGGGCTCGCCTGGCCCGACTGCAGCTGACGGATGGCCGAGCTGATGTGCGAGCCCACGCCGTCGTGCATGTCGCGCAGGATGCGCTCGCGCTCGTGGGTGCGCGCCTGGTCGCGCGCCACCTGCTCGAGCGCGGCGAAGGTGGACGCGAGTTCGCGTTCGCGCTGCGCCACGCGCTCGGCCAGGGCCGCGACCGAGCCGCGCGCCTGCACGCTCGCGGCATGGAAGCGCCGCAGCACGATCAAGAGCAGCGCGATGCCGAAGAACACGGAGGAATAGCGCACCCAGGTGGTCTCGCCGTAGGCGTCGCTCAGGCGGATCACGAGCCAGTCGCGGGTGCCGAAGCCCAGCGTCACCAGCGCGGCGGCGGCCACCAGCAGGCGGCCCACGTTCGGCCGCCGGATGGTGGCCACGGCAAAGGCGCCGACGAACAGCGCGACGAACCCGATCTCCAGTGCGAGCCAGCCGGTGAGCCAGTAGGGCTCCTCGCGGTGAAGCGCGAGGGCGGTGGCCACCACGGTTCCGGGCACCACGCCGGCCATCGGCCAGCGCAGCCAGCGCATGCGCGGGCGGCGGTGCCAGCCCGCGAGGTGGTAGCAGAACATCATGGCCGACGTGGCCCAGCCCGCATAGCAGGTGGCCATGAGCACGCCCCAGGCGCCCCAGGGCAGCGGCGGTTCGGCGATCACGCCGTCGGCCACGCGGATCGCCCAGCAGAACTCGGCCAGCGCGGCCCAGAAATAGAGGCTGTCGCGCCGGCGCCATCCGGTGGCGGCGGCATCCACCTGCGTGAGCCACAGCGCCAGCGCGATGCTGCCGACGATCAGGCTGAAGGCGGTCAGGAGCACCGAGCCGGTGAAGCGCCAGGCATAGGCGCTTTCGAAGAGATCGGTGCGCACCGGTGTCGCCGGCCCGATGGTCACGCGCGACAGCCCGCCCCTGCGGGCGCTGTCGGCGCGTATGCGGACCTGCAGGCGGTTCTCGCCGGGCTTCAGCAGGTGCCCCGGCACCGGCACGTAGAGCGGCGCCTTGGCGTAGTCCGGCCCGTTGCCGCTGGCGAGGTCGCCATAGACCTGCAGCAGCGCGTCGTTGAGCCAGACCTCCAGAACGCTGCCGGCGCGCGGAACGAAGATGCCCCAGGGCACCTCGGGCTCGGCGTCGAGCGTGAACGGCAGCTCGAAGGTCGCGTAGCCGGGGCGTCCGCCGTGCTGGCGGTCCCAGTGGTAGGAGAGTTCGACGGGCGCCTTGTGCGTGGCGCCGTCGACGGTGGTCCACACGGTGCCGCGGCGCAGTTCGATCGTGCCCTCGGCCGCCGCGGCCGCCGCCGGCTGCGCTGCCAGCAGCAGAGTTGCCGCGAGCCACAGCGCGGCAAGAGCCCTGCCCGCCCGCCCGAACATGCGTCCGGCCACGCGATTCACCCCGGATGGGACAGCAGGCCGAGGCGCGTGGCCTCGAACACGGCCTCGCTCTTGGAGTGCACGGCCAGCTTGCCGTAGAGATTCTTGATGTGCGTCTGCACCGTATGCACGCTCAGGCCCTTGAGGCGTGCGATCTCGGCATAGGAAAAACCGCGCGCGATCAAGGTCAGCACCTCGTGCTCGCGCGCGGACAGCAGGCTGGGCGCCGTGGTGGTGTTGCCGAGGGCCGCCTCGGGCGGCGCGGCGGCGAGCGTTCCGGCCAGCTGCAGGCTGCGGTACTTGGCCAGCACGCGCCGCGCGATCATGGGCGAGATCGGCGAGGCGCCGGCCTTCATCTCGACGATGGTCTGCGCAATGTCTTCCGGCGCGGCGTCCTTGTGGATGTAGCCGACGGCGCCGGCCTCGATGCTGGCCAGCACGTTTTCCTCGTCGCCGAAGACCGAGATCACCAGCGGCTCGCAACCCGGAAAGCGCGCCACGGCCTCGCGGATCACGTCGAGCCCGCTGCCGTCGGGCATGCCGAGATCGACCAGCAGCACGTCGGGAATGATGGTGGCCTGGGCCATCCACGCCAATGCCTCGTGCACCGTGCCGGCGCTTCCGAGCCAGAAAAGGCTGGCGCTGCGCTGCACGCTCGCCTCGAAGAAGGCGCGCGCGCGGCTGTCGTCCTCGACCACGAGCACGCCCCAGCGGTGCGTCTTCCCGGTGTCCGTTGCCTCGATGTTCATGGGCTTGAGCATAAGCTTCGGCGCAACGCAAAAGGGCCGGCGGACCTCCCGTTTTCATGGGATGCGGACACCGGCGCGGGCCGTTGAAACTCGCGTTGACTTGCGAGTCCGGTCGCGCGCTCCGGTTGAATACTTTTTGCTTCTTGGCATCGTCCATGGACCCTGTGGCAAACCAACACCTCCGTGCAGTAAGCCCTCATATCGAAGCCTCGTGCGCCGAGGACCGCGTCGGGCGCACGGTCCTCATGCAAAATCAACCGGCTCCTTCCAGGGAGCTGTGTAGACCGCACCACTTCCAGTCTCCGCCCCGCATGGACCCGCAAACCACTCACCTGTTGTACCTGCACGGATTCCGCTCCTCGCCCCGCTCCACCAAGGCGCGGCTGATGGCAGCGCGCGTGGCCCGGGAGCACCCCGACCTGCAGTGGTGGTGTCCGCAACTGCCGCCCTCGCCGCGCGAAGCCATCGACATGGTGATGAAGGGCATCGCGGACTGGCCGCGCAAGTCGATGGCCGTGGTGGGCTCCTCGCTCGGCGGCTTCTATGCCACCTACGTGGCCGGCATGACGCGCTGCCGCACCGTGCTGCTGAATCCGGCGGTGCATCCGGCGCGCGACCTGGCGCGCTACATCGGCGACCAGACCGCCTGGCACGACCCGGCCGAGCACTTCTATTTCAAGCCCGAATACATCCAGGAGTTGCGCACCATGGAGGTCGGCGCACTCACCCGCCCCGAGCGCGTGCTGGCCATCATCGCCAAGGGCGACGAAGCGCTCGACTGGCACGAAACCTCGGCGCGCTATCCCGACAGCAACATCAAGCTGATCGAGGGCGGCGACCATGCTCTGTCCGATTTCGAGGAAAACCACCTCGACGACGTGATCGCGTTCATCAATCCCGTCTGAGGCCCGGCAGGCATCGCGCAGCGGCCAGGCCCGTGCGCGTCCCCAAGTCTGGGACAATCCGGGCATGTTTGTATTGTTTGAAGAAGCCGGCAAGTACCTCGGCGGCCGCGTGCTGTCGGAGGCCGAAGCATCGGCGCAGGTCGAGCTCGACACCGGCAAGCGCGTCAAGGTCAAGGGCGCCAACATCGTTCTGCGTTTCGAGAAGCCGGCCCCGGCCGAGCTGATCGTCGAGGCGCGCGCGCTCGCGGCCACGATGGACCTCGACCTGGCCTGGGAATTCGCGCCGGAGGGCGAATTCGGCTTTGCCGATCTCGCATCCGACTATTTCAGCGACAAGCCCACGCTCGCGCAGCAGGCCGCGGCGCTGTTCGCGCTGTTCGAGGCGCCGCACTACTTCCGCCGCGCGGGCAAGGGGCGCTTCAAGAAGGCACCGGCCGAGATCCTGCAGCAGGCGCTGGCCGCCATCGAGAAGAAGAAAGTGGTGCAGGCGCAGATCGTCGAATGGGCCGCCCAGCTGGCCGAGGGCATCTGCCCGCAGCCGATCCGCGAGCAGCTCTACAAGATCCTGTTCAAGCCCGACAAGAACGCGCCCGAATACAAGGCCGTGGTCGACGCCGCGCGCGCCACCCAGCGCCCGCCGCTCGAACTGCTGGAACGCGCCGGCGCCATCGACTCGCCCTACCAGTTCCACTGGCGGCGCTTCCTGTTCGAGAATTTTCCCAAGGGCACGGGCTTCCCGGCGCTCGCCGCGCCGCCCATCGGGGACGACCTGCCGCTGGCCGAAGGCGTGCAGGCGTTCTCGATCGACGACTCGCAGACCACCGAAATCGACGACGCGCTGTCGGTGCAGGGCCTTGGCAGCGGCACCGTCACGGTCGGCATCCACATTGCCGCGCCCGGCCTGGCGCTGACCCCGGGCAGCGCCATCGACCAGGTGGCGCGCGCGCGCATGTCCACGGTCTACATGCCGGGCCACAAGATCACCATGCTGCCCGACGAAGTCGTGAGCACCTACACGCTGCTAGAAGGCGGCGACCGGCCGGCGGTGTCGCTCTACGCGCGCTTCGACGAGACCACGCTCGAGCTGCAGTCGACCGAGACGAAGCTCGAACGCGTGCCGATCGTGGCCAACCTGCGGCACGACCAGCTCGACGCCGTGGTCACGCAGCCCTGGCTCGAAGACGCCTCGTTCACGAGCGAGAACACGCCCGAAGCCGCTGCGAAGCTGCGCGCGCCGCTCTCGTTCCTGTTCCGCCTCGCCAAGCAGCTGAAGGCCCAGCGCGAAGTGGTGCGCGGCAAGCCCGAGAACTTCAACCGGCCCGACTACAACTTTCGCCTCGTGGGCAACGACGGCGAACCGAACGGCAGCGAACAGGTGCAGATCACCACGCGCCAGCGCGGCGCACCGCTCGACCTGATCGTGTCCGAGGCCATGATCCTGGCCAACAGCAGCTGGGGCGGCTGGCTCGGCGAACTCGGCGTGCCCGGGCTCTACCGCAGCCAGGCCAGCCTGGCGCCCGGCATCAAGGTGCGCATGGGCACGCGGGCCTTGCCGCATGCGGGCCTGGGCGTGAAGAGCTATGCCTGGAGCACCTCGCCGCTGCGCCGCTACACCGACCTCGTGAACCAGTGGCAGATCATTGCCGCCGCGCGCCACGGCAAGACCGCCGCGCTGGCCGCGCCGTTCAAGCCCAAGGATGCGGACCTGTTCTCCATTCTCTCGGGCTTCGATGCTGCCTACGCAACCTACAACGCCTACCAGGGCGGCATGGAACGCTTCTGGACGCTCAAGTACCTGGAGCAGCAAGGCATCACCGAGCTCGAGGCGACCGTCATCAAGGACATTCCGAACGGTGCCCTGGTGCGCGCGGACACCCTGCCGCTGGTGTTCCCGGTGGCGGGCCAGCAGGAGCGCGGCGCGCGCCTGCGCGTGAAGCTCGGCGAGATCGACGAGATCGCGCTCGACGTGCACGGCACCGTGCTCGAGCGCCTCGATGCGCCCAAGGCCGATGCCGCGGCCGAGGAGGAAGGCGGCGACGAGGAAGTGGAAGAAGTCGCCGGCCCCATCGCCATTGCAGTCGACCTCAGCGACAGCGAGGCGGCCCCGGAAAACACGCCGGCATGAGCACCGGCCACTCCATGCGCGCCAAGGAGCGTCGTCCATGAACTTCAGGGATCTGAGCACGCTGCAGATCGCACTCGGCGTGTCGGTCATCGCGCATGCCGCACTTCTTGCGGTGCGCTTCGTCGATCCCGAATCATTCAACCGGGTCTTCAGCGAAACACCGCTCGAGGTGATCCTGGTCAACAGCAAGACCAACGACAAGCCCGACGCCAGGGCCCGCGTGATGGCCCAGACCTCGCTCGCGGGCGGCGGCGACCTCGAACGCGGCCGCGCCACCAGCCCGCTGCCGCCGTCGAGCTTCACCGCCGTCGGCGACTCGATCGAGGAGGCCCGGCGCCAGGTCGAGGCCATGCAGGCCCAGCAGATGCAGCTGCTCGCGCAGCTCAAGCGCGAGCTGGCCGCCATGCCCGCGCCGGACCCGCGCGCCTCGGGCGACCCGAAGGAGGCCGTGGCCCGCGAGGAAAAGCGCCGCCAGATGGTGGAGCTGCTGGCCGAGATCGAGCGCCGCGTGAACGAAGAGAACGCGCGCCCCAAGAAGCGCTACCTGAGCCCTTCCACGCGCGAGGCGGCCTACGCCATCTACGTGGACACGCTGCGCCGGCGCATCGAAGTGCGGGGCACCGAGAACTTCCCCACGGCGGCCGGCAAGAAGCTCTACGGCGAGCTCAAGATGACGATCACCATCAACCACGACGGCAAGATCCTCGACACCGTGGTCGACGAAAGCTCGGGCGACGTCGTGCTCGACCGCCGCGCCAAGGCCATCGTGCACAGCATCGGCAGCTTCGGCAAATTCACCGATGCGATGCGAAAAGAGACCGACCAGATCGTGCTGCAGTCGCGCTTCAAGTTCACGCGCGACGAGACCATCGAGCTCTCCTCCCAATAGACAACAGCGAATCCACGCGCCATGGACCTGTACTGCGTAATGGGCAACCCGGTCGAGCACAGCCGCTCGCCGCGCATCCATGCCCGGTTTGCCGAACTCTGCGGCCAGCAGATGGACTACAGCCGCCGGCTCGTTCCGGTCGGCGCCTTTGCCGAAGGCGTGGCCGCCTTCCGCCGCGAAGCCGCCGAGCGCGGCGACACGGCGCGCGGCTGCAACGTGACCGTGCCCTTCAAGTTCGACGCCGCTGCGCTCGCGCAGCACACCAGCGAGCGCGCCGTGCTTGCGCAGGCGGTGAACACGCTGCGCTTCGAAGCCGACGGCAGCATCCACGCCGACAACACCGACGGCATCGGGCTGGTCAACGACATCGTGCGCAACGCCGCCGTGCCGCTGGCGGGCCGCGAGCTGCTGCTGATCGGCGCGGGCGGCGCCGCGGCGGGCGTGCTCGGGCCGCTGCTGGACGCCGGCGCCGCGCGCATCGTGGTGGCCAACCGCACGGTCGGCAAGGCCATGGCGCTGGTGCAGCGCCATGCGGCATTGGCGCTGCGCCACGGCGCGGTACTCGAAGCCTGGGCGCTCGACGAAGTGTCCGGCAATTTCGACGTGGTGGTCAATGCCACGGCCTCCAGCCTCGCGGGCGATGCGGTGCCGGTGCGCGCGCAGGTGCTGCGCCCCGGCTCGCTCGCGGTCGACCTGATGTACGGCCCCGCGGCCGCCGGCTTCATGGCCTGGGCCGAAGCGCACGGCGCGGTGCCGCGCGACGGGCTCGGCATGCTGGTCGAACAGGCGGCCGAGGCCTTCGAGATCTGGCGCGGCGTGCGCCCGCCCGGCGCGCAGGTGCTGGCCGAATTGCGCGCCTCGCTCGCCGCCGGCCGATGAAGCGGCTGCTGCGGCTGGTGGCCTGCCTGCTGGTGGCGGGCGTGGCACTGGAGCTTTTCTTCGTGGGGCGCATCGCGGCCATGGCGGTGATCGATCCGCAGAGCACCGCGTTCCAGCGCAGCGAAGCCTGGCAGATCGCCATCCACCAGGGCCGCAAGGGTGCCTGGCGCCAGGAATGGGTGCCCTACGCGCAGATCAGCGACAACCTCAAGCGCGCCGTCATCGCGAGCGAAGACGCCGACTTCATCGACCACAACGGCGTGGAATGGGAAGCCATCGAGCGGGCGCGCCAGCGCAATGCCAAGGCCGAGGAACTCGCGGCCCGGCGTGCGGCTCGCGCCATCGCACGCGGCAAACCGGTGCGGCCGGTCCAGCTGCGCGGCGGCTCCACCATCACGCAGCAGCTTGCGAAGAACCTGCTGCTCTCCGGCGAGCGCACGCTGCTGCGCAAGGGCCAGGAACTGGCGCTCGCGATGGCGCTCGAGGTGCTGCTCGACAAGCGGCGCATCCTCGAGATCTACCTCAACAACGTCGAATGGGGCGAAGGCGTGTTCGGCGCCGAGGCGGCGGCCCAGTACTACTTCAGGAAGCCCGCCTCGCGCCTGAGCGCCGCCGAAGCCGCGCGCCTTGCCGTGATGCTGCCGAGCCCCAAGTTCTTCGAGCGCCGCACCGGCTCGTCCTACCTCAGCGGACGGGCCTCGACGATCGTGGCGCGGATGCCGTCGGCCGAACTGCCCTGAGGGCTTCGCGCAGCGCTTCCATGGCCAGCACGGCTGCGAAGCCGATCGCATAGGCCAGCACGTCCCACCCGTCGGCCGTGCTGCCGAGCACGATGCGCAGCGCGCGGTTCGGAATGTGCAGGTGCCAGGCCGAGGCCAGGAACTGCCCCAATTCGACCGCCAGGCCCACGCCGAGCGCGGCCAGCGCCAGTGGCAGCACGCGCGCGGCGATGAAGGCCTTGAAGACGAGGTAGACCCACGCCACGGCCAGCACGTCGCCGAAAAAGCTCCGCAGCCAGCCCCAGCGCGCGCCGACAGTGGCCAGCAGCACGAGAACAAGGAACAGGGCCACCGCCCACACCAGGGAAAGAGGATCGAAACGCCATCGCATGCCCCGTATCATCGCGCCCATGCTGGCAAAGCTCACAGGTTGGTTGTTGTTGGGAATCGTCCGGTTGCTCACCGGCGCCCAGGCGCGCTGGTACGGCTGCCCGCCAAAGGCCGAGCAGCGCATCTATTTCGCCAACCACCAGAGCCACGCCGACCTCGTGATGATCTGGGCGGCCCTGCCCGAGGAACTGCGCAGCATCACGCGGCCGATTGCGGCGCGCGACTACTGGGCCAATACGCCCGTCAAGCGCTGGATCACGACCGAGGTGTTCAACGCGGTGTATGTGGAGCGCGCGGCGACGGCGACGGCCGCGCCTGCCGCAGCGCCGGCGGAACCCGAAGCGCCCCCGCCGCCCGTGCGAGCTGCCGCCACCGCGCCGCAGCCCGAGCGCATCGAACCCTCGATGGAGCCCCTGCTGCCGCTGGCGCCCATGGCACCGCCTGTCGTCGACATCACCCCCGAAGCCTTCGACGAAGTGCAAGGCCGGCTCGACCTTCCCGCTCCGCCGCCACCGCCACCACCGGCCGCGCCGCCCGTCGCACCGCCAGCCGTCGAGCCGGAGCCGCCCACGCCCGCCTCCGACCCGCTGGCGCCGCTGGTCGAGGCACTGCGCAGCGGCGACTCGATCATCATCTTTCCCGAAGGCACGCGCGGCCACACGGGAGAGCCGCAGAAGTTCAAGTCGGGCCTCTACACGCTCGCGACGATGTTTCCCGAGGTGGTGCTGGTGCCGGCATGGATCGACAACGTGCAGCGCGTGATGCCCAAGGGCGAGATCGTGCCGGTGCCGATCCTGTGCTCCGTCACCTTCGGCGCGCCGATCCGCGTCGAGGAAGGCGAAGAGCGCCGGCCGTTCCTCGATCGCGCCCGTGCCGCGGTGATTGCATTGCGCGATGTCTGAAATGAAACCTCGCCTTTCTTTGTGCCGCGTTGTGTTTAGGGCCTGCCGTTCAGGGCGGTGGTTGATCAGCCGCGAACCGACAGCGTGCCCAGGTGCACAGGGCATCGGGTGCTCCCCGCAGCGAAATAAAGGAGGAGGCCGCAGGCCGGGGGACATTCGCGGAGGGGAGTACCCGGTGGCCTGTGCACGCGCCCCGAACAAGAGCGCCTGCAACGCAAGCACCAACAACAACAGCGCGGAGGAAAACTGACATGAACCAGTTCCTGCGCAGCCTCACCCCGACCCAGCAGGTCGCGGCCCTGTTCCTCATCGTCTTCGGCCTGCTCGTGATCGTGAGCACCACCGCCTTCCTGCTGAGCTTCAGGGAACGGCGCAACCCCGTGCACGACGCCGCCTGGCAGGCCGAGCTTGCGCACTACCGCAAGCTGCTGGGCACCACCTGGTTCATGGTGATCGTGTTCTGGATCGGCTGGGCGCTGGGCGAGACCGTCGCCACCGTGCTGTTCGCGCTCATCGCCTTCTTCGCGCTGCGCGAGTTCATCACGCTCTCGCCCACGCGGCGCGGCGACCACCGCAGCCTGATCCTGGCCTTCTTCGTCGTGCTGCCGATCCAGTTCTGGCTCGTCGCCACCGCGCGCTTCGACCTGTTCACCGTGTTCATTCCGGTCTACGTCTTCCTCGCGATCCCGGTCGCGAGCGCGCTGGCCGACGACCCGAGCCACTTTCTCGAGCGCAACGCCAAGCTCCAGTGGGGCATCATGGTCTGCGTCTACGGCATGAGCCATGTGCCCGCGCTGCTGCTGCTGAGCTTTCCGGGCTACGAAGGCAAGAACGCCTTTCTCGTGTTCTTCCTGGTGTTCGTGGTGCAGACCTCGGTGCTGGTGCAGCACGTGATCTCGCGCCGCACCCAGCGCCAGCCCTTCGCGCCCAACGTGAGCCGCAGCTTCAACTGGACCAGCTGGGGCATCGGCATCGGGGTGGCCAGCCTGGTGGGCGCGCTGTTCTCGTTCATCACGCCCTTCAGGTTCGGCCAGGCCCTCGCGGTGTCCGTCATCGCCTGCATCGCGGGCTCCATGGGCCACCTGGTGATGAAGGCGCTCAAGCGCGATCGCGGGATTCCCAACTGGGGCAAGAAGGGCGTGGGCGTCACCGGGGCCAACGGCCTGCTCGACCGCGTCGATGCGCTGTGCTTCGCGGCGCCGATCTTCTTTCACTCGATCCGCTGGTACTTCAACCTCTGACATGCGCATTCTCGGCATCGACCCCGGCCTCCTGACCACCGGTTTCGGCGTGGTCGATTCGGACGGCCATGCGCTGAGCTACGTGGCCAGCGGCACCATCAGCACGCGCCACCTGGGCAGCGGCAACCTGCCGGCGCGGCTCAAGGTGCTGTTCGACGGCATCGCGGAAATCGCCGCGCGCTACCAGCCCGATGCCTCGGCGGTCGAGATCATCTTCGTCAACGTCAATCCGCAGTCGACGCTGCTGCTGGGCCAGGCGCGCGGCGCCTGCGTGACCTCGCTGGTCAACAGCAATCTCAGCGTGGCCGAATACACCGCGCTGCAGATGAAGAAGGCAGTGGCGGGCCACGGCCAGGCCGCCAAGGCGCAGGTGCAGGAGATGGTGAAGCGGCTGCTCGACCTGCCGGGCCTGCCGGGCGCCGATGCCGCCGACGCGCTGGGCATTGCCATCACGCATGCGCAGGTCGGCCGGTCGATGGCGCGGCTGGCCGAGGCGGCCGAGCTGTCGAAGACGCACGCCGGCACCTACCGGCAGGGACGCTCGCGCTGAGTCAGCGCACGATGTAGCGCAGGCCGCCGAGCCGCGTGCGGCGCTCGCGCACCTCGGCCGCCACCGATGCGCCGCCGCCCTCCAGCGCACGCGCGATCCACGAGGCAAGCTGCGGCATGTCGTCGGGCGTGAAGCCCAGCCGCACGATCTCCGGCACGCCCAGGCGCAGGCCGTTGATGTCTCCTTCGACCGGCGCGATCGGCAGGCCGATGCCGCAGGCCAGCAAGCCGCCCTCGGCCAGTTTCTTCGCGGCGCGCTGCCCACCGCCCCAGTGCGCGGCCTCGAGCGCGAACTGGTGCGACTGCGTGAAGCCGCGCGCCTTCGCGAACACCGGCAAGCCCTCGGCGTCGAGCGCGTGCGCCAGCGCCTGCGCGGTCTCGCGCATTGCCGCGGCGTAGGCCCTGCCGTGCACCTTCCAGTCGAGCAGTCCGCGCGCCAGCGCCGCGGTGCGGCCCGCATCGGAGTTGGCCGTGAGGCCGGGGTAGGCGATGGCGTCGATGCGCTCCATCAGCGCCGCATCGTTCGACACGATCAGCCCGCCGGCCGGTCCGCCGAGGCTCTTGTAGGTGCTCATGGTGATCGCGTGCGCGCCCTCCTCGAGCGGCTGCGGCCAGGCCTTGCCGGCCACCATGCCCGAGAGGTGCGCAGCGTCGAACAGCAGTTTGGCGCCCACGCTGTCCGCGACCTCGCGGATCGCAGGCACCGGGTGCGGAAAAAGATTCAGGCTGCCGCCGATGGTGATGAGCTTCGGCTTCACCTCGCGTGCGAGCCTGGCGAGCGCGGCCGCGTCGACCGTGTAGCCGTCGGCATCGACCGGCGCGGGCACCGTCTTCAATCCATAGAGCCCGGCCGCGCCGGCCGCATGGTGCGTGACGTGGCCGCCGATGGCCGGCGGCGGCGCAATGATCGTGTCGCCGGGCCGGCAGGTTGCCATGAACACATAGAGATTCGACAGCGCGCCGGAGCTCACGCGCACTTCGGCGAACTTCGAGCCGAACACCTCGGCGGCCAGTTCGGCCGCGATGACCTCGATGCGCTCGATGGCCTCCAGCCCCACTTCGTACTTGTCCCCTGGGTAGCCCAGCGATGCCCGCGAGCCCAGGCCGCGCGACAGCAGCGCCTCGGCGGCCGGGTTCATCACGTTGGTGGCGGGGTTGAGGTTCAGGCCCTCGCGGTCGTGGATGCGGTGGTTGTCGTCGGCGAGCCTTTCGATCTCGGCGGCGATGCCCAGCGCATCGCGCGCAGCGGCATCGGCGGCGATCGCGAGCACATGGTCTTCGCTGGCGGCGGGAACCCAGGAGCGGCGTTGGAGGGCGGCGGGCATGCGGCGGATCTCGCTGGAAGTGGCAGGTGGCCGCATGGTCGCCTGCGCCATCCGTGCGGGCAACACGGATAATCTGGGCCCGAGCCCTAGAAAAACTTAGGGTCCGCATCGCATGCCGCTCGCACCACCCCGCCCTCGCCTGCCCCCGCACACGGCCGTTCGCGCCTTCGAGGCCGCGGCGCGCCACGGCAGCTTCGCGCGCGCGGCCGAAGAGCTGTTCGTCACGCCGGCCGCCGTCGCGCAGCAGATCAAGGCACTGGAGACCTGGGCCGGCGGTGCGCTGTTCGAGCGCCACAGCCAGGGCATCCGCCTCAGCGCGCACGGACGGCGCGCGCTGCCCGCGCTCAGCGCCGCGGTCGACCAGCTCGGCCTCGCAGTGCAGGCGCTGCGCCACGAGACGCAGACCGCCGCGCGCCGCAGCACGCTGCAGGTGGCGGCCCTGCCGGCGATGGCGCAGCTGTGGCTGTCGCCGCGGCTTTCGCGGCTGAAGGCGGCGCTGCCCGGCGTGCAGGTTTCGGTGACGGCGCTCGAGCAGCCGCCGAATTTCCGCCGCGAACCCTTCGACCTCGGCCTGTTCTATGCACGCGCCGGCGATCGCATCGAAACCGCGGTCGGCGCGCAGGGCATGGTGCTCGCGCGCGACCGGCTCGTGCCGGTGTGCAGCCCGCGCCTGCAGCAGGCGCTGCCGAGCGGCCGCCCGCGCGCGCTCGACGACCTCGTCGATGTGCTGGCGCGCTGCGGCGGATTGCACGACACCGTGTGGCACGACGACTGGGCACGCTGGCTGCAGGCCGCGCGCCCCGGCACCAGCGCGGCCGAGGCCGATGCGCTGGCCGCCGGCCCCGACTTCTCGCTCTACAGCCTCGCGCTGCAGGCGGCGCTCGACGGCGAGGGCGTGCTCATGGGCCGCGAACGGCTGGTGGCGCCGCTGCTCGCGCAAGGCAGGCTGCATGCGCCCTGGGGAAGGCCGAAGGCACTGGGCGACACGCTCATGCTGCTGGTGCCTGCGCACCGCAGGGGCGCGCTGCTGGTGCAGCAGGTGCACGCGTTGCAGGGGCTGGCGGCCGACTGACGAGGCCGCGGACTATCTTCGAAAATCCAGCCGCCCGTTCGTCCAGCGTCCGTCGATCCGCCGGTTGTCGACGATCCGGCCGACCCAGGGCCGCGTGATCTCCGGGCTGCCCAGGTTGATGTAGCGGCCGACCAGTGTGTCGGGCCCGATGTACCGGACGTCGAGCAGGGCCTGGCGCTTGCCGCCGTTCCAGTCGAACAGCAGGTAGAAGCGGCCGCCGGCCACCTTGGCCATCGCCTTGCCTTCCTTCCAGTCCTTTGCGGTGTCGCCTGGCATGGCCGGGTCCGCGCCGCCGTTCCATCGGCTCGACCACGCGCCCGCGATCGAGTCGGGAAGCTCTTCGGTGACCGACCCCCAGCGTTGCGCGTTCGGGTCGTCGGCGCCGCCGCCCAGTTCGATGCTGTCGGCGAATGCGTCCACGTCGGGACCGTCCGGGTCCGGCGCGTCCTGCACGCCGAACGGATTCCTCGTGGAATGTTCAGGGTGTGTGTTCATGGCGCCATCGTGCGCCCGCCGCCTCCGTCCGGCATGCCGTTTCCGGACATGCGAATGCGGGAGGAATAAAGCTACACCACGCGTTCGGCGATCAGCACCACGAAGAAGCCGAAGGCCGCAAGCAGCGTCCACTTGAGCACGATCCAGCCGAAGCGCCGGTACTTGGCCTGGCCCGTTCCCGCATAGAACGCGAACGACACGCCCGCCACCAGCAGGAGCAGCAGGATGGCCCAGCGGAAGAGAAGCATTGCCGAACGCGGCCTACCAGGCCCGCGCCACTTCGCCGAAGCCGCGCGGTGCGCGCTTTTCGTCTTCGAAGGTGACGACCTCGTAGGCATCGCTGTGGGCCAGCAGTTCGCGCAGCAGCTTGTTGTTGAGCGCGTGGCCCGAGCGGAATGCGGTGTAGGCTGCGAGCAGCGGCTTGCCGATGATGTACAGGTCGCCCATGGCGTCGAGGATCTTGTGCTTCACGAACTCGTCGTCGTAGCGCAGGCCCCCGGCATTGAGCACCTTGGTGTCGTCCATCACGATGGCGTTGTCCAGGCCGCCGCCGAGCGCGAGGCCCTTGCTGCGCATGTATTCGACTTCCTTGGTGAAGCCGAAGGTGCGCGCGCGTGCGATGTCGCGGCTGTAGGAATCGGTGCCGAGGTCGAACTCCACGCGCTGGCCGGTGGAATTGACCACGCGGTGGTCGAAGTCGATCTCGAAGCTCAGCTTGTAGCCGTGGTAGGGCTCCAGGCTCGCCCACTTCTCGTTGGCGCCCTCGCCCTCGCGCACCTCGACCTTGCGCGTCACGCGGATGAAGCGGCGCGGCGCCTTCTGCAGCTCGATGCCCGCGCTTTGCAGCAGGAACACGAAGGACGAGGCCGACCCGTCGAGGATCGGCACTTCGTCGGCCGTGATGTCGATGTAGAGGTTGTCGATGCCCAGGCCCGCGCAGGCCGACATCAGGTGCTCGACCGTCTGCACCTTGGCGCCGCCGGTCGAGACGGTGGAGGCCAGGCGCGTGTCGGTCACCGCTTCGGCGGTCATGCGGATGTCGACCGGCTCGGGCAGGTCGACGCGCCTGAACACGATGCCGGTGTCCACCGGCGCGGGGCGCAGCGTCAGTTCCACGCGCTGGCCGCTATGAAGCCCCACGCCCACGGCGCGGCTGATCGACTTGAGGGTTCGTTGTTGCAGCACGCCGAAGATTTTAGGCGCGCGGCGGCCATGCCGCCCTATTCCCCTCGCTATGGCAGCGATAGACATGGGTTCTATGCCCACCGACCGGCGATGGACGCAAGGGGCACGAAGCGAACGCAGCGCCTAGAGCCGGCAGAAGTCCCTTTCAGGTCTTCCCCGTACCCCTTGCGAACCTTCGTGCCCTCTGCGTTCGGTTGCCCTGCCGTCAATCGGCTTGACGGCGCAGGAATGCCGGGATCTCGAAGTCGTCCATGCCGCCCGACGACAGCGCATCCACCTTGGCCGCGGCCATGGTGCGGTTCGTGCGCCACACGCTGGGAACGGCCATGCCGTCGTAGTTCGGCTGGTTGCCGCCGCCGTGGCCGGCGTGGCCCGCATGGCCGGCACCGAGCGTGGGCACGTTGAACGGAATGTTGTCGGTGCCGGTGCGGATCACTTCGAGCGTCGGTGCCTGGCGGCGCGCATCGGCGCGCGAGAGGCCGGTGGCGACCACGGTCACGCGCATCTGGTCGCCCAGGCTCTCGTCGTAGGCCGCGCCGTAGATCACGTGCGCATCGGGCGAGGCGTAGGCGCGGATGGTGTTCATCGCGAGCTTCGACTCGTTCAGCTTCAGCGAACCCTTCGATGCGGTCACCAGCACCAGCACGCCCTTGGCGCCCGAGAGGTCGATGCCTTCGAGCAGCGGGCAGGCCACGGCCTGCTCGGCGGCGATGCGCGCGCGGTCCGGGCCTGCAGCGGCGGCCGTGCCCATCATGGCCTTGCCGGGTTCGCCCATCACGGTGCGCACGTCTTCGAAGTCGACGTTCACGCCGCCGTACTCGTTGATGATTTCCGAGATGCCGCCGACGGCGTTCTTGAGCACGTCGTTGGCGTGCGCGAAGGCTTCGTCCTGGGTGATGTCCTCGCCCAGCACGTCGAGCAGCTTCTCATTGAGCACCACGATCAGCGAGTCGACGTTGGCCTCGAGCTCGGCCAGGCCGGCGTCGGCGTTGGTCATGCGGCGACCGCCTTCCCAGTCGAAGGGCTTGGTCACCACGCCCACGGTGAGGATGCCCATTTCCTTGGCCACGCGCGCAATCACGGGTGCCGCGCCGGTGCCGGTGCCGCCGCCCATGCCGGCCGTGATGAAGAGCATGTGCGCGCCGTCGATGGCGGCGCGGATGTCGTCCACCGCGGCTTCGGCCGCGTCACGGCCCTTGTCGGGCTTGCTGCCCGCGCCGAGGCCGCTGGTGCCCAGCTGGATGATCTTGTGCGCGTTGCTGCGCTGCAGTGCCTGCGCGTCGGTGTTGGCGCAGACGAACTGCACGCCCTGCACGCCACGCTCCATCATGTGCGCGACGGCATTGCCGCCGCCGCCGCCGACTCCGATCACCTTGATCTGGGTGCCCTGGTTGAATTCTTCGACTTCGATCATTTCGATGGTCATTTCTAACTCCTTGAATTTGCAGTTGCCGTTGTGTATCTATGAATTTTTCTGGTTCTCGACGAGTTCAACGAAGCTGTCGTCGCGGCGGTGGACCCGTGCGCCGCCATCGCTCGTTGAAATGCAAGGGCGGACCGCCGCGTGCGAGCCAGAGTGGGGAGTGGTTCATGGTCAGAAGTTCCCCACGATGAAGTCCTTGAAACGTCCGAACGCAGTCTTTACGGACCCGTTCTTCTGCGCCACCTTGAAGCCGCGCATGCGTGCGAAGCGCGCTTCCTCGAGCAGGCCCATCACGGTGGCCGCGCGCGGCTGCGCCACCATGTCGGAGAGCGCGCTCGAATACTTCGGAATGCCGCGGCGCACCGGCTTCAGGAAGATGTCCTCGCCGAGCTCCACCATGCCGGGCATCACGGCGCTACCGCCCGTGAGCACCACGCCCGAAGAGAGCACTTCTTCGTAGCCCGACTCGCGCACCACCTGCTGCACCAGCGAGAAGATCTCCTCGATGCGCGGCTCGATCACGCCGGCCAGCGCCTGCTTGCTCAGCATGCGCGGGCCGCGGTCGCCCAGGCCGGGCACTTCCACCTGCGTGTCGGGATCGGCCAGGAGCTGCTTGGCGTAGCCGTTCTCGACCTTGATGTCTTCGGCGTCCTTGGTGGGCGTGCGCAGCGCCATCGCGATGTCGCTGGTGATGAGGTCGCCCGCGATCGGGATCACCGCCGTGTGGCGGATCGCGCCGTTGGTGAAGATGGCCACGTCGGTGGTGCCCGCGCCGATGTCCACCAGCACCACGCCGAGCTCGCGCTCGTCCTCGGTCAGCACCGCCTGGCTCGAGGCCAGCGGGTTGAGCATCAGCTGGTCAACTTCGAGGCCGCAGCGGCGCACGCACTTGATGATGTTCTCGGCCGCGCTCTGGGCGCCGGTCACGATGTGCACCTTGGCCTCCAGCCGCATGCCGCTCATGCCGATCGGCTCCTTCACGTCCTGGCCGTCGATCACGAACTCCTGCGGCTCCACCAGCAACAGGCGCTGGTCGCTCGAGATGTTGATGGCGCGCGCGGTCTCCACCACGCGGGCCACGTCGGCAGGCGTGACTTCCTTGTCCTTCACCGCCACCATGCCGCTCGAATTGATGCCGCGGATGTGGCTGCCGGTGATGCCGGTGTAGACGCGGCTGATCTTGCAATCGGCCATCAGCTCGGCCTCCTTCAAGGCCTGCTGGATGCTCTGCACCGTGGCGTCGATGTTCACCACCACGCCGCGCTTGAGGCCGTTGCTCGGCGCGATGCCAAGCCCCGCGAGCTTGAGTTCGCCGCCGGGCAGCACCTCGGCGACGACCACCATCACCTTGGCGGTTCCGATGTCGAGTCCGACAACCAGGTCTTTGTATTCTTTGGGCATTGAATGTCCTCGGTATTCGCTATCTATTTCTTCTTGGTCTTGGGGTCGGCAACGACCGTGGTGACGCCGCGAAGACGCAGCGCATAGGCGTCGTTGTGCCGCAGGTCGGCCCCCTCGACGTCCGCCGCGGTGCGACGGTATTGGCCCGCGACCTGGGTCACGGTCTTCAGGAATCGCTGGGTGCGGGCCGTCACTTCCTCGGCCTGGCCGCGGCCCAGCTCGATCTCGGCGCCGGTGTCCAGCACCGCCTTCCAGCTGCCCCGGCTCGACAGCGTGAGTTCTTCCACGCTGAAGTCGTAGGGCGGGAACAGCGGCGCAATCACGCGGTACATGCCGAGCACCTGCCCGGCCTGCTCGATCGGACCGTCGAGCCGCGGCAGCCGGTCGTCGACCTCGGCCACGTTGGCTTCGAACACCTCGCCGAAGCCGTTGATCAGCTTCGAGCCGGCCTCGTCGCCCCAGTTGGCCACCGGCACCTGCTCGGTCAGCGTCACGCGCAGCTTGTTCGGGAACTCGCGCCGCACCACCGCCTTGCGCACCCACGGCACCGACTCGAAGGCGGTTCTCGCGCGCGCCAGGTCGACGGTGAAGAAGTTGCCCGCGAGCTGCGGCGCGACGTTGGCGCGCAGCGTCACGGCGTTGTTGTGCGTCACGTCGCCGTCGACCTTGATGCCGCCGATGGGAAAGAACGGCTGGCGCAGCACCCACCATGCGCCTGCCGCCAGCAGCATGAGCGCCACCACCACGAACGCCAGGTTCGAGACGATGTTCATGAGCTTGACGTCGAAGGGCACGGGAATGCTGTCGGCCATGGTTATTGCGCTCCCCCTGCGGCATCCAGCGAAGCCGAGGCCAGCACGCGCAGGCACAGGTCTTCGTAGGCAATGCCCGATGCGCGCGCCGACATGGGCACCAGCGAATGGCTGGTCATGCCGGGCGAGGTGTTCATCTCGAGCAGGAAGGGCTTGCGGTCGCTCGCGCGGATCATCACGTCGGCGCGGCCCCAGCCGCGGCAGCCGAGCGTGTGGTACGCGGCCAGCGTGATGCGCTGGATCTCGTGCTCCTCGGCTTCGGGCAGCCCGCTCGGGCAGTGGTACTTCACGTCGTCGGTGAAGTACTTGTTCTGGTAGTCGTAGGCGCCTTCGGGTGCGGCAATGCGCACCACCGGCAGCGCGCGCGCGTCGAGCCCCTGGCCGAGCACGGCGCAGGTCACTTCCTCGCCCTCGATGAATTCCTCGCACAGCACGTCGGCGTCGTACCTGGCCGACAGCGTCACCGCGTCCTGCATCTGCGAATAGCCCTCGACCTTGGTCACGCCGATCGACGAGCCCTCGCGCGGCGGCTTCACGATCAGCGGCAGGCCCAGCACGTCGGGCACGGCGCGGACCTGCTCGCGGCTTTGCTGATCGAACGCCAGGCGCACGTACCGGGGCGTCGGCAGGCCGTCGGCCTGCCAGATGCGCTTGGTCATGACCTTGTCCATGGCCACGCTCGAAGCCATCACGCCCGAGCCGGTGTAGGGAATGCCGAGCAGCTCGAGCGCGCCCTGCACCGTGCCGTCCTCGCCATGCCGGCCATGCAGCGCGATGAAGCAGCGCGCGAAGCCCTCGCGCCGCAGCTCGACCAGGTCGCGCTCGGCGGGATCGAAGGCATGCGCATCGACGCCGCGCGAGCGCAGCGCCTCGAGCACGCCGTTGCCGGACAGGAGCGAGATTTCGCGCTCGGCAGAGCTTCCGCCGAACAGCACGGCCACCTTGCCGAATTGCTTGGGATCCTGAAGGCTCATGATGCCTCCCCCTTGCGCCTGGTGCGCGTTGTTTGTTGCGGCAGCGATGCCGCGGCTGCAATTTCAACCACCTTGCCCGGCACGGCGCCGATGGAGCCGGCGCCCATGCAAAGCACCACGTCGCCGGCGCGCGCGTTGTCCAGGATGGCCTGCGGCATGGCGCCGATGTCGTCGACGAACACCGGCTCCACCTTGCCGGCCACGCGCAGGGCGCGCGCCAGCGTGCGGCCGTCCGCCGCCACGATGGGCGGCTCGCCCGCGGCATAGACCTCGCCCAGCAGCACCGCGTCGGCATTGCCGATGACCTTGACGAAGTCCTCGAAGCAGTCGCGCGTGCGGGTGTAGCGGTGCGGCTGGAAGGCCAGCACCAGCCGTCGTCCCGGGAACGCGCCGCGCGCGGCGGCAATGGTTGCGGCCATCTCCACCGGGTGGTGGCCGTAGTCGTCGATCACGGTGAAGCTGCCGGCCGGCTCGCCCTGCGCGGCCACCTCGCCATAGCTCTGGAAGCGGCGGCCCACGCCCTTGAAGCCGGCCAGGCCGCGCTGCACCGCTTCGTCGGGAATGCCGAGTTCCACCGCCACCGCGATCACCGAGAGCGCATTGCGCACGTTGTGCTCGCCCGGCAGGTTCAGCACGATCGGCAGGTCGGGCAGCGTGACGCCGTTGCGCCGCTGCGCGGTGAAGTGCATCTGGCCGCCCACTGCGCGCACGTCGATCGCGCGCACCTGGGCCTCTTCGCCAAAGCCGTAGCTCGTCACCGGGCAGGTGACTTCGGCCACGATGTCGCGCACCGCAGGATCGTCGGTGCACAGGATGGCCACGCCATAGAACGGCATGCGGTGCAGGAAGTCGACGAAAGCCTTCTTGAGCTTCGCGAAGTCGTGCCCGTAGGTTTCCATGTGGTCGGCGTCGATGTTCGTGACCACCGCCATGACGGGCAGCAGGTTCAGGAACGAGGCGTCCGACTCGTCGGCCTCCACCACGATGTAGTCGCCGCTGCCGAGCTGCGCATTGGCGCCGGCACTGTTCAGGCGCCCGCCGATCACGAAGGTCGGGTCGAGCCCGGCCGCGTCGAGCACGCTCGCCACCAGGCTGGTGGTGGTGGTCTTGCCGTGCGTGCCCGCGATCGCGATGCCCTGCTTGAGGCGCATCAGCTCGGCCAGCATGAGCGCGCGCGGCACCACCGGAATGCGCTTCTCGCGCGCGGCCAGCACCTCGGGGTTGTCCGACTGCACCGCGGTGGAAGTGACCACCGCATCCGCGCCGTCGATGTGCGCGGCGGCGTGGCCCACGAAGGTACCGATGCCCAGGCCGGCAAGCCGGCGCAAGGTGGCGCTGTCGGCCAGGTCGGAGCCGGTGATGCGGTAGCCCAGGTTGAACAGCACTTCGGCAATGCCGCTCATGCCCGAGCCGCCGATGCCCACGAAATGGATGTGACGAATCGCGTGCTTCATCTGGCGAGCTCCTCGCAGGCGCGGACGACCGCTTCCACTGCTTCGGTCTTCTGCATGGTCTTGGCCTTGGCGGCCTTGTCGATCAGCGCGGTGCGCTCGGTTTTCTGTAGCAAATCAGCCAGCAATTCAGGAGTGAGGTCGGCCTGCTGCACCAGCCAGCCGCCGCCCGCGTCGACGAGGAAGCGCGCGTTGGTGGTCTGGTGGTCGTCGACCGCCGAGGGAAAAGGCACGAACAGCGCTGCTGCGCCGACGGCCGCGATTTCTGTCACGGTGCTGGCCCCGGCGCGCGCGACGATGATGTCGGCGTCGGCGTAGGCCTGCGCGGTGTCTTCGATGAAGGGCGTGAGTTCGCCCTCGACGCCGGCTGCCGCGTAGTTGGCGCGCAGTTCGTCGATCTGTTTGGCGCCGCTCTGGTGCAGCACCTGCGGGCGCGTGGCCGGCGCGATGCGCGCCAGCGCCTGCGGCACCACGGCGTTGAGTGCCTTGGCGCCCAGGCTGCCGCCGACCACCAGCAGACGCAGCGGCCCGCTGCGGCCCGCGAAGCGCACGGCCGGCTCGGGCTGCGAGGTGAACGCCGCGCGCAGCGGATTACCTACCCACTGCGCCTTCTTCAGCACATTGGGGAAAGCCGTGAACACGCGGTCGGCCACACCGGCCAGCACCTTGTTGGCAAGGCCGGCCACCGAGTTCTGCTCGTGCAGCACCAGCGGCTTGTTGAGCAGCACGCTCATCATTCCGCCCGGGAAGGTGATGTAGCCGCCCAGGCCGACCACGACGTTGGGCTGCACGCGGCGCACCACGCCGATGCTCTGCCAGAACGCGCGCAGGAGCCGCAGCGGCAGCAGGAACAGCGTGAGCGGCCCCTTGCCGCGCACGCCGCCGAACTGCACCGGCTCGAAGGCGAAGCCGCGCGGCGGCACGAGCTTTTCTTCCATGCTGCCGGGCGCGCCCAGCCAGTGCACGCGCCAGCCGCGCTCGCGCAGGGCCTCGGCCACCGCGAGCCCCGGAAAGATGTGGCCGCCGGTGCCGCCGGCCATGACGAGTGCGGTGCGCCCGGTCATATGCGGCCTCCCCGCATCAACACACGATTCTCGTAGTCGATGCGCAGCACCACCGCCAGCGCCACCAGGTTCATCAGGATGGCCGAGCCGCCGAAGCTCATCAGCGGCAAGGTGAGCCCCTTGGTCGGCAGCGCGCCGAGGTTCACGCCCATGTTGATGAAGGCCTGGAAGCCGATCCACACGCCCACGCCCTGCGCCACGAGGCCCGAGAACACGCGGTCCAGCGCAATCGCCTGGCGGCCGATGTGCATGATGCGGCGCGTCAGCCAGAGGAACAGGCCGATGATCAGCAGCACGCCGACCAGGCCGAACTCCTCGCCGATCACCGCGAGCAGGAAGTCGGTGTGCGCCTCGGGCAGCCAGTGCAGCTTCTCGACGCTGCCGCCCAGGCCGACGCCGAAGATCTCGCCGCGGCCGATGGCGATCAGCGAGTGCGACAGCTGGTAGCCCTTGCCCAGCGCATGCTCCTCGCTCCACGGATCGAGGTACGCGAAGATGCGCTCGCGGCGCCACGAACTGGAGGCGACGATGGTGCCGAAGGCCACCACCACCAGCGCCGCGATCACGAAGAACATGCGTGCGTTCACGCCGCCCAGGAACAGGATGCCCATGGCAATGACGGCGATCACCATGAACGCGCCCATGTCGGGCTCGGCCATCACCAGCATGCCCACCACCACCACCGCCACGCCCATCGGCAGCACGGCGCGGAAGAAGCGCTCCTTGATCTCCATCTTGCGCACCATGTAGCTGGCGGCATAGAGCACCATCGCGAGCTTGGCGAGCTCGGACGGCTGGAAGCGCATGAAGCCCAGCGGCAGCCAGCGCCGCGCGCCGTTGACGTTGATGCCGATGTGCGGAATGAGCACCGCCACCAGCAGCAGCAGCGAGGCCACGAAGAGCCAGGGCGCGGCGCGCTCCCAGGTCTTCATGGGAATCTGGAAGGCCAGCAGCGCCGCAATGAACGCGAACACCACCGAGGCCGCATGCCGCGTGAGGAAGAACGATGCGCTGTAGCCCGCACGCGCGAAGCGCGGGTTGTCCGGCAGCGCGATGGAGGCCGAATACACCATCACCAGGCCCCAGGTGAGCAAGGCGACCGTGACCCAGACCAGCGCCTGGTCGAAGCCCAGCACGCGCATCGGCGCGGCCTTGGTCTGCGTGACACCGGCGCCGCCCAGCCGCACCGGCAGGTGCACGGGCAGCGAGTCGATGCCGCTGCGCGCGCGGCTGAACCAGCCGCCGAAACGGCTGGTCTTCGCGTTGGGCGTGGCGCCTGCGGCCGTGGTGTTCAAGCCGGACCTCCCGAAGAAAAATCGGCATCGTTCGACGACGGGCCGGCCATGCGCGGCTCGTCCTCGAGCGCCTGCACGGCCTCGCGGAACACGGCCGCGCGGTGCTCGTAGTCCTTGAACATGTCGAAGCTCGCACAGGCCGGCGACAGCAGCACGGCATCGCCGGGGTTGGCGCGCGCGGCGGCCAGCTTGACGGCCTCCTGCATCGAGCCCGCATGCATCAGCGAGGCGCCGGTGGCGGCCAGCGCCTGTTCGATCAGCGGCGCATCGCGGCCGATCAGCACCACGGCGCGCGCGTACTGCGCGACGGGCGCGGCCAGCGGTTCGAAGTCCTGGCCCTTGCCCTCGCCGCCGAGGATCACGACCACGCGGCGGTCTTCACCGAGCCCGTTGAGCGCGGCGACCGTTGCGCCGACGTTGGTGCCCTTGCTGTCGTCGAAGTACTCGACCTCATCGACGATGGCGATTGGCTCCACGCGGTGCGGCTCGCCGCGGTATTCGCGCAGGCCGTAGAGCATCGGCCCGATCGGGCAGCCGGCGGCGCTGGCCAGCGCGAGCGCCGCCAGCGCGTTCATCGCGTTGTGGCGGCCGCGGATGCGCAGCACGTCGGCGGGCAGCAGGCGCTGCAGGAAGATTTCTTCCTCGACCACTGCGCCGCGCTTGCGCTTTTGCGTTTCGTCGGCCTCGAGTGCGCGCACCAGCCAGGCCATGCCGTTGACGCGCTCGATGCCGTAGTCGCCCGGACGCAGCGGCATCGCGGCGCCGAAGGTGACATGGGCCCGGACCTGCGGGCGCTGCAGCTTCACCTTGACAGGCGCGGGCAGCATGGCCATCACGCCGGGGTCGTCGCGGTTGAGCACCATGAGGCCCTGCGTGCCGAAGATGCGCGCCTTGGCCGATGCGTACGCCGGCATGTCGCCATGCCAGTCGAGATGGTCCTGCGTGAGGTTGAGCACGGTGGCGGCAGTCGGCTCGAAGCCCTGCACGCCGTCGAGCTGGAAGCTCGAGAGCTCGAGCACCCAGACATCGGGCAGCGTCTCGGCATCGATGTGCGCGGCCAGGGTGTCGAGCAGCGTCGGGCCGATGTTGCCGGCCACGGCCACGCTCTTGCCCGCGCGCTCGACCAGCTGGCCGGTGAGCGCGGTGACGGTGGTCTTGCCGTTGGTGCCGGTGACGGCGAGCACCGCGGGCGTGTAGCCCTTGGGCGCCGGCGGCTCCTCGATCGGCACCAGCTTGAGCTGCGGCGTGTCTTCTTCCTCGACTGCGGCGGAGGCCGGGTTGGTGGCGGAGAGTTCGGCGATCTTGGCGACGAACTCGGCGGCCTCCCTGGCGGCCGTGGGGACGTAGGGCTGGCCGGGGGTCGGCAGGCGAGACACGGTGGCAGGCGCGGACGCGGGCGCGGGTGCCGGTTCGGCGGCGTCCTGCGTCTCGGCTGCCGGCGCCTGCTCCTGCGCTGGCTGTTGCTCGTCGCCGGGCGGCGGCGCGGCGGAAACGCTCAGCGACGGGTCGCGCGGCATGGCTTCGGCCTGCGCGGCGGGCGGTGCGGGTTCGGCCTCTGCCGCATCGGCAGCGGCAGCGGCCACGGGCTCGGCCGCTTGCGGCATCTCGGGCGTTGCCGGCTCTTCCAATGGCGCGGCGGCCGTGGCTTCAGTCGGTTCACCAGCGAGCGGCAATTCGCCTTGCGCTTCGGGTTCCGCGACGGGCTCCGCCGGCGCTTCCACCGCAGGCTCTTCTTCCGGCACTTCAGGCGCCGCTTCAACCACCGGCACCTCGACGGTCCGCAGGTCCAGCAGCGCGCGCGCAAACAGATCCAGCTCGCCGCCGACCGCGAGCCCCACGGCCCGCGCCGCATCGACGACCGGCGCGATGGTGGCGGGCGACAGGCCCGGCGAGCGGTACACCGCGCGGATCGGCGTGCCTTCGACCAGCGCGGCCGAGAACGGCCCGCCGATGAACGCCACCTCGGGCCATTCCGCCCGCAGCGTCGCAAGCAGCGCCGGCGCCTCGCGCGTGTCGGCCACCGTGACGACCGCGCCGTGGCGCGCGCACCAGCGCGCCATCGCCAGCCCGGACGCACCGAGGCCGAGGATCAATACGGGGAGGTCTTTCAGGTGCCGCATGTGTTTTTTCTTCTCACCGCAGCTTCAGCGTCGACAGGCCGATGAGGCACAGCAGCATCGTGATGATCCAGAAGCGCACCACGACCTGCGTCTCGCGCCAGCCGCTCTTCTCGAAGTGGTGGTGCAGCGGCGCCATCTTGAGCACGCGGCGGCCTTCGCCGTAGCGCTTCTTGGTGTACTTGAAGTACATGACCTGCGCCATCACCGAGATCGCCTCGACCACGAAGATGCCGCCCATGATGAAGAACACGATCTCCTGGCGCACGATGACCGCGATGGTGCCTAGCGCGCCGCCCAGCGCGAGCGCGCCCACGTCGCCCATGAAGACCTGCGCCGGATGGGTGTTGAACCAGAGGAACGCGAGCCCCGCGCCGGCCATGGCCGAGCAGAACACCAGCAGTTCGCCCGAGCCCGGGATGTTGGGAAACAGCAGGTACTTGGAATAGACCGCGCTGCCCGTCACGTAGGCGAACACGCCCAGCGCCGAACCCACCATCACCACCGGCATGATCGCCAGGCCGTCCAGGCCGTCGGTCAGGTTGACCGCGTTGCTCGCGCCCACGATCACCAGGTACGTGAGGATCACGAAGCCGATGCCGCCGAGCGGGTAGCTCACTTCCTTGAAGAAGGGCACCAGCAGGTTGATCTTGGGCGGAAAGTCCAGGTCGAAGCCCGACTGCACCCAGGCGAAGAACAGCTGCAGCACGCGCCAGTTCGAACTTTCCGAGATGCTGAAGAGCAGGTAGAAGCCGGCGATCAGGCCCACCACCGACTGCCAGAAATACTTCTCGCGCGAGCGCATGCCCTCCGGGTCCTTGCGCACCACCTTGCGCCAGTCGTCGACCCAGCCGATGGCGCCGAAGCCCAGCGTGACCCACAGCACGATCCACACGAAGCGGTTGGAGGGGTCGAACCACATCAGCGTGGCGAAGGCAATGGCGAACAGCACCAGCACGCCGCCCATGGTGGGCGTGCCGCTCTTGGTGAGGTGCGTTTCCATGCCGTAGCCGCGCACCGGCTGGCCGATCTTGAGCGCGGCCAGGCGGCGGATCACGTACGGCCCGGCCACCAGGCCGACCACCAGCGCCGTCAGCGCAGCCATCAGCGCACGGAAGGTGAGGTACTGGAAAACGCGCAAGAACCCGAACTCGGGCGAAAGTGTCTGCAGCCATTGGGCCAGGCTCATCAGCATGTGGTGTCGCGCGGCTCATGCGTCATGACCGGCCTCCTTTTGTTGTTGTCGTGATTGCTCGATCGCCTGCACCACGCGCTCCATCTTCATGAAGCGCGAGCCCTTGACGAGCACGCTCCCCACCTGGGGCAGCCGCGCCAGCACCGCGGCGCCAAGCGCCTCGATGTCCGCGAAATGGCGGCCGTTGTCGCCGCCGTCGAAGGCCGCGATGCTGTGCGCGGTTTCGGCGCCGAGCGCATACACGGCCTCGATGCCGCGCTGGCGCGCCCAGTCGCCGACCTCGGCATGGAACTCGGGCGCGCGGTTGCCGACCTCGCCCATGTCGCCGAGCACCAGGAGGCGCGGGCCGGGCAAGGCCGCGAGCACGTCGATGGCCGCGCGCACGGAATCGGGATTGGCGTTGTAGCTGTCGTCCACCAGCGTGAGCGAATGGCCGCCGGGCAGCAGCACCGCGCTCGCCTTGGAGCGGCCCTTCACCGGTTCGAAGGCCGAGAGGCCGCGCGCAATGGTCTCGGGCGGAATGCCGGTAGCGAGCGCGCACGCGGTGGCCGCCAGCGCATTGACGACGTTGTGCCGGCCCGCGATGTGCAACTGCGCATCGAAGTCGCCCAGCGGCGTGCGGATGCGGACCTGCCATGCGCCCTGCTGCCATTCGGCCGCCACCAGCGAGATGTCGGCGTCTTCATGCTCGCCGAAGGTCATGCAGCGGCGCGTGGCGCCGTCGTGCGCCATGTCGTTCCACAGAGGAGCGAATTCGTCGCCGTGCGGGAACACCGCGGTGCCGTCCTCCGGCACGAAGGAAAACACCGCGCCGTTCTCGAGCGCCACCGCTTCCACGGTGGCCATGAACTCCAGGTGCTCGCGCTGCGCGTTGTTGACCAGCGCGACGGTCGGACGCGCGATGGCCGCGAGCCGCGCGATCTCGCCCGGATGGTTCATGCCCAGCTCGACCACCGCATGCTGGTGCTTCGCGCGCAGGCGCAGCAAGGTCAGCGGAACGCCGATCTCGTTGTTGAAGTTGCCGGCCGTCGCGAGCGCGCGATCGCCCCTGAAGGCGACCAGCACGGCCGCGATCATCTGCGTGACGGTCGTCTTGCCGTTGCTGCCGGTCACGGCGATCAGCGGCAGATCGAACTGCGCGCGCCAGCCGGCGCCGAGCGCGCCGAGCGCGGCCAGCGAATCGGGCACCTCGAGCCCTGCCAGGCCGGCCGCCTCGAGGCCGCCGTGCGCAATGGCGGCGACGGCGCCGCGCGCCTTGGCATCGGCCAGGAATTCATTGGCGTCGAAGCGTTCGCCCTTGAGCGCCACGAACAGGTCGCCTTCCGCGAGCGTGCGGGTGTCGGTATGGACGCGGGCAATGGCCGTTGCGCCGTCGCCCACCAGGCGCGCGCCCGGAATCCATTGCTGCGCCTGGGCCAGCGTGAACATCATCGGCGAGTGGCTCATGCGGCACCCCGCTTCGAAAGCGCATCGAGCGCATGGGTCCGGTCCGAGAACGGAATGCGCTGGCCGGCGATTTCCTGCCAGGCTTCATGGCCCTTGCCGGCGAGCAGCACCACGTCCTGCGGCGCGGCCTGCGCGATGGCGTCGGCGATGGCGGCCGCGCGGTCGGGCTGCACCTGGGCCGCTTCGGGGCGCGCGAGGCCGAGCAGCACCTGGCTGATGATCGCGTCGGGGTTCTCGCTGCGCGGGTTGTCGCTGGTCACGACCACGCGGTCGGCCTGGCGCTCGGCCACCGCGGCCATCATCGGGCGCTTGATCGGATCGCGGTCGCCGCCGCAGCCGAACACGCACCAGAGCGCGCCGCCGCGCTGCTGCGCAAGCGGGCGCAGGCCGGCCAGCGCCTTGTCGAGGGCGTCGGGCGTGTGGGCATAGTCGACCACGGCCAGCGGCGCAGCCGCATTCGCATCGGCGGCGCCCACGCGCTCCATGCGGCCCGGCACGCTGGTGAGCCTGCTGCAGGCCGCCACGGCCTGCGCGAGCGACAGCCCCAGGGCCCGCAGCGTGCCGAGCACGCCCAGCAGGTTGGCCACGTTGTACTGGCCGATCAGGCCGGTCGACATGCGCTCCACCGCATCGTTGTCGTGCTCGGCCACCGAGAAGCGCAGGCCCTGCGCGTCGTAGCCGACGTCGCGCGCCATGAGCCGCGCCGGCGCGCCGGCGGCCGACACGGTCCAGACGTCGAGCGCACCGATGCCGGCCTCGAGCAGGTTCGCGCACAGGCTCGCGCCATGCACGTCGTCGATGTTGATCACCGCGGCGCGCAGCCCGGGCCAGCGGAACAGCTCGGCCTTGGCCTGCCAGTAGGCATCCATGCTGCCGTGGTAGTCGAGATGGTCCTGCGTGAAATTGGTGAACACGGCCACCGCGATGCGCGCGCCGTCGAGCCGGCGTTCGGCAATGCCGATCGACGAGGCCTCGATGGCGCAGGCGCCGAAGCCGCGCTCGACCAGCGCGCGCAGCTCGCGCTGCATCATCACCGGGTCGGGCGTGGTGAGGCCGGTGTAGACGAGCTCCGGCGGCACGCCGATGCCCAGCGTGCCCATCACCGCGCAGGGCGAAGGCACGCCGCGCTCGGCGCTGCCGTCCAGCCGCGGCGCGCGAACGCCGCCGGGCACGGCCAGCGTGGAGAGCGATTCGGCGAGCCACCATGCGGTGGAGGTCTTGCCGTTGGTGCCGGTCACGGCCAGCACTTCGAGCGCGGCCGAGGGGTTGTCGTAGAAGGCCGATGCGATCGGGCCGGTGGCGGCCTTGAGCCCCGGATAGCTTGCAATGCGCTCGTCGCCATCGAAACCGAAGGCCTCGGCGCCCTGCTGCTCGACCAGGCAGGCCGCGGCGCCCTGCGCCAGTGCCGAAGCCACGTGCCTGCGCCCGTCGGTGGCTGCGCCGGGCCAGGCAATGAAGCCGTCGCCCGCGCCCACCGGCCGGCTGTCCGCATGCAGCGCACCCTGCACGCGCTCCTTGAGCCAGAGCGCGGCGAGTTGAGGGGAAGTGAGTGTCAGCATGCTCAGAAGCTCTCGTCGACGCCTTGCGTCACCACCAGCGGTTTGACCGCGAGGTCGGGCGGAACGTTCATCATGCGCAGGGTCTGCTGCACGACCTCGCTGAAAACGGGCGCGGCGGCCACGCCGCCGAAGTACTGGCCGTCGCTCGGCTCGTCGATCATCACGCCGACGATGATGCGCGGCTTTTCGATCGGTGCCATGCCGGTGAACCACGCGCGATATTTGTTGCTCGCGTAACCTTTGCCAACCTGCTTGTGCGCGGTGCCCGACTTGCCGCCGACCGAATAGCCGACGGTCTGCGCGCGCGTGCCGGTGCCGCCCGGGCCTGCCGCCATCTGCAGCATCTTGCGCACCGCCAGCGCGTTCGACGGCGAGAACACCCGCACACCCGCGGGCGACTCGGTGCTCTTGAGGATGGTGACCGGAATGATCGCGCCGTCGTGCGCGAAGGCGGTGTACGAATGCGCCATCTGGAAGAGCGACGCCGACAGGCCGTAGCCATAGGCCATCGTGGCCTGCTCCACGGGCTTCCAGGTCTTCCAGGGGCGCAGGCGCCCCGTGACCGCGCCGGGGAACTGGATCTGCGGCTTCTGGCCGTAGCCGAGCGCGGTGTAGGTGTCCCACATCTCGTGCGGGGTCATCTTCTGCGCGATCTTGAGCGCGCCCACGTTGCTGGACTTCTGGATCACGCCCTCGACCGTGAGCGTTCCGTAGTTGTGCGTGTCGCTGATGGTGAAGCCGCCCAGCTGGAAGCGGCCGGGCGAGGTCTCGATCAGCGTCGAGGGCTTCACGCGGCCGGCCTCCAGCGCCATGGCCACGGTGATCGGCTTCATGGTCGAGCCGGGCTCGAAGGTGTCGGTGAGCGCGCGGTTGCGCAGCTGCTCGCCCGTGAGGTTCTGCCGCTTGTCGGGCACGTAGCTCGGGTAGTTGGCCAGCGCCAGCACCTCGCCGGTGACCGCGTCCAGCACCACCACGCTGCCGGCCTTGGCACGGCGCGCGGTCACCGCGTCGCGCAGCTTCTGGTAGGCGAAGAACTGCACCTTGCTGTCGACGCTGAGCTGGATGTCCTTGCCGTCGACCGGCGGCACCTGTTCGCCCACGCCCTCGACCACGCGGCCCAGGCGGTCCTTGATGACGCGGCGCGACCCGGCCTTGCCGGCCAGCTCCTTGTTGAAGGAAAGCTCGATGCCTTCCTGCCCGTTGTCCTCGACGTTGGTGAAGCCCACCACGTGCGCCGCGGCCTCGCCCTCGGGGTACTGGCGCTTGTATTCCTTGCGCTGGTAGATGCCCTTGAGGTTGAGCGCGGCAATCTGCTTGGCAATCGGCTCGTCGACCTGGCGCTTGATCCAGACGAAGGTCTTGTCCTCGTCCTCGAGCTTCTTGTCGAAGTCCTTCTGCGGCATCTCGAGCAGCTTGGCCACCTGCTTGAGCTTGGCGCGCACCTCGGGGTCGTCGCGCTCGATGTCTTCCGGAATGGCCCAGATGCTCGGCGCCACCACGCTGGACGCCAGGATGAGGCCGTTGCGGTCGAGGATGCGCCCGCGGTTGGCCGGCAGCTCGAGCGTGCGCGCAAAGCGCACTTCGCCCTGCCGCTGGAAGAAGCTGTTGTTGAACACCTGCACGTAGGCGGCCCGGCCCGCCAGCACCACGAAGCCGAAGGCGATGCCGGCGACGATGAACTTGCTGCGCCAGACCGGCGTCTTGCTCGCGAGCAAGGGGCTGGTGGTGTAGCGGACGCTGCGGCGGCTCATCGCTGGGTCCTCGCGACGGGTTTGGGCGCCGGCGTTGCGGGCGGCGCGGGCGGCGGTGCCACCACGGCCGGAATCACGGTGCCGTCGGGCCGCACGTACTGCGTGATGGCCGGCGTGGTGGTGCGCATCTGCAGCTGCTCCTTGGCCAGCTTTTCCACGCGCAGCGGCGTGGCCTGCGCGCGCTTTTCCACCTGCAGCCGGTCGTGGTCGAGCTCGAGCCGGCGGGCTTCCTGCTGGGTGCGGTCGAGCTCGGTGTAGAGCTGGCGCGACAGGTACTGCGTGTGCACGAGGTAGAGCGCGGAGGCGACCACCGCGAGCAGCAGGAGCAGGTTCAGGCGCGCCACGTCAGACTTCCTGGGTGCGCTCGGCCACGCGCAGGATCGCGCTGCGCGAGCGCGGGTTGCCGTGCACTTCGGCGTCGGACGGCTTGATGCGCTCGAGCGCGCGCAGCTTCATGGCCTTCGGGGCGGCGAAGGGCGCACGGCGGTCGTACACCTCCTTCGAGTGCCTGGCGATGAACTGCTTCACGATGCGGTCTTCCAGCGAATGGAAGCTGATCACCGCGAGCCGGCCTCCGGGTTGCAGCACGGAAAGGCTCGCCTCTAGCGCCTGTTGCAGCTCTTCAAGCTCGGCGTTGATGAAAATCCGAAAAGCCTGAAATGTGCGCGTTGCAGGGTTCTGGCCCGGCTCGCGGGTTTTGACCGTGCCAGCCACGAGCTCGGCCAGTTCGGAGGTGGTTGAAATTGCGCCCCGTTCTTGTCTGCGAGCAACAATCGCCTTTGCAATCTGAACAGCAAACCGTTCTTCGCCATAGTCACGGATCACCTCTGCAATCTGCTGGAGTTCGGCCGTTGCCAGCCAATCGGCCACGCTCTCGCCGCGCGTGGTGTCCATGCGCATGTCGAGCGGACCGTCGAAACGAAAACTGAAGCCGCGCACCGGGTTGTCGATTTGCGGCGAACTCACGCCCAGGTCCATCAGCACACCCGCCACGCTGGCATCGGGCAATTCGCCCAGCGAACGGAATCCCTGGTGCCGGATGGAAAAACGCGCATCCGAGATGCGCGCTGCTTCGGCCACCGCTTCCGCATCCTTGTCGAATGCGATCAGCCTGCCTTCCGGTGCCAGCCGCGCGAGGATCGCGCGCGCATGCCCTCCGCGCCCGAAGGTCGCATCCACGTAGGTGCCGGTGGCTGCCGTGCTGCCGGAAAGAAGGGCTTCCACCGCTTCGTTCAGCAAGACGGTCGTATGGGTCCATGGAGTGTTCACGTCGGTCCTCAGAACGCGAAGTCCTGAAACACATCCGGCATCTCGCCCTGGGTGGCCTCGGCCTCCTTGGCCTCGTAGGTCGCCTTGTCCCAGAGCTCGAAGTGGTTGCCCATGCCCAGGAGCAGCGTGTCGCGCACGATGCCCGTGGCGGCACGCAGTTCGGGCGACACCAGGATGCGCCCGGTGCCGTCCATCTCCACGTCCATGGCGTTGCCGAGGAAGACGCGCTTCCACCACTGTGCCGACATCGGCAGCGCGGCGATGCGCTCCCTGAATTTCTCCCACTCGGGACGCGGGAACACCATGAGGCAGCCGTGCGGATGCTTGGTGATCGTGAGCTGGCCGCCCGCCGTGGCGCTCAGGACGTCGCGATGCCGGGTCGGCACGGAGAGCCGCCCCTTGGCATCCAGACTGAGCGATGAAGCGCCTTGAAACACGACCAGAACCCCTGTATTGGGAATGCCGCGGCACCTGAAAGAGGCACCACCCGCACTTTTTCCCACTTAACTGCACTTTTTTGCACTGTAGCAGGAAACACTTCAGACGCAACTGGCCGTTGGTGGTATTTTTTGTAATGGAATCAACGACTTAGCGCCGATTTCCAAACCTGGAAATCGGCGAATTTCGTTGAGAATTAAGCACTTAGCTCACGCAATGAATGTGATGCGTGAAGCGCGGCCGCCGTTACAGGGGCCGCAAAGCGGGCTTCAGAGGATGAAGCGCGAAAGATCTTCGTCGTGACTTAGTGCCGCAAGGCGCTCGTCGACATAGGCGGCATCGATGCGGATGGTCTGCCCCTCGATGCGGGTCGCGTCGAAGCTTACCTCATCCAGCAGACGCTCCATCACGGTCGACAAACGGCGTGCGCCGATGTTCTCGGTGCGCTCGTTGACCTCGTACGCGATGGTGGCCAGGCGGTTCACGCCTTCGGGCGTGAATTCGAGCGTGACGCCCTCGGTGGCGAGCAGCGCCTGGTACTGCTTCACGAGCGAAGCGCGGGTCTGCGTGAGGATGCTTTCGAAGTCGGACACCGAGAGCGACTGCAGCTCGACGCGGATCGGAAAGCGCCCCTGCAGCTCGGGGATCAGGTCGCTCGGCTTGCTCAGGTGGAAGGCCCCGCTCGCGATGAAGAGCATGTGGTCGGTGCGCACCACGCCGTACTTGGTGCTCACGGCCGTGCCCTCGACCAGCGGCAGCAGGTCGCGCTGCACGCCCTGGCGCGACACGTCGGAGCCCTGGGCCTCGCTGCGCGTGGCGACCTTGTCGATCTCGTCGATGAAGACGATGCCGTTCTGCTCGGCGTTGGTGATGGCCTGGGTGCGGATCTCGTCCTCGTTGACCAGCTTGGCGGCTTCCTCGTCGATCAGGAGGCGCATCGCCTCGGCGATCTTGAGCTTGCGCGTCTTGCGCTTGCCGCCGCCGAGCTGGCCGAACATGCCGCGCAGCTGCTCGGTCATTTCCTCCATGCCGGCCGGGCCCATGATCTCGAGCGGCGCGCGGGCTTCGGCCAGGTCGAGTTCGATTTCCTTGTCGTCGAGCTGGTGCTCGCGCAGCTTCTTGCGGAAGGCCTGGCGGGTGGGGTTGGGGCCGTCCAGCGCCGGCGTGGCGCCCTCGGCACCGCGCGCAGGCGGCAGCAGCACGTCGAGGATGCGGTCTTCGGCGGCGTCCTCGGCACGCGCGCGCACCTTGGCGCTTTCGGCCTCGCGCGTCTGCTTGACGGCGATCTCGGCCAGGTCGCGAACGATCGAATCGACGTCCTTGCCGACATAGCCCACCTCGGTGAACTTGGTGGCCTCGACCTTGATGAACGGCGCATCCGCCAGGCGCGCGAGGCGGCGCGCGATCTCGGTCTTGCCCACGCCCGTGGGGCCGATCATGAGGATGTTCTTGGGCGTGATCTCGGTGCGCAGCTTTTCCTCGACCTGCTGGCGGCGCCAGCGGTTGCGCAGCGCAATGGCCACGGCGCGCTTGGCGGCGGGCTGGCCGACGATGTGGTTGTCGAGCTCGGAGACGATTTCCTGCGGGGTCATGGACATGGTCAGAGCGCTTCCACCGTGTGGTTCATGTTCGTGTAAATGCAGATTTCACCGGCTATCGCCAGCGATTTGCGCACAATTTGCTCGGCCGTGAGTTCGGTGTTGTCGATCAGCGCCTTGGCGGCCGACTGCGCATAGGCGCCGCCCGAGCCGATGGCGATCACGCCGTCTTCGGGCTCCAGCACGTCGCCGTTGCCGGTGATGATGAGCGAGGTGGTGGCGTCGGCCACAGCCAGCATGGCCTCGAGCTTGCGCAGCACGCGGTCGGTGCGCCAGTCCTTGGTGAGTTCGACGGCCGCGCGCGTGAGGTGCCCCTGGTGCTTTTCGAGCTTGGCCTCGAAGCGCTCGAAGAGCGTGAAGGCGTCGGCCGTGGCGCCGGCAAAGCCCGCGAGCACCTTGCCGTGATAGAGCCGCCGCACCTTGCGCGCGGTGCCCTTGATGACGATGTTGCCGAGAGTGACCTGCCCGTCCCCGCCAATGGCGACTTGGTCGCCCTGGGGGGTCTTGCGGCGCACGCTCACGATGGTGGTGCCGTGAAACTGTTCCATCGAAGCCATCTGGGGATGCCAGAGGGCAATGCAAGCCCGGGGCTGCTACCGAATGTGCGAAGCGCCAAGGCGCCCTAGTTCTTGCGCAGGGCCACCGTCGCATGGTCGGCAATGCCGACCAGGTCGAACAGCACCGCGATCAGGCGGTGGGCGTCCACGAACTGGACGCGCTCGCCCTCGGCGTCGCGCGCCCGCACCCAGCCGAGCAGCGTGCCAGCCGCGGCCAGGTCCATGCGCAGCAGCGCGGCGCACGAGATGACGGGCGCCGTGGTGTTGCGCAGGTCGGTGTCCAGCCGCTGCAGGCTCGAATGCGCCTCGCCGCGCAGATCGCCTGCCAGCGCGGCAAAGCCGGTGTCGGTGGTGGGAAAGCTCTCCGATTCGCCATTGACCGAGAGCAGCGACCACACGGAGTTCGAACGGCTTGCCGCCGGTGCGGCCACCGAGGTGCAGGCGCCCTTGGGGTCCTGCCAGGCCGGCGGCGACACCTCGTAGGTGATGCAGTAGTTGAGCGCCACCAGTTCGAAGTCGTCGGGCATGTTCATCATGCGCAGCGCAGCCAGGTGCAGCTGCCACCAGATGTCCGGCGTGCCGCGCTCGCTGTTGGGCGTGGCCTCGGCCAGCACGGCCAGCAGTTTCGCGGCGCCGATGAAGCGCAGCTGGACCGGCGAATCGGCCCAGTGCGCAAACAGCACGCGCAGCGGCGCGGCGGCATCGGCCTCGATGGCGACCAGCGCGCGCCAGTCGAGCGTCCAGACCGAGCCGGCCTGCGACAGCGCCCGCGTGAGCTGGATCAAGCCGTCGCGCGCCAGGCGTGCCGGGCTGGCCCAGTTGGCGCCGGCCGGCGCCAGTTCTGCGAGTTCGCTGGCGGCCACCGCCTTCACGCTGCGCGCCAGTTCGTCGAACGAGACCCAGTCGGGCCCCATGCGCTTCATGCGCTGGGCATAGCGCATGCGCGCCGCGGCAAACCTGGCGGCATCGCCGGTGGCGCGGTACAGGTCGAACAGCGTGCGCCAGCGCGCGTCGTCGCGCTCGGCGGTGGCGTGGTCGCCCTCGGCCGCCGCGCTTTCGGAGGCGAGGGCCTGGAGAAGAATGGCCTCGGCGCCGGCATCGTCGCCGTGCGCGAAGCGGATCACGGCTTCTTCGAGCGCGCCGTCGCGCGCGAGCCGCGCCGACAGCAGCGAGGTGCCGCTGGCCGCCGGGCCGCCTGCGGCGGGCGCGGCAGGCGCAGCCGCGGCAACCACCGCCGGTGCCGGCACGACGGCAGGCGCCGGCGCGGAGCCGTAGGCCGGTGCGGCAAGCAGGCTGGCCAGCTCGGCCGCGTCCACGGGCGGCGGCAGGGTCTCGGCGCCGGCATCGGGCGGCGCATTGGACAGCACCTCGCCGTTGGGGCCGCGGCCCTTCCACCACTGCTGCGACATCTGCTCCTCGATCTCGTCGATCTTCTTGAGCGTGAGCGCGCGCCCCTCGGACTTTTCCGTGGTGCTGTTCAGGTTGAAGGAAGACGGCGTGACCGTTCCTTCGAAGGCGTGGGCGGCGGCTTCGCGCTGGCGAAGCTTGCGCAGCATGTCGAACTCGCGCCGGCGAACGAAATCGTTGCGCTGGCGCCGCTCGATCATCTCCTTGAGCATTTCGCGGCTGTAGGCCTGCTCGGGCAGCGTGGAATCCGCAGTCGCATTCAGCTCGGACCAATCCTTGAGCGGATTGCGGACGAACTTCGCCACCTTGGAAAAAAGGCGGCCCGACTCTTCCTTTGGCATCGACGAGGTTTCGAGGCGAACAGGTTCTCTTCTTTGGCCGCTCGCTCAGTCCCCGAACATCTTCTGCTTGAGTTCGCGGCGCTGCTGCGCTTCGAGCGAGAGCGTGGCGGTGGGACGCGCCAGCAGGCGGCCGACGCCGATGGGTTCGCCGGTTTCGTCGCAGTAGCCGTAGTCGCCGGCATCGATGCGCTGGATCGACTGCTCGATCTTCTTGAGCAGCTTGCGCTCGCGGTCGCGCGTGCGCAGCTCGAGCGCATGCTCTTCCTCGATGGTGGCGCGGTCGGCCGGATCGGGCACCACCACGGTGTCTTCGCGCAGGTGCTCGGTGGTTTCGCCGGCGTTTTCGAGAATGCCGCGCTTGAGTTCGACCAGCTTCAGGCGGAAGAACGCCATCTGCTTTTCATTCATGTACTCGGAGTCGGGCATGGCGATCACCTCGGCATCGGTCAACTCGGCAGCCGACTTGGCTTTCCAGTTGTTGGCGAGCTTCGGGTCTTTTTTGACCGCGACGGGAGGCGGCGGCACCAGCGCATTGGAAGGCGCCTGCGAGAACGAAGACTTGGCCGCGGTGGAAGCCACCGATTGCGGCATGGAAGGCACGGTCAGCTGCGACAGCCGGGACACGCGGCCACCTCGCGCGGGGGCGGGTGCGGCGGTCTGAGCGGGCATCGAAGGTGTCGCCGTGGCGGAAGAAGAGGCGGCAGCCGTTTTTTTCATTGGGATCGGAGGGGCAGAAGGAACGGCAGCAGTGCGGCCGACGGTTTTGGATGGCGGTTGACCCGCAACTGCAGTTTTGGTTGCACTCTTGTCCGGGGCGGATGCCACCGGCGGCGCAGCAGGCTTTGCAGGCTTGACGGGCTTCTTTGCAACGGTCGCGGCCTTGGCCGATGGCGTTGCTGGCTTCTTTGGAGCGCTTTTTGGTTTCGTGGCCGGGGCCTTTGCAGCGGAAGAACTCTTTTTTGCCGCGGGTACAGCCGGCTTTGCAGCCGCCGCTTTCTTGGCGGCGGGCTTGGTTGCTGGCGTAGCCTTGGCGGCGGGCTTCTTCACGGTGACTGGCTCCTTGAACGAACTGGAACGCGCTTTCACTGGGTGTCTCCTCCCAAGGGAACCACCGCGGGTTTCAGGCCGCGCGGGCTCCACTCGTCGGAGTGCTCGCAGTGACGAACCCCGGGGTTATACCCCCGAAAGCCCGCCAGGAACCTGCGGCGCCCCGCACCGTCAACCACATCCCGCCCCATCGGACGAAGGCGTGGCTGCCGGAACAGGCGCGCGATTGTATAGAGAACTCGAATCGAAGGGTGATGTGCCTGCACCCCCTTGCCTCCGGTAGCATCGCCAGCGCTGCCGGAGGGGGCAGCAAGACCTGCCGGAATCGCCGGGGGAGCGATGCAGGTCGACCTCATTCATACAAAAGAGAAATCAATCTTGAGCAAAAAAGCAGTTCTGGGCGTGCTGGCTGCGGCCATCGCACTTGCCTATGGCGGCGGCACGTGGTTGGCCGGCGCAAAAGTAAAGTCCAGCTACGAAGCCGCGCTGGACGAGGTGCCGAAGCAGACTGCGCTGGTGCGCGTGGTCGAGCGCAGCTACGAACGCGGCTTCTTCGGCGCCGTCAGCACCGTGACGATCGAGCTCGGCTGCGCAGCCGATGCTGCCGCCGCGGTGCAGGTGCCTGCCGCCAAGCCCGGCGAGGAAGAGGATGAGGAAGAAGTGGAGCAAGCCGCCACGCCCTTCAAGGCGGTGCGCATCACCTTCCGCGACACCATCCGCCACGGCCCGCTGGCCGGTGGCACGCTGGCGGCGGCCACCATCGACAGCGAACTGGTGTTCGACGTGAAGGGCCAGGCCAAGGCCGAGCAGATCTTCGGCAAGGCCAAGCCCCTGACGGCGCACACCAAGGTGGCGTTCGACGGCGGCTACACCACCGACCTGGCGGTGGCGCCCGCCAGCCTGGCCGAGGAAGGCAAGGCCCGCTTCGCCTGGCAGGGCGCGCAGGTCCGCGCCGAGATGAACGGCGCCCGCACCCACGTGCGCTACGAACTGGCGATGCCGGGGCTGGATGTCAGCGATGCGCGCACCGGCGCCACGCTCAAGATGGGCAAGCTGGCCGGCAAGGCCGACATGGACAAGAGCGAGGGCTGGGTCCTGGCCACGGGCAAGACCGAGGCCCGGCTCGACAGCCTCGAATTTGCGGCTCCCAAGGGTCTGGGCGGCGCCGCCGGCGGCGAAGGCAAGGCCCTGCCGGCGGTGCTGCTGCAGAACATCGACATGCTCGCCGAAGCCAGCATCGCGGACGGGCTCTACGCATCGACCGGCACGGTCAAGGGCACCGGCAAGATCGGCGACACCAAGATCGACAAGTTCGAGATGAGCAGCGGCGGACGCCGCATCCACGCCGCCGGCTACAAGAAGCTGGCCGATGCCTGGATGCAGTCGAGCGCCGCGAACGGCTGCGGCAAGGGCGGCAACAAGGCCTCGCAGGCGGCCATGAAGGTGCTGTTCGACCAGTTGGCGCCCGACCTCAAGGCCATGGCCAAGTACAGCCCCGAATTCGGGCTCGACAGGATGCTGGTCGAAATCGGCGGCAAGCGCGGCGAGCTCAGCTACACGGCCGGCATGGCCGGCGTCACCGACGAAGACCTGCAGGCGCCCGGCATGGCGCTGCTCATGAAGCGCGGCGTGCTCAAGGCCAGCGCGCGGCTGCCGATGCAGTGGCTGGAGCAGATGGCCGCCGCCGGCGCCGGCAGCGGCCAGACGCCGCCGCCCGAGATGATGGCGGGGCTGGTCGAGCAAGGCGAGGAAAAGGGCTTCGTCAAGCGCGACGGCGGTGACGTGACCGCGCAGATCGAATATGCCGAAGGCAGCCTGAAGCTCAACGGCAAGCCGCTGGGCGCGCCGGGCCGGTAATTCCTCCCTCCCCTTCGGGGGAGGGCCGGGGTGGGGGCACGGCAGCCCAAAAAAAGCACGGCGCCTGATCGGTGGCCTGCCCCCATCCCCGCCTTCCCCCGGCGGGGGAAGGAGCAAGTCAGGGCCTCAGACCAGGCACTGCTCGAGCCCCTGCTCGAGAATTTCGCGCGGCAGCTCGATGCCGATGAACACCATGCGGCTCTGGCGGGCTTCGTCCTTGCCCCATTCCGGGCCCAGGTCGCTGCCCATCAGCTGGTGCACGCCCTGGAAGATCACCTTGCGCTCGGTGCCCTTCATGTTCAGCACGCCCTTGTAGCGCAGCATGCGCGGGCCGTAGATGTTGACGATGGCGCCCAGGAAGTCTTCCAGCTTGGCCGGGTCGAAGGGCCGGTCGGCCTTGTAGACGAAGCTCTTGACGTCGTCATCGGTGTGGTGGTGGTGGCCGTGGCCCTCGTGCTTGTGCGAGGGGTGGTCGCAATGCTCGCCATGCGCGTGGTCGTGGTCGTGATGGTCTTCTTCTTCCTTGAGGAAGTCGGGGTCGATGTCGAGCTTGGCGTTCAGGTTGAAGCCGCGCAGGTCGAAGATGTCCTTGAGCGGCACGTCGCCGAAATGCGCCTTCTGCTGCGGCGCGCGCGGGTTCATGTGCTTGAGGCGGTGGATGAGCGCCTCGGTTTCCTCGGCCGACACCAGTTCGCTCTTGCTGATGAAGATCTGGTCGGCAAAACCCACCTGGCGGCGCGCCTCCTGGCGGTCGTTGAGCTGCTGCGGCGCATGCTTGGCGTCGACCAGCGTCAGGATGGAGTCGAGCAGGTAGCTCTCGGCGATCTCGTCGTCCATGAAGAAGGTCTGCGCCACCGGGCCGGGGTCGGCCAGGCCGGTGGTCTCGATCACCACGCGGTCGAAGTCGAGCAGGCCCTGGCGCTTCTTGGCGGCCAAGAGCTGCAGCGCCTCGCGCAGGTCTTCGCGGATGGTGCAGCAGACGCAGCCGTTGCTCATCTGCACGATCTGCTCCTTCGATTCGGTCACGAGGATGTCGCTGTCGATGTTCTCTTCGCCGAACTCGTTTTCGATCACCGCGATCTTCTGGCCATGGGCCTCGGTCAGGATGCGCTTGAGCAGCGTGGTCTTGCCCGAGCCCAGGAAGCCGGTGAGGATGGTGGCGGGAATGAGGGCCATGGTGTGCTCCGGAAGCGGAAAACAGGAAGAAAAAGGGGATGGGCCGGCAGTTTAGCCAATGCCACTCAGTTGCGTTGGCGCGGGGTCAAGCGGGTTTTCTCACCACCACCAGGCCCTTGAGGTACTCGCCTTCGGGAAACTCGATGGTCATCGGATGGTCGGGCGCGGCGCCCAGCCGTTCGCTGATGTAGCCGTCCACTTGCGCATCGATGCCGGCCGAAGCCACGATCTTGTGGAAAAGATCGGCGCTGATGCCGCCCGAGCACGAAAAGGTCAGCAGCACGCCGCCGGGCTCCAGCAGCTTGAGCGCGAGGCGGTTGATGTCCTTGTAGGCGCGCGCGGCGCGCTCGGCATGGGCGGCCGTGGGCGCGAACTTGGGCGGATCGAGCACGATGGCGTCGAATGTTCGGCCCTGCTCGATGAATTCGCGCAGCACGGTGTTGACGTTGGCGTCCAGGAATTCCGTCTTCAGGCCCGAACCCTCGGCGCCGAAGCCATTCAGCGCCAGGTGCGCGCGCGCCCGCTCGAGCGCCGGCTGCGACGAATCGACCGACACCAGCTCGGCGCCCTCCACTGCGCCGGCCGCCCGCAGGCCTGCGAGCGCGGCCACCGTGAAGCCGCCGGTGTAGCAAAAGCAGTTGAGCACGCGCCGGAAGCGCCGATGCTGCGCGAGCTCGGCAAAGCGCTGGCGGCTGTCGCGCTGGTCGAGGTAGAAGCCGGTCTTGTGGCCGGTGGCGATGTCGAGCGAAAGCTGCCAGCCGTGCTCGCGGATCGTGATCTCGGTGGCGCCCTCCCCGCGCAGCCAGCCCGTGACCGGCTTGAGGCCCTCGCGTTCGCGGCCGCTGGCGTCGGAGCGCTCGTAGAGCTTGTGCAGGCCGGTTGCCGCAAGCAGCGCATCGGCAATCGCGGCCTTCCAGCGCTCGACGCCGGCCGACAGGAACTGCGCGACCAGCGTGTCGCCGTAGCGGTCGACGATCAGGCCCGGCAGCCCATCGGCCTCGCCGTGGACCAGCCGGACACCGTCGCTCTGCAGGTCGAAAAGCGTCCTGGCCGCCACCGCGCGGGCGCACACCGAGGCCAGGAAGGCGGCATCGATGCGCTGCGTTTCGACAAAGCTCCAGGCCCGCGCGCGGATCTTGGACACCGGGCTGAAGGCGGCCCAGGCCAGGAAGGCGCCGTCATGGGATTCGACGCGCACCGTCTCGCCCGAATCGGCACCGCCGCGTGCGATGGCGGATTCGAAGATCCAGGGATGGCGGCGCTGCAGCGAGCGCTCCTTGCCGGGCTTGAGGCGGAGGGTTTTCATTTATTTGGTTGGCTTGTTGTCGTCGTTCTTCGGCTTGGCGCGTGTGCCCTCGGGCCGCGGCTGCGCGCGCGTGCCCTCGGGGCGCGCCTGCGCGCGCGGATGTGCCGCGTCATACACCTTGGCCAGGTGCTGGAAGTCCAGCCGCGTATAGACCTGCGTGGTGGCGATGTTGGCGTGGCCCAGCAGTTCCTGCACCGCGCGCAGGTCGCTGCTCGACTGCAGCACATGGCTTGCGAACGAATGCCGCAGCATGTGCGGATGCACGGGCGCCGCAAGGCCGGCCTTGAGGCTGCGCTCGCGCAGCAGCTTCCACACCGCCTGCGAGGACATGCGCACGCCCTTGGCGCTGATGAAGAGCGCCGCCGCGCCCGCCGGGTCGCGCAGCGCGGCCGTCGACAGCGCCGCACAATCGCCGCGCACCGCGAACCAGTCGCGCAGCGCCTCGGCCGCCTTGCTGCCGATCGGCACGATGCGCCGCTTGCTGCCCTTGCCGAGCACGTTGGCTTCCAGCGCGTCGAGGTCGACCCAGCCGCGGGCGGTGCTGCTGGCGCGCGCATCGAGGCCGGTGAGCTCGCTCACGCGCAAGCCGCAGCCGTAGAGCACCTCGACGATGGCGCCGTCGCGCGCCTCGGTCCAGGGGTCGGCCTCGGGGTCGTAGAGTTCGGCGAGCCGCACCGCGTCGTCGACCGCCAGCGCCTTGGGCAGCGGCCGCGCGGCCTTGGGCGCATGCACGTCCTTCACGGGGTTGAAGCCCACCAGCCCCTCGTTGCCGAGCCAGCGGTAGAAGCTGCGCCAGCACGAGAGCACCAGCGCAATGCCGCGCGGCTCGCGTCCCGCGCCGTGCAGCTGCGCCATCCAGCGCCGGATGTGCGCGGTCTGCACGCGGTCGAGCGGGAGCCCGGCCTCGGCGGCGTTGGCCGCGAGCGCCTGCAGGTGGATGGCGTAGAGCTCGACCGTGCGCGCCGCCAGCCGGCGCTCGACGCGCACATGCTCCAGGTACTTGTCGACCCAGCCGGTCCCCGCCGTCTCAGTGGAGGTAGCCATTGAACGCATTGTTCACGACAGCCAGAGGCTCGCGCAACGCACCCTTGAAAACCATGCCCCAGCGGCGCCAGCAGCGCGTGCTCGCTGCCGCGTACTGCACGTCGAAGTCCTTGTCGAAACCGCTGGCCCGCGCGAGGCGCTCCACGCGCCACAGGTGGTAGGGCTCCGACACCACGATCACGCCATGGATGCCGGCCGCCTTCAGCAGCGGACGCGACATCGCAAGATTCAGGCGCGTCGAGGTCGATGCCGGCTCCAGCAGCAGCGGCCCGGCGTAGCCCTGGGCGCGCGCATGCCGCTGCATCACCTCGGCCTCGATGCGGCCGTCTTCCTTGTCGACGCCGCCCGACAGCACGAGCTGCTTCGCGAGGCCCGCATCGGCCAGCGCGATGGCGGCATCGACCCGGCCCGTCAGGCAGGGATTGGGCTTGCCATCGAGGAAGGCGCGGTTGCCCAGGACCAGCGCGGCGTCGGCCGGCCGCCCGGGCGGGTTGGCCAGCGCCTCGGCCGCGCGCCGCCAGATGACGAGGGCAATGACAAGGTAGGCCAGCAGTCCGGCCAGCAGCACCGTCCACAGCACGGGCCGCACGGCGGCCCGCCAGGACCGGCGCTGCCCGCTCAAGGCCGCAGCCGCGACAGCGCGCCCGACGCCAGGTCGGCGATGCGTTCGAGAAAGTCGGTGCCCATTTCGGCGTTGAAGCGCTGCGCGTCCGGCGAGGCCAGCACCAGCAGGCCAAAGGCGGGCGACTCGGCATCGGGCCGCAGCGGGATCAGCGCGATCGACATCGCGCCGGCCGGCTCGGGCAGCCAGTTGGCCGCCTCGAAGCCCGAGTTGAGCCCGCAGTAGGGCGAGGTCAGCGAGGTGGCCAGCGCCTTCACGTCGTCGCTCACCCACTGCGCATAGGCCTCGTTGAGGTAGTCGGCGCTGCAGTCCCACACCTTGATGGCGGTCTGCGGCACCAGGAACAGCGACTGCAGGTCGACCGCGATGCGGTAGGGCAGGCTGCGCGGGTCGCGCGTGGTGAGCAAGCCGCTGGTCCAGCGCTGCAGCCGGTCGGCGATGACCACGTTCTCGGTGCCGTGGCGCACCATGTCCATCAGGCGATGCTCCAGCGCCTTGATCTTCTCGCGCAGCATCTCGGCCTGGCGCTCTTGCAGGCTCACGGCGCGGTTGCCGTGCGGGCTGGTGAGCTGCACCTGCGCCAGCAGCTGTGCGTGCCGCTCGAAGAAGTCGGGCGTGTTCGCCAGGTAGTTGGCGATGTCGTCTTCGGTGATCGGGTTCATGGCGTCGTCTTTGTTGTTTCTGAAGTTAGTCATGGCAGCTCGGGCACCTCGATGTCTCCCTCGAAAACCGTGGTGGCCGGGCCGGTCATGAGCACCGGATGGCCCTCGCCTTCCCAGCCGATCGTGAGCACGCCGCCATGCGTCTGCACGTCGACCCGGCGCTCCAGCAGGCCGAGCCGGATGCCCGCCACCACCGCCGCGCAGGCGCCGGTGCCGCAGGCCAGCGTTTCGCCGGCGCCGCGCTCGAACACGCGCAGCTTGATGTGCGAGCGGTCGACCACCTGCATGAAGCCGGCGTTCACGCGCTGCGCAAAGCGCGGGTGGTGCTCGATCAGCGGGCCCTGCCGGGCCACGGGCGCGGTGTCGACGTTGTCGACCACCTGCACCGCGTGCGGATTGCCCATCGACAGCACCGCGACCGACACGATGGCCGAGTCGGCATGCGTGCCGAGGGCCAGGTGCCAGGTGTGCCACGACCCCGTGGGCTGCGGATCGAGGCCGGCGGTGTCGAAGGGCACGCGTGCGGGCTCGAAGATGGGCGGCCCCATGTCGACCGTGACGCGGCCGTCCTCGCCCATGCGCGGCTCGATGATGCCGGCCAGCGTTTCGACGCGCACCGCGTCCTTGTCGGTCAGGTGGTGCTCGCGCACGAAGCGCATGAAGCAGCGCGCGCCGTTGCCGCACTGCTCCACCTCGCCGCCGTCGGCGTTGTGGATCACGTACTGGAAATCGACCCCCTCGGCCGCGCCCTCGGAGGGCGGGCGCACCGTGAGGATCTGGTCGGCGCCGACGCCGAAATGGCGGTCGGCCAGGAAGCGGTACTGCGCGGCCGTGAGGCCCAGCGTGCCGCGCGTTTCGTCCAGCACGACGAAATCGTTGCCGGCACCCTGCATCTTGGTAAAGCGGATTCGCATCGGGCGATTATCCGCCCGTGGCTTGGCGGCGCCTGTCGAGCGCCCGGTCCAGAAAGGCCAGGCGGTCCTGGCCCCAGAAGCGCTCGCCGTCGAGCACGAAGGTCGGCGCGCCGAACACGCCGGCCTGGATGGCGTCGGCGCTGTTGGCGCGGTAGATCGCCAAGGTCTCGGGCGCCTGCTCCAGTGCCTGCAGCGCCGCGCCGTCGTAGCCGTTTTCCTCGGCCACCGCGATGCGCACCGCGGCTTCGGAGGTGTCGCGTTCCTCGGCCCACAGCGCGCGCAGCAGCGCATGCGAGAGCGGCTGGGCATCGAGCCCCTGCAGTTGCGCGGCAATCACCATCCAGCCCGGGTACTTGTTCCAGTTCGGATCGACCGGCGCACCCTTGGGGTAGTACGCGGGCTCCAGGTTGAGCGGCATGCCGAGGTAGTCGCGCCAGCGCGCCAGTTCGAGCGCGTGGTAGCTGCGGCGCGGTTCGGGCCGCGTCTTCAGCGGAATGCCGCCGGTCTGCGGCACCACGGCCTGGAAGTCGTAGGGCTTGAGCGTGAGCCGCACATGGTGGCGCCGCACGATGTCCTGCAGCTGCGGCCCGCCCAGGTAGGCCCAGGGCGAGGAAAGGCTGTAGTAGCAGTCGAGCGCGATGGCGGTGGGGGTCGGAGGGGTGGTCATCGCGGAATTATTGATAACTTCCTTCAGCCGCAGCGCGCGGCGGTGATGCGGCCCTGCGGATCGACGTCGACATTGAGCCGCCCCGGATCGGCAGGCACCGGCAGCGGCGCGCCGACGGCCGAGGTGCGCGCCGATTTGGAACCGGTGCGCGTGCGCATCTGCTCCAGCAGCAGCGGATCGAGCGCCTGGCCGAGCGCGTAGCGCGCCTGCGCGGCCTGGCATGTTTCTTCGCTGGGCACGGTCACGAAGGTGGGCGGCGGCGGCGCCTCGGAGGTGAGCGGGCGGAATTCGGGCTGTGTCTGGCAGCCCGCGATGAACATCGACGCGGCGCAAACGGCGGCCGCCAGGATGCCGCGGGTACGAGGGAAAAAAATGAAACCGGATGGAGGGAGGATGGGCATGGTGTGGTGTCTTCCTTCTTTCAATGGATCGTAGCGTCGCCGGTGGTCAAATCCACCGGCCATGATCAATCTGAACCGTTTCGATCTCACTTCCCTGCGGCTTTTTGTCGCGGTCGTCGATGGTGGAAGCCTGACGGCGGGCGCGGATCGATTCGGCGTCTCGCTTCCGGCGGCGAGCAAGCGCATCACCGATCTCGAGCAGCACTGCGGCATGGCGCTGCTGCAGCGCGGCCAGCGCGGCGTGACCGCCACGCCCGAGGGGCAGACCCTGCACCGGCACGCGATCGAGGTGATCGCACGCCTGGAACAGCTGGTGCAGGCGGTCGACGATCTTCAATCGGGGGCCACCGGCCACCTGCGGCTGTGCGCCAATCCTTCCGCTTTCGGCGGCTTCCTGCCCAGCGTGCTGGCCGCGTACGCCCGCCGCTATCCGCAGGTACTGATCGACATGGAAGATGCCCTCAGCGAAGACGGCATCCGCGCCGTGCAGAAAGGCACGGCGGAACTGGCCGTCATCGGCGACAACGTGCCGCACGAAGGCCTGGAGACTCTCGTCTGCAATGTCGACCAGCTGGTGCTGCTGGTGCCGGCGGGCCATGCGCTGGACGGCCGGCAGAACGCCTGCCTCGCGGACGTGCTCGACCACGACCTGGTCACGCTGGCACGCAGCGCATCGCTCACGCGCAAGGTGATGGCGGCGGCCGACGCGGCCAAGCGCACGCCGCGCATCCGGGTGCAGGTGCGCAGCTTCGATTCGATGTGCCGCATGGTCTCGTTCGGGCTTGGCCTGGCGATCCTGCCGCGCGCGGCGGCGGCGCTCTATGCCCAGGCCCTCGGCCTGGTGCAGGTCGGCCTTGAAGGCATCGAGATGGAACGCGTGCTGCTGCTGGCCATGCGCAGCCGCGCGGAACTCTCGACGCCGGCGGCTGCCCTGGTGGACATGATCGAAAGCGCGGCGCCCTTCAGCGCAGCACGGCACTCTCCGAGGCCTGGCGAATGAGGCGGTCGCGGTCCGCGGACAGAAGAAAGCCCTCGGCGAAGGCCTTTGCGGCGGCGGCCCGCACTGCGGCGACGTAGCCCTCGTGGCTGCCGTAGCGCTCCTCGAGCGACAGGCGCGGGTCGCCGCTTGCGGCCCGCTCGGCGCGCGTGCGGGCGAACGGCACATAGCCGCCCACGTAGTTGCACACCTGGCCGCGGTGGAAGCCCTCGGCAGTGATGTTGAACCCCAGATAGGTGCCCAGCGGCGCCATCACCAGCACCGTGGGAACGCCGTCGATCTCGTTGCCGTCGGCATCGACCTTCGGCACCTTCATCGGGATCACTTTCCTGATGATCGGCGGCACGTTGGTGGGCACGCCGGACGCTTCCGAATGACTGAATTGCGGCCCCCAGTCGTAGTCGAACACCGGAAACGCAAAGTTCTGCGGCAGGAAGATCGAATCCGGAATGCCGGGCACGCCGCCCGGAAAGCCCATCGCCTTCATGTTGGCGTCGACCAGCGTCTTGGCCGCGAGCGTGGGCCACCGGCTGGGCGGCGGCGGCGTGCCGTTCAGCACCCAGTCGCGCATGGCCAGGCGCAGCACGTTGGTGATCTCCGTGTGCGGCACCGGGTTGGCCGCCAGCGTGCCGCGGCCGAAGCTGTTGCCGGGACAGGCGGGGCCGGTGGCGGCCGCGGGCATGTGCGCGAAGCCGCCCGCGCCGCCGCCATGGTGGCTGCTCGGCACGTAGTAGCGCCGCACGTTGCGCGGCAGCGGAATGTCCGCGTCGCCGGCCGTGCCGATCCACTCGGGCGTGAGTTTCAGCGCGTACACCTCGGCCGATCCGAAATGCTCGATCACCTTCGGGCAGGTGTCGTTGGCATCGCAGCGCGAGAAGATGCTGCCGGTCGGCTGATTGCGCACCGGGTCCGGCCAGTCCACCCACCACTGCGGACCTTCGCTGCCCTGCTGGTAGAGCTCCAGCACGCCATCCGGCTGGGCCCAGCGCGAGTTGGCGGCCACGCGGCGGCCCGCGATGATCGGCCAGGCGCCGTCGTAGACCTTGCGGTTGCGCTCGTCCTGGTTCAGGCCCATGAAGATGAACTGCCGCACCATGTTCCCGGACTGCGACACACCCCGCACGGCCGTGCCCTTGATGGAGCCGGCCACCGGGTTGCGCGTGCCGAAGTCGTCGGCCGCCTCGTGGCGGAAGAAGCTGCCGACGTCGCGGAACGCCGCCATGCCCACGCCCAGCACATAGGCGTTGTGCGCCGGGTACACCACCTGGTAGAGCAGCTTGGGGTCGAAGCCGTTGCGCAGGCAGATGTGCACCGGCAGGTTGCCGGGCGCATGGGCTGGGTCGTTGTCGATCGGCGTGCCGGGAAACGGATTGCCCGCATCGCACTTGGCAAAGGCCCAGTCGCCCGCCGCGATGGCGGGCCCTTCGGTGACAACGCCATCGACCGTTTCCTTGGTGTGCGTCTTCAGCGTTGCCTTGGCCGTGTCCAGCGTGGCCGGAAGGTAGGGCACGGGGTTGGTCTGCACCATCAGCGGCTGGGAGCCCGCGCCGCCCTGGTTGACGATCCGCGCGAACACCTGGCCCGTGACGGCCAGCCCATCGACCTTGGCGATGGGCACGGCCACCCAGTGATTCGTGCCCTCGGCCCGGTTGGCGGGAACGCCGGTGTTGCCCGCGTTGTCCGCCTGCCAGCCGCTGCGCAGGCCGACGTCGCCCAGCTCGCGTTCCTCGACGGCGAGCGTGCCGGCACCGCCGCGGTTGGGCACGTCATGCCAGAGAAAGCCGCTCGCGCGGTTCATGTCGACCGGCTTCGCCAGCTTGAACGTGGTTTCGTAGCGCACCTTGCCGTCGGCGTCCGCGCCCAGCTTGATGTCGGTGATGACGCTGTTGTGCGGATCATCCGGGTCGAGCTCGCCGAAGGCGCGGCCGCGGATCTGCTCATATGGAATCGACTGGCCCGCGAGCGGCGCGACGCTGTCGATCACGATGCGGGTGACGCGTGCCTCGGCCGGCGCGGCAACAATGACGATTGCCGCCGTGGCCATCGCCGCCGCGAGCCAGTGCAGGCGCGGCTGGCGCCCTATCGGGCTTCTGGGATGCATGTTGTCTCCTGTCTTTTTTGTGCGGATCCGACGGCGCCGGCGCTGTGCATCCTCACGATTCGAGGGCATGACGGCAATTCGCGTCTGGTTTAGCCGGTCTTAACCGATGGTTAAGGAGGCTTCCTGCGGGACTGTTCCGCCCAAAAAAGAACCCGCCGAAGCGGGTTGAGGGGTAGCCAAAAAACCTTCATTGAAGGGTTCAGGGAGAACAGAGTCAAGACTCTTCGAATGGATGGCTACCGGGGCGGAATCTAGCAGAGCGGCTGTCCACCGAGTGCCGATACGCGACTCGCGCCACACGGCGCCGTGCATTCGTTCACGCTTTGGGCGGATGCGTTTGCGATGACTACTTTGGGCTGCTTCCTGGCCTGCAACAGCGGCTTACATAATCTCCCGACAAAACGGCCCCCCAGCTTCTGAGGGCGGCCAGGGAGCTTTCATGTCAATGTTCGATCGCGCCAGTTCGCCCGCGTCCATGAGAAGGCGCGTGATCCTGCCCATCATCAAGCGCAGTTCCTTCGGCGGCACGTACTGGCAGCAGACGGGCGATCCCAAGGACGACAAGTGATGGACCAGCCAGTCGACGGAACACCATTCGCGTTGGCGGTGAGGCAGTTGGGACGAAGGCCGGATCAAGCCGGCGCATCCGCGTCGCGGCGGCTCACCGTCTGGTGCCGAACCGGCTGCGGAGAGGCCGCGGAATGCGGCCCGCTCGGTTGGTGGCCATGCTGCGGCCAGCAGTGCTGGGCGGCGTGGAAGGAATCCGGGGAGAACGCAGCGGCTCGCCCGAGCGGCACCCCAAGATGACGCGCGTCGCTCGCGCCCCAGCCTACCGCATCAGGGTTCGTCGCAATGGCAGCTGACAGGCTCACCATCAAGCCATCGCCGCGAGTTCAGGGGTCGTTGGCCTCTGATGCAGCGGCACCCGCTTCGGCGGCGCTCGCAACCGCGTCGCAGGCGGCCCTCAATGCGGCCGCAACCTCTTGCGGCCCGCGGCGCAGTTCAACGATGTCGCGCTCTCCAACGCAGTAGCCGTCGAGGCGCACGTAGATGCGCTTGAAGTCGCCGCCGAGTGCGCGCGCCACGTCGAGCAGGCAGTCGGCGAGCGTCGAGAAGCCGCCGTTGCTGTAGGAGCTGGGCGGGATCACGCCCTTCGAACGCGGCGCGCGAACGGAATAGGCGTACGACGCAGCCTCTTTCCGCAGCTCCACCACGGGCTGCAGGCCGCATTGAACGTCCCTTGCGCTTCTCATATGGCCGGAGTGTAAGTGCCCCCTAGGCCGGCAACCACGTGCATGCGAGCGCAGTGGGGGCTCTCACATCCTGCCCGCAAGCCACTGATGGACGGGGTGCGCCGGAGCCAGCATCAGCTTGAAGGCAATGGCGCAGCAAACCACCATGAGCAGCGGCCGAATGAGCCTGGCGCCGGCACGGATTGCCAACCTGGACCCCACCAGCGCACCGATGAATGCTCCCAGGCCCATCACCACGCCGATGCGCCAGTGCACAAGCCCGTGAAAGAGGTAGATGGAAAGCGACCCCAGGATCGACGCGAGGTTGAGCAGCTTGGTGTGCGCGGTGGCGCGTACCACGCCCCAGCCCAGCAGCAGGACGAACGCGATCATGAAGAAGGAGCCGGTGCCCGGACCGAAGGCCCCGTCGTAGAACCCAATCACGACCGCGGCGGTGGCACAGAAGGCAGCCATCGAAATTCTCTGCCCGGCGTCCTCGTCGGTCATCTTGGGCGACAGGGCGAAATACAGCGCCATGGCAATCAGGAGAAAGGGCAAACCGGTCTTCACCACCTGCTGCGGAACCGAACTGACCGCCAGCGCGCCAAGGACCGAACCCACGCAAGCCAGGAGGGCCGCGGGCCAGATCCGCCGCCACTCGATCAGGCCTGCGCGCCCGAAGCTCGTTGTCGCGGAGACCGCCCCAAGGGTCGCTTGCAGCTTGCTCGTTGCGATGGCCGAGACCGGGTCGAGCCCCGCGATCACCAGCGCGGGCACGGTCACCAATCCGCCGCCACCTGCGATGGCGTCGAAGGCCCCCGCAATGAATGCGACCCCGGCAAGGATGCACAGGATGGAAAGCGAATGGTCGCCTGCCAGGAAGCCGATCATGTCCATGAGGCAGGGACCGGATGGGCGGACTCCATCGCCTGGATCGGCCGCGCGCTTTCTTCTCCACGCGGCTCGCGCTGGACTCTCATCGATCGGCTCCCTGTTGACTCAGAAGCCCGGGGCCATTGCGATCGAATGCCGGGCGGAGGCCCAGTATCTTGTGCCGCGCTCCTGCGTCCAAGCTCGAAGTCTCGCCCACTGGGAATGGACGCTTCTTTCTTCTGTCTCTTCAGTATTGGGACAGATACGACTTTTTCGTTTTCCATCTACCCCGAAGAGCGCCGCACCCACGGCTTCCCGTGGCATCCTGAAAAAGTCCGCATCGGGCCGGCGCGCTTTTTTCTTGGCGCCACGCCCTGATGCGTCTCTTCAGGCCACCAGCTTCAAGGAAAACTCCGATGCAGCTTGGGCAAAGGATGCGTGCGGTCGTATGGGTCGGAAGCTGGGCGCTCGCGCTCGGAATGTGGAGTTGCGGCGGAGGGGGTGGAGGCGGCGGTGGCGGCGCCTTCGTGCCGGTCGCGCCGGTGGCCACTGCCACGCCGCCGGCCGATCCGCCGGCCACGCCGCCTGCCACCGATGCGCCGGCCGCGCCACCGGAGCCCGAGCCCGAGCCCGCGCCAGCACCAGCACCAGCACCAACACCGGTGCCCGAGCCCAACGCGACGCCCGCCGAAGCGCCGCCCGCCGCCAGCCGCGTCGTTTCCGACACCATCACCTCGGCCAAGACAGGCGCAAGCTACGCGCTAGAGATCTACCTGCCGGCCTCCTACGACGGCGGTTCGAGGGCCTATCCGGTCATCTATGCAATGGACGCCGACGGGGTCTTCAATCCGCCCGACACGCGGTTTTCGGACCTCAGGAACATCCTCGAGCAGCGCCGTACCGAAGCGATCCTGGTCGGCATCGGCGGCTCGGCGCGCCGCGAGCAGGACTACACGATGCCCGGCGCCGTGGCCTACCACGACTTCCTCGTGCTCGAACTGGTGCCGTTCATCGAAGCGAAGTACCGCGCCGATCCAAAGCAGCGCATGCTGACCGGGCTTTCGCTGAGCGGGAGCATGGCCGGCATTGCGCTGTTCCTCGAAGGCGCGGCGGGCAGCCTGGTGTTCTCGGACTTCCTGGCGTTCGAGGCCGCGTTCGACTTCCAGGCGGCCGAGGACGAAGACCTCGAGCAGCGAATGCACGATGCGCTGGGCGACCGGCCGCTGCCCGCAACGCTGGTTCTCACGCGCTGCGACAACCGGGACGAGTGCAACTTCGAACCGGTGGGCCGAATGCATGCGCGGCTCGAGGCGCGCGGCTACCCGGGCCTGTCGATCACCGAGACCACTTACTCGACAACGCACACCCAGACCGACATCCCGTCGTTCGCCGATGCGATCGCCAGGCTGCTGCCCTAGCGGCAAGCAGCCCCTTGCCAGCTCAGAAGCGGTCCTGCAGCCCCATGGCCGGATCGCTCACCGAATGCCGGCCGGTCTCGATGCGGCCGGCCAGGCGCCGGTAGAAGGAAGGATCGGCATCGCAGGTCACGACGAAGTCGTACCACTGGCCGCTCGCGTCCAGGCTCCAGCGCATGCCGGTCTCGCCGCCGCCCTTGACGCGGATGCTCCACGAGCCGTCGGGGTTGTGGCCGTAGGTGCCGTTGTCGGCATTGCCGTGCCCATCGCTGCCATGGCCGTTGTTGCCGTTGCGGTCCCTGCCGCCGGCCTGGTAGGCGTCGGGGCGCGGGTAGGCCTTGTTGGGCTGCACGGTGAAGCGGCAATCGCGCCGGCCGTCGTTGCGCAACTGCAGGTAGAGGTCGCCGCGGCGCGCGTCGTAGCCCACGCGGATCTCGGGCGCGGGCGCGCTGCCGGCGCGCAGCCGGTTCAGGTCGCCCTTGAACTGGCGATGAAAGCCGTTGGGGCCGAGCACCCACAGGTCGTACAGGCCGGCGTCGTCGGCCATGGCGTTCCAGTGGCCGTCGAGCTGCTTGCCGGGCTCGACCACGTAGCGGCGCGGCAGGCGGTCGGACAGGTGCAGCTTGTCGTAGACGTGGAACACGGCGGCGGCGCGGCCGCTGTTGGCGAACAGCAGCTGGACGCGGCCGTTGAGCGCATCGCTGCGCGCGCTGGTGTGCAGTTCGTAGGGCAGCGCGCGCGAGGGGCGCACGCCGGTGGCCTGCACCGGCAGCTCGGCATCGGCCGCCGGCACGATCTTGGGCAGCGCCTCTTGCGCGGCGGTCAGCGCATCGGCCTCGGCCTTGGTCTTGCGGCCGGGCAGCACGGGCAGCGGCTCGTCGTTGGGGCGCTCGAAGTTGAAGGCACTCGTGAGGTCGCTGCAGACGGCACGGCGGTACTTGCTGATCTGCGGCTCGGCCACGCCGAAGCACTTCTCCAGGAACATCAGCGTGGAGGTGTGGTCGCAGACCTGCGAGTTGACCCAGCCGCCGCGGCTCCAGGGCGAGACCACCCACATCGGCACGCGCGGGCCGGGGCCGTAGGGGCGGCCGTCCATGGCGGGCTGCTTGGGCGTGGCCGGCGTGTAGTTGTGGTACTCGACGGCCGTGTCGGCCTCGGCCAGCGTGGTGGCGCCGGCCAGCGAGCCGTCGGGGTTGCGCGACGGCACCGCGGGCGACGGCAGGTGGTCGAAGAAGCCGTCGTTCTCGTCGAAGTTGATGAGCAGCACGGTCTTGCTCCAGACCTCGGGATTGGAGGTCAGCGCGTCCAGCACTTCCTGCACGTACCAGCCGCCCTTGGCCGGGCTCGACGGGCCGGGATGCTCGCTGTAGGCCGACGGCGAGATGATCCACGACACCGCGGGCAGGGTGCCGTTGCGGATGTCCTCGCGGAAGGTTTCGAGAAAGCCCTGCGGCATGGTGTTGCCGAAGCCCTTGGCCAGCGGGCTGAGCGCATCGTCGATGGCCGGGTCGTAGAACGGGCCGGCGGCGGTCACCGGCTGCGTGATGTCGGTCGCGGGAACGTACACGGGCCGGCGCGCCGCCGGCATCTGCTCGACGGCGGTGCGCCAGTGGCGAAAGCTCATCATCTCGTTGCAGCCGAAGTTGTCGATCAGGCTCTGGTAGACCTTCCACTTGACGCCGGCCTTCTCGAGCCGGTCGGCATAGGTGGTCCAGGTCCAGCCTTCGGTGGAAGCGCCGATGTCGTTGCCGGCGTTGAACTGGTTGTTGAGCACCGCGAGCTGCACCTGGCTACCGTCGGCGGGGCTGATGCCGTTGGGGCCATTGGTGCCGCTCCAGTAGAACAGGCGGTTCGCGATGGTGCCGGTGTGCATGCCGCAGTGGTAGTGGTCGCACAGCGTGAAGGCCTCGGCCAGCGCGCGCTGGAACGGCACCTCGGCGGTGTCGTAGTAGCCCATCGACAGCAGGTTCTTGACGTCGGGCCACTTGAACATGCGGCCGTGGTCCCATGCGGCCTGCGAGTCGGACCAGCCGTGCGGCGTGCTGCCCGCGCGCTGCGCGTTGCCCTTGCTCTCGTCGAGCCGGTAGGGCGTGTAGGTGCTGGGCGGCGTGGTCTTGGTGTAGGTCTGGTGGAAGATGGTCTTGCCGTTGGGCGCGGGCACGGCAAAGCGGTCGCCGTAGCCGCGCACGCCCTTGAAGGTGCCGAAATAGCTGTCGAAGGAACGGTTCTCCTGCATCAGCAGCACGACGTGCTTGACGTCCTTGATGGTGCCGGTCTCGTGGTGCGCGGGAATGGCCAGCGCGCGGCGGATGCTGGGCGGAAAGGTGGCCAGCGTGGCAGCGGCAATGCCGGAGCCGGTGGCGGTCTGGAGGAACTTGCGGCGTGTGGTCATGGGGGTTTGTTCTTGGTCGTCGGAATGCCGGGACGCGGGTGGCGTCAGGGCGCGTAGCTCACGCTGGGCTCGCTGCCCGCGCCGGACGAGGCGGCATCGGTCTTGCCGGCCGTGCCTGCATTGGGCTGGTCGGAGGCGAGCGCCTTGCCCGAAGCGGCGGCGCCGCCGCTGAAGCCACCGCTGCCGCCTCCGCCATCACCGCCGCCGCAGGCGGTCAATGCAAAGGCCAGTACCGACAGTGCGAGCGGCGCGCGCAGGATGAATCGTGGATGCATGGATGAGGACACTCCTTTTTTCTCGAGGCGGTGGGATGGCCTCCAGCGTAAGAAAGAGCTGTGACATCGCGATGTAGCGGCGATGACGGCGTGCCTGCCAAGCTTCTTTTCGTACGCGCGGGCGCAGTCTCTGCGCTCGGCGCCTGCATCGTCTACAAGGAAAACCCGCCGAATCCAAACGTTCTACAGCCCGTGCGAAGGACTACGAAAAACTGCAGCCGGGCCCGCGCTCGCGCGATGCTCAGCCGCGGCGCCAGCGGCCGGACTCGGGGCAGAGGCTCGCCGGCTCGCCGTTGACGCGGACCTGCTCTTCATCGAGCTGCGAGGCGGTCGGCGCATCGACGTCGAAGGCAATGCGAAGCGCGCGCCCGACATGCGCGTCCTCGATCGGAAGCTCCCAGCTCAGGAACACCTGGGTGCAGTCGCGCCCGGGCGCGAAGCGTGCCGCGTCGAAGCCGCTTCTGCCGCGCTCGACAACGGCGTGCGGCTGCCCGGTGTCGAACACCAGGACCGTGCCGCGGGCGAGCGGAATCCGGTGGCCCGTCAACGGAAAGTGCGCATCCAGCTGCCTGTCTTCGCTGAGGAACAGATTGCAGAAGGCCGCGCCGCCGTACTGCGCGCCGTCATGGTGGTAGCGGGCGCCGCGGCAGGCCATGAGGGCGACTTCGCTGGAGGCAAGCAGCGCTTCGGGCCAACCGATGGTGCGCGTCCAGTCCGACATGGACTGCACGCAGCGCCGGTAGTCCGGCCAGCGCGCACGCGCGCGCGCCAGCGGCAAGGGCTCGACGTCGCCGGGTTCGAGCGCCAGGCGCGAGGACACCTCGCGCTCCCAATCCGCGACCAGGCGCGCGGGAGGCACGGGCACATCGACCCTGCCCGACAGCACCACATCGCTCACGCTGCGGCTGCGCATGGCATCGCCGCTCAGGAAGTAGGAAACGAGGCGGTCTTCTCGCACGCGATGCGGTGGAGGGGAAAGGCTCATCCGCAGCAGTGTAGTGAGGCGGGTGCCGCCTGCCCGCGGTCGCCGCCGGCGGCATCAGGGCCTGAGCGTGGGCTCCCGCTTCGCATGGGCCAGCGCGGCGAGCAGGCCCAGGCCCGCCATGGCCGCGGCCCCCCAGGCCACCGCGGGGCTGCGCAGCATGCGGGCCAGCGGCGAGCGTTGTCCGCTGCCCGTTGCTATGCCCGTGGCGGCCTGCTCGAGCGGCGTGAGCGGCCGCGCGGTGTTCGGGTTTTCTTCGCCCTGGAGCACGGCCTGGGAAATTTCCAGCGGCGTCAGTTGATCGGCAACGGGTCCAGACAGCAATTTGTCGTTGGCGCGCATGGAAAGCCTTTCGTTCGAGGATGGGGTTGGCCGCGAAGACTCTCCCGGCGCCGGCCCGGCGCCCTACAGCCGGCAGCGGACTTTCGCGTAGGCCGAGGGCGCACACACACGGCGGCGCGGCTACAAGGACGCCACCTCGGCCTGCAGCACGCCGTTGCGCGCCACGACACAGCCGCCCGCCACCACCAGCCTGCGCACCGGCCGTGCGACCACGGCCTCGGCCACCGTCTGCGCATCGACCAGCACCAGGTCGGCGCGGCAACCGGCGTCCAGGCCATAGGCCTCGAAGCCGCAGCCGCGCGCGCCGGCGTGGGTGACGGTGTCGAGCGCCACGTCGAGTTCGTCGTCGCGGCGCAGGTTGTAGCGCATGCCGATCAGCATCGCGCGCTCCAGCATGTCGGGGTTGCCGTAGGGCGACCAGGTGTCGCGGATGCCGTCGTTGCCGCCGAGCACCGTCACGCCGGCCTTGCGGCAGGCCATGAGCGGCGGCACGCTGCGCGATGGCGGCGCACTGGTGACCAGCACCACGCCGAGCCTGGCCATGCGCGCGAGCAATGCGTCGCGCTCGCGCTCGGCCAGGTCGCCCAGGCAGAAACCGTGGCTCACCGCGACCTTGCCCTGCATGCCCAGCGCCTCGGTGCGTTGCAGGATCAAGTCGAGCGAGAACGCACCCATGGCGCCGGGCTCGTGCAGATGGATGTCGAGCGGGCGCTGGTGCCTGTCGGCAATGCCGAAGAGCACATCGAGCGAGCGCACCGGGTCGCCGTCGATCGCGCAGGGGTCGAGGCCGCCCAGCACATCGGCGCCCTGCGCAAGCGCTTGGCCCAGCAGTTCGGCCGTGCCCGGCCGGCCCAGCAGGCCCGACTGCGGAAACGCGACGACCTGGATCTGCAGCAAGTCGCGCAGCGTCTGCCGCGTGCGCAGCGTGCCTTCGAGATGGCGCAGACCTGCTTGCGTGTCCACATCGACATGCGTGCGCAGCCGCGTGGTGCCGCGCGCGAGAAAGGCCTTGGCCAGCACCAGCGACTGCGCGGCCGCGTCATGCCCGCTCGCATGCCGGAAGGCGCGCTCGTTCTCGATCTTGTCGATGAGCTTGGTGCCGACCTCGTTGCGGTACCAGTCCATGCCCCACAGCGTCTTGTCGAGGTGGGTGTGGCCTTCGACCAGGCCCGGCAGCAGCAAGGCGCCGCCGCCCTCCTCGACCGTTGCATCGGTGGGCGCGGACAGCGCGGCGCCGGCTTTCGCGATTCGGCCATCGCGCACCAGCACATCGACGGGGGAAGCGCCCATGGGGCGCACGTTGCGGATCAGGAGCGAAGGCATGGAAGGTCGGTCGGTCGTTGAATGCGTGGGGATCAGGGCCGTGCGCAGCGTACCCAGATTCGGGCCCGCGGTCACCACGCGCACGTTTCGTTGCAGGCCGAAGTGTCCGTCCCGCGAACTCTCGATGATCGGCGCACCATGCCAACGACCCCGCTCGCCGCCGCCGCCAAGCCCGCGCCCCGCATCGCCTTCGAATGGATGCTGCTCGCGGTGCTCGCCACCTGCTGGGGCGCCTCCTACGCCTTCATCAAGATCGGCGTGCAGACGCTGCCGCCCGTGACGCTGATCGCGGCGCGCACGCTGATCGCCGGCCTGCTGCTGCTCGCGCTGCTGCGCCTGCGCGGCGTGCGGCTGCCGCGGGAGCCCGCAATGTGGCGCCGCTTCGCGCTGCAGGCCTGCTTGAACAGCGTGCTGCCGTTCACGCTCATCGCGTGGGCCGAGCGCAGCGTGGATGCCGGGCTTGCCACCATCCTCAACTCGACCTCGCCGATCTTCATCTTCCTGCTGGGCCTGGGCCTGGGCATGGGCATGGGCGGTGCGGAGAAGCCGACGCTGCGCCGGCTCTTCGGCGTGGCGGCGGGCCTCGCGGGCATCTGCCTGATCGTCGGCGTCGAGGCGCTGCACGGGCTCGGGCATTCACTGCTCGCCCAACTGGGACTGGTGGCGGCAGCCGTCTGCTACGGCTGCGCGGCCATGTTCGGCCGCGTGTTCAAGGGACTCGATCCGATGGTGCCCGCCGCGGGCTCGCTGCTCTGCGGCGCGGCGATGCTGCTGCCCGCGAGCCTCGCGATCGACCGGCCGTGGACGCTCGCGCCTTCAGCCGGCTCGGTGCTGGCGGTGCTGGCGCTCGCGGTGCTCTCCACGGCCCTCGCCTTCACGATCTACTTCCGGCTCATCAAGACGCTCGGGCCGATGTCGACCGCAGCGCAGGCCTACCTGCGCGTGCCCATCGGCGTGATGATCGGCGTGGTGTTCCTCGGCGAAGCGCTCTCGCTCACCGCGTGGGCCGGGCTCGCGTGCATCGTGGCGGGCGTGGTCGCGATGACGGTGCCCGCGCGCGGGGGCCCTTGAGTCGGCAGCCGCGGCGCCCCCTCAATCGATGCTGATGTTCGCAGCCCTGGCCACCTCGGCCCACTTCACGCGGTTGTCGTGCACCGTCTTCCTGAACTGCGCGGGCGATTCGATGCGCACGGTGTTGCCCTGGCTTTCGAAGCGCTCGCGGATCTCGGGCTGCTCGAGCACCGCCTTCACGGCGGCGTTGAGCTTGTCGACGATCTGCGCGTCGGTTCCCTTGGGCGCGAAGATGCCGAACCAGATCGAGCTGTCGAAGCCCTTGGTGCCCGGAAGGCCGCTGGAGGCGATGGTCGGCACCTCCTTGACCGCGGCCACCGGCGCGGCGGTGGTCACGCCCAGGAGGCGCACCTTGCCGGCCTTGTAGTGCGGCAGTACCGTCTGCACCTGGTTCATGATGCAGCAGGTCTCGCCGCGCACCACGGAGGTGATGGCCTCGGGCCCGCCCTTGTACGGCACGTGCACCATGTTCAATCCGAGGCGCGAATTGAACTCGGCAAAGGCCATGTGCGTGCCGGCGCCGTTGCCTGTAGACGCATAGTTGTACTTTCCGGGGTTGGCCTTGACGAGATCGACGAACTCCTTCAAGGTCCTGGCGTTGATCACCTCCGGGTTGACGGTGAGCACGTTCGAGACGTCGAGCACCGGCGCCACCGGCACGAAGTCGGCCTCCACGTCGAACGGCAGCTTCTTGTAGAGCGCGGCGTTGCTGCCATGCGTGGCAGCGGTGCCGAACGAAAGCGTGTAGCCGTCGGGCTTGGCATGGGCCACGTACTCGCTCGCGATGTTGCCGGCCGCGCCCGACTTGTAGTCGATGATCACGGGCTTTCCAAGCTGCCGGGCGAGCGGCTCCTGGATGGCGCGGGCCACCACGTCGACGCCCGAGCCGGCCGGAAAACCCATGATCAGCGTGACCGGCTGCTGCGGCCAGTCGCCCTGCGCAAAGGCAGCGGACGATGCGGCCGCACCCAGGGCGGCGCCTGCCAGCAGCAAGGCCGGGCGCAGGCGCCGCGCGAAGAACGACGACGACGAGAACCTGAGGTGGCGAGTGAAGGGAGAATGGATCATGAATGTCTTTCCTCGATGCGGGCGGTGCAGCCCGGGATTGTGGCGCGCGGTTCATGCCCGATCCGGTATGAGCTTATGCGGCACGCAACCGCATCGAGCGATCTCTCCATAATCGCCGCATGGTCCGTCCCACCCAACAACTCCACCCCGCACGCGAGCCCGCGCCCGTGCGCGCGGCAGCCACCGTGCTGCTGCTGCGCGATTCAGAGGCCGGCATCGAAGTGCTGATGACGCGCCGCTCCGGCACTGCAAGCTTCGCGCCAGGCGCCTATGTGTTCCCCGGCGGGCAGATCGATGCAGCCGATGAAGCCGCCGCGCGCATCGCCGCACGGCGGTCCACCCAGAGCGGCCTGCAGCTGACGCAGGCCATTGCGGCGATCCGCGAAGGCTTCGAGGAGCTTGGCGTGCTGCTCGCGCGCCATGCCGACGGCCGGCCCGTGAGCGCGCAGGACATCGCATCGATGGACCGCAGCACCGCGTCGCCCGTGTCCTTTGCCGAGCAATGCGCCGCGCGCGGGCTGGTGCTTGCCTGCGACCAGGTGTTCAGCCTCGCGCACTGGATCACCGACCGCGACCTTCCCAAGCGCTTCGACGTGCCCTTTCTGGTGGCGCGCATGCCCGAGGGCCAGGTGCCCACGGCCGACGAGAGCGAGCAGTTCGAGCCCTGCTGGGTGCGGCCGGCCGATGCGCTGGCGCGCCACGCGGCAGGCAGCTTCTTCATGATCTTTCCGACCGTGCGCACGCTGCAGCGGCTCGCGGCCTATGCCAGCGTGGACGCGGTGCTGCAGGCCTGCGCTCCCCAGGGCGGCGCCGAGCAGCCGCTGTGGACCAGCTGCCCGCGCGCGGGCCTGCTGCGCGGCCAGGACGCGCGCTACATGGAAAGCGATTCGCCGTACGGCGAGCTCGCGCTGGTGTGTCCCGACGGGCAGCTGCTGCATGCGCTCGACTGGCAGAGCGAGCGCGCCGTGCCGCTGCTCAGGAACGTGCAGCGCCTGACCGCGCCCAACCCCGGCGCCATGACCGGCCCGGGCACCAACAGCTACATCGTGGGCGATGCGGCCACGGGCTACCTCGTGATCGACCCGGGCCCGAACGACGCGGCCCATATCGACCGGCTGTGGCGCGCCACCGAAGGAAACATCCGCATGATCGTGTGCACCCATTCGCATGCCGACCATTCGCCCGGCGCGGCGCCGCTGCAGGCGCTGTGCAAGCAGAAGCCGCCGATCCTCGGGCTGTCTTCGGCGCCCACCGCGCGTTCGTCGGCGCGCTTTGCCGCGGAGCGCGAACTGCGCGACGGCGAGCGCCTGGTGCTCAGCGGCAGCACGGCCGAAGGCGAGCCCGTCAGCCACACGCTGCGCGCCATCCACACGCCGGGCCACGCCGCCAACCACCTGTGCCTGGTGCTCGAGGAAGACGGACTCCTGTTCTCCGGCGACCACATCCTGAATGGCAGCACCACGGTGGTCGATCCGCCCGACGGCGACATGAACGCGTACCTCGATTCGCTCGACAAGCTCGATGCGGCCTGCGAGGCCGGCGGCATCGATTTCATCCTGCCCGCGCACGGCCATGTCATCGGCAGCGCACGCAGCGCCATCGCGCAGTTGAAGGCGCACCGCCTGAAGCGCGAAGCCAAGATCGCCGCGGCCATGCAAAGGCTGCCCCAGGGCACGCCGGACGACTGGCTGCCGCTGGCCTACGACGACGTGCCCGAGCGCATGTGGCCGGTAGCCGCCCGGTCGCTGGCCGCGCACGTGGCGCGCATCCGGCAACGGGCCTCCGCGCCATGAGCCGCGCTTCCGAAGAAGAAGGCATCCGCCTGGCCAAGCGCGTGGCCGCGCTCGCAGGCTGCTCGCGGCGCGAGGCCGAGCTGCTGATCGAGAACGGCGCGGTGCGTGTCGACGGCGTGCCGGCGCTGCTGCCGCAGTCGCGCGTGCACGCTCACCAGAAAGTCGAGATCGAGCCCGGCGCCAAGCCGGAGCCGGTGGTGCCCGTCACCCTGCTGCTGCACAAGCCGGCCGGCATGGCCACCGACACCGCGCACCGGCTGCTGGTGGCCGCCAACCATCACGAGCCCGAGCGCGCGGGCATGCGCTTCCTGCCCGCGCACGCCAAGGCGCAGCGCTGCATGACGCCGCTCGAAACCGGCGCCAGCGGCCTCGTGGTCTACACGCAGGAATGGCGCATCGAGCGCAAGCTGCAGGAGGACGCGGGCGTGCTCGAACACGAGGTGATGGTCGACGTGGCCGGCAAGCTCAGTCCCGAGCAGCTCGTGCGCTTCGAGCGGTCGCCCGCGCGCGTGAGCATCGGCCGCCAGGCCGACGAGCAGACCGGCCTGCGCTTTGCGCTCAAGGGCGCGCGGCCCGGGCAGATCGCGCACCTGTGCGACGAAGCCGGCCTGCGCATCCTGGCCATGCGGCGCATCCGTATCGGCCGCGTGCCGCTGGCGGGGCTGGAGCCCGGCCAGTGGCGCTATCTTTCGCCGCACGAACGCTTTTGACATCGAAGAAGAGGCACGCAAGAGGCCCGAAGAGGAATCGACGACAGGAGACCCATCCATGAAGTTCGGAACCCGGACCGCCGCACTCGCCTGCACCGCCCCTTTGGCGCTGGCAGGCTGCAGCTATCTCGCGCCATTGCTGCCCTCGTACGCGCCGCCGCCACCGCCGGCACCGCCGCCGGTCGTGTCGCCCAGCGGGCTCGCGCCGATCACCGAGGAGCAAGTGGAACGCATCCGCGAAGCCATCGTGACCAGGCCGCCCACGCCGGCCGTGGCCAAGGTGGTGCAAAGCGCGGCGCCCACCATCGAATCCTTCGTGCGGACCGAGGGCTGCATCACCGCGCGCAACGGCGCCGTGCTCAGCCCGTTCGCGGCGCCGGGCCGGCTGTTCGACGGCACCGGCTTCCAGGGCGGGCCGATGGCCGATATGCAGTACCACGACAAGACCGCCTGCGTGACGGTCAAGCGCATCCAGAACTGGAAGATGGTGTCGCCGAAGCGGCTGCGCTTCGAAGTGGTGTACGTGGGCGACGACGGCGAGGAGCGCTCGGTCCGGCGGCATGAGCTGACGCGCCAGCCCAGGGGCGGCTGGCTCTTCACGCGCTGACGCGCGCAGGCTACGCAGCCGCCTCCGCCCTCTTCTGCGCGCGCAGCGCCACCGCGAATGAGGCCTGCGCCACGATGCTGGCACCGGCCAGCACCAGCGCCGCCGCCATCGCGGGGTTGCGGTGCCCCAGTCCCGCCAGCGCGGTGCATGCGGCGCCCACCGCCATCTGCGTGGCGCCATAGAGCCCTGAAGCCGAGCCGATCACGAGCGGATTGACGCCGATGGCGCGCGTGAGCGCGGCCGGCGAAGCCATGCCCGCGCCCACGGTGTAGAGGAACATCGCCGCCACGATGAGCGGCACCGACAGCCGCTGCGCGAGCGCTGCGCCCAGCAGAACGAAGGCCGCGGCGCAGCTCAGCAGGTTGGCGCGCGTCATGAACCGGTCGAGGTTCGCGTGCACGATCAGGCGGCTGGTGAGAAAGCTGCCAAGCCACACGCCCGACACCAATATCGCAAGGTAGATGCCGGCCTCGTGCGCAGGGCGATGCAGCTGGTCGACGAAGATGAAAGGTGCCGACGCGATGAAGGCATACATCGACGTGGTGGCGCAGCCGCCGCCGATCGAAAAGCCAAGGAACGCGGGCGACGCGAGCAGCAAGCGGTAGTTGCGTGCCAACACCCGGCCTTCGACGCGCATGCCCGGCATGCCGGTCTCGGGCAGCAGCCTCCATGCGAACACGAGACCCGTGAGGCCGAGCGCGAACAGTGCATGGAAGATCGAGCGCCAGCCGAAGGCGCTGGCCAGCGCGCCGCCGAGCAGCGGTGCAATGCTCGGGCCGACGGTGACCATGAGGTTCATGAGTGCGAGGCGCTTCGTGGCTTCCTGCGGCTCGGCGGTGTCGCGCACCATGCTGCGCCCCAGCACCAGCCCCGCGCAGCCGCCCATGGCCTGGAACAGCCGCGCGGCGATGAGCGCATGGACATCGGGTGCGAGCGCCGCAGCAAGCCCCGCGGCCGAATAGAGCGCAAGCCCGCACAGCAGCACCGGGCGGCGGCCGTAGCGGTCGGCCAGCGGGCCGTAGGCGAGCTGCCCCACGGCCAGGCCGAGGATGTAGAGGCTCACGGTCATCTGCATCGCGCCCATGCCGGCGCCCAGGCCCTGCGCAGCAACGGGCAGCGCGGGCACGAAGATGTGCATGGCGAGCGTGCCGCTGAAGGTGACGAGCGCCAGCAGCCACAGCGGCGCATGCCGGCGCGGCGTGGAGGAAAGTGCGGCAGCGGCCATGGTCAGCGAGCCTTGACGGAGGTGGACGCGGGCGCGGCTTCGTTGGCCGCAAGGCCGGTGCCATCGTCCGGCTCCCAGCCGCCGCCGAGCGCCATGAACAGCACCACCTGGTCGTCGGCCAGTTGCGCCTCGCTGGCCGCGAGCGCCGCGTCGCTCGCGGCCAGCGAGCGTTCGGCATCGAGCGCGTCGAGGTACGCGGTGCGGCCGCCCTGGTAGAGCTGGCGCGCCTGCGCGGCCACCTTGGCGCTTTCGTCGCGCGAAGCCTGCAGCGCGGCGCGGCGGTCGAGCTCGCGCGCATAGGTGCCGAGCGCGGTCTCGGTTTCGCGCAATGCGGTCAGCACGGTGCCGTCGAACTTCGCGAGCGCGGCGCGCGTGCCGGCCTCGGCCTGGGCGATGCGGGCCTGCGCGATGCCGGTGTTGGGGAGGGTCCAGGAGATCAGCGGGCCCATGCTCCAGCCAATGGTGTCCTTGCGGCCGAAATCGCTGGCCGGCCCGGCCGACGAGGCCGAGAGCCCCAGCGTCACCTTCGGATAGAGATCGGCCGTGGCCACGCCGATGCGTGCGGTGGAGGCCGCCAGGCTGCGCTCGGCCTGGCGGATGTCCGGGCGGCGCCGCAGCAGAGCCGCGCCATCGCCCACCGGCAGCGTGCCGGCCACGCGTGGGGGCACGGTGCAGCCGGCCACCTCGCGCGGGAAGTCCTGCGGCAGGGCGCCGGTCAGCGTGGTCAGGCGGTAGAGCGCGCCCTGGCGCTCGGCCTGCAGCGGCGGCAGCGCGGCATTCAGCTGCTCCAGCTGCGCACGCGCGCGGTTGGCGTCGATGGCACCGGCGCGGCCCGCGCGCTGCAGGCGCTCGGTGACGTTCAGCGCGTCCTGCTGCAGCGCGACGGATTTCTGCGCGATCTGCAGGCGCAGCCCGGTCGAGCAGGCCTGCGCGTAGGCGCGCGCGGTGCCCGCGGCCACGTTCACGCGCACGAGGTCGAGCGCGGCCGCGGCGGCCTCGGTGTTGGCGCCCGCGGCTTCGATGCTGCGGCGTATCTGGCCGAACAGGTCGACCTGGTAGGACAGGGAGGCAGCCGCGCTGTAGTTGAAGCGGCTCGGCGGCTCATAGCCCTTCTGCAGCATCGACAGGCCCGACGCATGGCCGAACGAAGGGCCGCCGCTCACGCCGAGCGTGGGGCGCTGGCCGCCGGCAACCTCGGCCTCGATGGCGCGCTCGCGCTCCAGGTTTGCGACGGCCTGCCGCAGGTCGGTGTTGTGCGCGAGGGCCTGCGTGACGAGCCGGTCCAGCAGCGGGTCGTGGTACAGCCGCCACCAGTGCGCGGGCAGCGGGGCGGCGTTGGCGGGCACCTCGGCGAACGGGCGTGCGGCGCCGGGCTGGCTGGCCAGCGCCTCGGGCGGCTGGCGGTAGTCGGGGCCGACGGCCGCGCAAGTCGCGAGCCCCGCCGCAACCGCGAGCGAAGCCATGCGAAGTGCAAGACGGGGCATGGCGTTCATCCCTTCTTCGGCTCGGCGGCCGGTGCACCGGCGTTGCGCGCCGGCGGATGCTCGAGCACCTGCACGGTCACGGTCTGGCCGGCCACGAGCCGTGCGCCCTGCGGCAGCGGATCGAGCCTGATGCGCACCGGAATGCGCTGCGCGAGCCGCACCCAGTTGAAGGTCGGGTTCACGCTGGGCAGCAGGTTGGCGCTGGTCGAGCGGTCATGGTCGGCAATGCCGGCAGCCACGCTGTCGACCGCGCCTTCGAGCACCGCGCCGCCGCCCATTGGCGTCACGCGCACGCGGTCGCCCAGGTGGATGCGCGGCAGCTTGGTTTCCTCGAAGTAGCCCTCGACGAAGAACGAATGCGCATCGACCAGCGCCAGCACCGGCCGCCCGGCCGATGCATAGCTGCCGGTGCGCAGGTCGAGGTTGGTCACCAGGCCGTTGACCGGCGCGCGCACCTCGGCGCGCTGCAGGTTGAGGCGCGCCGCGTCGAGCACCACCTCGGCCTGCGCGACGGCGGCGCGCGCCTGCTCCGCGCGGGCGCGGGTCTGTTCACGGGCCTCCTGCGACACCAGCGCGTCCAGCCCCGTGTTGCGCGCGTTCTCGCGCTGCGCCTGCGCGCTGGCGGCACGCTGCGCCGCCAGCGCGGCCTGGGCCTGGCGCACGGCAAGGTCGTAGCGCGCGCGGTCCACCTCGAACAGCAGTGCCCCGGCCTGCACGGCCTGGTTGTCCCGCACAGGCACCGCGGTGACCAGGCCGGAAACGTCCGGCGCGATCTGGACCACGTTGGCGCGCACGCGGCCGTCGCGCGTCCAGGGGGCGAGCTCGTAGTGGTCCCAGAGCTGCAAGCCGGCCCATGCGGCGGCCGCCACCACGGCCGCGGTGAGAAGAATGCGCCCGAGGCGCATCGGCCAGGAGCTGTCGGTGGAAAGAGGGGCTTTCATCTGGATCTCGTCATTGAAGGAAGGACGCCGCACGGCTGAGGCCGTAGAGCAGCAGCAGATAAAGCGCCATGTCGAACAGCGCGGGGTGCCACACCCAGCGGTAGAGGCCGGCCAGGGCCAGCAGATGGCGCACGCCCCAGAGGGCGGCCAGCGCAATGCCGGCCAGCACCAGCAGCCATGGCAGGTAGAGGCCGTAGAAACTTGCTTCGCCAATCATCTGGAGGCTCCTTGTCCGGCCGCGGCGAGGCGCGGCGGTGCATCGGGAAAGAGATTGCGGCGCAGGCCCACCAACGCGGTCACTGCGCTGCGCGATGCGGATGACGGCGCATGCTGCGCGCCAAGCACGGCCGACAGCGCCTCGTCGATCTGCGGCAGCAGGCTGGCGGGGCGCGCTTGCATGCGGCCCCTGCCGCGCTGGCGGAAGAACTGCGAGATGCCGCCCAGGAGCGCCGCGGCCGAGGCCGGCGGCAGCTGCGTGCGCACCCGCTGCAGCACGTCGATGTCGGCGCCGGTGCGCAGGTCGCGCAGCGCGTCGTTGGCGGCCACGCCCTCGATGCTGCCGCCGGCCTGCGCGATGCGCGGTGCGAGCAGGCCGATGCGGTCGAGCATGCGCACGGCGTAGGCGTCGCCCTGCGCGCCCTGGCGCTGCGAGGCGCCGGCCATCTCGCCGAGCTCGCGCCAGGTGGCGCGCTGGATGCGCCGCGCGCTCCAGTCAGCGCCCACGGAGCGCACCAGCCGCGTGACGCGCGCGGCAACCACCACGCCGATGACCTGGCCGAGCATGCTGTTGATGAAGCTCACCAGGTCGGCATTGGCGGTGTCGTGCATGGCCAGCGTGCCGGCCACGCCGAACAGCAGCGCCATGGCCGCCATGAAATGCGCCGGCCGCGCCATATAGACGCCCAGCAGCAGGAAGGCCGGCGCACACACCACCACCAGCATGCCGAAGTCCTGCACCAGCGGCATCAGCACCAGCACATAGAGCGCGGAGACAGGAATCGACCACAGCGTGTACTTCAGGAAGCCGTGGATCGCGGGCACCGGGTCGTCCATGGTCGCGAAGAAGCAGCAGAAGACCGCGGCCATCATGGTGGCGGCCGAGCCCATGGGCCAGCCCGTCACGATCCAGAAGGCGCCGCACAGGCAGATGGCGAGCACCGCGGCCAGCGCCGACAGCAGCGCCATGCCGTAGTCGCGGTGCAGCACGCGGCTGCCGAGCGCGGCCGTGCGGCGCGGCGCAAGCGCGCCCTGGAGGCCCTCGTCGATGTCCATGCGCAGCCGCGCGCAGGCACGCCATCCCTCGACCAGTTCCTCGAGCCGGCCCGCGAGCCCGATGCGCAGGGCGCGGCTCCAGGGACTGTGCTGCGGCGTCGCGCCCAGCGCCTGGATCGAGCGGCGCAGCAGCTGCAGCGACTGCGCGCGCGCTGCATCGTCTTCCTGCAGCCATTGCGCGGCCTGCGCGAGCACCGCGGCGACGTCCGGCGCCAGCGCGCCGTCGGCCTGTTCCAGCGCCAGCAGCCGGTCCTCCACGGCCGACAGCGCGGGCGTGAGCGCGGCCACGCGGTCCTGCATGGCGCGGATCGCGCCGGCGGTCCAGCGCAGGTGCGTGGTGTCGAACGGCACGTGGGTGGACAGCAGCCGCAGCTGGGTGATGTCGCCGGCCAGGCGGCGGCGGTCGGCCGCGAGCGTTTGCGGATCGGCATCGGCGCGGCGTCCGGCGGGCTGCAGCAGGTCGCCGAGCCACTGGCGCGCGTCCTGCAGCGTGCGGTCGAGCAGGCCCAGCACGGTCGGCGCCAGGCCCGTGGGCCACGCAATGCTGTGGACCAGCGTGGCGCACAGGATGCCCAGGCCGATTTCCTCCACCCGCGCCACCGCGGTGTCGAACAGCGCGAGCGGCGTCTGCACCGAAGGAAAGCCGATCAGCGCGGCGGTGTAGCCCGCCAGCATGAAGACGTAGGAACGCGGCGTGCGGTCGAACAGCGAAATGCACAGGCACAGGCCCACCCACAGCGCGAGCACCAGCGTGAGCAGCTCCGGCGCGTTCGACAAGGCAGGCACCAGCAGCACCGTGGCCACGCAGCCGATCAAGGTGCCGCAGAAGCGGTAGAGCGCCTTGGAGCGCACCGCGCCGGCCAGCGGATGGGCCACCACGTAGGTGGTCATCAAGGCCCAGAACGGACGCGGCAGGCCGGCGCGGCTGGCCAGGTACATGGCCAGCATCGCGGCGGCAAAGCTCTTGGCAGAAAAGAGAAGCTCCGCGCGGCTGAAGCGCGGCAGCTGGAAGGCGGCCATCTACCTGCGCCCTTCCTGCGGCGCCGGCGCGGCGCGGCCGAGCCGCTCTCCGAGCACCGCGAACACGCGCAGGCAGGCGGCAATGTCCTCGTCGGCCACGCCTTCGAACAGCGTGGCGCGCAGGCCGCGCAGCGCGGCCTCGATGGGCTGGCAGGCGGCCTCGCCGGCCGGCGTGAGATGCAGCGTCTTGGCGCGGCGGTCGGCCGGGTCTTCGCGGCGCTCCACGAAGCCGGCCTCCACCAGCTGGTCGATCGAGCGCACCAGCGAAGGCCCCTCGATGCCCAGCGCCTCGGCAAGCACGCCCTGGCGCACGCCGCCGTGCAGGCGGCCGATCATCACGATCGGCCACGCCAGCGACTGCGAAAGCCCGACATGCGCCACCGCCTTGTCGGCCGCGGCCCGGTAGCCGCGCTGCAGCGGCGACAGCGCCATGCCGAGCGACATCAGCGCGGCTTCTCGGGTCTTCGAGACGTGGGCCATGGTTCTCTCAAATTAGTTAGCTTGCTATCTATTTTAGGAGAAAAGCCGCAGCACTGCAGCGCCCCATGGAAGAACCCCAGGGGGAAATCAGGAAAGAAGAAAAGTGTGAAGCCCGCCGATAAGCCGGATTCTGTGCGTTGGAGTTGCCCCCAACGTGACCGCCATTACTCTGGGCCGCTTGTCGCCAAACGGCTCGATGCCACCTACCCGCCAGCTCAGCGGAACCACCTCGATACTGGCCTACTTGGTGTTGCTGCGCGCAGAGATTGCCCGTTTCACCCGAACTGAATCGGCTCGTCTCTGTTGCTCTGATCCTCACCTCACGGTGGAGAGTCGTTAACTCCTGCGCTGTCCTGTGCAGTCCGGACGTTCCTCCAGTGCGGTCTTTCGACGCGGCGCCTTGCGGCGTCGCCCCTTGCGGGCTTGCACCAGCGGCGGTCTGGCGTGCTTCACGCCGGGGATTATCGCTCGATTACCTCGCGGGCGCCGGCCGTCCGCTCCACAATGGCGCTTCGACTGCCCCGACAAAAGCCCAAGGAGATCCCATGAAGGCCCAGAACATCCTCCAGACCATCGGCAACACGCCGCACATCCGCATCAACCGCCTGTTCGGCAATGCGAAGCAGCAGGTGTGGATCAAGTCCGAGCGCGCCAACCCCGGCGGCTCCATCAAGGACCGCATCGCGCTGTCGATGGTGGAAGACGCCGAGAAGTCCGGCGCGCTGAAGCCCGGCGGCACCATCGTGGAGCCCACCTCGGGCAACACCGGCATCGGCCTGGCCATGGTCGCGGCCGTCAAGGGCTACAAGCTGATCCTCGTGATGCCCGACAGCATGTCGGTGGAGCGCCGCCGCCTCATGCTGGCCTACGGCGCCACCTTCGACCTCACGCCGCGCGCCGGCGGCATGAAGGCTTCCATCGCGCGCGCCGAGGAAATCGTGGCCGGCACGCCGGGCGCGTGGATGCCGCAGCAGTTCAACAACCCCGCCAACATCGACGTGCACGTGCGCACCACGGCCGAGGAAATCGCGGCCGACTTTCCTGACGGCATCGACGTGCTGATCACCGGCGTGGGCACCGGCGGCCACATCACGGGCGTGGCGCGGGTGCTCAAGAAGAAGTGGCCGAAGCTGCAGGTGTTCGCGGTGGAGCCGGTGGCCTCGCCGGTGATCTCGGGCGGCCAGCCCTCGCCGCACCCGATCCAGGGCATTGGCGCGGGCTTCATCCCGAAGAACCTCGACACCTCGCTGCTCGACGGCGTGCTGCAGGTCGACGCCGAACCGGCGCGCGAAATGGCCCGCCGCTGCGCGGTCGAGGAAGGCATGCTGGTGGGCATTTCCTCGGGCGCCACGCTCGCGGCCATCGCGCAGAAGCTGCCCTCGCTGGCACCCGATGCGGTGGTGCTGGGATTCAACTACGACACCGGCGAGCGCTATCTCTCCGTCGAGGGCTTCCTCCCAGCCTGACCCAGCTATCTCTTTCATAGCGCCTCGGCGCGTAAAATCCGTGGCCTGCTTGATAACCACAAGCCCCATGACATGCTGAGAATTTCCGAACTCAAACTCCCGCTGGACCACGCCCCCGAGGCGCTGGCCGCTCTGATCGCCCGGACGCTGGACGTCCCGTTCGAAGCGATCGCTTCCCACACCGTCTTCAAGCGCAGCTTCGACGCGCGCAAGGCCGACCTGCTCACGGTCTACATCGCCGACGTGCAGCTGGCCGACGCCGGGCTCGAAGCCGCACTGCTCGCGAAGCACGCTGCGCATCCGCACATCCAGGCCGCGCCCGACATGCGCTACACGCCGCCCGCGCAGGCACCCGAAGGCGCGCCCCGGCCGGTGGTGATCGGCTTCGGCCCCTGCGGCATCTTTGCGGCGCTGATGCTCGCGAAGATGGGGTTCAAGCCCATCGTGCTCGAACGCGGCAAGACCGTGCGCCAGCGCACCCGCGACACCTGGGGCCTGTGGCGCAAGAGCGTGCTCGACCCCGAGTCGAATGTGCAGTTCGGCGAAGGCGGCGCCGGCACCTTCTCGGACGGCAAGCTCTACAGCCAGATCAAGGACCCGCGCTTCCTCGGCCGCAAGGTGATGGAAGAGTTCGTGAAGGCCGGCGCGCCGCCAGAGATCCTTTATGTCGCGCATCCGCACATCGGCACCTTCAAGCTGGTGAAGGTGGTGGAAAACATCCGCGAGCAGATCGTCTCGCTGGGCGGCGAGATCCGCTTCGAGCAGCGCGTGACCGACGTGCAGATCGAGAACGGCCAGCTTCGCGGCCTCACCGTGCTCGACCAGGCGACCGGCACGAGCAGCGAGCTGCGCGCCGACCATGTGGTGATGGCGCTCGGCCACAGCTCGCGCGACACTTTTTCCATGCTGCACGCACGCGGCGTGCACGTCGAGGCCAAGCCCTTTTCCATCGGCTTTCGCGTCGAGCATCCGCAGGGCCTGATCGACCGCGCACGCTGGGGCCGCCATGCGGGCCATCCGCTGCTCGGCGCGGCCGACTACAAGCTGGTGCACCACGCGAGCAATGGCCGCTCGGTCTACAGCTTCTGCATGTGCCCCGGCGGCACCGTGGTGGCGGCCACCAGCGAGCCCGGCCGCGTGGTCACCAACGGCATGAGCCAGTATTCGCGCAACGAGCGCAACGCCAACGCGGGCATCGTGGTGGGCATCGACCCGCGCGACTTTCCCGGCTGGACGCCCGAGACCGCGGGCGACGCGCTCGCCGGCATCGCGCTGCAGCGCGAACTCGAATCGAACGCCTTCGTGCTCGGCGGCGGCGACTACCGCGCGCCCGGCCAGCTGGTGGGCGACTTCATCGCGGGCAGGCCCTCGACCGGGCTCGGCAGCGTGACGCCCTCGTACAAGCCCGGCGTCACGCCCACCGACCTGCACCAGGCGCTGCCGGCCTACGCCATCGAGGCGATGCGCGAGGCCTTTCCCGCCTTCGGCCGCAAGATCAAGGGCTTCGACCTGCACGATGCGGTGCTCACCGGCGTGGAAACGCGCACCTCGTCGCCGATCCGCATCACGCGCGGCGACGACTTCCAGAGCCTCAACGTGCGCGGCCTCTACCCCGCCGGCGAAGGCGCGAGCTACGCGGGCGGTATCCTGTCGGCCGGCGTCGACGGCATCAAGGTGGCCGAAGCGGTGGCGCGCAGCGTCACCGGAACATGAGCAAGGAACCCATGGCCCTGCCGAACGACGATTTCCACTTCTACGAACCCGCCAAGGGCCACGGCCTGCCGCACGATCCGTTCAATGCCATGGTCGGCCCGCGGCCGATCGGATGGATCTCGTCGCAGGACGAAAACGGTGCGCTCAACCTCGCGCCCTACAGCTTCTTCAACGCCTTCAACTACACGCCGCCCATCGTGGGCTTTGCGAGCATCGGCGCCAAGGACAGCCTGCACAACATCCGCCAGACGCGCGAGTTCGGCTGGAACCTGGCCACCCGCCCGCTGGCCGAGCAGATGAACCAGTCGTGCGCCGCGGTGCCGCCCGAGGTGAACGAGTTCGAGCTCGCCGGCCTCACGCCCGCAGCGTCGCGCCACATTGCGGTGCCGCGCGTGGCCGAGAGCCCGGTGTCCTTCGAATGCCGGCTCACGCAGCTGCTGCAGCTCGAGGGCGTGGACGGCGTGCCGGTGCCCACCTGGCTGATCCTCGGCGAAGTGGTGGGCGTGCACATTGCGCGCCACCTGCTGAAGAACGGCATCTACGACACCGCCGCGGCGCAGCCCATCCTGCGCGGCGGCGGCCCGGCCGATTACTTCGAGATCAGCCCCGACAATCTCTTCAAGATGTTCCGCCCGCGCTGAACGCGCGGAATCCATTTTTCTCCGCCGCTGCCAGCCAACCTGACAAGAACCGACCGATGACCGACACCGCCACGCCCCAAGAAGAAATCCAGGAAGTCCAGCCGGCGGAAGCCGAGGGCACCGCCCAGTTGCACCAGTCGCAGCAGCAGCCGAAGGCCGACGCACGCCGGCCCCGGCCGCCGCGCGCGCCGCGCCAGCAACAACAAAAGCAGAAGCCCAGGCAGGCCGCGCAGCAGCCACAGCCGCAGCGCGCGCGCAAGGTGCACCCGGCGCTCGAAAAGCTGTTCGAGCTGTACCCCAACATGTTCGGCGCGCGCTTCCTGCCGCTCAAGCTCGGCGTGTTCCAGGACCTGCTCGAGAAGCACCCCGACGATTTCAAGAAGGACGAGCTGAAGGTTGCGCTGGGCCTGCACGCACGCTCCACGCGCTATCTCGAGGCGGTGGCCGCGGGCCTGGCGCGCCACGACCTCGACGGCAACGCGGTGGAGCCGGTCGCGCCCGAGCATGTGCACCACGCGATCCTCGAACTGCACCGCCGCCGCGTGCAGCGCAACCCCGGCGAGGACCTGCGCCCGCAGCTGGTGGCGCGCATCGCCCGCGCCGTGGAAGCCTCGGGCCTGGACCGCGAGGCCTACGCGGTGCTGGTGCGCTCGCGCGACGAGGAAACCAACGCCGTGCTCGACGAAGCGCTGGCCGAGCTGGCCCGCCAGGCCGCCAAGCGCGAGGCGCTGCTGCGCGCCTTCGAGGCCAGCGGCCGCAGCAGCGAGCACGAGTTCGCCGAGATGTACGGCATGGATGCCGACGAGGTCGCAAGCACGCTCGCACGCGCACGGACCGAGCGGCAGCCGGCGGCTCCGGCGGCCTGATCGCCCTGGCGTTGTCGCCGCCGCAGCAACCATGACCGGCTTCGCCAGCTTCGTCACGCCGGAGGCCTCCGCAGGCGCGGCTGTGTCGGACGCGATCGCCGAAGCCTCCGCCTGCCTCGACCGCTTCACCGAACGCTTCAATGCCTGCGACACCGCGGGCATGGACGGCGAGCTTCATTTTCCGCACCTGATGCTCTCGGGCGCCGACCGCCTCGAATGGCAGGCGTCCGGCCATCATCCGGCCGGGTTTTTCGAGCAGCTCATGGCTTCGGGCTGGCAGCGCACGCGCTACCAGTCGAAGGAAGCGGTGCTCGCAAGCGCCGACAAGGTGCACTTCGTCGTCAGCTACACGCGCGAGGACGAAGCCGGCACGGTGCTCAGCACGCACCGCAATCTCTGGATCGCTACGCGCGTAGACGGGCGCTGGGGTATTTCGCTGCGTTCGTATTGAGGCTGCCCCGCGCCGGCCCCAATGAAAAAGCCGCCACGGCAACCCGTGGCGGCTTTTCCTTTTTTGCTGTGGCAGCGGATCGATCGATCAGCTACGCGCGTTCTGCAGCGCCGCAATGCGCTCTTCGATTGGCGGGTGCGTGGCAAAGAGCTTGCCGATGCTGCCCGTGATGCCCATGGCTTCCACCGCCTTGGGCAGTTCGCCGGCCGGCAGGCCGCCCAGGCGCGCGAGTGCGTTCATCATCGGCTGCTTCTGGCCCATGAGCGCGGCCGAGCCGGCGTCGGCGCGGAATTCGCGCTGGCGCGAGAACCACGCCACCACGATGGCGGCGGCAAAGCCCAGCACGATGTCCAGCACGATGGTGCTCACGTAGTAGCCGATGCCCGGGCCCGACGAACGGTCGTCGCCGCGGCGCAGGAAGCTGTCGACCGCATAGCCGATCACGCGCGAGAGGAACACGACGAAGGTGTTCATCACGCCCTGGATCAGCGTCATGGTGACCATATCGCCGTTGGCGATGTGCGCCACTTCGTGGCCGATCACGGCCTCGACCTCTTCGCGCGTCATGTTCTGCAGCAGGCCGGTGGACACCGCCACCAGCGACGAGTTCTTGAACGCGCCGGTCGCGAAGGCATTGGGCTCGCCCTCGAAGATGCCGACCTCGGGCATGCCGATGCCGGCCTTGTCGGCAAACTTGCGCACCGTGCCGACGATCCAGGCCTCGTCGGGCGACTGGGGGTTGTCGATCATGTGCAGCTTGGTGGTCCACTTGGCCATGGGCTTGCTGATCAGGAGCGAAATGATCGCGCCGCCAAAGCCCATGACGAGCGCGAAGCCGAGCAGTGCCGTGAGGTTCAGCCCGTTGGCCGTCAGAAAGCGGTTGACGCCGAGCAGGCTGGCGACGATGCCGAGCACTGCAACGACCATCACATTGGTCAAAACGAACAGAAGGATACGTTTCAAGTTGAATTCTCCGTGGGGGAATGCTGCCGCCTAGATGAGGACCGGATGGCCCTCTTCAAGCCGTGCAGGAAATGGCGCTCTTCCTGTGTTGTTGGGGTTCTGGAGGAGCCGCACCGCGGCTTGCAGGTAGAGCGATGATAGGAGCAAAAGTTCTACGGACCGGGCCTGAAGACCTTGGGATCGTCGTAGAAATTCGCCGCCGCGTTGCCGGCCCACCAGCCCGGCACGCCGAGCACGGGCAGCGGAACGAAGGGCTTTTGCGCCAGGTGATCCGGCGCGAGGCTGCGCGCCAGCGCCCCGTCGCAGGACGCCGCCGAACCGCCGGCAGCCGGTGCCGGCAGCCGCAGCACATGCGCGGTGAGCGCCTTGCGCGGCGCGGCGAGTTTCTCGAGCAGCGCATGGCCGAACACCCAGAGGCGCGCCCCGGACCACAGCGCGCGCTGCGTCACGAAGAGCGTGTGCCAGTCGCGCGCGGCGAGCGCCCGCCACAGCGGCTCGGGCGCATCGAGCACGGCGCCGTTCTCGTCGAACAGCGTGAGTGCATCGCGCAACGGGCCGCGCGTGGCGCCGACGCCCGCGCGGGCGATCTCGGCGGCCTGCAGTTCATTGAGGCGGCGCTTGGCCTCTGGAAAGGCGAGCCAGACGAGGCCGTTGAAGAAGTCGTGCAGGTTGTCGCGCGTCGGCACGGTGCCGGTCTGGAAGATGTGGGCTTCATAGGCCTGCCCCGCGGGCAGCGCCGACTGCGGCACGAAGGCGGGCCTGGAATCGGGCGCCGCATGCCGCTGCAGCGCGGCCGCGACCGAGGTGCGCAGTGCCGCCTGCGCCGCCGCCTGGCCGATGGCGCGATAGGGCGCGAGCCAGGGCTGCGCCCAGTCGACCGCCGCCAGGCTCAAGGCGTGGCGGCTCCGGTCCAGCGGATGCGGTCGGGGTGCTGCAGCACGGCGAACTCCGCCGGGAGCTTGTCGAACAGCTTGAGCGAACTGCCGTGCTTGCCGAGGAGGCCAGCCGCGCGCAGCGCCTGGGCCACGTCGTTGAGCGGCACGTCGGCACCGCTGCGCAGCGCGGGTGCCGCGCGCAGGATGAATTCGGCGGCCTCGGAGGGCGGCTGCGGCGCGGGCGGCTTCGCTGCTGCCTTGGCGGTCTTTCGGGCCGGCGTCTTGGCCGCAGCCTTGCGGGCCGGCTGCGTGGCCGCACTCTTCTCGGCCTTTTCCGTCTTGGCCGGCGCAGCACGCTTCGCGGCCACCTTGGCCGCGGCCTTCTTCGCCGGCGCGGTGCGGGGCGCGACCGGCGCGCCGTGGTGCTGCAGGTCGGTGAACTCGTCGTAGACCGCCACGGTCTCCTCGCCGGTCTTGCCCTGCTGGCCCAGGCCGCAGACGCGGCAGCCCTTTTCGCGCAGCCGGATCACGAGCGGCGCAAAGTCGGAATCGGAAGACACCAGCACCACCACGTCGGGACGCTCGGCGATCACGAGATCGAGCGCATCGACCGCCAGCGCGATGTCGGTGCTGTTCTTGCCGGCCGAGAGGTTGACCATCGGCCGCACCGACAGCCGCTTGAAAAGCGCCTGCTGCTTGAGCGCCGTTTCGGCGTTGCAATAGGCGCGGCGCACATGAACCGCGCCGTGCTCGGCCAGGGTCCGCTGCACGGCCTGCTCGATCACGTCGGCTGAGACGTTGTCGGCATCGATCAGCAGCATCACCCGCAGCGCGGGCGTCATGCGAGTCTCCAGCCGATGGTTTCACCACCGCGCAGCGGCTTGAGCGTGGCGTCGCCGTAGGGCACGGTCTCGGGCACGGTCCAGCTTTCGCGCTTCAGCGTGATGGTGCCGCTGTTGCGCGGCAGGCCGTAGAAGTCGGGGCCATGGAAGCTTGCGAAGCCCTCGAGCTTGTCGAGCGCGTCCACGCTGTCGAAGGCCTCGGCATAGAGCTCGATGGCGGTCAGCGCGGTGTAGCAGCCGGCGCAGCCGAGCGCATGTTCCTTCAGGTGGGCCGGGTGCGGCGCGCTGTCGGTGCCCAGGAAGAAGCGGTCGCTGCCGCTCGTGGCCGCCTGGACCAGCGCCACGCGGTGCGTCTCGCGCTTGAGCACGGGCAGGCAGTAGTAGTGCGGGCGGATGCCGCCGGTGAAGATGGCGTTGCGGTTGTACAGCAGGTGGTGCGCGGTGATGGTGGCGGCCGTGAAGCGGTTGGCATCGCGCACGTAGTGGGCGCCCTCCCGGGTGGTGAGGTGCTCGAACACCACCTTGAGCTCGGGGAAGTCGCGGCGCAGCGGGATCATCACGCGGTCGATGAAGACGGCCTCGCGGTCGAACAGGTCGACGGCCGGGTCGGTGACCTCGCCGTGCACCAGCAGCAGCAGGCCGTGCTTCTGCATGGCTTCGAGCGTCTTGTAGGTGTGGCGGATGTCGGTCACGCCGGCATCGCTGTTGGTGGTGGCGCCGGCCGGGTAGAGCTTGAGCGCGCGCACGCCGGCTTCCGCGGCCAGCGCGATTTCCTCGGGCGGCAGCTTGTCGGTCAGGTAGAGCGACATCACGGGCTCGAAGGCCGTGCCCGGCGGCACCGCCGCGCGGATGCGGTCGCGGTAGGCGATGGCCTGCGCCGCGGTGGTCACAGGGGGGCGCAGGTTGGGCATGACCAGCGCGCGGCCGAACTGGCGCGCGCTGTGCGGCACCACGGCTTCGAGGGCGGCGCCGTCGCGCACATGCAGGTGCCAGTCGTCCGGGCGGGTGATGGTGAGGGTGTCTGTCATGGGAGGGCCATTGTCGCATCGCGGCCTTGCGGCTGGCACACGTCGTGCTTCACCACCGGTTCGATCCCTTTGCCCTTTCACCCCTAGGAGCTCCTGTGAAGCGTGCCGTTCCTGCCTCGATCCTGAAACCCCTGGCCGCCTGCGCGGCGCTCGCCACCCTGGCCTTCGCAACGCCGGCGCTGGCCCAGGAGAAGACGCTGCGCATCGCCATGACCGCGGCCGACATTCCGCGCACGCTCGGCCAGCCCGACCAGGGCTTCGAAGGCAACCGCTTCACCGGCATCCCGATCTACGACTCGCTCACGCAGTGGGACCTGTCCAAGGCCGACGCGCCGAGCGTGCTGATCCCGGCGCTGGCCAGTTCCTGGGCCGTCGACGCCAAGGACAAGACCAGGTGGGTCTTCAAGCTGCGCCCCGGCGTCAAGTTCCATGACGGCTCGGCCTTCAATGCCGACGCGGTGGTGTGGAACGTGCAGAAGGTGCTCGACAAGGACGCGCCGCAGTTCGACCCCAGCCAGGTCGGCGTGACCGCTTCGCGCATGCCCACGCTGCGCACCGCGCGCAAGATCGACGACATGACGGTCGAGCTCACCACGAGCGAGCCCGACGCCTTCCTGCCGATCAACCTGAGCAACCTGTTCATGGCCTCGCCCGCGCAGTGGCAGAAGAAGTTCGACGCCGCGGCCGGCGCCACGCCCGCCGACAAGTCCAAGGCCGCATGGACCGCCTTCGCCGCCGACCCCGCGGGATCGGGCCCGTTCAAGGTCACGCGCTTCGTGGCGCGCGAACGCCTGGAGCTGGCCGCCAACAAGACCTACTGGGACGCGAAGCGCGTACCCAAGATCGACAAGGTCGTGATGCTGCCGATGCCCGAGGCCAATGCGCGCACCGCCGCGCTGCTGGGCGGCCAGGTCGACTGGATCGAGGCGCCCGCGCCCGATGCCATGGCGCAGATCACGCAGCGCGGCTTCAAGATCTATTCCAACGCGCAGCCGCATGTGTGGCCGTGGCAGCTGTCTTTTGCCGAGGGCTCGCCCTGGCTCGACAAGCGCGTGCGCCAGGCCGCCAACCTGTGCATCGACCGCGGCGGCATGAAGCAGCTGCTCGGCGGCATGATGGCCGAGCCCAAGGGCACGGTGCCGCCGGGCCATCCGTGGTTCGGCACGCCGGGTTTCGACATCAAGTACGACGTGAAGGCCGCGCAGGCGCTGATGACGCAGGCCGGCTACTCGGCCGCCAAGCCGATCAAGGTGAAGGTGCAGATCTCGGCCTCGGGCTCGGGCCAGATGCAGCCGCTGCCGATGAACGAGTTCGCGCAGCAGTCGCTCAAGCAGTGCTTCTTCGACGTGCAGTTCGACGTGATCGAATGGAACACGCTCTTCACCAACTGGCGCAAGGGCGCGAAGGACCCCTCGGCCAACGGTGCCAACGCGGTCAACATCAGCTTCGCGGCGATGGACCCGTTCTTCGCGATGGTGCGCTTCGTGAGCACCAAGGCCTTTCCGCCGGTGTCCAACAACTGGGGCTACTACGGCAACGCCGAAGTCGACAAGCTCGTGGCCGATGCGCGCACCAGCTTCGACGACAAGGCGCGCGACGCTGCGCTGGCCAGGCTGCATACGCACATCGTGGACGACGCGCCCTTCGTCTGGATCGCGCATGACGTGGGTCCGCGCGCGATGTCGGCCAAGGTGAAGAACGTGGTGCAGCCGAAAAGCTGGTTCATCGACATTGCAACCATGACGATGGACTGATGCTGGCCTACCTCCTGCGCCGCGTCGTCTACGCCGTGCCGATCATGGTCGGCGTGGCGCTGGTGTGTTTTCTGCTCGTGCACATTGCGCCCGGCGATCCGCTGGTGTCGATCCTGCCGCCCGACGCCTCGGCCGACCTGCAGGCGCAGCTGCGCGAGCTCTACGGCTTCAACCGTTCGCTGCCGGAGCAGTTCGCGATGTGGGTCTGGCGCGCGCTGCATGGCGACCTGGGCGTCTCGATCGCGAGCAACCGCGCCGTGGCGGGCGAGGTGTTCACGGCCGTGGGCAACACGCTGCGACTGGCGGTGGTGGCGACCTTCATCGGCTTCGTGCTGGGCTGTCTGTTCGGCTTCGTGGCCGGCTACTTCCGCAACTCATGGCTCGACCGCCTTGCCTCGATGCTGTCGGTGCTGGGCGTGAGCGTGCCGCACTACTGGCTGGGCATGGTGATGGTGATCGTGTTCTCGTCGCAGCTCATGTGGCTGCCCGCCACCGGCGCGGGCCCGGGCGGCTCGAGCGACTGGGCCTGGGACTGGGCGCACCTGCAGTTCCTGATCCTGCCGGCCCTCACGATGTCGGTGATCCCGATGGGCATCATCGCGCGCACCGTGCGCGCGCTGGTGGCCGACATCCTCGACCAGGAATTCATCGTCGGCCTGCGCGCCAAGGGCCTCACGCACTTCGGCGTGTTCCGCCACATGGTGAAGAACGCGGCGCCCACCGCGCTCGCGGTGATGGGCCTGCAGCTGGGCTACCTGCTGGGCGGCTCGATCCTGATCGAGACCGTGTTCTCGTGGCCCGGCACCGGCTTTCTGTTGAACTCCGCGATCTTCCAGCGCGACCTGCCGCTGCTGCAGGGAACCATCCTGGTGCTGGCGCTGTTCTTCGTGTTGCTCAACCTGCTGGTCGATGTGCTGCAGACCATGCTCGACCCGCGGATCGCGCGGGCATGACCACCATGAGCGCACTGCCCATCCCCTCTTCTTCCTCCGCCGCCGCCGACGTGAAGCCGCTGCCGCCGATGCAGCGCTCGCGCGGCTACTGGACCTCGGCGCTGCTGCGCTTCACGCGCGATCCGGTCGCCATGGGTGCCGCCTTGGTGGTTCTGCTGCTGATCGGCCTGGCCGTGTTCGGCCCGTGGCTCGCGCCGGCCGATCCTTATGCCTCGTCGATGCTCAAGCGGCTCAAGCCGATCGGCACCGAGGGCCTGCCGCTGGGCAGCGACGAACTGGGCCGCGACATGCTGTCGCGCCTGATCGTCGGCGCGCGGCTGTCGCTGTTCATCGGCATCACGCCGGTGATCTGCGCCTTCGTGCTCGGCACAGTGATCGGCATCGTTGCGGGCTATGCGGGCGGCTTCACCAACACGCTGATCATGCGCACCATCGACGTGTTCTACGCCTTTCCCTCGGTGCTGCTGGCCATTGCGCTGTCGGGCACGCTGGGCGCGGGCGTGGTCAATTCGCTGATCTCGCTGACCATCGTCTTCATTCCGCAGATCGCGCGCGTGGCCGAGAGCGTGACGACGCAGGTGCGCACGCGCGACTATGTGGAGGCGGCGCGCGCCTCGGGCGCGAACCCGTTCACGATCGTGCGGGTGCATGTGCTGGGCAATGTGCTCGGCCCGATCTTCGTGTACGCGACGAGCCTGATCGCGGTGTCGATGATCCTGGCCTCGGGCCTGTCGTTCCTGGGCCTGGGCGTGAAGCCGCCGGAGCCGGAGTGGGGCCTGATGCTCAACACGCTGCGCACCGCGATCTATGTGCAGCCGTGGGTCGCTGCGCTGCCGGGCGCGATGATCTTCATCACATCGATCTCCTTCAATCTTCTGTCCGATGGGTTGCGGTCGGCGATGGACAACAAGGGTTAGGAATGGGATCTCTTCTTGTTCGCCGCTTTGTGTTTGAGGTTCTTTGTTCGGGGCGCGCTCCCGCCGATGGGGTACCTTGCTCCGCGAATGTCCTCCGGCCTTCGGCCTCCCCCTTGATTTCGCTGCGCAAGGCACCCCATCGACGGGAGCGTTGGACAGAGCAGTTGTTGATCGGCGGTACACCAGCAGCGTGTCCAGGTGCACAGGGCATCGGGTGCTCCCCGCAGCGAAATCAAGGAGGAGGCCGCAGGCCGGGGGACATTCGCGGAGGGGAGTACCCGGTGGCCTGTGCACGCGCCCCGAACAACAGCAACAAGAGCAACAAAGGAGCGTGAAAACATGGACGCACTGAAAGACATCGGCGGCCCCGCACAACCGCTTCTCACCATCACCGGCCTGGTCAAGCACTTTCCGCTCAAGAAAGATCCGCTGGGCCGCGGCGGTGGCGTGGTGCGCGCGGTCGACGGAGTGGACTTCGAAGTGCTCAAGGGCGAAACGCTCGGCGTGGTCGGCGAATCGGGCTGCGGCAAGTCGACCACCGCGCGGCTGCTGATGCAGCTGATTGCACCAACGCGGGGCGAAGTGATCTTCGACGGCCGCGAAGTCGGCGGGCGCGAACTGCCGCTCAAGGAGTTCAGGCGCCAGGTGCAGATGGTGTTCCAGGACAGCTACGCCTCGCTCAACCCGCGCCTGACCATCGAAGACTCCGTCGCCTTCGGCCCGCAGGTGCACGGCGTCGGGCGGCGCGAGGCCGTGGCGCGTGCGCGCGACCTGCTCGCGCGCGTCGGGCTCGAGCCGCAGCGCTTTGCCGAACGCTATCCGCATGAGCTTTCGGGCGGGCAACGCCAGCGCGTCAACATCGCGCGCGCGCTCGCGCTGCAGCCGCGCATGGTGATCCTCGACGAGGCCGTGTCGGCGCTCGACAAGTCGGTGGAAGCGCAGGTCATCAACCTGCTGCTCGACCTCAAGGCCGAATTTGGCCTCACCTATCTTTTCATCAGCCACGACCTCAACGTGGTGCGCTACGTGAGCGACCGCGTGATGGTCATGTACCTGGGCCAGGTGGCCGAGATCGGGCCGGCCGACGCGCTCTACGATGCGCCGGCGCATCCCTACACCCGCGCGCTGCTCTCGTCGATGCCCTCGATGGACCCCGACCACCGCACCGAGGAAGCGGCACTGGCCGGCGACCCGCCGAACCCGATCAACCCGCCCTCGGGCTGCCGCTTCCATCCGCGCTGCGCGCTGGCCGCGCCGGTGTGCAGCCAGGTGGTGCCGGAGCCCATCGCCACCGGCGCGCGACATGCGGCGAGCTGCCTGGTCCACGAGACCGGCAGCGGACATCCGATGGCCGTGCCGCTGGCCCGGGCGGCGTGAACGCATGACGACCACGACGACAACGATGAACAACCCGAGCTCTTCTTCCCCCGAGCCGATGGTCCGCCTGCGCGACCTCAGCGTCAGCTTCAGCGGCGGCCGCAAGCCCGTGCATGCGGTCAGCGGCGTGAGCCTGGAGGTGCAGCGCGGCGAGGTGGTCGCGCTGATCGGCGAATCGGGCTCCGGCAAGAGCGTGACCCTGCGCACGCTGCTGCGCCTGCATCCCGAGCGCCGCACGCGCATCGGCGGGCAGGTGCAGGTGGCCGGGCGCGACGTGCTCGCGATGCCCGCGCGCGAGCTCGACGACTTCCGCGGCAAGGTCGCCTCGATGATCTTCCAGGAGCCGCTGCTTGCGCTCGATCCGGTGTATTCGGTCGGCGCGCAGATCGTCGAGTCGATCCGCCGGCACGACAGGAAGGCCACGGCGGCCGAGGCGCAGCAGCGTGCGCTTGCGCTGTTCGAGCGCGTGCGCATCCCGAGCCCCGAGCGGCGCCTGGCGGCCTATCCGCACGAGATGTCGGGCGGCATGCGGCAGCGCGCGATGATCGCGCTGGCGCTGGCATGCAAACCCCAGCTGCTGCTGGCCGACGAGCCGACCACCGCGCTCGACGCCACGGTGCAGATCCAGATCCTTTTGCTGCTGCGCGAACTGCAGCGCGACCTCGGCCTGTCGGTGATCTTCGTCACGCACGACATCGGCGCCGCGGTCGAGGTGGCCGACCGCATCGCTGTGATGTATGCGGGCCGCATCGTCGAGGAAGGCACGGCGCGCGAGCTGATCCGCTCGCCGCGCCACCCCTACACCATCGCGCTGCTCAAGAGCCGCGCGCACGGCGCTCTGGCGCGCGGCGCGCGGCTCGAGACCATCGGCGGCACGCCGCCCGACCTGTCGGCGCTGCCGCCCGGCTGCGCCTTTGCCGAACGCTGCACGCTCGCCACCGATGCCTGCCGCGCCGCGCAGCCGCCGGTGGTCGAACTCGCGCCGAAGCATCGCGCGCGCTGCATCCATACCGATGCCGCCGCCGCCATCGCGCCCACGCTGGCCGCCTGACCCGCCCCTGCACACACACACCACGACACGCCATGCCCCTGCACGACCCCGCCCACGCCTTCGTTCCGTACCCCGACGCGCCGGTGCCGCATGCGCCCACCGGCCCGCTGGCCGACCTGCGCTTTGCAGCCAAGGACCTGTTCGACGTGGCCGGCTATCCCACCGGCGGCGGCAGCCCGATCGTGCTTGCGATGTCGGGCATCAAGACCCGCACCGCGCCCACCGTGCAGAAGCTGCTCGATGCGGGCGCGCGCTTCGCGGGCAAGACCGTGACCGACGAACTCGCGTTCTCGATGAACGGCAACAACGCGCACTTCGGGGCGCCGATCAACGGCGCCGCAAAAGACCGCATCACCGGCGGCTCGTCGTCGGGCTCGGCCTCGGCCGTGTCATCGGGCCTGTGCGACTTCGCGCTCGGCACCGACACCGGCGGCTCGGTGCGCGCGCCGGCCAACCACTGCGGCCTGTACGGCCTGCGTCCCACGCATGGCCGCGTGAGCCTCGAAGGCGCGCTCGACCTTGCGCCCAGCCTCGACACCTGCGGCTGGTTCGCACGCGACATCGGCACCTTTGCGCGCGTGGCCGACGTGCTGCTGGGCGCTGACACGGCCGCGCTGCCCGCGCGCGTGCGGCTGCTGCGGCCCGAGGACGTGTGGTCGCTGGCCGTGCCGGCCGCGGCCGACGCGCTGGCGGATGCGGCCGCGCGCGTGCAGCGCGTGCTCGGCGATGCGGCGGGCATCGAGGTCGCGCTCGACTCCTTCGACGCGATGTACTGGAACTTCCGCTACGTGCAGTCGCACGAGGCCTGGCTCACCGATGGCCCGCTGATCGAGCGCTACGCGCCGCCGCTGGGCCCGGGCGTGGCCGAGCGCTTTGCCTGGTCGCGCGGCGTGACCGATGCGCAGATCGTCGCGGGCCGCGCCTTCCGCATCGCTTTCCGCAGCCACCTGGCCAAGCTGCTCGGCAGCGACAGCGTGCTGCTGATGCCGACCATGCCCGACATCGCGCCGCTGCGCAGCGAAGGCGAGGCCGGCCTGGAGGACTACCGCAACCGCGCGATCCGGATGCTGTGCATTGCGGGCCTTGCCGGCTTTCCGCAATTGTCGATGCCGCTCGCGCAGCGCCATGGTGCGCCGCTCGGCATTTCGCTGCTCGGGCCGGCGGGGTCGGACCGGTCGTTGATCGGGTTGGCGGAGCGCATTGCCGGCGGCTGACGCGGCCATCGCGCCCTGGCCCTGACTTGGGCGACACTGCGGCCTTCCATCATGCATTGAGCGCAGGAACAGCAACATGTCGCAGGCCTCGCCGCAATTCGTGGATTTCATCGTCGACCGGCTCTCTGGAATCGACGGCATCACGACCAACCGCTTCTTCGGCGGCACCGGCCTCTCGGCCCACGCCACGCAGTTCGCGATGGTCATGGGCGGCAGCCTCTACTTCGTCGTGGACAAGGACACCCGGCCCAGGTACGAGAAGCTGGGCAGCACCTGCTTTGCCTATGACACGAAGGCGCGGCGGGTCCAGGTGCGCAAGTATTTCGAGGTTCCCATCGAGATCATCGAGGACCATGAGGCGCTGGCGGCCTTGGCAAGGGAAGCCGTTCTCGCGGCGCAAGGCCTGAAGACAAAGAAGCCGGCCGGCAAGCGCGCCTAGTTAGTCGCGCCAATCGACGACCACCCGCGCCGCCAGCGCGCAGGTATCGCAATCGACACTCGCCGCGGCCCGCTCCACCACCACGAAGTCGCCCGCATCCACCGCCAGCAGCGCGTGGTGCCAGGTGCCGGGCGCGAGTGTCACGCCCTGCAGCCCGTCGGTCACGAACGCAGCGAGCGCAGCGGGCGCGGGCGCCTCGCCGGCCGGCGCCACGACGATGACGAAGCGCCTTTCTCCCAAGGGCACGAAAGTCTGGCTGCCGAGCGCGTGGCGCTCCATCTCCGTGACTTCATGCGGAAAACGCCGCGCCTGCGCACGGAACAGCGCGAGCATCGGCCGGCCGCCCTGCGCGCCGAGCTGCAGGTCGCCGACAAGGTCGAAGCGTTCGGCATTGCCGCCATTGATCGGGCGGCCCTTCTTGCCGGCGGGCGCGGCCAGCACCGTGCCGTAGGGCGCGAAAGCCTGGGGTGTCAGCGGTTGCACCGCGAGCGGCATCGGGGCGAGGAAAGCTGCATCGTTCATGCGGCGGAGTACAGCAGAAAACATGCCGATGGTCACCGGGCCTGCGTGCGCTTCCTACCGCTGCGACTGATCAACCGATTCAGCGCCGGGCACCCGCACCCGCTCCAGGATGAAATCGATGAAGGTGCGGATCGCCCGCGTGTGCTGCCGGTTGGGCATGTAGAGCATGAACATCTGCGTGCCGAAGATGCTGAGGCGCCAGTCGTCCAGCGTGGTCACCACGTCGCCCTTGCGCACGTCCTCCTGCACCACGTAGTCGGGCACCAGGCCGATGCCCAGGCCCGCGAGGATAGCCTGGCGCAGGAACAAGAAGTTCTCCGAGATCAGCGTCGGCTCCAGGATCACCTCGCGCCGCACCTCTCCCAGATTCTGGCCCTGGTAGGCCGACACGCGCAGCTGCCGGCCGATGACGGCGGCCGTCACTACCGGCGCGCCCTGCAGTTCGTCGAGCTGCACCGGCAGCGGATGCTTCTGCGCATAGCCGCTTGAAGCGCAGGCCACGTAGCGCACCGGCCCCATCTCGCGCGCCACCAGGTTCTGCGGCGGCTCTGGAATCACGCGGATCGCGATGTCGACCTCGTCGCGCAGCAGGTCCTCGATGCGGTTCTCGAACACCACGTCGAGCACGATGCCGGGGTACTGCCGCTTGAAGTCGATCAGCCAGCCGGCCATCACCAGCTGGCCGTAGCCGCTGGGCACGCTCAGGCGCACGCGGCCCTGCAGGCCCTGGCCCAGCGTGGTGACCGATTCCTTCGCGGCCAGCAGTTCGGCCTGGATCGCCACGCCGTGCTGGTACAGGCGCAGGCCGATCTCGGTCGGTTCGGCGCGGCGCGTGGTGCGGCGCACCAGCTGGGCGCCGACCGAGCGCTCCAGCTGGTTCAGGTGGTAGCTGACGTTGGCGCGGCTCATCTTGAGCCGGCGCGCGGCCGCGCTCAGGTTGCCGGCGTCAAGGATTTCCACCAGCAGGGTCAGCGATTGGAGATCCATGAGCGGATTGTGTCAAAAATTCTTTGACAGTCTGTCAATGGTCTATGCAATTGTCAAAGCACCGGCACCGGCCAAGAATGCGGGGTTCACCCCCAGAGCCTCGGGCCCCTCGCGTTTGCAGCAGGGCTCGCCACGCAAGAGACAAGACAAGCACATGGCCACCACACCCTCCAGCCCTTCCACGTCTTCCGGTCCCGTCAGCTTCGAGCGTCTTGGCGACGTGTTCGTGGTGACCATCGACAACCCGCCCGTCAACGCCCTGGGCGTGGATGTGCGCCGCGGCCTCGTGGCCGCCATCGAGGCGGCCGAGGCCGACGGCGCCGCGGCCGCGGTGCTTCTCGTCGGCGCGGGCCGCAACTTCATCGCGGGCGCCGACATCCGCGAATTCGGCAAGACGCCGCAGCCGCCCTCGCTGCCCGAGGTGTGCCTTGCTATCGAGAACTGCAGCAAGCCGGTGGTTGCCGCCATCCACGGCGCCGCGCTCGGCGGCGGGCTCGAAGTGGCGCTGTCGGCGCACTACCGCCTGGCCGCACCGTCGGCCAAGCTCGGCCTGCCCGAAGTGCAGCTCGGCCTCTTGCCCGGCTCGGGCGGCACGCAGCGCGCGCCGCGCCTGATCGGCGTGAAGCCCGCACTCGAACTGATGCTCAGCGGCCGCCACGCGGGCGCGAAGGAAGCGCTGTCGCTCGGCCTCGTGGACCGGCTCGGCAACGAGGCCGATGCGCGCGCTGAAGGCCTGGCCTATGCGCAGGAACTGGTGGCCGCCAAGGCGCCGGTGCGCCGCACGCGCGAGGCCGGCGGCCTGGCCGACAAGGAAGCCAGCCGCGCCGCGCTCGAAGCCGCGCGCGCCGACACCGCGAAGAAGAGCCGCGGCCTGTTCTCGCCGATGAAGATCATCGAAGCCGTCGAGGCCGCGCTCACGCTGCCCTTCGACGAAGGCATGGCGCTGGAGCGCAAGCTGTTCCTGCAGTGCATCGACAGCCCGCAGCGCGCCGGCCTGATCCACGCCTTCTTCGCCGAGCGCGAAGTGCTGAAGGCGCCCGAGACCCGGTCCGCCGCGCCGCGCGCGCTCGCGTCGGCCGGCATCGTCGGCGGCGGCACCATGGGCGCAGGCATCGCGGTGGCGATGCTCGACGCGGGCCTGCCCGTGACCATGATCGAGCGCGACGAGCCCAGCCTCGCGCGCGGCCGCCAGCATGTCGAGAAGGTGTACGACGGCCTCATCAAGAAGGGCCGCATGACGCCCGAGGCCAAGACCGCCGTGATGGCGCGCTTCTCGGGTTCCACGTCTTATGACGCGCTCGCGCAGGTCGACATCGTGGTCGAAGCGGTGTTCGAGGACATGGGCGTGAAGAAGGCCGTGTTCGCCGAGCTCGACCGCGTGTGCAAGCGTGGCGCGGTGCTCGCCACCAATACCTCCTACCTGGACATCGACGAGATCGCCGAGAGCATTTCGCGTCCGCAGGACGTGGTGGGCCTGCACTTCTTCTCGCCGGCCAACATCATGAAGCTGCTGGAGATCGTGGTGCCCGCCAAGGTCAGCGCCGACGTGGTCGCGACCGGCTTCGAGCTTGCGAAGAAATTGAAGAAGGTGCCAGTGCGCGCCGGCGTGTGCGACGGCTTCATCGGCAACCGCATCCTCGCGGTGTATCGCCAGGCCGCCGACCACATGATGGAAGACGGCGCGTCGCCCTACCAGATCGACGAGGCCGTGCGCAACTTCGGCTACCCGATGGGCCCGTTCCAGGTGTCCGACCTCGCGGGCGGCGACATCGGCTGGGCCACGCGCAAGCGCAAGGCCGCCACGCGCGATCCGCAGGCGCGCTACGTGCAGATTGCCGACCGCATCTGCGAGCGCGGCTGGTTCGGCCAGAAGACGCAGCGCGGCTACTACCTGTACCCCGAGGGCGCCCGCACCGGCCAGCCCGACCCCGAGGTGCTGGCCATCATCGACGCCGAGCGCGAGCGCGCAGGCATCACGCCGCGCACCTTCACCGAGGAAGAAATCATGCGCCGCTACATGGCCGCGATGATCAACGAGGGCGCCAACGTCGTGCTCCAGCGCATCGCGCTGCGCCCGCTCGACGTGGACGTGACCTTCCTCTACGGCTACGGCTTTCCGCGGCACCGCGGCGGCCCGATGAAGTACGCCGACACCGTGGGCCTGCCGAAGGTGCTGGCCGACATCCGCGAATTCGCGAAAGAGGACCCGATCTTCTGGAAGCCCTCGCCGCTGCTGGTGGAGCTGGTCGAGCGCGGTGCCGACTTCGCCAGCCTGAACCAATCCGAGTAACCAGAGCCAGCCGTCCAGGAGACATCCCCCATGCGCGAAGCCGTCATCGTTTCCACCGCCCGCACCCCGCTCACCAAGGCGCACCGCGGCGAATTCAACATCACGCCGGGCCCCACGCTCGCGGCCTTTGCGGTCAAGGCCGCTGTCGAGCGCTCGGGCCTGGATCCCGCGCTGATCGAGGACGCGATCCTCGGCTGCGGCTACCCCGAAGGCACGACCGGGCGCAACATCGCGCGCCAGAGCATCATCCGCGCAGGGCTGCCGATCAGCATCGCCGGCACCACGGTCAACCGCTTCTGCGCCTCGGGCCTGCAGGCGATCGCGATGGCCGCGGGCCGCATCGTGGTGGACGGCGCGCCGGCCATGATCGCGGGCGGCGTCGAGAGCATCTCGCAGATCCGCGGACGTAGCCCCGGCGACGGTGGCGACCTCAGCCTGGACCCGTGGATCGTCGAGCACAAGCCCGCGCTCTACATGGCGATGATCGAGACCGCCGACATCGTGGCCCAGCGCTACGGCATCAGCCGCGAGGCGCAGGACCGCTTCTCGGCCGAGAGCCAGCGCAAGACTGAAGAAGCGCAGCTCGCCGGCCGCTACAGGGACGAGATCGTCGCCTGCACCACCACCATGGCCGTGACCGACAAGGAGACCAAGGAAGTCAGCTACCGCGAAGTCACCGCCACCGAAGACAACTGCAACCGCCGCGGCACCACCTACGAGGCGCTCGCCAAGCTGAAGCCCGTGATGGGCGACGACAAGTTCATCACGGCCGGCAACGCCTCGCAGCTGTCCGACGGCGCCTCGGCCTGCGTGCTGATGGAAGCGAAGGACGCGGAGCGTGCCAACCTCAAGCCGCTCGGCGCCTTCCGCGGCCTTGCGGTGGCCGGCTGCGAGCCCGACGAGATGGGCATCGGCCCGGTGTTCGCGGTGCCCAAGCTGCTCGCGCGCCATGGCCTCAAGGTCGAGGACATCGGCCTCTGGGAACTCAACGAAGCCTTCGCCTCGCAATCGATCTACTGCCAGGAGAAGCTGGGCATTCCGTCGGAACTGCTCAACGTGAACGGTGGCGCGATCTCCATCGGCCACCCCTTCGGCATGACCGGCGCGCGCCTCACGGGCCACGTGCTGATCGAAGGCAAGCGCCGCGGCGCGAAGTACGCGGTGGTCACGATGTGCATTGCCGGCGGCATGGGCGCGGCGGGCCTGTTCGAAATCTATTGAGGAGCGCACGATGGACCTGAACTTCACCCCTGAAGAAGAAGCCTTCCGCGCGGAAGTGCGCGCCTTCCTCGCCGACAAGCTGCCGGTGCGGCTGTCCGAGAAAGTACGCGGCGGCAGGATCCTTGCCAAGGCCGACATGGAGGAATGGCACGCCATCCTCAACGCGCGCGGCTGGCTCGCCAACCACTGGCCCGAGCAGTACGGCGGCCCGGGCTGGACGGCGGTGGAAAAATTCATCTTCGAACACGAATGCGCGCTGGCCTTCGCGCCGCGCATCGTGCCCTTCGGCGTGAACATGCTCGGCCCGGTGCTCATCAAGTACGGCAACGAGGCGCAGAAGCAGCGCTGGCTCCCGCGCATCCTCGATGGCTCCGACTGGTGGTGCCAGGGCTACTCGGAACCCGGCGCGGGCTCCGACCTGGCGGCCGTGAAGACCTCAGCCGTGCGCGGCATCGACGCCCAGGGCGACCACTACATCGTGAACGGCCAGAAGACCTGGACCACGCTGGGCCAGCACGCCAACATGATCTTCTGCCTGGTGCGCACCAACCGCGAGGCGAAGAAGCAGGAAGGCATCAGCTTCCTCCTGATCGACATGACCTCGCCCGGCGTCGAAGTGCGCCCGATCATCACGCTCGACGGCGAGCATGAAGTCAACGAAGTGTTCTTCTCCGACGTGCGCGTGCCGGCCGAAAACCTCGTGGGCGAAGAGAACAAGGGCTGGACCTGCGCCAAGTATCTTTTGACCTACGAGCGCACCAACATCGCGGGCGTGGGCTTCTCGGTGGCGGCGCTCGAGCAGCTCAAGGGCATTGCGGCCACGCAGACGAAGAACGGCAAGCCGCTGGCCGAAGACCCGGCGTTTGCCGCACGCATGGCGCGCGTCGAGATCGATCTGGAGAACATGAAGACCACCAACCTGCGCGTGATCGCTGCCGTGGCCGGTGGCGGCGTGCCGGGCGCGGAAAGCTCGATGCTCAAGATCCGCGGCACCGAGATCCGGCAGGAGATCTCGTCGCTCGCGCGCCGCGCGATGGGCGTTTACGGCCGGCCCTTCGTCGAGGAAGCGCTGCACGACGGCTTCGACGGCGAGACCTTCGGCCCGCCCTACGCATCGGCCGCAGCCGCGCGCTACTTCAACAACCGCAAGCTGTCGATCTTCGGCGGCTCGAACGAAATCCAGAAGAACATCATCTCCAAGATGATCCTGGGCCTCTAAAGGAGACATGCAGTGAACTTCGAACACACCGAAGACCGGCGCATGCTCGCCGACAGCCTGAACCGCTTCATCGCCGAGCAGTACGCCTTCGATGCGCGCGACCGCATCGCAAAATCCGCGCACGGTTTCAGCAAGGAGATCTTCCAGAATTTCGCCGAACTGGGCGTGATCGGCGCGCTGTTCAGCGAGGCCGACGGCGGCTTCGGCGGCGGCGGCTTCGACATTGCCGTGGTCTTCGAGGCGCTGGGCCGCGGGCTCGTGGTCGAGCCGCTGCTGGGCGCCGTGATGGTCGGCGAGGCGCTCAGCGCGGCCGGCAGCGATGCGCAGAAGCAAACGCTTGGCGACATCATCAACGGCGTGACCGTCGCAGCCTTTGCGCATGACGAAGCCGACACGCACTACGAACGCACGCGCGTGGCGACCCGCGCCGAACGCAGCGGCGACGGCTGGGTGCTCCACGGCGCCAAGGCCGTGGTGCCGCAAGGCGAGCAGGCCGACCTGTTCCTGGTTTCGGCCCGCAGCTCGGGCAAGGTCGACGATGAAGCCGGCATCTCGCTGTTCCTGGTGCCCGCAAAGACCGCAGGCCTTTCGGTGCGCGGCTGCCCCGCCATCGACGGCGGCCGCGTCGCCGAACTCGCGCTCGACGGCGTGAAGCTCGGCGCCGACGCGCTGCTGGGCACCGAAGGCCAGGGCCACGCGACGCTGGAACGCGCCATCGGCCGCGGTGTGCTCGCGCTGTGCGCCGAGGCACTCGGCGCGATGGAAGCCGCCAAGACCGCGACGCTCGATTACCTGCGCACGCGCAAGCAGTTCGGCATGCTGATCGGCAGCTTCCAGGCGCTGCAGCACCGCATGGCCGACCTGCTGCTCGAGATCGAGCAGGCCCGCTCGGCCGTGATCAACGCCGCGGCCGCCATCGACGGCAGCGACCGCGTGGCGCGCGAGCGTGCGCTGTCGGCCGCCAAGTTCAGCGTCGGCCGCATCGGCGCGCTGGTGGCCGAAGAAAGCATCCAGATGCACGGCGGCATCGGCATGACCTGGGAGCTGCCGCTGCCGCACTACGCCAAGCGGCTCGTGATGATCGACCACCAGCTCGGCGACGAAGACCACCATCTGCAGCGCTACATCGCGCTGGGCCAGGAGGTGGCCGCATGACCGAAAAGACCGTTTTGATTTCGCAGCAGGGCGCGGTCCGAATCCTGACCAACAGCAATCCGGGCGCACGCAATGCGATCACGCCGACGCTGTATGCGGAGCTGAGCGCCGCGCTCGCCGATGCGCAAAACGACCCCGAAGTCGGCGCCGTCGTCTTCACCGGCGCGGGCGATTTCTTCTGCTCGGGCGGCGATCTCAACCTGCTGGCCAAGCGCCGCGAGCTGCCCGCCTCCGAGCGCCGCGAAAAGCTCGAAGGCCTGCACGACCTGATCCGCGGCATCCGCGATTGCGGCAAGCCGGTGATCGCGGCCGTCGAAGGCGGCGCGGCGGGCGCGGGCCTCTCGATGGCGCTGGCCTGCGACATGCTGGTGTCGGCGCGCGACGCGTTCTACACGGTGGCCTACGTCAAGGTCGGCCTCACGCCGGACGGCGGCGCCACGGCCTTCCTTGCGGAATTCGTCTCGCGCCAGGTGCTGACCGAGATGTGCCTGACCGGCGACCGCATGACGGCCGAGCGCCTGCATGCGCTGGGCGCGGTCAACCGGCTGACCGACAAGGGCGCCGCGCTGGCCGAGGCCATCGCGCTCGCGGCCAAGGTGGCCGATGGCCCGCAGCGCGCGATCGCACGCATCAAGACCTTGTGCCGCCAGGCGCACCGCGCCACGCTCGAGCAGCAGCTCGATGCCGAGGCCGTGTACATGGTCGAGTCGCAGGCCGATGCCGAGGCGGCCGAAGGCATCGGTGCCTTCCTCGGCAAGCGGCGCGCGGATTTCAACGCGCTGCGCCGCAAGGCAAAGCCGGACGCGTCCTGACGCGCGTCGTGCCCCGCCCTCGCATTCGGACGCGGGGGTTGTTCGTTTTCCTGGAGTTGCCCTCATGCCCATGCTGAATTCCTCGCTGCCGCTGGCCGGCGTGCGCGTCCTCGATCTGTCCCGCATCCTCGCGGGCCCCTGGTGCGGCATGGTGCTGGCCGACATGGGCGCCGAAGTCATCAAGGTCGAGCACCCGGGCCGCGGCGACGACACGCGCGACTGGGGCCTGCGCGTCGGCAACACCGAGACCGCCTATTTCAACAGCGTGAACCGCAACAAGCGCTCGGTCACGCTCGACCTGCAGACGCCCGAGGGCCAGCAGATCGCGCGCGACCTCGCGAAGCAGTGCGACGTGGTGATCCAGAACTTCAAGTTCGGCGGCATCGACAAGCTGGGCCTGGGCTACGAACAGCTCAGCAAGGAGCATCCGGGGCTCATCTACTGCTCGATCTCGGGCTACGACCGCACCGGCCCCGAGGCCGCGCGCCCCGGCTACGACCTCGTGGTGCAGGGCGAGGCCGGGCTGATGGCGCTCAACGGCGAAGCCAGCCAGCCGCCGCTGAAGTTCGGCGTGGCCATGGTCGACTTGTTCACCGGCATGTACTCGGCGCAGGCCGTGCTTGCGGCGCTCTACCAGCGCGAGAAGACCGGCAAGGGCCGGCATGTGGAGATGGCTCTCTTCGACTGCGGCCTGATGATCACCGCCTACTACGGCCTCGAGGCGCTGCTGATGGGCGAGGACCCGCCGCGCTACGGCAACTCGCATCCGTCGATCGTGCCCTACGGCGTGTTCGACGCGGCCGACGGCCCGCTCGTGATCACCGTGGGCAACAACGCGCAGTTCGCGCGCTTCTGCACCGAAGTGATCGAGCGGCCTGACCTCGCGGCCGACGAGCGCTTCAAGACCAACATCCTGCGTTCGGCGAACCGCGCGGTGCTGCTGCCCGAGCTGCACGCCGAGCTCGCCAAGCGCCAGCGCGCCGACCTGCTGGCCAGGCTCAGCGCCTCGGGCATTCCCTGCGGCGAAGTGCTGGGCCTGCTCGAAGCGCTCAACTCCAGGCGCGCGGCCGATGCCGGCCTGGTGACCGAGCAGCCGCATCCGGTGGCCGGCAAGGTCAACGTGCTGGCCCCGCCCTACCGCTTCGACGGCGAGCGCCTGCCCGTGCGCAGCGCGCCGCCGCAACTGGGCGAAGGCACGCACGAGGTGCTGCAGTCCCTGCTCGGCCTGTCGGACGACCGGCTCGCGCAACTGAAAACCAGCGGCGTCGTCTGAAGGCGCCCGTCCTTTCCGATTCCTCCTGAACAAGTCCATGGCCTTTTCTTCTTCCCGCTCCCTTCGCAATCCCGCACGCCGCGCACTCCTCGCGCTGGCCCTTCCGCTCGTGGCCGGCACCGCCTTCGCGCAGGCCTGGCCCGCCAAGCCGATCACCTTCGTGGTGCCCTTTCCGCCCGGCGGCCCGACCGACGTCGCCACGCGCATCGTGGCGCAGAAGATGTCGCAGGGCCTGAAGCAGAACATCCTCATCGACAACCGCAGCGGCGCCTCGGGCACCATCGGCGCGGCGGCGGCTGCCAAGGCCGCGCCCGACGGCTACACCTTCGTGATGCTGGCCACGCCCACGCTGCTGGCCGCGCACCTGTACGGCCAGACGCCCTACGACATCTTCAAGAGCTTCACGCCCGTGGGCACGGTGTACGACCTGCCGATCGTGATGGTGGTGAACCCCAAGGTACTGCCCGGCGTGAACGGCCTGCAGGACCTGATCGCCAAGGCCAAGGCCGAGGGCGGCAAGCTCAACTACACGACGGCCGGCGCAGGCAGCTTCGGCCACCTGACGACCGAGCAGCTCAAGAACATCGGCAAGTTCGAGATGCAGCACGTGCCCTACCGCGGCAGCGCACCGGCCGTGACCGACCTGATCGGCGGGCAGGTGCCCGCGATGTTCTCGGACCTGGTGGCGGTGATGCCGCACATCCGCTCGGGTACGCTGCGCGCGATCGCGGTCGGCTCGGGCCAGCGCGTGAGCCTGCTGCCCGACGTGAAGACGGTCGCCGAGCAGGGCTTCCCGGGTTTCGATGCCACGTCCTGGGGCGGCCTGCTGGCACCGGCCGGCACGCCCAAGGACGTGGTCGAGCGCATGAGCGCCGAGCTCAAGACCGCGCTCGCCGACAAGGAAGTGCAGGACAAGCTCGAGGGCGTCGGCTCCTTCGCGGCCTATCGCACGGCCGAGCAGACCGGCGTGCGCATGCGCCAGGATTTCGAGCGCTGGGGCAAGGTCATTCGCGACAACAAGATCACGAACCAGTAGAACAGCGCTTTGCGCGCGGCCGGCACCACAACAAATATCCAGGAGACATGCCATGGCAGACAGCAAGAAGACGAACCCGGCCGGCGTACCCTTTCGCCCGACGCTCCCGGTCCGCAGCCTCGCCGACATCCGCAGGCTCGAGGAGACGCCGCTCGAAGAGGCGCTGACGGTCCGCAGCACCTACGAGATCTTCCGCAACGCGGGCGCGGCCTTCGGCGGCAAGACCGCGCTGACCTTCCTGCGCACCGGCAACCCGGCCGACGCGCCGATCCGCTGGTCGTACGCCGAACTGCTCGCGCGCATCCACCAGACCGCGAACATGCTGCACGCGCTGGGCGTGGGTCCGCAGGATGCGGTGGCGGTGCTGCTGCCGGGCTGCCTCGAGTACCACCTCGCGCTCTGGGGCGGCGAGGCGGCGGGCATCGTGCAGCCGCTCAACCCGCTGCTCACCGACGAGAAGCTGGTGGCGCTGATGACCGCGGGCCGCGCCAAGGTGCTGATCGCCTACGGCTCGGACAGCGAATCGGGCATGTGGTCGAAGGCGATGCGCCTGCGCGGCCAGGTGCCCACGCTCACCACGGTGCTGCGCGTGGCACCGCATGACGAAGCACCGGGCGCGGCCGGCGCCTTGCCCGAGGGCGTGGCCGATTTCGACGTGCTGCGTTCGGCACAGCCGTCCGATCGCCTCGTGAGCGGCCGCGACATTGCGCCCAGCGACATCGCCGCCTACTTCCACACCGGCGGCACCACCGGCGCGCCGAAGCTCGCGCGCCACAGCCACGGCGCGCAGGTGTTCACGGCCTGGGCCAGCGTGCAGGTCGCGGGCATGAACGACCAGGGCATCTCGATCAACGGCTACCCGCTGTTCCACGTGGCGGGCGTGCTACCGGCCTCGCTGGCCTCGCTCTCGGCGGGCATGGAAGTGATCATCCCGACGACCTCGCTGCTGCGCAACAAGGAGGTGCTCGCCAACTACTGGAAGCTGGTCGAGAAGTACCGGCCGACCTCGCTCTCGGCCGTGCCCACGGTGCTGGCGGCGCTCGCGAACGTGCCGCTCAACGGCGCCGACATCTCGTCGATCGGCTACTGCCGCACGGGCGCCGCCGTGCTCTCGCCCGAGCTGGCCGCGCGCTTCGAGCGCCTGTTCGGCCTGCATGTGCACGAGAGCCTGGGCATGACCGAGATGGCCGGCATCTCGACCATCACGCCGCCGGGCGTGGACGGGCCCGCGGGCTGCGTCGGCTTTGCGCTGCCCCACATGCGGATGCGCATCGTGGCGCTCGACGAGAACGGCAACGCCAGCGACCGCGAGCTGCCGCCCGGCGAGCAGGGCATGGTGCTGTTCAAGTCGCCCAACCTGTTCTCGGGCTTCGTCGATCCGGCCGACAACGCCAAGGCCTTCACCGCCGACGGCTGGCTCGCGACCGGCGACCTGGGCTGGATCGACGGCGACGGCAGGCTCAACCTCAGCGGCCGCTCGAAGGACCTGATCATCCGCAGCGGCCACAACATCGACCCCAAGGTGATCGAGGACGCGCTGGGTGCGCATCCCGCGGTGCAGCTGTGCGCGGCCGTGGGTGCGCCCGATGCCTATGCGGGCGAGCTGCCGGTGGTCTTTGCCACGCTGGTGCCGGGCGCCTCGGCCAGCGAGGAGGAGCTGCTGGCCTTCACCGCCGCGCGCGTCGACGAGGCGCCCGCCAAGCCCCGCTCGGTGAGCATCATCGAGCACATGCCGATGACCAACGTCGGCAAGATCTACAAGCCCGAGCTTCGCGCCATGGCCGCGAGCCGCGTGGTGGCGGCCACGGTGGCGCAGGTGTGCGGGGAGCTTGGCGCGCCGCCGGCCGCCTGGCCGCGCGTGCGCAGCGAGGGCGAAAGCCTGGTGCAGGTGCGCATCGATGCCGCGGCCGCGGGCGCGCTCGCGGCGCCGCTGCAGGCTCGGATCCGCACGGCGCTCGAGGCGCTTCCCTTCAAGACGCAGGTGCTGGCCGAATAGCCACCGCGTGCCGGTTTCTTTTTTCGACAGACAACAACGACCGCCGGAGACATCGGACATGAGCGCAACCTTCACCACCACCAACACCGCGCACGGCATCACCCGCCGCGCCCTGCACTGCGGCATTGCTTCGCTCGCGCTCGCGGCCACCACCCCGGCCGCCTGGGCGCAGGCCTATCCGGGCAAGCCGATCCGCATGGTGGTGCCCTTTGCCGCGGGCGGCGCCACCGACGTGCTGGCCCGCGTGGTCGGCGAGAAGATGGCGGCGGGCCTGGGCCAGCCCGTGATCATCGACAACAAGCCCGGCGCTGCCGGCATCATCGGCACCGATGCGGTGGCCAAGGCGCCGCCCGACGGCTACACCCTGGTGCTGGCGCTGAGCAATTCGCTGCTGACCAACCAGTTCCTCTACCAGAAGCTGCCCTACGACACGCAGCGCGACCTCACGCTGGTCTACCAGATCGCCACCGCGCCGCTGGTGCTGGTGGTGCACCCCAGCGTGCCGGTGAAGAGCGGGCCCGAGCTCTTGAAGTACGTGGCCGCCAACAAGGGCAAGGTGGCCTACGGCTCGTACGGCGTGGGCGCCTACCCGCACCTGGCCGGCGCACACATGAGCCTCACGCAGAAGGCCGAGATGAACCACGTCGCCTACAAGGGCGAGGCGCCGATGCTGCAGGACCTGATCGGCGGCCAGATCCAGATGGCCTTTGCGAGCGCGCTGGTGGCCAAGCCGCACATCGAGGCCGGCAAGCTCCGGGCCATCGGCGTGAGCGGCGAGCGCCGCATGGCCACGCTGCCCAACGTGCCCACCTTGGCCGAGCAGGGCCTGGACGACGAGGCCTACCGCGTGGCCGGCTGGCTCGCGATTGCCATGCCGGCCGGCACGCCCAAGCCGATCGTGCAGCGCATTGCCGAAGAGGTGGGCAAGGCCACGCGCCAGCCCGACGTGCAGGCACGCGTGGCGGCAATGGGCTTCGACCTGAAGGAGAGCTCACCCGAGGCCTTTGCCGCCGTCTACAAGAAGGAAAGCCCGGTCTGGGAGCGCCTGATCAAGGATTCGGGCGCCAAGCTCGAGTAGCCCGCTTCGAGAGAGCCGGGAGGGGCGTGCAACGGGGCCGCAGCTTAGGAAAACCCCGATGAACGGATGGACATGGATCGTTACCATCCATAGCTGCTTTCCCCCTCCCTCTCGATGACCACTCCCAACGAGTCCGGCCCCTTGCTGGACGCCGCCAGCCCCCTTCCCCCAGACATCGAAGCCGCCGACGAGCCCACCCGGGTGCCGCTCGCCATCGAAGACTGGCTCACCGTCATCATCATGGGCGCGCTGGCGCTCATCACCTTTGCCAACGTGCTGGTGCGCTACTTCACCGACTCTTCGTTCGCGTGGACCGAAGAGTTCTCGGTCTTCCTGATGATCATGCTGGCGCTGGTGGCTGGCTCGGCCGCGGTGGCGCGCGACCGCCACATCCGCATCGAATATTTTTCCGAAAGCGGCTCCATGGCGCGGCGCAAGCGGCTCGCGCAGTTCGGCGCGCTCATGATCGCCATCCTGTTCACGCTGATCGGCGCGCTCAGCATCCGCATGGTGTGGGACGACTACCGCTTCGACGAGACCACGCCGGGCATCGGCCTGCCGGCGTGGTGGTATTCGGTCTGGCTGCCGATCGTGTCGTTTGCCATCGCGCTGCGCGCGGTGGGCCTCATGATCCGCCGCGGCCGCAAGGCATACCGCAGCGACACGAAGAGCTCCGGCGGCAAGGGCGACGCATCGTGATCCCCACCCTGCTCTTCGTCGCCTTCGTCGCGATGATGCTGGCGGGCGTGCCCATCGGCGCCGCGCTGGGCCTGGCCGGCGCCGCCTGCATCGCGCTGGCCAACAGCGACGCCCAGTGGTTCGGCCTGCTGGCCGTGCCGCAGAACTTCTATGCCGGCCTCGGCAAGTACCCGCTGCTGGCCATCCCGATGTTCGTGCTGGTGGGCTCCATCTTCGACCGCTCGGGCGTGGCGCTGCGGCTCGTGAACTTTGCGGTGGCCATCGTCGGGCGCGGGCCCGGCATGCTGCCGCTGGTGGCGATTGCGGTGGCGATGTTCCTCGGCGGCATCTCGGGCTCGGGCCCGGCCAATGCCGCCGCCGTGGGCGCGGTGATGATCGCGGCCATGTCGCGCGCGGGCTACCCGGCCGCCTTCTCGGCCAGCGTGGTGGGCGCCGCAGCGGCCACCGACATCCTGATTCCGCCCTCGGTCGCGTTCATCGTCTACTCGGTGCTGGTGCCCGGCGCCTCGGTGCCGGCGCTCTTTGCAGCCGGCATGATCCCGGGCGTGATGGCCGGCCTGGCGCTGATGATCCCGGCCGTGCTGCTGGCCCGCCAGCACAAGATGGGCGCGCTCGAAGCGACGCTGCCGCGCCCGCCGTTCTGGAAGAGCCTGCGCGAAGCGATCTGGGGCCTGGCGGCGCCGGTGCTCATCCTGGGCGGCATGCGCGCGGGCTGGTTCACGCCCACCGAGGCCGCGGTGGTGGCGGTGTTCTACGGCCTGTTCGTGGGCATGTGCGTGCACCGGACCATCAAGGTGCGCGACCTGTTCGTCATCCTGCGCGAATCGGGCGAGCTCTCGGCCGTGATTTTGCTGGTGGTGTCGCTCGCGGGCATCTTCGCGTACTCGCTTTCCACGCTGGGCATCATCGACCCGGTGACGCGCGCCATCGTGAATTCGGGCCTCGGCGAATACGGCATCCTGGCGCTCCTGATCCTGCTGCTCATCACGGTGGGCATGTTCCTGGACGGTGTGTCGATCTTCCTGATCTTCGTGCCGCTGCTGCTGCCGATCGTGCAGTACTACAAATGGGATCCGGTGTGGTTCGGCGTGATCCTCACGCTCAAGGTCGCATTGGGCCAGTTCACGCCGCCGCTTGCGGTCAACCTGATGGTGTCCTGCCGCATCGCGAAGGTTCGCATGGAAGAAACCGTGCGCTGGGTCGGCTGGATGCTGTTCTCGATGTTCGTGGTGATGGTGCTGGTGATCGTGTTTCCGGAACTTGCGCTCTGGTTGCCGCGCAAGCTGGGGTATTGAAGTGCGGCGCTGCTTTTCCTTGCGCCGCGTTGTGTTCAAGGCTTGCTGTTCAGGGCGCGCTCCCGCCGACGGGGTACCTTGCTCCGCGAATGTCCTCCGGCCTGCGGCCTCCCCCTTGATTTCGCTGCGCAAGGCACCCCATCAGCGGGAGCGTTATGCGGAGCGGTGGTTGATCAGCGATGCACAACGAGCGTGCCCTCGTGCACAGAGCATCGGGTGCTCCCCGCAGCGAAATCAAGGAGGAGGCCGCAGGCCGGGGGACATTCGCGGAGGGGAGTACCCGGTGATCTGTGCACACGCCCCGAACAGCATCGCCCCGAACGCTCCCAAAAACATCCATCGCTTAGTTGTGTTCAGAAAACAAGGAGACCTCTCATGAAATTCCGCCGCACCCTGCTCGGCCTTGCCGCCGCAGCAACCGCCCTGTGCATGTTCTCGACCGGCGCCATGGCGCAGGCCGCCTACAAGCCCGAGTACAAGATGTCCCTGGTGCTCGGCCCGCCCACCCCCTGGGGCCAGGCCGGAAAGATCTGGGCCGACCTCGTCAAGGAGCGCACCCAGGGCCGCATCAACATCAAGCTGTACCCCGGCGTGTCCCTCATCCAGGGCGACCAGACCCGCGAATTCAGCGCGCTGCGCCAGGGCGTGATCGACATGGCCGTCGGCTCGACCATCAACTGGTCGCCGCAGGTCAAGCAGCTCAACCTTTTTTCCATGCCCTTCCTGATGCCCGACTACGCGGCCATCGACGCCCTCACCCAGGGCGAGGTCGGCAAGGACATGTTCAAGACCCTCGACAAGGCCGGTGTCGTGCCGCTCGCCTGGGGCGAGAACGGCTACCGCGAGATCACCAACTCGAAGAAGCCGATCAAGTCGCCTGCCGACCTCAAGGGCATGAAGATCCGCGTCGTCGGCTCGCCGATCTACTCCGACATGTTCACCGCGCTCGGCGCCAATCCCACGCAGATGAGTTGGGCCGACGCGCAGCCCGCGCTCGCCAGCGGCGCCGTCGACGGCCAGGAGAACCCGCTCTTCCTGTTCACCGTGCTCAAGATGCACACCGTGGGCCAGAAGTTCGTGACCACCTGGGGCTACGTGGCCGACCCGCTGGTGTTCGTGGTCAACAAGGAAATCTGGGCCTCGTGGACGCCGGCCGACCAGGCCATCGTGCGCCAGGCCGCCGTCGATGCCGGCAAGCAGGAAATCGCGCTCGCGCGCAAGGGCCTGGTGGAAGCCGACAAGCCGGTGCTCAAGGACATTGCCGCCATGGGCGTCACCGTGACCCAGCTCACGCCCGACGAGCGCGAAGCCTTCGTGAAGGCCACGCGGCCGGTGTACGACAAGTGGAAGTCGACCGTGGGCGCGGACCTCGTGGCCAAGGCCGAGAAGGCGATCGCGGCGCGCCAGAAGTAAAGCTCGCGTTCCTGCAGATCGGGGTGGAGGCCGCGACAATGCGGCCATGCACCACACCCTGATCATCGACACGGACCCCGGCGCGGACGACGTGATCGCGCTGCTGTTCGCCCTGGCGGCACCCGAATCGCTCGCGGTCCAGGCGCTGACCACGGTGGCCGGCAACGTGCCGCTGGCCAAGACCTCGCGCAATGCGCGCCTCGCCTGCGAATGGGCCGGGCGGCCCGGCATTCCGGTGTACGCGGGCGCCGAACGGCCGCTGCTGCGCACGCCGATCTACGCGGCCAACATCCATGGCCGCGAAGGCATCACCGGCGTGAAGGTGCACGAGCCCGCCGCGCCGCTGGCTGAAGGCCATGCGGTCGACTACCTGGTCCGCACGCTGCGCGCCGCGCCTGAAAAAAGCATCACGCTCGCAATGCTCGGCCCGCAGACCAACCTGGCGCTCGCGCTCGAGCAGGCGCCCGACATCGTGCGCGGCCTGCGCGAACTGGTGCTCATGGCCGGCGCGCACTTCAATGGCGGCAACATCACGCCCACGGCGGAGTTCAACGTGTTCGCGGATCCGCATGCGGCCGAGGCCGTGCTGAAGTGCGGCGTGCCGATCACCATGCTGCCGCTCGACGTGACGCACAAGATCCTCACGAGCGACGAGCGCATCGCGCGGCTGCGCGGCCTGGGCAACCGGGCCGGCGCGATCGTCGCCGACATCCTCGACGCCTATGCGCCGCAGGAGATGCAGCACTACGGCATGCCCGGCGGGCCGGTGCATGACGCGACCGTCACGGCCTATCTGCTGCGGCCCTCGCTCTTCCGGGGCAGGCGCATCCACGTCGAGGTCGACAGCCGCGAAGGCATGGGCTTCGGCCAGACCGCGGCCGACTGGCACGGCAGCCTGCACCGCCCACCCAACGTGAACTGGATCGTCGATGGCGATGCGCAGGGCTTCTTCGACCTGCTGACGGAGCACATCGCGCGGCTGCCGTAGGCTCCGGGCAAATAAAAAAGCCACGCTGCGAACAGCGTGGCTTTTGGTGCCGCAGCGAATCGATCAGTGCTGCAGAATTTTGTTCAAGAAATCCTTGGTGCGCGGCTGGCGGTTCTCCGGGTGGCTGAAGAACTCGTCCTTCGGGCAGTCTTCCAAAATCTTGCCGCCCACGTCGATGAAGATCACGCGGCTCGCCACCTTGCGCGCAAAGGCCATTTCGTGCGTGACCACCATCATGGTCATGCCGTCCTTGGCCAGGCTCACCATCACGTCGAGCACTTCGCCGACCATTTCGGGGTCGAGCGCCGAGGTGGGCTCGTCGAACAGCATCACGATCGGGTCCATGCTGAGCGCGCGGGCAATGGCCACGCGCTGCTGCTGGCCGCCCGAGAGCTGGCCCGGGAACTTGTCCTTGTGCGCCATCAGGCCCACGCGGTCGAGCATCTTGAGGCCGCGGGTCTTGGCCTCGTCGGGACTGCGGCCCAGCACCTTGATCTGCGCGATCGTGAGGTTCTCGGTGACCGACAGGTGCGGGAACAGCTCGAAGTGCTGGAACACCATGCCGACCTTGGAGCGCAGCTTGGGCAGGTTGGTCTTGGGGTCGTGCAGCGGGATGCCGTTGACGGTGATCTCGCCCTTCTGGAAGGGCTCGAGCGCGTTCACGGTCTTGATGAGGGTGGACTTGCCCGAGCCCGAGGGCCCGCACACCACCACCACGTCGCCCTTGGAGATGCTCACCGAACAATCGTTGAGCACCTGCACCGGGCCATACCACTTCGAGACGTTCTTGATTTCAATCATTTTTTCGGACATTTCTTTCTCCGGTTCAGCCACTCGGCTAGCGAATGATGGCGATCTTCTTGTGGAGGCGCTTGACGAGCCACGACAAGGCATAGCACATGATGAAGTAAACCACGGCCGCGAGCAGGTAGGCCTCGATCGGGCGGCCGAAGTTCTTGCCCGCGGTCTCGAAGCCCTTGAGCATGTCGTAGGCGCCGATGGCGTAGACCAGCGAGGTGTCCTGGAACAGGATGATGGTCTGCGTGAGCAGCACCGGCAGCATGTTGCGGAAGGCCTGCGGCAGCACCACGAGGCGCATGTTCTGGCCGTAGGTCATGCCGACCGCCTGGCCCGCATTCACCTGGCCGCGCGGAATCGACTGGATGCCCGCGCGCATGATCTCGCTGAAGTAGGCCGCCTCGAACGCGATGAAGGTGATCACGGCCGAGATTTCCGAGCGGTAGTTCGAGCCGATGGAGCCGAAGGCCGCGTAGAACGAGGCCGGCACCAAGAGGAAGAACCACAGGATCACCATCACCAGCGGAATGCTGCGCATGCCGTTGACGTAGATGGCGGCCGGCGCGTCGAGCCACTTCTTGCCCGACAGCCGCATCAGCGCCAGCACGGTGCCGAAGAGCACGCCGCCAATGGTGGCGACGATCGTCAGCATGATGCTGAAATAGAAGCCCTTGACGACGAAGTTGCTGATGACGTCCCAGTTGTAGAACGACAGGTCGAGATTCATCATGTCAATGCCCCCCGCCGCCGGCGCTGGCCGAGACGATGAAGCCCGGCACGCGCGTCTTCTTCTCGATGTACGCCATGATGCGGTTGATCGCAAAGGCCGAGATCACGTAGAGCCCCGTCACCGCCAGGTACACCTCGATGCCGCGCGAGGTTTCTTCCTGCGCCTGCATCGCGAACATCGTGAGCTCGGTCACCGACACGGCAAACGCCACCGACGAGTTCTTGAAGATGTTCATCGTTTCGCTCGTGAGCGGCGGAATGATGATGCGGTAGGCCATCGGCAGGATGACGTAGCGGTAGTACTGCGGCGTTGTGAAGCCCACCGCCATGCCCGCGTAGCGCTGGCCCTTGGGCAGCGCCTGGATGCCCGAGCGCACCTGCTCGGCAATCCGCGCCGAGGTGAAGAAGCCCAGCGCCAGCACCACCAGCACGAAGCTCGGCACGCCCTTCATGACCGGCACCAGCGCCGGAATCACGTGGTACCAGAGGAAGATCTGCACCAGGAGCGGAATGTTGCGGAACAGCTCGACCCAGGCATTGCCCAGGCGTATGAGCCACGGGCTGTTGGGCAGGGTGCGGATGATGCCGACCAGCGAACCCAGCACCAGCGCAACGACGAGCGCCAGCAGGGCCACGGACACGGTCCAGCCCCATGCGGACAGCATCCATTGCCAATAGGTCGGGTACTTCCCGCCCGGGTCTTGCAAGAAGACCTGCCAATCCCAGTTTGATCCCATCGGGGACTCTCCTTCTTTCAGATTTCCAGACTGCTAGCTTGCAGAGGCCGTGCCCGCGCGCCGCATTTGCGAAAACAAACGCCCGCCGGGGGCGGCGGGCGTTGCGCGGATGGCCTTGCCGTGTTTACTTCTTGGCCGCGTAGTCTTCCATCGGCTTGTCGTTCGGGTTGGCCCAGGCGGCCTTCGTGGCGTCGGACAGCGGCAGGTTCACCGTGACGTTGGCCGGCGGGATCGGCTTCAGGAACCACTTGTCCCAGAGCTTGGCGAGGTCGCCGTTCTTGATCTGTGCCTTGATGCTGTCGTCCACCACCTTCTTGAAGGCGGGGTCGTCCTTGCGGATCATGATGGCGATGGGCTCGACGCTGAGCACTTCGCCGACGATCTTGAAGTCGGCGGGCGACTTCGACTTGGCGATATTCGAGGCCAGGATGGAGCCGTCCATCACGAAGGCGTCGGCGCGACCCGATTCGAGCAGCAGGAAGCTGTCGGAGTGGTCCTTGCCGTAGAGCTCCTTGAAGTCGATGCCGCCGGCGCGCTCGTTCTTGCGCAGGGTCTGCACCGAGGTGGTGCCGGTGGTGGTGGCCACGGTCTTGCCGTTGAGGTCCTTGATGCTGTTGATGCCCGAGTTGGCCTTGACCGCGATGCGCACTTCTTCCACGTAGGTGGTCACGGCAAAGGAAACATCCTTCTGGCGCGTGGCGTTGTTGGTGGTGGAGCCGCACTCCAGGTCGACGGTGCCGTTCTGCACCAGGGGCACGCGGTTTTGCGAGGTGACGGGCTGGTACTTGGTTTCCAGCTTGGCAAGGCCCAGGTGCTTCTGGATGTCCTTGATGATGTTGGCGCAGATGTCGTAGTGGAAGCCGGTGTACTGGCCGTTGCCCAGCGTGTACGACAGGCCGGAAGATTCCCGCACGCCTTCGGTGATGCTGCCCGAGGCCTTGATCTTGGCCAGGGTGTCATTGGCTTGGGCAAAAGCGCTGCCGGCAGCCAGGGCTGCAATTGCCAATGCCAATACTTGCTTGTTCATACGGAAAACTCCTGAGGTGACTGGAAGATACAGATACAACGAAATTCTAGACATTCACGTGATGGGGAATACCCGGACCAACCCGGTGCATTCTCGGCGACGGCCGCACCGGCCGCGCGCATCCGGGCGCCGCCTTGGTGCAGGTGGACCCATTGGCATTGTCCGACTTTCACTAAGCAGCCTTTGTGCCCGAGGGCTCGGCAGCCGGCGGCACCGGCGCGGACAGGCGCACCGGCTGGGTCAGGTTCTCGGGCACGAGCAGCGCCTCCATCTCGGCGCGCGTCATGATGCCGAGCGATTCGGCCACCAGGTCGATGGGCCCGCCGGTGGCCAGCGCGGTCTTGGCGATCAGCGCCGCCTTCTCGTAGCCGATCAGCGGATTGAGCGCGGTGACCAGCGTGACCGATTCGCGCACCCGCTTGGCCAGGAACTCCCGGTTCGCCTCGATGCCTTCGACGCAGTTGAGCTGCAGCGTGTTGCAGGCGTTGCTCAGGTGCTTGATGCTCTTGAACAGGCTCCATCCCATGATCGGCTCAAAGGCGTTGAGCTGCAGCTGGCCGGCCTCGGACGCCATGGTCACGGTGATGTCGTTGCCGATGACCTCGAAGGCCACCTGGTTCATCACTTCCGGGATCACCGGGTTCACCTTGCCCGGCATGATCGACGAGCCGGCCTGGCGCGCGGGCAGCCGGATCTCGCCGAAGCCCGCCTGCGGGCCGCTGGAGAGCAGGCGCAGGTCGTTGCAGGTCTTGCTGAGCTTGGTGGCCACGCGCTTGAGCACGCCCGACAGCTGCACGAAGGCGCCGGTGTCCTGCGTGGCCTCGATCAGGTTGGCCGACTGCTTGAGCGGCACGCCGGTCTGCTCGGCCAGGTACTGGCAGGCCAGGTTGGCATAGCCGTGCGGCGCGTTGATGCCGGTGCCGATGGCGGTGGCGCCCAGGTTGATTTCCTCGATGAGCGCGCGCGCCTCGCCCAGGCGGGCCTCGTCCTCGCCGATCATGACGGCGTAGGTCAGGAACTCCTGGCCCAGCGTCATGGGCACGGCGTCCTGCAGCTGGGTGCGGCCGATCTTCAGGATGTCCTTGAACTCGAGCGCCTTGGCTTCGAAGCTCTTGCGCAGCGCCGCCATGGATTCGAGCAGCCGGCCGATGGCAAACCACAGCGCGAGCCGCACCGCCGTCGGATAGACGTCGTTGGTGCTTTGCGAGGCGTTGACGTGGTCGTTGGGATGCAGCACGTCGTAGCGGCCCTTTTCGTGGCCGAGCTTCTCGAGCGCGAGGTTGCAGATCACCTCGTTGGCGTTCATGTTGGTGGAGGTGCCGGCGCCGCCCTGGATCACGTCGACCACGAATTCGTCGAGCAATTTGCCTTCGATCAGGTCCTCGCAGGCCAGGATGATGGCGGCCGCGCGGTCGCGGTCGATGGCGCCGAGGTCGGCATTGGCGCGGGTGGCGGCCTTCTTCACGAAGGCCAGCGCGCGCACCAGGTCGGGCATGGCCGACACGCGGGTGCCGGAGATGGCGAAGTTCTCGACCGCGCGCGCCGTGTGCACGCCCCAGTAGGCAAAGGCAGGAATCTGCTTTTCGCCGAGAAAGTCGTGTTCGGTCCTGAAATTCGGGCTCATACAGGTTCCTCGGCTAAAAAAAAGCACGCGGATGGCGCGTGCCCTGAAGATTGCTGTGTGACAGCGGCAAAAAACTGCCGCGACTGTAGTGGCCGCGGACCTGCGGCGCCAATGCCGTTTGCGGGGAGGCTTATGCGCGGCATTTATAGATTGTGCAGCGCACAAATTCCGCGCGTCGATCGGCCGGGTGGCGGTCAGCGGCCCGGCGGCTGGGCACCGACCAGGTACGACCACAGCGCATCGGCCGTGCGCTTGGGCTGCAGGCCTTCGGACACCGGCACCTTGGCGGCGCGGCCGCTGCCGGCCTTCACCGGCGCCGGCGCGCTCGGCCGCTCGCGGTAGGCCCGGATCTCCATCGTCGCCTCCAGGCTGTCGATCTCGGGCGGCAGCGCGCTCACGAGCTTGCGCGCCTTGATTTCCTTGCGCACCGCGCTCTGCGGCAAAAAGGCGATGCCGTGGCCTTCGAGCGCCATGACCTTGAGGCCTTCGGCCATATCGGTTTCATAGACCCGGTCGAGGTGGATGGCGGTGCCCGACTCCTTCAGCAGCTGGTCGACCACGCGCCCCAGGTAGGCACCCGGCGCATAGCCCAGGTAGGGCAGCGGCTGGCCCGGCCGGCCGGGCAGCCGGAAGCGCGGCGCGCCGTCGGCGTCGGCCTTGACCCAGGGCGCCACGGTTTCCTCGCCCAGGCTGACCATCTCGTACTTGTTGGCGTCCAGCTGCAGCGGCTGGGAAGGATGGTGGTAGGCGATCAGCAGGTCGCAGCTGCCCTCGACCAGGCGCAGCACGGCGTCGTGCACATTGAGCGCGATCAGCCGGCTCTTGATGGGGCCGAAGTGCTCGCGCAGGCTGGTCACCCAGGAGGGAAAGAAGGTGAAGGCCAGCGTGTGCGGCACCGCGATCTCGATCACGTCCTGCCCGGCGGCCGAGTGGCCGCGCAGCATGGCGCGGGTGCTCTGCAGCGACTGCAGCATCTCGATGGCCTGGCTATAGAGCGTCTGGCCCGCAGGCGTGAGGCGCGTCGGGTAGGAACTGCGGTCCACCAGGTCGGTGCCGGCCCAGCCTTCGAGCGCCTGGATGCGGCGCGAGAACGCGGGCTGGGTCACGTGCCTCAACTGGGCCGAGCGGCTGAAGCTGCGCGTTTCCGCCAAGCTGATGAAGTCTTCGAGCCACTTTGTTTCCATACGCGGCGATTATGCGAGCGCCGCGCCATACTGGGCTCCCCCTCCTTTTCCCGCATTCGCCATGCCTCCAGCCGATCTGCTCGACCTCAGCGCCACCGAACTCTCGCGCCGCATCGCGGCCCGCAGCGTGTCCTGCCATGAGCTGATGCAGGCCTCGCTGGCCCGCATCGAGGCGCTCAACCCGCGCTTCAACGCGATCGTCTCGCTGCGCGAACCCGGGGTGCTGCTGGCCGAAGCCCGCGAGCGCGATGCCGAACTGGCGCGCGGCGAACGGCGCGGCTGGATGCATGGCTTTCCCTTGGCGGTGAAGGACCTGAGCCATGCGGCCGGCCTGCCGACCTCCATGGGCTCGCCGCTGCCACCGCGCTCGCCGGCGTGCACCGACAGCCTGCACGTCGCGCGCATGCGCGCAGCCGGCGCCATCGTGATCGGCAAGACCAACACGCCCGAATTCGGCCTGGGCTCGCACACCTACAACACGGTGTTCGGCATCACGCGCAACGCCTATGCGCCGGAGCGCAGCGCCGGCGGCAGCAGCGGCGGCGCGGCCGTGGCGCTGGCCCTGGGCATGCTGCCGGTGGCCGACGGCAGCGACATGATGGGCTCGCTGCGCAACCCGGCCGCCTTCAACAACGTGATCGGCATGCGGCCCTCGCGCGGACGCGTGCCCGGCGACCCCGAGCAGGAACTCTTCTTCCAGCAGCTGGGCACCGAAGGCCCGATGGGCCGCACGGTGGAAGACACCGCGCGGCTGCTCGCGGTGCAGGCGGGCTTCGATGCGCGCGTGCCGCTGTCGTCGCCGCAGGCGCTGCCCTCGGCCGATGCCATCGCGCTCGACGGCGACGGAAAAGGCCTGCGCATCGGCTGGCTCGGCAGCCTCTGGCCCGAACTGCCGCTCGCGCCCGGCATCCGCGAACTGGGGGAGCAGGCGCTCGGCACCTTCCGCGCCATCGGCTGCGAGGTCGAGCCCTGCACGCTCGACGTGCCGCGCGAGCACAACTGGAGCGCCTGGCTGCGGCTGCGCCAGCTGCTGGTGGGCGGCAAGCTCGGCGCGTATCTCAGCGACCCCCAGCTGTTCGCGCAGCTCAAGCCGGAAGCGCAATGGGAAATCGAGCAGAGCCGGCACCTCGATGCGGCCTCGCTCTACCAGGCTTCGCTCTACCGCTCGAACGTGTACCGCGCGTTCTTCAGGCTGTTCGAGCGCTTCGATTTCGTGCTGGCGCCGACGGCGCAGGTGTTCCCCTTCGAGGCCGAGCTGCACTGGCCCGCCGAAGTGGCCGGCGTGCCGAGCGACACCTACCACCGCTGGATGGAGATCGTGACGCCGTTCACGCTGGCGGGCCTGCCGACGCTCAACGTGCGCGCGGGTTTCGGCGAAGGCGGGCTGCCGATGGGCCTGCAGCTGGCCGGGCCGATCCATGCGGACCTGGACGTGCTGCGGCTCGGGCATGCCTATGACCAGGCCTGCGGCTGGGGACGTCAACGCCCGTCGATCCTGGCTTGACTCTCTCCCTCCCCTCCCGGGGGAGGGCAGGGGTGGGGGCAAGCGGCGCATCCATTGGGCGCCCTGCCCGCCCCCATCCCAGCCTTCCCCCGGCGGGGGAAGGAGCAAGACCTTCAGACTGGCGTCAACACACCGCGCCCCGCAAAATGCCCTTCGGCATTCGCAAGAAAATGGTCGACCGACTTCTGCGTGGCCTCGGGCGACCAGCCCGCCATGTGCGGCGTCAGCAGCACGTTGTCGAGGCCGATGAGCGGCTCCGGCCGCTTGGGCTCGCTCTCGTACACATCGAGTCCCGCGCCTGCAATGCGGTGCTCGCGCAGCGCCGCCGCCAGCGCCTCGGTATCGACCACGCTGCCGCGGCCGATGCTGACCAGGTAGCCCTGCGGCCCGAGCGCATCGAGCACTTCGGCGTTCACGAGATGGCGCGTGGCCGGCCCGCCCGGCGCGGCCAGCACCAGGAAATCGGCCCAGGCCGCCAGCGACTTCAGGTCGCCGAAGTAGCGGTGCGCCGCGCCTTCGCGCGGCTTGCGGTTGTGATAGCCGATCTCCATGTCGAAGGCGGCCGCGCGCTTGGCGATCTTCTGGCCGATGGTGCCGAGCCCCAGGATGCCGAGCTTCTTGCCCGACACGTTCGGCGGCTGCGGAATGGCTTCGCGCCACACGCCTTCGCGGCACAGCCGGTCGAGCTTGCGGAACTCGCGCACGATGCCAATCAAGAGGCCGAAGGCATGGTCGGCCACGCAGTCGTCGTTGGTGCCGGCGCCATTGGCGGTGGCAATGCCGCGCGCACGCGTCACTTCGAGCGGCACGCCTTCGTAGCCCGCGCCCAGGCAGCAGATCAGCTCGAGCGCGGGCATGGCCGCAATTTCTTCGGGCGTGATGCCGATCACGCCGATGGTCAGCACCGCGCGGAATTTCTTGCCGTGCTCGGCAATCGCGGCGGCGCGCGCGGCGGGGTCGAAGGCATAGGTCATGTCATAGACCTCGGCAATCTGGGCCTGGTGGGCGCTCGAAAGGCTGTTGAGCACCAGCAGGGGAATCTTGGTCGACACGTCTGAACTCCTGGATCGATGTAAAAAAGAATGATCGGGCTACATCAGCGGCGTGGCTTCGCTCTTTTGCAAAGCCCACATCTGCGCATAACGTCCCTGCTTCGCAAGCAGCTCGGCATGCGTGCCGCGCTCGACGATCACGCCCGCCTCGAGCACCAGGATCTCGTGCGCATCGACCACCGTCGAGAGGCGGTGCGCGATCACCAGCGTGGTCTTGTCCTGCGCGGCGCTCCTGAGCTCCGACTGGATGGCGCGCTCGTTGGCCGAATCGAGCGCCGAGGTGGCCTCGTCGAAGATCACGATCGGCGGGTTCTTCAGCAGCGTGCGCGCAATGGCCACGCGCTGCTTCTCGCCGCCCGACAGCTTGAGGCCGCGCTCGCCCACGGTGGTTTCATAGCCCCTGGGCGTGGCGGCGATGAAATCGTGGATGCGCGCGGCGCGGGCTGCGCCTTCCACCTCTTCGCGCGTGGCGCCGGGGCGGCCGTAGGCGATGTTGTATTCGACCGTGTCGTTGAACAGCACCGTGTCCTGCGGCACGATGCCGATTGCGCGCCGCACGCTGGACTGCTGCACTTCGCGGATGTCCTGCCCGCCGATGGTGATGCGGCCCTGCTGCACGTCGTAGAAGCGGTAGAGCAGCCGCGCGAGCGTCGACTTGCCCGAGCCCGAGGGGCCGACCACAGCCACCGTCTTGCCGGCCGGGATCTCGAAGCTCACGTGCTTGAGGATCGGCCGGTCGGGCTCGTAGGCGAAGCTCACGTCCTCGAAACGGATGGTGGAGTCGACGCCGCCGCCCTCACCCCGGCCCTCTCCCGGAGGGAGAGGGAGCAAAGACAGCGGCTGCGCGCCGGGCGCGTCGCGCACTTCGCGCTCCTTCTCCATCAGCACGAACATCTTGTCCAGGTCGGTCAGGCTCTGCTTGATCTCGCGGTAGATCACGCCCAGGAAGTTGAGCGGAATGTAGAGCTGGATCATGAAGGCGTTGACCATCACCAGGTCGCCCAGCGTCATGCGCCCTTCGACCACGCCCGAGGTGGCGCGCCAGAGCATCAGCACCAGGCTGGTCGCGATGATCAGCTGCTGGCCGGTGTTGAGCATGCTCAGCGTGCGCTGGCTCTTGATGGCGGCCTTGCGGTAGCGGTCCAGGCTGGCGTCGTAGCGTTTCGCCTCGAATTCCTCGTTGTTGAAGTACTTGACGGTTTCGTAGTTCAGCAGCGAATCGACCGCGCGGCTCTGGGCCATGGAGTCGAGCTCGTTCATGGTCTTGCGGAACTGGGTGCGCCACTCGGTCACGGTGACCGTGAAGGTGATGTAGAGCACCAGCGCCGCGCCCGTGATCCAGACGAACAGCGAATCGAACTTCACGCCCAGGATGGTGAGCACCAGCGCCAGCTCGATGATGGTGGGCACGATGCTGTAGAGCGACATCGAGATGAGCGAATGCACGCCGCGCGTGCCGCGCTCGATGTCGCGCGTCATGCCGCCGGTCTGGCGCTCCAGGTGGAAGCGCAGGCTCAGCGAATGCAGGTGGCCGAACACCTCCAGCGCGATCTGCCGCGCCGTGCCCTCGGTGGCCTTGGCGAAGATCAGCTCGCGCAGCTCGCCGAAGAGCGCGGTCGAAAAGCGCAGCAGCCCGTAGGCCAGCAGGAGCCCGATGGGCACGATCAGCAGCGCCTGCGCCATGTCCGGCCTGGGCGTCATCGTGTCGATCAGGTTCTTGAGCAGCACCGGCACGCCCACGTTGGCCACCTTGGCGCCCACCATGAAGCCGAGCGCGGCGATCACCCGCCACTTGTACTGCCAGAGATAGGGGAAAAGGCGGCGCAGCGTCGCCCAGTCGGAGCGGTCGCTGCGCGCCGGCGCATGGCCGGTGGCGCTGTGGGGGGGAGGAGGTAGGGCTTCGCCGCTGCGGCGCATGAGGGACAATCGTGGTTGCTTAGTTTGTCCAGATTGTGCCCATGTCCGATATTTCCAGCACCGCCGCCGCCGCGACCCTCAAGAGCCTGCCCACCGACATGGAGCTGGTGCTCAAGGTCATTCCGATGCCGGCGGACTGCAACGCCAACGGCGACATCTTCGGCGGCTGGGTCATGGCGCAGTGCGACCTGGCCGGCTCGGTCATTCCGGCGCGCTACGCCAAGGGCCGCCAAGCCACGGTGGCGGTCAACGAATTCATCTTCAAGCAGCCGGTGCGGCTGGGCGACATCCTCTCGTTCTATTCGAAGCTGGTGCGCATCGGCCGCACCTCGGTCACGGTCACGGTCGAGGTCTTTGCCGAGCGCTTCCGCGCCCAGGGCGAATACATCAAGGTGACGCAGGCCACCTTCACCTACGTGGCCATCGACGACAACGGCCGGCCCCGGCCGATCGAGCAGCAACCCTGAGCGCGCTCACAGCGCCGGCTCGCGCACCCGCTCGAAGCGTTCGAACTCGCGGTTGACCCAGCGCCCGTCGAGCCGCTCGGTGCGGCGGATGTAGACGGCCTGCACGATGTCGCGCGTGTGGGCATCGATCTCGATCGGGCCGCGCGGGCTCTCGAGCTGGAGGCCCCGGAAAGCGTCCACCAGCCGTTCGCCATTCAGGCCGCCGCGCGCGGCCGGCGAGCTCATCGCGGCATCGGCCGCCGCGAGCGCATCGTGCGCCGCCACCGCGAAATAGCCGGGCCGCAGGTGGCTGCCGTACTCGGTCTCGAAGGCGGCCGTGAAGCGGCGGTTGGCCGCCGATTCGTGGGCAAACGAATAGTGGTGGCTGGTCACGAGGCCCTCGGCCAGCTCGCCGATGCCTTCGAGGTAGTGGTCGTCGGTGGCGTCGCCGGTCGCGAGCAGGCGGATGCCGGTGTCGGCCATGCCGCGGTCGCGCCAGAACTTGAGGAAGGTGGCGGGCATCTGGCCCGAAGGCAGGAAGAAGAACACCGCCTGCGGCCTGAGCTCGCGCAGCCGCAGCATGTAGGCCGAATAGTCCAGCGTGTTGAGCGGCACGCGCAGCATCGCGCCGATGCGGCCGCCGCCGGCGGTGACGGCCGAGACGAAGGCGCTTTCGGCATCGACGCCCGAGGCATAGTCGGCCACCACGGTGCAGACATCGCGCAGCCCTTGCTGGATCGCCCAGCGCGCCAGCGGCATCGTGACCTGCGCGATGGTGAAGGACACGCGCACCGCGAACGGGCAGCGCGCCGTGATGCCCGAGGAAGCCGCATTCATCACCAGCAGCGGCACCTTGGCCTGCGTGGCCACGGCGCCGACGGCGTAGGCGTTGGAGCTGAAGTCCAGCCCCGCGAGCAGGTCGACACGCTCGCTCTCCACCAGGTCCTGCGCATGGCGCCGCGCCTGCTCGGGCGCGCTGCCGGGCACGTCGCGGCGCAGCAGTTCGACCGGGCGTCCCGCGATGCGCTGGTTGTGGGCCGCGAGCCAGACCGACATGCCGGCATCGAACTGGCGCCCGCCCGCCGCATAAGGGCCCGACCAGGAACCGATGATGCCGATGCGCAGCGGCCGCACGCGGGCCAGGGCCAGCGAAGGCGCGGCCAGGGTGCCCGCGAGCAGGCCTAAAGTACGCCTGCGCGTGGTGCCGATTGCTACTTTTTCAGTAGCATCATTCGCACGCTGGGTGGGCGTTGCCGACGATCGTGTCTCGAAAACTTGCACGGCAGCAGTGTACGCATGCGCCGCGGGCCGGCAAGCGTGGAAACGCGCTCAGACTTTGGAGAAATCGGGCTTGCGCTTCTCCATGAAGGCGCCGAAAGCCTCGCGCGCGGCGGGTTCGCGCAGCATGCGGCCGAAGCTCGCGCCTTCTTCGTCCATGCGTTCGAGCACGGCCGGCATCTGCGCCTTCTTCAGCAGGCGCTTGGTCTCGACCAGCGCGCTCAGCGGCTTGGCCGCGAGCTTGCGGGCCTGCACCTGCGCGATGGCATTGGCTTCGGTCGGCGGCACGATGCGGTTGACCAGGCCGACTTCGAGCGCGGCCTCGGCCATGAAGGGCTCGCCCAGCAGCAGCGCCTCGGCCGCGCGGTGGTAGCCCAGCATCTGCGGCACCAGCAGGCTCGACGCCGCCTCGGGGCACAGGCCCAGGTTCACGAAGGGCATCGAGAACGCCGCGTTGTCGCCCGCGTAGACCAGGTCGCAGTGGAACAGCATCGTGGTGCCGATGCCCACGGCCGGGCCGCAGACCGCCGCCACGATGGGCTTGGGAAAGGCCGCGATGCCGCGCAAAAAGCGGAACACCGGCGAATCCTTGCCGGCGGGCGGCGCGTTGAGGAAGTCGCCGATGTCGTTGCCCGCGCTGAAGATGGTGGGGTCGCCCTGGATCAGCACGCAGCGCACGGCCGCATCACCCTCGGCCGCGGCCAGTGCATCGGCGAGCTCGCCGTACATGCTGCCGGTGATGGAGTTCTTCTTGTCGACGCGGTTGAAGGTGAGGGTCATCACACCGGCTTCGGTGTGGACGAGGATGTCGCTCATGGGAATGGTCCTTGGATAAAACGGTTTGTCTGTTTGTCTGGAGGGTGGCGCAGTGGTCAGGCGTCGAGGGCTTCGCGCACAAAATCCAGGCGGTCCTGGCCCCAGAACATCTGGTCGCCGACGAACATGGTGGGCGCGCCGAACACGCCGCGCGCCACCGCTTCCTGCGTGACGGCCTTCAGGCGGTCCTTCACTTCCTGCGTGCCGGCCAGCGCGAGCAAGGCGGTGGCGTCGAAGCCCGCATTCTGAAGCACGGCGCCGACGGTGGCGGGGTCGTTCATGTTCTTCGGCTCGACCCACATCGCGTGGAAGACGGCATCGACATACGCGCCGAAGCGTGCCGGCTCCTTCATCTGGAGGCCTGTCGCGCCGCGCATCAGCAGCAGCGTGTTGATGGGAAAGTGCGGGTTGTGCACGAAGGGCACGCCGTAGCGTCTGGCAAAGCGCTGCAGGTCGATGGTCATGTACGGCGCCTTGGGCACGACCTCGGCCGGCGACCGGTTGCCGGTGGCCTGGAACACGCCGCCCAGCAGCATGGGCTTCCACACCAACTCGGCGCCGGTGTCGGCGCAGACGTGCGGCAGCTGCGTGGCGGCGAGGTAGGCGGCGGGGCTGCCGAAGTCGAAATAGAACTCGACGGTCTTTGTCATTGGGATCTCCTTATGGGGTGCGCTCGTTTTTGGCGCTGTTGTTCGGGACGCCGTTGTTCAGGGCGTGTGCACAGGCCACCGGGTACTCCCCTCCGCGAATGTCCTCCGGCCTACGGCCTCCCCCTTGATTTCGCTGCGGGGAGCACCCGATGCCCTGTGCACTGGGCACGCTCGTGGTGTACCACTGATCAACGACCGCTCCGCATAACGCTCCCGCTGATGGGGTGCCTTGCGCAGCGAAATCAAGGAGGAGGCCGCAGGCCGGGGGACATTCGCTTCGCCGCGTACCCCGTCGGCGGGAGCGCGCCCTGAACGACATCCAACTCGATGAATCGAAGCGCCCGAAATCATCTCAGAACTTCTCCGACCAAGGCCGCAGATCGAGCTCGTGCGTCCAGGCGTCGCGCGGCTGCGAGTGCAGCATCCAGTAGCTGTCGGCGATGTGCTCGGGGTTCAGGATGCCGTCGCTCTGCTTCAGCGCATAGCGCTCGGGAAAATTGCTGCGGATGAACTCGGTGTCGATGGCGCCATCGACCACCACGTGCGCGACGTGAATGCCTTCTGGCCCGAGTTCGCGCGCCATCGACTGGGCCAGCGCGCGCAGCGCCATCTTCGCGCCCGAGAAGGCGCCGAAGTTGGCCGCGCCGCGCAGCGACGCCGTGGCGCCCGTGAAGATGATCGTGCCGCGGTGCCCGCTCTTCGGCATCTCGCGCGCCACCATGCGCCTGGCCACCTCGCGTCCGTTCAGAAAGCCCGAGAAGCAGGCCATCTCCCACACCTTGAAATACTTGCGCGCGGTCTCGGCCAGGATGCTCTCGGGCACGTTGGCACCGATGTTGAACACCATCACCTCGATCGGCCCGATCGTCGATTCGATCTGCTCGACGAGCGCCACCACTTCCTCTTCCTTGCGAGCGTCGCACGCAAAGGCGTGGGCACGGCCGCCCGCGGCCTCGATCTGCGCGACCAGCGGCTGCAGCTTGTCGAGGCTGCGGCGCGTGACGCAGGCGGCATAGCCTTCGCGCGCGAAACGGCGCGCGATGGCGCCGCCGGTGGCGTCGCCGGCGCCGACGATGAGCGCGGCTTTGGTGAGTGCCATGGTCACGAGCGCCGCGCCGGGCCGCCCCAAGCAAGCGAGCGCCCCCTCGGGAGGCAGAGAGGACACGAAGTGCCGAACGTGGGGGTCATATTCACTCCTTGTAGTAGACGATCTGGTTCGAGGTGGCGAGCAGCACGCCCTGCTCGCTCCACAGATGCGCCTTCTGGTCGAAGAAGCCGTTGAAGAACTGCTGCCCCACCGCGCGGCCCAGCAGGTAGCCCGTGCCGACCTCGGCCAGCTGCGCCGGGCCGGCATGGAAATACGTGGTGATCGACACCGTGCCGGCCGGCACATGCCTGGCGCGGCGCAGCCAGACGCGCGGATAGAACACGTCGCTCATCGCGGCCAGCGAGGCAAAGTCCAGCGGCCGCGCCCGCGCGTCGCGCAGCCAGAGCCGGCTTTCGCTGTGATGCAGGCTCTCGTCCCACTTCGAAGGAATGCTGCCGCTGAACAGGCGCATCTCGTACTGGTCGAGCCAGGCCACGCCGGACGGGCCGACGCTCAGGCGCTCGACCGTCTCGGGCCTGGGCGCCTCGGGCATCGGCAGGTCGCTCTGGCCCCAGGTCTCGCGGCGCGCGGCCGTCACGACGGTGGCGGTGGTGGTCATGTTCGGCGCACCGCTGGCGCCAGGCTGCGTGATCTGCACGGTCCAGTGCTGGGTCGAGCGGTTGGTGCGCACCGCCGTGGCCTGCACGTCGAATGCGCGGGCCTCCAGCGCGGCCGCAAAGTTGACGGTCAGCGCGATCGGCGTGCCCAGCACATCCGGATGCTGCATCACCGACTGCAGCGCAATGGCCGCGGTGGCGCCGCCGAAGGGGCCGACCATGTTCCAGTAGTCCGGACTCGTGGCGCCGGTGAAGTGGCCCACGCGGATGTCGCTGTGCTGCAGGGCCAGGGCCTTGTCGAAGGGGTGTTGCATGCTCATGATGATTTGCAGTGTGCCTCCGGTGGGTGGCGTCACGCAGTCGTGTGCGGGACGCCGGCTTGCTGCACTGCGGTAAGCGCGGCCAGCCGGTGCAGCTTGTCGACCGTGCTCGGCCACAGGCTCTGGCTGAACTGTTCGCGGAAGAAGCCGAAGTGCCCGATGCGCCGTGCCTGCACGTCGGCCGGTGCAATGCGCTCCATGGCGCGCGGCGCGCCGGCATAGAAGCTCAGCAGGCTTTCGGTGCCGGCGAGCGTCATGAGCTCGTCGTCGGTGATCGACAGCGCAAGCACCGGGAAGCGCACGCGCCCGTAGCTCTGCCGCGCCAGGTCGCCTTCGGCGCCCACGCTGTAGCGCGGGTGGAGGCACCAGCGCCGCCACTGCAGGATCACGCCGCGCGGCAGGTCGCCCACCTTCTTCAGCCGGCGGCCCGGAAAGTAGCCGCACAGCCGCGTGGCCAGCGGCACGAGCACGAACCAGAAATAGAGGATGCTGCGCTTGAGCTTCGGCGCGTTCTCACGCCAGTAGCCGCTGCCGGCCGCAATGCTGACGAGGCCGTCGACCTGCCCGGGCCGCTGCAGGAAACCCGGCAGCTGTGCGCCGAGGCTGTGGCCGAGAAGATAGAGCGGCTGTTCGGGCAGCGCGGCCTTGGCGGCGTCGATCACCGCTTCGTAGTCGCGCGCCCAGTCGAACAGGTCGGCCTCGAAGCCACGCAGCGAGGCGCCGTTGCGCGAATCGCCCGAGCCGCGGTAGTCGAAGGTCCAGACGCGCAAGCCCTGCTGCGCGAGCCACTGCGCGAAGGGTTCGTAGAACGACTGGCGCACGCCCATCGCGCCGCCGATCACGATGCTGGCGCGCGGTGCGCCCGCGGGCTCGTAGCGGCGGACGGCCACTTGCACGCCGTTGTCGACCGGGATCTGCTGCGTCTGCATGAAGTTGTCTCCTTCGTTTTCTTGAACCATCGACCGCAACCTTGCCGGCGTAGCGAGCGGGATGAGATGCAAGGCGCGGGTGGCGGGAAACCGGAGCGACCTTCAGGGTCGTGAGGATTTCCCGACGGGCCCCGCAACGCCGCAGATCGCCCGCGCAGTAGCCGCCGCTAGACGCGTTCGAAGATGCCTGCGGCGCCCTGCCCCATGCCTACGCACATCGTGACCATGCCGTACTTCAGGTTCTCGCGCCGCAGCGCATGCACCACCGTGGCCGCGCGGATCGCGCCGGTCGCGCCGAGCGGATGGCCGAGCGCAATGGCGCCGCCCATCGGGTTGACCTTGCTCGGGTCGAGCCCCAGCGTGTTGATCACCGCGAGCGATTGCGCCGCGAAGGCTTCGTTGAGCTCGAACCAGTCGATGTCCTCGTGCTTGAGGCCGGCATAGCGCAGCGCGGCCGGAATGGCCTCGATCGGGCCGATGCCCATGATGTGCGGCGGCACGCCCTTGCTCGCAAAGCTCACGAAGCGCGCGAGCGGCGTGAGGCCGTACTGCTTCACGGCCTTCTCGCTCGCGAGGATCAGCGCGCCTGCGCCGTCGGAAGTCTGCGAGCTGTTGCCCGCCGTGACGGTGCCGCGCGCGGCGAACACAGTGCGCAGCTTGGCCAGGCCTGCGAGGCTGGTGTCGGGGCGCGCGCCTTCGTCGAGGTTCACGGTGCGGGTCTTCGCGATCGATTCGCCGGCTTCAAGGTCCGGCGTGCGGTCGGTCACCTCGATCGGCGTGATCTCGTCGGCGAATTTGCCGGCCTTCTGCGCGGCCAGCGCCTTCTGGTGCGAGGCGAGCGCGAATTCGTCCTGCGCCTCGCGGCTCACTTTCCACTGCTGCGCCACCTTCTCGGCCGTGAGGCCCATGCCGTAGGCAATGCCGACATCGCCCTCGCGCTCGAAGATGGAAGGCGACAGCGACGGCGAGTTGCCCATCATCGGCACCATGCTCATGCTCTCGACGCCCGCCGCGATCATCACGTCGGCCTCGCCCACGCGGATGCGGTCCGCAGCCATCTGCACCGCCGACAGGCCCGATGCGCAGAAGCGGTTCACGGTGATGCCGCCGATGCTGGTCGGCAGGCCCGCAAGCACCGCGCCGATGCGCGCGACGTTCAGGCCCTGCTGCGATTCGGGAATCGCGCAGCCGCAGATGATGTCCTCGATGGCCTTGGGGTCCAGGCCCGGCACTGCGGCAAGCGCCGCCTTGAGCGTGGTCGCGAGCAGGTCGTCGGGCCGGTAGTTGCGGAAGTAGCCGCGGTGCGACTTGCCGATGGGGGTGCGGGTGGCGGAGACGATGTAGGCGTCTTGGACTTGTTTGCTGCTCATGAAGAAGCTCCTGGATTTTCTTGCTCCTTCCCCCGCCGGGGGAAGGTTGGGATGGGGGCCGGCGGCGTCAATTCGGCAAGCCGGCTGGCAATCGCCTGGCGAACCCCATCAAGATTGGTGAACGGATCGTTCGATGCAAAGCGCAGCACATCGAAACCCTGCGCGCGGAAGAATGCCTCACGTCGCGCGTCGTAGCCCTGCTGCAGCTGGTGCTGCGATCCGTCGAGTTCGACGATCAGCTTGGGCGCAAGGCACGCGAAATCAGCGATGTAATTGCCCAGCGGATGCTGGCGCCGAAATTTCACGCCCAGTTGCTCAGCGCGCAGTCCACCCCAGAGCTTTCGCTCCGAATCGGTCATCTCGCGGCGAAGCACCTGCGCGTTTGCGCGAGCGTTGGGCGTGGACTGATTTCGCATCGTGCTTGGTTGGAGGTGGCCCCCATCCCTGCCTTCCCCCGGAGGGGGAAGGAGAAATGCAGGTCAGTTGCGCACCGGCTTCCCCGTGCTCAGCATCCCCATGATCCGCTCCTGCGTCTTCGGGTGCACGATCAGCGAGCAGAACGCCTTGCGTTCCAGCGCCATCAGGTATTCCTCGGTCACGAGCGAGCCTGCGTCCACGTCGCCGCCGGTCACCACGTTCGCGATCAGGCTCGCGATGTGGAAATCGTGCGCGCTGATGAAGCCGCCGTCGCGCATGTTCACGAGCTGGCCCTTGATCGTCGCGGCGCCGCTTCGGCCCGCCACGCGGAAGCTGCGGCGCAGCGGCGCGCGGTAGCCGGCGTCGGCCATGGCCCTGGCCTGCTGCAGCGCCACGTAGAGCAGCTCGTCCTTGTTCGGCACGATGATGTCGCTGTCCAGCAGGTAGCCAAGCTTCTTCGAATCGAGCGCGCCGGTGCCGACCTTGGCCATCGCGGCGGCCGTGAAGCCTTCGGTCAGGAAGGGCAGCAGGTCGGTGCCTGTGGAGGCCGATGCGTTCTCGGCCGCGCGGCGCGCAATGTAGGTCAGGCCGCCCGCGCCGGGGATCAGGCCCACGCCCACTTCGACCAGGCCGATGTAGCTTTCCATCGCGGCCACGCGCCTGGCCGAGTACACAGCCAGCTCGCAGCCGCCGCCCAGCGCCATGCCGCGCACGGCGGAGACCACCGGCACGCTCGCGTAGCGGATCTTGAGCATCACGTTCTGCAGCTCTTCTTCCGCGCCTTCGACCGCGCCGATGCCCGCGACCACGAAGGCCGGCAGCATCGCCTGCAGGTCGGCGCCGACCGAGAACATCTCGTCGGGCGACCAGATCACCAGGCCCTTGTATTCAGCCTCTGCGAGCTCGACCGCGGCGCCCAGCGCCTCGGCCACGTCGGGGCTGATGGCGTGCATCTTCGAATGGATGCTGGCAATCAGCACTTCGCCGTCGAGCGTCCACACGCGCACATCGCCTTCGTCGGTGATCGTCGTGCCGGCGGTGTTGGCATCGGCTGCGTTCGCGCCGAGCACGCTCTCCGGGAACAGCTGGCGGTCGTGCACCGGCAGCTTGCGCTGCGGCACGAACTGGCCCTGCGATGCGCTCCACGAGCCTTCAGGCGTGTGCACGCCGCCGGCCTTGGCCACGGCGCCTTCGAACACCCACTGGGGCAGCGGCGCCGTGCTCAGCGCCTTGCCGGCATCGATGTCTTCCTGCACCCACTTGGCGACCTGCGCCCATCCTGCCTCCTGCCACAGCTCGAACGGCCCCTGCTTCATGCCGAAGCCCCAGCGCATCGCAAGGTCGATGTCGCGCGCGCTCTCGGCAATGTCGGCCAGGTGCACCGCGGCGTAGTGGAAGCCGTCGCGCAGGATGGCCCAGAGGAACTGCCCCTGCGGCCCTTCGCTCTCGCGCAAGAGCTTCAGGCGTTCGCCCGCAGGCTTCTTGAGCATGCGGCCGTACACCTCGTCGGCCTTCGCGCCGGCGGGCACGTACTCGCCGCTCTGCAGGTCGAAGCGCAGGATGTCGCGGCCCACCTTCTTGAAGAAGCCGGCCTTGGTCTTCTGGCCCAGGTTGCCGAGTTCGAGCAGCTTGGCGAGCACCGCCGGCGTCGAAAAGTTGGCATAGAACGGATCGGTCTCGGCGTTCAGGTTGTCCTGCAGCGTCTTCACGACATGGGCCATGGTGTCCAGGCCCACCACGTCGGCCGTGCGGAAGGTACCCGAGCTCGCGCGGCCCAGCTTCTTGCCCGTGAGATCGTCCACCACGTCGGGCGTGAGGCCGAACTTCTCGACCTCCTTCAGCGTGGCCAGCATGCCGGCGATGCCGACGCGGTTGGCAATGAAGTTGGGCGTGTCGTGCGCGCGCACCACGCCCTTGCCGAGCGTGCTGGTGACGAAGGCCTCGAGGTCGTCGAGCACCTGCGGCTCGGTGGTGGGCGTGTTGATCAGCTCCACCAGGAACATGTAGCGCGGCGGGTTGAAGAAGTGAATGCCGCAGAAGCGCGGCTTCAGCGCTTCAGGCAGCGCCTCGCTGAGCTTGGTGATCGACAGGCCCGAGGTGTTCGAGGCCAGGATCGAATGCTTGGCGACGTGCGGCGCGATCTTCTTGTACAGGTCGAGCTTCCAGTCCATGCGCTCGGCAATGGCTTCGATAACGAGGTCGCACTCGCCGAGCTTGGCGAGGTCGTCCTCATAGTTGGCCTGCTCGATGAGCACCGCATCGGCCACGTCGCCGAGCGGCGCGGGCTTGAGCTTCTTGAGGTTGTCGATGGCGCGCGAGACGATGCCGTTCTTTGCTGCACCTTGAGCGACAGCTCCGGTCGCGTCCTTCGCGGCCAGATCGAACAGCACCACAGGCACGCGCACATTGACGAGGTGGGCCGCAATCTGCGCACCCATCACGCCGGCGCCGAGCACGGCGACTTTCTTCACTTGGAATCGGGACATGTTGATTGGTATTTCTTGGATTGAAAACGCGGCGGTCTACTGGACACGGTTCCAGGTCTGGGTGCGCCAGAAAGGGCCGAGGTAGCCACGGACCTCGAGCTTTTTTCCACCGTCGATCGGCGTGAAGCTCGCGCGGTATTCCTTGCCGTTCTCGGGGTCGAGGATCTTTCCGCCTTCCCAGACGTCCTTGCCTTCGGCCTTCTTGCCACCGCGGATGATGTCGAGCCCGGTGATGGGCTTGCCCTTGCGGTCGTCGCTGCATTCATCGCAGATCGCATCGGGCTTGCTGTCCTTCTTGAGCGACTTCTCGATGCGGCCGATGAGCGCGCCGTTCGCTTCGCCGATGCGGATCTCGGCCTTGGCTTCGCCGGTCTTGTCGTCGACGTTGCGCCACAGGCCCACGGGCGTGTTCTGGGCCATGGCCGTGAAGGATGTGGCGGCAAGAACGATGGCTGCAAGCGTCGATTTCATGAACGGCTCCGGGTCGGACGATGAGAAGAAGGGACGACGGCCTCAGGCCAGCGCCGCGTCGGTGTCCATCAGCACCTTGCTGCCGGCGCGTGCAGTGCGCATCAGCGTCGCGGTTTCGGGGAACAGCTTGGCGAAGTAGAAGCGCGCGGTCTGCAGCTTGGCAACGTAGAACGGATCGGTGTTGCCCGACGCGATCTGGCGCAGCGCGACCTGCGCCATGCGCGCGAACAGGTAGCCGAACACGAAGTGGCCGGCCACGCGCAGGTAGTCGACCGCGGCGGCGCCCACTTCGTCGGGGTTCTGGAAACCCTTGAAGCCGATCTCGGTGGTGAACTTGGTGAGCTGGTCGCCCAGGCCCGCGATCGGGTTGATGAACTCGGCCATCTTCTCGTTCACGCCCTCTTCCTCCACCAGCTTCGCAACCAGCTTGCCGAACTTCTTGAGCGAGGCGCCGTTGTTGCCCAGCACCTTGCGGCCCAAGAGGTCCAGCGACTGGATGGTGTTGGTGCCTTCGTAGATCATGTTGATGCGGTTGTCCCGCACGAACTGCTCCATGCCCCATTCCTTGATGAAGCCGTGGCCGCCGAACACCTGCATGCAGGCGTTGGTCGCGATGTGGCCGTTGTCGGTGATGAAGGCCTTGACGATGGGCGTGAGCAGCGCCACCAGTTCGCCCGAGTCCTTGCGCACCTTCTCGTCCGGGTGGTGGTGCTCCTTGTCTAGCAGCATCGTGCAGAAGATCTGCAGTGCGCGGCCGCCTTCGGCGTAGGCCTTGGCGGTGAGCAGCATCTTGCGCACGTCGGGGTGCACGATGATGGGGTCGGCTTCCTTGTCCTTGGCCTTCACGCCCGAGAGCGAGCGCATCTGGATGCGGTCCTTGGCGTAGGCCAGCGCATTCTGGTAGGCCACCTCGGTCAGGCCGAGCGACTGGTTGCCCACGCCCAGGCGCGCGGCGTTCATCATCACGAACATGGCCTGCAGGCCCTTGTTGGGCTCGCCCACCAGCGAACCGGTGGCGCCTTCGATCACGATCTGCGCGGTGGCGTTGCCGTGGATGCCCATCTTGTGCTCGAGGCCCGCGCAGAAGATCGGGTTGCGCTCGCCGAGCGAGCCGTCGGCCTTGACCTTGTACTTGGGCACCACGAACAGGCTGATGCCCTTGCTGCCCTTGGGCGCATCGGGCAGGCGGGCCAGCACCAGGTGGATGATGTTGTCGGCCATGTCGTGCTCGCCGGCCGAGATGAAGATCTTGCTGCCGGTGATGCGGTAGCTGCCGTCGGCCTGCGGCTCGGCCTTGGTGCGCAAGAGGCCCAGGTCGGTGCCGCAGTGCGGCTCGGTCAGGCACATGGTGCCGGTCCATTCGCCGCTCGTGAGCTTGGGCAGGTAGGTCTTCTTCTGCTCTTCGGTGCCGTGGGCCACCAGCGCTTCGTAGGCGCCGTGCGAGAGGCCCGGGTACATGGTCCAGGCCTGGTTGGCGCTGTTGAGCATCTCGAACAGGCACTGGTTCACCACGAAGGGCAGGCCCTGGCCGCCGAAGGCCGGGTCGCACGACAGCGCGGGCCAGCCGCCTTCGACGTACTTGGCGTAGGCGTCCTTGAAGCCCTTGGGCGTCTTCACTTCATGCGTGGCCTTGTCGAGCGTGCAGCCCTCTTCGTCGCCGCTGATGTTGAGCGGGAACGTGACTTCGGCGGCAAACTTGCCGGCCTCCTCGATCACCGCGTTGATGGTGTCGGCATCGGTCTCGGCATGGGCCGGAAGCGCCTTGAGTTCCTCGGCGACGTTGAGCACTTCGTGCAGCACGAACTGCATGTCGCGTACGGGTGGGTTGTAGCTGGGCATCCGGGACTCTCCTGGTCGAAAACTGAAAGGGAAAAAGAAAGAAAGCGAAAAAGGGGCCGCTCAGCGCACCGGCTTGAGCCGGCGGGAGGCCGCGGGCTTGGCCGCCGATGCCGCGGCTTCGGCGGGCGGCGCATCGGGCGTGGCGCTGCGCGCAAGGATGTTGTCGAAGCCGACGTTCGCGCGGCCGATGGAGCCCGGCACCTGCAGGAAGCGCGCTTCGTAGTGCAGCGCGAGGATCAGGCCGTGGATCTCGAAGGCCAGCTGCCGCTCGTCGGCATCGGCGCGCAGATGGCCTTCGCTCTTGGCCTGCACGATGGCGCGCAGCACGGCCGCCTGCCAGATGCTGACCGACTCCACCAGCGCATCGCGCACCGGGCCGGGACGGTCGTCGAATTCGGAAGCGCCGCTGATGTAGATGCAGCCCGAGTCGATCTCGGCCGAGGTGCGCTTCATCCAGTTGGCGAACATGGCGCGCAGGCGCGGCAGGCCGCGCGGCGCCTCGAGCGCGGGAAAAAACACTTCCTGCTCGAAACGTGCGTGATACTCGCGCACCACGGAAATCTGCAGTTCCTCGCGCGAGCCGAAATGGGCGAACACGCCCGACTTGCTCATCTTGGTGAGCTCGGCCACCGCGCCGATCGACAGGCCCTCGAGCCCGATCTGCGCCGCCAGCGCCAGCGCCGCGTCGACGATCACGGCCTTGGTCTGCTGGCCCTTCTGGGCAGCGCGGGCCGGTTTGGCGGGAACGGCATTGACAGGCATCGTGGAAGCTCCGGAATAAAACGAACGGTCGTTCTATTTTGCAGGGGCTTTGCACTTTTGGCTGTCAATGACCTTCCGTGGTTGAAGGTTAATGGGCGGGAAGCGGGGCCGCCATGCCCCGCCCTCCCCGGATCAGAACTCCTGCGAGACCGGCCGAAGCACCACCTCGTTGATGTCCACGTCCGCCGGCTGCTCCACGGCATAGACCACCGCGCGCGCCACCGAATCGGCGGGAATCTGGTTGGCCTCGTAGAACGCCTTCACGCCGGCCGCGCTCTCGGCGTCGGTGCTGCCGAACTTCAGCTCCGACTCCACCGCGCCGGGCGAGACGATGGTCACGCGCACGCCGCTGTTGCCCATTTCGACGCGCAGCCCTTCGGAGATCGCGCGCACCGCATGCTTGGTTGCGCTGTAGACCGTGCCGATCGGCGTGAACACCTTGAGCCCCGCGATCGACGCCACGTTGACGATGTGGCCGCTGCCTTGAGCCTGCATGCGCGGCAGCACCGCGGCAATGCCGTAGAGCACGCCCTTGATGTTGACGTCGATGGTGCGGTCCCACTCGTCGACCTTGAGCTTCTCGAGTGGCGACAACGGCATCACGCCCGCGTTGTTGACCAGCACGTCGATGCGGCCGAAGGCCTCGACGGTGGCGGCCGCGAGCTTGTCGAGATCGGCGCGCTTCGCCACGTCGGTGGCCACGGCGATGGCCTCGCCGCCGGCCTCGCGGATCTCGGCGACCACCTTGTCGAGCCGGTCGGTGCGGCGCGCCGCGAGCACCACCTTGGCGCCGCGCGCGGCCAGGTGGCGCGCGGTCGATTCGCCGAGCCCGCTGCTCGCGCCGGTGACGATGGCGACCTTGCCTTGGATGTTGTCTTGAACGGATGCCATGGGAATTCCTTTCGGGTGTGTGGAAGAAGAAGTGCATGCAGTGTGGAAAATCCATGCGTTCCCGTAAATGAAACTCTTGCGAGTTCACAATTCCTCAATCTGGAACACACCGCCTCTTGAAAGCACCACCATGGCCAACCGTCTTGAAGCCCTGCGCGTGTTCTGCACCGCCGCCGCTGCCGCCAACTTCCGCGAGGCCGCCGCGCGCCTGTCCGTCTCGCCGCAGGTCGTGACGCGCGCGGTTCGCGAGCTGGAAGAAGAACTGGGCGAGCCGCTGTTCCACCGCAGCACGCGCGGCGTGCAGCTCACCGACTTCGGCCGGCAGCTGGCCGAGCGTGCCCGCGTGGCGGTGGGCAGCGTCGACGAGCTGTTCCACCAGATCGACCGGCGCACGCTGTCGCAGCATGCGGGCACGGTGCGGGTCACGGCGCCGCACGTGTACGCCCGGCTCATCCCGCAGGCGCTGGCGCCGCTGCTGGCGGCGCACCCCGGGCTGGTGCTCGACCTGCGCCTGTCGGAGCAGCATGCCGACGTGGTCGACGAGCAGATCGACATCGGCGTGCGCGTGGGGCCGATGCGCGACGCGCGCTTCGTGGCACGCGCCGTCGGCAAGATGGCGCTGCATGTGGTGGCGGCGCCGGCGCTCATCGAAAGAGTGGGCCGCCCGCAGGGCCTCGATGCGCTTGCGGCGCTGCCGCTCACCGCGCTGATCGACCGCAGCTCGGGCCGCCCCTGGCCGTGGACCTTCAGCAGGCGGCGGGTGGTGACGGTGTCCTCGCCCGCCTTCGTGACCGACAGCATCGATGCCGAATGCGCCGCTGTGCTCGCGGGCGTGGGCTTCGGGCAACTGATCGGGCCGCTGGCCGAGCCGTGGCTGCGCACCGGCGCGATGCTGCCCGTGCTGGAGGCCGAGGCGCCCGAGCCCTGGCCGATCCACGTCTACCGCCCGCAGCGTGCGCCGGTGCCCGCGCGCGTGCGGCTGGTGTACGACGAACTGATCCGCGTGCTGCGTTGAAGACGCAGCGGGTCAGTCGTACTTCTGGCCGGTGCGCATCAGCTCCGGCGTGCCGATCACCTCGTTGAGCGCATCGAAGTCCAGCATCTGTGGCCGCCACGGCTGCGTGGTGCGGTGCCGGTGCAGGCTCGCGTAGTAGCCCTGCAGCGTGTGCACCACGGCGCGCGCCGTGCCGCCCGGAAAGATCGCGATGCGAAAGCCATGGGCCTGCAGCGCATCGGCGTCCTGGATCGGCGTCTTGCCGCCTTCGACCATGTTGGCCAGCAGCGGCACGCGGTCGCCGAAGCGCCGGCAGGCGGCGTCCATCTGCTCGGGCGAGCGCAGCGCCTCGATGAAGAGCGCATCGACGCCGCAGGCCAGGTACGCCTCGGCGCGATCGAGCGCGGCTTCCAGCCCTTCGACCGCCACCGCATCGGTGCGCGCGAGGATCAGCGTGTTGCTCGAGGTGCGCGCGTCGAGCGCGGCCTTGAGCTTGCCGACCATCTCGCGCTCGGGCACCACGGCCTTGCCGTCGAGGTGGCCGCAGCGCTTGGGAAAGGTCTGGTCCTCGATCTGCACCATCGCCGCGCCCGCACGCTCGAAGCCGCGCACGGTGCGCTGGGTGTTGAGCGCGTTGCCGAAGCCGGTGTCGGCATCGACGATCACGGGCAGGCGCACGCGTTCGGTGATGCGCGCGAGCGTGTCCTCCACCTCGGTGAAGGTGGTGAGGCCGATGTCGGAGCGGCCCAGGCGCGTGTAGGCGATGGAGGCGCCCGAGAGGTACAGCGCCTCGAAGCCGGCCTGCTCGGCCACCAGCGCGCTGAGCGCGTCGTACACGCCGGGCGCGAGCACGATGTCCTTGCGCGCGAGCCGGGTCTTGAAGGAGGGGTTCGTCATTGGGACGCTTTCGTCGATGGGATCAGTGCGGCCGCCGTGCGCGCCGCGATGTAGCCGCCGGCCACCGCGCTCAGCAGGCCGTTGCCGGAAAGATAGCCCCACACCGCATCGCCCGAGACGCCGCCCGCCGCGCCACCGGCGGCAAACAGGTTGGCGAAGGGCGTGCCGTCCTGCCGCAGCACGCGCATGTCGGGCGCGGTGTCGAGGCCACCCTGGGTGTGGAACAAGGCGCCCGTGACCTTGACTGCGAAGTACGGCGCCTGGAGTGCGCGTGCGAACACGCGGCCATCGGGCGGTGGCGTGCGGGCGCGCATGGCGTCGAGCGTGGCTTGCAGCACCGAAGGCTCGCAGCCGATGCAATCCGCCAGCGCAGCCACCGATTCGCAGCGGCGCAGCGCACCTGCCGCTTCGGCCTCGCAGAAGTCGGGAAAGCCCCGCGCCAGTGCAAGCAGCGGCGCATCGAACACGTTCCACGCAATGCCGCCCGGCTGCGCGAGCACATGCACGGCGGCTTCCGAGTAGCCCTCAGTCTCGTCGTGGAAGCGCCGGCCTTCGCGGTTGAGCTGCACGCCGCCTTCCATCATCACGGCCCACGACATCAGCGCGCCCTGCGGCGTGACCCACGAGCCATGGCCCTGGTAGCCGCCCAGGTCGCGCAGGCGTGCGCCCAGCGCTTCGCCCCAGAGGATCGCGCTGCCGTCGTTGCCGGCGTGGCCGCCGAAGCTGGCTTCGGCCATCTCGGGCAGCAGCGTGCGCACCATCTCCGGATTGCCGCCGAAACCGTTGCAGGCGAGCAGCAGCGCGTCGCAGGCCAGCGTTTCGCGGCTGCCATCGGGGCGCGAGTAGTCGACGCCGATCACGCGGTCTTCGGCGTCGAGCACCAGCGTGTCGACCAGCGCCTGTGTCAGCACCGGAATGCCCGCTGCCGCTGCGGCCGCCTGCAGCGCCGCCATCAGCGACGCGCCGGTCTTCTGCGGCAGCGAATGCATGCGATGCACGCTGTGGCCCGGATAGAGAAAGCCGTCGAGCAGCATCCACCGCAGCCCATGCCGCTCCTGCAGCGCATCGAGCGCCGGTCCGATGGAAGCTGCATAGGCATCGACCAGCGCAGGCGCCGCTTGGCCGTGCGCCTTGGCCTGGATGTCGGCGGCAAAGCGCTCGGCACTGTCGCCCAGGACGCCATGCGCCCGCTGCGTGCGCGTGCCGGGCGCGGGGATGAAGCCCGAGGACAGCGCAGTCGAGCCGCTCGGCAGCGCGTCGCGCTCGAGCACCACGCAGTCCACGCCCGCATCGGCCAGCATCAGCGCGGCCGTGAGCCCGCAGGCGCCGCCGCCGACGATGGCCACCGGCACGTGCACATCGGCCTCGACCTGCGCCGCGCGGCGGATGTGGCGCGAAGGGCCTGCCGTCATGCGAGCGAAGCGGTGAAGGCCGCGCAGTCGGTCACCTCGGCCACGTTGCGCATGTCGGCCAGCGAGGTCTGGTGGCGCTCCTCGCCGAAGGCCGCGCAGCCGTCGGCCAGCACCAGCGTGCGGTAGTCGCGCATGTGGGCATCGCGCACCGTGCTGGCCACGCCGCCGTTGGTCACGATGCCGCACACGGCCACGGTGTCGATGCCCGCGCGGCGCAGCACCCAGTCGAGCTGGGTGTTGAAGAAGGCCGAATAGGCAACCTTGCTGACCGCCACGTCGACCAGCCCGGCCAGCGCATCGACGTTGGCCTGGCCCCAGCTGCCGGGCGCGAAGTCGCCCTTCTTCAGGTAGGGGCGCAGCGCCTTCAGGTGCGGCGACACCATCGGCTCGCCGGCCGCGTCGGGCCACAGCGTGAACTGGCTGGCGACCACGAGGCCGCCCGCGGCCTTGAGCGCGCGCGCCACCGCGGCCACGCGCGCCGGCAGCAGCAGCGCGGGCGGGTTGGTGTCGCCGCCGCGCGCATAGGCGCCCTTGGCGTCGAGAAAGTCGTTCTGCAGGTCGACGATGAGCAGCGCCGTCTTCGCCGCAACAGGTTTCGTTTCCGCGCTCATGACAGCCTCACCAGCAGGTTGCCGTGCGCGTCGACCTCGGCGTGGAAGCCGGGTTCGAGCCACACGGTGGTGTCGGCCTGCTCGAGGATCGCAGGCCCTTCGATGCGCGCGGCCACCGGCAGTTCGAGCCGTGCATGGCGCGCGGCCTCGTGCCACCGGCCGTGGTGGAACACGCGCTGCGTGCCCAGCGGCGCGGTGCTGCCCTGCCCTTCGGGCGCGAGCACCTTCAGGTCGAACTTGGGCCGCACGCCGATGCGCGCATAGCGCAGGTTCATCACGCGGATGGGGATGCCGTCGAGCACGCGGCCGAAGGCGGCCGTGTAGGCGGCCTCGAACGCGGTGCGGATCGACGCGGCCGTGACCGGCGCCTGGCCCGCATCGGCCAGCACCACGGGCAGCGTGTGCGTCTGGCCCGCATAGAGCATGTCGAGCGCGACCACCTCGCGCACTTCGTCGAAGCGCACGCCCGAGGAGTCGAGGCGCTGCTGGCAGGCCGCCGAGAGTTCGTCGATGCGGCGCTGCAGGTCGGCCACGTCGAGTTCGGCGAGCGGCCTGTTGAGGGTCTGCACCGCGTCGTGCCGCATGTCGGCGATCACGCAGCCAAGGGCGGAGGTCACGCCGGGATAGCGCGGCACGATGCCGGTGGCCACGCCCACCTCGCGCATCATCGCGCACACATGCAGCGCACCGCCGCCGCCGAAGGGCATGTAGGCAAAGCGGCGCGGATCGTGCCCGCGCTCGATCGACACGAGGCGAATGGCGCCCGCCATGCGTGCATTGGCTACCGTGAGAATGGCTTCCGCAGCCGCATGCACGTCGAGCCCGAGCGGGCGTGCAACGTGCTCTTCGATGGCCTGCTGCGACTTCTCTGCGTCCAACGCCGCAAGCAGCCCGCCGCCCAGCGGCCGGTCGGCGGCGATGCGGCCCAGCAGCACGTTCGCATCGGTCACGGTCGGCCTCATGTTGCCGCGCCCGTAGCACGCCGGTCCCGGCACACTGCCGGCCGACTCCGGGCCGACCTGCAGCATGCCGCTCGCATCCACGGAAGCGATGGAGCCGCCGCCGGCGCCGATGGTCTCGATCTGGATCATCGGCGAGCGGATCACCATGCCGAACTCGATGGCGGTCTGCGCCGCCAGCGCGGCCTCGCCGTTGGCCACCAGCGACACGTCGAACGAGGTGCCGCCCATGTCGCCGGTGATCACGTTCGGGAAACCCGCCGCGCGCGCGATGGCCGCGCAGGCGATCACGCCGGCCGCCGGGCCCGAGAGCGCGGTGCGCACGGGCAGGTCGCTCGCGGTCTGGCGCGACATCACGCCGCCGTTGCTCTGCACCACCAGCAGTTCGCCCGCGAAGCCCTGCGCGCGCAGGTCGGCTTCGAGGCGGCCGAGGTAGCTGCCGACCACCGGCTGCAGCGCCGCATTGAGCGTGGCGGTCGAGCAGCGTTCGAACTCGCGGATCTCGGGCAGCACCTCGCTGGCCGAGGTGACGTGCGGGTTGGGCCAGAGTTCGCGCACGGCCGCCACAGCAAGCCGTTCGTTCTCGGGGTTGGCGTAGGTGTTGATGAAGAACACGCACACCGCTTCGCAGCCCGCTTCGAGCAGCGAGTGCGCCTCGGCGCGCACCTGGTCGAGGTCGACCGGCGTGTGCAGCGTGCCGTCGGCCAGCACGCGCTCGTCGACTTCGCGGCGCAGGTGACGCGGCACCACGGGCACGAAACTGCCGCGCAGGCCCCAGGTCTCGGGCCGGTCGCGGCGGCGCATCTCGAGCACGTCACGGAAACCGCGCGTGGTGATGATGCCGGTGCGCGCCACCTTGCGTTCGAGCAGCGCATTGGTGCCGACCGTGGTGCCGTGCACGATGGTGGCAATGGCCGCGGCCGAATCGGCCACGCGCGCCACGCCGTTCATGAAGCCGCGCGCTTCCTCGCCGCGCGTGGAGGGCACCTTGACGATGCGCGCGCTGCCGTTGGCCTCGTCGAGCACGAACAGGTCGGTGAAGGTGCCGCCGACATCGACACCGACGACAAGGGATTTGCTTGTGGAGCTCATTCGGATGCTTTCTTGCCGCTAGCGGCGGTGACGTAGCCCATCGCGGCATCGGCTTCGCGCTGCGAAGCGGGGCGCTCGGCGGCACGGCCCCAGCCGCCGCCGCCGGGCGTTTCGAGCCGCACGCGCTCACCGCGCGCAAGCTGGATGCCGCGCATCTTCGACACCATGGGCGGCGTGTGCCACTCGCCCGCGTTCTCGTAGCGGAACACGTTGAGGGCGCCCGGGCCGCCGCCCGCAATGCCCTTGGGCGGCGAGGTGCCGCGCTCGCCGAAGACGAACACCTCGGCGTCCTTCTCGAGCAGTTCGATCTCGTAGACGGCGCCGAGGCCACCGCGGTGCCGGCCGTCGCCGCCCGAATCGGCGCGCAGCGACCACTCGGTGAAGCGCACGGGGTATGCGGCCTCGAGGATTTCGAGTGGTGGGATCGTCGCGGTCGAGATCGGCGCGTTGCCGTGCGACAGGCCGTCGCCGCCCGAATGGCCGCCATGCCCGCCGCCGAAGAAGCTGAACATCACCCAGCGCTGGCCTTCGCGGCCCTTGTCGCTGCGGTGGCCCGCAATCGACAGCGCGTTGATGGTGCCGTAGGCCTGCGCCACGGCGCGCGTGGGGTCGGCCTGCGCGGCGGCGCTGAAGATCACGTCGATCATGCGCAGGATGGTCTCGGTGTAGCCGCCCACCGGGCGCGGGCGCTCGGCGCTGATCACCAGCTTGTCGGGAATCACGAAGTCGACCGCGTCGAGCACGCCGGCGTTCGCGGGCACGTCGGGGAACAGGTGCTTGAGCGCGACGTAGCAGGCCGCGACCGCCGTGGCGCGCGAGATGTTCACCGGGCCGGCGCATTGCGGCGAGGTGCGCGAGAAGTCGAGCGAGAGCCGGTCGCCGGCCACCGTCATGTCGAGCGCGATGGTGAGCGGCTGGTTGACGATGCCGTCGTTGTCGAGCACGTCCTCGAAGCTGTAGCGGCCGTCGGGCAGCGAGGCGATGTGCGCGCGCATGAGGCGCAGCGCACGGCTGCGCAGCTCGCCGAGTGCATTCAGCACCAGGCCGTCGCCGTATTCGTCGAGCAGGCCGTGCAGGCGCTTGGCGCCGAGCTCCAGCGCGGCGAGCTGGCCGTTGAGGTCGCCCCAGAGACTGTCGGGCAGGCGCGTGTTGGCCTGCAGGATGGCGAGCACGTCGGCATCGAGCACGCCGCCCTGCACGATGCGCACCGGCGGAATCTGCACCGCCTCCTGCCAGCATTCGGTGGCGGCCGGGTTGTAGTTGCCGGGCACCGCGCCGCCCACGTCGTGCCAGTGCGCGGCCGAGGCCATGTAGCAATACAGCTTGCCGTTGCGGAAGAAGGGCTTGACCAGCTTGAAGTCGTTGGCGTGCGTGCCGCCGTCGTAGGCGTCGTTGCTGATCCAGATGTCGCCGTCCTTCATGCCGCCGCGCGGCGCGGCCGCCTTCGCCGTGGCGCGCACCGCGAAGGCCATGGCGCCCACGAACACAGGCAGGCCCGACTTGCCCTGCACCAGCGTGTCGCCGGTGGTGGCGTCGTAGAGGCCGTGGCAGGCGTCGTGCGCCTCGGCAATGATGGGATTGAACGCGCTGCGGTAGAGCGTGGCGTCCATCTCGTCGGCCACCTGTTCGAGGCGGCCGCGCAGCACGGCGAGCGTGACGGGGTCGAGGGTGTCGTTCATGTTCAGTCCACTTTCGCGCCACTGGTCCTGACGACCTTGGCCCATTTGTCGATCTCGCGCTTCACGTGCGCGGTGAATTCGGCCTGGGTGGAGCCCACGGGCTCGGCGCCCAGCGCCGTCAGCTTCTCGCGCACGTCGGGCAGCTTCAGGATGCGCTGCACCTCGGCCGAGAGCTTGTCCACCACGGGCTGCGGCGTGCCCCTGGGCGCGAACAGCCCCGACCATGCATCGGCGTAGAAGCCCGGGTAGGTCTCGGCGATGGTCGGCAAGCCGGGCAGCGAGGGCGCGCGGTGCAGGCTGGTGAGCGCGATGGCGCGCAGCTTGCCGGCCTTGACGTGCGGCAGTGCCGAGGGCAGGCCGTCGACCATCATCTGCACCTGCCCCGCGAGCAGGTCGGACACCGCCGGCGCGCTGCCCTTGTAGGGCACGTGCGTGATGTCGACGCCGGCCTCGGACTTGAGCATTTCCATGCCCAGGTGCGCGGCCGTGCCGTTGCCGAGCGAGGCGTAGTTGAGCTTGCCGGGCTCCTTCTTCGCGAGCGCCACGAGCTCGGCCAGGTTCTTCGCCGGCACCGAGGGGTGCACCACCAGCACGTTGGGCACCACCGCCACCTGGCTGATGGCGACGAAGTCGGCCACCGGGTCGTAGGGCATCCTGCTGTAGAGCGAGGTGTTGATCGCATGCGAGCCGGTCACGCCCATCACCAGCGTGTAGCCGTCGGCCGGCGCCTTGGCGACGAGGTCGGAGCCGACGTTGCCGCCCGCGCCCGCGCGGTTGTCGACCACCACCGGCTGGCCCCAGTGCTCGCCCATCTTCACGGCGACCAGCCGCGCCGCCGCATCGGTGGCGCCGCCCGGCGGGAACGGCACGACGATGCGGATCGGCTTGTCCGGAAAGCCGTTCGCCTGTGCGGCGGCGGCGAGCGGCAGGCAGGCAAGGAGCAATGTGCTCGCAAGATGGCGCAGGAGTTTCATGGTGGTGGGCCTGTGAGGAATGAAGGATTCAGGCGGCAAGCTGCTGCCACAGCGCACGAAGACGGGTACCGGCGGGCGCATCCAGCACGCCGTCGCAGAAGCGCGCGGCCTGCGGGGCCGGCACGCTGTGCGCGGCGTAGTGCGCGAACTTGGCGGCGAGCGCCGCGCGGTCGAGCGGATGGGCGGCATCGCCCGCGATGGTGCCGACGGTCTGCGCGAGCGTGCCGCCCGCGTGCGACACCTGGAGCGTGGCGCCGCGCTGCTTGCGCGCCGTGAGGCCGGCATCGGTTTCGAGCACGACCAGGGCTTCGAGCCGCCGCAGCTCGGCATCGTCGAAGCGCGGCGCGGCATAGGCCGAGGGATCGACATCGCCGAAGCGCAGCATCGCCGCGACGCCGAAGGAGAGGCTGAACTGCGCCTGGATCGGCGTGCGCGGCGCGCGGTTGCCGCAGTAGACGATGGCCTCTTCGTATATCTTGAGCACGATGCCCTGGATGCCGGTGGTGTCCTGGGCCAGCTGCTCGCGGATGCGGCACGCGGCGGTCGCGCCGTAGTGCACGTGGCGCACGGCCGCGAAGGGCTTGAGGTAGGCATCGCGCAGCAGCAGGGTCGCCGCATCGGGCAGCGGCTGCGCGGTGGCGGCCGAATGCGCGTGCGCGTAGTGAGCCAGCGCACCGTCCGGCGCATCGATGCCCGCCGCGCTGGCAAAGGCCGCCTGCAGCCCCAGCGATGCGCTGTGGCCGAGGTAGGTATTGCGCGCGGTGCGGCCCTGCTGCACCGGCAGGTAGAGGCTGGTCGCGAGCTGGCAGGCCGCGATGTCGATGGCCTGCACGATGCCCGCCAGCGGCAGCGCGAGCAGGCGCGCCACGCCGGCCGCCACGCCCAGCGCGGGCCAGTTCGCATCGACATGCATGCCCGGCCGGATGCGCAGCCAGGCGCCGCAGCGCGCGCCGACCTCATAGCCGAGCACGAAGGCATCGATGAACTCGCCAAGGCTGGCGCCGCGCCGCAGTGCGAGCGGCAGCAGCGCCGCCACCAGCGGCACGCCGGGCCGGCCGTGCGCGAGAGCATGGCCTTCGCAGGCCTCGTCCCAGGTCGCGGCCATGGCCAGCACCTGCGCGGCGGCCTGCACCGCCATCGGCGGGCCGCCGGGAAAAGAAAAGTCGCCGGGTTCGCAGGCTGCGAGCGCGGCTTCGAGGCGCTGCACCTCGCTCGCATGCCGGCCCGCGAGCGCGCAGCAGACGGTATCGGCCAGCAGGCGCCGCGCCTGCGATGCGGCCTCGGCGGTGGCCGGCTGCGCCGCGTGCAGCGCCACCGTGGCTTGCAGCACGGCGCGTTGCGGATCGTGTTCAGCGCCCTGCATCGGCTTCTTTCTTGGCGGCGATGCGCCGGCGCAGCAGCTGCAGCAGGCCGCCGGCATCGACCATGTCCATCAGGAAGCCTGGCACGGGCTCGCAGGCAAGCGTGCGCGCATCAGCGGTGCGCACGGCGGGCGTGCGGGTGTCGAGCACGATGCGTTCGCCGTCCTGCAGCGACTCGGCTTCGGCGCAGGTCAGGAGCAGCAGGCCCACGTTGAAGGCATTGCGGAAATACAGGCCGCTGTACGAAGGCGCGATCACCGCGGCCACGCCCAGCTGCACGAGCACGGCCGCGGCCTGCTCACGCGACGAGCCGATGCCGAAGTTCGGCCCGGCCACGATCACGTCGCCGGGGCGCACGCCGCGCGCGAAATCGGGGCGGACGGCTTCGAGGCAATGCTTTGCGATCACGTCGATGCCGTGCTTCATCGCATGGCCGGGCGCGAGCGCATCGGTGTCGATGTCGGCGCCCAGGCGCCACACCCGGTGCAGGGTTTCCGCAGTCATGCGAGCACCTCGCGCGGGTCGGTCACGCAGCCGCGCAGTGCGGCCGCCGCCACCGTGTAGGGCGAGCCCAGGTACACCTGCGCGGTCGGCGAGCCCATGCGGCCCTTGAAGTTGCGTGCCGTGGTCGAGATCACCGTGATGCCGTCGCCCATCGGATCGCCGTAGCCCGAGCAGGCGCCGCAGGCGGTCGGGAAGAGTTCGGCGCCGGCGTCCATCAGCACCTGCAGCACGCCCTCTTCGCGCGCCTGCTCCTGGTCGTGCAGGCTGGCCGGCGCCACGATCAGGCGGATGCCCGCCGCCACCTTGTGGCCGCGCAGCACCTGGGCCGCGGCGCGCAGGTCGTCGAGCTTGGCGCCGGTGCAGGCGCCGATGTAGGCCACGTCGACATGCGTGCCCAGGTAGCGGCTCACGCCGTGCGCGTTGGCCGGGCTGTGCGGCGCGGCGACGTAGGGCTCGAGCGCGGCGGCATCGAAGCGGTGGTGCGTGAGCGCGGCGCCTTCGTCGGTGAACCACGGCGCCATGTCGACCGGCGGGGCACCGGCTTGTGCGAGGAATGCGGCGGTGGTGGCATCGGGCGCGATCAGGCCGGCCTGCGCGCCCAGCTCGGCGCTCATGTTGGAGAGCGTCATGCGCTCCTGCATCGACAGCGCGGCGACGGCCGGGCCCGCGAACTCCACCGCCTGGTAGCGCCCGCCGTTCATGCCGAAGCGGCCGATCATGTGCAGCATCATGTCCTTGGCGGTCACGCCGGCGGGCAGCGCGCCGTCCCACCACATGCGGATGGTCTCCGGCACGCGCAGCCAGATCTCGCCGGTGACCATCACGCCCAGCATCTCGGTGCTGCCGATGCCGAACATGTAGGCGCCGAATGCGCCGCCCGTGGGCGAATGAGAATCGCCGCCCACGCACAGCATGCCGGGGCGGATGTGGCCGTGCTGCGGCACCACCACGTGGCAGATGCCCTGGCTGTCGTACACGTGCGGCAGCTGCTGGTCGCGCGCCCAGTCGCGCGCAATGCGCACGATGCGGCGCGAATCGTCGTCGCGCTCGGGCACGTAGTGGTCCATCACGAGCACCACGCGCGAGCGGTCCCAGATCTGCGCGCCGAGCTCCTCGAGCATCGGCTGCAGCCGGCGCGGACCGGAGGAGTCGTGGAACATGGCCATGTCGACGCCGCAGGTCACGATCTCGCCCACCGCCACCTGCGCGCGGCCGCTGGCGCGCGCGATGAGCTTCTGCGCCAGCGTCTGTTGGGCCGGCGCGCGGTCTGGAGCGTTGGAGGTCATTCCGGCTTGGCTCCCGAGAACTTGACGACCTTGGCCCAGCGCGTGATCTCGCTCTGCACGAAGGCGGAGAACTGTTCGGACGAGTTGCCCACCGGTATCGCGCCCTCGGTTTCGAGCCGCTGGCGCATGTCGGCCTGCTGCAGTGCATGGCGTGCGGCATCGCCGACCTGCTTCACGCGCTCCGCCGGCATGCGGGCCGGGCCGAAGAGGCCGAACCATGCGCTCGACTCGTAGCCCGGCAGCGCCTCGGCAATGGCGGGCACGTCGGGAAAGGCCGGCAACCGCCTGGCCGTGGTCACGCCCAGCGCCCTGAGCTTGCCGGCCTGGATGTGCGCCTTGACGTTGCCCACGGCCGCGAACATCAGCTGCACCTGGCCGGCGAGCACGTCCTGCACGGCGGGCGAGGTGCCCTTGTAGGGGATGTTCACGATGTCGACGCCCGACTGCATCTTGAAGGCCTCGCCCGCCATGTGCAGCGACGAGCCCACCGCGCCGATCGCGAAGTTGAGCTGGCCCGGCTTCGCCTTGGCGAGCGCAATGAGTTCGCGCACGTCCTTCGCGGGCACCGACGGATGCGCGACGAGGATCGAGGGCGAGGTCGCCACGCAGGTGAGCGCGGTGAAGTCCTTCACCGGGTCGAAGGGCAGCGCCGGATAGAGCGTGGCATTGATCGCATGGCTGGTGAAGCTCATCAGCAGCGTGTTGCCGTCGGGCGCGGCCTTGGCCACGGCATCGGCCGCGATATTGCCGCCCGCGCCGGGCCGGTTCTCGACGATCACGGTGCGCCCGAGCGCCGGGCCCATGCTCACGGCCAGCGAACGGGCCAGCGTGTCGGTCGAGCCGCCCGCGGGCGCACCGACGAGGATGCGCACCGGCGCATTGCCGATCTGCGCGAACGCGCTGCCGGCAAATGCGGCAGCCAGTGGAAGAAGAAGGGTGTCGCGTCTCTTCATGTGTCTTGTCTCCGAGGAAATCGGGGGTATCTCAATGTGATGTGCGGGCTTCAGAGCCCCAGGTAGGCGCGCCGCAGTTCGTCGCTGCCGAGCAGCTCGCCGGGCAGGCCCGAAAAGCGAACACTGCCGTTCTCCAGCACGTAGGCGCGGTCCGCGATCTCGAGCGACTGGCCCACGTTCTGCTCCACCAGCAGTACCGCGAGGCCGCCGTCCCGCAGCTCGCGGATCAGCGTGAACATCTCCTCCACCAGCCGCGGCGAGAGGCCGAGCGAGGGCTCGTCGAGGATCAGCAGCACGGGCTCGGCCATGAGCCCGCGCGCGATGGCCAGCATCTGCTGCTCGCCGCCGCTCATGGTGCCGGCGTGCTGCGCCATGCGTTCGCGCAGCCGCGGGAAGATGTGGAACATCTTCTCGACGTTGGCCGCGCGGCGCTCGCGGGCGCGAGTGAAGGAGCCGAGCTCCAGGTTCTCCAGCACGCTGAGGTTGGGAAACACCTTGCGGCCCTCGGGCACCTGGATGAGGCCCGCCTTGACCACGTCGCGGTAGTGCGCGCCGCTCAGGTCCTTGCCGTCGAAGCGCACATTGCCGCCCCAGGCGGGGCACAGGCCGCAGACCATCTTGTTGAGGGTGGACTTGCCCGCGCCGTTGCTGCCGAGCAGCGCGACCATTTCGCCGGCGTTCACCTGCAGGTCGACGCCGCGCAGCACCTCGACGCGGCCGTAGCCGCCGCGCAGGCCCTGGATATCCAGCAATGCGGTCATTCGGCAGCTCCCGAAGCGGCCTTGCGCAGCCGCGCCGCGGTGCCATGGCCCAGGTAGGCCTCGACGACCTTGTCGTCGGAGGTCACTTGCGCCGGGCTGCCTTCGGCAATCAGCTGGCCCTGCGCCAGCACCCACACATGTTCGGCCAGGTGCATCACGGCCTGCATCACGTGCTCGATCATCAGCACCGTGACGCCGCTGTCGGCAATGCCGCGCACCACCGGCATCATCTCGGCGATCTCCTGCGGGTTGAGGCCGGCCAGCACTTCGTCGAGCAGCAGCAGGCGCGGGCGCGTGGCCAGCGCGCGCGCCAGTTCGAGCCGCTTGCGGCCGGCCACCGTGAGGTCCGACGCGGGTTTGTCGAGCTGCGGCGCAAGGCCCACGCGCAGCGCGATGGCCTCGGCATGCGCCAGCGCCTCGCGGCGGCCGCGCAGGTGCAGGTGCGCACCGACCGCGATGTTCTCGCGCACCGTCTGCGCCGCAAAAGGCTTGACGATCTGGAAGGTGCGCGTCATGCCGAGCAGCGCATTGCGGTGCGGCTCGCGGCCCGTGATGTCCTGGCCCGCGAAGCGCACAGTGCCGGCGTCGGGCTTGAGGAAGCCCGACATCAGCGCGAAGAGCGTGGTCTTGCCGGCGCCGTTGGGGCCGATCAGCGCGCTCAGGCTGCCCTCCTTCACCGACAGGCTGACGTCCTGCACGGCCTTCAGTCCGCCGAAGGAACGCGAGAGTCCGCCCACGGCCAGCAGCGTCTCAGTCATGGCGGCCTCCCTGCTTTGCATTCCACAGCTGCCGCACCGACAGCCCCAGCCCCGCGACGCCGCGCGGCAGGAAGATCACGATCACGACCAGCACCGTGCCGTAGATCACCATGTTGATGCCCGGCAGCTCGCCGAACAGGTTGCGCGTGAAATCCGACAGCAGGTGCAGCACGACCGCGCCCAGCACCGGGCCCCACAGCGTGCCCATGCCGCCCACGATGGCGGCCACCAGCGCTTCGACCGAGACGGCCGGGCCGTAGGCGATGCCGGCGTCGATGTACTGGAACACCTGCACATAGAACGCGCCGGCCGCACCCATGAAGGCGGCCGAGAGGCCGATGGCCGCGAGCTTGACGCGAAACGGGTTCACGCCCACGGCGCGCGCCGCATCCTCGTTGTCGCGCACGGCCTGCAGGTAGGCGCCGAAGCGGCCGTTGCGCAGCCAGCAGGTGACGAGCAGCGCCAGCACCACCATGGCCAGCACCAGCCACAGGTAGCCGGCGCGCGAGGCGAACTGCAGGTTGGCCGCCGACTCGCGCAGCGGCACCATCAGGCCCACGCCGCCGCCCGTGAAATTCACCGACAGCGCGAGGATGCGGAACACCTCCGCGAAGGCCAGCGTGACGAGCGCGAAGTAGGAGCCCTTGAGGCCATAGCGGAAGCTCAGCGCGCCGACGAAGAGCCCGACCCCCGCGGCGCCGGCCACCGCCAGCGGCAGCGCGGCCCAGGCGTTGATGCCGCCTTGCAGCTGCGCGATGGCCTGGATGTAGGCGCCGGTGCCGAAGAACAGCGCATGCCCGAACGAGAACTGCCCGCCGAAGCCGCCGAGGATGTTCCAGGCCTGCGCAATGAGCGTGGCGTAGAGCGCCATCATCACGAAGTTCAGCGCGACGCCCGACTTGGTGGCGAGCGGCACGCAGCCGACCAGCACCGCGAAGAGCGCGATGCCCGCGAGTTGTGCGCGTGCGCTGCTCATGCCCTGGCTCCGAACATGCCCTGGGGACGGAACAGCACCACGCCGATGAAGATCGCGAAGATGCCGATCTGCCCGAGCGATTCGCCCAGGTACAGCCCGCCGAGCGACTCGACCACGCCGACCAGGAGGCCGCCGATGAGCGCGCCGACGAAGCTGCCCATGCCGCCGAGCACCACGATGGTGAAGGCCACGAGCACGAAGCCGCCGCCCACCTGCGGGTTGACGTAGTAGGCCGGCAGCAGAAAGCAGGCCGCCGCGCCGAGGCAGGCCAGGCCGATGCCGAAGCTCATGGCGTAGACATGGTCGACGTCGATGCCCATGAGCTTGGCGCCTTCCTTCTCCTTGGCGACGGCGCGGATGGCACGGCCGAGGTCGGTGCGGCCCATGATCCAGAACAGGATGCCCGACACCACGAGCGCCCCCGCGAAGGCCACGAGCTTGGGCACGGCGATCATCGCGGGGCCGATGGCGACGGTGCTGAGCGAATAGGCGGTGTCGATGCTGCGCGTGTCCGACTTGAAGAACAGCAGCGCGAGGTTCTCCATGACGATGGCGATGCCGAGCGTGGCGAGCAGGATGTTCTCGTCCTTGCCGTGGCCCGCGCGGTTGATGACGATGCGCTGCAGCGCGTAGCCGAGCGCGAACATGCCGGCCACCGCGATGGGCAGCGCCATGTACGGGTCGATGCCCCAGCGCTCCTTGAGAAAGTAGACGGCGTACAGCGCGAGCATCAGGCAGGCGCCGTGGGCGAAGTTGATGATGTGAAGCACGCCGTAGATCAGCGTGAGTCCCAGCGCGATCAATGCGTACACGGCGCCTGTGGTGAGGCCGTTCAGGATCGAGGGGAAGAGGATGCTTAGATCGAACATTTGCTTTGTGCGCCTTGTGGGATCCGCCCGGTATGCGGTGCGGGCCGTGCGACCCCACTGCGCCGGCCCTTCGGGCTGCCCTGCGGTGCTCGCGTTTCGCGGGGTCTCGCAGAACTCGCTACGCTCAAACAGCTGCGAGCCCTGATCCGCGAAACGCTGCGCTCCTCGGCGGCGCAGAGGGGTTCGCCCGACCCGCACCGCATACCGGGCTCCATGCTTGATCGACGATCGGCGGAATACGGGGGGCTTGCCGGCAGCGAAGTCCGAAGGACCGGTGACGTCGGACGCCCAGAGCCAGACCGCCCGTCACCGCCTCCGACGCTCAAACACAAGAAGTTCATGCCCGGAGCGGAAACACAGGCTCCACCTCGCGGTAGTCGCGCGGAATGATCACTTTGATATCGTTCTTCACCACCTGCGTCATCAACGGCTGCGCGCCCTCGTTCTGTCCGTTGACGAACTTCGTCGGGCCGTACGGCATGATGTGGTTCGAGAAGGTGCTCTTCTCCAGCGCGTCGACGATGGCCGCGCGTTCGGCCGACTTCGCGCGCTCCAGCGCATCGGCCAGCAGCCACATCGCGGTGTAGGTCATGAAGACCTCGTAGCTGAAGAACTGGCCCTTGGCCTCCACGCGCTTGCGCAGCTCCTGCGAGCGCTTGTCCTTCGGGTTGAACCAGTGGTTGCAGTCGATGATGCCGTTGGCCGCGTCCGGAAACTCCTTCACGAACTTGTAGCTCGATGCGGCGCCGCCCAGCACCGAGAAGATCGCCTTGGGCACCACCTTCTGCTGCTGCATGGTGCGCACCAGCAGCGCGTACTCGTTGTAGTAGTTGGCCGGGATCACGATGTCGGGGTTGACCGACTTCATGCGCAGCACGATGTTGTTGAAGTCGCGCGTGGGGTTGGCGTGCTTCACCACCTCCTTCACCTCGAGGCCGTAGCCCGGCAGCTCGCGCGAGAGCAGCTGCGCGGTGCCGGCGCCGAACAGCGACTCCTCGTGGATGATCATCACGGTCTTGGCCGGGTTGCCCGCGGCCTTGTTGAGCACCAGCAGGTTGGCCATGGCCACCTCGGTCGACTTCCTGTAGCCGGGGCCGAAGCGGAAGGTGTTCTTCAGGCCGCGTTCGACGATCTGGTCGGCCACGCCCACGTCGACCACGTGCGGCAGGTTGTACTTGGCTGCTGCCTGCGTGGTCGCCAGGCAGATGGCCGAGGCGTAGGCGCCCACGATGGCAGAGACGCCGGCTTCGTTCATCTTCTCGACCTCGGCCGCGCCGGCTTGCGGCTGCGACTGCGCGTCGCCCAGCAGGGCCTCGAGCTTCGCACCGCCGAGCGCCTTGATGCCGCCGGCAGCGTTGATGTCCTCGATGGCCATCAGCGCGCCAAGGCGGCACTGCTGGCCCGAATAGGCAAGCGCCCCGGTGACCGGATGCAGCACGCCGACCTTGACGGCCTTGGGCTGCGCGCCGGCCACGAGCGGAAAGGCGACGGCGGTCGCCAGGGCGGCGGACTGCGACACGAAACTGCGGCGGTTCTGCATGGGGCTTTCCTTTTCTTCTCTTCAGTTGAACTTGGCTGACACGTCTTTGCTGACCCACACCTTCGCGTCGATGCCGCCCACGCGGGAGAGCTGCATTTCGTAGGTGTAGCGGTCGGGGCGGTAGAGGCCGTGCAGCCACTGCACGGGCCGCTCATCCTCGTCGTAGATCAGGCGGCGCACCGCAAGCAGCGCGGAGCCGACCGACACGTCGAGGTGCTGCGCGATCAGGCTGTCGGCCAGCCGCGCGGAGATGGTCTGGTGCGCGCGCCCTACCTTGACGCCCGACTCCTCGAGCAGCACGAGAATGGGCTTCTTCGACAGCTCGCGGCGGCCGAAGCGGCGCGCGATCGTGTCGGGCACGTAGGTGGTGATGTGCGAGAGCGGGCCTTCCTTGGTGGAGCGCACGCGCACCGCCTTCTGCACCGGGTCGCCCAGCTGCAGCTGCAGCGCCTCGGCCACCTGGGTGGAGGCCGTGATGGTGGCCACCTCGATCACCTTCACCGAGGTGTGCAGGCCCATCGTCACCAGGTTCTCGAGCAGGCCGCGCAGATTGGCGCGCTCCATGCCGTTGCCGCTACCGTTCGCTTCGCCTGCGAGCACGGGCGGCAGCGCGCGCGTGCGGCGCCCCGGGTTGCGCGCGATCAGGCCTTCGGAAGACAGCTGCTCGAGAGCGCGCCGCACCGTGACACGCGCCACGTTGAACTGCGCCATGAGCGCAAGCTCGCCGGGCAGCCCCTCGGCGAAACGGCCTTCGTGCAGCTGCTCACGCAGGACCAGGTAGATCTGGTGGTACTTCGGCAAAGGCATCTGCGACATGCCTTTGATGTTTTTGCAGTTTCAATGTTCTGTCAATGGGACATTTAAAACCGACGCCGCACAAACAAGAACGGCGCGCCGGGCCAATGCCCGCCGCGCCGCTTCCTGGCTGCTCGCTGGTTGTTGGCTTACAGCTTGAACGGAACCACTTCCTGGCGCTGGTCGCCCAGGCCTTCGATGCCCAGCGTCATCACGTCGCCCTTCTTCAGGTAGAGCGGCGGCTTCATGCCCAGGCCCACGCCGGGCGGCGTGCCGGTGGTGATGACGTCGCCGGGCAGGAGCGTCATGAACTGGCTCAGGTAGCTCACGATCTTGGCGATGCTGAAGATCATCGTCTTGGTGCTGCCGGTCTGCATGCGCTTGCCGTTGAGGTCGAGCCACATCGACAGCTTCTGCGGGTTGGGCACTTCGTCGCGCGTCACGAGCCAGGGGCCGATCGGGCCGAAGGTGTCGCAGCCCTTGCCCTTGTCCCAGGTGCCGCCGCGCTCGATCTGGAACTCGCGCTCGCTCACGTCGTTGATGGTGCAGTAGCCGGCCACGAAGTTGAGCGCGTCCTTCTGCGAGACATAGCGCGCGCGCGTGCCGATGACCACGCCGAGCTCGACTTCCCAGTCGCTCTTGACCGAGTTCTTGGGCAGCATGACCGGATCGTTCGGGCCCTGGATGCAGCTGGTGGCCTTCATGAAGACCACCGGCTCCTTCGGAATCGGCAGGCCGGACTCGGCCGCGTGGTCGGCGTAGTTCAGGCCGATGGCAATGAACTTGCCGACGTTGGCCACCGGGCTGCCGAAGCGCGGCTTGCCCTTGACCAGCGGCAGCTTGTCGACCTTCTGCTTGCGCAGCTTGGCCAGCGCGGCATCGCCGAGCTGCTCGGGCCCGATGTCCTTGACCAGCGCGCTCAGGTCGCGCAGCTGGCCGTTGTCATCGATGAGGCCGGGCTTTTCCTTGCCGGGGTTGCCATAGCGAACGAGTTTCATGTGGTCCTTTCTTGGGGAGACTGACTGACTTAGTAAGTGGAGCGGCCGCCGGACAGGTCGAACACGGCGCCGGTGGAGAACGAGCAATCTTCGGTGCAGAGCCAGCCGACCATCGCGGCCACCTCCTCCACCGTGCCGAAGCGGCCCATGGGAATCTTCGAGAGCATGAATGCGATGTGCTCCGGTGTCATCTGGTCGAAGATGGCGGTCTTCACCGCCGCGGGCGTCACGCAGTTGACGCGGATGCCGGTGTCGGCCAGCTCCTTGCCCAGCGACTTGGTGAGCGCAATGACGGCGGCCTTGCTTGCACTGTACGCGCTGGCGTTCGGGTTGCCCTCCTTGCCCGCGACCGAAGCGATGTTGACGATGCGGCCGTAACCCTGCGCGCGCATCTGCGCCACCACTTCGCGGCAGCACAGGAAGACGCCGTTGATGTTGACCTCCATCACCTGCCGCCAATCGTCCACCGGGTAGTCCCACAGCCTGGTGTTGGGACCGGTGATGCCGGCGCTGTTGACCAGCGCATCGATGCGCGGCGAATGCGCGAGCGTGGCCGCCACGGCCGCAGCGACGGAAGCCTGCTGCGCCACGTCGGCCTTCACGGCAAAGGCCTTGGGGCCGAGCGCCGCCGCGGCCTTGCCGGCGGCAGCCTCGTCGCGGTCCCAGAGCGTGACGCTGCCGCCCGATGCGATCAGCCGCTCGGCAATGCCGTAGCCCAACCCCGCCGCGCCGCCGGTCACCACCGCGTGGCGGCCCGCGAAGTCGAGCTGGTTCATATGGTGATGCCGCCGTCCACCGTGAAGGCCTGGCCGGTGGCGAACACCGATTCGTCGCTCGCCAGGAACACCACCACGGGTGCGATCTCCTCGGCTTGCGCAAGCCGCCCCATGGGCTGGCGCGCGATGAAGGCCTTGCGCGCCGCTTCGGGGTCTTCGTTGGCATTGATGCGCTCGCCGAGCGAGGGCGTGTCGACCGTGCCGGGACACACCGCATTGCAGCGGATGCCGCGCGCCACGAAGTCCGCCGCCACGCTCTTGGTCAGGCCCAGCACCGCGGCCTTGGTGGTGCCGTAGACGAAGCGGTTGGGCAGGCCCTTCATGCTGGAGCAGACGCTCGCCATGTTGATGATGCTGCCGCGCCCCGCAGCCAGCATGCCGGGCAGCGCGGCCTGGATGGTCCAGAACTGCGCGCGCACGTTGAGGGTGAACGCGAATTCGAGGTCCTTGTCGGTGGCCTCGAGCGCGGTGCCGTTGTGCACCACGCCGGCGCAGTTGAACAGCACGTCGAGCGCGGGAAGACTCTTGAAGAAGGCGCCGATCGCGTCCTTGTCGAGCACGTCGAGCCTGGCCGTGCGCACGTTGGCAACGCCCGCGTAGCGCTCGAGCAGCTTCTCATTCACGTCGGTCGCCCACACCTGCGCGCCTTCGGCGGCCATGGCGAGCACGCTCGCGTGGCCGATGCCTTGTCCGGCCGCCGTCACGAGCACGGTCTTGCCCTTGAGTCTCATGCATGTCTCCTTGGAAAGTGGCGCACCGGCCGTTCAGCGTTCAGGGTTTGGCCCGATGGCAGCGGCGCGGTACGGATCGTATTCTGAATTGGCCTTACCACTTGTCCAATTCAGGACAACCCTTAACCCCACCACCGTGCCGCTCCAGACCGTCGAACCCCAGCGCCTCTATCGCCAGATTGCCGACCAGCTCCGCGGGCTGATCGGCAAGGGCGAGTTCGCCGTCGGCGCGCGGCTGCCGGCGGAGCGCGACCTGGCCCAGCAGCTCGGCGTGAGCCGGCCCTCGGTGCGCGAGGCGCTGATCGCGCTCGAGGTCGAGGGCTGGGTCGAGGTTCGCACGGGTTCGGGCGTGTATGTGCTGGACCGCTCGCACCGCGCGAGCAAGCCGGTGGCGCCCACCGAATGGGGCCCGCTGGAGCTGATCCGCGCGCGCCGCGTGATCGAGGGCGAGACCGCCGCCATTGCGGCTGCCATGGGCAAGCGCAAGGACATCGACGCCATGAGCCGCGCCATCGAAACGATGCGCGGGCTCGCCGACCGCGAAATACTGCCGCTCGAGGGCGACCGCGAATTCCACGTGGCCATCGTCAATGCCAGCGGCAACGCCGTGCTGGTGGAAACGGTGCAGAGCTTCTGGGATTCGCGCAACGGCCCGATCTTCACGCGGCTGGGCGGCTACTTCGAGACGGTGGCCTCCTGGCGCTCGGCCATTGCCGAGCACGAGGCCATCCGCGACGCCGTGGCCGCGCGCGACCCCGAGGCCGCGCGCGCCGCCATGCACGCCCACATGGACAACTCGCACCAGCGGTTCAGCGCGAGCTGGCGCCGCGCGAAAAAAACCGCTCCTCCTTCCGATTCCCACACAACACGAGTTCCACGATGAATCCCTTCATTCGCCTGCATCCGGCCGACGATGTCGTGATCGCGCGCAGCCAGCTGGTCGGCGGCGCCAAGGTCGAAGACTTTGCCGTGCGCGGCCTGATTCCCGCCGGGCACAAGGTGGCGACGCACGCCATTGCCGCCGGCGAACCGGTGCGCCGCTACAACCAGATCATCGGCTTCGCGAGCAAGCCGATTGCGGCCGGCGAGCATGTGCACACGCACAACCTCGACATGGGCCCCGACAAGGGCGACTTCGAACGCGACTACGCCTTCGGCGCCGACGTGAAGCCCGCGCCCGCGAAGCGCGAGGCCACCTTCATGGGCATCAGGCGGGCCGACGGCCGCGTGGCCACGCGCAACTACATCGGCGTGCTCACGAGCGTGAACTGCTCGGCCACTGCAGCGCGCGCCATTGCGGACCACTTTTCGCGCAAGACCAATCCATCGGCGCTGGCCGGCTACCCGAACGTCGACGGCATCGTGGCCCTCACCCACGGCACGGGCTGCGGCATGGACACGCAGGGCATGGGCATGCAGATCCTGGAGCGCACGCTCACGGGCTATGCCACGCACCCCAACTTCGCGGGCGTGCTGGTGGTGGGCCTGGGCTGCGAGGCGAACCAGATCAATGCCTGGCTCGCGACCGGCCACCTGGCCGAAGGCGAGAACTTCCGCACCTTCAACATCCAGGACACCGGCGGCACGCGCAAGACGGTGGAGAAAGGCATTGCACTGATCAACGAGATGCTGCCGCGCGCCAATGCGGTCAAGCGCGAGCCCTGCAGCGCAGCGCACATCACGATCGGGCTGCAGTGCGGCGGCTCGGACGGGTACTCCGGCATCAGCGCCAATCCGGCCCTCGGTGCGGCGGTCGACCTGCTGGTGGCGCACGGCGGCACGGCTATCCTCAGCGAAACGCCCGAGGTCTACGGCGCCGAGCATCTGCTCACGCGCCGCGCCGTCCGGCGCGAGGTCGGCCAGAAGCTGGTGGACCGCATCAAGTGGTGGGAGCACTACACCGCAATCAACGAAGGCGAGATGAACAACAACCCCTCGCCGGGCAACAAGGCCGGCGGCCTGACGACCATCCTTGAAAAATCGCTCGGCGCGGTGGCCAAGGGCGGCACCAGCAACCTCGAGGCGGTGTACGAATACGCCGAGCCGGTCACGGCGCACGGCTTCGTCTACATGGACACGCCGGGCTACGACCCGGTGAGCGCCACTGGGCAGGTCGCGGGCGGCGCGAACATCATCTGCTTCACCACCGGACGCGGCTCGGCCTACGGCTGCGCGCCCTCTCCTTCGCTCAAGCTTGCGACCAACTCGGCGCTGTGGCAGCGGCAGGAAGAAGACATGGACATCAACTGCGGCGAGATCGTGGATGGCACCAGCTCGATCCAGGAGATGGGCCAGCGCATCTTCGAACTGGTGCTGGCCACCGCGTCCGGCGAGCCTTCGAAGAGCGAGAAACATGGCTACGGCCAGAATGAATTCGTGCCGTGGCAAGTCGGCGCCGTGATGTAAGGAACCTATGCCCCAAACCCTTTCCTCCTCTGTTCTGCGATCGCAATGCGCCCGCATCCTCGAAGCCGCCGGCAGCACGCCGGCCGAAGCCGCGCAGGTGGCCGACAACCTGGTGCTGGCCAACCTGAGCGGCCATGATTCGCATGGCGTGGGCATGCTGCCGCGCTATGTCGATGCGGTGGCCGAAGGCGGCCTCGTGCCCAATGCCGCGGTCAAGATCAACACCGACATCGGCACGCTGCTCGCGCTCGACGGCCAGCATGGCTATGGCCAGATCGTCGGCGTGCAGGCGATGGAACTCGGCATTGCACGGGCGAAGCAGCACGGCAGCTGCATCTTCACGCTCGCCAATGCACACCACCTGGGCCGCATCGGGCACTTTGCCGAAATGGCAACGGCCAAGGGCCTGGTCTCGATGCACTTCGTCAACGTGCTGTCGCGGCCCGTGGTAGCGCCGTGGGGCGGCGGCGACGGGCGCTTCGGCACCAACCCGTGCTGCATCGGCATTCCACTCGCAGGCGCCGAGCCCTTCCTGCTCGACTTTGCGACCAGCCGCGTGGCGCAGGGCAAGATGCGCGTCGCCCACAACAAGGGCGAACGCGTGCCCGACGGCTACCTGATCGACGAGCGCGGCGCGCCCACCAACGACCCGGGCGTGGTGGTGGTGCCGCAGGCCAACGGCCTGTTCGGCGCGCTCATGACCTTCGGCGAACACAAGGGCTACGGCATGGCGATGGCCTGCGAGCTGCTGGGCGGCGCGCTCACCGGCGGCGGCACCTGGCACCGCCCGGCCGACACGGCGCGCACGGTGCTCAACGGCATGCTGACGATCCTGATCGACCCCGCCAAATTGGGAACTCAGGAGAGCTTCGCGCAGGAGGCGACGGCCTTCGTCGAGTGGCTGCGCCAGAGCCCGCCGGGCGCCGGCTTCGACCAGGTACAGATCGCGGGCGAGCCGGAGCGCGCTGCACGCGTGGCGCGCGAGCGCGACGGCATCTGGCTGGACGATGCGACCTGGGGCGAGATCGTCGCGGCCGGAACCAAGGTGGGCGTGGCGGTCGCCGCCGCGTAAAGCCCGCGTTTCCTTCTAGCGCCGCGCCTTGCGCGACTTCTGGCTCAGCACGATCGCAATGCCGCCCAGGATGGCCACCGAGGCGGCCGCCAGCCGCGGCGTGATCGCCTCCGACAGCAGCAGCACGCCGCCGAACGCAGCCAGGAGCGGCACCGACAGCTGCACGGTGGCCGCTTGCATGGCCGACAGGCGCGCGAGCGCCGCATACCAGACGACATAGCCGAGCCCCGAGGTCAAGGCGCCGGAAGCCACGGCCAGCGCGATGCCGGTGGCATCCGCATGGGCGCGCATCATGAAGGCAAGGCTCAGCGCCAGGGCCAGCGGTACGGCCCGCAAGAAGTTGCGGCCCGTGGCGGCCAGCGGATCGGGCACGCCGCGGCCGCGCAGCGAATACACGCCCCACGCCACCCCGGCGATGGCCATCAGCACGGCGCCGAGCAGCGGCGGCGCCGCAACGCCCGGCAGCACCAGGTAGACCAGCCCGCCGGCCGCCAGCACGAAGCCGATCCATGCCGCGGGCCCGAAGCGCTCGCCCGAGCCCAGGCCCGCGCCCAGCATCGTGAGCTGCACCGCACCGAACAGGATCAGCGCGCCCGTGCCCGCGGAGAGGCTCAGGTAGGCGAAGGAAAAGAACGCGACGTAGGCGAACAGCATGGCGGCCGCGAGCCAGTCGGCACGGCCGGGCACGGCAGGCCGGGCGCGGAACTGCACGACCAGCGCGAGCGTGAGCGCACCGGAAACCAGCCGGATGCTGCCGAAGCTGGCCGGATCGATGCCCCGCTGCTGCAACGCGAGCCGGCACAGCAGCGAGTTGGCCGCGAATGCGAGCATGGCCACCGCGGTCAGCGCGACGGTCTGCAGGGTGGACGGCGCGCGGCGCACCTCGGAGATGGCTTCAGACATGCGCCCCCACCATGAAGACGGCCCAGCCCAAGAGCGCAAACCCGAGCGGCGCGCTCAGGCGATGGCCCCAGGGAACGTTCTTTTCCAGCGCCATGACGGCGGCCAGCAGCAGCATCCAGCCGAGGCTGCCGGTGCCGAGTGCGAACATCAGCAGCATCAGCGCCCAGCAGCAGCCGACGCAGAAGAGGCCATGGTGCGTGCCCAGCGCAAACGCCTGGCGCGCCTGCGCGTGGCCGCGCCAGTGCTCGATGACAAAGCTGAGCGGCGTGCGGCACTTCTCGAGGCACTTGTGCTTGAGGCGGCTGAACTGGAAGGCGCCGGCCAGCGCGATGGTCGCGGCGCCGATCACCCAGCCGTGCCAGGCCAGCGTGGGCGCGCTCGCGAGCAGCGCCAGCACCGCGCTGTGGAGCCCGTGCGCCAGCAGCCCGAAGGCACCCCACACGGCGATGTAGCCGAGCCCCAGCAGCACGAGCAGGCGCGCATGGTCCGCACGCCCCGCGGTCAGGCGGTCGAAGGCGTTGAACAGCGGCAGCGTGGTCGGCAGCATCATGGCCATGGTCATGAGGATCCACGCCACCGCATAGAGCACTGCGGGCACGACCACGCCGCCGGCAGGAATGGCCTGGCACAGGAACGCGGCCGGCCCCGAGGCGGTCCAGTCGCCGTGTTCGAGATAGCGCCCGTAGGGGCTGCGCGCCCAGGCCCACAACGCCATCCACGCAAGCGCGGCCAGCGCAGCGAGAACCGGCAGGAACACGCGGCGGTGGCGGATGACGTTGCGCGGCGGCAAGCCGGCCGCGGGGTTCATGAATCAAAGACGAAGGTGCTCTGCAGGGCGTTGTGGTTCTTGATGTCGAGGTCGATGCCGAGGGCGGGGTTCTTCGAGCGGTAGGTGGGCGCCTTGCCGACGAACACCGGCGCGCCCGGCACCGTGGAGAACACAGTGTCCGACAGCGTGGTCTGCCCGCCGGTCGCGCCGCGGTAGGGTTCGAGCTCCGCGTAGTAGTCCTTGCCGATCTCCAGCTCGCCCTTGCCTTCGTTCACCGTGAAGCGAATGGGCGCCCGCTCGACCGACACCACCTGGCCGATGAGGGCGGCCAGGTCGGCGATCGGGCCGCCGGCCTTGCCGGTGTAGACCTTGAGCAGCGCCTCTTCCTGTTCCTTGGAGGCTTTGTCGTCGACGAAGATCGCCGCCGTCCAGTTGCCTTCGAGGATGTTCCCGGGCACATGCGCCACGGCCGCGATGGTGTTGCCGCCGACGTCGACGCCGTCGATGGTTCCCTTGTCGATGCGCCACGCGACGATGGTGTCGCAGGTGCCGTTGTCAGGGTCCTCGCCGATCCAGCAGGGACACAGGACGTTGCAGTTGCATACCTCGAGCAGGCGACCTTCCAGGTGATAGCTCATACGAACCTCCGTTCAGAAGCCACACGAACACGGAACTTGTCGCCGCGACTCAGCGGCAAGGGGGGCGTTGATCCTACGCTTCGCAACCGGGCAAGTCGAGCACGATGCCCGGCCGCGCGCACTACCCTGGGTACCCCATTGCCGCCAGTGGATCAGCTGCGGCTTGCGTCGTGCGCCGGCTTGCCGACCTGCACGCTCACCTCCTCGCCCTTGAGCCTGGCCTGCACGGCCTTGATGGCCTTGTCGAGCCGCGCGCCGTAGTCGGCATCGGCCTGGCGGAAGTAGCTCACCGAACGGTCGATGATCTCCTGCCGCGTCACCGCACCCAGGCCGCCCGCGATGTTGTTCACCAGGCGCTCCTTGGCGGCTTCGTCCATCAGCCGGTAGAGGTCGCCGGCCTGCACGAAGTCGTTGTCCTCGGGGTGCTGCTGCCACTGGTGGCTGCCGGTCCAGCCATGAATCTCGAGCGGCGCGTAGACCGGCTCGTTGCTCTGCTTGGGCGCATCGCTGAAGCTGTTGGGCTCGTAGTTGGGGCCGCGGCCGCCGTTGCCGTCGCCGCGCATCGCGCCGTCGCGGCCGTAGTTCTGCGCCGTGGTGGCATGCGGGCGGTTCACCGGCAGCTGCGTGTGGTTGATGCCCAGGCGGTAGCGCTGCGTGTCGCCGTAGCTGAACAGGCGGCCCTGCAGCATCTTGTCGGGCGAAGGGCCGATGCCGGGCACGAAGTTGGCCGGGTTGAACGCGGCCTGCTCGATCTCGGCAAAGTAGTTGTCGGGATTGCGGTTGAGCGTGAGGATGCCGATGTCGATCTTCGGATAGTCCTTGTGCGACCAGACCTTGGTCAGGTCGAAGGGGTTGAAGCGGTAGGTCTGCGCCTCGGCCACCGGCATGATCTGCACCTGCACCTTCCAGCTCGGGAATTCGCCGCGCTCGATGGAATGCAGCAGGTCCAGGTGGTGGTGGTTCGGGTTTTCGCCGCCCACGCGCTGCGCCTCTTCGGCCACGAAGGTCTCGATGCCCTGGTGGGTCTTGAAGTGGTACTTGACCCAGAAGGCCTCGCCCTTGGCGTTCACCCACTGGAAGGTGTGCGAGCCGAAGCCGTCCATGTGGCGGTAGCTCTTCGGAATGCCGCGGTCGCCGAACAGCCAGGTGAACTGGTGCGTCGCTTCGGGCGAATGCGAGAAGAAGTCCCAGGCGTTGTTGGGCTCCTGCACGTGGCTGTAGGGGTCGCGCTTCTGCGAGTGGATGAAGTCGGGAAATTTGAGCGGATCGCGGATGAAGAAGACCGGCGTGTTGTTGCCGACGAGGTCGTAGTTGCCGTCTTCGGTATAGAACTTGAGCGCGAAGCCGCGCGGGTCGCGCACGGTGTCGGCCGAACCGAGTTCGAGCGCCACGGTCGAGAAGCGTGCGAGCACCTCGGTCTTCCTGCCGACCTGGCTCAAAAACCTGGCCTTGGTCCATTTGGACACGTCGGCCGTCACCTCGAAGGTGCCGAAGGCGCCCGAGCCGCGCGCATGCACCACGCGCTCCGGAATGCGCTCGCGGTCGAAGCGCGCAAGCTTCTCGATCAGGTGGTGGTCCTGCATCAGCACGGGGCCGCCGGGGCCGGCGGTCTGCGACTGCTGGTTATTCTCGACGGGCGCGCCGTTTTCGGTGGTGAGCTTGCGGGAGTCGGTCATGGGTGGGCTTTCCTCTGGAGTTGTAGGGGCCCATGCATTTTGTCAATGAATACAGCCTTGCTGCATCACATTGAGCTATCGCCTCGATAGGCGGCCCGCCGAAGGCCGCCCGAGGTTTCAGACGATCAGCGCGATCGTGGCTTCGAGGTGCTCCGACGGCGCCCGGCGGAAGCCCGAGCGCGTGAAGCGCTGCAGCTGTCCGACCACGAAGGCCGTGAGCGCGGCGGCGCGCACCTGCGCGTCCACGCTCGGGGTGGCCGAGCCGTCCGCGGCGGCCGCCCCGCGCAGCACCTGGCGCAGCGTGGCCTCGATCTTGTCGAAGAACTGGTTCATGCGCTGCTGGAGGCGCTCGTTCTCGAACACCAGCGCATCGCCCACCATGACGCGCGTCATGCCGGGGTTGCGCTCGGCAAACTGCACGAGCAGCGTGAGGATTTTTGCGGCCTGCTGGGCGCCCGTTGCGCCTTCGCGCTCGAGGATCTGGTTCACCAGCGTGAAGACGCTCTGCTCGATGAAGTCGATGAGGCCCTCGAACATCTGGGCCTTGCTCGCAAAGTGGCGGTAGAGCGCGGCCTCGCTGACGTCGAGCCGCGCAGCCAGCGCCGCGGTGGTCACGCGCTCGGCGCCGGGCTGCTCGAGCATGGCGGCCAGCGCCTGCAGGATCTGCACGCGCCGCTCCCCGGGCTTGGGGCGTTTTCGGACCGGCGCGACGGGCGTCAGCGTTTCGGTCTGGGTTTCTATGCCGGGATAGCTTGTCTCTTCGTTCTGCATGGAAGCGCGTGCAAAGATGTAATCAATTGATTCTCGCACAGGGCCGCGCAGTGAGCGCGCGCAAACCGGCCCCGGGAAAGCTCGTACAGAATCGGCCCATTCAACCAAGCAAAAGTTCTCATGGCCCCAAAAAGCGTTCTGGTGACAGGTGGTGCAGGTTTCATTGGCAGCCACACCTGCGTTGCGCTGGCCGCCGCCGGATACACGCCGGTCATTCTCGACAATCTGGGCAACAGCGACATCCGGGTATTGGAGCGGTTGCGGCAGATCACCGGCAGCGCGCCGCGGCTGATCGAGGGCGATGTGCGCGACCGGGCGCTGCTCGACCGCGTGCTGGGCGAAGAAAGCTTTGCGGCCGTGATCCACTTCGCGGGCCTGAAGGCCGTGGGCGACTCGGTGGCCGACCCGCTCACCTACTACGACAACAACGTGCACGGCAGCCTCGTGCTCGCCTCGGCCATGCAGCAGGCGGGCGTGCGGACGCTGATCTTCTCGTCGTCGGCCACGGTGTACGGCGAACCCGACCACTCGCCCATTCCGGAAGACGCGCCCTGCAGGCCGGCCAATCCCTACGGGCGCTCCAAGCGCATGGTGGAAGAGGCGCTGGCCGACCTGCACCGCGCACAACCCGGCTGGCGCATTGCGCTGCTGCGCTACTTCAACCCCGTCGGCGCGCATAAAAGCGGGCTCATCGGCGAGCATCCGCAGGGCAAGCCGAACAACCTGATGCCTTTCGTCTGCCAGGTGGCCGTGGGGCAGCGCGACAAGCTGCTGATCCACGGCAACGACTACCCCACGCCCGACGGCACCGGCGTGCGCGACTACGTGCATGTGATGGACCTCGCCGAAGGGCATGTGGCGGCGCTTCGGCATGCGCAAGGCCATGCCGGGCTGGTCACGCTGAATCTCGGCACCGGCCGCGGCGCCTCCGTGCTGGAGGTGGTGCAGGCCTTCGAGCGCGCGAGCGGACGGCCGCTGCCTTATGAGATTGGCCCCCGCCGGCCCGGCGACGTGCCCGCGTACTGGGGCGATCCCTCGCTGGCGGAAGCCACGCTGGGCTGGCGCGCGCGCCGCGGGCTCGACCAGATGTGCGCCGACAGCTGGCGCTGGCAGCAGGGCAATCCGAACGGCTACGAAAGGTCACTGACCGCTTGCTGACCGGGACGGCCGGCCTCCCCGGAAACAAGCCCCGCAAGGGTTTCCGGGCATGTAACGAATGCTCACCGCGGAACCCGGCCGCAACAAATGTTAAGTGGGTTGTTACCCAACCGATCTTTCGCGTCGCTATTCTGAATTGATGGGGGGCTCTGCATGCCGGCAAGCCCCAGGGGTTGTGCCATCTCTTTGCAGAGTAGGGGGAAAGATTTGCCTATCGATCAAGCGCGATACGCCCAATGGGCCGCGGCGTGCCGGTTCTCTGCCTTCACCGACACCGCCTACAGCGCGTGGACACGCGACGAAGCGTCCCGCCACAAGGCAGAACAGCCGGCGCTTCGCTCTGAGCTGGAGAATCTTCCGTACCGCGAGGGCTTGACCTTCGCCATTGCCGACAGCGGCAGCGACGAGGCATTGCACAGCACGCTGGCTTCGCTCTCGGCACAGCTGTGCCATCGCTTCGACGTGGTGGTGGCCTGCGACCCTTCGCGCGCCGAAGCGGTCGGCCATGCGCTCCTGTTCGTTCGCGATTCGATCAATGTGCGGCTGGTGCCCGCGAGTGCGCCGGCCAGCCGGCTCGAACTGCAGCAGCTCGCGCTCGAGCACACGGCCGAGCCCTGGTTCGGCGTGATCCTCGCGGGCGACCGGCTCGCTGCGCAGGCCGTTTCGTCAATCCAGCTCACGCTCGCCAAATGGCCCGATGCGGCCGTCGTCTATGCGGACGAGGACTGGATCGCAGAGGGCCAGCTGCGATGCAAGCCGCGCTTCAAGTCGGCATGGGATCCGGAGGCGCAGCTCGGCTTCGACCTGCTGGACGGCCTGTGCGTGATGAGGCGCGCCAACGTCCTGGCGGCCGGAGGCTTTCGCGCCGAATTCGAACCGGCCGCCGGCTACGACCTGCACTGCAGGGTGGCAATCCCGCTGCCCTGCAGCCAGGTGCGCCATGTTCCCTCGGTGCTGTACCACCGGCAGGTTCCGCCCATCATCGATGCGGGCGACACGCGGCAGGCCGTCCAGGCCTATGCGGCGGCGGCCCGGCGGGTGGCGGCCGAGGCGGCGTTCCGGCAGGCGGGCGTGGCGGCCGAGGTGCTGCCCTCGCCGATCGCCGAGTTCGTCAACCATGTCCGCCGCCCACTGCCCAGCCCCGCGCCACGGGTCAGCGTGCTCGTGCCGACGCGCGACCGCGCCAACCTGGTGAGGACCTGCCTGGACGGCCTGCTGCGCAAGACCGACTATCCGGACTTCGAAGTCCTCATCCTCGACAACGACAGCGTCGAACCGGCCACGCTGTCCCTCTTCGCCGAGTTGGCCGCGGACCCTCGCGTCAGCGTGCTGCGGGTGCCGGGGCCCTTCAATTTTTCGGCCATCAACAACGCCGGCGTGCAGGCCTCGACCGGCGAGGTGCTGCTCTTCCTGAACAACGACATCGAGATCCTCGATGGCGGATGGCTCAGGGAGATGGTCGGCGAAGCCATGCGGCCGGACATCGGCTGCGTGGGCGCCAAGCTGCTGTACGGCGACGGCACGGTCCAGCATGCCGGCGTCATGCTGCAAAGCGGCCCGCTGGCGATGCATGTCTGCCGCACCGACGGCGCCACCGACACCGGCCTGGACGGGCGGCTGGCGGGCACGCGCGACTACCTGGCGGTCACGGGCGCCTGCCTGGCGGTTCGGCGCCAGGTGTTCGAACAGGTGGGCGGCTTCGACGGCGAGCACCTGCCGGTGGCCTACAACGACATCGACCTGTGCCTGAAGGTGAACGATGCGGGCTACCGCAACGTCTGCACGCCGTTCGCCTCGCTGCTGCACCTGGAGAGCGCCTCGCGCGGGCACGACCATGTTTCCGAAGAGAAGCAGCAGCGGGCAGCGCGCGAGCAGGCGCACGCCAGCACCAAGTGGATCGATCGCTTCGAGCACGACCCCTATCACAACCCGAATGTCCAGTGGGACTGGCTCACCGGCGCGCACCTGGCCCCCAGCGCCGGCCAGCAATGGCAGCTCGCGCGCTGAGGCGGGCGCGGCGGTTTCATCGACTTTCTAGCGGAGGCCCGGACTCGTCCGGGCAGGAATACAAATGAAAGAACCCACCCTCATTCTTCCGACGGTCGACAGGTCGCTCGACGTGCTGACGCACCCGGTGCTGGACCCGCTGTTCTGGACGCCGCACCTGCTCGGCAAGGCCAGCGCCTGGTGGACCCACACACCGTTCGCGTTCTGGATCGTGGCGGCCTGCAAACCGGGCCTGCTGGTGGAACTGGGCACGCACAACGGCGTGTCGTACGCGGCGTTCTGCGAGGCCGTGGCGCGGCTCAAGTCGGCCACGCGCTGCTACGCGGTGGACACCTGGGCCGGAGACGAGCATGCGGGGCATTTCGACGCGCAGGTCTACCACGAGCTTCGCGACTTCCACGACAAGCACTTCAGCGCCTTCTCCGAGCTCCTCAAGTCGACCTTCGACGACGCGCTGCCGTACTTTGCCGACGGCTCCATCGACCTGCTGCACATCGACGGCTTCCACACCTACGAGGCGGTCAAGCACGACTTCGAGACCTGGCTTCCCAAGCTGTCGGACAAGGCCGTGGTGCTGTTCCACGACACCAACGTGCGCAGCGGCAATTTCGGCGTCTTCCGGTTCTTTGCCGAGCAGGCGCGCCACTATCCCTCGTTCGAGTTCCTGCACGGCCACGGGCTTGGCGTGCTGGCCGTGGGCGACCGCGCGCCCGCCGCCGCCATGGCGCTGTGCAACCTCGAACCCGAGCGCGCCGATGCCGCCAGGGCGCGCTTCGCGCACCTGGGAACGCGCTGGTTCGTGACCACGCGCGAACAGCTCGGCTCGGCCGAACTGCATCAGCGCATCCACGAGGCCAATGCCCTGCGCGCGCCGGTGGAAGCAGAGCTGGCCCAGGTGGCGGCCGCCCGCGCGGCCGAGGCCGAGGCCCGCGCCCGCGCCGAAGGCCAGCTGGACGCCCTGTCCCACGAGGTGGCCGAGAAGGCCGCCCAGCTGGAAGACCTGAACAGGCAGGCCGGCGATGCGCAGGCGAAGGCCGCCCAGGCCGAAGCCGCCGCGCGCGCAACCGGCTTCGCCCACGAGCAGGCGAACCGGCGTGTGGCGGAGCTGCGGAATGTCGTGGCGCAGTTGGCCACCGACCTGAACAAGACCCGCGACGACCTGAACGAGACCAGCGAAGCCAAGAGCCTGCAGCAGCGCACCGCGCTGGCCTGGAAGAACCTTGCCGACCGCAAGGAAGACCGGGTCGAATCGCTGATGGAGCGCTTCACGCGCCTGCGGGTCGATCCGTCCCTGAGCGTCAAGGCCAAGCTGCGCAGGCGCCTGCGGCTGCTTGCCCGGCGCCTTGCCGGCAAGCCGGTGGACCTGGGGGCGGTGGAGATCGTCCGGTTCTCGCCCTACTTCGATCGCGAGTGGTACCTGAAGACCTACCCCGACGTGGCATCGGCCGGCACGGACCCCGCGGAGCACTACGTCACCCACGGCGCGGCCGAAGGGCGCCAACCCGGCCCATGGTTCTCGGGCACCGAATACGCGGCGCGCTACGGGGACGCGGCGGGCTTCAATCCGCTGATTCACTACACGCTGGTGGGTGCGCGAGAAGGCCGGCGCGCCGGCCTGCTCGGCAGCGACGACACCGAGCCGCCCCCCATTCCTCCCTTGCCCAGCCGGGTGTTCTCGATCTTCTACGTTTCGGGCGAGGCGGACACGCCCGGCCACCTGTACCGTGTCGCGCGCTATATCGAGGCGGCGCGGATGAACGGCGTGCCGGCGGAATGGGTCCGGCAGGAAGAGCTGGAGGCGCGGCTCGAGCTGACCTCACGGCACGACGTGATGATTCTCTGGCGCACCCAGTGGAGCCCGGTGCTCGAAAAAGCCATCGGGCTGATGCATGCGCAAGGCAAGAAGGTGGTGTTCGACATCGACGACCTGATGATCGAACCCGACCTGGCCGACACCAAGGTGATCGACGGCATCCGCTCCAACGCCCATCCGGAAGCCGCGGTGCGCGAGCTCTTCGCGAGCGTGCGCCGCGCCATGCTCGCGGCCGACGTCTGCATTGCCAGCACCCAGGAGCTGGCCTACCACATGCGCTGGGCGGGCAAGTCCACCCATGTGCTGTTCAACGGCTTCGACGACCAGACCTTCGAGCTCTCCAGGCGCAGCGCCCGGCAGTGGCGCAGCGCGCGGACCGACAAGCTGGTGCGCATCGGCTATGCCGGCGGATCGCGGACGCACCAGCGCGACCTGGGCCTGGCCATCGAGGCGATTGCGCGCGTGCTGCGCGAGAACGAGCTGTGCCGGCTGGTGCTCTTCCAGACCGAATCGGGCATGCGCCTGGTCGACGTGGAGGAATACCCGGTGATGGCCGGCCTGGCGCACCGCATCGAATGGCGGCCCTTCCAGACCCTGGAGACGCTGCCGCGCGAAATTGCGCGCTTCGACATCAACATCGCGCCGCTGGAATTCGGCAACCCCTTCTGCGAGGCCAAGAGCGAACTGAAGTTCTTCGAGGCCGCGCTGGTCGACGTGCCGACCATCGCATCGCCGACCGGCCCGTTCACGCGGGCCATCGAGCACGGCGTGTCGGGCTTCCTGGCCGCGAGCGCCGACGACTGGTACCACCATCTGTCGACCCTGGCGTCGGATCCGGCGCTGAGGGCCAGCGTCGGCTCGGCCGCGTTCCTGCGCGCGATGGCCTCGTACGGGCCGCTGCAGCGGGCCACGCAGTTCGGCCGCGTGCTCGACCAGCTGCAAGGCGATGCGCTGGCCGCGCGGGCCTTTGCGCTCGATGCGCGCGTGCGCGCGGCGCCGATTCCGCGGCCCCAGCTGATGCCGCTGGAAGTGCTGTTCGAGCACCGGGCCGACGAGGCCGAGCTTGCGGACGTCACGGTCGCCATTCCGCTCTACAACTACGAGCAGTTCATCGTCGAGGCGCTGGAATCCGTGCGCGCCCAGACGCTGGCGGTGCTGGACCTGGTGGTGGTGGACGACTGTTCGACCGACGGCTCGCTGGACGCCGTGCTGGCATGGGCCCGGCAGCACGCCAGGCGCTTCAACCGCGTGGTGGTCGCGCGGCATGAGGCCAACAGCGGCCTGGGCCTCACGCGCAATGCGGGCTTCCACCTCGCGGACAGTCCCTACGTGCTGCCGCTGGATGCCGACAACCGGCTGCGCCCGAAATGCTGCGAAGAGCTGCGCCGCGCCATCCGCGCCGAGCGCGTGGCCTTCGCCTACCCGACCATCCAGCACTTCGGCGCCTCCAGCGCGCTGCTCGGCGATGCCTCCTACGAGCCGCAGCGCTTCGTGGCCGGCAACTACATCGACGCGATGGCGCTGGTCTCGAAGGAGGCGTGGGCGATCGTCGGCGGCTACAACCACGTTCGCCACGGCTGGGAGGACTTCGACTTCTGGTGCCGGCTCGCGGAGCAGGGCCAGCGCGGCGTGCGGGAGCCGCAAACGCTCGCGGACTACCGCGTGCATGCGAGCTCGATGCTCAGGGCCGAGACCACGGTCCCGCAGAATTACCAGCGGCTGATCGAGAACTTCAAGGCTCAGCATCCCTGGGTGTCGCTCATTGACGAGCGGCTCGCGCGCAAGCCGCCGGCGCTGCAGGTGGCGCTGAGCGACGGCGGCGCGAAGTCGCGGCTCCAGGCACTGCTGCCGATTCTTCGCTGCCCGAAGACCGGGCTCAAGCTGACGGCCGACGCGGCAAGCGGCGCACTGGCGACCGTGGACGGCTGGCGGCGCTGGCCCGTCGTCCAGGGCCGGCCGGTTCTTTGCGAGGACATCGGCGAGCCCGAGGTCAAGCCCGCCGAGCACGTCAGCAACCCGCTGCCGCCCGAGGCCCTGAAGCTCGCCAAGAGCACCAAGGGCTGGGTGCTGAATCTCAGCGGCGGAGGCTCGCAGGAAAAGATCGAGAACGTGGTCGAGGTCGAATACTGTCTGTTCAGGCACACCGACGTGGTCGCCGACGCCCACGTGCTGCCGTTCGACGATGCGGTCTTCGACGCCGTGATCGTCATGAACGCCTTCGAGCACTACCGCGAACCGCAGAAGGTGGCGGCGGAGCTCCTGCGGGTGCTCAAGCCCGGTGGCCGCATCCTGGTGCGCACCGCCTTCATGCAGCCGCTGCACGAGCGGCCCTGGCATTTCTTCAACTGCACCCGCTACGGGCTGGAGCAGTGGTTCCGCGAGTTCGAGGCCGAGCGCGTGCGGGTGTCGGAGAATTTCGCGCCGAACCACTCCGTCAGCTGGCTGGCGTCGGAGTGCGAGCAGGCGCTGCGCGCCAACGTGTCCGACGAAGCCGCGGAGCGCTTCCGGGAGTCCTCCACGGGCGATCTGGTGGACCTGTGGCGCGACCCCTCGCTGCGCGACACGCCGCTGTGGACCGATTTCGAGAAGCTGCCGCAGTCGGTGCAGGAGGTTGGCGCCGCGGGCTTCGAGTTCCTGGGCCGGAAACCCGCGGGGGCCAGGGTCAGCGCGAACGGCTGCTGAGGCGGCTGGGGCCTCAGCGTGCGCGGATCATCGTGCCGTAGGCCTGGTCGGTCAGGATCTCGAGCAGCATGGCGTGCGGCACGCGGCCGTCGATGATGTGCACCGCGTTCACGCCGCTCTTGGCCGCATCGAGCGCGCCCTCGATCTTGGGCAGCATGCCGCCCGAGATGGTGCCGTCGGCAAACAGGTCGTCGATCTCGCGCGCGCTCAGGTTGGTGAGCAGATTGCCGTCCTTGTCGAGCACGCCGGGCGTGTTGGTCAGGAGCATGAGCTTCTCGGCCTTGAGCACGGTGGCGAGCTTGCCGGCCACTACATCGGCGTTGATGTTGTAGCTCTCGTTCTCCTCGCCGAAGCCGATCGGGCTGACCACGGGAATGAAGGCGTCGTCCTGCAGCGCCTTGACCACGCTGGGGTCGATGGAGACGATGTCGCCCACCTGGCCCACGTCGTGGTGCAGGTTGGGGTCGGCGCGGTCCGCCATCTTGAGCTTCTGCGCGCGGATCATCCCGCCGTCGCGCCCGGTCAGGCCCACGGCCTTGCCGCCGGCCTGGTTGATCAGGCCCACGATGTCCTGCTGCACCTCGCCGGCCAGCACCCATTCGACCACCTCCATGGTCTCGGCGTCGGTCACGCGCATGCCCTGGATGAAGCTGCCCTTCTTGCCCAGGCGGTTGAGCGCCGCCTCGATCTGCGGGCCGCCGCCATGCACCACCACCGGGTTCATGCCGACCAGCTTGAGCAGCACCACGTCTTCCGCGAAGTCGGCCTGCAGGGCCGGATCGGTCATGGCATTGCCGCCGTACTTGATGACGATGGTCTTGCCGTGGAACTTGCGGATGTACGGCAGCGCCTGGGCCAGGATCTCGGCCTTGTCGCGCGGGGGAATGTTGAGGACGGGATCGGTCATGGGCGGGCAGGCTCCAAAACGGTGGGGACGATGGAAAGAATGAATTCTTGCAGCAGGGAAGCCGTCACGGACGCAGCCAGCGCGGCACCTTGAATCGCACGATCATCAGGTAGGCGCCCACGTAGGTCGTGACGAACAGCAGGCAGAACAGCATCAGCACGATGGTGTTGTTCCAGAACAGCACCGCCGGCACCACCGACAGCGCGGCGAACATCCAGAGGTAGGGCGAGGTCCGGTTGTTGCGGGCGAGCAGTTGGCGCGCCTCGTCGTCCGCGAAGGCCACGCGCACGATGCGCCGGAAGATCAGCTGGTGGAAGTGCAGCGCATCGGCGGTGCCGGGCGACTGCCCGCGCGCGAGCTTGCGATAGATGGAGAACAGCGTCTCCCACACCGGGTAGATCAGCAGCAGCATCGGAAACCACGGCGAGACGACGCGGTGCCGCTGCACCAGCGTCACGCAGGCCAGGGCAATCACCATGCCCCAGACGTAGGCGCCGCCGTCGCCGGCAAAGATCTTGCCGCGCGGATAGTTCCAGATCAGGAAGCCGATGGTGGCACCGACCAGGCAAACCATCATGGCCGCGAGCTGGCGGTCGCCCACCTGCAGCGCCACGTGCGAAACGGCCAGGCACACCAGCACTGCCACCGTGCCGGCCAGCCCGTTGTAGCCGTCGATGATGTTGAAGGCATGCGGCAGCCCGCCGATGGCCAGGGCCGCGAACAGCACGGCGCCGTACGGCACCAGGGCCAGCCAGCCGTCGACCGCCTCGATGCCGGTGCGCGACAGGCCCAGGCCCAGCACCCAGCACGCGAGCAGCGCGGAGCCGATGGTGAGCGCGAGCCTGTAGCGCACCTTGACGTTCTGCGTCACGTCTTCGACGATGCCGCCGAGGACTGCCGGCGCAATGCACAGCAGCGTAAGCATCGAGGTCTTGAGCGGCCAGGACACGTTGAACGGGTCGGTGCCGGTGATGCCGGAGGCCAGCCAGGCCGCGCCCATGCCCAGCAGGATGCCCGCTCCCCCGAGCCGCGGCACGTGGCCCTTGTGGAAGCGCTGGGGCATGTCGGCGCCATAGAGCCGGGCGTGCCTGCGCGCGCGGCGCATGAACACCTGGACCCCGAAGGCCGAGACGAAGAAACTGATGACGATCAGAGCAATCATGTGTGGGTGTTGGGGAACCCTAGAATTCCCGAGCGAAATTAGACCATGCCAGCGCCCCCTTCCCCTTCTTCCCCCCCGATCACCATTTCGATCGTCAGCCACGGCCAGCTCGCGCTGGTGCGCCCGCTGCTCGAGCAGCTGGACCGTTTCTGCCGCAGCTCGACCGCCAAGGTGGTGCTCACGCTGAACATCCCCGAACCCGACGTGCTGGCCGGCCTGGAATGGGGTTTTGCGGTCGAGCGGATCGAAAACACGAGCCCCAAGGGCTTTGGCGCCAACCACAACCAGGCCTTCGGGCACTGCGGCACGCCCTGGTTCCTGGTCCTCAACCCCGACATCCGCCTGGACGGCGACGTGCTGGCGCCGCTGGTCGCGCAGGCCGCGCCCGACGCCGGCCTGCTGACGCCGCGCATCCTCGAGCCCGGCCACAGCGCGCCCGAGCAGCACCGCGCCGTCATCACGCCGCTCGAGATCCTCACGCGGCGCAAGCCGGGGTATGTGCGCCCGGCGGTGCCGGACTGGATTCCGGGCCTGTTCATGCTGTTCCGCAGCCAGGCCTACCGCCAGATCGGGGGCTTCGACGAGCGCTTCTTCATGTACGGCGAAGACTTCGACATCTGCGCCCGGACCCAGCTGGCGGGCTGGAAGCTGCAGGTGGGCGAAGACCTGCTCGCGCGCCACGAGGCCCAGCGCGCCAGCCGCAGCAGCAGGAAGCACCTTTACTGGCACGTGACCAGCCTGCTCAAGGTGTGGACCTCGGGCGCGTTCTGGCGCTACCTGCGGACCCGCTCCCGCGGGACCTGAAAAAAGCCGCTCCCGCGTTTGCGCAGACAATCCGGGGCCGGGAAGCCAGCAGAGACCGCAGGCGCCGTCCCCTCCCAACCACGACGATGACGACCACGAGCAGCCCGACAGCCCCGCAGGAACACGCCCACCTGCTTCATCCCAAGTACCGACCCGACATCGACGGCCTGCGCGCCGTCGCCGTGCTTTCGGTGCTCGGCTACCACGCGTTCCCGCAGTGGATCAAGGGCGGCTTCATCGGGGTCGACATCTTCTTCGTCATCTCGGGCTTCCTGATCACCACGATCATCCTGGGCAGCTTCGAGGGCGACGGGTTCAGCTACCGCGAGTTCTACGCGCGCCGCGTGAAGCGCATCTTTCCGGCGCTGGTGCTGGTGCTGGCCGCGACCTTCGCCTTCGGCTGGTGGGCGCTGCTGCCGCACGAGTGGGAGCAGCTCGGCAAGCACGTGGCGGCGGGCGCCGGCTTCGTCTCGAACTTCGCCTTCTGGAGCGAGGCCGGCTACTTCGACAACGCGGCCGAGACCAAGCCGCTGCTGCATCTGTGGTCGCTGGCCATCGAGGAGCAGTTCTACATCTTCTGGCCCGTGCTGCTGGGCCTGGCATGGAAGCGCAAGTGGCGCGTGCTCACGGTGGTGGGCGCGGTGGCGGCCCTGTCGTTCCTGCTCAACGTCGCGACCATCCACAGCCACCGGGAGGCCGCGTTCTATTCGCCGTTGTCGCGCTTCTGGGAGCTGATGATCGGCGGCATGCTGGCGTACATGCGGCTGCACCGTCCGCTGCCCAAGCCGGGCTGGGGCCGCCATGCGCAGTCGATTGCCGGTCTGGTGCTGATCGGCCTGGGCCTTGCATTCATCCGCGGCGGCAAGGCGTTTCCGGGGTTCTGGGCCATCCTGCCCACGCTGGGCGCCTTCTATTGCATTGCGGCCGGCCCGACCGGCGTGCTCAACCGCTACGTGCTCGCCTCCAGGCCGATGGTGTGGGTCGGCCTCATCAGCTATCCGCTGTACCTGTGGCACTGGCCGCTGCTGGTCTACGCGCGCATCGTCGAGGGCGAACTGCCCTCCAACGGCCTGCGCGCGCTGATGCTGCTGGCGGCCGTCGTGCTGGCCTGGCTGACCTACCGCTTTGTCGAGCGCGGCACGCGCCGCAGCGAGAGCAACACCGTGATCTCCGTGCTGGTGGCGCTGATGGTGGGCTTCGTGGTGCTGGGCACGCTGGCGGCCACGCGCTACTACGTCGGGCGGCACAGCGACCCCTACTTCAACAAGACGGCCGCGGCTGCCAAGGACTGGGGCTACCCGGACGGGCTCAGCCCGATCAAGGTCGATGGCGAGGTGCTCCAGCAGATCGGCCACGGCAAGCGCCGCGTGCTGCTGTTCGGCGACAGCCACATCGAGCAATACGGCCCGCGCGCCGTGGAGCTGAACAAGATCGCGCCCGACACCCTCGATTCGCTCTCCTTCGCCACCTGGGGCGCCTGCCCGCCCATTCCCAACGTGGTCGACGAAAAGAACAACCTCTGCGGCGAACGCCGCGACGGCGCCATGCGCCTGGCCATCAGCGACAAGTTCGACGCAGTGGTGTTCGGCGGCTGCTGGAACTGCTACTTCTCGGAAACCGGCAAGCCCAACGCCGCCAACGCCGAGGCCGACCGCTACTACTACTCCGACGGCAAGACCAAGCACCGCTTCATGGGCGGCGGCGGCGTGGACCTGGCGCTCAACATGCTGGAGGCGGTGATGACGAATCTTGCGAAACACAAGCAGGTTTATCTGGTGCTGGACAACCCGGTGGGGGAGGGGTATGGGCCCGAGGAGTTCGTGAAGGGAGGGCGGCTCGGCAACATGAGCGTGGCGCCGATGTCGCCCACGACGGAATGGGTTTCAGCGCAAAGGGCCCTCCACGAGCGCATGCGCCAGATCGCGATCCGAAGCGGCGCCATCGTGATCGACCCCATTCCGACGCTTTGCAAGGGCACCCAGTGCACCCGGGCGGACGCCGACGCCACGCCCATCTACAAGGACGCGGGGCACTTGCGGGCCGAGTACGTGCGCAAGTTCGCAACGTACATCGACGTGGCGATGAGTACGCAGAAGCAGCAGCAAACACCCGCAACCGTGCCGGTCACGGGGCGCTAGCTAGAACTCAGGAATAGAGCCTCCGCAGACTGCGCACACCCGGCAGCCGCGTGATCGCCCCGACCAAGCGCACCATGCCGGGCGAGCTGTGCTTCAGCAGAAACAGCGTGGTCCGCAGGCGCAGCTTCTTCTTGCGGCCGACATAGGGGTTGGCCAGCACCATCGCGCCGTACTCGAAGAGGATCGCGGTCATTTCCTCGCGATACTGGTCGTCATTCTTGATCGACTCGATCGCATGGTTGACGAAGTAGGGCTGAAACCGGGGCACGAGGCAATCGCGGAAGTAGTAGCGACCGCGCTGGTGCTCGTCGGGAAACATCTGCACCAGCTTCTTGAAGTACTTGAAGCGGCTGCGGATCATGCGAATGCCGAACGAGGTGCTTGCCGTATGGATGCACCACACCGTCACGGCCTTGTCGACAAAGTAGTTGCTGTAGCCCTTGCGGAACACGCGCAGGAAGAGGTCATCGTCCTCGAAGCCCATGAACTGCGAGTCGAACCCGCCCACGGCCTCGAAGGCCTTGCGGCTGATCAGCGTGGCCGATGGCAGCACGAACATGTCGTGCCGCAGCAGATCGTTGATGTTTCGCTTGGGATGCGTCGCATGCTCCTTCACAACGCCGGTGCGGATCACGTTTCCATCGGCGTCGGCTTCGTACAGGTCAGCATAGACAAAGCCGAACAGGCGATCGTCCTGCGGGATCGAAGACGCCAGCGTCTCGATGTGGTTGGGCAGGTAAAAGTCGTCCTGGTCCAGAAAGCAGATGAAGTCGGAAATGGAGGCTGCCACTCCGGCGTTGCGTGCGGAGCCTTGTCCTCCATTCTCCTTGTCGAGAATGCGGAAGGGATAGCGCTCCGCAAGCCCGTCGAGCGCCGCGCGCTCCTCCGGCCGCGAGCCATCGTTCACCACAATCACCTCGGCTGCGGGCACCGATTGCTCGAACACGCTGCGCACCGAGCGCTCGATGAAATCGGCGCCGTTATAGAACGGGATGATCACCACCACGCTGGGCCACAGGGGCATGGAGTCGATGGCGGGCACGGCGGGGGCGTTCGTTGGGATCATTGTTTTTTGGCTTGGCTCTGTTGGGGCGAGCCTACACAGATTCGAAAAGGTCGCGAACCACGCCGCGTACACCGCGGCCGAACTTGTCGTAGCGGCCTGTCATGGCTTCGCGAAAGATGGGAATGCACCGCGCCAGCCGGGACGCGGGCAATGCGGCTCGAAAACGCTGATGCTCGATCTTGCTGCGGACCTTGGCAATGATCTCGGGCGAGACGCGGTCGCCGATCTGCAGAAGACGCTCCAGGAGAAGCTCGGCCTTGATGGCGCGCTCGACGTGCGTATTTCCCCGCGATGCAAGCGCCTTGCGGATCTTCTCGACGAAAGTGTCGCGCCGCGCGCCAATCTGGTTGGACTCATGCTGGCGATAGTCGATGAGCGGCTTCTCCAGAAAATCGACACGCCCTACCGCCGACGCCACGATGCCCAGCCACTCGTCGTGGACCCATTCAACGGGCAGCGGCAAGGCGTCTGCAAGCAGCGACCGGCGAAACACCGTGGTCGCACCGGTGACGAGATTCCGGCGAAGAAACACGTCGAAAGCACGGCCCCCATGGATACGCTCGATTTCGGACGGGGTGACCTCGAGCGCGTGGAACAGGGACTGTTTGAGGTCGTTCCCACCCGCATCGACAAGGCGCGCGTCGGTGTGCAGCAGCAGCAGATCGTCATCTTGCTGAAAGCGCGCCACCATCTGCGCAAGCCGATCGGGCGCCCACACATCGTCCTGGTCGCTCAGCGCAATCAGCTCGCAGGTGCACGCACTGATGGCCTGCTCGAAATTCTTGACGACCCGCAAGGGGGTGGCGTTTTCCAGCACCCGTAGCGCCACCGGAGACCCGGGCCGTTCGGCGGCGCATTCGGCCACCGTAGCGCGAACCACCGCCACCGAGTCATCGCGGGAGGCGTCGTCCGAGAGCACGATCTCGACCGGCGGAAGAGTTTGCAGGCAGATGCTGCGCACCTGCTCGCGCAGGAAGCGAGCACCGTTGTGTGTGCAGAGCGCGACGGAGACTTCGAGGGGACGGGCGGTGTTCATAGGGACGTACGCGGCGGCCACGCAAGATCGAAATCTTCGCTATCGAGCGTCAGGTTGGGGTTGTAGGCTGGATCGTGCGCGATGAGCTTGCCCCAGCGGTCCTGCATGACCGCCGCCTCGGCCGCCAGCCGATTCCGCGACTCGGCCGCCACCTCGAGCCCGCGCGTGGCAGATTCATGATGCAGCAGTTCGGCCCAGGGCGTCCAGACGTTGCGGAATCCGGCTTCGCGCAAGCGCAGGCAGAAATCGACGTCGTTGTAGGCAACGCCAAGATGCGCCTCGTCGAGGCCGCCGACTTGCTCGTAAAGCGCCTTGCGCACAACCAAGCAGGCCGCAGTCACGGCGCTGAAAGACTGCGCAAGCTGTGCACGTCCGCCATGGCCGAGGTCCGAACGCGCCAGGTGCTTGTGTGCGTGGCCTGCGATACCACCTACGCCGAGAATCACGCCCCCGTGCTGGACAGTCGTGTCGGGATAAAGCAGCTTCGCGCCAACAGCGCCCACCCCTGGCTGCAAGGCAATCGACACCATCTCCGCGAGCCAGTCGGGCGAGACGACCTCGATGTCATTGTTGAGCAGCGCAACAAGCTCGCCCTGCGCCCTTGCAACCGCCGCATTGTTCAGCGCCGAGTAGTTGAACGGACGCTCGTCGCGGATGACCGTGATGCCCTGCTGTGCATCAAGCGCGGCAAAGTAGGCAAGCGCTTCAGGGTCGTCCGATCCGTTGTCTACCAGCAGGATTTCGTAGTTCGGATAGTCCGTCTCGAGCACGATGCTCTCGATGCACTGCTGCACCAGCGGCAATGCGTTGCGCGTCGGGATGATGAGTGAAACCAGCGGCGGCGAAGAGGGCAACGCATAGTGGGTGCGATAGCCAAACTGCGTGGCCTCGGCCCTGGCTGCGGTGCCGACTCGCTCGAAATGGGCATTCAGCACGGCGACACCCGCCGGACGGCCACCGGGCTCGGCCTCGGAAGCATGGCGATGAGCGAGCACGTGTGGAATGTGGCGTATCTGCTCACTGCCAACACGCTCCACGCAGCGCAGCGCGAGGTCATAGCCCTGTTCGGGCGGCGCCAACTCTGCACGAAGTCCGCCGACTTCATCGAACAGGCCGGCCTCCATGGCAACCCATGAGGAAAAGAGATTGCGGCCGAGGAAAAGGTCCTGATTCCAGTCGGGCTTGAAAAATGGACGGATGCGCTTTCCGTCTGCACCCAGCTCGTCTTCGTCGGCATAGATCAAGCGGGCGTCGGGGTGCGCAACAACCTGGTGGGCAATAGCCCACAGCGCGTGCGGCGGCAGCGTGCAGCCCGGTTCGATCCAGATGACCCAGTCGGCGGAAGCCGCAGCCCTGAAGTCGCTGCGCAATGATCCGGCCGGCTGCCTCGTCCATTCGCTGTACCACTGTGCGTCAAGTGAGCCTGCGCCCAATTCACCTGCGGGCATCAGCAGCAAACGCGGACGCTTCGGCCAGGCATCGACTTCCCGGCGCTTGCGATCGTGGCCGGCCGTATCGCGCCCGTCGTAACGCTCGACCCAATCGGTGTAGTCTCCGCGTTCCTCAACCTGCGGCAAGGACACACCCCGCACGACGCGTTGAATATGCCGGCTCGCCCAGCGCAGCGGCGCTGTGATACGCCAACTGGTCGACCGCTGCATCCCCAGGATCTGCGCTTCCAAGGACTTCGACTCGTGCTCGAGCAATGCGATCTGGCGCTGAAGCTGCGCACTGCTCAAGCCGCCCTCGAGCCCGCGTCGCCGGATATGGGGCTGCGCGGCTGGCAGCGTGGGCTTACTGAACATTGCTCGAGGTCATCACGAAAGAAAGCGGCTTCCACTGGTTACCGGCCCCGGAAACTGGAGCCGGTAAAATTATCCTCTTCTTCACACACCTATAAAAAATGCGCGTCCTTTCAGTTGTGCTCTCGGGGGGGGCCGGTTCCCGGCTTTGGCCAGCATCGCGGCAGGCTTTTCCCAAGCCTTTCATGAAGCTTGGGGAATCGACCTTGCTGCAGCAGGCCATCGAGCGCGGCCAGGCTTGCGGAACCGGCGATCTCATGATCGTCACCAACAAGGACCATGTGTTCCTCACGAAGGACGTGCTGGGCCAGATGGTAGACCCGCCCCAAACGACGCTGCTGCTCGAGCCCAAGGGCCGGAACACGGGTCCGGCCATCGCCCTTGCGGCGTTGCAGTGCATCCGCCAATACAGCGGCGACACGGTCATGCTGGTGCTCTCTGCCGACCACCTGGTACCGGACGTCGAGGCTTTCGTGGCCAGTGCGCAGCAGGCATTCCGTCTCGCAACACAGGGCGCCCTGGTGGTCTTCGGGATCAACCCGACCAGCCCGGACACCGGCTTCGGCTATGTCGAAGTTGCCAAGGTTTCGCGAGAAGCGCAGCCGGTCAAACGCTTCGTGGAAAAGCCCGATCTCGAGACCGCGCAGGAATATCTGGCCACCGGCCGCTATTACTGGAACAGCGGAATGTTCTGCTTCACGGCCGATGCCATCGTTGCGGCCTTCGAAAAGTATGCGCCCGAGCTTTTGGCGGCGGCGCGCAAGACGCTCGACTCGGCACAGGAAGCCAACGGCGCCATGCAGTTCGACCTGCACTCCTTCGGGCTTCAGCCGGACATCAGCATTGACTATGCCGTCATGGAAGCGGCAGACAACGTTCATGTGGTACCGGCCAAATTCGGTTGGAGCGACGTGGGCTCCTGGCCGGCAGTTGCCAGCGCGCATACCCCTGATGCGAGCGGCAACACCATGCCTTCGGACGCCGTTGCAATCGACACCACGGGAACCCACGTGCAGGTCGACAGCCACGGTCCCAAGCTGGTCGCGACCTTGGGCGTGCACGACCTCGTGATTGTCGACACACCTGATGCACTGCTGGTCGCCCATAAAGGCAGCGCCCAGCAAGTCAAGAAAGTCGTCGACATCCTCAAGGAGCGCAAGCACGAAGCCGTCACCCTGCCTGCAGTGGTCCATCGCCCATGGGGGACTTATGCTGCCTTGAAGGAAGAGGACAGCTATAAAGTGAAGCGCATTACCGTGAAACCCGGTGAATCGCTGTCATTGCAGTATCACCATCAGCGCGCAGAACACTGGGTTGTGGTTCAGGGGCGCGGTATCGTGCAGATCGGCGAAGTGGAGCATGAGACCCTTCCCGGCCAGTACCGCTATATTCCATTGAGAGAAAAACACCGCTTGACCAATACAGGCCAAGAAGAGCTGGTACTCATCGAAGTCCAGTGTGGCGACTACCTTGGCGAAGACGACATCGTTCGTCTCGCAGACACCTACGGACGTGCATGAGTCAAGTTCATTCCAATCTTCATCGAAGCGCGCTTTCTGATTGGTGGGAGGGCACCCGCCGGACGGACATCTGGTGGACCCTGGCCTGGTTCGACATTGTTCTGCGCTATCGGCGCTCGATGCTGGGACCACTGTGGCTCACGCTGAGCATGGGCGCAATGATCGGCGGCATGGGCCCGCTGTACAGCTCGCTTTTTGGCACGGAGCTTTCCAAGTTCTTCCCGCATTTGGCTCTTGGGATCATCTTCTGGGGCTTCTTCTCCAGCGTGGTTACAGATGCCTGCAATGCCTTCGTCGGCTCATCGAACTACCTCAAGCAAGGCTACTTTCCGATCAGCCTCTTTGTCTGGCGCAGCATCGCACGCAACCTGATTCAGTTCGCGCACCAGATCGTGCTGTATATCCCGGTGGCGCTCTGGGCCGGCATTTCACTGTCATGGTCGGTACTGCTCGTGCTGCCGGCCTTTGCGATCCTGGTCATCAACGCGCATGCCCTTGGCCTGCTGCTCGGCCTGATCTGCACGCGCTACCGTGACGTGACCCAGATCGTGACCAGCGTGATGCAGATGCTGATGTTCCTGACGCCCGTTTTCTGGCTTCCCGAGAGCCTTCCGGGGCGCGCTCAATACATCCTGTGGAATCCTTTTGCGCAAATGCTGGACCTGCTGCGTACGCCTTTGATGGGCGGCGTCGCCGAGCTGCACAGTTGGCTGGGCATCCTCGCTTGGACGGTTGTATGCCTCGCGGCTTCCACGGTCCTGTTTTCGAAATATCGCCGCCGCGTCGTTTATTGGCTCTGATCCATGGCATTCATCTCCCTCAAAAATGTCGCCGTCAACTTCCCGATCTATGGAGCCGGTGCGGCGTCGCTCAAGAAGACGCTGGCTGCGTCAGTTACTGGTGGCCGCTTCGGCAAGGAAACCGGCGTCACGGTTGTGCAAGCGCTCAGCGACGTCAACATCGAACTCAAGAGCGGTGATCGGCTGGGCTTGGTGGGACACAACGGCGCGGGCAAGTCGACCCTGCTGCGTACCTTGGCCGGGGTCTACGAGCCATCCGCGGGCGAATTCACACGCCAAGGCACCGTAGCCAGCCTGATCGACCCTTCGCTGGGCATCGAGATGGACGCCACCGGCATCGAAAACATCATGCTGCGTGGCCTCGTCATGGGCATGAGCAAGAAGCAACTCGATAAGCTGACGCCAGAAATCTGCGAGTTCAGCGGCTTGGGTGAATACGTCAACATGCCGGTGCGCACCTACTCGACGGGCATGATGATGCGGCTGGCGTTCTCGATCTCGACCAGCGTTGAAGCAGACATCCTCCTCATGGATGAATGGCTGTCAGTGGGCGACGCCGAGTTCACAGAGAAAGCCGAGAAGCGCATGCGAGACGTGGTGGCAAAGTCCGGGATCCTGGTTTTGGCCTCCCACTCCCCAACGCTGATCGCCAAGGAATGCAATCGCGTGATCCACATGGAGCACGGACGTGTCGTTCAAGTAACCGATGACATGTCGAGCTTCATTTCCGAGAACGCTGCAGCGTCCTGATTTCCGCGAGTCGATCCGCCATACGACGGCCTGCGCTTTCCAGGGAAAGATTGATCTCGGCGCTCGACTTACCGCGCGCACCGATCTCCCGCGCATATTCAGGGTTGTCGTAAAGCTTGCGCATGAGCTGCGCGGCATGCTCGACCGAAGGCTCCGCCCATTCGAGTTCTGCATCGTAGGGGGGTATGGGCCTGCCGACCTTGACCCTCTCGTACGACACCAGAAGACTGTTGTCTTCGTCCATGAAATCCATATTGCCCGAGAAGCCTGTTGCGATCACAGGTTTGCCCATCAGCATCGCCTCCGCCATTGTCAAGCCGAGGCCCTCGCTGCGATGGAGAGAGACATAGGCATCGCAGGCGTGCATGAGCGACAGAACGTCGTCCGAGCTAAAAACCTCGTCGATGATCGTGATGCCGGGAAAATCGGCGGCCGCACCGCGCAGTTCCTGCAACTGCACCGGATGCCGATCGCCGAACGATGTCTTCAGGACAAGCGTGACAGGTTCATCGGCACGAAAAGCCATCTTGAATGCACGAATGAGACCCAGAGGGTTCTTGCGCTCCATAACGCTCACCATGTGAAAGGTGAACAGGAACGTGAAGCGCCCCGCAGCCAGATTGAAATATGCGCGATCGCGCCCTTGGAACGGCGCCAGCGTCACACCGGGAAAGAGTGTTCGTACCGGGATGGCCAAACGCTCGCGCAAGCCGCGCGCAATGAACTCGGTCGCCGTCCAGACTTCATCGACCTGTTCAGCATGGGCGCACCAACTCTCCGGTATTGAATCAAATTCCCAGTACCAATACGCGATGCGATAGGTGCGCGGCGTGCGCTCTGCGAGATCCGCTCTCGCGTAGACCTCAGCGAAGAAGGGCTCCGGTTGGACGTGAATAATCGTGATATCGCCTGATTCCAACCCATCGAAACGCACATGTTGAGGGTCGTCCCGCGCATCCGTCCTTACATCGCGAAGCGATGTCCGCAGGCCCGCGAGCCCTAGAGCCCCAACCATGGCCTCCACGGAAACACGCAGCCCTGAGGGGTAGCAGAAATGTCCAACAACATTGGCTGTTTCCTGTAGCACACGTGGAATCAGCGAGCCTTTGTCCAGGCCTGCACACCATGCGCGCGCCTCGGGTTCGATCTGCGCTTCCGCGTCAGATATGAGCCATTCGAGCAGTGCCCGCGCAGCTGTCGCGTTCGACAGTGCTTGGGGGTGGACAGTTTGCCAAGCGGTATGCGCCCAATACCCTGCACGAATCTGTAGTACCGGGTCGAGAAGATCGGAAGATGCGGCTACATCTTGCGGCGCGCTGCCCGCCCCATAGGTCTGGTTGATCCATTCCAAGAAGCGAGACCAGCCAAAAACAGTCAACGCATCAGGAAAACGCCGCTGCCAATCCGGCGTGAACAAGAAAGCCCGCACCAACTCGGCACGAGGGTTTCCCTCTGCTTGCAGGAACAACCACCAGACTTCTTCAAGGACAAGGCCATTCGACTCGAGTCCGTGCTGCATGAACCATCGAAAGAGGCTGCGTCGACCTGAAGGCAGCAAGCCGTGAGGCAAAACCGCTCTGATCTCGTCGCTGGCCAGAAAGGCCTGCCTTGCTCTGGCTGCAAAGTCATCGGAAAGAAGTGAAACCAGATGCTGACTGCTTTCCGGGGTCAGCCCCAGATCCCCCTGCCCGCCGTGCCCACGAAGCCAATCGGCAAGCCCGCCGCCATCCGGAGCAGAAAATGCTGCGGGAAAACGATTGCGAAGGTCCTGCCGTTGCCGAAACGTATCGATAAGAAAACGCGCAGCAGTATGTCGGTCTTCAATGGAGGTCACGGGGATCGGCTTCCAGGAAACCTGTTCTCGGGGCAACCCTGCCGCTTCAAGTACATCGTCGATGTTGTAGAGGTCGAGTCCAGAGACATCAACATCTCGGCCTCCGCTACGGAGCGCCTCCAACCTCGACCGCTCTCGGTCGATCAAGTGCACCAGCGCCTGAGTTTTCTTCTCTCGAGCCGCCCTTTCACGCAGAAACTGCAGTCGCTCCCGCATGCGCCAGGGCGTCATCAGCCAAAACGCAGCCTTGGGCACTCTGCGCGCCGCTCGGCGTAATGAATCAAGCCCTCGCATCGCAGTAAGGCACTTTCAAGGGCAAACGTAACATCATCTTGGTAGTTTTCTTGTATGACGCCATCATGCCAAGAATCGATCATCCCACCTTGTAAAATGTCAAGGGTTTCGCGAAAACATGCATTTCTCCCGGGAGGACAGCGGCCAGCCGCAAGTCGCAAATGACTCAGAAAAACAGCCCTAAGGTCTTCACCTCGTACGCGCAAAATTTCGAGGACGTCATGCTCTGGCGGGCGCTGAAGCACGTACCTGCCGGCGTCTATGTCGACATCGGCGCGCAGCATCCCGTGGTGGATTCCGTCAGCAAGGCTTTTTACGAGCAAGGATGGCGCGGCGTTCATGTCGAACCTGTGCCGCACTATGCGGAGTTGCTCAGGCAGGACCGGCCGGACGAGGTCGTGCTGCAGCTTGCGCTTTCGGACAGCGCCGGCATATTTGAACTCAACATCATCGAGGGCACCGGACTCAGCACGGGAGTGAAAGCCTACGCTGAAAGTCATCAGGCAGCACACGGCTTTGCGCACAGGACAATCCCAACGCCTATGCTTCCAATGAAGACCGCGTTGGCCTTCCTAGAGGGAAGTGCCGTGCATTGGCTGAAGATCGACGTCGAAGGAATGGAGGAAGCGGTTCTTCGAGGCTGGGACAGCAAGCTGCTGCGGCCATGGATCATTGTGGTCGAGGCGACAGTGCCATTGTCAACCGAGCAACACTACGAAGGCGTCGAGCGCACTCTGGTCAAGGCAGACTACCAGTTCGCCTACTTCGATGGGCTCAATCGCTTCTATGTTGCGACAGAGCACGCGAATCTGCTCTCCGCGCTCCAGACCCCTCCGAACGTGTTCGACAACGTAGAGCTCAGCGGCTTCTCGGGAACATGGTGTAACGGGTTGATCGCGCGCCATAAAGCAGAACTGCACTCCTACACAGAACAGCTTGCAGCCAGCCGTGCCGAATTGGTTCAAGTCGAGCTCAAGAAAAAGGCCGAACTCAGCAGCGTAAAGACTCAATTCGAGAAGGTAAAGGAGAGGCTCGAGGAAGCAACGAATCAGGCCCACCTTGCGGCAATGCGGGCGGTCGAAGCTGAAGCGCGAACTGCCATCGCCGAAGCGAACGTCCGACACGCAAATGACCGGGCTCTCGATGCAGAAGCACGTGCCTCGCTCACAAGCCAAACTTCCCTCCGGCGATTGGCAACGGCCATTGCAGATGGCCGCATCACTAGCGGGACAAAACGCCGAATCAAGACGGCGCTTCGCATTGCGGCCATTGTGATAGGGCGGCATCCCATATTGAAGCGCTCCGCCGCATTCGTTCTGAGTTGCGCCCCACCGTTGAGGCGCCGTTTGCAAACGATTCTGGCTCCGGCACCAGAATCGGCGCCCCCCCCGGAACCCGAAAAACCTTTGTCAATGTCTCCGGAAACCGCGTTGGTGTACAGACAACTCCAAATCCTTAAACGCCAGCACCGATCGGAACCTGCCTGATGCGAATTGTCATTGACTTGCAAGGAGCCCAATCGAGCGGCAGCAGACACCGGGGTATCGGGCGCTATTCACTATCGCTGGCGCAAGCGATGTTGCGCCAGGCCGGCACTCATGAGCTCTTGATTGTGTTGAATGGGCGCTTTTTTGATGCGGCGGACGATATCAACGCCGCTGTTAAGGGGCTGATTGATCCCGCCTGCATCAAAGTTTGGCGTCCGGCCGCTCGGTCCGGATCCGCGGCCAGAACATCAGGCGATGTTTTGGCAGACGAAAAGCTCTATGAAACATTCCTAGCTAGTCTGATGCCTGATGCTGTGCATGTATCGAGCCTTTTCGAGGGTTTGAGCGATGAAGCAGTTACCAGCGTCGGCCGATTTGCGCGAACGCCCACGGCGGTCACACTTTACGATCTGATTCCACTGATCAACCCACATCCTTATCTCAACAACCCAGTCATGCGCGACTGGTACATGGGCAAGGTAGAGGCGATGCGAAGGGGCAGCCTTTGGCTTGCCATCTCGGAGTCGTCGAGGCAAGAGGGCCTCACTCATCTGGGACTGGATGCGGCACGCTGCGTCAATGTGTCGACGGCTGCCAGCGATCATTTCAGAAAGATCGATGTCTCTCCAGAGCGCGCTCGGGAATTGCGCGAGCGCTACCGTATGCACAAGCCGTTTGTGATGTACACCGGTGGCATCGATCACCGGAAAAACATCGAGGGCTTGGTTAGAGCATTTGCATTGCTCCCCGCAATCTTGCGCGCACAACATCAGCTTGCAATCGTATGTTCGGCGCGACCGGAGGACCGCGAGGCACTTCTTGAACTGGCTCGGCGACAAGGGCTGGCTGAGGGAGATGTAGCCGTTACGGGGTTTGTGCCCGAACAGGACCTGGTCGATCTCTATAACCTGTGCGCGCTGTTCGTTTTCCCTTCATGGCACGAGGGATTTGGCCTGCCCGCTCTGGAAGCCATGCTGTGCGGCGCTCCCGTGATCGGTGCTAACACATCCAGCCTGCCCGAGGTGATCGGATGGAGCGACGCGCTCTTCGATCCGCGCGACGACAAGGCCATTGCCGCGAAGATGTCACAGGCGCTCAGCGATGATGGATTTCGAAGTGCTTTGGTCGACCATGGCGTCCAACAGAGCAAGAAGTTCTCGTGGGACGAATCGGCCCGACGCGCCCTCATGGCATTCGAGCAGTTGCATGAATTGAGGTCTCGCGCCGTCTCTGTGGCATCAAGCACCGCAACCAGCAAGCCACGCCCTCGCTTGGCTTATGTATCGCCGCTGCCGCCCGAACGCAGCGGCATTGCGAACTACAGCGCCGAACTGCTGCCTGAGCTTGCAAAGTTCTACGACATTGAACTCATTACGGACCTCAAGGCAGTCGACACGCGCGAAATGCCTGGCTCGTTCCCACTGCGCACCGTCGAATGGTTTCGCCGCAATGCATCGGCATTCGATCGAGTGCTATATCACTTCGGCAATTCCGAGTTTCACCAGCATATGTTTGGGCTGCTGCAGGATGTACCAGGCGTCGTCGTCTTGCACGACTTCTACCTGAGCGGTGTTCAGGCCCACCGGGAGATCGTTGGGCGTGAGGCTTTCAATTGGACACACGCGCTCTACGAGTCCCATGGCTATCGAGCCGCGGTTGATCGATTCAAGGCAGCGGACTCTGCGGAGATCATCTTCAAATACCCATGCAACTTCGATGTACTTCGTCTCGCCTTGGGTGTTATTGTTCATTCGCCTTATTCAATAGAATTGGCAACCAATTGGTTCGGTGCGGCGCTCGCGGACAAATGGGCACTCATTCCCCATTTACGGGTCGTGCCTGAATCTATCGAAAGCGCTAGGACTCGCGCTCGCAATGAACTTGGACTTCGGCCCGACGATTTTCTGGTCTGTGCATTCGGTCTGCTTGGCCCCACGAAGTTGAACCACCGCTTGCATGAAGCATGGATGCAATCGTCATTGGCGCAAGATCCAAGGTGCAAGCTGGTGTTCGTCGGAGAGAACGATAAAGGAGCGTACGGCCAGCGATTGGAGCTAGCAATAGCACAGGATCAGGGGCAATCTGGCGTCAGTATTACCGGGTGGGCGGATTCCGAGACTTTTCAACGCTATCTGAGCGCTGCGGACGTAGCCGTACAACTGAGAGCTCTGTCCCGAGGTGAAACATCGGGAACGGTATTGGATGCAATGAGCCGAGGAGTCCCAACGGTCGTGAATGCCAACGGTTCCATGGCGTTCTTGCCTTCCGACGCAGTCACGATGCTGCGAGACGAATTTGCTGATAATGAACTGATCGGCGCATTGGAAAGGCTTCGTCAATCCCCCGAGGTTGCAAGAGCGCTCGGACTAGGGGGAAAACACCTGATTGAAACCGTGCACGCGCCTGCTGCATGCGCACAGGCATATTCGAATGCGATTGAATCTTTCGCCACCCGTTCCGAGCACGGCCGCACGGGGTTGATCAGATCGATAGCATCAGACCCTCAGCACTCCGAGAACGGCCTCATTGAAATAGCCCGCTGCATTGCGCAAGCACTGCCTCTGCCCACGCCTGAGCGCCAACTCTTCGTCGACGTGTCCGAGCTCGTACAAAGGGACTGGCAAAGCGGCATTCAACGTCTTGTCAAGTCCTTGCTATGGGCATTGTTCGAAGCTCCTCCGGTCGGCTACCGGATCGAGCCGGTCTACGCCGTGAAAGGCGAGCCTGGGTACAACTATGCGCGAAAATTTTCACTGCATTTCCTTGGATGCTCGACCGCGAGCTTGCAGGATGCACCGATCGATGCCCGAGACGGCGATGTGTTCGTCGGGCTTGATCTGCAGCCGCATATTGTGTTGGAACAGACTGCGTTCTATCGAGAGCTGAGACAGATCGGCGTCCGGGTCGAATTTGTGGTGTACGACCTGCTTCCGGTTCTGCTGAGCAATAGGTTTTTCGATGGCGCAAAGGATCTGCATGAGCGTTGGCTGAAAGCCATCTCGGAGAACGATGGTGTTCTCGCCATCTCCAATTCAGTGGCTAATGAATTCACAGCGTGGCTGTCGGAGAACGTGCCTGAACGGCTCGCCGCGGGGCTGAAAGTGCGGGCCTTTCATCTTGGTGCAGATATATCCTCTTCGTCGCCGTCGACCGGCTTGCCGTCCGATGCCGCATCGACTCTGAGTCTGATCGCAGCGAATCCCAGTTTCCTGATGGTCGGCACCATCGAACCCCGAAAGGGCCATGAACAAGCGCTGAGTGCATTCGAGCAGCTTTGGCGCGATGGATCCAGTGCCAATCTCGTCATCGTCGGCAAGGCAGGCTGGATGGTCGAGGCGCTGATTGAACGCTTGCGACGGCATCCACAACGCGGTAAACGGCTTTTCTGGCTGGAAGGCATCAGCGACGAATACTTGGAACGGCTCTACGGTACCTGCGCGTGCTTGCTTCTGGCCTCGGAAGGGGAAGGCTTTGGCCTGCCGTTGATCGAAGCCGCAATACACAAGCTGCCCATCATCGCGAGGAATTTGCCCGTTTTCAGAGAAGTCGCGGCAGATCATGCGTTTTACTTCGACGGTACGACAGGCGACGAACTTGCCGTAGCAGTTGCACAATGGCTGGCTCTCTTTCGTCAAGGAGAGCATCCACACTCAGAGACAATGCCGCACCTGACATGGCAGCAGAGCGCCGATCAGTTCAAGGCTGCGCTCTTCGGCAACCCATGAATTCAACAATAGTCGCACCACCAGACATGACGGGCAATTCCGAATGCCCCACGTGTAGATGCAGCTATCCAATCACTCAGTTAGAAGGAAAGAGACTCCGATGAAAAAGCGCGCTGTTGTAACAGGCATCACAGGCCAGGACGGAGCCTACTTGGCCGAGCTACTGCTTTCAAAAGGCTACGTCGTCCACGGCACCTATCGCCGCACCAGTTCGGTCAACTTCTGGCGTATCGAGGAGCTTGGCATTCAGGCTCATCCGGACCTTCATCTCGTGGAATACGACCTGACGGACCTCGGCAGTTCGATTACGCTGATCAAAGATGCAAATCCCGACGAGGTCTATAACCTCGCGGCACAGAGCTTCGTCGGCGTCAGCTTCAATCAGCCTGCCGCCACGGCGCAGATCACGGGCATCGGCGCGCTTCACCTGCTCGAAGCCATTCGCCTGGTCAATCCCAAGATTCGCTTTTACCAAGCTTCGACCTCTGAAATGTTCGGCAAGGTACAGGCCATTCCCCAGATAGAAGACACTCCCTTCTACCCGCGCAGCCCCTATGGCGTGGCCAAGCTCTACGCCCACTGGATGACCATCAACTACCGTGAGAGCTATGACATCTTCGGTTGCAGCGGCATCCTTTTCAATCACGAGAGCCCATTGCGCGGCCGAGAGTTCGTCACCCGCAAGATCACTGATGGCGTCGCGAAGATCAAGCTGGGCAAGCTTGACGTGCTGGAGCTAGGAAATCTCGACGCCAAGCGCGACTGGGGCTTTGCCAAGGAATATGTCGAGGGTATGTGGCGGATGCTGCAGGTCGACGAGCCGGACACTTACGTGCTTGCCACCAACCGTACGGAAACGGTGCGCGATTTTGTCAGCATGGCTTTCAAGGGCGCTGGCATCACTGTCGAGTTCAAAGGCGCAGGAGAGACGGAGTCCGCGGTCGACACGGCTACCGGCAAGACCGTGATGCGGATCAATCCGAAGTTCTATCGTCCGGCCGAGGTGGAGCTTTTGATTGGCAACCCTGCAAAGGCCAAAGAAAAACTCGGCTGGGAACCCTCCACTACTTTGGAGCAACTCTGCCAGATGATGGTGGAGGCGGACATTCGACGCAACGGGCAGGGGTTTTCGTTTTGAAGATTTTGCTCACGGGCGCGGAAGGGTTCACTGGTCGCCTGTTCGCTGAAAGGGCTGTAGCGGCCGGCCACACCGTCGTCCCGCTCCAGTCCGATCTGACTCACGACGAAGCAATACGCAAGGAAGTGCTGGAGATCGCTCCGGAGGCTGTGGTACATCTGGCGGCCATCAGCTTCGTCGGGCACGCGAACGATGCCGCGTTTTACGCAGTCAACGTGGTTGGTACCACGAATCTTCTGAATGCCCTTGTGCAGTTGCCTGATCGACCTGATCGCGTCCTTCTGGCCAGCAGCGCCAACATTTACGGCAACACAGCTCGTTCCCCCATCGACGAGAACCAGCCGCCAGCGCCAGTGAACCACTACGGGATGAGCAAGCTGGCAATGGAGTACATGGCGCGAACGTACCGAGATCGATTGAATCTGGTGATCACTCGCCCATTCAACTACACCGGCCCCGGGCAAGATGCCAATTTCCTGATTCCGAAACTCGCCATGCACTTTGCGGCGCGTGCACCATCGATCGCCCTTGGGAACCTCGATGTCGAGCGCGAGTTCAATGACGTGCAAATGGTCTGCGATGCCTATTTGCTGCTGCTCGCCCACGGGGAGCCGGGCGAGGCCTACAACATTTGTTCGGGGCGCCCCTATGCACTGCGCTACGTGATCGAGACGTTGGCCCGCATGACCTCACACAGCCCTCGAATTGAAGTGAATCCGGCCTTCGTCAGGGCAAACGAGGTGCATCGGCTGTGCGGCAACCCCAACAAGCTCCGGGTATTGCTGGCGAAGCAGGGGGCTGTTCTGGCCGAGCCTGCACTCGAGGAAACACTCGCGCGAATGCTCCTTGCGGCCAAGGGCAGGACTGCGGCGTCAATCAACTGAAGACTTCAGCTTGGATGAGAGCGGCACCGGCCTGGTCTTTGGCCGACAACTGAGGATGAGCGCCGACGCTTGGCCAAGCAATACCTAGCTTGGCGTCGTCCCATTTGATGCACCGCTCATGCGCCGGTGCGTAGTAGTCGGTGGTCTTGTACAAGAACTCTGCCGTCTCGCTCAGCACCAGAAACCCATGCGCAAACCCCTCGGGCACCCACAACTGCCTGTGGTTGTCCTCGCTGAGCTCCACTCCCACCCATTGACCAAACGTCGGCGACGACTTGCGGATGTCCACCGCCACGTCGAACACCGCCCCGCGCACCACACGCACCAGCTTCCCCTGGGGCTGCTGGATCTGATAGTGCAGGCCCCGCAGCACGCCCTTGGCCGAGCGCGAATGGTTGTCCTGCACGAACTCGACGTGCCGGCCGACCGCCTCATCGAACGCCTTGCCGTTGAAGCTCTCATAGAAAAAGCCGCGCGCATCGCCGAAGACCTTCGGCTCGATGATCAGCACCTCGGGAATGGCGGTCGGCGTGGCCTTCACGAGCGCACCTCCTCGGCCAGCAGGTGGTTCAGGTACTTGCCGTAGCCGTTCTTCTGCAGCGGCGCGGCCAGCCTCGCCAACTGCTCGCGGTCAATGAAGCCATTGCGCCACGCGATCTCTTCGGGGCAGGCGATCTTCAGGCCCTGCCGGTGCTCCAGCGTGGCGATGAACTGGCCGGCTTCCAGCAGGCTCTCGTGCGTACCGGTGTCCAGCCAGGCATAGCCGCGCTGCATGATCTGCACGCTGAGCTGGTCCAGATCGAGATAGGCTTGGTTGACCGCCGTGATCTCCAGTTCGCCGCGCGCGCTGGGCTTCACGGCCTTGGCGATGTCGACGACCTGGTTGTCGTAGAAGTACAGGCCGGTCACGGCGTAGCTGCTCTTCGGCTTCAGCGGCTTCTCTTCGATGCTGCTCGCTTTGCCCTTGGCATCGAAGGCCACGACGCCATAGCGCTCAGGATCATGCACGTGGTACGCAAACACGGTCGCGCCCTCGGTCTTCGCATTCGCGCCTTCAAGCAAATGCGCGAAGTCGTGGCCGTAGAAGATGTTGTCGCCCAGCACCAGCGCGCTCGGCGAATTGCCTACGAATTTGTCGCCGATGATGAAGGCCTGCGCCAGGCCATCGGGGCTGGGCTGCACCGCGTACTGCAGGTTGATGCCCCACTGGCTGCCATCGCCCAGCAGCTGCTGGAAGCGCGGCGTGTCCTGCGGCGTGCTGATGATCAGGATGTCGCGCATGCCGCCGAGCATCAGCGTGCTGAGCGGGTAGTAGATCATCGGCTTGTCGTACACCGGCAGCAGCTGCTTGCTGAGCGCGAGCGTGGCGGGGTGCAGCCGGGTGCCGGAGCCGCCGGCCAGGATGATGCCTTTGCGTTGCGTGGTCTTCGTGGTCATTGTGTTGTGTTCTCCGCTTCTTGCTTGCGTGGGTCGCTTGTTCTGCCGCCTGTCAAAGAGTCTCGCGCAGCATGCGGGCCACGCCCTGCTGCCAGTGCGGCAGCACCAGGCCGAAGGTGGCCTGCAGCTTGCGCGTGTCCAGGCGCGAGTTGGCGGGGCGCGTTGCGGGCGTGGGGAACGCGCTGGTGGGCACGGGGTCGACGGCTTCCGGTCCCGCCTTGAGTTCGACGCCGGCCGCCTTGGCCTGCTCGATCACGAAGCGCGCATAACCGTGCCAGGTAGTCTCGCCGCCGGCCACCGCGTGATACAGGCCGGCCTTGGCCGGGTCCTGCAGGGTGGCGCGGATGGCGTGCGCGGTGACGTCGGCCAGCAGCTCGGCGCCGGTGGGCGCGCCGAACTGGTCGTTGATGACGGTCAGGCGATCGCGCTCCTTGGCGATGCGCAGCATGGTCTTGGCAAAGTTGCCGCCGCGCGCGGCATAGACCCAGCTGGTGCGGAAGATCAGGTGCTTCGCGCAGTGCCTGGCCACCAGTTGTTCGCCTTCGAGCTTGGTGCGGCCGTACACGCTGAGGGGGCCGGTGGCGTCGTCTTCTTTCCAGGGCGTGCTGCCGCTGCCGTCGAAGACGTAGTCGGTGGAGTAGTGCACCATGAGCGCGCCGATCTGCTGCGCGGCCTCGGCCACCACGCCGGGCGAGGTGGCGTTGAGTTTGCGCGCGAACTCGGGCTCGCTCTCGGCCTTGTCGACGGCGGTGTGGGCCGCGGCATTGACGATGACGTCGGGGCGCACTTTCAGCACCGTTTCGGCCAGTTGCTCGGGGCGGCTGAAGTCGGCGTTGAAGTCGGTGCTGTCGAAGTCGAGCGCGACCAGCTCGCCCAGCGGCGCGAGGCTGCGCTGCAGCTCCCAGCCGACCTGGCCGCCCTTGCCCAGCAGCAGCAGCTTCATGCCGCAGCCTTGGCCGCGGGTGCGGCGTCGTATTGCTTCTCGACCCATTCGCGGTAGGCGCCGCTTTGCACGTTGCGCACCCATTCGCCATTGGCCAGGTACCACTCGACGGTCTTGCGGATGCCGCTGTCGAAGGTTTCGGCGGGCTTCCAGCCGAGTTCGCGCTCGAGCTTGCGCGCATCGATGGCGTAGCGCCGGTCGTGGCCGGGGCGGTCGGTGACGTAGCTGATCTGCTCTTTGTAGGGCTTGCCGTCGGCGCGCGGGCGCAGTTCGTCGAGCAGCGCGCAGACGGTGTTGACGATCTCGATGTTGGGCTTCTCGTTCCAGCCGCCGACGTTGTAGGTCTCGCCGAGCTGGCCGGCCTCGAGCACGCGGCGGATGGCGCTGCAGTGGTCCTTCACGTAGAGCCAGTCGCGCACCTGCATGCCGTCGCCATACACGGGCAGCGGCTTGCCGGCCAGGGCGTTGACGATCATCAGCGGGATGAGCTTCTCGGGGAAGTGGAACGGCCCGTAGTTGTTGGAGCAGTTGGTGGTGAGCACCGGCAGGCCGTAGGTGTGGTGCCAGGCGCGCACGAGGTGGTCGCTCGCGGCCTTGCTGGCCGAGTAGGGGCTGTTGGGCTCGTACTTGTTTTCTTCGGTGAAGGCGGGGTCGGTCTTGGAGAGCGAGCCGTAGACCTCGTCGGTCGACACGTGCAGGAAGCGGAAGGCGGCTTTCTGCTCGGCCGGCAGCGCGCTCCAGTGGCCGCGCACGGACTCGAGCAGGCGGAAGGTGCCCAGCACGTTGGTCTGTACGAAGTCTTCGGGGCCGTGGATGGAGCGATCGACGTGCGATTCCGCGGCAAAGTTCACGATGGCGCGCGGTTTGTGCTCGGCCAGCAGGCGGTCGATCAGTGCGCTGTCGCCGATGTCGCCCTGCACGAAGATGTGCCGCGGGTCGCCCTTGAGAGACGCAAGCGTCTCGAGGTTGCCGGCATAGGTCAGCTTGTCGAGGTTCACGACAGGCTCGTCGCTCTGCGCCAGCCAGTCGAGTACGAAGTTGGCGCCGATGAAGCCCGCGCCGCCGGTTACCAGGATCATGAGGTCCCCTGTTGTTGTCGAACGATCGCCCCTGCGGCGAATGAACGGACGATTATCCCATCGGCCCCGCAGGGCCTCGTTCAAGGGCTGGCTCGCCCGGCAAGCCCCGCCTACAATTGCCCTACTGCAGGAGAGCGGGCAACCCCGGGTTGCCCTACCGAAGGCGCAAACTCCCATAAACGCTCAGGTCGGCCCGAACAAGGGGCCTGTACTGCATCACATCAAACGCCGTCTGGAGAGCCATCACCTCGCGTGATGCACCGAAGGAGCAAACCCGTTGCAAGGTGCAACAGGTGAATCTCTCAGGTACCAAGGACAGGGGGAGCGGCAACTTGGACGGCGTTCGTCCGGTTGCTTGCTATTTAATCAGTAGCACACCAGGTCCGCCGTTCAAGTGCCCATCTTCAAAGGTACTTGAAATGCGTGTGATCGTTCTTGGCGCCGGCCTGCTCGGCGTGACTTCTGCTTACTATCTTCAGCAACTCGGCCACGAAGTGACCGTGATCGACCGGCAGGCCACGCCGGCCGCGGAAACCAGCTTTGCCAACGGCGGGCAGATCTCGGTCAGCCATGCCGAGCCCTGGGCCAACCCGAGCGCCCCGCTCAAGGTGCTGCAATGGCTGGGCAAGGAAGACGCTCCGTTGCTGTTTCGCATCCGCGCCGACATGCGCCAGTGGCTCTGGGGCCTGCAGTTTTTGCGCGAATGCACGCCGGCGCGCACCCGGCACAACATCGAGCAGATCGTGCGTCTGGGCACCTACAGCCGCGAGGTGCTGCAGCAGCTGCGCGCCGACGCCGGCCTCCAGTACGACCAGCGCATGCAGGGCATCCTGCACTTCTATACGACGCAGAAGGAGTTCGACGGCGCCCTCAAGCCCGCCGAGCAGATGCGCGCACTCGGCTGCGAACGCCAGGTGATCTCTGCCGACGAGGCCGTGAAGATCGAGCCCGCCCTCGCCCACATCCGCCCGAAGCTGGCCGGCGCCACCTACACGGCGGAGGACGAGTCCGGCGATGCGAATCTTTTTGCACGCGAGCTGGCGAAGCGCGCGGCCGCAGCCGGCGTGAAGTTCCTCATGAGCCACACGGTGACCGCGCTGCGCGAGGCCGGCGGCAGCATCGACCACGTCGAAGCCACCGACAGCGAAGGCCGCTTCCAGCGCATCCGCGGCGACGCCTTCGTGCTCGCGATGGGCTCGCTGAGCCCGATCGCTGCCGCGCCGCTGGGCATCCGGCTGCCGATCTATCCGGCCAAGGGCTACTCGGTGACGCTGCCGGTAAAGGATGCGTCGAAAGCCCATCAGGTTTCGCTGACCGACGACGAGTTCAAGCTCGTGTTCTCGCGCTACACCTCGGCTTCCGGCGACCGCCTGCGTATTGCCGGCACGGCCGAGCTCAACGGCTACGACCGCGACCTGAACCGCGTGCGCTGCGAGGCGATCGTGCGGCGCGTCGAGGAGCTCTTTCCGGGCGCCGGCGACACCACGCAGGCCCAGTTCTGGACCGGCCTGCGCCCCGCGACGCCGAGCAACGTGCCGCTGATCGGCAAGACGAAACTGCCGAACCTGTACCTCAACACCGGCCACGGCACGCTCGGCTGGACGCACGCCTGCGGATCGGGCAAGTCGATTGCGCGCATCGTGAGCGGACTCGCGCCCGAGGTCGACTTTGCGTTCACCGGCATGCCTGCGCCGGTGGCGCGCATGCTGCAGCCGGCCTGAATGCCGGCAGGCAGGGCGAGGCTCAGTCCTTGCTGGTGAACACTGTCAGCACGCCGGTGTAGCCATACAGGTGGTGGCGGGCGATCTCGCCTGCCGCGAAGAAGCCAACCAGCGGCACGTCGCCCAACGCGTGCCGCACGATCTGCAGTTCGGCGCCCGGCGCGCCAAAATGCGGCCCGCCGCGCCCCGAGCAGCTCACGTACACCGCGCCCGCGATGCGGCGCGCCGGATGCGGCGCGGCCTCGGCCTCCCCGGCCGCGACGGCGCGTGCGGTGGCCAGCGTCTGCTCCTCGGGCTCGAGTTCCTCCCGGATTTCCGCGCAGATGCGCATCAGGTCGGCGCGCGCGGCCTGCGCATTGCGGCGGCAGAAGGTCAGGCGCATGCCGGCCTCCGCCACGTCGGCAATCGCGATGCCGCGGCGCGTGGGGTCCAGGCCGATGATGTGGCGCACCAGCACGTCGGCGCCCAGGTCGCCGGTGCGGCGGATGCCGTCGCTGCCGGCGTCGGCAAGGCCCACCAAGGTGGCGCGCACGGCGTCGATGGCTTCCTGCGGACGCTCGAGCGTCACCTGCAGGTCGGCCAGCAGCACGTCGAGCGCGGGTTCGCCATCGAGCTTGAGCAGCAGGTTGCCGTCGGCTTCGGTGATCTCGCGCTCGCGCCCCGCGCCCGAGCGCAGCGGCTGGCAGCCCTGGGTGACGCGCGACACCAGCCGCACGCCCTCGCCGAACACCACGCCCGACAGGCCGCCCGAGAACACGCCGCCCGCGGCGCCGTGCCCGCGGATGTTGCCGTTGCCGCCCACCGCGAACTGCAGCGCGCCGCCGCGGCCTGACGACAGCCCGCCGAACAGGTAGCCGGTGTCGGTGCGGCCCGCCATCTCGCCGATGAGTTCGGTCAGGTCGGGCGTGGCGGGGTCCGCGTGCACCAGCGCCGTGTGGGCCTCGAAGCCGCTCATTTCCGAATTGCCCAGCGGCGCCACGCCGGAGAACACGCGGTACTGGTCGCTCGGCAGCGCGCAGAGCATCAGGCTGAGGCCGGGCTCGTCGAAATATTCGGCGTTGTTGGCCGAGACGCCGATGCCGACGGTGCCCGACCAGTCGGTGACCTCGGGCAGTTCGGCGCTCAGGTGGTCGAGGATGTCCTGCGCATCCGACGCGTAGTGGTCGGTGATGTAGAGCAGCCCGAGCGTGGGCGACGCCGCATAGTCGGGCAGCGCCATCTGCGCGCGCAACTGGGCCAGCACGAGGCCGGCTGCCATGCGCCATTGCGGGTGGGTGGCATGGCCGGAAGGAAACAGCTTCATGATGCGTGCCAACCCGTTCTCTTCAAGAAAGATGTGTGTATGACGTCAGCGGCGGCCGGTCGTTCGCTTGCGCGCGGCGGCCGATGCCTTCTTGGCGGCGGCGGGCGCCGCCGCCTTCCTGGCCGCGGGTTTCGAAGCCGCGGGAGCATTAGCCGCCGGCTGGGCCATGGCCGGCACCTTGAGCTGGGCTGCATCCTGCAGCGCCGAGCTCGCGATCTGCTGGAACTGCTCAGTCAGCGAGCCCCACCATTGCATCGGATCGATCACGCCGGCGGTGCCATTGCCGCCCGAAGCGGCAGCGGCCGAAGCCGGCTTGCCGCGCGCCTTCTTTGCCGGCGCCGGGGCTTCTTCTTCCTCGGGCTCGACCTCCGGTTCGGCCGGCGCAGCGGCTGCAGGTGCCGCAGCAGCGGCAGGCGCCACGGCGGCCGCCTGCTTGGTGAATGCGCTGGCGATATCTTCCATCCGCACGTTCATGCCGCGCAAGGTCGAAAGTGTCATCTTTTGCACTTCGAGCGCCTGGATGGTGGCCTTGAGCGCGTGGCCGTTCTGCTCGAGCCAATACTGCACCGTCTTGAGTTCCTGGATGCGCTTGTCGACCTCTTCCACGCTCAGCGTGGGGGCCACCCAGCTCGCGAGGCTCGGCAACCCGGGCACCGCACTGCCCGCCGCGCCGCCGGCGCCACCGCCGGCAAGGTTCTTCAGAAAATCGAATCCGGGGACGAATTGACTGAAGTCGAAGGGTTGGCTGGCGTTGCTCATGCGGAGGTCTCCGGTTGGGTTTTCTTGTGATGCCAGCTTACTCCAAGGCACCGCCGTTTTGGGCCCGGGCGCCCTCCCCTTTGCCCCCTCAGAGTTCCGCGCGCACCTTGCTGAACACCTTCCAGAAGGCCGCGTCCTGCGAGGTCGCGAAATTGATCCGCATCATCGTGCTCGGCGGCCGCCGCGCATGGAACAGCGAGCCCGGCGCGAGCAGGTAGCCCTGGTCGAGCATGCGCTGGGTGAGTGCGTCGGTGTCGACGCCGGTGTCGACCCAGCCGAACAGGCCCGCCGGCTCGGACGCAAAGCTGCAGCCATGCGCCATGGCGAGCTTCACCGCGCGGCCGCGGGCGCCGTCGAGCCGGATGCGTATGCGCTCGGCATGCCGCCGCAGCTGCCCCTGGTCGATGCACCACGAAAGCGCCCGCTCGAACAGCGTGGGCGTGGTGAGCGTGGCCAGCAGCTTGGTCTCGAGCAGCCGCTCCTTGAGTTCCGGCGAAGCGGCCAGGAAGCCGATGCGCCAGTTGGGCGCCAGGATCTTGGCGAAGCCGCTGACGTAGATGGTGCGCTGCAGCCCGTCGAGCGCGCTGAGCCGCGTGGCGTGCTCGGGTGCGAGGTGGCTGTAGGTGTCGTCCTCGACGATGTGGAAGTCGTGCTCGTTGGCCAGCTTGAGCACGCGGTGCGCGCTGCCGGGCGTGAGGCTGTAGCCGGTCGGGTTGTGCAGCACGCTCACGCTCACGAAGAGCTTGGGGCTGTGCAGCTGGCAGTACTGCGCCATCACCTCCAGGTCGGGCCCGTCGGCGCGGCGCGGCACCGGCAGGATGCGCATGCCCAGCGCCTCGAGCCGCGCGAATTCCAGCGCCCAGCCGGGCTCCTCGACCATCACCGGATCGCCCGCGCGCAGCAGGGTGCGGCTCACGATGTCCAGCGCGTGCGTGGCGCCCACGGTGGTCACGATCTGGTCGGGCGCGGCGGGCACGTTGATGCCCACGAGCTTGTTCGACAGGCTGCGGCGCAGCGCGGCGTCGCCCGAGGGTTCGCCGTACTGGAGCGACAGCTCCTGCAGCGCAGCTGTACTGGTCATGCGGCGCACGGCCGTCGGCATGAAGGCGGAGGCCATCCAGTCGGGCGGAAACACGCCCATGCCCGGCTGCGGCTTGTCGCTGGGCCGATGGAACATGCTGCGGATGAGCGAGCTCGCATCGGCCGGCACGCGCGAGGCCATCATCTGGACCACCATGGGCGCCGCGTTGGGTGGGCGCCCGTCCTGCGCCGGCGCCGAGTCGCGCACGTAGAAGCCGCGCTGGCGGCGCGCCTCGACCAGGCCCTGCGCCAGCAGCTGGTCGTAGGCCGCCACCACCGTGTAGGGGCTCACGCCCTGCTGGCGCGCGCATTCGCGCACCGAGGGCAGGCGTGCGCCGGGCGGCAGCAGCCGGGTGCGGATGCGTTCGGCCAGCCGGTCGGCCAATTGCCCCGTGAGCGACTGGGTGGAGGTTCGTGTCAGCATCTGGGGCTCGGCTTCTGTGTCGAAAGAAAGACCAATACAGTTTTCGAATATGTTCGACTAACTGTATTGGAACTGCAATGGTGTGAAAGTTTAGAGTGTATGCAATGAACTGGCAAGAATTCACCGCGCTGCTGGTGCTGGCCACGGCGATGAGTTTCTCGCCCGGTCCCAACACCACGCTTTCCACGGCCCTCGCGGCCAACGGCGGCCTGCCGCGCGCCATGCGCTTCGTGGTGGCCGTGCCGGTGGGCTGGACGCTGCTGCTGGTGCTGTGCGCGGCCGGCATCGGCGCGCTGGTGGTGGCGGTGCCTTCGCTGCGCCTGGGCATCAAGGCGCTGGGCGTGGGCTACCTCTTGTGGCTGGCCTACAAGCTGAGCGGCAGCGGCACGCTCGGCCGCGCCGATGGCGCCAGCCTCGACGTCGGCTTCGGCCAGGGCGTGATGCTGCAGTTCGTCAACATCAAGGCCTGGCTGCTCGCACTCACGCTGGTGGCCGGCTGGATCGCGGGGCAGCCCGATGCGCTCGGGCGCTTCGCCATCGTCGCGCCGGTGATGCTGGTCTACGCCTTCATCAGCAACTTCACCTATGCATTGGCGGGCGCGCTGCTGCGCGAATGGCTCTCCAAGGGCAAGCGCCTGCTGTGGTTCAACCGCGCGATGGGGCTGGTGCTGGTGCTCACGGCCTGGTGGATGCTGGGCGTATGAGCGCCGCGCCGGGCCGCCCCAAGCAAGCTCGCACCGCAGTGCGAAGCACGGAGGTCATCCAATGAGTAGCCGCCTCAACATCAGGGACGAAACGCTCGGCATGTGGCTTGGCGTGATCGGCGTGGCGCTGTTCGCGGTCACCTTGCCGATGACGCGGCTGGCCACCGGCACGCAGGGCGCGCCGCAGCTGTCGCCCTGGTTCGTGACGCTCGGACGCGCCGCACTCGCGGGCATTCTCTCGACAGTCTTCCTGCTGGCCACGCGCTCGCCGCGGCCCGCTGCGCACCAGTGGAAGCCGCTTGGCATGGCGGTGCTCGGCAACGTGATCGGCTATCCGCTGCTGCTGGGCTACGCCTTGCGCGTGGTCACGGCCAGCCACGCCGCGGTGGTGACGGCGCTGCTGCCGCTCGTGACCGCGGCGGTCGCGGCCTGGGTGCTGCACCAGCGCGCGCGGCTCGGCTTCTGGCTCTGCGCCATTGCGGGCAGCCTGCTGGTGGTGCTGTTCTCGGTGCTGCGCGCAAGCCAGGGCGGCCACGGCTTCGGCTTCGAATGGGCCGACCTGCTGCTGGTCGGCGCGGTGGTCGCGGCGTCGTTCGGCTACATCTACGGCGCGCAGGTCACGCCGTCGCTCGGCGCGGAGCGGGTGATCTGCTGGGTCTGCGTGATGGCGCTGCCCGTGACGCTGCCCGCCACGCTGGCCCTGTGGCCCGCGGAGCCCATCGCCACCTCGGCCTGGCTGGGCTTCGTCTATGTGGGCGTGTTCTCGATGTGGATCGGCTTCTTCGCCTGGTACCGCGGCCTGGCCCTGGGCGGTGCGCTGCGCGTGAGCCAGACGCAGCTGCTGCAGCCCTTTCTCTCCATCCTTGCATCCATTCCGCTGCTGGGCGAACCGCTCGACGTGGTCACGCTGGGCTTTGCCATTGCCGTGGTCTGCACGGTGGTGCTCGGCAAGCGCCTTTCGCAGCCGCAGCCCGCTCCTGCCGTTTCGCCGCGCGCCGCGCATGCCGAACAATCCTGAATCCCACCCCACCCGACTGAAAGAAGACCCCATGAACTGGAAACTCGCCGCCCGCGCCGCCAAGATGAATCCGTCGGTGCTGCGTGAAATCCTCAAGGTCACCGAGCGCCCCGGCATCATCAGCCTGGCCGGCGGCCTGCCCTCGCCCAAGACCTTCCCGATCCAGGCCTTTGCCGACGCCTGCGCCGAAGTGCTGCACAACGACGGCCAGGCCGCGCTGCAGTACGCCGCGAGCGAAGGCTATGCGCCGCTGCGCCAGGCGGTGGCCGACATGCTGCCGTGGAACGTCGATCCCGCGCAGGTCCTCATCACCACCGGCTCGCAGCAGGGCCTGGACCTGGTGGCCAAGGTGCTCATCGATCCGGGCAGCAAGGTGCTGGTCGAGACGCCCACCTACCTGGGCGCGCTGCAGGCCTTCGGCCCGATGGAGCCGAATCCGGTGAGCGTGGCAAGCGACGACGAAGGCGTGATCGTCGAAGACCTGGTGGCCAAGGCCAAGGATGGGCGCTTCGTCTACCTGCTGCCCAATTTCCAGAACCCCACCGGCCGCACCATGACCGAGGCGCGCCGCGCCGCCGTGTCGGCCGCCGCGGCCGCCGCCGGCCTGCCGATCGTCGAGGACAACCCGTACGGCGAACTGTGGTTCGACGAAGCCCCGCCGCTGCCGCTCACGGCGCGCAACCCCGAGGGCTGCATCTACCTGGGTTCGTTCTCGAAGGTGCTCGCACCGGGCCTGCGCCTGGGCTTCCTGGTGGCGCCGAAGGCCATCTTCCCGAAGCTGCTGCAGGCCAAGCAGGCGGTCGACCTGCACACGCCGATCTTCACGCAGCGCATGGTCTCGGCCGTGATGAAGGACAACTTCCTCGAGCGCCACGTGCCCACCATCCGCGCGCTCTACAAGCGCCAGCGCGACGCGATGATGGCTGCGCTCACGCGCGAGATGGCCGGGCTGGACGTGAAGTTCAACGCGCCCAAGGGCGGCATGTTCCTGTGGGCCCGCCTGCCCGAGGGCATCGACACCGTCGCGCTCCTGCCCAAGGCGGTGGAGCGCAACGTGGCCTTCGTGCCGGGCGCGCCCTTCTATGCGGACCAGGGCGATCCGCGCACGCTGCGGCTGTCGTTCGTGACGGCCAGCGTCGAGGAGATCGACACCGCGATCGCCGCGCTGGCCCTGACGCTGCGCGAAGAGCTGGCGCTGCTGGGCGAGCGCAGGCTCGCGCCCGAACCCGTCTGAGCCGCAACACGAGGCAGACCACGATGCACATCGCCATCCTGACTTTCGACGGCTTCAACGAACTCGACTCGCTGATCGCGCTCGGCGTGCTCAACCGCATCAAGAGGCCGGGCTGGCGCGTGACGCTGGCCGCGCCCAGCGCCACGGTCACCTCGATGAACGGCGTCACCGTCCATGCGAGCTCCACGCTCGAAGCGGCCGCCGAGGCCGGCGCGGTGCTCGTCGGCAGCGGCATCCGCACGCGCGAGATCGCGGCCGATCCGGCCATCATGGGCGCGCTGCGCCGGCTCGATGCGAAGCGGCAGCTGATCGGCGCGCAGTGCTCGGGCACGCTGCTGCTCGCCAAGCTGGGCCTGCTGGGCGCGGTGCCGGCCTGCACCGACCTCACGACCAAGCCCTGGGTGCAGGAAGCCGGCGTCGAGGTGCTCAACCAGCCTTTCTTCGCCAAGGGCAACGTGGCAACGGCCGGCGGCTGCCTGTCGGCGCCCTACCTCGCGGCCTGGCTCATCGCGCGCAGCGAGGGCATCGAAGCCGCGAAGAGCGCGCTGCACTACGTGGCGCCGGTGGGCGAGAAGGAAGACTACGTGGCGCGCGCGCTGCGCAACATCGAGCCCTACCTCCCCTCGGTTCCGGCTGCCACGGCCGACGCCGCCTGAAGAACGTGCCGCTGGACATACCATGATCAGCCTCGCCACGCTCGCGCTCTTCCTGCTGGCCGTTCTCGCGCTGTTCCTGTCGCCGGGGCCGAACATGGCCTTCGTGCTCTCGCACGGCGTGGCCCACGGCCCGCGCGGCGGCTTCGCGGCGGCGCTCGGCATCTCGTCGGCCGACCTGGTGCACACGCTCTTCGCCGCCACCGGCGTGACGGCGCTGGTCGCGGCCTGGCCGCCCTCGTTCGACCTGCTGCGCTACGCGGGCGCGCTGTACCTGCTGTGGCTCGCGGTGCAGGCCCTTCGCAGCAGCGGCGGCCTCCCCACGGGTGCGCGTGCGCAGCCATCCGCCTTCGCGCGCATCGTGCGCATGGCCTTCCTGAACAACCTCGTCAATCCGAAGGCGCTGCTGTTCTTCATGGTGTTCCTGCCGCAGTTCGTCGACCCGGCGCGCGGCAGCGTGCCCTTGCAACTGGTGCAGCTCGGCGTCATGCTGTCGGCAGCCGCGCTCGCGTTCAACACGCTGCTCGGCGCCTGCAGCGGACAGCTCGGCCGCTGGCTGCAGCGCCGTCCGGGGGCTGAAAAGTTCCAGCGCGGCCTGCTGGCCCTGGTGATGGTCGGCCTGGCGATCCGCCTGCTGCTGCTCGACCGTCCCGCCGTGCCATCCGCCCTGTCCGCCACACCTGTCCAAGGAAGCTGAACACCATGCTCAATATCTGGGGCCGCATCAGTTCGATCAATGTGCGCAAGGTCGTCTGGTGCGCGCAGGAACTCGGGCTCGACTTTCAACGCACCGAGGCCGGCGGCCGGTTCGGCGTGGTGCAAACGCCCGAGTACCTGGCGCTCAATCCGAACGCGATGGTGCCCACCATCGACGACGGCGAAGGCAGCGATCGCGTCACGCTGTGGGAGTCGAACGTGATCGTGCGCTACCTCTGCGCCAAGCATTCGCACGGCAAGTTCTATCCGAGCGAGCTGCCGGCGCGCTTCGATGCCGAACGCTGGATGGACTGGCAGCAGACCACGCTCAACCGCGCGAGCCGCGACGCCTTCGTGCAATGGGTGCGCACGCTGCCGGCCGAGCGCGACCCGGCGCTGATCGCGGCCTCGGTGCATGCGAGCGAGGCGCTGTTCGCGATGCTCGACGCGCACCTGGCCCGGCAGCCCTTCATGGCCGGCGACCGCTTCACCATGGCCGACATTCCCATCGGCTGCGAGGCGCACCGCTGGTTCGGCCTTCCGCCGGCCGAATACCAGCGCCCGAGCTGGCCGAACCTCGAACGCTGGTACGGCGAACTGATCTCCCGGCCGGGCACGCGCGGCGTGCTCGACCTCCCGCTCGAATGAAAAGCATGAAATCCCGTTCGTTCAAACAAGTCGACGTCTTCACCGCCACGCCCTACCTCGGCAACCCGCTCGCCGTGGTGCTCGACGGCAGCAGCCTGGGCGACGCCGAGATGCAGCGCTTCGCGCAGTGGACCAACCTGTCGGAAACCACCTTCCTGCTGCCGCCGACCGAGCCCTCGGCCGACTATCGCGTGCGCATCTTCACGCCCGGCGGCGAACTGCCCTTTGCGGGCCATCCCACCATCGGCAGCTGCCACGCCTGGCTGCAGGCCGGCGGCAAGCCCAAGGCGGCGGGCCGGATCGTGCAGCAGTGCGCGGCCGGCCTGGTGCCGCTGCGCCATGAAGGCGAGCGCCTGGCTTTCTCGGCCCCGCCGCTCAAGCGCAGCGCGCCGAGCCCCACGCTGCTGGCCAAGGTGGCGGGCGCGCTGGGCCTGAAGGCGCAGCAGGTGGTTGCGGCGCAGGTGCTCGACAACGGGCCGGTGTGGTTCGGCCTGCTGCTCAGCGACGCGGACACCGTGCTCCGGCTGGTGCCCGACCACCGCATGCTCAAGGAGCTGGGTGTGAAGGCCGGCGTGGCGGGCATGCCTGCCGAGCAGGGCGCGTCGATGCTGATCGGCCGCTCCAACCGCGAGGCGCGCGCCTTCGGCGGCAAGTCCGTTGCAATCGAAGAAGGCGAAGGCCCGAAGATCGACCTCGAGGTGCGCGCCTTTGCCGCGCCCATTGGCGTGGAGGAAGACCCGGTCACCGGCAGCCTCAACGCCAGCCTGGCCGAATGGCTGATCGCCGACGGCCACATGCCCGCGCGCTACGTGGCCGCGCAGGGCCAGTGCCTCGGCCGCTCCGGGCGCGTGTACATCGAGCGCGTCGCCGACGGCAAGGTGTGGGTCGGCGGCGATGCCGTGACCTGCATCGACGGCCAGGTCACGCTGTAAGGCAAGGCACCATGCATGCGCAGCTCGACCACCTGGTGATTGCCGCCGCCTCGCTGGCCGAGGGCGTGGCGTGGTGCGAGGCCACGCTGGGCGTCACGCCCGGCCCTGGCGGCTCGCATCCGCTGATGGGCACGCACAACCGGCTGCTGAACATCGCGGCCGAGGCGTTCCCGCAGGCCTACCTGGAAATCATCGCGATCGAGCCCGGCAAGCGGCCATCGCGCCCCGGCACGCGCCGCTGGTTCGACCTCGACGACCCGGTGCTGCAGGCCGGGCTCGTGCGGCGCGGACCGCGGCTGGTGCACTTCGTCGCGCGCGTGCCCGACGCGCACGCCGCGCTGCAGGCGCTGGCGCGCGAGGAGCACGCCCACATCGACCGCGGCCAGTTGCTCGAAGCCTCGCGCGACACGCCCGCCGGCCGGCTCGAATGGCAGATCACGGTGCGCAATGACGGCCAGCGCCTGTTCTACGGCGCGCTGCCCACGCTGATCCAGTGGGGCCCCGTGCATCCCACCGACGCCATGCCCGGCTCGGGCCTCGCGATGCGCTCGCTGCAGGCCACGCATCCGCGCGCGGCCGACCTCTCTGCGGCGCTGTCGGCCATCGGCATGGCCGGCATGGCGGTGCAGGCCGGCGCGCCCAACCTGGTGGCCGTGCTCGACACGCCCCGCGGCCCCGTCACGCTTCAATCCGAAGGACTCTGACATGCTGAGCTTGACCGAAATCGCCTGGTTCGCACTCGCCTCGATGCTGCTGGCGCTCACGCCGGGGCCGAACATGATCTATTGCGTGTCGCGCACGCTCATCCAGGGCCGGCGCGCCGGGCTGGTCTCGCTCGGCGGCGTGATGATGGCCTTTCTTGCGCACCTGTTCGCGGCCGCACTCGGCCTCACCGCGCTGCTGCTGGCGGTGCCGGTCGCGTTCGACGCCATCCGGCTTGCCGGCGCCGCCTACCTGCTGTGGCTCGCATGGCAGGCGGTCAAGCCCGGCGGCAATGCGCCCTTCGAGGCGCGCGCGCTGCCGGCCGATCCGCCGGGCAAGCTGTTTCGCATGGGCTTTCTCACCAACCTGCTGAACCCGAAGGTCGCGATGTTCTACCTCTCGTTCTTTCCGCAGTTCATCCACCCGGAGCGCGGTTCGGTGCTGCTGCAGAGCATGCAGCTGGGCATGGCGCAGATGGCGAGCAGCGCCGCGGTCAACACCGCGGTGATCCTCGGCGCCGCGAGCATCACGGCGATGCTGTCGCAAAGCGCCGGCTGGCTGCGCGCGCAGCGCTACGTCATGGGCAGCGTGCTGGCGGCACTGGCGGTGCGCGTGGCGCTGACGGAACGCAAGTAAAAGAGAAGGAGCGCGCGTGAGATTCAGCCGCGAAGAAATCGAATCCGCGCAGCGCACCGTCGGCGCGGCCATGCCGCCCACGCCGCAATATGCATGGCCGCTGCTCGCGCAGCGCCTGGGCTGCACGGTGTGGGCCAAGCACGAGAACCACACGCCGGCGGGCGCCTTCAAGATCCGCGGCGGGCTGACCTACTTCGAAACGCTGGCGCGCGAGCAGCCCGGCGTGCGCCATGCCATCAGCGCCACGCGCGGCAACCATGGCCAGTCGGTGGGCTTCGCGGCGCGGCGCCACGGGCTCGCGGCCACCATCGTGGTGCCGCATGGCAACTCGCTCGAGAAGAACGCCGCGATGCGCGCGCTGGGCGTGCAGCTGGTCGAGCATGGCGACGACTTCCAGGCGGCTGCGGAGCATGCGGCCCTGCTCGCCGAGCAAGGCGGCATGCACCGCGTGCCCTCGTTCCACCGCGAGCTGGTGCGCGGCGTGTCGACGGCGTATGTCGAATTCTTCAGCGCGCTGAAAGATGCGCCGCCCGATGTGCTGTTCGTGCCGATCGGGTTGGGCTCCGGCTTCGCAGCCGCGGCCGCCGCGCGGGCGCACTGCGGCGTGTCGACCCGGCTCATCGGCGTGGTGTCGGCGCATGCCACGGCGTACCGCGATTCGTTCCGCGCAGGCCGGCCCGTCGAGTCGCCAGCCAACACGCGATTGGCCGACGGCATGGCCTGCCGCACGCCGGTGCCCGAATCGCTCGAGGTGATCCTGCGCGAAGCCGACGACGTGATCACCGTCACCGACGACGAGGTGGCCGAGGCCATGCGCATTCTCTTCAGCGACACGCACAACGTGGCGGAAGGTGCTGGCGCCGCGGCGCTGGCGGGCGCGCTCCAGCAGCAGGATCGCTGGCGCGGGAAGACGGTGGGAATCTGCGTGAGCGGCGGCAATGTCGATTCGGGCATGTTCGCGGGGGTGCTGGGTGGCGCTGGCGCATTGGCGTGACCAAGCGCGCTTTGTTCAGGGCGCGTGCACAGGCCACCGGGTACTCCCCTCCGCGAATGTCCCCCGGCCTTCGGCCTCCTCCTTGATTTCGCTGCGGGGAGCACCCGATGCCCTGTGCACCAGGGCACGCTGTCGGTTCGCAGCTGATCAACCACCGCACTGAACAACGATCACGCTGATGGGGTGCCTTGCGCAGCGAAATCAAGGGGGAGGCCGCAGGCCGGAGGACATTCGCGGAGCAAGGTACCCCGTCGGCGGGAGCGCGCCCTGAACAACGGCGCCAAGAACAACAGCAACAACAAGCTAAAGCAGCGGCCCCGTACGAGCCGTGTCCAGCGGCAGCCGAGACACCTCCGCCAGCAACAGCGCGAGCTGCTGCGCAGCCGCATCGACCACAGCCTGCCCGCGCGGCGCCGTTGCGGCGGCGGCGTTGCCGGCTGCGCCCTGTGCGTTGTAGTCCTCCATGGCCCAGCCGAGCTTGGCGCTCTTGCCGTTGCCGAGAATCGCGTAGTCGGCCGCGCGCTGCTCGGAGGTGGAGCGGAAATTCTTCGCCTCGGCCATGCGCACCTGCTGCGGCGCCAGCGCCAGCATCATCGAGGTCTCGATCTCGCCCGCATGCACGCCGAAGCGGTGCTCGCCGGCACCGAACTGCGCGCCCGCATCGCCCAGCGGCAGGTTGAACCAGCTCACGCTGTAGACGATGAGGCCGTGCGCCGCGCGCAGCTCGCGCGCCACGATGTCCATCGCGCCCACGTGGCCGCCATGCGCGTTGAACAGCACCAGCTTCTTCACGCCGGCATGCGCCACGCCCGCGCCGATTTCCTTCCACATGCGGATCAGGGTCTCGGCCGACAGCGTGAGCGTGCCCGCAAAGCGCGCGTGCTCGGGGCTCAGGCCGATCTGCTGCGTCGGCAAGAACAGCACCGGCAGCGCGGCCGGCAGCAGCGGCAGCGACGCGGCCACGATGCCGTCGGCCAGCACCGTGTCCACGCCCAGCGGCAGATGGGGCCCGTGCTGCTCGGTGGCACCGAGGGGCAGCACCGCGACCGTGGCTGCCACATCGAGCGCCGCAAAGTCGCGCGTCGTCAGTTGAGACCAGTAGCGGGGCAGGGATACCGGGGATGCGTTCATCCGCCGATCTTAGAGCGGTGCTTCAATCCACGCGACCCGCGCCTCGCGCGCTTCGACGAACACACAAGGACACCCGATGGATCTCCAGCTCCAGGACCAGCACGTTCTCATCACCGGCGGCAGCAAGGGCATCGGCCTGGCCTGCGCGCTGGGCTTCCTGCAGGAGGGCGCGCGCGTGAGCCTCGTGTCGCGCGATTTGCAGAACCTGGAGCGGGGCCGCAAGGCGCTGGCCGAGGCGTTTGCGCAGGCCGAGGGCCGGGTCTCGGTGCATGCGGCCGACCTCAAGGACCCGGCCAGCGCCGTGGCCGCGCTCGATGCGGCCGAGCTGGCCTTCGGGCCGGTCGACGTGCTGGTGAATTCGGCCGGCGCCGCGCGCCGCACGCCGCCCGACGAGCTGGATGCCGCCGCCTGGCACGACGCCATGGACGCCAAGTACTTCACCTACATCCACATGATCGATCCGGTGGTCAAGCGCATGGGCCGGCGCGGCCGCGGCGCGATCGTCAACGTGATCGGACAGGGCGGCAAGGTCGCGAGTCCGGTGCACATGGCCGGCGGCGCGGCCAACGCGGCGCTGATGCTGGTGAGCGCCGGCATGGCCGCGGCCTATGCGGGCAAGGGCGTGCGCGTGAATGCGGTGAACCCCGGCCTCACGCTGACCGAGCGGCTGCAGGAAGGCATGAAGGCGGACGCGAAGCTGCAGGGCATCGGCAGCGACGAGGCGCTGCAGCGCGCCACCGCCCGGCTGCCGCTCGGGCGCATCGCCACGCCGCAGGAGATTGCCAACACGGTCGTGTTCCTGGCCTCGCCGAAGGCGAGCTACGTGACGGGCGCGATCGTCGCGATGGACGGCGCCGTGACGCCGATGATCTAAGCAGCCGTCAGCGCCTCGAACTTCAGCGCCAGGAAATCGACCAATGCCCTTACGTGCGCGGGCACGAAGCGCCCGCTCGGCAAGAGGGCGTGCAGCGGATAGGGCTCGGTGTCCCATTCGGGCAGCAGCCGCACCAGCGCGCCCTTGCGAAGGTCTTCGCGCACGTCGAGCGCCGACTTCAGCACGATGCCCAAGCCCGCGACGGCCCACTCGCGCGCGAGCGAGGCGTCGTCCACGCTGCGGTCGCCCTTCACGCGCACTTCGGTCCACTGGCCGTTCTGCGCGAAGCGCCAGGTGCGGTGGCGGCGCCCGCCGCGGTCGAAGGTGAGGCAGTTGTGGTGCACCAGGTCCTGCGGCGTCTTCGGCGCGGGGTGGCGGCGCAGGTAGGCGGGCGATGCGGTAAGCAGCGGATTGGTCAGCGCGAACGGCCGCGCCACCAGCCGTGAATCGGCCAGCGCGCCGTAGCGCAGTGCCACGTCGACCTCGTCGCGCGTCACGTCGAGCAGCCGGTCGCCGACCGACAGCGACAGCTGCACGCCCGGGTGCAGCGCCAGGAATTCGTCGAACCAGGGCAGCAGCGTGCTGCGCGTGAGGTCCGATGGGGCGGCCACGCGCAAGGTGCCGACCAGCTCGCCGCGCTCGGCCGTGACCAGCGACTCGCCTTCGTCGAGCAGCTCGAAGGCGCGCACCGCGTAGTCGAGCAGCGTCTGGCCCTGCGAAGTCAGGCGCATGGCACGGGTCGAGCGCTCGAACAGCCGGGCGCCGAGCTGCGTTTCCAGCCGCTTGAGCGTGGCGCTGGCCGCCGCCGGCGTCATGCCCAGCGCATGGGCGGCCGCCGTGAGCGTGCCGCCGCGGGCGGTCTGCACCAGCACCTGCAGGTCCGAGAGATTTTCAATCTTCATTTGAAAGTGTTGCTCATCGAGGCGGTCTTATCAATTTCTGGTTGCCATCCTACAGTCGAGCCATCGTTCAAGAAAGAAAGAAAGGTCCTCCACCATGAAAGCCATCGGCTACTACCAGCCCCTGCCCATCGACAACCCCGAGTCGCTGCAGGACATCGAACTGCCCGCCCCCGTGGCCGGCCCGCGCGACCTGCTGGTGCGCGTGAAGGCCATTTCGGTCAACCCTGTCGACACCAAGGTGCGCAAGAACATGGCGCCCGAAGCCGGCCAGCCCAAGGTGCTGGGCTGGGACGCCGCGGGCACGGTCGAGGCCGTCGGCGCCGGGGTCAAGAATTTCAAGGTCGGCGACCGCGTGTACTACGCGGGCTCGATCGTGCGGCCCGGCGCCAATTCGGAACTGCATGCGGTGGACGAGCGCATCGCGGCGCTGGCGCCCACGAGCCTCGACGACGCGCAGGCCGCCGCGCTGCCGCTGACCACCATCACCGCCTACGAGCTGCTGTTCGACCGCCTCAAGGTGCCGAAGAACGGCGGCGCGGGCCAGACGCTGCTGGTCACCGGCGGGGCCGGCGGCGTGGGCTCGATCCTCATCCAGCTTGCGCGCCAGCTCACGCAACTGCGCGTGGTGGCCACGGCCTCGCGCGCCGAGACGCGGGCCTGGTGCCTCGCGCTCGGGGCCCACGCGGTCATCGACCATTCGAAGCCCCTCGCGGCCGAACTCAAGGCCGCGGGCATCGGCGAGGTCGACATGGTCGCGAGCCTCACGCAGACCGGCCAGCACTATGCGCAGATCATCGAAAGCCTGAAGCCCCAGGGCCAGCTCGCGGTGATCGACGACCTGCCGTCGCTCGACGCGATGCCGCTCAAGACCAAGAGCATCTCGCTGCACTGGGAAATGATGTTCGCGCGCTCGCGCTTCGAAACGCCGGACATCGCCGAGCAGGGCGCGCTGCTGGCCGAGGTGGCCGCGCTGGTCGACGCGGGGCGCATCCGCACCACCGCCAATGCGAGCTTCGGCACCATCAACGCCGCCAACCTCAGGAAGGCGCATGCGCTGATCGAAAGCGGCAAGGCGCAGGGCAAGGTGGTGCTCGCGGGGTTCTGAGCACAATCGGCCGCATGGCCGAAGACCGCATCCAGCCCCCGATCGAATTCGAAACCCCGCGCCTTCGGCTGCGCCAGTGGCGGGAAAGCGATCTCGCGCCCTTTGCCGCGCTCGCGGCCGATCCGCTGGTGATGGAGTTCCTGCTGCCCCTGCCCACGCGGGCCGCGAGCGATGCGCTGGCCGCGCGCATCAGGGCCCGCATCGCCGAGCAGGGCTGGGGCCTGTGGGCCGTGGAGCACAAGGCATCGGGCGAGTTCGCCGGCTTCACGGGCCTCAACGTGCCGCTGGCCGCGCTGCCCTTTTCGCCCTGCGTGGAGATCGGCTGGCGCTTCGCTCGGAAGTGGTGGGGCCAGGGGCTCGCGACCGAGCAAGGCCGCGCGCCACTACTTCGCCTGCGCCGACACGCGCCAGACCACGTTGCCCACGTCGTCGGCCACCAGCAGCGCGCCGCTCTTGTCGAGCGCCACGCCCACCGGCCGGCCATGCGCCTTCTCGTCGGCCGAGAGGAAGCCGGTCAGCACGTCGACCGGCGGCCCGCTCGGCTTGCCGCCGGAAAACGGCACGAACACCACCTTGTAGCCCGACTTGGGCTTGCGGTTCCAGGAGCCGTGCTCGCCGATGAAGGCGCCGCTTGCAAACTGGGGCGGCATGCCGCGGCCGTCCGAGAAGACCAGGCCCAGCGCCGCGACATGGGCGCCGAGCGCATAGTCGGGCGCGATGGCCTTGACCACCATCTCGGGGTTCTGCGGCGTGACGCGCGCATCCACCTTGCTGCCGTAGTAGCTCCAGGGCCAGCCGTAGAAGGCGCCGTCCTTCACCGAGCTCAGGTAGTCGGGCACCAGGTCGCTGCCGATCTCGTCGCGCTCGTTGACCACGGTCCACAGCGCCTTGGTCTCGGGGTGCCAGGCCATGCCGTTGGGGTTGCGCAGGCCGCTTGCGAACAGGCGCTTTTCGCCGCTCTTCACGTCCACTTCCCAGATGGCGGCGCGGCCTTCTTCGGCGGCCAGCCCGTTCTCGCCGATGTTGCTGTTGGAGCCGACCGTGACGTAGAGCTTGGTGCCTTCGGCGTTGGCGATCACGTTCTTGGTCCAGTGGTGGTTGATGCCCGCGGGCAGCGGCGTGACCACCGTGGGCGCTGCGCTCGCCGAGGTCTGGCCCTCGGTGTAGGGCACCTTGACGAGCGCGTCCGCGTTGGCGATGAACAGCTCGTTGCCCACCAGCGCCATGCCGAAGGGCGAACTCAGGTTCGACAGGAACACCTGGCGCACCTCGGCCGCGCCGTCTCCGTCGGCATCGCGCAGCAGCGTGATCCGGTTGGCGCTGGGCACGTTGGCCCCGGCGCGGCCCATGACCTTGCCCATGACCCAGTTGCGGACCTTGGCCATCGGGCCGCTGCCGCCGTCGCTGCTGCCTTCGGGCTTGGGCGGCTTGTTGCTTTCGGCCACCAGCACGTCGCCGTTGGGCAGCGTGTAGACCCAGCGCGGATGGTCCAGCCCGCGCGCCAGTGCGCTCACGCGCAGGCCCTGGGCGGGCTTGGGGGCGGCGGTGTCGGTCCAGCCGACCGCCTCGGCCACGTTCACGGTGGGAATCAGCGTCTTGTTGGGTTCGGCCAGTTGCGGGCGTGGCCCGATGGTGGCCTCGGGCGCCACCTTGGCGGTTTCGCCGCAGCCGGCCAGCGCCAGCGCTGCAGCCACGGCGGCCGTCCAGGCCAGCGGGGAAATGGCGATGCTCGGTACCTTCATTCGCGCTCCTTGGTTGCTGCGGCGCGGAGGCCGCCCTTTTCCTTTTTCAGCGTCGTTCCTTCGGCAAATCATGAGGACGGCGCCGGCATGGGCTGTCGGCCATGGGCGCTTTTTGGCGTGGGCGCACCCCATTCGCGCATCGCCGCTACCATCGGCCGCATGACCGACGACCTGTTCCGCGCCGACGCCTACCTGCGCGCCTGCGAAGCCCGCATCCTGCGCATCGACGATACCGGCATCGTGCTGGACCGCACGGTGTTCTATCCGCTGGGCGGCGGGCAGGCCGGCGACACCGGTGTACTGGCCTTGGCCGACGGGCGCGAGCTGGCCATTGCCGACACGCGCAAGGCAAAGAACGAGGAAGGCCAGCCCACGCAGGAAGTCGTCCACGTGCCCGCGCCCGGCCAGGCCGAACTGCTCGCCGCGCTCGAGCCCGGCGCCGCCGTGACCGCCCGCCTCGACTGGGAGCGCCGCCACCGGCTGATGCGCTTCCACACCGCGAGCCATCTGCTGTGCCACCTGGTGCCCGTGCCGGTGAACGGCTGCTCGATCACGCCCGACTACGCGCGCATCGACTTCCACATGACCGATCCGCTCGACAAGGAAGCGCTGACGGCCGGCCTTGCGCGGCTGGTGGAAGCCGCGCATCCGCTGACCGTGGGCGCCATCACCGACGAGGAGCTCGATGCCAACCCGGCGCTGGTCAAGAGCATGAGCGTGCAGCCGCCGCGCGGCACGGGCACGGTGCGCACCATCCGCATCGGCGGCGAGGGCGAGGCGCAGATCGACTTCCAGCCCTGCGGCGGCACGCATGTTGCAAACACCGCCGAGATCGGCGCCGTGATGGTCACCAAGATCGAGAAAAAGAGCGCCAACAGCCGCCGCGTGGTGCTGGGCTGGGCCGCCTGAGCCGCCGCAACCCTCGGAACTTCGCACCACTCCCCTGCTCCGACTGACGGCATGATCTTTTCCCGCTTTCACATCGCTACGTTTCTGGTAGCAGCCGCCGCAGCCTGCATGCCGGCTGCGGCCCAATTGGCATCCAGGCCGGGCGCGGTGGTCACCACCCCTCACGTGCGCGCCGAACTGGTGGCGCATGCGCCCGAAGGCGTTGCGCCGGGCGCACCGGTCTGGGTCGGCCTGCAGATCACCCACCAGCCCGAGTGGCACACCTACTGGAAGAACGCCGGCGATTCGGGCCTGCCCACCGAGCTGAACTGGACGCTGCCGAGCGGCGTGGCGGCCGGCGAGATCGCCTGGCCGGTGCCGCGCAAGATCCCGGTCGGCAACCTCGCCAACTACGGCTATGAAGGCACGGTGCTGCTGCCGGTGCCGCTCGAGGTGTCGAGCAACTTCAAGCCGCCGCTGGCGCTGGGCGCCGGCGCCTCGGCGCTCGACGTTCGGCTCAAGGCCAGCTGGCTGGTGTGCCGCAAGGAATGCATTCCCGAGGAAGGCGAATTCACCCTGGCCCTGCCGCTGCAGGGCTCGACCGCGCTGCACAAGGCCGAGTTCGACGCGGCGCAGGCCGCGCAGCCACAGCCGCTGGCCAAGCCGGGCGCGGTCGAGGTCAGCGGCAACAACCTGCAGGTGCGCCTCGATGGCCTGCCCGCCTCGGCCCGCGGCAAGACCCTGGGCTTCTTCCCCGAAACGCCCGAGCTGATCCGCACCGCCGCCGAATCGGGCAAGGACTGGACCCAGAACTGGCAAGGCGGCACCTGGACCGCCTCGCTGCCGCTGGCCGACCAGCGCAGCGCCAGCCCGACGACCCTGCCGCTGGTGGTGGCGCTGGCCGAGCCCGACCGGCAGCCGGGCCAGCCCGTCGCCTGGCGCACCGAGGCGCCCGTCAGCGGCAACTGGCCGGCCGCGGCGCCGCGCGCGGAGGTCTCGCCCGCGCTGCAGGCGGCCCTGGCCGCCAATGCGGCCGCCGCGCCTTCGTCGCCTTCTTCGGAGCTGCCGCCGCAACCCACGGTCACGCTGATGGCCGCGCTGCTCGGCGCGCTGCTCGGCGGACTGCTGCTGAACCTCATGCCCTGCGTCTTCCCGATCCTGGCGATCAAGGTGCTGGGCTTCGCGCGGCAGGCCGGCAACCACAGCGCGCACCGCACCGCGGGCCTGGCCTACACCGCCGGCGTGATGCTCTCGGTGCTTGCGCTGGGCGGCGCCATGCTGGCGCTGCGCGCGGCCGGCGCCCAGCTCGGCTGGGGCTTCCAGCTGCAATCGCCGGCCGTGGTGGCGGCGCTGGCGGCGCTGTTCACGCTGATCGGGCTCAACCTCGCGGGCCTGTTCGAATTCGGCCGCGCCGCGCCCCTGTCGCTGTGCTCGGCGCAGGCCCGGCATCCGATTGCCAACGACTTTCTTTCGGGCGTGCTGGCGGTGGTGATCGCTTCGCCCTGCACCGCGCCGTTCATGGGCGTTTCGCTCGGCTTTGCCATCGGGCTTCCGGCGACCCAGGCGCTGCTGCTGTTCGCCGCGCTGGGCCTGGGCCTGGCGCTGCCGTACCTGGTGGCGGGCTTCATTCCGGCCGTGGCGCTGCTGCTGCCCAAGCCCGGCCCCTGGATGAACACGCTGCGCCGGCTGCTGGCGTTCCCGATGTTCGCCACCGTGGCCTGGCTGGTCTGGGTGCTGGGCCAGCAAAGCGGCATCGATGGCGCAGGCACCCTGCTCGCGCTGCTGGTGTGCATGGCCGCCATCGTCTGGGCGCTGACGCTGCGCGGCCGCACGCGGCTGGTGATTGCCACGCTGATGGTCGCATTCACCGCGGTGCTGGCCGCCGCCATCGGGCGCAACGTGCTGCAGACGGTGGAGCCGGCCAGGATGGCGGCCACCGCGGGGCAGCGCTGGCAGCCCTGGTCGGCCGAGCGCGTGGCCGAGCTCACGGGCGCCGGGCAGCCGGTGTTCATCGACTTCACGGCCGCCTGGTGCGTGACCTGCCAGTACAACAAGAAGGCCACCCTGGCGGATGCCGAGGTGCTGGCCGATTTCGACCGCAGGAAGGTCGCGATGCTGCGCGCCGACTGGACGCGCCGCGACCCGGCCATCACCGCCGCGCTGACCGCGCTCGGCCGCAGCGGCGTGCCGCTGTACGTGCTGCAGGCGCCCGGCAAGGCGCCGGTCGTGCTGACCGAGATCCTGGGCAAGGACGAGGTGCGCGCCGCGCTTGCCGCGCTTTGACCCCCGGCGTGACATGGGTTGTCACATGCACATGAGCAAAGCGCTCTAAGCTGTCGCCGTTGTTCGTTTTTTCTTTTGGAGTTCAAGCTGGCCATGTCACTTTCGCCATCGTCCGACTCGCGTTCCATTCGTGCCGCGCGCCATGCCCGTGCGGCCCTCAGCCGCGCCTCGCGCCGCGCCGTGGTGGCGGCCGCCGTGGCACTGGGCGCCACCTTCCTGATGGGCAACAATGCCTTCGCCGCGCCCGCCGTGGGCCAGCAGGCGCCCGACTTCGTTGCGGTGGACACCAGCGGCGCCAAGCACAAGCTGTCCGACTTTGCCGGCAAGTTCGTGGTGCTCGAGTGGACCAACCCGGGCTGCCCCTTCGTGCGCAAGCACTACAACAGCGGCAACATGCCCGCCACGCAGAAGGCCGCCACGGCCCAGGGCGTGGTCTGGCTGTCGGTCAATTCCACCGAGCGCGCGGCCAGCGACTACCTGCAGCCCGCCGCGCTCGACGCCTGGATGAAGTCGCAGAAGGCCGCGCCCACCGCAGTGCTGATGGACGAGGACGGCGTGATCGGCCAGGCCTACGGCGCGCGCACCACGCCCCACATCTTCATCATCGATCCCAAGGGCATGCTGGTGTATGCGGGCGGCATCGACAGCATCGCCTCGGCGCGGCCCGACGACATCAAGACCGCGACCAACTACGTGAACCAGGCGCTCGGCGAAGCCTTCGGCGGCAAGCCGATCTCGACCGCCTCCACGCGGCCCTACGGCTGCTCGGTGAAGTACAAGAGCTGACGAAGCCCCACGGGCAGTGACAGGTACCTGACTCGCGCGGTCAGGCGGTGGTCGGGAACCCCGGCCTACCCTCGGACGAACGACATCGCCCAAGGGGACAACCAGATGAATCCTGCGCAATCCGCCGCGCAACCATCGGCTGCGGCCGCCGCCCGCACCGCGCCAGGCACCGCTTCTTCCAGCGCTTCCTCCTCCTCGAAATTCGCCACCGTGCTGCGCGTGACGGGCGGCAATTTCATGGAGATGTTCGACTTCTTCCTGTTCGGCTTCTACGCCACGCAGATCTCGAAGGCCTTCTTCCCGGCGGGCAACGAATTCGCCTCGCTGATGCTGACCTTCATGACCTTCGGCGCGGGCTTCCTGATGCGGCCGCTGGGCGCGATCTTCCTGGGCGCCTACGTCGACCGCGTGGGCCGCCGCAAGGGCCTGATCGCCACGCTCGCGCTGATGGCGGTGGGCACGCTGCTCATCGCCTGCGTACCGAGCTACGCCACCATCGGCTTCGCGGCGCCGCTCCTGGTGCTGGTCGGGCGGCTGCTGCAGGGCTTCTCGGCCGGCGTGGAGCTCGGCGGCGTCTCGGTCTACCTGTCGGAGATGGCCACGCCGGGGCGCAAGGGCTTCTACGTGAGCTGGCAGTCGGCCAGCCAGCAGGTGGCGATCATCGTGGCGGCCGCACTCGGCTACTGGCTCAACGTGACGTTCAGCCCGCAGGAGATCGGCGACTTCTACTGGCGCATTCCGTTCTTCGTCGGCTGCCTGATCGTGCCGGTGCTGTTCATCATCCGCCGCTCGCTGCAGGAGACCGAGGAGTTCATGGCGCGCAAGCACCGGCCCGACGCGCGCGAGATCTTCCAGTCGATGGTGGCCAACTGGGGCCTCGTCGTGGCCGGGATGATGCTGGTGTCGATGACCACCGTGTCGTTCTACCTGATCACGGTCTACACGCCCACCTTCGGCAAGTCGGTGCTGCACCTGAGCACGACCGACGCGCTGGTCGTCACGCTGTGCGTGGCCATCTCCAACTTCATCTGGCTGCCGGTCATGGGCGCGCTGTCCGACCGCGTGGGCCGCAAGCCGCTGCTGATTCTCTTCACGGTGCTGACCGTCCTCACCGCCTACCCCTCGCTCAAGTGGCTGGTCGGCGCGCCGAGCTTCGGGCGCATGCTCGAAGTGGAGCTGTGGCTGTCGTTCCTCTACGCGAGCTACAACGGCGCGATGGTGGTGGCGCTCACCGAGGTGATGCCGGTCAATGTACGCACCGCCGGCTTCTCGCTGGCCTACAGCCTCGCGACGGCGCTGTTCGGCGGCTTCACGCCCGCCATTGCCACCGGCCTGATCGAGATGACCGGCGACAAGGGCGCCCCGGGCCTGTGGATGACGGCCGCCGCCGCCTGCGGGCTGGTGGCGACGCTGGTGCTCTATCGGCGCAACGTGGACCCGGCGGATTCGGTGCGGGTGCCGGTGGTCTGAATTCTGGTTCTTGCGCGCTTGTCGGTTCAGGGCGCGCTCCCGCCGACGGGGTACCTTGCTCCGCGAATGTCCTCCGGCCTGCGGCCTCCCCCTTGATTTCGCTGCGCAAGGCACCCCATCGACGGGAGCGTTATGCGCAGCGGTCGTTGATCAGCGAAGCACAACGAGCGTGCCCAAGTGCACAGGACATCGGGTGCTCCCCGCAGCGAAATAAAGGAGGAGCCGAAGGCGGGGGACATTCGCGGAGGGGAGTACCCGGTGGCCTGTGTACGCGCCCTGAAGGACAGCCCGAACAAGAGCGCCCAAACAAGCAGCCCAGCAAAAGCAAAGCCCACGCCCCCTGCGACAATCGGGGCATGCCCTTCGCCCCCTTGCAAAACGACACTTTCCTGCGGGCCTGCTGGCGCCAGGCCACCGACCACACGCCCGTCTGGCTCATGCGCCAGGCCGGACGCTACCTGCCCGAGTACGTGGCCACCCGCGCCAAGGCCGGCAGCTTCATGGGGCTGGCGACCAACGTCGACTACGCCACCGAAGTCACGCTGCAGCCGCTCGAGCGCTATCCGCTCGATGCCGCCATCCTGTTCTCCGACATCCTCACCGTGCCCGACGCCATGGGCCTGGGCCTTTCGTTCGAGGCCGGCGAAGGCCCGCGTTTTGCACGCCCGGTGCAGGACGAAGTGGCCGTCGCGGCGCTCGAGGTGCCCGACATGGCCAAGCTGCGCTACGTGTTCGACGCCGTGGCGTCGATCCGCAAGGCGCTGGCCGGCCGCGTGCCGCTGATCGGCTTTTCGGGCAGCCCCTGGACACTGGCCTGCTACATGGTGGAAGGCGCCGGCTCGAGCGACTACCGCCTCGTCAAGAGCATGCTCTACAGCCGCCCCGACCTGATGCACCGCCTGCTCGCGGTCAATGCCGATTCGGTGGCCACCTATCTCAATGCGCAGATCGACGCCGGCGCGCAGGCCGTGATGGTGTTCGACAGCTGGGGCGGCGTGCTGGCCGACGGCGCCTTCCAGGAATTCAGCCTCGCCTACACGGCGCGCGTGCTGGCCGGCCTCAAGCGCAACGGCGCCGACGGCCAGCCCGTGCCGCGCATCGTCTTCACCAAGGGCGGGGGCCTGTGGCTCGAAGCCATGCGCGAACTCGACTGCGAGGTGCTCGGCGTCGACTGGACCGTGAACCTCTCGGCCGCGCGCCGGCTGGTCGGCGAAGGCACCGACGGCAAGGCAAAGGCGCTGCAGGGCAACATCGACCCCAACGTGCTGTTCGCACCGCCCGCGCAGATCGAGGCCGAGGTGGCGAAGGTGCTGCAGGCCTTCGGCCAGCCGCATGCCGATGCCGCTTCCAAGGGCCCGACCCACATCTTCAACCTGGGCCATGGCATCAGCCAGTTCACGCCACCGGACCACGTGGCGGCCCTGGTGCAGGCGGTGCACGCACAATCGCGCGCCTTGCGCAAAGGTTAAAAACGGTAAAAGAGCCGCCAGCCGCGCAGGGACGCGGCCGCGGCCCCAAAAATCGATTTCCCGGCGTTTGTCAAGCATAAAAACGGTGTAGGAACACCGACTTATGCACAAAACACGTGTTGCACTGCGCAAGATTATCTGTAGGCCTCCCCTCTTTGCTCCTAAACCAATAGCGACGCTAAGTTGTTGATTTATATAGAGATTGAACTTTGCTTTTTTTGAGGGCAATCCAGTCAGAGGCTTGATTTTCAAGGCTCGCCGGCGTGTCGAGCCCGGTTGTCAACAAAGTTATCCACAGAAACTCTGGATGACCCCCAAAGCACTGGAAAATCAACGACTTAAGCGATCTTGTTCAAAGTCGCATTAACAAACCTTGCCAACAAGGACACCCATTCCCACCGTCAGCCCCGTCTCCGAAACAGCAGCAGCAACGCCAGCGGCCGGCTCCGCCGCGGCACCGGCGAGCGTGCCCGCCGCGATGGCCTGGCGGCTCGACATCGCGGTGCAGACGCCCGCGCATGCCGCGCTCGGCGACCTGCTGAGCTATGCCAGTCCCACTCCCCTGGTGCCCGGCACGCTGGTGCGGGTGCCGCTGGGCCGGCGCGAGGTGCTGGGCGTGGTCTGGAATCCGCCGGTCTCGCTCGAAAGTGCCGAGCCCGACATGGCCCTGAAGCCCGTGGGCGCCGCGCTGGACGCGCTGGCCCCGCTCGGCGAGGCCTGGCGCGACCTCGTCGCATTTGCCGCGCGCTACTACCAGCGCTCGATCGGCGAGATCGCCCTGGCCGCGCTGCCGCCGCAGCTGCGCGACCTGAGCGGAACGCAGCTGGCGCGCCGCCTCAGGCGCAAGACCGCGGCCGGCCCGGTGGCCGAGACGGCCGAGGCCGCCCACCCGGTCGCGCTGAGCGCGGAGCAGACCGCCGCGCTGGCCCGCATCGAGGCGGGCGAGGCCGGCACCTTCCTCCTGGTCGGCAGCACCGGCAGCGGCAAGACCGAGGTCTACCTGCGCTGCGTGGCCGACCTGCTCGCGGCCGACCCCGGCGCGCAGGCGCTGGTGATGGTGCCCGAGATCAACCTGACGCCGCAGCTCGAAGCGCGCTTCAAGGCGCGCTTCGGCGACGACGCGGTGGTGTCGCTGCACAGCGGCATGACCAACCCGCAGCGGCTCGCGAGCTGGCTCGCGGCGCACAGCGGCGCCGCGCGCATCGTGCTGGGCACGCGCATGGCGGTGTTCGCGTCGATGCCGGGCCTGAAGCTCGTGGTGGTCGACGAGGAGCACGACCCCAGCTACAAGCAGCAGGAAGGCGCGCGGTATTCGGCGCGCGATCTCGCGGTCTGGCGCGGCCAGCGCGAGGGCGCGAAAGTCATCCTCGGCTCGGCCACGCCCTCGCTCGAAAGCTGGCACCAGAGCCGCCCCGCAGAGGGCGAGGACCCGGGCGGGCGCTATGTGCGGCTGGCCATGCCGTCGCGCATCGGCGCCGGCGAGCTGCCCACGGTGCGGTTGGTCGACATGAACCTGCAGCCGCCCAAGACCGTGATCTCGGCCGCGCTGCTCGACGCCATCGGCCAGCGCATCGCGCGCGGCGAGCAGAGCATGGTGTTCCTGAACCGCCGCGGCTATGCGCCGGTGCTGGCCTGCGCCGACTGCGGCTGGAAAAGCGAATGCCCGCACTGCAGCGCCTACCGCGTGTTCCACAAGATCGACCGCACGCTGCGCTGCCACCACTGCGGCTTCACCGAGCGCGTGCCGCGCGCCTGCCCTTCCTGCGGCAACCCCGACATCGCGCCCGTGGGCCGCGGCACCGAGCGGCTCGAAGAACACCTGGCGGAGCTGTTCGCGGCGGTGACGCGGCCCGACGGCAGCGCTGTACGCATCGCGCGCATCGACGCCGACAGCACCAAGAAACAGGGCGCGCTCGAATCGCAGCTCGCGGCCGTGCATTCGGGCGAGGTCGACGTGCTGGTGGGCACGCAGATGATCGCCAAGGGGCACGATTTCCGCCGCATCACGCTGGTGGCGGCAGTGAACCCAGACGGCGCGCTGTTCTCCAGCGACTTCCGCGCACCCGAGCGGCTGTTCAGCCTCTTGATGCAGTCGGCCGGCCGCGCGGGCCGCGACGCCGCCTACCTGGCGGCGCAGGGCGCCACGGCCGAGATGTGGATCCAGACGCACCATGCGCAGCACCCGCTTTTCTCGGCCCTGCGACGGCACGACTACACGGCTTTCGCGCGGCAGCAGCTCGAGGAGCGCGCCGCCGCCGGCATGCCGCCCTTTGCCTTCCAGGCGCTGCTGCGTGCCGATGCACGCACGCAGGAAGCCGCGCAGGCCTTCCTGAACGCGGCCAGCGCTGCCGCCGAGGCGCTGGAAGGCGCCGACCGGGTGGTGCGCTATCCCGCGGTGCCGCTGGCGATCCAGCGCGTGGCCAATGTGGAAAGGGCGCAGATGCTGATCGAAAGCCCCTCGCGCGCCGCCTTGCAGCGCCTGCTGGCGCAGTGGCAGCCGCTGCTGCATGCCCTCAGGCGCACGCCCGAAGGCAAGGGCGTGATCCGCTGGCTGGTCGACGTCGACCCGCACAGCATCTAGGACCCGCCCCGCAGGGCCCCGGCCGCGACGCTCAGTCGCTCAGTCGCTCAATAGAGGCCCGCAGGCTCCTTGCCGACGTCGACGTAGCGCAGTTCGGTGCTGCGGCGCCGCGCGCTGCTGGCGGGCCATGCGAACACCACCAGGCTCAGGGCGCCCAGCGCGAGCGAAGTGCCGGCGCCGAGCATGTCGGCATGCCAGGACCAGCTCACGCCGGCAACCCAGGCCAGCCACAGCAGGATACGAATAAGTATTGCCATCGTGCTGCCCCATTCAAACTTTGATTCACAAACACTTTATCAGGCATTGTGCAAACTCAAGTATTCATCTGAAGGCATAGCAGTAGCTATGCCTTACGGCCGTTACTCGGCAGCGGAAATATTGTGAAAAAACCGTTGACTGCGCTGCCGCGCGCTGCACAAGCTGTCGCTGTGCGACGCCCGTTCCGGCGGCGCACCTCAAGCAAAGCACGCTGGTCCTCGGGGGGTCGTCTGTCGTGAAACTGCCTTCATCTGTGGTTGCTGCGGTTCTCCTGTTCGCATGCCTTGCATGCTCGGCGGCCGAACTCGACCTGCAGGGCAGCCGGCTCGTGGTGTCGGGCATGCTCGACGGCAGCGCCATCAAGGCCTTCACCGAGCACCTGGGCAAGGGCACCGTGCGCACCGTGGTGTTCGAGGATTCGTTCGGGGGCACCGCCGAGGCGGCCGGCGCCTTTGCCGACGCCATCCGCGCGAGCGGTGTGGACACCGAGATCCGCGGCCAGTGCATGGCCGCCTGCGCCTATGCCTTCCTGGCCGGCAAGGCGCATCGCTTCGGCTGGGGCCTGCAGGTGAACGGCGTGCTGCTGCCGGTGTCGGCCAGGCCCTCGGCGGCCGAGCTGGCGGTGCGCTGGCGCAGCGAGGAGGTCCAGAAGACGCTGGCGGAGTTCACGCCCATTGCGGCAGCCGCGCCCATCCAGGCCACGGAAACCCGCGCCGCCGACACACCCAGGGACAACGCCCGGGACAACTGGCGGCCCGAGCACGGCGTGCTCTTCACGGCCAGCCCGACGCTGTTCGGCCGCATCTACAACGCCTTCTATTGCGACGGCACCCAGGGCCGCGACTTCTCCAAGTGCGAGCGCCTGTCCGATGCCGATCCGTTCAAGCTGGGCGTGCTGACGCCCTGAGGCCGCTCAGCGCAGCACGCCGACCGCGAACGGAAAGCTGAAGAAGGTTGCCACCGTCGTCCACAGGATGATGCGTGCGATGCGGCCGTTGTCGGCCCCGAAGCGCTCGGCCAGCATCGAGACGTTGCTGGCGCTCGGCAACGCCGCCACCAGCACGATCACCATCAGCGCCGAAGAAGACAGCGGCAGGCCGAGCGCAATGGCCCCCTGCCCCACCGCCCACACCAGCACCGGATGCACGAGCAGCTTGACCGCCACCACCGGCAGCACGTCGGCCAGCGGTGCCTTGGGAGGCAGCGCCGACTTCGTGCCCATGGCGGCCGCCACCGCCGCGCTGGCGCCGTGCTCGCGCGCGAGCAGCGCCGAGCGCGCCAGCACCGCGCCGATGGTGAAGAGCGCCACCGGCGAGGCCGCATCGGCCAGCATGGCGATGGTGCGCTCCACCGGCCCCGGCAGGCGCCAGCGCGCAGCCGACAGCAGCACGCCCAGCAGGATCGACCACGGCATCGGATTGACCAGCACGCCGCGCAGCGCCTGGCGCGCGGCCAGCCGCGGGCCGTGCTGCCCGCCCGCGCCGTCCAGGCGCGACAGCGCAATGCACAGCGAAGAAGTCACGACCAGGTCGAACGCGATGGTGATGATCATCGGCCCCGCGGCCTGCGCGCCCAGCAGCGCCACCAGCAGCGGCACGCCCATGAAGCCGGTGTTCGGAAAGGCCGCGACCAGCGCGCCGAATGCGCCGTCGTTCCAGCCGATGCGCGCATTGCGGGTGAAGATCACCACGCCCGCCACCACGGCCAGCGCGCTCAGGCCCCAGACCAGCGCCACGCTGCCGTCGAGCAGCTGTCCGATCGGCGTGCCCGCGCCGAAGCGCAGCAGCATGCAGGGCAGCGCAAAGTACAGCACGAAGGTGTTGAGGCCCGGAATCGCGTCCAGCGGCAGGATGCGGGCGCGCGCGGCGCCGTAGCCGGCCGCGATCAGCGCGAAGAAAGGAAAAGTTACGAGAAATACAGGCAGCACGCGCCGATTGTCGCCGCGTCCCGCATCGTGAACTCTGGCGGCCTCTCCGGAAACATGCGCCCCGTATCATTGCGCGCTTTGCGCCTGCCGTTCCTCCGCGGCCTTCCGTTCCCACTCCCCATGTCCTCCGGTCTCAATCTCGCGCAACAAGAAGCTGTCAACTACCTGCACGGCCCCTGCCTGGTGCTGGCGGGCGCGGGCTCGGGCAAGACGCGCGTCATCACGCACAAGATCGGGCGGCTGATCCAGGCCGGCCTGGAGCCCAAGCGCATTGCGGCCATCACCTTCACCAACAAGGCCGCGAGCGAAATGCGCGAACGCGCCAAGGGGCTGATCGGGCGCGAGGCGAAGCACGTGGTGATCTGCACCTTCCACGCGCTGGGCGTGCGCATGATGCGCGAGGACGGCGCGGTGCTGGGCCTGAAGCCGGCCTTCAGCATCCTGGACAGCGACGACGTCACCAAGATCCTCAAGGACGCGGGCGGCACCACCGACACCGCCACCGCGCGCATCTGGCAGTGGACCATCAGCAAGTGGAAGAACATGGGCCTGAACGCCGCGCAGGCGGAAGCCGCCGCGGCCGACGACAACGAGCGCATCACCGCGCGCATCATGGCGCGCTACGAAGAGCGGCTCACGGCCTACCAGAGCGTCGACTTCGACGACCTCATCGGCATGCCGCTCAAGCTGCTGCGCGATTTCGACGAGGTGCGCACCAAGTGGCAGGCCGCGCTGGGCCACATATTGGTGGACGAATACCAGGACACCAACGCCACGCAGTACGAAGTGCTGAAGGCGCTGGCCGGCGAGCGCGGGCGTTTCACCGCGGTGGGCGACGACGACCAGTCGATCTACGGCTGGCGCGGCGCCACGCTGGACAACCTGCGCAAGCTGCCGGTCGACTACCCGGCGCTGAAGGTCATCAAGCTCGAGCAGAACTACCGCTCCACCAGCGCGATCCTGCGCGCGGCCAACAACGTGATCGGCCCCAACCCCAAGCTGTTTCCGAAGACGCTGTTCTCCGAGCTCGGCGAAGGCGAGCCGGTGCGCGTGGTCGATGCCGACTCCGAGGCGCACGAGGCCGAGCGCGCGGTGGCGCGCATCGTCAGCCTGCGCGCGGGCGACACCGCCATCGAGGGCAAGCAGTACAAGGAGTTCCGCGACTTCGCCATCCTCTACCGCGCCAACCACCAGGCGCGCGTGTTCGAGCAGGCGCTGCGCAAGGCGCAGATTCCCTACAAGGTGTCGGGCGGCCAGAGCTTCTTCGACCGCGCCGAGATCAAGGACCTGTGCGGCTGGTTCCGCCTCTGGGTCAACAACGACGACGACCCGGCGTTCCTGCGCGCCATCACCACGCCCAAGCGCGGCATCGGCCACACCACGCTCGCGAGCCTGGGCACCTTTGCGAGCCAGTACAAGCTGAGCCTGTTCGAGGCGCTGTTCAGCCCGTCGCTGCCGAGCGTGATGCCCAAGCGCACGCTCGAGGGCATCCACGAGTTCGGCCGCTACATCAACGACCTCGAATACCGCGCGCGCCGCACCATGGGCGCGGAAGACTCGCGCACCTTCATGCTCGACTGGCTCAAGGAGATCGACTACGAGAAGCATCTCTACGACGGCGAGGACAGCGAACAGGCCGCGGCCGCGCGCTGGACCAACGTGATGGAATTCGTCGACTGGATGTCGCAGCGCGCCGGCGGCACCATCGACGACGCCTCGGGTGCCGACGGCAACATCGAGACCGAGCGCAAGAGCCTGCTCGAGGTGGCGCAGACCATCTCGCTGCTGTCGACCATCAGCGAGCGCGAGCAGGACCAGAACGTGGTCACGCTGTCCACGCTGCATGCCTCCAAGGGCCTCGAATGGCCGCACGTGATGCTGATCGGCGTGACCGAAGGCCTGCTGCCCTTCAAGCTCGAGGACGACAACGGCCGCCAGCTCCAGGTGAGCGACGACACGCTGCAGCGGCTGCAGGAAGAGCGCCGCCTGATGTACGTGGGCATCACGCGCGCGCAGCGCAGCCTGGCCGTGAGCTGGACCAAGAAGCGCAAGCAGGGCCGCGAGATGGTGCCCTGCGTGCCGAGCCGCTTCATCGCCGAGATGGGCCTGGACAAGGCCACCACCCGCGAAGACCCGCGCGAGAAGCTCAAGGCGCTGCGCGCCGAGTTCGCGCGCAAGGCACAGGACAGCGCGGCCGCCAAGGCCGCGGCTGCGGCGGCGCCATGAAGAGGCTGCTGCCCGCCTTTCTTGCGGCGCTTCTTGCCGCCACCGGCTGCGCCACGGCAACGCAGGGCGGCGGCGGCGACTGCCCCGCCGATGCGCGCGAGCTGCCGCTGCAGTCGCTCTACGGCCACTGGGAGGCGCGCTTCGACGGCACTCCCGCCGCGGCCGCCGTGCAGCTCGGCAGGCACCCCGACTACGCCGGCGTGCGCGGCACCATCACGCGCCCCGCACACGGCGGTGCCCAGCCGACGGTGGCGCAGCTCGCGGGCGACGTCGACGACGATGGCGCCCTCTCCATCGACGAATCGCTGGACGGCCGCGCGATCAGCGGCGTCTGGGCCGGCACCCTGCAACCGGGCTCCTGCGGCCGGGAATTCAGGGGCACGTGGCGCAACGCCGCGGACGAAAGCACGCATCCGTTCGTGCTGAACAAAAAGGGAGGGATGCAAGGAAACCAATGACCCAACGAACACACGCCATCTTCTCCGTCTCCCGGCTGGCGGCCCTCGCGGCCTGCCTGGGCGGCACCGCTGCCGCGCATGCGCAGGCCACGGACCAGCCGCGCAGCCCGCTGGCCGACGCGCAGCTGACGTGGCAGCAATGCGCCGCGCTCGGCAACAGCAACGAAGCGCGCCTGGCCTGCTTCGACCGCTGGGCGCAGCAGCAGACGCTGCCTTCGGTCTCGGTGCCCGTGGCGCCGCCGGTGCTGGCCAGCACGCAGCCGGCGCCGCCGGTGGACGCCGCTATACCGGCCACGCGCGTGATCTCGGTCGGCACCAGCGAAGGCTGCCGCGACCGCCAGTACTCGGCGCTGTCGCGCTTCTGGGAACTGGAGAACGGCACCGACTGCGGCACCTTCGGCTTCCGCGGCTACCGGCCGCTGAACGTGTCGGCCTCGGCCGCCACCAGCCGGCCCGACACGCCCACCTCGCCCTCGGAGGGCCATACCGGCACGCCCGTGGCCTACCAGGCCAACGAGATGCGCATCGGCCTGTCGGTGCGCACCAAGATCGCCCAGGGCCTGCTCACGCAGAACGAACCGGCCAAGAAGGACTCGCTGTGGTTCGCGTACTCGCAGCAGTCGACCTGGCAGCTGTTCAACGGCTCGATCTCGCGGCCGTTCCGCACCACCGACCACGAGCCCGAGCTGATGTATGTCTATCCGCTGGACTTCGCCCTGCCCGGCGGCTGGCGCTGGCGCTATGCGGGCGTGGGCGTGGTGCACCAGTCGAACGGCCAGAGCCTGCCGCTGTCGCGCAGCTGGAACCGCGTCTACCTGATGGGCGGCGCCGAGCTGGGCGACCGCTTCACCATCACCGGGCGCATCTGGCAGCGCATGTCGGAAGAGGCCGCGAAGGACGACAACCCCGACATCTCCAACTACATCGGCCGCGCCGAGCTCACGGGCCGCTGGAACTTCAACCGCGACAACACGCTGGGCCTCACCGTGCGCAACAACCTGCGCGACAGCGGCCGCGGTTCGGTGCGGCTCGAATGGCTCAAGGCCATCGGCGATCCGGCCACGAGCAACCTGCGCTTCCATACGCAGCTGTTCCACGGCTACGGCGACACGCTGGTCGACTACAACCGCAAGCGCACCGTGCTCAGCATCGGCCTGAGCCTGGTGGACTTCTGACTTTTCCAGGCCACGCCATGACCCACGACCTGCCTTCCGTCGACGCCACGCAGCGCGAGATCATCGCGGCGCTGCACGTCGCGCCCGTCTTCGACGCCGCCGCGGAAATCGAGCGGCGCACCGCCTTTCTCGCGGACTACCTGCGGGGCACCGGCCTCAGGGCGCTGGTGCTGGGCATCAGCGGCGGCGTCGATTCGCTGACGGCCGGCTGCCTCGCGCAGCGCGCCGTCGAGAAGCTGCGCGCCGAGGGCTACGGCGCCACCTTCATCGCGATGCGCCTGCCCTACGGCGTGCAGAAGGACGAGCACGAGGCGCAGGCCTCGCTCGCGGTGATCCGGCCCGACCGCATCCTGACCGTCGACATCCGCCCCGCGGCCGACGGCATGCTCGCGGCGCTCAAGAAGGGCGACCTGGCCTTCCGCGATGCGGCGCATGAAGACTTCGTGCTCGGCAACATCAAGGCGCGCCAGCGCATGATCGCGCAGTTCGCGGTGGCCGGTGCGCACGACGGCATCGTCATCGGCACCGACCATGCGGCCGAGGCGCTGATGGGCTTCTTCACCAAGTTCGGCGACGGCGCGGCCGACGTGACGCCGCTCAGCGGCCTCGACAAGCGCCGCGTGCGCGCCCTCGCGCAGCGGCTCGGCGCCCCCGACGCGCTGGTGTTCAAGGTGCCCACGGCGGACCTCGAATCGCTGGTGCCGGGCAAGCCCGACGAAGACGCCTTCGGCGTGAGCTACGAGCAGATCGACGATTTCCTCGAAGGCAAGCCGGTGGCCGCCGCGGCGCGCGAGATCATTCTTGCCACGCATCGCAAGAGCGCCCACAAGCGCGCGCTGCCGGTGGAGCCGCCGCACCCGGCCTAGCTTTCCAGGCCGGCTCTGCGGGGCCCCACGCGGGTTCTACGCGGCCTTGAACCGAGGCGGCTCCAGCAACCGTTCGAGCAGCGCCGAGAGCTTGTCGACATCGACCGGCTTCGTCAGGTGGGCCCGGAAGCCGGCCTCCAGGCTGGTTTCCCTGTCGCTGGCCTGACCGTAGCCGGTGACGGCAATCAGCGGCGGCGGGTTGACCATCTCGGCGCGCACGCGGCGGGCGACTTCATGGCCGCTCAGGTCGGGCAGGCCGATGTCCAGCAGCACCACGTCCGGGTCCTGCGCCTTCACCGCCTCGATGGCAGCCAGCCCGCCATGCACGACGCTGGATTTGTAGCCCAGCGCCTCCAGCAGCATCGCCATGGTCTCGGCCGCGTCCACGTTGTCGTCCACCACCAGCACGCGCTGCTCGCCCACCGGCCGCGGCTGCGCCTCGAGCATGGCGACCGGCGCCTGGGTGGTCGGGAACTGCACCACGAATTCGCTGCCCTCGCCCGGCCGGCCGGTGCTGAACGCGCTGACGCGCCCGCCGTGCAGCGTGGTGAGCTGCTGCACGAGGCTGAGCCCCAGGCCGAGGCCGCCCTGCGTCCTGGCCAGGTTCTGCTCGCCCTGCACGAACAGGTCGAAGATCCGCTGCAGGTCCTGCGGCGGTATGCCGGGCCCGTCGTCGCGCACGCTGATGTCCGCATCCGCTGCGGTCCGCGAGAGCGACACGTGGATGTTGCCGCCGTTCCCGGTGAACTTGGCGGCGTTGTGGACCAGGTTGCTGACGATCTGGATGACGCGCGCACTGTCTCCGGCGATCCAGGGGTCGGCGTCCTGCGTCTGCAGGTGCAGGGTCTGCGACTTGCCGTCGATCAGCGGGCGCACCGCCTCGATGGCCTCGGCGATGGCATCGCGCAGGCGAACCGGCTTGTTCTCGAGCTGGATCTTGCCGCTGGTGATGCGGCCGACGTCGAGCAGGTCGTCCACCAGCCGGGTGATCTGGCGCAGCTGCCGGCCGATGATGTCGCGGGTGTGCACGAGCGCGGCCGACTCCGCCTTCTCCCGCTTGAGGAGCTCGAGCGCGTTGGAGATCGGCGCCAGCGGATTGCGCAGTTCGTGCCCGAGCATCGCAAGGAAGTTCGTCACGCGGCGCCCCTCGTCCTCGAGCGCGGTCACGCGGCGGCGCTCCGTGAGGTCGCGCGTGACCTTGGCAAAGCCGCGGTGCCTGCCGGTGGCATCGTGCAGCGCGGTGATCACCACGCTGGCCCAGAACCGGCTGCCGTCCTTGCGGATGCGCCAGCCCTCGTCCTCGAAGCGGCCGTCGCGCAGCGCGTTGCGCAGCGCCTGCTGGGGCCAGCCGCTGGCGGCGACCTCCGGCGGATAGAACCTGGAGAAGTGCTGCCCGATGATCTCCGAGGCCTCGTAGCCCTTGTTCTTCTGCGCGCCGAGATTCCAGCTCACGACGTGGCCACCCGGGTCGAGCATGAAGATCGCATAGTCCTTCACGCCCTCGACCAAGAGCCGGAAGCGCTCCTCGCTCATGCGCAGCATCTCGTCCTGGCGGCGGATCTCGCTGCGGTCCCGGGTGATCAGCGAGAAGCCGCGGACTTCTCCGCCCGCGCCGGGGATCCGCGTGATGACCACGCTGGCCCAGAAGCGCGTGCCGTCGCTGCGCAGGCGCCAGCCCTCTTCCTCCAGGCGGCCATCGCGGCGCGCCGTTTCGAGTGCCTGCTCCGGCCGGTTCTGCTCGATCAGCTCGGTCGGATAGAAAAGCGAGAAGTGCCGCCCCAGGACGTCGGGGGCGTCGTATCCCTTGAGTTGGCGGGCGCCCTCGTTCCAGCTGATGACGATGCCGCCAGGATCGAGGACGATGATGGCGTAGTCGGTGACCGAGTCGACCATCAGCCTGAAATCGGCGTCGGTCAGAGTGCGTTGGTTCAGGGGTGCACTCCCAGCGCCGTGATCTGCCATTGCTCTTTTTCCCTTCAGTGGCCGCGCGATCGATGCCACGGCGCGCGGTGTCCGCCATGAAACGGTGGTGCCAATTTAGGCCAGCAATGGTTACTTTTCGCGTAGGACAAGGTCCAGATTGCACGCTGGAGGCGCGGCCCTGCGGGCCTCAGGCGCTCGAAGGCTCTTCGCGCGGCCACGACGCGCCGCCGGGTTTTGCAGACCGGGGCGGCGCCATCATGAAGCGGTTCTTTCCTTCTTTCTTGGCCGCATAGAGCGCGGTGTCGGCACGCACGAACAAGGACGCGAAGTCCTCGTCGTCCTCCGAGACCGCGACGCCGATGCTGGTGGTGGCCTGCAGCGTGCGGCCGGGCAGGTGGAAAGCCGGCCGCATGGCGGCCAGCACCTTGCCGGCCACCACCTGCGCCTCGGCGGCGCCGCTGGCACCTTCGAGAAGGATCACGAACTCGTCGCCCGCGTAGCGCGCCGCCATGTCGGTCTCGCGCACGCTCTCCCTGAGCCGGCGGCCGAATTCCCGCAGCACCGCATCGCCCGCCGCATGGCCCAGCGAATCGTTGATCGTCTTGAAGTAGTCGATGTCCAGGAACAGCAGGCAGACCGGCAGGCCGGCGCGCCGGGACCTGGCCATGGCGTCGCGCGCATGCTCCTCGAACGAGCGGCGGTTGGGCAGGCCGGTGAGCGCGTCCTCGCGCGCCAGGGCATCGAGCTTCATCTGCTTTTGCTTGAGCTCGGTGACGTCGTTCGACAGGATGTACAGCCCGGTGACCGCGCCTTGCGCGGTGCGCTGGGGCAGATAGGTGGTCTGCAAGGTCCGCTCGCCGATCAGCAGGCGGGCGGTCTGCTCGAAGGACACCACCTCGCCCGCGAATGCCCGCGCCAGCAGCGGCCTGCGGATTTCGTAGTGCGCCTCGCCGATGGCCTCGTGGACGGGGCGGTTCGCCATCGCCTCCGGCGAGACGCCGAGCCAGGCCTGGTACTTGCCGTTGCAGAAGACCACGCGTTCCTCGAGATCCAGTTCGGCAAGAAGCGCCGGCACGTTGTCGGTCAGCCCGCGCAGGCGCCGCTCGCTTTCGGCGCTGTGCATCTCGGCCTGCTTGCGCTTGCTCACGTCGAAGGTCATCACGTAGTAGCCGGCCAATGTGCCGTCCTCGCGGATGTCGGGCGCCAGGTGGCATTCGAAGAAGCCCGGCTTGCCGTTGCGCTCGTAGGTGCCTTCGGTGCGCGTCGGCGTTCCGGCGAGCACCTTGGCGATGCCCGGCACGAGCTGCCGGTAGACGTGGTCGGGCAGCGACTCCTGCATGGTCATGCGCCCGATGTCAGCCACGGTCCTGCCGCGCATGCCGAGGCCGGCCTTGTTCGCGAACAGGCAGCGCTGGCTGCTGTCGAAGTAGGCAACCACGGCCGGCAGGTTGTCGGTCACGTCACGCAGGAATCTCTCGCTGGCGGCCAGCTTCTCGTTGGCGGCCTGCCGCTCCGTCATCAGCAGGTCGAAGGTCCGCGAGAGATCGCCGACCTCGTCGTCCGGCGGCGCCTCCCGCATGGGCGCATAGGCGCTGGCGGCGCGCGAGACCTGCATGTGCTCGCGCAGGCGCGACAGCGGTGCGAGCTGCGCCCGCGCGGTCATGAAGGCCAGCCCGCCGGCCAGCAGCGTCAGCAGCAGCGCGCCGGCCCAGGCGTAGCGCTCGACCCGCGCAATGCGCGCAAAGGCCTCGTCGCGCGGATACACCGCGCCCAGCACCCAGTTGGTCTGGCCGATGCGCTTGAAGGCGTAGAGCCCGTGCACGCCCTGCGAATCGGCCGCTTCGATGGCGCCCTCGAAGCCCGCGATGGCGCGCTCGATCGCGGGGTTGCGCGCGCCGCCGGCGTCCACGCGCTGAAGCAGCTTCGACTTGTCGGGATGGTCGATGACGATGCCATCGGCGTTCGTGATGAACATGTACCCGCTCTTGCCGAACTTCACATTGGCAAGCTCGCCCAGGAAGTTCTTTTCCTTGAGGTTGACGAAGGCCGAGATCACGTAGGCGACCTTGCCGCTGCGGTCGAGCACGGGCTCGGTCATGGCGATCTGCGCCAGGCCGCTCACGCGGTTGCGGAAGGGCTTGGAGATGACGCCCGCGCGGGCAGCGACCGTGCGCTGGAAATACTCGCGGTCCTTGATGTTGACCTTGCCGATCGGCTGCGTGCCGTTGAGGTTGGCCACCAGTTCGCCGTCCATGCCGGTGAGGGCCACGTTGTCGAACGCCTCCCTCAGCGCGCCGTGCTGCATGACCAGCTCCTGCAGTTCCCCGGGGCCGGCCAGGTTGCGGCTCTCGACGCCGTCGCCGAAGGTCTTGAGCAGGGTGCGCCGGCTCAGGAACTTCTGGTCCACCGCGCCGGCGATGGCGGAGATGCGTTCGAATTCCTCGCTCGCAATGGCCGCCTCCATGCTGCGCTTGAGGAAATAAAGCGCCGCGGCGGTGACGCCCATCGTCGTCAGGAAGACGATTGCCAGCACGCCCGCGGACAGGCGGGCGCGCAGGCTCAGGCGGGGGACGGCGGGGAATGGAAGGCGCATCGCAGTGGCCTGGTGAGCGCAGCCTGCGTTCAGCTCGCCATCTCGACATCCAGCTGGGCATCGAACTGGTCCAGCGGCACCGGCCTGCTGAACAGGTAGCCCTGGCACAGCATCGCGCCGTGCGCCTGGAGAAACTCGAACTGCTGCTGCGTCTCGACGCCCTCCGCCACGATCTCCAGGTCGAGGTTGCGGGCCATGCCGATGATGGCCTGGATGATCAGCTCGACCTTCGGATCGAGGCCGATGCTCTGCACGAAGAACTTGTCGACCTTGATCTGGTTCAGCGGCAGCTGGGTCATGTAGGAGAGCGACGAGAAGCCGGTGCCGAAGTCGTCCATGGAAAAGCGCACGCCCAGTGCCGCGAGCGCCTGCATCTTGCAGATCGTTTCGCTCACCTTGTCCTGCAGCAGGCTTTCGGTGAGCTCGAGCTCCAGCCGCGTCGGGTCGGCGCCGGTGCGCCGCAGCACGTCGCGCACGCGGTCCACGAAGTCGTCGGTGCGGAACTGGCGCGCGCTGACGTTCACCGCCAGCCGCAGGTGCCGGCGCCTCGCATCGTGGCTCCAGCGCTCGAGCTGGACGCAGGCCGTCTCCAGCACCCACATGCCGATCGGCACGATCAGCCCGGTTTCCTCCGCCAGCTCGATGAAGCCTCCGGGCTGCACCATGCCCCGCACCGGATGCTGCCAGCGGATCAGCACCTCGGCGGCCACCACGTGGCCATTGGAGGCCACCTGCGATTGGTAGTGCAGCACGAACTGCTCGCCCGCCAGCGCCGCGTGGAGCTCGCTCTCCAGCGTTGCGCGGGCCGTGATGGCGGTCTGCATCGAAGCCTCGAAGAAACGCAGCGCGTTGCCGCCCGCAGACTTGGCGTAGTACATCGCGATGTCCGCCTGCTTCAGCAGATCCTCCAGCGACTGCTGCGTGGCGCTGAACACCACGGCGCCGATGCTGCCGGTGCTGTGGTACTGGTGGTCCGCGAGCTGGAAAGTCCCGTTCAGCGCCGCGAGGATGGCCTCGCCCGCGGCATTGGCCTGCATCGCGGCAACGCCGGCGTCTTCGCTGAGGTTGTCCAGCAGCACCACGAATTCGTCGCCTCCGAGCCGCGCGACCGTGCCGCCTTCCTTCAGGCTGTCCTGCAGCCGCACGGCCACCTGCTTGAGCAGCTCATCGCCCGTGGCGTTCCCGAGCGCATCGTTGAGCGTCTTGAAAGCGTCCAGGTCCAGGAACAGCAGCGCGCCGTGGCGCGAGCGCCGCACGTTCGCGTCGATGGTGGCCTGCAGGCGGTGCAGCAGCAGCCGGCGGTTGGGCAGGCCCGTGAGGATGTCGTAGAAGGCCAGGTGCTCGATCTCGCGGGCGGCCAGCTTGCTCTCGGTGATGTCGCGCAGGATCACGATGAAGCGCGCGGCGGCGCCCTCGCCGATCACCTTGCGCGAGACCGAAATCTCGAACCACGTGACGCCCCGCGCCGTGCGGATCTCGAACTGCCGGCCGGTGGAAAAGCCGGTTTCGAAGGCATCGCGCAGCGCCACCATCACCTCGGCCGCGGCATTCGCCGGCAGCAGGTCCGACATCAGCTTGCCCACGGGCTCCCGCACCTTGAACGCGGGCCTGGGGCGGCGCGGCGAATGGAAGCTGTAGCAGCGGCCGTCGATGCCGGCGTCCATCAGCACGTCGGGCAAGGCATCCAGCGTGGCCTGCAGCTGCGCCTTGCCTTCGAGGATGTCCGCGACGTGGCGCTTCTTCTCGGTCACGTCGCGGTAGACGCACACCAGGCCGCCGTCGGGCGTGGGACTGTTCACCGCAACGATCACCTGCCCGTTCAGCAGCGTGATCTCCTGGTCGTTCTGCGTCAGCAGGTGGCGCGCGTTTTGCTCCACGATCTGCTGGAACGGCACCAGCGGCGCGAGCAGCGGCTGCGTCCAGGGAAAGAAGTCCACGAAGCGGCGGTTCCAGGTGACGACGCGGTCATTGGGATCGAGCAGCACGAAGCCGTCCACCATGGATTCGAGCGCCTGGTCCAGCGTGGCCTTGGAGCGCAGCAGCTCCGCGCGCGCGCGCCACTGCCGCCGCAGCTGCGCGAGCGCGAAGTAAGTGACGGCCAGGATCATCAGCGCGAAGGCCAGGGCCGCGGCCGCAACCACGTTGCGGTCCCTGCGCCAATCCTCGAGCGCGGACTCGAGCGGAATGCTCGCGACGATCAGCAGGCCCCGATGCAGCGTGGGCCGGGCCACCACGATGGCCGGAGCGCCGCTGAGCCGGGAATGCATGTGCCGGGGACGCCCGTCCGCCTGGTCGGTCAACGCGGGACTGATGGTGCGCCCCGCAAGGTCGTCGCGCGGCGGCATGCTGGCCAGCAGCAGCCCGCCTTCGCGCTCCAGCGTGACCTCGAGCCCCCTGATGTTGGCCCCTTGCGCAAGGATGGTGGTGAGCACCGAGACCTGCACTTCGGCCACCGCGACCAGCTTGCTGCCGTCCGCCAGCGTGAGGACGCGCGCAAGATGCAGCACCTGCTGGGAAGTCACCGGGCTGACCGAGGGCGTGCTGATCGACATCACCGGTCCCGGCCGGCCCAGGACCTCTTGCAGGAATCCGTCGGGCAGCTGGACCGCCAGCTTCGCTCCGCGCCGGTCGGAAGACCCGACCACCTGCCCCTCGGGCGTCAGGAAGGCGACGTAGCGCGCCAGCAGGCTCTGGCGAACGCTGGTTTCGACCAGTTGGACGGTCTCGGCTTGCGCAATGTCGCCTGCAATGGTGCTTCCGCTGGATTTGCGCAGGAACTGCCCCAGGCCCGCCAGCAGCGTGTTCGCCCCGAGCAGGCTGCGGTTGAGCGCAGCCTCCGAGGTGCCGATGAACCGCACGGCCTGGGCCTCGCTGTCGGCAATCTCCTTCTGGTACATCTGCCATGCCATCAGCCCGGCAATGGCGAGCACGGCCGCGAGAAACAGCGCCGCAACGCCATAGACGAAGCCGGTGATGCGGCTGGGCACAGGCTTGTTCACTGCCCGACAGGAGCCTTGATTCCAGCAATGGGACCGACGGTCTGGTCCCACACCTCCGCGCACACGGCCCCGCAGCGCTGCACCCACCGGCTCAGCACGCTGGTGGCGAAGATCTCGCGCCGGCGCCGTTCGTCATCCGCGGATGGGCGCGCCTCGACCATCGTGCCCTTGGTGCCCTTCATGCAGGTCGCGGCGCCCGTGTTGCATGCAATGCCGTTGCCGGTGTCGCGCTCCGACTCGTTCCAGACCGCGGCCTCGAGTTTCGGCAGTTCGGCTTTCAACAGGGCCTTCAGGTCCGCAGGCAGCGCGTTCCAGGCATCCGTGTTGGCGCCGAAGACGGCCAGGCCCCAGTTGATGGGCATGGTGTAGAGCGAATTCGTCATCTTGTGCAGGCCCAGCGTGTTGCCGGACATCGCACCGGTGATGGCGCATTCGGTGTTCTCCGAATTCATGTTCGCCATGATCTCTGAAAATTCAGTGAAGACGGGCACGCCGTTGAGCGCGCGGATGAAGTCGGCCTGGCTGCTGCCCGACACGCGGACGCGCCGCCCCGCCAGGTCCGAAAGCCGCGTCACGGCCCGCTTGCAGAAGATCACCTGGGCGGGGTAGACGTACACCGCGAGAAGCTCGACGCCATGGCGTTCGCGCAGCGTCTTCTCCAGGTAAGGCCGAAAGGCTGCGACCACCCGCCGCATCGTGGGCATGTCGGGGTTCAGCCCGGCGATGTCGGGCGTGCCCAGTTCGGGGTACTCGTTGCTGACCTGGCTGAGCAGCGCGGTGCCGAACGGAATGACGCCCAGCCGCATGAGGTTGAGCATTTCCTGCCCCGGAACGCCGGCCTGGTTGAACGGCACGATGCTCGCGCTGTACTTTCCGCCGCTCAGGCGGCGCAGGTCCTGGCTCCAGAAGCGCTCTTCATGCAGCGTGTACTGGCTCACGCTCGCCAGCCCGCCCACGATCCGAAGCCCTTGCGCAGGCGCCGGCTGCTGAGCCTTGCTGTTCGTTGCAGCGAAAGCAAGAAAAAGAACGGCAACATGCGTCCAGAGCACGCGTCGCCAAGCGGAAGAAACTTCGCCGGACCTCATGGCCCGGATCATGATGCCGAATTGGGCCTTAAGTCACAATTTTTTTACAAAAACGCCGATTCTGGCGCCCGTTGGCCCGAATCGCCAAGGCACGTTGCGTACAGGGCACAGGAATACCATCCACAAGGCCCCGATTCCCGGCCCATCCACCCAGATTCCAGACCGATGCCAGCGCCCGAGCTTTCCAGCCGCCAACTGCGCGCGTTCACGGCCTTGGCCGAGCAGCGCAACTTCACGCGCGCCGCGCAGACCTGCCACTTGTCGCAGCCCGCGTTCAGTGCACTGATCCGTACGCTCGAGGAAACGCTGGGCGCGCGGCTGTTCGACCGCGACACGCGCAGCGTGCAGCTCACGCCCGAGGGCCGGCTGTTCGAACCCTCGGCGCGGCGGCTGCTGGACGACATGCAGGGCGCCATCGGCGACCTGGCCGACCATGCCCAGCGGCGCAAGGGCCGCGTCAGCGTGGCGGCCCTGCCCTCCCTGGCGGCGGGCCGGCTGCCGGCCATATTGGCGGAGTTCATGCAGGCATGGCCCGGCATCACGGTCGAGCTGCACGATGCGCTGTCGGACGCCTGCATTGCCCAGCTGCGCAGCCACCAGGCGGATTTCGCGCTGGCGGCAACGGGTGCCGGCGCGGCCGCGGCCAGCGACCTGCGCGGACGCAAGCTCTGCGGCGACCGCTTCCACCTGGTCTGCCGCAAGGACCATCCGCTCGCCGGCGCCGCCAGGCTCACGGCACGGCAACTCGCGCCATGGCCCTTCATCCAGATGGCGCGCAACAGCAGCGTGCGCCAGTCGCTCGACGCCGCGCTGCATCCGCTGCGGCTCAATGCGGTGTTCGAGGTCGAGCACCTGGCCACGGTGATGGGGCTGGTCGAGGCCGGCATCGGCATCAGCGTGGTGCCGGAACTCACGCTCTTCCACTTCCGGCGCGAGACGCTGGTGACGCGGCCGCTGCCGCTGCCCGGCCTCACGCGCACCATCTACCTGGTGCAGCGCCGGGAGGGCAGCCTCTCGGTGGCGGCGCAGACGCTGCACGACCTGGTCCTCGAACGGCTGGGCACGCCGGCATGAAAAAACGGCCCGAAGGCCGTTTGCTTGCATGAAGGCAGCCTTGCGGCTGCGATCCATTCCTTACTTCTTGGCAGCCTTCTTGGCGGGTGCGGCCTTCTTGGCCGGTGCTGCCTTCTTGGCGGGCTTGGCTGCCGCGGCCTTGTCGGCCTTGCGCTTTGCAGCCTTGGGGTCGATGGCGGCCTTGAACGCAGCGCCCGGCACGAACTTGGGCACCTTCTGCGCGGCGATCTTGATCTTGGCGCCGGCTTGCGGGTTGAAGCCGGTGCGTGCGGCGCGCGCCACTTGCTTGAAGGTTCCGAAGCCGATGAGCTGCACGGGGTCGCCCTTCTTCACTGCGGCGACGATGGAGCCCGTGACGGTTTCCAGGATGCGGGCGGCTTCGGCCTTGCTGACGTTGTGGGCGGTGGCGATCTTCTCGACCAGTTCGATACGGTTCACTTGAAAAATTTCCTTTGGTTTGTTCTCGTCATGTTGCCAATGACGGCGCAGCGGCTGAGGCCGGCTGCAAGCGGCGCGGAGTGTAGCGCACGCGCGGACGCCCTCAGGCCGAGGCCTTGATGGCATCCGTCAAAAACCGCACGAAAGCCTTGCCTGCATCGGGCAATGAACGGCCTGCGAGCGTCTCGACTTCGAGGTGGCGCTCGTTCATCTCGCGGTCCTTCAGCGGAATGGCCACCAGCGCCTTCGACTTGAGCTGCGTGCGGATCGACAGCTCGCCATAGAAGGCGATGGTGCCGCCGCCCGCGGCCGCAAAGCTCACCAGCGCATTCGCATGGTTGCTCGACATGGCCTGCACGTACTGCAGCCCCTGCCGGCTGCAGCTGATGTCCAGCAGCTGCCGTATCGAGCTGTCCCGCGGCGGCAGGCCCAGCGGATAGGCCGCCACCTGGCGCAACGAGAGCTGCCGCTGCCCCGCCAGCGGATGGTCGCTCGCCATCACGGCGAGGATCGGGCTCGGGTGGCGCAGCTCGATCCGGATGCCGGGCTCGGGCACCGCGCTCAGCGTGATGCCCACGTCCGCTTCGCCGTCGCGGATGCGGCCGGGAATCTCGTGGGGCGGGCAGACCTCCAGGTGAAAGCGGATGCCTTCATGCTTCGCGCGAAAGCGCGAGATCAGCGTGGGAAGAAAGTCGAACGCGAAGCCCTCGGTGCTCGCCACGCGCACGCGCCCGCTGCGCAGGCCGCGCAGGCCCTGGATCTCGCCGGCCACGCGCTCGATGTCCTGCTGCACCCGCTTGGCATGCGCGGCCAGCAGTTCGCCGGCCGCATTGGGCACCATGCCGCGCGCGTGCCGGTCGAACAGCAGCGTGTCGAGTTCGCGCTCCAGGCGCGCCACCTGCCGGCTCACGGCCGAAGGCGCCACGTTGAGCTTGAGCGCCGCGTCCTTCACCGACCCGGTCCTGACCACCTCCAGGAAGTAGCGGACCGCGCTTTCCTGCAGCGTGTGAAGCGACATGTTTCTTCCTTGTGGCCGCGTGGCGACGCGCGTTTGTCGATTGCCGAATCGGCAATCCACAATTCTAAACATTGCGCTTGTGGCAGCGCGTTGCGACTCCTAGGATGAACCTGCATCCCCGCTCTGTCGTTCCTCCAGGAGTCCTTCATGAAACGCCTCCCCGCACTGGCCTGCATGGTGCTGCTGCTGTCCTGCCTCGGCCTCGCGCCCTTCGCGGCGCTGGCTGCCGACACCGGGTTTCCGTCGCGCCCGGTCACGCTCGTGATTCCCTTTCCGCCCGGCGGCGCCACCGACGTGAACGGCCGCGTGATTGCCCAGCGCCTGGGCAAGGAGCTCGGCCAGCCCGTGGTCATCGAGAACCGCGGCGGCGCCGGCACGGTGATTGGCGCGAGCTACGTTTCCAAGGCGGCGCCCGACGGCTATACGCTGCTGATCAGCTCGGGCACCACCTTCACGGTGAATCCCGCGATCCGCCCCAACCTGCCCTACGACCCGGTCAAGGGCTTCGAGCCGATCGGCCTGGCCGGGCGCGTGGGCCTCATCCTGCTGGCGAACAGCGAAGTGCCGGTGCAAACGGTCAAGCAGTTCGTCGACTACGTGAAAGCCTCGCCCGGAAAGTACTCGTATGCGTCCTACGGCACCGGCACCACCTCGCAGTTTGCCGGCGAGACCATCCTGCATGCCGCCGGCCTCAAGATGACGCACGTGCCCTACAAGGGCAGCGCCCCGGCCATGACCGACCTGATGGGCGGGCAGGTTCCGTTCAGCATCGACACCGTGAGCGCGGCCATTCCCCAGCTCAAGAGCGGCAAGATCAAGGCCATTGCCGTGACCACGGCCAAGCGCTCGACGCTGCTGCCCGACGTGCCCACCATGGCCGAGAGCGGCTACCCCGAAGTCAACACCGACACCTGGCTGGTGCTGGTGGCGCCGAAGGGCCTGCCGCCCGAGGTGAAGGCCAAGCTCGAAAAGGCGCTGGCCGCGACCATGGCCGATCCCGACACGCGCGCCAAGCTCAGTGCGCAGGGCCTGGAGCCGGGCTACAGCAATTCGGCCGCCGTGAGCGAGCTGATCGCCAAGGAATTGCCGCAGATGCGCGCCATCGCCGCGCGCGCCAACATCACATCAGATTGACGCCACTCGAAGCGACATGAGCACCCACACCGAATTGATCGAACAAACCGCCGTCGAACTGCGCCGGCTCATCGGCAGCAAGGCGGTTTCGCCGGTCGAGCTGCTCGAAGCCTGCATCGCGCGCATCGAGCGCGTGAACCCCTTCATCAACGCCGTGACCGCCACCTGCTTCGAGCGCGCGCGGGCCGAGGCCCGGGCGGCCGAGAGCGCCGTGATGCGCGGCGATGCGCTGGGGCTGCTGCACGGCCTGCCGCTCGGCGTGAAGGACCTCGAACCCACCGAAGGCCTGCTCACCACCTGGGGCTCCGCGATCTTCCGCGACCACGTGCCGCAGGAGGACATCGAGCTGGTGGCCCGCCTTCGCAGGGCCGGCGCCATCGTGGCGGGCAAGACCAACGTTCCCGAAATGGGCGCCGGTGCCAACTCGCGCAACGAGGTGTGGGGCGCCACCGGCAACCCCTTCAACCCGAACCTCAATGCCGGCGGTTCTTCCGGCGGCTCGGCCGCCGCGCTGGCCTGCGACATGCTGCCCGTGTGCACCGGCTCCGACACCGGCGGCTCGCTGCGCATTCCGGCCGCCAAGTGCGGCGTGGTGGGCTTCCGGCCTTCGCCGGGCATCGTGCCGAGCGTGCGCAAGCTGCTGGGCTGGACGCCGATCTCGGTCGTGGGTCCGATGGGCCGCACGGTGGAAGACGCCTGCCTGCAGATGGCCGCCTCCGCCGGCATGCACGCGGGCGATCCGCTGAGCTATCCGCTCGATCCGCTCGGCTTCCTGAAGCCGGCCGGCATCGACCTCAGCAACCTGCGCGTGGCGTGGACCGAAGACTTCGGCACCTGCGCGGTGGACGAAGGCATCCGCACCACCATGCGCAAGAAGATCGGCGCGATGCAGCACCTCTTCAAGCGCTGCGACAGGATCGAACTCGACCTCGGCGAAGCGCACCGCTGCTTCGACGTGCTGCGCGCCGAGGCCTTCGTGGCCGGCATGCATGCCGCCTACCAACGCGACCCAGCCAGCCTGGGCCCCAACTCCCGCGCCAACTACGAGATGGGCGCGCAGATGAGCCTGCTCGACAGCGCCTGGGCCCAGGCCGAGCAGACCCGGCTCATCAAGCGCTTCCAGGCCGCCTTCGCCGACTACGACCTGATCCTTTCGCCCACCACGCCGGTGTCGCCCTTTCCGTGGACGCAGCTCTATGCGGACACCATCAACGGCGAGAAGCAGGCCAACTACTACCGCTGGCTCGCGCTGACCTACGTGGTCACGCTGACCACGCATCCGGCGCTGGCGCTGCCCTGCGGCCTCGACCATGCGGGCATGCCCTTCGGGCTGCAGATCGTGGGCGCGTTCAGGGCCGACCACCAGGTGCTGGGCGCGGCGCACGCCATGGAAAAGGCCTTCGCGGCCGACGCGCAATTGCGCCGCCCGCGGCCCGACATCGCGTCGCTGCGCGCGGCCGAACCTGCGCTCAGGTCGATCGTCACGGCGCCGCCCGGTGCGGGCCGCAGCGCGCCCGCAGCCGCCACCTCCGCGGTCTGAGAAAGCCCGCGGCCGGCCAGCGCGCCAGCCTTGACCTTGACACGGTGTCAGCCTGGAAACTGGCGATGCGCTGCGCGTGGTGCGCAGCAGCATCTTCCTGCTTTCTCGTTGGAGCACTCGATGAACCACGCGCATTCCGGAGCGCCGCAGCACCCGCATCACGAAGGCCACCACGCGCCGCATGACCACACGCCTGTGCCTGTGCCTGCGCCCGCCGGCACCATCTACACCTGCCCGATGCATCCGGAGATCCGGCAGGACCATCCGGGCAACTGCCCCAAGTGCGGCATGACGCTGGAGCCCGAGATGCCGACGCTCGACGAGGGCGAAGACCCCGAGCTGCGCGACTTCAAGCGCCGCTTCCTTTGGACGCTGCCGCTCACGCTCGCGGTGGCCGTGCTCGCGATGGCGGGGCACCGGCTGCAGTGGTTCGAGATGGCCACGCAGAGCTGGATCGAGCTGGTTCTTTCGCTACCCATCGTGCTGTGGGCGGGCTGGCCCTTCTTCAGGCGTGCCGTGCAATCGGTCGCCAACCGCAGCCCCAACATGTGGACGCTCATCGGCCTGGGCACCGCGGCCGCCTTCGTCTACAGCGTGGTGGCCACGGTGGCGCCGCGCGTGTTTCCCGAATCGTTCATGTCGATGGGCCGCGTGGCGGTGTACTTCGAGGCGGCCGCGGTGATCATCTCGCTCACGCTGCTGGGCCAGATCCTCGAACTCAAGGCGCGCTCGCAGACCTCGGCGGCGATCAAGTCGCTGCTCGGCCTCGCGCCCAAGACGGCGCGGCGCATCGGCGCCAATGGCACGGAAGAAGACGTGCCGATCGCCCACGTGCACGTCGGCGACAAGCTGCGCGTGCGGCCCGGCGAGAAGGTGCCGGTGGACGGCGTGGTGGTCGAGGGCGCGAGCGCGGTCGACGAGTCGATGCTCACCGGCGAGCCGCTGCCCGTGACCAAGCGGGCCGGCGACAAGCTCATCGGCGCCACGCTCAACACCAGCGGCGCGCTGGTGATGCAGTCGGAAAAGGTCGGCTCGCAGACCGTGCTCGCAAGCATCGTGCAGATGGTGGCGCAGGCCCAGCGCTCCCGCGCGCCGATGCAGCGCATGGCCGACCACGTGGCCGGCTACTTCGTGATGGCCGTGATCGGCATCGCGGTGCTGACCTTCTTTGCGTGGGGCTTCTTCGGGCCGGCGCCGAGCTGGACGCACGGGCTCATCAATGCGGTGGCGGTGCTCATCATTGCCTGTCCCTGCGCGCTCGGCCTGGCCACGCCGATGTCGATCATGGTGGCCACGGGCAAGGCGGCCACGCAGGGCGTGCTGTTCCGCGATGCGGCCGCGATCGAGAACTTCCGCAAGGTCGACGCGCTCATCGTCGACAAGACCGGCACGCTGACCGAAGGCAAGCCGGGCTTCGAACGTGCGGTGGCGCTGCCCGGCTTCAGCGAGGACGAGGTGCTGCGCCTCGCGGCAAGCCTCGACCAGGGCAGCGAGCATCCGCTCGCGCACGCCATCGTGCGTGCGGCGCGCGAGCGCGGGCTTGCGCTGGCCGCGGCCGACGAGTTCGAGTCCGCCAGCGGCATCGGCGTGAACGGCAGCGCCGGCGGCCGCCGGCTGGCGCTCGGCAACACCGCGCTGATGGACCAGCTGGGCGTGCCGGTCGATGCGCTCCGGCCGCAGGCCGAGGCGCTGCGCGCCGAGGGAGCCAGCGTGATGTTCCTCGCGGTCGACGGCCAGCCCGCCGGCCTGCTGGCCGTGTCCGACCCGGTCAAGGCCACCACGGCGGAAGCGCTCGCGGCGCTCAAGGCATCGGGCATGCGCGTGATCATGGCCACGGGCGACGGCCTGACCACCGCGCGCGCCGTGGCCGCCAGGCTGGGCATCGACGAGGTGCACGGCGAAGTCAAGCCGGCCGACAAGCTGGCGCTGGTCGAGAAGCTGCAGCGCGAAGGCCGCATCGTCGCGATGGCCGGCGACGGCATCAACGATGCGCCCGCGCTCGCCAAGGCCGATGTCGGCGTGGCCATGGGCACCGGCACCGACGTCGCGATGAACAGCGCCCAGGTGACGCTGGTCAAGGGCGACCTGCGCGGCATCGCGCAGGCACGCATCGTCTCCGAGAAGACCATCGCCAACATGAAGCAGAACCTGGGCTTCGCGTTCGTCTACAACGCACTGGGCGTGCCGCTGGCTGCGGGCGTGCTGTTCCCGTTCACGGGCTGGCTGCTGTCGCCGATGATCGCGGCGCTGGCGATGAGCCTGAGCTCGGCGTCGGTCATCACCAATGCATTGCGGCTGAGAGCCGAGGGCACGGGCGGCAGGCCGGGCTGAGGCGCCAGTCCCATGGGGCACCGGGCCGGCAGCATTCGAACTCCGCCTACATACATTTGGCGCGGGTTCATGCAAGTTGGCCGGATGACACAGCCCATCGAACTCATCATCGAGGAGCCAGCCCTCGGATCATTTGTCTGGCGCCTGCTCGAAACGGATGCGAACGGAGCGAACCCCAAGGTGCTCCGCGACGCCTTCGATCCGGCGGACACCTACGAAGCCGCGCTGGCCGCGGGACAGCGCGCGCTGCACAGCGAGATTCGCCGACGCGCGCCGAACCAGGCCCAGGCCCAGAGCGCCTGAGCGAAGGCAGTCCCCGACGCACGGCCCGCGGGCCGTTGCTACAAGTGCTTCGGCCGCGCAGGCTCGGAGATCTTTCCGAGCGGATCGGCCGCCGCGCCGGCCTCGCCCTTGGCCGCCACGTCGCCCAGCGACAGGATGCCCACGAGGCGCTTGTCGCGGTCGACCACCGGAAGCCTGCGGATCTGCACCGCGCTCATCTGGCTGAGCGCCTCGTCGACCGTGTCGTCGGCATAGCACCAGTACGCGTCGGCGGTCATGATCTGCTTGACCGGCGATGCGCCAAGGTCGATCTCGCGGGCCACGCCGCGCACGGCAATGTCGCGGTCGGTCACCACGCCGACCAGCCGGCTGCCGTCGCACACCGGCAGCACGCCCACTTCGAGTTCTTCCAGGGCCTTGGCGGCCTGCACGATGGTGTCGCCCGGCGCCACCGTGCGCACGCCGCGCGTCATCACTTCATGAACCTGAGTCATCGCATGTCCCTTCTGCAGCGAAGGCCCGCTGCAGGTCCCAGCTTAGGCGGGCGGCGGGCGGGCCGTGTCGGCAGTCTCGGGGACCGCAAGTAAGCCATGTCGCACTTCGCCGCTGCGAAGGGCCCGGCTGCGCGCGGCGGGTACGTAAGATCGGCGTCCGCCGGTTTTCCGCAACGACGACAAAGGAGATCTACAGATGCAGAACAAAGCCCTCGAGCCTCGCCGCCGCTTCCTGAAGAATGCCGCGGGCTCCGGACTGGCCGCCGTCGCCGGGCTGGCCAATGCGCAGTCCTTCGACTTCAAGCCCAACCAGCGCTACCCGGACCCTTCGGTGCTGATCCTGGACCCGAGCTTTGCCAAGTACCGCATCTACAGCAGCACCGTCGAGCAGTTGGGCACCGGCATGCGCTGGGCCGAGGGGCCGGTGTACTTTCCGGAGGGCGCCTACCTGCTGTGCAGCGACATTCCGAACAACCGGCTCATGAAGTACGACGAGAAGACCGGCAAGTTCACGGTGCACAAGCAGAACGCCAACTATGCCAACGGCAACACGCGCGACCGCCAGGGCCGCCTCGTCACCTGCGAGCATTCGGTCACGCGCCGCGTGGTGCGCACCGAGAAGAACGGCCGCATCACCGTGCTGGCCGACAGCTACGAGGGCAAGAAGCTCAACGCGCCCAACGACGTGGTCGTGAAGTCGGACGACAGCGTGTGGTTCACCGACCCGACCTTCGGCATCAACGGCGAGTGGGAAGGATCGAAGGCCACGCCGGAGCAGGCCACCACCAATGTCTACCGCATCGCGAGCGACGGCAAGCTCAGCGCCGTCATCACAGACCTGGTGAACCCGAACGGGCTCGCGTTCTCGCCGGACGAGAAGAAGCTCTACGTGGTCGAGTGGAAGGGCACGCCCAACCGCAGCATCTGGAGCTACGACGTTGCCGCCGATGGCGCCAGCGTGTCGAACAAGACCAAGCTCATCGATGCGGACGGCCCCGGCGCGCTCGACGGATTCCGCGTCGACCGCGACGGCAACCTCTGGTGCGGATGGGGCTTCAACGGCGCATTCGCGCCCGAGCCCACCGACGTGGGCGGCGGCCTGAAGGCCCACCTGCCGCTCGGAAAATCCGAAGAGATGGACGGCGTGAAGGTCTTCAACCGCGACGGCAAGCCGATCGGCTTCATCCGCCTTCCCGAGCGCTGTGCCAACCTCGAGTTCGGCGGGCCCAAGCGCAACCGCCTCTACATGGCGAGCAGCCATTCGCTCTATGCGCTCTACGTGGAGGCGCACGGCGCGGTGTAGCGTCCGGCCCTACACCAGCGCCGCAATCTCCGCGGCGCCCAGCGCGCCCTGGTAGATGCGGAAATCGCCGAGGCGGCCGCGCAGTGGCGGATCGTTCGGATACTGCGAACGCCCGAGCAGGTTCTTCGTGGTCTCGCCGAGCTCGCAGGGCGCGAAGCTCATCTGCGCATTGCTGCCGGCCACCGCGCCGTCGATGTACAGCGTGCCGAGCGTGCCGGACAGGGTCACCGCCACATGCACCCAGCGGCCGGTCGGCAGCGGCGACGCGCCTTCGATCATCTGCATGTTGTAGCCATGGACCGGCGAGATGGCGTAGCGCACCTTGCCGGTGTCGCTGCGCGGCGTGAGCATCATGTAGCGGCGCTCGCCGGAGCCGAAGTCGAAGACACGCGACCAAGTCGATATCTCGTCCAGGAACACCCGGCATGCGATGGTGAAGTCGGCCACGTCCTTGACCACGCCCACGGGGAGCTCGGCATAGTCGGCGGCCGCCTGCGTCTCGCTGAAGTCGCGCTGCAACAGCAGCTCGGCCTTGATGGCGGCGCGGGCCTCGTCGGAGGGCTTGCTTTCTCCGGCCGCGGTCAGCGCCACCACCGCGTAGTGGTACACCACGCCGGGCGCGACGGTGCTGTCGGTGAAGGTCAGCGTATCGCTGATGCCCGTGGCCACCGTGGCATACGGGCCGCCTGCGATGGTGGCGCGCTTGACCGAATAGCTCAGCGCGCCGGTGCAGCCCCACCACGAGAGCTCGACCTGCGGTCCATGCACGCGCGCGGTGAGCCCGCTCGGCCGCAGCGGCGTCGTGATCGGATCGCGCGTGTAGGTGAGCGTGCCGAAGCCGAGCTGGTCGCCGTTGTTGCCGTCGGTCTCGGGCCGCATCTGCTCGGCCTGCAGCGCGGTGTAGGGCGTGGCGATGCCCAGCCGGTTGGCATAGTGGTTGTGGACGCTTTCCCAGATGCCGCGCCGGTGGCCGAGGCCGTCCCCCAGCACGGTCTTCGTTCCCTGCCGGTTGGCGCTGGTGAGAAAGGGCACGGTGTAGAAGTTGCCGGCGCCGTCCTGCAGGTTCGACTTGGCCACGTACTCGGCGCCGGCAAGGAAGCGGTTGTTCTCGTAGCCGTAGATGTCGTCGCCCTGGTTCCACGCCATCTCGCAGAAGGCGCCCGCCAGGCCGATGCCCAGCGTGCAGTGCCCCTGGTCGCGGCCGCTCTCCTGCCACTGGCCGAGGTAGCCGGGATGCACGTGGTAGACCGCCTGCAGGCCGGCGCCATTGCCCTGGCCCGTCTTGTAGTAGCTGATCGCCTCGTCATAGAGGTCCGTCCGGTCGCACAGCACGCCGATGGCCAGGATCGAGCCCAGCGCGCACTGGTCCCAGTTGGCCCAGTAGTTGGTGATCACCGCACCGTTGTGCCTGTCGAGGAAGTCGTGGTTGAGCGGATAGAACACCGTGAGCATCATGTTCTGGAAGCGCTCGAAATCGCTGGCCGCCCATCCCGGATAGGACCGCATGATCTCGGCCGCATTCGCGAACTGCTGGCCGTAGATGCCCGCCGCAAGAAAGCGATCCGCATTGCCCGTGACCTCTTTCAGCGTGGAGGACCACTCGTTCAGGAAGACCACGGCAAGGTCGGCATAGCGCGTGTCCTGAGAAACCTTCCAGCGCAGCGCGAGCTGGTAGGCGCGCGCGACGTCGATGTAGAACTGCGCGAAGTTCTGGCCCGGGACGTCCCCCCGAATCACCGTGGCCAGCGGCCGCGGCTTGGCGCCGAGCTGCGAACGGCCATTGGAGGTGAGCGCGTTCCAGCCGGCGAGCCAGGGCTGCGCATTGGCCGCGACCTTCTGGCGCATGCGCTCGAAGTCGGCCTCGGTGTGCAACAGGCCGGGGTGCACGAACTTGCGCGCCTGCGGTGCGGGGGGCGCCGCGTCGGGCGCCGCGGATGCATCGGTCGCGGCTGGCGGAGCGGCCGCCGGGGCCGATGCATCCGCCTGCGGCGCACCGCTGCCCAGCGCGCCGAAGCCGCCCGCCACGCCGCCGCCGCCGCCACCCCCTCCTCCTCCACACGCGGTGGTGCCGAGGGCCGCGAGGCTCACGGCGCCCACGCAGAATGCGCGGCGGTCCAGGGGATTGATGTTGTTTTCGCTTTGTGACTGATGCATGTCGGGATCGAGTTTTGTTAAACCTCGTTACCGCAACATGCATGCCCAATCGGCGGATGCATTCTTTCCTATTCACTGAATCCCAGCGCGGGACACGGGCGGCACCGCGAAGGTGCGGCAGGCCGCGCCGCGGATGACATTCAGTGTCAACCCGCGGCGCCGATGCGCTCAGAAATGTCATGCCAGCCCGCCGCGGGCCGCCGCGCTAGAGCTGCAGGTTGACCTGGACGCCGGGCGTGCCGGGCGCCGTTTGCGCGACCACGACGATGCGCTCCTCGAGCCGCTGGAAATGCAGGTCCACCCGCGCGTGGCCCACCTGCAGCCGCTGCACGTGCAGCTGGTCGATGTCGGCCGGCAGCCGCGGCTGCACGATCTTCACCTCGCGCCGGATGCCGTCCACCTGCAGGCCCAGGCAGGCCTGCAGCAGCATGAACACCGAGCCCGCGGCCCAGGCCTGCGGCAGGCATGCCACCGGATAGGCCACGGGCGACTGGCCCGGCTCGCGGTCGAAGCCGCAGAACAGTTCCGGCAGCCGCATGCCGAAGTGCGCGGCCGACTCGAACAGGTTGTCCAGGATGCGCACCACGCCGTCGCGCTCGCCGTAGCGCGCAAGGCCGGCCGCGCACAGGGCCGCGTCGTGCGGCCACACCGATCCGTTGTGATAGGACATCGGATTGAAGCGCACCGCCTCCGCCGGCAGGGTGCGGACCCCCCAGCCCGATGCGAAGGCCGACGACAGCAGCTGGCGGCCCACGGCCTGGGCCCGCTCTGCGCTCGGCAGGCCGGCGAACAGCAGGTGGCCCGCGTTGGAAGCACGCACGCGGCAAGGCTGGTTGGCACCGTCGATGGCCAGCGCATAGAAGCCCAGGTCGTCGAGCCAGAACCGGCTCTCGACCGCAAGGCGCATGGCCGCCGCGCGCTGGCGCCAGCGGCTCGCGCCCGCATCGCCGCGCCACTCGGCCATGGCCGACATCGCAAGGAAGGCCGCATAGGCATAGCCCTGGACCTCCACCAGCGCGATCGGCCCCTCGGGCGTGCGGCCGTCGGCGTGGAAGATGGAATCGTGGCTGTCCTTCCAGCCCTGGTTGACCAGGCCGCTGGCTTCGCCGCGCTGGTAGGCGAGCAGGCCATCGGGATGGCGCGCCATGTTCCGCTCCATCCATTCGCAGGCCGCGCCGAGCGCGGGCCAGATGCGGTCGATGGTGGCGCGGTCGCCGGTGCGCCGTGCATAGGCGCCGGCCAGCGCCACGAACAGCGGCGTGGTGTCGACGCCTCCGTAGTACTGGCCGAAGGGCAGTTCGTCGACGGCGGCCATCTCGCCCTTGCGGGTCTCGTGCATGATCTTTCCGGGCTCCGCATCGCGGAAGCTCGAGGTCTGGTGCGCCTGCCGCGCCGCCAGGAATTCGAGCACGCCCTGCGCCAGCCTCGGGTCGATCCACAGCGTCTGGAAGGCCGTGACGATGGCGTCGCGCCCGAACGGCGTCGAGAACCACGGGATGCCTGCGTAGGGATAGGGGCCGGTGGGCAGGTCGGTGGTGAGCAGCGCGAGGTCGGCGCGCGAGCGGTCGAGCCAGGCCTGGAACAGGCGCCCCGAGGCGTGCAGCCGCGAGCCGCGCCGTTGCCGCTGGCGCATGCGCCAGCGCGCGAGCACGCCGGCCTCGCGGAAGCGCTGGGCGCCGGGCCGCGCGGGTGCCGTGCCCACCTCCAGGTAGAGCGTCCAGTGGCCGCGCGCGGCCAGCGGCACGGCGAACTCGGCGGTGCCCGCGTCCAGGCGCTGCGGCGCCTCGGAAAAATCGATGCAGGCCAGCCGCGTGACGGTGTCCAGTCCCTGGTAGCGCAGCACCACGCCCTGGGCGCCGACCTCGGGCGGGCCGATCTCGCCGCGCCGCGCGCGCCGCTGGCCGCGCACCTCGAACATGTCGCGGAAGTCGGCACCGAACTGCAGCGTGAGCGGCGCCTGCGCGGGCTGGTCGCCGTAGTTGACCAGCCGGATGCGCTCGAACAGCCGCGCACCCCAGAGAAAGCGCTTGCGCTCCAGATGGATCACGCCCTGCGGCATCGACGTCGATCCGAGCACCGGCAGCGGACGGTTGGTGAGGTTCGCAATGAAGAAGACGTTGTCGTGGCTCACGCCGCTGGACAAAAGCGGCGGCCGCGCGCCGCCCAGCCGGAGCACGAAGGTCGACAGCATGCGCGTGTCGTCGTGAAAGAGCCCGTCCACGCCGCCGCCCACGTCGCCGTGGCCGTCCATCACGAAGTAGGTGTCGCCCTCCTTGAGCACGAAGGCATGCTGCACCGCGCGCTCGGGCGCGGGCTCGGCCTGCTCGGTGGCGGGCACTTCCGCGCTCATTGGAGTACCTTCGTGCTTCGCACTGCGGTGCGAGCTTGCTTGGGGGCGGCCCGGCGCGGCGCTCATGCTCAGGCAGCCTCGCGGTAGAGGGGCTCGTGCAGCTCTTGCGGCTCCTGCGGCAGGAGCGCGCCGCCGCCGGCCAGGCGCGCGTACTGCTCGACATAGGCGCTGGCCATGGCCTGCGCCGAGTAGCGCCGTTCGAAGGCCTGCCGCACGCGGCGGCGGTCGAGCGCGCCGATGGCGTGCACCGCCTCGACGGCCTGCGCCTCGTCCTCGACGATGAGCCCGCTCACGCCGTGCTCGATCACCTCGGGCACCGAGCCGCAGCGCCAGCCGATCACCGGCGTGCCGCAGGCCATGGCCTCGATCATCACCAGGCCGAAGGGCTCGGGCCAGTCGATCGGGAACAGCAGCGCGCGCGCGCCGCCCAGGAACGCGGCCTTGTCGGCGTCGCCGATCTCGCCGATGAACTCGACCAGCGGATCGTCCAGCAGCGGCCGGATCTTCTGCGCGAAGTAGCTCGCGTCCGCCGCGTCGACCTTGGCCGCGATCTTCAGCGGCAGCCCCGCGCGCCTGGCGATCTCGATGGCGCGGTCGGGCCGCTTCTCGGGCGAGATGCGGCCAAGGAAGGCCAGGTAGCCGCCGGGGTTCGGCTCGAAGGCGTAGGGCGTCTCTTCGAGTCCGTGCGGAATGGTCGCGAGCCAGTTGGCGAAGGGCAGCGGCTTGCGCTGGTGGCGCGAGATGGAGACCAGCGGAAACTGGTTCCAGCGCATGTACGCGCCGGGCAGGTCCGCGATGTCCAGGCGCCCGTGCAGCGTGGTGAGCGTGCGGCCGGCCATGTCCTCGAAGAAGGGAAAGTGCAGCAGGTCGACGTGGAAATGCAGCACGTCGAACTCGTGCGCTCGTCGTCGCACTTCGTGGAGCATGCAGAGGTGGCTGGCCAGGTCGGACTTCAGCGGCGCCGGGTCCAGCCGCAGGGCCTGGGCCCGCATGGGCGCCAGGCGGGCCCGGGTCTGCGTGTCCGCGGAGGCGAACAGCGTGACCTCGTGGCCCTGGTCCACCAGCGCATTGGCCAGGTGGGCAACGACTCGTTCGGTGCCGCCATAGAGCCGCGGCGGAACGGCTTCGTACAGGGGCGCGATCTGCGCGATCTTCATCGTCAAGACAATCTCCTCGAAAGGGAATGAATGAACAAGGAACAAGGCGAAGAATGGAGGCGGCACAGCCTCCGGCGCACATCTGAGGGTTGGCCCGACCGGTTTCAAGCCCCTTTTTTTACCTCTCGTGTGCCGCGTCGAGCAAGCAGCCTTGGCGCAGTTGGCTCAGACTGAGGCCATGCAAGCCATGACGCCGCCGGCCGGCTCCCGGCCTTCCACACGGCGCGCATGCCGCGCCCGTGCTGCATTGCTGCTGCTGTTGCTGCTGCTGTTGCTGCTGCTGGCGGCGCCGCTGGCCAGCGCGCACGCGCCGGAGCCGGCAACCGCCGTGCCGGCCCTCGGCTGGAGCCTGGAGCCCTGGGTGCTGGCCTGTCTGGGCGCGAGCCTGCTGCTCTACCTGGCCGGCCTGCTGCGCCTGTGGCGCAAGGCCGGTGCGGGCCGCGGGGTCGGCATGCGGCGCGCGGCTTCGTTCGGCGCGGGCTGGCTCGCGCTGGTGCTGGCGCTGGTCTCGCCGCTCGATGCGCTCGGGGGCTATCTGTTTTCCGCGCACATGGTGCAGCACGAGGTGCTCATGATCCTGGCCGCGCCGCTGCTGGTGATCGGCCGGCCGCTGGCGGTCTGGACCTGGGCACTGCCGGCGCCGTGGCGCATGCGAACCACGCGCCTGGTGCGGCAGCCCGCGCTGGCCGCCGCATGGGAAGTGCTGACCTGTGCGCCGGTCGCCTGGGCCCTGCACGGCCTCGCGCTCTGGGCCTGGCACCTGCCGCTGTTCTTCGAGGCGGCACTGCGCAGCCAGGCCGTGCACAGCCTGCAGCATGCGAGCTTTCTTGCGACGGCGCTGCTGTTCTGGTGGCCGCCGCTCGCCGGCGCTTCGCGCGCCGGGCATGGCGGCTCGATGCTGTATCTCTTCACGACCATGGTGCACACCGGCGCCCTCGGTGCGCTGCTGACCTTCTCGACCGTGCCCTGGTATCCGGCCTACGGCACCGCCACGCCCGCGCTGGGCTTCGACCTGCTCGAGGACCAGCGCCTGGGCGGACTCATCATGTGGGTGCCGGCGGGCCTGGCCTACCTGGTGGTGGCGCTGGTCGCAGCGGCGCGGCTGCTGCAGGGCGAAACCGTGCGCGCGGCACCGGGCGCCATGCCGCCTCGCTAGCAGCCATTCGCATCGGCCATTGCATCAGCCGATGCCGACAGCCAAGTCGGCTTGCCGCCCTACAACAGGCACTCCTTGCCTTGCTAATTTGCTGAGGCCCTCGACGTGGGGCTCACGGTGGAGGCGGCCCTGGACCGGAGAGAGAAACGATGGACGCACTGCACGACGTGCTCGCCCCTTTCGGCCCGCAGGCGGGCCATGTGCATGCGCTGTGGACGCTGACGCTGGCGGTGTGCACGGTGGTCTTCGCAGCCGTGCTGGCGGCGCTGCTCGTCGCGCTGCTGCGCGCGCAGCGCGCGGGTGCGGAAAGCGCGCCGGACCTGTCGTCCCTGGGCCGGCCCGAGCCCGGCCGCCGACGCAGCGTGATCGCGGCCGTGGCGGCCTCCACGCTGCTGCTGCTCGCGCTCATTGCGGCCAGCATCTTCACCGACCGCGCGCTCGCGCGGCTGTCCACCGACGGCGCGCTGCGGCTCGAGGTGACGGCCCACCAGTGGTGGTGGGAGGTGCGCTACGTGGAGCCGCAGGTGGCCGACAGCTTCATGACCGCCAACGAGATCCATGTGCCGACCGGCCGGCCCGTGATCGTCACGCTCAAGGCCGACGACGTGATCCACAGCTTCTGGGTGCCGAGCCTCGCGGGCAAGAAGGACCTGATCCCGGGCCGCACCGCCACCCTGAATTTCCGCGCCGACCGCGACGGCATCTACCGCGGCCAGTGCGCCGAGTTCTGCGGCTCGCAGCATGCGTTGATGGCCTTCTTCGTTCTGGCCGAGCCGCCCGAGCGCTATGCGGCCTGGGCCGCGGCGCAGCGCCGCACGGCGGGCGAACCCGCAGAAGGCCAGCCGCTGCGCGGCCGCGAAATTTTCATGCGATCGAGCTGCGCGATGTGCCACGCCATCGACGGCACCTCGGCGCAGGCCGTGCGCGGGCCGAACCTCACGCACCTGGCAAGCCGCAGCACGCTGGCCGCGGGCAGCCTGGCCAACACGCCGGAAGACCTGCGGCGCTGGATCGCCGATCCGCAGCAGGTCAAGCCCGGCACCTACATGCCCGCCACCCGGCTCTCGTCCGAAGACATGGACGCGCTGGTCGGCTACCTGCAGACCCTGCGCTGATGAACGACGAACGCGCCATGCAGCAGCAACCCGGCCGCACCCCCGCCCCGCCGCACCTGAAGGACGGCCCCGGCCCCGGCTCGCCCGAAGCCGCCGCGCTGGACGCCACCTGGCGCGATCCGCCCGGGCTGCTCGGCTGGCTGGCCGCCGTCAACCACAAGGCGATCGCGCGCCGCTTCATCGTCACCACCTTCTGCTTCTTCGTGGCGGGCGGGCTGCTTGCGTTCGTGATGCGGCTGCAGCTCGCGCGGCCCGGCGCGCGGCTGGTCGGGCCCGACCTCTACAACCAGCTGTTCACGATGCACGGCTCGACCATGATGTTCCTCTTCGCCGTGCCGGTGATGCAGGCCGTGGCCGTGTATCTGCTGCCGCTGATGCTGGGCACGCGCAGCGTCGCCTTTCCGCGCCTGAACGCCTTCGCCTACTGGATCTTCCTGTTCGGCGGGCTGATGCTCTACGCGGTGTTCGCGCTGGGCGCCGCGCCCGACGTGGGCTGGTTCTCGTACGTGCCGCTCGCGGGGCCCGACTATTCGCCCGGCAAGCGCACCGACTTCTGGGCCCAGATGATCACCTTCACCGAGCTGTCGGCGCTGCTGGAGGCTATCGTGGTGATCACCACCGTGTTCAAGCTGCGCGCGCCGGGCATGGCGCTCAACCGCATTCCGCTGTTCGCCTGGGCCATGCTGGTGACGGCCTTCATGGTGCTGTTCGCGATGCCCGCGGTGATGCTGGCGAGCACCACGCTGATCACGGACCGGCTGGTCGGCACGCACTTCTACAACCCGGCCGAGGGCGGCGACGCGGTGCTCTGGCAGCACCTGTTCTGGTTCTTCGGCCACCCCGAGGTCTACCTGATCTTCCTGCCCGGCCTGGGCTTTCTCTCGGCCATCATCCCGACCTTCGCGCGGCGGCCGATCTTCGGCTACACGGCCATGGTGCTGGCGCTGATCGCCACCGCCTTCCTGGCCTTCGGGCTGTGGGTGCACCACATGTTCGCGGTCAACCTGCCGGAGCTCGGCAAGAGCTTCTTCACCGCGGCGAGCATGCTGATCGCCATTCCCTCGGCCGTGCAGATCTTCTGCTGGATCGCCACGCTGTGCAGCGGCCGGATCGACTTCAAGACGCCGCTGCTCTTCGCGCTCGGTTTCTTCTTCATCCTCGTGCTGGGCGGCCTGACCGGCATCATGCTGGCCTCGGTGCCGCTGGACCTGCAGGTGCACGACAGCTACTTCGTGGTGGCGCACCTGCATTACGTGCTGATCGGCGGCGCGGTGTTTCCGCTGTTCGGCGCCTTCTACTACTGGTATCCCAAGATCACCGGCCGGCTCATGAGCGAGCGCCTCGGGCGCTGGAACTTCTGGCTCTTCTTCGTCGGCTTCAACGTGACCTTCTTCCCGATGCACCTGCTCGGCCTCCGGGGCATGCCGCGCCGGGTCTACACCTACCAGGCGGGCCTGGGCTGGGACACGCTGAACCTGGTCGCGACCCTCGGCTCCTGGGTCATCGCGCTGTCGGCGCTGCTGTTCGTGGTGAACGCGCTGCGCAGCCTGCGCCGCGGCGCGCCCGCGGGCCCCAACCCCTGGGGCGCCGGTACGCTCGAATGGGCCACCGAGTCGCCGCCGCCGCCATGCAACTTCCACGCGATTCCGGTGGTGCACGGCCGCGATCCGCTCTGGGAGCCGCCGCGCACCGCGGCCGACGGCGGGCAGCCGCCCTTCACGCACGTGGGCGGTCTCGCGGCCCATACGCGCGAACTGCTCGCCACCACCGTGCTCGATGCGCGGCCCGACCTGCGCGTCAACTTCCCCGACCCGACCATCTGGCCGCTGGTCAGCGCACTGGCCGTCACGGTGCTGTTCATCGGCTCCATCTTCACGCCGTGGGCCGTGGTGTGGGGCAGCATCCCGATCGCGATCGCGCTCACGGCCTGGTTCTGGCCCCGGCGCGCGGAAACCGCGGTGCACCTTCGCCTGGAGCAGGGGCCATGACGGCACCTCGGCGCGAGCTCGACGTCTCGGCCCTGCCGAGCTATGCCTTCGGCCACCGCAGCCTGATGTGGTGGGGCACCTTCGGCCTGATCGCGATCGAGGGCACGATCTTCGCAATCGCCATCGGCGCCTACCTGTACCTGCGCAGCCAGGCGGACAGCTGGCCCCTCGGCGCACCGCCGCCCGACCTGCTGTGGGGGTCGGCCAACACGCTGATCCTGCTCGCGAGCATCTGGCCGAACCAGAAGGCCAAGCGCGCCGCCGAAGCCCGCGACCTGGTGCGCACGCGCGGCTGGCTGCTGGTGTGCCTGCTGTTCGCGCTGGCCTTCCTGGTGCTGCGGGGCTTCGAGTTTGTGGCGCTGCACACGCGCTGGGACCACAACGCCTACGGCTCGGTCGTCTGGACCCTGCTCGGGCTGCACACGGTGCACCTGCTCACCGACACCTACGACACGGCCGTGCTGGACGTGCTGCTGTTCACCGGCCCGATGGAAGGCCAGCGCTTCGTCGACGTGAGCGAGAACGCGCTGTACTGGTACTTCGTCGTGTTCTCCTGGCTGCCGATCTACGCGGTGATCTATGGCGTGCCGCGCCTTCATTGAATCGAGGGAGAACGGGCCATGACCAAGCTGCACGCCTCGAAGACATGGCTCGCGCTGCTCGTGGTGCCCGCCTTCGCGCTGCTCTGCCAGACGCTCGCGTATGCCGCGGTTCCCCAGGCCTGCACCCTGCAGACGACGCTGCTGCTGCATGCGCTGAGCATCGGCGCGCTGCTGGGCTGCCTCGCGCCCACGCTGCTCGCGGGCGGCGAATGGCGGCGCCTGGGCAGCGGCGTACAGGCCGGCGGTACGCTGGACAGCGACGCGGCGGCGCCCGCCGTGCGCCAGCGCTTTCTCGCGGCGCTGGCGACCGGCATGGGCGCACTTTTCACGCTGCTGGTGGCGGCGCAATGGTTCGCGGCCTGGGTGCTGTCACCCTGCCTGCAATGAACAGGGCGGCTCTGAGTGCCCGCGTTCACAGGGCGGGGGGAATGCGGATTTCGATCGGATGCGTGCGCTCATGGCGCTGCTGGCATTCGAGGCAGCGCGCCGAGGCCGGCATGGCCTCGAGTCGATCGAGCGGAATCTGCACGCCGCAATCGATGCAGGTTCCGAACTCGCCGGTGCGCAGGCGCTCGCGCGCGGCCTCGATGTCCCGCAGCTCGGACACGTCGCGCTCCACTTCCGCGCCCCGGAGCGCGCCGCGCAGCCGCTCCTCGGCCGCGTCCACCGTGTCCGGCACCTGGACGTGCGGGGTGCGGGTGGGCGCCTCGTCCTCGTCGGCCTTGGCGGCTCTCAGTTCGCTTTCGAGTTCGGCCGCCCGCTCGTCGAGCTTGCGGTTCCATTGCGCTTTTTCAGTGTTGTCCATGGCAGAGTGGCAGGCAATCGGCATGCCCGCCGCGGGCCGCCATCGGAACATCCAGCCGCAGGATTCGAATGGATTTGCAGCAACCGCAACAACCGCACCTCGACGCCGTTCTCCTGGCCGCCTTGCGCGCGGCACCGCGCCGGTATCGCCTGCCTCCTCTGCCGGTCGATGCCGAGGCGGCCGTGGCGGGCGGCACGCAGGCCACGCTCGCCTTTGCGATCGAGGCCGCGCGCACCGGGCCCGCACCAGGCATCCAGGCGCTTTTCACCCGCGCGCTGGCGCAGTTGATCCGCGAGGCGCTCGCGCCCGAACGCGGCGACCCGGCGTTCCAGGCCGCCATGCTGCAGGCGCGGGACGCGCAGGTGCATGAGCATGTGCAGCTGTCCCGGCAGCGCGCGGCCGATCGGCGCACCCTCAGGATGGCGGTCGATGCCATCGCGCATCCCGGCAAGCTGCGGCGCGAGGCGGCCGGCGCCCTGCGCGACGCGCTGGCCCGGCTGCACGGCCTTGCGGCCGCGGGCGCATGGGCGGAACTGGCAGAGGCCATCGGGCAGCTGCTCGCGCAGGAACTCCCCGGCCCCGGAAATTTCCGCGCGCCGCTGGAAGCGATCCACGCAAGCCCCGCGCTGCGGCGGCTGGTGCGCGGCAGCGAGCTGCTCCGGCGCGAGAGCGTGCAGCGCTACCAGGCGCTGTGCGAACGGCGCGGACCGCTCGCGGGCAGCGATGCCGCGGCCGCCGAAGGGCGCGCATCGGCGCAGCAGGGCCGGATCGCCGAACACGCCGCGGTCGAGGCCTTCCGCGAGATCGCCGGCATGCTGAACCGCCATTGCAAGGGAGCCGCCACCTACCGCGTCGCACGCGGTCTTCGCACGCCGCGCGGCTTTCCGGGAGAAGCGAGCAAGGCCAAGGAGGAGTGGGACGCCGCCATCGTGCGCGGAGGCGATGCGGGTGGCGCCAGCCTCGTTCTCCTTGCCGAAACCAAGGCCTCGCCCGCCGCGGCCACCTCCGACTTTCCGCGCCTGCTGCGCGGCCTGCGGCGCCTTGCGAAGGCCGACGCCGACGCGGTCTACGCCTTTGCATCGGCCGACGGCGAGCAGCGCATTGCCGGCGCCTCGCTGCAGGGCCTGCGCCCGGCCCGCCGCCTGTTGCCGCCCCACGTGATCTATTGCTGCTCGGCACCGCCCGAGGCCTTGCCGCAGCCGCTGGGCGCCGCAACCAGGGCCGTGCTGCTTGCCGAGCCCGCGAGCCTGGCCTTCGCGCAACAGCTCGCACGCGGCGAGGCGCCATCGCATGCCGCACTGGCCCGGTCTGGCACGCGCTGGCCACGGCACCGCGGCTGCAGGCCGCATTGCACCAGTACGAAACCGCGCAGAAGGCACGCGCGGCCATGCTGCATCCGGACGACCTGCTGGCGTCGGTGGCGCACGGCCTGGAGCGTTCCTACTCTTCCTCCTGAGTGGCCAGTTCCTTCGCCACCGCGCGCCGGCCCTCGGGCGACAGCACGTGCAGGGATCGCGCCGGAATCGCAAACTCCACGCCCAGCCGCGCGAACTCGCGCATCATCTGCAGGTTGAGGCGCTGCTGCTCGTCCATGTAGAGCCCGTAGTCCGGCGTGGTCACGAAGTACACGACCTCGAAGTCGAGCGAGCTCTCGCCGAAGGCCTGGAAGTGCACGCGGTCCAGCCGCAGCGACGGTCGCGACTCGATCAACCGCTTCACGATGCCCGGTATGGCCTCCAGCTGTTCGGGCGTGCTGCGGTAGCTCACGCCAAACTTGAAGGCAATGCGGCGCTCGTCCATGCGGCGATAGTTCTTCACGGTCTGCTTGAGCAGGTCGGTGTTGCCGATCACGATCTGCTCGCCGCTCAGGCTGCGCAGGCGCGTGGTCTTGAGGCCCACGTGCTGCACTGTGCCCGAGAGCCCGCCGACACCGATCGCATCGCCCACCTCGAAGGGCTTGTCGACCGCGATGGACAGCGAGGCGAACAGGTCGCCCAGGATGTTCTGCATCGCAAGCGCGATCGCAATGCCGCCCACGCCCAGGCTGGCGACGAAGGCGGTGATGTTGACGCCCAGGTTCGACAGCACCGCCAGCAGGATCACCGCCCACAGCACGGTGCGCATCGACCACGACATCAGCGTGGCCGATGCGCTGACCTGCGTCATGCTCGCGGAGGCGTGGCGCTGCTCGTAGCGGCGCAGCCCGAAGCCGATGGCCCGGGTGAACCACAGGCCCGCCTGCAGCGCAATGGCAATGAACCACAGCTGCCCGACGCGCTGGTTCCAGCGCTCGGGCAACTCGAGCATGCCCACGCCGACGAGCAGCGCGGCCAGCACCAGGAATGCGCGGTTGGTGCCGGCCAGCACTTCGACCACCGTGTCGTCGATGCGATTGCTCGTGTGCTGCGCGATGCCGCGCATGCGCCCGATCATGTAGCGCAGCACCAGCCGCATCGCCAGGTAGGCGGCAAGCGCGGCGGCCACCGCCAGCGCCAGATCGGGCACCGGCAGCCCCAGCAGCGTTGCATCGGCCAGCGTGTCGAGCGCTTCGTTCATCGGAGAACGGCCTTTCCGGGCTTGGAGTGAAGGAAGATCATCGCTGCGGGTTGTGCGGCAAATATTGCCGCACATGCGAGAGCGCTACCCGGCGGCTCGCTCAGCTCTTCGGACGGACATGGATCTCCGGAAACTTCTCGTCGTAGAAAGCCATGCGGCCCTTCAGCGCCTGGTGCTCGTCGTACGGATCTTCGTATGACCAGATCGCGTCGTCGAGCTGCCGCTCGCCCACGTTCAGGCTGTAGTAGCTCGCGGTGCCCTTGAACGGGCATTCGGTCGTGGTCTGCGAACGCTTGAGCTTGTCCGTGCGGACGTCGGTGCGCGGAAAGTAGTAGCGCACCGGCGACTTGTCCTCGACCACCTTGATCACGTCCGCCGAGCTCGCGACGACCATGCCTTCGACCTCGGCCTCCATCGGCTGGCGAAGCGGCTCCTCGCGCACCTGGTGGTCGGGCCATTTCTGGTGTCCTGGTGATTTGCTCATTTCTTGGTACTCCTGGAGGGATCGAGATGGTCCCGAAACCAGTCGCGCGCCAGCTTGGACACCGCGCCCAGCGCTTCGGGTTCCTCGAAAAGATGCGTGGCACCGGGCACGAGCGAAAGCCGCTTCTCGCCGCGCAGCACCGCAAGGGCTTGCCAGTTCATGTCGATCACCGGCCCGTCATTGCCGCCGACGATCAGCAGCGTGGGCGCGCGCACGCGCTCGAGCGCGGGCCCGGCCAGGTCGGGCCGCCCGCCGCGCGAGACCACGGCGTGCACCGCGTCGGGCCGCTGCGCCGCCGCCACCAGCGCGGCACCTGCACCGGTGCTCGCGCCGAAGTAGCCGATCCTCAGGCCCGCGGCGGGCTCGTAGTCGCACAGCCAGTCGGTCAGGCCGACGAGCCGGTCGGCCAGCATGTCGATGTCGAAGCGCAGCTCGCGCGTGCGCTCGTCGACGGCCTCTTCGTCGGAGGTCAGGAGGTCGACGAGCAGCGTGGCCAGCTTCGCCTCGTTGAGGCTCTCCGCGACCTGTCGGTTGCGCGGGCTGAAGCGGCTGCTGCCGCTGCCATGCGCAAACAGCACGATCCCGCGCGAGGCCGCCGGCAGGCTCAGGTCGGCCTCCAGCGTGACGGAAGAGCGCAGCGGAATGCGGAGCGCGCGGCGCTCGAAGGGTCTGGATGGGGGGTCCAATTTGGCTTCCTTTGCGCGAGGCACTTCACACATTGCTCGGCCTCGCCATCGGTCACCTTAATTTTTTGCAGCGGTTCTTCTGTAGGGCGATGCTCACATTCGCGTAGGTGCAGTGGAGCGTTGCATATTGAAAGAAAACTGCGCTGCAGGTGGGTCCATGGCGCCGCGTGCTCATGGTGCGACGCGCTCCGTGCCAGGATTGATTGGCAGGCGCCGCATCGCGTCCCGCAAAGGAGGCCACCATGAAAGTCGAGATCACGAAAGCACCCGTCGCACAAACGGAGATGCTGGTTCGCAAGCCCGTCGCAGAGGTGTTCGAAGCGTTCATCGATCCCGGTGTGACAACCAACTTCTGGTTCACCAAAAGCAGCGGCCGGCTCGAGGCCGGCCGCGAAGTCAGATGGGACTGGGAGATGTATGGGGCATCCACATCGGTGCTCGTGAAAGACATCGAACCCGACAAGCGCATCGTGATCGAGTGGGACGGATACAGCGGCCGCACGACGGTCGAATGGACGTTCTCCGCACGCGAGGATGGAACGACCTATGTCGTCATCACGGAGTCTGGCTGGACAGGAGATGGCGACGAACTCTTCAAGTACGTTGCCGAGTCGACCCAAGGCTTCACCTGGACGCTTGCAGGGCTCAAGGCATTTCTCGAGCATGGCATCAAGCTGAATCTTGTCGCGGACAAGAACCCCGATGCGCTCAAGGCTGGCTGGCAGCCGGCCTGACCGTTCATTGCCTCTTGGCGCGCACGCGCGGGCTTAGAAAGTCTCCCAGTCTCCGCTGGCGGCCGACGTGCCCGCGATGGCCGCCACTGGCTTGCGCGGCGGTGCAGCGGCAAGTGCACGCCGAGCCGGCTGGACCGGCTGCTCGACACGCGCCTGGACGGGTGCGGGCCTGGGCGGCGCCGCGGCGGGTTCCTCTTCGTCGTCGTCGAGCTTGAAGGTGGCCACCACCTGCGAGAGGCTGTCGGCCTGTTCCTGCAGCGACTGGGCCGCGGCGGCCGCCTTCTCGACCAGCGCCGCGTTCTGCTGCGTCACCTGGTCCATCTGCGCGATCGCCTGGTTCACCTGCTCGATGCCCTGCGCCTGCTCGTGGCTGGCGGCCGTGATCTCCCCGATGATGTCCGTCACGCGCTTGACGCCGCTCACGATCTCTTCCATCGTCTTGCCGGCCTCGCCGACGAGTGCACTGCCCACGTCGACCTTGCCCACCGAATCGTCGATCAGGCCCTTGATCTCCTTGGCCGCCGCGGCCGAGCGTTGCGCGAGGCTTCTCACTTCCGACGCGACCACCGCGAAGCCGCGGCCTTGTTCGCCTGCGCGCGCGGCTTCGACAGCCGCATTGAGCGCCAGGATGTTGGTCTGGAACGCGATGCCGTCGATCACGCCGATGATGTCGACGATCTTCCGGGAAGAAGCATTGATCGACGCCATGGTGTCGACCACCTGCCCCACCACGCTGCCGCCCTTCACGGCCACTTCGGAGGCCGAGAGTGCGAGCTGGTTGGCCTGCCGTGCGTTGTCGGCGTTCTGCTTGACGGTGCTCGTGAGCTCTTCCATCGAGGCCGCGGTCTGCTCGAGCGAGCTCGCTTGCTCCTCGGTGCGCGAGGACAGCTCCTGGTTGCCGGCCGCGATCTGCCCGGACGCCACCACGATCGAGTCGGTCGACGCCTTGATGCGCGTCACCACGTCCGTCAGCGTGTCTTCCATCTCGCCCATGCCGCGCAGCAGCCGCCCGAAATCACCGCCGCGCTCGGTCTCGAATTCCTTGCTGAGGTCGCCCGAGGCCACGGTCTCCGCGATGAAGATCGCCTCGCCAAGCGGCTGCATGATGCTGCGCGCGAGCCAGATGCTGCAGCCCACGCCCGCCAGCAGCGCGGCGACCCCGAAGCCCGCCATGAGGTTGCGCGTCGACGCGATATGCCGTGCGAGCTCCGGGGCGACGCCGCTGCCGGCGACCTCCTGAAGGCCCGAGATGCCGATCGCGAGCCCCGTCGCCATCAACAGCAACACGATCCCGAACGCCGCGCCCAGCTGGGCACTGATCTTCCAATTGCGCATGTGCTTTTTCCGTGACGGCCGCCGATGCGGGGCCAGGTTGCCTGGTATATCGGCAGTGCGGCGGCGGAACTTGAGGGGGTGGGTCTAGGCGTAAACCCGGGGTTCGCCCTACGAGCGCCCGGCCTGGCGCGGAACGCTGCGGGCCGCCCTGGAATGAAAAAAGCCCCAAGCAGTTGATCTACTTAGGGCTTTTTTGATTTTGATGGTCGCCTGCGGACGACCTCAAAATGATGAATGGTGGCCTGGGGCGGAATCGAACCACCGACACGCGGATTTTCAATCCGCTGCTCTACCAACTGAGCTACCGGGCCTTGGTGTGCAGCCTTAAATTATACAGCGCTTCTGCGCCCTCTCGAAAGATCGACGCCAAGTTGTTTGAGCTTGCGGTAGAGATGGGTGCGTTCCAGGCCGGTCTTCTCGGCCACGCGGGTCATCGAGCCGTTCTCCATGGCCAGGTGGAATTCGAAGTAGGCCTTCTCGAAGCCGTCGCGTGCATCGCGCAGCGGGCGGTCGAGGTCGAAGCTCTGGGTCGACTGCGGGCCCGCGTCGGGCACCGGCACGGAGGCGAGCGAGGCCAGCAGCAGGCTGTCGCCGGTGGTGGTGATGGCGGCCGAGGGGTTGATGCCCGGGGCCGGGGGCACCACGCCCGCCGCCGCGCGCCTGGCGTTCTCGCGCGCGAGGCCCTGCTCGACGGCCTTCAGGAGCTTCTGCAGCGTGATGGGTTTTTCGAGGAAAGCGAAGGCGCCGATGCGGGTGGCGTCGACGGCGGTGTCGATGGTGGCGTGGCCGCTCATCATGATGACGGGCATGCTCAGCAGCCCGGCGGTGGACCATTCCTTGAGCAGCGTCACGCCGTCGGTGTCGGGCATCCAGATGTCGAGCAGCACGAGGTCGGGCCGTGCGCGCTGCCGCGCTGCGCGTGCCTCGGCCGCGTTTTCCGCCAACTCCACGTTGTGGCCTTCGTCATTGAGAATTTCGAAGAGCAGGTCCCTAATGCCCAGCTCGTCATCGACCACGAGAATGTTTGCCATGAGTGCTGCTTGTTGTATGCGCCGGTATCTGCAATGTGTGTAGGGTCCGCCAGCCGCCCCATCGTCTGCGCGCGACGGGTTTCTTTCACGCTCAGGCGGCGGAAGACTTCGGATCTTCGGTGTGAGCGACCGCTGTTTGCGGCTCGCCTGCCAGCGCGAATGATAGCGAGACTTGCGCCCCTGCTACAGCCCCATCGACAACGCGGTTGGAAAGCTCGATGCGCGCGCCGTGCTCGTCCGCGATCTTCTTGACCACGGCCAGTCCCAAACCTGTACCTTTTGTTTTCGTGGTGACGTAGGGCTCGAAGGCGCGCTTGAGGATGTTCTCGGCAAAGCCCGGCCCGCTGTCCTGCACGGTGAGGCGCACGCGCTGGCCCGAATCGCCCAGGCGGGTGCGGATGACGACCTCGCCGGCGCGGCCGGTGGTGCTGGCGGCGGCCTCGGCGGCGTCCTGGGCGTTCTGCAGCAGGTTGTGGATGACCTGGCGGATCTGCTGGGCGTCGCCGCGGATGGGCGGGCAGCGTTCGTCGAGCTCGGAGCGCAGCGCGATGGGCGCGTTCTCGGCGCTGTAGAGCTGCAGCACGTCGGCCAGCAGCGCGTTGAGGTCGACCGGCTTCAGGTCGGCCGCGGGCAGGCGGGCGTAGTCGCGGAATTCGTTGACCAGCCGCTTCATGGCGTCGACCTGGTCGACGATGGTCTTGACCGACTTGACGAGCACGGCCTGCTCGGGCGGCGCGACCTTGCCCGAGAGCTTCATTTCGAGCCGCTCGGCCGAGAGCTGGATGGGCGTGAGCGGGTTCTTGATCTCGTGGGCCAGGCGGCGCGCCACTTCGCCCCAGGCCTGGGCGCGCTGGGCGGAGACGATTTCGGAGATGTCGTCGAACACCAGCAGCCGCGCGGCCCCCGGCAGCTCGGCGCCGCGCGCCACGATGTTGATGGCGCTGTCCTGCTGCGGCAGGTCGGTGCCGCTGGCATGCAGCTCGAAGGCGTGCTGCCAGTGGTCCAGGCCGTGCTGCAGGCGCTCGACCTGGAATTCGTCGAACTGCTGCTGCACGCTGTTGCCGAAGTCCGCGAGCCCGGGCACCTGGGCGAGCGGCATGCCCTCGTAGGCGGCCAGGGGCGCGCGCAGCACGCGGGTGGCGCCGGGGTTGGTGGAAAGGATGGTGCCCTTGGCGTCGAGCACGATCACGCCGGAGGTCAGGTTGTCCAGGATGGTCTGCAGGTTGGCGCGGGCGGCGTCGAGCTGGCCCATGGTTTTTTCGACGGCGCCGCGGGCATCGGCCAGTTGCTGGGTCATGACGGCGAAGGAGCGCGTGAGGCCGCCCAGCTCGTCCTTGCCCTGCAGCACGGCGGTCGGCCGCAGGTCGCCGCCGGCCACCTGGCGCACGCCGTCCGCCAGCACGAGCAGCGGCCGCGCGAGCTGGTTGCCGAACAGCACGGCCAGCAGCACGGCGCCGAACACGGCCAGGAAAAGGCTCAGCGTGAGGGTGCCGATGTACATGCGCCGCAGGCCCTCGCGGGCCAGGGCCCGCTCCTGGTATTCGCGGTTGGCCTCCTGCACGGCGAGTGCGTTGGCCACCACCGCGGGCGGCAGCGGCTGCGTCACCTGCAGGAAGCGCGGCGCCGTGTCGAAGTCGAAGCCCGGCCGCTGCACCATCGCGAGGGCGCGCACGCTGGCAGGCGGCACGTTGGCGCCCGGCGCCGCGGTTTCGTCCAGGCCCTCGATGTGGGCGATGGCGCGGTCGGCGCGCACCTGCCGCAGCTGCTGGGTGGTCGGCCGCTCGGGGTTGAGCTGGAAGCGCGAGGCGCCGGCGCCGGCCACCAGCTGGCCGGTGCCGGTCCAGAGCACCACGTCGCTGGCCTGGAGCTGGTCGCGGATGCGCTCGAGGACGAGGCCGGCGCTCGCGTCGGGCACCTGCACCAGCTGGGCGCTGGCCACGCGCGTCTTGGCGGCCAGGTCGTCCGCAAGCGAGTCGAGCGTGGCGCGGCCGAGGTTCAGGCCGGCGTCGAGCGCGCCCTCCACCTTGACGTCGAACCAGCTTTCGATCGAACGCGCCACGAACTGGTAGGACACCACGTAGACCAGCGCGCCCGGCACCACGCCCACGAGCGCGAAGATGGCCGCCAGCTTGATGAGCAGGCGGCTGCCGAACTTGCCCTGGCGCAGCCGCCGCAGCAGCCGGAAGGCGACCCAGCCGATCACCAGCACCAGCAGCACCGCCACCACCACGTTGATGCCGAAAAGGCGCACGTAGTAGCGCTCGTACAGCGCGCGGTTGTTGGTGGCCTGGGCCAGCAGGAACATCAGCACCAGGCCGATGGCCGTGACCAGCGCGGCGCCCACGCCCACGGCCCAGCGCAGCGCGCGCGCGCGGCGGGCGGCGGGCGTGGCCGCTGCGCCGCTGCGCGGCTTGCTGCTCACCGCTGCTTCTCCAGCGCGAGCTTGGCGCTGCGCTCGGCCACGATGTTCCAGTCGGCCTGGCCGACCACGCCGATCTGGAACGGACGCGGCAACTGCGAGGTGTCGAGCCGGAAGCGGAACACGACCTGGTGCTGCGCCTCGTCGCCCACCTCGGCCGCATCGCCCAGCCGCAGCCGGCCGACGCGCTTGACGGCGTCCATGGCGTCGGCGAGGCTGTCGAAGTTCTGGTTCAGCGAAACGCCGAAGCCCGCGGTGCCGGTGATGGGCACCGGCGACACGTTGAGCCGCCAGCGGCGCGTGAGTGGCTGGTAGGCCAGCCGCATGTGGCGCGTGACCTGGGCCACCTTGCGGTCGGTCCAGTACCAGCGCTCCTGGAAGACCTCGGCCTCGGCCACGAAATAGATGGCAATGCCCTTGTCGAGCACTTCCTCGACCAGCGAGGGCAGCTCGAACTGCACGGCCGCGGTGAGGTAGACGCCGTCGTCGGCCTGTTCCAGCCGCATCTGGGTGACCGATGGCACGACGCGCCCCTGCGCCACCGCAATCGGAAGCAGGCAGGTCAGCAGCAATGCCCAGGCCAGCACGAGCCCGGCCAGCGGCGCCAGGATGCGCCGCCTGCGGGCCTCAGCGCGGACGTTTTTCAAGCAGGGCGTAGAAGAAGCCGTCGTGGTCACCTGAGGGATTGTCCGGGACGGCGCGGGCATTCGCCCCGCTTTGGGGAAGCAAATGGCCCGGCGATGCCCCCAATCGGGCGTCGGTGTTGTGCGCAAGGAACGCATCTATTTGTTGCGAGCCTTCTTCCCGGAAGACGGAACAGGTGCAGTAGAGCAGCCGGCCGCCGGGCCGGACCAGGGGCCAGAGGGCCGCGAGCAGCGCCGCCTGCTGGACCGCCAGCTGGGCGGTGTCGCTCTCGCGGCGCAGCCAGCGCACGTCGGGATGGCGCCGGACGATGCCCGAGGCGGTGCACGGCGCATCGAGCAGGATGGCGTCGAAGGGCGTGCCGTCCCACCAGGCGGCCGGCCGCGCGGCGTCGGCCACCACCACCCTGGCGGACAGGCCGAGCCGGCCCAGGGTTTCGTCGATGCGGCGGCTGCGGGCGGCATCGACCTCGAGCGCCGTCACCTCGATGGCCGCCGGCCCGGCAAATTCCAGCAGGTGCGCGGTCTTGCCGCCGGGAGCGGCGCAGGCGTCGAGCACGCGCAGGGGGGCCGCGCCGGCCGCGGGCAGCAGGCCTTCGAGCAGCAGCGGCGCGGCCAGCTGCGCGGCGGCGTCCTGCACCGAGCATTCGCCGTCGGCAAAACCGGGCAGCTGCTGCACCGGGCGGGCGCGCGCCAGCTGCAGGCCCGCCTCCCCCACCCGGACGGCCGAAAGGCCCACCGCCTGGAGCGCCAGCTGATAGGAAGCCACGGTGGTCTTGCGCAGGTTGACGCGCAGCGTCATCGGCGGCTGCGCGTTGTCGGCGGCAAGCACCCGCTGCCAGTCGCGCGGATGGTCGCGCTTGAGCCGCTCGATCCACCAGCGCGGATGGTTCCACTGTGCGACCGGCTCATGGTCGGTGGCGGCCACGAGCTCGTCGCGCTCGCGCAGGAAGCGGCGCAGGCAGGCGTTGATGAAGCTCGCCTGCGCGCGCGTGGCGGGGTTGCGCTTTGCCGCCTCGACGGCCTGGTCGACCAGCGTGAAGGGCTCGTAGGGCGCGTGCTGCGCATCCCAGGCCAGCGCCAATGCGGTGCACAGGAGCGCGTCGGGCAACGGCGGCGGCGTGCGCTTGGCCAGGTGGCGGCGCAGGGCCTCGGCGCGGCCGAGCCAGCGCAGCACCTGGAAGCCGAGCGCCTGCACGCCGGGGCGCATGGCGGGCTCGACGGCTTCGAACGCGACGGTGCCCGAGCTGCCGGCGCGAATCGACGCGAGCGCCGCTGCAGTCAGCTGCAGCTGGCGCCACAGCGGAGGTTGCATCGGCGGCGCGGTGCCGGCGGAATGATCGGAAGTTAGTTCTGACAAGTTGGGGCGATGGTAATGGGCGTCAACGGGCGCGCGGCTGGCGCGGCGCCCCGCGAGCGTACGAAGAAAAAATGCAACGCCGGCGTCTGGACAACTTCAAAGCAGCGGCGCGGCCGGACGCAAACGCACCATCCATGCCACCAGCAACGCCGGAAACTGGACGATGGCGGCGTTGTACTGCCCCACCGCCAGGTTGAACTGGCTGCGTGCGATTTCCGCGGCGGCCGAAGGCTCGGGCCAGGCCATGGGTTCGAGTGTGCCGGAGGCCGAACCGGTGCCGGCGCCGGCCGGCAGCAGCGGCGCCGGCCGCGAGAGCGTTCCGTCCGCCTCGAAGACCGTCACCGCGTCCGGATGCTGGCGCTGCCAGGCCGTGATCAGCACCTGCAGCGCCGTGGCCAGCGCGGCCATGCCGCCGGGGTCGAGCGGATGCAGGCGGGTGGCGCCAAGCAACGTCGCAAGCTGGTTGGTGGCGGCCTGCAGCGGCGCCACGGCCGACGAATGGCTGGACGCATCCTTTTCCGGCAGGGCGGCCGTGATGCTGGCCTGGACGAAGTCCAGCTGCTTCCGCAGGGCCGCGTCGAGCGTCGCATAGGCCTGGAGCACGGCCGCGCGCAGCCGCACGAGCCGGTTGTACGCGCCCACGAACCAGAACAGCAGCACGGCAATGACGATCCAGCCGACCATCGAATCGGGCAACACGCTCATCGGCAAAAACGCCTCGCAATAGACAACTCAAAGAAAAACGCCCCCCAACCGGGGGCGGTCGGGGGGCGTCGGATACCGGTCATGGCCGGTGATGCTAACCAGTTATTCGGACGCGGCGCCTTCGCTGGCGTCGGCCGTGGTGGAAACATCGCTGGTCGAACCAGCCAGTTCGGCGGCTTCGGATTCGGCGATGGCGCGGCGCTCGGCCTCGTCCATCTGATCCTTGGCCTTGCGCGCCTGGTGGTAGGCCATGCCGGTGCCCGCGGGGATCAGGCGGCCGACGATGACGTTTTCCTTCAGGCCGCGCAGCTCGTCGCGCTTGCCCATGATCGCGGCTTCGGTCAGCACGCGCGTCGTTTCCTGGAACGAAGCGGCAGAGATGAACGAGTCGGTCGACAGCGACGCCTTCGTGATACCCAGCAGCAGGTTGGTGAACGTCGCGGGGATCTTGCCTTCGGCGCGCAGGGCGTCGTTGGTGTTGAGCATTTCGCTGCGTTCGACCTGTTCGCCGGAGATGTAGCCGGTCTCGCCGATGTTGTCGACCACGACGCGGCGCAGCATCTGGCGAACGATCACCTCGATGTGCTTGTCGTTGATCTTCACACCCTGCAGGCGGTACACGTCCTGCACCTCGTCCACGATGTAGCGCGCGAGTTCTTCCGAACCCAGCAGGCGCAGGATGTCCTGCGGGTCCGCCGGGCCGTCGACCACGCTTTCGCCCTTGTTCACCACCTGGCCTTCGTGCACCAGGATGTTCTTTTCCTTCGGCACGAGGTCTTCCCAGACGGTGCCTTCGGGATCGGTGATCTGCAGGCGGATCTTGCCCTTGGTTTCCTTGCCGAACGACACGGTACCGGTCATCTCGGCCAGCATGCCCTTGTCCTTCGGCGAACGGGCTTCGAACAGCTCGGCAACGCGCGGCAGACCGCCGGTGATGTCGCGAGTCTTCTGGCCTTCGACCGGAATACGCGCCAGCACTTCGCCGGGGCCCACGTCCTGGCCGTCGCGGATCTGCACCAGGGCGCCGATCGGGAAGCCGATCGTCACCGAGTGGTCGGTGCCCGGGATCTTCACTTCGGCGCCGGAGGCGTCGATGAGCTTCACCTGCGGGCGCACGACCTTGGCAGCGCCGCGGCGCTTCGGATCGATCACGACCAGGGTCGACAGGCCGGTCACTTCGTCCACCTGCTTGGCGACGGTGAGGCCTTCTTCCACGTTCTCGAACTGCGTCTTGCCGGCGAATTCCGTGATGATCGGGCGCGTCAGCGGATCCCAGTTGGCGAGCACGTGGCCGGCCTTGATCTGCTGGTCGGCCTTGACCGCCAGGATCGCGCCGTACGGCACCTTGTGGCGTTCGCGCTCGCGGCCGTGTTCGTCATGGATGACGATCTCGCCCGAACGTGCAATCACCACCAACTCGTTCTTGCTGTTGGTCACGTAGCGCATCGTGGCGTTGAAGCCGATCACGCCGTTGGACTTGGCTTCGACGCTCGAGGCCACCGCCGCACGCGATGCCGCACCACCGATGTGGAAGGTACGCATCGTGAGCTGCGTGCCGGGTTCGCCGATGGACTGCGCAGCGATCACACCGACGGCTTCGCCGATGTTGATCAGGCCGCCGCGGCCCAGGTCGCGGCCGTAGCAGGTCGCGCAGATGCCGAAGCGGGTTTCGCAGGTCAGCGCGGTACGCACCTTGACCTCGTCGACGCCTTGCGCCTCGAGCTCCTCGATGTTGTCCTCGTCGAACATCTCGCCGGCCTTCAGCAGCACCGAGCGGTTTTCCGGGTGCAGCACGTCGTCGGCAGCCGAGCGGCCGAGGATACGGTCGCGCAGCGATTCGATGACTTCACCGCCTTCGACGATGGCGCGCATCAGGTAGCCGCCGTGCGTGCCGCAGTCCTGCTCGGTCACGACCAGGTCTTGCGTCACGTCGACCAGGCGGCGGGTCAGGTAGCCCGAGTTCGCCGTCTTCAGCGCCGTGTCGGCCAGGCCCTTTCGGGCACCGTGGGTGGAGATGAAGTACTCCAGCACGTTCAGGCCTTCGCGGAAGTTCGCGGTGATGGGCGTCTCGATGATCGAGCCGTCCGGCTTGGCCATCAGGCCGCGCATGCCGGCCACCTGGCGGATCTGCGCTGCGGAACCGCGGGCGCCGGAGTCGGCCATCATGTAGATGGAGTTGAACGACTCCTGCTCCACTTCCTTGCCGTGGCGGTCGATGACCTTCTGCTTCGAGAGCTTGGCCATCATGACCTTCGACACTTCGTCGCCGGCCTTGCCCCAGATGTCCACCACCTTGTTGTAGCGTTCGCCGGAGGTCACGAGACCGGAGACGTACTGCTGCTCGATCTCCTTCACTTCCTTGGCCGAGCGCTCGATGATGCCGTGCTTTTCAGCGGGCACCAGCATGTCGTCGATGGCGATCGAGATGCCGGCCTTGGTGGCCAGGCGGAAGCCGTTCTGCAACAGCTTGTCGGCGAACACCACGGTCTCTTTCAGGCCGCACTTGCGGAACGAGACGTTGATGAGCTTGGAGATTTCCTTCTTCTTCAGCGCCTTGTTGATGTTCGAGAACGGCAGGCCCTTGGGCAGGATCTCGGACAGCAGCGCACGGCCCACGGTGGTGTCCACCAGCGAGGTCGACGGCGTGAACACGCCGGTTTCCTTGTCCTTGGTGTACTCCGTGATGCGCACTGCCACCTTGGCGGTGAGTTCGACTTCGTTGGCGTCGAGCGCGCGCTGCACTTCACCGATGTCGGAGAAGATCAGGCCCTCGCCCTTGCCGTTGATGCGGTCGCGGGTCGTGTAGTACAGACCCAGCACCACGTCCTGCGAAGGAACGATCGACGGTTCGCCCGAAGCCGGGAACAGCACGTTGTTGGAGGCCAGCATCAGCGTGCGGGCTTCCATCTGCGCTTCCACCGACAGCGGCACGTGGACGGCCATCTGGTCGCCGTCGAAGTCGGCGTTGAAGGCCGCGCAGACCAGCGGGTGCAGCTGGATCGCCTTGCCTTCGATCAGGATCGGCTCGAACGCCTGGATGCCCAAACGGTGCAGCGTAGGCGCACGGTTCAGCATGACCGGGTGTTCCTTGATCACTTCTTCCAGGATGTCCCAGACCACCGGCGTGCCCGATTCGACTTCCTTCTTGGCAGCCTTGATCGTGGTCGCGATGCCCATGGCTTCCAGGCGCGAGAAGATGAAGGGCTTGAACAGCTCGAGCGCCATCAGCTTGGGCAGGCCGCACTGGTGCAGCTTGAGCGTCGGGCCCACCACGATGACCGAACGGCCCGAGTAGTCGACGCGCTTGCCCAGCAGGTTCTGGCGGAAGCGGCCGCTCTTGCCCTTGATCATGTCGGCCAAAGACTTGAGTGCGCGCTTGTTGGCGCCCGTCATGGCCTTGCCGCGGCGGCCGTTGTCGAGCAACGAGTCGACAGCTTCTTGCAGCATCCGCTTTTCATTGCGAGCAATGATTTCCGGAGCCTTGAGTTCCAGCAGGCGGCGCAGGCGCGAATTGCGGTTGATGACGCGGCGGTACAGGTCGTTCAGGTCGGAGGTCGCGAAGCGGCCGCCGTCCAGCGGCACCAGCGGACGCAGGTCCGGCGGCAGCACGGGCAGCACGTCGAGCACCATCCACTCGGGCTTGATGCCCGACTTGCGGAAGGCTTCCAGCACCTTCAGGCGCTTGGAGTTCTTCTTGACCTTGACTTCGGAGCCGGTCAGGTCGCCGCGCAGGCGTTCGATCTCGCTGTCGAGTTCGATGCCTTCGAGCAGGTCCTTGATGCCTTCGGCGCCCATCTTGGCGACGAACTCGTCGCCGTATTCCTTGCGCTTCGCGTCATAGTCGTCCTCGGACATGATGCCGAACTTCTTCAGCGGGGTCATGCCGGGGTCGGTGATCACGTAGGCTTCGAAGTACAGCACGCGTTCGATGTCGCGCAGCGTCATGTCGAGCACCAGGCCCAGGCGCGACGGCAGCGACTTCAGGAACCAGATGTGCGCGCAGGGCGCGGCCAGGTCGATGTGGCCCATGCGCTCGCGGCGCACCTTGGTCTGCGTGACTTCGACGCCGCACTTCTCGCAGATCACGCCGCGGTGCTTCAGGCGCTTGTACTTGCCGCACAGGCACTCGTAGTCCTTGATGGGGCCGAAGATCTTCGCGCAGAAGAGGCCGTCGCGCTCGGGCTTGAAGGTGCGGTAGTTGATCGTCTCGGGCTTCTTCACCTCGCCGAAAGACCACGAACGGATCTTCTCGGGCGAAGCCATGCCGATCTTGATGGCATCGAAATGCTCATCGGGCGTGAATTGCTTGAACAGGTCGAGTAGCGATTTCATAAGACTCTTTCCCTTTTCAAATTAAGAACGCTCGAGCTCGATGTCGAGCCCCAGCGAACGAATTTCCTTGACCAGCACGTTGAACGATTCCGGCATGCCGGCTTCGATCGAGTGCTCGCCCTTGACGATGCTTTCGTACACCTTGGTACGGCCTTGCACGTCGTCGGACTTCACGGTCAGCATTTCCTGCAGCACGTAGGCGGCGCCGTAGGCTTCCAGCGCCCACACTTCCATTTCGCCGAAACGCTGGCCGCCGAACTGCGCCTTGCCGCCCAGCGGCTGCTGGGTGACGAGCGAGTACGGGCCGGTCGAACGGGCGTGCATCTTGTCGTCCACCAGGTGGTGCAGCTTCAGGAAGTGCATGTAGCCGACGGTGACCGGACGCTCGAACTGGTCGCCGGTGCGGCCGTCGTACAGGTAGGCCTGCGTGCGCGTCTCGGTCAGGCCCTTGAGCTTGGCGATGTCGTCCGGATAGGCGAGCTTCAGCATGCCGCGGATTTCCTCTTCCGAGGCGCCGTCGAACACCGGCGTGGCGAAGGTCGCACCGCTCTGCAGGTTGGCTGCCATGGCGAGCACGTCGGAGTCGCTCAGCTGGCTGAGGTCTTCCGGACGGCCCGAGCCGTTGTACAGCTGCTCCATGAACTTGCGCAGCTCGGCCACCTTGGCCTCCTGCTGCAGCAGGTCGCCGATGCGGTGGCCGATGCCCTTGCCGGCCCAGCCCAGGTGCACTTCGAGCACCTGGCCCACGTTCATCCGCGAAGGCACGCCCAGCGGATTCAGGCAGATGTCGCACGGCGTGCCGTCGGCCATGTGGGGCATGTCTTCGACCGGAACGATCTTCGACACCACACCCTTGTTGCCGTGGCGGCCGGCCATCTTGTCGCCGGGTTGCAGGCGGCGCTTGACGGCCAGGTAGACCTTGACCATCTTGAGCACGCCTGCGGGCAGCTCGTCGCCCTGCGTGAGCTTCTTGCGCTTTTCCTCGAACGCGAGGTCGAAGCTGTGGCGCGTCTGCTCGAGCGAGTTCTTGATCGACTCGAGCTGCGTGGCCACTTCGTCGTCCGCCGGGCGGATGTCGAACCAGTGGAACTTCTCGACCGACGACAGGTAGGCCTTGTCGAGCTTGGTGCCCTTGGCCAGCTTGTTGGGGCCGCCGTTGGCAACCTTGCCGGTCAGGAGCTTCTCGATACGGTCGAACGCGTCGGCTTCGACGATGCGAAGCTGGTCGTTCAGGTCGAGGCGGAAGCGCTTGAGCTCGTCGTCGATGATCTGCTGGGCGCGCTTGTCGCGCGTGATGCCTTCGCGGGTGAACACCTGCACGTCGATCACGGTGCCTTGCGAGCCTTGGTCGACGCGCAGCGAGGTGTCCTTCACGTCGGAAGCCTTCTCGCCGAAGATGGCGCGAAGCAGCTTCTCTTCAGGCGTCAGCGTGGTCTCGCCCTTCGGCGTGACCTTGCCCACCAGCGTGTCGCCCGGCTGCACTTCGGCACCCACGTAGATGATGCCGGATTCGTCCAGGCGGTTGAGCTGCTGCTCGGCCAGGTTCGGAATGTCGCGCGTGATTTCCTCGGCACCGAGCTTGGTGTCGCGGGCCATCACCACCAGCTCCTCGATGTGGATCGAGGTGTAGCGGTCTTCGGCGACGACGCGTTCCGAGATCAGGATCGAGTCTTCGAAGTTGTAGCCGTTCCACGGCATGAACGCGATCAGCATGTTCTGGCCGAGGGCCAGTTCGCCGAGGTCGGTCGATGCGCCGTCGGCCACCACGTCGCCCTTGGCGATCTTGTCGCCGCGCTTGACGATCGGACGCTGGTGGATGTTGGTGTTCTGGTTCGAACGCTGATACTTGATCAGGTTGTAGATGTCCACACCGACTTCACCGGCTGCCGCTTCGGCGTCGTTCACGCGCACCACGATGCGGGTCGCGTCGACGTAATCGACGATACCGCCGCGGGTGGCCGTGACCACGGTGCCGGAGTCGACCGCGGAGACGCGCTCGATGCCGGTGCCGACCATCGGCTTCTCGGGGCGCAGCACGGGCACCGCCTGGCGCTGCATGTTGGCGCCCATCAGCGCGCGGTTCGCGTCGTCGTGCTCGAGGAAGGGCACGAGCGAGGCAGCCACCGACACGATCTGCGCAGGCGACACGTCCATGTACTGGATGCGCTCGGCACCCACCAGGATCGATTCGCCGGCTTCACGCGCGGAAACCAGGTCGCCGGTCAGCTTGCCTTCCTTGTCCAGGACCGCATTGGCCTGGGCGATGACATACTTGCCTTCCTCGATGGCCGACAGGTAGTCGATCTCGTTGGTGACCTTGCTGTCGACCACGCGGCGGTACGGCGTCTCGATGAAGCCGTATTCGTTCAGGCGGGCGTACAGGGCCAGCGAGTTGATCAGGCCGATGTTCGGGCCTTCAGGCGTTTCGATCGGGCACACGCGGCCGTAGTGGGTCACGTGCACGTCGCGCACTTCGAAGCCTGCACGCTCGCGCGTCAGACCACCCGGGCCAAGGGCCGACACGCGGCGCTTGTGGGTGATTTCGGACAGCGGATTCGTCTGGTCCATGAACTGCGACAGCTGCGAAGCACCGAAGAACTCCTTCAGCGCGGCCGAGATCGGCTTGCTGTTGATCAGGTCGTGCGGCATCAGCGGCTCTTGCTCGGCCTGGCCCAGACGTTCCTTCACGGCCTTCTCGATGCGGGCGAGGCCGGTGCGGTACTGGTTCTCGGCCAGTTCGCCGACGCAGCGCACGCGGCGGTTGCCCAGGTGGTCGATGTCGTCGACTTCGCCGTTGCCGTTGCGCAGGTCCACGAGGATCTTGACCACGGCCAGGATGTCTTCGTTGGTCAGCACCATCGGGCCGGTCGACTCGTCGCGGCCGACCTTGGCGTTGAACTTCATGCGGCCGACGCGCGACAGGTCGTAGGTGTCCGGGTTGTAGAACAGGCGCTGGAACAGGGCCTGCACCGCGTCTTCCGTCGGCGGCTCGCCGGGGCGCATCATGCGGTAGATGGCCACGCGGGCGGCGAATTCGTCCACCGTCTCGTCGATGCGCAGGGTCTGCGAGATGTACGCGCCCTGGTCGAGTTCGTTGGTGTAGATCACCTGGATGTCCTGCACGCCGGCCGTGCGCAGCTTCTTGAGCAGTGCTTCGGTCAGTTCGTCATTGGCCTTGGCCAGGATCTCGCCGGAGTCGGCATCGACGATGTTGCGGGCAATGACGCGGCCGACCAGGAAGTCTTCCGGCACGCTGATGTGCGTGGTGCCCGACTGCTCGAGCTCGCGCGTGTGGCGCGCGGTCACGCGCTTGTCCTTGGCGACCACGACCTTGCCCGACTTGTCGGTGATGTCGAAGCGCGCGACTTCGCCGCGCAGGCGCTCGGGAACGAATTCCATCTGCGCGCCGCTGTCCATCAGGCGGAAGTTGTCGTTCACGAAGAAGTTCGCGAGGATCGATTCCGGGTTCAGGCCGATGGCCTTCAGCAGGATCGTCACCGGCATCTTGCGGCGGCGGTCGACGCGGAAGTACAGCATGTCCTTCGGGTCGAACTCGAAGTCGAGCCACGAACCGCGGTAGGGAATCACGCGGGCCGAGAACAGCAGCTTGCCCGAGCTGTGCGTCTTGCCCTTGTCGTGTTCGAAGAACACGCCCGGCGAGCGGTGCAGCTGCGAGACGATCACGCGCTCGGTGCCGTTGATGATGAACGAGCCCTTGTCGGTCATGAGCGGCACTTCGCCCATGTAGACCTCTTGTTCCTTCACTTCCTTGACCACCTTCGACTGCGAGGTCGACGATTCGCGGTCATAGATGATGAGCTGGACCTTGGCGCGCACCGCCGAGGCGAAGGTCAGGCCGCGGGTCTGGCACTCGCGCACGTCGAAAGCCGGCTTCGCGAGGTTGTACTCGAGGAACTTCATCTCGACAAAACCGTTGTGCGAGACGATCGGGAAGGCAGCGTCGAACGCGGCCTGCAGGCCTTCGACGGTGCGCTGTTTGGGAGGAATGCCGGCTTGCAGGAACGCGGTGTACGCGTCTTTCTGCATCTGCAGCAGGTAGGGGATTTCTACGACGCTGTCGCGATTGCCGAAACTTTTTCGGATGCGCTTGCGTTCGGTGTAACTGTACGCGGACGATTGGGCCATGAGAGCTCCGGAGCTTGAGATCTTCAGCGACTTGTCAGCGGTGCCGGGCGAACGGCACCACTGCTTGGCGGCTGGCCACTACCAGCCGTTGGCGGACAGCGATGCGTTGCACATCGCCCGAACCAAGGGGTCTTCTGCAGTCGGGGTCAGAAGACACTCGAAAACCGTCGTTTTTCCGGTTTTCGGGTGCGCTCTGAAAGCGGCAAAGGCTGGAGGGCCTTTTCAGGCGCCTCCAGCCCTCTGGCGGGTCTGAATTACTTCAGTTCCACCTTGGCGCCGGCGTCTTCCAGCTTCTTCTTGGCGGCTTCAGCGTCAGCCTTCGACAGGCCTTCCTTGACAGCCTTGGGAGCAGCTTCCACCAGGTCCTTGGCTTCCTTGAGGCCCAGGCCGGTGATTTCGCGCACGGCCTTGATCGCCGAAACCTTGTTCGCGCCTGCATCCATCAGCATGACGTTGAACTCGGTCTGCTCTTCGGCCACGGCAGCGGCAGCACCACCACCAGCGCCGGCGGGGGCAGCCATTGCAGCGGCGCTCACGCCGAACTTCTCTTCGATGGCTTTCACCAGGTCGTTGAGTTCCAGGACCGTCATGCTGTCGAGCGCGGTCAGAAATGCGTCTTTATCGAATGCCATTTTTGTTTCCTAACAATTGGGTTGAATATTTCAAACGCAAGGCTCAAGCAGCCTGCGCTTCTGCCGGTGCATCGGCGGGTGCAGCTTCGCCACCACCGCGCTTCTCGGCCAGCGCCGCGAGCACGCGGGCGGTACGAGAGATCGGGGATTGCATCAAGCCCAGCAATTGCGCCAGCAGCACTTCCTTGGAAGGGATGTTGGCCAGTTGCTTCACGCCGTTCACGTCCAGGGCCTTGCCGCCGAATGCGCCGCCGCGAATCACCAACTTGTCGTTGGTCTTCGCGAAATCGGCCACCACCTTGGCGGCGGCCACTGCGTCTTCGGAAAAGCCATAGATCAGCGGGCCGGTCATCTGGTCGCCAACGATCTCAAATGCGCTACCAGCCACAGCACGGCGTGCCAGCGTGTTCTTCAACACGCTGAGGGTCACACCCTTGCTGCGAGCTTCGCTGCGCAGTTTGGTCATATCGGCCACCGTGATGCCACGGTATTCCGCCATCACGAGCGTTTGAGCTTTAGCGGCGAGGCTGGTCACATCACTGATGACCGCTTCTTTCTCACTGCGATTCAGACTCAAGGTCTACTCCTTTTAATGCGACCTTCGGCCGGGGCCTCGGATCGCGCTTCATGCAGCGACCAACTGTCAGGAACAAAAATCAAATTCCTTGCAGTGGGGTCGCCATCTGCGCTGGATACCGGAAGGATCGATCCGGCGATTAAGTGCAGCGCCCTGCACACCAGCGGTCTTGGATGGCTCGCAGCAACCGGAGCTGCCGCGACCCACCACATCTGCCCTCTCCTTGCGGATCGGGCAAATCTTTCTTTAGCTCGCCGCGATGGTCTGCGTGTCCACGCGGACACCCAGGCCCATGGTCGACGACACAGCCACCTTGCGCAGGTACACGCCCTTGCTGGTCGCCGGCTTGGCCTTGACCAGAGCGTCGATCAGCGCGGCGAGGTTGCCTTGCAGCTTGTCGTTGTCGAACGAGCGGCGGCCGATCGTGCCGTGCACGATGCCGGCCTTGTCGACGCGGAACTGGACCTGGCCAGCCTTGGCGTTCTTCACGGCCGTGGCGACGTCCGGGGTCACCGTGCCAACCTTGGGGTTGGGCATCAGGCCGCGCGGGCCGAGGATCTGGCCGAGCGTACCGACCACGCGCATCGCGTCAGGAGCGGCAATCACGACGTCGAAAGGCATGTCGCCAGCCTTGACCATGGCAGCCAGGTCGTCCATGCCGACGATGTCGGCGCCGGCGGCCTTGGCTTCTTCAGCCTTGGCGCCCTGGGCGAACACAGCCACGCGCTTGGTCTTGCCGGTGCCGTTGGGCAGCACGACGGCGCCACGCACGACCTGGTCCGACTTCTTCGCGTCGATGCCCAGCTGCACGGCCACGTCGATCGATTCGTCGAACTTGGCGGTGGCGGCTTCCTTCACGATGCCGATTGCGTCAGCCAGCGGGTACAGCTTGTTGCTGTCGACCTTGCCTGCGAGCGCTTTTTGCTTCTTGGTGATCTTGGCCATTTACACGCCCTCCACATTCACGCCCATCGAACGGGCAGAGCCGGCGATGGTGCGAACTGCTGCGTCCAGGTCGGCGGCAGTCAGGTCCTTCATCTTGGTCTTGGCGATCTCTTCGAGCTGTGCGCGCGTGATCTTGCCGACCTTGTCGGTGTGCGGACGGGCCGAGCCCTTGTCCAGCTTGATGGCCTTCTTGATCAAGGTGATCGCCGGCGGCGTCTTGATGATGAAGGTGAAGCTCTTGTCAGCGAACGCGGTGATGACCACCGGCAGCGGCAGACCAGGCTCGACGCTCTGGGTCTGCGCGTTGAACGCCTTGCAGAACTCCATGATGTTCAAACCACGCTGGCCCAGTGCGGGACCGATGGGTGGTGACGGGTTGGCCTTACCAGCTGGCACTTGCAGCTTGATGAAGCCGACGATTTTTTTCGCCATGCTTTGCTCCTTGCGGGTGATATCGCCTTGGCTTTCGCCGCGGCTCCCCGGGGTTGAACGACTCTTCGATCAAGGCCGCGCGCCGAGTCGGACAACGCGCAGCCGGGAATGGTTCCGGTCCGGGGACCGGCGGGGCTCAGGTCTTCTCGACCTGGCTGAACTCGAGCTCCACGGGTGTCGCGCGGCCGAAGATCATGACCGACACGCTGACCTTGCTCTTCTCGTAGTTGACTTCCTCGACGGTGCCGTTGAAGTCGGTGAACGGGCCTTCCTTGACGCGCACGAATTCGCCGACGGTGAACTCGACCTTGTGGCGCGGCTTCTCGGTGCCCTGCTGCATCTGGCTGACGATGCCTTCGACCTCTTTCTGCGAGATCGGGGCCGGACGGTTCTTGGCGCCGCCAACGAAGCCCGTCACCTTGTTGGTGTGCTTCACCAGGTGCCAGCTCTCGTCGTCCATGATCATTTCGACCAGCACGTAGCCCGGGAAGAAGCGGCGCTCGGTGGTGCGCTTCTGGCCGTTCTTGATTTCGACCACTTCCTCGGTCGGCACCAGGATGCGGCCGAACTTGTCCTGCATGCCGGCGCGGTTGATGCGCTCGATGATGTTGCGCTCGACGGCCTTTTCCATGCCCGAATAGGCATGCACCACGTACCAACGCAGATCGGGGTTGGCGGCGGGAGCCAGCACGGAGGTGTTTTCTTCCTCGGGGCTGCTCGGCGTGGTTTCAACTACGTCGTCGGTCATTTATTTTCTCCAGCCCAGAATGAGGTCGAAAAACACCCATTCGAGCGTCTTGTCGGTGAGCCAGAGGAAAACGGACATGACGGCCACGAAGGCAAACACGTAAGCCGTCATCTGCATGGCTTCCTTGCGGGTCGGCCAGACGACTTTCTTGACCTCGCGCCACGAGTCGCGGCCGAAAGCCCACAACTGGCGGCCATTCTCGGAGCTACCGAAGGCGCCCACGGCCGCGGCCAGGCCGACCAGCAGCGCAGCCCATTGCACCAGCGAGCCCTGGCGCGCCAGCAGGTAGAACGCCACGATGGCGCCCACTGCCAGCACCACCGACGCGGCCAATTTGGCCTTGTCGGCACCCGTGCTCACGGTTTCGATTTGAGAAGTGGCCATGTTCGGCTGATTTCCTGCGGCCTTTCGGCCTTCAATTCAATGCGCCTTCTTGAGACGCCGAAGCCCATCGGGTCACGATGGGCTTTTTTAGCCTCCCATCGGGTCAACGATGGGCTTTTTTAGCCTCCCATCGGGTCAACGATGGACTTTTTTAGCCTCCCATCGGGTCAACGATGGACTTTTTTAGCCCCCCATCGGGTCAGCGACGGGGTTTTTCGGAGGTGCCACCTAAGTGGCAGGGGCAGTAGGAATCGAACCTACAACCTTCGGTTTTGGAGACCGACGCTCTGCCAATTGAGCTATACCCCTCCGGTACTCTTTGCTCGGCTTAGATGTCGAGGATCTTTGCCACGACGCCCGAACCCACGGTGCGGCCGCCTTCGCGGATGGCGAAGCGCAGGCCTTCTTCCATCGCGATCGGGTTGATCAGCTTCACGGTGATGCTGACGTTGTCGCCAGGCATGACCATTTCCTTGTCCTTGGGCAGCTCGATCGCGCCGGTCACGTCCGTCGTGCGGAAGTAGAACTGCGGACGGTAGTTGTTGAAGAACGGCGTGTGACGGCCACCTTCGTCCTTGGACAGCACGTACACCTCGGCGGTGAAGTGCGTGTGCGGCTTGATCGAGCCGGGCTTGCACAGCACCTGGCCGCGCTCGACTTCTTCGCGCTTGGTGCCGCGCAGCAGCACGCCGACGTTGTCGCCCGCCTGGCCCTGGTCCAGCAGCTTGCGGAACATTTCCACGCCGGTGCAGGTGGTCTTGACGGTCGGGCGGATGCCCACGATCTCGATTTCCTCGCCGACCTTGATCACGCCGCGCTCGACGGCGCCGGTCACCACGGTGCCGCGGCCGGAGATCGAGAACACGTCTTCCACGGGCATCAGGAAGGTGCCGTCCACGGCGCGCTCGGGCGTCGGGATGTAGGTGTCGAGGGCTTCGGCCAGCTTCATGATGGCTTCTTCACCGAGCTTGCCCTTGTCGCCTTCCAGGGCGAGCTTGGCCGAGCCGTGGATGATGGGGGTGTCGTCACCCGGGAATTCGTACTTGTCGAGCAGTTCGCGCACTTCCATTTCGACGAGCTCGAGCAGTTCGGCGTCGTCCACCATGTCGCACTTGTTCAGGAACACGATGATGTAGCCCACACCCACCTGGCGCGCCAGCAGGATGTGCTCGCGGGTCTGGGGCATGGGGCCGTCGGCGGCCGAGCACACGAGGATGGCGCCGTCCATCTGGGCAGCGCCGGTGATCATGTTCTTGACGTAGTCGGCGTGGCCGGGGCAGTCGACGTGGGCGTAGTGGCGGTTGGCCGTCTCGTACTCGACGTGGGCGGTGTTGATGGTGATGCCGCGGGCCTTTTCTTCGGGCGCCGCGTCGATCTGGTCGTAGGCCTTGGCTTCGCCGCCGAACTTGGCCGACAGCACCGTGGCGATGGCCGCCGTCAGCGTGGTCTTGCCGTGGTCAACGTGACCGATCGTGCCCACGTTCACGTGCGGCTTGGTGCGGGTGAATTTACCTTTTGCCATTTTTCGACTCCGAAAAAAACGATTTCAACGTATGCAGATGGGTTGCAAACCTGCCGTTGCAACCCCCTAAAAACTGGTGCCCTTTGCGGGAATCGGACCCGCGACCTCTCCCTTACCAAGGGAGTGCTCTACCACTGAGCCAAAAGGGCTTTTGTCTAACCAATCGCTTTCCGGCGCCGAACCGGGTCTCTGGAGCGGGAGACGGGAATCGAACCCGCGTCATCAGCTTGGAAGGCTGGGGTTCTACCATTGAACTACTCCCGCATCGGGGGCACTTCAAGGCACCCAAAGCGCTAGATCCAATCGCTCTTAGAAACCAAATTCATCGCTGGTGGAGAGGGCTGGATTCGAACCAGCGTACTCGTTAGAGGGCAGATTTACAGTCTGCTGCCATTAACCACTCGGCCACCTCTCCGGCGAACCTCGAAATATAGCACGGTTTTGTGACTACGCAGAACTCAGCACCAAGAAGATGCGGGGAACTGCCCGAGGCGAAACAGCCGGCATTATCCGTGAATTTCGCCGCCCGGCTGATGCGCGAGCCGCCAGGCGCGCGCCTCGCCGAAGTGGCCGCAGCCGATGAACGGAACGGGCGGGCGCAAGGCCGAAAGCGGCGACGGATGATTCGACATCAGCACTTTATGGCGGCCAATGTCGATCAATGCACGCTTACTTTGGGCGTGCGATCCCCAGAGCATAAAAACAACAGGTTTCTCGCCGTCCGATACATGGCGGATGACGGCATCGGTCAGCACCTCCCAGCCGCGGCCCGAATGGCTGGCCGGCTGCCCTTCCTCGACCGTGAGACAGGTGTTGAGCAGCAGCACGCCGTGGGTGGCCCACTTCACCAGGCTGCCGCCCGGGTTCGGGAATGGCGGCGGCGCCGTTCCCAGGTCGCGCTGGAGTTCCTTGAAGATGTTGCGCAGCGATGGCGGCAGCGCCACGCCGGGCGCCACCGAGAATGCGAGCCCTTCGGCCTGGCCGCGGCCGTGGTACGGGTCCTGGCCCAGGATGACGACGCGCACGTCCTCGGGCGGGGTCAGCTCCAGGGCCCGCAGCGGCTGCGGCGGGAAGATGACGGCGCCCGCATCGAGGCGCTCGCGCAGGAAACCGAGCAGCTTCTGGCCCACGATGCCGGCAAAGAAGCCGTCCACCAGCGGCCGCCAGCCCGGCGCGACGGGCCAGTCGGCGGGATCGCTGCTCGCCAGCTGATCGGGCCGGCTCATTTGAACAATGCGGCGAGCGCCTCGCCGGGTTCCTTGGCGCGCATGAAGGCCTCGCCGACCAGGAAGGCATGGACGCCGGCCGCGCGCAGGGTGGCCACGTCCTCGCGCGTGGCAATGCCCGATTCGGTGACGGCCAGCCGGTCGGCCGGCAGCCTGGGCAGCAGGTCGATGGTGGCCTGGATCGACACCTCGAAATTGCGCAGGTTGCGGTTGTTCACGCCGATGAGCGGCGTCTTGAGCTTGAGCGCGCGCTCGAGTTCGGCCGCGTCGTGCACTTCGACCAGCACCGCCATACCGAGGCCGCGCGCAATGGCTTCGTAGTCCTTCATCTGCGCGTCGTCGAGGCAGGCGGCGATCAACAGCACGGCATCGGCGCCCATCGCGCGCGATTCGTACACCTGGTAGGCGTCGACGATGAAGTCCTTGCGCAGCACCGGCAGGTCGCACGAGGCGCGGGCCTGCTTGAGGTAGTCGACGCCGCCCTGGAAGAACTGCTTGTCGGTCAGCACCGAGAGGCAGGCCGCGCTGATTTCACCGTCGCCTTCGGCATAGCTCTGCGCGATGTCGGCTGGAATGAAGTCCTCGCGCAGCACGCCCTTGCTCGGGCTGGCCTTCTTGACCTCGGCGATCACCGCGGCGTGGCCGGCGGCGATCTTGGCGCGCAGCGCGCCTTCGAAATCGCGCGTCAGCACGCGGCTTTCGGCGTCGAAGCGCACGGTTTCGAGCGGGCTTCTCTTCTGCGCTGCAGCAATTTCCTGCCGCTTGACGGCAATTATCTTGTCGAGGATGTCGGACATTTTTCTGCGTTCCTGGCTGTTTTGCTGCTTCACGCGGCGGCCGTGGAGGCCTTGACCAACTCGGCCAGCTTGGCGCGCGCCGCGCCCGATGCCACGGCCTCGCGCGCACGCTCGATGCCCGCGGCCATCGAATCGGCCACGTTGGCGGCGTACAGGGCCGCGCCGGCGTTGAGCAGCACGATGTCGAGCGCCGGGCCGGCCTGATTGTCGAGCACGCCGAGCAGCATGGTCTTCGACTGCTCGGGCGTTTCCACGCGCAGCGCGCGGTTGCTCGACATTGCAAAGCCGAAGTCCTCGGGGTGCAGTTCGTATTCGCGGATCTCGCCGTCCTTGAGCTCGCCCACCATGGTGGCGGCGCCGAGCGAGATCTCGTCCATGCCGTCGCGGCCATACACCACCATCGCGTGCTCGGCGCCCAGGCGCTGCAATGCGCGCACCTGGATGCCCACGAGGTCGGGATGGAACACGCCCATCAGGATGTTCGGCGCGCCAGCCGGATTGGTCAGCGGCCCGAGGATGTTGAAGATGGTCTTGATGCCGAGCTCCTTGCGCACGGGAGCGACGTTCTTCATGGCCGGATGGTGGTTGGGCGCGAACATGAAGCCGATGCCCACCTCTTCGATGGAACGCGCGATCTGCTCCGGCGGCAGGTTGATGTTGACGCCCAGCGACTCCAGCACGTCGGCGCTGCCCGATTTGCTCGACACGCTGCGCCCGCCGTGCTTGCTGACCTTGGCGCCCGCCGCGGCCGCGACGAACATCGAGCAGGTCGAGATGTTGAAGGTGTGCGAGCCGTCGCCGCCGGTGCCCACGATGTCGACCAGGTGCGTGGTGTCCTTCACGGGCACCTTGGTCGACACCTCGCGCATCACCTGCGCGGCCGCGGTGATCTCGCCGATGGTTTCCTTCTTGACGCGCAGGCCGGTGATCAGCGCCGCCATCATCACGGGCGAGCATTCGCCGCTCATGATGAGCCGCACGATGTGCAGCATCTCGTCGTGGAACACCTCGCGGTGCTCGATGGTGCGCTGGAGCGCTTCCTGGGGGGTGATCATGGGGAGTCTCCTCGGTGTTTTCAGGGGCCGACGCGGCCGGCCGGCGCGTCCGTGAATGCAAGCTTGAGGCCGAAGCCGATGAACAGCACGCCGGCCGCGCGGTCGAGCCAGTGCATGCCCTTCTGCACGGCGCTCCTCTGCGCCATCCAGCCGGCGAATGCGGCCCATCCCACGATGACGGGAATGGAATTGAAATTGAACAGCACGCCCAGCAGCACGAAGTACAGGCCCTTGTTGCCGGCGTCCGGTGCGATGAACTGCGGCACGAAAGCCAGGAAGAACAACGCGACCTTGGGGTTCAGCACATTGGTCCAGAAACCGCCCAGGAAGATCTCCTTGAGCCCGCGCTCGCCCGATGCAGCCGCCGCCTGCTGCAGATCGGCCGGCGCCTTGGCGCGCGAGAACACCATGCGCACGCCCAGGTACAGCAGGTAGGCCGCGCCAACGTACTTGAGCACCGTGAAGGCCGCTGCCGAGGTGGCCAGCAGCGTGCCGACGCCGACCGCCGCCGCGAAGATGTGGACGAAGCAGCCGGTGAGGATGCCGAAGCCGCCGACGATGCCCGCGCGCACGCCGGAGCGCAGCGAGTTGGCAATGATGTAGAGCACGTCGGGCCCCGGCGTGAGGTTCAGCAGCCAGCCGGCGGCGATGAAAGCGAGCAGATGCGGGAGATCGGGCATCGCACGGCTCCTTGGGGTTCAGGCGTTGAAGAAGCCGCGGATGGCCGCCACGGCGCGGTCGACGCCGGCCGCATCGACATCGAGGTGCGTCACGAAGCGCAGCCGATAGAGGCCGGTGGCAAGAATGCCCTGCGCGTTGAGGTTCGCGAGCAGTTCGGCCGAACGCGCCTGCGCCGCGCCCCTGAGGTCGACGAACACGATGTTCGTGTGCGGCGCCTCGACCTTCAGGCCCTCGATGCCCTCGAGCCCCTCGGCCAGGCGACGGGCCAGGGCATGGTCGTCGGCGAGGCGGTCGATGTGATGGTCGAGCGCATGCGAAGCGGCTGCAGCAAGCAAGCCGGCCTGCCGCATGCCGCCGCCCGCCATCTTGCGGATGCGGTGCGCCCGCGCGATGAACTCGCGCGAACCGACCAGCGCCGAGCCGATGGGTGCGCCCAGGCCCTTGCTGAAGCAGACCGACACGCTGTCGAAGCACTGGGCGATGCGGCGCGCTTCGGTGCGGACGTCGCCGTTCTTGTTCAGCGCGGCCTGCGCGGTGGCGGCATTGAAGAGCCGCGCGCCATCGAGGTGCCGCTGCAGCCCCCTGCTTTTCGCGAGGTCCGTTGCCGCCTGCACATACTCGAAGGGCAGCAGCTTGCCGCCCAGCGTGTTCTCCAGCGCCAGGAGGCGTGTGCGCGCGAAGTGCGCGTCGTCGGGCTTGATGGCGGCTTCGATCTGCGCAAGCGGCAGCGTGCCGTCGGGTGCGTGGTCGAGCGGCTGCGGCTGCACGCTGCCGAACACCGCGGCGCCGCCGCCTTCCCAGCGGTAGCAGTGCGCCTGCTGGCCGACGATGTACTCGTCGCCGCGCCCGCAGTGCGAAAGGATCGCGCACAGGTTGCTCTGCGTGCCCGTCGGCACCAGCAGCGCCGCCTCGAAGCCCAGCAGCGCGGCGATCTTTTCCTGCAGCGCGTTGACGCTCGGATCGGTGCCGAAGACATCGTCGCCGAGCGGCGCCGCCATCATGGCCTCGCGCATCGCCGGGGTGGGCTGCGTGACGGTGTCGCTGCGCAGGTCGACGAGCAAGGAGCGGTCTGTCATGGCGGGTTTCAATCGAGAAAGTTCTTGAGCATCGCGTGGCCGTGCTCGGTGAGGATCGATTCGGGATGGAACTGCACGCCCTCGATGCGCACCTCATGTGCAAAGCCGGTGTGCCGCACGCCCATGATCTCGCCGTCGTCGGTCCAGGCGGTGATGGCCAGCACCTTCGGGCAGCTCTCGCGCTCGATCGAGAGCGAGTGGTAGCGGTTGACGGTGAACTTCTCGGGCAGCCCCGCAAACACGCCCTCTTGCGTGGTCGTGATCTCGCTGGTCTTGCCGTGCATGAGCTGCTGCGCGCGAATGATCCTGCCGCCAAAGGCCGCGCCGATGGCCTGGTGGCCCAGGCACACGCCGAGGATCGGCAGCTTGCCCGCGAACGCCTTGATGGCCGGCACCGAAACGCCCGCTTCCGCCGGCGAGCAGGGACCCGGCGACACCACGAGCCGCGTGACGCCCGAGGCAATCAGTTCGCCGATCTGCGCCACGCTGATCTCGTCGTTGCGGTGCACCTGGACATCCGCACCCAGCTCGCCCAGGTACTGGACGATGTTGTAGGTGAAGGAATCGTAGTTGTCGATCATCAGCAGTTTCATGGCTTGCTCACAATCCGGTGCACGCCCTTGACGACGGGGAACACGTTGAAGTTGATCAGGAGGCCCAGCTTGAGGCCCGACAGGCGCAGTGCGGCCAGCACCTGCGCGCGGTGCAGGTCGGTCAGCACGTCGACCGCCTTGAGCTCGACGATGACCGACTGCTCGACCACGAAGCCCGCGCGGTACACCTCGCCGAGCGAGCGGCCCTTGTAGCTGGCCGACAGCGCCACATCGCGCGTGAAGCCGATCTCGCGCTCGGCAAGTTCGATGGCCAGCGCGGCGGCGTAGGCCTCCTCGCCCAGGCCCGTGCCGAGCACGCGCTGCACCTCGACGGCGGCGCCGATGATCTCGTGCGAGAAATCGTTCTGGATGTCGGGTACGTTGCTCATTCCAGGCCTTCCTCGACCAGTTCGGCGGCACGCAGCAGTGCGCGCGCCTTGGCCTCTGTTTCTTTCCACTCCAGCTCGGGCACCGAGTCGGCCACCACGCCAGCCGCGGCCTGCACGTGCAGCATCTGGTCCTTCACGATGCCGGTGCGGATGGCGATGGCCACGTCCATGTCGCCGGCGTAGCTGATGTAGCCGCAGGCGCCGCCGTAGAGGCCGCGCTTGGTGGGCTCGAGCTGGTCGATGAGCTCCATCGCATGCACCTTGGGCGCGCCGGTCAGCGTGCCGGCCGGGAAGGTGGCCTTGAGCACGTCGATGGCGGTCATGCCGTCCTTCAGCGTGCCTTCGACGTTGCTCACGATGTGCATCACGTGGCTGTAGCGCTCCACCGCGAAGGCCTCGGTCACCTTGACGGTGCCGGTCTTGGCGATGCGGCCGATGTCGTTGCGCGCGAGGTCGATCAGCATCACGTGCTCGGCGCGCTCCTTGGGGTCGTTGATGAGTTCTTCCTCGGCCGCCTTGTCGAGCTCGAGCGAGGCGCCGCGCGGGCGCGTGCCGGCCAGCGGGCGGATGGTGATCTTCTGCTCGCCGTCGCCCGTGTTCTCCTGGCGCACCAGGATCTCGGGCGAAGCCCCCACCACGTGGAAATCGCCCAGATGGTAGTAGTACATGTAGGGCGAGGGGTTGAGCGAACGCAGCGCGCGGTACAGCGACAGCGGCGACTCGGTGTAGCGCTTGCTGATGCGCTGGCCCACCTGCACCTGCATGAAGTCGCCGGCGGCGATCATGTCCTTGGCGCGTTCCACGGCCGCGAGGTAGTCGGCCTTGGCAAAGCTGCGCTCGGGCGGATGCGGCTGCGTGGGCTTCACGATGGGCGCGCTCACCGAGTACTTGAGCTTTTCCTTCAGCTCGCGCAGGCGGCGCTTGCCCGCCGCGTAGGCCTCGGGCTGCTTCGGGTCGGCATAGACGATCAGGTAGAGCTTGCCCGAGAGGTTGTCGATGACCGCCAGTTCCTCGCACTGCAGCAGCAGGACGTCGGGGCAGCCGAGCGCATCGGGCGGGCAGCTTTTTTCGAGCTTGCGTTCGATGTGGCGCACGGTGTCGTAGCCGAAGTAGCCCGCAAGGCCGCCGCAGAAACGCGGCAGGCCGGGCCGCAGCGCCACCTTGAAGCGCTTCTGGTAGTCGGCGATGAAATCGAGCGGATTGCCCGCGGCGGTTTCGACCACCTGGCCGTCGGTCACCACTTCGGTGACGGCATCGGCGCCGAAGCCGCTCGCGCGCAGCAGCGTGCGCGCCGGCAGGCCGATGAAGCTGTAGCGCCCGAAGCGCTCGCCGCCCACCACCGATTCGAGCAGAAAGCTGTGCTTGCCGCCGCCCTGCGAATGGGCGAGCTTCAGATAGAGGGAAAGCGGCGTTTCGAGGTCGGCAAAGGCCTCGGCCATCAGCGGAATGCGGTTGTAGCCCTGGGCGCTGAGGCTCTTGAATTCAAGTTCGGTGATCACGGATTCGTTCTCCAGTTGCCGGCCGGCGCTTCTTGGCCGGTGGCAAGGTCATTCACTGGTGGCCCGGCGTCGAGAAAAAACGATCCGGTACCGCGGGCGCACGGCGTGCGCCGTGCAATCAAACAGTCAGCGATGTATGGCGACGCCAGGGCCAGGCTCCCCGGCTGCCTTCACCTGTTTGAATGATGTGATGAACGAACATGGAGCGTGGAGTTTAGCCCACGAAAACGCTGGCGGGTGCAACCGCCGCCTTCAGGGTTCGCCCGAGGGGCCGGCAGTAAAACGAAAAGATACATTCGAACGATCGTTCGCAAATCAAGGAAGCCTCGTGCCCGCTGCCCCTTCGCTCCCGACCCGGTTGTTCTCCCGACTGGCCATGCTGGCCTGCGCCTGGTTCGCGCTCGGCGCCTCGGCCGCGCAGGTCGACGTGGCCGGCGTCAAGCTGAACGACACCCTCGACCTGCGCGGCAGCACCCTGCAGCTCAACGGCGCGGGGGTGCGCTACAAGGCCATCTTCAAGGTGTACACGGCGGGCCTGTACGTGGAGAAGAAGGTCTCCACGCCCGAGGAGGCGCTGGCCGCGCCCGGGCCCAAGCGCGTGGCCATCACCATGCTGCGCGACATCGATGCCGACGAGCTCGGCAGGTTCTTCACCAAGGGCGTGGAAGAAAACTCGCCCAAGAGCGAAATGGTCAACCTCATTCCGGGGCTGCTGCGCATGGGCCGGATGTTCTCCGACCAGAAGCAGCTCAAGGCCGGCGACACCTTCACCATCGACTGGCTGCCCGGCACGGGCACGCTGGTGACGGTGCGCGGCGTGCCGCAGCCCGATCCGGTGAAGGAGCCGGCGTTCTTCAACGCGCTGCTGCGCATCTGGCTCGGGCCGGCGCCGGCCGACTGGAAGCTCAAGGACGCGCTGCTCGGCAAGTAACCGCGGCGCCGTCAGGAAACGCTTCGGTCGATCTCCGCGAGCGAGTCGACGAAGCCGTCGGCATCGACGCCGCGCACCGGCTCGCCGTGGTTGTAGCCGTAGGTGACCAGCACCACCGGGCAACCGGCGGCGCGCGCGGCCCTGGCGTCGTTGCTCGAGTCGCCGACCATCAGCGTGCGCGCGGGGGCGGTGCCCAGCGCTTCGCAGGTCTTCAGGAGCGGCAGCGGATCGGGCTTCTTGCGCGCGAAGGCATCGCCGCCGAACGCGAAGTCGAAGAAGCCGTCGAGCCCCTTGGCCGCCAGCAGCGGCTTGGCGAACGAGGTCGGCTTGTTGGTGAGGCAGGCCAGGCGCAGGCCGCGCGAGCGCAGCGCCTTCAATCCTTCGACCACGCCCGGGTACACCGCCGAGTGCTGTCCGTTGATGGCGAGATAGTGATGCTGGTAGCGTTCCCAGGCCTGGTCGAAGAGCGCCTGCGCACGCGCGTGCAGCACCTGCGCGTCCGCGCCCTCGGACGCCGCGCTGCCGGATGACATCACGTGCGCGAGCGCCGAAAGAATCAGGTGCTCCGATCCCTTGCCCACCATCTTCTCGATGGCGGCCGGTGCCACCGGCGGCAGCGAAAGGTCGCCCAGCATGTGGTTGAGCGACACCGCGAAATCGCCGAGGGTGTCGACCATGGTGCCGTCGAGGTCGACGATGGCGGCATCGAAGCGCGCGAGGTCGTAGTGAATGGAGGTCAAGGACAAGGCCGCCGGAGTTGCAGGACGATGTCCATTTTGCCCCGTGCGGCCCTGCCGGGCGGCGCAGCCCCTTGCCCCTTGTGACTTACTTGCTCTTGCGGCGCATCTCGTCGCGCAGCCGCTTGATCTGGTCGTGGTTCCGCTTGGCGCCTTCGGACTGCTGCTGGATCACGGCGCGCACGTCGGCCGGCAGGTCCTCCTTCAGCGCCTTGCGGTAGCGCGCCACCGCGGCGTCTTCACCGCGCTCGCATTCCTCGAGCATGGAGAGCGCGCTGTTGGCGCCCACCGTGCCCTTCACGTGCACCCAGCCGCGGTGCATGGCACCGGTCGCCGTGCCGCCCTTGTCGGGCGAGCCGCCGAAACGCTGGATGAGCTGGACCAGTTCTCCCGCGGCCTTGGCGCATTCGGCCGAGCGGCTCTGGAAGACCTGCTTGAGCTGCGGCGAGTCGACTTCCTCGGCGCAGGCGCGGAAGCCGTATTCGCCGTCGCGCGAGTTCTCCAGAAGATCGTTCAGCACCTTGACCACGTCCTCGGTGGTGGCGGTGTCCGCGGTGTTCGTGTAGTTGGCCATGTCATGACTCCTTCGTAGGCCTCGTCGAAATCGAGGCAGGTTGAGAATTGCCAGCGCCAGCTGCTGCACTGCGTGCGCTGGTTCCATGAAGAAATGGTGTTCGAGCGCAGGAGGACCGGTGTCGGTGTCGCCTGACGTCCGCTGTAAGCGTTCTTCGGGGTGGGCTGCCCCGATGCATTCACCGGCGGCTCATCATTCCTCGCGCAATGCCTTCTCGGGGCGGCCGGGCTGGCTGCCCGGCGAACTGCCGTGGTTGCCGCTTTCGCCGACCGCGGCATCGCCGGGGGTGGGCGGTTTTCTTTGCTCGGTGATGGCCGGGCCGTTGTTGGGGCCCATGGGCTCGCCGTTTTCAGCCGGCGTCCTGGCCTCGCGCTTCATGCTGCGCTCGGCGGGCACGGGCTGGCCGTAGGCCGGCGCATTCGCTGGTTCGGTGGATCGTCTTTGGGTCACGCTGTGGATTCCTTTGCTAGAAAGAAAATTCCACCGTGCGCCGCGCTGGCGGCGGCGCGCGTAGGAAAGCGGCGCGTCTTCGGCGCAAGCGAGTCGCGCGCAGGCCTGCCACCGGCGCGGGAATGCTGTCCCTGCCTACAAGCACGCGGCCAGGCTGCGCGAGAAAGGAGGCTCGCAGCTTCTTCTTTTCGAGGACTCCTCCATGCACGGCAAACCACTGCGCTTCTTCCAATGCGGCCTCGCGGCAGCCGCCATGGCCCTGGCCGCCATGGCCGCGGTCGCCCAGCCCACCGGCACGCCCAAGGGCACGCGCGCTCCGCCGATGAGCGATGCGGAAAAACCGCCGGCCACGCGACCCGCGGACCAGCCCGCCGGCGCGACCGACCAGCGCCAGCTCGGCGCCGACCAGGGCCCGGCCAGCGCGCGCACGCAGACCTCGCGGCCGCCCTCGGCGGGTTCGCCCGGCGGCCTCGCACCCACGCGCGATGCCGATCCTTCCAAGGAGCAGCGCAGCGACGGCAGCCACCGCCACGCGCGCCCCGCGCCGCAATAGCAAGCAAGGCAGATCAAGACCATGACTTCCACCACGCAGATCGACGCCCGCATCGCAGGCGATGTGGCGTTTCGCGCCGGCGACGGCCCGCAGCTGAAGATCCCGAAGGGGAACTGCCAGATCATGATGGCCGACGACAGCGTCGTGCTCACCTGGACCGACCAGGGCCAGTCGCTGACCGCGGCCATTCCCAAGCTCGAATTCGACCGCTACATCCAGGACGGCGCGATCGTGCTGGGCCGGGGCTGAGTGAAGGCCCGCCCGCCGCGCGCTCACTCCTCGCGCAGGCTGCTGCTGGCGCGCGCGTCGAGCGCCTGCGCGTACGAAGCGGCTTCCTCGGGCGTCATGGAGCCTTCGAGCTCGGCCAGTTCGAGCCGTTCGAAGTCGTAGGAGATCCATTCGAACAGGTGCGACTTGGGCATGTCGTCGAAGCTTTCGCTGTCGCTCCACGACTGCAGCCGCACGGGCGCGCTTTCCAGCAGCAGGCGCAGGTACAGCGCGCGCGCAATCTTGATTTCCGCGATCTGGTGTGGATCGTCGATCAGCAGGCGCAGCTGCGCGAGCACCTGCTCGCACTGCTGCACCCGGCGATGCGACTCGCCGATGGCGGCTTCGCAGGACGCGGGACAGTCCGTCCTCGCCTGCCAAGCCTGGTGGAATTCGCGCGTGATCCGGGCATAGGCAAGCTGCTGGAGCCCGTGGAGCGCGCAGTCAAGTTGGCCGTGCATGGCGTTGCACCGAACTCGCCTCAAGCGGGCTTGTTGCCGGCGTCCTCCGCTTCGTCGCCGTTGTCGTCGTCGATTTCTTCTTCTTCCGTGCCGGCAAGCTCGGCGGCCGAGCCCGCGTCCTCGGTGCGGTCCGGCAGGATGTCCGCATCGGGCGCCGACGGCGGAGCGTCCGCCGACGCACGCTCACCGGTGCCCTCGGCATCGGTGCTGCTTTCATGCGAAATGGGAATGGCGCCTTCCGCGGCGTCTTCGGGAATGGCGCTGCGTTCGCGCGAGGTGCGCACGTCGCTTCCGCTGTCGCTCGTGTCGCTGGGGCCCAGGCTGTCGACGTCCGTTCCCTTCGGTTCCTCCGGCGGGCGTTCGCCTCCCAGGATGCTGCTCGTGGCCATGGCTTCCTTCGATGATGAACAAGAAATTGGATGGGTGCGAATCGCCAGACTGGACATCCGCAGCACCGGCCGGCGTAGGAAAGGGGCGCATCCGGGCCGCAGCCATTCGCGGAGATTTGCCGCCCGGCGTTGCGCGCGGCAAACGCCGCCGTCGCGGCGCGGGGACGGGCGCTTGGGCTTTGCTCCTACGCGGCGGGCAGCCGTGGCCGCTAGCCTGAAGAGCCTGCTTTCCCAACCGCAGCAACCACCATCCTCATCCAATGAACCAATGAAGAATTTCCGCTACCTCATGATTGCCGGCGCCATGGCGCTCGGCGCCTGCTCCCACATGCCCGGCCCCACGCGCTCGGCCAGCCCGACCGCCGCCACGGACAACCAGCCCGATCCCACGATCCTGCTCGTGCCCGTGCGCATCGAGGACCCCGCGCTGGCCTCGGGCTGCTGGGCCCAGTTCTATACCGGCCGCAATTTCCAGGGCGACATGCTGACGCTGGTGGGACCGGCCGAGGTCCAGAGCATGGACCGCGGCACCGCGCGGCAGCTCAAGCGCGACATCGACAGTGTCAGCGTGGGCCCGCGCGCCACGCTGAAGGTGTACGAGCATGCGATGTTCAAGGACCGCACGGTCGACTTTCCGGCGAACAGCCGCGAGGGCGGCCTGATGCGCAAGCTCGGCTTCGGCGGCCGCATCGAGGCACTGAAGCTCGACTGCGCCTGAACGCGGCCACCGCGCTCAGCCGCCGCGCAGCGTGGCGTGCGGATGCAGCGGATGCGCGAGCGTGTCGGCGATGAGCCGCAGCGCCTGGTCGCACTGCTCGCGCGACATCGGGCCGCCCAGGCAGATGCGCACCGCCTCGGGCGGATCGCCATCGGTGGAGAAGGCAGCGCTCGCCACCACGCCGACGTTCTGCGTGCGCAGGTAGGAGGCAAACTCCACCGGGCTCCAGCCCGGCGAGAGCGGCAGCCAGGCATGGAAGCCTTCGGGATGCGCCTGCAGCCCGCTGCCGCCCAGATGCCGCGCGGCCAGCGCCTGCCGCGCCATCGATTCGCTGCGCACCGCCTGCAGCATGGCCTCGGCGGTGCCGTCCTCGACCCACATCGTGGTCAACGCATTGGTGATGGGCGAGGCCATCACGGTGGTCGCGCGCATCGCGCCAGCCAGGCGCTGCGACTGGACCACGGTGGGCGAGCACACGTAGGCGCTGCGCAGGCCCGCGCCAAAGCACTTGGAGAACCCGCTCACGTAGTAGGTGAGGCCGGGCGCCAGCGTGGCGAGCGCGGCCGGCGTCTGGCGCGGCAGCATGCCGTAGGCGTCGTCCTCGATGATCGGCACCGCATAGCGCAGCGCCACGTCGGCCAACGCCTCGCGCCGTGCGCGCGACACGGTGCCCGCGGTCGGGTTCAGCAGCGTCGGGTTGCAGTACAGCGCCTTGGGCTTGAGCGTCCTGCAGGCGTGCTCGAAGGCATCGGCAATGGGGCCGTCGTCATCGAGCTGCAGCGCATGCAGCTGCACGCCCAGCTGCGCCGCGATGGCCTTCACGCCCGGATAGGTGAGCGACTCCACGCAGATCAGCTCGCCCGGCCGCGCGAGCTGCGAGAACAGCGCCGTGAGCACGCCGTGGATGCCCGGGCACACGAGGATGCGGTCGATGCCCGCATCGGGCACGAAGGGCCGCAGCCAGTGCATCGCGGCCTCGCGGTCGTGCGCGGTGCCGCCGAAGTCCTGGTAGCGCAGCAGGTCGTGCAGGTTGGCCTCGGCGAAGGCGCGGCTCGCGCTGTCGTGCAGCCGCGCCATCAGGTGCGGGTCGTCGGGCTCGGGCGGCATGTTCATCGTCATCTCGGCGCCGCTGCCGCCGCGCAGCCGCAGGCTCGGGCTGCCCGAGCGGATGAAGGTGCCGGTGCCGGCGCGCGAATCGATCAGGCCGCGCTTGCGTGCCTCGGCATAGCCGCGCGCCACGGTCGTGTAGTTGAGCTCCAGCTCGGCCGCGAGCTCGCGCAGGGTGGGCAGCCGGTCGCGCACGGCGAGGCGGCCGGTCTTGATGTCGTCGGCAATCAATTCCGCCAGCAGCAGGTAGGCCGGCTTGGGGGTGTTGCGCAGCTGCTTGCGCCAGTGGGCGGTGATCGTGGTCATCGGCAAAGTTGATTGCATCCATTGATTGCATCGGGCCACCGATCAGGCACGCAGGAATCGCGCCCGCTCCAAAGGGGCCGGATGCCTCGATCAGGTGCGATCAACCCCGTTGATCGGGTGCATTGATCGCATGGCGGATGCGTCTTCGCGGTGCAGGCGGGGCCGCGCCGGCCGCCTTGGCCGAGGGGTTTTCGTGCGGCCGAAAAAAGTTTTCGGGCGTGCAGGCCGCATCCCGGCGAATTGATCGCGCATTGATCGCACGCGCCGCGCCGGGCGCTGGCACATCGCCTGCAAAGAGAAAGGCACGCAAGACCTGCGTTCATCCTTTTTCTTCAACCGGAGTACCCCATGCCCAAAGTCACCCGCCCCCGCAACGAGAAAGGCGAGTTCCTCGTCGACTACGAAGAGAAGGTGTTCGAAGACGTCAAGGCCGAGCCCGGCGAGAAGGCGCTCGTCACCTTCCACACGGTGGCCTTCGAGGGCTCGATCGGCTTCGTGAACCTGCTGCAGGCCACGCGCCTCAGGCGCAAGGGCTACGAGACCTCGGTGCTGCTGTACGGCCCCGGCGTGACGCTGGGCGTGCAGCGCGGCTTTCCGACGCTGGGCGACGAGGCCTTTCCGGGCCACCAGAACTTCAACAAGCAGATCAGCAAGTTCATGGAGGAAGGCGGCAAGGTGTATGCGTGCCGCTTCGCGCTGCAGGCGCTGTACGGCCACGGCGAGGGCGCGCTGATCGAGGGCATCACGCCGATCAACCCGCTCGACGTGCTGGACCTCGTGCTGCTGCACAAGAAGGCCGGCGCCGTGATCCTCGACACCTGGACGCTGTAAACATGTCCACCCCCAGTCTTCGCGCACTTCGTGTCGCTTCGCCAACCCCCTCGCCGGGGGCAACACCAGCAGCCCGGCAAAGCCGGTTCTGCGGTGTTCCACGAATTGGCTTCGCTTCGCTTGCCGCTGCGAACAGGGGGTGCCCATGAGCTCTTCACCCCGCATCGTGCGTGCCGCGGCGATCCAGATCGCGCCCGACTTCGACCGGCCCGACGGCACGCTCGAGCGGGTGTGCGGCGCCATCGACGAGGCCGCGGCCAAGGGCGCGCAGCTGGCGGTCTTTCCCGAGACCTTCGTGCCCTACTACCCCTACTTCAGCTTCGTGCTGCCGCCGGTGCTGCAGGGCGGGCCGCACCTCGCGCTGGCGGAGCGCGCGGTGGTCGTGCCCGGGCCGGTCACGCAGGCCGTGTCCGAGCGTGCGCGGCATCACGGCATGGTCGTGGTGCTGGGCGTGAACGAGCGCGACCACGGCAGCCTCTACAACACGCAGCTGGTGTTCGATGCCGACGGCACGCTGGTGCTCAAGCGCCGCAAGATCACGCCGACGTACCACGAGCGCATGGTCTGGGGCCAGGGCGACGGCGCCGGTCTCAAGGTGGTCGACACCGCCGTCGGCCGCGTCGGCGCGCTCGCCTGCTGGGAGCACTACAACCCGCTCGCGCGCTACGCCCTGATGGCGCAGCACGAGGAGATCCACTGCGCGCAGTTCCCCGGCTCGCTGGTGGGCCCGATCTTCGCGGAGCAGATGGAAGTGACCATCCGCCGCCACGCGCTGGAGTCGGGCTGCTTCGTGGTCAACGCCACCGGCTGGCTCACTGACGAACAGATCCGCAGCGTGACGCCCGACGCCAACCTGCAGAAGGCGCTACGCGGCGGCTGCCACACCGCCATCGTGTCGCCCGAAGGCAAGCACCTTGCGCCGCCGCTCACCGAGGGCGAAGGCATGGTGATCGCCGACCTCGACATGGCGCTGATCGCCAAGCGCAAGCGAATGATGGATTCGGTCGGCCACTACGCGCGGCCCGAGCTGCTGTCGCTCGCCATCAACGACCGGCCGGCGCAGACCACCGTGCCGATGCATCTCACGCAACCTCTCGTTCAACGGAGCCCCGACCATGACCACCACCACGACGACCGCGCCGGACAGCCGGCAGCTGATGACCGAACTCCAGTCCTTCGGGTTGCGGCTGGTTGATCCTTCGGCCGGCGTGGCAAGCCGCCGCGGCGGTGCGGGCCCGTCGGACCACAAGGCCGTGACGGTGGACGGCCACACGATCATGGTGCCGGTCCACACATCGAGCGCCTGGCATTCGCCGTTCACGGCCGAGGCGCCCGATGCGCGGGGCGTGAGCCGCGTGATGCGCGGCAGCATTCCCATTGCGAGCATCAGCTTTCCGAAGCAGCCGCGCTTCTATGCGATGCAGACCTTCGACGGCGTGCCCTATTCGCACATTGCCACGCTGCACGGCAGCGACGTGCTCGCCACCACGGTGCTGCAGAGCTGCATCCGCTACGAGAGCCGCAAAAAGAGCTGCAAGTTCTGCGCGATCGGCCAGTCGCTCGCGGCCGGCCGCACCATCGCGCGCAAGACGCCCGAACAGCTGGCCGAGGTGGCGCGCGCGGCCGTGCTTCTCGACGGCGTGAAGCACATGGTGATGACCACCGGCACGCCCAACGCTACCGACCGCGGCGCGGCCATCCTCTGCGAGAGCGCGTTCGCGATCAAGGCCGCGGTCGACATCCCGATCCAGGGCCAGTGCGAGCCGCCCGACGACGACCAGTGGTTCCACCGCATGAAGGCCGCGGGCATCGACACGCTGGGCATGCATCTGGAGGTGGTCACGCCCGAGGTGCGCGAACGCATCATGCCGGGCAAGGCCAGCGTCCCCGTCTCGCGCTACATGAGCGCCTTCGAGGCGGCGGTGGGCGTGTTCGGGCGCGGCCAGGTCAGCACCTACATCCTGGCCGGGCTGGGCGACACGCGCGAGGCCATCCTCGACACCTGCGACCAGCTGCTCGCACGCGGCGTGTACCCCTTCGTCGTGCCCTTCGTGCCGATCAGCGGCACGCCGCTCGAAGACCATCTCGCACCGTCTCCGGAATTCATGAAGTCGCTGCTGGCGCCACTGGGTGAGCGCGTGGTGGCCGCCGGACTGCGCTCGGCCGACATCAAGGCGGGCTGCGGCAAGTGCGGCGCCTGCTCCTCGCTGTCGGTCTACGAAAAAGAAAGCGAAAGCTGAGCATGCTGTGCATCGACGACCTCAGCGGGCTCGACCCGCACTACGCGCCGGTCGAATACCTGGTGCGCGAAGCGGCCCAGCAGTGGGAGCGCGACGAAGCCATGGCGCTGCGCCGTGCGGTGTTCTGCATCGAGCAGGGCATCTTCGCGCGCGATGACCGCGATGCCATCGACGGCCATGCGCAGCTGCTGGTCGCCATGTCGTGCAACGCCGGCATGCCCGAGCAGGTGGTGGGCACGGTGCGCATCCACCGCGGCGAGGCGCCGGGCGAATGGTGGGGCTCGCGGCTGGCCGTGCATCCCGCGTTCCGCAGCCAGGGCCACCTGGGCGCCACGCTGATACGGCTCGCGGTGTCGCGCGCCAACGCGCTGGGTTGCGATGCGTTCTTCGCGCAGGTGCAGACGCAGAACGTGCCGCTGTTCCAGAAGCTCGGCTGGCAGATGCTCGAAGAGAGCGCCATCCACGGCCGTCCGCACGCACGCATGCAGGCGGGGCTTTCTTTCTACCCGCCCTGCCACGACCCGGTGAGCGGCTTCGTCACGCGCGCGAAGGGGCTGTCATGACCGATGTCCACGCCATCGCCGAAGCCCTGCGCGCCACGCGCGGCTTCGCCCACAAGCGCGACATCAGCGACGTGGTGTCGGCGCTCGGCCGGTCGCTGCCCGGCGGCCATGCCGCGCTCGCGCAGGCCGTGCCCATCGGCGACGACTGTGCGGCCATCCCCGACGGCCACGGCGGCTACCTGCTGTTCGCGATCGAAGGCATGGTGGAAGACTTCATCGTGCGCATGCCGTGGTTTGCGGGCTACTGCGGCGTGATGGTGAACGTGAGCGACATCTATGCGATGGGCGGCCGCCCGACGGCGGTGGTCGATGCACTGTGGAGTACGGGCATGAACCCGGCCGACGAGGTGCTGCGCGGCATGGCGGAGGCATCGGTGCGCTACGGCGTGCCGGTGGTCGGCGGCCACAGCAACAACCGCAGCGAACGACCGCAGCTCGCGGTCGCGATCCTCGGCCACGCACGCAAGCTGCTCACGAGCTTCGACGCCAGGCCCGGCGACCTGCTGGTGATGGCGGCCGACCTGCGCGGCGCCTACGAGGAGCCCTTTCCCTACTGGAACGCGTCGACCACGGCGCCGGCCGCGCGGCTGCGCGCGGACCTCGAACTGCTGCCCTCCATTGCGGAAGAGGGCCTGTGCCGCGCCGCGAAGGACATCAGCATGGCCGGCGCGGTCGGCACCGCGATGATGCTGCTGGAGTGCTCGGGCGTCGGCGCGCGCATCGACCTCGATGCACTGCCCAGGCCCGGCGGCGTGCCGCTGCTGCGCTGGCTTTCTTCTTTTCCGAGCTACGGATTCGTGCTCAGCGTGCCGCCTTCGCAGGTTGCGTCGGTGCTCGGCCGCTTCGCCGCGCGCGACATCGCCTGCGCGGTGGTCGGCGAGGTCGATGCGACGCGGCAAGTGCGGCTGCAGGCAGGCGGCAACGAGGCGCTGCTGTGGGACTTCGGCCGCGATGCCTTCATCCAGCCACCGAAGGAGGCGCTCGCATGCCCGTGATGCACTTCCAGGTGCGCTGGCCCGATGCCAGCGAAACGCGCTGCTACTCGCCATCGTCCGTGGTGCAGGATTTCTTCGCACCCGGCGAACGCTATGCGCTCGAAGACTTCCTGCAGCGCTCGCGCGAGGCCTTGGGCATCGCCTCCGAACGCGTGCGCGCCAAGTATGGCTTCGCATGTTCGCAGGCGATGGACCAGCTCGCCGAGATCGAGCGCATCGCCGCCCGCTTCACCGGCGCCGACGATGCCCAAGTCACCGTCGTCGCCTTCGATTGACGCCCCCGCATCCAGAAAGAAAGAAGACCCCATGTCCTATCCATTTGGCGGACGCAGCCACTACAGCGTCATCGTCGTCGGCGGCGGCCAGGCCGGCCTGTCGCTGAGCCACTGCCTGCAGCAGCGCGGCATCGACCACCTCGTGATCGAGAAGCGCAGCCTGGTGCACAGCTGGCGCACGCAGCGCTGGGATTCGTTCTGCCTGGTCACGCCCAATTGGCAGTGCCAGCTGCCGGGCTGGGCCTACCGCGGCGACGATCCGCACGGCTTCATGGTCAAGGACCAGATCAACGACTGGCTCGCGGGCTTCGTCGCGCAGGTGAAGGCACCGGCCATCGAGGGCGTGACCGTCGAGCGCGTGGCGCGCGTGCCAGGCACGGACGAGCGCGACCGCTTCATGGTGCAGACCGACGCCGGCCTCTACACCGCCGACCAGGTGGTGGTGGCCTCCGGCGGCTACCACCGCCCGATCGTGCCGCGCCTGGCCGAGAAGCTGCCGCCGCACGTGGTGCAGTACCACTCGGCGCAGTACCGCAACCCGGCGCAGTTGCCCGAGGGTGCGGTGCTGGTGGTGGGTTGCGGCCAGTCGGGTTCGCAGATCGCCGAGGACCTGCACCTGGCCGGGCGCAAGGTGTACCTTGCCACCGGCGATGCGCCGCGCTGCGCCCGCTTCTACCGCGGCCGCGAAGTGGTCGACTGGCTCGCCGACATGAAGTACTACGACATGCCCGTGACCGAGCATCCGCTGCGCGAGGGGGTGCGCGACAACACCAACCACTACGTGACCGGACGCGACGGCGGCCGCGACATCGACCTGCGGCGCTTCGCGCTCGAAGGCATGGAGCTGTACGGCCTGCTGACCGGCCTGGGCGGCGACGGCACGCTGGAGTTCCAGCCCAACCTGCGCGAGCACCTGGACAGCGCCGACGCCACCTACAACCGCATCAACGCCTCGATCGACAAGTTCATTGCCTCCCGGGGCATCGAGGCGCCGCCGCCCTCGGTCTACACGCCGGTGTGGGAGCCGCCCGAGGAGCGCACGCGCCTGAGCCTTGCCGAGGCGGGCATCGCGAGCGTGCTCTGGTGCATCGGCTTCTCGCCCGACTTCGATTGGGTGGATGCGCCGGTGTTCAACGGCCGCGGCGCGCCGGTGCACCAGCGCGGCGTGACGGGCGTGCCGGGGCTCTACTTCCTGGGGCTGCCGTGGCTGCACACCTGGGGATCGGGCCGCTTCTCGGGCGTGGCGCGCGATGCGGAGTTTCTTGCCGAGGCGATCGAGGAGAGAAAGAAGGCGGCAGCGGCCGGCCGAGCCGATGCGCAGGAGGAGGAACCGGCCGGCACCGGGCTGCGCGCTGCAGCCTGAGCTCAGGCTCAGGCCTGCTGCGCCTCGGTCAGCGCCTGCGCGGCCACCACGGCCTCGGTGCGGTTGCGCACGTTGAGCGCGCGGAAGATGGCCGCCAGGTGGATCTTGACGGTGCCTTCGCTGATGCCCAGGCTGCGGCCGATGAGCTTGTTGGGCTTGCCCTGCGACAGCAGCTGCAGCACCTCGACCTGGCGCTCGGTGAGCACGCTGCGCAGGTGCTCGAGCGTCTGCGAAGAAGCGCCTGCGGAGCGCGCATCGCCGTTCTGCGTGGGCGCCACGCCGGCCACGATGCCGGGCGGCAGCGCCGTGAGCATCATGGGCGGCACGTACACGCCGCCGGCCAGCACCAGCCGCACGGCCGACAGCATGACCTCGGGCGAGTAGGCCTTGGGAATGAAGCCGAGCACGCCGCGCTCGAGCGCGCTGCGCATGATGGCCGGGTCTTCGTAGCCCGAGAGCACGATGACCGGCACGGCCGGATGGCGGCGGCGGATTTCGTCGATGTGCGCCTGGCCGTCGGCGCCGGGCATGTTGAGGTCGATCAGGGCCAGGTCGAGCTCGTCGGTGGCGCCGGCAAGCAATTCGTCGACGCTCATCGCCAGGACGAACTCGATGCCGGGCCCCAGCTCCGACAACTTGGCCTTGACCGCCTCGATGACGAGCCGGTGGTCGTCGGCGATCAGAATTTTCATGGCATGTCCTAGTGTCCCGGGTGTCCCAGCGTGCGTGCATTGAACTCAGCGGATGCCGAAGATACCGGCGATTGCCCCGCACAGCAAGCCGGTTTGCCCGACGAACGGCATAGTCCCCAAGCGATATGGCGCCCGCCGCCCGGCGTTCGGAAGATGGAATCCTTACTCGAAGGAACCGGGGACATGGGGATGTGCCATCGCAGCAGACGCCGGTGCAAGGCATCCTCCGCAACGCAGGCGCGGTGAGCGGGCGCGGTCATCCATGCTCCGGCTGCTCGACTGTTTTTCCGCATTCGTCTCCTTCGGCCTCGCCCTCGACGCATCGATCGCGGCCGGCCGCGCCGCGCCGCCCTCGCACGCTGCCGCGCAGCAACAGGCGCGCCGGCTGCTCGACGCGGCGCGCGCCTGCGCATCGGGCCAGCCCGCCGCGCAGGTCGAATCGGCGGTCTTTGCGATGGTGGCCTGGATCGACGAGATCCTGGCGCGCCATCCCGGTGCGGCCGCGGGCGCGGCGCCGCTGCAGGTGCAGCTGTTCAACTCGAACAACGCCCACAGCGAGTTCTTCCACCACCTGTCGGCGCTGGGCGCAGAGGACGACGAGCTGCGCGAGGTCTACTGGCATGCGCTGGTGCACGGCTTCAAGGGCCAGTACTACTTCGAGAGCGACGACCGCGGCGAGCTCGGCAAGCTGAAGGAGCTGCACGGCCACCAGCTGCGGCGCAGGCCCCTGGCGCTCGGCAGCCTGGTGCAGGACCGCATCACGCCGCAGCCCTATGGCGTGGCGGATCCGCCGGGCCCGCACGACCTGCACCGCCGCGACCGCAGCCTGCTGCGCGCGCTCGGGGCGCTCGCGCTGCTGCTGCCGCTGCTCTATCTGCTGTGGTGGCAGTGGCCGGCCGGGCTGCACGCGGGCGAGCCGGGACCGGCGCAGCGCATCGAGCAGCATCTTCAAGGCTATGCATGCGCCGATCTCTCGGCTTCGGCCGACAAGGGCGGCAGGCTGCACGTGAGCGGCTTCGTCTCGCTGCCGGCCGACCTCGAGCGGGTGGAGCGCGAGGTGGCCGGCCTGCTGCCCGATGGCGGCTCGCCCACCTTCGACGTCAGGCTGCGCGTGTGGCCCCACTGCGAGGTGTTCGCCATCCTGAAGCCCTACCAGCTGCGCAACCGCGAGAAGGCCCTCGGACTGGACGTGACGGCCGTGACGGCCCGCAACGGCCGGCTGCGCGAAGGAGACGACGTGCGCATGCAGGTGGCCGCGCCCCGGCACGACAGCTACCTGTGGGTCGACTACTACACCGCCGACGGTTCGGTCATGCACCTGAACACCGGCCAGCCGATGCGGCTGCGCGCCGGCGAGAAGCTGGAGCTGGGCCGCGACATCCCGGCGAGCTGGCTGGTGGGCCCGCCCTTCGGCACCGTGCTTGTCACGGCGCTCTCGTCCCCCACGCCGCTCGACGGCGCGGCCGACCGGCCGCCCTACGAACTCGCATCGGCCTACCTGCTGCGGCTGCGCGAGGTGCTCGCGGCCAACAAGGGCAACGAGCGGCTGCTTGCCGATTTCGAGTTCCTCGAGACCACTGCACGTTGAAAGCCGCAGCATGCCCGCCGCGTTGTTGCCTGCCCATTTCTTCTGGCTCCTGCTCGCGCTGTGCCTGGCCGGCTTTGCGCTGCTGTACGCCGCGGTCCACGACGCGGGCCGCGGTGCGCGCCGCCGCGCGCTGCGCCGGCGCATTGCCGCACTCGGCCCGCCGGCGGCCGAAGCCGACGAAGCCGCGATCGAATCCATGAGGGAGGCCATGAGGAAAGCCATGTCGCACGCACGCCAGTTCCTGCGCCAGCCATCGTGCCAGCAAGCCGCGCCGGTGCCCTGGTTTCTCTTTCTCGGCGATGCGGCGGCCAACCTGCCGGGGCTGCTGGCGGCGGCGCATGCCGAGCACCTGGCACCTTCGGGCAGCGAGCCTTTCGGCGAACCCTACTGGCGCTGGTGGCTCACCGGCTCGATGACGGCCATCGAGCTGCACCCGAGCGCCGTCAGCGACGTGGCCGCGGCGCCGCACACGCGCGCGCTGTGGCTCCAGGCGCTCCTCGCGCTGGCCGAGCGGCGCGACCGCGTGCCGATCAACGGCGTGGTGGCCTGCGTGGCGGCGAGCGAACTGCTGCACCCGTCCAGCGCAGGCATGAAGCCGCTGGCCGGCAGGATGCGCCGGCTGCTCGACGAGGCCGCGGACACCCTGCGCCTGCAGCTGCCGGTCTACCTGGTCGTGACCGGCCTGGAGCAGCTGGCCGGCTATGCCACGCTGCGCGGTGCGCTGCCGCCCGAGGTGCTCGCACAGGTGATCGGCCATCGCCTGGCCGGGCCGGCCGCCCACGGCGAGACCGCGGCCGAACGGCTCGATGCCCTGTTCGATCCCATGGCGCGCCAGCTGCATGCGCTGCGCATGGCGCTGCTGCGCGAACAGCCGGGCGCATCGGGCCGGCTCGCGATCCATGAGTTCATCGAGGCGCTGCGGGCGCTGCAGCCCGCATTGCGCGAAGTGGCCGAGGCCCTGTTCGAAAGCCATGGCCGCGGCTCGCGCGGCCCGCGATGGCGCGGCCTCTATGTGACGGCCGCCGCATCGGGTGCGGCCGGCGGCGCCTTCGTGACCGACCTGTTCGAGCGCTTCCTGCCCGCCGACCAGCCGCTCGCGCGGCCCGGCCGCGCGCCGAACGCCAGCGCGGCGAAGGCGTGAACGAGCGGCCCGCAGGCGAGGTTTATTTGCTGCTGTCGATGCGGATCTGCCGCGCGCCGAAGGTCACGGTGAGCGTCTGCGGCTTGCCGGGCTCCACGGCGCGCACTTCGCGCCAGCGCGCACGGTCGAGGTCGCGGAACGCGGCCATCACGCCGATGGCCTTGGCATCGGCCGGCAGCGTGAGGTCGAGCTTTCTGCTTTCGCCGGGGCGCAGCAGCATCTCTTCGCGCTGCACCAGCTCGGCGCCGAGCGTGGCCTGGTCCTTTTCGAACAGCGAGAAGAAGTCGGCCCCTTCGAAGGGGCCGGGCGACTTCAGCGCATAGATGCGCACCGTGAGCGGCGATGCGCGGCCGCGCGCATCGGGGTTGGCATCGGCACCGGCCGCGAGCGTGATCGACACCGGCGTGACCACGGGCTTGCTTGCGCAGCCTGCGATCAGGGCACCGGTCAATGCGAGGCCAGAGGCCAATGCAAGGCGCCGCGAGACCGCAGCAAAAGAGCGTCCATAGGACGAATGGTGTGTACCCAGCGTGCGCATGCTATTCCCTTCGTTGCATTGACCGGTTCGGACGCATCTTTGATTATCACCAGCCAACTCGAACAGGCAACATGCTGACCACCGAACTTGTCGAAGCCCTGCTCACGCCCATCGGCGAGGCCTCGCCGTGCGGCGACGATCTGGAGTACGACGCGGCCTTTACCGCGCTCACCACCGCAGCGCAGGGCAAGCCCGAGCAGCAGTTCGGCGACACCGTCATCCCCGCGGTGGAGCCGGAGTGGCGCGAGGTGGCCGAACAGTCCGACGCGATCCTGCGCCGCAGCAAGGACGTGCGCGCCGCCGTGCTGCTGCTGCGTGCTTCCACGCGGCTGCAGGGACTTGCCGGTTTCGTTGCCGGGCTCGAACTGCTCACCCGCCTGCTCGACAAGTTCTGGGACGGCATACATCCAAAGCTCGATGCCGAGGACGACAACGATCCCACCATGCGCCTGAACGCGCTCGCGCCGCTCGGCGACGAGACGATGGTCCTGCGCGACCTGTACGACGCGCAGGTGGGCATGGCACCCGGCGTGGGCGCGATCCGCGTGCGCGACATCGCGGTGGCCAACAACGCATTGAATGCGGTGGGCGGCGAAGCCACCTATTCGCCGGCTCAGATCCAGGGCGGCCTCGAAGCGCTGCATGCCGAGCGGCCCGAGCTGATCCAGGCCGCCATCGGCGTGCCCGGCGGGGTCGAGAAGCTGCAGGCCCTGCTGGTGGAGCGCACCGGCCGCTCCGACGCGATCGACCTCTCCCCGCTGCGCGCCATCGGCCGCATGCTGCAGAAGGCGTGCAGCGCTGCCATCGGTGCGCCCGAAGAAGCCGGCACCGCCGAAGAGGCGCAAGGCGATGTGCCGCAGGCCGGCGGCGCGCCGCGGCCCGCTGCCATGCGCGGCGAGATCCAGAGCCGGCAGGACGCGCTGCAGATGCTGGACCGCGTGATCCGCTTTCTCGAGCAGACCGAGCCCGGCAACCCCGCGCCGCTCCTGATCGAGCGCGCCAAGAAGCTCATCGGCGTGAGCTTTCTCGAAATCATGGCCAACCTCGCGCCCGGCGCGCTGGACACGATCGAGACCGTGACCGGCAAGCGTCCGTCCGAGTAGCCGGCTTTTCCCTTTCCTTTTTTTTCCTGTTGATCGAACCGCCTCATCTACCCCCGCAAGGAGCATCGCCATGGCCAAGAGCAGTCAGAAATTCATCGCCCGCAACCGGGCGCCACGCGTGCAGATCGAGTACGACGTGGAACTCTACGGCGCCGAGAAGAAGATTCAGCTGCCCTTCGTGATGGGCGTGCTGGCCGACCTGTCGGGCAAGCCGGCCGATCCGCTCGCGCCCGTGGCCGACCGCAAGTTCCTCGAGTTCGACGTGGACAACTTCGACTCGCGCATGAAGGCCATGAAGCCGCGCGCCGCCTTCGCGGTGGAGAACTCGCTGACCGGCGAAGGCGAGCTCAAGGTCGAGCTCACCTTCGAGAACATGGAAGACTTCTCGCCCGCTGCCGTGGCCAGGAAGGTCGGCGCGCTCGACAAGCTGCTCGAGGCGCGCACCCAGCTGTCGAACCTCGTGACCTACATGGACGGCAAGAACGGCGCCGAGGAACTGCTGGCCAAGGTGCTCGAGGACCCGGCCCTGCTGCAGTCGCTGGCGGCCACCGCCAAGCCCGACGACGAAGCGGCCAAGCCGACCGCCTGATCCCCCACACCCGACACACCGGACCCCCGAGGAGAACCACCATGGCCGAAGCACTCGAGCAGAGCGCACTCAAGGATGTCGCCTATGCGGGCAGCGATTTTTCGTCGCTCCTGCAAAAGGAATTCAAGCCGCGCAGCGACGAAGCCAAGAGCGCCGTCGAAGCCGCGGTGCTCACGCTCGCGCAGCAGGCGCTGAGCAACAGCACCGTCATCGGCAAGGACGTGACCAAGTCGATCCAGTCGATGATCGCCGCGATCGACGCCAAGCTGACCGACCAGGTCAACAAGATCATCCACCACCCCGACTACCAGAAGCTCGAGAGTGCGTGGCGCGGCCTGCACTACATGGTGAACAACACCGAGACCGACGAGCACCTGAAGATCCGGGTGATGGACATCTCGAAGACGGACCTTGCCAAGAGCCTGAAGAAGTTCAAGGGCGCGGCCTGGGATCAGAGCCCGATGTTCAAGAAGATCTACGAGCAGGAATACGGCCAGTTCGGCGGCGAGCCCTTCGGCGCGCTGGTGGGCGACTACCACTTCGACCAGAGCCCGCCCGACATCGAGCTGCTGGGCGAGATGTCCAAGATCGCCGCCTCGGCGCATGCGCCCTTCATCACCGGCGCGAGCCCCAACCTGATGCAGATGGAATCGTGGCAGGAGCTCGCCAACCCGCGCGACCTGACCAAGATCTTTCTCACGCCCGAGTACGCCGGCTGGCGGTCGCTGCGCGACTCCGACGACGCCAAGTACCTGGGCCTGTGCATGCCGCGCTTCCTGGCGCGCACGCCCTACGGCGCCAACACCAATCCGGTGGAGGAGTTCGACTTCGAGGAAGACACCGCGGGCGCCGACCACAGCAAGTACGCCTGGGCCAACGCAGCCTATGCAATGGCCACCAACATCAATCGCTCCTACAAGCTCTATGGCTGGGGTTCGCGCATCCGCGGGATCGAGTCGGGCGGCGCGGTGGAGAACCTGCCGCTGCACACCTTCCCGAGCGACGACGGCGGCGTGGACCAGAAGTGCCCGACCGAGATCGCCATCAGCGACCGGCGCGAGGCGGAGCTGTCGAAGGCCGGCCTGCTTTCGCTGATCCACCGCAAGAACTCCGACTTCGCGGCCTTCATCGGTGCGCAGTCGCTGCACAAGCCGGCCGAGTACGACGACCCGGACGCCACGGCCAACGCCAACCTGGCGGCGCGCCTGCCCTACCTCTTTGCCTGCAACCGCTTCGCGCACTACCTGAAGTGCATCGTGCGCGACAAGGTCGGCAGCTTCAAGGAGCGCGACGACATGCAGCGCTGGCTCAACAAATGGATCATGAACTACGTGGACGGCGACCCCGTCAACTCCTCCGAAGAGACCAAGGCCAGGAAGCCCCTGGCCGCGGCCGAGGTGGTGGTGGAAGAGGTCGAGGGCAACCCCGGCTACTACACCTCCAAGTTCTTCCTGCGCCCGCACTACCAGCTCGAAGGCCTCACGGTGTCGCTGCGGCTGGTGTCGAAGCTGCCCTCGGCCAAGGGCGGCAAGTAGCAACGGGCGGCATATGCCGTCGGGGGGCCTTTGAAAACGGGGCCCATTGCTCGTTCTCTCCATAGCTCCCGGGCACCACCGCCGACCAGGCACCGCACGGAAGCCCTTTTTTTCTCTGACTCGCACACAACTGAAAGGTAAGCATCATGGCTGCAGACATGTTTTTGAAGCTCGAGGGCGTCGACGGTGAATCCAAGGACGATTCGCACAAGAAGGAGATCGACGTTCTCTCCTGGAGCTGGGGTGCCAGCCAATCGGGCACCGGCCACGTGGGCGGCGGCTCGGGCGCAGGCAAGGTGAGCGTGCAGGACCTCTCGGTCACCAAGTACGTGGACTCCTCCTCGCACCTGCTGCTGCTCGACTGCTGCAATGGCCAGCACATCAAGAAGGGCACGCTGGTGGTCCGCAAGGCCGGGGCCACGCCGCTCGAGTACATCAAGCTCACGATGGAAGACATCATCGTCAGCAACATCCACACCGGCGGCAGCGGCGGCGAAGACCGCCTGACCGAGACCATCACGCTGAACTTCTCGAAGTTCAAGTACGAGTACACGCCGCAGAAGGCCGACGGTTCCGGCGACGGCACCAAGGAAACCGGCTGGGACATCGCCGCCAACAAGAAGGTCTGAGGCGCCTTGCGCCAACGGCCGCCCGGTGGACGGCGGCCGCCCCTTGATTGACCTTCCAGCCGGAGAGACGCGATGGCCACACTCAACACCACGGTCCTTCAGTGGGCCAGCGCACAGCTGGGCAAGCAGATCGGCGCGGGCGAATGCTGGGACCTGGCCAACTCGGCCCTCGGCCAGGCCGGCGCCGGCACCTCGTCGGACTTCGGCCCGATGGGCGACGACGACGATTACATCTGGGGCAACGAAGTCGCGCTCAAGGATGCGCTTCCCGGCGACATCCTGCAGTACCGCGACTACGAGATGACGACGACCACCACCACCGACGTCACCTTTGCCGATGGCACGGGCTGGACCGACAGCCCCTACGTAACGGTCGGCCATCCGCACCACACCTCGATTCTCTCCAAGAACCCGGGCACCGGCGCCATCACGGTGCTGGAGCAGAACCACCAGGGCAACAAGGAGCCCGTGCGCGCCAGCACGATCCGCTGGAAGGGCAGCTCCACCTCGACCACCACCCGCAAGCCGATGAAGCGGCAGGACAACGGCAAGACGGAGTCGGCTCTCGTGGTGGTCACGGTGGACGTGACGGTGAGCGGCAAGCTCAAGGCGTACCGGCCGAAGAAGCCCTGACACCTGCCAACGAACAGGAGTTCGAGCATGAGCAGCAAGTGGAACGACAACGACTATCACCCCTATGCGGATGAGTACTACCCGCTGAGCAAGCACTATGGCGGCCCGGGGGCTGCCGGCCTGATGAAGAAGACCGGCATCAAGGGGCTGATCGTCCACATCACCGACGGCAACAGCCTGCTCAGCTCGCTCAAGACCACCTGGGAAAACCGCGCGGCCTCGGCCCACTTCGCGGTGGACAAGGGCGGCACGATCGCGCAGTACATTCCGCTGTCGCAGCGCTCCTGGGCCGTCGACGGCTGGAAGGTGGACAACCTCTGGTACAGCGTGGAGAACGTCGCGGTGCACGGCGAGACGCTCACCGACATGCAGATCCGCATGAACGGCTATCTGCTCGCGTGGCTCAACGGGGAATACGGCGTGCCGCTGAAGCTCGCGGCCACGCCGGACGACAGCGGCCTGTCGTACCACGCGATGTTCACCAAGTCGAAGCCCTGCCCCGGCAAGCCGGTCATCGCGCAGCTGCAGGACATCGTGGACGCTGCCGTGGGATTGAACGGCGGCTAGATTCCCGCGGGTCCGGCCCCGGTTCGTCAATCCGGCAGTTTGCCGGGCGCCGCCGAAGGTTCCTCGATCGACGCCGGCATCGTCTCTTCCTCGGCCGCCGGCATCAGGCGCGTGGCGTCGTCGATGTCATCGGGAATCACCCACAGCGTGAGCGCCGTGTAGTTGTCGTACCCCGGCTTGGCGTGCGCCTTGATCTGCGCGTCGAGCTGCTCGGTCCACTGGCTGGGCGTGCGCGAGGCGTGCAACGTGTCGACCAGGCACTCGTCGCCCAGCGGCTCCCACACGCCGTCGCTGCACAGGAGCAGCACGTCGCCGGGCATCAGGCGCATGCGGTCGGACACCGTGATGTCGGGCGCTTCCTCGATCGAGCCGAGCGCCGAGAGCAGCATGTTGCGCTGCGGATGCAGGCGCGCGCCTTCCTCGTCGAGCATGCCGCCGGCCACCATCTGCTGCACCAGGCTGTGGTCGGTGGTGCGCGCCACGATGGCGCCGCCGCGGAACAGGTAGGCGCGGCTGTCGCCGCTGTGCACCCAGGCCAGCGCCTGGCTCTCCAGGTCGATGGCCGCGAAGACCACCGTGGAGCGCATGCCGGCAAGCTTGCCGCCTTCGGACTGCCGCGCCACCACGTCGCGGTTGGCCTGCTCGACCAGCGTGCGCAAGGTGAACTCGTCCAGCCCCGGCGCCGCCGAGAAGCCGCCCAGCACGCTGCTGCGCGTGGTTGCCGCCGCCACATCGCCGCCGCCATGGCCGCCGGCGCCGTCGGCCACCAGGCAGGCGACGTAGCGCTCGTCGTGCCAGTGGCCGTGGACGTCTTCGTTGTAGTTGCGGCCGCCCTGCCGGGACAGCGTGACGATTTCGATTTCCAAGCGGGGTGCCTCGCGTTTGCTGGTGCTGTTGTAGTGGTGCCTGAGAGAGCGTTCTTCAGGTGTCCGACTTGAGGCGCGCCATCTGCTCTTCATAGGCTTCGAGGAAGGCCTTGCCGAAGAGGTTGTGGAAGTCGTCTTCCGCCTCGCTCGCGATGCCGCCGTAGAGCGCGACGAACTGGTCCCAGAGCTTGGCCTTGCGGTTGGCGCTGAAGAGCGTGTCGAGCGCCGACTTCGCGCTGATCTTCTTCTCGAGCTCTTCGGGCTCGAAGCGCGCAATGACATGGGCCAGCGCCGCGCGCATGCCCACCATCACGCCGAACTGGTGCGCGCGCAGGTCGTTGAAGGCATCGCGCATCGCAGCTTCCGGCGGCATGAAGCCGCGCACGCCCGGGCCCAGCAGGTGGGCTAGCGCGACCTCGACGGTGGGCGAGAACTTGAGCGGGTTGTTGGCCTGCGCCGCGATCATCGTGACCTCGGCACGCACCTCGCGCTTGAACTCCTGGCGCGTGAGCAGGAGCTGCAGCGTGCCTTCGGTAGCGCTGCGCAGGATCGAGCCGATGCGCTCCATGAGGCCGGGCGTGAGCATCTCGGGCGGCTGGTGCGTACTGGCAAGGCCGCGCAGGAAGGCGGCGAGCAGTTCGTCGTCGGAAGCGGTGCGCGGCGCTGCGGCGGGCGCCCGCTGGACGGGCGCTGGCGCTGGCGTCGGCGGTGGTGGTGGCGGCAGCGGCTCGAACGGCCGGCTCGCGACCTCAGGGCCGCTGATGCGTATCGGCTGCCCTGTGATGTCGTCGAAGCGCGGCAGCGCTTCCACCGGCGCGGCGGCCGGAACCGGCGTGATCGCCTTCGGCGGCGTGAAGCCGAACTGGTCGATCGGCAGGTGATCGGAGCGCGGCGTCGGCGTGGGCGGCGCCGCGCTCTGCAATGCGGCCAGCGGATCGGCGGACGAAGCCGTGTTCGGCTGCAGCAGCGGGTCGGCCAGCGGCGACAGCGCGAGCGGATCGCCGCCGATGCCGCCGCCACCGCCCATGCCGCCGAAGAGCTCGTCGATGCCGGCGGCCTTGCCGTGCGCGGGCGGCGCGCCGAGGTCGGAGAAATCGTCGAGCGCACCGAAGCCTGCGGCCGGCGCAGCGGACGGCGTGGGCCCGAGCAGGTTGGCGAAGGGATCGACCTGCGCGGCCTGCGCGTTGCGCGAGCCGCTTTCCATCGGGTCGGGAAAGAGCAGCGGATCCGCGCTTGCCGGCGCGGCCGCCCTGGCACCGGATGCACGGGCCGCGGCAGGCGCGGGCGATCCGAGCCCCGCAAGCAGGTCGGCAAAGGGATCGTCGCTGGTGCTGGCCGCGGGGGCGGCGCCGAGCGGCGCCGACATCACGGTGTTGGGAATGGCCAATGCCGGCGGCGCGGCCGCGCTCATGCGCACGCTGAGTTCGAAGCTGCCCACGATCAGCCGCGCGCCATCCGCGAGCGGAGCCTCCTTGCCCGAGCCCAGCGACACGCCGTTGCACTGCATCGGATTGCTGCCGCGGTCGATGACGAAGTACTGGCCGTCGCGGCACAGCACCTGCGCGTGCACGCGCGAAACCGTGCGGTCCGGATCGTCGAGCACCAGCGTGTTGGTGTCGGCGCGCCCGATGGTGCCCCCGTTGGGCCCGAAATCGGCAGCGATGGGCTGCCCCGCCGGAGCGCCTTGCCGGGTGATGACAGCGATATGGATCATGAATCTGCCCCCGAGGCTCTATGCCCTTCTACGCCCGAACACAGCCCGCGCATGCACGGGCGAAAAAACTCAGAAGGAGTATTCATTCCGTGGAGCGGGTTGGCAATCTCGCCTTAAGAGGTATGCCATTGCAGCCAGGCGGCGACGGCGGTGAAGATGAGGGCGATGAGGAGGCAGGTGCGGATGGCGGGATCGGGGCGGCGCCTCGTGTTGCGCACCCGGCGCATCGCAGCCGCGATCAGGAAGGCGACGGCCAGCGCGGCAAGGATGTACCGAGCCTGCATGGCTACGCCTCCATCTGCGACAAGAGCCACTGCTGGCGCCAGGCCGGCGCTGCCGCGTTGAACAGCGGCCTGCCCGGCGCCATCAGCGACAGGTGCTCGGCGGCGGCGATACGCTGGCGCTGGAACCCCGTCTTGAGCACGGCGAGGCAGTGCCCCTGCGTGACTGGTTCGCCCACGAAGCATCGGATGCCGTGCGGAAAGCGGTGTCCGTCGGCTTGCCACCATGCATCGATCTTTTCGGCATCGGGCCAGGGAAGGCCTTCGTCCTCGTCCATGGCAACGTCTTCGTCGTCCGGGTTGTCATTGGGGCCGGCCACCGGGTTCTCCGGAGGCTTCAGCTCGAGATCTTCGGCGGCGAGGTCCAGCCCGGTGATCGTGCTGAAGGATTCGCCGGCCAGCCTCGCGAGCTTCAGGTCGCCCATCTGCGCGATGAGCCAGGGCACGTAGTGCGGGTCACCGGCGGCACCGATGCCGCGGATCAGGATGCGGACCGAGTCCTCCTTCCGGGCAATCGACTGAAGCAGCGCATGGGCCTGTTCGGCAGGGAGGACCTTGAGCGCCAGCATCGCAGCTGCCGGCTGGCAAGGACCGCCCTCCCCCGCGAGCACAACGAGCGTTCGGAGCGCGGCCTGCCGGTCGCCGAGCAGCAGCGCTGCGCGGGCCGATTCGAAGCGGTGCTGGGCGTCCTCGTGCATCAGCCCGCCCAGGCAGCCGGGCAGCAGATCGATGCGGCCCAGCTTGCCGGCGACAACGATGGCCTGCGCGGAGTGCTCTTCATCGGCCATGGCGGTTTCGAGCACAGTTTGCGGGTCGGCATGATGCATGGCGCATGCGGCCAGGCCGATGTCCCGGCGAAAGGCATGCGGCGAATCCAGCAGTGCGCGGGTGATGCCGCGCAACTCGGGGGCCGGCACCCAGCCGAAGGCGGAGACCAATCCGACCCGCGCCTCGGGCACGGCTTCTGCGAGCGACAGCAGTCTTTCGAGCAGCGCGGGGTCGCGGGTGTCGATGGCACCGATGGCGTTCGCGAACATCGCTCCCCGCCCCGGGGTTTCGAGGGCCGCCATGCAGAGACCGCGCGCGAAGTCGCCGGCGATCGCCAGTCCATCGAGGCTCGCCGCCAGGCGCTCGTCCAGGCGGCTCAGCCGGTGCAACTGGACATGCGGGGCGCGGACCAGCACCGCGCGTGTCGAGCGCAGCACACTGGCGTTGTCGAGGTGCTGCTGCACGACGAAAGGGATGGAAGGGCGAGCAGCCGCAAACATCGGGTGGGCTGTGTTCACAGGGTCGGGGTCTGCGCGGTCCACACAATGGCATCGGTCGTCCAGGCGAGCTGCAGCGTGCCGAACGACCACAGAACGCCATCGTTGGCATGAAGGTATCCAAACGAAGTCAGCCCGGGAACGGCAACCTCTTCGAACGTCGCGTCGGGCAGGAGCTTGAACAATCGCGTCGAGGTAGCGGCAAACAATTGCCCGCCAAACCATTCGAGATCCCAGATGTCCTCACCGCCTGGTATCTGCGCAAGGACGCGCCACGCGTCATCCACAAAACCGAGAACGAGCCCCATCTTTCCAGCTGCGAATACGAGGTGCTTCTTGAAAGTCCTGACGACATGGAGCGTCAAGTTGGTGGGACTCGCCATCTCCGACCATTGCAAGCCGCTTGCACGCCAGATCTCACCGCGATATCCGACAGCCCATATCTCGTCTTCATCCACGCCGTCGATCGACGTGAAGCCACATATGTCGATCTCGCCCGGAACTGGCACCTTTGGCGGGTCCAGCACCTCCCAGACACCTGCATCCGCCCTTCGATAGACCTGTCTGCCCATGCCGGCCGCGTACAAACGCCCGGCGATCGCGCGGAGAACACGAAGCGGGCCTCGTCCCCGAGGCCCGGTGTCCGTCGTGTTGATGCTCTCCTCCGAATACCCTCCGTAGCCGAGACCGACGGTTCCGTCGCCGCCGAGTGCGAAGACACATGGTTGCGGAAGTTCGAGCTGCGCCAGCCGGACCGGCATCCACTGCATCGGGAAAAAAGTCCAACCCGCTTGAGGCCCATGCCAACGGGCAAGCGCCGGTTGCTTGCCGTCATCGACCTCGATCTCGCAGATCACCCTCACCGAGTGATCGTTTTCAACGAGACCAGGACCGAATTGGAGAAAAAAGGATTCTGAGGCCATGGCATGCGGATTGAAGATTGAAATCAGAAGCCCTTGGCAAGCACCGTGAGCAAGCGCCGGCCAAGTTTTGCCTCCTGGCCGGAATTCAACGTACCCGTCGAGCGGCCATCGGACCCCATGTCCGATCGCACCGGCGTGTGCTCATCGCATCCGGGGCCATCCGGCGGAGGCTTCTTGTGATAGTCGTCGAGTTGCGCCTTGGTGCATTCCGGGTCGCATTCGGGCATGACGATCGTCTGGGCAGCGACACCCGCATCCCTGGCTTCGCCATAGGTCCAGTTCGAGATGCCTTTGCCGTCGCTCATCACTGTCTTGGGCGCAAAAAGGCGCTTGTTGTAGGCCGTTTCGATTTGCTGCTGCACCGCATGAAACTCACCATGCTGCTTGGCCTCTCGTGGACCATCGACGCACATACATGGAGCGGCTCCCTGGTTGTACCCCTCCCCGCTTGCATTCTTGAATTCGGACATGACATGTCCTCCTTCTCTGCCGCCGATCGGCGTAAAGCAATGGACCTCGATCAGGTGATGCGGCGTTTTTCCCGGGCAGCAATTGCCTTGCGAATTCTTTCCATCGCTGTGCTTGGCGCTTGGGGCGTAAGGCGACAGGACGCACTTCATGGCGTCTCGGCACGAGGAGTCCGGGTTGTCGCACATTTTCTTGACCCAGCCCTTGCGTTGGTGCGGCTTGGGCGGAGGCCCGCATTTATCCGTCAGTGCCTTTGCCACGTCCTTGCATGGACCGGTGCCTGCAAACGCTGCTTCGTCGATGTACGGCCAGGGCGGCGCATTCCCCGGCGACGATGCATGGTTGTGCGTGGTGAGGTCGACATTGCGCACAACGTTCTCGCCCTCCACCTTGACGTCCATCGACCACGCGTTGAAGTACACCTTCCCCATGTTCTTGCTGGTCACGACCCCCTTCTTGGGCGCGCATCCCGCCTCGTCTCCGGTGCTTTTCTTGAAATAGCTCTTGTTCTTGAGCATCACCTCCTGGCCTGATATCTGCACGGTCGTCGAACCATCGCTCGTGTCGGTGGCCATGCCGGTGTTCGGATACGGGATCGGCACGCCGGGCGGCGTTGCCGGCGTCTGCGGCGGCGTGAAGCACACATCCGGGAACGCGCAGACCGACTTGCCCGCCGCCTGCTTGCACGATATCTCCATGTTGTTGGCATAGACTTGGTTGCTCATACCGGCATCCGATACTGCAGGCAGAGCGCCGCTCGCTGCCCCGCGTCGTTGGCCAAGTGCGCGAGGATATTCGGCCCCTTGGCGTACTGTTTCTCGCAGGCAGCCTGGGCCGCAGAAACGATGGCGAGCCCTACCGCGGCGCCGATCTCGCCAGTGCATTCGGCGGGATGCCAGATGTCAAACTCCTTCTTTCGGACATGCAACGTGCGCGAGAGTGCCAGCGCAGCCTCCTTGAAGTAGTACTGTTCTCCCGAAAGATCGGTGATGCGGAAGTCCATCTGATGCATCTGGCACCCCGCATCGGCCAGCGCAGCCTTGACAGCCTGGGAGAGCCCCTCGGCGCGCAGCGGCACCTCGCTTTCGACATGAGCCTCTTCGAGACCGAATCCGACGCCGGTGCAGAGCAGTTCTCCCGCGTTTCCCTCCGGTTCACCCAGCAACATCGCGCCGGCCGCCTCGCCCGGCATGAAGCCATTGGAATTTCGGGCCGTCAGCAGGCGATCACTCTGCTCGTAGTGGCTCAGCGTCGACCATGAGAGCAGGCTGTCCGTAGCGGCAACAAGCACTTGTGGCATGCCGGACTCGATCAATAGCGCACGCGCCTGCGCGAACGCCACGGCAACCCCGACACGGCCCTGCGCGATGATCTGCGATTGGGGCGCAAAGGCAGTGCCGAGCTCTTCCTGTATCTGCAGGAAGAGCTCGTCGTCCAGCCCCGGTGTCCGTCCGGGCCGCATCGGCTCCGCCACGCAGAGGATCAAGGGCAACTGTCCCCACTGGCTGCGTGGCACTTCTCCCAACGCTTCCTCGATTGCCATGGCGGCCATCCTTGTCAGCTTGGGGAGCCCGCGGCACAAAGGCGCCAGCGGCACCTCGTGCGCCATGATCCACTCTCCGCCCGCGTCGATGAAGCGCGTCTCGACGGGGTTCGCCAGCTTGGCCCGGAACGCGGCGCAGCTCGATTCGGCGTCCAGCCCCACCGGCGTCACCAGGCCGCTGCGAAGAATGGCGATTGCACGCGAATTCATTCGGTTTCAACCTCATCTGAGGTCATCGGAATCATCACAACCGGAATCGGGAAAGGGACCTGCTCGCGCTGCTGCCACCACTCCCGTCCCTTCTTCCCAACCAGCACCTGTGCGATCTCGAACAGGCTCTTTTTGAGCGGCCTCGTCACTCGCCACGACAGCGTGAAGCGCTGCGCATCGGGCTCGATCACCACCGTGTCGAGCGTGGCTGTGTAGTCCTCGCGCGCCCCGTGTCTGGGAAATACATGCACCGGCGCCACCAGATGCGGAATGGTGAAGCGCGTGATGCCCTCTGGCGTGAGATTGCCGAGCACCACATCGATCGGTGCCTGCTGGAACAGCTCCAGCGGTACCTGCTGGTCCATCGGCGCTGCCTGGAAGTACTGCGGATCGAAATCCGGCGGCAGAAACGGAAAGTGCTTGTCCAGCCACTCGTCATCGTAGGTACCGGCGAAGCACGACCGAGTGGACCAGCCGCGCCCCACGGGGCCGAAGGCCATTGGCCGGTAATTGCCGCCCGGGTCGTGCACCGCATGGCCGATTTCCTCCGTGCGCGGCAATGGGGTCCCGTCGACCCAGTCCATGCGGATGTGCTTATGGAAACCAAGACCCACGGGGTTGGGCATGAAAGCAGCATGTTCCGACAGATCTTCATGCCGGAGGTCGGCGCCGCCAAAGGCAACGTCGTACGACAGCGGCTGCTGCACGAACACGCCGGGCGGCGAGGCCGTAGCGCCCAGCGGCCCGCATTCCCAGTGGCGCGGACCGACAACCGCCAAGCTCTTGCTCCAATTGCCCGCGCGCACACCGGCCTCGATCCGCGTGGCGGGTCGCCCCTGCGGTGCGTAGGCGCTGCCCAGCAACAGGATGTCGCAGCGCTGCTTGTGCGGCGCGAAGTCGACCTCATAGACCGGCGCGGAGAGTCCCGGCTCGCCGGTAAAGGTATCGGCCATCACGAGCGGCACCTGTTCCTCGTGCAACGCGAAATGACCGGCGGGCGCATCGGGCGGCGGCATGCGAAAGGTACCTTTGATGACCACCACGAGCGATTCCCGCCCACTGGGCTCCAGGCCCATGTTGTAGCTGGCGACCATGCGAGTGGCGTTGATCAGTTCCACGAGCTTCTCTCCGGGTGCATCAGTTCAGTTGCACCGAACCGCCCTTGATGCGATTGACACCCGTCGAACGGCTCGACACATAGCTGCCCTGGATCAGCACCTTGCCGGCCTTGGTGAGCGTGATGCTGGCCTTGCCACACCGCAGCACGAGCTGCTCCTTCGCACTCACGGCGATCCGGCTGCCGTCAGCCTCCACATCGACCTGCGGTGGCATCGCGGGCAAGGGCGATCCGTCCCCGCTGCGCAGCACGCCCATCACGACGGGCCGGGCCGGGTCTGCCGCCTCGAACATCAGCACGACCTGCCGGCCGATGTGCACGCCATGCAGATCGACCACGCTGCGCGCGCGCACGGCCGCGGTGCCGGGCTGGCCCGGGAACACGACAAGGGGCGTGCATCCCTCGTCAGTGATGGCGACGAGTTCGCCCGTCGCCACGGCATTCCACGTCATGGTGGCCGTGGCCACCTGCAATTGCGCTTCGATCAGATCCCTGCCGCTCATGGTCGGTTCTCCGTCATGTGATGGATTCAGTTCTGCAAGATCTTCGAGCCCTTGATCACCACGTCGCTGCTGGCCTTGACGTTGATCTTTCCGGAGCCTTCGATCGTGATGTCCTTGCCCTTGATCACAATGGTCCCGTCCTTCTTCATCGTGATGCTGGCGCTGCCTGTCTTGATGGAGATGGAGTCGCCCGCATCGATCACGAGGTTCTTCCCAACGGTGAGCGCGTCGTCCTTGCCCACGCTGGATGTGCGCCCTTCGCCCACGCTGCGCGACTCGTTCTTGCCCACGGTGGTGGAAAGGTCCGCCCCCACATCCACCGACCGGTTCGCCCCGATGCTGCTCGACTGGTTCGCGCCCACATTGATCGTCTGGCTCGCCCCCACCGTCACCGCCTGCATCGCCCCCACCGTGATCTCCTGCGCCGCGCCCACGGTGATGGTCTCGTTGATCCCCACCGAATGCGTGCGCTGCAGTGCCACCGTGGCCGTCTCGCTCGCGCCCACCGTGATCGAGCGGTTCTGGCCGATGGAGATGGTCTCGTTCAGGTCCACCGTCTCCGTGCGGTTCTGGTGGATCGTGATGGTCTCGTTCTTGTCCACCGTTTCGGTGCGCTGGCCGTGCACGGTGATGGTCTCGTTGTTGTCGACCGTCTCGGTGCGATCGTGCTTGACGTGCGTGGTCTCGTCGTGGTCGATGGTCTTGGTGCGGTCGTGGCCCACCCAATGGGTCTCGTCGTTCTCGACCTCGATGTCCTGGTTTTTTTCGGCGTGCAGGTACACCTGCTCCGACCCCTTCTTGTCCTCGAAGCGGAACTCGTTGCAGTTGGACGCGCTGCCCTTGGGCGTTGAGCGCGTGCGAAAGCCGCTCTGCGTGTGCGAGCCGAAGGGGATCGGCTGGTCGTCGTTGTAGACGCGGCCCACGATGATCGGCCGGTCGGGATCGCCATTCAGGAAGTCGACGATCACCTCCTGCCCGATGCGCGGAATGAAGTACCCGCCCCAGCCCTTGCCCGCCCAGGGCTGCGACACGCGCACCCAGCAGGTGGACTTCTCGTCGCTCTTGTCGTAGCGGTCCCAGTGGAAGTGCACTTTCACGCGGCCGAAGTCGTCGGCGTGGATCTCTTCGCCGGCCGGCCCCACCACGATGGCCGATTGCGGCCCGGGCATGACGACGCGCGGCGTGAGGCGTGGCGGGCGGAACGGCACGTCGACGGGAATCGCGGTGATCAGGAAGGCACTGGTGCCCTGCAGGTCGGTGCGCAGCGCGGGCGCGTCGGCGATCAGCGCCTCGAGTGCGGGCCGCGCCTGGGCATTGACGGCATCGTCGTCGAGCGCCTCGCGCAGCGCCTGCTCGATGGGCATCCTCGGCGTGGCATGGGGAATGCTCTCGTAGCCCGGGTGGCTCGCCGCGAAGATGCAGGCGGCGATCACGTAGTCGCCATCGCGCGTGCCGTCGGGGTCGCCCTCGAAGGTGAAGCTGCGCCCCGCCGCCACGTCGGGCCAGGTGGTGAGCGCCCAGTGGCGCTGGCGGCGCGCGACGATCTCCTCGCCGCGCAGCTTGCCCTTGTCGTCCGCATCCGCACCCGTGAAGTAGCCGCCGGCAAACTCGAAGGCCTCGAATTCGGCCAGCTCGTGCTTGTCGGGCTGGCCGCCCGCGGCCTCGAGCTTCTTCTTGATGGCCTTGAAGTCGCTGTCGCGCGAGGCGTAGGTGCCGGTGTCGAACTGGCGTGCGCTCACCCAGCGCGAGATCTCGTTGTGGCGCGCCTCGGTGGTGTCGGTGGCCATGTGGCGCAGCGTGCCCTCCACGGGCAGCTTGTCGTGCGCGATGTCGCTGGCGTCCGACAGGTGCATGGTGCCGGGCGCATCGTGCGCGTCGAACCAGTAGTAGATGCCTTCGTCTTCCAGCAGCCGCGACAGGAACTGGTAGTCGCTTTCCTGGTGCTGCACGCAGTAGCGGCGCGGGTTGTGGGTGCCGATGACGTTGCTGGTCCTGGTCTTCTTGAAGCGCCTGATCGGGCTGTCTTCAAGGACCGCGTCGAGCACTTCGAGCACCTTCTTTTCCTGCAGGATGCGCGAGTTGATGCGCTTGGTGAGAAGCCAGAACCACGAGCGCAGGCCGATGCGGTATTCGAAGTGCCGTCCCACGTGGCCGGTGCGCTCGAAGCGCACGGCGTGGCCCTGGCAATGGCGCTCGTGCATGCCGCCGTCCTTGTCCTGGAACTGGATGACCACGTCGAAGGCGCGGCCGAGGATGTCCTTGGCATCGAGCGCATGGTTCTTGGACAGCACGGTGAGCTCGTAGCTCGACGAGCGCGCGAGCGCCTCATGGCCCACGATGCGCCAGAACATCAGTTCGCCGTTGGCGGGCGAATCGCTTTCGATGCGGAACTCGTGATCGGCCATGTGCTTCGGCTCGAGGCCCCTCTCCCATTTCTTCCGGTCCTTGACTCTTTCCCGGCAGGCCTTGCAGCCTGCCGGATTGGCGGCGCCTCAGGGCGCAAGCAACAGCACCATCGTCTGGCTCGGCACGATCCGCACGCCCGGGCAGTTGGTGCTGTTCTGCAGCGACATGCTGGTCAGCCGGGTCGCGGGCATGCCGAGGTACAGCACGGTGAAGGCGCCCGTCAAATGCCGGCTCGGTCCCATCACGGTGCCCGACGCCACCCCCATGTTGACGCCCGCGTTGTCGCCGTTGGTCATCGGGATGGTGGTGGCCAGGTTGTGCACCGGCATGCCCATGATGAGGATGTTCGGGCAGTTCGGCACCGCCATCGGCCCCATGGCCACATTGGGATAGGGAATGGGCACCGGGCCAGCCGGCGTGGGCGTCAGGCACACATCGGGAAATCCCATGTCGGTGCCCATCATCTGGCAATTGGCGAACATGAAGCGCCTCCTCTATCCGAAATGGATCTGCCCGCCGCGCGCCTTGACCAGCTTGCTGCCGTTCACCAGTGCGTGCTCCGCGCTGATGTGCACGAGCTGCTGCGCTTCCATCTCCAGATGCGCCGCATGCACGCGGTCCAGGCCTTCGGTGGTGCGCGCATGGTGCTTGCTGAAATGCGTGACCCGGTCGAACACCGTGGAAAGCGCCGATCCGATCAGCCGCATTGCCCCGGCCACGATGCGGACCTGGCCTCCGGCGAATTCGAGATCGTCGCTGGCGATGTCGGTGCGCGCGCTGTCCAGCGCGAAGCGCCGCGAACTCAGCGCGATCGCCGGCGCATGCAGCTCGAGCGCGCCGTCGGTGACCTCGAACCGCGTCGGGCCGTGGCTGCGCAGCACCCGCGGCGCGCCGGCTTCGCGCTCCAACACCGCAAGGATCCAGATCTCGTCAGGTGCCACCCGGAAGCACGCCACCGTGTCGCCGGGCTGCGGCACGAGCAGGCAGCTGGCAGCGAGGCGCGCGCGGGCGCCGAAGTCGCCTGCGACCACGCGCAGTTCATCGGCCGCACCGGCCACCACCACGCCCACGCAGGATTCGGCGGCGATCGGCGAAGGCCGCCGCGGCGGCGCCTGCTTGTGGGTGCGCGGCTGCGCCTTCGGGCGGCTGGCGTCGAGAGGGGCGGCGGTAGCGTGAGTCATCGGAAGGCACTCCTCGGAAGTGTGGAGAACAGGAAGAAAGCGGCATGGCGGGCCGGCGGATTTCGCGTCATGGCGCAGGCCCCCTCCAGAGTTCCGCGCGCGCCAATGCCGCGTCGGTTTCCAGCGCCCGGGGGCGGTCGGTCCACAGCGCGTCCTCGGTGTCGGCGCGATGCAGCACGGTGCGCAACAGGGTGGCGCCGCGGCCGTCGACCTTTTGCAGGTCGGCCCGGCTGAAATCGGCATAGCTCAGATCGCAGTCGCGCAGCGAGGCGGCAGCCAGCTTCGCATCCGCAAAGTGGCACTGGTGCAGGTCGGCGCCATCGAAGCGCGCGCCGGGCAGCATGCTGCGCGTGAACAGCGCCTGCCGCAGCCCCGCACCCGCGAAGTTGACGGCTTCCCCCCGGGCATCGCAGAACACGGCCATCGGCCCTTGCGCGCCGGAGAAGTCGACACGATCGAGGCGCGCGCCCTGGAAATTGCATTGCCGCATCGGCGCGTTGCGAAAGCTCGCGCCGCCGAGGTTGCAGTTCGCGAACTGGCAACCGTCGAGGGACAGGCCGGCGAAGGATTTCCCCTGCAGGTCGACCTCGTGGAACACGACCCGCTGCATCCGGGCGCGCGCCCAGGTCATTTGCGCCAAGCCGCATGCGAGCATCGAGGTGTGGACCCAGCGGCTGTCGTCCGCGTTGACGTCCACCAGGTTCGACCGCGTGAAGGTCGAAGACTCCAGGTCGGCTCCGATCAGCGCGGCATGGGCGAAGTCGCAGTTCGAGACGGTTGCCATCGACAGCACAGCCTGGGTCAGTTGCGCATGCGGCAGCGCGCAGTCGGTCAGCACCGCGCCGTGCAGGTCGGCACTGCGCAGCGCAGCATGGTCGAGGGTGCACCGGTTGAGCACGGCGCGGCGCAGGCTGGCGCCGTCCATCAGCGCGCCCTTGAAGCTGCACTGGTCGAACAGCGTCTCGCGCAGGTCGGCGCCGCGCAGGTCGGCCTCGTCGAAGCGGCAGCGCGAGAACACGCCGCCGGCCAGGTACGCGCGCGCATAGGCGCCGGCGCCAAAGTCCTTGTCTTCCATCGGCTCGCCCAGCGTCGCGGCGAGTGCCAGCAGTTTCGGGGTCAGCAGTGCGCTGGGCATCTCAACGCCCTCCCGCATGCTGTTCCGGCGTCAGCCGTGGGTGGATGCGCGCACGTTCGAGCAACGCCCCGTCGAACTTCGCGTCGCCATCGAGCCGCACGCGGGACAGGTCGGCGCCGAAGAGGTTGGCCTCGCGCAGATCCGCGCCGCGCAGGTCGGCGGACTGCAGGATGGCATCGTGGAAGTTGGCGCCCGCGAGACGGGCCCGCTGCAGCCCCGCCTTGCGAAACAGCGCCCCTTTGGCGTTCGCCAGGCGCAGGTCGCTGTCCGAAAGAAGGCCCATGCCGAAGTTCGCCCCCGCGAGGTTCGCCCGCGCCAGCCGCGCGCCGCTCAGGTCGCATTCGCCCAGGTTGGCATTGGCCAGCATGGCGCCGGTGAAATCGGCCCCCGCCAGGCGTGTGGTCTTGACCACCACCGCGCCAGCCATCCGGGCGCCGACGAAGCGGGCGTTCGCGGCATTGCAGCCGACCAGGCTGGCCGCGCCGAGATCCGCGCCGCTGAAGTCTGCGCCCTGCAGGTTGCATTCGATGAAGCTGCAGTTGGCCAGGACGGCTTCGACGAACCGCGCCCCGCTCATGTCGAGCTTGTAGAACAGCATCCCCGGCGCGACGATCGCCGAGACGTCGGCTCCGGCCCAGACGCTGTCGAGCCATTGAGCCTGCGCCAGCCGCGCGCCGCGCAGCTGGGCCAGGCCGAGCCGGGTGCCACCGAGGATGGCGCCCTGCAGGTTCGCGTTGTCGAACACCGCCTGCGCGCATTCGGCGCCGCCGAGGTTGGCCGCACGGAAGTCGGTGCCGATGGCGATTGCCCCACGCAGGTCGGCGTGGGCCAGCACCGTGGCCTGCAGCTTCGCGCCCGACAGGTTGGCGTTGCGCAGGTTCGCGCTCTCCAGCCAGGCGCCGGTGAAATCGACGCCGCGCAGATCGAGGTTCGACAGGTCTGCGCCCGTCAGGTCGATGCCCGGCCACCGCTTCAGATGGCTCCTCAGCAAGAACGCCACCTCGCGGCGGCTCGCCGCCGCGGCCTCGCCCGCAAGGGGAACGGCGGCGGCCTGCAGGTGCGCCGTCTGCAGGTAGTCGACGTGCAGCGAGTTCTGCATGCGCCAGAGCGCGGTACCGATGCGCGCACGGTCGAAGGGCTTGCCGGCAGTACGGTGCGCGCTTTCCAGTTCAGCGAGCTGCTGCTTCGCGCTGAAGAGCGGCGGACCGCGGTGCTGGAGCTTTTCAGCGGCGGGTTTGTGCTTTTTGACAAAGGCGATCGCGGTTTCGGCGTGCGTTGCCGCGTCGTCCAGCGCCGCCCAACGCTGCGCGTCCATCTGCTCGCGCAGCTTCTTCAGGTAGGCCGGCATCTCGGCGGCGGTCGGCGGCTTTTCTCGCGGCGCCAGCCGGACGCCGAGCGCATCGGGGTCCCTGCCCTTCGACTGCAGGAAGTCGCGCGCCAACTGCACCTCGACTTGCGCGCGGCGGTACTGCGCCGCCTCCTGCAGGCCTTGCGACTTCATGACGGCTTGCAGGGCTTCCAGCGAGGGATCGGCGGTGTCCAGGCCCTCGGGCTGCAGATCGCCGTCGTTCAGGGCCTCGAGCGCCGCGTCGCGGCCGCGCGTGCGCTTCTCGAGCACCGACAGGTAGTGCGCGCCAGTGCGCGCCTCGGCCGGATCGATGCGCTCGACCGCACCGAGCAGATCGTGGATGTCGGATGCGTCGTCCTCGGCGGTTTCGGCCAGGCCGTGGAAGACCAGGACCATCCGCTGCGCCGCCGGGAAGAACCACACCGTCGTCAGCCGCATCGGAATTTCACGCAGCTTGAAGACCGCGCTGTCCCCCTCGCCCATCCGGTAGTGCGCGAACGCACGCACGCGAAGACCTGGCAGCCGGCCTTCGATGTGCGGGCGCTCGGGATGCATGTGATCGAGCTCGTAGGTCTCGTCGCCGCGCAAGGGCGCATCGATCCACTGGTCGCGCGGCGCCATGTTGAAGTGCTGCCAGTTCAGGTCGGGCGCGTAGCCGGGTGCATGCTCCTTCAGCCAGTTGGCGTCGTAGGTGCCGCGCAGCGCCGCCCGCTGCGGATGCAGCACGTCGAGCGGCGCGAAGGCCGCGGGCGCCACCGCCTGGTCCGGCCTGCGCAGCCGGTCGCCCGGGTATTCGAGGGCGGGCAGCCATCGAATGCGGTCGGTGGCCTGGCGGCCGCGCCCCGACGGGTTCTCGGCGAAGTCCGCGCCGCCATAGGCGTTGGGCCAGTCCAGGGCCAGCGGCTGCATCGGCGCCGGCGCACTCGGCGCGTCACCGTCCCAGTAGCGCTCCCCGAATGCCAGCAGGGTCTTCGAGGTGCCGCCAAGCCGGGCGCGCACCGCGACGGCCTCGGGGCGCTCGGGCGCCGCGAAGGCCTTGCCGTGCACGAGAAACTCGGGCGTCAGCTTGGCGATGCCCTCGTCGATCAAGGGCACCCCCATCTCGGCGCCGAGAAAATTCCACATCGACTGCTCGCCCCAGAGACAGCCCTGCGCCGGCTGCGCGAAAGGGACGTGCAGGTAGCCCGACACGGACAGGCCGAACCGCTTGCGGAACGCCATGGGCCTGAACGAGAGCCCGAGTGTCTGGGGCTTGATGATCTGCATGGGGGCAAGGTTGTTTCAGAAACCGGAGGAATTGGGTTCGGACGAATTGGGCTCTGATGAGCTGGGCTCGGATGAGCTGGGCCCGGACGAACTGGGCTCGGACGAACTGGGCTCTGACGAGCTGGGCTCGGACGAACTGGGCTCGGACGAACTGGGCCCGGATGAACTGGGCTCGGACGAGCTGGGCTCCGACGAGGTCGGCCCGTCGCCGCCGGCGGATGGATCGCTGGAAGATCCGCCGTCGGGCACGGCAAAGGGGTCGTAGTCCGATGAGAAGGCGTCGCCCCGGGTGTTCTGGGTGCTCGTCGGCGCGTCCTTGTCCATGGTGCCCGCGCCGTCGGTGGCCAGGCGGTTCAGGCGCGCGGCCAGGCCCGGGTGCCCGGCAGCGGCGGCATCCCGGGCCGCCTGCGCCAGTTCCGCCTTGGCATCGCTGTACTGGTCCGACAGCTCGGCGAACCCGATGACGGAGGACATGAAGCCCACGTTCACCCCTTCCAGCACGCCGACGATCGCCAGGAACTCCGCGCCCTCGCTCAGCACCGTGGCGCCGCCGCCGGCGGCCCCTCCACCGGGCACGTACATCTTCATCGAATTCATCTCGATGTGCGGCCCCACCGCGATGCTCAGCTTGGCGGCGGCCACCGCCTCGAACTGCAGCGCCAGCGTGTTGCTGATGCTCGCACCCATGAAGGTGTCGATGGCCACGCCGAGAAAGGTGCTGCGGGCCAGCCCCATGTTCGTCTCGCTCGCCATGCCGACGTAGCCGCTGTTGTTGTTCCCCATGACCGTGACGTTGTTCTCGATCGACGTCTGGTTGATCTTGCCGACCGCCAGGATCGAGGCGTCCGTGTTGCTCAGCACGCTGAACTTGTTCGCCATGATCGAGTAGGGGCCGCTGGGCACCGCCATCACCGCGGAATTGGCACCGGTGATCTTCCATTCGAAGTGCGGCGTTTCCATCACGATGGTGGCCGCCTTGAAGCCCATGTTTCCGGAGACGGTGAAGGTCTGGTTGCCGCTTACCTTGCGCGTTTCATTGCCTGTGGTGTGGTCGATGCGGTTGCCCGAGGTCTTGGTGCGGATGTCGCCCTTGGCCTCGACCTGGTGCACGCCGTCCACCGTGGTGACCTGGTTGCCGACGATCTTGTTTTCCTGGTTGCCGATGACCTTCAGGCTCTGGTTGACGTCGACGATGTGCGACTCGTTGTTCTTGACGTGGATGCTGCGGTTGCGCGTGACGGCCAGGCTCTGGTCACGCTGGACGATGCCGCTCTGGTCGCGCTCGACCACCAGGCTCTGGTCGCGGCCCACGGTGGTGGAATCGTCGCGCTCCACGCTGCGGCTCATGTTGCGCTCCGCATGGATGTTGATGTTCTCCTCGCCCTTCTTGTCCTCGAACATGATCTCGTTGTAGTTCGCGGGACCGCCGCCGGGCGTGGAGCGGGTCTTGAAGCCGCTCTGCGTGGGCGACTTGTAGGGAATGGGCTGGTCGTCGTTGTAGACGCGGCCCACGACGATCGGCCGGTCGGGGTCGCCGTTGATGAAATCGACGATCACCTCCTGGCCGATGCGCGGAATGAAGTACCCGCCCCAGCCCTTGCCGCTCCAGGGCTGCGACACGCGCACCCAGCAGGTCGACTTCTCGTTGCTCTCGTCGTAGCGGTCCCAGTGGAAGTGCACCTTCACGCGGCCGTGCTCGTCCACGTGCAGCTCGTCGCCCGCGGGGCCGACCACGATGGCCGTCTGCGGACCGGGCATGGTCACGCGCGGCGTGAGGCGCGGCGGCCGGTAGGCCCGCTCCATCGGTATCGCGGTGATCAGGAATGCGCTGGTGCCCGGCTGCGAGGTGCTGAGCATCGGCGTGCTGGCGATCAGGTCTTCCAGCACCTGCAGCGTGTCGGCGTTCACCGCATCGTCGCGCAGCACGCCGGCCAGCGCCGTGCGCAGGTCCTGTGGAACGGCCGTGCCGGCGCCCACGCTTTCATAGCCAGGGTGGCTTGCCATGAAGGTGCAGGCCGCGATCACGTAGTCGCCGTTGCGTGTGCCGTCGGGGTCGCCCTCGAACTTGAAGCTGCGCCCCGCGGCCACGTCGGGCCAGGTGGTCAGCGCCCAGTGGCGGTCGCGGCGCGCGTTGAGCTCGTCGCCGCGCAGCTTGGTGCGGTTCTCGCCGTCGTCGCCCGTGAAGTAGCCGCCCGGGAATTCGAACTCCTCGAAGTCGGCGAGTTCGTGGTCGTCCTTCACATCGATGGTGGCAGCCAGCTTCTTCTTGATCGCCTTGAAGTCGCTGTCGCGCGAGGCCTGCTTGCCGGTGTCGAACTGGCGTGCGCTCACCCAGCGCGAGATCTCGTTGTGGCGCGCCTCGCTCGCGTCGCTGGACATGTAGCGCAGCGTGCCTTCCACCGGCAGCTTCTCGTGCGCCAGGTCACTCGCGTCCGACAGGTGCATGGTGCCGGGCGCGTCGTGCGCGTCGAACCAGTAGTAGATGCCTTCGTCCTCCAGCAGGCGCGAGAGGAACTGGTAGTCGTTCTCCTGGTGCTGCACGCAGTAGCGCCGGGGCGTGTGGGTGCCGATGACGTTGCCGGCCTTGGTCTTCTTGAAGCGCTTGATCGGGCTGTCTTCGAAGACCGCGTCGAGCACCTCGAGCACCTTCTTGTCCTGCAGGATGCGCGAGTTGGTGCGCTTGGTGAGCAGCCAGAACCACGAGCGCAGCGTGATGCGGTATTCGAAATGCCTGCCCACATGCCCGGCCCGCACGAAGCGCACCGCATGGCCCTGGCAGTGGCGCTCGTGCACGCCGCCGTCCTTGTCCTGGAACTGGATGACCACGTCGAAGGCGCGGCCGAGAATGTCCTTGGCATCGAGCGCCTTGTTCTTCGACAGCACCGTGAGTTCGTAGGCCGACGGGCGCGCCAGCGCCTCGTGGCCCACGATGCGCCAGAACATCAGGTCGTCCTTGGCGGGTGAATCTGTCTCGATGCGGAACTCGTGATCGGCCATTTTTTACTCTTGATGCGCAGTTGCTCAGTCGAACGCGTAGGTGAAGTCGGCGTCCTTCACATCGAGCGCGACGCGGCGGATCTCGCCGCCCGACGCCAGCCGCTGCAGGTACTCGACCGAGATGGTGGGCAGCACCGTGTTGGTCAGGATCGCGTCGATCACGCGCCCGCCCGACTCCGGGTCCTGGCAGCGCGCAACCACCTGGTCGACCACCGCGTCGCTGTACTCGAAGGGCACGCCGTGGTTGGTCTCCACGCGCTTCTTGATGCGGCCCAGCTGCAGCCGCACGATCTTCTTCATCATGTCGGGCGACAGCGGGTAGTAGGGAATGGTGACGATGCGGCCCAGGAGCGCGGGCGGGAACACCTTCATGAGCGGCGCCTTCAGCGCATCGGCCAGCGCGTTGGAATCGGGCAGCAGCTCGGGGTCGCGGCACATGCTCATCACCAGCTCGCTGCCGGCGTTGGTGGTGAGCAGGATGATCGTGTTCTTGAAATCGATCATGCGGCCCTCGCCGTCTTCCATCCAGCCCTTGTCGAACACCTGGAAGAAGATCTCGTGCACGTCGGGATGGGCCTTCTCGACCTCGTCGAGCAGCACCACGCTGTAGGGCCGGCGGCGCACCGCCTCGGTCAGGATGCCGCCCTCGCCGTAGCCCACGTAGCCGGGCGGCGCGCCCTTGAGCGTGGAGACCGTGTGCGCCTCCTGGAACTCGCTCATGTTGATGGTGATGATGTTCTGCTCGCCGCCGTACAGCGCCTCGGCCAGTGCCAGCGCGGTTTCGGTCTTGCCCACGCCCGAGGTGCCGCAGAGCATGAAGACGCCGATCGGCTTTTGCGGGTTGTCCAGCCGCGCGCGAGACGTCTGGATGCGCCGCGCGATCATATCCAGCCCGTGCTTCTGGCCGATGACGCGCTGGTTGAGCGTGTCGGCGAGCTTGAGCACCGCCTCCACTTCGTTCTTGACCATGCGGCCGACGGGAATGCCGGTCCAGTCGGCCACCACCGAGGCCACGGCCTGCTCGTCGACCGAAGGCAGGATCAGTGGCGACTCGCCTTGCACCGCATGGATCTTGGCCTGCAGCGCATGCAGTTCTTCAAGCAGCGCGGCCCGGTCTTCGCTCCCTCCCCCGCCGGGGGAGGGCTGGGGTGGGGGCACGTCGGCTTTCGCATCGCCCTCGGCGGAAGCAGTGTCCACCGGCTTGCTCCCCGCACGCAATTTGCTGCGCAATTCCAGCAACCGATCGACCAGCCCCTTCTCTTCCTTCCAGCGGGCGTTGAGCGTTTCCAGCTGCCCGTTCGATTCCAGCAGCAGCGCGGAGACCTGCGCGGCGCGCTTGGTCACGTCGATGCCGATGGCTTCCTCGCGGCCGATGATCTCCTGCTCGACCGTGAGCCCCTCGATGCGGCGCATGCAGTCTTCAACTTCAGGCGGCGTCGCGTGCTGACTCACAGCCACGCGCGCGCATGCCGTGTCGAGCAGGCTCACGGCCTTGTCGGGCAATTGGCGCGCGGGAATGTAGCGGTGGCTCAGCTTCACGGCCGCCTCGATGGCCTCGTCGAGCAGCTGCACGCGGTGGTGCTTCTCGAGCACGCTGGCCACGCCGCGCAGCATCAAGATGGCCTTCACCTCGTCGGGCTCGGGCACCTGCACCACTTGGAAGCGCCTTGTCAGCGCCGGGTCTTTCTCGATGTACTTCTTGTACTCGGCCCAGGTGGTGGCGCCGATGGTGCGCAGGTTGCCGCGCGCCAATGCGGGCTTCAGCAGGTTGGCCGCATCGCCGGTGCCGGCCGCGCCGCCCGCGCCCACCAGCGTGTGGATCTCGTCGATGAAAAGAATGATGGGCGTGGGCGATGCCTGCACCTCGTCGATCACCTGGCGCAGCCGCTGCTCGAACTCGCCCTTCATGCTCGCGCCGGCCTGCAAGAGGCCGATGTCGAGCGTGAGCAGCTTCACGTCCTTGAGCTGCGGTGGCACGTCGCCGCGCGCGAGGCGCTGCGCGAAGCCTTCGACCACGGCCGTCTTGCCGACGCCCGCCTCGCCCGTGAGCAGCGGATTGTTCTGGCGGCGCCGCATCAGGATGTCGACGATCTGGCGGATCTCCTCGTCGCGTCCGGTGATCGGGTCCATCTCGCCCTTCTTGGCCTTCTCGGTGAGGTCGACCGCGAACTTCTTGAGCGCGTCGCCCTTGCCCATGGCGGCGGGCGCCATCGCGCCCGAGTCTTCGCCGGGGGCGCCGCTGCCCATGCCGGTGCCGTCCTGCGCGCGCATCTGCGATTCGGGCGAGGCGTCGCAGATCTTCGCGAAGTTGTCGGCCAGGTCCTCGACCTTGACCTTCTCGAACTGCTTCGACAAACCGAACAGCGGGTTGCGCAGGCTCTGCGTCTTCAGCATGCCCACCAGGATGTAGCCGGTGCGCACCTGCGCCTCGCCGAACTGCAGCGTGGCATAGGTCCAGGCGCGTTCGATGGCGTTCTCGATGTGCGGGGAAAAATCGCTGATGGCGGTGGCGCCGCGCGGCAGGCGGTCGAGCGCGGCCGTCATGTCCTTGGCGACGACCGACACGTCGAGGCCGTAGTGCTGGATCACGCGGTGCAGGTCGGAGTCCTGCGCCTGCAGCAGCTGTGCGAACCAGTGCTCCAGTTCCACATACGGATTGCCCCGCATCTTGCAGAACACCGTGGCGCCCTCGATGGCCTTGTAGGCCAGCGAGTTGAGTTTGCCGAAAAGGGCGGTGCGACTGATTTCACTCATGGAAGACTCCGTATCTGTTGAAGACGATTCATGCCGGAAAATTTGAAGGTCGTCGATCCGTGTCCGGCGTCAATGCGCAGAAAGCCTTGCGCTGGCCAGCCACCCCTGCACGTCCTGCCCCGCCTCGCGGCGCGGCACGATCGGCTCGATGCGCACGGCACAAAAACCGGCAGCCGCAAGACAGGCCTCCACATGCGCAGCCGCATGGCGGTAGCGGCCGCTGCCTTCGAGCCTGAAGTCGTGCTGCCCCCCGGGCATGGCCTCGACCGTGAACACCACCCCGCCCTCCGGACGCAGCGCGCGCTCGGCCGCCGCCAGCACCTCGTGCAAGTCGCCGAAGTAGCACAGCGTGTCAGCCGATATCACCAGGTCGAAGCGGCCGGGCTGCGTGTGCAGGTAGTGGGTGAGCTCGGCCTTGTGCAGCACGTCGTAGCCGCCGCGCTGCTCCGCGCGCTGCAGCATGCCGACCGACAGGTCGCAGCCGGCCAGGTGCGCGGCCCAGGGCCGCAGCAGCGGGGCGCAGAGCCCGGTGCCGCAGCCGGCATCGACCACGGCCAGGCTCGCGGCCGGCGCGCCATGCATTTGCTGCACCGCCTGCGCCACCAGCTCGGGCGCACGGTAGTGCAGCTTCTCCAGGCTGGCGTCGAAGCTTCCGGCGTAGCTGTCGAACACGGTCTCCACATAGCCGTCGCTGGCGCGCGCGGGCGCCTGCCCCTCGCAGGCGGCCAGCAGATGCGTGACCACGGGATTGCCTGGATCCTCGGCCAGCCACTCCCGGTACATGCCAAGGGCCTGATCGTGCTCGCCGAGCAGTTCCAGCGCACGAATCACCTGCGAGCGGGCGCTCAGGTTGCGCGGCTGCAGCAGCACCGCACGGCTGTTGGCGATGACGCTCTCATGGGTGCGCCCCTGCTCCATCAGCGCGATCGACAGGTTGTACCAGGCCTCGCTGAATTCCGGCCGCAGTTCGATCGCCTGGCGGCTCACGCGCTCGGCGGCTTGCCAGTGGCCCTTGCGGCGTTCGAGCGATGCGATGTTGCTCAGCGCATCGGCGCCTTCGTCGCCTTCTTTGGCGAAGGAAACGCTGTTGCCGTAGGCGAGCATCGCGTCGTCGATGCGGCCGGTCTCGACCAGCAGGTTGCCCAGGTTGTTCCAGGCGCCGCTTTGCGCGGGTTGCAGCGTGAGCGACCTTCCGATCAACGCGATGCTCTCGTTGCTGCGGCCTTGCGCATGGCGCAGCAGGCCCTGGTAGTGCAGGGCGTCGGGGTCGGCCGGCGCGGCCTCCAGGAGGCGGTCCAGCAATCGGTCCGCCGCGTCCAGCTTCTGCGCCTTGACCAGGGCCGCGGCTTGCGCCAGCGCGGCCGCGTGCGCCGTCGTGTCCGGGTGCACGGGCGTCGTCGTCATGCGGCGGCTCCCACGGTGGCCTGGGCGCTGCGGGCGGTCATCGGGCGGTTGCCGACGCGCACGTCCGCCGCATCCTTGGCACGCGTGCGCTGGCCGAGCCACGAGACCCAGCCCAGGCGCGGCGCGTTGCCCTTGGCCTGGCCAAGGCGCGTGGCGGGCACCTGCGTCGTCTCGAGCACCAGCTCGGCGTCCCATTCGAGTTCGTCGCCGAGCAGCTGCTGCATCCAGCGCTGCAGCACCGGCTGCGCGTTGCCGGTCGGCAGGAACATGCGGTACTGCGCGAGCGTGAGCGGGCCGATGTGCAGGCGCACGCGGTGCTGCCGGTCCCACGCGCGCGTGCCGAGCATCGCGCCCATGCCCATCGAACGCGAACTCTCGCCCTGCCCCAGCCGCGTGAGCTCGCCCGCGGGCAGGCTCATCCAGTGGCCGACCCAGCGCTCCAGCTTCACGGGCACGCCGAAGTAGCTGCACAGCACCGCTTCCACGCTCTCGGCGTTGTGCACGCGGCGCGCGAGCCAGCCCGAGAAATGCAGGCGCGCATCGTCGTGCACCTCGTCGCGCTCGATGCGCCCCGGCGTGCCGATGCCCACGAACGCGCCAACCTGCAGGCGGAAGCGGTCCTCGCCCGGCCGGTCGAGCGCCACCGCGGGCCGCGCCTGCGCCCAGGCGCGGTAGAAGTGCAGCGAGAAGCGGTGCAGAAAGCTGTCGAGAAAGGCCAGCCAGGTCGGGTCGCCATGGTTCAGGCTGCGCTCGCGGATGAAGTCGCTCAGGTGCACCGGCAGCGGACCGTTGGGCCCGACATAGCTGAAGAAGTGCTGGCGCAGGCGCGGCGGCGAATACGCGCTGGCCGGCTCGAAGCGGCTGAAGCTGGCCGGCGCGAACGACAGCGACGGCTCCTGTCCCACGCGCACCGGCTCCGCGCTCGGCAGCAGGGCACGGCCCCAGCGCGGCGTGGTCGCGGCCACCGACTCCAGCCGGCGCAGCACCGCAAAATAGTCGAAGGACCACGGCTCGGCCGACCATGCGCGCAGCGCGGTGTCGACCCGCGTGTTGACCGTCCCCCCCAGGCTCGCGCCCTCGGGGGGCCGGGCGGCGCTCACAGGATCTGCCGGGTCCCGCACAGCGGCCTCCATCGCATGGTCTCGCCCCGGCCCGCCACGCGCAGCACGGTCTCGACGAAATGGTTGACCTCCACATGGCGCGCCAGAAAGCGCGCCATCACCGCGCCGAACAGGAACACGCTGTGGCCGTGGAATGCGTCCTTGTCGACCTCGAGCGTCACTTCGAGCCCGCGCCCGAAGGCGATCGGCCCCTTGAGCGGCAGGCGGCGCGCCACAGGCTTGGCTCTGACCGAGAGCAGCCCGCGCACCTGGCCCTGGCGCATCTCGTCGGCATGCGTGGCATAGAGAATCAGTGTTTCGCGCAATGCGGCAGCGCCTTGCTCCGGCGTGCTGTCGGAGATCGACAGGTAGTTGAGCGCCAGGTGATCGACCACCCGCCAGCCCAGCCCCTGGCTCACCACCGGCGACACCGGCCGCGAAGGACCGCGCACCATGCGTACCCGCTGCACGGGGAAGGAGTCGACGCAGTCGAAGTCGTTGTCGCGTCCCAGCGGCATCAGGAGCGGCAGGTCGCGGTTGGTGCACAGCGCGGCCACCGCAAGCTGCCGCAGCGTGGCGGCGTACGGCGCCTGCTGCGGATCGACGATCTGCATGTAGACCTCGGAGCCGATGTGGCTGCTGCGATGGCCCTCGGTGCGCTGGCGCACCGAAAGCATCCGCGGCTCGCGCGTGGTCGTGAAATAGGCCGGGTGGCTGTGCCGCGTGCCGTGAAAGGCCGAATAGAAAGGGCGGAACACCTGTTCGGCCGCCGCTGCATCGGCGCCCGGTGCGCCGTGGCCGATGACCTCGGTGACGGTGTGCACCTCGAAATCCTGTGGCCGCGTGCGGTCGGGCACCAGGTGGAACTGGCTCACGCCTTCGGTCAGCGGCACGCGGTCGAGCCGCTTGTTGAACAGGTTGATCACCGGCACGCAGTGCAGCTGCACGTTGTCGGCGCTCACCAGCTTTTCGAGCGCCGCATCGCCGCGCGAGAACAGCAGCACGAGCTCGACCTCGGCGATCGGCATGGCCGCAAGCACCGACTGCAGCCCCGCGATGCGCAGGAACTGGAAGCGCTGTGGAAACGCGAAGTACTCCTGCAGCAGGCGAAAGCCCGAGAAGCCGGTGGCCGTGACCGGCAGCAGCGCTTCATCGTCCTCGAAGCCGACCGGCTGGATCGCCGTGGCCGGCAGGCTCTGCGCCGCGCCCTGCAGCGCGCCGGTGGGCGACAGCGGCCGCACCATCACGCCGATGGGCTGGCCCAGCGCGCACTCCTGCAGCTGCCACGCCACGTCTTCGGCGCCGCCCAGATGCAGCACCAGGTCGTCGAGCTGAATCTGGCTGAAGTTGAGCCCCGCCGTCGCATGCAGCGTGATGCGCAGGCCGCCGCGGATGGCGCGGGACTGCGGGTGCGTGGCGAGCGGCAGGTCGGGCGCATAAGTGAAGTACTGGGCGCGCTGGATCTCGATCGGCCAGATGCGCAGCGCGCTCGAGGTGCGGAACTCGCAGTGCGTGTTCTGCCCCACGGCCTGCCGCGCGCGCAGGCCCGCGCCGCGCGGCAGCCTGGGGCCGGTCGCAAGGTTCGCGTCGTCCAGGTCGGGCGAGAACGAGACGACCGCCATGGCCGGCGTGGGCGCGAGGAAATTCGGATAGACGATGTCGAGCAGGTGGCCCGTGAAGCGCGGGTATTCGGCATCGAGCTTGAGGTTGACGCGCGCCGACAGGAAGGCCGTGGCCTCGATCAGCCGCTCGACGTACGGATCGGCGACCTCCTGGCCTTCGATGCCCAGGCGGTGCGCGATCTTCGGAAAGGCGCGCGCAAACTCCGAGGAGCTCTCGCGGAAGTAGCGCAGTTCCTGTTCATACAGGTTCAGCAGCCGAGGGTCCATGTCGGACTCACCTTGGGTTTTGCGCCATGTCCACGATCTCGATGCGTCCTTCTTCCAGGTCTACACGGCTTCGCATCAGGAACTCGAGCGGCACGGGCTGCGCCCACAGCATGCCGCGGATCTGCAGGCCGATGCTGTTGTGCGAGTCGAGTGCCGAGCCTTCCATGACGAGTTCAACTTCGAGAGTGCGGGACAAAATGCGCGGCTCGAACTGCAGGATTGCGTTCTTCAAAGCCTGTTCCATGCTGACACGCTGCACCGACGAGGTGAACTGGCCAGACAGCATAGGCAATCCGTAGTTGATGACCGAGCGCGCGGCGTTCGGGTATTGCTTGTCGTCCATCGCAAGGCCGAAGCCGGTGGCGTTGAAGAGCCAGCTCAGGTCACGCAGCACGGCCGAGCGCAGCGCCTGCTTGGTGAGCGTGCGCTTGTCGTCGCTCTCGCGCTTTTCGGTGGGCGCGTCGTCGACCAGGCGGTCGAGCAGCGACGGCTGCAGGCGCTCCTGGGCGGTGAGCTCGGCCACGATCAGCCGCCTGCGTCGCCGGGGCCGTCCTGCGCTGCGGCAGAGGCGGTGGGCGTGAAAAGGATCTCGCGCACGTCCATGAGCGCGTACTCGCCCGCGTCGCTGCCGAGCACGCGCTGGCCGCGGCCGGCCCAGACCTCGGGGCGCAGTTCGCGCCACTCGGTCTTGCGCGCGAGCCGCAGCTCGCCGTCCTCGCTCTGCTCGGTGCCTTCGTAGCGGGTGGGAATCAGCGCAAGCGTTTCGCCGCCGTTCTCGAACTGCAGGTGGGCGGGCATCCAGACGCAGTCGCGCAGGTCCTCGGGCGGCTCGATCCTGATGTGCGCGAGCCGGGCGTAGGGAATCCAGTAGTACTTGCCGTTGACGAAGGCTTCGAGCACGGGGCCCAGGCGCATGTCGGCATCGGCCAGCCATTCGAAGGGCACGCCGTCGATGGTGCCGGCGATGGCGGGCGCGCCGTCGAAGGCCCGCTGGCGAAGGTCCTCGGCCAGCTCGCTCTCGCCGCGGCCCTGGCGCAGCAGCGATTCGATCAGCAGCGCCAGCCATTCGTCGGGCTGGCCGAAGATCATCGGCGTGCGCGTGCCGGCAAACACCTCGGCGCGCAGGCCTTCGCAGCGCACGGCGTCGCCATACACCTGCTTCATGGGAACGGCGAGCGCATCGAGCTCGGCCGCGACGGTGAGCTGGTTGAGCGCGCGTTCCCACTGGCCCAGCACGCACAGCAGCTGCGCCATGAAGACGCGGTGCTTGCTGTCGGCGGGTTTGGCGCGGACCTCGTCGCTCAGGGCCTTGAGCGCGCCGACGGGGTCGGCGGACTTGAGGAGTTCGGCGGAGCTGGCCATGTCAGTTCCCCGCGAAGGTGCAGGTGCGGACGGCACCGCGCGCGCCCGTCTGCTGCTGCGGCGCCGAACGGATCTCCAGCTTCGTGTAGTCGAAGAAGATCAGGTCGCAGGGCCGCTTGGGCGTGCCGCCGGTGACGATGGCGTGGCAGTTCACGCGCGCGCCTTCGAGCACGAATTCGAGGTGCGACTGCTGGTCCTTGGAACTGTCGCCACCGGCCTTGAAAACCGAGATGGTCACCTTCAGGTCGCTGTCCTGGCTCTTGAGCAGGCTCGCGATGGAGGCCGTGGCCGCATCGCAGTCGCGGATCACGATGAAGGCGTGGTTGCGCAGCTTGCCCTTGGTGGAGCCGGGCGGAACGACGACGTCCGACTTGTACGAGTAGCCGCCGATGTCCATGCGCTGCTTGCCGTCTTCGTAGGTGCGCTTGGACTCCCCTTCGATCGGCGAGCCCTTGCTCTCGATCATCATCGCGAAGTCGTTGCCCGATTCGCCCGACAGGTAGTCGAGCAGGCGCAGGGCCTCGTCGGGGTCCAGTTTTCCATCGTAGGTCCAGCTCATGTCGATCTCCTGAAAAAAATCCGGTGGTCTGTCGTTACCTGGCAGACAAGGCTTCGCCCGCCCAATGCACCATCGCGGCAAAGCTCTGCCGCTCGCTGTCTTGCTGCAGGGCGCCGCGCACCCGCACCTGGGCCACCCCGTCGGCCGTGCCGGCGCCGAACAGGCGCGGCGCGCTGTAGGGCGTTGCCGGCGCGGCCAGCACCAGCAGCCGGCCGCCTTCGGCGTTGAACCAGGGCAATTCGAAGCGCTTGACGGCGGGCGCGTCGCGCGTGCCGCGCTTGAAGCGGTTGGTCTCGCCCGGGTCCCCGGGGTAGACCTGGCGTGCACCGCCCTGCGGGTCGATGCCGACGACGACAAGGTCCACCGAGCGCCCGGTGGCATTGCGCACATTGAGCACGGCGCGCTCGCCGGCGCGCAGCGGCAGCAGCCCGGCGCCGGCCTGGCGGGCCGGGCCGCTGCGCACCAGGCGGTCGCCGTTCCACACTTCGAACACCGCGTCGAAGCCCTCGAACTGCGCATCCCTGGCAATGCTGTAGAGCTGGTTGAGCCACTTGAGCCGGGCCAGCATTTCAAGATGCCGGCGGGCCGCTGCGGCATCGGCCGGCACAGGCCTGGCGCCGGCGCCGAGCGCGGGCGAGAGCACGTCGAGCCGGGAGGCGCTCCAGTGCACGTCGGCGCCGTCCGCCGCGGCCACGGCGACGACCGAGGCGGGGTAGTCGAGGCTCAGCCCGGGCGGCAGGCCCTGCTCCGCGCGCACGCGCAGCGCGACCGACGCCGGTTCACCGAGCGGCGTGATGTTCCAGAGCGCGGCGCCGGACAGCTCGCGCAGCGCGGGCGGCACCGCCATGCGCGCCTTGTCGGTGTAGGCCTGCAGCAGCAGGCCCTCGGCGCTGCGCACCGTGCCGTCTTCCATCGTGGCCAGCACGCGCAGCGGCTGCTGCGCCACCAGCCCGTCGAGCTGGCCGGCCTGCAGGACCAGCGCGTCGCCGGAGCGCTGCGCGCGCCACACCGGCCGCGTCGAAACCGGCTGCGCGCGGTTGGCGAAGATCGGCGCATCGAGGTTGCCCTCGGCCACCGGCGATGGCAGCTCGCGCGTGGGAAAGCGCTGCGCGAGTTCGTCGATCACCGGCGGATAGGCCGCGAGCACGCCGTCGAACAGCTCGCGCCAGGTGGCGGGCCTGCGCGAGAGCGCCTCCACCACGGCCCAGGTCAGGAGGCCCTGCGGGCGCGCATTGCGGCTCTTGCGCGGCAGCCGCAGCTCGGGCGTGATCTGGTGGCTCTCGGAAGCGAAGAGCGCGACATAGCGCGCGCGCGGCACCGGCTCGGCTGCGACGGGCCGCGCCACGGGAGCGCGCGCCGCCGGAGCGGGCGCCCCGAGCAGCTGTCCGATGCGCAGGCCGCGCCAGCGCACCTCGTCGTCGGCCGGCCCATCGGCGATGAGCGGGCTCTCGGCAGTGCCGCTGCGGGTCATCGAGTTTGCCGAGCAGGTGTCGAAGATGGAGGCGACGAACACGTTGCGCGCGAGGAGGGCCTGGATCCAGGCATCGAAATCGGCATCGCGCAGGTCGCCCGTGAGCGCGCTGTCGATGCCGAGCGTGCCGCGCACATCGCGCGCGAGAAAGTTTTCCGAAAGGCCGTCGGGCTCCTGGTAGAGCTTGCTGCTGTCGCGCAGGCGGGTGCCGTGGCCCGAGAAGTAGAGCAGCACGAAGTCGCCGCTTCTCGATTGCGCGAGCAGCCGGCCGAGCGCATCGTGGATGGCCTGCGATTCGGGCAGCACCGCGCCGCCCACGCCATCGGCGAGCACGGTGATGTCGGATGGGGCAAAGCCCTGCTTCAGCAAGGCATCGCGCATCAGCATCACGTCGTTGCGCGGCGCCTGCAGCCACAGGGCCTGCGGCTGGTTGACGAGCTCGGAGACGCCGACGAGCAGGGCACGCTGGGTTGCAGAGGCAGGGTTGCCGAAGGCCAGCAGCGCCAGCGACAACAGCAACTGCAAACAACGCGATCTGTGGCAGGCAGGGCGCCCGATGGATACGCCGCTCGCCCCCTCCCCTGCCCTCCCCCGGCGGGGGAGGGAGAAAGGCAGGCGCGCCGCGCACGTCATGGCCGCTCCGGAGCGGGCCCGGCCGACTCGACCAGCGGCGATGCCGCAAGCACCGCGCGGCCGCCGACCGGATCGGCGGCGCGCAGCCGCCAGACGCCGTTTGCATCCGGCCCGCCGACCACCTCGGCCGGCATCGAGCGCAGCAGGCGGCCGGCCTCGTCGATGCGCACGCCGTCCTTCCAGCGCACGACCAGGTTGGCTTGCGTTGCAACGGGCACGGCGGGCACCGCACGAAAGCGCACATCGTCTTGCTCCGCATCCCGGCTGCCGAGCAGGCCGGTGTTCTGCACCACCGCGAACAGCGCCAGCACCGCGAACGCGGGACGCAGCCATCCGCCGGAACCGAACCAGTGCCGGATGCTGCCCCACCAGCCGCCTTCGGGCCGCGGCTGCGGCCGGGCGCGCGGCACGCTCGGTGGCGCCGATGTGCGGCTCGAAGCCGGCTGAAGGGCCGTGCCCAGCTGCGATGCGGCGGAGCGATAGAGCGCCTGGTAGTCGGCACGCGGATCCTGCGCAGCGAGCGGCGTACCGGACAGCACCGAGAACACGCCGCCCACGGTGCGCAGCGCAATGCGCCCGGGCTCGGGCGCGATGGCCAGCGGCGCCTGCGCGGCCCATTCGTCGTGCACCGCGCGGATCGCGGCGAGCCGGGTGGCCGAGACCTCGCCGAGCACGCGCGCGCACAGCTGCGGACTCGGTTCGAGCGTGAGCATGTTCCAGGCCTGCACCAGGCCGAAGGCCGGCTCGAAGGGCTCGTCGTCGGGCTCGAGCAGCACGTCGAACGGCCCGGCCCAGTCGGCCTCGCCCGCGGCCATCCAGCCCTGCCACAGGTTGCCGTGGATGCAGCGGTCGAGCAGCACGCCGAGCAGCCGCCCTTCGTGCACCACGCTCACGAGGCGGCCCGGCGCCCAGCGCGCACTGAAGGCGCGCTGGGCGACAGCCTCGCGGCGCCGGGCCAATTCGGTGAGCGGAAGCACGAGATCGAGCACGGCACGCGGCGGCGCGGCCGCGGTGCCCTGCTGCGCGTCATGGGGTGCGGCACCGGGCATCGCGACGGCCGCCACGGCGGCTTCCTGGCCGGATGCACCTGGCGCGCCCGGCATCGCAGGCGCGGGGCCCGCGGCCTGGAATGCGCTTCGGATCACGCTGAGCGGGGGCCAGAGGTCGGTGTTCATGGCGGTCTGTTCCTGAATGGCTATGTCTTCAGGCATAAGACGCTTCAGCACCGAGGATTTTGAAAACCTGCAGGATCGCCGCCATGTTGCCGGGCTCGATCGCGATGCCCAGGGTCTGCTGGATCCAGCCCCCAAGCCGGGTCTTGGCGTAGTCGGCGGTGAGGCCCTCGCGCTTGTGCACCAGGCCCAGCCGGCCCGCGCGGTAGTGGTAGGAGGCGATGGCATGGCGCGAGGCAATGCCCGAGAGGCCGCCCTCGGCCTCCTTGCCGAAGCCCTCGCACAGCAGGATGCGCTCGGGCTCGGGCAGTTCGGCGATGAAGGCGCGCGCGGCCAGCTGCACCGCGCCGGCGCTCAGGCCGTGCTCCGCGAGGCAGCCTTCGAGGTCTTCACCTGCACCCAGCGCATCTTCGAGCTGCGCTTCGCTGACCTGCTCGCCGATCGAGAGCTTGCGCCGGAATGCGCTCGCGCGCGTGCAGTCGATCAGGTAGCGGCGGAAGTACGCGCACAGGGCAAAGGCGGTGGAGGGCGCGCTGTGTCCCGCGCGCTCGTCGGCCTCGTCGGGATCGGCATCGAGCCGCAGCACCTTCACGTAGATGAACTGCGCCACCAGCTCCTGCCGGCCTTCGCCCAGCACCTGCAGCTCGGGCGGATTGCAGGCCACGAGCGCATCGCCCACGATGCGGTACATGGTGCCCATGTCGCCCGGGGACAGCGTCTGCCGGCGCTGCCAGAGGCGGACGAGCTCGGTGCTTTCCGCGGACGAAAGGGTTTCTTGCATGGGTCAGCGGCCGCCGCCGGGCCGCCCCAAGGCGGGCCGCGCCTCCCCCTCGGGGGGTGGAGTTACAGGAGCGCAGCGAGTGAAAAGCCGGGGGGCAGACATGACTCAGTCGTCCACGCACACGCCTTCGGTCGGCACCAGGCACTGCGGCAGGCCGGCGCCCGCCGGGCCGCCGCGCGTGCGGATGGCCGAGGACACCGCCGCCGTGGCCACGGCCAGGCCGCGCGGCAGCAAGATCCAGAGCTGGCCGCGCTCCTTCATGCGGCGCGCGTTGGTCGCGGCCTGCTGGCCGTTGCCGAAAAAATAGTCGGCCCGCACCGCGCCGCGGATCGCGCCGCCGGTGTCCTGCGCAATGGTCAGCCGCTGCATCGGCGCGCCGGTGCCGGGCGCGCGGGTCGACACGAACACCGGGTAGCCCAGCGGCGTGCTGCGCGGGTCCACCGCGATCGAGCGGCCCGCCGACAGCGGCACGCCGAAGGCGCCCACCGGCCCGCCCGAGGGCGACGGCGATTCCTTGAAGAACACGTAGCTCGGGTCCTTGATGCCCGAGCCGACCACCGGCCCGGCCGTGCGCCGCCCCGGCACCAGCACCGCGCCGCTGGCCGTGGGCTGCGCAAGCGTGAAGCCGCGCGTGCGGATGGTGCCGGTCGCGGGGCCGCCGACGTCGTCGTCCTCGTCGCCGTCGTCGAGCTGCAGTTCGATGGACGAGCCGCGCACCTTGACCGGGCTGCGCGGCTTGCCGTTGGCCGCCTGCGCCAGCGTGGGGCGGAAAGGCTGGCCGTTCTGCTCGGCATAGGCCACGCGGATGATGTCGCCGTTGGCCAGCTTGATGCGGCCCGAACCCTGGATCTGCATTTCGTAGAGCGCGGTGGCGCTGCTCACGAAGGCCAGCACCTTCGCATTGGGCGCGCCCTTGGTCTCGATCTCTTCGCGCGTGTAGTAGGGCAGCAGTTGCTTGCCCTCGATGCGCAGGCGCACCTTGCGGTCGAGCGTGTCGCGCGTGATGGCCGAGAGGTCGAGCGCATAGAGCCCCGGCGCGCCCATGTCGCGCGTGCTGAGGCCGGTCTGCACCACCACGTTGCGGCCTTCGACCTTTGCCGCCACCGTGCCGTTGCCGGCCGGCAGCTTGCGCGCATCGGCAAACAGCATGTCCTCGGGCTGGCCATAGACCGGGTAGATGAACGGCGCCGCGTACTGCCGGCTGCCCGGGATCTCGGGCTCGAAGTAGCCGGTGACCACGCCGTCGGGCTTGCGGTCGTCGTCGCGGATCTGGTAGGCCGAGAACTCCTGCTCGAAGAAGGCGCGGATCGCGCTGTTGTTCTTGCTGTCGACCCGGAGGGCGCGCGCGCACACGTCCTTCCACTCGGCGCCGCGGCCGGTGAGCACCTTGCAGCTGCCGAGGAAGGCGGGCCAGCTTTCGGAGAAGTCGTCGCGCGCCCATCCGGGCACAGCATCGAAGCTGACCGAGGTGTAGGTGGCCAGCTGGGTCGAGAAGGTGCGCGCCTGGCCGGCCGTGCTCGAGCCGGCGGGGCGCGGCGGTGGGGGCGTCGTCGTCGTCGAGCCGGCGGCTGCCGCGCTGGCCGCCGTGTCCGAAGCGCCGGCGCTCGCCGTCGGCGGCGGGTTGGCGCAACCCGCCGCAAGCATGGCTGCTGCGGTGGCCGCCCAGCGCAGGGCGGAAATGAAAAGAACCGGCGACGGTGTCGTGTTCATGAAAGCCTCCTTGTCCGGAAAGAACGGCCCAACGGGCCAACGCTCTGCAGACGATTACTTCTCGACGATTTTGAAATTCGCGACGCCGTAGACGTCGTTGCAAGGGGTGTTGGGCGCGCAGACCGGCTTGCCCAGCAAAGGCGACGGACCCGTGCCGCGGCTGGCTTCGAGCGCCGCCAGCACGGGCAGCGGAAATTGCGGAAACACGCCGTCGTTCTGCACGCCCGAGCCGCCGAAGTCGCGCTCGTGCTCGCTCACGAGCACCGCGAACTGGTTGGTGCCCGCCGGACCGCCCGCATCCATCGGCCAGGAGGCGCGCGGCAGCGAGAGCGGGCTGCCGGCGGTGATCTTGTTGTACTTGTCGAGCAGGTTCGGGAACAGCAGGAACATCTCGCCGCCGCTGGACAGCAGGAACACGTAGACGAAACCCTCGCGCTTGCTGCGGACCTCGAAGGCGAGCTTGTCCTTGCCGATCGACACCTCGGCCTTCCTGGGCGCGGCCGTCACGTCGAAGCCCGGCGCCGCGCCCGCCGCGAGCGACTGCAGCGATTCGAGCGGCGTGCGTGGCGCCGGAGGTGGCGGCGGTGGTGGCGGTGCCTGGACCACGCGCGGTTCGGGCGGCGGTGGTGGTGCTGCGACTACGGCGACCTGCTTGCCGCCGTTGTTGTCCCCTTCCGCGCCCGCGGTGGTGCGGCCCTGGTACCACCACCAGCCGCCGCCGGCCACGGCGGCCAGCACGGCCACCGAGGCGATCGCGGCCACGGTCTTGCCGCTGTTCTTTTCGCCCACGCCCGGAGCGGGTGCCGGCGCGGGTGATGCCTTGCCGCGGCCGATCGTCGTCGGCAGGTCGGCGTTGCCGGTGTTGTTCCGCGCGCCCGGGCCGCCGGGCGTGGTGCGCGGCGGCGGCGCGATGCTGTGGCCCACCTCCAGGTCGAGCGCGGCGCGGAACTCGGCCATCGACTGCGGCCGCGATTCGGGCCGCACGCCCAGGCCCGCGTCGATCGCCTGCAGCAAACGCAGGCTGTAGCGCTGGCGCAGGATGTCGTTGCCCGCGAGCGGCACGTAGCTGTCGGACAGGAGCCGCGCCACCGAGGGCGGCGGCGCGCGCCCGCACACGGCCACATGCATCACCGCCGCGAGCGCATAGACGTCGGTCCACGCGCCCTGCGACATGTCGGGCATTTCGGCGTACTGCTCGATGGGCGCGTAGCCAGGCTTGAGGATGACGGTGATCGCCTGCGTCTTGTCGGTGATCACGCGGCGCGCGGCGCCGAAGTCGAGCACCACCGGCCGGCCGGAGCCTTCGAGCAGGATGATGTTGTCGGGCGCGATGTCGCGGTGGTAGCAGTTGGCGCCGTGCATCACCGCCAGCGCCTGCGTCACGCCGTCCATGATGCGGATCAGCCAGGCCTCGTCCACGCCCGCGGGAATGGAGACCAGCGCCTGGCGCAGCGTGTCGCCGCGGTAGAACGGCATCACCATGTAGGTGGTGCCGCGCTCCTGCCAGAAACGGTAGACCTTCAGCAGCGAGGGATGGTCGAACTGCGCGAGCAGGCGGGCTTCGTTGATGAAGCTGCGCATGCCGAGGTCGAAGGTTTCGCGGTGGCGCTCGGACAGCGGGACCACCGTGCCGTCGTGCTGCCTTGTGGACAGCGATGTGGGCAGGTATTCCTTGATGGCGACGACGCGTTCGAGCGTGTGGTCCCAGGCTTCGTAGACCACGCCGAAGCCGCCCTGGCCGACGACCCGCGTGATCTCGAATTCTGCGAGGCGGCTGCCTACGGGGAGGAGGCCGGCCTCGCTGGTTTCTGCTGCGGCGCCGGCTGCTGCAGGCGCGTTGGAGAGGCTTGTGGAGCCGGATGTGATGACGGTGGCCGAGGTGTCGTCGAGTTGCTGCGCAGGCCGCGACATGACGCGGGTGCGGTCGTCTTCTGGGGGCATGCTGGTGTTTGGAGCTTCGGTCATTGACTGGCTCCTTTGGTTGTTCTTGTTTTTGTTCCGGGGCCGGGTCTCGCCCCGGCGGGCGACCTACTTTTCTTTGCTTCGCCAAAGAAACGTAGGCAAAAGAAAGGCGACCCTACTGTCTGCGTCCCTCCGCTTCGCTGCGGGCAACCTGCGGTGCTCGACTCCGGCGGGGGTCCGCAGAACTCGCTTCGCTCAAACAGCTGCGGCCCTGATCCCGCCTCCATCTGCGCTCCTCGGCGCAGCCAGAAGGGGTGGGGAGAAGACAGGCCATCGCTTCGCTCGGCCGAGTCCGATCCAAACAGCCAATACCAACCACCGCAGGCGCTGCGCGCCTGCGGTGGCTTGGTGGCCGAGCGAAGCAAAGGCCCGTTCGGTATCCAAGCCCCTCTGTATGCGCCGAGGAGCGCAGGGTTTCGCGGATCAGGGCTCGCAGCTGTTTGAGCGAAGCGAGTTCTGCGAGACCCCGCGAAACCCGAGCACCGCAGGTTGCCCGTAGCGAAGCGAAGGGTCGCAGACAGTGGGGTCGCCTTTTCTTTGGCTACTTTCTTTTGGCGAAGCAAAAGAAAGTAGCTCGCCCGCCGGGGCGAGACCCGGCCTCCGGCAACAAAAGGAAGCAGGAACTTCATTCCCCACCCCCCAAAAACAAAGCCTCAAACCGACCATCCAAAGGCAACCCCGCAACAAGCATCCGAGCCCCGTCACCAGCCCCCGGATCGCCAAGCCACAAAGACTCCCCCACCCCCGGCAAGGCAAGCGACTCCACTGCCATCTCGCGCACCTGGAGATCACCGGCAGCAGCAAACACCCTCTCCAGCACCGCATCAAACCGCAGCGCATCCAGATCCCCTTCAAGCCCTTCGAGCGCAGCCCGCGTCCCCCGCGCCCACCACCGCAGCGCATCCTGCAGTGCATCGCCCTGCAGCGCCCCGCCCGCAGAAGCATCGAGCCCCACCGCCAGCGTGAACGGAAAGTACCTCCCCACCCCATCGACCGACGGCATCAGCACGCCGATCCATGCACCTTCGCCAACCACCTGCGGCCCGAGCGCAAAGCACCACACCGGCGCTTCGAGGTAGTGCGAAGTCCAGTCCGCATGCCGGTCGCGCAGCCGTGCCAATCCGCGCTGCAGCCACGGGTCCCACACCGAGCGGAACGACTCCGGCAGGCGCCGGTGCGCGAAGTCGCCCATGCCCGGCAGCTTGCCAAACCATCCGGGCAATGCAGAAAAAACAGCCGCGTCGTCGCTCACAGCCCCTCCGGACAGGAGAACTCGCGCAGCTCCTTCAAGCGGATCGGATGCTGCACGCTGTTCGTCGTCACTTCGAAGCGCGTCTTGCGCGCGCCGATCTGGAAGGTGATGAAAAATTTCTCGGGCGCATCGCCGGCTTCGAGCTGGCCGTCGTCGAGCGTGCGGAACAGCGCCCATGGCCCGTCGACCGCCGCGCCCGAACTGCCGATGGTCGAAGGCGGGCTCACCTGGATGCGCACCTGGTTGCTGCCCTTCGGGCCGGGCCACTGCACGGCCATGGGCACCACGGGGCCGTGCGCGTACTTCACGAGCTGGCCGTCGACGTCGAGGATGAACTGCGTGATGCCCGCATCCATTTCCACCGGCTTGAAGTCGAGCCGCATCGACGGCCCGCGCCCGCCGCCGCGGAAGAAAATGTCCTTGATGCGCGCGGCCCGCTCGAACTGCGCCAGCGCCTGCGTGGTGACGGCGCCGCGTTCGGCCACGGGCTTGTAGCGCCAGGGCTTGGTGCTGGTGTCGACCAGCGCGGCCAGCCGCTTCTGGAAGAAGTCGTCCATCAGGCCGCCGGCGCCGAACATCTGGCCGAAGTCCTCGGGCAGCACGTCGCGCTTGCTGCTGCCCACGAAGGGGTAGCGGCCGGCGATGGCGCGGTTGCAGAAATCGGTCACGGGACGCAGGTCCTGGCTCAGGTTGCCGCGCTCGGCCACCTGGGCCTGCGCCGCGCCCGACTGGCTCAGGTTCTCGACCATCGTGCGCACCGGCTCGGGCAGGCGGCCCGCGTCGGACTTGAGCTTGCCGGCCACGTCGCCGGGCGGCGGCGAGGTGCGGCCCTTCACGGCCGTGTCGACGGCGTTGAGGTACACGTACACCTCGTTGAAGAGCTTGAGCGCATCGTCGATGGGCGCGGGCTGGTTCGGGCCGGCGGCGGTGACGAGGCGGCGCAGCGGCTCGAAGCGGTCGTCCACGATGCTTTCGATGCGCTTGCCGCTGGCCACGGGCTTGCTCGGGTCGCCGCCGAACAGGTCTTCCAGGCCCTTGCGCGTGCTGGCGACGGTGGCGGTGGCCTTGCTCACCACGTCCTTGGGCTGGTCGGCCGGAATGAGCGTGGTCTCCTTCACCACCGCGCGCAGGAAGTTCGCAAGCGGCGAGCCCACGCCCGAGAGAATGCGCGCGGCCTCGATGTTCTTTTCGAGCCCGCTGGCGCGGATCAGCCGCACGTCGGCCAGGAGCGCCTCCCAGACCTTGACGTACTCCGCAAGATAGAGGCGGCGCACGCGGTCGGTCAGCGCGCCGAGCGCCGCCACGTCGCGCATGCGGTCGGTGGCGCTGCGGTCCTGCCCGAGCACCCACGGGTCTTCCTGCGCGAGCAGGCCGGTGAGCACCGTCACTTCATTCTGGAAGCGCTTGTGGTAGCCGTCGTAGGTGAACATGCCCGGCACGCCTTCGGTCAGCGGCTTGCCGCTGATGCGCTCGAACACCAGCGGCGCCGAAGGACCCGCGGCCGTGGCAATGCTGAAGGCCGGAATGTCCTTGGTGGCGCGCTGGCGCTTCAGGCGGCTGAACACGCGCTGCTCCAGCGGATAGCTTGCGAGCACGGCGCGCACGCTGCGCACCAGGTTCTCGTCCATCTTGAGCGGCGAGCGCGGCGGGCCCTGGGCAATGAGCACATCGAGCTGGTCCTCGAGCGCCTGGCGCTGGTCTTCCGGAATGCCGCGGTCCAGGCTGCGCGCCCAGTCGAGCGTGATCCAGGCCTTGAGCGCCTCGGCATCGAAGTGCTCGGGCTGGTAGAGCATGAGATAGCTCTTGAGCGCCTCGTAGGTGTATTCGAGGTTGTCCTTCTGCGCGGTGCGCAGCTGGTCCTCGATGCGCTTGGCGATCTGCGGCAGGAAGGCGTCGTTGAGCGCGCGCTGGTGCGTGAGCATGGCGGCGGCGTCGAGCTTGTCGCCCTGGTAGAGGCCGAGCGTCATCGACAGCGGCTCGTCGCCCTGGCGGTTGTCGGGTGTCTTCCAGATGTTGCGCAGGCCCTGCAGCACCGGCGCCACCTCGACCAGGTTCTGCACCCGCGAAGGCAGGGCCGCCAAGGTCTGGCGCGCGGGCTCGACGCGCGCCTCGACCGACTTCAGGTAGTTGAGGTTCTGCAGCGTGCTGTAGCCCCAGCCCGCGAGCAGCGCGAGCGTGACCAGCGTCATGGCCGCCACGCCCGCCACGCGCAGCGCATGGCGACGGCGCTCCAGCTTCACGTTGGCGCCGGCCAGGCGCTGCTCGGGGAACACCACCTCGCGCAGCAGCGCAGTGAGAAAGTAGCTGCGGCCGCTGGACTTCTGCGGCGCGAGCATCGCGCGCTCGATGCCGAAGCTGCGCGAAAGGCTGCCCATCACGCGGTCGATCGGGCTGCCTTCCTGCGTGCCGCTGGTGAAGTACACGCCGCGCACCCACGGCGGCTGCGCGAAGCGCGAGCCGGTAAAAACCTGGTCGAGCAGGTCCGACAGCATCGAGCCGATGGAGCCGAACTGCGCCGGAAAGCCGAAAATCGCCGCGCGCCGCGTGCCGTCGGTCTCGCGCTGCATGCGTGCGATGAGCCCATCGTTGACGCGGTTGTGCAGCAGCGCGAACTCGCGGTGGAAGGCGGTGGACAGCCCCTTCTCGCCGGCCTGCACGTTCTCGTCGGCCGCCAGCGTGAAGCCGAAGACCTGCGCGCGCTGCTCCTTGCCGAGGTCGTCGAAGTAGTCGGTAAAACCGTAGAGCAGATCGCTCTTGGTGACGAGCACGTACACCGGCAGCCGCGTGGTGAGCTTCGCGTCGAGCTCGAGCAGCCGCGCGCGGATGGAGGCGGCCAGCTGCGTGCGCTGCTCGGGGCCCTGGCTCAGCAGGTCGGCCACGCTCACGGTCAGGAACACGCCGTTGAGCGGGCGGCGCGGGCGCGCCTTCTTGAGCAGGCCGAGGAAGCCCTCCCATGCGCTCTTGTCTTCCGACTGGTGGCTGTCCTGCGTGGTGTAGCGGCCGGCGGTGTCGATGAGCACGGCCTCGTCGGTGAACCACCAGTCGCAGTTGCGCGTGCCGCCCACGCCGCGGATCGCGCCGGGGCCGAACTTCTCGGCCAGCGGGAACGAGAGGCCCGAGTTGACCAGCGCCGTGGTCTTGCCCGCGCCCGGCGCGCCGATGAACACGTACCACGGCAGGTCGTACAGGTAGCTGCCGCCGGAAATGGAGAGCCAGTCGCGCCAGCCGGGTTTCTTGCCCGCGGCATGCAGGCGCATCTGCTTGAGCGTGGCCACGGCTTCGCTGAAGCGCGTGTCGAGGATCTTCTGTTCGCCGTTGACCGGCGCATCGGCCTTGGCGGCGGGCGCCTTCATGAGGCCGTCGGTCAGGTGCTGGCTCGCACGGCGCGCGCGCCAGCGGCGGTAGATCGCGCGCAGCACCACGACGAGCACGATGGCCCCGATCAGCAGCGCGCGTGCGAGCTCGCTTTCGAGCGGCACCCACGCGCCGATCTTCACCAGCGGGCCGATCCACCAGATCAAGAGCGCAACGATGACCAGCGCCAGCAGCGTCAGCAGCAGCGGGCTGAACAGGAAGCCGAAGAATTTCTTGATCATTTCGTCACTCCCGCCGCGGCAGCCACGCGGTCCGGCTCGGACAACAGCACGATGTCGACGCGCCGGTTGCGCGCGCGGTTGGCCGGTGTGTCGTTGGCGGCCACGGGCTCGGCGTCGGCCTTGCCGTCGGAACGCATGCGCGCCGGCTCCACCAGCGTGGTGAGCGCGCCCTTCACCGCATCGGCGCGCGCGGCCGACAGGTGCCAGTTGGAGGGATAGCGCAGCGAGCGGATCGGCTGGTTGTCGGAGTGGCCGGTGATCAGCACCTCGCCCTTCACCTCGGCCAGCGCCTGCCCGATGCGGCGCAGCACCGGCAGCGAGGCCGCCATGGGCTCGGCGCTGCCGGAGCCGAAGAAGGAATCGCCGCGCAGCCGCACCACGCTGCGGTCGGCCTCGTCGGTCACGGTGACCAGGCCCTGCTTGATCTCGGGCTCCAGAAAGCGCGCGAGCCGCGGCGACTTGGCCGGCGCGGCGGGCGGCGCGATCTGGATGTTGGGCACGCGCAGGCCCGACACCGCGGCATAGGTGGTGTCGGAGCGGTAGTTGAGCGTGAGCCGCAGGCCGAACCAGGCCAGCGCGAGCAGCAGCGCGAAGCCGGCCGCGAACACCCACAGCGGCAGCGATTCGCGCAGCCGCACCGTGCCCGCGCCCTGCCCGCGCCAGTGCGGCGAAAGCTCGGCCTCGAGCGGCGGGCGGTCCTTGGCGATCAGGTCGGCCAGGCGCTGGCGCACCGAATCGAGCTGCGCGCGGCCGTTGTCGACCACGCGGTAGCGGCCTTCGAAGCCGAGCGCGAGCACGCTGTAGATCAGCTCCAGCAGCTGGCGATGGGTGGGCACGTCCTGCGCGAGCTTGGCGAGCAGCTGGAACACCTTCTCACCACCCCAGGTCTCGTTGTGGAACTGCACCAGCAGGCTCTGCTTGTTCCACCCGGCCTGCACGCCCCAGGGCGTGTTGGCCACGGCTTCATCCAGCGCGGTGCACAGCACGTAGCGCGCGGCCAGCACCGATTCGTTGCTGGCGCCGGCGCGGCGCGCGGCGGCGTCGAACTGGTTCACCGCGTCGGCGGTGGAGGCACGCAGGGCCGGCACGTTGGGCGGCTGCACCAGGTTGCGCAGCTTTCCGATCAGCACCAGCAGCTTGCCCGCGGCCGAGACCAGCGGATTGAGCAGGCCGATCTCGCCGACGTCGACGGCCGGCGTCGGATCAGCGCCGCCGAAGAACGGTGCGGGAGCCGGCGCGGGCGGCGTGCCGGCCGGCGTGCGCGGCTTGGGCTTGATGACCGTGCGCTCCGACTCGAAGGCGGCGAAGGGATCGGGTGTTGTCATGATGGTGTTCCGTTTCCGTCAGCCCGATGCGGCTAGGAACGAATGGCCCAGAACGCGAGGTCGAGGCCGGGGAAGTCGCCCGCGATGTGCATCGCGATGCCGCCCGATTGCTCCAGCTGGCGCCACAGGTCGCTGTTGCGCGTTTCGAGCTCGAAGTAGTTGGCGCCGGTGTGGAAGGGAATCTGCCGCGGTGCCACCGGCATCGGCGTGAGCGTGACGCCCGGCAGCGCCAGGTTGACGAGGTCGCGGATGCGCTCGACCGGGCCGATCTTGACCTGCGTGGGAAAGCGCGCGCGCAGCGCCTCGCTCGGCATGCTGGCATTCACCGCGAGCACGAAGGTCGCCTTGCGCTGCAGCTCCACGTCGGTCACCACCGCCACGCGCACGCCGTGCTTGCGGTCGTGCAGGTCGATGCGGATGGCCGACTGCTCCAGCACCATCGAGAGGCTGCGCCGCAGGTCGTCCATCAGCGGGCGGAAGCTCAGCGCCAGGTCGTCGTGGACGTAGGGGCCGAAGCGCGTGACGCGGCGCGAATCGCGAAAGCTCGCCAGGTCGCCGGCCAGCCCGAGCGCGTGCTCGAAGAAGTGCTGCGGGTGCAGCATGGCGCTTTGGGCCAGGTGCGCGAAGACCGCCTCGTTGCGGTTGACGGCCTGCAGCAGCATGAAGTCGGCGATCTCGGCCACGCCGCCGGTGCCGCCCTGCGTCATGCGGCCGGCCAGCGCCTCGCCGCGCTGGCGCAAGAGGCCCAGCAGCTCGTCGAGCCAGGAACGGATCACGGCATGGCCCGCCACGTCCAAGAGCGGCGGCAGCATCGCGCGGTCGAGCTGCACCTGGTTGTCGACGCGGCGCTCCAGCACGCGCGCCACGCCCAGCGTGGTCCAGGCGTCGGTGGCTTCGCTGGCGCGCATCAGGCGCGTGTGGAGCTGGCCCAGCTGCAGCACGGCGGTGCGCTCGCCCGCGGTGTTGGAGTCGGGCACCTCGGACTCGAGCACGCGGTGGCGCACCAGCTCTTCATAGTCTTCGGCATCGGCCTCGCGGGCACCGGCGCGGCGCAGCGGCAGCGCCAGCACCACGGCCTCGTCGCGCATGGCGGGCGGAATGTCGATGGGCTCGGGCAGCGGATCGACCGCCGGCATGTCGAACACCGTGCCGTCGCCGAACAGGCCCACCGCCCGCACCAGCGCGAGCTTGCCCAGCGTGAGCGCGGCCTGGTCGATCTCGATCTCCGCGAATCCCCAGGCATAAGGCGTGGTGGAACGCAGCAGCACATGCCTCGCATGGTCGGCATGACGCTCGCTTTGCTGCAGGTGCTGGGGCTGCAGCAGCATCCCCTCGCTCCAGACCACTTTTGTTCGCCAACTCATCCGCACTCCGTCAACGGCAAGGGCTGCCTGAAAGAAACACGAAGTTTCCGGCGCGCGCCGCGGCGGGCAAATCCGCCTAACGGCCTAGATGCGGGGTTTTGGAGCTACGGCGAAGGGAGTAGATGCCTCGATGGCGGTGCGGCAAATGTCCCGCCGGTTGTCTACCGGCAAAAGGAACGGACGGCTCCGGGCGGGCGTTACAGGCCGTAGATCGCGACGATGGCCCAGAAGGTCAGCCAAAGGGCTCCTGCGCCCAGCGCAAGCATCGCGGCGACGAACGCCACGAAGTACCCGATGCGGCGCGGGAGTTCGGGCGCGGCCGGAACGCATCTCGCGTAGATCAAGGCGGCCCAAAGCAAAAGCGCAATCGCTCCGGCCGCCACGGCGCTCCCCGACATCGCCAGGATCCGATGCTGCTCCAGGAAGCGCAGGCCGACGCTGAGCAAAGGCATCGCCAAGGTCCAGGCCAGCATGTTCAGCGGCAGCCACCACCACCGCGTTTTCATCGGATCGCCTCGCCCTTGTAGTAATGCGCCGGCATGGGGCTCTCCCAACCTGGCGTCAAATATCCAGGTACGGACACCAAGGGCACGTAGCCCGTCACGCTCTTGAGCAAGCCTGCAACATAGGAGCTGCTGTTGTACTCGCCGGGACGCATGCGCGAGCCGAGGATGTTCTTCGGCGCCGAGTACGGAGAAACGTAGCTCGCGAACTTCTGAGAGTTGACGACGAGCTGGCGTGCGAACTCCTGTCGACTCATGCCCTGCGGGGGATTCAGAGGAATCTGGGTCCGCACCTCGCCGGGAAGCGAGTTCATGTATCGGTTCGATCGGATCAAGCCAAAATTTCGCCTACCCGCTTCAAAGAAGGTCGGCTGACCATCGATCACGGTGATGCCGCTGTAGGCGTCGTCGATGACGATCGAAAAATGCAGATCGGGCGTGGGCCAGGTGACATAGCCCACAGGATCTGCAGCGATGCGCCCGTACAGAGTGATGTTGGGCTCCGAATGCTGCGCACGCGCAGCCGAATTCATGTTCGACGGCATTTGTTCTCTCCCTTGATTGACCGGTTGCCTTGGCAGGCCCGAACCATGATATCGGCTCGGACAGGTGCCGCCGGTTGGCCAGGGTTCCCGCTTGGGGTCAGGGTCCGGGCTGTGGAGCGCACCCGCAGGGCTCGGCCTTGCGATGCCAGCTGCAGATGCTCAGCGCGGGGCCGCGCTCAGGGCCTCGACCTGTTCCCGGTAGTTCTTCTCGATGCGCTGCAGGCGCTTCTCGCGCGCGGCGTCGTTGACCCAGGCGGCGGCCATGGCGCTTTGCTTGCCGAGCTGGTATTCGAGCATGGCCTCGGCCAGCAGCGCGCTGTCGTCGGCGGGGGCATAGCCGTAGGCCGCGCGCAGCGTCTTCAGCACCTCGCGCTCGGCATCGGCGCCGGGGCCCTTGCCCTGGCCGTAGCCCACCAGGAAGGCCTGCAGCCGGGCCTGGAACTCGGGCGGATAGCTGCGCCGCACCACCATCTGCGCACCGGGCGGCGGCTCGGACTCCCACACGATGTGCAGCCGCGCGGCCTCCACCGGGAACTGTTCCCTGAAGCGCTCGAAGTCGGTGGTGTTGTTGGTGGCCACGTCGGCATCGCCGTTGGCCACGGCCAGCGCGGTGGCCTGGTGGGTGCCGACGATCTCGCCGCGAAAGCGCGTTTCCATCGCGATCCCGCGCGGCAGGAACAACTGGCTCTGCGGAATGAGGAAGCCGGTCACGGAGCGGCTGTCGCCGCGCGCGAGCCGCCAGCGCTCGGGCTCGGCGAGCACGGCCTCCAGCGTGCTGGGCAGGCCGGCCTTGCGCGTCAGCAGCACGGCGCGGTGGGTCGGCATGCCGGGCCGGCGCGCGATCTGCGCCACCACCTTCATGCGCCGCTGCATCACGGCGTCGAGCGCCATCTTGGCCGAGAGAAAGGCCATGTCGATCTCGTCGCGCTGGATGGCGCGGTCGAGCTCCTCGTACGATGCCACCGAGTAGGCGCTCACGGGCACGCCCATGGCCTGGCTCAGGCCGGCCAGCAGCGGCGTCCACAGGGCGCGCGATTCGACCGCGCCGCCCAGCGGCAGCACGCCGAAGCGGATCGACTTGACCGGCGCAGCAGCCGCCTTGTCCGCCGTGGCGGCACCGCCCTGCGCCAGGCAGGCCGCGGCAACGGCCAAGAGCGCGAGCGCCGCGGCAACCGAACGCAGGAGACGCAGCATGGACATGGACATGGGCAGGGACCGCGTCAGGGAGACAGGTCGCGCAGCACGGCGGTCTGTTCCGCGTACCCGCTCTCGATGCGCGAGAGCCGCGCCTGCCGCGCCGCATCGTTGACCCACTGCGCGCCCATGGCGTTCTGCCTGGCCAGCTGGTAGGCCAGCTTGGCGGCAGGCTGCAGCGAGCTGTTGTCCGCCGCCACGAAGCCGGCCAGGTCATGCAGCGACTTGAGCACCACGCGCTCCGCATCGCCCTTGGGCCCCTTCGCGCGGCCGTAGCCGACCAGGAAGGCCTGCACGCGGCTGCGCAGCTCGGGCGGATATTCGCGCCGCACCACGATCTGCGCATGCGGAATGAGTTCCGACTCCCACAGTACCTGCAGCCGCTCGGCCTCGGCCGGAAAGCGCTGCCTGAAGCGCTCGAAGTCGGCGGTGTTGTTGGTGGCCACGTCGGCTTCGTTGTTGGCCACGGCCAGCGCGGTGGTCTGGTGGGTGCCGACGATCTCGCTCAGGAAGCGCGTCTCCATCGCGATGTGGTTGGGCAGGAACAGCTGCAGCTGCGGCACGATGAAGCCCGACACCGACTGCCGCTCGCCGCGCGCAAGGCGCCAGCGCTCCGGCTCCGCGAGCAGGCTCTTCATGCTGTTGAACGGCGGCGCCTTGCGCGCCAGCAGCAGCGCCCGGTAGCCGGGCAGCCCGTCGTGCCGCACCACCTGGGCCACCACCTTCATGCGCCGTTGCGTGACGGCGTCCAGCGCCATCTTGCCGGACAGGAAGGCCATGTCGACCTCGTCGCGCCGGATCGCCTGGTCGAGCGCTTCGTACGAGTTGACCGACAGCACGCTCACGGGCCTGGCGATGGCGCGGCTCAATTCGGCCAGCAGCGGGTCCCAGTCGCTGCGCGACTCGAAGGCGCCGCCCAGCGGCAGGATGCCGAAGCGAACCGGTGCATCGGGCTGCGGCGCAGGCTGCGCAAGGGCCATTTGTGGCAGGCCGGCAAGCAATGCGAGCATGGCGGCCGCTGCGCCGCGGCGCGCCACGCCCATCATGGCGGCGGCGCGCCCGAACCTCGGGCAGCGAGAGGCGCGAAGGGCGTCGGAAGCGCCGGAAGCCTTCCGGGCGCGGCATGGGGAGGCCTGCATTTTTGGAACACGAAGACATGGGGCCGCTGCGGACCAGCGGGTCTAACATGGGCAACGCGACGCAATTAGATACCAAATACAAGTTAATTTCGTGATGTTTTTCCCATCTTTCGCTCGCATGGCCGCCCCTCTAAGCTCGACCTTCATGCGCCAAATCCCCCCATGAACTGGAACTTCCGCGTCCTCCGGGGGCTTGCGCGCCTCACCTTCGCGCAGCAGCTGATCCTGCTGGCGCTGGTTCCGGCCACCGCGGCCACGCTGGCGGCCATTGCCGTCCTGACGCGCCAGCACCTGGACAACCTGACCGCGCTGATGCGTGCCAACGCGCAGACGGTGGCCATGCAGGTGGCCACCGCGGCGCAGACGCCGCTGCTGCGCATGGACCGCCGCATGCTGCAGCGCACCGCCCAGTCGGGCACCTACCAGCCGCACGTGCAGCAGGTGCAGATCTGGTCGGAGGACGGCGAGATCGTGGCCAACTCCGAGACCGTCGACCGCGCGCGCGGCGATGGCCTGCAGGTGGTGGTGCCGATCGTCAGCGACGAGGGCCGCCAGAGCGGCAAGGTGATGGTGGAGATGAGCCTGGACGCGGTGCAGGACGCGCGCCGTTCGGTGTGGCTCAACGTGGTGCTGGTGCTGGCGATCAGCCTGGTGGGCGTGGGCCTGGCGGGCTGGTGGGCGGCGCGGCGCATCAGCGAGCCGATCCGCGCGCTCGGCAGGGCCGTGGACCGGCTGGGCGCGGGCGAGGCCGCGAGCGTGGCCATCGAAGGCACCTCCGAGATCCGGCACCTGCAGCACGGCTTCAACCAGGCGGCGCGCGCGCTGGCCGAAAGCCACCGCCTGCTGCAAAGCCGCATCAGCGAGGCCACCGCCGAACTCGCGCGCAAGAACCAGCAGCTCGAAGTCGCAAGCCAGGCCAAGACGCGCCTGCTGGCTGCGGCCAGCCACGACCTGCGCCAGCCGCTGCATGCGCTCACGCTCTTTTCCGACGGGCTGGCCAACGGGGAAACCGACCCGCTGCGTCTGCAGCGCATCGGCCACATCCGCGAGTGCGTCGACTCGCTCGACCGGCTGTTCTCCGAGCTGCTCAATCTCTCGCAGCTCGATGCCGGCGTGCTGCAGCCGCAGTGGGCCGACTTTCCGCTGGACCGGCTGTTCGACGAGATCAGCCGCAACTTCCGGCCGGTGGCCGAGCAGCAGGGCCTGCGGCTGGTCGCGCGCAAGACCGAGCTCTGGGTGCGCTGCGACTACGTGATGCTCTCGCGCATCCTCAACAACCTGGTGTCGAACTCGCTGCGCCACACGCTCGAGGGCGGCGTGCTGATCGGCGCACGGCGGCGCGGCAAGGGGGTTCGCATCGACGTGGTCGACACCGGCGTGGGCATCGCGCCGCAGCACCAGGCGCGCGTGTTCGAGGAGTTCTACCAGGTGGAGACCACGGGCCGCCAGGCACCGCGCGGCGCGCGCGGCATGGGCCTCGGGCTGGCCACGGTGCAGCGCCTGGCGGAGCTGCTCAACACGCGCGTCGACCTCACGTCCAGGCCGCACAAGGGCACCTGCGTGCGCGTGCTGGTGCGCTCGGCGCCGGCCGCGCTGCCGCCGCCGGCCGCCGCGCCCGCCGCCGGCGGCGCCGAAGAAGAAGCGAGCCTGGAAAACCTGCGCATCCTGGTGATCGACGACGAGCGCACCATCCTCGAAGGCCTGACGGTGGTGCTCACCCACTGGGGCGCCGAAGTGCTGGCCGCGCAGACGCGCGCCGAAGCGCTGGCGCTGGCCGACACCTGGGCGCAGCCGCCCGACGTGGTGGTGAGCGACCTGCTGCTGCAGGGCGGCGACAACGGCCTGGACGTGATCGCCGCGCTGGAGCGCCACCCACGCGGCATCGGCCCGGGCACGGCGCGGCTGCTGGTCACGGGCGAGACCAAGCCCGACCGCTTGCGCGAAGTGGCGAGCGCCGGCATCGCGGTGCTCTACAAGCCGGTGTCGCCGCGCGTGCTGCGCCAGGCGATCCAGGCGCAGCGCGCGGCGGCGCTGTCCAACGCCGACGCCTGACCAGGGTAGTGCGTCGGACATAGGCCAAGCGGCTGCCGGCGCTGTGATCTTCCTCACAGCCGCGCGGGGCTGCGGGCGCCGACATAAGCCCTCTGCCTTATCGCGCGGAGCAGGCGGCTTCCGTACATTGGGTGCTGCACTTGCTGCAGCCGCAGCCCATGTTTGTCGCCGTGAACCCTCTCATCTCGCTCCTCCGGAAACGGCGACGCCAAGGCGCCTGCGCCGTGCTGGCCCTCGTGTGCATGGCGCAGCCCGCTGCCAGCGCCTCGGCAGCCGAGCTCACGGTGCTGGTGGGCGACGAGCTCCCGGCGCATGCCGAGTTCGTGCAGCATCTGCGCGCGAGCCAGGAGCCCGGCAGCCGCTTCGAGCTGGTGCGGCTCGCGCCGGGCGGCGCCGAAGCCGCGCAGCCGGTGGAAACGGCTCGCGCCGAATCCGACTCCGAGCGCGGCGCCAATGCCGGCGTGCGCACGCGCAGCCTGCGCACCGCACCCGCGAACGCCGCGCTCACCCTCGCGGTGGGCGCGCCCGCCGCACGCGCCGCGCTGGAGCGCCCGGGCCAGCAGCCGCTGGTGCTCGCGATGCTGAGCCGGCTCGACTACGAGAGCCTTCGCGCCAGCAGCGCGGCGCTCAAGCGCGGCGACCGGCGCGTGGGCGTGCTGCTGCGCGACCCGGCCATGGCGGACCAGCTCGCGCTGATCGGCGCGGTGCTGCCGCAGAAGCACCGCATCGGCGTGGTTGCCACACCTGAATCCGAACCGCTGGTGCGCGAGCTGCAGCGCGCCGCGCAGAACGGCAATCCGCCCTGGGACATCCAGGTGGAGTACGCGCCCGACGACAGGTCGCTGGCCGGCGCGCTGCGCTCGGTGGTGCCGCGCAGCGATGCCCTGCTGGTGCTGCCCGACCTGATCGGCGACAACCAGGCCGCCACGCTGTCGGTGCTGCGCGCCGGCGCCGGCGCGGGGCTGCCGGTGTTCGGCGCCAGCGAAGGACTGGTGCGTTCGGGCGGCCTGGCCGCGGCCGTCTCGACACCGGCGCAGCTGGCCCAGCAGGCGCGCCTGCTCGGGCAGAAGCTTGCGAGCGGCGCCGGCGGCAGCGGCAATCCGCTGGTGGAATCGGCCGCGCCCGCGACCGTGCGGGTCAATGCCACGGTGGCGCGCGGACTCGGCCTGCGCCTGCCCGAGGAGCGGGAACTGACCGAGCGGCTCACGGTCGTGCGATGAGCGAGACGCTGCCCTCCGCGGGCGGGCGCGCCGACGCAGCGCCGCCGCCCTCTGCGCCCACGCCCACGCTGCTGGTGCGCGGCAACCTGCAGCGCGACCTGTTCCGGCTTGGCGTGGTGCCGTGCGCCGCGGTGGCGCTCGCGCTCACCGGCTGGTTCACCCACAGCCGGCTGCAGACGCTGGAGGCCGCCTTCGACGCCGAGGGCCAGGCGGTGGCGCGCCAGGTGGCGGCCATGTCCGACCTGAGCCTTTATGCCGGCGACCTGCCGGCGCTGCAGAACGTGGCCAATGCCGCGCTGCGCGGCGGCCAGGTGATGCGCGTGGAAATCAGCAACAGCGCCGGCGTCTACGTGACGGCCGGCCCCAAGGCCTCTTCGCTTGCGCAGCTGCGCATGTTCACCTCGCCGGTCACGCTGCGCGAGGCCTCGCGCGCCAGCGCCTTCGCGCCGGCCGGCTCCACCGCCGCTGGCGACGCGCCCATCGGCCTGGTGCAGACCTTCCGCGACACCACGGCCTATGCGCGCGAACGCAGCCGCTCGCTGATCGCGAGCATCGGCATCGCGCTGGTGGCGCTGCTGGCGGCCTGGGCCTCGGTGCGCCACATGGCGCGCACGGTGGCGCGGCCGCTGCGGCGCATCTCGCGCACCGTGGCCGCGCTCGAGGGCGGCCACTTCGAGGCGCGCTGCGACGTGGCCGAGGGCGACAGCCGCGCGGCCGCCGGCGGCGCCGGCAAGGGCCGCGCGCATGAGCTCACGGTGCTCGCGCACGACATCGACCGCCTGGCCGAGCGCCTGCAGCGCAACCGGCAGATCAGCGAGGAGCGCGTGCGCGAGGCCACCGCGGTGGCGCTGCAGCGCATGGCCGAGGCCGAGCAGGCCGCACTCTCGCGCGCCCGCTTCCTGGCCGCGGCCAGCCACGACCTGCGCCAGCCGCTGCATGCCATGGGCCTGTTCATCGACGGCCTGCTGCCGGGCGCCAGCGCCGCGCAGCGCCCCGCCATGCTGCGGCTGCAGGAGAGCACCGAGTTCATGGGCGTGCTGCTGGACGACCTGCTGGAGATCTCGCGGCTCGATGCCCAGGTGCTGACGCCGGCGATCACCAAGGTGCCGCTCGCGGCGCTGTTCGACCAGCTCGATGCGCAGCATGCCGCCACCGCGGTGGAAACCCACGTGCGCCTGCGCTGGAGCGACCGCGGCCTGGCGGTGCGCAGCGATGCGGCGCTGCTGCAGCGCATCGTCGGCAACCTGGTGGCCAACGCGCTGCGCCATGCGCCGGCCGGCGGCACCGTGCTGGTGGCCGCGCGCCGCGCCCGCGGAAGGAACGGCGACAGCGTGCGCATCGAGGTGCGCGACAACGGCATCGGCATTGCGCCCATCCACCAGGGCCGGATCTTCGAGGAGTTCTACCAGGTGGCCAACACCGAGCGCGACCGCCGCCGCGGCTTCGGGCTGGGCCTGGCGATCTGCGCGCGCATCGCGGCGCTGCTGGGCACCCGCATCACGCTGCGCTCGGCGCTGCAGGCGGGCAGCACCTTTGCGCTCACGCTGCCCGCGGCCCATGCGGCGGACGCCACCGCACCCGAGCCCGCGCCGCTCGCGCTGACGCCGCTGGCCGGGCTGCACTGCATGGTGGTCGACGACGACCCCGCCATCCTCGACGGCAGCCGCGCGCTGCTGGAGCAGTGGGGCTGCCAGGTCGAATGCGTGGCCACCGGCGCCGAGGCCATCGCGCGGCTCGGCACGGGCGACGTGCATTTCGACGCGGTGCTGTGCGACCTGCAATTGGCCGGCGACGCCGACGGCATGGAGGTGATCGATGCCGCCAGGCGCCTGCAGCCCGATGCGCTCGCGGTGCTGGTCTCGGGCGCCACCGGGCCCGAGGTGCTGCAGCGGCTGCGCCACGGCGGCGTGATGCTGCTGACCAAGCCGGTCGCGCCGGCCAAGCTGCGCGCACTGCTCACCACGCGGCGCCATGCGCACGCGGCCTGAACTGCACGCCCTTCTTCCACCAGCATTCACCAGGCATTCACCAGGCATTCACCACGCATCGACCTCGCCATGCTCGACACCGCCGCCCTCAAGGGCATCCGCCCCTTCGTCGCCACGCCCAGCTACAGCGGCGCCATGGCCAGCCTCTATGTGCGCAGCCTGCTGGGCCTGGTCAATGCGGCGTGGACGCACGGCTTCGCCATGCAGACGCGCTTCCTCGACGGCGACAGCCTGCTCACGCGCGCGCGCAACCGGCTGGTGGCCGAGTTCATGGCCGATGCGCAGTGGACGCACCTGTTCTGGATCGACGCCGACGTCGGCTTCGCGCCCGATGCGGCGCTGCGCCTGCTGCTGTCCGGCCGCGAGGTGGTGGCCGGCGTCTACCCGCACAAGAACGACGGCTGGCCGGCCCAGGGCCTGGCCCGGCCGCTGCCCGCGGGCGCCACGCAGGCCGACTTCGACGCGCTGCATGCGCGCTATCCGCTGAACCTGCGCCACACGCCGACCGAGGCCGACGCCGACGGCTTCGTCGAGGTGCTGGACGCGCCGACCGGCTTCATGCTGATCGCCCGCGGCGTGTTCGAACGCATGGCCGCGGCCATGCCCGAGCTGCGCTACACGCCCGAGGCCGGCGACCACGCCAATGCGCACTTGCCGCACTGGCGCTTCTTCGACACCCAGTTCGAGCCCGCCACCGGCCGCTACCTGAGCGAGGACTTCGCCTTCTGCCGGCGCTGGCAGCAGCTGGGCGGCCAGGTGTTCGTCGACCTGCAGTCGCGCCTGTCGCACCAGGGCCTGAAGACCTGGCACGGCGACCTGCCGCGCGCGCTGGGCGCACTGGACGCAACGGGCGGCCACGGCCTCCCGCGGTGAGCCGGCGCACCGGGTCCGTCACGCCCGCCGCGCCGGCGGATCGAAGCTCCACTGCACCCGCAGCAGGCCCCAGAGCTCTTCCGGCGTGAGGCCGACGCCGGCCGAACGCAGCAGATCGTCGTGCAGCCCCCCGGGCGGCGGCAGGCCGGCCTGCAGATAGGTGGCGCGCCAGCGCGATTCGTACAGCACGGTGCACTGCCGGGTCCAGCACACCCGCAGCCCGTGGTGCTGCATGAGCCAGCACATCGCCCGGTCGCACACGGGCGTCAGCGAACGCGGCAGCTGCGACCACGCGCCCCAGAGAAACCCGGCCGAGCGGGCCAGGCTGATGCAGTTGGTGTCCACGAAATCCGAGCCCGGCGCCTCGTCCGGCGGAACGATGCGCAGGTGCTCGTGGCCGGGCAGGAACATGTACCGCGAAGAGAACACCGCATCGACCGGCCGGCCCCGCTCCCGGGCCTCGGCGTAGGCCTGCACCACCGAGGCGACGTGGCCGGGCAGGAACAGGTTGTCCGCGTCCAGGAAGCACACCACGTCGGCGCCGTCGGCCAGCGCGCACAGCGCGCCGATGCCGCGCGGCGTGCAGCCGAAGTTGGCGTTGACCTGCGGCAGCACGATGTGCCGCACCTGCGGCCATTCGGCCAGCAGCCCGGCCTGCGGGAGGCCGTCCGCCACCATGTAGTGCACCACCTGCGGATGGCCCTGCGCGCGCACGCTCTGCATGCAGCGGCGCAGCACGGCGGCCGGCTCGCGGTGGTAGGGGGTGACCACGGCCACCCTGAGCGCCGTGTCGTTCACCTCAGCCTCCGCGGTCCACGTGCAGGGGAATGGTGCGCGCCACGCCGGCCGCGGGCCGCGCCGCGGGAAAGAGCGCGGCCGGTCGGCGCGAGGCGCAGGTGCTGGTCTCCCGCCGCACGCTGTGGCTGATGCCGCAGAACTGGTTGCACCCGCGCATCGCCGTGCGGACGAACTCCGCCTCGCGCCAGAACAGGCGCAAGTCGCCGGGCTTGTCCAGCTGCATGCCCGGAAAGCTGCCCGAGAAGCACAGGCGCGCCACGCCGTAGTGGTCCACCATGATGTTGCGCTCGTAGGTGTTGCAGATGTGTTCCGTCGTGCGCGTGTGCGAGCCCCAGCCGCGCGCCGCGTCCGGGCAGGCGCGCAGCGTGGAGAAGTACATGTGCACCTGGTGCAGCCAGAGCGGGTTCAGCCCCAGGCCGAAGCGCTGGTCGCAGCGGCGGATCACCTCGACCAGCCGGTCCGGGTCCACGTTGCGGTGGGCGGCGAAGAAGGGGTCGACCAGCCCCATCTGGCCGAAGCTGGGCTGCAGGAAGTTCAGCTTCAGCTTGTCGGCGCCCAGCTCGTCCAGCACGAAGGCGTAGAAGTCCTCCAGCTCGAGGTAGTTCTCGTCGAAGACGAGGCCCATCACGTTGATCCGGGTGTCGCCGCCCGGCGGGCGCGCCGCCAGCAGCAGGCGCAGCGCGGCGACCGCCTTGCCGAAGGCGCCCTTCACGCCGCGCGTGCGGTCGTGCAGGGCCGGCCGATGGCTGTTGAGCGACACCGAGATGCCGTGCGGGCCCTCGCGGATCATGCGCTCGGCCGTGGCCTCGTCGCGCACGCGAGTGCCGTTGATGACCGACAGGCAGGCGAGGCCCAGTTCGCGGCAGGTGCGCGAGATGTGGAAGTAGTCCTCCAGGTCGAGCATGCTCTCGCCGCCGCAGATCACCACGCTGCCCTGGGGATTCATCGCGGCGAACTCCGCCAGCACCTCGTGCCGGCGCGCCGGGCCGAGGTAGCGCGCACGGTCGGCGTCGTCGAGCTTCCAGAAGTCGCAGTGCTCGCAGCGCAGGTTGCAGCGCTTGTTCGTCTGGATGAACAGGAACAGGGGCGGCGGCAGTTCCACGGCCGGGTCGCTTTCAGAAATCGGCGCAGCCGTTCTTGCGGTCGGTGGCCACGCAGCTGGTGAGGTTGGGCCGCGAACGCACGCGCGACCATTCGCGCGCCAGCAGGTCGCCGTCCTGCTGCGCACGGTCGCCCTCCAGCGGCCCGGTGGCAAAGCAGATCGGCGGCGCGCCGAGGTTGCGGTCGAAGGTGTAGGTGTTGGTGTTGGGCAGCTCGCGCACCAGGTCCGAGCCCGGGAAGTCGGGCCGGCGCAGGCTGGCCGTCACGGTCAGCGTGCCGGGCACCACGTCCACCGCATAGCCGGCCGCCGAGGTGAAGCTGCCGTTGATGCCATAGCGCCCCGCGGGGCTGAAGATGCCGGCCGCGCTCGTGGGCGTGCCCAGGAAGCCGGCCGTGCCGTCGCCCAGGATCAGCCCGCCGATGGTGAAGCCGAAGGGCGGGTTGGCCGTGCCGAAGGGCCGGCTGGCGTCGCCGATGACCACCGTGGCCCGCGGCTGCTGGGCGTAGATGAAGTGGTTGTCGCCCGGCGTGATGCTCACGGTGCACAGCCCCAGGTAGGCGCAGTGGAACAGGTTGGGCGTGGCGCCCGAGCCGGCGAGGCCTCCGCGCGACTCGCCCACCCAGGTGTCGGCCCAGATGCGCCAGGGCGCGCCGCCGATGCTGCCGCCGCCCGCATTCTGGAAGCGCGCCGCGGCCACCAGGTCGGTGCCCGAGCTGCTGGTGACGGCGGCGTCCAGCGTGAGGTCGCCCGAGAGCGTGCGCACGAACACCGTGTCGGCCGCCATCGAGGTGGCCGACACCAGCTGCGGCTGGTTGCTGCCGGCGTCGAAGCCGGTGACCGACAGCGCGCCGATGCGCACGCCGTCCACGTCCTGGTAGCGGAAGGCGCCGGCGGCGCCGCCGCCCAGCGTGTTCTCGCTCACGTTGTTGGCCGCCCGGTCCAGCAGCACGCTGCCGCGGCTGGAGCGCGCCAGCAGGTGCTGGGCGGTGATCGGTGCTTTCACCGTCTGCGTGATGTCGCCGGCCGAGAGCAGGCCCAGGCGGTCCGCCGTGACGGCGCCGTTCAGCACGATGCCGCCGGCGCCGGCGCCCACGCCTTCGTTCTGCAGCGTGAGCGCGCCGGCGCTCGTCAGCGCGCCGGCCACGGTGATGGTGCCTGCGTGCGTGTTGCTGCCCACCACCACGCTGGGCGCATTCAGGCGCGACATCAGCGCGTCCGACAGCGTGAACCCGCCCCCCGCCGCACCGCCCACGGTGATGCCGGCGGCCGTGGCGTCGAAGGCATTGAGCGCCGCGTCCATGCCGCCCGGCCGCAGGTTGATGGTGCCGGCGGCGCTCACCGGCACGTCGATCGCCAGGGCCGGCGCGCTGCCGTCGTTGCTGGCACGCAGCACCAGGTTGCCGCTGCTTTGCACCTGCGGCGCCGCGCCGGGAGCGCCGGTGGACAAGAGGCCGGTCTGGATCGACACGCCGGGCGTGCCCTGCAGCGAGCTGCCGGTCAGCTCGATGCTGCCGCCGCCGGTGGTGGCCAGGCGCGCGCCGTTTTCCAGCCGCACGCCGCTGTCGGTGCCGTCGACCACCGCGCTGGCAAACAGGCCCTGCAGCGCGATGTTGCCGCTGCCGGTCGTGATGCTGCTGCCGCCGGTGACCAGCACGCCGTGCGTCGCATTGAATGCGCTCGAGCCGCGGTTGAAGTCCTGCACGCCCCGCACCAGCACGTTGCCGCTGGTGGTCGAGATGGCGGTGGGAACCGGAACGCCCACGGCCCGCAGGAACAGCGAATCCAGCTGCACCGCGCTGCCGCTCTGGCCCGTGCCGCCGGTCCCGGTGATCGCCACGTCGCCGGTGGCGCTGTCGATGCGCGCGCCGTTGATGCTCACGCCGCCGCCGGCGATGCTCACGTCGCCGCCGGCGCCCGCATCGGACTGGCCGACGCGCGTGTCGATCCGAGTGCCCTGGAGCAGCACGAAGCCCGAGGGCGCGCCGGTCTGCCCGTTCAGGATCGACACCGCCCCGCCGTTGGTGATGATCTGGTTGTTGAAGCGGCTGGTCACCGAATCGTAGATGCCGCCCACGCCATGCGCATGGATGGACACCGCGCCGCCGCCCGTGTCGATGGTGCCGTCCACGTCGATGTTGATGTCGCTGAACGCGGGGCTGGCGCCGACGAAGCCGGAGTCCAGCGTGACGCTGCCGCCGCGCGTGTGCACGTCGCCGCTGAACGCGACGAACTGGGTGCTGCTCGGCCCGTCCGTCACAAGGCTCAGGTTGCCGCCGCCGGTGTCGATGCTGGCGGAGTTGAAGACCACTTCGGCATAGCCCGTGCCCGTGGCGTGCGCCAGCACGCTGCCGCCGTTGGTGGAGATGACGGCCTGGTCGGCCCCCGTGTTGCCGAAGTAATGGACATAGCCGTCGAGCGCCCCGGCCGAGCCGGCATTCAAGATCACGTCCATCGGCCCCGTGGTCGAACGGATGATCGGCGCCAGGTACGAGCTGGAAAACACGCGGTCGCCTATCGAGTGCGCCGCGTTCAGCTCGAACACCAGCGGCGCGCTGCCCACCGTGCGCTCGATCACCATGCCGCTGCCAAAGCGGATGTCGCCCGCATCGGTGCCGCCGCTGCCGGTGGTGATGCTCACGCTGGTGCCGGTGTTCAGCGCGCCGTTGATGTCGCCGTCCTGGATGGTCGAGGTGGCCACCGGATCGAAGGGGTTGGTGGGCAGGCTGCCGCCGCCGGCCACGCCGTGGACGATGGTGACGTCATACGGGTCGACGATCCACCGCCCCGCCAGGCCGGCCGGCGCCGAGGCGTCGATGCGGATGCCGCTCACGTCGAACGAGCCGCCCGAGGTCTCGATCGTGCCGCCATTGCCGCCGGCGCTGCCGCCCCGGGCCTGCAGGTCGCCGAAGGCGCGCACCGAACGCTCGCCCACGAGGGTGATGCTGCCGCCGTTGCCGCTGCCCAGGGCGTTGGCCAGCAGCGTGAGGTTCGGGCCGACCGAGACCACGCCCGTGTTCTCGTTGCCGGCGCCGGCCGCGGTGCTGCCGCGGATATCGATGCTGCCGCCGCCGCCCGCGCCGCTGGCGTCCGCCAGGCCGCTGCTGTCCGCCGTCGATTGCGCGAGGATGTTGCGCCCCGTCACGCCGATGCTGCCGCCCATGCCGGTGGCGCTGGCGGCATCGAGCAGCGTGCCCTCGAAGGCGCCGGCCACCAGGCTCACATCGCCCGTGCCGGCCGCGATCCGGATGCTGCCGCCCGCGGCATGCAGCCCGTCGGCCTGCTGGGAGGACGAAAGCCGCACGCCAAACGGAGTGACCGTCGCGTCCAGCGGCGCGAAGCCCAGCGCCGCGCCCGTGCCGTCGTAGCCGAAGCCTGCGCTGCCGGCCGTGCCGGTGATCGCGATGCTGCGGCCTGCGCCGGCCTCGATGCGCGTGCCGTCGATCGCCACGCCATTCGAGGCGCCCACGGTGTAGCTGGTGCTCAATTCGACGGCTTGCGTGCGCAGGCCGGCGGCCATGCCCGACAGGTCGCCGCCCTGGCCGGTGATGCGCACATCGCCGCCGGTGGTCAATTTGGAGCCGGTGATCAGCACGCCGGCGCCATCCGGCGGCTCGCCGACCGGGCCGCCGCTGGCCCAGTCGCGCACCGTGCCGGTCAGGGCGATATTGCCGCTTGCGGAAGACAGGGCGACCGAATAGTCGTCGCCGTTCAGCCGCACGCCCGAGCCTCCCGCGGCGCCGCGGCCGGCCAAGGTGATGCCGCCGGCCTGCGTGCCGAGCGTGCTGTCGCCGTCGATGCGCACGCCGTCGGTGGCGCTCAGGAAGCCGCTGCCCACCTCGCCGGTGCCGCCTTCGCCGCGCAGCAAGATGCTGCCCGCGCCGAGCGTGCTCAAGGCGCTGCCGCCCAGCCAGACGCCGCTGCGGATTTCGCCGGCGCCGTCGGCACCCGGGCCCTTGACCTGTCCGCCGATCGCCCGCCCGTTGTCGCTGTCGCCCTGCCCGAAGAAGCGGATGTTCCCGCCGTTGGCATCGATGCGCGCACGGTCCAGCCGGATGGCCGCCGCAATGCCGTTGGCCTGGCCGGCCTCGGCGGCGGCCAGGCCCTGCGCGTCGGCATTGAAATCGACGTTCAGCGCACCGCTGGTGGAAGCGATGGTTGCGCCGCCGCCCTCCACCGCCCAGCGCATGTCGATGTTGCCCACCGAATTCACGCGCAGCGTGGCCGTGCCGCCGCCGTCCTTGATCACCTGGGCGCCGGGCTGGAACACGACGGCGTCGTTGATCTGCGCCACCTTGCCGGACGAGCGCGTGGTCAGCGTCACGTCGGTGCCCTGGCTCAGGGCCTTGCCGATCACGCTGGCCGCGATGTTGCCGGAATCGGCATCGGCCACGACCGAGAGATTGCGGCCCCCCTCGGCCGTCCAGCTGCCGTTGGCGCCTGCATTGCCGCCGGCATCGATCTGCGTACCCGCCAGCACATTGAGGTTGCCGGCCGTGGTGCGGATGCTGCCGCCGGCCGCGCCGGCCGCATTGCCGCTCGCATCCAGCGTGCCGCTCACCTCGAGGCCCGCGCCGCTGTCGACCTGGGCGCCGATGGCCTCCAGCACGATCTCGCCGCCGCGCTCGACCAGCGAACGCGCGCGCACCGTGCCGCTCTGGTTGACCACCTGCTGCACCAGCCCGGAGGCGCCCACCAGCACCACGCGCCCGCCATCGGCCGTGATGGTGCCGGTGTTCATCACCAGCGCCTTGGTGGTGGGGTCGGTCGCCTGCACGCCGGCCACCGAGGTGTTCATGAGCCCGCCTTCGAGCGGCACCGTGAACTTGGTCAGCCCGTCGCCTTCGAAGTCCAGCGTCACCCGGGCGCCCGACACCAGGCCCGCCGAGCCGCGCGCCACGTTGATATTGCCCTCGTTGCGCACCAGCGCGCCGATCAGCCCGAGCGTGCCGCCTTCGCCCACGCTGATGACCGCGCCGGGCTGGACCGTCACGCGGGCGGTGCTGTTGGCATCGTTGATGCCGCCGCCGAACAGCAGCTGGCCGCCCTTGCCCACCACGCTGCCCTCCTTGGCGATCTGGCTGTCGCTGATGTCCAGCGTGGAGGCCACCAGCCCGCCGACGTTCACCTGGGCGCTGCCGCCGAAGAGAACGCCCGAGGGATTGACCACGAACACATGCCCGTTGGCCGACAGCGTGCCGTTGATGACCGACTGCTCGATCACGCCGCCGCTGCCCACCACGCGGTTGAGCATCACGCTCGCGGCGCCCATCTGCTGGTTGATGTTGAGCGTCTTGCCGCCGTCCAGCGAAAACGCGTTCCAGTTGACGATGGCGTTCATCGTGCTCTGGTTGAGCACCTGCCTGGTCGCCGAGCCGCCGGAAGCGATGCCCACATTGCCGAACACCACATTGCCGCTCTGCGGAAAGCCCGCCGGCAGGTTGAGCTGCGCCCAGGCCGGCACCATGCCCATGCAGGCCAGCGACAGCACCAGCGGCCGCACGCGCCAGTGCCGCGGCAGGGCTTTCGCGGAAAGATCATGGTTTCTCATGCTGCCCTCAGAAGGTCTTTTGCGCCTGCACGTACAGCCGCGGGTTGCGCCCGCCGCCGTCGGTGCGCGCGGGGTCGGTGCCGGCGCGCCAGGCCAGCGTGGCATTGATGGTGAAGTTGCCGGGCCGCGTCCAGCTCAGGCCGATGCCCGCGCCGCGCAGGCTGCGCGAACGGGGGCCGCTGTCGAAGATCGTCGGGTTCTTGGTCTGGCGCCCGTGCGCCGCGTCGTAGAACAGGAAGGGCGTGAACTCGGCATCGAGCGACCAGCGCCATTCCACGGTGCCGATCACGCCCTGGTCCACCAGCAGTTCGCCCGAAGGGTAGGCGCGCCCGGCACGCGCGCCGCCCAGCGAGAGTTTTTCCGAGGCATCGAGGTTCTTGCTGGCCCACTGGCCGCCCAGCGCCAGGTACAGCGAATGCCGGGGCAGCACCGCCTGCAGGCGCGAGAGCTGGAAGGTGGCCTTGGTGAAGCCGCCCTCGGTGCGGTGCCCGCCCAGGCCCTGGTCGGTCTGCAGGCTGTCGGCGTCGCGGATCGAGAGCCGGCCGTGGTAGAGATTGCCGGTGCTCGCCCAATAGCCGCCGCCCAGCCAGTCGTCGCGGCGCTCCCAGGTCCAGCCCAGGCCGAAGCCGCGCACCCGCTTGCGCGCCGAGAAGTCGACCGCCGTGTACTCGTCGGTGAGCTTCTTGCTGTCGGCCGACAGGCGCAGGAACAGGTTGTGCTGGCGCTGGCGGATCACCGGGTAGCTCAGCGAGACGTCGAACACGTCGGCCTTGCCCTGCGCGCCCAGTTCCGAGAACTCGCCGCCCAACTCGTAGTTGACGCGCGCCAGCCCGAGGCCCGCGCGCAGGCCGCTGCTGCCGATGGGCGCCTCGTAGGCGACGCGGCCGAACTGCAGCGCATTGCCGTTGGAGACCATGGCGCGCACGTCCAGGTTGTCGCCGATGCCCAGCGGGCTCGCCCAGCGCATCGTGCCGCCGAGGCGGTAGCGGCCCGATTCCTTGGTGCCGTGGTTGTCGGCCTCGGCCGCGAAGGCCCAGCGCGGCGCCGGCGCCACTTCCACCGACAGGTCGGTGGTGCCCGGCTGCGTGCCTTCCTGCAGCGCGGACGAGACCTTGATGCCGGGCTGGTCCGACAGCAGCAGCATCGAGCGTTCGTAGGCCGGTGCGTTGACGGCCTCGCCGGGCTGCAATGGCGCAAGGAAGCCGCGCACGCGCGCCTCGCTGATGGCCGCATCGGGTGCAACGATCACTTCGACCTTGCCGAGCCGGCCTTCGATGACGCTGATCTCGACGATGCCGTCGCGCACGGTCTGCACGGGCACGACGGCCTGCGCGAGGAAGTAGCCGCGCTCCTTGTAGCGCGCGGTGATGGCCTGCGCCAGGCTTTCGAGATCGCCGAGCGTGACGTCGCGCCCGATGTACGGTGCGGTGATGCCCTGCAGTTCCTCGTTGCTCAGGGCCTTGACGCCGTTGAGCCGCAGGTCGTTGAGCTTGAATCTGGCCGCAGGTGGCTGCGGCGGCGCGGGCAGGCTCTGCGGCGCCACGGTGCCAGTGGCCTGCGCGAGGGGGCGGTCGCAGCTGCCGCAGGGATCCTTTGTCGGCAGCAGCGCATTGGCATCGGCCTCTGCCGCGTGGGTGCGCTGGGCGGCAACGAGAAGCGTTGCGCTCACCAGTGCGGCGACTGCGAGGGCGATCGGGGTGGAGCGTTGGATTGCGCGCATCTGCATCTCAGTGCTCCACCGCGTGTTGCTGTTGTTGGGGGCGCTGCTGTTCAGGGTGCTGTTGTTCAGGGCGCGTGCACAGGCCACCGGGTACTCCCCTCCGCGAATGTCCCCCGCCTTCGGCTCCTCCTTTATTTCGCTGAGGGGAGCACCCGATGCCCTGCGCACGATGAGCGCGGTCGTTGTGCTGGCCGATCAACGACCGCTGCGCATGACGATCACGTCGATGGGGTGCCTTGCGCAGCGAAATCAAGGAGGAGGCCGAAGGCCGGGGGACATTCGCGGAGCAAGGTACCCCGTCGGCGTGATCGCGGCCCGAACAACAAACTTCAAACACAACACCACAAACAGACATGGCAGTTCTTCTTTTCATGTCAGCTCCCCACCGTGAGACGCCAGTTGCCGATCAGGTTGAACGGCGCCCAGAAGAAGGGGTGGGACATCTTGGGATCCTTCAGCACCGCCAGCTGCCCGGCCTGCATCGCCTTCTGGATGTCGCGGCCCTTCGCCAGCTCGCCGTAGAGCGTGCCCATGAGCACCGCGGTTGCGTCGTCCGACACCGGCCACAGCGATGCGATCAGGCTCGAGCTGCCGGCCGAGAGAAAGGAGCGCGTGAAGCCCAGCACCTCGTCGCCCTGCGCGATGCGCCCGAGCCCCGACTCGCAGGCCGACAGCGTCACCAGCGCCGTGCCGTCCATCGGCAGGCCGAGGATCTCGTGCGCCTCCAGGAAATTCTGCTTGCCGCCCTCGTTGGCCAGCAGGATGCGCGAGTACAGCGGATCCACCGCGTCGGCCTCCGCATGCGCCGCCACGTGCATCAGCGGCGAGCGCGCGGCCACGTCGCGGAACTGCGTCTTGGTGGCCGCGGCGCCCATGTACACGGCGTTGCGCGGGAACAGCTGCGCGAGCTGCTTCACCTCGACCTCGGCGCCCGGCAGGTCGTACTTGTCCTCGATGCGCGGGTTGCCGAAGGCCGTGAGCGACGCGCCCACGCGCGGCGAGCGCTGCGCGAGCTGCACCGCGATGCTGATCGATGGCGCCACCGCCACCGGATGCGTCTCGATCACGTAGCGCCCGTCGAGCCGCAGCGCCTGGAACGGCAGGTAGTGCAGCGGCCCGTGCGGCACCACGATCAGCCGCTGCCCCGGCGCCAGGCCCAGCGGGCCGAGCAGCGCGGCGCCGAGCTTGTCGGCATTGGTGATGGCCGCGCGGCGGCCGCGCACGATGGAGTTGCGGAACACCTCGACCAGCTCGGTGAGCTCGTCGCGGCGCACCGGCACCGTCCTGGCCTCGATGCCGGCCGGGCCGACCACCCACACCAGCAGCCGGTCGGGCAGCGAATGGAACTGCACCACGCGCTCGTCGGGCGCGAGCATGCCCTGCAGCGCGGCCAGGTCCACGGTGGTCGCGGCGCGCTCGTTGATCTTCGCGCGGCCGCGCACCGCATCGAGCAGCGCGCGCGAGCGGCTGCGCTCGCTCACCTCGAAGGCCTGGCGCGCATCGCCCGCGTCGCTGTAGATCGAGACGCCGCGCTCGAACACCGACTGCAGGTCGGAGAACAGGCCCATCTTGAATTCTTCGCTGCGGAACCTGGCGCGCACCTGGTCGATGCCGCCCAGCGCGCGCGCCACGGCCTCGGCCGCGGCCTGCTTCTGGCCGAGCGCAAGTTCGCTGCGCGCCACGCCGTCCCAGGCCCAGAGGCGGTAGTACTCGGTGTCGGTGCCGACCTGCCGCGCGGTGAGCGCGCGGTAGAGGTCGCGCGCCTCGGCCGGCTTGTTCTCGGCCAGCAGCAGCCGCGCGCGGGTGCGGTCGAGCTGCGCCGTGAGCGGCGCGTCCCGGGGCGGCGCCATGCCCCCGAGCACTTCGCGCGCCCTGGCGGCGTCGCCCGATTCGATCAGCGCATTGACGAGCGAGGCCTGCACCAGCGGCGCATAGCGCGACGAGCTGTTGGCCAGCGCCTCGTCATAGCTGATGACGGCGCCCGCGTAGTCGCCGCGGCGGGTGCGCACGTCGCCGATCACCTTCTGCACCGGGCCGACCACCAGCTTGGGATCGCGCGCCGGATGCTTGAGCGCCTCGCGCGCGAATTCCTCGGCCTTCTCGAGCTGGCCCGAATAGCTGTAGACGATGGCCAGGTCGCGGTTGGCCATGGCCAGCAGGTTGGGATCGCTCGTGGCATTGGCCAGGTGCAGCGCCTTGCTGGCGGCGCGCACGCTCTGGCGGAATTCGCCGGCCTCGGCCAGCGCCACCGCCTGGCTGCAGTACTGGTAGCCGGACAGCTTGACTGCATCCTGCCCGTAGAGCACCGCGCCCTCGCTGGTCAACGCCAGCAAGGTGTCGGTGTCGGCGAGCCGGGCCTGCTCCGCCCGGCCGGCCGCGGCTTCGGCATTCGGCCCCTGCTGTGGTTGCTGCGCCGATGCCAGGGGCCCATGGCCCAGCAGAAGAATGGCTGCCAGCCCCAGCGCACCCGCGGCCCCTGCACGACGTGCCGAGCGCTCCCGTTCCGTTCTTCTCGAAAACCACGTCATTGGACCCCCGCGCGCGGCCCGTGTGCCCGCGGTTGCGGGGGTCGACGCCGCGGAAGTGCGCGCCGTTCAGGCCTCGTGGGGAAAGTCTAGGAGCGGCCCCCTGCGGCGCCTATTCGCAAGAAGGCCTAGCGCGAACGGACTAGGGCCTGTTAACGCTACGGAAGGGGATCGCGTTGCTTCGCCAAGGGGCTGGATGCAAGGCGCCCGGGCGCAGCAAGGCTTTGGCCTTGCAAGCGCGGGCAACGCCGCAGACGGCCCCTTGGCGAAGTAACCCGAAGGGAAGCTCGCCACAGCCCGCCCCTCCGCGTTGCGCTCCTTGTGCGTGCGCATGCACGCACGGCGTCACGCGCCTTGATGGGCGGGCTGTGTCGAGCTTCGCGACCCCTTCCGTAGCGTTAACAGGCCCTAGGACCGCAGGCCCTGCATCAGGCGGGAATCGCATCGATGTTGGCACGGTCCCAGTGGCGGTGCCTGGCGATCGCGGCGATGAAGGCCTGCGCGATCTGCGTCGCCTCGCTGGTGTCGCCGAGGTTGGTGACCGGCGTGGCCGCCACGATGATGCCGGCGGGCGCATCGCCCTGCTGCGCGTTGGCGCCGATGCCGAGCGTGGAGAGCAGCTGCACGCCGTCGCCCACGGTGCAGATGGCCTTGCAGTGCTTGTACGCCTCCAGCACGAAGTGCACCGCATCGCCCATGCCCGCCAGCGCCGCCACGCCCTGGGCGCCGCCGGGGATCAGCACGGCATCGAACAGGACCGACGGCCCGTTGGCAAAGGTCATGTCGACGTCGATCTGCCGCTTCGATGCGCTGGCGATGGTGCCCAGGCGGGCGCCCACCACCTTGCACTTGCCGCCGGCCTGCTCGAGCGCATCGCGGATCGGCTTGAGCGAGGCGGAGTCGATGCCGTCGGCCGCGAGGATCGCGATCTTGCGCGTGCGGATCGAGCCGTCGCCGCTGTCGGCCATGCTGAGCGCGGGCGACTCCTCGATGGGCAGGGTCATGCGGTGCTCGCGGTAGCCCGCGCGGCCCGCGGCCGCCTTGGCGTCCGGCGCGCCGATGCCCAGCGGCTCGGCCACGCGGCGCGCGAGCTTCTCGTCGACGTGCGCCAGGTTGTCGACCATGCGCTGGCGGATGGCCGGCACGTCGACCTTGGAGAGCTCGAAGCGGAAGGCCGCAACGATGTGCTCCTTCTCGGCCGCGCTCTGGCTGTTGAAGAACAGCCGCGCCTGCGTGAAGTGGTCGTCGAAGCTCGGGCTGCGCCGGCGCACCTTGGGCGACTCGAGCTCGTCGGGATGCGGCTGGAAGCCGACGCTGCCGCCGTCCACCCTGAACTCCTTGCCGTCGCCCAGCGAGTTGGGCTCGTAGGCCACCTGGCCGCGCGCGATGGTCTGGCGGTGCATGCCGTCGCGCTGGAAGTTGTGGAACGGGCACACGCTCTTGTTGATGGGCAGCTCGTGGAAGTTGGCGCCGCCCAGGCGCGAGATCTGCGTGTCGGTATAGGAGAACAGGCGCCCCTGCAGCAGCGGGTCGTTGCTGAAGTCGATGCCGGGCACCACGTGCCCCGGATGGAAGGCCACCTGCTCGGTCTCGGCAAAGAAATTCTCGGGGTTGCGGTTGAGCACCAGCCGGCCGATGCGCTGCACCGGCACCATCTCCTCGGGGATCAGCTTGGTGGGATCGAGCAGGTCGAAGCCGAGCGAATCGGCCTTGTCGGGCGGCACCAGCTGCACGCCGAGCTCCCACTCGGGAAAGTCGCCCTGCTCGATCGCTTCCCACAGGTCGCGGCGGTGGAAATCGGGGTCCTTGCCCGCGACCTTCTGCGCCTCGTCCCATGCGAGGCCGTGGATGCCGAGCTTGGGCTTCCAGTGGAACTTCACGAAGTGGCTCTCGCCGCGCAGGTTGACGAAGCGGAAGGTGTGGACGCCGAAGCCTTCCATCATGCGCAGGCTGCGCGGAATGGCGCGGTCGCTCATCGCCCACATCAGCATGTGGGTGCTCTCGGGCATGAGCGAGACGAAATCCCAGAAGGTGTCGTGCGCGCTGGCGGCCTGCGGCATCTCGTGGTGCGGCTCGGGCTTGACGGCGTGGATCAGGTCGGGAAACTTCATCGCGTCCTGGATGAAGAACACCGGGATGTTGTTGCCCACGAGGTCGTAGTTGCCCTCGCGGGTGTAGAACTTGACGGCAAAGCCGCGCACGTCGCGCACCGTGTCGGCCGAGCCGCGCGAGCCGGCCACGGTGGAAAAGCGCACGAAAACGGGCGTCTTTGCGTCCGGGTCCTGCAGGAAGTCGGCGCAGGTGAACTGCGACATCGACTTGTAGACCTGGAAATAGCCATGCGCCGCCGAGCCGCGCGCATGCACCGCGCGCTCCGGGATGCGCTCGTGGTCGAAGTGCGTGATCTTCTCGCGCAGGATGAAATCTTCGAGCAGCGTGGGCCCGCGCACCCCGGCCTTGAGCGAATTGTGGTTGTCGGGGATCTGAAGACCCTGGTTGGTCGTCAGATTGGGCGCATGATCGGTTGCGAATCCATCGAGCTGCTGCTGCTTGGCGTTGCTGCCGTCCGTGGCCTTCGAGCGGCGTCCGGCGGCGGCCTTGTTCTGAGGCGTCATCGAGGGTCTTTCATGGGAGGGTCGGCTTCGTTGTCGAGAAAGAGGTCCAGCACGTTCACCAGCGCAATCAGGCAGATGAAGCCCGCCACGGCGGCCACCACCCAGAACAGGATTTCATCCCCCCAAGCACCGGTGAGTGAATCGAACAGCGACGACAGATCCATGATTCGCTCCAGCAGATCAGATTGAACAACTCGATGCTTGCGCTGCGGCCTCCATGAAGCCACGAAAGCGGGTTCGCGGGGGCAGTTGCGAGCGAATCCAAAGGTTATGTTTTTCTCACACTGTTACCCGTAGTGGCGCCTCGCCCGCGCTTGTGGGAGAGGCGGCGTCTACGCGGTAGGAGCGCACCGACAGCGGCTGGCTGCCGCCTACGCGGGCTGGCGTGTCGGCCCGCATCCGCGCCCGGTGCGCAGCCGTAGCATCGAACACGGTCGGCACGAAGCCTGCTTGGGCATTCGTGGACCGAAGCCATTCACACAGGGAAGAAAGAAAGAAACATGCAGATCAAGATCGGTTTCGACATCGAACTCGCCGTCACGGCGCCCACCGCACTGGTCTACATGCTGCATGTCCACCCTTCGCGCGCGGCGGACCTGCAGGACGGTGAGCACGTCACCCTCACGCCGCCGCTGCATACCGACTACTACATGGACGGCTTCGACAACCATTGCGCGCGCGTGCGCATTCCCGCGGGGGTAGCGAGCGTGCGGCTGCGCAACCATGCGGTGGTGTTCGACCCGGGCTGGGCCGATCCGGTGGACTTCGGCGCCGTCGAGCACGCGGCGGCGGACCTGCCGGTCGCCACCCTGCCCTTCCTGCTGCCGAGCCGCTACTGCGAGGTCGACAGCGAACTGCTCGCGTTCGCCTGGAGCAACTTTTCCAGCGTGGCGCCGGGCTGGCACCGCGTGCAGTCCATCTGCGACTTCGTGCACGAGCACCTGCGCTTCGACTACCAGAGCGCGCGCGCCACGCGAACGGCGCTCGAGGGGTTCCGCGAGCGCACGGGCGTGTGCCGCGACTTCGCCCACCTGGCGATCACGCTGTGCCGCTGCATGAACATTCCCGCGCGCTATGCCACCGGCTACCTGGGCGACATCGGCATTCCGCCCGTGCCCTCCCCGATGGACTTCAGCGCCTGGTTCGAGGTGTACCTGGGCGAGCGCTGGTACACCTTCGATGCGCGCCACAACGTGCCGCGCATCGGCCGCATCGTGATTGCGCGCGGACGCGACGCGGCCGACGTGCCGATCACCATGGTGTTCGGCGCCAACTCGCTCAAGCGCTTCGAAGTGACGACCGAGGAAGTGCCGCAGTAGGCTCGCGGCTCTACGCGGGCAGGAAGCCGAGCATCTGCATCGCGGCGCGAAGGCCGGTGCGGCTGCGCTCCATCGCGTCCCAGGGCGTGTTGCCGGTGGCCAGGCGCGGGCCGATGTTCGCCACCGTCCAGTGGGCGGCGCTGTCCAGGTCGGGCAGCTCTTCCCAGGCGAGCGGCACCGACACGCCCATGCCCGGCCGCGCGCGCGCCGACCATGCGCTCACGGTGGTGGCGCCGAAGCCGTTGCGAAGGTAGTCCGCGAAGATCCGGCCCACGCGGTTGCGCGGCCCGCTCTTGGCCACGAAGCGCTCGGGCACGGTGCGCGCCAGGTGCTCGACGATGGCCCGCGAGAAGCCGCGCACCTCGTCCCAGCCGAACTGGCGCCGCAGCGGCACCACCACGTGCAGCCCCTTGCCGCCGCTGGTCTTGAGGAACGACGGCAGGCCGAGCTCGTCGAGCAGCACGCGCACCAGCAGCGCCGCCTCCTGCATCTGCTGCCAGTCGATGCCTTCGCCGGGATCGAGGTCGAAGGTCATGCGGTCGGGCTTGCCGAGGGCGCGCGAGGTGGCGTTCCAGGTGTGCAGCTCGACGGTGTTGAACTGCGCCGCGCCGACCAGCGCCTCTGCGGTGTCGATCTGCAGCAGCGGGTCGTGGCCCGGGTCGAGCGCGGGATCGAGCAGCTTGATGCCCGCGATGTCGCTGTGCTGCGCATGCTTCTGGAAGAACAGCTCGCCGCCCACGCCGTCGGGCGCGCGCACCAGCGCCACCGGCCGCCCTTCGAGGTGCGGCAGCATCAGCGGCGCGACGCGCGCGTAGTAGGCCGCGAGATCGCCCTTGGTGAGGCCGCTGGCGGCGTCGATCAGGCGCTCCGCGTGGGTGATGCGCGGCGCCTTCTGCGCCGTGGCCATGCGCGCGCTCATGCCGCGCGGCGCCGGGCGGTGGCGCTCTTGGCCGCGCTGCGCTTGCGCGCGGCGCTGCTGCTGCTGCTGCTTTTTGCGGCGGCCTTGCCTGGGGCCCGGGGCTTGGCCTTGGACCTCGGTTTGGTTGCCGCGGGCGCCTCTTCTTCTTCATCGCCGCTGTCTTCGCCGGCCGCGGCCGCCTTGCCGCCGCCACCGCCCTTGCGCAGGCTGCGCTGCAGCAGCTCGGTGAGGTCGATGATCTTCGCGCCGCGGCTCTCCAGCGCCTGGCCTTCCTCGGGCTCGATCTGCGTCACGGTCTCGGTCTGGCCCGCGGCCACCTTGCGGTCGACCAGGCGCAGGATCTCGTCCTTGAACTCGTCCTTGTAGTCGTCCGGGTCCCACTCGGCGCTCATGTCCTCGACCAGCTGCTCGGCCATCTTGATCTCGTGCTCGCGCAGCCCCGCCTTCTTCGCGTCTTCCGACGGCAGCGGCAGTTCGGTCCAGGGCCGGATGTCGGCGCCCCAGCGCAGCAGGTTCAGCACCAGCCCCGGGCCCACCGGCACGAGCGCGGCCAGGTGCTGCTTGGTCTGGATCACCACGCGCGCCACGCCGATGCGCTGGGTGCGCTGCAGCGTCTCGCGCAGCAGCGCGTACACCTTGGTGCCGCGGTTGATGGGCGCCACGTAGTAGGGCCGCTCGAGGTAGACGAAGGGAATGCCGTTGGCGGGCACGAAGCTCTCGATCTCGATGGTCTGCGTGGTCTTGGGATAGGCGTCGGCAATCTCCTTGTCGCTCAGCACCACGTATTCGCCGTCTTCGTACTCGATGCCCTTGACGATGTTCTCGCGCGCGATCTCCTTGCCGGTCTTCTTGTTGATGCGCTTGTAGCCGACCGGGTCCATCGTGCGCTTGTCGAGCCAGTCGAAGTCGATGGCGTGGTCGGTGGTGGCCGAGTACAGCGCCACCGGGATGTGGACGAGGCCGAAGCTGATCGCGCCCTTCCACAGGACGCGCGGCGCGGGGGCTTTTTTCGAGACTGCCATGGACACACTCCTTCAGCCTCGAGACTCTGCGCCCCGGGCCGCTCGGCGATGTAGGAGCGCGGCGGCGCCTGCCGTAAGGCGCAGGCCGGCGTTTTCTCTCCCTCCCCTTCCGGGGGAGGGAGCAAATGCTTCAGGCCGATGGCGCGTGCGCCACGGACCCGAGCACGCGCTCGCTCGGGCGCGCGAAGTAGAACCATTCGGCGCCGGGCAACGCCAGCGCGTTGGGAAAGACGATGAAGCCGTCGTCCGGCGCGCTCACCAGCGTGCCGTCGTGGCGCATGCCGATGGGTTCGCCGCGCTGCACCGCATCGAAGGTGGCCCAGTCGCGCACGAAGCTGTCGTCCTCGTGCAGCCGGTCGGTCACGCTCGCCAGGCGCAGCAGCCGGGGCGGCGCGGGCGGCGTGCCCGCCAGGCCCTGTGGCAGCGCCGCCATGCCGAGCAGCGCGAGCGCGCGGCGGATGGCGCGCCAGGCCACCTCGGGCGCCTTCGGGTCCCGGTGCTGGCCGCATTCGAGCGTGACGCCGTAGCCGCCGCAATTGCGGATGTACTCGTTGGTGCCGCGGCCGAAGTCGATCGCGTCCTCGCCCACCGCGATGCCGGCGGAGCGCTGCGCGAGCCCCGCGGCATAGATGTCGAGCCAACCCTCCACCACGATGGGCGTGCCCAGGTGCAGCGCCAACAGCCCTTCCTCGCTGGCGCGTGCAAAGGGCTCGAGCGTGCCGGCGTTGTCGCGCGGGCCGATCATCGCGAAGGCCTCGCCCTCGCTCTGGAAGGAATGCAGGTCGAGCAGCACGTCGTGCCGCTCGATGATGGGGCACAGCACGTTGGTGACCCGGTCTTCGTAGTCCGCGGGCGCAGCGCTCGGCTTGAACAGGCGGTTGAGGTTGCGCTCGCCTTCGCGCTGCAGGCGCCGCCGCGCCAGCGGGTTGGCAACGGGCACCAGCGTGAGCTGCCCGCGCCGCAGCCGGAAGGTGCCGCCGTCGAGCTCGGCCAGCACGCGCTCGATGCCCGCCGTGCCGCAGGTCTCGTCGCCATGCACGCCGCCCAGCACGAGCAGCCGCGGGCCCGGCTCCAGCGCGGCGAAGGTATGGATGCGCAGGTTGTCGGTGGCGGCAGCAGCGGCGGCAAGAGGATCGGAGGACATCCGGGCGATTATTGCGGAGGCCTTCCCCTGCGCGCAAAGACGCTACTCGTTTCATAGCGGCGCAGCGCGGCGCGCCGTGCCTACAGGGCATGCCTGGGCTGTCCTACCGGCTGCGGCCGGCGCGCCATGCAGGCTCGATCGTGGATGCACACAGACACCGCAGCGAAAAGGAACCGAGCGCCATGAGCAGCACCAAGCCCCGTACCAAGGATCCGGCCGACCCGAGCGACCCGCTGCGGGACGCCGGCGGCGGCGACACCAAGACCCGGCAGGGCGGCGATTCGGCGCCGCGCCTGCCGCACGAGCGCGACGAGTCTTCCGACAGCCAGCAAACGCCGAACGGAACGCCGCCCGAGATCGGCCGCAAGGGCCACGAGGACATCGAACGCGGCAGCGTGGACACCGACCGCGGGCCGGTCACGGACCGCGTCTACAACGACAAGGTCAAGCGCTGAGCCGGGGTTTTATTTGCCGGCCACGCCCGCCAGCTGGTCGCGCATGGCCGAGATCACCGCCGCGTAGTCCTTGGCATTGAAGATCGCGCTGCCGGCCACGAAGGTGTCGGCGCCGGCGGACGCCACGCGCGCGATGTTGTCCACCTTGATGCCGCCGTCCACCTCCAGCCGGATGTCGCGCCCGCTCTGCTCGATGCGCTTGCGCGCGAGCTCGATCTTGCGCAGCGCCGAATCGATGAAGCTCTGCCCGCCGAAGCCGGGGTTCACCGACATGATCAGGATCAGGTCGATGTCGTCGATCGCCCAGTCCAGCGCCTCCAGGCCCAGCCCCGGGTTGAACACCAGCCCCGCCTTGCAGCCCGCGCCCTTGATGGCCTGGATGCTGCGGTTCACGTGCGGCGAGGCGTCGGGGTGGAAGCTGATGTAGTCGGCGCCCGCTTCCGCGAAGGAGGCGGCCAGCGCGTCGACCGGCTGGATCATCAGGTGCACGTCGATCGGCACCGCCTCGCCGTCGGCCGTCTTGGCATAGGGCTTGAGGGCCTTGCAGATCATCGGGCCGAAGGTCAGGTTGGGCACGTAATGGTTGTCCATCACGTCGAAATGGATCCAGTCGGCGCCGGCGGCGATGACCTTGGCCAGTTCGTCGCCCAGGTGGGCGAAATCGGCCGAGAGAATGGAGGGGGCGATGCGGAACGGCGTGCTGCTCATGCCCCCGATTGTCGCAGCCGGCGGAAAACCCGGAAAGCAGTGCAAGAGAAGGCTCCAGTTACCATCGCGCGCATGCCGCACAGCCCCATCCGCGTCCAGGTCGAACCGCGCTATCTCGCAGACCAGTCCTCGCCCAAGGACAAGATCTACACCTTTGCCTACACCGTCACCGTGACCAACGAGGGCGAGACCAGCGCCCAGCTCATCGCCCGCCACTGGCTCATCAACGACGCCTCGGGCCATGCGCAGGAGGTCAAGGGCCTGGGCGTGATCGGCCAGCAGCCGCTCCTGGCGCCCGGCGAATCGTTCCGCTACACCAGCGGCTGCCGCCTGCAGGCGCCCAGCGGCACCATGCACGGCAGCTACTTCATGGTGACGGAAGACGGCGAGCGCTTCGACGTGCCGATTCCGATGTTCGTGCTGGAGGCGGACATCGGCGGGGCGCCCGTCTCACGGGTACTTCATTAGCTCGCCCCCAGTCTTCGCGCACTTCGTGTCGCTACGCCAACCCCCTACCGGGGGCAACACCAGCGGCCCGGCAAAGCCGGTTCCGCGGTGTTTCTGGTATTTGGTTCTCCTTTTTAAGTTTTTTCATGGCTGCTGCATCGCTTGACCTGCAGGGGCTGCTGGCCCGGCTCGATCCGACGGCGGATGTGGCGCAGCGCCACATCTGGCTGATCGACGTCTTCGACTGGCTGCGCGGCGACCGTGCGTCGCCGCAGGCGGCGGTGGGGCGGGTGTCGCTGCTGCTCGACGCGGTCGAGGCGCGGCCCGAGCTGCGCGGGCGGCTGCGTGCATGGTGGCGCGCCTTCACGCAGGCGGTCGACCTGACCACGCTGCTCGCGGACTACGGCTTTGCGCCGCGCACCGCCTTCGTGAGCGAGCTCACCGAACGGCTGCGCCGCAAGATCCTGCCCGGCACGCCCGAAACCACCGACGCCTCGGACCTGTTCCGCATGGTGCTGCCCGGCGCGTTCGACGCGGGCTGGATCGCATTGCTCGACGACGCACAGCTCGCGCGCATCGGCAATCTGCTGGCCGACGCCGCACTCGACGACGATGGCGCCCCGCGCTGGCGCCACACCGTGATGGACGCCGTCACCTACTGCAGCAGCCAGGTGGTGGCGGCCGGCTTCTCGCCCGAATTGCGGCTGCGCATGAGCGCCGCGAGCGAGAGCCGCGCCTTCCATGCACTGATGTCCGACCTCGACGCACTGCGCGAGCAGATGTTCCGGGCACCCCGCGACGAAGACGCGCTGCAGGCCGCGTTCCTGGCCTTCCGCGACCGGCTCGACGCCTGCCGCGCCAGCGCCTCCTCGGTCTACACGCACCTGGAGGACAACGGCATCTCGGTCGGCCTGGTGTTCCGGCTGCGCCAGCTGCGCGAGCGGGTGCTGCGCATCCGCGAGCTGCTCGACTGCCTGATCTCGCCCGCACCCGCCCCCAGCGTGGCGCGGCTGGTGGGCCGGCTGGTGCTGGCCGGCGGCGAGCGCAACAGCATCCGCGCGCTGATCGCGTCGAACTCCTCGATGCTGGCGGCCAAGGTGACCGAGCGCAGCGCCGAGACCGGCGAGCACTACATCACGCGCGACCGCGCGAGCTACCTGCAGATGGTGCGCAAGGCCGCGGGCGGCGGCGCGCTCACCGCGCTGACGGTGCTGCTCAAGTTCGGCATCTATTCGCTCGCGCTGTCGGCCTTCTGGAGCGGGCTCTGGTCGGGCCTGATGTATGCCGCGAGCTTTGTCGCGATCCAGCTGCTGCACCTGACGCTGGCCACCAAGCAGCCCGCGATGACGGCGCCGGCCATGGCGGCGCGGCTGCGCGACATCAAGACCGATGCCGCGGTGGCCGATTTCGTCGACGAAGTGGCCAACCTGGTGCGTTCGCAGGTGGCGGCCGTGCTCGGCAACGTGGGCTTGGTGGTGCCCGCGATGCTGGCGCTCGCCCTGCTGGTGCAGTTCGCGCTCGGCCGGCCGCTGCTGGACGCCGCGCATGCCGCGGCCACGCTGCAATCGCTCTCGCTGGCGGGCCCGACCGCGGTCTTCGCGGCCTTGACCGGCGTGCTGCTGTTCGCGGCCAGCATCGTCGCGGGCTGGACAGAAAACGCCTTTGTCCTGCATCGCCTGGACTCCGCCATGCGTTACAACCCTCGCATCGGCGCTTTTCTGGGTGCCGCCCGCGCCCGCCGCTGGGCCACCTTCATGCGCACGCACATATCGGGCTTTGCCTCCAACATCTCGCTCGGGCTCATGCTCGGACTGCTGCCCGCATTCGCGGGTTTCTTCGGGCTCGGGCTGGACGTGCGCCACGTGACACTGTCGGCCGGGCAGATCGCGGCGGCCGCGGCCTCCACGGGCATGGCGGTGCTCCAGCAGCCCGCGCTGTGGTGGGCGGTGGCGGCTATTCCCGTGATCGGCGCGCTCAATGTGAGCGTGAGTTTCTATTTCGCATTCCGGCTGGCGCTGCGCGCGCACAGCGTCAGCCTGGGTGACCGCGCACGCATCCGCAGCGCCATCTGGGCGCGCTGGCGCAGCCGGCCCATCAGCTTTTTTCTACCTGCATGAATCTGACGAATCTCATCAACGATCTGCTGGGCTTCTGGTCCGAGTGGCTGCGCCCTTCGGCGGGCCTGCCCACGGTGCTGTGGTCGCTGCTGCTGGCCGCGGCGGCGGCCTCCGGCCACCTGGTGCAGCGCTACCTGGGCCTGCCCAAGGTGGTGGGCTATTCGATGGTCGGCGCGGTGGCCGGCCTGGCCGGTTTCGAAGGCGCGATCTGGCCGCTGCGCGGCATCAGCCTGTTCCTGCTGGAGCTCGGCGCGGCCGTGGTGCTGTTCGAAGCCGGCGGCCGGCTACCGCTGCGCTGGTTCCGCCACAACCCGATGGTGCTGGTGCAGAGCCTGCTCGAGGCCACGCTCACCTACTTCGGCGTGTTCTGGATGCTGCAGCTGCTGGGCCTGCCCGATCCGGTGGCCAACCCCATCGCGCTGATGGCCATCGTCGCCTCGCCGGCGGTGCTGAGCCGCGTGATCATCGACACCCGCGCCTCGGGGCCGGTGACCGAGCGCGCCATGACGCTGGCCACGCTCAACACCTTCTATGCGCTGGCGCTCGGCTATGCGCAGGCCGGCCTGATCGAACGGGCGCCGCAGACGCTGCTGCAGAAGCTCTATCCGGTGGCGGTGGTGCTGGGCCTGTCGTTCGTGGTCGGCGCCATCCTCGCGCTGGCGCTGCGCACGGCCCTGCGCTTCATGAGCCCGACGAGCGAGAACACCTCGATCCTGCTGCTCGCGCTCATTGCGGCCGCCAGCGCGCTCACGGCCCACGTCGGCGGCTCCGCGCCGCTGGCCGCGCTGATCGGCGGGGTGCTGCTCAAGACGCTGAACCCCAAGCCCTGGGCCTGGCAGCGGCAGCTCGGCACGGCCTCGTCGCTGCTCACCATGCTGATGTTCGTGCTGGTGTCCATCGTGGCGGCGCAGGCCGACTGGACGCTGCCCGTGGCCAGCGTGGTGCTGGCGGTGATCGGCATCCGCCTGTTCGCCAAGATCGCCGGCGTGGCCATTGCCAACCCGGGCAGCGGCGCGAGCTGGAACCAGGCCTTCTGGGTCGGCTGCGCGATGTCGCCGCTGTCGTCGATCGCGCTGCTCATCGCCTCCAACTTCACCACCGCGTCGCCGCTGCTCGGCACCATGATCACGCAGGTGGCCCTGCCCTCGATTCTCCTGATGGAAGTGATGGGCGCCGTGCTCGCCACCGTGGCCATCCACGCGGTGGGCGAAAGCTCGGTGCCCTGGACGCCCCAGGCCTTCAGCACCACGGAGGACACGCAGCGATGACCGCGGCCATGCCTTTGCCCGACAGCGACGACTTCCGCTCGCCCGCCCTGCCCGCGGACCCCGCGAGCCGCGTGGTCAAGCTCGAACCCTTCAACCGCTCCGAAGCGCTGTCGCTCGGCGTGGAGCTCGAGCTGCAGCTCGTCAACACGCACGACTACGACCTGGCGCCCTATGCCGAGGACATGCTGCGGCTGATGTCGCAGACCCCGCTGCCCGGCAGCGTGGTGCCCGAGATGACCTCGAGCATGATCGAGATCTCGACCGACATCTGCCATTCGGCGCAGGACGTGATCACGCAGCTCTCGCCGATCCGCGAGGCGCTCATCAAGAATGCCGACAAGCTCAACATCGCGGTGGTGGGCGGCGGCACGCATGCCTTCCAGCAGTGGCACGAGCGGCGCATCTACGACAAGCCGCGCTTTCGCGAGCTGTCCGAGCTGTACGGCTACCTGAGCAAGCAGTTCACCATCTTCGGCCAGCACGTGCACATCGGCTGCCCCGATGCCGACTCGGCGCTCCTGATGCTGCACCGCATGTCGCGCTACATCCCGCACTTCATTGCGCTGTCGGCCTCGTCGCCGTTCGTGCAGGGGCAGGACACGCAGTTCGACTCGGCGCGGCTCAACTCGGTGTTCGCATTCCCGCTCTCGGGCCGCGCGCCCTTCACGCTGAGCTGGAAGGAGTTCGAGGCGTACTTCGAGCGCATGACCCGCACCGGCGTCGTGCGCAGCATGAAAGACTTCTACTGGGACATCCGGCCCAAGCCCGAGTTCGGCACCATCGAGATCCGCGTGTTCGACACGCCGCTCACCGTCGAGCGCGCGGCCGCGCTCGCGGGCTACGTGCAGTCGCTGGCCGCATGGTTCCTGCAGGAGCAGCCCTTCGAGCCGACCGAGGACGACTACCTCGTCTACACCTACAACCGCTTCCAGGCCTGCCGCTTCGGGCTCGATGCGGTGTATGTGGACCCGGCCAGCGGCCAGCACATGCCGCTGCGCGACCACATCCTCATGACCATGACGCAGCTCGAATGGCACAGCGAGGCGCTCAACGCCACGCAGGCGCTCGGCGAGCTGCGCACCAGCGTGGAAGCCAACCGCAACGACGCGCGCTGGCTGCGCGAGAAGCAGGGCAAGGAGCGCCTCCTGGCCGAGGTGGTGCGGCAGGCGGCGCTGCGCTTTCGCGGCGGCGGAGCCTAGGCCGCCACCGCCTCCTGCGAGAACTGCCTGCGGTAGGCCGTGGGCGACACCTTGAACGCCGCCGCGAAGTGCTTTCGCAGCGACACTGCCGAGCCGAAGCCCACGTCGGTGGCCACGCGTTCCACCGGCCGGTCGGTGGTCTCCAGCAGCCGCTGCGCGAGCGCGAGCCGCTGGTTCTGCAGCCATTGGCCGACGGTGGTGCCCGTGGCTTCGCGAAAGCGCCGCGTGAAGGTGCGCCGGCTCATCAGTGCGCGCCGCGCGAGGCTGTCGAGTTCATGCGGGCTCTGGAGGTGGCGGCCCAGCCATTCGAGCAGCGGCGCAAGGCGGTCGCCCTCGGCCGCGGCGGGCATCGGCTGGCGGATGTACTGCGCCTGTCCGCCCTGCCGGTGCGGCGCCACCACCATGCGCCGCGCGGCGCGGTTCGCCGCCTCGGCGCCATGGCGCACGCGCAGCAGGTGAAGGCAGCAGTCGATGCCCGCGGCCGTGCCGGCGGAGGTGAGCACGTCGCCGTCGTCGACGTACAGCACCTCGGGCTGCAGCCTGACCTTCGGATATTGCCTGGCAAAGGCTTCGGCCAGGTTCCAGTGCGTGGTGGCCAGGCGGCCATCGAGCAGGCCCGCCTCGGCCAGCACGAAGGCGCCCAGGCACAGCCCGACCACGATGGCGCCGCGCCGGTGCGCCGCCTGCAGCGCGCGGATCAGCGCCGGCGGCGCGGGCCGGCCGTCGTCGCACCATGAGGGCACGATCACGATCTGCGCACGCCGGATCGCCTCGAGCCCGTGCGGCACCCCGAGCGTGAAGCCCGCATTGGTCTGCAGCGGGCCCGGCTCGGTGCCGCACACCTGCAGGCGAAAACGCGGGTCGCCCGCTTCCGTACGGTCTTCGCCGAAGACCATGCACGGCACCGACAGGTGAAAGGGGCTGATGCCGTCGAAGGCGACGACGGCGATGGTTTCCAGGGTTTTTCGAGCCATGGCCCGATTTTATCGACGAATGGCTTTCGGGCCACTTTCTGCCGACGGCTCCAGCGCGAACAATCGGGCCATCCCAACCACTTGCAACACGGAGCCCCCCACCATGAGCAACCACCCCGCCCCGCGCCGCGCCCTCGTCGTGATCGACGTGCAGAACGAATACTTCGAAGGCGGCGGCCTGCCCATCGAATACCCGCCGGTCGAAAGCTCGCTGCCGAAGATCGCGCAGGCCATGGACGCCGCGCGCGCGGCCGGCACGCCGGTGGTCGTGGTGCAGCACCACGCACCCAAGGGCGCGCCGGTGTTCCAGGCCGACGCGCACAACGGCCAGCTGCATCCGGAAATTGCGAGGCGGCCGCACGACCACCTCATCACCAAGACCTTGCCGAGCGTGTTCACCGGCACCGACTTTGCCGACTGGATTGCGCGCCACCAGATCGACACGCTCAGCGTGGTGGGCTACATGACGCAGAACTGCGATGCCTCCACCGTGTTCGAGGCCATGCACCGCGGCCTCAACGTGGAGTTCCTTTCGGACGCGAGCGGCGCGCTGCCGTACTCGAATGCGGCCGGACAGGTCAGCGCCGAGGAAATCCACCGCGTCTTCAGCGTCGTGTTCCACAGCAACTTCGCGGCCGTGGCAAGCACCGAGGCCTGGATTGCCGCGCTGCAGGCCGGCCAGCCGATCGAGAAGGACAACGTGGTGATGTCGAACCGGCGCGCGCGGGCCTGAGCGGTTCAGCGCTTATGCTCGCCCCATGGGTGAATTCGACCTGATCACACGCTACTTCCAGCGCCCCGCCAAGCGCTCCCCGCTCGGCGTGGGCGACGACTGCGCATTGCTCGCGCCCGCGCCCGGCATGCAGCTTGCCGTGTCCTGCGACATGCTGGTCGAGGGCCGGCACTTTCTGTCGACCGTCGATCCCGCGCGACTCGGCCACAAGGCGCTGGCGGTGAACCTCAGCGACCTGGCGGCCTGCGGCGCAAAGCCGCTGGCCTTCACGCTCGCGCTCGCGCTGCCCGGTGTCGACGAGCCCTGGCTCGAAGCCTTTTCGCGCGGCCTGTTCGCGCTGGCCGACGAGCACGGCTGCGAGCTCGTGGGCGGCGACACCACGCGCGGCCCGCTCAACATCTGCATCACCGTGTTCGGCGAAGTGCCGGCCGGCGCGGCGCTGCTGCGCTCGGGCGCGCACGCGGGCGACGACATCTGGGTCAGCGGCACGCTCGGCGATGCGCGGCTCGCGCTCGAGGCGTTCCGCGGCACGCTCTCACTGCCCGCCGACGTGTTCGCGCAGGCGCGCATGCGCATGGAGCAGCCCACGCCGCGCGTGGCGCTGGGGCAGGCGCTGCGGGGCAAGGCTTCTGCGGCGGTGGACGTGAGCGACGGCCTCGTGGGCGACCTGGGCCACATCCTCGCGTCGAGCAAGGTGGGCGCCACGCTCGATGCCGATGCGGCCACCGGCGTGATCGCCGCGGCCGCGTCCTGCGGCCTCGGCACCGAGATCCTGCGCACCTGCGCGCTTTCAGGTGGCGACGACTACGAGCTGGTCTTCACCGCACCGCCCGCCGCGCGCGCCGCGGTCGAACAGGCCGGCAGGGAAAGCACCACGCGCGTGACGCGCATCGGCCGCATCGACGCCGAAGCCGGCCTGCGCATCGTGGACGCCGGCGGCGCGCCGGTGGCGCAGCGCTTCGGCTCCTTCGACCACTTCGTCTGATCAGGACCCTCGAACCATTGCCTGCATCTTGGCTTGGGCGGCGTTGATGTCCTTCGACTGGCCATTGAGCTCCTGCAGCATCTTGTTGAGCTGCGCCTGCACGGCCGGATCGCTCACGCTGACCGACGAGCCCGAGACCTGGATCTTCGACTTGTTCTGCTCGAGGTAGTCGCCCACCGCGAGCGCGCCGTCGAACACCTTGTCGAGGGCAGGGAACACCTCCTTGAAGGTGGCGGCCGGCGCCGAGACGGTCTTCTCGTAGGCCTTGTCGTAGACCTGCTTCAGGTCGTCGGGCTGCTTGAGCTTCGCGTGCGCGGCATCGGCCTTGGCCAGCTCCTGGTCGAGCGCGGTGCGCAGGCCGCCCAGGCCGTCCTTGGCGGCCTTGAGGTCGTCGCGGCGCGACGCCAGGTCGGCAATCGAGCGCAGCGCGCCCTTGGCCATGACCTGGCCCATCGGCTGGCTGACCGACTTGTTCATGCCCTCGTTGAAGTCGGCGATCACCGCGTAGTGCTGCGCATAGTCGCCGAAGGAGGCCTTCTCGTCGGCCGTGGGCGTGGGCACGCGCAGGCCGGGCTTGTCGAGCACGCGGGCCTGCAGGAAGCCGATGAAGGCGGTGCGCTGCTCGGCCTCCTTGCTGCCGCAAGCCGCGAGCAGGAAGCTGAACGCCAGGCACAGCCACAACGCGTTGAAACGGACCCGGGTTCTTTTCATGATGCAGATGCCTTCGCGCTTGGATGAACCGCCGAGCATACGATGGCCCTCATCGGCCGCGCGCGGCAACGAAGCGCGCCACCAGCCACGCCGCCAGCGCGGGCGCGAACGCGAAGCTCGCAAACAGCCAGGCCGCGGCGGAGCGCGCGCCCGCCGCGCCGCCGGGCTCGCTGAGGCCGGCCGCGTTGGCCACCAGCCCCGCCACCGCCGCGCCCACGGCCATGCCGTAGAGCTGCACGGTCGTGATCGAGGCCGAGGCCAGGCCTTCCTGCCCGGCCGGCGCGAGCGACATCACGCGCGTGACCAGGTGCGGCCATCCGATGCCCACGCCCAGCCCCACGGCCGCCAGCGCAATGGCGGCCAGCAGCATCTCGAGCCCCGGCGCAAAGCGCCCGGGTGCCGGCAGCAGCAGCGCGAGCGCGGCAAGCCCCAGCGTGCAGGCCACGGGCCCGGCGCGCAGCATGCGGTCGGCGCCCGCGCCGCTGCGCCCCGACGACAGCAGCGAGCCCGCGCTCCAGCCGCCGGCCATCGCGGCCGTGAGGTAGCCGGCCGACAGCGGCGAATGGCCATGCAGCAGCTGCAGGAAGTACGGCACGAAGATCTCGGTGGTGGTGCCGATCAAGAGCAGCACCACGCAGGCATAGATGGCGCCCATCGGCGTGCGCAGCGCGTAGGCGCCAGCGGGCAGCAGCCGCACCGCGGCATGCCGGTCGATCCGCGTGGCGGCCACGCCGAGCGCCAGGCCCAGCGCCACGCCGGCGGCCTGCCAGGCCATGGCCGACAAGAACTCGCTGGCCGCGATCACCAGCACCGAGGTCGCCAGCAAGCCGATCTGCAGCGCCGGGATGCGCGGCATGGCCGGCGGCCGTTCATGCCGCACGCCGGCCGCGGGCCGCAACTGCACCGCGACCAGCAGCGCCTGCACGGCAGCCAGCGGCAGCAGCGACCAGAAGGCCCAGCGCCAGTGCCCCGCCTGCGCGAACAGGCCGCCCACCGCCGGCCCGCAGAGCGTGGCCACGCCCCACATGCCCGACACCAGCGCCACCGCGCGCGGCCACAGCCGCGGCGCGAACACCCGCTGGATCAGCGCATAGCTCAGGGCCGCGAGCAGGCCGCCGCCCAGCCCCTGCACCGCGCGGCCCGCGAGCAGCCACGGCATGGCCGGAGCGAGCGCGCAGGCCATCGAACCCGCGCCGAACACCACGAGCGCCGCCAGGCAGGCGCCGCGCGGGCCCAGCCGCGCCAGCAGCCGCACCGACAGCGTGGCGCCGAGGATCGACCCCACCACGAACAGCGTGGTGCTCCAGGCGTACCAGTCGAGCCCGCCGATCTCGTTCACCACCGAGGGCAGCACGGTCGTCACGATGTGCACGTTGACCGCATGCAGCGCAACGCCGCCCGTGAGCGCCAGCGCGCGCCAGCCGTTGCGGCCGCTGAACAGTTCGCTCCAATCGGCAGCGGGCGAAGCGGGGTGGAGCGAGGCAGGGGCGTTGGATGAGGCAGCAGGCATATGGCGCGGTCCTTGGCGGACGACGGGTGGCAAGGCAAGGCCCGGATCCTAGGCCGGCCTTGTGAATTAAACAAGTTATTGCTTTGATAAATAGAGGGTCTTGGACAGCCCCCGAATGCGCGACACTCTGGCCTGATGCAAGCCGCTTCTTCCTCCGCAGGCCCCATGCCGCCAGCCACGCCCCGCCGCCCCTCGATCGCCTTCCTGTTGTCCCACCCGGCGCATTTCATCGCCATGGGCTTCGGCTCCGGCCTGCCGCGCGTGGCGCCCGGCACCGTCGGCACGCTCTGGGCCTGGGCCGCCTTTGCCGTGATGCAGCTGTGGCTCACGCCCGCGGCCATCGGCTGGATCATCCTGGCCTCGCTGCCGATCGGCTGGTGGGCCTGCAGCATCACCGCGCGCGACATGGGCGTGGCCGACCCGGGCAGCATCGTGTGGGACGAGGTGATCGCGTTCTGGATCGTGCTGTGGCTCGTCACGCCGGCCGGGCTCCTCGCGCAGGCCATCGCGTTCGGCCTGTTCCGCTTCTTCGATGCCGCCAAGCCGGGGCCGGTGGCCTGGGCCGATGCGCTGTTCAAGCAGCGCGACGCCGTCCAGGTGCGCTGGTGGCGCGCGGGCTTCGGCATCATCCTCGACGACCTGGTGGCGGCGTTCTGCACGCTCTTGGTCATCGCGCTCTGGCGCGCATGGTGAACACGATGGAAGCCTCGACCCCAGCGAATTTTCTTGCCGACCAGGACACGCCCGCGCTCGTCGCAGCCTTGGCCGAACTGCTGCTGAAGAAGGGCTGGATGCTGGCCACGGCCGAAAGCTGCACCGGCGGGCTCATTGCCGGCGCATGCACCGAGCTCGCGGGCTCCAGCGCCTGGTTCGAGCGCGGCTTCGTCAGCTACTCGAACGCGGCCAAGACCGAACTGCTGGGCGTCGACGCCGCGCTGATCGAAGCCCACGGCGCGGTCAGCGAGCCGGTGGCGCGCGCCATGGCCGAAGGCGCCATCGCGCATTCGGCAGCGCGTGCCGCGGTGGCCGTGACCGGCGTGGCCGGCCCTACCGGCGGCAGCCCCGACAAGCCGGTCGGCACCGTGTGGTTCGGCTGGTCGGCCGGCGGGCAGGTGCGCACCGAGCGCCGCCGCTTCGATGGCGACCGCGCCGCGGTGCGCGCCGCCACGGTGCACTACGCCCTGCAGACACTGGTGGGCCTGCTCGGCCCGCAGCCCGGCACAACAACGAAGGCCCCATGACATGACAACTGCCACCGCCAATGCCCAGACCATCGAGCGCTTCTACGAGGCCTTCTCCCGGCTCGATGCCCGCGCCATGGCTGCCTGCTACGCCAGCGACGCGGCCTTCGACGACGAGGCCTTCTCGCTGCGCGGCCGGCAACAGGTGGGCGGCATGTGGCGCATGCTCTGCGACGCCACGCGGGCCAAGGGCGCCGACGTCTGGCGGCTGACTTGGCGCGACGTGCAGGCCGACGGCACCAGCGGCCAGGCCCACTGGGACGCGCACTACCGCTTCAGCGCCACCGGCCGGCTGGTCGACAACAGCGTCGATGCGCGCTTCGGCTTCACGCCCGAGGGGCTGATTGCCACGCATCGCGACAGCTTTGCCTTCTGGACCTGGTCGCGCCAGGCGCTGGGCGCGCCGGGCCTGCTGCTCGGCTGGACGCCGATGCTGCGCAACAAGGTACGCGCCACCGCGGCCGCCAATCTCGCCACTTATCTCGCACGCCAACCATGAGCAACAGCAACCTCGCCATCACCAACAACGAAGCCCAGCACCGCTACGAAGCCGCGCTCGAGGGCCAGCTCGCGGCCTACGCCGAATACAACCTGCTGACCGACGCCATCATGTTCACCCACACCGAGGTGCTGCCCGAGCACGAGGGCAAGGGCGTGGGCTCGGGCATTGCGCGGCATGTGCTGGACGAGGCGCGCGCCAAGGGGCTGCATGTGATTCCGGTGTGCCAGTTCATTGCGGGCTACATCCGCAAGCACCGCGAATACGCCGACCTGGTGCGGCCCGACATCCAGCGCGCCTTCAAGATCTGAGGGCGTCGGCCTTCGGCGCGGGCAGCCACGCGAAGGCCGCGATGCCCAGCACCAGCAGCACGGCAATGGTGGCCAGCACGGCCGTGAGCGGATCGCCGCCATGCGCCGCGGCCGCCGAGGCCGCCACGCCGGTGGCCCACTGCATGAGCGCGACGCCGAGGAACATCGCCATGGTGAAGACCGCCATCGCGCGGCCCGTGAGCGTCGCCGGGTAGGCCACGCGCACGTCGGCGTACTGCCAGACGATGAAGCCCGAGAGCACGCCGATCAGCACCATGCCGCCGATGTCCAGCCAGGCCGAATGCGTGAAGGCGATGAGCGCGAACAGCGCCGCATAGCCGAGCGCGCACACCACGATCCGGCGGCGGCGCGCGGCGCCATCACGGTCGAAGCGGCCGAACAGCGGCGCACCGAACAGCGAGATCACCGACACCGCGATGGCGACGTTGCCGCTTTGCACCAGCGAGTAGCCGTGGCGCTCCATCATGAGCGGTCCGAGCCAGAGCCCGCGCAGCGAGATGAAGGCGGCATAGGTCACGGCCCCGAGCATGACGATGCCGAGCGTGTGCGGCATTGCGAGCAGCGCGCCGAACTGGCGGATGGCCTCGGGAATCGACTCGTTCACCTGCGGCACGGCCGCGGCGGGCTCGCGCACCCAGTGCCAGATCGCGAGCCACGCCAGCGCCGAGGCCACGGCCAGCACCAGGAAGCCCGCGCGCCAAGAATACGCCTGCACCAGCCACGCGAGCGGCGTGCCGGTGGCCAGCATGCCCAGGCCGCCGATCGCCAGCACCAGGCCCGAGACGGTGGCAAAGCGCGCGGCCGGAAAGTGCCGCGCGATGAACACGGTGCACACCAGGAAGGCCGGCGCGCAGCCGATGCCGATCAGCGCCTGCCCCGCCACCAGCACCGCGTAGCTCGGCGCGAGCGCCGAAAGCAGCGCACCCGCGATGGCGACCGGAAAAGCCACCAGCACCGTGCGCCGCACGCCATGCAGGTCGATGCCGATGCCCATGAAGAGCTGCATCGCGCCAAAGGCGAAATGAAAGGCGCCCGAGAAAATGCCCAATGCCTGGGCCGAGAGCCTGAAGTCGGCCTGCAGCGGGCTGGCCATGATGGCGCCCACGGTGCGGAAGGCCTGGCTCAGCGCCACGCCGGCGCACAGCGCCAGCACCATGGCCCACGCCGCGCGTGGCGTCAGCCGTGCGCTGGCAGGGCCGCTGTCAGGCACCGTGGCACTTCTTGTATTTCTTGCCACTGCCGCAGGGGCAGGGGTCGTTGCGGCCGGGCGTGGCTTCCTTGCGGATGGTCTCGACCTTCGGGCCCAGGCTCTTCCAGAGCTGGCGCAGGTCGTACACGGCCCAGATGGCGGCGCCGAAATCGTCCAGCCGCTGCTGGCTCACGCTCGGCGGGCCATCGTCGCTGAACATCGAGAGCGTGGGCTTGGCCTTGTCGTCCTCGGTCAGCGCCACGATGTTGTCGAGCGCGTCGTCCAGCATCTGGGCGGCTTCCTTGTCGCGCGGCGCGGCCCAGTCCTCGGGCCAGTTCTCGACCGCGTACATGAAGCCCAGCGCCCAGACCTGCGCGAACGAGGGAATTTCCTCGCCCGCCACCTCGGCGCGCTCTTCCTCGGGCAGCGAGGCGATGGCGCCGCGGGTGTCGAGCACCTCGGGCTGCCAGCTGCGCTCGTCGTCGAGCGACTGCACGTCGGCGTCCAGGCCCTCTTCGATCTCGAGCCAGCGGCGCTTCCAGTTCCAGACGAACTCCATGTGCTGGGCCGGCACGAAGCCCTCGCCCAGCAGCACGGGCCAGTATTCGGCCGGCTCGATGCGCCGGCGGGTGCAGATCAGCGCGGCCATGAAGCCTTCGCAGAACTCCCACTGGGGAATTTCCTCGTCCTGCTCGCGCATGGCGTCCAGCGCCTGGTCGAGGGCGTCGAAATCGTCGGGGCCGAGGGGGGCGGAAGCGGCCGCTTCGGCCTGGGGGGTGTCGTGGTTGTTGGTCATGGCAAGTTCGGGGCAGCCCTCTATGATGCAGCAGGCTCCGGTCGACACTATTTCTATGTCCACGATTATTCCGTTTCCGACGCGCTACAGCGCCTTCGCCCTGTGCGTGGTCGGGCTGGCGGCCTGCATCGCCCTGGTGCTGGTGTCGCCCCACCTGTGGCTGGCCTGGGTGGGCGTGGCGGTCTTCGCGGTGCTTTCGGGCACCGGCGTGCACGACCTGCGGCAGGCCCGCCACGCCATCCTGCGCAACTACCCCGTCATCGGCCACCTGCGCTTCCTGCTCGAATTCATCCGGCCGGAAATGCGGCAGTACTTCATCGAGAGCGACTCCGAGGCCGCCCCGTTCTCGCGCGCGCAGCGCTCGCTGGTGTACCAGCGCGCCAAGGGCGAGCCCGACAACCGGCCCTTCGGCACGCAGCTGGACGTGACCATCGCGGGCTACGAGTGGATCAACCACTCGATGCAGCCCACCAAGCTCGACAACCACGATTTCCGCATCGTGATCGGCGGCACGCCGCACACCGCCGATGCCAGCCCGCCGCCATTGGGCGCGGCGTCGCACCATCCCTGCACGCAGCCCTACAGCGCGAGCGTGTTCAACATCTCGGCCATGAGCTTCGGCGCGCTGTCGGCCAATGCGATCCTCGCGCTCAACCAGGGCGCCAGGCTGGGCGGCTTTGCGCACGACACCGGCGAAGGCTCCATTTCGCAGCATCACCGCGTGCATGGCGGCGATCTGATCTGGGAAATCGGCTCGGGCTACTTCGGCTGCCGCAACGAGGATGGCAGCTTCAACGCCGAGCGCTTCAGCGCCAACGCGCGCGATCCGCAGGTGAAGATGATCGAGATCAAGCTGAGCCAGGGCGCCAAGCCCGGGCACGGCGGCGTGCTGCCGGCACCCAAGGTCACGCCCGAGATCGCGGCCGCGCGCGGCGTGCCGATCGGCATCGACTGCGTTTCGCCCTCTTCGCACAGCGCGTTCAGCACGCCCATCCAGATGATGCATTTCATCGCGAAGCTGCGCGAGCTGTCGGGCGGCAAGCCGACCGGCTTCAAGTTCTGCCTCGGCCATCCGTGGGAGTGGTTCGCGATCGTCAAGGCCATGCAGGCGACGGGCATCACGCCCGACTTCATCGTGGTCGACGGCGCCGAGGGCGGCACCGGCGCCGCGCCGGTCGAGTTCAGCGACCACGTGGGCGCGCCGCTGCAGGAAGGCCTGCTGCTGGTGCACAACACGCTCGTCGGCGTGAACCTGCGCCACCGCATCAAGCTGGGCTGCGCGGGCAAGGTGATCACCGCCTTCGACGTGGCGCGCATGATGGCGCTCGGCGCCGACTGGTGCAATGCGGCGCGCGGCTTCATGATGGCCCTGGGCTGCATCCAGGCGCAAAGCTGCCACACCGGCCACTGTCCTACCGGCGTGACCACGCAGGACCCGGTGCGCCAGCAGGCGCTGGTGGTGCCGACCAAGGCCGAGCGCGTGCGCAACTTCCACCGCAGCACGCTGCATGCGCTGCAGGAGCTGGTGCAGGCCGCCGGCCTCGACCATCCGCAGCAGATCACGGCGCACCACATCGTGCGGCGCATTTCCGACACCGAGGTGCGCCTCCTGAGCAACCTGGTGATGCAGGTGCAGCCGGGCGCGCTGCTCGGCCCGCTCGACAAGCAGCACAACGTGTTCCGCACCTACTGGCCGCTGGCCAGCGCCGAGAGCTTCCAGCCCCTGACACAAGGACCGCACGGCCTGGTGTCGAACCTTCCGCTGGCCGCATGAACCCCTTGCGACGCGGCGCATCGGCGCGGCTGCACAGCGCCAAGGGCGCGGCCTCCGCGCCCGCGCCGCTGGACGCGCAGCCCTTCGTGCCGGCGCCCGGCGACTACGCCGAATTCCTGCGCCTCATGCTGCCCAAGCAGCAGAAGAACGTCGCCAGCCACCGCCTGGGCAGCGAGCGCGTGTGGCTCAAGAAGGCCGGCCCGCGCCACGGCAAGTGGGGCTACCGCGTGATGGCGGCGGTCGCGCGCATGGCGCGGCTGGACATCATCAAGCCGGTACCCAACCCGGGCGGCGAGGCCGCCATCGCCACCGAGGCGCGGCGCCTGCGGCAGCTCGCGGCCGCGGGCCTGCGCGTGCCGGCGGTGCTGGCGCAGCAGCCCGACGGCCTGCTGATCTCGGACCTCGGCCAAAGCGGCCGCGCCACCGTCGTGCTGCAGGAGCGGCTCGACCAGGCCGCCGCCGCCGGCCCGGCCGCGCTGCTCGCGGTCTGGCGCGTAGGGCTGGCCGCGATCGCCAAGGTGCATGTGCGCGGCCAGCACCTGAGCCAGGCCTTCGACCGCAACCTGGTGCAGTGCCCCGACGGCGTGATCGGCTACATCGACTTCGAGGACGACCCGTCCGAGGTCATGACCCTGGCCGAGTGCCAGGCCCGCGACTGGCTCAGCTACCTGCACTCCACGGCCATGATGCTGGAGGCCGCCGCCCCCGAAGCCGCCGGCCAGCACTGGCACACCGCGCTGGCCGAGGTGGACACGGAAGTGCGCGAGCGCATCGCCGAGGCGGCGCGGCGCATGAAATGGGCGCAGAAGCTGCCCGCCAGCCGCCGCTGGGGCCGCGACACGCAGCGCGTGCGCGCGGTGGCGCGGCTGCTGGGGCGCTGGCACCTGGGGCCGGCTGCTGCGCTGCAGAACTAGCAGCGGTCGTCAGGGGCGCTGTTGGCGGCTGAGTTGCTTCTGCCGCCATCTGCGAAATGCGAGGTCGCCGAGCCAGCCGCCGGCAATGGCGCAAAGGGCCTGCACTGCAAGAGCGATGACGAAGGCTTGCGACAAATCGCTCTCGCTTTGGGCCCTGTTCATTTCGTACCACTGCCCAATGGGGACGAGCACACCTTTGGCAGCAAGAAAGCTGAGGGTCAGCGCTCCGACCAGAATACAGAGCAGTCGAATGAGTATCTTCATGGAACTCGGCCGATCCGTGATCGCTACATGAGCTACGGGCGATCAGGCTGCCTCTGCCGCCACTTGCGAAATGCCCAGTCGCCGAGCCAACCGCCCGCGATCAATGCGAGGAGTTGAACGGCGAGCGCGACCATGTACGCCTGGCCCAGGTCACCGTCGTTCCTTGCAAAGTTGAGCTCGTACCAATGGCCCACAGGGCCAATCAGCTTGTAGAAAACAAGGCTGAGTGCAATCGCTCCGACCAAAATACAGAGCAATCGAACGAGTGTTTTCATTTGGCCCAGATCAATGATGACCCCGCCCAACAGATGCGCCACGAGCTACTTGCGATCAAGCTGCTTCTGTCGCCATTTGCGAAATGCCCAATCGCCCAGCCACCCGCCCGCAACAGCGAAAATCGCTTGCACAGCAAGAGCGATAACGAAAGCGTCGGATACATCGTCGAAGCTCTGGGCCTTGTTCATTTCGTACCACTGCCCAATAGGGGCGAGCACGACTTTCGAAACAAGAAAACTGAGCACCAGCGCTCCGACCAAAATGCAGAGCAGTCGAGCGAGGATCTTCATAGGACCGGCCAAAACCATATAGCTTGCGCATGGCGCATGTCAGTGAGGACACCTTCCCAAGAGATCCGCCACTGAATGAGGAACCAGGACGAAAGTTTAGTCAACCGCGATCCATTCCAGAGATCGATATGGTCGCCCTGCCGCCCCTCACCCCAGTAGTTCTGGATGAACACGATGCCAGTGCGTCCTGCAATTTTGTCGAATCCTTCCTTGCCGGTGTACTTTTCGGTGCGCGACATAAGACCGGCGGTTCCCGAATCAAGCCAGCTCGCTAACTCCTGTGCCCGGATCGGATACTTCGGCTTGTCTTTTTGCCAGGAGTAGACGCCTCGAAAACTGTCGAGATTCATGCTTGACCGGATAAAGGCAGCGCCAACGTTGATCGCACATTGGTCCTTGTAAACGTCCTTGTCCAATAAAGCGCCGTCGCCCTTGATATTGGGATGATTCGCCCAGAGCGTCGCGAAAGATGGTTGCATTTGTTCCCGTCGAAACAAGAATTGAGGGGTGGCGCCAGTGAAAGCTAACACCGTCCCCCGCAGGTGTCGATGAGTCGGAAGTTGTCAATCCGCCGGTTTTCGCGCGTTCCAGCGCGCAGCGGCAATCGATCGAGACCGTTGGTGGAATGGATGTGGCTTCGGTCGGCGTGCAACACGCCGATGCGCCATCACTGCGCCGGCTACGAAATCCCGAGCGCCGCCTGCACCACCACGCCGCGCAGGGCCAGCCGCTTCTTCATCGACAGCACCGCGCGGTCCTTGCTGAGCAGCAGCGCGCGGTGCGCCACCGCAAGGTCGATGAAGACCTGGTCGTCGGGGTCGCTGCAGACGCAGGGTGCGCGCAATGGAACGCCTTCGACCATGCGCACCCGGGCATCGAAGTCCGCCAGCACCGCGGGCACTTGCAGGCCGCGCTGCGCCATGCGGCGGGCGATCAGCGGATAGCCGAGCACGCGCTCGAGTTCGACGCGCATCGCGGCCGTTGCGAGCCAGCGCAGCTCGCCCGCGGCCAGCATGGCGATCAGCGGCACCCAGGCGGGGTCCTCGAAGACCAGCAGGTCGAGCGCGATGTTGGTGTCGATGACGACGAGGCCGGATTCCGGAACGAGCATGGCTCTGCGTGAAGGCACGCACCCGCAGGTGCGCGCGTGGCTACTTCCTGGCCGAACCCGCAACCATGTCGAAACGGAACAGCCGGCACTCGATGGGCCCGTTCCACATCGGCACGCGGCGCGATTCCTTCAGCCGCATCTGCCTGGGCAGCTTCAGGTCGGGCGTGAGCACCCAGGCGGTCCAGCCGGCGTAGTTCTTCTTCCAGTGGGTGGCGAGCTGCGGAAAGAAATCGCCGCCGCCGTCGCCGCCTTCACCGCCGCCCTCGCCCGGGGTCTGCGCGGCCTCGCGGGCGCCGAAGCGCGCCACGCCGCCGACCTCGATGCGCTCGCCGTACGGCGGGTTGAGCATGATCACCCCGCCCTCGGCCGGCGGCATGCGCTGCAGCGCGTCGCCGCCGCGGAACTCGATGGCATCGGCAACGCCGGCGCGCTCCGCGTTGCGCTCGGCAAAGTCGACCATGCGGTGCGAGACGTCGGAGCCGAAGATGGCGACATCGCGCGGCACCGCCGACGACTGGGCCTCTTTCCTGATGGCGTCCCAGACGTGCGCCTGGAACGGCAGCAGCTTCTCGAAGCCGAAGCGCCTGAGCGACCCGGCCGCAATGCCGCGCGCGATCTGTGCCGCCTCGATGGCGATGGTGCCGCTGCCGCAGCAGGGGTCGTACAGCGGCTCGGCGGCCACGGCGCCGGTTTCGGGGTTCCACCAGCCGCTGGCGGCCAGCATGGCGGCGGCCAGCGTTTCCTTCAGCGGCGCATCGCCCTTGTCCTGGCGCCAGCCGCGCTTGAAGAGCGGCTCGCCGGAGGTGTCGATGTAGAGCGTGCAGTGCTCGGTGGTCAGGTGGGCGAACACGCGGCAGCCGGGCCACTGGGTTTCGATGCTCGGGCGCACGCCGCCGGCCTTGGCGCGGAAGCGGTCGGCAATGGCGTCCTTGATGCGCAGGGTGGCGAAGTTCAGGCTCTGCAGCGGGCTGTGCTGCGCCGTGGTCTCGATCTTGAAGGTCTGCTTGGGCGTGAACCAGATCTCCCAGGCCACGCCGCTGGCGATGGCGTAGAGGTCGTTCTCGCTGCGGTAGGGCGCGTGGGCCAGTTCGACCAGCACGCGCTGGGCGAGCCGGCTGTGCAGGTTGAGCTTGAGCGCGTCGCGCCATTCGGCGCGCACCCGCACGCCGCCGCGCAGCGTGAGCAGGTCCTGGCCGACGCGGCCGGTGAGCGCATGGACTTCCTGCGCGAGGAATTCCTCGACGCCGGCGGCGCAAGGCAAAAAGAGAGAGAGATCGTTCACGGGGGTTCGCCATCATTCGGCCGCTGGGGAACGCCATTGTCGCCGCGCCGGGCCGCTTCTCAATATAGTGGATCGGCCGATGAATTCCACCACCGCGCCCATGGTTGCTCCGGCTGTCGCCGACGACGATGGGCGCTTTGCCATCCAGTGCGAGGTGCTGCGGCTGTCGATCCGCCCGATCGGGCCGGTGCTGCTGGCGCAATACCTGCTGAACTGCGGCGTGGCGGCGCTCTTCGCCTGGCAGTATTCGCTTTCCCGCGCACTGGTGTGGATCTCGCTCATCACCGCCGTGACGCTCATGCGCGGCTTCTTTCCGCAGCGCCTGCCCGACCCCTTCACCCTGCAGAGCCTGCGCGATGCACAGCGCACGCACACGGTGCGCACCGGCATCTGGGAGCTGGCGCACGGCCTGGCCGGCGTGCTGCTGTTCAACCCCGGCCAGCCCGAGCAGCAGCTGCTGCTCGGGCTGATGCTGATGGGCATGACGCTGTCCTCGGCGTTCTCGGTGTCGTTCTACGTTCCGGCCACGCAGCTGGCGATCACGCTGCTGCTGGCGCCGGTGATCGTGACCGGCCTTTGGCTCGGCGCGCCGGCCATGAAGGCGGTGGCGCTCATCGGCATCGGCCTGACCGCGATGATGTGGAAGCTGGTGGCCGAGCATTCGCGCCAGCTCGAGGAAAACATCGGCTTGCGCCTCAATGAACGCAGCCTGCGCGAGCAGGCGCTGGCCGGGCTGCGCGCCTCCGAGCAGGCGCAGGCCGAGCGGCTGCGCTTCTTCTCGGCCGCCAACCACGACCTGCGCCAGCCGGTGATGGCCATCGGCCTGCAGGCCGAGGTGCTGCGCCAGCAGCTGGACAACGGCGCCGATGCGCCCGTGGTGCAGCACACGGTGGCCTCGCTCGCGCGCGCGCAGCAGGCGCTCGAAGGGCTGACCAACCAGCTGCTCGAGATCGGCCGCATCGAGGCGGCGGCCGATCCGCTGCAGCCGGTGGCGGTGCCGCTGGCGCCGCTTTTGGCCGACCTCGCGCGCCAGGCCGGCAATGGCCGCGTCACGGTGCGCTGCCCCGCCGATGCGGTGGGCTGGGCCGATGCGGTGTCGCTGCGCCGCGTGCTGGCGAACCTTGTCGACAACGCCGTCAAGTTCACGCCGCGCGGCCGGGTGCTGCTGGCTGTGCGCGCACGCCGGCGCGACACCGGGCGCGCCTGGCGGGTGGAGGTGCGCGACAGCGGCATCGGCATTGCGGCGGACTCGCAGGAGCGCGTGTTCGGCGACTTCGAGCAGATCGGCAACGTGGAGCGCAACCTGCAGCGCGGCCATGGGCTGGGCCTGGCGATCGTGCGGCGGCTGGCCGCGCAGCTCGGCATCCAGGTGTCGCTGCGTTCGGCGCCGGGGCGGGGCTCGGTGTTCGGCTTCGAGCTGCCCGCGGCGCCGGCCGATGCGCCGGTGGCGGCTCCCGCGCCCGCGGCGCAGCCCCGGTCTGGCGCGGCGCACGCCCTGCGGCCCGGCTTGGCCGTGCTGGTGGTGGAAGACAACGCCGTGGTGGCCGACAGCCTCGGCGCGCTGCTGCAGCAATGGCAGCTCGCGCCGCGCGTGTACGCCAGCGCGGCCGAGGCGCTGGCGCTGGCCGACCTGCGCGCGCTCGACGTGGCGCTGTGCGACATTCGGCTGCCGGGCGCGCTCGACGGCATCGCGCTGGCGGAACGGCTGCAGCGGCAGAAGCCCTCGCTCGCCATCGCGCTGGTCTCGGCCGACATCGGCGAAGCCACCCAGCGGCTGGCCGCGGAGCGCGGCTGGCATGCGCTGCGCAAGCCGGTACAGCCGGCCGAGCTGCATGCGGTGCTGGTGCAGGCGCAGCAGGCGGCATCGGGGCGCTGACCGGGCGGGCGGTGCGTCTGGCACGGCTCGTGCACTGCCTTCACCGCTTCCGATATATGCTCCGCGCACAGGCCGCCGGTCCTGCCCCCGATGTCCATCGACACCCCCTCCCACCCCGCCGCCATGGCCGATGCGCCCGCCGATCCGCGCGGCCTGCGCGAGCTGCGTTATGGCCCGGTCGCCATGGCGCTGCACTGGCTGCTCGCGGCCATGATCGTCGGCTCGCTCGGCGTCGGCCTCTACATGACCGGCCTGCCGCTCTCGCCGGCGCGCATCAAGCTCTACAACTGGCACAAATGGGCCGGCGTGACGATCCTGCTGCTGTCGGCCGTGCGCCTGCTGTGGCGGCTGCGCCATCCGCCGCCGCCGCTGCCGGCCGCTGCGGCGGCGGCCATGCCGCGCTGGCAGCGCAGGAGCTACCGCGCGAGCCACGCGCTGATGTACCTGCTGTTCCTGGCGGTTCCGCTGTTCGGCTGGGCCTACAGTTCGGCGCTGGGCTTTCCGGTCGTGTGGTTCGGTGTGCTGCCGCTGCCCGACTTCGTGCCGGTCGACAAGGAATGGGCCGAGGCGGTGCTCAAGCCGCTGCACAAGGGCAGCGCCTTCACGCTGGCCGCGGTGGCGCTGCTGCACGTGGCGGCGGTGCTCAAGCACCACTGGATCGACCGCGATGGCATCTTGAAACGCATGTGGCCCGCGCCACGCAAGGAATCCGCCGGATGAAGCGCACCTCCCGTCTCTGTCTTGCGGCCGCCCTGGCGTTCGCCCCTCTCGCGCCCGCGCTCGCCGAGCCCGCCACGGCCACCCGGCTGGTGGCGGACAAGAGCCAGATCGCCTTCGTGAGCAAGCAGATGGGCGTGCCGGTGGAGGGCACGTTCAAGAAGTTCGATGCGCAGGTGGCCTTCGACCCGCGCAAGCCCGAAGGCGGCACGGTCGCATTGCAGATCGACACGGGCAGCGCGTCGCTGGGCGTTCCGATGAGCGACGCCGAACTGCCCAAGCCGCCGTGGTTCGACACGGCGCATTTTCCGCAGGCCAGCTTCCAGTCGAGCGCGATCAAGGCGCTGGGCGACGGCCGCTTCGAGATGGCGGGCAAGCTCACCATCAAGAACATCTCGCGCCCGATCACGGTGCCGGTGAGCATTGCGCCGGCCAACGGCCACGCGGTGGCCAGCGGAAGCTTTACGATCCAGCGGCTCGACTACAAGGTGGGCGACGGCGAGTGGACCGACACCTCGGTGGTCGGCAACGAGGTGCTGGTTCGCTTCAAGTTCACGCTCGCGGGCTTCGGTCCGCTCTGAATTCCTTTATTTCGTTCTCACGCCACGCACGCCCATTGCCATGAAGAAGCTCCTCCTCGCTGCCGCGCTCTCAGCCGCGGCGGCCCTTGCCACCCCTGCCCTGGCACAGGAATACACCGCGCCGCCCGTTGCCGCCAAGCCCGCGGGCGGCCCGGTGAAGAACGCCAGCTACGTGATCGACCCCACCCACACCTTCGTGATGTACGAGATGGGGCACTACGGCACCACCACCAACCGCGGCCGCTTCAGCACCAAGGACGGCTCGGTGCAGATCGACGGCAGCGGCAACAGCGGCAAGGTCGACATCACGATGGACATCAGCTCCATCAACACCGGCGTCGACCTGCTCAACCGCCACGTGCAAAGCAAGGACTTCTTCAACGTGGCCGAATTCCCGACCGGGCGCTTCGTGGCGGACCGCATCGAGTTCAACGGCGACAAGGTGGCCGACGTGCCGGGCACGCTCACGTTGATGGGGCAGACCAAGCCGGTCACGCTCAGGGCCGTGCGCTTCAACTGCTACCTGAACCCGCTCATCAACCGCCAGGTCTGCGGCGGCGACTTCGAGACGACGGTGCAGCGCAGCGACTGGGGCATCACCTGGGGCCTGAACTTCGGCTTCGAGAACAAGGTGAAGCTGCTGGTGCAGGTCGAAGCCGTGAACGTGCAGCAATAGGACCATGAGCGGCATCACGGTTCCGTTGCTGGGCATCGCGGGCGCGATGATCGTCGGGGCCATGAGCCCCGGACCGAGCTTCGTCATGGTGGCGCGCACCGCCGTGTCGTCGTCGCGCCGCGACGGCCTGGCCGCGGCGCTGGGCATGGGCGCGGGCGGCGTGGTGTTCGCGATTGCGGCGCTGGTCGGGCTGCAGGCGGCCTTCCTCGCGGTGCCGGCGCTGTACCTGGCGGTGAAGCTGCTCGGCGGCGCCTATCTCGTCTATCTGGGCATCCGCATCTGGCGCGGTGCGCGCGAGCCGCTGTCCACCGCGCAGGACGAACGCGCGGCCGCAGGCACGGGCGGCAATGCGCGGCGCGCGTTTCTCCTGGGCATGGGCACGCAGGTCAGCAACCCGAAGACGGCGGTGGTCTACGCCAGCATCTTCGCGGCCTTCCTGCCGCGCGAGGTGCCGCTGGCGCTGGCGCTCGCGGTGCCGGCGGTGATCTTCTGCATCGAGACCGGCTGGTACGCGGTCGTCGCGCTGGCGCTCTCGTCGGCGGCGCCGCGCTCGGCCTACCTGCGCTACAAGGCCTGGATCGACCGCGCGGCCGGCGGCGTGATGGTGCTGCTGGGCCTCAAGCTGCTGTCGGGCGTGCGCAGCAGCAGCTGAGCCGCGCGGGCTACAGCAGGCTCTCGGGCGTCAGCGGCGCCAGCATCTCGAGCATGGTGCGGCCCCAGAAATCGGAGTCGGGCTCCTCGTTCAGCACGGTGGTCCGGCCGGCCTCCTCCTCGCTGATCCACTCGATGCGCGCATTGCCGCTGTCCTTCGCAAAGCGCAGCCGGTAGGCGCCCTGCTGCTTCAGCACCTCGATGAGCTTGAGCGTCTGCTGCGCCATCTCGGGGCTGCGGATGAACAGGCCGATCTCGGTGTTGTGCGTTTCGGAGCGCGGGTCGAAATTCATCGAGCCGACGAAAAGAACCTGCCGGTCGATCACCGCCGACTTGGCATGCAGCCGCCCCACCGAAGTGCCGAACAGGCCGAGCCGCACGCTGCGACGCGTGCGCGTGGTGCTCAGTTCGTACAGCTCGGCGCCGAGCTCGAGCATCTCGGGCCGGTAGCGGCGGTAGGCCGTGTGGACCAGCGGCTCGTCGGTGGCGGCGAAGGAATTGGTGACGATGCTGATCCTCACGTTGCGCCGGCGGATCTCGCGCATCACTTCGAGCCCCGCCTTGCCCGGGATCAGGTAGGGCGAGACGATGGTCACCTCGGAGCGCGCGCGGCGCATCTGCTCGACCACGTTGTAGCGCACGCTGTCGACGTCGAGCAGCGGCACGCCGCCGTACGAGGCGGTCTTGCCGATCACGCGCTCGGGCGAATCGGCATACGCCTCGGCCAGCGTCCAGATCAGGTCGAGCTTGCCGGCATCCAGGTCTTCGGCGATCGGGCTGTAGCCGAGCAGGTCGTTGGGCGCGGGCCGGGGCGGCGGCGGCGTGGTGTCCGGGCCGGTGGCGGTGTCGAAGCGCTTCTGCAGCTCGTCACGTGTCAGCGCGCTCGCCACCACCGACTGGACCGGCCGCACATAGACGCTGTTCCAGTACTGGTCGAACAGCGCGCCCAGGCGCGGAATCAGCGCGCCGGCGACGAAGGTATCGAGATCGAGAAAATTCTCGCCCGCCGTGCGCCTGAAATACTGATTGCCGATATTGCGCCCGCCCGCCACCGCCATCGCGCCATCGGCGATGAAGAGCTTGTTGTGCATGCGCCGGTTGACGCGGCTGAAGTCGAACAGCGAGGCGGTGAAGCGCCTGAGCAGGCTGCCGCGCCCGGCCGGAAAGGGATTGAACAGGCGCAGCTCGACATTCGGCGTGGCGGCCAGGCCGAGCAGCAGCTCGTCCTCGCCCGAGGTGTAGAGATCGTCCATCAGGAGCCGCACGCGCACGCCGCGCCGGGCCGCATCGCGCAACGTGCGCAGCAGGTAGCGGCCGGTCTCGTCGTTCTCGATCTGGTAGTACTGCACGTCGAGCGTGCGCTGGGCGCGGCGCGCGAGCTGGATGCGGGTGTCGAAGGCAAAGTCGCCGCCCGGCATCAGGCGGAAGCCGCTCAGGTCGGGGTCGGGCTGCGAGGCCTGCGCGATCTTGCCGAGCGCGGTGTCGGCCGAGGCGGCCATGGCCCGGGTGGCCGGGCGCGGCGCCTCGTCGGGCAGGGTGGCGCAGCCGGCGAACAGCAGCACCGCCGCCATGGCGAAGACCCATTGCCCACAGCGCGACAGCAGGCGACGGGCCATCGGCGGCTTTCTACAGCGCCTTGCGGAGGTTGGCGGGCGCGATGCGCAGGGCCTCGCGGTACTTGGCCACGGTGCGGCGCGCGCACTCGATGCCCTGCTCCTTGAGCATCTCGGAGATCTGGCTGTCGGACAGCGGCTTCTTGATGCTCTCGGAGCTCACGAACTGCTTGATCAGCGCGCGCACCGCGGTGCTCGACGCATTGCCGCCGGTCTCGGTGCCCAGCGCCGAGCCGAAGAAGTACTTGAGCTCGACCGTGCCGAAAGGCGTGGACATGTACTTGGCCGTCGTCACGCGCGAGATGGTCGATTCGTGCAGGCCCAGTTCGTCGGCAATCTCGCGCAGCACCAGCGGCCGCATCGCGAGCTCGCCGTGCACGAAAAAGCTCTTCTGCCGCTCGACGATGGCGTTGCTCACGCGCAGGATGGTGTCGAAGCGCTGCTGGATGTTCTTGATGAACCAGCGCGCCTCCTGCAGCCGCTGCGACAGCGCCTGGCTGCCCTCGCCCTTGTGCGACTTGAGCGCGCCTGCATAGATGTCGTGCACGCGCAGCCGCGGCATCACCTCGGGATTGAGCATGACGCGGAACTTGGCATTGGTGCCGCGGCCGATCTTGGTGACGATCACGTCGGGAATGACGATGTTGCGCTCGACGTCGACGAAGCGGCGGCCCGGCTTGGGCTCCAGGCGCGAGATGACCTGCAGCGCCGAGCGCACCAGCTCTTCGTTGGTGCGCGTGAGCGTGGCCAGGCGCTTGAAGTCGCGCCGCGCGAGCAGCTCCATCGGCTGCTTGCAGATCGCGATGGCGGTCTTGCGCACCAGCGCCTGTTCCTCGGTCTCGCTTTCGCTGGCGAGCGCGCGCAGCTGGATGCAAAGGCATTCGCCCAGGTCGCGCGCGCCGACGCCGGCCGGCTCCAGGCTCTGCAGCAGGCCGAGCGCCACCTGGAAGTGGTGCACCAGCTCGTCGAACTGGTCGTTGTCGTCGCCCGCGAGGCCCGAGGCCAGCGCCGGCAGCGAATCCTCCAGGTAGCCGTCGTCGTTGAGCGATTCGATCAGGAAGCGCAGCGCGGCGCTGTCGTTCTCGTTCAGCCGCAGGCTCAGCGCCTGCCGGTGCAGGAAGGACTGCAGCGACTCCTGGCTGCGCGCGAGCTCGGTGGCGTCGGCGCGCTCGTCGTCGCCCAGGTTGTTCTGGCGCGCGGGGGCATCGCTGCCCCATTCGCTGTCGTCGGGCGCCATGTCGACGGTGCCGTCGCCTTCCCAGTCGGGCTCGCGCTCGGTGGCGTCGGCGGCGGGAACCTCGGACTCGGCCGTGGAGGCGGTTTCGCTGGACGTGGCGGTCGCGCTGCTGGCCGGGGCCGAGCTGAATTCGCCCTCGGCGGCTTCACCGGCCTCGTCGCGCGGCACCGGCGTGTCGATGGCGTCGAGCCCGAATTCCTCGCGCGCGGCTTCTTCCGCGGTGCGTTCGAGGAACGGGTTCTCGTCCAGCATCTGCTCCACTTCCTGGCTCAGTTCGAGCGTGGACAGCTGCAGCAGCCGGATCGACTGCTGCAGCTGGGGCGTGAGCGCCAGGTGCTGCGAAACGCGAAGGGACAGCCCTTGCTTCATGGAGACCGACTCCTCCCTTACATCCGGAAGTGCTCGCCGAGGTACACCCTGCGTACTTCGGCGTTGTCGACGATCTCCGAGGGTGTGCCTTGTGCCAGCACATGCCCGTCGCTGATGATGAACGCGTGATCGCAGATGCCCAGCGTTTCACGCACGTTGTGGTCGGTGATGAGCACGCCGATGCCGCGCTCCTTCAGGAAGCTGATGATCCGTTGGATTTCGATCACCGCGATCGGGTCGATGCCGGCAAAGGGCTCGTCCAGCAGGATGAAGCGCGGCTGCGTGGCCAGCGCGCGGGCGATCTCGACCCGGCGCCGCTCGCCGCCCGAGAGCGCGAGCGCGGGCGAATCGCGAAGATGGTCCACCCGCAGGTCGGCCAAAAGGCCCGAGAGGCGCTCCTCGATGCGCTGCTTGGTTAGCGGCGCGGGCTTGCCGCTGGCGTCGGGCTCGCGCTGGAGCTCGAGCACGGCGCGCACGTTTTCCTCGACCGTGAGCTTGCGGAAGATCGAGGCTTCCTGCGGCAGGTAGCTCAGGCCCATGCGCGCGCGCCGGTGGATCGGCATGTGGGCGATGGGCTCGCCGTCGATGGTGATCTCGCCCGCATCGGCCCGCACCAGCCCCACGATCATGTAGAACGAGGTGGTCTTGCCGGCGCCGTTGGGGCCGAGCAGCCCGACGACCTCGCCCTTTTGCACGTCGAGCGAGACATCCCGCACGACCTTGCGGCTGCCGTAGCTCTTCTGCAGGCCGCGCACCACCAGGCGGCTGCCCGGCGTGCCGTCGGCGTTCTGGGTTCCAGCGGCTTCGATCACTTGCGCCTTTCCCCGTCGCCGCCCAGCGTGGTGCTCGAGCGCAGGCCGGCACCGGGTGCCGGCTGGGGCGCGGCCGCCGCTGGCGCGGCCCGTCCGCCGGCGGGCGCCGAGGCTCCGGGCGCCGGCGCGGTGGCGCTCTTGGGCGTGAGGATGGTCCGCACGCGTCCGCCTGGGGGTGCGTTCACGCCCGTGTTGGGCGGCACGGTGGAACCGTTGACCGTGTAGGTGTCGTTGCTCTGGTCGTAGACGATGAGCGCGCCGGTGCTCTCGTCGTTGGGCGTGGCGCCGATCAGCCGGCGCATGACGGCATTGCGGATGAACTTGACGTTGTCGGCGCGGCTGTCGTATTCGATGACCTCGGATTCGCCCTCGATCCACTCGTCGGGCGCATTGCGCTTCTGCTTGTAGTAGGCCCTTTTGCCGGGCGCCGCCGTGACCACGCCGTACTGGTAGCCCTCGGCGTCCTGGCGCACGTCGATGCGCGCGCCGCGGATGATGATCGTGCCCTTGGTGACCAGCACGTTGCCCGTGAACACGCTCGTCTGCTTGAGGTCGTCGTAGCGCATCGCATCGGATTCGATGTTCATCGGCTTGCTGCGGTCGGCGGTCTCGGCCAGCGCGCCCGAGGCCAGGCCGGCCAGCAGCAGCGCGCCGGCGGCCAGGCGGCGGATTCGGCGAACGAAGGGGGTGGTGTGGGGATAGGAGGGCAATGTCATAGAGGCACGAAACTTGCTCTGAACCATTGTATGCGGCGGATCAGCACCAGCCACCAACGCCGATGAAAAAGGCCCGCCGAAGCGGGCCGGTGTCCCCATCGGGAGACACCGCGGAACCGGCTTTGCCGGGCCGCAGGTGCCGCCCCTGCAAGGGGGTGGGCGCAGCGGACACGAAGTGCCGCGCAGCCTGGGGGTTAGCCCTTTTTCGCTTCGCCGATCAGGTAGTTGGTGACCTGCAGCGCCTTGGTCATGTTGCCGGCCAGTTCGCCGTCCACGTACCAGCGCCCGTTCACGGCCAGCGCCGGCACGCCGGCCACCTTGTAGGCGTCGGTCAGCTGCGCGGCGCGCTTGGCCTTGCTGGCCACGCCGAAGGAGGTGAAGACTTCCTTGAACTTGGCGCCGTCCAGGCCGTTGGCCCCGGCCCAGGCAATGATGTTGGCGTCGCCGTTCACGTTCTGGCGCTGCTTGTGGATGGCGTCGAAGACCTTCGGCTGGAATTCATCGACCTTGCCCATGGCTTCGAGCGCGTAGTACAGGCGCTGCTTGGCCTCGACGTCGTTGCCCACGAAAGGCACGGGCACGCGGCGGAAGGCCACTTCCTTGGGGGCCGTCTTGAGCCAGGCTTCCAGCTGCGGCTCGAAGTCGTTGCAGTGCGGGCAGTTGTACGAGAAGAACTCGATCACCTCGACCTTGCCCGCCGGCGCGTCGACCGGCACGCGCTTGTCGAGCACCAGGTACTCGGTGCCGGCCTTGGGTACGCGCGCCTGGGCGTGCGCGCTGTTGCCAGCCAGCGAAAGCAGGCCCAGCGAGGTGGCGGCCAGCGAAAAGTCACGACGTTTCATTGAAAGAGTTCTCCTGTTGGGTACGGCAGACTGAGCCGGCGCGCCGCGCGGAGTTCCCGCGTGCGGCATGCCCAGGACGATCCTGGCGGCGGCCCGTGCCGCGCGGCGAAGCTTAAAGAATATCCGTGACGGCTGCCGGCGAGCTCAGCGCTGCACGCGCACGAGCGCCGATTCGAGGCCGCCGCTGTCGAGCCGTTCCTTCAGGCGATCAGCGTCGTCCTTCTTGTTGAACGGACCCGCGCGCACCCGGTAGACCGTGCGGCCGGCCTGCTCGCGCTCGGTGACCCGGGCCTCCACGCCCATCAGCGACAGCTTGGCGCGCTGGGCCTCGGCATCGTCGGTGGTGCGGAAGGCGCCCGCCTGCACGAAGTACATGAACGGATCGGCACCCGGCGCCGCGCTGTTGTTGCTGCTGGGCGCGGCGGAGGCCGTGGTGGTGCTGCCACCAGAACGCGCACGGGCCAGGTCGCCGAGCGGATCGTTCGACGGCGGCAGGGAATTGGCCTCGGCCGGCACCGGGGCCGGGCGCGCGGGTTTCGGAGCCACCACCACCGGCACCGGCGGCGCGGGCGGGGCCGCACCCGGCGCCACGGCCGCGGTGTCGCCGCCGGCCGGTGGCGCCACCGGGCCGGCCGCGGCCGGCGGCGGCTTGGGCGCGCCGGCCTTGCCCGCCAGCGGCGCGTTGGGATCCCAGTCGCGGTTCTTGCGGGCTTCGGCTTCGTCCTGCTCGGCACCGCCGCGCTGGGTCTTGGTCACGAACGGGATCGGCACCTTGGTCACGTAGACCGCGATGCCCAGCGCGACACCCAACCCCAGCACCAGGCCGACGATGAGCCCGATGACGATGTTGCCGCGTTGTCTGGTTGTCTTCTTCATAGTCAGTTCACATCTTGCTCGGCGCACTGACGCCGAGAATCGCGAGGCCATTGTGCAGCACCTGCGCGGTGGCTGCGACGAGCGCGAGCCGCGCCAGCTTGACCGGCTCGTCGTCGACCAGGATGCGCTCGGCGTCGTAGTAGCTGTGGTAGCTGGCCGCCAGTTCGCGCAGGTAGAAGGTGACGTCGTGCGGCGCGAAATCCTTGGCGGCGGCCGTGAGCATGGCCGGGTACTTGGCCAACAGCAGCATGAGCGCCTGCGCGGCCGGGCTTTCGAGCGGCGACAGGTCCACGTCCTTGAGCGCAGCCGCGTCGCCGCCCCAGCCCGCCAGCACCGAGCAGATGCGCGCGTGGGCGTACTGCACGTAATAAACCGGGTTGTCGTTGTTCTTGGCCACCGCGAGGTCGACGTCGAAGGTGTACTCGGTGTCGGGCTTGCGGCTCAGCAGGAAGAAGCGCACGGCGTCGGTGCTGGTCCACTCGATCAGGTCGCGCAAGGTGACGTAGCTGCCGGCGCGCTTGCTGATCTTGACCTCTTCGCCGCCCTTCATCACGCGCACCATGGTGTGCAGCACGTAGTCGGGGTAGCCCTCGGGAATGCCCACGCCCGCCGCCTGCAGGCCGGCGCGCACGCGCGCGATGGTGCCGTGGTGGTCGGTGCCCTGGATGTTGACCACCTTGTGGAAGCCGCGCTCCCACTTGGCGATGTGGTAGGCGACGTCGGGCACGAAGTACGTGTACGTGCCGTCCTGCTTCTTCATCACGCGGTCCTTGTCGTCGCCGTAGTCGGTCGACTTCAGCCACAGCGCGCCGTCCTGCTCGTAGGTCTTGCCGGCGGCCACGAGCTTGCGCACCGCCTCCTCGACGCGGCCGCTGGTGTAGAGGCTGGATTCGAGGTAGTAGTTGTCGAAGCGCACGCGGAAGGCCTGCAGGTCCAGGTCCTGTTCGCGGCGCAGGTAGGCCACGGCGAATTCGCGGATGGAGTCGAGGTCGTCGATGTTGCCGCTGGCGGTGTATTCCCGGTCGTCCGACTTGACGGTCTTCTTCGCCTTGAAGTCTTCGGCGATGTCGGCGATGTAGTCGCCGTTGTAGGCGGGCGCCTTTTCGCCGCTCGGCCATTCGGGGTCGCCGGGCTTGAAGCCGCGGGCGCGCAGCTGGGTGCTGTGGGCCAGCGTCTGGATCTGCACGCCGGCATCGTTGTAGTAGAACTCGCGCCAGACGGTGTCGCCCTGCGAGGCGCGCAGGTTGCAGATGGCGTCGCCGAGCGCGGCCTGGCGGCCGTGGCCGACGTGCAGCGGCCCGGTCGGGTTGGCCGAGACGAACTCGACCAGCACCTTTTCGCCGGTGGCGGGCTGCTGGCCGAAGGCGCCGCCCGCGGCCAGCACCTCGCGCACGATCTGCTGCTTGGCAGCCGTCTTGAGGCGGATGTTGAGAAAACCGGGGCCGGCGACCTCGATGGCTTCGACCCACTGGCCGAAAACCGGGGTGGCGAGCAGCGCGGCACTGAGCTCCTCGGCCAGTTCGCGCGGCTTGCGCCCGAGCGGCTTGGCGAGTTGCATGGCGGCCGTGCTGGCGAAATCGCCGTGGGCAGCCACCTTGGGCGACTCGAACGCGGCTTTGGAGCCAGCGCCGGGCGAGAGGGATTCGAGCGTGTTCGCGAGCGCCGCGAGCAGCTCCTGTTTGACCAATAGCATCTGCGAATTTTACCGGGGGCAAACCCGGGGCGCCGTTGACCATCGTCATCCGATCGCTGGCTTGGGCCGTTAGAAGCCTCGGCCCCGGGGCGGGGCACCTGTCACAACCCACCTTGCAAGGACATATCACCATGAAGAAGTTCCTTTCCCTGGTCGCCCTGGGCGCCTGTCTCTCCTTCGGCGCCGCACAGGCACAAGACAAGGCCCCGGCTGCCAAGGCTCCGGCGCCTGTCACCGCACCTGCGGCCACGCCGGCCACCCCCGCGACCCCCGCCGCTCCTGCGGCGGCCACCCCCGCAGCGCCCGCCACCGCGGCAGCGCCCGCCGCGAGCTGCGAATCCAAGGCCATCGACAAGAACGGCAAGCCGCTGGCCGGCGCCGCCAAGGGCAGCTTCATCAAGAAGTGCGAAAAAGACACCAAGGCCGCCGCAGCACCCGCTTGCGCAGCCAAGGCCGTCGACAAGAACGGCAAGCCGCTGGCCGGCGCCGCCAAGAACAGCTTCATGAAGAAGTGCGAAAAGGACGCCAAGGCCTGAAGCCGCACCGCGCTCCAGCCTGCGCAAACAGGGCCCGCCGCGTGCGGGCCTTTTTCATGGCTACTTCAGCACGCTCAGCAGGTTGTTGAAATCGTCGGTCCAGGGGCGGACACCGGCGCGCAGCACGATCGGCGAGGCCGCGGCGCGCACCGGCTCGCGTGCCAGCACGGCGGGATCGCGCGCCACCAGCACCCAGTCGGTCGGGCTGAGCCACCGCGAGGCTTCGGCGTCGTCGCTCACGAGCACGGCATGCAGGCCCTTCAGCTCGGCGATCCGCGCGACCACGGGCGCGAGCTCGAGGAAACGGTTGGTCACATGGAAGGCCACGATGCCATCCGGCTTCATGTGCCGCAGGTAGACATCCATGGCCTGCGCTGTGAGCAGGTGGGCCGGCACCGCATCGCCCGAGAAGGCATCCACCGCAAGCAGGTCGAAGCCCTGCGGCGGCTCGCGCTCCAGCGCCAGCCGCGCATCGCCGAGCACGCGCTCGATGCGCGCGGGGCTGTCGCGCAGGAAGCTGAATTCGCTGTCCGCGAGCTCGAACACCTGCGGATTGATCTCGTAGATGCGGTAGGCGTCGCCGCTGCGGCCGTAGCTCGCGAGTGTGCCGGCGCCCAGGCCGATCAGCCCCACGCGGCGCGGCCCGGCCGGTGCGGCAGCCATCGCGCGGCCGATGCCGGAGGTGGCGCCGTAATAGGTGGTGGGCTCGCGCCGGCGGGCCGGGTCCAGGAACTGCTCGCCGTGCTTGATGGAGCCGTGCGACAGCACCCGCACGCTGTCCGACGGGTGGAGGCGCCGCATGTCGAAGGTGATCAGCGCGCCATGGAAATTGCGCAGCAGGTGGCGCGCGTCCGACCTGTCGCTCGCGATCTGCGCCATCAGGAAGTATGCGCAGCCGGCCGCCAATGCCACGCTCATGGCCCGCAGCCAGTTCCGGCGGCGCAGGACGGCCGCCGCCGCGAGCGCCGTCAGCACCAGGCCGATGCCCAGCTCGTAGTAGGCCGGCAGCACATGCGGCGCCACCAACCCGACCGTGGCGCCGCCCAGCGCGCCGCCGAGCGCGAGCATCAGGTAGAAGCGCGTGAGATAGCGCGGCGCCGGCCGCAGCCTGGCGGTTTCGCCGTGAAGGAACATGCACAGCACGAACAGGCCACCGACATAGATCGGCAGCCCCGTGCGCACGTCCGAGCCGATGTGGTGCTGCAGCCCGAAGGCGCACAGCAGCAGCACGCCCGCCGCCAGCGGCAGGAAGACGCCGCGCCGGTACCAGCGGTCGCTCTCGAAGCACAGCACGAAGGTGAACAGGTACAGCGACAGCGGCACGATCCAGAGAAAGGGAACCGCCGCGACGTTCTGGGTGATGTGGTTGGTCACGGCCAGCAACAGCCACGACGCCAGCGCCGGCAGCACGAGCCAGAGCAGGCCGTCGGACCAGCGCGGCGGTTTTTCGCTATCGGCGGCGGCCGCGGCCTGGCCGGGCGCCGCGGCAACCGGCACAGCCGCCGGCCAGCGGTACGCCACCAGCAATGTCGTGCCGGCGCACAGCAGCGCGAACAGGCCATAGCCCCACGACCAGCCGAGCGCCTGCTGCAGCAGCGAGCTGCGCGGCTCGATCAGCACCGGGTAGCTCAGCAGCGACAGCAGCGACGCCAGGTTGGAGAGCGAGAAGTAGCGGTACACCCGCGCGCTCCAGGGCGTGCGCGCCACCCACGACTGCACCAGCGGCCCGGTGGTCGACAGAAGAAAGTACGGAAGGCCGATGGTCGCGAGCAGCAGCCCCAGGATCAGCCACGCCGGGTCTTCGGCGCCGGTGGGCTTCCAGCGCGCGGCCACCACCAGCGGAAGGAAGGCCAGGCTCGCCAGCAGCAGCCCCACGTGCAGCGCCGCCTGCGCGCGCACGCGAAGGCGGCGCGTGACCCAGTCGGAGTACGCATAGCCCGCGAGCAGCACGGCCTGGAAGAACACCATGCAGGTCGACCAGACGGCGGCCGAGCCGCCGAACCAGGGCAGGATCTGCTTGGCGATCAGCGGCTGCACCAGGAACAGCAGGAACGCGCTGCTGAAGATGGTGCCGGCAAACAGGAGCTGGATGCCGGCGCGTTCCATGCGCGCCTACTTGCCGAAGCCGCGCGCGAGGAACACGGCGACCAGCGGGATCAGCGCGATCAGGTGGGCCTGCACCATCACCAGCCGGCGCGTCTTGCGGATGTCGGCCTCGGCCGGCAGCGTGCCGTTGGCGCGCAGCGCCTTGCGCCAGCGGAAGTAGGTGAGCGTCGGAAAGATCGAGAGCACGCCGACGATGATGAACAAGCCGAGCTTCACATGCAACAGCGGGTTGGTCCAATACCACGCCGTGCCCTTCACGCCCCACACCGTGCGCGCGATGCCGGTGGCGAGCACCGCGATGGCGGCCATGCCGTAGACCATGTCGACCTTGGCGAGCCGCTCCACCACCGCGGCATTGAGCCACTGCACGCGGCACAGCGCCGCTTCGCTGGAGATGAACACGACCATCGTGAGGATGGCCAGCAGATGCAGGTAGGCGAGGATGGCTTCGAGGGTCATCGATGGCTTTCTTCTTCAATGAGTTGCAAATGCTTGCAGATTGTGCCGCCGCTCGCGCGCTTTATGCCCTGCCGCCCCAGAATTCGGGCCGTCCGTACTGCTCCTTGAGGAAATCAAGCCACAGCCGCACCCGCAGCGGCAGGTGCTTGGTGCCCGCGAAGACCGCGTAGATGCCGTTGGGCGGCGCGGCGAATTCATCCAGCAGCGGCACCAGCAGGCCGGCATCGATCTCGGCCTCCACTTCCCAGGTGCTGCGCCACGCGATGCCGTGGCCGGCCAGGCACCAGTCGTGCAGCACCTGGCCGTCGGAGCAATCGAGCGGGCCTTCGGGCCGCAGGTAGATCAGCTCTTCGCCGCCCTCCTCGCCGGCAGCCGCCGGGGCGCGCGGAACGCGGAATGCCCAGCCGCGCGTTTGCGAAGCGTCGCTCGACAGCGTGAGGCAGGCAAAGCGCGACAGCTCGTTCGGATGCCGCGGCATGCCGTGGCGGCGCACGAACTCCGGCGTGGCGACGCAGCGGCGGCGGTTGTCGGCCAGCCGCACGCTGACCAAGGACGAGTCGGGCATGTCGCCCACGCGCACCGCGCAGTCGAAGCTCTCGCCGCGCACGTCGACCACGCGGTCGCTCAGGTTCAGCGAGATCGTGACCTCCGGGTGCAGCGCATGGAAGCGCGGCACCAGCGGCGCCACGTGGCGGCGACCGAAGCCGGCCGGCGCCGTCACGCGCAGGTGGCCGCTGGCCTTGACGCCGCCGGCGCTCACGCTGGCCTCGGCATTGGCGAATTCGGTCAGCAGGCGCTGGCAGTCCTCGAGAAAGGCGCTGCCTTCGTGCGTGAGCGTGATGCGCCGCGTGGTGCGCACCAGCAGCTTGACGCCCAGCCGCGCCTCGAGCGCGTCGAGACGCCGCCCCATGATCGCAGGCGCCACGCCCTCGGCCTTGGCCGCGGCCGTGAGACCGCCGCGGGTCGCCACCGAGACGAAGGATTCGAGTTGCTTCAGGCGGTCCATGGCGGCGGAACTATAGCCCGCGGCGCCGCGGGCCTGGGCCGGCGCCCGCCGCGGCTATTTCTGGGCCCGCGAGTACATGGAGTGCGAATAGAGCGGCGCTCCGCCCACCGGCAGCTCGGCTTCCAGCACGCTGCCGGTGGCCGAATCGGTGAGCACCAGCTGCCGCGTGCCCGGCCGGAAGGCAAGGTTGGTCACGGTCTGGCCGGCCGGGCTGCGGACCATGTGCGTGACCTCCCCGCGCGCATTGAGCACGAAGGCGCCGCCCAGGCTGGCATGGGCAACGACCAGCCCGCCATCGGCCGTGAGCGCAAGCCCGTCGGGGCCGCTGGTTCCGAAGAAGGTCTGCAGCGCGCCGACCTTGGAGAGGCTGCCGTCGGGCAGCAGCGGCGCGCGCCAGACCTGGTTGCCGCGGGTGACGGCCACGAACAGCACCTTGCCGTCGCCGCTGGTTGCCACGCCGTTGGGGCTGGGCGCGTTGGCCAGCAGCAGGTCGAGGCGGCCATCGGCATTCCACCGGTAGACGCGGCCGGTGGGATCGTGCAGTCCGGTCTGGCCCTGGTCGGTGAAATAGAGCCGTCCTTCCAGGTCGAAGACGAGGTCGTTCACGCCCTTGAAGGATTCGCTGTTGCGATGGCCGAGCACCGTCTCGACCGCGCCGCCGGCCGCATCGAGCCGCAGGATGCCGCGCCGGTAGTCGGCGATCCACAGGCTGCCGTCGGCATGGACCGCCAGGCCGTTGGGCCAGCCGTCGTAGGCCGCCACGAGCTGCCATTCGAGCGATGCCGCAGCGATCCTGAAGATGCGGCCGTAGGGAATGTCGGTGACGTACAGGTTCCCGGCCCGGTCGAACGCGGGGCCTTCCAGGAAGCTGTCCATCACGTGGCCCGGTTTGTTGGCGTCGACCCAGTCGGTGCGGCGCGGCGCGCGAAACGCATCGGGCAGGCGCGTGAGCACGCGCGCTTCGATGATCTCGGGCGGCTGGAAGCTCAGGTTCCACATGGCTGCATGGTCTCCGGTGGGGTCAGTCGGGCTGCACGCCCGCGGCCTTGATCACCTGGCCCCAGGCCTGGGTCTGGCCGTGAACGAACTTGCCGAAATCGGCCGGGGACAGGCCGCCCGGGCTGGCGCCCTGCTCCGCAAAGCGCTTCGCGAGGTCCGGCGATGCCAGCGCCTTCTTCACCTCGGCCTGCAGCTTGTCGATGATCGGCTGCGGCGTGCCCTTGGGCGCCGCGATGCCGAACCAGTTGGTGGCGGTGAAGTCCTTCAGGCCGGCTTCGGTGCTGGTGGGCGCCTCGGGCAAGGCGGCAAGGCGCTGCGGCGAGGTCACGAGCAGCGCGCGCACCTTGCCGCCCTTGACCTGCGGGATGGCCGTGGGCGCGGCGGTGACCAGCACGTCGACCTGCCCCGACACCACGCCCAGCATCGCTTCGCCCGCGCCCTTGTAGGGCACGTGGGTCAGCGCGAGCTTGCCGTTCTGCTTGAGCAGCTCGCCGCCCAGGTGGGTGGAGCTGCCCACGCCGCCCGAGCCGAAGGTCAGCTTGCCGGGGTTCTTGCGGGCCTCGTCGATCAGCGCCGCCACGCTCTTGTAGGGCGAGTCCGCGCCCACCACCACCACGAGCGGCGCATCGACGATGGTCGTCACCGGCACCAGGTCGGCGGGCTCCCAGGGCAGCTTCCTGAAGAGGTGCGGCAGCATTGCGTAGGTGGTGTCGTTGACCAGGAAGGTGCCGCCGTCCGGCGCGGACTTGGCCACCAGGCTGGAGCCGATCGTGCCGCTCGCGCCGGCCTTGTTCTCCACGTAGAACGAGGCGCCGGTCTGCTCGCTGAGCTTCTGCGCGATCTGGCGCGCAGCGTAGTCGGTGGTGCCGCCGGGCGCGTACGGGACCACCAGGCGCACCGGCTTGCTCGGCCACGCGGTGTCTGCGGCCAGGGCGGAAAGGCCCGCCGTAGCTCCGGCGCAAAGAAACAGCAAAGCGGGCAAGGCGCGCCGCGGGATGAAAGCCATGGCTCAGTCTCCAAGGATGATGTTGCGTGTCTTGAGGGCGGCGATTTCTTCGTCGCCATAGCCCACTTCCTTCAGCAGCTCGCCCGTGTGCTCGCCGACGCGCGGCGGCTGCAGGCGGATGCCGGGGCGCTCGCCGTCGAGCGTGAAGGGCATCAGCGGCACCTTGGCCATGTGGCCGTCGTTCATGCGCACGGGCGCGAGGCCGCCGGTGGCGTTGAGGTGCGGATCGTCGAACAGCTGCTGCGGCTTGGTGATGGGCGCGAAGGGCAGCTCGTTCTGCTCAAACAGCGCGCTGAGTTCGGCGGCGCTGTAGCCGGCCAAGTGCGAGCGCAGGATCGGCATCATCCAGTCGCGCGCGAGCACGCGGTCGTTGTTGGTCTTCAAGCGCGGGTCGGCCAGCATTTCTTCCAGGCCGAAGGCCCTGCAGAAGATGGCCCACTGCTTGTCGCTCACGGCCGCCAGGAAGATCTGCTCGCCGTCCTTCACGGTGAACACGTCGTACACGGCCCAGGCCGAGATGCGGCTGGGCATCGGGTCGGCGGCCTTGCCGGTGGCGGCGAACTGCATCATGTGCTGCGCGACCAGGAACACGTTGTTCTCGAACAGCGCGGACTGCACCTCGCAGCCCTTGCCGGTGAGCTCGCGCTGGCGCAGCGCGGCCATCGCGCCGATGGCGCCGAACATGCCGCCCATGATGTCGTTCACGCTGGTGCCCGCGCGCAGCGGGTCGCCCGCGCGGCCGGTCATGTAGGCGAGGCCGCCCATCATCTGCACCACTTCGTCCAGAGCCGTGCGATGGTCATAGGGGCCGGGCAGGAAGCCCTTGTGGCTCACGTAGATGAGGCGCGGGTTGAGCTGCTTCAGGCTGTCGTAGTCCAGGCCCAGCTTCTTCATGGTGCCGGGCTTGAAGTTCTCGCTCACGATGTCGGCCGTGGCGACGAGGCGCAGCGCGGCCTCCACGCCCTCCCGTGTCTTGAGGTCGAGCGCGATGCTCTTCTTGTTGCGGTTGAAGGTCGGGAAGAAGCCCGAGCCCGAGCCGAGCAGGCGGCGCGTGCTGTCGCCCTCGATGGGCTCGACCTTGATGACCTCGGCGCCGAGGTCGGCCAGCAGCAGGCCGCAGGTCGGGCCCATCACCATGTGGGTGAACTCGACGACGCGGACGTCGGCGTACGGCAGGGGTTGGGATTCAGGCATGTGCGGTGGTTGTCTGTTGAACAAAGCCCTTGGGCAGGCCGGCTTCGGGCGTCATGCCGTAGACCGGTTCGCCGGGCAGGCCGGCCATGAGCGGCGCGCGCGCCGCGATGAGCTTCTGGATGTCGATGCCGGTGCGAACGCCCATGGCCTCGAACATGAAGACGAGATCCTCGGTGACCGCGTTGCCCGAGGCGCCGGGCGCATACGGGCAGCCGCCAAGGCCGCCGAGCGAGGCGTCGAAGGTGCGCACGCCCTCGTCCCACGCCGCCAGGCAGTTGGCGATGCCGAGGCCGCGCGTGTTGTGCATGTGGGCGGCGCCGGCGTGCGCGCCGAGCTCGGCGCGCAGGCGCCTGAAGAGCCGGCGCACCTGCGCGGGGTTGGCGTAGCCGACGGTGTCCGACAGGCCCGCTTCTTCCGCGCCGGCCTCGATGCACTGCGCGGCGAGGCGGATCACGTCGTCTTCCGGCACCAGCCCCTGCAGCGTGCAGCCGAAGGCGGTGGAGATGCCGGCCTCGAGCTTCACATGCGGCGCGATCGCGCGGCGCAGCTCGGAGATGGCGCGCACTTCCTCGACCATTTCGGTCGGCGTCTTGCGCACGTTGGCGAGCGAATGCGCCACGCTGGCCGAGACCGGCATCGTGAGCTTGTGCACGCCCGCTTCGAGCGCCGCCTGCGCGCCCTTGCGGTTGGGCACCAGCGCCATCACGGTGAGGCCGGGCAAGGTGATGGCGTGGCGCACCACCTCGGCGGCGTCGGCCATCTGCGGCAGCAATCTGGCGGGCACGAAGGAGGCGACCTCGATCTCGCGCACGCCGGCGGCGTGAAGCGCGTCGATCCAGCGCAGCTTGTCCGCCGTGGGCATGGTGGCCTTGACCGACTGCAGGCCGTCGCGCGGGCCGACCTCGCTGATGAGGACGTCGGGGGGTGTCATCGGTTTCGTCTCCTTGGAGCGATCGCCTGACCGGGCATCGATCGCTTGACAGTTCTATCTTACAGAACTAAATTCCGTTAAACAGAATTAAACCGCCGAACGACTTTCCCTGTCAAGCCGACGCCATGCCCCGCAAAGCCCAGACCGAATCGGTTTCAGACCTCAATGCCGCGCCCGGCGGCGCCGCCGCGGTCGACCGCGCGCTGAGCCTGCTTTCGGCCTTCCAACCCGGCGACGAGGCGCTCACGCTCGCGCAGTTCGCCGAGCGCACGCAGCTCTACAAGAGCACGGTGCTGCGGCTTCTTGCCTCGCTCGAACATGCGCGGCTGATCCGCCGGCAGGACGACGGGCGCTATGCGCTGGGCGCCGAGATCGCGCGGCTGCACGGCCTCTATGCGGCGTCGCTGTCGCTCGACCGCATCGTGCTGCCGGTGCTGCGCGCGCTGGCCGCCACCACGGGCGAGAGCGCGGCGTATCACGTACGACAGGAACAGGGCGACAGCTGGGTGCGGCTGTGCCAGTTCCGCGTTGATTCCTCGCATGTGGTGCGCGACCACGTGCGCGCGGGCGACCTGCTGCCCAACGACCGCGGCGCTGGCGCGCGCGTGCTGATCGCCTTCGGCCCCGAGGCCGAGCGCCCGCGCGGCGCCAGGGAGCGCAAGCTGTACGACGAGATCCGCGCCCAGGGCTACTGCGCGCTGGTGGGCGACCGCACGGCCGAGCTGGCCGGCATCTCGGCACCGGTGTTCCACGCCGGCGGCCGCCTGGCCGCGGCGGTCACGCTGACGATGCCGGCGCACCGCTACGACGCGCGCCACATCGAGCCGGTACGCGCCGCGGCCCGTGAGCTGAGCGGAGCCCTCTGACAAAAAGGAAGAGAAAACGCAGGTCTTCCTGCGATTACCTTCATTTTTGTCACTGATAAATCCCGATCTTGGTTATTACCAACCGGCAAAGTATCGAATAAAGTCCAAGCCATGGATCAACCCGGCGCAGTGCTCTTCGATGCCTACGGCACGCTGTTCGACGTCTACAGCGTCGGGCACACGGCCGAGCGGCTGTTCGCGGGCCAGGGGCAGGCGCTGGCCGCGGGCTGGCGCGACAAGCAGATCGAATACACGCGCCTCGTCACCACCAGCAACCACGGCGCGCACTACCGGCCCTTCGGCGAACTCACGCGCGCCGCGCTGCGCTACACCTGCAAGCGGCTGGGCCTCGGCCTGACCGAAGCCGCCGAGCAGCAGCTGATGGACCAGTACCGCACGCTCACGGCCTTTCCCGAATGCCGCGAAGTGCTCCAGGCGCTCAAGGACCGCGGCGTGGCCACCGGCATCCTCTCGAACGGCGACCCCGGCATGCTCGACGCCGCCGTGCGCGGCGCCGGGCTCGATGGCCTGCTGGACCATGTGCTGAGCGTCGACGGCATCCGCAAGTACAAGACGCATCCCGACGCGTACCAGCTCGGCGTCGTCGCCACCGGCCTGCCGCCCGCGCGCATCGCCTTCGTCAGCTGCAACGGCTGGGACGCGCTCGGCGCCACCTGGTTCGGCTTTCGCACGCTCTGGGTCAACCGCTACCAGCTCCCGTTCGAAGAACTCGGCACGCAGCCCGAACGCATCGGCAGCAGCCTGCGCGACGTGCTCGGGTTCTTCTGACAGACACCGCTCCTCATTTCATTCAGCATTGCACCGTTCTCAAGGAGAGAAAAAACATGACCGCCCGCACCACCACCCACGGCCTCCAGGTTGCGACCGAGCTTCACCGCTTCATCGAAGACAAGGTCCTGCCCGCCAGCGGCGTGGCCAGCGATGTTTTCTGGAAAGGCTTCGACGCCATCGTCCATGACCTCGCGCCGAAGAACATCGCGCTCTTGGCCGAACGCGACCGCCTGCAGGCCGAGCTCGATGCCTGGCACAAGAAGAACCCCGGCCCCATCGCCGACATGCCGGCCTACCGCGCCTTCCTCGAGAAGATCGGCTACCTGCTGCCGCAGCCCAAGGGCGCGAAGGCCACCACCGCGAACGTCGATTCCGAGCTCGCGCTGCAGGCCGGCCCGCAGTTGGTGGTGCCGATCCTCAACGCACGCTACGCGCTCAACGCCGCCAACGCGCGCTGGGGTTCGCTGTACGACGCGCTGTACGGCACCGATGCCATTCCCGAAACCGGCGGTGCCGAAAAGGGCAAGGGCTACAACCCCGTGCGCGGCGCCAAGGTCATCGAGTTCGCGCGCAACGTGCTCGACCAGGCCGCGCCGCTCGAAAACGGCTCGCACAAGATGGCGACCGGCTACAGCGTGAAGGACGGCAAGCTCATCGTCGCGCTGCAAAGCAGCAGCACCGGCCTGGCCGACCCCGCGCAGTTCATCGGCTACCAGGGCGATGCGGCCGCGCCGTCGTCGGTGCTGCTGAAGCACAACGGCATCCACCTGGACATCCGCATCGACCGCAGCACGCCCATCGGCAAGGGCGACGCGGCCGGCGTCAGCGACCTGGTGCTCGAAGCCGCGCTCTCGACCATCCTCGACCTCGAAGACTCGGTGGCCGTGGTCGACGCGGCCGACAAGGTGGTCGCCTACGCGAACTGGCTCGGCATCGTCGAGGGCACGCTCACGGAAGAAGTCGCCAAGGGCGGCAAGACCTTCACGCGCGGCCTCAATCCCGACCGCGAATACACCGGCGCCAACGGCCGCCCCGTGAAGCTGCACGGCCGCTCGCTGATGTTCCTGCGCAATGTGGGCCACCTGATGACCAACCCGGCCGTGCTGTATGCGGGCGGCAAGGAAATCCCCGAAGGCATCCTCGATGCCGTGGTCACCACCACCATCGCGATGATCGACCTGAAGCGCAAGGGCAACTCGCGCACCGGCAGCATCTACATCGTCAAGCCCAAGATGCACGGCCCGGCCGAAGTGGCCTTTGCGAGCGAGCTGTTCGGCCGCGTCGAGCAGCTGCTCGGCCTGCCCGCCAACACCGTGAAGCTCGGCATCATGGACGAGGAGCGCCGCACCAGCGTCAACCTCAAGGCCTGCATCGCCGAGGCCGCCGCGCGCGTGGCCTTCATCAACACCGGTTTTCTCGACCGCACCGGCGACGAGATGCACACCGCCATGCACGGCGGCCCGATGATCCGCAAGGGCGACATGAAGTCCAGCGCGTGGATCGGCGCCTACGAGAAGAACAACGTGCTGGTCGGCCTCTCGTGCGGCCTGCGCGGCAAGGCGCAGATCGGCAAGGGCATGTGGGCCATGCCCGACCTGATGGCCGCCATGCTCGAGCAGAAGATCGCGCACCCCAAGGCCGGCGCCAACACCGCCTGGGTGCCCTCGCCCACCGCCGCCACGCTGCACGCGCTGCACTACCACCAGGTCAGCGTCACGGCCGTGCAGCAGGAGCTCGAGAAGATCGACGCCGACGCGGAGCGCGACAACATCCTCAATGCGCTGCTGCAGGTGCCCATCGCCCCCGCGGCCAACTGGACCGAGGCCGAGAAGCAGCAGGAGATCGACAACAACGTGCAGGGCATCCTCGGCTACGTGGTGCGCTGGATCGACCAGGGCGTGGGCTGCTCCAAGGTGCCCGACATCCACAACGTGGGCCTGATGGAAGACCGCGCCACGCTGCGCATCTCGAGCCAGCACATCGCCAACTGGCTGCTGCACGGCGTGGTGACCAAGGCGCAGGTCGACGAGACCTTCCAGCGCATGGCCAAGGTGGTCGACGAGCAGAACGCCGGCGACCCGGTGTACCAGCCGATGGCCGGCCACTTCGACACCTCGGCCGCGTACAAGGCCGCGCAGGACCTGGTGTTCAAGGGCATCGAGCAGCCGAGCGGGTATACCGAGCCGCTGCTGCATGCGTGGCGGCTGAAGGTGAAGGGCGAGGCCTGATCCTCGGCCTCTTTCCTGAGTCAACCAACGGCACCTTCGGGTGCCGTTCTTGTTTTTATGCGTCCGGTCCGGCCTTTTTTCTTGGGGGCATCTTGAGCGGCGTTGCCACGGACAACTGCCGGATTTCACGGCGCAACTCTCGCTCGAGTTCCTGCTCGGTCGGCAGATGCAATTGGTAGCGACTGGCGAAGATATTTCGCTCCTGCTGCTCGCCCAAGGTGTACTTCACCACGGCATCGTTCTTGTCCGGGCAAAGGATCACACCCAGCGTCGGGTTGTCGCCTTCGGTTCGACGCTCGCGGTCGTAGTAGTTCACATAGAACTGGATCTGGCCGAGATCGCCATGAGTCAACTTGCCGACCTTGAGATCGATGAGCACATAGCACTTGAGCACCGCGTGATAGAAGACCAGGTCGATATAGAAATGGTCGCCGTCGATGGTGATACGCTCCTGGCGCGACACGAATGCAAAACCCTTGCCCAGTTCGAGCAGGAAAGTCTGCAGGTTGTCGATGAGCGCCTGCTCCAGCTTGGACTCGACCAACCTCGGGGACTCCGGCAGGCCGAGGAACTCGATGACCACCGGGTCTTTCAACACATCGAGCGGCTGCATCACTTCCTGGCCATGCGTTGCCAATCGCATCAGGCCCTTCTTGTCCTTGCTTTTTGCCAACGGTCGTACAGCAGGCTGGCCGTCTGGCGCTGGAGCTCACGCACGGACCACGCGTTTCGGATCGCTTCGATTTCGTAGAAGGCACGCGCTTCCGGCCTCGCCACACGCAAGAGTTGGCGGTAGTGACTCCATGAAAGAGACGGATGCAGCGCTCCGGGGCACCAGTCCGTGTCGCCTTCGGATTTCCGAGACGATGTCTCGGAACTGACCTGAAGAGGCAACGCCGTTGGCGTGGTCGATTTCCGAGACGCCGTCTCGGAAATCAGTTGCGGATAGTCCAGATAGAACTGCCTGAACGCTTCGAGGTTGTCCACGGAATAACCGCGGCCGAACTCGGCATTCAGGCGCGTCGACAGATCAGCGAGCAGCCTGGCACCATAGCCCGCTCGGCGCTGCCCTCTCTGCTCTTCCTCGACGATCTCGCGCCCGATCAACCAGTTGGCTGCGACCTGTGTCGTGTTGACCGTCCGTGCCACACCGGCACGCGCGGTATCCAGGATCTCTCGCACACGGCTGAAAAGCGGCTGTGCAGCCTTTGCGCGCCCGGGCTTTGCCGTGCGGGTACTGGAGGAGATGGAGGGCGTTGGCAATGCGAGGCTCTCAGGGTTGTTTAGAAATTATGGGGTAGCTGTCATGTGCGGTCGAATGTCCACGAGGCGTCGCCACCGCGACCCTGCGCGTCCGACGATCAACTAGCATCAGGTCGCCCTCCTTACTGGCCTCCCGCCCTATGAACCCGAACGCGGCATCCAAGCCCGCGGAGCGCCCCAGCTCACGCCTCTCCCGTTTCTCCCGCTGGTCCACCTCGACCACCGCGATGTTGATCGCCCTCGCCTCGGCCTTCGCCCTGAGCCAGGCCTTCCGCACCGTCGGCGCCATGATGGCCACGCCGCTCAGCGGCCACTTCGGCCTCTCGCCCCAGCAGATCGGCACCTGGGCAGGCACCTTCCACTTCATGTTCGGCATCATGCAGCTCGCGATGGGCGTGTCGATCGACACGTTCGGCGTGCGCCGCACGGTGCTCGCCGCCTTTCCGCTGGCCGTTGCGGGTGCCGCACTGTGCGCGGTGGCATCGAGCTTCCATGCGCTGCTGCTCGGGCAGGCGCTGATCGGCGTCGGCTGCGCGCCGGCCTTCCTGGCCTGCACGGTGTTCATCGCACGGCATTTCGATGCCTCGCGCTTCACCGCGATGTCGGGGCTGGTGATGAGCCTCGCAGGCCTGGGCATCCTGTTCACCGGCACGCCGCTGGCGCTGCTGATCGAAGCCGCGTCATGGCGCGCCGGCTATGCGGTGCTGGCTGCGTCCGCCGTGCTTTCGTGGATCCTCATCTTCTGGCGCGTGCGCGACCCCGTGCGCGCGGAGGACCGCACGAGCGCGGAGACCGCGCCGGCCGAACGCCAGTCGCTGCGCAAGGCCGTGCGCGAACTGCTCCCGCTCTTTGCCATGCCGCACACGCTGGGCCTGCTGTGCTTTGCCTGCGTGTCGTATGCCGCGTTCATCACCCTGCGCGGCCTTTGGCTCGGCCCCATGCTGCACGACCGCCATGGGCTGTCGCTGGTCAGCAGCGGCAACGTGGCGCTGGTGATGACCATCGCCGGCATGATCAGCCCCGCCATGTTCGGCCGCCTCGACCCGGGCGGCAGGCGGCGCGGCCGCTGGCTCATGGGCTGCGCGTTCGCGGCCGCGGTGATCTTCGCGCTCATGGCGTTCACGCATTCGCTGGCCGTCGACATCGGCCTGCCGATTCTCTATGGCCTGCTCTCGGGCTACTCGGTGCTGCAGTATTCGTACACGCGCGCTGCCTATCCGGCGGCCATGACCGGGCGCGCGCTGTCGCTGCTCAACATGGCGATGTTCCTCGGCGTGTCGCTCATGCAGTGGACGACGGGCGTGGCCGCGTCGTGGGCCGCGTCGAACGGCGTGGAGCCGTTTCGCGCGGTGTTCCTCACGATCACGGCCATGCTGGCGGTGGGCACCCTGGCGTTCCTGTTGCTGCCGCGCGCGCACGAAAAAGCGGGCCTCGCCTCCGCGCAGCCCTGAGCGGGATCGCGCAGGCGCAAGCTCAACGGCGCTCGCCCAACCGCGAGCGCACCTCCGCGCGGCCGAGCTTGCGCATGCACTCCGCATACACGTTGGGCCGGCCGTACATCGCCATGGTGTCGGTGGTGCCGAAGGCGGGCGGCTCGCAGCCGCGGCGCGTGACCAGGCAGCGCCGCAGCACGTCGTAGCAGCGCGGCGCGGGCTCCAGCCGGCGCACCTCGGGCACACGCGCGAGCGTCACCTCCCACCAGCAGCCATCGATGCGATGCCACTGCGTGACGGCGTCGATCACATGGCAGGGCGCGTAGGGCTTCACCACTCCTTGCGCCGCCGCCGCCACCTTCGCCTCGCGTTCGGCCTTGCGGCGCTGCCCCGAGCCGCGCCGATACCGGTTGGGCAACAGGATGCCGGTGCCCGGATGCACGAAGAGTTCGACGTGGGGCGCTTCGCGCAGCGGCACGCGGTCGCTGCCCGCCCACCACCGCGAACGCACCAGTACCTGGCTGCCGTGCATCACCGCATCGCGCACGACGAAGTCGTCGATGTGCAGGAAGATGTGCGCCTGCACCGTGCTGCGCCGGTCGATGCCTTGGCAGAGCTCGCTCCACACCTTGTCCCACGGCCGGTGCACCTGCTTGTGCAGCCAGCGCCTGAGCGGCTGGAGGTTCTCGTTGAGCCCCTTCGGGTGGTCGTAGCCACGCTTCATGCCGAGGTGCGAGCCGCGCTCCCTGCTGTTTCGAAACACGCGCCCGTCGCCCTGCACGCCACCGCCGCGGCGCGGCCGTTCGACGATGAGCTTGTCCATGTCTTCGCGCATCGTCAGCCCTCCCGCCCAAGGCTGCGCGCAGCCTTCTGCAACGCGACCTTCTGCGCGCGCCGTTCCGCACGGTGCGTGCGCAGGTGGCGCCCCGCCTTCTGATTGGATTCGCCGCGCGCGATCGCGGCCACCACGGGATTGCGAGGTGCCGCATTCGGCACCGAAAAATAAAACCGGCCCAGACGCTTGTCGTCGTCGCGGGCCTTTCGTTGAGCACTCATGTGCGCACACTCCAGAAACAAGAAAACCCCGGCGAATGGCTGCGCGGGGCCTTTGTCGATGGGCCTCGGCGGATGCGTGGATGCACACGCGGCCGGGGCGGTCGGTGTGCGGGTCAGGTGTTCAGGAAACGGTTCATTGAATGTGTTGCCGCCCGGGAGGTTGGTCGTCGCCAGGCGCGGATGAAAAACTGTTGCTGAAAAACGAAGGGCGGATTCTGGCGAGCACGCGCGCTGTGTGCAAGCGCGGCGCCTGCGGCTGTGGCGCAAAGCCCACGCCTCGCGCTGCGAGGCACTTGTCTCGAATCCCTCAGCTCCGCTGCGCCGCCTCGGCTTCGTCGCGCAGCCACTCTGCGAACTCCTGCGCATCGCGGTTGCCGGCGGCGCGCCGCGAGGCCTCGATGAAGTAGCCGCGGTGCGAAGCCGCGCCCTCGCCGAGCGGCGCCACCAGCCGGCCGTCCTGCACCAGTTCGCGCAGCAGCGGCAGCCGGCCGATCACCACGCCCTGCCCGGCCACGGCGGCGGCCACCGCATCGGCGTACTGGGTGAAGCGCAGCGTGCTCTTCATGCGCAGGTCGTCGAGCCCCATCACCTTGAGCCAAGGTTCCCAATCGGCGGTGGGCGCTTCGCTGTGGTCCGGATATTCGACGGTGAGCAGGGTGAGCTTCGAAAAGTCCGCCGGCGTGCGCAGCGAGGCGGCAAGCTGCGGCGAACACAGCGGGATCACCGATTCCTCGAACAGCGCCGGGCCGATGCCGCGGCCGATCGGCATGAAGCGCACCGCCAGGTCGAGGCGGCTGCTCTCCAGGTCGAGCACGTCGAGCGTGGCCGACACGCGCACGTCGACCTGCGGATGGCTGCCGGTGAAACGGGCGAGCTTCGGAATGAGCCAGAGCGATGCAAAACCCGGCGTGGTGGTGATCGCCACCTGGCGCGGCGCGGAACTGGCGCGCACCCGCGCGGTGGCGTCGCGCAGGCGCTCCAGGCTGTCGGTCACGGCCCGCTGCATCACGCCGCCGGCTTCGGTGAGCGCCAGCGCGCGGTGCCGGCGCTCGAACAGCAGCACGCCCAGGCTGGCTTCGAGCTGCTGGATCTGGCGGCTCACGGCCGACTGGGTCAGGTGCAGCTCGCCGGCCGCGAGCGTGAAGCTCAGCCGGCGCGCCGCGGCCTCGAAGCTGCGCAGCAGTTCGAGCGGCGGTAGCTCGCCGGAGGCGGTGCCAAGGGCTTTCGCATTCTCTGGAAGCATGCAATGAGTTCCGAATTACCGTGTGCAAGAGGAAGGCCGGTTCACTATATTCATTCGTATCACGAATGCAATGGAGCTTGCCATGAGCACCCAGCCTCTTTCTTCTTCCCGCTTCCAGGTCAGCCTGCCGACCCGTTCCATCTTCTCGGTGCCCGATGGCGCCGGCGTGGGCATCGAATGCCGCAGCGGCTCGGTCTGGGTGACGCTCGACCGCGATCCGCGCGACATCGTGCTTGCGCCGGGCGAGCGCTTCGAAGGCAGCGAGCACCGGCGCGTGCTGGTGTCGGCGCTCGAAGCCTCGTGCATCACGGTGTCGGACGCGCAGCCCGCGGCCATGCCGCTGCCGACGCGGCGCCGGTCGCCTTGGCGACTGCTGCCGCTCGGGTTGTCCCCGGCTTGACCTGAGCCGCCTCGGCATCGACCCTCGATGCCATGGACCTTCCAAGCACCGAACGCCGCCGCCGTGACGGGCGGCTTTTTTGCGTTGGGCGCCGCGCGGGTCACGCTGTTTTCTTTTCTGGAGGGACATGACCATGGCAGAGGCATACATCGTGGCCGCCGCGCGCACGGCCGGCGGGCGGCGCGGCGGCAAGCTCGCGGGCTGGCATCCGGCCGACCTGGCGGCGCAGGTGATCGACGCATTGGTGGCGAAGAGCGGCATCGACCCGGCCACGGTGGAAGACGTGATCCTGGGCTGCGTGAGCCAGGTGGGCGAGCAGGCGACCAACGTCGCGCGCAACGCGGTGCTGGCGTCGACACTGCCCGAATCGGTGCCGGGCACCTCGGTCGACCGGCAGTGCGGCTCGTCGCAGCAGGCGCTGCATTTTGCGGCGCAGGCCGTCATGTCGGGCGCCATGGACGCGGTGATTGCAGGCGGCGTCGAGAGCATGACGCGCGTGCCGATGTTCACGCCCAATGCGCTGCCGGCCAAGGCGGGCCTGGGCACCTACATGAGCCCGGCCATGAAAAGGCGCTACCCCGGCGTGGAGTTCAGCCAGTTCGCCGGCGCCGAGATGATCGCGAAGAACTACGGCATCGACAAGGACGCGCTCGACCGCTACGCGCTCGAAAGCCATCGCCGCGCCATGGCCGCGACGCGCGCGGGCGCGTTCGATGACGAGATCGTGCCCATCGAGATCCTGCAGGCCGACGGCAGCGGCACGGGCGAGCAGCACATGGTGGACGAAGGCATCCGCTTCGATGCCACGCTCGAAGGCATCGCGGGCGTCAAGCTGATTGCCGAGGGCGGACGCTGCACCGCCGCCACCGCGAGCCAGATCTGCGACGGCGCGAGCGGCGTGCTGGTGGTGAACGAACGCGGCCTCAAGACGCTGGGCGTGAAGCCGCTTGCGCGCATCCATCACATGAGCGTGATGGGGCACGACCCGGTGATCATGCTGGAGGCCCCGCTGCCCGCCACGCTGCGTGCGCTCAAGAAGGCCGGCATGCGCATCCAGGACATCGATCTCTATGAAGTGAACGAAGCCTTCGCGCCCGTGCCCATCGCCTGGCTGGAGGCATTGGATGCCGACCCCGCGCGGCTCAATGTGAACGGCGGCGCCATCGCGCTCGGCCATCCGCTGGGCGCCTCGGGCACCAAGCTCATGACCACGCTGGTCCACGCGCTCGGCCGGCGCGGCAAGCGCTACGGGCTGCAGACGATGTGCGAAGGCGGCGGCATGGCCAACGTCACCATCGTGGAGAGGCTCTGATGAACGCACCGCAGCCCTATGTGCTCTACGCGCTGGCCGACGGCGTCGCCACGCTCACGCTGAACCTGCCGGCCAAGCTGAATCCGATTGCGCGCGAACTGCAGGTCGAACTGCGCGACACGCTGGAGCGCATCCGCGACGACCGCGCGGTGCGCGCCGTGATCCTGACCGGCGCCGGCAAGGCCTTTTGCGTGGGCGCCGATCTGAGCGCGATGGCGCCCGGCGGCGAAGGCAAGTCGCTCGGCGCGCAGACCGCGGAGTGGATGCAATCGCTCAGCAACCCGCTGATCGAGACGCTGCGCACGCTGCCCGTGCCGGTGGTGGCGGCCGTCAACGGCGCCGCGGCCGGCGCCGGCGTGGGCTTGGCGCTGGCGGCCGACGTGACGATCGCGGCGCGCAGCGCCTATTTCTACCTGCCCTTCCTGCCCAAGCTCGGCATCGTGCCGGACCTGGGCTGCACCTGGGCCATTCCGCGGCGCGCCGGCCGGGCACGCGCCATGGGCATGGCGCTGCTCGACGAGCGCCTGGGCGCCGAGCAGGCGGTGCAATGGGGCCTGATCTGGGCCTGCGCGGACGACGAACAGCTGCTCGACGAAGCACGCGCCATCGCGCAGCGGCTCGCCCGCCTGCCGGCGCATGCCGTGGTCGAGGCGCGCGAAGCCTTCGAGGCCGCCGAGCGCCACACGCTGGCCGAGCAATTGCACTACGAAAGCGAGCGCCAGCGAGAACTGATCGACCGCCCCACCTTCCGCGAAGGCGTGAACGCCTTCCTGCAGAAGCGCCCGCCAAGCTTCCCCGGGCGCTGAGCCATGATCGAACGCACGCTTTTCAGCGCCGACCACGAGGCCTTCCGCGACAGCTTCCGCCGCTTCATGGACAAGGAGATCGCGCCCTTCCACGAGGCCTGGGAAGAACAGGGCTACGTCGACCGCGCCGTCTGGTCCAAGGCCGGCGAGAACGGCTTTCTCTGCATGGCGCTGCCCGAGGACTACGGCGGCGCGGGCGCCGACCTGCTCTATTCGGTGATCCAGTTCGAGGAGCTCTGGGCGCGCGGCTTCACGGGCATCGGCTTCGGGCTGCACAGCGAGATCGTGGCGCCCTATGTCCTGCGCTACGGCACCGAGGTGCAGAAGCAGCACTACCTGCCCCAACTCGCGAGCGGCGAGATGGTCGGCGCCATCGCGATGAGCGAGCCCGGCGCGGGCAGCGACCTGCAGGCGGTCAAGACCAGCGCCATCCGCCAGCCCGACGGCAGCTACCTGCTCAATGGCAGCAAGACCTTCATCACCAACGGCTGGCATGCCGACCTCGTGATCGTGGTCGCCAAGACCGACCCGGCCGCGGGCGCCAAGGGCACCAGCCTGTTCCTGGTCGAGCGCGGCATGCCGGGCTTCGAAAAAGGCAAGCGGCTCAAGAAACTCGGGCTGAAGGCGCAGGACACCTCCGAGCTGTTCTTCAACGACGTGCGGCTGCCGCCCGACGCGTTGCTCGGCGATGCCGCGCAACTGAACCGCGGCTTCGTCTGCCTGATGGAGCAGCTGCCCTGGGAGCGGCTGCAGATTGCGATCAGCGCGGTGGCCGCGTCGCAGGCGGCCATCGACCAGACCGTCACTTATGTGAAGGAGCGCAAGGTGTTCGGCCAGCCGGTGGGCAGCTACCAGAACACGCGCTACACGCTCGCCGAACTGCAGACCGAGGTGCAGGTGGCGCAGGTGTTCGTCGACAAGTGCATCGAGCTGCTGATGGCCGAGAAGCTCGATACCGCCACCGCCAGCATGGCCAAGTACTGGACCACCGACCTGCAGTGCAAGGTGATGGACGCCTGCGTGCAGCTGCACGGCGGCTACGGCTTCATGTGGGAGTACCCGATCACGCGCGCGTATGCCGATGCGCGGGTGCAGCGCATCTATGGCGGCACGAACGAGATCATGAAGGAGGTGATCACGCGGGCGATGGGCCTCGGCGGGCGCTGAAACAGCACCCCTGGCGCCCGGCCTGAGGCTGCGGGAGAATCGCCGCATGCCCATCCTCAACGCCTTCTACGCCCAGTCGGGCGGCGTCACCTCGGTCATCAATGCGTCGGCCTGTGGCGTGATCGAGACCGCACGAAAACACCCGGACCGCATCGGCAATGTCTACGCCGGGCGCAACGGCATCATCGGTGCGCTGACCGAAGAACTCATCGACACCGGCGCCGAGCCGGCCGAGGCGATTGCGGCGCTGCGTAGCACGCCCTCGGGCGCCTTCGGCTCGTGCCGCTACAAGCTCAAGTCGCTCGAGAAGAACCGGCGCGAATACGAGCGGCTCATCGAGGTGTTCAAGGCGCACGGCATCGGCTATTTCTTCTACAACGGCGGCGGCGATTCGGCCGACACCTGCTTCAAGGTGAGCCAGCTGTCGCAGTCGCTCGGCTATCCGCTGCAGGCGATCCACGTGCCCAAGACCATCGACAACGACCTGCCGCTGACCGACTGCTGCCCGGGCTTCGGCTCGGTGGCCAAGTACGTGGCGGTGTCGACGCTGGAGGCCTCGTTCGACGTGCGCTCGATGGCGGCCACCTCCACCAAGGTGTTCGTGCTCGAGGTGATGGGCCGCCATGCGGGTTGGATCGCGGCGGCCGGCGGGCTCGTGGCCGACCATGGCATTCCGGTGGTGGTGCTGTTCCCCGAGATCGAGTTCGACAAGGCGCGCTTTCTCGCGCGCGTCGACGAACTGGTGAAGCAGCACGGCTACTGCTCGGTGGTGGTGTCCGAGGGCTGCCACTACCCTGACGGAACCTTCCTGGCCGAGCAGGGCACGCGCGACGCCTTCGGCCATGCGCAGCTCGGCGGCGCGGCGCCGGTGGTGGCGCAGATGGTCAAGGAGGCGCTGGGCCACAAGTTCCACTGGGCCGTGGCCGACTACCTGCAGCGCGCGGCGCGGCACATTGCCTCGGCCACCGACGTGCGCCAGGCCTACGAGCTGGGGCAGCGCGCGGTCGAGCTCGCGCTCGAAGGCCGCAACGCGGTGATGCCGACCATCGAACGCACCTCCGATGCGCCCTACACCTACCGCATCGGCAGCGCGCCGCTCGACGCGGTGGCGAATGTCGAAAAACCGATGCCGCGCGACTTCATCTCGGACGACGGCTGGGGCATCACCGACAAGTGCAGGCGCTACCTGCTGCCGCTGATCGAAGGCGAGGACTACCCCGCCTACCGCAACGGCCTGCCGGTGTACGCCACCCTGCGCAACGTGGCCGTGCCCAGGAAGCTGCCGGCCTTCGAGCTCGCCTGACGCGATGGAAACAGCCACCGCCACCATCGACACCACGCGCTGTCCGCTGTGCGGCGAGGAGAACCGCTGCGCGATGGAAACCGCGCGCGAAACCGGCCAGCCGCAACCGCCCTGCTGGTGCATGGCGGCCGACTTCGGCAAGGCGCCGTTTGGGGCCCTGCCGCCGGCATCGCGCGGCAAGGCCTGCATGTGCGCGCGCTGCGCCGCGGGGATAGCGGCGGCCGAGCCTCGTCAGGACTGAGCGGCGCCCTGCTGCTGGTTCTGGGCCTGCGGTACTGGCGCGGGCGCCGCTTGGGAAGCAGCTGCAGGGGCTTTTGCCTCCGGCGGCAGCGGCACGCCGGGCGACGCGGCTGCGGACATGCCGCGGTCACGCTGCTGCGTGATCACGCAGTGGATGAACTGCAGCTTGCCGACAGCCACGCGCGGCAGCACGAAGGGGTAGTAGTCGGGCTGGCCCATGCTGCGCGAAAGTTCGTTGAGCACGTTGGTGAGCAGCACCCAGCCGTTGAGAAAGTCCAGGAACTTGGCGGCGCCGGGATGCTCGGGCTGCCAGAGGTCTTCCGCGGTGAACAGGTCGGTCGCAAGCTCGACGTTGGTGGCGTCCACGCCAAAGCTCATCGCCGTGTCGGCGGTGTCGGCCATGTGCAGGTAGTGGGCCCAGGTCTCGGCCCAGTCTTCCCAGGGATGCATGCTCGCGTAGCTGCTCACGAAGCGGTTGGCCCAGTCGGGCGGCGGGCCCTGCTCGTAGTGCTGCTGGAGCGCCGCGGCGTAGTCGGCGCGCTCGTCGCCGAAGAGTGTGCGGAACCCGTCGAGCCACGGCGTGGGCTGCACCAGCAGGTCCCAGTAGTAGTGGCCGACCTCGTGGCGAAAGTGTCCGAGCAGCGTCCGGTAGGGCTCGCGCATTTCGGCGCGGATGCGCTCGCGCACCGCGTCCTCGGCCTCTTCGGCGTTGAGGGTGATCACGCCCTGTTCATGCCCGGTCATCACGTGCGGGCCGCCCGGCATGTTGCCGAGGAAGTCGAAGGCCAGCCCGTGCACCGGATCGGCATGGCGGCTGACCACCGGCAGCCCGAGCGCGAGCAGCTGCGAGATGAGCCGGCGCTTCGCATGCTCGAGCTTGCGCCAGAGTTCGCCATTGCTCTCCACCGAAAGATCGGGGATGGTGCGGGTGACGCTGCAGGCCAGGCAGTAGCCGGGCGCGAGGCCGTCGGTGTTGAACGAAGGGTCGTCGCCCTCGCGCGGGGCCGGCACCATCCAGTTGCAGCTGGCGGCGGTCATGAGGTTGGCGCAGCGGCGGTAGGTGCGGCCGTCGGGATTGCCGAACACGGTGAAGAGCTGTTCCTCGGGCTCGGCGCCGTCGGCTGCGCCGCCCTCGGCCTTGTCTTCGGCCTCGACCGGCGCCAGCGGCACCACGCCCAGGCGCTCGATCACGTAGCCGAGCGGCGTGCGGCAGGCCAGGCACTGGCTGTTGCGCAGGAACACCGGCCGGCCGCACTGGCAGCGGTAGGCGCGGCTCACGGTGGGCGCCGCGAGTTCGGAGGCAAGGTGGGAGGGCGCGCCCGGCTCGGGAGCGCTGGCATGGTCAGGTGGCGTATTCATGTCGTTGTTCTGGAAAGGCAGCGCGGGACAGCGGTGCATTGTGTGACGCGCAGGTGCCGGCTCCGCCGCGCAAAGCCCGATATGCTTGTAGGACGACGGACCCGCATCGAATAAAAAGCGGGGCCACCGCCCATGACCACCACTCCCAAGCCCGAAGCCGCTTCGCCGGCCCCGCCCTCCATCGGCACGCTGCGCGAACGCTACGGCCCGCGCTACCGCTGGTACCTGCTGCTCTCGGTGATGGTGGGCGTGATGGCGTCGATCATGTCCTCGACCATCGTCAACGTCGCAATCCCGGGCATGAGCCACCATTTCTCGCTGGGCCAGGAGCGCGCGCAGTGGGTGAGCTCGGGCTTCATGGTGGCGATGACGGTCTCGATGCTGACCACGCCGTGGCTGCTGTCGCGCTACGGCTACCGGCGCACCTATGCGGGCACGATGGTGCTGCTGCTCGCGGGCGGCGTGGCGGGCGGGCTGGCCAACAACTTCTCGCTGGTGCTGCTGGCGCGCGTGGCCGAAGGGCTTGCGGCGGGCGTGGTGCAGCCGATTCCGGCCATCATCATCCTGCGCGCCTTCGAGCCCCACGAGCAGGGGCGCGCGAGCGGCATCTTCGGCATGGGCGTGGTGCTGGCGCCGGCCATCGGGCCCAGCATCGGCGGCGTGCTGGTCGACCTGTTCGGCTGGCGCTCAATCTTCTTCATGGTGGTGCCGTTCTGCCTGGCCTCGCTCTGGCTGGCCTACCGGTTCGTGCCCACCACGGCGCCCGGCGGCGTGGCGGCCACGCGCGGCAGCGGGCTCGACTGGCGCGGCCTTGCGCTGGGCACCGTGGGCACGCTCTGCCTGCTGAACGGCCTGGTCGAGCTGCGCGGCGATTCGCCGCTGCAGGCCGGCGTGCTGCTGGCAGCCGCGGCGCTGGCCTTTGCAGCCTTCGTCTGGTGGCAGCGCCGCCATGCGGCCGGCGGCGGCGAACCGCTGATGAACCTGGCGCTCTTCCAGTACCGCCAGTTCGCCATGGGCAGCGTGGTCGCCTTCATCTACGGCACGGCGCTGTTCGGCTCCACCTACCTGCTGCCGGTGTACATGCAGGTCGGGCTGCAATTGTCCGCGTCGCACGTGGGCACCATCCTGCTGCCGGCGGGCATCGTGCTGGCCCTGACCATTGCGGGCGTGGGCCGGCTGGCCGACCGGCAGCCGACCTGGATGCTGGTGAGCATCGGCCTGGTGCTGCTGGCGGCTTCGTTCGCGCTGATGGTGGTGCTCCGGCTCGACAGCGCGCTCTGGCTGCTGGTGGCGTTTGCCATCATCGGGCGCATCGGGCTTGGCTTCATCCTGCCCTCGCTCAACCTCGGCTCGATGCGGCCGCTGGCCAAGCCGCTGATTCCGCAGGGCGCCAGCGCGATCAACTTCCTGCGCATGCTGGGCGGCGCGGCCGGCGTGAGCCTGTGCGCCATCGTGCTCGAGTGGCGGCTGGCGGTGCATGGCGATTCGCTGGCCAATGCCGCGAGCAGCCCCGCGCGGCTGGCGGCCTTCGACGAGGTGTTCCTGATGCTGGCGGCGCTTTGCGCACTGGCCATTTGCGCGGCCTGGCAGCTTCGGCAGTCCGATCCGGCAAGGGTAAGCACTTAGTAATACTTAAGCACCCATCGTTTCTAATTGTTAGCATTTGTTAGCTAATGATGGGATGGGTTTCATGCAACGCAGAAGTTTTGTCGCCGGAACGGCGGTTTTCGCAGCGGGCCTGGCCCATCTCTCGTCCGCGCAAGCGGCCGAAGCCGGGGTGACCGACACCGAGATCGTGCTCGGCAGCTCGGCCGTGCTGAGCGGCCCGCTCGGCTCGCAGATCAAGGTGGTGCACAACGGCGCCGCGCTGGCCTTCGACGCCATCAATGAGCAGGGCGGCGTGGGCGGACGCAAGATCAAGCTGGTGGCGCTGGACGACGAGCTCAAGCCCGAGAAGGCGGTCGAGAACTACGCCAAGCTGCTGAACGACCACCGCGTGTTCGCGTTCTTCGGCTGTGTGGGCTCGGGCACCACGGCCGCCGCGGCCAAGCTGCTGCAGCAAAGCGGCGCGCCCAGCGTCGGCGGCTACGGCGTGGGCGACAGCGCGCGCGAACGCGTGGCGGGCTCGGCCTACTTCGTGCGCGCCAGCAATGCACGCGAAGCCCAGGCGCTGGTCGAGCACCTGTCGACCATCGGCGTGAACAAGATCGCGATCGCCCACCTGGACAATCCCGGCGGCGTGGAGGCGGTGAAGCTGATCGAGGCGGCCATGGCCACGAACAAGCAGGCGCCCGCGCTGGTGGTGTCGGTGAAGGGCGACGGCTCGACCTCCGCGGCCGCCGGCAAGATGCTGGCCGACAGCCAGTCCCAGGCCGTGCTGATGTACCTGGCCGGCACCGTGGCCGGCGAGGTGATCAAGGCGACCTATGCGGCTGGCAGCAAGCCGATGTTCTATGGCATGTCGATCGTGCCGGGTGAGGTCACGGCCAAGGTGGTGCAGCTGCAGGCCAGCGGCCTGGCCATCTCGCAGGTCATGCCCTACCCCTGGGGCGAGGTGGAATCCGTCACGCGCGACTACCGCCGGCTGGCCGAGCGCGCGCAGGTGCCGGTGGGCTACGGCAGCTTCGAGGGCTACCTGAACGCGCTGGTGATGATCGAGGCGCTCAAGCGCACCGGCCGCGACCTGACGCGCGCCCGCCTGCATGCAACGCTGCGGGCGTTCAGGCTGCGCCTGGCCGGCATGGACATCGACTTCTCGACCGGCGCCAATGCCGGCTCGCGCTTCATCGAGATGGTGCGCGTCACGCCCGAAGGCCGCTTCGTGCGCTGAACCGGCGATGGGGTTCGCCGGGCAGGCGGCGCTCGCGCTCTAATAGCGCCATGTGCCAACTGCTTGGAATGAACTGCAACACGCCCACGGACGTGACCTTCAGCTTTACGGGCTTCGCGCAGCGCGGCGGGCGCACCGACCACCATGCCGACGGCTGGGGCATCGCCTTCTTCGAGGACCGCGGGCTGCGCCACTTCGTCGACCACATGCCCGCGAGCGAGTCGCCGGTGGCCGAGCTGATCCGGCGCTACCCGATCCAGAGCCGCAACGTCATTGCGCACATCCGCAAGGCCACGCAGGGCGCCGTCAACCTGCAGAACTGCCACCCTTTCGTGCGCGAGCTGTGGGGCCGCTACTGGGTGTTCGCCCACAACGGCGACCTGAAGGACTTCCGCCCGCGCCTGCACGGCAACTTCCACCCGGTGGGCAACACCGACAGCGAGCACGCCTTCTGCTGGATCATGCAGGAGCTGGCCAAGTCGCATGCGGGCGTGCCGAGCATCGAGGAGCTCACGCTCACGCTGCGCGAACTGGCGCCGCAGCTTGCGGGCCACGGCACCTTCAACTTCATGCTGTCGAACGGCCAGGCGCTCTGGGCCCATGCCTCCACGCATCTCTGGTACGTGGAACGGCGCCATCCTTTCGTCACGGCGCAGCTGTCGGACGAAGACCTGGAGATCGACTTCGCGCGGCACACCACGCCGAACGACCGCGTGGCGGTGGTCGTGACCGCGCCGCTCACCACCAACGAAAGCTGGACGGCCTTCGCGCCCGGCGAGCTGCACGTGTTCGTGGACGGGCAGCTGGCGCCGTTCTGAAGCGGCCCTGTCCGGCAGGGCTTCGATTGACGACTTTCCCCTGACACTTTTCCGCAACATGGCGGGAAAGTTTCGAAATCATGGGCTTTGTTATCGAATAATAACGGTTCTCATTTGTATTACAGATTGAACCGTTCCATGTCCGCTGCTCCGTTTCCCCGGCTTCGCCCGACCGTGGCCGCCTCGCTGCTCGCCCTTCACGCCGTGGCCGCCCTTGCACAGACCACCGCGGCGCAGCCGGCCGCCTCGCCCTCGCCGTCTTCATCGAACGGCACGCTGGCCACCGTCACCGTCGAAGCCAGCGCCGACGCCTCGGCCGAGGGCCTGACCAAGCCCTACGCCGGCGGCCAGGTGGCGCGCGGCGGGCGCGTCGGCATCCTGGGCAACCAGGACATGATGAGCACGCCGTTCTCCGGCACCAGCTACACCCACGAGCTGATCCAGAACCAGCAGGCCCGGAGCGTGGCCGACGTGCTGCAGAACGACCCGACCGTGCGCGTGGCGCGCGGCTTCGGCAACTTCCAGGAGTCGTACTTCATCCGCGGCTTCATCGTCAACTCGGACGACATCGCCTACAACGGGCTCTACGGCCTGCTGCCGCGGCAGTACATCTCGTCCGAACTGTTCGAGCGCGTGGAAGTGTTCCGCGGTGCGAGCGCATTCCTGAACGGCGCCACGCCCTCGGGCGGCGGCATCGGCGGCAACATCAACCTGCTGCCCAAGCGCGCCCCGAACGAGCCGCTCACGCAGGTCACGCTGGGCACGGCCAGCGGCTCGCAGGCCTATGCCGCGACCGACATCGCGCGCCGCTTCGGCCCCGACCAGAGCGTGGGCGTGCGCCTGAACGCCGCGCACCGCGACGGCGGCACGGGCGTGGACGGCGAAGGCGTCAAGCTCGACGTGCTCTCGGTGGGCCTGGACTGGCGCAGCCGCGATGCGCGCATCTCGGCCGACATCGGCCACCAGGAGCATCGCCTGCGCAACACGCGGCCCAACGTGACGCTCGGCAGCGGCGTCACGGTGGTGCCCAGGGCGCCCGACAACAGCACGAACTTCGCGCAGCCCTGGACCTATTCCTACGAGCGCGACACCTTCGGCTCGGTGCGCGGCGAGTACGACATCACGCCGGACATCACGGCCTGGGCCGCCGCCGGCGCGCGCAGCAGCTACGAGAACAATTCCCTCGCGGGCCCGACGGTCTCCAACGGCCTCACGGGCGCGGCCACGATGACCCGCTTCGACAACACGCGCGAGGACAAGGTCAAGACGGCCGAGATCGGCGTGCGCGGCAAGCTGCGCACCGGCGGCGTGGGCCATGAATGGGTGCTGGGCTATTCCTACTTCGATCTCGAGAAGAAGAACGCCTACGGCATGGGCCTGGGCGCCGGCGGCACGCTCAACACCGGCATCTACTCTCCGCGCAGCTATTTCCCGCCGGCGCTGACCTACCTGGGCAACGACCTCGCCAACCCCGCGCTCAACGGCACCACCACGCTCAAGAGCCTGGCCATCGGCGACACGCTGTCCTTCATGGACGACCGCCTGCGCCTGACGCTGGGCGCGCGCCGCCAGACGATCGAGACCGCCGACATCGGCTACCGCATCGTGAGCAACGGCCGGCAGACCGCCGCCGGCGGCACCGTCACCTCGTACGACCAGAGCCGCACCAGCCCGCTGGCGGGCATCGTGTTCAAGGCCAACGACCGGCTGTCGGTCTATGCGAACTACATCGAAGGGCTGGCGCAGGGCGAAACCGCGCCCGCCCAGTCCGGCGGCCAGCCGGTGCTCAATGCCGGCCAGCAGCTGCGCCCCTACGTCTCCAAGCAGAAGGAGGTCGGCATCAAGTACGACGCCGGCCAGGTCGGCGGCACGCTGGCCTTCTTCTCCACCGAGAAGCCGCGCGCCTTCGTGCAGGGCAACTACTTCTCCGCGAACGGCAAGGACCGCCACCAGGGCGCCGAGCTCAGCGTCTTCGGCCAGGTCAGCAAGGGCCTGCGGCTGCTGGGCGGCGTGACCTGGCTGGACGCCAAGCAGAAGGACACGGGCAGCAGCACCACCGACGGCAAGCGCGTGATCGGCGTGCCCAAGGCGCAGGGCAGCATCGGCGTCGAATGGGATGTGCCGGGCGTGCAGGGCCTCTCGCTCGACGGCCGCATGGTGGCGAGCGGATCGAGCTACGCCAATGCCGCCAACACGCTGCGCGTGCCGGGCTGGACCCGCGTGGACATCGGCGCACGCTACGTGACCGAAGTGAGCGGCAAGCTGCTCACCCTGCGCGCGCGCATCGAGAACCTGGCCGACCGCAACTACTGGTCCTCGGTCGGCGGCTATCCCGGCTCCGGCTACCTGGTGCTCGGCGCGCCGCGCACGTTCAACCTCTCGGCCACGCTCGAGTTCTGATGCGCGCCCTTGCAACCGCCGTGCACCGCTGGGCGGGACTGGCGGTGGCCCTGTTCCTCGTCGTCTCGGGGCTGACCGGCGCCGTCATCTCGTGGGACCACGAGATCGACGGCTGGCTCAACCGCAAGCTCTACGACACCGCGAGCCGCGGCCCCTTCAAGGACCCGTTCGAGCTCGCCGCCGCGGTCGAGGCGCACGATCCGCGCGCGCGGGTCGCCTACCTCCCGCTGGGCTTCGAGGAAGGCCACGCCGCCGGCTACTTCGTGCAGCCGCGCACCGACCCGGCCACCGGCAAGCCCTTCAGGCTCGGCTACAACCAGGTGTTCGTCGACCCGGTGACGGCCGAGGTGCGCGGCCGCCGCGACTCGACCGCGATCTCGCTCAAGCCCGAGACGCTGATGCCCTTCCTGCGCAAGCTCCACTACATGCTGCACGTGCCGGCGATGTGGGGCACCGACCGGCTGGGCTACTGGATCATGGGCACGGTGGCGCTGGTGTGGCTGCTCGACAGCTTCGTCGCGCTCTACCTCACGACCCCGCGCCGGCTGCGCCGGGCGGTGCACCCGGCGCACCGGCCCGCGGGCGTCTGGTGGCAGCGCTGGAAGCCGGCCTGGACGGTGCGCTGGGCGGCCGGCGGCTACCGGCTCAACTTCGACCTGCACCGCGCGGGCGGGCTGTGGATGTGGCTGCTGATCATCGTCATCGCCTTCACCTCGTTCTCGCTGAACCTCTACAAGGAGGTGTTCCACCCGATGCTCTCGCTGGTGTCGAAGACCACGCCGGGACCGTCGGCGCTGGTGCCGCTCGCGCCGCTGGGCACGCGCATCGAGCCCGCCATCGGCTTTCGCGAGATCGTGGCGCAGGCCGATGCCGAGGCGCGGCGCCGCGGCTGGACCACGCCGCTGGGCGGCGTGTTCTACAACGCGCGCGGCGGCTTCTACAACATCTCGTTCTTCGACCGCGCCTCGCACGACGACAGCGACGGCATGGGCCTGTCGAACCTCTACCTCGACGGGCGCGACGGCCACCTGATCGGCAGCAACCGGCCGTGGCACGGCACGGCGGCCGACGTGTTCGCGCAGCTGCAGCTGCCGCTGCATGGCGGGCGCATCCTCGGGCTGCCGGGGCGCATCCTGATGTCGGCCATGGGCCTTGCGGTGGCGATGCTGTCGATCACGGGCATCGTGATCTGGGGGCGCAAGCTGCGCTCGCGGCGGCTGCAGGACCGGCGCCAGCGCGAACCGGCCGGCGCGGCCCCGGCGCTCAGGCAGGGCGCAGGGTTTTCTCCAGCGCGTCGATGAACATCGCCGGCACGTCGAAGCCGGTCTGTTCGGTGATCTCCTGGAAGCAGGTGGGGCTGGTCACGTTGATCTCGGTCACGCAGTCGCCGATCACGTCGAGCCCGATCAGGAGCAGGCCGCGCGGTGCGAGCGCGCGGCCCACGGTTTCGGCGATCTCGCGGTTGCGCGGCGTGAGCGGCTGCGCCACGCCCTTGCCGCCGGCCGCCAGGTTGCCGCGCACTTCGGTGCCCTGCGGAATGCGCGCCAGCACGAAAGGCGCCGGCTCGCCCGCAATGATCAGGATGCGCTTGTCGCCCTGCACGATATCGGGCACGAAGCGCTGCACCATGATGGTCTCGGCGCCGTTCTTGTTGAGCGTCTCGACGATGGAGCCGAGGTTCAGCGCGTCCTGCCTGACGCGGAAGATGCCCATGCCGCCCATGCCGTCGAGCGGCTTCAGGATGATGTCGCCGTGCTCGGCATGGAAGTCGCGCACGGCCTGCGCGCTGCGCGTGACCAGCGTGGGCGTGGTGAACTGCGGAAACTCCATGATCGCGAGCTTCTCGGGATGGTCGCGCAGCGCGCGCGGCTTGTTGACCACATGCGCGCCTTCGCGCTCGGCCTGCTCGAGCAGGTGGGTGGCGTAGATGTACTCGGCGTCGAAGGGTGGGTCCTTGCGCATGAGCACCGCGTCGAAGTCCTTCAGCGCCTTCGACTCGCGGATGTCCTCGCGGTACCAGGCCTTGCTGTCGCCGGTGAGCGTGATCTGCTGCACGTTGGCCGTGACCAGCCCGCCCGACACCCACTGCAGCTCTTCCGGCAGGCAGGCCGCGATGCGGTACCCGCGGCGCTGGGCCTCGCGCATCATCGAGAAGGTGGTGTCCTTGTAGATCTTGAAGTGATCGAGCGGATCGGCGACGAAGAGGATGTTTTTCATCTGGGAGTCTTTCCGGCGCCGGGTGTGGCCGCCATGTTGCTGCTGTCTGGCGCGATGTTGCCGGAAGCGGCGATGCCCTTGCCGGCGGAGGCCTTTGTGCGCCCGGCCTGCTGCACCGCGAGTGCGAGCGCGCCCGCCACCACGCCCCAGAAGGCCGAGCCGATGCCCGCGATGGCCACGCCCGAGAGCGTCACCAGGAAGGTGATGACCGCGGCCTCGCGGTGCGGCTCGTCGCGCACCGCGGCGGCCAGCCCGCTGCCGATGGTGCCCAGCAGCGCCAGGCCGGCAATGGCGGCGACCAGCTCCTTCGGAAAGGCCGTGAGCAGCCCGGTGACCGCGGCGCCGAAGAAGGCGATCACCACGTAGAGCGCGCCGCAGCTCACCGCGGCCGTGTATCGGCGCGCCGGGTCTTCGTGCGCCTCGCGGCCCATGCAGATGGCGGCGGTGATCGCGCCCAGGTTCAGGGCAAAGGCACCGAAGGGCGCGAGCACCAGCGTGGCGAAGCCGGTTGCCGTGATGATCTTGCTGATCGGCAGGTCGCCGTAGCCTGCGGCGCGGATGGTCGCCACGCCCGGCAGGTTCTGCGAGGCCATGGTGACGATGAAGAGCGGCAGCGCCAGGCTCACGATGGCCTGCCAGCTGAACACCGGCATGGTGAACACCGGCCAGGTGAGCGAGAACTGCACCGCGGACACGCTCATCTCGCCGCGCGCGGCCGCAAAGGCAACGGCCGCCAGCAGCGTGAGCGGCACCGCATAGCGCGGCAGCAGGCGCCTGGCCACCAGGTAGGTGCCGAGCATCAGCAGCACCAGCGGCAGCGCGGTTCTCGCGGCGATGAAGGCGTCGAGCCCGAAGCGCGCGAGCACCCCGGCCAGCAGCGCGGCGGCAATGGCCATCGGGATCCGGTTCATCACGCGCTCGAACCATCCCGTGGCGCCCGCCAGCACGACCAGCAGCGCGCAGGCGATGAAGGCGCCGACCGCCTCGCCCATGCCATAGCTGCCGGCCGCCACGGCGAGCACCGCGGCGCCCGGCGTGCTCCAGGCGATCATCACCGGCTTGCGCCACCACAGCGACAGCAGGATGGACGGCAGGCCCATGCCGATGCCCAGCGCCCACATCCACGAGGCCGCAAGCTCGGGCGTGGCGCCGAAGGCCTGCGCGGCCTGGAACACGATGGCCACCGAGCTCATGAAGCCCACGAGCACCGCGACGAAGCCCGCAGTGAAGGCCGAGAGGCTCAGATCCTTGAAAAAACGCATCGGGCGATTGTGCCGGGGACGCCGCGGCTTCGCCCAGCCTCCAGTGCCGGCGGCGCGCTCATGGATTGTCGACAATTCCCTTCAAGTTACGTCGACAATCGGCATGAGAATTGCTGCAGCACTGCCGTGCTTTCCGCCATGCACCGCCATGGCCCCCACGCTGGAGAACCCATGAACACGCCTGCTTCGCCCGATGCACCCCCATCGCCGCATCCTTCCACGCCCGCCGAGGTGGTCGACGAATTCCTTCGCCTCGTGATGATTCCCGACCCGCAATCGGCGTCGCGCTTCACCGCGCCCGACATCCGCATCCGCTTCACCGGCAACCGCGAGATGCAGGCACCCGGCGACACCTCGGCCTTCAATGCGAAGCGCTACGCCTGGGTGAAGAAGAAGATCGAGCGCACCGAAGTGGTGGCCGGCGGCACGCCCGAGGAAACCGTGGTCTACAGCCTCGGCACGCTGTACGGCGCCTGGCCCGACGGCACTGCCTTCGAGGGCAACCGCTATGTCGACCGCTACGTGGTGCGCCACGGCCTCATCAGCCGCATGGACGTGTGGAACGACAGCGCCGAATGGCTGCTGGTGCGCGCCGGGCTGGCGGTGCTGTGAGGCCGCGCGCATGACCGCATGCTGGCCCGGGCGGCTGCCCACGCACGGCCGCTTCGGCTACAGCCCGATCACGCGGCGGCCCGACTACGCCTGGCCGAACGGCGCACGGCTGGCCGTGTACATCGGCTTCAACATCGAGCATTTCGCGTTCGGCGACGGGCTGGGCGCCTGCATCGGCCCGGCCTCGCCGCAGCCCGACGTGCTGAACCACGGCTGGCGCGAATACGGCAACCGCGTGGGCGCCTGGCGCTGCCTCGAGCTGTTCGATGCGCTGGCGCTGCCGGCGGGCGCGCTCGTCAACACCGCTCTCTACGACCACTGCCCGGAACTGGTCCAGGCCTGCGTGGCGCGCGGCGACGAGCTGATCGGCCACGGCCACAGCAATGCGGAGCGGCAGGGCGCATGGGACGAGGCGCACGAACGCGCGCTGCTCTCAGGCTGCCGCGAGCGCATGCAGCGCGAAAGCGGCCAGGCGCCGGCCGGATGGCTGTCGCCATGGATCTCGGAAAGCGCCGTCACGCCCGACCTGCTGGCCGAGACCGGCTACGGCTACACGCTCAACTGGTGCCACGACGACCAGCCGGTGCGCATGCGCACGCGCGGCGGCAGCTCGATCTGGTCGGTGCCGTATCCGCAGGAGCTCAACGACATTCCGATGATCGTGGGCCGACTCATGGACGCCAGGGACTTCAGCGCGATGGTGGTCGACAACTTCGACGAGATGCGCGAGCAGTCGCGCGCGCAGCCGCTGGTGATGGGCCTCGCGCTGCATCCCTACATCGTGGGCCAGCCCTATCGGCTGCGCCACCTGCGCACCGCGCTCGCGCACCTGGCCCGCGCGCGCGACCGCGGCGACATCTGGTTCACCACGCCCGGGGCGATCGCATCGCACATGCAGCAGCTTGCGGCCGACCGGCCCGCGGACTTTGCATAGGCCCCGGCACGCGCCGCACGCGCTCGATAATGGGCAGGTTCCCCCATCGACTGCGCCATGCCCCGTTCTTCTTCGCCGCCCAAGCCCGCCACCGCGCCGCGACCCACCCGGCGCAAGCTGCCGCCCACCGGCGGCGCCGCGGCAAAGAACGAGGGCAACGGCGACATCGAGGAACGCATCTTCCGCTCGGTCTTCGAAAGCGTGGCCAGCCAGCGCCTCGCGCCCGGCACCAAGCTGCCGGAGGCATCGCTGTGCGAACTGTTCGGCGTGAGCCGCGCGCTGGTGCGCAAGGTGCTGCAGCGGCTCGCGCACGACCACATCGTGGAACTGCGGCCGAACCGCGGCGCCATCGTCGCCATGCCCTCGCCCGAGGAGACGCGGCAGATCTTCGAGGCGCGCCGCGCGCTCGAGGCCGCGCTGGTGCGCATGGCGGTGCGCAATGCCACGCGTGCCGAAGTCGCCGAGCTGCGGCGACACCTGAAGCAGGAGCATGCGGCGATGCACCGCTATGCGCAGCCCGAGTGGGCGCGCCTGGCCAGCACCTTTCACCTGCGCGTGGCGAAGCTCGCGCGCAATCCGATCCTGGAGCGCTACCTGAGCGAGCTCATGTCGCGCTGCTCGCTGATCGTGGCGCTCTACGAGCCGCCCGGCAATGCATCGTGCGAACACGGCGAGCATGCGGACGTGGTCGATGCCATTGCGCGCGGCGATGCGGACGAGGCCGTGCGCCTGATGGAAGCGCACCTCCTGGTGCTCGAGAAGAACATCGCGCTCGACCGGCCCGCTTCCGGGCGCAGCCTGGGCCAGATGCTGGGACTGGGCTGAGCGGCGGCGGGCGGCCTGCCGCGGCAGGGCCCGTCGCCATCCTCATCAGATCTCGATCTTCGAGCCCAGCTCGACCACCGCGTTGTTCGGCAGCCCCAGGAATGCGGCGGCGCCGCTCGCGTTGTGGTGCATCTGCGCGAACAGCTTCTCGCGCCACGGCGCCATGCCGCTGCCCAGCGTGGGAATGACGACGTCGCGCGAGAGGAAGTAGCTCGTCGTCATGGGCTCGAGCTGGCAGCCGCGCATGCGCGCGTTGTCGAGCGCGCGCGGCAGGTCGATGTCGTTCTTGAAGCCGTAGTGCACGGTGACCTGCCAGCAGTGATGGCCGAGCGCCTCGATCTCGATGCGCTTGTCCATCGGTATCCAGGGCACTTCGTGGTTGCGCACGGTCACGAACATGTTCTGCTCGTGCAGCACCTTGTTGTGCTTGAGGTTGTGCAGCAGCGCATTGGGCACCACGCCGGGTTCGGCGGTGAGGAACACCGCGGTGCCGTCCACGCGCGCGGGCGGGCTCTCGAACACCGAATCGAGAAAGGCCTTCAGCTCGATGGCGTCGGCGCGCTGCACCTCGCCCATCAGCCGGCGGCCTTCCTTCCAGGTGATCATCAGCGTGAACACGGCGCCGCCGATCACCAGCGGGAACCAGCCGCCCTCGAACAGCTTGAGCAGGTTCGAGGCGAAGAACAGGAAGTCGACCACGAAGAACATCGCGGTCGATGCAATGCACAGCGCCAGCGGCAGCTTCCAGGCGTAGCGGATCACGAAGAAGGTCAGGATCGTGGTGATCAGCATGTCGGTGGTCACGGCGATGCCATAGGCCGCGGCCAGGCTGCTCGACGAGCGGAACATGACCACCGCCAGCACGATGGCCACGAACAGCCCCCAGTTGACCAGCGGAATGTAGATCTGCCCCGCCGTGCGCACGCTCGTGTGCTCGATGTTCAGGCGCGGCAGGTAGCCCAGCTGGATGACCTGGCGCGTGACGCTGAAGGCACCCGTGATGAGCGCCTGCGACGCGATGACGGTGGCCGCCGTGGCCAGCAGCACCAGCGGAACGAGCGCCCATTCGGGCGCCATCATGAAGAAGGGGTTCTTCACGGCCTCGGGGTTCGCCAGCAGCAGCGCGCCCTGGCCGAAGTAGTTGAGCGTGAGCGCCGGCATCACGACCGTGAACCAGGCCACGCGGATCGGCCGCTTGCCGAAGTGGCCCAGGTCGGCGTAGAGCGCCTCGGCGCCCGTCACGCACAGCACCGTGGCGCCCAGCAGGATGAAGCTGGTGCCCGGGTTGTCCCACATGAACTTCAGCGCGAACCAGGGGTTCAGAGACTTGAGGATTTCAGGGTGGTGCAGGATCTGCGACACGCCGAGCACCGCAATGGCCAGGAACCACGCGAGCGTGATGGGCCCGAAGAACTTGCCGATGCCCGCCGTGCCGCGCTTTTGCACCACGAAGAGGCCGAACAGCACCACCAGCGTGACCGGCAGCACATAGTGCTTGAAGTGGGGCGACACCACTTCGAGGCCTTCGACCGCCGAAAGCACCGAGATGGCCGGCGTGATGACGCCGTCGCCATAGAAGAGCGAGGTGCCGAAGATGCCCACCAGCAGCAGCACGTGGCGCAGCCTGGGCTTGTCGGCCACCGCGCGCGAGGCCAGCGCCAGCATGGCGACCAGGCCGCCCTCGCCTTCGTTGTCGGCGCGCAGCACCAGCACCACGTACTTGATCGACACGATGACGGTGAGCGTCCAGAAGAACATCGACAGGATGCCGTAGACGTTTTCGACAGTGAACGGCAGGTGGCCGTGGCCGAACACTTCCTTGACTGCATACAGCACGCTGGTGCCGATGTCGCCATAGACGACACCGATGGCGCCGATGATCAAGGCGGCGGCGGAAGTGGATTTGGGAGGTGACACGAAGTCGATGGGAAAAAGGGAGGCTGCCCGCGCGTAACCAGACGTCACACGCACCGAGATGCTGCCGCGGTGGAATTTCCAGCCGCCGCGCGCACCCCTCCGCCCTTTTGTTTCCTTTGCTGTGGGGCCGCTATTTTGCCGCCGACCGGGGCCCGCGCAAGCCGCCCCGGAAAATCATTCGTAGATTTCGGCGTCCGGATCGGTGGCTTCCATCTCGTAGCTCGCGGCCACCATGGCCAGGCGGCCCACCACGCCATACATGTAGAAGCGGTTCGGGGCGCTCGCGCCGGGCTTGGCGCCGGGCTGCGGCAGGTGCGCGCTTTCGGAGAACGCCAGCGGCACGAAGCTCGCGCCCGGGAGCTTGAGGTTCTCGTCGGGCGCACGCTCGGCATGCACGCGGTAGAAGCCGCCCACCACGTAGCGGTCCATCATGTAGACCACCGGCTCGGCCACGCCGTTGTGCACGCGCTCGTTGGTCAGCACGCCTTCCTGCACGATCACCTCGCCGGGCTCGCGCAGCTCCCTGGCGGCCGCGCCCGCCTTGCCTGCCGGAGCGCTGCGCGGCTTGCCGACCAGGCCCTCGACTTCCTTCGCGTCGCGCACGGTGACCACGCCCGGGCCGTCGCCGCCGACATGGCCCTTGACGACCACGAAGGGCTTCTCGTTGATGCCGTATTCCTTGTACTTGCGGCGCACCTTGGTCAGCACCGCGTCCACGTGGCTGGTCAGCACGTCGATGCCGCGGCCTTCGGAAAAATCGACGCCGTCGGCGCGCGCATAGATCGGATTGATCAGCCAGGGGTCGATGCCCAGCAGCTTGCCGAAGCGCTTGGACAGCTCCTCGTAGCTGTGCAGGTGGTTGCTCTTGCGCCGCACCGACCAGCCCGCGTGCAGCGGCGGCAACAGGTACTGCTCGTGCAGGTCTTCCAGGATGCCCGGCGTGCCGGCCGTCAGCTCGTTGTTGAGCAGGATGGTGCAGGGATCGAAGTTCTTGAGCCCGAGGCGGCGCTTGCTGCGCACCACGGGCTCCAGGCACACGGTCTCGCCGTTGGGCAGCTCGATCTTCTTGGGCGACTTGATGGCCGGATCGATCGAGCCCACGCGCACGTTCAGTCCCGCCATGTGGAAGATCCGCACCAGTTGGGCGACGTTGGCGAGATAGAAGGTGTTCTTCGAGTGGTTCTCGGGAATGACCAGCAGGTTGCGCGCTTCCGGACAGATCTTCTCGATGGCGGCCTGCGCGGCCTGCACCGCCAGCGGCAGCATCTCCTTGGTGAGATTGTTCCAGCCGCCGGGGAAGAGGTTGGTGTCGACCGGCGCCAGCTTGAAGCCCGCGTTGCGGATGTCGACCGCGCTGTAGAACGGTGGCGTGTGCTCCATCCATTCGAGCCGGAACCAGCGCTCGATGGCGGGCGTGGAGTCGAGGACGCGCTGTTCCAGTTCGTTGATCGGGCCGGTCAGGGCGGTGACGAGATGCGGAACCATGCGGCGGCCTTGTTGGATTTGTACTTGAAAGGTAGAGCGGAATTGTAGGATTTGGGGATGGCCGCCCCAATGACAAGACTACGTAGAGCGGACTTGGTTCAGTCCGCCCGCTTCCGGTGCATCAGCTGCGCACTTCGCCCTGCCCGAGCACCACGTACTTGAGCGAGGTCAGCCCCTCGATGCCGACCGGCCCGCGCGCATGGAACTTGTCGGTGCTGATGCCGATTTCCGCCCCCAGGCCAAACTCGAAACCGTCCGCGAAGCGTGTGCTCGCATTGACCATGACGCTGGCCGAATCGACCTCGCGCAGGAAACGCTGCGCATGCACGTGGTCGCGCGTGACGATCGCGTCGGTGTGGTGGCTCGAGTAGCGGTTGATGTGCGCAATGGCCTCGTCGACCCCTTGGACCACCTTGATGCTGATCACCGCGGCAAGGTATTCCTCGGACCAGTCGGACTCCACCGCGTCGACGATCCTTGCGCCGGCACCGGCCAATGCCTCGTCGGCGCGCAGGATGCGGGCCGCCACGGGGTCGCAGCGCATTTCGACGCCCTTGGCCGCAAAGATGGCGGCGATCCGGGGCAGGAAGTCTTCGGCCACCGCGGCCGACACCAGCAGGCCTTCGGCCGCGTTGCAGGGGCTGTATTTCTGCGTCTTGGCGTTGTCGACGATGCGCAGCGCCATCTCGAACTCGGCCGTGTCGTCCACATAGACGTGGCAGTTGCCGTCCAGGTGCTTGATGACCGGCACCTTGGCATCGCGGCTGATGCGCTCGATCAGGCCCTTGCCGCCGCGCGGGATGATCACGTCGACGAACTCGGGCATCGCGATGAGCTGGCCCACGGCCTCGCGGTCGGTGGTCTGCACCAGCTGCACCGCCTCGACCGGCAGGCCGGCCTCGGCCAGCGCGCCGGACACCAGCAGCGCCAGCGCCTTGTTCGACTCGATCGCCTCCGAGCCGCCGCGCAGGATGGCGGCGTTGCCGCTCTTGATGGCCAGGCTCGCGGCCTCGATGGTCACGTTGGGGCGGCTCTCGTAGATCATGCCGAAGACGCCGATCGGCACGCGCATCTGGCCCACGCGGATGCCGCTGGGCTGCTGCTTCATGCCGATGATCTCGCCGATCACGTCGGCCATGCCGGCAAGCTGCTCGCAGCCCAGCGCCACGGTCTCGATGACCTTGGGCGTGAGCTTGAGGCGGTCGACCATCGGCGCCGAGAGGCCGGCGGCCGTGGCGCGCGCCAGGTCCTTCTGGTTGGCCTCGGCCAGCCCCGGGCCGGCTTCGCGCAGGCGCTTGGCCAGCGCCTTCAATGCTCTGTTTTTGGTAGCTGCATCCGCTCGGGCCATGAGGAATGCGGCGGTTTTTGCCTGCAGGCCGAGGGTCTGCATGTGCTCGCTGACGTTGAACGCGTTCATGCGGGCATTTTCGTGCATTTGGATCAACCCCGGGCTTCGCGCACTTGCCGGGTTGTCCCCTCTCCCTCCGGGAGAGGGCTAGGGTGAGGGCCGCGGCACCCGAAAACGCGCGATGCGATGAAGGCCGCCGGCCCTCATCCCAACCCTCTCCCGGAGGGAGAGGGAGCGGGACCGGTGCTGCAGGCGCGGCACAGCATCAGCGCCAGCCGCTGCAGCGCCTGCCAGCCGCCGGCGGGCCAGTCGGGCTGCTTGAGCCCCTTGCAGATGCCGTCCACCACATGGGCCGCGCGCAGCAGGCGGGCCAGCATGCGGTCGTCCAGCCGGGGCAGCACGCGCTCGAAGGCGCGCTCGCGCGGGCCCCAGATGCGGTTCTCGCGCAGCGCCATCGGCAGCGGCCGGCCCGCGGCCATGGCGTCCTTCACGCGCTTGAGCGCGCGGATGTCCTCGGCGATCGTGTAGTGCACCAGCACCTCGGCCTCGCCTTCGGCCTGCAGGCCGTCGAGCATGCGCGCCACGCGCTGCGGGTTGCCGGCCAGCACGGCCTCGGAGAGCTTGAAGACGTCGTAGCGCGCCACGTTGTTGACCGCGCCCTCGACCTGCTCCCAGCTCAGCTCGCCGGCCGGATGCAGCAGGGCGAGCTTCTGGATCTCCTGGTGGGCGGCCAGCAGGTTGCCTTCCACGCGGTCGGCAAAGAACTGCAGCGTGCGCTGGCCTTCGTCGCCGGGCATCACGCGTTGGCCCTGCAGGCCCAGGCGCTGCGCGATCCACTGCGGCAGCGCGTTGCGCTCGATCGGGTCGACCTGCAGGCTCACGCCGTTGTTCTCGAGCGCCGAGAACCACGCGCCGGTGCGCGTGGCCTTGTCCAGCCGCGGCAGCATCACCAGCGTGAGCGTGCTGTCGTTGCCCTGCGCGGACTCGGCCAGCTGCTGCAGCGCGATGCTGCCGTCCTTGCCGGGCTTGCCCGAGGGAATGCGGATCTCGACGATCTGCTTGTCGGCGAACAGCGAGAGCGAACCGCCCGCCGCCAGCACCGCGCTCCAGTCGAAGTGCGCACCGGCCACGGTGTAGGAGCTGCGCTCCGTATAGCCCGCCGCGCGCGCCGCGGTGCGGATGGCATCGGCCGCCTCCTGCGCGAGCAGCGGCTCGTCGCCATGGATCGCGTAGAGGGACTTCAGCCCCTTCTGCAGATGGGAGCCCAGCTGGGCACTGGCAAGCTGCATCCGCCTAGAGTTCCTTGACGGCCGCAAGGCGGCGCATCAGCTGCTGCGCGATGTCGGCCTGCATGTCGCGGTACAGCAGCTCGGCCTCGCCTTCCTTGGCGAGCGCGTTGGTTTCGTTGAAGCTCAAATCGCGCGTCTGCGACACCTCGGAGGGCGCGAGCAGCATCTTGCCGCCCGGCGTGCGCAGGCTGAAGCGAACGCGCAATTGCAGCTGCAGCTCGCGCAGCAGGCCGGCCGAATTGGTCGAGATCACGATGCGGTCGCGGTTCTCGCCGAGGATCTCGAGGATCGCGTCGGCGCTCTGGGTCTGATCGGGCGGCACCAGCGTGACGGTGCCCGCGGCGCGCATCTCGCGCCGCAGCCGGTTGATCAGTTCCGAATTGCCCGACAGCGACAGCGTCTTGAACGCGAACACCGGCGCCTTGCGCAGTTCGAACCCGCAGCCGGCCAGCGCGAGGCTGGCGCCCGCCGCAGCCAGGCCCAGGAGAAGGCCGCGGCGCGGCAGCGGGGCGTTGCGATTGTTCATGCTTCTATCGTTCGTTTCGTTCAGATGACCACGTTGACCAGCCGGCCGGGAACCACGATGACGCGCTTGGCCGGCGCGCCTTCGGCGAACTTGACGAAGTCGTCGCACGAGAGCGCGAGCGCTTCGATCTCGGCCTTGGAGGCGCCGGCCGGCACGCGCAGCGCGCCGCGCAGCTTGCCGTTGACCTGCAGCATGAGCTCGATCTCGTCCTGCTCCAGCGCGGCCACGTCCACCACGGGCCAGGGCGCATCGAGCAGGTCGCCCAGCTCCTTGTCGTAGCCCAGATGCTGCCAGAGCTGGTGCGTGATGTGCGGCGTGGCCGGATACAGGCAGCGCAGCAGGATGCCCAGGCCTTCGCGCAGCGCGGCGGCATCGCCGGCGCTGCCATCGGGCTTGAAGCCTTCGAGCGCATTCAGGAGCTTCATCGCGCCTGAGACCACGGTGTTGTATTGCATGCGCTGGTAGTCGTAGTCGACCTGGCGCAGCACGGTGTGCACTTCGCGCCGCAGCGCCTGGGCGGCCTTGCCGAAGGCCTGGCCGCCGAACGCCACCGGGGCCACGTCGGCCTGCGCCACGCCGAAGTTCCAGACCCGGCGCAGGAACCGGTAGCTGCCTTCGACGGCCGCGTCGTTCCACTCGAGCGTGGCCTCGGGCGGTGCGGTGAACATGGTGTACAGGCGCGCGGTGTCGGCGCCGTACTTCTCGATCAGGTCCTGCGGGTCGACGCCGTTGCGTTCGCTCTTGCCCATCTTGCCGACGCCGCCGTATTCGATCTTGGTGCCGTCCGCGGTGGTGCCGCCGACGATGCGGCCCTGCGCGTCGAGCGTGGGCGTGACCTCCAGCGGCGGGTGGTAGTTCTTGCCGCCCTTCTCGTCGCGGTGGTAGTAGATGTGGTTGAGCACCATGCCCTGCGTGAGCAGCTTGCTGAAGGGCTCGTCGACCTTCACGAGGCCCAGGTCGCGCATCACCTTGGTCCAGAAGCGCGCGTACAGCAGGTGAAGGATCGCATGCTCGATGCCGCCGATGTACTGGTCCATCGGCATCCAGTAGTCGGCGCCCTCGGCGACCATGGCCTGCTCGTTCTTCGGGTCGCAGTAGCGCATGAAGTACCACGAGCTGTCGACGAAGGTGTCCATGGTGTCGGTCTCGCGCCGCGCGGGCTTGCCGCAGACCGGGCACACCACGCCGGCATGGAAGCCTTCGTGCTTGGCGAGCGGGTTGCCCGAACCGTCGGGCACGCAGTCCGTCGGCAGCACCACGGGCAGGTCCTTCTCGGGGACCGGCACCGCGCCATGCTCGTCGCAATGGATGATCGGGATCGGCGTGCCCCAGTAGCGCTGGCGGCTCACGCCCCAGTCGCGCAGGCGCCAGGTGGTCTGCATCTCGCCCAGGCCCTTCTGGGCGAGCGCATGCGCCACGGCGGCCACGGCCTCCTTGTGGGTCATGCCGCTGAAGTTGTCGGAGTTGATGGTGACGCCGCGCTGCTTGTCGCCGTACCAGTCCTGCCACCTGTGATAGTCGAAGTGCGGCTCGTCGTCGACCAGCACCACCTGGATGATCTCGATGCCGTACTTGTTGGCGAAGGCGAAGTCGCGCTCGTCGTGCGCGGGCACGCCCATCACGGCGCCGTCGCCGTAGTTGATGAGCACGTAGTTGCCCACCCACACCGGCACCTGCTCCTCGGTGATCGGGTGCTTGACGGTCAGGCCCGTGGGCACGCCCTTCTTTTCCTGCGTGGCGAGCTCGGCCTCGGTGGTGCCGCCGCTCTTGCATTCCTCGATGAAGGCCGCGACCTTGGGGTCGAGCGTGGCGGCGTGCGCGGCCAGCGGATGCTCGGGCGCTACGGCGCAGAAAGTGACGCCCATGATGGTGTCGGCGCGCGTGGTGAACACGTACATGCGGCCGTCCTGGATCAGCCGGCCGCTCGCGTCCTGGATGTCGTGCGTGAAGGCGAAGCGCACGCCCTCGCTCTTGCCGATCCAGTTCTCCTGCATCAGCTTGACGCGCTCGGGCCAGCCCGGCAGCTTGTGCTGCGTGTGCTCGAGCAGCTCTTCGGCGTAGTCGCTGATCTTCAGGTAGTAGCCCGGGATCTCGCGGCGCTCGACCGTGGCGCCGGTGCGCCAGCCCTTGCCGTCGATCACCTGCTCGTTGGCCAGCACGGTCTGGTCGACCGGGTCCCAGTTGACGACCTGCGTCTTGCGGTAGGCAATGCCCTTTTCGAGCATCTTGAGGAACAGCCACTGGTTCCACTTGTAGTAGCTGGGATCGCAGGTGGCGATCTCGCGGCTCCAGTCGATTGCCAGGCCCATGGCCTGGAGCTGGCCGCGCATGTAGTCGATGTTCTCGTAGGTCCACTTGGCCGGCGGCACGCCGTTCTTCAGCGCCGCGTTCTCGGCCGGCAGGCCGAAGGCGTCCCAGCCCATGGGCATCAGCACGTTGTAGCCGCTCATGCGCAGGTAGCGCGTGAGCATGTCGTTGATGGTGTAGTTGCGCACGTGGCCCATGTGCAGCTTGCCGCTCGGGTACGGCAGCATCGAGCAGGCGTAGTACTTTTTACGGCTCGCGTCCTCGGTGACGCGGTAGGCATCGGCGGCGCTCCATTGCGCCTGGGCAGCGGACTCGACGTCGCTGGGTTTGTAGCTGGGGTTCATGGCGGTTCGGCAAGACCCGGCGCGGGGTGGCCGGGGAGGACGGATTATCGCGCCGGACTAGACTCGCCCCCAGTCTTCGCGCACTTCGTGTCGCTGCGCCAACCCCCTGCCGGGGGCAACACCAGCGGCCCGGCAAAGCCGGTTCCGCGGTGTTTCGCGAAAAATGCATGACTTCCTGCCACCTGACGCAGACGGAAAACGCCATGAAACTGCTCCTGAAACACCTCGCCCTGGGCCTCGCGGCCGCCGCCAGCCTGGCCGCGGTGCCGCTGCATGCGCAGCCGAACGGCGACAAGCCGCTGCGCATCGTGGTGCCCTTCGCCGCCGGCGGGGCGCAGGACGTGATCGCCCGCTACCTGGGCGCCAAGCTCACCGACAAGCTCGGCGGCAGCGTGATCATCGACAACAAGGCGGGCGCGGGCGGCATCGTGGCGGCCGATGCGGTGGCCAAGGCGACCGATGGCGCCACCGTGCTGCTGGCCACCGGCGGCGCCATCACCATCGCGCCCCACCTGCAGTCCAAGCTTCCCTATGACCCGGTGCACGACCTGGCGCCCGTGGCCCTGGTCGGCGACACGCCCATGACCGTGGCCGTGCGCACCGAAAGCCCCTACAAGACGCTGGCCGACCTGCTGCGCGACGCCAAGGCGAAGCCCGGGCAGCTGACCTACGCCTCCACCGGCAACGGCACCGTCTCGCACCTGACGGGCGCGCTGCTGGCGCAGGCGAGCGGCGTGGACCTGCTGCACGTGCCCTACCGCGGCGCGGCGCCGGCGCTGACCGACCTGCTGGGCGGCCAGGTGGCGCTGATCGTGACCAGCGCCGCCTCCATCGAGCCGATGGTCGCGAGCGGCAAGGCCCGCGTGCTCGGCACCTTTTCGCGCGCGGCCCTGCCCAGCCTCGGCACGCCGCCGACGGTCGCGGAGGCGGCGGGCCTCGCGGGCATGGACGTGCCGGTGTGGGTGGGCGTGATGGCGCCCGCGCGCATGCCGGCGGCCAGCATCGAGAAGCTGTCGGCGGCGCTGGTCGAGGTGTGCAACCTGCCCGAGACCAAGCAGCGCTTCGCCCAGCTGGGCGCGGTGAACACCTGCGGCGGCGGCGCGGCGCTGGGCAAGGTGATTGCCGAGGACAGCCAGCGCTGGGCGAAGGTCATCAAGCAGGGCGGGATCAAAGTTGACTGAGCCTGCGGCAGGGCGCCTGCGCGTCGGCATCGCGGGCACCGGGGCGATCGCCCTGGCAAGCGCGGCGTGGCTGCGCCAGGCGGGCCACGCCGCGATGCTCTGGTCGCCGGGCGGCCAGGGTGCCGAGGCCCTGCGCACGCAGCCGCTCGAAGCCGCCGGCGTGCAGCCCTGCCGCGTGGCGGTCGAGGTGGCCGGCGATGCGGCGCAACTTTGCCGCGCATCGGACGTGCTGCTGATTGCCCTGCCGGTCAACGGACACCGGCGCGTGATGGATGCGCTGCTGCCCTTCCTGCGTGATGGACAGACCGTGATCGTCAGCTCGATGGCCTCGCTGTCGTCGCTCTATCTGCACGAAGGCGCACGGCGGGCGGGCAAGCGGGTGACGGTCGCGAGCTTCGGCACCACGGTGCTGACCGCGCGCCGCGAATCCGCCACGCAGGTCAGGGTGATGACGCGGCGCCAGGCGGTCGGTGTGTCGGCGCTGCCGCGCACGGAAATAGAGAGCGCCATCGAGCTGTGCGCCGCGCTGTTCGGCGGCGGCTTCTTCGCGCAGGAGAACACGCTCGCCAGCGCGCTCGCGAACGTCAACCCGCAGTCGCACGGCCCGCTGGCCGTCTTCAACTGGACGCGCATCGAGCATGCCGAGAACTGGCCGCAGTACCACTGCATGACGCCCGGCGTGGCCCGCGCGATCGAGGCGCTGGACCGGGAGCGGCGCGCCGTGGCCCAGGCCTTCGGCATCGCGCTCGGTCCCATCGAGGAGCATTTCGCGCGCTCCTTCGGCACGGAATCGGCGCGGCTCGAGGACATCGCGGCCGAGCTGCATGCCAAGCGCGGCGGGCCGCCCGGCCCCGTGCGCACCGACACGCGCTACCTGAGCGAAGACATGCCCTACGGCCTGGCCTTCGTGGAAGCGCTCGGCGCCATCGCCGGCGTGGCGACACCCGCGACGCGCACCATCGTGGACGCCGCCTCGCTGGTCAGCGGCATCGACTTCCGGCAGCAGAACGACCTGCTGGCGCCGCTGAATCTGGGCACTGAAACCGTGGCCGGCCTGCTCGCCCGCCTATGACGCTGCCGTTACCGGCGGAAAGACCGGCTCGCCCAGGTTGAGCATCAGCCGGTTGGCCCAGGCGAAGAGCGCCACGGAATGGACCAGGTCGAGGATCTCGAGCTCGGCGAGCCCCACCGCCTTGAGCGTTCGCACATTGTCGGCCGACACCTTGCCGGGCTCGGCGCCGAGCTGGATCGAGAATTCGACGATGGCCTTCTCGCGCGGCGTGGTGCCCGCGGAAGCCGGCTCCTCGAACACCTGCGAGATCACGTCGCTGCGCTTGGCGAGCTGCTCGAAGCGCTGCGCATGCACCGAGGCGCAGTACACGCAGCCGTTGACGCGCGACTCCACCGTGGCGCCCAGCTCGCGCTCCGCGCGCGGCATGCCGCCCGGTGCGAACATGATCGCGTTGAAGGCGATGGAGCGCTGCAGCAGCATCTCGGGCTGGTGCGCGAGCAGCAGGAAGTACGGCGAGGTGCGGGCCTGCGGGCTCATCTCGTCGAGCGCGGCCAGCTGGGCCGGCGTGGCCGAGGCAACGTCGACCGGGTCGAGCCAGGGCTTCCAGCTCAGCACCTCGTTGGTGAAGCCCTTGATGCGGATCGGCGTGTTCGTATTGCTCGTGCTCATGCTGCAACCTCCGCGGCGGCCAGCGCCTGCAGCCCTGCGACCACGCGGACCTGGTAGGAGAGAAAGGCGATCAGCTGGCCCAGCGCGACGATGGCGGGCGTCGAGAGCCCGGCGTCGGCCAGCGACTGCACCGCGGCCTTGTCGCCCTCGATGGGTCGCTCGATCAGGCTCGCGGTGAATGCCAGCGCCGTGCGCAGCCGCGCATCGGCCACCGGGGCGCCGCTGCCCACGGCCGCGATCAGCTCGCGGTCCACGCCCTCGGCCAGCAATTGCTCGCGGTAGTGCGCGGCGAGCGTCGCGGCCTTCGACACGCTGCATGCATGCAGCGCAACCAGCAGGCGCTCGGCCACCGAGAGGCCTTCGACCGATGGCGAGAACATCGCGTCGTAGCTGCCCTGCGTGGCCGCCACGACCTTGTCGCGCTGCTGGCGCAGCAGGCGGGTGGCGTGGCCGGGCACCAGCGGCACCGTGGCGTCGATCACGTCGATGGCAAGAGGAGATTCGGAAAGAGTGGTCATGCGTTTCGATGAAGAAGTCTGGAGTTCAGCCGCGTTCGGACGGCGGCGGCGCGGGCACCCATTCGTCGCCGAACAGTTCGGGCTCGCTGTAGGCCTCGAGGTTGGCGAAGTGCTGCTCGAAGTCCTCGCGGTAGAACAGGCTGGCCATGCCGCTCGCAAGCCGCCGGGCGCCATCGCTGATCGCGGGAATGTCGCCCGACACCGTGCCGTGCGACAAGGCCGCGGGATAGCAGAAGCAATGGATGCGCTCGAGGCCCGGGCACTCGCCCGCTGTGCGCTCGCGGAATTCGAAGGCCGGCCCGAGATCGGGCGAATCGGCCAGCTCCTGGTCTTCGTCGCCGGGCGCGGGCACGAAACGGTCCTTCCAGGTGCGCACATGCGATGCAATGGTGTCGAACTCGGGGCGGCAGCGCCAGTCGATCTTGAAACCGGTCGAAACAACGAGGAAGTCGAACACGAAGTCGCCCCGGGGCGTGGCCACGCGCATTGCCGCGCCCTGCGGCTCGACCGCAAGCACCGGGCAGCCGAAATTGAAGAACGCATTCGGGTGGCGCGACACGCGCAGCGTGCTGCCATGCGGCGGCGGCACGTTGGCGACGTTGATGTAGTGGCGGATGCGCCACTTGAACGCGTCGGGCAGGTCGTAGTGGCCCTGCGTCAGGCCCGGCACGCCGGCGCCCTTGCCCTTGTTGACGCGCGGCAGGTCGGGCCGGCGGATCAGGAGCTCGACGCTGTGCACGCCGGCCTCCAGCGCGGTGGCCGCGCTGTCCATGGCCGACGAGCCCGCGCCGACCACGCCCACGCGCAGCCCGGCGAGCCGGCCGTAGTCCATCTCGTCGGACGAATGGGCCCACTGCGAGCGCGGCAGCGCGTTGACGAACGCCGGAACCGCGGGGCCGCCAAGCCCGTCGCGCCCCGTGGCCAGCACCACGCGGCGCGCCAGCACCTGCTGTGCACCGGCCGGCGTGCGCAGCGCGAGCCGCACCATCGCACCATCGGCGAGCGGCTGGATGCCGGTGACGGCCATGTCGTTGCGCACATCGATGTTCATCACGCGGCGGTACCAGCGCAGGTAGTCCATCCACTGCAGGCGCGGGATCTTGTCCATCGCAGCCCAGGCCTCGCTGCCGAACTGGGCCTCGAACCAGGCGCGGAAGGTCAGCGCGGGCAGCCCCAGCGCGGGGCCGGTCAGTTCCTTGGGCGAACGCAGGGTTTCCATGCGCGCCGTGGTGGCCCATGGCCCTTCGCTGCCCGCAGGCGAGCGGTCGAACACGACGGCCCGGATGCCCTGCTGGGCCAGCGCGGCCGCGGCCGCGAGCCCGGCCTGGCCGGCACCGATGATGGCCACGTCCAGCACGGGCTCGCCGCCGTGCGTGCGAGCCGGCATCCAGGCGCGCGCGGGCCAGCCGAGGCATTCGAGATCCCGGGCAAGCCGCTGCTCGAGCGCGGCAAGGCCTTGCGGGTGGAGGGATGGGGCGGGGGAAGCGGCGTCGGTGGTCATCTTGCAAAACGAAACGGGAAGCGGGTTCGCAGGGAACCCCGCCCAGTGTAGAAAGCTTTTCAGGCGGGACCGGGACAGGCCCATGCACGGACCGGGCCCGGATCTCGCATGCCACAATGATTTTCAGACCACAGGGACAGCATGCGCAGCAACAACAGCAGCAATGGCGAATGGTGGCGCGGCGCGGTGATCTACCAGATCTACCCGCGCAGCTTCATGGACAGCAACGGCGACGGCATCGGCGACCTGCCCGGCATCACCTCGCGGCTCGATCATGTGGCGAGCCTGGGGGTCGATGCGATCTGGGTGTCGCCCTTCTTCCGCTCGCCGATGAAGGACTTCGGCTACGACGTGGCCGACTACCGCGCGGTCGATCCGATCTTCGGCACGCTGGCCGATTTCGACGAGATGCTGGCGCGCGCCCATGCGCTCGGCCTCAAGATCATCATCGACCAGGTGCTCTCGCACACCTCCGACCAGCACGCCTGGTTCGCCGAAAGCCGCGCGAGCCGCGACAACTCCAAGGCCGACTGGTACGTGTGGGCCGACCCGCGGCCCGACGGCACGCCGCCCAACAACTGGCTCTCCGTCTTCGGCGGGCCGGCCTGGCAGTGGGATTCGCGCCGCCGCCAGTACTACCTGCACAGCTTCCTCCAGGAGCAGCCCGACCTGAACTTCCATTGCGCCGAGGTGCAGCAAGCGCTGCTGGGCGAAGTGCGCTTCTGGTGCGAGCGCGGCGTGGACGGCTTCCGCTTCGATGCCTGCAACCACCAGTTCCACGATGCGCTGCTGCGCGACAACCCGCCAGCGAGCGCCGCCTCGCTGGACGAGGTGAGCACGGTGCGGGCCGACAACCCCTATGCCATGCAGCAGCACCTCTACGACAAGAGCCAGATGGAGAACCTGCGCTTCCTCGAAAGCCTGCGCGGGCTGCTCGACGACTATGGCGCGGTCGCGCTCGGCGAGGTCGGCGACGAGAACGCGCCGCCCGTCATGGCGCAGTACACCGAACTGGGCAAGCGCCTGCACCTGGCCTACAGCTTCAGCCTGCTGACGGCCGAGCACAGCGCCAGGCACCTGCGCCACCAGGTCGAGACGCTCGACCAGGCGCTCGCGCCGACCGGCGGCTGGGGCTGCTGGGCCGTCTCCAACCACGACGTGCCGCGCGTGGCCACGCGCTGGAGCGGCGGCGGCCCGGAAGACACGCGGCGCGACCGGCTCTGGCTCGCGCTGCTGCTCGCGCTGCGCGGCAGCGCCAGCATCTACCAGGGCGAAGAGCTCGGCCTGCCCGAGGCCGAGGTGCCGTTCGAGCTGCTGCAGGACCCCTACGGCCGCGCCTTCTGGCCCGAATTCAAGGGCCGCGACGGCTGCCGCACGCCCATGCCCTGGAAGGCCGACGAATTGCACGCCGGCTTCACCACCGGCGGGCCCTGGTTGCCGGTCTACGGCCGCCACCTGCCGCTGGCGGTCGACCGCCAGTCCACCGATCCAGATTCCATGCTCGCATTCAGCCGCGCGCTGCTGCGCTGGCGCCGCGCCCAGCCGCTGCTGCGCACCGGCAGCATCGCCTTCATCGATGCACCGGAGCCGGTGCTGTGGTTCGAGCGGCGCGAAGGGAACCAATCGCTGCAGGCCGTCTTCAACCTGGGAGGCGAGTCGGTGTCCATCGCGCTGCACGGGGCGCTCGAGCCGCTCGCGGGGCATCCGCTGGCATCGTCGTCGACCCTGCAGGCCGGCGCTGAAAGGCGCATGCTGAGGCTGGCGCCCTACGGCGTCTTTTTCGGCCGCCCCGCCGGCGAAGAAGAACCGATGTGAAGAACAACATGCCTTCCCTGCTGCTGCCCGAACGCGAAGTGCACGCGCTGATGCGCGCCGAGCACGGCGATCCGTTCGCGGTGCTCGGTCCGCACGAGACGCGCGACGGCCTGCTGGTGCGCGCGCTGCTGCCGGGCGCGCAGAGCGTGGCCGTGGTGCACACGCGCACGGGCTGGCCGCTGGCGCTGCTGTCGCGGCAGGAAGGCTCCGATCTTTTTGCCGGACTGGTGCCCGCGGCCGAGGCGCTGCTGGGCTATTCGTTCCAGGTCGACTGGGGCACGCACAGCTCGCGGCTCGAAGACCCGTACCGCTTTGCGTTCGTGCTGGGTGCCACCGACGTATGGCTGCTGGCCGAGGGCACGCACCTGCGACCCTGGGAGCGGCTGGGCGCACACCTGTGCGAGATGGATGGCGTCAAGGGCGTGGCCTTCGCGGTCTGGGCGCCCAATGCGCGGCGCGTCTCGGTGGTCGGCGACTTCAACAACTGGGACGGCCGGCGCCACATGATGCGGCTGCGCCGCGAATGCGGCGTGTGGGAAATCTTCGCGCCGCAGCTGGCCACGGGCGACAGCTACGAATTCGAGATCCTCTCGGCCCAGGGCGAGGTGCTGCGCAAGGCCGATCCCTTCGCCTTCTCCTCGCGCCTGCGGCCCGAGACCGCCTGCGTGGTCGCGCCGCTGCCCGCGCCCGTCGCCATGCCGCCCGAACGCGCCGCCGCCAACGGCCGCCATGCGCCGATGAGCATCTACGAGGTGCACCTGGGCTCCTGGCGCCGCAAGAACGGCCATGAATGGCTGGACTACCGCGAGCTGGCCGACACACTGGTGCCGTACGCGCGCGACATGGGCTTCACGCACATCGAGCTGCTGCCGGTCAGCGAGCATCCGTTCGACGGCTCCTGGGGCTACCAGCCGATCGGCCTGTATGCGCCCACCTCGCGCTTCGGCACGCCCGGCGACTTCCGCCATCTGGTCGAAGCCGCGCATGCCGCGGGCCTGGGCGTGATCCTCGACTGGGTGCCCGCGCACTTCCCCACCGACGCGCACGGCCTGGGCCGCTTCGACGGCACCGCGCTCTATGAATACGCCGATCCGCGCGAGGGCTTCCACAACGACTGGAAGACCTTCATCTTCAACTACGGCCGCACCGAGGTGCGCAACTACCTGGTCGGCAATGCGCTGTACTGGCTCGAGCGCTACGGCGTCGACGGACTGCGCGTCGACGCCGTGGCCTCCATGCTCTACCGCGACTACAGCCGCCAGCCCGGCGAATGGGTGCCCAACATCCACGGCGGGCGCGAGAATCTCGAGGCCATCGACTTCCTGCGGCGCATGAACCGGGTGGTGGGCGTCGAGCGCCCGGGCGCCATCACGCTGGCCGAGGAGTCCACGAGCTTTCCGGGCGTGACGCGGCCGCCCGAGGACGGCGGCCTGGGCTTCCACTACAAATGGAACATGGGCTGGATGAACGACACGCTCGCCTATGCGGGCATCGACCCGGTCCACCGCAAGCACCACCACCAGAAGATCACCTTCGGCCTGATGTATGCGCACAGCGAGAACTTCGTGCTGCCGCTCTCGCACGACGAGGTGGTGCACGGCAAGGGCTCGATGTTCGGCCGCATGCCCGGCGACGAGTGGCAGAAGTTCGCGGGGCTGCGCAATCTTTATGGCTACCTCTGGGCCTATCCGGGCAAGAAGCTGCTGTTCATGGGCAATGAATTCGCCCAGGTGGCGGAATGGAACGCCGACCGCAGCCTCGACTGGCACCTGCTCGAGCAGGCGCCGCACCAGGGCATGCGGCGGCTGGTGCGCGACCTCAACAACGTGTACCGGCACTTCCCCGCGCTGCACGAGCTCGACACCGAAAGGGCCGGCTTCGAGTGGCTGGTGCATGACGACCGGGAGCAGTCGGTCTTCGCCTTCGTGCGCCGGGCCCAGGGCGGCTCCTTCGTGGTGGCGGTGTGCAACTTCACGCCGCTGCCGCGCCACGGCTACCGGCTTGGCGTGCCCGCGGCGGGCGCCTACCGCGAGGCCATCAACACCGACGGCGCCGTGTACGGCGGCAGCGGTGTCGGCAACGGCGTGGTCGACAGCGAACCGGTGCCCTGGCACGGCCGGGCCGATTCGATTCTCATCAGCGTGCCGCCCCTGGCCACCGTGATGTGGGTGCTGGCCTGAAGCGATGCTGAGCCCGGGCTCCCCCTTCCCCCTTGGCGCGACGCTCTCGCCGAACGGCGTGAACTTCGCGCTCGCGGCGCCCAGCGCCGAAGCCGTCGAGCTCTGCCTTTTCGACGGCACGGGCCAGCACGAGCAGCAGCGCATCCGGCTGCCGGCCTTCACCGACGGCGTCTGGCACGGGCTGCTGCCGAGCGGTCGCGCCGGGCTGGTCTACGGCTTTCGCGTGCACGGGCCATGGGCGCCGCACGCGGGACAGCGCTTCAATCCCGCGAGGCTGCTGCTCGACCCGTATGCGCGCGAGATCGTCGGCAGGTACGACGGCAGCGAGCTGTTCCTCGGACACGATCCCGCGAATCCGGACCAGCGCAACACGCGCGACAACGGCGCCGTGGCGCTCAAGGGCCGCGTGGCGGCCGCCGCCGATGGCTCGGCCGCACCGGGCCATGCCCGCATCCCGGCCGGCGAGCGCGTGCTCTACGAACTGCATGTGCGCGGCCAGACCCGGCTGCACCCGGGCGTGCCCGCGGCCTTGCGCGGCACCTATGCCGGCCTGGCCGAGCCCGTGGTGCTCGACCACCTGCAGGCCCTGGGCGTCACCACGCTGAGCCTGATGCCGGTGCAGCACCGCGCCGACGAACAGCGGCTGCTCGCCATGGGCCTCGGCAACTACTGGGGCTACAACACCATCGGCTGGTTCGCGCCCGAGGCGCGCTACTGGAGCGGCCGCGCCGGCACCACGCCGGCCAGCGAATTCCGCGCCCTGGCCGACGCGGTGCATGCGCGCGGCATGGAGCTGGTGATCGACGTGGTCTACAACCACAGCGCCGAGAGCGACGAGCTCGGTCCCACGCTGTCGATGCGCGGCATCGACAACGCGCTCTACTACCACCTGCGCGCCGATGACCGTGCGCTCTACACCAACTGGGCCGGCACCGGCAACTGCCTCGACCTGGCCGAGCCGCGCGTGCTGCAGCTCGTGATGGACAGCCTGCGCCACTGGACCTGCGCGCTCGGCGTCGACGGCTTCCGCTTCGACCTCGCGCCGGTGCTGGGGCGCGGCGCCGACGGCCATTTCGACCCGCGCGCGCCCTTCTTCGCGGCCATTGCGCAAGACCCCGTGCTCTCGCGCACGCTGCTGATCGCAGAGCCCTGGGACATCGGGCCGGGCGGCTACCGCCTGGGCGAATTCCCGCCGGGCTGGCTCGAATGGAACGACCGCTACCGCGATACCCAGCGCGGCTTCTGGCTGCGGCAGGGGCGCGAGGGGGCCGCCGGCCTGGGCGACTTCGCGCATCGCTTCACGGCCTCGAGCGCGCAGTTCGCCCACCATGGCCGCGCGCCCACCGCCAGCGTCAACTTCATCACCGCGCACGACGGCTTCACGCTGCGCGACCTGCTCTGCTACGAAGAGCGGCACAACCTGGCCAACGGCGAGAACAACCGCGACGGCCATGCGCACAACCTGAGCAACAACTGCGGCGTCGAGGGCCCGAGCGACGACCCGGCCGTGCAGGCCGAGCGCGGCCGCCTGCAGCGCGCGCTGCTCGCCGCGCTGCTGCTGTCGCAGGGCACGCCGATGCTGCTGGCCGGCGACGAGCTCGGCCACAGCCAGCAAGGCAACAACAACGCCTACTGCCAGGACAATGAAACCACCTGGCTCGCCTGGATCGGCGCCCACGATCCCGCCAGCGAAGCAGCGCGGCTGAGCGCCTTCGTCGCCCGGCTCATTGCCCTGCGCCGCGAAGCGCCCGTGCTGCGCAGCACGCGCTGGTGGCCGGCCGAGCCGGCAGAGGGCGCGCCGGGCATCCGCTGGCTGCGGCCCGACGGCCAGCCGATGCGCGAGGCCGACTGGCACGGCGGCACGGCGCTTGCAATCCTTTTCGAAGCGGCGGCCGCGGATGCGGGCGCCTGGCTGGTGCTGGTGAATGCGGGGCCGGCGGCCATGCCGTTCAGGCTGCCGGCGGGTTCATGGAAGTGGCGGCTCGCGACCGACGATCCGGCGCCCGAGGCCGGCGCCGCGCAGCCACAGCCGCATGCCGGCACGGTGGAGGTACCGCGTTCGAGCCTCCGGATTGCAAGAACGTAGCAGCCAGCCGCGCCGCACGGTGCTAGGCTGGCTGCAGAAGCGCTGAAGACGAAGAAGACAAGACGACAAACCGCCAAACGAACGGAGACACAGGATGGACAACCACAGCATCAGCAGCAACAGCACGCCGCAGGCCCCCCTGCAGGCGCATCAACTGGTCCGCCGCACCATCGCGCTGGTGCTGGCCGGCGGCCGGGGCTCGCGCCTCAAGCAGCTGACCGACCGGCGCGCCAAGCCGGCGGTGTACTTCGGCGGCAAGTTCCGCATCATCGACTTCGCGCTGTCGAACTGCCTGAACTCGGGCATCCGGCGCATGGCGGTGGTCACGCAGTACAAGTCGCATTCGCTGATGCGCCACCTGCAGCGCGGCTGGAGCTTCCTGCGCGCCGAGCTCAACGAGATGGTCGACGTGCTGCCCGCGCAGCAGCGCACGGGCGACGAGCACTGGTACCGCGGCACCGCCGACGCGGTGTACCAGAACCTGGACATCATCCAGACCCGCTCCACCAAGCACGACTACGTGGTGGTGCTGGCCGGCGACCATATCTACAAAATGGACTACTCCATCATGGTCAAGGACCATGCCGAGCGCGGCCTGGGCTGCACGGTCGGCTGCATCGAGGTGCCGCGCATGGAGGCCACCGCCTTCGGCGTGATGGCCATCGACGACGGCCGCCAGATCACGGCCTTCCTCGAAAAGCCGGCCGATCCGCCCGCCATGCCGGGCCATCCCGACGTGGCGCTCGCGAGCATGGGCATCTACGTGTTCGATTCCGAGTACCTCTACCAGCTGCTCGAGGAAGACGCCGCCAACCCCGATTCGAGCCACGATTTCGGCAAGGACATCATCCCGCGCGCCGTGGCGCAGGGCCGCGCGCTGGCGCACCCCTTCGGCATGTCCTGCGTCACGCGCGCCTCGCGCGGGCCCGACGCCAAGGCCTACTGGCGCGACGTGGGCACGATTGATGCATTCTGGGCAGCCAACCTCGACCTGGCCTCCATCACGCCCGAACTCGACATCTATGACACAGACTGGCCCATCTGGACCTACCAGCGGCAGCTGCCGCCGGCCAAGTTCGTGCTCGACCGCGAGGGCAAGCACGGCATGACCGTCAACACCATCGTCTCGGGCGGCTGCATCGTCTCGGGCTCCAAGGTCAGCAGCTCGGTGCTGTTCTCGGGCGTGCGCATCCACTCGTTCTGCGACATCAACGAGGCCGTGCTGCTGCCCGACGTCGAGGTGGGCCGCGGCGCCCGGCTCAACCGCGTGGTGGTCGACCGCGGCTGTGTCATTCCGGACGAGATGGTGATCGGCGAAGACGCCGACGCCGATGCCGCGCGCTTCGAGCGCACCGACAACGGCGTGGTGCTGGTCACCCGCGAAATGCTCAAGCGCCTGCTGGCTGCCTGAGGCCGCACCCTTCCCCGATGCGAATCCTCCAGGTCAGCGCCGAACTCTTCCCCCTGCTCAAGACCGGTGGCCTCGCCGACGTGGCCGGCGCGCTGCCGCTCGCGCTCATGGCCGCCGGACAGGACGCACGCGTGCTGCTGCCCGGCTTTCCGGCCATCCTGGCCGGCGTGCGCGAGCTGGCGCCCGTGGCCGAATTCACGGCGCCCTGGGGCCCGGAACGCTTCGGCCTGCGCGCGGGCCGCATCGCCATCGACGGCGCGGCGGCGCCGATCACCGCCTACGTGATCGATGCGCCCGTGCTCTACGACCGGCCCGGCAACCCTTATGAAGACGCCACGCGCCAGCCCTACGGCGACAACCACCGGCGCTTCGCGCTGCTGGGCTGGGCCGCGGCGCAGCTGGCGCAGGGGCTCGATCCCGCCTGGCAGCCCGAGGTCGTGCATGCGCACGACTGGCATGCGGGGCTGGCGCCGGCCTACCTGCACTTCGCGCGCGAGGCCGGCTTGACCCGCACGGGCAGCGTGTTCACGGTGCACAACCTGGCCTACCAGGGCATCTCGGCGCCATGGAACTTTGCCGATCTCGGCCTGCCCGCGCCGGCGTTCCACATGAACGGGCTCGAATACCACGGGCAGGTGTCCTTCATGAAGGGCGGCCTCTACTTTGCCGACCGCCTGACCACCGTGAGCCCGACCTACGCCCGCGAGATCCAGACGCCCGAGCAGGGCTTCGGCCTGGACGGCCTGCTGCGCCTGCGCGGCGGCGTGCTCACGGGCATTCTCAACGCGGTCGACGACGAGGTCTGGAATCCGGCCACCGACAGCGCGCTGGTGCAGGGCTACCACACGCCCGACGGCCGCCACATGGCGGGCAAGGCGCGCTGCAAGGCCGTGCTGCAGCACCAGCTCGGCCTGGCCGAGCGCCCCGATGCGCCGCTCTTCATCCTGGTGAGCCGGCTCACCGAGCAGAAGGGCCTGCACCTCGTGCTCGGCGGCCTCGACACCCTGCTGGCCGAAGGCGGCCAGCTCGCGCTGCTGGGCAGCGGCGAGGCCGGGCTCGAGCAAGCCTTCCGCGAGCGCGCGGCGGCCGCGCCGCGCGCGGTCAGCGTCACCATCGGCTACAACGAAACGCTCGCGCACCAGCTCTTCGGCGGCGGCGACGTGACGCTGGTGCCCTCGCTGTTCGAGCCCTGCGGCCTCACGCAGATGTACGGACTCAAGTACGGCAGCCTGCCGCTGGTGCGCCGCGTCGGCGGCCTGGCCGACACGGTGGTCGACTGCACGCTCGAGGACATGGCCAGCGGCCATGCCACCGGCTTCGTCTTCGACCGCTTCGATGCCGCCGACTACGATCGCGCGCTGCGGCGCGCCTTTGCGCTCTACCAGCGCGCGCCCGACTGGCGCCGCGTGCGCGGCAATGCCATGCGGCGCCCGGCCGACTGGGCCAGCGCCGCCGGCCAGTACATCGAGGTCTACCGGCAGGCGCTCGAGTCCGCCGGCACCTGAACCAAGCGCCACGGCGCACCACCCCACCACTCTTCACCGAAGCCCATGACCCTCAAAGACTTCGCCTACGACCATCCCGACCGCGACGTGGCCGCGTTCAAGCGCGCCGTCGCCAACAAGCTGATCTATGCGGTCGGCAAGGACCCCGTCGCAGCCAGCCAGGACGACTGGCTGCACGCCACCGCGCTGGCCGTGCGCGACCAGCTGGTCGAGCGCTGGATGGCGACCACGCGCGCCAACTATGCGCAGGACCTCAAGCGCGTCTACTACCTCTCGATGGAGTTCCTGATCGGGCGCACCTTCACCAATGCGCTGCTGGCGGTCGACCTCTACGACACGGTGCGCGAAGCCCTGGCCGACTTCGGCGTCGACATGGCGGCGCTGGCCGAGCGCGAGCCCGACGCGGCGCTGGGCAACGGCGGCCTCGGCCGGCTCGCGGCCTGCTTTCTCGACTCGATGGCCACGCTCGGCGTGCCGGGCATGGGCTACGGCATCCGCTACGAATACGGCATGTTCCGCCAGCGCATCGTCGACGGCCAGCAGGTCGAGACGCCCGACTACTGGCTCACGCGCGGCAACCCCTGGGAGTTCCAGCGGCCCGAGGTGAACTACCGCGTGCGCTTCGGCGGCCGCGTGCAGAAGCGCGAGGGCACCAACGCGCCCTACGGCGCGGCCGACTGGGTCGACACGCACGACGTGCTGGCCGTGGCCTACGACACCATCATCCCGGGCTACGGCACGCAGGCCACCAACACGCTGCGCCTGTGGTCGGCGCGCGCCACCGAGGAGATCGATCTCTCGGCCTTCAACCGCGGCAACTACATGGCGGCGGTGGAGAGCAAGAACCACTCCGAGAACGTCTCGCGCGTGCTCTACCCCGACGACTCCACGCCTTCGGGCCGCGAGCTGCGGCTGCACCAGGAATATTTCTTCTGCAGCGCGAGCGTGCAGGACCTGCTGCGGCGCTACCTGCGCAACCACAAGAGCTTCGACCAGCTGGCCGACAAGGTCAGCATCCACCTGAACGACACGCACCCGGTGCTCGCGGTGCCCGAGCTCATGCGCCTTCTGCTCGACGAGCACGGCCTGGCATGGGACACGGCCTGGGCCCACACGCAGAAGGTGTTCAGCTACACCAACCACACGCTGATGCACGAGGCGCTGGAGACCTGGCCGGTCGAGATGCTCGGGCGCATCCTGCCGCGGCACCTGCAGATCATCTACGACATGAACGCGAAGTTCCTCGCGGCCGTGACGCAGAAGGCCGGCAACGACGTCGAGCTGCTGCGCCGGCTCTCGCTGGTGGACGAAGCGGGCGAGCGCCGCGTGCGCATGGCCTACGTGGCGGTGCTCGCGAGCCATTCGATCAACGGCGTGTCGGGCCTGCATTCGGAGCTCATGAAGCAATCGATCTTCGCGGACTTCGCAAGGATCTTCCCCGAGCGCTTCAACAACAAGACCAACGGCGTCACGCCGCGGCGCTGGCTCGCGCAGGCCAACCCGCCGCTCGCGAGCCTGCTCGACCAGCGCCTGGGCAAGGGCTGGCGGCGCGACCTCTCGCAGCTCGAGGCGCTGCGGCCGATGGCGGCCCAGCCGCCCTTCGCACGGGCCTTCCGCCATGCCAAGCGCGAGAACAAGCTGCGCCTGGCCAATTGGGTCGAGCAGCACATGGGCCTGGTGCTCGACACCGACGCGATGTTCGACGTACAGGTCAAGCGCATCCACGAATACAAGCGGCAGCTGCTCAACGTGCTGCACGTGGTCACGCGCTACCACCGCATCCTCGATGCGCAGGCCGCGGGCGCGCCGGTCGACATCGTGCCGCGCGTGGTGGTGTTCGCGGGCAAGGCGGCCTCGGCCTACCAGATGGCCAAGCTCGTGATCCGGCTGGTCAACGACGTGGCCCACACCATCAACAACGACAGCCGCGTCGGCAAGCTGCTGAAGGTGGTGTTCCTGCCCAACTACAGCGTGAGCCTGGCCGAGGTGATCATGCCCGCGGCCGATTTGTCGGAGCAGATCTCCACCGCGGGCACCGAGGCCTCGGGCACCGGCAACATGAAGTTCGCGCTCAACGGCGCGCTCACCATCGGCACGCTCGACGGCGCCAACGTGGAGATGCGCGACAACGTGGGCGCGGAGAACATCTTCATCTTCGGCAACACCACGCCAGAGGTGGCCGACATCCGCGCCCACGGCTACCAGCCGCGCGACATCTACGAAGAGAACGCCGAGCTCAAGCGCGTGCTCGATGCGATCCGCGACGGCGCCTTCTCGGCCGGCGAGCCCTCGCGCTACCAGGGCATCTACGACGCGCTCGTGAACTGGGGCGACCACTACCTGCTGCTGGCCGACTACGCGAGCTACGTCGCGAAGCAGGCCGAGGTCGATGCGCTGTACCGCGACCCGGACGCCTGGACGCACATGGCCATCCTCAACGTGGCGGGCATGGGCGCGTTCTCGTCCGACCGCACGATTGCGCAGTACGCGCACGAGATCTGGCACACCAAGCCCGTGGTGCTGGGCTGAGTCTTCGACTTTCTCCCTCCCCTGCCGGGGGAGGGCCGGGGTGGGGGCACGTCGGCCTCGATGCCTTCGCGTCATCGGATGCGGGGCCAGCCCCCATCCCAGCCTTCCCCCGAAGGGGGAAGGAGCAAGACAAGATTCAGCGCGGCGTTTCGGGCGCCGCCTTGGCCTCGGTCACGAAGCCGATTCGGTTCAGGCCCGCCTTGTTCGCAATGCCCATCAGCGCCACCAGCTTGCCGTAGGGCACCGTCTGGTCGGCGCGCAGCTGCACCTCGGTGTCCTTGCTGTCGGCGGCGGCCTTCTGCAGGCGGGCGGCCAGTTCCTCGTCGGTCACGGGCTGGTCGTTGAAGAAGGTCTTGCCCGCGGCATCGACCGACACGCTCACGAACTTGGGCGTGTCGTTGGGCTGGCCGGCATCGGTCTGCGGCAGGTCGAGCTTGATCGAGCTCGCCATCAGCGGCGCGGTGATGATGAAGATCACCAGCAGCACCAGCATCACGTCGACCAGCGGCGTGACGTTGATGTCGGACAGCGGCCGCTGGCCGCCCGCCCCGGTCGCGCGCCCGCCGCCGGCGGCACTGCTGCCCAGGGAGGTGCGACCGAAGGCCATGGCTCGTGCGCTCCGTTCGGCTAGGCCGACACCGGCATGGGCCGCGCGGGCGGCGGCGCGGCCGGCGGCGGCGGGCTGCCGAAGCTCCCGAGCAGGTCGTGCGCAAAGCCCTCGAGCTCGGCTTCGATGCGGCCGATGACGCGGCCGAACACGTTGTAGGCCAGCACGGCCGGAATGGCCACGGCCAGGCCGAAGGCCGTCATCACCAGCGCCTCGCCCACCGGTCCGGCCACCTTGTCGATGGTGAAGCCGCCGGTCTGGCCCGCGATGCCCGACAGCGCGCCGTAGATGCCCCACACCGTGCCGAGCAGTCCCACGAAGGGCGCCGTGGCGCCAACGGTGGCCAGCAGGATCTGGCCGGACTGCAGGCGCCGCAGCGCACCATGCAGCGCGCCGCGCAGCGCCCGCGTGAGCCGCTGGTTGCGGTCGCCGGTGGTGGCGCCGAGCGTGGCGTCGCCTGCATCCGTCGCTGCCGCATTCCTGATGGCGCTCACGGCCGGCCCCACCAGCATGGCGCGGTCGAAGGCCTGCAGGCGCTGCTGCGCATCGGCGAGCGTGGCCGACTGCCAGAACGCGGCAATGCTGCGCAGCACGTCGCGCGTGCCGCCGCGCAGCAGCCAGGCTTTCCACAGAATCACCACCCAGCTGGCGATCGACATCGCAAGCAGCAGCGCCGCCACCGAGCGGCTCACGCCGTCGCCCTGGGTCAGCAGTTCGAGGACGCTCATCGTTCTTTCAGCGCAAGCCCAGCACGTCGAACATGTCGAACAGGCCCGCCTTCTGGCCGGCCAGGAAGCGCACGGCGCGCAGCGCGCCCTGCGCGTAGGTGACGCGGCTCGCGGACTTGTGGGTGATCTCGATGCGCTCGCCGGTGCCCGCGAACAGCACGGTGTGGTCGCCCACGATGTCGCCGCCGCGGATCGCGGAGAAGCCGATGGTGGACGGGTCGCGCTCGCCGGTGATGCCTTCGCGCGCGTACACGGCGCAGTCCTTCAGGTCGCGGCCCAGCGCGCCGGCGATCACTTCGCCCATCTTGAGCGCGGTGCCCGAGGGCGCATCGACCTTGTGGCGGTGGTGCGCCTCGATGATCTCGATGTCGTAGCCCGTCGAGAGCGCCTTGGCCGCCATTTCGAGCAGCTTGAAGGTGACGTTGACGCCCACGCTCATGTTGGGCGAGACCATGATCGCGATGTCCTTGGCGATCTCGGCGATCTCGGCCTTCTGCGCATCGCTGAAGCCGGTGGTGCCGATCACGGCCTGCACGCCGAGCTCACGGCAGGCTGCCAGGTGCGCGAGCGTGCCTTCGGGGCGGGTGAAGTCGATGAGCACCTGCGCGTCCTTGAGTCCGGTGCGCAGGTCGGCCACGATCGGCACGCCGCTCGTGAAGCCGAGGAACGCAGCCGCATCGGCGCCGATGGCGTTGCTGCCCGCCATGTCGAGCGCGCCGGCCAGCCGGCAATCGGGCGCCTCGCGCACCGCCTCGACCAGCATGCGGCCCATGCGGCCCGAGGCGCCCGCAATCGCGATGCGCCGCAGGGGGGGCGTGGAAGACCCGGAAAGGGACGAAGAAGTGGAAATGGATTCAGTCACGCGGATTCAGCCTTCGAAATTGGCATGGAAACCGGCACGCCCGCCCGACCCGGCGGGTGCGCCCGCCCTCGCCCTGGGTTTGGCGCGTGCTCAGCGCGCGGCTTCGAGCGGGGGGTATGCGGCGGGAAGCGGGGGCAGGCTGGTGGCCGTGGCGGTGGCATCGGCCTTCTTGCCGTCGTCCTTGGGGGCGAATTTCTTGAGCTCTTCTTCCGACGCCTCGAGCGGCGGCACCTTGCCGCTCTTCTTGCGGGTGTCCAGCGTGGCGACGAATTCTTCCTCGCTGGGCATCGGGTCGCCCTCGAAGCGGTCGAGCAATTCGCCGTTGAAGAAGACGGTCAGGCGGCGTTCCTGGGGATCGACGCCCTGGCGCCTGATCGTGAAGACGTAGTCCCAGCGGTCCTTGTGGAAGACGTCGGTCAGAAGCGAGGTGCCGAGGATTTCGCGCACCTGCTGGCGCGACATGCCGGGCTTGAGCGCCTCGACCTGTTCCTTCGACACGAAATTGCCCTGGACCACTTCGACCTTGTAGGGCGTGATGGCCGTCAGCGCACCACGCGTGCGATCGCTGAAGCCGCTGCAGGCACCGAGGCAGAAGGTCGCGGCGACGGCCGCGGCCAGCAGCCAGGGACGGCGTTGGAGAATGGCAGGCATGGGAGGAAAAAAGGGGGTAGCGATATGATCGGCCATTGTAGCGGCTGGCCCTTTTTGGGGCCTGTCTGCAGCCCAGGGCGCAGGAACCATCATGGCCAATATCGACGAACTCAAGAACACCGGCCTCAAGGCCACTCTGCCACGCCTGAAGATCCTCGAGATCTTCCAGACCGGCAGCCAGCGCCACATGACGGCCGAAGATGTTTTCCGCGTGCTCCTGAACGAGCACTCCGACATCGGCCTGGCCACCGTCTACCGCGTGCTGACGCAGTTCGAGCAGGCCGGCATCCTCGAGCGCAGCCATTTCGAAAGCGGCAAGGCGGTCTACGAGCTGAACGAAGGCACCCACCACGACCACCTGATCTGCACCTCGTGCGGCAAGGTCGAGGAGTTCTACGACGCCGAGATCGAGCGCCGCCAGCAGATGATCTCCAAGGACAAGGGCTGGATCCTGCAGGACCACGCGATGTCGCTCTACGGCCTGTGCGGCGACTGCGTAAACAAAAGATAGCCGTTCAGTCCCCGTCGCGCCCGCTTTCCATCGCCTTGTGGTGGCGCGCCACGAAATCCGCATAGGTGTCGATGCCGCGCAGCTGCAGGATCGAGTTGCGCACGGCGGCTTCCACCAGCACGGCGATGTTGCGCCCGGCCACCACCTGGATGATGACCTTGCGCACCGGAATGCCCAGCACGTCCTGCGTGAGCGGCGCCGAGGGCATGCGCTCGTAGTCGCGCTCGAAGCTGTCGCGCCGCACCAGGTGCACGATCAGCTTGAGCCGCATCTTTCGCCGCACCGCCGTCTCGCCGAAGATCGCGCGGATGTCCAGAAGGCCGATGCCGCGCACCTCCAGCAGGTTCAGCAGCAGGTCGGGGCAGCGGCCCTCGATGGTGTTCTGGTTGATGCGGAACAGGTCGACCGCGTCGTCGGCCACCAGGCCGTTGCCGCGCGAGATCAACTCCAGCCCGAGCTCGCTCTTTCCGAGCCCCGATTCGCCGGTGATCATGACCCCCATGCCCAGGATGTCCATGAACACCCCGTGCATCGAGGTGCGCTCCGCGAAATGCTTGGACAGGTAGGCCCGCAGCAGGTCGATCACGAAGGCCGACGACTCGCGCGTGGCGAACAGCGGCAGCTGGGCGCGCTCGCAAATCGATAGCAGCTCGTCCGGCGCGGCCTGGCCGTCGGCCAGCACCAGCATGGGCGGCTCCAGCGTGACGATGCGGGCGATGCGCCGGGCGCAGTCTTCCTGGCTGCCGCGCGTCAGGTAGGCCACTTCGCGCGCGCCCAGGATCTGCACGCGGTACGGATGGATGTAATTGAGGTAACCGACCAGATCGGCCGCCGATTGGGCCCGGCTGATGACTTCAGGGTCGAACTGGCGCTCTGACGCCCCGAGCCCGGCGAGCCATTCCCAGCGGAGCGACCCGCGGAATTCCTCGAACATGGCGTCGGCACTGATGACGGTCGGCTTCATGCGTAGGGAAATGGCGCTGCGCGCCTAGTTGGAGGCCGGCCAGAATACCGCGGAACCGGCCCGGCGGGGCCGCGGGAGCCTCTGGGCAGGCACTTCAGGCGACTTGCGTCGACTGCCAGCCGGCAATGAGTCCGTGCAGTTCGGCCGCGTCGGTGCTCGACTTGATCTGCTCGCGCAGGTTGGCGTCGCTCAGCAGCTCGGCGATCTCGGAGAGGATTTCAAGGTGCTTCTGGGTGGCCGCCTCGGGCACCAGCAGGAAGATCAGGAGCCCGACGGGCTGCTCGTCCGGCGCGTCGAAGCCGATCGGGTTGGCCAGCTGGAAGACCGCGGCCATGGGGGCCTTGAGGCCCTTGATGCGGCCGTGCGGAATGGCCACCCCGTGCCCGAGCCCGGTGGAGCCGAGGCGTTCGCGTGCGAACAGGCTGTCGGTGATGAGCGCGCGGCCGAGGCCGTGAAGGCTCTCGAACAGCAAGCCGGCTTCTTCGAAAGCACGTTTCTTGCTGGTAGCGTCAACGCTCACAAGCACTTGAGCGGGCGGCAGGATGGACGCGAGGCGATTCATGGTGGGGGAAGGGCGGGGGCGATTATGCACCCGCTTGGTAAAAACCCCCACTCCCGTTACTTACTTTTTGGCTACATGTTGCCCGGAGGCCTCGCAGCCTTGTCAGCGCCGGTAACAGCAACAGGCAGCAAAAAGCCGCCCGCAGGCGGCTTGTCGGCAGGGCTGCAGCCCTCTGGCCCGTGGCCTACATCACGCGCTTGGGGGCGGCGTGGTGGTGGTCCTGCAGGCGGTCCTTGTGGCGCACCACCTGGCGGTCGAGCTTGTCGACCAGTTCATCGACCGCAGCATAGAGATCAGCGTGGCTCGACTCCGCGAACATGTCGTTACCCTTGACGTGAATGTTGCACTCCGCCCTTTGGCGGCGTTCCTTTTCCTTCTGCTTTTCCACCGTGAGGAGCACCTTCACATCGACCACCTGGTCGAAGTGCCGTGTGATCCGGTCCAGCTTGCTCGTGACGTAGGTGCGCAAGGCAGGTGTGACGTCGAGGTGATGACCGCTGATCGTCAAATTCATGAATGACCTCCTGAGAATTGACGGTTGGGAAAATGGCCCCGCTCCGGGATGGGGCGTGGCCGGCGAAACAGATATGGGGGTTGGGGGAGAAAAGGGGAAGAAGAGAAAAGATGGGACGGTCGATTCACTATGCCCAAGCTGTCACGGTATTGCAATAGCAGACTTCTCCGGGTGGCGGACACCGGCGGACCATGCGCTGCTCACGCTAGCGATTCCATAGCGGCCCGCGCATGCAGGCCCGCCGATGCGGCACTTTGGCAGCAAGTGTTTCAGTGCGTCACCAGCGGTGACCCTGCCGGGCGAAGGGCCGGCCGGCTCAGCTCCAGGCCGCGCGCATGCGGTTGCGCAGGTCGATCACCGCGGCCGGCGGCGGCACTGCGGGCGGGCGCGCCGGCGGCGGCGGCCAGGTCTGCTGCTCGAAGCCGGCAAGATCCGATTCGGAAATGAAGCGCGTGCGGTTGGCATACAGGTGCCGGTCGCCGCGCACGGCCTGCTGCGTCACGTAGAAGCGCTGCGGCACCAGAAGATGCAGGTGGTCGCGCGCCCGCGTCATCGCCACGTAGAGCAGCCGCCGCTCCTCCTCGAGTTCGTGCGCGCCCTGCGCCACGTCGGCCGGCAGGCAGCCGTCGACCACGTTGAGCACGTGCACCGAATTCCACTCCTGCCCCTTGGCCGAGTGGATGGTCGAAAGAATGAGGTAGTCCTCGTCGAGCGAGGGCGGGCCCGGCTTGTCGCTGGTGGCTTCGGGCGGATCGAGCGTGAGTTCGGTCAGGAAGCGCTCGCGCGAGCCGTAGCCCGAGGCCAGCCGCGCCAGCTGCTCGACGTCGCCGCGCCGCACGCCGGAGGGGTCGTCGTAGAGCCGGTCCAGGTGCGGCAAATACCAGCGCACCGCCAGTTCCACATCGGCCGGCCACGGCAGCGAGGGCGCGCACAGCGCGGCATAGGCTTCGGCAAAGACCGCCCACTCCTCGCGGGCGGCCGAGGGCGGCACGAATTCGCGCACCGCCGCCGCCGGATCGGCGGCCTGGTCCATGGCATCGAGCAGCCGCGCGCCCGTGGCCGGCCCGATGCCCGGGATGAGCTGCGTGACGCGGAAACCCGCCATGCGGCCGCGCGGGTTCTCGGCGAAGCGCAGCACCGCGAGCAGGTCCTTCACATGCGAGGCCTCGAGAAACTTGAGGCCGCCGTACTTCACGAACGGGATGTTGCGGCGCGCCAGTTCGAGCTCGAGCGGCGCGCTGTGCGTGGCGGCGCGGAACAGCACCGCCTGCGACTTGAGCGCGAGGCCGCCCTCGCGGTGCGCCAGCACTTTGTCCGCCACCCAGACAGCCTGCTGCGCCTCGTCGGGCACCAGCACCAGCTGCGGCCGGCCGGCGGAGGGCTTGTCGGTCCACAGCGTCTTGGCATGCCGCTCGGCCGCCTGTGCAATGACCCGGTTCGAGACATCGAGAATCGGCTGGGTCGAGCGGTAGTTGCGCTCCAGCGTGACCACGCGCGCAGCCTGCGAGAACTGCGACGGAAAGTCGAGGATGTTACGCACCGTTGCGCCGCGAAACGAGTAGATCGACTGCGCATCGTCGCCCACCACCGTCACGCCGCGGCCGTCGGGCTTGAGCGCCCGCAGGATCGAGGCCTGCAGCAGGTTGGTGTCCTGGTATTCGTCGACCAGCACGTGGTCGAAGCGCTCGCCAACCAGCGCCGCCAGCGCGGGCTCGGCCACCATGCCGGCCCAGTAGAGCAGCAGGTCGTCGTAGTCGAGCACGTTCTGCTGCTGCTTGGCCTCGACGTAGGCGCCAAACAGGCGCTTGAGTTCGGCTTCCCATTCGGCGCACCACGGAAAGGCCTCGGCCAGCACCTCGGCCAGCGGGGCGCGCGTGTTGACGCAGCGCGAATAGATCGAAAGGCAGGTGCCCTTGCGCGGAAAGCGGTTCACGCTCGACGACAGGCCGAGCTCGTGGCGCACCAAGCCCATCAGGTCCTCGGCGTCGCCGCGGTCGTGGATCGTGAAGTGGTCGTTCAGGCCGATGTGCGCGGCGTACTCGCGCAGCAGCCGCGCGCCGATGCCGTGGAAAGTGCCGGCCCAGGGCAGCGCGGGCGGCTTGTCGGACTTGAGCCCGAGCACGCGCGCCAGCACCTGGCCCGCGCGGCGCTCCATTTCCTGCGCCGCGCGGCGCGAGAAGGTCAGAAGCAGCAGGCGCTGCGGATCGACGCCGCCGGCGATGAGGTGCGCCACCCGGTGCGCCAGCGTGCTGGTCTTGCCCGAGCCCGCGCCGGCGATCACCAGCAGCGGCCGCTCGTCGCGCCCGGCAGTCAGCGTGCCGACGCCGTGCTCGACGGCGGCGCGCTGCTCGTCGTTGAGCGCCGAGAGCGCCGCGGCGAGGCGCTCGGCCTGGGTGGCACCCGTGGTGAGGGGAGTGCCCGTGGCGGAAAAAGCGGGGAGCGCAGCGGTCTGCATGCCCACGACTTTACTGTATGTCCATCCAGATCGGAGGGCCTGCCGTCACATGGCCGATGACATAATCGCCGCTCGCTGCAACTGGAGACCGCATCATGGAAACCGCACCGTCTCGGCAGCTTTCAACTCCCGCGTCCTGACGCCCGGGCCCGGGGATTGAAAGCACCCCTCCCCTCGCCCCATCGCCTCAGCCATTTCACGGGAGTGAGCCCATGCTCAATATCTTTACGCTTGCCAACGGCCGCCTTGTCCAGGAAGAGATCGAGGCGCTCGAGGAGCTGTCCAAGTTCCAGCCGATCTGGGTCGACCTCGAATCGCCCACGCTCGAGGAAAAGCGCTGGATCAAGCAGTACTACGGCCTCTCGATTCCCGAAGACGCGATGGACGAGGACATCGAGGAGTCGGCCCGCTTCTACGAGGAAGACAACGGCGAGCTGCACATCCGCTCCGACTTCCTGATCGACGACGACGAAGACCCGCGCTCGGTGCGCGTGGCCTTCATCCTGAACCAGCACAACACCGAGCTTCGCAGCCGCGGCGTGCTGTTCTCGATCCACGACGAGGACGTGCCGGTGTTCCGGCTGCTGCGCATGCGTGCGCGCCGCGCGCCGGGCCTCATCGAAGACGCCAAGGAAGTGCTGCTCAAGCTGTTCGACGCCGACGCGGAATACTCGGCCGACACGCTCGAGAACATCTACGACGAACTCGAGATCGCGGGCAAGAAGGTGCTCGAAGGCAACGTGAGCGACGAGCTGGCCGGCGAGGTGCTGGGCGCCATCGCGCGCCAGGAAGACTTGAACGGCCGCATCCGCCGCAACGTGATGGACACGCGCCGCGCCGTGAGCTTCATGATGCGCAGCCGCATGCTCAACGCCGAGCAGTTCGAGGAGGCGCGGCAGATCCTGCGTGACATCGAATCGCTGGACAACCACACGGCCTTCCTGTTCGACAAGATCAACTTCCTGATGGATGCGACCGTCGGTTTCATCAACATCAACCAGAACAAGACCATCAAGATCTTCTCGGTGGCCAGCGTGGCGCTGCTGCCGCCCACGCTGATCGCGAGCATCTACGGCATGAACTTCAAGCTGATGCCCGAGCTCGACTGGTCGCTCGGCTATCCGTATGCGCTGGCGCTGATGGCGGCAAGCGCGCTGGTGCCGATGTGGTACTTCCGCCGGCGCGGCTGGCTCAAGTAGCGGCCGGCATTCCGCGAGGAGGCAGCGTGGCCAGCCACGCATCGACCAAGGCCAGGCTGTAGCGGCTCGCCACCTCGGCGACGAAGCGCGCGAAGTCGCCATGCGCGGCGTCGTCGGCGCGGTCCGAGATGGTGCGCATGGCCGCGAACGGCACGCCATAGTCGTGGCACACCTGCGCGACCGCCGCGCCTTCCATCTCGACCGCGAGCGCATCGGGCAGGCTGCGCCGCAAGGCAGCGCTCTCGGCGGCCGTCGAGACGAAGCGGTCGCCGCTCACCAGCAGGCCGCGGTGCACCTTCGGCGACCGGAGGCCGAATTCATCCGCGGCCGCCTGCCCCACCAGCGCCACCGGATCGCGCAGCGCGGCTTCGGCCACGGCCGCCAGCGCATCGCCGATCGAGGCATCGGCCGCAAAGCGCGAAAGGCCCATGAGCGGCACTTCGTACTTCGGGAAGATCGGCGAGGCGTCGAGGTCGTGCTGCAGCAGTTGCGTGGCGACCACCACGTCGCCAACGTCCACGCCCGGCGCGAGCCCGCCTGCCACGCCCGTGAACACGATCGCGCGCACGCCGAAGCGCTCGAGCAGCACCGTGGCCGTGACCGCCGCCGCGACCTTGCCGATGCGCGACAGCACGGCCACCACCGGCTGGCCGTGCAGGTGGCCGACCCAGAAATCGCGCCCCGCGGCGCGCACGCGCTGCTCGTCCGGCATCTGCGCGAGCAGCGCGCCCAGCTCCTCGTGCATCGCCGCGACGATGGCAACGGGTGCGTTCATCGGCTACTTGATGTCCACGCCGTAGAAGGTGTGGCGGCCGAAGGGGCTGAGCTTGAAGTCGACCACCTCCTTGCGCACCGGCTTCAGCTGCACCGCGTGCGCGATGGTGAACCACGGCGCCTGCTCCTTGAAGATGACTTGCGCCTTCTTGTAGAGCGCATCGCGCTCGGCCTGCTTGGTCGCGCTCTTGGCCTTGAGCACGAGGTCTTCGTAGGGTTGGTAGCAGAATTTGGAGATGTTGCTGCCGCTGGCCGACTTGGCCGAGGCGCAGCCCAGCAGCGTGTAGAGGAAGTTGTCGGGGTCGCCGTTGTCGCCGGTCCAGCCGAGCATGCCCATCTGGTGCTCGCCGGCCTGCAGGCGCTTGCGGTACTCGCCCCACTCGAAGCTCTTGATCTCGGCCTTGACGTTGATCTTGGCAAGGTCGGCCTGCATCAGCTCGGCGATGCGCTTGGCATTCGGGTTGTAGGGCCGCTGCACCGGCATGGCCCACAGGTCGGTCGAGAAGCCATCGGGAAAGCCGGCCTGCGCCAGCAGCTTCTTGGCGGCTTCGGGGTCGTAGGGATCGTCCTTGACCGCGTCGTTGTAGGACCACATGGTGGGCGGGATCGGGTTCTTCGCGGCCACGCCGGTCGACAGGTACACGCCGTCGATGATCGCCTTCTTGTTGATCGCCATGTTGATGGCCTTGCGCACGCGCACGTCGTCGAAGGGCTTCTTGGTGGTGTTGTACGAAAGGTAGCCCACGTTGAGGCCAGGCTGCTCGAGCACCTGCACGTTCGGGTCCTTGCGGATCGCGTCGAGATCGGCCGGATTCGGATACGGCATGACGTGGCATTCGCCCTTCTGCAGCTTGGCCCAGCGCACCGAGGCATCGGGCGTGATCGCGAACACGAGGTCGTCGATCTTCGCCTTGCCGCCCCAGTACTGCGGGAAGGCCTTGAAGCGGATGACCGCGTCCTTCTGGTATTGCACGAGGTAGAACGGGCCGGTGCCGATCGGGTCCTGGTCGACCTTCTCGGGCGTGCCGGCCTTCAGCATCGCAATGGCGTATTCCTTCGACTGGATGCCCGCGTACTGCATGGCCAGGTTGGCAAGGAACGGCGCCTCGGCCTGGTTGAGCGTGATCTTCACGGTCAGGTCGTCGATGCGGTCCACCGACTTCAGGAGCTTGGGCATGCCCATGTCGTTGAAGTAGGAGTGGTTCTGGCTCGTGACCTTGAAGAAGGGATCGCTCTCCTTCCACTGCCGCTCGAGCATGAAGATGAAGTCGTCGGCGTTGAAGTCGCGCGTGGGCTTGAAGCTCTTGCTGGTGCTGTGCCACTTGACGCCCTTGCGCAGGTGGAAGGTGTAGACCGTGCCATCGGCGGAGATGTCCCATTTTTCAGCCAGGCCCGGCACGACCTTGGTGCCGCCGCGCTCGAACTCGACAATGGTGTTGTAGACCTGCGTGGTCACGTCGAACGAGGTGCCGGTGGTGTTGACGCCCGGATAGAAGTTCTCGGGACTGCCCTCCGAGCAATAGACCAGCGTCTTGGCGGACACGGCGCCCGCGCCCAGTGCGAGCATGGCGAGTGCCGCCGGCGCGAGCAGCGCGCCAAGCCTGGGCGAGCGGCGCGAAACGGATGGCTGGGTGGTCTTCTTCATGGCAACTCCTTGGGACACGGTGGAAGTGAACTAGGGGTTCGCCGCCAGAGGCGCGGCGAACGGCGGGGACAAAGGCACATCGGCGCTGACCGGCGGCGTGCCATCGAGGAATTTCTCCGCGTAGTGGCAGGCCACCAGGCGCTCGTCGAGTGCGCGCAGCAGGGGCCGCTCCTCGCGGCAGCGCTGCGTCGCGTGCGGGCAGCGCGTGTTGAAGACGCAGCCCGTGGGCGGATCGAGCGGCGACGGCAGCTCGCCCTTGAGCACGATGCGCTGGCTGCTGAGGCCGGGCGTGGATGCCAGCAGCGCCTGCGTGTAGGGATGCAGCGGCCGCGCGAAGATGCGCGCCTTGGGGCCCTGCTCCACCGCATGGCCGAGGTACATCACGAGCACCTCGTGCGCGATGTGCCGCACCACGCCCAGGTCGTGCGAGATGAAGAGATAGGCCAGGCCCAGCTCGGCCTGCAGGTCGGCCAGCAGGTTCAGCACCTGCGCCTGGATCGACACGTCGAGCGCCGACACCGGCTCGTCGGCCACCAGCAGGCGCGGCTCCAGCATGAGCGCGCGCGCAATGGCGATGCGCTGGCGCTGGCCGCCCGAGAACATGTGCGGATAGCGGTTCGCATGCTCGGGCCGCAGGCCCACGCGCGCCAGCATCTCGCGCGCCTTGGCAACCCGCTCGGGCTTGCCGAGCGCGGTGTTGATGGCCAGCGGATCCTCGAGCACCGCAGAGATCTTCTTGCGCGGATTGAGCGAGCCATAGGGGTTCTGGAACACCAGCTGCACGGCCTGGCGCAGTTCGCGCCGGTATGCGGGCGGCGGGTCCACCGCATCGTGGCCGGCCAGCACGAGCTGCCCGGCCGTGGGCTTTTCGATCAACGCGACCATGCGCGCGAGCGTCGACTTGCCGCAGCCCGATTCGCCGACCACCGCGAGCGTGCGGCCGCGCTCGATGCGAAAAGAAATGTCGCCGACCGCGCGCAACTGCGCAGGCGCGCGGAACATGCCGCGCCGCACGGCATAGGTGCGCTGCAGGTTGCGCGCCTCCACGACGACGTCGCCGATGGCATCGCCACTCATGGCAGCGCCTCCGCGGCCTGCGGCCGCGGCCGGTCGGCCTCGATGGCCGCCATGCGCCCGGGCTCGCCGAGCGGGAAATGGCAGCGCACCTCGGCGCCGGGCGGCGACTCGACCTCGCGCAGCGCCGGCCGCACGTTGCAGGCCTTCGTCGTCACGTAGCTGCAGCGCGGCGCGAACAGGCAGCCGGCCGGCCGGTCGTGCACGCCCGGCACCACGCCCGCGATGGTGGCCAGCCGCCCCTCGGGCGCGGCGCGTTCGGGCAGCGCGGCCAGCAGGGCCTCGGTGTAGGGATGCTGCGGATCCGCGAAGAGCCGGTCGACGCGCTGCTGCTCCATCACCTGGCCCGCATACATCACGGCGATGCGCTGCGCCATCTCGCTGACCACGCCCATGTTGTGCGTGATGAGCACCAGCGCCATGCCGCGCTCCTTCTGCAGCTCGCGCAGCAGGTCGAGGATCTGCGCCTGGATCGTCACGTCGAGCGCGGTGGTCGGCTCGTCGGCGATCAGGAGGCGCGGGTTGCAGGCAATGGCCATCGCGATCATCACGCGCTGGTTCATGCCGCCCGAGAGCTGGTGCGGATAGCTGCCCAGGCGCGACGACGCGGCCGGTATGCCGACCTGCTCGAGCAGCTCGGTCGCGCGCTTCTTCGCCGTGCGCCGGTCCAGATGAAGGTGCAGCCGCAGCGTTTCCATCAGCTGGAAGCCGATGGTGAAGCAGGGATTGAGGCTGGTGGTCGGCTCCTGGAAGATCATGGCCACCTCCTTGCCGACCAGCGCGCGGCGCGCCTTGTCGGAGATGCCGAGCAGCTCCTTGCCCGCAAAGCGCATGTGCTGCGCGCGCACCCGGCCCGGAAAGCCCACGAGGCCCATCAGCGCCATCATCGTCACGCTCTTGCCCGAGCCCGATTCGCCGACGATGCCGAGCACCTCGCCCTCCTCCAGCCTGAGGCTCACGCCGTCGACCGCATGCAGCACGCCGCCTTGCGTCGGAAACTCGACGTGCAGATCCTTGATGTCCAGCAGCATGTTCATCGTTTCAGTTTGGGATCGAGCGCATCGCGCAGGCCGTCGCCGAGCAGGTTGAAGGCCAGCACGGCCGCGAGGATCGCGAGCCCCGGAAAAGTCACGACCCACCAGGCGCGCAGCACGAACTCGCGCGCATCGGCCAGCATCGTTCCCCATTCGGGCGACGGCGGCTGCGCGCCCAGGCCGATGAAGCCCAGCGCCGCCGCATCGAGGATGGCCGTGGAGATGCCGAGCGAGGCCTGCACGATCAGCGGCGCCGCGCAGTTGGGCAGCACCTCGCGGAACATCAGACGCAGCGTGCCGGCGCCGCTCACGCGCGCGGCGGTCACGTAGTCGCGCGAGATCTCGGCAATGACCGCGGCGCGCGTGATGCGCACATAGTGCGGCAGCACGACGATGGCCACCGCCACCATGGCATTGACCAGCCCCGGCCCGAGGATCGCGACGATCACGATGGCCATCAGCAGGCTCGGCATCGTGAGCACGATGTCCATCAGCCGCATGATCGCGATCTCCAGCACGCCGCGAAAGAAGCCCGCGACAAGGCCGAGCACCACGCCGACGACCACCGACAGCGCCACCACCGCCACGCCGATGGACAGCGAGAGCCGCGCGCCGTGCATCAGCCGCGAAAGAATGTCGCGCCCGATGGCGTCGGTGCCCAGCAGGTAGCTTGCGGAGCCGCCCTGCTGCCATGCCGGCGGCAGCAGGAAGACGGCGCTGTTGGTCTCGTTGGGCGCATGCGGCGCGATCCACGGCGCGAACAGCGCCACCAGCAGCAGCAGCGCGACGGTGGCAAGGCCGATCACCGCGCCGCGATTGGCCGAGAAGGCGGTCCAGAACTCGCGCCAGGGGCCGGGAGGCGCTGCGCCGCCGGCGCTGCCCGAAACTGCGTGGGGTGTCGTCGTTGCCATGGGATCGGTCAGTGCCGGATGCGTGGATTGATGACGCCGTAGGCCACGTCGACCAGCAGGTTGACCAGCATCACGATGCCGCCCAGCAGCAGCATGCCGCCCTGCAGCACCGGATAGTCGCGCCGGCCGATGGCCTCGATCAGCCACTTGCCGACACCGGGCCACGAGAAGATGGTCTCGGTGAGGATCGCGCCCGTGAAGAGCACGCCCACCTGCAGCCCGATCACCGTGACCACCGGAATCAGCGCGTTGCGCAGCGCATGCAGCCCCACCACGCGAAGGCGCGAAAGGCCCTTGGCGCGCGCGGTGCGGATGTAGTCCTCGCCCAGCACCTCGAGCATGGCCGAGCGCGTCATGCGCGCGATGACCGCGAGCGGCACGGTGCCGAGCACGATGGCCGGCAGGACGAGGTGATGCAGCGCCGACCAGAAGGCGCCGGTGTCGCCGGCGCGCAGCGCATCGATCAAGAGGAAGCCGGTTTCAGGCTCGACGAAGTACTGCACCGCAATGCGGCCCGACACGGGCGTCCAGCCCAGCTGCACCGAGAAGAACAGGATCAGCAGCAGCCCCCACCAGAAGATCGGCATCGAATAGCCGGTGAGCGAGGTGGCCATCACGCCATGGTCGAAGATGGAATTGCGCCGCACCGCCGCCAGGATGCCCGCCGGCAGCCCCAGCAGCAGCGCGAAGGCAATGGCGCACACGGCCAGCTCGACCGTGGCGGGGAACAGCGCAAGGAACTCGTTGGCGACCGACTCCTGGGTGACCAGCGACTTGCCGAGATCGCCATGCAGCACGCGGCCGATGTAGATGCCGTACTGCACGATCACCGGCTTGTCGAAGCCGTAGGCCGCGCGCAGCTGGGCATGGCGCTCGGGATCGATCCCGCGCTCGCCCGCCATGGTTTCGATGGGGTCGCCCGGCACCAGCCGGATCAGGAAAAAGGCAAGCAGCGTCATGCCGATGAAGGTCGGCACCAGCAGGCTCACGCGCGTGAGGAGGAAGCGAAGCATCGACCCGCAATATGCATGATCGATGCCGCGGCCCTACCCGGGCCGAACCCTTACTTCTTGACGTCGCGCAGTTCGCGCCGCAGGATCTTTCCGACTGGCGTCTTCGGGAGTTCGCCACGGAACTCCACGATCCGCGGCTGCTTGTAACCCGTAAGGTTTGCTCTGCAGTATTCGCGCACCTGCGCTTCGGTCAGCGACTCGTCCTTCTTGACGATCACCAGCTTGACGGCCTCGCCGGTCTTCTCGTCGGCCACGCCGACCGCCGCGCATTCGAGCACGCCCGGAATCTGCGCCACCACGTCCTCGATCTCGTTCGGGTACACGTTGAAGCCCGAGACCAGGATCATGTCCTTCTTGCGGTCGACCACCTTGAAGTAGCCGCGCTCGTCGACCACGCCGATGTCGCCGCTCTTGAAGTAGCCGTCGGGCGTCATGACCTTGGCGGTCTCGTCGGGGCGCTGCCAGTAGCCGGCCATCACCTGCGGGCCCTTGATCGCGATCTCGCCGGGCTGGCCCGGCGGCACCTCGCGGCCTTCGTCGTCGAGCAGCTTGAGCCAGGTGCTCGGCAGCGGCAGGCCGATGGTGCCGGTGTAGGCCTTGCTGTTGGTGGGGTTGCAGGTGGCCGAGGGCGAGGTTTCGGACAGGCCGTAGCCCTCGCAGATCGGGCAGCCGGTCTTCTCGAGCCAGAGCTTCGCGACCGCCGCCTGCACGGCCATGCCGCCGCCCACCGACACCTTGAGGTTCTTCCAGTTGACGGTGTTGAAGTCGGGGTGGTTGGCCAGCCCGTTGAACAGCGTGTTGACCGCGGGAAAGCTGTGGATCGTGTGCTTGGACAGTTCCTTGAGCACGCCCGCGAGGTCGCGCGGATTCGGAATGAGGATCAGCTTGCCGCCCGTGCGCATGTTCAGCATCATGCCCACGGTGAAGGCGAAGATGTGATAGAGCGGCAGCGCGCACACGCTCGTGGGCTGCTCGCCCGCCGGCACCTGGGCCATCACGGGTTCGTTCCAGGCTTCGGACTGCAGCACGTTCGCAATGACGTTGCGGTGCAGCAGCACCGCGCCCTTGGAGACGCCGGTGGTGCCGCCGGTGTACTGCAGGACGGCCACGTCGTCGGGGCCGAGGGCCGGCGCCTTCAGCGTGCGGCCCGCTCCCTGGTCGAGCGCATCGTTGAAGCGCACCGCGCCCGGCAGGCTGTAGTGCGGCACCAGCTTCTTCACGTTGCGCACCACGTAGTTGACGAGCGCCCCCTTGAGGAAGCCGAGCCGGTCGCCCATGGCCGCCAGCACGATGTGCTTGATGGGCGTGGCCGCGATGCACTGCTGCAGCGTGGTGCCGAAGTTCTCCATGATGACGATGGCCTTGGCGCCCGAGTCCTTGAGCTGGTGCTCGAGTTCGCGCGGCGTGTACAGCGGATTCACGTTCACCAGGATCAGGCCGGCGCGCAGGATGGCCGCGACCGCGATCGGGTACTGCGGGCAGTTGGGCATCATGACCGCGACGCGGTCGCCCTTGGCGAGGCCGAGCCCCTGCAGGTACGCGCCGAAGGCCTTGCTGAGCTTGTCGGTCTCCGCATAGCTCACGTCCTTGCCCATGAAGCTGTAGGCCGTGCGGTCGGCGTACCTGGCAAAGCTCTCCTCCATGAGACCGACCAGCGAGGAATACTGCGAGGCGTCGATGTCGGCGGGCACGCCTTGCGGATAGCTGCTGAGCCAGGGGCGGTCGGTCATGGGTGTGTCTCCTCGGAATCGCGTGTTTTTGAAACGACAGCGGCGCACAAGTGGCGCCGCGGTGATGATCTGCCCGCACTGCGCGGGTGCGGACCTTGGGCCTATTCGATGGCCTTGCCCATATCTTCCACTACTTTCTTCGCATCCCCAAAGACCATCATGGTCTTGTCCATGTAGAAGAGCTCGTTGTCCAGGCCGGCATAGCCCGCCGCCATGGAGCGCTTGTTCACGATCACCGTCTTGGCCTTGTAGGCTTCGAGAATGGGCATGCCGTAGATCGGGCTACCCTTTTGCAGCGCCGCCGGGTTCACCACGTCGTTGGCGCCCAGGATGATCGCCACGTCGGCCTGGCCGAACTCGCCGTTGATGTCCTCCATCTCGAACACCTGGTCGTAGGGCACCTCGGCCTCGGCCAAGAGCACATTCATGTGGCCCGGCATGCGCCCGGCCACCGGGTGGATCGCGTACTTCACGGTGATGCCCTTGTGCGTGAGCTTCTCGGCGAGTTCCTTCACCGCATGCTGCGCGCGCGCCACCGCCAGGCCGTAGCCCGGCACGATCACCACCGTCTCGGCGTTGCCCAGCACGAAGGCCGCGTCGTCGGCGCTGCCGCTCTTGACCGGCCGCTGCTCCTTGGCGCCGCCGGCCGCGCTGACCGCCTCGCCGCCGAAGCCGCCCAGGATCACGTTGAAGAACGAGCGGTTCATGGCCTTGCACATGATGTAGCTCAGGATCGCGCCCGACGAGCCCACCAGCGAGCCGGCCACGATCAGCATCGCGTTGTTCAAGGAGAAGCCGATGCCCGCGGCCGCCCAGCCCGAGTAGCTGTTGAGCATCGACACCACCACCGGCATGTCGGCGCCGCCGATCGGGATGATGATGAGCACGCCCATCACGAAGGCCAGCGCCAGCATCGCGAAGAAGGCCGGCCAGCTTTCGGTGGCCATGAACACCAGCCCCAGGCCGATCATCGCCAGGCCGAGCACGAGGTTCAGCATGTGCTGGCCCTTGAACTGCACCGGCGCACCCTGGAACAGCCGGAACTTGTAGGTGCCCGACAGCTTGCCGAAGGCGATCACCGAGCCGCTGAAGGTGATGGCGCCGATGGCCGCGCCCAGGAACAGCTCGAGCCGGTTGCCGGCGGGAATGGGCGCGCCCTTGGCGATGCCCTCGAGCATGGCCGCGGGTTCGACCACGGCCGCCACCGCGATGAACACCGCCGCCAGGCCGATCATGCTGTGGAAGAAGGCCACCAGCTCGGGCATCTTGGTCATCTCGACCGTCTTGGCGCGGTAGGCGCCGTAGCCGCCGCCGGCCACCAGCCCCAGCAGCACCCAGGCCAGGCCCGTGAGCTGGCCGCCGGCCAGCTTGTAGATCAGCGCACCGGTGGTGACCACCGCGATGGCCATGCCGGCCATGCCGAAGAGGTTGCCGCGGATCGAGGTGGTGGGGTGGCTCAGGCCCTTCAGGGCCTGGATGAAGCAGACGCTGGCAACCAGGTACAGCAGCGTGACGACGTTCATGCTCATTGCGAGGCTCCCGCTTCGGCCTTGGGTGCGGCCTTCTTCTCTTTCTTCTTGAACATCTCGAGCATGCGCCGCGTGACCAGGAAGCCGCCGAAGATGTTCACCGCCGCCAGCGCCACCGCGAGCACGCCCATGGTCTTGCCCAGCGGGGTTTCGGTGAGCGCGGCCGCCAGCATGGCGCCCACCACCACGATGGCCGAGATCGCGTTGGTCACGGCCATCAGCGGCGTGTGCAGCGCGGGCGTGACGGTCCACACCACGTGGTAGCCCACGTAGATGGCCAGCACGAAGATGATGAGGTTGATGACGGTATGGGAAACGGGATCCATGATTTCTTCTCCTCGCGTGGGTGCTGGGGGCGGCTTATTTCTTCGTGACCTGGCCGTCGTGCGCGACGCGGCAGGCGGCGACGATGTCGTCCTCGAGGTCGATCTTCAGGCCGCCCTCCTTGGTGACGATCAGCTTGAGGAAGTCGAGCACGTTGCGCGCATAAAGCGCCGACGCGTCGGCCGCCACCAGCGCCGGCAGGTTGGTCTCGCCGACGATGGTCACGCCGTGCTTGACCACCGTCTTGTCGGCCTCCGAGAGGGGGCAGTTGCCGCCGATGCCGTCCGCGCCCTTGCCGGCCGCGATGTCGACGATCACCGAGCCGGGCTTCATGGCCTTGACCATGTCCTCGGTGATGAGCGTGGGCGCGGCGCGTCCGGGAATGAGCGCGGTGCTGATGACGATGTCGGCCAGCGCCACGCGCTTGGCCACCTCGACCTGCTGGCGCGCCAGCCAGCTCGCGGGCATGGGCCGGGCGTAGCCGCCCACGCCGACGGCGGCTTCCTTCTCTTCGTCGGTGTCGTAGGACACCTCGATGAACTTGCCGCCGAGCGACTCGATCTGCTCCTTGACGCTCGGGCGCACGTCGGAGGCCTCGATCACCGCCCCCAGGCGCTTGGCGGTGGCAATGGCCTGCAGGCCGGCCACGCCCACGCCCAGGATGACCACGCGCGCGGCCTTCACGGTGCCGGCGGCGGTCATGAGCATCGGGAAGAAGCGCTGGTACTTGTCGGCCGCGATCATCACGGCCTTGTAGCCCGCGATGTTGGCCTGCGAGCTGAGCACGTCCATGCTCTGAGCGCGGGTGGTGCGCGGCGCGGCTTCGAGCGCGAAGGCGGTGAGCCCGGCCGTGGCCAGGCGCTGCAGGCCGGCCGCATCGAAGGGGTTGAGCATGCCGATGACCACGGTGCCGGGCTTCATGAGCGCGGTTTCGGCATCGGTGGGGGTGCGCACCTTGAGCACCATGTCGGCCGCGAAGGCGGCGTTCATGTTGACGATCTCGGCACCGGCGGCCTGGTAGGCGGCATCGGTGACGCTGGCTGCAATGCCAGCCCCGGACTGCACGCGCACGGTGTGCCCGGAAGCGGCCAGTTTCTTCACCGTCTCGGGCGTTACGGCCACGCGGGTTTCGCCGGCCATTGTCTCGGCAGGCACGCCTATCAGCATAGAGATCTCCTCAGGGCAAGGGCAATACGGGAACGCGGCCAGAGCTTACAGCAAGATTACGGCTGCGCTGTCGCCAAAATCCACCGCCTGTTCGCCGCTTGATGACCGTAGTCATTGCATGTGTAGCTATATAAATGGTAGCGAAGTCGGCGGCATCGGGACCTGCAGGCCCGTGCATCGGTTGTTTCCCCCGTATCGGGCTCCCATGTTTCGGCGTGCCCGGCCGCCAGGCAGCGGCGTCCGGCAACGCTTGTCGTCAATTAGCGCGCATTTGTTTGCAATTGCCATCAACTCCAAGAAAGATACCTTCATTTCGTGCATTAGTTACGCGAAGCCTTTTTTCCGGAGACGCAGATAGATACACTTCTTTCACTCGAAAGCCCGCAGAGGCAAATTTGGCAGGAAGAAGGGGATGGAATGCGTATTGCAGTACTTGATCACGAGCCCGATCAGCTTCGGCTGATCGCCGAGGCGATGTCGGGGCTCGGCCACGAATGTCACTCGTACACCGAAGGGCGTCCCTTGCTCCAGGCGCTGCGCCGGCAAACCTTCGATCTTCTGATCCTCGAATGGAACCCGCCGGACATGCGCGGCCTCGAGCTCGTGAAGACCGCGCGCAACGAGCTGCGAAGCCGCGCGCCCATTCTTTTCGTGACCACCACGCGCGACGAGACCGCCGTGGTCGAAGGGCTCAATGCGGGCGCCGACGATTTCATGGTCGCGCCGGTGCGCGCCACCGAGCTCGAGGCCCGGGTCAATGCGCTGCTGCGCCGGTCCTATCCCGCGCAGCACGAGACCGAGCTGGTGTTCGGCCCTTATCACTTCTATCCGCCCGCGCGCGTCCTCAAGGTGAATGGCACGCCCGTCGAGCTGAAGAACCGCGAATACGCGCTCGCGCTGTTCCTGTTCCAGAACCTCGGCCGGCTGCTGTCGCGCGAGCACCTGCACGAGGCGGTGTGGGGCGTTGGCACGGCGGCGCTGTCGCGGTCGCTGGACACCCACATCTCCCGCCTGCGGACCAAGCTGGGCCTCGGGCCCGCGAGCGGCTTCCTGCTGCTGGCCATCTATGGGCTGGGCTACCGGCTCGAAGTGGTCGACGCCAGCACGCATCCCGACAGCCTCGCGCGCTGAGGCCCCGCCCGGGAATCTCCGCTCCGATACGGGCTCCAAACGGCTTCGGGCCCCTGCCGTGGGCCGCCCCAAAGGAATGAAGCCGATGAAAGTTCTCGCGAGGCTGCTGCTGGCCGCCGTACTGTGCTGGGGCGTCTTCGGCACGGCCGCCGCGCAGGATGTGGAAGCCAGCGACCTGGTGCAGGGCGGCATGCAGGCCATCCGGATGATCGACCAGGGCAGGACCGGCGAGCTCTGGGACGGCGCCACGGCCGCCACCCGCAAGCGCATCGCGCGCACCGACTTCGCCGCCAAGGTTTCCGGCAGCCGTTCCGCGCTGGGCGCGCCGCTGCAGCGCACCTGGGTGGCGGTCAAGCGCCGGGCCGTGGCCGACCCTGATGCCGAGGCGGCCGGACAATATGTCAGCATCGAGTACGAGACCCGCTTCAGCAACAAGCCGGATGGCACACTGCGCGAACTCGTGAGCTTTCACCTCGACAGCGACCGCATCTGGCGCTTCAGCGGCTACGCGCTGCATTGAGTTAGTCAAAAGGGCCCAAGACAATGACGACCCCGCGCTGGAAACCCAACGTCACCGTGGCCGCCGTGATCGAACAGGACGGCCGCTTCCTGCTGGTCGAGGAGCACACCGCCCAGGGGCTCAGGCTCAACACTCCGGCCGGGCACCTCGACCCGGGCGAATCGCCGATCGAAGGCTGTGCCCGCGAAACGCTCGAGGAAACCGCCCACGCCTTCACGCCCACCGCGCTGGTCGGCATCTACATGGCGCGCTCGAGCCACCGCACGGGCAGCAAGGAGGACGTGACCTACCTGCGCTTTGCCTTTGCCGGCACGCTCGGCGCGCAGGAAGCGGGCCGAGCGCTCGACGAAGGCATCGTGCGCACGGTCTGGATGAGCGCCGACGAGATCCGCGCCTGCGTGCCGCGGCACCGCAGCCCGCTGCTGCTGCAGTGCGTCGAGGACCACCTGGCCGGCAAGCGCTATCCGCTCGACCTGATCCACGTCCACGAATCGGTGCGCTGACGGCTGCCGCGCGCCGGCCTCAGGCGCTCAGACGATGACCCCGCCGCCCAGGCAGCGCTCGCCGTCGTAGAGCACCGCCGACTGCCCCGGCGTGACGGCCCATTGCGGCTCGCCGAAGCGCAGGCTGAAGCTGGCCGCGGGGTCGCCGCCGCCTTCTTCCAGCTCGCACGCCGCATCGGCCTGGCGGTAGCGCGCCTTCGATCCGTAGCGGCCCGGCGCGGGCGCCTCGCCCGAGACCCAGCTCGCGTCGCCGGCCGCGAGTGCCGAGGACAGCAGCCAGGGATGGTCATGGCCCTGCACCACCCAGAGCGTGTTCTTCTCGACGTCCTTGCGCGCCACGAACCATGGCGAGTGGTCGCCCGAGCCGCGCTGCGCGCCCTTCTCCTTGACGCCGCCGATGCCCAGCCCCTGCCGCTGGCCCAGCGTGTAGAAGCTCAGGCCCTGGTGCTCGCCGAGCTTGCGGCCGCGGTCGTCCTTGATGGGGCCCGGCTCCTTCGAGATGTAGCGGTTGAGGAACTCGCGGAACGGCCGCTCGCCGATGAAGCAGATGCCCGTCGAATCCTTTTTCTTCGCGTTGGGCAGGCCGATCTCTTCCGCGATGCGGCGCACCTCGGTCTTGTGCAGCTCGCCCACGGGAAACAGCGTCTTGGACAGCTGCGCCTGGTTCAGCCGGTGCAGGAAATAGCTCTGGTCCTTGGAGGGATCGAGCCCCTTGAGCAGCTCGTGCCGGCCGGTGGTCTCATTGAGCCGCACGCGCGCGTAGTGGCCGGTGGCGATCTTCTCGGCCCCGAGGCGCATCGCGTGGTCGAGGAAGGCCTTGAACTTGATCTCGGCATTGCACAGCACGTCGGGGTTGGGCGTGCGGCCGGCCTTGTATTCGCGCAGGAACTCGGCGAACACGCGGTCCTTGTAGTCGGCCGCGAAGTTGACGTGCTCGATCTCGATGCCCAGCACGTCGGCCACGCTGGCGGCGTCCACGAAGTCGATGTTCGACGAGCAGTATTCGCTGTCGTCGTCGTCTTCCCAGTTCTTCATGAAGATGCCGACCACCTCGTGCCCCTGCTGCTTGAGCAGGTGCGCCGTGACCGCGGAATCGACCCCGCCGCTCAGTCCCACCACGATCCGTTGCTTTGCCATAAGCCCGCCATTGTCCCAGCCCGGCGCCCGGGCGGCCGGCGTGGGGGAATCAGGCCTGGCCGCGCAAGCCGGCCAAGAGCTCGTAGGAGCGCAGCCGCGCCGCGTGGTCGAACACCTGCGAGGTGATCATCAGCTCGTCGGCGCCCGTGCGCTCGATGAAGGCCTGCACGCCTTCGCGCACGCGGGCGGGCGAGCCCACGGCCGAGCACGACAGCACCGAATCGAGCAGCGCGTTCTCCGCCGGGCCGACCTTCTGCCGGTAGCCCTCGACCGGCGGCGGCAGGCGCCCCGGCCGGCCGCTGCGCAGGTTCACGAAGGCCTGCTGCCACGAGGTGGCGCGAAATTCTGCCTCTTCGTCGGTGTCGGCCACGAACACGTTGAAGCCCAGCATCACATGAGGCTTCTGCAGCTGCGCCGAAGGCTTGAAGGTCTCGCGGTAGATCTGGATCGCCTGCATCAGCTGCTGCGGCGCGAAGTGCGAGGCAAAGGCGTAGGGCAAGCCCAGGTGCGCGGCCAGCTGGGCGCCGAAGGTGCTCGATCCGAGGATCCACACCGGCACCTCGAGCCCCGCGCCCGGCACCGCGCGCACGGGCTGCTGCGGCGCCTTCGACATGAAGTCCATGAGCTCGACCACGTCCTGCGGAAACTGGTCGGCATCGGATTCGAGGTTGCGGCGCAGCGCACGCGCCGTACGCTGGTCGGAGCCGGGCGCGCGGCCCAGGCCCAGGTCGATGCGCCCCGGATACAGCGACTCCAGCGTGCCGAACTGCTCGGCGATCACCAGCGGCGAATGGTTGGGCAGCATCACGCCGCCGGCACCGATGCGGATCGTCGAGGTGCCGGCGCCCACGTAGGCGAGCAGCACCGCGGTGGCCGCGCTCGCGATGCCCGGCATGCCGTGGTGCTCGGCCAGCCAGTAGCGCCGGTAGCCCAGCTTCTCTCCGTGCTGCGCGAGCGAAAGCGAGTTGCGGAACGACTGCGCGGCGTCGCTGCCTTCGGTGATGGGGGAGAGGTCGAGGATCGAGAACGGAATCATGGGCCGGATGATGGCGCGATCCGGCGATCCCTGCTCGTGCAAGCCATTGCCCGCTCTGCTAGGGCTGGCCGTGGCCGGGCTACGGGCTTCGCTTGCGCCACTGGCCCAGGTCGGCCTCGATGCGCTCGTTGATGTTGCCGCTCCACTGCGCGCCGAAGCCGGCCGCGCGCAGCAGCTCGACGATGCGCCGGCCGACCGCGACGGTGTTGGCCTCGCGCTGGTCGATCTCGGGAATCATGCCGCCGCTGAACGCCAGGTAGAGGCGGCCGGTGCGCACGGCGGTGTCGAGGTCCTGCGCGTGATAGAAGCAGCAGCCGCGAATGCCCGAGGCAAGCCGGCCCGCGGCACGCCACTGCTCGCGCACGTCGTCATGGCCATCGGCCAGCGAGTTGCCGGCGCGGTGCAGCGCAATAATCTTCTCGCTGCGCAGCTGGGCGAACACCGCTTCGAGCCTGTCGTATTCGGTCTGGGCGGGCCAGGAAGCCTCGGCGGCGCGCTTGGCGGCGCAGGCGCGCGCGGCCTCGGCCTTGACCCAGGCGCGGTCTTCGGCCGTGAGCTCGTCGGGGTCGAGGTACTCGTCGGTGATCATCCATTCGATGTCGCCGTCGGGATGGAAGCCGCACCACGCCAGGCCGTGAATGCGTTCGCGCGTGTCTTCGGGGTCGAGCGTGAGGGCCATGCGTGCTCGGTTCAACCTGCCAGGCACGCGAAGGCATCGGCTTCGAAGCGGCCGGCGTCGTCTTTCAGAACCAGGGTGCAGCTCACGTTGTGGGTATCTTGCGGATGGGAGGCCACCAAAACCGCGCCGGCCAGCCCCGCCGCGGCGGGCACCATCGTACCGGGCTGCGGCCAAAGCTCGATGTCCGCCCGTGGAGGCGGCGGCCGTTTTGTAAGGCGAAAGCATTTGCCTGCGTGGCAAATCAGCCACGCCTGGGCCGCGGGCCTCGCATCCGGGGCGGCGAGCACGGCAAAAAGCCGGCCCATGCTTTCGCATGGCCGGCTTTTTGGAGGATTGGCGCTCGCCGAGCGCCGGGGCCGTTTTACAGCGGCAGAGCGTCGCCGCGGGCAGCAGCGCGGGCTGCGGCGCGCACCGTGGCGCGGTCCACCGTGCTGGCGACGATCGGGGCCACGCCCGACGAGGCGCCTTCGGCGTACGGATCGGCGCTGCGGGCCGCGACGGCGGCTTCTGCGCGGACCGCATCGCGGCTGTTCGACGAAACGAGCACCTGGGCCGGGCCTGCATTGGCGCCGGTGGCGTAGGGGTTGGCGCTGTGCGCGGCAACCACGGCCTGGCTGGCGACGTCGGCGCGGCTGGCGGCCGAGGTCAGCTGATGCACGCCTTCGTAGGTTTCGGCGTGGGCGGCACCGGCGACGGCCATGAGGGCAACAGCAACGGCGGAGAGGATCTTCGAGGCGGTCATTTTGATTTCCTTCAATTCAGTTCAGTTTTGACTTTGGATGATTTCGAACCGGTCTTGGGTGGGTCACCGTCCCATCGGGGGGCGGCCACCTCGCTCGGGGCCCTGTTCACCCAGATCGGCTTGGGGGCCGGTCTGTGAGATGAATTGTGCGCCGTCTTCTACGTAAAAACCCTTAGCAAAAAGAACCACGGCGTTCACGGAAAGGAAACAATCGCACCGCCCAAGCGAGAAACCGGGGCCATGGCGACACCGGCCTTCGCAGATTGGAAAAAGCGGCCGCCCCCAGGCGCTGCGGCTAAAGTAGTTGCCCCAAACGGCCCATCCAGCCACACACACAACACAAGGAACATCAGCCATGGGCGCACAGTGGAAAGCAAAGCACAAGGACCTGGCGGCCAATGCCAGGGGCCGCCTGTTCGGAAAACTGGCCAAGGAAATCATGGTGGCCGCGCGCAGCGGCGCCGATCCGGCCTCCAATGCGCGCCTGCGGCTGGTGGTGGAGCAGGCCCGCAAGGTCTCGATGCCCAAGGACACGCTGGACCGCGCCATCAAGAAGGGCGCGGGGCTCAGCGGCGAGGCGGTGCACTTCGAGCATGTGATCTACGAAGGCTTTGCGCCGCACCAGGTGCCCGTGATGGTCGAGTGCCTGACCGACAACGTGAACCGCACCGCGCCTGAAATGCGCGTGCTGTTCCGCAAGGGCCAGCTCGGCACCTCGGGCTCGGTGTCGTGGGACTTCGACCACGTGGGCATGATCGAGGCCGAGCCTTCGCGTGCCGATGCCGATGCCGAAGTCGCCGCCATCGAAGCGGGCGCGCAGGACTTCGAGGCGGCCGGCGAAGGCGGCGCCACGGTGTTCCTGACCGACCCGACCGACCTCGACCTGGTGAGCCGCGCGCTGCCGGCCCAGGGCTTCACCGTGCTGTCGGCCAAGCTGGGCTACAAGCCAAAGAACCCGGTCGATCCGGCCAGCCTCAGCGCGGAGCACCTCGAGGAGGTCGAAGTGTTCCTGGCCGCCATCGATGCCAACGACGACGTGCAGAACGTGTTCGTGGGCCTGGCGGGCTGAGCCGCCGCCTTTCGGTCGATGGACAGTCCGGTGAGCAGCCCCGAGAACGCGGCCAACCGCACGCTGGCCGGCCGCTGCCTTTGCGGCGCGGTGCGCTACACGGTGGCCGACGCCTTCGCCTATGCGCTGAACTGCCACTGCGCCGACTGCCGGCGCGCGACCGGCTCGGCCTTCAAGCCCTTCGCCGGCATCGAGCGGCACAAGCTGGCCATTGCACAGGGCCAGGACGAACTCCTGGTCTTCGGCAAAGAAGACGCGGGCGACGTGCACTGCCGCCATTGCGGCTCGCTGCTCTACTCGGTGGTGCGCGACGGCCTGTTCGTGCATGTGACGCTGGGCACGCTGGCCGACGACCCTTCGATCCGCCCGCGTGCGCACATCTTCGTGGGCTCGAAGGCGCCCTGGTTCACGATCACCGACGACCTGCCCCAATACGCGGGCCACGCCGACGCCGATTGAGCCTCCGGCCTGCTACGCCGCCCGCACGCCGCGCTGGAGCGGCAGCCAGAGCGTGAACAGCGTGCCCGCAGGCCCCGAGCGCCACGAGACTTCGCCCCCGACGGCCTGCGCCCGGCGCTGCTGGTTCTGCATGCCGCGCCCGCCGGCACCGGCCAAGGCCTTCTCGACGTCGAAGCCCTGGCCGTTGTCCTCGATGCTCACCCGCACGCCCGATGCCTGGCGCTCGGTGGCCACCCGGATCTCGGTGGCGCGCGTATGGCGCAGCACGTTGGCGATGCTCTCCTGCACGATGCGCAGGATGTGCAGCGCGCTGGTCGGGTCGAGCCAGTCCAGCGCCGGCAGTTCCTGCACCTGCCATTGCAGCGCCACGCCCGAGCTCTCGAGCCGCGGGCCGAGCCGGTAGCGCAGCGTGGCCAGCAGCAGCAGCAGGTCGTCCTCGAGCGGCTCCATCGAATCGATGGTGAGCTTGAGGTCGTCCAGGCAGCTCTTGAGCACCTGCGAGACCTTGTCGTCGCTCATGCTGCCGCCCTCCACGGAGCGGATGGCGCTGATCAGCGAGGAGCCCAGGCCGTCGTGCATGTCCTGCATGAGGCGCTGGCGCTCGTCGCTGATGGTCTGCTTCCTCTCGACCTCGCGCAGCCGCCGGTGGCTGAGCTCGAGCTCGGCTTCGCGCGCCGCAAGGCGCTGGGCCAGGCTGGCGTTGACGCGCTCGACCTCGGCAATGGCATTGACGTAGCGCCGGTACAGCAGCACCCCGAACACGCTGAAGGTGACGGCGTTGGTGTAGGCGCCCAGGTACCAGCCCTCGGGGCTCACGAAATTGTTCTGCAGCAGCCAGTCGGACACCCCCAGCAGCACGCACACGCCGATGCCCACGGCCACCAGGCGGCCCTCGCCGGAGCGGCGCCAGGCGCTGATGCCGCCCACCAGCGCAACGGCGACCCCCATCAGCGCCGCGCCCAGGTAGATCAGCGGCGTGACCTGCGGCGTGTTCCTCAGGATCGCCAGGCCCGGCAGCGTCAGCACGCCGGTCAGTACCGTCCACGCCACCACCGCGCCGGTGAACCACCGCAGCGGTCGGCCGTGCAGCTGGCGCAGCGCGAAGTGCACCACCGCCACCAGCCAGAACAGCGAGTTGACCGTGAGCCAGGCGAACCAGTCGTTGGCGACCGGAACGCCGACATAGAAATGCAGGCTGCGCAGGAAGGAGGTGGTCGCCAGGTTGAAGAAGAGCAGGTAGCCGGTTTCGTGGCTGCGCCTGAACCACACGAACAGCGCGAACACGCCCACCGCCATGAAGGCCGTGCTGAGCATGGCCGGCAGCTCCTGCTGCAGCCACTGCCGCATGCGGTAGCGCGGCTCCAGCGCTTCGGCGGGCCCAAGCCACAGCGACGAAACCGCCACCTGCGCGCCGCGTGTGTGCTCCATCCGCACCAGGATCTCGTCCAGCGGCGCGCCGTCGGTCGTCTTGCCCAGCAGCACCCACAGCGGCGTGCGGGTGCTGTTCCACAGCGGGCCCTGCACCTGCGCGCGGTGGACCTGCCGCCCGTTGGCATACACCGCGATGGTGCCGTCGGTCTTGATGCGCGCGCCGTAGAGCGCGAGCGGTGCCTGCGTGGCGGGCAGGCCGCGCGTGGAGATCCGCAGCCAGGTGATGCGGGTCGCGCCCGCCGATGCACTGCCGTCGGCCTGGCGCAGCAGCGCAATGGGCAGCGCCAGCGGCAGTTCGACCGGCTGCCAGGCGGAAGGCAGGGCCTTGCTGTCGACGGCAAGCGGCAGTGCACGGAAGCCGGGTGCGTCCTGCACCTGCCAGTCGGCCTGCGTCAGGTGCAGCGCCGCGTTGTGCTGCGCAGCGCTGGTGCCGAAAAAGGCGGCCATGGCCACCAGCAGCGCCACGGACGCGGCGAGCACCACGTTCGCCCAGAAGGAGGCAAAGCGGTATCTGGAGAAATGTTCGAGCAGCCGGCGCGCAGATCCGAGGCTCATGCGAGGCTCATCCGCGTGCGGCCTGCCCGGTCCGGCTCAGGAAACGGTGCGATTCAGCTCAGAACGGAATGTCGTCGTCCATGTCGTCGAAGCCCGACGACGACTTGGCCGGAGCCTGGCGCGGTGCCGGCGCCGGAGCGCGCGGTGCCGCGGCCGGTGCGCGGGGGGCATAGCCGCCGCCACCGCCACCGCCGGCGCCTTGCGAGTAGCCGCCGCCACCGCCGCCCTGCGAATAGCCGCCGTCGTCCTCGGGACCGCCTGAGGGGCCGCCCTGGCCCTGGCGGCTGCCCAGCATCTGCATCTGGTCGGCGCGGATTTCGGTGGTGTATTTCTCGATGCCGTCCTTGTCGGTCCACTTGCGCGTGCGCAGGCTGCCTTCGACGTACACCTGCGAGCCCTTGCGCAGGTACTGGCCGGCGATTTCGGCCAGGCGGCCGTTGAAGACGATGCGGTGCCACTCGGTGGCTTCGCGCATTTCGCCGCTTTGCTTGTCTTTCCAGCGATCGGTGGTGGCCACGGTGACGTTCGCGACCTGGTCGCCGCTCGGGAAGGTACGCATTTCGGGGTCGCGCCCCAGATTGCCGACGACGATGACTTTGTTGACCGATGCCATGTGCACTGCCCCTGATAAGTGGATGAAGGAGAAGGAAGAAAAGAACCCTAGATTGTGCCCGATGCCGGCGCCCCGGGCGCCCCCGCGGGGCCCCGCCGAAGCACCGCCTGCTTGAAACCGCCGCAACCCGCCCGCCCGCCATGAAATGCCGCTCGGACTATCATGTCCGGTTGCCCTCGGACGATCGCCCCCTTGAATTCCAAAGCCATTGAATACGCCGACGACGGCGCGCAGCGCGCACGCGACGCGGAACTCGAACGCGACACCTACCTCGGCGCGGTGCTCGCGCAGCAGCGCATCAGCATCCGCGGTGCGCGCACCCACAACCTGAAGAATGTCGACCTCGACATTCCGCGCAACAAGCTGGTGGTGATCACCGGCCTGTCGGGCTCGGGCAAATCGAGCCTGGCCTTCGACACGCTGTATGCCGAAGGCCAGCGGCGCTATGTGGAAAGCCTCTCGGCCTATGCGCGGCAGTTCCTGCAGCTCATGGACAAGCCCGACGTCGACGTGATCGAGGGCCTGTCGCCCGCCATCAGCATCGAGCAGAAGGCGACCAGCCACAACCCGCGCTCCACCGTGGGCACGGTGACCGAGATCCATGACTACCTGCGCCTCTTGTACGCCCGCGCCGGTACGCCCTACTGCCCCGACCACCACCTGCCGCTGCAGGCGCAGACCGTGTCGCAGATGGTCGATGCCACGCTCGCGATTCCCGACGAGCCGCGCCTGATGATCCTCGCGCCCGTCGCGCGCGAGAAAAAAGGCGAATTCCTCGAGCTCTTCGCCGAGATGCAGGCTGCGGGCTATGTGCGTTTCCGCGTCGACGGCCAGACCTACGAATACAACGACCTGCCCAAGCTCAAGAAGACCGAGAAGCACGACATCGACGTGGTGATCGACCGGCTGCGCGCGCGCCCCGACATGCAGCAGCGCCTGGCCGAGAGCTTCGAGGCGGCGCTGCGGCTGGCCGAAGGCCGCGCCATCGCGCTGGAACTGGGCGCAAGGCCGGAAGGCAGCGCCGATGGCACTGCGGGCGCGCCCGACAAGGAGCACCTGTTCAACGCCAAGTTCGCCTGCCCGATCTGCCACTACTCGCTGTCGGAGCTGGAGCCGCGCCTCTTTTCGTTCAACTCGCCCGTGGGCGCCTGCCCGAGCTGCGACGGCCTCGGCCACCGCGAGGTGTTCGACCCGGCGCGCGTGGTCGCCTTCCCCTCGCTCTCGCTCGCGAGCGGCGCCATCAAGGGCTGGGACCGCCGCAACGGCTACTACTTCAGCATGATCGAGAGCGTTGCGAAGCACTACAAGTTCGACGTCGACGCGCCCTTCGAATCCTTGCCCGCCTCGGTGCAGCAGGTGCTGCTGCACGGCTCGGCGGCCGAGGAGATCAAGTTCAACTACACCATGGAGTCGGGCAACTTCGCGGGCAAGAAGCTCACGAAGAAGCACCCCTTCGAGGGGATCATCCCGAACATGGCGCGGCGCTACCGCGAGACCGATTCGGTGATGGTGCGCGAAGACCTCGCGCGCTTTCGCAACCTGCAGCCGTGCCCTGATTGCGGTGGCTCGCGCCTGCGGCCTGAAGCTCGCAACGTGTTCCTGGTCGATGAATCGGCCCGGCCCGCGGACGGCGGCGAGCCGCCGCGCATGGCGATCTTCGAGCTCAGCCATCTCACGTTGCGCGATTCGCTCGCCTGGTTCCAGACGCTCAAGCTGCGCGGCGCCAAGGCCGACATCGCCGACAAGGTGGTGCGCGAGATCGGCCTGCGCCTCAAGTTCCTGAACGACGTGGGCCTGAACTACCTGAGCCTGGACCGCAGCGCCGAGACGCTCTCGGGCGGCGAGGCGCAGCGCATCCGGCTGGCCTCGCAGATCGGCTCGGGCCTGACGGGCGTGATGTACGTGCTCGACGAGCCCAGCATCGGCCTGCACCAGCGCGACAACGACCGGCTGATCGGCACGCTCAAGCATCTGCGCGACATCGGCAACAGCGTGATCGTGGTCGAGCACGACGAGGACATGATCCACGCCGCCGACCACGTGATCGACATGGGCCCGGGCGCGGGCATCCACGGCGGCCGCGTGATGGCGCAGGGCAGCTACGCCCAGGTGGCGGCCAACCCCGATTCGCTGACCGGCCAATATCTTTCCGGCACGAAGAAGATCGAAGTGCCCAAGCGCCGCACCGCCTGGCTGCCGGTCGTGAAGAAGCCGGCCTTCAACGAAGGCAAGAAGGCCTCGCGCTTTCCGCCGAGCCCCGCGGCCGAGCGGCGCGCTGCGCGCGAAGCGGCGCACCTGGCCTCGCAAACCGACCTGCAGGAAATCCGCGTGGTGGGTGCCACCGGCAACAACCTCAAGAACGTGAGCGTCGCCTTCCCGGTCGGCCTGCTGACCTGCGTGACGGGCGTCTCGGGCTCGGGCAAGTCGACGCTGGTGAACGACACGCTCTACACCGCCGTGGCGCGCACGCTCTACCGCGCGCACGAGGAGCCGGCGGCGCATGAATCGGTCGAGGGCATCGAGTATTTCGACAAGGTCATCAACGTCGACCAGAGTCCCATCGGCCGCACGCCGCGCAGCAACCCGGCCACCTACACGGGCCTGTTCACGCCGATCCGCGAGCTGATGGCCGAGACCAACACCGCGCGCGAGCGCGGCTACGGCCCGGGCCGCTTCAGCTTCAACGTGGCGGGCGGGCGCTGCGAGGCCTGCCAGGGCGACGGCGTGGTGAAGGTCGAGATGCACTTTTTGCCCGACGTGTACGTGCCCTGCGAGGTGTGCCACGGCCAGCGCTACAACCGCGAGACGCTCGAGGTTCTGTACAAGGGCAAGAACATCGCGCAGATCCTCGAGATGACGGTGGAAACCGCGCACGAATTCCTGAAGGCCGTGCCGACCATCGAGCGCAAGCTGCGCACGCTGCTGGACGTGGGCCTCAGCTACATCAAGCTCGGCCAGTCGGCCACCACACTGTCGGGCGGCGAGGCGCAGCGCGTGAAGCTGGCGCTCGAGCTCAGCAAGCGCGACACCGGCCGCACGCTCTACATCCTCGACGAGCCGACCACCGGCCTGCACTTTGCCGACATCGAGCTGCTGCTCAAGGTGCTGCACCAGCTGCGCGACGCGGGCAACACCATCGTGGTGATCGAGCACAACCTGGACGTCATCAAGACGGCCGACTGGCTGATCGACATGGGCCCCGAGGGCGGTGCCGGCGGCGGCACGGTGGTGGGCGAAGGCACGCCCGAGGACATCGCGGCCAACGAGGCGAGCCACACGGGGCGCTACCTCAAGCGGCTGCTGTAGCGCGCGCCCGCTTCCTGCACGAATGCGCGGGCCGCGCCACAATCGCGGCCCATGCCTTCCTTCACGCCGCGCCAGTTCCTCCTGCTCGTTCTCCTCACGCTTGCATGGGGCCTCAACTGGCCCGTGATGAAGCTCGGCGTGGCGGACTATCCGCCGCTGGCCTTCCGCGCGATCTCGATCTGGCTCGGCGTGCCGGTGCTGGGGCTTGCGCTGGCGTGGATGAAGGTGCCGTTCCACGTGCCGCGCCGCGCATGGCCCGAACTGGTGTGGCTGGGCGCCACCAACATGTTCATCTGGCACGCCTGCATCATCCTCGCGGTGAAGGCGCTCTCGGGCGGGCGCGCGGCGATCCTGGGCTACACGATGCCGGTGTTCTCGGCGGTGATCGGCGCGCTGCTGTTCTCGGCCGTGCTCACGCGGCGCTCATGGGTGGGCGTGGGCGCCTGCGCGGTCGGCGTGGGGCTTTTGCTGTGGCACGAGCTCACCGACCTGGCGGGGCGGCCCGGCTACGTGGCGCTCGCACTGGTGGCGGCCGCGACATGGGCGCTGGGCACGCAGCTGCTGCGCCACTCGCGCATCGGACTGCCGACGCTCACGCTCTCGTTCTGGATGACGGCGATGACGGCCGTGGTGATGACGGTGCTGTCGCTGCTGTTCGAGCGCGGCCCATGGCGCTGGCCCGGTCCCGTGACCTGGGGCTCGATCGCCTACAACGCGGTGCTGATCTTCGGCTTTGCGCATGCGGCATGGTTCTACCTGGCGCGCGGCCTGCCGCCGGTGGCCTCGACCCTGAGCGTGATGTTCATCCCGGTACTGGGCGTGTTCAGCGGCGCGGTGTGGCTCGGCGAAGTGGTGCACTGGCAGGACTGGGTGGCCGTCGCGCTGATGATGGTGGCCATTGCCTCGGTGCTCTGGCCCTCGCGCAGCGCCGCCAAGGCCTGAAGAAGAAATCAGGTGGTCGTCTGCACGTGCAGGCGGCTGGTCTTGCAGCGGTGCAGCGCGCGGTAGTGCTCCAGCGGCCGGCCGTTGGCACCGTAGGCAATCGACTCGATGCGCAGCAGCGGCTCGGGCTGCGGCAGGTCGAGCAGCCTGCAGGTTTCGGCATCGGGCAGCACCGCGTCGATCCAGCGTTCGGCACGCACCAGGCGCAGCCCGTACTGGCGGCGCAGCACGTCGTAGAGCGAGCGGTCTTCCAGGCGTGCGCGGTGCAGGCCGGGCGCCAGGTCCGCCGGCACCGCCGTCTCGACCAAGAGGCGCAGCTCGCCATCCACGCTGCGCAGGCGCTTGAGGGCCACCACCTGCGCGTCGTCGGCCAGGCCCAGCGCTGCGGCTTCATGCTCGGTGGGCGCGCGCAGTTCCTGCGCGAGGATCTGCGTGCGCACCGAGCGGCCCTTGCGCTCCATCTCGTCGGAGAAGCCGAGCACGGTGGAAACAAAATCCTCGTCGCGTTCGCGCGCCGATACAAAGGCGCCGCGGCCCTTGATCTTGTAGATGAGGTTGTTGCGCACCAGGTCGGCCAAGGCCTCGCGCACCACGATGCGCGAGATGCCGAACTGCTCGCCGAGCTCCGCCTCCGAAGGCAGCTTGGCGCCGATGGGCAGCGCGCCCTGCAGTATCTGCAGCCGGATGGCGTCGCGGAACTGCGCCCACAGCGGCGATTCGGAATTGCGGTCGAGCACGGTCGAGATGTCGTTGGGACTACTGTTCACTTTTAGGCTTGGCCGAGGACTGAGCTGGCCATCAATGATGCATCGAAAGAAGGTGCCTCGCCGGCCGCCACCGCGTGCAGCCGCACGTTGTGCCGCTCGCGCAGCGCGGTGGCGCAAGCGCACAGCTCGTTGTGGGCGTGGGTGGCGTCCCAGCCCAGCGCCTCGGCCGCCACGCCCGCGATCTCGGCAAGCGCGGCGTCGGTGACGAGGCCGCGAATGGCCAGCAGCGTGCGGCGGATCACGAGGTCGTCCAGGTGCAGCACGCCGGTCTCCAGGCACAGGTAGGAAAGCTCGGCGGCCGAGTAATCGGGCGCATGCTGCAGCGGCACATCGCCCGAGGCCGCGAGGCGCTGCGCGAGCGGCAACGCCTTCGAGCCATAGCGGCCGAGCAGGGTCAGTGCGCGCCTGCGGTCCATGCCGCAGGCCGCCATCATCTTCTCGACGAAGCGATCGGCCGCCGGCGCATCGGCCGGCAGTTCCGCGCCCCCGCCGATGGGCAGCAGCTCGGTCGATGCGGTGCGCGAGCGGCCGAGCAGCTGCAGCACCTCATTGGTGGCCTCCTCGGCCAGCGAGCGGAAGGTGGTCCACTTGCCGCCGACGAGGCCGACGATGGCAATGTCGCGTGTCGCGTTCGGCGGATCGACCACCACCGAATGGTCGCGCGAGATCTGGCCCGGCTTGTCGGCCTCCGAACGCGCGAGCGGCCGCACGCCGACGTAGGTGTAGACCACGTCGCCGCGGCCGAAGGCCATGTTGGGGAAGACCTCGCGCAGCACGTCGATCAGGTAGTCGACCTCGGCCGGCTCGGTGACGATCTGGTCCGGGTCTTCGACCGGGATGTCGGTGGAGCCCACCAGCACGCGGTCCAGGAACGGATAGACGATGCACACGCGCCCGTCGACCGCCTCGAAGTAGGCCATGCGGCCGTCGAGCGCGTCGCGCAGCGCGGGATGGTCGAGCACGAGGTGCGAACCCTTGGTTCCCATCACGCGCGGGCCGGCGCCGCCGAGCACGGCCGCGCTGCGGTCGAGCCAGGCGCCGGTGGCGTTCACCACCGTGTCGGCGGTCACGCGCACGAGTGCGCCGGTGATCTCGTCGCGCAAGGTGAGGATGTTGCCCGCGCAGCCCGTCACGCGGCAGTAGTTGGCGGCCGCGGAGCGCGGCTGGTCGCGGCAGGCGTCGGCTATCAGCTCGAGGATGAGCCATTCGGGGTGGCTGATCCACGCATCGAAGAAGGTGGCAGTCCAGCGGATCGCCGCGCGGAACAGGCTGCGGTCGGCCAGCGGCACGCGGCTGATGCGGTGCCCCGGCATCACGCGCTGGCGGCGTCCCAGGATGTCGTAGAGCCGCAGGCCCAGCGCCACGGCCAGCAGGCCGCGCGTGCGCTGCGGCGGCGTGCGGCCGAAGAACTTGAGCGCGCTGCTCATCAGGCCGCCGAAGAAGCTCGCGAGCGGCACCACCGTCTTGAGCGGCCGCACCAGGTGCGGCGCATTGCGCAGCAGCAGGTTGCGCTCGCGCGTGGCTTCGGCCACCAGCGAGAAGCTGCCGTTCTCCAGGTAGCGCAGGCCGCCGTGGATCATGCGCGAAGGCGCGCTGCTGGCGCCGGCGCCGAAGTCGCCCTTGTCGACGATCAGGCAGTCGACGCGCTGCAGCGACAGGTCGCGGAACACGCCCACGCCGTTGATGCCGGCGCCCACGATCACGGTAGAGAAATGGCGGCCCGCGAGCGAGGCCGGGCGCACGAAGGGAAGTTGCCAGGCGCTCATTGCACGCTTTCCGCAACGTGGGTGAATACAGGTGACATGCTGTCGATCAGTTCGTTGAAACCGGCGTTGAAATCCGCATGGGCGCGTGCCTCGCGCGCATCGGGCTCGATCACGTCGCAAGGCGCGAGCAAGGCGCTGCCCTGCGCCGCGTCGCCCAGCCCTTGCGACATGGCGGCGTAGATCGCGGCACCGCGTGCGCCGGTCTCGTCGTCGGCGCAGCGCTCGACCGGGCGCCCGAGGAAGGCCGCGAGCAGCCGCACGAGGTGCGCGTCGCCCGCGCCGCCGCCGAGCACCGTCGTCTGGTCCACCGCGAGGCCGGCCGCGGCCAGGCGCGCCGTGTGCCGCGCATGCAGCGCCGCCACGGCATCGACCACGGCACGGGCCATGTCGGCGCGCGCGTGATGGCTCTTGAGGCCCACGAAGCCGGCCGTCACGCCGCCTCCGCCATTGACGAAGGGCAGGAAGCGCAGGCCGCCAGCGCCCAGCGGCACCGTCATGGCCAGGTCGACCACCGCGCGCGCATCGGGCAGCGCGAGCACGCCGGCCAGCCAGGCGATGTTGGCCATCGAGGACGGGCTGTTCTCCATGTAGAGCCGCGCGTTGCCGCGGCCGAAATTCACGATGGCCGCGACGGCGGGCTTGGGCGCCATCACCGGGCCGACGACCGCGTTCACGCACCAGGTGCCGAGCACCGACACCGCGCGGCCGCGCCCTTCCGCGCGGATCGCGGTCATCGAGGCCAGCAGGTCGATCGCGCCCATGGCCACCGGGATGCCAGCGGGCAGGCCGCACAGCGCGGCCTCGGCGCGCAGGAGCTTTCCGATCGTGGTGCCGCTCGGCACGATGGGGCCGAAGGCGCCCGCGCCGAGCTCCGCGATGCCCGAGGCCTCGAGGGCCGTGCGCGACCAGCTGCCGGTGGCAAGCGACACCAGGCCGGCGGTGCTCGCATCGCTGGCGTCGGTGGCGATCTGGCCGGTGAGCAGAAAGCCGAGGTAGTCCTTGGCGAACAGCAGGCGCTGCAGTTCGCCGCGCTGCACCGCATCCGCACCCAGCAGCTCGGCCGCGATCACCGTGGGCTGCCCGGGCCAGGGGCTGCAGCCCACCTCCTCGAACAGCTGCGCGCCGTGGCTCGCGGCCAGCGCGCGCGCCCGGGCATCGGCGCGCTGGTCGGTGGAGGCGACGGCGCGGCCGCCGATGAGCTGGTTGCCGGCATCGAGCGCATAGAGGCCGGCGCCGTGGCCGGTGCAGGCCATGGCGCGGACTTCGGCTGCGCGCGGGCCGAGCTGGCGGGCCACGTCCTGCAGCACGCAGGTCAGCGCGGCGCGGATGGCAGGCGCGCCCACTTCGCAGCCTCCGCCGGGCAGCCGGTCGTGCGGCAGGGGCATGCGGGACAAGGCGACGGTGCGGCCGCTCGCGGCTTCGAGGGCTAGCGCCTTCAGGCTGCTCGAGCCCATGTCGACGCCGATCAATATGTTGGACTTCATGTCATAACAGCTTCGGCGAGTTGAAAGCAGCTTGCCAGTAGCGTTTCCCCTAGTTATCGCGGCGAACAACCCGCGATTACATTCTACCTGTCATAACAACTGTCGTGACAATGAGGTCCGAAGATCTGCGCCCCCAAGGCAGGTCGCAAGCTCTGCCAGTCAACGCGAGGAGACACAAGATGAGGCGAAATTTCCTGAAGTCCGCTGCGGCCGCCGGTATCGGCCTGGCCGGCACCAGCGCATTTGCGCAATCCACCCCCACGCCCGCCGCCACCGGATTGCGCGGCAACGCGAGCGACGTCTACGTGATGAACGTGATGGTGTCGGGCGTCGAATACTGGTTTCCGGTCTACGAGATGATGAAGCAGCTGGGCCGCACGCTGGGCGTGCGCACGCGCTACACCGGTACGCCCGAGTACGACGTGAACAAGCAGCTGGCCTCCTTCGAGCAGGAGCTGGCGCGCAAGCCCGCGGGCATCCTGCTGCACCCGATGAACCCCGATCCGTTCATCGAGCCGATCAACCGGGCGGTGGCCATGGGCATCCCGGTCGTGACCTTCGCGGCCGACTCGCCCAACTCCAAGCGCGCTTCCTTCGTCACGTCTGACAACGACCGCGAGGGCACGCAGGCGGCCGACGCGATTGCCGCGGCGCTGGGCGGCAAGGGCGAATACGCGGTGCTCGAGAACCCGGGCCAGGACAACCACGACCGCCGCATCGCGGCCTTCGTCAACCGCATGAAGACCAAGCACGCGGGCATGAAGCTGGTCGGCCGCGCCGCCAGCAACCAGGACCCGAGCAAGGCCTACCAGGCGGTGCTGAGCCTGGCGCAGGCCAACCCGAACCTGGGTGCGCTGTTCATGCCCGAGGCCAACTCGGCGCTGGGCGCCGCGCAGGCCAAGATCGAGTCGAAGAAGAACATCCGCGTGATGTGCTGCGACGTGAACGCCAAGATCCTCGACATGATCAAGGCCGGCGACGTGTTCGGCGCCATCAATCCGAACCAGGGCATGCAGGGCTACATGGGCATGATGATGCTGTTCCTGGCCAAGAACCCCTCGCTCATCGATCCGATGAACGACGCCAAGCGCAACGGCACCAATCCGATGTCGGTGCCGTTCCTGGACAACGGCCTGTCGGTGGTCAGCAAGGCCAATGCCGACGACTTCTACTGGGACAAGTACCTCGCGCGCCGCGGCACCAAGGGAATCGGCGAGTGAGCGCTGTGGGCTCTTCTGCATTGCTCGAACTGCGCGGCATCAGCAAGCGCTTCGGCGCTTCGCGCGCACTCTCGGGCGTGGACTTCTCGCTGCATGCGGGCGAGATCCACGCCCTGTGCGGCGAGAACGGCGCGGGCAAGTCGACGCTGATGAACATCATCGACGGCATCCACCGCCCCGACGAAGGCGACATCCTGCTGAACGGCCAGAAGGTGGTGATCGACGGCCCGGCGCACGCGATGCGCCTGGGCATCGGCCTGGTGCACCAGGAGATCGCGCTGTGCGCCGACGCCACTGTGGCCGAGAACATCTTCATGCCGGAGATCAACGCCGGCCGGCAGGCCTGGATGAACTACGCCAGCCTGAACGCGCGCGCCGCCCAGGTGCTGGCGCGGCTCGGGCAGGACATCGCTCCCGCCACGCCGGTGCGAGAGCTGAGCATCTCGAGCCAGCAGCTGGTGGAGATTGCCAAGGCGCTCACGCTGGACTGCAAGGTGCTGATCCTCGACGAGCCCACGGCGGCGCTCACCGACAACGAATCGGCCGCGCTCTTTCGCGTGCTGCACGACCTGAAGGCGCAGGGCATCGGCATCATCTACATCAGCCACCGCATGGCTGAAATATTCACGCACTGCGACCGCGTCACGGTGCTGCGCGACGGGCGCAACGTGCATTGCGGACCGCTCGCCGGCCTGAGCGCCGACGAGCTGGTGCGCCGCATGGTGGGGCGCGACCTCGGCAACTACTACCCGCCCAAGCAAGAGGCCACCGAATCGTCCGGGCCGGTGCTCGAGGCGGTGGACATCGCCGATGGCGAGCGCGTGCACGGCATCTCGTTTGCGCTCCAGCGCGGCGAGATCCTCGGCATTGCCGGGCTCATGGGTGCCGGCCGCAGCGAACTGGCCGAGACCATTTGCGGCCTGCGCCCCGCCACGCGCGGCACGCTGCGCCTGCACGGCAGGGCGCTTGCGATCCGCAAGTACAGCGATGCGCTGCGCGAAGGCATCGCCTACCTCAGCGAAGACCGCAAGGCGGCAGGCGTGTACCTGGACCTGCCGATCGCGCAGAACATCTCGTCGATGGCGCTGCGGCGCGTGAGCTCCGGCTGGGGCCTGTTGCAGCGCGCGGCCGAACACCGCCTGGCCCGCGAGCTGGGCGCCAGGCTCAAGCTCAAGTCGGACGGCGTGGCCATCGAGGTGTCGAGCCTGTCGGGCGGCAACCAGCAGAAGGTGGCGATTGCCAAGCTGCTGGCCACCAACCCCGTGGTGCTGCTGATGGACGAGCCCACGCGCGGGGTGGACGTGGGCGCCAAGTCGGAGATCCACCACATCCTGCGCGAGCTCGCGAACCAGGGCGTGGGCGTGATCGTGATCTCTTCGGAGCTGCCCGAGATCATCGGCCTGTGCGACCGGGCGCTGGTGATCCGCGACGGCCGGCTGGCCGGCGAATTGAATTCCAACGACATGACGGAGGAGGCCCTCTTGCGGCTTGCCTCCGGACTCTGCGAACAGGAGGAGATGGCATGAACTACCCGGCACAACTCGATGCGGGCCTGGCACCGCGCCCATCGGGAGGCGGCCCCGTGAAGCCCGCCAGCAAGCTCACCAGCATGCGCGAGATGGGCCTGCTGCTGATCATTGCGGTGCTGTGCGTGGCGATGAGCTTCGCATCGCCCTACTTCCTCACCTGGGACAACGTGCGCGCCATGCTGCTGTCCTTCTCGATCGAAGGCATCGTGGTGGTGGGCATGACCATTTTGCTGATCGTCGGCGGCATCGACTTGTCGGTGGGCTCGGTGGTCTGCTTCGCGATGGTGGTCACGGGCAAGCTGTTCCTGATGGGCGTGGACCCATGGATCGCGAGCCTGGTGGCCATCGGTGCGAGCGGACTGGTCGGCGCGATGATCGGCGGCTGCGTCACGCGCATCGGGCTCAACCACTTCATCGCCTCGCTGGCCTTCATGGTGATCGTGCGCGGGCTGTGCCTGGCGCTCACGCAGGGCACGCCGCAGTCGCTGTTCTCGCTGCCGGCGGAGTTCAAGTTCATCGGGCAGGGCACGCTGTTCGGCGTTCCGGCCGTGATCCTGATCTTCGTGGCGATCGTCGTGGTGAGCGACTTCGTGCTGCGCCGCTCGACCTTGCTGCGGCGCGTGTTCTACACCGGCAGCAACGAGAAGGCCGCGCTGTACTCGGGCATCCGCGTGGGGCGCGTGAAGTTCTGGGTCACGGTGCTGTGTTCCGCATCGGCGGGCCTGGCCGGCGTGATCTACACGGCGCGCTTCGGCGCGGCCACGCCCACCTTCGGCGTGGGCATGGAGCTCAACGTGATTGCCGCCGCGGTGATCGGCGGCGCGAGTCTCAAGGGCGGCTCCGGCACCGTGCTGGGCGCGGTGCTGGGCCTGGCGCTGCTCTCGGTGGTGACCAGTTCGCTGATCCTGCTCGACGTGTCGCCCTACTGGCAGGACGTGATCAAGGGCCTCATCTTGCTCGCGGCCGTGACCATCGACCACCTCCTGAACACGAGAAAGACGACGCGATGAAGATGAAGAAGACCACGCTGGGCCCCTCGGGCATCGAATGCTCGGCCATTGGCCTGGGCACCTGGGCGATGGGCGGATGGATGTGGGGCGGCGGCGACAACGCGGCGGCCGAGGCGGCGATCCAGGCCTCGCTGGATGCGGGCGTGACCCTGATCGACACCGCGCCGGCCTACGGCCTGGGGCGCTCCGAAAGCATCGTGGGCACCGCGCTCAAGGGGCGCCGCCACGAGGCCGTGATCGCCACCAAGTGCGGGCTGGTGTGGCACACGCAGAAGGGCACGCACTTCTTCGAGGAAGACGGACATCCCGTGTACCGCTACCTCGGCCGCGAATCGATCTTCCATGAATGCGAAGAGAGCCTGAAGCGCCTGCAGACCGACTACATCGATCTCTACATCACGCACTGGCAGGACAGCACCACGCCCGTGGCCGAGACCATGGATGCGCTGCTCGCGCTCAAGAAAGAGGGAAAGATCCGCGCCATCGGCGTGAGCAACGTGAGCCCCGAGACGCTCGCCGAATACCTGCGCCACGGCCCGGTCGATGCGGCGCAGGAGCGCTACAGCCTGATCGACCGCGAGATCGAGCAGACGCTCGCGCCCCTGTGCAGCGAGCACAACGTGGCGGTGCTCGGCTATTCGTCGCTGGCGCTCGGCCTGCTCGCGGGGCCCATCGATCCGGCACGCGAGTTCAAGGGCGACGACCAGCGCGCAAGCAATCCGCGCTTCAGCGAAGCCAACCGTTCCAGGCTCAAGGCCTTCTTCGAGGCGCTCGAGCCGCTTCGCGAACAGCTGGGCTGCTCCTTCGGCCAGATGATGATCGCGTGGACCGTCGCGCGCGGCACCGTGGCTGTCGCGCTGTGCGGCGCACGCGTGCGCCAGCAGGCCATCGAGAACGCCGGCGCCGGTGCGGTCGCGCTGGGCGGCGACGCGCTGCGGCTGATCGATGCCGCGGCCAAGCGCCACCTGGGCGCGCTCGCCTGAGCTTCGCTTCTTTTTTCCGATCCCCAAAACAAGGAGTTCTTTCCGATGTCGAAAGACAAGACAGCGCGGCTCAACCGCTTGCTCACCAACGGCCGCTGCCTGGACATCGCCCTGGATCACGGCGTGTGCAACGAGCCCTCCTTCCTCGACGGCCTGGAAGACATGCCCCAGGTCATGGAGAAGCTCCTGGCCGCCGGCCCCGACGCGATCCAGCTCAACTACGGCCAGTCCGACCTGCTGCAGGACCGCCCGGGGCGCAACAAGCCCGCGCTGGTGATGCGCATCGACATGGGCAACCCCTACAACGCCACGCTGCACCGCGTGATGTGGGCCCAGCTGCAGAACGAGCATGACCCGGTGCTGCCGGCCGTGCAGCGCGACGCGGCCTGCGTGGTGGTCAACCTCTTCATGCTGCCCAACGAGCCCGACCTGTTCCGCCAGTGCGTGCAGAACATCGCGCGCGTGCGCGCCGACTGCGACCGCTACGGCATGCCGCTGATGATCGAGCCGCTGGTGATGCAGTCGCCCACGCCCGGCAGCCGCTACCAGGTCGACGGCGACGCCGAGAAGATCGTCACGCTGGTGCGCCTTGCGCGCGAGATGGGCGCCGACATCGTCAAGGCCGACCCGACCAGCGACCCGAAGGACTTCCACCGCGTGGTGCAGGCCGCGCGCTGCCCCGTGCTCGTGCGCGGCGGCGGGCGCGAAGACCTGCAGCAGGTGTTCGCGCGCTCTCGCGTGCTGCTGGACCAGGGCGCCGTCGGCATGGTGTACGGGCGCAACGTCTACCAGCACGCCAACCCCTCGGCCGTGGTGAGTGCGCTGATGGCCATGATCCACCGCGGCGCGAGCGCCGAGGCGGCCTGGGCCCTCTACGAATCGGACGGCGCGAAGTAAGACAAACAAGAAATCAGCACGGCAGGCGATGCACCCGTCGCCAGCCGGGGTGCGTCCTGCGCGCGCACTGGAGAGGGATCGAGCAATGGGTTGCCCTGCGACTTTCCAACAACCTGGAGGCGACGATGAAGATCCGGTATTTCCTGATGGCGTTCCTGGCCCCGCTCGTCACATTGCTGACGCATGCGGCCATCACCGGGGTCAGCCCGATGACCACCCTCGGCAACATGGCCACGGCGGTTTCCGAGGCCGTTGCCGACCCGCTCCCGCTGCAGGGGCCGGGCCTGGGCAACCTCAGCTACACATCGGCGGAACTGTTCAAGCCGGTGTCGATGATCACGAGCCTCGCGCACCCGCTCGACCCGGCGCACAGCAGTGCCTACGAGTCGCGAGAGGTGCCCGCCACCTACCCGGGCCGCAAGGACTACGGCATGAACGCGGGCATCATGGTCAACGGCTACTTCCTGACCTCCTTCGCGCCGGACAGCGGCCTGGGCCCGGGCGGCTTCCTGCTGTACGACGTGTCGAACCCGCGCCAGATCCGGCTGGTCAAGAAGATCTACGAACCCGATGACGCGACAGGTGGCCGCACCAAGGAGTTCCGCGAAACGCACTCCTTCGGCACCGCGAAGATCGGCGGCAAGACGTACGTGGTGCTGCCCAGCATCAACGGCGTGGAGTTCTGGGACTTCACCGACGTCAACGACATCAAACAGGTGAAGAAGCTGGCGCTGCCCGGCGTCAACGCGGGCGACTACGAGAACGTCGCCTGGCAGCTCTGGTGGCAGGCGCCCTACCTGTACGTGGCCTCGGCGGGCCGCGGCATCTTCATCGTCGATGCTGCGGACCCCGCGAACGCCGTGGTGGCGAACCGCGGCGCCGGCAAGCCCAACCCGGTGCCCACGGGCGAACTCGGCAACTTCCGGATCGGACCGATCTTCACCATGGGCAACCACATGGTGCTGACCGCGATGGAAAGCAATGGCGGCTTCGCGAGCCTCGACATCTCCGACCCGCTCAACCCCAAGGTGCTCGATTCCATCGTGGGCACCACGCCGTTCTACTACGCCACCTGCTTCGACGGCAGGAACCTGCACGTCTCGACGCGCGGCAGCGGCGCGAAGATGTACAGCTACGACCTCTCCGACCGCTCGCGCTTCGTGGCCGAGGACAACCGGCTGGTCATCGACGAACAGCTGTACTGCGCCACGCAGGACAACTACGTGATCCAGGGCGCGCAAACGCGCATCCACAAGGTCGACGTGAGCAATCCGCTCAATCACGTGGAGGTGGGCCGCGGCAGCATCCTGCGCGAGGACGACCCGAACTACTCGCATTCGGACAACGGCCAGGTCGCGATGTTCGGCAACCTGGTCTTCGTGGGCAACGACCACGGCTCGGGCAGCGGCTTCGTCGTGCATGCGGTGGACCCGGACACCACCCGGCCCGAGGTGAAGCAGGTCTCGCCGGCCAACGGCGCGAAGCAGCAGGCCCTGAGCTCGCGCATCGGCCTGGGCATGACGGACAACATCCGCCCCGAGAGCGTGAACGCCAACACCTTCATCGTGCGGCCGGTGGGCGGCAACACGCTCGCGGGCACCTACAGCGTGCAGCTGGGCATCATCAATTTCCACCCGGAGCTGCCGCTTTCTCCGGGCACCAGCTATGAAGTGTTCCTGCCCGCCAACGGGGTGAAGGACTATGCGGGCAATGCCATCGGCGCCGACTTCAAGTCGACCTTCAACACCGGCAACGCGACCGACATCAACCTGCAGCACTACTGGACGCTGGCCGGCAACCTGTCCGACCCGATCGGCAGCAACAACGGCACGCCGGCGTCGGGCGATACCTTTGAAAGCATCGGCATGAGCTTCGCGAACCGCACCGCCGGCGTGCCGCTGAAGAACGACAGCGTCGCCACCGTGCTCGGCGGCACCGCGTCGCTGAGCTTCTACATGAAGACCACGCAGGCCGGCAGCGCGAACCCATGGACCGCACCGGGCATCTTCGGGCGCGACCAGGCCAGCGGAGCGGACGACGTGTTCTGGGGCTGGATCGACGGCAGCGGCTTCATGAACCTCTCGGTCGCGAACAAGGCCGCCAACAACCCCGGCACCCGCTCGCTGGCGGCCGTGAACGACGGCAACTGGCACCACGTGGTGATGACGCGCGACGCGGCCTCGGGCGCGCAGGCCATGTACGTGGACGGCGTGAAGACCAGCTCCACGGGCCTCACCGGCACCAAGGGGCTCGCGAACAAGTTCCAGGTCATGGGCCAGATCCAGGGCAACGCCGACCTGTTCAAGGGCACGCTGGCGGAAGTGCGCGTGTACAGCCGCGTGCTCACCGACGGCGAGGTGGCCACGCTGCGCGGGCAGGCGATCATCGGCGACCCCGGCATCGGCGGCGGTCCGAAGATCGTCAACGGCCAACTGGTGTTCGACCCGGCCACGCTCGGCAGCAGCGGCGCGCAGTTCCGCTGGAACTTCGGCGACGGCACGCGGACGGCCTACTCCACCCAGCCGCGCTACACCTATACCTACACGCGACCGGGGCACTACACCGTGACGCTGACGGTGCGCGACGCAAGCGGCCGCGAGACTTTCTACACCTACAACCTCACCGTGATCGTGCCGGTCACGGCGCGGGCGCCCACGCACACGACCAACATCGCAGGCGATGCGAATTCGGTCTACTCGCTCAACCCCGACAGCGGCACGGTCGCCGCCGTCGACGCGCAGACCCTGGCCAAGCGCTGGGAAGTGCGCGTGGGCGACGAGCCGAAGACGCTGGCCGTGGGACCGGATGGGCGCATCTGGGTCGCGGTGCAGGGCGAGGACAAGCTGGTGGCGCTCAGCGCGGCCGACGGCAGCCTCTCGGCCACCGTGCCGCTGGCCTACGGCAGCGGCCCCTACGGCGTGGCCTTCACGCCCGACGGCGCGAAGGGCTTGCTGACGCTGGAGAGCAAGTCGGTGCTGATGAGCTTCGACCCGAGCAACGGCGCCACCACCGGCGCGGTTGCGCTCGAAGGCAGCCTGCGCGGCATTGCCGTGAGCTCCGATGCGCAGGTGGCCTACGTCACCCGCTTCAAGTCGAAGCTGACGGGCGGCCAGCTGCACAAGGTGAACCTGCAGAGCATGAGCGCGATGCCCACGATCGCGCTGCCGGTGGACACCACCACGGTGGACACCGAGAGCCGCGCGCGCGGCGTGGCCAACTACCTGAGCCAGGTGGTGATCTCGCCCGACGGCCGGCGCGCGGTGCTGCCTTCGAAGAAGGACAACATCGTGCGCGGCCGCTTCCGCGACGGCGTGGACCTGACGCACGACCAGAGCGTGCGTTCCATCCTCTCGCAGGTCGACCTGCAGGCGGCGGCGGAAGTGTTCGGCGAGCAGATCGACTTCGACGACCGCGCACCGGCGCGTGCGGCGCTGTTCTCTCCGCCCGGCGACTACCTCTTCGTGGCGCAGATGGAAGGCAACCGCGTCGCCATCGTCGACCCGTACAGCCGGGCCGTGCGCGGAGAGATCAACGCGAGCAGTGCGCCGCACGGCCTGTACCTGGACGCGGCGCGCAAGCGGCTGTTCGTCAACAACTTCCTTGCGCGCTCGGTGTCGGTGCACGACGTGTCGCTGGTGCTATCGTCGGAATCGGCGGCGGCGACCTTCCTGCAGAACGTGGCGACGGTCGCGCAGGAGCCGATGGCGGCCGCGGCGCTGCGCGGCAAGCAGGTGTTCTACAACGCCTCCGACCGGCGCATGAGCAAGGACAACTACATCTCCTGCGCGAGCTGCCATGCGGACGGCGGCGATGACGGCATGGTGTGGGACTTCACGCAGCGCGGCGAGGGCCTCCGACGCACCATCAGCCTCATGGGCCGGCGCGGCGCGGGCCACGGCAAGATGCACTGGACCGCCAACTTCGACGAGGTGCAGGACTTCGAGAACGACATCCGCAACGAGTTCGGCGGCACGGGCTTTCTGACGAATGCGGATTTCGCCGCCACGGTCGACCCCTTGGGCGCGCCCAAGGCCGGCAAGAGTGCGCAGCTCGACGATCTTGCGGCCTACCTGAGTTCGCTGAACAAGTACATGCGCAGCCCGGCGCGTGCGGCGGACGGCAGCTTGAGCGTGGAGGCGGCGCGCGGCCAGACGGTGTTCAACACCGCGCAGTGCGCCACCTGCCACACCGGCGGTACTTTCCGCGACGGCCTGCGGCACGACGTGGGCACGATCCAGCTCTCGTCGGGCAAGGGCCACAACCAGCCCCTCGCGGGGCTGGGCTTCGACACGCCGACGCTCTCGGGCACCTGGAACACGGCGGCCTTCTTCCACAACGGGCAAGCCGCGACGCTGCAGGACGTGCTGAACAGCGGCCACGGCAATGCCTCGAGCCTGCCGCCAGCGGACGTGGTGGCGCTGCGCGAGTACGTGCGCTCGCTGGACACGGCCCCGGCGGTGGTGACGCGGCTGCGCTCGGACCTCAATCCGACGATGTGCGTGAACATCAAGGGCGGGGCGACGGCGAGCGGCACGGTGGCGGTGCAGTGGCCCTGCGGCACGGCGAGCCACGAGAAGTTCACGGTGACGTCGGTCACGGGCGGCTATGTGCAGCTGGTGGCCGAGCACAGCGGCCTGTGCCTGGCGCAGAACGGCACCGCGACGACCAACGCGCCGGTGGTGCAGCTGGCATGCACGGTGGGCAACACGGCGCAGTGGAGTCTGGCCGTCGGCACGCTGCGCAACCGCGCCTCGGGCTCGTGCCTCGACGTGCCGAATGGCTCGACGACGCAGGACACGGCGCTGATCACGTGGACCTGCAATGGGGGGAACAACCAGAACTGGACGCAGCTGCCTTAGGGCTTGCTTTTGTTTCGGGGCGCTCTTGTTCAGGGCGCTGTTGTCCAGGGCGCGTGCACAGGCCACCGGGTACTCCCCTCCGCGAATGTCCCCCGGCCTGCGGCCTCCTCCTTGATTTCGCTGCGGGGAGCACCCGATGCCCTGTGCACGATGGGCGCTGCCGTGGTGCTGGCCGATCAACGACCGCTCCGCATAACGCTCCCGATTCATCCCAAACATGACCTCCCACGTCATCGACGGCACGCACCCGCTCTGGGAAAGTACCTCCATCGATCAACCACAGGAGAAAACAACCATGACCGGCTTCAACATCCTTCCCCTCGCAGTCGCCCTGCTCATCGGCGTGGCAGCGCTCGGCTCCTGCCTGGGCATCGGGCTGGTCGGGCAGAAGTTCCTCGAAAGCACGGCGCGCCAGCCCGAACTGGTCGACACGCTGCAGACCAAGTTCTTCCTGGTGGCGGGCGTGACCGACGGCGCATTCATCATCGCCACCGGCATCGGCCTGTGGTTTGCAACGGCCAATCCCTTCGGCTGAAGCCGGCGAAAAGGCCCACCGAAACGGGCCCCGCGCACCAGGAAGCGGCACGGACCATTGGCACCATTCGTGCTAGTACCGTTGACAGCGAATTGTTTATGGTTAAAGTATTTAGCTATCAACGGTTCGACATCTTCGGTGCTGCATGGCGCGGCGCCGGGACGTCGTTTCACCCTTCCTCTGCCGGAGAATCCATGAGCCACCCGTCCCCGAAGTCGCCCGCGCTGCCGCGCACCCTGCTTTCGCTGCTGCTCTGTGGCGCGGCCCTTGGTGGCGCGGCATCGGCCATGGCCGCGCCCGTGAAGGTGGGCCTGGCGCTCGACATCTCGGGCCCGTTCGCGGCATTGGGCGCCGAGGCGCGCGACGGCTTCGCGCTCGGCATCAAGCAGCTGGGCGGCAAGCTCGGCGGGCAGGACGTGGAGTTCGTGCAGGCCGACATGGCCGGCAGCCCCGACCAGGCCAAGCAGCTGGTCGACCGCATGATCCAGCGCGACAAGATCGACCTCTTCAGCGGCCCGATCGGCTCCAACGTGGCGCTGGCCGTGGGCCCGACGCTGTTCAATGCCAAGGTGCCGTACCTCTCGGCCAATGCCGGCCCGAGCCAGTTCGCGGGCGCGCAGTGCAATGCGTATTTCTTCGGCACCGCCTACCAGAACGACCAGTTCCACGAGGCCGCCGGCAAGTTCGCGCAGGACCGCGGCTTCAAGAAGACCGTGCTGATCGCGCCCAACTATCCCGCGGGCAAGGATGCACTGGGCGGCTTCAAGCGCCAGTTCAAGGGCCAGGTGGCCGACGAGCTCTACACCAAGCTCGGCCAGATCGACTACGCCGCAGAGCTCGCGCAGCTGCGCGCGGCCAAGCCCGACTCCATCTACTTCTTCCTGCCCGGCGCGATGGGCATCAACTTCATCAAGCAGTTCGTGGGCGCGGGCCTGTCGAAGGACATCACGCTCGTGACCAGCGGCTTCTCGGCCGACGAGGACGTGATCGGCGCGGTGGGCGAACCGATGCTGGGCCTGTTCAACACCTCGCACTGGGCACACGACCTCGACAACGCCGCCAACAAGGCCTTCGTGGCCGCGTTCCGCAAGGAATACAACGGCCGCTACCCTTCCGTGTACGCGGCGCAGGCCTATGACGCGATCCTGGCGATGGATGCGGCCGTGAAGCAATCGGGCGGCAACGCGCAGAACCGCGAGGCCGTGGTGGCCGCGCTCAAGAAGGCCAACTACGCATCCACGCGCGGCAGCTTCAAGTACGCGAACAACCACTATCCGGTCGAGAACTTCTACCTGCGCGTGATCGGCAAGGACGCACAGGGCAAGGTCACGAACAAGCTGATCAACACGGTTCTCACGAACTACGGCGACTCGTACGCCGACAAGTGTCCCCTCAAGTGAGCGGCATCCTCGTTCTCGAGCAGCTGCTCAACGGCCTCGGCTATGGGCTGATGCTGTTCCTGCTGGCAGCGGGGCTCACGCTGGTGTTCGGCATCATGGACGTGCTGAACCTCGCGCATGGCTCGCTCTTCATGTCGGGCGCGTACGTGGCGGCCGAGGCGCACACGCGCACCGGTTCGTTCACGGCAGCCATCGTGATCGCGGTGGCGGTCACGGTGGTGGTGGCGCTGCTGCTCGAGGTGCTGCTGATGCGCCGCCTCTACACGCGCGACCACCTGGCGCAGGTGCTGGCCACCTTCGGCGTGATCCTGGTGGCCGACGACATCGTCAAGATGGCCTGGGGCCCGTCGCCGGTGATGGCGCCGACGCCGGCCGCGCTGTCGGGGCCCATCGATCTGGTGGACGGCCTGCCCTACCCGTCCTACCGCCTCGTGATCCTCGCGGGCGGGCTGCTGGTGGCGCTTGCGCTCTACCTCCTGGTCAACCACACGCGCATCGGCATGCGGGTGCGCGCGGGCGCGTCCGACCGGCCGATGGCGGAGCTGATGGGCGTGCGCGTGGGCCGCATCTTCAACGGCGTGTTTTTGCTCGGCGCGGCGCTGGCCGCGCTGGCCGGCGCGCTGATGGGGCCGATCGTCGCGGTGCAGGTCGGCATGGGCGAGGCGATCCTGATTCCGGCGCTGGTGGTGCTGGTGATCGGCGGCATCGGTTCGGTGCGCGGCGCCTTCGTGGCCGCACTGATGGTGGGCGTGGTCGACACGGTCGGACGCGCCTTCGTGCCAATGCTGCTGCGCGCCACGCTGCCGCCGGCCACGGCCGCCGACTTGGGCCCGCTGTTCGCCGAAGTCGCGATGTACGCGCTGATGGTCGTCGTTTTGATCTTCCGGCCCTCCGGCCTTTTCTCCGCCCGGTCATGAAGTTGTCCTCACGCTCTCTCGGCCTCGGGCTGCTCCTCCTCCTGCTGCTCGCGGCCTTTCCGCTGGTCGCGCCGCTGTTCGGGCTCGAGTTCTACATCGGCTTCGTGCGGCGCGTGCTCGTGGTGGCGCTGGCGGCTGCCAGCCTCAACTTCATCCTGGGCTTCGGCGGCATGGTGGCGCTCGGGCATGCGGGCTTCATCGGCATGGGCGCCTACACGGTGGTGGCGCTCAGCGATGCGGGCGTGGTGTCCGCATGGGTGATGTGGCCGCTGGCCGCGCTGGTGGCCGGCCTCGTCGCGGCGCTGATCGGCACGGTGGCGCTGCGCACGCGCGGCGTCTACTTCATCATGACCACGCTGGCCGTTGCGCAGATGCTGTACTTCGTGGTGGTTTCGCTGCGCCGCTATGGCGGCGACGACGGCTACACGCTGATGAGCCGGCCCACGCTGCTGCCAGGCCTCGACCTGGGCAACGAATCGAACTTCTACTGGGTGGTGCTGGCCATCGTGGCGCTCGCGCTCTGGTGGCTGCACCGCGCGACGCAATCGCGCTTCGGCCATGCGCTGATGGGCATCCGCGACAACGAGACGCGCATGCGGGCACTGGGCTACCCGGTGTTCAAGCTGCAGCTCGTCGCCTTTGCCATCGCTGGTGCCATCGCGGGGCTGGCCGGCGCGCTGCTCGCGGGCGGCAATGGCTTCGTGAGCCCGGCGACGATGCACTGGACGCAGTCGGCCACGCTGCTGGTGATGGTGGTGATCGGTGGACTGGGACGCAGCTGGGGCGGGCCGGTAGGCGCCGTGGTCTGGCTGGTGCTCGAGGAAGCGTTGAAGCAGCACACGGAGCATTGGCACATGCCGCTCGGGTTGCTGTTGATTGCTGTTGCGTTGTGGGCGCCTAAAGGGCTCGCAGCTTTGTACAAGCGCCGCTTGCCCCTCACCCCCACCCTCTCCCCAGAGGGGCGAGGGAGTAAAGCATGAGCCTCTTCAGAATCGAAGGGTTGGTCAAGCGCTTCGGCGGCTTGCTCGCAACCGACCATGTGAACCTCACCGTGGAGCGCGGCGAAGTGCATGCGCTGATCGGCCCGAACGGCGCGGGCAAGACCACGCTCGTGAACCTGATCACCGGGCTGCTCAAGGCGGATGCCGGGCGCATCCTGCTCGACGAGAAGGACATCACCGGCTTCAAGGACCACCAGCGCGTGGCGGCCGGCATGTCGCGCTGCTTCCAGGTGACGCGCGTGTTTGCCAAGGAAACGGTGCACGACAACCTCATGCTCGCGGCGCAGGCCCATGCGGGCAGCAGCCTGCGCTTCATGGCGCCGCGCGCGGCGGAACGCGGCCTGGTGGAACGCGCCGTGGCGCTGGCCGACCGCGTGGGCCTCGGCAGCGAACGCCACCGCATCGCGGGCACCCTGCCGCACGGCGCGCAGCGCGCGCTCGACGTGGCACTGGCGCTTGCGGCCGAACCCAAGCTGCTGCTGCTCGACGAGCCGATGGCCGGCATGGGGCCCGACGAATCGGCGCGCATTGTGGAGCTGATCGAGTCGCTGCGCGAATCAATGGCCATCCTCTTGATCGAGCACGACATGGACGCGGTGTTCCGCCTGGCCGACCGGCTCACGGTGCTGGTGCAGGGGCGCGTGCTGATGAGCGGCACGGCCGACGAAGTGCGCGGGCATCCCGATGTGCAGGCGGTGTACCTCGGTACCGAAGCGGAAGGACACGCATGAACGCAGCCACCACATTGCTCGACGCGAAATCCGTCGAGGCCGGCTACGGCGCGAGCCAGGTGCTGTTCGGCATCGACCTGAAGATCGGCGCAGGCGAAGTGCTCGCGCTGCTCGGCCGCAACGGCATGGGCAAGAGCACGCTGCTGAAGGTGCTGACCGGCACGCTGGCACCAATGCGCGGCAGCGTGCATTTCGGCGGCGATGCGATCGGCGGCCCACACAAGACAATGAGGCCCGACGCCATTGCACGGCGCGGCGTGGCCATCGTGCCCGAGGGCCGCCATGTGTTTCCGAACCTCAGCGTCGACGAGCACCTGCGCGCCTTCGCACGGCCGCGCCCCGGCAGCGCGCCGCGCTGGACGGTCGAGGCGCTGTACGGCCTGTTCCCGCGCCTCGCGGAGCGCAAGGCCAACGCGGGCAACCAGCTCTCGGGCGGCGAGCAGCAGATGCTGGCGATTGCGCGCGCGCTGTCGACGCATCCGCGCTTGCTGATCCTCGACGAAGCCACCGAGGGCCTGGCCCCGGTGATCCGCGAGGAGATCTGGCATTGCATCGCCACGCTCAAGGCCGAGGGCGAGGCGATCCTGGTGGTCGACAAATACGTGCAGCGCCTGCTGCCGCTGGCCGACCGCCACGTGATCCTGGAACGCGGACGCGTGGTGTGGCAGGGCGATTCGGCCGCGCTCGATGCCGACCGGTCGCTGTGGGCGCGCTACCTGGGCGTGTAGATCCCGGCTCGCTACCGCGGACGGCGTGCCAGGAAGTTGGCCCACGCCACGTTGCCGCGGCCGATCCACTGGCTCTCCCAGTGCATGCGCAGGCCCGCCGCCTCGAGCTGCTCGGCGAAGCGGTCCTTCGCCCAGTAGACGGTCTGGTAGTCGCCGTGGGTCTCGCCTTCGCCGATGCGCATCGCCGCCAGGAAGACCCCGCCGGGCGCGAGCGCATCGAACACCTTGCGCAGGACCGGCGCGATCTGCGCGCGATCGACATGGATCAGCACGCACATCGCGACGATCGCGTTGTAGGGCCCGCCCAGCGCATCCGTGACGACGTTGAGCAGCTCGCCCTTCTTGCCGCGCTCCGCCTGCAGGTCGAGAAAGGCCTGGACCGCATCGGTGCGCCTCACGGCCCCGCCCAGGGCCTCGACGAAGTCGGCGTCCTGCCCCGTTCCGGAGCCGATCTCGAGCACGCTGCCACCGGCCGGCACGAGCTGCATCATCCGGCGCAGCGCATCCTCGATTTCGGCCGGCCGGTGGCCCGCCACGATCGCGTTGTATTCGCGGGCGGACGCTTCGTAGGACTCGATGGTGCGGCGCATGTTCTCCCGCGCCGGGTCGGGAATGTTCATGGGAGCCTTTCCAGTTTCTGAGGAAAGTTACCTATGCGCTCCACACTACACCGAGCGCGTGATGCCGCCATCCACGCGCAGGTTCTGCCCCGTGATGTAGCCCGCGCCTTCGGATGCGAGAAAGCCGATCACGGCCGCGATCTCGCTGCTCTTGCCGTAGCGGCCCATCGGAATACGCGAGCGGAACTCGGCCTTCTCGGGCAGGCTGTCGATGAAGCCGGGCAGCACGTTGTTCATGCGCATGTTCTGCGCGGCGTATTTGTCGGCGAAGAGCTTGGTGAAGGCCGCGAGGCCGGCGCGGAACACGCCCGAGGTCGGGAACACGGGGTCGGGCTCGAAGGCGGCGAAGGTCGAGATGTTGATGATCGAGCCGCCGCCCTGCTTGACCATGAGCGGTGCCACCAGCCGCGCGGGGCGCACCGCGCTCAGCAGGTAGACGTCCATGCCGCGGTGCCAGTCTTCGTCGGTGATGTCGAGGATCGGCGCGCGCGGACCATGGCCCGCGCTGTTGACGAGCACGTCGACGCGGCCCCATGTGTCGGTCACCTTGTCGACCAGCCGTTTGATGTCGTCGTTCGATTGGTTGGAGCCGGTCACGCCGATGCCGCCAAGCTCGGCGGCGAGCGCCTCGCCCTTGCCCGATGACGAAAGGATGGCGACGCGAAAACCGTCATCCGCGAGCTTGCGCGCCGCAGCCGCGCCCATGCCGCTGCCACCGGCGGTGACGATGGCTACTTTTTTCTGTGCTTCGGAAGACATGTGGGTCCTTGGTTCATTTCATGCGAGACCCGCATTTAGCCAAGGATTCGGAGGGCTTGCACGGGCTGGGCTCGGGCGCCGTTGTTCAGGGCGCGTGCACAGATCACCGGGTACTCCCCTCCGCGAATGTCCCCCGGCCTGCGGCCTCCTCCTTGATTTCGCTGCGGGGAGCACCCGATGCTCTGTGCACCTGGGCACGCCGCTGGTGTATCGCTGATCAACTAGTGCTCTGATCACGCTCCCGTCGATGGGGTGCCTTGCGCAGCGAAATCAAGGAGGAGCGCGAAGCGCGGGGGACATTCGCGGAGCAAGGTACCCCGTCGGCGGGAGCGCCGCCCTGAACAGCAGCATCGAATACTTCCTCAGCGCTTGACCCGCAGCATTCCCTCTTGCGCCGTAGAAGCCACCAACCGCCCGTCGCGCGTGAACAGGCTGCCGCGGCACAGGCCGCGCGCGCCGCTCGCGCTGGGCGAATCGAGCACGTAGAGCAGCCAGTCGTCCATGCGGAAATCGCGGTGGAACCACATCGCGTGGTCGAGGCTCGCGGGGCGCACCTGGCCGCTCATGAAGCTCAGGCCGTGCGGCAGCATCGCGGCGCGCAGCAGGCCGTGGTCGGAGGCGTAGGCCAGCAGCGCGCGGTGCACCACCGGGTCGTCGGGCAGCGGCGCGATGGCGCGCATCCAGATCGCGCTTTCGGACGAGCGCACCGCCGGCGCCAGCAGGTCGTCGGCCTCGACACCGCGGTATTCGATGCCGTGCGGCTCCAGGCCCTTGATGCGCCAGCGTTCGGGCAGCCGCTCGCCGAGCGCGAGGCGCTGGTCGAGTTCGCTCGCGAGGCCCTCGGGGCCCTCCACTGCGGGCATGGCGAACTGGTGCTCGACGCCGTCGTCCACCGTCTGGAACGAGGCCGACATCTCGAAGATGATGCGCTCCTGCTGGCGCGCCACCACGTGCCGCGTGGTGAAGCTGCGGCCGTCGCGCACGCGGTCCACGCTGTATTCGATGGGTGCATGCTCGCCCGGCAGCAGGAAGTAGGCGTGCATCGAATGCACCGGCCGGTCGGCGCCCACCGTGAGGCTCGCGGCCGCGAGCGACTGGCCGAGCACCTGGCCGCCGAACACGGCGGGCGTGCCGATGTCTTCGCTCTGGGCCAGGAATTTGTCGCCTCCGAGCGGCTCGAGCTGCATGAGCGCGACGAGTTCGGCGACAAGGCGGGCGGCGGTGGCGGGATCGGTGGTCATCGGAGGAAGAGCGTCAATGCGAAGGAAGCAACCCCAGACCATAGCAAAGGCCGCGCCCGCGGGCTGTCGCGGGGCGGTCAGTGCTTCGCCGGCGGCTCAGCGGTCGAGATCGGCGCCGTCGGCGGCCAGCTTCTTCTGGAGCGCGGGCACGTCGACATCCGCGAACTTCGCGCTGGCACCCAGCGACGCCGCGGCCGTGCCTGCCGCCTGCCCCATCACGAAGCAGCCGCCGCTCGCGCGCGCGGCCGACTGGCCTTCGTGCGTCATGGCAGCGCAGCGGCCGGCCACCAGCAGGTTGTCGACGCTGCGCGGCACCAGCATGCGCCAGGGCAGCTGGTTGTAGGTGCGGCTCTCGTCGCGCGGAAAGGCCCACTCGATGCGGCCGTCGGCATGCATCTCCATGGGCCAGGCGTTGATGCCGATGCTGTCGTCGAAGCTGGCCGACGACAGGATGTCCTCGCCCGTGAGCGCATAGAGGCCCTCGATGCGGCGCGTTTCGCGGATGCCGACCTGCGGCGCGATCTCGACGATGGCCGAGTGCGCGAAGCCCGGCACCTCGGCCTTCATGAACCTGAAGTACTCGGCGATCTGGCGCCGGCCTTCGAGCTCGCCTTCGGTGAGTTCGCGCGCATCGACGCCGTTCATCGCGCGGCCGGCCGCGTTGCGGATCTGCGTGACGTTGGCGCGCCACTCGCGCGGGTCGATGTTGGGCCGCAGGATCGCGCCTTCGCGCGGAAACCGGTAGGCGCCCGGCTTCTGTGCCTGCACCTGCGCCATCAGGTCGTTGATGGCCTTGAATTCGCCGACGGCCGTGAGTGCCGGCTGCGCATCGACTTGGCCGACGCGGAACATGGTGGTCGGGAACAGGCCGCTGCCGTGGCCATCGCCCACTTCGAAGGGCACGCCCGCAAAGGCCGCCACGTCGGCGTCGCCGCTGGCATCGACAAAGGCATTGGCGCGGATCGCCTGCCGGCCCGACTTGGTCTCGACCACCAGCGCCGCGATGCGCTCGCCCTCGCGCACCACCGCGGCGGCCCAGGCATGGAACAGCAGCTTCACGCCCGCGTCGAGCAGCAGGTGGTCGGCCGCGATCTTGTAGGCCGAGGTGTCGTAGGAGCGCACGCGGATGCGGCCCTGCATGCCATCCTGCGGCGTGTTGAGGCCGCCCAGCGCATCGATGCGCGCAAGCAGGTCGTCGGCCACGCCGCGCACCAGCAGCGTCATCTCGCCGTTGCGCTTGCCGTAGAGGCCCGCGAAGTTGGTCACGCCGCCCGCGGTGCCCATGCCGCCGAGGAAGCCGTAGCGCTCCACCAGCAGCGTGCTGGCGCCATGGCGCGCCGCGCTCACGGCGGCGGCAATGCCGGCGGGGCCGCCACCGACCACCACCACGTCGTATTCGCCGAACACCGGCAGCTCGCGCGCCGGTTCGCTCAGGGTCTTGTGTGGGACGGCGGCCATCACTGGATCTTGATGCCGCGGGCCGAGATGATGCGGGTCATGATCGCCGCCTCTTCCTTCACGCGCAGGCGCATGCCGTCGGGCGAGGTGCCCACCGCCTGCCAGCCCTGGTCGAAGAGCTTCTGGCGCACTTCGGGCTGCTTCATGATGACCTCGATCTCGCGGCTGATGCGCGCCTGCGCGGTCTTCGAGAGGTTGGCCGGGCCGAGCAGCGCCACCCACACCTCGAGGTTGAAGTCGCGCACGCCGGCGTCGGCCAGCGGCGGCAGCTCGGGCACCAGCGCGCTGCGGCCACCCGTGAGGCCGATCGCCTTGAGCTTGCCGGCGCGCACCTGCGGCATGGCCACGCCCGGCGGGATGAGGCCCATCTGCACCTGGTCGCCGAGCATCGCGGTCACGACCTGCGGGTTGCCCTGGTAGGGCACGTGCTCGGGATTGAAGCCGGCCACGCGGCTCTTGAGCAGTTCCATGCCCAGGTGCCCGACCGAGCCCACGCCCACCGAGCCGTAGTTCCACTTGTCGCCACCCTTGCGCGCCGCGTCGAAGAAGGCGGTGCCCGAGGGCAGGTTGTTCTGCGCCACCAGCACCAGCGGGGCCGTGGCAATCAGCGAGAGGTAGGTGAAGTCTTTCGCCGGGTCGTAGGGCAGCCGCGGGTACAGCATCTTCGACGAGGTGAGATTGCCGTTGATCACGATGCCCAGCGTGTGGTCGTCGGTGGCCTTGGCCACCATGTCGGCGGCAATGTTGCCCGAGGCGCCGGGCTTGTTGTCCACCACCACGGGCTGGCCGAGCGCCTTGGCGAGCGGCTCGGCGATGGTGCGGGCGGCGATGTCGGGCGTGGAGCCGCCCGGAAAACCCACGAGCAGGCGGATGGGCTTGGTCGGCCAGGCATTGCTCTGTGCGCTGGCCGCGAGCGGCAGCGCGGCGGCGGCGGCCAAGCCGCAGGCGATCAGGAGGGCTCTCTTGGTGGCGTGCATGGAAAGTGAAAAGGAAATGTGAAAAAACGTAATGGTAATGAGGGCCGCTAGTCGAGGCTGATGTTGCCGCGGCGCACCAGCTCGCCATAGACCTTGGACTTGGCCTCGGCGTTGCGCTCGATCTCCTCGGGCGACCAGGCCAGCGGCTCGAAGGCGAAGGTGTCGAAGCGCGCGCGGATCTCGGGGTCGGCAATGACCTTGGCCACGTCGGCGTTGATCTTTGCCTTGACCGCCGCCGGCACGCCCTTGGGCGCGAGCAGCGAGACAAAGGAGTTGACCTCCAGCGAGGCCGGCCCGCCGGCCTCGGCCATGGTCGGCACGTCGGGCATCTGCGGAATACGCTTGGGCGCGGCAATGGCCAGGTAGCGCAGCTTGCCGGCCTTGTAGATGCCCTGGCTCGACGGAATGCTGGCAAAGCTCCACGGCACTTCGCCCGTGCCCACGTTGGAGAACAGCTGCGACACCTCGCGGAACGGCGCATGCCGCATGCGGATGCCGGTGAGCGCCTCCAGCTGCTGCGCGCCCAGGTGGCCCGGGCTGCCCACGCCCCAGGAGCCGTAGACGATGGCGTCGGGGTTGGCCTTGGCGGCCGCGATCAGGTCGCCCATGTTCTTCCACTTCGACTCGCTCGACACCGCCACGAAGAAGGGCGTGCGGAACAGCGAGGCCACGGGGTCGAAGTGCTGCAGCGTCACGAAGTTGCGCGACTTGTACAGGTGCGGCAGCGCCGCGATGTGCTCGCTGTCGAGCTGCAGCAGCGTATAGCCGTCGGGCGCCGCGCGGCGCGCCTGGTCGATCGCGATGAAGCCGCCGCCGCCCGGCCGGTTGTCGATCAGCACGCGCTGGTTCCACAGGCGCGAGAGCTTGTCGGAGACCAGCCGCAGCACCGCGTCGGGCCCGCTGCCGGCCGCGAAGGGCGTGACCAGCGTGACCGGCTTGTTCGGATAGTCGCCGGCCTGCGCCAGCGCGCCGTTGGCGGCGGCCAGCGACGCCAGGGCCAGGATGCCCGCCCGCAATGCGCGTGGTGAAAAGCTCATGTTGTCTTGTCTCCTGGGCCTGTGGCCTCGAATGGTGATGATGAAAGAAACCCGTCCGGTCAGTGTGGCGAAAGCAAGGCGGCCGCCTCGGTGTCGGGCACTGCGACAGAGCACCGCAGCGGCTGCGGCGCGTCGTCCAGGCAATGCTCGGGCCGCCAGGCATAGAGCCACTCGACCGCATCGTAGAAGCGTTCGGGCGTGCGGCCCACCCAGAGGCTGTTGCGCACCAGCCGCTCCACGCCCTTGGCGTGATAGAGCCGCCCCATCTCGCGCACCGACAGCACCACGCGGGCGGTGCGCGGAATGCGCGCGGCCTCGTAGAGCTTGAAGGCGGCCGGCATGTCGAAATCGCAGGCCTGCACCGCGGCGCCTAGCGTGACCGCGTCCTCCAGCGCCATGCAGGCGCCCTGCGCGAGGTACTGCATCATCGGATGCGCAGCGTCGCCCAGCAGCGTGGCCGGGCCGTCGCTCCAGCGCGCCACCGGATCGCGGTCGGCCGTGCTCCAGCGCCGCCACGAGCTGGGCCGGTCGAGCAGCTGGCGCGGGCGCGCATGCACGCCCTCGAAGTAGGACAGCACTTCTTCCTTGCTGCCTTCGGAAACGCCCCACTCCTCCTGCTCGCGGCTGTGGAAGGTGACGACCAAGTTGTATTGCTCGCCATGGCGCAGCGGATAGTGCACCAGGTGGCAGTTGGGGCCGGCCCAGACCACGGGCGCATTCCAGCGCAGGTCGGCCGGCATGTCGGCCACCGGCACCACCGCGCGGTACACCACGTGGCCCGAGACGCGCGCCTCGTCGCCCACGAGCCTGGCGCGCACCACCGATTTGACGCCGTCGCAGCCCACGATCGCGTCGGCCTTGAAGCGCCGGCCGTCGCGCGTGGTGGCGACCACGCCCTTCGTGCCGCCTGTGCCGAAGTCGAGCGATTCGACCTGCGCCGAGGTGTGGAAGCGGATCAGCGGATGCTGCTTCACGGCCTCGTGGATGGCGCCGTGCAGGTCGGCGCGGTGGCTCACCGCATAGGGGTTCCTGAAGCGCGCGCGGAAGGCTTCGCCCACGGGCACGGAAGCCACTTCGCCGCAGTCGACCGCGTCCATCATCACGAGCCGGTCGGTGAAGACCGAGTTGCGGCGCACCGCCTCGCCCACGCCGAGCGCGTCGAGCGCCGCAAAGGCATTGGGGCCGAGCTGCAGGCCGGCGCCGATCTCGCCGATGGTCGCGCTCTGCTCGAGCAGGTCGATGGAAACGCCGAGCCGCGCCAGTGCCAGCGCGGCGGCCATGCCGCCGATGCCGCCGCCGACGAGCAGCACGGTGGGAGGGTTCTTCGGGGGGAATGTGCTCATCGCGTGGCCTCTGCGCTGCGTTTGCTCAGTCGATGCGGACAGTGAGCGAAGGCAGCTTGTCGATGCTCACCTTGAGGGTCTGGCCAGGCTTCACCGCGCCCACGCCTTCGGGCGTGCCCGTGAAGATCAGGTCGCCGGGCTGCAGCGTGAAGAGCGTCGAGAGATTGGCGATCACCTCGTTGACCGACCAGATCAGGTGCGTGATGTCGCTGTTCTGGCGCACCTGGCCATCCACTTCGAGCCGGATGGCGCCGGCATTGATCTCGCCCACGTCGGCCAGCGTGCGCAGCGGCGCCATGGGCGCCGAGAAATCGAAGGCCTTGCCGATTTCCCATGGCCGGCCGGCTTCGCGCATCTTCATCTGCAGGTCGCGCCGCGTCATGTCCAGGCCCACGGCGTAGCTGTGGATGTGGCTGGCCGCCTGCTCCACCGCGATGTCCTTGCCGCCCTTGCCGATGGCCACGACCAGCTCGGCTTCGTAGTGGTAGTTGCTCGTGAGCGGCGGATACGGAATGGCGCCGGTCTCGCCTTCGGCCACCGGCACCACCGAGGCGTCGTCGTTCGGCTTGCAGAAGAAGAACGGCGGTTCGCGGTCGGGGTCGAAGCCCATCTCGCGCGCATGCGCCGCGTAATTGCGGCCCACGCAGTAGACCCGGCGCACCGGGAACAGCTCGCTCGAACCCACGATGGGCAGGCCGACGATGGAAGGAGGCGTGAAGACGAAGGACATGTGGGCTCCTGCCGCGCGCGGCGGCACAGGGTCAAGACAACAAGAGAAGAAAGAAAGAAAAAATGCGGACGGTTTTCAGGCGTCTTCGTCGAGAAAGGCTTCGCGCAGGATGCCCATGGCCTGCTGCACGGGACGGTCCGAAAAGCTGAAGAGCACCACGTCCTCGCCGGGCGCCGAAAGGCGCAGCGGCGCCCACGAAGGCACCACGAAGGTGTCACGCGGGCCGAACTCGAAGCGCCGGCCCGCGATCTCCGCGATGCCGCGGCCTTCGACCACGCTGTAGACGGTGCCGTCGGTGGCGCGGTGCGCCTTGCCCGCGAAGCCCCGGGGCAGCAGCTGCAGCTGGGTGCCGATGGTGGGCATCGGCGCGCCGCCCGTCAGCGGGTTGATGTAGCGCAGCTTGTGGCCCAGCCAGGCATCGGGCGCTTCCTGCTTCTGCAGCAGGGCCAGCGCCTCGCGGCTGCGCGCATAGGGGTAGTTGAAGATCGGCGAGGTGGGCGATGCGTGGTCGTGGCGCACCGGCACCATGTTGTGGCCGAAGCGCGCGAGGCTGTTGCCCTCGGGGCGCGCCACGTGCTGCACCTTGGCGTCGTCGTTCTCGGCAAAGCCGGCGTCGAAGAAGCGCAGCATCGGAATGTCGAGCCCGTCGAGCCAGACCACCGGCTCCACGGTGCCGCCAATGCCCTCGTTGCCGTGGTCGTGCCAGGCCCACGACGGCGTGATGATGAAGTCGCCCGGGTACATGGTGGTGCGCTCGCCGCCCACCGTGGTGTAGGCGCCCTTGCCGTCGACGATGAAGCGCAGCGCCGACTGCACGTGGCGGTGCGAGGGCGCCACCTCGCCCGGCATGATGAGCTGCAGGCCCGCGTAGATCGACTGCGTGATCGACGAGTTGCCGGGCAGCGCCGGGTTCTCGAGCACGAGCACGCGGCGCACCGCTTCCTCGGCGGTGATGAGCGCGGCCGATTCCATCAGCAGCGGGCGGATCTCGTCGTAGCGCCAGAGCGCCGGCACGCAGGGCGTGGCGGGCTCGCGCGGCACCAGCGCATGCAGCGACTCCCACAGCGGCGTGAGGTGCAGCGGGCGGATGCGCTCGTAGTAGTTGCGGCGCTCCGCGGCATTGGCGGGCGCCGGGGCGGCGGATTTCTGGGCGGTGGGGTTCATGGGCAGCAGCAGTTCCGGCCGTCGTGCGGCGGTTGTCTCCGGGGGAACGCTGATCTTCCGCCGGTACTACTATTGGCGCAATGGGGCCGTGGCGATAGGCCCGATCTGGTTTCTTGATAGTGGTGGCTGCAAAAGGAGATGTTTCATGGCCCAGCTCGATCTCGAATGGCTGCTGGTGTTCGACGAGGTCTACAAGACGGCCAACGTGTCGAGCGCGGCCGAGCGGCTCGGGCTTTCGCAGTCGGCGGCTAGCACCGCGCTGGCGCGGCTGCGCACGCATTTCGGCGACAAGCTGTTCGTGCGCACCTCGCGCGGCATGGAGCCCACGCCCTATGCGCGGCAGATCCAGCCGCTCGTGCTCGACATCCTCGACCGGCTGAACCGGGCCAAGGGCGGACGCGCGAGCTTCGACCCTGCCAGCGCGGCGCGCAGCTTCCGCATCTGCATGACCGACATCAGCGAGGTGGTGCTGCTGCCAAGCTTGCTCGATCACCTGCGGCGCACGGCGCCCGGTGTGCGCATCGAGACCGAGATCATCTCCACCGAGAGCGGGCGCCGGCTCGAGGAGGGCGCGGTGGACCTGGCGGTGGGCTTCATGCCGCAGCTGGACGCGGGCTTCTACCAGCAGACGCTGTTCATGCAGAACTTCGTCTGCCTGGCCGCGCGCAACCATCCGCGCATCGGCGAGCGGCTCACGCGCAAGCGCTTCGAGAGCGAGGCGCATGCGGTGGTGGCTTCGTCGGGCACCGGCCATGCCATCGTCGACAAGACCATCGCGCGGCTGGGGCTCCGGCGCAACGTGGTGGCCAGCCTGTCGAGCTTCCTGAGCGTGGCGCGCATCGTGGCGCACACGGAGCTGATCGTGATCGTGCCCAGCATCCTCGGCAAGGTGCTGGCCACGCAGGAGCCGGTGAAGCTGCTGGAACCGCCCTTCGAGCTGCCGGCCTATGCCGTCAAGCAGCACTGGCATGAGCGCTTCCATGCGGACGCAGGCAATGCCTGGCTGCGGCGCACGCTGGCGGAGCTGTTCGGCGGCGGCGGCTGAGCGTGCGTGCCGCGCCGACCGGCGGCGCGCGCCGCGGTGGGCGCTCGCTCGCATAATCGGAACCCCATCCACGGCCCACACAAAAAGGCGGCGCATGTCCTCCATCACCCTTCGATTCCTGGCCGAGCCCAGCACCGTCAACTTCGGCGGAAAGGTCCACGGCGGCACCGTCATGAAATGGATCGACGAGGCCGGCTACGCCTGCGCCACCAGCTGGGCCAAGCGCTACTGCGTGACGGCCTTCATCGGCAGCATCCGCTTCCATCATCCGATCATGATCGGAGACCTGGTCGAGGTCGAGGCCCGGCTGGCCTACACCGGCACCACCAGCATGAACATCTCGGTCGAGGTGCGCAGCGGCGACATGAAGGGCGGCACCATGGACAAGACCACCGAGTGCCTTATCGTCTTCGTCTCGGTCGACTCGCACGGCCGGCCGCTGCCGGTGCAGCCCTACGTGCCGGGCACGCCGGGCGAAATGGCGCTGGCGGAGCGCGCCAAGACCCACCTCGATGCCAGCCGCGCCGCCGGGCAATAGGCTCGCCCTGACCGTAGATACAAAGCTCTAAAAACGAGCGGGCCGAGCGGCTAGAGTCGCTCGTTGGTTTCACAGGAACATTTCGCACCATGGCTACCCAGGACGACGACGGCAACAAGGGCTCCGACCGCATCAAGGACTCGGCCCAGCAGATCTGGCTGGCCGGGCTTGGCGCCTTCGCCAAGATGCAGCAGGAAGGCAGCAAGGCCTTCGAGGCGCTGGTGAAGGACGGCGCCGGCTTGCAGAAGAAGACCCAGCAGGCTGCCGAAGAGACCCTTGCGCAGGCGCAGACGCGCATGGCCGGCTTCGCGAACGAGTTCGGCACCAAGGCCGCGGGCCAGTGGGGCAAGCTCGAGAACATCTTCGAAGAGCGCGTGGCGCGCGCGCTCGAAAAGCTGGGCGTGCCCTCGGCCGCCGAGCACGCCGCGCTGCAGGCCCGCGTGGCCGCGCTCGAGGCCGAGCTGCAGCGCCGCCAGGGCAAGAGCGCCGCCCCGGCGCGCAGCGCGAGCCGCAAGACCGCGGGCCGCAGCGCGGCACCCGCCACCGCCGCCAAGAAGGCCGTGCGGCGCGGCAGCAGCAGCAAGCCCGGCTGAACGCCTCCTGGAGCCCCGTTTTTGCGGCGGTGCACAACACGCGCCGCCGCAAAACATTGCGCTGGCGCATTCATGGTGCAGTGCACATAGGCTAGAGTGTCCCCAAGAGATAAAAAACGGGGACTGACATGGCCAAGAAGGCGCCACGCCGCACAGCGCAACGCATCCTCGAAGCCGCACTCGAGCTGTTCAACCGCTTCGGCGAGCCGAACGTCTCCACCACGCTGGTGGCGGGCGAGCTCAACATCAGCCCCGGCAACCTCTACTACCACTACCCCGCCAAGGAAGAGCTGATCAACAAGCTCTACGAAGGCTACGAGGCCGAGCTCAACGAGCTGCTGCATGCCAGCGAAGGCGTGCACGATGTGGAAGACGCCTGGTTCTTCATGCACAGCCTGTTCGAGCTGATCTGGCGCTATCGCTTCCTCTACCGCGACCTGAACGACCTGCTGAGCAAGAACCGGCACCTGGAAACGCAGTTCCAGCTGGTGCTCAAGAACAAGACCCGCGCGATCCGCATGCTGATCGCCGGGCTCAGCCGGGCCGGTCACCTGGACATCGACGTGCACGAGGTCGACACCCTCGCCCAGAGCATGGTGGTGGTGCTGACCTACTGGCTCAGCTACGAGTACGTGCGCAATCCGCGCGAGGCGCTCGAGCCGGCGCATGCCCAGGGCGCGCTGATGCGCGGCGGCCAGCACACGCTGCACCTGCTCGCGCCGTATCTCGGAGGCGAGCAGCGGCGGCATTTGCTGACACTGAGCAACGCCTACAGCGGCGATGATTCCGCAAGCGCGCGGCCTGCGCAGGCCAGCGCCGATTTGGCAGCCGAGGCCCGCTAACGCCATGTCCCATCCAGATTTCAAGCCGCTCTCGCTGATGTCCGCCAGCCCGGTTGCCGCGGCGGCTGCTGCGCAATCCTGGACACCGCTGCCCTATGCCGACCTGCCGCGCTACGACGCGCACAGCCTGCTGCCGCACTGGCCGCGGCTGCACGCGGGCCACGCGCTGCCGCCGCCGCCAAGCGGGCATCCGCTGGCCGATGGCTGGGCGCTCTATCACAACGGCGAGTTCGAGCGCGCCGCAGCGCTCGGCCTGGCGCACGGGCCGGAGGGCCTGGTGCTGGCCAACCAGGCCACCGCCGTCTATGCCAACTACCTGGAGCCGCGCGAATCGGTGCGGCTTTCGATGTTCCGCCAGGTCATCGAACGCGCCGCCGCGCAAGTCGGCGCCGAGCCCGACAACTGCCACGCGCTCTACTGGCAGGCCTATGCGCTCGGGCGCTACAGCCAGGGCATCAGCGTGGCGCGCGCGCTGGCGCAGGGCCTCGGCAGCAAGCTCAAGGGGGCGCTCGAGCGCGTGATCGAACTGCAGCCGCAGCATGCCGACGCGCACATCGCGCTGGCCGCCTTCCACGCCGAGGTGATCGACAAGGTGGGCGCGCTGGTCGGCCGCATGACCTACGGCGTGCGCGCCGAAATGTCGGTCGAGCTGTTCGAGCGCGGCCTCGAGCTGCACCCCCATTCGCCCAGCGCGCTCATGGAATACGGCCGCGCGCTGCTCATGCTGCACGGCGACGCGCGCCTGGGCGAGGCCACGCAGCTCTACGAGAAGGCCGCCGCGCTGCAGCCGGCGGATGCCAAGGAACGGCTCGACGTGGAACTGGCGCGCGCCGGCCTGACGGACTGAGCCGCGCCTTGGTACCCGCGGGTACCGCGCAATTTAAGATGCGGGTTTCCCGCTTTTCAATCCGACCGCCATGTCCGACCTCAACGCCCTCTTCGAAGCCGCCCAGGCCAACTCCAAGCTGCTGCCGGAGCGCCCCGACAACCCCACGCTGCTCAAGATCTACGGCCTCTTCAAGCAGGCCACCGAAGGCGACAACACGGCCAAGAAGCCGAGCTTCAGCGACATCGTCGCGCGTGCCAAGTGGGACGCCTGGACCGCGCAAAAGGGCCTGGGCGCGGACGAAGCGAAGCAGAAGTACATCGACCTGATCGAATCGCTGCGCGCCTGAGCCGCAGCGCTCAGCCGACGATCCCGCGCGCATGCAGCGCGGCGATCTGCTCGGCGTTCAGGCCGATCTCCTTCAGGACCGCATCGGTGTCCGCGCCCAGCGCGGGCGCGCTGCGCCGGTGGCTGGCCGGCGTGAGCGAGAGCTTGGGCACGAAGCCGGGCACCGCGAGCGTGCTGCCGTCCGGCATGTGCACCTGCTGCAGCATGCCGCGCGCGGCGTAGTGCGAGTCGGCCGCGATGTCGGCAATGGTGTAGATGCGGCCGGCCGGCACCTGCGCCGCATCGAGCGCGGCCAGCACCTCGTCCACCGTGCGCGCTGCCGTCCACTCGCCGATGGCGGCGTCGAGCATTTCCACCTGCGCCACCCGGCCCGTGTTGCCAGCCAATGACGGATCGGCCGCGAGGTCGGGCCGGCCGATGCACGCCATCAGCCGGCGGAAGATGCTGTCGCCGTTGCCCGCGACGATGGCGTAGCCGCCGTCGGCGCAGCGGTAGGCGTTGGTCGGCGCGATGCCGGGCAGCGCGCTGCCGGCCGCCTCGCGCACCGCGCCGAACGCGCTGTACTCGGGCAGCAAGCTCTCCATGCAGTTGAAGACCGCCTCGTAGAGCGCCACGTCGACCACCTGGCCCCGGCCCTTCGGATACTCGGCGCTGACGGTGGCATGGCGGTGCTGCATCGCCATCAGCACGCCGATCACGCCGTGCAGCGAGGCCAGCGTGTCGCCGATCGAAACGCCCACGCGCACCGGCACGCGGCCGGGCTCGCCCGTGAGGTGGCGCAGCCCGCCCATGGCCTCGGCCACCACGCCGAAGCCCGGCCGGTCGCGGTAGGGGCCGGTCTGGCCGTAGCCGCTGATGCGCAGCATCACGAGCGCGGGGTTGGCGGCCAGCAGCTCGCCGGGTCCGAGGCCCCAGCCTTCCATCGCGCCGGGGCGGAAGTTCTCGACCAGCACGTCGGCCTCGGCGGCCAGCTGGCGCACCACGGCCTGCGCCTCGGCCTGGCGCAGGTCGAGCGCGAGCGAACGCTTGTTGCGCGACTGCACCTGCCACCACACCGAGGTGCCGTCCTTCAAGAGCCGCCAGGTGCGCAGCGGATCGCCCGCGCCCGGCGGCTCGATCTTGATGACCTCGGCGCCGAAGTCGGCCAGCGTGCGCGCCGCGAAAGGCCCGGCGATCAGCTGCCCGAGCTCGACGACCTTGAGGCCGGCCAGCGGGCCCGCGGCCGGGGGAGAAGAAGAGGTGTTCGTCATGGCGCCAGAGTGTGCCGTGCCGCCGCCCGGCCTTTGCGGGGCGGGAAAACACCTATGAATTCTTGATGCGGCGCGCGGCGGTCTTGCGGCGGTGCAGCAATCGCCGCGCGGCACGGCCTCTCTCCCGAGGAGAAAGGGCTTTGCTGCGATGCAATGCCTTGGCCGGCAGGCTTGCACAAAGGTCAAAAAAGTATCAATTTCGGGCGTCATCTCTGGTTGTTGGCGCCCGGGGCGATTCGTACAGTGCGCTCCGAGACAAGCAAAAGGAACCAACCGTCCATGCAACCCGATCTGGAAATCGTCGAAGTCCGCGGTGACGAATCGTTCACCGCCTGGGCGCACGGCTATCCGTATCGCACGGTGCGCTGGCATTTCCACCCCGAGTACGAGATCCAGCTGATCGTCGAGACCCGGGGCGTGTATTTCGTGGGCGACCACGTCGGCCACTTCGAGCCCGGCAACCTCGTGCTCATGGGCCCCGACCTGCCGCACAACTGGATCAGCGACGTGCCCGCGGGCCAGAGCGTGGAGCGGCGCGGCATCGTGATCCAGTTTCCGGCCGGGCTGGCGAAGAACATGGCGGCCACCTTTCCCGAGTTCGAGCGCATCGCGCCGCTCCTGGCCGAATCGGGTTCGGGCCTGCTCTTCCCGGCCGAGACCGCCGCCGCCGCCAAGCCGCTGATGGAATCGCTGCTGGAGGCGCGCGGGCTGCGCCGCGTGATCCTGCTGCTCTCGCTGCTCGAGCTGCTGGCGGACAGCCAGGACCGCCAGCGGCTCGCGAGCCCTGCGTTCAAGCCCGACCCCAAGGCCTTCATGTCGCATGCGATCAACAACGTGCTCGCGCACATCGCGGCCAACCTGGGCGACGACCTGCGCGAGCCGATGCTGGCCGAACTGGTGGGCCAGAGCCCGAGCGCGTTCTCGCGCGCCTTCCGCAAGCACACGGGCCAGTCGTTCGTGCGCTACGTGAACCGGCTGCGCATCAGCCGCGCCTGCGAGCTGCTCACCAGCAGCGAGAAGCCGGTGCTCGACGTCTGCATGGACGTGGGCTTCAACAACGTGTCGAACTTCAACCGGCAGTTCCTGCTGCACAAGCGCATGCCGCCGACCAAGTTCCGCAACTTCCATCGCATGCAAGCCGCGGCATCGCGCGCCGCCAGTCCGCCTTAGCGCGCGTCCCGAGTTCCCCCCACGTCGTCTCTGGCGTGGCGCACGGGCGCCGCGCGGGGCGACCCTTTGCCAGCGTTTTTCAAACAGAGACAACCTCCAGGAGACAGCCACCATGAAGAACATCCTCAAAGCCACCGCCCTCGCCGCCGCACTGGCCTTCGGTGCCTCCGCCGCACAGGCGCAGGCACCGAAGCAGCCGCTGCGCATCGGCATGACCTTCCAGGAGCTCAACAACCCCTACTTCGTGACGATGAAGCAGGCGCTCGAAGAGGCCGCGGCCAGCATCGGCGCGACCGTGGTCACCACCGATGCGCGGCACGACGTGGCCAAGCAGATCGGCGACGTGGAGGACATGATCCAGAAGAAGATCGACATCCTGCTGCTGAACCCGACCGACTCCACCGGCGTGCAGTCGGCCGTGCGCTCGGCCAAGAAGGCGGGGCTGATCGTGGTGGCGGTGGATGCCAACGCGCAGGGCCCGGTCGACTCCTTCGTGGGCTCGAAGAACACCGACGCGGGCCGCCTCGCCTGCGAATACCTGGCCAAGAGCATCGGCGAGAAAGGCGACGTGGCCATCCTCGACGGCATTCCGGTGGTGCCGATCCTGGAGCGCGTGAAGGGCTGCCGCGAGGCGCTGGCCAAGTACCCCGGCATCAAGGTGGTGAGCACGCAGAACGGCAAGCAGGAGCGCGCCACCGCGCTCACGGTCACCGAGAACATCCTGCAGGCCAACAAGGACCTGAAGGGCATCTTCAGCGTGAACGACGGCGGCTCGATGGGCGCGCTCGCGGCCATCGAGGCCAGCGGCAAGGACGTGAAGCTCGCGAGCGTGGACGGCGCGCCCGAAGCCATCAAGGCGATGCAGAAGCCGGGCTCGAAGTTCATCGCCACCACCGCGCAGTACCCGCGCGACCAGATCCGCCTGGCGATCGGCATCGCGCTGGCCAAGAAGTGGGGCGCCAACGTGCCGGCCGCGGTGCCGGTGGACGTGAAGCTGATCGACGCCGAGGGCGCGAAGACCTTCAGCTGGTAACCGGCGCCGGCCATGACCTCCTCCTCTGCACCAGAAGAGATGCTCCGGCTGGAAGGCGTGTCCAAGCGCTTTCCGGGCGTGAAGGCGCTCTCGGGCATCGACCTCTCGATCCGCAAGGGCGAGGTGCATGCGCTGCTCGGCGAGAACGGCGCGGGCAAGTCGACGCTGATGAAGATCCTCGGCGGCATCTACCAGGCCGACGAGGGGCGCATCTTCATCGAGGGCAGCGAGCGCAGCTTCGCGGGCTATGCCGACGCGATCGCGGCGGGCATCGGCATCATCTTCCAGGAGTTCAGCCTGGTGCCCTACCTGAACGCGGTGGAGAACATCTTTCTGGGCCGCTACCTGACGAACCGCTTCGGGCTGATGGACAGGGCCGCGATGAAGCGTTCGGCGCAGCAGCTGTTCGACGAGCTGGGCGTGCAGATCGACCTTGGCGTGCCGATCTGCCGGCTCTCGGTGGCGCAGCAGCAGTTCGTGGAGATCGGCAAGGCGCTGTCGCTCGACGCGAAGCTGCTGGTGCTCGACGAGCCCACCGCCACGCTCACGCCCAACGAGGCCGGCCACCTGTTCAGGATCATGCGCGAGCTGCGTGCCAGGGGCGTGGCGATGATCTTCATCTCGCACCACCTGGACGAGATCTTCGAGGTGTGCGACCGCATCAGCGTGCTGCGCGATGGCGCCAATGCAGGGCATGCAGAGGTGGGCGCGACCGATGTGGATGCGCTGGTCGAGATGATGGTCGGCCGCAGGATCGAGCACAGCTTCCCGCCCAAGCCGCAGCCCGCGCCGCGCGGGCGCAAGGTGCTCGAGGTGCCCGAGATCCAGCTCGCCAAGGGCGGGCCCGTGAACAGCTTCGAGCTGCATGAAGGCGAGATCCTCGGCTTTGCAGGGCTGGTGGGCTCGGGCCGCACCGAGCTTGCGCTGGGCATGATGGGCGCCGACCGCGCGCACCGCAAGACGGTGCTGCGCAACGGCCGGCCCGTTCGCTTGAACGATCCGACGCAGGCGCTCGCGAACGGCATTGGCCTGTTGCCCGAGAGCCGCAAGGTCGAGGGGCTGATCACCGACTTCACGGTCCGCTTCAACATCTCGATGAACAACCTCGGCCGCCACAGGCGCGCGGGGCTCGTGAGCCAGAAGTCGGAAAGGCAATCGGCCGCCGAGCTCTCGAAGCGCGTGGGCGTGAAGGCGCCGGGCATCGAGACGCGCGTGGCCACGCTGTCGGGCGGCAACCAGCAGAAGGTGGTGATCGCGCGCTGGCTCGGCCACGCGAGCGAGGTGCTGATCTTCGACGAGCCCACGCGCGGCATCGACGTGGGCGCCAAGGCCGAGATCTACGGCCTGATGCGCGAACTCACGCAGCAGGGCAAGGCCATCATCATGATCTCGAGCGAGCTGCCCGAGATCGTGGGCATGTGCGACCGCGTGGCGGTGTTCTCGGGCGGGTCCATCGTGGCCACGCTCGAAGGCGACGCCATCAATTCGGGGGACATCATGCGGCACGCCACTTCGTCCGGGAGCCTTCAATGACTGCCGCTTCGGGGCGCGTTCCCGCCGACGGGGTACCTTGCTCCGCGAATGTCCCCCGCGCTTCGCGCTCCTCCTTTATTTCGCTGCGCAAGGCACCCCATCGACGGGAACGTTGGACAGAGCACTGGTCGATCAGCGGTACACCAGCGACGTGCCCAGGTGCACAGAGCATCGGGTGCTCCCCGCAGCGAAATCAAGGAGGAGGCCGCAGGCCGGGGGACATTCGCGGAGGGGAGTACCCGGTGATCTGTGCACACGCCCTGAACAACAGCGCCAAGAACAACAGCGCCCCTGTCTTCCAGCAATGCGCCATGGAGCACCTGAAATGAACGCAACCGCCACCCACCCGACACCGCCAGCACCCGATGGAGGACTCTTCACCCAATTGCGCCGCTCGACCGCCTTCCTCCCACTGGTCGGACTGGTAGCGATCTCGGTCTTCATGATCGCCGCGACCGACAACTTCCTGTCCTGGGGCAACCTGCAGAACATCGCGCTGCAGTCGTCGATCAACGCCATCATCGCGGTCGGCATGACCGCAGCCATCCTCACCGGCGGCATCGATCTTTCGGTGGGCGCGGTGGTGGCGCTCTCCGGCACGCTGGCCTCGGGAATGATGGTGCAGTTCGGGCTGCCGCCGGTGCTCGCCGTGCCGCTCGGCCTCGCCGTCGGCGTGGTGATCGGCCTCTTCAACGGTTACTGCGTGGCCTACCTGCGCATGCCGCCCATCATCGTGACGCTCGCCACCATGGGCATCGCGCGCGGCATTGCGCTCATCTACACCGGCGGCTATCCGATCGATGGATTGCCCGATTCGTTCGCCTTCCTCGGCGGCGGCGTGCTCGCGGGCATCAAGGTGCCGATCCTCATCATGCTCGCGACCTACCTCGTGGCGTATGTGCTGCTCAACATGGCGCCCTTCGGCCGCTACGTGTATGCCATCGGCGGCAACGAGGAAGCGACGCGGCTCTCGGGCGTGCGCGTGTCGCGCTACAAGCTGCTCGTGTATGCGCTGAGCGGCTTCACCGCCGCCGTCGCAGGCATCGTGCAGGCGGCGCGCGTGACCAGCGGGCAGCCCGGCGTGGGCGTGGGCTTCGAGCTCGACGCGATCGCGGCGGTGGTGATGGGCGGCACGTCCATTGCCGGCGGGCGGGGCGCAATCGTCGGCACGCTGGTCGGTGCGCTGCTGCTGGGCGTGCTGAACAACGGGCTCAACATGATCGGCGTGTCACCGTACCTGCAATTGATCATCAAGGGCGGCATTGTCTTGCTCGCCATCTTCATCAGCCGCGAAGCCAAACGCTGACCCTCTTCTGCCTTGCTCCTTCCCCTTCCGGGGGAAGGCTGGGATGGGGGCAGGCAGAGCGTGCCTGGAAGCGCCGCTTGCCCCCACCCCGGCCCTCCCCCGGAAGGGGAGGGAGAAATTTCCAACACCCCCTGACCACAAGGAACCCATGTCTTATCAAAAGCTCCAGCCCGGCGCATCGGGCGCCATCGGCCAACTCGCCGCCATGCAGGCCGTCGTCTGCCACGGCCCCAAGGACTACCGGCTCGAAACCGTCGCGATGCCCGGCATCGGCCCGAACGAGCTGCTGATCTCCATTGCGGCCTGCGGCATCTGCGCTTCCGACTGCAAGTGCCACTCGGGCGCGAAGATGTTCTGGGGCGGCGACGGCCAGCCTTCGTGGGTCAAGGCGCCGGTGATTCCCGGCCATGAATTCTTCGGTTATGTCGAAGCGCTCGGCGAAGGCGCGGCCGAGCACTTCGGCGTGGAAAAAGGCGACCGCGTGATCGCCGAGCAGATCGTGCCCTGCGGCAAGTGCCGCTTCTGCACCTCGGGCAAGTACTGGATGTGCGAGGTGCACAACATCTTCGGCTTCCAGCGCATCGTGGCCGACGGCGGCATGGCCGACTACATGCGGCTGCCGCCGACCTCGCGCGTGCACAGGATCCCGGACGGCATCTCGCTGGAAGACGCCGCCATCATCGAGCCGCTCTCGTGCGCGATCCACACGGTGAACCGGGGCGACATCCAGTTGGACGACGTGGTGGTGATCGCCGGCGCCGGCCCGCTCGGGCTGATGATGGTGCAGGCCGCGCACCTGAAGACGCCGAAGAAGCTGATCGTGATCGACCTCGTGCCCGAGCGCCTCGCACTGGCCAAGAAGTTTGGCGCCGACGTGACGATCGATGCCAGGACCGAGAACGCCGACGCCATCGTCAAGGGCCTGACCGAGGGCTACGGCTGCGACGTGTACATCGAGACCACGGGCGCGCCCATCGGCGTGACGCAGGGGCTGGAGATGATCCGCAAGCTCGGCCGCTTCGTCGAGTTCAGCGTGTTCGGCTCGGAGACCAGCGCCGACTGGTCGATCATCGGGGACCGCAAGGAACTCGACGTGCGCGGCGCGCACCTGGGGCCCTACTGCTACCCGATTGCCATCGACCTGCTGGCGCGCGGGCTCGTCACCTCGAAGGGCATCGTGACGCACGACTTCCCGTTGACCGAGTGGGAGCGCGCCTTCACACTGGCCAACTCGCTCGATTCCATCAAGGTGCTGCTCAAGCCGCAGCCGCGGGCAACAACATCATGAAATACGTGATCGGCGTCGACATCGGCACGCAGAGCACCAAGTGCCTGCTGGCCGGCACCGACGGCAAGGTGCATGCGCAGGCGAGCGTGGCCTACCAGCCCGACACGCCGAAGCCGCTGTGGGCGCAGCAGGACTGCGATGTGTGGTTCGACGCGGTGTGCGAGAGCGTGCGCGCCTGCGTGGCGAAGAGCGGCATCGCGGCAACGGAGATCGCCGCGATGTGCGTGAGCAGCCTGTACGGCGGCGCGGGCGTCCCGGTCGACGAGGCGATGCAGCCGCTGCACCCCTGCCTGATCTGGATGGACCGCCGCGCCACCGCCGAGGTCGATGCGGTGAACGCGAACGTCGACGTCGCGCGCCTGCAGGCGATCACCGGCAACGGCGTCGACAGCTACTACGGCTTCACCAAGATGCTGTGGATCCGCGAGCACCTGCCCGAGGTGTGGGCGAAGACGCGCTGGTTCCTGCCGCCCAACAGCTACGTCAACTGGCGCCTGAGCGGCGAGCTCGCGGTGGACCACAGTTCGGCCGGCAACATCGGCGGCGTGTACGACGCGGCGCAGCGCAGCTGGTCCCACGAGGCACTCGGCATGCTGGGCATTCCGGCGCGCATGATGCCGCCGCGCCTGGTCGAATCGAGCGAGGTGGTGGGCGGCCTGAGCGCCGAATGGGCCGCGAAGCTCGGCCTCGCCGAAGGCATGCCGCTGATGGGCGGCGGCGTCGATGCGGCCGTGGCCACCTTCTGTGCGGGCGTCACCGGCAGCGGCGACCACGTGGCGATGATCGGCACCAGCATGTGCTGGGGCTTCGTGAGCCCCACGGTGGATGCGCGCCACAAACTCATCACGATGCCGCACGTCTACCGCGGCGCCGACCGCAGTTATGTGTTCGGCGGCGCGATCACCGCGGGCGCGGCCGTCACCTGGTTCCGCGAGGCCTTCTGCCAGGCCGAGGTGGCCGAGGCCGCGCGCACCGGCGAGGATGCGCACGCACTGATCGAGCGCAAGGCCATCGAGGTGCCACCCGGCGCCGAGGGCCTGGTCTTCCTGCCCTACCTGATGGGCGAGCGCAGCCCGATCTGGGACGCGCAGGCCAAGGGCGCCTTCATCGGCCTCTCGCTCGCGCACAGCCGCGCCCATCTGTACCGCGCAGTGCTCGAAGGCGTGAGCTTTGCGCTGCAGCACAACATCGAGGCCGGACGGCAAAGCGGCCAGCCGCTGGACGACCGGCTGATCGTGGTCGGGGGCGCGGCGCATTCGGACCTGTGGATGCAGATCGTGGCGGACGTCACGGGCTACCCGGTGTTCACCATCGAGGAAGAGGTCGAGGCGGCATTGGGTGCGGCGATGCTCGCGGCGCTCGGCGCGGGGCTGGTCGATGCAGCCAGTGCCGAACGCGGCTGGGTCACGCTGGTGGAACGCGCGCGGCCCGGGGCTGCGGCGCAAGCTGTTTATCGCGAGCGCTTCGAGATCTACAAGTCGCTTTATCCGGCATTGCGTGATGCGATGCATCGGCTGAAATGAATCCTTGCTTTTCGATCGCCGCGTCGTGCGTTCGGGGTGCGCTCCCGCCGACGGGGTACCTTGCTCCGCGAATGTCCTCCGGCCTTCGGCCTCCCCCTTGATTTCGCTGCGCAAGGCACCCCATCAGCGGGAGCGTGATCAGAGCAGTCGTTGATCAGCGATACACCAGCGGCGTGCCCTGGTGCACAGAGCATCGGGTGCTCCCCGCAGCGAAATCAAGGAGGAGGCCGCAGGCCGGGGGACATTCGCGGAGGGGAGTACCCGGTGATCTGTGCACGCGCCCCGAACACAAGTCGCCAAAACCCATGACAGCAACACCATGACAACAACTTTCGATTTTTCAGGCCAGCGCGCACTGGTCACCGGCGCAAGCAGCGGCATCGGCCGTGCAGTCGCCGTGCGGCTCGCGCAATCAGGCGCAGCCGTGACCGCCGTGGGCCGCAACGCCGCCGCGCTCGACACACTGCACGCAGAAGCCGGCTGCACCCCATTGACCGTCGACGTGGCCAACCCAGCCGAACTGGAACGGGCACTCGCAGCACTGCCAGCCTTCGACCTCGTCGTGAACTGCGCCGGCATCGCACTGCTCGAACCGGCGCTCGACGTCCAGGCCGAGAGCTTCGACGCCGTGATGGCCGTCAACGCGCGCGCAGCAGCCCTGGTCGCCTCGCGCTGCGCCAAGGCGATGATCGCGGCCGGCGTGCGCGGCAGCATCGTCAATGTGTCGAGCCAGGCGGCACTGGTCGCGCTCGATGCGCATCTTTGCTATTGCGCATCCAAGGCCGCCATGGACGCCATCACGCGCTCGCTGTGTCTTGAACTCGGACCGCACGGCATCCGCGTCAACAGCGTGAACCCCACCGTCACGCTCACGCCCATGGCCGAGCAGGCCTGGGCCGATCCGGCCAAGAGCGCGGCGGCGCTCCGGAACATTCCGCTGGGACGCTTCGCGCAGGTCGACGAAGTGGTGGCGCCGATCCTGTTCCTGCTCTCCGATGGCGCCTCGATGGTCAGCGGCGCGGCGCTGCCGGTGGACGGCGGCTACACCATCGTGTGACTTGACGGCCGCTCAGGCGAAGCGGGCACCGCCGCCGCCGGGCGACGCCAGCAAAGCATCGAGCTTGCGCGAGATCTTCTGCTCGATCTGGTCGCTGAAGCTGCTGAACAGGAAACCCAGCGTCGCCTCCAGCGTCAGCGTGTCGGCCGTGACCTCCACCGTGCCGTCGATGCCTGCGCGGCTGAACTGCGCGACGTCGCAGGCCTCGCCCTCGGTGTAGGTGCATTCCAGGCCGTAGTCCTGCCCGACCTGCTCGATCCACTGGCGTGCGACTTCGCGGGCGCCGGCAATGCCGAGTGCATGGTTTCTTTCGATATGGATGTCAGGCACCGTGGCCTCCGTTGCTTCTGCTGCTGCTGTTGTTGTCGTTGTTGCCGCCATGGCCGGAATGCGTCTGCAGCATTCCCGTGGCCGTCTGCAATGCGTTGCGCCGCTCTTCCATGGTCGGTAGCGCGGCAATGCGGCGCACCGCCTTGTAGAAGCGCGGCCAGTTGCGATTCTCGCGCGCAAACAGGGCCTCGAAGCCCGGCACCAGGTCGTCGTAGGCACCCTGGGCGCCGAAAGCCGCATTGTTGGCGCGCGCCACCCACAGGTCGTAGGCGCCCTGCCGCGGCCCCTGCCATTGCGCGCGCAGCATCGCGTAGTGCTCGCGAAAGGCATCCATCGCGGCCTTCTTCATGGCGTCGACCGCGGGCCAGTCGCCGGCCTTGGCCTGGGCGGATTCGTACACCTGGTTGAGCGCGCGGCGCGTCTCGAGGGCCAGCGCGCGGAACTGCTGGCGCTGCCCGTCGAAGCGCGCGTACTCGCCGCGTGCCGCCTCGCTGGCCTCGCGCTGCAGCCACATCGCGCCGCCGATGCGCTCCACCGCGGTGGCGTACGACTCGTTGAAGACGATGTCGCCGGGCACATAGAGCACCTGGTGCGCGAGCTCGTGGAACACGATGCGCGCCAGTTCGCCTTCGGGGTAGCCGATGAAGGTGGAAAGCAGCGGATCGCCGCCGGCCCAGTTCATCCAGCCCAGCGTGGAGTACGCCGGCACGGGGTAGACCGCGGCTTCAAGGCCCTTGGCGCGCAGCGCCTCGGCCTCGGCCCGGGCGGCGGCCTCGTCGTAGTAGCCGCGGTAGCCCACGCAGCCGGCCACCGGAAAGCACCAGCTCTTGAGCGTGAGCGAATAGGGCGGCGCGGCCACCACGTTCCACACCGCCGCGGGGCGGTGCAGATCGGCGTACGAGGTGTAGCTGGCGTTGTCGGGCAGCGCCAGTTCGGTCACGGCGAAGCGGCGGATGCGCTGCGCGAGTTCGAGCTTGGCCTTCAGCGGCGCGGAAACCGCGGGATCCGCAAGCCATTCGGGCACCGGCTTGGCCACCCGCAGGATGCCGAGGTGCCCGCTGGCCGACTGCCAGTAGTAGCCGAGGTCGGCGCAGCCGCCGAGCAGCAGCAGTGCGCCGGCCAGGGCGAATGCGGGGGCCGCCCTCACCCCGGCTCTCTCCCAGAGGAAGAGGGAGCGACACGCTCCACTTCGACCAGGCAGTCGTAGAACGTGGGCCCGCGGCCGATGTCGGTCAGGCGCTGGCTGGTGAGCTGGTTGACGTTGGTGCCGTCCAGGCCGAGCTTGCGCCACCAGATGCCCATGCCGTGCACCACGCCCGGCCGCGCGCGGCGCGACACCTCGGCGCGGCAGCGGTGCTCGCCGCGCCTGTTGAAGACGCGGACGATGGCGCCGTCCTCGATGCCGCGGGCGGCCGCGTCGGCCTCGTGGATCTCGAGCAGCGGCTCGCCCTCGATGGCGCGCAGGCTGGTCACGTTGACGAAGGTCGAGTTGAGGAAATTGCGCGCCGGCGGCGAGATCATGGCCAGCGGAAATTCGGTGGAACTGCCGGCCGCCTCGTAGTTGGGCACATGGTCGGGCAGGCCGTCCATGCCCTGCGCCTGCAGGCGCGCGCTGAAGAATTCGCAGCGGCCCGAAGGCGTCGGGAAGCGGCCTTCGGCAAAGGGCGCCTCGGGCAGCGCGAGGCTGGTGAAGCCTTGTTCCAGCAGCTGCGCGTAGTCGATGGCGCCCGGCGCAAAGGCGCTGCGGCACAGTGCCTCGTCGTCGTCCGAGAAGCAGGGCTCGTCGAAGCCCATGCGGCGCGCGAGCTCGCGGAACACCCAGGCATTGCTGCGCGCCTCGCCGCGCGGCGCCACCGCGGGCCGGTTCAGCAGCACGTCGGTGTGGCCGTAGCTGGTGTGGATGTCCCAGTGCTCGAGCTGGGTGGTGGCGGGCAGCAGGTAGTCGGCGTAGTCGGCGGTGTCGGTGCGGAACTGCTCGAGCACCACGGTGAAAAGGTCCTCGCGCGCAAAGCCCGCCACCACCTTGCCCGACTCGGGCGCCACCGCGACCGGGTTGCTGTTGTAGACCACGATGGCCTTCACCGGCCTTGCCTGGTCGAGCAGCGCGTCGCCGATGGTGCTCATGTTGATGGTGCGCGGCTGGCGGCCCGCGAGCAGGTCGGGGCGCTGCAGCGCGGCGCGGTCGACCGGAAAGTGGCCCGAGCTGCTCAGGAGGAGCCCGCCCGCGCGGTCGCGCCAGGCCCCCACCAGTGCGGGCAGGCAGGCGACGGCGCGCGCCGCGTTGCCGCCGCCGCGCACGCGCTGCATGCCGTAGTTCAGGCGGATCGCGGCCGGCCGGGTGGTGCCGTAGGCCTGCGCCAGCGCCGCGATCTGCGCCTCGGGCACGCCGCACACGGCGGCCGCGCGCGAGGGTGGCCATTGCAGTGCGCGCTCTTTCAGCGGCTCCCAGCCGAGCGTGTGGTTGGCAATGAAGTCGTGGTCGAGCCAGCCGTGCACGATGAGTTCGTGCATCAGCGCCAGGGCCAGCGCAGCGTCGGTACCGGGCAGCAGGGCGATGTGCTCGTCGCACTTGTCGGCGGTTTCGGTCTTGCGCGGGTCGATGCACACCAGCCGCGCACCAGCGCGCCGGGCGGCCTGGGCGTGGCGCCAGAAATGCAGGTTGCTGGCAATGGAGTTGCTGCCCCAGATCAGGATCAGCTTCGCCTCGGCGAAGAACTCGATCCGCATGCCGGCCTTGGCGCCCAGGGTATGGACCATGGCCTCGCCGCCGGCCATGGAGCAGATCGTGCGGTCCAGCAGCGTGGCGCCCAGTTTGTGGAAAAAACGCCGATCCATCGACTCGCCCTGCACCAGGCCCATCGTGCCTGCGTAACTATAAGGCACAATTGTTTCCGGATCTGTCTGTAATGCACGGAGATGCGCGGCGATGTCGTCAAGAGCGGCGTCCCAGCTGACGGGTTCGAACTGGCCGCTGCCCTTGGGACCGGTCCGCCGAAGCGGCTGGACGAGCCTTTCGGCGTGGTCGTTGCGTTCGATGTAGCGCGAAACCTTGGTGCAGAGAACGCCAGCGGTGTGCGAGTGGGCCGGATTGCCCTGCAGCTTCACGGCCACGCCGTCCTTGACGGTGGTGACCAGGGCGCAGGTGTCCGGACAGTCGTGCGGACAGGCGCCCAGGACCGTGGAAGTGTTGGTGGGGAGAACAGCAGTTGTAGAGACCGGGGCATCGACCATCCGGCAAGTCTAAAGTTTTCCAGGCAGAGGCGCGGCAAGGCGCAAAGGAGGTTTCACATGATCAATCGCAGACATTTTTCCCTGGGCGCCGGCGCGGCCGCGCTCGGCGGCTTCCAGTTGGCGCGGGCGCAGGGCGACGTGCCGCTGGTGCTGGGCCAATCGGCACCGTTCACCGGCCCGGCCGCGCAATTGGGCATCCAGTTCCACCAGGGCGCCAAGCTGTTCCTGGACCAGTACAACGCCCAGGCCGGCCGGCGCAACGTGGTCATCAAGAACCTGGACGACGGCTACGAGCCCGACCGCTGCGCCGCCAACACGCAAAAGCTGATCGAAGAAGACGTGTTCGCGCTCTTCGGCTACATCGGCACGCCCACCAGCATGGCGGCGCTGCCGCTCGCGGTGAAGGAGAAGGTGCCTTTCATCGCGCCCTTCACCGGCGCGATGTCGCTGCGCGAACCCTTCCACAGGAACGTGTTCCACCTGCGCGCCTCGTACAACGACGAGACCGCGCTGATCGTGAAGCAGCTCACGCACCTGGGCCTGAAGAAGATCGCGGTCTTCTACCAGAACGACGCCTACGGCAAGGCGGGCCTGGACGGCGTCACGCTCGCGCTGTCGCAGCAGGAGCTCAAGCCGGTGGCGCTGGCCACGGTGGAGCGCAATTCGGTCGACGTGGCCGCGGCGGTGAAGAGCATCACGGCGGCGCGGCCCGACGCGGTGGTCCAGGTGGGCGCCTACAAGGCCTGCGCGGCCTTCATCCGCCAGGCGCGCAAGGCGGGCTACGGCGGCACCTTCTTCAACGTGTCCTTCGTGGGCACCCAGGCGCTGGCCGACGAACTCGGCAAGGAGGGCGCGGGCGTGATGGTGACGCAGGTGGTGCCTTCGCCCTACAACGCGGCCAATGCGATCACGCGCGAATTCAGCGAGGCGGTGAAGAAGGCCGGCGCCGGCGCGAGCGCCAATTTCTCGAGCCTGGAAGGCTACCTTGCCGCCAAGGTGCTGACCGAGGGCCTGCGCCGCGCGCCGGGCAAGGCCTCGCGCGACGGCCTCATCACTGGCCTCGAAAGCATCGACCGGCAGCAGTTCGGCGGTTTCGAGGTGTCGTTCTCGGCCAAGAACCACGTGGCATCGAAGTTCGTCGAGCTGTCGATGCTGACGGGCGACGGGCGGGTCCGGACCTAGCTGCAGAGGCCGTCCACGGCCTGGAACATCGCCTGCCTGGCCTGGCTCACGACCTGGCCGCGCCAGGCGTCGGTGTCGGTATAGAAGGCCTCGAGCATGCGCGCGCGGATGCCGTCGGCCAGGTCGGCCGGCGCCTCGGGGTGCTTGTGCAGCCAATGGTCGGCGCGCAGCGCGGCCAGCACTTCGAGCATGGGCAGCGTGCCGTATTCGAGCGCAATGCCGGTGTATTCGGCCTGCGGGCACTCCTGGTGCGCGGTGTCCCACATCAGGCCGCGCAGCAGCGCCGCGCTCGATGAACCGTCGTAGATCGAGGTGACGGGCGCCGCGGGCGTGCCCCACCAGGCATTGGCGCGCGCGTAGGCGGCCTTGTCGTCGCGGCCAGCGAAGATGCGCTCGCCCAGGCCATTGGGCCCGAGCCCCGTGTGCAGGTCGATCCAGGCCAGCCGGCGCGCGCTGGCGGCATGCCGGCGCAGCACGCCGCGCAAGGTCTTGTTGCTCCAGGCCGGCGCCTTGCCGCCGAAGAACAGGCCGTCCTCGAACTGGTACTGCCCGCTGGTGACGGCCGCCTGGTAGGCCTCGGCGCCATGCTTGGCTATCCATTTCTCGATGGCGGCCTCGTTCTCGGGCGTGGGCGGCCAGCTCTCGGGCACCAGCAGCGGATGCAGCTTGGCGTAGGGCTCGTTGGCCGGCAGCGGCTTCGAGAAATCGACGAAGTTGCGGTTCAGGTCGACCTTCTCCTGCGTGACGCGCCGGCCGTACGAAAAGCCGTGCGGATTGAGCGCATGCACGTAGAGCACCGCCACGCCCTGCGCCCTGGCCTTCTCGCGCCATTCGGCGTCGTGCAGCGCGAACACCTGCACGCCGCTGCCGCAGTGGCCCTCCACGCCGTGGCAGCCGCTGGAGACGATCAGCAGGCGCTCGGCGTCCGCGGCGCCGTCGAGCGCCACGTCCATCGAGAGCTCCTCGCCGTCCCGCCCCTTGCCCGGATGCGCATGCGGCAGCGCCGCGAGGCCCGCGCTCACGCAGGCCTGCAGGAACTTCTGGCGGGCCTGGGCATAGCGCGGCGAAAACGCCTCGCCGATGCCGATCAAGGCGCAGCTCCCCCGGGCTTGCCGAGGAACTGCTCGGCCAGTTGCACCCAGCAGGTGGCGCCCAGCGGAATGAGCTCGTCGTTGAAGTCGTAGCTCGCGTTGTGCAGCGTGCAGGGCCCTTCGCCGTGGTGCACGTCGCGGTGCGTGCCGTCGCCGTTGCCGATGAAGGCATAGGCGCCGGGCTTGGCCTGCAGCATGAAGGCGAAGTCTTCGGAGGTCATGGCGGCTTCCTGCCGCAGCACGTTCTCGGGGCCGACGATCCCGCCCATCACGCGGCGCGCGAAGTTGGCCTCGGCCTCGGTGTTGATGGTGGGCGGGTAGTAGCGCTCGAAGCGGAAGTCGCACGTCGCGTCGTGCGCGGCGCAGATGTGCTCGGCGATCTGGCGCATGCGCGACTCGATCATGTCGAGCACCTCGATCGAGAAGGTGCGCACCGTGCCCGTCAGCTCGCAGTTGTCGGGGATCACGTTGTTGGTTTCGCCGGCATGGATGGTGGTGACCGAGATCACGGCCGAGTCGGTCGGCTTCATCTTGCGCGTGAGGATGGTCTGGAAGGCCTGCACGATCTCGCAGGCGATCGGCACCGGGTCGATGCCGGTCTGCGGCAGCGCGGCATGGCCGCCCTTGCCGATCACGTTAACGTAGAACTTGTTGCCCGACGCCATCACCGGCCCCGGGCTCACCGCGAACTGGCCGGCCTTCATGCCGGGCCAGTTGTGCATGCCGAAGACGGCGTCCATCGGGAACTGTTCGAACAGCCCCTCCTTGATCATCTCGCGCGCGCCGCCGCCGCCCTCTTCGGCCGGCTGGAAGATCAGGTAGACGGTGCCGTCGAAATTGCGGTTCTTCGCAAGATGCTGCGCGGCCGCGAGCAGCATGGCCGTGTGGCCGTCGTGCCCGCAGGCGTGCATCTTGCCGTGGTGCTTGCTGGCATGCGCGAAGGTGTTGAGCTCGGTGACGGGCAGCGCGTCCATGTCGGCGCGCAGGCCCACGGCGCGAGTGCTGGTGCCGTTCTTGACGATGCCAACCACGCCGGTGGTGCCCAGGCCCCGGTGGATGGGAATGCCCCATTCGGTGAGCTTGCCTGCCACCACGTCGGCGGTGCGGACTTCTTCGAAGCAGAGTTCGGGATGGGCGTGGAGGTCACGCCGCACGGCGGCGATGCCGGCCGCCTGCGTGACGAGCGAGTCGATGAGTTTCATGGAGCACAGTCTAGGCTTTGCGGAAACCTCCGCAAAGACCGTGCCGGGCAAACCCCCAGGTCGCGCTCAGCGCCCCATGCTCTTCAGGTAGTCGGCGCGCGCGGCGATCGCGGTGTCGGTGAAGTCGGTGAACACGCCGTCCACGCCCAGCTTGTAGTAGACCGCGTACTCGTTCCTGCCGTCCTTGTTGTAGTCGGCCGCGAGCCGGCGCGATTCGTTGCGGAAGGTGAACGGGTGCACGAAGAGGCCGGCCTTGTGCGCATCGGCAATCAGCGTGGTGGGCGAGACCGAGGTGGCGTCGGCGTCGTTGATCTTGCCGTCCTTGTTGACGTCCAGCGGCTTGCCGTCGGCGCCGATGCTGCCCTTGATGCTCACGATGTAGCGCTTCCACGGACCGATGCCGTCGGCATAGGTCTTGATCTCGGCCAGGCCCGCGGGCGTGACCATGGCGTCGAAGTTGCGCTTGTCGCCGGCCTTGGTCCAGTCGTAGGGGCGGTCGCTCGGCACGGCGAAGGTCACGGCGCCGGTCTTCAGGTCGACGCTGTCGCCGTCGATCAGCTGGATGAGCCGGGTGTTCAGGCCCTTGGCCTTCATGTACTTGAGGCTGCCGGGCTCGAAGGACTGCACGTAGATGGGCGCGGTCTTGCTGTTCCAGCCGGCGGCGTTGATGGCGGCGATCACCTTGTCTTCCAGCGGCAGCCCCAGCTCGCGGAAGTAGGTCGGGTTCTTGGTCTCGGGGTAGATCGCGATGGTGCGGCCGGTTTCCTTCGACTTGGCCTTGGCAAAGTCGATGATCTCCTGGAAGGTGGGGATCTTGAACTTGCCGTTGAATTCCTGCGGGCGCTCGGGGTCGGTGGAGATGCCGCCCAGCGTCTTGATCTCGGCCAGCGTGAAGTCGTTGCTGAACCAGCCGGTCTGGGTTTCGCCGTCGACCTTGATGGTCTTCTTGCGCGAGGCGAAGCGCGGGTGTTTGGCCACGTCGGTGCTGATGGCCAGGTTGGGGTCGTGGCGGGCAATGAGCACGCCGTCCTTGGTGGAGACCAGGTCCATCTCGATCACGTCGGCACCCAGTTCGATGGCGCGCGCATAGGCTTCGAGCGTTTCTTCGGGTAGGTAGCCCGAGGCGCCGCGGTGCGCAATGACCAGCGGCGGGTTGCCGTCGAGCGTGAGCAGCTTGTTGGCGGGACCGGTGGTGCTGCAGGCCGCCAGGCCAAGGACGGCGGTCGCGGCAAGGGCGAAGTGAACGGTGCGCATCGTCTTTTTCTCCATCCAAAAGAGGCGCAGGGTACCCGCTGCGCATGACAGCCGGGGCGCCCGCGGGCGCGCGGCGCCGACTTCTTGGACAATGTGTTGCATGTCCCCTACGCTTTCCCCCCAGAGCCTCGCGCTGGCCCAGACGCTGGTGCGCATGAACACCGTCAGCGAAAACAGCAACCTGCAGCTGATCGACCTCGCGCAAAGCCACCTGGCCGCGCTGGGCGTGAAGAGCCGCATCACCTACAACGCCGAGCGCACCAAGGCCAACCTGTTCGCCACCCTCGGCGAGGGCAAGCCGGCCGGCGTGATCATCTCGGGCCACACCGACACGGTACCGTGGGACGGGCAGGACTGGAGCGTCGACCCGCTCTCCGCCGCGGTGCAGAACGAACGCCTCTACGGCCGCGGCTCGGCCGACATGAAGAGCTTCATCGCCATCGCGCTGTCCAATGCCCGGCGCTTCCTCGAAAGCGACTCGCCCTTCGCGGTGCACTTTGCCTTCAGCTACGAGGAAGAGATCGGCTGCTTCGGCGTGAAGGAACTCATCGCCGACATGCGCGACGCCGGCATCAAGCCGCTCGCCTGCATCGTGGGCGAGCCCACCAGCATGGTGCCGGCCATCGCGCACAAGGGCGTGTACCGCTACCGCTGCTGCGTGCGCGGCAAGGAGGCGCATTCCTCGCTCACGCCCAAGTCGGTCAATGCCATCGAGATGGCCGCGCGCGTGGTCGGCAAGGTGCGCGACATGGCCGAAGGCTTCGAGCGCAGCGAACCGCGCTACGAGGGCTTCGACGTGCCCTTCAGCACCGCGAGCGTGGGCCAGTTCCACGGCGGCATTGCCGACAACGTGGTGCCGCGCGACGCCGAGTTCCGCTACGAATTCCGCGACCTGCCGACCGCCGACGCAAAAAAGATGCAGGACGAGGTCGTCTCCTATGCCGGCAGCCTCGAGGCGTCGATGAAGAAGGTGGCGCCCGATGCGGGCTTCCGCTTCGAGACCATCTGCGAGATCCCGAGCTTCCTCGGTGCGGCTACGGATCCGGTCACGCTGCTCGCGCAGCGCCTCGCGGGCGAGGACCGCACCACGCTGGTGGCCTTCGGCACCGAGGCGGGCCTGTTCAAGAACGCCGGCATCCCCACCGTGGTGTGCGGCCCGGGCAGCATCGAGCAGGCGCACCAGCCCGACGAGTTCGTGAGCCTGGAGCAGCTGGCGCGCTGCGAACTGTTCATGCAGCGCCTTGCCGCCACGCCGACCATTGGCTGAAGACAGCCACGGCAGCGGCGCGCTGCAGCGCATGAAGCGCGTCGCGCTCGGCCTGCTGTGCGCGGCGGCGCTGCTCTATGCGCTGGCCAGTGCGCTGGACGGCGAGCATCCGGCCTGGGGCTACGCGGCGGCCTTTGCCGAGGCCGCGATGGTCGGCGCCATTGCCGACTGGTTCGCGGTGGTGGCGCTGTTCCGGCATCCGCTCGGCCTGCCGATCCCGCACACCGCGATCATCCCGAGCAACAAGGACCGCATCGGCGCCAAGCTGGCCGGCTTCATCTGCAACAACTTCCTCGGCACCGGGCAAGTGCTCGCCAAGCTGCGCGAGTTCGACGCGGCCGGTCGCATCGCCGACTGGCTGGCGCGGCCCGCGAGCGGCCAGAAGCTCGGCGAATGGGGCGTAGCGGCCACCCGCTACGGGCTTGCGGCCTTCGACGACGAGCGCGTGCGCGCCTTCATGGGCCGCGCCGCCGCGGCCGGCCTGCAGAAGATCGACCTCTCGCGGCTGATGGGCCAGGCGCTGGACGCGCTCACGGCGGGCGGGCGCCACCAGGCGCTGCTGGACGACGTGCTGCAGCAGGTGGCTGGCCTGCTCGAAGGCGAGGAGGTGCAGGCGCACATCACCGAAGCCATTGCGCGCGAGATCAAGACGCTGCGCTACGTGGGCTTGGACCAGGTGGCGGCCAAGCTCGCCACGCGCAAGATCGTGGCGGCCGTGGCGCGCACCATCGCCGAACTCGCGGCCGAGCCCGAGCATCCGATGCGCCGGCGCTTCGACCACTTCGTGGACGACTTCGTGGTGCGGCTCAAGCTCGACCCCGAGTTCCAGCAGCGCGGCGAGCAGATCCGCGCCGAGCTGATCGCGCATCCGGCGCTCGGCGACTACCTGCACGGCATCTGGGGCGAGCTGCTGGCCTGGCTGCACGACGACCTGGGCCGCGGCGACTCCACCATCCGCCAGCGCATCGCAGCGATGGCGGGCGCGCTCGGCACGCGGCTGCAGGCCGACGACGCGATCCGCCGCTGGATCAACGAGCAGATCGAGGCGGCCGCGCCGCTGGCCATCGAGCGCTACCGCGAGGACATCCGCCGCTACATCGAGGAGCGCGTCGCCGACTGGAACGCCAGCGAGATGACCAGCGAGCTGGAGCGCCACATCGGGCGCGACCTGCAGTTCATCCGCATCAACGGCACGCTGGTGGGCGGGCTGGTGGGGCTCTCGATCCACACGGCGACGCAGCTTCTGCGCGGTTGAGCCGAGGCGGACCAAAGGCCGCATGTCGCGGGAGCGACTGGCCCGCCGCCCCTCCTTCCTTCTAGACTGCTCGCGCGCATCCAAAAGAAGGAGAGAAGACATGCCCTGCCGCCCGTTCATCCGCGCCGCCGCACTCATCGCCATCCTCGCCCTGCTGGCCGCCTGCGCCGGCATCGCGCCGACGCCGTCGCCACCGCCCACCCGCCCCGCCGCGTGGTCCGAGCCCGAAGTGCTGGTCGCGCCGTCCTCGTTCGCGGGCGTGCACGGCCTGGCCATCGACCAGAAGGGCCGCCTGCTCGCGGGCTCGGTGCTCGGCAACACGCTGTGGGAGGTCGACCGCAGCACCGGCGCGGCCAAGATCCTGATCGATGCGCCCGAGGGCCAGGCCGACGACATCGCGGTCGGCCCCCGGGGCGAGCTGGCATGGACCAACTACCTCATGGGCATGCTGCGCTACCGCGAAAGCGACGGCGCACCGATGCGCGTGCTCGCCAAGGACCTGCCCGGCCTCAACTCGCTGGACTTCGACCGCAGCAGCGGCAAGCTCTACGCCTCGCAGGTGTTCCTGGGCGACGCGCTCTGGGAAATCGACCGCATGGGCCAGAAGCCGCCGCGGCTCATCAAGAAGGACATGGGCGGCTTCAATGGCTTCGAGGTCGGCCCCGACGGCATGCTCTACGGACCGCTGTGGTTCAAGGGCCAGGTGGTGAAGATCGATCCGGCCGACGGCGCCATGACCGTGATCGCCGGCGGCTTCAAGATTCCCGCGGCCGCCAACCTCGACGGCAAGGGCAACCTCTGGGTGGTCGATGCGCGCAGCGGCGAGCTGGTCAAGGTGGACCTTGCCACGGGCCGCAAGACCGTCGCGAAGCAGCTGCGCCCGTCGCTCGACAACCTGGCCATCGCCCCCGACGGCACGATCTACGTGTCGAACATGGCCAACAACGAAGTGCAGTCCTTCGACCCCGCCACCGGGGTGCTGCGCACGCTCACCAGCGGCAAGCTCGCGACGCCCGCGGGGCTCAAGATCGAAGGCCGCACGCTCTGGGTGGCCGATGTGTTCGGCTTCCGGCAGGTGGACGTGCGCACGGGCGAAGTGCGCGACGTGTTCCGCATGCAGCGCGATCCGGAGCTCGACTATCCGTTCGCCGTCGGCCTGTCGGGCACGCGCTTCGCGCTGACCTCGTGGTTCACGGGCACCGTGCAGCTGGTGGACCGCCAGACGCTGCGAACCGTCGAAATCATCCACGGCCTGAAGGCGCCGTTCGATGCCATTCCCATGGCCGACGGCAGTGTGATCTATGCCGAGATTGCCACCGGCAGCATCACCCGCGCGAGCGGCCCTCATTTTGCCGATAAGCAAGTGCTCGCCAGCGGGCTGGGCGGCCCGGTGCAGATGATCGTCGGCCGTGACGGCGCGCTCTACGTCACCGAAGCCGCAGGCAAGCTGACCCGCATCCCGCTCGATGCCAGCGCCCCGCTGCGTGCGATTGCCGAAGGCCTGGCGCTGCCCGAAGGCGTGGCCGAGACGCCCTGGGGCAGCTTCATCGTGGCCGAGAGCGCGGCGCGCCGGCTGGTGGAGATCGACCCGGCCAATGGCTCGCGCCGCACCGTGGCGGAAAACCTGCCGATCGGGCTGGCCGCGGGACCGGGCCTGCCGCCGCCCTACGTGGTCACGGGCGTCGCGGTCGGCAGCGACGGGAGCATCTACATGGCGGCCGACCGGAACAACGCGATCTACCGGATTCGCCCGAAAAATTGAGTCCCATAAAAATGGGAGTAAATCCCATGAAATTGGGTTTACTTTTAAAAACAACTATTACAGACTCCTGAGCGGACGTCTCGTTACATCTTCGGCCGGCCAGGTGGCCGGCGGCGGCGAGCCGTTCCTTACCAGGAGAAGAAAAGACATGACTCCCCTCGTCGTTGGCCAATTGCTGTCGCCCGAGTATTCGCTGGGGCTGGTGGCGCTCTCGTTCCTCATCTCGTTCGCGGGCTCCCTGGTGGCGCTGATCTGCGCGGGGCGCATGGTCGGCGCCGACGGCAAACCCAACCTCGCGGTCGTCGCGTGCGCCGCAGTGGCGCTGGGCGGCATCGGCATCTGGTCGATGCACTTCATCGGCATGCTGGCGTACCGCCTGCCGGTGGGCATTTCGTACAACGTGCCGCTGACGGTCGTCTCGCTGGTGGCGGCCATCCTGATCTCGGGCATTGCGCTGTACATGGCGGGCGGGCGGCGCAAGTTCAGCCGGGCCGGCTGGCTGGCCGGAAGCCTGCTCGCGGGGCTGGGCGTGTGCGTGATGCACTACATGGGCATGTTCGCAATGAACATGCGCGCCTCGATGGACTTCGACCCCACCGTCGTGGCGCTGTCGGTGGCCATTGCCATCACCGCGGCGGGCGCAGCCCTGTGGCTGGCCTTCAACCTGCGCCGGCTGAGCCACCAGATTGCGGCAGCCGCCGTGATGGGCGTGGCCGTCTGCACCATGCACTACGTGGGCATGAGCGCGGCCAGCATGATCTGCATCGCGGCCGCGCCCACCGACGCGCTGGCCATCGGCGGCAACTACATGGGCCTGTCGGTGTTCGGCACGGCCGGCGCGGTGCTGATCTTCATCTACTGGGTGATCACAGGCAGCAGCCTGGACGCGCCCACCGCACAGCGCGCCCGCACCAGCTAATTGGCGCAAGCCGGGCGAGCATCAGCGTCCTAGAGTCGGTGCAGAGCGAAAGCGATCTGCACCGACTCTTCCATGCCCGCCATCGAATCCCGCCTGAACGCGGCCAGCGAATCCTTCCAGGCCCATCGCGCCGGCATGCTGGCGCTGCTCGGGCAGGTGCGCGCGCACGAGGCCCGCGCGGCCGGGGCATCGAACGCCTCGGCCGAGCGCTTTGCCAGGCGCGGCCAGCTGCTGCCGCGCGAGCGGCTCGCGCTGCTGCTGGACACCGGCGCGCCCTTCCTGCCACTGGCCTCGCTCGCGGGGCTCGGGCACGACAACGAAGACCTCGCGCAAAGCGTGCCGGGCGGCGGCGTGATCGCGGGCATCGGCCGGGTCGCGGGCGTGCGCTGCATGGTCAGCGCTTCCGACTCGGGCATCGACGCCGGCGCGCTGCAGCCCATGGGCCTGGACAAGCAGCTGCGCGTGCAGGAGATCGCGCTGGAGAACAAGCTGCCCTACGTGCAGCTGGTGGAAAGCGCGGGCGCCAATCTCATGCAGTACCGCGTGCAGGACTTCGTGCGCGGCGGCGGCATCTTCCGCAACCTGGCGCGGCTCTCCGCCGCGGGCCTGCCGGTGGTGACGGTGACGCACGGCTCCTCGACCGCGGGGGGCGCCTACCAGACGGGCCTTTCGGACTACATCGTGATGGTGCGCGACCGCACGCGTGCCTTCCTGGCCGGCCCGCCGCTGCTGAAGGCCGCCACCGGCGAAATCGCCACCGAAGAAGAACTGGGCGGCGCCGTGATGCACACCCACATTTCGGGCCTGGGCGACTACCTGGCCGAGGACGACCGCGACGCCATCCGCATCGCGCGCGCGATCCTCGGCGGCATCGACTGGGCGCGCGACGAGCAAGCGCGCAAGTTCGCGCCGCCGCTCTACGCGGCCGAGGAACTGCTGGGCATCATGCCCAGCGACGGCCGGCGGCCGGTGGACATGCGCGAGGTGATCGCGCGCCTTGCCGACGGCTCCGAGTTCCTCGAATTCAGCGCGCACTACGGCAGCGCCACGCTGTGCGGCCACATGCGGCTCGAAGGCCATGCGGTGGGCATCGTCACCAACAATGGCCCGATCGACTCCGACGGCGCCACCAAGGCCACGCACTTCATCCAGGCCTGCTGCCAGTCGCGCACGCCCATCGTCTACCTGCAGAACATCACGGGCTACATGGTGGGCCGCGCGCACGAGGAGGCCGGCATCATCAAGCACGGCGCCAAGATGATCCAGGCCGTGACCAGCGCCACCGTGCCGCAGGTCACGCTGCACTGCGGCGCTTCCTACGGCGCGGGCAACTACGGCATGTGCGGCCGCGGCTTCGCGCCGCGCTTCTGCTTCTCATGGCCCAACGCGCGCACCGCGGTGATGGGCGGCGAGCAGGCGGCGCAGACCATGGCCATGGTGATGGAGGCGGGCATGGCGCGAAAAGGCTCCGTCGACCGCGCGAAGATCGACGCCATGCAGCGGCAGATCATCGAGCGCTTCGATCGGCAGACCAGCGTCTTCACCACCAGCGCGCTGCTGCTCGACGACGGCGTGATCGACCCGCGCGACACGCGCGCGGTGCTGGCCGAAGTGCTGTCGGTGTGCCGCGACGGCGATGCGCGCGTGCCGCAGGCCATGCAGTTCTCGGTGGCGCGGCCATGAGCTTCGGCAAGATCCTCATCGCCAACCGCGGCGAAATTGCAGTGCGCGTGATGCGCACCGCGCGCGCCATGGGCTGCCGCACGGTCGCCGTGTATTCGAGCGCCGATGCCGATGCGGAGCACGTGCGGCAGGCCGACCAGTCCGTGTGCATCGGCGAGCCGCTGCCCGCGCAGAGCTACCTGGACATCGCCGCGATCGTCGAAGCCGCGCGTTCGAGCGGCGCGCAAGCGGTCCATCCCGGCTACGGCTTCCTCGCCGAGAACGCGGATTTCGCGCAAGCCTGCCGCGATGCGGGCCTCGTCTTCGTCGGCCCCTCGCCAGAGGCCATCCGCGCCATGGGCGACAAGGCCGCAGCGAAGCGGCTGATGCAGGCTGCCGGCGTGCCCTGCATTCCCGGCTACCAGGGCGAAGACCAGAGTGCGGCCACGCTCGCTGCCGAAGCCGCGCGCATCGGCTGGCCCGTGATGATCAAGGCCACGGCCGGCGGCGGCGGGCGCGGCATGCGGCTCGCGCCATCGGCCGAGTCCTTTGCCGAGCTGCTGCAGAGCGCGCAGTCCGAGGCGCTCCATGCCTTCGGCGATGCGAACGTGATCCTGGAGCTCGCCATCGCCGCGCCGCGCCACATCGAGATCCAGGTGTTCGCCGACCGGCACGGCAACGCCATCCACCTGGGTGAGCGCGACTGCTCGGTGCAGCGCCGGCACCAGAAGCTGATCGAGGAATCGCCCTCGCCCGCCGTCTCCGAGGCCTTGCGCGAACGCATGGGCGCCACGGCCGTGGCGGCCACTAGGGCCATCGGCTACGAAGGCGCGGGCACGCTCGAATTCCTGCTCGATGCCGACGGGCAGTACTGGTTCATGGAGATGAACACGCGGCTGCAGGTGGAGCATCCGGTGACCGAGGCCGTGACAGGGCTCGACCTGGTCGAGCTGCAGCTGCGCGTGGCGGCGGGCGAGGTGCTGCCGCTTGCACAGCAGGACGTGCGCCTGCGCGGCCATGCGATCGAGGTGCGGCTGTGTGCCGAAGATCCGCGGCAGGGCTTCATGCCGCAAAGCGGCACGCTCGCCGCATGGCGGCCTTCGCCGGCACTGCGCATCGAGCATGCGCTGCGGGACGGCGCCGCAGTGCCGCCCTTCTACGATTCGATGATCGCCAAGCTCGTGGCCCATGGCCCAACGCGCGAGGAAGCCAGGCGCCGGCTGGTCGCGGGGCTGCAGGACACGGTGGCCCTGGGCCTGGCGACCAACCAGCGCTTCCTTCAGCGCGCGCTGACGCATCCCGTGTTTGCCGGCGGTTCGGCGACGACGGCGTTCATTGCCGAACACGCCGACGCATTGCTGGCACCCGACCCCGCCATGGCGCGCCGCACCGCATGGCTCGCGGCGCTGCTGCTCCAGCTGGGCGAACGCGGATGGCCCTCGCCGCTCGCGCACACGCTGCCCAACGCGCTGCGCTTCTCGCTCGACGGCCAGGTGCACGCCGCCCGCGTGACGCCGCGGGGCGCGGGCTGCTTCGATATCGCGCTCGATGCGGCCGCGCCGGTACCGATCGAGCTGCTTTCGCTGACCGGCGATGGCGCCTTGCGCTTCTCCTGCGATGGCGTCTCGGAGCGGGCCTTGGCGGTGCGCGAATCCGCGACGCGCCTGTGGCTCCACTTCCATGGCCAGGCCTTCGACCTGCAGGACCTCACACATGCCGCCGTGCCGCGCGCCGAGGCCGCGGGCGGCGACGGCCTGCTGCGCGCCTCGATGAACGGCCGCGTCATCGCGCTGCTGGTGGCCGAAGGCGAGGCCGTCGCTGCCGGCCAGCCGATCGCCACGCTCGAGGCGATGAAGATGGAACATGTGCACTGCGCGCCGCGCGCGGGCCGCGTCGCCGCATTGCATGTGGCGGTGGGTGCGCAGGTGGCCGCGCGCCATGTGGTGGCCGAGATCGCCGACGCATGACGGCGCACACTGCAGCTTGCCAGCCTTTGCGGAAGCCTCACGCATGAACGACTCTTCCCGCTACCGCTCCGTGTTCTCGCCCGGCCTGTTTGCCGGGCAAGTGATCCTCGTCACGGGCGGCGGCTCGGGCATCGGCCGCTGCACGGCGCACGAGCTTGCATCGCTCGGCGCGCAGGTGGTGCTGGCCGGCCGCAACGCCGACAAGCTGCAGCAGGTGCAGGCCGAGATCGCCGATGCGGGCGGCAAGGCCAGCATCCAGGCCTTCGACATCCGGCAGGAAGAAGCGGTGCGCGCCGCCGTCGCCGACATCGTTGCAGCGCACGGCCGCATCGACGGCCTCGTCAACAACGCGGGCGGCCAGTACCTCACGCCGCTCGCGGCCATCTCGGCCAAGGGCTGGGAGGCGGTGATCCACACCAACCTCACGGGCGGTTTCCTGGTGGCGCGCGAGTGCTTCGTGCAGAGCATGCAGGCGTATGGCGGCGCCATCGTCAACATCGTGGCCGACATGTGGGGCTCGATGCCCCACATGGGCCACAGCGGCGCGGCGCGCGCGGGCATGGTGAGCTTCACCGAGACCGCCGCGCTCGAATGGGCCGCGCGCGGCGTGCGCGTGAACGCCGTGGCACCGGGCTACATCGCGTCGAGCGGCATGGACCACTACCCGCCCGAGGCCGGCGAGATGCTGCGCGCCATGCGCGACACCGTGCCCGCGGGCCGCTTCGGCAACGAGGCCGAGACCTCCGCCGCCATCGCCTTCCTGCTGAGCCCGGCGGCGAGCTTCATCAGCGGCAGCGTGCTGCGCGTGGACGGCGCGCGGCCGCAGGTGCGCATGGGCTGGCCGATGGCGCTGCCCGATGCGCAGGTGCGGCAGCGCGCCGCCGTGCGGCCCTTCGGCGGCTTTCACCTGGCCGAGACGCCGCGCGTGTTCCGGGACGGCGGCGAAGCAAACGACTGATTGGAGACAACCGCATGCAGTACACCCACGAGCACCTCGAGATCCAGAAGACGCTGCGCCGCTTCATCGACAGCGAGATCAATCCGCATGTCGATGAATGGGAAGAGGCCGAGATCTTTCCCGCGCACGAGGTCTTCAGGAAGCTCGGCAAGCTGGGCATGCTGGGCCTCAACAAGCCCGAGGCCTTCGGCGGCGCCGGGCTCGACTATTCGTATGCGATGGCCATGGCCGAGGCGCTCGGCCATGTGAGCTGCGGCGGCGTGCCGATGGCCATTGGCGTGCAGACCGACATGTGCACGCCCGCGCTCGCGCGCTTCGGCAGCGACGAACTGCGCCGCGAGTTCCTCGCGCCCGCCATCGCGGGCGAGACGGTCGGCTGCATCGGCGTGAGCGAGCCCGGCGCGGGCAGCGACGTGGCGGGCCTCAAGAGCCACGCACGCAAGGACGGCGCCGACTACCTCATCAGCGGCCAGAAGATGTGGATCACCAACAGCCTGCAGGCCGACTGGATGTGCATGCTGGTCAACACCAGCGATGGCCCGGTGCACCGCAACAAGTCGCTGGTGATGGTGCCGATGGACAGCCCCGGCATCGAGAAGGCGAAGAAGATCCGCAAGATCGGCATGCATTCGAGCGACACGGGCCTCATCCACTTCGACAACGTGCGCGTGCCGCAGCGCTATCGCATCGGCGAGGAGGGCCAGGGCTTCGTCTACCAGATGCAGCAGTTCCAGGAAGAGCGCCTGTGGGCCGCCGCGAGCTCGCTCGAACCGATGGAAGACTGCATCGCTCAGACCATCGAATGGGCGCAGCAGCGCCAGATGTTCGGCGCCACGCTGGCCGACCAGCAGTGGGTTCAGTTCAAGCTGGCCGAACTCAAGACCGAGGTGGAAGCGCTGCGCGCCCTTGCCTACCGCGCCTGCGACCTGCACGTGCAGGGCCAGGACGTGCTCGAGCTGGCCTCGATGGCCAAGCTCAAGACCGGCCGGCTCACGCGCCAGGTGGCCGACACCTGCCTGCAGTTCTGGGGCGGCATGGGCTTCACGCTGGAGAACCGCGTCTCGCGGCTGTACCGAGACGGGCGGCTCGGCTCCATCGGCGGCGGCGCCGACGAAGTGATGCTGGGCATCCTCGCCAAGACGATGGGCATCGCCAAGCGGCCGCCGCGCGGCTGAGGCTGCGATCTTTTCCGGCCTCGGCCGGAACGCCCGCGCGCACCGGCGGTCCAACAGTCCAGCGCTGTCGCTGGGTCGCGGGAGACCACCATGTTCACTTTCGGCATCGGCACCGTCTTGCTTGTCTTGCTGGTGGTGCTGCTTTTTTCGGCCATCTGGATCTTTCGCGAATACGAGCGCGGCATCGTGTTCACCCTGGGCCGCTTCTCCAGGGTCGCGGGGCCCGGGCTGGTGATCGTGGTTCCCGCCATCCAGCAGGTCGTGCGGGTCGATCTGCGCACCGTGGTGCTCGAGGTTCCGACCCAGGACGTGATCTCGCGCGACAACGTGTCGGTGAAGGTCAGCGCGGTGGTCTACTTCCGCATCGTCGATGCCGAAAAGGCCATCATCGAAGTCAGGGATTTCTTCAACGCGACCAGCCAGCTAGCGCAGACCACGCTGCGCTCGGTGCTGGGCAAGCACCAGCTGGACGACATGCTGGCGGAGCGGGAAAAACTCAACCTGGATGTGCGCGAGTCGCTCGACGTGCAGACGGCTTCGTGGGGCATCAAGGTCTCCAACGTGGAGATCAAGCAGATCGACCTTACCGAATCGATGGTCCGCGCCATCGCGCGGCAGGCCGAGGCGGAGCGTGAGCGGCGTGCCAAGGTGATCCATGCCGAAGGCGAGCTGCAGGCCTCCGAGAAGCTGTTCCAGGCCGCGCGCGTGCTGGCGCAGGAGCCGCAGGCGATCCAGCTGCGCTACCTGGAAACGCTGACGGTGATTGGCGCGGACAAGAACACCACCATCGTCTTCCCGCTGCCGGTGGACCTGCTCGCGAGCTTCCTGCACAAGCCCGCGTAGCGCGCATCCGATGAACTGCGCCAGTCAGTCGTTCTTCTTTTCACCCGCATCGTGCTGCGCGGCGGCCAGCGCAGCCGCCGCGCGCAGCTTGTCCTTCTTGCTCGGCCGCTTGCCCTTGATGCCGCCGGTGCCCGAGGCATCGGCCATCGGCACGGGCGCCTCGGTGGGCTCGAAGCCTTCGATGCGCTCGCGCGGCAGGCTGAGGCCCTGGCGCTTCTCGATCAGGCGGAAGTGCGCCTCGGTGGCCGCGCTCACGAAGCTGATGGCCAGGCCGCTTTCGCCGGCGCGGCCCGTGCGGCCGATGCGGTGGATGTAGTCGGTGGGCGAGCGCGGCAGGTCGTAGTTGATGACCACCGGCAGCTGCGCAATGTCGATGCCGCGCGCGGCCAGGTCGGTCGCAATCACCACGTCCCAGCGGCTCTCCTTGAACTGCGCGAGGATGCCGGTGCGGGTGCCCTGCGCAATGTCGCCGTGGAAGGGCACCGCATAGACGCCGTTCTTGTAGAGCTTCTCGGCCACGGTCTGCGCCGCATGCTGGGTGGCGACGAAGACCAGCACGCGGTCCCACTCGTTTTCCTTCAGCAGGTGGCGCAGCAGCTGCGTTCGGCGGTTCGCATCGACCTCGATCACGCGCTGCACGATGGCGGGCTCGGTGCCGGGTTCGCCCTGCACGTCGATCACCGCGGGGTCGCGCAGCGTGCCATCGGCCAGCGCCTGGATGGCGGGCGGGAAGGTGGCCGAGAACAGCAGGTTCTGGCGCCGCGCGGGCAGCAGCGCGAGGATGCGGCCCAGCTCCTCGGCAAAGCCGAGGTCGAACAGGCGGTCGGCCTCGTCGAGCACCAGCGTGGACACGGCACCGAGCTTCAGCGCGTTGTGCTCCACCAGGTCGAGCAGTCGGCCCGGCGTGGCCACCATGATGTCGGCGCCGCCGCGCAGGCTCATCATCTGCGGGTTGATCGACACGCCGCCGAAGGCGATCGCGATCTTGAGCCGCTCGGGCAGGTGCTGCGCGAGGCTGCGCAGGGTCTCGCCGACCTGGGCCGCGAGTTCGCGCGTGGGCACGAGCACCAGCGCGCGTACGCGCCGCGGCGCCTGTGCCGGTTCGGCAGCCAGCCGCTGCAGCAGCGGGAGGGAAAATGCGGCGGTCTTGCCGGAACCGGTCTGCGCCGAGCCCCGCACGTCGCGGCCTTGCAGAATGGCGGGAATGGCCGCAGCCTGGATGGCGGTCGGCGCGGCGTAGCCGCTTTCGGCGGCAGCCTGCACGAGCGCGGGGGCCAGGCCCAGTGAGTCGAATGGCATGTGAGCAGACAGAGGGATGAACCGGGGACAGTGAAGAAGACGAAGAGATCGATCGAATGGCAACGATGAAAAGCAATCCGGCCAGCGCCCTGGTGTACTCCACCGAGGCGGGCGGCCGCATGTGCCCCGATTGCCGCGCGCCGATGGCGCAGTGCCGCTGCAAGCAGATCAAGGCGCGCGCGCCGGCCACCGACGGCATTGTGCGTGTATCGCACGAGACCAAGGGCCGCAAGGGCAAGGGCGTGACCGTGGTCAAGGGCCTGGCGCTCGATGCGGCGGCGCTCGCGGCGCTGGGCAAGCAGCTCAAGACGGCCTGCGGCTCGGGCGGCACGGTGAAGGACGGCCTGATCGAAATCCAGGGCGACCACCGCGAGCTGGTGATCGCCGCGCTCTCGAAGCAGGGCCACACCGTCAAGCGCGCAGGAGGCTGAATTCAATGAAACCCGAAGACCTGCAGCGCCTCGTCACGCTCGAAATGCCCTTTGGCAAGCACAAGGGCACACTGATTGCCGATTTGCCCGGAAATTACCTGAATTGGTTCGCACGCGAGGGTTTTCCCTCGGGCGAAATTGGCCGGCTGCTTCATTTGATGCATGAAATAGACCACAACGGCCTCTCCGGCCTGCTGCAACCGTTGCGAAACCGCCCCTCAGGACGTGATGTTTCGTAATAAGCGCGGATTTTGATACGCTTTTTCCGGAACGGCTTGATAATCCGGCCTACGTGTCTGTGAGCTTGTCTCCCGTGCACGTAATTCGGTGATCGGTCAGTTTCGCGCCACAGCGCATTTGTTTGTTGTGATTCTGGGACTCCATCGCTTTGTCTTGTTGGTTTGAATTAGGAGTCCCTCAATGGGCAAGAAACTCTACGTAGGCAACCTCGCCTACTCTGTGCGTGACAACGACCTGGAACAGGCTTTCGGCGAGTTCGGCTCGATCGTCAGCGCCAAGGTCATGATGGAACGCGACACCGGCCGCTCCAAGGGCTTCGGTTTCGTGGAAATGGGCACCGACGCTGAAGCGCTGGCTGCCGTCGAAGCCATGAACGGCCATTCGCTCCAGGGCCGCGCCCTGACCGTGAACGAAGCACGTCCGATGGAAGCTCGTCCCCCCCGTACCGGTGGTGGCGGCGGCTACGGCGGCGGCGGCGGTGGTGGTTACGGCGGTGGTGGTGGCGGCGGCGGCTACGGTGGTGGCGGCGGTGGCCGCAGCGGTGGTGGCGGCGGCTACGGCGGCGGCGGCGGCGGTGGTCGCGGCGGCTACTAAGCCCTCCCCCGAGACTTCGCTCTCAAGTAAAAAAAGCTCCTTCGGGAGCTTTTTTCGTTTCCGCACCGCTCCTCTTTCCAGAGCGGGAGAACCCTCGTACGCATTAGTCCCTACCGCGCAGGTCAGCCAGCGGTCAGCCGCGGGCGACGACCCTCACCCCTCCAATCAAGAGGGTCGAGACAATGCGCATCAAGAGTCAGGCTGACTTCTTTTCAGGAGTCATGTTCACAGCCGTGGGGGGCGCCTTCGGCATCGGCGCCACCACCTACAACATCGGCGACGGTGCCCGCATGGGGCCCGGTTACTTCCCGCTCATGCTGGGCATCCTGCTGGCCATCCTGGGCGCATTCATCATGTTCCAGGCGCTGGTGGTCGAAACCGCCGACGGCGACAAGATCGGCAAGTGGGCCTGGAAGCCGCTGGCCTTCGTGCTCGGCGCCAACCTCGCGTTCGGCGTGCTGCTGGGGGGCCTGCCGAGCATCGGCCTGCCCGCCATGGGAATGATCGTCGCGATCTACGCGCTCACCATCATCTCGAGCATGGCCGGTGAACATTTCAAGCTGCGCGACGTGCTGGTGCTGTCCACCATCCTGGCGGCCGGCAGCTACGTGGCCTTCATCTGGGCGCTCAAGCTCCAGATCCAGGTCTGGCCCACTTTCATTTCGGGCTGAGGAGCACGCACCATGGACCTGATCCACAACCTTTCCATCGGTTTCGGCGTTGCCTTCACCTTCACCAACCTGCTGTACTGCCTGCTGGGCTGCATCCTGGGCACCTTGATCGGCGTGCTGCCGGGCATCGGCCCGGTCGCGACCATCGCGATGCTGCTGCCCGCCACCTACGCGCTGCCGCCCGTGTCGGCGCTGATCATGCTGGCCGGCATCTACTACGGCGCGCAGTACGGCGGCTCGACCACCGCCATCCTGGTGAACCTGCCCGGGGAGTCGTCCTCGGTGGTCACCTGCATCGACGGCTACCAGATGGCAAGGCAGGGCCGCGCAGGCCCCGCGCTGGCCGCGGCGGGCCTGGGCTCGTTCTTCGCGGGCTGCGTCGGCACGCTGATCCTCGCGGCCTTCGCGCCGCCGCTGACCGAGCTGGCCTTCAAATTCGGCCCGGCCGAGTACTTCTCGCTGATGACGCTGGGCCTGATCGGCGCGGTGGTGCTGGCCTCGGGCTCGCTGCTCAAGGCGGTGGCGATGATCGTGCTGGGCCTCTTGCTCGGCATCGTGGGCACCGACGTGAATTCGGGCGTGGCGCGCTTCAGCTTCGACATTCCTGAGCTCACCGACGGCATCGGCTTCGTGGTGATTGCCATGGGCGTGTTCGGCTACGGCGAAATCATCGGCAACCTCTCGCAGCCCGACGACGAGCGCGAGGTGTTCACGCACAAGGTCAAGGGCCTGTGGCCCACCAAGGAAGACTTCAAGCGCATGACGCCCGCGGTGCTGCGCGGCACGGCACTGGGTTCGGCGCTCGGCATCCTGCCGGGCGGCGGCGCGCTGCTGGCGGCCTTTGCGGCCTATGCGCTCGAGAAGAAGATCAAGATGCGACCCGGCGAGATCGCCTTCGGCAAGGGCAACATCCGCGGCGTGGCCTCGCCCGAGTCGGCCAACAACGCCGGCGCGCAGACCTCCTTCATCCCGCTGCTCACGCTGGGCATTCCGCCCAACGCGGTGATGGCGCTGATGGTGGGCGCGATGACCATCCACAACATCCAGCCCGGCCCGCAGGTGATGACCAGCAACCCCGAGCTGTTCTGGGGCCTGATCGCCTCGATGTGGATCGGCAACGCGATGCTGATCGTGCTGAACCTGCCGCTGATCGGCATGTGGATCAAGCTGCTGACGGTGCCCTACAAGTTCCTGTTCCCGGCGATCGTGCTGTTCTGCGCGATTGGCGTGTACTCGACCAACAACAACACCTTCGACGTGTGGATGGTCGCGATCTTCGGCTTCATCGGCTACCTGTTCCTGAAGCTGCGCACCGAGCCGGCCCCGCTGTTGCTGGGCTTCATCCTCGGGCCGATGATGGAAGAGAACCTGCGGCGCGCGCTGCTGCTGTCGCGCGGTGCCTGGAGCGTGTTCGTCACGCGGCCGCTGTCGGCCGGCCTGCTGGTGGCCGCGGCGCTGCTGCTGGGCATCGTGCTGCTGCCGTCGATCAAGGCCAAGCGCGAAGAAGCCTTCGTCGAGGAATGACCCCGGGGCGAGCCTAGTGCAGTAGTTGCCAGGCCATCCCGGTCAGTGCGGAAGCAAGCACCACCGGGATCACACCGGCCTTGAAGCGGAAGAGCGCGAGGGCCGCGAGGACGCCGATCACGGCGGAAGCGATCTCGAAGGGTCCGGACAGGCCTGCGGGCCAGAGCACGTGGTAGGCGAAGAAGACCGCCAGGTTGACGATCACGCCGACCACGGCCGCGGTGATGGCGGTCAGCGGCGCGGTGAACTTCAGGTTGCCGTGGGTCGATTCGATGAACGGACCGCCCAGCAGGATGAACAGGAACGACGGCAGGAAGGTGAAGAAGGTCACCACCGCCGCCGCCGCAGCGCCCGCCGCGAACGGCGCCTCTGGACCGAACAGGGCCTGCCCCCAGCCGCCCACGAAGCCGACGAACGACACCACCATGATCAGCGGACCGGGCGTGGTTTCGCCGAGCGCCAGTCCGTCGATCATCTGCGTGGCGCTGAGCCACTGGTAATGGTCGACCGCGCCCTGGAACACATAGGGCAGCACCGCGTAGGCGCCGCCGAAGGTCAGAAGCGCCGCCTTGGTGAAGAACCACGCCATCTGCGTGAGCGCGCCGTGCCAGCCGTACAGCGCGGTGAGCGCGCCAAGGGCGCCGAGCCACAGCAGGAAGAACACCGCCAGCACGCGCGCGAAACGGCCCCAGCCGAAAAGCGCGTGCTGCGGCGTCGGCGTGTGGTCGTCGATCAGCGCCGGCCCGGCCGACGACGCGGCGCTGCCGTGGCCGCCGCCCGCCGCAAAGTACGCCGGCGCGAACCGGCTGCCGAAGTAGCCGATGGCCCCGGCGGCCAGCACGATCAGCGGGAACGGCAGGCGCAGCGCGAAGATCGCCACGAAGGCCGCCACGGCAATCGCCCAGAGCCATGCGTTCTTGAGCACCCGCGAGCCGATGCGCCAGGCGGCGAACAGCACGATCGCCGTCACCGCGGGCTTCACGCCGTAGAGCAGGCCCGCCACGGCCGGCACCTGGCCGTAGGCCATGTAGGCCCACGACAGGCCAACCAGGATGAAGAGCGAGGGCAGCACGAAGAGCACGCCCGCCGCAATGCCGCCCCAGGTGCGGTGCATGAGCCAGCCGATGTAGGTGGCCAGCTGCTGGGCCTCGGGGCCGGGCAGCAGCATGCAGTAGTTCAGCGCATGCAGGAAGCGCTTCTCCGAGATCCAGCGCCGGCGCTCGACCAGTTCCTGGTGCATCAGCGCGATCTGCCCGGCCGGCCCGCCGAAGCTGATGAAGCCGAGCTTGAGCCAGTAGGCGAAGGCCTGCCAGAAGCCGATGGGTGCGGGAGGTTCGACAGGCTCTGGCGGCGGCATGCAGGAGGACTTTCGGGTTGGGCTATTTCAGGAATGCGTCATAGGCGGTCTTCAGGATCAGCGCGCTCACCACGACGATGAACACCCCCCGCACGAAACCGGCCCCGTGCTTCAGCGCAACACGCGTGCCCAGCAGGCTCCCGGCCACGTTGGCCACCGCCATCACCAGCCCATAGTGCCACCAGACGTGCCCCTTGAGCGCGAGCAGCAGCAGGGCCGCGGCATTGGTGAGCGTGTTGATGATCTTGGCCGAGGCCGAGGCGTTCAGGAAGTCGTAGCCCATCCAGCGCACGAACAAAAAGACCAGGAAGCTGCCCGCGCCGGGGCCGAAGAAGCCGTCGTAGAACCCGATCGACAGCCCGATGGCGCAGGCCGCCAGGGTTTCGGCCCGGCCGCTGAAGCGCGGCACATGGTTGCGGCCCAGGTCCTTGCGCGCGATGGTGTAGAGCAGCACGCCCAGCAGCACGACGGGCAGCGCGCGGCGCAGGAAGTCGCCCGGGAACACCGTGACGCCCCAGGCACCCAGCATCGAGCCCGCGAAACCGAGCAGCGCGGCCGGCCACAGGGCGCCCCAGCGCATCTGCACGCGCTGGCTGAACTGGGCGGCCGCGGCCGCCGTGCCCCAAATGGACGCGCTCTTGTTGGTGCCCAGCAAGGTGGCCGGCGGCGCGCCCGGAAAGACGGCAAAGAGCGCCGGCACGAGGATCAGTCCCCCGCCGCCCACGATCGAATCGACAAAACCCGCGAGCAGCGAGGCGCCCGTGACCACCAGCATTTCCATGGCGGCGATTGTCGCACCCGGATCGCTATCAAAAAGGGAGCTTCAACCGGAGGCAGGACGGGCGCAGGAGCGCTCTTCGGCCGGCAGAAAATGCCCCGGCGGGAGGGCTGCGGCGGGCAAAAAAAAGACGCCGACCAGCGGCGCCTTTTGAAGTTCAGCACGGCTTCTCGATCGGAAGCCTTGAAGAATTTTTGTTGTAGACCGAATTTGTCTCCTCGGACCCTCGGCAGTACGAGCTGGGCCCGTTCGCGAGTGGGCAGACTTTAGGCGGTGCACCGCCCCAGTGCATTGGGAATTACCCGCTTTGCCTTACCTCCGGGGGCCGGTTCGCAAACCAAAGTGTTTCGGACCGTTAACGGCATGGCATGACTTGTGCACGCAAGCGCTTGATCCATTCATGGAGGCCGTCATGTCCATGTCCGAAAGCGAACGCATTGCGCTGGCCGCGCGCCTGCACGTGGCGCTCAGGCGAAAGCACGGGCGCGTGACCGACACCGAATGGATGGCCACCAATGCCGAGTACGCCACGGAGATCGTGCGCATGACGCGCGCGCATGCGGTCGAGACCAAGGACGAAGACCTGTACCTGCTCGCCACCCGGCTGGAGCAGGCGATGGAGCCGCTGGCGCGCGCCGCGCGGCTGGCGGCGCGTGCGCCCGACGGCCATCTGCCGAACCCGCTGCCGCGCTATGCGGACGGGCTGGGCTGATTTCTTCTTCAGCCCGCCGCGAGCGCGGCCTTGCGGATCGACTGCAGCGTGCTGGCCGGCGTGATGGCTTCGGGATCGAGCAGGCAATGCAGGATCGCGGGCTTGCCGCTGGCCCGCGCCCGCGCCAGCGCGGGGCCGAACTCCTCGGTGCTGGCCACGCGCTCGCCGTGGCCGCCGAACACCTCGGCATAGCCGCGGAAGTCGGGGTTCTTCAGCTGCGTGGCGCTCACGCGGCCCGGGTAGTGCTTTTCCTGGTGCATGCGGATGGTGCCGTACATGGCGTTGTCGAGCAGCACCACGAGGATCGGCAGGCCGTACTGCACCGCGGTGGCGAACTCCTGGCCGTGCATCATGAAATCGCCGTCACCCGCGAACACCACCACCTCGCGCTGCGGCCAGAGGCGCTTGGCGCCCACGCCGGCCGGCAGGCCGTAGCCCATCGATCCGCTGGTGGGCGCCAGCTGGCTCGCGAACGCGCGGAACGGCCAGAAGCGGTGCACCCAGGTCGCGAAGTTGCCCGCGCCATTGCAGAAGATGGTGTCGGCCGGCAGCACCTCGCGCAGGTGCTGCATGACCTCGCCCATCTGCAGCGGGCCCGGAATGCGGATGGGCGCCGGATCGCTCCAGCGCAGGAAGTCCTCGCGCGCGGCCTTCGTCCCGGCCTGCCAGGCGGGCGGCGCGGCCGGGCGCAGCGCGGACACCGCCTCGGCAAAAGCCTGCGGCGTGGCGTGGATACCTTGCGCGGGACGATAGAGCTTGCCGAGCTCGTCGGCATCGGCATGCACGTGCACCAGCGCCTGCTTCGGCTGCGGAATGGCGAGCAGCTCGTAGCCCTGCGACGGCACTTCCGACAAACGGCCGCCCGCCAGCAGCACGAGATCGGCGTTGCGGATGCGCTCGAGCATGCGCGGATTCGCGCCCAGGCCCAGGTCGCCCGCGTAGCAGGGGTGCTCGGCCGACAGCAGCATCTGGCGGCGGAACGAGCAGTACACCGGCAGCGAGAACGCCTCGGCAAAAGCCGCGAACTGCTGCGTGGCGGCCTCGGACCAGCGGCTGCCGCCCAGGATGACCACGGGCCGCTCGGCCTGCGACAGGCGCTGCTGCAGCTCGGCGATCTGCGCCGCGCCCGGATGGGTCTCGACCACCGCATAGGGCTGCGCATCGGCCACGGTGGCGGCTTCGGTCAGCATGTCCTCGGGCAGCGCGATCACCACCGGGCCGGGCCGCCCCGAGGTGGCGACGTGGAAGGCGCGCGAGACCAGCTCGGGCACGCGCGCCGGATCATCGATCTGCACCACCCACTTGGCCATGGTGCCGAACACCGCGCCGTAGTCCAGCTCCTGGAAGGCTTCGCGGCCCAGCGCCTCGCGCGCGACCTGGCCGACGAACAGCAGGAGCGGCGTCGAATCCTGGTGCGCGATGTGCACGCCGGCCGCCGCGTTGGTAGCGCCCGGCCCGCGTGTGACGAAGCAGACGCCGGGCCGGCCCGTGAGCTTGCCCTGCGCCTCGGCCATCATCGTGGCGCCGCCTTCCTGGCGGCACACCGTGACGTCGATGGCAGCATCGTGCAGCGCATCGAGCACGGCCAGAAAGCTTTCGCCGGGCACGCAGAACAGCTGCCTGACGCCGTGGGTGATGAGCTGGTCGACCAGGATCTGGCCGCCGGTGCGGGGAGAAGTCATGCTGTTTCCAATCAGAAATTCATTCGAGAGCTTCGCATGCCGCGGCAATGCGTGCACACGCCTCCTCGAGCTGCGCCATCGACGTGGCATACGAAATGCGGAAGTACGGCGCGAGCCCGAACACGCTGCCCGGCACCACCGCCACTTCGAAATCCTGCAGCAGGTAGCTGCAGAAGTCGCTGTCGGTCTGCAGCAGCGCGCCGCTGCGGGTGCGCCGTCCGAGCACGCCCGCGCAGCTGGCAAAGGTATAGAAGGCGCCTTCGGGCACGCGGCAATGCAGGCCCGGTGCGCGGTTCAGTGCGGCCACCACGAAGTCGCGCCGCGCCTGGAAGTCGTTGCGCCGCTCGGCCACCACCTGCTGCGGCCCCGTGAGCGCCTCGATCGCGGCGGCTTGGCTCACCGACGACGGGCACGAGGTCGACTGGCTCTGCACCACCGCCATGGCCGCGATCAGCGCGCGCGGCCCGGCGCCGTAGCCCACGCGCCAGCCGGTCATTGCGTACGCCTTCGAGACGCCGTTGACGGTGAGCGTGCGGTCGCGCAGCCGCGGCTCCACGGCCGCGGGCGTGGCGAACGCGTGGCCGTCGTAGAGGATGTGCTCGTAGATGTCGTCGGCCAGCACCCACACCTTGGGATGCCGCAGCAGCACCTCGCACAGCGGCGCGAGCTGCGCCGCGCTGTAGGCCGCGCCGCAGGGGTTGGACGGCGAGTTCAGGAAGAGCCAGCGCGTGCGCGGCGTGATGGCCGCCTCGAGCTGCGCGGCATCCAGCCTGAAGCCGTTGGTCTCGCCGCAGGGCACGCTCACCGGCACGCCGCCGCAGATCTGCACGATGTCGGCGTAGGAGGTCCAGTACGGCGCGGGCAGGATCACCTCGTCGCCCGGGTTCAGGCTGGCCATCAGCGCGTTGAAGATCACCTGCTTGGCGCCCGCGCCCACGCTGATTTCATCGAGCGCGAAGTCCAGCACGTTGTCGCGCCTGAACTTGAGCTGCACCGCGGCCTTCATGGCCGGGCTGCCGTCGAGCACGGTGTAGCGCGTGTCGCCGCGCTCCATCGCGCGGGACGCGGCGGCGCGAATGGGCTCGGGCGTGTCGAAGTCCGGCTCGCCCGCGCCCAGCACGATCACCGGCCGGCCGGCACGCTTGAGCGCGTTGGCGTGGTCGGTGATGCGCAGGATCTCCGACACGCCGATGGCGCGCACGCGCTGCGCGGGCTCGAATGCGGAAGCCGAAAGTGCGGAATCGAGAACGGTGGATGTCACTTGGCGTAGGCCTCCAGCGGCTTGTCGTTGGGCTCGGCAATGAGCTGTTTCAGCGCCGCGCTCATCGGCAGGTTCAGGCTGGTGTTCTTCGGCGGAATCGGCGCGACGAACCACTTGGTGTAGATCTTCTCGAGCTCGCCGCTCTTCATGAGGCGGCGCAGCGCATCGTCCACCGCGGCCTTGAAGATGGCATCGTCCTTGCGGAACAGCAGCGCGATGGGCTCGGAGCCCAGCGCATCGCCGACGATGCGGTAGGCCGACGGATTCTTCGCGTTCGCGATGATGCCCGCGAGCAGGTTGTCGTCGAGCACGAAGGCATCGGCGCGGCCCGACTCCATCAGCAAAAAGCTTTCGAGGTGGTCCTTGCCGAGCATGGTGGTGATGGTGGTGTTCTGCGCGCGCTCGCGCTTGCGCAGCAGCTGCACGGCGGTGGTGCCGGTGGAGGCCGACACGGTGCGGCCCGCCAATTGGTCGAGCGAGCTGATGCCCGAATCGACGCGCGTGGCCATGCGCACCTCGCTCACGTAGGTGGTGAGCGCGAACGCCACCTGCTGCTGGCGCGCGGTGTTGTTGGTGGTCGGGCCGCAGCCGATGTCGAGGGTGCCGTTCTGCACCAGCGGGATGGTGTTCTGCGCGGTGACGGCCATGTATTCGAGCTTGGCCTGCGGCGCGATGTCCTTCAGCACGCGCTCGCACAGCTCGACGTGGTAGCCCACGTATTTCTCGTTCGCGCCCAGCATGTAGGCCATGGGCGGCGAGGCTTCGCGCACGCCGAGCACCGCCTTTCCGCTGCTCCTGATCTTGTCGAGCGTGCCGCCGGCCGGGGCCTGCTGCGCGGCGGCGCCGAAGGCGAGCGCGAGCAGCGCGGCAGCGATGGCGAGGGTCTTCAATTGCATCTTCATTTTCTCTGTCTCCTGGTTGTTTTTCTTGGGCACGGCCTCCGTCCGGCCGCTGCAGCGGAACGCCGCGCGGCAAGGACAGGAAGGCCGGGGTCGGTCAGTCGTTGATCTCGAAGGTCACGCCTTGGGCAAGCGGCAGTGCGGTCGAGTAGTTGATGGTGTTGGTGGCGCGGCGCATGTACGCCTTCCAGCTGTCGGAGCCGGCTTCGCGGCCGCCGCCGGTTTCCTTCTCGCCGCCGAAGGCGCCGCCGATCTCGGCGCCGCTCGGGCCGATGTTGACGTTGGCAATGCCGCAGTCCGAGCCCGCGCTCGACAGGAAGCGCTCGGCCTCGCGCACGTTGAGCGTGAAGATCGAGGACGACAGGCCCGCGCCCACCGCGTTGTGCCATTCGATGGCGTCGTCCAGCGCGCTGTAGCGCACCACATAGAGAATGGGTGCGAAGGTTTCGCGCAGCACCGGGCCGTCGTGCGACTTGAGCTCGACCAGCGCCGGGCGCACATAGAAGGCGTCCTTCGTGCCAATGCCCTCCACGCGCTGGCCGCCATGCACCGTGGCGCCGATCTCGCGGCTTTCGCCCAGCGCCTTCTGCATGCCGTCGAAGGCCGCGCGGTCGATCAGCGGGCCGACCAGCGTGCCGGCCTCGCGCGGATCGCCCACCTGCACGTTGCCGTACACCTTGGCGAGCTTGGGCACCAGCGCGTCGTACACGCTGTCGTGCACGAACAGCCGGCGCAGCGTGGTGCAGCGCTGGCCGGCCGTGCCCATGGCCGAGAACGCGATGGCGCGCAGCGTGAGGTCGAGGTCGGCCGAGGGCGTGACGATGGCCGCGTTGTTGCCGCCGAGTTCGAGGATGGCGCGCGCGAAGCGCGCGGCCAGCTTCGGCCCCACCTGCCGGCCCATCGCGGTCGAGCCCGTGGCCGAGAGGATCGGCACGCGGTGGTCGTCGACCAGCACTTCACCGATGTCGCGCTGGCCCAGCAGCAGGCCGAGCAGGCCTTCGGGCGCATCGCCGAAGCGTGCAAGGGCGCGCTGCGCGATGGCATGCACGGCCAGCGCCGTGAGCGGCGTTTTTTCGGACGGTTTCCACACCACCGAATCGCCGCACACCAGCGCCAGTGCCGCATTCCACGACCACACGGCCACCGGAAAGTTGAAGGCCGAGATCACGCCGCACACGCCCAGCGGATGCCAGGTTTCCATCATGCGGTGCTCGGCGCGCTCGGTAGCGAGCGTGAGGCCGTAGAGCTGGCGCGAGAGGCCGACCGCGAAGTCGCAGATGTCGATCATTTCCTGCACCTCGCCCGCGCCTTCGGACGGGATCTTGCCGGCCTCGAGCGTGACGAGGCGGCCGAGGTCGGCCTTGGCGGCGCGCAGCTCTTCGCCGAGCAGGCGCACCAGTTCGCCGCGGCGCGGCGCGGGCACGCTGCGCCAGGCCTTGAAGGCCTCGTGCGCCTGGCCGATGGCCGCGGCCGCTTCGGCGGCGGTGGTCTGCCGCACCTGCGCGACCACCTCGCCGGTGACCGGCGAGCGCACCGTGAGTTCGCCGCCGGTATGGGCGGCACCCGGAACGCCGAGGCGCTGCAGCAGCTGCGCGATCTCGGTGGCGACGGAAAGAAAGGCTTGGGCTTCTGGCATGGAGGCTCCGGCGTGGAGAAGAGAGGACAAGACGAAGGGAAGGCGACGCGGCAACAGCTCAATATCTGCGAACAGGGCTTGCTTGCATAGCGAAAAAACGGAAGGACTTGGTGCGTTTCAGGAATGAACTTCCGAAGCGTTCGTGCATTCGGCGCACAAGCAACGCCTTCAAGCCGCAGGCCCCGGCGGCTCGGGCAGGCTGATGCGCTGCCCGGCCGGCGAACCCGCGAGGCTCTGCGCCGGCCGCCGCAAGGTGGCGTCGAAGGGATTGATCTTCGGCCCGATGGCTGCCGCCTCGCGCTTGAGCAGCTCGACCACCGTGGGCATGCGGTCGGCATTGAGCCGGTCGGCGATGGTTCCCACACTGAGCGCGGCCACCGCGCGGCCCTCGCGGTCGAGGATGGGCACGGCCACGCCGGCCATGCCTTCGAGCAGGCCGGTGTTGCGCCCCGCATAGCCGGCCTGGCGCACGCGCTCGATCTCGGTGCGCAGATACACCTCGTCGTACACGCCGTACTCGCGCACACGCGAGAGATTGAAGCGGATCACCTCTTCGCGCTCCGCCTCGGGAAGGAAGGCCAGGATCGCGAGCGCGCCCTGCCCCACGCCCAGCGCGATGCGCCCGCCGATGTCGCCCGTGAACGAGCGGATGGGAAACGGCCCTTCGCTGCGGTCGAGGCAGATCGCGTCGAAGCCGCTGCGCGCCAGCAAAAAGATGCTGTCGCCCAGGCTCGCGCACAGGCGCAGCAGCACCGGGCGGCAGATCGAACGCAGGTCGCCGGGATTGCCGGCGCTGGCCGCGAGCGCGAAGAAGTCGATGCTCAGTCGGTAGAGCTTGCTGCGCTCGTCCTGCTCGACCATGCCTTCGGCCATGAGCGACTGCAAAAGGCGGTGCGTGGTGGCCTGCGTGAGGCCCACGGACCGTGCAATCTGGGTCACGCGCCCGCCCTCGGCCTGCACCGCGCCGAGTGCGCGGATCACCGAAAAGACGCGCGGCACGCCGCCGCTGGCGGCCGAGAGGGTTTCCATACCTTGCTCCTGTGGAATTCCTGAGATCGATTCTCCACATGATATTCCATTGAATGGAATAAATTTAATAAAGATTCTGATTAATGGAATACCCGAGGCATTCTGGCGCGATCGTTGCAATAGAGTGAATTGAAAGTTCTCTCCTTGCCATGGTGTGCACCAAGCTGCTGCACGCCATTTCCCGATCCCGCAGAAAGGCCCTTCATGTCGTTCCTACGGCTCACCGACCTGACCAAGTTCTACGGCGCCACGCGCGCCGTGTCGGCCATGAACCTCACGGTGGAGAAGGGCGAGTTCGTCTCGCTGCTCGGCCCCTCGGGCTGCGGCAAGACCACGACGCTGCAGATGATCGCGGGCTTCGAGCCGGTGTCGAGCGGGCGCATCGAGCTCGCGGGCAAGGACATCACGCATGCCAAGGCCAACACGCGCGGCCTGGGCATCGTGTTCCAGACCTACGCGCTGTTCCCGCACATGACGGTGGCCGACAACGTGAGCTTCGGCCTCGAGATGCGCAAGATGCCCAAGGCCGAGCGCGCGGAACGCGTGAAGCAGGCGCTCGCGCTGGTGCACCTGGAAGCGCACGCCGCGCGCTACCCGCGCGAGCTCTCGGGCGGCCAGCGCCAGCGGGTGGCACTGGCCCGCGCGCTCGTGATCGAGCCGCCGGTGCTGCTGCTGGACGAGCCGCTTTCCAACCTCGACGCCAAGCTGCGCGAGGAAATGCAGTTCGAGCTGCGCCAGATCCAGCGCAAGGTCGGCACCACCACGGTGATGGTCACGCACGACCAGAGCGAAGCCATGTCGATCAGCGACCGCGTGGTGGTGATGGAAGGCGGCTGCGCCACGCAGATCGACCATCCGCACCGCGTCTACGAGCATCCGAGCACGCGCTTCATCTCCACCTTCGTGGGCAAGGCCAACCTGCTGGACGGGCGCGTCACGGCCAGCGGCGCGCGCAGCTGCCAGGTGGCGGTGGGCGCGCTCGCGGTGGAAGTCGACGACAGCGGCTACAAGCCGGGCGATGCGGTGCTGATGAGCGTGCGCCCCGAAAAGCTGCAGCTGGTGGAGGCCGGCCGCGGCCGCCTCGACGGCCAGGTGCTGGAGCGCTTCTTCCTCGGCAGCCAGTGGCTCTATCGCCTGGGCACGCCCGCCGGCGACCTGATGGTGCTGAGCCCCAACGACGGCCGCGACGCGCTCGACGAAGGCCATGCCGCCGGCATCGACTGGCCCGCGCATTGCACGCGCCTGCTGCCGGCCGGCGAGGCGGTGGCCGCATGAAGAGCAAGGCCACGCCCTGGTGGCTGTCGGGGCCCGCGCTACTGCTGTTCGCAGCCCTGCTGGTGGTGCCGCTCGCGCTCACCGCAGTGCTGTCGTTCAACGTCTACGACCCGGCCACGGGGCCGAAGGCCGGCGAGTTCACGCTCGCGCACTACGCCCAGGTGTTCACCGACTCGTACTACCACGGCATCTTCTGGCGCACCTTCTGGATCTCGGCCCTCGTCACCCTGATCTGCGTGCTGGTCGGCGCGCCCGAGGCCTACGTGCTGAGCCGCATGCGCAACCCGTGGCGCTCGGTGCTGCTGCTGGTGGTGCTGGCGCCGCTTTTGGTGTCGGTGGTGGTGCGCGCCTTCGGCTGGAGCATGCTGCTCGGGCCCGAAGGCGCAGTGAACGGGCTGCTGCGGCTGGTGGGCATCGGGCCGGTGAAGATGCTCTACACCGAGACCGCGGTGATCGTCGCGCTGGTGCACGTGATGCTGCCCTTCATGGTGATTCCGGTCTGGACCTCGCTGCAGAAGCTGGATGCGGGCGTGGAGAACGCGGCGCTCTCGCTCAGGGCCTCGCCCTTCACCACGCTGCGGCGCATCGTGCTGCCGCAGGTGATGCCGGGCATTCTCTCGGGCAGCTTGATCGTGTTCGGCCTGGCTGCGAGTTCGTTCGCGATTCCGGGGCTGCTGGGCGGGCGCCGATTGAAGATGGTGGCGACGGTGGTCTATGACGAGTACCTGAGCGAGCTCAACTGGCCGCTCGGCGCTGCTGTCGCGCTGACGCTGCTCGTAGCCAACCTCATCGTGATGCTGAGCTACAACCGGCTCGTCGAAGGCCGCTACAAGAAGGCATTGGGGTGATCAGATGACAAAGAACGGCCCCCTCGCCCTCGCGTTCAACGCGCTCGTCATCACCTTCATGCTGGCGCCGCTGGTGGTGGTGTGCATCGTCGCGTTCACGCCCGAGAACACGCTGACGATTCCGACCACGCACTTCTCGCTGCGCTGGTTCGAGGCGGTGTTCGCGCACCCGGACTTCATGCAGTCATTCTGGAACAGCCTGTGGCTCGCACTGGCTTCGGCCACCATCGCCACGCTGCTCGCGGTGCCGGCCGGCATGGCGATCACGCGCTACACGTTTCCGGGGCGCGACTTCCTCAACGGCCTGTTCCTCTCGCCGCTGATCATTCCGCACCTCGTGCTGGGCGTGGCGCTGCTGCGCCTGTTCGCGCTGGTGGGCGGCACGGGCAGCTTCGGCTGGCTGGTGATGGCGCATGCGCTGATCGTCACGCCCTACACGCTGCGGCTCGTGGTGGCCGCGCTGGTGGGCTTCGACCGCAGCGCCGAGCAGGCCGCGCTCTCGCTGGGCGCGAGCCAGGCCACGGTGTTCCGGCGCATCACGCTGCCGATGATCCTGCCGGGCGTGACGGGCGGGTGGCTGCTGTCCTTCATCAACAGCTTCGACGAAGTGACGATGTCGATCTTCGTCACCTCGCCCAGCACGGTGACGCTGCCGGTGCGCATGTACATGTATGCCACCGAATCGATCGATCCGCTGATGGCGGCCGTGTCGGCGCTGATGGTGGCGGTGACGGCCATCGCGATGGTGGTGCTCGACCGTGTCTATGGACTGGACCGCGTGCTGGTGGGACGCCGATAGATGAGCCTGCCAAAGCTTCAACCGCTGCTGCATCGCCTGGCCGAGACCGGCCGCGCCGCGGTGCCCTTCACGCTCGACGGCCAGCCCGCCTCCGCCCTCGTGGGCGACACGGTGCTGACGGCCGTGCTCACGCAGGCCGCCCAGCTGCGGCGCAACGAATTCAGCGGCGCCCCGCGCGCGGGCTTCTGCATGATGGGCGCCTGCCAGGACTGCTGGATCGCCACCGAGCAGGGCGAGCGCCTGCGCGCCTGCTCCACCTTCATTGCGCCGGGCATGGCGCTGGTCACGGGAAGGAGCGGCGCATGACGGCTTCTTCTTCTGCCGCATTGCAGCCGGTGATCGTCGGCGCGGGGCCGGCCGGCGTGCGCGCCGCACAGGCGCTGGTGGCGCATGGCCTGCGGCCGGTGGTGATCGACGAGGCTTCGCGCGCCGGCGGCCAGATCTACCGGCAGCCGCCCGCGAGCCTGGCCCAGCGCAGCGCGCAGGCGCTCTATGGCTTCGAAGCCGGCCGCGCCGATGCGCTGCATGCCGCCTTCGATTCATTGCGCGAGCGCATCGACTACCGCCCCGACAGCCTGGTGTGGAATGCGCAAGGCGGCCGGCTCGACGTGCTGCACGGCCCGACGCGCAGCACGTCGAGCCTTTCGTACGGCCAGCTGATCGTTGCCACCGGCGCCACCGACCGCGTGCTGCCCGTGCCCGGCTGGACATTGCCCGGCGTCTACACGCTGGGCGGCGCGCAGGTGGCGCTCAAGTTCCAGGGCTGCGCCATCGGCGAGCGCGTGGTGTTCATGGGCACCGGGCCGCTGCTCTACCTGGTCGCGTATCAATACGCCAAGGCCGGAGCGAAGGTCATCGCGGTGCTCGACACCGCGCGGCTCGCCGACCAGCTGGCTGCCACGCCCGCGATGCTGCGGCAGCCCGCCGTGTTCGCCAAGGGCGTGTACTACGTGGCCTGGCTGCGCGCGCACGGCGTGGCGCTGCACGGCGGCGTGCGGCCATTGCGCGTGCTCGGCGATGCACAGGAGAGCCGGGTGGCCGGCGTCGCGTGGCACGACGGCCGCGAAGAACGCACGCTGGCCTGCGATGCCGTCGGCTTCGGCTACGCGCTGCGCTCCGAAACGCAGCTGGCCGACTTGCTCGGCTGCCGCTTCGACTACGCGCCGCTGCACCGCGCCCATCTGCCGGTGCGCGATGCGGCGGGCCGCTCCAGCGTGCGCGGCGTGTACCTTGCGGGCGACGGCGCCGGCATCATGGGTGCCGATGCGGCCGAGTGGGCCGGCGAACGCGCCGCGCTCGCGCTGCTGGCCGACAACGGCGTGGCAGTCGATGTGGCGCGCGCCGCCGAGCTCGAACGCAAGCTCGGCAAGCTCGCCGGATTCCGCGAGGGGCTCGAACGCGCCTTCCCCGTGCCGCGGGACTGGGCCGCGCATGCGCCCGACGAGCTCGTGGTCTGCCGCTGCGAGAACATCACGGCCGGCACCTTGCGCCAGACCGTCGCTGCCGCCGGCGCCGACGAGATGAATCGCCTGAAGGCGCTGTCGCGCGTCGGCATGGGCCGCTGCCAGGGCCGCATGTGCGGCGCGGCGGCCGCGGAGATCCTCGCGCAGGCCACGGGGCTGCCGCTGCAGCAGGTGGGCCGGCTGCGCGGTCAGGCGCCGATCAAGCCGATCCCGATCCACCTGGCCGCTGCGCCATCCGCCGAAGGAGCCGGCGAATGAGCGGCCGCAGGACATTGCGCACCGACGTCGCGATCGTCGGCGGCGGCATCGTCGGCGCGTCGGCCGCGCTGGCCTTGCGGCAGATGGGCATCGGCGTGGTGCTGCTGGAGCGCGACCTGTGCGGCTCGCGTTCGAGCGGCGTGAACTACGGCGGCGTGCGCCGCCAGGGCCGGCCGATCGACCAGCTGCCGCTCGCGCAACGCGCGCACCGCATCTGGGGCCGCCTGCGCGAAACCATCGGCACCGACGGCGAGTACCTGCGCTCGGGCCACTTCAAGATCGCGCGCAGCGAGGCCGACATGGCATCGCTGGAACGCTACCGTGCGCAAAGCAGCGACTTCGACCTGGGGCTGGAGCTGATCTCCGATGCCCGCCTGCGCGAGCGCTGCCCCTGGCTCGGCACGCGCGCCGTCGGCGGCTCGCTGTGCGCGGAAGACGGGCAGGCCAATCCGCGGCTGGTGTCGCCGGCCTTCGCGCTCGCGGCGCAGCGTGCGGGCGCGCAGGTCTTCGAGCGCCACAAGGTCGACGAGGTGGCGCACGACGGCCAGGCCTTCATGCTGCGCTCGGGCAATGCGCTCGAAGTGCATGCGCCGGCGCTGCTCAACTGCGCGGGCGCCTGGGCCGGATCGATCGCCACCGAGTTCGGCGAAGAGGTGCCGCTGCAATCGGGCCATCCCGCGATGGCGGTGACGGAGCCGCTGCCCTTCTTCATGGACTGGAGCCTTGGCGTGGAGGGCGGCGGCATCTACTGCCGCCAGGTGGCGCGCGGCAACCTCGTGCTGGGCGGCGGCGGCAAGGGCGTGGCGCTCGATGCCGACCGCGCCCGCTCCGACCGCGACGCCATCGCCTCGCTTTCCGCACAGGCCGTCGAGCTGCTGCCCGCGCTGCGCCATGCGCATTTCATCCGCACCTGGAGCGGCACCGAAGGCTACCTGCCCGACCGCCAGCCGGTGCTCGGCCCGAGCCGCACCACGCCCGGCCTGTTCCATGGCTTCGGCTTTTCGGGCGCGGGCTTCCAGATCGGCCCCGCTGCCGGCGAAGTGCTGGCCGAACTCGTGCGCGACGGCCGCAGCAGCACGCCCATCGAGAGCTTCTCGATCGAACGCTTCACCCCCACCCCACCCTGAAAGGAAAACACCATGTCCCGTTTCCAGAAGATTTTTTCCTTCTTCTCTCTTCGCCGGACCGTGCTCGGTGCGGCGGCGGTGGCCGCGCTCGCGGCCGGCGGCGCGGCCGGCGCGCAGACCAAGACGCTCTATATCGGCATGAATGGCGGCACCATGGAGAAGGCGTACACGCAATACGTGTTCCCGGCCTTCGAGAAGCTCTACGGCGCCAAGGTGGTGGTGGTGCCGGGCACCTCGTCCGACATCCTCGCGAAGGCACAGGCCAACAAGGACCGCCCGCAGATGCACGTGATGTTCCTGGACGACGGCATCATGGTGCGCGCCATCGGCATGGGCCTGTGCCAGAAGCAGCGGCCCAATCCGTCGCTGGCCGAGATCTACCCGGCCGCGCGCTTCAAGGACGACATGGCCAGCGGCGTGAGCCTGGGCATGACGGGCCTGGCCTACAACGCGAAGATGTTCAAGGAAAAGGGCTGGGCGCCGCCCACCTCGTGGATGGACCTGGCCGATCCCAAGTACAAGGGCAAGGTGGTGTTCCAGTCGATGTCGTCGTCGTCCTTCGGGCTGCACGGCTTTTTGATGTTCAACCGCATCCAGGGCGGCAACGACAAGAACGTGGAGCCCGGCTTCAAGGCCTGGCCCACCACCATCGGACCGAACGTGCTGGAGTACATCCCGAGCTCGGCCAAGCTGTCGGAGATGGTGCAGACCGGCGAGGCCGCGATCTTCCCGCTCACGCCCACGGCGGTGGCCGCGCTCAAGACCAAGGGCATTCCGGTGGAGTACGCGCCGCCGAAGGAAGGCGCGGTGGTGCTGATGGTGGGCCAGTGCGTGATCGCGAACAACAGCGAACCCGAGCTGTCGCAGAAGCTCGCCGAGTTCCTGCTGAGCCCACTGGCCCAGGCCAACGTGCTTCAGTACGGCGCGCAAATTCCCACCAACCCCAAGGCCCCGGTCGTGGGCGACGGGGTGGCGCAGGTGGCCGACATCAACAAGTGGATGAAGACGGCGGTCACCATCGACTGGGACAGCATCAATGCGAACCGTCCTGCTTGGAATGCGCGTTGGAACAAGACGATCGAAAAGTGACCGGCGCGCGAGTGTCAGGGCCGTAAAGTTCAGGGCGCGCTCCCGCCGACGGGGTACCTTGCTCCGCGAATGTCCTCCGGCCTTCGGCCTCCCCCTTGATTTCGCTGCGCAAGGCACCCCATCGACGTGATCGTTATGCGGAGCGGTCGTTGATCAGCGATACACCAGCAGCGCGCCTATGTGCACAGAGCATCGGGTGCTCCCCGCAGCGAAATCAAGGAGGAGGCCGCAGGCCGGGGGACATTCGCGGAGGGGAGTACCCGGTGATCTGTGCACACGCCCCGAACAAGAACAACAGCGCCAAGAACAAGAGAACGCCTCAGCCGTTCGCTTCCAGAATCCACCCCGCAGCCTTCTCGGCCATCATCAAGGTCGGACTGTTGGTATTGCCGCTCGTGATGGTCGGCATCGCGCCCGCATCGACCACGCGCAGCCCCTGCACGCCGCGCACGCGCAGCTTCGAGTCGAGCACCGCCATCGGGTCGCCATCGGCGCCCATCTTCGTGGTGCCGACCGGATGGAAGATGGTGGTCGCGATGTCGCCGGCCAGGCGCGCGAGGTCTTCGTCGCTCTGGTATTGAACGCCGGGCTTCCATTCTTCCGGCTTGTACTTGGCAAGCGCCGGCTGCGAGGCGATGCGGCGCGTCACGCGCAGCGAATCGGCCGCCACCTTGCGGTCTTCGTCGGTGCTCAGGTAGTTGGGCGCGATGGCGGGCGCATCCTGGAAGCGCGGGCTCTTGATGCGCACGCTGCCGCGGCTCGTGGGGTTGAGATTGCACACGCTCGCGGTAAAGGCCGGAAAGCTGTGCAGCGGATCGCCGAAGGCATCGAGCGACAGCGGCTGCACGTGGTATTCGAGATTCGGCCATTCATGCTCGGGCGAACTGCGCGTGAACGCGCCCAGCTGCGACGGCGCCATGCTCATCGGCCCGCTGCGCTTCATCAGGTATTCGAGGCCGATCTTCGCCTTGCCGACCATCGACGAGGCCAGCACGTTGAGCGTGGGCGCGCCGTTGATCTTGTAGACCGCGCGGATCTGCAGGTGGTCCTGCAGGTTGGCCCCGACGCCGGGCGCGTCGAGCACCACCTCGATGCCGTGCTGGCGCAGCAGCTCGGCCGGGCCGATGCCCGAGAGCTGCAGTATCTGCGGCGAGCCGATGCTGCCCGCGCACAGCACCACCTCGCGCGTGGCATGGGCGATGACCATCTCGCGGCCGTCCCATACCTGCACGCCGGTGCAGCGCCGGCTGCCGTCGGGCTGGGTCTCGACGATCAGCTTGGTGACGTGCGCGTTGACCCACATCTCGAAGTTGGGCCGGCCATAGCAGACCGGCCGCAGGAACGCCTTGGCGGTGTTCCAGCGCCAGCCGTTCTTCTGGTTGACCTGGAAATAGCCGACGCCTTCGTTGCTGCCGCGGTTGAAGTCGGTGCTGTGCGGCACGCCGGCCTGCACCGCGGCCTCGGCAAAGGCGTCGAGGATGTCCCAGCGCAGGCGCTGCTTCTCCACCCGCCATTCGCCGCCGGCGCCGTGCAGCTCGTCGGCGCCGAGGTAGTAGTCCTCGTGCTTCTTGAAATCGGGCAGCACGTTCTGCCAGCGCCAGGCGTCGTCGCCCGTGAGCTGCGCCCACTGGTCGTAGTCGCGCGACTGGCCGCGCATGTAGATCATGCCGTTGATGCTGGAGCAGCCGCCCAGCGTCTTGCCGCGCGGATAGCGCAGCACGCGGCCGTTGAGGCCGGCGTCGGGCTCGGTGCTGTAGAGCCAGTCGGTGCGCGGGTTGCCGATGCAGTAGAGATAACCCACCGGAATGTGGATCCAGTGGTAGTCGTCCTTGCGGCCGGCCTCGATCAGCAGCGTGCGCTGCTGCGATTTGCGGGTCAGCCGGTTGCACATCAATGCGCCGGCCGTGCCGCCGCCGATGACGATGTAGTCGAATGTGTTGTCGCTCATGGCGCTGGCTTGTCTCCGGGGGTCGACGGTATTTCTTTTGCTCATGGGCCCGGTGAGGGGCTTCGGCCGGCAGTTTCTCCCAAGCCATGCGCAAAAAGCCAATGATTTCGGCGCGGTTGGCATATAAATCATTCTTATATGACTGCCGCCGCCTTGGACCTCCAGATTCTGCGTGCCTTCGTGCTGGCGGCGCGCGAGGGCAATGTGTCGCGCGCGGCCGAGCGGCTGCACCTGACGCAGCCGGCGGTGAGCCTGCAGCTCAAGCGCCTGGCGGAGGAAACCGGGCTGCAGCTCTTCACGCGCACGCCGCACGGGCTGGCGCTCACGGCCGACGGCGCCGCGCTGCTGCCGCAGGCCGAGCGCGTGCTCGCGGCCGTGGGCGACCTGCAGCAGGCCGCGCGCAACCTGCAGGGCACGGTGCGCGGGGCGCTGCGCATCGGCACCATCCTCGACCCGGAGTTCACGCGGCTCGGCGTTTTCCTGCGCGAGCTGGTGGAGTCGGCCCCGCAGATCGAGACCGAGCTGCGCCACGGCATGAGTGGCACGGTGCTGGCCCAGGTGCTGCGCGGCGAGCTCGACGTGGGCTTCCACCTCGATGCGGACGGGGGCGATGCCGCCACGCCGGCGCCGCTCGCGGCGCGCACGCTCACGCGCTTCACCTACCGCGTGGTCGCGCCCGCGGGCTGGGGCCCGCAGGTGCTGGGCCGCGACTGGAAGGCGCTGGCCGCGCTGCCCTGGCTGGCCACGCCGCCCGAGTCGGCGCACCACCAGCTGCTGGAAAAAGTGTTCGGCCCGCTCGGGCTGTCGCCGCGCCGCGTGGCGTTGGTGGACCAGGAGGCCTCGATGCTCGACCTGCTGAAATCGGGCGTGGGCCTGAGCCTGCTGCGCGACTCGATCGCCATCCGCGAGAGCCAGTCGCACGGCCTCGTGATGGCCGACCGCGTGCAGCTGGACTGCGCGCTGCGCTTCGTCTCGCTGGCGGCGCGGCGCAACGAGCCGGTGATCGCGAGCGCATGGAACGCGCTCGCGCGGGCCTGGAACTGAGCGGAAAAGGGTTACGAATGACCGGCGAAACGGCGTTCCGCCCTACGCGAAGCGGCGCCGCGGCGCACCGGGAATGTCGACTCATCCGGTTACGATGCGCCCTTCCGCACCGCCTCTTTCTTCTTACTTCGCCCCCTACCGCCGCATCATGTCCCTAGCAACCCCGCCTGCCGACGCACCCGCCGCCGACAGCGTGTTGCCCCGCATCGACGAGCGCGAGCAGGACGGCCGCAGCTGGACCGTCGCCAGTGGCCGGTGGACCACGCTGGCCATGTCGTCGCGCAGCGCGTGGCAGGCGCTTTCCAAGGACTTGGCCGGCGCGCCCCCCGCCGACGGCCGCGCCTGGGACCTGCGCCCGATCGAACAGCTCGACCACATCGGCGCGCAGCTGCTGTGGGACCACTGGCGCCACCGCTGGCCGGCCACGCTGGAGCTGTCGCCGCAGCACAAGGCGGTGCTCGACCAGGTGGCGCAGTTCACCGTGGGCACGCCCGAGGAGCCGCCGCCCACGCTGGCCGAGCGGCTGCGGCATTTCTCGCACACCGGTGCGCGCGGGCTGGAGGTGGCGCGCGACTTCGTGGGGCTGATCGGCCAGCTCGCGCTCGACGCCTGCACGCTGCTGCGGGCGCCGCACCGCGGGCCGTGGCGCGATTTCTCGGGGCATCTTTACCAGTTCGGCGCCACCGCGCTGCACATCACGGCGCTGGTGGGCCTGTTGATCGGCGTGGTGCTGGCCTACCTGATCTCGCAGCAGCTGCGCCAGTACGGCGCCGAGGCCTTCGTGGTCAACATCCTCGGGCTGTCGCTGATCCGCGAGCTCGGGCCGGTGCTGGCCGCGGTGCTGATCGCGGGCCGTTCGGGCTCGGCCATCACGGCGCAGATCGGCGTGATGCGCGTGACCGAGGAGCTCGACGCGATGCGCGTGATGGGCATTCCGCACGGCTTCCGGCTGGTGATGCCGCGCGTGATGGCGCTGGCCATCGCAATGCCGCTGATCAGCCTCTGGACCTCGATGGCGGCGCTCCTGGGCGGCATGCTCGCAGCCGACGCCGCGCTCGACATTTCGCCGGCCTACTTTCTCTCGGCACTGCCGCGCGCGGTGCCGATCTCGAACCTCTGGCTCGCGCTCGCGAAGTCGGCGGTGTTCGGCATTTTGATTGCGCTGATCGGCTGCTACTTCGGCATGAAGGTCAAGCCCAACACCGAGAGCCTGGGCCGCGGCACCACCTCGTCGGTGGTGACCTCGATCACCGCGGTGATCCTGGTCGACGCGCTGTTCGCGGTGCTGTTCAAGGGCGTGGGGTTCCGGGCATGAACGACTCTTCGGTCGTCGTCGACATCCGCAAGCTCTGGACGGTGTTCAAGAGCGCCGACGGCGAGGTCGTGGTGCACCGCGACCTCGAGCTGCGCATCGAGCGCGGCGAGGTGCTGTCGCTGGTGGGCGGCTCGGGCACCGGCAAGACGGTGCTGCTGCGCCAGATCCTCGGGCTCGAGAAGCCGACCAAGGGCACGGTCGAGGTGCTGGGCCAGGCGCCCGGCGAACTCAGCGCCAAGGGCGCGGCCAACGTGGGCATGCTGTTCCAGCACGGCGCGCTGTTCTCGGCCTTCAGCGTGCTCGAGAACATCGCCTTTCCGCTGCGCGAACTCAAGCTGCTGCCCGACGAGCTGATCCGCAATGCGGCGCTGGTCAAGCTGCAGATGGTGGGCCTGGAGCCGCGGCATGCCAACATGAGCCCGGCCGACCTCTCGGGCGGCATGATCAAGCGCGTGGCGCTGGCGCGCGCGCTCATCATGGACCCGCCGCTGCTGCTCCTGGACGAACCCACCGCGGGCCTGGACCCCGAGGCCTCCGACAGTTTCTGCGACCTGCTGCGCGGCCTGCACCGCGAGCTGGGCCTGACGGTGGTGATGGTCACGCACGACCTGGACACCCTGTTCGACCTGAGCACCCGCATCGCGGTGCTGGCCGACCACAAGGTCATCGTCAGCGGCTCGGCGCGCGAGGTGATCGCCTATCCGCATCCGTTCATCCACGAATATTTCCTGGGCGGGCGCGGCCAGCGCGCGCTGGAGGCCCTGCATGACAAACCCGCCAACGCCGCGCCGGCCCCCGCCGGCGCGGCCCGCTGAAAGGTAGCCACACCATGGAAAACAAAGCCCATGCCATCGCCGCCGGCGCCTTCGTGCTCGGCCTCATCGCCGTGCTCGTGGGGCTGGTGGTCTGGTTCACGCGCGACAGCACCGTGCGCAACACCTATGAACTCTCCACGCGCGACCCGGTCAGCGGGCTGCAGCCGCAGGCCATGGTGCGCTACCGCGGCATCGCGGTCGGCAAGGTGACCTCGATCGACTTCGACCCCAAGACCAAGGGCAACGTGCGCGTGCGCATCACGGTCGACCAGCGCGTGCCGCTCACCACCTCGAGCTTTGCCACGCTGAGCTACCAGGGCGTGACTGGCCTGGCCTTCATCGCGCTGGACGACAAGGGCGAATCGAACGTGGCGCTCGCGCCCAACAACGAGGATCCGCCGCGCATTCCGCTCAAGCCCTCGATGCTGGCGCAGCTGCAGGACCGCGGCGAAGCCATCGTCAACCAAGTCGACGAGGCGACCAAGCGCGCCAACCAGCTGCTGAGCGACGACAACCAGAAGCGCGCGGCCGATGCGCTGGAGAACATCGCGGCCGCCTCGGCCAGCGCCAACACGCTGCTCAAGCAGCTCGACAACACGGTGAAGACCGGGCTGAACCCGGCGCTGGCGGCGCTGCCGAACACGCTGTCTTCGGTGAAGACCGCCGCCGGCGACGTCTCGCGCGTGGCCAACAACTTCAACACCACCGTGGGCCGGCTCAACGCGCCCGATGGTCCGATCGAGCGGCTGAGCGAGGGCACCAAGGCGCTCGCGCAATCGGTCGATTCGTTCAACGCCGCCACGCTGCCGCGCGTGAACCGCGTGGCCGACGACACCTCGCGCGCGGTGCGCCGGCTGGGACGTGCGGCCGACAGCATCAACGACAACCCGCAGTCACTGCTGTTCGGCAACGGCGGCACCGCTGCCGGGCCCGGCGAGCCCGGTTTTTCGGCGCCGCCCTCCACCCATTCGCTGGCACGTCCCTGAACGTGATGATGACCATGATGAAGAAGAACGCCGTCCTTCGCCTCCCTCCGCGCCTGGCCGCCTGCGCCGGCCTCGCGCTGCTGCTGCTTGCGGGCTGCAGCGCCCTGCCCGACAAGCCCGCGCGCGCCACGCTGTACGACTTCGGACCCGGGCCGGCCGCATCGGCCCCAGCCGCCAACCCGCCCGCGGCCGCGCTGCCCACGCTCGCGCTGGCCGAGATCGAGAGCAACACGCGGCTCGACAGCACGCAGATCCTCTACCGGCTCGGCTATGCCGATGCCAACGAGCTGCGCCCCTACGGCCAGTCGCGCTGGAGCCTGGCGCCGGCGCAGCTGCTGCGCCAGCGGCTGCGCGACGCGCTCGCCGAGCGGCGCACCGTGCTCGGCCCGGAAGAAAGCGCGACCATTGCGCGCGCCGAGGGCAAGGTGCCCGACACGCTGCGCATCTCGCTCGACGAGTTCAGCCACTACTTCGAATCGGCCAGCAGCAGCGCCGGCCTGGTGCGCCTGCGCGCCACGCTGATCCGCGGCACCACCGGCGGCGACCGCGTGCTGGGCCAGCGCAGCTTCACCGTGCGCCGCCCCGCGCCGAGCGCCGATGCACCCGGCGGCGTCAAGGCGCTGGCCGCGGCCACCGATGCGGCCGTGGCCGAGGTCGTGCAGTGGGTGGACCAGCTGCCGCGGCAGTAAGCTCGGCTCGAAGCGCTTTTTTCACCAACGGAGGAGACCCACCATGAACGCCACACGCATCATCGGCATCCTGCTCATCGTCGCGGGCATCGCGGGCCTCGGCCTCGGCGGCTTCAGCTTCACGAAGGAAACGCACCAGGCCAAGCTGGGGCCGCTGGAGTTCTCGGTGAAGGAAAAGCAGCAGGTCAACTTCCCGGCCTGGGCCAGCGTGGCCGCCATCGTTGTGGGCGGGGCGCTGGTGCTGCTGGGGGGCAAGAAGGGCTGAGCGCGAGCCCTCAGCCGCCGATCCCCGCCAGGAGCCGCGGCAGAAGAACCTCCGCCGCGCCGCGCAGGACCACCGCAGCCGCCGCGTCCAGCTGCGGCAGCGGCTCCATGTTGAGCGTGATCAGCCGCGCGCCGCGCGACATCGCCAGCTGCGGCAGCTCGGCCGCCGGGTAGACCACCGCCGTGCTGCCGACCACCATGAACACGTCCGATTCCTGCGCCGCCACCTGGGCGTCGTGCAGCACGCCTGGGTTCAGCATCTCGCCGAACATCACGACGTCGGGCCGGGCGCGCGAGGCGCAGCGCATGCAGCGGTGAAAGGGCCAGGGCCCGCGGCGGTTGCCGCAGTGGTCGCAGCGCCAGCGGCGCAGCGAGCCGTGCAGTTCGAGCACGTCCAGCCCGCCCGCGATCGAGAGCAGGCCGTCGACGTTCTGCGTGACGAGCCGCGTGGCGGGGCGCAGCCGCTGCAGCAGTGCGAGCGCCGCATGGCCGGGGTTCGGCTGCGCGGCCTCGACGGTGGAAAGCCGCCGGGCCCAGAAGCGGGTGAATCCCCTGGGGTCGCGCTGCAGGTCTTCGGCATGGGAGAACTGCAGCGCGTTCTGGTTCATCCAGAGGCCGTCGGCGTCGCGGTAGGTCGAAATGCCCGAGGCCTTGGACAGCCCCGCGCCCGACAGCACGGCGATGCGCCGGGCGGCGCCCAGGAGGGCAATGGCGGATTCGACGGGCGATGTGGAAGAGGAAGCGGTGCCCAGGCTGCTCATGGATCCAGCGGTGCGGAAGCCTTTCTTCCGCCAGACGTTGCGCCCAGCCGCGCGGACACCGTGCCCGCGCAGGCCTTGAGCGCGCGTGCGATTTCGCCGTCCCAGGCGGTGTCGAAGATGGCGGCCGGGCCGATGGCCGTGACCGACAGCACGATGGCGCCCGTGTGGTCGAACACCGGCGCCGCCATGGCGCTCACGCCCTCGATCACCTCGCCTTCGGAGCGGCTGATGCCGTGCGCGCGCACTTCCTGCAGTTGGCGTTCGAATTCGCTCCACGAAGGCAGCGGCGGCTGCGGCGGCATGCCGGCCGCGGGCGGCTCTTCGCCGGCCTTGCGCTGCTTCTGGCGCTGGCGCTCGGCGTCGAGCAGCTGCCGCACCGCATCGGCCTGCAGGTAGGCGGCAAAGACCCGGCCCGAGGCCGTGTTGGTGAGCGAGAACACCGTGCCGTGACGCATGTTCACGTGCACCGGCGACGGCGATTCGGCCGTGCGCACGATGGTGGCGCCGCGCGCGCCCCAGACCGCGAGCGCCACCGTGTGGCCGATGCGCTGCGCCACCTCGGCGATCAGCGGCGTCGCAATGTGCACCGGGTCGGCCTGCTGCAGGCTGATGAGCCCCAGTTGCAAGGCCAGCGGGCCGAGCAGATAGTGGCCGCTGGCGCGGTCCTGCTCGATCAGGCCGAGCCGCCCGAAGCTCACCATGTACGGATGGGCCTTGGCGGCCGTCATGTCGGCTTCGCGCGCCAGGTCTTTCAGCGCCATCGGCCGGCCGTGGTGCACCAGCGCGCGCAGCAGCTGGCCACCCACTTCGATGCTCTGGATGCCGCGCTGGGCGGCGCGGTCGTTGTCATTGGCTGCCATGGCCCGCCTTGGCGTCTGGTTGTTCGTTCATGAAGAAGGGATTAGACATGAACTGATCTCGGGCTTACACTCCAGGAATTCGTTAACCGCAAATTCATTTGCTTTAGACGAATCAAATTTCGATCCACCCGACGGAGACACACGATGAGCCAAGCCAAGAAGTTCGCCAGCCAGGCCGACATGGAAGAGAAGAAGATCACCTTCAGCCAGATCTCGGAACACGCCTGGGCCTACACGGCCGAGGGCGACCCCAACACCGGCATCGTGATCGGCGACGATTGCGTGCTGGTGGCCGACACCCAGGCCACGCCGGCCATGGCGGCCGACGTGGTGCGCCGCATCCGCGAAGTGACCGACAAGCCGATCAAGTACGTGGTGCTCACGCACTACCACGCGGTGCGCGTGCTGGGCGCGGCCGGCTACGGTGCCGAGCACATCCTGGCCAGCCAGGACACGCGCGACCTGATCGTGGAGCGCGGCGAAGCCGACAAGGCCAGCGAGATCGGCCGCTTCCCGCGCCTGTTCCAGAACGTCGAGACGGTGCCGCCGGGCCTGACCTGGCCCACCATGACCTTCACCGGCAAGATGACGCTGTGGCTCGGCAAGCTCGAGGTGCAGCTGATCCAGCTGGGCCGCGGCCACACCAAGGGCGACACCGTCGTCTGGCTGCCCGGGGAGCGCACGCTGCTGTCGGGCGACCTGGTCGAGTTCGGCGCCACGCCGTATGCGGGCGACGCCTACTTCCAGGACTGGCCGCAGACGCTGGACAACATCGCCGCGCTCAAGCCCGCCGCGCTGGTGCCCGGCCGCGGCGCCGCGCTCACCACGCCGGCCGAAGTGGCCGAGGGCCTGGCCGGCACGCGCAACTTCATCTCCGACGTGTACGCGAGCGTGCAGGAAGGCGTGAAGGCCGGGCGCGACCTGAACACGGTCTACAAGGACACCTACGCCAAGCTCAAGCCCAAGTACAGCCAGTGGGTGATCTTCGACCACTGCATGCCCTTCGACGTGAGCCGCGCGTACGACGAGGCCTCGGGCCATGCCGATCCGCGCGTGTGGACGGCCGAGCGGGACATCGAGATGTGGAAGGCACTCGAGGGCTGACCGGTTTTGCTCCCTCCCCTCCCGGGGGAGGGCTGGGGTGGGGGCACGCGGCGCCCGCAACGAGCGCAGTCAGCCCCCATCCCAGCCTTCCCCCGGAGGGGGAAGGAGCAAAGCAATACAAAGACACGGAGACAACACGTGATCGACTATCAAAGCCTGCGCTTCGACTACAGGCGCCATGCCGACCAGGACGCGTCCAAGCCCGCCCGCCACCCGGTGGTGATCGTCGGTGCCGGCCCGGTCGGCCTCACGCTGGCCATCGACCTGGCGCTGCGCCAGGTGCCGGTGGTTCTGCTCGACAACGACAACACCCTGTCCAGCGGCTCGCGCGCGATCTGCTTTGCCAAGCGCACGCTCGAAGTGTTCGACCGCCTCGGCTGCGGCGACCGCATGGTCGACAAGGGCGTGTCGTGGCACGTGGGCAAGGTGTTCTTCCACGGCGAGCAGGTCTACCGCTTCGACCTGCTGCCCGAACCCGGCCACGAGCGCCCGGCCTTCATCAACCTGCAGCAGTACTACGTCGAGGGCTACCTCGTCGAGCGCGCCGCCACCCTGCCGCTGATCGACCTGCGCTGGAACCACAAGGTCACGGGCATCGAGCCGCGCGATGACGGCGCGCTGCTGACCATCGAAACACCCGAAGGCAACTACCAGCTGGCCGCCGATTACGTCGGCGCCTGCGACGGCTCGCGCTCCAACCTGCGGCAGCTGATGGGCCTCGAAGCCAAGGGCCGCACTTTCCGCGACCGCTTCTTGATCGCCGACATCACGATGGATGCCCAGCTTCCGACGGAGCGGCGCTTCTGGTTCGACCCGCCGTTCCACCCCGGCCAGAGCGTGCTGCTGCACAAGCAGGCCGACGGCATGTGGCGCGTCGACTTCCAGCTCGGCTGGGACGCCGACCCGGTGGAAGAGCGCAAGCCCGAGAACATCATGCCGCGCGTGCGCGCGCTGCTCGACAGCATCGGCTTCGATGGCGTGCAGTTCCAGATCGGCTGGGCCAGCGTCTACACCTTCGCCTGCCAGCGCATGGAGCGCTTCCGCCACGGCCGCGTGCTGTTCGCGGGCGACTCGGCGCATGGCGTGTCGCCCTTCGGCGCGCGCGGCGCCAACTCGGGCGTGCAGGACGCCGACAACCTCGCCTGGAAGCTCGCGGCCGTGCTCCATGGCGAGGCGCCCGACGCGCTGCTCGACAGCTATGCCAGCGAACGCGAATACGCGGCCGACGAGAACATCCGCCACTCCACGCGCGCCACCGACTTCATCACGCCCAAGAGCGAAGTGAGCCGGCTGTTCCGCGACGCGGTGCTGGAGCTCACCAAGCGCCACGCCTTCGCGCGCACGCTGGTCAACAGCGGGCGGCTCTCGCTGCCCGCGGTGCTGCGCGATTCGCCGCTCAACACGCCCGATACCGATGTGTTTGCGGGTGCGATGGTGCCCGGTGCCGCGGCGGCCGATGCGCCCATCGTGCGCGCCGACGGCAGCAGCGGCTGGCTGCTGCGCGAATGCCATGTGGCGCAGTTCACGGCGCTGCTGTTCGGCAAGGACGAAGCGGCCGAGCGCAGCCTGCAGGCGCTGAAGGCCTGCGACCTTCCGCTGCACGTGGTGCGCGTGGAAGGCGCGACGCCCGCAGGCGAGCTCGCCGTGCAGCGCTACGACGTGCAGCCCGGCACCGTCTACCTGCTGCGGCCCGACCAGCATGTGTGCGCGCGCTGGCGGCAACCCACGGCAGAAAACATCCGCGCAGCCATCGGCCGCGCACTGGCCAAGGCATGAGGACCCCCATGCAACAACAACTGATCACCGCACCGAACCTCGAAGCGCCCGACGATTTCTACGAGGCGCTGATCGAGGCGCACCAGGGGCTTTCCACCGAGGAGAGCCACGCCTTCAATGCGCGGCTCGTGCTTGTGCTGGCCAACCACATCGGCTCGCTGGCCGTGCTGCGCGAGGCCTTCGAGGCCGCGCGCGGCAGCTGAACACGGGCCGGCTCTCGCCCTGATTTTCGAAAGAGAACACCATGACCAACCCAACCGCCCATACCGAACGGCGCTACCAGAGCGGCTTCGGCAACGAGTACGCCTCGGAAGCCGTTGCCGGCGCCCTGCCGCAGGGCCGCAACAATCCGCAGCGCGCGCCCTTCGACCTCTACACCGAGCTGCTCTCGGGCACCGCCTTCACCGCGCCGCGCCATGAGAACCGCCGCAGCTGGCTGTATCGCCGCCAGCCTTCGGTGGTGTCGGGCCGCTACCAGCCGTATGCGCAGGCGCACTGGACCACCGGCGCCGGCCGCGAGATCGCGCTGCCGCCCGAGCCGCTGCGCTGGCATCCGATGCCGCTCGAGGGCGGCGCGGCCGCAGCGGACTTCATCGACGGCATGCACACCATCGCGGCCAACGGCGATGCCGAATCGCAGGTGGGCATCGGCTCGCTGATGTACCTGGCGGGCCGCTCGATGGACCAGCGCGCCTTCGTCAACGCCGACGGCGAGATGCTGGTGGTGCCGCAGCAGGGCCGCCTCGTGATCACCACCGAGCTCGGCGTGCTCGACGTGAAGCCCGGCGAGATCGCGCTGCTGCCGCGCGGCATGGCTTTCAAGGTGGCCTTGCCCGACGGGCTCTCGCGCGGCTATGTCTGCGAGAACTACGGTGCGCACTTCCGCCTGCCCGAGCTCGGCCCGATCGGCTCCAACGGCCTGGCCAACGCGCGCGACTTCCAGGCGCCCGTGGCGGCCTTCGAGGATGACGGCGGCGCCTACGAGCTGGTGAAGAAATTCGGCGGCCGCTTCTGGAAGGCACCGGCCAGGCAGTCGCCCTTCAACGTGGTCGCCTGGCACGGCAACCTGGCGCCGGTGAAGTACGACACGGCCAATTTCATGGTGATCGGCTCCATCAGCTTCGACCATCCCGACCCGTCGATCTTCACCGTGCTGACTTCGCCGAGCGACACGCCCGGCACCGCGAACTGCGACTTCGTGATCTTTCCGCCGCGCTGGATGGTGATGGAGAACACCTTTCGTCCGCCCTGGTTCCACCGCAACCTCATGAGCGAGTTCATGGGCCTTGTGCTCGGCGAATACGACGCCAAGCCGGGCGGCTTCAAGCCCGGCGGCGCGAGCCTGCACAACTGCATGGTGCCGCACGGCCCCGACGAGGAAGCCTTCGACAAGGCCACGCACGCCGACCTGAAGCCGCACAAGCTGGACAACACGCTGGCCTTCATGTTCGAGAGCCGCTACCGGTTCATTCCGACGGACTTCGCGCTCAAGAGCCCCGCGCTCGATACCGATTACGCCGACTGCTGGGCGGGCCTGAAGGACCAGTTCAAGCCATGAAGAACGCATTTGGAATCACGCGCCGCGCGGCCGCCATCGCGCTGCTCGCCGCGCCCCTGCTCGCGGCGCATGCGGCGGAGTTTCCGTCGAAACCCATCCGCTTCATCGTGCCCTACACGCCCGGCGGCACCACCGATCTTGTGGCGCGCACCGTGGGCCAGCAGGTCTCGCAGAAGCTGGGCCAGCCGGTGCTGATCGACAACCGCGGCGGCGCGGGCGGCAACATCGGCATGGACGCCGTGGCCAAGGCCGCGCCCGATGGCTACACCATCGGCTTCGGCGCCATTTCGACCAATGCGCTCAACCCGCACATCTACAAGTCGATGGCCTTCGATCCGCGCCGCGACTTCACGGCCATCAGCCTGCTCGGCACCTCGACCATCGTGCTCGAAGTGCCCGCCAGCTCGCCGATCAGGTCGGTGTCCGACCTGGTCGCGGCCGCGAAGAAGAACCCCGGCCTGCCCTACGCCACGGCCGGCGCCGGCACCTCGATGAACCTGGCGGGCGTGATGTTCGCGCAGATGACCGGCACCGAGCTCGTGCACGTGGCCTACAAGGGCAGCGGCCCGGCCATCACCGACATGCTGGGCAACAACATCGGCCTGATGTTCGACAACCTGCCGGCGTCGCTGCCGCACATCCAGGCCGGCAAGCTGCGCGCACTGGCGGTGGCGGGGCCGGCGCGTTCGCCCTCGCTGCCCGATGTGCCGACGATGGCCGAGGCCGGGCTCAAGGGCTATGCGCTGGACCCGTGGTTCGGCGTGTACGGCCCGGCGAACCTGCCGGCGCCCATCGTGAAGGCGCTGAACGAAGCCTTCGTCGAGGCGCTCGCGATGCCCGAGGTGAAGGCCAAGCTGCAGCAGGCCGGCTTCTCGCCGCGCGGCTCGACCGCGCAGGAGCTGGCCACGCTCACGCAAACCGAATACCAGCGCCTGGGCGACGTCGCCAGGAAAGCCGGCATGACCGCCGACTGAACCGAATTTCAACGAAAGACACGCCATGAGCACCACCGCACTGAACGCCACCCACGACCCGAAGCTGCGCAGCTGGGTCGCCTCCGCCAACCAAGCCGGCTGCGACTTCCCGATCCAGAACCTGCCCTTCGGGCGCTTCCGCACGGCCGGCAGCAGCGAGGCTTTCCGCATCGGCGTGGCCATCGGCGACCAGGTGCTGGACCTGAAGGCGGCCGGCCTCGTCGACAGCGACGACATGAATGCGCTGATGAACGCGGGCGTGAAGGAGCGCCAGGCGCTGCGCGCGGCCATCTCCGCGGGCCTGGCCGAAGGCAGCAGCCAGCAGGCGGCCTGGGCCAAGGCACTGCTGCCGCAAGCCAAGGCCGAAATGACCGTGCCCTGCCGCATCGGCGACTACACCGACTTCTACACCGGCATCCACCACGCCACCACCATCGGCAAGCTGTTCCGCCCCGACCAGCCGCTGATGCCCAACTACAAGTGGGTGCCGATCGGCTACCACGGCCGCGCCTCGTCGATCGGCGTGAGCGGGCAGGTCTTCAAGCGGCCGCAGGGCCAGACCAAGGCGCCCGACGCGGCCGAACCCGGCTTCGGCCCCTCGAAGCGGCTCGACTACGAACTGGAGCTGGGCTTCTTCGTCGGCCGCGGCAATGCGCTCGGCGAGCCGATTGCCATCGCCGAGGCCGAGGACCACCTGTTCGGCGTGGCGCTGCTCAACGACTGGTCGGCGCGCGACATCCAGGCCTGGGAGTACCAGCCGCTCGGCCCCTTCCTCTCGAAGAATTTCGCAAGCACGCTGTCGCCGTGGATCGTGACGATGGAGGCGCTGGCGCCGTTCCGCGCCCGCTTCGAGCGGCCCGCGGGAGATCCGCAGCCGCTCGCGTACCTCGATGCGCCCTCGAACCGTGAAAGCGGCGCGCTCGACATCACGCTCGAAGTGCTGCTGCAGACCGCGAAGATGCGCGCCGAAGGCCTGGCGCCCGCGCGCCTCACGCGCGGCAACACCACCGAGGCCGCCTACTGGACCGCCGCGCAGCTGGTCGCGCACCACACGGTGAACGGCTGCAACCTGCAGCCCGGCGACCTGCTGGGCTCGGGCACGCTGTCGGGCCCCCAGCCCGACGAGGCCGGCTCGCTGATCGAGCTCACGCAGGGCGGCAAGCAGCCGATCACGCTGCCCAACGGCGAGAAGCGCACCTTCCTCGAGGACGGAGACACGCTGGTGATCCGCGGCTACTGCGAGCGCGCAGGCGCGGTGCGCATCGGCCTGGGCGAGGTCAGCGGTACGGTGGTGGCCTGACGTTGGTGTTGTCCCCTCTCCCGGAGGGAGAGGGAGCAAGATTCAGGGGGCGGTTGCGGCGGCCGACGCTGCCGGCCAAGCCACTTCGCTGGCCACGCGCGGCTTGCCGATCGGGGCGGTGGCCTTGCCGACCTTGATGGCGGCCATGTCGGCCTCGCTCGGATACTGGTCCATCAGCCAGTAGTCGAACACGCGGCGCGCAATGGGCGCCGCCGCGCCTGCGCCCCAGCCGGCGTTCTCGACGATCACCGCGAGCGCGATCTTCGGATCGTTGACCGGCGCAAAGGCCATGAACAGCGCGTGGTCGCGCTGGTGCTCCTCGAGCGCGCGCGCGTTGTACTTGGTGTTCTGCGCCTGCGTCACGGCCTGCGCGGTGCCGGTCTTGCCGGCCGCTTGGTAGCCCGCGCCGGCGAACACGCCGCGCGCAGTGCCGCTGGTGACCACGCTGGTCAGGCCCTCGCGGACCACCGCGACGTTGGCCGCGGAATAGCCCAGGTTCTCGGCCGGCGGCTGGGGCAGCGGCACCACCTGCCCGCTCACGGTGTTGCGCGTGGCCAGCACGAGGTGCGGCTTGTGCTTGCGGCCACCGTCGGCCACGATGGAGGTGGCCTGCGCGAGCTGCAGCATCGTGAAGGCGTTGTAGCCCTGCCCGATGCCCAGCGAGATGGTCTCGCCCGCATACCACTTCTTCTGCTCGGGCCGCTTGTAGGCGTTGCGCTTCCACTCGGTGCTCGGCAGCACGCCGCGCACCTCGCCGCCCAGGTCGATGCCGGTGATCTGGCCGAAGCCCAGCGGCTTCATGAAGTCGTGGATCAGGTCCACGCCCATTTCATTGGCCAGCGAGTAGTAGTAGATGTTGCTCGACAGCTGGATCGAGCGGCGCATGTCGACGCCGCCGATGTTGCCCTCGGGGCTGCCGAAGCGGTGGCCGCCGAAGTTGAAGTAGCCAGGATCGTTCACCACCACGTTGGGGCCGCGCTTGCCGGTCTGCAGCGCCGCAAGCGCCATGAAGGGCTTGTAGGTGGAGCCGGGCGGGTAGGTGCCGCGCAGCGCGCGGTTCAAAAGCGGCTTGTCGAGCGATTCGGTCAGCGCCTGCCAGCTCTCGGTGTCGATGCCTTCGACGAACAGGTTGGGGTCGAAGGTGGGCTTGCTCACGAAGGCCAGCACCTCGCCGGACTTGGGGTCGATGGCCACCAGCGCGCCGCGGCGGTCGCCGAACATGTCTTCCACCAGCTTCTGCAGCTTGATGTCGAGCGACAGCATCACGGTGTTGCCGGGCGTGGCCGGGTGGCTGGCGAGCCGGCGCACCGCGCGGCCGCCGGCCGAGGTTTCCATTTGCTCGACGCCGGTCTGGCCGTGCAGCGTCTTCTCGTAGCTCTGCTCGATGCCGAGCTTGCCGATGTAGTCGGTGCCCTTGTAGTTGGCCTGGTCTTCCTCGTCCCAGTCTTCCATCGCGGTCTTCTCGCGCTGGTTGATGCGGCCGATGTAGCCAAGCACGTGCGAGGCCAGCTCGGCGTGCGGGTAGTTGCGGAACAGCCGGGCCTTGATCTCCACGCCCGGGAAGCGGTAGCGCTGCGCAGCGAAGCGCGCGACCTCCTCGTCGCTCAGGCGGGTGCGGATCGGAATGGAATCGAAGCTGCGCGAGTCTTCCCGCAGGCGCTTGAAGCGGCGGCGGTCGCGCGGCGAGATCTCGAGCACCTGGGTCAGGCTTTCGATGGTCTCCTCGACGTCGCCCACCTTCGAAGGCGTGATCTCCAGCGTGTAGGCCGAATAGTTGGAGGCCAGCACGATGCCGTTGCGGTCGAGGATCAGGCCGCGGTTGGGCACCACGGGCACGATGGCCGTGCGGTTGCTCTCGGCCTGCTCCGCCAGGTCTTCGTGGCGCACCACCTGCAGGTACACCAGCCGCGCGCACAGCAGGCTGAAGGCAAACAGCACCGCCAGGCCGATCACGACCACGCGGCGCTTGAAGCGCGCGAGGTCGGCAGCGACGTTGCGGATTTCGGTCATGGCGGGGAAAGTGCGAGCTTAGGCGCGGGCCGTGGCCATGGCAAATGCGGGCGAATTCACAGCGGCCGGTTCTCGTCGGGGTCGGGCGTGCGAAGCTGCGGTGCGAGCAGCAAGGCGGTGGCCAGCGGCCACAGCGCGGCCTCGATGGCGGGCGAGACCAGCACGCTCCAGCCCGGGAACACGCCGCCGCCGACCAGCCGCGTGATCACCTCGATGAGCTGCGACAGCGCAAAGAGCGGCAGCACCTGCAGCGCCTGCGAGGCCACCGGGTACCACAGCAGGCGCCGGTGGATGGTGATCGCGAAGAAGCCCAGCGTGGTGTAGGACAGCGCATGCTGGCCCAGCATGGACGACTGGTGCACGTCCATGCACAGCCCGAAGACGAAGGCCGCGCCGATGCCCACGCGCATCGGCTGGTGCACGCCCCAGAACACGATGGCCAGCGCGAGCAGGTCGGGCATCCATGCGGCGCGGCCGATCGGGATCATGTTGATGAGCAGCGCCACCACCAGGCTGGCCCACATGAACAGCGGGCTCACGGGCAGCAGGAGCTGCTGTTGTCCGGGACGCTTGATCATCGGGCGCGCTCCGCGGCTTTCTTGTCGGCCTTGTCGGTGGCCTTGTCCGCCTTGGCGGCCGGCTTGGCTTCGGGCTTCTTGCGCACCGCGGCGGCGGGCGCCGGGGCCGGCGGCGCCGAGGGAGCGCCGGTGGGCGCGAGCACCAGCACGTAGCGCGCGGCCGTCACGCGGGCCAGCGGCACGCAGTAGATGCGCGCAAAGGCCGAATCGGCGCGGCGCTCGATGCGCTCGATCTTCGCCACCGGCAGGCCGGGCGGATAGACGCCGTCGACGCCGCTGGTGGACAGCAGGTCGCCCTCCTGCAGGTCGGCATTGGCGGCCATGAAGCGCAGTTCCAGCCCGCCGCCATGCGCCGACGCGTCGCCGAAGGCCACGCTGCGCACGCCGGTGCGGGTGTTCTGCACGGGAATGGAAAGATCGCGGTCGATCACCAGCGTGACCTCGCTCGTGAAGGGCTGCACCTGCGTCACCTGTCCCAGCACGCCGTGCGCGTCGATCACGGGCGAGCCGGGCGCCACGCCCTGCGTGAGGCCCTGGTCGATGACGATCTTGCGCGTGTAGGGGTCGGCCGCGTCGTACAGCACCTCGGCCGCGCGGCCCGGCGCCTGGGTGGTCTGGCGCAGTTCGAGCAGCGCGCGCAGCCGCGCGTTGTCCTGCGCGAGCGTGTCGGCCTGGCTCGCGCGCTCGGCCTGCAGCATGAGCGCCTTGCGCGCCTCGTCCTCGTTGCGCTGGGCCGTCTGCAGGTCTTCGAAATAGCGGCTGCCGCCCATCATCATCTGCACCGGCTTGAGCGCCAGCCACTGCACCGGGTAGAGCACCGCGCCGACGGCCGCGCGCAGCGGCTGCACGAGGTGGAAGCGCGCATCGGCCACCATCAGGAACAGCGAGAGCGCGCCGAAGAAGATCAGCTTGCTGAGCGCCGACTGCCCCTGGTTGAACAGGGGTGGGGCTGTGCGATCGAGCGTGCCCAAGGGCATGGTTCGGACCTGGCTGTGTGCAACGTCAGATGGCAAAAAAGCCGGCCTGCGCAAGCAGAGGCCGGCCGATGATGGCTTACGCCTTTTACTCGCTCGTGAAGATGCTGCCCAGGCGGTCCATGCGTTCCAGCGCAATGCCGCAGCCGCGCACCACGCAGGTCAGCGGGTCTTCGGCCACCAGCACCGGCAGGCCGGTTTCCTCGGCCAGCAGGCGGTCCAGGTCGCGCAAGAGCGCGCCGCCGCCGGTCAGCATCATGCCGCGCTCGGCGATGTCGGCGCCCAGTTCAGGGGGCGTCTGCTCCAGCGCGTTCTTCACGGCCGAGACGATGTTGTTGAGCGGATCGGTCAGGGCTTCCAGCACTTCGTTGCTGCTGATGGTGAAGCTGCGCGGCACGCCTTCGGAGAGGTTGCGGCCCTTGACTTCCATCTCCTTGACCTCGGAGCCCGGGAAGGCCGAGCCGATGTTCTTCTTGATGACCTCGGCCGTCGGCTCGCCGATCAGCATGCCGTAGTTGCGGCGGATGTAGTTGATGATGGCTTCGTCGAAGCGGTCGCCGCCCACGCGCACCGAGCCCTTGTAGACCATGCCGCCCAGGCTGATGACGCCCACTTCGGTGGTGCCGCCGCCGATGTCCACCACCATCGAGCCCGAAGCCTCGCTGACGGGCAGGCCGGCGCCGATGGCCGCGGCCATGGGTTCCTCGATCAGGTAGACCGACGTGGCGCCTGCCGCCTCGGCCGCGTCCTTGATGGCGCGGCGCTCGACCTGGGTGGAGCCGCAGGGCACGCAGATGATGATGCGCGGGCTCGGCGTGAGCAGCGTGCGCGGGTGCACCATCTTGATGAACTGCTTGATCATCTGCTCGGTGATCACGAAGTCGGCAATCACGCCGTCCTTCATCGGGCGGATCGCCTCGATGTTGCCGGGCACCTTGCCCAGCATGGCCTTGGCCTCGCGGCCGACGGCCTGGATCACCTTCTTGCCGTGGGGACCGCCTTCGTGGCGGATGGCGACGACCGAGGGCTCGTCCAGCACGATGCCCTTGTTGCGGGCGAAGATCAGGGTGTTGGCGGTGCCGAGGTCAATCGCCAGGTCGGTGGAAAAGTACCGACGGAAAGCTCCAAACATGTGCGGAATCCTCTGGAGCACGCCTGCGCGTCGGCAGGTCGTCGCTCTGTTTTTTGGGTCGTATGACGGGGTGAATTGATCGTTTTTGGCGCAAAAGCCGGCGCGTTCGCGGGGGTTGCGGCAAAGGCGGGATAATACCCGAATCCCCTCTGAATCCCGTGTTAGCACCCTCTCCGGCGTGCGATTACTTCCGGTTTTTTCGACCGGTCCGACCCATGTCACTTTCCGCCTCAGATATTGCACGCATCGCCTCCCTGGCGCGGCTGCAGCTTGCTTCCGACGAAAGCGAGCGCATGCTCAGCCAGATCAACGGCTTCTTTGACCTGGTCGAACGCATGCGTTCGGTCGATACCGCCGGAGTCGAGCCGCTGGCCCATCCGGTGGCCGCTGTCGAGGACATCACGCTGCGCCTGCGCGACGACGTGGCAAGCGAACCCGACAACCGCGAAGCCAACCAGAAGAGCGCCCCGGCCGTCGAAGCCGGCCTGTTCCTCGTGCCGAAGGTGATCGAATGAGCGGCGAATTGCACCAGATGGGCGTGGCTGACCTGGCCAAGGCATTGGCCGAGCGCAAGGTTTCGGCCGTCGAGGCCTCGCAGGTCTTCCTGGGCCGCATGAAGGCCCACGAATCGCTCGGCACCTTCGTCGACGTGAACGAAGACGTCACGCTGGCCCAGGCCCGCGCGGCCGACGCGCTCATTGCCAAGGGCAACGCGCCGGCGCTGGCCGGCGTGCCGATCGCGCACAAGGACATCTTCGTCACCACCGATTTCGCCACCACCGCCGGCTCCAAGATGCTCGCGGGCTACCGCTCGCCCTTCGACGCCACCGTGGTGCGCCGCCTGGCCGAGGCCGGCGCGGTCACGCTGGGCAAGCTCAGCTGCGACGAATTCGCGATGGGCTCGGCCAACGAGAACGTCGCCGTGCCCGCCGTGGGCCACGACAAGGCCGTGCCGGTGCAGAACCCGTGGAACCGCGAGCGCATTCCGGGCGGCTCCTCGGGCGCCAGCGCGGCGGCCGTGGCGGCGCGCCTGGCCCCTGCGGCCACCGGCACCGACACCGGCGGCTCGATCCGCCAGCCGGCCTCGTTCTGCGGCATCACCGGCATCAAGCCGACCTACGGCCGCGCCTCGCGCTACGGCATGGTGGCCTTCGCATCGAGCCTCGACCAGGCCGGCCCGATGGCCCGCTCGGCCGAAGACTGCGCGCTGCTGCTGTCGGCCTTCTGCGGCCCCGACCTGGACCGCGACTCGACCTCGCTCGACAAGCCCGCCGAAGACTTCGGCCGTTCGCTCGGCGATTCGCTCGAAGGCCTGCGCATCGGCGTGCCGAAGGAGTTCTTCGGCGAAGGCGTGGCACCCGGCGTGCGCGCGGCCATCGATGCGGCCCTTGTGCAGTACGAAAAGCTCGGCGCCAAGCGCGTCGAGGTGTCGCTGCCGCTCACCGAGCTGTCGATTCCCGTGTACTACATCCTGGCCGCGGCCGAAGCCTCGAGCAACCTGAGCCGCTTCGACGGCGTCAAGTTCGGCCACCGCGCCAAGCAGTACAAGGACCTGGCCGAGATGTACGAGCGCACGCGCGCCGAAGGCTTCGGCGACGAGGTGAAGCGCCGCATCATGATCGGCACCTACGTGCTGAGCCACGGCTACTACGACGCCTACTACCTGCAGGCGCAGAAGGTGCGCCGCATGATCGCCGACGACTTCCAGCAGGCCTTCAGGCAGTGCGACCTGATCGCCGGCCCGGCCGCGCCGACCACCGCCTGGAAGATCGGCGAGCACGGCGGCGATCCGGTGGCCGACTACCTGGCCGACATCTTCACGCTGCCTGCCTCGCTGGCCGGCCTGCCGGGCATGAGCGTGCCCGCGGGCTTCGACGCCGGCATGCCCGTCGGCCTGCAGCTGATCGGCAACTACTTCGGCGAAGCGAAGCTGCTGAACGCAGCCCACCGCTTCCAGCAAGCCACCGACTGGCACATGCGCACGCCGGAGGGCTTTTGAAATGAGCGAACCCGTGAACACTTTCGAAGCACAGCAAGAAGGCCGCCCGACCGGCCCGCTGGTGCGCGGCTATGAAGTCATCATCGGCTTCGAGACGCACGCGCAACTCTCGACCGCGAGCAAGATCTTCAGCCGCGCCTCCACCGCTTTCGGCGCCGAGCCCAACACGCAGGCCTGCGCGGTCGACCTCGCGCTGCCCGGCACGCTGCCCGTGATGAACAAGGGCGCGGTCGAACGCGCCATCAAGCTGGGCCTGGCGCTCGGCTCGCACATCGCGCCGCGCAGCGTGTTCGCGCGCAAGAACTATTTCTACCCCGACCTGCCCAAGGGCTACCAGATCAGCCAGTACGAGATCCCGGTGGTGCAGGGCGGCGCGGTCTCTTTCTTCCTTGGCGAAGAAAAGAAGACCGTGCGCCTGGTGCGCGCCCACCTCGAGGAAGACGCGGGCAAGTCGCTGCACGAGAACTTCATCGGCCAGAGCGGCATCGACCTGAACCGCGCCGGCACGCCGCTGCTGGAGATCGTGACCGAGCCCGACATGCGCTCCACCGCCGAGGCCGTGGCCTATGCGCGCGAGCTGCACAAGATCGTCACCTGGATCGGCATCTGCGACGGCAACATGCAGGAAGGGAGCTTCCGCTGCGACGCCAACGTGTCGGTGCGCAAGCCCGGCGAGAAGCTCGGCACGCGGCGCGAGATCAAGAACCTGAACAGCTTCAAGTTCATGCAGCAGGCGATCGACTACGAGATCAACTCGCAGATCAACGAGCTGGAAGACGGCCGCAAGATCGAGCAGGCCACCGTGCTGTTCGACCCCGACACCGGCGAGACGCGCACCATGCGCACCAAGGAAGACGCGGCCGACTACCGCTACTTTCCCGATCCCGACCTGCCGCCGCTGGCCATCGAGGCCGAGTGGATCGAGCGCGTGCGCGCCACCATGCCCGAGCTGCCGCGCGCCATGGCCGAGCGCTATGTGCGCGACCACGGCATGTCCGAATACGACGCGGCGCAGCTCACGCAGAGCCCGGCGCTCGCGCGCTACTTCGACGATGCGGTCAAGGCCGGCGCGACGCCCAAGCTCGCGAGCAACTGGATCACCGGCGAAATGGCGCGCCGCCTGAACGCGCAGGAGATCGGCATCGAGGCCGCGCCCGTCACGGCGCAGCAGCTGGCGCAGCTGGTCGGGCGCATTGCCGACGGCACGCTGCCCAACAACGCCGCGCGCCAGGTGTTCGACGCGCTCTGGACCGGCGAAGGCAGCGATGTCGACGCCATCATCGAGGCCAGGGACCTGAAGCCCATGAGCGACACCGGCGCGCTCGACAGGATCCTGGACGAGGTGATCGCCAAGAACGCGAAGAACGTCGAGGAATACCGCGGCGGCAAGGAAAAGGCGCTCAACGGCCTCGTGGGCCAGGTGATGAAGGCCAGCGGCGGCAAGGCGAACCCGGCGCAGGTGACCGAGCTGCTGAAAGCAAAATTGGGCTGAGCCTCAGCGCTTGATGCCGCCGTTCTGGGGGGACCAGAGCTGCTTCAAGCGCGTGCGCTCCTCGTCGAAGCGCGCATTGACGCGCTTCTTCTCGTCTTCCTGCTCGCCGATGAAGCGGTTCTGCACCGCCACGCTCTGCGCGTTGTCCTCGAGCTTGCGGCGCACGGCGCCGGGCGCCTTGCTCACGTCGTGCTTGTAGAACTCGAGCTCCTCGTCGATCTTGTGGCGGTCTTCGGCGAGTTCGGCCAGGCGCTTCTTCGCGGCCTGGATCACCGCGTCGATCTGCACCAGCGCCTCGGCGCGCTCGCGGTCATGCACTTCGGCGTTGGGATAGCGCACCAGCAGTGCGCGCTCGCGGCGGCGCTCGTCGGTCAGGCGCGCGGCCTGCAGGGCGGCCTCGCGGGCGCGGTCTTCGCGCTCGGCCAGTTCACGGGCGGTGTACGTGGGTTCGATGCGGCGGCGCGTGGTGCCGCTCGGGCTCAGTTCGCGCTGTTCGCGGTCGACGCATTCGGCAATCGGGCGGTCGGCCGTGAGCGTGCGGCCGCGCGCATCGGTGCATGAATAAATGCCCGCGGCCGGCGCCGGTGCGGGCTGCGCCGGGACCGCGCCAGCCCAGAGTGCCATCGGCAACAGCAGCACCCAGGGGGCTGCGAACGGTCGGGCCGCCAGGCCGGGCTTGTGAATGGGCACGGCGTCGATCTCAGTTGGCGCCGTAGCGCGCGCGGTAGGCGAGCACCCGCTCGCGATGCACGCCCAGGTCGGCGGCGGCGCTGCCCGAGAGGTAGTTCAGCAGGTCGTCGAGCGTGGCAATCGCCACCACCTGCAGGCCCAGCTGGTGGCGCACGTACTGCACGGCGCTGTGGTCCACGTCGACGCCGTTCTCGGTGGCTTTTTCCTGCCGGTCGAGCGCAATGGCCACGGCGTGCGGCGTGGCGCCCGCGGCTTCGATGGCGGCAATGGATTCGCGCACCGCGGTGCCGGCCGACATCACGTCGTCGACGATCAGCACGCGGCCCTTGAGCGGCGCGCCCACCAGGTTGCCGCCCTCGCCATGCGCCTTGGCTTCCTTGCGGTTGTAGGCAAAGGGATGGTTGCGGCCGCGCCGGGCCAGTTCGGCCGCCACCGTGGCGCCCAGCGGAATGCCCTTGTAGGCGGGGCCGAAGATCATGTCGAACTCGACGCCGCTCTCGATCAGCCGGTCTGCATAGAATCCGGCGAGCCGCGCGATCTTGGCGCCGTCGTCGAAGAGCCCCGAATTGAAGAAATAAGGGCTCATTCGTCCGGCCTTGGTCTTGAACTCGCCAAAGCGCAGCACCCCTGCGTCGAGTGCGAACTGGACGAAATCCTGCGCCACCGCGCTGCCTTGCACACCATCTACAGCCATCGGAAATTCCTTGTGTTCAAACTGACCAGCCTCAATCTCAATGGCCTGCGTTCGGCCGCCACGAAGGGGGTGGCGGACTGGGTGGCCGAACTTGCGCCGGATTGTATTTGCATGCAGGAGATCCGGGTGCAGGCGAGCGACATCGAAGGCCGTTTCGAGGAAATGGCCGGCCTCAAGGGCCATTTCCATTTCGCCGAGAAAAAAGGCTACGCCGGCACCGCGATCTACACCCGCCACGCGCCGAGCGCCGTGGTGGTGGGCTGGGGCGATGCCGAATTCGACGCCGAGGGCCGCTATCTCGAACTGCGCTTCGACACGCCCCGGCGCAAGCTCTCGATCATCAGCTGCTACTTCCCGAGCGGCAGTTCGGGCGAAGAGCGGCAGGAAGCCAAGTTCCGCTTCCTGAAGGGCTTCTTTCCGCACCTCACCGCGCTCAAGAAGGAGCGCGAATTCATCCTTTGCGGCGACATCAACATCGCCCACAAGGAAATCGACCTCAAGAACTGGCGCGGCAACCAGAAGAACAGCGGCTTCCTGCCCGAGGAGCGCGCCTGGATGACCCGGCTGCTGGACGCCGGCGCCGACGGCGCGGGCCTGGTCGACGTCTACCGCCTGCTCAAGCCCGACACCACGGGCGAGGCCTACACCTGGTGGAGCAACCGCGGCCAGGCCTACGCGAACAACGTGGGATGGCGGCTGGACTACCACCTGGCCACGCCGGCCCTGGGCGCGCTCGCGCGCAGCGAGCAGATCTACAAGACCATCAAGTTCAGCGACCACGCGCCGATCACGGTGGACTACGACTTCACGCTGTAGCCCCGCCGGCCGCTTCAGCGCGGCGCCGCCTTGCCCGCGTGCCGCGCGAGGTGCACCTGGTGCAGCGTGATCTTGCGCACCTCGGCCTGGCTGGTCTCGATGTGCGCGCGCAGCAGCATCGCGGCCTGCTCGCCTCGGTTGGCGCGCACGGCCTTCAAGATCTTGGCGTGCTCTTCATACGTGGCGTCGATGCGCGGCTGCTGGGTGAAGTCGAGCCGGCGGATGATGCGGATGCGGTCCGTCACGTCGCGGTGCACGCGCGCCATCTCGGCGTTGCCCGCCGCGGCCACGAGCGCGCAGTGGAAGGCCTCGTCCCACTGCGCCACCTGCGCGGTGTCGCTGCTGCGCTGGGCCGCGGGCACGAGCCAGATCTCGGCCAGCGCGTCGAGCAGGCTGCGGTCGACGCGGCGGTCGGCTTCGCAGAGGCGGTGCACCGCGGTGGTCTCGAGCACCATGCGCAGGTCGTAGAGCTGCTCGAACTGGTCGAAATCGAAGGGCAGCACGCGCCAGCCGCTGCGGAACAGCACCTCGACGAAGCCTTCCTGCTGCAGGCGGAACAGCGCCTGCCGCACCGGCGTGCGCGAGACGCCGAGCCGGTCGCTGATCTCGTTCTCGGTGAAGCGGTCGCCGGGCACGAGGATGAAATCGGCCACGTCGCGCTTGAGCTGCGCGTAGACCTCGTCGGCCCGCGTGCGGAAAACGGTGGCGTCGGAAGCGGGGGCGGGCGAAGCGGAGCGGGGTCGGGCGGTAGGCACGTGGGGAATGGTAGTCGCAGTCATTGCCCTTGGCCGAGCACCGCCCGCAGCGCGCTGCTCGGCGCGGTCCAGCCCACGATCGCGCCCTGCGCACGGACCATGTCGAGCGTGGCCGCCTTGAAGGCCGGAAAGTAGCTCTCGGTGCAGTCTTCGAGCAGCAGGCTGTCGTAGCCGCGGTCGTTGGCCTCGCGCATGCTGGTCTGCACGCAGACCTCGGTGGTGACGCCGCCGAACAGCAGGTGCGTGATGCCGCGCGCTTGCAGCAGCTCATGCAGGCCGGTGGCATGGAACGCGCCCTTGCCGGGCTTGTCGATGACCATCTCGCCATCGACGGGCGCCAGCGCATCGATGATCTGGTTGCCCGGTTCGCCGGCGACGAGGATGCGGCCCATCGGCCCTTGGTCGCCGATGCGCAGGCTCGGGTTGCCGCGGTTGCGCTTGGCGGGCGGGCAGTCGGAAAGATCCGCCTTGTGCGCCTCGCGCGTGTGCACCACGAGGCCGCCGGCCTCCCGCCATGCCTGCAGCGCCGCCTTTGTGGCCGGAACGATCGCTTCGAGCAAAGACACATCGTTGCCCAGCGTTTCGCCGAAGCCGCCGGGCTCGATGAAGTCGCGCTGCATGTCGATGAGGACCAGCGCGGTGTTCTTCAGCTCGAAGTCGTAGGGAAAGGGGTTGGCAGTTTCTATGCGCATGCTTGCTCTCGTTGTTGTTCATGCCGGGCGCGGCGATGGCGCACCGGGGGCAAACACTCCACCGCCGAGCCCGGTGTGTGGTGCGGGGTGGGCGGCCCCTCTGTGCCGCCGAGGAGCGCAGCGTTTCGCGGATCAGGGCTCGCAGCTGTTTGAGCGAAGCGAGTTCTGCGAGACCCCGCGAAACGCGAGCACCGCAGGGCAGCCGCGAAGCGGCCGGCACAGTGGGGCCGACCGCGCCGCACCGCACGCCGGGCGGCCCGCCAACAGCAAGCGGGGCACTCATGCCGCAGCCTTCGAAGGCTCATGGTGCCCCCCACCCATGTGCGCCCCGATCACATGCCTCTCTGCCCCCGCAGCCGAAGTCTCGAACACGATCCGCCCTTCGCTCATCACGACGATGCGGTCGGCCAGCTCCAGCAGCTCGTCGAGATCCTCGCTGATCAGCAGCACCGCACCGCCCTTCTCGCGCACCTGCACGATGCGCTCGTGGATCTCGGCCACGGCGGCAAAGTCGAGGCCGAACACCGGATTGGCCGCGATCAGCACATTGATGTCGCCGGCCAGCTCGCGCGCCAGCACCGCGCGCTGCACGTTGCCGCCCGACAGGCTGCGGATCGGCGCACCCTCGCCCTGCGTCTTCACGCCGTATTCGGCAATCCACTCGCGCGCCCGGTGGCGCCAGAACGGAAAGTCCAGCACGCCGCCGCGCGACAGCGGCGGCCGGTCGAAATCGCGCAGCGCCATGTTCTCGGCCACGCTGAGGTCGCCCACGCAGGCATTGCGCAGCGGCTCCTCGGGCAGGCTGCGGACCTTGAGGCTGCGGTTCTCCGCGCGGCGCGCGCTGTAGGGCTGGCCCATCACGCTCACCTTGCCGGCCAGCCGCGCGCGCTGGCCGACCAGCGCCTCGACCAGTTCGCGCTGGCCGTTGCCCGAAACGCCCGCCACGCCGAGGATCTCGCCCGCGCGCACCGCAAGGCTCAGCCCGTGCAGCGCGAGCGTGCCGCGGTCGCCCTGCGCCTCGAGGCCCTCGACGCGCAAGGCGACGGGTGCCGCATCGGGCACCGGTTTTCTCGCGACGGGCGACGAAGCCGGTACAGGCGCCGAAGCATCCTCGCCGCCCATCATCGCCTGCGCCAGCTGCGCCGGGTTCGTGTCCGCCACGCGGCAGTGGTGCACCGCCTTGCCGCGGCGCAGCACCGTCACGCCGTCGGCGTACGCCATCACCTCGCGGAACTTGTGCGTGATGATGAGCACCGTGCACAGGCCGCTCTTCGCGAACTCGCGCACATGGCCCAGCACCTCGTCGGCCTCCTGCGGCGTGAGCACCGAGGTCGGTTCGTCGAGGATCAGCAGGCGCGGCTTCAGGTACAGCTGCTTCAGCAGTTCGAGCTTCTGCTTCTCGCCCGCCGCAAGCTCGGAGGGCCGCGCATCGAGGTCGAGGCTGAAGGGCGTGGCCGCAAGAAAATCCCTGAGCTCCGCGCGCTTGGCCTTCCAGTCGATCAGCGCCGGCGTCTTGCCGCCCGCAAGCAGCAGGTTCTCGGCCACCGTCATGCCCGGCGCCAGCGTGAAGTGCTGGTAGACCATGCCGATGCCGAGCGCGCGCGCCACGATCGGGTTGGCAATGTCCTGCTCGCGCCCGTCGATCAGGATGCTGCCCTCTTCCGCACGCTGGAAGCCGGCCACGCATTTCACCAGCGTGCTCTTGCCCGCGCCGTTCTCGCCGAGCAGCGCATGCACCGTGCCGGGCTCCACGTGCATCGTCACGCGGTCCATCGCGGTGAAGGCGCCGAAGCGCTTGGTCAGCTCGCAGGTGTCGAGCGCGAGCGCACCGTGGCCCGCAGGCAGTGCGCCGATGGCGTGGGGCGTGGGGTCGGCCATGCCTTCGTCAGTCCAGCGCGGCCAAGAGCGCCTGCGAGGTGGCATGCGCGCCGAACACGCCGCCCTGCATCGTGATCATCTTCAGCGCCGCCAGGTGGTTGCCATGGTCGGTGGCGGCGGTGCAGTCCGACAGCAGCAGGCATTCGAAGCCGCGGTCGTTCGCGTCGCGCATCGTGGTGTGCACGCACACGTCGGTGGTGATGCCCGCGAGGATCAGGTTCTCGATGCCGCGCGTGCGCAGGATCGGCTCCAGGTCGGTGGCATAGAACGAGCCCTTGCCGGGCTTGTCGATCACCACCTCGCCGGGCAGCGGCGCGAGTTCGGGAATGATCTCCCAGCCCGGCTCGCCGCGCACCAGGATGCGCCCGCACGGCCCGTCATCGCCAATGCCCACGCCGTTGGCGCCGATCTGGCGCGAGCGCCAGCGCTTGTTGGCGGGCAGGTCGGACAGGTCGGGCCGGTGGCCTTCGCGCGTGTGGATGATGTGGAAGCCCAGCGGCCGCAGCGCCGCGAGCGTGCGCGCGATCGGCTGGATCGGCGCCTGCACCAGCGAAAGGTCGTAGCCCATCACGTCGACATAGCCGCCGGTGCCGCAGAAGTCGGTCTGCATGTCGATCACGATGAGCGCGGTGTTGCCGGGCCGCAGCGCGCCGTTGTAGGGCCAGCCATAGGGCTCGGCGGCCACGTGGCGGGGAGATGCGGTGTTCGCCATGGGATTCAGCTCCTTGTCGATGAAAGTTCGCCCGGCGCACCGGCGGCGGCCGTGCCGGGCCTGCAGGTGAACACCAGGATCACCAGCGTGAGCACGTAAGGCACGGTGTTGAACAGGTGGTAGCCCCAGCCGATGCCGATGGATTGCAGCGCCGGCCCGATGGCACCGGCCCCGCCGAAGAGCAGCGCCGCGCCCACGCAGCGCAGCGGACTCCAGCGCGCGAAGATCACGAGCGCCACCGCGATCAGGCCCTGGCCGCTCGAGATGCCTTCGTTCCAGCTGCCCGGATAGAACAGCGTGAGCGACGCGCCGCCGAGCCCGGCGATGAAGCCGCCGGCCGTGGTCGCCGCAATGCGCAGGCCCGAGACCGAGTAGCCGAGCGCGCGCGCCGCCTGCGCCGAGTCGCCGGCCATGCGCACCAGGAGGCCGGCCCGCGTGCGCGCAAAGCCCCACCAGAGCAGCACCGCGAGCGCCACGCCGATCGGCACCAGCGCATTGAGCTGCAGCGCCGAGCGCACCACCGTGTTGTCGCTCCAGAAGCCCAGCGGTATGGCGGGAATCTGCGGCGCCTGCGGCTGGATCAGCGGCTTGCCCAGGTAGAACGCGAGCCCCGTGCCGAGCAGCATCAATGCAATGCCGGTCGCCACGTCGTTCACGCGGTCGAGCGAGCACAAGAGGCCATGCAGCAGCGCGAGCGCCGCCCCGGCCAGCGCGCCGATCAGCACCCCCAGCCAGGCCGAATCGGTGAGGTATGCACCGCCGAAGGCCGCCATCGCCGAAAGCACCAGCACGCCTTCGAGCCCGAGGTTGATGCGGCCCGACTTCTCGGTGAGGCATTCGCCCAGGCTCACGAAAAGAAACGGCGCGCCCACGCGCAGCGCACCGCCGACGATGCCGGCCGCGAGCGCGATCCACTGGTCCGCGCTCATCGCAGCGCCCCCCCACCGCGCGGCACACGCGCGCGAAAGGCGTTCCAGTCGACCATGCGCAAGCCCTCGCTCGCCAGGATCAGCACGAAGGCCATGCCCTGCAGCACCAGCACCGAGGCATCGGGCAGCCCGAGCCGCCGCTGCAGCAGGCTGCCGGCCGCGCCGAAGCCGCCGAACAGGATCGCCACCGGCACGATGGCCACCGGGTTGTGCCGCGCGATGAACGACACCAGGATGCCGGCATAGCCGTAGCCCGCGATCAGCGAGGCATTGGCATTGGTGTGCACCGCCGCCACCTCGACCGCGCCCGCGAGCCCCGCAGAGGCGCCGCCGAGCGCGCAGGCCCCCAGGATGAGCCGCGTGGCCGGCAGGCCCACGAGCTGCGCGGTGCGCGGATTGCCGCCCACCACGCGCACCGAAAAGCCCGAGGCGGTGGCACGCAGCCACCACCCGAGCGCCAGGCAGGCGACCACGCCGATCACCAGGCCCCAGTGCACGTCCGAGCCGCCGATGCCGCCGATCAGCAGCCCGTCGGCCAGCGCATGGGTCGATGGCTTGTTGAGGCTCGCCGGATCGCGCAGCGGCCCTTCGACGAGGTGCTTGAAGATGCCGATGGCGATGTAGGCCAGCAGCAGGCTGCTGATGGTTTCGTTGATGCCGCGGTACTGGCGCAGCCAGCCTGCGAGCACGATCCACAGCGCACCGGCAAGCGCACCCGCGATGCAGACGACCGCCGTGCCCAGGACATTGCCGGGCAGCGGCACCGCATGCGCGAGCGCCGCGCACGCCAGCCCGCCCAGCACCAGCGCACCTTCGCCGCCGATGACGATGAGGCCCGCGCGCGCCGGCAATGCCACGCACAGCGCGGTGAGCATCAGCGGCGCGGCGCGCTGCAATGTGTTCTGCCAGGAGAACCAGTCGCCGAACGCGCCCTTGAAGAGCGTCGCCCAGACCTCCAGCGGATCGACGCCCGCAAAGGCCGCGAGCACGCCGAACAGCAGCAGCGCCGCCGCGATGGCGAACACCGGCAGGGCGAATTCCTTGAGCGCTTGGCGCATGGCGTGCGGGCCGGTGCGGCTGCGATCAGGCCTGGCCGATCACGCCTTCGACCAGGTAGTTCATCTTCTCGAGCTCCAGGTCGGTCTGCTTGAGCACCTTGCCGGCCGGCACCACGACCGCGCCCTTGTTGTCCTTGATGCCGTCCTTGAAGATGTCGAAGCTGCCCGCCACCATCTTGGCCTTGATCTCGTCGGCCTGCTTCTTTGCGGCGTCCGGCACCATCGGGCCGTAGGCCGACATCTTCACGTAGCCTTCCTTCAGCCCGCCGCGCAGGAAGTTGGGATGCGGCTTGCCGGCCTGCGCGGCCTCGATGGCGGTCTTGTAGGCCGTGAGCCAGTTCCATTCGGCGCCGGTGAGGTACGCATTGGGCGCGAGCTTGGCCTGGCTCGCGTGGTAGCCGCAGACCATCTTGCCGCGCTTGGCCGCCGTTTCCACCACCACCTTGGGGCCGTCGACGTGCATGGTGAAGACGTCGCAGCCCTGGTCGGCCAGGCTGTTGGTGGCTTCGGCTTCCTTCACGGCCATCGACCAGTCGCCGGTGAAGATCACGCTGCAGGTGATGTTCGGCTTGACCGAGCGCGCACCCAGCGTGAAGGCGTTGATGTTGCGCAGCACCTGCGGAATCGGCTTGGCAGCGACGAAGGCGATCTTGTTGCTCTTGGTCATGTGCGCGGCGATCACGCCGTTCAGGAACTGGCACTCGTCGATGTAGCCGAAGAAGCTGCCCGCGTTCTTCGGGTGCTTGCCTTCGGTCCAGAGGCCGCCGCAATGCGAGAAGCGCACGTCGGGATTCTTGGGCGCCACGGCCAGGATGTGCGGATCGAAGTAGCCGAACGACGTGGGGAACAGCAGCTTGGCGCCGTCCTGCGAGATCATGCCGGCCATGGTCTTCTGCACGGCCGCGGTCTCGGGCACGTTCTCTTCTTCCACCACCTTGATGCCGGGCAGCTTCTTGATCTCGGCGGCCGCCATGGCGTGCGCCTGGTTGTAGCCGTAGTCGTCGCGCGCGCCGACGTAGATCACGCCGACGGTCAGCGGCTTGGCCTGCGCGCCGGCGAGCGCACTCCAGCCTCCGAGGGTGCCGGCGGCGCCGAGCGCGGCCAGGGACTTGAGGGAATCGCGGCGATTGATTTGGCTTGTCATGGCGTTCTTTCCAGAGGTTGAAGGGAGTGCAAAAAATGTGCCCCGCGCTCAGCCCAGGAGGCTCACGTGGGCGGCGACCACGCGCCAGCCGTCGGCCGTGCGCAGCCAGGTCTGGCTCTGCCGGCCGACAGCGGTGGCGCCTTCGCGCCGGAACTCGCAGTTGGCCGTGGCGAAGTCGCGGCCGTAGGTGGTGATGACGGTGCGCAGCAGTTCGCGCGGCGGGCTCTGCACCGGCAGCGATGCGCGAAAGGCGCTGATGCCGGCATGGCCGTAGTGGTTCTCCGAGAAGCCGTAGCGCAGCGTGTGCGGGCTGTTCCAGAACAGCTCGTCGAGCACTGCGGGCTGGTTGGCCATGAGCGCCTGCTCGTAGCGCGCGAACACGTCCGTCACTTCGGCGAGCACCTCGGGAATGTTGATCTCGGGCGTCACCGGCGGACCTCGCGCTGGAAGATGTCGAGGCTGAGCTTCTTGGTTGCCACGAAGCTCTCGGTGCTCAGGGTCTCGACCGTGCGCGGCCGCGCATCGCCGTAGCGCAGGATCTCGGCCACCCGGGTGGGCCGCTTGGTCAGCAGCAGCACCTCGTCGGCCAGGTACACGGCCTCCTCGAGGTCGTGCGACACCAGGAGCATGGTGGTGCCGGTCTGCATGAACACCTCCTGCAGCTTCTCGCGGATGAAGAGCGTCATCTCGAAGTCGAGCGCCGAAAAGGGCTCGTCCAGAAACAGCACCTCGGGCTTGGGTGCGAGCGCGCGCATGATCGATGCGGTCTGCTGCTGCCCGCCCGAGAGCTCGTACGGAAAGCGCTTCAAGTCGAACTTCACGTCGAAGGACGCCACCAGCTCTTCCATGCGGCGGTCGACCTCGGCCTTGCTGCGGCCTTCGAGCTTCAGCGGGTAGGCGATGTTGTCGATGGTGCGCATCCACGGGAACATCGCCTCGCGGTAGTTCTGGAACACGTAGCCGATCTTGGTGTCCTTGCGCTGCTTGCCGTCGAACAGGATCTCGCCCGCATCGATCGGGATCAGGCCCGCGATCATGTTGATGAGCGTGGACTTGCCGCAGCCGTTGGGCCCGAACACCGAGACGATCCGGTGCTTGGGAATGTCGAGGTCGAAGTTCTCGTACAGCGGCCAGCCCGCAAAGTACTTGGTCAGGCCGCGGATGGTGATGTGCGTGCCGGCCGGGCCGGGCTTGAAGACGGGCCTGGGCACGTCGGCATACACCGGGCCGTTGACGACGATGTCGGGCGTGGCTTTCATCTTCCGCTCCAGTGCACGATGCGGCGCTCGGCAATCAGGAAGAGGATGTTGAGCGCATAGCCCAGCGCGCCCGCCGCCAGAATGGCCGCATACATGCTCTTCACGTTGAGCACCTGCTGCGCATCGATAATGCGGTGGCCGAGGCCCGTGTCCGAGCCGATGAACATCTCGGCCACGATGACGATCACCAGCGCCATCGACACCGCCGAGCGCAGGCCCACGAAGCTGGGCTGCAGGCTTTCCCACACCAGCACGTCCTTGAAGATCTGCCAGCGCGAAGCGCCCATGACGCGCGCCGCCATCACGCGCTGCTTGCGCGCGTTGATCACGCCGTAGGCGCTGTTGAACACCACGATCAGCAGCGCGCCGAAAGCCGCGATCGCCACCTTGTTGACGTCCGACACGCCGAAGATCAGGAGGAACAGCGGGATCAGCGCGGACGAAGGCGTGGAGCGGAAGAAGTCGATCAGGAACTCGACGCTGCGGTAGGCCTTTTCGTTACTGCCGAGCAGCACGCCCAGCGGCACGCCGACCACCGCCGCAATCGCGAAGGCCTGCAGCGTGCGCCACACGGTCATCGCGAAGTCGGTGAGCAGCGGCCCGCCCGCGAGCCCCGTGATGAGCGCCGCCACGGTGTCGGCGGGCGTGGGCAGAAGGATCGGCTTGATGAAGCCCAGGCGCACCGCCAGGTCCCACACGATGAACAGCGCCACGGGGCCGATGAAGGGCAGCAGCCGGTCGCGCAGCGGCGGCTTCGGTGCCGAGGCGGCGGTGCCGTCGGCCGGCGGTGTCCACGGCGTGGCCGTGGTCGTGCTTGCGTCGGCCATGGTCAAGCCTTGTAGAGCAGGCCGTCCACCGGCACCTTCTTCTCGAAGATGCCTTTTTCGGTGAACAGGTCGTAGAACTTCTGGAAGTACGCGACGTCGCTCGGCTTGAACTCGTTGTAGAGCATGTACGAGGCGAGCGGCACTTCGGCCGTGAGGCTGCCTTCGATGGCGGTGTAGCCCTTCATGTGCTGGCGCGCATCGTCGGGCTTGCTGCGCACCAGCTCCACGCCGCGCGCATAGGCGGCGATGTACTTCCTTGCCGCGTCGGGGTTCTTCTTGATGAATTCGCTGGTGAGGCTGGCTGCGCCGCCGTGCCAGGGCGCCATCGGATCGCCGAGGATGTATTTGGCGACCACGCCGGCCTCGATGACGCGCGTGGTGCCGTTCATGCGGCCCACGGTGCCGGTGGGCTCGAGCGTGTAGCAGGCATCGACCTGGCCCGCCACGAGCGCCGCCACATGCTGGCCGATGGGCAGCTCGCTCACCGTGGCGCCCGTGGCGCCGGCGCGCTCGAGCATGGTCTTGCACAGCGTCACGTTCTGGATGCCGGGGCCGGACGCGATCTTCTTGCCGGCCAGCTCGGCCATGGTCTTGGTCGGGCTGTCCTTGGCGACGATGAATTCGTCGAGCACGAACCTGGCGTTGCTCGGGTTGGTGCAGAAGATCTTGAACAGCCCCGGCTGCGCGATCTCGCCGATGGCGAGGTTGGCCGAGCCGGTGCCGTTGGAGCTGCCGTCGCAGCGGCCCGCGAGCATGCCTTCCATGACCTGCTGCGCGCCCGCGAACTTGAGCGGCTCCACGTCGAGGCCCGCTTCCTTGAAATAGCCGCGGTCGACCGCTGCAAAGAAGGGCAGGCCCGCGGCCACGGGCCAGAAGCCGATGCGGATCTTGGGCGCGGCCTGCGCACGCACGATGGCGGGCGCAGCCAGCACGGCCAGCCCCGCGGCGCCGGCCTGCAGCAGCTGGCGGCGCGACGCGGCGGCGGACGATTTCTCAGGAATGCACATGAAGACTCCTCGATCGGTCAGGTTGGAATGGCTTGGGAAGAGGCCGCGGCGCGGCTCGCGATGTAGGCACGCCAGCCGCCGTGGTGGCTCACGTCTTCGGCGCCTGCGAGCGCATGGCCTTCGCAGATGAAGCCGTGCACCCAGCTGCCGTCGGCGAGCTCCACGCTGCCCAGGCCCAGCGGGGGCGGGATCAGCGCGAGGAAGCTGCCGATCTCGGCCACGGGAACGGACCACACTTCGAGCGCAATAGCGGCTCCGCCGGCCGTGCTGCGCTGCAGCCCCGGCTTGGGCGGCACGGTGCCCGGCAAGGCGTGCAGGCGGTAGTGCGGCGAGGTGGTGGTGGCACGCAGCAGCGTGGCGCCGCGTTCGGTGAGCTGGCCATTGAGCGGCATGCCCGAGAGGTGCGCGCCGACGACGGCGATGGGCATGGCCTGCACCGGCGAAGCGCCCAGGCCCGGAATGGGGCGCGGCTCGGGCAGCGGCAAGCCCGTGGCGCCCTGCGGCAGGCCGGTGGCGTGGTGATAGCGCTGGCCCAGCTCGGCCAGCGCAAGATCGCTGCCGCACGGGCCGATCAGCGTGATGCCGAAGGGCAGGCCGTCGGCGCGCAGCGCGCTCGGCACCGAGATGGCGGCGTAGTCCAGCAGGTTGACGAAGTTGGTGTACGCGCCGAGATTGCGGTTGAGCACCACGGGATCGGCGCGCATCTGCTCGCGCGTGTAGTGCGTGGGCGCGGTCGGCACCAGCAGCAGGTCGATGCCGCGCCACATCGGCTCGACCTGCTGCGCAATGGCACGCAGCCGGGTCTGCGCCTCGAACACATCGGCGGCGCTGTAGCCGCGGCCGCTTTCGAGGATGCCGCGCACCGGCTCGATCACCTGGGAGCCGCGCGCATCGAAGAACCCGCGCACCGCCGCATAGCGCTCGGCCACGAGCGCGCTTTCGTAGAGCAGCGCGGCGGCCTCGGCCAGCGGCGCGTAGGGAATTTCCACGGCCGTGCCGCCGAGTTCGGCGAGCCGCAGCTGCGCATCGCGAAAAGCTTGCTCGGCCGCGGCATCGCCGAAGAAGCTCAGCGTGTCGGGCACGCCGAAACGGAAGGCCGGCGGAAACGGATGGCTGCGCAGCGCAAGTGCCCGCGAGTAAGGGTCGCGCGCGTCAGGCCCGGCGGCCGCAAGAAGCACGTCGACGGCCAGGCCGACGCTGCGCGCGAAGATCGACACGCAGTCCGCGCTCTGGGCGGCGGGCACCACGCCAAAGGCGCTCAGCAGGCCGCGCGAGGGCTTGAGCCCGACGATGTTGTTGAGCCCGGCGGGCACGCGGCCCGAGCCGGCGGTGTCGGTGCCGAGCGCGAAATCGGCCTCGCCGGCGGCCACCACGTAGGCCGAGCCCGAACTGGAGCCGCCCGAGACGTAGCGCGCGTCGAAGGCATTGGGCACTTCGCCATACGGGGAGCGCGTGCCGTTCAGGCCGCAGGCGAACTGGTCGAGGTTGGTCTTTCCGAGCAGCGATGCACCGGCATCGAGCAGCTTCCGCACCACGGCCGAGTGCTCAGCCGGCCGGCGGTCGAAGGCCGGGCAGGCGGCCGTGGTGGGCACGCCGGCCACGTCGATGTTGTCCTTGACGGCGAAGCGCAGGCCGGCGAGAGGCCCCGCGTCCGCGCCGGGCACGGGCCGGGGAAAGCGGGCAATCCACGCTGCGGCAGCCGATCCGTTTTCTTCATGCACCATCATCAGGCATCCAAACTTGTGTACAAGTCGAGATGCAAGCAATGTGCCAGGCGAGAACAGGCCGTATGGATTTGCCCCCTCTCCCTCCGGGAGAGGGTTGGGGTGAGGGCTCCGTGCCGCCGATGAAGCGCGGCTCACATATGAAGGCCGCCGCCCTCACCCCCGCCCTCTCCCGGAGGGAGAGGGAGTAAGACCTCAGCTACGCTTGGCTTCCCGGTAAAGCCCCTCGACCTTCGGCAGGTTGGCCTCGAGCTTCTGGATCCGGTCCGGCCCGCTCGGGTGGGTCGACAGAAAGCCGAGGCCGCCCTGGTTCTTCGATGCCGCGGCCATCTTCTTCCAGAGCGACACCGAGGCCTGCGGGTCGTAGCCCGCGCGCGCCGCGAGTTCGAGCCCGACGAGATCGGCCTCGGTCTCGTCGCTGCGGCTGAACTTGAGCGTCAGCAGCTGCGTGCCGGCGCGCGCCGCCAGATCGCCCATCTGGCCCAGGCCCAGCAGCTGCGCGCCGATGGAAAGCGCCGCGCCGGTGCCCGCGCTCTTGGCCATGCGGGCACGCGCATGCTCGCGCAGCGCGTGGGCCATCTCATGGCCCATCACCATGGCGACCTCGTCGTCGCTGAGCTTGAGCTGTTCGAGGATGCCGGTGAAGAAGGCGATCTTGCCGCCGGGCATGCAGAAGGCGTTGATCTGCTTGCTGCCGATCAGGTTGACCTCCCACTTCCATTCACGCGCGCGCGCGTTCCACGGCGTCGCAAAAGGAATCAGCCGGTTCGCGATGGTGCGCAGCCGCTGCAGCTGCGCATTGCCGTCGCCCGCGAGCGCACGCTTGGCGCGCGCCTGCTCGAGCAGCTGGCCGTACTGCTGCACGCCGGCGGCTTCGATCCGGTCGGCCGGCACCAGGTTGCGCGCCACCGAGGCATTGCCCACGTTAACCTGCGCCAGGGCCGGTCCGGCCAGCGCGGCGCCGGCCGCCAGCAGGAAGGCCCGCCGCGGCTGCCAGGCCGAGGCGCGCGGCGCCGAGGAAGCCGCGGAAGAAACAGCAAGAAGCTCGCATCGTGTGCACATGCGCGGATCATAGGAACAATTGCCGACAAAAAGACGGCTCGGCAGGCGGCGCGCGCTCATGGACAATCCGGAGTTCATGTCTGCCCAGCCCGCCGAAACCTCCACCGCCCCTTCCCTGCCCTGGCGCGATGCGCTGAAGGTCTACCTCGAGCCCGCCACGCTGCGCATGCTTGCGCTGGGCTTTTCCGCCGGCCTGCCGCTGCTGCTGGTGCTGGGCACGCTGAGCTTTCGGCTGCGCGAGGCGGGCATCGACCGCACCACCATCGGCTACCTGAGCTGGGTGGGCCTGGCCTATGGCTTCAAGTGGGTCTGGGCGCCGCTGGTCGACCGGCTGCCGCTGCCGCCGCTGACCACGCTGCTCGGGCGCCGGCGCGGCTGGCTGCTGCTGGCGCAGGGGATGGTGGTCGCGGGGCTGGTCGGCATGGCGCTCAACGATCCGCGCCAGGGCCTCGCGCCGCTGATCTGGTGCGCGCTGCTGGTGGCCTTCGGCTCGGCCACGCAGGACATCGCGCTGGACGCCTTCCGCATCGAGTCGGCCGAAACGCGCAAGCAGGCCGCGCTCGCCGCCGCCTATCAAACGGGCTACCGCCTGGCGATGATCTGGGCCGGCGCCGGTGTGCTGTGGGTGGCGGCCTGGGCCGAGGTGGCGCCGGCAGCAGCGGCCGCCACGGGCGCGGCGGCCTACCAGAACGGCGCGTGGAAGACGGCCTACCTGGTGATGGCGGCCTCGATGGCGGTGGGCGTGCTGACCGTGCTGCTCTCGCCCGAGCCGGTGCGCCGCGTGCTGCCCAAGCCGAAGAACGCGGCCGAATGGCTGCAAAGCGTGCTGATCGAGCCCTTTGCCGACTTCATCCGCCGCTACAAGTGGCAGGCCGCGCTGATCCTCTCGCTGATTGCCATCTACCGCATCAGCGACGTGGTGATGGGCATCATGGCCAACCCCTTCTACGTGGACATGGGCTTCACCAAGGACGAGGTGGCCACGGTCAGCAAGATCTACGGCGTGGTCATGACGCTGGCCGGCGCCTTCGTGGGCGGCGTGCTGTCGATGCGGCTGGGCGTGATGCGCGTGCTGATGCTGGGCGCGGTGCTGAGCGCGGCGAGCAACCTGCTCTTTGCCTGGCTGGCCTCGCGCGGGCACGACCTGACGGCGCTGATCGCGGTGGTGTCGGCCGACAACCTGGCCGGCGGCATTGCCTCGGCGGCCTTCATCGCCTACCTGTCGAGCCTCACGAACATCAGCTATTCGGCCACGCAGTACGCGCTGTTCAGCTCGCTGATGCTGCTGCTGCCCAAGTTCATTGCCGGCTATTCGGGCGCTTTTGTCGATGCGCACGGCTACGCCCAGTTCTTCACCGGCACCGCGCTGCTGGGCCTGCCGGTGCTGCTGCTGGTGGCGCTGGCCGCCCGCATCACCACCACCAAGGCGCCGGCCGGGCGTCAATAGGGCGCGGTCCGCATGGGAAAACAGCTGACGCCCGGGGCCCCGCGCAACTGGTAGGCTGTCACTTTCCGGTTACCTGCCGCCTCGCTCCCAGAGCGATCATTCACCTTCCGTCCGCCAAACCCACAAGCAACGTGCCGCCCCGCATTTCTCCCCTTCAGATCAGCGCCTTCACGGCCACTTCGGCCGTCGGCGTCGGCAAGGAGCCGCTCGCCGAGGCGCTCGAGCATTCGCGCAGCGGCCTGCGCGCCAACGATTTCGGCGATGCGCCGCTGCCCACCTGGATCGGCCGGGTCGACGGGCTCGAGGACATCCGCCTGCCCGAGGCGCTGGCCTCGTGGGACTGCCGCAACAACCGGCTGGCCTGGCTGGGCCTGCATGCGGATGGCTTTCCCGAGGCCGTGGCGGCCGCGCGGGCCAGGTACGGCCCTTCGCGCATCGCGCTGATCCTCGGCACCTCGACCTCCAGCATCGGCGAGACCGAGCTGGCCTACACCCAGCTCGACGCCGACGGCCGCTTTCCCACGGACCAGCGGCGCCCGGCCGTGCACACGCCGCATTCGCTGGCGATGTTCGTGCAGCAGGTGCTCGGGCTCAGCGGGCCGAGCGAGACGATTTCCACTGCCTGCTCGTCGAGCGCCAAGGTGTTTGCCTCGGCCGAGCGGCTGATCCGCCTGGGCCTGGCCGACGCCGCCGTGGTGGGCGGGGTCGACACGCTGTGCGGCAGCGTGCTGTTCGGCTTCAACTCGCTCGAACTGGTGTCGAGCGAGCCGTGCCGGCCGTTCGATGCGAGCCGCAAGGGCATCAGCCTGGGCGAAGCGGCCGGCTTCGCGCTGGTGGAGCGCGTGCAGGACGACGCCGCCGCGCCGCTGCGGCTCCTGGGCTACGGCGAAGCCAGCGATGCGCACCACATGTCGACGCCGCACCCCGAGGGCCTGGGCGCCGAACGCGCGCTCGACGAGGCGCTGGCGCGCGCGGGCCTCGCGCCCGAGGCCATCGACTACATCAACATGCACGGCACCGCGAGCCAGAAGAACGACGAGGTCGAAGGCGCGCTGGTGGCGCGGCGCTTCCCTGCCACCACCCACGCCAGCTCGACCAAGGGCTTCATGGGCCACACGCTGGGCGCAGCGGGCATCGTCGAATCGGTGATCAGCCTGCTCGCGATCGAGCGCGGCCTGATGCCGGGCACGGTCAACACGAGCCAGCTCGACGCCGGCTTCGGCCCGCAGATCCGGCTCGCGCCCGCGCATGGCGAGGTGCGCTATGCGCTGACCAATTCCTTCGGCTTCGGCGGCAACAACTGCTCGCTGGTCTTCGGCAAGGCAAAGGCATGAGGCTCGCCCCCAGGCTCCGCGCACTTCGTGTCGCTTCTCCCTCCCCCTACCGGGGGCAACACCAGTGGCCCGGCAAAGCCGGTTCCACGGTGTTCCGCGAAGGGGCCATCCAATGACAACCAGCATGAGCGTCCCCACGCCCCCGACTCTCTACATCGAAGGCCCGGCCTTCTGGACGCCCACCCTGCCGGGCTGGGACGCCGCGCGCGCCGCCTTCCGCGGCGAAGGCGGGCTGGCCGATCCGCCGGCCAAGCGGCCGTCGCCGCAGGTGCTGGCGCCGGCCGAGCGCCGGCGTGCGCCCGACACCGTGGCGCTGGCGCTCGAAGTGGCCGCCGCGTCGATGGCGGGCTCGGGCCGCAATGCGGCCGACGTGCCCTGCGTGTTCGTCTCGGCGCATGGCGACCTGTCGATCAACGACTACATGTGCAGCACGCTGGCCACCGATCCCACGGTGCTGTCGCCCACGCGCTTCCACAACTCGGTGCACAACGCGGCCGTGGGCTACTGGACCATCGGCACCGGCTGCATGGCGGCCAGCAACTCGGTCTCGGCCTACGAGAACAGCTTTGCCGCCGGCCTGCTCGAAGCGGCCGTGCAATGCGCGGCCGACCAGTCGCCGGTGCTGCTGGTGGGCTACGACACGCCCACGGTGGGCCCGCTGACCTCGGTGACCGACAGCCAGGGCCTGCTGGCCGTGGCGCTGGTGATCGCGCCCGAACGCACGGCGCGCAGCGTGGCCGCGCTCGACTGGTCGGTGGACGGCAGCGGCGGTGGCGGCAACCCGCCGGCGCCGCTTTCCGAAGCCGCCAAGACCCTGGCGCACATCAACCCGATGGCCCATGCGCTCGGCCTGTTCGAAGCGCTGGCGCGGCTGGATGGCGACGGTCCGCCGCCGCCCATCGGGCTGCCGCTTTCCGCCACCCTGTCGCTGCGGCTGCAACTGCGGCCGATCCGGGACTGAGATTCCATGACCGGCACTGCGCAACGATGTGACGCAGTGATCATGGGCGGCGGGCTCGCGGGCCTCACCCTCGCGCTGCAGCTGAAGCAGCGCTTCCAGGACATCGACGTGCTGGTGCTGGAGCGCCGCACGCACCCGGTGCCGCATGCGGCGCACAAGGTGGGCGAGTCGTCGGTCGAGATCGGCGCGCACTACTTCGACACGGTGCTCGGCCTCAAGCCCCACATGGACGGCGCGCAGCTGCGCAAGTTCGGCTTCCGCTTCTTCTTCAGCGAGGGCCGGCGCGACATCGACCAGGTCACCGAAATCGGCGCCAGCCGCTACCTGGCTGTGCCCAGCTACCAGATCGACCGCGGCATCTTCGAGAACTACCTGGCCGAGGAGGCCGTGCGGCGCGGCGTACGCTTCGACGATGCCGCGCTGGTGCGCCGCGTCGAACTGGCCCCGGACGCCGAGGCGCCGCACCGCCTCGAATGGACGCGCGGCAGCGAAACCCACAGCGCCGAGGCGCGCTGGCTGGTCGATGCCTGCGGGCGCGCCGGCCTGCTCAAGCGCAAGCTCGGCCTGGCCGAGGCCAATGCGCACGACGTCAACGCCGTGTGGTTCCGCATCGGCGAGCGCATTGCCATCGACGAGTGGAGCGACGACGCCGCCTGGCGCGGGCGCTGCGATCCGCAGGCGCGCTGGCTCTCGACCAACCACCTGGTAGGCGCGGGCTACTGGGCCTGGCTGATTCCGCTGGCCTCGGGCTCGCATTCGGTGGGCATCGTGGCCGACCCGAAGCTGCACCCGCTGGACACCATCGACACCTTCGACAAGGCCATGCGGTGGTTCGCCACCTACCAGCCGCGGCTGTACGACGCGCTCGACAGCAAGCGGCACCTGCTGCAGGACTTCGCGTTCCTCAAGCACTTCTCGCACGGCTGCAGGCAGGTGTTCTCGGGCCGGCGCTGGGCCCTGACGGGTGAGGCGGGCCTGTTCCTCGACCCCTTCTATTCGCCGGGCAGCGACTTCATCGCGATCAGCAACACCTACATCGCCGACCTGGTGGCGCACGACCGCGCGGGCCGCCCGGTGGAAGCGCGCGCGCAGCTCTACGACCAGATCTACCACTCGTTCTACGAAAGCACGCTGGCGCTCTACCAGGACCAGTACCCGCTGTTCGGCGACCCCGAGGTGCTGCCGGTGAAGGTGATCTGGGACTACGCCTACTACTGGGGCGTGCTCTCGCAGATCTTCTTCCAGCAGCGGCTCACCGACCTGGTGCTGCTCGGCAGCCTGAAGGACGAGCTGCAGCATTGCCAGCGCCTGAACCTCGCGGTGCAGCAGCTGCTGCGCAGCTGGTCCGCGGCCAGCGCCAGGCGCAACGCCCCGGTGATGCTCGACCAGGCCGCCATGCCCTGGTTCGCCGAGCTCAACCGCAGCCTGAAGGACCCGCGGCTGGGCGACGCCGCGTTCAGGGCGCGCATCCGGGCCTCGGCCGCGCAGCTGCGCCAGCTGGCCGGCGAGATCCTCGCGCGCGCTCGGGCGGACAATGCGGACCTGGGCGATTGCGCCCTGCCCTCGCTGCTCGAGGAAAACATCGCCGCCCTGCCCGCCGGCGCGCAAGCCGGCGCTATGCTTTTCGCAGCACTTCCGAATGACAGCCGGACGCGGCGTTTACCCAACTTTACGGAGCGTTCAAGCCCCGTTGCCCCCCGTGCACGACCATGAAGCGCATGAGTACCCCCCAGCTCCTGATGATCGAAGACGACGCCCGCCTGGCACAGATGGTGGGCGAATACCTGACGCAGTCGGGATTCCTCTTCACCCATGCCGGCGACGGCGCGAGCGGCCTCGAGCAGTTGCAGCAGCACGCGCCCGACCTCGTGATCCTCGACCTGATGCTGCCCGACACCGACGGCCTGGAGATCTGCCGCCGCATCCGCTCGCTGCCGCCTCCGGCTTCGAAGGTGTCGGTGCTGATGCTCACCGCCAAGGGCGATCCGATGGACCGCATCATCGGCCTGGAGATCGGCGCCGACGACTACCTGCCCAAGCCCTTCGAGCCGCGCGAGCTGCTCGCGCGCATCCGCGCGGTGCTGCGCCGGCGCAGCGAGAACAATGCCGACACCGAAGCCAGCACCGTGATGCGCTTCGGCACGCTCGAGATCGACCGCAACGCGCGCACCGTGTCGGTGGGCGGCGCGCTGGCCGACCTCACCTCCTACCAGTTCGACCTGCTGGTGGCCATGGCCGAGCGCGCCGGCCGCGTGCTCACGCGCGACCAGATCATGGAGGCCGTGCGCGGCCGCGAGCTCGAGGCCTTCGACCGCTCGATCGACGTGCACATGGGCCGCATCCGCGCCGCCATCGAGGTGGACGCCAAGAACCCCAAGCGCATCCTCACGGTGCGCGGCGTGGGCTACGTGTTCGCCAAGCAGCAGGACTGACCGGCCGATGCTGCGCAGCCTCTACTCCCGCCACCTCTACGTGCGCATCTGGCTCGCGGTGGTGGGCGGCGTCGTCATCCTCACGCTGATGGCCAACTGGATCGTGCGCGAGGCGGCCCAGGCCGAGCGCGAACGGCTGGCGCCGGTGCCGCGCAACGTGGTGGTGCTCGATGCGCAGGACACGCCGATCGGCACCGGCAAGGCGCTGCGCGTGCCGGGCCAGGGCCTGGAGTTCGACGTGACGCTCAGCGACGGCAAGGCACTCACGCTGCGCGTGGCGCCGCGCGACCGGCCGCCCGGCGGCGGATTCGCGCCCTGGCGCACGCCGTTCGGCCTGGGCTGGATGATCGCGCTCGTGGGCATTGCGGTGGCGCTGGGCGTGTACCCGATCGTGCGGCGGCTCACCCAGCGGCTGGAGGCGCTGCAGCGCGGCGTGCAGCGCTGGGGCGAAGGCGATCTCTCGGTGCGAGTGACCGAAGAAGGGCAGGACGAAGTGGCTGATCTCTCCAAACGTTTCAACGCGTCGGCCGAACGCATCGAACAGCTGGTGCGTTCGCACAAGTCGCTCCTGGCCAATGCATCGCACGAGCTGCGCTCGCCGCTCACCCGCATCCGCATGGGCCTGGAGCTGATGGGCGAACGCCCGAGCCCCAAGGCGCGCGAGGAAATCTCGCGCAACATCGGCGAGCTCGACCAGCTCATCGATGAGATCCTGCTGGCCAGCCGGCTCGACGCGAGCGAGGCCGACCTGGGCACCATCGAGGCCGTCGACCTCACGGGGCTCGCGGCCGAGGAGTGCTCGCAGGTGAATGCCGAGCTCGACCTGGTCGAAGGCACCGACAACGCCGGGCTCACCGTGCCCGGCGTCTCGCGCCTGCTGCGCCGCGCGATCCGCAACCTGCTCGAGAACGCGCGCCGCTACGGCGCCGGCGAGATCAGGGTGGAGCTCGGCAGCGCCAACGGCTTTGCCACCGTGCGCGTCACCGACCGCGGCCCGGGCGTGCCGCCGGCCCTGCGCGAACGCATCTTCGAGCCCTTCTACCGGCTGCCCGGCGCCAGCGAGCGCAACGGCGGCGTGGGCCTGGGGCTCGCACTGGTGAAGTCGATCGCCGAGCGGCACGGCGGCAGCGTGCGCTGCGAAGACGGCCCGGGCGGCGGCGCGAGCTTCGTGATCCGCCTGCCGGCGAGCGCGCCCGCGAACTGAGCCCCCGGTCTCGTCCGCGGGACGCCGCGGAACCGGCTTCGCCGGGCCGCTGGCGTCGCCCCCGGCGAGGGGGAAGGAGAAGCGACACGAAGTGCGCGAAGCCTGGGGGAGTACCAAGCCTTCCACCTAAAATGCCGCCCCTATGCAGAGATCGCACATCGTCAGGCCCGCGGCCATGTTCTGGGGGTTGGTGGTGTTCATGCCCGTCGGCCTCACCTACCTTTCGGCCCTGCTGCTGCTCGCCACCATGCTCTTGGCCGGCGGGCTGCGCGAGCGCTCCGCGCGGCTGCGCGCCAACCCGCTGTGGTGGCCGCTGGTGGCGTACCTGGCCTGGACCTTCATCGTGCTGGCCATCGGGCCGCACTACCCCGAGACCGGCTCGAACCTGTTCCACGGCCTGCGCATCGGCCTCACCATCCTGATGGCGATGGCGCTCACGCGCGAGGAAGCGGTCTGGGCGCTGCGCGGCTTCCTGCTGATCGCGGCGCTGAACATCCTGCTGGTCGTGGCCTACTACGCCATCGGCTTTCCGATCTGGTCGCCGCTGCGCGCGGTGGTCATGGAAGTGGGCAACAAGTCGATCAGCAATGCGCTGCTGTTCAGCGTGGTGGCGTCCACGGCCGCCGTGTGGGGCATTGCGCAGATCGCCGCGCACCGGCCGCTGCGCGCCATTCCGGCTTTCGTGCTGATGCTGGGCCTGGGGCTGGTGGTGGCGCTGCCGCTGACCTCGCGCACCTCGGTGCTCGCGCTGCTGCTGGTGATCCCGGTGGTCTGCATCCACCAGTGGCGCAGCCACCTGAAGATGCTGGTGAGCGCGCTGGTGCTGGGCGCCGTGGTGCTGGCGGCCGCGCTCTACCAGCTGCCGCAGCTGCAGCACAAGGTCGAGACCGGCGTGGAGGAAATCGAGAAGGCGCAGGCCGGCGAAATCTTCAAGGGCAGCTGGGTCATCCGCTACTACATGTACCGCGACACCGGCCTCATGATCGCCGACCGGCCGCTCACGGGCTGGGGCATCGGCGGCTGGACCGACCAGTGGCACAAGCGCGGGCCGGCCCTCTTCGCCGACTCGAACATGCCGCACAACGACTTCCTCTGGGTCGGCGCGCAGGGCGGGCTGCCGGCCTTGCTGAGCCTGCTGGCCATCATGGCGGGCGCCGTCTGGCAGGCGTGGAAGCGGCCCGACATCGCGGGCCGCTATGCGCTGGCGGCCACGCTGATCGCGCTGATTGCGTCGAGCGTGAACTCGGCCGTGCGCGACGCGCAGATCGGCCTGGCGCTGCTGTGGATCGCGATGGTCTACCTGCGGCTCGCGCAGGAACCGCGGGAGACGCAGCCCTGGCAGGGCCTGTGGCCGACGCGCCGCATCGCGGCGGCGCTCGAGGTCCCGCCGCAATCCCGATAGCTATCTGCTGCTGCTGCGCCTGGCTTCGGCGGCCGCGAACTGCCGGCCGGCCATGCCGACGAAGAAATAGATCACCGCGGCGTGCAGCACGCCCACGAAGAGCAGCACCAACAGCATCGGCCCCAGCTGCAGGACCGAGGCGCCGGCAACCATGGCCGCCGCCACCGAGACCGCGGCCTGGATCGCCAGGTCGATCGCGATCATGCCGAGCACGGCACGGGTCTTTTCATTGCGCGCGAGGTAGCGGCCGTTCTTCTTGCCGAAGGCCAGGCACACCCACATCACGGCGCCCAGCAGCGCGGCGGTATTGACGCCCGCGTTGGCCTGGACGCCGAACATGTTCAGCGCCAGGCCCAGGATGAGCAGCAGGAGCAGGTAGGCGGCGCCGAAGCGCCCGAGCAGGCCGCGAACGGTCAATGCCGCGACGACACCGTCTCGCCCGCCTTCAGGCGGTAGACGGTGCCGCAGTACGGGCACTTGGCTTCACCGGTGCGCGCCACGTCCAGGTAGACCTTGGGGTGGGTGTCCCAGAGCTTCATGTCGGCCTTGGGGCTGGGGCAGAACACGCCGCCCTGATGGTTGAGCTCCCTGGCCAGGAGTTCGACGACTGCGTTGGTAGGCATGGTTTTTCTCAGACTTTCGTGAGCCAGTGGGCGTATTTGGGGTTCTTGCCGTTCACGATGTCGAAGAAGGCAGCCTGGATCTTTTCGGTGATGGGGCCGCGCGAGCCGCCGTCGCCGCGGTTGCCGATCTCGATGCGGTCGAGCTCGCGGATGGGCGTCACTTCAGCGGCGGTGCCGGTGAAGAAGGCCTCGTCGGCAATGTAGACCTCGTCGCGCGTGATGCGCTTTTGCACCAGTTCGAGCCCCAGGTCCTTGCACACGTGCAGGATGGTGTTGCGCGTGATGCCGTTGAGCGCGCCGGCCGAGAGGTCGGGCGTGTAGACCACGCCGCCCTTGACCACGAAGATGTTCTCGCCCGCGCCTTCGGAGACGAAGCCGCTCGCGTCGAGCAGCAGCGCTTCGTCGTAGCCGTCGTCCAGCGCTTCCATGTTGGCGAGGATCGAGTTGGTGTAGTTGCTCACCGTCTTGGCCTGCGTCATCGTGATGTTGACGTGGTGGCGGGTGAAGCTGGAGGTCTTCACGCGGATGCCGCGCTTCATGCCCTCTTCGCCCAGGTAGGCGCCCCAGGACCAGGCCGCGACCATGGCGTGGATCCGGTTGCCCTTGGGGCTCACGCCGAGCTTTTCGGAGCCGATCCAGATCAGCGGGCGCAGGTAGCAGCTTTCGAGCTTGTTCTCGCGCACGACCTGCTTCTGGGCCTCGTTGAGCTGCTCCTGCGTGAAGGGAATCTTCATGCGCAGGATCTTGGCGCTGTTGAACAGGCGCTCGGTGTGCTCGGCCAGGCGGAAGATGGCGGTGCTGCCGTCGGCCGTCTTGTAGGCGCGCACGCCCTCGAAGGCGCCGCAGCCGTAGTGCAGCGTGTGGCTCAGCACGTGGATCTTGGCGTCGCGCCAGTCCACGAGTTCGCCGTCCATCCAGATCTTGCCGTCACGGTCGTCCAGCGAGGGGGGGATCGAGCTCATTTCCTGATTCCTTTGGGAGCTGTGTGGGGAGCGATGGGGGAAGTCGCAAAAGCTTTCGATTTTACGGCCGAGCCCGCGACGCCGTGCCCGACAATGGCCGGTTGTCCAAACCAGTGGAAAAAAGGGTTTCCGTGTCCGTATTCAAGAACGTCATCGTCTATCGCATCGAACCTGCCTGGTCCCAAACACTGGCCGAGGCCGAAGAAGCGCTCGCCAAGGCGCGCTTCGAGCCCTGCGGCCCCTCGCAGGAAAAATCCGCCGGCTGGGTGGAGCCCCGCGGCGAAGCCAACGGCCCGCTGGTCGAATCCATCGACGGCCAGTGGCTGGTCGAATACATGATCGAGAGCAAGGCGGTGCCCGGCTCCGTGGTGCGCCGCAAGCTCGACGAGCGCTGCGCGCAGATCGAGGCCGCCACCGGCCGCAAGCCCGGCAAGAAGGAAAAGAAGGAGCTCAAGGAGGACATCACCCTGGAGCTGCTGCCGATGGCCTTCACGCGCAGCGCCCGCGTGGCCGTGTGGATCGACAAGGCCGAGCACCGGCTGGTGATCAACAGCGGCAACGCCTCGCGCGCCGACGAAGTGGTCACCAGCCTCGTGAAGTCGCTCGACGGCTTTGCGGTGGCCCTCATCAACACGCAGGTGGAGCCGGCCGCCGCCATGGCCAACTGGCTGCTGACGCAGGAGCCGCCGGCCGGCTTCACCATCGACCGCGAATGCGAGCTCAAGGCCTCGGACGATTCCAAGGCCGTGGTGCGCTACGCCAAGCACCCGCTCGACATCGAGGAAGTGCAAAAGCACATCACCGACGGCAAGCGGCCCACGCGCCTGGCGCTCACCTGGGACGACCGCGTGTCCTTCGAGCTGACGCACGGCATGCTGATCCGCAAGATCGTGTTCCTCGAAGGCACGGGCGACGGCGCGGCCGGCGGCAAGAAGGAAGACAACTTCGACGCCGACGTGGCCATTGCCACCGGCGAGCTCGGCCAGCTGGTGCCGGCACTGCTCGACGCGCTGGGCGGCGAGGCGGCCTTCAGCGGCGCCCCCGCGGACGCAGCAGCAGCGCCGAAGGCTGCGGCGGCAGCACCCACGACCACCACGCCGGCCGATGCCGAAGCTGAGGAAGAAGACGCGCCGTTCTGACGCGCAGCGCTTCTTCCTGGCTGCTTCCTAGCCCGCCTTGTCTTCTTCGGAAGACGGCGCGTCGTCAGGCGCGGCTTCGGGCCGCGTCAGCGTCCAGCTCTGCAGCTTGCCGCCGTTGAACACGGCGTCGACGTACGAGCCGCCGGTGTCGGTCCAGCGGTAGAGCTCGGGCTGCTCGTCCTTGGGCGAGCGCAGTTCGCCCAGGGCGCGCGTCATCGCGATCACGTGCATCAGCGTCACGCCCGGCTTGAGCTTGGCGTTGAGCATCACCGCGCTCGCCACATAGCCCACCGGCCGGTCGGCCGCGCGCTTGAGCACCTGCATCGCGCGGTTGAAGTGCAGCAGCAGGAACATCACGATGGCGCCGCCGGTCAGCGCCACGCCGGCCCAGCCGTAGCTGCGCCATGCGAGCCCGAGCAGGACGATGCCGCCCACGGGCACCCATATTTTCTGGAAATTCATGGGGCGCATTGTCGCCTTGTGCGGTAGCGGCCGTTGCTACTGCCAGGCGCGCAAGGCGGTACTCGCCCCGAAAAGCGCATCGAGTCGCGGTTCCAGCAGGCACATTTCACCGCACGGGCCGACGCAACCGGCTTCAGGGAGAGGCAACCGAGGTTGCCAGCACAACATGGCACACATCGTGGGAACAGGGAGGATCGCCCGGCGCGCCCCTGGCGCGCCGGGCATTTTTTCCCTGGCAACCGGTCTTAATCCAGGCGGCGGACCACGTCCATCGCCTCCTCGATACGTTCTACGGCATGGATCGTCAGACCTTCGATCTCCTTCGTGCCCTTGCGCGGCGCATTCGCCTTGGGCACCACGGCCACGCTGAAGCCCAGCTTGGCCGCTTCGCGCAGGCGCTCCTGGCCGCGCGGCGCGGGGCGCACTTCGCCCGCAAGGCCGACCTCGCCGAATGCGATGAATCCCCTGGGCAGCGGCTTGCCGCGCAGGCTCGAGGTGATGGCGAGCATCACGGCCAGGTCGGCCGCGGGCTCGCTGATGCGCACGCCGCCCACCGCGTTCACGAACACATCCTGGTCCATGCAGGCCACGCCCGCATGGCGGTGCAGCACGGCCAGCAGCATCGCGAGCCGGTCGCGGTCCAGGCCTACCGAGAGGCGGCGCGGGCTCGGCCCGCCGTTGTCGACCAGCGCCTGGATCTCCACCAGCATCGGCCGCGTGCCCTCGAGCGTGACCAGCACCACGCTGCCGGGCACCGGCTCGGCATGCTGGCTCAGGAAGATCGCGCTCGGGTTGGCGACGCCCTTCAGGCCGCGCTCGGTCATGGCGAACACGCCGATCTCGTTGACGGCGCCGAAGCGGTTCTTGATGGCGCGCACGAGGCGAAAGCTCGAATGCGTGTCGCCCTCGAAGTACAGCACCGTGTCGACCATGTGCTCGAGCACGCGCGGTCCGGCAAGCGCGCCCTCCTTGGTGACGTGGCCCACCAGCACCACGGCCGTGCCGCTGGTCTTGGCAAAGCGCGTGAGGTGGGCCGCGCATTCGCGCACCTGGGCCACCGAGCCCGGCGCGGAGGTGAGCTGGTCGGAGTACACGGTCTGGATCGAGTCGATCACCGCGATGGCCGGGCGCGTGGCGTCGAGCGTGGCGATGATCTTCTCGAGCTGGATCTCGGCCAGCACCTGCACCTGCGAGTGGTCCAGGCCAAGCCGCCTGGAACGCAGCGCCACCTGCGCGCCGCTTTCCTCGCCCGTGACGTAGAGCGCGTTCTGCCCCGCGCGCTGCAGCGCATCGACCGCCTGCAGCAGCAAGGTCGACTTGCCGATGCCCGGGTCGCCGCCGATCAGCGTGACGCCGCCCGAGACGATGCCGCCGCCCAGCACGCGGTCGAGCTCGTCGAGCCCGGTGGGCGTGCGCGCGACGTCGGTCGCTTCGATTTCGGAAAGGGTTGCGAGCTCCGACACGCCCGCCAGCGCGGCGTACTGCGTGCCGAAGCGGTTGTTGGCCGGGCCGCTGCCGCCCGCCACCTGTTCGATGAGTGTGTTCCAGGCGCCGCAGCTCGGGCATTTGCCGAGCCACTTGGGGCTGGTGCCGCCGCATTCGCTGCAGACGAAGAGAGTTTTTTCCTTGGCCATGCCGAAGTGTAGGGAGACGCAAGAAGCGAAATGTGTTTTGGTCAAGGAAATATGGGCCCAACCTAGGGAGTCTCAACGCCATGTCCGCCTTCAACCGCGGCCGCAAGCTCGCCGCAACTTCCAGCGCCATGCCCACGCTCGCAGGCATGGACGCACTCGAACCGATGCGGGTGGAGGGGGAGGAATCCCTCAGCCGCCCCTACAGCTACACCATCACGCTGACCACGCCGGAGTCGCCGGACATCGATGCGCGCTCGGCGGCGAACGTCAAGCTCAAGCCCCTGATCGGCGAGGAGTTCAGCGTGCACATCCTGCTCGACGGGCGCCCCGGCGGCGCGGGGCAGGAGCGCCACATTTCCGGCCTGGTGACGCGCGCCCGCTTCCTGCGCCTGGAGAACAGGCGGGCGCTCTACGAAGTGGTCATCGAGCCCTGGCTGAGCCTGGCGCAGCGAACGCGCGACTACAGGATCTTCCAGAAAAACAGCGTGCTCGACACGGTGGGCGAGGTGCTCGGCGCGTACGGCTTTGCGCTTTCCGTCCGAGCCACGGGCAGCTATCCCGCGCGCGAGTTCGTGGTGCAGTATGGCGAGACGGACTACGACTTCGCGAGCCGCCTGCTGCACGAGTGGGGCCTGTACTACTACTTCGAGCACGGCGAGGCCGGCCACACGATGGTGATCGTCGACGACATGCAGTCGCACCGGCCCTTTCCGGCCGGCGGCTACGAGCAGGTTCCCTTCGGCGCCATGCAGGCATCGTCCAACGAGGAGCATTGCCACCGCTTCCGGCTGTCCGAAGGCCTGCAAAGCGGAAAGTGGGTCACCGGCGACTTCGACTTCACGCGGCCCAAGGCAGACCTCACGCAGGCCCGCGCGATGCCGCGGCGCACGCAGCACAGCACGCGGGAGGTGTTCGCGTGGCCCGGCAACTACGCCGTGGAATCCGAGGGCGAGCAGCTCGCGCGTGCGCGCATGGAAGAAGCCGGTGCGCCGGGGCAGGTGGCCAGCGGCGCGGGCAACCTGCGCGGCGTGGCGGCCGGCCATCGCTTCACGCTGGCCGGCCATCCGCAGGACGGCGCGAACGCCGACTACCTCGTCACCGCGGCACGCCTGTTGCTGCAGGAAGCGGGCGACGCCACGGGGCAGGAAGAGTTCCAGTGCAACGTCGAGTTCGAGGTCATCCCGGCAAGCAACATCTTCCGCCCGACCCCGGATGCGGCCAAGCCGCGCACCGCCGGCCCGCAGACCGCGGTGGTCACCGGCCCCGCGGGCCGCGAGATCTGGACCGACCAGTACGGGCGCGTGAAGCTCAGCTTTCACTGGAACCGCTACTGCACCCGGGACGAAAGCAGCTCATGCTGGGTGCGGGTGTCCTCGCCGTGGGCCGGCACCAACTTCGGGGGCATGCAGATTCCGCGCATCGGGCAGGAGGTGGTGGTCGACTTCGAGTACGGCGACCCCGACCGGCCGATCATCACCGGCCGCGTCTACAACGCGGACAACATGCCGCCGTGGGAGCTGCCGGCCAACGCCACGCAGAGCGGCCTGCTGTCGCGCAGTTCCGAAGGCGGCACCAGCGAGAACGCGAACGCCCTTCGCTTCGAGGACAAGAAGGGCGAAGAGCAGCTCTGGCTGCATGCGGAGAAGGACCAGCTGATCGAGGTCGAGAACGACGAGGTGCACACGGTGGGCCGCGACCGCACCAAGACCGTCGACCACGACGAGACCAGTCGCATCAAGAACGACCGCACGGAAACGGTGGACCGCAACGAGACGATCACGGTCCATGGCCAGCGCGCCGAGACGGTGGACGGCAACGAGACGGTCACCGTCAAGTCCAACCGCAGCCACTCGGTCACCGGCACCGAGACCCTCACGGTCACCGGCGACCAGACCCACACCGCCAAGGCCAACCGCACCGCCAGCGTCACCGGCAACCAGAGCACCTCGGTCACAGGCGCCGATTCGCTCGCGGTGACGCAGGCCCGCAGCGTCACGGTCCAGGACAGCGACACCTGGAACGTCGCCCTCGGCCAGACCACCACCATCGGGCAGGCCTACCAGGTCTGCGCCAAGTCGCACACCGGCACCTACAACGACGCGATGACGCTGAACGTGCCGGCCGGCCCGGCCTCGGCCACTTCGCAGGGCGACTTCTCCCTGACCAGTTCGGCCGCCAACATCTATGGAACGGCCGCCCTCAACGTGGGCCTGTTCGCGCAGGGCGGGGACTTTTCCGCCGTGGCCTCGACCAATGTCGGCGTGAGCGCCGAGGGCGGCACGCTGGACACCTACTCGTCCGGCGCCATGACGCATGCAAGCCCGACCAGCGTGGTGCTCAATGTCGAGGGCACGACGGTGGAGGTCACGCCGGGGCGCATCGTGCTGCGCGCCGGCAGCGCGAACCTGATGCTGGACGACGCGGGCGTCACGGTCAACGGCACCAAGATCTTCCTGAACTGCTGAGGCCGCCATGTCGACACGCAACCCCGTCGAGAAACGCATGGCCCAGCTGCACGACCTGTGGTGGGAGCGCACCGATGACCCGGCGCTGCGCGCCATCGTGCTGCGCGCGCCGCCCGACTCGCAGCGCATGCTGGAGGCCTTCTTCACGCTCCAGATGGTCGACAGCGAATACAGCACGCCCGATCTCTTCCTGCGGCTGGACACGGCCTTCGAGACCGGCTTTCGCTACAGCCGCGAACTGCGGCAGCAGCTGATCGACACGTACCGGCACAACCGGCCGCAGCTCGTGAAGCAGGGTGTCTCGGCCAGCTGGGACGAAGAGGGCCAGCCCGGCTGGGACAGCGCCGCCGGCTTCGTGCAAGCCGGCTGCTCGCTGGCGCGGCACCTGCGCTGCCAGCGCATGTCGGTCGTGCTGCAGCCCGCCAGCGTGAGCGACGCGGACTGCTTCGAGCGCTGGTTCGATGCGGCAATGCAGACGCCCATGCCGCCGCAGGAGGCCGGCCTGCTGCGGCTGGTGCTGGTGGACGACAGCGACTCGCGCGCCTGGCAGCCGCTGGTGGAGCGGCATGCGGGCGCGATGCGCGTGGTCGATGCGCCGCTGGACATCCTCGAGGCCGCGCGCGAGATCGCCGCCCAGAGCGGCGGCGGGAGCAGCGGCGCGGCCCTCTTCCGCCAGCTCTATGCCGACATGCTGTCGCTGCTGCGCCTGGGCGACGCGGCCGGGGTGCAGGCCGCGGGCGAACGCGCCCTGCGGCTGGCCACGCGCAACGGCTGGGCCGACCAGCGCGCCGTGCTCGACATGATGGTGGGCGGTGCCTGGCTGCAGGCGCGCGACTTCGGCGCGTCAATCACGCGCTACCGCCGGGCCCGCGATTCGGCGGCCGAGGCGGCGCAGGCCGGCAACCCCATGGGTGCAACGCTGTTCATGCAGGGCTGGATGGCCGAAGGCGGGGCCTGGGCCGCGGCGGGCGACATGAAGCAGGCCGCCTATGCATTCGAAGAGGCCGCCGAAGCGGCCCGCCGCGTGCCCCACGCCATGTTCGCCGTCGAAGGCCATCGTGCCGCGGCCCAGGCCTGGCGCAGCGCCGGCGAGCGCGACCGGGCGTGGGCCTCGGCGCTGGCGGGCGTCCGCGAGGCGCGCACCATGGCCGACGCCGACCGCCCCCGGAGCACCGTGCCGCAGCTGCTGCACGACATGCTCGTGATGCAGGACCCCAGGCGCTGCGAGCGCATCGCGCACTGCGCCACCCGCTACGAGCGCGACGCGCGCGCGGCCCTGGCCGAAGCCGACCTGGCCGGCCATCGGCTGGGCGAGCGGCCGCCGCGGCCCGCGATCGACGCCATCGAGGCGCGGCTCGCGCAGCACTACGAGCAGGCATTCCAGACCCTGCTGCGCGAGCGCGAGAAATGGGTCCAAGGCAGCGAGGACGTGTTCCGCACCGTCATCGCGCTGGGCCGCCAATGGCTCGATCCGGCCTGGAGCGGGCTGCCGCATGTGAGCCATCCGCTGGACCAGGGCGTCGACGAATGGCGCGAGCCGCCGGCGTTCGCCCGCCTGCCCGATCCGCAGCCCTTCGTCGAGGCAGCCTGAACCGCGCCGCCTCAGCCCAACACACGCCGGAGAGAAAGCACCTTGTTCTTCGCGGCCAAGCACTTCGACCCCCAGCTGGGCATCGACGCCCACACCTACCTGGCGCCGCCCGGCGTATGGCCCACGCTGCACATCGGCATCGTGATGGACCCGTTCGACTACCTGCCGACCATCCAGGTCTCGCCCGACAACCCGATCGTGAAGGGCATGGCAGCCGTGGACGGTGCCATGCAGGCGGGCCTGGACACCATCGGCCAAGGCACCGCAGCGCCCGAGGTGCCGGCACCGCCGGGCGCGCCGGCCGGCGGCGGCGAGATGCCCGCGAGCATTCCCTTCCCGCTCGGCGCCACCGTCGAGGTGGCGGGGGTGCGCCGGGCCAACGCCGGCACGGGCGGCGTGGACTTCCACGTCCTCGTCGGCGCCCCCATGCCGGTGATCAAGGCGCCCGGCGGCCCCCAGTTCGAGGACGAGCTTTTCATGGGCAGCCGCATCGTGCTGGCCGATGGCGAACCCTTCTCGCGCATCGGCGTGCCGGTGCTGGCCTGCAACATCGTGGGCCTGGTGCCGCCGTTCCGAAAGAAGAAGGCAGTCAAGCCGCTGCGGCTGAGCCTGATGCTGCCGACCACCTTCAACGTCGCCATCCCGCCGCAGGTGTTCGTGGGCGGGCCGCCGACCATCTCGTGGGGCGCGATGGTCCAGCGCGGGCTGTTCAAGGCGCTGGGCCGGGCCTACACCCGCATCGCGCGGCGCGTGTTCAAGAACATGCCGCCGGGCTTCCTCAAGTGCCAGGTGCTGCGTGCCGAGCCGGTGGACATCCGCGATGGCAGCGTCTCGGTGACGCACGAGGACTTCAGCATTCCGGGCCGGCTTCCGCTGAGCTGGACGCGCGTCTATGCATCGCGCGACCACGCCCTGCCCGGCCATTGCGGCCACGGCTGGCAGACCCCGGCGGATGTGCGCCTGATGGCGGAAGCCGACGGCCTGCTCAGCCTGCAGGGGCCGGAAGAATTCGCGCTGTTCCCTGCGCTGCCGCAGGCCGAAGGACAGCAGGTGCTCGACGTGGTGGACGGTGCGCGGCTGATGCGCCAGGGCACGGCGCTCGTGGTGCGCTTCAAGAGCGGCCTGCGCTACCACTTCGAAGATGCGCTGTCGCCCGAGGGAGCACTGCAGGCCGCGCCCCTGCCCATCGCGCGCATCGAGGATGCCTGCGGCAACCACTGGCGCTTCGTGCGGCGGGGCCGCGACCTGGTGCGCATCGCCGAAAGCGGCGTGGACGGCCTGCCGGGCCGCAGCATCGAGGTGCAGTCGCGCGGCGGGTACATCGAGTCCATGGCGCTGCGCGACCCGGCCACCGGGCAGGAGCATCCGCTGGTGCGCTACCGCCATGCCGACGGCGACCTGCTGGCGGCGAGCGATGCGCTGGGTGCGGCGCGCGAGTTTGCGTACCTGCAGCACCGCATGGCGCGCCACACGGACCGCACGGGCCTGTCGTTTCACTACGCGTACGACGAGCAGTGGCGCGTGGTGCACGCCTGGGGCGACGGCGGGCTGCACGACTACCGCTTCGCCTACAGCGCGGCGCTGCGGCAGACCGAGGTGACCAACTCGCTGGGGCACCTCACGGTGGTCAAGTTCGACGAGGCGGGGCTGCCGTTGGCGGAGATCGATCCGCTGGATGGCGTGACCACCTTTGAGTATGACGATGTGGGGCGGACGGTGGCGGTGACTGCGCCCGGGGGGCTGCGCACAGGGTTCACCTACGATGCGCGGGGCAATCTGTTGGGCGTACGACATCCCGATGGCAGCATCGTAGGCTGCGAATACGACAGCGATGACCAGTTGCTCGCCGTCATCGATCCGCTGGGTCATCGCTGGGAGCACGCCAGCGACGCACGCGGGCTGCCATCCAGCCAGACCGATCCGCTGGGCGCCGTCACCCGCTTCGAGCATGACGACCGCGGCCAGCTGGTGCGCCATGTCAATGCGCGGGGTGCGGTCACGCAGCTGCGCTATGACCGCTATGGGCTGCCCGCCCAGATGATCGACGCCCTGACCCATGTCACCCGCTTCGACTATGACGCACTCGGGCGGCTGCGCACGCAAGTCAACGCACTGGGGCAACGAAGCCGGTATCACTGCGACGCGAAAGGCAGGCTGCAACGCATCACGCAGCACGACGGCGCCCAACTCACCTGTGCGTACGACGCCGAGGACCGGCTGGTGCGCTATGCCGACGAGAACGGTGCAATCACCGAACTGACCTACAGCGGCACGGGACTGATCGCCCGGCGAGTTCAACCCGATGGTCATGCCGTGCGCTACGACTACGACAGTGAAGAGCAGCTCGTCGCTGTAGTCAACCCGCGCGGCGAACGCCATGAACTCACACGCGATCCCTTGGGCCGAATCGTCGAGGAGATCGATTACTGGGGGCAATGCCGGCGCTTCCACTACGACGCCAGCGGACGGCTCCTGCGCAGCATCGATCCAATGGGCCGCACGATCAGCTTCCATACTGACGCCATGGGTCGCATCACGCATAAGACCTGGCCCGAAATCTCGGGAGGCGCGCCGGCCGGTGCGGAAGATTTCAGGTACGACGCAGCGGGCCGGCTCGTCGAGGCTCGCAACGCCCACAGCCATTTCAAACATCGCTTCGACGCGCTCGGTCATCTGGTCGAGGAACAGCAGGGCAGCTTCCGGATCGAACGCGCCTACGACGCGGCCGGAAACTCCGTCGAGCGCAAGACCAGCGCGGGCAACCGGGTGGCCGTGCGCTACGACCTGCTCAATCGACCCGCAGAGATCGCCATCAACGATGAGCCCCCGATCACCATCGAACGCAACGCCTTGGGGCAAGCGACGGCGGAGCATCTGAGCGAGCACGTGGTTCGCACGCTGCGCTACAACGACCAGGGCTTGGTCGCTGCACAAGCCGTCGCAAAGGACGGCGCGCCACTATTCGACACGCGCTTCGACTACGACGCCGCCGGCAATCTGACGCGACGCACGGACAGCCAACAAGGCAACGACCTCTACACCCACGATCCGATGGGGCGCATCCTGTCCCACGTCGATCCCATGGGTCGCGTCAGGCACTACCTGAGCGACCCTGCGGGCGATCGGCTCAGGACAAACGTGCGAATCGTCGCGATGGCGCAGACCGCAAGCGGCCAACAGCAACCCGAGCACTGGACACGTGAGGGTGAGCACGAGGGATGGCACTACGTGTTCGACCGCGCCGGCAACCTCACAAGCCGCACACAGACGCGCGCACCCAACCAGCCTGCCCTGCACCTGGCATGGGATACCAATCAGCGGCTGACCCAGAGCCGATGGGAGCGCGGCCCGCACCATGGAGAAGTGACCACCTACGGTTATGACCCCTTGGGCCGCCGCGTCTTCAAACGCAACACCACGCATACGACCTGGTTCTTCTGGGACGGGGATGCGCTGCTCGGTGAGGCTTGCCAGGAAAACGCCCTGGTGCCGAAGACGAAAAAATCCCCGGTGACGAGCTTGCTGGAACGACGCAAGCAAGAGGACGCGCTCAGACAGCTGCATGCGAAGACGCGCGAATTCGTCCTCAAGCCCGGCACCTTCGAGCCACTGGCGTTGATAGACAAGGAGATGCCGCCGTCCAGCGTGGACACCTCCGAGGACACCGCACGGGTTCTTCACTATCACAACGATCCCGATGGCCGTCCCTTGCGCATGACAACCCGTGACGGCCAGATCGTGTGGGCCGTTCGCTACGACGTCTGGGGCGGCATCGCACGCAAGGATTGCGAACTTCTTGCACAGCCGATCAGATGCCAGGGGCAACAGGAAGACGCCGAGACGGGCCTCTTCTACAACAGGCATCGGTACTTCGACCCCATCATCGGCGCCTATGTTTCAGCAGATCCCATCGGGCTGCGGGGTGGCGTGAATCCCTACGCCTACGGCTGCAGCAATCCTTACTTCTGGATCGATCCGCTGGGACTCGCAGCCAGTTGCGAAAGGCATTTGAGGAGCATTGACGAACAGCTTCAGCAGGGCCGGCGTGCGCGAATCGATGTGGCGTCCAAGGACGATGCGATCGAGCTGCTCCTCGCCTACACCACAGGACCGGCCGGCCGCCGGGGCGCGTTCCGGAACACCACGGATCAACCACTGCCCGAAGGAAAGAAGTCCGAGTCGGGCTCGGACTGGCTGCCGGGCGGACGCGGCGCCTATCAGCGCGAAGGCACCTACCACTGGGATGCAGCGGACCCGAATGCCAAGGCAGGAGACCATGCCCTCGAAGGCAATCACTTGCAGATTCACAACTTCGACGGGAAGATCATCCGGATCTTTTTTCCCTGAGCCGAAACACTGCTCTACCTACCTATGGCGAACATCGCGCAAACACACCGCCCGTTTCCGGCATCCATGGAAGCAGACCCGGACGGCGCCTTCTTCGAGCGGAGTCTCGACGGCGGTGCAACCTCCTTCTATCTGATCATTCGTCCCAGACCCTATCTGACGGCCAGAGACCGGGAACTGATCGATCAGGGAATTTTTTCGCTGGAAGAGCTGCATCCGGAGGTACTCAGGCTCGGTAGGACGCCCTCCCCCCAAACACCCTGGCTGTACGAAGTGGAGTCGTTCAAGGTCGGTCGGGAGCATCACGACGATCAAGAGGTCTTCAACGACCACGCGACGGACTACAGATCCGAGGTATTCGACAACCTGTCGACACTGCTCGAGCACTGCCAAAAGGAATTCGGTGTTGCAGCGTCGGATTTCAGGAAGCGCGACGCCACGCACTATCCCAAGTTCTGAGTGAACTGGACACGGTGATCGCGGCGTCCCCGATTACGCCTTTCAGAACACCGCGCGTTCTGGGCCCTCAGCGCCGCGCTGAGCAGCGCCCCTTCGCCTGACACGGGTTTTCCCGATTGCGCCCTGGCCCTCTCACGCCCGATCATTTAACATGTTAACTAATTCGTCGAAACTAGAAACGTGGCCAGCACCTTCACCCACCGCAACCTCCCGCGCCTGCTGCTGCAGGCGCGCGAAGCCGTCATGGCCCACACGCGGCCCAGCCTGCGCGAGCATGCGCTGTCCGACCAGCAGTGGCGCGTGCTGCGGGTGCTCGGCGAGCACGGCGCGGTGGAAACCGGCCGCGTGGCGCGCGAGGCCTTCATCCTCGGCCCCAGCCTCACCGGCGTGCTCGCGCGCATGGAGCGCGACGACCTCATCACCCGCAGCCGCGATCCCGAGGACCAGCGCCGCACCGTGGTCGAGGCCACGGCGCACGGGATGAAGCTGGTGAAGAAGCTGTCCTCGAGCATCGAGTCGCACTACCAATGGCTGGAGCAGTCGCTGGGCAAGACCAAGCTGACGCAGCTGTACGGACTGCTGGACGAACTGATCGCGCTGGAGCAACCCGAATGAGCCCCTCCTCCCCTTTCCTGCCCGCCGGCACCGTGTACGGCACGCTGCTGAACTTCCGCGCGGAAATGCAGGCGCTCGCGCCGCAGATGACCGAGCCGCCCTACAAGGCACCGCCGAAGGCGCCCGTGCTCTACGTGAAGACCGCCAACACCTGGAGCCCGCACGGCAGCGCCATCGCGGTGCCTGCATCGGTGCCCGAGGTGGAGATCGGCGCGAGCATCGGCATGGTGATCGGCGCCGAGGGCGACGTGGAAGGCTTCGTGCTGATGAACGATCTCTCGATTCCGCATGCGAGCTTCTTCCGCCCGCCCGTGAAGTTCAAGTGCGTCGACGGTTTCCTGGGCGTCGGCCCGGCGCTGCGCGATGCGCAGGAGGTGGCCGATCCCGCGGGCTTTCGCGCCGAGGTGCGCATCAACGGCACGCTGAAGCAGTCGATCGACTTCTCGCAGCTCGTGCGGCCCGCGCAGCAGCTGCTGGCCGACGTGGGCGAATTCATGACGCTCGCGCATGGCGACGTGCTGATGCTCGGCTGCGACGCCGGCCGGCCGCTGGCGCGTGCGGGCGACCGCATCGAGATTTCCGCGCCGGGGTTCGAGAGCCTCTGCAACACGCTGGTGCAGGAGGCCGCCGCATGAAGCACGCACGCGTCATCTTCGAAGGCCGCGAGCACACCGGCACCGCGCACGAATTCAACGGCCAGGCCGATGCCGCCGTGCGGCTGGACGACGGCCGCATCGTGCCGCAGGAACAGCTCACGTGGCTGCCGCCGCTCGCGCCCACGCCGCGGCCGCGCACCATCCTCGCGCTCGGCCTCAACTACGCCGACCACGCGAAGGAACTCGAGTTCAAGGCGCCCGAGGAACCGCTGGTGTTCGTCAAGGGCCAGAGCACGCTGATCGGCCACCGCCAGCACACGCACCGCCCGGCCGGCGTGCAGTTCATGCACTACGAATGCGAGCTCGCCATCGTGGTCGGCAAGACCGCAAAGCGCGTAAAGCGGGCCGACGCCTACGACTTCATCGGCGGCTACACCGTGGCCAACGACTACGCGATCCGCGACTACCTGGAGAACTGGTACCGCCCCAACCTGCGCGTGAAGAACCGCGACACCTGCACGCCGCTCGGCCCGTGGTTCGTCGATGCGGCCGACGTGCCCGACCCCATGGCGCTCGCATTGAAGACCACGGTGAACGGCACCGTCACGCAGCAGGGCAGCACGCGCGACATGATCTTCGACGCGCCCTTCCTCATCGAGTATTTCAGCCGCTTCATGACGCTCTCGCCCGGCGACCTGATCCTCACGGGCACGCCCGACGGCGTGGTCGATTGCAGGCCGGGCGACGTGGTCGTGACGGAGATCGAGCGCATCGGCGCGCTGGTCAACACCATCCAAGGAAAAACATGAGAGTCGATCACCTGATCGCCGGCAAGGCTGTTGCCGGCAGCGAATACTTCGAAACCGTCAACCCCGCCACGCAGGAGGTGCTGGCCGAAGTCGCCTCGGGCGGCGAAGCCGAAGTGAACGCGGCCGTGGCTGCGGCGAAGGAGGCGTTCCCCAAGTGGGCCGGCCTGCCCGCGCCCGAGCGCGCCAAGCTCGTCCGCAAGCTCGGCGACCTGATCGCGCAGCACGTGCCCGAGATCGCGCAGACCGAGACCAACGACTGCGGCCAGGTCATCGCGCAGACCGGCAAGCAGCTGATCCCGCGCGCGGCCGACAACTTCTACTACTTCGCCGAGATGTGCACGCGCGTCGACGGCCACACCTACCCCACGCCCACGCACCTGAACTACACGCTGTTCCACCCGGTGGGCGTGTGCGCGCTGATCAGCCCGTGGAACGTGCCCTTCATGACCGCCACCTGGAAGGTCGCGCCCTGCCTGGCCTTCGGCAACACCGCGGTGCTGAAGATGAGCGAGCTCTCGCCGCTGACGGCTGCGCGCCTCGGTGAACTCGCGCTCGAAGCGGGCATTCCGCCCGGCGTGCTGAACCTGGTGCACGGCTACGGCAAGGAGGCCGGCGAGCCGCTGGTGGCGCACCCCGACGTGCGCGCGATCTCGTTCACCGGCTCCACCGCCACGGGCAACCGCATCGTGAAGAGCGCGGGCCTCAAGAAATTCAGCATGGAGCTCGGCGGCAAGAGCCCGTTCGTGATCTTCGAGGACGCCGACCTCGACCGCGCGCTCGACGCGGCCGTGTTCATGATCTTCAGCAACAACGGCGAGCGCTGCACCGCCGGCTCGCGCATCCTGGTGCAGCAGTCGATCTACGCCGACTTTGCCGCCAAATTCGCGGAGCGCGCCAGGCGCATCGCGGTGGGCGACCCGCTCGACGAGAAGACCATCGTGGGCCCGATGATTTCGCAAGCGCACCTGGCCAAGGTGCGCAGCTACATCGAGCTGGGTCCGAAGGAAGGCGCGACGCTCTTGTGCGGCGGCCTCGATGCACCGGCCAACCTGCCCGAGCGCGTTCAGCGCGGCAACTACGTGATGCCCACCGTGTTCGCCGACGTCGACAACCGCATGAAGATCGCGCAGGACGAGATCTTCGGCCCCGTCGCCTGCCTGATCCCGTTCAGGGACGAGTCGCACGCGATAGCACTCGCCAACGACATCCCATACGGCCTGTCGAGCTACGTCTGGACCGAGAATATCGGCCGCGCCCACCGCGTGGCTGCCGCGGTGGAGGCCGGCATGTGCTTCGTCAACAGCCAGAACGTGCGAGACCTGCGCCAGCCCTTCGGCGGCACCAAGGCCTCGGGCACGGGGCGCGAAGGCGGCACCTGGAGCTACGAGGTGTTCTGCGAGCCGAAGAACGTGGCGGTGTCGATGGGCTCGCATCACATTCCGCATTGGGGAGCTTGACCATGGGCACCCTCGCACTCGCCGCCAAGATCACGCATGTGCCGTCGATGTACCTCTCGGAGTTCCCGGGACCGAACTTCGGCTGCCGCGACGCGGCGATCAACGGCCACAAGGAAATCGACCGGCGCTGCCGCGCGCTGGGCGTGGACACCATCGTGGTGTTCGACGTGCACTGGCAGGTCAACAGCGAATACCACATCAACTGCGGCCCGAAGTTCGGCGGCACCTACACCAGCAACGAGCTGCCGCACTTCATCAAGAACATGCCGTACGCCTACCCGGGCAACCCGGCTCTGGGCCACCTGATTGCCGACGTGGCGAACGAAATGGGCGTGAAGAGCCGCGCGCACAGCGACACCACGCTCGAACTCGAATACGGCACGCTGGTGCCCATGCGCTACATGAACGCCGACCAGCACTACAAGGTGATCAGCATCAGCGGCTGGTGCGACTGGCACGACCTCACGGAGTCGGGCCGCTTCGGCCTGGCGGTGCGGCGCGCGATCGAGGAGCGCTACGAGGGCACGGTGGCGGTGTTCGCGAGCGGTTCGCTCTCGCACCACTTCGCGGACAACGGCCGCGCCCCCGAATTCATGCACAAGGTCTACGATCCCTTCCTCGAGCAGGTGGACCGCCGCGTGGTCGAGCTCTGGGAGGCCGGCGACTGGAAGACCTTCGTCGGCATGCTGCCGATGTACGCCGACAAGTGCTGGGGCGAAGGCGACATGCACGACACCGCGATGCTGCTGGGCCTCCTGGGTTGGGACCGCTACGCCGCGCCGGTGGAAGTGGTCACGCCCTATTTCGGGAGCTCGGGCACGGGGCAGATCAATGCGATCTTTCCCGTGACGCCACTGCCTGCGGAAACCACCACCTGAGAAAGCACCGCATGCCCCACGTCGTCATCCAGTACACCGCCAATCTCGAAGCCGAAGCCGACATGGGCGGCCTGTGCCGCTCGCTCGCCGCCGTCCTGGTCGCGCAGAAGGACGGCGCGGGCCGCAAGCTCTTTCCCACCGGCGGCACACGGGTGCTGGCCTACCCGGCCGTGCATTACGCCGTGGCCGACGATGCGGACGACTACGCCTTCGTCTACATCAACGTGCGCATCGCGGCGGGCCGAAACGAGGAAGACAGGAAGAAGGCCGGCGACGCGCTGCTCGATGGCGCGAAGAAGCACTTCGCGCCCATCTTCGACAAGCGCCACATCGGCATCACGCTGCAGATCGACGAAAGCCCCGGCCAGGTGTACGACGGCAAGCACAGCAACCTGCATCCACTCTTCAACAAGTAGCACCATGCTCACCGCCGACACCATCGCCAGCCTCGCGGCCGAACTGCACGAAAGCGAAAAGTCGCGCGTTCAGGTCGAGCACTTCTCCAAGCGCTTTCCCGAAATGACCATCGAGGACGGCTACGCCATCTCGCGTGCATGGGTGAAGCAGAAGATCGCGGAAGGCCGCGTGCCGCGGGGCCACAAGATCGGCCTGACCTCGCGCGCCATGCAGCAGTCCAGCCAGATCGACGAGCCCGACTACGGCACCCTGCTCGACGACATGTTCTTCGAGCAGGGCGGCGACATTCCGTTCAAGCGCTTCATCGCGCCGCGCATCGAGGTGGAGCTGGCCTTCGTGCTCGGCAGGAAGCTGCAGGGCCCGAACGTCACGATCTTCGACGTGCTGGCCGCCACCGACTATGTGGTGCCGGCCATCGAGATCATCGATGCGCGCATCGAGCAGTTCGACCGCCACACCAAGGCGCCGCGCAAGGTGTTCGACACCATTGCCGACAACGCGGCCAACGCCGGCATCGTGATGGGCGGACGGCCGGTCAAGCCCGACGCGGTCGACCTGCGCTGGGTGAGCGCGCTGCTCTACAAGAACGGCGTGATCGAAGAATCGGGCGTGGCCGCGGCCGTGCTCAACCACCCGGCCACGGGCGTGGCCTGGCTCGCGAACAAGCTCGCGCCGTGGGACGAATGCCTCGAAGCCGGCGAAGTGGTGCTCGGCGGCTCGTTCACGCGGCCGACCACCGCCCTGCCCGGCGACACCTTCCATGCCGACTACGGCCCTCTGGGCAGCATTGCCTTTCGTCTCATCTAAAAGACCCACCATGCAAACACCTTTGAACACCTTCAAGCAGGCCATGCAGGCCGGCGAACAGAAGATCGGCCTCTGGGTCGGCATGGCCGACGGCTATGTGGCCGAGATCCTGGCCGGCACCGGCTTCGACTGGCTGCTGGTCGACGGCGAGCACGCGCCCAACGACGTGCGCTCGGTGCTCGCGCAGCTGCAGGGCATCTCGAGCGCCTGGTCGGCACAGCCTGAGCCCGAGCGCTCGCACCCCGTGGTGCGGGTTCCGGTGGGCGACGTCACGCTGCTCAAGCAGTTCCTGGACATCGGCGCGCAGACCATCCTGGTGCCGATGGTCGACACCGCCGAGCAGGCGGCGCGCATGGTGCAGGGCATGCGCTATCCGCCCGAAGGCATCCGCGGCATGGGCAGCGCCCTGGCGCGCGCTTCGCGCTGGCAGGCCTATCCGCGCTACCTGCACGAGGCCAACGCCCAAACCTGCCTCTTGGTGCAGGCCGAAACGGTGGAGGCGATGAAGAACCTCGACGCCATCGCGGCCACGCCGGGCGTGGACGGCGTGTTCATCGGGCCGGCCGACCTGTCGGCCTCGATGGGTTTTGTCGGCCAGCCCAACCATCCCGAGGTGCAGGCCATGATCGCCGACGCCATTGCGCGCATCCGCAAGGCCGGCAAGGCGCCGGGCATTCTCTCGACCACCGAGGAGCAGGCGCGCAAGTGGCTGGCCGCCGGCGCGCAGTTCGTGGCGGTAGGCGTGGACACCATCCTGCTCACGGCGGCGGCAAGGCAGCTGTCGTCCCGCTACAAGAGCGCCGCGAGCGCGGTGACGCCCAGCGGCTACTGAACGATTCATTCCATCTCTTTCGCACCGGAGCACCTGTCATGCAACGCGCCACTCTTGCGGCCCTTTCGGCGGCCGCCACGCTGTTCCTCGCCGCCTGCGCCCCCATGGGCACCGGCAAGCCGCAAGCCGCCACCGCCCAGCAGGAGGCCAACCGCCAGGCGGTCCTGGCCTTCTACGAAAAAGGCCTGAACCAGAAGGACGCCGACGCGGCCCTGCAGTACGTGGGCAACCGCTACGTGCAGCACAACCCCACGGCGGCCGACGGGCCCGAGGGCTTCCGCAAGTTCATCGCGTTCCTGCGCGAGAAATTTCCGAAGTCGCACAGCGACATCAAGCGCAGTTTTGTCGATGGCGACTTTGTGATCCTGCACGTCAACGCGGTGCGCGAGCCGGGCACGCGCGGCAGCGCCATCGTCGACATCTTCAAGCTGGAGAACGGAAAGATCGTCGAGCACTGGGATGTGGTGCAGCCCGTGCCCGAGACCGCCGCCAACAGCAACGGCATGTTCTGACCCTTCTGCAATCCAGACAGCCAGCCAGCCGATGCCCGCCCGATGACCACTCCCACCGATCCGAACAGCAAGCGCTTTCGCTCCGCCACCATCCGCGAGGGCACGATCCGCGCCACCACGCGCAGCTTCCTGCATGCGCTCGGCCAGGACGACGAGGACATCGCGCGCCCGCACATCGGCGTGTTCCACACCGGCGGCGAGATGAGCCCGTGCAACCTCAACCTGCGCGAGCAGGCGCAGCATGCCAAGATCGGCATCTACGCGGGCGGCGGCACGCCGCACGAATGCCCGGTGGTGTCGGTGAGCGACGGGCTCACCATGGCGCATTCGGGCATGCGCTTCTCGCTGATCTCGCGCGAGCTGATCGCCGACAGCGTGGAGGCCTCGACGCGCGGCCACCAGTGGGACGGCATCTTCGCCATCGGCGCCTGCGACAAGAACCTGCCGGGCCTGATGATGGGCATGGTGCGCTGCAACGTGCCGAGCGTGTTCGTGCATGGCGGCTCGGCTTTGCCCGGGCAGATGCCGGGCCCCGATGGCCGCGACCTCAACGTGGTCGACACCTACGAGACCATCGGCAAGGTGCTGGCCGGCACCGCCACGCACGACGAGCTCGACGCCATGAGCCGCGCCTGCCTGCCCACCGCGGGCGCCTGCGCGGGCCAGTTCACGGCCAACACCATGGGCATGGTGTCGGAGGCGCTGGGCCTGGCGCCCATGGGCTCGAGCATGGTGCCGGCGGTGTTCAGCGAACGCGCGCCGCTGATGCGCCGCGCCGCGAAGAACCTCATGAAGGCGGTGATGGGCGACAGCCCCCTGCCGCGCGACATCGTCACGCGCAAGGCGCTCGAGAACGCCTGCGCCGTGGTCTCGGCCACCGGCGGCTCGACCAACGCCGCGCTGCACCTGCCGGCCATCGCGCACGAGGCCGGCATCAAGTTCCACCTGGACGACGTGGCCGAGGTCTTTGCGCGCACGCCGCTCATCGCCGACCTGCGCCCGGGCGGGCAGTACCTGGCGCGCGACGTGTTCTACATCGGCGGCGCGGGCGTCATCCTGCGCACGCTGATGGAGCAGGGCTTCGTGCACGGCGATGCACTCAGCTTCACCGGCCGCACGCTGGCCGAGGAACTGGCCGATGCCGCGGCGCCCGACGGCCGCGTGGTGCGCGCGCCCGGCAACCCGATCACGCGCGACGGCGGGCTGGCCGTGCTCAAGGGCAACCTCTGCCCTGACGGCGCGCTGCTCAAGACCGCGGGCCTCCAGACGCTGGTGCACCGCGGCCCGGCGCGCGTCTTCGATTCGGAGGAACAAGCGCAGGCCGCCGTGCAGAACCGCCGCTACGAAGCCGGCGACGTGATCGTGATCCGCAACGAGGGCCCCAAGGGCAGCCCCGGCATGCGCGAGATGCTGGGCATCACCGCCCTGCTCTACGGCCAGGGCATGGGCGACAAGGTGGCGCTGCTGACCGACGGGCGCTTCTCGGGCGCCACGCGCGGCCTGTGCATCGGCTATGCGGGGCCCGAAGCGGCCGACGGCGGGCCGATTGCGGCGCTGCAGGACGGCGACATGGTGGCCATCGACGCGCGGCCCGGGGCGCGCACCATTTCGGTGGAACTGGCAGCGGAAGAAATCGCGCTGCGGCTGTCCAGACGTCAGGTAAACGCGGGGGTGGCGCACCGCGGCTTGCTGGAAAAATACGCGCTCACCGTGCGCCCCGCCCACCAGGGCGCCGTGACCCATTCGGGCGCAGTCACCTGGCAGCGCGACGAGTCGTGAAACGCAACCAACAACACCCCGGAGACAGACCATGACCTTCACCCGCCGCCAGCTGCTGCAGACCACCGGCGCCTCGGCGCTGCTTGCCAGCCTGGGCCAGCGCGCCTTCGCGCAGGCCTCGCTCGAAACCGCCACCATCGTCACCGGCTTTGCGGCCGGAGGCACCTCGGACACCACCTGCCGGCGCCTCGCGCAGAAGCTCAGCCCCGAGTACGCCAAGGCCGCCGTGGTCGAAAACCGCACCGGCGCGGGCGGCCAGATCGCCGTGAGCTACGTGAAGGGCCGGCCCGCCGACGGCGCCACCATCCTGCAGACGCCCACCTCCATCCTCACGATCTACCCGCACATCTACAAGAAGCTGCCGTACGACCCGATGGTGGACCTCACGCCCGTGAGCATCGCCTGCATCTTCGACTTCGGCTTTGCGGTCGGCCCCGCGGTGCCCGCCAGCGTGAAGACGGTGCCCGAGTTCCTGGCCTGGGCCAAGGCCAACCCGGCCGGCGCCAACTTCGGCTCGCCGGCCGCGGGCTCCACGCCGCACTTCATCGGCGCGCTCTTGGGCAAGAAGGGCGGCGTCGAGCTCAAGCATGCCGCCTACCGCGGCACGCAGCCGGCCATGCTGGACCTGCTGGGCAGCAACATCTCGGCCGTCTCGGGGCCGATCGGCGACATCACGCAGCACCTGGCCTCGGGCAAGGTGCGCATCCTGGGCGTCTCGGGCGCCAAGCGCAGCCGCTTCGCGCCCGACGTGCCGACCTTCGGCGAGCAGGGCATCAAGGACATGGCGCACAGCGAATGGTTCGCCTTCTTCCTGCCGGCCAAGGCTTCGCCGGAACTGGTCGCGAAGCTGAACACTGCAATGAAGAACGCGCTGGCGCAAAAGGACGTGATCGACGGGCTCGGCACCTTCGGCCTGGAGGCGATGTCTTCCACGCCCGGCGAGCTGACCGAGCTGCTGAAGAAAGACACCGCCAAGTGGGCGCCGATCGTCAAGGAAGTCGGCTTCACCGCGGAGGGGTAAACCTGCATGAAGGAACTGCAATGAACACAACACTCGCCACCCGCGTGCCGCCATCGGCTCCGGTCCATCCCTCGATCCATCCGGACGAACGCGCCGCGCGCGAGCAGCTTGCGGCCTGCTACCGCGTGTTTGCGATGCTGGGCTGGACCGAGATGATCTACAACCACATCACGGTGCGGCTGCCCGACAGCGTGACGGGCGGGGAGAAGCAGTTCCTCATCAACCCCTTCGGCCTGCACTACAGCGAAGTGACGGCCAGCAACCTGGTGAAGATCGACCTGCAGGGCAAGGTGCTCGACGGCTCGGCCTGGCCGGTGAATCCGGCCGGCTTCACGGTGCACGCCGCCATCCACGACGGCCTGCCCGGCGCGCACTGCGTGATGCACACGCACACCACGGCCGGCGTGGCCGTGGCCTGCCTGCAGGGCGGCCTGCAGCAGACCAATTTCTATACCGCGCAGTTGCACGGCATGGTGGCCTACCACGACTTCGAGGGCATCACCATCCATGCCGACGAGGGCCCGCGCCTGCTCAGGAGCATCGGCGACCGCAACGCCGTGATCCTGCGCAACCACGGCCTGCTGGCCTGGGGGCAGACGCTGCCGCAGACCTTCGCCATCCTCTGGACGCTGCAGCGCGCCTGCGAGATCCAGATGGCCACCTTCTCGATGGGGGCGGCCATTCCCGTGAGCGAGGAGATCGCGCAGCGCTGCACGCGCGACGCGCTGCAGTTCAGCCCCGAGCATGGCGCGGGGCAGGACGTGTTCGATGCGCTGGTGCGCCAGGTCGACCGCATCGACGCCAGCTACAAGAACTGACATGAAGATCTGCATCTACGGCGCCGGCGCGATCGGCGGATGGATCGGCGCCAGCCTGGCGCAGGCCGGCGAGCGGCTCAACGTGGTGGCGCGCGGCACCACGCTCGAAGCGCTGCGGCAGGACGGCCTTTCGCTGATGCGCGGCGACGTGCGCACGCGCGTGCCCATCAACGCGGTGGCCCACCCCGAAGCGCTCGGCACGCAGGACCTGGTGGTCATCGCCGTGAAGGCGCCCGCGCTGGCCGGCGTGGCCGAACGCATCGGGCCGCTGATCGGTCCCGACACGCTGGTGCTGGTGGCCATGAACGGCGTGCCGTGGTGGTTCCTCGAAGGCGGCTTCGGCGGCGCCATCACCGGCCATCGCCTGGCGGCCGTGGATCCGGACGGCGCGATTGCAAGGGCCATTCCCTCGCGCAACGTGATCGGCTGCGTTGTGCACGCGAGCTGCTCGCTCGATGCGCCGGGCGTGGTGCGGCACCACTTCGGCAACGGGCTGATCGTGGGCGAGCCTTCGGGCGAAGCCACGCCGCGCGCGCAGAAGCTGGTCGCGCTGCTGCAGCGCGCGGGCCTGGACGCCACGCTGTCGCCGCAGATCCAGAAGGATGTGTGGTTCAAGCTCTGGGGCAACATGACCGTGAACCCGATCAGCGCGCTCACGGGCGTCACCACCGACCTGATCATGGGCGACGACTACGTGCGCGGCTTCATCTCGGCCGTGATGCTCGAAGCCAAGGAGATCGGACACCGCATCGGCATCGAGATCACCCAGAGCCCCGAAGACCGGCACGCGGTGACGATGAAGCTCGGCGCGTTCAAGACCTCGATGCTGCAGGACGTGGAAGCCGGACGCTCCGTGGAACTCGATGCGCTGGTGACCGTGGTGCGGGAGCTCGGCGAGCTGACGGCAGTGGCCACGCCGTTCACCGACGCGCTGCTGGGGCTGGCGCGGCTGAAGATGCGCAAGCTCGGGTTGTACTGAGCCCGAGCCCCGGGCTCACCACCGCTTCTCGGGCGTGGCTGCCAGCGTCTCGGTGCAGCTGGTCACGGCCTTCGCGCGCTCCTCGCGCAGCCGCTGCCAGTTGTCCGCCTTCCATTGCGTCCACGCCACGGGCTCCGACTGATAGAGGCACGCGAACGGTGGGCGCATGAAGCCCGCGCGGCCGAGCTCGGCGCCGAATTTCAGGCGGAACAATTCGTCCGAGCCCGTCAGGTTTTCGTAGACCAGATGCCAAGGCCCCGAGTTCAGGGGCGTGTCGGCTTCTTTCTGGACCTTTCGCGCTTCTTCGATTTCCTCGGGCGTCGAGCCATCCGTCAGGGCTGTTGCATACGCCGCTTCGGCGCGCTTGCGATAGATGTCGGTCGCGACCTTGCTCAAGGCATCGTTCAGCTCGGTGATGGCCGGGTTGACGGCCAAGGGGTCATCCTTCAGCTCTTCCAACGTCACGCCGCCCAGGTCGTCCTTCGAAAAACCCTGTGCGCCGATGGAGAGCCCGCCCGCGATCAAGGTCGTTACCACGTTCAGCGCGACCTGCCCCGCGATGCGATTCCCCGTGTCTTCGCGCCGGACCACGCGAAGCCGTTCGATGCCGGGCTTGTAGACGCCGCGAGTGAAACGCAGCCGAGTTTGCGGGGCCGCAGCCTCCTGTGCACCCAGAGCGACCGGTGACGGCGGCGGGGTGGCTGGGGCGTCGGCAGCGCTCGTCGCGAACGGGGTTGTCGATGCCTCCGGCTCGACGGCATGCGCCGAAAAACCGCCGATGGCCAGCGCAATGCCGCAGGCGAAAGCGGCGGGTGGTCGTTTCTTCAAGTTCATGTGAACAGTTCTTCCTCCAGCCCGGATTGTCCTTGGCCGGAGAGGGCCGTTCGACCGCTTCGCGCTACAAATTCACGGAATGCGCACGCGGCGCGGTGGACTGCGGCATCGTCACCCACCAAGCCGCCATCACGATCAGCAATCCACCGGCCCAGCCCCAGGCCCCGACCGTCTCCCCGAACCCGTACACCGCGATCAAGGCCCCGAACACCGGCTCGCTTCCCATCAGCAGCGACACCCGGCTCGGACTCGAATGCGAAGCCGCATGGTTCTGCGCGAAGAACGCGAAAACCGTACACAGGAGCACGAGGTACGCCATGCCCCACCAGAAGGAGGCCGTGGCGGGCGGCATGTGCCATGCGCCCTTCGACGCGACGAGCGACAGCGCCATCGCGCCGAGCGCCATCATGCCCGACTGCACGGCGGTCAGCGTCAGCGCCGGCATCGAATGGCGGCCAGCGAACCGCCGCGTCATGCACACCATCACGGCGCGCAGGAAGGCCGCAATCACCATCAGGCCATCGCCCCATCCCACCGAGATGCTGGCGGGCGAAGTGGCCGACAGCATCGCGGCGCCCACCGCCGACAGGCCCGCCGCCCAGAACATGCGCGGCTCCGGCCGCCGCCCGAGCAGCCACCATTCGACAAAGGGCGTGAGCGCCACGCACAGGCTGATCAGGAATGCGGCGTTGCTCGCCGCAGTGAGCGACACACCGAAGGTCTCGCAGACGAAGATCGCCAGCAGGTTGGCGCCGAGCAGGCCGCCCACCGCGAGGCCTTGCCGCCATTGCGCATCGAACAGCGGCCTGAGCGCCGGCAGCAGCACGACGAATGTCAGCCCGAAGCGCAGCGCAATGAACTCCAGCACGGGCAGCTGCTGCGTGGCCTGCTTGGCCACCGCGTAGCTGCCGCCCCACACCGCCGCCACAGCCAGCAGCATGACCTCGGCGGCGCCGACGCCGGCCCACCTCCTCTCGCCCCATGCACCGGAGGCGGTGCCGAGCACCTGCTTTGAATCCATACTGTCAGCCCACCGTCCTGAACAACAAAGCAAAGAATTGTTCCGGGCATCACACGGGCCGAACAGCCGTCGGCCGGAACAGGACCCTTGCGCCGTGGGAACGAATTCATTTCTCAAAGTACTACCGGAGATGGTGACCTTTCTTCGGGTCGCCGAGCTGGGCAGCTTCTCTGCGGCCGCCGATCTGCTGGGCATGACGCCTTCGGCCGCGAGCCGGCAGGTGAAGCGCCTGGAAAAGGAGATCGGCGCGCAGCTGATCCAGCGCACGACGCGCCAGCTGCGGCTGACCGAGCCCGGCGTCGAGGCCCTCGCACGGTGCCGCGAATTGGTGCTTGCGGCCCAAGGCGCGATGGACGTCGCGCAACGGTTCTCGAAGAAGCCGAGCGGGCTGGTGCGCATCAGCGCGCCGAAGGCCTTCGCGCGGCGCGTGCTGCATCCCCATATCCTCGACTTCCTGCAGCGCCATCCCGAGGTCGACGTGCAGCTCATCGTGGAAGACCGCGACATCGATCCGATCCGCGAAGGCGTGGACCTGGTGGTGCGGCTGACGACGAAACCGCCCGAAGGGCTGGTGGCGCGGCAGTTGATGCCGGTCGCGCACATCCTGTGTGCCTCGCCGCGCTACCTGGCGCAAGGCGCCGCCATCGCGCACCCTCGCGATCTCCTCGCGCACAGCTGCCTCTCGCTCGGCGAGCACGAGCGGGACAACCATTGGTGCTTCAGGAAGGGCGATGAAGACGAAGCCGAGGTGGTGGTGCGGGGCCGCTACGTCTCCAACCACAGCGAGGTGCGGCTCGAAGCCGCACTGGCGGGGCTGGGCGTGGCGTGCGTGCCGGCCTTCATGGCGCAGCAGGCGCTGAAAGACGGAAGCGTGATGCGGGTGCTGGCCGACTGGGAGTTCCAGGGCAACTACCACGGGCACGCCTATATCCTCTATCCGCCCAGCCGCTTCACCGTGCCCAAGTGCCGGGTGCTGATCGACCATCTGCTGGACGCGCTCGCCACGCAGCGCGGCCGGCGGAAATAGCTCAGTGCTTCTTCAGCAGGACCCGCACCGCCTCGGGCAGCGAATTGACCTGCGGCATGAAGTGGTCGAGCACGGCGCCCAGGGCCACGGCGCAGACGACGGCTCCCAGCAGCGGCTTCCACGTCAGCCGCACGGCCGCCATCAGCCAGCCTTCGCGCGCCACCCGCACCGCGGCGCGCGCCGAGACGTAAGAGAACGCCACCTCGACGGCAACGGCCAGCAGCGCGTCCCAGCTGAAGTAGAGCAGCACCAGCGAGCCGGCGCCCAGCACCATGGCCACGCAGATCAGGAAGACGGCGACCACCGGCACCACGATGACGGCGCCCTCGTCCGCGGCGCCCGCCACCTCGAGCGCGCCGCTGGCCGCATCGGACAGCGCGCTGCCTCCGGTGCCGCCGGCCGGGCTGCCGGCCGCATCGAACGCCAGATCGCCCGCATCGACGACATCACCGGCATCGACGTTGAAGCCGGCCCGGTTCTCGACCAGCCGCCGGGCCCACCAGCGCAGCACCCCCAGGTAGCCCAGATACCCCACGCCCAGCGTGAGCAGGTAGCGCAGTGCCAGCGACTGCACGTCCAGCACATGCATCTGCAGCGCCGACACGCCCCACATCAGCAGCAGCGTGAAGCTGCCGATCAGGATGCCGTGCGTGCGCAGGCTGTAGTTGCGGTGCAGCTCGCGCTCGAGCTGCGTCTCCCACAGGCGCACCGAGCGCCAGTTGGAGAGAACCTTCATTCGCCGTCGGCCGGCGCGAAGGGCACGCGCGGCGCCACCGCGCACATGAGCTCGTAGCCGACGGTGCCGGCGGCCTGCGCGACCTCGTCGATGGGGAGCACCGCGCCGCTCACGGCCGAGCGGCCCCAGAGCGTGACCTCGGTGCCGAACTTGGCCTCGGGCACGGGCGTGAGGTCGACCGTGATCATGTCCATGCTCACGCGGCCCACCATGCGGGTGCGAACGCCGTTCACCAGCACCGGCGTGCCGGTGTTGCAGTGGCGCGGATAGCCGTCGGCATAGCCGACCGCGGCCACGCCGATGGTGAGCGGCCCCTCGGCCGTGAAGTTGGAGCCGTAGCCGATGGTGTCGCCCGCCTTCAGTGTCTGGATCCCGATCAGTTTGGTCGAGAGCGTCATGGTGGGCTGCAGCTGCCAGTGCGCCGCGTCGTGCTCGGGAAAGTCGGGCGCGCTGCCGTACAGCACGATGCCGGGGCGCACCCAGTCGCCGCGGGTCTGGCGGGCATGGCGCAGAGTGGCGGCGCTGTTGGCGATGGAGCGTTCGCCCAGCAGGTCGTGGGTGGCGCGCTCGAACACTTCGAGCTGGTGCGCGATGCCGCGTGCGCCGTCGGCGTCGCTGAAATGCGTCATCAGCGAGATCTCGTCGACCTGGGGCAGCGCGTTCAGCCGGGTCCAGGCCGAGCCGAAGCGCTCGGGGGCGAAGCCCAGGCGGTTCATGCCGGAATTCATCTTGAGGAACACGCGCTGCGGCTTGAGCGTCTTGTGGGCCGCGAGCATGTCGATCTGCTCGTCGCAGTGCACCGTGTGCCACAGGTCGAGCCGCGAGCACAGCTCCAGGTCGCGCGCGTCGAACACGCCTTCGAGCAGCAGCACCGGGCCGCGCCAGCCAAGGGCGCGCACGCGCTCGGCCTCGGCCAGGTCGAGCAGCGCAAAGCCGTCGGCGCCGCGCAGGCCCTCATAGACCCGCTCGATGCCGTGGCCATAGGCATTGGCCTTGACCACGGCCCAGACGCGGGCATCGACCGCGGCACGCCGTGCCCGGTCGAGGTTGTGGCGAAGCGCGGCGGTGTGGACAGTGGCGAGAATGGGGCGCGGCATGATGGGCGTCGAATGGTGGACGGATGGGGTTTTAGCATCTTCCCGGACCAGGCTGTCCAGGATGTGAACGCTGATTTCGCCGTCGTACCCCCATGCTATAACCGCCCATTCGCCCAAAAGTCGCGACACTTTTTCACTACAGCCAGCACATTCCTGGCCAGCCAGCCCATCGATGAAGCGCGGTTTCTACACGATCATGTCGGCCCAGTTCTTTTCGTCGCTGGCCGACAACGCGATCTTTGTCGTGGCGGTCGAGCTCATGCGAAGCACGGGAGCGGCCGAATGGCAGCGCGCGGCGCTGGTGCCGATCTTTGCCGTCTTCTACGTGGTGCTGGCGCCGCTGGTGGGCGCCTTTGCCGACGCCTTGCCCAAGGGGCGGGTGATGTTCATCAGCAACGCGATCAAGGTGGTCGGCTGCCTGATGATGCTGTTCGGCTCGCATCCGCTGCTGTCGTATTCGATCGTGGGGCTGGGCGCCGCGGCCTATTCGCCGGCCAAGTACGGCATCCTGACCGAGCTCCTGCCCGCTTCGCAGCTGGTCAAGGCCAACGGCTGGATCGAAGGGCTCACCATCGCCTCGATCCTGCTGGGCATCGTGCTCGGCGGCTCGCTGGTGGGGCATGCGGTTTCCAGCCGGCTGCTGTCCTTCGACATGCCGCTGATCGACACGGGGGTCGATTCGCCGGCCGAGGCGGCCATCTCGGTGCTGATCTTCGTCTACATGCTGGCGGCCTGGTTCAACACGCGCATTCCGCACACCGGCGTCGAGATGCGGCCGCTGCGCGCCAATCCGGCGCACGGCCTGGCGCGCAACATGTTCTCGCTGCTGCCCGACTTCTGGCACTGCAACGCACGCCTGTGGCGCGACAAGCTGGGCCAGATCTCGCTGGCCACCACCACGCTGTTCTGGGGCGCGGGCGCCAATCTCAAGTACATCGTGCTGGCCTGGGCCGCGCTCGCGCTCGACTACAACACCACGCAGGCCACCGCGCTCACCGGCGTGGTCACCATCGGCATGGCGGTGGGCGCCATCGTGGCGTCGATGCGCATGCGGCTGGACATGGCCACGCGCGTGATTCCCATGGGCATTGCCATGGGGCTGCTGGTCATCAGCATGAACCTGATCGGCAACGTCTGGATCGCGGTGCCCTTTCTGATCCTGCTGGGCGGGCTGGGCGGCTTCCTGGTGGTGCCGATGAACGCGCTGCTGCAGCACCGCGGCCACAACCTCATGGGCGCGGGCCGCTCGATTGCCGTGCAGAACTTCAACGAGCAGGCCTGCATCCTGCTGCTCGGCGGCTTCTACAGCGCCTGCACCGGCCTGGGCCTGTCGGCCTTTGCGGCCATCGGCGCCTTCGGCGGCGTGGTGGCGGGCTGCATGTGGCTGATCCAGCGCTGGCATCATCACAACCTGCGCAAGTACCCCGAAGAAGTCGAGCACCTGCTCGCCATCGCCCGCAGCGACAAGCATCATTGACCTCCCCCAGGCTGCGCGCACTTCGTGTCGCTTCGCCCACCCCCTCCCCGGGGGCAACACCGGTGGCCCGGCGAAGCCGGATCCACGGTGTTCCACGAAAAAAACTCCTGCCCTCATGCCAGCTCTCGCACTGATCTTCAACGCTTTTGTGTGGGGCGTTTCGTGGTTCCCCTTTCGGCACATCGAAAGCCACGGGCTGCATCCCGTCTGGACCACCTGCATCATCTACGTGGCGATCTCGCTGGCGATGGGCTTCTTTCGCCGGCACGCCTGGCGCGGCTTCGCGGCGTATCCGATGCTGGTGCTGCTGGGCCTGGCAGCGGGCTTCACCAACCTGGGCTTCAACTGGGCGGTGACGCAGGGCGACGTGGTGCGGGTGGTGCTGCTGTTCTACCTGATGCCGCTGTGGAGCGTGCTGCTGGGCTGGGCCGTGCTGGGCGAGCGGCCCACCGGCGGCGCGCTCGCGCGCGTGGCGCTGGCGCTGACCGGCGTGGCCGTGGTGCTCAAGACACCCGGCGTCGAGTGGCCGGTGCCGTCGAGCCTGCCCGACTGGCTGGGCCTGGCGGCCGGCTTCAGCTTTGCCGTGACCAACATCGTGCTGCGCCACCTGCGCGATGCGCCCGGCGAATCGCGCGCGCTGGCCATGTTCTGCGGATGCGCGGCGGTGGCGGGGATTGCCGCGGCGGCCGGCACGCTGCTCGGCGACTTCGGCTCGCCGCTTGCCGCGGAGCCGGGCTGGATCGGATGGGCGGCCTTGCTGGGCACCGGCTTCGTGCTGGCCAACATCTGCCTGCAGTACGGCGCGGCCCGGCTGGCGGCCAGCGCCACGGCGGTGATCATGCTGTCGGAGGTGCTTTTTGCCAGCGTCTCCTCCGTGGCGCTGGGTGCGGCCCAGATGGACCCGCGCATCCTGGCGGGCGGCGCGCTGATCGTGCTGGCGGCCGTGTGGTCGGCGTTTGCGCGAACGCCGGCGCAGGGCGATGATCGGCTTTCATCCCCCACCTGACCGAGGCAGCGCCATGACCACCAGCATCTACGACTTCGAAGCCAACCGGATCGACGGCAAGAAGGTGAAGCTCTCGGACTTCCGCGGCAAGGTGCTGCTGATCGTCAACACGGCCAGCCAGTGCGGCTTCACGCCGCAGTTCGCCGGGCTCGAGCAGCTGCACGAGAAGTACGCGAGCCAGGGGCTGGTGGTGCTGGGCTTTCCGTCGAACCAGTTCGGCTCGCAGGACCCAGGCACCAACGAGGAAATCGGCGCCTTCTGCACCACCAACTACGGCGTGAGTTTTCCGATGATGGAAAAGATCGACGTCAACGGCGGCAACGCCGCGCCGCTCTACCAGTGGCTCACCAAGGAAAAGCCGGGCCTCCTGGGCAGCACGGCCATCAAGTGGAACTTCACCAAGTTCCTGGTCGGCCGCGACGGGCGGGTGCGCAAGCGCTACGCGCCGCTGGACACGCCCGCGTCAATCGCGCGCGAGATCGAGGCGGCGCTGGCGGCGGGCTGAATCGAGGCCCGCTCAGAACCTGAAATCGACAGTCTTCGAGCCGCTGCCCACTGTCACCGCCTGGCTCTTGGCACTGCCGGCCATGGCGGCGTCGATGGTGTAGCGGCCCGCGGGCAGGTCGACCAGGCAGACCGGCCCGCTCGCGCGCAAGGCCAGCGAGGGCGCGCCGTCGGCGCCCCTGATGTCGACCTGCACATCCGCCAGGTAGGCGCCGTCGGAGCGCGCGAAAAGCAGGGCCAGCGGATGGTCCTTCATGGCGGCGCGCATGGCGGTCGATTCATCCGAGCCGATGCCGCCGCAGACATAGCGCACCGCGCCCTCGCCCTTCCATTGCGGCATGGCCGACTGGGCCTGCGCGCCAACGGCGCCGGCCGCGCATGCCAGCGCCAGCAGCGCGCGCCGCAAGTGCTTCTTCGGAACGGTGGAAGCTGCTTGAACAGAAGACATGAGGCTTGCTCCTAGGAAAAACGGTGCCGCCATGATGCGGCGCAAAAGCCCGGCGCGCGAGTCGGACCAGGGCGCTCTTCGGTGTGCGATCAGGCCGCTGCCAGCGCCGCGTCCAGCAGCTCCACCCAGTGCCGCACGGGCGTCTGCTGGCTGCCGCTTTGCAGGTGCGTGATGCAGCCGATGTTGGCCGAGGCGATGACGCTCGGCTGCAGCTGCGCCAGGTGCCCGAGCTTGCGGTCGCGCAGCGGGTAGGCCAGCTCCGGCTGCAGCACCGAGTAGGTGCCGGCCGAGCCGCAGCACAGGTGCGATTCGTTCATGGCCACGCGCACGTCGAAGCCGAGTGCGCGCAGATGCGTTTCGACGCCGCCGCGCAGCTTCTGGCCGTGCTGCAGCGTGCAGGGCGGGTGGTAGGCGGCCACGCCCTGCGGCGCATGCACGCGGGCCTTCAGGACCGGCACCAGGTCGGGCAGCAGCTCGCTCAAATCGCGCGTCAGCTCGCTGATGCGCGCGGCCTTGGCGGCGTAGGCCGGGTCGTGCTGCAGGATGTGGCCGTACTCGCGCACCGTGACGCCGCAGCCCGAGGCGTTCATGACGATGGCTTCGACCTCGTTGCGTTCGACCATCGGCCACCAGGCGTCGATGTTGGCGCGCATCTGGGCCTTGCCGCCCTCCTGGTCGTTGAGGTGGAACCTGACGGCGCCGCAGCAGCCGGCCTCGGGCGCGACCACGGCCTGGATGCCGGCCGCATCGAGCACGCGCGCGGTGGCGCTGTTGATGTTGGGCATCATCGACGGCTGCACGCAGCCCGCGAGCATCATCACCTTGCGCGCATGCGTGGCGGTGGGCCAGGCGCCGGCCTCCTGCCTGGCCGGCACCTTGGCCTTGAGCGAATCGGGCAGCAGGCCGCGCACCGACTGGCCGAGCTTCATCGCCGGGCCGAACAGCGGCGACGGCAGTCCTTCCTTCAACAGCCAGCGCGTGGCCGACTCCATGGCGGGGCGCGGCACCTTCTCGTCGACGATCTTGCGGCCGATATCGACCAGGTGGCCATACTGCACGCCGCTCGGGCAGGTGCTCTCGCAGTTGCGGCAGGTCAGGCAGCGGTCCAGGTGCAGCTGCGTGCTGCGCGTGGGGGCCTTGCCTTCGAGCACCTGCTTGATCAGGTAGATGCGTCCGCGCGGGCCGTCGAGCTCGTCGCCGAGCAGCTGGTAGGTGGGGCAAGTGGCGGTGCAGAAGCCGCAGTGCACGCACTTGCGCAGGATGGCTTCGGCCTCGCGGCCTTCGTCGGTGCCGCGGAATTCGGGGGCGAGTTCGGTTTGCATCGCGGGTGTTCTTGGTTTTTTATCTATGCGCCGGCGAGCAGCCGTGCGCGATCGAAGATGCGGTGCGGATCGAATTCGTGCATCAGCGCCTGGTGGATGCGGGCTACGGGCGCGCTCAATGCGTCGAAGCGCGGCACGCGGCTGTCCGCGGCCTGGCCTGCAGGCATGCGGAACAGCGTGGCGTGCCCGCCGGCCGCATGCGCAGCTTCGCGGATGCGCGCGGCCTGCGCGGGCGGCGCCTGGTACCAGCGCTGCCCGCCATGCCATTCGACCAGCGGCGCGGCGCCATCGCCATCCCATGCAAGCGCCGATGCGGTCTGCGGCACCGACAGCCGCCACAGTGCGTTCACGCCCGTGCCGAACCACGGCAGCTGCTGGTCGCGCAGCGCCTGCCAGTGCGCCGCGGCTTGCGCGTTGTCCCTGCGCTCGCCGCCGAGATGCGCGCAGGCGGCTTCCACCGCCGCGACCGCGCCGCGCAGGCGCAGCTGGAGGACGCCGGCGCCCGCCTGTTCGAACCAGCAGCTCGCATTGAGCGGCAGCGGCCGGCCGCCCCATTCGTTGAGCAGCCGCAGCGCATCGGCCTGGCTGCAGGCGAATTCCAGCGTGGCCTCGGCGGGCGCAACGGGCAGCACCTTGAGGCTCACCTCGGCAATCACGCCCAGCGTGCCGAGCGAGCCCGCGAGTACGCGCGAGACGTCGTAGCCTGCGACGTTCTTCATCACCTGCCCGCCGAAGCTCAGGATGTCGCCACGGCCGTTGACCAACGTGGCACCGAGCACGTAGTCGCGCACCGCGCCCACGCTGGCGCGCGCGGGGCCGCTCAAGCCGGCGGCGACCATGCCACCCACCGTGCTGTTGCTGGCGAAGTGTGGCGGCTCGAAGGGCAGGCACTGCCCCTCCTCGGCCAATGCGGCTTCGAGTTCGGCGAGCGGTGTGCCGGCGCGCACGGTGACGACGAGTTCACTCGGCTCGTAGCTCGTGATGCCTGCGAGCGCCGTGGTGTCGAGAACGTCGCCTTGCAACGCCTCGCCGTAGAAATCCTTGGTGCCGCCGCCGCGGATGCGAAGCGGCGTGGCATCGGCGGCCGCGGCGCGAATGCGTTCGGCGATCTGGCGGAGGGCGGGTTCCATGGTCTGTGCTGCTTTTCTTGTCGTGGTTCTCAGAAGCGCGGCAGCTCGGGATGCGGCAGCCGGCCGCCGCGCACCACCTGCTTGCCGTATTCGGCGCAGCGCTGCAGCGTGGGGATCACCTTGCCGGGGTTCAGCAGGCCGGCCGGATCGAAGGCGCGCTTGACGCCGAACATCTGCTCGTTCTCCGCCGCGGTGAACTGCACGCACATGCTGTTGAGCTTTTCCACGCCCACGCCATGCTCGCCCGACACGGTGCCGCCCATGGCCACGCTGGTCTCGAGGATGTCGGCGCCGAAGAGTTCGCAGCGGTGCAGCTCGTCGGGGTCGTTGGCGTCGAAGAGCACCAGCGGATGCAGGTTGCCGTCGCCCGCGTGGAACACGTTGCAGCAGCGCAGGCCGTACTTCTTCTCCATCTGCTGGATGGCCAGCAGGATGTCGGCCAGGCGCTTGCGCGGAATGGTGGAGTCGAGGCACATGTAGTCGGGGCTGATGCGGCCCGATGCGGGGAAGGCGTTCTTGCGGCCGCTCCAGAACTTCATGCGCTCTTCCTCGCTGCTGCTCACCGCAATGGCGGTGGCGCCGCAGGAGCGCAGCACGGCCGTCATGCGGCCGATTTCTTCTTCCACTTCCTCGGCGGTGCCGTCGGATTCGCACAGCAAAATCGCGGCCGCGTCGAGGTCGTAGCCCGCGTGCACGAAGTCTTCAACGGCGGCGGTCATGGGCTTGTCCATCATCTCGAGCCCCGCGGGAATGATGCCGGCCGCAATCACCGCGGCCACCGCATCGCCGGCCTTGCGAACGTCGTCGAAGCTGGCCATGATGCAGCGCGCGACCTGCGGCTTGGGCACCAGCTTGACGGTGACCTCGGTGGTCACGGCCAGCATGCCTTCGCTGCCGATGACCAGCGCGAGCAGGTCCAGGCCCGGCGCGTCGAGCGCCTCGCCGCCGAATTCGATGGGCTCGCCTTCGGCCGTGAAGCCGCGCACGCGCAGCACGTTATGCAAGGTGAGACCGTACTTGAGGCAGTGCACGCCGCCCGAGTTCTCGGCCACGTTGCCGCCGATGGTGCAGGCGATCTGGCTCGACGGATCAGGCGCGTAGTAGAGGTTGAAGGGCGCGGCGGCTTCGCTGATGGCGAGGTTGCGCACGCCGCACTGCACCACGGCCGTTCGGCTCACCGGATCGATCTTCAGGATGCGGTTGAACTTGGCGAGCGACAGCGTCACGCCCAGCGCATGCGGCATGGCGCCGCCCGAAAGCCCGGTGCCCGCACCGCGCGCCACCACGGGCACGCCGAGCGGGTGGCAGGTCTTGAGCACGGCCGCCACCTGCGCCTCGGTCTCGGGCAGGGCCACCACCAGCGGGCGCTGGCGGTAGGCGGTGAGGCCGTCGCACTCGTAGGGCGTGGTGTCCTCGGCGTGCCAGATCAGCGCGTGGGCCGGCAGGTGGGCCTGCAGGGCGCGCACGATCTGCGACTGGCGGTCGGTTTTTTTTTGCAGCAGCGAATCGTGCTGGGCGGCGGTGAGCGGCGCGTTCATGGATGTCTCTCTTGGTGCCCTGCACTCTACGCAAAATGCGGCGCGGCCGGGTTGAAGCTTTTTTGCGCGGCGCTTGAGAGAACTTTGCCGATAGAACTCTGCCGGATGGGGCAGCCGGCCGGCCGCCGGTTCTTCAGCGCAGGCTCTGCGCGAGCCAGTCCGCAAACGCCGCGCATTCCCAGCGATCGAGCGTGCCGGGCTGCCAGCAGATGGTGTGGCGGTGCGGCGAGGGCACGGGCCGGTCGGACAGTGGCACCAGCCGGCCCGATTCGAACCAGGCGGCGCCCATCTTCTGGCGCACCAGCGCCACGCCGAAGCCGCTCGCAGCCGCGTCGTAGACCAGGCCCAGGTCGTTGAACTGCGAGCCGACGTGCGGCTCGGGCTGGTCGAGGCCGCAGCTTGCGAACCAGGTGCCCCAGGGCTCGAGCGGACTGCGGATGAGCCGCGCGCTGGCAATCTCCGCCGCAGTGCAAAAGCCGTCGAAGGGGCCGAATTCGTTGAGGTAGCTCGGGCTGCAGGCAGGCACCACCTCTTCCTCGAGCAGCAGGCGGTGTTCGCAATCGGCGTACGCGCCGCTGCCGTAGCGCACTTCGAGATCGGCCTGCTCGGCCGTGACGTCGAGCAGCGGAATGGACACCTGCAGCACCAGCTCGATGTCGGGGTAGATGTTGCGGAACAGCTCGAGCCGCGGCATCAGGAACACGCGGCTGAAGGTGGGCGTGACGGCAATGCGCAGGCGCGTGGCGCGCGTCGCCGCGTTGCCGAGCGGCGTGGCCTGCAGCGCAGCAAGGCCGGTGCGCACGTTGGCAAGGTAGGCCGCGCCGTCGGCCGTGAGGCTGAAGTCGCCGCGGCCGAAGAGCTTGAAGCCCACGTGCGCCTCGAGTTGGCGGATGCGGTGGCTCACGGCACTGGCGGTGACGCACAGCTCGTCGGCCGCGCGGCCCGCATGCCGCAGCCGCGCCACGGCCTCGAAGGTCAGCAGGCACTGGATGGGCGGGATGTGCTGCAGGGCCATTGTCCTTACCCTCTTCTGGGGTGCTGTTGGTTTCGGCGCTGTTGTTCAGGGCGCGTGCACAGGCCACCGGGTACTCCCCTCCGCGAATGTCCCCCGCCTTCGGCTCCTCCTTTATTTCGCTGCGGGGAGCACCCGATGGCCTGTGCACTGGGACACGCTCCGGGTGTACCGCTGATCAACGACCGCTCCGCATGACGCTCCCGCTGATGGGGTGCCTTGCGCAGCGAAATAAAGGAGGAGGCCGCAGGCCGGGGGACATTCGCGGAGCAAGGCACCCCGTCGGCGGGAGCGCGCCCCGAACAAAGCACGTCATGCACGACGCATCGAGTCATGGGATTCACCCCTAGTCCTCGAAGAAGCTGACGGGCAACCCCGGCGTATCGACCCGCATCGAGATCACCGTGCCCGACGCCGGCAGCCGCTCGATCTCGGCGGCGGGGCGGCCCTTGCGGGCGGTGGTGACGAAGAGCGTCTTCAGGTCGTCGCCGCCGAAGCAGGGCATGGTGGGGCACTGGGCCGGCACAGGAACGGCGGCCACGATCTCGCCCGAAGGCGCAAGGCGCAGCAGCTGCGCGCCTTCGAACATCGCGACCCAGTAGTGGCCCTGTGCATCGACCGTGGCGCCATCGGGGCGGCCTTCGTAGCGCAGCGCCAGCGAATCGGGGGTCCAGCCTTCGGGCTTGGCGTCGAACTGGTGGAACACGCGGGGCTGCGAAAGCGTATTGGCCGCCGCGTCCCAGTTCCAGGCGCGCACCTGGTGCGCGGGCGTATCGGCCCAGTACAAGGTGCGCGCATCGGGCGAAAACGCGAGCCCGTTGGCCGTGGTCACCTGGTTGGCCATCTGCGTGAGGGCTGGCGCCACGCCGCTGCCGGGACGCGCATCGAGGCAATAGAGCGCGGCGTTGGCGCGGTCCTTGGCCTCGTTGATCGAACCGCTCCAGAAGCGGCCGAGCGCGTCGCACTTGCCGTCGTTGAAGCGCATGGTGCGCACGTCGTGATCCACGCGCGCGATCGCGACGAGTTCACCGCCCCACTCGCGCGCCCGGTAGATGCCGTCGCGCAGCGCGATCACGAGGCCGCCATTGCGTGCCGGCGCCATGCAGCCTGGCTCGGTGGACAAGGCCCAGCGCTCCACCTTGGCCGAGTCCGTGCCGATGTCGCCGCGCGTGCGCAGCACCGCACGGCCCGGGATGTCGAGCCAGTACAGGGCGCGTTCCCGCGGATGCCAGAACGGCGATTCGCCGAGCTCGCAGAGGCTGTTGTCGATGGAGGTCCACATGCCCGGAATTGTGCATGCGCGGACATCGCCGCTCCAGCGGGAAAACGCAGGCAAAAAAAAGCCCGCTGACGCCGAAGCGCTCGCGGGCTGAACATCCAAAGGAGACCTCGCTGAAAAATCGTCCTGTTCTTTCTTTTTCTTCTTCTCACCACCAGCCCCCGCACCGCATGCCTCGTTCCAGAAACACCGAGGAACCGGCTTTGCCGGGCCTCTGGTGTTGCCCCCAGCAGGGGGTTGGCGTAGCGACACGAAGTGCGCGAAGACTGGGGGGTTACCTGTTATATGCGGTCTCGCCGTGCGAGGAGATGTCGAGGCCTTCGCGCTCTTCTTCTTCCGACACACGCAGGCCGATGGTGAGGTCGGCGATCTTGTAGGCAATGAACGAGACCACGCCCGACCAGACGATGGTCAGCAGCACGCCCTTGAGCTGGATCCACACTTGCGCGCCGATGCCGTTGGACACCACGCTGGCCGTGACCCAGTCGCCCACGAGGCCGGGGCCGCCCAGGGCCTGGGTGTTGAACACGCCGGTGAGCAGCGCGCCGACGATACCGCCGACACCGTGCACGCCGAACACGTCGAGAGAGTCGTCCGCGCCGAGCAGCTTCTTGAGGCCGTTGACGCCCCAGAGGCAGGCGAAGCCGGCGATGAAGCCGATGATGATCGCGCCCATCAGGCCGACGTTGCCGGCGGCCGGGGTGATGGCCACCAGGCCTGCCACGGCGCCCGAAGCAGCGCCCAGCATCGAGGCCTTGCCGCGCATCAGCGCTTCACCGATGCACCATGCGAGCACGGCGGCGGCCGTGGCGGTGAAGGTGTTCATGAAGGCGAGCACGGCGCTGGTGCCGGCTTCCAGGGCCGAGCCGGCGTTGAAGCCGAACCAGCCGACCCACAGCAGCGAAGCGCCGACCATGGTGAGCGTGAGCGAGTGCGGCGTGAAGGCTTCCTTGCCGTAGCCCACGCGCTTGCCGATCACGAAGGCGCCCACCAGGCCCGCCACGGCGGCGTTGATGTGCACCACGGTGCCGCCCGCGAAGTCGAGCGCGCCCCACTGCCAGATCAGGCCGGCCTTGGCGTTCTGTGCGTCCACCACGTTGGCGGCGGTGTAGGCGTCCGGGCCCATCCAGAACCAGACCATGTGCGCGAGCGGCGCATAGCTGAAGGTGAACCAGATCACCATGAACAGCAGCACGGCCGAGAACTTGGCGCGTTCCGCGAAGGCACCCACGATCAGGCAGCAGGTGATGCCGGCGAAGGTGGCCTGGAAGGCGGCGAACAGCAGCTCGGGGATGTAGACGCCCTTGCTGAAGGTGGCGCCGGGTGCGAACACGCCGGTGGCCGGATCGAAGATCCCCTTCATGAAGAGCCGGTCGAATCCGCCGAAGAAAGCGTTCCCCTCGGTGAACGCGAGGCTGTAGCCATAGATGAGCCACAGCACCACGATCATCGAGAAGGTGACCATCACCTGCATCAGCACCGACAGCATGTTCTTGCTGCGCACCAGGCCGCCGTAGAACAGCGCCAGGCCGGGAACCGTCATCATGATGACGAGCAGCGTGGACAGCATCATCCAGCTGGTGTCACCCTTGTTGAAGGAAGGAGCGGCAGGCGCCGCGGCGGGCGCTGCTTCGGCAGCAGCAGCGGGCGCGGCGGCAGCCGGAGCGGCCGCAGGTGCCGGCGCGGCGGCGGCGGGCGCGGATGCCGCCGGCGCCTCGGGCGTGGCAGCAGGCGCCTGGGCGAAGCTCGCCGTGCCTGCAGCGAGCAGGCTCAGGCCGAGCGCGAGAGAAACAAGCAGTTTTTTCATGGTTGTTGTTTTCCGGGCTGGATCAGAGGGCTTCGCGGCCGGTTTCACCGGTGCGGATGCGAACGACCTGCTCGAGGTTGTAGACAAAAATCTTTCCGTCGCCGATCTTGCCGGTGCGCGCCGCACCCTCCACGGCTTCGATCACGCGGTCCACGAGGTCGTCGGACACCGCCGCCTCGATCTTGACCTTGGGCAGGAAGTCGACCACGTACTCCGCGCCGCGGTACAGCTCGGTGTGGCCCTTCTGGCGGCCGAAGCCCTTGACCTCCGTGACCGTGATGCCCTGCACGCCGATGGCCGAGAGGGCTTCGCGCACCTCGTCGAGCTTGAACGGTTTGATGATGGCTGTGACCAGCTTCATGATGACTTTCTCCTTCTTGGATGGAATGGATGGTGCGGCAGCTTGGGCCGCACCTTGTTCTTGTTCCTGCTTACAGGGTCTTGCTGAGCGTAACGATGAAGCGCGCCTTGTTGGGCGAATAGGTGGTCTGGCCGAAGGTGCCGAAGCCGAGGTCGACGCCCGGGTTGGACACGGCCAGGTACGAGCTCTTCTTGTTGGCGCCCTGGATCGAGCCGGCCAGTGCGAGGCCGCTGCCGAAGTCGTACGACACGCCCACGTTGTAGTCGACGTAGCTCTTGTAGCCCAGGCTGCGGATGTCGCTGGACATGTGGGTGTAGCCCACGGCGGCCTTCAGCGTGAGCTTGGGCACGATCTCCTTGCTGTAGGCCAGGTTCAGGTAGCCGGTGTTGGTGCCCTTCAGGCCCGAGCCGGCCTTGTTGCCCGCGTAGCCGAAGTAGTCCTTCGACACCGTGTGCGAATACTTCAGCGTGAACGAGCCGATGGCCTCGTCGGCCCAGGTGCCGGCGCCGTACAGCTCGGTGGTGTTGCCGGCGGAGTTGCCCGGGTAGATGTAGGTCAGCGCGCCCACGTCCATGTCGAAGGGGCCGGCCTTGAACTTGTAGCCGCCGTAGATGTCGCTCTCGATGCTGTTGCCCTTGAGCCAGTTGACGCTGGAGTTCCAGTTGCCCACATAGAAGCCGGTCTCGCCGAAGGCGTAGTCGAAGCCGCCCTGGATCGCGGGCTTGAAGCCCTTGGTCTTGGCGTAGTCGTTCTTCCCGATCATGTCCTGGTCCTGGCCGCGGAACTTGTAGTTGCTGGTCAGTGCCACATTCCCCGTGAGCTGTGCGCTCGCAAGCATCGGCAGGGCAGCAAGGGCGGCCACGGCCATTGCCTGGGCGAATTTACGGTGCATCATCGAGACTCCTCGGAGTTGGTTGGATTGTTGGGGGACACCGTCTCATAGCAGGGAGCGTGCCAAAGTGCACGTTTTGCCCTGCGGCACGGCGGCCGCCCCCGCACCTGCAACCCAGGCGAAATAGTTACAAGCGTGTTCAGTTGCGGTACCCCATGGGGCACCGCGGTGCATGAGCCCGGCCAAAAACGGGCGCACCACAATGGTGAGAGGGAGTGGAATGAGCCTGTCTTTGGTGCAAAGCCGTGCTTTGCTTGGGCTGGAAGCGGCCAGTGTCACGGTCGAGGTGCATCTGGCGAACGGCCTGCCGAGCTTCACGCTCGTCGGGTTGGCGGAAACCGAGGTCAAGGAGGCGCGCGAGCGGGTGCGCTCGGCCATCCAGAACGCCGGCCTGGAGTTTCCGAACAACAAGAAGATCGTCGTCAACCTGGCGCCGGCCGACCTGCCCAAGGATTCCGGCCGCTTCGACCTGCCGATCGCGCTCGGCATCCTCGCGGCCAGCGGGCAGATCCAGCCCGCGCTGCTGGCGGGCCATGAATTTGCCGGCGAGCTCTCCCTTTCAGGCGAGCTGCGGCCGGTGCGCGGCGCGCTCGCCATGGCGCTGGCCCTGCATACGCGCGGCATCGCGACGCGGCTGGTGCTGCCCGCCGCCAGCGCCCAGGAAGCGGCGCTGGTGCCCGGCAGCGAGGTGTATGGCGCCAGGCACCTGCTGGACGTGGTGCAGCGCTTCATGCCCGAGGGCGCCGCGCTGCCGCAGGGCGAGGAACAGCAGCAGCAGCAGCCCGCCACGGACGGCTGGGCCCGCGTGCACGCCGCAGCCGCGGCGCCCGCGCCGCTCTATGCCGACCTGGCCGACGTCAAGGGCCACGCCGGCGCCAAGCGCGCCCTCGAGATCGCCGCCGCGGGCGGGCACAGCCTGCTGATGGTCGGCGAGCCCGGCTCGGGCAAGTCGATGCTGGCGCAGCGCTTTGCCGGCCTGCTGCCGCCCATGAGCGTCGACGAGGCGCTGGAGAGCGCGGCCGTGGCCAGCCTGGCCGGCAGTTTCTCGGCCGCGCGCTGGATGAACCGGCCGACCTCGGCGCCCCACCACACATCCAGCGCCGTGGCGCTGGTGGGCGGCGGCTCGCCCCCGCGGCCCGGCGAAATCTCGCAGGCGCACCACGGCGTGCTCTTGCACCACGAATTTCCGGAGTTCGCACGCTCGGCCCTCGAGGCGCTGCGCGAGCCGCTGGAGACGGGCACCATCACCATCGCGCGCGCCGCCCGTCGCGCCGAATTTCCGACGCGCTTCCAGCTGGTCGCGGCCATGAACCCCTGCCCTTGCGGCTACCTGGGCTCGACGCTGAAGGCCTGTCGCTGCACGCCGGACCAGATCTCGCGCTACCAGGCCAAGCTCAGCGGCCCGCTGCTGGACCGTATCGACCTGCACATCGAGGTGCCCGCGGTGTCGGCGCAGCAGCTCATCGATGCGCCGCCCGGCGAATCCACGGCCAGCATCCGCGCCCGCGTGGTGGCCGCGCGCGAGTTCGCGCTGCAGCGCCAGGGCGGCCCCAACCAGGCGCTGCAGGCCGGCGCCATCGACAAGCATGCCGCGCTCGACGATGCGGCCCGCAAGTTCGTCTACAACGCCGCCGCCAAGCTCGGCTGGTCGGCGCGCAGCACGCACCGCGCGCTCAAGGTGGCGCGCACCGTGGCCGACCTGGCGGGCGCCGAATCGGTGGGGGTGGTGCATGTGGCGGAGGCGGTGCAGTACCGCAGGGCGCTGCGGAACTGAGCGCCCCCGCCAAGGCGCAGAGCAGCGCCTACTTGAACTCGTGGCTCACCACAGGCGCGGACTTGCTGTCCTGCACCGTCACGCGCTGGCGGTAGACGTCGAGGTCGCCGTTGCGCACTTCGATGTTGTAGATGCCCGGGCGCAGCGAGAGCGACTTGAGCGGCGGGCTCACGCCGCGCTCGGCGCCGTCGACGAAGACCTGGCCCCAGGGACGGATGTTGAGCACCACGCGTCCCATGCCGGGCGGAGCGGCCGGCGGCGCGGTCGGCGGGGTCGGGCCGCCGGCGATCACGGTGGGTACCGGATTCGTGGGCGCCGTGCCCGGTGCCGCGGGCACGGCCTGCGCGAGCCGGTTCAGCTCGGCGATGGCGTTGCGGGCATCGCGCGCATGCGGGCCGCGCCGGTAGCGGCGCAGGTAGGCCTCGTAGCCTTCGCGCGTGTTCTCGGCCTGGGCCAGGTTCCAGTCCTCGGCTTCGGCGGTGGCCATGGCGGCCTCCGGCGGCGGCACGGGCGTTGGCGTTGCGCCCGGGGGCGTGGCTGCGGGGTCCGGTGTGGCCGGTGCAGCTGCCGGCGCCGCGCCCACTGGCACATTGGTCAGCGGCGTCAACGGGCCGGCCGGTGCGCTGGCCGCCGCCGCGGGAGGCGGCGTGCCGGGCGCTGCCGCCACGTTCTCGCCCGCGGGCGCCGATGATGAGCCGCCGGCGGCGCCTTCGCCCGGCGGCATGGCGGCAGGCGGCGGCGAGGTGGCGGACATCGGCCCCGACGGCGGGGGCACCGGCACCATGGCGGTCGATGTTTCCTGCCGGCCTGAAGTCAAGTGAAGGCCGATCCAGCTGCCCACGGCCACCAGCGCAATCAGCAGCACGCCGACCAGGCCCCACGGCGGCCGCGACGATTTCTTGCCGGTCGGCGCTGGCTGAGGCTGCGGCTTGCCGGCGGCCGATGGAGGACGTACCGGCGCTGCCGCAGCCTCGCGCGGTGCGGCGGGCTTGGGCGAGGATGACGGAGGCTCGGCCTTGGACGCGGGCTGAGGCTTGGGCTTGGGCTCGACCGGCTCGGAGGCAGCGGCTCCAGGCCGCACGGCACTGGCCGATGCAGTGGCTTGCGCTGCTGCGGCCGCCGCTGGCGCCGATGCCTGGGGTGCCGCCGAGGCAGCCGGCGCTTGCTGCGGCACCGGTGCCACCGCGGGCGCGGCCTTCGAAGGCGGCGGTGGCGCGATGACGGCCATGGGCGCCGCCAGTCCGCTCACGTAGGTATCGCCCAGCTTGGCAAGCCCCAGTTCGGCCGCGAATGCGGCCACGGTCTGCGTGCGGTCCTTGCTGTGCACGGCCAGCGTGTGGTCGACGGCCGCGCAGAAGGCCGGGCTCAGGTCGCTGCGGCCCAGCGACGACAGCGGCACGTAGGCGTCCTGCACGCTGCGCACCACGGCCGAGGGCGGCGGGTGGCCGGTGACGGCGCGGTACAGCACGGCGCCCAGCGCGTAGAGGTCGGTCCATGCGCCCTGCAGCAGCGTGTTGTCGTCGGCGTATTGCTCGATCGGCGAATAGCCGGACTTCACCATCACCGCCACTTCGTCGACCAGGTCGGCGATCGACTTGCGCGCCGCGCCAAAGTCCAGCAGCACCGGCAGGTCGTCCTGCTGGATGAAGATGTTGTCGGGCGCGATGTCGCGGTGGAAGCACTGGCTGCGGTGCAGCGTCTCGAGCGCGCCGAGCAGCGGGCCGAGCATGCTCAGCAGCCAGGCCTCGGAGATCTTCTTCGGCTCTTCCTCGGCCAGCCGGCGCAGCGTGCGGCCGCGGTAGAGCTGGATCGCCATGTAGGCGGTGCTGTTGGCCTCCCAGAAGCGGTGCACCCGCACCAGCGCCGGATGGCTGAACTGCGCGAGCGTGCGCGCCTCGTTGATGAAGCTGCGCAGGCCCGCCTGGAAGGTGGCCGTGAGGCGGTCGGAACGCACGTGCACGCTGTCGTCGCCCACGCGGCGCGCGAGCATCGAGGGCATGTATTCCTTGATGGCCACCTCGCGCTGCAGCGAATGGTCGTAGGCGCGGTAGACGATGCCGAAGCCGCCTTCGCCAATGACCTCGAGCAGCTCGAATTCGTCCAGCCGGTGGCCCGCGTCCAGCGGATGGGGGCGCTCCTGCGGATCGGCCTGCATGCTGGCGCTGCCGTTGCTGTTGTCATTGCTGGCGTTGGTCGTCATGCATCTCCTCCCGCGGCGGGGGTCTGGTCGTTCATGCCCATGGCACATGCCCCTGTGAAAACAACTTCGAGAACAACGGCGTGTTGAGGCCTCCGCCGTGGGCGGCGGTGCGCAGCGGCGAGCCGTCCGCCTGGTTGGTCCACCAGTAGCTGGTGCTTCCGAAGGCATCGAAGCACAGCGGCAGCTCGGGCCAGCCGAGGCGCTGCTGCGCGCCTGTGGCGCCGGCGCCGCCAGCCGCGGGCCCGAGGATCGAAAGGATGTCGTCCGAGCCGCCGCTCGCGGTCTGGAAGCCGCCGTGGGCCGCGGCCAGCACCTGGCGGTCGAACTGGTCGGGCGCCACGCTGTGGCGGATCGCCTGCAGCAGCGCGGTGCCGCATTGCCAGTACCACGCGGCCGAGCCCTCGAGCATGGAGGGCCGGTAGCTCGAGGCGGCCACCTGCAGCGTCACGCACACGGGGTAGTAGCGCCCCACGCGGTCGCAGCTGGGCGCCAGGCAGCCGAACTGCACCGCGTCCACGCCCTGCGTGGCCGGAATCGCGAAGTTCCAGACCGGCGCCACCACGTAGTGCCGCGTCATGGCGTCGGGCCAGCGCTTGAAGGTGCCCAGGCCGTTCTGCATCCAGCGGTCCCACCAGGCCTGGAGCTCGCGCGGCACGCGGCGATAGAGAAAGTCGCCGGCCGCGGGCAGCTTGCCGTACCAGCCGATCTGCTCGTCGTCGGGCACCCACACCCGCGGCGAAGGAATGCCGCTGTTCATGTCAGGATTTCCCGGGGCACGAAAAGCCGTTCATCTGGTGCAGGCGCAGCGGGTTGTAGACGCTGTTCGCCGTCACCGCGAGCACCACCTTCTTGCCTTGCAGGTCGAAGGTCGCGTTGAACGATTCGGGCGCGCTGCCCGACGAAATGGAGGCCTTGTCGAACAGCCGGTGCAGCGCCCACGGCCCTTCGGTGACGATGCCGCCGGCCGGCGTGCCGCTGGCGGTCGTCACCTGCAGCCGCACCTGGTTGCTGTTGCGCGGGCCGGGCCACTTGACGGTGCTGGGCGCCTGCGGTCCGTGCGCATAGCGCACCGTCTGGCCGTCGATGTCGAGCGTGAACTGGCTGATGGCGGCGTCCATGTCCTCGGGCCGGATGTCGATGGTGAACGAGGGCGTGCGCCCGCCCGCCATGCCCGAGAAGAACACGTCGCGGATCGCCTGCGCCTTCTGGAACGAATCGAGGTACGCCGAGCGCCCCGGCGAGCTGCCGTCCACGCCCTTCTTGAAGGCCCAGGGGTTGACGGAGGTGTCGACCTGCGAGGCCAGGTTCTTCTGGAAGAAGTCGTCCATCATGCCGCCCGGCGCGAACAGCTGCGCGAAGTCGCCGGCGGCCACGTCGCGGTTCGAGCCGCGCGAGAACGGATAGCGCCCCGCAATGGCCTGGCTGCAGAACTGGCCGATGGTGGCGGCCGCGTTCTGCCCGATGTTCTGCCGCGTCACCGCCGCCGCCTTGGACGACGCGGTGGCCGAGAGGTCGTTCAGCATGCCCTGGAACGGCACCGGCAGGCGGCCCGCCTCGGCCTGCACCTTGGTGACCGCGTCGCTCGATGGCGGGATGTTGCCGCTGCGCAATGCCGTGTCGGTGGCGGTGAGGAAGGTGTAGAGCTCGTTGATGAGCGCGGCCGTCGCGTCGATCGGCGCCTGGCCGCCGGCCTTGGGCGCGGTGACCATGCGGCGAAGCGGCGCGAAGTGGTTGTCCACCAGCGATTCGGGGCGGTCCGGCACGGTGTTGCGGCGCTGGCTGCCGTCGGGCTGCCCGATGAGCTGCTCGATGCGCTCGCGCGTGCTGGCCACGCGGTTCTGCGCCTGGTCGAGCAGGCTGCGCGTGGCTTCGTCGTGGTTGCGCAGCAGGTCGGTCTCGCGCGCCGCGCCGCGGATGAGGCGCGACATCGGCGACTCGCTGGTCGAGAGCACGCGCGTCATCTGGATGCTCTGCAGCAGCGAGCGGCTGTCGGCCAGCCGGACGTCGAGCAGGTAGTCGTCCCAGACGCGGATGTAGTCGGTGAGGTAGAGCCGGCGCACCTCGCGCAGCAGCAGCTCGCGCGAGGTGATGTCGGCCATGCCGGGCGCGCGGATCTGCAGCACCCAGCGGTCTTCCTGTTCGAGCGCAAGCGTGGTCTCGGCCATGCGCTTGTCGAAGATGTCCCAGTAGCCGCGGTAGGTGAACAGCGTCGGGATGCCGTCGGTGAGCGGCTTGCCGCTCGTGCGCTTGATCACCAGCGCCGACTCGGCCCCCGCCGCCTCCGCGATGCTGAAGGCATTGGGCGGACTGGTCTGCAGCAGGATGCGCCGCAGCCGCGCATAGGCGCGCTGCGCCAGCGGCACGCCGGCCAGGCGGTTGCGCGTCTCGGTGACGAGCCGGTCGTCCTTGGCGAAGGGCGAGGTCACCACGCGTTCGGCGAACAGCGCCTTCAGGTGCGACTCGAGGTTGGTGCGCTGCTCGCGCGTGAGGCCGGCGCCGATCTTGCGGTCCACGTCGGTGAGCAGCCAGGCCTGGAGAAAGTCGGCGTCGTAGCGCTCCGCGTCGTACAGCATGAGGTAGGCCTTGAGCGCCTCGTAGCTGTATTCGGCATCGGTCTTGGAGGCCTCGCGCAGCGCCTGCTCCACGCGCTGCGCGGCCTGCGGCAGCAGCACGCCTTCGAGCGCGCGCTGGTAGACGCCGTCGGTCGCGGCCTGCAGCTTCTCGCCCTGGTAGAGGCCGAAGCGATAGCCCATGGGCGGATCGCCGATGTCGAAATGGCTCGACTTGGGCAGGTCGCGCAGGCGGTCGAGCACGGGCAGCGAGCTCGCGATGTCGCTGTTGGAATCGACCACCGTCGGCAGTTCGCCGCGCGCCGCGGCCTTGTTGAAGGCCTTGGCGTTGGTGTCGACCTCGGCCACGTAGTCGCGGTTGTTGCGCCAGCTGTTCACGCAGGCGCCCAGCACCACCACCAGCAGCACGCCGATGAGGCCGTAGCCCGCGAGGTCGATGGCGCGCTTGCGCCGGTACCAGCGCAGGTTGGTGCCGGCCACGCCCGCGTCGCGGAAGATCACCTGCTGCAGCAGCTCCTTGAGGAAGTAGCTCTTGCCCGGGCCCGGCGGCGGCGCGGGCGGCGCGTTGACCTGCAGGTAGCGCTTGATCGCGCCCATCACGCGGTCGAAAGCCGTGCCCTCCTGCGTGCCGCTGGTGAAGTACACGCCGCGCAGCATCGGCGCGACTTCGAACTTCGAGGGGTTGAACACGTCGGCCAGGAAGGTGCCCAGGATGTCCTCGAAGCTCGCGAACTGCTGCGGCAGCAGGTAGGCCTGCGCGCGGCGCAGCTGGTCGGGCTCGGCCGCCAGCAGTTCCGGCAGGCGCTCGTCCAGGCGCTGGTGCAGCAGCTTGTATTCCTGGTGGAAGCGCTCGCGCAGGTCGGCCTTGGCCGGGTCTGCGGGGTTGGCATCGATCGGGAAGGTGAAGCCCCAGACCTGCGAGCGCTCGGCGCGGCCGAGCGCGCCGAAGTACTCGTTGAAGCCGGCCAAGAGGTCGGTCTTGGTGACCAGCACGTACACCGGAAAATTGATGCCCAGGCCGTTGCGCAGTTCGAGCAGCCGCTTGCGCAGCGCCATCGCGTGGCGCGCGCGCTGCGCGTCGTCGGCCAGCGGCAGGTCGGCAATGCTGATGGTGAGGATGGCACCGTTGATCGGCTGGCGCGGCCTGAACTTCTTGAGCAGGTCGAGGAAGCCCTTCCACTCGCCCTCGTCGGTCTCGCGGTTGCTCTCGTGCGTGGTGTAGCGCCCGGCGGTGTCGATCAGCACCGCCTCGTTGGTGAACCACCAGTCGCAGTTGCGCGTGCCGCCGATGCCGCGCACCGCGGCCTTGCCGAGCTGGTCGGCCAGTGGGAAGTCGAGGTCGGAGTTGACCAGCGCGGTGGTCTTGCCCGAGCCCGGCGCGCCGATGAAGATGTACCAGGGCAGCTGGTACAGGTACTGGCGGTCGAACAGCGCGAAGCGCCCCGCGGGCTTGCCGCCGGCATCGGCGCCGAAACGCATGTTCTTCAGGATGGACGTGGCGTCGGTGAAGCCGCTTTGCAGCTCCTTGATCTCGGGCGCATCCTCGGGCTTGGCGGCCTTCTCCTTGGGCGACGGCGTGCGCAGCTGGTTGAGCAGCTGCGCATTGAGGCGCCGCTCGCGCCACTTGCGGTAGAGCACGCGCGCGATCCAGATCGCGAACATCAGCGCGATCACCACGATGCGCACGAACTCGCTTTCGAACGGCCGGTAGCGGCCCACCGCAATGACGGGGCCGATGATCCAGATCAGGAACGCAACGGCCAGCAGCCCGAGAAAGACCCACAGGTCGCGGCTCACGAGAAAACGGAAAATCGCGCGCAGCATCAGCGGGTTCCTCCCTGCGGTGCAGGAGCGGCGCCTGCGGCCACGGGTGCCACCAGCAGCGTCACTTCGACCCGCCGGTTGCGCGCACGGTTGGCCGGCGAATCATTAGGCACCAGCGGATCGGCATCGCCGCGGCCTTCGGCGCGCAGGCGCTCGGGCCGCGTGACGCGCGTGGCGATCATCTTCTTGACCGCATCGGCACGCGCCTGCGAGAGCTGCCAGTTGGACGGAAAGCGCACGCTGCGGATCGGCTGGTCGTCGCTGAAGCCGCTGACGAGCACGTTGCCCTCCACCGAGTTGAGCGCATCGGCCACGCGCGCGAGCACGGGCGCATAGCGGTCGAGCACGCGGTCGGAGCCCGATGCGAACAGGCCGTCGCCGCGCAGCACCACCACGCTGCGGTCGGCCTCGTCGCGCACCGTCAGCAGGCCGTCGCGGATCTCGGGTTCGAGAAAGCGCTGCAGCCGCGGCTGCGGTGCCGGCGCAACGGCCACGGCACGCTGCGTCTGCGGCAGGCGCACCGCATTGACCGCGGCGAATGCGCCGTCGGAACGGCCCGCCAGGCTGAAGGTGAGCACGCCGAACACCAGCACCAGCAGCACCGCCGCCACCGCGCCCACGGCCCACAGCGGCACCCAGTTGCGCGTGCGGCGCACCGGCGCGCTCGCATCCTGCCAGTGCGGCGACAGCGGCACGGCAATTTCGCCGCGCGTCTGGCGAATGATCTGCAGCAGCCGCTGCTTGAGCGTTTCGAGCTGCGTGCGGCCGTTGTCGATGACGCGGAAGCGCCCTTCGAAGCCCATCGCCAGGCAGAAGTAGATGAGCTCGATCAGCTGCAGGTGCTGCTGCGGGTTCTGCACCAGCCGCGACAGCAGCTGGAAGAATTTCTCGCCGCCCCAGGTCTCGTTGTGGAACATCACGAGCAGGCTCTGCGACGACCAGATGCTGCCGCCCCAGGGCGTGAGCGCGGCCGCTTCGTCGACCGCGGTGCACAGGCAGTAGCGCGCGCCGATGATCACTTCGGGCGCAATGCCGCTTTGCTGCGCGCGCGTCTCGAAGCGCCGGACCTCGTCGACCAGGTGCTCGCGCAATTGCGCGGGCGCATCGTGGTGGCCGGTGGCGCGGATCTGCGGGATCAGGTCGAGCAGCGGGTTGGCCGCCGCGACGAGCGGGTTGTTGCCGGCCAGCGCCGTGTCGCCCGCATGCGGACGGCGTGCGTCATGCCAGGCGGTGAATGACTGCGGTTGCTGCTGCCCCGCGCCGCGCGATGCCGGCGGCATGCCCGCCGCATCGCCGTTGCCGCCGTTGTTGTTGGCGCCGCCGCCCGGGTTGGGCGGCACGAAGCCTCCCGGACCGACGGCCATGTCGTTGACACCGTTCATAGGGTCCCTCACGGACGAATTGCCCAGAACTCCATGGCCAGGCCCGGAAAGTCGCCGGCCAGGTGCATTGCAACGCCGCCCGATTTTTCGAGCTGGCGCCACATGTCGCCGCTCTTGTCGAGTTCGAAATAGTGGTAGCCCGCGTTGTATGGAATCTGGCGCGGCGCCACCGGCAGCGGCCGCACCGTGACGCCCGGCAGCTGCAGCTGCACGAGGTCGCGGATGCGCTCGACCGAACCGATCTTGACCTGCGTCGGAAAGCGCTGCTGGATCGCATCGGCGGGCAGGTTGGCATGCACCGCGAGCACGAAACCCGCGTTGCGCACCAGCACCGGATCGGGCATGCGGCCCACGCGCACGCCGTGGCTGCGCTCCTCCAGCTCGATGGCGATGGCGCTCTGTTCGAGCACCGCCGAGAGCGAGCGCCGCAGCTCTTCCATCAGCGGCCGGATGGTCTCGTTGAGATTGTCGTGGTCGTACTTGGGCCACACCACGGGGCGCCGCGTGGGCGAGGTGTGCGTGGCGAGATGGCAGGCCAGCTTGAACCAGTCGATGAACAGTTCCTCGGGGTGCACCTGCACCGCATGCTGCGCATGCCAGGTCGTGGCGAGATAGCGGTTGACGAGTTCGAGCAAAAGAAAGTCGGAGACCTCGCTCACGCCGCCGCGGCCCGGCTGCGAGAGCCGCGAGGCCAGCGCCTCGGAGCGCTGGGTGAGCAGGCCGTGCAGTTCGGCAACCATGCTGCGCAGCATGGGGTGCGCCGATGCATCGAGCACCGGCGGAATGTAGTTGGCGTCGATCACCAGCTTGTGGTCGGTGCGCCGTTCGATCACGCGCACCGCGCCGATGGCCTGCCACTCCGCGGTGAGCGACGACGCGCGCGCAAGCCGCAGGCGCGGCTTCGCAAGCTGCAGCACCGCCGGGCCGAGCGCCACCGAATTGCCGTCGGCCACCTCGCGCTCGATCACGCCGAAGCGCGCGGCCGAGCCCTCGTCGTCGGCAAAGATGACCTCTTCGCTGCCGGTGCGGCGCAGCGGCAGCGCGAGCACGATGAGTTCATCGGTCAGGTCGCTCGGCACCTCGTAGGGCAGCGGTGCATCTTCGGCGCCGAACGAGAAGGGCGTGCCGTCGGGCAGCACACCGGCGCCGCCGAGCAGCGACACGCGGCCGAGCGCGTGGGCATCGCGATCGATGTCCAGGCTGAGCCATCCCCAATAGGCACCTTGCAGGCCTGCGGTGCGGCGCGTGACGTACTGCTCGACATAGCGCTCCAGTTGCTGGAAGTGCTGCGGCCGCAGGTACATGCCTTCGGACCACACCACGCGATTCGCCAACGCCTGCGGAAGGGCGCCCTGCTTGCCGGCACCCGGATTGCGAACTGTCACCAAAGAACCTCCTGGGGAGTGCCCACACTGAAGCGGGAGGTGCCCGTTAACGGCCTCCCGATTGAATCGGTTTTTTTCTCTGATGCTACACGGCGCTTCTTACGTTTTGCACCGCATTTAGCGTGCGAATTTCTCGCACTTTCTAACTACAAGGCCGCGAAATTAACGACTTGGTAGTAACTCGATGCCGCTCTTGCGGATCGCGATGCGCACGTTTTGCTCGCTCGGAGAAAACTGCCACACCTTGTAGAGATTGGTTTGCTTCGGCTCCTTGAGCGGCAGCACGATGCGCCAGCGTGCGGCCTCGAGCTTGCGGTAGCCGGCGATGATGCCGATGGCACGCGAGTCGAGCCCTGCCTCGCGCTTGAACACACGCTCTTCACCGCTGCGCATGATGGCCTGGTCGGCGTTCACGAGTTCCGCTGCAAGCGTTTCGCGGTCGCGGTCCTGTAGTGCAAAGTAGTCTGCCGTCTCGAAGTTACCGGAAGATTTCAATTCGAAGACCTTGACGAGAATCGGTGCCGGCTGGCCGCGTCCGTCGGGGTTGACGCCATCGTCGATCTTGATCGTCACGGCATAGGGCGTGGGCAATGACTTCGCAGTCGATGCGCATCCACTGAGGCCACCCAGCAACGGTGCGGTTGCAAGTGCGCCTTGAAGCAGGGTTCGTCGATGCATTGAGATCTTCCCTAGTGGTTCGCGGCCTATATTATCGAAGTCGTGCGCACGAATCGCGTCGCATCGCGTGCCTGTCGCATGACAGCGGCACACTATCTCAAGCATTGCCTTTTGCAAGGTAGGAGAGAAGATTGAAGTCATGTCTGCCTGCTTTGGCGTTCACCTTGGTTCTGGTTGCTGGTTGCACGACCACGCCGCCGCCCGAGCCGCCGCAACCCGAACGCCTGAGCCAGCAAGTCGCGCGCAGCACGCTCGAGCGCGCGCAACAGGCCTATGACGAAGGCGACTACGCCAAGGCCATCACCACGCTCAAGAGCGGCGGCGTCTCGGTGTTCGACGCCGCAGAGCCGGCCACGCGGCTCGAGGCCATGAAGCTCGAGGCCTTCAGCTATTGCGTGGCCAACCAGGTGCCCGAATGCCGCGCGCAGTTCCGCAAGCTCATCGATGCGTTCCCCAACTTCGACCTCACCGTTGCCGAACGCAAGCACCCGGTGTGGGGCCCCGCCTTCGAGGCCGCCAAGCGAATGAAGCGTTGAACGCCGCAAGGGAGCCACGGCTCGACATCAACACGGAGATGCCATGCGTTGGACGGTGATCGAACATGCCGGCAAGCCGGTGGCTGCAGGCCCTTCGGCCTTGCTCGCGGCGCCCGGCGGAACCATCGGGCGCAGCCCCGACAACCACCTGGTGCTGCCCGACGAGCAGCGCCAGATCTCGCGCCTGCAGGCCACGGTGCGTTTCGACGACAGCGGCGCGGCGGTGCTGCGCAACATGAGCGCGGTGCTGCCCATCGGCGTCAACGAGCGCACGCTGCAGCACGAGCAGGAGGCGCCGATCGCCGAGGGCGACCGCGTGACCATCGGAAGCTATGTGCTGGTGGCGGGGAGCGGGCAACGCACCGCGCCCGTCGAGCCCGCCGCGCCGCTGATGGCGGCTGCACCGCCGCCGGCCGCGCCTGTGCACAGCGCATTGCCCGCCAGCACCATGGCGCCCGCGCCGATGGACTCGCTGCTGCCGGCCGCCCCCGTCTCCGATGTGTTCTCGGACCTCTTCGGCGCCGGCGCGCTGCCGATCGGCGAGACGCAGCCCGTGACCGTGGCGATGCCGCCGCCGACCGTGCCGGCGCCACCGCCTGCACAGGTACTGGCCGCTGCGCCGGTGCCTGCAGCATCGCCATCGCCAGCCCCCTCGCCGGCAAGCGCGCAGGCAAGCACGCAGGCGAGCGCCTCGCAGATTCCCTCCGCCGCCGATTGGGATGCCATCCTCGCGAATGCGCCGCGCCGCGAGGCGAGCGCCTCCGAGCCCATGCCCGACCCGATGGCGCACGAGCCCTTCGAGCTGCCCTCGCAGGCACGCAGGAACCCGGTCGATCCGCTGGCCGAGCTGAATCCGCGTGCGGAAGACAGCATGTCCGACGTGGCGCTCAAGCGCGGCATGGACCCGCTGTCCTTCTTTGCCGCCGACAACGACGCACCCTCGCCGCTCTCCGATCCGCGCCCCACCGCGCTGACCCACGAAGATCCGCTCAGCGATGTGCATCCGGCCATCGATCTGCTGGCCAGGCCGGCGGCGGCCCCACAGGGCTACAGCCATTCGAACCATGCGCGGGAACTGGCGGCGCAGTTCAGGCCGCCGAACCCGGTGCCCTTCGATCCGCCGGCTGCGAAGCCGGCCGAGCCGCGGGTGTCTGCGCAGGTTGAGCCGCCACCTTCGGCGCCACCACCACCACCACCACCACCACCGCCACCGCCACCGCCACCACCCCCGCCGCCACCGCCGGCACCGGTGCCCGTCGCGGCCCCGCGCGTGGAGAATGTTGCGCCGCCCGCACCGCAGCAACCGAAGCCTGTTGCCGCGCCCTCGCCCGTGGCCGCGACGCCAGTTCCTGTCGCGGCGCCGCCATCGGCCCCCGCCTCTTCAGACGAACTCTTCAGGGCCTTCCTCGAAGGCGCCGGCGTGCCCGACGTGGCCGGCCAGCAGCCGCTGGATGCCGAAGCCATGCGGCGCCTCGGCCGGCTCATGCGCGCGTTCACCGACGGCACCATCGAGCTGCTCTCGTCGCGCGCCATGCTCAAGCGCGAAGTGCGTGCCGAGATCACGATGATCGTCGACGAGGAGAACAACCCCTTCAAGATCCTTCCCAACGGCCGCGCCGTGCTGATGCAGATGTTCGGCGCGCGCATGCCCGGCTTCCTGTCGCCCGAGGCCGCCGTGCACGACGCGCTCGGCGACCTGCAGTCGCATCAGCTCGGCATGGTGGCCGGCATGCGCGCCGCGCTGCTCACGGTGCTCAAGCGCTTCGATCCCGCGGCGCTCAACACCGCCACGCCGCACGACGGCGGGCTGGGCGAAAAACTGCTGCCCGGCGGCCGCGAGGCGCGCCTGTGGCGCCAGCTGCAGAAGCTGCATGCAGAAACCACCGCGGCCGTCGAGGACGACTTCCAGGCCGTCTTCGGCCGGGCCTTCCAGCAGGCCTACGACAAGGAGATGGAACGCTTGAAGGAGGCGCGCCGTGCTTGAGACCACCCCCCGCGCGTTCGCGGTGCCCATCTCGACCTCGCAGTTCTCCTGCGTCGGCGAGCGCAGCGGCAACCAGGATGCGATCGGCTACCACCTCGATGAATACAGCGCCTGCTTCGTCGTGAGCGACGGCGTGGGCGGCAACGCGGGCGGCGAGCTGGCCGCGCGCATCGCGGTCGATACTGCGCTCAACACCTTCGTCGACAACCCTTCGGTGGCGCAGCACGACATCCTGCAGGCCGTGAAGGCCGCCAACGACGCCATCCTCGCCAAGCAGCGGGAGCTGGCCGACCAGAGCCGCATGAGCGCGACCATCGTCTCGCTGTTCGTGGACCGCACCAGCGGCCAGGCCTGCTGGGCCCACGTGGGCGACAGCCGCCTCTACTGGTTCCGCCGCGGCGCGCTGATGCAGCGCACCGAGGACCACAGCCTTTCGGAGCGCTCGGGCGAAGCCGCCCTCGGCAACGGTGCCAACGGCGGCGAACGCCTGGTGAAGACCAACCTGCTGTACCGCGCGCTCGGCGCCCGGGCCACGGCGGAAACCACCGTATCGACGCCGCAGCGCCTGGCCGATGGCGACGCGTTCCTGCTGTGCACCGACGGCCTGTGGCAGCTCATTTCGCAGCAGGTGATGGAACGCTCGCTGCAGCTGGCCGACAGTGCCGAGGAATGGCTCGCACTGCTGCGCCGCGCGGCCGAAGCCAAGGCGGACGAGTCGCGCGACAACTATTCGGCGCTGGCGGTGTGGGTGGGGTTTCCGCAGCAGGTGACGCTGGCGGGGACGGCGCGGCCGGCGGCATGACAAGCTCCGCTCGCCACTCTCAGGCGGCGAGCATCAGCACCTTGAACTGGCTCGGCACGATGCGCATGCCGACCATGTTGGTGGAATTCTGCAGCGTCAGGCTCGTCATCCGGGTGGCAGGAGTTCCCTTGAGAAGAACGGTAAAGGCGCCCGTCAGATGGCGGGACTGGCCCATGACCGTTTGCGACACCACACCCATGGCGACGCCCGCGTTGTCGCCGTTGGTCAGCGGCGTGACGGTGGCCATGTTGTGCGCCGGCGTGCACATGTAGAGGATGTTGTACGCGTTCGGTATGGCCGTCGGACCCAGCGCGAAGTCCGGATAGGGGATCGGAATGGCCGGCGGCGTCTTGCACACATCGGGGAATGCGAGATCCATTCCCATCATCTGGCAGTTGGCGAACATGCGTTTCTCCTTGGATCCATGAATATCAGCCCATATGAATCTGCTTGGCATCGACCTTGACGATTTCTTTCGCCGTCACGACGGTGTTCTTGCCATGCAAACGCGCCGTCTCCGCGGCTTCGTAGTCGATGCGTCCCGCACGCAAATGCTCCACGTCCTCGGTCATGCGAAATGCCGTCTTGCTCAGATGCACGAGACGGTCCATCACGGCTTCGTAGACCCTGCCGATCACACGGATCGAAAGCACGGTGGTCACCGCCTCCTGTCCCTGATATTGGAGCCGGTCCACCCGGCAATCGGCATCTTCAGCGTTGATTCTGAGGTGCGGTGCATCCAGGCTCAGGCCTTGTTCGCCACGCATCGCGATGTGCGTCGAGCTCTCGACGGTGACCGCTCCGCGCTCCGAAGCGAGCGTCATGTCTCCCGCCACATCGATGCGCGACGCGCTTGCGTCGGCCTGCTCCGCCACTGCCGTCAGGTAAAGGCGGGTTGCGTCGGGCCCCGTCACCAGCACGGTGTCACCGACGGCCGGGCGCAGCAGGCAGCTCGCTGCCCGTGCGCATCGCAGCAGTTGCCGGCGTTCGGTCTGCACGCTGTAGATTCCCCCGGGCAAGACGCCCGTGACGATGCCGATGGTGTTGACCATTCCGCCCTGCTCGGACGCATGCGCGGCTTCGCGTGGTGAATCGTCACGAATGGCCGTCACGGAGGAAACGCGTGTGGTCATGATGAAGTTTCCAGTTTCAAGAGGGATATGCGCCCGGACGCGCGAGGCGGCGTGCCGAGAACTCCTCGGCGGCAAACAGGTCGGGGTCGTTCAACAGCAAGCCACCACGGTCGCCATATCTCGTTCCCCCCTGTTGCGCGCGGTGAACCTTGGTGCGCAGGAAGCGAGCGCCCCGCAGATCGGCACCACGCAGATCGGCGTGAGAAAAATCGGCGTATGTAAGGTCCGCCCTTGCGAAGACGGCATGGCTGCAGCTGGCACGCTGGAAGATGCACTGCTCCAGTTTCGCGTCGGAGAAATCGGCTCCGCGCGCCTGCACCTCGACCCAGATGCTTTGATTGAAATGGGCGCCGCGGCAACCGACGCCATCGAGCTTGGCCGACGGAAAGAGGCATTGGGGCGCATGGACCCGGTTCAGGCTCGCACCTTCGAGCTTGGCGCCCTTGAAGTTGCATTGCACAAGCATGGACTCGTCAAAATCGCATCCGTCGAGTTCTGCGTCGATGAACTGGCAAAGCAGGAACTTCTGCGCATTGAATCTCTGTCCCGAGAGCTTGGCCTCGGAGAAGACAGCCTTGTCGAACCGGCTGCCACGGAAGATTGCCGATCGAAGATCTGCCCGGTAGAACACTGTCTTGTGCAGGAGCGTCGTGGAAAAGTCGGTGGCATCGAGCGAGGTCTCGGAGAACACCAGGGCTTCCGACAGCACATTGACGAACGAGGCGCGGTCGAGCGTGCAGTTGGCGAAAGAGGCAACGCCGGCATTTGCGTCATCGAGCTTTGCGCCGGCCAGTCCACATTGGTAGAAGGCGGCACCGTCGAGCGTGGCGCCGACCATCCGGATCCCGGTTGCATCGCAATGCTCGAATGCACAACGGTCCACATGCGCGGCATCAAGCCGGGCCCCGGCAAGCTTGCACTGCTTGAAGATGCTCGCATCGAGCTTGGCACCGGACAGATCGGCATCACTCAGATCGGTCTCCAGGAAAATGGCACCCGTGAGGTCCATGCCCCGAAAGTCGAGCGCTTGAAGTTGCTTCCGAGCGATCGTTTCTCCGCCATGGATCATCGCCTGCACACTGGCCGGGGTCATTCCACCTTCTCTTTCTTGCGCAAGGGAACTGTCTTGACCTGCTCGACATAGGCACCGTCGAAAAGCGTTCTGTCATCGATGAGACATTGCGACAGGTCCGCCCTGAACAGGTTGGCACGACGCAGGTCCGTGGACACGAGCACCGCCTTCTGCAGGATGGCGCCGCTGAGATCGGCATCCAGCAGCGACGCCCGGGTCAGGTCCGAACGCACGAACATCGCACCCTTGGCGTCGGCACCCTCCAGGTTCGTGCGATGCATCGATGCCCCGGAGAAGTCGCTGTTCTCGATCCGCGCATTCGCAAAGTCCGCTTCGTCCAATGCAATACCACGCAGGCTGCAGTCGCGCAGCATGGCGCCTCGAAAGCAGACCTTCCTCAAGCTGCTCTCTCCCACGAAGCAGGTGGTCGTCAAGTGTGCGGCCGAGAAATCGAGACGGCCTGCGCCATCGGTGTTGACCCATCCGCATGAATCGAGCTCGGCGTGCGCGAAGCTCAGCTCGTTGACATCGCAATCGATCCACGACATCTTGTGAATCCGTGCGTGGTCGAAGCGCACGCCATGCATCACGGACTTCTCCAGCACATGGGCATAGGAGATGGCGGCACGTTCGAAGCTGCACCTCTCCAGGTGCACGGTCATGAAATTCAGCTCCTCCATGGTCGCATCAGAAAAATTGCATCCCTTGGCAACCATCTTGTCGAGCACCATCTTCATGAAGCGCGCACCCGAGAAATCCGCATCCTCGCATCGTGCCAATGCCATGTTGGCACGATCGAAAATCGCACGGCGCATCGACGTGCGATGCAGGCGCGCTCTCGCCAGCACCGCTTCGCTGAAGTCGGCATCGTCGAGCCTGCTATTGCTGAAGTCCACGCCCTCGAGGAGTGCTCGATGCCATCGGGTGCCGTGAAGGTCCATGTTCGACAGGTCGGCACCGGTCAGATCCATGTCCGAGAAATCGCGCGAACCCGCGAGCACGCGCTCGATTTCGGCCCGCGCCCTGTCGGACTCGTCGGGCGGCATGGCGTCGGCCGCGTCCTGGTACTGCGCCATGCTGCGATAGCTCGCGAGCAATCCTCTTTTTGCCTCGGCCGTCACCCTCCTGAGTTCCGCGAGGCTCTCCGGGGGCGCGGGCGGCGCGCCTACCGCCGCAGAAACACCCGAGATTCCGTCTACGAAAGGCCGGGGGTCGAAGCGCGGAGGCCCCTTGCCCTTGGCCGCTTCTGCTTTCGCGAGAAAGGTCGAGGTATCGAAGCCAAGCTTTCTCGATTGGACCGCATTGGCATCGGCGGCCTTGCCGATGGCCTCCCGCCCCTTCGCCAGCTTCTCCCGCTGCTCCTGCACCATGGCTTTCATCTTCTGCACATAGGCCGGGATCTCATGCAGCTTGGGCGGGGTGGTGATCGGCGGGGGCGGCAGGGCGAACTTGGCCGGATCTCCGCCGCTCGCCTTGAATGCTTCGGCCAGTTTGGCTTGGGCACGTTCGGCGCGAACTTTCATGTTGCGGGTGAGCGGGTCGGCGTCCCTGTCTTCTTCCTGGCTGTTCTCGAGCCACTGCCCAATCGAGTTCGGCGGCAGCAATTGATCGTCGCGCAATGCGTAGAGTGCGCCGTTCTCGGGATCGCAGCGCTGAATCAATACATCGCGGTACGAAGCCAAAGGCCGTTCCGACCCACCTTCCTCCATGGCAGCCATGACGTGGCTGATGTCGGATGCGTCGTCTTCCTCGATGCCGATGCTGCCGTGGTACACCAGCGCGACCTGCTCTCGATGGGGAAAAAACCAGGCCGTCGTGAGCCGCAGCGAGACTTCGTCAAAAATGCCCGACGCCAGTTGCCGGTTCTTTGCTTCACGGACGATGAACCCTCGCGCCTGCCAGTCGGGCAGGCGGCCGCGTTGCACCGGATCCTCCGGATGCATGTTCAGGATCTCGTAGCTGGCACCGGCCAGGCCGCGTTCGCCCAGCGCCAGCCACTGGTCTTCGGAGGCTGCATTGAAGTAGCCCCAGTCCATGTCCCTCGCGAAACCGGGATAGAGGTTCTGCTTCCAATGCTCGTCGTAGTCGCGCCCCATCTTGCGCATCCGCGAAGGCCTTGCCACATCGATCGGGCCGAAGCCTGCGGGTGCAGGCACCTGGCCCGGCCGCCACAGCAGTCCGTTCGCGTGTTCGATGTTGGGCACGCGCCGCACTTTCAACCCCTCGACGATGTCATCGTCATGTCCGATGCCCAGGGGGTTTTCTGCGAATCCCGGGCCCCCGAAGGCCTTGCGCCAGTCAAGGCGGATCGCATCGAATGGCTGGGGCGCGGTCGCCCGGCCGTCGATCCAGAATCGGTCGCCGAACACCAGGAGCGTTTTCTTGCGCGCCCCGACTTGCACGCTCACTGCACAGCGAGACTTGTCCGGCTGGTGCGCCGTGTGCGCAAAGCCCGATACGATGAATTCGGCATTGTCCTTGGGCATGCCGAGATCAAACACCGTGTCGCCGCCCAGTTCATCGGTCAGGGTCTTCCAGATCTCGGGTTCCGGCACAAGCTGCTGCTGCTGACCCTTCAGGTTTGTCATTGCGATGGCGGTCATCGCCAGATACTGGGCGCCGTTCCTCAGGTAGGGGCGCGTCAGGATGCTCAGGCGCAGGGGCTTGATGGTTTTCATCAGTAGGCGCTTGACGGTATTTCCAGCGGCGTGCGCTCCCGATCGATCGCCACCCGATCGGGCGCATCTCGCGCATAGATCACGTCGATCTTCTTGCCGACCGAGAAATTGGCCAGCAGTCCGAGTTCGATGAAAGTCGCAACCGTCACTTCGTGACGGTTTCCCGCCGCGTCTTCATATGCGAGCAACAGATCGGTGGCGGCGACTTCGTTGTTGCCATAGTTGCCGTTCTTGGTCAATCGATTCGCCTGCCTCGAGATGCCGACCACCACACCTTGCGCGCGCACGCCTTGGCCGCGCAGTGCTTGCCAGGTTTTTTCTTCGGCCATGTAGCGGGCGTTTGCAGCGTATGAGGAAACGATAACGTGTACCCCAAACACCCCCGCAATACCGCACAGGCCGAGGCACAGGGTTGCCGCCAGGATGTTCCACCAGCTCACTTGCGTTCTTTCGAAGGAATGCCGCGCATCAGGCCTTCATGAAAAGGCTCTTGAATGCCACTGCGATGTAGCCGGTCTTGAGACTGAGTCCGACTGTCGAGATGCCAACGGGATTGAGCTTGTATTTGAACTTCGCATCGATGATGCTGGTCACGGACAGGTTGATGAAGACGCCGTTGAACTGGCCGTTCACCCCCGAGAATTGCAGCTTCACGCCATTGACATCGACTGCCGCCACATTGACGCCCGTATGTTCGAGCGTTCCGTGGTTGTCCGTGTTGCGCCACCAGCCTTCCTTGGCTGCGTTGACGGTGTTGTCGCCCGCATTGATCGTCCGCCTGTCCGAGTTGTCAACAATGTCCGGCGCGTTATTGATCGTGGGTCCGGTCGTGGTGGTCGTGCTGCCCCCCGTGACGACATGCGTGTGGTTGCCCAGGACGTTGCTGGTGACCCCGCCATTCACCATGAAGGTAAGGCCGCCGCTGATGGTCTCGTTCACGCCGCCCGTGATCGTCTGGGTCACGCCGCCGGTGATCGTCGAGTTCACACCTCCACTGATCGTCTCGGTCGCACCACCGCTGATGGTTTCCGTGAACCCTCCGCTGACAGTGCGCGTTTCGCCGCCGCTGATCGTCTCGGTCGCGCCGTCCGAAATCGTCCGCGTCTCGCCGCCGGAAACTGTCTCGGTCGCTCCGCCGGTCACCGTGCGAGTCTCTCCGCCGTCGATCGTCTCCACCGCGCCCTCGGTGATATGACGTTCTTCGCCGGCTTTGTAGGTGGCCGATTCATGCCCCACGATGACGGTCGTGCGCGTGCCACCGGTGTCGTGGGTCTCGTTCTTCTCCACCGAGACATTCAGGTCGCGCTCTGCATGAAGCGCTACGTATTCAGCGCCCATCTTGTCTTCGAAGACGAGCGAGTTGGCGGTTTCCGGCGAGCCGCCCGGCGTAGAACGCGTGACGAACCCGCTCTTGGTCTGCTCGCCCGGCAGATTGAAGGGTGGCATCTGGCGCGGGTTGTAGACCCGCCCCACGACGAGCGGCCGGTCGGCCCGCCCGTCGACGAAATCGATCACCACTTCCTGGCCGATGCGCGGCGTGAAAACAGCACCGAAGCCGTCGCCTGCGATGACATGGGACACACGCACGAAGCACGAGCAGTTCTCGTTGCGGCGCCCGCTGCGGTCCCACCGGAACTGCACCTTGACGCGGCCGTACTGGTCGGTCCAGATTTCCTCGCCTTCGGGGCCGACCACCACCGCGGTCTGCGGACCGGTGGTCCTGGGGATCTGCGTGATCCGGGGTGCCCTGAAGGGCAGGGACGTCGGCTGGACGACAAAGTTGAAGCTGTATTCGCCCGGTGCGGCTCCGGTGGCGTAGCCGCCTTCGCGCAGCATGTAGTTCACCGAAACGATCAGGTACTCGCGGTTGTCGTCCGACCTCGGCGAGTTCTGCATCGAGAAGGTGTAGCCGGGCGCCATGCCCCGGACCGTGGCATGGCCCACGCTGCGCTCGGCCATCGACTGCGCTTCTTCCAGCCGCACGCGCGCATAGTGCTCGCCTTCGCCGGGGTTCGTGTACTCGCCGAGCCACTCGTACATCTCATAGCCCGAGTGGTCGTACGGCTGCGGCATGGAGCGGGCACCGCTCAGATCGGCGCCCGGCGTGGTGAAGTTGTAGTCATCCACCGCATAGCTGCCCGAGCGGATCTCGGCCGTCACTTGCCAGTTGTCGATGACCTCCATGTCCTCGGTCACGTCGCGATCGGCCGCGAAGTAATTGATGGTTTCGTAGCCGGACATCGGCTCGTGCATCGTGACGTCGTCGGTCAGCACCAGCGTATGCTGGTTCTTGTCGTGCTTGAAGTAGTAGTAGATGCCTTCGAGTTCCATGAGCCGGCTCACGAAGGCAAAGTCCGTCTCGTTGTACTGCACGCAGTGCTCCCACTGGCGATAGGTGCCGGTGAGCTTCTTCTCGAAGGCGAAGTTGTAGTCGCCGAATACGTCCTCGAGAACTTCGACGACCGTCTTGTTCTGGAAGATCTTGTTGTCGCTGGAGCGCGTGAGATACCAGAGCCATGGGCGCACCGAAGCACGATAGACGGTGTGGCGCGAGGTACCGCCTTCGCGTCCGATCATGGAGAAGCGGACCACCTGGCCGTTCAGGAAACGGGGCGCGCCGGCCGTCTGGATCTCCAGGGCCATGGGTTTTCCGAGCACCGCCTTCATGTCGATCGACGCACTCGGGCTCAGCAGGTCGACCTCGAATTCGAACAACTGCGACAGTCCCTCGGTGCCATGCATCGAGCGGAACTGGAGCTGGTCTTCCCCAAGCGGGGTGTGCGCTCGTACGACTCTGGCCATGAGTTTGTCTCCTTGTCTTCTTAGGCTTCGGAAAATTCGTACCGGAAGTCGTCGCCCGCTGCGGACAGCCGCACGCCGGCGAGCTTGCGCGCACTGACGGTGGCGCCGATGACTTCTTCGCTCAATCGCGGCAGGATGGTGTGCGTGAGGATCGCATCGATCATCCGCCCACCCGACTCGATGGCCGTGCATCGGCGCGCCACCAGTTCGACGGCGCTGTCGTCGTAGTCCAGCGCAATGCCATGGTTCGCATCGAGGCGGGTGGCAATGCGGTCGAGCTGGAGGCGAATGATGCGATGCAATGCGTCGGCTTGCAACGGGTAATAAGGCACTACAACCAGCCGGCCCAGCAGCGCCGGCGCGAACACCTTGAGCAGCGGTTCGCGCAGCGCGGCTGCGAGCGGCTCGGGGTCGGGGCGCAGGGTCGGGTCTTCGCACAGCTGCATGACCAGGTCGGTGCCGACGTTCGACGTCATGATGATCACGGTGTTGCGGAAGTCGATGTGGCGGCCCTCGCCGTCTTCCATCCAGCCCTTGTCGAACACCTGGAAGAAGATCTCGTGCACGTCGGGGTGGGCCTTCTCGATCTCGTCGAGCAGCACCACGCTGTAGGGCCGGCGGCGCACGGCCTCGGTGAGCACGCCGCCTTCGCCGTAGCCCACGTAGCCGGGCGGCGCGCCCTTGAGCGTGGAGACGGTGTGCGACTCCTGGAACTCGCTCATGTTGATGGTGACGAGGTTCTGCTCGCCGCCGTAGAGCGCCTCCGACAGCGCGAGCGCAGTCTCGGTCTTGCCCACGCCCGAGGGGCCGCACAGCAGGAACACGCCCACCGGCTTGTTCGGGTTGTCGAGCCGCGCGCGCGCCGTGCGGATGCGCCGCGAGATGGTCTCCAGCGCGTCGGGCTGGGCCACCACGCGGGCCGAGAGGATCTCGCCGAGGCGCAGCACCGACTGCGCATCGTCGCGCACCATGCGGCCGATCGGAATGCCGGTCCAGTCGGCCACCACGGTGGCAACGGCCTGCGCGTCGACGGCCGCCAGGATGAGCGGCGATTCGCCCTGCAACTGCACGAGCTTGTCCTGCGCCTGGTCGAGTTCGGCGCGGATCTCTTCGGGTGTTCTTTCGGGTTCCGGCGGAGCGGGCTCGGCTTCAACTGGAGCTTCGGCTTCGTCGCCCTCTTCCTCTTTGGCCTCGGCCCGCACCGGCACTGCATCGGGCGAGAGCAGCTTGCGCAGCGCCACGATGCGCTCCACGAGCACGCTTTCTTCCGCACGCCGCTGTTCCAGCAGGCCGAGCTCGGCCTGCGCCGCCGCCGCCTGGGCCGCGATGTCTTCCACCCGCTGGTGCTCGCCGACGCCGATCGCCGCCTCGCGCCCGGCAATGCCCGACTCGATGCCCAGCACCTCGATGCGGCGCTGCAGGTCTTCGATCGCCGCGGGCAGCGCATGCTGGCTCAGGGCCACGCGCGCGCAGGCCGTGTCGAGCAGGCTCACGGCCTTGTCGGGCAGCTGGCGCGCGGGGATGTAGCGGTGCGACAGGCTCACGGCCGCTTCGAGCGCGGCGTCCAGGATGAGCACGCCGTGGTGCTTCTCGAGCTCGGCCGAGATGCCGCGCAGCATGACCACGGCCTTGGACTCGGTGGGCTCGTGCACCTGGATGGTCTGGAAGCGCCGCGTGAGCGCCGGGTCCTTCTCGATGTACTTCTTGTACTCGGACCAGGTGGTGGCGCCGATGGTGCGAAGCCGCCCGCGCGCAAGCGCCGGCTTCAGCAGGTTGGCCGCATCGCCGGTGCCGGCGGTGCCGCCCGCGCCGACCAGCGTGTGCACCTCGTCGACGAACAGCACGATGGGCTTGGGGCTCTTCTCGACCTCGTCGATCACCTGGCGCAGCCGCTGCTCGAACTCGCCCTTCACGCCCGCGCCGGCCTGCAGCAGCGTGGGGTCGAGCACCCACAGCGACACGTCCTTGAGCGAGGGCGGCACGTCGCCTGCCGCAAGGCGCGAGGCCAGGCCCTCGACCACTGCCGTCTTGCCCACACCCGCCTCGCCCGTGAGCAGCGGATTGTTCTGCCGTCGGCGCATCAGGATGTCGATGATCTGGCGGATCTCGTCGTCGCGGCCGTAGACCGGATCGAGTTCGCCCGCGCGCGCCTTGGCCGTGAGGTCGCTCGCGTACTTGGCCAGCGCCGAGCCGCCCGCGGCGGCGCCGTCGCCCTGGTGGGACACCGCCGGGGCGGCTTGCCCCGGCGCGGCCGCGGCGTCGAAGTCGTCCTCGGGCGAGCCTTCGGTCCATGCGGGAAGCTGCGCGACGAGCACGTCGGGCACGATCTTGTCGAACTCGCGCGAGATGCCCGAGAGCACCTGGCGCAGCCCCGGCGTCTTGACGATGCCCGCGAGCAGGTAGGCACCGCGGATCGACGTGGCCTCGAAGCGCAGGCTCGCATAGACCCAGGCGCGCTCGACGGCGTTGTCGACGTGCTCCGAGATGTCGCTGATCGAGGTGGCGCCGTGCGGCAGCCGGTCGAGCGCACGCACCAGGTCCTGCTCGACCGCATCGAGGTTGAGGCCGGCGCGCTTGACGATGCGCAGCAGGTCGCTGTCCTGCAGCTGCAGGATCTGGTGCAGCCAGTGCACCAGCTCCACGTAGGCATTGCCGCGCAGCTTGGCGAAGGCGGTGGCGGTCTCCAATGCCTTGTAGAGCATCGGATTGAGTTTCGAGAAAAGGGAGACGCGGCGGATATCGGTCATAAGGCCATGGAAGAGGCTTCGGCCGCCGCGGAAGCAGCCGATGCGGAACGGGAATACAGGGCTTCGGGCTGGAAAAGCATGTCGCCGGCGTCGGTAGGCGAGAGGCGCGTGCCGAGCCAGCTGCCCCAGCCCAGGCGCTGGTCGCTGCCCAGCTGCATGCCGAGGGCTTCCTGCTTCTTGAGCACGAGGCGCAGCTCCCACGCGAACTCGATGCCCACGTACTGGCGCACCCAGTCGACCACCTGCTGCAGGCGCTTGCTGCCCGGCAGGAAGTCGCGGAACTCGCTTTGCGAGAGCGGGCCGAGCTCGAGCCGGAACTTGCCCTGCGCATCGCGCACCGCCAGCCCGACGGTGGCGCCGGCGCCCAGCTTCTGGTTGCGCCCGGAAGTGCCGATGCGGCTGATCTCGCGCTCGTCGAGCATCACCCAGCCGCTCACGAACTCCTCGATGCGCACGGGCACGTCGAAGTACAGCCGCAGGATCTGGATCAGCCCCTCGGGGTTGCGCGTCTGGCGCACGAGGTGCCCGGCCATGAAGGTGCGCGCATGGTCGGCGATGCGGTCGCGTTCCTTCAGGCCCGGCTGCCCCATGTTCATGAGGCTGGCCACGTAGTCGACGAAGCGGTGGCCGTCGGGGCGGTCCAGGCTGTTGACCGACTGGGCATCGGCCCAGGCCCGGTAGAACAGCAGGATGAGCCGGTGGTGGAACAGGTCGGCGAAGGCGCTGAGCGTGTTGTCGCTGTGGTGGCGCTTGCGCTCGCGCGCGTACTCGGTCAGGTGCAGCGGCAGCGGCCCGTTGGGGCCGAACAGGCCGAAGCCGTAGATCGAGATGCGCGGCGGGCCGTCCCCGTCGACATCGACGCCCGAGACGTTCGAGGGCGCAAAGGCCATCGACGGCTCCTGGCCCAGCCGCAAAGGCTCGTCGAGCGGGCGCGGCGCGCGGCCCAGCAGCGGATGGCTGCCGTGCGCATCGAGCCGGCGCAGCAGCATGAACAGGTCGTGCTCGAAAGGCTGGTCGACCAGGCCGGCCCACAGGACCGGATCGGCCTCGGGCGCACCGCGCCGCGCGGGTGCCGCGGCATGCTCGGGCGCGGCATGCTCGACCGCAGCCGGCGGCGCCTGCTGCGAATCGTCGGCGAGCTCGGCCGTGGTGCGCATGCTCATACGGCGGGGCGGCGTCCGATGCGCGGCGTCCAGCGCGCGATCTCGCCGCGCTGCAGGCTGGAGAGCGCGAACTCGGTGAACGCGTTGAGCGACACGTGCCGGCTGAAGAATTGCTCCAGCACGGCGCCGAAGAGATAAGGGCTCGCGCCCGAGAAGGCCACTTCGTCGATCTTCAGCGCGATTTCCACCCCGCGCCCGAAGACGATCGGCCCCGGCTCGGGCAGGCGGCGGAACACCGGCGCCAGCGCCATCGAGCGCACGCCCTGGATCTGGCGGCGCACCGCGGGGTCGGCCAGGTTGCCGTAGAGGTCGAGCATCTCGCGCAATGCGGCCGCGCCCTGCGTGGCGTCGACGTCGGTCAGGCTCAGGTAGTTGAGGCCCAGGTGGCTGATCAGGCGCCAGGTGAGCGCACCCTCCGCCAGCGCCGGATAGGGCCGCGACGGCCCGCGCAGGATGCGGATGCCGCGCACCGGCGCCGACACGCGCAGCGAGAAGTCCGACTCCAGCCCGGTGGGCAGCAGCAGCGGCAGGTCGCGGTTGGTGCACAGCGCGTCGATGGTGATGTGGCGCAGGCTGTGCGGAAAGGGCGCGTCGTGCTGGTCGACCAGCGACACGTACACCTCGCTGCCGGTGTAGCTGGTGCGCGTGCCCTGCGCGCGTGCGCGGTCGGACACCAGGCGCGGCTCGCGGCGCAGAGAGAAGTACGCGCCGAAGTCGCCGTCGTCGGCAGCGAACGAGCCCAGGAAGGGCCTGAACTCGCGCTCTTCCGAGCCGCTCGCCATGTGGCCGGTGACGCGCTCGACCGTGAAGATCTCGAAGTCGCGCGGGCGCGTGCGGTCGATCACCGCATGGTGCTCGTGCTGCCCGGGGCCCACCGGAATGCGGTCGCTGCGGCGCGGCACCAGGTTGATGATGGGCGTGCAGAACAGCGAGAAGTGCTTGGCATCGACCAGCCGCTCCAGGTCGGCGTCGGCGCGGTCGAGCAGGATCACGATTTCCATCGTGGTGCCGCCCATGGCCGAGGCCGCCGCGCGCAGGTTCTTCACGCTGAAGAACAGGTAGCGGTCGGGAAAGGCGAAGTATTCGTGCAGCAGCCGGTAGCCCTGGAACGAGCGCGCGTCATAAGGCAGCAGCGCCTGCTCGGGATCGAAGCCCTCGTGGCGAATGGCTTCGTCGCCGAGCGGAACGATGCGCGCCTTGCTGCCCGGGCCGCTGCGGCACACGGTGCCGATGCTGTGGTGCACCGCAAGCTCGAGCACGCGCAGCGCATGCAGCTCCGCGCCCGAAAGAAAGAACTCGAGCCGCTCGATCGGCATCTCGGCAAAGGTGGTGCCGCCCACCGCTTCGAGCTTGATGGTGATCGCGCTCCTGGCGCGCTGGGCCACCGCGGGCATCGCATGCGCGATTTCCGCGGGCACGGGGCCGATGCTTGCATCCGCGATCCTGATGGGCCACAGCGTGACCTCGTGGCCGGTGCGGAATTCGCAGGCCGTCTGCTCGCCCTTGATCATGCGTCCGCGCATGATCGTGTGGCGCGGCAGCTCGTAGCCGGCCTTCAGCGAGCCCTCGTTGAGGTTGCCGTCGATCTGCACCACCGCCATGGCCGGCAGCGGCGCGAGGAAGTTGGGGTACACCACCTCGAGCAGCCGCTGCGAGAAGCGCGGAAACTCCGCATCCATCTTGAGCTGGATGCGCGCCGTGAGAAAGCTGAAGCCCTCGAGCAGGCGCTCCACGTAGGGGTCGCTGACCTCGATGCCGCGCATGCCCAGCCGCCCGGCGATCTTCGGGTAGCGCTGCGCGAACTCGGCGCCGAGCTCGTGCATGTAGGTGAGCTCGCGGTTGTAGTAGTCGAGCAGCCTGGCGTCCATTCAGAGCCCTCCCGTCGGGCGCAGGACCATGTGGCCGCTCTCGAGGTCGAGCTCGGAGCGCAGGATGAATTCGATCGGGTAAGGCACCGACCACAAGGTGCCGCGGATCTCGAGCGCGAGCAGGTTGTGGTGCTCCAGGTCGGTGGCGTCGGTGACGCAGCGCACGTCGATGCTGTCCTTCATGATGCGCGGCTCGAAGTCGATGATCGCGGCGCGGATGGCGGCCTCGACGTCCGCGAAGTCGACCTCCGACATGCGTCCGCCGGCCCAGCCGCGCACGCCGTAGTTCACCACCGAGCGCCGCGCGCGCGGCATGGCGTTGATGGTGTGGTCCGCGCCGAAGTTGGTGGTGTTGAGCAGCCACTGCAGGTCGCGCAGCACCGAGTCGCGCAGCAGCTTGCCACTCATGAGGAATGCGCCCGCGCGCTCCTGGCGGCTTTGCGGCTGCTTGTCGGTCAGGCGGTCGAGCAGCACCGGCTGCAGGCGGTCGCGTGCAACGCTTTCTTGCTGGTCGCCGTCGGCCTCCATGGCCGGGCGGCTGGCTGGCAGGACGGAACTCACTGCGCAGCACTCTCGGCAGGCGCGAACTCGACCAGCCGGATGTCGAGCAGCGAATGGTCGCCGGCTTCGCTGATCAGCGTGCGCTGGCCGATGCCGGCGTACTGGTCCTCGCCGGCCAGCGGCAGCCAGTCGGTGCGGCGGCCCAGGGTTGTTTCGTCGTCCAGCGCCTCGAGCGCGCCGGGATAGCGCACCGGGACCAGGCCGTTGAGCCCGCGGCCGTCATGCAGCACGATCTCGGCCGGTGCCCAGAGCAGGTCGACCAGGTGCTGCGGACGGGAGAACTTGAGGCGGCGCACCGCCGGTAGCGGCAGCCACGCATAGCCCGAAGGCGTGAGGAGCTCGAGCACGGCACCAATGCGCGCGTCGCCGTCGCAAAGCCAGGCGAACTCAGTGCTTTGCACCGGCTCGCCGTCGATGGCCTGCACGGCGCGGGAGTCCGACCGGTCGACGCAGCTCAGCGTGCCCTGCAATGCGGGCGCATCCTGCCGCGCGGCTTCGCGCAGCTCGGCCGCTTCGGCGGCGCGTTCGGGCGGCAGGGCGGCGGCAGCAATCAGCGCCGCGACCCAGCCGGCCTCGCCGGCCACGACGGCCGGCGCACGGCCGCCGTTCCAGAATTCGGTTCGATGCCGCTCGGCGGCCAGCGCCATTGCGCAGGTGGCACTGGCGGGAGCGAAGGAAGGATCGATCTTCGCGGCCAGCTTGAGCTGGTCTTCAGCCCGCTGCCAGTCGCCCCGCAGCGCAAGAAAGTGGCCGAGGGCAAGCCGCAGGCCGGCATTCTGTGGACTCGCGCGAATCTGCCGCTGTACCCATTCGGTGTGTTCGGCCACGGAGCGCTCGCCCAGCACTGCAAACCCATCGCCCATGAAACTTCCTCATTGACTCGCGCACGGCCCCGGAAGGCCGTCGACAACTATCTGCAGGCGACCGGCCCGCGGCATGCGCGGACCGGTCGGGAACAAGCACGAAAAAAGGGAAATCAGGCTTCCCGGTTTTCCTTGATGTTCCAGGCCAGCACGGTCTCGGCGCCCTTGCCGCCCTTGTCGGTCTGCTCCCAGTACTGCTGCTTGACCTTGGCCGCCTGGAAGGCGAACTGCACCAGCACCGCATCGCCGCCCTGCTCGGCCGAGTACTGCACCGAGGTGACCAGCACTTCTTCCAGCGTCACGCGCGTGTATTCGATCTGCGAGCCCCCGGCCTTGCACACCGACACTTCCACCTTGCTCAGGTGCTTGCCGCTCGCGCAGTTCTTCATCACCGACGGCGCCGCCTTGTCGATGCGCGCGAGCACCTGCAGGTCGTTGAAGCTCGCCTTGCCCACACCGCCACCGCCGCCGCTGACCATGTTGCCAGGCTGCGTTGCTCCCCATGCGAACGACTTGATATCGGTCCAGTCCTTGTGGTTCGAGTCCTTGGATTCGCCGTTCGCGCCCTCGACGCGCATGAACATGTCTACTGCCATGATTAACCCCCAGAGTTATATATATGCCCGATTGCGGGACACCGTTGAACTAGCTGCTGTCCTTCTTGTTGGATGGCAGCTTCGAAACCAGCCGCAATGACACCGTCAGCCCTTCGAGCTGATAGTGCGGCCGGAGAAAAAACTTGGCGGCGTAGTAGCCGGGGTTGTCCTCGATGGCTTCCACCTGGACTTCAGCCGCCGCCAGCGGCTTCATTGCCTTCGTATCCTGGGACGACGTGCCGGGGCTGCCGTCCACGTAGTTCATGATCCAGTCGTTGAGCCAGCGCTCCATGTCCTCGCGCTCGCGGAACGAACCGATCTTGTCGCGCACGATGCACTTCAGGTAGTGCGCGAAGCGGCAGCATGCGAACAGGTAGGGCAGGCGCGCCGCCAGGTTGGCATTGGCCGTGGCATCGGCGTCGTAGTACTCGGCCGGCTGCTGCAGCGACTGCGCGCCGATGAAGGCCGCGAAGTCGGAGTTCTTGCGGTGCACCAGCGGCATGAAGCCGTTCTTGGCGAGCTCGGCCTCGCGCCGGTCGCTGATGGCGATCTCGGTGGGGCACTTCATGTCCACGCCGCCATCGTCGGTCGGGAAGGTGTGGGTGGGCAGGTTCTCGACCGCGCCGCCCGACTCCACGCCGCGGATCGACGTGCACCAGCCGAACTGCTTGAACGAGCGGTTGATGTTCACGCCCATCGCGTAGGCCGAATTGGCCCAGGTGTAGCGGTTGTGCAGGGCCGAGTCGGTTTCTTCCTCGAACTCGAACTCGTCGACCGGATTGGTGCGCGCGCCGTACGGCAGGCGCGCCAGGAAGCGCGGCATGGCCAGGCCGATGTAGCGCGCGTCTTCCGACTCGCGCAGCGACCGCCAGGCCGTGTGCTCGGTGTTCTGGAAGATCTTGGTGAGGTCGCGCGGGTTCGACAGCTCCTGCCACGAATCCATCTGCATCACCGTGGGCGATGCGCCGGCGATGAAGGGGCAGTGCGCGGCCGCGGCGATCTTGGCCATTTCGCCGAGCATCTCGACATCGGGCGGGCTGTGGTCGAAGTGGAAGTCGCCGATCAGCGCGCCGAAGGGCTCGCCGCCGAACTGGCCGTACTCGGCCTCGTAGATCTTCTTGAACAGCGGGCTCTGGTCCCAGCCGATGCCCTTGTGGCGCTTGAGCGAGCGCGCCACTTCGCGCTTGGAGGCGCACATCACGCGGATCTTGAGCTGCTCGTCGGTCTCGGTGTTGTTGACCAGGTAGTGCAGGCCGCGCCATGCGCCTTCGAGCTGCTGGAAGTCTTCGTGGTGCAGGATCTGGTTGATCTGCTCGGAGAGCTTGCGGTCGATCTCGGTGATGATCGCCTGCACGGTGCGGTAGGCGTCGTTCGAGATGGTGACGGTGCTTTCAAGCGCCTGCACCGCCAGCGTCTTGACGGCGCTTTGCACCGCCTCGCGCGCCTGGTCGGTCTTGGGCTTGAACTCGCGCTGCAGGAGGTCGGAGAACTCGTTGGGCTCGAGCGCTTCGATGGTGGCGGCCTGTCCGCGCGCTGTCTGTTTGGGTGCAGTGCTCATGATGGAGATCCTGTCGGCTTACTCGGAAGGGGTGCCGGGGTTGCCCGACTTTTCGTTCGCGGCCTCGATCGCCTTGGCAACGGCGGGATTGGGTGCGGATGCGAGCGACTTGAGCAGCTCCGGGTTCTGCAGCGCCTGGGCGATCAGCTGCTCGGCGCCGTTCTTGCCGTCCATGTAGGACAGCAGGTTGGAAAGCTCGGTGCGCGCTTCGAGCAGATGCTGCAGCGCGCCGACCTGGCGGGCGATGCGCGCGGGCGAGAAGTCGTCCATGCTGTCGAAGGTGATGTCGACGTTCATCTGTCCTTCGCCCGTGAGGGTGTTGGGCACCTGGAAGGCCACGCGCGGCTTGATGGCCTTCATGCGGTCGTCGAAGTTGTCGATGTCCACCGCCATGAAGTCGCGCTCGGCAAGGTCGGGCATCGGGTCGACCTGCTTGCCCGCGAGATCGGCGATCACGCCCATCACGAAGGGCAGCTGGATCTTGCGCTCGCTGCCGTAGATCTCGACGTCGTACTCGATCTGCACGCGGGGTGCCCGGTTGCGCGCGATGAACTTCTGACCACTGTTTCTGACACGGTTGTCTGCCATAAAGCTTCCTCTTGAATCTCAATGCCTATTCGTATGGGTCGAGTCCCGGCGGCCTGCCCCCGGGTTCCTGCGCCGGCCGTTCACTCCGCTGCCGACCCGCCGCTCAGCGAGCGGCCGGCCAGGCTTTCGATCTTCTGCAGGCCCTCGGGAACGAGTTCTTCGATGATCTGGAAAAAGTTGAGGTCCAGCAGCCTTTGCGCTCTGCGGATGAGCATGGGGGCCGGGTGGCTGGGCTCGGTGCGTTCCATGTACTGGCACGCCTTTTCCAACAAGAGCTGCACATCATCACGAGTCGATATTTCAATATCTTTAATGCTTGCCGCACGCGCACCGGAGGCGCCATTGCCCAAGGCCGCAGCGCCCTGCGCCGAAGGAGCGGCCGGCGCCGACCCATGGCCTTGCGCTGCCGCCTGCGATGCTTCGGCCGGCTCCGGCTGGGCCTGCTCGGGCAGCAGCTGGACCACGGTGCGAAGCGAGCGTTCGAGCCGGGAGAAATCGGGGGCCCAGCTCTGTCCCAGGGCCCGCTCCGAGGTCTCCCGGATGCGTCGCAGCAGCTCCAGCGCCGCATGCAATGCCACCACCGCGGGCGCCGCCTTCTCCTGCGCGCGGCGCGCCACTTCCCGCAGCCGGCCGATGCCGCCCGGGTAATCGATCTGGTCGGCCTTGCTCGAGTCGAGCAGGGCCTCGACCTGCCGCAGGCTCATCGACGCGCCGGCATCCTCGAGCAGGCGCGCATCGCGCACGCTGCGCCCGAGCCCCTCGGCTTCGGCCAATGCAGCCAGCGCATTCATGCGCGGCAGCGGGTCTTCGAAATCGCCATCGAGAACGCGCGGATGCACGTCGTTCCAGAACTTTTGCAGGATGCCGTCCACCACGCGCAAGCCATCGACGTAGCCCGGCAATCCCCGGCTCTCGGTCCACGCCAGCGTCAGCAGAACCAGCACGCGCACGTCGAGCGTGCGCTGGCACAGCTGCTTGGCAATGCGCTCGACGCGGGCCCAGTCGGGCGGCTCGGCCGGAATGATGGTCGAGCCGAACTGCTGCTCCCGCTTTCCCGTTGCCGCTTGCTGCAACGCCATGAAATCGGGGTCGTATTCGAGGTCTTCACCGCACGGAAGCGGGCCTTCAACAGGCGACTGCAGTAGTTCGATCTCGCTCGGCGGCAACCCCATCTCCCGTGTTAACCATTTTCAAGACCGGTTATCTTGAGGGGAACGCGAGACGCGGTCAACAGCAACAGTTTGCTACGTGCCGGCTATGAATCACAAAGGAGTACAACTCCTTCTAAAGCGTAGAAAGAACGTTTACAGCAATCCGCGCGCAGCCAAATTCCGCATCAGCGCACTTAACCCGAAAGTCCACCGTGGCGCCTGGTCCGAATGGACCACGCGGTTCACGAGGGCGCCGAGTTCCGGCGCGGCGATGCTCACGCGATCGCCGACGACATGGGTGAATCCTTGCCCAGGACCATGACGGTCCTGTGTCGGCGCGAACATGGTGCCCAGGAACAGCATGAAGCCGTCGGGATAGTCGTGGTGCGCGCCGACGGCCTGCGAGACGAGGTCCAGCGGATCGCGGCTGATCCTGGCGAGCGAGCTCGAGCCTTCGAGCGTGAAGCCTTCGGGGCCCTTCACTTCGAGCGCCACCGTGATGCGGCGCACGTCGTCGATGCCGAAGTGCGCATCGAACAGCCGGATGAACGGGCCGATGGCACAGGAGGCGTTGTTGTCCTTGGCCTTGCCGAGCAGCAGCGCGCTGCGGCCCTCGAAGTCGCGCAGGTTGACGTCGTTGCCGAGCGCGGCGCCCAGCGTTTCGCCGCGGCTGTTGACCGCGAGCACGACCTCGGGCTCGGGGTTGTTCCACACCGATGCGGCGTGGATGCCCACGTCGGCGCCCATGCCCACGGCCGAGAGGACCGGCGCCTTGGTGAAGATCTCGGCATCGGGCCCGATGCCGACCTCGAGGTACTGCGACCATGCGCCCTGCGAGATCAGCACCTCCTTGACCTTCGCGGCCTCGGCCGAGCCCGGCACGATGCCCGCGAGGTTGTCGCCGAGCACGCCGCTGAGCGCCGCGCGCGTGGCCTCGGCGCGCGAGGCATCGCCGCGCGCCTGCTCCTCGATCACGCGCTCGAGCAGGCTTTCGACGAAGGTCACGCCGCTGGCCTTGATGGCCTGCAGGTCGCAGGGTGCGAGCAGCCAGGGCTTGGCTTCGTCGCGCGCGGTGGCGTCGCTGTTGGCGATGGTCTCGTCGAGCGCGGCGACACGCGGAGCCTGGCCGCTGCGCAGTGCGCGCCGCACCGCATCGGCGGGCGGCTCCTTCGCCTCGAGCAGGTCGCTCATCGTGGGCGCGAGGCGCGAGAGATCGTGCAGCCCGCCCTCGTGCACCGCCACGAGTACGGGGCCCACGCCGGGCTGCCAGATGCGCCCGACGAGCGTGGCGCGCTCGGCGTCGCGGGGAAGGCTGGCGGCGGTGGAAAGATTCAGGGGCATGTTGTCTCCGGAGGCACTTCGGCACTTGGGTTGGGTTCTTGGAGCGGACATTCTGAATGAATGCGTTCCCTGCCGCTGCGCGAGCGGAAAGCGGGACGCGCCGAGCGCCGCTTATTCGGCGCCGTGGCCGCGCGCGGCGCGCAAGCGGGCGACTTCGGCCGGCAGGTTCTTCCACGCCGGCTCCTGCGGTGCGAAGCGCGCGCGCATGTAGCCCGCGAGTTCGGCGATCTGACGGTCGTCGAGCGCGTCGCGGAAGGCCGGCATGAAGCCGATGCCCTGGCTCGCGGGCTCGCGCACGCCATCGAGGATGGTGCGCAGCAGGTTGTCGGGCCGCGCGCTCGTGAGATTGCCGTTGAGCGCGAGCGGGGTGTTCACGCCGAGCAGCGTGGGGCCGTCGCCGTCGTGATGGCACGACGCGCAGGCGCTGTCGAACATGCGCTGCGCGGGACCGAGCAGCCGGCCCTGCGTGCGCGCCGCGTTGTCGACCACCTGCTGCGCCACGGCCTGCGGATCGGCCGCGGGCGCCGGATTGAACGAGGCGAGATACGTGGCCATCGCGCGCACGTCGGCATCGGGCACCTGCGCGAGTTCGCGCACCACCTCGGCCATCGGCCCGCCCGCGATGCCATGGCGCGGCGAGTGGCCATTGCGCAGATAGCGGTAGAGCGCGTCGGCGTCCCACGGCACGGCGGACTTCGACAGCTGCGTGAGCGCCGGCGCCTCCCAGCCATCGACCATCGCACCCGAGAGAAACGCGCTGCCGCCCTGCTCCGCACCGAGCGCGTTGCGCGGCGTGTGGCAGGCGCCGCAATGCCCCAGGCCGTTCACGAGGTAGGCGCCGCGGTTCCACTCGGCGCTTTGCGTGGCCACCGGCTGCAGCGGCGCGGGGTCGTGGAAGAGCGCGTTCCATCCGGCCATGAGCGGCCGCATGCTGAACGGAAACTTCAGTTCGGCCTTCGGCGTCTCGGCGCGCACCGCGGGCATCGACATGAAGTAGGCGTAGAGCGCCTGCAGGTCGTCGTCACTGGTCCTGGCGAAGGCGGTGTACGGGAAGGCCGGGTACAGATGGTGGCCGTCGCGCGAGACGCCCTCGCGCATCGCGCGCTGGAAGGCGCTGAACGACCAGCGGCCCAGGCCCGTGTCGGCATCGGGCGTGAGGTTGGTGGTGTAGAGCGTGCCGAAGGGTGTCTGCATCGCGCGGCCACCCGCATTGGGCGCGCCGCCCGGTGCGGTATGGCACACGGCGCAGTCGCCGAGCGCGGCGAGCACGCGGCCGCGTTCGATGGTGGCCTCGCTGTAGACCGGGGCGCTGAGAGAGACCGGGGCGATGGCGGAGCGCCAGCCGAGCAGGCCGGCGATGAGGCCGATGCCGCCGATGAAGAGGGCGGTGCCGGTGGCCCACACGCTCTTGCGCCGAGGCCACGGTGCATTGCTCCTTCCCCTCCCGGGGGAAGGTTGGGATGGGGGCACGGCAGCGCCACCCTTCGAGCGCCGCTCGCCCCCACCCCCGCCCTCCCCCGGAAGGGGAGGGAGCAAACCCGGATTCAACGCCGCCAGCACCTTCTCCGGCGTGAACGGCGGCTCGCGGAAGCGCACGCCCGTCGCATCGAAGATCGCATTCGCGATCGCCGCCGTTCCCGGCACCGACGACGACTCGCCCGCGCCGAGCGAGGGTTCGCCGGGCCGCGGCATGTGCATGACCTCGATCACCGGCACGTCGCGGAAATTGATGATCGGGTAGCTGCCCCACTCGCGGCTCGCGACCACGCCCGAGGGCCGCACGTCGGGCAGCAGCTGCGCACCGGCCGCCGCTGCTTCTGCGCCCTGCTGCGGCGCGAACTGCACCTCTTCCTTGAGCGCGCGGCTCGTGGTCTGGATCACATTGCCGTGCACCTGGTGCTCGACGCCCGCGGGGTTGACCAGCAGCCCCGCGTCGTGCCCCACCACCACGCGGCGCACGTGCACCTCGCCGGTCCTGCGGTTGACCTCGACGTCGGCCACCCATGCAGCCCACGCGGCGCCGAAGCCGGGCCACTTGCTGTGGATGTAGCGCGCGTAGGCAAAGCCCTGGCCGAAGAGGATGTCGCCGCCTTCACCGAGCCCGCCGTCGGCGTTCTCCTCTGGCCCCGTGCGCATGCGCCAGCCCGCCTTCTGCGCGGTGGCCTGCACCAGCTCGACGGCGCGCGGATCGTCCAGGTGGCGCAGCCGGAACTGCACCGGATCGACGCCAGCCGCGGTGGCCAGCTCGTCGATGTACGACTCGTGCGCAAACGAATTCGGCAGCGCCGACACGCCGCGCAGCCACGAGGCGCGCACGATCGGCGCCATGTCGTTGACCTTCACGCGCAGGTTGTCGACGCTGTAGGGCGGACGCGCCGTGCGGTCGCCCATCTCGAAGGCCTGCGCCACCGGCTCGATGGTGCGCGTGAGCAGCAGCGCAAGCGTGGGCGCGCCGTTCGATGGATAGGAGGTTTCGAAGTCGTAGGCGGCGATGCGGCCGTCGGCCATGAGCCCGCCATCCACCTCCATGAGCTGCGCGGCGCCCTTGGGCTCCCAGGCATGCTCCTGCTCGCGCGTGAGCTGCACGCGCACCGGTGCGCCCACGGCGCGCGCGAGCAGCGCCGCATCGGCCGCCGCGTCGTCGGCGCCGTTGCGGCCGTAGCAGCCCGCGGCTTCCATGCGGATGACGTCGACCTGCACGTCGTCCAGGCCCATGAGCTTCGCGAGATCGGCACGCAGCACGTGCGGGTTCTGCGAGCCGGCCCAGCAACGCAACTGCATGCCGCTGCCGTCCTCCGGCAGCCACTCGGCCAGCGCGCACGAGGGTCCGATGGACGCGTGCATCTGGTAGGGCCACACATAGGTGCGGTGCATCGGCTGCGCGGCCGCGGCGATCGCGCCGTCGACGTCGCCCTCGTCGACCAGCAGGCGCTGCGTCGACGGGTTGTCGCGCAGGGCCTGCGCGAGGTTGGACAGGTTGGGCATGCCGGGCCAGGGCTTCCACCGGACGCGCAATTCGCGCAGCGCCTGTTCGGCGTGCTCCTCGCGCTCGGCCACGATGCCGACGAAGTCGCGGATCACGACCACCGCGCGAATGCCGGGAATGTGCGCAATCGACGACTCGTCCACCGACTCGAGCGTGTTGCCGATGAAGTCGCCGTGGTCCGCGCCCGCATACGGCGGGCGCACCACGCGGCCATGCAGCATGCCGGGCACGCGCATGTCGTGCACGAACACGAGGTCGCCCGCGAGCTTGGCGGGAATGTCGACGCGGGCTTGGCGCGTGCCGACGATGCGGTAGTCGGCCGGATCCTTGGGCACCGCGGCGGGGTCGAGCCGCAGCACGGTGCGCTGTCCCGCGACCAGGTCCGCGTAGTTGATGCGGCGGTCCGGCGCCTCGGCCACGCGCACCACGCCGTTGCGCACCTGCAGCGCCTCGGCGGCCGCGCCGAGCCGCTCGGCCGCGCGCGCCAGCAGCCAGGCGCGCGCCTGCGCGGCGGCCAGGCGCAGCGGCTGTGCATGGATCTGGATCGAGGCGCTCGCGATCGTCGCGCCCTGGTTGGGCGCGCGTGCGGTGTCGCCGAGCATCATGCGCACGCAGGGCATGCCGAGCTCGAGCTCCTCGGCCACGATCTGCGCGAGCGCGGTCTGGATGCCGGTGCCCAGGTCGACATGGCCGTTGAGCGCCGAGGCGCTGCCGTCGTCCCACACGGCGAGCAGGATCTCGTCGCCTTCGATCGGATTGCCCGCCACGGCCGTGGGCTGGCCGTTGGCGGGCGCCGGCGCGGGCGGGGTCTCGCGCACGATGAGCAGCACGCCGTCGGCCGAGAGAAAGTCCGCGCGCGTGCGCGGCAGATCGGCGCGGCGCGTCATGGTCTTTGCTCCCTCTCCCCCTGGGAGAGGGCGGGGGTGAGGGCCGGCGGCGATGGCAAGGGCCGTGCCTGCGCGAAGGCCGATGCCCTCACCCTGACCCTCTCCCGGAGGGAGAGGGAACAAGACGGGCGGCTCATCGGTTTGCCTCCGCGCGCATCCGCACCGCCGCGCGCTGCACCGCGTCCAGAATCTCGATGTGCGTTCCACACCGGCACAGGTTGCCCGAGAGCTCGCTGCGGATGCGCGCCTCGCTCGCCTGCGGATCGCGCGCGAGCAGCGCCGCGGCCTGCATCACCATGCCGCTCAGGCAGTAGCCGCACTGCGCGGCCTGCGCGTCTTCGAAGGCGGCCTGCACCGGATGCCAGCGGCCGCGCGTGCCAAGGCCTTCGAGCGTGGTGATGGCGCGGCCCGCCACGCCATGCGCGGGAATCACGCAGGCACGCGCCGCCACGCCGTCGACATGCACCGTGCAGGCGCCGCACTGCCCCAGCCCGCAGCCGTACTTGGGCCCGTTCAGGCCGAGGTCGTTGCGCAGCAGGTGCAGCAGCGTGGCCGCGCGCGGCACGCCCTCGATCGAACAGGCCCTGCCGTTGACCAGCAGGTGCAGCGGCGGCTCAGCGCCGCAACTGGCCGTCACGGGTGTACATCTCCAGGTCCACGAAGGTCGAGCCGTTGTGGTTCTTCGCGCTGTACTCGACCGGGAAATCGCCGAATCGCGCATTGCCGATGCCTTCGAGCCCGGCAATGAAGCTGTCGCGCGTGAGCGCCTTGCCCGCGCGGCGCAGGCCTTCGACCATCACGCGCGAGGCGATGTAGCCTTCGAGCGTGGTGTAGCTGTCGATCTTCTCGCCGAACTCGGCGCGGTCGCGCTGGTAGTCGGCCACGATGGGCACGCGCACGGCCTGCGGCGGCGGCACGATGCTGGCCGTGACCAGGCCCGCGAGCTTGCCTTCGAGCCGCTTGGCGGAACCGGCCGCGTCGGTGATGCCGACCGACAGCGTATAGAGCGGCGCCGCCCCGCCGTTCGCACGGTAGTCGCGCATGAACACTTCGACCATGCGCCCGGCCATGATCATCAGGACCGCGCCGGGCTTGGCCTCGGCCAGGCTGGCGACCACCTGCTTCGCGTCTTCGGCGGCAATCGCGAGCGGCAGCGTCTTCACGACCTGCACCTTGTAGTCGGCGGCCAGTTGCTCGCAGGTGGCGAGGTTCGACTTGCCGAAGGCGCTGTCCTGGTAGACCACCGCGATCGACGCGAGGCTGAGGGTCGAGAGATGGCTGATGATCTTGCGCAGCTCGAGGTCGTAGCCCGCGCGCACGTGGAACAGCAGGCGGTTGACCTTGGTGCGGAACGAGGTGGTGCCCACCAGCGGCGCGAACATCGGAACGCCGGCCTTCTCGGCCAGCGGCATCGCGGCCGCGAGGTTGCCGGTGGCGACGAAGCCCGCGAGCGCGAAGACCTTGTCCTCGTCGATCAGCTTCGCGGTGTTGGCGGCCGTCCTGGCGGGATCGTAGGCATCGTCGTAGCTGACGAGCTCGAGCTTGCGGCCGTTGATGCCGCCCGCCTTGTTGGCGCGCTCGAAGTACAGCTTGATGCCCGCGCGGTAGTCGATGCCGAAGTCCTTGGCCGGGCCGCTGAACACGGCCGACTGGCCGATGCGGATGAGGCCGTCGGTCACGCCGTTGTCGGCGCGCGCCGAACGAAGAAGGCCCGGGCCCAGTGCCAGGGCTGCGCCGCCCGCCACCAGGGCGCGCCTTGAAATCGGAATCGTCATGCGTTGTCGAGCTCGTTGTTGTCGTTGTTGCCGGGCGGGTGTGAATGCGGCGTGGGTCGGTTTGCTCAGGCCGCCTGGATGTCGGCGGACTGGATGCGCTTGACGCCCTTGGCCGCCATCTGCTTCCATGCGGCGGCGAGCGAGCCGTTGAGGTCGATGGCGCGCGTGGCGTCCTCGATCACGTAGACCTCGAAGCCGGCCTTGCGCGCATCGAGCGCGGTCCAGGCCACGCAGAAGTCGGTGGCCAGGCCGGCCACGTAGACCGTCTTGATGCCGCGCTGCTTGAGGTAGCCGCCCAGGCCGGTGGCGGTCTTGCGGTCGGCCTCCTCGAAGGCGGAATAGCTGTCGACGCCCTTGTGGAAGCCCTTGCGGACGATGACCTGCGCGGTGGGCAGCTTCAGGTCCTTGTGCAGCGCCGCGTCGTCGGTGCCCTGCACGCAGTGGTCGGGCCAGAGCACCTGGTTGCCGTACGAGAGCTTGATGCTGCTGAACGGCTTCTGCCCCGGATGCGCGCTCGCGAACGACGCATGGCCCTGCGTGTGCCAGTCCTGCGTGACCACGATGTTCTCGAACGAATCGGCCAGCTTGTTGATCACCGGCACCACCTCGGCGCCGCCCTTGACGGGCAGCGTGCCGCCGTCGACGAAGCAGTTCTGCACGTCGATCACGATCAGCGCGGACTTGTCGTTCGGCTTGAGCTTCGGAGCCGCGAACAGCGTTCCGGCCGCGCCCAGCAGGCCCAGTGCGGCCGTGGACTTCAGAAGGGATCTGCGGTGCGAGTCGTGCATGGCGTGTGCTCCGGTGGTTGATGACAAAAAAGAAAATGGCCGCGTGGGTGCGGCTAGACGCTCAGGTAGGCGCGGCGCACCTCTTCGTTGGCCGCGAGCTCTGCCATGGTGGCGTGGTAGCGGATCTGGCCCTTCTCGAGCACATAGGCGCGGTCGGATACCAGCTCGGCAAAGTGCATGTTCTGCTCCGACAGCAGGATGCTCACGCCCTGCGCCTTGAGTTCGAGGATCATGTTGGCCATCTGCTCGACGATGACCGGCGCCACGCCTTCGGAGGGCTCGTCGAGCAGCACCAGGTACGGATTGCCCATGAGCGTGCGCGCCACGGTGAGCATCTGCTGCTCGCCGCCGCTCATGCGGCCACCCGGGCGGTCGGGCATTTCGCCCAGGTTGGGAAAGAGCTTGAACAGCCGCTCGGGCGTCCACAGCGGCGCCTCGCTGCCGTCGGCCCAGCGGCGCGGCGGCTGCTTGCCGACTTCGAGGTTCTCCATCACCGTGAGATCGGTGAACACGCGGCGGTCCTCGGGCACGAAACCCAGGCCGAGCTTCGCCGCGTGATGGGGCTCGCTCTTCGAGATGTCGTGGCCGAGGAAGCTGACGCCGCCCTTGCGCTTGGCGAGCATGCCGATCAGCGTCTTGAGCGTGGTCGACTTGCCCGCGCCATTGCGACCCATGAGCGCGACGACCTCGCCGCGCCGCACTTCAAGATCGACGTCGTAGAGGATCTGTGCGGCGCCGTACCAGGCGCACAGCGAGTTCGCCTTCAACAGTGTTTCGTGCGTGCTCATGCGGTTGCTGCTCCCACGGCCGCGTTCACTTCGGCGGCTTTCTCTGCGATCTTCTCGAAGGTCTTGCCGCTGCCGAAGTACACCTCCTGCACCTTCGGATGGTCGCGGATCTCGAGCGGCTTGCCCTGCGCGATCAGGCGGCCGCGGGCCAGCACGATCATGCGGTCGGCGTAGGCGAACACCACGTCCATGCTGTGCTCGGTGAACAGCACCGCCAGGCCACGCTGGACCACGAGCTCCTTGGTCAGCGCCATCAGCGAGTTGCGCTCCTTCGGCGCCATGCCGGCGGTGGGCTCGTCCATCAGCAGCAGCTTGGGCGCGTTGGCCATCGCGATCGCGAGCTCGACGCGCTTGACGTCGCCATAGGCGAGCTCGCTGCAGGGCCGGTCGGCCTGCGCTTTCATGCCGACCTGGTCGAGCAGCGCCAGCGCTTCGACGCGCTTGTGGTCCGCCGCGCGGCGCCACATCGAGAACAGCTTGCCGTCATGCGAGAGCATCGCCATCTGCACGTTCTCGGCGACGGTGAGCGAGGCAAAGGTTTCGGCGATCTGGAAGGTGCGGCCCACGCCCTTGCGCCAGATCTCGCGCGGCTTCTGGCCCACGAGCTCATGGCCGTCGAACACGATCGAACCCTGGTCGGCCTTGAGCTGGCCGTTGACCATGTTGAAGGTGGTCGACTTGCCGGCGCCGTTCGGGCCGATGAGGGCCAGCAGCTCGCCGGCCTCGAGCTCGAAGCTGATGCCGTCGACGGCTTTGACGCCGCCGAAGGATTTGCCTAGGTTGTCTACTTTGAGGAGGGTCATTTCTGGCTTACTCCCTCTCCCTCTGGGAGAGGGTTGGGGTGAGGGCTGGCGGCCTTTCCATCGCTGCCGATCTTTCGATCTGTGCTGATCGTTTGCTTCCCGAGGCCGGGTCTCGCCCCGGCGGGCGACCTACTTTTCTTTGCTTCGCCAAAGAAACGTAGGCAAAAGAAAGGCGACCCCACTGTTTGCGACCCCTTCGCTTCGCTACGGGGCAACCTGCGGTGCTCGCGTTTCGCGGGGTCTCGCCCGAACTCGCTTCGCTCAGACAAGGGCGAGCCCTGATCCGCGAAACGCTCCGCTCCTCGGCGCATACAGAGGGGCTTCGAAACCACACGGGCCTTTGCTTCGCTCGGCCACCAAGCCACCGCGGCGCGCAGCGCCGCGGTGGTTGGGATTGGATTGGGCTGTTGGTATTGGCTGTTGGTATTGGGGCCGAGCGAAGCGAAGGCCACCCGCTCCCACCCCTTCTGTATGCGCCGAGGAGCGCAGATGGAGGCGGGATCAGGGCCGCAGCTGTTTGAGCGAAGCGAGTTCTGCGGACCCCCGCCGTAATCGAGCACCGCAGGTTGCCCGCAGCGCAGCGGAGGGACGCAGACAGTAGGGTCGCCTTTCTTTTGCCTACGTTTCTTTGGCGAAGCAAAGAAAAGTAGGTCGCCCGCCGGGGCGAGACCCGGCCCCCGCCAAAAAAAGAACCCCCAAAGAACAAAAGACAACCGCCCTTCACGTCCGCCTCTCCGTCAAGGCAACATCCACTTCCGAACGCCGGCGCCGCCCCAACAAGCGTTCACTGAGCTGCTTCGCAAACCCAGCAATCCCCTGAGGAAACAGCAGCACCAGCAGCAGAATGATCGCCCCCAGCGTCGCCCGCCAATAGTCGGTATTGCGCGCCACCGTGTCATGCAGCCAGCTGAAAGTGACAGCCCCCACCACCGGCCCCGCGAGCGTCTGGATACCGCCCAGCAGCACCATCACCAGCCCGTCCACCGACTTGTCGACGCTCAGGCTCTCAGGCGAGATGCTGCCCTTCGAAAAAGCATAGAGCGCCCCGGCCAACCCCGCCGCAGCACCCGCAATGACAAAGGCCGTCCACTGCATGCGCTTGACGTCGATGCCGATCGCATCGGCGCGCAGCACCGAATCGCGCCCCGCGCGCAGTGCATAGCCGAACGGCGAGAACAGCACGCGGCGCAGCATCAGAATGCCCGCGGCCACCAGCACCAGCGTGAGCCAGTAGTAAGTGCGCTTGTCCGACAGCCACTCCGAAGGCCACACGCCGGTGAGCCCGTTGCTGCCGCCGGTGAACGAATCCCATTGGTAGACCACGGCCCAGGTGATCTGCGCGAAGGCCAGCGTGAGCATCGCCAGGTACACGCCCGAAAGCCGCACCGCGAACCAGCCGTAGACGAACGCGCCGATGGCGGCGACCAGCGGCGCGACGATGAGCGCAAGCTCCATCGGCATGCCGCTGGTGCGCACCAGCAAGGCGGCGCCATAGGCACCGAGCCCGAAGTAGGCCGCATGCCCGAACGAATGCATGCCGGCCGGGCCCATGATGAAGTGCAGGCTGGCCGCGAACAGCGCCGCGATCAGCAGGTCGATCATCAGCACCGTGGTGTAGGGCGAATCGGCGGTGAGCAGCGGCATCGCCATGAGCGCCACGCCAAGCGCGGCAACGAGCCACAGGTAGCCCTTGCTCGCGCGCCGCAGCGGCTCTTCCTGCATGCCCACGTAGCGGCTGGGCGCCTGCGGGCGGCCGAGCAGGCCCCAGGGGCGCCACACCAGCACGATGGCCATCACGATGAAATCGACCACCAGCGTGAGCTTGGAGAACGACACGCTGTAGCCAAAGATCTCGACCACGCCAAGCCAGATGCAGACCGCCTTGATCTCGGAGAGCAGCAGCGCCGCCACGTACGCGCCCGGAATCGAGCCCATGCCGCCCACCACCACCACCACGAAGGCCGCGCCAATGGTGTTGAGGTCCATGGCCAGCGTGGCCGGCTCGCGCGGCAGCTGCAGCGCACCGCCCAATGCCGCGAGCGTGGCGCCCAGCGCAAACACCGCCGTGAACAGCCAGGCCTGGTTCACGCCCAGCGCGCTGACCATCTCGCGGTCCTGCGTGGCGGCGCGCACCAGCGTGCCCCAGCGCGTGCGCGTGAGCAGCAGCCACATGAGGCCGAGCACCACCGGACCGACCACGATCAGGAACAGGTCGTAGGTCGGAAACTGCCGGCCCAGGATGTCGACCGAGCCCGACAGGCCCGGCGCGCGCGGGCCGAGCAGTTCGTCCGGCCCCCAGAAATAAAGCACCGCATCCTTGATGACGAGCACCAGCGCAAAAGTGGCCAGCAGCTGGAACAGCTCGGGCGACTTGTAGATGCGGCGCAGCAGCACCATCTCGATCAGCGCGCCGATCACGCCCACCGCCAGCGCGGCAATCAGCACGGCCGGCCAGAAGCCGAGCGTGCCGAGCTTGTCGACCAATGTGTAGGCAAGGTAGATGCCCACCATGAAGAAGGAGCCATGCGCAAAGTTGACGATGCGCGTGACGCCGAAGATCAACGAAAGGCCGGCCCCCACGAGGAACAGCGACGAAGCCGACGACAGCCCGGTGAGGAACTGAAGCAGCAGGGACGAGAGGCTCATGGGTGCAAGCGTTCCGGAAAAAGGTCAGTCGGCAGCGCGGGACTTCTTCACGTCGGCGGCGCTCGGCTGGAACTTGGCGCCGTCGAAATACGTGTAGTCGACCATCACGCCCTTGCCGTTCTCGTTCTTCGTCTTGCCGACGAAGGCGCCCATCGTGGATTGATGGTCTTCGGCGCGGTAGCTGATCTTGCCGAACGGGGTGTCGACCTGCAGGCCCTTGAAGGCGGCGACGAGCTTCGGCGTCTCGGTGCTCTTGGCCTTGTCGATGCCGGCCGCCACCGACTTGATCATGCTGTAGCCCACCACCGAACCCAGGCGCGGGTAGTCCTTGTACTTGGCGTGGTAGGCGAGGAAGAAGGCCTTGTGCTCGGGCGTCTGGATGCCGTACCAGGGGTAGCCGGTCACGATCCAGCCGTTGGGCGTTTCGTCCTTGAGCGGGTCGAGGTACTCGGGCTCGCCGGTCAGCACGCTCACCACCGTGCGGTCCTTGAAGAGGCCGCGGGTGTTGCCTTCGCGCACGAACTTGGAAAGGTCGGCGCCGAACAGCACGTTGAAGACCGCATCGGGCTTGGCATCGGCCAGCGCCTGCACCACGGCACCCGCATCGACCTTGCCGAGCGGCGGCGCCTGCTCGGCGACGAACTCGACATCGGGCTGCGCGGCCTTCAGCAGCGTCTTGAACGCGGCCACGGCCGACTGGCCATATTCGTAGTTGGGGTAGACGACGGCCCAGCGCTTCTTCTTGAGCTTGGCCGCCTCGGGCACCAGCATCGCGGCCTGCATGTAGGTGCCGGGGCGCAGGCGGAAGGTGTATTCGTTGCCGCCCTGCCAGGTCATCTTGTCGGTCAGCGGCTCGCCGGCCAGGAAGAAGATTTTTTTCTGCTTGGCAAAGTCGGCCACGGCCAGGCCGGTGTTCGAGAGGAAGGTGCCGGTGAGCACGTCGATCTTCTCGCGCGCCACCAGCTCCTCGGTCACGCGCACGGCATCGCCGGGGTTGGCGTTGTCGTCGCGCGTGATGAGCTCGACCTTGCGGCCGTTGACCCCGCCCTTGGCGTTGATCTCTTCCACGGCCAGCTCCATGCCCTTCTTGTAGGGCTCGAGGAAGGCGGGCTGCGCCTTGTAGCTGTTGACCTCGCCGATCTTGATCACGCCCTGGGCATGGGCAGGAACGAGGGCGGTGGCCAGCGTGGCAACGGCCGCGGCGCTGAAGACGTGACGCAATGGGTTCATGGGGAAACTCCTTGGAATCGAAAGAGGAAAAAGCAATGGGGATGGAGGGGCGCGTGAACGGCGATGGATGGATTCAGCGCAGCCCGTCCTCGCCCTTGATCTCGCTGGCCTGCAGCCCGCCGATGCGCGGCAGCGGACGGCCGCTGTCGGTGACGGCCACGGCCACCACGATCTCGTTGGCGCGCGGCGCGTCGGACACGCGCGCCTCGACGGCGTCGAAGTGGCTGCGCACGAAGGCCGCATCCTTGTGGCCGAGCGGCACGTCGATCGCGGTGCCCAGCGTGCCGCGCTTCTTGGCCGAAGGCACCAGCGCCGCGCCTTTTTCGACCGCCACGCGCAGCGGCGCGCCGAGCTTGGGATGCAGGATGGCGGCGGCATGCTCGAGCTCGCCGTTTTCGCCGACGATGGCGGCCTTGCCGTAGCTCTGCGCCTGGCCGGGCTCGATGCCCAGCGCCTTCACGGCCTTCTGCCCCAGGAGCGCGCCAAGCTCTTCGCCGATGGCGATCAGCTCGTCGAGGTTCTCGCTGAAGCGGCCCGCGTAGGGGTTGTCGATCACCGCGATGGCGACGGCGCGGCGCGTGGGCGGCGAAATATCGCGACCCATTTCCTTGCGGGTTTCGTCCACCTGGACGACGAGCTTGCGGATGTTGGCGGTCATGTCTTGTGTTCCTTCTTCGTGTCTCTTGTTCATCAGGTCAGCGCAGGCCGTCCCATTTGCTGATGTCCTTGGCGAGCAGGCCGCCCACGCGTGCATGCACGCGGTAGCCGGTGCTCATCGCGAGGATGAAGACGATCTCGTCGGCCGCCGGCGCGCCGGGCACGCGCACCTCGATGGCGTCGAACTGGCCGCGCACGTAGCTGGCGTTGATGTTGGTGAGCGGCACGTCGAGCGCGGCGCCGGGCGGGCCGACCTTCTTGGTCGAGGGCACGATGGACAGCGCATTGCCGGGCTGGCCGGTCTTCTCTTCCGCCTTGCCCGCGGTGTAGGCTGCGCGGTCGCCCTTCCAGCCGAGCAGCTCGCGCATGGCGTAGCCACCGGGCACATGCCAGAGCGCGCCGTGCTCGAGCTCGCCGGCGGCGCCGACGATGGCACCCTTGCCGTAGGTGGCGATCTGCTCGAGCGGCACGTCCATGGCGGCGTGCAGCCTGTGCGCCATGTCGACGCCCACCGGGTCGAGCAGCGCCATCATCGGCAGGATGTCGGGCTCGTAGCGGCCCGCGAAGGGATTGGCCAGCACCGCGCCGATGGCACCGCGCACCAGCGGCGTTGCGGCGCGCGGTCCGAACTCGTGGTGGATGTGCTCGACATGGGTGAAGACGCGGCGTATATCGATCATGGAAAGGAACCTTGCTTTTCGTTAAGCAAATACTGAACCAACTGCATCGGCCGGCGCGCTGGCCAGCGACTTCGAGCATAAGGGTTCGACAAGTCGCCACTGCCCCTGGCAAACGAGCAGAGCGGCCCAGGCGAGCCCTTCTTTTTGCAGCACCTTGGCGCACACGGCGCCGGTGTCGAGCGCGCTCTTCACCTGCGCAGGCGAAAGCGGCGGCACGTCGACCGTGACGAGCATCTCGCCCAGGTCGCTATCGTCCTTGCATTCGCTGGCGGGGCGCCGGCGGATGGCGGCATCGTCCACGTCGACGGCGTTGGCAATCACGGTGGCGGCTGCGTCGGCCCCGGCCGCGGTGGCGGCCAGGACCGTCACGCTGTCGGCAATGCCCAGCGAGAAGCTGCGCCCGCGCCAGCCGCTGGTGGCCACGCCGCGCACCGGCTGTGCGGCGCTGATTTCGAACTGGCCGTCGGTGGCGAGAATGCCGCTGTCCTGCCAGTCGAAGCGTGCGAGATCGGCATAGACACCCACGCGCGCCGACTGGCCCGGCGCAAGGTGCAGCGCGATGTCGCCGCCGTTGTTGATCCAGGCGCGCTCGATGCCCGGGCGGTCGTAGAACGCGATCAGCTCCTGCGCCACCGAGCCGGCCACCGCCGCCATCGGCGTGATGAACATCGGCGAGAACGCCGCGCAGGCATCCCACATGCGCGCACCGACCACGCCGCGCGGCCGCATGCTGTCGGTCACCGGCAGGCGCAGCAGCGGCAGCTCGCGCACCAGCTCGTCCAGCACATGGCCGAAGCGCGCCCAGGCCGCGTCGTGCGCGGCCGCAACGGCGTAGGGATCGCCGTGCGCCTCGGCCACGATGTCGATCGGGCCGTGGTTGAAGTGCCAGCGGTTCTTGTCGAGCGCGGCGCGTTGGGCGGCCATGGTTCAACCCAGCATGGGTGGGTGGCCGAGCGGCCACGGATTGGCCTCGTCGATGACGACCCATTGCCGCGCCAGCGGCGCGCCGTCTTCCTGCCAGGCGCCGCGCGCGAGCGCCTGCTCGAGCGGGAAGATGTGTTCCATGTGGCCGCCGAGCGCCTCGTAGTCGTCGCGCCGCATGCTGAACTCGATGGGCGCCACGATGGCCGGCGTGGGCACGGTGCCAAAGCTGTTGTCGGGCATGCGCATGACGTCGGCCATCACGGTGATGCCGCCGCCGGGCCACACATAGGCCGGCGCGCCGCCGCAGGTCACGTTGACGAGCGCACGCTTGATGGCGCGCGTGAGCAGCACCGGGTTTTCGGTGACGCCGGCGCGCAGGGACCCGCCCGCACCACCGAGGAACAGCACGGTGCACAGCGATGGTTCGCAGTTCTCGCCGATGCGCTCGACGATGCGGCGCACCTCGGGCGGCATGGGCTGCTCGACGGGCTTCAGCGCCTCGTCGAGCACGTACCACTGGGCATGCTCGCCGGTGGTCGAGGTCATCAGGAGGCGCAGGCCCGGCCGCGCCAGGCCCTCTTCCCAGCCCTCGATGATCGAGAGCGGATCGGCGATGTCGGTGCCGCCCCAGCCGTTGCCCGGGTTCGCCACCTGGAAGTAGCGCCCGGGCGTGGACTTGCGCCCCAGCATCTGGATGCCCGAAGGCGCCATGTCGAGGCAGCGCCCGGCCTGGTGCTCCGTGAGCACGCCGGTGATGTGGTCGTCCACCACCACCACCTCGTCGGCCACGCCCGCGAACTGGCGCGCGAAGATGCCCACGGCCGCCGAGCCGCAGCCCACGCGCATGCGCTGCTCTTCCACGCCATTGACGATGGGTGCTTTTCCGGCCTGGATGACGAGCGTGGAGCCGCCGTCGATGGTGCACTCGACGGCCTTCTTGTTGCCCAGCAGCTGCATCAGCTCGGCCGTCATGCGGCCTTCCTTCTTGCTGCCGCCGGTGAGGTGGTGCACGCCGCCCAGCGAGAGCATCTGCGAGCCGTATTCGGCCGTGGTGACATGGCCGACCACCTCGCCGCGGTAGCGCACGTTGGCCTGCTCGGAGCCCAGGAAGCGGTCGGTGTCGATCTTCACCTTGAAGCTGCAGTAGCTGAAGATGCCTTCGGTGACGACGGTGACCATGTCGACGCCCTGGGCCTTGGAAGCGACGATGAACGGGGCCGGCTTGTAGTCGGGATAGGTGGTGGACGAGCCCACGCCGGTCACGAAGACTTCGTCGGCATGCAGCAGGTCGCCGTTCCAGTCGGGCACGCTACCCTCGGCCTTCTCGGCGGCGGGCCGGTCGAAGGGCACCAGCACCGGGGCCTCGCCCGCGATCTCGCGGCGCAGCAGCAGCACCGGGTCGACGCGTACCAGCACGCCCTCCTTGTTCGCATAGCGGTCGCAGGCGCCGGTGCGGCCTTCGGAGATCTGGCACAGCACCGGGCAGGCGTTGCATTCGACCTTGGCGCTGCTCATCTTCTCGTTGCGCGGCGGTGCCTTGCCGAAGGCGCCGGCGCCGGTTTCGAAGGCCACCGGCATGTCCATGCCGGGCAGTCCGTCTGTCTTGGTGTGTTCTGTCATCGGGGCGATCTCGTGGGGCGTGATGCGGGTCGGGCACGGGGAAACTCGGTCAGCGGAGGGTTGCAACAAACGTGCCGCCTGCCCGCTTGTGCACCGCCTTCCGTTTGTGTAGCATTCCCTACACTTTCATGTTGCGTTCACTACATTCGAGGTCAATGTAGCAAACAGGCCCGATGCTTGCAATGGTGTTTTCTCGCGGTGTTCATCGGGGTTTTTCCGACCAACGACAATGGAGGGTTCGCAGCCGGCCGGCGGCTGCATGCCCCATGGGCGTGCACTCCGGCCGAGCCACCTTCCACTGTTCCAACCAACTCTTGAGTTCCGTATGAGTGCTTTCAGCGAAGAACGCGTCCTGAGCGTCCACCACTGGACCGACCGCCTGTTCACCTTCACCACCACGCGCGACCCGGCGCTGCGCTTCTCGAACGGCCATTTCACGATGATCGGCCTGAAGGTCAACAACAAGCCCCTGCTGCGCGCCTACAGCATCGTGAGCCCCAACTACGAGGAGCATCTCGAGTTCCTGAGCATCAAGGTGGAAGAAGGCCCGCTCACCTCGAAGCTGCAGCACATCCAGGTCGGCGACACCATCATCGTGGGCCGCAAGCCCACCGGCACGCTGCTGATCGACTACACGCTGCCCGGCAAGCGCCTGTACCTGTTCGGCACGGGCACGGGCCTCGCACCATTCATGAGCATCATCCGCGACCCGGACACGTATGAGAAGTTCGAGCAGGTCATCCTGGTGCACGGCGTGCGCCAGGTCGACGAGCTGGCCTACCACGACCTCGTGACCGACCACCTGCCCAAGCATGAGTTCCTGGGCGAGATGGTCGAGAAGCAGCTGCTCTACTACCCGACGGTCACGCGCGAGGAATTCCGCAACCAGGGCCGCATCACCGACCTCATCGAGACCAACAAGCTCACCGACGACCTCGGCCTGCCGCCGATCAACCCGGTGGAAGACCGCGTGATGCTGTGCGGCAGCCCGGGCCTCCTGGTGGACCTGAAGCACATCCTGGAGAAGCGCGGGTTCAAGGAAGGCAACACCTCGACGCCGGGCGATTTCGTGGTCGAACGCGCCTTCGCCGAAAAATAAGCCCGGCACCGCGCACGATGGCCGACAGCCGCACCGCCGCCAAGCCCCAGCGCCGCACCGGCGTGCGCGAGGCCGCGGCGCAGGCCACGCGCGACAGCATCCTGAAGTCGGCGACCAAGGTGTTCGCGAAGTACGGCTACGACGGCGGCAGCGTGGAGAAGATCTCCAAGGCCGCCAAGTCGTACGACCGCATGATCTACTACTACTTCGGCAGCAAGGAGGGCCTGTTCATCGCGGTGCTCGAAGGCATCTACAAGCGCATGGACGACGCCGAGGCCGCCATTGCGCTGGACGCCTCGCGGCCCGTGGAGGCGCTCACCGAAGTGATCCGCTTCGTGCTCGGCTACTACCGCAGGAACCCCGAGTTCGTGACGCTCCTGAACACCGAGAACCTGCACAAGGGCCGGCACATCTCGAAGTCGCTGCGGGCGCGCGAATACTCGTCGCGGGCGGTGGCGATCATTGCCGAGATCCTGGCCAGCGGCGCGGCCCAGGGCCTGTTTCGCCGCGACCTGAACGCGCGCGACATCTACCTGCTGATCGCGTCCACCGGCTACTTCTACACCTCGAACCGGCATACGCTCACGGCCTTCCTCGGCGAGCCGCTGGAGTCGCCCGAGGCGATCACGCACTGGGAAGACTTCGTGATCGAGACCGTGCTGCGCACGGTGCGTGCAGACGACATCCAGGAACAAGAGAACAACTCCCCACCCCACGACGAGGAAAAAATGACCCCCATCGCTCACGTTCGTTCGCGGCCCCCCAAGGGGGCGCAAGCCTCCCTTGGGGCGGCCCGGCGGGAGGCTTGACCAAATGGCAGAAATCGCAGCCGGCGCAAAGTCGGGCAAGGTCGTCATCAAGAACATAGGGCTGCTGCTCTCGGGCGACATCGACAAGCCCATCCTGGACGCCGACACCATCGTGGTGAACGACGGCCTGATCGTGGCGGTCGGCAAGGAGAAGGACTGCGACCTCGAAGGCGCGCAGACCGTCATCGACGCGAAGAAGACCTGCGTCGCGCCCGGCCTGATCGACAGCCACGTGCACCCGGTGTTCGGCGACTGGACGCCGCGCCAGGGGCAGATCGGCTGGATCGACTCCACCATGCACGGCGGCGTCACCACCATGATCTCGGCCGGCGAGGTGCACCTGCCCGGCCGGCCCAAGGACATCGTGGGCCTGAAGGCGCTGGCCATCACCGCGCAGCGCGCCTTCGACAACTTCCGCCCCGGCGGCGTGAAGGTGCTGGCCGGCGCGCCGGTGATCGAGAAGGGCATGGTCGAGAGCGACTTCAAGGAACTGGCCGAGGCCGGCGTGGGCCTGCTCGGCGAAGTGGGCCTGGGCTCGGTGAAGGCCGGCTACGAGGCCAAGGAGATGGTGGCCTGGGCGCGCAAGTACGGCATCCAGAGCACGATCCACACGGGCGGCCCGTCGATCCCGGGCTCGGGCCTGATCGACAAGGACGTGGTGCTGGAGGCCGACGCCGACATCATCGGCCACATCAACGGCGGCCACACCTCGCTGCCCGAGGCGCATGTGTGCGAGCTGTGCGAGAAGAGCTCGCGCGCGATCGAGATCGTGCACAACGGCAACGAGAAGGTGGCCATTGCCGCGGCCAAGGCCGCGCTCGAGCTCAAGTGCCCGCACCGCGTGATCCTCGGCACCGACGGGCCCGCGGGCTCGGGCGTGCAGCCGCTGGGCATCCTGCGCATGGTGGCCATGCTGTCGTCGATTGCAAACATCCCGGCCGAGCTGGTGTTCTGCTTTGCCACCGGCAACACGGCGAAGATCCGCAAGCTCAACTGCGGGCTGGTCGAAGTGGGCCGCGACGCCGACTTCGTCTTCATGGACCGCGCGCAGCACTCGCCCGCGCCGGGCCTGCTCGAGAGCGTGCAGCTCGGCGACATCCCGGGCGTGGGCATGGTGATGATCGACGGCATCGTGCGCTGCGGCCGCAGCCGCAACACGCCGCCGGCGACCGAGATCCCGGTGGTGCTGCCGGCGGCGCACTGAGGCGCCTTCGGCTCAGGGGCTGCGCCGCGGCTTGAAGACGAGGTGCCGCGCGGCCAGGAAGTTGACCGCCATTCCCGCGCAGCTGCCGGCCGCAACGCCGAGTGCGGGCACCCACGGGCCTTCGAGCCAGTGCAGCACCAGCACATAGGCGCCGTAGTTGACGACCGCGCCGCCCAGCATGGTGGCGAGATAGCCGAGGTACTCGCGCACGATCGGCGTTGCCGCGCCCAGGGCGCGCCGCGCCGCGAAGGTGTAGCGCCGGTTCAGCGCCCAGGTGGTGGTGGCGGCCGCCAGGAAGGACAGCACGCGCGCGCCGTACCAACCCAAAAGCGGCGCCGCAAGGTACAGCACGGCCACGTCGACCACCAGCCCGATGACCCCGACCACCGCAAACGCCAGGAACTCGCGGCCGGCCTTCATGGCTTGCGGCGGAACTGCCCGACGCCGGGTATCGCGAGGTAGCGCAGCCGCTTGGCTTCGCGGCGGGCGAGCCGGATCGCGTGCATCACGACGCCGCACACCATCGACAGCATGGCGGCCAGCATGGCGCCGGTCGCCAGCACCGCCGTGGGGAGCCGGGGCACCAGGCCGGTGTGCAGGTAGGTGAGCAGCAGCGGAATGGCCAGCGCGATCGCGCCCGCCGCGAGCACTGCCGCAAGGATCGAGAAGAACTGCAGCGGCCGCTCGCTGATGAACAGCTTGCAGATGGTCTTCAGGATGCGCCAGCCGTCGCGGTAGGTCGAGAGCTTGCTGTGCGAGCCTTCGGGCCGCGTGCTGTAGGCGGTGTCGAACTCGGCATGGGGCATGCGCAGCTCGAGCGCGTGCACCGTGAGCTCGGTCTCGATCTCGAAGCCCTGCGAGAGCGCCGGGAACGACTTGGCGTAGCGGCGCGAGAACACGCGGTAGCCCGAGAGCATGTCGGTCAGGCCGCCGCCGAAGAGCTGCGCCACGGCGCCCGTGAGCAGCCGGTTGCCGAAGCGGTGGCCGGCGCGGTAGGTGAGCGCGTTCTGCCCATCGTCGACGCGGCAGCCCACCACCATGTCGAGGTTGCGCTCCACCAGCGCATCCACCAGCCGCGGTGCGCTGGCCACGTCGTAGGTGGCGTCGCCGTCGACCGTCACGTACACGTCGGCCTCGACGTCGGCGAACATGCGGCGCACGACGTTGCCCTTGCCGGGCGCGGCCACGTGCGTGACCGTGGCGCCGCTCGCGCGCGCGATGGCGGCCGTGTCGTCGGTCGAGTTGTTGTCGAAGACGTGGATCTCGGCCTCGGGCAGCGCCGCGCGGAACTGCGCGACCACCTGCGCGATCGACAGCGCCTCGTTGTAGCAGGGGATCACCGCCGCGATGCGGATCGGGGCGCGGGCGGCGGCGCAGGGGTTGTCGTCGGTCATGGTGCGGTCGAGAGAATGCGGTAGACCCGGCCACCGTCTTTTTCGTACAGCAGGGCGAAATGTTCGTCGAAGCCGGGCCGCGTGGCCAGCGTGGGCACCATCGACGTCGGCATGACGATGGCCGTGAATCCCTTGGCGGCCAGCTTGCGCGCCATGTCGCCCGGAAGCAGCAGCAGGAAATCGCGGTAGCGCCACGGGCCGAGCGTATCGCCCCAGATCGGATTGGGCCCGTAGTAGATCGCCTCGTTCAGCGCGATCTGGTAGACACGGCCGTCGGCATGCTGGCGCAGGTAGTCCATGGCGGCATAGCCCGGCACATGCTGGCGCAGGAAGGCCTCGCGGGTTCCGGGCGTGGGCGAGATCATCGCCACCTTGCCGGCGGTCTGGCGCAGCGACACCGCGGCCAGCGCGGCCAGCAGCAGCACGACGATCCAGTCGCCGGCAAGGGCCAGGCGTCCGGCGGGTGCGGCGGCGGCAGGCGCGGCCTCCACCGGCCCGCCCTTGGCCCCGAAGACGCGGCGCACGCCCGCAGCGATCCCGCCGAACAGCACCTGCCAGCCGATGGCCGCCATCAGCGCGAGCAGCGGGAACGAGGCCGTGAGGTAGCGCGGATAGCGCGAGGTCAAGAGCCACACGGCCACCGAATAGAAGCAGAACCAGCCCGCGGCGCGCAGGGCCACCGAGCGCTTCCACAGCAGGCTGAACGGCGCCAGGAACACGGCCCAGATCAGCGCGTTGGGCCGCGCCGCATGGTCGCGCACGTCGGCCACCTGCTGCACGTAGTCGGCCGGGATCCAGTCGGTGAAGCCGAACACGCGCGCGCCGATGGGGTTGAACGGATCGCCGGTCATGATGGCGTTGCGCGCGTACCAGTACACGCAAGGAACCAGGAAACAGAGCAGCGCCAGCGCCCAGGCCTTGGGCCGGCGCTCGTGCCACACCACAAACAGCGCCACCAGCGGCAGGAAGGTGAGCGCCTGGTACTTGGATCCCGCGGCCACGCCCAGGCAGAACGCCGCCAGCCCGAGCCAGCGCGTGCCGCCCGGCAGCGGCTCTGATTCACGCCACCACCACAGCGCCACGCAGGCACTGAGCACGAAGAGCGCCACGCCCATGTCGATCAGCGCGTTCGAATAGTCGCCGATGCCGATCCAGATGGCCGCGCCGATGCAGGCCGTGAGCCGGTTCGCATACTGGATGCCGAGGCGGTAGACCATCACCGCCGAAATCACTCCGGCCAGCGCATTGAGGAAGTGCGGCAGCACGTCGTCGCCCAGCTGCAGCGCGGCCGCGTAGAGCAGGTTGTAGTTGTAGGGGAACCAGGGGTAGCGCAGCCACTCGTGGATGCCCAGCGAGCCCTGCTGCGCCACCTGCCGCGCATAGGGCAGGTGGTACATCAGCTCGTCGAAGGCGGCGGGCGGCGCGAGCGGCGCGACCAGCGCGGGCAGCGCCACCAGCGCCAGCGCGATGGCGGCGATCCTTTCGGCGCGGGTCCATGGCGCGGCGGGGGCACCAGCGACGTGCAGCGCCCGCGCTTCGCGCCACCAGGGCCGCAGCTGCAGTGCGGCCGCCAGCACGCCGGCAGCGATCAGTGCCACGGTGGCGCCCGGCTTGAATGCGCCGAAGATCGCGAGCAGCTGGAAGGCGCAGATGAAAAGGCCCACGCCCAGGGCCGCCGCCATGGCCGCCTCGAGCCCCGCGTCCCGGCGCGGCGGCGGCGGCGCAAGGCGCGCCAGCAGCGCGCGCCCGAAACCCCAACAGCCGAGGACAAAGACCGCCAGTGCCGCATAGTGCGCGGCGGCAAACATCAGCTTCTGAATAACAACTCCCGGCGCCGGGCGGCCACGCCGGCCGGCAGGTTCAAAGGTTCGGCGCCAGCAGGCGCTCGAGTTCGGATTCGCTGGTCCGGCGCCGCGCCGCCTGGTCCTGCAACTGGTCGTGCCCGATCTTGCCGACGTTGAAGTAGGTCGATTCGGGATGGCTCAGGTAGAAGCCGCTCACGCTGGCGGCGGGCATCATAGCGAGGCTTTCGGTCAGCGTCATGCCAATGTCCGCGCAACCCAGAAGGTCGAACATCGGGCGCTTCACGCTGTGGTCGGGGCAGGCCGGGTAGCCGGGCGCGGGGCGGATGCCGCGGTATTTCTCGGCGATCATGTCCTCGTTGCTCAGGCCCTCGTCGGGCGCATAGCCCCAGAGGTCGGTGCGCGCGCGGTGGTGCAGCGATTCGGCAAAGGCCTCGGCCAGGCGGTCGGCCAGCGCCTTGAGCATGATGGCGGAGTAGTCGTCGAGGTCGTCGATGAAGTACTTCTCCTTCTTCTCGACGCCCAGGCCCGCCGTCACCGCGAACACGCCCACGTAGTCTTTCAGCCCGCTGTCCTTCGGCGCGACGAAGTCGGCCAGGCAGCGGCTCGGGCGCATCACGCCCTCGATCACCTGCTTCTCGGTCTGCTGGCGCATGCCGTACCAGGTGAGCGCGACTTCGCTGCGCGTCTCGTCGGTGTAGAGCTCGATGTCGTCGTCGTTCACCGTGTTGGCGGGCCAGAAGCCGACCACGCCGCTCGCGCTGAGCCAGCGGCCCTCGATCAGGCGCTTGAGCATGCGCTGGCCGTCGGCATACACGCGCACGGCCTCGGTGCCGACGATCTCGTCCTTCAGGATGGCCGGGAACGGACCCGCGAGGTCCCAGGTCTGGAAGAACGGGCCCCAGTCGATGTACTTGGCGAGCTCGGTCAGGTCGAAGTTCTTGAACAGGCGCCGGCCGATGAACTTGGGCACCGGCGGCGTGTAGGCCGACCAGTCGACCGGCGTCTTGTTGGCGCGCGCCTTGGCCAGCGGCCACATCGGCACCTGCTTCTTGTTGGCGTGCTGCGTGCGCACCTTCTCGTAGTCGGCGTTGATCTCGTCGATGTACGCGGTGGCCTGGTCGGAGAGCAGCGACTGCGCCACGCTCACGCTGCGGGAAGCATCGGGCACGTAGACCACCGGGCCTTCGTAATGCGGCGCGATCTTGACTGCCGTGTGCACGCGGCTGGTGGTGGCGCCGCCGATCAAAAGCGGAATCTTCCGGATGCGGAAGTGGTCGTCCTTCTGCATCTCGCCGGCCACGTACTGCATTTCTTCGAGGCTCGGCGTGATGAGGCCCGACAGGCCCACGATGTCCGCGCCCTCGACCTTCGCCTTGGCGAGGATCTCGTGGCACGGGACCATCACGCCCATGTTCACCACCTCGAAGTTGTTGCACTGGAGCACGACGGTGACGATGTTCTTGCCGATGTCGTGCACGTCGCCCTTCACGGTGGCGATGATGATCTTGCCCTTGGTGCGCACGTCGCGGCCCGCGGCCTCGTCCTGGCGCTTTTCTTCCTCGATGTAGGGAATGAGGTGGGCCACGGCCGACTTCATCACGCGCGCCGACTTCACCACCTGCGGCAGGAACATCTTGCCCTGGCCGAACAGGTCGCCCACGATGTTCATGCCGTCCATCAGCGGCCCCTCGATCACGTGCAGCGGCCGCCCGCCCTTGGCAAGGATCTGCTGGTAGGCCTCCTCGGTGTCCTCGACGATGAAGTCGGTGATGCCGTGCACCATCGCGTGCGAGAGGCGCTGGTTGACGTGCACCGGGTGCTCCGGCGTGCCGCGCCATTCGAGCTTCTTGCTGTCGTCCTTGGCGCCGCTCTTGGCGGTCTCGGCCACTTCGACGAGCCGTTCGCCGGCGTCGGGGCGGCGGTTGAGCACCACGTCTTCCACGCGCTCGCGCAGCGTGGGCTCCAGGTCGTCGTACACGCCCACCATGCCGGCGTTGACGATGCCCATGTCCATGCCCGCCTGGATCGCGTGGTACAGGAACACGGTGTGGATCGCTTCGCGCACCGGGTCGTTGCCGCGGAAGCTGAAGCTCACGTTGCTCACGCCGCCCGACACCTTGGCGCCTGGCAGGTTCTCTTTGATCCAGCGCACGGCATTGATGAAGTCGACCGCGTAGTTGTCATGCTCCTCGATGCCGGTGGCAATCGCGAAGATGTTGGGGTCGAAGATGATGTCCTCGGGCGGAAAGCCCACCTCGTCGACCAGGATGCGGTAGGCGCGCTCGCAGATCTCGATCTTGCGCTGGTAGGTGTCGGCCTGGCCTTTTTCATCGAAGGCCATCACCACCGCGGCGGCGCCGTAGCGCCTCACGAGCTTGGCCTCGTGCTTGAACTTGTCGACCCCCTCCTTCATGGAGATGGAGTTGACGATGCCCTTGCCCTGGATGCAGCGCAGGCCGGCCTCGATCACCTCCCACTTGGAGCTGTCGACCATCACCGGCACGCGCGCGATGTCGGGCTCGCTGGCAATCAGGTTCAGGAAGCGCACCATGGCGGCCTTGCTGTCGAGCATGGCCTCGTCCATGTTGATGTCGATCACCTGCGCGCCGTTCTCCACCTGCTGGCGCGCCACGGCCAGGGCGTCCTCGAACTGGCCGTTGAGGATCATCCGCGCGAAGGCCTTGGAGCCGGTGACGTTGGTGCGCTCGCCGATGTTGACGAACAGCGACCCGGCATCGATGGCCACCGGCTCGAGGCCGGACAGCTTCATCGGGGGGACGCGGGGCGTGGAAACTTCTTCGCTCATGGGGGCTCACCTGGGCAGGAAAAAACGTCAGGTGAGCGTCGTTTGTTGCGGCTTGCGCCCCGGCCGGCGGGGCGCCTTCCAAGCCTGACGGCGGGCCTCTTGATGCGGGCCGCCGCTGCAACGCTCCTTGGAAGGGAGCGCAATTTTACCGGCTGCGACAAGGGCCGCGGCCGCCAGGGGCGTTCAGGCCCCCTGCCCGGCCGCCGCTGCCGAGCCGGCCTTGGCGGGCGCGGCCGAGGCCGGCAGCCCGAACACCCGGTCGAAGCCCCAGTTGAAGACGAAGGTATAGACCAGGAAGAACACCACCAGGCCCAGGTCCATCACCAGCGCCTGCCACAGCGTCACGCCCAGGCCCCAGGCGAACAGCGGCACCAGCACCGCGATCAGCCCGCCCTCGAAGCCGATGGCATGCGCCACACGCCGGCGCACGCTGCGCCCGCGCACCGCCTGGCGCGACTCCCAGCGCTCGAACAGGGCGTTGAAAACGAGGTTCCAGATCACGGCAATGACCGAGGCGGCCACCGCGAGCACGCCCGAATGGCCGAGCCCGGCGTCGGTCATCAACGCCAGCCCGGCACTGGCGGCCACGATGGCGATGCCTTCGTAAAGGCTGATGTAGACGACGCGGCGCTGAAACCCCTGCATGGCTTTTCCCCTGGCAAATGAAAACGATGGCTGGACTTTATTTGCTGTTTGCTGATATAAAAAGTCAACTTGTTTCAGTTTTATTGATAGATCAGCCGATGGCTTTCTCCAGCGACAACGTCGAGGTCTTCCTGGCCGTGATCGACCACGGCTCCTTCTCGGCCGCGGCGCGCGCACTGCGCAAGGTGCCCTCGGCCGTCAGCATGGCGATTGCCAACCTCGAGGCCGAACTGGCCCTGCCGCTGTTCGACCGCAGCGGCCGCGAGCCGCAGCCGACCGCCGCCGCCCGCTCGCTGGAGCCGCAGGCGCGCCTCCTGGCGGCCCAGCTCAAGCAGCTTCAGGTGCAGGCCCTGGCGCTCACGCAGGGCCTGGAAAACCGCCTCACGCTGGCCATTGCGCCCGAACTGCTGGCCGCGCCCTGGAGCGGGCCGCTGGCCGCGCTGGCCGAGGAATATCCGCTGCTTCAGGTCGAGGTGCTGGCCGCGCCGCAGGCCGATGCGCTGGCGCTGCTGCACAGCGGCCGCGCGCAGCTGGCGCTGGTGTTCGAGCGCCCGAGCCTCGACGGGCGCGAGGGGTTCCAGGAAGTCGGCAGCGACACCATGGTGGCCGTGATGGCGCCCGGCCACCCGCTGCTGCTGGCGGCCGCCGGCGAGCGGCTGCGCGAGGAGCACCTGACGAACACCCGGCAGATCGTGGTGGCGGGGCGCGATCTCGCCACCAGCGACCCGCGCTTCGTGTTCGCGCGCCACGTCTGGCGCACCGACAACGCGCTGGCCGCGCTGAGCCTGATCACGGCCGGCCTTGGCTGGGGCTGGCTGCCGCGCAATTTCGCCAGGCCGCACGTGGCCGCCGGCGCGCTGGTCGAGATTCCGTTCGAGAACCTCAGCAACGGGCTCGACCTGTGGGTCGACGTGGTGTGGTCGCGCGAGCGGCCGCTGGGGCTCGGCGCTCAGCGCTTCGTGGCGCTGATCGCGCGCGACCGGCAGGCCGCGGCGGGCATTTCCGCCGCCGACGATCCGCGGGGCTGATCAGTCGCGGTGGCCGTGACCACCGCCCTTTCCACCACCACCGCCACCATGGCCGTGGCCGCCACCCCTGCCGCCGCCTTCACCGCCGCCATGCGGGCGCCCGCCGCCGCCACCGGCGCCGGGCCGGCCACCGCCCGGATGCATCTGCGGCTGGCCGGGCGGCGGTCCGGGCCGGAAGGCCGGCTGGGGCCGCGGCGGCTTGATGCCCGGGTCGGCCGGCGGGCGATAGCCCGGCCCCGGCCGTGGCGGGCGGTAGCCCGGTCCGGGTTGCGGATGGAAGCCGGGCCCCGGCGCGGGCTTGAACCCCGGGCCCGGCCACGGCCTCGGCTGCCAGGCCGGCCGCACCGGCGGCGGGGGACGCCAGCCGGGCATCGGCGGCGGCGGCGGCCGGCCGCCCCACCAGCGGCGCTCGCCGTACCAGGGCCGGTCGCGGTAGTAGTCGGCCCAGTAGCTGCCGATCACGAAGGTGACGACGGGCACGCCGATCACCGCGGCATAGCTGGCCAGCGGCACGCGCCGCTCCTGGTAGGCGTAGTCCAGGCTCCGGGCCCAGACCCAGCCGCGCCCACCGTCGGGCAGCACCACGTCGCACCAGCTGTAGCCGCCGGTACAGCCGATCACGTCGAGCGGCTGGCCCGGGCCGAGCCGCGCCACCAGCGGATAGTCGCCCGAGGGCCCCGCCCGCAGGTTGACCGCGCCGCGCGTGAAGGCCTGCTGCGCCGCGGCGGCCATCGGCAAGGCGAGCGCAACGGCGCCGATGCCGATCCAGCGCATGGAGAGTTTGTTGTTCATGACGAGGCTTCCTTTGCGCCGCCAGCCTAGGCGGCGGCCCGGATGCCGTCAATCAGCCGGGGGCGCGACAGCGCCGGGCGCCGGTCAGGCTGCTTCGCGGTAGAAGCCGTTGTTGTTCAACAGCCGGCCTGTCATCGGCGCCACGGCTTTGCCGATGGCCGCGATATGGTCCGGCGTGGTGCCGCAGCAGCCGCCCACGATGTTGACCAGCCCTTCGGCCGCGAACTCGTGCAGCAGCCGCGAGGTGACGTCGGGCGTCTCGTCGAAGCCGGTCTCGCTCATCGGATTGGGCAGGCCCGCGTTCGGATAGCAGCTGATGAAGGTGTCGCCCGCCACCTTGGCCAGTTCCTGGATGTAGGGCCGCATCAGCGCCGCGCCGAGCGCGCAGTTGAGCCCGATGGCCAGCGGCTGCGCATGGCGCACGCTGTGCCAGAACGCGGTGACGGTCTGGCCGCTCAGGATGCGGCCCGAGGCGTCGGTCACGGTGCCGCTGATGATCAGCGGCAGGCGCTGGCCGCTGTTGTCGAAATACTCGTCGACCGCGAACAGCGCGGCCTTGGCGTTGAGCGTGTCGAAGATGGTCTCGACCAGGATCACGTCGGCGCCGCCCTCGACCAGTGCCTCGGTCTGTTCGTAGTAGGCCGCGCGCAATTGCTCGAAGTCGACGTTGCGCGCGCCGGGGTCGTTCACGTCGGGGCTGATGCTCGCGGTCTTGGGCGTCGGGCCGAGGGCGCCGGCCACGAAGCGCGGCTTGTCCGGCGTGCTGAACTTGTCGCAGGCCGCACGCGCGAGCTTCGCCGATTCGAGGTTCATCTCGCGTGCGAGGTGCGCCATCCTGTAGTCCTCCTGCGCGATGGTGGTCGCGCCGAAGGTGTTGGTCTCGATCAGGTCGGCGCCGGCCGCGAGGTAGCCCTCGTGGATGTCGCGGATCACGTCGGGCCGCGTCAGCGAGAGCAGCTCGTTGTTGCCCTTGACGTCGCGCTCGAAGTCCTTGAAGCGCTCGCCGCGGTACTGTTCCTCGGTGAGCTTGAAGCGCTGGATCATCGTGCCCATCGCGCCATCGAGGATGGCGATGCGCTTTTCGAGGATGCCGGCAAGGGCCTGGCCGCGGGTGTAAGTGACGGGCTTCATAGCCCCCGATTGTAGGAAGCGGGGCTGCCCCTGGCGGCCGTCAGTGCTTTAGCGACGTTCGACGAATTCGAGCACCGCCTCGATCATGCGCCGCACATGCGGCTGCACGCCGGCCGCGACCTCGGGCAGGTAGTCGAAGGGCAGCTTCTCCTGCATGTAGCTCGACTGCGTCATCTCCAGCTGCACCGCGTGCACGCCGGCCGCGGGGTTGCCGTACTGGCGCGTGATGTAGCCGCCCGTGAAGCGGCCGTTGAGCACGCCCGTGTAGCCAGTGGCCGATTCGGCAATGCCGAGCAGCGTGGCGGCCAGCGCCGGGTCGCAGCTGCTGCCCTTGCCGGTGCCCAGGTTCAAGTCGGGCAGCTTGCCTTCGAAGAAGCGCGGCAGCACCGAGCGGATCGAGTGCGCGTCCCACAGTGCGATGGTGCCGTGCGCGGCCTTCATGCGGTCGAGCTCGGCCTGCAGCTGCCGGTGGTAGGGCTGCCAGATGGCGTCGCGGCGCGCGGCGATTTCCGCGTCGTCCGGAAGGTCGTCGGCGGACGCGTAGACCGGCGTGTCGTCGAAGGTGTCGACCGGGCACAGGCCCGTGACGCTCTGGCCCGGGTAGAGGCTGGCGCCATCCGGCGGGCGGTTCAGGTCGACCACGTAGCGCGAATGCGTGGCAACGAGCACCGAGGCGCCGAGTTCATCGGCAAAGTCGTAGAGCCGCTCGAGATGCCAGTCGGTATCGGGCACCTGGCGCGCCTCGCCGGTCAGGCGGGCGGCGAGCGCGGGCGGCACGTAGGTGCCGACGTGCGGCATGGAGATCAGCAAGGGACGCGTGCCCTGGCGGAAGCGGAAGGCGGGTTCGGTGGTGGTGAAGCTCATGGGACTCTAATTTTCAAGGAGAAGCTGGCTGCGCGCCGCGACGAAGGCGGCGGCGGCCTCGGTGTGCAGGGCGTGGCGGCCGGCCGCCACGCGCGGCTGGCCCGACACCCAGACGGCATCGATGGCCGAGGTGCGGTGGCTCGCAAAGACGTGGGCCGACAGCATGTCGGGCGCCGGCAGGCCCTGCAGCGCAAGCTGTGCGGCATCGAGCACCACGAAGTCGGCCTGCTGCCCCACCGCCAGGCCGCCGATGGCCCGGCCCGAGGCCTGCGCGCCGCCGCGCACCGCTTCGAGCGTGAGCGCGGTGGCCACGTGCGGCTGCGCCGCGCTGGCGCCGACGTTGCGTTGCCGCCAGGCCAGGCGCTGGCTGTATTCGAGCATCAGCAGTTCTTCCGCGGCATTGACCGTGGCGTGGCTGTCGGAGCCCAGGCCCCAGGCGCCGCCATGGTGGCGCCAGGCGGAAAAATCGAAGATGCCGTCGCCCAGGTTGGCCTCGGTGGTCGGGCACAGGCCGGCGACCGCGCCGCTCCTGGCGCCGCGCTCGTATTCGGCCGCGTCCATGTGCGTGGCATGCACCAGGCACCAGCGCGCATCGACCGGCGCATGGTCGAGCAGCCAGGCCACGGGCCGCTGGCCGCTCCAGGCCACGCAGTCGTCGACCTCCTTGGTCTGTTCGGCGATGTGGATGTGGATCGGCGCGCCCGGGTCGATGGCCTCGAGCCCCGCCACGGCTTCGCGCAGCGCGTCGGGCGGCACGGCGCGCAGCGAATGCGGCGCGAGCCCCAGGCGGGCCGAAGGACCGCCTTGCGGTCCGGGTGCGCCCTGCGCCTCGCATGCAGGCTTGAGGGTGTCGAGCAGGCGCAGCATCGAATCCGTCGAGCGGATGAAGCGGCGCTGCCCCTCGTTGGGCGGCAGTCCGCCGAAGCCGCTGGCCTGGTAGAGCACGGGCAAGAGCGTGAAACCGATGCCGGCCTTCTTCGCGGCGCGCAGCAGCGCGAGGCTCAGCGTCGCATCGTCGGCATAGGGGCGGCCATCGGCATCGTGGTGCACGTACTGGAACTCGCACACGCTGGTGTAGCCCGCCTCGAGCATCTCGGCATAGAGCCAGGTCGCGATGGCCTCCATCTGCTGCGGGCCGAGGCGTGCGGCAAAGCGGTACATCAGCGTGCGCCAGCTCCAGAAGCTGTCCTGCTGCTGGGCGCGGTATTCGGTGAGACCCGCGAAGGCCCGCTGGAAGGCATGCGAATGCAGGTTGGGCATGCCGGGGATCACGGGGCCCTTCGCCACCTGCGCGCCCGCTGCCGGCGGGGCCGCGGACTGCACCTGCGTGAGCTGGCCGGCCTCGTTCCACGACAGCCGCACGTTCTTTGCCCATCCGCCGGGCAGCAGCGCATCGGCCGCGAACAGCGTGTTCATTGGGCAGCTCCCACGGCGATGCGGCCCTGGCGCACGACGGTGCGCACCGGGCGCTGGCCGAACCAGTAGGCGAGCTCGGCTGCGTCGCGCACGTTCCAGAGCACGAAGTTGGCGGGCATGCCCTCGGCGATCGCGCCGTGCGTTTTCTGCAGGCCCAGGGCGCGCGCCGCATGCAGGGTGACGCCGGCCAGCGCCTCGGGCACCGTGAGGCGGAACAGCGTGCAGGCCATGTTCATCATCAACAGCAGGCTCAGCGCGGGCGAGGTGCCGGGGTTGTGGTCGGTCGACACGGCCATCGGCACGCCGGCGGTGCGCAGCGCCTCGATCGGCGGCAGGTGCGTGTCGCGCAGCGTGTAGTAGGCGCCGGGCAGCAGCACGGCCACGGTGCCTGATTGGCGCATGGCCTCGATGCCTTGGGCCGACAGGTGCTCGATGTGGTCGCACGAGAGCGCGCCGTAGCGCGCGGCGAGCGCGGCGCCGCCCATGTCGGAGAGCTGCTCGGCATGCAGCTTGACAGGCAGGCCCAGCGCCTTCGCGGCCTGGAAGACCTGCTCGGTTTCCGCGAGCGTGAAGGCGATGCGTTCGCAGAACACGTCGACCGCATCGACCAGCCCCTCGGCCGCGAGCGCGGGCAGCATCTCATTGCAGACGAGATCGATGTAGTCGCCGCTGCGGCCCGCGTATTCGGGCGGCAGCGCGTGCGCGCCGAGGAAGGTGGTGCGCACCGTGACGCCATAAGCCTCGCCCAGGCGCCGCGCCACGCGCAGCTGCTTGCGCTCATGCTCAAGCGCGAGGCCGTAGCCCGACTTGATCTCGATCGCGCAGACGCCGTCGGCCAGCAGCTGTTCGAGCCGCGGCGCGGCCTGCGCGAAGAGCGCGTCTTCATCGGCCTCGCGCGTCGCGCGCACCGACGAGACGATGCCGCCGCCGGCCTTCGCCACTTCTTCGTAGCTGGCGCCCGCGAGCCGCATCGCGAACTCGTTGGCGCGCTGGCCGCCGTAGACCAGGTGGGTGTGGCAATCGACCAGGCCGGGCGTGACGAGCGCGCCGCCGCCATCGTGCGGCGGCAGGCCTGCGAACTCGGCCGGCAGGGCGCTGCGCGCGCCGACCCAGCGGACCGTGCCTTCGGCCACCGCGATGGCGGCTTCGGTGTCGGCGTCCGGGGTGGTGCCGGGCGCGGCGCCGGGCGCCAGGCGGAGCCCCGTCCAGAGGCCGTCGGCCGATGGGAATGTGCTTGCGGATGTCATGTCTTGTCTGGTGTTTGCACAGCTTACGCCGGCACGATGCGGATCGCAGCCAGCCGCGCGCCTTCCTGCGCGGGCTCGGCCTGCCATGCCTGCGCACTGTCGGTCCAGTACAGGCCTTCGCCCTCGCGGCAGGGCTCTCCGTTCAGGCGCCATGCGCCGCCAAGCGCGAGCAGCACGCCGTGCGGTGCGGCCTCGACGGCCGATGCGTGGTCTAGCACCTGCACGTCGGCGCGCCACTGGCCATGGCGCGTCATGATGTTGAAGTCGTTCGATGCGCCGCCGAGCAGCGTGCAGTCGATCGCGTCGTCGCCGCTGAATGCGAACGGCCGGTGCGGCACGTCGAGCCGGTGCTCGATGCGCCCGTCGTGCGTGAACAGCCGCACGCCGTCGCCTTCGAGCAGCATGATGCTGCGGTCCACGCCCGCGAAAGTCGAAAACGGCCCGGCCGCCGCGATGGTCGCGATGCTCGCGCGCCAGCCGAAGCCATCGAGCCCCGCGCCCTGCGGCCAGCTCGCGATCTCCTGCGTGGTGCCGCCGCCGTTCTTCCAGGGCATGGCGGGGAGAGAGCTGCGAGAGAAGCGCTGCACGCTCATCGCATCAACCCGCCTTGGCGCAGCTTCTGCTCGAAGTGCCTGAGGACCAGCGTCATCGTGCCCGTGAGCACGAAATACACGAGCGCAATCGCCAGGTAGACCTCGAGCGAGCGGTACGACACGCTGATGATCTTCTGCCCTTCATGCATCACGTCGTGGATCGTCAACAGAGACACCAGCGCCGAGTTCTTGATGAGCGCAATGAACTCGTTGCCCAGCGGCGGAATCATGCGCACCACGGCCTGCGGCAGCACGATCTCGCGCATCGCGGTGCCGGGCGTCATGCCCAGCGACTGCGCCGCCATGGTCTGGCCCTTGTCGATCGACTGGATCGCGCCACGCACGATCTCCGACACGTAGGCACCCGAATACACGCCGAGCCCCAGCACGCCGCACAGGAAGGCCGGCAGCAGGATGCCGAAGTGCGGCAGTCCGAAGAACAAAATGAAAAGCTGCACCAGCAGCGGCGTGCCACGGATCGCTGCCACGTACGCCGTGCACGCGCCGTAGAGCCAGCGCCGCTTCGGGTTGAGCCGGCCGATGCCCACCAGCAGGCCCAGCACGCAGCCGAGCGCGAGCGCGCAGGCGGTGATCTCCACCGTGACCAGCGCCCCGCGCAGCAGGTCGGGCCAGCCCTGCCAGACCGGCGAGAAATCGAAATCCATGGGTCAGCCTTTTCGGCGGCCGAGCGCCGGGCCGCCCCAAGCCGGCCGCGCCTCCCCCATGGGGGGTGGAGTTACACGCGCGCAGCGCGTGAAAAGCCGGGGGGCTGACATTACTTGAACCACTTGGCGACGATCTGCGCGTAGGTGCCGTCGGCCTTGAGCTTCTCGATGGCACCGTTCACCGCCTTGGTGAGTTCGGGCGTGTCCTTGCGGATGGCCATGCCGTATTCCTCGGTGGTGATCTGCTCGGGCAGCACCTTGAGGCCGCCGCGCGTGCGCACGTACTGGTAGGCGGCGGGCTTGCCGGTCACGGCGGCATCGGCGCGGCCGATGTCGACGAGGTTGAACATCTCCTGGTTCTTCTCGACTTCCATCAGCTGCACCTGCGGGAATTTCTCCTTGGTGTAGGCGACCGACTTGGTGCCCACCTGCACGCTGACCTTCTTGCCGTTGATGTCGGCCGGCGCCTTGATGGCCGTGTTGCCGTCCTTCACCATCACCACGAGGCCGCCCGCGTAGTAGGGCACGGTGAAGTCGACGACCTTCCTGCGCTCGTCGGTGATGTAGATGGCCGAGACGGCCATGTCGAAGCGCTTGGAAATGAGGCCCGGCACGAGCCCCTTGAAGTCGATGTCGATCCATTCGATCTTGCGGCCCAGCGCCTTGCCGATGGCCTCGACCAGCTCCACGTCGAAGCCCGTGCGCTTGCCGTTCTCCACGAACTCCATCGGCGGGAAGGTGGCATCGGTGGCCACGCGCAGCGGCTCGCCCTGCGCCTGCGCGGTGGCGGCAAAGCCGAAGAAGGCGAGGCTGGAGAGTGCGGCGGCAACGAGGGTGCGGCGGGTGTTCATGTGAAGGCTTCCGTGGGTTTGAAAAAAAAGAGGGAAAGAAAGGCAGCGATCGGCTATTGCAGCGCGCGCGAGATGCGCGCCGCGGTGACGACGGTGAGGGCGGCCCATGCAGCTTCCATGCCCCCGGCGCGCGTGAGCGGCGCCATGAGCGTGATCGCGCCGCGCAGGCGCCGGCCCGGGCCGAGCACCGGTGCGCTCGCGCCCCAGACGCCCGCGTCGACCTCGCCGTGGGTCACGGCATGGCCGGCCTCGCGGATCGCGTCGAGCTCGGCGGCACGCTCGGCGCGGCGGCCGGGGTCGTCGCCAAGGCTGTCGAGCAAGGCATCGCGCTGGTCGGCCGGCAGGTGGGCCAGCAGGCATTTGGCGCTGGCGCCGTCGCGCGCCGGCACGCTGCGGCCGCGGTCGAACGAGCAGCGCAGCGACTGCTCGCTGTCGATCATTTCCAGGCACACGACGCGGTCGTTGACCAGCGTGACCAGCGCCACGCTTTCATGGCTTTGCTGCGCGAGCGCGCGCATGTCGGCGCGCGCGGCCATGACGAGGTCGGAGTTGCCGTCGAAGCCGCTCGCGAGCTGCACGCTCACGGGGCCGGGCGAATAGCGTCCGTCGGTCTCCATCACGAAGCCCCAGCGCCGCAGCACCGCGATCTGCCGGTACAGCGTGCTCTTGACGAGGCCCGTGGCTTCGGCGAGTTCGGCCGCACTCATCGCCGACTTGCTCTGCGCCAGCACCGACAGCACGCGCAGCGCGCGGTCGTTGTGGGCGGAAGCTTCGGGCATGGACGTCATCTGGGCCAATCGCGGGGCGTCGAAAGTGGATGCGGTGTGCAGTATCTTGCCCACCGTTCCCACATCCAAGCCTTCATTCCCACTGAGTGGGAATGGGCGCGCTTTTTCTTTCTACCTTCGGCTTACCGCTGCTTCATGCGCCGGTCAGCGCACCATCGGCAGATTGAGGCCCTGCTTCTTCGCCGTGGCCACGGCAATGTCGTAGCCCGCGTCCGCATGGCGCATCACGCCGGTGGCCGGGTCGTTCCAGAGCACGCGCTCGATGCGCTTGGCGGCGGCCTCGGTGCCGTCGCACACGATCACCACGCCCGAGTGCTGCGAATAGCCCATGCCCACGCCGCCGCCATGGTGCAGGCTGACCCAGGTGGCGCCGCCCGCGGTGTTGAGCAGCGCGTTGAGCAGCGGCCAGTCGCTCACCGCATCGGTGCCGTCCTTCATGGCCTCGGTCTCGCGGTTGGGGCTCGCCACCGAGCCGGTGTCGAGGTGGTCGCGGCCAATGACGATGGGTGCCTTGAGTTCGCCGTTCTTCACCATCTCGTTGAAGGCCAGGCCGGCGATGTGGCGCTCGCCCAGGCCCAGCCAGCAGATGCGCGCCGGCAGGCCCTGGAAGGCGATGCGCTCGCGCGCCATGTCGAGCCAGCGGTGCGTGTGGGTGTTCTCGGGGAACAGCTCCTTGATCTTGGCGTCGGTCTTGTAGATGTCTTCGGGGTCGCCCGAGAGCGCCACCCAGCGGAACGGGCCCTTGCCTTCGCAGAACAGCGGGCGGATGTAGGCCGGCACGAAGCCCGGGAAGTCGAAGGCGTTCTGCACGCCCTCGTCGAAGGCGACCTGGCGGATGTTGTTGCCGTAGTCGACCGTGGGGATGCCCATGGCCTGGAAGTCGAGCATGGCCTGCACGTGCACGGCGCACGACTTGGCGGCGGCCTTCTTGAGCGCGTCGTGCTGCGAGACGTCCTTCATCGCGGCCTGCCATTGCGCAACGCTCCAGCCCGAAGGCAGGTAGCCGTTGATCAGGTCGTGCGCGGAGGTCTGGTCGGTCACGAGGTCGGGCTTGATGCCGCCGGCCTTGGCGCGCTTCACGAGCTCGGGCAGGATGTCGGCCGCGTTGCCGAGCAGCGCGATCGACACGGCTTCCTTCGCGTCGCAGTGCTGCTGGATGAGCTCGAGCGCATGGTCGATGTCGCGCGCCTGCTTGTCGACATAGCGCGTGCGCAGGCGGAAGTCGATGCTGGTCTGCTGGCACTCGATGTTGAGCGACACCGCGCCCGCGAGCGTGGCCGCGAGCGGCTGCGCGCCGCCCATGCCGCCCAAGCCGGCCGTGAGGATCCACTTGCCCGCGAGGCTGTTGTTGTAGTGCTGGCGGCCGGCTTCGACGAAGGTTTCGAAGGTGCCCTGCACGATGCCCTGGCTGCCGATGTAGATCCAGCTGCCGGCCGTCATCTGGCCGTACATGAAGAGGCCCTGGCGGTCGAGCTCGTTGAAGTGCTCCCAGTTGGCCCACTTGGGCACGAGGTTCGAGTTGGCGAGCAGCACGCGCGGCGCGTTCTCATGCGTCTTGAACACGCCGACCGGCTTGCCCGACTGGATGAGCAGCGTCTCGTCGTCGTTCAGTTCCTTCAGCGACGCGAGGATCTGGTCGTAGCAGGCCCAGTTGCGCGCGGCGCGGCCGATGCCGCCGTACACCACGAGGTCCTGCGGACGCTCTGCCACCTCGGCGTCGAGGTTGTTCTGCAGCATGCGGTAAGGCGCCTCGGTGAGCCAGCTCTTGCAGTTGAGCGTGCTGCCGCGCGGGGCGCGGATCACGCGCGTCGGGTCGTGGCGCGGGTCGGTGTTTTGCAGCGGGAGCTTTTCGGGTGCGTTCATGGCGAGGTTCTCCTTGTTCGGTGTTCAGGCGTGGCTGGGCAGGATGTTCAAGAGCGCGGCCGGCAGCTCGGCCTTCAGCGCCCACTGGCGCATCGCTTCGATGTCGGGCGCAAGGTAGCGGTCGCGTTCGAGGAAGGCGACCTTCTGGCGGATGGCGGCGAATTCGGCTTCGACCAGCGGGGAGCTCTTGAGCCCCCGCTTGAGTTCGATGCCTTGTGCCGCGGCCATCGCCTCGATGCCGACGACCACCGCCGTGTTGTTGACCATGTCGCCGAGCCGGCGCGCCGCGAAGGTGGCCATCGACACGTGGTCTTCCTGGTTGGCCGAAGTGGGCAGGCTGTCGACGCTCGCGGGATGCGCGAGCGACTTGTTCTCCGACGCCAGCGCCGCGGCCGTGACCTGCGCGATCATGAAGCCCGAGTTCAGGCCGCCATCGCGCACCAGGAACGGCGGCAGGCCCGACAGGCCGGTGTCGAGCAGCAGCGCGATGCGGCGCTCGGCAATCGCGCCCACTTCGCTCACTGCCAGCGCAATGATGTCGGCCGCAAAGGCCACCGGCTCGGCGTGGAAGTTGCCGCCCGAGATCACTTCGCCGGTGTCGGTGAACACCAGCGGGTTGTCCGAGGCGGCATTGGCCTCGATCACCAGCACGCGCGCGGCATGCGCGAGGTTGTCGAGGCAGGCGCCCATCACCTGCGGAATGCAGCGCACCGAATACGGGTCCTGCACGCGGCCGCAGTCGGCGTGCGAAGGGACGATCTCGCTGCCTTCGAGCAGCGTGCGCACCGCGCCCGCCACCGCGATCTGCCCCGGCTGGCCGCGCGCGGCATGGATGCGCGCATCGAAGGGCTTGATCGAACCCTGGATCGCTTCGAGCGAAAGCGCGCCCGACATCAGGGCCGAAGCGAACACGTCCTCCGCACCGAACAGGCCGGCGAGCGCAAGCGCGGTCGACACCTGCGTGCCGTTGAGCAGCGCCAGGCCTTCCTTGGGGCCGAGCACGAAAGGTTCGAGCCCGACGAGGCGCATGGCCTCCGCACCGCTGACCACGGCGCCGTCGGCCGTGGTGGCCTCGCCCTCGCCGATCAGCACGCAGGCCATGTGCGCGAGCGGCGCGAGGTCGCCCGAGGCGCCGACCGAGCCCTTGCACGGAATGCGCGGCATGACGCCCGCATTGAACAGGGCCAGCAGCGCCTCGGCCAGCGCGGGCCGCACGCCCGAGTGGCCGCGCGCCAGGCTCACGGCCTTGGTCGCGAGCACCATGCGCACGACCGGCGCGGCCAGCGGCTCGCCCGTGCCCACGCTGTGCGAGAGCACGAGGTTGCGCTGCAGCTCGGCCAGGTGGTCGTTGCCGATGCGCGTGCTCGCGAGCTTGCCGAAGCCGGTGTTGATGCCGTAGACCACCTGGTCGTTCTCGACGATGTGGCGCACCGCCGCTTCGGCGCGCGCCATGCCTTCCTGCACCGAAGGATCGAGCGCCAGCCGCACGCCGCCGGCCTGGATGCGGCGCAGCATGGCAAGGTCCACCTTGCCGGGCGTGAGGATCAAGGGGGTGGCGGTGTGTTTGCTTGTTGGCATGTGAACCTGTCTATACAAGTAGTTGCGAGAGAAAACCTTCGGTTTCCGTGTCAAAAAAAGGTCAGCCGAAGCTGGGGTTGCCGTCGGCCTTGAAGCGGCTGCCCAGGCTGTAGCGCGACGCCGGATGCAGGCAGCGCACCCAGGTGACCGGCGTGTTGCGCGTCCAGGTGCGGCGCGTGAGCAGCAGGCAGGGGTCGGTGGGCTCCATCGCGAGCCGGGCCGCCTGCTCGGCGGTGGGCAGCACGGCGTCGACCACGTGCTCGATCTGGTCGAAGGGCACGTGGCGCACCAGGTACTCGCTGGGCGGCACGGCGGCGAAGTCCTGCTCGAGGAAATCGGGCACGACCAGCGGATTGACGTAGCGCTCCTCCAGCTGCACCGGCGTGTCGTTCTCCAGGTGCAGGCAGACGCTGTGGAACACCGAGGTGCCCGCGCGCATGTCGAGCCAGGCGGCCACGTCGGGCGAGGCAGCCAGGCGTTCCACCGCGAGCATCTCGCAGCGGTAGTCGTGCCCGCGCTGGCGGATCTCGCTCGCGATGTTGGCGATCTGCAGCAGCGTGGACTGCGGCTTGTTCTCGGCCACGAAGCTGCCGACGCCGGCCACGCGCACGATGCGGCCCTGCTCCATGAGCTCGCGCAGCGCGCGGTTCACCGTCATGCGCGAGATGCCGAACTGCGCGACCAATTCGCTCTCGGACGGCAGGCGGTGGCCGGCCGGCCAGGTGCCGTCCTGGATCTTGCGGGAGATGTGATCCTTGACTTGCGCATAGAGCGCGAGGGACGGCAGGTCGCGTTTCATTTCAGGCGTGGGGCTTGTGTCAGTGCTCGGCCGCAGCCATCGACTCGGCGCGGATCTCTTCGGTCAGCCGCGCCTTGATTTCCATGAACTCCGGCGAGGTCTTGACGGTGTAGCTGCGCGGATGCGGAAAGTCGACCGCGATCTCGGTCTTGATGCGGCCCGGCCGCGCGCTGAACACCGCCACGCGGTTGGCCATGAAGATCGCCTCGTCGATGTCGTGCGTGACGAACAGCACCGTCTTGCGCGCCGATTCCCAGATGCCGAGCAAAAGCTCCTGCATCAGCACGCGGGTCTGGTTGTCGAGCGCGCCGAAGGGCTCGTCCAGCAGCAGCATCTTGGGGTCGTTGGCGAGCGCGCGCGCAATTGCGGTGCGCTGCTGCATGCCGCCCGAGAGCTGCTTCGGAAAATGGTGCTCGAAGCCGCGCAGCCCCACCTTGGCGATGAAGAACTCGCTGCGCTCCTTCTGGTCGGCCTCGCTCATGCCGCGCTCGCGCAGGCCGAAGCGGATGTTCTGCGCCACCGTGAGCCACGGAAAGAGCGTGTAGCTCTGGAACACCACGCCGCGGTCCGCGCCCGGGCCTTCGATGCGCTCGCCGTCGAGCAGCACCTGGCCGGTGGTCGGGAAGTCGAGCCCCGCGACGATGCGCAGCAGCGTCGACTTGCCGCAGCCCGAGGGGCCGAGGATGGTGACGAAGTCGTTCTCGCGCACCTCGAAGTCGATCGGCAGCAGCGCCTGCGTGCGCTGGCCGTTGGCGCCGGTGAAGACGCGCGAGACGCCCTGGATGGAAAGTTGGTCGTTCATCAGAGTGCAGCCCAGGCGAACATGCGGCGGTTGAGCGCCTTGAAAGCGAAGTCGGACACCAGCCCGATGACGCCGATCACGATGATCCCGAAGATGATCTGCCCGGTGTTGAGCAAGGCCTGGCTGTCGGTGATCATGTGGCCGATGCCCGACGAGGAGCCGATGAGTTCCGCCACGATCACGTAGGTCCAGGCCCAGCCGAGCACCAGGCGCAGCGTCTCGGCAATGCCGGGCGCAGCGCCCGGAATGAGCACGCGCGCCACGATGCCGCGGCTCTTGGCACCCAGCGTGTAGGCCGCCTCGACGAGGTCGCGCCGCGCGCCGCCCACCGTCACCGCCACCATCAGCACGATCTGGAAGAACGAGCCGATGAAGATCACCAAGAGCTTCTGCATCTCGCCCAGGCCCGCCCACAGGATGAGCAGCGGAATGAAGGCCGAGGCCGGCAGGTAGCGGCAGAACGAGACGAAGGGCTCGAAGAAGGCCTCCACGGCCTTCCAGGTGCCCATGGCAATGCCCAGCGGCACCGCCAGCACGGCCGCCAGCAGGAAGCCGCCGAACACGCGCCACACGGTCATGCCCACGTCGCCGATGAAGCCGAATTCGGCGAACAGCATCCAGCCTTCCTTCAGCATGGTCACGGGGCTGGCCAGGAAGGTCGGCGGCACGAAGCCGCCGAGCGTGGCAACGGACCACACGAGCACGAAGGCCACGAAGAAGCCGAGGCCGAGCAGCACGCGGGCGCGCCCGCTGACGGGCTCGAGCGGCGCGAGCGAACGGCGCCGCGCGGGCACGGCGGCCTGGGGGGTTGCGGCCGATGCAGGCGCCGCCGCGCGCGGCGCCACCTGCGGCAGGGCCTTACTTGACGAAGCTTGCATCGAACATGGCCGTGTAGTCTTCCGGCGCCTTGCGGATCACGCCGGCCTCCAGCAGGATGGGCGCGGCTTCCTTCATGAAGCCGGTGAGCTCGCCCGCGAAGAATTTCTGGTTGGCGGCCTTGTCCTGCCAGCGCAGGTAGGCCGACGACTTGGCGAACTGCTCGCCGGTCTGCTTGACGGCCGAACCCATGAGCTCGTTGGCCTTGGCCGGGTCGGCCTTGATCATGTCGAGTGCCTCGAAGTACGACTGCGCGAGCGCCTGCGCCGCCTTGGCGTTGGCCTTGAGCCAGGTGGGCGCGCAGCCCACGGTGTCCATCACCATCGGGTAGTCGAGCGTGGTGGCCAGGATCTTGCCGGCGGTGGGGTTGGCGCGCACGGTCGAAAGATACGGCTCGTAGGTCATGGCGGCGTCGTTCTGGCCGGCCACGAAGGCCTGGGCCGCGGGCTGCGGCTCGAGCGAGACCAGCTTCACGTCCTTCAGCGTCATGCCGTTCTTGTTGAGCATCCAGGCCAGGCCGAAGTAAGGCGCGGTGCCCGGCGCGCTCACGCCGATGGTCTTGCCCTTGAGGTCGGCAAAGCCCTTCACGTCGTTGCGCACCGCGAGGCCGTCGGCGCCGTAGGACTTGTCCATCTGGAAAATCTGCACGATGGGCACGCCGTTGGCGTTCCAGGCCACGTGCGTTTCCACCGTGGTGGCGGCGCACTGGATGGCGCCGGAGGCCAGCGCGAGGTGCCGGTCCTTCTGCGGAATCATCTTGAGTTCGACGTCCAGGCCGTTCTTCTTGAAGATGCCGGCCTTGTCGGCCAGCGAGAGCGGCGCAAAGCCGGTCCAGCCCGACATGCCGAGCGCAATCCTGGTTTCCTGCGCGGCGGCCGTCTGGGCCATGCCTGCTGCACACGCGCCTGCTGCCAGCAGCGACGCGACTTTCACAACTACCGTCTTGACGACCATGGGTACTCCTGGGTCTGTTTTCTAGGAAAAAGCTTGGCGATACGCTCCCGACCACGGGCTGCGCGCACCTCGCATTGTTGCCAAGCGCCCCAACTTGTATATACAGGATAACCCGAAAGGACCGTTTCGGTGCATTCCTTCAGCAAAACGCACCAGATTGCTGTCTATACAGGAAGGCGGCAAGGCGGGCTTCACCATTGCAAACCTCGTGCCACAGTCCTGCCGGTGCCGCTGGGGGACAATCGGCGTTTCCCCCTTTCGTCCACCCCGCCCTTCGCATCCGCTGCCCGTGTCCTCGCTCGCTCCCCTTCCCCTCGACGCCCCCGGCAGCAGCAGCGCACCCGCCGACATCCTTCACGAAGTCTTCGGCTATTCGCAGTTCCGCGGGCCGCAGCAGGACATCGTCGAGCACGTGGTGGCCGGCGGCGACGCGCTGGTGCTGATGCCCACGGGCGGCGGCAAGTCGCTGTGCTACCAGATCCCGGCCATTGCGCGGCAGCGCGCGGGGCGCGGCGTCTCGGTGGTGGTGTCGCCGCTGATCGCGCTGATGCACGACCAGGTCGGCGCGCTGCACGAGGCCGGGGTGAACGCGGCCTTCCTGAATTCGACGCTCGACTGGGAGCAGACGCAGGACGTCGAGCGCCGCATGCTGCGCGGCGAGATCACGCTGCTGTACGCGGCGCCCGAGCGCGTGAACACGCCGCGCTTTCTCTCGCAGCTCGATTCGCTGAAGGAGCGCGGCAAGCTCTCGCTGTTCGCGATCGACGAGGCGCATTGCGTGAGCCAGTGGGGCCACGACTTCCGCCCCGAATACCGCGCGCTCACGGTGCTGCACGAGCGCTACCCGGGCGTGCCGCGCATCGCGCTCACCGCCACGGCCGATGCGCTCACGCGCGCCGACATCGTCGAGCGGCTGCAGCTGGAGGAGGCGCGCCAGTTCGTCTCCAGCTTCGACCGGCCGAACATCCGCTACACCATCGTCGAGAAGAAGGACGCGACCACGCAGCTGCTGCGCTTCATCGAGCGCGAGCACGAAGGCGATGCGGGCGTGGTCTATTGCCAGTCGCGCAAGCGCGTGGAAGACGTGGCCGTGATGCTGAAGGGCGCGGGCATCAACGCGCTGCCCTACCACGCGGGCCTGGACGCGGCGGTGCGCCAGAAGCACCAGGACCGGTTCCTGCGCGAAGAAGGCGTGGTGATGGTCGCGACCATTGCCTTCGGCATGGGCATCGACAAGCCCGACGTGCGCTTTGTCGGCCACCTCGACATGCCCAAGAACATCGAGGGCTACTACCAGGAAACCGGCCGCGCGGGCCGCGACGGCGCACCGGCCGATGCCTGGATGGCCTACGGCCTGCAGGACGTGGTGAACCAGCGCCGCATGATCGACGAGAGCCCCGCGGGCGAAGAGTTCAAGCAGGTGATGCGCGGCAAGCTCGACGCGCTGCTCTCATTGGCCGAGGCAAGCGACTGCCGCCGCGTGCGCCTCCTGGGCTACTTCGGCGAGAAGAGCACCCCCTGCGGCAATTGCGACAACTGTTTGAACCCACCGCAGGTGTGGGATGGCACCGATGCCGCGCGCAAGCTGCTCTCCACCATCTACCGCGTGCAGCAGCTGAGCGGCATCAGCTTTGGCGCGGGCCACATCATGGACATCCTGCGCGGCAAGGAAACCGAGAAGGTCAAGCAGTTCGGGCACGAGCGCATCAGCACCTTCGGCATTGGCGCGGAGTTCAGCGAAGTGCAGCTGCGCGGCGTGCTGCGCCAGCTCATCGCCACGGGCGCGCTGGCGGTCGATGCGGAAGCCTTCAACACGCTGAAGCTTACGGAAGGCTCGCGCGCGGTGCTCAAGGGCGAAGCGAACGTGACGCTGCGCGAGTCGGTTTCGTCGCCGGCCGCGCGCGGCGGCAAGCCCCGGCGCGAAAAGGCGGCGCGCGGCGCCCCGTCTCCGGCGGCCGCGGCACTCGATGCCGACGGCCAGAAGCGCTTCGAGGCGCTCAAGGCCTGGCGCGCGGAAGTGGCGCGCGAGCACAACCTGCCGGCCTACGTGATCTTCCACGACGCCACGCTGGCGGCCATTGCCGAGCGCGCGCCCGCGACGCTCGAAGACCTGCAGGGCATCAGCGGCATCGGCACCAAGAAGCTCGAGGCCTACGGCGCCGAGGTGCTGCGCGTCTGCAGCGCGTTCTAGTTGAGCTTCAGGGCCGCAGCGCGATCGGCACGGGCCGCGTGAGCAGGTCGACGTACAGCTCGAAGAAGCGCGCGTTGTCGAACTTCTTCACCACCGTCATCTTCTGCAGCGCCGGGCCCGCGGGCTGCGAGGCGTAGCCGATGGAGCGGCCGTTGTCGGCGGCGCCGGGCTTGGCGACCACGTCGACGTAGCGCTCGACGGTTTCGGTGGCATAGGCCGGATCGATGAGGTAGGCGAGCGTGAGCGTGTCCCAGATGTTCTGGGTGTAGGCCGGGTTGTTCTCGAAGCCGTTGGTGCCGCTGAAGCCGTAGCCGTTGAGCTGGCGGAACACCTCGGTCACGGCGGTGGGCGTGGCCGGGTGCGCGATGCGGTCGTAGATCGGCTTGGTGAGGAACACGGTGTCGGTCACGTCCAGCGGCACCACCACCTGCGGAATCGGCAGCCGCACCACGAACTGCGCGGCCTCGGGGTCGAACCACCAGTTGAACTCGGCGAACTTGGTGGTGTTGCCCGGCACGTCGACCGCGCCGCCCATGTAGATGATCTTCTTGATCAGCGGCACGATCTCGGGGTTCTGCTTGACCGCCAGCGCGATGTTGGTGAGCGGGCCGATGGCCAGGATGGTGATCTCGTTCGGGTTGGCCTTCACGGTGTCGACGATGAAGTCGACCGCGCTCCGGGGCTGGAGCACCGTGTGGGTGGCAAAGCCGTCGGGCGAGGGCTTCAGGTCGGCGTCGGTCTTGGGCTCGGGCGAACTCCAGGCGCCCAGGTAGCCGTCGCCGCCGGAGCCGGCCGCCATCTCGGCCTCGATGGTTGCGTAGTCGTGGTTGAAGGCGTAGTTCGCGCCCGCATAGATGCCGATGCGCTCGCCCACGCCGAGCCGCTCGACCGACTTCAGCGCGTCGGCGACGCCCTGCCGGAGCCACTGGTTGCCCGACACCACGCTGATGCCCATGACCTGCACCTTGCCTTGGGCCTGCAGCTGCGCGGCCATGACGCCGAGCTGGCCGTCGTCGCTCATGGTGTTGTAGTCGCTGTCGATGATGATCTTCTGCGCCGGCGGCGGCGCCGCGCCGAAGCCCGGTGCGAGCCCGATGCCGCTGTTGCCGCCGCCCCCGCAGGCCGAGAGCGCCGTGGCGAGCAAGGCTGCCGCCATCCATCTGCGTCGCTGAATCCGAATCGTCATCCCGGCTCCTTTTCGAGTGGTCTTGTGTGTAGAACTAAATGCCAAACGTTTGCGCAAACGTTTGCTCGAACTCTAAAGCGCATGCCACGGGCGTGGCAAAGCGCAAGGTTTCAAGGGGTAACCGAGGCTGGCGCCGAAGCGGTTCAGCCCGGCGACGGTGCGGTTTCGAGCAGGCGCATTTCGCGCAGCGGCGTGCGGTCGAGCAGGTAGGGCTGTTCGCCGGCCGTCCCGGATTTCTCGAGCCCCGCTCCGCTCTTGGCCGAAACGGGGCAGGCGCCGCCGCTGCGCATGGCAAGGGCAGCCGCCAGCCGCGCCTCGGCCGGGTCGCCGAGCGGGTGGTCGAAATCGTCGGCCACGGTGCAGTCGGGCGCGAAGCCATCACCGTAGTCGCCGAAGTTCTTGGCGTTGACGCCCTGGAACTGGATCGCGAAATAGCTGGTGCCGCAGTTGTCCTGCGGAGAGAAGCCGTAGGGCTTGCCGCAGGTGGCGCCGCCCACGAGGTTGACCTTGACGTCGATGCCGCGCAGGCCGTTGACCACCGATTCGCTCGCCGAGCAGGTGTCGGGGCCGACCAGCACCGTGACCTGCGAGAGGCCCAGCCTTGGCAGCGTCGCGCCCGTGCGGCTGGTGCCGTAGAACGGATAGATGGTCTGCGCCGGCGTCAGGTGGAACGGATTCTTGTCGTTGAAGGACAGGCGCTCGAAGACCTTGCCCGAGGTGGTGGCCGACGAAGACACCATGGAGGCGAGGCGATTCGCGATGTTGAGCTGGCCGCCGCCGTTGTAGCGCATGTCGAGCACGAGGTCCTGCACGCCGTCCTGCCTGAACTGGTTGAAGGCGCTGATGAGCTGCGACTCGGAGGTCGTGATGTGGTCGTTGAAGAGCAGGTAGCCGACGCGGCCGCTGCCGGTGTCGATGCTCTTGACGTTCTGCACCGGCGTGCGCGTGATGCTCGCCGCGGCCAGCGTGACGGTGCGCGTCGCACTGCCTTCCTGCAGCTTGAAGCTGTGCGATTCGCCGATGGCCGTGGGCGCGATGCCGCGGTTGATCACGGCGGTGTTGGTGCCGTTGACCACGTCGACGCCGTCGACCTCGAGCACCTTGGCGCCGCGCGCGATGCCTGCCGTGGCCGCGGGCGAGCCGGGCTCGGTGAACGCGATGCGCAGGTCGCGCGGGCGCGAGTTGCGCACGAACGCGAACTCCATGCCGTAGCCCGGCGCCACGCCGTTCTCCGAGAGCTGCCGGTAGCGCTCGGTGTCGTACACGTAGTGGAAGCGGTCCTTCGCGCGGCCCGAGGCCGTGAGCAACGGGGTCTTGAGCACGCTGAAGTACGCGACCGGCGTGGCGTAGTCGGCGGCCTTGAGGGTGGTGGGCACCTCGCCGTACCAGAGGTAGGTTTCGTCGATCCATCCGCGTACCCAGCGCTTCTCGTCGGTCAGCGTGCCGGGCTTGTCGGGGTAGGCGATTCCCGTCTCGGGATTGGTGCCGGGGCGCGGCGCGGCGCACAGGCCGGCCACGGTGGACGAGGCGACGATGGCGTCATCGTCGCCGCCGCTGGCAGGAGGCGGCGTGGTGCCGGGCGGCGCGACGATCGGAAATCCGCCACCCCCTCCACCACCACCTCCTCCTCCGCCACAGCCCGCCAGCGCGCAAACGATACCGGCCAACGCGAATGCGGCCGCAGCCGATGCGGTGAAGCGCGGCCTCGCCCGCGCATGTCCATTGCCCAAGCTCATCGAGATCCTCCTCGTGCCCGCCGCGGCGGACGGTTTTCTTTCTTGTCTGCCGCCGCGCTCCCGCGGTCTTGCCTGCTGTGCGCTATTGCATGAAGCCGATGCCGCGCGATTCGCGCACCTCGGGCTTGATGCGGTGCTCGGCCTCGAGCTGGTCCAGGAATTCGGCAGCCGAGAACTCGACCGCAAGAATATCCGTCTGCCGCTTCACGGCCGCGAAATCCCCCGGGCACAGCTGCTGCAATTGCGCCAGCCGCGCCTTGATGCCTGCGGTGAGCAGCGCGGCGTCGCCCGCCAGCGCCTCGGTCACGAACATGCGCTCGCGCTGCGGGGCGGTGAGCGGCATGAACTTGATCTTGAAGGTGAAGCGCCGAAGCGCCGCCTGGTCGAGCCGGTCGAGCAGGTTGGTGGTGCAGATGAAGACGCCGTTGAAGCGCTCCATGCCCTGCAGCATCTCGTTGACCTCGGTCACTTCGTAGGTGCGCTGCGCGCCGCGCCGGTCCTGCAGGAAGCTGTCGGCCTCGTCGAGCAGCAGCACGGCCTTCTCGGCCTCGGCTTCCTTGAACATGGCGGCCATGTTCTGCTCGGTCTCGCCGACGTACTTGCTCATGAGGTCGCTGGCCTGCTTGATGATCAGCGGCCGGCCGATGGCCTTGGCGATGTGCTCGGCCAGCGCGGTCTTGCCGGTGCCGGGTGCGCCGTAGAAGCACAGCGTGCCGTGGCCGCGCGCCTTGATGGCCGCCACGATGCGCGGGATCTCGAAGCGGGTCTCGACGTTGAGCATGTCGAGGTCGTAGGTGGTGACGCTGCGCCGCTCGCCCGGGCCGGTGTCGAGCGTGCCGAGCGCGAGGTCGGCGTTCTTGAGCTGGCGCTCGATCAGCGCTTCCATCGAGGCGCCGTCCTCCGTCTGCGCGAGCCCCGCAAAGCGCACCGCGGTGCGGATCTGCGCGGGCGTGAGGCCCTTGCGCTCGGCCAGCTTGGCGGTGAAGGCCTCGGACACGACGATGCCTTCGAGCGTCTTCTTCACGAGCTGCTCGCGCGCACCGGGCGGCGGCGACTTGAGCTCCAGGTGGTAGGCGAAGCGGCGCCGGAACGCCGGGTCGATCTGCTCGATGCGGTTGGTGACCCACAGCGTGGGCACGGGGTTGGCCTCGAGGATCTGGTTGACCCAGGCCTTGCCGCTCACGCTGCCGCTGGTGGGCGCCGGAATCTGCTCGGCGCGCGCCATGAACTGCGCGGCCTCGGTGCTGATGGGCGGGAACACGTCCTCGACCTCGTCGAACAGCAGCGCGGCCTGCGCGCTGCCCTTGAGGAACACCTGCGCGATCTGCAGCGAGCGGTAGCGGTCGCGGCCGCTCAGCGAGTTGCCGTCGCGGTCGGCATATTCGACCTCGAACAGCTCCAGGCCCGCCGCCTGCGCCACCACCTTGGCGAGCTCGGTCTTGCCGGTGCCGGGCGGCCCGTAGAGCAGCACGTTGACGCCGGGCTCCTTGCGCGCCACCGCGGCGCGCAGCAGCGTGACGAGCATCTGCGCGTCTTCCTCGACGAAGGAGAAGTCGTGCGTGGTGAGCGCGCTCTTGGCCGAGGGCCGCGTGAACACGGCCATCAGTTCGTTGTGGTCGCGGTACTCGCGCATCAGCACCGGCGGCAGCTTCTCGCTGACCTTCATGAGGTCGGCCAGGTCGGTGATGTTGTGCTCGGAGATCAGGTTCTCGACCAGGCCGATGCGCTCCAGCCGCGAACCGGCACGCAGGGCCTCGCCCACTTCGGTGGCGTTGACGCCCGCAATGTCGGCAATGGCGGCATAGGCCTCGGGCGCGTTGTTGACCTTGAACTCGACCAGCAGCGAGCGCAGGTCGCGCTGGTAGCGCGCGAGCGTGCCGTAGAGCAGCAGCGCGCGTTCGGCCTTGTTGAGCTGCAGGAGGCCCGCGAGCGCGTCGATGTTCTTCTCGACCAACGTCGACTGCTTGCGCAGCGCATGCGTGAGCCAGTCGCGCGTGACGGCCAGCACCGAGAGCAGGTCCTTGGGGTAGTCCTTGGCGTATTCGTCGAGGTAGAAGAACAGTGTGCCTTCCTCGTAGGGTCCGCGCCACACGCCATGGCGCTCGAGCAGCGTGCGGCCGTCGAAATTCTCGACGCCCTTCCAGGCCTCGTTGCCGGCGCAGCGCCGGCCCAGGAATTCGCGCAGCCGCTGCAGCACCGCGGCCGGCCACACCAGGTGGCGGCCGGTGAGCGAGAGAAGGCCGTTGATGTCGCGGCGCACGTTGAAGCGCGGCCCCTGCTTGGCGGCCAGCGTGAGCACGAAGTGCGAGCACATGAGTTCGAGCACCGGCGCACCCTTGAGCCCAGGCGACGGCAATGCCTGCCCGCGTACCGCAGCAGCCACTACATCGACACCCGCACGCTTGACCATCGGACAACCTCCAGACGAGGAACTTCTTGGGGCGACCATAACGCAGACTTTTGGCTTCGGGAAGACGCGGGAGCGGTAAAAACCCTGATGAGGCGATTCCAGCCACAATGCCCGCCATGGTCGGAATCGAAGAAATCCGGCGCGCCGCGGCGCGTCTCGAGGGTCAGGTGCTCAACACGCCCTGCGTCGAATCGCGCACGCTCTCCGAGATCGTGGGCGCGCAGGTCTACCTGAAGTTCGAGAATCTGCAGTTCACATCCTCGTTCAAGGAGCGGGGGGCGTGCAACAAGCTGGTCGATCTCCTGGAGGCCGACACGCGCGACGGCCAGGAAGCGACGCGGGGCGTGGTGGCCATGTCGGCCGGCAACCATGCCCAGGGCGTGGCCTACCACGCGCAGCGGCTCGGCCTGCGCGCGCTCATCGTGATGCCGCGCTTCACGCCTGGCGTGAAGATCGAGCGCACGCGCGGCTTCGGCGCCGAGGTGGTGCTGCACGGCGACACGCTCGACGCAGCGCGCGCGCATGCGCTGGAGCTGGCCGAACGCGAGGGGCTGACCTTCGTCCACCCCTACGACGACGAGGCCATCATCGCGGGCCAGGGCACGGTGGCGCTCGAAATGCTCGATGCGGTGCCCGATCTCGACACGCTGGTGGTGTCGGTCGGCGGCGGCGGGCTGATCGCGGGCATGGCGATCGCGGCGCGCGAGCGCAAGCCCGGCATCGAGATCGTCGGCGTGCAGACCACGCGCTTTCCGGGCATGGTGAATGCCGTCAAAGGCACCCAGCACCTGCAGGGCAAGAGCACCATCGCCGAAGGGATCGCGGTCGGAACGCCCGGCGTGCTGACGCGCGAGATCATCGCCCAGCACGTGGACGACCTGCTGCTGGTCGACGAAGGCGACATCGAGCAGGGCGTGCTGATGCTGCTCGAGATCGAGAAGACCCTGGTCGAGGGCGCAGGCGCGGCCGGCCTGGCGGCGCTGATCCGGCATCCGGCGCGCTTCAAGGGCAAGCGCGTGGGCCTGGTGCTGTCGGGCGGCAACATCGACCCGCTGCTGCTGGCGGCCATCATCGAACGCGGCATGGTGCGGGCCGGCCGGCTGGCGCGCGTGCGCGTGAGTGCGCGCGACGTGCCGGGCTCCTTGGCCCAGATCACGGCCACTGTGGCAGAAGCGGGCGCTAACGTCGATGAGGTTCATCATCAAAGAGCGTTTACCATGCTGGCAGCCCAGAACGTCGACATCGAGCTGGTGCTGCAGACCCGCGGGCGGGCCCACCTGGCCAGCGTGCTGGGCGCATTGCACGACGCCGGCTTCGAGGCCGAGGAGCAGCACTGAAGGGGCTCGCAACCCCCTAGACCGCGGCGCCGGGGGCCGCCGGTAAAATGGCCGCAGTTTTTCCGTATTTGAGTATTCGAGGTAATCAATGTCCAACCCTACTCCCGTCGAGCCCGGCCACGCCGCCGCCGTTGAAAAAGACGCCGTCGAATCGATCGTGCACCTGATGCCGCTCGTGCTCCCGCTGGCTGGCGGCGTGCTGATGCTGCTCCTGGCATCCATCGCCGTCTACTTGGCCTGACAGCCATTTGCGTCTTCGTCCGCGGGTCGTGCGGCCCGCGTTGACGCAGTCTCCCGAAGCGAAAACGTTTTCTCAAACGGACCTCCGCGCCAGCAGGCGCGGCGTCCCGTTCGGAAAGACGATTTTTCAACTTAGGAGATTTCCGATGAACGCACCCACGATGCAGGGCCTCGCCATCCAGGCACCCTCATACGTCAAGAACGCAAAACTGATTGCCTGGGTGGCCGACATGGCCGCGCTTTGCAAACCCGAGGCCATTCACTGGTGCGACGGCAGCAAGGAAGAGTACGACCGCCTCTGCCAGCAGCTGGTCGACGCGGGCACCTTCAAGAAGCTCAATCCGGCCAAGCGCCCCAACTCCTTCCTCGCGGTGTCCGACCCGAGCGACGTGGCGCGCGTCGAGGACCGCACCTTCATCTGCTCCGAAAAGAAGGAAAACGCCGGCCCCACCAACAACTGGATGGCCCCGGCCGAAATGCGCGCCACGCTGCAGCCGCTGTTCGACGGCTGCATGAAGGGCCGCACGATGTACGTGGTGCCGTTCAGCATGGGCCCGCTGGGCTCGCCGATTGCCCACATCGGCATCGAGCTTTCCGACAGCCCCTACGTGGCGGTCAACATGCGCATCATGACCCGCATGGGCAAGGCCGTGTACGAGGTGCTCGGCGCCGACGGCGAATTCGTGCCCTGCGTGCACACCGTGGGTGCGCCGCTGGAAGCGGGCCAGAAGGACGTGGCCTGGCCCTGCAACAAGACCAAGTACATCGTCCACTACCCCGAAACGCGCGAGATCTGGAGCTACGGCTCGGGCTACGGCGGCAATGCGCTGCTGGGCAAGAAGTGCTTCGCGCTGCGCATCGCCTCCAACATGGGCCGCGACGAAGGCTGGCTGGCCGAGCACATGCTCATCCTGGGCGTGACCAATCCCCAGGGCAAGAAATACCACGTGGCCGCGGCCTTCCCGAGCGCCTGCGGCAAGACCAACTTCTCGATGCTGGTGCCGCCCGCCGGCTTCGAGGGCTGGAAGGTCACGACCATCGGCGACGACATCGCCTGGATCAAGCCCGGCAAGGACGGCCGCCTCTACGCGATCAACCCCGAGGCGGGCTACTTCGGCGTGGCGCCCGGCACCAACATGCTGACCAATCCGAACTGCATGGACAGCCTGGACCATGACGTGATCTTCACCAACGTCGCGCTCACCGACGACGGCGACGTTTGGTGGGAAGGCATGGAGCAGGACACCGGCTCGCTGCCCGCGCACCTGATCGACTGGCAGGGCAAGGACTGGACGCCGCAGATCGCCAAGGAAACCGGCGCCAAGGCCGCGCATCCGAATTCGCGCTTCACCGTGGCCGCCACCAACAACCCGGCGCTCGACGACGCCTGGGACGACCCGAAGGGCGTGGCCATCGACGCCTTCATCTTCGGCGGCCGCCGCTCGACCACCGTGCCGCTCGTGACCGAGGCCCGCAACTGGGTCGAAGGCGTCTACATGGCCGCCACCATGGGCTCCGAAACCACCGCCGCGGCCGCCGGCCAGCAGGGCGTGGTGCGCCGCGACCCGTTCGCGATGCTGCCGTTCACGGGCTACAACATGAGCGACTACTTCCAGCACTGGCTCGACCTGGGCAAGAAGCTCGAGGCCTCGGGCGCCAAGCTGCCGAAGATCTACACCACCAACTGGTTCCGCAAGGGTGCCGACGGCAAGTTCGCCTGGCCCGGCTACGGCGAGAACATGCGCGTTCTCAAGTGGATGATCGACCGCGTCGAAGGCACCGCCAAGGGCACCGAGCACATCACCGGCGTGAGCCCGCGCTACGAAGACCTCAACTGGAACGGCCTGGAATTCAGCGCCGAGCAGTTCGCCACCGTCACCAGCATGGACAAGGCCGCCTGGCAGGCCGAGCTCAAGCTGCATGCCGAGCTGTTCCAGCAGCTGGCGCACCACCTGCCCAAGGAACTGCCGGAAACCAAGGCGGCCATCGAGCAGCGCCTGGCGGCCTGACGCCGGTCCCCAGGTCTTGTGCGGCCTGTCCGCACACGCAAAAAAGCCGCCCCGATGGGCGGCTTTTTCATGGGTCGGCCGGCGGCTGGCGCCGTTCGATCAGTAGTAGCGCGAGCTGTTCATGCGGCGCATGGCTTCGTAGAGCGTCGGCATGCGCGCTTCGCTGGAGCGTGCGGCCACGCGGGTCAGTGCGTCCACCTTGGCGGCAGTGGCGACGGAAACCTTGCCTTCGGACTGCTCGCGCCAGGTGGCGGCTTGCAGTTCCTGCATCACGCGCGGGTCGTTCCTGGCGGTTTCCAGGAAACGGGCGTCGGCGCGGGCCGAGGCACGGCGCTGGGCGGCTGCGTTCCAGGCGGCACCCACGCGGGCCAGGGGAGCGCGCAGCGAGCCGGCGAACAGCGCGGCAATGCCGAAGGCGGCAGCGCAGAGCACGGCCCAGGCCGCGAGCAGCGCGCCTTCGTCCCAGTTGGAAACGAGCTTGTCGGCCACCACCATCACCGCCGCGGCAACGGCGACGATCAGCAGGGCGATCAGCGGACGCGAACCGTTCGCGCCGGCGCGTGCGGCCTTGAGCTGGCCGAACAGGATCTCGGCGCGCTGCACGCCGGGATGGACAGTGGGTTGGTCTACGTGGACAAAGCTGGTCATGATGAATCCCTCCGTGGGATGAATGGCGAGTGCCGATGGGGAGATATTAGGGTTTGCCCTAGTGTTTTGCCACTTTATCTTTCTGATGTTTATCATTCACATCACTGATGGACGTCAACTTCCGCACACTCGATCTCAACCTGCTTCGCGTCTTCGACGAAGTGATGGCGGAGCGCAACCTCACGCGCGCCGCGCGCAACCTGTCGATCACCCAGCCCGCGGTGAGCAATGCGCTGCGCCGCCTGCGCGAGGTGCTCGGGGACGAGCTGGTGCGCCGCTCCGGCGCGGGCGTGGAGCCCACGCCGCGCGCGCTGGCGCTCTGGCCCACGGTGCGCGACGCGCTGCGCCAGCTGCAGCACACGCTGGCGCCGGGCGAGTTCGACGCATCGACTGCCGACACCACTTTCCTGCTGGCCATGGCCGACGCCACCGCCGCCGAGCTCATTCCGGGGCTGGTCCAGATCGTGGAGAAGGAAGCGCCCGCTATCTCGCTGCGCGTGCTGCCGCTGACCACCCGCGATCCGCGGCGGATGCTCGAGCAGGAGGAAGTCGACATGGCGATCGGCTACTTTCCGGCCGTGATCGCGAGCCTGGCGGCGCGCGGGCAGTCGGGGGTGGGCGTGGCCTTCGAGACCCAGCGGCTCTACCTGGGGCAGTACGTCTGCGTGATGCGGCGCGGCCATCCGCTGGCCAATGCGCCGCTCACACTGGACGACTATTGCGCCGCGCGGCATTTGCTCGTGAGTTTTTCGGGGCGCCCCTACGGCTTCATCGACCAGACGCTGGGCGCGCTGGGACGCGAGCGGCGCATCGTGGTAACCGTGAACCAGTTCTTCACGGCCGGCCGGGTGGTGGCCAATTCGGACCTGCTCACCGTGCTGCCACGCCATTTCGTGACCGTGACCGGCATCGACGAGCAGCTGGTGCTGCGCGACCTGCCCTTCGACCAGCCGATGGTGCACGTCGATGCCATCTGGCACCGGCGCGCGCAGCACGGGCATGCGCACGAGTGGCTGCGCACCGCGCTGCTGCGCTCCGCCGCGGCGGCTTTTGCGGATTCGGTCCTCGGGCAGAAGGTGCCCGGATGACCGGGGTTTTTCAGCGGATGACCGAGAGCCAGGCGCTGGCGGCTGCGCGCAGTTCCTGCGCGTGGTGCGCGCCGCGGCCGGCGCGGACATCGGCGCTTTCCATCAGCGCGGCGGCGGGGCTGGCCGGGGCGCTGGCGGCGGAAGAACGGAAGAAACGGGCCACTTGGGCAATGAGGCTGAACATGACAGTGCGCGGCTCTTGGCTGCGCTGGAGTGGTTGATGTTCCAAGAATAGGGGTTATCCCTAATATTGAAAGCCACACTTCATGCGCTTTATGCATGGGCTGATTCCCCTAGACTGGTTCCAATGAAGCTGCAACTGCTGTCCGACCTGCACCTGGAGTCCCACCCCCGCTTCCACGCCGAGCCCGTGCCCGGCGCCGACATGCTGGTGCTGGCGGGCGACATCGGCTCCTACCAGGAAGGCTCGCGCCTGACGGATCCCGACTTCGGCCTGGGCCGCTTTTCGCCCCGCAACGGCTGGCCGGTGCCCGTGATGTACGTGCCGGGCAACCACGAGTACGACAACACCGATTTCGACCAGACCCACGAGCGCCTGCGCGCGCTGTGCCAGGAGTTGGGCATCCTCTGGCTGGAGCGGGAGACCCTGGTGATCGACGGCATCCGCTTTGTCGGCACCACGCTCTGGGCCGACTTCGATGCGCTGGTGGCGCCCACCGACGGCCTGGCCGACGCGCTCAAGAAGCGCGGCAAGGCAATGCGCGCGGCCGACTTCTATCTTGAGAAAGCCGCGACGGTGCGCCACGGCCAGCCCTTCATGGCCGGCGCCATGCGGGAGCAGGCGCTGGCCTGCCAGGCCTGGCTCGAACAGGCGCTGGCCGAGCCTTTCGACGGCACCACGGTCGCCATCACGCATTTCGCGCCCAGCCTTGCGAGCGCCGATCCGCGCTACGGCCTCACGCCCGGCACGGCCGGCTTCTGCAATTCGCTCGATGCGCTGCTGCCGCGCGCCCGGCTCTGGCTGCACGGCCACCTGCACTGCCCCTTCGACTACGTGAAGGACGGCTGCCGCGTGGTCGCCAACCCGCTCGGCTACAAGGGCAAGGGCGAACAGGAAGGCTTTCGCCCGGAGCTGCTGATCGAGGTGCCCTGAGCGCGCGTTACAGCGGCCCTACAGCAGCTCCTCGCCCACGATCGGCAGCAGCAGCCAGTTCTTGAAGCGCAGCCACAGAAACTCGCCGGGCTCGTCCTCGTGGACGATGTCGCCGCCGGCGTCGTCGTATTCGAGCCATTGCACGCGGCGGCCGCCCGGCGCGAGCCGCAGCCGGTAGCCCAGGCTCACGCGCTCGCCACTCATGAGCCTTTCGTAGTCGGCCACGAGCGCCGGGCTGTCGATCACGAGGCCCATTTCGGTGTTCACCGCGGCCGAGCGGCGGTCGAGGTTCATGGAGCCGACAAAGAAGCGCTCGCCATCGATCACCGCGAGCTTGGCATGCAGCCGGCTGATCGACTGGCCGAAATCGCCGAAGCGCCCCGAGCGCCCGGTGAGCCGGGGCGCGATTTCGTAGATGGTGACGCCGATCTTCAGCATGTCGGCGCGGTAGCGTTCGTAGCCCGCGTAGGCCAGCGGCTCGTCGGTGGCGCCGAGCGAGTTGGTCACCACGGTGATGCGCCCGCCGCGCTCGATGGCCTGCTTCATCATCGCCATGCCGCGCGCGCCGGGAATGAAGTACGGCGAGCCGATCTTGACCTCGCGCTTGGCCGAATTGATGACGCCGAGCGCGCCGGCGGTCACGCTGCCCTCGTAGGCGGCCTCCGAGGTGCGCGTGATCTTCGCGGGGTCGTCCACGAACAGCGTGGACGTCGCCCATTGCAGCTCGAGCTTGCCGGTGGCGAGCTGCTCGCCCACGGGCGAATGGTCCAGCACGTCGCGCGGTCGAATGCGCACGTCGGGCAGCGCGGCGGCCGCAAGGGCGTCGAAGCGCTTGTGCGCCTCTTCGGCCGCCATGCGCTGCGGCACGATGCGCTCGATGGGCCAGGCATGCTCGCTGTTCCAGTAGCGGTCGAAGCCCTCGGACATCCGGCGCACCACCGGTCCGCAGGAGAGCACGTCCATGTCGATGAAGTTCGCCGCCGTGCCGCGCATGAAGTATTCGTTGGCGATGTTGCGGCCGCCCGAGACGGCAAAGCTGTTGTCGGCCACCAGCAGCTTGTTGTGCATGCGGTGGTTGATGCGGCCGAAGTCGCCCAGCGAGAACAGCAGCCGCAGCGCGAACGAGTCGGCACGCGAAGGCAGCGGGTTGAACAGCCGCACCTCGACGTTGGGAAAGGCCGAGAGCGCGCTGAACACCTCGTCCTCGCCGGCGGTGTACAGGTCGTCCACCAGCAGGCGCACCCGCACGCCGCGCGCGGCGGCCTCGCGCAGTTCGCGCAGCAGCAGCAGGCCGACGTCGTCGTTCTGGATCAGGTAGTACTGCACGTCGAGCGACTTCTCGGCATGCCGCGCAAGGGAAATGCGCGCGTCGAAGGCAAAGGCCGCCTCCGGCAGCAGCCGGAAGCCCGACAGCGATTCGGACTCCTGCGGCGCGCGCTGCCGCGCCAGCTGGCCGAGCGCAGTGTCCGCGACGTCGGTGATGGCCATGGCCGGCGCGCGAGGCTGCGGCGGCGGCAGGCCCGCACAGCCCGCCAGCCACGCCAGCGCCACGGCGGCCCAGACTAGGGCCGCGAGCCTGCGGATCGGGGAAGAGGCTGCCATGGCCCGCACTGTAGCCCGCGGGGCGGGCTCTGGCACAGCCCTATGATCGCCCTCACAAAAAAAGGAAAAAGGACACGCGTGCTCAACGGCTTGTGGCTGGGTTTCTTCGGGGTGGCGATGCTGGCGGCGCTCGGGCGCTGGCTCGTGGGCGGCGATGCGGCGGTCTTCGCGGCCATCGTCGAAAGCCTGTTCGCGATGGCGCGGCTCGCGGTCGAGGTGATGGTGCTGCTGTTCGGCACGCTCACGCTGTGGCTCGGCTTCCTGCGCATCGCGGAGGCCGCGGGGCTGGTGGGCTGGCTCGCGCGCCTGCTCGGCCCGCTCTTCAGGCGGCTCATGCCGGGCGTGCCCGCGGGGCATCCGGCGCTGGGGCTCATCACGATGAACTTCGCGGCCAATGCGCTCGGCCTGGACAACGCGGCCACGCCCATCGGCCTCAAGGCCATGCGCGAGCTGCAGCGGCTCAACCCCGACCCGGTCACGGCCACCAACGCGCAGATCCTGTTCCTGGTGCTCAACGCGTCTTCGCTCACGCTGCTGCCCGTGACGATCTTCATGTACCGCGCGCAGCAGGGCGCGAGCGATCCGACGATGGTGTTCCTGCCGATCCTGCTGGCCACCAGCGCATCGACGCTGGTGGGCCTGCTCGCCGTGGCCGTGGCGCAGCGCCTGCGGCTGTGGGACCCGGTGGTGCTGGCCTACCTGGTGCCGGCCGCGCTGCTGCTGGGCGGCTTCATGGCGCTCTTGGGCACGCTCTCGGCGGCGGCGATTGCGTCGCTCTCCTCGCTCATGGGCAACCTTGTGCTGTTCGGCGTGATCATCGTGTTCCTGCTGGCCGGCGCGGTCCGCCGCATCAAGGTGTACGAATGTTTTATCGAGGGCGCGAAGGAAGGCTTCGACATCGCGAAGAACCTGCTGCCCTACCTGGTGGCAATGCTGTGCGCGGTCGGCGTGCTGCGCGCCTCGGGTGCGCTGGACTTCGTGCTCGGCGGCCTGCGCTGGCTGGTGAGCGCGGGCGGCTGGGATGCGCGCTTTGTCGACGCCATGCCCACCGCGCTGGTCAAGCCCTTCTCGGGCAGCGCGGCGCGCGCGATGCTGATCGAGACCATGAAGAGCCAGGGCGTGGACAGCTTCCCCGCGCTGGTGGCAGCCACCATCCAGGGCAGCACCGAAACCACCTTCTACGTGCTGGCGGTGTACTTCGGCGCGGTCGGCATCCAGCGCGCGCGGCATGCGGTTTCTTGCGCGCTCGCGGCCGAGCTGGCGGGCGTGGTGGCGGCGATTGCGGTGTGCTACTGGTTCTTCGGCTGAGCGCCGCGAAACCGGCCCTCGCGGGCGGGGCGATGCCACCCGGCCGAGCAGCGCGCCGTGCGCTGAGCCAAAATGGTCCTCCGCCGCCTAACGCACAGCCTCTTCCGTGACCACCTCCCGCCGGGCCAAGCCCCCTACTTTTTCGCCCGCAGAATTCCGCGAAGCGCTCGGCATGTTCGCCACCGGCGTGACCATCGTCACCGCGCGCTCGGCCGAGGGCGCGCTGGTCGGCCTCACGGCCAACTCGTTCAATTCGGTGTCGCTTGCGCCGCCGCTGGTGCTGTGGAGCCTGGCGCGCGCGGCCGGTTCGATGCCGGCGCTCAGCACCGGCTCGCACTACGCCATCAACATCCTGGCCGCCAACCAGAAGGGGCTGGCCGAGCGCTTCGCCACCAAGAACATCGACCGCTGGGCCGACGTGGCCTTCACCGAAGGCCTGGGCGGCGCGCCGGTGCTGGCCGGTGCGGCCGCGAGCTTCGAGTGCTTCAACCGCAGCCGCTACGACGAAGGCGACCACGTGATCTTCGTGGGCGAGGTGGAGCGCTGCACCCACAACGCCGGCGCCTCGCCGCTGCTGTTCCACGGCGGGCGCTTCTACACGGAACATCCCTTGTGAGCCGCGGCGCCGCGTTCATGTGCATGTCGCTGCTGCTGGTTGCGCAGAACGTGGCGGCGCAGGAGCCGGCCGCACCGCTCAAGCAGAACTGGTTCGACGATCCCTTCTTCCAGGTTTCCGCCGGCCTGCCCGCCTGCGCCATGCCCGAAGGCCCGTTCTACACCGCCGAGGAGCGCCGCGCCCAGACTCATTCGCGGCTGGAGCGCGGCACCAGCTGCTGGCTTGCCGGCCAATGCACCGACAGCAACGCCTACCGCTACGACAAGCCGCTCGCGCCCAAGGTGCGCGCCGCGCTCTCGGCCGTGCCGGGCGTGCAGAAGGCGAGCGTGTGGGTGATGATCCAGCGGCGCTGGGTCTACCTGCAAGGCTGCGTGCCCTCGGCCGCGGTGGCCAGGAAGCTCGAACGCGCCGCGCGCGCGGTGCCCGATGTCGAGACCGTGGTGACCGACCTGATGGTCGGCACGCGGGGCAAGCCGCCGTATCCCGTGGCCGGCCGGTGAACGAACAACAACAACGCGACGAATGATCCAGCGCAAGACCCATCTCGACTCCCTCGCCATCGGCCTCCTGATCGCATGCTGCGCGTTCTGGGGCCTGCAGCAGATCCTCATCAAGACCACCGTCGCCGAAGTGCCGCCGCTCTGGCAGGCCTCGGTGCGCATGGCGGGCGCCGTGGCGCTGCTGTGGCTCTGGTGCCTGTGGCGCCGCGTGCCGCTGTTCGAGCGCGACGGCACGCTGCCGGGCGGGCTGCTCGTGGGCCTGTTGTTCGCGGGCGAGTTCGCCTGCATCTACCTGGGGCTGCAGCACACCTCGGCTTCCAGGCTCACGGTGTTTCTCTACACCGCGCCGTTCTGGGTCTCGCTGCTGCTGCCGCGCTGGGTGCCGGCCGAGCGGCTGCGCGGCCTGCAGTGGCTGGGGCTGGGCATCGCCTTTGCGGCGGTGCTGTTCGCGTTCAGCGAAGGCTTCGGACACTCGAGCTCGGGCCAGCTGCTCGGCGATGCGATGGCGATCGTCGGCGGCATGCTCTGGGGCCTGACCACGCTGGCGCTGCGCACCACGCGGCTTGCCACCGCGAGCGCCGAGAAGGCCCTGTTCTACCAGGTGGCCGTGACCGCGGCCGTGTGTCCGCTGCTGTCGCTGGCGCTCGGCGAAAGCTGGGGCTTCTCGTATTCGGCCTGGGCCTGGACCTCGATCGGCCTGCAGACCGTGATCGGCGCCTTCGCGAGCTATCTCACCTGGATGTGGCTGCTGCGGCACTACCCGGCCACGCAGATGTCGTCGTTCAGCTTTTTGACGCCGCTGTTCGCGCTGGTGTTCGGCGTGGTGCTGCTCGGCGAACCGCTCACGCTGCAGCTGATGCTGGCGCTGGCGGGCGTGGGCCTGGGCATCGTGATGGTCAACCGGCGAAAGGCACGGGCATGAAGGACGCGGACTTCCAGCCGGTGCTCGACGACATCGTCACCACCCTGCGGCCGCTGCTGGGCACCGCCGGCACGGTGGCCAGCTACATCCCGGCGCTGGCCTGCATCGATGCGCGCCAGCTCGGCATTGCGCTGCGCACCTGCAACGGCGCCGAGGCCTTCGCGGGCGATGCCGAAACGCCGTTCTCGATCCAGAGCGTGTCCAAGCTCTTCACGCTGACGCTGGCCATGCAGCGCATGGGCGACGCGCTGTGGGAGCGCATCGGCCGCGAGCCTTCGGGCAACCCGTTCAACTCGCTGGTGCAGCTGGAGAACGAGCAGGGCAAGCCGCGCAATCCGTTCATCAATGCGGGCGCCATCGCGGTGGCCGACCGGCTCGTGAGCCAGGCATTGCAGGCTGGCGGCAGCGCCAAGGCCGACATTCTTGCGCTGATGGGGAGCCTGTGCGGCGAGCCGATTGCGTTCGACGACGAGGTGGCGCGCTCCGAGGCCGCGACCGGCTTTCGCAACATTGCGCTCGCCAACTTCATGAAGAGCTTCGGCAAGATCGACAACGATGTGGCCGTGGTGCTCGACACCTACTTTCACCAGTGCGCGCTGCGCATGAGTTGCCGCCAGCTCGCACGCGCGGCGGCCTTCCTGTGCCGCGACGGCGCGCATCCGATCGACGGCCAGGCCGAGGTGACCGGCGAGCGCCAGACGCGGCGCATCAACGCGCTGATGCTCACCTGTGGCACCTACGACGCCGCGGGCGACGTGGCGTTCTCGATCGGCCTGCCGTGCAAGAGCGGCGTGGGCGGCGGCATCGTGGCCGTGGTGCCTGATCGGCTCACGCTGTGCGTGTGGTCGCCCGCGCTGGACGCGACGGGCAACTCGCTGCTCGGCATGAAGGCGCTCGAGCTGTTCGTGGCGCGGACCGGGCTGTCGGTCTTCTGAGCGGCGCGTGTGGCCCGGGGCGCAGGCCCGGGCGAAAATGGGCCACGCACGAACCCGAGCATCCGAATGACCGAAGCCACAGACTCCACCGACTCCGACACCCTCCCCCTGCAGGAACCCCGCCTCTGGCGCGATGGCCAATGGACCGCCCGCGTCATCAAGAACGAGGAAGACGACGGCTGGGCCGTCGAGATGACGCGCCACGGCGACCCCGAGCCGGCGCTGGTCGGCCCCTGGACCATGGGCCGCGACAAGAAGAACCCGAAGCCGCTCGACGGGCCCGCCTTCTCCACGCTTGTGAAGACCGCCGCCGAGGTGATCCGCCGCCACGAGCAGCAGCTGCACGCCACGCTCAACAAGAGCGTGACGGTGACGGCGCGCAATGACCAGCGCGTGCGCGTGGCCCTTGCCATCGTGCCCGACGAGGACAGCCCCTCGGCCACGCTCACGGCCTACGACGATGCCGACGACTCGGAACTCGCCAGCGTCAATGTCTCGCCCGCCTTCAGGCTCACGGCAAGCAGCGCCGCCGCCTGGATCGAATCCGATTACGCGCGGCCGCGCTGAGCGCGCGTTCGCAATCAGCGAAATGACGTATGTGCAGCTCGCGCTGAGTTGAGAACAATCGGCTTCGACGACACCCGCCGCTGCCCCCAGGAACAAGCCCGAACCGGTCGACCACCGGCTCGGGCTTTCTTGTTTTTTCTCAACCACCCTCCAGGAGCAGCGTCATGAGACATGGTGATATTTCGAGCAGCAATGATTGCGTGGGAGTCGCGGTCGTCAACTACAAGATGCCCCGCCTGCACACCAAGGCCGAGGTGCTCGACAACGCGCGCAAGATCGGCGAGATGCTGGTCGGCATGAAGAAGGGCCTGCCGGGCATGGACCTGGTGATCTTTCCCGAGTATTCGACGCACGGGATCATGTACGACACCAAGGAGATGTACGACACCGCCTCCGCGATCCCCGGCGAGGAGACCGCCATCTTTGCCGACGCCTGCCGCCGCGCCAATGTATGGGGCGTGTTCTCGCTGACCGGCGAGCGCCACGAGGCGCATCCGGACAAGGCGCCCTACAACACGCTGATCCTCATGAACAACCAGGGCGAGATCGTCCAGAAGTACCGCAAGATCATGCCGTGGGTGCCCATCGAGGGCTGGTACCCGGGCGACTGCACCTACGTGAGCGACGGCCCCAAGGGCATGAAGATGAGCCTGATCATCTGCGACGACGGCAACTACCCCGAGATCTGGCGCGACTGCGCGATGCGCGGCGCCGAACTGATCATCCGCTGCCAGGGCTACATGTACCCGGCCAAGGAGCAGCAGATCCTGGTGTCCAAGGCCATGGCCTTCATGAACAACACTTACGTGGCGGTGGCCAATGCGGCGGGCTTCGACGGCGTGTACTCGTACTTCGGGCACTCGGCCATCATCGGCTTCGACGGCCGCACGCTCGGCGAATGCGGCGAGGAGGAAATGGGCATCAACTACGCCGAACTCTCGATGGGCCTGATCCGCGATGCGCGCAGGAACGGCCAGTCGCAGAACCACCTGTTCAAGCTGATGCACCGCGGCTACACCGGCGTCATCCATTCGGGCGACGGCGACAAGGGCGTGGCGGCCTGCCCGTTCGACTTCTACAAGCAGTGGATCAACGACCCCGAGGGCGCGCGCGAGCAGGTGGAGTCGTTCACGCGCAGCACCATCGGCACGGCGGAATGCCCGATCGAGGGCCTGCCGAACGAAGCTGCCCGCAGCTGAAATCAGACCTGGCGAAAGGCCGTCAGCACCTGCAGCACGCTTTGCGTGGCGCCATCGAGCAGGGCGCGCTGGCGGTGCGCAATGCCCAAGCGGCGCGTGAGCCTGGGCGTGATCGGCAGGATCTGCATGCGCTCGTTCAGCGCCGCATCGGTGGTCTGCTGCAGCGGCAGCAGTGCGGCGCCGTAGCCGGCCGCCACCAGGCTGCGGATCGCGGCGTCGTAGTTGAGCTCGATGCGCGCACGCGGCGCGAAGCCGGCCGCGGCGAACCACTCCATCGAGAGCCGGTACATGTGGGTGGTGGCGTCGTTGAAGATCAGCGGCTGCGCGGCCAGCCAGGCCGGCGTGACGCGCCTGGGCGCCTTCCAGCGCTGCGGCACGAAGGCCATCATGGCCTGGTCGCACCAGGGCGTGACGACCAGTTCGCGCAGCGGCGGCTGCGGCATGGCGACCAGCCCGATGTCGAGCGTGCCGGCGGCCAGCCGCGCCATTGCCTCGTACGAGCCCAGGATGCTGACCTCCACGTCGATGCCCGCATGCCGGGCGCCCAGCGCTTCGAGCACCTGCGGCAGCAGGTCGACCACCACGCCGGTGGAAGTGCCGAGCCGCACGCGGCCGGTGCGGCCTTCGGCCTGGCGCTTGACGGCCTCGACGGCATCGTCGGTGTCGCGCAGCAGCTTGCGCCCGCGCTCGACCAGCGCCGCGCCGGCCGCCGTGGGCGTGACGCGGCGATTGCCGCGCACCACCAGCTGCGCATCGAGGCGCGATTCGAGTTCGCTGATGTGCAGGCTCACCGTGGGCTGCGCAAGGTGCAGCGCCTTGGCCGCCGCCGAGAAGGTGCCGAGATCGGCGATGGCGATGAGCGTGCGGAGTTGGTCGAGGTTGAGCTGTCGCATCAGGAATACTGATTGAAGGTGTCAGAAATCTCAACTTCCACAATAGCACGCACCGCCGCAAGATGAGCGCTCCCCACAAGGAGACCCATCGTGACAGCGCCGACGCACTCGCCCTTTCATCAACGCCTGATGCATGCCCTGCGCAGCTGGCGCCGTCGCGCCGCGGAGCGCCGCCGCGCCCACGCGGACGCGCGGCACCTGGCCGGCATGAGCGAGCACGAGTTGCGCGACCTGGGCATCGGCCGCAGCGAGGTGGCCGGATTGCTCGACCGGCATCGCTGACCACCGGATTTGAGGTTCAATCCGGGGCGTGCCCCAAACCGCCGCCCCCACCCCGCTTTCCATCGAACTCACTTCGCCGCAATCGGTCAACGGCCAGCGCGCGGCGTTCCAGTCGCTCTGGCTGCTCGCACGCATGAAGCACGCGCACGATGCCGAAGGCGGCCTCGTGCGGCTGGCCGACCTGCGCGGCGAAGTCTCCGATGCGAGCACGCTGCGCATGGTCGTGAGCCGCGCGTTCCGCGACTTCAAGGCCTGGCACATCGAGGTCGGCTGGGGCGAGGACACGCAGCGCGAGCCGCGTTTCCTGAATGCCGAGCGGCGCAGCCAGGGGCCGTTCTGGCTGCCCCCCGCCGAGGCGAAGCGCGTGCGCATGCTGGTGGGCGGCCGCGCGGCCACGGCCGCCGAAGTGGCTTCCTTCCTGGGCCTGCGTTCGCGCAAGGCCCGCGCGGGTGCGCCCGGCTCGGCGCCACCCGATGCGGTGCACCTGCAGGACGCAGCGTTCTGGAAGCAGCTGGTGGCCGCGCAACAGGCGGCGCGGCAAGGCCGGCTGATGGCGCCGGTGGCGGGCGGCGGCGCGGCCGGGTCGCCGGCCAAGTCGCCGCCCAGTGCGCTGGAGTCGATCCGCCTGGCCGGCACGCTGGCCGCCACGGACTTCCAGCGCGCGCTGGTCACGCTCAACGAGGCCATGCTGTGGCGCCGCCTCGGCGACAACGAGCAGGCGCGCCGCCGCCTGCAGGCCCTCAAGAAGCAGCGCCTGGCCCACCACGTGGCAGGCAACGACTATTTGGGCGCGATGGAATGCATCGTCTCGGCCTGGTGCGCCTACACCGCGCGCGACCTGCCGCTCGCGCAGTCGCTGCTGGGCGGCATGGCGAACGATGCGGCGCGCAGCCTGGTGCTGCGGCACCACCCCGACGTGCGCTTCGAGTGGTGCAACCTGTGGGCGCTGGTGTGCCGCTCGCGCGCGCTGGGGCTCTCCGCCGACGACAAGCCAGCCGCCGCAGCGCTCGCCGAAGAGTCGCTGCAGCGCTTCGGCGAAGCGCTGGCCGCGGCCTTCGAGTCGCATTCCTTCGACGCCGCGCAGCACGTGGCCGCCAACATGGGCATGGCCGCGTGGCTGTTCGACCGCGTGGGCCTGTCCGACCTGCCGGCGCTCGCGCACGACGGCCATGCCGACACCACGCGCCGCGCAGTGCAGTGGATCGCCTTCAGCGAATGGCTCTGCGGCCACACCGACGGCCAGGGCCGCTCGGCCTGGAACGCGATCTACCTGATGCGCATCGCGCGCGGCCACTGCCGGCCCGAGCCGCAGCCCACGCTCGCGCAGTTCCGCGCGCAGGAGCCGCTGGACCCGGCCGCGATCTCGCAGCTCGCCGGACCGCTCGCGGATGCCTTCGACACCGCGCACTGGCCCGCGCGCTGGGTCGGGGTGGCACAGGCGCGGCTGGCCGACCACCAGGCCGGCCGGCGCCGCTACCCCGGCCTGCAGCATTGCAGCCTGCTGTTCGAGCACGCCTGGTATGCGGCGCATGCGGGCGACCTGAAGGCGGCCGAGCAGTCGCTGGGCTCGTTGCGCGAAGCCTTGCCGCAGTTGGTGCCGAGCGACCGCGCCTACTTCACCGAATCGTGGAACGACACGCTGCCGGCCGAGCTGGTGCTCGAAGCCAGGCCGCCGCGGCGGCCGGCGGCGCGCAAGAAAACCCTGCCCCGCTGATCAGCGCACGGAAGGCGCGCCGGTCGACTTGCGCACCACGAGCTCGGGCCGCAGCACCACGGTCGATGCCGACATGGCGCGGCCGTCGATCTCCTCGAACAGCATCTCGGCCGCGCGCCAGCCGAGCTCGCGGTGCGGCAGGCGGATGGTGGTGAGCGGCGGGTCGACCATGTCGACCAGCGGCATGTCGTTGTGGCCGGTGACCGAGATGTCCTTCGGCACGCGCAGGCCGGCCTCGCGCAGTGCGTCGTAGGCGCCCAGCGCCACGAGGTCGTTGCAGCACACCACGGCCTGCGGAGCCGGGCCGGCCTCGAGCATCTGCCGCATGGCGGCCGCGCCGGCCTCGCGGCTGTAGCTTTCGCACTCGACCACGCGCAGCGGCTTCATTCGGTGGTCGCGCAGCGCCTGCTCCAGGCCCAGGCGCCGGCCCACGCCGGTGGGAATGTTCTGCGGCCCGGCCAGGTGCGCGATGCGCTTGTGGCCCAGGCCCACGAGGTGGTCGACCGCGAGCTTCATCGCGAGCCGGTCGTCGCTCACCACGGCCGGCAGGCGGCCGGTCTCGTCGGCGCGGTTGACCAGCACCGCCGTCATGCCGGCCTTGGCGACGAAGTCGACCAGCGGATCGTCGCGCGTAGCGGTGGCCAGGATCACGCCGTCGACGCGCTGCGCCAGCATGCGCTCGAGCACCGGCCGCGCGAGCGCGGGGTCGACCACGTTGGTCACGAACACGAAGTAGCCGCGCGCCGCCGCGCTGGCCTCGATGCCCTGCAGGATCGGCGGGAACACCGCGTTGGTGATGTCGGGCACCAGCACGCCGATGGTGTGGGTGCGGCCCGTGCGCAGCGCCGAGGCCGCGCGGTTGGGCCGGTAGCCCAGGCGCTGCGCGGCCTCCTCCACCACGCGCAGCACCTCGTCGCTGATCAGCGAGCGCTTCTCGGGGCTGAGCGCGCGCGACACCGTCGACACATGCACGCCGGCCGCGCGGGCAACGTCGCGGATGGTCACGGGGGAAGAAGGCGGGGTGGTGCTCATGACTGATTAGTGCAAACGATTGTCGCTTGTGCGGAGCGCTGGAACGGCTTTCCGGCATTCCCAGGTTCGCCAACAGGGTCATTTTACTTTCTGCCGGTTTGGACTAAGATCATGCAAACGATTGCACAAACATCCGACGAGACTCCCATGAACATCGCCACCTCCCCCGACTCGGTGCTGGGCTTCGCGCTCCAAGCCATGGAGCGCACACCCGATGCGCGCCTTCGCACCGTGATGAACGCACTCACGCGCCACCTGCATGCCTTCGTCCGGGAGGTGAAGCTGAGCGAGGAGGAGTTCGAGCAGGCGCTCGAATTCATCGTCGCCATCGGCCAGGCCACGGGCGAGAAGAAGAACGAGGTGGTGCTGGCGGCCGACATCCTCGGCATCTCCACCGTGGTGGCGCTGCAGAACAACCAGGACCCGCACGGCGAATCGCCGGCCGCGCTGCTCGGCCCGTTCTGGCGCGCGAATTCGCCGGCCTGCGCGCTGGGCGACAGCATCGCGCGCTCGGGCACGCCGGGCCTGCCGCTCGCGGTGGCGGGCACGGTGCGCAATGCGCGGGGCGAGCCGATCGCCGGCGCCACGGTCGACGTGTGGCAGGCCTCGCCGATCGGCCTCTACGAAAACCAGGACCCGGCGCAGGAAGACATGAACCTGCGCGGCCGCTTCACGACCGATGCGCAAGGGCGCTTCCACTTCCGCAGCGTGCGGCCGGCCGGCTATCCGGTGCCGACCGACGGGCCCTGCGGCGTGCTGCTGCGCGCGCAGCAGCGCCACCCCAACCGGCCCGCGCACCTGCACTTCATGGTGAGCAAGCCGGGCCACAAGGTGCTGGTCACGCAGGTGTTCGCCGATGACGACCAGAACCTCGAGAGCGACCCGACCTTCGGCGTGACGCAGCGGCTGATCGGCTGCTTCGCGCTGGCGCCCGACGGCCAGAGCGCCACGCTGCAGTATGACTTCCAGCTCGAACCGGGCGAGATGAAGTTTCCGCGTCCACCCATCCCCTGAACCCACCACGCTTGCATCCCATGAGCTTCGATCCTGTTTCCCGACTCGACGGCAAGGTCGCCGTCATCACCGGCGGCCTTGGCGCCATCGGCTATGCGACGGCGGTGCGCCTTGCAACGCTCGGCGCCACCTGCGTGCTGCTGCACCGCAAGGGCGACGATGCGGCGGCCCGCGCGGCCGCCCTGCCCTCCGCCAGCGGACAGCGCCACGCGGCGATCCGTGCCGACATCGTCGACACGCCGAGCCTGGAGGCCGCGGCCGCCGAGGTGAAGGCCGCGCATGGGCGCTGCGACATCCTCGTCAACAGCGCCGGGCACACGCAGCCCGTTCCCGCGGGCGACCTCGATGCGCTGACCGACGAACTCATCGACGACATCGTGCGCGCCAACTTCCGCGGCGTGTTCGCAACCATCCGCGCCTTCGCGCCGATGCTGAAGGACAGCGGCGACGGGCTCGTCGCCAACATCTCGTCGATCGCCGGCTTCACGGGCGTGGGCAGCAATCTCGCGTATGTCGCGGCCAAGGCCGGGCTCGACGTGGTGGGCGATGCACTGGCCAAGGCGCTGGCGCCGGCGGTGCGCGTGGTGTCCGTCTCGCCGGGCGCGGTCGAATCGGGCTTCGTGCCAGGCCGCGGCGCCGAGTTCGCGAGCAAGATGGCGAGCACCACGCCGCTCGGGCGCATCGGCAAGCCCGACGACGTGGCCGCCGCGGTGGAGGCGCTCGCAACGACGATGCGCTTCGTCACCGGCACGCGCATCGTGGTCGACGGAGGGCGCCACCTGTGAGCACCGCCAAGACGCTCATCACCTGCGCCGTCACGGGCAACCTCGTGAAGCCCGAACAGACGCCGCACCTGCCGATCACGCCGGTGCAGATCGCCGACGAATGCCTGGCCGCGGCCGAGGCCGGCGCGGCGCAGGTGCACATCCATGTGCGCCATCCCGAGACCGGCAAGCCGTCGATGGAGGTGGAGCTGTACCGCGAGGTGGTCGACCGCATCCGGCGCGGCAATCGCGAACTGGTCATCAACCTCACGACCGGCCCCGGCGGGCGCTTCATTCCGAGCGAGGACGATCCGAAGATCGCCGCGCCCGGCACCACGCTGCTGCCGCCCGAGAAGCGCGTGGAGCACATCGCGCTGATCAGGCCCGACGTGTGCTCGCTCGATCTCAACACCATGAACTCGGGCCCCGACGTGGTGATGAACACGCCGAAGAATGTGCGCCGCATGGCCAGGGTGATCCGCGAGGCGGGCGTGAAGCCCGAGCTGGAGATCTTCGATTCGGGCGACATCAACCTTGCGCTCGACCTCATCGCCGACGGCACGCTCGACGGCCCCGCGATGTGGACCTTCGTCCTCGGCGTGAAGTACGGCTTCGCGCCCACGCCCGAGACGCTGCTCTACGCCCGCAACATGCTGCCGCGCGGCGCGTTCTGGAGCGCCTTCGGCATCGGCCGCATGGAGTTCCCGATCGTTGCGCAGGCATGGCTGCTCGGCGGCCATGTGCGCGTCGGCATGGAGGACAACATCTACCTGGAGAAAGGCGTGCTGGCCGAAAGCAATGCGCAGCTGGTGGCGAAGGCGCGCGACATCCTGCTGAGCCTTGGGGGCGAGATTGCGAATCCGCGGGAGGCGCGCGCGATGCTGGGTTTGCCTGGTGGGGGGAGCTGACTTGCGAACTCTTTCTATTCGGTGCGCGGTGCGTTTGGTGCCAGCTGATTCAGGGCGCGCTCCCGCCGACGGGGTACCTTGCTCCGCGAATGTCCCCCGGGCTTCGCCCTCCTCCTTTATTTCGCTGCGCAAGGCACCCCATCGACGGGAGCGTTATGCGGAGCAGTCGTTGATCAGCGATGCACAACGAGCGTGCCCTCGTGCACAGAGCATCGGGTGCTCCCCGCAGCGAAATCAAGGAGGAGGCCGCAGGCCGGGCGACATTCGCGGAGGGGAGTACCCGGTGATCTGTGCACACGCCCTGAACAACAGCGCCCCGAATAACAGCGCCAAGAACAAAAGAACGCCCGAACAACACAAGCACTCCGCAACATGAGCACCGACACGCCCCCCACCTCCCGCGCACTGCGCGTGAACGAAAAGGCCGCCAATCTCGAAGCGCTGCAGCTCCAAGCCGCGCCGCAGCCCGAACCCACCGCGCCCCCCGGCTACGCCGTGGTGCAAGTCGCCGCCGCCGCGGTCAACCCGAGCGACGTCAAGGCTGCGCTGGGCCTCATGCCGCAAGCCGTGTGGCCGCGCACGCCGGGCCGCGACTTCGCAGGCACCGTGGTGAGTGGTCCCAGCGAATGGATCGGCCGCGAAGTCTATGGCTCGGGCGGCGACATCGGCATCACGCGCGACGGCTCGCATGCGCGCTATCTCGTGCTGCCCGAGGCCGCGCTGCGCGCCAAGCCCCAAGGCATCTCGATGGACGAAGCCGGTGCCGTGGGCGTGCCCTTCGTCACCGCCTACGAAGGCTTCAGACGCTGCGGCATGCCGCAGGCCGGGCAGACCGTGCTGGTGCTCGGCGCCAACGGCAAGGTCGGCCAGGCGGCGGTGCAGCTGGCCTCGCAGGCTGGTGCGCGCGTGATCGCGGTGCAACGCCGCGCCGGTCCGTTCGAGGGCTTCGCGTGCGGGCCGGTCGACGTGATCGATGCGCGCCACCATGCCGACGTGGGCGCGCAGGTGCGCGAGCTCACCGGCGGGCGCGGCGCGAACATCGTCTACAACACCGTCGGCAGCGCCTACTTCGAGGCCGCCAACAAGGCCATGGCCAAGGGCGCGACGCAGATCTTCATCGCCACGCACGAACGCGCCGTGCCCTTCGACATCTTCGCGTTCTACCGCGGCATGCACACCTTCGTGGGCATCGACTCGCTCGCGATGGACTGCGTGGCCTCCACCGCCCAGCTCGACGCGATGCGGGAAGGCTTCGAACGCGGCACGCTCAAGCCCTTTCCGGTGGCGCGGCACTTCGCGCTCGACGAAGCGATGGACGCCTACCGCCTCGTGCTCTCGGGCAGCACCGACCGCGTCGTGCTGCGCCCCTGAATCGAACAACCCAAGGAACACCGCCATGCACGTGACCCGTTTCAGCGAGGCGCCGCACTACGAGGCGCCCAACCATTTCGACATGCGCTGCCTCCGCCTGCAAGGCAAGGAGGCCGGGCCTTCGACGCAGATGTGGATGGGCATGAGCCAGATCCTGCCCGGCGGCCGCACCGGGCTCGACGGCTCGCCGATGGAGAAGCTCTACCTCGTGCTCGAAGGCCAGCTCCATGTGGTCGGCGAGCTCGACGGCGCGCACCAGGAAGAAGTGCTCGGCCCCTACGACAGCTGCCGCTTCGCACCCGGCGAAAAGCGCCAGCTCGAGAACCGCAGCAACCGGCCGGTGCTGGTGGCGCTGGTGATGCCGAACAGCGTGCCGCCAGCCGCATAGGCCGGCTCCAGTCTTTCATCGCTCACCCAAATTAAATCAACGGAGACAAGACGCATGAAGAAGACATTCGACACCTGGAGCCGCCGGCAGGCGCTCACGCTGGCCGCGGCGCTCGCGGCCATCGGCACGCTCGGCGCCGCACACGCGCAGAACCCATGGCCCGGCACGCAGCCGATCAAGCTCGTGGTGCCCTTCACGGCGGGCAGCGGCACCGACATCGTCGCGCGGCTCGTGGCCGAGAAGCTCGGGCCCGCGCTGGGCACCAGCGTGGTGGTGGACAACAAGCCCGGCGCCGGCGGCACGCTGGGTGCGGCCATCACGGCCAAGGCGCCAGCCGACGGCTACACGCTGCTGGTGCATTCGGCCGGGCACCTGGTGAATCCATGGATCTACAAGGGCCTGTCGTACGACACGATCAAGGACTTCACCGGCATCACGCCCATGGCGAGCCTGCCCAACGTGCTGGTGACCGGGCCTTCGCACTTCGCGAACGTGCGGGACCTGGTCGCAAAGGCCAAGGCCAATCCGGGCGGACTCAACTACGGCTCCGCGGGCAATGGCTCGGCCACGCACATGAATGCCGAGGTGTTCCGCCTCGCGGCCGGGCTCGATGCGCAGCACGTGCCCTTCCGCGGCACGCCCGAGGCCATGACCGAGGTGATGGCCGGACGTGTCGACTGGTTCTTCGCGCCGATGGTGTCGGCCCTGCCGCTCATCAAGAGCGGCAAGCTGCAGGCGCTGGCCGTGGGCACCGCGAAGCGCTCGCCCGCGCTGCCCGAGGCGCCCACCACGGTGGAGGCCGGCGTGCCGGGTTCCGAGTACCTGTTCTGGGTCGGGCTCTTTGCACCCGCGAAGACGCCGCAGCCGGTGGTGGACCGGCTGCAGGCCGAGGTCGCGAAGATCATGGCCTCGCCCGAACTCAAGGAACGGCTCGACAAGCTCGGCGCCGAGCCCTTCACGATGCCGTCGGCGCAGTTCAACAAGTTCATTGCCGATGAAACCACCAAGGCGCAGCAGGTGGTCAAGGCCGCGAGCATCAAGGTGGATTGAACATGCGCACACTGCTCATGGCGGCCGGGGCGGCTGCACTGCTGCTGCGGCCGCCTGCCGCACAGGCCCAGCCGGCCGACCTGATCGTCACCAACGCGAAGATCGCCACGCTCGACGCGGCCGCCACCACCGCGCAGGCCCTGGCCGTGCGCGACGGCCGCATCGTGGCGGTCGGCAATGCCGCGCAGGTGCGCGCGCTCTCGGGCCCGATCACGCGCACGGTGGATGCGGGCGGGCGCACCGTGGTCCCGGGGCTCATCGACTCGCACATGCATGCGGTGCGCGCGGCGCTGAGCTATTCGACCGAGGTCAACTGGATCGGCGCCGGCAGCATCGGCGAAGCCATGGAGCGCATCCGCGCCGCGGCCGCGCGTGCGCGGCCCGGCGGCTGGCTGATCGTGGCGGGTGGCTGGACCGAGCAGCAGTTCGTCGAGCGCCGCCGCCCCACCGCGGCCGAGCTGCAGGAGGCGGCACCGAACCATCCGGTGTACGTGCAGCTGTTCTACGAAGCGGTGGTGATGACGCCCAAGGCGCTCGAGGCGCTGGGCGTTCCGGCGGGCACGCTGCCGGCCGGCATGAAGCCCGCGGCGGACGGTGCGCCGGGCTGGATGACGGGCGACATCGTCGGCATCTCGGCCCTCTTCGACAAGCTGCCCAAGCCGACCTACGACGACAACCTGGCCGGCACGCGCGCCTTTTTCCGCGAGCTGAACCGCCTGGGCGTCACCGGCCTGGTGGACCCGGGCGGCTTCAGCATTGCGCCGTCGCAGTACGCGGCGCTGTTCGAGCTGTGGCGCGAGAAGGCGCTGACGCTGCGCGTGGCCTACAGCGTGTTCGCGCAGAAGCCCGGCGCCGAGCTGCAGGAGTTCCGAGAGCTCACGCAGATGCTGCCGATGGGCTTTGGCGACGACATGCTCAAGTTCAACGGCCTCGGCGAGCGCGTGACGCTCGCGATGTACAACAACAATTTTCCCGACGCAGCCGCGAAGGAGAAGTTCTACGAGCTCATCAAGTGGGCGGCGATGCGCAGGCTCGCGGTCACCATCCACTGGCAGGAGAACGGCTCGGTCGACCACCTGCTCGGTCTCTACGAGAAGCTCAACGCCGAAGTGCCGATCAAGGAGCTGCGCTGGTCGATCGCGCACCTGGACGACGCCTCGCCCGAGACGCTCGCGCGCATGAAGGCGCTGGGCATCGGCTGGACCATGCAGGACGCGATGTACTTCCAGGGCGACCGCGCGCTCGCCACGCGCGGCGAGGCGGCGCGCCGCATGCCGCCCATCGGCAGCGCACTGCGCACCGGCGTGAACGTGGGCGCCGGCACCGATGCGCACCGCGTGGCTTCGTACAACCCTTTTGTCGCGCTGCAATGGATGCTCGACGGCAGGACCGTGAGCGGCAAGGCGATGCGCGGTGCCGACGAGACGCCCACGCGCGAACAGGCGCTGCGGCTCTACACGGTGGGCAGCGCGTGGTTCAGCTTCGACGAGGCAAGGCGCGGCACGCTCGAAGTGGGCAAGCTCGCGGACTTCGCGATCCTCGACCAGGACTTTTTCTCGGTGCCGCTGGAGCGCATCGGCAAGACCGTGTCGCTGATGACGGTGGTGGGCGGGCGCGTGGTCTATGCCGCGCGGCCCTTCGATGGGGCAGGCACCTCGGTGGCTGCGGCACCCTAGGGCTGCGCGAGCGCCTGCCGCACGCGTTCGCGCAGCACCGGCAGCACCTCGCTCTCGAACCACGGATGGTGCTTGAACCAGCCGGTGTTGCGCGGCGACGGATGCGGCAGCGGAATGAAGCGCGGCGCAAATTCCGCAAAGGCCGCGACGGTCTCGGTGACGCCGGCCTTGCGCGCCGCGCCCAAAAAATGGCGCTGCGCGTACTGGCCGATCAGCAGCGTGAGCTCGACCCGGCTCATCTGCGCGAGCAGGCGCGCATGCCAGAGCTCGGCACACTCGCGGCGCGGCGGCAGGTCGCCGCTGCTGCCGCGGCCGGGGTAGCAGTAGCCCATCGGCATGATCGCGATGCGCGCAGCGTCGTAGAAAACCTCGCGCTCGATGCCGAGCCAGCGGCGCAGCTGCTCGCCGCTCTTGTCGTCCCATGGCAGGCCGGTGGCGTGCACCGTCAGGCTCGGCGCCTGGCCGACGATCAAGAGGCGCGCGCTGGCGCTGGCCTGCACCACGGGCCGCGGGCCCAGCGGCAGCTGCGCGGCGCAGGCGGTGCAGCCGCGGATTTCCGCGAGCAGCGCATCCATGGCGCCGGCCCGCGCGCTATTCGGAGAACCGGCCGAAGAAGCCATCGAGATCGGCCCCGGAGGCCGCGCCTTCGAAGCCATCGAAACGTCCCTTCTCGGCCAGCGCCCGGGCGGCGCGGTCGAAGCCGCCCCAGGCCGCGCGGGCGAGCGCGCCGCCCACGCTGACGCGCCGCACGCCGAGCGCGGCAATGTCCTGCATGCCGAGCTCGCTGGCCCAGCCGATCAGCAGGTTGACCGGCTTGGGCGCCACCGCGGCCACCACCGCCGCGATCTGCTCGCGCGTGCGGATGCCCGGCGCGTAGAGGCAGTCGGCGCCGGCCTCGGCGTAGGCCTTGAGGCGGGCGATGGCGTCGTCCAGGTCGGGGCGGCCGACAAAGAAGTTCTCGGCGCGGCCCACCAGCAGCGTGTCGCCGCCGGCCGCGTCGATGGCGCGGCGCGCCGCGCGCAGCCGTTCGACCGCCACGCCGATCTCGAACAGTGGATTGGCCGCATCGCCGGTCGAATCCTCGATCGACAGGCCTGCCACGCCGGTCTCGACCGCGAGGCGCACGCTTTCGGCCACGCCCTCTACATCGGCCGCGAAGCCGTTCTCGAAGTCCGCATTCACGGGCAGGTCGGTGGCACCGACGATGTCGCGCAGGTGGGCCAGCATGGTGTCGCGCGACTGCCCTCCGTCGGCCAGGCCCTGCGACCAGGCATGGCCCGAGCTCGTGGTGGCCAGCGCCTTGAAACCCAGGCCCTGCAGGTAGCGCGCGCTGCCCTTGTCCCAGGGGTTCGGAATGGCGAAGCAGCCCTGTTCGTGCAGCGCGCGGAACTCGGCGCGTTTCTGGGCGACGGTGCGGGTCATGGAAGCCTCATCTTTCTTTGTTGCGTGCGAAGGATGGGGTTTTAACGCAACGGCTCGGACATTGCGCGGGCACAGCTTTCGGTGTTCTGATCGGCCCCATGTCCTACGCCTTCCTGCTCTTCATCCATCTTCTCGCCGCCGCCTTCTGGGTCGGCGGCATGGCCACCCTGCACTTCGCGGTGCGCCCCGCCGCGGTCGCCACGCTGGAGCCGCCGCTGCGGCTGCGCACCATGGCGGCGGTGCTGCGGCGCTTCTTCGTGGGCGTGGACGCGGCCGTCACGCTGCTGTTCGTGACCGGCGTGGCGATGATCCTGCTCGCGGGCGGCTTCCGCGCGGTGCACTGGCGCATCGAGGCGATGATGGGCATCGCCATCGGGATGGCCGGCATCTACGTGTACATCCGCGCCTCGGTGTTCAAGGCGCTGCGGCGCGCGGTGGAGGAAAGCGCGTGGCCGGTGGCGGCCGGGCGGCTCGACATGGTCCGCAAGTTGGTGAGCCTGAACCTCGCGCTCGGCGTGGCGGTGTTTGGCGTGGCGATCCTGGGACGCGCCAGCTAACTGTTGCCTGCCGGCCCTTTGAGCTCGACGCTGTTGCCGTCAGGGTCGGTGATGTAGATCGAAGGCCCATTGCCCTCGGCGCCGAAGTTGTTCTGCACCTCGCCGTGCACCGGCACGCCGTGCCGCGCCATCAATGCGCGGATCGCCGCTTCGTCGAAGGGCTCGATGCGCAGGCAGAGATGGTCGACGTTGCGGCCTTCCTTGCCGGCCAGCGCGCCGCCCTGCTTGCCAAGCGGGCCATCGGGCGTGACGAGGTCGATGAGGTTGGTGCCGGCGCGCAGATGCACGAGCCCCAGGTTGTCGCGGCGCCTCTCGACCGCGCAGCCGAGCACGTCGCGGTAGAAGGCAATGGCGCGCTCCGCGTCCTTCACGCGCAGCACGACATGATCGATGCGCAGCACCGAGAACGGCGGGCTGTGTATCGGGTCCGTCATGGTTTGCTCTCCTTGCTACACCACGCCGGCCGCGCGCAGCGCGTCGAAGCGCGCGCCATCGATGCCGAACTCGGCCAGCACCTCGCGCGTGTGCTGCCCGAGCGCGGGCGGCGCATGGCGCAGCACGGGCGGCGTGGCCGTGAGGCGCAGCGGGCTCGCCACGCCGGTGATGCTGGCGATGCCGTCGCCCGCATCGCGCGGCAGCGTGACCGCGAGGCCGCGCGACTTGACCTGCGCGTCGTCGAAAGCCTGCGCAATGTCGTTGATCGGGCCGCAGGGCACGGCCTTGTCTTCGAGCAGCGCGACCCAGTCGGCGGTGCTGCGGGTGCGCGTGAGCTCTTCCATCATCGGGATGAGCACGCCGCGGTGCTTCACGCGCAGCGTGTTGGTCGCAAAGCGCGCATCGGCGGCCCACTCGGCATGGCCAGCCGCTTCGCAGAAGCGCGCGAACTGGCCGTTGTTGCCGATGGCCAGCAGCATCGAGCCGTCCTGCGTCGGAAAGTCTTGATACGGCGCGAGGCTCGGGTGCGTGTTGCCCTGGCGCTGCGGTGCCTTGCCGGTGTTGAGGAAGGCGCTCGCCTGGTTGGCGAGGATGGCCATGCCCACGTCGAGCAGCGCCATGTCGATGTGCTGGCCTTCGCCCGTGCGGCCGCGCACCTGCAGCGCCGCGAGGATGGCGGTGCTTGCATAGACGCCGGTGAACAGGTCGGTGAGCGCCACGCCCACGCGCAGCGGGCCGCCGCCGGGCTCGCCGTCGGGACGGCCGGTGATGCTCATCATGCCGGTCATGGCCTGGATCATCAGGTCGTAGCCCGCGCGCTCGGCGTAGGGGCCGTCGTGGCCGAAGCCGGTCACGCTGCAGTAGATGAGGCGCGGGTTGGCCGCGCGCAGGCTCTCGTGGTCGAGGCCGTACTGCTTCAGGCCGCCGGTCTTGAAGTTCTCCACCACGATGTCGGCCTGCGCCGCCATCTGCTTCAGGAGCGCCTGGCCGTCGGGCGTGGCCATGTCGACCGTGACCGAGCGCTTGTTGCGGTTGCAGGCCGTGAAGTAGCTGGCCTGGTCGGTGTCGTTGCCGTCCGCGTCCTTGATGAACGGAGGGCCCCAGGTGCGCGTGTCGTCGCCGACGCCGGGGCGTTCGATCTTGACGACGTCGGCGCCCAGGTCCGCGAGGATCTGCGTGCACCAGGGGCCCGCGAGCACGCGGGACAGATCGAGGACCTTGATGCCGTCCAGGGCTGCGGGCTTGGTGGCCGTCATGCGCTCTTCGTTCAGTTGGCGAAGGCGGCGATGCCGGTGATGGCACGGCCCAGGATGAGCGCGTGGATGTCGTGCGTGCCTTCGTAGGTGTTGACCACTTCCAGGTTCACCAGGTGGCGCGCCACGCCGAACTCGTCGCTGATGCCGTTGCCGCCCATCATGTCGCGCGCCAGGCGGGCGATGTCCAGGGCCTTGCCGCAGTTGTTGCGCTTCATGATCGAGGTGATCTCGACCGAGGCCGTGCCCTCGTCCTTCATGCGGCCCAGGCGCAGGCTCCCTTGCAGGCCCAGCGTGATCTCGGTCTGCATGTCGGCCAGCTTCTTCTGGATCAGCTGGTTGGCGGCGAGCGGGCGGCCGAACTGCTTGCGGTCCAGCGTGTACTGGCGGGCGCGGTGCCAGCAGTCTTCGGCGGCGCCGAGCGCGCCCCAGGAGATGCCGTAGCGCGCGCTGTTGAGGCAGGTGAAGGGGCCCTTGAGGCCCTGCACTTCGGGGAAGGCGTTTTCCTCGGGGCAGAACACGCCGTCCATCACGATTTCGCCGGTGATGCTGGCGCGCAGGCCGACCTTGCCGTGGATCGCCGGAGCGCTCAGGCCCTTCGTGCCCTTCTCGAGCACGAAGCCGCGGATCGGGCCCACGGTGCCGCTTTCGCTGACTTCCTTGGCCCAGACCACGAACACGTCGGCGATGGGCGAGTTGCTGATCCACATCTTGGCGCCGGAAAGCGAGTAGCCGCCCGGCACCTTCTTGGCGCGCGTGACCATGCTGCCGGGGTCGGAGCCGTGGTCGGGTTCGGTCAGGCCGAAGCAGCCGATCCATTCGCCGGTGGCGAGCTTGGGCAGGAATTTCTGCTTCTGCGCCTCGGTGCCGAATTCGTTGATCGGCACCATCACGAGCGAGCTCTGCACGCTGGCCATCGAGCGGTAGCCCGAGTCGACGCGCTCGACTTCGCGCGCGATCAGGCCGTAGGCCACGTAGTTGAGGCCGGGGCCGCCGTACTGCTCGGGGATCGTGGGGCCGAGCAGGCCGAGCGCGCCCATTTCGCGGAAGATGGCGGGGTCGGTCTCGCCGCTGCGAAAGCCCTCGATGACGCGGGGCGCGAGGCGCTCCTGGCAGTAGGCATTGGCCGCGTCGCGGATCATGCGTTCTTCGTCGGTCAGCTGCTGGTCGAGAAGAAGGGGATCGTCCCAGTGGAATTGCGCTTTGGCGGCCATGTGCTTGTCTCCGGAAGAGGGAAAAAGGGGGGAATGGGCCGATCCTAGCCATGCGGGGGGTTGGGCGCAAACGATGAATCCTCACCCAGATATGCGTCTTGTGCACATCTGACACCCATAGGAGGAGACGTTTCCATTGGTGACGGCACTCCTCCAGTCATACACTTGCGGCATACATGCGCCGCAAGATCCCGCCCCTGCAGACCCTCGTGTGCTTCGACGCCGCCGCGCGCCACGAGAGCTACACCCGCGCCGCGCAGGAACTCGCGCTCACGCAGAGCGCGGTGTCGCGCCAGATCGGCACGCTCGAGGCCTTCCTGGGCGTGGCGCTGTTCCGCCGCACGCGCCACGGCGTGGCGCTCACCGCGAGCGGCGCGGCCTATGCGCGCCAGATCACCAAGCGGCTCGAGGCGATGGAGCGCGACACGCTCGACGCCATGGCGCACCAGGGCGAAGGCGGCTCGCTCTCATTGGCGGCGGTGCCCACCTTTGCCACGCGCTGGCTGATGCCGCGGCTCAAGGGCTTTGCGGCGCTGCAGCCCGACGTGGTGGTGCACATCGAGACGCGCACCCGGCCTTTCCTGTTTGCCGACGCGGAGTTCGACGCCGCGCTGTATGCCGGCACGCCCGCGCAGGTCGAGAACTGGGCCGGCACGCGCGCGCTCATGCTGATGCACGAGGACGTGGTGCCGGTGTGCAGCCCCTCGCTGTTGCTGCGCGGCAAGGCGGTCGCGCCCGCGGCCATCGCGCAGATGCCGCTCCTGCAGCAGAGCACGCGGCCCGACGGCTGGCGCCAGTGGTTCGACGCGCAGCAGGTCGATGCACCCAATGCACGCGGCGGGCCGCGCTACGAGCTCTTTTCCATCTTGGCCGCGGCCGCCTCGCACGGCCTGGGCGTGGCGCTGATGCCCACCATGCTGGTGGCCGACGAACTCGCGCGCGGCGAACTCGTGGTGGCCTGCGCGCGGCCGCTGTCGGGCGAGCGCAACTACTACCTCGTGACGCCCGAGCGCGCCGACCAGCGGCCGCTGCTGAAGTTCTTCAGCGACTGGCTGCTGGCCGAGGCGCAGCGCAGCGCCGTCTAGCCAAGACAGTGCCGATATGATGGTCCGCACCATCGCGCGCACCGCCTTGCGCCCCTCATACCATGCTGAACAACCTCGCTCCCTTTCTCGTGCACTGGGCCATCACCGCGCTGTCGCTGTGGGTGGCCAGCCTGATCTTTCGCGGCATCAAGTTCGAGAGCACTTCCGCGCTCGTGATCTCGGCCCTGCTGCTGGGCCTGGCCAATGCCGTCGTCAAGCCGCTCCTGATCGTGCTCACGCTGCCGCTGACGCTGTTGACGCTCGGCCTGTTCCTGCTGGTGATCAACGCGCTGATGATCATGCTGGTGGCCGCGCTGGTGCGCGGGTTCAAGCTCTCGGGCTTCTGGACCGCGTTCTTCGCGAGCATCTTCATCTCGCTGCTGAGCATTGCGATCGATTCGCTGGTGAGCAGCGGCGACCCCGCCACCACCATCCAGATGCCGACGGGCAGCGGCAAGTGGCTGTAGCCGCGGCGGGATGCCGCCGATGGCCGGCATCCGCGTAATCACTGCCCCCGGGGCACTCGATTGGCGAGGATGATGTCGACAATATTCAATACTTTTGTCGACAAAAATAGCCGGACGCACCGGCGCTGAGCGGCTGAGGCCGTGCCGGCGGCGGGGGTGGCGTGCAACTTGCAAGGATCTGGACATGACGGACAGCAGCTCCCCCCGCTCCTCCTCCTCTTCCAAGGCCGCCGGCAAGGTCATGCGCATCGACCGCGACGGCGACGGCACCGTGCAATCGCTCACGCGCGCCATGCAGCTGCTCGAACTGCTGGCCGACGACGACGAGGGCTACCGCCTGGTCGACATCGCGGCGCGCAGCGGCCTCTCATCGTCCACCGCGCACCGCCTGCTCACCACGCTGGAGCAGCGCCAGTTCGTCCAGTTCGACCGCGAAACCAGCCTCTGGTATGTGGGCGTGCGCTGCTTCTCGGTGGGCGCGGCCTTCGGGCGCCGGCGCCGCATTGCGCACCTGGCGCTGCCGGTGATGCGGCGGCTGCGCGACAGCTCGGGCGAAAGCATCAACCTGGGCATTGCCGACCTGGGCGACATCGTGTTCGTCACACAGGTGGAAAGCCGCGAGCTGATGCGCGCCATCGGCAAGCCGGGTTTCCGCGCACCGCTGCACGGCACCGCCATGGGGCAGGCGATCCTGGCCGCCATGGCCGAGGACGACGTGCTGCAGTACCTGCGCACCTACGGCCTGCCCAAGCTCACGCCCAACACCATCGCACGCGCATCGCGGCTGCACGAAACGCTGGGCGAGGTGCGCCGCGCGGGCTATGCGGTGGACGACGAGCAGAACGCCGTGGGCCTGCGCTGCATTGCCGCCGCCATCCGCGACGAGCACGGCCAGCCCTTCGGCGCGATCTCGCTGGTGGGGCCGACGCAGCGCATCAAGGCGGCCGACTTCGCGCAGCTGGGCGCCACGGTGCGCGGCGCCGCCGACGAGATCACCGCGGCCTACGGCGGGCGCCTGAAGTAGCCGCCGGCCGCGCGTCTTCCACCGGCGCGCAGCGCCAAGTGCTTGATCCGCAAAGATTTTTTCTGCCGTTCCCGGTGCGCGGAAAACTCTGCGCGGGCGCCATGCGGCGCGCTTCAATGGCCTCCTGCATTGCCGCCTTGCCGATCCGCCCACCTTTGCCCTTCCAGGAGAAATCATGCCGCTGCGCCCTCTTGCCAAGCCCTCTTTTCCAAGGCCGTTCGCCGCGGCCTGCCTGCTCGCGCTGGCCACCGTGCTCGCCCTTCCCGCCGCCCAGGCGCAGGAGCGGATCAAGCTCAAGGCTATCGGCCAGCCGCTGGCCACCGGGCTCATCCAGAAGAACAAGGAACAGCCCTTCTTCGAGAACTTCGCGGCCCGCACGGGCCTGCCGATCGACGTCGACTACAAGCCCATCGACACGCTCGGCATCAAGGACACCGAGCAGCTGCGCGTGATGAAGGCGGGCCTGTTCGACATCGTCTCGCTGCGCGTGTCGCAGAACTCGCGCGACGAACCGACGATCCTGGGCCTCGACCTGGTCGGCGCCGCGCCCGACTTTGCCACCGGCCGCAAGGTGGCCAAGGCCTACTTCGACACGGTCGATGCGCGGCTGCAGCAGCAGTTCAACGTGAAGCTGCTCGGCGTATGGCCCTTCGGCCCGCAGATCCTGTTCTGCAAGAAGCCGATTGCCTCGCTGGCCGACATCAAGGGCATGAAGGTGCGCGTGTACGACCAGAACCTGGCCAAGTTCATCGAGCTGGTGGGCGCAACGCCGGTGCCGGTGTCGTTCGCCGACACGCACCAGTCGCTGTCGCTCGGCGTGGTCGACTGCGCCATCACCGGGCCGAGCTCGGCCAACTCGGCCGGCTGGCCCGAGGTCACCACGCACCAGCTGGCCATCGGCTTCCAGATGGCGCTCAACGGCTACGGCATGACGATGAAGTCATGGAACGCGCTCAAGCCCGACCAGCAGGCCAAGCTCAAGGCCGCCTTCGACGGCCTGACCGACGAGGTGTGGAAGTACTCCGAGGAGCTGTTCCGCGATGCGCTCAACTGCAACGCCGGCAGGGACCCGTGCACCACCGGCAAGAAGTTCAAGCTGGTCGACGTGCCGGTCACGCCGGCCGACCTCGAGCTGGTGCGCGGCGCGGTCGGCAAGGTATCGCTGCCGGTGTGGGCCGAGGTCTGCGACAAGTCGAACCCGGGCTGCTCCAAGGGCTGGCAGGCCACGGTGGCGCCGGTGCTGGGGCTCAACAAGTGAGCAGCGCGGCCATGAGCGAGCGGCCGCAGCCCACCGCCGCATCGCCGGAAGAAGCGCCGGCCGCGCCGCGGCACGCCAGCTTCAAGACGCGCGTGGAGACGGTGCTGGCCACCGTCTTCGGGGCGATCTTCCTTGGCCTGTCGGTCATCGTGACCGTCGAGACCGCCGCGCGCAAGCTGTTCAACATCTCGCTGCAGGGCGCGGACGAGCTCGGCGGCTATGCGCTCGCGGTGGGCTCGACCATTGCCTTCAGCCTCGCGCTCATGGGGCGCAACCACATCCGCGTCGACGTGTTCCACGAGAAGTTCCCGGCCCGCGTGCAGGCGCTGCTGAACTGGATCTCGGCGGTGTCGCTGGCCGCGCTCGCGGTGTTCATCGGCTGGGTGGCGTTCAAGGTGATCGGCGACACCATGGCCTACCGCAGCACCGCGCAGACGCCGTGGGCCACGCCGCTGATCATTCCGCAGGGCGTCTGGTATGCGGGGCTCGTGGTCTTCGCGCTGGTGGCCTGCGGGCTCGCGCTGCGCGCCACCCAGCTGCTGCTGCGCGGCGACATCGCGGCGCTGAACACCGACTTCCATCCCAAGAGCGCGAAGGAAGAGCTCAAGGAAGAGCTCGACGACCTCGCGGTGCGCCAGGCCCCGCAGCCCGGCGAAGGAGGCAGGCCATGAACCTCTTCGTCATAGGGCTCGCGTTCCTCGCGATGCTGGGCATGATGCTGGTTGGCATGCCGATTGCCGTTTCGATGGCGCTGGTGGGCATCGTCGGCGGCATCGCGGCCTACGGCGCGCCCTTCATGGACTCGATCGCGCCCGTGGTCTGGGGCGTGCAGAACGAGAACCTGCTGACCTCGGTGCCGCTGTTCGTGCTGCTCGGCGAACTGCTGCTGCGCTCGGGCATTGCCGACCGCATGTACATCGCGCTGTCGGCCTGGCTCGGCCGCCTGCCCGGCGGGCTGCTGCACACCAACATCGGCAGCTGCGCGCTGTTCGCGGCCACCTCGGGTTCGTCGGTGGCCACCGCGGCCACGGTGGGCACGGTGGCGCTGCCGTCGCTGCACCGCCGCGGCTACTCGATGCGCGCCTCGCTCGGAAGCCTGGCCGCCGGCGGCACGCTGGGCATCCTGATTCCGCCGAGCGTGAACATGATCGTGTATGGCTCGCTCACCAACAACTCGATCGGCAAGCTGTTCATCGCGGGCATCATCCCGGGCCTGCTGCTGACCGGCTTCTTCATGCTGTGGATCGCGGGCTCCAGCCTGGCGAGCGGCAACGCGATGCGCGAGCCCAAGGTGCCGCTGAAGGCGCGCATCCGCGCGCTGGTGCACCTGGTGCCGCCGGCGGTGGTGTTCGGCATCGTCATGGGCAGCCTCTACTTCGGCATTGCCACCGCGGCCGAGAGCGCCGCGCTCGGCGTGATTGCGGCGCTGGGCTTCGTGCTGCATTCGGGCAAGCTCAGCTGGGAGCTGATGCGCAACTGCTTCGTCTCGACCGCGCGCGTGAGCGGCATGATCCTCTTGATCGTGGTGGCGGCCTTCGTGCTGAACCTGACGGTGAGCCTCACCGGCGTGGCCGAGGCCATGACCAAGTGGGTCTCGGGCCTGGGCCTGTCGGCCACCGGGCTGATCCTTGCGCTGATGCTGTTCTACCTGGTGCTGGGCATGTTCATGGACGTGCTGTCGATGCAGGTGGCGACCATTCCGATCACCTATCCGATCGCCACCGCGCTGGGGGTCGATCCGATCTGGTTCGGCATCTTCATCGTGCTGATGTGCGAGCTCGGGCTCATCACGCCGCCGGTCGGCATGAACCTGTTCGTGGTGCACGGCATCCGGCCCGACAGGGGCGGCATCGAGGACGCGATCTACGGCGCGCTGCCCTATGCGCTGATCATGATCCTGTTCACCCTGCTGCTGCTGGCCGTGCCGCAGCTGGTGACCTGGCTGCCGGGCCACATGTGAGCCGGGCCACTGCGGCAAGCGCACGATGAAAGCACTCTGGCAACTCACGGCGGCCCAGCTCGCCGAAGGCTTTGGCGCCGGCGCCTTCACGCCGGAGCAGGCGCTCGCGGCCTGCCTGGCGCGCACGGCCGAGGTGAACCCGCGGCTCAATGCGCTGGTGGTGCTCGATGCCGAAGGCGCGGCCGAGGCCGCGGCGCAAAGCACCGCGCGCTGGCGTTCGGGCCGCGCGCTAGGCGCGCTCGACGGCGTGCCCGCCACCATCAAGGACAACCTGCAGGTGCGCGGCCTGCCCACGCACTGGGGCAGCCGCGCGCTGGCCGGCTTTGTCGCCGAGCGCGACGAGCTGCCGGTGGCGCGGCTGCGTGAAGCCGGCGCGGTGATCTTCGGCAAGACCAACGTGCCCGAGTTCACGATGCAGGGCTACACCGCCAACCCGGTCTTCGGGCCCACCGGCAATCCGTGGAACCCGGCGCTCACGCCCGGCGGCTCCTCGGGCGGCGCGGTGGCACTGGTGGCCGCGGGCGGCTGCCCGATCGCGCTGGGCACCGATGGCGGCGGCTCCATCCGCCGGCCCGCCTCGCACACCAACCTCGTCGGGCTCAAGCCTTCGCGCGGCCGCGTGCGGCGCGGCAATGGCCTGCCGCCGATCTTCCTGGACTTCGAGGTGGTGGGGCCGATGGCACGCTGCGTGGACGACGTGGCCGCGGTCATGCGGGCGATCGCGCCGCGCGCGGCGGCCGATGCGCCGCACAAAGCCAAGGCCGCGCGCATCCTCTACCTGCCGCGCTTCGCGGACCACCCGGTGGACCCGCGCATCGCGCGGCTGGTGGATGCCGCGGCCGAGAAGCTGGCCGCGCTCGGGCACGAGGTCACGACGCTGCCGCGCTTCGAACTGGCCGAGGCGGTGAACCAGCGCTGGCCGCTGCTCGCGCAGGTAGGGCTGGCCTGGCTGGTGGACCATCCGCGCGAACTCTGGCCGCGGCCCTTCGATCCCGCGCTGTTCGGCCCCGCGATGCAGGCCAACACCGGGACCGGCCGCGCCGCCTCGGCGCGCGAGCTGTTCGAGCTGCTGTTCGAGGCCGAGCGCCTGCGCAGCGAACTCGCGGGCCTGTTCGAGCAGCACGACTTTTTGCTGACCCCCGCGACCGCGGCGCTGCCCTGGCCCGCGGCCGACACCCATCCGCCGCGCATCGATGGCCGCGAGGTCGGCCCGCGCGGCCATGCGGTGTTCGCGGGCTTCGTCAACGCCCTGGGCCTGCCCGCGATCGCGCTGCCCTGCGGCTTTGCCGAAGGCCTGCCGGTGGGGCTGCAGCTGGTCGCGCGCGAAGGCGGCGACGACGCGCTGCTGGCGCTGGCCCGCGATTTCGAACGCGCCCATCCGTGGCAGCGCTTTCCCGCCCTGTGAGCGCGGCGGCCGGCGGCCTTGCGCCCGCCAGCGCCGCGCACGCGCTGCACCTCGCGCGGCGCGAGGGCCGGCGCGTGCCCTCGGCGCTGCTGCAGACGGCCAGCCGCGCCGAGGCCTATGCCATCCAGGACGCCACGCTGGCGGCGATCGGCCCGGTCGGCGGCTGGAAGGTGGGCGCGCGCGCGCCCGGCCAGGAGCCCACCTGCGCGCCGCTGCCGGCCGAGGGGCTGCTGCCCGGCGGCGTGCGCCTGCAGGGTCCGGCATGGCGGCTGCGCGGCATCGAGGCCGAGGTCGGCTTCCAGCTGGGCGCCGACCTGCCGCCGCGCGCCGCGCCCTACACGCTGGCCGATGTGGCAGGCGCCGTCGAGTCGGTGCTGCCGGTGATCGAGGTCGTCGAGACCCGGCTGGCCGACTGGTTCGGCGCCCATGCCAACGCCCTGCTGGCCGACCTGCTGAGCCATGGCGCGCTGGTGCTGGGGCAGCGCCAGCCCTTCGCGCCGGCCTGGTTCGACCTGCAGCGCGCCGAGGCCGCGCTGCACTTCGACGGGCAGACCGTCGCGCACACCGTGGGCGAGCATCCGAGCCCCGACGCGGGCGCGCTGCTGGTGTGGCTGGCCAACCATTGCGCCGCGCGCGGCGCCGGACTCAAGGCCGGGCAGATCGTCACGAGCGGTTCGTGCACCGGCATGCTGTTCGCGTCGGCGGGCACTGCCGTGCGCGTGGAGATCGGCGAGCTCGCGCCCGTGGCCCTCTCGTTCTGACGTCCTCTTGCGGCATCGCCGCGGCCGGAACCCATGTCCGGAAACAGCGAGCGCCGCGCCCGCGGCGGCCGCACACTTTCGGCATGCCGACCTCTCCTGCCCACATCGTCCGCGCCCTCGACTGGCCCCGCATCGAAACCGAGCTTGCCACGCGCGGCTGCGCAACCACGGGCGTGCTGTTCAGCCCGAAGGAGTGCGCCGCGCTGGCCGCGCTGTATGACGAGCCCGGCCATTTCCGCAGCCGCGTGGTGATGCAGCGCCACGGCTTCGGCCAGGGCGAGTACCAGTACTTCGGCAACCCGCTGCCGGCTCCGGTCGCGGCCTGGCGCAGCGCGCTGTACGAGCGCCTCGCGCCGCTCGCGAACGCATGGGCCGCCGCGATGGGCCAGCCGGCCGACTACCCGGCGGACCACGCGGCCTATCTCGCGCGCTGCCATGCGGCGGGCCAGCTGCGGCCCACGCCGCTGCTGCTGCGCTATGTCGAAGGCGACTACAACTGCCTGCACCAGGACCTGTACGGCGACCTGCAGTTCCCGATGCAGCTCACGGTGCTGCTGAGCCGGCCGGGCGAAGACTTCACGGGCGGCGAATTCGTGCTCACCGAGCAGCGCCCGCGCATGCAGTCGCGCGCCGAGGTGGTGGCGCTCGCGCAGGGCGAGGCGGTGGTCTTCGCGGTCAACCAGCGGCCCGTGGCGGGCACGCGCGGCAGCTACCGCGTCACCATGCGGCACGGCGTGAGCCGCGTGCGCGCGGGGCGGCGGCACACGCTGGGAATCATCTTCCACGACGCGCGCTAGCCAAGCCCGCTTCTTGCGCACGACCGTGCCATGACGCGCGCGGCCCGAAGTCGCGCAAAATCCGCCCTGCACCCCGGGTGCTCGCCATGATTTCCGACAACCAAACGATCGGGGCAGCGAGCGGCCGGATGCGATCCGCGGCCCGACGTGACGGCCGCGGGTGCGTTCGAGTGGTCGACAGGGAGCTGTATGAACAAGAAGAACTCATCCGGGTCTGCGGGTGGGGCGGGAAAGCCGCCTCTCGCATTCTTTGAATTTTCCGCCGCCGTGGCGCGGCTTTCGCGCCGCTTCAGGGTCGACGTGAGCACCATCGTGAGCGCGGTGGCGCTGACGCAGTCGCTGCTGCTGGCCACGCTCGGCTACTGGGGCTCGCAGCGGCTGGTGGCGAAGATCGGCGCCTCCGCGCACGCGGCCAACCACTACCGCACCGAGGACAACATGCTCGCGGTCCTCGCCAAGACCGAGTCGGCGGTCGGTGCGCTGGCCGGCGCGCCCAGCCTCGGCGCCGCGGGCGAGCATGCCCAGCGCACGGCCGAGCTTCTGTGGACCCTGCTGCAGCAGGCGCCCGAGCTCGACAGCCTCTACGTGGCCGACGACACGGGCCAGATGCTGATGGCGCTGCGCTACCCGGTGCCGGCCATCCGGCGCATCGCGCGCGGCGCGGGCACCGGCGAACTCGCCATCGAGACCTGGCAGTACAAGCTGCCGCCCGCGCCCGAGATCGACGCGCAGCAGCGCTTCGCCACGCAGCGCATCGAGTCCTTCCGCAGCGGCTACGACCCGCGGCTGCAGCGCTGGTACCAGCAGGCGCGCCAGATGCAAAGGCCCGTGTGGACCGCGCCCTACGCCTTCGCCGCGACGCAGGAGCTGGGCGTGAGCTATGCCTTGCCCAGCAAGCGCCGCGCGGCCGAAGGCGGCCCCCGGCTGCTGGTGGTGGGCGGCGATGTCTCGCTGGGCCGGCTCTCGCAGTTCGTGCGGCTGTTCGCAAGCGACGGCCGCGGCGACGGCGCCCTGCTGGACGCCGGCGACCAGGTGCTCGCGCGCAGCGACCAGCCCGGCGTGCTGCGCCAGCCCGAGCCGCCCACCGGCGTGCTGGGCGCGCTGCACGCCCAGATGCTGGAGAACCGCACGCCGGACGGCGCGGGCGGCGCGGCCTTCTCGTTCGAGCACGAAGGGCGCGGCTACCTGGCCCAGGCTTCGCGCATTCCTTCGGCCGGCTGGCAGCTGGTGAGCTGGGTGCCCGAGGACTTCGTGCTCGGCGCCCTGCGGCGCGCCGTGCTGTGGTGGCTGCTGCTGGGCCTGGCGCTGCTCGCGGCCGCGCTGTTCGTGTCGCTGCAGCTGTCCAGGCTGGTCACCTCGCCGGTCGAGAAGCTCGCGCAAATCGCGCGCCGCATCGGCCTGCTGGAGCTCGACGACCTGCCGCGCGAGCCGAGCCGCGTGCTCGAGATCCAGAACCTGGACCGGGCGCTGGACGAATCGGCGCGCAGCCTCAGGGCGTTCAGCAAGTTCGTGCCGGTGGACGTGATCAGCCAGCTCGTGGCCGAGGGCCAGGCGCTGGCGCCCAGCGGGTCGCCGCGGCGCATGACCGTGATGTTCACCGACATCGAGGGCTTCACGCGGATCTCCGAATCGATGGAAGCCAATGTGCTGGTGCGCATGCTGACCGAATACTTCAACCTGGCCACCCGCGTGCTGGCGCGCTACGGCGGCGTGGTCGACAAGTTCATGGGCGACGGCATCATGGTGCTGTGGGGCGCGCCCGCCGACCTGAAGGACGCGGAGTACCGCGCCTGCCTGGCCGCGCTGCAGCTGCACATCGAGACGAGTGCGCTCAACCGCAGGTGGCGCGCCGACGGGCTGCCCGAGTTCCGCACGCGCGTGGGGATCCACACCGGCGTGGCGATCGCGGGCGTGCTGGGCTCCAACGACCGGCTGTCCTACACGGCGCTGGGCGACGTGGTCAACGTGGCCAGCCGCATCGAGGGCATCAACAAGCAGCTGGGCACGCACACGCTGATCTCGGAGGTCACCTGCGCGGGCCTGAAGGGCCGGCTGCAGACGCGCCGCATCGACGAGCGGGTGGCGCTGCGCGGCCGCCAGACGCGCATGGTGCTCTACGAACTGCTGATGCCCTGAGAGGCCGCGGCGCGCCGCGCCGCAAACTCCACGTACCAGCCGAGCGAGCCGGGGTTGGCCATGGCCTCGGGGTTGACCACCTTCTGAAGCGGCTGGCCCAGCAGCAGCTTCTTGATCGGCAGCTCCTGCTTCTTGCCCGAGAGCGTGCGCGGGATCTCGGCCACCTGGAAGATGTCGTTGGGCAGGAAGCGCGGCGAGAGCGAGGTCTTGATCGCGTGGTTGATCTTGCCGCGCATCGCATCGTCGAGCGCCACGCCGGGGCGCAGCACCACGAACAGCGGCATGTAGCTTTCGCGGCCCAGGTATTCGAGGTCGACCACCATGGAGTCGAGCACTTCGGGCAGCGCCTCGACGGCGCTGTAGATCTCGCTGGTGCCCATGCGCAGGCCCAGGCGGTTGATGGTGGCGTCGCTGCGGCCGTAGATGATGCAGCCGCCGTCCTCGCCGATCCTGATCCAGTCGCCGTGGCGCCAGACGCCGGGGTAGGTGTCGAAGTAGCTCGACAGGTAGCGCGCGTTGCCTTCGTCGCCCCAGAAGTACAGCGGCATCGATGGGATGGGCCGCGTGCAGACCAGCTCGCCCACCTCGCCGATGACGGGCTTGCCGTCTTCGTTCCAGGCTTCCACCGCATGGCCGATCTGGCGGCACTGCATCTGCCCGGGCACTTCGGGCAGCTCGCGGTTGCCGCCGACGAAGGCGCCGCAAAAATCCGTGCCGCCGGAAATGTTGCACCACCACACGCTGCTCGCGCCCGCGGCCAGCAGCTGCGCCGTGCCCCAGCGCTGCACCTCTTCCGACAGCGGCGAGCCGGTGCTGCCGAGCGCGCGCACGCGCGACAGGTCGCCGCACTCGGCCGCGACCACGCCGGCCTTCATGCAGTTGGTGAAGTAGGCCGCGCCGGCACCGAAGAAAGTGATGCGGTGCTTCGCGACGAAGCGCCACAGCACGGCCCAGTCGGGCTTCTCCTTGCTGCCGGCCGGATGGCCGTCGTAGATGACGATGGTCGCGCCGAAGGCCAGGCCCGCGAGCTGGCAGTTCCACATGACCCAGCCGGTCGAGCTGTACCAGTGGAAGCGCTCGTCGAAGTTGTTGGCGCCGTAGCTCGCGCCGATGTCGTTGTGCAGGCCGCAGGCGTACATCGTCATGATGATGCCGCCCTGCCCGTGCACGATGGGCTTGGGCAGGCCGGTGGTGCCGCTCGAATAGACGATCCAGATCGGGTGGTCGAAGGGCAGCCATTCGGGCTCGAAGGCCGCCACCTCGGCGTCGCGGCGCGCGCTGGCGGCCTGCCAGTCGGCGTCGGCGGCGAGCTGCTGCGCGGCATGGGGCGTCCGCAGCAACAGCAGCTTCTGCACGCTGGGCAGCGCATCGCGCAGCTCCTGCACCACCGCGCTGCGGTCGATGGGCTTGGCACCGTAGTGCACGCCGTCGGCGGCGATCAGCAGCTTGGGCTCGATCTGGCGGAAACGGTCGACCACGGCGGCCGTGCCCATGTCGGGCGCGCACACGCTCCACACCGCGCCGATGCTCGAACACGCGAGAAAGGCCACCATGGTCTCGGGCACATTGGGCAGGTAGGCGGCCACGCGGTCGCCGCGCTGCACACCCAGCGACTTGAGCGTGAGCGCCACCGAGGCCACCTGCCGGCGCAGCTCGGGCCAGGGCATCTCGCGCACTTCGCCCAGCTCGTTGTCGCTCACGATGGCCGGCAGGCCGGCCGCATGCGCCGCATCGGCATGGCGCAGCACCTCGCGCGCGTAGTTGACCTCGGCGCCCGGAAACCACGTGGCGCCGGGCATGCGGTCGTCGGCCAGCACCGCCGTGTGCGGCGTGGGCGACACGATGCCCATGTAGTCCCAGATGCTCTGCCAGAAGGCGTCGAGATCGGTCACGGACCAGCGCCACAGCGCGTCATAGGTGTCGAAGGACAGGCCGCGCTGCTCGCGCAGCCAGTCCTGGTAGAGGCGGATCTGGGGAATGTTGGGAGCGGGCATGCACCGAGCCTAATGCCGCATTCCGCGCCGTTCAACCGGGTTTGACCTCAGGGTTTGTACGCGTGTTCAATAGTTTTGTACAGACGTTCAATACGCCCGATGAACACCCGCACCCCGCCCGCCAGGCGAAGCGCCCACCGCGCCCCGGCCGCCGCTGCCGAAGCCGCCCGGCCCGATCGGCGCCACGCCATCCTGCTGGCGGCGGAAAAGCTTTTTGCGCAGCACGGCTACCACGCGGTCACCATCCGCCAGATCGCCGAGGAAGCGGGCGTGCCGCTGGCGCTGGTGGGCTACTACTTCGGTCCGAAGCACGAGCTCTTCCACGCGATCTTCGAGCACTGGAGCCACAGCATCGAGGAGCGGCTCGCGGGCCTGAAGGCCGTGGATAACGACCCTGACGACGCGCGCACGCTGCCTCGCATCATCGAGGCCTTCACCGGGCCGGTGCTGGCGCTGCGTGCGAGCGCCGAGGGCGAGTACTACGCGCTGCTGGTGGCGCGCGAGCTCTATCACGCCACCGAGGAAGCCGACCGCGTGCTGCGCGGCTACTTCGACCCGCTGGCCGAGGCCTACATCGACGCGCTGCACGTCGCGCTGCCGCATGCCACGCGCGGGCAGGCCGCCTGGGGCTACCAGTTCTCGCTCGGGGCGCTGCTGCACCACCTGAACGACAGCCGCATCGAGCGGCTCTCGCGCGGCGAGAACCGGCGCAGCGATCCGGCCGTGGCGCCGATGCTGGTGAACTTCATCGTCGGCGGGCTGCGCGCCGCGCTGCCGCGACCCAAGGCCCCGCAGAAGAAAACCACCCCCAGGAGACAGAAGACATGATGAAACGACGCACCCTGCTGTCGGCGCTGGCCGCCGCCTCGGCCGCCGCGGCGCTGCCCTCGCGCGCGCAATCGAACCCGAAGATCGTGTTCGGCTACACGGCCGTGTCCGACTTCGCCTCGGTCTTCGTGGCCGCGGAAGAGGGCTACTTCAAGAAGCGCAATCTCGACGTCGAGCTCAAGTTCATTCCGCTCAACTCCACCATTCCCGCGGCGCTGCAGTCCGACTCGCTGCAGATCGGCGGGCCCACGCCCTCGGTGTTCCTGCAGGCGGTGGACGGCGGGCTCGACCTGGTGCTGGTGGCCGGCGGCGGGCTCACGTCCAAGACCATCACGGGCTTCGGCCTGGTGGCGCGCGCCGGCTCGGGCATCAAGGGGCCGCAGGACTGCGTGGGCAAGAAGATCGGCGTGCCGGGGCTCGGCGCGTTCCTGCACGTGACCTTCCGTGCCTGGCTCAAGGAGAGCGGCGTGGACTACCGCAAGGTCAACTTCGTCGAGGCCTCGTTCCCGCAGCATGCCGACCTGCTGCGCGGCGGCTCGGTCGACGCGGTGGTGTCGGCCGACCCGTTCATGAGCCGCATCACCGAAAGCGGCGCGGGCTACGTGGCCTCGTACTACTCCACCTTCCTGCCCGAGAACAACCAGACCATCGTGCATGCGGCCAAGCGCGAATGGGTGTTGAAGAACCCGGGCGCCGCGCGCGCGTTCCGCGAGTCGCTGGTCGAGGCCGCGGCCTTCATGCAGCAGCCCAAGAACGACGCCAAGGTGCGCGCGGCCATCGGCAAGTACATCAAGCTGCCGCCCGAAGTGCTCGCGAAGATCCAGATCTCGCCGCCCGGCGCCACGGTGAGCGAGAAGCAGCTGGGCTACTGGGTCGGCCTGATGAAGGACCAGGACATGCTCAAGACCTCCATCGACGTTGCGAAGCTGATCGCCAAGTGAGCACGGCCGCCGACTTCCTTCGCTTCGACGGCGTCGCGATCCGGCTCGGCGGACGCGAGATCCTGTCGCCCACCTCGTTCGACGTGGCGCGCGGCGAGTTCGTCTGCATCGTGGGGCCGAGCGGCTGCGGCAAGACCACGCTGCTGCGCGCGGCCAGCGGCCTGGTCGCCGCGAGCGCCGGCGAGGTGCGGCGCAAGGGCGTGAAGATGAGCGAGCCGTCGCGCGAAGTGGCCTTCGTGTTCCAGGACTACGGCCGCGCGCTGCTGCCCTGGCGCACGGTCGAAGGCAACGTGAGCCTCGCGCTCGAAGCGGCTGGCGTGCCTGCGGCCGAGCGCGCGCCGCGCATTGCCGAGGTGCTCGGCAAGGTCGGCCTCGCGAAGCATGCGCAGAAGTTTCCGGTGCAGCTTTCGGGCGGCATGCAGCAGCGCGCGCAGATTGCCCGCTGCCTCGCGCAGAAGCCCGAGCTCATGATGATGGACGAGCCCTTCGGCGCGCTCGATGCGCTCACGCGCCAGAGCCTGCAGGACGAGCTCGCGCGGCTGGTGCGCGACGACGGGCTCACGGTGCTGTTCGTCACGCACGATCTCGAAGAGGCCATCTACCTGGGCGACCGCGTGATCGCGCTGCAGGCCAACCCCGGGCCGGGGCGGCCCAGCCTGGCGCGGATGATCGACGTGAAGATTCCGCGGCCGCGCGACCAGCTCACGACCAAGGAGCATCCGGAATACCTGCAGCTGCGACGCGAACTCTTCGCCTTCATCGAGCAAAGCCATGACTGAACGCCGCCTCCTGCGCTGGCTGCGGCCCTGGGTCTTTCCGGCCCTGCTGGTCGGCGCCTTCGAGTGGTATGCGCGGCGCGCAGCCGCCTTGGGCAGCGATGCGCTCGCCCCGCCGAGCGCGGCGGCCCGGGCCTTCATGGGCGCGGCACTCGATGGCTCGCTGTGGCAGGCGACGGGCTTCACGCTGGGCACGGCCGCGCTCGGCCTGCTGCTGGGTGCGGTGCTGGGCATTGCGCTGGGCCTGGTGCTCGGGCTCTCGCGCCGCGCGGCGCAGCTCGGCTCGCTTTCCATCGAGGTGCTGCGGCCCGTGCCCTCGGTGGCGCTGATTCCGCTCGCGATGCTGACCTTCGGTTTCGGCGTGCGCATGGAACTGGCCATCGTCGCCTTTGCCACCTTCTGGCCGCTGCTGGTGCTGGTGCAGTCGGCGGTGCAGCAGATCGAACCGCGGCTGCTCGAGGTGAGCCGCGTGCTGGGGCTCTCGGCGCGCGAGCGTGCCTTCAAGATCGTGCTGCCGGCCATCGCGGCGCGCCTGTTCGTGGCGCTGCGCCTCGGCGTGGCGGTGGCGCTGGTGGTGGCCGTCACGGTGGAGATCGCGGCCAATCCCAATGGCATGGGCTACGCGATGATGATCGCGCAGCAGAGCTTCGACCCCGCGCTGATGCTTGCGTGGCTGGGCTGGATCGGCGTGGTGGGCTTTGCGGTCAATGCGGGCATGGTGCTGCTGCAGCGCGTGGTGGCTCGGCGCATGGGGGTGCTGCCATGAACGGCAACGGCCGCGTTGGCATCTTGGTGAACCGGCTCGGCTCGCTCGCCGTGCTCTTTGCATTGATTGCGCTGTGGTGGATGGCGAGCAACGCGGGCTGGGTGAGCCGCGTGTTCCTGCCGACACCGCAGGCCACCTTCGCCAGCCTGCTCGAAGGCCTCAACCTCCGCGGCCCGAACAGCAACGGCGAACTGCTCGCCTTCACGCAGGCCACGGTCGGCCGCATGCTGCAGGGCTGGCTGCTGGCGTCGCTGTTCGGCGTGCTGCTGGGCGCGGCCATCGGCGTGTCGCCCGCGGTGCGCGCGTGGGTGCAGCCGACGCTCGAATTCATTCGCCCGCTGCCCGCCTCCGCGCTGCTGCCGCTCGCGATCTCGATCTTCGGGCTGAACCCCGGCATGGTGCTGTTCGTGGTGGCCTTCGGCGCGATGTGGCCGGTGCTGCTGGCCACGGTGCACGGCTTCGCGGCCGTGGAGCCGCGGCTCTCGGAAGTGGCGCGCTGCCTGCAGATGTCGCGCGCGGCCTTTGTCTGGAAGATGGGCCTGCCCAACGCCATGCCCGACATCCTGGCCGGCATGCGGCTTGCGCTGACCATTGCGCTGATCGTCGCGGTGGTGGGCGAAATGATCGCCTCGCAAAGCGGCCTGGGCCAGGCCATTTTGCTGGCCGCGCGCGCCTTCCGCTCGAGCGACCTGTTCGCCGGCATCGTGCTGCTCGGGCTGATCGGCTTCGCGAGCAATGCGCTGCTGGCCTTTGCAGAAAAGCGGCTGCTGCGCTGGCAGCAGCCCTGACGCCCTCCCTCACACCCCCATTCCACAAGGAGCCCCGCCATGCCACGCAAATTCGTCGACCTTTCGATCTTTCTCGAAAACGATGTGCTGTCCGATCCGCCGGCCTTCGCGCCCAAGATCCAGTACTTCACGCACGAGCAGACCTACGAGCAGATCGAGCCCTTCTTTCCGGGCCTCAAGAAAGAAGACCTGCCCGACGGCGAAGGCTGGGCCGTGGAGCTGGTGCAGCTGTCGACGCACAACGGCACGCACCTCGATGCGCCCTATCACTTCCACTCGACCATGGACAAGGCGCTGGGCGAGAAGAAGCCCGCCATCGCGATCCACGAGGTGCCGCTCGAATGGTGCTTCCAGCCCGGCGTGAAGCTCGACTTCCGCCACTTTGGCGATGGCTACGTGGTCACGGCCGGCGACGTCGAGGCCGAGCTCCAGCGCATCGGCCACACGCTGAGCCCGCTGGAGATCGTGGTGGTGAACACGCGCGCGGGCTCGCGCTACGGCCACAACGACTACGTCTCGGCCGGCGCGGGCATGGGCTACGAGGCCACCATGTATTTGCTGGAGCGCGGCGTGCGCCTCACGGGCACCGACGCCTGGAGCTGGGACGCGCCTTTCGTGCACACCGCCAGGAAGTACGGCGAGACGCACGACGCCTCGCTGATCTGGGAAGGCCACAAGGCCGGCCGCGACATCGGCTACTGCCACATCGAGAAGCTGCACAACCTCGAGGCGCTGCCGCCCACGGGCTTTTTCATCAGCTGCTTTCCGCACAAGATCCGCGGCGCATCGGCCGGCTGGACGCGCGCGGTGGCGATCTTCGACGATGCGCTGATGGCGTCGGCCTGAAACGCGGGAGGCCAGGGCCATGAATGCCGCGCTCAACCACACGCACGACGCCAACGCCAGGAGCTGGGTCGCCGCTGCCAACACGGAAGGCACCGACTTTCCGATCCAGAACCTGCCCTACGCGGTGTTCCGCCGCACCGGCAGCCCGCAGCCCTTTCGCGGCGGCGTGGCCATTGGCGACCAGGTGCTCGACATGGCCGCGCTCTCCGCGCGCCAGCTGCTCGACGGACTCGCGCTCGACGCGGCCCGGGCTGCCGCGCTGCCCACGCTCAACGATTTCTTCGCGCTCGGCGGCACCGCCTGGCGTGCGCTGCGCCACGCGGTGTTCGCCTTGCTGCGCGACGACACACCGGCCGCCACGGTGAAGGCCATGCGCGAATGCCTGGTGCCGCAGGCCGAGGTCGAATACACCTTGCCCGCGCGCATCGGCGACTACACCGACTTCTACACCTCCATCGACCATGCGCTGAACATCAGCCGCCTGATGAACCCCGAAGGCGACGTGACGCCCAACTTCCGCTGGATTCCGACGGCCTACCACGGGCGCGTGTCGACCATCGGCATCAGCGGCCAGCGCTTTCACCGCCCGATGGGGCAGACCATGGCGCCGGGCGCCAAGGCGCCCACCTTCCACGCCTGCGCGCGGCTCGACTACGAGCTCGAGCTTGGCATCTGGATCGGCGAAGGCAATGCGGCCGGCGAACCGATTCCGCTCGAACGCGCGGAAGAGCACATCTTCGGCATCTGCCTGCTCAACGACTGGTCGGCGCGCGACATCCAGTTCTGGGAGATGGCGCCGCTCGGTCCCTTCCTTGCGAAGAATTTCGCGACCACCATCTCGCCGTGGATCGTGACGATGGAGGCGCTCGCGCCCTACCGCCAGGCCTGGACGCGGCCCGCAAACGAGCCCCAGCCGCTGGCCTACCTCGAAAGCGGCGGCAACCGCGAAAGTGGCGCGATCGACATCCGGCTGGAGGTCTGGCTCGAAAGCGAGAGGGCGCGCAACGAGGGGAGCGGGCCTTCGCGCCTGTCGCGCACCAGCTTCAGGCACCAGTACTGGAGCGTGGCACAGATGGTGGCGCACCACACGGTGGGCGGCTGCAGCCTGAACCCGGGCGACCTGTTCGGCAGCGGCACCATCTCGGGACCGGGGCCGGGCGAGGCCGGCGCGATCATCGAGCTGACGCGCGCCGCGCAAGACCCGGTCACGCTGGCCAACGGCGAGCAGCGCGGCTTCCTGGAAGACGGCGATGCGGTGCTGCTGCGCGGCTGGTGCGAGAAGCCGGGCCATGCGCGCATCGGCTTCGGCGAAAGCCGCGGGACGGTGCTGCCCGCCAAGGGCTGAAGGCATCCATCCGGCGCGCCAAAAGAAAAGGCCACCGGTGAGGTGGCCTTTTGCATGAAATGTGGAGCGGGAAAAGAGTCTCGAACTCTCGACCTCAACCTTGGCAAGGTTGCGCTCTACCAACTGAGCTATTCCCGCATTTCGAGCCGCAGATTATAGCCTGGTTTTTTCAGGCTTTCTTCGGCTCTTCGCTCAGTGGCCGAACACCGAGGCACGGTGCAGCGAAATGCCGGCCATCACGCCATCGGCCGAAGCCATCGTGGCGTTGTGGAACATCATGGCCGCATCCCCGGCCGCGAACACGCCGGGCACCGTGGTCATCTTCATGGCGTCGGTGCGGATCAGCGGGCCGAAGCCGCCCTCGTCGATCGCGCATCCGAGCTGCTCGGCCAGCGGGCTCGACAGCCGCGTGCGCGGCACGAGGAACATCGCATCGAGCGACACGCGCCGGCCGTCCGCGAATCGGACGCCCGAGAGCTCGGTAGGCGACGGCCCCTCGAGCGCCGCGATGCGGCCCGGCTCGATCGCCACGCCGCGCGCCTGCAGCCTCGCGCGCGTCTCGTCGTCCACCGTGTTGTTGCCGTTGAGGAACAGCGTGGCCGATCCCCATTCGGCGAACAGGATCGCATGCTCGGGCGCATGCGGCCGCTCGATCAGGATGCCCAGGCGCCGGCCGCTGACTTCATAGCCGTGGCAGTACGGGCAGTGCAGCACGCTTCGGCCCCAGCGTTCGCGCACGCCCTCGATCTCAGGAAAGCCGTCCTCGACGCCGAAGGCGAGCACGATCCGGCTGGCCGTCAGCGGCGCGCCGCCGCCTTCGAGCGAAACAGCGAACCCGCCCGCGCCGTCGGCCCGCGCCTCGGCAACGCGGCCCTCGACGAAGCTGGCATTCGGATACGCGAGCACCTTGGCGCGCGCATCGGCAATCATCTTCAGCGGCGGCGTGCCGTCCTGCCCGAAGAAGCCGTGCGAGGCCGCGGCGAAGCGGTTGCGCGGCGCGCCCGCATCGACGATGCAGACCGTTTTTCGCGCGCGCGCAAGCTGCAGGGCAGCGGAAAGGCCGGCAAAGCTGCCGCCCACGACCAGAGCGTCATAGTGCATGTTCGATGTCCTTGCGAGTAAAGCCGCCGCCCGTCATGCGGCGATGAAAATCCCTGGAAAGATCGGCCAGCGTGATGCTGTTGAAACGCTCGAGCAGCAGGGCCTCGGCCTCGCGGCAGGCGCCGTCGAGCGCCGCATTCACGGCCTGCTCGACGATGCAGCCCGGGCTCTCGGTGCGGTTGCCCATGGCCAGCAGCGCCGGAGATCCCACCGCCTGGTGGATGTCGCCGAGCGTCACGGCATCGAGCGGGCACGACAGCACCCAGCCGCCGCCATGGCCCTTGGCCGAACTCACGAAGCCCGCCTCGCGCAGGCCTGCCATGACCCGGCGCACCACGACGGGATGGGTCTGCATGGCCATGGCCAGCGATTCGGAGGTGACGGGCCCCTCCATCTCGGCCATGTGCAGCAGTGCGTGGAGAACACCTGAAAGCTTGCTGTCTCGTTTCATGCAACATTATTAGTTGCGTGAAATCGGAAGCGCTCGAGAGGGCTGCATTTGACCCTGCGGGCATTGCGGTTGCCTTCCCCCGGGGAGGGGCGCGCCGCCTAACGCACGACCCCCCATTCCGGACGACGGAGGCGTCCCACACGCGCCGGGGGCCACCTCGCACACGGCGACATGTGCGCAGGTGGTCACGGTAGCGACCGAACTGGCCCAAAGCCGGTTCAGGGACCATTCAACGAAAGGAAAAGTCACCTATGAAGCAGCAACAACACAAATCCCTTTTCGTCGGCGCCTTGCTCGCAGGCCTTCTTGCCATGAGCGGCTTCGCACAGGCACAGAGCGTAGGCGTTGGCGTGGGCGTGAATGCCGACGTCAACACATCGGGCAGCGCGACCGCGCCCCAACGCCAAGGCGCCGCGGGCGCCGGTGCACGCACCGAGGGAAGTGCCGGCGGCAGTGCCGCCACGAATGCCGGCGTGCAGCCGGTCGAAGTCCCCGGCAAGGCCGCAGGCGGGCTGGGCAACACCCTGGGCGGCGTGGTCGGCGGCGCGACGGGTGCGGTCGGCGGTGCCACCAACGCAGTCGGCGGTGCGACCAGCGCCGTGGGCGGTGCCACCAATGCCGCGACTGGCGCGGCCGGCAACGTGACCGGCGCGACCAATGTCGTCGGTGACACGGTGGGCGGCGTGACCGGTGCCGCAGGCTCGGCCGGCGGCGCGCTGAAGGCACCGGCCGTGGGCGCCAAGGCCAGCGGCAAGGCCAAGGGATCCGGCGCGGTCGACGTCAAGAAATAAGCACTTCGCTCAGGGAAAGAAGCCCGCGGTGCGCCTGCGCCGCGGGCTTTTTCAATGGCTTGCTTCCAGCCTGAACAGGCTGGTCACTTCCACGTCGAGCACCATCAGCTCGCGCTGGTTGAAGAGCCGCCAGCGCCAGCGCAGGATGCCGAGCGTGGGCCGCTTTTCGGAGCGCCGCGCCTCGATGACGTCGGCCACCAGCCGCAAGGCATCGCCGGGCCGCACCGGATGCGGCCAGCGCACATGCTCGAGCCCCGGCGAGGCAAAAGATTCCGAGCCCCTGAGCGCGGCATCGACCACGAGCCGCATCGCGATCGAGCAGGTGTGCCAGCCGCTCGCGATCAGCCCGCCGAAGGCGCTGTCCGCCGCGGCGACGGCGTCGGTGTGGAACCACTGCGGGTCGTAGGCCTGCGCAAAGCCGATGAGCTCCGCTTCGGACACGACATAGGGTCCGGCCTCGATGACCTGGCCGGGGTGGAAGTCGGCGAACTTCATTCGCCGCAGCTTAATAGGTTTCGAGGTGCAGGCGGCCTTCGCGCTTCAATGCGGCACCCACGGTGTCCCAGTCCAGGCCCGCTTCCTTCGCCACGTCGCGCAAGGCAAGCACCACGCCCTCTTCCATGCTCTTGAGCCCGCATACGTAGAAGTGGCTCGCACCGTCCTTCAGCAACGCGGCCAGGTCGGCGGCGCGTTCGCGCATCAGGTCCTGCACGTAGCGCCTGGGTTGGCCCGGCGTGCGCGAGAACGCGAGGTTGATGTCGATGAAGTCCTTGGGCAGCGACTGCAGCGGCCCGAAGTACGGCAGCTCCTGCTGCGTGCGCGCGCCGAAGAACAGCATGAGCTTGCCGCCTTCGAACTTGCCGCTCTTGCGCAGGCGCCGGCGCCATTCGGTCATGGCGCGCATCGGCGCGCTGCCGGTGCCGGTGCAGATCATCACGATGTGCGACCTGGGATGGTTCGGCATCAGGAACGAGGAACCGAAGGGCCCCACCACCTGCACCGTGTCGCCGACCTTCAGGTCGCAGACGTAGTTGGAGCACACGCCGCGCACCGGGTCGCCCTGGTGGTCTTCGGTCACGCGCTTCACGGTGAGCGACACGTTGTTGTAGCCGGGCCGCTCGCCGTTGCGCGGGCTCGCAACCGAGTACTGGCGCGCATGGTGGCGTTTGCCGATGGCATCGACGCCCGGCGGCACGATGCCGATCGACTGGCCTTCGAGCACCGGGAACGGCACCACGCCGAAGTCGAGCACGATGTGGTGGGTCTCGCTGTCGAAGCCCGCCTCGGTGCAGTTGAAGTTGCCCACCACGGTGGCCGTGGTCGGCGACTTCGGCGCAAAGAGGTTGGTGTAGGCGTGCGCGGCCGACCAGGGCGGCACGGTGGCGCCGTACTGGGCCGAGTTGAAGACCGGCTCGATGGCGTCGACGGCGGTCTGGCTCGATGCGGGCGCGGCAGCCGGCGCGGCTTCATCGCCGGCCTCGGAGGCGGAAACGCCCGCGGCCTCGAGCTCCTCGGGCGTGAGCTCCGCGGGCAGCGATTCCCAGCTGAGCTGTTCCTCGATCGTGTAGGCACGCACCAGCGGCATGGTGCGCCAGTTGTCGATCGAGCCCGTGGGGCACGGCGAGATGCAGGCCATGCAGCCATTGCAGATGTCGGCGCGCACGACGTAGTTGTTGTCGTCGTGCGTGATCGCGTTGACGGGGCAGGTGGCCTCGCAGGTGTTGCAGCGGATGCAGATCTCGGGGTCGATCAGGTGCTGCTTGATGACCCCGGCTTCAACGGCCATGTCCATGTTGTTCTCCTAGAGCCCTCCCCTTTCGGGGGAGGGTTGGGTGGGGGCTTGCGGCGCTTGTCGTGGTCGCGCTGCTGGCCCCCATCCCAGCCTTCCCCCGGGAGGGGAAGGAGCAATACCAATACCAATCAACCGAAACGCACGTACTCGAAATCCACCGGCTGGCGGTTGATGCCCATCACCGGCGGCGAGATCCAGCCTGCGAACTTGCCGGGCTCGACCACGCGGCCCATCAACGATGCCACGAAAGCGAAGTCTTCGGCGCTCGGCAGCCATTCATTGCGCTTGGCGGCCCATTCGACCTCGTTCACCACGCGGCCCTCGGGCGACATCTTGATGCCGGCGAGCGCGCCGATCTGGCGGTTGAAGGCCTTGTGCGGCACGGTCAGGCGCGTGGGGATGCCGGCCTTCTCGAGCACCTTGTTCCAGCGGCCGACGCCGGCCACCGAGTCCTTGATGAAGTCGTCGCGCAGCACTTCGTTGAGTGCGTTGAGCATCGGCACGTCCTTTTCGACGAGTTGGCCGTCCTTGACCTCGAGCACCTTGTAGGTCTGGCCCTTGAGCACGTGGTCGTCGCCGCGCTTGCCTTCCTCGTAGCGGCCCTTCAGGCCCGAGCTGTAGAAGATGGCGGCGTTGCTCGACTGGTCGGCGCCGAACAGGTCGATCGTCACGCTGTAGTGGAAGTTCAGGTAGCGCTGGATGGTGCCAAGGTCGATGGCGCCGGCCGCGCGCACCTTCTGCGCGTCGTCGGTCTTGAGTTCGTTCATGACCTGCGCGGTGCGCGCCAGCACGCGCGAGACGCCGCTCTCGCCCACGAACATGTGGTGCGCTTCCTCGGTCAGCATGAACTTGGTGGTGCGCGCGAGCGGATCGAAGGCGCTCTCGGCCAGCGCGGCCAGCTGGAACTTGCCGTCGCGGTCGGTGAAGTAGGTGAACATGAAGAACGCGAGCCAGTCGGGCGTCTTCTCGTTGAAGGCACCCAGGATGCGCGGGTTGTCCTGGTCGCCCGAGGTGCGCTGCAAGAGCGCCTCGGCTTCCTCGCGGCCGTCGCGGCCGAAGTGCTTGTGCAGCAGGTAGACCATGGCCCACAGGTGGCGGCCCTCTTCCACGTTGATCTGGAACAGGTTGCGCAGGTCGTACATGCTCGGCGCGGTCAGGCCCAGGTGGCGCTGCTGCTCGACCGATGCGGGCTCGGTGTCGCCCTGCGTCACGATGATGCGGCGCAGGTTGGCGCGGTGTTCGCCGGGCACGTCCTGCCAGGCCTTCTCGCCCTTGTGGTCGCCGAAGTGGATCTCGCGGTTGGCATCGCCCGGGTTCAGGAAGATGCCCCAGCGGTAGTCGCGCATCTTCACGTGGCCGAACTGGGCCCAGCCCTGCGGGTCGACGCTCACGGCCGTGCGCAGGTAGACCTCGTGGTTGGTCGAGCCCTCGGGGCCCACGTCGTCCCACCAGTTGATGAAGTTGGGCTGCCAGCCTTCGAGCGCGCGCTGCAGCGTGCGGTCTTCGCCGAGGTTGACGTTGTTGGGGATCTTCTCGCTGTAGTTGATCGTGCTCATCGCTGTTCCTTGGGTTGTGCGGACTGGGGGTTCTTCTTCATTCAGACGCGGTTCAAGTCGAAGCCGGCTTTCTGGCCGGTGCCGTAGACCTTGAGCGCGCCCTTTTCGCCGACGGCGTTGGGGCGGTTGAAGATCCAGTTCTGCCAGGCGGTGAGCCGGCCGAAGATGCGGGTGGCCATGTTCTCTTTGCTGGCGAAGCGCAGGTTGGCTTCGAGGCCGGTGAGCGCATCGGGCGACATGGCGGCGCGCTCCTCGACGGCGATGCGGATCTCGTCGTCCCAGTCGATGTCGTCGGGCGCGGCGGTGACGAGGCCGAGCTTCAGTGCTTCGTCGGCATCGAGCGGCTTGCCGGCCGCGGCGCGGGCGGCGTCCAGCGGCGCGGCCTCTTCGTAGAAGCGGCGCTGCAGGCGGCTCTGGTCGTTCACCATCGGGAAGAAGCCGAAGTTGAATTCGTTGAGCACGAGCTTCGGTGCGCGCGCGGCATCGTCGGGCAGCGCGAGCATGTAGCTGCGGTCGGCCGCAAAGGCCAGCTCGGCCAGCGTGCCGGCAAAGCACGAGCCGGCTTCGACCAGCGCGAACAGGCTGCGCGACGACACGTCCAGCCGCGCCAGCGTGCGGCGCAGCGCGCCGATGGTCTCGCGCACCAGCCAGTGGTCCTTGTGGGCCAGCATCAGGGCGTCCGATGCGAGCACGGCGGCCGCGTCGCCTTCGGTCTTGAGCAGCCAGGTGCCGATGTCGAGCTCGTTGGTGCGCAGGTTGAGGATGGCGTCGTCGAGCTCGCGGCACACGGCCAGCGGCCACCAGGCGGCGCCCGCAGCCTCGATGGCGGCAATGTCGGCCGGCTGCGTGCCGGTGGGTGCCTTGACGGTGATCGTGGCGGTGCGCTTGCTGCGGTCGATCTTCACGTCGACGTTCGAATAGGCGATGCCGTCGGCGCTGTCGGTGCGCTCGAGCCGGGTCAGCGCCACGCCCTTGCCGCTGGCCGGGCGGTCGCTCGCGGCGGCCAGCTGCGCGGCACGCTCCTGCACGGCGGCGGCAAACTGCGCGGGCTTGGCCACGGCATCGACCAGGCGCCAGTCGACCGCGCGCTGGCCGCGCACGCCTTCGACGCTGGTGCAGAAGATGTCGGCGAGGTCATGGCGCACATGGCGCTTGTCGGTCACGCGGGTCAGGCCGCCGGTGCCGGGCAGCACGCCGAGCAGCGGCACCTCGGGCAGCGAGACCGAGGAAGAGCGGTCGTCCACCAGCAGGATCTCGTCGCAGGCCAGCGCCAGCTCGTAGCCGCCGCCGGCGCAGGCGCCGTTCACGGCCGCGATGAACTTCAGGCCCGAATGCTTCGACGAATCCTCGATGCCGTTGCGCGTCTCGTTGGTGAACTTGCAGAAGTTCACCTTCCAGGCATGGCTCGACACGCCCAGCATGAAGATGTTGGCGCCCGAGCAGAAGATGCGGTCCTTGCCGCTGGTGACGATCACGCTGCGCACTTCAGGGTGCTCGAAGCGCACGCGGTTGAGCGCGTCGTTCAGTTCGATGTCCACGCCCAGGTCGTAGCTGTTGAGCTTGAGCTTGTAGCCGGGGCGGATGCCGCCGTCTTCCGCGATGTCGAGCACCAGGCGCGCCACCGGGCCTTCGAAGCTGAGCTTCCAGTGCCTGTATTGCGCGGGTTCGATGCGGTAGTCGACGCGCAGAGGCGCCTGAAGGGTCGTGGTCTCGGTCATACGGAAGTCTCCTGTGGGGGCAGATGCGAAACCGGAAGAATAATGCAACTTCTGGCGTCGATGACATGCATCATGCTGCATGCGAACAGGCAAGTCAATGCCTGAAGCGCTTTTTTTCAAAACTTCAGTTCAGGCGCCGGTGCCGATCGCCTGGCGGGCCACCGTGCGCAGCGCCTGGAAGCTCTGCGCCAGCGTCTTGCCGCTGGTGTCCACCGAGAGATCGGCCTTCGAATAGAAGGCGGCGCGGCCGTTCAGGATGCGGCGCAGGTCTTCCATGGCTTCCTTGCTGGCGGCCATGGGGCGGGTGTCGCCCTGCGCGGCCACGCGGCCCATGTGCTCCTCGGGCGCGGCCTGCAGCCACACGGTGGTGCAGTGCGCGAGCAGCTCGTTGAAGGTGGCGGGGTCCGAGACGATGCCGCCCGGCGTGGCGATGACCACCTCGCCGTAGATCTGGATGGCTTCCTCGAGCGCGCGGCGCTCGTAGCGGCGGTAGGCGTTGGTGCCGTAGAGGTCGTGGATCTCGCGCACGCTGCAGCCTGCGAGCTTCTCGATGTCGCGGCTCAGTTCCACGAAGGGCACGTCGAGGTCGTCGGCCAGCATCTGCCCGAGCGTCGACTTGCCCGCGCCGCGCAGGCCCACGAGCGCAATGCGGCGGTGGCGCGCCGGATCGACCGAGGCCGTGCCCAGCAGCTCACCCACGGCCACGCGCACGCGGCGCAGGTCGGCCTCGCTGCGGTTCTCTAGCAGCTCGCGGATCAGCAGCCACTCGGGCGAGCTGGTGGTCACGTCGCCGACCAGCTCGGCCAGCGAGCAGTGCAGCGCGCCGGCCACCTGCTGCAGCACCAGGATCGACGCATTGCCGATGCCGTATTCGAGATTGGCCAGATGCCGCTCCGACACGTCGGCCGCAATGGCCACCGCCTTGCGCGTGAGGCCGCGCTGCGCGCGCAGGTTGCGCACGCGCTCGCCCAATGCCGCCAGCAATGGATTCTTGGCCTCCCCGGCCGGTGCCGCGGGGTTGCCGGCGCGCTGGCCTTCTTCGGGCGCGGGGGCCAGCACCGCGTCTACGTGCTCGTTCATGCATGTCCTCGTTCTTGGCCGGGATTGTGCGCGCTCAGGGTAAACACCATAGATGCACTATATTGCTTGACACCCATGGAGTCGATGCTTATCGTTCGGCCACAAGCAAGATACTGCACGCGCACCAATCCTGCAAGGTAGTCCGAAAGTTCGCTGCGCCATTCACCCTGCCAGCCAGCCTCCAAAAAGGAAGCCCGCCCATGTCCAGCAAGGAAGCATTTCACCAGTTGATCGCCGGCCTGGCCGCCGAAATTGCCGGCCGGCCGCTCGACGCACAGCTCGACCAGTGGCTCAACGCCACCCATGGCGCGGGCAGCGCGCGCTTCGAGGCGCTGCGCCAGGCCTGCATCGGCGGCGTGGCCGAGGGCTGGCTGTGCGAGCGCGAGGGCGGCGGCATCCGCTACGGCCGCGTGTTCAAGGCGGAGGACGCGCTGCAGCGCTTCTCGGTCGACGTGGTCGACATGCAGGACATCGCGGGGCCGCACCACACCCATCCGAACGGCGAGATCGACCTGATCATGCCGCTCGAAGGCAGCCCCGGCGCCACCTTCGACGGCCGGCCCGCAGGCTGGTGCGTCTACGGTCCCGGCACCGCGCACCGCCCGACCGTGGCGAACGGCCGCGCCCTCGTTCTCTATCTCCTGCCTGAAGGGCAGATCAAGTTCACCCCATGACCGAACTCCTCCCCAACTACGTCGCCGGCCGCTGGCAAGGCGGATCGGGCGCCGGCACGCCGCTCTTCGACCCGGTGCTGGGCACCGAGCTCGTGCGCGTCGACGCCACCGGCCTGGACCTGCCCGCCGCCTTTGCCTTTGCGCGCGATGAGGGCGGCCACGCGCTGCGCGCCCTCACCTATCGCCAGCGTGCCGGGCTGCTCGGCGCCATCGTGAAGGTGCTGCAGGCGAACCGCGATGCCTACTACGAGATCGCCACCGCGAACTCCGGCACGGTGAAGAACGACTCGGCCGTCGACATCGACGGCGCGATCTTCACGCTGGGCCAGTACGCGAAGTGGGGCGATGCGCTCGGCGACGTGCGCGCGCTGCGCGATGGCGAGGCCGTGAAGCTCGGCAAGGAACCGGTGTTCCAGTCGCAGCACCTGCAGCTGCCGACGCACGGCGTGGCGCTGTTCATCAACGCCTTCAACTTCCCGTCATGGGGGCTGTGGGAAAAGGCCGCGCCGGCGCTGCTCTCGGGCGTGCCGGTGATCGTGAAGCCCGCCACGGCCACCGCCTGGCTCACGCAGCGCATGGTCAAGGACGTGGTCGATGCGGGCGTGCTGCCCGCGGGCGCGCTCTCGGTCGTCTGCGGCAGCTCGGCGGGCCTGATGGATGCGCTGCAGCCCTTCGACGTGGTCTCGTTCACCGGCTCGGCCGAAACCGCGGCGGTGATCCGCTCGCACCCGGCCGTGGCCCAGCGCTCGGTGCGCGTGAACATCGAGGCCGACAGCCTCAACAGCGCCCTGCTGCTGCCCGGCGCCGCGGCCGGCAGCGAGGCCTTCAACCTGCTGGTGCGCGAAGTGGTGCGCGAGATGACGGTCAAGGCTGGCCAGAAATGCACCGCGATACGCCGCATCCTGGTGCCGGCCGAGCTCTACGACGCCGCGGCCCAGGCCATCGGCGCGAAGCTCAAAGGTGTGACGGTGGGCAATCCGCGCAACGAGAGCGTGCGCATGGGTTCGCTCGTGAGCCGGGCGCAGATGAACGCAGTGAGCGAGGGCCTGGAAGCGCTCTCTGCGCAGGCCACCGTGCTGTATGACGGCCGCAACACGCCGCTGATCGATGCCGAACCGTCGGTGGCCGCCTGCATCGGCCCCGTGCTGCTGGGTGCGCGCGACGCCGATGCGGCGCAGCGCGTGCACGACGTGGAAGTGTTCGGGCCCGTCGCCACGCTGCTGCCCTACCGCGACTTGGCGCACGGCATCGCGCTGGCGCATCGCGGCCAGGGTTCGCTCGTGACTTCGCTCTACGGCAGCGACGACGCCGCGCTGGCGCAGGCCGCGCTCGCGGTGGCGCCGAGCCACGGCCGCGTGCACGTGATCACGCCCGAGGTGGCGCAAGCCCACACCGGCCACGGCAACGTGATGCCGATGTCGCTGCACGGCGGCCCGGGCCGCGCGGGCGGCGGCGCCGAGCTCGGCGGCCTGCGCGCGCTGGACTTCTACCATCGCCGCAGCGCCGTGCAGGCGAGCCCCGGCGTGCTGGCCGCACTGGGCCTCTAGAAAAAGAACCCGGCCGAAGGAGACAACCATGACCCTGCCCCACCGATTCAATTTCGCCGAGCACCTGTTCGCGCTGAACCGCGGCCGCGCCGAGCGCACCGCCTACATCGACGACCGCGGCACGCTCGCCTACGGCCAGCTCGAGGACCGCGCGCGCCGCCTGGCCGCCGCGCTCAAGGCCGCCGGCGTGCGGCGCGAAGAGCGCGTGCTGCTGCTGATGCTCGACAGCAGCGACTGGCCCGTGAGCTTTCTCGGCTGCCTCTATGCCGGCGTGGTCCCCGTCGCCGTCAACACGCTGCTCACGCCCGCGGACTACGCCTACATGCTCGACCACAGCCGCGCACAGGCCGCGCTGGTGTCGGGCGCGCTGCTGCCCACGCTGCAGGAGGCGATGGCGCTCGGCCCGCACGAAGTGCACACGCTGATCGTCTCGCAGCCCACGGGCGCGCTGCCCGAAGGCGCGCAGGAATTCGAAGCCGCGCTGGCCGCCGCCGCGCCGATGGCGGCGCCCGCGCCCACGGCCTCCGACGATCCCGGCTTCTGGCTGTATTCCTCCGGCTCCACCGGCAAGCCCAAGGGCACGGTCCACACGCACGCCAACCTGTGGTGGACGGCCGAGCTCTACGGCAAGCCGATACTCGGGCTGACCGAGAACGACGTGTGCTTCTCGGCCGCCAAGATGTACTTCGCGTACGGGCTGGGCAATGCGCTGACCTTTCCGCTGTCGGTCGGGGCCACGGTGGTGCTGATGGCCGAGCGCCCCACGCCCGACGCCACCTTCCGCCGCTGGGTGGAGCACAAACCCACGGTCTTCTTCGGCGCGCCCACCGGCTTCGCGGGCATGCTCGCCTCGCCGAAGCTGCCGGCGCGCGAAGCCGTGGCCCTGCGCATGTGTTCTTCCGCCGGCGAGGCATTGCCCGGCGAGATCGCGCAGCGCTTCAAGGCGCACTTCGGCTGCGAGATCATCGACGGCATCGGCTCCACCGAGATGCTGCACATCTTCATCTCCAACCGCCCCGGCGACGTGCGCTACGGCACCACGGGCCGGCCGGTGGAAGGCTACGAGGTCGAGCTGCGCGGCGAGGACGGCCGCCCGGTGCCCGATGGCGAAGTGGGCGACCTCTACATCCGCGGCCCGAGCGCGGCGCTCATGTACTGGTGCAACCGCGAGAAGTCGCGCGAGACCTTCCAGGGCGGCTGGACCAAGAGCGGCGACAAGTACACGCGCGACGCCGACGGCTACTACACCTATGCCGGGCGCAGCGACGACATGCTCAAGGTCAGCGGCATCTATGTGTCGCCCTTCGAGGTGGAAGCCACGCTGATGCAGCACCCCGCGGTGCTCGAGGCCGCGGTGATCGGCAAGGAAGACGCGGACGGGCTGACCAAGACCAAGGCCTTTGTCGTGCTGAAGGACGGCCAGTCGGTCAGCGACGAGGAGCTGAAGGCCTTCGTGAAGGAAAGGCTCGCGCCGTACAAGTACCCGCGCTTCCTGGAGTTCGTGCAGGAGCTGCCGAAGACGGCGACGGGGAAGATCCAGCGGTTCAGGCTGCGGGAGCGGGAGAGGCAGGCATGAGCATGAGGTTCCCGCGTTGTTCCCTCTCCCTCCGGGAGAGGGCTAGGGTGAGGGCTTCGGCCTTCGCAAAAGCACCGCCTTCGCCAGCGCCGCTGGCCCTCACCCCCGCCCTCTCCCAGAGGGAGAGGGAGCAACAGCCATGACTCCCGACTTCGCCACCATCAACTGGCGCGGCCGCCCCGTGCACATCGAATGCCAATGGATCGCCCCCGAGCGCACCGATGCCCCGCTCATCGTCTTCCTGCACGAAGGCCTCGGCTCCATCGCGATGTGGAAGGACTTCCCCGCGCAAGTCTGCAACGCCGCCAACGCCCGCGGCCTCGTGTTCTCGCGCCCCGGCTACGGCCGCTCGACGCCGCGCGCCGACGACGAGATCTGGGACGTCGACTTCATGCACCGCCAGGCACACGAGGTGCTGCCCGCCCTCTTCACCGCACTGAAGCTCGACGATGAAAAGCCCTGGCTCTTCGGCCACAGCGACGGCGGCTCGATCTCGCTGCTGTATGCCTCGCGCTTTGCGGACCGCGTCAGCGGCCTGATCGTGCTCGCGCCGCACATCTTCGTGGAAGACGTGACCGTCGCGAACATCGAACAGGCCCGCACCGCGTACCTCTCGACCGACCTGCCGGCAAAGCTCGGCCGCTACCACGACAGCGCCGACTCGGCCTTCTGGGGCTGGAACCGCATCTGGCTGCACCCGCCCTTCCGCGAATGGAACATCGAGGCCGAACTCGACACCATCCGCTGCCCCGTCCTCGCCATCCAGGGCACGGGCGACGAGTACGGCACGCTCGCGCAGATCCACGGCATCGCGGCGCGCGTCGGGGGATGCGAGCTGCTCGAAATCCCGGAATGCGGGCATTCCCCGCATCGCGATCAGCCGGATCGTGTCATCGTCGCGGCCACTTCTTTCATTACCAAAAACAGGAGACAAACACCATGACCCCATTCACCCCGGTTCGCACTGCCCGCCTGGCCCTCACAGCCATCGCCTTCGCCGCCCTGGCCAGCGCCGCCGGCGCGCAGGGTTCGGCCAAGCTCAAGGTCGGCCTGATGCTGCCCTACAGCGGCACCTACACCGCGCTGGGCGTGGCCATCGAGAACGGCTTCAAGCTCTATGTCGACGAGCACGGCGGCAAGCTCGCGGGCCGCGAGATCGAATACTTCAAGGTCGACGACGAGTCCGACCCGGCCAAGGCCACCGACAACGTCAACAAGCTCATCAAGCGCGACAACGTCGACGTGATCGTCGGCACCGTGCACTCGGGCGTGGCCATGGCCATGGCCAAGGCCGCCAAGGAAAGCGGCACCGTGCTGATCGTGCCGAACGCGGGCGCCGACGCGGTCACAGGCCCGATGTGCGCACCCAACATCTTCCGCAGTTCGTTCAGCAACTGGCAGCCGGCCTTCGCGATGGGCGAAGTGGCGGCCAAGCAGCAGGGCAAGAAGAAGGCGATGACCATCACCTGGAAGTACGCGGCGGGCGACGAGTCGGTCAACGGCTTCAAGGAAGGCTTCGAGAAGAACGGCGGCAAGGTCGACAAGCAGCTCACGCTGCCGTTTCCCAACGTCGAGTTCCAGGCGCTCCTGACCGAGATCGCGGCGGCCAAGCCCGATGCGGTGTATGCCTTCTTCGCAGGTGGCGGCGCGGTGAAGTTCGTCAAGGACTACCAGGCCGCGGGCCTGAACAAGACCATTCCGCTCTACGGCCCGGGCTTCCTGACCGACGGCACCTTGGATGCGCAGGGCGAGGCCGCGCAAGGCATGCTGACCACGCTGCACTATGCCGACGGCCTCAACACGGCGCGCGACAACGCCTTCCGGGTCGGCTACGCCAAGGCCTTCAAGCTGCAGCCCGACGTGTATGCCGTGCAGGGCTACGACGCGGCGCAGATGCTGGGCGTGGGCCTGGCCGCCACCAAGGGCGACATCGGCAAGAAGGCCGAATTCACGGCCGCCATCGAGAAGGCGAAGATCGACAGCCCGCGCGGCACGTTCACCATGAGCAAGTCGCACAACCCGGTGCAGGACATCTACCTGCGCAAGGTGGAAGGCAAGGAGAACAAGCTGGTGAGCATCGCGATCAAGGGCCTCACGGACCCGGCCCGCGGCTGCAGGATGTGACCCACCCCCGTCCCTCGCTCACTTCGTGTAGCTCGACTCCCCCCTCGAGGGGGCGACACCGGCGGACCGGCAAAGCCGGATCCGCGGTGTCTCACGAACATCGCGGGCGCTGCGCGCCACGCTCTTTCTTCAAGCCGCTACCGGGATGACCTAACGTGGATTTCGGCACCTTCCTTGTCCAGTGCCTGAACTCGGTTCAGTACGGACTTCTTCTGTTCCTGGTGGCCTCGGGGCTCACGCTGATCTTCGGGATCATGGGCGTGATCAACCTTGCGCACGGCAGCTTCTACATGATCGGCGCGTACATGGCGTTCGCGCTCTCGCCGCTGTTCGGCGACCAGTTCTTGCTGATGCTGGTGGCCGGCGTGGTGCTGGCGGCGATCTTCGGCTACCTGCTCGAATGGGCCTTCTTCAGCTACCTCTACCAGCGCGACCACCTGCAGCAGGTGCTGATGACCTACGGGCTCATCCTGGTGTTCGAGGAGCTGCGCTCGATTCTCGTGGGCAACGACGTGCACGGCGTGAAGGTGCCGGCCTGGCTCGACGGCAGCTTCGCGCTCGGCAACGTCATGAGCTATCCGTGGTACCGGCTCTTCGCTTCGGCCGCCTGCATCGTGCTGGCGGTGGCGCTGTACTGGGTGGTCAACCGCACGCGGCTGGGCATGATGATCCGCGCCGGCGCGAGCAACCGCGACATGGTGCGGGGCCTGGGCATCGACGTGAAGAGGCTCTACCGCATCGTGTTCGCGGCCGGCGTGGCGCTCGCGGCGCTGGCCGGGATGATCGCGGCGCCGATGTCCTCGGTCTATCCCAACATGGGTGCGAGCGTGCTCATCATCTGCTTCGTGCTGGTGGTGATCGGCGGCATCGGCTCGATCACGGGCGCGCTCGTGGCCTCGCTGCTGGTGGGCTTCGTCGACACCTTCGGCAAGGTGTTCTTCGCGGACCTGAGCGGCATCGGCATCTACCTCCTGATGGCCATCGTGCTGATCTGGAGGCCCGAAGGGCTGATGGGGAGGCGGCCATGATGCAGGTCCACACTTCTTCCATGCGGCGCGGCGCGTTCCTCGTGCCGGTGGCCTGCGCCATTGCCATCGGCGTGCTCGGCCCGCTCATGGGCAACTACGTCTCGGACTTCGTCGTCAAGGTGATGATCCTGTCGATCTTCGCGCTGAGCCTCGAACTGCTGGTCGGCATGACGGGGCTCGTGAGCCTGGGCCACGCGGCGTTCTACGGCATCGGCGCCTACGTCACGGTGCTGGCCTCGGGCAGCGAGGGCGGCAACCTCGCGCTGCTGCTGCCGCTGGCCATGGGCGCGGCGGCGCTCTACGCATTGTTCGTGGGCGCGCTGAGCCTGCGCACGCGCGGCGTGTACTTCATCATGGTGACGCTGGCCTTCGCGCAGATGGCTTTTTTCGTGTTCCACGACACCAAGGTGGGCGGCGGCAGCGACGGCATCTACATGTACGTGCGGCCGGCCATCGGCAAGCTCGACATGGAGAACCGCATGGTGCTGTTCTACATCGTGCTCGCATCGCTGGTGTTCACCTACGGCCTTTTGGCGCTGGTGCGGCGCTCGCGCTTCGGCGCGGCGCTCGCGGGCATCCGCGTGAACGAGCAGCGCATGCGCGCGGCGGGCTTTCCGGTGTACGGCTACAAGCTCGCGGCCTTCGTGCTGGCGGGCGCGCTGGCCGGGCTCGCGGGCTTTCTGCTGGCCTCGCGCGACGGCGTGGTCAACCCCGAGCTGATGGCCTGGCACAACTCGGGCGAGGTGCTGCTGATGGTGATCCTCGGCGGCCTCGGCCATCTGCGCGGCGCTGTCATCGGCGCCATCGCGTTCACGCTGCTGAAGGAAATCTTCTCGACGCACGCCGTGATGGGGCCGCTCGCGGACCACTGGCAGCTGACGCTGGGCATCGCGATCATCGTGTTCGTGGCGTGGCTGCCCAAGGGGCTGATCGGCCTGGCGAAGCGGCTGTCGCCGAAGGGGGCTGCATGACCGGCCCCTGCATTCCCTCTTTCTCCCTCCCCTCCCGGGGGAGGGCCGGGGTGGGGGCACGCGGCCTCCAACGCCGCGCAGCCTCGAAGGCCGCGAGCCCCCATCCCCACCTTCCCCCGGAAGGGGAAGGAGCAACACCATGACCGCACTGCTTTCCGTCGAAGGCCTCACCCGCCGCTTCGGCGGCCTCACAGCCGTCAATGCCATCACGCTCGACCTGCACGTCGGCGAAGTCCATGCGGTGATCGGCACCAACGGCGCGGGCAAGTCGACGCTCATCAACATGCTCTCGGGCGAGATCGAAGCCTCCGAAGGCCGCATCGCGCTCGACGGCGTCGACATCACGCGGCGCGCGCAGTGGCGCCGCGCGCGCGCGGGCGTGGGCCGCAGCTACCAGCGCACCACCATCTTCCCGGAGTTCAGCGTGCACGAGAACTGCCGCCTCGCGGCGCAGGCCGCCACGGCGCGGCCCTGGACGGTGTGGCAGTCGTCCGGGCGCTGCGCGGCCAGCAATGCGGCGGCCGACGCGGCGCTCGAGGCCGCGGGCCTGTCGAACGAAGCGCTGCGCATCGCCGGCACGCTGAGCCACGGCGCGCAGCGCCAGCTCGAAGTGGCGATGTGCCTTGCCACCAGGCCCCGCGTGCTGCTGCTCGACGAGCCGCTCGCGGGCATGGGCGCCGAGGAAACCGACCGCATGCTCACGCTGCTCGCGCGGCTGAAGGCCACGCACGCGATCCTGCTGGTGGAGCACGACATGGATGCGGTGTTCCGCATTGCCGACCGCATCACGGTGATGGTGAACGGCACGGTCATCGCGACCGGCGACCCTCGGTCGATCCGAGAGAACCCCGAAGTGCGTACCGCCTACCTCGGAGAAGACCACTGACATGCTCGTCGTCCGCGATCTCAACACCTACTACGGCAACAGCCACATCCTGCGCGGCGTGCATGCCGGCATTCCGGCCGCCACCTCGGTCGGCCTGCTCGGGCGCAACGGCATGGGCAAGACCACGCTGATCCGCACGGTCATGGGCTATGTGCGACCCGCTTCGGGCGAGGTGCAGGTCGATGGCCGCACCGTCACCGGCTGGCCGCCCGAGAAGATGGCGCGCCTGGGCATCGGCTACGTGCCCGAAGGCCGCGGCATCTTTCCGAATCTCTCGGTGCGCGAGAACCTCGTGATGAGCGAGCGCGCGGGCATCGACGGCCGGCGCGCCTGGACCTTCGACCGCGTGATGGCCACCTTTCCGCGGCTGGCCGAGCGGCTCTCGCACGGCGGCCAGCAGCTCTCGGGCGGCGAGCAGCAGATGCTCTCGATCGGCCGCGCGCTCATGACCAACCCGCGCCTGCTGATCCTCGACGAGGCCACCGAGGGCCTCGCGCCGCTGATCGTGGCCGAGATCTGGCGCGTGATCAGCGAGATCCGCGCGACCGGCATCGCCACGCTGATCGTGGACCGCGACTACCGCAAGGTGCTTGCGCACACCGATCTGGCGGTGGTGATGGAAAAGGGCCAGATCGTGCGGCATGGCGCGTCGGCCGACCTGCTGTCCGAGCCGAAGGCGCTCGAAGACTTGCTGGGCGTGTAGAGCGGGATGTAGAAGGAGCGCATGGCGATGGCACGCGAGATCAGCCTCCTCGATCTTTCGGGCAAGCCCGTGCGGTTCGACGGCAGGATGCTAATGAACGCGGCCGCCACGCCATGGCAGGGCTTTGCGCTGGAAGTGCGCGCGATGCACGGCGACGGCGAAAACCCGGCCTGCTACAACCCCCATCCGCTGCTCGCCTTTTGCATGCGCGGCCATGTGAAGTCCGCAATGACCACGGGGCGCCGCACCAGCCACGTCGAGAGCCGGCCCGGCAGCGTGTGTATCTTCGACCAGGGCTACGAGGTCGACCGCGTGACGTGGTCCGGCCAGTGCGACGAAGTGATTGCACTGGAGATCCGCCCCGAAACCCTGCGCAGCCTGATGCCCGAGAGCGATGGCGAGCTGCACCTGCAGACGCATCTCTCGACCACCGACGCCACGCTGACCTCGCTCGCCATTGCCATGCGCGACGAGGTCGAGCGCGGCTGCACGTCGGGCCGCATGCATGCGCAGGGCCTGTCCATGGCATTGGTGAGCTATCTGCAAAGCCGCTACGGCGGCGCGCGCAACGCGAAGCGCGCGCCGGGGCGGCTCTCGCAGGCGGACCTGCGCAGGGTGTACGACTGGGTGATGCAGCACCTGGGCGAAGACTTCGGCATCGACGAACTCGCGGCCGAGCTGAACATGAGCGCGGTGCACTTCACGCGCCTCTTCAGGGCCAGCACCGGCTCAACGCCATACCGCTATGTGATGGAGCAGCGCGTGCGCCACGCGCTCACGCTGCTGGAGGGCCGGTTGTCGCTGGCCGAGATCGCGCACACGGTCGGCTTTTCGAGCCAGGCGCACTTCACGCAGGTGTTCAAGCAACTGGTGGGCACCACGCCCGCGCGCGCACGGCTCGGGTAAGTCCCGGTGCGAGGTGAATGGATCCCGCAAGCGATGATCGCTTGTCGATAGACCGGAACGCAGGCGAAGGGCAAATTCGATCTCCATACAACAACCGGAGATCCCGCCATGCCTCGTCCTCAACGCCGCACGCGCACCGCATCGCGCACCGCCATCGCCGCGCGGCTGGCCGCCGCCTGCCTGGGCATCGGCACTCTTGCAACGCTCGCGGCCTGCGGCGGCAGCGGCTCTTCGGGCGCTTCGCTGCCTTTCCTTCCCGTGGTGCCGCCGCCCTCCACGCCCGGCACATCGAGCGCGCTCGCATGCGACGAAAGCCTGAAGACCGCCTTCAAGCCCGACGCAAACACCACCGTCACGGTGGTGAAGCAGTTCAAGCAGGGCGATGACCTGAACCTCGACGGCAAGGCATCGGGCACCGTGGCGGCCAGCGACGTGTGCATGGTCAAGCTCAACGTGGGGCCGGGCCATGCGGGACCGGCCGATGCGCCGTCCACCTCGCCCGGCATCGGCATCGAGGTATGGCTGCCGGCGGCAGCCAAATGGAACAACCGCCTGCGCGTGCTGGGCGGCGGCGGCTTTGTGGGCGATGCGGGCATCAGCTCCAGGACGCAGATCGGCGGTGCCGGTGCGGCGGCCATTGCGGCGGGCCAAGGATCGGTGAGTGCAGTGACCGATGCGGGGCATGCATCGAAATTGCCCGTGCCCGCGGTGGACGGCTCGTTCGCCATGAACCCCGACGGCACCGTCAACACCACGCTCTGGACCGACTTCGCGAGCCGCGGCATCCACGAGATGGCCGTGAAGGCCAAGGCGCTCGCATCCGGCTTCTACCAGCGCGACGCGCAGTACGCCTATTGGGACGGCTGCTCCACCGGCGGCCGCCAGGGCCACATGCAGGCGCAGGTGAACCCCGGCGACTTCGACGGCATCCTGGCGGGCAACAGCGCCATCAACTGGACCACCTTCATCACCTCCGAGCTCTATCCGCAGATCGTGATGCAGCGCGACCTGGGCGGCACGCCGCTCGCGGCCGAGCAGCTCGCGCTGGTGTCGTCCGCCGCGGTGAGCGCTTGCGACAGTACGCTCACCGGCCAGCACGAAGGCTTCATCAGCGACCCGGCCGCCTGCAAGTACGACCCCGTGCAGGACAAGGCGGTGCTGTGCATCGGCAGCGGCGGCACCAACGCCACCGCGGCCTGCCTGAGCACCGTGCAGGCACAGGCCGTCAACAAGATCTGGTACGGCCAGACGCGCGACGGCAGCGCGCCCGCTCCCGCGAGCGACATCGGCTACGGCGCCACGCTGGCGCCGGGCCAGCTCTGGTACGGCCTCACGCGCGGCACCTCGCTCAACAGCCCCGGCGCGCCGGGATTCTCGCTGGCGGACTCCACGGCGGGCACGCCCCATCCGTTTCCGATCGCGGCGCACCAGGTGGCCCTGAACCTGCAGGACCCGACGATCGCAACGCCCGACTTCGTGAACGCAACCGGCAACGGCGCGAACAACTGGAAGGGCCTGTCGTACGCCCAACTGGCCAATGCCAGCGATCGCGGCAAGGCGCTGCAATCCGCGTTCGCGGGCATCAACGCCGACAACCCCGACCTCGCCAGGTTCCGCGACCGCGGCGCCAAGCTGCTGACCTATCACGGCCTGGCCGACCAGCTGATCGCCAGCTCCGGCACGGCGAACTACTACGAGCGCGTGGCCAAGACGATGGGCGGCATCGAGGCCACGCAGAAGTTCTACCGCTATCTCGAAATCCCGGCGATGGGCCACTGCGTAGGCGTCGGCTCGGTCAACGGGCTCGCCGGCGTGAGCCCCGCGGCCAACCCGCCGCTGCCGGCGCCCGACCAGCTGTTCTCGGCCCTCACGGACTGGGTCGAGAAAGGCATTGCACCCGACAACCTGGTGCTGCAGAACGCCGACAAGTCGCTTGCGCGGCCGCTTTGCACCTATCCGAAAAAGGTCGCCTACACGGGCGGCGATGTGAAGGCGGCGGCGAGCTTCGCCTGCCGCTGACGCCGGCGGGCGTCACGCGCCGCGCTGCGCCATCAGGAAGTCGATGAACACCCGCATGCGCAGCGGCACGTGGCGTCCGTCTGGGTACAGCAGCGTGTAGGGCCGCGAACAGCCCGCGAAGGGTTTGAGCACCTCGACGAGCGAGCCGTCGGCCAGTTCCTTCTCCACGACGAAGCGGTAGGTCTGGAACAACCCGGCGCTGCTTTTCGCGAGCGTGACGCCGCCAAGGACGTCGTCGGAGCAGCTGTAGGCGCCGTCTGCGAAGACTTCGCGGTCCTTGCCGTTCTCCTTGAAGAGCCACGAAATGCGGCGGCCGCTGCTGGGCAGCTCGAACTGGATGCACTCGTGCGCCGCAAGATCGTCCAGCGTGCGCGGCGTGCCGGCCCTCCTCAGGTATTTGCGCGTGGCGACCACGACAAGATCCGCATCCTCGAGGTGCCGCGCGATCAGCGTGGAATCGGGCTGGGCCCGCACGCGCACGGCCATGTCGTAGCCCTCTTCCACGAAATCGATGTTGCGGTTGCTCAGGTGCACGTGCAGCCGGATGTCGGGAAAGCGTTCGCGAAACGCCGGCAGCAAGGGCAGGATGCGGTGGTGGCCGTAGGTGGTCGGCACGCTGATGCGCAGCATGCCCGAAGGCAGCGCCTGCTGGCCCATCACCTCGCGCTCGGCCTCGGCAAGCTGCGCCAGCGCCTGGCGGCACTGCGCAAAGTAGGAGCGGCCCGCGTCGGTGAGCCGCACGCTGCGCGTGGTGCGCACGAAAAGCCGCAAACCCAGCCGCTTCTCGAGCCGAGAGATCGAGCGGCTCACGGCCGCCGGCGTCACACCGGCAGCAAGTGCGGCCGAGGTGAAGCCGCCGGTCTCCGCAGCAAGGCAGAACAACTCGATGCTGCCCAGGAGGATGTCGCCGAATTGCCGCTGCATGGATTGATTGATTACCTCGCGTATCAAGTGAAGTGCGAGTCTAGTGATTTATCTATTGCCACGTCATCAATACAGTTCTCCCCACCTCATCAACTTCCTTGGAGAACCGACATGCAGGACAACACATCCCCCACCGTGGTCATCACCGGTGCCTCGAGCGGCATCGGCCTGGGCCTTGCGCAGGCGTACCTCGAGCGCGGCTTCAACGTGGTCGCGAATGCCCGCACCGAAGAGCGGCTCGCAGCCGCCGCGAAGCAGCTCGGCAACCCGGCGCGCCTTCTCGGCGTCGCGGGCGACATCGGCCGCCGCGACACTGCGCAGCAACTGGTCGAGCGCGCCGTGGAACGCTTCGGCCAGGTCGACGTGCTCATCAACAACGCGGGCATCTTCAACGCGAAGCCCTTCGTCGAATACACCGAAGACGACCTCGAGCAAATGGTGGCCACGAACCTCAAGGGCTTCGTCTATGCCTCGCAGGCCGCAGCGAAGCACATGGTGGCGCGCCGGCAGGGCCACATCGTGAACATCACCGCCAGCATCGCGCTGCAGCCGAACCAGCAGGTGCCGGCTGCGTTGCCGGTGCTGATCAAGGGCGGCATCAATGCCGCGACGCGCGCGCTGGCGCTCGAACTCGCACCGCACAACGTCAAGGTGAATGCGGTGGCACCCGGCATCGTGGACACGCCGCTGTACACGCCCGAGCAGCACGGCTTCCTCAACGGCCTGGCGCCCGCCGGCCGCATCGCGACCGTGCGCGAGATCGCTGATGCGGTGCTCTACCTCACGAGCGCGGATTTCACGACCGGCGTGGTGCTGCCCGTGGACGGCGGCATGAGCTCCGGCAAGTGGTAAGGAGCACGCCATGCCTTTCGTCAATCTGAAGATCACGCGCGACGGTGTCACGCGCGAACAGAAAACCCAGGTCATCGCCGAGTTCACGGAAACGCTCGAACGGGTGCTGAAGAAGCCGCCGGAATGGACGCACATCGTGATCGAGGAGATCGACACCGACGACTGGGGCTTCGCGGGCCTGACCACCACCGAATACCGCAAGCGGCTGGCCGACCGTGCGAAACCGGCGTGAGCGGCATGCCCACGGTGTGAGGGAGCGTAAAACCTCCGTTCCACCGGGTTTCACCTCTCACCCCGGGCCATGCGGCCGCCGAATGATGTGCGGCTGCACGCCCCATGGATCCCCGCGGGGGCCGTGCGCACCGCAAGGTTGAGCATGACTTCCCTGCAATCGCGTCACATCGACAACGTCTACTCCATCGCCACCGGCACGGCGCTGGCCGATCCGGCGGCGAGCCTGGTCCACAAGTCGTGGGCGCGCTGCGTGCGCGAGCATGGGCTCGATCCGACGAAGCCGAGCCCCGCGCGCATCCTGCCGGCGCAGGAGGTGCGCGCGCACCAGCAGCAGCTGGAGCATTTTTTGCGCGCGGCGCGCGCCGGCATGGAAGACATCTACCGCCGCGTGGCGGACCTCGGCTACATGGTGCTGCTGACCGACGCCGAAGGCATCACGGTCGACTACATCGGCAACCCGGCCTGGGACGACCAGCTGCGCCGCGCCGGCCTCTACCTGGGCGCCGACTGGAACGAAGCCCATGCGGGCACCTGCGGCGTGGGCACCTGCCTGATCGAGCGCCAGCCGATGACCTGCCACCAGACCGAGCACTTCGATGCCACGCACATCGCGCTGACCTGCACGACGGCGCCGCTGTTCGACCACAGCGGCAGGCTCACGGCCATCCTCGACGTCTCGGCGCTGCGCTCGCCCGAGGCCCGGGAGAGCCAGCACCTGGTGCGGCACCTGGTGTCGATCTACGCGCGGATGATCGAGGACGCCGATTTCCTGCGCAGCTTCCGCGGCCACTGGATCCTGCGGCTGGGCACGGCCTACGGGCTGGTCGACGTGGCCGGCGAGCTGATGCTGGCCTTCGACGAGGGCGGCACGGTGGTCGGCGCCAACAGCGGCGCGCGGCAGGCCCTGGCCGAAAACCCGCTGGGCCGCGAGGTGTCGCAGCTGCTGCACATACCGATGGATGCGATCTGGCGCCTGGGCAACGGCGGCGCATCGGCCATGCCTTTCGCGCACACGGTGCTGCTGCCGGGCGGCGGCGAATACCACGCCTCGCTGCTGGCGCCGCGCGTGCGGCGGGCGGCGGCGCCCGCGCCGGACATTGCCCGTCCCTCCGACCGCCTGCCGCCGCTCGCGCGCATCGCCGGCGACGATCCGGCCATGCAGCAGCTTCTCGCGCAGGCGCAGCGTCTGGTGGACCGCGGCATCCATGTGCTGGTCGAAGGCGAGACCGGCAGCGGCAAGGAAGTGCTGGCGCGCGCCATGCACGGCGCGAGCCGCCGCGCGGCCATGCCCTTCGTGGCGGTGAACTGCGCGGCCATTCCCGATTCGCTGATCGAGAGCGAGCTCTTCGGCTACACGCCCGGCAGCTTCACCGGCGGCCGTGCCAAGGGCATGAAGGGGCTGATCGCGCAGGCCGACCGCGGCACGCTGTTCCTCGACGAGATCGGCGACATGCCGATGGCGCTGCAGACGCGGCTCTTGCGCGTGCTGTCCGAAGGCGAGGTGCTGCCGCTGGGGGCGGAGTCGCCGCAGCGCGTGGACCTTGCCGTGGTGGCGGCCACGCACCGCAACCTGTCGGCGCTGGTCGCGGCCGGGCGCTTCCGCGAAGACCTGTACTACCGCCTGTGCGGCGCGGTGCTCAAGCTGCCGCCGCTGCGCGCGCGGGGTGACCGGCGCTACCTGATCGAGGCGATGTTCAATGAAGAGGCGGCGGCGATGCGCCCTGGTGCGCGGCTGTCCGACGCGGCATTGCAGCGGCTGCTGGCCCATGCGTGGCCCGGCAACCTGCGCGAGCTGCGCAACGTGCTGCGGCTGGCGCTTGCGCTGTGTGCGGATGGCACGGTGGGCGCGCAGGACCTCCAGCTGCCCGCGCCTTCCGATTCTGCCGCGGCGGCCGCCGTGCCTTCAGCTCCCGCGAGCGCCGAAGCCGGTGCTGGCGACGGCGGCCTCGAGGGCGCGGACGAGCTGCGCGCCCTGCTCCAGCGCCATCGCTGGCACGTGGCGCGCGCGGCCGCCGAGCTCGGCGTGTGCCGCGCCACCGTGTACCGGCACATGAAGCGGCACGGCATCGCGCCGCCGCAGCGGATGTAAGGCCGCCAGGCCAGAGGTGCGACAACTGTCGCAATGCCGTCGCATGCGACATGCGACGGGCGCGGGTGTGCGACAAAACCGCGGCCAAGCCGTTGATTCTTCGTCCCGTGCCACGCGGCACGAAAGCTGCGCCATGAATCCTGCGTGCGCCTTGCCGCGCCGCGATTCGATTCGATTCGTTCAACGACACACGGAGACATGCAATGACAGACCCGACCACCGGTCCCAACCGGGCCGCCGCCACCTGGCTCGCCGACTTTGCCGCCGCCCTCGCGCGCGGCGACGCCGATGCGGCCGTCTCGCTGTTCGAGGCCGACAGCTACTGGCGCGACCTCGTCGCCTTCACCTGGAACATCCGCACGCAGGAAGGCGCCGATGCCATCCGCGCGATGCTGCAGGCGCGGCTGGCCGACACGCAGCCCGCGGCCTTTGCGCTGGAGGGCGAGGCGACCGAGGCCGACGGCGTGGTCGATGCCTGGTTCACTTTCGAGACGCGCGTGGCGCGCGGCCGCGGCCACCTTCGGCTGCGTGGCGGCAAGGCCTGGACGCTGCTCACCACCATGACCGAGCTCAAGGGCTTCGAGGAAAAGACGGGCGAGAACCGCATCAAGGGCGCGGAGCACGGCGTGCACAAGGGCCGCAAGAACTGGCTCGAGAAGCGCCGCGACGAAGAGGCCGCGCTCGGCTACACCGAGCAGCCCGAGGTAGTGATCATCGGCGGCGGCCAGGGCGGCATCGCGCTGGGCGCGCGGCTGCGCCGGCTGGGCGTGCCGACCATCATCGTGGAGCGCAACGCGAAGGCCGGCGACTCCTGGCGCAAGCGCTACAAGTCGCTGTGCCTGCACGACCCGGTCTGGTACGACCACCTGCCCTACATGCCCTTTCCCGACGACTGGCCGGTGTTCGCGCCCAAGGACAAGATCGGCGATTGGCTCGAGATGTACACCAAGATCATGGAGCTCAACTACTGGAGCTCCACCCACGCGAGGAAGGCCCGCTTCGACGAGGCCGCGCAGCGCTGGGAAGTGACGGTCGAGCGCGAAGGCAAGCCGGTGGTGCTGCGGCCGAGGCAGCTTGTGTTCGCGCTCGGCGTCTCGGGCTACCCGAACGTGCCGAAGATCGCGGGCGCAGAGAACTTCAAGGGCGACCAGCACCATTCGAGCCAGCACCCCGGGCCCGAGGCCTATGCCGGCAAGAAGTGCGTGGTGCTGGGCTCGAACAACTCGGCGCACGACATCTGCGCGGCGCTGTGGGAGCACGGCGCCGACGTGACGATGGTCCAGCGCTCGTCCACGCACATCGCGCCGTCGCAGTCGCTGATGGAGCTGGCACTGGGCGGGCTCTACTCCGAGCAGGCCGTGAAGAACGGCATCGACCACCACAAGGGCGACCTGATCTTCGCCTCGGTGCCCTACAGGATCATGCACACCTTCCACATCCCGGTGTACGAGGAGATGAAGAAGCGCGATGCCGACCTGTACGCGCGGCTCGAGAAGGCGGGCTTCCTGCTGGACTTCGGTGTCGACGGCTCGGGACTCTTCATGAAGTACCTGCGGCGCGGCTCGGGCTACTACATCGACGTGGGCGCCTCCGAGCTGGTGGCCAACGGCAGCATCCACCTGAAAAGCGGCGTGAACATCGAGCGGGTGAACGAGCGCTCGGTCACGCTGACCGACGGCACCGAGCTGCCGGCTGACCTGCTGGTGTACGCCACCGGCTACGGCTCCATGAACGGCTGGCTGGCCGACCTGATCTCGCCCGAGATCGCCGACAAGGTCGGCAAGTGCTGGGGCCTGGGCTCCGGCACGCCGAAGGACCCGGGCCCGTGGGAGGGCGAGCTGCGCAACATGTGGAAGCCCACGCAGGTCGAGCACCTCTGGTTCCACGGCGGCAACCTGCACCAGTCGCGCCACTACTCGCAGTTCCTGGCGCTGCAGCTGAAGGCGCGCATGGAAGGCATCGACACGCCGGTGTACGAGCGCGCGCCGTCGTATCACACGCGCTGACCCGTGTTGTCCCCTCTCCCCACGGGGAGAGGGAGCGAGTCATTCATTCGCTGATGAAGCGCCGCAACCCTTCGAGATCGATCACGGTGATGCCGCCGTATTCGATGCGAAGAAAGCCCGCTTCCTTCAGCCGGTTCAGCGCCGCATTGCACCGCTGCCGCGACACGCCCGAAAGATTGGCGATCTCCTCCTGCGAGGTCTGCAGGTGCAGCTCGCTGCCCGGATACAGCCACGGATGGAACAGCCCCGCCAGCGCACGGGCCACCTGGCCGTCGGCGTCGAGCAGCCGGTGCGCCGCGTAGTTGCCCATGAACCAGTGCAGCCGCTCGTTGAGCTGCTGCAGCAGGAAATGATCGAAGCCGCGCTGCGTGCGGTGCAGCCACTCGAAAGTCTCCAGCGGCAACTGGGCCACGCGGCTGGACCGCAGCGCAATGACGTCGGCCGAGCGCGGAGCGCCGCGCAGCAGCGTGCCTTCGCCGAACCAGCTGCCGACCGACAGCCCGCCGAAGGTCACCGAGCGGCCGTCGCTCGAGGTGATCGACCACTTGAGCAAGCCTTCGAGCGTGCCGTACCAGTGCAGCGGCGTGTCGCCGCGCCGGCACAGCGCGGCGCCGGCCGCCACGTCGACCTCGCGGATCTCGTCGAGCACGCGCTCGCGCGCCGCTTCGTCGAGCAGCGGATACCAGGCCGAGCGCTGCAGCAACTGGGGAATCGTCAGCGATGCCGCCTTGAAGGCCGGCTTCGTCGTGGCCATGAAATGAAAGCTCCTGAGGCCCGGGTGCGTAAACCCTGAGCCCAAATGTCGTCGCAATGACTGAGTGTGCCTGCGCCGCCAAAAATAATAGCGCGCCCCTCATGCAAGAAGACACCCAGGAGACCCGGAGCATGTCGTCGTCCAAGCGCAAAGTGATCGTGACCATCGCCCCCACCGGCGGCATGGCGCACAAGTCGCAGAACCCCCACCTTCCCACCCAGCCCGACGAGATCGCGGCCGACGTGCTGCGCTGCTGGAACGCCGGCGCGAGCGTGGCCGCCATCCATGCGCGCCGCCCCGACGACGGCGCCACCTGCAGCGCCGACGTGTACCGCGACATCAACAGCCGCATCCGCAACGCCGGCTGCGACATCGTCATCAACAACTCCACCGGCGGCGGCGTGCATGGCGACATGGTGAAGCCGCTGGCCGGCGACCGCTGGGAGATCGCCTGGAAAGAGCGCATCAAGGGCATGGACGCGGGCGCCGAGATGTGCACGCTCGACGCCACCACGCTCAACCTGAGCTTCGAGGGCAGGCAGATCCTGATGGACACGCCCATCACCCGCGGCCGCGAGCTCGCCGCCGGCATGAAGGCGCGCGGCATCAAGCCCGAGTGGGAGGTGTTCAGCCCCACGCACATCCTGCAGGACACCACCACGCTGATCGAGGAAGGCCATGACGACGAGCCCTACTTCATCAACCTGGTGATGAACGTGCACCGCAACTTCCAGAACGCGATGCCGTATTCGCCGCGCTTCCTGCAGATGATGGTCGACACCCTGCCGCGCGGCAGCATCTTCGGCGTGAGCGGCATCGGCCCCTCGCAGCTGGAAGCCAATGTGGCGGCGCTGCTGCTGGGCGGCCATGCGCGCGTGGGGCTGGAAGACAACCTCTACTTCCGCCATGGCGAGCTGGCCACCAACGTGCAGCTCACCGAACGTATCGTGCGCGTCATCCATGAACTCGACATGGACGTGGCCACGCCGGCCGAAGCCAGGCAGATGATGGGCCTGCCGCGCAGAGGCGGCCCGCGCCCCGAGTTCGCGCCGCGCTGAAGAACAACCCAAGGAGACATCGCATGGACACCCGCCGCCACTTCCTCCACACGCTCGGCGCAGCCACTGCGCTGGGCGCCCTCTCGCCGCTGGCCGCGCTGGCCCAGGCGCTCGAGCAGGTCAAGATCTACTACGGCTTCCCGGCCGGCAGTGCCGGCGACAGCGTGGCGCGCCGCGTGGGCGAAAAGCTCGCGGGCTCGGCCTACTGCCGCAACGCGGCCGTGGTCGAGAACAAGCCGGGCGCCGGCGGGCGCATCGCGCTGGAAACCCTCAGGAGCGCGTCGGCCGACGGCAGCGTGCTGGCGCTGTCGCCCTTCTCGTGCACCTCGATCTATCCGCACATCTACAGCAAGCTCAGCTACGACCCGGCCAAGGATTTCGCGCCGGTGTCGATCGCCGCCGTCATGCACCACGGCCTCGCGGTCGGCCCGCTGGTGCCGCCCGAGGTGCGCACGGTGAAGGACTTCCTCGCCTGGGCCAAGGCCAACCCGAACCAGGCCAGCTACGGCTCGCCGGCGGCCGGCTCGACGCCGCACTTCATCGGCGCGCTGCTCGGCCTCAACCACGGGGTCGATCTCAAGCACGTGCCCTACCGCGGCTCCATTCCGGGCGTGACCGACGTGGTGGGCGGACAGATCGCCGCCATGGTCACGCCCAGCGGCGACTTCATTCCCAACCACAAGGCCGGCAAGCTGCGGCTGCTCGCCACCTCGGGCAAGGCCCGCTCGCCCTTCTCGCCCGAGGTGCCGACCTTTGCCGAGCAGGGCTTCGCCGAGCTGACCACCGAGGAATGGTTCGGCTTCTACGCGCCGGCCCGGACGCCGGCCAGCGTGGTGGCAACGGCCAATGCGGCGATCAACGCGGCCATCAAGGAAAAGGTGGTGACCGACAGCCTGGCCGTGGTCGGCCTGATCGCCCAGGGCTCCACCGCCGAGGAGATGGCGCGCTCGCAGCGCGCCGAGGCCGAGCGCTGGGGCCCGCTGGTCAGGAAGATCGGCTTCACGGCCGACTCCTGAGGGGATGCAGATGGAACCGACTCCTCAACGCGTCGCGGTGGTTGCCACCGGCGTCATCGGCGCCAGCTGGGCCGCCTACTTCCTCGCGCGCGGCCTCGACGTGGAGGCCACCGACCCCTCGCTCGATGCCGAGGCGCGGCTGCACGCGGCCGTGGCCGCGCACTGGCCCACGCTGGAGCGCTTCGGCCTGGCGACCAGCGCCTCGCCCGGGCGGCTGCGCTTTCATGCGCGGCTCGAAGACGCGGTGGCGCAGGCCGACTTCGTCCAGGAAAGCGGCCCCGAGCGGCTGGATTTCAAGACCGGCCTGTTCCGGCGCATGGACGAGGCCGCGCCGGCCCACGCGATCCTGGCGTCGAGCTCCTCGGGGCTCGCGATCAGCGCGGTGCAGGCCGAATGCAAGCATCCGGAACGCGTGGTGCTGGGCCATCCCTTCAACCCGCCGCACCTGATCCCGCTGGTGGAGGTGGTCGGCGGCGAGCGCACCTCGGCTCAGGCCATCGAACGCGCGATGGCCTTCTACGCCGCCATCGGCAAGCGGCCGATCCATGTGAAGCGCGAGGTCAAGGGCCACATCGCGAACCGGCTGCAGGCCGCGCTCTGGCGCGAGGCCTTCCACCTGGTCGACGAGGGCGTGGCGAGCGTGGCCGACATCGACACCGCCATTGCGCACGGCCCCGGCCTGCGCTGGGCGGTGATGGGGCCGTTCATGAACCTGCATCTTTCGGGCGGCGCGGGCGGCATCGAACATGTGCTCGCGCACCTGGGCGGACCGATCGAGGACTGGTGGAAGGACCTGGGCGCGCCGTCGATGACGGAAGAACTCAAGCAGAAGGTAGCCGAGGGCGTGGCCGCAGAACTGGGCGCCCGGCGCGTGGCCGAGCTCGAGGTTGCGCGCGACATGCTGCTGTTAGACCTGATTCGCGCCAAGGCCGACACCGGCAGACTCGATTGAAATGAACGACGACCACTTCCTTTTGGACCCCAGCCAGATCGCCCCGCCGCGCACCGTGCGCATCGACTTCGACGACGGCTCCTTCGCGCTGCGTTCGCCGATGGCGCTCAAGCCCTATGCGCGCTGCATCGGCGAATGGCTGGAGCGCTGGGCGCGCGAGACGCCCGAGGCGCTGGCCTTCGCGGAACGCGACGACAGCGGCGAAGGCTGGCGCAAGCTCGACTACCGCGCGCTGCGCCAAGCCGTGGGTGCCGTCGCGCAGGCGCTGCTCGACCTGAAGCTGCCGGCCGACAAGCCCATCGTGATCCTCTCGGACAACGCGATCGACCACGCGGTGCTGATGCTCGCGGCCATGCATATCGGCCGCACCGCCTGCTCGCTGTCGAGCGCGTATTCGCGCATGGCCAAGGATCCGTCGCGGCTGCACGGCATGCTGCAGGCGCTGCAGCCGGCGCTGATCTACGCCTCGGATGCCAAGGTCTACGGCGGCGCGCTCGCGGGCTGCGGCGTCGAGGCGCCCGCGGTGTTCAGCCGCAACGCCGATGCGCATGCGGGCGCCCTGCCCTTTGCGCAACTGCTGCAGGCGAGCGAGACGCCGGCCGTGATGCAGGCCTACGAAGCCATCCTGCCCGACACCCACGCCAAGTACCTGCTGACCTCGGGCTCCACCGGCAAGCCCAAGGTGGTGATCAACACGCACCGCATGCTCTGCGCCAACCAGCAGATGATGGCGCAGACTTGGCGCTTCCTCGAATACGAGAAGCCGGTGCTGGTCGACTGGCTGCCCTGGAGTCACACCTTCGGCGGCAACCACAACCTGCACATGGTGCTCGCCCATGGCGGCGCGCTCTACATCGACGAGGGCCGGCCCGCGCCGGGCCTGATCGAGAAGACCGTGCGCAACCTGCGCGAGGTGAAGCCCACGCTGCTGTTCAACGTGCCGCGCGGCTTCGACATGCTGCTGCCTTTTCTCGAAGCCGACGATGCGCTCGCGCGCGAAGTGCTCTCGCGGCTGCGGCTGGCCTTCTATGCGGCCGCGGCGCTCGCGCCCTCGAGCTGGCAGCGGCTCGAAGCCGTGGCCCAGCGCGTGCGGCCCGAGCGGCCGCTGTGGCTCACCACCTCCTGGGGCGCCACGGAGACCTCGCCGGCCATCACCTCGGCGCACTGGAAGCTCGATGGCGCGGGCTGCATCGGCGCGCCGCTGCCGGGGCTCGAACTCAAGTTCGTGCCCAACGGCCAGAAGCTCGAGATGCGCGTCAAGGGCGTCTCTGTGTTCCCGGGCTACCGCCACGCACCGCGCGAAACGGCCGAAGCCTTCGACGATGAGGGCTACTACCGCATCGGCGATGCCGGCTTTCTCGCCAACCCCGCCGAGCCCTCGCAGGGCGTGATCTTCAATGGCCGCGTGGCCGAGGACTTCAAGCTCTCGAGCGGCACCTGGGTCTCGGTGGGCACGCTGCGCGTGAAGCTGGTCTCGATGCTGGCGCCGCATGTGCAGGACGTGGTGCTCACCGGCCATGACCGCGACGAGATCGGCATGCTGGTGTTCGCGAGCCCGCAGGCCGCCTCGCTCGCGCCGCAGGCGCTGCAAGCACGCATCGCCGAAGTGCTGCGCACGCTGCGCAGCGAAGGCGCGGGTTCCTCGAAGTGCCCCACGCGCGCGTTGGTGCTCGCCGAGCCGCCGAGCCTGGACGCGGGCGAGATCACCGACAAGGGCTACATCAACCAGCGCGCGGTGCTCACGCGGCGCGCGGCCGAGGTGGCGCGGCTGCATGCCGGCGCGCATCACGACCTGCAGGTCATCCGGCTGCGCGACTGAGCGAGCCAGTCGCCTCAAGGCGAAGCCCGCGCCCCCTTGCGGGCTGCCGGCGCCGGCTTCTTCTTCACCGGCTCTTCCGCGCCGAAGAGCTTTTCCAACTGCTGCCCCGCGCGCGCGCCGAGGGCCGTGCCCACGCCCGGCAGCACCGCGGTGCCGACCGCCGCGCCGGCCAGCGCGCCGCCGGTCAGCGAGACCTCCGGCTCGCTCATGGTCCCGCCGATCTTGAGCGGCATGCCCACCACGCCGTCGATGAGGTCGACCGCGATCTCGCCGTCCAGCTTGCGGTTGAAGAGCCGCAGGCGGCCGCTCGCGGTGAGCACGCCCGAGCGCGCCTTGAGCCCGGTGTAGCGCATCACGACCCCGTCATCGGTGCCCTGCGTGTCGAGCACGCCGGTGAGCTCGTCCAGCGGCGTGGTGCCGCCGCGGCTGATGCCGGCGGTGGTCACGGCCTTGGCCAGGTCCAGCCGCGTGAGCGTGGCGGGCTGGACCGAGAAGGTGGTGCGGGTGCGCAGGCTGCGCAAGAGCGCACCTACCTCTTCGGCCTCGGCCACCAGCATCGATTGGCCCGAGGCCTTGCCGGCCACGGCGCTGCGCCGGCCGAAGGCCTGCAGCATGCCCTCGATGTCCACCTGCCGCGGCTCGAGTTCGGCCGACACGCGCAGCAGGTCGTTCGGCGGCAGGGTCTCGAACCAGGCCACGCCGTTCGCCGTGCCGCCGCCAATGTCGATGCGGGTGCGCCACCGGTCCTGGCCGGCGGCGCGGTCCAGGCGCAGCCGGGCGGGCGGCGAGGCGCCGGCGCGCTCGATGCGCGCCTGGCGCGGGCGCCAGCCGGCGTCGAAAGTGATTTCGCCGTCGTAGGCCAGCGCCATGTTGCGCCGGTCGATCCAGACCAGGTCGCGCCAGCGCAGCTTTTCGAGCGGAACCGGCGCCAGCGTCCAGGGCGCGGGCAGCGCGACGATGCGCCCGTCCTCCTTCGGCTTGGGGCTGCCGCCGCGGATTGCGCGCACCGACTCGCGCGGCAGCACCAGGCTCTCGATCTCGACCTCGTCGATGGCGACGACCCGCCGCAGCAGCTCCCTGAGCTTGAGCTGGACCGTGATGCGGCGCAGCGTGACAGGGCGCGGCTGCTCGGTGGCCAGGTCGGACAGCACCAGCACGGGGCTGGGCCACAGCGCCCAGTGCGCGCCGCCGATCTTCAGGCCGACGCCGAAGCGCTTCTCGAAACCCTCGGCGATGCGCGCGGCCACTTCCTCGTCGCTGGGCAGGTGGGTGCTCGCCACCCACAGCAGCGCGCCGGTGCCCAGCAGCAGGACCGCGGCAATGCCGATGAGCCAACGGCGAAGGGGGCGTTTCATCGCGCCAACTTAGCACGCAAAGGCGACTGCCGTTGTCAGCCCCCGTCGCTATAGTTTCCCAAACCCTGCACTGGAGAAACCGAATGCGTATCTGGAAAAAAGACATCTCTGTCGAGGAACTGACCCGCAACCACATCGGCACCGCCGTGTCCACGCTGGGCATGGAGTTCCTGGAGGTGGGCGACGACTTCATCCGCGCCCGCGTGCCGGTGGACGAACGCACCCGCCAGCCCTACGGCATCCTGCATGGCGGCGTCTCGGTGGTGCTGGCCGAGACACTGGGCTCCTGCGGCGCGCACTACTCGGCCCCCGAGGGCGACCGGGCCGTGGGGCTGGACATCAACGCCAACCACATCCGCTCCGCCACGAGCGGCTGGGTCACGGGCACCGCGCGGCCGGTGCACCGCGGGCGCACCACGCAGGTGTGGCAGATCGACATGACGAACGACGCGGGCGAATTGACCTGCGTCTCGCGCATCACAATGGCGGTGCTGCCGCCGCGCTAGCCAGGAGAAGAGAAGAAAATCCGCCCGGCACGCGGGCGGCAGCGGGCCGAGAGAAGCCCCAGGAACATCAATAACTACCGAGGAGATAACCACTCATGAGCAACCTGTTCAGCTGGCGCGAAGTCGCCGCCACCGAGGGCCGCGTGGTCGCGCCCGACGAACGCCTGCCCTGGCTGCAGACCGGCGCGATGGGCGTGCAGCACGTGATCGCGATGTTCGGCGCCACGGTGCTGGCGCCCATCCTCATGGGCTTCAGCCCCAACATCGCCATCCTGATGAGCGGCATCGGCACGCTGATCTTCTTCCTGGTGACGGGCGGCAAGGTGCCCAGCTACCTGGGCTCGAGCTTCGCGTTCATCGGCGTGGTGATCGCGGCCAGCGGCTACGCGGGCAAGGGGCCCAACGCCAACATCGCGGTGGCGCTGGGCGGCATCGTGGCCTGCGGGGTGGTCTACATCCTGATCGGCGCCCTCGTGCAGGCGATCGGCACCGGCTGGATCGAGCGCTTCATGCCGCCGGTGGTCACGGGCGCCGTGGTGGCGGTGATCGGGCTCAACCTGGCGGGCGTGCCGATCAAGAACATGGCGGCCAGCAATTTCGACTCGTGGATGCAGGCCGTCACCTTTCTCTGCGTGGGGCTGGTGGCGGTGTTCACGCGCGGCATGCTGCAGCGCCTGCTGATCCTGGTCGGGCTCATCCTGGCTACTGCGGTCTATGCGCTGCTGACCAACCTCTTGGGCATGGGCAAGCCGGTCGACCTGTCCGGCATTGCCAATGCGGCCTGGTTCGGCATGCCCACCTTCACCGCGCCGGTGTTCACCACCAACGCCATGCTGCTGATCGCCCCCGTGGCCATCATCCTGGTGGCCGAGAACCTCGGCCACCTGAAGGCGGTCACGGCCATGACGGGGCGCAACCTCGACCCCTACATCGGCCGCGCCTTCATCGGCGACGGCATTGCCACGGTGGTGAGCGGCGCCTCGGGCGGCACCGGCGTGACCACCTATGCCGAGAACATCGGCGTGATGGCGGCCACGCGCATCTACTCGACGGCGGTGTTCGTGGTGGCCGCGCTCATTGCGCTGGTGCTGGGCTTCAGCCCCAAGTTCGGCGCGCTGATCCAGGCGATTCCGCTGCCGGTGATGGGCGGCGTGAGCATCGTGGTGTTCGGCTTGATCGCCATTGCGGGCGCCAAGATCTGGGTCGACAACAAGGTCGACTTCTCGCAGAACAAGAACCTGATCGTGGCCGCCATCACGCTGATCATCGGCACCGGCGACTTCACGCTGAAGTTCGGCGATTTCGCATTGGGCGGCATCGGCACCGCGACTTTCGGCGCGATCATTCTTTACGCACTGCTCGGCAGATCGCGCAACGCCTGAGCCTTTTAAAAGTGAAACCTCGTGCAATAAATGTTCTGCGGGGTGATTGAAGCGGGCCCCGTTCACTGGCCGGAAGCCCGCGCCCGTTAGACTTCAACGCTTTTCGCACCGACGTTTTCCAATGGCCGATGTCTCCGCCGCGCGCACCAAGGCGGTTTTCGAATTCAAGAGCGCCACGCTGCCGCTGATCGCAGTGATCCTCAAGACGGCCGACCTGGCCGTGCTGGCCGAGGCCCTCGACGCGCAGCTGGCCGATTCGCCCGATTTCTTCGAGCAGGAGCCGGTGGTCATCGACCTCTCGCAGCTTCAGCCGGACGAGGAAAGCGGCGAGGAATCCCCGGCGCTCGACTTCGCGGCGCTGCGCGGCCTGCTGGCGCGCCACCAGACGCAGCCGATTGCGGTGCGCGGGGGCAACAACGCCCAGAATGCCGCGGCGCGCGCCGCCGGCCTGTCGCTCACGGCCATGCCGGTGGCGCCCGCGCCGCGCTCACCGGCGCCGCCAGCCGCTTCGCCGGCGCCCGCCAGCGAAGCACCGCAGATCGTGCGCGAAGTGCCGGTGCCGGCCAACGGCACGCTGCTGATCGACAAGCCGCTGCGTTCGGGCCAGCAGGTCTACGCCCGCGGCGGCGACGTGGTGGTGACCGCCGTGGTGAGCTTCGGCGCCGAGGTCATTGCCGACGGCAACGTGCACGTCTACGCGCCGCTGCGGGGCAAGGCCATTGCCGGCGCGCGCGGCAACACCGAGGCGCGCATCTTCTCGACCTGCATGGAAGCGCAGCTCGTGGCCATTGCGGGCATCTATCGCACCAACGAGGTGCCGCTGCCCGACCCGGTGCTCGGCAAGCCGGCCCAGATACGCCTGGATGGCAAGAAGCTGGTGATCGATCCGATCTGATGTGCCGAGGCACATCCGACCAACAACAACCGAATTGAAACAAGAAGGAATGGCCATGGCCAAAATTGTGGTGGTGACCTCAGGCAAGGGCGGCGTCGGCAAGACCACGACGAGCGCCAGCTTCGCGTCGGGCCTCGCGCTCGCGGGCAAGAAGACGGCGGTGATCGACTTCGACGTGGGCCTGCGCAACCTCGACCTCATCATGGGCTGCGAACGCCGCGTGGTGTACGACCTCATCAACGTGATCCAGGGCGAGGCCAACCTGAGCCAGGCGCTCATCAAGGACAAGCAGTGCGACAACCTGTTCGTGCTCGCGGCCTCGCAGACGCGCGACAAGGAAGCGCTCACGCAGGAAGGCGTCGAAAAGGTGCTGGCCGACCTGGCCGCCATGGACTTCGACTACATCGTCTGCGATTCGCCCGCCGGCATCGAGACCGGCGCGATGATGGCCATGCACTTTGCCGACGAGGCGCTCGTGGTGACCAACCCCGAGGTATCCTCGGTGCGCGACTCCGACCGCATCCTGGGCATGCTCAGCAGCAAGACCAAGCGGGCGAAGGAAGGCGGCGACCCCATCAAGGAGCACCTGCTGATCACCCGCTACAACCCCAACCGCGTGGCCGGCGGCCAGATGCTCTCGCTGGAAGACATCCAGGACATCCTGCGCATCAAGCTGATCGGCGTCATTCCCGAGTCGGAAAGCGTGCTGCAGGCGTCCAACCAGGGCGTGCCCGCAATCCACGACAAGGATACCGACGTGGCCAAGGCCTACAGCGACGTGGTCGCGCGCTTCCTGGGCGAAGACCGCCCGATGCGCTTCGTCGACGCCGAAAAGCCGGGCTTCTTCAAGCGAATTTTCGGAGGCAAGTAGGCCATGTCCTTTTTCTCGTTCCTGCTCGGCGAAAAGAAGAAGACGGCCAGCGTCGCCAAGGAGCGGCTGCAGATCATCCTCGCGCACGAGCGGTCCAGCCTCAGCGGCAAGAAGCGCCCCGACTACCTGCCCGACCTGCAGCGCGAGCTGATGGCGGTGATCTCCAAGTACGTGAAGATCAATGCCGACGACATCAAGGTTCACCTGGAGAAGCAGGACGACCTCGAAGTGCTCGACATCAAGATCGAGCTGCCCGACCCGGCACCCTCGCCGGCGCGCTGAAGAAAAAAGAACGTGCGGCGGGCAGCACCGCCCGCCCGTGCTTGCCGTCCGCGCCGCTCAGGGCTGCGCCACGAAGCGCACCACCTGGCGGACCACGTCCTCCTCCTTGAGGATGCGGCGGTGCCCCAGTCCCTGCGTGGCCACCAGCCGCGCTCCCTTGATCGCGTCCCTGTAGGCCTCGGCATCGGCAAAGCGGTTCACGCGGTCGTCGTGGTCATGCACGATCAGCGTCGGCTGCGCGATGCGCGGACCGACGGCCGCCGGCTCCAGCTGCGCCATCAGGACGCCTTCGCGCGCCTCGAACCGCCGCTGCATGGCCAGGCGCGTCGCTTCGCTGAGGCCGAAGGTGTGCGCGAAGTAGCGCGTGTATTCGCGTGGCGAGGCTGGCGGCGCGAGCAGCACCAGCCGCAGGGCCTGCAGGCCCTGCGCGGCCGCCAGCGCCAGCCCGTTGGCGCCCAGCGAATGGGCGGCCACCGCGCGCAGCGCATGGCCGTCGGCCGCCAGCCTGGCAACCACGTACGCAATGGCCCGCGCGAACTGCGGCGAGTTGCTCATGGTGCCCGCGCTGCGGCCATGGGCCGGCAGTTCGAGCAGCACCGGCCGCAGGCCCGCATCAGCCAGCGCCTGCGCGAGTGCCAGCATCTGCCCTGCATGCCCGCCCCAGCCGTGCACCAGCAGCACGACGGGCGCCGATTCCGCACCGAAGTCCTGCGCAGCCAGGTGATAGAGGCCGAGGCCGGCGTCTTCGAAGGCCCAGGCCTCGCGCCGCCACGCCGCGCCCGGCCCCTGGCCGCGGTAGAGCCACTTGGGCGGCAGCGGCGTGCCGAACACGCGGTAGGCCGCGCGCACGCCCAGCGCGGGCCACAGGCGCTGCGAGGCGGTCAGGCCGAAGCGCAAGGCGCGCATCAGCCGGCCCGGGCGGTAGTAGTTGGACTGCGCGGCGTGCGTGGCCGCGGAGGTGGTGGTGCTCGTCATGCCATGGGCTCCTGCGTTCAGTACCAGACCCAGTCCTCGTTGCTGCGCGGCAGGCTGCGCAGCGCATCGCGGGTGGCGTCGGCGCCGATGGCGCCCACATAGACGGCAAGGCAGAGGGCAATGATCAGCATGGTGCTTCTCCTTTTTATCGCACGATCGTGCGAAATCAGTACAAAGAAAGACGAAAACGGAATGGCCTGTGCCGTGGCTCAGGCGCGGTAGCTCGAAAGAAGCCGCTGCCAGGTCTGCGTGGCGCGATCGGCGGCCTGGGGGTCGCGCAGGAAGCGCGCGTCGTGCAGCAGGCCCATGATGAGGCCGTTCAATTCGCTGACCAGCTGCGCCGGGTCGGTGTCGGCCCGCAGCTCGCCGGTTTCCACCGCCTGGAGCACCGTGCGGCGCAGCGCGGCGCGCCAGCGCGTGATCTCGCCGAACAGCAGGTCGCGCAGTTCGCCTTCGCGGTCGTCGTATTCGAAGGCGCCCGCCATGTAGATGCAGCCGGTTTCGGCCTCGATGTCGCGGGTGCGGGCAATCCAGCGCCCGACGATGTCGTCGAGCCGCGCAAGGCCCTTGGGCTTTTGCATGGCCGGCACGAACACGTCGGCCAGGAAGCGGCGGCCGTATTCCTCGATCACGGCCTTCTGCAGCGCCTCGCGCGAACCCACGCGCGAGAACACGCCGCTCTTGGAGAGCGCCAGGCGGCTGGCCACGGCCTGCAGCGTGATGGCCTCCAGGCCTTCGGCCAGCGCAAGGTCCATCGCCGCGCCGACGATGGCGGCGCGGGTGAGTTCGCTTTTCTGGGTCTTGGCGTCCATGCGGGCCACTTTAGCACAGTCGTGCGAAATTGCAAATTCACCCGTTGCGGCATTGGCGGAAGGCCCGCACAGATGTTTTTCTCATGTGAAACCAACAAACGCATCGTTCCCCGCATAAGCACTTGTGCCGAGAATCGCCGCTCGGCCCGCTGCGGGCCCGTGCCTTTTCCTCCTCCCGATCTTCTTCCGCGCCAGATGAACTTCCAACAACTGCGCTCGGTACGCGAGGCCGTTCGTTGCGGCTTCAACCTGACCGAAGTCGCCCATACCCTCCACACGTCCCAGCCGGGCGTGAGCCGGCAGATCCGCGAGCTGGAGGAAGAGCTCGGCATCGAGCTCTTCGTGCGCGCCGGCAAGCGCCTCACCGGACTCACCGAGCCGGGCGGCCACGTGCTGCCGATCATCGAGCGCATGCTGCTGGAAAGCAGCAACCTGCGCCATGCCGGGCAGGAGTTCGTCGCGCAGCAAAGCGGCCTGCTCTCGGTGGCGGCCACGCATTCGCAGGCGCGCTATGCGATGCCGGTGGCGGTGCAGGAATTCCGCGCGCAGTTTCCCAACGTGAAGCTGCACCTGCACCAGGGCTCGCCCAAGCAGATCGCGCAGATGCTGATCGACGGCGAGGCCGACGTGGGCATTGCCACGGAGGCGCTGGGCGACTATCCCCAGCTGGTGGCCCTGCCCTGCTACCGCTGGACGCATTCGGTGATCGTGCCGCCGGGCCATGCGCTGCTCGATGCGCCGCTGACGCTCGAGGCGCTCACGCGCCATCCGCTGATCACCTACGACACCGGCTTCACCGGGCGCTCGCGCATCGACGAGGCCTTTGCACAGCGCGGGCTCGCGCCCAACATCGTGCTGGCCGCGATGGACGCCGACGTGATCAAGACCTACGTGCAGCTGGGCATGGGCGTGGGCATCGTGGCCGGCGTGGCCTACGAGACGGAGCGCGACACGCAGCTGCGCGCGCTCGATGCGGGCCGGCTCTTCGGCATCAACATGACCAAGCTCGCGGTGCGGCGCGGCAACTACCTGCGCAAGTACGTCTACGCCTTCATCGAATCGTTCGCACCCACGCTCACGCGCGCGGTCGTCGAAAAGGCTCTGGGCGATGAAGCGAAGGGATCGCACTACGAAATCTAGTGCGCGCGCAACGCCTTCGGCGCCCGCTGCAACAGGTTTTAGAAAGATGCGCGCTGCTTCACAAAGGGGGCGTACATTCGGGTTAATTCCTTGGCTTCCCGGAACGGATCAGCAATGGCATCGACCCCGCAGCAGCAACAGAAAACAAGGGCCGCCCTGAAGGCCGCCGACGCCGCCGAACGGCGAGAGCGGCTGAGGCGGGCGTTGCCCGCCACGGTGGAACTGCTGCAGAGCCGCCAGGCGGACCGCATCGACGACAGCGACATCGAGGCCTACGTGAGCCTGAACTGGCTCGAATGGCACGGCGGCGGCCTGCGGCTCACCATCACCGGGCGCAACGTCTGCGCCCAGTCGCTGCCCACGGTGGTGGCCTGAGAGTCCCGCGCCCGGCGGGTTACTGGCTGCCCACGATGATCTGCGCGATCACGCCGGTCGCAATGGCCGCGAGCACGTAGTCGCCGCCCACGCCCACCCACTGGTAGCCGCGCGGCGGCTGCTGCAGGCGATAGCTGCGCCAGTCGTTCACCACGTAGTTGCGGCCGCGGTATTCGCTGGGCACGCGCCCGCCGCGGCGCCATTCCGCGTGCGGCTGCGGATAGCCGCGGCGATCGAACTGGCGGCCGGGGCGATAGTCCTCGCGGCCATAGCGGTCGCCGCGGCGATCGTCGTGCCGGTCGAAGTCGCGGTGCTGCTGTTCGTAGCGGCCGTTGCCGCGGTTGTCGTGGTCGCCGTCATGGCCGCGGCCTTGCGCGAAGGCGCTCCCCGCTGCCATGCACATCGCGAGCGCCGCAGCAGCGACGGCCATGCTCTTTGACTTGATGATCATCTGGAACTCCTTCGTGTTGATGACGAGTCCATTGTCAGCGGCGCTTGTGTCTGCCCCGCACGCATCAGGTCGCGGTCAGGTGAAATCAGGTAAGTGCAGGTATCCGGGCGGCGTGCTGTCCGACCCTGGCGACAATGGGCCTCCCAACCATCGCCGGCGTGGAGGCGCCATCATCAACATGCGTGACAAGATCATTGGCGCCATCGGCATCGTGTGGGGCGGCGGCATGCTCCTGAGGTGGCTCATGTCGGGCCCGCCGGCCGGCATCGGCGGCTACCAAGGCGGCCAGACCGCCATGGCCCTGCTGGGCGCGGTCATGCTGGTTGCGGGCCTGTACCGCTTCTTCAAGCGTCCTGACTGAGGCGGCGCGCAGCATGAAGCGACGTCACCTCCTCCACCTATTGGCCGGCGTGCCCGCAGCCGCCCTTGTGGCCGCCTGCGGCAAGCGCAAGCCCTCCGCCGCCGCGCTGAAATCCGATGCCCGCGTGCTCGCGCTGGGCGACAGCCTGACTTTCGGCTACGGCGCGCCGCCCGAAGCCGCCTGGCCCGTGAAGCTGGGCGAGCTCACCGGTTGGCAGATCGAGAACGCGGGCCTCAATGGCGACACCTCGGCCGGCGCGCTGGAGCGCCTCGCGCCGCTGCTGGCTGCCGGCAGCTACGACGCGGTATTGATCGGCATCGGCGGCAACGACATGCTGCGCGGCGTGCCGCCCGCGGCCACGCGCGAGAACCTCGCGGCTCTCGTGAGCCAGGCGCGCGCACACACACCCTACGTGGCGCTGCTGGCCACGCCCTCGCCCGACGCGATGCGCGCGGTCGTCGGCTCGCTGAGCGATGCACTGTTCTACGAGGAGGTGGCGAAGTCGGGGCAGGCGCTGCTCGTGCCCAATGTGTATTCGAGCGTGCTGTCGGACGCATCGCTGCGCTCCGACCGCATCCATGCCAATGCCGAAGGCTATGCGCGCATTGCGCAGCAGCTCGCCGACCAGCTCAAGGCCGCAGGCTGGCGCTGACGGCAAGGCTCAGGCTGCCTGCAGCAGGTCGACGTAGGCACCCTGCACGAGCTGCTCGGACGCAATGCCCAGCTGCGCCATGAGCGCATGCGCTTCGGCCGTGCCAACCTCGGCGGGCTCGCCATCTTTCAGCACCACCTCGAGTTCGAGAAATTCGCCCAGGCCCTCCACGCGGTCGAGGTGCACGCGCGTGCGGCCCACGATGAAGAGCCTTCGCTGCTTGCGCACGCGCCCGGCCTGGCCCCAGGCGAGCGTGAGCGATTCGCGCAGCGCGTCGGGCGTGGTGGTGGGCGAGATCAGGTAGAACGATTCCTTCGGGCCGCTGCTGTTGGCGCGGCGATAGAAGATCAGCTCGGCGCGGTCGGGCGCGAAGGTGCGCAGCTTGAGGCGGTCGGCGTTGTTGTCGCAGCGGAAGAAAGTGTCGTCCTGCGCGATTTCGATCGGGCCTGAATCGGCGAGCTTTGCGGCGATGAGTGCCACGCGTTCGACGCTGTCGATGCGGGCCTTGATCTCTATGTTTCTTGCCATTTTCTGGTGGTCTGTGTGTTGCGGCTTTTGTTCGCGTTCTTGTTCAGGGCGCGTGCCCAGGCCACCGGGTACTCCCCTCCGCGAATGTCCCCCGGCCTGCGGCCTCCTCCTTGATTTCGCTGCGGGGAGCACCCGATGCCCTGGGCACCAGGGCACGCTCGTGGTGCATCGCTGATCAACCAATGCTCTGTCCAACGCTCCCGCTGATGGGGTGCCTTGCGCAGCGAAATCAAGGGGGAGGCCGCAGGCCGGAGGACATTCGCGGAGCAAGGTATCCCGTCGGCGGGAGCGCGCCCCGAACAAAGCGCTCACACGAACAAAGCGCTCACATCAAGGCGCGCTACCCTGCGGCCCCACAGGCGGCGGCGCAGTGCGCCCGCTCGAACCCGGCGCGAGCTTGCGTCCGAAGGCTTCGCCGACCCGGCGCACCGGCCGGCTGGCTTTTTCCGAAACGTTGTTGACGCCGCGCCGCGTCGCGTTCTCGGCGCGGTCGATGCCGCGGCCGGCGGCGTTGGTGCCGCGCTGCACGCTGTTCACGACCTTGCTGTCACGCGGCGGCGGCTTGAGCGTGTGCGCCGGCTGCGCCCTGGGCGGGTTGTCGGCGCTCTGCGCGTGAACGGTGGCGGCGGACAGCAGCAGGAGCGCGGCGCTTGCCGCGGCCAGCGCGAATCCATGGGCGGGTGTTTTCTTTATCGTCATGATGGACTTCCTTCTTCGTCGATGGGCTCGGCTGCATCCGCCGCCGCCGCGGCGCGCGCCATGCGTTCGCTCTTCCAGTAGACGTCGTCGCCGCCGTTCATCCGGTTGAGCACGCGCGCGAGCACGAAGAGCAGGTCGCTGAGCCGGTTGAGATATTGGCGCAGTGCATCGTTGAGTTCGGCCGTTGCGCCGAGCGCCACCACGGCGCGTTCGGCCCGCCGTGCCACCGTGCGGCACACATGCGCGAGCGAGGCCGCGCGCGTGCCCGCGGGCAGGATGAATTCGGCCAGGCGCGGCAAGGCGGCGTTGTGCTCGGCCAGCGCGTTGTCCAGCTGCAGCAGCGCATCGGCCTTCAGCAGCGTGTAACCCGGCATCGAAAGCTCGCCGCCCAGGTTGAAGAGCTGGTGCTGCACGTCGACCAGCAGTTCGCGCACGGGCTCCGGCATGGGCTCGCACAGCAAGAGGCCGATCTGCGAGTTGAGCTCGTCCACGTCGCCCATCGCGTGCACGCGCAGGTGGTCCTTGGGCACGCGGGTGTTGTCGCCGAGGCCGGTGGTGCCGTCGTCGCCGGTGCGGGTGGCGATCTGCGAGAGTCGGTTGCCCATGATGGGTGCTCCTGGTTTATGCGGCGGCCGCGGCCTTCGACGCATCGATCTTGCGGGCCAGCCATTGCAGGCCCGCCAGATGCTGCTGGTCGTGGCTGCAGAGGTAGTGGACAAGGCTGCGCATCGTGAGTGCCCCATAGCCTTCGAACACCGCCGTGCGCGCAAGTTGCACGTCCGTCAGGTTCGAGACGATGTCCATGGTCCGGGCACGCGCAATGCGGAATTCAGCGAGCACCTTTTCCGCGTCGGCCATGCCATAGGCACGCGCAATGGCGAGCGGCTCGCTGTCGATCGAGGCCAGCGTCGGATGGCTTTCTTCCAGCGTGCGGCGAAAGCGCACGTGATAACCCTCCACCTCGATGTCGCGCACATGGCAGAGCTGCTCGATGGCCGTGAAGGCCTCGCTGGGCACACCCTCCCACGAGGGCGGCGCCCAGTGCCGGAAGGCATGGGGAATGGCCGCGTAGTGGGCTTCGAGCTGCGAAGGAAATGCGGCAAGCGCTGCGAGGGTCGTGGGGTTCATGGCTTTTTCCGAAGCGCATTATGGTGCGCGCTCCGTAAAATGGCCGGACAGAGCCCCGCCCCCCTTTCACGCCCAGGAGACGCCCGATGAACGCCCCGACCCCAACCTCGCACCTGCTGCCGGAGCTTCATCTGCGCAATGTGCCCGACAGCCTGATCGAGGGCCTGAAAGCGCGCTTCGGCAGCAACTGTTCCACGGCCATGGCCGTGCGCACCCAGCATGGCCGCGACGAGTCCTCGTTCGATGCGCCGCCCCCCTCGGCCGTGGTGTTTGCCGAAAGCACGCAGGACGTGGCCGACGCGGTGAAGCTCGCAAGCGAGCACAGCGTGCCGGTCATTCCCTTTGGCGTGGGCTCGTCGCTCGAAGGCCACCTGCTGGCGGTGCAGGGCGGCATCAGCATCGACGTCTCGCGCATGAACCGCGTACTGTCGGTCAATGCCGACGACCTCACCGTGACCGTGCAGCCCGGCGTCACGCGCAAGCAGCTCAATGACGAGATCAAGAGCACGGGCCTGTTCTTTCCCATCGATCCGGGTGCGGACGCTTCCATCGGCGGCATGACCGCCACGCGCGCGAGCGGCACGAACGCGGTGCGCTACGGCACCATGCGCGAGAACGTGCTGGCGCTCGAAGTGGTCACGGCCAGCGGCGACGTGATCCGCACCGGCACGCGCGCGAAGAAGTCGTCGGCCGGCTACGACCTCACGCGCCTCATGGTGGGCAGCGAGGGCACGCTGGGCGTGGTCACCGAAGTCACGCTGCGCATCTACCCGCTGCCCGAGGCGGTGTCGGCCGCGATCTGCTCGTTCCCGAGCATCGAGGCCGCGGTGCGCACCACCATCGAGACCATCCAGCTCGGCGTGCCGATTGCGCGCGTGGAGCTGATCGACGTGAACACGGTGCGCATGGTCAACACCTACGCCAAGCTCGACCTGCGCGAAGAGCCGATGCTGCTGATGGAATTCCACGGCTCGCCGGCCGGCGTGAAGGAGCAGGCCGAGACGGTGCAGGAGCTCGCGAGCGGCCATGGCGGCAACGCCTTCGAATGGGCCAGCACGCCGGAAGAGCGCACACGCCTGTGGACCGCGCGGCACAACGCCTACTTTGCGGCTGTGCAGTCGCGCCCCGGCTGCCGCGTGATCTCGACCGACACCTGCGTGCCGATCTCGCGCCTGGCCGACTGCCTGCTCGACTCCGTGGCCGAAGCCGATGCCAGCGGCATCCCCTACTTCCTGGTCGGCCACGTGGGCGACGGCAATTTCCACTTCGGCTACCTGCTCGACCCGAACATCCCCGAAGAGCGCGTGAAGGCCGAGGAACTGAACCATTCGCTCGTGAGCCGCGCACTGGCGCTCGAGGGCACCTGCACCGGCGAGCACGGCGTGGGGCTGCACAAGATGGACTTCCTGGTGACGGAAGCTGGCGTGGGTGCGATCGACATGATGCGCACGATCAAGCGCGCGCTCGACCCGAAGAACATCATGAATCCCGGAAAGATCTTCGCGCTCTGATCCTTTCGGAAGCACGCCCATGAAAAAGCCCGGCGGCTCGCAAGAGCCCCGGGCTTTTTTGCCGCTGGCCGAACGCCTTGCCTTACCTGCGGCGGCGTGCGGGCGCCGGCTGCTCGGCCGGCACGTAGGTCTGCGACGGTGCCGCGCCGCCATCCACGCCGAGCCGGCCGCCGCCGCCCAGGCCCTGGCCGCGCACCGTCTGCGCCTTGTAGCTGCGCAGCGAACGGACCATCTGGTTGAACGCGTCCATGAAGGCCGCGGCAATCACCTTGCCTTGCGCCGTGTTGGTGTAGCCGCCGAGGCCGCCGCCGGCACTGCGGCCGGCCAGTGCACCGAAGGCGCCGAAATCGGTCTTGGAGGCGCTGCCTTCCGAAGCCGCGACCTGCACGCCCGAGCGGTTGTCGATGAGCGTCAGCAGCGCGCTGGCTTCCTTGGTCTGCATGTTGCCGCCGATGGTGGCCAGCGCGCGGCCCCGGCCGCCGCCGACCAGCCCGCCCAGCGCGCCGCCGATGCCGCCGGCATCGCTGTTGCTGAACACGATCTCGGGCGACAGGCCGTAGTCGGACGCCACCATCTGGCCGCGGCCGAAGTTGCTGCCGCCGCGCATTTCGCCCGACTGCATGAGCGCGCGCTCGCGCGTCATCGCGTTCATGCCGGCCGCGCCGCGCTCCACCACCACGAAGCAGTTCGACTGCTGCACCAAGAGGCGCAGCAGGTTGGCCGTGGGCGGCAGGCGGTACTCGCCGGTGAGGATGGTGTACCAGCCGGCATTCACGTTCTCGATCAGCGAGACGGTGCCCAGCGGCGATTCGCAGCGCTCGAGCTGGCTGCTTTCGCCGGCGGTGGCGGAACCCGCGGCGCTGCCCGTGGCCATGGTCTTGGCCGACTGGCTGCCCATCTGCATGTCGGTGGTCGCGCAACCGGTCAGCAGCAGTGCGCCGACGGCCACGGCCGCGAACGGAAACCTTGTCCTGAACTTCATGATGAACTCCCTCTCCTCGAGATCTGGTGTTGAAACGTCAGCGGCGAGGATACGCGTAAAAGATTGCAAGAATCAATCGCGCGAATGTCCGACTGGACGCGTCCGTACCTAGGCCGTTCGGCGGATGCGCTCGATCAGCCCGTTGAGCGCCTCGATCGAGCCGAAGTGGATCGCCAGCTCGCCGCTCTCCTCCACCTTGCCGCCGCGCTTGCTGCGCTTCTTGATGCGGACCTCGACCTCGGCGGTCAGCAGGTCGGCCAGTTCCTCTTCCACGCGCTGCAGGTCGCGCGACTTCTCGCCGTCGTTGCTGCGGCGGGACGGCGTGAGGGTGAACTCGGCCGCCAGCCTTTTGACCAGCGCCTCGGCTTCGCGCACCGACATCTTCTTGGCCGCGATCTGGTTGGCGGCCGTGATCTGCGTGCCGCGGTCCAGCGAGAGCAGCGCGCGGGCATGGCCCATGTCGATGTCGCCGGCCATCAGCATCTGCTGCGCCGGCTCGGCCAGGTTCAGCAGCCGCAGCAGGTTGCTGGCCGCGCTGCGCGACCGGCCCACGGCCTGTGCAGCCGCTTCGTGAGTGAGCCCAAACTCTGAGACCAGGCGTTGCAGGCCTTGGGCTTCTTCGAGCGGATTGAGGTCTTCGCGCTGGATGTTCTCGATCAGCGACATGGCCGCCGCGGCCTCGTTGGGCACGTCGCGCACCAGCACCGGCACGCGGTCGAGGCCCGCGAGCCGGGCGGCGCGGAAGCGGCGCTCGCCCGCGATGATTTCGTATTCGGCGTTCTTGGCGGCAGCCGATTCGGCATCGAGCCGGCGCACCAGGATCGGCTGCATGATGCCCTGCGCCTTGATGCTCTCGGCCAGCTCGTAGAGCGCGCCTTCGTCCATGCGGGTGCGCGGCTGGTAGACGCCGGCCACCATCTCGTCGAGCATCAGCGTGTTCGGATTTTGCGCAGCGGCGCCTTCGTCGGTGCCGCTGGAGTCGGCGGACGGCGCGGCCGTGGGGCCGAGCAGCGCTTCGAGGCCGCGCCCCAGGCCCTTGGGTTTCTTGGTCGCCATCAGTGCGTGTCTTTCGTCGAGATTTCGTTCAGTAGTTGCCGGCCCTGGGACCAGTCGCCCAGGCCGGATTCGGCGTTCAGGTGGCCACCCGCACCGGCGTCGACGAAGCGCGCGCCCCAGTCGGCAGCCATCTGGCGCGAGCGCGCGGCCTCGCAGTAGGGGTCGTCGTTGGCGGCGATCAGCACCGAGGCAAAGGGCAGCGGCTGGCGCACGATCGGCGCCCAGCCCGGAATCAGCTGGCGCAGGTCGTCGCGTTCGACGTCGCCGGGTGCCACCAGCAGCGCGCCCCGCACCTTGTGCGTATTGCGCGAATGCGCAGCCCAGGCTGCAACGAGGATGCATCCCAGGCTGTGCGCCGCAAAGACCACGGGCTCGGGTGCCGCCAGCACCTCTTCCTCGAGCCGCGCGGACCAGTCGCCGCGCAGCGGCCGCATCCAGTCGTGCTGCTCGACGCGGTGGTCGCCGTGGACCGATTCCCAGCGGGTCTGCCAATGGCCGGGGCCGCTGTTCTGCCAACCCGGCAGCAGGAAGACGCGAGACAACACGCCCATCAGAAGCTTTTCTCGCCCGAATCGGGGCCGCCTGCCGGCGACAGCACATCCTCCGGGACCGCCAGGTTGGGCGGCGCGACCGGCCCGACCGGCGCAATGGGCGGCGCAACGGCACCGGATGCGAAGGCGCTGGCGGGCGGCATCTTCTCGACCAGCTCCTTGGCAAAGGCAACGAAGGCCTGGCTGCCGCGCGCGGCCGGATCGAACACCACGCCCGGCAGGCCATAGCTGGGCGCTTCGGCCAGCCGCACATTGCGCGGGATCACGGTGTCGAACACCTTGTCGCCGAAGTGGGCCTTGAGCTGCTCGCTCACCTGCTGCTGCAGCGTGATGCGCGGATCGAACATCACGCGCAGCAGGCCGATGATCTGCAGGTTCTTGTTGAGGTTGGCATGCACCTGCTTGATGGTGTTGACCAGGTCCGTGAGCCCCTCGAGCGCGAAGTACTCGCACTGCATCGGCACGATCACGCCGTGGGCGGCGCACAGGCCGTTGAGCGTCAGCAGGCTCAGGCTCGGCGGGCAGTCGATCAGCACAAAGTCGTACTCGGCGCCCACCGTCGCAAGTGCGGTGCGCAAGCGCTTTTCGCGGCGGTCGAGCGCCACCATTTCGACTTCGGCGCCGGCCAGCTCGCGGTTGGCACCGAGCACGTCGTAGCCACAGCCGCCCTCCACCAGCTTGTCGGCCTTGACGCGCGCCTCGGCCACCGAAGCCGACTCGAGCAGCACGTCGTACACCGTGAGCTCCAGCTGGCGCTTGTCGATGCCCGAACCCATGGTTGCATTGCCTTGGGGATCGAGGTCGATCATCAGCACCCGCTGGCCCACCTTGGCCAGGCCGGCGGCCAGGTTGACGGTGGTTGTGGTCTTGCCGACGCCGCCCTTTTGGTTGGCAATGCAGAAAATCTTGGCCATATGAGGATCAGCGGGAAATGGCGAGCTTGATGCCGAAGGCGATCAGGAAGACGCCCGCGAGCTTTTCGAGCCTGCCCGAAATGCGCGGATTGGCGCGGATGCGCTCCGCCAGGAAGTGCGTGAGCAGCGTCGACGTGAGGCCGTAGAGGAAGGTCAGCGCGGCGATTGTCACCGCCATGGCACCGAAAGTGACCACGCCCTGGTGGCGCGCAGGGTCGACGAACAGCGGAAAGAAGGCCATGTAGAACACGATGGCCTTGGGATTCAGCAAGGTGATGGCCAGCGCCTGGCGCATGAAGTGGCTGGGGCGGATGTTGAGGATGGGTGCCGCGCCGGGCTTGGCCAGCAGCATCTTGGCGCCCAACCATGCCAGGTAGACGGCGCCCAGCCACTGCACCGCCTTGAATGCGGCCGGATAGGCCGCCAGCACGGCCGCCACGCCCGCCACCGCCGCCCACATCAGGAACTGGTCGCCGACGATCACGCCCAAGGTGGCCGCCAGGCCGCCACGGATTCCGCCTTTGCTGGTCGAGGTGATCAACGCGAGGTTGCCCGGACCGGGAATCAGGAGAAAGAGGACGATGGCGGCGACGAATGCGCCGTAGTCAGCAATGCCGAACATGGGATTTGCCTCGAAAAGGAGAGCCAGGGGGAGGCGTCGAGTCTAAGCGAGGCCGGCCCGGCGAGGATCGTTCGGCACCGGCTTTCACCGATGCGGCGACCTCTTTTTTGGCGATTCAGGCCGCTTCCTGGCGCGCCCAAACGATGCAGCGCTCGGCGTCTAGGCCGGGAACAGTCAATTGTTCCACGTGAAACACCGCGATACCCTGAGGCAAGGCGGCGAGCTCATCGGTGGGCATCTTGCCTTTCATGGCCAGCCAGACACCGCCCGGCGCGAGCAGGTGCCGCGAACCGTTGAAGAAATCAGGCAGCGAGGCAAAGGCCCGGGAGCTGATGACTTCATAGCTGCCCGTCAGCGATTCGACGCGCGCATGCAGACCGCGCAGGTTGGGCAATTCGAGCTCGGCCGCCACCTGCTGGACGAAGGCCGCCTTCTTGGCCACGGCGTCGAGGCAGCTCACCTCAAGGTCTGGCCGCAGGACGGCAATCACCACGCCCGGCAGGCCACCGCCCGATCCCACGTCGAGCAGCTTGCCCTTCCCTGCCCATTCGCGCTGCAGCGGCGCCACGGCCGCGAGGCTGTCGAGCAGATGGTGCGTCAGCACGCTGGCCGGATCGCGCAGCGCCGTGAGGTTGTAGACCTTGTTCCACTTGAGCATCAGCGTGCCGTAGGCCAGCAGCTGTTCCGCCTGCGCATCGGACAAGGCCGTGCCCAGGGCTGCCGCGCCCTGGCGCAGCGTGTCGATGGGCGCGCTCATTGGGCGGGCTGCGATTCTGCGGCGGCTTCCGTGGCGGCGTCGCGGTTGAATGCCTTGTGGCCACCTTTTCGCAAATGGATCATCAACAGGGAAATTGCGGCGGGCGTGACACCCGAAATGCGCGACGCCAGGCCCAGGGTTTCAGGCCGGTGCTTGTCGAGCTTCTGGCGAACCTCGAAACTCAGCGCCTTGACCTGGCTGTAGTCGAAGTCGGCCGGCAGGCGCAGGTTCTCGAAATGCGCAGCGCGTTCTACTTCGTCGTGCTGGCGCTCGATGTAGCCAGAGTACTTGGCCGAGATCTCGATCTGCTCGATCTCGATTTCACTGAGCGGCGACCCTGCGCTGTACTTTCCTCCGTCCAGCGACATCAGCGTCTCGTAGTTCACATCGGGCCGGCGCAGCAGGTCGGCCAGGTTGTATTCGTGCTCGATGGCCTTGCCGAGCACGCGCTCCGATTCGGCAGCGGGCAGGTTGCGCGGATTCACCCAGATCGACTTGAGCCGTTCTGTTTCACGTGAAACAGTGTCGCGCTTACGGCTGAAAGCATCCCAGCGCGCATCGTCCACCAAGCCCAGCTTGCGCCCTGCTTCGGTCAAGCGCATGTCGGCGTTGTCCTCGCGCAGCTGCAGCCGGAACTCGGCGCGGCTCGTGAACATGCGGTACGGCTCGGTCACGCCCTTGGTGATCAGGTCGTCGACCAGCACGCCCAGGTAGGCCTCGTCGCGGCGCGGCAACCAGGCCTCCTCGCCGCGGCACTGCAGCGCCGCATTGATGCCGGCAAACAGGCCCTGGGCCGCCGCCTCTTCGTAGCCGGTGGTGCCGTTGATCTGCCCGGCAAAGAACAGGCCCTTGATCGAACGCGTCTCGAAGCTGCTCTTGAGTTCGCGCGGATCGAAGTAGTCGTACTCGATCGCGTAGCCGGGCCGAAGAATGTGGGCGTTCTCCAGGCCCGGCATCGAGCGCACGAGTTGGTACTGGATGTCGAACGGCAGGCTGGTCGAGATGCCGTTGGGGTAGTACTCGTTGGTCGTCAGGCCTTCGGGCTCGAGAAAGATCTGGTGGCTTTCCTTGTCGGCAAAGCGGTTGATCTTGTCTTCGACGCTCGGGCAGTAGCGCGGACCGACGCCGTCGATCTTGCCGGTGAACATCGGGCTGCGGTCGAAGCCCGAGCGGATGATGTCGTGGGTGCGCGCATTGGTGTGGGTGATCCAGCACGGCATCTGCTGCGGATGCATGTCGGCCCGGCCCATGAAGCTGAACACCGGCATCGGCCCTGCCCCGCCCGGCATGCCGTCGCCGGCTTGCTCGGTGCACTTCGAAAAGTCGATGCTCCGGCCGTCCAGCCGCGGCGGCGTGCCGGTCTTCAGCCGGCCCTGCGGCAGCTTGAGCTCCTTGAGCCGGGCCGACAGGCTGACCGCCGGCGGATCGCCCGCGCGGCCGGCCTGGTAGTTGTCCAGGCCCACATGGATGCGGCCGTCGAGAAAAGTCCCGGCGGTGAGCACCACCGTGCGCGCACGAAAGGCAATGCCCACCTGCGTGACGGCGCCGACCACGCGGTCGCCCTCCACCATCAGGTCATCGACGGCCTGCTGGAACAGGCTCAGGTTCGGCTGGTTCTCCAGGCGATGGCGGATCGCGGCCTTGTACAGCACACGGTCGGCCTGCGCGCGGGTCGCGCGCACCGCCGGGCCCTTGCTCGAATTGAGAATGCGAAACTGGATGCCCGCCTCGTCGGTGGCAATGGCCATGGCGCCGCCCAGCGCATCCACCTCTTTCACGAGGTGGCCCTTGCCGATGCCGCCGATCGACGGGTTGCAGCTCATCTGCCCCAGCGTCTCGATGTTGTGGGAGAGCAGCAGCGTCTTGGCGCCCATGCGCGCAGCGGCCAGCGCGGCTTCGGTGCCGGCATGGCCACCGCCGACGACGATCACATCGAATTCTTCGGGGTACAGCATTTGAAAGAGGGGGCGCACTACTGACGCGTGCGCTGCGCAAAGGGGGCACCGATTTTAATCGGGGGTGCCGGTTTGCGTTCGAAATGCGGGCAATATGGTTAATGGCGCCTAAACCACCCAGAACCCGGCCGATCCCTCTTATATGTTGGGAAGTTTGCTATTATTTTTATAGCAAACTCGACACTCAGGCGTGCCGCCGGCGCGAGCGATGCTCTGGAAGCTGCCAGTGCGTCTGCGTCACCAGCAGCACGCGCACCACGCGATGCGCCGGGCTCTGCAGCAGCAAGCCGAGCGGACGGGGCCGCGGCCAGACGGGTGCCGGATGCTGCATCAGTCGATCGCCTTTTTCACCGCGCCGATCCCCAGCGCCGCCAGGACCACGAACACCACCGCCAGGACCAGGAACAGCCCGAACAGCAGCTTTGCGATGCCGGCTGCGCCTGCCGCAATGCCGCCGAAGCCCAGCACCCCGGCCACCAGCGAGATCAAGGCAAAAATAATCGCGTACTTCAACATCTGAAAACTCCTTGCGGCGAGCCTCGCCCGCCGTGCGGGGGAGCTTAGGAACCGGCCACTGCTGCCCCGATAGTCGCGCCGCGCGAGCGGCCGTAGGACAAACGCCCAGCGCGCAAACCCGCTAGCATCCCGTGGGTCGATGGATCGATTCCCGCTATCCATATTCCCAACATTGGAGATTTCTTCGCATGAAGCTGTATTACTCGCCCGGTGCCTGCTCCCTTTCGCCCCACATCGCGCTGCACGAGGCGGGCCTTGCCTTCGAGCCCGTGCTGGCCAGCACCAAGACCCACAAGCTGCAGGACGGCACTGACTACTACGGCATCAATCCGCTGGGCTACGTGCCCATGCTCGAGCTCGACGACGGCACGCGCCTGCGCGAAGGCCCGGCCATCGTCCAGTACATCGCCGACCTGGCCCCTACCAAGAACCTCGCGCCGGCCGCCGGCACGCTGCAGCGCTACCGCCTGCAGGAGTGGCTGACCTTCATCGGCACCGAGATGCACAAGGGCTACAGCCCGCTGTTCAACCCGAACATGCCCGAAGAAGCCAAGGCCATCTTCAAGGACAAGCTCAAGTCGCGCTATCAATGGCTCGACGGCCAGCTTGCCGACAAGCAGTATTTGATGGGCGAGCAGTTCAGCGTGGCCGACGGCTACCTGTTCACCGTCACCAACTGGGCCAAGTCCACGGGCGTCGACATTTCGGGCTTCGCCAACCTCCAGGCCTGGCATGCACGCGTGGCCGCCCGTCCCGCCGTTCAAGCGGCGATGAAGGCCGAAGGCCTGCTGAAGTAAGAAGAAGCGGGCAGAAGCTCGCAAGAGCCCTGGAGCAGCCCGCCCCAGCCTCGGGAAAACCCGGGCTGCTTCAGCCACAAGCCGCATGCCGCGGCTTTTTTTTCGGCTCACGCTACGGGCCTCTTCCAGACCCCTTAGCGAAGGACCCGACGATGGCCGAAGCCCCCGCATTTCATCATCACCAAGAACTGCGCGAGGAGATGCGCGGGCCCGTGATGTGGCTCACCATCGACCGCGAGGAGCGCCGCAACGCCATCAGCCCCGGCGTGCTCGCGGCGCTCTCGGCCGCACTGTCCCGCGCCGACGCCGACCGCGACGTGCGCGCCGTGGTCATCACCGGCGCGGGCACGCGCGCCTTCTGCGCCGGTGCCGACCTGCAAGGCGGCGCCTCTTTCAGGTTCGACCCTGCCGAGCCGTACCAGGGCTTCGCCAACCTCCTGCGCCAGGCCCGGCAGCTGACGGTGCCGCTGGTCGCGCGCGTCAACGGTGCCTGCATGGCGGGCGGCATGGGCCTCCTGGGCATGTGCGACATGGCGGTTGCCGGCAGCCACGCCGTGTTCGGCCTGCCCGAGGTCAAGGTCGGCCTCTTTCCCGCCCAGGTGCTCAGCGTGCTCGGCAACCTGCTGCCGCGCCGCGTGCTGGCCCAGATGTGCCTCACGGGCGAGCCCATCACCGCCGCGCAGGCGCTCGAGCACGGGCTCGTGAACCGCGTGGGCGAGAACGTCGACGAAAGCCTGGACTGGCTGCTCGGCCGCATGCTCGACAAGTCGCCCGCCGCCATCCGCCGCGGCCTGTATACGATGAAGAAGATCGAGGCCATGGCCTTCGAGGAATCGATCGCCTTCACCGAGAGCCAGATCGGCCTCTTCGCGCTCACGGAAGATGCGGCCGAAGGCCAGCTCGCCTTCCGCGAAAAGCGCAAGCCGCAGTGGAGCGGCCGATGAACGCGAGCAGCAACAACAGCAGCGAACGCATCGTGCGCATCGGCGGCGCCTCGGGCTTTTGGGGCGACAGCAGCGTGGGCGCGCCGCAGCTCGTGGCCAGCGGGCAGATCGACTACCTGGTGTTCGACTACCTGGCCGAGCTCACGATGTCGATCCTCGCGGGCGCGCGGCTCAAGAAACCGGAGCTCGGCTACGCCACCGACTTCGTCTCCATCGCGATGAAGGCGGTGCTGAAGGATGTCGTGCAGCAGGGCATCCGCGTGGTGAGCAATGCGGGCGGCGTCAATCCGCAGGGCTGCGCCGATGCACTGGCCGCGCTCGCGGCCGAGCAGGGCGTCGCGCTGAAGATCGCGGTGGTCAGCGGCGACGACGTCTCGCCGCTGCTGCCGCAGTTGCGCCAGCAGCAGCCTCCGGTGCGCGAACTGCAGAGCGGCGCGCCGCTGCCCGGGCGCGTGCTCACGGCCAATGCCTACCTGGGCGCACGGCCGATCCAGGCCGCGCTCGATGCAGGCGCGCAGGTGGTCATCACCGGCCGCTGCGTCGATTCGGCCGTGACGCTCGGCGTGCTGATGCATGCGTTCGGCTGGCAACCCGGCGACCACGACCTGCTCGCAGCCGGCAGCCTCGCGGGCCACATCATCGAATGCGGCTGCCAGGCCACCGGCGGCCTGCACACCGACTGGGACACCGTGCCCGACTGGCCGAACATCGGCTATCCGATCGTCGAGTGCAGCGCCGATGGCGGCTTCATCGTCACCAAGCCCGCGGGCACCGGCGGCAAGCTCACGCCGGCTGTGGTGGGCGAGCAATTGCTCTACGAGATCGGCGATCCGTCGGCCTACCTGCTGCCCGACGTGGTGGCCGACTTCACGCAGGTGCGCATCGCGCAGGCCGGCGAGCACCGCGTGCGCGTGCATGGCGCGCGGGGCCGCGCGCCCACCGCGAGCTACAAGGTCTGCGCCACCTATGCAGAGGGCTTCAAGACCGCGGCGCAGCTCACCATCGTCGGCTTCGACGCCGTGGCCAAGGCTAGGCGCACCGGCGAGGCGATCCTTGCGCGCACCGGTGCGCTGTTCGACCAGCAAGGCCTTGGTCCCTACAGCGGCACGCAGCTCGAAGTGCTCGGCGCCGAATCCTGCTATGGCCCGCATGCGCAGGCCCTGCAGACGCGCGAGGCCGTGCTGCGGCTCGCGGTCACGCATGCGCACAAGGAGGCGCTCGAACTCTTCGCGCGCGAAGTGGCACCGGCCGGCACCTCGTGGGCGCCGGGCACCACGGGCGCGGGCGGGCGGCCCTCGGTAGCGGCGTCGATCCGGCAGTACGCCTTCCTGCTCGACAAGACGATGGTCGAAGCGCGCGTGAGCATCGACGGACAGCACATCGAGATCCCGCGCGACGCCGTGGTTGCGGCGGCGGCCGATGCGCCTTCGCCACGACAGGCGGCCGTCGATGCGAATGCCGTGGCCTCCGTCGATGCCGACGCCATCGAAGTGCCGCTCATCCGCCTGGCCTGGGCCCGCAGCGGTGACAAGGGCGACACCTCGAACATCGGCGTCATCGCGCGCCACCCTGCCCTGCTGCCGCTGTTGCGCAGCCAGCTCAGCGAAGCGCGCGTGGCCGAATGGCTCGCGCACCTCGTCAAGGGACCGGTGACGCGCTACGAAGTGCCGGGCATCGGCGCCTTCAACTTCGTCTGCGAGCAGGCGCTCGGCGGCGGCGGCATGGCCTCGCTGCGCAACGATCCGCTCGGCAAGGGCATGGGGCAGATCCTGCTTGCGATGCCCGTGCGCGTGAGCGCGGAGCTGCTCGCGCTCGCAGGGTCCGATCGCAGCGCCCTGAACGCCTAGCAGCAAACGGACAACCGTGCGACAGCAGGTTTGACTGTGCAGGTTTAGCCTCGCGGCCTCTGTCCCACTCTTTGACGTTTCGCCATGCCCTCCCTCTTCGATCCCGTACAGGCCGGTGACCTGCAGCTCGCCAACCGCATCGTGATGGCGCCGCTCACGCGCAACCGTTCGCCCAACGCGATTCCCCAGGACATTGCCGCCACCTACTACGCGCAGCGCGCCAGCGCCGGCCTGCTCATCACCGAAGCCACCGCCATCAGCCACCAGGGCCAGGGCTATGCCGACGTGCCGGGCCTCTACGGCACCGAGCAGCTCGACGCCTGGAAGCGCGTGACCGATGCGGTGCATGCCAAGGGCGGCAAGATCGTGGTGCAGCTCTGGCATGTGGGCCGCGTCTCGCACAGCGAACTGCAGCCCGGCGGCGGCAAGCCCGTCGCGCCCTCGGCCATCACGGCCAGGACCAAGACCGTGCTCATCAAGGAGGGCATGCCGACCTTCGTCGAAACCTCCGAACCGCGCGCCCTTGATGCCGAAGAGCTGCCCGGCATCGTCCACACCTACGCGGCCGCCGCGCGCAACGCGGTGGAAACCGCCGGCTTCGATGGCGTGGAACTCCACGGCGCCAACGGCTACCTGCTCGACCAGTTCCTCAAGGACGGCAGCAACAAGCGCACCGACGACTACGGCGGCAGCATCGAGAACCGCGCCCGCCTGCTGCTGGAGGCCACGCGCGCCGTGGTCGACGCGGTCGGCGGCGGCAAGACCGGCATCCGCCTGTCGCCCGTCACGCCGGCCAACGACGTGCACGACTCCGATCCGCAGCCGCTCTTCACCTACGTGGTGAAGCAGCTCGCCCCGCTCGGCCTGGCCTACATCCACGTGATCGAAGGCGCCACCGGCGGCCCGCGCGAGATCGAGGACCGCCCCTTCGACTACGAGGCGCTCAAGGCCGCCTACCGCGAGGCCGGCGGCAAGGGCGCATGGATGGTCAACAACGGCTATGACAAGCCGCTGGCGGACCAGGCCGTCAAGGAAGGCGATGACCTCGTCGCCTTCGGCAAGCCCTTCATCGCCAACCCCGACCTGGTGCGCCGCCTGCGCGAGAACGCGCCGCTCAACGCCGTGGACAAGGCCACCATGTACGGCGGCGGCACCCAGGGCTACACGGACTATCCGGCGCTGGACTGAGTTCGCAGTAGAAAAAAACGCCATGGCCCGCATCGAACAGCGACTCGCCACGCTCGGTCTCGTGCTGCCGCCGCCGGTCACGCCGCCGCCCGGCGTGGTGCTGCCTTTCGCCTTCGTGCGCATCGCCGGGCGCCGCGCCATCATCTCGGGCCACGGCCCGCTGAATGCCGACGGCACCATTGCCGCGCCGCTCGGCAAGCTGGGCCGCGAGCTGACGGTCGAGCAGGGCTACGCGGCGGCGCGGCTCACCGCGCTGGCGATGCTCGGCAGCCTGCAGCGCGCGCTCGGCGACCTCGACCGCATCACCGCCTGGACGCGCGTGTTCGGCATGGTGGCTTCGGCACCGGGCTTCGACAGGCAGCCCGCCGTCATCAACGGCTTCTCGGACCTCGTGCTCGAGCTCTTCGGCCCGGAGATCGGCGCGCACGCACGCAGTGCCGTCGGCATGGCGGAGCTTCCGTTCAACCTCCCGGTCGAGATCGAAGGCGAAGTGGAGTTCGGGGATTAATCGCCGGCCGCCGCCAGGCGCAGTTCCGCGAAGCTGATGCTCACGCGCAGCCCCGTGGGCTCGGCCGCATCGAGCCGCAGCTCGGCGCCCAGCAGCTCCGCATAGCGCGCGACGATCGACAGGCCCAGGCCCGAGCCCTGCCCGAGCTTCTGGCCCGCCGGGCCCTGCGACCAGCGCTGCATCAGGTCGCGCTGCGCTTCCAGCGGAATGCCGGGGCCGTCGTCGATCACGCTCAGGGTGCGGCCCGCCAGCTCGACGGTGATGGTGCGTCCGCCGTAGCGCAGCGCGTTGTCGATCAGGTTGTCGAGAATGCCCTCGACCAGCGCTTCGTTGGCCAGCACCGTCACGCGCTCGTCGAGGCCGCGCGCGCCCAGGTCGACGCCGTGCGCGTCGGCGCGGGCCAGGTGCCGCAGCACCGTCTGCTCGGCCAGCATGTCGAGCCGCACCGGCTCGCGCGCGAGGCCGGTGCGCGCTTCATCCGCGAGCGCGAGCGCCAGCAGCTGGTCGATCAGGTGGCTCGCGCGCGCCTGCCGCTCGGCCACGCGCGCGAGCTGCTCGCGCCACACGGTGGAGTCGTGCTGCGCGAGCCCGTATTCGGCCAGTGCGCGAATGCCCGCGAGCGGCGTGCGCAGCTCATGCGCGACGTTGCCCACGAACTCGCGCTGCGCACGCACGCTGTGGTTCAGCCGGTCGAACAGCGCATTGACGGCATCGCCCAGGCGCTGCACCTCGCGCGAGGTGCGCACCACCGCGACCGGGGAGAGGTCGTACACATCGCGCCGGTCCAGCGCCTGCTGGAGTTCGCCGAGCGGACGCAGGTCGCTGCGAATGCCATGCCAGAGCCATACCGCGAGCAGAACCAGCAGCAGCACCTGCGGCGCCAGCGCATAGCCGAGCAGCCGCTGCACCAGCGCCGCGCGGCTCAGCGTGGTCTGGGCAATCACCACCCGGTAGGGCATCAGAGTGCCCGCCTCGGCAACCGGCTCGAGCACCACCGCGCGCAGGACCTTGCCATCGAAGTTGACGTCCGAGAAGCGGTAGCGCGCATCGCCCGTGGGCAGCGGCGCAGTCAGGCCCGGCTGTCCCGAGATCAGCGTGCCGTCGAGCCGCTGCACCGCGAAGTAGATCTTGTCGACCTGGTCGAACAGCACCGTGGCCACTTCGCGCGGCGTAAGCAGCAGCTCGATGCCGCGCTCGCCCGCCTGCACGTTGGCCGAAAGCGCATAGGCGTCGTCGAGCATCGCGCGGTCGAAGGCCTGCTCGGAAAAATAGTTGGCGATGACCAGCGCGATCACCGCGCCCACCATCCACGTGAGCGCCAGCGGCACCAGCACGTTGCGCAGCACGCGCCGCGTGAGCGAAGGCGCTGCCTTCGATGGCCCGGGCGCGGCCGGCTGCGTGCGGCTCACACTTCGGCTTCGAGCAGGTAGCCGATGCCGCGCAGCGTGCGGATGCCCGCGCCCGAACCGGCCAGCTTCTTGCGCAGCCGCGAGATGAAGGCCTCCAGCGCGTTGTCGCCCAGCGATTCGTCGAAGCTGGAGAGCTTGTCGGACAGCGCCCGCTTGCTCACCGTGCGGCCCGGCGGGCTCATCAGCTCCCACAGCACCTCGAACTCGCGCGCCGGCAGGTCGAGCGGCCCGCTCGCGGTGGAAAAGCGGCGCGCCTTGCGGTCGAGCTTGAGCTGGCCCAGCAGCACGATGTCCTCGGTGCCCTTGGCCCGCCGCACCAGTGCGCGCAGCCGTGCCTCGACCTCGGCCAGGTCGAAGGGCTTGCCCAGGTAGTCGTCGGCGCCGGCGTCGAGGCCCGCGATGCGCTCCTCGGTGCGGCCGCGCGCGGTCAGCACCAGCACCGGCGTGCGGTCGCCGCGGGCGCGCGCCTGGCGCAGGGCATTGAGGCCGCTCGCCAGACCGCTGGTGGGGCTGGCCGTGGCCGGCAGGTTCAGGTCGAGCAGCACCGCATCGAAGGGCTGCACGCGCCAGAGGTGGTCGGCGTCCTCGATGTTGGTCGACACGTCGACCCGGTGGCCGGCATCCGCAAGGCTGCGCAGCATCACGTCGCGCAGCACGGCATCGTCTTCGACAAGCAGGATTCGCATGGTGTGTGTGGTGGTTGGAAGTGCCTATTCTTGCGCGAAGGAGGGTCAGCGGCCGGTCAGCACACCCCGGCGATAAACGCGCCATGAGCATACGACAGCAACCTGCGGCACGGGTCTCTTTCCGGGCCGCTCGCACCACGCGATGAGCGCCCGCGATCCCTCCGATCTCCTGAGCGTCGTGCATCCCGCGGTGCGGCGCACGGCCATTGTGCTGCTGCATGGTTTATGCAGCACACCTGACGAGCTCCTGACCGTGCAATCGTCCCTGCGCGCGAGTGGCTACCCGGTGCATCCGATGCGTGTCGACGGCTACTCCTTCGATGCCGCCGCACCGGTGCAGCAGGCGCTGCCGTACGAACGCTGGATCGACGCCATCGAAGCACGGGTGAAGGCGCTGCGCACAGCGCACGATCGCGTGGTGCTGGTGGGCATCTCGGCCGGTTCGTCGCTGGCGCTGGGCGCGGCCATCCGCTGCGGCAGCGGCGTCGATGCGCTGGTGCTGATGTCGACCACGCTGCGCTTCGACGGCTGGGCCGTGCCGCGAACGCAGGTGCTGCTGCCGCTGGCCTTCTACACGCCGCTCGGCCGCTTCTGGCAATACCGCGAACGCGCGCCCTACGGCGTGAAGAACGAACGCGTGCGTGCCTGGATCGAGCGCGAGCTGCGCCACCGCAAGGTGTCGAGCGCCGGCAGCGCGGTGATCGGCGTGGGCCACCTGCGCGAGCACGATCGGCTGATCCGCCACGTGCGGCGCAACCTGCACCGCGTGCAATGCGCCAGCGTGCTCGCGCTGCATGCGCGCGAGGACGAGGTGGCCAGCCTCGCCAATGTCGACCTCCTTGCGCGCGGCCTTCGCTGCCAGTCCTTCCGCAGCGTGGTGCTGGGCAACAGCTACCACATGATCACGATCGACAACGACCGCCACCAGGTGGTGCGCGAAACCTGCGCCTTCGCCGATGCCGTGGCCCACGGCACGCCCGAGCCCTTCGGCGCCCTGTCCGCGCGCCCGCTGGCCGCCTGAAAGAAAGAAAGCACGCCATGTCTTCTTCCTCCTCCTCCTCCTCGTCTTCGACCGTCTTCAACAGCATCGCCGCGATCCTGGTGAACCAGTTCGACGTGGCGCGCGATGCCATCGCGCCCGGCGCGGCCTTGTCCGAGCTCGGCCTGGATTCGCTCTCGCTGATGGAATTCGTGTTCGCGGTGGAAGACGCCTTCCATCTGCGCCTGCCCGAAGACCGCCTCGATCCGCGCGAGGCCGGCATCACGCTCGGCCACCTGTGCGAGGCGATCGAAGCCCAGATCGACTGCAAGCTCGATTCGCCGATGGCCGCGCAGGCGTGAGCGGCGCCCGCGTTCACGTCACCGGCATCGGCTTGGTCACACCGCTGGGCGGCACCGTCGAATCCTTCGACGATGCGCTCTTCAGCGGCCGTTCCGCGGTGCGCGCGCGAGCGCTCGAGATCGCGGGCCTCGATCCGATCACGCTGGCCGTGGCCGCCTGCGATTTCGACGCGGCCGCCGTGCGCAGCAATTCGCGCCTGCCGCTCGATCGAGGCACCGCCATGGCACTCGCGGCCGCGCGCGATGCCGCAGCGCAGGCGCGCCTGGCTGCCGGCAGCGTCGACCCCGAACGCCTGGGCATCTACTGGGGCAGCGGGCTGGCGGGCGCCGGCAGCTTCGACGACACCACGCGCGCGCTCTACGGTGAGCAGCGCCGCATGCGGCCGACCACCGTGCTCACCGTGATGCCCAACGCGGCGGTGGCGGAGCTCGCATTGCAGTTCGGCGCACAGGGCGCGGCCATTGCATACGCCTGCGCCTGCGCCTCCTCGGCCGTGGCCATCGGCGAGGCGATGCGCGCCATCCGGGGCGGCTGGATCGATGTGGCCATCGTCGGGGGACACGAGGCCATGCTCACGCCGGGCGTGATGGCCAGCTGGCATGCGATGCGCGTCACGGCGCCGCCGCCGCCCGGTGCACCCGCCAGCGCCTGTCGGCCGTTCTCGAGCGACCGCGCGGGCTTCGCACTCGGCGAAGGCGCGGCGGCGCTGGTGCTCGAATCGGAAGCGCATGCCAGCGCGCGAGGCGCCGTCCACGCCTCTTCGCTCTTCCTGGCGGGCTATGCCACCAATTGCGACGCCACGCACATCACCAACCCCGACTCCGCCGGCCAGGTGCGTGCCATGCGCGCGGCGCTGCGCGATGCGGGGATCGAGGCCGCGCAGGTCGGCCACATCAATGCGCACGGCACGGCGACCATTGCCGGCGACGCCGCCGAGGCTGCCTCGATCCGCGAAGTGTTCGGCAACGCCACGCCCGTGAGCGCCACCAAGGCCATCCACGGCCATGCGCTGGGCGGCGGCGGTGCCATCGAGCTGGTGGCGGCGCTGCGAACGCTGGCGCAAGGGGTGCTTCCGCCGACCGCCAACCTGCGCGTGCCCGATGCGGCCTTCGATCTGGACTTCGTGCGCGGCGAGCCGCGCGAAGCCCGCCACCTGCGCTACGTGCTTTCCAATTCGTTCGCGTTCGGAGGCACCAACGCCGTGCTGGTTGCGGGCCGTTGAAGAACAGCGTGCCGGCGGGACTGGGTATGCTGGCGCCTTCGCCGCATCCGCAGAAAACCCGTCATCCATGCGCAGGCTCGCCACACCCCAGGACCTCGAAGCGGTCTTCACCATCTACATGCACGAGAGCGTGGTGCCGTTCCTCGGCTACGACCCGATGCCGCTCGATGAATTCCGCGCCATCTACAAGGAGCTGGTCGACAGCCGCAGCTTCTACCTCTATGAAGCCGAGGGCCGCGTCGCGGGCTTCTACCGTGCGACGCGCTACCCGGGCCGCGCGCGGCACGTGGCCTGCTTCGGCACGCTGGCGGTCGATCCGTCGCTGCACGGCAAGGGCATTGCGCAGGCGATGGTGAACGATGCCATTGCCAGGCTCAAGGCCGAGGGCGTCAAGCGCATCGAGCTCTATGCCGAGAGCGACAACGCGCCGGGCCTGCGCTTCTACGAGAAGCTGGGCTTCGAGTACGAAGGCACCCTGCGCAGGTTCTACAAGCGCGCCGGCGAGGCCGACTACATCGACGATCACCTGCTGGCGCTGCTGATCGATTGAGATCGGCGAAGGCTCAGGGCTTCCAGCGCCGCAGCAGCAGCGCGTTGGCCATCACGCTGACGCTCGACAACGCCATCGCCGCACCCGCCACCACCGGGCTCAGCAGCCCGAAGGCGGCCAGCGGAATCCCGGCCACGTTGTAGGCAAAGGCCCAGAACAGGTTCTGCCGGATCTTGGCCACCGTGCGTGCCGAGAGCTCGAGCGCCTCGGCCACGAGCGCCAGGTCGCCGCGCATCAGCGTGATGCCCGCCGCTTCCATTGCCACGTCGGTGCCGCCGCCCGCAGGCGCCATCGCAATGCCCACGTCGGCCGCGGCCAGTGCGGGTGCGTCGTTGGCACCGTCGCCGATCATCGCGACCACCTGGCCGTTCTTCTTCAGGGCGCTGACCTGCGCCGCCTTGTCGGCGGGCAGCACCTCGGCGCGCACGTCCTCGGCCGCAATGCCGAGCCGCGCGGCCATCGCCTGCGCAGCGCGCAGGTTGTCGCCCGAGATCATCACCACGCGCAAGCCGCGTGCATGCAGCGTGCGGATGGCTTGCGCGGCTTCGGGCTTGGGCTCGTCGGCAAAGGCCAGCAGCGCCTGCACCCGGGCAGCGCCCGCCGCGTCGAAACGCAGCAACGCGGACACCGTGGCGCCCTGCGCATGCAGGCGCTCGAGCTGTGCGGCGTCGGGCATGGCGCCGAGCTCCGCGCACCAGCGCAGGCTGGCAATGGCCCAGGGCTCGCCATCCACCAGGCCGCGCACGCCGCGGCCCGGCATCGCCTGCATCGCGCTCAACGGCGGCGGCTGCAGGCCACGCTGCGCGGCAGCCGCCATCACGGCGCGTGCCAGCGGATGCTCGCTGCCGCCTTGCAGGCTCGCAGCGATGGCGAGCAATGCGGCTTCGTCGCCGCCGCCCGCCACCGGCACCAGCGCCGTGAGCACCGGGCGGCCCAGCGTCAGCGTGCCGGTCTTGTCGAAGGCCACGGTGCCGACACGGTGCGCCAGCTCCAGCGCCCGCGCGTCCTTGATGAGGATGCCGCGACGCGCCGCCACGCCGGTGCCGGCCATCACCGCGACCGGCGTTGCCAGGCCCAGTGCACAGGGGCAGGCAATCACCAGCACGGCCACCGCATGGATCATCGCAAGCTCGATGCCGGCGCCCGCGAGCAGCCAGCCCGCCAGCGTGGCCAGCGCAATCGCCAGCACCACCGGCACGAACACGGCCGCGACCTGGTCCACCAGGCGCTGGATCGGCGCCTTGGCGGCCTGCGCATCCTCGACCAGGCGGATGATGCGCGCCAGCACGCTCTCGGCACCCACCGCACTCACCTCGACGACCATGCGGCCGTCGCCGTTCACGGCGCCGCCCGTCAGTGCGTCGCCAGGGCCCTTCGGCACCGGCAGCGGCTCGCCCGTGAGCATCGATTCATCGACCTCGGACTGCCCCTCGATCACGCGCGCATCGGCGGGCACGCGTTCGCCCGGACGCACCGCGAGCCGGTCGCCCACCATCACCTCGGCCAACGGCACGTCGCTTTCGCCGCGCGGACCGACCAGGTGCGCGGTCTCGGGCCGCAACTGCTGCAGCGCGCGGATGGCCGAGGTGGCCTGCCGCTTGGCGCGCGCCTCCAGCCACTTGCCGAGCAGCACCAGCGTGATCACCACGGCCGAGGCTTCGAAATACAGATGCGGCATGCCGCCGTGCCCCGCATGATCGCCCGTGGCCGCGCGCCACCAGAGCCAGAGCGACAAGCCGAATGCCGCGCTGGTGCCGAGCGCCACCAGCAGGTCCATGTTGCCGGTGCCCGCCCTTGCGGCATGCCAGCCCGCGCGGTAGAAGCGCGCGCCGAGCCAGAACTGCACTGGCGCCGCCAGCAGCAGCTGCAGCCAGGGCGCCAGCATCCAGTCCTGCCCGAAGGGTTGGCCGAGCATCGGTGCCAAGAGCGGTATCGAGAGCAGCAGCCCGACGCCCACGGGCCCGAAACCGTACCAGGGCGACAGCGCAGCGGCGTCGTCGGCCGCGCTGCTGGCCGCGCGCGGCTCGTAGCCGGCGGCGCGCACGGCGCGGCGCAGGCGGGCGTTCATGTCTTCGCCGCCGGCGGCGGTCACCACGCGGGCCGATTCGGTCGCGAGGTTGACACTCACGTCCTGCACGCCCGGCACGTTCTTGAGCGCGCGTTCCACGCGCATCACGCAAGAGGCGCAGGTCATGCCGCCGACGGAAAGATCGAGGGTGCTCATCGGGTCGTGTAGGTTGTGCAGCAGATTGTCCATGCCCCGAGGCTAAAGTCTCACATCATGGCAAGGTCAAGCCGGCACGCGCAGTGTCCCTGCGCTGGACATTGACATCATGAGAAGGTTCAAACTGGCGCTTCGTTCACTTCATTTCATCCAAAAGGAGCAAACACGATGAGCCAGAAATTCCAGGTATCGGGCATGAGCTGCGGCCACTGCGTGAGCGCGGTGCAGAACGCGGTACAGACGGTGGACCCCGAAGCGCAGGTCACGGTGGATCTTGAAACCGGCCATGTCGACGTGGTGAGCGCGCAGCCCCGAAAGGACATCGTGGCGGCCATCGAGAACGCCGGCTACCGGGTCCAATGAGCGGCTTCGGCACCGTTTCCATTGGCGAGGCCGCGCGGCTCTCGGGTGTCTCGGCGCGCATGGTGCGCCACTACGAAGGGCTGGGCCTGCTGCCCCCGGTGGCGCGCACCGACAGCGGCTACCGCCAGTACGGCGATGCCGACATCCACACGCTGCGCTTCATCAAGCGTTCGCGCGATCTCGGCTTCTCGATGGAAGAGATCGCCGAGCTCGTGGGCCTGTGGCACAACCGCCGCCGTGCGAGCGCCAGCGTGAAGCGCATTGCGCAAAGGCACCTGGGCGAACTGGAGCAGCGCATTGCCGACATGCAGTCGATGCGCAGCACGCTTGCGCACCTGGTGCACTGCTGCCACGGCGACGCACGCCCCGACTGCCCCATCCTCGACGACCTCGCGAAATAAGCGAAGAAAGACTCACGCTCCCCTGACGAGCGACAGCACTTTTCCGGCGTCGAGGGTGCGGGCCTTTTCCTGGATCGCCGGCAGGTACTGGGTCTGCAGGCTCTTGCCTTCCTGCACCACGCCCGAGAAAGTTTCCTTGAGCATCTGCGCCGAGAGCGTGCGGCCGCCGGCGTAGTAGCGCTTGGCCACGTGCCCGAGCGCATAGGTCGAGGCGAAGCTCATGCCCGAGCTCACCGCCTGGTTGCCGAGGCCGCGCAACAAACCGCCACCCATCTTGCCGAGCAGGCCGCCAAGCAGCTTGCGCCCGGCCTGCTCCAGGTACTGCGAAGTCAGGCCCACGCCGACCGTCGCCAGAAAATCCTTCACATGGCCGCTGTCGAGCTCGTAGCCGTAGGCCTTGCCGATGCGGTAGACCAGCTTCATCTGCAGCGGAATGATCGCCATGGTCGAGAGCGTCTCGGGCAGCAGTTCGAGCGCGCCGTTGAGGATGGAGGCGTTGAGGATCGACTTGTCGAGCTCCGCGCTGTCGGGCGATGGCGCAGCAGCAGCAACAGCGGCGGGCGCCACGGCCGTGGCCGTACCGGCGGCCGCCGCCGGCACCGCCGCGGCAATCTCTTCCGCCTGCTGCGAGAACTGCGCCGCCGAGGCATCGAGCCCGAGCGAGCTGCGCACGTCCGCCAGGAACATGCGCTCGGCATCGGACTGCGTGCCATCCGCATCGCACACGCACACCGCCATCTCGTAGGCCAGCTGCTTCGATTCCGTGCTCTTGAGATCGCCCGCGACCGAGGCCAGCGAGACGCGCTTCATCAGCACGTCCTGGTAGAGCGTGGGCAGGTTCATGCCGTCGGCTTGCGAAAGACCTTCGGCAATGCGCTTGATCTCGGCGCGTTCGCGCTCGTGCTTCTCGCCGTCGACAAAGGCGGCCAGCAGGCTGAGGGACACGATGGCCCGGGTTTCGGAAGGTGTCACGTTCGAATTTCCACTGGTTGAGGGACAAAGTTCGTTCGGCATGGCGCCCGAAGGTTCCGCCGCCGGTTCTCCCCACAAAGCTTGGGCAACTCTGTGGATAACACTCGCACTTCCTTGTAAGAGAAAGCTAAGTGGTTGATCTTTAAGGAAAATCTACAGTCTGCCCAAATATGAGGCAATGAATTTCTCGCGCCGGAAAACGCCTTTGGCAGATTTTCCGGAGCCTGTCAAAGGACAACTCTGGGGAGATTTCCGGCACAAGCAGGGCGTTATCCACAGGGCCGGCGCTTCCGGCAATGTTGTTCCTTTTGGCGCGACAGCACAAAAGCGCAGCTGCGCACAGTGACGCGGGCATGACAAGTCCATGTCACGCAAGGAAAAAAGTGCCATGTCCACAGACCGGCGCTGCCCTTATCTACTACTACTAATTTGAATAAGAGAAATAAGAAATAGAAACGGGGACAGCGCCGCGCCCGAAAAAAAGTCCGTGGACGGCCGCGCCGTGTTCGCGGCGCCACGCAGCCAAACCAGCCTCGCCGGACGGCGCCCGCTCGCTAACATCCGGGGATGAGCTTCAAACCGCGGATCCTGATCGCCGAAGACGAATCGGGCATTGCCGACACCCTCCAGTACGTGCTCAAGAGCGATGGCTTCACGCCGGTCTGGTGCGCCACGGCCGAAGACGCCATCGCGCAATTCGCGCAGGAGCCGCCAGCGCTCGCGATCCTGGATGTCGGCCTGCCCGACCTCAACGGCTTCGAGCTGTTCAAGCGGCTGCGCGCGCTGAACCAGTCGCAGGGCGGCGCCGAGGTGCCGATGCTGTTTCTCACGGCGAGGAGCGACGAGATCGACCGCGTGGTGGGGCTGGAACTCGGTGCCGACGACTACATCGCCAAGCCCTTTTCGCCGCGCGAGCTGGTGGCGCGGGTGCGCACCATCCTGCGGCGCAGCGCACGAGCGGGCGCTGGAGGGGCCGCGGGCCCCGGCGATGGGGTACCCCCTCGAATTCCGGGCGCGGCGCCTCCAGCGACCGCCCAGCCCCCCGCAATGCCGTTTGCGCTGGACAACGAGCGCATGCAGATCCGCTACTACGGACGCCTGCTCGAGCTCTCGCGCTACGAATACGGGCTGCTGCGCCTGCTGGTCCAGCGGCCCGGACGCGTGTTCACGCGCGACGAGCTGCTGCAGATGGTCTGGGATGACGCGAGCGACAGCTTCGACCGCACGGTCGATGCGCATGTGAAGACCCTGCGCGCCAAGCTCAAGGCCGTGGCGCCCGAGGTGGAGCCGATCCGCACGCTGCGCGGCACCGGCTATGCGCTGAACGAAGAACTGCCCCAGACGCCGTGAGTCGGCGCACGCGGATTTTTATCGGCATCCTGCTGATCTACACGGCGGGCATCGCCTTCCTGCTCTACCGCGTGGTGTCGGACATCGATCCGCGCTACCGCGAATCGGCCGAGGAATCGCTGGTCGAGACTTCGCAGCTCGTGGCCAGCCTGGTCGAGCAGGACGTGATCGCGGGCGCCCTCAACACCGCGCGGCTGGAGCCGCTGTTCCGCACGGTCTATGCGCGCGAGTTCTCCGCGCAGATCTACAACCTGCACAAGAACCGCGTCGAGCTGCGCGTGTACGTCACCGACCGCAGCGGCCGCGTGGTGTTCGATTCGCTCGGCCGGCACCTGGGCACCGACTATTCGCAGTGGAGCGACGTGAGCCGCACGCTCGCCGGCCTGTACGGTGCGCGCACCTCGCGCGACGTCGACGGCGACCCGCGCACTTCGGTGATGTACGTGGGCGCGCCGATCCGGTGGAACAACGAGATCGTCGGCATGGTCAGCGTCGGCAAGCCGGTGCAGAGCTTCGGCCAGTTCGTGGAGGACGCGCGCGCCCGCACGCTGTGGGTGGGCGTGGGATCGGGGCTGGCGCTGCTGCTGCTGGCGGTGATCGTCTCGGTCTGGCTGGTGCGGCCTTTCGGGCTGATCTCGGACTACTGGGCCTGGGTGCGCGCGCAGCGCACGCTGAGCCTTTCGCGCATGGCGCGGCGCGCGGTCGATGCGGTGCGCACCGGCTTCAGCGAAATGCGCGATGCGCTGACCGGCCGCAACTACGTGGCCGACTACGTGCAGACCTTCACGCACGAAGTGAAGAGCCCGCTCTCGGCGATCCGCGGCGCGGCCGAGCTGCTGCAGGAGCCGTCGATGCCGCATGCCGAGCGCGAGCGCTTCCTGAAGAACATCGAACGCGAAACGCAGCGCATCCAGGAAATCGTCGACCGCATGATGGAGCTCACCGCGCTGGAAACCCGCCACGGGCTGGACCGCACGGAGCCGGTGGCGCTGGCTTCGCTGATCGAGGACATCGCGATCAGCGCGCAGCCCGCGGCGGCCAAGCGCAACATCGGCGTGCGCGTGAACATCCGCGCCGAGGCGCGCGCGGAGGGCGACCCCTTCCTGCTGCGGCGCGCCATCAGCAACCTGCTGGACAACGCGATCGATTTTTCACCGCAGGGCAGCGAGGTGCTGCTGACGCTGGAGACCACCTCGAAGCTCGCGCGCGTGAGCGTGCGCGACCATGGCCCGGGCATTCCGGACTACGCACAGGAAAAGGTCTTCCAGAAGTTCTATTCGCTCGCGCGGCCGCACAGCCAAAAGAAGAGCACCGGGCTCGGGCTGGCCTTCGTGAAGGAGATTGCCGCGCTGCACCGCGGGCGCATCGAGCTCGGCAATGCGGCGCGCGGCGGCGCGGTGGCCACGCTCACGCTGCCGCTGCTGCCGTCACACCACTGAAGGGGGTCACTGGCCCGTGAGCGCCGCGTAGGCCCGGCGCGTTGCGGGGCTCACGGCCTCGAGCAGTTGCTCGTACGAGGTCTTGTGCCGCGCCAGCATGCGCGCCGAGGCCACCGTCTTCGACTTGCAGAACCAGTGGCAGGTGTGCTGCATCAGGAACAGCTCGGCCGACATGGTGAAGGCCTTGGCCTTGGGCGTGCGGCCCGCGTCGTTGCGCATGACCTCGGCAATGCCGCGCGCGTGGATCGCCAGCGCCTGGCGCAGGTCGAAGGTGGCGGCCGGAAACAGCCTGTGCGCGAACGGAATGGCCACTGGCAGCTTGCTCACGCGCGCATCCGCCGCGTCGACCCGCGCGAACTCGGCGGCAAAGCTGTCGAACTGGGCCGAGAGCTTTTCCTCGGTGGAATCGAGCAGGCTCCAGATCTGCTGGCGCCGCTCGGCGTTGTCCTCGCCCAGGCAGCGCAGGTAGCCTTCGGTGAGGCTCTCCATCAGCCTTTCGATCTGGTATCGGCCCAGGTGGCTGCCCAGCAGCGCGATGCGCTGGCGCTGGTCCCTGGACTTGAGGATGTAGGCGCCGACGACGATCAATGTCGCCAGGGTGAGGATTTCCATGGGGAAGAAGCGTGGGAAGGTCAAGCGAAAGAAGCCGCACCGAGTGTAGAGACTCGCTGCGGCTTCTTCCCGCCATGCCTCAGCGGAAGAAATCGAGGATGCGGTTGCGCTCTTCGGGCTGCGGCGGCGGGCCCAGCGGCACCGGGACGGCGGCCGGCGGCACACCCGTGAGTTCTTCGGCCGGCACCGGCGGCGGCTCGCTCTCCACGCCCAGGCTGGCCACGCTGTGGCCTGGGGTGAAGTCGTCGAAGTACCACTCGCCGTCGATGTTGACGACGCCCGGCGGCTCGGCCATCTTGCTGACCGGCACGCCCTTGAGCGCGGCCTGCATGTAGCCGATCCAGATCGGCAGGCTCAGGCTGCCGCCGGTTTCGCCGCGCACGCCCAGCTGGCGCGGCGTGTCGTAGCCGATCCATGCAATGCCCACGGTGGTGGGCTGGAAGCCCGCGAACCAGGTGTCGAAGGAATCGTTGGTGGTGCCGGTCTTGCCGAACAGGTCGTCGCGCTTGAGCGCCTGGTAGGCGCGCGCGGCGGTGCCGCCCTTCACCACGCTCTGCAACAGCGAATCCATGATGAAGGCGTTGCGCTCGGGAATGGCGCGGCGGCTTTCGTCGAGCACCGGCGGCTCGGTCTCGACCAGCACCTTGTCGCGCAGGTCGGTGATGCGCGTGACGAGGTACGGATTGACCTTGTAGCCGCCGTTGGCGAACACCGAGTACGCCGTGGCCATCTGCATCGGCGTGACCGAACCGGCGCCCAGTGCCATCGGCAGGTAGGCCGGGTGCTTGTCCTTGTCGAAGCCGAAGCGGGTGATCCACTCCTGCGCATACGGCGCGCCGATGGCCTGCAGCAGGCGCACCGTCACCAGGTTCTTCGACTTCATGAGCGCGGTGCGCAGCGGCATCGGCCCTTCGAAGCCGCCATCGAAGTTCTTCGGTTCCCAGGGCTGGCCGCCCGCGGTGCCCGGCTCGAAGTGCAGCGGCGCGTCGTTGACGATGGTCGCGGGCGTGAAGCCTTTTTCGAGCGCGGCCGAATAGATGAAGGGCTTGAAGCTCGAGCCCGGCTGGCGCCAGGCCTGCGTCACGTGGTTGAACTTGTTCTTGCCGAAGTCGAAGCCGCCCACCAGCGACTTGATGGCGCCGCTGCGCGGATCCATGCCGATGAAGGCGCCCTCCACTTCGGGCAGCTGCGTGATCTCCCAGGTGTTCTTCGGCGTGCGGGCCACGCGGATCACCGCGCCGCGACGGATCTTGATGTGCGGCGGCGCCTTCGCCGCAAGGCCCGACTGCGCAGGCCGGAGGCCTTCGCCGGTGATCTGCACGGTTTCGCCGTTCGCGCGCACCGCGTTGATTTCCTTGCTGCCGGCCTCCAGCACCACCGCGGCCATCACGTCGCCGTTGTCGGGATGCTCGGCCAGCGCGTCGTCCACCGCCTCGTCGACTTCCTTGGGATCGTCCGGCAGGTCGACGAAGCGCTCGGGCCCGCGATAGGGCTGGCGCCGCTCGTAGTCCATGATGCCCTTGCGCAGCGACCTGTAGGCCGCCGCCTGGTCGGCCGCGACCAGCGAGGTGTAGACCTTCATGCCGCTGGTATAGATGCTGTCGCCGTACTGCGCGTACATCATCTGGCGCACCGTCTCGGCCACGTATTCCGCATGCAGCCGCTCCGGGTCGGCGGCATCGCGCAGGTGCAGCTCTTCCTTCTTGGCCTCGGCCGCCTGCTCGGCGGTGATGAAGCCGGTTTCGTGCATGCGGTCGATCACGTAGAGCTGGCGGGCGCGGGCGCGCCGCGGATTGGCCACCGGGTTGTTGGCGCCGGGCGCCTTGGGCAGGCCGGCCAGCATGGCGGCTTCGGCCAGCGTGACGTTCTGTAGCGGCTTGCCGAAATACGCTTCCGATGCGGCGGCAAAACCATAGGCGCGGTTGCCCAGGTAGATCTGGTTCAGGTAGATCTCCAGGATCTGGTCCTTGCTGAGCTGCTGCTCCAGGCGCAGCGCCAGCAATATCTCGTAGGCCTTGCGGCTCAGCGTGCGTTCGGAGCTCAGGTAGACGTTGCGCGCCACCTGCATCGTGATGGTCGAGGCGCCCTGCTTGCGGCCGCCCTTGAGGCTGGCCACGGCCGCGCGCGCGAAGCCCTTGTAGTCGACGCCGCCGTGGTCGTAGAAGCGCGCGTCTTCCACCGCGAGCACGGCGTCCTTCATGACCTTGGGAATGCTCGCAAAGGGCGTGAGCATGCGGCGCTCTTCGCCGAACTCGCCGATCAGCGTGCCTTCGACCGTGTACACGCGCAGGGGCAGCTTGGGCCGGTAGTCGGCCAGCTCGGAAATGTCGGGCAGCCGGGGATAGATGGAGGCCACCGCAACGACGGCGGCCACCAGCAGCACCAGCGCGCCGCAGCCGAGCGCGATGGCGCTCCACCGCGCCGCGCGCCGCAGCTTCACTGAACGCTGCGAGCGCGCGGGCTCGGCGGAGGGAGAAGAATCGTCCATGGGAATCAGTGGCAAAAAGGTAAGGAAAAAAACAGTCCGTAGCGTTGGTTACACGGACGCGGCCGCCTCGGGTAAGACCGGCTCGGGTATTCGGGGGTTCCCGGCCGACAGCGCATACCAGTCGACCTTGCGCGTGGCGAGCATCAGCACCGTCAGCATGCCGAATGTCAGCAGGGCGCCGAGCAGCAGCGCATTGCTTTCCGATGCCAGCAGGCCGTAGAGCGCGCCATAGAGTACCGCGACATAGGCCCCGAAGCCCGCGCCGCGTGTCCAGCTTTGCAAGACCGCGCTGAAATAGATGCCCAGCAGCAGCACGCTCGCGCCGGCCGCGCTGGCATAGGCCAGCCAGAAGGCCAGCTTCTCGGACAGGGCCAGCAGCAGCAGGAAGAACAGCGCGATCGAGAGGCCGACCAGGCCGTACTGCACCGGGTGCATGCGCTGCCTGCGGAACAGCTCGAACATGAAGGCCGCCATGATCACCAGGCCGATGAAGAGCGCGCCGTACTTGCCGGCGCGCGTGCTCATCGAATACACATTGACCGGCTGCGCGAGCGACACGTCGAAGGTCTGCAGCGGGCCGAGGTTGCGCTGCGCATGGCTGGTTGCAGCCACGGCCGCCGCCGTCGCGGCACTGGCGGCATCGCCGCGGCCCGGCAGCCCGGCGCGCACCTGCTCGCGCGCCGAGGTCACGAGCGAGGACACGCGCCAGTGCGCATCGAAGCCCTGCGGCGTCACTTCGCGCTGGGTGGCGAGAAAACGGCCGCCGAAACTCGGATGCGCCCAGGGCGACTTCAGATGGGCGGTGGTCTCCTCGGCAATCGGCACCATCGAGAGCGTGTCCTGCCCCACGAGGCCGAGCTTCATCTCGAAGGACAACGGTGCCTTCGCCTCCCATGCAGCGAGCGCGGCGCCGGTGAGCGGTGCGTGGATGCCGTCGGCCAGCAGGGCGTCGTCCGCCAGGCCGGGCACCCGCTGCCTGAAACGCAAGGCCTCGCCGTTCATCGCGATCGAAGGCGAACCGTCGAGCCCGCGCAGGTCGCTCGCGCCGAAGACGGCGAACGGTGCCTTGAACTCGATGCGCGAATCGGTTTCGCTGTGCGCCACGGACTTGGGATCGAAGGCCGAAAAGCCGCCGCCCAGCGTGGCGCTGAGCGTATAGAACGGAATCCTGAAGATGCCCCGGTAGCGCTCGTGCGGTGCCATCGAACCTTCGATGTGCAGCTTGTCGGGAAACACCACATGGGTCATTTCCTTGCTGCGCGCCTCCTGGCCAATCACCTGGCCCTGCGCATTGCGCACCGGCTCCATCCAGCGCTCCACATAGGGCACCAGCAGCAGCGGACCCACTACGGTCTGCGGGCCCGCATAGGTGGCTGCGAGCTCCGCAGCCGCTTCGCGCTGGCTGTTGCCGCGCTCGCGGTTGATCGCATTGATCTCGGCCAGCGGAATGCACAGCAGGAGCGTGAGCATCAGCAGTCCGGCCACCTTGACCAGCATCGAACCCTGCAGGGCCTTCAGCAACTGGAACATGTTTTTTTCTCCTCGTCGGTTGTCGAAGCCGCGATGCTCGCTGCGCCATCCGAAGCGCGTGTGAAGCGCAGCCGCCGGCGGACTTCACACAGGCTTCACACAACGCCGCATCCACGCGCCGGACTTCAAGGAGCCTTCCAATTTCCTTCTCGCGCGGTGCCGACAGTTGCGGCTGTGCAAGTTCGCACGGACACCAACACCCACACCGCCATGGATGCCCACACCTCCACCCGTCCCGGCCGCTGGCTCTGGCTCGCCACCGTGAGCCTGGCCACGGCGGGCTTCGTCGCGCTCAGCCTCAACCCCGTGCATGCCCAGGAAGCACCGGGCCCGCGGCTGAAGACCGAGAGCCCGTACTTCTTCGTGAAGAGCGACGATCCCGCGGTCGACCGCCTGCCGCTCAAGGCCACCGAGGTGGCGGTGAAGATCTCGGGCGTCATTGCCGACGTGACCGTCACGCAGACCTACCGCAACGAAGGCCAGCGCGCCATCGAGGCCAAGTACGTGTTCCCCGGCTCGACCAAGGCGGCCGTGAGCGGCCTCAACGTGCGCCTGGCCGACCGGCTGATCACCGCGCAGATCCGCGAGAAGCAGCAGGCGCAGATCGAATACGACAGCGCCAAGAAGGAAGGCAAGACCGCCGCGCTGCTCGAGCAGCACCTGCCCAACGTGTTCCAGATGAACGTCGCCAACATCCTGCCGGGCGACGACGTGAAGGTGGAGCTGCGCTATACCGAACTGCTGGTGCCGCAGTCGGGCAACTACGCGTTCGTCTTTCCCACCGTGGTGGGCCCGCGCTACAACAGCCCGCAGTCGGAGAACGCCCAGGCGAAGTGGGTGGCGCAGCCCACGCTGCGCGCGGACGTGGCGCCGAACACCAGCTTCAGGCTCAAGGCCAGCATCGACACGCCCATGGGGCTGAAGGAGGTGCGCTCCTCGTCCCACACCATCGAGGTGAAGAAGAGCGATGAAGACCGGCACGCCGACATCGTGCTCGCGGCCGATGGCCGGCCCGCGGACAACCGCGACTTCGTGCTCGACTACCGCCTTGCGGGCGAAAGGATCGAATCGGGCCTGATGCTCTACAAGGGCCAGAACACCGATGGCAGCGCCGAGAACTTCTTCCTCGCGATGGTCGAGCCGCCCAAGGCCGTGGCCGCCAGCGCGATCTCGCCGCGCGACTACATCTTCGTGGTCGACATCTCGGGGTCGATGCACGGCTTTCCGCTCGACACCGCCAAGACGGTGCTCGAACGCCTGATTGGCGGCCTCAGGCCCAGCGACACCTTCAACGTGCTGCTGTTCTCGGGCAGCAACAAGATGCTCTCGCCCCGATCGGTGCCGGCCACGCGCGCCAACATCGAGCAGGCGCTGGCCACCATCCAGAACTACGGCGGCAGCGGCAGCACCGAGCTGATTCCCGCGCTCAAGCGCGTCTACGCCGAGCCGAAGGAGGAGAAGGTCTCGCGCACCGTGGTGCTGGTGACGGACGGCTACGTGAGCGTGGAGCGCGAGGCTTTCGAGCTGGTGCGCAAGAACCTTTCGAAGGCCAATGTGTTCGCCTTCGGCATCGGGTCGTCGGGCAACCGCAGCCTGATGGAAGGCATTGCGCGCGCCGGCATGGGCGAGCCCTTCATCATCACCGACCCGATCCAGGCGCCCGAGCAGGCCGCGCGCTTCCGCCGCATGGTGGAGTCGCCGGTGCTCACCAATGTGAAGGTGACTTTCGGCGGGCTCGACGTGTACGACGTGGAACCGCAGGCACTGCCCGACGTGCTGGGCGAGCGCCCGGTGATCGTGTTCGGCAAGTGGCGCGCGGACGCGGAGGGCAAGGCCAAGGGCCGCGTGATCGTCGAAGGCCAGGGCGCCAACGGCCCGTACCGCCAGGAGCTGCGCATCGACCCGCAACTGCGCCAGGACACGGCCGCGCTGCGCACGCTGTGGGCGCGCCACCGCATCCAGAGCCTGAGCGACCAGGAAACGCTCGAGGGCGGCAGCGCGTTCAAGGAGCGCATCACCGAGCTCGGCCTGAAGTACAGCCTGCTGACCCAGTACACCAGCTTCATCGCCGTCGACAAGGTGGTGCGCAACCCCGCGCCGCAGAACAGCGTGGGCGTGAACCAGCCGCTGCCATTGCCGCAGGGCGTGAGCGAACTCGCACTCGGCGCCGAGGTGCCGAGCACGCCGGAACCCGAGACGCTGGGCGCGATTGCCGTGGTGCTGTCGATGCTCGCGATGCTGCGCCGCCGCGCGCGCCGCAACGACCCGCGCCGCTTCACGGCCTGAGCCAGGGGAAAAGAAAAAATGTCATTGGCTGCACTCGCCCATCGCCATCCGCGCATCGTGGATTGGGGCATCCACGTCGACCGCGCACCGGCTGCCGGCTGGCTCGCACTGCAATTCGCCGCGCTCGCGCCGACCTGGGCCTGGATGGCCCGGCGGCTGCGCGACGGTTCCGACGATCCGCTGGGCCTGCTGGCACTGGCTGCCCTGGCCGCGCTGGCTTGGCATTGCCGGCGCGAATTGCGCGCTGCGCCGCAGCTGGGCTGGCTGGCACTGGCAGGCGCCGGCACCGTGCTGGCGACCGCGCTGCGCACGGGGCTCGGCGCCCTGCCCGCGCTGCCGCCGCTCGCCACGGGCCTGGTGGCCGTGCTGGCGCTGGCCTGCGGCCTGCTGGCCTTCCTGCCGCGGCGCGTCGCCGCGCTGCCGGTGGCCGGCCTGGCGGTGCTCGCGCTGCCGCTGCTGTCGTCGCTGCAGTTCTATGCGGGCTATCCGCTGCGCGTGGTCACGGCCGAGGCGAGCCGCTGGCTGCTGGCACCGGGCTTCAGCGTGGCGCGCGAGGGAAGCAGCCTGGTGGTCGATGGCCGGCTGGTGATCGTCGACGCGCCGTGCTCGGGCGTGCAGATGGTGTGGCTCGGCTACTTCACGGCCTGCGCGGTGGCGCTCTGGGCCCGCCGCAGCGACCGCGGCTTCCTGCGCCGGCTGCCGATGGTCGGCCTCATGGTGCTGGGCGGCAACATCCTGCGCAACAGCATGCTGATCGCGTTCGAAGGCGCGGGCCATCCGCTCGCGCCCTGGGCGCACAACCTGCTCGGGCTGTTGATTCTGGCCGCGGTGTGCGGCGGCATCGCCCGCCTGATGGTGCCGGTGCGCACCGAGCCCGCGTTCGCCGACCGGCCGATCCCGGGCCTGATCACCACGCAAGGAGGCCGCCATGTCGACACGGTTCTTTGAAGTCCTGTTTGCCAACCATTTCATCAACCGCATCGGCCACAAGACCGCCTTTGCGCTCCTGATGCTGCTGTGCATGCTGTGGTCGACCGCGGCGGCGCTGCGTGCGCCGCCCGAACCCTCGATGGCCATGGCCTCGCACGAATGGCCGAGCCAGTGGGACGGCGTTCCACTGCGGCCGCTGGCGCTCGGCGACGTCGAGCAGCGCTTTGCCGACCGCTTTCCGGGTGCCATCGGCCGCATGACCGACGGCACGCAGACCATCGTGATGCGCGCGGTGAACGCCCCCACGCGCATGCTGCATCCGGCGGCCGACTGCTACCGCGCACTGGGCTTTCGCATTGAACAGGCGCGGCTCGAGCGCGACGCGCAGGAGCGGCTGTGGCGCTGTTTTGTTGCGCAACGGCACAGTGCGCAAAAGATCCGTGTCTGTGAGCGCATCGTCGATGCCGAAGGCACGGCTTTCACCGACACTTCAGCCTGGTACTGGGCGGCGGCCAGTGGACGCTCGAGCGGTCCGTGGCAAGCTGTGACGGTGGCGAGGCCGATGTGATGAGAGTTTTGTGAAACAGTTTCTGCGATTCGTGATCTACGGGCTGCTGGCCCTTGTCGTGACAACCTGCGTTGCTATCTTCCTGATAGTAAAACTGGTGCTTGCACCGGCCGCGGGGGAGTGGAGCACCACGGTCGAGGCCGGCCCGCTGCGCTTTGCGGTGGGCGTGCCCACGGCGGTGCGCCTGGCCACGTCGTCCTGGTTCGCGCCGCGGCTGGACGGGCATTCATTCGACAGCCGCTTCGGCACCCTGCACTTCGCCTGGAAGGACGCGGCGGGCGTGCTCGAAGTGCGCTGCTCGCCCTGCAGCGCCGAGGTTGCCGCGCTCGGCACGCAGCCGATCGTGTTCGAAGGCCTGGTCGCCACCGTGAAGCGCGAAGGCAACACGCTGGCCGGCACCATCGAGGCCACGCCGCGCAGCGCCGAGGCCGCCGCCGTGCTCCAGGGCCAGTGGCAAGGACAGCTGGTGCCCAAGGGCAAGGGCCTGCAGCTCAGCGTCGACATCAAGGACGCGCCCATTGCCCGCTGGTATGCCGTGCTCGCGCCCAGCCTGCCCGAGCTGCAGCGCGCGCGCATCGGCGGCACGCTGGCGCTGCGCGGGCAGGTCATGCTGCCCGAGGCCACGTTCGCGGTGCAGCCCACCGTGAGCCAGTTCACCGTCGAGGGACTGGGCACCGAAGCCATGCTGGGCGCGCGCACCAGCTGCGGCGCGCCGTCGAAGCTGGCCAACGACAGCTGGCTGGCGCGCGCCGTCATCGCGGCCGAAGACCAGCGCTTCTTCACCCACGCCGGCTACGACCTGACGGAGATCGTCGCGTCGATCGACAACAACCAGAAGGAAGGCCAGCCCAAGCGCGGCGGCAGCACGCTGACGCAGCAGCTCGCCAAGATGCTGGTGACCGGCAGCGACCGCACCGCGGAACGCAAGCTGCGCGAGCTGCTCTACGCGGTCGAAATGGAACAGACCCTGGGCAAGGCGCGCATCCTGCAGCTCTACCTGGACAACGCGCCGTGGGGCGGCAACCTGTGCGGCGCCGAAGCCGCCGCCCGGCGCTATTTCAAGCGTTCCGCGCGCAGCCTGGAGCCCGCGCAGGCGGTCTGGCTCGCGTCCATGCTGCACAAGCCGCAGGCGGTGCTCGAGCAATGGCGGCGCGACGGACAGATCGACCCGGACCGCACCAAGTGGGTCGCCGAGAGCGTGCGCGGCATCAGCCGCAACCAGCGCGAGTCGCTGCTCAAGAGCGTGGCGGCTGCCAGATTCACCGCACCGGAGGCCTTTCCATGAACGAGGTCGAGGCCATCGAGCGCGCCACCGTGGCCGCCGTGTCGCCGCTGGTCGTCGAAGAGCTCGACGGCTGGCTGCTGCCCTTCGACGACGGCACCGTCAAGCGCGCCAGGTCGGCCGTGCCGCTGCACCGCGAGCCGGTCGCCGGCCGCACGATCGACCGCATCGAGGACCGCTACGACCGCCGGCACTTCGTGCCCGCCTTCCGCCTGGCCGATGTGCCCTCCTTCGTGGCGCTGCAGTCCGAGCTGGAGCAGCGGCACTACGTCGGCGACTCGCCGACCTGCGTGCAGGTCGGCTCCGCACGGCGCATGCGCGAGGTGGCCGCGGCCGGCGCCCCGCTGGCCGATGTCGACCTGGCGCCCGACGACGCCTGGGCCACCCTGTTCCTTGGCGAAGGCTTCGATCCGGTGGACGGCGCCCACCGCGTGCGTGCGCTCTCGCGCGCCCAGGGCTCGCTCTATGCCAGCGTGCGCGAGGGCCGCCAGACCGTCGCGGCCGGCGCCATGGCCTTCGGCCACGGATGGGCCAGCGTGCACGGCATGCGGACCGAGCAGTCGCAGCGCGGCCGGGGCCTCGCCGGGCGCGTGCTGGCAGGCCTTGCGCAGGCGGCGCTCGCGCGCGGCTTCGAGCAGGTGTTCCTGCAGGTCGACGCGCACAACCTGGCGGCCCATGCGCTCTACCGGCGCGCCGGTTTCTCGACCCGGTGGCAGTACCGCTACTGGCAGCGCCAGCAGTGGCCGCGCTGAAGACGGGCAATTCCTACCGGGTGGCGCGGTCGGGCCGTTAGTGCCACCATGGCTGCATGACGAATGCAAACCACCACGCCAACCACCCGACCGATCCCGTGGCCACGCCGCGCGGCATCGACCACATCGTGGCCGGTGTTTCCACCAGCGATGGCGACGGCGTCAAGCTCACCCGCGTGCTGCAGCAGCCGCTGCAGAAAAGGCTCGACCCCTACCTGATGCTCGACGCCTTCGGCAGCGACAACCCGGGTGACTACATCGGCGGCTTTCCCAGCCATCCGCACCGCGGCTTCGAAACCGTGACCTACATGATCGCGGGCCGCATGCGGCACCGCGACAGCGCCGGCCACGAAGGGCTGCTGCAGAACGGCGGCGTGCAATGGATGACGGCCGGCCGCGGCCTCGTCCACAGCGAACTGCCCGAGCAGGAGGACGGCCTGATGGAAGGCTTCCAGCTCTGGCTCAACCTGCCGGCCAAGGACAAGATGCGCGAGCCCTGGTATCGCGACATCCAGAGCGAGGAGATTCCGGAATACACCACCGCCGCGGGCGTGCACGTGCGCGTGATCGCGGGCGCGAGCCACGGCATCGAGGGCGCGGTGCGGCGCGAGCACACCGAGCCGCTCTACCTCGACATCACGCTGCCGCCCGGCGCCGAGTTCGCCCAGCCCCTGCCCGACGACCACAACGCGCTCGTCTATGCGTTCCGCGAGTCGGTGTGGATCGCGGGCAGCGAGGTGCCCACGCGCCGCATGGCCATTCTGGCGAACGATCCCGGCAGCGACGGCGTGGTGCTGCGCGCCGGGGCCACCAACCACAGCCCGGCGCGCGCGCTGCTGATTGCCGGCAAGCCGCTGCACGAACCGATCGCGCAGTACGGCCCCTTCGTGATGAACACGCAGGAGCAGCTGAAGGAGGCCGTGCAGGACTTCCAGAGCGGCAAGTTCGGCGCCTGATGTAGTCGCAGGCCTACCGAAAATCGGCATCGCCCGCAGGTCACGGGCGCACGCATGGGGCATAGATTGGCCGCCATGCCGCATCGCACGACCAAAGCCCCCGAGGTCCGCAAGGGACAGGCGCCCGAAACACTGAAGCGCGACCAGTTCCACGAGCGCTTCATGCAGCCCTTCCAGGACCCCGCCTTCCAGTCCGAAAAGGAGGCGCTGCGGCGCATCGAGCTCATCGCGTGGGAGGCCTACGAACAGGGCCGCAAGTCGCCCGTCACGCGCAAGGCCGGTCCGGGCCATGCCGACCCCGACTACGAACTTTCGGTCGACTGGCTCGAAGCCAGGGCGCGCATCGACGCCGCGCAGGCCGCCTGGGGCAGCCCGCAGACGCGCTCGCGCGCGCTGCTCGTCAACGGCTCGCCGCGCAACGACGGCACCTGTCCGGGGGAGATATCCAAGAGCTGGCGGCTGCTGCAACTCGCGCGCGAGGTGCTCGATGGCTGCGGCATCGAGGTCGACGTGCTCGACCTGAGCCTTCTCGCTTCCGACTACGGGCGCCACATCCATCCCTGCAAGGGCTGCGTGTCCACCGCCATGCCGCTGTGCCACTGGCCCTGCAGCTGCTATCCCAACCATGCGTTGCGCCAGACCGGCGACTGGATGAACGAGATCTACGAGCGCTGGGTGTCCGCGCACGGCGTGATCCTGTTCACGCCCACGCACTGGTACCAGTCCGCCAGCCCGCTCAAGCTCATGACCGACCGGCTGGTGTGCGCCGACGGCGGCAACCCCGACCCCACCAGCACCCACGGCAAGAAGCCCGACGAAGCCAAGGCCCTCGAACTCCAGGGCTGGGGCTATCCCAAGCACCTGGCGGGGCGGGTCTACGGCCTGGTGGTGCACGGCGACGTGGCCGGCGCCGAGAGCGTGCGGCGCAACCTGTCGGACTGGCTCGACTGGATGGGCCTCATCGACGCGGGTGCGCAGGCCCGGCTCGACCGCTACATCGGCTACTACGAGCCCTACGCCACCAGCCACGACAGCCTCGATGCCGACGAAGGCGTGCAGGAGGAAGTGCGCAACGTGGCCCGTGCCGTGGCACTGGCCGTGGGCGAACTGCGCGCGGGCAAGCTGCAGGCGCCCGACCGCGGGCTGAAGCCGCCGCGACTCAAATGAGGCATGCCGCGCCGCCGGAAGCCGCGCGCCCGTTCATGATTCTTTACGCAGGCTCACTTGCGGCTCACCTGGCCGATACAGAGGTCTTCCACACTTCGTCTCACCTGCTGCCCCTTGGCGGCGGGCTTCTTCGAAAGGAAGCACTTCTCATGATCTCTCTTCGCCAACGCATCGTCTGGGCCAGCCTTCTGGGCTCGGCCGCCCTCGCCTCTTCGGGCGCCTTCGCACAACAGGCCCCGGCGGCACCCGGCACTTCGCCTTCCACGCCCACGGCCGCCGTTGCGCAGGCCGAGGGCAGCGCGGCACCCAAGGCGCAGCACAAGCGCATGGACCCGGCCCAGCGCATGGAGCGCATGCAGGAGCACCGCACCAAGCGGCTTGCCGCGCTGAAGGAAAAGCTCAAGCTGAATGCCGGACAGGAAAGCGCGTGGACCACCTTCGCAGCGGCCAGCCAGCCGCCGGCCCGCACGCAGCGCATGGACCGCGCGGAATTCGCCAAGCTCACCACGCCCGAGCGCCTGGAGCGCATGCAGGCCCGCCAGGCCGAGCGCAGCGCCAGGTTCGCCAAGCGCACCGAAGCCACCAAGGCCTTCTATGCCGCGCTGACGCCCGAGCAGCAGAAGACCTTCGACGCGGAGACGGTGCATGTCGGCATGCATGGCCACCGCGGCCACCACCGCCACGGCGGCGCTGACGGGCAACCTTCGGCAGCACCCGCCAAGAGCTGACCCGCCGCCGGGGCGCCGGAACCGGCGCCCACGCATGAAAAAGCCCGCGATGCCTCGAGCACCGCGGGCTTTCTTTCTTCGTACATGGACGGCTATTGGGGCGTGCCGGTCCTTTCGGACGGATTGGTGGGCACGTCCGGCCGCTCGCCGGGCTGGCCGAACCGGGGCTTGGTCTTGCGGGCCATCTGGCTCACCTCGGCGCGCGACATTTCGCCGGTGGGTTGCGGCATCGCGTTCGGCTGCGCATTCACGGTGGTGCTGGCCTCGCCCTTGGGCACCGGGTTGTTGGCGTTGTTGCGGTTGTGGGCGCGCGCCTCGGCCTTCACGGCTTCGCGCGACACCGGCATGCTGGCGTCGGGGCGCTGCGGCGGGTTGGGCACGCCGGAGGGCGTCTGCGTGCTGGCCTGGCCGCTCACGGCGGGGTCCGGCTGCGCAGGTATCGACGTGGCTTGCGCCATGGCGGCACCGGCCGCGGCCATCAGGCCGGCCAGCGCCGTGGCGTGAAGGATTGCGTGCTTCATGGTGCGTTCCTTTAAAAAATGATGATGAAGAGGACCGCCGGCTTGTTTTTGCTGCGGCCTGAAAACCACCGTAGGAGGCCCCCCATGCGGCCCGTGTCGGGGTGCGGCAGGCCTGCCTGTAGGAGCCGGCCGTCGCCTCGCGAAAGGCGGCAAAGAAGGTGGCGCGTTCCTACAGGCGCGCCGGGCGCGGCAACGTACAACCACAACACCGATGTCTTCCTCACCGATTCCACTTGCCGCCGCGGCGCCGACTTCGCTCAAGGTCATGACGGTGAACACCCACAAGGGCTTCACCGCGCTCAACCGCAAGTTCATCCTGCCGGAGCTGCGCGACGCGGTGCGCACGGTGGGAGCCGACGTGGTGTTTCTGCAGGAAGTGCTCGGCACCCATTCGCGCCACTCGCGCAAGGTCAACAACTGGCCCGAGGCGCCGCACTACGAATTCCTGGCCGACACCATGTGGCCGCAGTTCGCCTATGGCCGCAACGCCGTGTACCCGAGGGGCCATCACGGCAACGCGGTGCTGTCCAAGTTTCCGATCGTGCATTTCCGCAACCATGACGTGTCGGTGGCCGGGCCCGAAAAGCGCGGCCTGCTCCATTGCGTGCTGCGCCTGCCGGGCCGCACGGTCGACGTCCACGCGATCTGCGCACATCTCGGCCTGGCCGAGGCGCACCGGCAGCAGCAGCTCGAACTGCTGCTGCACATCGTGCGCGACGAGGTGCCGGCCGACGCGCCGCTGATCGTCGCAGGCGACTTCAACGACTGGCGCGGCCGCGCCCACCAGGTGCTGGAGGAAGGCGCCGCGCTGCGCGAGGTCTTCGTGCATGCGAACGGCTCGGCCGCCAAGACCTTTCCGGCGCGCTTTCCGCTGCTGCCTCTGGACCGCATCTATGTTCGCAACGCGGGCGTGCATGCGCCCGTGGTGCTGCCGCGCAAGCCCTGGTCGCACCTGTCGGACCATGCGCCGCTGGTGGCGAACATTGATCTTTGAAGCGGACACGAGCCATGACCTGTGGTGAACGCCATGGATAACGTCGGCCAATGGGTGGGCGGCAACCGCATCGCGCTGCTCGAGAACGGCGAGGAGTTCTTCCCGCGCGTGTTCGATGCCATTCGCGGGGCGCAGCGCGAAGTCATCATCGAGACCTTCATCCTGTTCGAGGACAAGGTCGGCTTGGCGCTGCATGCCGCCATGCGCTCGGCGGCCCAGCGCGGCGTGAAGATCGATCTGCTGGTCGACGGCTTCGGCTCGCCGGATCTCTCGCGCGAATTCATCTCGCAGCTGAGCGCCGTGGGCGTGCGGGTGCGGGTGTTCGATCCGGGGCAACCCGTCCTCGGCAAGCGGCTCAACGTGTTTCGGCGGATGCACCGCAAGATCGTGGTGGTCGATGGAGAACTCGCGTTCGTGGGCGGCATCAACTATTCGGCCGACCACCTGCTGGACTACGGGCCCAAGGCCAAGCAGGACTACGCGGTGGAGCTGCGCGGACCCGTCGTGGCGCAGATCCACCAGTTCGTGCTGCGCGCCATCGCGCTCGGCGACAAGGGGCCGCGCTGGTTCCGCCGCCGGCTCAAGCAGGCGCCGCCCGTCGACCGCGAGTCCGTCGGCGATGTGGAGGCGGTGCTCATCACGCGCGACAACCGCCGCCACACCAGCGACATCGAACGCGAGTACCTGGCCGCGATCCGCGCCGCGCGCAAGCGCATCGTGATTGCCAACGCGTATTTCTTTCCCGGCTACAGGCTCATCAAGGAGCTGCGCCGCGCTGCCCGGCGCGGCGTGGACGTGCGGCTCATCCTGCAAGGCGAGCCCGACATGCCGATCGTCAAGACGGCCGCCACCATGCTCTACCACCACCTGCTGCATGCGGGCGTGCGCATCTACGAATACTGCGACCGCCCGCTGCACGCCAAGGTCGCGCTGATGGACGACGGATGGACCACGGTCGGCTCGAGCAATCTCGATCCGCTGAGCCTGTCGCTCAACCTGGAGGCCAACGTGTTTGCGCGTGGCAGGGCCTTCAACCAGCTGCTGTGGGAACGCATGGACAAGCTCATGCGCGAGAGCTGCCAGCAGATCGGCGAGGCCGACCTGGAGAGCGGATGGAGCGGCTGGCGGCTGGTGCGCAGCTTCTTCATCTTCCACTTCCTGCGCTGGTATCCGTCGTGGCTCGGCTGGCTGCCGCGGCAGGTGCCGCGCCTCACCCCGGCCGAAGCCATCGAGCTTGCCGAGAAGCGCGAAAAGCGCGAAGGCGCCGGCGACAACGGGGCCACGCCGACGGAAGCGGCATGAGCATCTCCACTGCGAAGCCCGCGCACCGGCCCTGGTGGCCCTGGCTGCGGCGCATCGCGGTCTGGGCCTTCTTCGGCCTGATCGCCTGGCTGCTCGTGAGCCAGGCGCGTGCCATCGACTGGCAGGAGGTGTTCGACGCCATGCGCGCGCTGCCCGCGGCCACGCTGTGGCTGGCCGGTGCGCTGGCCGCCGGCAGCTTTGCCACCTACAGCACCTACGACCTGCTGGGCCGCCATCTCACGCGCCACCCGCTCGGCGCCCGCACCGTCATGGGCGTGACCTTCATCAGCTATGCCTTCAACCTGAACCTCGGTTCACTGGTGGGCGGCGTGGCGTTCCGCTACCGGCTCTATTCGCGGCTGGGCCTTCCCAACGGCACCATCACGCGCGTGCTCGGCTTCAGCATGCTGACCAACTGGCTCGGCTACCTGGTGGTGGCGGGAGTGGCCTTCTGCTTCTGGCCGCTGGTGCTGCCGGCCGAATGGAAGGTCGGCAACGGCGGGCTGCGCATCCTGGGCGCGGTGCTGCTGCTGCTGGCCGCGGGCTACTTCGTGCTGTGCGCCCTGGCCAGCGGGCACGTGTTCCGGCTGCGCCACTATCCGTTCAAGGTGCCGTCCCTTCGGATGGCCTGGCTCCAGCTGGCCCTGTCGTGCCTGAACTGGGCGCTGATCGGCAGCGTGATCTGGGTCCTGCTGCAGGGCGCGGTGGCCTACCACACGGTGCTCGCGGTGCTGCTGGTGGCCGCGGTGGCCGGCGTGGTCACGCACGTGCCGGCGGGCCTGGGCGTGCTGGAGGCGGTGTTCCTTGCGCTGCTCTCGCATGAGGTGGCGCAGGGCCGGCTGCTGGGCGTGCTGCTGGTCTACCGCGGGCTTTACTACCTGTTGCCGCTCGGCGTGGCCACGGTGGCGTACTTCGTCACCGAGCTGCGTGCGCGGCGCTGGCGTCACGCCGCGACGTTGAAGCGCTAGAAGTGATAGGTGTAGCGCAGCCGCACAAAGTTTTCGCCCGGGTTGGGCTTCTTGATGCCGGCATTCGAAAAATGCTGCAGCCGCAATGTGAGTTCGTGCCTGCCGTTCTCGCCGAAGCTGCGTCCCACGCCCAGCACTTCGGTGAACTGGAACGCGGTGCTGAAGCTGCGGTCGGGCGTCCGGTAGAGGTGGTCCATCACCGTGCCGCCGACGCCACCTTCGGCAAACCACGGCGAACTGCCGCTGTCGAAGCGGTAGCGCCAGGTGTAGATCGCGCCGATCTGCGTGTAGTTGCGCGAACCGCCGCCCAGGGCCGGCGCATGCCAATGGCTCGCGAACAGATCCCAGTAAGAAGTGAGCGCCCCTTCATGCACCGGCTGGCGCGGCGACCACGGCAGCGTGACGCCCACCGTGGCCGACTCGGTGCCGCCCTGGTCGCCATGCGGCGCATGGCCGCCCTCGAAGTAGTAGCCGCGCGCGCTGTCTTCGAACGCATGAGCCGGTGCGCCCAGCAGGCTCAGGACGCCTGCGAACACGGCGGCCCCGAGGGACGCGGACCTGTGTGTTTTCATGATGTGGTTGTTAACTGCAAATAATGAAAGAAAAGAAGAGAAATAATTACTTTCCGCTGCAGTCCGCGCCTGGGCCCGAGGCTATTGCCATGTCGGAAAGTAGGACTTGTTCAACAGAATTGCGGAATCGGTTTTGTTGCGGCGCAGCAATTGCCGCGCCTCGCGTCTATAGTGGGGCTCGTCCGTCCTCATAGATCGCGCCCCATGCCATCCCTCACCTCCGTCGCCCGCCTGTCCAACCCGCTGATGCTGTGGGTCGACGTGGCCCTCAAGACCCAGGAGATGCTGCTGTCCTCCGGCTCCGTGATCCAGATGCGCACCGGGCGCATGGCCAAGGCGGGGCTCGCGCCCAGCGCAGCCGATCTCGCGGAGTTCCAGCTCATGGGCGATGAAAAAATTGCCGCCGCAGGCCAGTCCGGGGCCGCCATGGTCCGGCAATGGCACAGCAGCCACGTCTCGCTGGCGAACCGCGCGCTGCAGCAATGGATTCTGAGTGCCGGAGCCTTTCTGTCGATGGCCGGCAGCGTCACGCCGGCGCAGGCCGCGGAGCGCAGCGACGCCTTCGTGCAGGCCACGGCCCGGGCGGCGGGCACGGCCAGCCGGCTCTCGGGCGCGGCGGTGCGCATCGCACGCGAAGGACTGAAGCCGATCCACGCCGCCGCCACCTCGAACGCCCGGCGGCTGGCCGCAGAACTGCGCGGCTGAGCGCGCGGGTGTGCGTCAGCCGCGCGCCATCACCAATGTCAGCAGCGTGATCTCGGACGGCGCGCCAAAGCGCTTGGGCGGCCCCCAGTAGCCGGTGCCGCGGCTCACGTAGACCCACATGTCGTGCAGCCGGTGCAGCCCGGCGGTGAAGGGCTGCTGCATCGGCACGAACAGGTTCCACGGAAAGAACTGGCCGCCGTGCGTGTGGCCCGACAGCTGCAGCTGGTAGCCGGCCTGGGCCGCCAGCGTCGCGCTGCGCGGCTGGTGCGCGAGCAGCACCCGCGTGTGCACCAGCGGCGGCGCGTCGAACAGCGCCAGGTGCGGATCGCTGGCGTGCGCGGCATCGAAATGGCCTGCGGTGTAGTCGGTCACGCCCGCCAGCACCAGCTGGCTCTCGAACAGCTCTTCGTCGTTCTGGGCGCCCCGCACGTTGCGCGTCTGCAGCACCACGTGCTCGTTGAGCAGCACCCTCAGGCCCAGCCTGCGCAGCTCGTCGATCCATGCGTGCGCGCCGGCGTAGTACTCGTGATTGCCGGTGACCACGAAAGTGCCGTGCTTCGCACGCAGCCCGGCCAGCGGCGCGATGTGCTCGCGCAGCTCGGCCACGCTGCCGTCCACCAGGTCGCCGGTGATCGCGATGGCATCGGCGCCGAGCCGGTTCACCGCATCGACGATGCGCTGGATGTAGGCGCTGCGGATCGTGGGGCCGACGTGGATGTCGCTGAGCTGCGCGATCGTGAAGCCCTCGAGCGCCGCCGGCAGGCCGCGGATCGGAACCTCCACGCGCTTCACGTCCGCGGTGCGGCGGGCATTGAGAAAACCCACCATCGACACCAGCGTGGCCAGCACCAGCACGGCCATTGCGCTCCATGGCAGCACGGCATGCCAGGGCACTGGCGCGCCGAACAGCACGCTCGCCAGCCAGGCGAGCAGCAGGCCCGCGTCGCGCAGCAGCGTCGACACGAACAGCGAGGAGAACCAGCCCATGCTGATGAGCCCCGTCCACTGGAGCAGTTCGCCCGCCGAGGCGCCGCGCTCCCTGCCGCGCGAGACAAAGGGCAGCGGGATCGTCAGGGCCGAGATGGCGAGCGCGGCCAGCGCGAGCGGCCAGGCCGGCGTGAGCATGGCCAGCGCGGGCAGCAGCCGCAGCGCAATGTAGACATGCAGGAGCGCGGTGAGCACGCTCAGGGAACGTATCGGCATGGGGGCAATGGGAACGGGCGTGGCCCGGGACACGGCATCTGCAAGGCGCATGCCGCGCATTCAAGGCGGTCTCCGGCCGCTGCCTCGCTATTTTTTCTATAGCGCCGGGCAGCCGGATAGCGTGCGCTGCGGTCGAAGCGGGCGGCGAGGCTCCCGTTGCGCCGCGCCGCCACCGGGCCGGCGCTCGCCAGTCACTGCACCGCGCGCGTGCCGGCAGAAGCCATATCGGTGCCCGCCGGCCAGACGAATGCCACCCGAGCGGGCGCGCCGGGCCTGACCTGCAGCGTCTGCTTGAGCGTGTTTCCACGCAAGCGAGCCTCCACTTCATAGGTGCCGGGGTCGAGCCGCGCCACCATGAACGGACCGGCCGACTCCACGTTGTCGAGCAGCACCGTGCCATGGCTGTCGCGCACGGTCACGCGCACGTCGGAGGCGAACTCGGCGCCCGCGTGGTCCTTGATCGCGAATTCGAAGGTGGCCGGCCAGCGCGGCGCCACCGTCTCCATCAGCTTGGCCTCGTCGCTGCCGATGCCGCCGCTCATGTATTCGATGCCGTGCGCCATGCGGATCGGCGGGTTGACCGTCGCGTGTGCCGAAGAAGAAAGCGCCGCGAGGAGAACGGCGCCGCACAGCATGGCGGCCGCGAGAGGCCGCGCATGCGATGAAATCCGGGGGGTCATGTCTGGGTCCTTTCTTCCTTGTCTGCGTGGCCGGGGAAGGCCACGTGCGCCACTGTGCGGCGCACGGCTTAGGCAAGGCTTAACGAAAAGGTCCAGGCCCGGCCGGGCCGGGAAGGAAAGGGAGGAAGCTCAGCGCGCCGCCGAGGTCTGCGCGAGCGCCTGCGGCATCGGCGGCATCACCGAGGCCATGTCGAAGTTCGACGGCCACATGAACACTGCCCGGGCCGGCACGCCTGCGATCACCGTCAGCGTCTGTGTCATCGTGAGGCCGCCGAGCGTCACGTTCACGTCGTAGGCGCCCGGGTCCAGCCGCGCGAGCATGTAGGGCCCCTGCGACTGCGCCTCCATCACGGGGCGGCCCGTGTACTTCTCGCGCACCTGGACCGCCGCGCGCGCGGGGAAGCTGCCGCGCTGCGCGCTGTCGTTGATACCGAACTCGATGGTGGCTGCCCAGCGCGGCGAGACCATCTGCATGAAGGCCGCCTCGGCCTTGTTCGTGCCGCCGCACATGTATTCGACGCCCTGCGCCATCTGGATGGGCGGGTTCGAGAACGCATGGGCCGATGTCATCGCCCCGAAGAATGCTGCTGTGCCGCCCAGTACCAATGCAGCCATCGGCTGCCGCAGACGCATAAGGTTCATTGCTTCGAGTCCTCGATCATGGGGTGACGTGAAATCCGTCGAGGATTTTGCTTAGCAAGAGTCGGGCTAGATATAGCGTTTACGAGGAAGGATCTTCGGGGAAGGACTGAACGCTATTGTTTTAATAGCTGGTGACAGACGTGTGACGGGCGTCGACGCCCTTTCGGAGGCTCCTCCCTATGAAAACCCTGAGAAGCCGCCGCTGTGGGCCCGATTCGACGCGGTGCACGTCATCGGCGCCTACAGAGGTGCACCGTACCGCTCGTTATGAAGAAAGTTCGTACAGCAGAAAGGAGCTTCAAATGACCATTGGATCCAGGATCGAGGCAATCAAGCAGAAGGACGCGCGGCGGCCCGGCTTCCCGGGCGAGCACCTTGCCGTGCTCGGCACAGGTGTCCTGCTGCTGCTGACCGCGGGGCGCAGCCACTCCCTGGCGCGCCGCCTGCTGGCGGGCGCCGCCGGCGGTGCGCTGGTCGGCCGCGCGGCCAGCGGAACCGGCGGGCTGGCACGCGTCGCGCAAATGATGCACGGTGGCCGGGGCGAGCGGAGCGCAGGCAGAGGCCGCGTTCACGTCCACCGGTCCATTTGAGCCAGGCCGCCTATTTGCTGAAAGAGGCGGCTGAACTCCGGGCGGTTCCGCCTGGGCTGCCGCTGATCGGGCGAATGATCGGCGGAATGGCCGGGCGTTTCAGTAGGAGCCCGGCGGCGGCGCGTGCTTGACTCGCCGTGCCGAGGTCATGCAGATGAACCGGGCCCGCGCAGCGCCGAGCCGTGCGCGGCAGGCGCCCACCAAGCCGCCGACGGCGGATTTGGCGGTATCTGCGGTGGGCGATTCGCTCGGATAGGAGGGAGACATTCCGCACTTGCGCATCAGCCGGTTCACTTGGTGAATGCGTGCCACCTTGCGCGTCGAAGCGGTGTAGAAGGTCACGCCGATCGAGATCGACAGGCGACCGCCAGGGGTGGCGGCCCGGTCGGCCGTGGATCTCGTCATGTGGGGCGAGGTGCTCGGGAAATAGACGGCATCGCCGGGCTGCGCATCGAATTCCAGCCCGCGCGGCAAGAACGCTTGGTTGAAGCGCACTTTCTGGAGCGACTGCGTGACGATGAAATCCTCCACCGCTTCCGCCGGCACGATGCTGCGGTCGCGGTGGTCCCAGACGTTGAGGATCTTGTGGCCATGCAACTGCAGCCAGAAGTTGTTCTCGCGATCGATGTGAAAGGGCGTGACGGAAGGCGGCGCAGAGAAGAAAACGAATCCGTTCACCCTGAAGATGTCCGGCTGCTCGCGCTCGACGAGGGAGCGCATCGAATTCACCACCGACATCAGCAGGGCCTGGTAGCGCGGGATGACTTCGATGTTGTAGAAGGCCACCGACGAACCTGGCTCCTCCACGCGCTTGAAGAATTCCGCGATGCTGCGCCCGTCGGGCGGCCGGCTGTCGTGCGCGAGCCTGGAAGCGACCGTCCTGTCGGGGTTCATGAACCTGCACTGGTCCAGCTTCGAGAGTTCCATCCCGAGCCTCACGAGCTCGGGCACCTGGAATAGCGGATGCTCGTGGAAGTTGTGGTGCATCGGCGTGATCCTCTGGGTAGAGAAGCTGCCGGGATCGTCCGTCCACACCCGATACGTCGTTTCCGAAGCCCCGACGGAATTCATGCTGGTGACGCACATCGCACCCTCCAGATCGCTTCTGGGCGCCTTTTCCCTCAAACAAGGTCAAGGCAAAGTCCGCGAGCAAAAGTAATACTTTGGAACTCAATTCTGAGATTAACTGCTGACTTTTGCCTGACAAAACAGGGCTTATTGGTGAAAGTACCTATGGGCGACTAAAGGGCTATCGGAGTGGGTTGGCGCGCGTGGCAGGTTGGCGGGCCTGTGGCTCGAAGAAACAAAAAAAACGCCCGGCATTGCCGGGCGCTCTTTTTTGTTTCACCGACGCTGTCGGATTTCTTCAGCGATCAGACGTCGATATTCGCCGCCCGCAGCGCGTTCTGCTCGATGAATTCGCGGCGCGGTTCGACCTCGTCGCCCATCAGCATCGTGAACACGCGGTCGGCTTCGATCGCGTCGTCGATCTGCACGCGCAGCAGGCGGCGCACGGTCGGGTCCATGGTGGTTTCCCACAGCTGTGCGGGGTTCATTTCGCCCAGGCCCTTGTAGCGCTGTCGCGAGGTGGCGTTCTCGGCCTGGCCGATGAGCCACTTCATGGCGATGCGGAAGTCGGCCACCTTTTCTTCCTTGGCGCGTTCGCCTTCGCCGCGGCGGACGGTGGCGCCTTCGCTGCTCAGGAGGTTGCGGAAGGTGTTGGCGGCTTCGGCGAGCGCGGCGTAGTCGGCGCCGTGCACGAAGTCCTGCGTGAGCACGCTGCTCTTGATGTTGCCGTGGTGGCGGCGGCTGATGCGCAGCAGCGGCTTGTCGGTGCGGGCGTCGAATTCGCTGCTTACCTCGGCCGGCACGCCGGTGGTGTTGAGCTCGCGCAGCTTGGCCTGCAGCGCCACGGCCGAGGCTTCGGCCGCGGGCGTGGTGTCGAGGTCGAGCGCCACGCCGTCGGCAATGGCGCGCAGGGCCTCGGCATCCATGAAGTTGCGCAGCCGCGCGATCACGGCTTCGGCCAGCTGGTGCTTGCGCGCGAGCTCGGCCAGCGTGTCGCCGGAGAGGGTGGTCGAGTTGGGGCCGCCGGTCTCGATGCTCGCGTCCTTCAGCGCCACCTTGAGCAGGAAGGCGTCCAGCGCGGGGCCGTCCTTCAGGTACTGCTCTTCCTTGCCGACCTTCACCTTGTACAGCGGCGGCTGCGCGATGTAGATGTGGCCGCGCTCGACCAGCTCCGGCATCTGCCGGTAGAAGAAGGTGAGCAGCAGCGTGCGGATGTGGGCGCCGTCGACGTCGGCGTCGGTCATGATGATGATGCGGTGGTAGCGCAGCTTGGCGACGTTGAAGTCGTCCGCCCCGCCGCCCGCGCTGGTGGCGCCGGCACGGCCGATGCCGGTGCCCAGCGCCGTGATCATGGTGAGGATTTCGTTGCTGGTGAGCAGCTTCTCGTAGCGCGCCTTTTCCACGTTCAGGATCTTGCCACGCAGTGGCAGGATGGCCTGGAACTTCCGGTCGCGGCCCTGCTTGGCGGAGCCGCCGGCGGAGTCGCCCTCCACCAGGTAGACCTCGCACAGCGCGGGATCCTTTTCCTGGCAGTCGGCCAGCTTGCCGGGCAGGCCCATGCCGTCGAGCACGCCCTTGCGGCGCGTCATCTCGCGGGCCTTGCGCGCAGCCTCGCGGGCGCGGGCGGCCTCGACGATCTTGCCGCAGATGATCTTGGCGTCGTTCGGGCGTTCCTGCAGGTAGTCGGTCAGGAGGCGGCCGACGATGTCTTCCACCGGCGCGCGCACTTCGCTGGACACCAGCTTGTCCTTGGTCTGGCTCGAGAACTTGGGCTCGGGCACCTTCACGCTCAGCACGCAGCACAGGCCTTCGCGCATGTCGTCACCGGTGACTTCGACCTTCGCCTTCTTGGCGAACTCGTTTTCTTCGATGTACTTGTTGATGACGCGTGTCATCGCGGCGCGCAGGCCCGTGAGGTGGGTGCCGCCGTCACGCTGCGGGATGTTGTTGGTGAAGCACAGCACCTGCTCGTTGTAGCCGCTGTTCCACTGCATCGCCACTTCGACGCCGATGTGCGTGCCCGGGATGCCGCCGTAGGTGTCGGCCGGCTTCTCGCCCATTGCGTAGAACACGTTGGGGTGCAGGACGGTCTTGCCCTTGTTGATGAAATCGACAAAACCCTTGACGCCGCCGGCGCCCGAGAAGTCGTCTTCCTTGCCGCTGCGCTCGTCCTTCAGGCGGATGCGCACGCCGTTGTTCAAAAAGCTCAGCTCGCGCAACCGCTTGGAGAGGATTTCATAGTGGAAATCGGCGTTCTCCTTGAAGATCTCGGTGTCGGGCAGGAAGTGGACTTCGGTGCCGCGCTTGTCGGTCTCCCCGATGATCCGCATCGGCGACACCTCGACGCCGTTCACGGTCTCGATCAGGCGGTTCTGCACGAAGCCGCGGCTGAATTCGAGCTCGTGGATCTTGCCTTCGCGCCGCACCACCAGGCGCAGCATCACGCTCAGCGCGTTCACGCAGCTCACGCCCACGCCGTGCAGGCCGCCCGACACCTTGTAGCTGTTCTGGTTGAACTTGCCGCCCGCGTGCAGCTCGGTGAGCGCGATTTCGGAGGCCGAGCGCTTGGGCTCGTGCTTGTCGTCCATCTTCACGCCCGTGGGAATGCCGCGGCCGTTGTCGGTGACGGAGATCGAGTTGTCGGTGTGGATGGTCACGACGATGTCGTCGCAATGCCCGGCCAGCGCCTCGTCGATGGAGTTGTCGACCACCTCGAACACCAGGTGGTGCAGGCCCGTGCCGTCGGAGGTGTCGCCGATGTACATGCCGGGGCGCTTGCGCACCGCCTCGAGCCCTTCGAGGATCGTGATCGAGCCTTCGCCGTAGCTGGTGTCGGCGGGCGTGATCTCGATCGGTACCGCACTCTCGATCTCGGGCGTGTAGACCGGCTCGGTGTGGGGTACTTCGGGCTTGTTCTCTTCTGCACTCATTCGGATATTCCTCTATCTCTCACGGCATTCACGGGATTTCTCGGGCTCTCGGAGCCGGTTTTTCCTGCCTCTTGAAAGCGCAAACCCGCGGAGGGCCGCGGGCTGTCTGCGCAAGGCGCTGTGTTTTCTGGCTTCTAGATTCGCATCGGCATCACGACGTACTTGAAGGATGCGTTCTCGGGGATGGTCAAAAGGGCCGAGCTGTTGGAGTCGGCCAGGTCCAGCTTGACCATGTCCTGGTCCATGTTGGACAGCGCGTCGATCAGGTAGGTCACGTTGAAGCCGATCTCGATGGCGTCGCCGCCGTAGTCGATGTCGAGTTCGTCCTGGGCCTCTTCCTGCTCGGCGTTGTTCGACGCGATGCGCAGCGTGCCGGGCTCGATGTTCAGGCGCACACCCTTGAACTTCTCGCTCGTCAGGATGGCGGTGCGCTGCAGGCTGGCCAAGAGCGGCGCGCGGCCGAGCGTGACGCTGTTCTTGTGGTTCTTGGGGATCACGCGGTTGTAGTCGGGGAACTTGCCCTCGACCAGCTTGGTGACGAACTCCATGCCGCCAAAGCTGAACTTGGCCTGGTTGTTCGCAAACTGCATCTCGATGGCGCCTTCGGCGTCCGACAGCAGGCGCTGCATCTCGAGCACGGTCTTGCGCGGAAGAATGACTTCCTGGCGCGGCACCTCGACGTCGAGCGTGGCCGACGAGAACGCCAGGCGGTGGCCGTCGGTGGCCACCAGGCTCAGCTGCTTGCCTTCGGCCACGAACAGGATGCCGTTCAGGTAGTAGCGGATGTCGTGCACGGCCATGGCAAAGGAAACCTGCGAGAGCAGGTCCTTCAGCGTCTTTTGCGGCACGCTGAACACCGGGCCGAAGTTGGCGGCTTCCTGCACCAGCGGAAAGTCCTCGGCCGGCAGCGACTGCAGCGTGAAGCGGCTCTTGCCGCCCTTGAGCACCAGCTTGCTCGCGCTCGATTCGAGGCTCACGGTCTGGTCGGCCGGCATGGTGCGCAGGATGTCGATCAGCTTGCGCGCGCCGATGGTGGTGGTGAAGTTGCCTTCGTCGCCGCCGAGCTCGGCCGTGGTGCGGATCTGGATCTCGAGGTCGCTGGTGGTCAGCTGCAGCTGGCCGCCGGTCTTGCGGATCAGCACGTTGGCCAGGATCGGCAAGGTGTGGCGCCGCTCCACGATGCCAGCCACCGACTGCAGCGCGGCGAGGACCTTGTCTTGGGTTGCCTTCAAAACGATCATGTCTTCTTCCTCTTCTCTTATCTCTTTGAATCCGCCATTGAGACGCCATTCTCCGCTGTTGCGAGGGGCATGCCTGGCGACATCCGGGATCAGCCCTTGAGCGTCTGCTCGAGCACGTGCAGCTGCTGGTTGAGTTCGGTGAGCTGCTGGCGCTCGCCCGAGATCTTGCGCACCGCGTGCAGCACCGTCGTGTGGTCGCGCCCGCCGAACAGCTCGCCGATTTCGGGCAGGCTCTTCTGCGTGAGCTCCTTGGCCAGGTACATCGCGATCTGCCGCGGCCGCGCAATGCTGGCCGGGCGCTTCTTGCTGTACATGTCGGCGACCTTGATCTTGTAGTAGTCGGCCACCGTCTTCTGGATATTTTCGACCGAGATCTGCCGATTCTGGATCGACAGCAGGTCGCGCAGCGCCTCGCGCGCCAGGGCGATCGAGATCTCCTTCTGGTTGAAGCGCGAGTAGGCCAGGATCTTGCGCAGCGCCCCTTCGAGCTCGCGCACGTTGGAGCGCACGTTCTTGGCAACGAAGAAGGCCACTTCTTCCGGCATTTCGGCCGATTCGGCGCGCGCCTTGTTGATCAGGATGGCCACGCGCATTTCGAGCTCGGGCGGCTCGATGGCCACCGTGAGGCCCGAATCGAAGCGCGAGACCAGCCGCTCGTGGATGTCGGCCAGGCCCTTGGGATAGGTGTCGCTGGTCATCACGATGTGCGACTTCTTGGCCAGCAGGGCCTCGAACGCATTGAAGAATTCTTCCTGCGTGCGGTCCTTGTTGGCGAAGAACTGCACATCGTCGATCAGGAGCAGGTCGAGCGAGTGGTAGCGCTCCTTGAACTCGTCGAAAGTCTTGCGCTGATAGGCTTTGACCACATCCGAGACGAACTGCTCGGCATGGATGTAGAGAACTTTGGAATCCGGGCGGTCGGCCAGCAGCCGGTTGCCCACCGCGTGCATCAGGTGGGTCTTGCCCAGGCCGACGCCGCCGTAGATGAACAGCGGGTTGTACAGGTGGCCCGGCATGCCGGCCACGTGCATGGCGGCGGCGCGCGCCATGCGGTTGGCCGTGCCCTCCACCAGGGTGTCGAAGGTGAGGCCCGAATTCAGCCGGTTCTTGAAGCCGGCGTTGGCGGGCTCCTCGCCCGGGCCGGCCACGTCGCGCGGCACGTCGGTTTCGGCCAGCACGGCAACTGGGGCAGAGCGCACGGGCGCTTCTCGCGGAGCAAGCGCTAACTCAACTGCGACCGGCTGGCCGTACATCTTCTCGGCCATGGCGGCGATCTTGCCGGCGTACTGGGCCCGGATCCAGTCGAGCTTGAAGCGGTTGGCAACGAACACCGTCATGCGCGAAAGGTCGTCCGCGACCTGCGCTGTCAGGGGCTTGATCCAGGTGTTGAACTGCTGCTCGGACAGCTCCTGCGCGAGCTGGTCGACGCAGGCCTGCCAGAGGCTTTCGCCGATGCCGTCAGTGGACATGGGCGCTTGAAAAAATGGTGAAACCCTCGGGCATTTTTTGGTATATGTATTGTGGATATTCTCTGCTGAAGGCGCCTCGCATTCTAACTTGTCAAAACCTTATCCACACGCCGCCGGCGGCGGCGAAAGGCCCGCAAATCCAGTCGAAGATTGTTCAGGGGCCGAATGTTTGCGATAATTGCGGGTTTCCCTGAAAACCTCATTGCGTCTTTCGGGGGCCAATCCGAAACACGCTCTCCGGCGCCCGCGGCTTTTTCGCCTGCGGAAACAGGGAATCAGGAACCATCATGAAACGCACATACCAAGCATCCAAAGTCCGCCGCGCCCGTACCCACGGCTTTCTGGTCCGCATGAAGACCCGCGGCGGCCGTGCCGTCATCAACGCACGCCGCGCCAAGGGCCGCAAGCGCCTGGCCGTCTGACGGCAGCCCGCCTGCCGTTGCCAGCAGCCGAACCGCCAGCGCCAGCTCCTGCAGCCAGCGCTTCTGGCCCGACCCGTAACGGCGGACTCGGCTCGGTTTCCATGCAGCGGCTCAAGACCCGCGCGCAATTCCAGGCCGTCCTCGCAGGTGCCACCGTGGCGCGCACTGCTCATTTCGCATTGCATCGCTGTGCGCTCGATCTTTCGTCGAGCGCACAGCCGCTGTTCGCGTCCGACGATGTCTGGCTGGGCGCCATGGTGCCCAAGCGCTGGGCGCGCCGAGCGGTCACGCGCAATGCCATCAAGCGCCAGATCTACACCGTGAGCGCTGCGCCCGGCGCCGGCCTGCCGCGTGCTGCGCACGTGGTGCGCCTGCGCGCGGGTTTCGACCGCAAGGAGTTCGTGAGCGCCTCTTCGGACAAGCTCAAGGCGGCCGTTCGGGCCGAGCTCCAGCAGCTGCTGGCGCGCGCCGCGCGTGCGCCAGCGGCTCCGGCCGCGCCCTCTTCTCCCTCTTCCTCCTCCACATGAAACGCCTGCTGATCGGCCTCGTGAAGGGCTATCGCCTGCTGCTGAGCCCCTGGCTCGGCCAGTCGTGCCGCTTCACGCCGACCTGCTCGGTGTATTCGATCGAGGCGCTGGAAGTGCACGGCGCGCTCAAGGGCAGCTATCTCACGCTGCACCGCATCGCGCGCTGCCAGCCCTGGTGCCAGGGCGGGCACGATCCGGTTCCTCCGGCATCACAGTGTCGTACTGACAAGTCAGGCTCACTGTTTTCGTCTCTCCTCTCCTCCGACAAGAAGTCTTCGTCATGAACGATATCCGCCGCACGATCCTGTGGGTGATTTTTGGTTTCTCGCTGGTGCTGCTGTGGGACCAATGGCAGGTCTTCAACGGCAACAAGCCGACCTTCCTGCCCTCGAGCAAGCCGGCCGCCGTGGCCTCCGCTCCGGCGGGCGCCGCCGCACCCGCTGCCGGCAACGGCGTGCCCAGCGCGTCCGCCGCCACGGGCAGCGCGGGCGCCGTGCCCACGCAGGCCGCCGCGGCCGCGCCGCGCGAGCAGGTCAACGTGACCACCGACCTGTTCAAGGCGGTGATCGACAGCGAAGGCGCCACGGTCAACTACCTCGAACTGCTCAAGTACGACGAGGCCGACCGCACCAAGCACGTCGTGCTGTTCGAGAACGCCTCGCCGGCCACCCGCTACGTGGCGCAGACCGGCCTGCTGAACCCGGTCGATTCGGGCGAGCGCTTCCCCAACCACCTGACGCCGATGGCGCCCAAGGCCGGTCCGCGCGAAATGCCCGAAGGCCAGAACACGCTGGAAGTGAGCTTCGAAAGCGCGCCGGTCGGCGGCCTGAAATACGTCAAGACCTACGTCTTCAAGCGCGGCGACTACGCCATCGGCGTGCGCCATGAAGTCGTCAACGTGAGCGACCAGCCGCGCGATGCGCAGCTCTACATGCAGCTGCTGCGCCACGGCACCGTGGCCGCCGGCACCATGTTCGGCACCAACACCTTCACCGGCCCGGCCGCCTACACCAACGAGAAGAAGTTCCACAAGCTCGACTTCAAGGACATTGCCAAGGGCAAGATCGAGCCGCCGCCGCCCGCCAACGACGGCTGGATCGCGATGGTGCAGCATTACTTCGCGTCGGCCTGGCTGCTCAAGGGCGACCCGGCCAGCGAACAGCTGCGCCGCGAGTTCCGCGTGAAGGACCTGGGCGACAACCTCTACACCGTCGCCATGGTGGCGACGCTGCCGAAGATCGCTCCGGGCGCCACGCAGGTCGTGAACAGCGCGCTGTTCGCCGGCCCCGAGGAAGAAAAGAAGCTCGAAGCCATCGCCCCTGGCCTGGACCTGGTCAAGGACTACGGCATCTTCGCGATCATCTCCAAGCCGCTGTACTGGCTGCTCACGCAGCTGCACGGCATCCTGGGCAACTGGGGCTGGGCCATCGTGGCGCTGGTGGTGCTGCTGAAGGCGGCCTTCTACTGGCTCAATGCCAAGGCCTACGCAAGCATGGCCAAGATGAAGGCCATCAACCCCAAGATCATGGAAATGCGCGAGCGGCTGAAGGACAAGCCGCAGGAAATGCAGCAGGAAATGATGCGGATCTACAAGACCGAGAAGGTCAATCCGATGGGCGGCTGCTTCCCGATCGTGATCCAGATCCCGGTGTTCATCGCGCTCTATTGGGTGCTGCTGTCGTCGGTCGAAATGCGCCACGCGCCGTGGATCGGCTGGATCACCGACCTGTCGGCACCGGACCCCTGGTACATCCTGCCGGTCGTGATGACGCTCACCTCGCTGTTCCAGACCTGGCTCAACCCGACGCCGCCCGATCCGATGCAGGCCAAGCTGATGTGGATCATGCCGCTCGCGTTCAGCGTGATGTTCATCTTCTTCCCGGCCGGCCTGGTGCTGTACTGGATCACCAACAACGTGCTGTCGATCGCGCAGCAGTGGTTCATCAACAAGCGGCTGGGCGTGCTGGGCACCAAGTAGCCCGCCCGCGCTCCGAACCATCCCCGAAGGGCCGCGTCAGCGGCCCTTTTTGCTGAAAGAATCCGCACCATGCTCGCCCGCACCACCGATCCCATCGTCGCCATCGCCACCGCCTCGGGGCGCGGGGCGGTCGGCATCGTGCGGGTGTCTGGCGCCCGGCTCGCGCCGCTGGTCGACGCGCTCTGCGGCCGGCCGCTGAAGCCGCGCGAAGCCACCTACCTTCCCTTTCGCGATGCGGCCGGCGAGCCGGTCGACCACGGCCTGGCCATCCACTTTCCCTCGCCCCATTCGTTCACGGGCGAAGACGTGCTCGAACTGCAGGCCCATGGCGGAACGGTCGTGCTGCAGCTGCTGCTGGCGCGCTGCCTCGAAGCCGCCGCCGAGGCCGATCCGGTCACCGGCCGGCCGCGCCTGCCGGGCCTGCGCGTGGCCGAGCCGGGCGAGTTCAGCCAGCGCGCCTTTCTCAACGGCAAGATCGACCTCGCCCAGGCCGAAGCCATTGCCGACCTGATCGACGCCAGCACCGAGGCAGCCGCGCGCAGCGCCGGGCGTTCGCTGTCGGGTGCCTTCTCGCGCGAGATCCACGCGCTGCGCGATGCGCTGATCCACCTGCGCATGCTGGTGGAGGCGACGCTCGACTTTCCGGAAGAGGAAATCGACTTTCTCCAGAAGGCCGATGCGACGGGGCAGCTGGCGAAGCTGCAGGCGCAGCTGGCGGCAGTTCAGCAGCGCGCCAAACAAGGTGCGCTGCTGCGCGAAGGCATCAAGGTGGTCATTGCGGGCCAGCCCAATGCGGGCAAGAGTTCGCTGCTCAATGCGCTGGCCGGCGCCGAGCTGGCCATCGTGAGCGCGGTGGCGGGCACGACGCGCGACGTGGTGTCCGAGACCATCCAGATCCACGGCGTGCCGCTGCACGTGGTGGACACGGCCGGCCTGCGCGAAAGCAGCGACGAGGTCGAACAGATCGGCGTGGCCCGCGCCTGGGGCCAGATCGAGGGCGCCGATGCCGTGCTGTTCCTGCACGACCTGACGCGTGCCGGCCAGCCCGAGTACGCCGCCGCCGACGCCGAGATCCTGCGCGTGCTGCAACACAAGCTGCCCGCGAGCGTGCCGGTGCTCGATGTCTGGAACAAGCAGGACGCCGCGCCAATGCCGGAGACGGCGGGTGCGGCCCAACAAGGCATCGCCCTGTCCGCCAAGACCGGCCTCGGCATCGAGGCGCTGCGCGAACAGCTGCTGGCCATGGCCGGCTGGCAGGCCGTGCCCGAGGGCGTCTACCTGGCGCGGGCGCGCCATGTGCAGGCGCTGGGCCAGGTGGAAACGCACCTGGCGCTGGCCGCGAGCCATCTGGCGGCGCAGGCACAACTGCTCGACCTGCTGGCCGAGGAGCTTCGCCTTGCGCAGAACGCACTGAACGAAATCACCGGCGAATTCGGCGCCGACGACCTGCTGGGCGTCATCTTTTCTCGCTTCTGTATCGGCAAATAGCGACAGCTCGTCCGAAAAACGTAAAGAGTTGTAGCCGAAAACCGCGCCCTTCGCGGATACTCCGGCACAGATGCGGGGGTTGAGAAAAGCATGTCCATCCAGAACCTGAGCCGCGCAATCGCGGACAACAACAGCAGCAGCGACGCCTTCGCGTTGACGCTCAACGTACAGCAGTGGGAAACGCTGGCGGGCTACCTGCAGCCCATCGACACCGGCGTGGGGGACGTTCTCATCGAGCAGGGCACGCACGACCGGTCGGTGTACTTCCTCGAGAGCGGCGCCATCAGCGTGCACCGCGTGAGCAGCAAGGAACAGATGAAGCTGGCCGTGCTCATGCCCGGATCGGTGGTGGGCGAAGGCTCCTTCTTCTCGCGCCAGCCGCACTCCGCCAACGTGGTGGTCACCGGCGCGGGCCGCGTGTGGCGCCTCACGGCAATCCGTTTCGCGGAAATGTCGAACCGGCAGCCCAACCTGGCCCTGGAGATTGCCATGGGGCTCGGCGCGGTGATCGCCAAGCGCATGGCACACCGCTCCAAGCGCGTTGCGGTGACCTGAGCACCGGCCTGCCGCTTCGCGCCTCGAATTCGGCCCTCGACGGCTCTTCGCCGCCAGTTTTTTCTGAAATCGTTTTTCCCTAGAAGTCCGTCGTCATGGCCTTGATCTGTCCGGTGTGCAGCGCGGAGAACCGCGCCGGCGCCAATTTCTGCCGCGGCTGCGGCGGCAAGCTGGCCCCTGCGGCACCCGCGCCGATGGCGCCGCCTCCGCCGCCCGGCAGCAGATCGGAGCGCGAGTGGGCCGCCACGGCGCCCGCGCAACTGCGTGCGCCCACCATTCCGGGCGGGCTGTTCGAAGCCGGTGCCTACGCGGCTTCCGCGGCCTCTTCCGCGAGCGCGAGCCTGCCGGACGAGGACAAGACTGTCATCGTTGCGCCGGGGTCTTCCGGGCGGCTGCCTTCGCGGCCGCGGGAGGGCCGTGCGAGGAAGAAATCTTCTTCTGCTTCTTCTTCCGGGAGCAGGACGCGGCGGTCTTCCGGCGCCGAGGCGCAAAAGAAGCCTTCGCGCTCCCGCGGCATGTGGCTGTGGGGGGCGCTGCTGGCGGTGGGCCTGCTCATGATCGCCGCCGGCTGGTACGGCTACGGGACCGGCAAGCCGTCCGAAGAGACGCCGGCTGCTGCTGCAGCAGCGCCTGCCGCGCCGCCCGCGCCACCTGTCCCGTTGCCCGAGCCGGCCGCTGCGGCGCTGCCGGAACCTCCAGCCGCCGAAGCGCCGGTCGCGGAGACGGCCGCACCAGCTGCGGCAAGCGACACGCCGGCGGCAGCCAATAACAAGCCGCCAGCCGCCACCGCCAAGTCCCGCAAGCCGGCACCGGCGGCACCCTTGCAGGCCGGCGCGATGGCCGATCCCGCACCGGCTCCCGCCGCCGCGCCGCCTGCATCGCCGGCCGCGCCAGCGCCCACCGATCCCCAGGCCCTCTGCGGCGACCGGAACTTCATCGCGAAGGCCCAGTGCATGGCCGCGCAGTGCCTCAAGCCCGAATACAAGCCGCATGCGCAGTGCGAAGCCGTGCGCCGGCAGCAGCGCATCGAGGAAGAAAAGCGCAACCCCACCCTGGTGAACTGAGCGCGCGCTGCGGCGCAGAGGCTCAGCCCTTCTGCAGCCGCTCGATGGCCACGGCCAGGGCGGCGGGCTTGCCGCACAGCACGAGCGTGTCGCCATCGGTCAGCACCGTGTCGTCGGTGAACACCTGGTTCTGGCCGTCGTGGCGGCGCAGGCTGGCGACGCGCACGCCCAGGCTGTCGAGTGCCAGCCGCGCCAGGGTCTGGCCGACGGCGCGGGCGCCGGGCGTGAGCGTGAAGGTGTTGAGCCGCTCGTGGTCGAGCTCGTCGGCGTTGTCGTCGTCCGCGCCGTGGAAGTAGCCGCGCAGCAGGTTGTAGCGCGCATCGCGCTGGTCCTGCACCACGCGGATCACGCGCCGCATCGGCACGCCGACCAGCGCCAGCGCATGGCTCGCGAGCATCAGCGAGCCCTCGATGGCCTCGGGCACCACCTCGGTCGCGCCGGCGGCCTGCAGCTTCTCGAGGTCGAGGTCGTCCTGCGTGCGCACGATCACCGGCACCTGCGGCGCGTGGGAGCGGATGTTGGCCAGCACCTTCATGGCACCCGGCACATCGAGATAGGTCACGACCACGGCGCTGGCGCGCGCCAGGCCGGCCGCCATCAGCGCCTGCAGCCGGGCCGCGTCGCCGAACACCACCGAATCGCCCGCCGCTGCGGCCTGGCGCACACGGTCGGGGTCGAGGTCCAGCGCCATGTAGGGAATGCCTTCGCGCTCCAGGATGCGCGCCAGGTTCTGGCCGCAGCGCCCGTAGCCGCAGATGATCACGTGCTTGGCGGTATTGATGGTCTTGCGCGCGATCGTGGTCATCTGCAGCGATTGCTGGAGCCAGTCGCTCGCCACCAGCTTGCGCACGATGGCGTTGGTGTACATCACGATGAAGGGCGTGGCGAGCATCGACAGCACCATCGACGCCAGCACCGGGTTGGCCAGCCACGGCGGCAGCAGGCTGCGCTCCTGCGCCAGCGCCAGCAGCACAAAGCCGAATTCGCCGGCCTGCGCCAGGTAGAGGCCGGTGCGCAGCGACACGCCCGCGGTGGCGCCCAGCACCCGCGCCAGCAGCGTCACCAGCGCCAGCTTGAACGCCAGCGGCAGCAGCAGCAGCACGGCCACCAGCGCCCAGCGCTGCACCACGATGTGCCAGTCGAGCGACATGCCCACCGTGATGAAGAACAGGCCCAGCAGCACGTCGTGGAACGGACGGATGTCGGTTTCGACCTGGTGCTTGTATTCGGTCTCCGACACCAGCATGCCGGCGATGAAGGCGCCCAGCGCCAGGCTCAGGCCGGCCAGTTCGGTGAGCCAGGCCAGGCCGAGCGTGACCAGCAGCACGTTCAGGATGAAGAGCTCCTCGCTGCGCCGCCGCGCAACGAGCGTGAGCCACCAGCGCATGATGCGCGGGCCGCCATAGAGCAGCACGCCGATCAGCAGCGTGGCCTTCACGAGCGCCAGGCCGATCGCCTTGGCCAGCGCCTCGGGCGGCGCGCCCAGCGCGGGAATCAGCACCAGCAGCGGCACCACCGCCAGGTCCTGGAACAGCAGCACGCCCATCACGCGCTTGCCGTGTTCGCTCTCGAGCTCGAGCCGCTCGGCCATCAGCTTGACCACGATCGCGGTGCTGCTCATCGTGAGGGCGCCCGACAGCGCCAGCGCCGTCTGCCACCCGAGCCGCCAGGCCGGAGGGAGCTGCGAGGCGATGGCGAGCGCCCCGGCGGTGGCAATGGCCATGGTCAGCAGCACCTGCAGCAGGCCCAGGCCGAACACGTGCTTGCGCATGGCGCGCAGCTTGGGCAGGCTGAATTCGAGCCCGATCACGAACATCAGGAACACCACGCCGAATTCGCCGAGATGGCGGATGGCTTCGGAGTTCTGCGCCAATGCCAGCGCATGCGGCCCGATCAGCACGCCGGCCGACAGATAGCCCAGCATCGGCGGCAGTTTCAGCGAGCGGCAGACCACCACGCCGAGCACTGCGGCCAGCAAATACATCAGCGTGAGATCGAACGAGGACATTGCCGGATGCTAGAGCAATGTCCATGCCCCGAACGTGCGGCTTGCATCGAGCGGCGGCGCGCGCCGGCCGGCCCGTAAAATCCGCCGATGAGTTCAGCTCCCCTGCCCCCCGTGGTCGACGCCGACGCAATCCTGGCGCGGGCGCGCGCCACCTTCGACATCGAGTCCGATGCCGTGATCGGCCTGAAGTCGCGCGTGGGTCCGAGCTTCGTCGAGGCCGTGCGCAAGATCCTGGACGTGCGCGGCCGCGTGGTCGTCATGGGCATGGGCAAGAGCGGCCACGTCGGCCGCAAGATCGCGGCGACCCTGGCCTCCACCGGCACGCCGGCCATGTTCGTCCACCCGGCCGAAGCGAGCCACGGCGATCTCGGCATGATCAAGCCGGTCGACCTGGTGCTGGCCATCTCCAACAGCGGCGAGGTCGACGAGCTCACCGTGATCCTGCCGGTGGTCAAGCGCCAGGGCGTGCCCCTCATCGCGATGACCGGCCGCACCGATTCCACCCTCGCGCGCCACGCCGACATCGTGATCGACGCCGGCGTGGCCAAGGAGGCCTGCCCGCTCAACCTCGCCCCCACCGCAAGCACCACCGCCCAGATGGCGATGGGCGATGCGCTGGCAGTGGCGCTGCTCGACGCGCGCGGCTTCGGCTCCGAGGACTTCGCGCGCTCGCACCCCGGCGGTGCGCTCGGCCGCAAGCTGCTCACGCATGTGAGCGACGTGATGCGCTCGGGCGACGAGGTGCCGCGCGTGGCGCCCACTGCAACGCTCAGCGAGCTGATGCGCGAGATGAGCTCCAAGGGCCTGGGCGCCACCGCCGTGGTCGACGCGCAAGGCCGCGCCATCGGCATCTTCACCGACGGCGACCTGCGCCGCCAGGTCGAGACCGGCGGCGACCTGCGCGGCCTCACCGCCGCCGACGTGATGCACCCCGGCCCGCGCACGCTGCGCGCCGAGGCGCTGGCGGTCGAGGCGGCCGAGCTGATGGAAGAACACCGCATCACCAGCGTGCTCATCGTCGACCCCGAGGGGCTCCTGATCGGCGCGCTCAGCATCAACGACCTGATGCGCGCGAAGGTCATCTGATGCCGATCGACTTCCAGGCCGAGACCTTGCTCGCCGCGCAGGACGTGCGCGTCGCGTTCTTCGACATCGACGGCGTGCTGACCGACGGCGGCGTGTATTTCACCGAGCATGGCGAAACCCTCAAGCGCTTCAGCATCCTGGACGGCTACGGCCTCAAGCTGCTGCGCCTGGCGGGCATCACGCCGGCGGTGATCACCGGGCGCGACTCCAAGCCGCTGCGCGTGCGGCTCGAAGCGCTGGGCATCCAGCACGTGCGCTACGGCACCGAAGACAAGCTGCCCGCGGCCCAGGCCATGCTCGAGGAGCTCGGTTTCAGCTGGCTGCAGGCCGCGGCCATCGGCGACGACTGGCCCGACCTGCCCGTGCTGGCGCGCGCCGGCTTTGCGGCCGCGCCCGCCAATGCGCATGCCGAAGTGCGCCAGGCGGTCAACTACGTCACGCGCGCACGCGGCGGAGAAGGCGCGGCGCGCGAGTTCTGCGATCTGCTGCTGACGGCCTGCGGCCAGTACCGCCGCCTGCTCGACGCCGCCCGGGGTCCGAGGCAATGAAGCGTGCCTGGAACCTGCTGCGCGACGTGCTCGACCGCGCCACCATCTATCTGCCCATCATTCTCACGGCAGCGGTTGCGCTCGGCACCTACTGGCTGGTGCGCAACGCGCCCAAGCTGCTCGCACCCACCGCCAAGGCCGCGCCCACGCACGAGCCCGACTATTTCATGCGCGGCTTCGTGATCAAGAACTTCCTGCCCAACGGCGACCTGCGCAGCGAACTCCACGGCAAGGAAGGCCGGCACTACCCCGACACCGACACCGTCGAGGTCGACGACGTGCGCATGCGCTCCGTTTCGCCGCAGGGCTACACCACGCACGCGACGGCCAATCGCGGCATCTCGAACTCCGACGGCAGCGAGATCCAGCTCTTCGGCAACGCCATCGTCATCCGCGACCCGGTGGTGGGGCCCAGCGGCAAGTCCACGCCGCGCCTGGAGTTCCGCGGCGATTTCCTGCACGCCTTCCTCGATACCGAACGCGTGACCTCGAACAAGCCGGTCACGCTCATCCGCGGCAGCGACCAGTTCACCGCCGACCACCTCGACTACGACAACCTGAGCGGCGTCGCCAACCTGACCGGCCGCGTGCGCGGCGTGCTGATTCCCTCGGCGGCCGGCAAGCCGCGCTGAACTGCGCATGAGCCCGTCTCCGCTTGTCTTCATCACCGGCGCATCGAGCGGCATCGGCCAGGCCCTGGCCGCCAGCTTCTACGAGGCGGGCTACCGCCTGGCGCTGGTGGCGCGGCGCACCGCGGAGATCGAATCCTGGGCCGGCGAGCGCCAGCTGGACCCCGCCCGCTACCAGGTCTATGGCGCGGACGTCGCGCAAACCGACAGCATCGTGGCCGCCGGCGCCGCCTGCATCGCGCGCCAGGGCCTGCCCGACGTGGTGATTGCCAACGCCGGCATCAGCGTGGGTATCGACACCGCGGAGCGCGAGGACATCGAGGTGATGGCCCGGACCTTCGCCACCAACAACGTCGGCCTGATGGCCACCTTCCATCCTTTCGTGGCCGCGATGCGGCAGCGCGGCAGCGGCCGGCTGGTGGGCATCGCGAGCGTCGCGGCCATTCGCGGGCTGCCGGGGCACGGCGCCTACTGCGCCAGCAAGGCGGGCGTGGTCGCGTATTGCGAGAGCCTGCGCGGCGAGCTGCACAACAGCGGCGTCAAGGTCGTCACGCTCTGCCCCGGCTACATCGACACGCCGCTGACCCAGGGCAACCGCTACGGCATGCCCTTTCTCATGAAGGCCCGGGACTTTGCCGACCAGGCGCTGCGCGCCATCGAGGCGGGCACCAGCTACCGCGTGATTCCCTGGCAGATGGGCGTGGTCGCCAAGCTGATGCGCATGCTGCCGAATGCGCTGCTCGACCGCGCCGTGCAGGGCCGCGCCCGCAAGAAGCGCAGCGGCGAAAGCTGATGACTTCGCCGGAGCGGCGGCTCCAATGAAAAAAGGCTCCCTGAGGAGCCTTTTTTACTTGTGCGTGACGGGATGCAGCATTCAGTAGCCGCTGTTGCCGCCGCCGCCGTAGCCACCACCACCGCCGGAGCGGCCACCGCCGCCACCGCCACGGGGGCCGGCACCGTAGGGGCTGCGGAAGCCGCCATCGCCGCCACCACCACCGCCGCCGGAGCGGCCACCGCCACCGCCGCCATAGCCGCCACCACCGCCGGAGCGGCCGCCGCCGCCACCACCGTAGCCGCCACCACCGCCGCCGCCGTAGCCACCGCCACCACCGCCGCCATAACCACCACCGCCGCCGCCGTAGCCGCCACCACCGCTGCGGGGCGGACGTGCTTCCATGGGACGTGCTTCGTTGACGACGACGCTGCGGCCGCCGAGCGGCTGGCCGTTCATGCCATTGATGGCTGCTTGCGCTTCCGCGTCACTGCCCATCTCGACGAAGCCGAAGCCCTTCGAGCGGCCCGTGTCGCGTTCCATCATGACCTTGGCGCTGGTCACCGCGCCGAATTGTCCAAAAGCCTGTTCGAGATCACTGTCGCGCACCGAGTAAGGCAGGTTGCCGACATACAGTTTGTTGCCCATCAAGGGACTCCTATAAACACATAGCAAGAAAAGCGATGGAGTCCCGAAAGCATCACTCAAACGAGAGCCGTCGAGTCGCGCGAAACTGACCGATCACCGAACTTCCTCCCCGGCAAAATGAAGAGGGAGGCTCGTGCATTATGGGTGAAATACGTGAAATGCAAGCAGTAATTTGCCGCATCCTGTAGGGCCTCGAAAAATTTACAGAAAGCTAGCGCACGCTTACAAACCCGGCCGGTGGCTGCCGCGCAGCAGGTAGAATCCGACCCGTCATTGGGGAGTAGCCGCCTTCCATCGCGAGAAGGGCCCGCGTCAACAGACTTGTCCTGCCCCACAGGACATGGCGCGTGCAGTGAACACACCTGGCGAGACCTTTGACCGTGCAACTTCGGGAATATGGCCGAAGGTGTTGCACGGTCAATTGCGTCCTTCGGCCCAAGGAACCCTCTCTTTCATGGAAGCTTTTCTCGTTGCAACCGGCGTGGTTGCGCTCGCCGAAATGGGCGACAAGACCCAACTGCTGGCTCTTCTGCTCGCGGCGCGTTTCCGGAAACCCTGGCCGATCGTGCTCGGGATCTTCGCGGCCACCATCGTCAACCACGCGCTGGCCGGCGCGGTCGGCAACTGGATCACCCACTGGCTCGGGCCCGACGTGCTGCGCTGGATCCTGGGGGGCTCGTTCATCGCCATGGCGGCGTGGATGCTGATTCCCGACAAGCTCGACGAAGACGACGCGCCCGCGGCCAGCCACTACGGGGTCTTCGGCACCACGCTGGTCGCGTTCTTCCTGGCCGAAATGGGCGACAAGACCCAGATCGCGACCGTCATGCTGGCCGCCCGCTTCACGCAGGACTACGTCTGGGTGGTCGCCGGCACGACGCTCGGCATGATGCTGGCCAACGCACCGGTGGTGTGGCTCGGCGAGAAGATCGTACGGCGCGTGCCCATCAAGCTGGTGCACGGCGTCTCGGCCGCGATCTTCCTCGTGCTCGGCATCGTGATGATCGTCGGCTGGTAGCGCGGCGGGGCGATATACTGCCGGCTGCGCCGATTTGCTTCAGCTTGCGGGCGCTTAATAAATTCAGCTAAAGACAGTCCAGTTGGCGAACAAGCAACCCGGCTCGTTTTTGGCGAGGCCGGGTTTTTTCATTGATGTCGTCACCTCCCTTGGTCGTCACTGCGCAGTCGATGCAGTTCGAAGGCCCGCTGGCCCTGCGCAGCGGCGCGTCGCTCGGCAGCTACACGCTCGCCTACGAAACCTACGGCACCCTGAACGCCGAGCGCAGCAACGCGGTGCTGGTGTGCCATGCGCTCAATGCCTCGCACCACGTGGCCGGCACCTACGAAGGCCAGGCGCGGTCCGAAGGCTGGTGGGACAACATGGTGGGCCCGGGCAAGCCGGTCGACACCGACCGCTTCTTCGTGATCGGCGTGAACAACCTGGGTTCCTGCTTCGGCTCCACCGGCCCGATGCACGTCGATCCCGCCACCGGCCGCGTCTACGGCGCGGACTTTCCGGTGGTCACGGTCGAAGACTGGGTCGATGCGCAGGCGGCGCTGCTCGATGCGCTCGGCATCCGCACGCTCGCGGCCGTGATGGGCGGCAGCCTGGGCGGCATGCAGGCGCTGTCGTGGACGCTGCAGTACCCCGACCGCGTGCGGCATGCCGTGGTGGTGGCCAGCGCCCCCAACCTCACGGCCGAGAACATCGCCTTCAACGAGGTGGCGCGCCGCGCCATCGTCACCGACCCCGACTTCCACGGCGGCCATTTCTACGAGCACGGCGTGATCCCCAAGCGGGGCCTGCGCATCGCGCGGATGATCGGCCACATCACCTACCTGAGCGACGACGTCATGAACGCGAAGTTCGGCCGCATCCTGCGCAGCGCGGTCGAGGGCGAGGCGGCGGGGCTCGACTACCGCTATTCCACGCAGGACGTCGAGTTCCAGATCGAGAGCTACCTGCGCTACCAGGGCGACAAGTTCAGCGAATACTTCGACGCCAACACCTACCTGCTGATCACGCGGGCGCTCGACTACTTCGACCCCGCGCGTTCGCATGGCGGCAACCTCAGCGCGGCATTCGCCGGCGCCACGGCCAAGTTCCTGCTCGTGAGCTTCAAGACCGACTGGCGCTTCTCGCCCGCGCGCAGCCGCGAGCTGGTGAAGGCGCTGCTGGACAACCGCCGCAACGTGAGCTACGCCGAGATCGACGCGCCGCACGGGCACGACGCCTTCCTGCTCGACGACGTGCGCTACATGGGCGTGGTGCGCTCCTACTTCGAGCGCGTGGCGCACGAGATCCAGGCCGAAGGGAGCGCGTCGTGAGCGACATCCAGACCCAGCGGCTCATTGCCAACCTCGTGCCCGAGGGCGCGCGCGTGCTCGACCTCGGCTGCGGCGACGGCGCCCTGCTCGACCTGCTGCAGCGCGAGCGCGGCTGCACCGGCTACGGCGTGGAAATTGCCGACGGCAACGTGCTGCAGTGCATCCGCCGTGGCGTCGACGTGATCCAGCTGAACCTCGACGAAGGCCTGGCGATGTTCGACGACGCCTCGTTCGACGTGGTGCTGCAGATCGACACGCTGCAGCATCTGCGAAACGCCGAGATCATGCTGCGCGAAACCGCGCGCGTGGGCCGCATCGGCATCGTGGCCTTTCCCAACTTTGCGCACTGGCCCAACCGCATCAGCATTGCGCGCGGCCGCATGCCGGTGACGCGCCGCCTGCCCTACCAGTGGTACGACACGCCCAACATCCGGGTCGGCACCTTCAAGGACTTCGAAGTGCTGGCACAGAAGAACAGCCTGCGCGTGCTCGATGCCTTCGGCGTGCAGGAAGGCCGCAGCGTGCGCTGGCTGCCCAATGCGCGCGCCGGTACGGCCGTGTTCAAGTTCGAGCGGGAGCGCTGAGCGATTCCGCGCCCCGACTGAAAACAACGGCCGCTCCATGAGCTTCACGCTCCCGCAACCGGCGCACAGCGAGCTGCTGATCAAGAAGAGCCGCTTCATCGGCTGCGTGCAGCCGGTGGCCGACCGGGCCGCGGCCCTGGCCGTGGTGGCATCCCTGCGCAGCGAGCATCCCGCCGCCGCGCATGTCTGCTGGGCGCTCATGGCGGGCGGCCAGTCGGCCGCCAACGACGACGGCGAGCCGGGCGGCACGGCCGGGCGCCCCATGCTCGAAGTGCTGCGGCACCAGCAGCTCGAAGGCGTGCTTGCCACGGTGGTGCGGTACTTCGGCGGCATCAAGCTGGGCGCGGGCGGACTCGTGCGGGCCTACACCGACGCGGTGGCGCAGGCCTGCCTCGGGGCCACGCTGGTGCCGCTGGTGCGCCAGCGGCTGCTGCAATGCGCCGTGCCCTATGCGCTCGAAGGACTGGTACGGCGCGAAATTGCCGCGGCGCCCGGCGCGTCGCTGGTCGATGTGCGGCATGGCGATGCGGTGGACTTCACCTTCACGCTGCCCGAGCCCGATGCGGATGCCTTCATCGCCCGCCTCGACGATGCTGCGCAAGGGCGCGCCGTCTGGCCGCAGGCGTGAGCCGGCGCGCCGGTGCGGCCACGGCCGAGGGCGGCGCCATCGCCAGCACGCCGCGCGGCGCGAGCGCCACGGGCACTGGCGTATCGTCGTCGGGACCGCGCCGCGCCATCTCGGCCGTCACGATGCCGGTCGGCACGGCCAGCACGCCCCAGCCCAGCAGCATCATCACCGAGGCAATCGCGCGGCCGAGGTCCGTCTTGGGCACGAGATCGCCGAAGCCCACGGTGGCCATGGTCGAGATGGCCCAGTAGATCGCCACCGGAATGCTGGTGAAGCCGTGCTGCGGGCCTTCCACCACATACATCAGCGTGCCCATCACCAGCACCACCAGCATCACGAAGCCCACGAACACCGTGATCTTGCGGCGGCTCGCGGCCACGGCCGAGACCAGCGCGCGGTATTCCACCGAATAGCGCGAGAGCTTGAAGATGCGGAACACGCGCAAAAGCCGAAGAATGCGCACGTCGATCAGGTAGGCGAGCTCGGGCGCGAGCGCCACCAGGAAGGTCGGCAGCAGCGCGAGCAGGTCGATCACGCCGTAGAAGCTCAGCGCATAGCGCAGCGGCTTGTTCACGCAGGCGAGCCGCGCGATGTACTCGAGCGTGAACAAAATGGTGAACACCCATTCGAGCACGTTGAACACGGGCCGCCACTGCTCGCGGATCGACTGCACGCTGTCGAGGATCACCACCAGCACGCTGGCCACGATCACCGCGATCAAGGCCAGGTCGAACAGCAGGCCCGCGCGCGTGTCGGCCTCGAAGATCACCGTGAACAGCCCGCGCCGCCAGCCGCTGGCAGGCTTGTCGAAGCGCGAATCGATGGTCGAGGAGATCGCGAGGCTCCGGGCGGCGGGCGCGGTGTTCGATCGGGTCATCTTGCGGGGCCGGGGTCACTGGAGAGTGTCATTGTCGGGCGCCGCGGGATTTATTCGGTTACGTTTATTGCGCAATGAAGTGCCGCAGGCCGCGAGCGGGTTCTTACGATAGTCGTTTTGTTGAGGAGCTCCCCATTGGCCACACAGTCCCCCTTTTTCGGCAAGCGTGATCGTGATACCGACTCGTTGACCTCTCGCCCCGCGCCGTTGGTGGGCTCGGGCACCAATCTCTCGGGCTCGCCCGTCAATCCTTCGTCGCTGACCGCGCAGCAAGGGGGCCTCTCCGCAGCGGCCGCACCGGCCAAGGAAGGCGGCAGCAAGCTCACCGTCGGCCCCAACATCAAGCTCAAGGGCGTCGAGATCACCGATTGCGACACGCTCGTGGTCGAAGGCCTGGTCGAGGCGACCATGGACTCGCGCCTGATGCAGATCGCCGAACAGGGCGAGTTCAAGGGCTCGGCCGAGATCGACATCGCCGAGATCCGCGGCGTGTTCGACGGCAACCTCACGGTGCGCGAAAAGCTCGTGATCCACTCGACCGGCAAGGTCACCGGCAAGATCCGCTACGGCAAGATCGTGATCGAGGAAGGCGGCCAGCTGTCGGGCGAAATCAGCTTCGGCGCCAAGCCGTCGCTGCAAGCCGCAGCCTGATCAGGCTTTCGGCTCAGGCCGCCTCTTCGGGCGGCTTCCAACCCAGGCGCTCCAGCAAGGCACCGGCCGCGGCCGGTGCTTTCTCTTTGGCGCCGTTGATGAAGTAGACGAACACGTCGCGCTTCTTGGGTGCTTCGGCCCAACGCTGTGCGCGTTCGGCCCAGGCGTCGAGCGCCTTCGGCGCATAGCCCGTCTTGAGCTTGGCGTCGGCCATCATGAGCCGCGCATAGGCGAAGTCGCCCTCGGGCTCCTCGAACGAAGGAAACTTGTCGGCGTCGGTGAACACCGTCGAGACCTTGTGCTTCTTCGCGAGCGCCTGGTAGCCGGGCGTGATGAAGCTCGGGTGCCGCACGTCCATCACGTGGCGCAGCGCGCGGCTGCCTTCCTTCCTGGGCAGCAGCTCGAGAAAGGCCTCGAAGTCTTCCGCATCGAAAGGCTTCGTGGGCATGAACTGCCACACGATCGGGCCGAGCTTGTCGCCGAGCTCGCTCACGCCGCTGTCGATGAAGCGCTTGATCGAATCGCCCGCGCTGGCCAGCACCTTGCGGTTGGTGGCAAAGCGCGAGGCCTTCATCGAGAACACGAAGTCTTCCGGCACCTCGTCGTGCCATTTGCGGAAGGTCTCGGGCTTGAAGGTGCTGTAGTAGGTGCCGTTGATCTCGATGGCGCTCACCTGCCGGCTCGCATAGCGCAGCTCCTTCGCCTGCGCGAGCCCCTTGGGATAGAAGTTGTCGCGCCAGGGCTCGTAGGTCCAGCCGCCGATGCCCACCTTGATCCGAGTCGATGCTGCCTTGCTCACATTGCGCTCCGGGTTGAGATCGCCGCACTCTACGCGCGCTCGCCCAAGGGCGCAAAATGCGATTTTTTCCTTAGCCGCGGAGAACCCGATGAACGCCCCCTTGCACCGCGAAATGCCCGCCGGCCTGCTCGATGCCGAGCGTGCCCTGTCCGATGTCAGCGCCCAATGGGACGGCGACATCCTCAAGCAGCTCACCGACTACATCGCCATTCCTGCCAAGTCGCCCGGCTTCGACAAGGACTGGTCGGCCCACGGCTACCTGGAAACCGTGCTGCGCAATGCGGCGGCCTGGGTCGAGGCGCAGAAGGTCGAGGGCCTGAAGCTCGAGATCGTGCGCCTGGAAGGCCGCACGCCGGTGCTGTTCTTCGAAGTGGCCGCCAGCGGCACCGATATGGGCGAGACCGTGCTGATGTACGGCCACCTCGACAAGCAGCCCGAATTCACCGGCTGGCGCAACGACCTCGGCCCCTGGACGCCCAAGTACGAGAACGGCCTGCTCTACGGCCGCGGCGGCGCCGACGACGGCTATGCGGTCTACGCCAGCATCGCCGCGCTGCAGGCGCTCAAGAACCAGGGCGCGGCGCATCCGCGCATCGTCGGGCTGATCGAGACCTGCGAGGAAAGCGGCTCCTACGACCTGCTGCCGTACGTCGATGCATTGCGCCCGCGGCTGGGCAACGTCGAGCTGGTGATCTGCCTGGACTCCGGCGCCGGCAACTACGACCAGCTGTGGCTCACCACCTCGCTGCGCGGCATGGCCAGCGGCACGCTCAAGGTCGAGGTGCTGACCGAAGGCATCCACTCGGGCGACGCCTCGGGCCTCGTGCCCTCGAGCTTCCGGATCATGCGGCAGGTGCTCGACCGCCTCGAGGACAGCGCCACCGGCCGGCTGCTTCCCGCGAGCTTCCACTGCGAAGTGCCGGCCGACCGCCTGGCGCAGGCCAGGGCCACCGCGGCGATCCTGGGCGACGAGGTCTACAAGCGCTTTCCGTGGGCCCACTACGACTGCGGCGGCTCGACCATGTTCGCGCTGCCGACCACCACCGATCCGGTCGAGGCGCTGCTCAACCGCACCTGGAAGCCCACGCTGTCGGTGACCGGCGCCGAAGGCTTTCCGGCGCTGAAGGACGCGGGCAACGTGCTGCGCCCCTACACCGCCTTCAAGCTGTCGCTGCGCCTGCCGCCGCTGGTCGATGCGGCCGAGTCGGTGCAGCAGCTGAAGGCGCTGCTCGAGGACAACGCGCCCTACCAGGCGCGCGTGACCTTCGAAAGCGGCGGCGGCGCCACCGGCTGGAATGCGCCGACCATCACGCCGTGGTTCGAGGATGCGCTCAACAAGGCCTCGCAGGCGCATTTCGGCGCATCCTGCGGCTACATCGGCCAGGGCGGCACGATCCCGCTGATGAACATGCTGAGCGCCGGCTTTCCCAAGGCGCAGATGATGGTCTGCGGCGTGCTGGGTCCGAAGAGCAATGCCCACGGCCCGAATGAATTCCTGCACGTGCCCTACGCCAAGAAGCTCACGGCCGCGGTGGCCGAGGTGATTGCGGCCCTGCCGGCGGCGCACCGCGCCGCCACCGCGGAGCCGGCAGCCGCTTGAGCCCGGCGGCGCCGGCGCCGCTGCCTTTGCCGCAGCGGGTTTCGCTGCCCACGCCGGACGGCGAAACGCTGCTGCTGCGCCGCCTTCCGGCGGCCGGCGCATCGCGCGGCGTCGTCGTGCTGGTGCATGGCCTCGGCGAGCATGCCGGGCGCTATCACCAGCTCGCGGCGCGCCTGCATGCATGGGGCTTCGCGGTGTGGGCCCACGACCACCATGGCCACGGCGGATCGTCCGGCGCGCGCGGCGCACTGCCCGGCGAACTGCGGCTGGTCGAAGACCTCGCGCTGGTCATCGACGATGCGCGCCGCGGGAACCCCGGCTTGCCGCTGCTGCTGCTCGGCCACAGCCTGGGCGGGCTGGTCGCTGCCAGCCTGGTGGCACGCGGTGTGCGGCCGGTCGACGGCCTGGTGCTGTCTTCGCCGGGGCTCGACCCGGGCCTGAGCGGATTCCAGAAGGCGCTGCTCGCGGTGCTGCCGCGCATTGCGCCCGGGCTGCGCGTCGGCAACGGCCTGGACGACAACTTTCTTTCGCACGACCGGGCCGTGGTGCAGGCCTACCGCGACGATCCGCTCACGCACGACCGCATCGGCGGCCGGCTCGCGCGCTTTCTGGCGCACGAAGGGGCGGTGGTGCAGCAGGCCGCGGCACACTGGCCGGTGCCGACCCTGCTGCTGTATGCGGGCGACGACCGGCTGGTGGTGCCGGCCGCGAGCCGCGCCTTCGCGGCCGCCGCGGCGCCCGGCGGCATGGTCGAAGCACAGTGCTTCGAATCGATGTACCACGAGATATTCAACGAGCTCGAGGCCGAACCCGTGTTCGCCGCGCTGCAGCGCTGGCTCGGCAAGCGCTTTCCGCCGGACTGAAGAAGAAGCCTTTCAGGCGCTCGCGGCTGCGGCCTCGCGCCGGCGCGTCTGCGCAAGCCACAGCAGCGCCGCGCCCGTGAGCACCACCGGCACCAGCGAGCCGTAGTTCAGCAGCTGCCAGCCCTGCGTCGTGACCAGCACGCCCGAGGCGAACGAAGTCAGCGCGAGCGTCGCGAACACGCAGAAATTGAGCGCGCCCTGCGCCCGGTCGCGCTCTTGCGGGGTGTAGGCCGTGAGCGAGAGCGTGGTGCTGCCCGTGAACAGGAAATTCCATCCCACGCCCAAGAGGCACAGCGCCACGAGGAAGTGCTGCAGCTCCACGCCCGACAGCGCAACGGCGATGCAGCCGAAGTTGAGCGCAAGCCCCACCCCCATCACCGGCAGCGCGCCGAAGCGGCGGATCAGGTGGCCGGTGAAGAAGCCCGGCGCGAACATGCCGATCACGTGCCATTCCAGCACCAGCGCGGCATCGGAAAAAGGCAGGCTGCAGATCTGCATGGCAATGGGCGTGGCGGCCATCAGCAGGTTCATCACGCCAAAGCCCAGCGCGCCTGCCGCGGCCGCCACGATGAACACCGGCTGGCGCACGATCTGCGACAGCGGCCGTCCGCCCAGCGCCTCCTGGCGCGTGAGCGTGGCGGGAAACTCGATGAAGCGCATGACTGCCATCGACAGCAGCGCCACCGCCGCCAGCGCGATGTAGGCGCCCGCGAACGGCACCGCGAACGCTTCGCGCGTGGCGGCCGCCAGGTTGGGCCCCGCCACCGCGCCGATCAAGCCGCCGGCCATCACCAGCGACACCGCCTTCTCGCGCCAGGCCGGGGCCGCGAGTTCGGCGGCAGCGAAGCGATAGAGGTTCGCGTTGGCGTTGTAGTAGCCCGCCACCACCGTGGCCAGGCACAGGAGCCAGAAGTTCTTCGAGATGGCCGCGAATGCGCACAGCAAGGCCGAGCCCAGCCCCACCGCCAGCCCGATCTGGAACGACCCGCGCCGCCCGAAGCGCTGCTGCGTGCGCGCCACCAGCCCGGTGGTGAGCGCACCGCCCACCACGTAGCCCATGACCGGCAGCGTGGCCATCCAGCCGCGCGGCGCGATGCTCAGGCCCACCAGCCCGTTGATGGCGATGAAGGTGACGTTGTTGGTCAGGAACAGGCCCTGGCAGATGGCGAGCAGCCAGAGGTTGCGGTTCATGGAGAAATGGCGGCGAAGGCGCGTTGCGGCATGGAAGGCTGCGGTTCTACGCGAATCGCCCCGGATGCGCCAGCCGAACTGCGGCGGGCGAAAAAAAAGCGCCCTCGCGGGCGCCGGAATTTCCGATGAGCAAACAGTTCGCTCAAGGCTGCCTGTTCTGCAGCAGGCCGCCGAGCGTAGCCAGCAGGTCGTTCGGGTTGTCCAGGCCCTGCTCCGGCACCTTGCCGTGCGGCGTGAGCTGGTCGATCAGGGCCGGCAGCATGGTGGCCAGCATGGGCAGCAGCGTTTGCGCATTGATGCCGAGCTTGGAGGCGATGCTGGCGATGGTGTCGCTGCCCAGCGCGTTCTCCAGTTGGCCGCCGGACACGGGCTGGTTTTCGCCCTTGCCGATCCAGGAGCCGATCACGTCGCCCATGCCGGCCTGCTCGAATTTCGAGACCAGCCCTCCCAGGCCGCCCGCGCCGCCGTTGTTGGCCAGCAGGCCGCCCAGCGCGCCGGCAAGGCCCCCCAGGTCTCCCAGCCCGCCGATGCCGCCGCCTTGCGGCTGCTGCTGCTGCTGGGCGGCGCCCCCGAGAACCTGGCCGAGTACCGAATCGAGCATTCCCATGGACGTTTCCTTGGTGTGTGACAGAACCGCTGGCATTTTCCCAGCGCGAGGGGCCGCGGGCGAACAAGCTTGTTTACTTTTAAGCCCGCAGCGTGACAAATTACCTGGGTCGCGGTGCGCGTTTGGGCAGCAATGCGGGGCTTACCCCTTGCACGCCGACCAGACCCAGCACTGTCACCAGCGAATTCTGCGCGCCTTTCCAGGCATCTGTCACGTCGATCGCTTCGCTCAGGGCATGGAAGCCGGTCGACTTTCCGCCGCCGCCGATGATGATGGCCGGGATGCCGTACGACATCGGCACGTTGGCGTCGGTGCTGCCGCCGCGCAGCAGCGTCTTGTGGCCGAAGGCGGTGTTCGAGCGCACAGCCGCTTCCACGATCACCGAATCTGAAGGCGTGCGCCCGCCCGGCCGGTCGCCGATCAGCTTGTTGCTGGCGCTCAGCGTCGCCACGTTCCAGCGCTTGTTCTCCTCGGCCACCGCTTCGTCGATGGCTGCGAGGATCTTCTTTTCGGTCTCCAGCAGCGACGCCATGTCGTCCGAGCGGATGTCGATGGCCATGCGGGCATCGGGCGCAATGGTGTTCACCGAGGTGCCGCCGCCGACGGTGCCGACGGTGAAGGTGGTCTTGGGAAAGCTGGGCGTGCGGACTTCGGCGATCTTGGCAATGGCGCGGCCCATGCCGTGGATCGCACTGGGCACCTGGCCGAAGGCGGCAAAGCTGTGGCCGCCCGGGCCCTTGAACGTGACTTCATAGCGGTGGCTCGCCGTGCCGAGCACCAGCACGTTGCCGTCCGGCGAAGGCTCCAGCCCCACCATGCCGTCGATGTCGAGGTGGTCGCGGAAGATGGCCTTCATGCCGCGCAGGTTGCCGAGCTCTTCCTCGCCCACATTGGCAACGAAGAGCAGGTCGCCCACGGTCTGGACCTTGTTGTCGTTGAGCACCTTGAGCCACGACAGCAGCACCGACAGGCCGCGCGTATCGTCCGCGATGCCGGGGGCGTGGAGCTTGCCGTCATGCTCCTTCACCTTCACGTCGGTGCCGGCGGGGAACACGGTGTCCAGGTGGGCCGAGACCAGCAGCTTGGGGCCGTTGCCGGTGCCCTTGCGCAGCCCGACCACGTTGCCCTCGGCATCGATCTTTGCGTCGGCGAGCCCGAGCGCCTTCATGCGCGCCAGGAAGGCCTCGGCGCGCTTGCTTTCCTTGAACGGCGGCGCTTCGATCTCGGTCAGCATCTTCAGGTCTTCGACCGAACGCTCGTGGTCGGCCTTGACCGCGTCGAGCAGCTTCAGGACCGCGGGCGCCGCCATCAGCTGCGTAAAGGTTTTTTCCACCTCGGGAGTGACCTGCGCCGGCGTGGGGGCGACGGCGGTGTTCTGGGCCTGCGCGCCCGGCGCGGCGCACAGCAGGGCCAGCACAAGGGGCGCGAGGGGGGCAAGCCGGAGGGCGCGTGGCGAACGAGGCATGGCGTGGAGATCCTTTTCTTGTGATGGGGATGGGTGAGGCGGGCCTTGGCGGAAGCGCCGCTCAGGGGCCCGCGAGCAATACCAGCGCGGCCAGCGCCGCGGTTTCGGCGCGCAGCACGCGCGGCCCGAGCGTGACCGGCGCAAAGCCGCAGGCCAGCGCTTTCTGTTCCTCGGCGCTGCTCAGGCCGCCCTCGGGGCCGCTCAGCACCAGCACGCTGCGATCGGCCGGCGCCGAGGCGGTGGCATCGGCCAGGCGCCGCATGCCTTCGGCCAGGCTCAGGACAAGGCGCAGCGGGGCCTCGCCCGCATGCGCGCCGATCCAGGCCGAGGGGCCCGAGAACGGCCGCACCGGATGGATCCGCGGCACGCGGTTGCGGCCGCATTGCTCGCAGGCGGCAATCGCAATCGCTTCCCAATGCGCCCTCTTCTTCTCGGCGCGCTCGCCCGAAAGGCGCAGCACGCCATGGGCCGTGGCCAGTGGCTGGATGCTCGCGACGCCCAGTTCGGTGGCTTTTTCGACCAGCCAGTCCATGCGCTCGTTGGCCGGCATGCCGACGGCCAGGTGCACCGAGCGCACGGCCTCGCGCTCGGCCGGCGCATGGGCGCCGATCGCCACCGACACATCGCTGCGCCCCATGCGCTCCACGGTTGCCGCATATTCGCCGCCCGAGCCGTCGAACAAGGTGAGCGCATCGCCGGGCTGCATGCGCAGCACCTGAACGTGGCGCGCGGGGCCGGGAGGCAGTTCGAGCGAGGCACCCGCGGTCAAGGGCACCGGACAGTGGAAACGGGGCATCTAGAGCCCTAGACCCTGCCGTAGGCGAAGCCGCTCAGCGCCGACGTGCCTTCGATCTCGTCGATCACCCGCAGCAGCGGCGTGAGCTCCATGTAGCGGCTGGCGGTGGAGCGGATGTAGGCGATGAAGCGCGGCGTGTCCGCCAAATAGCGCGGCTTGCCGTCGCGCAGCGTGAGGCGGGCGAAGATGCCGGCCACCTTGAGGTGGCGCTGCAGCCCCATCCATTCGACCGAGCGGTAGAACGCGCCGAAATCGGCATCGACCGGCAGCCTGGCCTTGCGCGCGGCTTCCCAGTAACGAATGGTGACGTCGAGCACGAATTCCTCGTCCCAGCTCAGGAAGGCGTCGCGCATCAGGCTGGCGATGTCGTAGGTGATCGGGCCGTAGACCGCGTCCTGGAAGTCGAGCACGCCGAGATCGGCAGCCGAGCCGCCGCCGGGCCGCCCCAAGGCGGCGAGCGCCCCCTCGGGGGGCAGCGAGGACACGCCAGTGCCGAGCGTGGGGGCCACATTGACCATCAGGTTGCGCGGCATGAAGTCGCGGTGCACGTAGACGCTCGGCGAGGCCAGGTTGCTCTCGACGATCAGCCTGAAGCTGCGTTCCAGCCGCTCCTTGAGCTGGCCCTCCACCGCGATGCCGCGATGCCGCCCGATGTACCACTCGGGAAAAAGCGCCAGTTCGCGCTCGAGCAGCGCCCTGTCGTAGGGCGGCAGCACGCCTGGCCTGGAGGCCAGCTGCCAGCGGATCAGCGCATCGATCGCCTGGTCGTAGAGCGGGCGGCTGGCGTCGGGCCGGGCCGGATCGATCACGTCGAGCATGGTCTCGCGGCCCAGGTCGTCGAGCAGCAGGAAGCCGTGGGTCCGGTCCCACTCGAGCACCTGCGGCGCGGTCACGCCGGCCTCGGCCATCAGGCGGGCGACCTGCACGAAGGGCTCGCTGTTCTCCTTGTCGGGCGGCGCATCCATCACGATGCGGCTGGCGGCGCTCCCCGTGGCGTCGATGCGGAAGTAGCGGCGAAAGCTCGCATCGGCGGACGCAAGGCGCACCGTCTCGGGCCGCAGGCCGTGCGCGGCGCCGATGCCGGCCAGCCAGTTCTGGAACGCCGCGGCCCGCTGCGGATCTGCCCAGAGAATGGCCGTGGCGGAGGGTGTGGGCTCGGAGGCCGGGAGCGGGGGTGCTGTCATGGATAATCGATTCTACAAATCCGCCTGGCGCGGCAACTCCTGCGGTCCTCCCTGGTCGAACAGAGTTGCCGCCGGCTCCTGCAACCTGCCGGCCTGCCGCGCCGTCCTCCCGACGATCCTTCGTTCCTGACCGATGCCTACGACCCAAAGCCCCCACGCTTGGCACCCTGTGCACTCGCAGCCCTCCCCAGGAAGACTGCGGACCTTCTCCGGAACGATGCGGCGGGAGGCCTGATGAGGCGGCGCGTTGCCTTGCGGCGTTCCGGCCCGCCCCTGCCATTGGCCCTGTTGTCGCTGGCGCTGCTGCATGCGCACGGCGCCTCGGCCCAGCCGGCCGGGGGCCTCGATGGCCCGCTCACGCTCAAGCGCACGCCGCAGCTGACCGAAACGCTGCCGCCCGCCGAGCGCAGCCAGTTGCCCAGCCTGATCACCGGCGACCGCCTGTCGGGCCGCCAGGATCTCGAAACCGTGGTCGAAGGCCATGCCACGCTGCGCCGCGGCGAAGTCGCCATCACCGCCGACCGGCTCGAGTACTACCAGCCCGACGACCGCGCCAGGGCGCGCGGCAACGTGCGCGTCAACCAGGCCGGCAATGTGTACGAAGGCCCCGAGCTCGAGCTCAAGCTCGAGACCTTCGAGGGCTTCTTCAACAACGTGCGCTATTCCTTCCTTGCCACCGGCGGACATGGCGAGGCGCAGCGCATCGATTTCGTCGACAGCAACGTGTCGGTGGCCCGCACCGCCACCTACACCACCTGCCGCCGCGAGGACTTTCCGGGCTGGATGCCGGCCTGGCTGCTGTCTGCAGCCACGCTGACCACCGACACCGAGGAAAACGTCGGCGTGGCCACCGACGCGCGGCTGAGCTTCATGGGCATCAGCACGCCGCCGCTGCCGAGCGTGAGCTTTCCGCTGTCGAACGAGCGCAAGAGCGGCCTGCTGCCGCCCACGATCGGCATCGACAACACCAACGGCATCGAGATCTCGCAGCCGTACTACTGGAACATCGCGCCCAACCGCGACGCCACCTTCACGCCCACGCTGATGAGCAAGCGCGGCCTCAACCTGGGCTCGGAATTCCGCTACCTCGAGAAGGAATACAGCGGCAGCATCCGCCTGGACCTGATGGGCAGCGACCGCCTCGTGGGCCAGCGCTACAACGAAACGCGCGCGGCGCAGCTGCAGCAGCTCGCCAACGGGGAAATCCAGGCCTCGGCCCTGAATTTCGGCGCGCCGCCCAGCAGCAAGCGCTGGGGCATCTGGGCCAACCACCACCAGGATTTCAACGCGAAGGCGCTGGGGCTCGATTCGCTCTCGGCCAACATCAACATCAACCGCGTCAGCGACAACGACTACTGGCGCGACTTCACGCGCACGCCCACCCTGGCGCAGCGCCAGCTGACGAACGACGCCTCGCTCAACTGGAGCAAGGGCGACTGGAGCGGCGGCATCCGGGCGCTGCGCTACCAGACGCTGCAATACAGCCTGTCGCCGATCGTGCCGTCCTATGACCGGATGCCGCAGATCACGGCCAACTACAACAAGTACGACTGGCACGGCTTCGACGTTTCGCTGAACCTGGACTACACGCGCTTTCGCGTCAACACCATCCTGGCCGGCCAGCCGGGCTTCGACATCAACCAGCAGTCGCAGCCCGACGGCGACCGCGCCCTGGCCATTGCCACCATCAGCCGGCCGTTCATCACGCCGAGCTCCTTCGTCATCCCCAAGCTGCAGCTGAACACGGCTTCATACAACTACTACCTGCCGCAGTCCGACGTTCCGAGGCTCACCGTCAACGGAACCCAGTACGTCAACGGCGTGCCCTACAACCCGAACTCGCTGTATTTCTTCCCGACCTCGAGCAACCGGACGGTGCCGACCTTCAGCCTCGACAGCGGCCTGATCTTCGAGCGCGACGCGAACTACTTCGGCCGCGCCTTCCGCCAGACGCTGGAGCCGCGCGCCTACTACGTCTACACGCCGTTCCGCAACCAGAGCATGCTGCCGAACTACGATTCGGCGGCCAACGATTTCAGCTTTGCGACCATCTACACCGAGAACGCCTTCTCGGGCAACGACCGCATCTCCGACACCAACACGCTCACGCTCGGCGTCACCTCGCGCCTGATCGACCCCGACACCGGCGTCGAGGCGGCGCGCTTCGGCATTGCGCAGCGGCTGCGCTTCAGCGACCAGAAGGTCACGCTGCCGGGCGGCACGCCGGTGACCGACCGCGCGAGCGACCTGCTGCTGGGCGCCCAGATCAACTGGACGCCCAAGTGGAGCCTGGACACGGTCGTCCAGTACAACCCCGACACGCACAAGTCGGACCGCTCGGCCATCACCGCGCGCTACAACCCAGGGCCCTACCGCAACCTGAGCGCGGCCTTCCGCTACCAGGCGCCCACCACGCCCCTTGCCACCGACGGCAACAAGTCCTTCGACGTGGGCTGGCAGTGGCCGCTCAACGACCTGTGGGGCGACAAGGGCAAGGACCTCGGGCCGGGCAAGGGCCAGGGCGGCGGGCGGTGGTACGCGGTCGGCCGGCTCAACTACAGCCTGCAGGACAAGAAACTCACGGACGGCGTGCTGGGCTTCGAGTACGACGGCTGCTGCTGGATCGGGCGCGTGGTGCTGCAGCGCATCACGACCGGCACGGTGACCGCCAACACCCGCATCATGTTCCAGCTCGAATTCGTCGGGTTCTCCAGCATCGGGTCGAGCCCGATGCAGACCTTGCGGACCAACATCCAGCGCTACCAGCCCCTTCGCCAGCCCACCGAAGGGCCGAGCCGCTTCACCAATTACGACTGAGACGATTGAGCAACGCCATGAAACACATCCGTTCCATCCTGACCCTGGGCTGCCTCGCGGCACTGGCCGCGGCCTCGGGCGCGCAAGGCCTGCGTCCCGGTGGCGGCAGCGGCATCACCGACATCATGCGCGCCGGTCCCCGGCTGGCGCCACCGGCGCCGCGCACCGCGCCTTCCACCGCCGCGCCGGTGCAGCGCGCGGCCGAATACATCGTCGCACTGGTCAATTCCGAACCGATCACCAACACCGAGGTGCAGTCGCGCGTCACGCGCCTGATCCGCGAAAACGCCGAAGCCGAGCGCGTGCCGCGCGCCGAGCTCACGCGCCTGGTGCTCGAGCGCCTGATCTCCGAGCGCGCACAGCTCCAGCTGGCCAAGGAAAACGGCATCAAGGTGGACGAGGTCGCCATCGACCAGGCCGAGCAGACCGTGGCGCGGCAGAACCAGATCAGCGTCGAGGAGCTGCGCCGCCGCGTGGTGGCCGAGGGTATTTCGCAGCGCGAATTCCGCAACGACCTGCGCGACCAGCTGCTGCTCACGCGCCTGCGCGACCGCGAGGTCGAGTCCAAGATCAAGATCAGCGACGCCGAGGCCGACGAATACCTGCGCGACCAGCGCAACGCCCCCACCAAGGACGCGGCGCTGCAGAACATCAACCTCGCGCACCTGCTGGTCGCCGTGCCCGAGAACGCCACCGAGGCGCAGGTCGCCAGCCTGCAGCAGCGGGCCCAGGGCCTCGCGCAGCGCGCCCGCGCCGGCGAAGACTTCGCCAAGCTGGTGCAGGAGAACTCCGATTCGCCGGACCGCGCCAACGGCGGCGCCGTCGGCATGCGCACCGCCGACCGCTATCCGTCGCTGTTCGTCGAAGCCACGCAGTCGACGCCGGTCAACGGCATTGCCGGCCCGATCCGCTCGGGTGCGGGCTTCCACGTGCTCAAGGTGCTGGCCAAGGCCCAGCTCGGCGCCACCGACGCCACCGTGACCCAGACGCAGGTGCGCCACATCCTGCTGCTCAACGACCCGAAGCGCACCACCGCCCAGGCCGTGGCGCAGCTCGCGGAATTCAAGCGCCGCCTGCAGGCCCGCACGGCCGACTTCGCCGGCCTCGCGCGCGACAACTCGCAGGACGCGAGCGCCAAGGAGGGCGGCGACCTGGGCTGGTCGCGCCCGGGCCAGTTCGTGCCCGAGTTCGAGGAAGCCATGGACCGCCTGGCGCCGGGCCAGATCAGCGACCCGGTGGTCTCGCGCTTCGGCGTGCACCTGATCCAGGTGGTCGGCCGGCGCGAATCCAAGCTCACGCAGGCCGAGCAGCGCGAAGCCGCGCGGGCCGTGCTGCGCGAGCAGCGGGTCGAGGAAGCCTTCAGCACGTGGGTGCAGGAAACGCGCGCGCGCGCCTACGTCGAATACCGCGAGCCGCCCCAGTCCTGATGGCACACATCGCCAGGAAGCGGTTCGGGCAGCACTTCCTGTCCGACGGCGGCATCATCGATGCCATCGTGCAGGAGATCGCGCCGCAGCCCGGCGACGCCATGGTCGAGATCGGTCCGGGCTTGGCGGCGCTCACCCAGCCGCTGGTCGAGCGGCTCGGGCGCCTGACGGTCATCGAGCTCGACCGCGACCTGGCCAAGCGGCTGCGCGAGCATCCGCAGCTGGAGGTCATCGAGTCCGACGTGCTCAAGGTCGATTTCGCCGCGCTGGCCGCCAGGTTCGCGGCGCCGCTGCGCGTGGTGGGCAACCTGCCCTACAACATCTCCACGCCGATCCTGTTCCATCTGCTGGGCTTCGCGCACCTGATCGCCGACCAGCACTTCATGCTGCAGAAGGAAGTGATCGACCGCATGGTCGCGCGGCCCGCCACCTCCGACTACAGCCGCCTGAGCGTGATGCTGCAGTGGCGCTACAGGATGGAAAACGTGCTGTTCGTGCCGCCCGAGAGCTTCGATCCGCCGCCGCGCGTCGACAGCGCCGTGGTGCGCATGGTGCCGCTGGCCGAGCCGCCGGCCGTGGATGCCGCCCGCCTGGGCGAGATCGTGCAGGTGGCCTTCAGCCAGCGCCGCAAGATCATGCGGCACACGCTGGGCAAGTGGCTCGACGAGCACGGCTTCGCAGGCCAGTTCGACGCCCAGCGCCGCGCCGAAGAGGTGCCGGTGGCCGAATACGTCGCCCTGGCCCAAGCCGTCCCCCCGCGCCCATGAAAAAAGCCCGCCTTGGCAAAGGCGGGCTTTTGGCTTTGATTCGCGAACACCGCGGAACCGGCTACGCCGGGCCGCAGGTGTTGCCCCCTCGAGGGGGAGGCGGCTACACGAAGCGAGCCGCTTCGGGGGTGGGCTCGTTCAGGCCGCCGCGAGCCAGTAGCCCGCGTTGAAGGGGCTGCTCATGCGCAATGCGAGCGGCGAGACGTCGACCAGTTTGTCGGTCGGCATCTTTTCGCCTTCGGGTTCCGTGCCGGCTGCCGCATTGGCGGTGTTGCCGTTGATTTCGATGCCATCGAGTGCTGCGCCGTTCGGCTGAGCCTCGTTCGCCCGTTCTGCTTGGCTGGTGTGTGCAGAACGGGCTACAGAAAAGAATAGAAGCAGCGGAACGGGACTTTCCGGTCTCCCCAGTAATCGGAGGCATCGCGGAAGATGTCGAGCAGCTGCTCGCGCGCTTCCTTGTCGAACTTGGCGTTGGCCGGGATCTGCTCGAGCACGATCACGAAGCCGGGCTGCGGGCCCGATTTATGCAATGGATCGGTCATGCAGTCGTACAGCGCGTCGAAATTCTTGCCGAAATGCGCCGGAAAGGTGAACTGCTGGGCGATCAGGTCCAGAACGTCCTGCTTGGTCTGGGCGTTCCCCAGATTGGCGTACAGGAAGTGCTGGCCCGCGGCGTTGGCGGCTTCCTGCAGGTCGTTCACGCGGAACGCACGAATCGACTGCACGATGTTCGGGCGTACGGCACGAAGGGATAAAGTCATCTCCGCTGGTCTTTCCATAGTCATCATCATTTCTTCGGGGCGCTTCGGGGCGCCGCTCAAGTCGTTGTCATCGCTCATGGTGCAATCCGTCTGAAACTCGCGTAGTGGTCTGCCGTGTACCAGCAGGCCTCGGGTGTGGTGCGCTGTTCTCCGCCGCAGACAATGCGCCGTGCACCGCGATCGCGCGAGCCGGGCGTTGCCACCGTGTACTCGCGGTAGTGACCGCGCCGCGCGGGCGGCAAAAGACGCTCGCGGTTGCCAAATACCGTGCCGTCCTTTTCGAATCGGAAGGGGCCGCCACTCAGGATGGCTTCGTAGGTTCGCTGGCCCTGAACCGGCAGTTCGGACAGTGCAATCGATTCCTGGGCGGGCTTTCCGGTGCCGAACCATCCGCGGGCCTCGGCCCCCGTCGCCAATGCCACCAGCATCAAGCCGGTGAGCGCAAACTTAGTGACAGAGGACGTGATCGAGGCGTAAGCCGCCATGGGGCACCACAAGAAAAGAGCGGGGTTCCGAATTGGCAGCCAACCCTGGGGTTAACCCGCAAATTCAAGCCCGCGAGTGTGCACCACGCTGGCGAAAATAGCAAGCGACTGCCCAAAGTTTGAGCAGTCGCAAGGGGATCGAGTGGCGCTTTAAGTTGGCGGCCACTCTCGCCAAATGGCTTATCGCTCTGCGTTTGCGTCGGCGACTGTCAAGGCTGTCATGTTCACGATGCGCCGAACTGTTGCGCTGGCCGTGAGAATATGCACAGGTTTGGCGGCTCCGAGCAGCACCGGGCCGATCGCGATATTGCCGCCGGCCGCGGTCTTGAGCAGGTTGTAGGAAATATTGGCCGCGTCGATGTTCGGGAAAACCAGCAGGTTGGCGTCGCCCGCCAGCGCACTGTGCGGCATGACGATCGCGCGCTGCTTGCTGTCGAGCGCCACGTCGCCGTGCATTTCGCCGTCCACCTCGAGCCAGGGCGCCTGCACGCGCAAGAGGTCGAGCGTCTTGCGCATCTTGACCGCGCTGGGCTCGTTGCTGGTGCCGAAGTTCGAATGCGACAGCAGCGCGGCCTTGGGCTTGAGGCCGAAGCGCATCATTTCCTCGGCCGCCATGGTCGTGATCTCGGCCAGTTCCTCGGGCGAGGGGTCGTAGTTGACGTGGGTGTCGACCAGGAACACCTGGCGGTCGGGCAAGAGCAGGCCGTTCATGCAGGCGTACACCGGCACGTCCTGCGGCGTGCTTTCGCAGCCGCCGGGGCGCTTGCCGATCACCTGGTCGATGTAGTGCAGGTGGATCAGCGTGGTGCCCCAGGTGCCGCAGATCATGCCGTCGACCTCGTCCTTGTGCAGCAGCATGGCGCCGATCAGCGTCAGGCGGCGGCGCATCTCGATCTTGGCGGTCTGCACCGTCTGGCCCTTGCGCTCGGTCATGCGGTGGTAGGTCTGCCAGAAGTCGCGGTAGCGGTGGTCCTGCTCGACGTTGACCACGTCGTAGTCCAGCTCTTCCTTCAGCCGCAGGCCGAACTTCTCGATGCGCTGCGCGATGATGGCCGGGCGGCCGATCAGCGTGGGGCGCGCAATGCCTTCGTCGACCACGATCTGGGCGGCGCGCAGCACGCGCTCTTCCTCGCCTTCGCAATAGGCCACGCGCTTCTTCTGCGCCCGCTTGGCGGCGTCGAAGATCGGCTTCATCGTGGTGCCCGAGGCGTAGACGAAGCTCTGCAGGCGGTCGCGGTAGGCGTCCATGTCCTTGATCGGGCGCGAGGCCACGCCGCTCTCCTCGGCGGCCTTGGCCACCGCGGGCGCGATCTTCATCATGAGGCGCGGATCGAAGGGCTTCGGAATCAGGTATTCAGGCCCGAAAGTCAGCTTTTCGCCGACGTAGGCGGCCGCGACGCGCTCGCTCTGCTCGGCCTGGGCGAGATCGGCAATCGCACGCACCGCGGCAATTTCCATCTCGTCGGTGATCGTGGTGGCGCCCGAATCGAGCGCGCCGCGGAAGATGTATGGGAAGCACAGGACGTTGTTGACCTGGTTCGGGTAGTCGGTGCGGCCGGTGGCCATGATCACGTCGGGGCGCACCGCATGGGCGTCCTCGGGAGCGATTTCCGGGTTCGGGTTGGCCAGCGCGAAGATCACGGGCTTGGGCGCCATCTTGGCCACCATGGCGGGCTTGAGCACACCGCCGGCCGACAGGCCCAGGAACACGTCGGCGCCCTCGATCACCTCGGCCAGCGTGCGCGCCGTGGTTTTCTGCATGTACTGGCGCTTGTCGTCGTCCATGAGCTCTTCGCGGCCTTCGTAGACCACGCCGGCCAGGTCGGTCACGAACACGTTCTCGCGCTGGAGGCCCACCTTGAGCAGCAGGTTCAGGCAGGCCAGCGCCGCGGCGCCCGCGCCCGAGGTGACCAGCTTGACCTCGCTGATGTCCTTGCCCGCCACCTTGAGGCCGTTGAGCATGGCCGCCGCCACGGTGATGGCCGTGCCGTGCTGGTCGTCGTGGAAGACGGGGATCTTCATGCGCTTGCGCAGCTCGCGCTCGACGTAGAAGCAGTCGGGGGCCTTGATGTCCTCCAGGTTGATGGCGCCGAAGGTGGGCTCCAGCGCGGCGATCACCTCGACCAGCCTGGCCGGGTCCTTCTCGTCGATCTCGATGTCGAACACGTCGACGCCGGCGAACTTCTTGAACAGCACGCCCTTGCCTTCCATCACCGGCTTGGAGGCCAGCGGGCCGATGTCGCCCAGGCCGAGCACGGCGGTGCCGTTGGTGATCACCGCCACCAGGTTGCCGCGCGCCGTGTACTTGAAGGCGTTGGCCGGGTCCTTGACGATCTCTTCGCAGGGCGCGGCCACGCCGGGCGAATAGGCCAGCGACAGGTCGCGCTGGTTGATCATCTGCTTGGTGGCGGCAATGGCAATCTTGCCCGGCACCGGAAGCTCGTGGTACTCGAGGGCGGCGCGCCGCAGTTCGGCGCGCTTGTCTTCGGGCGTGGGGGTCGATGAGGTCGTCGAATCGGACATGGGCCGTTGCTCCTGGTGGCGCTTCTTCTGGGGGCGCCGATTGTAGACCTCGGCCCGCGGCGCCATAGGCCGCATGGCGCAGATCGGCCCTGCCGAAAGCGCGCAGACCCGTCAAGACGATGTGGCAATATGCGCAATCCGGAAAAAAACCGACGAGGAGCAGCCATGGCCCTGATGGATTTCATCAAGAAACAGTTCATCGACATCATCCAGTGGACCGAGACCGGCGACGGCACGCTGGCCTGGCGCTTCCCGATGGCGGAGATGGAAATCCAGAACGGCGCCTCGCTCACCGTGCGCGAGTCGCAGGTGGCGGTGTTCGTCAACGAAGGCCAGGTGGCCGACGTGTTCGGCCCGGGCATGTACAAGCTCACGACGCAGACGCTGCCCGTGCTCACGTACCTCAAGAACTGGGACAAGCTGTTCGAGTCCCCGTTCAAGAGCGACGTCTACTTCTTCAGCACGCGCCAGCAGGTCGACCAGAAGTGGGGCACGCCGCAGCCCATCACCATCCGCGACAAGGACTTCGGCGCCGTGCGCCTGCGCGCCTTCGGCAACTACAGCTTCCGCATCGGCGATGCCAAGCTGTTCCACACCGAGATCTCGGGCACGCGCGACATCTACGGCGTGGCCGACCTCGACGGCCAGCTGCGCGGGCTGGTGCTGCAGAACATCAGCAACGCCATCGCGTCCAGCGGCGTGCCGTTCCTCGACCTTGCCGCCAACCAGATCCAGTTCGCCCAGGCGCTGGCGGCCCAGCTGGTGCCCGAGTTCGAGAAGATCGGCATCAAGCTCGAGAACATCACGGTCCAGAACGTCTCGCTGCCCGAAGAACTGCAGAAGATCCTCGACCAGAAGATCGGCATGGGCATGGTCGGCAACGACATGGGCAAGTTCATGCAGTACCAGACCGCGCAGGCCATTCCCAAGTTCGCCGAAGGCGCGGGCGGCGGCAGCGGCATCGCGGGCGATGCCATGGGCCTGGGCGCCGGCGTGGCGCTCGGCCAGGTGCTGGCGCAGAACCTCGCGCAGGGGCTGAGCCCGGGCGCGGCGGCACAGGCGGCCGCAACCCAGCAGCAGCCGGCCGTGGCCGTGGTGAGCCCGGCCGACGTGATGACCACGCTCGAGAAGCTCGGCGAGCTCAAGACCAAGGGCATCCTCACGCAGGAAGAGTTCGACGCCAAGAAGGCGGAACTGCTCAAGAAGCTGGTCTAAGCACCGGCAATGGCTGAGCAAGCAGGCGCCCAGCGCGCCTACCGTGCGCCCTGCCCTGGCTGCGGCGCACCGGTCGAATTCAGGTCCGCGCAATCGGCCTTCGCCGTTTGCCCCTACTGCCAGAGCACCGTCGTGCGCCAGGGCGAGACGCTCGCGCGCGTCGGCAAGATGGCGGAGCTGTTCGACGACTTCAGCCCGCTGCAGCTGTTTGCCGCGGGCCGCATCCAGAACCAGCCGTTCACCATCGTCGGCCGGCTGCAATACAGCAACCCCGGCGGGCGCTGGACCGAGTGGATCGCCGCGCTGGACGGCGACCGCACCGGCATCCTGAGCGAGGACAACGGCGCCTACGTGTTCGCGCTGCCCTTCGAACTGCAGCGCGCCGCACCACCGCCGGGCGACCTGCGCGTGGGCGCCACCAGCGCATTCAACGGCCAGAGCTACACCGTCTCGTCGAACGAGCAGGTGGCGCTGCTGTCCGCCCAGGGCGAACTGCCGCACCTGCCCGAGCTGGGCCGCCCCTTCCCGATGGTCGAACTGCGCAGCGACAAGGGGCTGGTGCTCAGCATCGACTACGGCACCGAGCCGCCGGGCGCCTACCTGGGCCGCTCGGTGCAGCTGGAGGACCTGCAGCTCACGGGCCTGCGCGACGAATCCGCCAAGGACGAAAAAGGCCGCGCCTTCAATTGCCCGAATTGCGGCGCGCCCGTCACCGTCAACCTGGCCGACAGCAAGAGCATCACCTGCGGCTCGTGCAACAGCATCATCGACCTGTCGCAGGGTATCGGCGGCGAGCTGAAGCACGCGGCGCAGGACGAGCCCGTGCGCCCGCTCATTCCCATCGGCAGCACCGGCCAGCTGCAGGGCGCGCAATGGCAGGTGGTGGGCTTCCAGCACCGCATGGGCGTGGAGCCCGGCGACGACGAGCACTTTGGCTGGAACGAATACCTGCTCTACAACAAGAAGCGCGGCTTCAGCTTCCTGGTCGATGCCGAGGACGGCTGGAGCATGGTCAAGCCGACCACCGGCGCGCCGGTGATGGCCGAGAACGGCAGCAGCGCCAGCTACCTGGGCAAGCGCTACACGCAGCAATACGCCTACAACGCCGAGACCACCTACGTGGCGGGCGAGTTCTACTGGCAGGTCGAGCGTGGGCAGAAAACCTTCAACCGCGATTTCGCGAGTGGCAACGCGCTGCTGTCGATGGAGCGCTCGGCCAACGAGCTGACCTGGTCCTCGGGCAGCAAGCTCGACAGCGGCCTGGTGTCCGCCGCATTCAAGCTCGACGACAAGAAGGACATGTTCGCGCGCGGCGATGCGCTGCCGGTCAGCGCCGCATCGGGCCTGGGCTGCGGCACCATCATCCTCATCGTGATCGTGATCGTCGTGCTGCTGGTCATCCTGAGCACCTGCAGCGGTGGCTCGTCCGGCGGGTCGCGCAGCTACGGCGGCTCCTACGGCGGCTACTCGAGCGGCGGCGGCCACAAATGAACAAGCGCAACATGGCTTCGCGCTGATGTCACCCACTACTGCAACTACGACTGGAGGTCCCCATGGGATTTGAATGGCTGAAACCGGGCGTGGTCCTCGGATCGCTCGTGTATGCGCTGCTTGGCGTGCTGATCTTCTGGCTCTGCTTTCTCATCATCGACAAGCTCACGCCCTACGACCTGTGGGGCGAGATCGTCGAGAAGCAGAACGTGGCGCTGGGCCTGGTGGTGGCCGCCATGAGCCTGGGCATCTGCGTCATCGTCGCCGCAGCGATCCATTGAGCGGGGAGGCGGCCGTGTCCGCGCATTCCGCCGATGCGCGCGGGCCGCAGCCGGTCGAGATCGCGCTGCTGGCCAGCGTGTTCGTGGTCGCGGCCTGCGGGCTGGTCTACGAGCTGACCGCGGCCGCGCTGAGCTCCTACCTGCTCGGCGATTCGGTGCTGCAGTTCAGCACCATCATCGGCACCTACCTGTTTGCGATGGGCGTGGGCTCGTGGCTCTCGCGCTTCTTCGAGCGCCAGCTGCCGGCGCACTTCCTGCGGATCGAACTGCTCGTGGCGCTGGTCGGCGGCGCGCTGCCGGCCATTCTTTTCCTTGCGAACGCCTACGTGCCCGGCGCATTCCGCCTGCTGCTCTACGGGCTCGTGGTGGTGGTCGGCACGCTGGTCGGGCTCGAGATTCCGCTGGTGATGCGGATCCTCAAGCGCAACATCCAGCTCAAGAACCTGGTGTCGCAGGTGCTCACCTTCGACTACCTCGGCGCGCTGGCGGTGTCGGTGGCCTTTCCGCTCATCCTGGTGCCGCAGCTGGGCATGATCCGCACCGGCCTGCTGTTCGGCATCATGAATGCCGCCGTGGCCGTGTGGGCGCTGTGGCTGTTCCGCCATGAGCTGCGCCGCATCGGCGCGCATGCGCTGGCCTGCCTGCTGGCGCTGGCCGCGCTGGTCGGCGCCTTCGCCGGGGCCGGCCACATCACCACGCTGGCCGAGGACAAGTTCTACCAGGACCGCATCGTGTTCAGCGCCACCTCGCCCTACCAGCGCATCGTGGTCACGCGCGGGCAGCTCGGGCACCGGCTGTTCCTGAACGGCAACCTGCAGTTCGCCGAGCGCGACGAGTACCGCTACCACGAGGCGCTCGTCCATCCGGTGATGGCTGCGCAGGGCGCACCGAAGAAGGTCGCGGTGCTCGGCGGCGGCGACGGCATGGCGGTGCGCGAGATCCTGAAATATCCCTCGGTCGAATCGGTCACGCTGGTGGAGCTCGATCCGAACATGACCCAGCTTTTCACAACGCACGAAACGCTGGCGGCGCTCAACGGCCATTCGCTCTCGTCGCCGAAGGTGAAGATCGTCAATACCGATGCGTTCCAGTGGCTGCAGCAGCCTGGGGATATTTTTGATGTGATCGTGGTGGACTTTCCCGACCCCACCAACTTCGCGATCGGCAAGCTCTACACCAACAGCTTCTATGCGCTGCTCGAGAAGCGCCTCTCGGCGAGCGGCTACGCGGTGGTCCAGACCACTTCGCCGCTGGTCGCGCGCAAGAGCTACTGGACCGTGGCGGCAACCATCGAATCGGTCGGCCTGCAGGCGACGCCCTACCACGCGCATGTGCCGAGCTTCGGCGAATGGGGCTACATCATCGCGAGCCGGCGGCCGTACCGCATGCCCGATGCGCTGCCTTCGGGCCTGCGTTTTCTCTCGCCTTCCACCTTGCCGCTGATGTTCGACTTTCCGCTCGACATGGCGCGCGTGCCGGCCGAAGTGAACCGGCTGTCGAACCAGACCCTTGTCACCACCTACGAGCAGGAGTGGGGCAAGGTGATCACGACGCACTAGGGCCATGCAGCGGCGCGATTTCCTCAGCGTGGCCGGTGCGGCGGGTGCCCTTGCGCTCTCCGGCTGCGAGGCCCCGCCGCCGCCCATCGAAGGCGGCTTCACCGGCATCGATGTGGCGCGCGGCCATGCGCTGCGCGATGGCGCGCTCAAAGGCCCGTCTCCCGCAAGCGTCAAGCGCACGCGCGTGGTGATCGCCGGTGGCGGTGTCGCAGGCCTCGCCGCCGCGCGCGCACTGCGGCTCGCGGGCGTCGAGGACTTCGTGCTGCTCGAGCTCGAGGACGCGGCAGGCGGCAATGCGCGCGGCGGCATGGTGAGCGGCATTGCCTGCCCGCTCGGCGCGCACTACCTGCCGACGCCCGGCGACGATGCGCGCGAAGTGCAGGACCTGCTCGAGGAACTCGGCCTGCGCCGGCGCGTGGCGGGCCGCTGGGAATACGACGAGCGCCACCTCTGCCACAGCCCGCAGGAGCGGCTGTTCTTCCGCGGCGAATGGCAGGAAGGCCTGCTGCCCGTGCACGGCGTGGGCGCCGAGACGCATGCGCAGTACCGCAAGTTCGCGCAGCGCATCGACACGCTGCAGCACGCGGCGCACTTCGTCATTCCCACGCTCAAGGCCGACGTCACGCCCGAGCTGCTGGCGCTCGATGCCGTGAGCTTCGCGCACTGGCTCGACAGCGAGGGCTTCGGCGATGCGCAGCTGCGCTGGTACCTCGACTACTGCTGCCGCGACGACTACGGCGCGGGCATCGAAGAAGTCTCGGCCTGGGCCGGCATCCACTACTTCGCGAGCCGGCACGGCTTTCACGCGCCGGGCTCGTCGGGCAGTGGCGCCGATTCGAACGCCGAGCGCGACGGCGTGCTGACCTGGCCAGAGGGCAACGGCTGGCTCACGAAGCGGCTGGCCGGGCCGCTCGGCGATCGCCTGCACACCGGCCAGGCCGTCACGCGCATCGCCGATCTTCGCGGCGGCGTCGAGGTCGACGCATGGGACGCCGCGTCCAAATCATTGGTGCGCTGGCAGGCCGAGCGCTGCATCGTCGCGCTGCCGGTGTTCATCGCCGCGCGCGTGGTCGAGAACACGCCGCAGGTGTTGAAGAACGCCGCCGCGCAGCTGCGCTATGCCCCCTGGCTCGTGGCCAACGTGCACCTGCGCGGGCCGCTCGCCGACCGCCCCGGCGCCGCGCCGAGCTGGGACAACGTGATCCACGGCACGCGCGGCCTCGGCTATGTCGATGCGCGCCATCAGACGCTCGACCCCACGCCGCGCGGCACCGTGCTGAGCTGGTACCGCCCGCTCGGCCCGAGCCGCCATGACGGCGCCGACGGCCGCCGCCTGCTGCTCGAGCGGCCCTGGACCGGCTGGCGCGACGACCTGCTCGCCGAACTCTCGGTGCCGCATCCCGACCTGCCTTCGCTCGCAACGCGCGTCGAGATCACGCGCTACGGCCACGCCATGTCGATCCCGCGGCCGGGGCTGCTCGCGCAGATCGGCGGGCAGCGCATGTCGCCGGACGCGGCGCACCGTGGCCGCGTCGTCGCGGGACGGCTTTCGTTCGCGCATGCCGACTGGTCGGGCTACTCGATCTTCGAGGAGGCGTTCACGCGCGGGCACGTCGCGGGCGCGGCGCTGGGCTGAAGCCGCAGGGGCCTGCCGGCCATGTCATGGTCGCGTCACGCGTGGCCGGCATGGTCTCGCGTTTCGACACGGAACCTCTCTTTCCCAATGACGCGTCCTGCCTCTTTCATCTCTTCTTTCATCGCGCTGGCCGCGGCGCTCGCCTGCGGCCATGCCGCTGCACAGACCGCCTTCCCCGCCACGCTCGCGGGCCACGCCGTGCTGCCCGCGCAAAGCTTCGTCGCTGCGCCCAAGGACGCGCCCGCCGACCTGCAGGTGAGCGGCAAGTTCACCTCGGGCAAGCGCGTGGAGGCGGTGGGCACCATCGAAGGCCTCTCCGGCGGGCGCGGCACCGGCGTCTCGCTGCCCTTCAAGGGCCAGCCGCTGCAGGGCCACTCGGGCATCAAGAAGATGGACGACGGCACGTTCTGGATCCTCACCGACAACGGCGCCGGCGCCAAGGCCAACTCGCCCGACTTCATGCTCTACCTGAACCACTACAAGGTGGACTTCAAGAGCGGCAGGTTCAACCGCCTGAACACCATCTTCCTGCACGACCCGGACAAGAAGGTGCCGTTCCGCATCGTCCATGAAGGCACGAAGCAGCGCTACCTGACCGGCTCCGACTTCGACCCCGAGAGCTTCCAGTTTGCCGGCGGCGCACTGTGGATCGGCGAGGAGTTCGGCCCCTTCCTGATCAAGGCCGATCTGAAGGGCAAGGTGCTCGCGGTGTTCGACACCGAGGTCGACGGCAAGGCCGTGCGCTCGCCCGACCATCCGGCGCTCACCACGCCGGGCGCCCCGGGCGGCACGGTCGATTTCCAGGTCAAGCGCTCCAAGGGCTTCGAAGGCATGGCCGCGTCGAAGGACGGCAGCAGGCTCTACGCGCTGCTCGAAGGCCCGGTGTGGAACGCCGAGGCCAAGGACTACGAACGTGTCGACGGCAAGGAAGCGCTGCGCGTGCTGGAGTTCGACGTGGCGTCTGAAAAATGGACCGGCCGCCACTGGAAGTACCCGCTCGAAGCCAACGGCCACGCCATCGGCGACTTCAACATGATCGACGCGACCACAGCGCTGGTCATCGAGCGCGACAACGGCGAAGGCACCAGCGACAAGGCCTGCCCCGAGGGTCAGAAGCGCAGCGACTGCTTCCACGACATCGCCAGGTTCAAGCGCGTCTACAAGATCGAGCTGAGCGATGCCAACGTGGGCGGCGCGGTGCGCAAGATCGGCTACATCGACCTGCTGAACATCGCCGACCCGGCCAGGCTCGCGCGCAAGCCGCTGAATGACGGCGTGCTCAAGTTCCCGTTCTTCACGATCGAGAACGTCGACGTGGTCGATGCCACGCACATCGTGGTGGGCAACGACAACAACCTGCCGTTCTCCAGCAGCCGCGAGCCCAACAAGGCGGACGACAACGAGCTGGTGCTGCTCGAAGCCGGCGCGCTGCTGCAGGCCAGGTAGGCAGCGCCGGCGCGAGCCGCCGGCGGAAGCGCGTCCTCATAATCCGCGCATGTCCCCCGAACTGCTCCCCGCGATCGCCGCCTTCGCACGCATTGCGCACCACGCCAGCTTCACGCGGGCTGCGCAAGAGCTGGGCGTATCGCCCTCGGCCCTGTCGCAGACCGTGCGCACGCTCGAGGCCCGGCTGGGCGTGCGCCTGCTCGACCGCACCACGCGGCGCGTCGGCGTGACCGAGCTGGGCCAGCAATTGCTCAAGGGCGCGCAGCCGGCGCTGGCCGCGCTCGCGCAGGCGGTCGAAGGCCTCGACGAGGCGCGCGACAAGCCGGCCGGGCTGCTGCGCCTGAACGTCGCGCGCGTGTCGGCCGAATTGCTGCTGAACCCGCACTTCGCGGACTTTGCCGAGGCCTATCCCGACATCACGCTGGAGCTGGTCTGCGACAACCGCATGATCGAACTGGTCGAAGGCGGCTTCGATGCCGGCATCCGGCTCGGCGAAAGCCTGGCGCAGGACGTGGTGGCCCTGCCGGTGGGTGGGCCGCAGCGCATGGTGACCCTGGCGTCGCCGCGCTACCTGGCGGGGCGCAAGCCGCCGAAGACGCCCGAGGACCTGCGCGAGCACCAGTGCCTGAACTACCGCCTGACCACGGGCAGCCTCTACCGCTGGGAATACGCGCAGGACGGCCGCGTGCTCGATGTCGAAGTGGCCGGGCCGCTGATCAGCAACGACGGCGATGTGCTGCTGGCCGCCGCGCGCGACGGCGCGGGCATCATGGTGGCCTTCGAAGGCATGGTGCGCGGCGACCTGGAAAGCGGCCGCCTGGTGCCGCTGCTCGAGCCCTGGTGGCCCACCTTTCCGGGCTTCTACCTGTACCACCCGAGCCGCGCGCAGATGCCGCGCAAGCTCAGGGTGTTCATCGACTTCCTGCAGGCGCGGCATGCGCCGCCGCCGGTGTCGCAGCGCGCCGTCAAGCTCGCATCAGCGCCTCGATCTCGTCCGCCTTCACCGGCACGCCGCGCGAAATGAGCTCGCAGCCCGTGGCCGTGACGATCGCGTCGTCCTCGATGCGGATGCCGATGTTGTGGAACTGCTCGGGCACGCCCTCGGCGGGGCGCACATAGATGCCGGGCTCCAGCGTCAGCACCATGCCGGGATGCAGGATGCGGCTCGGCCGGTTCTTGATGACTTCGTTGGACAGCGGGTCCTTGCGCTCGCTGACCTCGCCGACCTGCGTGGGCTCCACGTAGCTGCCGCAGTCGTGCACGTCCATGCCGAGCCAGTGGCCGGTGCGGTGCATGTAGAACTGGAAGTAGGCGCGCGAGTCGATCACGTCGTCGACGCTGCCCACCTTGCCGGCATCGAGCAGGCCCAGGTCGAGCATGCCCTGCGCCAGCACCTTGACGGCCGCATCGTGCGGATCGTTGAAGCGGTTGCCGGCCCTGGTGGCCGCGGCCGAGGCATCCTGGCTGGCCAGCACCAGGTCGTACAGCGCGCGCTGCGGGCCGCTGAACTTGCCGTTGGCGGGGAAGGTGCGGGTGATGTCGCTGGCGTAGCCGTCGAGCTCGCAGCCCGCGTCGATCAGCACCAGCTCGCCGCTGCGCACCGGCGCTGCGTCGGCGCGGTAGTGCAGCACGCAGGCATTGGCGCCCGCGGCCACGATGGAGCCGTAGGCCGGGTACTGCGAGCCGCCCAGGCGGAACTCGTGCAGCAGCTCGGCATCGAGGTGGTACTCGCGCACGTCCTTGCCTTCACGCAGCATGCGCGCCGACAGCTGCATCGCGCGGACGTGGGCGCGCGCGCTGATCTGCGCGGCGCGCCGCATGATGTCCTGCTCGTGGGCGTCCTTCACCAGGCGCATTTCGTCGAGCGGGCCGCACAGGTCGTGCAGTTCCTCGGGGCACAGCGCGCCGTAGCGCACGCGCGCGCGCACCGATTGCAGCCAGCCGTCGACGCGGGTTTCCAGGCCCTTGTGGATCGCGAACGGAAACCACACGGTCGACTTGTTCTCGAGCAGCTTCGGCAGCCGGGCGTCGAGCTCGCCGACCGAGAAGGCCTCGTCCACGCCAAGCGCCGCGGGGGCCGCGTCGGGGCCCAGGCGATAGCCGTCCCAGATCTCGCGCTCCAGGTCCTTGGGCGCGCAGAACAGCATGCTGCGGCCGTCGCCCGCGAGCACCAGCCAGGCGTTGGGTTCTGTGAAGCCGGTCAGGTAGTAGAAGTAGCTGTCGTGCCGGAACAGGAAGTCGCTGTCGCGGTTGCGCTGGCGCTCGGGCGCGGTCGGGACGATGGCGATGCCGTCCTTGCCCAGTTGCGAGGCGAGGCGCGCGCGGCGCTCGGCGTAGATCCGGTTGTCTTCTGAGGTCATCTTGGCGTGTTCAGTTGAAGAAGCCGTTCGGGCGTTCCCACATCGGTCCAGGGACCGGCATAGAGCTCGGCGCTCACGCGTTCATTGTCCATCGCGGCGCGCAGGATCGGGGCCAGCGGGGCTTTGGCGCCCGCCGGGTTGCCGGCCGGAATGCCGCAGTAAGGCAGCGCAAAGAGCGCGGCCCGGTAGAGGCCGATGGTCGAGAAGGTGTACTTCTCGGCCGCCGAATTGAGCGCCAGGCCTTCCGCGGAAATGCCGAAGTCGCCCTTCGGGTTGTGCGCCGGGTTCGGCACCAGCCACAGGTGCGCCAGCTTGCCGCTGGCCGCGAAGCGGTCCACCGAGGCCTGCGTGAAGGCGAAATCCGGCGCGAACACGTCGCCGGCCGCCACCCAGAAAATCTCGCCCAGTTGCGGCAGGGCGCGCACGATGCCGCCGGCCGTCTCGAGCGCTTCGCCGAAGTCATGGCCTTCGTCGGAGTATGAAATCGATAGCGCAGGATGCCCATCCAGCAAGGCATTGAGGCCGAAGCGGCTGGAGATCTTCTCGCCGAGCCAGGCGGTGTTGACCACCAGTTCGGTGAAGCCGCCGGCGGCCAGTGCCTCCATCGGCCACTGCATCAGCGGCTTGCCGTGCACTTCGAGCAGCGGCTTGGGCAGGCTGTCGGTCAGCGGCCGCATGCGCTCGCCGCGGCCGGCGGCCAGGATCATCGCCCGTACCGCAGAAGAAGAAGGCTTCAAGCCGCCACCTTGCCGCGCAACAGCTCGTTGCGTTCGCTGTGGCCGGGCTTGAACAGAGAGACCAGGCATTCCATCAGCGCATGCGCCTTGGCCGAATGGTCGCCGCCGAAGTTGCACACGTAGACGTCGAGCGTGGCGCCGCGCTGTTCGGGCCAGGTGTGGATGCACAGGTGCGATTCGGCCAGCAGCACGGTGGCCGTGACGCCGCCCGGCCCTTGCGGCGTGGCCGGAAAGCCGTGGACCAGCTTGCCCACCGGCTGCAGCCCGGCGGCCGTTGCCGCCTTGAGGCAGACGGCGCCGAGCGCCTCCTTGTCGGTGAGCCATTGCATGGCGCATTGGCAGTCGTGGAGATCGGCGGTGAGGTGCAGCCCGTGCATGGGTGGCAACTCTAGCAGCCCGGGTGTCGCCAAAGAGCATCAGTGGGGTGTTCTGGCCGCTGCGGGAGGGGGTTGGAGCGAGGCCGGTAAAATCGCGGGTTCCCCCTAATCCACATTCCCCGAAAGCCCACCGCCCATGGCAAACCAAGCCCTGATGGCCAACGCGATTCGCGCGCTGGCCATGGATGCCGTCCAACAAGCAAACTCCGGCCATCCGGGCGCACCGATGGGCATGGCCGACATGGCCGTCGCACTCTGGGGCGAACACCTGCGCTACAACCCCGCGAACCCGCACTGGTTCGACCGCGACCGCTTCGTGCTGTCGAACGGCCACGCCTCGATGCTGCTGTATTCGGTGCTGCACCTCACGGGCTACGACCTGCCCATCAGCGAGCTCAAGAACTTCCGCCAGCTGCACAGCAAGACCGCGGGCCACCCCGAGGTCGACGTGACCCCCGGCGTGGAAACCACCACCGGCCCGCTGGGCCAGGGCATCACCAATGCCGTGGGCTTTGCGCTGGCCGAGAAGCTGCTCGCGGCCGAGTTCAACCGCAAGGACCACGCCATCGTCGACCACCACACCTACGCCTTCCTGGGCGACGGCTGCATGATGGAAGGCATCAGCCATGAAGCCTGCGCGCTGGCCGGCGCCTGGCACCTGAACAAGCTGATTGCGCTGTACGACGACAACGGCATCAGCATCGACGGCCAAGTCAAGCCCTGGTTCATCGACAACACCGAAGAACGCTTCAAGGCCTACGGCTGGAACGTGATCGGCCCGATCGACGGCAACGACGCCAAGGACGTGTCCAAGGCCATCGCCAAGGCGAAGAAGGAAGATTCGAAGCCCACCCTCATCATCTGCAAGACGCAGATCGGCAAGGGCAGCCCGAACCGCGCCAACACCGCCAAGGCCCATGGCGAGCCGCTGGGCGCCGACGAAATCGCGCTCACCCGCGCCGCGCTGAACTGGCCGTACGCGGCCTTCGAAGTGCCGCAGGAGGCGTATGCCGACTGGAACCACAAGGAAGAAGGCGCCAAGGCCGAAGCCGCCTGGAACGACCGCTTCGACGCCTACGCCAGGGCCTACCCCGGCCTGGCCGCCGAGTTCACCCGCCGCATGAAGGGCGAGCTGCCGAAGAACTTCCACCAGGTGGCGTTCGACACCGTGGTCGCCGCCCACACCAAGGGCGAAACCGTGGCCAGCCGCAAGGCCAGCCAGCTCGCGCTCGAGGCCTTCACCGCCGCGCTGCCCGAAATGCTCGGCGGCAGCGCCGACCTCACGGGCTCCAACCTCACCAACACCAAGAGCACCGCCGCGCTGCGCTTCGACGCCAAGACCGGCGCCGTGGTGCTGAATGCGCCAATCGCGACGCAGTCCCCGCAAGGCGCCGAAGACGAAGCCTCGCAGGGCGCAGCCGTCGAGCCGCCGCACGGCGAGATCGGCCGCCACATCAACTACGGCGTGCGCGAGTTCGGCATGGCGGCCATCATGAACGGCATTGCGCTGCATGGCGGCTTCATTCCCTACGGCGGCACCTTCCTGACCTTCAGCGACTACAGCCGCAACGCCATCCGCATGGCCGCGCTCATGAAGCGCCGCGTGGTGCACGTGTTCACGCACGACTCCATCGGCCTGGGCGAAGACGGCCCGACGCACCAGTCGATCGAGCATGCCGCCTCGCTGCGCCTGATTCCCAACCTCGACGTCTGGCGCCCGGGCGACACCGCCGAAACCGCCGTGGCCTGGGCCGTGGCGCTGCAGAACCGGTCGCGCCCCACTGCGCTGCTCCTGAGCCGCCAGAACATCGCCTATGCGCCCAAGGGCGACCTCGGCGACATCAGCCGCGGCGCCTACGTGCTGTCGGAGCCCGAAGCCGTCGGCCTCAAGAGCAAGAAGACCGCCGCGGTCATCATCGCGACCGGCTCCGAAGTGCAGCTCGCGCTGGCCGCGCAGAAGCTGCTGGCCGAAAAGAAGATTGCCGTGCGCGTGGTGTCGATGCCCTCGACCACCACCTTCGACCGCCAGGACGTGGCCTACAAGAAGGCCGTGCTGCCCAAGAAGCTGCCGCGCATCGCGGTGGAAATGGGCTGCACCGGCGGCTGGTGGAAGTACGGCTGCGCGGCCGTCGTGGGCATCGACAGCTACGGCGAGTCGGCACCGGCACCGGCGCTGTTCAAGCACTTCGGCTTCACGGCCGAGAACGTTGCCGCCACGGTCGAAGCCGCCCTGCGCGGCTGAGCCCGGCGAGGCGTTTTTCCTTTCTGTCCGACCACAAGTTTTTCAACCTTAGGAGCAAATCAGATGGCTATCAAACTCGGTATCAATGGCTTCGGTCGCATCGGTCGCAACGTGCTGCGCGCAGCGGTGCAGAACTTCAAGAACGACATCGAGATCGTCGCCATCAACGACCTGCTCGAGCCCGACTACCTGGCCTACATGCTCCAGTACGACTCGGTGCATGGCCGCTTCAAGGGCGAAGTCACGGTGGAAGGCAACACGCTGATCGTCAACGGCAAGAAGATCCGCCTCACGCAGGAGCGCGACCCCGCGCAGCTGAAGTGGAATGAAGTCGGCGCCGACATCGTGCTCGAATCCACCGGCCTCTTCCTCACCAAGGAAACCTGCCAGAAGCACCTCGACGCGGGCGCGAAGAAGGTGATCATGTCGGCGCCGTCGAAGGACGACACCCCCATGTTCGTCTACGGCGTGAACGACAAGAAGTACGCCGGCGAAGCCATCGTCAGCAACGCCAGCTGCACCACCAACTGCCTGGCGCCGCTGGCCAAGGTGCTGAACGACAAGTGGGGCATCAAGCGCGGCCTGATGACCACCGTGCACGCCGCCACCGCCACGCAGAAGACCGTCGACGGCCCGAGCAACAAGGACTGGCGCGGCGGCCGCGGCATCCTGGAAAACATCATTCCCTCGAGCACCGGCGCCGCCAAGGCGGTGGGCGTGGTGATCCCCGAGCTCAACAAGAAGCTCACGGGCATGAGCTTCCGCGTGCCGACCTCCGACGTGTCGGTGGTCGACCTCACGGTGGAGCTCGAGAAGGAAGCCACCTACAAGGAAATCTGCGCCGAGATGAAGTCGCAGAGCGAAGGCGCGCTCAAGGGCGTGCTGGGCTACACCGAGGACAAGGTGGTGGCCACCGACTTCCGCGGCGACCCGCGCACCTCGATCTTCGACGCCGAAGCCGGCATTGCGCTGGACGGCACCTTCGTGAAGCTCGTGAGCTGGTACGACAACGAATGGGGCTACTCGAACAAGTGCCTGGAGATGGTGAAGGTCGTGGCGAAGTAAAAGGCTTCGCGGCTCCGACAACAAAAACGCGCCCGAGGGCGCGTTTTTTCATGGGCGAGCACCGGGCGTTTCAGCGCAGCTTCTCGTTCCTGCGGATCTCGCTGCTGAGCTGCGACGTCAGCCGCGTGGCGGCGCGGCGGGCGGCGAGCCCGTAGTCGCCATTGAACTCGCCGAACTCCGCCGTGCCGTTGCCGACCGCGCGCACCCGCGTGAGCTCGGCGCCGGCGGCATCGCTCACCACGCAGCTCACCTCGGCGGTGAACGAGGTGGGCGGCCAGGTGATCCACGAGGACGAGCTCGAATCGGTCCTGATCTGCGGCGTGAACACCAGCGACACGCCCGCCGCCTCGTTGGCCTTGGCATCGCCGGCGGTGCGCAGCACGACCACGTCGCGGTAGACCGCGCGCAGCGCATCGCGGATCGACTTCTCGAGGTCGCGGTACGGGTAGTAGCTCACGCGGTCGCCGCTGCCGCCGGCGGTGGTCACCTGCTGGTCGCGCTGGGCGTCGGTCATCACGTAGGCCACCTTCTTGGGAAGGAGGCGCGCCTGTGACCGCGGCGGCGCGGTTTCCGTGATCATCGTGATCGGATGGGCGCAGGCCGCCAGCAAGGCCGCCAGGACTGCCGCGGCAAGCAGGCGAGCGGTCGAAGAAAAAGGAAAAGGCATGGTGCGGTTTTCTCCGGCGATGGCTGTGGCTAGGGCGCAATGGCCGCGATGAACTGCGGATCGGCATACACCTGGCGCAGCAGCGCGCGCACCAGCCTCGGATAGGCGGCCTGTCCGGCGGGCACGGCGACGATGTTGGCGTAGCTCGAATCGAAGGCCAGCTCGCCGCGGTAGGTCTTGCGCAGCCTCTGCGCGGACGCGCGCGTCACGACCACCTCCACCTCCATGCGGCCGGTGCCGTTGATCACGCCAAGGTCGAGTTCGTTGACGAGAATCCGCGCCGCGATGCGGGTCGGGGCCTTGGGGTCGTAGGCCGATATTTCTCCCAGGTCGCGCGTCAGCGCGTCTTCCAGGTACTGCGCGAAGCTGCCGCTGGGCGAAAGCAGTTTCGCGCGGCGCAGGCGCAGGGTGTTGACGCTGTCGTTCGGGTCGGTCGGCTGCACCTTGGCGACCGCCACCATGCCGGGGCGCGCGGCTTCGAGGCGGTCGAGCGCCTCGTAGTCGGCTGCATAGGGCGGCGCGGCGAGCTGCGCGCAGCCGGACGCCAGCATCAGCGCGGCCGATGCGAAGAGCCTTGCGGTGAAAGCGCGCAGGCGCATACCCCGCGGTCTGAAGAAGATCGCCATGCCTCGTGTCCCTCCTCGGGATGCCTGATCCCGGCGCGAGGGTAGCAGGCATTGCGCCGCGCGCGAAGGCCGATTTTCAGACCGGCTCGAGCACGTGGATCAGCTTGCTCTGGACCAGCTCCTTCGTCTTCGCGCCGTGGGCCGCCATGTGCGGTGCCACCGCATGGGCCTGCAGGTGGGCCAGCGTTTCCCATTTCTCGATCACCACGAAGGTGTCGGGGCCGAAGCTGGCCTTCGATGCCGGCACGCCCGCCGCGTCGACCGTGGCGCCGTATTCGATGCAGCCCTCCTCGGCCAGCACGGCCGCGCGGTTGGCGGCAAAGGCTTCGAGCAGGCTGGCGCGCTGGCCCGGCTTGGCGGTGATGACGGCGACGACGTGGATCATGGAAAAAAGCTCCGTAGTTTCATGTGTGTGGAATGGGACCGCCGAATCTAAAAGACCGGCCGCTGGGACAGCGGTCCCGCGCGCGACCCTATCATCGCCCGCATGTTCTTTCCCCTGCCCCGCACGGCCACCGCGCCCTTCTGTCCCTCCGAAGTCAAGGGCAGCGTGGCGGTCCCGCAGGACCTGCCGTTCGGCAAGAAGCTGCTGCGCTACGCGGGGCCGGGCCTACTGGTATCGGTGGGCTACATGGACCCGGGCAACTGGGCGACCGACATCGAGGCCGGTTCGCGCTTCGGCTACGGCCTGCTCTTCGTGGTGCTGCTCGCGAGCCTCGCGGCCATGCTGCTGCAGACGCTGTGCGTGCGGCTTGGCCTGGTGGTGCAGAAAGACCTGGCGCGCGCCTGCCGCGAGCACTATTCGCCGCGCGTGAACCGCTTCCTGTGGCTGGGCGCGGAGCTGGCCATCGTGGCCTGCGACCTGGCCGAGGTGCTGGGCAGCGCGCTCGCATTGCACCTGCTGTTCGGCGTGTCGATCCCGGTCGGCATCGGCATCACGGCGTTCGACACGCTGCTCGTGCTGGGGCTGCAGGGCGCGGGCTTCCGGCGCGTGGAGGCGATCGTGCTCGGGCTGGTGGGCACCATCGCGGGCTGCTTCGTGGTGGAGCTTGCGATGTCGCAGCCCAACTGGTTCGGCGTGGCAATGGGCTTCGCGCCCAGCTTCGAGCGGCTGCAGCAGCCGGGCGCGCTGTACCTTGCGATCGGCGTGGTGGGCGCCACCGTGATGCCGCACAACCTGTACCTGCATTCGTCCATCGTGCAGACCCGGCTGGTGGCCGACAGCGATGCGGCGCGGCGCGAGGCGGTGCGCTTCTGCACCTTCGACGCGGTGTTCTCGCTTTCGCTCGCGCTCCTGGTCAACGCGGCCATCATGGTGCTGGCGGCCAGCGCCTTCCACAGCACCGGCCATGTGGAAGTGACCGAGATCGACGACGCCTACCGGCTCATCGAGCCCATCGTGGGCAGCGCGTTCGCGGCCACGCTGTTCGGCATTGCGCTGCTGGCCTCGGGCCAGAGCTCGACCTTCACCGGCACCATTGCGGGCCAGATCATCATGGAAGGCTTTCTCGACCTGAAGATCCCGTGCTGGCAGCGCCGCCTGATCACGCGGGGGCTGGCGCTCGGGCCGGCGTTCCTGGGGGTCTGGTGGTTCGGCGATGGCGGCGTGGGCAAGATGCTGGTGCTGAGCCAGGTGGTGCTGAGTTTTCAGCTGCCCTTCGCGATGTGGCCGCTGATCCGCTTCACGAGCAGCCGCGCGCTGATGGGTGGCTTTGCCAACGGCACGCTGGTCAAGCTGCTGGCCTGGGGGCTGTTCGGCGTGATCAGCGCGGCCAACGTGTGGCTGGTGGCGTCGGCGGTGCTCGGCGGCCCTTGATTCGGCGGAGAAGAAAAAGCCTCAGCGCTCGGCCGCGTCTTTCCACAGGTGCACCAGCGACGCGGGCGCCTCGTTCTCGGGCACCTCGAAGCTGACCGAAGAACCTGAACGGGAGGTGGCGCTTTCCACCACCACTTCCACGCGGTAGAAGCGCTGGTCGCCGCCCGGCGAACCGGGGCCGCCGCGCGGCTCCGCGTGCGGCGCCGCGCTTTGCAGCGCCTCGCCGATCTGCTGGCGCAGTTCCTCGCTGCAGTTGCCCAGCTGGTAGCTGCGCGGGCGCGACAGGCCCGGCACGTAGGCCACGCCGCCCTCGCGCGTCACCCGCACGACGGAGGCCTGGTCCAGGGGCGGAAGCTGAATCATGATGGTGTGACTCCCACGGTGTTCCATGCAGCGCCAACGGCCTGGTGCGCCGCGCTGCCGGCGCCGAAGCGCCTGGCCGCATTTTCCACGCTGAGCTGTGCGAAGGCCAGGAAATCGGCGTCCTGGCGCAGCCGCCGGTCGCATACCGTGTCGTACCAGACGCGCCCGGCCGTCTCCCATGCCGGACCCTGGATGGCCGTGGCAGCGAGATGGAAGGCGCGGTTCGGAATGCCGGAATTGATGTGCACGCCGCCATTGTCCTGCCGCGTGTCGACAAAGTCCTTCATGTGGGCAGGCTGCGGGTCCTTGCCGAGCACCGGGTCGTCGTAGGCCGTGCCGGGCTCGGCCATCGAGCGCAGCGCGCGCGCCTTGACCTTGCCGGTGAAGAGCCCCGCGCCCACCAGCCAGTCGGCCTGCTGCGCGGTCTGCTTGAGCAGGTGCTGCTTGACCAGCGCGCCGAACACGTCGCAGATCGACTCGTTGAGCGCGCCCGGCTGCCCCTGGTAGACCAGGCCCGACTCGTGGTCGATCACGCCGTGCGTGAGCTCGTGGCCGATGATGTCCACCGCGATGGTGAAGCGGTTCATGACCTCGCCGTCGCCGTCGCCGAACACCATCTGCCTGCCGTTCCAGAAGGCGTTGTCGTAGTCGTTGCCGTAGTGCACGCTGCCCGTGAGCGGCATGCCCGCGCCGTCGATGGAATCGCGCTCGAAGATGTCGTGGTACAGGCGGTAGGTGGCGCCCAGGTAGTCGTAGGCCTCGTCGGCGGCGATGTCGCCGGTGGCGGCCTGTCCTTCGGCACGCACCAGCCGCCCCGGCAGGACCATGGTGTGCTCTGCGTCGTGGATGGCGCGCGCGGGCGAGCCGCGCCGCACATAGCTGGGCGCGGGGCCCGACGACACGCCCTGCCCGGCCACCGCCTCGCGCAGGCCGCGGTGCTGCAGGTCGATCATCAGCGTCTGCGCCGCCTTCGCGCTGGCATGCGCACCGGCATGTTGCGCCAGCCGGTCCAGCAGGTACGGCGGTACGAAGCTGGGCGGCAAAAGGCCAGGCGAGCGAAGCGGCATGGGCGACTCTCCTTTGCAGTTGAGGGCAACAAAAAAGACGGTATCAGAAAGCCGTAAAACCTGGATCACACCGTTACTTCTGGTCATGCGGTGGCCGCGTTCCAGGCCATACGATCGGAGCCTTCCGATCCACTTGCCGCCCCTGCCATGTTCATCGTCACGCTCACCTACATCCGTCCGCTTGAAGAGCTCGATGTGTTGATGGATGGGCACATGGCGTGGCTGCGAAAGCACTACCAAAGTGGTCTGTTCCTGGCCTCGGGCCGGCAGGTGCCGCGCAAGGGCGGCGTGATCTTCGCGCGCTCGGGCGACCGGGCAGAGCTCGAGGCCGTGCTCGCACGCGACCCCTTCGTGCAGAACGGCGTGGCCAGCACGCACGTGATCGAGTTCGTGCCGAGCATGACCGCGCCCGCGACGGAGATCCTCAAGGCGCTCTGAGGCCGCGCAGCCGCACGGCTCAGGTCGCCGGCTTTTCCTCGCGCCCGCCGGGGTGCCGCGCAAAGCGCGCCGCATCGCGGCCATGCACCGGCGCCGGATCGCTCCAGGGCCAGCCGCCGAACTGCGTGCGGCGGTAGTCGGCCAGCGTCTGGCTGATCTCGGCCTGCGTGTTCATCACGAACGGACCGTACTGCGCCACCGGCTCGGCAATGGGGCGCCCCTGCAGCAGCAGGAATTCGCCCGGCTCTTCATCGCCGTTGCACAGCTCGACGGCGGTGTCCGCGCGCAGTTCGATGGCGGCCGGGCCTTCCACGCGCCGGCCTGCGATGGTGGCCACCGCGCCCTTGAAGAAGTACAGCATGCGCCGCGTGCCTTCGCCCGCGGCGGGCGGCAGCGTCCATTGCGCGCCGGGCGTCATCTTGAGCGTCCAGATCGCGACGTCGGCATCGGCCTGCGCGGCCCATGAATCGGGCGGCGGCGGCAGCGGGCGGATCGGCTCTCCGTTGCCCGCGGCCGTGCCGCCGAAACGGCCCGCGACCACCGCGATCTCGGTGCGGCCGCCCGCCGCGTCGTCGGACGCAAGGCGCGGGATGGCTTCCGACCAGAACATCGTGAAGTGCGGCTCGGCCATCTTGCTGCTGGCCGGCAGGTTGAGCCAGATCTGGAACAGTTCGAGCGGATTGGGCGCGTTGGCATCGAGCAGCGGAAACATCTCCGAATGCACGATGCCCTTGCCCGCCGTGAGCCACTGCACGTCGCCGCCGCCGAAGCGCGCGGTGGCGCCCAGCGAATCGGAATGGTCGACCAGCCCCTTGCGCACGATGGTCACCGTCTCGAAGCCGCGGTGCGGGTGCGAGGGAAAGCCCGGCACCGTGTCGCCGTGGTACATGCTCCAGCCGTCCTTGCGGCTGAAGTCCTGGCCGATCTGGCGGCCCGCGAGCGGGGCCTCGGGCCCCATCTGCGCGTTGGCCTTCGGATAGGCGTCATCGTGATAGACGCAGAACAGGAACGGGTCGATCGTCTGCCACGGGAAGCCGAGCGGGCTCACCTGCAGCACGGGGCTGCGGCCTTCGTCGATAGGGCTGCTGCTGTCGTTGTTGCTGGACACCTCGGTATTCCTTTCGGTTGGGCGTGCCGCGGCCGGATGCGCGGCAACGCTGCTGTCGGGAATATCGGGGCGCACCCGCTTCAGGGAAGGGGCCTTCCGCGCAACAGTGAGGAGCGCATATGGAACGATGGGCATCGTTCTGCGTGCTTGGCGGCGCGCCCTCAGGCGTTCTGGTGGGTCACTTCGGCGTTCGGGTCCATGTACATCAGCTCCCACAGGTGGCCGTCGAGGTCCTGGAAGCCGTGGCCGTACATGAAGCCGTAGTCCTGCGGCTCGCGCGGCACCGTGCCGCCCGCGGCCACCGCCTTGGCCACCATCTCGTCGACCTCGGCGCGGCTTTCGCACGACAGGCACAGCAGCACCTCGGTGCTCTTGCTGGTGTCGGCGAGGCTCTTGCTCGTGAAGGTCTTGAAGAAGTCTTCCACCAGCAGCATCGCGTGGATGCTGCCTTCCTGGATCACCATGCAGGCGGCGTTGGCGTCCGTGAACTTCTCGTTGAAGGTGTAGCCCAGCGCGGCAAAGAATGCCTTGGACTTGTCGAGGTTCTTGACGGCGAGGTTCACGAAGATCTGCTTGTTGGCCATGGTTGTCTTTCCTGTGTCGATGAAGAGTGGAGCGGAGCTTTGCCGGTGTGTTGTGTACACCGTCCACAAAAGATACCAAAGAAAATGTACGGTGTCCACATTTTTTTTCAAGCGGCACTTTTGGCCAGCAGCCCGGCCAGCGCGAGGGTGCTGCGATCCTCGAAATACGGGCCGACGATCTGCACGCCCAGCGGCAATCCGCCGGCCGTGAAGCCCGCGGGCGCGACCGTGGCGGGCAGCCCGCCCAGGCTCGCGAGCCCGGACCAGGCCGCCAGCTCGCCATACGGTGTGGGCCTTCCGTCGATAGTGAGCGTGCGCTTCTCGAAATCGGGCTCGGCCATGTGCTCGAAGGCTGCACAGCCCACCGCCGGGCACAGCACGGCGTCGAATTGCGTGAACAGCGTGCGCAGCTGCGCCCGGATGCGCGTGCGCGTGGCCAGCAGGTCGAACCAGGTGCGAAGCTGCATCGGCGAGCGGCCGCCGGGCTCGGCATGCGCGAGCACGGTCTGCACGATCTGGCCGTAGGTGTCGCCGACTTCGGCCAGGTCGGGCAGCAGGTCCGAGGCTCGGGCCACCGAGGCGCCGGCCTTTGCCAGCCGCTGCCCGGCGCCTTCGACGGCGGCGCGCACATCGGCCGCCACCGCGGCCTGCGGATGCGCGGTGACCACCAGCACGCGCCAGTCCTTGGCCGCCGCATGGCGCGCCGCCGGCAGCATGAAGCGGCCCTGCGCCACGTGGGCCGCATCGGGCCCGGCCAGCACGTCGAGCGCCAGCGAGAGGTCCTCGGCGCCATGGCCGATCGGTCCGATCACCGAGGGCAGTGAGGCCAGCGCCTCCTCGGTGCCCGGAAACGCGAAGCCGCGCGTCGGCAGCAGGCCGTGGCTCGGCTTGTGCGCGTACACGCCGCAAAAGCTCGCGGGAACACGCAGCGAGCCCGTGAGGTCGGAGCCCAGCTCCAGCGCCACCATGCCGGTGGCCACGGCCGCCGCGCCGCCGCCCGACGAGCCGCCCGGCGTGCGCCCGGCGTCGAGCGGGTGCACCGTGCGGCCGTACACCGGGTTGGCGCTCTGCCAGTCGGCCAGCGCCGGCGGCACGTTGGTCTTGCCGAGAATCACCGCGCCCGCCGCCTTGAGGCGCGCCACGGCCACGGCGTCCTGCTGCGGCACGAAATCGCGGAACTGCGGCAGGCCCCAGCTGGTCGGCAGGCCGGCCACGTTGAAAGCCTCCTTCACCGTCATCGGCACGCCCAGCAGCGGCCGGCGCTCGCCGCGCGCGAGGGCCGCGTCGGCTTCGGCGGCCTGGCGGCGCGCGCGGGCGAAGTCGCGCACCACCACCGCGTTGAGCGCACCGTCGATCGCCTCGATGCGGGCGATGGCGGCTTCGCACAGCGCCGCGGCGCTCAGCTGGCCGGCGGCCAGTGCCCTGGCCGATGGGGCGGCGCCTGCGGCGAGCAGGGCGGTGGGATCGAGCGGTGTGGCCATGGCGAGCCTTTCCTTCTTTCCTGATGCGCAGCGGCAGGCGCAAAGCCGGCGGCGCGATGAACAAGACCGGGCATCATGGCCGGCATGGAAATCGAGTTCAAGTTTCATGTTCCCGCACAGCGCCTGAAAGCCGTCGAGGCCGCCATGCGGCGCGGCAGCGTGGTGCGCACGCGGCTGCAGGCGCGCTATTTCGACACCGCGGACCAGGCGCTGGCCGCCCAGGGCATCGTGCTGCGCCTGCGCAAGGAGGGGCCGCGCTGGGTGCAGACGGTCAAGGCCACCGGCGACAACGCGCTGCACCGGCTCGAACACAACGTCGACCTGGGCGCCGCAGCAGCCGGCGGCGGCGCGCCGGCCATCGACCCGCAGCGCCACCAGGGCACGCCCGTGGGCGAACGGCTTGCCCAGGTGCTGGCCGCGAGCGGCGCACCGCTGGTGGAGCGCCAGTCCACCGACATCGTGCGGCTCACGCGCGATGTGCGCACCACCGGCGCCGGCGCCGCCGTGGTGGAACTGGCGCTCGATGTCGGCAAGGTCATCGCCCATGCGGGCACGCCGGACGAGCGCGAGTCGCCCGTGTGCGAACTGGAGCTCGAGCTCAAGCGCGGCGGCGTGCAGGGGCTCGTCGCGCTCGCGCGCCGCTGGTCGCAGCAGCACGGCCTGTGGTTCAGCACCGTGTCCAAGGCCGAGCGCGGCGCGCGGCTGCTGGCAAAAGTCGATGCGGTGCCGGCCGTGAAGGCCGAGGCGCCGCGCTTTGCCAACGAGAAAGAAAAGCCGGGCGGCCCCGCCATCCAGCAGGCCGTGGTCGCGTCCTGCCTCGCGCAGATGCTGCCCAACGCGAGCGAGATCGCCGCGGGCAGCACGGATGAAGAGCAGATCCACCAACTGCGCATCGGCATCCGGCGCCTGCGCACCGCGCTGCGCGAACTCGCGGGGCTCGACCCGCGCACCGGTCTTTTCAACGGCGGCGAATGGGAGCCGCCGCTGGTCGAGGCCTTCCGCGCGCTCGGCGCGCTGCGCGACCGCGAGCAGGTCGTGAGGCTGGCGCAGCCGCAACTGCGCGAGGCGGGGGCGCCGGAGTTCGATCCGCTGGCTGGCGACGATGCGGCGCCCGAGGCGCCCTCGCCCGGCGAGGTGGTGCGCGCGCCGGCGTTCCAGGCGGTGCTGGTGTCGCTGATCGGCTTCACCGCGGCCACCGCCGGGGAAGCTGCGCCGCAGGCCGAGGCCGAAGGTGCCGGGCAGCCCGCGTCAGCGCCGGCGCCGCTCGACGCCGCCGAGGCGCGCCGCCTTCTGCGCAAGCGCCTGCAGCGGCTGCATCGGCAGGCGGTGCGCGACGGCCGCCGCTTCGAATCGCTGTCGGCCGAAGACCAGCACCGCACGCGCAAGCGGCTCAAGCGCCTGCGCTACCTGGCCGAATTCGCGGCGCCGCTGTTCGCCGCCGATGCAGACGACGACAAGGAAAAGCCGGCCGCCGAGCACTACCTGAAGCGCCTGCGCCCCGCACAGGACGCGCTGGGCGAATTCAACGACGAAGCCGTGGCGCTCGCGCTCTACCGCGAAGCCACGGCGCGCGATGCGCGCGCATGGTTCGCCGTCGGGTGGTTCAGCGCGCGCCACGCGGCGGGCGCGAAGGCCTGCCGCAAGGCACTGGGCCGGATCGGGAAGGCGCCGCGGTTCTGGAAGAAGCGCAGCTAGTCGCGGAGGTCCAAGCTCAGCTGAGTACCTGGCAGCGATGGATCAATGCCGCGCTTTGCCAACTTGTGAGCTACGGATCCGGACGCCCATGAAAACAGGCCCATCCATGAGAGCCACAGGGCGAACGCAATCAACATGACCAGCGACCATCGCTGCTCGCTCAATGCCTTTTTCACGAACTCGGCCATGCCATCCGATTTCAGAATGCCGCAAAGAATGTTGACTTCCTGTTCGCTGAACGACGTGCGCGCTGAATTCGCACTTGCAGCTTGTGAGCAATCGCCGGCTCTCAATGCCGCAGCGCCGAGAGGCCAAGCAGACTTCATCTCAGTTGGACTTGCCCAGAAAGATCGCTGCGTGCTTTTCAGCGTGAGGAGCGTCTGAGAGGAGAAGAGACTTGTCACACAGACGAAGCCGATCGCGACTACGAAAAAAAGCCAGACCAGCCTCAAAGTTTGCGAAAAACGCGACGGCAGCTTGTGAACCCGGACTTGACGAAGCTCCGCATCAAAGAGTTCTCCGCACATGCTCAGCGTGCGCATCTGCACTCCGTTCAGCTTCGTCCATTCAATGAGTTGATGCGCTTCTTTCAAGCTGGCGACGGGCACGCCGGCAAACATGCGAAAGGAGATCAGGCTTGTCTGCTCATCAACAAATGCGCGCACCTGCGGATCGGAAATTTCCTGTTTCCCATGAACTAGCTGCCACAAGCGGTTCAGAAGGACATGGCGCGACTCGGTGCGCCACACCACCCAAAGGAAAGCCACCCCGATAAGCAGGGGCGCGACGACGCCGAAAACACTGGAGATGTTGGAGGCGTTCGGGAAATCCATGACCCGGCTACAGGTCAGTGATGGTGCCCATGCACACCATGCACGTGCCGATGCTCGATCTCCACCGGCAGCGCCGCGCGCACGTCCGTCACCTGGAGGCTGAACTTCAGCGCCTTGCCGGCCCAGGGGTGGTTGCCGTCCAGCAGCACGACCGGGCCCTTGATCTTCATCACGGTGAAGAGGTGCTCGGTGCCATCGTCGAGCCGCCCCTCGAGTTGCCCGCCCACCTTCACGCCCGGCGGGAATTCGGACTTGGGGATGCTGCGCACCAGCGACTCGTCGCGCAGGCCGAAGGCGTCTTCGGGCGCCAGGTTCAGCGTGGTCTGGAAGCCCTTTTCCTTGCCATCGAGCGCTTCCTCGATCTTGGGCAGCGTGTTCTCGTAGCCGCCATGCAGGTAGGCCATCGGCTCGGGGCTGGCTTCGATGAGCTTGCCCTGGGCGTCGGCGACCTTGTACTTGAGGGTGACGACTGTGTCTTTTTCGATTTTCATGGGGGGCGATTCTCCCGCAGGGGCGAAGCGGCCGCACACGGCTGTCGAGCGCCCTCGTGGGGAAGCATGGCATGGACTTTGCATGGATAGTACAACTCCCGATTGTCGATTGTTCGACAATCCATACCATTGCATGCCATGACAGCCGCCCCGCCGCCCGTTCTCCGCATCCAGGCCCTGCACAAGCGCTACGGCAGCCACCACGTGCTGCGCGGCATCGACCTCGACGTGCTGCCCGGCGACCGCATCGCCATCATCGGTTCGAGCGGTTCTGGCAAAAGCACGCTGCTGCGCTGCCTCAACTTCATGGAAGTGCCTTCCGCCGGGCAGGTGGTCCTCAAGGGACGCGCCGTGGGCCGGCCCGTGCCGGGTTCCGACACGCTGCGCTATGGCGAGGCCGAGCTCAGCGAGGTGCGCAAGCAGGTCGGCATGGTGTTCCAGCAGTTCAACCTGTTCCCGCATATGACGGTGCTGCAGAACGTCATGGAGGGGCTGGTGACCGTCAAGCGCCTGCCCGCGGCAGAGGCCCGCGAGCGCGCGCTGGCCGAAATCGCCAAGGTGGGGCTCGCGGAAAAAGCCGCCGCCTACCCGGGCCACCTGTCCGGCGGCCAGCAGCAGCGCGTTGCCATCGCCCGCGCGCTGGCCATGGAGCCCGAGGTGCTGCTGTTCGACGAGCCCACGTCCTCGCTCGATCCCGAGCTGGTCGGCGAGGTGCTCGGCACCATCCGCGCGCTGGCCGACGAAGGCCGGACCATGCTGCTCGTGACGCACGAGCTCGGCTTTGCCTATCACTTTGCCAACAAGGTGGTGTTCCTCGCCGACGGGCTGCTGCACGAGAGCGGCACGCCCGACGAGGTGCTCAAGCACCCGAAGCAGGAGCGCACGCAGCGCTTCATCGAGCGCTTCACCGCCTTCCACTTCTGATCCCAGGACCCTCATTCATATGCACGCCGACAGCGCCCCCTCGAAGACCAGTTCCCAGGCCTACGCCCCCGATGCACGCAACGACCAAGTGCTCGTCTACGTGAACGGGCAGTTCGTGCCGCGTCACCAGGCGGTGGTGTCGGTGTTCGACGCCGGCTACGTGTGCGGCGACGGCGTGTGGGAGGGCGTGCGCCTGGTCGACGGCCGCATCATCTCGTTCGACGCCCACATCGACCGCATGTACGAGGGCGCGAAGTCGATCGCGCTGGACATCGGCATGACCCGGGCGCAGATGAAGCAGGTGGTCGTCGACACCTTTCTGCGCAACGGCATGCGCGACGGCGCGCACGCCCGGCTCATGGTCACGCGCGGCGTCAAGAAAACGCCCAACCAGGACCCGCGCTTCATCATCGGCGGCGCCACCGTGGTGTGCGTGGCCGAGCACAAGGTGGTCACGCCGGAGGCCAAGCGCAACGGCCTGAAGCTCTTCACCTCGACCTTGCGCTGCAGCGGGCCGGACGTGTTCGACCTGCGGCTCAACTCGCACAGCCGCCTCAACCTGATCCAGGCCCTGATCCAGGCCATCCAGGCCGGCGCGGACGAGGCGCTGATGCTCGACCCCCACGGCTTCGTCTCGAGCTGCAATTCCACCAACTTCTTCGCGGTGCGGGGCGGCGCGCTGTGGACCTCGTCGGGGCGCTACTGCTTCAACGGCATCACGCGCGCCACCGTGGTGCGGCTCGCACGCGAGGCGGGCATCCCGGTGCACGAGGGCGACTTCACGCTGGCCGAGGTCTACGCGGCCGACGAGGCCTTCGTCACCGGCACGCTGGCCGGCCTCACGCCGGTGTCGTCGGTCGACGGCCGCGCGCTGGCGCCGCTCGGCCCGCTCACGCAGCGGCTCGACGCGCTTTACCGCGCCTACATCGCGAGCGCGAACGAGGCCCATGGCGCGCTGCCCGCGGCCGCCTGAACACCGCCACACCGCCTGCTCCCTTCAACTCCAGTCCACGGAAAGCCCATCCCATGAACGCCACCACTCCCTTCCAGCGCCTGCGCCGTGCCGTCGCCCTGGCGCTCGCCGCCTCCCTGTCGCTCGGCAGCCTTGCCGCCGGCGCGCAGACCCACACGCTGCAGAAGATCAAGCAGAGCGGCGAGCTGCGCATCGGCGTCGCGCCCGGCGATCCGTGGTACTTCCGCGATCCCGCCTCGGGCACCTGGACCGGGCTCGGCGTGCTGCTCGGCGAACAGGTCGCCAAGGAGATGGGCGTGAAGATGACGCCGGTCGAAACCACCTGGGGCAACAGCGTGGCGGCGCTGCAGGCCGGGCAGATCGATGCCATGTTCGTGCTCGACGCCACCGAGGAGCGCAAGAAGGCGATCGACTTTCCGGCCAGCCCGCTGCTCTGGTATGCGCAGGGCGTGCTCGCGAAGGACGGCCTCGTCGCCAAGAACTGGGCCGACCTCGACAAGCCCGAAGTGCGCATCGGCGTGGCGCTCGGCACGGCGACCGACCGCGACCTGACCACGCGCCTGCCGAAGGCGAAGATCGAGCGCTTCACCAATACCGACGAGACCGTGGCGGCCTTCATGTCGGGCCGCGTCGACGCGATCGGCTTCTATCACCCGGCGCTGGTCATCGCGTATTCGAAGATCCGCAAGGGCAAGGTGCAGGTGCCGCAGCCGGTCGTCGCGCTGCCGACCAGCGTGGGCATCCGGCGCGAGGCCGATGCGGGCTTTCGCAACCAGCTCGACGGTTTGATCGGCAAGCTCTACGCCTCGGGCCAGACGCAGGCGCTGTACGGCCAGTACCTCAAGACCAAGGGCATCGACCCGGCCACCGTGCCCGGCGTGATGAAGGAAACGCTCGGCCAGTAGGCCGGGACGCATCGAACCGGCGGGCGGGCGCACATGAACTACGAATGGGACTTCAGCGGCGTCTGGGCGCACCGCGACATGCTCCTGGCGGGCTTCCTCGGCACGATGAAGATCGCCGCCGTCGCCATTGCGCTGGGCGTGGTGTTCGGCGTCGTGCTCGCGGCTCTTCGGCTGTCGGGCAGGACGTGGCTCGCCAGGCCCGCGCTGTGGGTCATCGAGTTCTATCGCAACACGCCGCCGCTGGTGCATTTCTTCTGGGCCTTCTACGCATTGCCGGTGCTCATCGGCGTGAGCCTGGACCCGTATGCGGCGGCGGTCATCGCGCTGTCGACGCAGTCGGGCGCGTTCTTCGCCGAGGTGTTCCGCGGCGGCCTGGTGTCGATCGAGCGCGGGCAGTGGGAAGCGGCGCGCGCCGTCGGCATGCGCTCGCACCAGGCCTTGCGCCGCGTGGTGCTGCCGCAGGCGCTCGCGCGCATGCTGCCGCCGTTCATCGAGCGTTCGTTCGAACTCATCAAGACCACCGCGCTGGCCTCCACGCTGGCCTACTCCGACCTGCTCTACCAGGCCATGCAGCTCAACTCGATCACCTTCCGGCCGCTGGAGGTGTACACGGTGGTCGCGGCCATCTTCTTCCTGGCGCTGTTCTCGCTGAGCCTCGTCGCACGCGTGGCCGAGCACCGCCTGGCCATTTCCACCCGCGCTGCAGGACACTGACGATGGATTTCACCTGGGACTTCTCGGCCGTGCTGCAGCACTGGCCCGTGCTGCTCAAGGGCGTGGGCGTCACGGCCGGCCTGTGGGCCGTCGCCTTTCCCTCGGCGATGGCGATCGGCCTGCTGATCGCGCTGGGCGCGCGCTCGAAAAGCCGCCTCGTGGGCGCCGCGACGCGCGGCTACATGGAGCTGTTCCGCAACATCCCGATCCTGATCCAGCTGGTGTGGTTCTTCTACGCGTTTCCGATCCTCACGGGCTGGCAGCTCACGCCCTATGTGGCGGCGCTGCTCGCGCTCTCGCTCAACGCATCGGCCTACTGCTCGGAGATCTTCCGCGGCGGCATCGCCTCGCTGCCGGCGGGCCAGTGGGAAGGCGCGCGCGCCCTGGGCATGCGGCGCGTGCAGGTGCTGCGCCGCGTGGTGCTGCCGCAGGTGCTCAAGCGCATGCTGCCGGCCTTCACCAACCGCGGCATCGAGCTGGCGAAGAACACGTCCATCGCGTCCGTCATCGCGGTGCACGAGCTCATGTACCAGGGCCGCGCGCTGAGCGCCGCCTACTACCGGCCGCTGGAAATCCTGACGGCCGTGGCCGTGGTGTACTTCGTGCTCATCTACCCTGGCGCCTATGCCGCAAGCCGCCTCGAAAAGCGCCTTGCCCTGCGCAGCCATTGACGTCCACCGCCCACGCCCCGACACCCGACCCGCCGCGATGAAGACCCTCCCCGATTTCGCCCCCGCCCCCTCGGCCACGCGGCGCGACTACGTGGCGCAGACCCTGCGCGACGCCATCCTCACCGGCAGGATCGCGCCCGGCACGCAGCTGGTCGAGAGCCACTTCGCCACCCAGTTCGGCGTCAGCCGCGGCCTGCTGCGCGAGGCGATCCGCGAGCTCATCGAGACCGGCCTGCTCGTGAACAAGCCCTACGCCGGCACCTACGTGACCGACATCAGCGAGGAAACCATGAGCGACGTGTACGAGGTGCGCCGCATCATGGAAAGGCAGGCGTTCATCCGCCTGTGGCCGCAGCGCGACGAAGCCTTTCGCGCCGAGATGACCGCGCGCTACGAGGCATTGGCCGAAGCCGCTTCCAGCAGCGAGCTGCATCGCGAGAGCGCGGCGGAGGCCCACTTCCACGGCCTGGTCTACGAGCGCTGCGGCAATCAGCTGCTGCTCGACGTCTGGCACCAGATGACGCAGAAGATCCAGCTCGGCTTTGCGGTGTGCCGCCTGACCCATGCGCCCAAGCCCGACTTCGCGGAGAACCACCACCTGTTCCTCGAGCTGGCCATCGGCAGCGACCTCAACGCGATGCTCGAGGAGCTCGATGCGCACCTGCTGCGCGGCCTGTCGACCATTCGGCACGCGCTGCGCAACACGGCCCCGCGCGGCTGAGCATGGGTCATGAAACCCGTTATTCGGTGCGCAGCATCTCCGGCAGCGCCTCCACCGCGCTGAGCTTCTCCATCACCATCCCGATGAACGCCGACACCGCCAGCGGCAGGTGCTTGCGGCTCGGGTAGAGCACGCTCAGCCCCTGCCCGGTGCGCTGGTACTGCGGCAGCACCGGCACCAGCCGGCCGGCCTCCAGGTCGAGCCGGGCCATGGTGGGCGGCAGCAGCGCGATGCCAAGGCCGGCGAGCGCGGCCTTGCGCAGCGCCTGCGCGGTGTTGCCGCTGAAGCGGCCCCCAACCTGCACTTCTTCTTCCGCGCCGCCGGGGCCGGCCAGGCGCCAGAGGGCGCGGCCGCTCGGATGGGGCGAGGTCACGCAGTCGTGCTCCGCCAGCTCCTGCAGGGTGGCGGGCGCGCCGCGCGCGGCGATGTAGGCGGGGCTCGCGACCATGCCGTCGGTCCGGGCGCCCAGGAGCTTGCGGCCGACGTAGCCGGAGTCGGGCAGCGCGCCGCCGCGGAATGCGATGTCGATCTGCTCGGCGATCAGGTCGGCCCTGGCGTCGCTGAGTACGAAGTCGACGCGCACCAGCGGGTGCGCGGCCAGGAAGCCGGCCACCCACTCCATCGGGAAGAAGTCGAAGAAATCGGCCGTCGCCGCCACGCGCACCAGGCCGCTGGGCTGCTGGCTGCCGGTGATCAGCGCCTGCCCGGCCTCGACCAGCCCGTCGACCGCGCCCGCGCAGCGCTCGTGGAACGCCCGGCCCGCGCTGGTCAGCGTGAGCCTGCGGGTGGAGCGCTGCATCAGCCGCGTGCCCAGCTGCGCCTCGAGCTGCTGGATGCGCCGGCTCACGGTGTTGGGCGGCAGTCCCAGCCGGCGCGCCGCCGCGGCAAAGCTGCCGTGGCGCACCACCTGCACGAACATGGCAATGTCGTTGAGGTCGAGCATGGCGGGGATTCCTTCTGTTGATGGACGAGTGCAATCCGATTCTGCCGTCTAGTCGATCAATGGGTGCCGCCCTAACCTTCTGCCCATGACTTCCACATCTCCCGCTTCCACTTCCCCGATCCAGCGCCGCATCGTCTGGGGCGTTCGCATTCTTCTGGCGCTGGCCTTCGGCGCCGCCGGCCTCGCCAAGCTGGCCGGCGTGCCGCAGATGATCCAGGTGTTCGAGGCGGTGGGCTTCGGCCAGTGGTTCCGCTACCTGACGGGCGTGGTCGAGGTCGGCGGCGCGGTGCTGCTGCTGGTGCCGGCGACCGGCTTCGTCGGCGGCCTGCTGCTGGCCGCGACCATGGCCGGCGCCGTGGCCACGCACCTCGTGCTGATCGGCGGCAGCCCCGCGCCGGCCGTGGTGCTCCTGCTGCTGTCGGCCTTCGTGGCGTGGCGCCTGCGCCCGGTGCCGGCGGCCAGCAGCGCCGCCTGATCTTTCTTTCTTCTTCCATCGGTTAAGGAGCCTCCCATGACCACCGCCGTTGCCACCACCATCACCACCGAAGCCCGCGCCATCGTCTACCGCACGCGCGGCTCGCAGCACGGGCCGATCACGCGGCTCATGAGCCCGGGCGACCTGGGCGAATTCCTCAAGCCCTTTGTGTTCCTCGACCTCTTCGGCTTCGACACCTCGGGCGGCCGCAAGGGCTTCGGCATGCACCCGCATTCGGGCATTGCCACGCTGACCTGGCTGATCGAAGGCGACACGCGGTACGAGGACACGACCGGCGAGCAGGGCGTGCTGCCGGCCGGCGGTGTCGAGTGGATGCGCGCCGGCAACGGCGTGTGGCACGACGGCGCGCCCGCGCCGGGCACCCAGCGCGTGCAGGGCTTCCAGCTCTGGGTGGCCCTGCCGGCCTCGGAAGAAAACGCGCCGGCGCAGAGCATCTACCTCGCACCCTCGCAGGTGCCGCGGGAAGGCCCGGCGCGCGTGCTGCTCGGGCGCCACGGCGCGGCGCAAAGCCCCATTCCGGCCCCGGCGCCGATCAACTACCTGGCCGTGCAGCTGAAGGACGGCGAGCACTGGCGCTACACGCCGCCCGCCGGCCACACGGTGGGCTGGATCGCGGTCGACGCGGGCCGGCTCGATGCGGGCGATGGCGAACCGGTCACTGCCGGCGAGCTGGCGGTGTTCGAGGAATCGGGCGCGGCCATCGGCTTCGTGGCCCAAGGCGACACCTCCTTCGTGCTGGGCTCGGCCGCGAAGCATCCGCATGAACTGGTGATGGGGCACTACTCGGTGCACACCAGCAAGGCGGCGCTCGAGCAGGGCGAGGCCGAGATCCGCCGCATCGGTGCGCGGCTGCGAGAGGAAGGCCGGCTGCGCTGAAGAGGGCACTTTCCCGCTGCACCCTGGTGCATCCGGCGCCTTCATGGCGCAGCCATGCCGCCCCAAAGGCACCGTCCGGCCCCACGCGCCGCGCGCACTTTCTCCAGTGCGCGCGGCGTTTTTCCTGGCGCCCGCCCTTCGCCGGCGCGCCTTTGCGCACTTCCAGCCGCCTCACCAAGGGCTTACCCCATCACGCAGGCCTGCATATTGCTTAAGACTGTCGTCGGTTGACTGTCGACAGTTTGCGCAGTCGATCCGATGAACCCCGAACATGGCGCCGGCGGCCTCCCGCCGGGCCTGAAAAAGGAACGCGACATGCAATTGCAGGCAGTGGGCCGCCAGGCCCCATCCGTTTCCGATGCCGAGCGCCAGGTGCGCGAAGACCTGGCCGCGGCCTACCGGCTGGTGGCGCACTACGGCATGGACGACAGCATCTACACGCACATCTCCGCGCGCGTGCCGGGCACCGAGGACCAGTTCCTGATCAACCCCTTCGGCATGCTGTTCAAGGACATCACGGCTTCGTCGCTGGTGAAGATCGACCTCGATGGCCGCATCCTCGACGACTCGCCCTGGGACGTGAACCCGGCCGGCTTCACCATCCACAGCGCGGTGCATTCGGCGCGCCACGACGCGGCCTGCGTGCTGCACACGCACACGGTGGCGGGCGTGGCGGTGTCGTCGCTGGCGGGCGGGTTGCAGCCCTGCAACCAGTGGGCGCTGCAGTTCTACAACCGCGTGGTCTATCACGACTTCGAGGGCATCGCGCTCGATGCCGATGAGCGCGAGCGCCTGGTGGCCGACCTGGGCCCGACGGCGCGTGCGCTGATCCTGCGCAACCACGGCCTGGTCACGCTCGGGCGCACGGTGTCGGAGGCTTTCATCCTGATGCTGAACCTGGAACGCGCCTGCCGCGTGCAGGTGGCGATCCAGTCGAGCGGGCTGCCGGTGCATCCGGTGCCGGCCGAGGTCTGCGAGAAGACCGCGCAGCAGTACGAAAGCGGCGACAGCGTGCGCCAGCCGGGCCAGCCCGACCCCAACGCGCGCGAATGGCGCGCACTGCTGCAGCGCATCGACCCGCTTCCCGCCACCTCGTACCGCGACTGAACGCGGCGGCGCCGCCATCTGCGGCGCCCGCGTCCTGCCGTTCCCCGTTTCTTCGTCCCCACCCGCTCGCACAGAGCCACAAGGAGTTTCCGCACATGAAACGTCGCAACCTCATCCAGATGGGCGCCGCCTCGGCCGCCGGATTGACGCTCGCGGGTGTCCCGCTGCACCTGCTGGCGCAGGGCAAGAAGGGCGGCGTGATCAACGCCGTGGTGCAGCCGGAGCCGCCGGGCCTGATGCTGGGCATCACGCAGAACGGCCCCACGCAGATGATCGCGGGCAACATCTACGAGGGCCTGCTGCGCTACGACGAGAAGATCAACCCGCTACCTTCGCTGGCCACCTCTTGGACCGTCAACAAGGAAGGCACGCTCTACACCTTCAAGCTCAAGCCCGGCGTCACGTGGCACGACGGCAAGCCCTTCACCTCGGCCGACGTGGTGTTCTCGGCCGACGTGTTTTTGCGCAAGACGCATGCGCGGCTGCGCGCCAACCTGGCCGCGGTGGAGAGCATCAAGGCCATCGATCCGCTCACGGTGGAGTTCAAGCTCAAGTACCCCTTTGGCCCCTTCATCGGCATCTTCGAGGTCGGCAGCATGCCGATGATCCCCAAGCACATCTACGAGGGCACCGAGTTCGCGGCCAACCCGGCCAATGCCACGCCCATCGGCACCGGGCCGTTCAAGTTCAAGGAATGGGTCAAGGGCTCTTACATCCAGCTCGTGGCCAACGACAAGTACCACGTCAAGGACGTGCCGCTGGTCGAGAGCGTGTACTTCCACGTGATTCCCGATGCGGCCTCGCGCGCGGCGGCCTTCGAGTCGGGCAAGGTCGACCTGGTGCCAGGCGGCGCGGTCGAGTACTTCGACGTGCTGCGGCTTTCCAAGCTGCCGGGCGCGGCGGTCACCACCAAGGGCTGGGAGTTCTTCGCGCCGCATTCGTGGCTGTGGCTCAACAACCGCAAGGCGCCGATGGACAAGCTCAAGTTCCGCCAGGCCGTGATGTACGCGATCGACCGCGAAGCCATGGCCAAGATCGCCTGGCAGGGCTTCGCCAAGCCGGCGACGGGGCCGTTCAACAGCAACATCAAGTTCCACAGCACCGACGTCGCCAAGTACCCGCGCAACGTGGCCACCGCCAAGAAGCTGCTCGAAGAAGCCGGCTACAAGGGCGAGACGCTGCGCCTGCTGCCGCTGCCCTACGGCGAGACCTGGGCGCGTTCGGCCGAGATCCTGCGCCAGAACCTCGCGCAGGCCGGCATCAAGGTTGAACTGGTGGCCACCGACGTGGCCGGCTGGAACCAGAAGCTCAACGAGTGGGACTACGACCTTGCCTTCACCTACGTCTACCAGTACGGCGACCCGGCGCTGGGCGTGGCGCGCAACTACACCACCGGCAACATCGCCAAGGGCTCGCCGTTCAACAACGTCGAGGGCTATTCGAACCCGAAGGTCGACGAGCTGTTCGACGCCGGCGCCAAGGAGGCCGATCCCGAGAAGCGCAAGGCCATCTACCTGCAGGTGCAGAAGATCCTGCTCGACGAGGTGCCCGTGGCCTGGCTGCATGAGCTCAACTTTCCGACGCTGTACCGCACCAAGCTGGGCAACCTGATCACATCGGGCATCGGCCTGAACGACAGCCTGGGCACAGCGACGCTCGCATGACGGCCAGCCCGCAGCACATGCAACGCAACAGGAGCCGCCGATGAAACGTACGCAGTTCATGCTGGGCCGCGTGATGCAGGGCCTGCTGGCGATCTTGCTGATCGCCACAGTCAACTTCATGCTGGTGCGCGCGGCGCCGGGCGATCCGGTGTCGGTGCTGGCGGGCGAGGCGGGCGCGTCCGATCCGCAGTTCGTGGCGCAGCTGCGCGCGCAGTTCGGGCTCGACCAGCCGATCACGACGCAGCTCGCCACCTACGTCGGCAAGGTGGTGCGGCTCGACCTGGGCTTCTCCTACCGGCAGCAGCAGCCGGTGCTGAAGCTCATCATGGACCGGCTGCCCGCCACGCTGCTGCTCACCGGCACCGCGTTTGCGCTGTCGCTGCTGTTCGGCATCACGCTCGGTGCGCTGGCCGCGCGGCGCGCCGGCAGCTGGGTCGACAGCTCGATCACCGTGGTGGCGCTCATCTTCTATGCCACGCCGCTCTACTGGCTCGCGCTGATGGCGGTGCTGGTGTTCACGGTGCAGCTCGACTGGCTGCCGGGCTTCGGCTTCAGCACCGTGGGCTCCGGCGCCACCGGCCTGGCGCTGGCCTGGGACATCGCGGGCCACCTGGTGCTGCCGGCGCTGACGCTCGCGCTCTTCTACATGGCGGTGTATGCGCGCATGACGCGCGCCGCCATGCTCGAGGTGGCGCAGATGGACTTCGTGAAGACCGCGCGCGCCAAGGGCGTGAAGCCCGGCCGCATCCTGCGCGCGCACGTGCTGCGCAACGCGCTGCTGCCGGTGGTCACGCTCGCGGGCATCCAGGCCGGCGGAATGATCGGCGGCGCGGTGCTGACCGAGACCGTGTTCGCCTGGCCCGGCATCGGCCGCCTGATGTTCGACGCGCTGCTGCAGCGCGACTACAACCTGCTGCTCGGCGCCTTCCTTGTGACCGCGGCCATGGCCGTGCTGTTCAACCTCATCACCGACCTCGTCTACACGCTGGTCGATCCCCGGATCGAGCTATGACCCTGCTGCAAAGTCCATTCTGGCGGCGCTTCTGCCGCAACAAGGGCGCCGTGCTCGGCATGGCCGTGCTGGTGCTGGTCGCGGTTGTCGCCCTCATCGGCCCGTGGGTCGCGACCAACGATCCGTGGAACATGGTCGAGCAGCCCTTCCTGCGGCCGTGGACCGAGCCGGGCTTTGCGCTCGGCACCGACACGCTGGGCCGCGACATCCTCTCGGGCGTGATTTATGGCGCGCGCATCTCGCTGTTGATCGGACTGGTGTCGACCGTGGTCGCGCTGCTGATCGGCGTGACGCTCGGCGCCATTGCCGGCTACTTCGGCGGCTGGATCGACGCGGCGCTGATGCGCTTCACCGAGCTGTTCCAGGCGGTGCCGAGCTTCGCGCTCGCGATCGTGCTGGTGGCGATCTTCCAGCCTTCGGTCCATTCGATCGTGGTGGCCATTGCCATCGTCTCGTGGCCGCCGGTGGCGCGGCTGGTGCGCAGCGAATTCCTCACGCTGCGCCAGCGCGACTTCGTGCAGGCCGCGCTGCTCGCGGGCCAGTCGACGCCGCGCATCATCCTGACGCAGATATTGCCCAACGCCATGTCGCCGATCATCGTGATGGCCTCGCTCATGACGGCCACGGCCATCCTGCTGGAGTCGAGCCTGAGCTTCCTCGGCCTCGGCGACCCGAACCAGATGAGCTGGGGCTACATGGTGGGCGCGGCGCGCACCGTGCTGCGCCAGGCCTGGTGGATGGCGCTGTTTCCGGGCCTGGCCATCGTGCTGACCGTGCTCGCGCTCAACCTGGTGGGCGAAGGCCTGAGCGACGGGCTCAACACGCGGCTCGACGGGAGGGGCAAATGAGCGCTACCGTCACACCCATGAAGCCGGTGCAGCCGGTGCTCGATGTCGTCAACCTGGGCATCCGCCTGCCCAGGGGCGCGGACCGCGCGCTGGCCGTCGACGGCGCCACGCTGTCGGTGCTGCCGGGCCAGACGCTGTGCGTGGTCGGCGAATCCGGCTCGGGCAAATCGATGATCGCCAATGCCGTGATGGGCCTGCTGCCGCGCCCGCACGTGGAGCCCGTGGCCGGGCAGATTTTGTTCGAGGGCCGCGACCTGCTGCAGCTCACCGAGCCGCAGCTGCGCGAGCTGCGCGGCCGGCGCATCGGCATGGTGTTCCAGGAGCCGATGACGGCGCTCAACCCGGTGATGCGCATCGGCGAGCAGATCGGCGAAGTCTTCGATGCGCACGGCAGCGTGCCCGCGGCCGAGAAGCGGCGGCGCATCCTGGCTGCGCTGGCCGACGTGGGCCTGCCCGATCCGGAGCTGCTGATCGACGCCTATCCGTTCCGCCTCTCGGGCGGCCAGCGCCAGCGCGTGATGATCGCCTGCGCACTGGTGCTCGAGCCCGTGCTGCTGATCGCCGACGAGCCGACCACCGCGCTCGACGTGACCACGCAGGCGCAGATCCTCGCGCTGATCCGCGAGCTGCAGCAGCGCCGCGGCACGGCGGTGCTGTTCATCACGCACGACTTCGGCGTGGTGTCCGAGATTGCCGACCACGTGGTCGTGATGCAGACCGGCCAGGTGGTCGAGGCCGGGCCGGTGCGCCAGGTACTCGATGCGCCGCAGCACCCCTACACGCGCAAGCTGATCGCCGCCATTCCCACCGGCACTGCCGAGCGCGACACGCCAAGCGGCGAGGTGGTGCGCGTGCTGCAGGTGCAGGACCTGTGCAAGACCTACAGCTCGGGCAACGGCCTCTTCAAGCGCGGCCGCTCGGTGCAGGCCGCGAAGAACGTCAGCTTCGAACTGCGCCGCGGCGAAACGCTGGGGCTGGTCGGTGAATCGGGCTCGGGCAAGTCGAGCGTGGGCCGCTGCCTGGTGGGGCTCTCGCCGTTCGACAGCGGCCGCATTCTCTTCAAGGGCCGCAGCCTGTCGCAGGGGCCGGCCTTCCGGCGCGAGGCCGCGGGAAAGATCCAGATGGTGTTCCAGGACCCGTACGCATCGCTCAACCCGCGCCACCGCGTGGGCGCGGCCATCGCAGGCGGGCCCATTGCGCAGGGCGTGGGCAAGGCCGAAGCCATGGCGCGCGCGATGGAGCTGCTGAAGCTCGTGGGCCTGGGCGCCGATGCGGCCGAGCGCTATCCGCATGAGTTCTCGGGCGGGCAGCGCCAGCGCATCGGCATTGCGCGTGCGCTGGCCATGCAGCCCGAACTGCTGGTGGCCGACGAGCCGGTGTCGGCGCTCGACGTCTCGGTGCAGGCGCAGGTGCTCGAGCTCTTCGCGCAGGTGCGCGAGCAGTTCCAGCTTGCGATGGTCTTCATCACGCACGACCTGCGCGTGGCCGGCCAGATGTGCGACCACATCGCGGTGATGCAGCGCGGCGAGGTCGTCGAATACGGCGAGACGCACAAGGTGCTCGGCGATCCGAAGCACGCCTACACGCGCAAGCTGATCGAGGCGGTGCCGCGGCTGGTGTCCGCCGCGTCGCCGGCCGAGGCGCTGGTCGCGTGATGGCGCTGAACGAGAAGGGCGGCACGCCCTGCGTGGCGATCCTGAGCGAGGTGCTGGACATGGAGTACCTCGCCACGGCCTTCCGCGAGGCCCATCCGGGCATCGACCTGCGCCTGGGCGCGGAACTCGGTGCGCTCGACCAGATCGATGCGGCCGTCTGCTGGTTTCCGCCGCACGGCCTGCTCGCCCGGATGCCGAAGCTGCGGCTCGTGCAGTCGCTGGCCGCGGGCATCGAGCACATCACGGCCGATGCACAGCTGCCGCGCCACCTGCCGCTGTGCCGCATCGTCGACACCGGCATGGCGGCCGGCATGAAGGCCTATGTCTGCTGGGCCGTGGTGCAGCAGCACCGCGGCATGCGCGCCTACGTTGCGAGTTCCGCGGCCCGCCGATGGGAGGAGCAGCCGATCGAATCGCCGCGCCACCACCGCGTGGGCATTGCGGGCCTGGGCACGCTGGGCATGGCCTGCGCCGAGGCGCTGGCCGCCATCGGCTACCCGGTGCGCGGCTGGAGCCGCAGCGCGAAGGAGGCCCTGCCGGCCGGCGTCGAGGGCTTCCACGGCGCCGCGCAGCTCGATGAATTTCTCTCGGGCTGCGACACGCTGGTGTGCCTGCTGCCGCTCACCGCCGAGACGCACGGTTTTCTCGATGCCGCGCTGTTCGCCAGGCTGCCGCGCGGCGCGCACCTGATCAACGTCGGCCGCGGCGACCACCTGGTCGAGGCCGACCTGCAGCCGGCGCTCGACGTGGGCCAGCTCTCGGCGGCCACGCTCGACGCCTTCTCGCAGGAGCCGCTGCCGCCGGACCATCCGTTCTGGGGCGACCCGCGCATCCTCGTCACGCCGCACATCGCCACGCGCACCGACAGCCTCGTGATCGCGCGCCAGACGCTCGACAACCTTGCGTCGCTGCGCCAGGGCCGGCGCCCCGCCAACCAGGTCGACCTGGCGCGCGGCTATTGATCGAACTCCCTACACAACGGAACCGCCTTCATGAACGCCAGCACGCACGCAGAGAACGCCGCCAACGACATCGCCGCGCATCTGCATCCCTTCACCAACCTTGCGACGCATCCGCAGCTCGGCCCGCTGGTGATCCAGCGCGGCGATGGCATCTTCGTGGAGGACGACCAGGGCCGCCGCTATCTCGAGGCGATGTCGGGCCTGTGGTGCGCCTCGCTGGGCTTCAGCAACGCACGCCTCGCCAAGGCCGGCAGCGAAGCGCTGCACGGGCTGCCGTACTACCACACCTTCAACGGCCGCTCCAACCCGGCCGCCATCGCGCTGGCCGAAAAACTGCTCGCGCTGGCGCCGGTGCCGATGTCCAAGGTGTTCTTCGCCAACTCGGGTTCGGAGGCCAACGACTCCGCGGTCAAGCTGGTCTGGTACTACCACAACGCCATCGGCAAGCCTGAAAAGAAAAAGATCATCGCGCGCCGCAACGCGTACCACGGCGTCACCGTCGCGGCCGCGAGCCTGAGCGGCCTGGTGCCGAACCACCGCGACTTCGACCTGCCGATCGACCGCATCCTGCATGTCGACTGCCCGCACCATTTCCGCTACGCCGAAGCCGGTGAGAGCGAGCAAGACTTCGCGACGCGGCTGGCCGCTGCGCTCGAGCAGCGCATCCTCGACGAAGGCCCCCACACGGTCGGCGCCTTCATCGCCGAGCCCGTGATGGGCGCGGGCGGCGTGCTGGTGCCGCCGGCCACCTACTTCGACAAGGTGCAGAAGGTGCTGGCCAGGTACGAGGTGCTGCTGATCGCCGACGAGGTGATCTGCGGCTTCGGCCGCACCGGCCAGATGTTCGGCTCGGCCACCTTCGGCTTGAAGCCCGACATCCTGACCGCGGCCAAGGCGCTCTCGTCGGGCTATGTGCCGATCTCGGCCGTGATGGTCAACGAGAAGGTGCATGCGGCCGTGGCCGCCAACAGCGGCAAGATCGGCACCTTCGGCCACGGCTTCACCTACTCGGGCCATCCGGTGGCTTGCGCCATTGCGCTGGAGACGCTCAAGGTCTACGAGGACGAGAACATCCTCGCGCACGTGCAGTCGCTGGTGCCGCAATTCCAGCAAGGGCTGCAGAGTTACGCCGGGCGAAAGTACGTCGGCGAGGTGCGCGGCGTGGGGCTCATCGGCGCAATCGAGCAGTATGCCGACCCCGCCAGGCGCACGCCCTTCGATCCCGCGCAGAAGGCCGGCGCACGCCTCGCCGAACTCGCGCTGGCGCAGGGGCTCATCGTGCGCGCGATGGGCGACTCCATCGCCTTCTGCCCGCCGCTCATCATCACGGCCGAACAGGTCGACGACATGTTCGCGCGCTTCGCCCGCGCGATGGCGATCTTCGAGGAAAGCTTCGCGTGAAGGCCTTCTGCACGGACGAGAGCTTCCCGCGGGGCTTCCAGGCCGAGCGATGAGCACCGCCGCCACGGCTCTCGCACTGCACCCCGCGGGCTCCAGGCGCGCCGGCGTGGCGCTGTTCTTCTGCGCACTGGTGGCCTTTGCTTCCTACGACGCGTTCTGCAAGTACATGCTGCAGTTCTACCCGGCGCCCTTCGTCAACGTGATGCGCTACGTCGCGGTGAGCGGCATTGCCTTGGCGATGCTGCTGCGCCATGGCGACCTGCGCATGTGGCGCACGCCGCACAAGCCCTTGCTGCTGCTGCGCGGGCTGATGCTCGCGACGGTGGCCACCTGCTTCATGACGGCGCTCATCTGGATGCCGCTGGCCGAGGCCACGGCCATCTACTTCACCGCGCCGCTTCTGATGGTGGCGCTGTCGCCGTGGCTGTTGGGCGAGCAGGTGCGGCGCAGCCGCTGGGTGGCGGTGACGGTCGGCTTCGGCGGCATGTTGCTGATCGTGCGGCCGGGCGCCGACCTGCCGCTGCTCGGCACGGTGCTGATGGCGGTGGCCGCCGTCTGCTACGCGATCTTCCAGCTGCTCACGCGGCGGCTCGCGGGCCTGGTCGCGGGGCCGGTGCAGTACGCCTGGACCGCGCTGGCCTGCTTCGTCGTCACGCTGCTGCCCGCGCCCTTCTTCCTGCCCGCCCACCCGCCGCCCTGGGGCGACGTGGCGCTGCTGCTCGCGGGCGGCGCCTGCAGCGCGGCGGCGCAGTGGCTGCTGCTGGCTGCCTTCGAGCGCGTCGAGGCCTCCACGCTGGCGCCGCTCAACTACTTCCAGCTGCTGCTGGCCGTGGCCTTCAGCACCTTCTGGTTCCGCCGGCCGCCCGACGCGATCGCGATGGCCGGCATCGCGCTGATCATGGCGGCGGGCATCTACCTGGCGCGCGCGGGGCGGGGCCTGAAGACCGCACCGGCTGCGCCAGATGCCATCCGGTGAAGAATCGCCCCTGGCGCATACCAATGACGAGACAAGCAACATGGCAATTTCCACAATTTCTCCTCCTCCTCCTGCTGCCGACGCGGCCCTGTTCGAATCGGTCGAGTCGACCGACCTCGTCGGCCTGGTCGAGGCCCAGCTGACGCGCGCCATCGTCGAAGGCCGCCTGGCGCCCGGCAGCCGCATCGTCGAGGCCGACATCGCGCGCCGCATGGGCGTGAGCCGCGCGCCCGTGCGCGAGGCGGCGCGGCGGCTCGAGCGTCAGGGCGTGCTGGTCGCCAAGCCGCGCCACGGCTTCGCGGTGCGGACCATCAGCGTGCAGGAGATCGACGACCTGTTCGAAGTGCGCCTGAGCCTCGAGCTGACTTCGATCGAGCTGGCCTGCCGCAAGGCCGACGACGCGGGCATCGCGCGCGTGCAGGCGCTGGTCGAGGCCATGGTGCGCGAGGCCAACACGCAGCCGCAGCACCACCGCATCGCCAACGACCTGGCGCTGCACACGCTGATCTGCGAGCTCTCGGGCAACGCGCACCTGCACCGCATCTTCATGAACACGCAGACCGAGATGCAGATGATCATCGCGCTGATCGACGCGGTCTACCACGACCCCACCGCCATGGCCGAGACCCACCGCCCCATCGTCGATGCCCTGGTGCGCCGCGACCCCGAGGCCGCCAAGGCCGCGATGCGCGTGCACCTGGAAGATGCCTGGCAGCACGTGCGCGCGCTGTTCGTGAAGCAGCACGGCGCCGCGCCCCTTCCCGCCAATGCCTGAGACCGGAGAAACACACCGATGAAAGTCGTCTACAGCGACACCCACAAGGACCACGACCCGCAGCTCTTCATGGTGCGCGGCAAGCTCAAGCGCAGCAACGAGCAGCCCGAGCGCGCCTTCCGCCTGCTCGAGGCGGTACAACGGGAGGGCCACGAGATCGTTGCTCCGCGCGACTTCGGCGCCGGCCCGCGCGCCGCCATCCACACGCCCGAGTACCTGCGCTTTCTCGAGACCGCCTACGCGCGCTGGCAGCTGCTGGACGATCCGTCCGAAGAGGTGATGCCCAACATCCATCCGTTCCCGGGCCAGCCCTGCACCTACCCCGACAGCGTGGTCGGCCAGGCCGGCTTCCACATGGGCGACAACGCCTGCTCGATCGGCGCGCGCACCTGGGAGGCCGCCGTCGCCTCGGCCAACATGGCGACGCATGCCGCGCAGCTCGTGCGGGGTGGCGAGCGCGCGGCCTATGCGCTGTGCCGCCCGCCCGGCCACCACGCGTATGCCGACCGCGCCAACGGCTTCTGCTACCTCAACAACGTGGCGATTGCCGCGCAGCACCTGCGCGGCGTGCACGATCGCGTGGCGATCCTCGACATCGACGTGCACCACGGCAACGGCACACAAGGCATCTTCTACCGCCGCGCCGACGTGCTGACCATCTCGCTGCACGGCGACCCGCGCAACTTCACGCCCTTCTTCATCGGTCACGCGCACGAGCGCGGCGAAGGCGAAGGCCTGGGCTACAACATCAACAAGCCGCTCGCGCTGGGTACCGACATCGACGGCTACCTGCCCGCGCTGCGCGACGCCTGCGACAGCATCCGCGCCTATGCGCCTGGCGCGCTGGTGGTGGCGCTGGGCCTCGACGCGCACGAGCGCGATCCCTACAAGGGCATGAAGATCCAGACCGCCGGCTTCGCCGTGCTGCTGGCCGAGATCGCGCGCCTGGGACTGCCGACGGTGCTGGTGCAGGAAGGCGGCTATCTGTCCGATGACCTGGGGCCCAACATCGCGAGCGCGCTGCGCGGTTTCGAGAGCGCGGCATGACGATTGCAGAGTTCGCCGACACGCAGGTGCTCAGCGAAGCCTCGCCCGCGCTCGACGGCGCCTGGGTGCGCGAACTCGCGCGCGAGCACTACGGCATCGACGGCGAGATGAAGCCGCTGACCGGCGAGCGCGACCGCAACTACCGGCTCGAGCGCGCCGCCGACGGCGCCCGCTTCATGCTGAAGATCTCGCACCCGGCCGAGACCGCGCTGGTCGCCGACTTCCAGACCCAGGCCCTGCTGCATCTCGCGGCCGTCGACCCGGGTCTGCCGGTGCAGCGCATCGTGCCGACGCGGGACGGCGCCGCCTCCTTGACCTGCGATCCGGGCGACGGCCTGCCGCGCGTGGTGCGCCTTTTCAGCTACCTGCCCGGCCTGCCGCTGCCCGAGGCGCCGCGCACGCCGCTGCAGCAGCAGAACCTCGCGCGCATGCTGGCCCGGCTCGACGTGGCGCTCGCGGGCTTCGACCATCCGGCCGGCGACCTGCCGCTGCCCTGGGACCTGCAGCGCGCCGACAGCGTGCGCGGCCTGCTCGCGCACATCGCCGAGCCGGAGCGCCGCGCGCTGGCCGCCGCCGCGCTCGACCGCTTCGAGCGCGATGCCAAGCCGGTGCTGCGCACGCTGCCCGCACAGCCGATCCACAACGACTTCAACATCTACAACCTGCTGGTCGACCCGGCCGACACCGACCGCATTGCCGCGATCCTCGACTTCGGCGACATGGTGCGCGCGCCGTGCATCAACGACCTGGCCGTGGCCGCCGCCTACCAGGCCGGCACCGGCGACGATCCGCTCGCGGCCATCGTGCCGCTGGTGGCCGCCTACCACGCCGTGCGGCCGCTGTCGCCGGCCGAGATCGGCGTGCTGTTCGACCTGATCGCCGCGCGGCTCGTGATGGTGGTGGCCATCAGCGGCTGGCGCGCCGCGCGCTATCCCGAGAACGCGCCCTACCTGCTGCGCAACAACCCGCTGTCGTGGGCGCGGCTGCAGGCTTGCGAGCGCGTCGGCAGCGCCGCGGCGACAGCAGCCTTTCGCCGCGCGCTGAACCTCTGAGAGACCGCCCATGACTTCCCTCGCCCCTTCGACCCAGGCCCTGGTCGAGCGCCGCGCGCGCGTGCTCGGCCCGGCCTACCGCCTGTTCTACGAGACGCCGCTGCACCCGGTGCGTGGCGAAGGCGTGTGGCTGTACGACGCCGAGGGCCGGCCCCATCTCGACGCCTACAACAACGTCGCCTCCGTCGGCCATTGCCACCCACACGTGGTCGAGGCCATCGCGCGCCAGGCCGGCGTGCTCAACACCCACACGCGCTACCTGCACGAAGGCGTGCTCGACTACGCCGAGCGGCTGCTCGCCACCCTGCCGGCCGAGCTCGCACACGCGATGTTCACCTGCACCGGCAGCGAGGCCAACGACCTTGCGATGCGCATCGCACGCGCACACACCAAAGCCGAGGGGCTGATCGTCACGCGCTTTGCGTACCACGGCGTCACCGCGTCCATCGCCGAGGCTTCGCCCTCGCTCGGCAAGTTCGTGCAGCTCGGCGATGCGGTGCGCACCGTGCCTGCGCCCGACAGCTACCGCATCGCGCCCGGCGAACTGGGCCGCGCGTTCGCGAACGGCGTGCGCGAGGCCATCGCCGACCTGAAGGCGCACGGCATGCGCCCGGCCGCGCTGATGGTCGACACTGTGTTCTCGAGCGATGGCATCTTCACCGACCCGCCGGGCTTCATGGCCGAGGCGGTGGACGCGGTGCGCGAGGCCGGCGGCCTCTTCATCGCCGACGAAGTGCAGCCCGGCCTCGGCCGCACCGGCGACGCGTTCTGGGGCTTCCAGCGGCACGGCGTGGTGCCCGACATCGTCACCATGGGCAAGCCGCTGGGCGCCGGCCACCCGCTGGCCGGCCTCGCGGTGCGGCCCGAGGCGCTGGCCGCCTTCGGCCGCGAGTGCCGCTACTTCAACACCTTCGGCGGCAATCCGGTGTCGATGGCCGCGGGCATGGCGGTGCTCGACGTGGTCGAGCGCGAAGGCCTGATGGCCAACGCGCAGCGCGTCGGCCGTTACCTGCGTGCGCAGATCGCGAAGCTCGCCGAGCGCCATGCGCTGATCGGCGACGTGCGCGGCGCGGGCCTGTTCGTGGGCGTGGAGCTCGTCACCGACCGCCGCACCCGCACGCCCGCCACCGCGGAAACCGCGCGCATCGTCAACGGCCTGCGCGAGCGGCAGGTGCTGCTGAGCGCCACCGGCGAACATGCCAACACGCTCAAGATCCGCCCGCCGCTGGTGTTCTCCGAAGCCCATGCCGACCTGCTGGCCGAGACGCTCGGGCAGGTGCTGGCCGGCCTCTGACCAATCGCCTCTTCGCTGCTGCGCGTGGCGCCGATCGCCACCTTGCGCCAGAATCATTCGACCCCACGACCCTTGCCTGCCACCATGAACATCGTCGATTCCTTTGCCGCCCACGCCTCCCGCTTCGTCGATATCCGGCGCGACATCCATGCCCATCCCGAGCTCGGCTTCGAGGAGCACCGCACCTCCGAAAAGGTGGCGGGCCTGCTCGCCGAATGGGGCATCGAGGTGCACCGCGGCATTGCCGGCACCGGCCTGGTCGGCGTGCTGCGCAAGGGCAGCGGCACACGCACCATCGGCCTGCGCGCCGACATGGATGCGCTGCCGCTGCACGAGGCCAACGAGTTCGCCCACAAGTCCACGCACGCCGGCCGCATGCATGCCTGCGGCCACGACGGCCACACCACCATGCTGCTGGCCGCCGCCTGGCACCTGTCGCAGCAGGGGCCCGATGACTTCGACGGCACCGTGCATTTCATCTTCCAGCCCGCCGAGGAGATGGGCAAGGCCGGCGCGAAGAAGATGATCCAGGACGGCCTGTTCGAGCGCTTTCCGTGCGACGCGGTCTTTGCGCTGCACAACTTCCCGGTCGGCGACGTGGGCCGCTTCGCGCTCAACGAAGGCGCGCTGATGGCCTCGAGCAACACCTACAAGATCACCGTGCGCGGGCGCGGGACGCACGCCTCGATGCCGCACACCGGCATCGACCCGGTGGCCGCGGTGGTCACGCTCGCGCAGCAGCTGCAGACCATCGTGCCGCGCACCATTCAGAGCACCGAGCGCGCCCTGCTCGCGGTCACGCAGCTGCAGGGCTCGGATGCGCCCAACGTGATTCCCGACGTGGCCACGGTGGGCGGCACGATCCGCACCTTCTCCATCGAGGCCATCGACAAGATCGAGGCACGCCTGCGCGAAGTGGCGGCGGGTGTGGCCGCGGCGCACGGCTGCACGGCCGAGGTCTTCTTCAACCGCTCCTCGCCGCCGGTGGTCAATCACCCGGCCGAGGCGCGCTTTGCCGCGGGCGTGATGCGCGAGGTGGTGGGCGACGGCATGGTCACCGACAACTTCCCCGCCGTGATGGGCGCCGAGGACTTCGCGCACATGCTGCTCGCGCGGCCCGGCTGCTATGCGTTTCTCGGCAATGGCGACGGCGACCACCGGCCCGACGGCCACGGTCCCGGCCCTTGCATCATCCACAACACCTCGTTCGACTTCAACGACGAGATCATTCCGATCGGCGCCAGCTACTTCGTGAAGCTGGTGCAGCGCTGGCTGCCCGCGGGCGGCTGAGATCTTTCACTGCCAACGATGATGATGATGATGAAAGCGGCCACTTCGATGACCTCCTCCCTGTTCACCCGGCGTTCGCTCGCTGCCCTTGCCGCCGCCACGGCGCTCGGCGCGTTCGCGCCCGTGCATGCCCAACAGCGCGTGATCCACATCGTCGTGCCCTTCGGCACCGGCGCGGTGCAGGACACGGTGGCGCGCGCCTTCAACGCCGAACTGGGTGCGGCGCTCAATGCCAGCGCCATCGTCGAGAACCGCGCGGGCGCGGGCGGCACGGTGGGCGCGGCCGCGGTGGCCAAGGCGCCTGCGGACGGCAACACGCTGCTGCTCGCGGCCGCGAGCCACAACATCGCGGGCTTCCTGTACAGCAAGCTGTCCTACGACCCGCTGAAGGATTTCGTGGGCGTGGCCAACATCGGCAACGCGGGCTACGCGCTGGCCGTATCGAGCGGGCTCAATGTGTCGAACACGGCCGACTTCATCAAGGAGGTCAAGGCCAATCCGGGCAAGTACAACTACGCCTCGGCCGGCAACGGCAGCGCCACGCACCTGGCGATGGCGTCGTTCCTTGCCAAGGCGGGGCTGCAGATGACGCACATCCCGACCAAGTCGACCGGCGAGGCGGTCAACGAGGTGCTCGCGGGCCGCGTGCAGGCGGTGATCTCGTCGAGCATCGGCGTGATGGGCTTCCAGGCCGATCCGCGCATGAAGCTGCTCGCCTCCACGGGCCAGGCGCGCAGCCCGTTCCTGCCAAACTTGCCGACGGTGGCCGAGAGCGGCCTGCCGGGCTACGCCTTCGATTCATGGATCGGCCTGCTCGCCCCGGCCGGCACACCCAAGGCCGAGGTCGAGCGCCTCAACGCGGCCACCAACAAGGTGCTGTCCGATCCGGCGATCCAGGAGCGCTTCAAGCGCCTGGGCGTGGAGCCGCGCATGCAGAGCGCAGAAGAGTTCCAGAAGCTGCTGCGCGCGGACTGGGATGCGATGGGGGCGGTGGTCAAGGCTTCGGGGGCGAAGATCGACTGATCTTGTGCTGTTGTTTTTGGCGCTGTAGTTTTTTGGCGCTGTTGTTCAGGGCGCGTGCACAGGCCACCGGGTACTCCCCTCCGCGAATGTCCCCCGGCCTGCGGCCTCCTCCTTGATTTCGCTGCGGGGAGCACCCGATGCCCTGTGCACGAGCCACGCTGTCGGTTCGCGGCTGATCAACCAGTGCTCTGAACACGAGCACGCTGATGGGGTGCCCTGCGCAGCGAAATCAAGGAGGAGGCCGAAGGCCGGGGGACATTCGCGGAGCAAGGTACCCCGTCGGCGTGATCGCACCCTGAATAACGAATCCGCCTTCGCCCCGATATCACAGAAGAACCCAACCCGGAAGAGCGCCCACCCTACGCATATCTTGACGATATATCGTTAATATATTTAAAGTAAGACCCTTCCCCACCGCACATCCAGGAGCGCTCACGTGACCCAACCCCGCTGGCAAGGCATCTTTCCCGCCATCACCACCAAGTTCCACGCCGACGAAAGCATCGATGCCGAAGGCACCGCGCGGCACATCGACTTCCAGATCCGCAATGGCATCCACGGCCTCGTCACCTGCGGCTCGCTGGGCGAAGCCAGCACGCTCACGCTCGAAGAGAAGCTGCAGGTCGCCCAGATCGCGCTCGAAGCCGCCGACGGCCGCATCCCGGTGCTGGCCAATGTGTCGGAAACCAGCACGCGCGAGGCGCTGCGCTACGTGGACGGGGCCAACAAGCTCGGCGTGGCCGGCTTCATGGTGATGCCCTCGGTGATCTACGTGGCCGATGCGCGCGAAGCCATGCTCAATGTGCGCACCATCGCCAACGCGGCGCAAAAGCCCATCATGGTCTACAACAACCCGGTGGCCTACCGGGTCGACCTGAAGCCCGAGCACATGCTGGAACTGGCGGACTGCGAATGGATCGCGGCCATCAAGGAAAGCTCGGACGACATCCGCCGCATCACCGACCTGCGCAACACCGTGGGCGACCGCTACCAGCTGTTCCTGGGCGTGGACGACCTGGCCTACGAAGGCCTGGCGCTGGGCTGCGATGGCCTCTTGGCCGGGGTGGGCTGCGCGTTCCCGCGCGAGACGGTGGCGCTGTACGACCTGATGAAGGCGGGCCGCTTCGCCGAGGCGCTGAAGCTCTACCAGTGGATGACGCCGATGCTGCACCTGGACGTGTCGACCAAGCTGGTGCAGAACCTCAAGCTGATCGACGTGCTGGTGGGCGTGGGCAGCGAGCACATGCGCCGCCCGCGGCTGCCGCTCATCGGCCAGGAGCGGGCCGCCATCGAGGCCATCGTGAAGAAGGCGCTGGCCACGCGGCCTGTGCAATACCAGTCGGTCGTGTCATAATGCGCGCTCTCACTCTTTTTTCATCGTCCTTACCTGGGAACAAGCATGAAGTCCAAAGCACACATGATTCCGTTTCTCGGCCTCGTGGCGGCCATCGCCGTTGCAGGCCACGCGCATGCGCAGCAGGAGCAGGTCGTCAAGATCGGCCACAGCGGGCCGCTCTCGGGCCCCAATGCCTTCGCGGGCAAGGACAACGAAAACGGCGTGCGCCTGGCCATCGAGGAACTCAACGCGAAGAAGATCAGCGTCGGCGGCAAGGCGCTGAAGTTCGAACTCGTGTCCGAAGACGACCAGTGCGACGCCAAGACCGGCGTCAGCGTGGCGCAGAAACTGGTGGACGACGGCGTCAAGTACGTGATGGGGCCGTATTGCTCGGGCGTGGCCATCCCGGCGTCGCGCATCTATGCCGACGGCGGCACCATGGTCTCCACCGTGGGCACCAACCCGAAGGTCACGCAGGGCGGCTACAAGAACCTCTTTCGCATCATCGCAAGCGACAACCAGATCGGCTCCAGCATGGCGGTGTACGCAGCCAAGGTGCTCAAGGTCACGAAGGTGGGCGTGATCGACGACCGCACCGCCTTCGGCCAGGGCCTGGCGGAAGAGTTCAGCAAGGAAGCGAAGAAGCAGGGCCTCACCATCGTGGGCCAGGAGTTCACCACCGACAAGGCCGTGGACTTCACCGCGATCCTCACCAACATGAAGGCCAAGGCGCCCGAAGCCATCTTCTTCGGCGGCTATGCGCCGCAGGCCGCACCCATGGCGCGCCAGATGAAGCAGCTGGCCGTGCCCGGCAAGCTGCTCGGCGGCGACACCGTCTGCAGCCCGGCCACCGGCAAGCTCGGCGGCGACGCGGTCAACGACCTGGTGTTCTGCGCGCAGGGCGGCTCCATCCTTGAAAAGGCGCAGAGCGGCCCGGCCTTCAAGGCCAAGTTCAAGAAGCGCTTCAACGCCGATGCGGATGCGTATGCCGCCTCGTACTACGACCAGCAGATGTTCATCGGCGAGTCGATGCAGAAGGCCAACTCCATCGACCCCGACAAGGTGGGCGCCGAGCTCTACAAGACCACCTACAAGGGCGTGGCCGCCACCTACAGCTACGACGACAAGGGCAACATGAAACAGGCGCCGATCACGGTGTTCACCTTCAAGAACGCCGCGCCCGTTCCCCTCGCGAGCTACTGAGCCTGAAGGACGACATGCAGCGCATCCAGATCATCGATTCGCACACGGGCGGCGAGCCCACGCGGCTGGTCGTCGGCGGCTTTCCCGACCTGGGCGGCGGCTCCATGGCCGAGCGCCGCGCGCTGCTGGCCGAGCGGCACGACCAATGGCGCGCGGCCACGGTGCTCGAGCCGCGCGGCAGCGACGTGGTGGTGGGCGCGCTCTTGTGCGAGCCGGTGTCGAAGGATGCCGCGGCCGGCGTGGTCTTCTTCAACAACACCGGCTATCTCGGCATGTGCGGCCACGGCACCATCGGCCTGGTCGCGAGCCTCGCGCACATGGGGCGCATCGGCGCCGGCGAGCACCGCATCGAAACACCCGTGGGCACCGTCACCGCCACGCTGCATGCCGATGGTTCGGTCAGCGTGCGCAACGTGCCGGCGTATCGGCACCTGCACCAGGTGGCGGTCAAGCTGCCCGGTCATGGCACCGTGCGCGAGACTGTGCGCGGAGATGTCGCCTGGGGCGGCAACTGGTTCTTCCTCGTGAGCGAGCACGGACAGCGCGTGGCGAGCGACAACCTCGCCGCGCTGACCGGCTACACCGCCGCCTTGCGCCGCGCGCTCGCGGCACAGGGCATCACGGGCGCCGAGGGCGCGGAGATCGACCACATCGAACTCTTTGCCGACGACAGCGAAGGCGCCGACAGCCGCAACTTCGTGCTGTGCCCCGGCAACGCCTACGACCGCTCGCCCTGCGGCACCGGCACCAGCGCCAAGATCGCCTGCCTCGCGGCCGACGGCAAGCTCGCGCCGGGCGAGGTGTGGACGCAGGCCAGCGTGATCGGCAGCCGCTTCGAGGCCAGCTACACGCTGGAAGACGGCGGCAAGGTCGTTCCGACGCTGCGCGGCCGCGCCCACATCAGCGCCGAAGCCACGCTGCTGATCGACGACAGCGATCCCTTCGGCTGGGGCATCCGGCTCTGAGCTCGCGCGGCATGGACGCGGATGCCATCGTCATCGGCGCCGGCATCGTCGGCGCGGCCTGCGCGCATGCGCTGGTGCAGGCCGGCCGCCGCGTGCTGGTGCTCGATGCGCGCATCGGCGGTGCCACCGGCGCGGGCATGGGGCACCTGGTGGTGATGGACGACAACCCGGCCGAGCTTGCGTTGAGCCGCCATTCGATCGCGCAGTGGCGCGCCCTGGCGCTCCGCATGGGCGAAGACTGCGCGTACCGCGCCTGCGGCACGCTCTGGATCGCCGCGAACGAAGAAGAAATGGCCGAGGCCGAGCGCAAGCGCGAGCGGCTGTATGCACACGGCGTCGACAGCCGCCTGCTCGATGCGCCCGCGCTCGCGCGCGCCGAGCCCGCGCTGCGCAAGGGCCTCGCAGGCGCGCTCGAAGTGCCCGGCGACGGCATCCTCTATGCGCCGAACGCGGCGCGCTGGCTGCTCGCAGAGGGCGGCGCTTCGATCCGCGTCGAGCACGCGAAAGTCGATGCGATCGAAGACGACGGCACGTTGCGGCTTGCCGACGGCAGCCGCCGCAGCGCGCCGCAGATCGTGCTGGCCAACGGCATCGAGGCCACGGCGCTGTGCCCCGAACTTCCGATCCGCCCCAAGAAGGGCCACCTGCTGATCACCGACCGCTACCCGGGCACGGTGCGCCACCAGCTCGTCGAGCTCGGCTATGTGACGAGTGCGCACCACAGCGACGGCGATTCGGTGGCCTTCAACGTGCAGCCGCGGCCGACGGGCCAACTGCTGATCGGCTCCTCGCGCCAGTTCGACACCACCGATCCGGCGGTCGAAGCGCCGATGCTCGCGCGCATGCTGCAGCGCGCGCTCGGCTACCTGCCGGGGCTCGCGGAGCTCAATGCGGTCCGCTCGTGGACCGGCCTGCGCGCCGCCACGCCCGACGGGCTGCCGCTGCTGGGCAAGCACCCCTGGCGCGAGAAGCTCTGGCTCGCGGTCGGCCACGAAGGCCTGGGCGTGACCACCGCGCCGGGCAGCGCGCACCTGCTCGCGGCGCTGATGACCGGCGCCGCGCCTGAATTCGATGCGGCGCCGTATGCGCCGCGCGGCTTGCTGGAGAAGCGCGCATGAGCGGCGAGACCTTGCTGCACATCGACGGCCAACCCGTCCGCGTGAAGGCGGGCAGCTCGGTCGCCGCCGCCTTGCGCGTGGCCGGCGCCATGGGCGTGGCGCGCAGCTCCGTCACGGGCCAGCCGCGCGCGCCCTTCTGCGGCATGGGCGTGTGCCAGGAATGCCGCGTGCGGATCGATGGCCGGCAAAGGCTCGCCTGCCAGGCGGTCTGCGCCGAAGGCATGCGCGTGGAGACCTCGGCATGACGGCCATGGCGCTGGAGCACTGCGACCTGCTGATCGTCGGCGCCGGCCCGGCCGGCATGGCGGCGGCCGTGGCGGCAGCACCGAGCGGCGCTTCGATCGCCGTGATCGACGACAACCCCGCGGCCGGCGGCCAGATCTGGCGCGACGGGCCCGGCGCGTCGCTGCCCGCGGCTGCGCGCAGGTGGCGCGATGCGCTCGAGCGCCACGCCAACATCCGCGTGTGCAGCGGCACGCGCGTCGTCGCGGCGCCCGGGCGCAACGAACTGCTGCTCGAAGACGCCGAGCGCGGCTGGCGCATGCGTTGGAGCAAGCTGATCCTCTGCACCGGCGCGCGCGAGCTGCTGCTGCCCTTCCCGGGCTGGACGCTGCCCGGCGTCACGGGCGCGGGTGGGTTGCAGGCGCTCATCAAGGCGGGGCTGCCGGTCGAGGGCGAGCGCATCGTGATCGCCGGCAGCGGGCCCTTGCTGCTGGCCGCTGCATCAACGGCGCGCGCGGCGGGCGCCAAGGTCGTGCGCATCGCCGAGCAGGCCTCGTTCGCGGCGGTCGCGGGCTTTGCCGCCAGCCTGCTGCGCTGGCCGGGCAAGGCGATGCAGGCGGCGGCGCTGGCCGATCCTCAGTACCGCACTTCGTCGCGCATCGTCTCGGCCCACGGCGGCACGCAGGTCGAATCGGTTCGGCTCCTGCTGGGCGAGCGCGAGGTGGAGATCGCCTGCGACCGCATCGCCTGCGGCTTCGGCCTCACGCCCAACACGCAGCTTGGCCGGATGCTCGGCTGCGACCTGACACCCGCGGAGGCCGGCGCCCAGGCGCTGGCCGTCGATGCGCTGCAAGCCACCAGCCTGCCCGGTGTCTACGCGGCCGGCGAATGCACCGGCTTCGGCGGCAGCGAGCGCGCCCTCGCCCAGGGCACCATCGCCGGCTACGCAGCCATCGGCAACGAGCGCGCAGCGAAGCAGAACGAACGCGAGCGCGCCCGCTGGAATGCCTTTGCCGCGCAGCTGCACCGCAGCTTCGCGCTAGCCCCCGCCATCCGGCAGATGCCGCAGCCCGACACCCTCATGTGCCGCTGCGAAGACGTGCCCTTTTCGGCACTCGCGGATTGCAGCGGCTGGACCGACGCCAAGCTCCACCGCCGCTGCGGCATGGGCGCTTGCCAGGGCCGCGTCTGCGGCGATGCGGCGCAGTTCCTGTTCGGCTGGACGCCGCCCGCGCCGCGGCCGCCGCTCTCGCCGGCGCGCATCGCCACGCTGGCCGGCCTCGTGCGCCCGGATGTCGATGTGGACCGACAATGAAGCCGAAGCAGCAGCAGCACCAGCAGCAAAACAAAACAATGGCCCCTCCGAAGACCGCGCCCCGCCCCCAGCCCAAGCGACGGGCCGCCGACCTCGCCTACGACGCGATCGAGACGCTGCTGTCCACGCTGCAATTGGAGCCTGGCAGCCAGATCGTCGAGGCCGACCTGGCCGAGCGCACCGGCCTCGGCCGCACGCCGGTGCGCGAGGTGCTGATGCGCATGGTGTCGATCGGCCTCATCGTGCAGCAGCCGCGCCGCGGCCTGCTGGTGTCCACCATCGACCTGGCCGACCACCTCGACGTGATCCAGACCCGGCGCGTGCTCGAACGGCTGATCGCGGCCTGCTCGGCGCGCCGCGCCACCGCGCTGCAGCGCAAGGAGATCGTGCGCTGCGCCGAGCTGATGGTGAAGGCCGCCCATCGCGGCGACCTGAACGACTACATGCAGGCCGACCGCGCGCTCGACCTCGTCAACCACCAGGCGAGCCACAACGATTCGGCAGTGAAGGCCGTGATCCCGCTCATCGTGCAGTGCCGCCGCTTCTGGTACGCCTACCAGCACGAAGGCGAGATCGTCGAGGGCGCCAATGCGCACCTCGAACTCGCACAGGGCATCGCGACCGGCGACGAGGCCGCGGCCATTGCCGGCGCCAACCGCCTGATGGACTACCTCGAGCTGTTCGCCCGCAAGGTGATCGACAACTGAAGCCCCGGGGAATTCCGCGTGCCGCGGCCGGGCCATCGGCGCATACTGGCCCGATGGCCGTCGCCCCCCGCGCGCAACCCGAGGACTTCTTCTCCAACGAAGAGTGGCAGTCGCTTACCACCCGCTCTTCATGGAAGGGCCTGTGGCTGGTGGCGCACTGCTGGGGCGTCATCGGCGCCGCGATGCTCGCGGGCATCCTGTGGCCGTGGACCATGCCGCTCATGGTGCCGATCGTCGGCGCGCGGCAGCTCGGGCTCTTCATCCTCATGCACGATGCCGCGCATGCGGGCCTGCACCGCAATCGCCGGATCAACGACTGGGTGGGCTACTGGCTGTGCTCCTCCACGCTGCGCGACTACCGGCCCTACCACCTGCAGCACCACCGCTTCGTGCAGCAGACCGAAGACCCGGACCTCGTGCTGTCCGCGCCCTTCCCCATCTCGCGCGATTCGATGTGGCGCAAGGTCGTGCGCGATTTGAGCGGCCAGACCTTCTACAAGCAGCGCTTCGGCCACATTGCCGAGGGCATCCGGCATCGTGCCCCGGGCGAATCGGCGCTGAAGGCATTCGGGCGCGAGCTGGCGAAGGACCGGCGCTTCCTGGCCGGCAACGGCCTCGGCTTCCTGGCCTTCGCGCTGGCCGGGTATGGGTGGGCCTGGCTTTTGATGTGGCTGCTGCCGATGGCCACCTGGCTGCCGCTCGTGAGCCGCGTGCGCAACATCGCCGAGCATGCGCTGGTGGCGCAGAACGAGGCCGATCCGCTGCGCCAGGCGCGCACCACGCAGGCCGGCTGGCTCGAACGCGCGCTGGTGGCGCCCTACTGGGTCAACTACCACTGCGAGCACCACATGTTCACCGGCCTGCCCTGCTGGAGCCTGCCAAAGGCGCACCGGCTGCTCCAGCGGCGTGGCGCCATCGCGCGCATGGAAGTGCAGCCTGGCTACCTGAGCCTGCTCAGGCGCGCCGCGCCGGCCTGACGGGTGCCCGGCCGCTCTGCGTCAGTCCGCAGCCAGCTCGGGTCCGGGCCAGCCCAGCAATTCAGCCAGCCGCTGCACGATCCAGCCGGCCTCGGCGGCCGACACGCCGGCTTCGGGCGCCCTGAGCCCGGCATGGATGCGCCGCAGGATCTCGCTCTCGACCGGCACCTCGGTGTGGTGCTGGATCTGCGCGTGGCCCACCAGGTGGCTGGCCAGGTCCTCGCAGATCTCGTAGCGCTCGCGCACCACGCCGATCGGCTCCGAGAGGCGCTGGCGCGCATCGCTGTAGACCGCGAAGAACGAGGGCGGAATGAAGATCTGGTTGTCGTCGGACATCGCGGATTGGCTTTATGGCGGTCCCAATGACAAAACGCGCCCGGGGGCGCGTTCGTCGCGGCTCTTGCGAGCCTCCGGGGGGCCGGATCAGCCGCCCTTCTTGGCGCGCTTGCCGGGGTTCTTCTTGCTGCGCGTGGCGGTGCCGCGTTCCAGGCTGACCTTCTGGCCGCCACCGGACTTGGGCAGGGCGTAGCCGGGCATGGGCGTCGGCTTCGGGGTGGCAACGCGGTCGGCTTCGGTACGAATTTTCTTGGGCATGAAAAGCTCGGGTAAAAAAGTGATGTTCGAGGCTCAATTAGGCCACAGCGGGGATTTTGCCTGCCGGAAGCCGAAGCAACCGGCACGGCGGGGTGACTTTCAGAGCTCCAGCAGGCGCACCTTCACGCTCTTGCCCTTCACGCGGCCGCTCGAGAGCTTGCGCGCCGCTTCGGCCGCAATGCCGCGCTCCACGGCCACGTAGGTCGAGAACTCGTTGACGTTGATCTTGCCGACCTGGTCCTTGGCGTAGCCGCAGTCGCCGGTGAGCGCGCCCAGCACGTCGCCGGCGCGGATCTTCTCCTTGCGCCCGCCCACGATCTGCAAGGTGGCCATGGGCGGCGCGAGCGGCGCGCCCTGGGCCGGCGTGAGCTCGGCCAGCGGGTGCCATTCGGATTCGCGGCCCTGCAGCTGCTCGATCTTGCCGACGCTGCCCATCTCGTCCATGCTCGCCAGGTTCAGCGCGAGGCCCTCGGCGCCGCCCTGCTGGCCCACGCGGCCGGTGCGGCCGATGCGGTGGATGTGGATTTCGGCGTCGGGCGTCACGTCGACGTTGATCACGGCTTCGAGCTGCGCAATGTCGAGCCCGCGCGCCGCCACGTCGGTCGCCACCAGCACCGAGCAGCTGCGGTTGGCAAACTGCACCAGCACCTGGTCGCGCTCGCGCTGCTCCAGTTCGCCGAAGAGGGCCAGCGCGCTGAAGCCCTGGCCCTGCAGCACTTCGACGAGGTCGCGGCACTGCTGCTTGGTGTTGCAGAAGGCCAGCGTGCTCACGGGGCGGAAATGGTCGAGCAAAAGGCTCACGGTATGCAGCCGTTCGCTTTCCTTCACCTGGTACCAGCGCTGGCGGATCTTGCTGCCTTCATGCTGCGCCTGCACCGTGATCTGCTCGGGGCTCTTCATGAACTGCTGCGCGAGCTTGGCGATGCCTTCGGGGTAGGTGGCCGAGAACAGCAGCGTCTGGCGCTCCTTGGGGCACTGGCGCGCCACCTTCACGATGTCGTCGAAGAAGCCCATGTCCAGCATGCGGTCGGCTTCGTCGAGCACCAGCGTGTTGAGCGCCTCGAGGTTCAGGTTCTCGCGCTCCAGGTGGTCCATGATGCGGCCCGGCGTGCCCACCACGATGTGCGCGCCGTGCTCCAGGCTCGCGATCTGCCCGCGCAGCGCAACGCCGCCGCAGAGCGTGACCACCTTGATGTTCTCTTCCGCGCGCGCCAGGCGGCGGATTTCGGTCGTGACCTGGTCGGCCAGTTCGCGCGTGGGGCACAGCACCATCGCCTGGATGGCGAAGCGGCGCGGGTTCAGGTTGGAGAGCAGCGCGAGGGCAAAGGCGGCGGTCTTGCCGCTGCCGGTCTTGGCCTGCGCGATCAGATCCTTGCCGAGCAGCGCCGGCGGCAGCGCGGCCGCCTGGATCGCCGTCATCTGCGTGTAGCCCAGCTGCGTGAGGTTGGCCAGCATCTGGGGCGAGAGCGCCAGCGTGGCAAAGCCGTTGCCGGCTGGCGGGCCGCCGGCGGTGGAAGGGGATGTGGTCATCGTTTTGCAGCCGGGCGGCCGCAACAAAAACAAAGGCCTTGCCAAGCGCCCGCGCGGGGCGCTTGCAAGGCCCTTCGTCCGTCGCGGATCAGCGGCGAGGTGCGTTGTTGTTGCCGGAGTTGGTCGGCGGCGGGCCGCGGCGCTCCAGGTGGCGGAAGGTGATACGGCCCTTGGTCAGGTCGTAGGGCGAGAGTTCGAGCGACACCTTGTCACCCGCCAGGATGCGGATGTGGTGCTTGCGCATCTTGCCGCCGCTGTAGGCGATCAGCTGATGGCCGTTGTCGAGCGTCACGCGGTAGCGCGAGTCGGGCAGGACTTCGGTCACTGCGCCGTTCATTTCGATCAGTTCTTCCTTGGGCATGTGTGATTACCTCTGAATTCTCGTTCGATGTGTGTTGGAGATGAAGATGGGCGTAATTGTTTCAGCCCGCGCACGGCAAAGCGAGCGGCGCGCTGCGGGGGTGGCGTTCGCGCACCCAGCCGAGCCCCTGGGCGACGGCATAGCGTGCCGCGGCGGCATGGCTGGCAAAGCGCGGCGTGAAACGCATGACGCGGTCGTGCATGCCGCTGCCCCGGCCGGAGCGGATCGAGACGGATGCGGCGAAATTGCCGTCGTCCTGGTGGCGGATGAGCGGAGAAACAAGGTACTTGCCCACCGCGATACTGTGTTGAATGATGTCCATGAAGCCTTGGCACCCTGCGCGGAAAGTGTGCGCAAGATGCCGGAAAAATAATTGAAAACGGGCGTGGGCCGGCCGGAATGGCGCGGCGGACGCGCTATTCGCTTCAACAAGAACGAAGGCAGTGGTGGCAATCATGGGCGCCCGGTCTGGCGCTCCAACACACTGTGAAGCCGGCTTGGGGGAAAGAGGCCTGAAAAATCCAAGGGACAGTGCAGGTCAGCCGGCGGAGTGACGAAAAGTGCTTCGTCGTGGTATCGAAACGAACCCGGCATTATAGCCCGCGGGGCATGACAGTTGCTTGTCTTAAAAACAACGCCTTGGCGAATTCGGCATCAAACACCCGCCGGCCAAGTGTTTGATGCTATCAAAAATATAGCTCAAAAGCGCCTCAGCCGATCCCCAGCATCCGCTTGTTGGCGGCCACGTCCACGCCGCCCGCCGCAAAATCGTCAAAAGCCCGCTCCGCCACCCGGATGATGTGGTCGGCAATGAAGGCCGCGCCCTCGCGCGCGCCGTCCTCGGGCTGCTTGATGCAGCACTCCCATTCGAGCACCGCCCAGCCCGGGAAGTCGTACTGCGCCATCTTCGAGAAGATGGCGCCGAAATCGACCTGCCCGTCGCCCAGCGAGCGGAAGCGCCCCGCGCGGTTGATCCAGCTCTGGAAGCCGCCGTAGACGCCCTGCTTGCCGGTCGGGTTGAACTCGGCATCCTTCACGTGGAAGATCTTGATGCGCTCGTGGTAGTGGTCGATGTACGCCAGGTAATCGAGCTGCTGCAGCATGAAGTGGCTCGGGTCGTACAGGAGGCAGGCACGCGGGTGGTTGTCCACGCGCTCCAGGAACATCTCGTAGCTCACGCCGTCGTGCAGGTCTTCGCCCGGGTGGATCTCGTAGCCCACGTCCACGCCCGCCGCGTCGAAGGCATCGAGGATCGGGCGCCAGCGGCGCGCGAGCTCGTCGAAGGCCTCCTCGATGAGTCCCGGCGGGCGCGGCGGCCACGAATAGAGGTACGGCCAGGCGAGCGCGCCCGAGAAGGTGGCATGCGCCGTGAGCCCCAGGTTGGCCGAGGCCTTCGCGGCGAAGTGCAGCTGCTCCACCGCCCACTGCTGGCGCCGCACCGGATCGCCGCGCACCTCGGGCGCCGCGAAGCCGTCGAAGCCCGCGTCGTAGGCCGGATGCACCGCGACCAGCTGGCCCTGGAGGTGGGTCGACAGCTCGGTGATCTCCAGGCCGTGCGCGGCCAGCGTGCCCTTGACCTCGTCGCAGTAGGTCCTGCTCTCGGCGGCCTTCTTCAGGTCGAACAGGCGCGCGTCCCAGCTCGGGATCTGCACGCCCTTGTAGCCCAGCCCGGCGGCCCAGCCGGCAATGGCGTCGAGCGAGTTGAACGGGGCTTCGTCCCCGGCGAACTGGGCCAGGAATATGGCCGGGCCCTGGATCGTTTTCATGGCTTGTCTTCCTTCTTGGTCGTGGCGGCGTTGAAAGCATACTTTGGCGTGTCGTCCGACCCCGTGCGAGAGGCCAAAGCGCCACAATGGACTTTCCTTTTCGCACAGCACGCCCTGCTCGTCCCGCGATGCCGCAACCCGTTTCCGCCCGGCTGAAGATCGGCTTGTCCGCCTGCTTTTCCCACGCCGATCCGGCGCGTTCGCTCTTCACCAACAAGACGCTGCAGTACGTCGAGCAGTCCATTGCGCACTGGCTCATGTCGGCCGGTGCCATGGTGGTGATGGTGCCCTGCCCCACGGGCGAAACCGCGCGCGGCGACACCAAGCTCTCGCACTATGCCGAATGGCTCGACGGCGTGGTGATGCACGGCGGCGCCGACGTCTGGCCCGGCAGCTACGGCGAGGTGCCGCTCAAGGACGCCTGGGTGGGCGACCGCATCCGCGACCTGTACGACCTGGCGCTGGTCGAGGCCTTCGAGCAGGCCGGCAAGCCCATCTTCGGCGTCTGCCGCGGGCTGCAGCTGATCAATGTGGCCTTCGGCGGCACGCTCTACCAGGACATCGAGGCGCAGCACGAGCACCCCGAAACCGTGCGGCACCGCGACCCGGTGACCTACGACCAGAACTTCCATCAGATCGAGATCGTCGAGGGCACGCGCCTGGCCAAGCTCTACCCCGAGGTCAAGACCGCCAAGGTCAACAGCATCCACCACCAGGGCGTGAAAGACCTCGCGCCGGGTTTCGAGATCGAGGCCTGGAGCCTGCCCGACCGCGTGCCCGAGGCCATCCGCCGCCGCGCCGACAGGGGCCGCAGCTACATCGCCGCCACGCAGTGGCACCCTGAATTCCACAAATACGGCAGCACCGAGACGGTCGACGACACGCCGATCCTGCACGACTTTCTGTGGGCCTGCGCCACCGCGAAGGTGGCGCCGCGCACCCTGCCGGATGCCGGGCACGGCCGCATCCGCGACCGCGCGGCGCGGGTGCTGCGCCAGGCGCTGCTGCGGCGCTGACGCCCCGGCCGGCTTAGCGCCGCTCGGAACGGTTCGTGCTGCCGCTGACGCCCGCGTCGATGGTGCCGAACACCGTCACGCCGCTGCCCGACGACGCGGCGGCGCGGTCGCCGCTGCCGGCCGAGCCCGTGCCGGCACAGCCCGCCGCCAGGGCGCCCATCGCGATGGCAAGAACAGCTGCAAGGAATGGCTTCACGTCAAACTCCAGGCGAAGATGAAAAGACTGGCGGCCACTATAGGCCGCGCGCCTTCGCGCCCTGCCGCAACACACGCGCCGGCGGCAGGGTTGTTGTTGTTGTTGTTGTTGTCGGTCAGCGCGGATCGGTGGCCAGCAGCATCGCCACCATCGACTGCAGGTCCTGCCGCAGCCGCGCCGCGCCGGCCTCGTCGAGCGCCAGCGTGGCCTCGTCCATGTAGAGCTTGCGGTTGACCTCCACCTGGATGCTGTGCCGGTGCTCGGCCGGCCGGCCATGCCGGCGCACCAGTTCCACGCCCTTGTAGGGATGGTTGTAGTCCACGCTGTAGCCGCGCGCGCGCAGGTGCGCGCAGATCCTTTGCGACAGCGCCGGGTCGGCGGTGCTGCCGTCGCGGTCGCCGATCACGAAGTCCGCATGCACGAGGCCCGGAAAATCGGTGGCATGGCTGCCCGCCACCGCCGGCATCGAGTGGCAGTTGATGTGGATGCTGTAGCCGTGCCGCGCATGCGCCGCGTCGATGGCCTCGGCCACCGCCGCATGGTAGGGCCGCCAGCAGCTGTCGATGCGCGCGCGCACCTCGTCCACAGTGAGCAGCCGGTCGTAGATCGGCAGGCCCTCGTCGGTGAGCTTCCAGACCAGGCCCTTGCCGAGCCGCACCTTGGCCAGCACGCGCGGGTCGGCCGACAGGGGCCCGGTCCACGGGCCGTCGAGCAGCGCGGTGTCCAGCTCGGTGGTGTCGCGGTTGGCGTCCAGGTAGCTGCGCGGAAAGTGCGCCTCGATCCATGCCGCGCCCATTTCGGGCGCAAAGGCATAGAGCTTCTCGACGTGCGTGTCCTCGGCCCGGCGCAGCGTGGCCAGGTCGCAGGCGGGCCGGAAGTCCTCGGGGTAGACGGTGCCGCTGTGCGGTGAATCGAGCACCAGCGGCGTGTGCCCGGCGACGCTGGTCACCTGGGCGCGGGTTTGGATGAGCTTCAGAACAGGATGCATAGGCAGGCGGGATCAGTCCAATCGGATGCGCGCGAAGGCGGCGACTTTTTTCATCTTCTCGATCTCGCTGTCGATCTGCTTGGCAAATTCGGCCGGCGTGGTGCCCGAGGCGTACAGCCCCTGCAGCGCCAGGCGCTCGCGCACCGTGCTGTCCTTCAGCGCCGTGGCCACCGCCTGCTGCATGCGCAGCGCGATGTCGGCCGGCGTGCCGGCGGGCGCCACGAGTCCGAACCACGACGGATCGTTGTTGGCCGGGTAGCCGAGCTCGCGGTAGGTCGGCACTTCGGGCAGCACGTCGAGCCGGCTGCTCCAGGACACGGCCAGCGCCTTCAGCTTGCCTGCCTTCACGTGCGGCAGCGACGAGGCCACCTGGTCGAAATACACCGGCACCTCGCCCGCGAGCACGTCGTTGATGGCCGGGCCCGCACCGCGATAGGGGATGTGCACCATCGAGGTTCCGGTGCTGCTCTTGAAGAGTTCGCCCCACATGTGGCCGATGGTGCCGTTGCCCGGCGACGCGTACGACACCTTGCCCGGATTGGCCTTCAGGTACTTCACGAGTTCCGCGAAGCTCTGCACCGGCAGCACCCGCGGGTTGATGACGACCACGCCCGGCGCCTTCACCAGCTCGGTCACGGCCACGAAGCCCTTGAGCGGGTCATAAGGCAGCTTCTGGTAGACGGCCGGGTTCACGCCGTGCGTGGAGAGCGTGGCCACGCCAAAGGCGAGGCCGTCCGGTGCGGAGCGGGCCACCTCGGCCATGCCGATGGAGCCGCCGGCACCGGCGCGGTTGTCGATGACCACGGGCTGCTGGAGGATCTTGGCCAGCGGCTCCGACAGCACGCGCGCCGTGATGTCGGTGGCGCCGCCGGGCGGGAAGGGCACGATCATGCGGATCGGCTTGCCTTGCTGGGCAAAGGATATTCCAGGCGCGACAGAAACAGCGGCCAGGGCGGAAAGAAGATGACGACGTTGCATGGGGGTTTCTCCAATGAGACGGAAGTAATGAAGCAAAAGTTGCTGCGTTACTTGAAGCAAAGGATAGACCAGCTAACATTCTGATCTGGAATGTTTTAATGGGCATCCAGCCATGTCGCTCCGCCGCCTCAACCCGCCGCTGAACCTGCTGCGCGCCTTTTCCACGGTGGTGCGCTTCGGCGGCGTCTCGCGCGCCGCCGAGGCGCTGCATCTCACGCAGGGCGCGGTCAGCAAGCAGGTGCAGGAGCTGGAGCGCTGGATCGGCGTGCCGCTGTTCGAGCGCAGCCGCAAGCGCCTGGCGCTCACGCCCGCGGGCGAGCGCTACGAAAAAGCCGTGCGCGCCCTGCTCGCGCAGCTGGAGGCGGCCACGCTGGAATTCATCACCAGCGGCGACGGCGGCGGCGCGCTGCACCTGTCCACCCTGCCCACCTTCGGCGCCAAGTGGCTGATTCCGCGCCTGCCCGACTTCCAGCGCCTGCATCCCCAGATCACGCTGCATTTCGTGCCCTTCGTGCATGGCTACGACTTCGAGCGCCCCGAGCTCGACTGCGCCATCCTCTTCGGCGACGGCCACTGGCCCGGCGCGCGCTCGCACTACCTGGCCGGGCGGGACGTGGCGCTGATCGCGCCGCGTGCGGGCCTGGCCGAAGCCGCCATCCGCACGCCGCAGGACGTGGCGCGCTGCACCCTGCTGCGCCACGTCACCGTGCCGCAGTCGTGGCTGCAATGGAGCGAGGCGCATGGCGTGCGCGGGCTCGATCCGCTCGCCGGCCCGCAGTTCGACCAGTTCCAGACCATGATCCGCGCGGTGATGGTGGGCATGGGCGTGGCGCTGGTGCCGCGCTGCCTGGTGCAGGACGAGATCGCCTCGGGGCTGGTGGACGAGCCGCTGCCGGGCGGCGGCTACCGCGGCGACCAGGGCTACTGGTTCTGCTACCCCGAGGGCCGCGGCCAGCTGGCCACGCTCGACCACTTCCGCCGCTGGCTGCTGGCGGATGCCGACCGCAGCGCGGAGGAGCAGGCGCCGCCGGCCCTTGCCTGACCGGCGCGCGAAAGAAGAACTACTCGGGCTTGGCGCCCGAGGCCTTCACCGCGCCGCCCCAGCGCTGGATCTCGTTCGCCACGAAGCGGTCGAACTCGGCGCCCGTGGTGGGCGCGGGCTCGGAGCCGCGGTCGCGGATGAAGCGCGCCATCTGCTCGCTCTTGAGGATGTCGGTCACTTCCTGGTTCAGCCGCGCCGTGATCTCGGGCGGCGTGCCGCGCGGCGCCATCAGGCCGAGCCAGCCCACGGCCTCGAAGTCCCTGGTGCCGGCCACGCCGCTTTCGCGCACGGTGGGCACGTCGGGCAGCTGGGAGGAGCGCTTGGCCGAGGTCACCGCCAGCGCCACCGCCCTGCCCGACTTGATGTGCGGCAGCGCGGCCGTCACCGAGTCGACCATCAGCGGAATCTGGTTGCCCAGGAAGTCCGACTGCGCCGGCCCGCTGCCGCGGTACGGAATGTGGGTGATGAAGACGCGCGCGGCCGACTTGAACATCTCGCCCGACAGGTGCTGCGTGCCGCCGATGCCGGCGCTCGCATAGCTCAGCCGGCCCGGTTCGGCCTTGGCGCGCGCCGCCAGGTCGGCCATGCTGCGGATGCCGCTTTCGGGCGTGGCCAGGAACACCAGCGGCACCGTGGCGATCAGCGAGATGCCCACCAGGTCCTTGCGCGGGTCGAAGCCCGGCTTGGCGTAGAGCGTCTGGTTCACCGCCATCGCGCTGCCGGCCACCACCAGCGTGTAGCCGTCGGCCGGCGCGCGCACCACGAACTCGGTGCCGATGTTGCTGCCGGCACCGGCCTTGTTGTCGACGATCACCGGCTGGCCCAGCCGCTTGCCGAGCTGCTCGGCGAGTGCGCGCGCGAAGATGTCGGTGGCCTGCCCGGGCGGGAACGGCACCACCAGCTTCACGGGCCGGTCGGGCCACGCGGCGGCCTGCGCGAGGCCGGCCGTGCCGGCAAGCAGCAGGGCCGCCGCACCAGCCGCCAGCCCGGTAGCGAAATGCCTGCGCCCCGCCCTCATGGCGCCGACAGGTGCTTGCCCACGATGCCCGCGAGCTCGAACATCGTCACCTGGTCCTTGCCGAACACCGGCTTGAGCTTGGCATCGGCATTGATCGCGCGCTTGTTGGCCGCGTCCTGCAGGCCGTTGGCCTTGATGTAGTCCCAGAGCTTCTTGATGACCTCGGTGCGCGCCACCGGTTCGGCGCCGATCACCGCGGCCAGCGAGTCGCTGGGCTTGAGGCCCGCGCCCGGCTTGCGCGGCGCGGCAGCCTTCTTCGCGGCCGGTGCCTTCTTGGCGGCGGGCGTCTTCTTGGCCGCCACCTTCTTGGCCGCCGCGGTCTTGCCCGCCGGCGCGGCCTTGCCGAAGGTCTTGCGCGGCGGGAACTTGCTGCCGCCTTCGCGCGGCGCGAATTCGAAGGTCACCTTGCCCTCCTCGGCGTTCCAGGTCAGGAAGGCCTTGAAGGCGCGGCGCGTGCGCATGCTCACGAACTTGTCGAGCAGGTCGGTCTTGCCCGTGGCCAGCAGCTTTTCCATCTGCGCGCGCTCCACCGGCTGCTGCAGGATGATCTTGCCGGTCTTGAAGGTGCAGCTGGGCGTCGGCTGCGCAGTGGTGGGCACCGACTTCTCGCAGACGTAGTTGCTGCCGTGCTCGAACACCGGCGCGCCGCAGATCGGACACGGGCCCACCGTGTCCTGCTCGCTGAAATCGACGATCTCGCCGGTGTCGGCGTTCTTGTCGTCGCCGAAGTCGAACTCCAGCTTCCAGTTCTTCGCCTCTTCGTCGTACTTGAGGACGATCTCGGACGTGAAGGGCCAGCCGGCCTTGGAGCGGAAGCCTTCCAGCGGGCCGATGTGCTTGTCGCGCAGCAGCACTTCCGCCTCGGCCACCTCGAAGGTGCGCCCCGCCGGCGACTTGCCGAACGAGAAGCCGCAGGGTTCCTGCCCGGCCTTGCCGGTGCAGCTGTAGCGGCGGTAGTTTTCCTTCACCACGCCGCCGCAGTTGGGGCATGGCGTCGACAGCGTCGTGTAGTCGCCCGGCACGGTGTCGCGGTCGTATTCCTTGGCCTTCTTGACGATGTGCTGCGTCATCTCGGCGATCTCGCGCATGAAGGCGTCGCGGCTCAGCGCACCTTTTTCCATCTGCGCGAGCTTGTATTCCCACTCGCCCGTGAGCTCGGCCTTGGAGAGTTCCTCCACGCCCAGGCCGCGCAGCAGCGTCATGAGCTGGAAGGCCTTGGCCGTGGGGATCAGCTCGCGGCCTTCGCGCAGCATGTATTTTTCGGTGATCAGGCCTTCGATGGTGGCCGCGCGCGTGGCTGGCGTGCCCAGGCCCTTCTCCTGCATCGCTTCGCGCAGTTCGTCGTCGTCGATGGTCTTGCCGGCGCCCTCCATCGCGCCCAGCAGCGTGGCTTCCGAATAGCGCGCGGGCGGCCGGGTCTTCAGTGCCTTGAGGTCGGCCGACTCGGTCTTCACCGTTTCGCCCGGCTTCACGACCACCAGGTTCTTGCCGTCCTTCTCGTCGTCGTCGCTGATCGCTTCCTTGCCCCAGATCGCGAGCCAGCCCGGCTTGACCAGCACCTTGCCGTCGCTGCGGAACGGGTATTTTTTGCCATTGGTCTCGACCGTGCTGATGCGCGTGGTCACCTGGAATTCGGCGCTCGGGAAGAACACCGACATGAAGCGGCGCACCACGAAGTCGTAGAGCTTCTGCTCGGCGTCGGAAAGGCCGCTCGGCGCCTGCAGCGTGGGGATGATGGCGAAGTGATCCGACACCTTGGCGTTGTCGAAGATGCGCTTGTTCGGCTTGACGTAGCTGCCGTCGACCGCCTGCTGCGCGAAGGGCGCCAAGTGCTTCATGCCGCTCTCGGCGAGCATCTTCATGGTGTCCTTGACCACCGGCAGGTAGTCCTCGGGCAGTGCGCGCGAGTCGGTCCGCGGATAGGTCAGCGCCTTGTGGCGCTCGTACAGGCTCTGCGCCAGCGCCAGCGTGGTCTTGGCCGAGAAGCCGAAGCGGCCGTTGGCCTCGCGCTGCAGCGAGGTCAGGTCGAACAGCATCGGCGAGGCCTGGGTGGTGGGCTTGCTTTCCTCGGTGACGCTGGCGGGCTTGCCGCGCGCCGCATCGGCGATCTCGCGCGCCTCGCGCTCGCTCCACACGCGGTCGGCGCGGATCTCGGCGTCGGCCGTGCCGTCGGGGCCCGGCGGCGGCTTCTTGAAGTTGGCGTCGAACCACTTGCCCGGGTACTGGCCGGCCTCGGCCTGGAACACGCCGTGGATTTCCCAGTAGTCGCGGCTCACGAACTTGCGGATCTTCTCCTCCCGCTCGACCACCACCGACAGCGTGGGCGTCTGCACGCGGCCCACGGTCGTCAGGAAGAAGCCGCCGTCGCGCGAATTGAAGGCGGTCATGGCGCGCGTGCCGTTGATGCCCACCAGCCAGTCGGCCTCGGAGCGCGAGCGCGCGGCATCGGCCAGACCCTGCATCTGCTTTTCGGTGCGCAGCGCGTCGAAGCCGTCGCGGATGGCCTGCGGCGTCATCGACTGCAGCCACAGGCGCTTCACGGGCTTGTTCAGGCCGGTCTTGCCGCCCGCGTACTGCTCGATCAGGCGGAAGATCAGCTCGCCCTCGCGGCCCGCGTCGCAGGCGTTGATGAGCTGCGTCACGTCCTTGCGCTTGGCCTGCTTGACCACGGCGTTCAGGCGCGTCTTGGTCTTGTCGACCGGCTTCAGGTCGAAATGCGGCGGAATCACCGGCAGGTTCGCGAAGCTCCACTTGCCCCGCTTGACGTCGAACTCCTCGGGCGCCTGGATTTCGACCAGGTGGCCGACCGCGCTGGTTACCACGTAGCTGTCGTTCTCGAAATGCTCATCATGCTTCTCGAACTTGCCGGCCACGGGCGTGAGTGCACGGACGATGTCCTGTGCCACCGACGGCTTTTCTGCGATTACCAAGGTCTTCATCAACAAATTCCTAAAAGAGTTCTCAGGCCGCCGCCGAGCCGCCTCAAGGCGGCCTGCGGCCCCCTCGGGGGGCAGCGACGACACGCAGTGCGGGAGCGTGGGGGCCACATACAATCTGCGGCTTCCCGCGTGCGCACGCGCACACGCGCATGTGTGCATATTCAACCTAACAGACTTCGGCGATGCCTTCCAAATCCCCACAATTCGCCGGCCGCCGCATCCAGATGCGGCGCTCGGATGTCCACGGCAACGGCGTGTTCGCCGTGGACGACCTGGCCGAGGGCGAAACGCTGATCGAATACAAGGGCGAAGTCATCAGCTGGAAAGAGGCGCTGCGCCGCCACCCGCACGACCCGGCCCAGCCGAACCACACCTTCTACTTCCACATCGACGACGGGCGCGTGATCGACGGCAACGTCAAGGGCAACGACGCGCGCTGGATCAACCATTCGTGCGAGCCGAACTGCGAGGCCGACGAGATCGATGGGCGCGTTTATATCAAGGCGCTGCGCAACATCGCTGCAGGAGAAGAGCTCAACTACGACTACGGCCTGATCATCGACGAGCCCTACACGCCGAAGCTGCTGTCCGAGTTTCCCTGCTGGTGCGGTTCCGAGAATTGCCGCGGCACGCTGCTGACGCCCAAGGACGAAGACGAAGAAAAGAAAAAGAAGAAAAAGGCCAGGAAGAAGGCCGAAAAGAAAAAGGCCGAGAAAAAGGAAGCCAGGAAGGCGGACAAGAAAGCCGAAAAAAAAGCTGAAAAGAAGTCGGAAGAAAAGAAGTCCAAGAAGGCCGACGGAGCCGCCAAGGGCTGAGCATGATGGGTACCCAGGCCGCCTGGCTCGAAGACCGGATCGCTGCGGCGGTGGCGCCGCTCTTGCCCGGCTTCGCGGTCGAGGCGGTGGCCGAGATCGACTCCACCAATACCGAACTGATGCGCCGCGCGCGCGCCGGACGTGTCGAACCGGTGCTGCTGGTGGCCGAGCGCCAGACGGCCGGCCGCGGCCGCCTCGGCCGGCCCTGGCAGAGCGCGCAGCAGGGCGAAGAACAAGGCGCCGCCTCCCTCACCTTCTCGCTGGGCCTGCCGCTCGCGCCGCGCGACTGGGCCGGCCTCTCGCTGGCCGTGGGCGTGAGCGTGGCGGAAAGCCTCGATCCCACGGGCGCGGCCAAGGTCGCGCTCAAGTGGCCCAACGACCTGTGGGTGGAGGACCGCAAGCTGGCCGGCATCCTGATCGAAACCGCCATGCCGCATGCGGGCCGCGCCGATGCGCCGGCCCCGCCGCGCTACCTGGTGATCGGCATCGGCATCAACATCGGCCCGCGCGAGGGCGATGGCATGCGCACCCCGCCGGCCTGGCTGCGCCAGTGGCGCCCCGATGCCACCGCGCCGCAGGTGCTGGCCGAGCTGGCCGCGCCGCTGGTGCGCAGCGTGCAGGCCTTCGAGGCCGAGGGCTTCGGGCCGTTTGCCGAGCGCTTTGCCGCGCGCGACGCCTTGCGCGGGCGGCAAGTCCAGCTCAGCGACGGCAGCTTCGGCCTGTGCGAGGGCGTGGCCTGGGGCGGCGAGCTCCAGGTGCGCACCGCCGGCGGGCTGCAGCTGGTCTCGAGCGACGAAGTCAGCGTGCGCCCGAGCGGCATGGCGTTCTGAGGCCAGCCACCATGAAACTGCGCCTGGTGCTGATGGCCCTGCTCGCCGCCAACCTGGGCTACTGGCTGTGGTCGCGCGGCGACCTGGCCGGCTTCGGCCTCACGCCCGCCGGCTTCAACGAGCGCGAGCCGCAGCGCCTCGCGCGCCAGGTGCATCCCGAGTGGCTCCAGATCCGCAAGGACGCCAAGGGCACGCCCTGACGACCCCGCCGCCGCGTCTCGTCAGGCCGCGGCTTCTTCGCCCTCGAAGCGCACCGTGAAGCGCGCCCCCGGCGGCTGCCGGCCCGGATGCGCGTCTTCCAGCTTCACCTGCGCATGGTGCTGGTTGGCGATCTCGCGCACGATCGGCAGGCCCAGCCCCGAGCCGTCGGCCTCGTTGCCGAGCACGCGGTAGAACGGCTCGAACACCAGTTCGCGGTCGGACTCCGCAATGCCCGGCCCGTTGTCCTCCACCTGCAGCAGCACCACGTGGCCGAACGGGTCGGCCAGCACGCGCGCGGTGATCACGCCGGGCCGCTCGGCGGTCGAGGGCGTGTAGTTGATCGCGTTGTCGAGCAGGTTGCGCACCAGCTCCTTGAGCAGGGTCTGGTTGCCTTCGATCACCACGCCGGGCGCGCCCGCCTCGGCGCCGTCGTAGCCCAGGTCGATGCGCTTCTCGATCGCGCGCGGCACCGCTTCGCGCACCACCTCGATGGTGAGCCGCGCCAGGTCGCAGGCCTGGCGGCCGGTGCCGGCGCCGGTGCTTTCGGCGCGCGCGAGCGAGAGCAGCTGGTTCACCGTGTGGGTGGCGCGCACGCTGGCGCGGCCGATCTGCTTGAGCGACTGCTTGAGCTCGTCGGCATTGGCGCCCTCGCGCTGCGCCAGGTCGGCCTGCATGCGCAGGCCCGCGAGCGGCGTCTTGAGCTGGTGCGCCGCATCGGCCAGGAAGCGCTTTTGCGTGTGGATCGAATCGTTGAGCTTGTCGAGCAGCTCGTTGACCGACGACACCAGCGGCACCACTTCGAGCGGAACCGACGACTCGTCCAGCGGGCTCAGGTCGCCCGGGCGGCGCTCGCGGATGCGCGCCTCCACCACCGACAGCGGCTTGATGCCGCGCACCAGCGCCAGCCAGATCAGCAGCACGGCCAGCGGCAGGATCGCGAACTGCGGCAGCAGCACGCCCTTGATGATCTCGGTGGCCAGCACCGACTGCTTCTCGCGCGTCTCGGCCACCTGCAGCAGCGCCGGCTCCGCGTCGCTGTCGGGGCCCGCGAGCCAGAGCGAGGCCACGCGCACCGACTTGCCGCGCATCTCGCCGTTGCGGAGCGTGACCACGCCGGGAACCGGGGGCTCATCGGAGTTGGGATGCGGCACGTCGGGCTCGCCGCTGAGCAGCGCGCCGTGGCTGTCGAGCACCTGGTAATAGACGCGGTCGGCGCCGTCGGCCCGCAGGATCTCGCGCGCCGGCTGCGGCAGCACGAACTGCGTCTGCCCCTGCTGCACCGTGACCAGCCGCGCCAGCGTCTGCACGTTGTATTCGAGCGCGCGGTCGAAGGGCGCATTGGCAATGCCCTGCGCCACCAGCCAGGTCACGCCGATGCTCACCGGCACCAGCAGCAGGAGCGGCGTGAGCATCCAGTCGAGGATCTCGCCGAACAGGGAGCGCTGCGCGCGCTGGAAGAGTTTCAAGGCAGTTGCCCCCGGGGGTCTTCGGGCACTACGCGTGGCGGCGCGTCAAGGAATCTTCTCGAGGCAGTAGCCGAGGCCTCGGACCGTTGCAATGCGCACCGGGCCTTTCTCGATCTTCTTGCGCAGCCGGTGGATGTAGACCTCGATCGCGTTCAGGCTCACTTCCTCGCCCCATTCGCACAGGCGCTCCACCAGCTGGTCCTTGCTGACCAGGCGGCCGGCGCGCTGCAGCAGCACCTCCAGCAGGCCCAGCTCGCGCGCCGAGAGCTCGACCATCTTGCCGTCGATGGTGGCCACCCGGCCGGCCTGGTCGTACACCAGCGGGCCGTGGCGGATCGTGTTGCTGGTGGCGCCCATGCCGCGCCGCGTGAGCGCCCGCACGCGCGCCTCGAGCTCCTGCAGGCTGAAGGGCTTGGCCATGTAGTCGTCGGCGCCGTGGTCCAGGCCCTTGACGCGTTCCTCCACGCTGTCGGCCGCGGTGAGCACCAGCACCGGCAGCTGCGAGCCGCGTGCGCGCAGCCGCTTCAGGATCTCGATGCCGTGCAGGTTGGGCAGCCCCAGGTCGAGGATCAGCAGGTCGAACTCGCTGTGCGTCATGAGCGCGGTGTCGGCCTGCGATCCGTTCGCCACGTGGTCGACCGCCGCGCCCGAGGTGCGCAGGCTGCGCAGCAGGGCATCGGCCAGCACCTGGTCGTCTTCCGCAATCAGAATCCGCATGAGCCACCTCCGGCCGGTTCGGGCGCCGCACTGGCGCCGCGTTCACATATGTCTCTTTGCCGAGTCTAGCCCGCCGTGTAGGCCTCGAGTCCGATGGTTACCACGGTGGCAATGTCGTTGCCCACGCTCGCGCGGAACTCGCGCTCGGCCTGCGTCACGGCGCCGCGGAAGGCGTCGAGCCAGGCCAGGCCGTCGGTGGTGAAGAGCACGCGCCGCGCCCGCGCATCGAGCGGATCGGGCCCGCGCGTGACCAGGCCCCAGGCCTCGCATTGGTCCACCAGCGCGCCCATCGCCTGCTTGGTCATGCCGGCGCGCTGCGCGAGCTCGGTCAGGCGCGAGCCCTCGCGCGCCAGGTGCCGCGTGATGTGGATGTGCGCCGCGCTCACCTGCGCGCGCGCCGCAAGGTTCGACAGCGCCAGCGGCACGTTCACGTCATGCGCCATGAGTTCGAGCACGCGCTCGTCGAAGCGGCGCATCGCATGGCCCAGCAGGCGGCCCAGGTGGGTCTGGCGCCAGGCGTCCGGGTCGGTCGGAAAAGCGGATTCGGCCATCGGCAGATGGTAAAGCAAACTGACCAAAAAATGGGTTTACTCAAACCAATCAGCCCCTACACTACTGTTCAAGCATCCAGCCTGTGATTAAAAGCAGATGGACCGCATCCACACACAAACCGTTGATTTTCAAGGAGATTTCTTCATGGACGCACTCGTCAAGGGCACCAGCATCTCGGTCGCAGGCAGCGAAAAAGCCAAGGCCCTGCAGGCCGCACTGGCCCAGATCGAAAAGCAGTTCGGCAAGGGCACGATCATGCGGCTCGGCGAGGGCGAGGCACTCGAAGACGTCCAGGTGGTCTCCACCGGCTCGCTCGGCCTGGACATCGCGCTGGGCGTCGGCGGCCTGCCGCGCGGCCGCGTCATCGAAATCTACGGCCCGGAATCCTCGGGCAAGACCACGCTCACGCTGCAGGTCATCGCCCAGATGCAGAAGCAGGCCGGCACCTGCGCCTTCGTCGACGCCGAACACGCGCTCGACGTGCAGTACGCCCAGAAGCTCGGCGTGAACCTGTCCGACCTGCTCATCAGCCAGCCCGACACCGGCGAGCAGGCCCTCGAAATCGTCGATTCGCTGGTGCGCTCGGGCGCCGTCGACCTGATCGTGGTCGACTCGGTCGCCGCGCTCACGCCCAAGGCCGAAATCGAAGGCGAAATGGGCGACTCGCTGCCCGGCCTGCAGGCCCGCCTGATGAGCCAGGCGCTGCGCAAGCTCACCGCCACCATCAAGAAGACCAACTGCATGGTCATCTTCATCAACCAGATCCGCATGAAGATCGGCGTGATGTTCGGCTCGCCCGAAACCACCACCGGCGGCAATGCGCTGAAGTTCTACGCCTCGGTGCGGCTGGACATCCGCCGCATCGGCACCATCAAGAAGGGCGACGAGGCCATCGGCAACGAAACCAAGGTCAAGGTGGTGAAGAACAAGGTCTCGCCTCCGTTCAAGACGGCCGAGTTCGACATCCTGTTCGGCGAAGGCATCAGCCGCGAAGGCGAGATCATCGACATGGGCGTGAACGCCAAGATCCTCGACAAGTCGGGTGCCTGGTACGCCTACAACGGCGAAAAGATCGGCCAGGGCCGCGACAACGCCCGCGAGTTCCTGCGCGAGAACCCCGAACTCTCGCGCGAGATCGAGAACAAGGTGCGCGAATCGCTGGGCATTCCCCTGCTGGCGGCCGATGCCAACGCTCCCGCCCCCGAAAAGGCCGAGAAGCCGGCGAAGGCGCCCAAGGCCGACAAAGCCGACAAGGGCGAGTAAGCCGGCGAGCACGCACGGAGGCAGCGCATGGCTTTCGGCGCCCCCTCCCTCAAAGGCCGCGCACTGCGGCTCCTGAGCCAGCGCGAGCATTCGCGCGCGGAACTGGAGCGCAAGCTGGCCAGGCACGAAGAAGCACCCGGCGAACTGGCCCGCGCGCTCGACGAGCTGGCCGCCAAGGACTTCATCAGCGAGCCGCGCGTGGTGGCCTCGGTGCTGAACCAGCGCGCCGCCCGCTCGGGCGCGCTGCGGGTGCGGCAGGAGCTGCAGGCCAAGGGCATTGCGCCCGAGGCCATTGCACAGGCCGTGGCCAGCCTTCAGGACACCGAGGTGGAGCGCGCCACGGCCCTGTGGCGCCGCCGCTTCGACGCACCGCCCGCCGATGCGAAGGAGCGCGCCAGGCAAACGCGCTTCCTGCTGGCGCGCGGCTTTGCGGGCGCGGTGGTGGCCAAGGTGCTGCGGAGTGATTTCGACGAAGACTGACGGCCGGGCGCGGCCCCGGCCTGCCAGGAAGGGCTCAGCCGCGGGCGCTCAGAGCGCCAGCATCAGCTTCAGGTTCTGCACCGCGGCGCCGCTTGCGCCCTTGCCCAGGTTGTCCAGGCGCGCAATCACCACGGCGTGGCGGTGGTCCTCGTTCGGGAACACGCGAATTTCGAGATTGTTGGTGTCGTTGAGCGCCAGCGCGTCGAGCTTGCCGTCATCGGTGGGCGGCAGCACCTTCACGAACTGCTCGGGCGTGTTGCTCTTGGCGTAGTGCGCGGCCAGGGCCTCTTGCAGGTCGCCGGCCTTCGGCTTGCCGGGCAGCAGGTCGAGGTGCAGCGGCAGCTGCACCAGCATGCCCTGCTTGAAATTGCCCACCGAAGGAATGAAGACCGGCCGGCGCGTGAGGCCGGTGTACTTCATGATTTCAGGAATGTGCTTGTGCTTGAGGCCGAGCGCGTAGGTCTCGAAAAGCGGCGCCTTGCCGTTCTCGTAGTCCTCGATCATGGCCCGGCCGCCGCCCGAATAGCCGCTCACCGAAGGCAGCGAGATCGGAAAGTCGGCCGGCAGCAGGCCGGCGTCGACCAGCGGACGCACCATGGCGATGGCGCCGGTGGCATAGCAGCCCGGGTTGCCGACGCGGTCGGCCGCGGCCACGGCCTGCCAGTGGCCGGCCGCCAGTTCGGGAAAGCCGAACACCCAGCCGGGCGCCACGCGGTGCGCGGTGGAGGCGTCGATGATCTTGGGCTTCTTGCCGGGCAGCTGGTCGATCAGCGCGACCGATTCGCGCGCTGCATCGTCGTGCAGGCACAGCACCACCAGGTCGACGCCGGCCATCAGCTCGCGCTTGGCGGCCACGTCTTTTCGCAGCTCGGGCGCAATGCTCACGAGTTCGATCTGCGGCATCGTCTGGAGCCGCTCGCGGATTTGCAAGCCGGTGGTGCCGGCTTCGCCGTCGATGAAAACCTTGGCCATATCGGAGTATGCGTAGAGGGGCTAGAAGAAAGTACGTATTGACCGCAAGGCCACGTCGAGTATTGGTGCGCCGCACCATGATACAGTCCGCGGTTGTTCGCCGCCCCCAGCCGTCAGGCTGCCGTCGCCCGCGAGCAACAGAGCCAAAGACGCCTCAGACCCCAGATCCCCCGTTCTCAACCTCCTCCTTCCGAGAGACATCCCTCATGAAGATTCACGAGTACCAAGGCAAGGAAATCCTTGCCAAGTTCGGCGTGCCGGTGCCGCGCGGCATTCCGGCCTATACGGTTCAGGAGGCGGTCGAGGCCGCCCAGAAACTTGGAGGCCCGGTGTGGGTCGTCAAGGCCCAGATCCACGCGGGTGGCCGCGGCAAGGGCGGCGGCGTCAAGGTCGCCAAGTCCATCGAGGACGTCAAGAAGCTCGCCGGCGAGATCCTCGGCATGCAGCTCAAGACCCACCAGACCGGCCCCGAAGGCCAGAAGGTGCGCCGCCTCTACATCGAAGATGGCGCCGACATCAACAAGGAATACTACGTCTCGGCCGTGACCGACCGCGCCACGCAGAAGGTCGCGTTCATCGCCTCCAGCGAAGGCGGCATGGACATCGAGGAAGTGGCCCACTCCTCGCCCGAGAAGATCATCACCGTGTTCGCGGACCCCGAAAAGGGCCTGACCGACGAGCAGGCCAAGCAGATCGCCGACGGCATCGGCATGCCGGCCGATTCCACCGCCCAGACGGTCGACATCCTCAAGAAGCTCTACACCTGCTACATGGAGACGGACGCCTCGCTGGTCGAGATCAACCCGCTCAACCGTGACAGCAAGGGCAAGGTCATGGCGCTGGACGCCAAGTTCAACTTCGACAGCAACGCGCTGTTCCGCCACCCCGAAATCGTGGCCCTGCGCGACCTCGACGAAGAAGACGCGGCCGAAGTCGAAGCCTCCAAGTTCGACCTCGCCTACATCAGCCTGGACGGCAACATCGGCTGCCTGGTGAACGGTGCCGGCCTGGCCATGGCCACCATGGACACCATCAAGCTGTTCGGCGGCGAGCCGGCCAACTTCCTGGACGTGGGCGGCGGCGCCACCCCCGAGAAGGTCACCGAAGCCTTCAAGATCATGCTGAAGAACAAGAACGTGGAAGCCATCCTCGTGAACATCTTCGGCGGCATCATGAAGTGCGACACCATCGCCACCGGCGTGATCGCAGCCTGCAAGGCCGTGAACCTGCAAGTGCCGCTGGTCGTGCGCATGAAGGGCACCAACGAAGTCGAAGGCAAGAAGCTGCTGGCCGATTCGGGCCTGCCGATCATCAGCGCCGACACCATGGCGGACGCGGCCCAGAAGGTCGTCGCAGCAGTCAAGAAGGCCTAAGGAACAAGTCATGTCGATCTACATCAACAAAGACACCAAAGTCATCACGCAAGGCATCACCGGCAAGACCGGCCAGTTCCACACCGAGAAGTGCCAGGAATACGCGAACGGCAAGAACTGCTTCGTCGCGGGCGTGAACCCCAAGAAGGCCGGCGAGTCGATCTTCAACATCCCGATCTTCGGTTCGGTGAAGGAAGCCGCTTCGCAGACCGGCGCCACCGTGTCGGTGATCTACGTGCCGCCGGCAGGCGCAGCCGCTGCCATCTGGGAAGCCGTCGAGGCCGACCTGGACCTGGCGATCTGCATCACCGAAGGCATCCCGGTTCGCGACATGCTCGAAGTGCGCAACAAGATGAAGGCCAAGGAAGCGGCCGGCGGCAAGAAGACCCTGCTGCTGGGCCCCAACTGCCCCGGCCTCATCACGCCCGACGAAATCAAGATCGGCATCATGCCTGGCCACATCCACCGCAAGGGCCGCATCGGCGTGGTCTCGCGCTCGGGCACGCTCACGTATGAAGCCGTGGCGCAGCTGACCGAAATCGGCCTGGGCCAATCGTCGGCAGTCGGCATCGGCGGCGACCCGATCAACGGCCTCAAGCACATCGACGTGATGAAGGCCTTCAACGACGATCCCGACACCGACGCCGTCATCATGATCGGCGAAATCGGCGGCCCCGACGAAGCCGACGCGGCCCGCTGGTGCAAGGAACACATGAAGAAGCCGGTGGTCGGCTTCATCGCCGGCGTCACCGCCCCTCCCGGCAAGCGCATGGGCCACGCCGGCGCGCTGATCTCGGGCGGTGCCGACACGGCCGATGCCAAGCTCGCCATCATGGAAGAGTGCGGCTTCACCGTGACGCGCAACTTCTCGGAACTGGCAAAACTGCTCAAGGCCCAGCTCTAAACAAGCCCCCGGCAGTTCTCCGCGCAACCACGCAAAAAGAAAAAGCGCCCGCAATCTGGATTGCGGGCGCTTTTTTCACTACAACACAGTGGAACAAGAGACATGGAACTCCTTCAAGGCGCCGACTTCTGGATCGGTCTGATCAAGATTGTCTGGATCAACATCATTCTTTCGGGCGACAACGCCGTGGTGATTGCCATGGCGGCCCGATCGCTGCCGCCCGCGCAGCAGAAAAAGGCCGTGCTGTTCGGCTCGGGCGCGGCCGTGGTGCTGCGCATCGTGCTCACGGTGGTGGCGGCCAGGCTGCTGGCGCTGCCCTACCTGCAGATCGTCGGCGGCCTGCTGCTGCTGTGGATCGGCCTGCAGCTGCTGAGCGAAGAAGATGAAGGCGAAGGCGAAGCCAAGGAATACGGCAGCATGATGGCGGCCGTGCGCACCATCCTGCTGGCGGACCTCGTCATGAGCCTGGACAACGTGATTGCCGTGGCCGCCGCCGCGCAGGGCAACATGGTGCTCCTGGTGCTTGGCCTGGCCATCAGCATTCCGCTGGTGATCTTCGGCAGCACGCTCATGATCAAGCTCATGGAACGCTTTCCGATCGTCGTCATGCTGGGCGCCGCCCTGATCGGCTGGGTCGGCGGCGAAACCATTGCCAGCGACGTGTCGCTGCACGGCGTGCTGGCTGCCAACCCCTGGCTGCACTATGCGGCCGCGGCTGCCGGCGCCTTCTTCGTGGTGGCCGTGGGCCGCCTGCTGCAGCGGCGCGCGCAGGCCGCCGAGGGGCACTGAAACCGTCGCGCGTCGACGCTTCCTGAAAACATATGGCGAGTGTCGGCGCGTCCCTTTTCTCCACCCGGCCCCAGCTCTCCTGGGACTTTGCAGGGCTGACCGACGTCGGCCGCGCGCGGGCCCACAACGAGGACGACCTGCACATCGACCCGGCCCTCGGCCTGGCCGTGCTGGCCGACGGCATGGGCGGCTACAAGGGCGGCGAAGTGGCCAGCGCCATGGCGGTGTCGCTGGTGCACGCCAGCTTTGCGCGCTGGTTCGCGCAGGCCGGCCTGCAGGCGCCCGCGCGCGTGGTGCGGCGTGCCTTGCAGGCGGCCACCGACGAGGCCAATTCCGCCATCCTCGAAGCCGGCCTGGCCAATGCCGAACTCCAGGGCATGGGAACCACCCTGGTGCTGGCCGCGTTCCGGCCGCAGCGCGTGCTGGTCGGCCACATCGGCGATTCGCGCTGCTACCGCCTTCGCAACAACAAGCTCGAGCAGCTCACGCGCGACCATTCACTGCGCCAGCAGCAGCTCGACGCCGGCGCCATCACCGCCGAGGAGGCGCTGATCTCCCCGCACCGCAACCTCGTGACGCGTGCCATGGGCGTGGAGCCGCAGGTGGTGCTCGAGATGCACGAGCACACCGCAAGGCCCGACGACCTCTATATGCTCTGCTCCGACGGGCTCAGCGAGATGGTCCCGGATGCGCAGCTTTTCACGCTTTTGAATCACGATGTCGAGCTTCAGCAGAAAGCATCACTTCTGGTGGCCGTTGCCAACGACAATGGCGGCCGAGACAATATTTCAGTTGTCCTGGCCAGGGCGCGCATTGGCAGTGCGCCTGAATAAAAACATGCATTCAGGGAGTCGGCAATGCCGAAGATGATCATTTCGATCGATGGCACTGTCATCGGACAAATGGCGCTTGCCAAGGACCGGACCACGCTGGGGCGGCGCGCCTACAACGACATCGTGCTCGACAATCTCGCGGTCAGCGGCGAGCATGCCGTGCTGCACATGCGCGGCGCTGAAGTCGAAATTGAAGATCTCAACAGCACCAACGGCACCTACGTCAATGCGATCGTCGTCCAGAAGCAGCAGAAGCTCAAGGACAACGACGTCATCGAAATCGGCGGCTGCCGCCTGCACTTCCGCGCCCGCAGCAGCGCGGCCGCCGACGCCGGTTCCCCCCGCGGTGCTGCGCGCGGCGACTACGCGGCCTCCGTTCCGCTGTCGGCCGCACCCACCGAAGCCGGCGCGCTGCTCGAACTGGGCATGCCCGCACTGCGCGTTCTCTCGGGCACCGACCAGGGCCAGGAAGTGCCGCTGCAGAAGGTGGTCACCACCATCGGCAAGCCCGGCGTTGCGGTGGCCGTGGTCACGCGCCGCCGCCAGAGCTACATGGCTTCCACCATCATGGGCGGCGTCACGCTCAACGGCGCACCGCTCGGTGCCGAGCCCGTCGGGCTGCAGGAAGGCGACGTGCTCGAGCTTGGCGGCGCCACGCGCATGCAGTTCGTGCGCGTCTGATTCCCGCGGCGCAACAGCGCCAAGGGTGCAGCACCAGTGACCGCGCTCAGGCGCCACTGGCCGCGCATTGCCATCACCCTGCTGCCGGTTTTGCTCGCGCTCGCGCATGCCACCGGCCTCTGGCGCCTGGATGCCATCGACCGGCTCGACCACCTGATCTACGACACCCGCCTGCGCGCCACCATGCCGGGCACGCTCGACCCGCGCATCGTGATCGTCGACGTCGACGACGCCAGCCTCACCCGGCAGGGCCAATGGCCCTGGTCGCGCGACAAGCTGGCCCGGCTCACCCGGGAGCTCACCGGGCGGCAGCAGGCGGCGGCGCTGGGCTTCGACGTGATGTTCGTCGAGCCCGACCGCAGCTCCGGCCTCGACAAGCTGCGCCAGATCGCACGCGGGCCGCTGCGCGAAATGCCGGGGCTGGCCTCTGAAATCGACCGGCTCGCCCCCACGCTCGACAACGACGCCATCTTTGCCGCCGCCATGCAGGGCCAGCGCGTGGCGCTCGGCTACTACTTCACGCGCACCGAAAAGCCCGGCGCCAAGGGCCAGCTGCCGCCGGCCCCCGTGCTGCAGGCCGAGGCCTTTCCGCCGGGCCGCGGCTATGCCACCGCCTGGAACGGCTTTGGCGCCAGCCTGCCGGTGCTGGCCGATGCCGCGCCGGCGGCGGGCTTTCTCAACACGCTGGTCATGTCGAACGGCGACGGCGTCATCCGCGCCGTGCCGCTCATCGCCCGCTATGAGGGCGACCGCGCCCGGCCCGGCTACTACGAATCGCTGGGCCTGGCCGTCTACCGGCTTGCCAGCGGCTCGCCGCCCGTGCGGCCGGCCTTTGCACCCGGCGGATCCGGCGGCGCCGCGCCGCCGCTCCAATCCCTGCTGGTCGGCGGCCTGCGCATCCCCGTCAACGAAGCCGCTTCCATGCAGGTGCCGTTCCGCGGCCCCGGCGGCGCGCACGGCGGATCGTTCCGCTACGTGTCGGCCGGCGACGTGCTCGAAGGGCGGCTCGCGCCCGGCGAGCTGAAGGACCGCATCGTGCTCGTCGGCGCCACCGCGCCGGGCCTGCAGGACCTGCGCGCCACCCCCGTCGGCGCTGCCTTCCCCGGCGTCGAAGTGCATGCCAACATCGTCTCGGCCATGCTCGACCACCGCCTGCTCGCGGTGCCCGACTATGCCCCGGGTTATGAAGTGCTCAGCGTGCTGGCCGCGGGCCTCGTGCTGGCGCTGGGGCTGTCGCTGCTGCCCGCCCCGCGCGCCGTGGTGCTGGCCATTGCCACCCTCGCGGCGCTGGTCGGCGTCAATGCCTGGCTCTACCAGCGCCACAGCCTCGTGCTGCCGCTTGCCTCCGCGCTGACCATGGCGGTGCTCGCCTTTGCCTTCAACATGGGCTGGGGCTACTTCATCGAGTCGCGCGCGCGCCGGGGGCTGGTGCGGCTCTTCGGCACCTACGTGCCGCCGCAGCTCGTCAAGGAAATGCTCGTCACCCCCGGCCGCTACAGCATGCGCGCCGAGAGCAAGCACATGACCGTCATGTTCTGCGACATGCGCAACTTCACCCGCCTGTCGGAGCAGATGGCTCCGGCCGAACTGCAGGCCTTCCTGAACAACGTGTTCAACCGGCTCACCAGCGTCATCAGCACCCACCGCGGCACCGTCGACAAATACATGGGCGACTGCGTCATGGCCTTCTGGGGCGCCCCCATCGACACCCCCGAGCACGCCACCCTGGCCGTGCGCGCCGCGCTCGACATGGCCGAGGCTGTGCGCGACATCAACAACATCCACCGCACCACCGGCCGGCCCGAGATCAGCGTGGGCATCGGCATCAACAGCGGCGTCATGAGCGTGGGCGACATGGGCTCGGCCGCGCGGCGCAGCTACACCGTCGTTGGCGATGCGGTCAACCTGGCCTCCCGCCTCGAAGGCCTGAGCGTGCACTACGGCGTGGAAATCGTCGCCAGCGGCGCCACCCGCGAACTCGCGCCCGGCTTCGTCTGGCAGGAGCTCGACAGCGTGCTCGTCAAGGGCCGGGCGCAGGCCGTGGCCGTCTTCACGCCGCTCGGCGCCACCGCGCAGGCAGAGGCCCAGAGCCCTGCCGCACTGCAGCAATCCGCCCAGCTGCAGCGCTGGGCCGAAGTGCTGGCCGCCTACCGCCGCCAGGACTGGGCCATGGGCCGCAACCTGCTGGATCCGCTGCTGACCGCGGATGCCAAAAAAGTCCTTTACCAGCTCTACGCACAACGATTAGCCTCCATGGCGTTGCGGCCCCAAGACCCCGAATGGGACGGCGCAACCCGCTTCGAAACCAAATGACGGCAGAAGACACAAGCAGAGGGTCTCTCACAATGCAGGTTCGCGTGCTGGGTTGCTCGGGCGCCATTGCCAAGGACTGCCGGACCACCTCGTTCCTGATCGACACCGACCTGCTCGTCGATGCGGGCACCGGCGTGGGCGACCTCACCCTCGACGAAATGGCCGGCATCGACGACGTGGTGCTCACCCACTGCCACCTCGACCACATCGCCGCGTTGCCCCTCATGCTCGACGCCGTCGGCGGCCGCCGCACCCGCTCGCTGCGCGTGCACGCCCTGCGCGCCACCATCGAGGCGCTGCGCGCCCATGTGTTCAACAACGTCATCTGGCCCGACTTCGAGAGCATTCCCAGCCCCGAGGCCCCCTTCGTGAGCTTTCACGACATTGCCGTGGGCCAGGTGCTGCAACTGGGCACCGCCGCCCCCAAGCGCATCGAGGTGCTGCCCGCCGTGCACACCGTGCCCGCCTGCGGCTTTGCCGTGAGCCGCGCCGAGGGCGGCGCCAACTGGGTCTTCACCGGCGACACCGAGCGCAACACCCCCTTCTGGGACCGCCTCAACGCCCTGGACGTGGCCATGCTCGTCATAGAAACCGCATTCAGCAACCGCGAGCAGGCCCTGGCCGAACGCAGCCTGCACCTGTCGCCCCGCGCCCTGGCCGATGAGCTGGCGCACATCGATCCGGGCAAGCAGTTTCCGATCTACATCACCCACACCAAGCCGGCGGAAACCGAAGAGATCATGTGGCAAATCGAGCATCTGGCCGGGCACCAGGTGGCGGGGCTGGCGCAGCGGGATATTCGGTGGTTGAAGGCGAATGGGGTGCTGACTTTTTGAGTCGGTGGAGGCCGAGCGGGCTGACAAATTTGTCACGCTCTGTAGCATTTGGAAGCAGTTTCTGTCACTCGATGTAACCGGATTGAGTGCAAAGTGCTCGGTTTTGGCGGTTCCGGGGCTCGCAAGCGGGATGGCACAGATGCTGCGGAAGGTACTACGCTCCGGGCTTGGTTCCCGGGCTGTACAAACCAACCTGGAGTTTTGAATGAACCGTCGTTCTATCGCACGTAACGTGCAAAAGGGTTTCACCCTTATCGAATTGATGATCGTTGTGGCGATCATTGGTATCTTGGCTGCTGTGGCTCTGCCGGCGTATCAAGATTACATTGTGAAATCTAAGTGGGCCGTCAACATCACTGAAATTGAAGGTGTCAAGTCCGCCATTAAGGCATGCATGGATGACTCGGCCGGTGATGGCACTCTTTGCGACTCGCTGACAGAACTGCAGAAGTACGGCTTTGCTGGTACTGCGCTGCCGACCCCCAAGTATGCAGCTGTCGTCGCTCTTACTGGCACGGCCGCAACTTCGGGCGCCACTCCTACTCCTGGTAAAGTGAATATCGCTTTCACCGGAACGGCTGAAGTGAAATCGTTGGTTTATAACGCCGACTGCGCAATCAACGCGAGCGGCAATATCGCATGTACTGCGACAGGTACTGACACCCTGGGCAACTACGTAAAGACGACGGGTCGCTAAAATCGATTACGCCCAAAAATAGCATGTATCGAGCCGCCTTCGGGCGGCTTTTTTGTTTATTCGGCTTATTCTAATTTAGAGCATTCCTCAGGGTCCTGAAGTCGCCGGTGGATAAAACGCGCTATGCAGCTCAGCAACACACGTCATTAACGAAGCGCTACTGCGGTCGAACCACCAAATCTGTCGGACCTCGACAGCAGCAGGTGGGTATTCGAAAAAGCGAAGAGTTTCAGAGTAAGCAATCAGCGAAATAAGTTTGATCTCACGCTTGCGGCTGGGAACGGCGCGTGCGCTCGATTCTCATCAGGCATGACACTTAGCGGTGCGAGACGGTCTGGATTCGCCGCATGAGGAGTGCGTGGCCTGAATTAAGCTTCAGTCGTGCGCTTGCTTACAGTCCGGCGCATCGATGGCATAGTCAGGCTGAGCACACGCCATCTTGCACAAGTCGGTCATCGAAGCTGAGCAGGTGGGCTCAACGTGCTGATGCCATCGCTGAAATGTACCGAGCGTGGTGGAACGGGGATCGAGGGCCTAGTGTGATCGCAGCTTGCGCCGAAGTAGCTCGCCTCGGCAGACGACATCCCTATCGAGTTTGCGAAGTGCCGCAGGCCACGAACTGTGTAGATCGGCACCAGCGGCGCGGCAGCTGAGTGCTCGACTCTGCGAAAACCCAGCAGACCCACGCGTTGGTAGAAGAATTTAAGCCAATTCAATTGCAGTGAATACTGCAATTGTGGGTCGGCATCTGTGATCTTTTTGTGGAAATGTGAGCGGATTTGTCGATCTGGGTAGGCGTCCCACTTTTTGATCCGGCTTTGAATTTCAAGTCGAACGCTAGAGGGAATGATCTCATTTGCGGTTGCGAAGATTGGCTTAACTTCTATTTAAAACCAGACTAAATTGGAACTTTATTTTCGGTTGCCTCAACCGCTAGATAGGCAAGCTCAAAGCATCGCGGATGCCGGTTGACATCTAATGAAAGCAATAGCGAGCCTTTTGAAGTGTGCTCCACGCCGCTGGCATTTGCCGCACCTCCGAGCGTCTTTCGATCGATCAATTTGTAATTATTTCCCGCCACATGATGCGGGTTGGGGTGGTGGCCGATGGAACTGCCACGTCATAGACCTTGTTCTTGCCATCCGAAGTTCGCACAAGAATCTTCACTGTGCCGTTTGGCAGTCCTTCAGGTTGCACGCGGCTCGCGAGCACATTCCCCACAAAACGGCTGGTCAGATTGGGAATGGCCCCGCCGTTGCTGTAGTTCAGGAAATAAAGATTCGAACTCCCGCCGGGCGTGCAGGGGTCGCTCGATGGAATGTTTGTCGTGAACGCAAGCACGCCCTGGAACAGCACCGGACTCGTATAAGCGCGCTCGCCGACTGGCGTCGTTGCAAAGTCGAGGACCCAGCCTTTCTTGGTCGTGAGATCCAGTGGATTAGTGGTGACGTTGACGTTCGTACCCGACGTCGTGGCGGTCTGCCGTACGAGCTGAGTGCGCAGTGGCGTGATCGTCGGATTGTCGGATTTGTCGTCGAGCAGGCCATAGAACGATTGCGGCAGGCTGGCGCTGGCATTGGCCCCTGTGGCGCCCGGAATGTCGGAAGCTCCAAGGTATTGGCCGGTGCCCACGTAGACCATACGCTTGCCCTTCACCACGCCCAACTCGGGCGAGGCGGTAATGGGCTGCACCCTGCCGCTGGTGTCTACCAGGGTTGCGAGGCGCTTGACGTTCCAGTCAGTTGTCGAGGTGGCCGAAAGGTCGAACCGCCACACGTTGCCGAGCAGGTCGCCGCCGTAGACATAGTCCGCGGTGTCGTCGGTGCCAGGACTCACCAGGAACGCGCTGACTTTTGCGAGGCCACTGGGGTTGGCGCTGCTGCCCGTACCGGTGCTTAGGTCCTTGATCAGGGCGCCGGTGGCGGTATTCAGCACAAACAGGTGGCCGGCACCATCGCCGCCGGTATCGGCGCCGTTGTTGTAGCCCGACGTCACCAGCGTGACCCAGCCAGCCGCCTTCGTCTTCACGTTGAGCGGCGTGCCGTAGCTGTAGCCGATGTTGTTCTTGACCGCCGCCGGGGTGCTGGCATTGGGAAACTCCCACATGACTTTGCTGGCTACCGCAGTGTCCGAAGCCGCCGTGGGGTCGGTCACGTTCAGCGCGAAATAGCCTCTTCCGCCCTTGGCGAGGCCGCCGATCAGGACCGTGGCCCAGCTGGGCGTCGGAGGCGTGGGCTGGTTTGCGAGCGTGTTGCTGAGATCGACGTCCGTGGCTACCGAGGTTCCGTCCACGTAGAAGCGATGCTGGAACGTGGGGCTTTGTTGTGTCAGACCAACCAGCGAACTGGTGCCGGTTGAAGTCGTGGAGAGGTTGGCATCGACAATGCCGCCCGGCACGTAGGCCCACAACTCATTGCCGGTTGCGGCGTCAAAGGCATGAAGCATGCCGTCGTTGGCGCCTTGATACACCACCCGGGTACGGCTTGCGGCCGTTCCGGCCTTGAATGTCGAATAGCCCGGGTCGGTATAGCTCGAACGGGGCGCCGATACGTAGGTTGGTTCGCCGTTCACAATGTCGCCCAGCACGTGCGTGCGGGTACGGTACGGTTGGCCGCTGGTGCTGTCGGTGCCTTCCTTGCTGCGATCGCCCCGCAGGTAGGAGAACACCGCAGCGTTGTCGCTTGGGCCCGGAGGGGTTGCCACCGAGTTGAAGCGCGATACCTTCGCGCTCAGGCCGGTGGTGGTGAAAGGCACGCCATTGCTGCCGTCGAAGCTCGCGATTTTCCGCGTTCCGAATGCCTTGCTATCGAGCAGCGACTGGGCAGACCAAAGCGGTGTGCTGCCCAGCAATCCGGTATTAACGTCGATCGCAAAGGCTTCGAGATCGCCGTACCACGTCCCTGAATTGAAGCTCGAGGCAAAGGCCGTGTTGTCCCCCGATTGCACGTTCGGGTTGCTCACCGCCACCGAGGCCGCTGCGCCCGTGCGATTGACGATGTTGTTGAGGATGGAGCCGAGCGCGGTTTGCAGCTTGGCCGGATCCTTCGCATTGAAGTATTGGCCGTGGCCGTTGAGCGCCGCATGCCAGAGGTCGTCGATGGCGGTGGCCGAATCTGCTGCTGGCGCCGGCCAGGCGTCTGTGCCGGTGGGCGGCGTGGAAACCGTGCCACTGGCGCCAAGACCGATGGTAAAGGTGACCATGTGCTGCCATGTGGCCGGGTCGGAAGGATTGGAAGCCACCTTGCCTGCCGAGGATGTGGGCGCAGTAAGGTCCGAAATCCAATACTTCATCGCTACATCGGCGAGCGTGTCCGAAGTATCGGAGCCGCCGTAGAAAGGAGCTGGAAAGCGCTGCCCCGCCACAAGAGGTACGCCTGCAATGGGGTCGTTGATGGCCGCTCCTGTATCAGCATCTCTATAGACATTGGCTGGCAAGGTCGGAACGGTTTGGTCCGTGTTTCCTACGGAGGCACTGTCACTCCCATTCCAGTAGCCGTCGGTGGAGAGAATGGTGTAGTTGGGCGTACAAGCCAGAGGGACCGTCGTCGACCGCGCGGTCGTCGTGTTTGCCCCTGGCATGGTTCCAGTTCTGAAATATTCACCCGCGCGCTCAAGCGCTGGAATCAAAGGTGTGCCGCCACCTGGATTGATGGAATACAGCTTGTTGTACCAAGTATTTTTTTGCGTGCTGCCGAAATCCGACAACGCGACAAAATTCGTTGCGTTCGTATTGACGTCACTGCTGTTGTTATTGATTGTCGAAAAACCTACGCGCGACTTGTTATCGAGAACTGAGAAGGCGAGACCCAGCGAGCTTTTTGCCGTATGAATGCGCGTGCGGTAGTAAGAGAACCAGTTGGCAAAGTTCTGTATTTCCTGAGCATAGGTACAAGTTGCTCCCGTTCCACAGTCGGTTCTTGTGGAGGCTTTGGGGTAGGTAGCCGTCGCGCTGGTGATCTCGACCCGGTTGTAATTGCTGTCGGAATCCTGCCCGCTTGAACCGCTTTCGGTACCCGAACCCTTCCAAACATAGTAGAAAGCATAACGGGCATAACTCGTGGTCTTCGTCCCGCTCGACGTGTCCGCGCAGTTCCTGTTTGCTGCAAAGCTGCTGGTATAGCGTGGCAGATCTGGTGGGGTCGTTGTATTCCAGCATGTCTCCGTAAGATCAACCGTCGCAGTGGAGCCGTTGGTGGTCGCATAAGGATCGACTCGTGCTGATGCGGCCGAACTCGCAGGCATCGACGAAGTGAAGGTCGGCGCGGTGCTGTCGTACTTGACGCCGGGCAAATAGGTGATGGTAGGGTTGTAATAGAGTTCGTTGAACGTCGGCGAGTAGTAGGCTCTCCGGCTCTTCGAGAATTCCGCTGTCGCGTCGGTGCCGGTGATCGATCCCCACTCCATACTTCCAGAGTTGTCGAGCGTGAAAAGAATGTTCGGCTTGGCCCGGCTCTGCACAATGAGCGGAACATCTGTCAGGTCGGTCGCTGCAAGGGCGGCAAAGGGTTGAAACACCAGCGAAGCCACCATCATTGCGACGATGCTGGTCGATGTTCTTTTGGCTATTGATTGCATGATCGTGTTCGTTGTTATTTCAACTTCGAGATTTCAGCCAAAAGGCAATTCGATGGTGGTCTGGACAATGCTGAGTGCATTGCGGGGACCCTGGACACGCACCGTCACCCGGTAGTGAATGGTGGGGCGGGTCGGCGGCGGCGGCGTCAGGCTGCCGAAGACATTGGTGGTCTGCGCATGGCTGTTGAGGTCGTCGCCGGCAGATCCGCCCGAGGAAAACGGCTGCCCCGCTACGCATTTGCTGGTTAGCAAGGTCAGCGGATCGGTTGTTGCAGGCGCGGTGGTGCAGAGCCTGTCGATGACGTACTGCACCCGATAACTCGATTCGTCACTGCAGCTGATTGCGGTGGCGCCACCTGTCGCGTCATAGCAGGGCACATCGGCCCAGTTGTTGCTGGCCACCGCAGTCGGGATGCCGTTGGCGTCTACCGCTTGCATGAGCCGAAAATACTTGCCGGTGACATCGGCATCCGCCGTTGCGAGAGTTGGCAGCGCGTTGAAAGCGCGTTCTGCCCCCGTGTCGGCCGCACTCGTGGTGGCGCTTTTGAAAGCCACGTTGCCCGATATCACCCCCGCCGTGTCTGTGGAGCGAAGCAGTGCCACCGCTGCCAGCGAAAGAACCAGCACCGCAATGAGCGCAATGAAGACGATGACGCCGCGCTGCGCCCGGTTTGCCCGAGCGCGGACCTCGGCAGTGGAATAGGAAGATGGGAAAAGGGTCATGACAGGTTGGCCCAAAGAACATTGCGCAGCGGCACCACGGTTTCGAAGGTGCGATAGCGATAGCAGCGCCAATCGGAATCGTTGCTTAAATCGATGGTCGGACCGCCCGGCCAACTTTCGGGGGCTGTGGTCGTGATTGCGCAGACGGTTTGCCCCGAAGGAAGTCTTTCCTTGAGCGGACTGCGAACGACGACCGCAACGCGCAGTGCCTTGATGCGCTTGAAGTCTTCCGCCGTAGGAGTTGCCCAACTGCCGGTGGCGCTGACCCAGTTGTTGACGACCTGGCTGCCTGCATCGCTGATGCCGTAATAGGCCTTGAGGCTCACGACATTGTTTGCAAGCTGAACCTGAGTCAGCGAACTGAAGAAATCCTGCGAGACCAGCGAGCCGTTAACAACAGAGTACGTACGCTGTGTGAATGCACCCAGGTCGTAAATGCGCGGGTTTGCGGTGTAGCTCACGGGCCAGCCGTTCGCCGTCATGTAGGCGGCTGGCGGGTTGTAGCTGGGCTGCGTTGCGGTGCCCGTTGCCACATCGTGCGAAAGAATGACGCTGGTCGGACTCGCCGGGTTGGCGACCGAGGCAGTGATGCGGGTCAGGGCGCAGTTGCCGGCATCATCCGTCAGCCAAACGAAGCCACCAACAGACGACAGAGCAACCTGTGTGGCCGGTTGAAGGTTGGACACCGATGTTCCGGGAGGATTGGCTGTGACGTTCTGCAGCAGGGCATTGCGTACGTTGCTGCGAACGGAGCTTCCCCATAGCATGGTGATGCTGTCGGAAGCGCCCGCCGCGGCGCCGCCGTCCGTGATTCGGACGGGAGTGTTTGGAAAGTTGGGAACCGAACCGCTTGCCGCTCCCGTGCTGTAGTAGGTGAAGTACGTGGTGCAAGGCATGACAGCCGCTGTCGGCATGCCCCAGCCAGCCGCGCGAATGTCCCGCTCCAGCATCGAGAGGCTGAAGATCCCGTTCTGCTGGGTGTCCGCGCCAGAGGTTGTCGTGCGCTTGATGCCCTCGTAGGTCGAGATCACCTGGTAGATGACGATCGTGACAACGAAGCCCACGGCCATGCCGACAAGAATCTCCACGAGTCCGAAACCCCGCTGCTGTCGAATGTGCTGTTGAGGTGATGACATGCTGTCAGCCTTGAATCTGCGTCGTGAGCGTGAAGTTGTGGGGCGCCGTGTCCTGCGGGGCTTGCCAGCAAAGCGTCACCGTGACGGTGTTGTTCGCTCCCACGGTGATCTGCTGCAGCAGGGCGGCCGCGCCCGGGAGCGAACCCTGATTGGTTGTATCGGTCAGACCGGCAAGCCAACTGGTCACAGCAGGATTGGCCGCGGTATTCGTACCTTCAGCGCAAGTCGTGCTGCCCGCATTCAATGCATAGGTGGGCACGTTGAAGCGGTCGGCCCACATTTGCCCCACGATCTGATTGGCAAACAGGCTTGCCTTCGCGCGGTAGTCGGCATCACGCACAGTGCGGATGGCGGTCGCCTGCAGGCCCATGATGCCCAGGACTGCGAACGAGAAGATGGCGATGGCAACGAGCGCTTCGATCAGCATCACGCCACTCTGCGAACGGGACGAACGCTGCGTTTGGACAGAGCGCTTTTGCTTCATACACAACCTTGAGGATTGGTTGCCAGAGACAGCGCGGGATCGCAGAGCCTGACATCGCCTCCAGGGGTCAGGACAATCGCCAGCCTTCGCACGTCTGTTGTGGCTCCCGTGATGTCTATCTGGCGCACGGTGGTTGCGGTATTGAGCCGTCCCAGGCCTGTAAAAAGAATGCTCGCGGGCAGGCCGGCACCAGGATTTGCCGTTACCGTCCCCACCGCATTCGCGACCTGAACCCGTGCATTGGACGTGGTGGAGGTTTCGCGGCGGGTCTGAACCGACTGGTCGAACGTCGTCGGCGTTGCCGGGAGCGAATACATGATGTCCCAGTCCGTTCCGCCCGTGACCGCCGTACCCTGGGAGGTGTTTAGCAATCGGAACCGGACGTTGCTGTTGCGGCGTATGGCCTCGGCCCGGGCAAGCTGCAGGCCATTGACGATCGATTCAGCGGCTGTGCGAACTTGGGCGTTTCGGATGAAGCTTGTATAACTTGGGTACGCGAATGTGAGCAACAAAGCAAACAGCGCGATGGTCACCATGAGCTCAATAAGGGTGAAGCCCATTGCTGAGCGTCGCACGTCGGGGCTCATGGCTTGCGAAGGATCCAAGCGGACCGGGGACTGCTGAAGTTCCAAGCACAGCCGCTGCAAGTTGTTTGCTGGCTGTTTTGTTCATTAATCGTGTAGGTGAGGCCTGCGACCAAACCACCAGTATTGGCGGGACTTGCAGTCGCCGTGTATGTCTGCCCTGCTGTCGTGCAGGAATACTGGAAGTACGTGCCGGCCGGATTTGCAATTCCACAGGTAGTGCCCGAACCGTAATTGCGGTGGTCTTGGTAGTACTGCTCCATCTGTGCTCGAAAATTGGACAGGGTGCTGGGAGCTTCCTGGACCTGCCCGCGGCGCAGATAGTCGTTATACGAAGGCACTGCAATGGAAGCCAGAATGGCGACGATTGCTATGACGATCATCACTTCAATCAACGTAAAGCCGGACGAGCCGCCCCGTGCCTGGACAGGACGACGGAAATAGCTTGCTTGTTTCTTCAAGAGACACCTTTCGGACCGATTCCGGGCCTCCCGCCAGAGGGCGGGCAACAGTTGTAGACAGTTGTCTAAGAATGTCTCCAAATGTGTTTTTCCGCAAAACCGCTCGTCTCCCACCCGCCGCCATTCGTCGGCCCGGCCGGTCGGCACAATTAGCGGAATGACTTCCCGCGCAGCGCCTGCCGAGGCGGCCGCTCTCCCATCCAAGGCCGTCGGCGCCGTGCGCGCCGGGCTGGTGGCGTTTCCGTTTCTCTGTCCCCTCGTCGCCGGCCCTTCGGTCCAGGCTTGGCAGCTGCTGGCCACCTGGGTCTGCCTCGCGGCGATGCTTCTGGCCATTCCTTCTGCCATGCCGGCGCGCGGCATCTGGGCCTGGCTGGGCGCCGGGGCGGCGGCGGTCGTGCTTTTCTCCTCCCCGCATGCCGGCGCCGCCGCATGGCTGCCGCCCGCGGTGGTGCTCGCCGCCATGGCGGCCGCGGCCTGCGTGGGTGCGGGCATGGTGCGCGGAGGGCCCGGCACCTCGGGGGTGCTGGCGGTGGGCGTGCTGGTGGCCGGCCTGGTCAGCGCCGTGCTGGGCCTGCTCCAGTACTACGGCCTGGCGGAGCCGCTGGTGCCCTGGACCACCACGCCCGCGCTGGGCCAGGCGTATGGCAACCTGCGCCAGCGCAACCAGTTCGCCACGCTGATCAGCATGGCACTGGTGGCTGCGCTATGGATCTACGCGGCGCAGCCCTCGGCGCGCATCCGGCGCTGGCTGGTGGCGGCGGCGCTGCTGCTGCTGGTGGCTGCGGCAGCGTCCACTTCGCGCACGGGCCTGCTCCAGCTGCTGTCGATCGTGGGCGTTGCGGCGTTCATCGCGCGGCGGGAGCGCCGCGGCGCGGCCCCGGATGGCGCTGCCGGCGCGCCGCCCTTCAGCCTGCCGCCGCCGCTGGTGCTGCTGGCGATGGTTCCGGTCTATTTCGCCATCGCCTGGCTGCTGCCGCAGCTTGCGGCGGGCGAGGTCGAGGGCATGATGCAGCGGCTGCAGGAGGGCGCGCCGGGCGACCACACGCGGATGATCCTGTGGCGCAACGTGCTCTCGCTGATTGCCGCGCATCCGCTCGCGGGGTGGGGCTGGGGCGAGCTGGCCTTCGCGCACTACAGCACGCTGTACGACGGGCCGCGCTTCCCCGAGATATTGGACAACGCGCACAACCTGCCGCTGCACCTGGCGGTGGAAATGGGCATTCCGGTGTCGGTGCTGGTCTGCGGCGGCTTCGTCTGGATGGTGTTGGCGGCACGGCCCTGGCGCGAGCGCGATTCGGTGCGGCTCATGGCCTGGGGCATGCTGGGCGCGATCGCGCTGCACAGCCTGCTCGAATATCCGCTCTGGTACGGGCCGTTCCAGCTGGTGTTCGGGCTGTGCCTGGGCATGCTGTGGCCCGCGCGGGGTGCTGGCGGCCCGGCCTCGATGCGGGAGCGGCTGAAGAAGAAGACCCGGTGGCTCGAGCCGCCGGTGCTGTCTTGCGTCGCGGCCGCGGTGCTGATGGCGGTGGTCGGCTATGCCACCTGGGACTACATCCGCATCAGCCAGATCTACCTGGCGCGCGACGAGCGTTTGCCGGCCTATGAAGACGGCACGCTCGCCAAGGCCAGGAAATCGTGGCTCTTTGCCAGGCAGGTCGACTTTGCCGAACTCACGCTCACGGCGGTCACGCCGGACAACGCCGCCGCGATGCATTCACTGGCCGAGCGCACGCTGCATTTCTCGCCCGAGCCGCGCGTGATCACCAAGCTGATCGAAAGCGCCGAGCTGATGGGGCGGGGCGAGGAGGCCCGCGACCAGGCGGAGCGTTTTCGCATCGCCTTTCCGTCGGAGTACGAGCGCTGGCTGAAGGGGCTGTCCGTCGACGGCCAAGCGCCCTAGCCTTGAGGGTCGGCCACGTAGCTCCCCGACTTGCCGCCGTGCTTTTCCAGCACATGCACGTCGGTGATGCGCATGCCCCGGTCCACGGCCTTGCACATGTCGTAGATGGTGAGCAGCGCCACCTGCACGGCGGTGAGCGCTTCCATCTCGACGCCGGTGGGCCCCACGGTCTCGACGGTGGCGGTGCACACCACCTGCGGCGCGTTGCCTTTTTCGGCCAGCGCAAAGGCCAGCGCCACGCGCGTGAGCGCCAGCGGGTGGCACAGCGGGATCAGGTCGCTGGTCTTCTTGGCGGCCTGGATGCCGGCGATGCGCGCGATGCCGAGCACGTCGCCCTTCTTGGCGGTGCCCGATTCGATCAGCGCCAGCGTGGCGGGCTGCATCTCGATGCGGCCGGTGGCCACGGCCACGCGATGGGTGGCGGGCTTGGCCGCCACGTCGACCATGTGGGCCTGGCCCTGGGCGTCGAAATGGGTGAGGGAACTCATGTGTGAACGATCGGTGTGGAGGTGCATCATACGAGCCCGAGCCATGGACGAGGAATGCCGCGCTTGACTCCCTTTGCCACCAAAAAAACTTTCGCCGCGTCCGCACTGCGGTCGCTCTGCGCTACCGTTTTAATAGCGTGCCAGATCCTGCTGCCGATACCGGCCCGCGCCCAGATGCAGGTGCTGCCGGGCCTGGGCGACGGCGGCGAAATGACCGCCAGTGCCGAGCGCCAGCTGGGCGACCAGATTGCGCGCGAGCTCTACCGCGACACCGACTACATCGACGACCCGGTGATCGCCGCCTACGTGCAGGACATCTGGCAGCGCCTTTTGGCCGCCGCACGCCAGCGCGGCGAGCTCACGCCCGAGCTCGACGAGCGCTTTGCCTGGACCATCCTGCTGGGGCGCGACCGCAACATCAATGCCTTTGCGCTGCCGGGCGGCTACCTGGGCCTGAACATGGGGCTGATTGCCACGGTGGGCAGCCGCGACGAGCTGGCCACGGTGCTCGGGCACGAGCTGTCGCACGTCACGCAGCGCCACATCTCGCGCATCATGAACCAGCAGGGCAGGCAGATGCCGCTGATGCTGGCCGGCCTGATCCTCGGCATGATCGCGGCCAGCAAGAGCCGCAACGCCGATGCAGGCCAGGCCGTGATGATGGGCAGCCAGGCGCTGTTCATGCAGAACCAGCTGAGCTTCTCGCGCGACATGGAGCGCGAGGCCGACCGCGTCGGCTTTGGCGTGATGACGCAGGCCGGCTTCGCGCCGCAGGGCGCGGCCGCCATGTTCGAAAAGCTGCAGTACGCCTCGCGCCTGAACGACAACGGCTCCTACCCGTACCTGCGCAGCCATCCGCTCACGTCGGAGCGCATCTCGGACATGCAGGGGCGCTTCCAGTTCCGCCTCGATACCGCCCCGGCCATGCCGCTGGCCATGGACCACGCCATGATCGCCGCGCGCGCCCGCGTGCTCACGCGGCCGGGCGTCGACGTGCTGCGGCTGTGGGTCGATGCGGCCTCCACCGGCGAATTCGCCAAGAGCAGCGCGGCCCAGCAGGCCGGCACGCTCTACGCGGCCGCGCTGTCGGCCAAGGAACTGCGCGACTTCCGGGCCGCGCGCGCCATGGCCGAGCGGCTGACGGCGCGCACCGCCGACGGCGCCTCCGCCGCCAGGCTGGCGCGCTGGCTCCATGCCGAGATCGAGCTGGCCGGCGGCGGCGCCCCCAAGGCCGCGAGCCTGCTCGACGCCAAGTCGAAGGAGCGGCCCGAGATGCTGCTCGCGGCCGATGCTGCCGTGGCCACGCGCCAGCCCGCGCCCCTGGTGCCGGTGCTGCGCGACTGGGTGGCCACGAACCCGCGCGACGCCACCGCGTGGCGGGCCCTGGCCAACCTGTACGGCGCGCAGAACGATTCGGTGCGCGCGGTGCGCGCCGATGCCGAGGCCAACGTGGCCATCCTCGACTATCCGGCCGCACGCGACCGCCTCAAGGCCGCGCAGGAGCTGATGCGCAAGCCCGGCGCGCCGGTCGACCACTACGAGGCGTCGATCATCGACACCCGCGCGCGGGCCGTGGAGGTGCTGGTGAAGCGGCAAGCCGAGGAGCCGCCGCTGAAGTGAGGTGAGCCGGGCAGCGCGAGAAGCGCCGGTTCAGCCCTTGGAGAGCAGCCCGCCCAGCGCGGCTTCGATCACCAGGCCCAGCAGCGAATAGATCAGCGAGCCGATCAGCGCCGCCACGAAGCCGCTGACCTGGAAGCCGGACAGGAGCCCCGACGCGGCCCAGAACAGCAGTGCGTTGATCACGAACAGGAACAGCCCGAGCGTGACGATGGTGACCGGCAGCGTCAGCACCACCAGCACCGGCCGCACGACCATGTTGAGCAGGCCGATGACGGCCGCGGCAATCAGCGCGGAGCCGAAGCTGGCAACCTGGACACCGCTGTAGAGATAAGCCACCGCCAGCAGCGCGACAGCGCTGAGCAGCCATTTGATGATGATGCGCATGCGGCGCAGGATACCCCAGAGCCCCCAAAACAACGAGCCCCGGGGCGTTGCCGCACCGGGGCTCGTCGGGGACGGGGTTGCGCGGTTATTCGGCCAGCTCGTTCGCAAGCACCAGCAGCGCGCCCATGCCCATCACGGCGCCCGGAAAGGCCCAGCCCGACTGGCGCGCGGGCGCCTGTTCGGGCGTGACCGGCTCCAGGTCGACGCCGATCTTGGGGCGGCGCGCATCGACCACCAGCGTGGCCGAATGCTCGCGCTTGAGCTGCTGCGTCAGGTCGGCCAGCGGGCCCTTGGCCAGCACCGGCGTCACCTGGCCGCCATTGCGCTCGAGCAGCGGCAGCAGTTGCGCCTGCACCTTGCTGAACCACTTGGCGCGCCAGTTCTCGCGCGCGCTGTGGCTCACCCACTTGCTGATGCGGTGCGTCATGCGCGGAGCGCAGGCCACGAGCACCCAGTGGCGAGCCACGACGCTGCTGGCGTCGGGGGCAAGCTCGGCGAACTGCTCGGCCGCATAGCCGGCGTCGTCGACGTACAGAATGACCTTTTCCATGGGTGCTCCTTCAAGTAATGAGAGTGGCTAAGACCGGGCGCGGGGGAAGAGCCGTCAGCTCGACGACGTTGCGGCTTCGGCCGGCTTCTGGCGAGCCTGGCGCATGGCCACCCACTTGCCGACGGCCAGCACCACCAGCGCGCCGGCAATGCCTGCGGCGTACCGGATGGTATCGGTCTGCGGCAGCTTTGGCACCCAGGTCCAGGCCGCGGTGTTCGACAGCGCGGGATCGGACACCGCCATGGTGCCGGCAATCCAGCCCAGCAGCATGCCGCCGAGCGTGATGATGATCGGGAAGCGGTCCATCAGCTTGATGACCAGCTGGCTGCCCCAGACGATGATCGGAATGCTCACCAGCAGGCCGAAGATCACCAGCGGCATCTGGTGCGCCTGGCCGGCGCCTTGCGCGGCACCGGCAATCGCAATCACGTTGTCCACGCTCATCACCAGGTCGGCCACGATCACGGTCTTGACCGCGCCCCACAGCTTGTCGCTGCTCTGGATGTTGCCGTGCGCGTCGTCATGGTCGGGCGCCAGCAGCTTGATGCCGATCCACAACAGCAATGCGGCGCCGACCAGTTTCAGGAACGGAATGGCCAGCAGCGTGAGCGCGAAGAAGATCAATATCACGCGCAGCGCAATGGCACCGGCCGTGCCCCAGAGGATGCCCTTGGTGCGTTGCGCGGGCGGCAGCTTGCGGCAGGCCAGGGCAATGACGACGGCGTTGTCGCCGCCGAGCAGGATGTCGATCATGATGATCTGACCGACCGCGACCCAGAATTCCGGGGTCATGAACTGTTCCATAGGTTCCTCTTGTCTTCGCGCGGCCCGTCCATCCTGGGCTGGATGGCGGCGGTCCGGCGCATGCGTTGCATTTCGATCCATCCCGTGCGGGTAGGCCGAAGCGATGGCGAAGACCGGGCGATGACCGGGGATTCAGGAACGCTTCGACCAAACCTGCGCAGGTTCAAATCGAAGGTCTTGCTCGACAGCGCGCGCCCGGAGGCACGTGTTGTCCAACAGGCCGGAAGTGTTGTGCTTCGTATTGACGACCTGTCGATGCCGCCGTGGTGCACGGCGGCTGGGAGCTACTCCCCTTCGTGAGGAGAATTAGAGCATTGCAAACCCCGTTCTGGCAACCTCGAAATTACCGGGCTTCAAAAGGAATGCTCTCGAAAGCCTTGTGACTAATGGCTTTGTCGCTATGTGTTTGGTAGCGCATATAACCTTCGACTGACGCGGGACATTGCCGGACTATGATCGCCGGCTCGCTGTTTTTTCTCTCTTCATGGCCGCCATTCACATCACCGACATCGAGGCCGCCATCAACCATTGGCGGGAGAAGAGCCCCTCGCCCGACGGCATCACGCTGGCGCCCGAGTTGCGCGCGCTGGCCGAGGTCTACGCGCTCATGGTGTTCCACCACGAGGACGAGGTCGACGAGGTCGGCTTCCCTGAAAAAGCCTGGGCCGCCTGGCTCGACTGGTACCACAGCACGCCCGACACCCCCTGCATTGCCATCTGCTCCACCAGCCAGGGCGACGACCAGTGCAAGGGCTGCGGGCGCAGCTTCGACGAGGTGCAGCACTGGCCCGCCATGACGCCGGCCGAAAAGCGCGTGACCTGGCGCCGCATCACCATGGAAGACTCGGCCTGGCGCTTCAACAAGTACGCCGAGCGGGCACGCGAGGCCGAGCCGCCGCAGTGGCCGGGCGATCCCGCCGAGCCCCTCGGCCCCGACGACACGCCCTGAAAGAGGCCGCCCCATGCGCCGCCTTGCCCAGGCTCCGAACCTCGCGATTGCCGCGCTGTGGGTGCATGCGCTGCGGGAGGAGGGCGTGGAGGCGACGGTGCAGCGCGAATACCTGGGCGCCGTCATGGGCCAGCTGCCGCCCGACCAGTGCCTGCCCGAGATCTGGATCGACGACGAAACCCAGTTCGAGCGCGCGCAGCAGGTGCTGCATGCGGCCCAGCACCGGCCGCAGCGCAACTGGCAGTGCGCCTGCGGCGAGCGCATCGAAGGCGGCTTCGAGCAGTGCTGGCACTGCGGCGCGATGATGCCGGTGGCCTGAGGCTACTTCCAGCGCAGCAGTTCGACGTCGATGCTGTGGGTGCCGTCGCCCAGCGTCAGCGTGTTCTCCTGGATCGTCGCCTGCAGCTGCATGCTGCGCTGCGCGAGCGCGGCCAGCGCTTGCGAGGCCTCGGTCGGCACCCGGTAGACCTGCAGGTTCTGCGGGCGCGTGAGCTTGTTCTCGATGCCGCGCCACCAGATCTCGGCGGCGTGGTTGAAGCAGTAGACGATCACCTCGTCCGCCTTGCCGCAGGCCTTGATGACGGGCTTGTCCTCGGGCTGGCCGACCTCGATCCACAGCTTGGTCTCGCCCGTGAAGTCGCGCAGCCAGACATCGGGCTCGTCCACGTTCGACAGGCCCGCGCCGAAGGCCAGCGTGCCGTCGCCGTTGCACACGTCCTGCAGCTTGTGCGCGTTGAGCGCGAGCGCGACGAGCCGGATCATCATCCGCTCGTCGGTCTCGCTCGGGTGGCGCGCCAGGGTCAGCGCATGGTCGGCGTAGTAGCCGTGGTCGATGTCGGCCACCGCGAGGGCGGCCTTGAAGATGGTGGATTTGAGGGCCATGGGTGCGCGAGTGTATGCGCCCCCACGGGCCGCGTCAGAACGCCACCGAGGCCTGCAGGTACACCGTGCGCGGCTGGCCCACGTACTTGCCGCCGTTGTTGTCGACCGAGCGGTTGTAGTAGCGGCGGTCGAACAGGTTCTTGATGCCGACGGCGAGCTTCAGGTTGCTCATCGAGGGGCCGAAGTCGTACGCCGCGCGCAGGTTCATGGTGGCGTAGCCCGGAATGTTGCCGAGCCGGCCGTTCGGGTCTTCCAGCGTGATGTACTGCGCGCCGTCGTCTGGCGAGCCCGGCGAGCGCTGCTTCGACTGCGCGTACACGTCGGCATTGAAGGTCCAGGGCCCGCGCTCGTAGCGCGCGCCGAGCGTGGCCACCTGGCGCGAGTAGAAGGGCAGGTCGCGGCCGGCAAAGGCCCCGGCCTTGGCAATCGCCTGCGTGTAGGTGTAGGTGGCCGACACCGACAGGCCCTTGAGCGAATCGCTCAGGCTGCCGAGCTGGTAGCGCAGCGCCGACTCCAGGCCGCGGTGCCGCGTGGCGCCCAGGTCGGTCCACTGGCCGACGTCGCCGGTGATGGAGCGGGCCAGCAACAGTTCCTTGTCGAAGTTGATGTTGAACAGCGTGAGCTCGCCGCTCCAGGCCTCGCCCTTGTAGTGCGTGCCGATCTCGTAGGTCTTGGCCTTCTCGGGGTGCAGGCCGCTGGTGGACTGCGCGAGCTGCGCATACTGCTGCGGCCCGAACGACACGCCGGCGTTCGCGAACACCGACCAGCGCTCGTTCATGCGGTAGAGCACCGACAGCGTCGGCAGCACTTCGTTGGAGTCGATTTTCGGATAGTTCGCGCCGGTGACCCGGCCGTTCGCGAGCGTGAAGACGTCGTTGTGCGAGCGGATCGATTCATAGCGCACGCCGGGCGTGACCGTCCAGTTGCCGAAGTCGATGCGGTCGTCGATGTAGACCGCATGGGCGGTGGTGCCGCCCTTGCTCGACTGGTAGGCCGGCTGGGCGAGCGCGTAGGCGTCGAAGCCCGGGCGCGGCTGGTAGTAGCCGCTGCGCGTCGCCACCTCGGAGGCCTCTTCCTTGAGGTAGCGCGCGCCGACGCTGATCTCCTGCACCACGCTGCCCGAGTCGATCAGGCGCGAGTAGCGGGGCTCGAAGGCGTAGGTCTTGTAGTTGCGCGGTGCCGAGGTCAGGCGCCGCCGGCCCGTGTTGGCGCCGGTGCCTTCCTGTTCGAGGTAGCTGCTGCGGTAGGAGTCCGTGTAGTAGCTCAGCATCTCGAACTTGTTCACACCGTCGTCGTGCGTGTACTTGACCGAGCCATCGGTGCGGCGTCCCGTGAATTCGTCGAACGGACGGTCCGACTGGAACGGGTCGGCCGCGAACTGCGCGGTGGTCAGCCCGCCCGGCATGCGGCCCTTGCCCTCGAAGTGATGCAGCGTCACCGCGATGTCGTCGGTCTTCGACAGGCGGTAGGCGCCCTTGAGCATCAGGTCGTCGATGCTGGTGTGGTCGTTGCTCCGGCGAAAACCGTCGCCGTGCGTGCCCGAATAGAGCAGCGCCAGGCCCAGGCCGTTCTCGTTGGTGCCGCCCACGAACAGGCTGGGCGAGGTCTTGGTGCCGCCGCCATGGCCCGCGCCTTCCACGCCCACGCCCACTTCGCCCGCGAACTGCTTCGGAATCGAGCGCGTCACGAAGTTGATGATGCCGCCCACGTTCTGCGGGCCATAGCGCACCGAGCCCGCGCCGCGCACCACGTCGACCGCTTCCAGGCTGCCGAGCGACAGCGGCGCCAGCGACAGCTGCGGCTGGCCGTAGGGCGCATAGGCCAGCGGCACGCCGTCCAGCAGGATGGTCGAGCGCGGCGACAGCCGCGAGGTGAGGCCGCGCACGCCCACGTTGAGCGAGATGTCGCTGCCGCCCGTCCCGTTGCTCTCCTGCACCTGCACGCCGGGAACCTGGCGCAGCGCCTCGCGCACGCTGGTGGCGCCGCTTTCCTGGATCTGCGTGCGCTCGATGATGCTGCGCGCGCCCGGGTGCTCGAGCACCTTGGTCTCGCTGGGCGTGCCGAGCCAGTCGCCGGTGACGGTCACCGCCTCCAGCGATTTCGCGCCGGATGCGGCACCGGCCGGCTCGGCTTCGGCCGCCAGGCTCTGGAAGCTGATGGGGAACAGCGCCATGACCAGTGCGGCGCACTTCTTTTGCTTGAACAAGGCTTCTCCTCGGATACCAATAGAAATCGAAAGCTGCGGGGCGTCCGGCTCAGGACGTGGTGCGGTTGCCGGCCGAAAGCGCGATGCCGCGGGCCGCGGCCGCCGCGCGCCGGCGCCGCCACCAGAGCCAGATCCCGCTCAGGCCCAGCCCGCCAAGCGCCAGCCCGAGCAGCAGGGTGACCGCCTGGTGCACCGGCCCGCCCAGCACCCCGGTGTGCAGCGGATAGATCACCACCACCGCACCGTTGCCGGCGTCCAGGTCCTGCCAGCGGCGCACCGCCAGCACCTCGCCCGTGAGCGGATGCAGCCACACGGAGCTGATGCCGTTCGGATGCGGATCGTCGGCCAGCCGGAAGCGCACGCGCACCGGGCGGTTCGGCCTGGCCGGCACCTGCACGTAGCCGATCGGCTGGCCTGGGAACACGTTCTGCGCGCGGGCCACCAGTTCGTCGAGCGGGAGCCGCGGACCTGTTGCGGGCCCCTTGGGAACCACGGGCGGCTTGACCACCTCCTGGCCCATGGCGGCGGAAATGAAGCCGCCGAGTGGCCGCCAGGCCATGTAGGCGCCCGTGAAGACCGACACCGCGATCAGCAGCCCGAGCACCGCGCCGCCGGTGCGGTGCAGGTCGAACAGCCCGCGCAGCAGGCCGCGATTCAGCGAGATGCGCAGCGACGGCGGCCAGCGCGCGGGCCACCAGAGCACCAGGCCGGTGACCAGCAGGAAAAGATAGGCCAGCGCCACGAACGCCAGGATGCCCTTGCCCGTGTCTTCCAGCAGCAGGCTGCTGTGCAGCTCGAAGAGCAGGTTGTAGGCGCCTTCGTGCGAGCCGCGCCGGCCTTGCTCCGCGCCGGTCGCGGGGTCGAGGTAGAGCGTGCCGTCCCAGGGCCCGCGCACGTACACCCAGAGCGTTTCGCCGGGGCTGCGCGGCGGGCGCAGCGTGAAGGTGGTGTCGGGGCCGAACTCGGCCACGAGGCGCTGGCGCAGCGGTTCGAGCGGCAGCGCGGGCGTCCCCGTTCCCGCATCGGCCGCGCTGCGCGCGACGAAGAGCGCGGGATGCGCATCGCGGTCGATCGGCAAGGCCACCACCAGCACGGCGCCAAGCAGGGCCGTGAGGGCCAGGACCGGACCGAGCGAAAGGCCGATCCAGCGGTGAATCTTGAGCCAGAGGCGTCTCAGGGATGCGCGCAGCATGGACAACAGGGGCGTCGAAAAAGCCCCGCCTGGTTGTTGGCTGGCGCGCCGCCGAGGGCGCGTTGGCTGAAAGGGGGCGTGGCACGAAGAAAACAGCCGCCCTCGGGCGGCTGCTGCATCGGCGTGCGGGGAAGCTAGATTCTACTGGCGAGCTCCGCCGCCTTGCCCACGTAGCTCGCGGGCGTCATGGCCAGCAGGCGCTCCTTTTCCGCTTCGGGAATGTCGAGCGAGCGGATCAGGCCGTGCAGCGCCTCGGCCGTCACGGTTTTGCCGCGCGTCACTTCCTTGAGCTGCTCGTAGGCGCCCTGCACGCCGAAGCGGCGCATCACCGTCTGGATCGGCTCGGCCAGCACTTCCCACGAGGCGTCGAGGTCTTCGGCCAGCGCTTCCTGGTTGAGCTCCAGCTTGCCCAGGCCCGTGGCCAGGCTCGCGTAGGCCAGCGTGGCATAGCCGAAGGCCACGCCGATGTTGCGCAGCACCGTGCTGTCGGTCAGGTCGCGCTGCCAGCGGCTGATCGGCAGCTTCTCGCTCAGGTGGCGCAGCACCGCGTTGGCCAGGCCCAGGTTGCCCTCGGCATTCTCGAAGTCGATCGGGTTGACCTTGTGCGGCATGGTCGAGGAGCCGATCTCGCCCTTCTTGAGCCGCTGCTTGAAGTAGCCCAGGCTCACGTAGCCCCAGACGTCGCGCGAGAAGTCGATCAGGATGGTGTTGGCGCGCGCCACCGCGTCGAACAGCTCGGCCATGTAGTCGTGCGGCTCGATCTGGATGCTGTAGGGCTGGAAGCTCAGGCCCAGGCCGAGCGGCGCCGGCGTTTCGATGACCTTGCGGCTGAATGCCTCCCAGTCGAAATCGGGCCAGGCGGCCAGGTGGGCGTTGTAGTTGCCCACGGCGCCGTTCATCTTCCCGAGCAGCTGCACGGAAGCGATCTGCGCGCGCGCCTTCGAGAGCCGTACCGCCACGTTGGCGATTTCCTTGCCCACGGTGGTGGGGCTCGCGGTCTGGCCGTGCGTGCGCGACAGCATCGAGACGCCGGCGAACTGGTGCGCCATTTCGCGCAGCTTGGCAATCAGCCCGTCGATGGCCGGCAGCATGACCTTTTCGCGCGCGGCCTGGATCTGCAGCGCATGGCTGGTGTTGTTGATGTCTTCGCTGGTGCAGGCAAAGTGCACGAATTCGGCGGCGGCCAGCAGCTCGGGGCGGGCTTCGAACTTGGACTTGATCCAGTATTCGACCGCCTTCACGTCGTGGTTGGTGGTCTTCTCGATGTCCTTGATGGCCAGCGCGTCGGCCTCGGAGAAGTGCGAAACCAGTCCCAGCAGGTACTTGCGGGCGCCGCCCGTGAGCGGCTTGAATTCGGCAAAGCCGCAGTCCGACAGCGCGATGAACCACGCCACTTCGACCTGCACGCGCCGGTGCATGTAGCCCTGTTCGCTCATCAGCGGGCGCAAGGCCGCGAGTTTGGCCGCATAGCGGCCATCAAGTGGGGAGAGGGCGGAAACGGTGGAGAAGCTCATTCCCCGAATTTTAGGTGGCTTGGCGCCGATGCACGTTTGCCACGGATCGGGGCCCGCTCTTTGGCCCTTCCCCTAAAATGACCATGAACAAACGTCATCAATGCAAGGGGAGAGAGCTTTCATGAAACTGATCGGATCGGCCGCCAGCCCTTATGTGCGCAAGGTGCGCGTGGTGCTGGCTGAAAAGCGTCTCGACTACCAGTTCGTGATCGAGGACGTCTGGGCGGCCGACACCACCATCGCGCACTCCAACCCCCTCGGGAAGGTGCCTTGCCTCATCATGGAAGGCGGCGACGCGATGTTCGATTCGCGCGTGATCGTCGAATACCTCGACACCCTGTCCCCCGTGGGCAAGCTGATCCCCCAGCAAGGCCGCGAGCGCGCCGAGGTCAAGACCTGGGAAGCGCTGGCCGACGGCGTCATGGACGCCGGCGTGCTCTGGCGCCTGGAAGCCACCTGGTCCGGCCGCAGCGACGGCGAGCGCAGCGCCGCCTGGATCGAGCGCCAGCGCGCCAAGGTCGAAGGCGGGATCGCCGCCATGGCCAAGGGGCTGGCCGACAAGCCCTTTTGCAGCGGCATCCACCTGAGCCTGTCGGACATCGCCGTCGGCTGCGCGCTGGGCTGGCTGGGGCTGCGCTTTCCCGAAATCGACTGGCGCAGCCAGCACACCAATCTGGCCAAGCTGTACGACAAGCTGATGCTGCGGCCCAGCTTCATCGACACCCAACCATGAAAAAAGGCGCCAGAGGCGCCTTTTTCGTTTCAGGGCGCCGGCATCTGCCGCGCCCCGCCCGTTGCGGGAAATACAAAAATGCTGCGAGGCGCCCCGACGCGAAGGAGGGAGGGAGGGAGGAGGAGAAGAATCGCCTCGGGATTTCGACCAGACTGGACGCCTGGAAGACCTCGCAACATGAAAACTGGAAGGCATGTGCTGCCCTCGTTCGTTATGAGCACAGTGTGCCAGCCCGGTTCCCCCTCCAGTGGTAAACGTTTGTGACCGTTAGTTCATGGTGGCAAGGCCCTCAGCCGCCCGCCGCGAGCTGGCTCTCGATGACCTTGACGAAGGCGCTCTCGTCAGGCGCCGTCATGCTGGACCAGGCCTGCACCACCTTGCCGTCGCGCCCGATCAGGTATTTGTAGAAATTCCACTTCGGCGTGGTGCCCGAGGCCAGCGCGAGCTGCTTGAACAGCGGGTTGGCATTGGCGCCGCGCACCGACGACTTCGCGAACATCGGAAATTTCACGCCGAAGGTGCTTTCGCAGAAATCGGCAATTTCCTTGTTCGAGCCCGATTCCTGTGCGAAATCGTTGGACGGGAAGCCCAGCACCACCAGCCCGCGCGCGCGGTATTTGCTGTCCAGCGCCTCCAGCCCCTTGTATTGCGGGGTAAAGCCGCAGAAGCTCGCGGTGTTCACCACCAGCACCACCTTGCCCGCGTACTGGCACAGCGATTGGGGTTTTTCATCCTGCAGCCGCGGGAAGGTGTGCTGCAGGGTGGACGGGCAGGCCGCAGCGGCGGTGCCGTCGGCCGGGGCGGATGGGGCGGCTGTGGGACTGGGAGACGAGCTGGGAGAGGGGGCCTGTGCGACCGCTGTGCCAGCGGCAAGAAGGCATGCGGCCAGGGCGGCAGGGATTCGCATAAGGGGGCTCCTGAAGACAAAAAAGTGTGCATTTCGCGCCATAAGACCGCGCTTATGCACACATCATCGCGCGTCTGTCATGGGTGCGCCAAACGAGCCGACTAAAATCGACGGCCTTAGAAAGACTTTGATGCTTTATCCGGAACTCTTCAGACAACTCGAATCTGTCCGCTGGGACATGGACAAGGACATTCCCTGGCAGTCGTTCGATGCTTCGCTGCTGTCCGAAGAGCAGGCGCAGACCATCAAGATGAACGCCATCACCGAGTGGGCGGCACTGCCGGCCACCGAGATGTTCCTGCGCGACAACCGCCACGATAGCGATTTTTCGGCTTTCATGTCGATCTGGTTCTTCGAGGAGCAGAAGCACTCGCTGGTGCTCATGGAGTACCTCAAGCGCTTCAGCCCCCAGCATGCGCCCACCGAGCAGGAACTGCACGAAGTGCGCTTCGACTTCGACCCGGCCCCGCCGCTCGAAACCCTGATGCTGCATTTCTGCGGCGAAATCCGCCTCAACCACTGGTACCGCCGTGCCGCCCAGTGGCACACCGAGCCGGTCATCAAGCACATCTACACCACGCTGAGCCAGGACGAGGCCCGCCACGGCGGCGCCTACTTGCGCTACATGAAGCGCGCCATGGAGAAGTTCGGCGACGAGGCGCGCGCCGCCTTCACCAAGGTTGGCGTGCTGATGGCCAGCGCGCGCCGCACCGCCCAGGCGCTGCACCCGACCAACCTGCACGTCAACAAGGCGCTGTTCCCCAACGACACCATCCAGAGCCGCATGCCCGATCCCGACTGGCTCGAGCACTGGCTGGACAAGCAGATCAAGTTCGACGCGGTCTGGGAAAGCAAGGTCGGCGAGCGCATCCTGCACAACCTGAGCCTCCTGATGAACCGCAGCTTCAAGACGGTGCAGGAGCTCAACCGCTACCGCAAGGAACTGGCCGCCACGCTCGGCCCCAGGCCCGAGTACCAGGGCGCATAAGCGCCTGTCACAAACCCGGTGGGTCGCCCGTCTTGTGAGCATGGACGATCCCACCCTCGCCTTCAACAGCCACCGCAGCCGCCTGCAGGGCATTGCCTACCGCATGCTCGGCTCCGTCGCGGAAGCCGAAGAGGTGGTGCAGGACGCCTGGCTGCGCTGGCACGAGGCCGACAAGGCCGCCCTCGGTAGCGCCGAAGCCTGGCTGGTCACCGTCGTCACCCGTCTTTCGATCGACCGGCTGCGCGCGGCCAAGGTGCAGCGCGAGCACTACATCGGCGCCTGGATGCCCGAGCCCACGCTGACCGGCGGGCCGGACACCCCGGAGCAGCTGCTCGAACGCGCCGACAACATCTCCGTCGCCTTCCTGGCCGTGCTCGAGCGCCTGGCGCCCGAGGCGCGCGCCGCCTTCCTGCTGCGCGAAGTGTTCGACGCCGACTACGACGAGGTGGCCCGCACGCTCGGCAAGAGCGAAGCCGCCTGCCGGCAGCTGGTGCACCGCGCCAAGGCGCAGGTGCAGGAGGCGCGCCCGCGCTTCCAGGTGCCGCGCGAAACCCACCAGCGCCTGCTGCGCGCCTTTGCCGATGCGGCCGCACGCGGCAGCCTGCAGGAGCTGAAGGCGCTGATGGCGGAAGACGTGGAGCTCATCGGCGACGGCGGCGGCAAGGTGCAGAGCTTCAGCAAGGTCCTGCGCGGCAGCCAGCGGCTCGCGCAGCTGTACTTCGCGCTCTGGCGCCGCATGGGCGCCGCGGTGCGCATGGAACTGGTGGAGCTCAACGGCGAGCCGGGGCTGTTGCGCTTTCTGGATGGTGAGCTCGAATCGGCGCAGACCTTCGAGATCGAGGACGAGCGCATCGTGCGCGTGCGCGTGCAGCGCAATCCCGACAAGCTCGCGCGCATCGCGCAGCTCTATTCGCTGAAATAGTTTTCCGGCGGCGTGTCACAGGGCCGATGGCTGGCCCGTCTTCAACAGGTAGCAAGCAGATTTTTCATCTCAACCACCTGGAGTACGCGCCATGAGCAGCACCACCACCCCTCGCCTCGCCTGGTTCAAGATCGCCCCCAAGGCCTTCCAGGCCATGATCGCCGTCAACGGCGCCATCGAATCGTCCAGCCTCGGCAAGGTGCTGATCGACCTCGTCTTTGCCCGCGTCTCGCAGATCAACGGCTGCGCCTACTGCCTCGACATGCACGTGCGCGACCTGCGCCAGCAGGGCGAGGACTGGCAGCGCATCAACAGCCTGGCCACCTGGCGCGAAGTGAGCTTCTTCAGCGAGCGCGAACGCGCGGCGCTGGACTGGGCCGAAACGCTGACGCGCCTGCCGGGCCACCACGAAGCCCGCGACGCCGAGTTCGAGGCGCTCCAGGCGCATTTCAGCGAACTCGAGATCGTCGAACTCTCGATCGCGATTGCGCAGATCAACGCGTGGAACCGCATGGGTGTGGGCATGCGCCTGCCGGTGGCGGCCAAGGCGATGCCCTGAGGCCTTGAATCAGCGGCGCTCGACCACCATCGGCGCGATGCGCAGGCTCTCGCGCAGCTGCGTGACGGCCTCGCCGGCTTCGCTGCGCGAGGCGAAGGGCCCGGCCTGCAGGCGGTGCGTGCCGGCTTCGCTGAACACGCGCAGCTGCGGCGCCAGCGTGGGCAGTCCGCGCGCGGCCTGGCTGCGCAGGCTCTCGGCGCCATCGCGCTCGCGGAAGGCGCCGAGCTGCACCCAGAAGCCCGCGGCCGCGGCCGCGGGCGAGGAGGAGGGCGCAGAGTCCTGCGATGCGGCGGCCCGCGGCGCCGGCGGTGGCGCGGTGAGCGGCGCCATCGGCGGCAGGTCGCTGACCATGATCGGCTGGCGCGGCGATGCGGCCTCCGGCTCGGGCGCCGGTGCGGCCTGCGCGACCCGGTCGTCGGGCGCCATGGATGCCATGGGCGTTTGCGGCGCGACCGGCGTCGCCGAGGCCGGCGCTGCAGCGTTCATCGCCACCGGCGCCACCCAGGCCGAGGGCACGGCCACCGGCGCAGCCGCCACGCGCTGCGCCGGCGCCGGCGCCTGCGAGGCCGAGGCATAGGCCGTCCCCGCATCGCGCCGCCATGCGCCCGTGCGGATGTCCTCGTTCGTGATGCGCTCGATTTCCACCGGCGCCACGCCGCGCAGCAGGTCGAGCTTGAGCGCCGCCGTGTAGCTCAGGTCGATGATGCGGCCGTCGACAAAAGGCCCGCGGTCGTTCACCCGCACGATCACCTCGCGCCCGTTGGCCGGGTTGCGCACCCGCACGTAGCTGGGCAGCGGCAGCGTCTTGTGCGCGGCCGTCATGGCGTACATGTCGTAGGGCTCGCCGCTCGCGGTCGAGGCGCTGTGGAACTTGCGGCCGTACCACGAGGCAATGCCCGATTCGCGGAACGGCCGGTCGTCGGTGATCGGCTGGTAGGCCCGGCCCAGCACCGTGTAGGGCTTGCTGGTGCCGCCGCTGCCGCGGATGGCTTCGATGCGGGGCTCGGCGTCGGGCACGCGGTCCAGGTCGGACGGGATGTTGCTGCCCGGGCCGTCGCGGCCGCTCAGTGCGCCGCCGCCGCTGCGCGTGCCGCTCGCGCAGCCCGCAAGGAGGACGGCGACGGCCACCGCGCAGGCCGCCAGCGCGGGGGTGGAAAAGGAGAGTGCGCGCTCAGCCAAATACCGCCTTCCATAGCGCCAGCATGGCGTCGCGCTCGGCGGCCAGTGCGGGCGGGGTGACCTGGGTCGGTTCTTCGTTGAGGCGCGCGCGGTGCTGCACGCGGCGCAGCTCGCGGTAGGCGGCGGCGGCGTTGCGGCCGACGCCCTCGGGCAGCAGGCCGGCTTCTTCCGCGCGCAGCAGCAGCGCGATGTTGCCGACGTTGGGAATCAGCTCCGGATGCTCGCCCGAGGCCGACAGCACCAGGAACTGCACCGCGAACTCGGCATCGACCATGCCGCCGGGGCTGTGCTTGACGTCGAAGCGATCGGCCTTCACCGGCCGCGCGCCGCGCAGCTTGTTGCGCATGGCGATGATCTCGGCCTTGAGCGCCTCGCGGTCGCGCGGCGCCACCAGCACGGCCTCGCGCACCTGGTCGAAGCGCGTGCCGAGCTCGGTGCTGCCGAGCACGAAGCGCGCGCGCGTCATGGCCTGGTGCTCCCAGGTCCATGCGGTGTTGCTGCCGCGTCCGAGCTGGTAGCGCTCGTAGGCTTCGAAGCTCGTGGTCAGCAGGCCCGAATTGCCGTTCGGCCGCAGGGCGGTGTCGATCTCGAACAGGTCGCCTTCGCGCGTCTTCACGGTGAGCCAGTTGATCAGCTTGCGCACGTAGGCCGCATAGACCTCGCCCGCGCGCTCGTCGTCGTCCTCGTAGACGAACACGATGTCGAGGTCGCTGCCGTAGCCCAGCTCCTTTCCGCCGAGCTTGCCGTAGCCGATGATGGCGAACTGCGGCAGCTCGCGGTGCCTGTTGCGCACGTGCGGCCAGCACCAATGGGCGGTCACGCGCAGCGTGATGTCGGCCAGCGCGCTCAGGTCGTCGGCGACCTGTTCCACCGTGAGCCGGCCGTCCACGTCGCGTGCCAGCGTGCGGAACACCTCGGCGTGGTGGGCGTGGCGCAGCAGGTTCAGCAGGCGCTCCTCGTCGGCTTCGCCGGTGCGGCTGAGGGAGGCGTGGCGCGCCTCGAGCTCGCGCTCGAACTCGGCCGCCATGAAACGGCCCGAGAGCATTTCGTCGCTTGCGAGCTCGTCGATCACGCCCGGATGCTGCATCAGGTAGCGTGCCGGCCACTTCGCGGCGCCCAGCAGCCGCAGCAGCCGTTCCTGCACCGCGGGCCGCTCGACCAGCAGCGCCAGGTAGCTCTCGCGCCGCAGGAGCGGCTCGATCCAGTCGGCCCAGCGCAGGGCGGCATCGACATGGCGCGGCGTCTGGCCGGGGCCGTCGCCGTCGGGCTCCTTCAGCCATTGCCCGGTGCGCTGCACCAGCTGCCGCAGCCGTGCGCGCGTTTCCTCGCGCAGCGCCAGCACGCGGGGCTGCTCGCACCAGTTGCGGATGCGGTCGGCAAAGGCCGGCGGCAGGTCGCCGAGCAGGTCGGCCAGGTCGGCGGGGGCGGCGGCCTTCTTGCCGTTGCACTTGCCGTTGCAGGGTTTCTCGCCGCCGAGCAGCTTGTCGAACTCCTGCGCCACGAACTCGCGGTGCGTGTCGAGCTGCTCGAGGAAGGGGCAGCAGCCGGCGTAGCCCATGGTCTGCGCGATCCAGCGCAGGTCGTCGTCAGCCACCGGCAGCACGTGGGTCTGCTGGTCGTCCAGGTACTGGATGCGGTGCTCCACGCGGCGCAGGAATTCGTAGGCCGCAGCCAGGGTGTCGGCGGTTTCCTGCGGCATCAGGCCGGCGCGCGCGAGCCGCTGCAGGGCGTCGAGCGTGGGGCGGGTGCGCAGCTCGGGGAACTGGCCGCCGCGCACCACCTGCAGCAGCTGCACGGTAAATTCGATCTCGCGGATGCCGCCGCGCGAGAGCTTGACGTCGTTGGCGCGCTCGGGCCGCCCCGCGCTGCGCCGGGCCGACTGCTCGCGGATCTGCCGGTGCAGCGTGCGCAGCGAATCGAACACGCTGTAGTCCAGGTAGCGGCGGAACACGAAGGGCAGCACGGTGGCGCGCAGGCCCTGCGCAAGGCCTTCTGCGACGATGTCGCGCGGCGCGACCACCCGGCTCTTCATCCAGGCAAAGCGCTCCCACTCGCGGCCCTGCACCTGGAAATATTCCTCGAGCGCATCGAGCGACACCACGCTGGGCCCGGAGTTGCCGTTCGGCCGCAGCGCAAGGTCGACGCGGAACACGAAGCCGTGCTCGGTGACGTCGCCCACCAGCGCATAGATGCGCTTCACGGCGCGCGAGAAATACTCCTGGTTGGAGAGGCGGCCGCGGCCGTCGGCATCGCCGCGGGTTTCGCCGTCCAGGTCGTAGAGGTAGATCAGGTCGATGTCGCTCGACACATTGAGCTCGCGCGCGCCGAGCTTGCCCATGCCCACCACCCAGAGCTGCGCGCGCTGGCCTTCGGGGCCGAGCGGCGCGCCGTGCACCGCGTCGAGTTCCTGGCAGGCGTCGCGGCAGGCGACGTCGAGCGCGAATTCCGCGAGCTCGGTCACGGCGGTGGTCACCACGGCCAGCGGCGCGTTGGCGTCGCAATCGAGGGTGACCAGGCGTTCCATCACGAGCTGCCGCACAATGCGCAGCGCATCGCCGACGCCGTCCCCGCGTTCGCGCAGTGCCTCGTAGGCCTTTGACATCGACTCGCGCCGCGGCGCGCCAGGGGAAAGCAATGCAAGCTCGGCCGCATACCTGCGGCGCAGGCGCTGGACGAAGCGCGAATAGGAAGAGAACGCGACCTCGGTCGCTTCTGTCGATGGCGTGGCTGGCAACTGGTTCACACTGGTGTTGGTTTCCGTGGAACCCCTCTGAATGCTGGCGGTCATAATTCCGGACACAGCGCGATCCTCAATGAACGACACGGCGTCTTCCCCTTCACGTCTGCTCAAGATCACCGCTGCGACGGCGCGCTGGCTGCTGGGTTTACTGATCGCTGCATGGCTTCTGCTGGCACTGTCAGTGGTTGTCCTACACGCGTGGATTGTGCCGCGAATCGGCGATTACCGTGGCGCGCTCGAGGCACAAGCCAGCAAGGCCATCGGGGTACCCGTGCGCATCGGGTCGATCACGGCGCGTTCCGATAGTCTCTTTCCCGCCTTCGAATTGCGCGACGTGGTGCTGCACGACGCCCAGAAGCGGGAAGCCCTGCGCCTCGTGCGGGTGGTGGCCAGCGTGTCGCCGCGCTCGCTGTGGCGCCTCAATTTCGAGCAGCTCTACATCGAGGGGCCGCAGCTCGACGTGCGCCGCGACGTGCTCGGCAAGCTGCACGTGGCGGGCCTGCACATGGACACCGACACCACCGGAGAGACCCGCGCCGCCGACTGGTTTTTCGCCCAGCGCGAGTTGGTGGTCGAGGGCGGCACCGTGCGCTGGACCGACGAGCAGCGCCAGGCCGAGCCCCTGCTCCTGACCGACGTGCGCTTTGTGGCGCGCAACACGGCCCGGCGCCATGGCCTCAGGCTCGACGCCACGCCGCCGGTCGGCTGGGGCGAGCGCTTCACGCTGCGCGGGCAGTTCCGCCAGCCGCTGCTGTCGGTGCGCTCGGGCCGCTGGCAGAGCTGGGACGGCCAGGTCTATGCCGACCTGCCCTACATGGACGTCACGCGCCTGGGCCGCTATGTCTCCCTCGACGCCCGCATCCGCGAAGGCAGCGGCGCGCTGCGCCTGTGGGCCGACGTGAAGCGGGGGCAGATCGTGGGCGGCGCGGCCGACCTCGGGCTCGACCGCATCGACGCCTCGCTGGGCCGGGGCCTGCAGCCGCTGGTGCTGCGCGCGGTGACCGGGCGGCTGGCCGGCCAGCTGGACGAGGAAAAGCTCGAGTTCTCGACCGCCGCCCTGCAGTTCGACACCGCCGACGGCATGCGCTGGCCCGGCGGCAACCTGTGGCTGCAGCATTCGCCCGCGCGCGGCCGCACGCCGGAGCAGGGCGCCTTGCGCGCCGACCGGCTCGACCTGGCCGCGCTGGCCCTCATTGCCGACCGGCTGCCGCTCGGCGATGCGACGCACCGCGTGCTCGACGCCTATGCGCCGCGCGGGCTGGTCGAGCGCATCGACCTGAACTGGCAAGGCTCGCTGGGCGCTCCCGAGCGCTACCAGGCCAAGGGGCGGGTCAGCGGCCTGCGCGTCGCCTCGCAGGCCGCAGCCGCGCCTGAAAGCACCCCCGCCCCGCCAGCCACTGCAGCCCGACCCAGCAGCACCGCGCCGGCCACCCCGCGGCCGCATGCCGGCTCCCCGGGCCTGAGCGGTGCCACCGTCGAGTTCGACGCCACCCAGGCCGGCGGCAGCGCCGCACTGTCGATGGCGCAGGGCACGCTCGAATTCCCGGGCGTGTTCGAGGAACCGGTCATTCCCATCGACCGGCTCGCGGCCCAATTGCAGTGGAAGCTCGACAAGGGCCATGCGCAGCTGCAGGTTTCCAAGCTGCGCTTCTCCAATGCCGATGCCGACGGCGAAGCCGAAGCCAGCTGGCGCACCAGCGATCCCGCCGTGTCCCGCGGGCAGTCGCTCTACCCCGGCGTGCTCGACCTGCAGGGCAAGCTGACCCGCGCCGACGGCACGCGCGTGTTCCGCTACCTGCCGCTCGAGATTCCCCAGCACACGCGCGACTACGTGCGCGATGCGGTCACCAAGGGCACCGCCAGCAGCGTCGACTTCCGCGTGCGCGGCGACCTGCACGACATGCCGTTCATGGACCCGAAGCAGGGCGAGTTCCGCATCGCGGCCAAGGTGGCCGACGTCAACTACGCCTATGTGCCGCCGGCCTCGGCGATTGCAGCGTCGACGGCATCCAAGGCGCCGGCCTCCGCGGCCCGCGCCGGCGCGCCGGCGCCCGTGTGGCCCGCGCTCACCGGGCTCTCGGGCGAGCTGGTGTTCGAGCGCGCGGGCATGCTGGTGCGCAATGCGCGCGGCCGGCTGGCCGGTGCCACCGGCATCGAGGTGAGCAAGGCCGAGGCGCAGATTGCCGACATGTCGCACCATGCCGCGCTGCTGCGCGTCGATGCGCAGGCCAAGGGGCCGCTCGCCGAACTGCTGCGCGTGGGCGCGCCGCTGGCCGGGGAAACCGGCGAGGTGCTGTCCCGCGTGCGCGCCACCGGCACGGCCGACTACCGCCTGCACCTCGAACTGCCGCTGGCCGCACTCGAGGCGGCCAAGGTCCAGGCCAGCATCGCGCTCACCGACAACGAGCTGCAGCTGGTGCCCGAGGCGCCGTCCTTCGCCCATGCGAAGGGCGTCGTCGGCTTCACCGAAACGGGGTTTTCGCTGGCCGGCGTCAGCGCCAGGCTGCTGGGCGGCGAGGTCCGCGTCGAAGGCCGCGGCCGCTTTGCCGGGCCCGGCCGCGAGGTGGCATTGAAGGCGCAGGGCACCGCCACGGCCGAGGGCCTGCGCGCGGCGCGCGAGGCCGAGTGGCTCGCGCGCATCGCGGCCAAGGCGAGCGGCAGCACGCCCTATGCGGCCACCTTCTCGATGCGCGACGGCGCGCCGGAGTTCTTGCTCACCAGCACGCTGCAGGGCTTGGCGCTGCAGCTGCCCGCGCCGCTCGTGAAGGCGGCGGATGAACAGATGCCGCTGCGCATCGAGAAGAAGGTGCTGCAGCGCGAGACCCGCGCGGGCGCCGCCGTCGCCGTGCAGGACCAGCTCTCGATGGAGCTCGGCCGCATCGGCGCCGCCCAGTATGTGCGCGACATCTCCGGCGCCGAGGCGCGCGTGCTGCGCGGCAGCATCGGCATCGGCCTTGCGCCGGGCGAGGCCGCCCCGGTGCCCGACAAGGGCGTGCTGGCCAACGTCAACGTCGCGAAGCTCGACATGCCCGCATGGCAGGCGCTGGTCGGCGACACCGCAAGCAGCGCCCCCGAAGCGGCGGGCGGTGCCGAGCGGCCCGAAGACGCGGCCACGGGCTACCTGCCCACGCGCATCGCGGTGCGGGCGCAGGAGCTCGGCATCGCGGGGCGCACGCTGCACAACGTGGTGCTCGGCGGCACGCGCGACGGCGCGCTCTGGCGCGCCAACATCGACGCCACCGAGCTCAGCGGCTACGCCGAATACCGCCACACCCAGGCCGGGCGGCTCTATGCGCGGCTCGCGCGGCTCAAGATCGCGCCCACCGAAGCCAGGCAGGTCGAAACCCTGCTCGACGAGCAGCCGGGCACGCTGCCCGCGCTCGACATCGTCATCGACGACTTCGAGCTGCTGGGCAAGCGCCTGGGCCGCGCCGAGATCGACGCCGTCAACCGCGGCGGCGCGGGCCGCGAATGGCTGCTCAACAAGTTGAGCTTCACCATGCCCGAGGCCAGTTTCTCGGCCAAGGGCACCTGGGCCGCCGCGCCGGGCGGCACCCCCGGGCGCGCAGAGCAGCGCCGCACGGCCATGACCTTCAAGCTGGACATCGCCGATGCCGGCGACCTGCTCACGCGCTTCGGCATGTCCGGCGTGCTGCGGCGCGGCAGCGGGCGGCTCGAAGGCGACGTCAACTGGCGCGGCTCGCCGTTCTCGCTCGACTATCCGAGCCTGGGCGGGCAGCTCCAGGTCAATGTCGAATCGGGCCAGTTCCTCAAGGCCGACCCGGGGCTGGCCAAGCTGCTCGGCGTGCTGAGCCTGCAGGCGCTGCCGCGCCGGCTCACGCTGGATTTCCGCGATGTCTTCAGCCAGGGCTTCGCCTTCGACTTCATCCGCGGCGACGCAAAAATCCACAACGGCATCGCGAGCACCAACAACCTGCAGATGAAGGGCGTCAACGCGGGCGCGCTGATGGACGGCTCGGCCGACATCGTGCGCGAAACGCAGGACCTGCGCGTGGTGGTGGTGCCCGAGATCAACGCCGGCACCGCCGCGCTGGTGGCCACCGCGATCAATCCCGCGATCGGCCTGGGCACCTTCCTCGCGCAGTGGGTGCTGAGCAAGCCGCTTGCGGCCGCCGCCACGCAGGAGTTCCATATCCAAGGCACCTGGGCCGACCCCAAAATAGCCAAGGTGCCACGATCCATCCTGCCGAACGTGCCCGGCGCTGCCGCGGTGCCGCCCGGCGGCCAGGGCAAGTGAAAACGGAGACCACGCCATGAAAGTCGCAGCCATCCAGATGGTGTCGGCCATCGCCCGCGAAGCCAACCTCGCGCGCGCCCACGGCCTGCTCGCGCAAGCCGCCGCGGCCGGCGCCGAGCTGGCGGTGCTGCCCGAGTATTTCTGCATGATGGGCGCGCGCGATACCGACAAGCTCGGCCTGCGCGAGACCGCCGGCGCGGGCACCGTGCAGGGCTTTCTGGCCGATGCGGCGCGCGAGTTCGGGCTCTGGATCGTGGGCGGCACGCTGCCCATCGAAAGCGGCGACGCCGAGCACGTGTTCAACAGCTCGCTGTGCTATTCGCCCGACGGCCAGTGCGTGGCGCGCTACGACAAGATCCATCTCTTTTTCTTCGACAACGGCAGCGAGCGCTACGACGAGCGCCGCGTCATCGCGCCGGGCGCCGAGCCCGTGATGTTCGAGCTGCCCTCGCGCGACGGCCACCGCTGGCGCGTGGGCATGAGCGTGTGCTACGACCTGCGCTTTCCCGAGCTGTACCGCGCGCTCGCCAAGCGCGGCGCCGAGCTGCTGCTGGTGCCCAGCGCCTTCACCCGCACCACGGGCGCCGCGCACTGGGAGGTGCTGCTGCGCGCGCGGGCCATCGAGAACCTGGCCTGGGTGGTGGCGCCCGCGCAGGGCGGCACGCACGAGAACGGCCGCCACACCTGGGGCCAGTCGATGGTGGTCGATCCCTGGGGCACGGTGGTGGCGCAGCAGGCGAGCGAAGAAGGCGTGGTGCTGTTCGACCTGGACGCCGGGCAGATCGAGCGCGTGCGCGCGCAGCTGCCCGTGCTCTCGCACTGCGTGCTCTAGATGCAGGAGGCCGCCCTGACTGTCGCTCCGCCGCGATGGGCACTGTCGGCGTTCGCGCGGCTGCGCTCGCTGTGGCAGCGCTGGTTCCTCTGGCTGATCCTGGCCGTGCTGGTGTCGGCGCTGCTGGTCACCGTGGTGTGGCTCGCGGGCCGGCACGAGGTCGAGCAGGTGCAGGCCACGCTCGACCGCGACACCGCCGATGCGGTGTCCGACCTTCGCATCGGCCTGCAGCGCAATGCCCAGAGCCTGCGCGCCACCCAGGCCCCGGGCCTGGACCGCACGCATTGGCCCGAAGCCGCGGCCTCGCTGCTGCGCGAGCACCGCGAATGGCTCCGGCTCGAATGGCGCGACGCCGCGCTGCGGCCGCTCGAAGCGGTGAACACGCCCTACCGCATGCGGCTGATCGCCGAGGACAGCCGCGGCGCCGACCAGTCGGACGTGGGGCTCGCCTGTGCGGCCGCGCGCAAGCTGGGCGCGCCGGCCTATTCGCCGAGCCACTACGTGCCGATCCTCGGCGGGGGCGGCGTCGAGGTGATGGAACTGTGCGTGCCGATCGACGCGGGCGGCTTCCTGGTGGCGAGCTACTCGCTGCGCGACACGCTGATCGAACTGGTCGGCCCCACGCTCACGCGCGGCCAGGAGGTGGCCTTCACCGAGGCCGACGGCACGCGCCTGGTGGCGCTCGGCACCTCGCGCCGCACCGGGACGCGCGTCTTCACCTCGCAGCAGCTGATCGACCTGCCCGGCGCCGCGCTGATGCTGCGCGTGGACGGCTGGCGCGCTGCGCCCGATCTTTTTCCGAACGTGCTGACGGCGCTGGTCACGGCGATTTCGATCGCGCTGGTGTCGGTGCTGGTGCTGCTTGCGCGCGACACGCGCCGCCGGCTGCGCGCCGAGCGCGACCTGGCCGATGCGCTGGCCTTCCGCAAGGCGATGGAAGACTCGGTCATCACCGGCCTGCGCGCGCGCGACCTGCAGGGGCGCATCACCTACGTGAACCCCGCGTTCTGCGAAATGGTCGGCTTCAGCCCCGAAGAGCTGATGGCCGGCAGCGGCGAAGACATCGAGGCGCCCTACTGGCCCACCGAGCTGGCGCACGAATACCAGCAGCGGCAGGCCCGCCGGCTGGCCGGCGGCATGCCGCCGCGCGAGGGCTTCGAGTCGGTCTTCATGCGCAAGGACGGCACGCGCTTTCCGGTGCTCATCTTCGAGGCCCCGCTGATCAACGCGCACCGCGTGCAGACCGGCTGGATGAGCGCCTTCATCGACATCAGCGAGCAGCGCCGCATCGAGGAGCTCTCGCGCGCCAGCCAGGAGCGGCTGCAGGCCAGCGCGCGGCTTGCCACGGTGGGCGAGATGGCCTCGCTGCTGAGCCACGAGCTCACGCAGCCGCTGGCCGCCATTGCCAGCTATGCGACCGGCTCGCTCAACATGCTCGGGCCGCACGCCAAGGGCGAGCAGGCCGAGGTGGCCATGGCGGTGCGGCGCATTGCCGAGCAGGCCGACCGCGCCGGCCAGGTGATCCGCAGCGTGCACGACTTCGTGCGCCGCCGCGACCGCACGCGCGAGGCGGTGGCGCCGCAGGCGCTGATCGATGCGGTGCTGCCGCTGGTGCGGCTGCAGGCGCGCAAGCTCGGCGTGAGCATCGAGGTGGTGCTCGAAGACCGCCTGCCCGCGGCCGTGTGCGACCGCACGCTGGTCGAGCAGGTGCTGCTCAACCTCGCGCGCAATGCCATGCAGGCCATGGACACGCCGGACCACCGGGGCGAGCGCGTGCTGCGGCTGCGCGTGTCGCGCGTCGTCGCGGTCGGCGGCCCGGGCGCGGAGGATGCCCGCCGCTGGCTGGAGTTTGCCGTGGCCGACCTGGGCTGCGGCATCAGCGAAGAGGTGGCGGGCCGCCTCTTCACGCCTTTCTTCACCACGCGCGCCGACGGCATGGGCCTGGGACTGAGCCTGTGCCGCACCGTGGTGGAGCAGCATGGCGGGGTGCTGGTGTTCGAGCCCAACCGGCCCCGGGGCACCGTGTTCCGGTTTACCCTGCCGAGTACATGATCAACCCCCGCGCTTTTGTGCCCGTCTCTGGAATCGACATGACATGCAACCGCTGATCGACGGCCTGATCTTCATCGTGGACGACGACGCCAGCGTGCGCGAGGCGCTGGCCTGGCTGCTGCGCTCGCGCCGCCTCGAAAGCGAGCACTTCGCGAGCGCCGAGGCCTTCGAGCTGCGCCTGGCCGAAGGCCCGCTGCCCGACCAGCCGCTGTGCCTGCTGCTGGACGTGCGCATGCCCGGCACCAGCGGCCTGGTGCTGTTCGACCGGCTCGCCGAGCGCGGCCTGCTGGACGCCATGCCGGTGATCTTCCTGACCGGCCATGCCGACGTGCCCACGGCCGTGGATGCGGTGAAGCGCGGCGCCTTCGACTTCTGCGAGAAGCCGTTCTCCGACAACGCCCTGGTCGACCGCATCGAGCAGGCGCTGGGCGCTTCGCTGCGGGCGCTGGAGGTGCGGCGCGTGCGGCGCAGCCTGGCCGGCCGCGTCGCCGAACTGACCGAGCGCGAGCGCGACGTGATGCGGCTCGTGGTCGAGGGCCTGCCGAACAAGCTGATCGCCGATCAGCTGGCCATCAGCGTGCGCACGGTGGAGGTCCACCGCGCACGCGTGTTCGACAAGATGGAAGTGAAATCGGCGGTCGAGCTGGCCAACCGCCTGCGGGATCTCTAGAAGATCAGACCTTTTCCGCGACGAAGATCTCGACGCGGCGGTTCTGGGCCCGGCCGGCCGGCGTGCCGTTGTCGGCGATCGGCTCGCGCGAGCCGCGGCCGTCGGTGGTGATGGCCGTGGTCGAGACGCCGCGGCTCACCAGGTGGTTGCGCACACTGTCGGCGCGGCTCACCGAGAGGCGCTCGTTGCCTTCCTCGCTGCCGGTGTTGTCGGTATGGCCCACCACGCGCACGCTGGCCGCGGCCGCGCTGCGCAGGCCTTCGGCCACCTTGTCGAGCACCTGCGCCAGGTTGCGCTTGACGTTGGCGCGGCCCACGTCGAACGACAGTTCATTGGGAACCACGAGATGCAGCTGGTTGTCCGCGGTCTGCTCGATCACCACGCCCGTGCCCTTGGTGGAACTTTCCAGCTCGGTCTTGAGCGCCGCCAGGCGCGCAGTCCAGCTGTTGGCCGGTGCAGCCGCCTGGGCGGCCGGCGCAGCGGCCGATCCCGGCGCGGGCGATTGCGAGGCGCACCCCGCAACGAACAATGCGGCCGCAGCCGCACCCGAAACAACAAGCTTCCTCATGAGTTTTTCCCTCTTTGTGAACATGAAACGATGACGATGGGCGCCGGCCGCTCCCGCACGGCCGGCTTTGTTTTTATTTACTGCATCAGCCGATCCGGTCAGCCCCGCGGCGCGCGCTCGCCCACGTAGATCTCGACGCGGCGGTTCTGCGCCCGGCCGGCATCGCTGTTGTTGTTGGCGATCGGTTCGTGCGAGCCGCGGCCTTCGATGCGGAAGGCGGCGGCGCTCACGCCGCGCGCCACCAGGTAGTCGCGCGTGCTGGCGGCGCGGTCGACCGACAGCGGGTTGTTGATGGCGTCCGAGCCGGTGTTGTCGGTGTGGCCGATGATGCGCACCTCGGCGTTCGGGTTGTTGCGCAGGCCGCTCGCGAACTGGTCGAGCACCGGAGCGAAGTTGGACTTGATGTTGGAGCGGCCCACGTCGAAGGAGACGTCGCTCGGGATCTGCAGCTTGAGCTCGTTGTTCGGGGTTTGGGTCACGGCCACGCCGGTGCCCTGGGTGGCGGCTTCCATCTGGCGCTTCTGGTTTTCCATGCGCTGCGACCACAGGTAGCCGCCGAGCGCGCCGGCTGCGGCGCCGACCACGGCACCCGTGCCGATGGCGCCGCGGTTGCCGCCGGTGGCGGAGCCGATGGCGGCGCCGCCGAGCGCGCCGATGCCGGCGCCGATGCCGGTGTTGCGCTGGGTGTCGGTCATGCCGCCGGCGCAGCCGGACAGGACGAGGGCGGCAGCGGTGGTGGCGAGTACAAACTTTTTCATGGCAATCCCTTTCAAGGTTGAATCAGGCGGGCCACAGCTTAGCCTCGGCGAGCATGCGATGGTACGGCCTTCCCAACTTGCAGGAAAGAGGAAAACTTTCTGCAAAGGCCCGTGTTTGCTGCGATGATTGCTACTAAAGTAATAGCTATTGGGCTGTTCTCCGACATTCCACTGCGGTCCCGGGCTACGCAAGGAATTCACGCTTTGGGCGGGAGATTCTTCTTTTCGTTGGCTCCCTTGCCATCGGCGGCGTCGTCGTCGTCGTGCAGCTCGCCTTTTTTTCGACCGGAAAACATGGTCCACCAGACGATCAAGATGAACACGAGCCCGGCCCCGAGGGCTTCAAGCAAAATCAAACCCATGAGAAATGGACTCCAGTGGCTGGTTGGGCTCGCGATCGTAGCAACGCTGGCCGGCTGCTCGGTCGCCCCGCGTGCGCCCGACACCCCGGCCCGGCCGGCCGCCACGCCGCCGCGCGAGCTCGGACCGCTGACCGGTTCGCTCGCGCATCCCAAGAGCCGGTGGGTGCCGGTCGGCTGGTCGGAGCTGCCGGGTTTCGGCGACGACCCGCTGCACGAAGCCTGGATTGCGCTCCTGGCCAACTGCGCGCGGCCCAACGCCGCCTTTGCGCCGCTGTGCCGCGAGGTGCGCCAGCTGGCCATCGCCACGCCCGAGGAGCAGCGCCAGTGGATGACCGAGCGGCTGCAGCCCTACCGCGTCGAGTCGCTCGCGGGCTCGAGCGAAGGCAAGCTCACGAGCTACTACGAGCCGGTGTACGAGGCCTCGCGCGTGCCCACCGCCGCCTTCAACATTCCGATCTACCAGGCGCCCGACGGCCTGGTGCCGCGGCGGCCCTGGTACACCCGCCAGGAAATCGAAACCCTGCCCGAAGCCCAGGCCGCGCTGCGCGGCCGCGAGATCGCCTGGATGGCCGACCCGATCGACGCGCTGATGCTGCACATCCAGGGCTCGGGGCGCCTTCGCATCATCGAGGCCAACGGCGTGCAGCGCACCGTGCGCGTGGCGTACTCGGCCACCAACGAGCAGCCGTACAAGAGCGTGCAGCAATGGCTGATCGGCCAGGGGGTGACCAAGATCGGCAAGTGGCCCGACGACACCAAGGCCTGGGCCGCGCAGAACCCGCAGCGCGTGACGCAGCTCCTGTGGAGCAATCCGCGCTACGTGTTCTTCCGCGAGGAGACCATGAGCGAGCTCGATGCGGCCTTCGGCCCGCGCGGCGCGCAGGGCGTGCCGCTGACGGCCGGGCGCTCCATCGCGGTCGACCGCGACAGCATCCCGTACGGCACGCCGGTCTGGCTCGCGTCGAGCGGGCCGGCGGCGCAGCTGCAGAAGCTGGTGGTGGCGCAGGACACCGGCAGCGCCATCGTCGGCGCGGTGCGCGCGGACTACTTTGCCGGCACCGGCGCCGATGCGGGCCGCCTGGCCGCCAGCATGAACCAGCCGCTGCGCCTGTGGGCGCTGTGGCCAAGGCAAACGCCGGCGCCCTGAGCGCCAAGCAGATGCGCCTGACCGCGGGCTGAGCGTTTCACGCGGGTGTCATGCGAATTGCCTAACTTCGCGGGTTGATTTCCTTTTCAACCCACGAAAGCGATTGCGCATGACCGCAAACACCCGTACCGACGACAACGGCATCGATCTTGACGACGTTGGCACCAATCCCACTGCGAACCCCTCATTCACCGACCTGATCGCTTCGCGCCTCAGCCGCCGCCATCTGTTCGGCCTGGGCGTCGGCACCGCCGGCACCGCGCTGCTGCAGGCGTGCGGCGGCGGTGGCGGCGGCGGCACGGCTTTCCCGATCATTCCGCCCGCACCGGCACCCGCTCCCGCGCCGGCGCCTGCACCGACCCCCGCACCGGCGCCCACGCCGATGAAGCTCGGCTTCGATGCCGTGGCCAAGGGCCTGGCCGACGTGGTCACCGTGCCCGCCGGCTACACCGCCAGCGTGCTCTATCGCCTGGGCGACCCGATCGCCGCGGGCGTGGCCGCCTACAAGAACGACGGCACCGACGATCCGGCCACCTATGACCGGCGCGCCGGCGACCACCACGACGGCATGACCTTCTTCGGCATGAACGCGTCGAACAAGTGGGACGCCGCCAGCGCCGCGCGCGGCCTGCTCGTGATGAACCACGAAGCCATCACGCCGCTGTTCCTGCACCCCGCGGGCCAGACCATCAGCGGCACCGGCAATGCGGCGGTGCGCACCTCCGCCGACGAAGTGCTGCGCGAGTTCTACCTGCACGGCGTGAGCGTGATCGAGATCAACAAGAGCGGCAGCGCCTGGAGCTACAAGCAGGACTCGAGCTTCAACCGCCGCGTCCACACGCTGACCGAAATGGCGTTCTCGGGCCCGGCCGCCAAGACCGACTACCTGAAGACCAAGTACTCGACCGACGGCAGCAAGACCCGCGGCACGCTCAACAACTGCGCCAACGGCACCACGCCCTGGGGCACCTACCTGACCTGCGAAGAAAACTGGGCCGGCTACTTCCGCCGCATCAAGGCCACCGACGACCCCAGCCGCACGGCGAAGGAAATTGCAGCGTTCACGCGCTACGGCGTGGCCAGCACCGGCCGCGAACTCTGGGCCACCGTCACGCCCGACACGGCCGACAACCTCTATGGCCGCTGGAACGCCCAGGTGGTCGGCGCCACCGCCACCGACGACTTCCGCAACGGCGCCAACACCTACGGCTGGGTGGTCGAGATCGATCCCTTCAACCCCTCCAGCACCCCCAAGAAGCGCACCGCGCTCGGCCGCTTCGGCCATGAAGGCGCCTGCCTCGGCCCGGTCGTGGTCGGCAAGCCGCTGGTCTGGTACATGGGCGACGACTCGCGCAACGAGTACATCTACAAGTTCGTCTCGACGAAGAACTGGGATGCGGCCGACGTGGGCGGCGGCACCACGGCGGGCGACAAGTACATGGACGACGGCCGCCTCTACGTGGCCAGGTTCAACGCCGACGGCACCGGCGCGTGGCTCGAGCTGAAGCTCGGCGTGAACGGCATCACCGCGAGCAATCCGGCCTACGCCTTTGCCGACGCGGCCGACGTGGTGGTCAACGCCCGCCTCGCGGCCGACGCCGCCGGCGCCACCAAGATGGACCGCCCCGAGTGGACGGCCGTCAACCCGAAGACCGGCGAGGTCTACGTCACCCTCACCAACACCAACGCCGCCTCGCGCCCCATCACCGCCACCGACGGCGCCAACCCGCGCTTCTACAACGATCCCAAGGGCCCCACCGCCACCGCGCAGACCGGCAACCCCAACGGCCACATCGTGCGCTTTGCGGACGAGGGCGGCGACCCCGCCGCGCTGGCCTTCAAGTGGGACGTGTACCTGTTCGGCGCGCGCGCCACCGCCTCGGCCGACATCAACGTGTCGCAACTGAGCGCCGACAACGACTTCTCCAGCCCCGACGGCATGTGGTTCAGCCACGCCACCGCCGGCCTGCTCTGGCTGGAGACCGACGACGGCGCCTACACCGACGTCACCAACTGCATGCTGCTGGCCGCGCTGCCGGGCAAGGTTGGCGACGGCGGCGCCAGGACCATCACCAACGTCGACGGCGCCACCACGCGCACGCAGGACACCTTCGTGGGCAAGGCGCCCGGCGCCGACGGCCTGCGCCGCTTCCTGGTCGGCCCGAAGGATTGCGAGATCACCGGCATTGCCGAGTCGGGCGACGGCCGCGCGCTGTTCGTGAACATCCAGCATCCGGGCGAAACCACCCCCGCGGCGAGCATCGGCGACCCGACCAAGTTCGGCAGCCATTGGCCCGAAGGCGGCAGCGCCCGCCCGCGCTCGGCCACGGTGGTCATCACCAGGGACGACGGCGGCCTGATCGGCCTCTGATCGGCCGCGCGCTGCCGCTGCTTCCTACCGGGGCAGCGGCAGCGCCGTCTTGTAGCGCACCTGCTTGAGCGCAAAGCTCGAGCGGATCTTCTCGATGCCTGGAATCGGCGTGAGCTGTTCCAGGATGAATTTCTCCAGCGCCGCCATGTCGGCCACGGCGATGCGGATCAGGTAGTCGCTGTCGCCCGTCATCAGGTAGCACTCCATCACCTCGTCGTGCTCGGCAATGCGCTGTTCGAAGTCGGCGAGCGACTGCTTGCTCTGCGTCGTCAGGCTGATCGAGATGAACACGTTGAGCCCCAGGCCCAGCGCCTTGGCGCTTGCGAGCGCCACGTAGCGGTCGATCACGCCATTCGCCTCGAGCATCTTCACGCGCGCGAGGCACGGCGAGGGCGACAGGTGCACGCGGCGCGCCAGCTCCACGTTCGACAGCGCGCCGTCGCGCTGCAGTTCGTCGAGGATGCGCAGGTCGATCGTGTCCAGTTGCATGAAATGCCGCCAAATGAAGAATTGCCGGAATTTTATGCTGCGAGGCGCGCATGGGATTGGCTGCACCGGTAGCTAATTTGTCGCATGGCGGCCTAAAGTGCCGGCATGAACGCCCCCATTTCCGCCGACCAGATGCGCGCGCTGCTGCCGGACACGCCGCTCTCGCACGATCCCGACCCTGCCGAGACCGCCGAATGGCGCGAGGCCTTCCTGGCACTGGCCCAGGCGCACGGCCCGCAGCGCGCACGGCAGATGCTGGCGGAGCTCGCCCGCCTCGCGCGGCAGCAGCGCATCGGCTGGCAGCCCGAGCTGGCGACGCCGTACGTCAACACCATCGCGGTGGAAGACCAGCCGCCGTTCCCGGGCGACCTGGCCGTCGAGGAGCGGCTGGCTTCGCTGATGCGCTGGAACGCGCTCGCGATGGTGGCGCGCGCCAACCAGGCCTATGGCGAGCTCGGCGGCCACATCGCGAGCTATGCGAGCGCGGCCGATCTGTTCGAGACGGGGTTCAATCATTTCTTCCATGCGCGCAAGGACACGGGCGAAGCCACACACCGCGGCGACCTCGTGTTCTTCCAGCCGCACAGCGCACCCGGCGTCTATGCGCGCGCCTACCTCGAAGGCCGCCTGACCGAAGAAGACCTCAAGCACTACCGCCAGGAACTCACCGCCCCCGCCTTCACCGAAGGCCGCGGCGCGCGCGGCCTCAGCAGCTACCCGCATCCCTACCTGATGCCGGACTTCTGGCAGTTCCCGACCGGCTCGATGGGCATCGGCCCGATCAGCTCGATCTACCACGCGCGCTTCATGCGCTACCTCACGCACCGCAACCTCTTGAACTGCGAAGGCCGCAAGGTCTGGGGCGTGTTCGGCGACGGCGAGATGGACGAGCCCGAATCGATGAGCGCCCTCACGCTGGCCGCGCGCGAAAAACTCGACAACCTCGTGTGGGTCGTCAACTGCAACCTGCAGCGCCTCGATGGCCCGGTGCGCGGCAACGGCCGCATCATCGACGAGCTCGAGAAGCTCTTTGCCGGGGCAGGATGGAACGTCATCAAGCTGGTCTGGGGCAGCGACTGGGACGGCCTCTTCGCGCAGGACGTGAGCGGTGCGCTGGCGCGCGTGTTCGCCGAAACCGTCGACGGCCAGATGCAGACCTTCGCGGCCAAGGACGGCCGCTTCAACCGCGACAACTTCTTCGGCCAGAACCCCGAGCTCGCGCGCCTGGCCGAAGGCATGACCGACGAGCAGATCGACCGCCTGAAGCGCGGCGGCCACGACCTCGTGAAGATCCATGCCGCCTATGCCGCCGCGGCCGCGCACAAGGGCCGGCCCACCGTGATCCTTGCCCACACCAAGAAGGGCTACGGCATGGGCAGCGCCGCGCAGGGCAAGATGACCACGCACTCGCACAAGAAGATGGGCGACGTCGACCTCATCGAATTCCGTGACCGCTTCAGCCTGCCGCTGACCGATGCGCAGGCCATTGCGATGGACTTCTACCGTCCGCCCGAAGACAGCGCCGAGATGAAGTACCTGCGCAGCCACCGCGAAGCGCTCGGCGGCGCCATGCCGCGCCGCGAGACGGCCTGCGAGTTGGTGCCCAAGCCCGACATCGCAAGCTATGCGCAGTTTGCGACGGCGGCTGCCGGCAAGGAAATGAGCACCACCATGGCCTTCGTGCGCATGCTGGGCAACCTGCTCAAGGACAAGGCGCTGGGCCCGCGCATCGTGCCCATCGTGGCCGACGAAGCGCGCACCTTCGGCATGGCCAACCTGTTCAAGCAGGTCGGCATCTATTCGAGCGTGGGCCAGCGCTATGCACCCGAGGACATCGGCTCGGTGCTGAGCTATCGCGAAGCCACCGATGGGCAGATCCTCGAGGAAGGCATCAGCGAGGCCGGCGCCATCGCCAGTTGGACGGCCGCTGCCACCAGCTACAGCGTGCACGGCCTCGCGATGCTGCCGTTCTACATCTACTACTCGATGTTCGGCTTCCAGCGCGTGGGCGATGCGATCTGGGCCGCGGCCGACCAGCGCGCGCGCGGCTTCCTGCTGGGCGCCACCTCGGGCCGCACCACGCTCGGCGGCGAAGGCCTGCAGCACCAGGACGGCACGAGCCACCTCGTGGCCGCGACCATTCCCAACTGCAAGGCCTACGACCCGGCCTTCGCGGGCGAGATGGCGGTGATCGTCGATGCCGGCATCCGCGAGATGATGGTCGAGCAGAAGGACGTGTTCTATTACGTCACGCTCATGAACGAGAACTACGCGCAGCCCGATGTGCCTGAAGGCGCGGAGGCCGGCATCCTGCGCGGCTGCTACCGCTTCGGCACGTACGCGCCGGCCTCGGGCAAGGCGAAGAAGAAGGTCACGCTGATGGGCTCGGGCGCGATCCTCACCGAGGTGGTCAAGGCCGCGCAGCGGCTGGCCGATGAAGGCATCGAGGCCGAGGTGTTCAGCGTGACGAGCTGGAGCGAGCTCGCGCGCGACGGGCTGGCCTGCGAGCAGCGCGCGATCGCGGGCAAGAAGGAAGCGGGCGTGCCGTTCGTCGCGCAGCAGCTCGGCGCCGGCAAGGCGCCGATCATCGCCGCCACCGACTACGTGCGCGCCGTGCCCGAGAGCGTGCGCGCCTTCCTGCCCGAGGGCCGCCGCTACCTCACGCTCGGCACCGACGGGTTCGGGCGCAGCGACACGCGCGCGGCGCTGCGCAGCTTCTTCGGGGTGGACGCGGCGAGCATCGCGAACGCGGCACGCCACGCGCTCGGCTGAGTCCCGCGGGCGGCGCCTCGTCGTTCGGGCCTGCGTTAGAGTCGCAGGCCCCCTCCCTTTCGCGCCCATGACCGCCCGCTTCCAATCCATCGCTCCCGGTGCCCGCCTCGCCGACCAGGTGGCCGACGCCTTGGCCGCCGAAGTGCGCAGCGGTCGCCTGTCCGAGGGCGACCGCCTGCCGACCGAGAGCGCGCTGGCCGAGCAGTTCGGCGTGAGCCGCACGGTGGTGCGCGAGGCGGTGTCGCGGCTCAAGTCGCTGGGGCTGCTCGATTCGCGCCAGGGCAGCGGCGTGTACGTGCGCGCCGCGGGCGTGGAGCCGCTGCGCTTCGAGATGCCGCACGTGGCCTCGCGCGAAGCGGTGATCCAGATGGTCGAACTGCGCCGTGCGCTCGAAGCCGAGGTGGCCGCGCTGGCGGCCGAGCGCCGCACGGCCGACGACGTGCAGCGCATCCGCGACGCCATCGACGCGCTGCATGCGGCCGTGGCCGCGGGCGGCAACGGCGCCGAGGAAGACGTGCGCTTTCACCGCGCCATTGCCGAGGCCGCACGCAACCCGTTCCTGGTCGGCACGCTGCAGTACCTGCGGCAGTTCCTGCACGGCGCCACGCGCGTCACACGCGCCAACGAGGCGCGCCGCGCCGACTTCGCGCGCGAGGTGGCGCAGGAGCATGCGCGCATCGTCGAGGCCATCGAGGCCGGCGATGCGCTGCGGGCGCGCGAGGCGGCCAAGTCCCACATGGACAACGCGATCCGCCGCATCGAGCAGGCCGACCCCGCCTTCTGGCAGCAGGAGGGCGCGCAACTCGCGCGGCCGCTGGTCGAAGGCTGGCCGCTCGGCAGCTGAGCGGCCGCGACACACACGCTCACCAAAAAGGCGCTGCGGACGAGGGCGCCTGCGGGTTTACCCGAGGCAAAGCTCCGAGGTCAAATTTGTATGATGACCTGACAAATAAGGCGACGGCCGCGCGAGCCAGCGGCGGCAAGGCCTCTTTCTCATCCAAAGCGGGACAAACCTTCTCATGACTTCCTCCACCCTACCGGTCGGCGCACTGCCCGTGCCCGCCGACACCGCGCTCGAGAAGCGCACCTATGCCAAGGTGTTCTGGCGCCTGGTTCCCTTTTTGATGCTGTGCTACGTGGTCGCGTACCTCGACCGCGTGAACGTGGGCTTTGCCAAGCTGCAGATGGGGCAGGACCTGGGCTTCAGCGAAACGGTGTTCGGCCTGGGCGCGGGCATCTTCTTCCTCGGCTACTTCCTGTTCGAGGTGCCGAGCAACCTGCTGCTCAACCGGGTGGGCGCGCGCATCTGGATCGCGCGGATCATGATCACCTGGGGCGTGCTGTCGGCCTGCTTCGTGTTCGTGGAAACGCCGAGCAGCTTCTACATCCTGCGCTTTCTGCTGGGCGTGGCGGAGGCGGGCTTCTATCCCGGCGTGATCCTCTACCTCACGCACTGGTATCCGGCGCACCGGCGCGCGCGGATCATCGCGGTCTTCATGTCGGCCATTCCGGTGGCGGGCATCTTCGGCAATCCGCTGTCGGGCTGGATCATGGACGCCTTCCACGGCGTGTCGTCGATGCACGGCTGGCAGTGGATGTTCATCATCGAGGCCGTTCCGGCCGTGCTCGTCGGCGTGATGGTGCTGCTCTACCTGGACAACGGCATCCAGCATGCACGCTGGCTCTCGCCCGAGGAAAAGAGCCTGCTGCAGCGCGAGGTCGAGCGCGACCAGGCGCATGGCGCCAAGGGCCCGCACTCGGTGGCCGCCATGTTCCGCGACATGCGCGTGTGGTGGATGGCGCTCATCTACTTCGCCTTCGTGATGGGCCAGTACGCGCTGACCTTCTGGCTGCCCACGCTGGTCAAGGCCACGGGCGTGAAGGGCAACCTGCACATCGGCCTCTTGAGTGCCATTCCGTTCATCTGCGCGATCGTCGCGATGAATCTCTTCGGCCGCAGCGCCGACCGCCGGCAGGAGCGGCGCTGGCACCTGATCGTGCCGGCGCTGATGGGCGCGGTGGGCTTCACGGTGGCGGCGTCGTACACGCAGAACACGGTCGTGTCGCTGGCCTTCCTCTCGCTCGCGGCAGCCGGCGTGCTGACCTGCGCGCCGCTCTTCTGGTCGCTGCCCACCGCCTTCCTCTCGGGCACGGCGGCGGCGGCCGGCATTGCGGCCATCAATTCGGTGGGTAATCTTGCGGGGTTCGCGAGCCCCTACCTCATCGGCTACCTGAAGGACCTGACGGGCAGCACGCAGATCGGCATGTACGTGCTGGCCGGTGCGCTGGTGCTCGGGGCCATCGGCGTGTGGCTCACGCCCAAGCAACTCGTCAACAGATGATCGAAGGAACCCTCACATGACTTCCAACACCCCAACACCCGCCGTCGGCGTCGTGGGCCTCGGCGCCATGGGCAGCGGCATGGCGCAGTCGCTGCGCCGCGCGGGCTACGAGCCGCACGTGTTCGACGTGCGGCTGGACGTGGCCCACGCCTTTGCGCGCGACGGCGGCGTGGCCTGCGACACGCTGGCCGCGCTCGGCGCGCAGTGCGACATCGTGGTTTCCGTGGTGGTCAATGCGGCGCAGACCGAATCGGTGTTGTTCGGCGATGGCACCACGCCCGGCTGCGCGGCGTCGATGAAGCCCGGCAGCCTGTTCGTGATGTGCTCCACCGTCGACCCGAACTGGTCGGTCGCGCTCGAGGCGCGCCTGGCCGCAAAGGGCATCCTGTACCTCGACGCGCCGATCTCCGGCGGCGCCGCCAAGGCCGCGAGCGGCCAGATGACGATGATGACCGCGGGCACGCCCGCGGCCTATGAAAAGGCCGGCGCCGTGCTCGACGCGATGGCGGCCAAGGTTTATCGTCTGGGCGACCGCGCGGGGGCGGGCAGCAAGGTCAAGGTCATCAACCAGCTGCTGGCCGGCGTGCACATTGCCGCGGCGGCCGAGGCCATGGCGCTGGGCCTGCGTGAAGGCGTGGACCCGGCCGCGCTGTACGAGGTCATCACGCATAGCGCGGGCAACAGCTGGATGTTCGAGAACCGCATGGCGCACGTGCTGGCGGGCGACTACACGCCGCTGTCGGCCGTCGACATCTTCGTGAAGGACCTGGGCCTGGTGCTTGACGTGGCGCGTGCCAGCAAGTTTCCGCTGCCGCTGTCGTCCACCGCGCACCAGATGTTCATGCAGGCCTCCACCGCGGGCTTCGCGCGCGAGGACGACAGCGCGGTCATCAAGATTTTTCCCGGCATCGAACTGCCGGCTGCCGACAAGAAAGCCTGAAGTCAAAGGAAGACAAGCACCATGAACATTCTCATCACCGGAGGCTGCGGTTTCGTCGGCGCGCGGCTCGCGCGCACGCTGCTCGCAGGCGGCCCGCTGGCACTGGCCGGCGGCGCGGCCCAGTCCATCTCGCGCATCACGCTGGCCGACCGCGTGGCGCCGCCCGCCGACCTCGCGGCCGATGCGCGCGTGCAGTTCGTGCAGGGCGACCTGTACGAGCAGGCCGCCAACAGCACGCTGCCGCTGGCCGACACGCACGCCGTGTTCCACCTGGCCGCGGCCGTGAGCGGCGAATGCGAGGCCGACTTCGACCTGGGCATGCGCAGCAACCTCGACACCACGCGCGCGCTGCTCGACGCCTGCCGCCGCGCGGGCCATGCGCCGGTGTTCGTGTTCTCCAGCTCGGTCGCGGTGTTCGGCGATTCGCCCGAGCAGCGGCTGCCCGCGGTGATCGAGGACACCACCTTGCCGACGCCGCAGAACAGCTACGGCATCCAGAAGTTCATCGGCGAGCAGCTGGTGGCCGACTTCACGCGCAAGGGTTTCGTGCAGGGCCGCAACGTGCGGCTCATGACGGTCTCGGTGCGGCCGGGCCGGCCCAACGGCGCGGCCTCCAGCTTCCTGAGCGGCATGCTGCGCGAGCCGCTGGCGGGCGAACGCGCGCGCTGCCCCGTGGCGCCAGAAACGGCAGTCGCGCTCGCATCGCCCGGCAACACCGTCGCGGGCATCGTGCGCGCGGCCACGGCCAGCGCCGCCGAATGGGGCGCACGCACCGCCGTCAACCTGCCCGCGCTGACCACCACCGTGCGCGAGATGGCCGATGCGCTCGAACGCATCGCCGGCAAGGACGCCACCGGGCTGATCGACTGGGAACCCGATGCGGCCATCGCGAAGATCGTGACCAGCTGGCCCAGCCGCATCCACGCCGCGCGCGCCGAGGCGCTGGGCCTCGCGGCCGACGCGAGCTTCGACGCCATCCTGCGCGACTACGTGCGCGAGAACCCGCAGGCGGTGAAGCTGCCTGTCGTCGCCACCAAGGACTGAGCCATGGCCAAGTTGCTGCTCGGCTGCATCGCCGACGATTTCACCGGCGCGACCGACCTCGCCAACAACCTCGTGCGCGCCGGCATGCGCGTGGTGCAGGCGATCGGCGTGCCCGCCACGCCGCTCGATGCGGAAGTCGATGCGGTGGTGGTGGCGCTCAAGTCGCGCACCATTGCGCCGGCCGAGGCCATCGCGCAGTCGCTCGAGGCGCTGCGCTGGCTGCAGGCGCAGGGCGCGCAGCAGATCTACTTCAAGTATTGCTCCACCTTCGACAGCACGCCGCAGGGCAACATCGGCCCGGTGACCGAGGCGCTGATGGAGGCGCTGAAGTGCGGCTTCACCATCGCCACGCCCGCCTTCCCCGACAACAAGCGCACCGTGTTCAAGGGCTACCTGTTCGCGGGCGAGGTGCTGCTCAATGAGAGCGGCATGCAGAACCATCCGCTCACGCCGATGACCGACCCGAACCTGGTTCGCGTGCTGCAGGCGCAGTGCACGCGCAAGGTCGGGCTGATCGACCACGCGGTGGTGGCGCGCGGCGCGGCAGCCGTCACCGAACGCATCGAGCAGCTCCAAGGCGAGGGCGTGTCGATCGCCATCGTCGACGCGGTGTCGAACGACGACCTGCTGCGCCTGGGCCCGGCGCTCGCGAAGATGCCGCTGGTCACGGCCGGCTCGGGCGTGGCCATCGGGCTGCCGGCCAACTTCGGCCTCGCGCCGTCGTCGCAGGCCAGTGCGCTGCCGACAGCCGGCGGACTGCGCGCCGTGGTGTCGGGCAGCTGCTCGCTGGCCACCAACCGGCAGGTGCTCGACTTCATCCAGCGCGGCGGCGCGGCGCTGGCCGTCGATCCGCTGCGCATTGCCGCGGGCGTGGACGTCGCGGCCGAGGCATTGGCCTGGGCCGCGCCGCTGGTCCAGAAGCAGCCGGTGTTGGTCTATTCCACGGCCGAGGCCGGCGCCGTGAAATCGGTGCAGGGCAAGCTCGGCGTCGAGGAGGCCGGCGCAATGGTCGAGCGCACCATTGCCGCGATTGCGCGCGGCCTGGTCGAGCGGGGTGTGCGCCAGCTGGTGGTGGCGGGCGGCGAAACCTCCGGTGCCTGCGTTCAGGCACTGGGCATCGCGCAGATGCAGATCGGCCCGCAGATCGATCCGGGGGTGCCGTGGTGCCATGCGCGCACGGATGTCGAAGGCTTGCCGGTGCACATTGCGCTGAAGTCCGGGAACTTCGGGGGGGACGATTTTTTCACCAAGGCCTTTACAGTGCTTGGATGATGTTCATGCTCGGCGTTTTTTCAGGGCGCGCTCCCGCCGACGGGGTACCTTGCTCCGCGAATGTCCCCCGCCCTTCGGGCTCCTCCTTGATTTCGCTGCGCAAGGCACCCCATCAGCGGGAGCGTGATCAGAGCACTGGTTGATCAGCTGTGCACCCAAAGCGTGTCCATGTGCACAGAGCATCGGGTGCTCCCCGCAGCGAAATCAAGGAGGAGGCCGCAGGCCGGGGGACATTCGCGGAGGGGAGTACCCGGTGATCTGTGCACACGCCCCGGACAACAGCACCCTGAACAAGACCGCCCGAACACAGCCAAACTCGCGCAGTTAAAAAAGACATGAAAGAAACCCAAGCCCGAGAAGAAATCTGCCGAGTCGGCCGCAGCCTGTTCGAACGCGGCTACGTGCATGCCACCGCCGGCAACATCAGCGTGCGGCTGGACGATGGTTTTCTGATCACGCCGACCGATGCCTGCCTGGGTTTTCTCGACCCCGCGCGTCTTGCCAAACTCGACGCGCAAGGCCAGCAGACCGGCGGCGACCGCGCCAGCAAGACCATCGCGCTGCACACGCGCATCTACGCCGCCGCCCGCAAGTTCGATGCAGGCACGGCCTGCGTGATCCACACGCACAGCACGCACTGCGTCGCGCTCACGCTGGCGAACACGCCGGGCGACGAGCTGCTGCCCGCGCTCACGCCGTACTTCGTCATGAAGGTCGGCCACGTGCCGCTCATTCCGTACCACCGCCCCGGCGCGCCCGAGGCGGCCGAACTCGTGGCGCAGGCCATCGAGCGCCATGGCGCGGCCGGCACGCCGATTCGCGCCGTGATGCTCGAACGCCTCGGCCCCAACGTGTGGCACGGGAACCCGGCCGCCGCCATGGCCGTGCTCGAGGAACTCGAGGAAACCGCCAAGCTCCAGCTCCTCGCCGGCCCCGCCAGGCCCGAGCTGCTCGGCACTGAACAGATCGATGAACTGCGCCGCATCTTCGGTGCGCGCTGGTAGCCGCCAGTAGTAGTAAAAACACGCCATGCCCCAATTCGCAGCCAACCTCTCGATGCTCTATCCGGAGCTCGACTTCCTCGACCGCTTCGAAGCCGCCGCGAAAGACGGCTTCAAGGCCGTCGAATATCTTTTTCCCTATGCCTTCGCAAAGGAAGAGCTCGCCGCGCGGCTCCAGCACAACGGCCTGCAGCAGGTGCTCTTCAACGCCCCTCCGGGCGACTGGGACCGCGGCGAGCGCGGCCTGGCCTGCCTGCCGGGCCGCGGCGCCGAATTCCGCGAAGGCATGGCCAGCGCCATCGACTACGCCGTGGCGCTCGGCTGCCCGCGCATCCACGTCATGGCGGGCCTGGTGCCCGAAGGCCTGGAGCGCGAGGCCGTGCAGCCCGTGTACGTCGACAACCTGCGCTGGGCCGCGGCCGAGGCGGCCAAGGCCGGGCGCGACGTGCTGATCGAGCCCATCAACACGCGCGACATCCCGCGCTTCTTCCTCAACCGGCAGGACCATGCGCACGAGATCGTCGACATGGCGGGCGCACCCAACCTCAAGGTGCAGATGGACCTGTACCATTGCCAGATCGTCGAGGGCGACGTGGCCATGAAGATCCGCAAGTACCTGCCCACCGGGCGCGTGGGCCACATCCAGATTGCCGGCGTGCCCGAGCGCCACGAGCCCGACATCGGCGAGCAGAACTACCCCTACCTGTTCGACCTGATCGACGAGGTGTCGGCGCAGTCCGGCTGGCAGGGCTGGGTCGGCTGCGAGTACCGGCCCCGGCGCGGCTCGGAACCCGGCGGCACCTCGGCGGGGCTCGGCTGGCTGCGGGCGTTGCAACAGCGCGCATGAAGCTCGAGTCGCTGCGCATTCCGTCGCGGCTGCGCGGCTTTGCCGCGGGCGATGCGCAGGTCTTCGACGTCACGCTGGCCGGCGACAGGGTGCAGGCCGTCGTGCCGAGCGCATCGCAGTCGCAGGCGCGCGGCACCTTGCTGAGCGCGCTCGTCGAGGCGCATGCGCACATCGACAAGAACTACACCGTGCAGGAAGTCGGCGCGGCCGAGGGCAACCTGTTCGCGGCCATCGACCGCATGGCGAAGCACCGCGCGGGCTGGAGCGGCCAGACGCTGCGCCCGCGCATGGAGCGCGCGCTGCACGAGGCCTGGCAGTCGGGCACGCGGGCGCTGCGCACCCACATCGACTGGGTGGAGGGCGAGCCGCCCGCCGCGCTGGCGGTGTTCGAGGCGTTGCGCGAAGAATGGCGCGGCCGCATCGAGCTGCAGTTCGTCTCTCTCACGCCGCTCGACCTGTTCGCGGACCTCGCGGCCGGCGAGCGCATTGCGCGCGAGGTGAAGCGCGCGGGCGGCGTGCTGGGCGCCTTCGTCTATCGCAACGAAGGCCTGGTGCACAAGCTGGGCCGCGTGTTCGACCTCGCGCAGGACCACGGCCTGGGCCTCGACTTCCATGTCGACGAAGGGCTCGACGCCGACGCGAGCGGCCTGCGCAGCATTGCGCAGCTGATGCGCGCACGCGACTTCCGGCGCGGCGTGGTCTGCGGCCACTGCTGCTCGCTGGCGATGCAGGACGATGCCGTTGCCAACGAGACGCTGGCGCTGTGCGCGGGCGCCGGCATCCACATCGTCGCGCTGCCGACCACCAACCTCTACCTGCAGGGCGCCTGGGACCGCACGCCCGTGCCGCGCGGCATCACGCGCATCCGCGAGGCGGCGGCACGGGGCTTGCGTGCGAGCCTGGCCACGGACAACGTGCAGGACGCCTTCTATCCCTATGGCAGCTACGACCTTCTCGAAACCTTCGGCCTCGGTGTGCAGATGGCGCACCTCGCGCCCGCGGACGAATGGCTCGACGCGATCACCGTCAGCCCCGCGAAGGCGCTCGGCCTGGCATGGGACGGCCGCATTGCGCCGGGCTGCCCCGCGGACCTGGTGCTGCTCGCGGCCACCGGCGAGCATGAGCTGGTCGGCCCGCGCGGGCGCCGACGCACCGTGATCCGTGGCGGTCAAGAAATTCTGGAGCAGACACGATGAGCATGGGCAAGCCAATGGCCAACTACGCCGCCGCCAAGCGCGTGGGCGATTTCGTCTTCATGAGCGGCGTGGTTGCGGTCGACCCGGCCACGCGCCGCGCCGTGGCCGGCTACGAGGCCCTGCCCGAGGAAGGCCGCACGGCCCTGCAGGGCCTGGGCTATGCCACGGGCCAGATGTCGGTCGACATCTTCGAGGCGCCCATCGTGGCGCAGAGCTGGTTCGTGCTCGAGCGCATCCACCAGATCGCGGCCGAGCATGGCGGCACCATGGAAGACGTGGTGAAGCTGGTGCAGTACTTCCGCCAGCTGCCGCACTACGCCTTCTACAACCGCGTGCGCGGCCTGTTCTATCCGGGCGAGCCGCCGGTCAGCACGGTGGTCGAGGTGTCGCGCTTCCTGCCGAGCGACGAGGTGCTGGTGGAAGTGGAAGCCACCATGTACCTGCCGCAGCACCGCCCTACCTGACGCCCGCGCCTTTCAGCAGGAACTCGGTCACCTGCTCGATCAGGTAGCGCCGGTCCTTGTCGTCGCCCTGCTGCGCCACGTTGCGGAAGTAGGCCGCCTGCGTGGCGTGGTCGGCATAGAACTGCGTCACCGCCCAGATGTGGAACAGCACCAGCATCGGGTCGGCCTTGTCCATCAGGCCCTGGTTCATCCAGTTCTGGATCACGGCGGCGGCCTGGTCGGTGCGCTGCTTGCTCGTGTCCATCATGGCGTTGAGCACCGGCGCGCCGCGCATCATCTCGGCCGTGAAGATGCGCGAGCGCAGCGGGTGCTCGAACGAGAACACCATCTTGCGGCGGATCAGGTCGCCCAGCACCTTGCGCGGGCCGAAGGCCTCGTCGGCAAAGCCGAACACCACGATCCAGTCGTTGAGGATGTCCTGCAGGATCTGCCGGTAGAGCGCTTCCTTGCTCTCGATGTAGTAGTGCAGCTGCGCCTTCGAAAGCCCGGCCTTGTCGGCAATGGCCTGGGTCGATGCGCCGGCCAGGCCCTCGCTTGCGAACACCTCGATGGCGGCCCGGTTGATGAGGCCGAGCACCTGCGTGTACTTGCGCGAGCGGCCGCGCGTGGCGGGCGCCTCGCTGTCGCTTTCTCTTTCCTCTTCTCCGATGCTCACAGCTGCAGCACCAGTTCCCGGCCCCTGGCGCGCGAGCAGCACAGGGCCACCTTGTGGCGCCGCTCGCTGCCCGTGAGGCAGAAGTCGCGGTGCTCCGCGCCTTCGCCATCGCCCTCGACCACGCAGGTGCCGCACAGGCCCTGCTGGCACGACACCGGAATGTCGATGCCCACTTCGTGCAGCGCATCGACGGCGGTCTGGTCGGCCGCCACCGGCACGCTGATGCCGCGCTGCGCGAGCTTCAGCGTGAAGGGCAGGCCGGTGCTCGCGTTCGCATCGGTGGGGGCGGCGAAGTATTCGGTGTGCAGCGTGTCTTCGGGCCAGTGCGCCGCGGCCTCGCGCACCGCCTTCATGAAGCCGCCGGGGCCGCAGACGTACAGGTGCGTGTTGGGTGCGCGCTCGGACAGCAGTGCGCGCAGGTCGATGCGCTGGCTGGCGCCGCCCTGGTCGAGGTGCAGGCGCAGGTGCGGCGCCAGCGCGGACGAATGCAGCGCATCGGCAAAGGCCAGGTGCTCCTCGCTGCGCGCGAACACGCAGAGCGTGAACGAGGCACCGCGCGCTGCGAGCGCCTGCGCCATGGCCAGCAGCGGCGTCATGCCGATGCCGCCGGCCATCAGCAGATGGTGCCCGGCCTCTTCGCGCAGCGCAAAGGTGTTGCGCGGCACGCTGATCGCGAGCAGGTCGCCTTCGCGCACGCGCTCGTGCATCGAGGCCGAGCCGCCGCGGCTTTGGGCCTCGCGCTTGACGCCGATCACGTAGGACGAGGCGGCGTGCGACGGCGCGTTCGAAAGAGACCACCGCGCCAGCGAGTACTGGCGCGAGAAGCCGCCGGGCATGTGCACGTCGATGTGCGCGCCGGCCTCGTAGCCCGGCAGGGCCCGGCCCCACGGGTGGGCCAACTCGAAGGCCAGGATTTCCGGCGTCTCGCGCGAGATGCGTTCGACGCGGACGGTGAGCGTGCGTTCGAGGCTCATGGTGGGGACTGTCTCCTCTGTCCTGCTAGATGCTCTGCAGCTTGCGCGCAACGCGTTCGATGAAGTGGCTGCGGTCGCGCGCGGTGACCGCGTTCATGTCGTGCAGCTGCAGCCACGTGACCTTGCAGCGCCATGCGAACAGCGCCCGCAGCGCGCGCGTGAAGAGCCGCCGGCCCGGGTCGCCGATGAGCATCACGAACCAGCGCGGCGAGCCGCCCGTGGTCACCACCGTCAGCCGCCGGATGTGCCGCATGCCCGACCTCGCGAGCTGTCCCTTGCGCTCTGCCGGCAGGAAGGCCACGCCCGGCAGCCACACGCGCTCGAGCCAGCCCTTGAGCATCGACGGCGGTCCATGGAACCAGGTGGGATAGACGAACACCAGGTGCTCGGCCCACAGCAGCGCTTCGACATGCGGTTTGACGCGTTCGCGGATCAGTTCGGGGTTGTCGAGATAGGCGATGCGCTCTTCGCGCGTGAGCGTGGGCTCGAAGCCTTCGGCGTAGAGGTCGATGGCCTTGACGGGGTGCCGCGGCTCGAGGGCCTCGAGGGCGGTGCGGTAGAGCGCGTGGTTGAAGCTGTCAGGGTTCGGATGGCAGTGGACGACGAGCGTTTTCATGAGGAGGGCCGGTTCGCCGGTTCGGCGAGACGGGGTCAGAGCCCAGGGAATGAAGAGCCGCGCAGTGCCTTATGGCAACCCAGGCGCCGGCATCTGACCCCGGCGCAAGCCCCGCGCGGCCCACGGGAGAAAAAAATCGGCGCGCCTACTTTCCAGCGAGCTTCTTGCGGATGTCGAGACCGACGCCCTTGTTGACGAACTGCGTGGTCACGACCTTCGAGAGGTCGACCTCGCCCGGCTTGTAGAGGCCGGCCTTCACCATCTTGTCGTAGAAGTCCTTCACGCGGGCCTCGTCCATTGCGCCGATGCCCTTGGCGAGCGATTCGCCGCTGTCGACGATGCCCATCTTCTTCATGAGCTCGATGGAGCCTTGGGACGCGGCGACGGGCGAGTCGGGGTTGATCTTGGCGATCATCTCGTTGGCGGCCTTGTTGTCGCCGTAGAGGTAGTTGTTCCAGCCGATGATCGAGGCCTCGACGAACTTGCGCACGGTCTCGGGCTTGGTCTTGACGAGGTCGGCCCGCGTTTCGATGGTGGTCGAGTAGGTCGAGAAGCCGTTGTCGGCCAGCAGCTGCACCACCGGGTCGAAGCCGGCCTGGGCCTTGATGGAAAGCGGCTCGGAGATGGCGTAGCCCTGCTGGATGGATTTCTTGTCCGCGAGGAACGGGCCCACGTTGAAGGTGTAGGGCTTGAGCTGCGAATCCTTGAAGCCGTGCTCCGACTTCATCCACTGCCAGAAGCTGAACTGGCCATCCTTGCCGATGAAGGCCACGGGCGCCTTGGCCATGTCCTTGAAGGTGTCGAAGCCCTGTCCCGGATGCGCGAACATGGCCTGTGGGTCTTTCTGGAAGAAGGCCGCGACCACGACGGTGGGCACGCCGTTCTTCACGTTGTCGAAGGACTGCAGCAGGTTGCCGGTCATGAGGAAGTCGATCTTGCCGGCCGGCAGCATGGGCCGGTTGTTGACCATGGGTCCGCCCTGCTGGATGTCGACGTCGAGGCCGTACTTCTTGTAGGTGCCGTCCACCAGCGCCTGGTAGAAGCCGCCGTGGCCGGCCTGCGCCTTCCAGTTGGTGGCGAACACCACTTTTTCCTGCGCCTGTGCGGCGAAGGCGGCGGCCGCGAGGGCGAGGGCTAGGGCAAGCGGACGGATGGTCAGAGCGGGAACGTGCATGGCAGTGGACTCCTGGTGTGAATTCGACGGGGTATTTTCATGTCAGCTCGCGCGATGGCCTAGGCTGTTGTTCGGGACGGGTGCACAGGCCGCCGGGTACTTCCCTCCGCGAATGTCCCCCGGGGCTGCGCCCCTCCTCCTTGATTTCGCTGCGGGAAGTACCCGACGCCCTGCGCACTTGGGCACGCTCGTGGTGTACCGCTGATCAACGGCCGCTCTGTCCAACGCGCCCGTCGATGGGGTGCCTTGCGCAGCGAAATCAAGGGGGAGGCCGCAGGCCGGAGGACATTCGCGGAGCAAGGTACCCCGTCGGCGGGAGCGCGCCCTGAACAGCAGCGCTCGAAACCATCAACGCGACGGACGACCAAGCAACGCTTCATTTCAACGCTCGACAGCCATCTCGGAAGTCCAGCCGCGCGTCTTGCCGGGGTTCATGAGCCCCATCGGATCGCTGCGCTTCTTGAACTCGATCTGCTGCGTGTCGATGGTCTTCATGCCGCCGTCCTCGATGGTCACGACATGCGGATTGAAGATCTTGCAGCCGCCCTGCGACTCGATCTCGCGGATCACCTCGTACTGGTGGGCTTCGCCCTTCCAGCGCACCAGCAGGATGCCGAAGGTGCCGCATTCGCCGCCGGCGCGCGCGAAATCCTGGTGCTGCAGCACCTCGTCGCCGAAGATTTGCAGATGGCGCTCGACCACCGCCGGGTCGAAGGGCTGGGCGTAGGCCACCTGCAGGTAGGTCCAGCCGCGGTCGGCCTTGAGCGCCTGCAGCGTCGTGTGGTTGAACGCGCATTCGTACGCGGGCGGCAGGCCCTCGGCAAGCAGTTCGGGCTCGGTACCGGCGACGGAGAGGGTGCCGCCATGCGCGGCGGCCAGCGCGCGGAACCCGGCCATCGAATCGGGCGAGACCATCGCGAACGCGGCATGCCGGTCGCGCGGAAAGCGGTCGCGCATCGCCGTGTAGTAGGGCGAGAAGCGGGCCTCGACCGTGGAGAGCAAAAAGATGTCGAGCGTCGGCGCCTGCGCGGCAATGCCGAAGTCGAGCGCGCCGCGGTACGTCTCGAACAGCACCGTGCAGTGCACCCACTCGACGGCCGGGCTCAGCGCCACTTCCACGTCGAGGATCACGCCATTGGTGCCGTAGGCGTGGTGCACCTGCTGGATCTCGTCGCCGTGCAGCTCGATGATGCGCGGCTCGCGCTCCACCGTCATCACGCGCGCGCGCAGCAGGTTGCCGGGGTCGCGCAGGATGCCGTGGCGGAACGAGCCGATGCCGCCGAAGCCGCCCGCGATGAAGCCGCCGATGGTGGCCACGTGCCAGGTCGAGGGCCACATGCGCAGCGCCTGGCCGGTTTCGCGCGCCGCAAGGTCGATGTCGTGCATGCGCGCGCCGGCCTCCACGCGGATGCGGCCGTCCTGGATGTCGAGCACGCGGCACATCTGCGTCACGTCGAGCACGATGCCGCCTTCGAGCGGCACGCACTGGCCGTAGTTGCCGGTGCCGCCGGCGCGCACGGTGAGCGGCAGCTTCCACTTGGCGGCCACGGCCGCGGCCTGGCGCACGTCGTCCTCGGTGCTGACCTTGACGACGAGGTCGGCCACGCAGCCCGCGAGCTGCGCGCTGAGGATGGGGCTGTACCAGTAGAAATCCTTGGACAGCTGCTTGCGCTGGGCCGGCGCGGTGACGAGGTTGAGGCCGCGCAAATCATTGCGCACGGCGTCCCAGTCGGCGGTCGCGTGCATGGCCCTAGCGTTCACGGCGCATCTCGCTCTCGTGCCAGTGGCCGAGCACCAGCCTGGACAGTGCAGCGAACACGATGAAGATCACGATGCCGAGCAGGGACACCAGCAGCAGCGCCGCGAACATCATCGGGATCTCGGTGCGGAAGCTCGATTCGAGGATGCGCGAGGCCAGGCCCGTTTCCTTGCCCGCGGTGCCGGCCGTGAACTCGGCCACCACCGCGCCGATCAGGCTCAGCCCGCCCGCGATCTTCAGCCCCGCCATGAAGTAGGGCAGCGCGCTCGGCGCGAGCAGGTAGCGGAAGGTCTGCCACGGCGAGGCCTTGTAGAGCTGGAACAGGTCGCGCAGGTTGCTGTCGGCGCTTTTCAGGCCGATGACGGTGTTCGACAGGATCGGGAAGAAGGCCACGATCCACGCGCACAGCAGGAGCGCCGCGGTGGTGCTCGACACGTAGATCAGTATGAGCGGCGCGATCGCGATGATCGGCGTCACCTGCAGGATCACGGCGATCGGGAACAGGCCGATCTCCACCCACTTGAAGAGCGCGAAGGCAATGGCCAGCAGCACGCCGCCCACGATGGCCGCGCCGAGCGCGAGCAGCGTGAGCTTCACCGTGAACCACAGCGCGCTGGAGAGCGAGCCCCAGTTGTCGAACAGCGTGCGAAGAATGAGCGAAGGCGCGGGCAGGATGTAGTGCGGGATGTTGTTGGCGCGCACCATCCATTCCCAGGCCAGCAGCAGCGCAATGACGATGCCCGCGGGCACCGCGATGCGCAGCATCGATTCGCGCCGGCGCAAGCCGTCTTCGTGTGCGCGCAGCGCGGCCTCGGAGGGCGCCGTGTCCGCGTCCGCGAGCGCGGCGGGCTCATCAGTGATCGATGTCGACGCCATGCAGGGCTCCGTGGAGGGATTGCGACACGGCGGTGCAGTGCACGTTGTAGCGGCTCGAGGTGCGGAATTCCTCGCCGCGCGGATAGGGCTCGTCGATGCGGATCTCGTCGATCACGCGGCCCGGGCGCGCGGCCATCACCACGATGCGGTTCGAGAGGTACACCGACTCGTAGACGCTGTGGGTGACGAACACCACCGAGAAGCGGTGCTCGCGCCAGATCGCGAGCAGGTCGTTGTTGAGCTTGATGCGCGTCATCTCGTCGAGCGCGGCAAAGGGCTCGTCCATCAGCAAGAGGCGCGGATGCGTGACCAGCGCGCGCGCGATCGACACGCGCATCTTCATGCCGCCCGAAAGCTCGCGCGGGTACACGCCCGCAAAGCGCGAGAGGCCGACCATCTCGAGCGCCTGCTGCACCACCGGCGCGGCCGCATCGCGGCTCTGGCCCGCGAGCTTGAGCGGCAGCCAGACGTTGTCGAACACCTTGGCCCAGGGCATGAGCGTGGGCTCCTGGAACACGAAGCCAAGATCGCGGTCGCTCTGTGTCTTGCCGGTGTTGGCGCCGGACCACTGCATCTCGCCCGAACTCAGGCGCGTCAGGCCGGCGATCAGCCTGAGCGCGGTGCTCTTGCCGCAGCCCGAGGGGCCGAGAAAGCTGATGAAGTCGTGCTCGCCGATGTCCAGCGTCATGCCCTGCAGCGCGAGCGTGCCGTTGGCAAAGCGCTTGCTGACGCGGCGCAGGCTGACCAGCGGCGGGGAAGGAGGCGCGAAGCTTTCCATGGTGGGTGCGAGCCTAGCGCCAGGCAGGTTCGTTGGCGAGGCGCGACAGCGGGAAGCGGTCCACCTCCTGCAGCAGCTCCACGAAGCGCCGCCCCACGTGGTCGAGCACCGCGGCGCCCTTCTCGGCGGTGGCGCGCGTGGCGTCGCCGGCCGCGCCCGCGGGGTTGATGTCGTGCATCTGCCAGCCGAGCTTGCCGCTGGGCGTGATCGAGAGGAATTGGTTCTCGGCGGCGAGGTCTTCGGTCATCGAGCGGAAGTTGCGGAACTGGTCGGGACGCACGTCGTTCGGCGCGAGGTGCAGCATGACCGAGCTTTCGAGATCGCCGGCATGGATGCCGTGCTTGCCCTCGTGCGCGGTGAAGAGCCCCTCGGGCAGGCCCAGCGTGTACCAGTTGGCGGCCACGACCATCATGCCGTGTTCCTCGCGCAGGTCGCGTGCCACGATGTCCATCACGCTCATCTGCCCGCCGTGGCTGTTGTAGAGCACCAGCTTGCGCACGCCGGCCTTCGCCACGCAGGCGCCGATGTCCTTCCACAGCGCGATCAGCGTGGTGGCCGAGACGGTGAGCGTGCCCGGGTAGCGCGAATGCTCGTTGCTCTTGCCGTAGGCCACGGTGGGCAGGAAGAGCACCGGCAGGTCGCCCGGCAGGTGCGGCAGCGCGGCCTGCACCATGCCGTCGATGGTGGCGGTGTCGGTCGACATCGGCAGGTGGGGGCCGTGCTGCTCGGTCGCGCCCACCGGCAGCACGGCGATCAGCCGTTCGCGGTCGAGGCGGGAGAACTCTTCGCTGGTCAGGTCGGACCAGAAGCGGCTGCGCAGGGGGTGCGGGTTCATCGTGGCGTACCTCGTGATGGCGGGCAACAGGGGCGGGATGATGAGCTAAATTATCCAATCGGTCAAAAAAAGATGGCTCGGCAATAACCCCCATGCCGCTGCCGCGTGAAATGCGGCGGCCACTTGATGGCGGCCTTCCATGGGCATATAAGTCATCCATGGTTCCTTGACTCGTCGCAAGACGAAAGGGGGCGCTATGAAGAGGCGCATCTACTGGCTGATGCCGGACCTGGCGAGCGCCAGGCGGGCAATGGACGATCTGGTGTGGGCACGCGTCGACGTCGCGCACATTCATTTCGCCGGACCGGAAGGCATGGACATGGCCGGGCTCCATGCGGCCAACGTGTGGCAGACCTCGGACCTCGTCCACGCAGCCAAGACCGGGTGGGTGGTCGGCAGTGCCTGCGGCATCGTCGTCGGCCTCATGGCCGCGCTGCTGTTCCCGATTTTCGGCGACGGCCCCGAATGGGAAGTGGCGGTGCCGGTGGCCCTGCTGGCGGCGTGGTGGGCGCCTGGTCGGCCAGCATGATCGGCATTTCGATCCCGAGCCCCAGGCTGCAACGTTTCGAGGGCGCCATCGCGCAGGGGCAGATCCTGCTGATGGTGGACCTGCCGCGTTCGCGCGTGCGGGACATCGAGGCGCTGCTGCGCTCCGCGCATCCCGAAGCCCGGTTCGAGGGCGAAGAGCCGCAAGTCCCGGCCTTTCCCTGAAGCGCGCGCATGAGCCCGGAAACCATGCCGAGCCGAGGGAGCGCACATGACCATGGCCGTCGCCCTGCTGCTCATCGTGCTCGGCTCGGTGCTGTTCCACGTCTTCAATCCGTGGTGGACGACGCCCCTTGCGTCGAACTGGCAGCCGATGGACGACACCCTGGCCATCACGCTGGTGATCACGGGGATCTTCTTCATTGCCATCAACGTGTTCGTCGCCTACATGCTGGTGCGCTTTCGCCACCGCGAGGGACGCCGCGCGGCGCATGAGCCCGAGAACAGGAAGCTCGAGCGCTGGCTGATCGGCGGCACCACCGTCGGCATCATGGCGCTGCTGGCGCCCGGCCTCGTGGTGTACGCGAACTATGTCAGGGAGCCCCGCGACGCCCTCGTGCTCGAGGTGCTGGGCCAGCAATGGCAATGGCGCTTCCGCTTCCCGGGCGAGGACGGCAAGCTGGGCGCGACCGATGCGCGCTTCGTCAGCGCCACCAATCCGTTCGGCATCGACCCCGCCGACCGCGCCGGCCAGGACGACCTCCTGATCGCCGGCAACGAGGTGCACCTGCCGCTCGGCAAGCCGGTGCTGGTGCTGATGCGTTCGAACGACGTGCTGCACGACTTCTTCGTGCCGAACTTCCGCGCCCGGATGAACATGGTGCCGGGACAGGTCAGCCGCTTCTGGTTCACGCCGGCCGTCGCGGGCCGCTACGAAGCGCTGTGCGCGCAGCTGTGCGGCGTGGGCCATCCCAACATGCGCGGCTACGTGGTGGTGGAAGACCCGGCGGCCTACCAGGCCTGGCACGCGGCGCTGCCCACCTTCGCCAAGTCGCAGGCCAAGGCGCCCGAGCCCCCGGCCGGCGCCGCGGCGGCCGGCGGCGATGCACGCGTCCAGCAGGGGCGCGCCCTGGCGGACAGCAAGGGCTGCGTGGCCTGCCACACGGTCGACGGCAGCCCGCGCGTCGGGCCGACCTGGAAGGGCCTGCACGGCAAGACCGAAACCATGGCGGACGGCAGCACCGCGCTGGTCGACGAAGCCTATCTGCGCAGCTTCATCCGCGATCCGCAGGCCCGCCAGGTGAAGGGCTTCCCGCCGGTCATGCCGAAGATCGAGTTGAGCGATGAAGAACTGGCCGCGCTGGTGGCCTATATCCAGAGTCTGGGCAGCCCGCCGGCGCAGGCTGCCGCCGAACAGAAGGCTGCGCGATGAACTCGTCCCACGCCGACGGCGGCGACCACCCCGCGCCGCAGAGCTTCCTGACCCGCTACGTCTGGAGCCAGGACCACAAGGTGATCGCGGTGCAGTACGCCTGCACCGCCATCGCAGTGGGCGTGGTGGGCGTGGTGCTGTCCAACCTGATGCGGCTGCAGCTCGGCTTTCCGGGCCAGTTCGAGTTCATCAATGCCGAGCGCTACTACCAGTTCGTGACCATGCACGGGATGATCATGGTGATCTACCTGCTCACGGCGCTGTTCCTCGGCGGCTTCGGCAACTACCTGATCCCGCTGATGGTGGGCGCGCGGGACATGGTGTTTCCCTATCTCAACATGCTGAGCTTCTGGGTCTACCTGCTGTCGGTGGTGGTCCTGATGGCGAGCTTCTTCGTCGCGGGCGGTCCCACCGGCGCGGGCTGGACGCTGTATCCGCCGCAGTCGATCCTGCCCGGCACGCCGGGCCATGCGGGCGGCATCGTGCTGATGCTGGTGTCGCTGCTCATCTTCATCGTGGCAACGACGATGGGCGGCCTCAACTACGTGACCACCGTGCTGCAGGCGCGCTGCGAAGGCATGACGCTGCTGCGCATGCCGCTCACGGTGTGGGGCATCTTCGTGGCCACCATCCTCGCGCTGCTCGGTTTTCCGGCGCTGTTCGTGAGCGGCGTGATGCTGCTGCTCGACCGGACGCTGGGCACCAGCTTCTTCATGCCGGCGCTGGTGTCGATGGGCCAGGTGACCGGCTACAAGGGCGGCAGCCCGCTGCTGTTCCAGCACCTGTTCTGGTTCTTCGGCCATCCCGAGGTCTACATCGTCGCGCTGCCGGCCTTCGGCATCGTCTCGGACCTGATCAGCGTGCATGCGCGCAAGTGCATCTTCGGCTACCGCATGATGGTGTGGGCCATCGTGGCCATCGGCGCGCTCAGCGTGGTGGTGTGGGCGCACCACATGTTCGTGAGCGGCATGAATCCGTACTTCGGATTCTTCTTCGCGACCACCACGCTGATCATTGCGGTGCCCACCGCGATCAAGGTCTACAACTGGATCCTGACGCTGTGGCGCGGCGACATCCACCTGACGGTGCCGATGCTGTTCGCGCTGGCCTTCCTGTGCACCTTCCTCATCGGCGGGCTCACGGGCCTGTTCCTCGGCAACGTGAGCGTGGACATTCCGCTGTCGGGCACGTACTTCGTGGTGGCGCACTTCCACATGGTGATGGGCGTGGCGCCGCTCTTGGTGGTGTTCGGCGGCATCTACCACTGGTTCCCCAAGGTCACCGGCCGCATGCTCGACGACCGGCTCGGCCGGCTGCATTTCTGGATCACCTTCCTCGGCACCTACCTGATCTATTTTCCGATGCACTACCTGGGTGTGCTGGGCATGCCGCGGCGCTACTACAACTTCGACGGCTATGCGTTCATTCCGCCCTCGGCGTTCAGCCTGAACACCTTCATCACCGTGGTTGCGCTGATCGTCGGCGTGGCGCAGCTGCTGTTCATTGCCAATCTTGCCTGGAGCGCGTGGCGCGGCCGGCCGGCCGACGCCAATCCATGGCGCGCCGCCTCGCTCGAATGGCAGACGCCCGCCACGCCGCCGGGCCACGGCAACTGGGGACCGCGGCTGCCGGTGGTCTACCGGTGGGCCTATGCCTATGGGGAGCCGGGTGCGGCGGAGGATTTCATCGCGCAGAACGCGCCGCCGGAAGCCGGGCCCGGGGAGCCCGAGCCGGAGGGCCAGGGCGAGGTCCGGGGAGCACCGGCATGATTTCAGGAGCCGCTTTGGGCATCCGCGGTGCCGGCCGCGGCGCTGGCCGCGCCCGCGATCCGCATGCGAGCGCGGCCGGCATCGGCCTGTGGGTCTTCATGGGCGTGGTGACTGCGTTGTTCTCCCTCTTCATCGTGGCCTATGTGATGCGCATGAGCGGCGGCGATGCGATGACCATCGCGCTGCCGTGGCAGCTCTGGCTCAGCACGGCATTGCTGGTGGCGGGCAGCGTGGCGCTGCAACGGGCCAGCGGCGCACCGCGCGGTCCCGGCCCGATGCGGGCGCGTCGCCTGCTGCTGGCGGGGGGTCTCTTCGCATTCGGCTTCCTGGCCGTGCAGCTGTGGGCCTGGCAGGCGCTGCTGGGCGCGCAGGTGATGCCGGCCGGCAATCCGGCGGGCAGCTTCTTCTACCTGCTGACCGCCATGCATGGGCTCCACCTGATGGGCGGGCTGGTCGGGTGGGCCTGGACGGCGCACGCCGCGTGGCCCGATCCGGCCCGCTCCGCCTGGCGCATCGCGCTGTGCGCGCGCTACTGGCACTTCATGCTGGCGGTGTGGCTGGTGCTGTTCGTGCTGCTGGGCTGGGTGACGCCGGAGGTGGCGCGCTTCATCTGCGGCACATCCTGAGGAGGCGTCCCATGAACCACACCGCAACCGCCGCTGCTGCGCCGCTGAACCCGCAGGCCATCGCCGCCACCGGCTGGCGCGGGCTGGTCGCCGACTGGTCCTCCGACCGCCAGGCGTTCCACGTCTCGTGGGGCAAGGCGATGATGTGGATCTTCCTGCTCAGCGACACCTTCGTCTTCAGCTGCTTCCTGACCGGCTACATGACGGTGCGCGTCTCGACCACGGTGCCGTGGCCCAACCCGAGCGAGGTGTTCGCGCTCCATGTGGGGGGCGCCGACATCCCGCTGCTGCTGATCGCGATCATGACCTTCGTGCTCATCAGCAGCAGCGGCACGATGGCGATGGCCGTCAATTTCGCCTACCGCCGCGACCGCGTGAACGCCGCCACGCTGATGCTCGTGACCGCGACCTGCGGCGAACTCTTCGTCGGCATGCAGGCCTTCGAGTGGTCCAAGCTGATCCTCGAGGAGGGCGTGCGGCCCTGGGGCAACCCGATGGGCGCGGCGCAGTTCGGCTCGGCCTTCTTCATGATCACGGGCTTCCATGGGCTGCACGTGTCGGCCGGCGTGGTCTTCCTGTTCACCGTGGCCTTCAAGCTGATGCGCGGCGACTACGACAAGTCCGGCAACTACCAGATCGTCGAGATTGCCGGCCTGTACTGGCACTTCGTGGACCTGGTGTGGGTGTTCATCTTTGCGCTGTTCTATCTCTGGTGAGAAGGAGGAAGAAGACCATGAACCCCGCCACCGGCCAGCAGCATCCGATCGGCCTCTATCTCAAGATCTGGGGGCTGCTGTTCGTGCTCAGCACGATGTCCTACCTGGTCGACTATTTCCATTTCCAGGGCTACCTGCGCTGGACGCTGATCATCACCTTCATGCTGCTGAAGGCGGGGCTGATCGTCGCGGTCTTCATGCACATGGCGTGGGAGCGGCTGTCGCTGGTCTATGCCATCCTGGTGCCGCCGCTGTGCCTGCTGGTGCTGGTCGGGCTGATGGCGGCGGAGGCCGACCACACCTTCCTGACGCGGCTGTTGTTCTTCCACTGAAGCCGCTGCAGGCCCGCTCAGCGCTTCACCACGTAGCGCGTCACCACGGGCGGCGATTCGCCGATGTGGAAGGCCAGCCGCCGCTCGCGCAGCGCCATGTCGGCGGCCGTGGCGCGGTTGAAGCGGCGCAGGTGGTCGGTCCAGCTTTCGTCCACGATCTCTTCCAGGTAGCGGCCCGGCTCCGCGATGTCGTGCAGCAGTTCCCAGCCGATGGCGCCCTGGCCCAGGCGCGCGCGCCGGGTCTGGTGCATCACCAGGTGGAAGGCGGCCGCGCGCGCGGGGTCGATCATGTATTCGATGGTGATGACCACGCGGCCGTTTTCTTCCGGCGTTTCCGCCGGCGGGCCTGCGGCCCAGCCGGCGCGCGCCGGGCTCATGTCGGCTTCCTCGCCCGAGACGTCGGTGACCCAGCGCAGCGCCGCCAGCATCAGCAGGGTGCCGCTCACGGCGGCGACCTCGAGGCTGGAGCGCAGGTCGGTGACGGTGGCCACCTGGCCCCAGAGCGCCGCGCCGATCGCGCTCGCGCCCATGATCGCCATCTGGTAGGTCGACATGCCGCGCGCGCGCACCCAGTCGGGCAGCGCGAGCTGCGCCGAGACCGAGAGCGAGTTGGCCACCGTGATCCAGGCCATGCCGCCGAAGAACATCGCGGGCACCGCCACCCAGGCGTTGGGTGCGAAGGCCATCACCGCGGTGGCGAGCGACTGCAGCACCGTTCCGCGCAGCACCAGCTGGTCGCGCCCGAGCGCCTGGCGCAGCCGCGGCAGGAACAGCACCGCGATGATCGCGCCCGCGCCCATGGCCGCGAGCAGCAGCGTGAAGGTGGCCGCGCCGCCGCCCTTGAGGTTGCGTGCCAGGAGCGGCAGCAGCGCGAGCAGCGCGGTGGAGTGGAAGAAGAAGATCGTGATGCGCGAGAGCACCGCGCGCATGCGCTGCGACTGCCAGACGAACTGCACGCCCACGCGCATCGCGCTGATGAGCTTCTCGCGGCCCAGCGGATTGGGCGTGTGCTCGCGCCGCCAGCGCAGCACCACGAAGCCCGAGGCCACCGACAGCACCGCGTTGAGCGCAAACACCCAGACGCTGCCCGCACTGGCAATCAGCATGCCGGCCGTGAGCGGGCCGATGATGCGCGAGGCGTTCATCGCAATGCCGTTCAGGCCCAGCGCCGCCGGCAACTGCGGCCGCGGCACCAGCTCGGGCACGATGGCCGAGAACACCGGCCAGCGCAGCGCCAGCCCGATGCCGTTGGCGAAGGTGAGCGCCAGCAAGAGCGGCGCGGTCATCAGGTCCATGGCGATGGCCGCGCACAGCACGATGGCCGTGCCCGCGAGCCAGAACTGCGTGGCCACCAGCCAGCGCCGGCGGTCCAGGATGTCGGCCAGCGCGCCGCTGGGCAGGCCCAGCAGGAACACCGGCAGGGTGGAGGCCGACTGCACCAGCGCCACCCAGATCGGCGAGGTGGTCAGCGAGGTCATCATCCATGCCGCCGCCACGTCGTTCATCCACATGCAGATGTTGGCGATGAGCCAGGTGCTCCACAGCATGCGGAACACGGGCAGCTTGAGCGGCTCGAGCGCCGCGAACTTCGGCGGCTGCGGCCGGGTGGGGGGAATGGGTGTTTCTTCGGGCGAAATCGGCGGCATGTCGCCCGATTGTGCCTATCCCCTGTCGCTGCGCGCCAGGCGGTGTTCGAGCCGCCGCAGCATCGTCGTGAGCACGAGCGTCATCACCCAGTACACCACCGAGATCGCGAGGTACGGCTCCCAGTAGCGCGCATAGGCACCGGCCACCGTGCGCGCCGCATAGGCCAGCTCGGCCAGGCCGATGGCCGAGACCAGCGAGGTGTCTTTCAGCAGCGCGATCGCGTTGTTGCCGAGAGGCGGCAGCATGCGCCTGAAGGCCTGCGGCAGCACCACGTAGCGCATCACCTGCAGCGGCGTGAAGCCGATCGAGCGGCCGGCGTCGAACTGCCCGCGCGAGATCGACTGGATGCCGGCGCGGAACACCTCCGAGATGTAGGCCGCCGAATTGAGCGTGAGCGCCACCACGCCGGAGATCAGCGCGCCGTGCTCCTGCTTGAGCTCGCGCGCCAGGTCGCCGCTGATCAGGAGGCCGGTCGCCGGATGGATGAACACCGGCATCACCGCAAAGTGGATCAGCAGGATCTGCACGAACAAAGGCGTGCCGCGGAAGAAGCTCACGTACACCGTGGCCGGCCAGCGCAGGAAGAAGCGCGCCATCCAGCTCCAGGGCGCATGGCGCGGCCGGGCGAGCCGCGCGAGCGCCAGGCACAGGCCCCAGCTCGAACCCAGCAGCACGCACACCACCGTCATGCGCAGCGTCATCCAGGCGCCCTGCCAGAACAGGTCCCTGTATTCGACCAGGATGTCCCAGCGGAACCATCCGAACAAGAGGATCGGCTGCTCCATCTAGGGCTTTCGCGCGGTCGTGCAGTGTGCGCTCATCGGGCGTTCGGGTCCTTGTTGAACCACTTCTTGTAGATGGCGGCGTAGCTGCCGTCCGCGCGGATCGCGGCCAGGCCGGCCGTGAGCTTGTCGAGCAGCGCCTTGTCGCCCTTCTTCACGACGATGCCGAAGCCTTCCTCGGGGAAGGACTTGTCGTCGAGCGTCTTGAGCTCGGGGTTCTGCGCCACGCGGTAGGCGATCACGCCGTTGTCGCCCATGGCGGCATCGACGCCGCCGCCGGCCAGCTCGGAAATGATGAGCGGCGTGCTCTCGAAGCGGCGGATGTTGGGGCTGGTCTTGCCGAACTCGCGCGAGGCGATGTCGTCGGCCGTGGAGGCGCTCACCACGGCAATCTTCTTGCCCGCCAGGTCCTTCAGCGAGGCCACCGTGCTGCCCTTGGGCAGCGCGATCAGCTGGCGCGCCGCGAAGTAGGGCGGCGTGAAGTCGTAGCTCTGCTTGCGCTTCTCGTTGATGGTGACGCCCGAGATCACGAGGTCGACGTCGCCGTTGTTGAGCGCGCCGAAGATGCCCGTGAACGGCGTGTTCACCACCTTGATCTTCAGGCCCTGCTGCCTGGCAATGGCGTTGATGATGTCGATGTCGAAGCCGACGATCTGCTTGTCCTTGTTCTCGAAGGCGAAGGGCGCGTAGGTGGCGCTGGAGGCCACGATGAGTTCGCGGTTCTGGGCCTGGGCGCCGAAGGCGAGCGTGGCGGCGGCAAGGCCGAGCGCCAGGGCGCGGCGGATGGAGTTCATGCGGGGACCTCTTCCTCTTTGTTCCGCCGGACGGCGGGATGTGTCTGTGGGGTGGGCGGGAATTCTAGGGCGCCAGGTGCCCGAGCGGCCAGGCGCTGCTGGCCTTCACCTCGCCCAGCGAGAAGCTGGTGTGCAGGTCCTTCACGTTCGGCAGGTTCATGAGGTGCTGGCGCGCGAAGGCCGAGAAGCCGTCCAGGTCCTGCGCCACCACCTGCAGCTCGAAGGTGCCGGTGCCGCTGATGTAGTGGCAGGCCACCACCTCGGGCAGCTTGCGGATCGCGTCCTCCAGTTTCAGCGTTGCATCGTTGGTGACGCGCTCGGTGTCCACGCGCACGAAAGCGAGCACGCCCAGCCCGATCTTGTGGCGGTCGATCTCGGCGTGGTAGCCCTTGATGAAGCCGGCCTCCTCCAGCGCGCGCACACGGCGCCAGCAGGGCGCGGCCGAGAGCCCCACGCGCTGCGCAAGCTCGGCGTTGGTGAGGCGGCCGTCGGCCTGCAGTTCTTGCAGGATTGCGAGGTCGAACTTGTCAATGCTTTCCATGGAGGGCGATATTAAGCAAGATTCTTCCTGGAAGCTGGTTTTTTGGGGCACAGAACGCAAACACCTGTCGCGCACCCCGGCATACACTTTGCGTGATCATGGGCTCGCGCCCTACCCGGGCACAGACCCACACCCATCAGCCAGGCCCACGAGGCCCTGCCACACGGAGACAGACAAACATGAACGCACCGCTGCCCGAGCACATTCGCCGCGCGCTGGAAACCGTCACGCTCGACGACAACCCGCAACGCGGGTTGCGCCGCAGGCACAAGTACGACGCGGGCGGCGTAGCCGGACGCACTGGATTTGGCGTCGAGCGTGCTTGCGAAGGAGATGCTGCATGAACGCCCCACTGCCGGAGCACATTCGCAAGGCCCTCGAAACGGTCACGCTCGACGACAAATACAGCCTCGACTACGGCCGTGCCTTCATGAGCGGGGTGCAGGCGCTGGTCAAGCTGCCGATGCTGCAGCGCCTGCGCGACAAGCAGGCCGGCAAGAACACCGCGGGCTTCATCAGCGGCTACCGCGGCTCCCCGCTCGGCGGCTACGACCAGGCGCTGTGGAAGGCCAGCAAGTTCCTGAAGGAACAGAACATCGTCTTCCAGCCCGGCGTGAACGAAGAGCTCGCCGCCACCGCGCTCTGGGGCACCCAGCAGCTGGGCTTCTCGCCCGCGGGCACCAACCGGTTCGACGGTGTCTTCGGCATCTGGTATGGCAAGGGCCCGGGCGTGGACCGCTGCTCCGACGTCTTCAAGCATGCCAACATGGCAGGCACCACCGAATGGGGCGGCGTGATCGCGGTGGCGGGCGACGACCACATCTCCAAGAGCAGCACGGCCGCGCACCAGAGCGACCACATCTTCAAGGCCTGCGGCACGCCGGTGTTCTTTCCGGCCAACGTGCAGGAAATCCTGGACCTGGGCATCCACGCCTTTGCGATGAGCCGCTTCTCGGGCATCTGGTCGGGCATGAAGACGATCCAGGAAATCGTCGAGTCGAGCGCCACCGCCATGATCGACCCGGACCGCGTCGAGATCGTCATCCCCACCGATTTCCAGATGCCGCCCGGCGGCCTGCACATCCGCTGGCCTGACCACGCGCTCGAGCAGGAGGCGCGGCTCATGCACTACAAGTGGTACGCCGCGCTCGCCTACATCCGCGCCAACCGGCTGAACCACAACGTGATCGAGGGCCCGAACGACCGCTTCGGCATCATGGCCAGCGGCAAGGCCTACAACGACACGCGCCAGGCGTTGATCGACCTGGGCCTGGACGACGCCACCTGCCGCCAGCTGGGCATCCGGCTGCACAAGGTGGGCGTGGTGTGGCCGCTGGAAGCGCAGCTCACCCGCGACTTCGCCACCGGCCTGCAGGAGATCCTGGTGGTCGAGGAAAAGCGCCAGGTCATCGAATACCAGCTGAAGGAAGAGCTCTACAACTGGCGCGCCGACGTGCGCCCCACCGTACTCGGCAAGTTCAACGAGCTCGACGGCGATTTCTCCGGCGGCGAATGGGCCATGCCCAACCCCACCGCCAACACGCTGCTGCGCGCCAATGCAGACCTCAACCCGGCGCTCATCGCCAAGGCGATTGCGCAGCGCCTGCACAAGCTCGGCATCCTGGAGCAGGCCGGCGCCGACATGCGCGCGCGCATCGACGCGCAGATGGCCATCCTCGAAGCCAAGGAGCGCTCGATGGAAGTGCTCAAGGTGGGCGGCGTGCAGGGTGCCGACCGCCAGCCCTGGTTCTGCTCGGGCTGCCCGCACAACACCAGCACGGTGGTGCCCGAGGGCTCGCGCGCGATGGGCGGCATCGGCTGCCACTTCATGGCCACCTGGATGGACCGCTCCACCATCGGCTTCACGCAGATGGGCGGCGAGGGCGTGCCGTGGGTCGGCCAGCAGCCCTTCACCACCGACCAGCACATCTTCGCGAACCTGGGCGACGGCACCTACTTCCACAGCGGCCTGCTCGCCATCCGCCAGAGCATCGCCGCGGGCGTGAACATCACCTACAAGATCCTCTACAACGACGCCGTGGCCATGACCGGCGGCCAGCAGGTCGGCGAGCGGCCCGAGGGCCACTCGGTGCTGCAGATTGCCGAGAGCCTGCATGCCGAGGGCGCCAAGAAGGTCGTCATCGTGACCGACGAGCCCGAGAAATACGAGGGCGTGAACATCCCGGGCGACCACGTGGCGGTCAAGCACCGCGACCTGCTCGACGAAATCCAGCGCGAGTTCCGCGAGATCGCCGGCACCACCGCCATCATCTACGACCAGACCTGCGCCACCGAGAAGCGCCGCCGCCGCAAGCGGGGCACGGCCGTCGATCCGGCCAAGCGCGTGGTCATCAACGAGCTGGTCTGCGAAGGCTGCGGCGACTGCAGCGTGCAGAGCAACTGCCTGTCGGTCGAGCCGCTGGAAACCGAGTTCGGCCGCAAGCGCACCATCAACCAGAGCAGCTGCAACAAGGACATGAGCTGCCTGAAGGGCTTCTGCCCGAGCTTCGTCACGGTCGAGGGCGGCCAGCTCAAGAAGAAGGCCAGGGACAAGGCCGACTCGCCGCTCGCACTCGGTCCGCTGCCCGATCCGGCCGTGCCGGTGCTGGCGCAGGACCAGGTGTGGGGCATCGTGGTGGCCGGCGTCGGCGGCACGGGCGTCATCACCATCGGCCAGCTGCTGGGCATGGCGGCGCACATCGAGGGCAAGGGCATCGTCACGCAGGACGCCGCCGGCCTCGCGCAAAAGGGCGGCGCCACCTGGAGCCATGCGCTGATCGGCCAGTCGCAGGACGCGATCCGCACCACGCGCGTGGGCACCGCCGCGGCCGACCTCATCCTGGCGGCCGATCCGCTGGTGGCCGTCAACGCCGAAACCCTGGCGCGCATGCGCGAGGGGCGCACGCATGTGGCGCTCAACACGCACAGCACGCCCACCGCCGCCTTCGTGCGCAACGCCAATTGGGTGAACCCGCAGGACGACTGCGCCAGCCAGATCGCGCGCGCCATCGGCGCCGATGCACTCGGCACCTTCGACGCCGATGCCGCGGCCACCACGCTGATGGGCGACAGCCTCTATGCCAACCCGATGCTGCTGGGCTTTGCCTGGCAAAAGGGCTGGATCCCGCTGGCGCTCGAGTCGCTGCTACGCGCCATCGAGCTCAACGCGGTGGCGGTCGAGAACAACAAGGCCGCCTTCGCCTGGGGCCGCCAGGCGGCCGTCCGTCCGGACGAGCTGCAAAAGCGCCTGCGCCCGGGCCAGGTGATCGAGTTCAAGAAGCGCGAAACCGTCGAGAGCCTGGTGGCGCGCCGGGTCGAATTCCTCGCGGGCTACCAGAACGCGGCCTATGCCGAGGAATACAGGCAGTTCGTGGACAAGGTCCGGCAGGCCGAATCGGCGCTCGGCAAGAGCGCGCTGGCCGAGACGGTGGCGCGCTACCTGTTCAAGCTCATGGCCTACAAGGACGAGTACGAGGTGGCGCGGCTGCACACCGACCGCAGCTTCCTCGCCCGCGTCGAGGGCATGTTCGAGGGCGAGATGGGCAAGGATTTCAAGCTCAACTACCACCTCGCGCCGCCCATCATTGCCAGGAAGAACGCCAAGGGCCAGCTGCAGAAGCAGAAGTTCGGCCCCTGGATGCTTTCCGGCTTCCGGCTGCTGGCCCGGCTCAAGGGCCTGCGCGGCACGGCGCTGGACATCTTCGGGCGCACCGAGGAGCGCAGGACCGAGCGCGCGCTGATCGGCGAGTACCGCGCGAGCATCGAGGAAGTGATTGCTGGCCTTCGCGCCGAGAACCATGCGCTGGCGCTGGAGATCGCAAGCCTGCCCGAGCAGATCCGCGGCTACGGCCATGTGAAGGAGCGCAACCTTGCCGCGGCCCGCAGCCGCTGGAGCGAGCTGCTCGCCAAGTGGCGCAACCCGCAAGAGGCGCAGCGCGCCGCCGCGTGATTTTTCCGGAGGCCGGCCCGGCACGGCCGGCCGCACCGCGCGCTTGCTCCTGAAAAGCTAGCAAAAGACGCGCAGCCGCAGCCCATGGAAAGCCCTGCCCCGCGCGCCGGATAAGCGCGCGGAGCGGGGCATTGCCACGAATACAATGCCCGCTGCTGCGCGCGGCCGACGCCGCCCCAAGCTCTGACTCGCGGCCTTTTCCACGGGGCCGCGGAACCGCGGGCCCGATCCGCGCTTCTGACATTCCTCTCTTCTCTCTGCTGGAGACTCTCTTGTTCATTTCCTCTGCTTTCGCCCAAACCGCACCCGCAGCTTCCGGCGGCGGCGACATGCTGTCCTCGCTGGGCAGCATGCTGCCCCTGGTGCTGATGTTCGTGGTGCTGTATTTCGTGATGATCCGCCCGCAAATGAAGCGCCAGAAGGAAGCGCGCGCCATGATCGAGGCGCTGGCCAAGGGCGACGAAGTGGCCACGGCCGGCGGCGTGCTCGGCAAGATCACCTCGCTGGGCGACCAGTACCTCGGCCTCGAAATCGCCAATGGCGTGGAGATCAAGATCCAGCGCAGCGCTGTGGTCCAGGTCCTGCCCAAGGGCGCCGTCAAGCAGTAAGCCCAGCAATCAACGCGCGGCTCGGCCTTGCGCTTTGCGGCGCATGGCCTCAAGTCACGCCTGTGTCCCATCTTTAATAAGTTTGTGAAAAGCGCCCGCTCATGAACCGTTATCCGGTCTGGAAGTACGCGATCATCGTGATCGTGCTGCTTGTGGGGTTGATCTATTCCCTGCCGAACTTCTTCGGCGAGGCGCCTGCCGTGCAGGTGTCCGCGGCCAAGTCCACCGTCAAGGTCGACGCGGCCACCCAGAGCCGGGTCGAGGAGGCGCTCAAGGCAGCCGGGCTCGCGCCCGACCTGCTCACGCTCGAGGGCGGCTCGCTGCGCGCGCGCTTCGCCACGCCCGACGAGCAGCTCAAGGCGCGCGACACGCTGCAGCGCACGCTGGTGCCCGATCCGGCCGATCCGCCCTACGTGGTGGCGCTGAACCTGGTCTCGCGCTCGCCGGCCTGGCTCACGGCGCTGCATGCGTTCCCGATGTACCTGGGCCTGGACCTGCGCGGCGGCGTCGACTTCCTGCTGCAGGTCGACATGAAGGGCGCCATCGACAAGAAGGCCGAATCCTTCGCGAGCGACCTGCGCACCACCTTCCGCGACAAGGGCATCCGCGGCACCTCGGTGAACCGCAACGGCCAGGCCATCGAGGTTTCCTTCCGCGACGCGGCCGCGCTCGAAGCGGCCAAGCGCCTGATCCAGGACCAGTTCCAGGACCTCGCCACCACCGACAGCCAGGACGGCGGCAACTGGCGCCTGGTGGCCACCATCAAGCCCGAAGCCGCGCGCCGGCTGCAGGACGCGGCGCTCAAGCAGAACATCACCACGCTGCACAACCGGATCAACGAACTCGGCGTGGCCGAGCCCGTGATCCAGCAGCAGGGCCTGGACCGCATCGTGGTGCAGCTGCCCGGCGTGCAGGACACGGCCAAGGCCAAGGACATCCTGGGGCGCACCGCCACGCTCGAGATGCGCCTGGTCGACGAAAGCGCCGAAGGCCGCGCGGCCGAGCTGAGCGGCGGGCCGGTGCCCTTCGGCTCCGAGAAATTCCTCGAGCGCAACGGCCGCCCGGTGATCGTGAAGAAGCAGGTGCTGGTCACCGGCGAGAACCTCACCGACGCGCAGCCCGGCTTCGACCAGCAGAGCAACCAGCCCAAGGTCGACCTGACCATGGACGCCAAGGGCGGCCGCATCATGCGCGACGTGAGCCGCGAGAACTACAAGAAGCGCATGGCCATGCTGATCTTCGAGAAGGGCAAGGGCGAAGTGCTCACGGCCCCGTCGATCAACGGCGAACTCGGCAACCGCTTCCAGATTTCCGGCTCGATGACCGTGGCCGAGGCCGCCGACCTCGCGCTGCTGCTGCGCGCCGGCTCGCTGGCCGCGCCGATGGAAATCATCCAGGAACGCACCATCGGCCCGAGCCTGGGCGCCGACAACATCGAGAAGGGCTTCAAGAGCGTGATGTATGGCTTCCTGGCCATCATGGTGTTCATGTGCGCCTACTATGCGCTGTTCGGCCTGTTCTCGTCGATCGCGCTGGCCGTCAACCTGATGCTGCTGGTGGCCATTCTCTCGATGCTGCAGGCCACGCTCACGCTGCCCGGCATCGCGGCCATGGCGCTGGCCATCGGCGTGGCCATCGACTCCAACGTGCTGATCAACGAGCGCGTGCGCGAGGAGCTGCGCAACGGCGCCTCGCCGCAGGCGGCCATCCACGCCGGCTACGACCGCGCCTGGGGCACCATCCTCGACTCCAACGTGACCACGCTGATCGCCGGCATCGCGCTGCTGGCCTTCGGCTCGGGCCCGGTGCGCGGCTTCGCGGTGGTGCACTGCATCGGCATCGTCACCTCGATGTTCTCCGCCGTGTTCTTCTCGCGCGGCCTCGTGAACTTCTGGTACGGCCAGAAGAAGAAGCTCAAGACGGTGTCGATCGGCACGGTCTGGCGCCCCAAGACCGACGGCACTGCCGTGGCTGAAGGCAAGTAAAGGTCAAGGACAAGCGCCATGGAATTCTTCCGCATCCACAAGACCATCCCGTTCATGCGCCACGCGCTGGTGCTGAACATCGTCTCCTTCGTCACCTTCGCGCTGGCGGTGTTCTTCCTGCTGCACCGCGGGCTGCACCTGTCGGTGGAGTTCACGGGCGGCACCGTGATGGAGGTGGCCTACCAGCAGTCCGCCGACATCGGCAAGGTGCGCGAGGCCATCGGCAAGCTCGGCTACCCCGACGTGCAGGTGCAGAGCTACGGCACCTCGCGCGACGTGCAGATCCGCCTGCCGGCGCAAAAGGGCATGAGCTCCGACCAGCAGAGCGCGCAGGTCATGCAGGCGCTCAAGTCGGTCGATCCCTCGGCCACGCAGCGCGGCATCGAGGTGGTCGGCCCGCAGGTCGGCGAGGAGCTCACCACCAACGGGCTCAAGGCGCTCGGCATGGTGGTGGTGGGCATCATGATCTACCTGGCGATCCGCTTCGAATGGAAGTTTGCGCTTGCCACCGTGCTCGCCAACCTGCACGACGTGGTCATCATCCTGGGCTTCTTCGCCTTCTTCCAGTGGGAGTTCTCGCTCGCGGTGCTGGCGGCGGTGCTGGCGGTGCTGGGCTACTCGGTCAACGAATCGGTCGTGATCTTCGACCGGGTGCGCGAGAACTTCCGGCGCTACCGCAAGATGAACACCGTCGAGATCATCGACAACGCGATCACCTCGACCATCAGCCGCACCATCATCACGCACGGCTCGACGCAGCTGGTGGTGCTCTCGATGTTCTTCTTCGGCGGCCCGACGCTGCACTACTTTGCACTGGCGCTGACCATCGGCATCTGCTTTGGCATCTACTCGTCCTGCTTCGTGGCGGCGGCCATTGCCATGTGGCTGGGCATCAAGCGCGAAGACCTGATCAAGGGCGGCCCGGCCAAGCGCGACGGCGGCTCCGAGGACGACCCGAACGCCGGCGCCGTGGTCTGATTGCGCCGGATCAACGGGACGCGCTGCGCAAAGCCCGCCGCCATGCCGCAGGTGATGCACACTTGTGCGGTGGCGCTTGCCGATGCAAGCTCTCGGCTTTCGCCGAAAAATAGAGTCCCGTTGGCCTTCCTGATCCTTCAATGAGCACCGCGCGGTCCGCTTCCTCCCTGCAGCTCGCACGCGAGACGCGCGAGCGCTTCGTTCGCGCCACCGAGGGCGTCATCGTCCCGCTGGCGCAGGCGATACGGGACCGCCTGACGCAGCAGGCCTCGGAAATCGGCAGTGCGCGCGCCATGCAGGAGAGCCGCGACGACTTCGTGGCGTTCCAGGGCCAGGCCTCGCAATGGGTGTCGCTCGCGCAGGCGGGCTGGCGCAAGTCGGTGGACGCGCCAGCAGGTGCGGTGCCCGCCGCGCCGGCCGCGAAGCTGCGGCTCGAACTCATCGGCGACGATGCCATGGAGAGCAGCATCCTGTCGTCGCGCCTGGCGCAGCTGATCCACGACAAGGCCAGCTTCGAACTCAGCGACCTGCGGCTGCGCATCCAGTTCCTGGAAGGCACCGCAGAACTCGACGCCCACGACGTGCTCAGGCCCGAAACCCTGGCCCGGCTGCTGGTGGACCAGTGGCTGGCGGCCGGCCTGAGCCGCGCGCTCTGGGCCCGCGTGCAGGACACCGTGCAGCAGCAGCTGGTCGGCGTGGTCGTCAAGGCCTACGAAGACGCCAACGCCTTCCTGGTTTCGCAGGGCGTGATGCCCGAAATCGATCTCAAGAGCTTCGTGCGCCGCACCGGCAGCAGCACCACCGGCGGCGGCGCCACCGGGCCGGCCACGATGCCGGCCTCGCCCCATGCCGGCGGCGCCATGCGGCCCGCAGGGGCCGTGCAGCGCCAGGGCGGTGCCGATACATCCCCGCAGGCACGGGGGGCGTTCGCGCCGGCCTTCACCACGGGCGGCTCGCCGCTGCTGGCCGCGCGCCAGCGTGCGCAGACGGCGCTGCTGAGCCTCAAGCGCTTTGTCGCCGCGCGCATCGCCGCGGAAACGCCGGCCTCGCCTTCGGCTTCGATGACGACCACGGGAATGGACGGCCATGCGGCCGTCGCGGGGTCCGGCGCGACCGGTGCGGCTGCCCCGCGTGCCGTCTCCCAGACCTTCGCCGGCATGATCGCCGAGGCCGAAGCCGCCTACCGGGCCGCCGCCACGCAGTACATGCAGGGCTCGGCGCCGGGCGCCGCGGAGCAGGCCACCCTCATCCAGCAGGCCTCGGTCGACCTTCGGCGGCGCAGCGCGGAACTCAAGAAAAAGGCGCCCACCACCGCCGACAAGGCCACGGTCGAGATCGTCGCGCTCATGTTCCAGGCCATCCTTGCCGAGGAGCGCATTCCCTTCTCGGCGCGCGTGTGGTTTGCGCGCCTGCAGATGCCGGTGCTGCGCGTGGCCATTGCCGAGCCCGAGTTCTTCGGCACGCTGCAGCACCCGGCGCGCATGCTGATCGACCGCATGGGCTCCTGCGTGATGGGCTTCGATGCCGCGGCCATCTCGGGCAGTGCGCTCGAGGGCGAGATCCGGCGCGTGGTGCAGGTGATCGAGCAGTATCCCGAAACCGGCCAGCGCGTCTTCAAGCTGGTGTTCGACGAGTTCGTGGCCTTCCTGAATCGCTATCTCACGCAAAGCGACGCCACCCAGCGCGTCATGAGCGTGGCGCAGCAGGTCGAGCAGAAGGAAACGATGGCGATCCAGTACACCATCGAGCTGCGCAAGATGCTCAACGACATGCCGGTGCGCGAGGAGATCCGCGAGTTCCTCTTCAAGGTCTGGGCCGAGGTGCTGGCGATTGCCGCGCTGCGCTACGGCGCCCAGGGCGAGCAGACGGTGATGCTCAAGCGCGTGGCCTCCGAGCTGGTGTGGGCGGCGAGCGCCAAGCCCAACCGCGCCGACCGCGCCCGCGTGATCCAGGACCTGCCGCAGCTGCTGCAGCGCCTGCGCCTGGGCATGAACCTGCTGGGCATCATCGACGAGCCGCAGGAAGCCCACATCAAGGCCATCGGCGCCACCTTGTCCGACGCCTTCCTGTCGAAGACCGAGGCCATTCCCGCGGCCAAGATCGAGGCCATGGCCGAGCGCCTCGCGCACCTGGAAGATTTCGTCACCGACGACGGCGGCGCCTCCAGCCTGCCGCTCGATGCGACCAGCATCGAACTGCTGCTGGGCGTGGATGCAGCCTCGATCGAGGTCGTGGCCGACACCGTGGGCGGCGTACCGGCCGAAGACATGCTGGCATGGGCCCACGAGCTGGAGGTGGGCAACTGGTTCATGCTCGACCACAACGACCGCGTGAGCCAGGTGCAGTTCGTCTGGCGCAGCGACCGCAAGCAGCTGCACCTGTTCGCCTCGGCCGACGGCCGCAGCTTCCTGATCCAGGTCGGCCGGCTGGCCAACTACCTGCAGGCCGGCCTGCTGGTGCCCGCCGAGGAAGAAACGCTCACGGTGCGCGCCACGCGCGAGGCGCTGGCCAAGCTCGATGCCAATCCGGAGCGCCTGCTGAACTAGCCGGCTAGTGCGCGACGCGGCCTTCGCGGCTTTCGCAGAGTTCGTCGAGCACCAGCGCGTCGGGCTCGATGCCGGTGCTCCAGTGCACCATCAGCACGATGATCTTGAGCTCGTCGAGCGCGACCGGATCGCCCGGCGCCGCCATGGCGCGCTCGATGACGATCTCGCGCAGGCCGCAGGACAGCACGTTCGACGATTCGAGAAAGCGGATGAAGCCCAGGCAGTCGGCGCCCAGATGCTCCTGCTCGGCCTGCGAGTAGACCCGCATGGCGTTGTCCGACTGGGGCAGGGCCGCTTCGGGCGCGCCGCGCAGCGTGACCGTGGCCACGGTGTCGTCGCCGGGACTTCGTTCGAGCTGCAGGCCTTGGGTGGCAAGGCTCAGGCCGTCGAGCCAGTGCAGCGCATCGCGGATTTCTTCGGGCTCGAAGCCGTGGGCGCTGAGCTTGCGGCCCAATTGCTGGGGTTCGGGGCAGGCATCGCCGCGCCAATAGTTTTCGTAGACAAACACGAGCACTTCGAACATGGGCCCAATATAGCCGAGGAAACCGTGGAAAAGCGGGCGCGGGCCCGGGCGTCAGCCGATGGCCGCTCTCTGGAACAGGCCGCCGGGCAGCCGCGCGACATGGCCGTCGAGCTCGAGTTCGAGCAGCCGGGCCTGCAGCGCGGCGGCGCTCCAGCCGGTGCGCGCGCCCAGCGCGTCCAGGCTCACGGGATCGAAACCGAGCGCGTCCAGCAAGGGCTCTTCGCGCGCGGCGGACACGGCGCCGGCATCGCCGTTCACGGCCGCCGGTGCCGCCGCGCTGCCCGCGTGCAGAAAAGACGGCAGCTCCTCGAGGATGTCGTTGACCGATTCGACCAGCTTCGCGCCCTGGCGGATCAGCGCATGGCAGCCGCGCGACTGCGGCGAATGGATCGAGCCCGGAATGGCGAACACTTCCTTGCCCTGCTCCGAGGTGAGCCGCGCGGTGATCAGCGAGCCCGAGGCGAGCGCGGCCTCGACCACCAGCGTGCCGCGCGCCAGGCCGGCGATGAGGCGGTTGCGCTTGGGAAAGTTCTGCGTGAGCGGCGGCGTGCCGAGCGGCAGCTCGCTCACGATCAGGCCCTGCAGCGTGATGCGGTGCGCGAGGTCGCGGTGCCGCGCCGGATAGACGCGGTCCAGGCCGGTGCCCACCACGGCCACCGTGGCCAGCCGCGGCATGTCGCCGGCCGCATCGAGTGCGCCCTGGTGCGCGGCGCCATCGACGCCGAGCGCGAGGCCCGACACCACCGGCAGGCCCGCGTCGCCCAGCGCGCGCGCAAAGGCGCGGGCGTTGGCGGCGCCCTGCGGCGTGGGATTGCGGCTGCCGACCACCGCAATGCTGTGGCCGAGTTGGGTCAGGTCGAAGTCCGCGGCGCCGAGCACGTAGAGCATCAGCGGCGGGTCGGCCATCTCGAGCAGCGAGGCGGGGTAGGCGGCATCGCCCAGCGTGACCAGGCGGCGCGCGGCACCGTCATCGTGGCCGGGCTGCAGCCACTGCCAGGTCTGGTCGACTTGGGCCTGCAGGCCCGGCGGCGGCTGGTGCAGCGCGTCGGCCTGCGCCGCCGACACCACCTGCCGCAGCGCCTCGCCGGTCTGCGCAAAGACTTTCTCGGGCAGGCCGAAAGCCGCCAGCAGCCGGCGCGCGGCGCCATCGCCGATGCCCGGCGTCAGTGAAAGCCGCAGCCAGCCTGCGAGTTCTGCTCGGTCCAAATGAAGCGGAGAAAGAAGAAAGCGGAAAAAGTGTCAGGGATTGACGAGGAAGTCGCCCGCCTTCGGAGTGTCGGTGATCTCGAGCACCAGTGCGTACGAAACCTTTTCGAACGGCCGGAACACCATCAAGAGGCCGATGCGTTCGTTCGGCAGCTTGATGGTTTCCTTGCGCGCGCCGGTGCGGTCGAGAATGGTCTCGCCGTTCTTCAGGATGGCCAGCACGTGGCCGCTGTCGATGCCGTCGCGGGTGCCCTTGTTGATGGCGACCACCTGGTTCTGCGCCGCGAACTGCACCGCGTTGCCATAGACCGAGATGATGCGGCCCTCGACCTGCGAGGAGGGCGCGCGCGGCACATAGCTCAGCAGCTGGCGCGGCGGCTCGGGCAGCAGGCGGTCGCCGGCGCGGATTTCCTCGCGCGCCGCGATGATGTCGACGCTGGCCGGCACCACGGTGATGACGTCCTTGTCGTCGGTGGTTTCGACCGTGGTCGATTCGCCGCGCTGGAGCTGCGCCTTGCCCAGGTACTGCGCCTCGTAGCCGAGGATTTCACCGGTTCCCGGGTCCTTGAGAGGCGTGGCGCTGCGGAACACGCGGAAATTCTTCAGCGGGCCCGGCGTTTCGAGCAGCGGCGTCTCGGCATTGCCGCGCGCATAGGCGCGGTCGCCGCGCGACAGCAGGACGCGGCTGTCGTTGCCGGCAACGATGCGCGGCGCGGCCTGCAGCGTGTCGGCATCGACCACGATCGGCTCGCTCAGGAAGGGCTCGATGATGCTCGGGTTGAGCGTAGGCAGGGCCATGCCGGCCAGCGAGTCGAAGCGCGTGCGCGGCGACAGCTTGATGGTGCCGCCATCGGCGCTGCCGCCCGCGCCGCGGCGCATGGTCAGGCGCGCGCGGCCGCCGGTCTTGTCCAGGTAGAGGACCTGGCCGGGGTAGATGCGGTGCGGGTTCGCGATCTCGCTGATGTTCATGCCCCACAGTTCCGGCCAGCGCCAGGGACGCAGCAGGTACAGGCGCGAGATCGCCCAGAGCGTGTCGCCGGGCTTGACCGTGTATTCGTCGGGCGCATTGGGCGCCAGCTCGCTCAGCGGAACGCCGTTCTGGGCGGTTTGCTGGGCGGTGGCGCGCTGCTGCGGCGTGACGGGGTAGTTCTGTGCCCAGGCCGCCGTCGTGCCGCCGGTGATCACCGCAAGGGCAGCCAACGTGGCGAGAAGATGCGGGCGCTGGCGGACAGTGATTCGGAGCTTTTTCATGTCTGGATGGGTGAGCGCGCCGCGTATCGGCGCACATACGAATCTCACAATTTGCTACGAATTCTGCGCCCGAAGCCCTTGGGAGGGCAACGTTTTCAGGCGATCCGGAGTCGCCGCGTCGCGGAATTGGCGAAAATAGCCACAACTTTCCCCCTGTTTCATGGCCAAACGAATCATTCTGAGTTACCCGGACAAGCGCCTGCACACGGTTGCCAAGCCCGTGCAGGGCGTCGACGCGCGCATCAAGGCCCTGGTGGCCGACATGCTCGAGACCATGTACGACGCCAGCGGCATCGGCCTGGCCGCGACCCAGGTCGACGTGCACGAGCGGCTGGTGGTCATCGACGTGTCCGAGGAGCGCAACGAGCCGCTGGTGCTCATCAACCCCGAAATTATCTGGGCAAGCGACGAAAAGGTGTTGAACGAGGAGGGCTGCCTCTCGGTGCCGGGCATCTACGACGGCGTCATGCGTTCCACCTCGGTCAAGGTCCAGGCGCTGGACGAGAACGGCGAGCTGCGCACGATCGAGGCCGAAGGCCTCCTGGCCGTGTGCATCCAGCACGAGCTCGACCACCTGCTGGGCAAGGTGTTCGTCGAATACCTGTCGCCGCTCAAGCGCAACCGCATCAAGAGCAAGCTGCTCAAGCAGCAGCGCGAAGAGGCCAAAGAGGGCCGGGCGTGACAGCTTCCCTGCGGCCCTGGGCGCTCGGCCTTGCCGCAGCGGGGCTCGTGCTCGCGGGCTGCGTGAGCGAACCCACGCGCATCGCCCCCGGCACCACCGCCGCCGAAACCCTGCAGCGCCTGGGTGCGCCCACGGGCCGCTATCCGCTCAACGGCGGCGGCGAGCGCCTGCAGTATTCGCGCATGCCGGCGGGCTTCGAGGTGGTCGACATCGACGTCGACGCCTCCGGCAAGGTCGTCTCCGTGACCCAGGTGCTCAGCGAGGCGCGCTTCGGCCACGACATCAAGGTCGGCCAGTGGCGCCAGAACGACGTGCTCGCCTTCTACGGCCGGCCCTATGAAACCAGCCGCGTCAGCTCCTTCGACGGCGTGGTCTGGACCTGGCGCTACAAGGCCGTGAACGAGCGCCGCATGCTCTATATCTACATCGATCCCACCGGCGTGGTCCGCCGCTATCACACGGGGGACGACCTCGAACTCGATCGGATCCGCGATTGACCCCGCTGAAAGTCGTTTTTGCGGGCACGCCCGAGTTCGCGCGCGCCGCGCTCGAAGCCATTGCCGCCGCCGGCCATGAGATCGCGCTGGTGCTGAGCCAGCCCGACCGGCCCGCGGGCCGCGGCATGAAGCTGCAGGCCTCGCCCGTCAAGCAATGCGCCGTTGCCCACGGCTGGCCGGTGGCGCAGCCGCGCAGCCTGCGGCTGGACGGCAAGTACCCGCAAGACGCCGCGGCCGCGCGCGAGGCCCTGCTGGCGGCCCGGCCCGACGTGATGGTGGTGGCGGCCTACGGCCTCATCCTGCCGCAATGGGTGCTCGACCTGCCGGTGCACGGCTGCCTCAACATCCACGCCAGCCTGCTGCCGCGCTGGCGCGGCGCGGCGCCGATCCACCGCGCCATCGAGGCCGGCGACGCGCAGACCGGCATCACCATCATGCAGATGGACGCCGGCCTGGACACCGGCGACATGCTGCTGCGCGAAGCCGTCGACATCGGCAGCGACACCACCGCGCGGCTGCACGACCGGCTGGCCGAGCTGGGCGGCCGCCTGATCGTCCAGGCGCTGGCCGACATCGGCCACCTTGTACGCACGCCGCAGCCGGCCGAAGGCGTCACCTACGCCAGCAAGGTCGAGAAGCAAGAAGCCCAGATCGACTGGAACCAGCCCGCCGACGCCATCGTGCGGCGCATCCGGGCCTTCGACCCGTTTCCGGGCGCCAACAGCGTGCTCGACGGCGAGACCATCAAGCTCTGGGCCGCGCATGCGGTGCTGCCGGCCGAGGTTTCGGCCGCGCCCGGCACCCTGCTGGCCGTGAGCGACACCGGCGTGGCGGTGGCGGCGGCCGGCTCGGTGGTGATGGCCACCGAACTGCAGCGGCCCGGCGGCAAGCGCCTGGCCGTGGCCGACTTCCTGCGCGGCTTCGACCTGAAGCCCGGGCAGCGGTTCGGCTGATGTTCCTCTCCGCAGCCATTCGCCGCCGGCCCGAATTCCGCGCCGGCATCCGCGACATGTCCTCGGCCGCGCTGGGCATCGGCGCCTGGGGCCTCATGACCGGCGTGGCCATGGTCAAGTCGGACATGAGCGTGCTGGAGTCGGTGGCCATGACGCTGCTGGTCTACGCCGGCAGCTCCCAACTCGCGGCCATTCCGCTGCTGTTCGCGGGCGCGCCGGCCTGGGTGATCCTGGCCACGGGCTTTTGCGTCAACCTGCGCTTCGTGGTCTTCAGCCTGCACCTGCGGCCCTACCTCATGCACATGCCGCGCTGGCGCCGCATGACGCACGGCTACCTCACGGCCGACCTGAGCTATGCGCTCTTCACCCGGCAGTACGCCGCGCCGCCGGCCACCGCTGCCGAGCAGCAGTCGCAGGAGGCCTACCTCACGGGCAACTACTTCGTGACCTGGTGCTCCTGGATGGGCATGAGCCTTCTGGGCATTGCGCTGGCCAACTTCATTCCGCAGAGCTGGGGCCTGGGCTTTGCCGGCGTGCTGAGCCTGGTGGCAATCGTCTGCTCGATGGCCACCACCCGGCTGCGCGTGCTGGCCGCGCTGGCCGCGAGCGCCACCGCGGTGGCCGCCTATGCCCTGCCGCTCAAGCTCAACATCGTGGTGGCCATCGGCGCCGCGGTGCTGCTGTGCTTCTGGCTCGAGAAGCGGTTCGGGCTCGACCCCGACGCGGAGGACGACAAGTGAGGGGCACCGACCTGTGGACGATGGGCGTGATCGTCGGGCTGGCCGCGGTCACGGTGCTCACGCGCTGCTTCTTCTTCATCCTCGACCGGCCCTGGGGCCTGCCCGAGTGGGCGCACCGCGCGCTGCACTACGCGCCGGCCGCCGCGCTGGCCGGCGTGATCGCGCCCGAGATCGTGATGACCCAGGGCCACCTGATCACCACGCTGCACGACGCCCGCCTGTATGCGGCCGTGGTCGGCGCCGCTTACTACTACTGGCGGCGCGGCGTGCTCGGCACGATGCTCGCGGGCATGGCGGTGTACCTGCCGCTGCACCTGGGCCTGGGCTGGTAGGCCGCGCTTCCCTTCAGTCCAGCTTCACGCCGGCGGCCGCGATGATCCTGCCCCAGCGCTCGCTCTCGGCCCGCGAGAGCTTGTAGAACTCCTGCGGCGTGCCCGGCAGCGCCTCGAAGCCGAACTTCGAGAACAGCTCCACCACCTTCGGTGCCTTCATCGCCTTGTGCAACTCGTTGTTGATGCGCGCCACCGCCTCGGGCGGCATGCCGGCCGGGCCGATCAGGCCGTGGAAGGCGTAGGCATTGACGTCGCTGAAGCCAGCCTCGACGAAGGTGGGCACCTCGGGCAGTGCGCCCGCGCGCTGCGGCAGCGCAATCGCCAGCACCCGCACCTTGCCCGCCTTGATGATCGGCAGGCCCGAGGCCAGGTCGAGCATCATCGTGGGCACCTGGCCGCCCATCACGTCGGTCATGGCGGGCGCGGCGCCCTTGTAGGGCACATGCGTGATGCTGAGCCCGGCCTTCTGCTTGAAGAGCTCCATTGCCATATGGTGCGGCGAGCCGTTGCCCGGCGAGGCATAGCTCACCTTCTCGGGGTTGGCCTTCACGTAGCGCGCGAACTCGGCCACGTTCTTCGCGGGGAAGTCCGGGTGCACCACCAGCGCCACCGGAAAGCGGCCAATGGCGCCGATGTAGCTGAAGTCGCTCGCGGGCTTGTAGGGCAGCTTGGCGAACATGTGTTCGTTGAAGAGCAGCGCCGCGTTCTCGGCCTGCATGATGGTGTAGCCGTCGGGCTTGGCCTGCATCAGCACCGAGACGCCGATGTTGGTCGAGGCGCCGGGGCGGTTGTCGATGATCAGCGGCTGGCCCAGCGACGGCTGCATCGCCTCGGCCAGCGAGCGCGCGAGGTTGTCGGTGCCGCCGCCGGCCACGTAGGGCACGATCCATCTGACGGGCTGGCTCGGGTAGGCGGCAGGCTGCTGCGCCGATGCGAAAGGGCTGGCCAGCGCGAGGGCCGCGGCCATGAGGGGAATCAGTCGCTTCATCGTTTCTTGTCTCCGTTGCTTGTCTTGGAATCTGTTCAGCTCATTCGCCGCGCAGCGTCTGCCACAGTTCGCGGTCGCGCTCCGCGGTCCACACCACGGGGTGTTCGATGCCGCGCAGTTCGTCGTACGCGCGCGAGACGTCGAAGGGCAGCACGTGCTGGAACACGGGCCAGCTGCCGAAACGCGGCGCCATGGCCGCTTCGGCGCGTGCGAAGCAGCCCTTGAGCGTTTCGCCCGCGGCCATGCCGGCCTTCACGCTGTCGAGCAAGGCCTGGAGAAAAGCCTGGGTGAACCCGATCGCCTCGGCGCATTCGGCCTCGCCCCGCAGCACGGCGCCGCGGCCCGGCACCAGCACGCGCGGCTTCAGGGCCCGCACCGCATCGAGCGTGCCGGCCCAGTCGCCGATGTAGGCGTCGCCGGCGTAGACGCCGCAGCGGTTCTCGACCACGTCGCCCGAGAACAGCACGCCGCAGTCGGGCAGCCACGCGACCGTGTCGCCGCTCGAATGGCCGCGGCCCAGCGCCATCAGGCGAAGCTCGCGGCCTTGGCCGCGGCCGGGGCCGGGGCCGGGGCCGAGCCACAGGCTCATCTCGCGCTCGAAGCTCTGCGTCGGAAAGGTCAGGCCCGGAATTTCTTCCACGCCCGCGAAGAGGCGCGGGAAGCGGCCGACCTCGGAATCGAAATCGGCCTGGCCGCGCGTGCGGATCCAGTCGAGCGTGCCGTTGCTCGCGATGATGGCCTCGACCTCGCCGAAAGCGCTCGCGCCCATCACGCGCACCGCGTGGTAGTGCGTGAGCACGATGGTCTTGATTGGTTTGTCGGTCACCGTGCGGATGGCTGCGAGAAAGTCGCGCGCCATGCGCGGTGTGGGGCGCGTGTCGATCAGCACCACCTGGTCGTCGCCGACGACGAAGCCGCAGTTGGGATCGAAGTCGCTGATGTAGCCGTACACGTTGGGTGCGAGTTCGCGCAGCTGCAGCTTCTGCTCGCGCGTGTCGGAGGCCGAGGCGAAGGAGACGTGGGCGGTCATGGGGTTTCCGGAGTTGTCGTGGGGTCTTCGGCCGCGGCGCGGATGCAGGCGAGCAGCACGGCTTGGTCGCCGCACTGGTTGGCCAGCAGCAGCACGAGGCGGGCGTTGAGGTCGGCGCTCTGCGCTTCGCCGAGGCCCTCGTGCGCGGCGAGCAGCGCGGCATAGAAGCCGTCGGGGTCGGGGATGCGGGGCTCGGTGATCATGGGGCGTGGTGGTCGAGGGCGAGGGCCGTGCGCAGCGCGGTGGCGATGGCATCGGGCGTGGCGCGCGGCAGCGGCGCGGCGCGGTAGGCATCGGGCCGCACGAGCACGAAGCTGCCCGCGTCGCGCAGGCCGAGGTGGCGCACGAGCGTCTCGTCGGCCTGCAGCGCCGGCAGCCCGCTGTCGCCGCCGATCGCGAGCAGGCGCAGCGGCAGCGCCGCCGTGGCATCCATGGCCGTCCTGGCTTCGGCGCGTGTCGGCGCGAGCCACAGGCCCAGGCACTGCGTGCCCTCGGCCAGCAGCTGCATCAGCGTGGTCTCGCGGCCATCGGCCCAGCGCAGCGGCAGGTTCTGCACCGTGCGCGCGCCTTCCGGCAACTGCGGCGCGGGTGGATAGTCGTTGGCAACCGACATGCGGCCGGTGTTGACCAGCGCACGCGCGAACGGATGGCGCGCGGCCAGCGCCACCACCGCGCGGCGCAGCGTGTGCTCGGCCGGCGAGCGCGGCGCAAGAAAGCGCGCCGATCGGCTCGTGACCTTGAGGTTCTCCTTCGCGGCCGGCTGGCGTTCGGCGTCGTAGCTGTCGAGCAGCGCATCGTTCGCTTGGCCTTGCACGACCAGCGCCAGCTTCCAGCCGAGGTTCGCCGCATCCTGGATGCCGCTGTTGCCGCCGCGCGCGCCGAAGGGGCTCACCACGTGCGCGGCATCGCCGATGAAGAACACGCGGCCGTGGCGGAAGCTGTCCAGCAGGTGGTCGCGGTAGCCGTACGGGCCGATCCAGACGAACTCGAACTCCACGCCCGGCCCGAGCTGCTCGCGCAGCCGCGCGCCCGCCACTTCGGGCCGGCTGATGTGGGCGGTGTCGCAGTCCTCGGGCATCTGGTAGTCGATGCGCCAGACGCCATCGGCCATCAGGTGCTGCCAGACGCCGCGGCCCTCGTTGAAGGGCGCGTCGACCCAGGTCCAGCGCTCGGTGGGCAGCGGCTTCTTGAAGCGCACGTCGCTGATGCACCAGCGGTCGGTGCTGCGCGAGGCATGCGCGTCGATGCCGAGCTGCGTGCGGATCGGGCTGTTGGCGCCGGTCGCATCGATCAGGCGGTCGGCCTCGATGGTGTAGTTGCCGGCGGGCGTTTCAATGTCGATGCGCACGCCGTCGCTCAAGGGCTCGACGCGCGTCACGCGGCTTTTCCAGCGCACGTCGGTGAGCCCGAGTTCGAGGATGCGCTCGACCAGGAACCACTCGATGTAGAACTGCTGCAGGTTGATGAAGGGTGGCTGCCTCGAGACGCTCTCCGCCTGCAGGTTGAAGCTGTAGACCTCCTGCTCGCCCGAGAAGGTGCGCCCGAGCGACCAGGTGATGCCCTTGGCCGCGATGCGCTCGTAGATGCCCAGGCGCTCGAAGATCTCGAGGCTCTTCTGCGCATAGCAGATGCCGCGCGAGGACGCGCCGCGCACGCCGACGGTGTCGTCCTCGTCGAGCAGCACCGCGCGCCCGCCGCGCTGCGCAAGATCGCAGGCCAGCGTGAGGCCCGAGGGGCCGGCGCCGACGATCACGATCGGGTGGCGAACGATCTTCGCGTGGCCCAGTTCGGGCGGCGGCACGAAGGGCCAGGCCGGCAGCTCGTAGGCCGGCGCAAATGCAAAGCTTTCCATGTTTTTCTACAGCGCGTGGGCGAATTCGGCGATGGCATCGGCCGCCTGGGGGATCAGCTCGGGCTGGCCCGCGAGGTAGTGGTTGCCGCCCACGATGTCGACGTTGCAGATGCGCGCGCCGCCCGCGGCCATCCACGCATCGCGCGTGCTCGGGAAGGTCGACTGGTCGCCGGTGTAGGTCAGCAGCAGCTTCGGCACCGTGGTGCGCGCGAGATTCGTCGGCCCGTCGGCCTGCGAGCGCGAAGACCATTGCGAGAGAAACGCGGTGAGCGAAGTGGTGCGGCCCATCGCATTGGCCGAGTAGTTGACCTGGCGCGCATCGCCCCACACGCTGCCCGGCAGGCGGTCGTTGGCATCGAGCGACAGATCCACGCAGCGCGGATCGGCATGCGTGCGGTAGACGATGAAGGTCTGGTCGCGCGGCGCGCCTGGCGTGCTGCGCAGCAGCGCGAGGCGGTCGACGCACCACTGCTCGATGCGACCCAGCCGCGCCTGCTGCGCCGCGCTGAAGCGCGCGAGAAAGCCGCGGTCGTAGGGCACGCGGTGGCGCGGGTCGTACATGTCGAGCTCGGGGTCCACCGAGAGCGGGTCGTGCTCGTCGGTGACGGACGGGTCGATCCAGTCGCGCATCAGTCGCGTGCGGCCCAGGTGCGCGGCGCACAGCGCGAGGCCGTCCACGGGCGGCAGGTCGCTGGGATGCAGGTGCGTGGGGTCGCCGTCGGGCAGGTGGGTGGCGGTGAGCTTCTCGGCCTGCGCCTGGTAGAAGGCCGAGAGCGCCGCGCCGCCGGAGTTGCCGACCAGGAACACCTTCTCGTAGCCGGCCGCGTGCAGGTACTGCACGCCGGCGCCCAGGTCCTGGATCGCGCGCTCCATCAGCAGCACCGTGTCGTTGCCCACGTAGCGCGAGTTCAGCCCCATGCAGCAGATGCCGCGCTCGGCCAGCGGGCCGATCAGGTAGTGGCCCATGAAGTTGCTGGTCGGATGCATCACGATGGCGGCGATTCTTTTCGGACCGGGCGGCGCGCGGAAGGCGCCGTAGATGCGTGGGCGCAGCATCTGCAGGCCCGACTGGCTCTCCATGGCCGCGCCGGGCTTCACATCGATGACGGCGAGTTGCAGCTCAGGCATTTGGCGAACCCTTCGCTGCACGCAGCCCGGCCTTGCGCGCGGTCCACGCGTCGAGGTCTGCGCGGGCGCGCAGCGCATGCGCCTCCATCTCGGCCTGCGGCACCGTCGGCGTGGTGAGCTCGACGCGAAGGCCGTTGGGATCGAAGAAGTAGATCGATTCGATGATGTGGTGGTCGGTCACGCCCAGCACCTCGACGCCCGCGCCCTCGAGCCGCGTCTTGGCGGCAAGCAGGTCGGCCAACGAATCGACCCGCAGCGCGATGTGGTTGACCCACGCCGGCGTATTGGGCGAAGGCAGCGCGGCGATGTCGTCGCCCAGGTCGAAGAAGGCGATGTACGAACCGTCGCGCATGCGGAAGAAGATGTGCACGTAGGGGCAGTACTCGCCCGTGCTCGGCACATGGTCGCTCTTGATGACGTGCGCGAGCGGCAGGCCCAGCAGGTCTTCGTAGAAGCGGCGGGTTTCCTCGCTGTCGCGGCAGCGCCAGGCGAAATGGTGCAGCCCGCGAACTGGCGGGGCCGCGGGGGCGGTCGTCGGCATGGCTTTTTGTCTCCGGTGAGCCGCGATTGGGCAATGCCGCGTCTTATGATGCAATCGAAATTAATTCATCGATTGATGAAATAAGCATATGAATCTGACCCTGCGCCAATTGCGCGCCTTCGCGGCCGTGGCCGAGACCGGCAGCTTCACCGCGGCCGCGCAGCAGCTGCACCTCACGCAGTCGGCGCTCAGCGTGCTGGTGCGCGAGCTCGAGCGCGAGATGGGCGTGCAGCTGCTCGACCGCCACACGCGGCGCGTGCAGTTGTCCGAGGCCGGGCGCGAGTTCCTGCCTTCGGTGCACCGGCTGCTGGGCGACCTTGCGGGCGCGGTGGCGGGCGTCACGGATTTGCGTGACAAGAAGAAAGGGCTGTTGCGGCTTGCAGCGCCGCAGCTCATGGCCTGCACGCTGATGCCGCGCGTGATCGCGCTCTACCGCGAGGCGTTCCCCGACGTCGATGTGCGCCTGGCCGACACGCTGCCCGAGCACCTGCTGGCCGGCGTGACGGCCGGCGACGTCGAACTCGCGGTGGGACAGGACGTGGCGATCGACGGCGCCGTCGAGCGCCGCACGCTGTTCCGCGACCGCCACTGGCTGATCTGCCCGCCCGGCCACGCCTTTGCGAAGCGCCGCAAGGTGCGCTGGCATGAACTCGGCCCCTACACCTTCATCGCGCCCACGCGCGACTTCCGCCAGCGCGTGCTGCCCGAGCTGGCGCCGGCCGAGCGCGAGCTCATGCTGCGCCCGGGCACCCAGGAGGTGTCGTACATGACCACCGCGCTCGGCATGGTGGCCTCGGGGCTCGGGCTCACGGTGTGCCCGACCTATTCGGCGCCGCTGGTGCGCGCCCACGGGCTGCAGATGGTGCGGCTCGAATCGCCCGACTTCCACCGCGAGGTGTGCATCTACAGCGCGGCGCGGCGCACCCTCTCGCCGGCTGCCGCGAGCTTTGTCGAGATCCTCGAGCGCCATGCCCGGACGCAGCCCAAGGCCGGATGAAAAGCATCGGCGGGCCGCACGAGGCGCATAGAGCGGCGCCGGGGCCAAACCTACAATGGAAGGCGACCTGTCTTCCACCACCTCCTCCAGATCCATGAACGTCATTCGATTCACCGACCTCTGCGCGCAGGGCAAGGCCGCCGGCCAGCGCGTCTTCATCCGTGCCGACCTCAACGTGCCGCAGGACGATGCCGGCAACATCACCGAAGACACGCGCATCCGCGCCTCGGTGCCCTGCATCCAGCTGGCGCTCGACGCCGGCGCCGCCGTGATGGTGACCTCGCACCTGGGCCGCCCGACCGAAGGCGAATTCAAGCCCGAGGACTCGCTCGCCCCCGTCGCCAAGCGCCTGGGCGAGCTGCTCGGCCGCGAAGTGCCGCTGGTCGCCAACTGGGTCGACGGCGTTGACGTGAAGCCCGGCCAGGTCGTGCTGCTCGAGAACTGCCGCGTCAACAAAGGCGAGAAGAAGAACGACGAGGCGCTCGCGCGCAAGCTCGCCGCGCTCACCAACATCTACGTGAACGACGCCTTCGGCACCGCCCACCGCGCCGAAGCCACCACCTACGGCATTGCGCAGTTCGCCAAGGTGGCGGCGGCCGGTCCGCTGCTCGCGGCCGAGATCGACGCCATCACCAAGGCGCTGGCCCAGCCCAAGCGGCCGCTGGTGGCCATCGTGGCGGGCTCCAAGGTCAGCACCAAGCTCACCATCTTGAAGAGCCTGTCGGCCAACGTCGACCAGCTGATCGTCGGCGGCGGCATTGCCAACACCTTCATGCTCGCGGCTGGCCTTTCGATCGGCAAGTCGCTGGCCGAGCCCGACCTGGTCGACCAAGCCAAGGCGGTGATCGAAGCCATGCGCGCGCGCGGCGCCGACGTGCCGATCCCGGTGGATGTGGTCACGGCCAAGACCTTCGCGGCCGATGCGCCCGCCACCGTCAAGGACGCGGACTCCGTGGCCGACGACGACCTGATCCTGGACATCGGCCCCAAGACCGCCGCGATCCTGGCCGCGCAATTGCGCAAGGCCGGCACCATCGTCTGGAACGGCCCGGTGGGCGTGTTCGAGTTCGACGCCTTCGCGGGCGGCACCAAGGCCATCGCCCAGGCCATTGCCGAGAGCAGCGCGTTCTCGATTGCCGGCGGCGGCGACACGCTCGCGGCCATTGCCAAGTACGGCATCGAGAAGCAGGTCGGCTACATCTCGACCGGCGGCGGCGCCTTCCTCGAAGTGCTCGAGGGCAAGACGCTCCCGGCTTTCGAAATCCTTGCCAAGCGTGCCGCGGGCTGATTTTTCGCGCCCGCGCCGCGGTGCCCGCTTCCTGTTGTCGCACAAAGTGTATACAGTAGCGGATACAAAATGGAGACAAGCTCAATGATCACGGATCGCCTTCCCCGCCACGCCACCAAGATCGTCGCCACGCTCGGCCCGGCGTCCAACACGCCCGAGCTGCTGGAGCAGATGATCCTGAACAAGGTCAGCGTGGTGCGGCTCAATTTCAGCCACGGCACCGCGCAGGACCACATCGACCGCGCCGCCATGGTGCGCGAGGCCGCACGCAAGACGGGCCGCGAGGTGGCGATCATGGCCGACCTGCAGGGCCCCAAGATCCGCGTCGGCAAGTTCGCGCAGGGCAAGGTCTGGCTCGAGCCGGGCGCCAAGTTCGTGCTCGACGCCTCGCGCACCGAGCCCGGCGACGCCGAGGCTGTGGGCCTCGACTACAAGGACCTGCCGCGCGACGTGCGCCCCGGCGACCGGCTGCTGCTGAACGACGGCCTCATCGTGCTCACGGTCGACGCCGTGCGCGGCGAGGCGGTGCACACCACCGTCAAGCTCGGCGGTGAGCTCTCCAACAACAAGGGCATCAACAAGCAGGGCGGCGGCCTCACCGCCCCCGCGTTGACGGCCAAGGACATGGAAGACATCAAGACCGCGATGAGCTTCCAGGCCGACTACGTGGCCGTGAGCTTTCCCAAGAACGCCACCGACATGGAAATGGCGCGCCAGTTGTGCAACGTGGCCGCGGCCGAGTACGGCCACAAGCCGGGCCTCATCGCCAAGATCGAGCGCGCCGAGGCCATTCCCAAGCTGGAAGAGATCCTGCGCGCGAGCGACGGCATCATGGTGGCGCGCGGCGACCTCGCCGTCGAGGTGGGCAATGCCGCCGTGCCGGCGCTGCAGAAAAAAATGATCCGCATGGCGCGCGACATGGACAAGGTGGTGATCACCGCGACCCAGATGATGGAGTCGATGATCACCAACCCGGTGCCGACGCGCGCCGAGGTGAGCGACGTGGCCAACGCCGTGCTCGACGGCACCGACGCCGTGATGCTCTCGGCCGAAACCGCCTCGGGCCGCTACCCGCTCGAGACCGTGCAGGAGATGAGCCGCATCTGCGAAGCCGCCGAAGCGGCCGAAGACAAGACGCTGGACGCCGACTTCAGCGGCAAGACCTACAGCCGCATCGACCAGTCGATTGCCATGGGCGCGCTGTTCACGGCCCACCACCTGGGCGCCAAGGCCATCGTGGCGCTCACCGAGTCGGGCTCCACGCCGCTGTGGATGAGCCGCCATCGCGCGCACATCCCGATGTACGCGCTGACCTCGCGCCTGGCCACGCAGCGCCGCATGGCGCTCTACCGCAACGTGCGCCCGCTGCTGATGGATTCGGAGAGCGACCGCGACACCGCGCTCGAGCAGGCCGAAGCCCACCTGAAGAAACGCGGCATCGTGCAGACCGGCGATGTCTACGCCATCACCTGCGGCGAGCCGATGGGTGCCCCGGGCGGCACCAACATGCTGAAAATTTGCCGCGCGAGCTGAGCCCGCTCAGCCGTTCCTGAACAGGAAGCTGTAGGCGTTCAGCGCCGGCACACCGCCCAGGTGCGCATAGAGCACCTTCGAGCCGGCCGGGAATTCGCCCAGGCGCACCTTCTCGATCATCCCGTGCATCGACTTGCCCTCGTACACGGGGTCGGTCAGCATGCCTTCCAGGCGCGCGCAGAGGCGGATCGATTCCAGCGTGCCTTCGTTGGGCAGGCCGTATTCGGGGCCGCCGAAGCGGCGGTCGAGCACCACGTCCTTGTCGGTGATGTCGCGGCCCAGCTCGACCAGCTCGGCCGTGCCCTTGGCAATGCGCACGATCTGCGCGAAGGTCTGCTCGGGCTTGGCCGAGGCGTCGATGCCGATCACGCGGTCGGCCCGGCCGTCGGCCGCAAAGCCCACCACCATGCCGGCCTGCGTGCTGCCCGTGACCGAGCAGGTCACGATGTAGTCGAACTTGAAGCCCAGCTCGGCCTCCTGCTGCCGTACTTCCTCGGCAAAGCCGACGAAGCCCAGGCCGCCGCGCGGATGCTCCGAGCAGCCGGCCGGAATCGGAAAGGGCTTGCCGCCGGCCTTGCGCACGTCGGCCATGGCTTCTTCCCAGCTCTTGCGGATGCCGATGTCGAAGCCCGCGCTGTCCAGCCGCACGTCGGCGCCCATGATGCGGGACATCTCGATATTGCCGACGCGGTCGTACACCGCATCGGAATAGTTGACCCAGTTCTCCTGCACCAGCACGCACTTCAGGCCCAGGTGCGCGGCCACCGCCGCCACCTGGCGCGTCTGGTTCGACTGGATGCCGCCGATCGACACCAGCGTGTCGTAGCCGCCCTCGAGCGCCTCGGGAATCAGGTATTCGAGCTTGCGCGTCTTGTTGCCGCCGAAGGCCAGGCCGCTGTTGCAGTCCTCGCGCTTGGCGTAGAGCTCGACCTCGCCGCCCAGGTGGGCGCTCAGGCGCTTGAGGGGATGGATCGGCGTGGGGCCGAAGGTGAGCGCGTGGCGCGGGAATTTCTTCAGGTTCATCGGTGCTGCTCCAGGAAAGGGATGCCATCGATCGTAGGAAGAAGCCGCCGAAACGTGCTTGCAAACTTTGGTGGAATTGCGGCGCAAAAAAAGACAAGATCGGGGAATCAGAGATTTTTGATTTGCCAATACCCCAATGAGCACAACAAAGTTGCGTACCACGCCGGCGCAAGCGGCCGAAGCGGCCGAAGCGGCAGCGGAGCTCGACCGCACCGATCGCGCGATCCTGCGGGCCCTGCAGCGCGATGCCTCGGTGTCCAACGTGGCGCTGGCCGCCAAAGTCAACCTGAGCGCGCCGGCCTGCCTGCGCCGCGTGGAGCGGCTCAAGGCCGCGGGGCTCGTCAAGGGCATCGTGGCGCTGCTCGACGCCCAGGCGCTGGAGCTCGGCATGCTGGTGATGATCGGCGTGGTGCTCGACCGCTCCACGCCCGATTCCTTCGCCGATTTCGAGAAGGCCGCGCAAAAAGTCTCGGGCTGCCTCGAATGCCACGTGGTCACGGGCGAGTTCGACTACTTCATGCTCGTGCGAACGCGCGACAACGACAGCTTCAACCGCCTGCATGCCGAGCAGCTGCTGTACCTGCCGGGCGTGCGGCAGATCCGGACCTTCGTGGTGCTCAAGCAGGTGCTGTCGACCACGCAGCTGCCCATCTAGGAGCGCCCGCGCCGCGTGTCAGTGCCGTCCCACAAGGGGGCTCGATAGAATTGGGGCAGTTTTCTCTCGACTTTCCGCCTTCTTTTTCCCCTATTTCCGCGAGGTATTTCCCATGGCACTCGTCTCGATGCGCGAACTGCTGGACCACGCAGCCGCCAACGGCTACGGCATTCCGGCCTTCAACGTCAACAACCTCGAACAGGTCCAGGCCGTGATGGAGGCCGCCAAGGAAACCGGCGCGCCCGTCATCCTGCAGGCCAGCGCCGGTGCCCGCAAATACGCCGGCGAAGCCTTCATCAAGCACCTGATCCAGGCCGCGATCGAGCAGTACCCGAACATCCCGCTGGTCATGCACCAGGACCACGGCCAGAACCCCGACGTCTGCAAGGGCGCCATCGACCTGGGCTTCAGCTCGGTGATGATGGACGGCTCGCTGGAGGCCGACGGCAAGACCATTGCCAGCTACGACTACAACGTGGACGTCACCAAGAAGGTGTCGGACATGGCCCACCGCCTGGGCGTGACCGTCGAAGGCGAGCTCGGCTGCCTGGGCTCGCTCGAGACCATGAAGGGCGACAAGGAAGACGGCCACGGCACCGACGACACCATGACGCGCGAGCAGCTGCTCACCGACCCCGAGCAGGCTGCCGACTTCGTCAAGCGCACCCAGATCGACGCGCTGGCCATTGCCATCGGCACCAGCCACGGCGCCTACAAGTTCACGCGCGAGCCCACCGGCGACATCCTGGCGATCGACCGCATCAAGGAAATCCACCGCCGCATTCCCAACACCCACCTGGTGATGCACGGCTCGTCGAGCGTCCCGCAGGAGCTGCTGGCCATCATTCGCCAGTACGGCGGCAACATGAAGGAAACCTACGGCGTGCCCGTGAAGGAAATCCAGGAAGCCATCAAGCACGGCGTGCGCAAGATCAACATCGACACCGACATCCGCTTGGCCATGACCGGCGCGGTGCGCAAGTTCCTGGCCGAGAACCCCGAGAAGTTCGACGCCCGCGAATGGCTCAAGCCCGCGCGCGAAGCCGCCAGGCTGATCTGCAAGCAGCGCTACATCGAGTTCGGCTGTGAAGGCCAGGGCGCCAAGATCAAGGGCGACACGCTGCAGGTGGTCGCCGCCAAGTACGCCAAGGGCGAACTCGCGCAAGAAGTGGTCTGAAGACAAACTTTTTCCGCGAATCGCAGGCCACCGTTCGCGGTGGCTTTTTTCTGCGCGCACAATCCGTTTTCCCTCGTCACCCGTTTCCGCACAGCAGCACCGTTCCATGACCACCGTCCACACCTCTTCCATCCAGAGCCTGCCCCTGCTTGCGCGCGGCAAGGTGCGAGACAACTACGCCGTCGGCGAAGACCGCATCCTGATGGTCGCGAGCGACCGGCTCAGCGCCTTCGACGTGATCATGGGCGAGCCGATCCCGGGCAAGGGCGAGATCCTCACGCAGATGGCGCTGTGGTGGTTCGACCGCCTCGGCCAGCTGTGCCCCAACCACCTGACGGGCGAAGCGCCCGAGAGCGTGGTCACGCCCGAAGAAGTGCCGCAGGTCACCGGCCGCTCGATGCTGGTCAAGCGCCTGACGCCGATCCCGGTCGAGGCCGTGGTGCGCGGCTACCTGGCCGGCAGCGGCTGGAAGGAATACCAGGAAAGCCGTTCGGTCTGCGGCGTGCCGCTGCCCGAAGGGCTCACCAACGCCAGCAAGCTGCCGCGCCCGATCTTCACGCCCGCCGCCAAGGCCGCGGCCGGCGAGCACGACGAGAACATCAGCTACGACCGCGTGGTCGAGATCGTCGGCCCCAAGCTGGCGCAGCAGATCCGCGAGACCAGCCTGGAGATCTACGAAACCGCCGCGCAGATCGCGCTGGGCAAGGGAATGATCATTGCCGACACCAAGTTCGAGTTCGGCCTGGACGAAGCCGGCACGCTGGTGCTGATGGACGAGGTGCTCACGCCCGACAGCTCGCGCTACTGGCCGGTCGAGGGCTACCAGGCCGCGCTGGCCGCGGGCGCCAATCCGCCGAGCTACGACAAGCAGTTCGTGCGCGATTGGCTCGAAGCCACCAAGATCAACGGCAAGCCCTGGGACAAGACCCCGCCGGCGCCGCGCCTGCCGGCCGAGGTCATCGAAAAGACCGCGGCCAAGTACCGCGAAGCGCTGGAGCGGCTCACGGGCTGAGGAAAAAGGGCGCGCCGCTTCAGCGGCTCGCCGAATTCAGCGTGGCCACCGTGCGCCCGCTCGCGTCGAGCAGCGCGAGCCGTCCCGGGCCGGCGAGGCGATAAGTTGCGGTGGTCTGCAGCGCCGAGATGAATTGCGCCTCGTTGGCGCCGCGCACCGGGTCCGCACAGGCCATGCGGGTCGAGGCCAGCTGGCCGATGCGCAGCGTGATGCCGCTGCGCGTGAACGACCCCGACACGCGGTTGCAGCCGCCCGTTCCGCTGACGCGCCCGCTGCTGCGGTCGAACTGGATCTGCGCTTCGCCGCCGGACGCCACGGGCTCGTCGCCCAGTTGCACCAGGCGCCAGACCGGCCCCTCGATCGGCTCGTCGAGGCTGATGCCGCTGCCGCAGCCGGCCAGGGCGGCGGCCATCAGTGCGGACGCGAAAACGGAAAGCGCGATGCGGGCGCGGTGGCGGGCGGGAAAGCGCATGGCCGGGGTGTCCTTCTTCTCAATTGCAACAAGTTGAATCGCCGCCATCGTATGCGAGGCCGCCCCGGCTCGCCAAGATGCGTGCGCTTGCCGCAACCGGCCGCGCTTGCCCGGCTCAGCTCAGCACGACGCTGCTGAGCCGGCGGCGGTAGGTGGCCACCACCGGATCGTCCGGCGGAATCTGGCCGTCCGCCACCTTCACCTTGGGCGGCTCGATCAGGTCGAGGATCGCGATGTAGGTCTTGCGCGCGAGCTCCTCGTTCCAGGCCTTGTCGCGCATCAGGATCTCGAGCAGCTCGTCCATGGCGTCGGTCCAGCGCTGCCCGGCCATCAGCAGGCGGGCGCGGCCGAAGCGGGCGTCGAAGTCGCGCTTGCCGGCGGCGATCTTCGCGTCGAACTCGGCGATGGCGGGCGCGGCGCCCGAGGCCGGGGCCGCAAAATCGATCGCGTCCATCCAGCGCTGCAGCGAATCGAAGCGGCGCACCAGCGTGGTCCTGGCGATCACCGGCGCGAACGCCACCTTGGCATCGTCGATGCGGCCCATCTGCAGCAGCAGCTTGACGTAGTCGAAGCGCGCATCGTCGTTGGCCGGGTCGGTGGCCACCGCATGCTGCAGGCGCTCGAGCGCGCCCTCGGTGTCGCCTTCGGCCAGCGCTTCCTGGGCCGCGGCCTCCTGGGAGGCGGCTTCGAGCTGCTCGGCGGCGGGCACGTGCTTGTCGAGGAATTCGCGGATCTTGTCGGCGGGAATGGCGCCGACGAAGCCGTCCACCGGCTGGCCGTCCTTGAACATCACGCAGAACGGGATGCTGCGCACGCCGAACATTTCGGACAGCTGCGACGAGATCTGGGGCACCTTGTCGGCGTCCAGCTTGGCCAGCGTGAAGCGCCCGGCGTACTCGGTTTCGAGCTTTTCGAGCACCGGGCCGAGCTGCTTGCACGGTCCGCACCATTCGGCCCAGATGTCGAGCAGCACCGGCGTGGCGACCGAGCCTTCGATCAGTTCAGCCTGAAAATTTTCGAGAGTGATGTCGATCATCGGGAACAACTGGGGGTGAAACGTAAAATTGGAACCATGAACGAAACCATTCAGGTCGGTGTAGTGATGGGCTCGAACTCCGATTGGGAGACGATGCGCAACGCGGTCGAGATTCTCCAGCAATTCGGGATCCAGCACGAAGCGAAGGTGGTCTCGGCCCACCGGATGCCCGATGCGCTCTTCGCCTATGCCGAAAGCGCCGCCGGGCGCGGGCTTTCCGCGATCATCGCGGGTGCGGGCGGCGCCGCCCACCTGCCGGGCATGCTGGCCGCCAAGACCACGGTGCCGGTGCTCGGCGTGCCGGTGGCCAGCCGCCACCTGCAGGGCGTCGACTCGCTCTACAGCATCGTGCAGATGCCCAAGGGCGTGCCGGTGGCCACCTTTGCCATCGGCAACGCGGGGGCGGCCAATGCGGCGCTGTTCGCGGTGGCGATGCTGGCGGTGAACGATCCGGCGCTGCGGGCCCGGCTCGATGCCTTCCGTGCCGCGCAGACCGCCGCGGCCGAGGCCATGACGCTGCCGCCGCCGGCGGCCGCGGATGCCGCCGCCGTGTCGCCGTTCTCGCCCCAGGGCGGGGGTGCGCTGTGAACCACAGCGGCAACGGCCTTCCCATTCTTCCGGGCGCCACGCTCGGCGTGCTCGGCGGCGGCCAGCTGGGCCGCATGTTCGCCCACGCCGCCCAGCGCATGGGCTATTTCACGGCCGTGCTCGACCCTGACGCCGACAGCCCCGCCGGCCGCGTGAGCCACCACCACATCCACACCGACTACGCCGACGTCGACGGCCTCGCGCGGCTCGCGGGCCTGGCCGATGCGGTCACCACGGAGTTCGAGAACGTGCCGGCGCCCTCGCTGGAGAAGCTGTCGGTGGCCCGGCCCGTGGCCCCCGACGCGGGCGCCATCGCCATCGCGCAGGACCGCATCGCCGAAAAGGCCCACTTCACGCGCTGCGGCGTGGCCTGCGCGCCCTATGCGGTCATCGAGACCGCGGCCCAGCTCGCCGCGGTGGAAGATGCGCTGCTGCCCGGCATCCTCAAGACCGCGCGCCTGGGCTACGACGGCAAGGGCCAGCAGCGCGTGTCCACGCGCGCCGAACTGGTCGACGCCTGGCAGGCCGCGGGCTGCGTGCCCTGCGTGCTCGAAAAGCTGCTGCCGCTCGAATTCGAATGCTCGGTGATCGTCGCGCGCGGCCGCGACGGGCAGCTGGTGCACTTTCCGCCCCAGCGCAACCTGCACCGGGACGGCATCCTGGCCGTGACCGAGGTGCACGCCCAGAACATGCCCAAGACCGTGGCCCAGGCGGCCATCAACTCGGCCAGGAGCATTGCCACCGGGCTGGACTACGTGGGCGTGCTGTGCGTGGAGTTCTTCGCGCTGGCCGACGGCTCGCTGGTGGTGAACGAAATGGCGCCCCGGCCGCACAACAGCGGCCACTACACCATGGAAGCCTGCGACGTCTCGCAGTTCGAGCTGCAGGTGCGCACCCTTGCGGGCCTGCCGCTGGCCGCGCCGCGCCAGCACAGCCCGGCGGTCATGCTGAACCTGCTGGGCGACCTGTGGTTCACCGCGGGCGGCGACAAGCCGGTGGCGCCGCGCTGGAGCGACGTGCTCGCGCTGCCCGGCGTGCACCTGCACTTGTACGGCAAGATCGAACCGCGCCGCGGCCGCAAGATGGGCCACCTGACGCTCACCGGCGCCACCCTCGAAAATGTGCGCGCCGCGGCCTCCCAGGCCGCCACCATGCTCGGCCTGCCGGCACTGTCGGCGGCCGACTTCGCATGATCCTCGACGGCCAATCCCCGGAGGCCATTGCCGAGGCCGTGCGCGTGCTGCGCGCGGGCGGGCTGGTCGCGTTCCCGACCGAAACCGTCTACGGCCTGGGCGCCGATGCCACCAGCGACATGGCGGTGGCGGGCATCTTCAAGGCCAAGGGCCGGCCGGCCGACCATCCGCTGATCGTCCACGTGGCGGCCGGCATCAAGGGCACCGAGGCGCTCTCGCGCTTCGCGCAGCCGCTGCCGCCCTTCGCGCAGAAGCTGGTGCAGGCCTTCTGGCCCGGCCCGCTGACGCTGATCGTCACGCGCCAGCCCGGCGTGGCGGCCGCGGCCGCCGGCGGGCAGGACACCATCGGCCTGCGCTGTCCCTCGCATCCGGTCGCGCAGGCCCTGCTCGAGGCCTGCGCCGAGCAGGGCGTGCCAGGGCTCGCGGGCCCGAGCGCCAACCGCTTCGGCCGCGTGAGCCCCACCACCGCGCAGCACGTGCGTGACGAGTTCGGCGACGCGCTGACGGTGATCGACGGCGGCGCCTGCGAGGTCGGCATCGAGTCGACCATCGTCGACTGCAGCCGCGGCGCGCCCGTGCTGCTGCGCCCGGGCCTGATCACGCGCGCGCAGATCGAGGCCGCCGCGGGCGAGCGCCTGAGCAACCGCGAGGTGCTCGAGACGCCCGATCCGCGCGCCTCCGGCACGCTGGAAGCGCACTACGCGCCGAATGCCAAGCTGCGGCTGATGGATGCCAAGGCCATCCAGGCCGGCCTCGACGTGCTCGGCCCGGGCGCGGCCCACATCGCCGTGTGGACGCGCGTCGAGGTGCGCAGCCACTCGCAGCGCGTGCTGCAGCGGCGCATGCCGGACGACGCGGCGGCCAGCGCGCACCAGCTGTTCGCGGTGCTGCGCGAGTTCGATGCCGAGGGTGTCAAGCTGATCTGGGTCGAGACCCCGCCCGACACGCCCGAATGGGAAGGCGTGCGCGACCGCCTGCATCGCGCGTCCATGGGCTGACCCCGGTCTTCGCTGCTAGCCGCCGGCGGCCAGCACGCCCTGGAAGAAGCCGCGCGCCGAAGCCAGGCAGAACGGCGGCACCAGGCTGCCGTGGTAGGCCAGGGTGACGGCCTGCCGCTTGTCGGCGTCGCTGCCCGGGGTGTTCTGCGCCAGGGTGCTCTTGGCCTGCGCGAAGCCGGCGCGCGCGGCGGAGTACGAGTCGGTGGTGCCGGAATCCTCCAGGTCGACCACCGTCAGCGCGGCGGCAGGCATGCCGCGGGCGCGGAAGTAGCCGGCGGTGGCGCGGGTGCTCAGGAAGTTCACGGTCGGATCGTTGGCGCCGCCGCACATGAGCACCGGCCGCGTCGGCAGCCAGGTGCGCAGGTCGTTGGCGCGCGCCGCCTTGCGAAAGCCCACGGCCGGCCTGCAATCGAGCGGCGAGGTCGTGCTCAGCGAGGCCGCCGTGGCGGGCAGCGCATTGCCGGGGCAGGGGTTCGCCTGGATGTCACCGGCCGCCTGCGTCAGGTAGCTCTGGCGGATCAGGTTGTTGGCGCCGTAGAAGATCGACAGCTCCGGGCTCACCGGGCCCGGCGTCGCACCCGCGGGAAACAGCGCGAGCTGCGGCAGCTTGCCGTTGGCATACAGCGTGGTGATGGGCGTGAGGCTCGGCAGCAGGGTGTCGATGCCGGTGGCGTACTGCGCTTCGTAGATGTCGCTGGTGCTGCCGTAGACATCGCCGAACTGCTGCTGCCAGCTGGCCGAGAGCAGCGGCACGAACAGCGTGCTGCCGAGCGCCGGCCAGCCCATGAAGGTGTAGTCCGCCAGCAGCCCGATGGCCGAAGGCGCGGAGAGCGGCGCCGACGCCGTCACCGCCCGGCCCGTGGCCTGCATCTCGCGGTGCGCCGCCAGCGCCACGTAGCCGCCCTGCGAATAGCCGGTGATCAGCAGCGAGCCCGCGTCGGTGGCGTCGATGCCCGCGAAGGTCTTGCGCGCCGCGGTGAGCGCGTCCACCATGTCCTTGCCCTGCTGGTCGCCGTTGAGATAGGGGTGGTAGGGCAGCGTCGACTTGTCGTAGCCCGCATAGTTGGGCGCCACCACGATGTAGCCCTGCGCCGCGAACATGGCGGCGACCGTCAGGCCTTCGCCGGCGGCCGGCTGGGTGGAGTCGGTCCACCTGGCAAGGTTGTAGTTGCGCGCGGCCGTGGTGCCGTGCGCATACAGCACCACCGGCCGCGGCCCGTTGCAGGCCACGTCGGCGCCGGAGGGCAGCATGATCGCGGCGGTGGCGTTGGTGGCCTCGTTCTTGCCGCCGATGGTGCGGTATTCGAGGTAGCGCACCTCGACCCCGCACCGTGGCGTGCCCGCCACCTGCAGCAGGGCCTTGCCTTGGTCGGTCGCCTGGAGGTTGGTGCGAAGCTGGTCGGCCGAGAGCTTGGCGGTCTGCTCGGGCGGGTCCGTGACGACCGAGCCGCGGCCGGTGTCGCCGGTTGGCGGTGGAAAGCCGATGCCGATGCCGCCGCCCCCTCCACCACCGCCGCAGGCCGCCAGCAGCAGCGTGGCGCCGGCCAGAGCCGCAACCTTGTGCAGCGGAGTGGGGAGTTGTCGTTGCGGCTTTTTCAAGGCGTGGCTCCTGATGTTGTCGAATCGAACGGGCGTCCGATTCTGTGCAGCGCCACGGCCGCGCGCAAGCGGCGCGTCTACCTAGAGAAGTTTTCAGTACACGGCCGCTGCCAAGCGGCCGAAGGCCCTCAGTTGTCCTGCGACGCCCAGTCGACCAGCGCGTCGAACGCGGCGCGCGCAGCCCCGGCGTTCTCTCCGTTGGCAATCGCCACCAGCACGTAGCGGCGGCCGCTCGCGCCGTGCACATAGCCGGCCACGCCGGCCGCATCGCGCAGCGAGCCGGTCTTCAGGTGGGCCGCGCCGCCCGAGCGCAGCGTGCGCTTCCTGAGCGTGCCGTCCACCCCCATGGCGGGCAGCGAGGACACCAGTTCCGGCATCAGCGGCGAGCGCCAGGCCACCTGCAGCATCCGGCCGAGCGCCGCGGCGCTGATGCGCTCGTCGCGCGACAGGCCCGAGCCGTTGTCGAACACCGGCGGCGCCTCGCCGGTGCCGATGCGCTCGCGCCACCACTGGCCCAGCGCGCTGCGCGAGGCCTCGAAGCTGCCGCGGTTCTTCTGCGTGAGCCCGAGCGTGAGGAACAGCTGCTGCGCCATCACGTTGTTGCTGTACTTGTTGATGTCGCGCACCACCTCCGAAAGCGGCGGCGAGCCGAACTCGAACGCCGGCCAGAGCCCGGCCGGCACGCGGCCGTCGCGCATCTGGCCGCCGACCCGGCCGCCCATCTCGGCCCACATGCCGCCGATGGCGCGCAGGCCGTAGGTGCGCGGATCGGCATAGGCCACGGCCCAGCTTTTCTCGCCGCAGGCGGCCGGCAGGGCGCCCAGGAAGCGGATGCGGTTCGGGTCGCTGAAGTCGGGCTTGATGGCCGCGCGCCAGTCACCGCATTCGCCGGGCGCGAGCGCCACCGTGGGCTGCATCGACACGCTGGCGAGCGGCGGCTCGTAGCTCACGCGCGCCTGCTGGCCGCCGCGTTCGGGCGTGAAGACCATGTTGACCGACTTGAAGTTGACCAGCAGCGCCTCGGGCGAGGCGTTGTAGGGCCGCAGCGGCTCGCCGTCGAAGGCGGCCGGGTCGTTCTCGATCGCGGCGTCGAAGGCGCTGCGGTCCAGCACGATGTCGCCGCTCACGCTGGTGATGCCCAGGCCCTGCACGCGCCGCAGCAGCAGCCAGGCGCGCTCCAGCACCAGCTTGGGATCGCCCTGGCCCTTGATGTAGAGGTTGCCGTTGAGCACGCCGTTGCTCACCGTGCCGTCGATGTAGACCGGCGTGCTCCAGCTGTAGGCCGGCCCGAGCAGGTCGAGCGCCGCGTAGGTGGTGACCAGCTTCATGATCGACGCCGGATTCACCGGCACCTGCGTGCGCCAGGCCAGGCGCGGCGGGCGCAGGCCGTCGGCATCGGCCACCAGCATCGTCACCGAATCACGCGGCACCTTGGCGCGCGCGAGGGCGGCCTCCACTTCGCCTGGAAAGACCTGCTGTGCAAGCGCGCCCGGAATGGACAGGGCGGTGAAGGAAAGCGCGCAGGCGGTGCGCAGGAAGAAGGAGAGACGGCGAAGACGCATCGTGCCGATTATCTCGGCGGAAAAACATGCAGTTGCGCGTGATACAGCAGCATCACGGTCTTGGCGTCGGCAATGCGCCCGTCGGCCACCATGGCCAGCGCCTCGTCGATGCCGAGCTCGAGCACCTCGATGTCCTCGCCCTCCTCGGCCAGGCCGCCGCCGTCGCCGATGCGCATCGACGGCTCGTATTCGGCGATGAAGAAGTGCAGCTTCTCGGTCACCGAACCCGGGCTCATGAAGGCTTCGAAGACCTTCTGCACCGCGCCCAGGCGATAGCCCAGTTCTTCTTCCACCTCGGCGCGGATGCGTTCCTCGGGCGCCGCGTTGTCGAGCAGGCCGGCGGCCGCCTCGATCAGCAGGTCGCCGTGTCCGTTGACGAAGGCCGGATAGCGGAACTGCCGCGTCAGCAGCACCGTGCGCTGCGCGAGGTTGCAGGGCAGCAGCGTGGCGCCGTTGCCGCGGTCGTAGGTCTCGCGGTGCATGCGCTGCCACTGGCCGTCGTTGCGCCGCCAGTCGAAGGCGGTGGTCTTGAGCGTGTACCAGTTGTCGGAAAGCAGGGTGACTTCGTGCACCCGGACGCGGTCGTGGAGGGTCGTCATGGCGCGCAGCTTATGCGCAAGTTCGTGCAGAAACAAGAAAATTCGTGCAATCAGCGGTCCTGCCCGCTACCATCGCCCGATGCTCACCCGCCAGCGCAAGCAACACATCCTCTCGGTCCTGCAGCGCGACGGCAACGTCGTGGCCAAGTCGCTCAGCGAGGAGCTGGCGCTGTCGGAAGACACCATCCGCCGCGACCTGCGCGAACTGGCCGCCGAGGGGCTGCTGCAGCGCGTGCACGGCGGCGCGCTGCCGGTCGCCAGGGCCGAAGCCGACTTCGCGGGCCGGCTGCAGCTCGCAACCGCGGAGAAGGTGGCGATCGGCCGCGCCGCGGCACGGCTGGTGCGGCCCGGGCAGGTGGTCTTGATCGACGGCGGCACCACGGCCGTGCAGATGGCGCGGCACCTGCCGGCCAGCCTGCGCGCCACCGTGGTGACGCACAGCCCGTCGGTGGCGGTCGAGTTGGCGGGCCATGCCGGCATCGAGGTGGTGCTGATCGGCGGGCGCCTGTTCAGGCATTCGATGGTGGCGGTGGGCGCCGCGGCCATGGACGCCATCTCGCGCGTCCACGCCGACACCTGCTTCCTGGGCGTGACGGGGGTACATGCCGAGGCGGGCCTGACCACCGGCGACGTCGAGGAGGCCGCGATCAAGCGCGCGCTCATGGCCGCCGCGGCTGAGACGGTGGTGCTGGCCTCGTCGGAAAAGATCGGTGCGGCCTCGGCCTGGGTCATCCACCCCGTTTCGGCCGCGACCAGCCTGCTGGTGTCGCCGGAAGCGCCGGCCGCCGCGCTGGCACCGCTGCGCAAGGCCGGGCTCGCCATCCTGCGCAGCGACGGCGGCTGAGCGCGCCGGTCCGCCGCCGATTCGATCCATTCGCCCCTGGCCGGCGCGGCCGCGGCCTGCCCTGGATAATCGGGGGATGCCCGCCCTGCCCCGCTTCTCGCCCCGCACGATCGGCATCGGCGCGGCCGTGGTCACCGTGCTGGTCTGGACCGCCTTCATCGTGATCGCGCGGGCCTCGGCCGCACGCTCGCTCACCCCGCTCGACCTGGCGCTGGCGCGCATCTGCGGCGCGAGCCTGGTGCTGGTGCCCTGGGGCGCCTGGATGGTCATGAAGGGCCAGCGGCAAAAGGACGGCAGCGCGTCGTCGCTGTTCGGGCTTTCGCCGCTGTCGCTGCGCCTCACGGCCGGCGCCGGCATCTTCGGCGGCGTGGCCTATGCCCTGCTGGCCTACAGCGGCTTCTTCTTCGCGCCCGCGGGCCATGCCTCGGTGCTGATGCCCGGCAGCCTGCCGCTGTGGACCACGCTGCTGGCCGCGCTGGTGCTGCGCGACCGCATCACGCCGGGCCGCGCCTTCGGGCTCGCGCTGATCGTGGCCGGCGACCTGGTCGTCGGCGGGCGCAGCCTGCTGCATGCCTTCGAGGGCGGCGAGGTCTGGAAGGGCGACCTGCTCTTCATGGCCGCGGCCTTCTGCTGGGCCTGCTACAGCGTGGTGGCGCGCCGCCACGGGCTGGACGCCGTGCGCGCGACCATCGCCATCACCGTGTTCGCGCTGCTGGCCTATGTTCCGGTCTACGGCCTGCTGGTGGCGGGCGGCGCGGTCGTGAGCCGCATCGGCACCGCGCCCTGGGGCGAGGTGGCGTTCCAGATGCTGTTCCAGGGCGTCGGCTCGGTCGTCGTCTCGGGCATCACCTTCACGAAGATGATCCAGTACTTCGGGCCGGTGCGCAGCACCATGATCACGGCCCTGGTGCCCGGCCTCTCGGCCTTCGGCGCGGTGATCTGGCTCGACGAGCCGCTTTACTGGAACCTGATCGCCGGCCTGCTGCTGGTGACCGCCGGCATTTTGTTCGGCGTGCAGAAAACATCGGCCGGTGGGCGCGCGGCTGCGCGGCCCGCCATGCCGGCCACCGCCACGGGGTGCCGCGATGCCTAGGCTCCTGGCTTTCGACACCAGCACCGAGCACCTGTCGGTGGCGGTGCGCCACGGCGAGCGCCTGTTCACGCACAGCGGGGCCGGCGGCGCGCAGGCGTCGAGCACGCTGATCCCGCTCATCCTGCAACTGCTGGCCGAGGCCGGGCTCGAACTGGCCGCACTCGACGCCATCGCCTTCGGCCGCGGGCCGGGCTCCTTCACGGGCCTGCGCACCGCCTGCTCGGTGGCGCAGGGCCTGGCCTTCGGCGCCGGCGTGCCGCTGCTGCCGGTCGACACGCTGCTGGCCGTGGCCGAGGAGGCGCGCCATGCCTTCGGCGCACGCCAGGTGGTGGCGGTGCTCGACGCGCGCATGGACCAGCTCTATGCCGCGCGCTACGACTTCGATGGCGGCGGGGCGCTGGGCGGCGCGGACAGCGAGCCGCTGCTGCTCGCGCCCGAGGCGCTCGAAGTGCCCGCCGGCTGGTCCCTTGCCGGCAACGCCTTTGCCGCCTACGGCCCCCGCCTGGCCCCGGCCGCGACGCGCCACGAGGTGCTGCCCACGGCCACCGCCATGCTGCGGCTGGCGCCCGCGCTGCTGGCCGCGGGGCGCACGGTGGATGCGGCACATGCCTGGCCGCTCTATGTTCGCGATAAAGTGGCGCAAACCACCGATGAGCGCGCCGCCATCAAGGCGGCCGCGCTGGCGGGTCCACCTGTTGCCAACCAGTCATGAGCGCCGCGCCGGGCCGCCCCAAGCAAGCTCGCGCCGCAGTGCGAAGCACGAAGGTCATTGAATGAGCGCCGTCCTCCAGCCCGTCGAAGCCCGCCTCGAGCCGCTCACCGTCGAGCGGCTCGATGCCGTCTGCGCGGTCGAGCAGACGGCCTACAGCCATCCGTGGACGCGGGCCAACTTCATCGATTCGATGGCGGTCGGCTACCACTGCCAATGCCTGCTGGCCCCGGTTTCACGGCCCGACCTGGGCACGCCGATCACCAGCCTCGGCGAGACGCTGATCGGCTACTTCGTCGCCATGAAGGGCGTGGACGAAGTGCACCTGCTCAACATCACCGTGGCGCCGGCCTTCCAGCGCCAGGGCTGGGCGCCGCTGATGCTCGAGGCGCTGACCGGCTGGTCGCGCGCGCAGGGCGCGCAGTGGCTCTGGCTCGAGGTGCGCCAGAGCAACCGGCGCGCGCTCGACATCTACATGCGCCAGGGTTTCCGCAGCGTGGGCGTGCGCAAGGGCTACTACCCGGCGCATGAAGGCAAGCGCGAGGACGCGGTGGTCATGAGCCTGCGATTGAACGAATCAGGCTCTGCCTGGGGAGCCTTGCGATGAACGCGGTACAGACACTGAAGCTCGACGCCCGCCAGCGCGCGATGCTCGACGAGATGGGCGTGAAGGTCTGGTGGCCGATGCCTGAAGCTGCCGAAGCGGCGCCCGCGGCCCGGGAAGCGGCTGCGGTGGCCGCGCCGCCGCCCGCCGTCCGCGAGCGCGCGCCCTCCGTGGCCGAGGCGCCGGCGGCCCCGGCCGCAAGGCCCGCTGCAGCACCGGCCCCGGCGGCGCGCCCCACCGCGCCCGCACTGCTCGCGCAGGGCGCCGCCGTGCTGGTCGACGCGCCGCGCCGCCTTTATGCCGAGGCCTCGGCCGAGGCCGCCGCCGAAGCGGCGCAAGGCGGCTGGCTGGTGGTGGCCGACATGCCGCCCGAAGCCGATGGCCGCCACGGCGAGCCCTTTGCGGGCGATGCCGGCAAGCTGCTCGACAACATGCTGCGCGCCCTCAAGCTGCACGACGGCAAAACGCCGGTGCACCTGATGCGCACGCACCGCGGCGTGGGCGCCGGCCAGCCCGGCAGCCCGCATCCGATGGACGAGGCGTTCGCGGAACATGCGGCCGCGCTGGCGCCGAGCCTGGTGCTTGCCATGGGCCCGCTGGCCGCCCAGAGCCTGATGCAGAGCGCCGATCCGCTCGGCAAGCTGCGTGGCCGCGCGGTGCCGCTGCCCTCGGCCAGCGGCGTGCCGGTGGTGGCCACCTACCATCCGGCCTACCTGCTGCGCAACCCGGCCGACAAGGCCCGCGCCTGGGCCGATCTATGCCTGGCGGCCGAGCAGCAAACACCGTCGAACTGAGGGCCGGCGGCCGGGTCCTTAAAATCGGACCCCATGACTTTCCTCGACAAGCTGGCCACCGCACAGCAAACAAACGGTTCGTTGCTCTGCGTGGGGCTCGATCCGGAGCCAGCCAAGTTCCCGGGGCAGCTCAAGGGCGACGCCAGCCGCATCTATGACTTCTGCGCGCGCATCGTCGACGCGACGGCCGGCCTGGTCATCGCCTTCAAGCCGCAGATCGCCTATTTCGCGGCCCATCGCGCCGAAGCCCAGCTCGAACAACTGATGGAGCACATGCGCCGCAACGCGCCCGGCGTGCCCGTGATCCTGGACGCCAAGCGCGGCGACATCGGCTCCACGGCCGAGCAGTACGCCATCGAGGCCTTCGAGCGCTACGGCGCCGACGCCGTGACCCTGTCGCCCTTCATGGGCTTCGACTCGGTGGCGCCCTACCTCAAGCACCAGGGCAAGGGCGCCTTCCTGCTCTGCCGCACCAGCAACCCCGGCGGCTCCGACCTGCAGGGCCAGCGCCTGGCGGGCATCGAGGGCCAGCCCTTCCTCTACGAACACGTCGCCCGGCTGGCGCAGGGCCCGTGGAACCTCAACGGCCAGCTCGGCCTCGTGGTGGGTGCGACCTACCCGGCCGAGATCGAGCGCGTGCGCGAACTCGCACCGACGGTGCCGCTGCTGATCCCCGGCGTCGGCGCCCAGGGCGGCGATGCCGTGGCCACGGTGCGCGCCGGCTGGCGCCCCGATGCGCCGATCATCGTGAACTCGTCGCGCGCCATCATCTACGCCTCCTCGGGCGACGACTTTGCCGAGGCGGCCCAAAAGGCCGCACGCTCTACGCGCGACGCGCTGGAAGCCGCGAAGCCCTGATCGTCAGGCGCGGCGCAGGCGCGTGAAGGCCTCGAACTCCCAGTTCCGCATGCCCAGCAGCAGCGTGTAGCCCTCGCGGTCCTTCGCGGCCAGCTTCTGGTCGGTCTGGTGCTGCTGCGCAAAGTCCTGCGCCACGCGCTGCAGGCGTTCGAGGAAGGCCGGCGCGAGCGAGCGGCTGATCTGCCCGTGCACCAGCAGCAGGCCCTCGGCCGGGCCGTCGAAGCCGCCCGCGTAGTAGTCGAGCACCACGTTCTCGCGGAAGAACTCCATCACCGGGCCGTGCGGCCGCCAGCGGAAGGTCTTGGCCAGCTTCAGCCGGTAGCGGTTCAGCGGGCGCAGCTCGATGATGCCGATGCGGTCCAGTTGCGCCAGGCAGCCGATGCACTCGGCCTCGCTGATCCGGTAGGCCGCCACGATCTGCTCCAGCGTCCACTGGCTCAGCACGCTGATGGCCACCAGCAGCAGCTTCTTGTCCTTGACCACCGCCTTTTCCTGCTCGTGCGTGAGTTCCTTCAGGAGCGGCTGGGCGTCGGCCACGCGGCGCGCCAGCTCGGCGAAGTCGATCTTGAGCGCGCGGCAGATCGCGTCGACCCGCGACAGCGGCATGTCGCTCTTGGCCAGCATGCGCTTCACGCTGGATTCGGCCATGTCGAGCGAGCGCGCCAGGTCGGCGTAGGTCATGCGGGCGCTCTTGAGTTCGTTCTTGAGGGCTTGGACGAGGTCGACGGTGGTGCTCATGAGGGTGGCGTTGCGGAAGAAGGTATTAGAAAAAGATACCGAAAGGTGTGAATTAGTGCCTCGTATCGATTCTCGATGCCTGTGGAGCGACTGGCAACTAAATTCCGCGGCTCCTGCCATCCACCACCGAGGACCGCCATGCCTTTGCCCACCCTCAGCCGCCGCGAACGCGGACTGCTCTTCACCTTCGCGCTGCTCGCGCTGGTGGCCCTGTTCGGACCTGCCCTGCCGGCGGCCGAGGTGGCCATTGCCGCCGTGTTTGCCGACGACCGCAGCTGGCACGGCCTGCCCAACGCGATGGACGTGCTGAGCAACCTGCCCTTCCTGCTGATCGGCTTCTGGGGCCTGTACCGGCTCAACCGGATCGACCGCGCCCACCAGGAGGCGTTGGCGCAGTTCCCGCTGGCACCGCCGGCCAACGACCCGCCGGACAACACGCTCGACTGCGCCTGGCTTTTCTTCGCGGGGCTGGTTGCCACGGCCGCGGGATCGGCCTTCTTCCACCTGATGCCCGACGGCGCCCGGCTCGCGGCCGACCGCGCCGGCATGGCGGTGGCTTTTGCGGGGCTGATCGGCATCGCGGTCTGCGAGCGCGTGAGCCAGCGCGCCGGCTGGCCGGCCGCCTGGTTCGTGCTGATGGCCGGGCTGCTGTCGGCCGAGGTGTTCCAGGAAAGCGGCAACGTGCTGCCCTGGGCGATCGTGCAGTTCGGCGGCATGGCGCTGGTGCTGACGCTCGCGCTGGCCACGCCGATGCGCGGCGCGGTCGGGCTCAAGCTGGGCTGGGTGATCTGCTTCTATGCGCTGGCCAAGGTCTCCGAACTGGCGGACCACGCGATCTACGAGGCGACGCAGCAGGTGGTTTCGGGCCACACCCTCAAGCACCTGACCGCATCGCTGGCGGGCCTGCCGGTGCTGGCGGCGCTGCGCAAGCTCGACATGAACTGGCGCGCGACCCTGCTGCGGCACAATCCCGACGCAGCCGCCGCCCTGACGGCATGAGGAGAATTCTTCGAATGACAACCCCCGCCGCTGCTGCCACTGCCGCCACCGCGCCCCACGAGGCGAACGCCCACGCCAACCAGTTCGCGCTTCTCAGGCAGCGGCGCTTCGCGCCCTTCTTCTGGACCCAGTTCGCGGGCGCGGCCAACGACAACCTCTTCAAGTTCGCCTTCACCGTGATGGTGACCTACCAGCTCCAGCTGAGCTGGATGCCGCCGGCCATGGCGGGCCTGGCCATCGGCGCGCTGTTCATCCTGCCGTTCCTGCTGTTCTCGGCCACGGCGGGGCAGCTCACCGACAAGTTCGACAAGACGAAGATGATCCGCTTCGTCAAGAACCTCGAGATCGCGATCATGCTGATTGCGGCCTGGGGCTTCGTGCGCGCCGATGCGGTGGTGCTGCTGGGCTGCGTGTTCCTCATGGGCCTGCATTCCACGCTGTTCGGGCCGGTCAAGTTTGCCTACCTGCCGCAGGTGCTCGACGCGCGCGAGCTCACGGGCGGCAACGGCATGGTCGAGATGGGCACCTTCGTCGCCATCCTGCTCGGGCAGGTGGCGGGCGGGCTGCTGGTGGCGCTGCCGCAGGTCGGCCACGCCACGGTGGCGGTGGCCTGCGTGCTGCTGGCACTGGTCGGGCGCGGCGTGGCGCAGGCCATTCCGCCGGCGCCCGCCACCGACCCGGGCCTGGTGATCAACTGGAACCCGTTCAGCGAGACCTGGCGCAACCTCAAGCTCGCGCACGGCAACATCGTGGTGTTCCGCTCGCTCCTGGGCATCTCGTGGATGTGGTTCTTCGGCGCGGTGTTCCTGAGCCAGTTCCCCAGCTTCGCGAAGGAAGTGCTGCACGGCGACGAGCAGGTGGCCTCGCTGCTGCTGGTGGTGTTCTCGGTGGGCATCGGCGCGGGCTCGCTGCTGTGCGAGACGCTGAGCCGGCGGCAGGTGGAGATCGGCCTGGTGCCGCTGGGCGCGATCGGCATGAGCGTGTTCGCCATCGACCTGTACTTTGCGTCGCGCGCGCTGCCGCCGTCCGCCGGCATGGGGCTGGGCGCCTTCATGGGCCAGGCCGCGCACTGGCGCGTGATGGCCGACCTGGCGCTGCTGTCGCTCTTCGCGGGGCTCTACAGCGTGCCGATGTACGCGCTGATCCAGCTGCGCAGCCAGCCCACGCACCGCGCACGCATCATCGCGGCCAACAACATCCTCAATGCGCTGTTCATGATCGGCAGCTCGGTGATCGCGGGTGCCTTGCTCGGCGCCGGCTTCACGATTCCGCAGATCTTCCTGTTCACGGGCATTGCCAACGCGCTGGTGGCGTTCTACATCTTCATGCTGGTGCCGGAATACCTGCTGCGCTTCATCGCGTGGATGCTGTCGCACTTCGTCTACCGCTTCGAGATCAAGGGCGACGAGCACATTCCCACCGAAGGCGCCGCGGTGCTGGTGTGCAACCACGTGAGCTTCATCGACGCGATATTGCTGATGGCCGCGAGCCCGCGCCCGATCCGCTTCATCATGGACCACCGCATCTTCAAGGTGCCGGTGCTCGGCTGGCTGTTCAAGCTGGCCAAGGCGATTCCGATCGCGCCGCAGAAGGAAGACCCGGCGGCCTACGAAGCGGCCTTTGCCAGGGCGCTGGGCGTGCTGCGCGAAGGCGACCTGCTGGCCATCTTTCCCGAGGGCGCGATCACGCGCGACGGCCAGTTGCAGCCCTTCAAGGGCGGCGTGATGAAGATCATCGAAAGCGCGCGTGCCGAAGGCATCGAGCCGCCGGTGATCCCGATGGCGCTGACCAACCTCTGGGGCTCGTACTTCAGCCGCATCGAGCTGCGCGGCGGCGAGAACGTGGCCATGGCCAAGCCCTTCCGCCGCGGCTTCTTCAGCCGCGTGGGGCTCAACGTCGGCCATGCCGTGCCGCCGGTCGAGGTGCGGCCCGAGGCGCTGCAGCAGCGCGTGAGCGGTTTGCTGGCCGCCTGAGGCGGCAAAAAGTATCCTTTCGAGATACCAGTAGCGGCTCAAACCGGGACTGGTCGAAGCATTCGAGCCCCGCGGTGCGGGAGCGAACCATCATTCGCTCACCTTCACTACGCCGCGAGGCACGCATGCAAACCTTCCCTTCCACCACCGTTTCGATCCAGCGCGACACGCGGGCCTGGCAGTTCCAGGTCTGGGCTTCGTTCGCGGCCGCCGTGTTCCTGTGCGCCACCGGCCTGAGCTGGCTGCCGGGCGAGGCGCTGGACCGCGCGTTCATGGTGATGGGCTATGTGTTCTGCCTGAGCACCGCCTTCATGCTGGCCAAGTTCGTGCGCGACAGCCAGCCGGCAGGCGCCGGCGGCACGGCAGCGAGCCGCGACGTGCCGATGTGGCGCCTGGTGGTCTGGGGCAGCTTCTTCACCGCGATGGGCCTGACCGGCTGGGGCCTGGTCCGCATGGAGATCAACGACGCCTACAAGGCCTTCCTCGGTGTGAGCTGGCTGTTCCTGATCAGCTCGGCCTTCACGCTGGCCAAGACCCTGCGCGACCGCCACGAGGCCGACCTGATCGACGCGCGCCTGCAGGGCCGCCGCGCCGCCCGCCAGGAAGCCGCTGCCGCCGGCTCGGCCGAATGAGCGCCGCCTTCTTCTTCATCATCCATCCACGAAAGACCGCCATGAAAAAATCCGTTGCTGCGCTTCTGGTTGCCGCCTGCACCGCTTTCGCGGGCGCCGCGCTGCCCTTCCATGCCCAGGCGCAGAGCGAGGCTTCGGCCGCGCTCTCGCTGCTGCCGGTGGCCTCGGTCGTGGGCGCTGCCTCCGCGGTGGGCGCTTCCGCCACGGCCGTGGTCGCGCTGCCCGCCGCACTCTCGGTGGGCGGCTCGATGCTCACGGTGGTGGCGGTCGAGGCCTCGGCCGATGGCACCGTCTACCTGCTGGAGCGTGCCTCGGACGGCGCGCGTGCCAGCGTCAAGGTGATGGGGCGCGCGGCCAACGGCGTGTCGGCGGCGGTGGGCACGGGCGTCCTGGTCAGCGTGATCGGCAGCGGCGTCGTGCTGTCGGCCGCGGGCGAGGTGCTGGCCTTCGTGCCCAATGCCATCGGCCGCGCGCTGCTGCACAACGAGAGGCTGTCGTGAAGCGCGCGGTCTTTCCTGCGCTCCTGCTCGCGCTCGCTGTGGCGCTGCCGCTGCAGGCGCAGGCCGGCCGCTCCTGCGAACAGGCCAGGCCGACCGCCGAACTGATCGTCAAGGGCATGCAGATGGCCGAGCGCACCTCGCAGCAGCTCGATGCCAGCGGCGCGCGCGCCGTGCTGCTGGCGCGCGCCGGGCAGGACCTGGGCAAGTACGGCCTGCGCTATTCGCACCTGGGCATCGCCTACAAGAGCGACGAGGGTCCATGGCGCGTGGTGCACAAGCTCAACCAGTGCGGCAGCGCCGTGGCCGCGGTCTACCGGCAGGGGCTTGGCGAGTTCTTCCTCGACGACCTGTGGCGCTACGAGGCTGCCTGGGTCGTGCCCACGCCTGCCGTGCAGGCGCAGCTGCTGGCCGCGCTCCGCGAGCCGCCTGCGCGCATCGTGCGGCTGAACATCGCGCCCTACAGCATCGTGAGCTACGCCTGGGGGCAGAAGTACCAGCAGTCGAACCAGTGGGCCATCGAGACGCTGGCCGCGGCGATGGAGCCGGCCACCATCAACAGCCGCGCGCAGGCGCAGGCATGGATGCAGTTCAAGGGCTACGAGCCGACCACGCTCAGGCTCGGCCCGCTCACGCGGCTGGGCGGCCGCGTGGGCTCGGCCAACGTGGCCTTCGACGACCATCCGAACGAGAAGCGGTTCTCGGACCGCATCGAGACGGTGACGGTCGACTCGGTGTTCGCATGGATGCCGCGCGCGGGGCTCGGCGCGGCGCCGGTGGCGTTCAAGCTGCCACAAGAAATCTCTCTCCTACCGAAAGAATGAAATGAGCAAGTCACTGCGTCTGTCCGAAAAATGGTTTCGCCGCGGGCTCTGGCTCGTGGCGCTGGCGTTCGCGAGCTTTTTGATCGGGCTCGGCGGCGCCGTCGTGGACGACCTGCCGCGGGTCGAGCGGGCGCTCGAGCTCGACGACTTCATCGACCGCCCCGCGGCCGAGCCGCTGCGCAGCACCATCAAGGCGTCGGAGACCGCCGAGCTGCAGGCGACGCGGCAGCTGGAGCAGGTCCGCCTGCAGCAGAGCGCCGCTCGGCAGGCCAGCGCCAACGCGCGCGAGACCTTCGGCAACTGGATCGCCACGCGGCGCGCCACCGCGCAGCCCGACCAGGACACGGAGCTGATCGCACGCACCAAGCAGCTCGATGCCTTCAAGCAGAAGGAGGACGAGGTCCAGCGCCTGGTGAATGCGCAGCAGCAGGCCGTGCTCGACGCGCGCCAGGCCGAGCAGCGCGCCCGCGAGGCGCTGTCGCTGCTGGAGCGCGATGCGCGGGAAAAGCTCAACGCCGAGTACCGCCGCGTCGAACTGCGCGTGTTCGCCTACCGCCTGGCGCTCACGCTGCCGCTGCTGGTCGTGGCCGGCTGGCTGTTCGCAAGGAAGCGCAAGAGCACCTACTGGCCTTTCGTCTGGGGTTTCATCTTCTTTGCGCTGTTCGCTTTCTTCGTCGAGCTGGTGCCCTACCTGCCGAGCTACGGCGGCTACGTGCGCTACGTGGTGGGCATTGTGGTGACGGTGCTCGTCGGGCGCTATGCGATCGTGGCGCTCAATGCCTACCTCGCGCGCCAGAAGCTCGCCGAGCAGCAGCCCGACCAGGTGCGGCGCGAGGAACTCAGCTACGACGTCGCGCTCGCGCGGCTCGGCAAGGGCGTGTGCCCCGGCTGCGAGCGCCCGGTCGATTTGAAGAACGGCGAGATCGACTTCTGCCCGCACTGCGGCATCGGCCTGTTCGACCATTGCGGCCAGTGCGAGACGCGCAAGAGCGCGTTCTCGAAGTTCTGCCATGCCTGCGGTACCTCCGCGGCCGCAACGCAGGCGCCGCACACATCTGTGACCGGCACTGCGCAATCGGTCACGCCGGGCGCGCCGGTTCAGCCGGCCACGTAGCGAAAGCGCCGCACGGTCGTGCTACAACCCCGGGCTGCGTCACGCAACGCCGTGCCGCGGGTTTTCCCATTCACATTGACGGAGCACACCCATGAGCATTTTCGGCAAGATTTTTTCCAAGATTTTTCCGTCGGCCAACGCCGCTGAAGTCGTCGCCGCACCGCCGGCGGCTGCACCCGGCGCGCCGGCCGCTGTTGCACCGCCGCCTGCGATCCCACTGGGCGACGTGCCCGCCGTCCTGGACGCGATGCCTGGTGCCGCCGGCCTGAACTGGCGCACCTCGATCGTCGACCTGCTCAAGTTGCTGGGCCTGGACAGCAGCCTCGCCGCGCGCAAGGAACTGGCCAGCGAAATTCTCTACAGCAACGGCGAACCGGGTTCGGCCGAATGGAACATCGGCCTGCACAAGCAGGTGATGACTCGCATCGCCGCCAATGGCGGCACGCTGCCAGCCGAACTGCGCGACTAAATAAAGGCGGCTTCTGCCGAAAAAGGAATTTCCAGGAACACCGCGGAACCGGCTTCGCCGGGCCGCTGGTGTTGCCCCCGGTAGGGGGTTGGCGTAGCGACACGAAGTGCGCGAAGACTGGGGGCGAGCCTATTTATGTCCAGCCGGCATCCACCACGTAGTCCTGCGCGGTGCACATCTTCGAATCGTCGGCCGCCAGGAACAGCGCCATCGCGGCGATGTCTTCCGCCATCACGCGCCCCGGCAGGCATTGCGCCGCATCGATCTCCGCGGCCGACTCGGGCTTGACCCACAGCTTGATCTGCCGCTCGGTCATCACCCAGCCCGGCACGATCGAATTGACGCGGATGTTCTCTTTGCCCAGGTCGCGCGCCAGCGAGCGCGTGAGGCCGCGCGCGGCCGCCTTGCAGGCCTGGTAGACCGGGTAGCCGCGGCCCTTGATCATCCAGCTGATCGAGCCGAAGTTGATGATCGAGCCGCCGCCCAGCGCGCGCATGTCGTCGGCCACGGCCTGCGCGGCAAAGAACTGGTGCTTGAAGTTGACGGCCACGAGGCGGTCGAAGTCTTCGCTCGTGACCTCGGCCATCTCGTGGCGCCGGTCGTTGGCGGCATTGTTGAGCAGCACGCCGATCGGGCCGAATTGCGCGCGCACCGCGGCAATGGTGGCCGCGAGCGCCGCCGTGTCGGTCACGTCGCATTCGCGGAACAGCGCGGGCGTTGCGCCTTGGAGCTGCGCCGCGAGCGCGGTGCCGGCGGCCGTGTCGAGGTCGCAGAAGCCGACCTTCGCGCCCTGCGCATGGAAGGCCCGCACCAGCGCCTCGCCGATGCCGCTCGCGCCGCCGGAGATGAAGACGGTGCGGCCGGCCAGCGAAGGATAGCGGGCGGTGTAGGACGAAAGTGGTGAGGCGTCGGTGGTCATGTGAATGCAGCAACGGCGATGGACACGGGCGGCAAGCGTACCGGATGGGCGTGCCCCTGCCGCGCGAGGGGGCGCCGGCCGGCGTATGGCTTACGGTGAATGGCCGGCGCGGCCGTGCGTGGCTACGCTCCTTCTCCATGACGACGAACACGCTTTTCCGCCGCACCCTTCTTGGGTTGGCGCTTCTTCCCGTCGCGCTGGCGGTGCGCCCGGTGCGCGCCCAGGCGGCGGCCTCCATGCAGCTCTTCAAGGTGGTCTCGCCGCGCGACGAGGTGATCGTGGGTGCCGATGCGGCGCAGCTGGGCCCGGGTTCCAACCCGGCCGTTGAGCGGCTGGCCGCTCAGCTCGCGGCCAAGGGCCAGCTCACGCTGTGGCAGTACGCCTCGCACAAGGACGCGGGCGGCGCGCTGGTGCAGGCGCCGCTCAAACAGATCGTGGTGTTCAGGAACGAGCTGCTGCGCATCGAGCCCTACGCCACGCCGCTCGCGATCCAGCCGCCGAAGTAGCCCTGCGCCTCAGATGCCGCGCGCGCGCTCCGACTTGAACCGCGCGCGGAATTCCGTGAAGGTGCCCGCCTCGAGCGATTCGCGGATCTCGCGCATCAGGTTCAGGTAGTAGTGCAGGTTGTGGATGGTGGCGAGCATCGGCCCGAGCATCTCGGCGCAGCGGTCGAGGTGGTGCAGGTAGGCACGGCTGAAGCCCTCGCGCCCGCCGTCGTTCCACGAAACGCCCGAGGTGCCCGCGCAGGCATGGCAGGTGCAGCTCGGGTCGATGGGCTGCGGATCGCTCTTGTGGCGCGCATTGCGCATCTTCAGGTCGCCGAAGCGCGTGAACAGCGTGCCGTTGCGCGCATTGCGGGTCGGCATCACGCAGTCGAACATGTCGACGCCGTCGGCCACGCCCTGCACCAGGTCTTCGGGCGTGCCCACGCCCATCAGGTAGCGCGGCTTGTTCGCGGGCAGCCGGTGCGGCGTGTGGCCCATGATGTGCAGCATCTCTTCCTTGGGCTCGCCCACGCTCACGCCGCCGATGGCGTAGCCCGGAAAGTCCATGTCGACCAGCGCCGCGAGCGATTCCTCGCGCAGGTTCTCGAACATGCCGCCCTGCACGATGCCGAACAGCGCGTTCGGGTTCTGGAGCCGCGCGAACTCGTGCTGGCAGCGCTTGGCCCAGCGCAGGCTCAGTTCCATCGAGATGCGCGCCTCGGCCTCGGTCGTGATGTGGCCCTTGGTGTCGTAGGGCGTGCACTCGTCGAACTGCATCACGATGTCGCTGTTGAGGATGGTCTGGATCTGCATCGACACCTCGGGCGTGAGGAACAGCTTGTCGCCGTTGACGGGCGAGGCGAACTTCACGCCTTCCTCGCTGATCTTGCGCATCGCGCCCAGCGACCAGACCTGGAAGCCGCCCGAGTCGGTGAGGATGGGCTTGTTCCATTTCTCGAACGAATGCAGCCCGCCGAAGCTGGCCATCACGTCGAGGCCGGGGCGCATCCACAGGTGGAAGGTGTTGCCCAGGATGATCTGCGCGCCCATCTCCTCGAGGCTGCGCGGCATCACGCCCTTGACGGTGCCGTAGGTGCCCACGGGCATGAAGATCGGCGTCTGCACCACGCCATGGTTGAGCGTGAGCGTGCCGCGGCGCGCGTGGCTCGCGGGATCGGTCTTGAGAAGTTCGAACTTCAGGCGCGGCAGGGAGGACGTGGTGGCGGTCATTTCTGGGGGGCGGCGCCGGTGTCCGGCAGCAGCATCAGGATGGTACGGTTGAAGTCTTCGACGGCGAGCAGGCGGCCCTGCCGGTCGACGGTGATGCCGGTGGGCCGGCCCATCGGCCGCACGCCGGCCTTGGGGCTCCAGCCGGCGAGCCATTCGACCGGCTTGCCCGACGGCAGGCCGCGCGCATCGAGCCTGTAGCCCACCACGCGGTGGCCGGGCGGCTGGTGGCCGCGCCAGGCAACCAGCAGCTGGCCCGCGAAGCGGCTGCCCGCGGGCCCGGTGATCATCTGCAGCGGCGCGGCGTGCGCGGGCCAGAGCATCAGCGGCGCCTCGGTGGCCTTGCAACCCGGCCGGTTCTCGTAGCCGCGCGCGGGCTGGCGGTTGCCCACGCAATAGGGCCAGCCGTAGTCGCGCCCGGCCTGCAGCCGGTTCAGCTCTTCGGGCGGCTGGCCCACGTCTTCGTAATCGATGGAGTTCTCGCCCTGCAGCACGGTGCCCTTGGCGGGGCCGTCCGGCAGCACGGTCAAGGCGACCGAGTTGCGCAGGCCGGTGGCAAAGGGCTTGAAGCTCTGCAGCTTGTGGTCCGGCCCGGCGAGCACGGCCTCGTACACCGCGGCGCGCGGCTTCGGTCCGGCCAGGTCGGGGCAGGGCAGCGGGTATTGCTTCGACGAGGCATCGCGGCAGGCATCGGAGTCGGAGCCGACGTTGACGTAGAGCCGCCCGTCCGGTCCGAAGGCCAGTTCCTTGAGCGGATGCGTGCCGTCGCCCGGCAGGCCGTCGATCACCGTTTCGCGCTGCAGCGCGCCGCCGGGCGAAGAAGGGATGGGTGTGCGCCAGATCATGCCCGACTCGCCGATGTAGATCCTGCCGTCGGGTCCGGCGGCAAGGCCGAGCGGCCGGTCGAGCTGCTCGGCCAGCACGCTGAAGCGCGCGCGCCGCGGCGCCGGGCCCTCGGTGGGCAGCACCATCTCGAGCAGGCGGCCGCGGCGCGGCTCCCACGAGCCCATGTCGACGACCCAGTAGCGGCCCGGCGCCACCTCGAGGATGCGCCGGGGCGCACGCAGGCCCTGGGCCTCGTCGGCCAGCAGCGCGACGCAGGTGCCCGCGGGGCTGCCGATGTCCAGCCGCGCATAGCCGCCGCACAGACCCTGCGGCGTGTAGCCGCGTGCTTGGACGGCCACGGGCAGCAGCAGCGCGCATCCGAATGCGATCGCGGCCAGCGAGGAGCGGATGGTGTTGAGGGGTTTCATGCGGGAGCAGCGCGCGCCAGCAGCATGGCGTCGCCGTAGCTGAAGAAGCGGTAGTGCTGCGCGATGGCGTGGGCATAGAGCGCCATCACGCGTTCATAGCCCGCAAAGGCCGAGACCAGCATCATCAGCGTGCTCTTGGGCAAGTGGAAGTTGGTGACCAGCAGGTCGACATGCTCGAACACGAAGCCCGGCGTGATGAAGATGCGCGTGTCGCCCGCGGCCTCGCCGCTCTTGGCCCACGATTCGAGCGTGCGCACGGTGGTGGTGCCGACCGCGACCACGCGGCCGCCGCGCGCCTTGCACTCGGCAATCGCGCGCTGTGTGGCCTCGGGCACTTCGTAGCGCTCGGCGTGCATCGTGTGCTCTGCAATGTTCTCGGTCTTGACCGGCTGGAAGGTGCCGGCGCCCACGTGCAGCGTGACGCTGGCGCGCTGCACGCCCCGCGCTTCGAGTTCGGCCAGCAGCGCCTCGTCGAAATGCAGTGCGGCGGTCGGCGCAGCCACGGCGCCGGGCACGCGCGCGAACACGGTCTGGTAGCGACGCTCGTCGTCGGCCGAATCGCTGTGCGTGATGTAGGGCGGCAGCGGCACGTGGCCGCAGCGGGCCATCAATGCGTACGGGTCCTCGCCGGCATCGCTCTCGAAAGCGAAGCGGAACAGCGCGCCGTCTTCCTCCGGCCAGCGGCCCAGCAGCGTGGCGCGAAAGCCGCCGACCATCTGCAGCATCGTGCCCACGGGCGGCTTCTTGCTGACCTTCATGTGCGCCACCACTTCTTGCCCCTGCAGCACGCGCTCGACCAGCAGTTCGAGCTTGCCGCCGGTCGGCTTCTCGCCGAACAGGCGCGCCTTGACCACGCGCGTGTCGTTGAAGACCAGCAGGTCGCCCGCGCGCAGCAGCGAGGGCAGGCTCTTGAAGATGCGGTCGGCCGGGGTGCTGCCGGTGCCGTCGAGCAGACGGGAGGCGGTGCGTTCGGAGGCCGGGTGTTGTGCCACCAGCTCGGGCGGCAAGTCGAAATCGAAATCGGAAAGCGTGAAGGCGCGCATGGTGCTTGAGGGCCGGACGGGCCCGTGCCAAGGAGGCGTGGAAGATGAGCGAGACGTGGCCGGAGCCGGGCAGAATTGTCCCATGCCCGCTTCCGCGAAGTCCGTGCCGCCCGAAAAGACCACAAGCCCGCCCGCTGCCGCTCCGGCCGCGCCCGGGGCCGGGCTGAGCGCCGTGCAGCGCGCGCTGCGCAAGCTCGGCCTGGTGCGCGACATCGACTTCGCGCTCTACCTGCCGATGCGCTACGAAGACGAGACGCGCATCGTGCGCCTGGCCGACACGCGCGACGGCGACATGGCGCAGGTCGAGGGCGTGGTGACCGAATGCGAGGTGGTGTTCCGCCCGCGCCGGCAGCTGATCGCCACCATCGACGACGGCAGCGACACCTGCCAGCTGCGCTTCTTCAATTTCTACCCCTCGCAGCAGAAGCAGCTGGCCGTCGGCGCGCGCGTGCGCGTGCGGGGCGAGATGCGCGGCGGCTTCGTCGGGCGGCAGATGATGCATCCCACCGTCAAGGCGGCCGGCACGGCATTGCCGCAGGCACTGACGCCGGTCTACTCGACCATTGCCGGGCTGCCGCAGCCGGTGCTCCGGCGCGAGGTGCGCTCGGGCCTGGCTCGCGCGGTGCTCGACGAGACGATCCCCGTGCAGATCGGATGGCGCGGCGCCTGGGACCTGCGCAGTTCGCTGACCTTCCTGCACTACCCGACACCCGATGTGGCCATGGCCACGCTGGAAGACCACAGCCATCCGGCATGGCAGCGCATCAAGGCGGAAGAGCTGCTCGCGCAGCAGCTCTCGCAATTGCAGGCGCGGCTGGAGCGCGCGGCGCAGCGGGCGCCGATGCTGCCTTCCTCGGCCGAGCCGCAGGCGAGCTCGCTGCATGCGCAACTGCTCGCGGTGCTGCCCTTCGGCCTGACCGGCGCGCAGCAGCGCGTGGGCGAGGAAATCACGCGCGACCTCGGCCGCGAGATCCCGATGCACCGGCTGCTGCAGGGTGACGTGGGCTCGGGCAAGACCGTGGTGGCGGCGCTCGCGGCGGCGCGCTGCATCGATGCGGGCTTCCAGTGCGCGCTGATGGCGCCGACCGAGATCCTCGCGGCCCAGCACTTCGGCAAGCTGGTCGGCTGGCTCGATCCACTGCTGGCCGAGCGCGGCCTGCGCGTGGCCTGGCTCACCGGCAGCCAGAAGAAGAAGGAGCGCGACGCAATGTCGGCCGCGGTCGAGAGCGGCGAGGCGGCGCTGGTCATCGGCACCCATGCCGTCATTTCGGAGAAGGTGCGCTTCAAGAACCTCGCATTGGCGATCATCGACGAGCAGCACCGCTTCGGCGTGGCGCAGCGGCTCGCGCTGCGCGGCAAGGCCGTGGGCCATCTCGAGCCGCACCTGCTGATGATGAGCGCCACCCCGATCCCGCGCACGCTGGCGATGAGCTACTACGCCGACCTGGACGTTTCCACGCTCGACGAGCTGCCGCCGGGCCGCACGCCCATCGTCACCAAGCTGGTGGCCGACCACCGGCGCGAGGAGGTGATCGACCGCATCCAGGCGCAGATCGCGCAGGGCCGGCAGGTCTACTGGGTCTGCCCGCTGATCGAGGAGAGCGAAGCGGTCGACCTGCGCAACGCCACCGAGACGCGCGACGAGCTCGCCGATGCGCTCGGCGCGGCCGTCAACGTCGGGCTGCTGCATTCGCGCATGCCCACGGCCGAGAAGCAGGCGGTGATGGCCGCCTTCACGGCCAACGAGATCCAGGTGCTGGTGAGCACCACGGTGATCGAGGTGGGCGTGGACGTGCCGAACGCCTCGCTGATGGTGATCGAGCATGCCGAGCGCTTCGGGCTCTCGCAGCTGCACCAGCTGCGCGGCCGCGTGGGCCGCGGCGCCGCGGCCTCGGCCTGCGTGCTGCTCTACGCGCCGGGCGACAGCGGCCGTGTCGGCGAAGCGGCCCGCGCCCGGCTCAAGGCCATGGCCGAAACCAGCGATGGTTTCGAGATCGCGCGGCGCGACCTCGAGATCCGCGGCCCCGGCGAATTCCTGGGTGCGCGCCAGTCGGGCGCGCCGCTGCTGCGCTTTGCCGACCTCAGCACCGACACGATGCTGCTCGACTGGGCGCGCGAACTCGCGCCGCTGATGCTCGACAAGCACCCCGACCTGGCCCAGCGCCACATCGACCGCTGGCTCGGCACCAAGGCCGAGTACCTGAAGGCCTGAAGGCCTCGCTCAGGCGGCGGGGCGGCGCGTGAAGGCCAGCAGCAGCCCGAAGCCGACCATCATGCTGCCGCTCACCTTGTTGAACCAGCGCATCGCGCGGCTGCCGTTGGCGAGCCGGCGCATGCGGGCGCCGAGCATCGCGTAGAGCGCGATCGCAACCACTTCGAGCAGCAGGAAGGTGGTGCCCAGCAGCAGGTAGCTGGTGGCATAGGCCCCCGGCACCACGAACTGCGGAAAGAAGGCCGTGAACACCAGGATCGCCTTGGGATTGCCCGCCGCCACGGTGAACTCCTGGCGCACCAGCGCGCGCATCGAGGGCGGCGCGGCCGCGTCCGCTGCCTGCGCTTCGGCCGCCGGCGCCGGGGCGCGCAGCAGGCGGACGCCGATCCACACAAGGTAGGCGGCGCCGATGTACTTGATGACGTCGAAGGCCAGCTCCGACGCGACCAGCACCGCGCCCATGCCCAGGCCCGCGATGGCGATCATGATGGCGAAGGCCGCGAGGCGCCCGCCGGCCGCGATGACCGCCGGCGAAACGCCGTGGCGCGCGCCGTTGGTGACCGACAGCAGGTTGTTGGGGCCGAAAGCCATGTTGATGGCGAAGCAGGCCGGCAGGAACAGCAGATAGGTGGACAAGGTCATGGCTGCACCGGTGTCGATGGGGCCACCATTATCCGCAGGCCGACCCCAGAGAACGCTCGGTCACGGACGCTTGCGCATAATTGAAGCAAGCTATGACTCTCACCGAACTCAAATACATCGTCGCAGTGGCCCGCGAACGGCACTTCGGCAAGGCGGCCGAGGCCTGCTACGTCTCCCAACCCACCCTCTCGGTGGCCATCAAGAAGCTCGAGGACGAACTCGAGGTCAAGCTCTTCGAGCGCAGTGCCGGCGAAGTCACCGTCACGCCGCTCGGCGAGCAGATCGTGCAGCAGGCGCAGAGCGTGCTCGACCAGGCCGCCAGCATCAAGGAAATCGCCAAGCGCGGAAAAGACCCGCTGGCCGGCCCGCTGAACCTCGGCGTGATCTACACCATCGGGCCCTACCTGCTGCCCGACCTGGTGCGCCAGGTGATTGCGCGCACGCCGCAGATGCCGCTGGTGCTGCAGGAGAACTTCACCGCCAAGCTGCTCGAGATGCTGCGTGCCGGCGAGATCGACTGCGCGATCATGGCCGAGCCCTTCCCCGACACCGGCCTGGCCATGGCGCCGCTGTACGACGAGCCCTTCATGGCGGCGCTGCCCACGAAGCACAAGTTCGCCGACCGCGAATCGGTCACTTCGGAAGAGCTGCAGAACGAGACCATGCTGCTGCTGGGCACCGGCCACTGCTTTCGCGACCACGTGCTCGAGGTCTGCCCCGAGTTCGCGCGCTTCTCGAGCAACGCCGAGGGCATCCGCAAGAGCTTCGAGGGCTCGTCGCTCGAGACCATCAAGCACATGGTGGCATCGGGCATGGGCGTGACGCTGGTGCCGCGCCTGTCGGTGCCGGCCGAAGCCCTCAAGCCCAAGGTCAAGGGACGCAAGGAGCCCGAGCAGATGGTGCGCTACCTGCCGGTGCGCGACGCGCAGGACCGCGATCCGCCGACGCGGCGCGTGGTGCTGGCCTGGCGCCGCACCTTCACGCGCTACGAGGCGATCGCGGCCTTGCGCAACGCGATCTATGCCTGCGAGCTGCCGGGCGTCAAGCGGCTGTCGTAGAGGGAAAGACGCGAACTTCGCCTACGCGGGGGCCGTTCGAATTCGTTGATCGCCGGGATAGAGTGGCGCTGTTGCGAAGCCGCGGGTCGGCTTTCAGAATAACGGCGTGTTCCGCAAAACCTGAAGAAAGAGTTTCCAGCCATGGCCAAAGCATCGAAGAAAGCATCGTCGTCCGGCAAGGTGCCCAAGAAGGGCGGCACCGTGGTGGCGCAGGAATCGGGCAGCCGCAACGCGCCCCTCATCAACATCGGCATCGAGCGCCAGGACCGCGCCGCCATTGCCGAGGGCCTGAGCCGCGTGCTGGCCGACACCTACACGCTCTACCTCACGACCCACAACTTCCACTGGAACGTGACGGGGCCGCACTTCAACTCGCTGCATGCGATGTTCATGGGCCAGTACACAGAGCTCTGGGGCGCCACCGACATCATTGCCGAGCGCATCCGCGCGCTGGGCCACTACGCACCGGGCTCCTACGCCGAGTTCAGCAAGATCGCCACCGTGCCCGACGTGCCCCAGACCCCGCCCAAGGCGATGGAGATGGTGCGCATCCTGGTCAAGGGCCACGAAACCGTGTCGCGCATCGCACGCGAATTCATCCCCGTGGCCGAGGAAGCCGGCGACGACCCGACGGCCGACATGCTGACCGCGCGCTGCACCGTGCACGACCAGACCGCATGGATGCTGCGTTCGCTGCTCGAGGACTGACCCTCCGAGCCCGCGAACCCAGGAGCGGCACAATGGCCGCTCTTTTTTTGCCCGCCGCATGCTTGCCCGCCGTTTTGCGCTCTATCTCGACCTGATCCGCTGGAACCGCCCCGCCGGCTGGCTGCTGCTGCTGTGGCCCACGCTGGGCGCGCTCTGGTTCGCGGCCGAAGGCTGGCCGGGCTGGCACCTGCTGGCCGTGTTCGTGCTGGGCACCATCCTGATGCGCAGCGCAGGCTGCTGCGTTAACGACGTGGCCGACCGCGACTTCGACCGCCACGTGAAGCGGACCGCCCAGCGGCCGGTGACCAGCGGCGCGGTCTCGGTCAGGGAGGCGCTCGCGCTGGGCGCGGTGCTGGCACTCCTGGCTTTCGGGCTGGTGCTCACGACCAACCGGCTCACCATCCTGTGGTCGTTCGCGGCGCTGGCCATCACGCTGGCCTATCCCTTCGCCAAGCGCTTCGTGTCGGTCCCGCAGGCGGTGCTCGGCATCGCCTTCAGCTTCGGCATCCCGATGGCTTTTGCGGCGGTGCAAGCCAGCGTGCCCGTGTTCGCCGCCTGGCTGCTGGCCGGCAACCTGTTCTGGGTGCTGGCCTACGACACCGAGTACGCGATGGTCGACCGCGACGACGACCTCAAGATCGGCATGAAGACCTCGGCCATCACCTTCGGCCGCTTCGACGTGGCGGCGGTGATGCTGAGCTACGCGGTCTTCCTGGCGGTCTGGACCTGGGCCGGCGCGAGCCGGTCGCTGGGGGCCCCGTTCTTCGCGGGGATCGCCGCGGCCGCGGGACAGGCCGCCTGGCACTGGCGGCTGATCCGCGAGCGCACGCGCGACGGCTGCTTCAAGGCCTTCCGGCTGAACCACTGGCTCGGCTTCACCGTGTTTGCCGGCATCGCGGCCGGCTACGCCATTCGCTAGCTAGAAAGACAGGACGCACATGCTCGATCGCCTGACGCAGAAGATCGGCCAGGAAGGCCTGTCCGGATGGCACCTCATCACGCAGGAGATGGTCGACCGGTACGCGGCGCTCTCGGGCGACGGCGAGGGCGAATGGATCCACCTCGATCCGGAGCGCGCCGCCCGCGAGGCGAACTACGGCGGAACGATCGTGCCGGGCTTCTTCCAGGTGTCGCACCTGATCCGGCTGACCGGCGAGGCCATGCGGACGCTGCTGCCCTTCGATGCGAACCACGCGCTGAACTATGGATTCGACCGCTTGCGCTTCGTCAGGCCGATGCCCGTCGGCGCGCGCTTCCGGGCGCGTGTGCGCATTCTCGAGGCGATGCCCAAGCCCGGAGAGAGCTTCCTGCTGAAGGAGGCGGTGCTGCTGGAGCTCGAGGACGGCACCGTCACGCTGGCGGCCGAGTGGCTGGTCTTCCTCGGGCCGCGCGCACTGGCGGCCTGACGAGGCTCAGGCGCGGCCGAATTCCTCGCCCAGCTCGGCGGCGCGCTTCTGCGCCGCGCGGATGGCGGCCTTGAACTTCGCCTTGACGTCGGCGCCTTCGAGCGCGCTGATCGCCGCATGGGTGGTGCCGCCCTTGGAGGTCACGCGTTCGCGCAGCACCGACGGCGGCTCGGTGGCGCTGTGCGCCAGCGCCGAAGCGCCGGTGAAGGTGCCGATGGCCAGCCGCTGGGCCTGCTCGAGCGGCAGGCCCATCTCGACGCCGGCTTCGGTCATGGCCTCGATGAAATAGAACACATAGGCCGGGCCGGAGCCGGACATGGCCGTCACCGCATCGAGCGCGGCTTCGTCGTCGACCCAGAGCAGCTCGCCGGTCGGCGCCAGCAGCTGGCCGACCAGGGCGCGGTCGGCGGCCTCCACCGCGGCCCGCGCAAAAAGGCCGGTCATGCCCTGGCCCACCAGCGCCGGCGTGTTGGGCATGGCGCGCACCACGCGTTCGCTGCCGAGCCAGCGCGCGATGCTGCCCGACGGAATGCCGGCCGCCACGCTCAGGTGCAGTGCGTTGGCCGCGAATGCGCGCACCGGGGCGGCCGCGTCCGCGAAAGTCTGCGGCTTGACCGCCCACACCACCACCGAGCAGCGCGAAAGGGCGTCGCCGGCCTCGGCGTGGGCGGCAATGCCGAAGGATTGCGCAAGCTTGGTGCGGGCCTCCTCGAAGGGCTCGACCACTTCGAAGCTGCCGGCGGGCGTACCCTGCTTGATGAGGCCGCCGATGATGGCGCTGGCCATGTTGCCGCCGCCGATGAAGGCGATCGGAGGCAGCGGCGGCGGTGCGGTGCGGGGCAGGAAGGTGACGGCGATGGTCATGGTCGGTCGGTGTATTCGAATGCCGCAAACTGGGTTGTCTGCAGCGGGTTGAAATTGTCGTCGCTCACGACCACCAGCATGCGCTTGCCGTCCGGCAGCGGCGGTCCCCAGCACATGCCCTCGGTGTTGTCGAGGCGCGAAAGGCCGAGCCAGGCGAAGTCGGCGACCAGGGTTTTCGGCGCGGGGCGGTGGTTGTCCGCGGCGAGCGCGTCGATCGCCAGCACGTCGGTGGCGTTGCGGGTATCGATCTCGTACAGGCGCAGCGAGTTTCCGGCGCCGGTGGCATAGGCGCGTTCCAGCACCAGCATGCGGTCGGCGTCGAGCATCAGGATCTCGCTGATGCCGTTGTCCGCATGGCTGCCAGGAATGAGCGGCCGCAGCGGGATCGCATCGGGCACATAGGCGATCTGGCGCGTGGCCTGGCCGGTCTCCAGGTCGATCCGGGTCAGCCGGCAGGGACCGCCCGGCGCCCTCGTGGTGGGAACCGGGCCGTCCTGGATCAGCGCGTTTTCCATGCCAAGCCAGGCGTGGCGGCCGTCGGGCGCCAGCGCCAGGCCCTCGAGGCCCAGGTTGTCGCGCGGGCCCCGGCGCTGGGCCGGATCGGGGTTGAACATGGCCGGCAGCGCGAACTCGCGCAGCAGGCGGCCGTCGCGCGCCGACTCGTACAAGGCCGGGCCGAATCCCCGGCCCACATCGCCTTCGCTCGTCCAGAGCAGGGTTCCGGCGCCTGGGCGCAGGCGCAGCGATTCGGGGTCCGGAACCGGGGTGCCGGGCTCGGCGCGGCGCCGCGCAGGCCAGGGACCGCCGCCCGGGCGTTGCAGCTGCACGACACCTTTCGGTTCGGGTGGCAGCGCCCAGGGAGGCGCCCATTGCGCCACATAGAAACGCGCAGGATCGAGGTCTGACCGATCGTCGCTGAGCAGCAGGTACTCACTTCTTTTTGCATCGTAGTCGATGCCCGAGAGGCCGCCGGCGGTCGTGCCCTGTATATTCAGCCGGTGCGGCCAGTGCGCCTCGGCAAGGCGGCGCAGCCGCTGTGGCCCCGCCGGCGGAATGGCCGGACTGCGGCAGCCGGCCAATCCCAGCGCTGCGAGCCCCGCCGCCATGGCGCCCGCCCCCGCCAGCAGCCGGCGGCGCATGGGCGATATGGGGCCTGGATCGAAGGTGCGCACGCCGCCGAGTCTAGTTCCAGTTCGATTCGATCTCAGAAGGCAGTTGACATGCCTTGGCCTGCGTGCAACAATCGCAGGCTTCGCTTCAAAAGGCGAAGCTTTCAGCCCAAAGCGGAAGTGCCTCGAGTGGTTCGAGGTGCGGACGACGGGCCCAAGACTGACCGCAGCGTTTCCCTCCCGGAGGCGCATCGGTACAAGTTGGGAACTACTAGCAATGATCCAAACTGAATCCCGGCTCGAAGTGGCCGACAACACAGGCGCGAAGTCCGTCCTGTGTATCAAGGTGCTCGGTGGCTCCAAGCGGCGTTATGCCAGCGTGGGCGACGTCATCAAGGTGAGCATCAAGGAAGCCGCTCCGCGTGGTCGCGTCAAAAAGGGCGAGATCTACAGCGCAGTGGTGGTCCGCACCGCCAAGGGCATCCGTCGCGCCGACGGTTCGCTCGTCAAATTCGATGGCAACGCAGCCGTGTTGCTCAACGCCAAGCTGGAGCCGATCGGCACCCGCATCTTCGGACCGGTGACGCGCGAGCTGCGCACCGAAAAGTTCATGAAGATCGTGTCGCTGGCCCCCGAAGTTCTCTAAGGACAACAACGCCATGAACAAGATTCGCAAAGGCGACCAGGTCATCGTGTTGGCCGGGCGCGACAAAGGCAAGCGCGGCACCGTCTCGCTGCGCAAGGATGATTCGCACCTCGTCGTCGAGGGCGTGAACATCGTCAAGAAGCACGCCAAGCCGAACCCCCTCAAGGGTACGACCGGCGGCATCGTCGAGAAGACCATGCCCATCCACCAATCCAACGTGGCGATCTTCAATGCCGCGACCGGCAAGGCCGATCGCGTGGGCATCAAGATCACCCAGGGTGCTGACGGCAAGCGCGTGGCTGTTCGCGTCTTCAAGTCCAGCGGCGACGAAATCAAGTTCGCCTAAGAGGTACTCACATGGCACGTCTCCAACAACACTATCGCGAAAAGATCGCGAAAGACCTGACGGAAAAGTTCGGCTACAAGTCGCCGATGCAGGTCCCCCGCCTCACCAAGATCACGCTCAACATGGGCGTGGGTGAAGCTGTCGCCGACAAGAAGGTCCTGGACAACGCAGTTGCCGACCTGACCAAGATCGCCGGCCAGAAGCCCGTGGTCACCAAGTCGAAGAAGGCCATCGCCGGTTTCAAGATCCGCGAAAACCAGCCGATCGGCTGCATGGTCACGCTGCGTGGCGTGCAGATGTATGAGTTCCTGGACCGTTTCGTGACCATCGCGCTGCCGCGTGTTCGCGACTTCCGCGGCATTTCCGGCCGTGCGTTCGACGGCCGTGGCAACTACAACATCGGCGTCAAGGAACAGATCATTTTCCCCGAGATCGAATACGACAAGGTCGATGCCCTGCGCGGTCTCAACATCAGCATCACGACGACGGCCAAGACCGACGAAGAAGCCAAGGCGCTTCTCGCTGGTTTCCGTTTCCCGTTCAAGAACTGAGGCGCACCGTGGCTAAACAATCCCTGATCCAACGCGAACTCAAGCGCGACAAGCTGGTCGCCAAGTACGCTGCGAAGCACGCGGAACTGAAGGCAATCTCCAACGACCTGAAGAAGAGCGACGAAGAGCGCGCTGCTGCCCGCCTGGGCCTGCAGAAGCTTCCGCGCAACGCGAACCCCACGCGCCAGCGCAACCGTTGCGAAATCACCGGTCGCCCCCGTGGCACCTTCCGTCAATTCGGTCTGGCCCGCGCCAAGATCCGCGAACTGGCCTTCAATGGCGACATCCCCGGTGTCACCAAGGCCAGCTGGTAAGCCAGGCAGGAGCAAACAACATGAGCATGAGTGATCCCATTGCCGACCTGCTGACGCGTATCCGTAACGCGCAGATGGTGGCGAAGCCCACTGTGTCGGTCCCGTCTTCCAAGGTGAAGATCGCGATCTCGCAGGTCCTGAAGGACGAAGGCTATATCGACGGTTTCCAGGTCAAGACCGAAGACGGCAAGACCGAACTCGTCATTACCCTGAAGTACTACGCTGGCCGTCCGGTCATCGAGCGCATCGAGCGCGTGAGCCGTCCCGGCCTGCGCGTCTACAAGGCCAGTGCTTCCATTCCGCAAGTCCAGAACGGCCTGGGCGTCGCGATCGTCACGACCCCCAAGGGCGTGATGACCGACCGCAAGGCGCGCGCTACCGGTGTCGGTGGCGAAGTGCTGTGCTACGTCGCCTAACCGAGACATCGAGGAGTAACTGAAATGTCCCGAGTAGGAAAAATGCCGATCACCATCCCCGCAGGCGTGGATGTGTCGATCAAGGAAGACCAGATCAGCGTCAAGGGCACGGGCGGCACGCTCAACCTTGCACGCAACCCCCTGGTCAAGGTCGTCAGCAACGACGGCAAGCTGAATTTCGAGCCCGCCAACGAGTCGCGTGAAGCGAACGCGATGAGCGGCACGATCCGCCAGCTGGTGAACAACATGGTGGTTGGCGTGACCAAGGGCTTCGAAAAGAAGCTCAACCTGGTCGGCGTCGGCTACAAGGCTGCAGCGTCCAACAACAAGTTGAACCTGCAAGTCGGCTATTCGCACCCGGTCAACATCGACATGCCCCAAGGCATCACGGTGGCCACTGCGACCCCGACCGAAATCGTGATCAAGGGTGCTGACCGTCAGCGCGTTGGTCAAATCGCCGCTGAGATCCGCGCTGTTCGTCCGCCTGAGCCCTACAAGGGCAAGGGCATCCGTTATTCGGACGAGAAGATCGTGATCAAAGAGACCAAGAAGAAGTAAGGGGCAGCAAAATGATGTTGACCAAAAAAGCACAGCGTCTTCGCCGCTCGCGCCAGACCCGCATCCGCATCGCGACGCAGGGCGTGGCCCGTCTGACGGTGAACCGCACCAACCTGCACATCTATGCCACCGTCATCTCCGACGACGGCACCAAGGTGATCGCCACCGCATCGACGGCCGAAGCCGAAGTGCGCGCTGCACTCGGCGGTTCGGGCAAGGGCGGCAATGCCGCCGCTGCAACGGCCATCGGCAAGCGCATCGCTGAAAAGGCGAAGGCTGCCGGCGTCGAGAAGGTCGCCTTCGACCGCGCTGGTTTCGCGTACCACGGCCGCGTCAAGGCGCTGGCCGACGCTGCCCGCGAAGCCGGCCTGCAGTTCTAAACGGACACGAGATTCAAAATGGCAAAGATTCAAGCAAGAACGCAGAACGAAGGCCCTGAAGACGGTTTGCGCGAGAAGATGATCGCGATCAACCGCGTCACCAAGGTGGTGAAGGGTGGTCGTATCCTCGGTTTCGCAGCACTCACCGTCGTGGGCGACGGCGACGGCCGCGTCGGCATGGGCAAGGGCAAGTCCAAGGAAGTGCCTGCTGCCGTGCAGAAGGCGATGGAAGAAGCCCGTCGCAACCTGGCCAAGATCTCGATCAAGAACGGCACGCTGCATCACCGCGTGACGGGCCACTGGGGCGCTGCCTCGGTGGTCATGATCCCGGCCCCGAAGGGTACCGGCATCATCGCCGGCGGCCCGATGCGCGCCGTGTTCGAAGTCATGGGCATCACCGACATCGTGGCCAAGAGCCATGGTTCGTCGAACCCCTACAACATGGTTCGCGCCACGCTCGACGGGTTGAAGAACTCGACGACCGCGTCCGAAGTGGCTGCCAAGCGCGGCCTGACCGTCGAAGAAATCTTCGCCTGAGCGCAAGCTCTCGCAAGGCTGAAGGAAGCATTCAAATGACGACGCAACAACAAACCCTCAAGGTGCAATTGGTCAAGAGCCCGATTGGCACCAAGGAATCGCATCGCGCGACCGTGCGTGGCCTCGGCCTGCGCAAGCTCAACAGCGTGAGCGAGCTGCAGGACACCCCGGCGGTGCGCGGCATGATCAACAAGATCAGTTATCTGGTCAAAGTTCTGTAAGAGAGACTGATATGGAACTCAATGGCATCAAGCCGGCAGCTGGCGCCAAGCACGCCAAGCGCCGCGTCGGCCGCGGTATCGGCTCCGGTATCGGCAAGACCGCAGGCCGTGGTCACAAGGGTCAGAAGTCGCGCGCAGGCGGCTTCCACAAGGTCGGCTTCGAAGGCGGTCAAATGCCGCTGCAGCGCCGCCTGCCCAAGCGCGGCTTCAAGTCGCACCTGCTGAAGTTCAACGCCGAAGTCACGCTGACTGCCCTCGAGCAGCTCGGCCTGGCCGAAGTGGACATCCTGGCGCTCAAGCAAGCCGGCCTCGTGGGCCAGCTCGCCAAGGTCGTCAAGATCGTCAAGACCGGTGAACTCACCAAGGCCGTCAAGCTGACGGGCGTGGGTGCAACCGCTGGTGCCAAGGCTGCGATCGAAGCAGCCGGCGGCAGCATCGCCTGATCACACTGGACTGAAAGAAGTTCTTCGTGGCAACTAACGCGGCAACGATCGCAAAGACAGGCAAGTTCGGCGACCTGCGTCGCCGGCTCGTCTTCTTGCTGCTCGCGCTCGTGGTCTATCGGATCGGCGCGCACATTCCTGTGCCGGGCATCAACCCGGATCAGCTGGCGGCGTTGTTCCAGGGCCAGCAGGGCGGCATCCTGAGCCTGTTCAACATGTTCTCGGGCGGGGCGCTGTCGCGCTTCACCGTGTTCGCGTTGGGGATCATGCCGTACATCTCGGCGTCGATCATCATGCAGCTGATGACCTACGTGATTCCGACCTTCGAGCAATTGAAGAAGGAAGGCGAGGCCGGCCGCCGCAAGATCACGCAGTACACGCGCTATGGCGCGCTCGGCCTGGCCCTGTTCCAGTCGTTCAGCATTGCAGTGGCGCTCGAGTCTTCGGCCGGCCTGGTCATCTCGCCCGGTTTCGGCTTCCGCCTGACCGCCATGGTGAGCCTCACGGCAGGTTCGATGTTCCTGATGTGGCTCGGCGAGCAGATCACCGAACGGGGCCTCGGCAACGGCATCTCGATCCTGATCTTTGCAGGTATCGCGGCCGGTCTGCCCAATGCCATCGGCGGCCTCGCTTCGCTGGTGACCACCGGTGCGATGAACCCGATCATTGCGCTCTTCATCATCGCGATCGTGGTGCTGGTCACCTACTTCGTGGTGTTCGTCGAACGCGGCCAGCGCAAGATCCTCGTGAACTATGCGCGGCGCCAGGTCGGCAACAAAGTCTATGGCGGCCAGTCGTCGCACCTGCCCTTGAAGCTGAACATGGCCGGCGTGATTCCGCCGATCTTCGCCTCCTCGATCATCCTGCTGCCCGCAACGGTGGTCGGCTGGTTCAGCACCGGCGAAGGTGGTTTCGGCTGGATCAAGGACGTGGCCGGCGCATTGCGTCCGGGCGAGCCGATCTACGTGCTGCTGTACGCTGCTGCGATCGTTTTCTTCTGCTTCTTCTACACGGCACTCGTGTTCAACAGCAAGGAAACGGCCGACAACCTGAAGAAGAGCGGTGCATTCATTCCGGGCATCCGTCCGGGTGACCAGACCGCTCGCTATATCGACAAGATTCTGGTTCGCCTGACGTTGGCTGGCGCGGTGTACATCACCTTCGTCTGCCTGCTGCCCGAGTTCCTGATCCTGAAGTACAACGTCCCGTTCTACTTCGGTGGTACCTCCCTGCTGATCATCGTGGTCGTCACGATGGACTTCATGGCCCAGGTGCAAAACTACATGATGTCCCAGCAGTACGAATCGCTGCTGAAGAAGGCCAACTTCAAGACATCGTAGGGCTGTGAGTTTCAGTATTGAGAATTTGGGTGTGGGCGGTGTACCGCCACGTTAAACAGTTTTAGGAGAATGAAATGAGAGTTTCGGCTTCGGTCAAAACCATCTGCCGTAATTGCAAGGTCATCCGCCGTAAAGGTGTGGTGCGTGTGATTTGCACCGACCCGCGCCACAAGCAGCGCCAGGGTTGATTGAAGAGTATTAGAGGACGCACATGGCACGTATTGCTGGCATCAACATTCCGCCGCACAAGCACGCTGAAATCGGCCTGACCGCCATCTTCGGCATCGGTCGCACCCGCGCCCGTCAGATCTGCGAAGCGAGCGGCATCGAATATTCGAAGAAGATCAAGGACCTGACTGACGCCGATCTCGAAAAGATCCGCGACCAGATCGCCTTGTTCACCATCGAAGGCGATCTGCGTCGCGAGACGACGATGAACATCAAGCGTTTGATGGACATCGGCTGCTATCGCGGCTTCCGTCACCGTCGCGGCCTGCCGATGCGCGGCCAGCGCACGCGCACCAATGCCCGCACCCGCAAGGGTCCGCGCAAGGCAGCGCAGTCCCTGAAGAAATAAGGATAGACCAGCATGGCTAAAGCACCTGCAAACAACGCCGCACAGCGCGTTCGCAAGAAGGTTCGCAAGAACGTTGCGGACGGCATCGCCCACGTGCATGCCTCGTTCAACAACACCATCATCACGATCACCGATCGCCAGGGCAACGCCCTGTCGTGGGCTTCGTCGGGTGGCCAGGGCTTCAAGGGCTCGCGCAAGTCGACCCCGTTCGCTGCGCAGGTGGCTTCCGAAGTGGCCGGCCGTGCTGCTGTCGAACAAGGCATCAAGAACCTCGACGTCGAGATCAAGGGCCCCGGCCCCGGTCGCGAATCGTCGGTGCGCGCACTGGCTGCGCTCGGCATCCGGATCAATTCCATTGCCGACGTGACGCCCGTTCCGCACAACGGCTGCCGTCCCCAGAAGCGTCGCCGCATCTGATCGTCAGTCCGCAAGGCGCAGCCGGCTTTTGAGCGGCTGCGCATTTGTTTTTTTACTAAGCCCACCGCCATCCGCGTCTTCGCCGATGGCTCCCGCAGGCAACTGCGGCAGATGACACAAAGGAAAAATCGTGGCACGCTACCTCGGCCCCAAGGCCAAACTCTCCCGCCGTGAAGGCACCGACCTGTTCCTCAAGAGCGCCCGCCGCTCCATCCAGGACAAGGCCAAGTTCGATTCCAAGCCCGGCCAGCATGGCCGCACTTCGGGTCAGCGTACCTCCGACTACGGCCTGCAGCTGCGCGAAAAGCAGAAGGTCAAGCGCATGTACGGCGTGCTCGAGAAGCAGTTCCGCCGCTACTTCGAAGAAGCCGACCGCCGCCGTGGCAACACCGGCGCCAACCTGCTGTTCATCCTCGAATCGCGCCTGGACAACGTCGTCTACCGCATGGGCTTCGGCTCGACGCGCGCCGAAGCGCGCCAGCTCGTGTCGCACAAGGCGATCACGGTGAATGGCCAGTCGGTCAACATCCCGTCGTACCTGGTGAAGACCGGCGACGTGATCGCCGTTCGCGACAAGTCGAAGAAGCAGACCCGCATTGCCGAAGCGCTCCAGCTCGCCCAGCAGGTCGGCATCCCGGCCTGGGTCGAAGTGAACGCCGACAAGGCCGAAGGTACCTTCAAGAAGGTGCCCGATCGCGACGAATTCGCAGCCGACATCAACGAATCGCTGATCGTCGAACTGTACTCGCGCTAAGCGGGCGACAACGGGCCGCGCTTTGCGGTCCGCTTTTGATTTTTTTGTTCCCATCGGGAGGCACTCCCGACGGGTGCTTCACCAGCCTTACCGGTGTAACGAGCCGGGGGTATTGAGAGGAAGTCTGCATGCAAACCACCCTGCTGAAACCCAAGACCATCCAGGTCGAGCAACTTGCCGCCAACAAGGCCAAGGTCACGCTCGAGCCTTTCGAGCGCGGCTACGGCCACACGCTCGGCAACGCGCTGCGCCGCGTCCTGCTGTCGTCGATGGTCGGTTATTCGGCCACTGAAGTCACGATCGCCGGCGTGCTGCACGAGTACTCGTCGATCGACGGCGTGCAGGAAGATGTCGTCAACATCCTGCTGAATCTCAAGGGCGTGGTGTTCAAGCTCCACAACCGCGACGAAGTCACGCTGAGCCTGCGCAAGGACGGCGAAGGCCCGGTGCTGGCGTCGGACATCCAGACCCCGCACGACGTCGAGATCATCAACCCCGACCACGTGATCGCGCACCTGTCGCAAGGCGGCAAGCTCGACATGCAGATCAAGGTCGAAAAGGGCCGCGGCTACGTGCCCGGCACGATGCGCCGCTATGCCGACGAGCCGACCAAGTCGATCGGCCGCATCGTCCTGGACGCCTCGTTCTCGCCCGTCAAGCGCGTGAGCTATACGGTCGAAAGCGCCCGTGTCGAACAGCGCACCGACCTGGACAAGCTGCTGGTCGAGATCGAAACCAACGGTGCGATCACCGCCGAAGACGCCGTGCGCGCCTCGGCTAAAATCCTGGTCGAGCAGCTGGCCGTGTTCGCGCAGCTCGAAGGCGGCGAACTGGCTGCATTCGATGCGCCGGCACCGCGCAGCGCACAGCAATTCGATCCGATCCTGCTGCGCCCTGTCGACGAGCTCGAGCTCACCGTGCGTTCGGCCAATTGCCTGAAGGCCGAAAACATCTACTACATCGGCGACCTGATCCAGCGCACCGAGAACGAGCTGCTCAAGACCCCGAACCTGGGTCGCAAGTCGCTCAACGAAATCAAGGAAGTGCTTGCCTCGCGCGGCCTGACCTTGGGTATGAAGCTTGAAAGCTGGCCGCCGGCCGGCCTCGACAAGCGTTGATTTTTGAAGATTGAGCCCATGAGGGCTCGTGCCCGGGCAGTACCTGATACGGCTGCCTGTTTAATAAAGTAAAGGAAAGCACCATGCGTCACGGACACGGACTCCGCAAACTCAACCGCACCAGCTCGCACCGCCTTGCGATGCTGCAGAACATGATGAATTCGCTCATCGAGCACGAAGTCATCAAGACCACGGTCCCCAAGGCCAAGGAACTGCGCCGCGTCATCGAACCGATGATCACGCTCGCCAAGAAGCCCACGGTTGCCAACAAGCGCCTGGCCTTCGACCGCCTGCGCGACCGCGACAGCGTCGTCAAGCTCTTCGGCGAACTCGGCCCGCGCTTCGCAGCACGTCCGGGCGGCTACACCCGCATCCTGAAGATGGGTTTCCGCGTTGGCGACAATGCACCCATGGCTCTGGTCGAACTGGTCGACCGTCCTGAAATTAAAGAAGAAGCCGCCGAGCAAGGCGCTGCTGAATAAGGTATAATTCCATCTTGCCGCGCGATGGAGCAGCCTGGTAGCTCGTTGGGCTCATAACCCAAAGGTCGCAAGTTCAAATCTTGCTCGCGCAACCAATTTAAAAGGCCCTTTGAAATTCAAAGGGCCTTTTTCTTTGGCCCGCCGATCTTCAGGTCGGCAGATCCATGCACCCATGCCATGAAAAATGCCCTCGCGAAGAGGGCATTCTTGTTTGCGCCGCACGGGGCGGCTTCCCGCAGGTGTTCCGTCAGTCCGGAATGACCGCCGTGACCTCGATCTCGACCTTGGCGCGGTGCTCGACCAGCGCCGCCACCTGCACGCAGGTCATGGCCGGGAAATTGCGCCCCATCGCGTCGCGATACACCGGGCCGAGCTCGCCGAGCCGGCGGCTGTATTCGTCGCGGTCGGTCACGTACCAGGTCATGCGCACCATGTGCTCGGGGCCGGCGCCGGCTTCGCGCAGCACCTCGGCGATGTTGCGCAGCGCCAGGCCGCATTGCTCGATGAAGTCGTCCGACTCGAACTGCTGCTGCGCATTCCAGCCGATCTGGCCGCCGACGAACACCATGGTGCCGCGTGCGGCCACGCCATTCGCATAGCCCTTGGGGGGCAACCAGCCCGGGGGCTGCAAGAGTTTGTTCATCATGATGGGGTGGTCTCGTTGAGTTGTCTCAGTTTGAATCGCTGGAGCTTGCCGGTCTCGGTGCGCGGCAGCACCGGCACGAACTCGATCTCCCGCGGGTATTTGAAGGGCGCGATGGTGGCCTTCACATGGTCCTGCAGCGCCTTGACGAGCGCCGCGTCGCCTTCGTGGCCGGGCTTGAGCACGCAGAAGGCCTTCACGATCATGCCGCGGTCCGCATCGGGCTTGCCGATCACGCCGCACTCGGCCACGGCCGGGTGCTTGAGCAGCGCATCCTCGACCTCGGGCCCGCCGACGTTGTAGCCGGCCGTGATGATCATGTCGTCGGCGCGCGCCTGGTAGAAGAAGTAGCCGTCGTCGTCCTGCACGAACGAATCGCCGGGGTAGTTCCAGCCGTTCTTCACGTAGTCGGCCTGGCGCGGATCGTCCAGGTAGCGGCAGCCCACGGGGCCCTGCAGCGCCAGCTTGCCGACCGTGCCGCGCGGCACTTCGTTGCCCTGGTCGTCCACCACCTTGGCGGTGAAGCCGGGCACCACCTTGCCGACCGCGCCGCGGCGCACCTGGTCGCCGGCGGCCGAGATGTAGATGTGGAACACCTCGGTGCCGCCGATGCCGTCGAGCATCTCGATGCCGGTGGCTTCCTTCCAGAGCTGGCGCGTGGCGTCGGGCAGCGCCTCGCCCGCGCTCACGCAGATGCGCAGGCTCGGCGCGCCGTGCTGCCGCACGAAGGGCGCCATCTGGCGATAGAAGGTGGGGGCCGTGTAGCAGATGGTCGCGCCGACCTCGTTGATGAGCTTCACTAAACCTTCGGGCGTGAACGGCGCATCGGCAAAGTACACCGAGGCGCCGGCCCACATCGGAAACACCAGCAGGCCGCCGAGCCCGAAGGTGAAGGCCAGCGGCGGCGAGCCGATCACGATGTCGTCGCTGCGCGCCTGCAGCACATGGCGCGGCCAGGTTTGGCACATCGCGAGCACGTCGCGGTGCGTGGTGACCGGCGCCTTGGGCTTGCCCGTGGTGCCGGAGGTGAACGCGAGCAGGGCGATGTCGTCCGACGCCGTGGGGCAGGCGGTGAACACGCCGCTCTTGCCGGCCGCGCGTGCCGACAGCGAATCGGGCGCATCGGGTTTGTTGAACGCGATCACCGATGCGAGCACGGGATGCTCCCGCTGTGCCAGCACGAGCTCGTCGAGCAGGCGCCCGTCGCACAGCGCCGCCACGGGGCGCGCCTTCTCGATGATCTCGCCCAGTTCCTTGGCGCGCAGCAGCGGCATGGTGGCCACCGCGATCAGGCCGGCCTTGACCACTGCGAGCCATGACAAGGCCATGGCCACCGAGTTGCCGCCGCGCAGCAGCACGCGGTTGCCGGGCACGAGGCCGAGGTCTTCGACCAGCACCTGCGCGATGCGGTTGACCTCGACGGCGGCCTGCGAATAGGTCAGCGTGCCGGCGGGCGAACGCAGCATCGGCTTGTCGCCGAAGCCCTTGGCGGGCGCCTTGTCCAGGAGCTCCTCGACGAGGTTCAGCTGATCGGGCAGCTGCAGCTCCGGAAGGTCGTAGCGGAAGACCGGCAGCTGCTCGGCGGGCGGCAGGCGGTCGTGAACGAAGCGGTCGACTTGGGCTGACACGATGTTTATCCCCGCAAAACGGATTTGCCGATGATCAGTTGCTGAACCTCCGTCGCGCCTTCGTAGATGCGCAGCGAGCGGATGTCGCGGTAGAGACTTTCAATCTTCGTGCCAACCTTCACGCCAAGGCCGCCGTGCATCTGCAGCGCCATGTCGATCACGCGGCTCGCGTTCTCGGTGGCGCACATCTTGGCCATGGCCGCGGCGGCCGACACGTCGCCCACCGCGGGGGCGCCGCGCTGTTCGGCGTCGTCGCGCATCCATGCGGCGCGGTAGGTGAGCAATGCGGCGCTGTCGATCAGCGCGGCCATCTCGCCGAGCTTGGCCTGCGTGAGCTGGAAATCGGCGAGCGTCTGGCCGAACATGCGCCGGCCCTTTGCATGCGCGATGGCTTCGGCGAGCGCGCGGCGTCCCATGCCCAATGCCGCCGCTGCAACGGAGGCACGGAAGATGTCGAGCGTGCGCATCGCGAGCTTGAAACCACCGTTGAGTTCGCCGAGCTGCGCCGCGCGCGGCACGATGCAGTCCTGGAAGCGCAGCGTGGCGAGCGGGTGCGGCGCCATCACGTCGATGTGCCCGGAGGTGTCGAGGCCGGCGGCGGTTGCATCGACGATGAACGCCGTGATGCCGCGCGTGCCGCCCGCGGGATCGGTCTTGGCGAACAGGCAGTAGAAGTCGGCGATGCCGCCATTGCTGATCCAGGTCTTCTCGCCGTTGAGGCGCCAGCCGTCGGGCATGGCTTCGGCGCGCATCGCCATCGCAGCCACGTCGGAGCCCGCATCGGGTTCGCTGAGAGCAAAGGCCGCGATCTTCTCGCCCTTGCCCACAGCTGTGAGGTAGTGCGACTGCTGCTCGGGCGTGCCCGCGAGCGTGATCGCGCCGCTGCCCAGTCCTTGCATCGCAAACGCGAAGTCCGCCAGCGGCGAGTGGTAGCCGAGCGTCTCGCGCAGCAGCACGAGCGCGCGCGAGTCGAGGCGCTCCAGCGCGCCGCCTGCGCTGCCGGGCACGGCATAGCGCAGCCAGCCGCCGTCGCCGAGGCGGCGCACCCATTCGCGGCAGGCCGCGCGGTCGTCGCGCTCGTCGACTTCCTGCGCGGCGCACCAGGGCAGCAGCTCGCTTGCGAGCGCGCGATGCGCGTCATCGAAGAACGGCAGCGCGAGGTGCGTTGTCGAGGGCGGTGCGGGGATCTTGGCCATCATGACTCAGTCTCCGCCGAACACGGGCTTGCGCTTGGCTGCAAAGGCTTCGTAGGCGCGCTTGAAGTCCTCGGTTTGCATGCAGATGGCCTGTGCCTGTGCCTCGGCCTCGATGGCCTGGTCGATGGTCATCGACCATTCCTGCGAGAGCATGGTCTTGGTCATGCCGTGCGCGAAGCTCGGGCCTTCGGCCAGTTCGCGCGCTACCTTGGTGGCCGCTTCGAGCAGTGCATCGCTTTCGTGCAGCGCATTGAAGAAGCCCCAGGCCTGGCCTTCCTGTGCCGTCATCGCGCGGCCGGTGAAGAGCAGTTCCGAGGCGCGGCCCTGGCCGATCACGCGCGGCAGCAAGGCGCAGGCACCCATGTCGGCGCCGGCCAGGCCGACGCGCGTGAACAGGAAGGCGGTGCGCGTGGCGGGCGAGCCGTAGCGCAGGTCGCAGGCCAGCGCGATCATCGCGCCGGCGCCGGCGCACACGCCGTCGATCGCGCCGACGATCGGCTGCGGGCAATGGCGGATGGCCTTGACCAGGTCGCCGGTCATGCGTGTGAACTCGAGCAGCTCGGGCATGCGCATGCCGGTGAGCGGGCCGATGATCTCGTGCACGTCGCCGCCCGAGCAGAAGTTGCCGCCGGCGCCGGTGACCACGATGGCCTTCACGTCGGTTGCATAGGTCAACGCACGGAACAGGTCGCGCAGCTCGGCGTACGAATCGAAGGTCAGCGGATTCTTGCGCTCGGGGCGGTTCAGCGTGATGGTGCCGACGCCCGCTTCGTAGTGCCACGCGAAGTGCTTCGCCGCGTAAGGCGCCTTGGCCTCGAATTGCGCGTGCATGGGATTGCCCGCGCCGATGTAGTGCTTCATTCGGCCTCCGCCATCTGGCTGTGTGAGTGTTGCTTGACCTTGCCGAGCAGCTTGTGCAGCTGCGCGATCTCCTTGGCGCTGAGCGCCGCGAAGGCATCGACGATCCAGTCTTCGTGCTGCTGCGCCATCTCGTTGAAGAGCTTGCGGCCGCGCGCCGTGAGCCGCACGCGCCAGGCGCGGCGGTCGCCCTCGACGTTGATGCGCTCGACCAGCCCTTCGGTCACGAGCTGGTCGGTGATGCCGGTGACGTTGCCGCCCGTCACCATCATGCGGCGCGAGAGCTCGTTCATCTTCAGGCCGTCGGGCGAGCGCTCGAGCTGCGACATCAGGTCGAAGCGCGGCAGCGTGGTGGCGAACTGCGAGCGCAGTTCGTTGCGCACCTGCTTCTCGATCAGCTGGGTGCAGGTGAGCAGCCGCAGCCAGAGGCGCAGGGCCTCGGGGTGCTCGCTGTGGGCGCGTGCTTCGAGGTCCATGTCAGTGCGTCTCCTCGTTGTTGGAGGCAGCCAATGCGGCGTTCGCAGCGGCAGCGATCTGCTGCTGCTTGGCGATCTCGCGGTACATCTGGTCGCGCCCGCTCAGGTACTGCTTGGGCCAGTCGACGTCGCGGCTTTGCAGCTTGGCGGCCTCGTGCAGGGTCCATGCGGGATCGGCAAGGTGCGGGCGGGCGATGGCGCAGAGGTCGGCGCGGCCGGCCGCGATGATGCTGTTGGCCTGGTCGGCGTCGGTGATGGCGCCGACCGCAATGGTCGAGATGCCGACCTCGTTGCGGATGCGGTCCGAGAACGGCGTCTGGTACATGCGGCCGTACACCGGCTTGGCGGTGCGCGTGGTCTGGCCGGAGGACACGTCGATGAAATCGGCGCCGGCCTCCTTGAAGAGACGCGCCACCACCACGGCGTCGGCGTCGGTGTTGCCGCCAGGGGCCCAGTCGTGCGCCGAGATGCGCACGCTCATCGGCTTGTCTTGCGGCCAGGCGGCGCGCATGGCCCGGAACACCTCGAGCGGGTAGCGGCAGCGCGCTTCGATGTCGCCGCCGTATTCGTCGGTGCGCAGGTTGGTGAGCGGGCTGATGAAGGCCGACAGCAGGTAGCCGTGTGCGCAGTGCAGCTCGAGCCAGTCGAAGCCGCATTCGGCGGCGCGGCGCGTGGACGCCACGAACTGGTCGCGCATGGCGTCCATCTGCTCGCGCGTCATCGCGGCCGGCAGCTGGTTCTGTTCGCCGTAGGCCACCGCGCTGGCGGCCAGCAGCGGCCAGTTGCCGCTTTCGAGCGGCTCGTCGGTGCCTTCCCAGCCCACGCGGGTCGAGCCCTTGGGGCCGCTGTGGCCGAGCTGCATGGCGATCTTGGCGCTCGACTGCGTGTGCACGAAGTCGACGATGCGCTTGAACGCGGCCTGCTGCGCGTCGTTGTACAGGCCCGTGCAGCCGGGGGTGATGCGGCCTTCGGGCGTCGGGCTCGTCATTTCGACGAACACCATGGCGGCGCCGCCGAGCGCGCGGGCGCCCAGGTGCACCAGCAAAAAGTCCTGCGGCACGCCGTCGACCGCGCTGTAGGTGGCCATCGGCGACACCAGGATGCGGTTCTTGAGCGTGAGGCCGCGCACCTGCAGCGGCATCAGCATGGGCGCAACGGGCTTGCCGCCGGCGAGCCACTGCTCGTAGCCGCCGAGCCATTGCGTGTCGCGCACACGCAGGTTCTCGTGGCTGATGCGCTGGGAGCGCGTGAGCAGCGAATAAGCGAACTGCTCGATCTGCATGCCGGTGTAGCGCGGTACGTTCTCGAACCATTCGGTGGAGTTGCGCGCGGCGTTCTGGATCTTGAGCACCTCGACGCTGCGGCGTGCCTCGTAGCCCTCGAGCACGTGGTCGACGGTGCCGCCCTGCGCGAACTCGTTGGCCAGGTCGATCGCGTCTTCCAGCGCGAGCTTGGTGCCCGAGCCGATCGAGAAGTGCGCCGTGTGCGCCGCGTCGCCCATCAGCACCACGGGCACCGAGCGGCCTTCGACATCGATGCGGTGGGTCCAGCGCTCGCACACCACGCGCGGAAATCGGATCCAGTTGGCCGAGCCGCGCAGGTGCGTGGCATTGCTGATGAGCGAATGGCCGCCCAGGTACTTGGCGAACAGCTTCTCGCAGAAGGCGATGGCCTCGGGCTGCTCCATCTGGTCGAGGCCGTGGGCTTTCCACACGGCCTCGGGCGTCTCGACGATGAAGGTCGAGGTCTTGTCGTCGAACTGGTAGGCATGGGCCTGGAACCAGCCGTGCTCTGTCTGTTCGAAGGCGAAGGTGAAGGCGTCGAAGGTCTGGTGCGTGCCCAGCCACACGAAGCGGCAGTTGCGCAGGTCGATGTCGGGCTTGAACACGTCGGCATAGCGCTGGCGGATGCGGCTGTTCAGGCCGTCGCTCGCAATCACCAGGTCGGCGTTGTACTGGGCGGCGATCGCCTGGTCGTCGGTGGCGTCGGTCTCGAAGACCAGCTTCACGCCGAGCGCGAGACAGCGCTCCTGCAGGATGTTCAGGAGGCGCTTGCGGCCGATGCCGCAGAAGCCATGGCCGCCCGAGCGCACCTGCCGGCCCTTGAAGAACACCTGGATGTCGTCCCAGTGGTGGAACTCGCTGCCGATCAGCGCCGCGGTCTCGGCGTCGGCCGCGCGCAGGTTGGCGAGCGTCTGGTCGCTGAGCACCACGCCCCAGCCGAAGGTGTCGAAGGGGCGGTTGCGCTCCACCACGGTGATCTCGAGCGCGGGATTGCGCGCCTTCATCAGCAGCGCGAAGTACAGGCCCGCGGGGCCGCCGCCGATGCACAGGATGCGTTGAAGGTCCATGGCGGGTGCGGCAGGGGAGCCGGTGGATAGGCTGTTCATGGTTGAATAGTTTAAGCATAAACAATCTGGTGTCAACGGGGCCATCCCCAGCGGGGTACCCGGGGCGCGGCGGGTGTCATGCAAAAAATCGAAAAAATCAATACCATCACCTCACCATGCAAAGCTTGATACCCAAGATCGAGTCGCAGCTTGCGTCGCTGCCCGTGCCCATCGCGCTGGAACTGCCTGATGGCCGAAGAGTTGCCAAGCCGGGGTCGCGTGTCACCCTGGCGTTCAGCGAGTGGTCGGCGCTGGCCAAGCTGGCGGCGCACCAGGTGGGGGCCATCGGCGAGGCCTACGTCGAAGGCCGGGTGCAGATCGAAGGCGCGATGCGCGACCTGATCGACGCCACGGTCGGCATGCTGCCGGGCAACCCGGCGGAGACCAACACCACCTGGTGGACCCGCCTGATGCGGCTGGCCAAGTCCCACAGCTCGCATTCGCTGCACAAGGATGCCGAGCAGATCCAGTTCCACTACGACGTTTCCGACGACTTCTACGCGCTGTGGCTCGATCCGCGCCGGGTGTATTCGTGTGCGTACTTTCGCACCCCCGGGCTGACGCTGGCAGAGGCTCAGGAGGCCAAGCTGGACCACATCTGCCGCAAGCTCATGCTGCAGCCCGGCGAGCGTTTTCTCGACATCGGCTCCGGCTGGGGCGGGCTGCTGCTGTGGGCGGCGGAGCACTACGGCGTCGACGCCACCGGCATCACGCTGTCGAAGAACCAGCATGCACACGTGCAGCGCCTGATCCAGGAAAAGGGCCTGCAGGGCCGCGTGCGGGTGGAGCTGCGCGACTACCGCGAACTTTCCGCTGACGCACCTTTCGACAAGATCGCGTCGGTCGGCATGTTCGAGCACGTGGGCGCGGCCAACATGCCCACCTATTTCCGCAAGATCCATTCGCTGCTCAAGCCCGGCGGGCTGGTGCTGAACCACGGCATCACCTCGGGCCAGCTCGACTACCGCCAGCTGGGCGCGGGCATGGGCGACTTCATCGAGAAGTACATCTTTCCGGGCGGCGAGCTGCTGCACGTGACGCATGTGCTGCGCGAGACGGCGGCCGCGGGCCTGGAGATGGTCGATACCGAAAGCCTGCGCCCGCACTATGCGCGCACGCTGTGGGCCTGGTCGGACGCGCTGGAGTCGCAGCTGGACACGGCGCGCGAAGTGCTCGCGCGCGCGGGCGGGCGGCAGGGCGAGAATGCCGAGCGCATCCTGCGCGCCTACCGCCTCTACCTGGCGGGCTCGGCCATGAGCTTCGAGCAGGGCTGGATCTCACTGCACCAGATGCTTTCGACCAAGCCCGACGGCCGGGTCGAGCATGGTGTTTTGCGCGGTTCGCAATCGGTGTACCCTTTTGCCCGTGACTACATCTACAAGTGAGTGAGAACAACCATGCTGTACCGATTCCAGTCCCGGGCCTCCCCTGACTTCGTGATGCTGGAGGTGCATGCCCGCCAGCTGTTCGACATCATCGGCAAGGCACCCGCGCCGCAAGGCATCGTCACGGTCGAGCAGATCCCGGGCGCCATTGCGGCGCTCGAGTCCGCGCTGGCGCGCGAGGCCAGCAACCCGCACAACCACGACGACTACGCCGTCGAAGGCCACGCCAACGAGGCCGAGAAGCAGCACGTGGGCCTGCACCAGCGCGCAGCCCCGCTGCTCCACATGCTCAGGGACTCCCTGGCCGAGAAAAAAGACGTGACCTGGAAGACCTGAGCGCCTGTCTTTTTGTTTCGAGGAGCGCCGCGGAACCGGCTTCGCCGGGCCGCAGGCGCTGCCCCCTGCAAGGGGGAGGGAGAAGCGACACGAAGTGCGCGAAGCCTGGGGGTTAGTCCACTTTCGCGCCGGAGTCCTTCACCACCTTCGCCCACTTCACGTGCTCGCTGGCAATCAGCTTGGCGAAGTCGGCCGGCGAATTGCCGCTCGGGATGGCGCCCTGGGCGAGCATCTTTTCCTTGATGGCGGGGGTGCCGAGCGACTTGGCCACTTCCTGCTGGATCCGGTTCACGATCTCGGGCGAGGTGCCGGCCGGCGCCAGCAGGCCGAACCACGAGCTCGCCTCGAAGCCCTTGAGCGACGGACCGCCCGCTTCCTCGACCGTCGGGATGTCGGGCAGCGCCGGCGAACGCTTGGCGCTGGTCACGGCCAGCGCCGTGAGCTTGCCGCCCTTGATCTGCGCCATCGACGAGGGCAGGTTGTCGAACATCACGTCGGCATTGCCGCCCACCATGTCCAGCAGCGCCGGGCCCGAGCCCTTGTACGGGATGTGGGCCATGAAGGTGCCGGTCATGCTCTTGAAGAGTTCGCCCGCCAGGTGGATCGAGGTGCCGCTGCCGCTCGAGGCCATGTTGAGCTTGCCGGGGTTGGCCTTGGCGTACTTGATGAAGTCCTGCACGTTGTGGATGTTCAGCGCCTTGGCCTTGTCGGCGTTCATTTCCATCACGTTCGGCACGGCCGCCACCAGCGTGATCGGCACGAAATCCTTGATCGGGTCGAACGGCAGCTTGGGATAGAGCGCGCGGTTGATGCCGTGCGTGCCGACCGTGCCCATCAGGAGCGTATAGCCGTCGTTCGGCGCGCGCGCCACGATCTCGGCGCCCACGTTGCCGCCCGCGCCCGCGCGGTTGTCGACGATGAACTGCTGGCCGAAGGCCTTCGACAGTTCGGGCGCAACGGCGCGCGCCAGGATGTCGGTGGTGCCGCCGGCCGCAAAGGGCACGACGATGCGCACCGGCTTGGTCGGCCAGGTGCTCTGGGCCCAGGAAGGAGTGGCCGCGAGGGCGATGGCGGCGGCGGAAGCGGCCAGTGCGGCGCGGCGGTTCGTCTTGAAATTTGAAGAAGAGGTCATGCGGGCGTTTGTACAGGGGAACCGCCGCGCGCATGGCGGGTAAAAACCCCGTGCGGCGCCGGTCTATGCCACCTGCATGCGCTCGGCGAAACGCTCGCTGCGAAAGCGCTCGAGCACGAAGTCGATGAACACGCGGGTCTTCGCGGGCAGCAGCTTCTTGCTCGGGTAGTAGAGCCAGACCGCGCCCGCATCGAAGTGCCACTCGGGCAGCAGGCGCACCAGCTCGCCACTGCGCAGGCCGCGTTCGACGAAGGGCATCGGCAGCATGGCGACGCCCAGGCCCATCAGCGCGGCATGCGCAATGGCTTCGGGGTCGTTGAAGATCGCGCGCGGCCGCGGCAGTTCCACCGTGGCCTGGTCGCCGCCCGCGTGCTGCAGCGTCCAGCTGCGAAGCCGGCCGGTGGGCGAGGAGCGCCGCAGCAGGGCGTCGAGCTGCGCCAGTTCCGCGGGCTGCGCCGGCAGTGCGCGGCCCGCCAGGTAGGCCGGCGCGGCCACCGCCACCACGTGGATGCGCGCCAGTTCGCGCGCCACCACGCCGGGCGACAGCTCGATGCCGCCGCCGATGGCCGCGTCGAAGCCTTCGCCCACGAGGTCCACCTGCTGGTTGTCGAAGTGCCAGTCGGGCAGGATGGACGGATAGCGGGCCAGAAAGTCGCCCATCATCGGCAGCACATGCTCGCGGCCGAAGGCCTGGCCCATGCTCACCTTGAGCGTGCCGGCGGGCTGGCCGTCGTCCTTCGAGAGCCCGGCCACCGCGTCCTGCAGCGTGGCAAGGGCACCGCCGATCTGGCCGAGAAAACGCTCGCCACCTTCGGTCAGCGTGAGGCGGCGGGTGCTGCGCTGGAACAGCCGCACGCCCAGCCGCGCTTCGAGCCGCGCGACGTTCTTGCTGACCGCGGCCGGCGTGAGCCCGAGCCGGCGGGCGGCGGCCGAGAAGCTGCCGCTTTCGGCGCTCTGCACGAAGGACTGGAGGTGATTGAGCGGTTCCATGGGCCTATTTTCAACCAGTAGTTGAATCTGATTGGACCGATTGATGGCTACCGCAACGGTAATGGAATCCCGACACTGGAGGCCTTCCACCTCACAACACACAGGAAACCATCACCATGGCTCTCAGCAAATCCACTTCCCCCGTGCTCGCGGGCAAGGTCGCTTTCGTTACCGGCGGTTCGCGCGGCATCGGCGCCGCCATCGTGCGGCGCCTGGCCGAGGACGGCGCCGCCGTTGCCTTCAGCTACGCGAGCTCGAGCGCGCCGGCCGACGAGCTCGTGCGCAGCCTCGAGGCCGAAGGCGGCCGCGCGCTGGCGCTGAAGATTGACAGCGCCGACGCCGCCGCGCTCACCGCCGGCATCGACGAGGCCGCGCGCAAGCTCGGCCGCATCGATGTGCTGGTCAACAACGCCGGCGTCTTCCTGCCCGGCACCATCGACGATTTCTCGCTCGAGGATTTCGACCGCACGCTGGACATCAACGTGCGCGCCGTGTTCGTGGCGGCCAAGGCCGCCGTGCGCCACATGGGCGAGGGCGGCCGCATCATCAACATCGGCAGCACCAACGCCGAGCGCATGCCCTGGCCCGGCGGCAGCGCCTATGCGATGAGCAAGTCGGCGCTCAAGGGCCTGGTGCAGGGCCTGTCGCGCGACCTCGGCCCGCGCGGCATCACGGTCAACAACGTGCAGCCCGGCCCGGTCAACACCGACATGAACCCGGTCGACGGCCCCAACGCCGCCGCGATGCACGGCCTGATGGCGCTGGCCCGCCACGCGCGCCCCGAGGAAATCGCCGGCATGGTGGCCTACCTCGCAAGCCCCGAAGCCGCCTTCGTGACGGGCGCCAGCCTCAACATCGACGGCGGCTTTGCAGCCTGACGGCTACCCGGCGCGCTGGACGGCGGCAATGAGCTTGTCCAGGGTGGCATCGAGGCGGACGAGCTCGTCGGCTGCGATGCCCTCGAACAGCGCGGCCTCGCGCTGCCGGCCCAGCATGCCGACGGTTTCGTGCAGCGCCTTGCCCGCCGCCGTGAGGTAAAGCCGGCTGCGGCGCCGGTCGGTGGGGTCGCCCAGGAGCTGCACGCGCTTGTGGCGCTTCAGGCCGGCCAGGGCGCGGCTCACCGCCATCTTGTCGAGGCCGGTGAGATCGGCGATCTGCGTGGCATGGAGCCCCGGCTGCGCGCCGAGCACCGCCATGGCACGCCATTCGTTGAGCGTGAGGTGGTGCTCGCGGCCCACCTTCTCGTGAAAGGGCCGCGCCGTGAGGTTGACCACCCGCACCAGCTTGAAGAACAGCGGGTCCATGGCGCGGCGCGGTTCAGCCCAGCAGTTTTCTCGCCGCGGCCGCGATGGCTTCGGCGCCGACGCGCGATTGCGCCTCCAGCACCGGCGCATAGCCTACCGGAATGCGCGGCGCGCCGAGCCGCGCCACCCGGCAGCCCGTGGCCTCCGCGGCGCTGGCGGCAATCTCGGCACCGAAGCCGGCCACCTGCACCGCCTCGTGCACCACCAGCAGCCGCCCGGTGCGCGCGCACGACGCGAGCACCGTTTCGCGGTCCCAGGGCCAGAGCGTGCGCAGGTCGATCAGGTCGACCGCGATGCCTTCGGCCGCCAGCGCATCGCAGGCCGCCGCGCAGGCCTGCATCTGCCGGCTCCAGCTCACGAGCGTGAGCGCATTGCCTTCGCGCACGCGCCGCGCCTTGCCGAGCGGCACGGCGATGTCTTCGTCGACCTCGCCGCGCAGGCCCCAGAGCGTCTTGTGCTCGATGTAGACCACCGGGTCGCCGCACGCGAGCGCGGCGCGCAGGAGGCCGTAGTTGTCCTGCGGCGTCGACGGGCTCACCACCACCAGGCCGGGCAGGTGCGCGAACCAGGCCTCGAGCGACTGCGAATGCTGCGCGGCCGAGGCGTCCCAGATCCCGCCCGGCATGCGCGCCACCAGCGGCACGCGGCCCTGGCCGCCGAACATGAAGCGGTTCTTGGCGGCCTGGTTCACCAGCTCGTCCATGCCGCAGAGCGCGAAGTCGACCACGCGCATCTCGACCACGGGCCGCAGGCCCGCGAGCGCCATGCCCACGCCGGCGCCCATGATCGCGGCCTCGCTGATCGGCGTGTCGATCACGCGCTCGTCGCCGAAGGCCAGCTGCAGGCCCTTGTACTGGCCGAAGATGCCGCCGCGGCCCACGTCCTCGCCGAGCACCACCACGCGCGGGTCGGCTTCCATTTCGCGCTGGATTGCGAGCACGGCGGCTTCGGAATAGCTCAAATCCTTCAATACCATTGGCCTGCTCCCGTGGTCTGCACGTCGGTGAACGCGGCACTCGGCTCGGGCCAGGGCGCCGCGTCGGCGATGGCCAGCGCGGTATCGACCTCGTCGCGCGCGGCATTCTCGATGGCATCCAGCGCCGCGGCGGCCACGCCCATGTCCAGCAGCTGCCCGCGCGCCCGCGCGATCGGATCGGTTTCGAGCGCGGCCGCCAGTTCGGTCGGATCGCGATAGGCCGCGAGGTCGACCGACACATGCCCCTTCACGCGGTAGGTCAGCGCATGCAGCAGCCGCGGTCCGCCGCCGCCGCGCACTTCGGCGACCAGCCGCGCGGCGGTTTCGTGCACCGCGAACACGTCGTTGCCATCGACCTGCGTGGCCGCGATGTCCATCGACGCGGCGCGTGCCGAGGCGCCCTCGCCCGCCGTCATCGGGCCGCTCGCGGTGGTGGCGCTCCAGCGGTTGTCCTCGCAGACGAAGAGCACCGGCAGGCCGTACACGCGCGCCCAGTTCAGTGCTTCGAGAAAAGGACCACGGTTGATCGCGCCGTCGCCGAAGAAGCAGACCGTGATGTCATTGTTCTTTCCGAGCAGCTTCTGCGCATGCGCCGCGCCCACCGCAATCGGCAGCCCCGCGGCCACCACGCCGTTCGCGCCCAGCATGCCGACCGAGAAATCCGCGATGTGCATCGAGCCGCCCTTGCCGCCGTTGAAGCCGGTGGCCTTGCCGAACAGCTCGCACATCATGCGGGCGAGGTCGGCGCCCTTGGCCAGCGTGTGGCCGTGGCCGCGGTGGGTGGAGGTGAGGTAGTCGCTCGTGCGCAGATGCGCGCAGACGCCCGCGGGCACCGCCTCCTGGCCGGTCGAAAGGTGCAGCGGCCCGCGCACCTTGGCGGCACCGGCGGCCTGCTGGCCATAGGCGCTCACGCCGCCCTGGCTCGCAGCTTCGGCGGCGTTCTCGAAGGCGCGGATGCGCACCATGGCGCGGTACAGCGCCGTGCCTGAATTGCTCGGGTCCATCTTGTCTCCAGCGCCCTTGACGAGGGCGTTCCGGCAAAAATCGTATCAAGCGTGACGATATCGCCTCACAGGGCTTACCCCTCTCATGCGCCAGCAGCGGAAGTCTGAGAATGATTCTCAAATGCATCGGTAGAATGGCGCCCCCGTCCGCACGATTCCTTTGCGGCTGCTGCCCCTGTCGATCGAAGCAGCGCCGGCCCTTGCTTTTCCCATGCACAAGTTCTTTCTGGCAACGCCTCTCGCGCTCGCGGGGGCCTTTTCCCACGCCCAAACCACCGATCCCGCCGCCGATCCCGCCGCCGAGGCGCGCGGGCAGCTCGGTACCGTCACGGTGGAATCCAGCGCGACCACCGGCTTCGTCGCCAACACCGTGGAGGCCGGCACCTTCCGCGGCGCCGGCATCATGGACGTGCCCGCCACGGTCAACACCGTCACGCGCGAGGTGCTGGAGCTGCAGGGCGCGGCCAGCATCTACGAGGCGCTGCGCAACACGGCCGGCGTGACGCGCCAGCAGAACGGCGGCGACACCTTCGACCAGCTCGTGATCCGCGGCATCGCGGTGGAGAACCGCACGAACTACCGGCTCAACGGCTCGCTCGCAATTCCCAACGTCTCCGAGATTCCGATGGAGAACAAGGAGCGCGTCGAGGTGCTGAAGGGCGCATCGGCGCTCTACTACGGCTTCACCACGCCGGCGGGCATCGTCAACCTCGTGACCAAGCGCGCCGGCAGCACGCCCGTGAGCACCGTCGGCCTCACGCTCGACGACCGCGGCTCGGCGCAGGCGCTGCTCGACCTCGGGCGGCAGTTCGGCGACCAGCAGCAGTACGGGCTGCGCATCAACGCGGCCGGCGGGCGCATCGGTTCCAACATCGACGACGTGGACGGCCACCGCAGGTTCGTGTCGGCCGCGTTCGACTGGCGCGTCAACAGCCGGCTCACGCTGAAGGCCGACGTCGAGAACTACCGCAAGCGCATCACCGAGCAGGCCGGCATCACCCGGCTCGCGGCCGTCAACGGCGTGATCGCGCTGCCCGCCCTGCCCAACCCCGACAAGCTGCTCGGGCCGCCGTGGGCCGTGTTCGATGCCGAGGTCACCAACACGCAATTGCGCGCCGACTATTCGCTCGGAGGCAACTGGGCGCTGACCGTGGAAGCCGGCCACTCCGAAGCCGAGCGCGATCGCCGGCTCGCAAGCTTCAGCAACTACAACGTGCTGACCGGCGCCGGCCGCATCACCGGCAACGACCAGAGCCTGAAGCAGACCTCCGACCTGCTGCGCACCGAACTGTTCGGCACCTTCTCGACCGGCAGCGTGCAGCACGAGCTCACGCTCGGCGCCGCGCGCAGCAAGAAGACGCAGGACCCGATCTTCCAGCGCAACTACGGCGGCGCCGGCACCGTGCAGAACCTGTACAACCCGGTGCCCATCGGCTATTTGCCGCTGACGGCGCGGCCGGCCCGGCCCACCACCGGCGCCCAGGAGAGCGAGGAGCTCGGGCTCTATGCGCTCGACCGCATCACCTTCTCGCCGCAGTGGCAGCTGGTGGCCGGCCTGCGCCGCACCCACTACGAGAGCACGCAGGGCGCGGGCGCCACGATCCCGTCGCTTGCCTACGACGTGCGCAAGACCACGCCGCTCGCGGCGCTGAGCTACAGGTTCACGCCCGCGCTGGTGGGCTACGTCTCCTATGCGGAGGGCGTGGAGGAAGGCGAGATCGCACCGGCCGGCACCGCCAACCAGAACGCCCACATGCCGCCCGGCGTGAGCAAGCAGAAGGAAATCGGCCTGCGCTGGCTCACCGACGGCGGCATGCTGCTGTCGGGCGCGCTGTTCGACATCGAACGCCCCGGCGCCTACACCAACAGCGCCAACACCTTCGTGGCCGACGGGCGCCAGCGCTACCGCGGACTTGAAATTTCGGCGCAGGGCCGCCTGACGCGCGCGCTCGCCTGGCAGCTGTCGGCCCAGTCGCTCGATGCCGAGTTCCGCGGCATCAACGCGCAATACAACGGCAAGATGCCCGAGAACACCGCCAGGCAGACGGCCAGCGCCTTCCTCTCGTACGACATTGCCGCGGTGCCGGGCCTCTCGGTCAACGCGGGCGCCTACTACACGGGGCGCCGGCCGGTGGACGACCTGAACCAGGCCTTCATCGGCGGCAACACCCTGTTCGGCCTGGGCGCGCGCTACGTGACGCAGCTGTTCGGCAAGCGCACGCTGTGGCAGGTCAACATCGACAACGTGGCCGACAAGCGCTACTGGGCGGCGGCCGGCACGCGGCTGGCCGTGGGCGCGCCGCGCAGCATCAAGGCGACGCTCAAGGTCGACCTTTGAACGCATCCGCAACAAGCAGCGCGGCCCTCCACATCCTTCGGCGTTTTTCCACCATGGCTCTCCTGAGACGGATCTGGTTCCAGATCCACTGGTTCATCGGCATCACGGCCGGAAGCGTGCTCGTCGTGATCGGGCTGAGCGGCGCGGTGCTCTCCTTTCGCGCGGAGATCGTCGACGCGCTCAATCCCGCGCTGCGCCACATTCCCAACCCCGCCGGTGCATCGGCGCTGCGGCCCGCGGCACTCGCGGCGCGGGTGCGGGCGGCGGAGCCGGCACTGCGCATCGCCGCGCTCACGGTGTTTGCCGAAGCCGGGCGGCCGGCGCGCGTCAACTTCGCGCCGCGCGAAGGCGAGCGCCAGGGCGAGGTCCGGCTGATCGATCCCTGGACCGGCGCGCTGCTGCCCGTGTCCACGGGCGAGGCCTTCTTCGAGTTCGCCGAGCACCTGCATCGCTGGCTGCTGCTGCCGCGCGACGCGGGCAAGCCCGTCACCGGCACGCTGGCCGCGGGGCTGCTGGTGCTTGCGCTGTCGGGCCTCTACCTGCGCTGGCCGCGCCGGCCGCTCGCGTGGCGGGCCTGGCTGAAGCTGGACTTCGCGCTGACCGGCCGCGCCTTTCTCTGGAACCTGCATGCGGTGGCCGGCACCCTTGCGCTGCTGGTGTACCTGGTCTCGAGCCTCACGGGCATCTACTGGGGCTTCGACGCCGTGCGCGCCATGGTCGACAACGCTGCGGGCGAAGGGCGCGTGGTCCGTGCGCAGGGCATGCAGGCCGGCGGCGCGCCCGCCAAGGCGCAGGCGGCGCCCGACCTGCAGCGCGTGTGGCAGTCCTTCCTCGATGAAACCGGCGGCGACTGGAGCCTGGCCACGCTGCGCCCGCCGGCGCGCAATGCATCGCAGGTGGAAGTGACCTACCTGCGTGCCCGCCCCGAGCACGAACGCGCACGCAACCGCCTCTACCTCGACGCCGCCACCGGCGAGCCCTCCCGGCACCAGCGCTACGCCGACAAGCCGCTGGCCGGCCGCCTGGTCAACAGCATCTATCCGATGCACATGGGCACCTACTGGGGATTGCCGGGCCGCATCGTGATGCTGCTCAGCAGCCTGGGCCTGGCGCTGTTCGCGGTCACGGGGTGGATGCTCTACCTCGGACGCCGGCGCACCAAGCGGGCCGTGCGCGAAGAGCGCACGCGGCTCGGTCCGGTACTGCAGCCGGACGCGCCCGGCGCCGAGCCCGTGCTGCTCGCCTTCGCAAGCCAGACCGGCCAGGCGGAGCGCATCGCGCTGCAGACGGCCGCGGTGCTGCAGTCGGCCGGTGTCGCGGTGGTGCTGCAGCCGCTGGTGCGCCTGAGCGTGGATGCGCTGCGGCGCTACCGCAAGGTGCTGCTGGTGGCCAGCACCTTCGGCGATGGAGATCCGCCGGACAGCCTGCGCGCCTTTGCGCGCCAGTTCGCGCTGCAGACCGGCTCCGGCCTGCAGCATGTGCACTACGGCCTGCTCGCGCTCGGGGACCGGCACTACGCCAACTTCTGCGGCTTCGGCCGATCGCTCGACCGCGACCTGCGCGGCCATGGCGCAGAGGCGCTGTTCCCGATGATCGAAGTGCACAACGGCGATGCCGGTGCGCTGGCGCGCTGGCAGCACGCGTTGGCCGAAGCCTTCGGCGTGCTGCAGCCCGGCGCATGGAAGTCGCACGAAGCGGAGGCGGCACCCTTCGAGCCCTGGCGCGTCGTGCGGCGCACCCTGCTCAATGCCGGCAGCCAGGGCGATCCGCTCTTCGAGGTCGAGCTCGCGCATGCGGGCGCGGCCGACTGGGCGCCGGGCGCGCTCGTCGAACTATTGCCGCGCCAGTCCGGCCACGCGGTCGAACAACTGCTGCGCCGCGCCGGCCTCGACGGGCGAACGCACGTGCGCTGCGATGGCCGCGCGTGCACGCTCGAAGATGCGCTGTCCCGCAGCATGCTTCCGGCCGCGCCGGCGGCCAGCGCGCAGGCACTGGCCGACATGCTGGTGCCGCTTGCGCCGCGGCGCTATTCGGTGGCCTCGACCACGGCCGACGGCTGCGTGCAGCTGCTGGTGCGCCAGGCGCGCCACGCGCACGGCATGGGCGTGGCCTCGGGCTGGCTGACCGACGGGGCGCCGCTGGATGCGCAGGTCGAGCTTCGCCTGCTGCCCAATCCCGCGTTCGCGCTCGTCGACGACGAGGTGCCCTGCGTCTTCATCGGCAATGGCTCCGGCTTTGCCGGCCTGCGCGCGCATCTTCGCGAGCGCGTGCGCCGGGGCCACGGGCGCAACTGGCTGGTGTTCGGCGAGCGGAATGCCGCGCACGACGCCTTCTGCGCCGAGGAGATCGCGCAGTGGCAGGCGGCCGCGGCGCTCGAGCGCGTCGACCTGGTGTTCTCCCGCGACCAGGCCGAGCGCCTGTATGTGCAGCACCGGCTGCGCGAGGCGGCCGGCCTGCTGCGCCAATGGGTGGCCGAGGGTGCGGTGGTCTACGTCTGCGGCAGCCTCGAAGGCATGGCGCCGGGCGTCGACCTGGCCTTGCGCGAGTTGCTGGGCGCGCCGGCCTGCGACGCGCTGGTGGCAGAGGGCCGCTACCGGCGCGATGTCTATTGAGCGGCTTCCCGCAGGCACTGCGCAAACTGCGCGGCGGCAGGCGGGCTGGCGCGCGGCTTGCGCAGCAGCAGGCCCACCTCGCGGTGGAACGTGAGCTCGCCGAGCGAGAGCATGCGAACACCCGCGGGCAGCGGAAGGTGCGCCTCGACCAGCGGAACGAGCGCAACGCCCAGCCCCTTGGACGCCATGTGGATGAGCCCGGCGATCTCGTCGAGTTCGATCGAATCGTTGACCGCGATGCCTTCGCGCCGGAGGAATCTTTCCACCATGCGGCCGCCGAATGATGCGCGGTCGTAGCGCAGGAAGGGCTGCTCCTGGAGCAGCGCGCGCCAGTCCTTTCCCGGCAGTTTCCTGGGCGCGATGAGCACGTACGGCTCCTGCACCAGCGGCTGCCACGCCAGCTCCGGAAGAATGCCGAACGGCGGCCGGATGATCACCGCGGCATCGATCGTGCCTGCATCGAGTTCGTCCATCAGCCGCATCGACACGCCGGGCGACACATGCACGCGCAGCAGCGGCTGCTGCTTGCGCAGCCTTGCAAGCGCCCGTGCGACCAGCGTCGACTGCGCCGAGGCAATCGCGCCGATGCGCAGCAGCCCACCGCTCGCGGCGTCATCGGGAAGCTCGCCGAGCTTGGCGTAGAGCGCGCAGATCTCCTCCGCGCGCGCCAGCGTCGTCTGGCCGGCCGCATTCAAGGTGGCGGAGCGCCCGGTGCGCTCGAACAGCGCGAACCCCAGCGCTTCCTCGAGCCGCTTGACCTGGCTGCTGACCGCCGACTGCGTCAGGCCGATCCGCTCTCCCGCGGCGGCGAAGGTGCCGTGGCGGCAGACGGCGATGAAGGTTCTGAGTTCGTTGATCATGAACCGAGCATCTCAAGAATCGATGCAAGGTTCAATGATTCATCGCGCCTCGTACGCTTCCATCGGCTTGTCGCTCGGACTGGCCCAGGCGGCCTTCGTCAACGCGCTGGCCGGCAGCCCGACCTTCGAGTTGTGCGGAGGAATGGGCTGCATGAACCACTTGTCGTAGAGCCGCGCGGCTTCTCCGCTCCTGGCCAGCGACAGCACGCTCTGGTCGACGAGCTTCTTGAACGCGGGGTCGCCCTTCGCAAGCATGATCGCGATCGGCTCGACACTGAGAACCTGGTCGAGCAGCCTGTACTGCGCCGGCTCCCTGCTCTTGGAGATCAGCGTGGCAAGGATCTGGCCGTCGGCCGCAAAGCCATCCACCCGGCCCGATTCGAGCAGCAGGAAGCCTTCGCTGTTGTCCTTGGCGAGCACTTCCGCGATCTCGCCCGCACCCTCGCGCTTGAGCTTCCTGAGGAGCTGGACGGAGGTGGCGCCGGTTGTCGCGGCCACCGCCTTGCCCGAGAGCTGCGCGGGCGACACGATGCCGGAGGCCGCCTTCACGGCAATGCGAACCCCTTCGACGTAGAGCGTGGGCGCGAACGCCACGTCTTTCTGGCGCGCCGTGTTGTTGGTCGTGGTGCCGCACTCGATGTCGACGGTGCCGTTCTGCACCAGGGCAATGCGATTCTGCGGCGTGACCAGCTGGTACTTCACGTGGATCTTCTCGATCTGCAACGCCCGGCCGATGTCAGCGACGACACGCTCGCAGACTTCGACGTGAAAGCCCGTGTAGCTCCCCGGCCCGAGCGTGAAGGACATGGCGCCCGAGGCGTCGCGCACGCCCATGGTGATGGCGCCGGACTCCCTGATCTTCTTCAAGGTGTCGGTTTGCGCACTGGCGCCTGCGGCGGACAGCAGCAGTGCTGCGGCAGCCGCGGCTGCAAGAAAGCGTCGTGTCTTCACGCGGCGCCCTCAGACGGCGAACAGCGAATCGAGATTCGCGAACGACTTCATCTCGATGGCATTGCCCGACGGATCGAGGAAGAACATCGTCGCCTGTTCGCCCGGCTCGCCCTTGAAGCGGATGTAGGGCTCGATCACGAAGCGGGTCTGGCGCGCAACCAGCTTGTCGGCCAGCGCCTGCCATTGGTCCATCGGGAGGATGGCGCCGAAATGGCGCACCGGCACGTCGTGCCCGTCGACCGCGCTGCTGGCCTTGTGGCCGCATTCATCGGGGGCGAGGTGCGCCACGATCTGGTGGCCGTAGAAGTCGAAGTCGACCCATTCGGGCGCGCTGCGGCCCTCGGGGCATCCGAGCAGCTCGCCGTAGAAGGCGCGGGCCTCGGCAATGTCGCGGACGGGGAAAGCCAGGTGGAACGGAATTCTCGTGGGGGATGCATTCATGGCGGCCATCGGTCTGTGAGTTCAGGATGGCCCGGACTTTAAGCAGCGCGCCTCATAACCGAAAACGATATATTTTCTTGCTGAGCATCGATCTTCTCGATGCTCGACGCGCCCGCAGGCCAAGCGCATTCCCCCGGGAATTCCCGGGTGCCCAGCGCGCGGCCGCGATGGGATAGTTAGTTCGCCCTTCAAACTAACTAATTTCTTACACGGCGTTCTTCGCCAGGCACACCCTTCCAAGGAGAGACATCCATGCAACTCAAGCACACCCTGGCCGCCATGGCCTTCGGCCTTTCTGCCGTGGGCGCAGTGGCCCAGACCGTGGTCGGCGTGAGCTGGTCCAACTTCCAGGAAGAGCGCTGGAAGACCGACGAGGCGGCGATCAAGGCGCAGCTCGAGAAGCTCGGCGCCAAGTACATCAGCGCGGACGCGGGCGGCTCGCCCGAGAAGCAGCTGGGCGACATCGAGGGGCTGATGTCGAAGGGCGCCAAGGCGCTCATCGTGCTGGCCATGGACAAGGACGCGATCCTTCCGGCCGTCACCAAGGCCACGCGCCAGAAGGTGCCCGTGGTGGCGTACGACCGGCTGATCGAGGCGCCCGGCGTCTTCTACATCACCTTCGACAACGTCGAGGTCGGCCGCATGGAGGCGCGCGAGGTCTTCAAGGTCAAGCCCAAGGGCAACTACGTGATCATCAAGGGCTCGCCGAGCGACCCGAACGCCGACTTCCTGCGCGCGGGCCAGCAGGAGGTGCTGGACGCGGCGGTGAAGAAGGGCGACATCAAGATCGTCGGCGACGAATACACCGAAGGCTGGAAGCCCGAGGTGGCGCAGAAGAACATGGAGCAGATCCTCACCAAGAACGCCAACAAGGTCGACGCGGTGGTGGCGGCCAACGACGGCACGGCCGGCGGCGCGGTGGCCGCGCTCACGGCCAAGGGCCTGCGCGGCATTCCGGTGTCGGGGCAGGACGCCGACTTTGCGGCGCTCAACCGCATTGCGCTGGGCACGCAGACCGCGACCATCTTCAAGGACTCGCGCGAACTCGGCCGCGAGGCCGCCAGCGCGGCCATCGCGCTGTCGCAGGGCAAGCCGGTCGAGAAGGCCGCGCCCTGGAATTCCGGGCCGAAGAAGATCTCGCTGTCGTCGCGCCTGCTCACGCCGGTGCCGATCACGCGCGACAACCTCGACGTGGTCGTGAAGGCCGGCTGGATCAAGAAGGACGAGCTCTGCAAGGGCGTCCCGGCCGCCAGCGCACCCGCGGCCTGCAAGTAGCAGCAAGAAGAAGCGCCGCCGATCCGCGCCGCACTGCCGCGTCCGGCGGGCCCACGGGCCTGTCCGGACCGCCGCCGCGCACCTGTTGTTCCTTCGAGAGGACCTGAAAAATGAGCAATCCAACGCCAGGCTGGTGGCGGCGCACGGGCGTCGACCTGCGGCTCCTGCTGATGAGCGTGCTGCTGATCGCCATGGGGGTGGTCTTCAACGTGATGTCGGGCGGCGTGTTCCTGTCGCCCGAGAACCTCTACAACGTGGCGCAGCAGACGGCGGTGGTGGGCATCGTGTCGACGGTGATGGTGCTGGTGATCGTGGCGCGCCACATCGACCTGTCGGTCGGCTCGGTCATGGGCTTTGTCGGCGTGCTGATCGCCTACCTGCAATACACCTCGGGCTGGTCGTGGCCCGCGGCCTGCCTCGCGGGGCTCGCGGTGGCGCTGCTGGTGTCGATCTACCAGGGCTGGCTCACGGCGATGCTGGGCGTGCCCTCGTTCGTGGTCACGCTCGGCGGGCTGATGTCGTTCCGCGGCGCGGCCTTCCTGGTGGCCGACGGCAAGACGCAGCCCGTGAACGACGAATTCTTCCAGCGCCTGGGCGGCGGCTACGACGGCGGCATCGGCACCACCATGACCTGGGTGCTCGCGGCCTTCGTGGCGCTGGTGCTGTTCGCGCGCATGCTGCAGAAGCGCCGCGCTCGCGCGCACCACGGGATGCCCAACGAGCCGCTGTGGCTGGAGCTGCTTCTCACGGCGGTGCCGGCGGCCGTGGTGTTCGTCTTCGCGGCGGTCATGAACAACTACCAGATCGCCTCGAAGGACGCGCCGCAGGGCCTGCCGATCCCGGTGCTGATCTGGGCCGTGGTGGCGATCGTGCTGTCGTTCATCGTGCACCGCACGCGCTTCGGCCGCTATGTGTTCGCGATGGGCGGCAACCCCGATGCGGCGGCGCTGGTGGGCATTCCGGTCAAGCGCGTCACGCTGATGCTGTTCGCGCTGCTCGCGGTGCTGGTGACGGTGGCGGCCATTGTGTCGATCGCGCGGCTCAATGCGGGCACCAACTCGCTCGGCACCGGCATGGAGCTGTACGTGATCGCGGCGGCCGTGATCGGCGGCACGGCGCTCGCGGGCGGCACCGGCTCGATCTTCGGCTCGGTGCTGGGCGCGCTCATCATGCAGTCGCTCGACAGCGGCATGCTGCTGCTCGACGTGCCGATCGGCAAGCGCATGGTGATCATCGGGCAGGTGCTGATCGTGGCGGTGGTGTTCGACGTGCTGTACCGGCGCAAGTTCGGGGAGAACTAGAGATGAAAGTGCGTTGGACAGAGCAGTCGTTGATCGGCGGTACACCACGAGCGTGCTCTGTGCACAGGGCATCGGGTGCTCCCCGCAGCGAAATCAAGGAGGAGCCGAAGGCGGGGGACATTCGCGGAGGGGAGTACCCGGTGGCCTGGGCACGCGCCCTGAACATCGGAGCCCCGCACGCAAAAAGCGCCGCACCGCAAAAGGAATTCAAATGACCACGGTCGACACCTCGCACCCCCTGGTCGAACTGAAGGAGATCCGCAAGGCCTTCGGCGGCGTGAAGGCCGTGGACGGCGTGAGCATCAACCTCCATCCCGGCGAAGTGGTGGCCGTGCTCGGCCACAACGGCGCGGGCAAGTCCACGCTCATGAAGATGCTCGCGGGCGCCTACCCGGTCGATTCGGGCGACACGCTGATCGCGGGCGAGAAGGTCCACATCCGCACGCCCGCCGAGGCGCAGGCGCTCGGCATCGAGACCATCTACCAGACCCTCGCGCTGGCCGACAACCTCGACTCCGTATCGAACCTCTTTCTCGGCCGCGAGAAGATGACGCGCTGGAACACGCTCGACGACCACTTCATGGAAGTGCAGGCGCGCAAGGTGTTCCAGCGCCTGAACAAGAACTTCACCAACATCCGCATTCCGGTGCGCCGCCTCTCGGGCGGGCAGCGGCAGGTGGTGGCGATCTCGCGCGCGCTGTACTTCAACGCGCGCATCCTGATCATGGACGAGCCCTGCGCCGCGCTCGGGCCCGAGGAAACCGCGATGGTCGGCGGGCTCGTGAAGCAGCTCAAGGCCGACGGCGTCGGCATCTTCCTGATCACGCACGACATGCCCGACGTGTTCTCGCTGAGCGACCGCGTCGCGGTCATGAAGAACGGCAGGCTCGTGGGCACCTACCGCACCGCGGACGTCACCGAAGACGAAGTGCTCGGCATGATCATCGCCGGCAAGCGCCCCGAAGGAAAAGAGCAGGCCCACAGGTGAACGAAGGCAGGGTGGCCCCGTGACCATCGGCGACCAGCAGCTGCTCAAGCGCATGAACCGCAGCGTGCTGCTGCGGCTCCTGCGCGCGCGCCCGGGCCTGTCGCGCGCACGGCTCGCGAGCGAGAGCGGCCTCACCAAGTCGACCGTGAGCCTGCTGGTGCGCGAACTGCTCGACGAGGGCTGGCTCAGCGAAGCCGGCACCACCGTTGCCGATGGCCTGGGGCGGCCTTCCACGCCGCTGCGGATCAACGTCGGCGTGCGCGCGCTGATGGGTGTCGAGATCGCGGTCGAGACGGTGCGCCTGGTGTGCGTCTCGCTGCAGGGTGAGGTGCTGCATGCCGACACGCAGGCGCTGGCCGACAGCGCACCGGCCGGCGCCTGTGCGCAGGTCGCGCGCATGGCCGCGGCGGCGCACGGGCAGCTCAACGCACTGGGGCTGCGGCTGTCGAGCATCGGCGTCTGCGTGCCCGGCGCGGTGGACGACTGCACCGGCATGGTCCGCTTTGCGCCCAACCTCGGCTGGCGCAACGTGAGCCTGCTGCCCGCGCTGGAAGAAGCCTTTGCCGCGGCCGGGCTGCCGGGTGTCACGGTGCAGCTGCAGAACGACGCCGATGCCGCCGCGCTCGGCGAGTACGAGTTCTCCGGCGGCGAAAGCGCGGACCCGCTGATCTTCGTGAGCTGCGACGTGGGCGTGGGCGCCGGCGTGGTGCTGAACGACCGCCTCTTCACGGGCGCGCAAGGCATGGCGGGCGAGATCGGCCACACCATCCTGCAGCTCGATGGGCCGCTGTGCTCGTGCGGGCGGCGCGGCTGCGCCGAGGCCTTCTTCGGCTCGCGCGCGCTCGAGCGCGAGGCGCCCGGCATGGCGCATGCGGCGGCCTTCTTCGGCGTGCTGCTGCAGAACCTGTGGGTCACCTTCGATCCGCGCGCCATCGTGCTCGGCGGCAAGTCCTGCACCGGCCATCTCGGCCTCGCGCAGGCGGCCTTCGAGTGGGTCGGGCGCCATGCCGATGCGGCCGGCATGCCCGCGCCCGACCTGCGCATCGCGCGCTACCTTGCGCTTGCACCCGCCGTGGGTGCCGCCGCGCTGGCGCTGCACGAATACCTCCGGCCGCTGCAGCCCGATGCGCGCACGCGCCGGGCCCGCGCCGCGCGCAACGACGAATACCGAATACCTTCTGTTTAAGAAGACGGGCGGCAAGCGGCCGCGCCTCCGGTGATGCACGGCGACATGCGCAAACCGCCTACGCGCATCGCCGCGGCCTTGGCCTAGGTTCGATCAAAAACCTTGGAGCCCATGCCATGCCCGATGCCCCCGCGCGCGTCCGTGCGCCTTCTTCCGCGCTGCTCAACATCACTGCCGCCGTCATCGGCCTTGCAGGCCTGGGGCTGGGGGCGGCAGGCGCATGGCTCGTCGTGCTCGGCGGCTCGTGGTACTACCTGGTGGCAGGGCTCGGGCTCATCGCCTGCGCGGTGCTGCTGCCGCGCGGCAGCGGCGCGGGCCTCTGGGCCTATGCGGCCGTGGTGGCGTTCACGCTGGTGTGGGCCCTGTGGGAAGTGGGCTTCGACTGGTGGCCGCTGGCAGCGCGCGGCGACGTGTTCTTCGTACTCGGCCTGTTCCTGCTCACGCCCTGGGTGGCGCGTGCGCTCGCGCGCCGCAGCGCCGCGGGCGTGGCGCCCGCGCGCGGCTTCCTCGGCGTGGTGCTGCTGGCCTTCCTGGCCGCCGCGGTGTTCTCGTGGACGCGCGATGCAACGCGCATCGAAGGCACCATGCCGGCGGCCGCGGCACCCGCCGCGGCATCGGGCAATGCCGCACCGGCCCCGCCGAAGGACGACTGGACGGCCTACGGCGGCAACGGCATGGGCCAGCGCTATTCGGCGCTCGACCAGATCACGCCGGCCAACGTCGGCGAGCTGCAGGAGGCATGGCACTTCCGCACCGGCGACGTGCGCGGCCAGAGCGGCGACCCCGAGGAGACGACCTTCGAGGTCACGCCGCTGAAGATCGGCGAGCGGCTTTTTCTTTGCACGCCGCACCAGTCGGTGGTGGCGCTGAACGCGACCACCGGCCAGCAGCTCTGGCGCTACACGCCCGAGATCCGGCGCCCGCTGGCCTTGCAGCACCTGACCTGCCGCGGCCTGTCCTACGATCCGGGCAGCGCGGTGCGGCCCGCGCCCGCAGCGGCTGCTGCTTCATCGCCACCCGCGGCCGGCGGCGACTGCGACGCCAAGCTTTTCATGCCCACGGCCGACGGCCGCGTCATCGCGCTCGACCCCGGGAGCGGCAAGCCCTGCATGCGCTTTGGCGGCGGCACGGGCCAGATCGACCTCTGGAAGAACATGCCCAACGTGAAGCCCGGCTCGTATTACTCGACCTCCCCCGTGGTGGTGACGCGCTCGCTCGTCATCGTGGGCGGCACGGTGCTGGACAACGTCTCGACCAAGGAGACCTCGGGCGTGATCCGGGCCTTCGACATCGACACCGGCGCGCTGGTGTGGAACTGGGATTCGGGCAACCCGGACGACACCGCACCCATCGCGGCCGACCGCAGCTACACGGCCAACTCGCCGAACAGCTGGTCGATCTCCAGCGTGGACGAGGCGCTCGGGCTGGTCTACGTGCCCACCGGCAACCAGCCGCCCGACCAGTGGGGCGGCAAGCGCACCGAAGGGGCCGAGCGCTATTCGTCCTCGGTGGTGGCGCTGGACCTGGCCACCGGCCGCGTGCGCTGGAGCTTCCAGACCGTGCACCACGACCTCTGGGACTACGACGTACCCTCGCAGCCCAGCCTCGTCGACCTGCGCATCGGCAGCGAGACGGTGCCCGCGCTCGTGCAGCCGACCAAGCAGGGCGAGCTGTTCGTGCTCGACCGGCGCGACGGCAAGCCCCTGACCAAGGTTCATGAACGGCCCGCGCCGCAGGGGCCGGCCGCGGGCGACCACACCTCGCTCACGCAGCCGGTGTCGGAGCTGTCCTTCGATCCGCCCGCGCTCACGCCGGCCGACATGTGGGGCGGCACCGTGTTCGACCAGCTGGCCTGCCGCATCGCCTTTCACCGGCTGCGCTACGAAGGCCGCTACACGCCGCCGTCGACCGAGGGCTCGCTGATCTACCCCGGCAACTTCGGCGTCTTCAACTGGGGCGGCGTGGCGGTCGACCCGGTGCGGCAGATGGCGTTCACCACGCCGGCCTCGCTGGCCTTCGTGTCCAGGCTCATTCCGCGCGCCGACGACACCTCGCTCTACGTGCAGGGCAAGGACCGGCCCAACGACAGCCTGCCCGCGCTCAACGAGAACTTCGGCGCGCCGTTCGCGGTGCAGCTGAGCGCCTTCACCTCGGTGTTCGGCCTGCCGTGCCAGGCGCCGCCCTGGGGCCATGTGGCCGGGGCCGACCTGCGCACCGGCCGCGTGGTGTGGAAGCACAAGAACGGCACCGTGCGCGACAGCTCGCCGCTGCCGCTGCCCTTTGCGATGGGCGTGCCCAGCCTCGGCGGGCCGATGATGACGGCCGGCGGCGTGGCCTTTCTCTCGGGCACGCTCGACTACTACCTGCGCGCCTACGACGTGGCCAGCGGCAAGGAGCTCTGGCGCAGCCGCCTGCCCGCGGGCGGACAGGCCACGCCGATGAGCTACCGCGGCAGCGACGGGCGCCAGTACGTGGTGGTGGCCGCGGGCGGCCACGGCTCGCTGGGCACGCGCACCGGCGACCACGTGATCGCCTACGCGCTGCCCAGGCGCTGAACCTTCAGTCCGGCGCGACCTTGTCCTCTTCGCGCCAGCCGCGCAGCCGCCGGTACAGCGTGCCGCGCGACACGCCCAGCTGCCGCGCCGCCTGCGAGACGTTGCCGCCCTGCGCCGCCAGCGTGTCCTCGATCAGCTTGCGGCTGTGCTCGCGCAGCGTTTCGCCCTGCAGCGCTTCCACCGGCACGTGGTGGGAGGCGATGGCTGGCGTGTGCTCGTGCGCCTCCAACGGCTGGGCCGCCGCCGCGGGCTCGGCGGACAACACCGCGCCGGCGTCGCCGGGCATCGCCACCGCATGCCTGAAGTCCACGCCATCCGCAGCCTTCAGGCGCGCCTGCACCCACACGCCCAGGCCGCTCGCCAGGCGCAGCGGCTGCGCGGCTTCGCGCCTTTCGAGCCGCAGCAGGCTCGCGAGGTCGTGGCCCAGCATCGATTCGACATCCCGCTCGCAGGCCTCTTCGGGCAGGCGGCCGATCAGCCGCGCGCCGGCACCGTTGAGCCAGGCGATGGTGCCGTCGGGCGCCACGCCGGCCAGCGCTTCCATCGGCGTGCCCAGCAGCGTGGGGCTGGCCTGGAAACGCAGGATCAGGTGGTCGCGCGACTGCGCCTGCAGCAGGCGGTTCTCGATGGTCGTGGCGTAGAGCGCCACCATCGAGGCCGCATCGAAGCCGAAGCGCCGCGCCTCCATCGTGATGTCGAGCACGCCCGCGAGCCGGCCCGCCACGTCGCGGATCGGCGCCGCGGCGCACTGCATCTGCGACAGCACGTCGAAGTAGTGCTCCGCGCCGTCGACCGTGCAGGCCAGCCCGGTGGTCGCCACGATGCCCGGCGCGGTGGTGCCGACGATGCGCTCGGAAATGTTCACGCCCACGCGCGCGGTCTTGCGCAGCACCGGCTGGTGCGCGGCGGCCGGCTGGTGCGTGACGTGCACCACCACGCCTTCGCCGTCGGTCAGGATCACGCGGCAGTCGGTGCCCGCGAGCGCGCTTTCCATGCTCGCGAGTTCCTGCCGCGCCACCTCGAGCAGCTCGCGGTTGCGCGCCAGCGTGGCGTGCAGGCGGCTCGGCGTGACCGCATCGAAAGGCACGATGCGCTGCCGGTCGCTGTGGTTGCGGGTGCAGCGCAGCCACGACTGGATCACCGCCTCGCCGACCAGGCCCGATGGCCGCACGCCTTCCTCGAAGAACTGCTGCCGCGCGAGCGCCACGCGCTGCGCCGGCGTGCTGGAAAAAAGTTGGCGCGGCGCGGTTGCCGTGCCCAGCCGTTCGAAAGCCATGCTGTTCGCCGCTCCTCGAAATGGGGGGATCAGGAAGGAAGGGGAGATCGCTGCCCCCGTCGAATGTGTTCCGCAATGGAACAGCGCCGGACTGGGGAAATCCCGAAGGTGAACGCGAGCGCGGCACAACCGATCCTTGCGCCACAAAGGAGACCCACGATGAAAAAGATCCACTCCGGTTGGCTTGCGCTCGCCGGTGCATTGCTGTGCCTGGGCAGCTCGCCCGCCGCGGCGCAGGCCTCGGCCGCCAAGCAGGTGAACGGCGACTTCGTTCGCGCCAATGCGGCCCAGAAGAAGACGCCCGACTGGCCGAGCTACGGCCTGGACTACGCCGAGTCGCGCTTCAGCAAGCTCGACCAGGTGAATGCCGGCAACGTGAAGCAGCTGGGGCTGGCCTGGTCCTACAACCTCGAGTCCACGCGCGGCGTCGAGGCCACGCCGCTGGTGGTGGACGGCGTCATGTACGTGACCGCGTCGTGGAGCGTGGTGCATGCCATCGACACGCGCACCGGGCAGAAGCTCTGGAGCTTCGATCCGCAGGTCGACAAGTCCAAGGGCTTCAGGGGCTGCTGCGACGTGGTGAACCGCGGCGTGGCGCTGCACGAGGGCAAGGTCTACGTCGGCGCCTTCGACGGACGGCTGATCGCGCTCGACGCGGCCACCGGGCAGAAGGTCTGGGAGAAGAACACCATCGAGGGGCAAAAGGGCAGCTACACCATCACCGGCGCGCCGCGCGTCTTCAAGGGCAAGGTCATCATCGGCAACGGCGGCGCCGAGTACGGCGTGCGCGGCTATGTCACGGCCTACGACGCGAAGACCGGCGAGCAGAAGTGGCGCTGGTTCGTGGTGCCGGGCGACCCGGCCAAGCCCTTCGAGGACGAATCGATGGCGCGCGCCGCCAAGACCTGGGACCCTTCGGGCAAGTACTGGGAGGCCGGCGGCGGCGGCACCGCATGGGACAGCTTCGCCTTCGACCCCGAGCTCAACCTGATGTACGTGGGCACCGGCAACGGCTCGCCCTGGGCGCACAAGAAGCGCAGCCCCAAGGGCGGCGACAACCTCTACCTGGGCTCGGTGGTGGCCCTGAACCCCGACACCGGCAAGTACGTGTGGCACTACCAGGAGACGCCCGGCGACAACTGGGACTACACCTCCACCCAGTCGATGATCCTGGCCAACGTCACGCTCGGCGGCAAGGCGCGCAAGGTGCTGCTGCATGCGCCGAAGAACGGCTTCTTCTTCGTCATCGACCGCACCAACGGCAAGTTCATCTCGGCGAAGAATTTCGTCGACGTGAACTGGGCCACGGGCTACGACAAGAACGGCCGCCCCATCGAGATCGCGGCCGCGCGCCAGAACGACAAGCCCGGCGACAGCATTCCCGGCCCCTTCGGTGCGCACAACTGGCACCCGATGTCGTTCAACCCGCAGACCGGCCTGGCCTACCTGCCGGCGCAGAACATCCCGATCAACCTGATGGACGACAAGGACTGGAAGTTCGACCAGAACGCACCGGGCCGGCCGCACGCCGCGCTCGGCTGGAACACCGCCATGTTCGCCAACGCCGAGCCGCCCAAGAGCAAGCCCTTCGGCCGCCTCGTCGCCTGGGACCCGGTGGCGCAGAAGGAGGCCTGGGGCGTGGACTACGTCTCGCCCTGGAACGGCGGCACGCTCACCACCGCCGGCAACCTGGTGTTCCAGGGCACGGCCGACGGCCGCCTGGTGGCCTACAACGCGAAGACCGGCGAGAAGCTCTGGGAAACGGCCACCGGCACCGGCGTGGTGGCCGCGCCCACCACCTACATGGTCGATGGCAAGCAGTACGTGTCGGTCGCGGTGGGCTGGGGCGGCGTGTACGGCCTCGCGCAGCGCGCCACCGAGCGGCAGGGTCCGGGCACGGTCTACACCTTTGCCGTGGGCGGCAGCGCGAAGATGCCCGAGTTCGTGCAGTACCGCATGGACAAGCTGGTGCAGGGCGTGAAGTACGACCCCGCCAAGGTCCAGGCCGGCACCATGCTCTATGTGAGCAACTGCGTGTTCTGCCACGGCGTGCCGGGCGTGGACCGCGGCGGCAACATCCCGAACCTCGGCTACATGGATGCGGCCTACATCGAGAACCTCGACAAGTTCATCCTCAAGGGCCCGGCCATGGCGCGCGGCATGCCCGACTTCACGGGCAAGCTCTCGGGCGAGGACATCGAGAGCATCAAGGCCTTCATCCAGGGCACGGCCGACGCGATCCGGCCGAAGTGAGGCCGCGGGGCTGCAAGCGGCGCGGGCCGGTCAGCCCGCGAGCCGCAGCTCCTGGATCAGGCCCGCCACGTTGCCCACCTGCAGCTTGTCGTAGATCGACTGGATGTGGTTTCGCACGGTGGCGGGCGAGCGGTTCAGCATGGCCGCGATGTCCTTGTGCGTGTCGCCGCGGGCCAGCAGCTCGGCAATGGTGTGCTCGCGCGGCGTCAGGCTGTCGGCCAGGCAGCGCATGCGGCTCTTGAGGAACAGCAACCGCTGCTCCACGTGGTGCGTGACCACGACCGCCCGGCCGCTGTAGCGCGCATGGCCGCCGAGGAAGTGCTTGAGCAGCGCATCGGGCAGGGTCCGCCCGTGCCAGGACGGCCACTCGGCCTTCATCGTCGCCTCGAAGGGGCCGTCGGCGTGATAGAGCACGCCGCGCAGGTCGCCGATGGCGGAGCCGCCGGGCGCCTGGCCACCGGTCTCGAGCCGGTCGAGGTGCACGATGCGGTTGAGCGCCAGCGCCTGCATCACGTGCGGCGCGAGGCTCGCGAGCAGCTGCCGTTCGTCTTCGGTGCCGTGCGCATCGGGGTCCGAGCGGAACAGGCTGAGCCAGTGCACGAAATTCGTCTGCGGGTGCACGTCCGAGCTGATGAAGAAGTTGGACTGCTCGAAGCGCTCGCCATATGCGCGCAGCTGCGCCTGGTCCTTGCGGTGGAACCAGGCATTGGCATTGAACGAGAGCGTCGACTTCGGCCGCTTGCCCACTTCCACCGCGGCGGTGTCGAGGTGCTTCACCTCTTCATAGGCCGCCAGCATTTCCGCTGGCTGGTTGTGCAGGTGGATGGTGTGGATGTCGATGCCGCTGTCGGTGCGGGTGGCGGTGCCCCACATCGACGAGTCGAAGGCCAGCACCGGCTTGATGAGATCGAGCGCGGCATCCTGGAAGGCATCGATCGGCAGCTCGTGCGAGAGCCGGTAGAGCCGCAGCAGCAGCTCGCTGAAGTCGTGCAGGGCGGCAGGCCGGGTCATCGCCGAAGTTTTCCATCGCGCCCGCGCAGCGCGCATCCCATGTTCAGGTGATTCCATCCTGCGGCCCGCCGGCGGATTTCAAGAATGATGCATTTGCATCATTTTTTTTGGAAAAGTGAAAGCTATTGTTTGCAGGCCCCGGATGGTCCGGGGCTTTCAAACCTTTTCGAAGAGCCCACCGATGCCCTCTCTCACCCGCAAGATTCCCCATGCGCTGTCCGTTGTCACCCTGGCGCTGCTTGGCGCGTGCGGCGGAGGAGGTGGAGGTGGTGGTGGTGGCGGCGGCGGGTTCGGCTTCATCCCGCCGGCCTCGAACGGCGGCGACCCGCCCGCGGCGGCCGGCACCACCTTGAGCGGCACCGTCGCCACCGGCGCAGCCCTGGCCGGCGCGGTGCTCACGGTGTTCGACCAGACCGGCGCCAAGGTCTGCGAAGTGACCACCACGGCCGAAGGCAGCTACAGCTGCTCGCTGCCCGCCGGCACCAAGGCGCCGCTGGTGATCCAGGCCGTGCGCGACGACCTCACCCTCTACAGCACCACCGCCAGCACCGCCACCGGCACCACCAACGTGACGCCGCTGACCACCATCGTGGTGGCGCAGCTCGCGCCCAACGGCGATCCGGCCAAGCTGGCCGCCGCGATCCAGGCCGACGCCGGCGCCGTCACGGCAGGGTCGATCGGCGACCAGGTGTCCAAGCTGCTGGCTGCGCTGCAGCCGCTGCTGAGCGCACTCGACGCGAGCATCGACCCGATGAGCGGCGAGTTCCAGGCCAACGGCACCGGCCAGGACCGCGTGCTCGACGCGCTCAACGTGTCGGTGCGCCCCGACGGCACGGCATCCAACATCGAGATCACGGTGAAGGCGCTGCCCGCCGGCGACGACAGCCCGCCGGTGTCCATCGTCTTTCGCAGCGGCGACGCCACCATTGCAAAGCTGCCCGCCATCGATGCCGCAACGCTGGTGCAGCCGCCCACGCCGGCCATGGTGCAGGCGCTGCTCGATCGCATCAACGCCTGCTATGCGCTGCCGCTCGCACAGCGCGTCGACAGCCCCATCGAGGCCGACGGCAATGCCTACGGCAGCGCCGCCAACGTGGTGGCGCCGGCCTGCCGCACGCTGTTCGTGAACGACGATCCGGCCAGCTTCGTGGCGGCCGGCGCGCCCATCGGCCGCGTGAGCAGCGGTGCGCGCCGCTCGTTCGAAAGCCTGTTCCGCTCCGGCCCCACCAACCTGAAGCACGACCGCGGCAACTTCGAATACTTCCACAAGAACGGCGACATCGCTCTCACCTACCGCTGGACCGACGTCCTGGGCAACACCGACAACGACGTCTTCAACGCGAAGATCGTGGACGGTGCGCTGAAGCTCACCGGCAACGGCAACACCTACCGCGCCTTCGTGCGTCCCCAGCTCGACAAGAAGGACTACCTGAAGCACCAGAACCTGGTGTTCCATTCGGTCGGCTACGCGGTTTCGGTCGACAACGTGCGCGACGGCAATGGCAACCCGGTGCTGTCGAAGGTGGTGGCAACCACCGCATCGCTGCCCGGCAAGGAACTGGTGCTGGTGCCCAAGGCCGGCCTCAACACGCTGGTGCTCACGCCGGACGGCACGGCCGGTTCGGCCCTGAATTCGGCGGTATGGCGCATGTCCGCACGCTACCTGGACCCGGCCCAGCCCGGCAGCCCGAGCGATTTCGACAACGCCAACCTCTTTGCCACGCCGGCGTACACCGACGAGGAGCTTGGCAAGATCGCCGACCAGTCGGTGTGGAAGCTCGAGTTCTTCCACGCCGACGGCGCGACGCCGAACGTGGTGCAGTACGTGCGCACCTTCTCCCGCGTGCCCACCATCGCGGAAGCCGTGCAGACGCCCATGGTGGAACTCACGCCCGCGCTGCGTGCGGAAGTGCTCGCGGAAAGCCTGGGCAGCCCGCGCGGCATCGTCTTTGCGGCACCCACGCCTTCGGAGCCCAACAACGTCGACTTCAGCGCCGACGGCGGCCTCGACGGCTGGACGGTTCCGGCCGGTGCGCTCGCGCCCACCTCGTTCAGCGTCTTCGGCAGGGCGCCGGGCGCCGGCGGCGCGCGCTTCAGCGAAACCGTCACCGTGCGCAGCACCGCGCGCAAGGCCATGGTCTATTGCCAGCCGGTGGGCGCGAGCGACACGCACTGCGTGCCGGCCGGCAACAGCAGCTGGCAGTACGCCCAGGGCTCCTCGATCAGCACCTTCGGCTTCACGGCCCGCACCACGCGCCAGGTCGACGTGCGCAAGAACTTCGAGGTGTGGACGGTCACGCTGCCCTGATTTTTTCTGCTGTCACGCCATGAAAAAAGCCGCCGGTCCCGAGGGCCGGCGGCTCTTTTTTTGAGCGCGGGGGAAATCAGTCGGCGTACACGCCGGCGGCCTTGATGATCGGGCCCCACTTGGCAATTTCCGCCGAGACGAACTTCTTGTGCTCGGCCGGCTCGGTGCGCTTGTCGGTGGTGATCACCGCGCCCAGCGCTTCCTCGCGCTTGATGAAGCCCGGGTCCTTCATGGCGGCCTTGATGGCTTCGTTGAGCTTCTTCAGCACCGGTGCCGGCGTGCCCTTGGGCGCGTACACGCCGTGCCAGATCGAAACCTCGAAGTCCTTCAGGCCCGATTCGGCGAGCGTCGGCAGGTCCTTCAGGGCCGGCGTGGTCAGGCGCTTGCTGGTGGTCACGGCGTAGGCCTTGACCTTCTTGGCCTCGATCTGCGAGGTGGTGTTGGTGGTCTGGTCGCACAGGAGGTCGATCTGGCCGCCCAGCAGGTCGGCGATGGCCGGCGCGGTGCCCTTGTAGGGAACCGGCGTCATCTCGACCTTGAGCGCGCTCTGGAACAAGAGGCCGCACAGGTGCGAGGCGGCGCCCAGGCCGGCATTGCCGAGGTTGATCTTGCCCTTGTTGGCCGCGATCCAGGCCGTGAGCTCCTTGTAGTTGTTGGCCGGCAGCGTCGGCTTGCCGATGAGCGTCATCGGCACTTCATTGACCATGCCCAGGTATTCGAAGTCGTTCTCCACGTTGAACGGCAGCTTGCGGTAGAGCGCAGGCATCGTCGACATGCCGATGTGGTTGAGCAGCAGCGTGTAGCCGTCCGGCGCCGCGCGGGCCACCTTGGCGGTACCGATGGAGCTGCCGGCGCCCGCGGTGTTGTCCACCACGATCGTCGTGCCCAGGGTCTTTTGCAGGGCTTCGGCCAGGTCGCGGGCCACGCGGTCGGTCGGGCCGCCGGCGGAGAAAGGCACCACCAGCGTGACGGTCTTGCCTGCGGGGAAATCCTGGGCATGGGCGCCGGCGGCAGCAGCGGCGAATGCCGTGAGTGCAAGCAGTTTCTTCATGAGTGTCTCTCGGTTGGTGAAATTCAAAAATGGCCGCGATCATAAAGGCTGACCATGACCTGACGAATAGCGAATAGCCCTTAGGGGTGGGCCGAGATGCGCCCCTTCCTGGGGCATGATGCGGCTCGCAAGCCGCGCCTGGAGGGGCGCGAAGAAAAACCACAACACCGCAGGCCTTCGGGCCGCATCGAGGAGGAAATTCCAATGGATCCATGGGTCTATCCGCGCGAGCGCTGGCTCGGCAACATCACGCTCGGGCTTGGCCTGCTGGTCTGGGCGCTGCTGGTCCTGGGCACCCTGGGCATCGCGCTCGTCTATGTGCTGCTCGGCTTCATCGCCTACGTGTTCGCGCAATCGGCCGTCATCGCCTGGATCAAGGGCACGGCCGTGAAGCTCTCCCCCACCCAGCTGCCGGAACTGCATGCGCGGTTCCTGGCCTGCTGCGGCCATCTGGGCATCCAGAACCCGCCCGAGGCCTACCTGCTGCACGGCGACGGCATCTTCAATGCCTTTGCCACGCGCTTCTTCGGCCGCAACTTCGTGGTGCTGCTGTCCGACGTGGTCGACGCCATGGAAGCCCAGCCCGACGGCATCAACTTCTACATCGGCCACGAGCTCGGCCATATCCGGCGCGGCCATCTCACGGGCCACATCTGGCGCGCCCCGGTGCTGTGGCTGCCGCTGCTCGGCGCCGCCTATTCGCGGGCCCAGGAATACACCTGCGACCTGCATGGCGCCGCCTGCTGCACGCAGACCGACTCCGCGCCCCGCGCGCTCGTGGCGCTGGCCGCCGGCGCGCAGCAGTGGCGCCACGTCGACCTGCAGCGCTACGCCGACCAGTCGGTGGGCAACAGCGGCTTCTGGGCCTCGTTCCATGAACTGATCGCCGGCTACCCCTGGCTCACCAAGCGCGTGGCGCGCGCCATCGATCCGGGCGCGAAGCTGCCGAGCCGCAATCCGGTGGCCTACCTGCTCGCGGTCTTCGTGCCGTACGCCGGCCGAGCCGGCGGCGGCGCGCTGGCGCTTCTGGTGGTGGTGGCCATCATCGGCGTGCTGGCCGCGGTGGCGCTGCCGGCCTATCAGCAATACGAGTCGCGCGCGGCCGTTTCGCAGGCCTGGTCCGAAGCCGCACCGGTGCGCGAAGCGCTCGGCAGCTACTACAAGCAGAAGGAAGAGATTCCCGATTCCCTGGCTGCGGCCGGCGCACCCGAAACCCTGCCAGGCGGCTCGGAGCTGACGCTCGACCCCGACACCATGGTGGTCGAGGCGGTGCTTCCAAAGGCCAAGGGCACGCTGCGCATGGAGCCCTCGGCCACCGAGGACGGCATCGCGTGGAACTGCGTGGCCGGCGACGGCCTCCAGGACAAGGCGCTGCCGGCCAGCTGCCGCAAATAGCAGCGGCACGCCGTAAAAGAAGGTTGCCGCCCGTCGAACCGTCCGACAGGCGGACCCGGCGCGCGCCGATGCGCGCCGCGGGCGCGGGCCCTAGGGTGAAGTGTCGTTGCCATCAAAAGAACCACCTTCAAGGAGTGACTCACCCATGCCCACCACCATCTCTTCTTCTTCACTGGACGGAATGAAGGTTGCCATCCTCGTGGCGGACGGCTTCGAGCAGGCCGAGATGACCGAGCCGCGCAAGGCGCTTGAGCTGGCCGGCGCACAGACGCAGATCGTTTCGCCGCTCGACGGCAGCGTGCGCGCCTGGAAGCAGCTCGAGCCCGCCGGCACCTTCGAGGTCGACGTGCCGCTCAAGAACGCCGATGCCGACGACTTCGACGCGCTGCTGCTGCCCGGCGGCGTCGCCAACCCCGACGCGCTGCGCATCAACCAGAAGGCCGTGGCCTTCGTGCGTGCCTTCGTCGAGTCGGGCAGGCCCATCGCGGCCATCTGCCACGGGCCCTGGACGCTCATCGATGCCGGCGGCGTGCAGGGGCGCAGGATGACCTCGTGGCCTTCGCTGCGCGCCGACCTGCACAACGCCGGCGCAAAGTGGGTCGACAAGGAGGTGGTGGTCGACAGCGGCCTGGTGACGAGCCGCAGGCCCGGCGACCTGCCCGCGTTCATCCGCGAGATGACGACGATGTTCGAGCTCGCGCACGAGGCTGCGATCCATTGAGCATGGGGCGGTGAAGCGCGCGCGGCGCCTGCCCGGGACCGCCGCTACTTGTAGCTGCGCGCGTCCTCGATCACCTTGCCGTCGTTCGGCAGCGTGCCCGGCGCCACCAGCTCGATGGTGCCGCGCAGCTTGGTCACCTCGCGCACCGCATCGGCAATGCGCGCATCGAGCCCGGCCGGCGTACCGGCTGCGCATTCGAGCCTGAAGGTCATCTGGTCGTCGCCCATCTCGCCCGAGACCACGAGGCGCGCGCGCTGCACTTCCGGAAAGCGGCGCGCGATCTCCGCCACCTGCGAGGGGTGCACGAACATGCCGCGCACCTTGGTGGTCTGGTCGGCGCGGCCGAGCCAGCCCTTGATGCGCTTGTTGGTGCGGCCGGTGGGGCAGGTGCCCGCGAGCACGGCGGAAAGATCGCCGGTGCCAAAGCGCACCAGCGGATAGTCGGGGTTGAAGGTGGTCACGACGATCTCGCCGACCTCGCCGTCGGGCACCGGGTCGCCGGTGCCGGGCCGCACGATCTCGACCAGCACGCCTTCATCGAGCACCAGGCCTTCGCGCGCGCTGGTCTCGTAGGCGACCAGGCCCAGGTCGGCGGTGGCGTAGCACTGGGTGCCCTGCACGCCATGCGCGGCGATCCAGTCGTGCAGGCTCGGCGGAAAGGCTTCGCCCGACACCAGCGCCTTGGTGAGCGAGGGCAGCTTCAGGCCTTTTTCCTCGGCCTTTTCCAGCAGAATCTTGAGGAAGCTCGGCGTGCCCGCATAGCCTTCGGGCTTCAGGTCGGCCATGGCTTCGAGCTGCTGCTCGGTCTGGCCGGTGCCGCCCGCGAACACGGTGCAGCCCAGCGCGCGCGCGCCGCTTTCCATGATGGAGCCGGCGGGCGTCATGTGGTAGCTGAAGCTGTTGTGGATGAGCTCGCCGCCGCGAAAACCCGCGGCATGCAGCGCGCGCGCCGTGCGCCAGTAGTCGCGCGCCTCGCCCTCGGGCTCGTAGATGGTGCCGGGGCTCGCGAAAACGCGCGGCATGCGGGCACCGCGGCCGATGGCGGAAAAGCCGCCGAAGGGATCGTCGGCGCGGCGCTGCTTCTGCAATTCGAGCAGTTCGGCCTTGCGCGTGACGGGCAGCTTGGCGAGCGCCTCGCGCGTGGTGATGTCGGCGGGCTTCACGCCATCGAGGATCTTGGCGAACGCGGGCGCGGCGGTCTGGGCCTGCGCGATGTGCTTCGGCAGCGCGGCGAGCAGGTCGCGCTCGCGCTCGGCGGGGTCGCGGATTTCGAGGGCGTCGTAGTGGTCGGTCATGTCCGTACCCTTTGTCTTTCTGTTCGGTCTTGCTCCCTCTCCCCTTGGGGAGAGGGCTGGGGTGAGGGCCGGTGCCTCGAAGCCACGACGGTCATGCAAGCCACCTCTTGCGCCGCTTGTAGCTCTTCACATCGCGGAAGCTCTTGCGGTCCGCGCCGCCCACACCAAGGTAGAACTCCTTCACGTCCTCGTTCTCGCGCAGGCTCTTGGCCGGCCCGTCCATCACGATGCGGCCGTTCTCCAGGATGTAGCCGTAGTCGGCATAGCGCAGCGCCATGTTGGTGTTCTGCTCGGCCAGCAGGAAGGTCACGCGTTCCTTGGTGTTGAGGTCCTTCACGATCTCGAACACCTCTTCCACGATCTGCGGCGCCAGGCCCATCGAGGGCTCGTCGAGCAGCACCATGTTCGGGTTGGCCATCAGCGCGCGGCCGATGGCGCACATCTGCTGCTCGCCGCCCGAGGTGTAGGCCGCCTGCGAAGTGCGCCGCGTCTTCAGGCGCGGGAAGTACGCATACACCTTCTCCAGCGTCTGCTGCACCGCGGCCTTGCCGTCGCTGCGCGTGTAGGCGCCGGTCATCAGGTTTTCCTCGATCGTCAGGTGCGCGAAGCAGTGCCGGCCTTCCATCACCTGGATCAGCCCGCGCTTCACCAGCTCGGCCGGGGACAGCGCCTCGATGCGCTCGCCGCGCAGTTCGATCGTGCCCTTGGTGACCGCGCCGCGCTCGCCCGCGAGCAGGTTGCTTACCGCGCGCAAGGTGGTCGTCTTGCCCGCGCCGTTGCCGCCGAGCAGCGCCACGATGCCGCCTTCGGGCACCGTGAGGGACACGCCCTTGAGAACGAGGATCACGTGGTTGTAGATGACCTCGATGCCGTTGACATTGAGGATGATGTTGGGTTCGCTCATGGTGTGGTCCGAAGCATTCGAAAGAACAACAGGAGGCTGTTCTTTCGAATGGCGGCTCTCGCGAGCCGCCACGGTTCCTCAAGCCGTCACATGCTGCAGTCGGCCGCGTCGCGGCGCGTGAGCTTCTTTTCGCCCGCGTACTTCTCGGCCGCCACCTTCACCATCGGCTTGATGATCTGCTCGTCGGCCTGGTACCAGTCGGACATGCCGCCCCACTTGGCGCCGTCCCAGGTGTGCACGCGGGCCCAGGTCGAGCCCATGTGGTCCTGGCACGAGGTGCCGAGCGGGCGCAGCACGCCCGAGAAGCCCAGCGAATCGAGCTTCTTCTGGTCGAGCGCGAGGTTCTCCATGCCCCAGCGCACCTGCTCGCCGGTCATGACCTTGCCCTTGCCGAAGCGCTCCTGCGCGCGCTTCACGGCTTCGACGCCCAGCATCTGGATGATCACGCCGCGGGTGTAGAGCACCGAGCCCACTTCGTCCTTCGGCCCCGTGCCCTGGCCCTTGTCGTGCACCTGCTTGAGGATTTCCTGGATCACCTTCGGCTCGGTGCCCGAGGTGTTGAGCGCCAGCGCGTTGTAGCCCTTGGCGTTGGCGCCCACGTCCTTCACGTCAGGCTCGGCGCCGGCCCACCACACGCCATACATCTTCTCGCGCGGATAGCCGGTGGCCACGGCTTCCTTCAGCGCGGTGGAGTTCATCACGCCCCAGCCCCACAAGAGCACGTAGTCGGGCCGCGACTGGCGCACCTGCAGCCAGGCGGACTTCTGCTCCACGCCGGGCGCGGTGACCGGAATCAGCGACAGCTCGAAGCCGTTCTGCTTGGCGCGCTCCTGCAGCAGCGGGATCGGCTCCTTGCCGAACGGCGAGTCGTGGTACACGAGGGCGATCTTCTTGCCCTTGAGCTTGTCCATGCCGCCTTCCTTCTTGCCGATGTGCTGGATCAGGATGTCGGCCGCGGTCCAGTAGCTGCCCATGAGCGGGAAGTTCCACTTGAACACGCTGCCGTCCTGCGACGCCGACAGGCCGTAGCCCAGCGTGATGAGCGGGATCTTGTCGGTGGGCACCTTGTCGGTCAGCGCAAAGGTGATGCCGGTGGCCTGCGGGTCGAACAGCGTCACGCCGGGGCGGCCCTTCAGGCGCTCGTAGCACTCCACGCCCTTGTCGGTGGCGTAGCCGGTCTCGCACTCTTCGTACGTGATCTTCACGCCGTTGATGCCGCCGGTGGCGTTGATGTACTTGATGTAGTCCTGCTTGCCGTTGGCCCAGGGCGTGCCGTTGGGCGCATAGGGGCCGGTGCGGTACACCAGCAGCGGAAAGAACTGTTCCTTGGCCTGCGCCTGGGCGAGCGATGGCGCAAGCAGCGCGCCGAGGGTGCTGGCCACCAGGGCGGCGGTCAGAGCGAGCGATTTCAGTTTCATGCCTGTCTCCTTATGTGGGCACCTCGGTGCCGGTTTCTACGAACGGAAAAATCAGTGGGGGAAGGGCCAGAGCCGCAACTTTTCCTTGGCGGTGGACCACAGCCGCGCCAGCCCGTGCGGCTCGACGATCAGGAAGAAAACGATCAGCGCGCCGAAGATCATGGTCTCCAGGTGTGAGGCCAGCGCCGTGGAAATCGAGAAGCCCAGCCATCCCGGCAACTGGTTCAAGAAGAGCGGCAGCAGCACGATGAACGCGGCACCGAAGAAGCTGCCCATGATCGAGCCGAGCCCGCCGATGATCACCATGAACAGCAGCTGGAACGAGCGGTCGATGCTGAACGCCGCCGGCTCCCACGCGCCCAGGTGGATGAAGCCCCACAGCGCGCCCGCCACGCCCACGATGAAGCTGCTCACCGCAAAGGCCGTGAGCTTGGCGTACACCGGGCGGATGCCGATCACCGCGGCCGCCACGTCCATGTCGCGCATCGCCATCCATTCGCGGCCGATGGCGCTGCGCACCAGGTTCTTCGCGAGCAGCGCGAACACCACCACGAAGACGAGGCAGAACAGATATTTCTGCACCGGCGATTCGATCGGCACGCCGAACACATTGAGCCCCGCCACGCTCACCGAACCCGACGACGAGTTGTTGGTGAACCACTGGATGCGCAGGAACGCCCAGTCGGTAAAGAACTGCGCCGCCAGCGTGGCCACCGCGAGGTACAGCCCCTTGATGCGCAGGCTCGGAATGCCGAACAGCACGCCGATCACCGTGGCGCACAGGCCGCCCAGCAGCAGAGACGCGATCAGCGGCATGCCGTCGATGCGCACCTGGAAGTTGTAGGCCGCGTACGCGCCCACCGCCATGAAGGCGCCGGTGCCGAGCGAGATCTGCCCGCAATAGCCGACCAGGATGTTGAGGCCCAGCGCCGCGAGCGACAGGATCAGAAAGGGCGTGAGGATGGCGCGCATCCAGTAGTCCGACACGCCCAGCGGCACCGCGACGAAGGCCGCGAGCAGCAGCACCAGGATGGCGATGCGGTCCTGCGCGATCGGGAAGATCTGCTGGTCGGCGCGGTAGCTCGACTTGAACTGGCCGTTCTCTCTGTAGAACATTACTCAGACCCGATCAATGATTTTTTCGCCGAACAACCCCTGCGGACGGACCAGCAGGAACACCAGTGCGAGTACATACGCGAACCAGATCTCGATGCCGCCACCGAGCATGGGGCCGAGATAAATTTCAGAAAGCTTCTCGCCCACGCCGATCAGCAGGCCGCCGATGATCGCGCCCGGGATCGAGGTGAGGCCGCCGAGGATCACCACCGGCAGCGCCTTCAGCGCCACCAGCGAGAGCGAGAACTGCACGCCCAGCTTCGAGCCCCAGATGACCCCGGCCACCAGCGCGGAGAAGCCCGCCACCGACCACACGATCACCCAGATGCGCTTGAGCGGAATGCCGATGGATTGCGCGGCCTGGTGGTCGTCGGCCACGGCGCGAAGGGCGCGGCCCGTGGCGGTCTTCTGGAAGAACACGGCCAGCACCACCACCAGGCCCGCGGCCACCAGCGCGGCCACCAGGTCTTCCTGGCTCAGCAGCAGGCCGCCCTGGAAGGTGCCCTGCAGCACCATCAGCGGTTCCTTGGGCATGCCCACGTCGATCTTGTAGATGTCGTTGCCGAAGATCGTCTGGCCCACCCCATCGAGGAAGTAGGCAATGCCCAGCGTGGCCATCAGCAGCGTGATGCCTTCCTGGTTCACCAGCTTGCTGAGCGCGAGCCGCTCGATCAGCCAGGCCACGATCACCATCACCCCCATGGCCGCGATGAAGGCCAGGATGTTCGCGAGCACCTGGCTCTCGAAGCCGAACCACTGCGGGAACCATTCGGCAAAGCGCGCCATGGCCAGCGCCGCGAACAGCACCATCGCGCCCTGCGCGAAGTTGAAGACGCCCGAGGCCTTGTAGATCAGCACGAAGCCGATCGCGATCAGCGAATAGAGCATGCCGACCATCAGGCCGCCGAACAGGGTTTCGAGGAAAAAGCCCATGGTCAATGTCTCTCTTGTTTTTCTCCCTCCCCTTCCGGGGGAGGGTTGGGGTGGGGGCTCGCGGCGCTCGATGAAGCGCGGCTGTATTGCGAGGGCTGTCGTGCCCCCATCCCAGCCTTCCCCCGGGAAGGGAAGGAGCAATGCACCAGGGTCGGGTGTGGCATGGCGTCAGTGCTCCACGCCCAGGTATGCCCGGATCACGTCTTCGTTGTTGCGCACCTCGTGGGGCGTGCCGTCGCCGATCTTCTTGCCGTAGTCCAGCACCACCACGCGGTCGGAGATGTCCATCACCACGCCCATGTCGTGCTCGATGAGAACGATGGTCGCGCCGAACTCGTCGTTCACGTCGAGGATGAAGCGGCTCATGTCCTGCTTTTCCTCCACGTTCATGCCGGCCATCGGCTCGTCGAGCAGCAGCACCTGCGGCTCCATCGCGAGCGCGCGGCCCAGGTCGACGCGCTTTTGCAGGCCGTAGGGCAGGCGGCCCACCGGCGTCTTGCGGTGCGCCTGGATCTCCAGGAAGTCGATGATGTGCTCGACGAACTCGCGATGCTGCAGCTCCTCGCGCTCGGCCGGGCCCCAGCGCAGCGCCTGCGCGAGCAGGCCGCTCTTCATCTTGAGATTGCGCCCCGTCATGATGTTGTCGAGCACGCTCATGCCCTTGAAGAGCGCCAGGTTCTGGAAGGTGCGCGCCACGCCCATCTCGGCCACCTGGCGCGAGTTCATGTGCTTGAAGGTCTGGCCGCGGAAAGTGATGGAGCCCTGCTGCGGCCAGTACACGCCATTGATGCAGTTGAGCATCGAGCTCTTGCCCGCGCCATTGGGGCCGATGATGGCCCGCACCTCGTGCTCGCGCACGTTGAAGCTGATGTCCGTGAGCGCCTTCACGCCGCCGAAGCTCAGGCTGATGTTCTGGACGTCGAGGATGACGTCGCCGATTTTCCGATTGCTCATGCAGCGGCCTTCACGATGGGGAAGGTCTTGGCTTCGGTGATCTTCAGCTTGGCGCTGACAACCCCCGTGCGTCCGTCCTCGAACTTGACCTGGGTCTCGATGAACTGCTCGCTCTTGCCGCCGTACAGCGCGCTGACCAGCACCGCGTATTTCTCGGCGATGAAGCCGCGCCGCACCTTGCGCGTGCGCGTGAGCTCGTCGTCGTCGGGGTCGAGCTCCTTGTGCAGCACCAGGAAGCGCGCGATCTGCGTCTCGCCCATGCCGTCTTCGCTCGCCAGGTCGGCATTCACCTTGGCGATGCATTCGGCGACGAGCGCCAGCACCTCGGGCTTGCCGGCCAGGTCGACGTAGCCGCCATAGGCCAGCCCCCGGCGCTCGGCCCAGTTGCCCACCGCCTCGAAGTCGATGTTGATGGCCGCGCAGACCTCCTCGCGTGCGTTGCCGAAGCACACGGCTTCCTTGATCTGCGGGAAGAACTTGAGCTTGTTCTCGATGTAGTTGGGCGCAAAGATCGCGCCGCTCGCGAGCCGGCCCACGTCCTTGGCGCGGTCGATGATGCGCAGGTGGCCCTCGCTGTCGAGCACGCCGGCGTCGCCGGTGTGGAAGTAGCCGTTGGCGTCGAGCACCTCGGCCGTGGCGTCGGGGCGCTTGTAGTATTCCTTGAGCACCGAGACGCCGCGCACCAGCACCTCGCCGTCCTCGGCGATCTTCAGTTCGATGCCCGGCGCGGCCGTGCCCACGGTCTGCAGCTTGACCTTGCCGTCCTGCTGCAGGCACACGTACGCGCAGGTCTCGGTCTGGCCGTAGAACTGCTTGAGGTTGACGCCGATCGAGCGGTAGAAGCGGAACAGGTCCGGCCCGATGGCCGCGCCGGCCGTGTAGGCCACGCGGATGCGGCTCATGCCCAGCACGTTGCGCAGCGGCCCGTAGACCAGCAGGTTGCCAAGGCTGTACATCAGCCGGTCGCCCGTGCCCACCGGCGCGCCGTTCAGGATGTCGGCGCCCACGCGCTGCGCGAGCGCCATGAACTTGCCGTACAGCCAGCGCTTGGGCGCGGCCGCGTCTTCCATGCGGATCGACACGGCCGTGAGCAGGCCCTCGAAGGTGCGCGGCGGACCGAAGTAGTAGCTCGGGCCGATCTCGCGCATGTCGTTCATCACCGTCTCGGACGACTCGGGGCAGTTGAGCGTGAAGCCGCCCACCAGCCACTGCGCCACCGAGAACAGGTGGTCGCCGACCCAGGCCATCGGCAGGTAGCTCATGATGTTGTCGCCGGGGCCGAGCCTGTCGGTCTCCACGCCGCCGCGGCCCGCCGCGATGAAGCTCGCATGCGTCTGGCATACGCCCTTGGGCCGGCCGGTGGTGCCCGAGGTGTAGAGGATCACGCCGACGTCGGTGGCCTCGCCGCTGGCCACCGCGCGGTCGTAGTAGCCGACGTGGGTCTTGTCGAATTCGCGGCCCAGTTCGCGCAGCTGCTCGTAGCTCATGAGCCCGGGCTGGTCGTAGTGGCGCAGGCCCTTGGGGTCGTCGTAGATGATGTGGCGGATGCCGTGCTGCTGGTCCTTCTGCAGCTCGCGGCATTCGAGCAGCTTGTCGACCTGCTCCTGGTCCTCCACGATCACGAAGTCGATGGCCGCGTCCTGCAGCATGAAGACCATCTCGCTGGCCACCGCGTCCTGGTAGAGCGGCACCGGCACGCCGCGCAGGCTCTGCGCCGCGAGCACCGCCATGTACAGGTGCGGGCGGTTGGCGCCCACGATGGACAGGTTGTCGAAGGGCTTGAAGCCCAGGCTCGCGAGGCCGCAGGCCATTTCGCGCACTTCCTGCGCCACGGCGCTCCAGCTCCAGGTTTGCCAGATGCCGAGATCCTTCTCGCGGATGGCGGGCGCCTGGGGCTGGGCTTGCGCATGCGCAAGCAGCAGACGGGGAAAGGTGGGGGCGGTGGTTTGCACAGTGGGCGGATCGTAGGCCCCACTTTGACGCCGTGTTGTCGTTCCAACGACAATCCTAGGGACACTACTCCCCGGAGTTTCCCGATGCCTCACGGCAATCCCAATCAACGCAACGTGCTGGGCGGTTCCATCAAGGACCGCGTGCGTCCCGCCAACGCTGCCGAACTCGGCGGCATCCCGTGGCTGCCCACGCTCACGCCGGCCGAGCGCCGCCGCGCCGAAGCCGCGCTGGTGGTGGGCGAGGCCGAGGTTGGCGACCTGGTCTGCCGCGTCGGCCGCTCGCCCACCTACTGGTTCGGCGTGGTCGAGGGCCTGCTCAAGATGAGCAACGACAACGCCGACGGCGGCTCCGTCACCTACACCGGCGTGCCGCCCGGCGGCTGGTTCGGCGAAGGCACGGTGATGAAGCGCGAGCCCTACCGCTACAACATCCAGGCGCTGCGGCGCAGCGTGGTGGCGGGGCTGCCGATCGAGAGCTTCCACTGGCTGCTCGATCATTCGATCGGCTTCAACCGCTTCGTGATGAACCAGCTCAACGAGCGGCTCGGCCAGTTCATTGCGGCGCTGGAGATCGACCGGCTCAACAACCCCGACGCGCGCGTGGCGCGCAACCTCGTGTCGCTGTTCAACCCGGTGCTCTACCCGGGCGTGGGCGAAGTGCTGCGCATCACGCAGCAGGAGCTGGCCTACCTGGTCGGCCTGTCGCGCCAGCGCGTGAACGAGGCGCTCAACGGCCTGTCGGCAGAGGGGTTGATCCGGGTGGAGTACGGTGGGCTGCGCGTGCTCGACCTGCCGGGCCTGCGCGCGAGCGCGATGTCGAACAAGAAGAACAGCAGCAACAGCCGCTCACCCGAAACGGAAAACCCATGACCCTCGAAGACCAGCTCCAGATCGTGCCCGCGGATGCGCAGGCCGCCTTCATTCCGCCGCCCGAGGCGCCAGCAAAGGCCAAGGCCGCAGACACCGGCCCGACGCTCGAGGAAGCCATCGCGCGCAGCGAGGCGCTCACCGAGAAGATCGACGCGCTCGACGCGGTGCTGGCCAAGCCGCTCGCCGAGATCCTTGCCGAGCGCGAGAAGGCCGACGAGGCCGCGCTCGCCTGGGACCGCTTCGGCGCGATGTGGATGCTCTCGCAGCGCGCCATGCGCCGCGTGGCGCTCGACCTGGCGGCGCAGCTCGGCCTGAGCGAGGAAGAAGTCGTGGCGCGTGCAATGACCCATGCCAACGCGGTGCTCAACGGGGCCGACGAGGTCGACCTTGGCGGCACCATCGCGCCAGCGCAGCTGCAGCACATCGCGCGGCACCGCAACTTCCTGCGCAACCAGTTCCGCACCGGCTGAGCCCGGGGCCTCCCGATACCGCTTAACCTCGCGCCTTCGTTCCAGAAAGACTCTTTTCCCGATGACCGCTTCTTCCCACCTCACCCTGATCACCGGCGCCTCGCGCGGCCTGGGCCGCGCCATGGCCGAACAGCTGCTGCAGGCCGGCCACACGGTGCTCGGCATTTCGCGCAGGCAGGACCCGCAGCTTGCGCAAGCCGCGCAACAGGCCGGCGCAGAACTCATCCAGTGGGAGCAGGACCTGTCCGATCCGGTGGCCGCATCGGCGCGCCTCTCGGCCTGGCTCAAGACGCTCGACGGCCAGCGCTTCGACAGCGTCACCCTGATCAACAACGCCGGTACCGTCGGCAACCCCGCACCGCTCGCGAGCGCGGTCGGCGCCGAGCTGTCGCAGGCGCTGCGCATCGGCCTGGAGGCGCCGATGCTCCTGACGGCCGCCTTCCTGGGCGCCACGCGCGGATGGCGCGGCGCGCGCAAGGTGCTCAACATCTCCTCGGGCCTGGGGCGCAACGCCATGGGCAGCCAGGCGCCGTACTGCGCGGCCAAGGCCGGCATGGACCACTTCTCGCGCGCCGTGGCGCTCGAGGAGGCGGCTGCGCCGAACGGCGCGCGCATCGTCTCGCTCGCGCCCGGCATCATCGACACCGACATGCAGGTGCAGCTGCGCGGCGCATCGGCCGAGAATTTTCCGGACCGCACGCGCTTCGTGAGCATGAAGGAGGAAGGCCGGCTCGACAGCCCGGCCGCCGCCGCGGCCAAGGTGCTTGGGTACCTGGCGCGCGAAGACTTCGGCCGCAACCCCGTGGCCGACGTGCGCGACCCGGCCTGAGCGCCGGCAAGGAGAGCACACCATGGCCACCGCAAAGTCGATCGATACCGGCGACTACAAGCTCTTTCCGTCGCCGAGGAACGTGCACCGCGTCATCTTCGAGCACCAGGTCTTCGTGCCGTATCCGTACGCGCTGATCGTGATGGACGAGTTCTACTTCAAGGGCCGCTACAGCCTGTTCTCCGCCTGCCGCCTCAGCGACGGCAAGATGGGCCAGGTGGCGACCTTCGAGCTGGCATCGGACGTCGACATCTTCAACAAGAAGTTCACGCCGGACTGATCCTCTCCGTGTTTCTCCCTCCCCTCCCGGGGGAGGGCCGGGATGGGGGCACGGCGACGTCAACTTCCGCGCAGTGCCGAAGGGGCTACAGCAAGAACCTGTCGCGCTGCGCCTGCGCGCACTCGCCCATCACGGCCAGCGCACGCTCCACCGTCGGTGTGCCGAGCACGAAGGGGTTCGCCGCCGGCGCAGGCTGCTGCCGCAGCGCGGCGAGCTTGGCCTGCGAGCCGTCGATGTTCGAATGGTTCGACAGCATCACGTCGATGCGCTGGCTCTGCGCGATCGCACCCATGCGCTGCGTGGCGCCGATGTAGGCGTCCAGCCGCGGCACGTCCTTGCCGAAATTGAAGCCGGTGCCGCCCCAGAGCATCGCGCGGTGCTTGCGCCCGCCCGCGCTCACGTCGAACACCGGAGAGATCGTGCCCATGGTGTGGCCCGGCGTGAGGTACAGCGTGACGCTGGTGTCGCCGAGCGTGATGCGGTCGCCGTCCTTCACCGAGATGTCGCGCTTGGGCGGCGCGCCCCAGATCGGCGTCGCGAATTCAAGCCTGGTCTCGGTCATGGTCCAGTCGGCCTCGCTCATCACCACGCGTGCGCGGTACTTCTGCGCGAGGTAGCTGGCGCCGCCGTAGTGGTCGCCGTGGCCATGCGTCACGATCACGTACTTGATCTGCGCCGGGTCGAGCCCCAGCCTGCGCATGCCGCCTTCGATCAGCGCCGCGGCCTCGGCCTGGGTGTTGAGCGCGTCGATCAGGATGATGCCCTGCGAGGTCTTGATCGCCCAGGCGCTGACCCAGTCGGCACCCACGAAGTACAGGTTGTTGAAGGCCTGGCCCGGCGGCGGCGCGGGCCGGTTGATGAAGCCCGTGAGGCTCTTGTCGAGCGCGTCCTGCGGCGGCCGGGCGGCGGGGGCGGGCTGGCACAGGGTCAGCAGGGGCTTGAGGTCGGTGCCGGCTGCGCGCGTGGCGGTCGCCACATGGGCCGCCACGCTGGCCTCGGACGGCGCGGCGGGCAGCCCTGCGGTGGTGCCGGCCGGCGTCTGCGCGCAGCCCTGCACCAGGGCGGCCACCGCTGCCAGGGTGGTGGCCTTCAGCAGGAGGGTGTTGTTCTTCGAACTCTTGCGCTGTGCTGCCATCGGTGTCTCCGTGCCGTCGCTGCGGCCTGTGGTGGAGACGCCATTGTGCGGCGGCCGCGCTTATTCGATGGTCGCGCCCGAGGCTTGCACGATGCCCTTCCACTTCTCGTAGTCGGTCTTCAGCAGCGTCTCGAACTGTTCGGGCGTCATGCCCTGCGGCTCGGCGCCCTGCGCGATGATGGCGGCCTTCATTTCGGGCGTGGCCAGCAGCTTGTTGACTTCGGTATTCAGCGTGGCGATCACGTCCTTCGGCGTCTTGGCGGGCACGAAGAGGCCGTACCAGGTCGACACGTCGAAGCCCTTGTAGCCGAGCTCGGCCACGGTGGGCGTCTCGGGCAGCGAGGTGCTGCGCTTGGCCGAGGTCACGGCCAGCGGGCGCAGCTTGCCCGCCTTGATCTGCGCCAGCGCCGAGGGCACCGACGACACCATCAGGTCGACGTTGCCCGCGAGCACGTCCATCATGGCCGCGTTGGAGCCCTTGTAGGGCACGTGGCGCATCTTGATCTGGGCGGCGCTGTTGAAGATCTCGCCGGCCAGGTGGATGGTGGTGCCGTTGCCGGGCGAGCCGTAGGTGACGGTGTCGGGCGCCGCGCGCGCGGCTTTCACCACGTCGTCGAGCGTCTTGAACTTCGAGTTGGCCTGCGTGACGATCACCACCGGCGTGTAGGCCACGTGCGCCACGGCCGTGAGGTCCTTCACCGGGTTGTAGTTCAGGTTCTTGTAGAGCCAGGGCGCGACGACCATGTTGTCCTTCTGGCCCATCACGATGTCGTAGCCCGTGGGCGCGGCGCGCGCGGCCTCCGCAATGCCGATGGTGCCGCCGGCGCCGCCGCGGTTGTCGGGCACCACGGTCCAGTGGTTGGCCTCGGTGAGCTTCTGCGCGACCAGCCGCGCCAGGATGTCGGTGCCGCCGCCGGGCGGGAAGGGCACGACCATGCGAATGGGCTTGGCGGGGTAGGACTGTGCCTGCGCAGGGGCGGTGAAGGCCAGGGGAAGTGCCAGCGCGATGGCCAGCGTGCCGAAGTGTCTGCGGATCATGGGTTTGCTTGTCTCTTTGTCTGAGCGATTCGGGGTTGCAGCAGCCGTGGATGGCGGTCACTGCACCGGGGGTGCAGTGTGCCGGAAGCGGGGCCTTGCGGATTCTTCATTCGCGATGGGGCCCATATCGGCTGGCGGGGTATTTTCCGATGGATTGACAGCAGCCCGCCAACGCCAAATACTCCACCAAATGGTTGAGTATTTTTGGCTCGCCCGCCGCGCGTCCACTGCGCGATGGGCTTCACAGGAGACTCTCATGCTCGGAAACATCAACGCGGTGGCCAATCTCGCGGTGAAGGACCTCGCCGTGGCGCGCCGTTTCTATGAAGGCACGCTGGGGCTGGCGCAGGTCGATGCCGAGGGCGACGAGGTGGTCGTCTACCGCAGCGGCAACTCGCGCATCAACGTGTACCGCTCGGCCTTTGCGGGCACCAACCAGGCCACGGCCGTGACCTGGCCGGTCGATGGCGACATCGAGCGCCTCGTGGCCGCGCTCAAGGCCAAGGGCGTGCGCTTCGAGCACTACGACATGCCCGGCGCAAAGCTCGAAGGCGACATCCATGTCATGGGCGACATGAAGGTCGCATGGTTCAAGGACCCGGACGGCAACATCCTCAACCTCATCAACGGGTGATGAGGATGCCCGCCGGGCCGGATCCGGCTCCTCAGCCGAAGTTCTTGGCCGCGAAGTCCCAGTTCACCAGCTTGGCCAGGAAGGTCTCGACGAACTTCGGGCGCAGGTTGCGGTAGTCGATGTAGTAGGCATGCTCCCAGACGTCCACCGTCAGCACCGGGGTGTCGCCGGTGGTCAGCGGCGTGCCCGCGGCGCCCATGTTCACGATGTCTACCGAACCGTCGGCCTTCTTCACCAGCCAGGTCCAGCCCGAGCCGAAGTTGCCCACGGCCGACTTCACGAAGGCTTCCTTGAAGGCGTCGTAGTTGCCCCACTTGGCATCGATGGCCTTGGCCAGCGCGCCCGTGGGAGCACCGCCGCCCTGGGGCTTCATGCAGTTCCAGAAGAAGGTGTGGTTCCAGATCTGGGCGGCGTTGTTGTAGATGCCGCCGCTGGACTTCCTGACGATGTCCTCGAGAGGCATCGACTCGAACTCAGTGCCCTTTTGCAGGTTGTTGAGGTTCACCACGTAGGCATTGTGGTGCTTGCCGTAGTGGTACTCGAGGGTTTCCTTCGAGTACTCGGGTGCCAGCGCGTCAAGGGCGTAGGGCAGGGGCGGCAGGGTGTGTTCCATGGTGGGTTTTCCTTTCGGGTTGGTTTGGAAATCGAATCGGATCAGGGCGCGCTCTTCGGGCTCACCTGGTAGGCGCAGCGCCGCGCGCCGGCGAGCACGTGTTCGACGCGGCTCACGCTCACGCCGGGGCCCAGCACTTCGTCGAAGAGCTGGAGCTCGCTGCGGCAAAAGCCGGTGCAGGCGCGCGCCGCGGTGCAGATGGGGCAATGGTTCTCGATGAAGAGGAAGCCGTCGCCCTCGGGCCGCAGCTCGGCCATGTAGCCCTCGCGGCTGCGGATTTCGGCCAGCCGCTCGAGCTTGTTCTTCAGGCTGCGCGCGCCGCGCATGGCCTCGCGGTAGTTGGTGCGCATGGCCTCCTCGCGCGCGCCGATGAGCCGGTCCATGCCCTTCTCGCCGAACACGCTGATGACGGCGCTGATCATCTGCACCGTCATCTCGGCGTGCGTGTCGGGAAAGCGGGCGTGGCCGGCGCCGGTGAGGCGCCATATCTGCGTGGGCCTGCCGCGGCCCGCCGGGCGGCTCTCGGCATCGACCAGGCCCTCGGCCTGCAGCTTGGCCATCTGCTGGCGCACGGCCTCCACCGTGACGTCGAGCACCTTGGCGATGTCGGGAATGCCGAGCGCGCCGCGGGTCTTGAGCGTGGACAGGATGCGGTCCGCCGGCTGGTGCGGGATCCAGCCGGGCTTGGCGTCGAGGGGGCGCGTGGTCATCCTTTTTTATTCAAAGAGCTTGCTTTGATTATCAAATGACAGCCGAGGTGTTGTCGAGCCCTTTGAAAAGGAGGGACGCCTTTACGGTTTCTTTATGCGCCCCGGCCGACTCTGTTCCCCGTTTTTACGGGCGCCTGCCGAGACTCGAGTCCTTGTTTTCGCTTGAGGAGTGATGAATGGACTTCGTCTGGATGGGCGCCCTGCTGGCGCTGTGGGCCGTGGTGGCGGCCATGGCCTTGGGGCTGGACCGGCTCGGCGCGCCGAAGCACGCGGCGGCATCGGCAGAAGGGGATGCATCGTGATCGGCCTCGAAGCGCTCTATGGCTTCGGCGCGCTGGTGGCCGTGGTCCTGTTCGCGTACCTCGTGTTCGCGCTGATCTGTGCCGAGGAGTTCTGAAATGACTTCCTCCGCATGGGGCCTGTTGGCTCTTTTCCTGGCCGCACTGCTGGTGCTGGCCTGGCCCGTCGGCAAGTTCCTTGCCGCGCTGTGCAACGAGCGTGTGCCGCGCTGGATGCAGCGCATCGAGGCGCCGTTCTACAGGCTCGCCGGCACCAGGCCGGAGCAGTCGATGCACTGGCTGCGCTATGCCATCGCGCTGCTGGCCTTCAACGCCGTGGGCGCGGTCTTCGTCTATGCGCTGCAGCGCCTGCAGGGCTGGCTGCCGCTCAATCCCGCGGGCATGGGCGCCGTATCGCCCGACTCGGCCTTCAACACCGCGGTGAGCTTCGTCTCCAACACCAACTGGCAGGGCTATGCCGGCGAGTCGGCCATGAGCTATCTCACGCAGATGCTCGGGCTCGCGGTGCAGAACTTCTTCTCGGCCGCCACGGGCATTGCGGTGGCCTTCGCGCTGATACGCGGCTTCGCGCGGCGCGGCGACGGCAAGGCCAGGGGCCTGGTCGGCAACTTCTGGGCCGACCTCACGCGCATCACGCTCTGGGTGCTGGTGCCGCTGTCGTTCGTGCTCGCGGTGTTCTTCGTGAGCCAGGGCGTGATCCAGAACTTCGATGCCTACAAGACCGTGCAGACGGTCGAGGCCACGGCGGCGGGCGGGCAGACGCTCGCCATGGGTCCGGTGGCTTCGCAGGAAGCCATCAAGATGCTCGGCACCAACGGCGGCGGCTTCTTCAACGCCAACTCGGCGCACCCGTACGAGAACCCGAGCGCGCTCGCCAACCTGCTGCAGATGATCGCGGTCTTCCTGATCCCGGCGGCGCTGTGCTTCGCGTTCGGGCGCGTGGCGGGCGACCTGCGGCAGGGCTGGGCGGTGCTCGCGGCGATGACGGTGATGTTCGTGGCCGCGGTGATGGTCGTCATTCCCGCCGAGCAGGCCGGCAATCCGCTCCTCGGCGCGCTGGGCGTCGACCAGCTGCACGGCGCGCTGCAGAGCGGCGGCAACATGGAAGGCAAGGAGGTGCGCTTCGGCATCGATGCCTCGGCGCTGTTCGCCGCCGTCACCACCGCCGCCTCATGCGGCGCGGTGATCGCGATGCACGACTCCTTCACACCGCTCGGCGGCATGGTGCCCATGGTGCTGATGCAGCTGGGCGAGGTGGTGTTCGGCGGCGTGGGCAGCGGGCTTTACGGCATGCTGATCTTCGCGATGCTCGCGGTGTTCATCGCGGGGCTGATGATCGGCCGCACGCCCGAGTACCTCGGCAAGAAGATCGAGGTGCGCGAGATGAAGCTGATCTCCATCGCCATCCTGGTCACGCCGGTGCTGGTGCTGGCCGGCACGGCGGTGGCGGTGCTGGCCGGCGCGGGCAAGGCCGGCATTGCGAACCCCGGCGCGCACGGCTTCTCCGAGATTCTTTACGCGCTGAGTTCGGCCGCCAACAACAACGGCAGTGCCTTCGCAGGCCTGTCGGCAAACACGCCGTTCTACAACGGGCTGCTCGGGCTTGCGATGTGGCTCGGCCGCTTCGCGGTGATCGTGCCGGTGCTGGCCATTGCCGGTTCGCTCGCGGCCAAGCAGCGCCTGCCGGTCACCGGCGGCACGCTGCCCACGCACGGGCCGCTGTTCGTCTCTTTGCTGATCGGCACGGTGCTGCTGGTCGGCCTTCTCAACTACGTGCCGGCGCTGGCCCTGGGGCCGGTGGTCGAACACCTCGTGCTCTGGAAATGAAGGAGCGCACCATGACCAACTCGAAGACCTCCCTTTCGCTGCTCGACGCGGCACTGGTGAAGCCCGCGCTGTGGGGCGCCTTCGCCAAGCTGGATCCGCGCACGCAGTGGCGCAATCCGGTGATGTTCATCGTCTACATCGGCAGCATCCTCACGACGCTGCTCTGGGTGCATTCGCTGAGCTTCCCCGGCGACACCGGCATGAAGCCCGCCTTCGTGCTGGCCATCACCGTCTGGCTGTGGTTCACCGTGCTGTTCGCGAACTTTGCCGAAGCCCTGGCCGAGGGCCGCAGCAAGGCGCAGGCCGCTTCGCTGCGCGGGCTGCGCAAGGATACCTGGGCCAAGAAGCTGCAGGAGCCGCGCTACGGCGGGCAGTGGCTTCCCGAGCAGGCGCCCAACCTGCGCAAGGGCGACGTGGTGCTGGTGGAAACGGGCGACGTGATCCCGCTCGACGGCGAAGTGATCGAAGGCGTGGCCTCGGTCGACGAGAGCGCCATCACCGGCGAATCGGCGCCCGTGGTGCGCGAGTCGGGCGGCGACTTCTCGGCCGTGACCGGCGGCACGCGCGTGCTGTCCGACTGGCTCGTGGTGCGCATCTCGGTGAACCCGGGCGAGTCGTTCCTCGACCGCATGATCGGCATGGTCGAGGCGGCCAAGCGCCACAAGACGCCCAACGAGATCGCGCTCACCATCCTCCTGGTGGCGCTCACGCTGGTGTTCCTGATGGTCACCGTCACGCTGCTGCCGTTCTCGGTGTTCAGCGTGGAGGCCGCGGGCGCAGGCACCGTGGTGTCGCTCACCGCGCTGGTGGCGCTCCTGGTGTGCCTGATCCCGACCACCATCGGCGGCCTGCTCTCGGCCGTGGGCGTGGCCGGCATGAGCCGCATGATGCAGGCCAACGTGATCGCGACCTCGGGCCGCGCGGTGGAAGCCGCCGGCGACGTCGACGTGCTGCTGCTCGACAAGACCGGCACCATCACGCACGGCAACCGCCAGGCGAGTGCCTTCCTGCCCGCACCCGGCGTGCCGAAGGGCCGCCTCGCGCGGGCCGCCATGCTCGCGTCGCTGGCCGACGAGACGCCCGAGGGCCGCAGCATCGTCGAACTCGCTCGCCGCGATGGCCTGGAGGCCGCATCTGTCGAGGGCGCGCGCTTCGTATCCTTCACGGCCCAGACCCGCATGAGCGGCGTCGACCTGCCGGCTGCACCGAACAGTCTCGACACCGACGCGGTGCTGCTGCGCAAGGGCGCCGTCGATGCGATCCGCCGGCATGTCGAATCGCTGGGCGGCAGCATGCCGGCCGAGGTGCTGCGCGCGTCCGAGGAAACGGCGCGCCGCGGCAGCACGCCGCTGGCCGTGGCCGAGGGCAACCGCGTGCTCGGCGTGGTCGAGCTCAAGGACATCGTCAAGACCGGCATCAAGGAGCGCTTTGCCGAACTGCGCCGCATGGGCATCAAGACCGTGATGATCACCGGCGACAACAAGCTCACCGCCGCGGCCATTGCGGCCGAGGCCGGCGTGGACGACTTCCTGGCCGAGGCCACGCCCGAGGACAAGCTCGCGCTGATCCGCCAGTACCAGTCCGAAGGCCGCCTGGTCGCGATGACCGGCGACGGCACCAACGACGCGCCCGCCCTCGCGCAGGCCGACGTGGCGGTGGCCATGGGCAGCGGCACGCAGGCCGCGAAGGAGGCCGGCAACATGGTCGACCTGGATTCGAATCCGACCAAGCTGCTCGAGGTGGTGGAGACCGGCAAGGCGCTCTTGATGACGCGCGGTTCGCTCACCACCTTCTCGATTGCCAACGACGTGGCGAAGTACTTCGCGATCATTCCGGCGATCTTCGTCTCGACCTATCCGCAGCTCGGCGCGCTCAATGTGATGCGGCTCGCGAGCCCGTCGTCGGCCATTCTGTCGGCGGTGATCTTCAACGCGCTCGTGATCGTGTTCCTGATTCCGCTCGCACTCAAGGGCGTGCGCTACCGGCCGGTGGGCGCGGCCGCGCTGCTGCGCCGCAACCTGGCCATCTACGGCCTCGGCGGCCTGCTCGTTCCCTTCATCGGCATCAAGCTGATCGACTGGCTGCTGGTCGCAGTCCATCTGGTCTGAGGAGTTCTTCACCATGAACAACGTCATTCGTCCCGCGCTCGTGCTCTTCGCGCTGCTGAGCGCGCTCACGGGCCTGGCCTATCCGCTGGCCGTCACCGGCGCCGCCAAGGCACTGTTCCCGTCGCAGGCGGCCGGCAGCCTGGTCGTGCAGGGCGGCACCACCGTGGGCTCCAGCCTCATCGGCCAGGACTTCGGCGATCCGAAGCACTTCTGGGGCCGGCCCTCGGCCACCGCGCCGCAGCCTTACAACGCGAGCGCTTCGGGCGGCTCGAACCTCGGGCCGCTCAACCCGGCGCTGGCCGATGCGGTCAAGCAGCGCATCGAGGCGCTGCGCGCCGCCGACCCGGGCAATGCCGCGGCCGTGCCGGTCGACCTGGTCACGGCCTCGGCCAGCGGGCTCGACCCCGACATCAGCCCCGCCGCCGCGCACTACCAGGCGGCGCGCGTGGCACGCATGCGCGGCGTGTCGGTCGAACAGATGAATGCGCTGGTCGCCAGCCATACGCAGGCGCCGCTCTGGGGCTGGCTGGGCGAGCCGCGCGTCAATGTGCTGGCGCTGAATCTCGCGCTCGATGCTTCGGCACCGGCACGCTGAGGAGGCAAAGCCATGGCCGCCGAGCCCCGCCGCAGTTCAACGCGGGCGAGCCGTGTGCCAGGCGAAAGCCGCGCAGCCGATCTGCATCGCCGCGCCGCAGAACATCGCCAGGCGCAACCCGCCGGGGCCGCCGTGCGCCGCGGCGTACACCGCGCCGAGCACCGCCACGCCGAGCGTCGCCCCCGCGATGCGCGCAACGTTGATGAGCGAAGCGGCCGTGCCCGAGCGCGCCGCATCCACGGCGCCGACGGCTTCGCCCATCAGCGGCCCGGTCGCCAGGCCCATGCCCAGCCCGGTGAGCATCAGCCCGAGCTCGGCCGGCACGATGGAGGCGCGCTGCGCGCCCAGGCCGATCAGCAGCAGCCCGCAGCCGATCACCGCCACCCCGCCGCAAGTCAGGGCGCGCGGCCCCAGCCACCCGGCCAGCCGGCCGCTGAACGGAGAGACCGCCACGAACACCAGCGACATCGGAATCAGCGCGAGGCCGGCGTGCGCGGCATCGAGCATGCCGGTGCCCTGCCAGGTCAGCGGCAGCAGGAACAGCGCGCCGTACATGCCGAAGGTCATGCCGATGGTGGCGGCCATCGCGCCGCGGAACGCCGGCACCCCGAAGATGTCGAGCGGCACCAGCGCGGCGGCGCCCTTGCCGCGCTCGATGCGCACGAACAGCACGAAGGCGGCTGCGGCCGCCACCCACGCGGCGGCGGCGAGCCGCGGTGCATCGTGCGACTGGATGGCCGCAAAGGCCAGGCCGCCGAGCGCCAGGGCGCCGAAGGCCTGGGCCATGGCGTCGAAGCTGCGGTCTTCGGGGTCCGACGACTCGGCAATGGACGGCAGCGCCAGCACCAGCGCGGCAAGGCCCAGCGGAATCACCGCGAGAAAGATGCTGCGCCAGCCGAAGTGGCGGATCAGCACGCCGCCCAGCGGTGCGCCGATGGCCATCGCGAGCCCGTTGCATGCCGCCCAGATCCCGAGCGCCCGGCCGCGCTCCGCGCTGTCCTGCCAGGTCACGCGGATGATCGCGAGCGATGCGGGCATCAGCAGCGCCGCACCCAGGCCCGCGAGCGCCCGCCCGGCGACCAGCAGCCAGACCGAAGTCGCCATGGCGCACAGCAGGGATGCGCCCGTGAAAACCGCCGCGCCCATCATGAAGATGCGGCGCCGGCCGTAGAGGTCGGCCAGCAGGCCGCCGGTGAGCAGCAGCACCGCGTAGACCAGGTTGTAGCTGTCGAGCACCCACTGCAGCGCGATGACGCTCGCCGAGAAATATTCGCCGATGGGGCGTGTGCCGAGGTTGACTACCGCCATGTCGATCTGTGCGACCAGCACGGCAAGGCACAGCGTGATGAGCGCCAGGCCCTGGCGCTTGCCGGCGGCGCGTGCCGGGCTGAAGAGAGAGGCCATGTTCATGGGGCGCAGCTTCCGGGTTGCAACGTGGTTCATTCTGGGGACGCCGCAGATTCGATGCTTCGCCCCCGGCCGAATCGTTCGGTGCGCGGCTGGCATGCGTGTCGGACGATGCGCTAACCTGCGTGGCCGATGAGCGACATTCCCCGCCCCGACCCCGACGCATTGCTCGCGCAACTGCGCAGCGACGAGGCGCGTGCGCTGCGCGGCAAGCTGCGCATCTACTTCGGCGCCAGCGCCGGCGTCGGCAAGACCTGGGCCATGCTGAGCGCCGCGCAGCGCGAGCGTGCCGCGGGGCGCGACGTGCTGGTCGGCGTGGCCGAGACCCATGGCCGCAGCGAAACTGCCGCGCTGCTCGCGGGGCTCGAGCTGCTGCCGCTGCGCGAGGTGGACCACCGTGGCCGCAGGCTCGCCGAGTTCGATCTGGATGCCGCCCTCGCGCGCAGGCCCGCCGTGCTGCTGGTCGATGAACTGGCCCACACCAATGCGCCCGGCTCGCGCCACGCCAAGCGCTGGCAGGACGTTCAGGAGCTGCTGGCCGCGGGCATCGAGGTGTGGTCGGCGCTCAACGTGCAGCATCTGGAAAGCCTCAACGGCACGGTCGGCGCCATCACCGGCGTGCGGGTGCACGAGACCGTGCCCGACACCGTGCTCGACGAAGCCGACGAGGTGGTGCTGGTCGACGTCACGCCCGACGAACTCGCGGCGCGGCTTGCGGCCGGCAAGGTCTACCTTCCGCAGCAGGCCGAGCGCGCTGCGCAGAATTTCTTCCGCAAGGGCAACCTGATCGCGCTGCGCGAGATTGCGCTGCGCCGCACCGCCGAGCATGTGGAAGACGACGTGCGCGGCTGGCGCGTCGAGCAGTCGGGCGCGGCCGGGCGCAACGCAAAGGACGGGCAGGGCGGCGAACTGCAGGCTTGGAACACCTCGGGCGCGATCCTCGCGTGCGTCGGGCCGCACGAGGGCGACGCGCAGACGGTGCGCACCGCGGCGCGGCTCGCGGGCCAGCTCAACGTGCGCTGGCATGCGGCATACGTCGAGACGCCGCGGCTGCAGCGGCTCGCCGCCGAGGAGCGCGACCGCATCCTCGCGGTGCTCAAGCTGGCCGAGGAACTGGGCGCGGCCACCGCGGTGCTCACCGGTTCCGACGTGGCCGAGCAACTGGCCGACGAGGCGCGGCGGCTCAACTGCGCCACGCTGGTGCTGGGGCGCCCGGAGCCGCCCACCGGCTGGCGCCGCTGGTGGCCCGCCGTGCCGCTGCCGCGCGCGCTGGCCCGGCGCGCGCCTGCGCTCGACATCATGGAAGTCGGCCGCGCCGACAGTTCGCGCCGCCTGGCGCGTGCGCCCATCGCCGCCACGCGCGCCGATGACGACGACCACGAGAAGGCACCCGTCCACTGGCCGGGCTACGCCTGGGCCACGGCTGCGAGCATCGCGCTCACGCTGCTGTGCACGCCGCTGGCCCATGTGCTGGAGCTGTCCAACATCGTGATGCTGTTCATGCTGGGCGTGGTCGGCGTGGCCATGCGCTTCGGCCGCGGGCCCTCGGCGCTCGCGGCGCTGCTCAACGTGGCGGCGTTCGACTATTTCTTCGTGCCGCCGCGCCTGTCGTTCGCGGTGAGCGACGTGCAGTACGTGCTGACCTTCGCGATCATGCTTGGCGTGGGCCTGCTCGTGGGCCAGCTGATGGCGGGGCTGCGCTTTGCGGCCGGCGTGTCGACCAGCCGCGAGCGGCGTGCGCGCTCGCTGTTCGAGCTCACGCGCGAACTCTCGGCCGCGCTCGAAAGCACGCAGGTGGTGGCGCTGGGCGCCGCCGCGGTGCAGGGGCACTTCGGCGGCCAGGCGCTGGTGCTGGTCACCGACGCGGCCGACCAGCTCGTGCTGCCCAAGAGCCCGCCCGAAGGCTTCGATGCGCAGGTGGCCGACTGGGCCTTCCGCCACGGCCAACCCGCCGGCCTGGCCACCGCCACGCTGGCGGCGCAGCCCTGGCACTACGTGCCGCTGCAGGCGCCGATGCGCGTGCGCGGCGTGCTCGCGCTGTCGCCGGCGCAGCCGCGCTGGCTGCTGATCCCGGAGCAGGCGCAGCAGCTCGACACGCTGGCCCGGCAGATCGCGATTGCGCTGGAGCGCGTGCACTATGTGGAGGTGGCGCAGCAGGCGGTGGTCGAGATGGAATCGGAGCGCCTGCGCAATGCGCTGCTCGGCGCCATCTCGCACGACGTGCGCACGCCGCTTACCGCTTTGATCGCGCTGGCCGAATCGCTGCAGACGCTGCCGCCCGAAGCGCACGCCGAGGCGGCGCGCGCCATCGTCGCGCAGGCGCACGAGCTGCATGCGCTGGTCAACAACCTGCTCGACATGGCGCGGCTCGAAAGCGGCCTTGCGGGCGGCGCGGTGAACCTGCGGCGCGACTGGCAGTCGGTGGAAGAGGTGGTCGGCTCGGCCATCCGCGCGGCGCGCCCCGCGCTCGGCCCTACCGTGGTGCAGACCGCGCTCGAGCCCGGGCTTCCGCTGGTCGAGTTCGATGCCGTGCTGATCGAGCGCGTGCTGGTCAACCTGATCGAGAACGCCACCAAGTACGGCGCGCCGCCCATCGTGGTCGGCGCGCGGGCCGAGCCCGGCATGCTGAGGCTCACGGTGCGCGACCACGGCCCGGGCCTGCCCGCCGCCCTCCTGGGCCGCGAGCAGAAGCTGTTCGACAAGTTCACGCGCGGCCAAACCGAATCGGCCACGCCGGGCGTGGGCCTGGGCCTGGCGATCTGCCGCGCCGTGGTGAGCGCGCACGGCGGCGAGATTGCCGCGGCCAATGCGCAGGGCGGCGGTGCAGAATTCACGGTCACCCTGCCGCGCCGGGAGCCACCGGAAACTGCCGAAGAAGCCCAACCCTGAACCCATGCCATCGCCCACCGCCATCGTGATCGAGGACGAGCCGCAGATCCGGCGCTTCGTGCGCGGCGCGCTCGAGGCCGAGGGCTGGCTGGTGCACGAGGCCGGCACGCTGCGCGACGGCCTGGCGGCGGCCGGCACGCGCCAGCCCGACCTGCTGGTGCTCGACCTCGGCCTGCCCGATGGCGATGGCGTGTCGCTGATCCGCGATGTGCGCGGCTGGTCGGCCGTGCCGATCATCGTGCTGTCCGCGCGCAGCGACGAGGCCGACAAGATCGCCGCGCTCGACGCCGGCGCCGACGACTACCTGACCAAGCCCTTCGGCACCGGCGAGCTGCTCGCGCGCGTGCGCGCCAACCTGCGCCGGCCACGCGCGGCGGGCGGCGACGAAGCGGCAGAAGCGGTGTTCCGCTTCGGCGAGGTCGAGCTGGACCGCGCCGCGCGCATCGTGCGCCGGGCCGGCGCCGAAGTGCATCTGACGCCGACCGAGTACCGGTTGCTGTCAGTGCTCGTCGCCAACGCCGACCGCGTGCTCACGCAGCGCCAGCTGCTGCGCGAGGTGTGGGGGCCGTCGCATACGGACCAGAGCCACTATCTGCGCATCTACATGGGGCATCTGCGGCAGAAGCTGGAAGCGGATCCGGCGCAGCCGCGGCATTTGTTGACTGAGACTGCGGTGGGGTATCGGCTGGTGGTTTAGCCTTGCGGGCGCCGCGCTTTGTTGGGGGCACAGAGCCCTCACCCTAGCCCTCTCCCGGAGGGAGAGGGGACAAGACCGAATGCATGGCGTCAGGCTGTGTGTTGCTCCCTCTCCCTCCGGGAGAGGGCTGGGGTGAGGGCAACGGCACTTACGCCGCCACACCCTTGTTCGGATTCAACAAGAACTTCTCCCCCGTCGCCTGCTTCCCATACACGCCGATCGCATCGAGCTGCAGCGCCTCGAGCAACGAAACCTCCCGCGTGTAGTGACTCGCAAACGTGGTCTTCAACTCCGCAACGACCCGCGCCTTCAGGCGCTGCACGCCTTCATCCCCGAGCTTCTGCAGGAACGGAAACAGCAGCCACCCGCCCATGCCCCACGCCATGCCGAAGTTGCGCACGAACTCCGTCGGCGAGCGGTCCAGGCCGCCATAGATGTAGACCTGCTTGTGCGTGGTCGAGCCGTAGCGGCTGTATTCCTTGGCGGTTCTGTTGAGTGCCGCTTCCATGCAGCCGAGGATCTGGCCCGCGAGCTTGCCGCCGCCCGTGGCGTCGAAGGCCAGCGTGGCGCCGGTCTCGACCAGCGCCTGCGTCAGGTCTTCGAGGAAGGTGGGCGAGCTCGTGCTGCACACGTACTTTGCTCCGATGCCGCGCAGCAGCGCCTCCTGCTCGGGCTTGCGCACGATGTTGACCAGCGCGATGCCGTCCTTCTGGCAGATCTTGTTGAGCATCTGGCCCAGGTTGGATGCCGCGGCCGTGTGCACCAGCGCCTTGTGGCCTTCGCGCCGCATCGTCTCGACCATGCCGAGCGAAGTGAGCGGGTTCACGAAGCACGATGCGCCTTCGGCCGGCGCCGTGCCCGCGGGCAGCTCCAGGCACTGGGCCGCGGCCACCGCGCGGTACTGCGAATACATCGCGCCGCCGATCGCGGCCACCGTCTTGCCCAGCAGCGCCTGCGCCGCGGGCGACGAACCGGCCTTGACCACCACGCCGGCGCCTTCGTTGCCGACCGGCATCGATTGGTCGAGCCGCCCGGCCATCGCCGGCATGGCGCGCTCGGGCACCGTGGCTGTGACGATCGGCCGCTCGGGCGTGCCGGAAACCTTGGCGGTGCCCATGTCGGCCGCGCCGAACAGCAGGCCCAGGTCCGACGGATTCATCGGCGAGGCCTCGATGCGGATCACGACTTCGTGTGCCTGGGGTTCGAGAATCGGCTCGTCGTGCAGCGAGAGTTCGAGTTCGCCGTTCGCGCGGACGAGGGAGCGCAGTTGCAGTGCCATGGATGAGCCCCTTGTGCCTCGTGGAAGAGGCGAGTTCGAAGGTGGCCCAGGGCCACGGGGCGGCCAGTATAGGAGCGGTGCGCGAAAGCTGCAGACGCCTTCAGGACACGGCAGGAACCGCCGGCGCATGGGCCAGCGCATGGCCCATCTTCTGTGCATCGAAGCGCTCGATGTAGCGCGGGATGTTGCGCCACAGCGTGTGGTAGCCGTAGCCGCCGCGCAACATCTCCTGGCGCGCGCTTTCCTTGTCCCAGCCCTGCACCGCCATGCGGTAGGCCGCCGCGACCACGCCGGTGCGGTCGGCGCCGTGCATGCAGTGGATCAGCACCGGCCCCTGCTTCTCGGCCTCGCGGATGGCCACCAGCGCGCGCAGCACCTTGGCATCGTCGATCGACCAGGTGTTGATCGGCACGCGCACCAGGCGGATGCCGCTGCCCGCGAACACCTTCCGGTCGTCGTTGAAGGAGCGCAGGCTCACGATGGTGCGGATGCCCAGCGCCTTCAGCGCCGCCACGTTGGCGATGCGCGGCTGCGCGCTGCGGTACAGCGTGGGCGTGATGCGGTGCAGGTTCTCGATGCCGAGCGTGTCGAGCGGATCGGCCCAGTGCCCGGGGCGCGGCGCGGCGTGCGCCGCGGCGGCCTCGCTGCCGTTCCTGCGCTTGTGCTTCCTTGCGCTCATTTCGCGCGCCGCCAGTGCCGCGCCACCAGGATCAGCAGGGCCACTGCCAGCCCGCCCCAGTAGTCGACCGGCGCGCCCCAGATCCAGTGCTTGTGCCAGAACGCATCCACCGCATTGAAGCGGGCCCAGCCGAAGGCCGGGTTGATGATGAACCAGAGAAAGTCTTCGCAGACCCAGAACACGATCAGGCCCGCCACGGCCAGCCCTGCGTCGCGCCAGGTCCAGCGTCCGTTGAAGGCCAGAGGCGCAAAGAAGACCAGCACCATGAAGGTGAAGACCCAGGCATGGTAGCCCGTCATGGCGCGCCCGCCCCAGAAGATGTCGAGCCAGATGCTGTTCTCGATGCGCCAGGTGGGCAGCGAGGTGGCCCAGCCGGCGCCGCCTTCGATCTGGATCTCGGCGTTGGCAAAGAAGAACGCCATCACCACCACCCACGCGAGGTAGCCGAGCGTGCGGGCCACGCCCGTCTTCTCCACGGCGCCCGTCATGCGGCTTCGCCCAGCACGTGGCGCAGCACCGCGGCCGCCGCGCGCGGCTTGCCGAGCGCGCGGCTGCGCTGGGCCATGGATGCGAGCTTGGCGGGGTCGGCCATCAGGCGCGCCACCTTGTAGTCGAGGCCGATGGCGTCGTAGGCGAGCCAGCCCGCGCCTTCTTCCATCAGGAAGCCGGCGTTGTGTTCTTCCTGCCCTGGAATCGGCGAGATCAGCAGCATCGGCTTGCCGAGCGCCAGGCACTCCGACACCGTGAGCCCGCCCGGCTTGGTCACGACCAGGTCGGCCGCGGCCATGAGCTTGTGCATCTCGTTGGTGAAGCCGATGGCCACCACGCGCCCCGGATGGCGGGCGGCCAGGGCCTGCAGCTTGCCGTGGGCCTCGGCGTTGCGGCCGGCCACGGCAATCACCTGCAGGCCGCTGTCGCCGCCGAGCGAGAGCACGCGCTCGACCATGCTCGCCAGGTCGCCGACGCCCGCGCCGCCCGAGGCCATCAGCAGCACCGGCCGCGCGGGATCGAGGCCGAGCGCCGCGGCGCAGGCATGGCGCGCGAGCGCCGGCGCATCGGGTTCGGAGAAAGCCGGCATCACCGGAATGCCCGTCACGTGGATGCGCCCTTCGGGAATGCCGCGCGCGCGCAGCCTGAAGGCCACTTCCTCCGTCGCGGCCAGGTAGCCCGCCATGCCCGGCACCAGCCACATGTTGTGCAGGTCGTAGTCGGTGATCTGCAGCCACACCGGGTAGTCGATGCGGCCGCGGTTGCGCTCGCGCATCAGCAGCTCGGCGGGCAGGAAATGGGTGCAGATCACGGCGTCGGGCTTTTCGCGGCGGATCTCGCGCACGAGGGCGCCGGTGCTCAGCCGTTCGATGCCGCGGCGCAGGCGCTGCGAAGGCGCATGGTGCGGCGTGGCATCGGTGCGCTGGTGCAGGTAGGACCACAGCTCGGGCGCGCGGTTCACGAGCTGGATGTACCAGTCGGTGTAGACCTTGCGGAAACCGCCGGCCACATGGGCCATGGCATCGATGTGGACCGCCGTGTGCGGCGGGGTCGATTGCACCGCGGCTTCGAGGGCTTGTGCTGCGCGCACGTGGCCGTTGCCGGCGCTCACGCTGAGGATCAGGATTTTGGTCATGCGGGTGGAGGCCGCCGGCGGGCCATTGGCGCGCATTATCCCCATGCATTGCGACACATCCCGCGGGCGGCCGCCATCGGCGAAAATGCGGCTGCGCACCGCTCCACCGGGCGTGACCCGCCTGCCCCCAAACCGACCGCGCCCCCGCATGACCGACGCCCCCGCCCCGATCCGCCTCAACAAACGCATGGCCGAGCTCGGCCTCTGCTCGCGCCGCGAGGCCGACGAATGGATCGCCAACGGCTGGGTGAAGGTGAACGGCAAGCCGGCCGAAATGGGCGTGAAGGTCACGCCGTCCGACCGCATCGAGGTCGACAAGGCCGCCAAGGGCCAGCAGGCGAACCAGGTCACCATCCTCATCAACAAGCCCATCGGCTACGTGAGCGGCCAGGCCGAAGACGGCCATGAGCCCGCGGTGACGCTCTTCACGCCGCAGAACCGCTGGGCCGAGGACAACGCGCGCTTCTTCTTCAGTCCGCAGCAGCTGCGCGGCCTGGCGCCCTGCGGGCGGCTCGACATCGATTCGATCGGCCTGCTGGTGATGACGCAGGACGGGCGCATCGCGCGCCAGCTGATCGGCGAAGACTCGGTGATGGAGAAGGAGTACCTGGTGCGCGTGGCCTACCACGGCCTGGGCCAGCCCGCGCCCACCGGGCAGCTGGTGCGCATGGACGACGACGACCCCGTCACCACCAATGTGCAGGCGGTCTTTCCGCCCGCGATGCTCGCCAGGCTGCGCCACGGCCTGAGCCTCGACGGCCAGCCGCTCAAGCCGGCGCGGGTCGAATGGCAGAACCCCGAGCAATTGCGCTTCGTGCTCACCGAGGGCAAGAAGCGCCAGATCCGCCGCATGTGCGAGCTGGTCGGCCTGAAGGTGGTGGGCCTGAAGCGCGTGCGCATCGGCAAGGTGATGCTCGGCAACCTGCCTGTGGGGCAGTGGCGCTACCTCGGCCCGCACGAGAAGTTCTGAGCCGCCGCCGATGGCCGTGGTGCTGAGCCAGCGCGCACTGAACCGGGCCACGCTGGCGCGGCAGATGCTGCTGGAGCGGCGCAAGGCGGCTCCCGCGCAGGCCATCGAAAAGCTCGCGGGCCTGCAGGCGCAGGCGCCCAACCCACCCTACATCGGCCTGTGGAGCCGGCTCGAAGGCTTTCGCCGCGAGCAGCTGACCGAAGCCCTGAAGCAGCGCCGCGTCGTGCGCATGTCGGCGATGCGCGCGACCCTGCACCTGATGGCTGCATCGGATGCACTGGCCTGGCGGCCGCTGCTCGAGCCCGTGCATCAGCGCGGATTGAAGGGCAGCAGCCATGCGCGGGCGCTCGAAGGCATCGATCGCGCGGCGGTGGTGGAGGCGGGCCTCGCGCTGCTGCGCGAAGCGCCGCTCACCAGCGCCGAACTCGGCCAGGCCCTGGCGGCGCGCTTTGAAGACCGCGAGCCCGCCTCGCTCGCCGCACTCATTCGCAACAGCGTGCCGCTGGTGCACCTGCCGCCCGCGGGCAGCTGGAACGCGCACCAGAGCGCACGGCTGCAGCCCATCGCGCAGTGGCTCGGCGAACCCGCCGCCGACATCGCGCCGGCCACGCAGGACGCGCTGCTGCTGCGCTACCTCGCGGCCTTCGGCCCCGCCACGCTGGCCGATGCGGGCGCATGGTCGGGCCTCACGGGCTGGAGGGCCGTGGCCGAGCGCCTGCGGCCGCAGCTGCGCAGCTTCATCGGCGAACAGGGGCAGGAGCTGTTCGACCTGCCGCGCGCGCCGCGTCCCGACCCGGGCACACCCGCGCCGCCGCGCCTGGTCGCCGAATGGGACAACCTGCTGCTCTCGCACGCCGACCGCAGCCGCGTGATGAGCGAGGCGCACCGCGCGCGCGTGTTCACCGCCAACGGCATCGTGCGCGGCACGGTGCTGCTCGATGGTTTCGTCGCGGGCGTCTGGAAGATCGAGCGCGCGGCGAAGAACAACGCGGCCGCGGTGGTGCTGGAGCCCTTCACGCGCTGGCCGAAGGCCGGCCGGCTCGGCGTGGAGGAAGAGGCCCTGCGCCTGCTGGCCTTTGCGGCGGATGGCGAGGGCGGGCGGCACGAGGTCCGCGTGCTAAGCCCCGCCTAAGACTCCGCTCCTACGCTGCGCCACGGCGCAGGGCACTACCGGTCATCCCGACCGCGTGCTACCTTGCCGCCCAAGGAGTCGACGCGATGCGAGTGCTGCTGGTGGAAGACGACGAGATGATCGGGCGCAGCCTGAAGCAGGCGCTCGAGGGCGCGGGCTGGTCGGCCGACTGGGTGCGCGACGGCGAACTCGCGCAAAGCGCGCTCGGCGACGGCGGCTACACCTGCGTGCTGCTCGACCTGGGCCTGCCGCGGCAGGACGGCACCGAGGTGCTGCGCCGCGCGCGCGAACGCGGCGACGCCACGCCGGTGCTGGTGCTCACCGCGCGCGACGGCCTGGACGACCGCATCCACAGCCTCGACCTGGGCGCCGACGACTATCTGCTCAAGCCCTTCGAATTCCGCGAGCTGCTCGCGCGCATGCGGGCCGTGGTGCGCCGTCGCGACGGCGCCGCGCATTCGCTGATCGGCGGCAGCACGATGCAGCTGGACCTCACCACGCGCGAGGTGCTGGTCGATGGCGTGCGCGAGGCGCTCACCGCACGCGAGTTCGCGCTGCTGCACGCCCTGCTCGAGCGGCCCGGCGCCATCCTCTCGCGCGAGCAGCTCGAGAACCGCATCTACGGCTGGGGCGAGGAAGTGACCAGCAACGCCATCGACGTGCTGATCCACGGCATGCGCCGCAAGCTCGGCGCGGAATCGATCCGCAACGTGCGCGGGCTCGGCTGGCGCGTGGCGGCATGAGCGCAGTGCCGGGCCGCTGGTGGCGCCCGCGCTCGCTGCGCACGCAGCTCCTGTTCTGGCTCGTCACGCTGCACCTGGTGGCGGCCGCGCTCACGGCGTGGTTCACCTTCGTGGCCTACGGCGACCTGGTGCACAACGCGCTCGACGAGCAGATGCGGCTGGTGGCCGATTCCTATGCGGGCAGCGATCCGCCGCGCACGCCGCGCCCGCTCGACGGCAACGCCGCGCTCGTGCGCGGCGCCTTCGTGGTGCAGCTCTGGAGCGCCGACGGCCGCACGCTGCGCGCAAGCTCGTGGCCGCCGCTGGCGGTGGTGCCGCTGCAGCCGCAGCCGGGTTTCAGTGATGCGAGCGCCGATGCGCCCGCGCCCTCACGCTGGCGCGTGTTCACGGCCGAGGCCGGGCCGCGCGCCGACCAGCCGCGCGTGCAGGTGCTGCAGAACGAGGACTACCGCCGGCGCCGCGCCCTGCGCCGTGCGCTGCTCGAAGGCCTGCCCATCGCGCTGCTGCTGCCGCTGGCCTTGCTGATCCTCTGGCTCATCGTGTCGGCGGCTTCGCGCTCGCTGCGCGCGGTGGCGCGCGACGTGGCCTCGCAGGACGAGCGCCGCCCCACCGAGCTGTCGCTGGCGCGCGTGCCGGACGAGATCGCGCCGCTGGTGCAGGCCTTCAACCAGCTGCTGTCGCGCATGCGCAGTGCCTTCGCCACGCAGCGCCGCTTCGTGCAGGACGCGGCCCACGAGCTGCGCACGCCGATGGCCGCGATCGGCCTGCAGATCGAGAACCTGCGCGCGCACGTGCCCGCGGGCGAAGCCACCGAGCGCTTCAACCAGCTGGAAGCCGGCGTCACGCGCGCGCAGCACCTCATCGAGCAGCTGCTGAGCCTCTCGCGGCAGGACGCGCCGGGGCGTCCCATGCCGGGCGAGCCGGTCGACATCGAAACCCTGCTGCGCGAGAGCGTGAGCCAGCTGATGGTGCTGGCCGATGCGCGGCGCGTGGACATCGGCTTCGAGGGCTCGATCGCGCCCGTGGTGCAGGCGCCGGCCGCCGAGCTGCGCAGCGTGTTCGACAACCTGATCGACAACGCGCTGCGCTATGCGCCCGAAGGCGGCGTGGTCGACGTGCGGCTGCACGAGGTCGACGGCCATGCGGTGGTCGATGTGCTCGACAACGGCCCGGGCATTCCGGCCTCGGCCATCGGCCGCGTGTTCGACCGCTTCTTTCGCGTGCCGGGTGCGCCGGCGGGCGGCAGCGGCCTCGGGCTGGCGATTGCGCGCACCGCGGCCGAGCGGCACGGCCTGCGCATCGAGCTGCGCAACCGCGATGAAGCAGAAGAGGGCGGCAGTCCGGGGCTGCTGGCACGGGTGCACCTGCCTGCGGCATCAATGCCGCTCACGCCAGGCTAATTTCCTGCTCACGGCCCGCTCAGCCGGGCTGCCTAGAGTGCATGCAGGCCCTGCCACGCGCAGTTCGCGCGCTGGCACGCGGCCGGAGACAAACCCTCAGGAGCACACACCATGCGCACTTCCTCCAAGCTTCTTGCCCTTGCTTCTTTCGCCGCGTTCGCGGCGCTCGGTGCCGTGAATGCATCGGCCGAAACGACCGACGGCTCCGACTACCACCCGCTGCAGATGAATTCGCCCGAGAACCCCGAGGTGCAGGCCGGCGCGATGGCCGCCGCGCGGCCCGCCGGCACCGAGTCCATCGGCCAGTCGACCAGCGCACCGGCCATGAACTCGACGACACCGGTGTCCGACGTGCAGGCCGGCGCCTATGCGGCCTCGCATGCGACGGGCACCGAATCGATCGGGCAGTCGACCGCGCTGCCGCTCGTGCAGTCGGCCAACGGCAGCTGACGATCAGTCAGTCGTCGCGTCGCTGTTCGCGAGCAGCGCGCGGTAGATCAGCGCGCCGATGATCGCGCCCGCGATGGGCGCAACCCAGAACAGCCACAGCTCCGACACCGCGTAGGACGGGCCGAACAGCGCCGGGCCCGTGCTGCGCGCGGGGTTCACCGAGGTGTTGGTGACCGGAATGGAGATCAGGTGGATCAGCGTGAGGCACAGGCCGATGGCCAGGCCCGCGAAGCCGCCGGCCGCGCGCTTGGCGGTGGCGCCGAGGATCACGATCAGGAAGACCGCGGTCATCACCACCTCGCACACCAGCGCGGCGGTCATGCCGTACTTGCCGGGCGAGTGCTCGCCGAAGCCGTTGGTGGCAAAGCCGCCGATGTCGGCGCCGGGCTTGCCGGTGGCAATCAGGTAGAGCACGCCGGCCGCGATAATTGCACCCAGCACCTGCGACACGATGTAGCCCGCGAGCTGCGAGGCCTTGAAGCGCCCCGCGGCCGCGAGGCCGATCGACACCGCGGGATTGAAGTGGCCGCCCGAGATGGGGCCGAGCGCATAGGCACCGGTCACCACCGTGAGGCCGAACGCCAGCGCGACACCCAGGAAGCCGATGCCCAGGTTGTTGGGAAAGGCCGCCGCCAGCACCGCGCTTCCGCAGCCGCCCAGCGTGAGCCAGAAAGTACCAATGAACTCGGCCGACCACTTTTTGTAGGTGCTATGTTCCATCTGCTCCATCCCTCCAGAAGTTGAAAAAATTGCGTGGCCCAGGGCCATGCGCGGGCGGATTCTAGGAACGTAAACAGCATGCGTCACGCATGTTGTTGCAGCTGGCGGAACCTGTTCACAGTTGAGCGGTCTTTTGTTTCTGACATGCGTTGCGCAAACCGCTAAAGGGCGTGGTCAGGGCACGACGACGATCTTGCCGAAGGCGCCGCGCGCGAGGTGGTCGAGCGCATCGGGCACGTCGTCGAAGGCGTAGCGCGCCGCGATCACGGGCTCGAGCGCATTGGCGTCGACGGCGCGCACCAGGTCTTCGAGCGCACGCCGATGGCCCACGCCAATGCCCTGCACCGTGACGCGGCCGAGCACCATCGCGTAGAACGATGCGCTGAGCGTCTCGCCGCCGAGCATGCCGATGATCGACACGCGCCCGCCCTGCGCCACCGCCTGCAGCGAACGGTCGAGGTTCGGCCCGCTCGCAAGTTCGAGCACGTGGTCGGCGCCGCGCCCTTGCGTGAGGCGGCGCACTTCGGCCGGCCAGTCGCCCTCGCGCATCAGCACCTCGCTGGCGCCCAGCGCCAGTGTCTGCGCGCGCTTCTCCTCGCTGCCCGTGACCACGATGGCGCGCGCGCCATGCAGCCGCGCCAGCTGCACGCCGAACAGCGCCACGCCGCCGGTGCCGTGGACCAGCACGGTCTGGCCGGGCCGCAGCGCGCCGGTCTCGGCCAGCGCGAACCAGGCCGTGAGGCCGGCGCACGGCAGCGTGCTGGCCTGCGCGAAATCGAGCGTGGCCGGCGCGGCCACGGCCCAGGCGGCGTCGATCAGCACGTGCGAGGCCAGCATGCCCGGGCCGGGGCCGCCCATCGGCACGGCCTCGGCCGGCCAGTGGCTGTCGATCCAGCCGCCCCAGAAGGTGCTGACCACGCGGTCGCCCACGGCCAGCCGCTGCACGCCGGGGCCCGCGGCCACCACCGTGCCGGCCATGTCGGAGCCGGGCGTGAAGGGCAGGTCGAACTTCATGCCCATGCCGTCGCGGATCATCAGCAGGTCGCGGTAGTTGAGCGACACCGCGCCCACCTCGACGAGGACCTGGCCCGGGCCGGGCGTGGGCAGCGGCAGCGCCACCTGTTCGAGCTGCTCGCGGCCGAAGGAAGAAAGTTGCCAGCGCCTGAGCGTTCTGCTTGCCTGCATGAAAAAGCCTCCACAAAAAAGAAGCCTTCATGCTATTGGCGAGTTGATCTATCCAGTGGCGGATAATTTTCAACGTCATGGCGCCTGAAAGTATCCAATGAGTCCACGCCTGCAAGGCATCGAAGAGTTCGTGGCCGCGGTGGAGGCCGGCAGCTTTGCGCGCGCGGCCGAGCGGCTGCACGTCACGCGCTCGGCGGTGGCCAAGAGCATCGGGCGGCTCGAGGCGCGGCTGGGCACGCGGCTCTTCCTGCGCACCACGCGCAGCCAGAGCCTCACCGAGGAAGGCCACGGCTACTACGAGCGCTGCCGGCGCGTGCTGGCCGAGCTCGACGCCGCCGAGGCCATGGCCGATGCCGCGCGCAGCACCGCGGCCGGGCTGGTGCGCCTGAGCATGCCGGCCATGCTGGGGCGGCTGAAGGTCGGGCCGCTGCTGCTCGCGCTGGCGCGCCGGCATCCGGGGCTGTCGCTGGAGCTGTCCTTCAACGACCGGCGCGTGGACCTCGTCGAAGACGGTCTGGACCTGGCCATCCGCAGCGGCGAGCTGGCCGACAGCGCCGAGCTGGTCGCGCGGCCGGTCGGCGTGCAATGGATGGCGCTGTGCGCCGCGCCCGCCTACCTGGCCGAGCGCGGGCGCCCGGGCAGCGTGGCCGAGCTGGGTGCATCGCCGTCGCACGAGGCCGTGTTCTATGCGCGCGACGGGCAGGTCTCGCCCTGGCGCTTCCACGACGCCGATGGCCGGCTGGTCGAAGTGGTGCTGCCCTCGCGGCTGCGCTGCGACAGCGCCGAGGTGCTGCTCGAAGCCGCCATCGGCGGCATGGGGCTGGCGCGCCTGCCGGCCTGGCTCGCGGCCGATGCGCTGGCGGCCGGCACGCTGGTGCGCGTGTTCGAGGAGCCGCGGCCCTTCGGATTCGCGCTCAACGTGATCCGCTCGCGCAGCCGCTACCTGCCGCACAAGACACGCGTGGTGGTCGACTGGCTGGCCGAGCACCTGCCGCCGCTGCTGGCGGCCCGCTGAGCGGCTTTGCCCGCTATCCTCGGGTCGCCTTTCATCCACTCATCCACCGGAGAACGCATGCGCCCCTTTGTCCAGAGGAATGCCGCGGCCCTTGCCGCCTGCGCGGGCGCCATGGCCTTGCTTTTTGCTTCGGGCGCGGCGGCCGAGGGCACGGTGAATGCGCTGTGCAGCACCGACGCGGGCTGGTGCGAAGCCGCGGCCGCCGCCTTCACGCGCGAGACCGGCATCCGGGTGCAGCAGGCGCACAAGGGCACCGGCGAGATCGGCGCCCAACTGCGCGCCGAGGCCGCCAATCCCAAGACCGACATCTGGTGGGGCGGCACCGGCGACCCGTTCCTGCAGGCGGCCGAGCAAGGCCTGCTCGAAGCCTACCGGCCGGCCTACATCAACGACCTGCACGACTGGTCGGTGCGCCAGTACGCCATGTCGCAGAACATGGTGGGCGGCTTCTACACCAGCGCCATCGGCTTCGGCTTCAACACCGAGCTGCTCAGGCGCAAGAAGCTGCACGAGCCCAAGTGCTGGGCCGACCTCGCCAAGCCCGAATACCGGGGCGAGATCGAGATCTCGCATCCGGCCTCCAGCGGCACGGCCTACACCATCATCGCGGGCCTGGTGCAGCAGATGGGCGAGGACGCGGCCTTCGACTATCTGAAGAAGCTGCACCGCAACGTCACCAGCTACACCCGCAGCGGCCAGGCGCAGGCGCCCAACGTGGCCAAGGGCGAGGTGGCAGTGGGCGTGAGCTTCATCTTCGGCTTCGAGCGCTGGCGGTACGACAAATTCCCGGTCAAGACGGCCGCGCCCTGCGAGGGCACGAGCTACGAGGTCGGCGGCATCGCGCTGGTCAAGGGCGCGCGCAACAAGGAGAATGCGAAGCGCTACTACGACTGGCTCATGAGCCCGGCCGGCCAGGCGATCGGCGGGCAGGTCGGCAGCCTGCAGTCGCCCGCCAACAAGACCTTCAAGCCCGATCCGCGCATTCCGCCCATGAGCGAGGTCAAGCTCATCAAGTACGACTTCGAGAAATACGGCAGGGCCGCCGAGCGCAAGCGGCTGATCGACCGCTGGACCCGCGAGGTGGAATCGCAGGCCCGGTAGGCCTATTGTTTTTCGGGGCGAAAGCCCCAACTCGCAGAGTTGGCGAGTCGGGCGTGCGGTCAAGGCCGCCCGGCTTAGAATTTTTTGGCTTCGATATTTCTTCTCTTCCCATGGCTGATTCTTCCAACACGAAACTCCCGTTCCAGGCTGAAGTCGCGCAGCTGCTGCACCTTGTCACGCATGCGCTCTACTCGAACAAGGAAATCTTCCTGCGCGAGCTGATCTCGAACGCATCGGACGCCTGCGACAAGCTGCGCTTCGAGGCGCTCGACCACCCCGAGCTGTATGAAGACCAGACCGAGCTGGACGTGCGGCTTTCCTTCGACAAGGCCGCGCGCACCATCACCATCACCGACAAGGGCATCGGCCTGTCGCGCCAGGAGGCCATCGAGAACCTCGGCACCATCGCCAAAAGTGGTACCAAGGACTTCGTGAGCAAGCTCAGCGGCGACCAGAAGGCCGACGCCCAGCTGATCGGCCAGTTTGGCGTGGGCTTCTATTCGGGCTTCATCGTGGCCGACAAGATCACGGTCGAATCGCGCCGCGCGGGCCTGCCGCCCGAGCAGGGCGTGCGCTGGACGAGCGGCGGCGCGGGCGACTTCGAGGTGGCCGACATCACGCGCCCCGAGCGCGGCACCCGCATCACGCTGCACCTGCGCGACGACGCCGACGAATACCTCAACGCCTGGAAGCTCAAGCAGATCGTCGGCAAATATTCCGACCACATCTCGCTGCCCATCCTCATGGAAAAGGAGGAGTGGAAGGAAGGCGAGAACGACCAGCCCGGCGACATGGTCAAGACCGGCGAATGGGAAACGGTCAACAAGGCCAGCGCGCTCTGGAGCCGCCCCAAGAAGGACATCACGCCCGAGCAGTACGAAGAGTTCTACAAGACCATCAGCCACGACTACGAGGCGCCGCTCGCCTGGAGCCACAACCGCGTGGAAGGCAGCACCGAGTACACACAGCTGCTCTACATCCCTTCGAAGGCGCCATTCGACCTGTGGAACCGCGACAAGAGCGCGGGCGTCAAGCTCTACGTGAAGCGCGTCTTCATCATGGACGACGCCGAGGCGCTGCTGCCCAGCTACCTGCGCTTCGTGAAGGGCGTGATCGATTCGTCCGACCTGCCGCTCAACGTGAGCCGCGAGCTGCTGCAGGAAAGCCGCGACGTGAAGGCCATCCGCGAAGGCAGCACCAAGCGCGTGCTCGGCATGCTCGAGGACCTGGCCAGGAAGCAGAAGACCGGGCCGGAAAGCGGCGAAGGCAAGATCGACGTGGGTTCGGGCGAATCGGTGCCGGCCCCCGAGCCGACCGAGGCCGTGACCGATGTGGTCGACAAGAACGCCCCCACGGCCGCCGAAGCCGCCGCGGCCGCCGCCGACGAATCGGGCAAGTACGCCAAGTTCTATGCCGAGTTCGGCGCCGTGCTCAAGGAAGGCCTGGGCGAGGACTTCGGCAACCGCGACCGCATCGCCAAGCTGCTGCGCTTCGCCTCCACCACGAGCGACACCGTGAGCGTGAGCTTTGCCGACTACAAGGCGCGCATGAAGGAAGGCCAGGACGCGATCTACTACATCACGGCCGACACGCTCGCCGCCGCCAAGAACAGCCCCCAGCTCGAAGTCTTCAAGAAGAAGGGCATCGAGGTGTTGCTCATGACCGACCGCGTCGACGAGTGGGCGCTCAACTACCTCACCGAGTTCGACGGCACGCCGCTGCAGAGCGTGGCCAAGGGCGCGGTCGACCTCGGCAAGCTGCAGGACGAGGCCGAGAAAAAAGCCGCCGAGGAAGCCGCCGAATCCTTCAAGCCGCTGCTCGAGAAGCTCAAGGAAGCGCTCAAGGACAAGGCCGAGGACGTGCGCGTGACCACGCGCCTGGTCGATTCGCCGGCCTGCCTGGTGGTGCAGGACGGCGGCATGAGCACGCAGCTCGCGCGCATGCTCAAGCAGGCCGGCCAGCCCGCGCCCGACCTCAAGCCCGTGCTCGAAGTGAACGCCGAGCACGCGCTCGTGAAGAAGCTCGACGGCTCCGAGCATTTCGATGATCTTGCGAACATTCTTTTCGACCAGGCGCTGCTGGCCGAAGGCGGCCTGCCGGCCGATCCCGCGGCCTACGTGAGGCGCGTCAACGCGCTGCTGGTGTGAAGGCCCGGCCGCGCACCGCCCGTGCAGCAGCCGCCCTTGCGGCGGCGCTCCTGCTGGCCATGGTGAGCGGCTGTTCGCACTATCACATCGGCATTCCGCTGGTGCCCGGGCTCTCGCTCGGCCTGGGCGCCACCAAGGACGGCAATTTCTCCGTCGGCCTGAACACCGGCTGGGGCCCGCTCGGCGCGGGCGTGGCGGTCAACAACACCGGCGTGGTGGCCGGCACGGCTGGCGTGGGAGTGGGCGTTGGCGTCGGGCCGGTCGGCACCGGCGTGGGCGTAGGCAAGAGCGTGGTGCTGCACGATCCCAATGCGGGCAAGGCCGGGTACGCGCCGGCGGGCGGCGCCGCGCCGGTCACGACGGCGGCTGCAGTCTCCGCGCCGCAGCCTTCCGCGGTGCGCGTCTCCTACCGCCCGCCCGCGAATGCCGCCGACGCTGCGGCCGGCAGCCCCGGCACGCCGGGCAATCCCGTCGCGCCCTGACCGCCGCAGCCCGCGGCGCTGTGCTGGAGACCGCTCCTTGGAACTCAAGCAATGGCGATGCTTCGTCACGCTGGCCGAGATCGGCAACATCCGGCGCGCCGCCTCGCTGCTCGCCATCTCGCAGCCCGCGCTCAGCGTGCGGGTGCAGCGGCTCGAGGAGGCCCTGGGCTTTGCGCTGTTCGACCGGCAGGCGCGCGGCGTCCGGCTGACGGAGCAGGGTGCGCGCCTGCTGCCGCACGCGCGGCGGCTGCTGTCGCGCGCCGCCGAGACCGACGAGGCCGCGCGCGCCATCGGGCGCGGCGCCTTCGACCGGCTGGAGATCGGCGTCACGCCCATCGCAGCGCTGTCCTTCTTTCCCGATGCGATGCGTGCCTTTTCGGCCGCGCATCCGGGCGTGGTGCTGGCGCTGACCGAGGGCCTGTCGGACGAACTCGAGGAGGCCGTGGCGCACCGCAGGCTCGACCTCGCGGTGGTGCATCCGCCGTCCTCGCGCGACGACCTCGTGGTGCGCGAGGTGGCCCGCGACCGCTTCATGGCCGTGATGCCGGCCGCGCATCCGCTCGCGGGCGCCAGCCGCATTGCGGCGGCGGACCTGCGGCAGCAGACGCTGGTCGGCGTGCGGCGCGACATCGGGCCGGTGGTGTTCGACCGCATCGCCGCCTACCTTGCGCGTGCCGGCATCACCACGCAGGTCAACCAGTGCGCAAGCTCGTCGATCTCGCTCGTGGGGCTGGTGGCGGCCGGTGCGGGCATCGGGCTGGTGGTGGAATCGCTCGCCTGCATCGCACGGCCCGACATCCGTTTTGTTGCGCTCGCCGACGATCCGCCGAGCCTCGGCTATGCGATGTGCCACCGGCCCGACCTGCCGGCGGAACTGCAGGGCGCGTTCATGCAGGCTTTCCATGCGCCCAAGGCGCGCGCCGGCGCGCGGCCCGGGCTATGAGCCGCTGGTGCCAGTGCCGGCCGCGGCATCGGGCAGGAAGCGCTCGCCCGGCGTGAGCGGCGCGTGCCGGTAGCTCGCCGGCGTGCGGCTGAGCTTCACGGGCGCGCCGATGCCGCGGTAGCCGCCTTCCATTTCCACCACCATTTCGCGGTGCGCCGTGTGCGGATGCTCGAGCGCCGCAGCCACCGGCAGCACCGGCGCGGCGGGCACGCCCGCGGCCATCAGCTGCTCGACCAGCGCACGGCCGTCGAACGCCGCCATGGCCGCTTCCAGCTGCTGCTTGAGCCCCGCACGGTGCACCGAGCGCGCGCCGGCCGTGCGGTAGAGCGGATCGTCGGCCAGCGCGGGCAGGCCGATGCAGCGGCACAGGCTCGCGAACTGGCGGTCGTTGCCCACCGCCACGAACACCGGGTCGGTGCCGGTGGCCAGCGCGTCGTAGGGATAGATGTTGGGATGCGCGTTGCCGGTGCGGCGGGGCTCGGTGCCATCCATGAACCAGTTGGCCGCATGCGGATGCAGCAGCGAGAGCCCGCTGTCGTACAGCGCGGCTTCCACGAACTGCCCGCGGCCGCTGCGGTTGCGCTCCTGCAGCGCGAGCAGCACGCCGATCACCGCATTGAGCCCGGTCACCATGTCGACCACCGGCAGGCCCACGCGCAGCGGGCCGCCGTCGGCTTCGCCGTTGATGCTCATGATGCCGGTCATGGCCTGCACGGCGGCGTCGTAGCCGGGCAGCGCGCCCAGCGGGCCATCGGCGCCGAAGCCCGAGACGCGGCACCACACGAGGCGCGGAAAGCGCGCCGAGATCGCCTCGTAGCCGATGCCCCAGCGCTCCATGGTGCCGGTCTTGAAGTTCTCGATCAGCACGTCGGCCTCGGCCACGAGCGCGAGCAGCGCCTCGCGGCCTTCGTCCGTGGAAAAGTCGAGGTGCTGCACGCGCTTGTTGCGGTTCAGGCCGTGGTAGTACGAAGCCACGCCGTCCTTGAAGGGCGGGCCCCAGGTGCGCGTGTCGTCGCCTTGCGGCGGCTCGACCTTGAGCACGTCGGCACCGTGGTCGCCAAGGATCTGGCCGCAGTAGGGGCCGCCGAGGATGCGCGAGATGTCGAGGACGCGGATGCCTGCGAGGGCGCCTTGGTGCTGTGTCATTTCGGTGTTCCGTGTTTTTGTGTGTTGGGTTTTTTGTTCAGGGGCGTGTGCACAGATCACCGGGTACTCCCCTCCGCGAATGTCCCCCGGCCTTCGGCCTCCCCCTTGATTTCGCTGCGGGGAGCACCCGATGCTCTGTGCACTGGGACACGCCGCTGGCATATCGCTGATCAACCACGGCTCTGAAAACACTCGCGTCGATGGGGTGCCTTGCGCAGCGAAATCAAGGGGGAGGCCGAAGGCCGGAGGACATTCGCGGAGCAAGGTACCCCGTCGGCGCGAGTGCACCCTGAACAACTTCGGACTCAAATCAATCCAGCTGCGCCCCCGACTTCTTCACCACGTCCTTCCACTTGGCCGACTCGCTCACGATGAACTGCCCGAGCTTCTGCGGCGACGTGTCCGCCGAGGCCTCGAGGCCCTGCGCCGCGAACATCTGCTTGACCTTGGGCGAGTTCAGCACCTCGGCGAAGGCCTGGTTGAGCCTGGCCACGCGGTCCGCGGGCGTGCCGGCGGGCGCCACGATGCCGAAGAACACGCTCACGTCGTAGCCCTTGTAGCCCTGCTCGGCAATCGTCGGCACCTCGGGCAGCGCCTGCGAGCGCGCGAGCGTCGCCACGCCCAGCGCGCGCAGCTTGCCGGCCTTCACATAAGGCAGCGCGGTGAGGATGTCGGTGAAGGTCATGCTCACCTGGTTGCCGAGCAGGTCGTTGAGCGCGGGGCCGGTGCCCTTGTAGGGGATGTGCTGCAGGTCGGTGCCGGCCACCGAGTTGAACAGCACGCCCGCCAGGTGCGACGACGCGCCGTTGCCCGACGACGCATAGCTGAGCTTGCCCGGGTTCGCCCTGGCATGGGCGACCAGCTCTTTCACGTCCTTCACCGGCAGCGCAGGGTTCACCACCAGGATGTTCGGCAGGTAGCCGACCTGGATCACCGGCGCGAAGCTCTTGACCGGGTCGTAGCTGATCTTGCGGTAGAGGCTCGCGTTGATGGCCAGCGGGCCCGAGGTGCCGAACAGCAGCGTGTGGCCGTCGGCCTCGGCGCGCGCCACGTAGTCGGCGCCGATGTTGCCGCCCGCGCCTGCGCGGTTCTCCACGATCATCGGCTGGCCGAGGCGGTCCTTCATCTCGGCGGCCAGCGTACGGGCCATGGCGTCGGTCGGGCCGCCGGGCGGGAAGGGCACGACCAGCACCAGGGGCTTGGAGGGGAAAGGCCCCTGGGCCTGTGCGGCGGGAGCGGCGCCCAGCAGCGCGGCGCAGGCGGTCAGGGCCGCGAAGAAGAGGGTGAGGTGTCGCAAGATGATGTCTCCGTTTTTTCTCTGTCGTCGTGAATCAGGCCGTGGCCTTGGCGGTGCGCGTGGTGGCCGCGCTGTTCCAGTCCGCGGGCATCGCGTCGGGCGCGAGCGGGTCGCGCGGCAGCACGCGGTGCAGCAGCACCAGCTGGGCCCAGCGAAGGCGCGGGGCGGAACCGCTGCGCGCGGCCTCCCAGGCCATCGCGATGCTGCTCGTGCAGTGGTAGAGCGCCGAGGCGGCCTGGCGCGCCAGCACGTCGCCGCCTTCTCGCGCGGCCGTCTCGGCCAGCGCGGCGGCGCGCGCCAGTGCATCGCGCAGCGCCTTGGCAAAGGCCGGCGGCAGCGCCGCATCGGCCAGCAGCTGCTCGCAGTGCGCGCGCAGCACCGGCAGCGAGCCCTCGCGCTTCACGGCGCGGATCACGTCCAGCGCCACGATGTTGCTCGTGCCTTCCCAGATCGAGCCCAGGTGCGCATCGCGCACGAGCCGCGGATCGCTCCATTCCTCGATGTAGCCGCAGCCGCCGCGCACTTCCATCGCGTCGCCCGTGACCTTGCGCGCATCGCGGCAGGCGCGGAACTTGATGAGCGGCGTGAGGATGCGCAGCAGCGCGTAGGCATCAGGCTCCCCGGCGTCGGAGCGCGCCAGCGCCAGCGCGGTCTGGCACACCATGGTGCGCGCCTGCTCGGCCGGCAGGCGCAGCTTGTCGAGCTGGCGCTGCATCAGCGGCATCTGCTCGAGCGTGCGGCCGAAGGCGCGGCGCTCGGCGGCGATGTATTCGGCCTCGGCCACCGCGCGGCGCATGAGGCCGGCGGCGCGCACGCCGTTCGATAGGCGCGAGTTGTTGACCATGTCGGCCATCTGCACGAAGCCGCGGCCTTCCTCGCCCACCAGGTAGGCGATGGCGCCTTCGAGCCGGATCTCGCCGCTGGCCATCGAGCGCGTGCCCAGCTTGTCCTTGAGGCGAATGATGCGGTAATGGTTGAGGCTGCCGTCTTCGAGCCGGCGCGGCAGCAGGAACAGCGACACGCCCTTCATGCCGGCCGGGCCGTTGTCGGCGCGTGCGAGCACCATCGCAAAGTCGGCATCGGGGTTGGAGCAGAACCACTTGTCGCCGCTGAGGCGCCAGCTGCCATCCGTCTCTTGCCGCGCCATCGTCGCGGTGGCCGCGATGTCGGAGCCCGCGGCCTGCTCGGTCATGAACATCGCGCCCTGCGCAAGCTCGTCGAAATCGAGCGAGGTCAGGCGCGGCAGGAAGCGCGCGACCAGCTCGGGGCCCCCGAACTTCCTGAGCGTGCGCGTGAGCGAGTCGGTCATCGAGACCGGGCAGCACAGGCCGAACTCCGCCTGCACGAAGAGATAGGTCAGCACGTACTTGACCAGCGGCGGCATCCTGCCCTTCCAGCCCAGCGTCTCATCGCGGTGCGACATCGCGGCCAGGCCGAATTCGCTGAGCGCGAGGCGTTCCATCTCGACGTAGGCCGGGTGCTTGACGATCTTCTGCTCGTCCAGGCCGGTGCGCGTGCGCTGCTCCAGCGTGGGCGGGTTGCGGTCGGCGGTGCCGGCCAAGTCGTCGAGCAGGCCGCCCGCGAGGCCGCCCAGCCGCTCGAAGTGCGGCTGCATGTGGGCCAGCAGGTCGGCGGGCAGGTAGAGCGCGAGCAGCTTGTGCAGCTCGGTGTCGGTGCTGAACAGGTTCTGGCCGTGGCGGTCGGGAATCGGGTGCGCGTGCGCGGCGGTGGCGTCGTTCTGGGCCATGCGTTGTGTCTCCTGGTTCGCCGCATTGTTGGTTTCCAGGCGATCCGTGTCTAATATCGAATAGGTCTTGTTCGATTCGATTTGCCTATTCATGGAACTGCGACACCTGCGCTACTTTTCCGTGCTGGCCGAGGAGCTGCACTTCGGGCGCGCCGCGCGGCGCCTGTCGATCTCGCAGCCGCCGCTGTCGGTGGCGATCCGCCAACTCGAGGAGTCGGTGGGCGCGCGGCTGTTCGAGCGCAACAGCAAGGAGGTGCGCCTCACGCATGCGGGCGAGGCGCTGCGCATTTCGGCGCGGCGGCTGCTGCTGCAGGCGGAAGAGGCGGCGCTCGAGGCGCGCGACGTGGCCGCGGGCTCGGCCGGGCGGCTGCGCATCGGCTTCGTCGGTGCGATGCTCTACCGCGGTCTGCCGCAGGCGCTGCGCGCGTTCCAGGCCCGGCACCCGGCGGTGCGCATCACGCTCGCCGAACTCAATTCAGGCGTGCAGATCGCCGAGCTGCTGCACGACCGGCTCGACCTGGGCTTCGTCCACACCAGCCGCATGCCGCCCGAGCTGCAGCACCGGCTGCTGCTGTCCGAGCCTTTCGTGTGCTGCCTGCCCTCGGGCCACGCGCTCGCGCGCAAGCGCGTGCTGGCGCCGCCCGACCTGCGCAACCAGCCCTTCGTGCTGTTCTCGCGCGAGGCCTCGCCCGACTACCACGAGCGCATCCTGTCGATCTGCGCCGACGCCGGCTTCCTGCCCGAGGTGCGGCACGAGGTGCGCCACTGGCTCGCGGTGGTCTCGCTGGTGTCGCAGGGCATGGGCGTGGCACTGGTGCCGCAGGCCATGCGGCATTCGGCCCTGCGCGGCGCGGTGTTCCGGCCGCTCGACCGCGCGGTGGCGCAATCGGAGGCGCATGGCGTGTGGCGCAGCGGGCCGCCGAACGTGCTGGCCGAACGGCTGCTGCAGGGCGTGGCCAACGTGCAACCGGCCGCCGCCGGGCCGCCCCAAGGCGACCGGGCCTCCCCCTCGGGGGGTGGAGAATTACACGCAGCGAAGCGAAGTGAAAAGCCGGGGGGCTGACATTTCTAGGCGTAGAGCGGCTCTTCGGCCATCTGCTCGCACTGCTCCTGCAGCACGAGGATCTGGCCCTTCCAGTAGTCGCTGGAGCCGAACCACGGGAAGTTGATCGGGAAGATCGGGTCTTCCCAGCGGCGCGCGAGCCAGGCGCTGTAATGGATGAGCCGCAGGGTGCGCAGCGGCTCGATCAGCGCGAGCTCGCGGCGGTCGAATTCGCGGAACTGCTCGTAGCCGTCGAGCAGCCCCGAGAGCTGCGCGGTGCGCTGCGCGCGCTCGCCCGACAGCAGCATCCACAAGTCCTGCACCGCGAAGCCGGTGCGCGCATCGTCCAGGTCGACGAAGTGCGGCCCGCCGCCGGGGCGGTCAGTGGGGGTCCAAAGGATGTTGCCGGGATGCACGTCGCCGTGCAGGCGCAGCTTGCGCGGCTTGAAATCGGAGGCCGGGGCGCTCACCGCCAGTGCCGTGGCGGCAATCATGTCCAGTGCTTCGTTGCAGGCCTTTTCCCAGTCGCGCTGCACGTCGAGCGGCACCTTGTCGTTGGCCAGCAGCCAGTCGCGCGAGGCGATGCCGAAGGTCTGCAGGTCGAGCGCGGGCCGGGCCTCGAAGGGCCGTGCGCTGCCCACCGTGTGGATGCGCGCGAGAAAGCGGCCGACCCACTCGAGCACTTCGAAATCGTCGAGCTCCGGCGCGCGGCCGCCGCGGTAGGGGCTCACGCTGAAGGCGAAGCCGCCGTGGCGGTGCAGCGTGCTGCCGTCGAAGGCCAGCGGTGCCACGGCGGGCACTTCGGCCGCCGCCAGTTCGAGCGAGAAGCCGTGCTCTTCGAGGATCTCGGCTTCGCTCCAGCGCTCGGGGCGGTAGAACTTGACCACCACCGCACTGCGGTCTTCCAGGTAGACCTGGTAGACCCGGTTCTCGTACGAGTTCAGGCCCGTGAGCCGGCCATCGCCGTGCAGGCCGAGCGTTGCCAGGGCGTCCAGCACCACATCGGGCGTGAGGTTCTCGTAGGGATGGGTATTCGCGGGCGCAGCGGGGGAAAGGGTCATGCGGCGATTGTCGCTACCCCGGCGCCCGGAATGTCAGAGGCCGCCCGGTTGTTTGTAAAGCGAAAGGACATGGCCGATGCGCGGGTCGCCCTTGCCGGCCAGCACCTGCGCATAGGCGGCCTGCACCGCTTCGCCGCCGTGGTGGTGCTCGGCGCGCAGCCAGGGGTTCTTCGCGTCGGTCACGCTCGCCAGGAAGTGGTGCCAGGCGGCCACCATGCGCCGGCCGAATTCGTCGGCGCCCCATTCGGCGGTGCGCTTCTTGATCTGCGCCGGCGCAAAGAACAGCGTGGCGCGCGGACCGGCCAGGTCCTTGCCCGCGCCCTTGGCCGCGAGCTGCTCCACGTGCGTGCCGCCGATCGAGCAGCTGTACTTGAGGTTGGAAAAACGCGTGTGGATCGCGTTGCGCAGCCCGGCGTTGCCCGCAAAGTCCACATAGACGCAGGGCGTGGCGGCCGCGATGTCGTCGAGCGCGTCGTAGCTCAGCACGCGGTGGTAGCAGCCCAGGCTTTCGCAGAAGGCCACGTTGGCGGCGGAGGTCAGGCCGATCACCTCGACGCCTTCGCGCTGGTGCAGCTGGAAGGCGGTGCCGTAGGCCGTCTTGCTCGATGCGCTCGACAGCAGCATGGTGTTGGCGCCGAAGAAATCGTTGTCGGCCATGAAGTCGTCGATCAGCCACGAGGTGATGAACAGCGGGCGCAGCAGCGCCTGCACGTCCTCGGTGTCCGCGGTGTAGAGCGGATCGGCGTTGCAGCGGAAGTACTGGTTGTAGACCGCGGGCAGCTCGGCACGGTGCGCGGCGGCGTCGGTAAAACGCCCGGGCGAGAGGCGGTCGGGGCTCAGCACAGCGCCCGACGACATCGGCCAGTAGCCGTAGAGCCGCTCGCCCGCCGCCACGCCCGGGTGCAGCGACTGCACCACGCTGGCAAAGCCCCACACCGGGATGCTGCCCCAGCCTTCTTCCGTGGACGGAAAGAACTGCCAGTAGCTCATCGCATCGCCGAAGGCGGCGTAGGTGATGTTGTTGGAGGTGAGCGCAAAGCTGTCGATGCGCACGCGCACCTGGCCGTCGGCCAGCGGCTGGTCGGTGGCCGTGTGCAGTTGCGTGGTGGCGAGTTCGCCCTTGCGGACCAGGAAGCTGGTGGTGGTGCTCATGGTGTGGATCTCCATGGTGGTGGTGTGAGTTGCGCGGGATGGCGCGTGCTGCAGCCACATTAGCCAAGCTCGATGAAAGGCGCTATCGCGTTTCCCTGTTCCGCGTCACCCGCGGGACAACGCCGGCCATGAAAAAGAAAAAGCGCCCCGGCTTGTGGCCGGGACGCTCTTCTTTTTTTAACCCCTTGCGCAGGGGGCGGAATCAGGCGATCGAGAGTTCGACGTCGATGTTGCCGCGCGTGGCGTTCGAGTACGGGCAGACCTGGTGGGCCGCATCGACCAGCTTCTGCTTCTGCTCGGCGTCCAGGCCCGGCAGCGTGATGGCCAGCTTCACCGCAATGCCGTAGGCGGCGCCGCCGTTCGTCGGGCCAAGGGAAACGCTGGAGTCGATCGCCACGTCCTCGGGCACCTTCACGCCGATCTTCGGGCCGACGGCCTTCATCGCGCCGATGAAGCAGGCGGCATAGCCGACCGCGAACAGCTGCTCGGGGTTGGTGCCGGGCTTGCCCGAACCGGGCGAGCTGAGCTTGACGTCGATGGCGCCGTCGCTGGACTTGCCTGCGCCGTCGCGGCCGCCGATGGTGTGGGCTTCAGCGGTGTAGAGAACCTTGTCGAGCTTGGTGGTCATGGTGGTGATTCCTTGGGTTGGTGAGGGTGGTGAAAAAGAGCTTCTTTTTTGAATCGAAGCGGGGGAAACCTGTCTTGGGTGCGTGCGTGTCAGGCCGCTTTCCTGATGCGGTCGCGCAGCGTCTGGATCTGCTGGGTGAGCGAGATGAGTTCAGGCACCGAGCATTGCGCCGCGGCCATGAGGCAGCCGGGCACGCTGGCGGCGCGCGCCTTGAGCTTGCGGCCCGCGGCGGTGAGCGTGATGTGTACGCGGCGCTCGTCGGCCACGTCGCGCAGCCGTGTGACATAGCCGATGGCTTCGAGCCGCTTGAGCAGCGGCGTGAGCGTGCCGGAATCGAGCGAGAGGCGCTCGCCGAGCTCGGAGACCGTGGGGCCGTCTTGCTCCCACAGCGCGAGCATGACGAGGTATTGGGGATAGGTGAGCTGCAGCTTTTCCAGGACCGGCTTGTAGAGGCGGGTCATGGCCAAGGAGGCGGAATAGACGGCGAAGCAGAGCTGGTTGTCCAGCTTGAGCATTTCGTCTGAGGCTTGCTTGGTGCTGCTGCGCATGGCTGGAATTGTAGTTCGCAATTGAATTGCGTGCAATGTAATATTTTTGGATGCTGTTGTCGGGTTATTTTCCGGCCGGGTCTCGCCCCGGCGGGCGACCTACTTTTCTTTGCTTCGCCAAAGAAACGTAGGCAAAAGAAAGGCGACCCCACTGTCTGCGTCCCTTCGCTTCGCTACGGGCAACCTGCGGTGCTCGCGTTTCGCGGGGTCTCGCCCAAACTCGCTTCGCTCAAACAAGGGCGAGCCCTGATCCGCAAAACGCTGCGCTCCTCGGCGCATACAGAGGGGAGGGCAAACCACTCGGGCCTTTGCTTCGCTCGGCCACCAAGCCACCGCGGCGCGCAGCGCCGCGGTGGTTGGGATTGGATTGGGCCGTTGGTATTGGCTGTTGGTATTGGGGCCGAGCGAAGCGAAGGCTGCCCGTTCCCACCCCTTCTGTATGCGCCGAGGAGCGCAGATGGAGGCGGGATCAGGGCCGCAGCTGTCTGAGCGAAGCGAGTTCTGCGGACCCCCGCCGTAATCGAGCACCGCAGGTTGCCCGTAGCGAAGCGAAGGGACGCAGACAGTAGGGGTCGCCTTTCTTTGCTTACTTTCTTTGGCGAAGCGAAGCAAAGAAAGTGAGTCGCCCGCCGGGGCGAGACCCGGCCCCGGAACTCCAAAAAACCTACCCCCGAAACCTCTTCCGAGTCAAAGCCAACGCCACCCAAAAAGAAACAACCCCATAAACCACCAGCACCCCCGCATGCACCCACCACCCGCCAGGCCATTGATCCATGAACAGCGGCCGCACCAGCGCCACCGCATTGGTCAGCGGCAGCCACGCCGCCACGGCCCTCACGGCGGAAGGCAGCTGCTCCAGCGGAAAGAACACGCCGCTCAAGAACATCATCGGCGTCATGAACAGCGTGAAGTAATAAGTGAAGAAGTCGTACCCCTTCGCGAGCGCATTGAAGATCAGCGCAATCGACGAGAAGGTGATCCCCGCGCCGATCAGCACCATCCACGCGACGATCAGCTTGGGGCTGTGGCTGATGCCCAGCCCGAGCATCACGAACAGGATCGCGGTCACGGTGAAGATCGACTTGAACGCGGCCCACAGCATCTCGGCCAGCACGATGTCGTCCAGGCCGACCGGCGCGTTCATGATGCCGTCCCAGGTCTTCTGCACATGCATGCGCGAGAACGCCGAATACAGCGCCTCGAAGCTCGCGGCATTCATCGCGCTCATGCAGATCGAGCCGCTCGCGAGGAACAGGATGTAGGGCACGCGGGTTCCGTCGACCGACACCTCGCCGACCAGCGCGCCCATGCCGTAGCCGAAGGCCACGAGCCAGATCAGCGGCTCGGCGATGTTGCCGATGAGGCTGGGGATCGCGAGCTTGCGCCACACCAGCAGGTTGCGCAGGAACACGGGCCACCAGCGCAGCGAGAGCTCGGGCGCGCGCCACACGGAACGGGCCGGCGGCGATGGCGCGGCAGAAGAAGAACTTGCAGTCGTGGTATTCATGATCGTCGTGGCCTAGCCGTCCTCGCGGATCTGCCGGCCCGTGAGCTTGAGAAAAAGGTCTTCGAGGTTCGCGGGCCGATGAAAGGTGCGCAGGCGGCCGTGCCGGCTGAGCGCGTCGAGCAGCCGGCGTGCATCCTGCGTGTAGAAGAACACGGTCTCGCCGCTCACTTCCACGCGCGCTGCCATCGCCTTCAGTTCCGGCGACTCGGCCAGCGAGAGCGCGCCGTTGCCATACACCTCGACCACGTCGGGCTCCAGGTGCTCGGCAATCAGGTCGCGCGGGCGGCCCTCGGCGATCTTGCGGCCGTGGTCGAGCACCAGCAGGCGCGAGCACAGGCGCTCGGCCTCGTCCATGAAGTGCGTGGTCAGCAGGATCGACTTGCCCTGCTGCAGCAGCACCTGCAGGCGCTCCCACATCAGGTGGCGCGCCTGCGGGTCGAGCCCGGTGGTGGGCTCGTCCAGCAGCAGCAGCTTGGGGTCGTTCACCAGCGCGCGCGCCAGCGAGAGGCGCCGGCGCATGCCGCCCGAGAGCTCGCCCGGCTTGGCATCGGCCTTGTGAGAGAGCGCCGCAAACTCCAGCAGCTGCGGCACGCGCTCGCGCACCTGCGCCTTGCTGAAGCCGAAGTAGCGGCCGTACACCACGAGGTTCTCGGCGCAGCTGAAGTCGGGGTCGAGCGTGTCGAACTGCGACACCACGCCGAGCTGTGCCTTGATGGCCAGCGCATCGCGCGGCATCTGCAGGCCCAGCGCGCAGATGTCGCCGCCGTCGGGCGTGGTGAGGCCCAGGCACATGCGGATGGTGGTGGTCTTGCCGGCGCCGTTCGGGCCGATCACGCCCAGGCATTCGCCGGGCGCGATCTCGAACGACAGGTCGTCCACGACCGTGGTGCCGCCGTAGCGCTTGCAAAGGCGGCTGGCGTGGAAGAGCGGGGCGGAGGAAGAAGAAGAGGAGGGCACGCGGCCATTCTGACGCAGGCCCGCGAAGCCTGCCGCCATCGCTTCAACCGATGGACAAGCCGCACGAGTTCGGAGCCACTGCTGCCGCCGCCGCCCTACATGCGCAGGCCGCTGAACTCGGTCTTCATCCAGTCGATGAAGGCGCGCGTGCGGGCCGGCAGCAGCCGCGCGTTCGGGTAGATCACGCTCACCGGCCGCGGCGGCGGCTCGAAGTCTTCCAGCACCAGCTTCAACCGGCCCTGCGCCACATGCGGCAGCACCTGATAGGAGAAGAAGGTGCCGAAGCCCATGCCCGCGGCGCAGGCCTCGATGGCCGGCGCAAGGTGGTTGAACTCGAGGCGGCAGCTCGGCGTCACGCTCACGGTCCTGCCGCGTTCGTGGAACACCCATTGCGGCGGCGCGTCGACGCGGCCGCGCACGCAGGGCGCGCCATGGAGCTCGCGCGGATGGCGCGGCGTGCCGTGCCGCGCGAGGTAGTCGGGGCTGACCGCCACCACGCGCCGGATGGTGCCGAGCGTCTGCGCCACGAGCGACGAATCCGCGAGCGGGCTGATGCGGATGCCCACGTCGATGCCTTCCTCCAGCAGGTTCACCGTGCGGTCGTGCAGCAGCACGGTGCAGCGCACCTTGTCGTGGCGCTGCATGAAGCGCGTGATGGCGGGCGCCACGTACATGTGGCCGAACAGCACCGGCGCGGTGATGGTGAGCTGGCCCGCGGGCTCGCGCGCCTCGGCCTTGAGCGCAAGGTCGGCGGCGTCCGCGGCCAGCAGCACCTCGCGCGCGCTCGGCAGGTAGTGGCGGCCCTCCTCGGTGAGCGAGAGGCGGCGCGTGGTGCGGTGGAACAGGCGCACGCCCAGGTGGGCCTCCAGCGCGGCGAGCGCGCGCACCACCGCGGGCAGCGAACTGCCGAGCGCCTCGGCGGCGCGGGTCAGGCTGCCCTGGTCGGCAATCTGCACGAAGGTCTGCATGGCCTTGAAACGATCCATGGCGCCATTAAACCGGAATAAACCGGATTAAGCCGATTTACGCAGCAGTCAAATGCAGGAACGGCTATTCCTTCATTCAGCGCAAGAGAGAAGAATCCGGATCACGCCCACTCCACATTCCAGAGAACCTCCCATGAACGCCATTGCCGCCCGCCCCGCACAACCCATCAAGCTCTACGGCAGCGCCATCTCGGGCCACGTGCACCGGGTGCGGCTGTTCCTCTCGATGCTCGGCCTGCCTTTCGAAGTGATCGAGCTCGACTTGAAGCAGCGCGCCCACCGCACGCCCGAGTTCCTGGCGCGCAACCCTTTCGGGCAGGTCCCGGTGATCGAGGACGGCGAAACCACGCTGGCCGATTCCAACGCGATCCTGGTCTACCTCAACGAGCGCTATTCGCCCGATCCGGCACGCTGGATGCCGCGCGACCCGGTGGGCGCGGCGCGCGTGCAGCGCTGGTTCTCGGTGGCCGCGGGGCCGCTGGCCTACGGGCCGGCCGCCGCGCGCGTCATGGCGCTGTTCGGCCTGGCCGCCGATCCCGCCGAGACGGTCACGCGTTCGCATGCGCTGCTCGCGGTGATGGAGATTCACCTGGGGCAGCAGCCCTTCCTGGCCGGGCCTGCGGCCACGCTGGCCGACATCGCGAACTACGCCTATGTCGCGCATGCACCCGAAGGCCGCGTGTCGCTCGACGCCTACCCGCAGGTGCGCGCCTGGCTCGCGCGCGTGGAGGCGCTGCCCGGCTTCGTGCCGATGGTGCGCACGCCGGTCGGACTTGCGGCGGCGGCTGAATCATGATCGCCGCACCCTTCCACGCCGGCGAGCGCGCGCTGCAAATACAGACGGGCTGGCGCGACCGCATGGAGGCCATGGGCCCGCGCGTGATCCGCGACTACATGCCCGACCAGCACCGCGAATTCTTCGCGCAGCTGCCCTTCCTCGTGGTTGGCAGCCTCGACGCCGACCTGCAGCCCTGGGCCAGCGTGCTCGCCGCGCCCGCCGGCTTCGCGCATTCGCCCGATGCCACGCACCTGCGCGTCGATGCGCTGCCGGCGGCCGGCGATCCGCTGGCCAGGCAGCTCGCGCAGGGTGCCACGCTCGGCCTGCTGGGCATCGAGCCGCACACGCGGCGGCGCAACCGCATGAACGGCACGGTCGAGTCGCTCGATGCGGGCGGCTTCATGGTCGCGGTGCAGCAGAGCTTCGGCAACTGCCCGCGCTACATCCAGGCGCGCGAGCCGGAACTGGTGGCCGCACGCGGCGGCCGCGCGCCCGTGCAGCGGCTCGACGCGCTCGACCTCGACGCACAGCGCCTCATCGGCAGCGCCGACACGCTGTTCATCGCCACAGCGTACCCAGGCGATGCGGCCAGGGGCGACGCGGCCGATGCGCGCTGGCACGGTGTCGACGTGTCGCATCGCGGCGGGCGGCCCGGCTTTGTTCGCGTCGACGCGGGCGGCGTGCTCACGGTGCCCGACTTCAACGGCAACCGCTTCTTCAACACGCTGGGCAACCTGGTGGCCCATCCGCGTGCGGGCCTGCTGTTCATCGACTACGACAACGGCGATCTGCTGCATGTGGCGGCCACCGCGGAGCTGGTGCTGGACGGCCCCGAGATCGCCGAGTTCGAAGGCGCCGAGCGGCTGCTGCGGCTGCATGTGGAGCACGCACTGCGCCGGCCCGCTGCCCTGCCGCTGCGCTGGGGCGACGCGGCGCTGTCGCCGCACCTCGAAGGCACCGGGCGCTGGGCTGCCGCGCGCGCCTGACGGACTTCGCGCTCCCGTCATCAATGAAAGACGGGAATGCGCGCGGCAACCGAGGGCCGGTAGTGCCAGCCGCGCTCGCGCAGCACCGCGAGATCGGGCGTGCGATGCAGCACGGCCTCGAGCCCCGCCGCCGCCAGCGTGCAGGCCAGCGCCTGGCCCGGGCAGGCGTGCATGCCGTGGCCGAAGCCCAGCATGCGGCGCCGCGCGCACACGAGGCTGAAGCGCTCGGGCTCGGGGTTGAACGCCGGATCGCGGTTGGCCGCGGCCAGCACCAGCAGCACCGCATCGCCCGCCGCCAGCGGCGTGCCCGCGATGGTGACGGGCTCGGCCACGAAGCGCCGCGTGTTGTGCACCGAGGGGTCGTGCCGCGCCGTTTCTTCCACGATCGCCAGCAGCCCGCCCTGGGTCTGCGCGGCCTCTTGCAGCGACGGCTCGCGCATCACCGCGACCAGGCTGTTGCCGAGCAGGCCGGCCGTCGCATCGCAGGTCTGCGAGAGCAGGCCGACGAGGTTCGCGAGCAGCGCGCGCGAGAGCGGCGCACTGGCCTGGCTTTCGGCGAGCGCGGCCGCGAGCAGTGTTCCATCGCGTGGCGCTGCGCCCGCGGCCAGCGCCTCGAAGCGCGTCATGAGTGCGCCCGCGGCCGCGCTCGCATCCTGCAACTGCTCCTCCGTGGACAGCGGCGACAGGCAGGCGACAAAATCGCGCATCCACCGGTCCACCTGCGGCAGCGCCTCATCGGCAAAGCCCAGCAGGTGCGCGACAGTCCGCACCGGCATGGAAAACAGCGCGTCCGATAGAGGCTGCGCCGGCACATCGCGAGCAACCCGCAAGGCCGCCGTGCGCACTGCGCCCAGGTCCAGTCCCGCCAGCGCACGCTGCAGCGCGGGCCGATGGGCCTGGTGCGCCGTGCCGTCGTTCATGCGCACGAGGTGGCCGAACACCTCGCCTGCCGCGCTGCCCGCAATGGCGCGCGGCACCGGCTCGGCCGCCGGCCGCACGCGCAGCGCGCCGTGCGCGAGCAGCAGCGATTCGATCACCTCCGCGCGGCTCGCGACCCACAGGCGCAGCGCCTCGTTCCACGCGAGCGGCGGCCCCGCGCGCAGTTCGGCGTAGTAGGGATAGGGATCGGCATGCGTGACGGCCGCGACGGGGTCGAGCGGCATGCCGTCGAAGGCGGAGGGCGTGGGGCTTGTGTTCATGCCGCGCAGTGTGCAATTGCCGCCGCCGCCACACTTCGGCCGCGAACGAAGTGTGGGATGCGGCGGCGTCTTAGGATCGGCGCATGGACACGAGCTCTTCTTCTTCCTCCAATGCCGACGTGCAGCTGGCCCGCCTGGCCGGCGCCATCGCCGAGCCCGCGCGCGCCCGCATGCTGAGCTGCCTGATGGACGGCCATGCGCGCACCGCGACCGAGCTGGCCACCGTGGCCGAGGTGGCCGCCTCCACCGCCAGCGCGCACCTCGCGCGCCTCAAGGAAGAGCGGCTGGTCGAGCTGCTCGTGCAGGGCAAGCACCGCTACTTCCGGCTGGCGGGCGACAACGTGGCGGCCGCGCTCGAAAGCCTGATGGTGGTGGCCGGCGCGCCGCACGCCGCGCAGTTCAAGCCCAGCACGCCGAGCCGCCTGCGCGCCGCGCGCACCTGCTACGACCACATGGCCGGCGCCGCGGGCGTCGCGCTGCACGACCGGCTGCATGCGCAGGGCTGGCTCAGCGGCCTGCAGAGCGGCTCGTACGAGCTCACGCCCGAAGGCGCCATCGCGCTGGAGAGCCTGGGCGTGGAGGTGGATGCGGTGCGCCGCTCGCGCCGGCGCTTTGCCTGCGCCTGCCTCGACTGGAGCGAGCGGCGCCCGCACCTGGGCGGCGCACTCGGCGCGGCATGGCTCCAGCTGTCGCTGCGCCGCGGCTGGGTGCGCCAGGAGCTCGACGGCCGCGCGCTGGCGCTCACGCCCAAGGCGCAGCGCGAGATGCCCGAGCTCTTTGCCTGAAGCGCGCGCTCAGGCCTTCAGCTTGAGCAGGTAGATCATCGGCCCGGCCATCGCCAGGTCCAATTCGAGGAAGCTCTCGAAATCCTTGCCCGCCATCCAGTACGCATCCCAGTTGTTGCGCTTGATGGTCTTCTGCCAGACATCGGCGTTGGTGGCGCGGTGCACCGCCTCGAGCAGCACGGCCCGGCGCTCCGCCGTCACCTTCTTGCCGGTGAGCACGCCGCGCCAGTTGGCCAGGTCGGCGTCCACGCCCTGCTCGCGCACCGACGGAATGCCCAGGAAGGGCCGCTTCGACGACACGCCGATCGCGCGCAGCGTGCCGTTGGAAAGACCCGCGCTGAACTCGCTGAAGCCCGAGATGCCCGCCACGGCCTTGCCGGTGGCAAGTGCTTCCACCACCTGCGCGCCGCCCGGGTAGGGCTGGTAGACCAGGCCCGCGGTGTTGCCGGCCACGCGGGCCAGCATGCCGGCGTACATGTGGTCCACGCCGCCGGCCGAGCCACCCGCGATGACGGCCTTGGCCGCATCGGTGCGCAGCTGGGCGATCAGGTCCTTGGGCGTCTTGATCGGCGAATCGGCCTTCACGGCCACCACCTCGTAGTCGCTGGTGAGGCGCGCGACCGGCGCCACCTGCGCCATGGTGACGGCCGGCTTCTGCAGCGCCACCGCGCCGACCATGACCATGCCGCTCATCAGCAGGGTGTCGGGGTCGGCGTCGTATTTCTCGACGTACTTGGCGAGGCCGATGGTGCCGCCCTTGCCGCCGATGTTCTCGTAGACCACATCGCCCGCCGCGCCCGAGGCCAGCAGCGCCGCGCCGAGCGCGCGGCCGGTCTGGTCCCAGCCGCCGCCTTCGTTGGCCGGAATCACGATGCGCAGCTTCGAAACGAGCTGCGGCTCGGCCGCGCCGGCCAGACGGGGCCACAGCAGCGCAGGCCCGGCCCCGGCGGCAGCGGCCGCGCCCGCCATCCATGCATTGAAGTTGCGGCGAGAAAGCTTCCCGGGCGACGAGCGAGACATTTTGTTTCCGGTTGTGAGAAAGGTTGCCGGATGATGTCCGCGAAATGCGTCGCCCACCTACTTTCGAAAGTAGGTGAAAACCCTAGGTAAGCCCGGCGGTTACTGGAAGGCGACCTCCGCGAAGCTGCGCAGCTTGCGGCTGTGCAGCCGGGTCGAACCCTGCTCGCGCAGGATGTCGATGGCCCGCATGCCGATGCGCAGGTGCTGCTCCACGCGCTCGCGGTAGAAGTGGTTGGCCATGCCCGGCAGCTTGATCTCGCCGTGCAGCGGTTTGTCGCTCACGCACAACAAAGTGCCGTAGGGCACGCGAAAGCGGAAGCCGTTGGCCGCGATGGTGGCGCTTTCCATGTCGAGCGCCACGGCCCGGCTCTGGCTGAAGCGGCGCTGCGGCTGGTTGCCCGGCAGCAGCTCCCAGTTGCGGTTGTCGGTGCTCGCCACCGTGCCGGTGCGCATGATCTTCTTGAGGTCCGGGCCCGTGTAGCGCGTGACGTCGGCCACGGCTTTTTCCAGCGCGAGCTGGATTTCCGAAAGCGCCGGAATCGGCACCCACAGCGGCAGTTCCTCGTCGAGCACGTGGTCCTCGCGCACATAGGCATGCGCCAGCACGTAGTCGCCGAGCTGCTGCGCGTTGCGCAGGCCCGCGCAGTGGCCCAGCATCATCCAGGCATGCGGGCGCAGCACGGCGATGTGGTCGGTGATGGTCTTGGCATTGGCCGGGCCGACGCCGATGTTCACCATGCTGATGCCGCTGCAGTCCTCGCGCACCAGGTGGTAGGCCGGCATCTGCGGCAGGCGCGGCGGCGCCGTGCCCTGGCTGCCGTCGAGCAGGCCGCCGTAGTTGGTGCTGGCGCCCGCGGCCAGCCCGCGCCGGCGCGTGACCACGTTGCCGGGCTCGATGAAGGCCACGTACTCGCTCTTCTCGTCGGCCATGGCCTCGTGGCCCAGCCGCACGAACTCGTCGATGTAGAACTGGTAGTTGGTGAACAGCACGAAATTCTGGAACCACTCGGGCGCGGTGCCGGTGTAGTGCCGCAGCCGGTGCAGCGAATAGTCCACGCGCGCCGCCGTGAAGAGCGACAGCGGCTGCGCCTCGCCCGCCAGCGCCTCGTAGGTGCCATTGGCAATGCCGTCGTCCATCACGCCCAGGTCGGGCAGGTCGAACACGTCGCGCATCAGCGCGCGGCGCTCCTCGCTCATCGTGCCTTCGATGTGGTCGTTCTCGGCAAAGGAGAAGTGGATGGGAATCGGCTGCGTGCTGGTGCCCACCTCGATCTCGACCTGGTGGTTCTCCAGCAGCAGGCGGAACTGGTCGAGGTAGTAGCGCGAGAACAGGTCGGGCCGCGTCAGCGTGGTCTCGTAGCGGCCCGGCCCGGCGACGAAGCCATAGCTCAGCCCCGCATTGGCCGGCGGCGTGTGGCGCGAGACGGTGTGCGTGTGCACCCGCACGAACGGGTAGCAGGCCCGCACCCGGCCCGGCAGCGCCTCCCCGGCCACGAAGCGCAGCATCGATTCGCGCAGGTGCGCGAGGCCCCCCTGGTAGATGGACTTGACCTGTTCGAGTGCGGCGGCGGCGTCGTTGAAGCGGGCGGGAGCGACGAAAGTGGGCATGTAGGGCATGACGGCATTGTGCAATGCCAATGCGGCGCCGGCATGCCCGCCCGCTGCGGCGCGGCGGCCGAACGGCTAACCTCGAAGCCTCCTGCAGACAACCAAGGAATCGAATCGATGAAAGTCGCAGTCATGGGCGCCGGCGCAGTCGGCTGCTACTACGGCGCCATGCTGGCGCGCGCGGGCCACGAGGTGGTGCTGATCGGCCGGCCTTCGCACGTGGAGGCCGTGCGCGCCCACGGGCTGCGGCTGGAGACGAAGACCTTCGACGAGCACGTGCCGCTCGGCGCAAGCACCGAGCCCAGCGCGGTGCAGGGCGCCCAGCTTGTGCTCTTCTGCGTGAAGTCCACCGACACCGAAGCGGCCGCGGCGCAGATCGGGCCGCATCTGTCGCGCGATGCGCTGGTGCTCACGCTGCAGAACGGCGTCGACAACGACGAGCGCGTGCGCGCGGCGCTGCCGTCCAGCGAGGTGGCCGCCGCCGTGGTCTATGTCGCCACCGAGATGGCCGGCCCCGGCCACGTGAAGCACCACGGCCGCGGCGAGCTGGTGATCGCGCCGTCGCGCCACAGCGAGCAAGTGGCGCAGCAGCTGGTGGCCGCCGGCGTGCCCACGCAGATTTCCGGCAACGTGCGCGGCTCGCTCTGGGCCAAGCTGGTGCTGAACTGCGCCTACAACGCGCTGTCGGCCGTGTCGCAGCTGCCCTACGGCGAGCTCGTGAAGGGCGTTGGCGTGGCCGAGGTGATCCGCGACGTGGTCGCAGAATGCCTGGCCGTGGCCAGGGCCGAGGGCGTCGAGATTCCGGGCGATACCGATGCGGCCATCCGCGGCATCGCGCAATCGATGCCCTCGCAGTATTCATCGACCGCGCAGGACCTCGCACGCGGCAAGCCCAGCGAGATCGACCACCTCAACGGCTTCGTCGTGCGCCGCGGCGAGGCGCTCGGCGTGCCCACGCCCGCCAACCGCGTGCTGTTCGTGATGGTGAAGCTGCTCGAGGGCAAGCAGCGCTAGCCTGGCATGGGTTCGCGCATCGTCACGAACTCTTCGGCCGCCGTCGGGTGGATGCCGATGGTGCTGTCGAACAGCGCCTTGGTCGCGCCCGCGCGCATCGCCACGGCAAAGCCCTGCACCACCTCGCCCGCATCGGCGCCCACCATGTGCAGGCCGACCACGCGGTCGCTGGCCTTGTCGACCACCAGCTTCATGAAGGTGCGCTCGGTGCGGCCCGACAGCGTGTGGCGCAGCGACTTGAATTCGCTCGAGAACACCGCCACGTCGCCGAACTTCGCGCGCGCGTCGAGCTCGGTGTAGCCGCAGGTGCCGATGTTGGGGTGCGTGAACACGGCCGTCGGAATGAACTCGTAGTCGAGCCGGCGCCGGCCCTTGCCGAAGAGTTCGTCGACCACCACCATCGCCTCGGCCAGCGCCACCGGCGTGAGCTGCACGCGCGTGGACACGTCGCCCACCGCATGGATCGACGGCACCGAGCTGCGGTAGTGCGCATCGACCGCGATGGCGCCGCGCTCGTCGAGCTTCACGCCCGCCGCTTCCAGGCCGAGTCCCTGGGTGTTGGGCACGCGCCCCGTCGCAAACAGCACCGTGTCGGCTTCGATCTGCTGGCCGCGCGCGAGCGTGACCGTGAGCCCGTGCGCCCCGCGCGTGATCGAGGTGGCCTCGCAGTTCAGCCGCACGTCGACGCCCGCCTTGCCCATCTCGTTGGCCAGGAACTGCCGCACGTCGTCGTCGAAGCCGGTGAGCAGGTGCGCGCGGCGGTGCAGCTGCGTCACCTGGGCGCCCAGGCCGTTGAAGATCGATGCGAACTCGCAGGCGATGTAGCCGCCGCCCACGACCAGCAGGCGCTTGGGGAACGGGTCGAGGTCGAACATCGCATCGGAAGTGGCGATGTGCTCGCGGCCCGGAAAGTCGGGCACGTAGGGTGTGCCGCCGGTGGCCACCAGCAGATGGCGCGCGGTGTGGCGCTTGCTGTCGACCTCGACCGTGTGGCCGTCGAGCAGCTGCGCCCAGCCGGTGACCAGCACCACGCCGGAATTCTTCAGCAGCGAGGCATAGACGCCGTTGAGCCGCTTGATTTCCTTCGCGCGCTGCGCCTTGAGATGCGCCCAGTCGAACTGCGGCGCCTGCGGCAGCTGCCAGCCGTAGCCCGCGGCTTCCTCGAAGGATTCGGCATAGCCGGCCGCGTAGCTGTAGAGCTTCTTCGGAATGCAGCCCACGTTGACGCAGGTGCCGCCAAGGTCGGCCGCCTCGGCCAGGCCCACGCGCACCCCCTGCTGGGCCGCCATGCGCGCGGCGCGCACGCCGCCGCTGCCGCCGCCGATGACGAAAAGATCGAAGTCGAATGTGGGCATGAAAAGACGCTCCTTGGCGGCGACTGTAGCCGCCGGCCGAGGGCGCCGCTTGCGGCGGGACTTGCGCGGAGCGATGGCACCGTGCAAGCCCTGGAGGTTCAGCGCTGGTCCGGAGAGGTCATCAACCTGCGCCGGTCGTCGCCGCCGCGCTGGCCTGGCTGAAGCTGCGGCTGCTGCTGAGGTGATGGTGCAGGCGCGAAGCCGCGCTGCTGCTGGAGGGCGCGCACCTGCGCTTCCTGCGCCTGGCGCATCGCGTTCTGCTGGGCCTGCTGTTGCGCCTGGGCCTGCTGCTGCGCCTGCACGGCGCGCTGCTGCATCTCCTGCTGCTGGCGCAGCATCTGTTGCTGGGCCAATGCCTGCTGCTGCGCCGCGCGCTGTTGTTGCTGCATCTGCTGCATTTGTTGTTGCTGCTGCAGGGCTTGCGCCTGGGCGGCGCGCTGCTGCGCCTCCTGCTGCTGCCGCAGCGCCTGTTGCTGCTGTTGCTGGACCTGCAACTGCTGCTGCTGTTGGCGTTGCTGTTGCCACTGGTCATGCGCGCCGCGCTGCTGCCACTCCTGCTGCTGGCGCAAGCCCTGCTGGCGCTGCCATTCCATTGGCTGCTGTTGTTGCTGGAGCGCCTGCGCCTGCTGCATCTGCCGGGTTCGCCGTGCCTGCTCGTAGCGCAGTTCCTGCTGTTCGCGCGCCATCAGCTGCGTCGGCGGCAGCGCAGCGGCCGGCCGGCCGAAGCCGCCGCCGAAGCCTTGCATCGGGACGCCCGGCGCCGGCGCCACCGGCACCCGCGCGAAGCGGTCGTCCGGCAGCCGCACCAGGTCGCGCCGGCCGAAGGGGCCGCGGCCGAAGCGGTCGGCCGGCAGCACGGTCACGGCGCCCGCCATCTGCTGGTTGGCATAGAAGCCGTTGCGCAGCTCGGCCTGGCGGTTGCGGTAGGCCGCCATGCGGTTCACCTGGTCGAGGTAGCGCTGGCTCGCGTCATAGCCGGGCCGCCATGCCTCGCCGGGGGCCAGCGGGAACCAGCCCACGCCGCTGCGGCCGTTGCCGATCTGCAAGGCGGCATTGGCGCCGCTGCCGCCCACGAAGCCCACCAGCGCGGGCGAGTACACGGGCCGTGCGGCCGGCCGCCCCGGCACCCAGGCCCAGCGCGGTCCCACGCGCGCCCAGCGGCCATAGTGGAAGGGCGCAAAGCCCCAGGGCGCAGCGTCGACCCAGGTCAGGCCCCAGGGCGCGATGTTGACCCACTGGCCGTCGCGGTAGGGCGCCCAGTCGGCATCCACGCTGCGCGGGAACCAGACATCGCCATAGTTCGGGTCGCTCTGCCAGTCGCCGTAGGCGTCGAGCTGCTGGTAGCCCACGACCTCGCGCGACACATAGCGTGCGGAGATCGACTGGTCCTCGATGCGGTTGCGCTCGGCCACCCAGGCATCGAAGCTGCCGCTTTGCGCTGGTGCGCCGCCCACAGCGGCCAGGTTGCGGCCCGACACGGTGAGTTGCTGCCGCGCGCCCAGCGCTTGCGATTCGCCGTTCTCGCCATGCAGCGTGACATGGCCCGAAGCCACTGCGATCCAGGTGGTGCCGGCAGCGGGGTCGGCCGCCACGCGGTATTCGCCGGGCGCGTCGATCACGACCGCGAGGTTGCCGGTGTCCACCTCGACACGCTGGCCCGCCAGCTCGTCGCGCACGCGCAGCTGCAGGTTGCCCTGGTTCGCGGTGAGGCGCATGGTGTCGTCGTCGAGTTCGGAGAATTCGATGTGCGTCTGCCCGTCCATGCGCAGCGCGGCCGAGCCGATGTGGACTTCGGCGCGCGCATTGCGGTCGGTCCAGAGCCGGTCGCCGGTGGTGAGGGGGCGGTTGGGCTGCGCGTCGTACCAGCTGTCTTCGCCGGCGGGCGCGAAGCTCACGGTGCCCTGCTGCAGGTTCAGGCGCGCCACGCGTCCCGGCGGGTCCTGCTGCGCGCTGGCCGCCGCACCGAGGCACAGCAGCGCGAGGCCGAGCAGCCATCGGTGCCATGGCCGGTGAAGATCGAGAAAGGCGGGGCGGTTCATGGTTTGTCTCCGGTTCCCGGGGGCGGATGAAAGCGGTGGATATGTAACGCGCGAGAATCCGCTGCCGCTGTCAGCGCATGTCCCCTGCTTGGTGAAGCGCGCGCACATTCGGCAACCGCTTGTAATCGAGGACTCGGCATGAAAAACAACAAGAACGCCTGTGCACCGGGCGAATTGCGCTACCCAAACCATAGCGCGGCGCAATGGACCGCGGCGCTCGCGTGCGCCGCCATGGCCATGGCCGCCGCGCCCGCGCACGCGCAGCTCGCGCGCAAGCCTTCCTACTACCAGCAGCAGAACAGCAACAAGTCCGCCCCGGAAGGCGCACAGCTTCCCGCGCGGCCGACTGCGCTCGCCTCGCTGCCGGCGCTGCGCAGCCGCGGCGACTTCGACGCGCTGGCCCGCGTCTACGACGCCGGCACGCCGATGCAGCTGGCCCACGTGCTGTTTGCCGTCGACCGCCGGGCCCGGCCCGTGCGCACCTACTACATCGACACGCCGCGCTACCAGCTGCATGTGCGCTTCGTGCGCGAGACCGGGCTCGCGCCGCGCGCGGGCAAGCGCGAGATCGACCGCAACTACCTCGTGCCCGACCGCCGCTTCCTGTTCGGCACGCTGAGCTGGCAGCAGAACATCGGCAGCTTCACCTACGAGTTCTGGGAAGGCGACCGGCTCACTCCCGCGCTGCTGCGCGAGGCCGATGCACAGGTGAAGGCCGGCTTCTTCGCGCCCGTGAAGTTCAAGACCAATTCCACGCTGCATGAACGCGTCGCGAACGAGGCGGGCGTCGACTTCGTCAGCCAGGAGGCGCTGATCCGCGAGCAGCCCTACATGCCGATGAACCTGGGCACGGCCACTGGCCGCGTGCGCATCGTGGACGAGGCCTCGGGCGCGAATGCGCTGAACGCGCTGCTGCCGGGCGACATCGCCGTGCTGCGCCAGGTGCCGATCGGCCTGCCGCCCGTGGCCGGCGTGCTGACCGAGCGGCCGTCCACGGCGCTGTCGCACGTCAACCTGCTGGCCAAGGGCTGGGGCATTCCCAACGCCTATGTGCGCGATGCCGCGGCCGTGCTGCGCGAGCATGCGGGGCAGTGGGTGGCGCTCAAGGTGGCCGCATCGGGCTACCAGGTGCGCCGCCTCACGGCGGAAGAAATTGCCGCGCTGCCGCCGCGCGCAGCACGTGCCGCGGCCACCGGCGCACTGCCAGGCAGCGGCAAGGCCGCGAAGCCGGACCTGCGTGAAACCCGCCTGCTGCCGCTCGCGTCATTGCGCGCCCGCAACAGCGCGCAGTGCGGCGCCAAGGCCGCCAACCTCGGCGCCGTGCTGGCCGCGCGCATTCCAGGCACGACCGTGCCCGACGGCTTCTGCATTCCCTTTGCGCACTACGACCGCTTCATGCACGCGAACGGCCTGGCCGAGCACATCGCGCGCATGCAGCAGCAGCCCGGCTTCGCGGGCGATCCGCAGGTCCGGCAGAAGGCACTGGCGCAGTTGCAGGGGGAAATCGTGCAGTGGCCCGTCGATGCGGCCGATGCGGCGGCGTGGCGCGCCGCATGGCAGGCGCAGCTCGGCGGTGGCGGCGTGTTCGTGCGCAGCTCGTCCAACTCGGAAGACCTGCCGGGCTTCAGCGGCGCGGGGCTCTACACCACGGTGCCCAACGTCAAGACCGGCGACGCGCTCGAACTCGCGGTGAAGAAGGTCTGGGCCTCGGTGTTCAACCCCGAGGCCTGGGAGGCGCGCAGCGCCGCGGGCTTCGGCGCCGAGTCGGTGCTGATGGGCGTGTTCGTGCAGACGGCCATCGATGCCACCAGCGCCGGCGTGATGATCACGCGCGACCCCTTCGACGCCGGCCACCCGCACGCCACCTACATCTCGGCCAAGCGCGGCATCGGCATCCGCGTGGTGGAGGGCCGGCGCGTGGCCGAGCAGGTGATGTACTCGAGCTGGTCCAAGGCGATCCAGGTGTTGAGCCGCTCGGCCGAAGAAACCGCGCTGCAGCTGGACAAGGACGGCGGCGTGAAGGAAGTACCGGTGGAGGCCGGCCGCAACGTGCTGACCGACGATCTGGTGGTGCGGCTGGCCACCGTGGGGGCGGCCGTGAAGCGTGCGTTCAACGGCGTCGACCAGGACATCGAATGGGCCACCGTGGGCGAGCGCATCGTGCTGCTGCAGGCGCGGCCGTACGTGGAGCGGCGGCGCTGAGCGCCGGCCTTCGCCGGCCGGTTCCGCTCACAGTGCTGCCAGCGGCGCTTCATCCATACAGGTACTGCGGCAGCCACAGCGTCAGCCCCGGCCAGATGTACATGAACACCATGCACAGGATCACGATCAGCATGTAGGGCATCATCCCCGCGAAGATCTGGTTGAGCGTCACGTGCGGCGGCGACACGCCCTTCAGGTAGAAGGCCGACATCGCCACCGGCGGCGAGAGGAACGCCGCCTGCAGGTTCACGAACACCAGCACGCCGAACAGCAGCGGGTCGATCTGGAAGTGCGCGAGCAGCGGCAGGAAGATGGGCACGAAGATCACGATGATCTCGGTCCATTCGAGCGGCCAGCCCAGGATGAAGATGATCGCCTGCGACAGCAGCAGGAACTGCAGCGGGCTCAAGTTCATGCCCAGCACCCATTCCTCGACGATGCGCTGGCCGCCCAGCAGCGCGAACACCGCCGAGAACAGCGCCGAGCCCACGAACAGCCAGCACACCATCGAGGTGGTCTTGAGCGTGAGGAACACGGCCTCCTTGGTCTTCTTGAAGTTCAGCGTGCCGGCCTGCCACGCCATCAGGAAGGCGCCGGCCGCGCCCACCGCGGCCGACTCGGTGGCGGTCGTGATGCCGAACAGGATCACGCCCAGCACCACCAGCGTGAGCGTGGCCAGCGGCATCACCGACGACACCAGCATGCGCAGGATCTCGAACTGCTCCGCGTCCATGCGCCAGTAGTACCAGGCCAGCAGCGCGAGCGTGAAGAGGCTGGCCAGCAGGAAGCCGGTGTAGAAGGCCTCGGGCACGGCGGCGGTCTTCGGCGCATCGACCGCTTCGCCCAGCTGCTGCAGGCCGCCCTCGGCCGCCGCGGGCGCCGGGGCTTCGCTGCCGGGGGGCTCCTCGACGCCGCCCGGCGGCTCCTGCAGGCCGTCTTCCGCCGAGGGCTCCTTCGGTGCATCGGACGCCGGCGGTTCGGCCAGCCCGGTTCCGGACGACGAAGCTTCGGGCGCCGCCTGCTGCTGCTGCTGCGCCACCGGTGCCTTGCCGCTGCTGCTGTTGTCCGCCTGCGAGTAGATCGCCACGTACCACCAGACCGACCCCAGCGTCGCGGCCGCGAGCGCCAGCGGCACCAGCGCGCTCAGCAGGCCGCGCAGCAGCATCCACCAGGTGATGCGCACGCCCTCGGCCGCGCCGCGCAGCGCGCGCGCCGGCGACGCCACGGCCGCCGCGAGAGCGGGCAGCATGCGCGGCGAATAGCTGGCCGCGATGTGCGCAACCCAGGGCGAGACGGGTGCGCGCTGCTGGTCGGCCGGCAGCTTGGGCGCGACCTTCGGCTGCAGCATGGCCCAGCCGATCACGTAGACCAGGTAGAGAAAGGCGAGGAAGAAGCCCGGGAACATCGCCGCCGCATAGAGCTTCACCACCGACTGCCCGGCCACGGCCGCGTACACGATGATCATCACCGAGGGCGGAATCAGGATGCCGAGCGTGCCGCCCGCCGTGATGACGCCGGCCGCCAGCCGCGTGTCGTAGCCGGCGTTGAGCATCGGCCGCATCGCGATCACGCCCATCAGCACCACCACCGCGCCGACCAGGCCGCTCGCGATGCCCCAGAAGGTGCAGACGATCAGCGTGGTCACCGCCAGCGACCCCGGCACTCGGCGGAAGGCCAGCTGCACGCTGTGGAACATCTTGTCGACCAGCGCGCCGCGCTCCATCACGTAGCCCATCAGCACGAACAGCGGGATCGACAGCAGCGTCTCGTTGGTCATGGCACCGAAGGCGCGCTGCACCATCAGGTCGAAGATCCTGTTGTCCAGCCAGTGCGCGGCGGGATCGTAGAAGGCGATGAAGCCGAAGAACATGCCCAGGCCCATCAGCGTGAACGCCGTGGGAAAGCCCAGCATGATCACGACCACGATCAGGCCCAGCATCGAGAGGCCGAGTGCGGGTTCGCTCACTGGGTGCCTCCCGTCGTGCCGCTCTTGCGCTGCTGCGCGGCCTGCTCGATGGCCTTGGCCTTGTCGATCACCTCGCGCTTGTCGGCCTCGTCGACGAGGGTGCTGCCGGCGAGCTGTTCGCCGACCACGTCCATTTCTTCCGCGTCCTTCAGGCGCGGCGCCCACTCGCCGGTCTTCAGGCACAGCGCGCAGCGCACCATCTCCGCAATGCCCTGCAGCAGCAGCACGGCGCCGGCCATCGGAATCACGAACTTGAAGGGGTAGAGCGGAATCGGGACGGCATTGAAGGTCTGCTCGCGCATGGCGAGCGATTCGCCGAAGTAGGTCCAGCCCGACCAGGTGAGCGCCACCACGCCGGGCAGGAAGAAGAGGATGAACAGCACCAGGTCGAGCGCGGCCTGCGTGCGCGGCTTCATGCTGCCGTAGAGGAAGTCGCCGCGCACGTGGCCGGCCTGCGAGAGCGTGTAGGCGCCGCCCATCATGAAGAGCGTCCCGTAGAGCATGTTGTTGGCATCGAAGATCCAGGCAGTGGGCGCGTTGAGCGCATAGCGCTTGAAGACCTCGCCGCACACCAGCAGCATCAGCGCCACGATGAGCCACGAGAAGGTCTTGCCCACGACCATGCTGAACCGGTCGACGGCGTGGAGAAAGCGTTGGATGGTCATGGCGAGATGGACAGAGACCGTTCGTGGAACACCGTGGAGCCGGCTGTGCCGCTCCACAGGTGTTGTGTTCCCCGGAGGGGTTCAGCTCTTCTTCTTGCTGCCGAAGTAGTGGTTGTAGGCCATCTTGAAATCGACACCGTAGTCGTTCTGCCATTGCAGCGCGCGTTCAGCGAAGATGCGCTGCGAATCCAGCACCTTCTTGAACAACGGGTTCTCCGCGGCTTTCTTCTCGATGGTCTTGTCCCATGCCGCGAGCTGCGCGCGCAGCACCGCATCGGGCGTCTTGTAGAACTTGATGCCGGCCTTCTTCATGTCGGCATAGTCCTGCGAGTTGCGCTGCACGGCCTTCCAGCTCATGTCGGCGCTCGCGGCCTGCACGGCGTAGTCGATGATGGAGCGCAGCTCCTGCGGCAGCGCGCTGTACTTGCCCTTGTTGAACAGCACCTCGAACTGCTCGCCCGACTGGTGGAAGCTCTGCAGCATGCAGTTCTTCACCACGTCGGGAAAGCCGAGCACGCGGTCACTCGACGCGTTGTTGAACTCGGCCGCATCGATCAGCCCGCGGTCCAGCGCGGGCACGATCTCGCTGCCGGGCAGCGGGTTCACCGCCGTGCCCATCTCGGTGAACATGTCCACCGCGAGCCCCACGGTGCGGAACTTGAGGCCCTTCATGTCCTCCACCTTGGCCACCGGCTTCTTGAACCAGCCCAGCGGCTGCGTGGGCATGGGGCCGTAGAGGTACGACACCACCTCCATGTTCAGGCTCTTGTAGATCTCGTCGAGCAGCGCCTTGCCGCCGCCGTAGTTGTGCCAGGCCAGCACCGTGTTGGCGTCCATGCCGAAACCCGGCCCCGAACCCCACAGCGCGAGCGCCGAGTTCTTGCCGTAGTGGTAGGCGACCACGCCATGGCCGCCGTCCAGCGTGCCCTTGTTCACCGCCTCGAGCAGCTGAAAGGCCGGCACCACCGCGCCCGAGGGCAGCACCTCGATCTTCAGGCGGCCGCCTGCCATGTCATTGACCTTCTTCGCGAAGTCCTGCGCATATTCGTGGAAGATGTCCTTGGCTGGCCAGGTGCTCTGGAAGCGCAGCGAGGTGGTCTGGGCCATGCTGACCATCGGCGCCGACATGGCGCCGGCGGCCACGGCCGCGCCCTTGAGCAGGCTGCGGCGGCGGGGCGATTTGCTGTCTGTCATGTTGTCTCTCTCCGTACAAGTTCTGATGACAAGGAAACCCTGCCCGCCTCTTGGCGTTATCGTGTGGCAGGCCCAAGCCGCATCTTTGGCGCGCAGGAAAACGCGACAAACAGGGTTTTCACGAACTGGTGAAAAATTCCGTCATCCGGCGAGGGCGCCGGGCAACGAAAGAAGACCGCTGCCCTTGAAGTAACCCTATCGATTGGAAGGACGAGAAAGAGATGACCGAACCCGTTGGTGAAAAAGGCTATGCCGGCGACGTGACGCCCGAGCAGGCCGCGCAGTGGATGGCGAGTGGCGAGGCGGTCCTGGTCGACGTGCGCACCGATGCCGAGCGCGAATGGGTCGGCTACGTGCCCGGCGCCGTGCCGCTGGCCTGGAAGCAGTGGCCGGGCATGGCGCTCAACCCGGCCTTCGACGGCGGCATCCGTGCCGCGGGCGAAGACGGCAACAAGAAGCTGGTGCTGCTGTGCCGCAGCGGCGTGCGCTCCATCGCCGCCGCCCGGCGCGCCACCGAACTGGGCCTGGAGGCCTACAACATCCTCGAAGGTTTCGAGGGCAATCCGGACGAGAGCGGCCACCGCGGGCAGATCGGCGGCTGGCGCAAGCGCGGGCTGCCTTGGAAGCAGAACTAGGTTCGGGTTCGGGCTTTGTTCAGGGCGCGCTCCCGCCGACGGGGTACCTTGCTCCGCGAATGTCCTCCGGCCTTCGGCCTCCCCCTTAATTTCGCTGCGCAAGGCACCCCATCAGCGGGAGCGTGATCAGAGCACTGGTTGATCAGCGGTACACCACGAGCGTGCCCAGTGCACAGGGCGTCGGGTGCTCCCCGCAGCGAAATAAAGGAGGAGCCGAAGGCGGGGGACATTCGCGGAGGGGAGTACCCGGTGGCCTGTGCACGCACCCTGAACAACAGCGCCAAACAAAACCACCCAATAAAAAAGCCCACTGAAACCAGTGGGCCCTTCGCGTTGCAGCCACGAGCGAATCAGCTCACAGCGCCGGAATGCGCAGCTTCTGCCCCGGATAGATCTTGTCCGGATGGCTCAGCATCGGCTTGTTCGCCTCGAAGATCGCGTTGTACTTGTTGGCGTCGCCGTAGTACTTCTTGGAGATGGCCGACAGCGTGTCGCCCTTCACCACGTCGTGGTACTGCGCCGGCGGGGCGGGCGGTGCGACCAGGTTGTTGTCGACGCTCGTCACGTTCGCCACGTTGCCCGCGGCCAGCGCGGCTTTTTCGCTGGCTTCCTGCGAAGGCGCCTGGCCGGCCAGCGTCACCACGCCGCTGCTCGCGGTGTAGGTCACTTCCAGGCCCGTGAGGCCGAGATTCTGCGTCTCGATGTAGGTCTTGATGGCGGCCGCGGCCTTGGCGTTGGCGTCCGGCTCGGCCGCCTGCGCCGACGATCCGCCGAACAGCTTCTCGCCGGCTTCCTTGATGAAACTAAGCAAACCCATGGTTCTCTCCTTGCGCCTTGGTTGAGGGGAATCGCGAATGTAGCGGCGAAACCGGGCACGGCCGCGTAGGTCCGCGCCGCGTGTGTCAACGATGCGCCAGCATCCGCGACAACAAAGTCGCAATAATCCCGCCCATGGCATCCCCCTTCCTCGCGATCGACATCGGCAATACCCGCCTCAAATGGGCGCTCTACGATGCGGCGCATCCGGGGGCCGCGCTGCAGGCGCATGGGGCGGAGTTCCTCGACCACATCGAGCGGCTGGCCGACGGCCCCTGGGCCGACCTGCCCGCGCCCGGCTCCATGCTCGGCTGCGTGGTGGCCGGCGACGCGGTGCGCCGCCGCGCCGAGGAGCAGATCGTCGAGCGCTTCGACTGCGCGCCGCGCTGGGTGGTGTCGAGCGCGGCCGAGGCCGGCATCGTCAATGGCTACGACCATCCCACGCGGCTGGGCGCCGACCGCTGGGTGGCGATGATCGGCGCGCGCCACCGGATGCTGGACGCGGGGCCGGCGCGGCCGATGGTGGTGGTGATGATCGGCACCGCCGTGACGGTCGAGGCCATCGATGCCGGCGGCAAGTTCCTGGGCGGACTGATCCTGCCGGGCCACGGCATCATGCTGCGCGCGCTGGAGTCGGGCACCGCGGGGCTGCACGTGCCGACCGGCGAGGTGCGCGAATTCCCCACCAACACCAGCGACGCGCTCACCAGCGGGGGTACCTATGCCATTGCCGGTGCAGTCGAGCGCATGGTGCAGCACGTGCGCTCGCACTGCGGCGCCGAGCCGGCCTGCTACATGACCGGCGGCGCGGGCTGGAAGATGGCGCCCGTGATGAACGGGCATTTCGAACTGGTCGAGAGCCTGATCATGGACGGCCTGCTGGTGATCGCCCAGGCGCGGGGCTGACCCCATCCAGGGCCTAGGTCAGGGCCGCATCAGCGCCTCGGCCACGGCCTGGAAGGCCGGCAGCGTGAGCGGATCGTTGCCCGCACTGGCCGCCACCGGGTGCGCGGCATAGCGCACGATCACCATTTCCGCCTTCGGATCGACATAGATGCTCTGGCCGTGGATGCCGCGCGCCATGTAGGCGCCGTGCGGGTTGTGCGTGACCCACCACATGTTGCGGTACGACCAGCCCGGCAGCAGCGCGTAGCCGGCCTTGGCGAACTTGGCCGGGTCGGCGCCGCGCGCGATGTCCTCGACCACCGCCTTGGGAATGGCCTGCTGCCCGTTGGGCGCGCGGCCGCCGTTGCGCATGGTCTCGCCGAAGCGCGCGAGGTCGCGCAGCACGGTGTTGAGGCCGCCGCCGCCCGACTCGGTGCCGATGCGGTCGACCATGAAGTAAGCGTCCTGCTCGGCGCCGATGCGGCGCCAGATCTTCTCGCTCAGCAGGTCGGCCAGCGACTGGCCGCTGGCGCGGCGCAGGATCCAGGCGAGCACCTCGGCGTTCACCGTCTTGTAGGCAAAGGCGGCGTCGTGCGCGCCTTCCTTCTTCAGCGTGGCGAGAAATTCGTAGAAGGACTTCGGGCCCGTGTAGTTCGGGCCTTGCGCCAGCATGCCGCCGGCGCGCGCATAGTCCCAGATCTCGGCCTTCGGGTCGGCGTAGTTCTCGGAGTAGTGCACGCCGATGGTCATGTCCATCACCTGGCGCACCGTGGCGTCGCCATAGGCCGTGTCCTTGAGCTCGGGCAGGTAGCGCGTGACCGGCGCCGACGGGTCGAGCCTGCCCTCGTCCGCGAGGATGGCCGCCAGCGTGCCGACAAAGGACTTGGTGACCGACATCGCAATGTGCGGCCGCTCGGGCGTGAGCGCGCCGAAGTACTTTTCGTAGACCACGCGGCCGCGGTGCAGCACCAGGATGCCGTCGGTGTAGGTGCGCGGGATCATCTGGCCGAAGCTCAGCGTCTCCTCGCTGCCCAGCGGCTTGAAGGTCACGGCCTCGAGGTCGCTGCGCGGCGCGGCCGGCAGGGGGCTCGGCACGCCGCTGCCGCGCCACACATTGGCCGTGGGCACGGTTTCGCGCACATGCGAGAAGCTCCAGCGCGTGCGCGGAAACACGCCGCCCGCCGGATCGTCGAAGGTGATGAGCCTGTCGGGCGGGGGCGGAAAGCCCTTCATCCAGCCCATGGCCTCGACCGAGGTGGCCGCGGGATCGGGAGGGGAGGCGGCGGGCGCCTGGGCCAGGGAGGTGGTGGTGTTCACGGCGAGCAGTGCGAAGACGGCGGCGAGCGCCGTGCGTTTGAAGTGGATCGTCATCATCGTCGGGGTCTCAGCGGCCGCTGAAGCGCGCGGGCCGGCGCTCGACAAAGGAGCGCACGCCTTCGGCCGCGTCCTCGCTGTTCGAGAGGTGCTTCTGCGTCTCGATGAATTCCGACACGGCTGCGAGCGGTCCCTGTTCGACGGCCTTGATCACGTTGAGCCGGGTCGCCACCACCGCCAGCGGGGCCTGCGCCGCGATGCGCTGCGCAATGGCCAGCGCCACGTCGAGCTCCTGCCCGGCCGGCACCACCTTCTGCACGAAGTTCAGGCGATAGGCTTCGGCGCTGTCGAACTCGTCGGCCGTCAGCAGGTGCAGCATGGCGTTGCCCACGCCCGCGCGCTCGGCCATGCGCAGCGTGGCGCCGCCCGTGGCCATGATGCCGCGCTGCACTTCCATCTGCGAGAAGCGGCAGTTGTCGGCCGCCACCACGATGTCGGCACCCAGCATCAGCTCGATGCCCACCGTGAAGCAGATGCCCTTGACCGCCGCCACCATCGGCTTGGTGCGGCGGCGGTAGCCGGGCAGGCCGAAATCATGCGGCTCCACCAGGCCCGCCGGCACCGCCTTCTCGCCGCGCTTCATGTACTCGGTGACCGCCGGCAGGTCGAGCCCGGCCGTGAAGTGGTCGCCGAAGGCATGCAGCACGCCCACGCGCAGTTCGGGGTCGTCGTCCAGCCGGGTGTAGGCCTCGGCCAGTTGCCGGAACATCGGCGGCGTCCAGCCGTTGCGCTTGGCCGGGCGGTTGATGCCGATCAAGAGCACGTGGCCGATCACCTGGGTGTCGATGCAGCCTTCTGCCGGTGGGGTGGTGGGGGTGGCGGTCATGGCGTTTGTCTCCTTGTTTTTGTTGGACGCCGGATCAGTACGTGTAGACGCCGCGGCCCGTCTTGCGGCCCAGCTGGCCCGCCGCGACCATCTCCTTCAGCAGCGGGCACGGCCGGTACTTGGAGTCGCCGAACTGCTCGAGGTACACCTCCATCACGGCCAGGCACACGTCCAGGCCGATCATGTCGGCCAGCGCCAGCGGGCCGATCGGCTGGTTGCAGCCCAGCTTCATGCCGGCGTCGATGTCCTCGGCCGTGGCGATGCCTTCGGACAGCACGAAAAAAGCCTCGTTGATCATCGGCACCAGGATGCGGTTGACCACGAAGCCCGGTGCGTTCTTCACCGTGATGGGCGACTTGCCCAGCTTCTCGGCCAGCGCCTTGACCGCATCGTGCGTGGCGTCGCTCGTGAGGTAGCCGCGGATCAGCTCAACCAGCGCCATCATCGGCACCGGGTTGAAGAAGTGCATGCCGATGAAGCGGTCGGGGCGCGAGGTGGCGGCTGCGAGCTGCGTGATCGAGATCGACGAGGTGTTGGAGGCGATGATCACCTCGGGCGCCACCAGTTCGTCGACCTGCTTCAGGATCTTGAGCTTGAGTGCGTGGTTCTCGGTGGCGGCCTCGATCACCAGCTGCGCGCCCTTCAGGTCGTTGTAATCGGTCGAGCCCTTGATCAGCGCAAGCGCCGCGGCCTTCTGCCCGGCCGTGAGCTTTTCCTTCTTGATCAGGCGGTCCAGGCTGCCCGAGACGGTGGCCAGGCCCTTGTCGACCGCCGCCTGGGCGACATCGATCATCACCACGTTGACGCCCGACACCGCGCAGGCCTGCGCAATGCCGTTGCCCATTGTTCCGGCGCCGATGATGCCGACGGTCTGAATCGTCATGAGAAAACTCCTTGAAGAATAAAAGCGGAAAAAAGCGAGCGGGTGGACGCGCCACCGCGGCAGGAGATCGATTGTGAAGCAGCCCCGCCGGCGCGCCGTTGCCGCGCGTGACACGGGCGGTGCGCGGGTGGCTTACAGTGCGGCGATTGCTTTTTCCTCCCTCTTTTCGACTCCGACCATGACCACCCTCGGCACCCCTCTTTCCCCCTCGGCCACCCGCGTGATGCTGCTGGGCTCCGGCGAACTCGGCAAGGAGGTGCTGATTGCGCTGCAGCGCCTGGGCGTGGAGACCATCGCGGTCGACCGCTACGAGAACGCGCCCGGCCAGCAGGTGGCCCACCATGCGCGCACCATCACCATGAGCGACCCCGAGCAGCTCAAGGCGCTGATCGAGGCCGAGAAGCCCACGCTGGTGGTGCCCGAGATCGAGGCCATCGCCACGCCGATGCTGCAGCAGCTCGAGGACGCCGGCGTGGTGCGCGTGATTCCCACGGCCCGCGCCGCCCGCCTCACGATGGACCGCGAAGGCATCCGCCGCCTGGCGGCCGAGACGCTGGGCGTGCCCACCAGCCCCTACAAGTTCTGCGACTCGCTGGCCGAGCTGCAGGCGGCCATCGACGCCGGCATCGGTTACCCCTGCATCGTCAAGCCCGTGATGAGCAGCTCCGGCAAGGGCCAGAGCAAGATCGACGGCCCGGCCGACGTGCAGAAGGCCTGGGACTACGCCATGGCCGGCGGCCGCGTGAGCCACGGCCGCGTGATCGTCGAAGGCTTCATCGACTTCGACTACGAGATCACGCTGCTGACCGTGCGTGCCAAGGACGCGGCCGGCGCGGTGCAGACCCGGTTCTGCGAACCCATCGGCCATGTGCAGGTGAGCGGCGACTACGTCGAAAGCTGGCAGCCGCACCCCATGGCGCCGGCCGCGCTGCAGAAGGCGCAGCAGATTGCCGAGGCCGTCACCTCCGACCTCGGCGGCCAGGGCCTGTTCGGTGTCGAGCTGTTCGTGAAGGGCGACGAGGTCTGGTTCAGCGAAGTGAGCCCGCGTCCGCACGACACCGGCATGGTGACCATGGCCACGCAATGGCAGAACGAGTTCGAGCTGCATGCGCGCGCCATCCTCGGCCTGCCGGTGGACACCTCGCTCAAGAGCCCGGGCGCGAGCGCGGTGATCTATGGCGGCGTCGATGCCACCGGCATTGCCTTCGACGGCGTGGCCGAGGCGCTGCAGGTGCCCGGCAGCGACATCCGCCTGTTCGGCAAGCCCGAGAGCTTTGCCAAGCGCCGCATGGGCGTGGCGCTGGTGCATGCGGCCGACACCGGCACGGCCCGCAGGCTGGCCAAGGATGCCGCCTCGCGCGTGAAGCCGCGCAAGGCTTAGCCAGTTTTCGCAAGCCGCGCCAGGGCGGCGCGGGCATGGTCGGAGCGATCCACCGGAGACACCATGCTGCATCCCCAGGCGCGCGCCTTGCTCGACTTCATCGAGGCGCGCGGCATCCCGCCGACCCACACGCTTTCGCCGGCCGAGGCGCGCGCCTTCTATCGCGAACGCCGCACCACCACCCAACCCGAAGCCCCGCCGGTCGCCGAAGTCCGCGAGCTGAACGCCGACGGGCCGCACGGCACCATCCCGGTGCGCCTCTACCGCCCGCTGGGGTCCACGGCCGGTGCCGCGCTGCCGGTGCTCGTGTACTTCCACGGGGGTGGCTGGGTCATCGGCGACCTCGACACGCATGACGTGCTGTGCCGCTCGCTCACCAACGGCGCGGGCTGCGCGGTCGCCTCGGTCGACTACCGCATGGGGCCCGAGCATCGCTTCCCGGCCGCGGTCGACGACGTGCTGGCCGCCACCCGCTGGGTGCGCCGCGAGGCCGCCTCGCTCGGCCTCGATGCCGGCCGCCTCGCGGTGGGCGGCGACAGCGCGGGCGGCAACCTCGCGGCGGTGGCGGCCATTGCGGCGCGCGATGCCGGCGACCTGCCCATCGCCTTCCAGCTGCTGATCTATCCGGCCACCGACATGCGCCGCGGCCATCCCTCGCACCAGGCCAACGGCCAGGGCTACCTCCTGACCCGCGACACGATGGCCTACTTCCACGACCACTACATCGACGACCCCCTGCACGACCTCGACTGGCGCGCGTCGCCGCTGCTGCATGCCGATCTCTCCCGCCTGCCGCCCGCGCTGGTGCTCACGGCCGGCTACGACCCGCTGCGCGACGAAGGCATGGCCTACGCCGAGGCATTGACCGCCGCCGGCAACCGCGCCGCGTACGTCTGCTTCGAGCGCCAGATCCACGGCTTCATCACCATGGGCAAGGTGCTCGACGAGGCCGATACGGCCATCGCGCTGTGCTGCGCCGAGCTGCGCCGCGCGCTCGCGCCGGCCTAGGCTGGCCTAGGGAAAGTCCCCGCGCAAATGCACGCCGCGCCGCCGGCCCCCGCCGCTACGATCCAGCCAACGCAACGCCGGCCCCAGGCCGGCGGCGGCCCGATGCAGGAGACAGACACCATGCAGCGAACGAAGACGGCGCCGCCCGAAAGCGGCGGCGCGCAGCGCGGGGAGCGCCTGATGTGGCTCACGCACCAGCGCGTGTTCTACGCCGGGCTGCTCGGGGCTGCGGCCGAGCGCACGATGGGCGGGCACGGCGTGTACGTGTCGCCCGCGGGCGCGCCGCCCAACCGCCTGTGCATTGGCGGCGGCGCCTGGCAGGCGGGCGAGCTGCTGGTGGTGCCGCCGCAGGTGCCGCACCGCGTGGAAAGCGCGCATCCGCTCATCTTCAACCTGCTGATCGAATCGGAGTCGGTCGATCCCGCGCGCATGCCGGCCTTCATGCAGCACTGCGGTCCGGTCGATGCGCCGGCCTTCGTGCGGCGCATGCACGATGCCCATGCGCACCTGCTTGTCGCGTCGGGCCGCGGCATGAATTTCGAGGGCTTCGATTTCGATGCGCTGTTCTTCGGCGAGCCGCTGGCGCCGCGCGCGCTCGATGCGCGCATCCGCAAGGTGATCGACGCCATCAACGCCGACCCGGCCGCACCCGCCTCGGCCGAAGACTGCGCGGCCTCGGTGCATCTTTCCTTCTCGCGCTTCCTGCATCTGTTCAAGCAGGAAACCGGCATGGCGTTTCGCGCCTTCCGCGCCTGGAAGCGTGCGCGCAGCCTGCTGCGCTACGTGCGCCAGGCCGGCACGCTGACCGACATCGCGCTGGACACCGGCTACCCCGATTCGACGCACTTCAGCCATTCGATCCGCCAGGTCTACGGCCTGAAGCCCAGCGACATCCTGGCCGGCTCGCGCCGCCTCGCGCTGCACGACGCGGCCGGCGGCTTCAGGCACTAGCCGCAAGAAGAGGCCCCATGCAGATCCTCCAACTCCTGCTGTCGGGCATTGCGCAAGGTTGCATCTACGGGCTGATCGCGCTGGGCTTCGTGCTGATCTACAAGGCCACCGAAACCGTGAGCTTCGCGCAGGGCGACCTGATGATGCTCGGCGCCTTCGGTGCGTTTGCCGGCATGTCGCTGTTCGGCCTGCCGTTCTGGCTCGCGGCCCTGCTGGCGGTGGTGGCGATGGCGGCCTTCGGCGTGCTGCTCGAGCTGGTGGTGATCCGCCCGATCCTCGGCCAGCCGCAGTTCTCGATCGTGATGCTGACCATCGGCATCGCCTACGTGGCGCGCGGGCTCATCACCATGGTGCCGGGCATCGGCACCGACACCCACACGCTGCCGGTGCCCTACAAGGACCAGATCTGGAAGCTGGGCGAACTGGTGGTCAACCTCGAACAGCTCGCGATCATCGTTGCCACCGCCATCCTGTGCGCCCTGCTGTTCGCGATGTTCCGCTACAGCAAGCTCGGCATCGCGATGCAGGCCTCGTCGCAGAACCAGCTCGCGGCGTATTACATGGGCATTCCGGTGAAGCGCCTGAACGGATTGGTGTGGGGGCTGGCGGCGGCGGTCGCGGCCATTGCCGGCATGCTGCTCGCGCCCATCACCTTCGTGCACGCCAACATGGGCTTCATCGGGCTCAAGGCCTTTCCGGCCGCGGTGGTGGGCGGCTTCGGCAGCTTGCCGGGCGCGATCGTCGGCGGGCTGGTGATCGGCATCGTCGAATCGTTCGCGGGCTTCTACCTGCCCGATGGTTTCAAGGACACGGCCCCGTACATCGTGGTGCTGCTGATGCTGATGATCAAGCCCAACGGATTGTTCGGCGAGAAGCTGCGAAAAAAAGTCTAGAAGCATGTGCCCCCACGCTCGTCACTTCGTGTACTCGCTGCCCCCCGAGGGGGCGCAGGTCCGCCTTGGGGCGGCCCGGCGACGGACCTGATTCATGCGCTTCATCTTCAAGACCAGCTACGACCAGGACATCCGCCTTGCGCGGCACGGCGGCCATGTGTTCTGGTATGGCCTGCTCGCGGCGTTCCTCGTCGTCGCGCCCTGGGCGATCGACGAGTACTGGCTCGCGCAGCTGACCTTCGTGCTGATCTACGGCATCGTCGGCCTGGGCCTGATGCTGCTGGCGGGATTCACGGGGCAGTTCTCGATCGGGCATGCAGCATTCCTTGGCGCGGGCGCCTACACGCAAGGCGTGCTGACGAACCTGGGTGTGCCGTTTCCGATGGCGCTGCTCGCGGCCGCGGCGCTGTCGGCGGCGGTGGGCGTGGTGGTCGCGCTGCCGGCCCTGCGCGTGAAGGGCATCTACCTGGGCATCGCCACGCTGTCGTTCGGCTTCATCGTGGAGGAAGTGTTCGCGCGCTGGGAGAGCGTGACGGGCGGCAACGCGGGGCTGCATGTGAAGCCGCCGCAGCTCTTCGGCTGGTCGCTCGGGTCGGGCAACGGCTTCTACTTTCTGTGCCTGGTGGTGGCGGTGCTCAGCACGCTCGGCATCCTGAACCTGTTGCGCTCGCCGACCGGCCGCGCCTTCGTCGCGATCCGCGATTCGGAAATCTCGGCGCAGAGCATGGGCATTCACCTGGCGCGCTACAAGACGATGTCGTTCGCGATCTCGGCCGCGCTCGCGGGCCTGGGCGGTGCGCTGTATGCGCACAAGCTGAGCTTCATCTCGCCGGACCAGTTCAACATCCTGCAGTCGATCGACCTGCTGCTGATGGTGGTGATCGGCGGCCTGGGCTCGGTGCATGGCGCGTTCCTGGGTGCGATCTTCCTGATTGCGATGCCGCAGCTGATCTCGATGGGCAAGGACTGGCTGCCGGCCGTGGTCGGCCAGGCACCGGGGCTGCAGGGGCTGGTGTACGGCGTGGTGCTGATCGCGTTCGTGCTGTTCGAACCGTTGGGGCTTTATGGCCGCTGGCTCAAGATCCGCACCTGGCTGCAGCTCTTCCCGTTCTACCGCAAGGGCCTGTTCAAGCGGCAGAAGTCGTTCACCAAGTCGGATCGCCTGAGATGACTAGCAGCAGCGACGTTCTTCTTTCGGCCAAGGACCTGAGCGTGCGCTTCGGCGGCGTGCTCGCGGTCAACAAGGTGAGCTTCGACGTGCGCCGCGGCGAGGTGTTCACGCTGATCGGCCCGAACGGTGCGGGCAAGACGACGGTGTTCAACCTGATCAGCCGGATCTACACGCCGACAATGGGCGAGATCACATGGCATGGCGAGGCCGCGGGGCCTCTGGCGCTGACGCAGCAGGCACCGCACGCGATTGCGGCGCTGGGCATTGCGCGGACCTTCCAGAACATCGAGCTGTTCGAGCATGCGACGGTGCTGCACAACTTGCTGATCGGCCGCCACACGCACCGGCAGACGGGGTTCTGGAGCGAGGTGTTCTTCACGCCCGCGACGCGGCGCGCTGAGGTTGCGGCGCGCGAGAAGGCGGAGCAGGTGATCGACCTGCTGGACCTGCAGCATCACCGCGACTCGATGGTGGCCGGCTTGCCGTATGGCGTGCGCAAGGTGGTGGAGCTCGCGCGTGCGCTGTGCACCGAGCCGAAGCTGCTGTTGCTCGACGAGCCTTCTTCAGGGCTCAACGTCGAAGAGACGGCGGACATGGCGTTCTGGATCCAGGACATCCAGCATGAACTGGGCGTTTCGGTGCTGATGGTCGAGCACGACATGTCTCTGGTGTCGAAGGTGTCGGATCGCGTGCTTGCCATGAACATGGGCGAGGTGCTGGCCACCGGTACGCCGCGTGAGGTGCAAGCGGATGCGCGTGTTGTCGAGGCCTATCTTGGGACTGTGGATGACGTGAGCAGCTTGAGGAGGGTTGCGTGAAGTCCGCTGCTTCGTTGGAGACGCCCGGTGTGCGGCGCGGCGCGGGCGCCCCCACTATGCCGGCCGCTTCGCGGCTCCCCTGCGGTGCTCGCGTTTCGCGGGGTCTCGCAGAACTCGCTTCGCTCAAACAGCTGCGAGCCCTGATCCGCGAAACGCTGCGCTCCTCGGCGGCACAGAGGGGGCGCCCACACCGCACCGCACACCGGGCTTGGCGGTGGGGCAAACACGCTGAGCGTGCCCACGGCGTTGGGGCCCATGCCCCGGGCGGGCCGTTGAGGCACCGCCGAGCAGCGGAGCGACAAGCGGATCAGGGCTCGCAGCTGTTTGAGCGAAGCGAGTTCTGCGAGACCCCGCTTGTCGTGAGCAGCGCAGGGAAGCCCGAAGGGCCGGTGACGTCGGCCCGCCCGGGGCATGGGCCCCAACGCCGCTCCCCGCCCTTGTCAAACGATCGAGCAAATCCTCAAGGGACAACGAAGTGACCGACGTCGTCCTCCAACTGCTCAACGTCGAAAGCGCCTACGGCCCGATCAAGGCCATCCGCGGCGTGAGCCTGAAAGTCAGGCAGGGCGAAATAGTGACCGTCCTGGGTTCGAATGGCGCCGGAAAAACAACCATCCTGAAAACGATCTCCGGAATCATCGACCCGAGAAAAGGCAGCATCGAATTCCAGGGCAAGGACATCACCGCCAAGGACCCGGCCCACATCGTGCAGCAGGGCCTGAGCCATGTGCCCGAAGGCCGCGAGGTGTTCCCGCTGCTGTCGGTGAAGGACAACCTGCTGATGGGCGCCTACACCCGCAAGGACCGCGACGGCGTGGCGCGCGACATGGAAAGCGTCTATGCCTACTTTCCGATCCTGCGCGAGCGCGCCACGCAGGACGCCGGCCTGCTCTCGGGCGGCCAGCAGCAGATGCTCGCCATTTCGCGCGCCATCATGGCCGCGCCGCATCTCATCCTGCTCGACGAACCCAGCCTCGGCCTCAGCCCCAAGCTGACGAAGGAGATCTTCGAGATCGTCGTGCGCATCAACCGCGAACGCGGCACCACCATCCTGCTGGTCGAGCAGAACGCCAACATGGCGCTCAACGCCTCCGACCACGGCTACGTGCTCGAGAACGGCCGCATCGTCATGGAAGACACCTGCGAACGCCTGCGCGAGAAGGAGGACATCAAGGAGTTCTACCTCGGCGTCAAGGACGATGGCGTGCGCGGCGAGCGGCGCTGGAAAAAGAAGAAGACCTGGAGATGACGGCATGAGCACAACCGCCCTGCGCGCTCCCGCCGGCCTCTGGGACCTGGCGCACCTGCAGCCGAGTCCGGGCATTGCCGTGCCGGGCGACACCATCCCGGCCGTGTTCTGGAAGGCCGTGGAGCTGCGCGCCGACAAGGTCTGGATGCGGCAGAAGGAATTCGGCATCTGGCGCGCCTGGACCTGGCGCCAGACCGCCGAGGCCGTGCGCGAGATCGCGGGCGGCCTGCTGGCGCTGGGCTTCGGCCAGGGCGAGTGCGCGTCGATCCTTGCCAACACCGTCATCGAATGGGTGCTGTGCGACGTGGCCGTGCTCAGCTGCGGCGGCGTGTCCAACGGCATCTATCCCACCGACGCGGCCTCGCAGGTGCACTACCTCTGCGAGGACTCGCGCACCACCGTGCTCTTCGTCGAGGACGACGAGCAGCTCGACAAGGCGCTCGAGGTGCGCGCGCAATTGCCGATGCTGCGCAAGGTCGTCGTGTTCGACATGGAAGGCCTGCGCGAGCTCGACGACCCCGGCGTCATCAGCCTGGATGCCCTGCGCGCACTCGGCCGCGACCACCTGCAGGCCCATCCGCAGGCGCTGGCGCAGCGCATTGCCGCCTGCCGGCCCGAAGACCTCGCGATCCTGGTCTACACCTCGGGCACCACCGGCAAGCCCAAGGGCGCGATGCACAGCCATCGCGGGCTGGTCTACACCATGCGCGGCTACAACACCCTGCTGGCGCAGGGCGAGGGCGACGAGCGCATGTGCTTCCTGCCGCTGTGCCACATTGCCGAGCGCATGGGCGGCGAATACTTCGCGATGTACACCGGCTCGATCCTCAACTTCGTCGAGAACCCGGAGACGGTGCCAGAGAACGTGCGCGAGATATCGCCCACCGTGTTCACCGCCGTGCCGCGCGTGTGGGAGAAGTTCTATTCGGGCGTGATGATCGCGCTGAAGGAAGCCAGCCGCCTGCAGCAGGCCGCCTACGGCTGGAGCATCGGCGTCGGCCGGCAGATCGTCGATCGCGTGCTCTTGGGCCAGCCGGTGGGCGCCTGGCTGCGCTTGAAGTTCCGGCTGGCGCGCTGGCTCGCGCTCGACAACGTCCGCAAGCTCATCGGCATCCACCGCGCGCGCTTCCTCGTGACCGGCGCGGCGCCGATCTCGCCCGAGCTCGTGCGCTGGTACCTCGCGCTGGGCGTGCCCATGCTCGAGGTCTGGGGCATGACGGAATCGTGCGGCGCCTCCACGGGCGTGCCGCCCTCGCGCATCCGGCCGGGGTCGATCGGCCCGGCCACCAGCTACAACGAGGTGCGCCTCGATCCGCAGACCGGCGAGATCCTGGTGCGCGGCCCCAATGTCTTCATGGGCTACCTCAACCTGCCCGAGAAGACCGCCGAGACCATCGACGCCAACGGCTGGCTGCACACCGGCGACGTGGGGACGGTCGACGCGGAAGGGTATTTCCGCATCACCGACCGCATGAAGGACATCATCATCACGGCAGGGGGGAAGAACATCACGCCGAGCGAGCTGGAGAACGAGCTCAAGTTCAGCCCCTACATCACCGACGCTGTGGTGATCGGCGACAAGAAACCCTACCTCACGGTGATCGTCATGATCGACCAGGAGAACGTCGAGAAGTTTGCGCAGGACCACGACGTGCCGTTCGGCAACTACGAGAGCCTGACGCGCGCGCAGGAGGTGCTGGACCTGATCCAGGGCGAGATCGACCGCGTCAACGCGAAGTTTGCGCGGGTCGAGCAGATCAAGAAGTTCTTCCTGCTCGAAACACAGCTTTCCGCCGAGGACGAGGAGCTCACGCCGACGATGAAGCTCAAGCGCAAGCTGGTCCAGGCCAAGTACGCCGAGCGCATCGAGGCCATGTACCGCTGATTCACCGCTGATCCATTTTTCGCCAACCCGAGGAGACAACCCCATGAAGCTCAAGACAGTGACGACCCTGGCCGTGCTGGGCCTGGCCGCAGCGTTCGCGTCGGCGCAGCAGCAACAGGGCGTGGGCAAGGACGAGATCCGCATCGGCACCATCCAGGACCTGTCGGGCCCGCTCGCGGGCTTCGGCAAGCAGGCGCGCAACGGCATGCAACTGCGCGTGGACGAGCTCAACGAGCAGGGCAGCATCAATGGCCGCAAGCTCAAGCTCTTCGTCGAGGACTCGGGCTACGACCCGAAGAAGGCCGTGCTCGCGGCGCAGAAGCTGGTCAACCAGGAGAAGATCTTCATCATGGCCGGCCACATCGGCACCGCGCAGAACATGGCGGCCATGCCGGTGCAGTTCGAGAAGAACATCGTCAACTTCATGCCGATCACCGCGGCGCGCGAAATGTACGAGCCGCTGAACCGGCTCAAGTATTCGTTCGCCGCCACCTACTACGACCAGATCCGCCTGGCGCTGCCCAAGATGATCAAGGAGAAGGGCGCCAAGAAGGTCTGCACCATCTACCAGGACGACGAGTTCGGGCTCGAGGTGCAGCGCGGCGCCGAGGCGGGCCTGAAGACCGCCGGCATGGAACTGGCCGAAAAAACCTCGTTCAAGCGGGGCGCCACCGACTTCAGCTCGCAGGTCGCCAAGATGAAGGCCGCCAACTGCGACCTCGTGGTGCTCGGCACCATCATCCGCGAGACCATCGGCACCGTGGGCGAGGCGCGCAAGACCGGCTTCAACCCGACCTTCCTGGGTTCGAGCGCGTCCTACACCGACCTGATCCACAAGCTCGGCGGCAAGGCGATGGACGGCATCTACGCCACCATGACGGTGCAGAACCCCTACACCGACGAGCAGTCGCAGCCGCTGCGCTTCTGGGCCAACAAGTACAAGACCAAGTTCAACGAAGACCCGACGGTGTTCTCGGTGTACGGCTACGTCATCATCGATTCGTTCATCAAGGCGGCGCAGAAGGCCGGCCCGAACCTCACGACCGACAGCTTCATCAAGGCCATGGACAGCATGACCTTCGAGCCCGACATGTTCGGCAGCCCGAAGAGCAGCTACACCGCCACCAAGCGCCTGGGCAACGACCAGTCGCGCCTGTCGCAGATCAAGGACGGGAAATGGGTCGTGGTTTCCGACTATGTGACACCATAACGGGACCATGCCCAATTACTGGTTGATGAAATCCGAGCCCGACGAGGTCTCGATCGACGATGCGCTCGCCGCGCCCAACGCCACCGTGGCGTGGACCGGCGTGCGCAACTATCAGGCACGCAACTTCATGCGCGACGGCATGAAGATCGGCGACGGCGTGCTGTTCTATCACTCGAGCTGCCCCGAGCCCGGCATCGCGGGCATTGCGCGCGTGGCCTCGGGCATCAAGCCCGACCCGACGCAGTTCGACCCCAAGTCGCCCTACTACGACCCGGCGTCGAAGAAGGACGATCCGCGCTGGCTGCTGGTCGACGTGCAGGCCGTGCGCAAGACGCGGCTGCTGCCGCTGCCCGAGCTGCGCGCCAGGCCCGAGCTGGCCGACCTCGTCGTGCTGCGCAAGGGCAACCGGCTGTCGATCACGCCGGTCGAGCCCGCGCACTGGCGAGTCATCGAGAAGATGCTGGGCTGAAGGGCATCAGCCCACGCGCTGCAGGATCGGAAACAGCTTGCCCAGGCCGTCGGCCATGACCTCGACCGCGAGCGCCGCGAGGATCAGGCCCATGAGCCGGGTCATGATGTTGATGCCCGTCTTGCCGAGCACGCGCGCAATCGGCTGAGCGAGCGAAAACGCCAGCGCGGTGGCCAGCGCCACCACCACGCCGTAGCCCACCAAGAGCCCGAGCTCCCACAGGTGCTGGGTCTTGTCGGCGTAGATCACCACGGTCGATATGGTGGCCGGCCCGGTGAGCAGCGGAATGGTGAGCGGCACCACCGCGATCGATGCGCCCATCGAGGCCTTCACTTCGGTGGCCCGCAGCTCCTCGACATTGGTCTTGCTCTCGGCCGGCTTGGCGTTGAGCATCGACAGCGAGCTCATGAGCAGCAGCCCGCCGCCCACCTGGAAGCTGGCAATCGAGATGCCGAAGAACGCCAGCAGCTGCAGCCCGATCAGCGCGCTGACCGCAATCACCACGAAGGCGCTGAAGGCCGACATGCGCACCGTGTGCCGGCGCTGCGCGTCGGAATACCCTTGCGTGTAGTGGATGAAGAAGGGCACGATGGCCAGCGGGTTGACGATGGCCACCAGCGTGACCAGCGGCTTGATCAGGTCCATCGAGGTGCTCATGGCTATCTTCCCCCTGTCACGTCGAGCAGCGCCATGGTGGCGTAGCTCGCCTCGGCGGACAGCAGCCACAGGATCGCACCGGCAATTTCCTCGGCGCTGCCGGTGCGCTGCATCGGCACGGTGGGCGCGAGCTCGAAGGCGCGTTTGGGCATGCCGCCGGAGGCGTGGATCTCGGTGTCGATCAGGCCCGGGCGCACCGCGTTGACGCGAATGCCCTCGGCGGCCACTTCCTTGGCCAGGCCGATGGTGAAGGTGTCGATCGCGCCCTTGGCGGCCGCATAGTCGACGTACTGCCCGGGCGAACCCAGCCGCGCGGCGGCGCTCGAGACGTTGACGATGGCGCCGCCCGATCCGCCGTGCCGGGTGCTCATGCGCCGCACCGCCTCGCGCGCGCAGACGAAGCTGCCGATCACGTTGATGCGGAACATGCGTTCCAGGCGCGCCACGCTCATTTCGTCGACACGGGCCTGCACGTCGACGACGCCGGCATTGTTGACCAGCGCCGTGAGCCGGCCGAGCCTGGCATCGACCTTCTCGAACATGGCCAGCACCTGGGCCTCGTCGCCCACGTCGGCCTGCACGGCCATGGCGGTGCCGCCGCCCGCACGGATGGCGCGCACCACCTCGTCGGCGGCGAGCGAGTTGTTCGCGTAGTTGACGGCCACCGCGTAGCCGCGCTGCGCCGCCAGCAGGGCGGTGGCGGCACCGATGCCGCGGCCGCCGCCCGTGATCAAGAGCACCTGGTCCAAAACCTACCTCCTGCAGAGAAACTGCGTGTCAGTTAAAACCGTTGGCTTGGATTACATCATCGGGGGCATGCGCATGAGCATTGACAAGACCATTGACTATTACTTTGCGCCACAGAGCCCGTGGACCTATCTGGGGCATTCCCGCTTTGCCGCGATCGCCGCGGCCGCCGGCGCGACGGTGCGCGTGCGGCCGATCGACCTGGGCAGCGTGTTCCCGGTGTCGGGCGGGCTGCCGCTGGGCAAGCGCGCGCCGCAGCGCCAGGCGTACCGGCTGGTCGACCTCGCACGCTGCTCGCGCCACCTCGGCCTGCCGCTGAACACCAAGCCGAAATTCTTCCCGGTGGCCAGCGACGACGCGGCCCGGGTCATCATCGCGGTCGACATGCACGACGGCACCGAGGCCGCCATGCGCATGTGCGCGGCGGTGTTCGCGGCCGTGTGGGTGCAGGAGCGCAACATCGGCGACCCGAAGGTGCTCGATTCGCTGGTGGTCGAATGCGGGCTGTCGCCCAAGCGCGCGGAGCAGTCGCAGAGCCAGGCGGTGCAGGAGCGTTACGAGGCTTACACGCAGGAAGCGATCGACATCCAGGTGTTCGGTGCGCCAAGCTATGTCATAGATGGCGAGATATTCTGGGGCCAGGACCGGCTCGACTTCGTCGAGCGCGCGCTGCGCCAGTAACCGGCATTCCATTCAGTTGCGATTCAAGGAGCAAGACATCATGGGTCAATTCATCGATCTGAAAGCCAAGGACGGCTTCACCTTTCCCGCCTACGTGGCCGAGCCCGCCGGCAAGCCGCGCGGCGCGGTGGTCGTGGTGCCGGAGATCTTCGGCGTCAATTCGCACATCCGCTCGGTGGCCGACGGCTACGCGGCCGACGGCTACCTGGCGGTGTCGCCCTCGACCTTCCACCGCGTGAAGCCGGGCGTCGAGCTCGGCTACAGCGACGAGGACATGAAGGCCGGCTTCGCGCTGAAGACCGCGGTCGAGGCGCTGCCCGCGCCCGGCGTGCTGCAGGACATCGAGGCCGCCGTGGCCTATGCCTCCAAGGCCGGCAAGGTCGGCATCGTGGGCTATTGCTGGGGCGGCCTGCTGGTCTGGCGCGCCGCCAGCCTGGTTCCGGGCATTGCCGCCGCAGCACCCTACTACGGCGGCGGCATGACCACGCCCGAAGAAACCGCGCGCCAGCCCAAGGTGCCGGTGCTCGCGCACTTCGGCAACCAGGACCACTGGATCCCGCTGGACACCATCGAGACCTTCAAGAAGGCGCATCCCGAGGTGCAGGTGCACGTCTACGAATCGGGCCATGGCTTCAACTGCGACCAGCGCGGCTCCTACAACGCCGAGGCCGCCAAGCTCGCACGCACGCGCACGCTCGAATTCTTCGCCAAGCACGTCGGCTGAGCGCGGCCGGAGCCCGGCGGTCTATTGCTTGCGCGCGCCCGCGCCGATGCGGGTCTGCAGAAAGTCGAGCAGCGCACGCAGCGCGGCGCTGTTGTGGCGCCGCTGCAGGTAGGCCGCCGACAGCCACATGTCCTTGCGCGCATAGCCCTGCAGCACCGGCACCAGTTCGCCGTGGTCGATGTGCGACTGCACCAGGATCGAGGGCAGGTAGATCACGCCGAAGCCGCGCATCGCCACCCGGATCAGCGGCGCGCCCTCGGTGCAGTCCATGCGGCTCTTCACCGGCACGTCCAGCGGCTCGCCGCCGTCGTCGAAGCGCCAGACCGGCTGGGCGCCCAGCAGCGAATGCGTGAGCGCCTCGTGTCCCGCAAGGTCGCGCGGATGCCCGGGCTTGCCGTGCTTCTTCCAGTACACCGGCGAGGCGCAGACCACCATCTCCATCAGCATCAGCTTGCGCACGATCAGGTTGGCGTCCGCCACCGGGCCGCTGCGGATGTCCACATCGATGCCTTCTTCCGCCAGGTCGACCGTGCGGTTGGTCAGCTGCAGGCTGATGCTCACGTCCGGGTAGTAGCGCATGAAGTCGGCCAGAAGGCCCGGGAACTCGCCGTTGCCCATGCCGTGCGGCGCGGAAATCCGCAGCCGGCCGCCGGGCTGCCTGGCGCGCTCCTGCAGCTCGGCCTGCGTGAGCTCCACCATTTCGAGCACCGGGGTGCTGCGCTCGAGCAGCAATTGCCCGGCATCGGTCAGACTCACGGAACGCGTGGAGCGGTTGAGAAGGCGCACGCCGAAGCGCGTTTCGAGCTCCGCGACGTACTTGCTGACCGTCGCCTTCGACATGTCGAGCTTCTTGGCCGCGTGCGAGAAGCTGCCATGCGAGGCCACTTCCCGGAAGGTTCTGATCAGATCGAGACTGTCCATGTCAAAGCGCCCATTGTTTCCGTTCTGCGGCCGGCCCGCTTCGATTTTCGGGGAAGACCCGGCATTTGCAGGCGCCGGTGCGCGCTCGGTTCGTGCGCATGCCGCCGGCGCGTCATTGTTTCAATAGAGGAAACACCGTGTCTCTGTTCCGCGTGATTTACACAGGCCGTTCAGTCGGAAACTCGCCGCACAGGTGAGCACGAACGAACGAACGAGCGAGCCTGGTGGACGAACCATCCAACCAACACAAGGAATTGACATGAAGACCTCGCACATCCTCGCCGCCGCTGCCCTGACCCTGCTGGCCGCCACCGGCGCCCAAGCCGAAACCTATGATGGCGTGAACACCGCCGTCTCGACCAAGAGCCGCGACGAAGTCAACGCCGAAGCCGTGCGCACCGCAGCGGCTCCGAACCAGAACGTGACCCGCGGTTCGCGCGGCCCGGAAACGGTCGCCGTGTCGAAGGACCGTGCGCTCGTGGAAGCCGAAGCCGTCCGCACCGCCTACGCTCCCGACCAGAACGTGACCTCGGGCTCGCGCGTCAACAGCAAGGTCGTCTCGACCATGCCCCACCCGATGGACGCACGCGTCCAGGCCCAGCAAGGCTCGGGCGCCGTCGCCAAGTAAGACCGGCGAAACCGCTGCTGCCCCTCGCGGGCAGGCAAAAAAGGCCACGCAATTGCGTGGCCTTTTTGCTTTCAGGGCGGGTTGCGCGCTTCAGCGCGTGCGCGCCAGGTAGCGCTTGCGCCAGAACACAAGCACCAGCAGCAGCGCGATCACCAGCATCGCCATCATGGCAATCCAGAAGCCGTCGGCCTTGTGCACCAGCGGAATGAACTCGAAGTTCATGCCGAAGATGCCGGCAATGAGGTTGAGCGGCAGGAAGATGGCGGTCAGCACGGTGAGCACCCGCATGATGTCGTTGGCGCGGTGGCCCTGCACGCTGAAATGCATCTGCACCGCGGTCTCCGCGTTCTGTTCGAGCCGGCGCACGTGGTGCACCACGCGCTCGATGTGCTCGAGCACGTCGCGGCTTCGCACCATGATCAGTTCCCGCTCGCGCTGCTCCGCCTCGCCCTTGGCTGGGGGCAGCGTCTCGAGCGAGTCGATCCAGTCCTGGATGGCCGCGCGCTGGTCCTCGCAGATCTCGTCCAGGTGGTGCAGCGACTGCCGGGCTTCCATCAGCGCGCCCCAGTTGGTGAAGCGGCTGCGCGGATCGATCAGCTCGGTCTGCCAATGGTCGAGCTGGCGCGTGAGTTCGCGGCGCATGTCCAGGTAGCCGTCGACGATCTGGTTGATGACGCGCAGCATCAGGTCGGCGGTGCCGGTCGGCACGCGGGCCGAGGTGGCGCGCACGTCGAGCGCGGGGGCGCCCTTGTCGTCCGGCGAGCCGGCGGCGAGCAGCCGGGCGGCAAACAAGTCGCGCACCGCGCCGTCCTCGGGGTGCACCGACAGCAGCACGCGGTCGAACAGCGCGAAACCCACGGGGCGGGTGTCGACCCGGCGCAGCACCGGAGGGCCGCGGCGCAAGGGTGCGGGAAGGGGCGGCTCGCCGCCCGTGGTGCCCTTGCCATTGCCCAGCGCCGCCTGGCCGGGACCGCTCGAAAGACGCCGGAACACCAGCACGTCGTATTGCGAGGTGTAGTCGTAGTGCGACGGCAGCTGGTCGTTGAGCAGGTCCGCCACATGCAGGTCGACCAGCTGCGCCTGGCAGAGCGACTGCAGGATCTGCTGGACCGCGGGCAGCGAGGCGCGGAATTCGTCCCGCGTGAGCGAAATCCAGAGATAGCCTTGCGCCGCGCAGGCCCCGGGCAGCGCGAGCGGAGCCAGCGCCGGGTGCTCGCTCACGCGCGAGCGGTCGATTTCGAAGATGCGCATGCGCTATTGTTTTTGCAGCAACCGCGCGGCGTCGAGCGCAAAGTAGGTGAGCACGCCGTCGGCGCCGGCGCGCTTGAAGGCGAGCAGGCTTTCGAGCACCACCGCATCGTGGTCGAGCCAGCCGTTCTGGGCCGCGGCCTTGAGCATCGCGTATTCGCCGCTCACCTGGTAGGCGAAGGTCGGCACATGGAATTCGTCCTTCACGCGGCGCACGATGTCCAGGTACGGCATGCCGGGCTTGACCATCACCATGTCGGCGCCCTCGGCAATGTCCAGGCCCACTTCGCGCAGCGCCTCGTCGCTGTTGCCCGGGTCCATCTGGTAGACCTTCTTGTTGCTCTTGCCGAGCGTCGCGGCCGAGCCCACGGCATCGCGGAACGGCCCGTAGAAGGCGCTCGCGTACTTGGCGCTGTAGGCCATGATGCGGGTGTGGATGTCGCCGCGGGCTTCCAGCGCGGTGCGGATCGCGCCAATGCGCCCGTCCATCATGTCGCTGGGCGCCACAATGTCCACGCCGGCTTGCGACTGTGTGAGCGCCTGCTTCACCAACACTTCGACGGTGGCGTCGTTGAGGATGTAGCCGGTGTCGTCGAGCAGGCCGTCCTGCCCGTGGCTGGTGTAGGGGTCGAGCGCCACGTCGGTCATGACGCCGAGCTCCGGAAAGCGCGACTTCAGCGCCGCGACCACGCGCGGAATCAGCCCGTCGGGATTGAAGGCCTCGTCGCCCGCGGGCGTCTTGAGGCCGGCATCGATCACCGGGAAGAGGGCCATCACCGGGATGCCGGCCTCCACGCACTGCTCGGCCACCGGCAGCAGCAGGTCGAGGCTCAGGCGATCCACGCCGGGCATCGACGCCACGGCATCGCGCTTTTTCTCGCCTTCCTGCACGAACACCGGGTAGATGAGGTCGTGCGCCGTCAGCGCATGCTCCCTGACGAGGTTGCGGGTGAAGCTGTCGCGGCGCAGGCGGCGCGGCCGGCCGGCGGGATACATGGCAAAGGAAGATGGCGTCATAGGCGGAAAATTGTGCCTGAAGCGCCAGTTCGTGCATCGGGCGCTCGTCCGCGGGTTGTCCGACAACCACGCCGGCGGCGTAAATCGAAGGTTCTCGTTTTTTCGTGCGGAATTGTCAAAGAATCTGACCCGAGCCGCTTGAAACTTTGTTTCGCCTTTGTTAAATTCAAAAGCGGGCGGTTTACCGCTCCCCGCTTTTCCTCCCTGAGCGGGTGCCTTGATGTGTGACAGCAAAAGGGCTTCCCAGCCCGACGTGAAGACGTCGGGCTTTTTTTTGCCCGGTGCATCCGCGCCGGCGCCAAAGCCCGGCCTGCACGGCGCGGCCCGCCACTAAACTGGCCCCATGCTCTGGGTTAAATCTCTTCACATCGTCTTCATTGCCAGCTGGTTCGCGGGGTTGTTCTACCTCCCCCGGATCTTCGTCAACCTGGCGATGGTGCCGCCCGAGTCCGTGGCCGAACGCGAGCGCTTGCTTCTGATGGCACGCAAGCTGTTGCGTTTCACGACCTTCCTGGCCATTCCGGCGCTGGGTTTCGGCCTCTGGCTCTGGCTGGGCTATGGCATCGGGCGCGGCCCCGGCAACGGCTGGCTGCATGCCAAGCTGGCGCTGGTGCTGGCGGTGATCGGGTATCACCATGCCTGCGGCGTGCTGCTGCGCCGTTTCGTGGCCGGGGGCACCCAGCGCAACGACCGCTGGTACCGCTGGTTCAACGAACTGCCGGTCCTGCTGCTGCTCGGCATCGTGGTGCTGGTGGTGGTCAAGCCGTTCTGAGCCCGAAAGCCACGGTGGAGACGCAGCACAAGTCCGCCGCGCTGCCCCTGGCGCTGGCCTACGCGGCGCTGATCGTCTATGCCAGCCTGTACCCGTTCGCCGACTGGCGCGACCAGGGCATTGCGCCGTGGGCCTACCTGTCGGCCTCGTGGCCCAAGTACTGGACGGGCTTCGACTTCGCGATCAACGTGGGCGGCTACGTGCCCTTCGGCTTCCTGTGCGCGCTGGCGGTATTGCGGACGCGGCGCGACGCCAGCGTCTGGCGTGCGGTGCTGCGCGCCACGCTGGCCGGCGCGGCCGTGGCCTTTGCCATGGAAACGCTGCAGAGCTATCTGCCTGCGCGCATTCCCTCCAATGTCGACCTGGGCCTGAACAGCTCCGGCGCGCTGCTGGGGGCCCTGCTCGCGGCGGGGCTCGAGCGGCTCGGCGCGGTGGCGCACTGGAGCCGCACGCGCTCGCTGTGGTTCGTCGAGGATTCGCGCGGCGCGCTGGTGCTGCTCGCGCTGTGGCCGCTGGCGCTGCTGTTCCCGGCAGCCGTGACCTTCGGCCTCGGCCAGGTGTTCGAGCGGCTCGAAGTCGCGGTCTCGGAGTGGCTGCTCGACACGCCCTTCATCGACTGGATGCCGCTGCGCCAGTTCGAGCTGGAGCCGCTGGTGCCGGCCGTCGAGCTGCTGTGCGTGATGCTCGGTGCCCTGGTGCCGTGCCTGCTGGCTTTCATGGTGACGCGCACGGTCGCCCGGCGTGCCGTGCTGCTGCCGCTCACGCTGCTGGCGGGCATCGGCGCCTCGGCGCTGTCGGCGGCGCTGAGCTACGGCCCCGAGCACGCATGGGCCTGGCTGGGCCTGCCGGTGCAGGTCGGCATTGCGACGGCGCTGGTGGCCGGCGTGCTGCTGCTCGGAGCGCCGCGGCGGCTCTGCGCGGCCCTGCTGCTGGTGGCGCTGGTGATCCAGCTGAGCCTGCTGAACCAGGCGCCCGAGAGCGCCTATTTCGCACAGACCCTCGCCACCTGGGAGCAGGGGCGCTTCATCCGCTTCCACGGGCTGGCGCAGTGGCTCGGGTGGCTGTGGCCGTTCGCGGTCCTTGCCTATGTGGTGGCCGCGCTGTCGCGCCGGGGGCGGCCGGCCGGCTGATGGCCTGCGGCGGGCGTCACTAAAATCTACCGATGCCCAGTTCCTCTTCTGCCGCGCCGCGCGGCTACTACGGCCGCCACATCTTCTTTTGCCTGAACGAGCGCAAGAACGGCGAAGACTGCTGCGCCCTGCACAACGCCCAGGCGGGTTTCGATCGCTGCAAGGCGAAGGTCAAGGAGGCGGGGCTGGCCGGTCCCGGCAAGGTGCGCGTCAACAAGGCGGGCTGCCTGGACCGCTGCGCCGGCGGCCCGGTGGCGGTGGTCTATCCCGAAGCGGTCTGGTACACCTTCGTCGATGCCGACGACATCGACGAGATCGTCGACTCGCACCTGAAGAACGGCCAGGTCGTCGAGCGCCTGCTGCTGCCTCCCGATGTGGGCCGCTGAACTTTTGGCGGGATCCCGCGCTCGTACCGTGCACCCAAGCCCTCGGGGCCGGTCAGTTCCATTCCTCGCATCATGAATTCCCAGACCGAAAAGATCCGCCTCCAGGGCGCCGCCGGCGCCATCGAGGTGCAGCGCGACCAGCCAGCCGAGGCCGCGCGCGGCATCGCCGTGATCGCCCATCCGCATCCGCTGTTCGGCGGCACCATGGACAACAAGGTGGTGCAGACCCTGGCGCGCGCGTTTGTCTCCTGCGGCTGGACCGCGGTGCGTTTCAACTTCCGCGGCGTGGGTGCGAGCGAAGGCGTGCACGACGAGGGGCGCGGCGAATGCGAAGACATGATGAACGTCGTCTCCCAGCTCGCGCCCGAAGGCCCGCTGGCGATTGCCGGCTTCTCGTTCGGCGCCTTCGTGGCAAGCTGCGCGGCCGAAAAGCTCTGGGCCGCTCGCGACCTGCGGCAGCTCGTGCTGGTTGGAACGGCGGCTTCGCGCTTTTCGGTCGCCACGCTGCCGGCCGAGGCGCACGAGCGCACGCTGGTGGTCCACGGCGAGGCCGACGACACGGTGCCGCTGGCGGCGGTCATGGACTGGGCGCGGCCGCAGTCACTGCCTGTCACGGTTATTCCGGGCGGCGGCCATTTCTTTCACGGACAATTGCCCCTCCTCAAAAGCCTGGTCGTCCGCCATCTGCGCGCGGGCGCCGCATGAAAAGCCTCACGGGCTTGCGTTTTCGTCTCCTCCCGTCTCTCCTATTGCTCCCATGAATCGTTTTTTTGACGCGTTTCGCGCGCTGGTGCTGGCCGCCGCCGCATCGGTTGGCATGATCGCCGCTGCCCAGGTGCCGGCACCGCCCGAGATCGCCGCGCGCAGCTACCTGCTGCTCGACGTCACGGCCAACCAGATCCTTGCGCAGAAGGACATCGACAGCCCGGTCGAACCGGCGTCGCTCACCAAGCTGATGTCGGCCTACATCGTGTTCGACGCGCTGCGCGCCAAGAAGATCACGCTGACCCAGACCATGCCGGTCAGCCAGCGCGCCTGGAAGATGCCCGGCTCGCGCATGTTCATCGATCCCAAGATGCAGGTGCCGGTCGAAGACCTGATCAAGGGGCTGATCGTGCAGTCGGGCAATGACGCCACCGTGGCGCTGGCCGAAGGCGTGGGCGGCACCGTGGAGCATTTCGTCGAGCTCATGAACGCCCAGGCCAAGGCGCTGGGCATGAAGAACACGAGCTACAAGAACCCCGAAGGCCTCACCGCGCCCGGCCACACCACCACGGCGCGCGACCTGAGCATCCTTGCGACGCGCCTGGTGCGCGACTTCCCGGAAGAAGCCAAGTACTACGCGATCAAGAAGTACCGCTACCCGGGCACGCCCTCGACCAACGACACCAACCGCAACCTGCTGCTGTTCCGCGACCCGACCGTCGACGGCCTGAAGACCGGCCACACCGAAGCGGCCGGCTACTGCATGATCGCCACCGCCAAGCGCGACTTCCCCAACCTGACCGGCGGGCGCCGGCTGCTGTCGATCGTGCTGGGCACCTCGGGCGAGACCGTGCGCGCGAACGAATCGCAAAAGCTCCTGAACTGGGGCTACACCGCCTACGACGCCGTGCGCCTGTTCGACGCCGGCCAGCCGGCCGCCACGCCGGCGGTCTGGAAGGGCAAGGCCAACACGCTCAAGCTGGGCCGCCCGGAAGCCATCGTGGTCGCGGTACCGGCCGGTACCGCCAGCAAGATCAAGACCCAGGTGGCGCGCCCCGATCCGCTGGTGGCGCCGTTCACCAAGTACCAGCCCGTGGGCTCGCTCAAGGTGACCCTGGACGACCAGCCGCTGGCGGACGTGCCGCTGGTGGCGCTGGAAGGCGTCGAGCAGGCCGGCATCCTCGGCCGCGCCTGGGACGCCGTCCGGCTCTGGATCAAGTAAGGAAGGGCGCCAGGCAGCGCCGGCCGACGCTGTCCTTGCCGTTTCAAGCCCGCCTGCTATACTCGTGGGCTTTTCGGAATTTTCCGAAGGGTTTCACGTTTTCGTTATTCCCGGTTTCCTTGCCTTGCGTCACGACAAGGCAGGGGCGGCTTCACAGCCAGGGCCGGGTTGTTTTGGGACTAATTCATTCATGCCAACCATCAATCAACTGGTGCGTCAGGGTCGAACGGTCGAAAAGATCAATTCGAAGAGCCCTGCCATGCAGAACTCGCCGCAACGCCGCGGTGTCTGCACCCGCGTCTACACCACGACGCCCAAGAAGCCCAACTCGGCGCTTCGTAAAGTTGCCAAGGTCCGCCTGACCAACGGCTTCGAAGTCATCTCCTACATCGGCGGCGAAGGCCACAACCTGCAGGAACACAGCGTCGTGCTGGTTCGCGGCGGTCGTGTCAAGGACTTGCCCGGTGTTCGCTACCACATCGTGCGCGGTTCGCTCGACCTGCAAGGCGTGAAAGACCGCAAGCAGTCGCGTTCCAAGTACGGCGCGAAGCGTCCCAAGAAGGCTTAAGCCTTCCTGTCGTAGAAAACAAACAAGCGGTGTTCGGTTGCCTTGGCGGGCACATCGAACGAAGTGACCCAATGTCGGGTCGAGTAAGTGAGAGTCCGGAATGGCTCTCGCGGCATCGGAAACGGTGCCAACTGAAGCAAAGAGGTTAGAAAAATGCCACGTCGTCGCGAAGTCCCCAAACGTGAAATCCTGCCGGATCCCAAGTACGGCAATGTCGAGCTGTCGAAGTTCATGAACGTGATCATGGAAGGCGGCAAGAAGGCTGTTGCCGAGCGCATCATTTATGGCGCGCTCGACTTCATCGAAAAGAAGAACCCCGACAAGGACCCGCTCGAGGCCTTCACCGTTGCCATCAACAACGTGAAGCCGATGGTCGAAGTCAAGTCGCGCCGCGTCGGTGGTGCGAACTACCAGGTGCCGGTCGAAGTCCGTCCTGTCCGCCGCCTCGCCCTGTCGATGCGCTGGATCAAGGAAGCCGCCCGCAAGCGCGGCGAGAAGTCGATGGCCCTGCGCCTGGCCAACGAGCTGATGGAAGCCACGGAAGGCCGTGGCGGCGCCATGAAGAAGCGCGACGAAGTGCACCGCATGGCAGAAGCCAACCGGGCATTCAGCCACTTCCGCTTCTAAGAATCAAACTTCGCTTGGGCGTTGGGTGTTGAGTGTCGGGCGACGTCGCCCGTGCTCGAGGCCCAGCGCTCAACGCATTTAACCCGAAAGTAAATCATGTCCCGCAAGACCCCCATCGAGCGCTACCGCAACATCGGCATCTCCGCGCACATCGACGCCGGCAAGACCACGACGACCGAGCGCATCCTGTTCTACACCGGTGTGAACCACAAGATCGGTGAAGTGCACGATGGCGCCGCCACGATGGACTGGATGGAGCAAGAGCAAGAGCGTGGCATCACGATCACCTCGGCTGCCACCACCTGCTTCTGGAAGGGCATGGCCGGCAAGTTCGAAGAACACCGCATCAACATCATCGACACCCCCGGCCACGTGGACTTCACCATTGAAGTCGAGCGCTCGATGCGCGTGCTGGACGGCGCCGTCATGGTGTACGACGCGGTCGGCGGCGTGCAGCCCCAGTCGGAAACCGTCTGGCGCCAGGCCAACAAGTACAAGGTTCCGCGCCTCGCGTTCGTCAACAAGATGGACCGCACCGGCGCCGACTTCCTGCGCGTGCGCCAGATGATGGTGGACCGCCTGAAGGCCAACCCCGTCGTGATCCAGATCCCGATCGGTGCCGAAGAGCACTTCCAGGGCATCGTCGACCTCGTGAAGATGAAGGCCATCATCTGGGACGAAGACAAGGGCGTGACCTTCACCTACGGTGAAATCCCCGCGAACCTGACCGACGTCTGCAACGAATACCGCGAAAAGCTCGTCGAAGCCGCTGCCGAAGCGAGCGAAGAGCTGATGAACAAGTACCTCGAAGGCGGCGAGCTGTCCGAAGAGGAAATCAAGAAGGCCATTCGCCAGCGCACCATCGCCGGCGAAATCCAGCCGATGCTGTGCGGCTCGGCCTTCAAGAACAAGGGCGTGCAGGCCATGCTCGACGCCGTCGTCGAATACATGCCCGCTCCGACCGACATTCCGCCGGTCAACGGCACCGACGAAGACGAAGCCCCCGTCACCCGCAAGGCTGACGACAACGAGAAGTTCTCGGCGCTCGCATTCAAGCTGATGACCGACCCGTTCGTGGGCCAGCTGACCTTCGTGCGCGTCTACTCGGGCGTGCTGACCAAGGGCGACAGCGTCTACAACCCGGTGCGCGGCAAGAAGGAGCGCATCGGCCGTATCGTGCAGATGCACGCGAACAACCGCGAAGAAGTCAACGAAATCCGCGCCGGCGACATCGCTGCCTGCGTGGGCCTGAAGGAAGTCACCACGGGCGAAACCCTGTGCGACCCGGCAGCCGTCGTGACGCTCGAGCGCATGGTTTTCCCGGAATCGGTGATCTCGCAGGCCGTCGAGCCCAAGACCAAGGCCGACCAGGAAAAGATGGGCATCGCCCTGCAGCGCCTTGCCCAGGAAGACCCGTCGTTCCGCGTCAAGACCGACGAGGAATCGGGCCAGACCATCATCGCCGGCATGGGCGAGCTGCACCTCGAAATCATCGTGGACCGCATGAAGCGCGAGTTCGGCGTGGAAGCCAACGTGGGCAAGCCGCAGGTGGCCTACCGCGAAACGATCCGCAAGACCGTCGAGGAAGCCGAAGGCAAGTTCGTGCGCCAGTCGGGCGGCAAGGGCCAGTACGGCCACGTCGTGCTCAAGCTCGAGCCGCAGGAAGCCGGCAAGGGCTTCGAATTCGTCGACGCCATCAAGGGCGGTGTGGTTCCTCGCGAATACATCCCCGCAGTGGAAAAGGGCGTTGTGGAAGCACTGACGCAAGGCGTGCTGGCGGGCTACCCCGTCGTCGACGTCAAGGTCACGCTGCACTTCGGCTCGTACCACGACGTGGACTCGAACGAAATGGCGTTCAAGATGGCCGCGATCTTCGGTTTCAAGGAAGGCGCCCGCAAGGCCAACCCCGTGATCCTCGAGCCGATGATGGCCGTGGAAGTCGAAACGCCTGAAGACTACGCCGGCAACGTGATGGGCGACCTCTCGTCACGCCGCGGCATGGTGCAGGGCATGGACGACATGATCGGTGGCGGCAAGTCCATCAAGGCCGAAGTGCCGCTGTCGGAAATGTTCGGCTACTCGACCACGCTGCGTTCGATGTCGCAAGGCCGCGCCACGTACACGATGGAGTTCAAGCACTACGCCGAAGCTCCGCGCAACGTTGCCGAAGCCATCGTGGCTGCTCGCGCAAAGTAATGTCTTTGCGGGACAGACCAGGATTTGCGCAGCAGATCTGCTCTGTCCCCAACTGATTAAAAAGAATGTGGGGTCGCGCAGTGCGCGGCTCTCTTTGTCTGCGATCCGGTGCCGCCACGTTCCCGTGCGAGGCGAACCAGCAATCGGGTGCAGACATAAAACCAATACACGGGAATGCTCTTTCAAGGATTGAAAAATGGCAAAAGGTAAATTCACCCGCACCAAGCCGCACGTGAACGTGGGCACGATCGGTCACGTTGACCACGGCAAGACCACGCTGACGGCGGCCATCGCCACGGTGCTGTCGGCCAAGTTCGGCGGCGAAGCCAAGGCCTACGACCAGATCGACGCGGCGCCCGAAGAAAAGGCCCGCGGCATCACCATCAACACCGCCCACGTCGAGTACGAGACGGCCAACCGCCACTACGCCCACGTCGACTGCCCCGGCCACGCCGACTACGTCAAGAACATGATCACCGGCGCGGCCCAGATGGACGGCGCCATCCTCGTGTGCTCGGCCGCCGACGGCCCCATGCCCCAGACCCGCGAGCACATCCTGCTGGCGCGCCAGGTGGGTGTGGGCTACATCATCGTGTTCCTGAACAAGTGCGACATGGTGGACGACGCCGAACTGCTCGAGCTCGTCGAGATGGAAGTGCGCGAACTGCTCGACAAGTACGAATTCCCGGGCGACGACACCCCCATCATCCACGGCTCGGCCAAGCTCGCCCTGGAAGGCGACAAGGGCAAGCTCGGTGAAGAAGCCATCATGAAGCTGGCCGAAGCCCTCGACACCTACATCCCGACGCCCGAGCGCGCCGTGGACGGCACCTTCCTGATGCCTGTGGAAGACGTGTTCTCGATCTCCGGCCGCGGCACCGTGGTGACCGGCGCCGTCGAGCGCGGTGTGATCAAGGTCGGCGAGGAAATCGAGATCGTCGGCATCCGCCCGACCGTCAAGACCACCTGCACCGGCGTGGAAATGTTCCGCAAGCTGCTGGACCAGGGCCAGGCGGGCGACAACGTCGGCGTGCTGCTGCGCGGCACCAAGCGCGAAGAAGTCGAGCGCGGCCAGGTGCTGTGCAAGCCCGGCTCGATCAAGCCGCACACGCACTTCACCGCCGAGGTGTACGTGCTGTCCAAGGACGAAGGTGGCCGTCACACGCCGTTCTTCAACAACTACCGTCCGCAGTTCTACTTCCGCACGACGGACGTGACCGGCGCGATCGAGCTGCCCAAGGACAAGGAAATGGTCATGCCTGGCGACAACGTCAGCATCACCGTGAAGCTGATCAACCCGATCGCGATGGAAGAAGGCCTGCGCTTCGCCATCCGCGAAGGCGGCCGCACCGTGGGTTCGGGCGTCGTGGCAAAGATCCTCGACATCTAAGCCGCACGCAAAGGAATCACCATGGCCACCAAGCAAAAAATCCGCATCCGCCTGAAGGCGTTCGACTACAAGCTGATCGACCAGTCGGCAGCCGAAATCGTTGATACCGCCAAGCGCACCGGCGCGATCGTCAAGGGCCCCGTGCCGCTGCCGACCCGCATGAAGCGTTTCGACATCCTGCGTTCGCCGCACGTCAACAAGACCTCGCGCGACCAGCTCGAGATCCGCACGCACCAGCGCCTGATGGACATCGTCGACCCGACCGACAAGACCGTGGACGCGCTGATGAAGCTCGACCTGCCGGCCGGCGTGGACGTCGAGATCAAGCTGCAGTAAACCAGCCTCGCGCTGCGTTTCCTGAGAAGCCCGCTTGCAGAAATGCAAGCGGGCTTTTTCATTTGTCTTCCAACTGTGGCATCCTCGCGCACCGGTGTTCTTCGGGGCCAGCGGGGCCGGGGCTGAAACGAGGGCAGTACAAGCTATGAGCTACAAGAACTCTTCTGCATGGATCGTGGCATGTGTTGCCGTGGCGCTGCTGGCCGGCTGCGGTGGCGGAGGCGGGGGAGGTGGTGGCGGCGGCTTCGCCGGCTTCCCGCTGCCGGTGGCGGGTCCGGTCACCCTGAGCGGCACGGCCACCTATGAATCCGTGCCGAATCCGAACGGCACCCTCGTCTATGCCAGCTCGGCGCCCAGGCCCGTGCGAGGGGCCAGTGTGGAAGTGCTCAATGCGGCAACGTCCGCGCCACTGGCCACGGCCACCACCGACGACAACGGCGCCTATGCGGTGTCCGTGCCCGCGAACACGGCGATCGCGGTGCGGGTCAAGGCGCAGCTGGTCCGAAGCGGCCCGGGCGCAAGCTGGGATGTGACGGTGCGCGACAACACGCGCTCCAGTGGCCTCTACACCATGCAGAGCCCCGCCTTCTCGTCGGGCGTGGCCGCCTCGGTGCGCGACCTCCATGCACCTTCGGGCTGGGGTGGTTCGAGCTACACGGGGGACCGGGTGGCGGCGCCCTTTGCCATCCTCGATACGGTCTACACCGCCATGCAGAAGGTGGTCTCGGCGGCGCCTGCAACGGCATTTCCGGCCTTGCGCGTGTTCTGGAGCATCAACAATGCGCCGTCCCCCGGCAGCGTCGCGGCGGGGCAGATCGGCACCACCTTCTTCGTCGACAGGGGCAGCAACGGCCGCGAAATCTATGTGCTGGGCAAGGAAGACGTCGATACCGATGAATACGACACCTCGGTGATTGCCCACGAGTGGGGGCACTACTACCAGTCCTCCTTCAGCCGCGACGACTCGATGGGCGGGGACCACAGCCAGAGCCAGCGTACCGATCGCCGGCTCGCGTTCTCGGAAGGCTGGGGCAATGCCTGGTCGGGCATTGCGCTCGGGCGCCGGAACTATGTCGATTCGGGCGGGGCGCAACAGGCGTCCGTCCGGGAGAGCATCAACATCGACCTTTCCGCCGGTGCGGCAACCCAGCCGGGCTGGTACCGCGAGACCTCGATCCAGTCGATCTTCTGGAATCTCAACCAGCAGGTGGGCTTCAAGCCGATCCACGACACGCTGACCGGCTTCCAGTTCAGGAGCGGCGCGGCCGTCACCTCGATCCATCCTTTCTCGGCGGCCTTCAACGCGACCGCGCCGGGCAGCGCTTCGGCCCTGGCCACCCTGCTGGGCGGGCAGGGCATCAACGCGACGGACAACGATCCGTTCGGCGGCGCCGAAACCAACGACGGCGCAATTCCGGTTGCGATCCCGATGTACAGGGTGGCGACCGTGGGCGGCGCCGTGACCCAGGCCTGCGTCTCCAACGACGCCGGCACGGGCAACAAGCTCGGCAACTTCTCCTATGTCCGCTTCACCGCGCCTGCCAACCGCAGCTACCAGATTGTCGTGAATGGCGGTCCGGCGGGATCCAACCCCGATTTCGACATCTTCAGGGGCGGCCTGGTTGCCCGAACCGGCAATACGGTCAGCCTGTCGGCTGGCGAGTACGTTCTGGCAGTGACGGACCGCAGCAGTCTCGACGCATGCTTCAACGTCTCCATTCAGTAGTAGCAAGAAAGGCCGCCATGAACATCCGATCGAATTCGATGATGGCCCTCGCGTGCCTCGTGTGCCCCGCACTGGCAATGCTGTCGGTACCGGCCGCGGCAGACGGCGACCCCGGGTCGCGCAGCGCCAGGCATGCAGCGTCGCAGCAGCAGCGCCAGGCCGCCCCCATGACCACGGCGCCGCAAAAGCCCGGCGGCGCCGGCGTCAAGCTCGAATACCGGCTCGACGCCACGCCGCGAGTGGGCCAGGCCACGCCTGTCGTGCTGCAATTCGACGGCGTGATCGACGCCGAGGGTGCCACGGTCCGCCTGAGCGCCGACAAGGGGCTGGCCCTCCAGGGAAGCAGCACCCTCGCGCTGCCGGCCGGCAAGCGGACCACGGCCACCGTCGTCGTGGTGAGCGAGGCCGAGGGGCTGGCCTACCTCAACGTGTTCATCAGGCACGGCGGCGCCTCGAGCGCGGTTTCGGTCCCCATCCAGACCGGCACGGCCGCGCCGACCTTGAAATCCAGCGGCGAAATGAAGTCCACGCCGGGTGGCGACAGCATCATCACGATGCCCGTCAAATAGGCCGGAAGCAGTAAAAAAGCGGCCCAAGACAGGGGGCAGGCGCCCTCCGGGCCGCCTCGCAATGCAGCTTGCACTGCGCCCGCATCGCGGGCTATAATCGCTGGCTCTGCCCTTCGTGCGTCCATTCGGGCGCCTTGAGAGCGGAGATTTATCAACCTTCCTTCGCAGGCCGGGTACCCCCAGGGGAATCTGCCAAACGCTGTCGCCAATTGAAGTGGCAGCGGCGAGGGGAGTTTCCATTTTTGGAGAAAACAAATGAGTCTGAGCAACTCCCTCGGGTTGCTGGGCCGCAAGGTGGGGATGATGCGTCTCTTCACCGATGACGGGGACGCAGTTCCTGTCACGGTGGTGGATGTGTCCAACAACCGTGTGACCCAGATCAAGTCGCAAGAGACCGACGGCTACGTCGCACTGCAAGTGACGTTCGGTTCGCGCAAGGCATCGCGCGTGACCAAGCCCCAAGCCGGCCACCTCGCCAAGGCGGGTGTCGAAGCTGGTGAAATCATCCGCGAATTCCGCGTGACCGCCGATACCGCAGGCCAGCACAAGGCTGGCGCCGTGATCGCCGCGAGCAGCGTGTTCTCGGTGGGCCAGAAGGTCGACGTGCAAGGCACCTCGATCGGCAAGGGCTACGCCGGCACCATCAAGCGCCACAACATGAGCTCGCAGCGCGCGTCGCACGGCAACAGCCGTTCGCACAACGTTCCCGGCTCGATCGGCATGGCACAAGACCCCGGTCGCGTGTTCCCCGGCAAGCGCATGACGGGCCACCTCGGCGACGTCACCAAGACCACGCAGAACCTCGATGTCTTCCGCATCGACGAAGCGCGTCAACTGTTGCTCATCAAGGGCGCGATCCCGGGTTCGAAGGGTGGCTTCGTCACCGTGCGTCCCGCCATCAAGGCCAAGCCGCAAGCGGCTGAAGGAGCGAAGTAATGCAACTCGAACTCCTGAACGAACAGGGCCAGGCCGCGTCGAAATACGATGCCCCCGAGACCGTGTTCGGCCGTGACTACAACGAAGACCTGGTCCACCAGATCGTCGTTGCATTCCAGGCCAACGCCCGCCAAGGCACGCGCGCCCAGAAGGACCGCGAGCAGGTCAAGCACTCGACCAAGAAGCCTTTCAAGCAAAAGGGAACGGGCCGCGCCCGTGCCGGTATGACGTCCTCGCCGCTGTGGCGCGGGGGTGGCCGGATCTTCCCGAACATGCCTGACGAAAACTTCTCGCAGAAGATCAACAAGAAGATGTACCGCGCCGGCATGGCCGCCATCTTCTCGCAGCTCGCTCGCGAAGGCCGTCTGGCCGTGGTGGATTCGCTGACCGTGGATTCGCCCAAGACGAAGCCGCTGGCAGCCCGTTTCAAGGCGATGAATCTCGAGTCCGTGCTCGTGATCGCCGAAGAAGTCGACGAAAACCTGTACCTTGCCTCGCGCAATCTGGTGAACATTCTCGTGGTCGAACCCCGCTACGCCGATCCGGTGTCGCTGGTCCACTACAAGAAGGTGCTGGTCACCAAGGGTGCCGTCGACAAGCTCAAGGAGATGTTCGCATGAGCCGCGTGAACCCTACCGCCGCTGAACGTACGTTCGAAGAAGGCCGCCTGATGGCGGTGCTGGTCGCCCCGATCGTGTCTGAAAAGGCCACGATGGTCGGCGAGAAGTCGAACGCTGTCACTTTCAAGGTGCTGCAAGACGCCACCAAGCCCGAGATCAAGGCCGCTGTCGAACTGATGTTCAAGGTCGAAGTCCAGGGCGTGTCGGTGCTCAACACCAAGGGCAAGACCAAGCGCTTTGGCAAGTCCATCGGCCGCCGCGACAACGTTCGCAAGGCCTATGTGACCCTGAAGCCCGGTCAAGAGCTCAACCTCGTCGGGGAAGGCGCTTAATCATGGCCGTCATCAAGATGAAACCCACTTCGCCGGGCCAACGCGGCGCGGTGAAGATCTCGCGGGACCACCTGTTCAAGGGTGCTCCTCACGCGCCTCTGCTGGAACCCCAGTTCCAGAAGGCCGGCCGCAACAACAACGGCCACATCACGATCCGTCATCGTGGCGGCGGTGCCAAGCACCACTACCGCGTTGTCGACTTCGTGCGCAACAAGGACGGCATCCCGGCCAAGGTCGAACGCATCGAATACGACCCGAACCGCACCGCCCACATTGCCCTGGTCTGCTACGCCGACGGCGAGCGCCGCTACATCATCGCCCCGCGCGGTCTTGAGGCTGGTGCAACGCTGCTGAGCGGTTCGGAAGCCCCGATCCGCGCAGGCAACACGCTGCCGATCCGCAACATTCCGGTCGGCTCGACGATCCACTGCATCGAACTGCAACCCGGCAAGGGCGCGCAGATCGCGCGTTCGGCCGGCACGTCGGCCACGCTGCTGGCTCGCGAAGGCGTCTACGCCCAGGTCCGCATGCGTTCGGGTGAGGTGCGCCGCATCCACATCGAATGCCGCGCCACCATCGGTGAAGTCGCGAACGAAGAGCACAGCCTGCGCCAGCTCGGCAAGGCCGGTGTGAAGCGTCACATGGGTATTCGCCCGACCGTTCGCGGCGTGGTGATGAATCCTGTCGACCACCCGCACGGTGGTGGCGAAGGCAAGACCGGCGAAGGCCGCCATCCTGTCGACCCATGGGGCAACCTGACCAAGGGCTACCGTACCCGTAACAACAAGCGCACGCAGGTCTTCATCGTGTCGCGCCGCAAGAAGTAAGGGATAGCAAATGACTCGCTCTCTCAAAAAGGGTCCGTTTGTTGACCATCACCTCGTGGCCAAGGCCGACAAGGCCGTGACGACGAAGGACAAGAAGCCGATCAAGACCTGGTCGCGCCGCTCGATGGTCCTGCCCGAGTTCATCGGCCTGACCATTGCCGTGCACAACGGCAAGCAGCACGTGCCTGTCTACATCACCGACCAGATGGTCGGCCACAAGCTCGGCGAATTTGCGCTCACGCGCACGTTCAAGGGGCACCCCGCGGACAAGAAAGTCCAGAAGAAGTAAGGAACGACCATGTCTGAAACACGTGCAGTCCTCCGCGGTGTCCGCCTCTCGGTCGACAAGGGCCGTCTGGTCGCTGACCTGATCCGCGGCAAGAAGGTTGATCAAGCGCTCAACGTCCTGCAATTCACGCAGAAGAAGGCCGCTGTGATCATCAAGAAGGTGCTCGAGTCGGCAATTGCCAACGCCGAGCACAACGATGGCGCCGATATCGACGAACTGAAGGTCAAGACCATCTACGTCGAACAGGGCGCAACGCTCAAGCGCTTCACGGCGCGAGCCAAGGGTCGCGGTAACCGCATCAGCAAGCCCACGTGCCATGTGTACGTGACGGTTGGCAACTAAGAACGCCTGGAAGAAATATGGGACAGAAAATCCATCCGACCGGCTTCCGCCTTGCGGTTACCCGTAACTGGTCCAGCCGCTGGTACGCAAGCGACCGCGATTTCGCGGGCATGCTGGCCGAAGACATCAAGGTCCGCGAATACCTCAAGAAGAAGCTGAAGAACGCTTCGGTGTCGCGCGTCATGATCGAGCGTCCCGCCAAGAACGCACGCATCACGATCTACTCGGCTCGTCCGGGCGTCGTGATCGGCAAGAAGGGCGAAGACATCGAGAACCTCAAGCGCGAACTGGGCAAGCAGCTCGGCGTGCCGGTGGCAGTGAACATCGAAGAAGTGCGCAAGCCCGAAATCGATGCCCAGCTGATCGCCGACAGCATCACGCAGCAGCTCGAAAAGCGGATCATGTTCCGCCGCGCCATGAAGCGCGCCATGCAGAACGCCATGCGTCTGGGTGCCCAGGGCATCAAGATCATGTCGGCTGGCCGCCTGAACGGCATCGAAATTGCCCGTACCGAGTGGTATCGCGAAGGCCGCGTGCCCCTCCACACGCTGCGCGCCGACATCGACTACGGCACCTCGGAAGCCAAGACCACCTACGGCGTCATCGGCGTCAAGGTCTGGGTCTACAAGGGCGACACGCTGGGCCGCAACGACCTGCCGGCCGTCGAAACGCCGCGTCCGGACGACGAGCGTCGTCCGCGTGGTCCGCGCCGCGATGGCCGCCCGGGTGGCGACCGTCCGGGTTCGGACCGTCGTGGTCCCGGCCCGCGCGCCGGTGCCCGTGGCCCGATCGGTGGCAACACCGCCCCGGCCGACGGCAGCGACAAGCCCGCAGAAGCCACTGGCGCAGCTCCCGCTGCTCCGGGTGCAGACTCGAAACCCGCCGTTAAGCGCGTCCGCAAAGCCGCGCCAGCTGCAGCAGCTGACGGTGCCAAGACCGAGTGATCGGTCTTAGAACTACGGAGTATTAAAAATGCTGCAACCTGCACGCAGAAAGTTCCGCAAGGAACAAAAGGGCCGCAACACCGGCGTCGCAACCCGGGGCAACTCGGTTGCCTTCGGTGACTTCGGTCTCAAATGCACCGACCGCGGCCGCCTCACGGCGCGCCAGATCGAAGCCGCTCGCCGCGCGATTTCGCGTCACGTGAAGCGCGGTGGCCGTATCTGGATCCGCGTGTTCCCGGACAAGCCGATCTCTACCAAGCCCGCCGAAGTGCGGATGGGTAACGGTAAGGGCAACCCCGAGTACTACGTCGCTGAAATCCAGCCTGGCAAGATCGTGTTCGAGATCGTCGGCGTGCCCGAAGAACTCGCCCGCGAAGCGTTCCGCCTGGCCGCCGCCAAGCTTCCGCTGCGTACGACCTTCGTCGCTCGCCAGCTCGGCGCCTGAGAGGAGAACATCCATGGCAACACGTAAGAAAAAAGAAACCGCGGCTCCGGCCAAGGTGACCAAGGCTGCAACCCTGCGCACGAAGGACGTCGCAGGCCTGCAAGCCGAAATCAAGGACCTGCAGAAGGCCCATTTCGGCCTGCGCATGCAGAAAGCCACGCAACAGCTGTCGAACACCTCGACGCTGCGCGTGACGCGCCGCGACATCGCGCGCGCCAAGACCATTCTTGCTCAGAAGCAGCAAGAAACCCAAGCCGCCAAGTAAGGAGTGAACATGACGGAAGCTAAAAAATCCCTCAAGCGCACCTTGATCGGCAAGGTGGTCAGCGACAAGCGTGCCAAGACCGTGACCGTGCTGGTCGAGCGCCGTGTGAAGCACGAGCTCTACGGCAAGATCGTGGCCAAGACGAGCAAGTACCACGCCCACGACGAAAAGGGCGAGTACAAGCTGGGCGACACCATCGAGATCACGGAAAGCCGTCCGATCTCCAAGACCAAGAACTGGGTCGTGACCCGCCTGGTCGAGAAGGCCGTGCTGGTCTGATCACCGGCTGATCGACCTCGGGAAGCCTCTTGAAGGCAACCCATCCGGAAACGGCCCACAATGTGGGCCGTTTTTCTTTTTCAGGAGCACTCAGATGATCAAAGTCGGCGACACCCTTCCTTCGGCAACCCTGCAGGAATATTCCGAGGTCGAAGGCGAAGGCTGCAGCATCGGCCCGAACCCGGTGGACGTGAGCAAGGCCACGGCCGGCAAGACCATTGCGCTGTTCGCGCTGCCGGGCGCCTTCACGCCCACCTGCTCGGCCAAGCACGTGCCCGGCTATGTGCAGCACTACGAAGACTTCAAGGCCGCCGGCGTGGACGAGATCTGGTGCGTGAGCGTGAACGACGCCTTCGTGATGGGCGCCTGGGCGCGCGACCAGAAGACCGGCACCAAGGTGCGCATGCTGGCCGACGGCAGCGCCGATTTCGCCAAGGCCACCGGCCTCACGCTCGACCTGACCGGCCGCGGCATGGGCCTGCGCAGCAACCGCTATTCGATGCTCGTGAAGGACGGCAAGGTGGCCACGCTGAACGTCGAGGCACCGGGCAAGTTCGAGGTCAGCAATGCCGAGACGCTGCTGGCCCAGGCCCGCGGCTGACGGCTGAACTGGCTAAAGGTCCACCTTGAGGTAGTGCGCGCCCGCGATCGGGTTGTGATAGTAGGGCGGCACTTCCTCGAATCCCAGGTCTTCGTAGAGCGCGCGGGCCGATTCCATCTCGTCCAGCGTGTCGAGCAGCACGCAGGCATAGCCTGCGCCGCGCGCGGCGTCGAGGATGGCTTCGGCGAGCTGCCGCCCGACGCCCAGCCCCCGAAAGCCGGGCCGCACGAACAGCCGCTTCATCTCCGCGGCATTGGCGTAGTCGGTGTTGTCGAGCGGGCGCAGCGCGCAGCAGCCGGCCACGTGCGCCAGCGTGCCGTTGGCGCGCATGAGGGTCGGCGCGCGTTGCCCGGCTTCCTCCTTGATGTGGGCGGCATCGACCAGCGCGAGCAGCAGGGCGCCGCGCGGCTCGGCGTAGTCGCCAGGCAGCGTGGCGACCTCTTCCTCGAAATTCTGGAAGCACAGGTCGATGTCCAGCGAGGCGGCGTAGTCGCGGAAGATCGCGCGCGCCGCATCGAGTTCGGCGGGTTCCTCCGGCGTCAGGAGCACGACGGCGGGCGTGTCGGCCAGCGGCAGCGGGCGTGAAACCGAAAAGCTCATACGCGCAGCGATGAGATCCAGTAGGCCATGCCTGCGCATGCGGCGAACAGGATCGGTGCGGGCTCACGCGAGGCGGCCACGGGAGAGTCGGTCATCGAAGAGGCGGGGTGCGCAAGAACTGCGGAAGGCGCAGATTAGCAAAGTCCGGGCCGAAGCATGCTTCGGGTTGTTGCTATGCGTTCGCCCCTGCACCTCGTGCGGATCAAGCCTCGGCGAGCAGTTTCTCGATCAGCTTGTGGAGCTCGGCGAAATCGGGTTCGCCCACATAGCGCTTCACGATTTCGCCCTTCTTGTTGACCAGGTAGGTGGTGGGCGTGAGCTTCACGTCGCCCCAGGCCTGGGCCACGCTGCCGGTGTTGTCGATCGCCACCTTGAACGGCAGCTTGCGGGTCTCGGCAAAGTTGACGACGTAGCTTGGCGGGTCGTAGCTCATGGCCACGGCCAGCGTGTCGTAGCCCTTGGACTTGTACTTGTCGTAGGTGGCAATGACCTTGGGCATTTCCGCCACGCAGGTCACGCAGCTGGTGGCCCAGAAGTTCACCAGGGTGACCTTGCCCTTCAGGTCGTTGGTGCTTTTCTTGCTGCCGTCGAGCAGCACGAAGGTCGAGGCCGGTGCCTCGGTGGTGCCGGAACCCAGGTACACCCCCACGCCCGCGGCCAATGCAAGGGCGACTGCGGCGACGGTGATGTATTTTTTCATGGCAGCGGATGGAGAGGGGCCGGCCGATTTTAGTTCCGCCGGCCGGATCGTGCCGGCGGGCGTGCGGGCGGCTCGATAATGGCTTTCCGATGCCATCGTCCGACTCCCGTTTCCGGCCCGCGCTGGCCGCAGCCGCCACGCTCGCGCTTGCCGCCTGCAGCCCCACCTTCAACTGGCGCGAGGTGCCGATTGCCGACGACGGCCTGGTCGTCCTCCTGCCCTGCAAGGCGGACCGCGCCGACCGCGCCTTGCCGCTCGGCGCCGAGTCGGTGCAGGTCGACATGGCGGGCTGCGAGACCGGCGGTGCGACCTTCGCGGTGGCCCATGCCTCGGCCGAGAGCCCGGCGCAGGCCGAGGCCTGGCTCCGGGCGTGGCGCGCTGCCACCCGCAGCCAGTTGGGCGAGGCGCAGATGACCGAAGCCCCTGCCGTACTGAAACGCGCGATCGCGGCGCCCGCGCCGGTGCGGCTCGATGCCCAGCCGCCGCAAAAGGGCGCCGCGCCGGTCCAGGTGCTCTGGTTCGCCCAGTCGAAGAAGAACGGCGGTGTCGCGCTCTATCAGGCCACCGTGCTCGGCCGCCCCTCCGCGCCCGAGGCGGCGACCACCTTCTTCGAGGGCCTGCGTCTCCCATGAGCGGCGGCCTGCTTGCCGGACGGCGGCGCATCGCCACCGTCTTCCTGGCCTTTGCCTTCGCCTATTTCCTTTCGACGCTGGTGCGCGCCATCACGGCCACGCTGTCGCCCGCGCTCACCGCCGAGTTCGGACTCGAGTCGCGCGACCTTGGATTGCTCGCGGGCGGCTATTTCCTGGGTTTCGCGTTCACGCAGCTGCCCATGGGCACCTGGCTCGACCGCCATGGGCCCAAGCGCGTGATCGTCTGCTTCCTGTCTGCCGCGGTGGCCGGCTGCCTTCTGTTTTCGGTGGCCACGCATTTCTGGCTGCTGCTGGCGGCGCGCGTGCTCACCGGCGTCGGCGTGAGCGCCTGCCTGATGGCGCCGCTCACCGGCTACCGGCGCTGGCTGACGCCGCCCATGCAGCTGCGCAGCAATTCGTGGATGCTGATGGTGGGCTCCTTCGGCCTGGTCGGCGCGACCTTGCCGGTGCAGTGGCTCATGCCCTACCTCGGCTGGCGGCCGCTGTTCTGGCTGCTGGCGGCGGGCGCGCTCGTGTCGATGGTGCTGATCGCATGGGCCGCGCCGGCATGGCATGACGGCGCCGCCACCCGGGAAAAGAACCAGGGCGGAGGCAGCTATGCGGCCGTGTGGCGCGATCCCTTCTTCCGCAAGCTCGCGCCGATCGGCTTCTTCAACTACGGCGGCTTCGTCGCGATGCAGACGCTCTGGGTCGTGCCATGGCTCACGCGCGTGGCGGGCTACACGCCCCAGGAGGCCGCCGGCGCGCTGTTCTGGATCAGCATCGCGCTGCTCGCCACCTATGGGCTCTGGGGCATGGTCAATCCGCGGCTCGCGCACCGCGGCATTCCCGCCGCCCGGCTGCTGGCCTGGGGCATGCCGCTCGGGATGCTCGTGCTTGCTCTGGTTTTGATAGCTGGCCCGGCGGCGGGGACGATGGCCTGGGTGGTCTTCCTGTGCGTTTCCACCGTTGTCACGCTGGCCCAGCCCGCCGTCGCCCTGGCCTTGCCGACTGCGCTCGCGGGTCGCGCGCTGTCGGCCTACAACCTGGCGGTCTTTGCAGGCGTATTTGTCGTGCAGTGGGGCATCGGCCTGCTGATCGACCTGTTCGCCAGCGCCGGGCTCGACCAGGCGGCGTCATTCCGTGCGGCGCTGTCCGTTTTCCTCGCCTGCTGCGTTATGTCGTATGTCTACTTCCTTTGGGCGCCCCCGCATAATCGGTGCGTAGTCCCCCGACCCGCATGAACAGCATCCTCATCATCGCCCACTCACCGTTCGCGCAGGCGCTGCGGCGGTGCGCGCTGCATGTGTTCCCCGATTGCGAACAGGCCATCGTCGCACTCGACGTGCTGCCCAACGTGTCGCCCGAAGAAACGCTGGCGGCAGCCCGCATCACGCTCGAGCAGCAGCTCAATGCACCGCGCTCGCAGGTGCTGGTGCTGGCCGACGTGTTCGGCGCGACGCCCTGCAACGTGGCGCAGAAGCTGGTGGACGGCGTCCGCTCGCGGCTGGTGGCGGGCGTCAACCTGCCGATGCTGCTGCGCGCGGTGACCTACCGCCACGAGCCGCTCGAGACGCTGGTGCAGCGCGCCATCGCGGGCGGCACCGCGGGCGTCATGCAGGTGGCGGTGGCGGCACCCCAGAACCAGGCGAAGAGAAAGCACAGTGATCAAGAAATCCGTGACCATCAGCAATAAGCTGGGCCTCCATGCGCGCGCATCGGCCAAGCTCACCAAGATCGCAGGCAGCTTTCCCTGCGAGGTGTGGCTCTCGCGCGGCGACCGCCGCATCAATGCCAAGAGCATCATGGGCGTCATGATGCTGGCCGCCGGGCTCGGCTCGACCGTCGAACTCGAGACCAACGGCCCGCAGGAAGAAGAGGCGATGGATGCCCTCGTCCAGCTGATGAACGACAAGTTCGGCGAAGGCGAGTAAGGGAGCCCCCATGACCTTCGCAGTCCACGGCCTCCCCGTCGCCCGTGGCATTGCCATTGGCCGCGCGGTGCTGGTGGTGTCCAGCCGCATCGACGTGGCCCACTACTTCATCAAGCCCGAGGAAGTGGAGACCGAGATCGACCGGGTGCGCATGGCCCGCAATGCGGTGGCCGACGAGCTTGCCAAGCTGCAGGCCAGCGTCGCGCTGATGGGCCCCAACGATGCGCCGCACGAGCTCGCCGCGCTGCTCGAGGTGCACCAGATGCTGCTGCAGGACGAGGCGCTCACCGGCGGCGTCAAGCACTGGATCACCGACCGGCTCTACAACGCCGAGTGGGCGCTGACCACGCAGCTCGAAATCATCGCGCGCCAGTTCGACGAGATGGAGGACGAGTACCTGCGCGAGCGCAAGGCCGACCTCGAGCAGGTGGTCGAGCGGCTGCTGCACCGCATGAAGGGCACGGCCGCGGTGCTGGCGCCGAGCCCGCCGCGCCGCAAGCGCCCCGCGGCCGAGGAAGACGACGACCCCACCGCCGGCGACGGCATCGACGCGCCGCTGGTGCTGATCGCGCATGACCTGTCGCCGGCCGACATGCTCCAGTTCAAGAAGAGCGTGTTCGCCGGCTTCGTGACCGACGTGGGCGGGCGCACCTCGCACACCGCGATCGTCGCGCGCAGCATGGACATTCCGGCCGTGGTGGGCGCGCGCACCGCGAGCCAGCTGGTGCGCCAGGACGACTGGGTGATCATCGACGGCGATGCCGGCGTGGTGATCGTCGATCCCTCGCCGATCATCCTGGCCGAGTACGGCTTCAAGCAGCGCCAGGGCGACCTGGAGCGCGGCCGGCTCGCACGCCTGCGCCACAAGCCCGCGGTGACGCTCGACGGCCAGCGCGTCGAGTTGCTCGCCAACATCGAGATGCCCGAGGACACCGTGGGTGCCGTCAAGGCCGGCGCAGTGGGCGTCGGGCTGTTCCGCAGCGAGTTCCTCTTCATGGGCCGCGAGTCGCAGCACCAGACCCGCCTGCCCGACGAGGAAGAGCAATACCAGGCCTACAAGCGCGCGGTCGAAGGCATGCAGGGCATGCCGGTCACCATCCGCACCATCGACGTGGGCGCCGACAAGCCGCTCGACGGCAAGGCCGTCAGCAAGCAGGAGCACCTGAATCCCGCGCTCGGCCTGCGCGCCATCCGCTGGAGCCTGGCCGACCCGGCGATGTTCCTCACGCAGCTGCGCGCGATCCTGCGCGCGGCGGCGCACGGCGAGATCCACCTGCTGATTCCCATGCTCGCGCACGTCAGCGAGATCCGCCAGACGCTGTCGCTGATCGACTTCGCGCGCTCGGAGCTCGACAGCCGCGGCGCCGTGTACGGCAAGGTGAAGCTCGGCGCGATGATCGAGATTCCCGCCGCCGCGCTCACGCTCAAGACCTTCCTGAAGTACTTCGACTTCCTGTCGATCGGCACCAACGACCTGATCCAGTACACGCTGGCCATCGACCGCGCCGACGAGGCCGTGGCCCACCTCTACGACCCGGCCCATCCCGCAGTGCTCCGGCTGGTGGCCGACACCATTGCCGAATGCCGCCGCCAGGGCAAGAGCGTGGCCGTGTGCGGCGAGATGGCGGGCGACGTGGCCTTCACGCGCCTCTTGCTCGGCCTCGGACTGCGCAGCTTCTCGATGCATCCGTCGCGCATCCTCGCCGTCAAGCAGGAGGTGCTGCGCGCGGACACCGGCAAGCTCGAGGAATGGGCCAAGGGCGTGCTCGAGTCGGACGATCCGGCGTCGGTGCTGGCCGGAAATTAGTTCTTACTATTTCAATCCGCTCAGAGGCAGGGCGGAGTCGAAATAAAACGAAACACGCCGAAACTGCGGCGAAAGGACTTGCAGACGCGTCGCAAGCACCATCAGGTCTCCTCTTCCACTACAGAAAGGCCTGACCATGAAATCCCTCTCCCTGACCCAAGTCGTTGCCATCGGCTCCTTCGCGCTGCTCGCTGCAGCCGGTGCCAAGGCCGAATCCTACGAAGGCGTCCAGCCGCTCGCCTCGGCCAAGAGCCGCGCCGAAGTCAACGCCGAAGCCGCTCGCACGGCTTCCGCACCGGACCAGAACGTTGTGCGCGGCTCGCGCGGCGCCGAGACCATGGCCGTTTCCAGAGACCGCGCAGGCGTCGTCTTCGAAGCCATGCGCACCGCCGCCGCACCCGACCAGAACGTGACCTCGGGTTCGCGCGTGAACAGCAAGGTCGTCTCGACCCTGCAGAACCCCGTCGATGCACGTGCCGCAGCCGCCGGCAACAGCAACAGGCTCTAAGACCCACGCCCGCAGGGCACTCCGCGGGCCGCAAGGAACATCATGAAACACTGGATCAAACGCACTCTCTTCGGTTTCGCCGGCCTTGCGGTGGTGGCGGGCAGCATTGCCGGCTGCGCCGGCCATCGGCACGGCTGGGGCAGCGGCGATTCCGCCGAGTTCCGCACCAGGATGGTCGAACGCGTCGGCAGCAAGCTGGAGCTCGACGCCTCGCAGAAGCAGAAGCTCACGGTGCTGGCCGAGAAGCTGCAGGCGCAGCGCGAAGCCATGCGCGGCGCGGGCGGGGCGGGCGATCCGCGTTCGCAGTTCAAGGCGCTGTTCGCGGGCAACAAGCTCGACCAGGCGGCCGCCACGCGGCTCGTCGACGAGAAGACCTCGGCCGTGCGCAACGGCAGCCCGGAAATCATCGCCGCCGCCGCCGATTTCTTCGACAGCCTGAACGCCGCGCAGCAGCAGAAGGTGCGTGACTTCATGGATCGCGGCGGACGCCGCTGGCGCCATCATGGCTAGGCTTGGCTCGCCCCCGGGCTTCGCGCACTTCGTGTCGCTTCGCCACCTCCCTGCCAGGGGGCGATACCTTCGGCCCGCCGAAGCCGGTTCCGCGGCATCCCCCGAGCAGGCCGTGGCCGCGGCGGGCGGCGTGCGCGCGCTGCTGCGGCTCGAAGGCGCCGTGGTGCTGGGCGCGGCGCTCGCCGCCTACGCGCAGTTCGGCGCGGGTTGGGGCGTGTTCGCGCTCTGGCTGCTCGTGCCCGATCTGTCGCTGCTGGGCTACCTCGCGGGCCCGCGCACGGGCGCGGCGCTCTACAACGCCGCGCACTCGTACGTCGGCCCGGTGCTGCTGCTGGCGCTCGGCGTACTCGCGGCCATGCCCTGGGCGGTGGCCGGCAGCCTGATCTGGCTGGCCCACATCGGCGTCGACCGTGCGCTGGGCTACGGGCTCAAGTACGCGGCGGGCTTCGCTGCCACCCACCTGGGCCGCATCGGCAGGGCCGATCCATGGTGAGCGACGCGTCCATGCGCAGCGGCCGCAGCGCTTCCCCCGCCGTGCACGCGCCGGCCGCGCGCGCATGGATGCTGGCGGAGGCGTCCATGCTCGGCCTCGCGTCGACGGTGCACGCGGGGTTGCTGGTGTCCGGCTACGCGCATGCCGCGGCCCGCAATGCCGAGGCGGTGATAGCCACCGTGCTGGTGCTGGCCTCGGCCGCGACCTGGCTGCGTCCCCATCATGCGCGCCGCGCCGCCATCATCGGCCAGGGCTTCGCGCTGCTGGGCACGCTGGTCGGGCTCGGCACCATCATCGCGGGCATCGGTCCGCGCACGGTGCCCGACGTGGTCTACCACGCGCTGCTGCTCTGCGTTCTCGTGGCGGGCCTGGCCTGGGCGGTGCGATGCCGGCGGGCCTGATGGTCGGCGAGGTCATTCGCCACCTTCTTGTCAGGAGGCACAATCCCGCCATGCCGCGCATCCTGCTGATCGACGACGACGAACATCTCGCCGCGCCGCTGACCACCTACTTCGCCCGCTTCGGCTACACGCTGGAGAGCGCGGTGCGCCCGAGCGAAGGGCTCGCCAAATTGCGCGCGGGCCCGTTCGACGCGGCGATCCTCGACGTGATGCTGCCCGAGATGGACGGCTTTGCGCTGTGCCGCGAGATCCGCAAGGAGAGCGACATTCCCATCGTGATGCTCACCGCGCGCGGCGAGGTGATGGACCGCGTGGTCGGCCTCGAGCTGGGCGCCGACGACTACGTGCCCAAGCCCTTCGAGCCGCGCGAGCTGGTGGCGCGCGTGCAGACCATCCTGCGCCGCCAGCGCAGCACGCCGGCGGCGGCCAACGGCAACGGCACCCAGCACCGCGTGTTCGACGGGCTGTCGATCGACCTCGACCGGCGTCAGGTGCTGCGCCATGGCGAGCGCGTGGAGCTCACCGGCACCGAGTTCGAACTGCTCGCGCTGCTGGCGGCCGAGCCCGGCAAGGTGTTCAGCCGCGACGACATCCTGAACCGCCTGCGCGGCCACGAGGCCGAGCTCTACACCCGGGCCGTCGACATCGTGGTGAGCCGCCTGCGCAAGAAGCTCGAGCCGCTGGACTGCATCAAGACGCTGCGCAATGCCGGCTATGCGCTGGCCGTCGCGCGCAGCGAGCCTGCATGAGGCGCAGGCGGCGGAGTTTGCGCGAGGCGCTGCACGGGATCGCATCGCGCCGCGCGGAGCTGCACAGGCAATGGCATGCGCAGTGGCACGAGAAGGTGCAGGGCAAGCGCCGCTGGCGCCGCTCGCTGCGCATACGGCTGGTCATGATGTTCGTGATGCTGGCGCTGGTGATGGCGGCGGTGTTCATGGGCGGCATGAAGAAGTCCTTTTCCACCGGCTGGGCCGAGGCCGCCAAGCCGATGCTGGTCGACTATGCCGACCGGCTCGTCGCCGAGATCGGCACGCCGCCCGACGTGGCGCGCGCGCAGGCGCTGGTCGCTCGGCTGCCGATCACGATCCGCATCACCGGCCCCAAGGTCAACTGGGACTCCAACCCCGGCGGCAGCAACGGCCGCGGCGGCTGGATGCACGACCGCGACGAAGAACCCTGGAACGACAAGTGGTTCGTCCGCCCGACGGCAGATGGCCACCGCGTCATCTTCGGCTGGTCGCCCAGGCTCTGGCAGCTCGCGCCGCGCATCGTCGGCTGGGCCACGCTCTGCGCGCTGCTGCTGCTCGTGGTGCTGGGCTATGCCTATGTCAGCCGGCTGCTGCGGCCGCTGATCGACATCCGCGAAGGCGCGCAGCGCTTCGGCCGCGGCGAGTTCACGCAGCCGATCCCGATCCGCCGCAACGACGACCTGGGCGACCTCGCCGAGCACATCAACACCATGGCCGACGACATCCAGGCCATGCTCGATGCCAAGCGCGGGCTGCTGCTGGCGTTGAGCCACGAACTGCGCTCGCCGCTCACGCGCGCCCGGCTCAATGCCGAGCTGCTGCCGGCCACGCCCGAAAGCCAGGCCGAGCGCGAGGCGCTGCTGCGCGACTTGAACGAGATGCGCGACCTGATCAGCGACCTGCTCGAGAGCGAGCGGCTCGCAAGCCCGCACGTGGCGCTGCAGCGCGAGCCGGTCGACCTGGCGGCACTGGTGCGCGAAGTCGCGGCCGAGATGCCGGGCGCCCCGCAGGTGCACCTGGACCTGGCCGAGGGACTGCCGCCGCACGCCGTCGACCGCATGCGCATCCGCCTGCTGGTACGCAACCTGCTGGACAACGCCTTGCGCTACAGCACCGATGCGCCCCGCCCGCCCTGCGTGTCGCTGCGCGCCGTGGTCGACGGGCCGGCGCAGGGCGTGGAGATCGAGGTGCGCGACCACGGCCCCGGCGTCGACGAGGCCCAGCTCGAACGCCTGACCGAGGCCTTCTACCGCACCGACAGCGCGCGCGCACGCGCCACCGGCGGCGTCGGGCTGGGCATGTACCTTTGCCGGCTGATCGCCGAGGCGCACGGCGGCAGCCTCGCGGTGCACAACGCGAATCCGGGCCTGCGGATCGTGGTTCGCCTGGCCTGAGCGGCTGGCGGCAGGGCGTGGTGCTGTCGCCTGCGCTACGGCCAACGGCGCCGCGCGCCGCTAGCATGGCGCCGCAACAACGACCTTTCCCAAGGAGACCTCCCATGGCCGAAACGCCCGTCAATCACCAGGTCAGGCTCGCCAAGCGGCCCGAGGGCGCGGCAACGCGCGAACACTGGCAGTTCACCACCGAGCCGGTCGGCGAGCCCGCCGAGGGCGGCGTGCTGGTCAAGACCCTCTCGCTCTCGCTCGACCCCGCCATGCGCGGCTGGCTCAACGACGCCAAGAGCTACATCGCGCCGGTGGAAATCGGCGCCGTGATGCGCGCGGGCGGCATCGGCCGCGTCATCGCGTCGAAGAATCCGGACTTCGCGGTCGGCGACACGGTCTACGGCACGCTGGGCGTGCAGGAATACATGCTCGTGCCCCAGGAAGAGATCAAGCGCAACGGGCTCGCCAAGATCGACCTGCGCGCCGGCACCATCCGCCAGTGGCTCAACGTGCTCGGCATGCCGGGCATGACCGGCTACTTCGGGCTGATGGACGTGGGCCAGCCCAAGGCGGGCGAAACGGTGGTCATCTCCGGTGCCGCGGGCGCCGTGGGACAGACCGTCGGGCAGCTCGCCAAGATCAAGGGCTGCCGCGTGGTCGGCATCGCCGGCGGCCAGGCCAAGTGCGACTGGGTGGTGAAGGAGCTGGGCTTCGACGCCTGCATCGACTACAAGGCCGGCGCGGGTGCCGTGCGCGACGGCCTCAAGGCGCACTGCCCCAAGGGCGTGGACATCTACTTCGACAACGTCGGCGGCGAGATCCTCGACGCGGTGCTCGCGCGGCTCGCACGCAAGGCCCGCGTGATCATCTGCGGTGCCATCAGCCAGTACAACAACGCCAACAGCATGCCCGCGGCCGGCCCCCGCAACTACCTGAGCCTGCTGGTGAACCGCGCGCGCATGGAAGGCATCGTGGTGTTCGACTACGCGGATCGCTTCCCCATTGCCGCGGCCGAGCTGGCCGGCTACCTCAAGGACGGCCGCATGAAGAGCAAGGAAGACGTGGTCGTGGGGCTCGACACCTTCCCCGATGCGCTGAACCGGCTGTTCAGCGGCGAGAACTTCGGCAAGCTGGTGCTGCAGGTGGCGCAGGACTGAAGCGCAGGCGTCGATCGGACGGCCGCAGTCGGGCCCCGACGACGACCTGGGCGCTCTTGGCGGCGCTCGCCGCTCAGTTCACTCGTCGGTCGGCCGCATCGGAATGTCGCCCATTGCGTCGTCCTCGCGCAGGCTGCGCGCGGCCTTCAGCAGTTCGATCGACAGGCCGCCGCCCTGGCCGGCAAAGCCCTTGGCGACGCCCTCGAGCGCGGTTGCGAGGCCGTTCTCGCCGTCGGCGCGCGCATCCATGCTGATGTTGAGCACCCGGGCCGCCATCTGGCGGTAGGTGATGGCGCCCGCGCCCTCCAGGGCGGCCACCAGGTCGAGGTACAGCGCCAGGTTCAGGTCGAACACCAGCTTGGGCGTGATCTCGAAATCTTCGTTCTTGTTCTTGTTTTCCATGAGTGGGGGCTCCTTTATTCCTGAGCCTCCACTCTAGCCATAAAAACGCGCGCTTCCGTCGGACGAACGCCATTCAGCGTGCGCGTGTGCCCATGACGGCTGCCGAAATGATGAGCAGGGCGGCCAGCGCGATGGTCCAGGTCAGCGGGCGGCCGGTCACGAGCAGCAGCAGCGCCGTCGAGCCCAAAGGGGTGAGATAGCTCAGGATGCCGATGCGCCGCGGGTCGCCGCGCTTGAGCGCCATGTCCCACACGAAGAAGGCCGCGCCGAGCGGGCCGAGGCCGCACAGCACGAGCAGCAGCCAGTCCTTGCCGGACAGCGTGGCGGGCGCTTCGAGCAGCGCATGGCAGGCCAGCGAGAGCACGCCCGAGACCAGCCCGAACAGGCCGATGGCCGAGGTCGGAAAGGCTTCGACTCGCTTGGTCCACAGCGAATAGCTGGCCCAGATGAAGGCCGAGCCCAGCGCCGGCAGGAAGCCCCAGTAGCCTTGGATCGCGCTGGCACCGGCGCCGCTGCCCCCGCGCGTGCCGAGGATCGCGACCGCCGCGCCCGCAAAGCCCAGCAGCGCCGCCGCCAGGTGCAGCGGCCTGAGCGACAGGCCCGGCAGCAGCACTGGCGCGAGCACCACCATGAACAGCGGCCACAGGTAGTTGACCAGGTTGGCCTCGACCGGCGGCGCATTTCGCAGCGCGATGAACAGCAGGAAGTGAAAGCCGAACAGCCCGTAGACGCCCAGCGCCAGCGTGCGCGGCGGCACGCGCCAGGCCGCGCGGTCCCGCAGCACCAGCGGCCAGCTCGGCACGCTGCCGATGATCAGCGCGAGCCCGGTCAGAAGAAAGGGCGGCAGGTGCGCAAGGGCGGTGCCGAGCGAGGCGAGCGTGGCCCAGAGCGCGATCGCGAACAAGGCAAGGAAGGTGGGCGACATGGAGGGCAAGGCTAACCCGGCCGGCCGTCGCGCAGCGCCGGTGCATCGTCGCGCAACGACGGTGTGGCCGATCAGCAGCGATCGCGCCGGCGCAGCGCGGCGGTGAGCGCCGAGGGCGAGCGGTAGCCCGTGCGGCGCGCGGTTTCGGCCACGCCCATGCCTTCGAGCCGCAGTTCGCGCGCATGCGCCAGCCGAAGGCCGCGCAGCCAGTGCATCGCGCTCAGGCCCTGTTCCTCGCGGCAACGCTGCGCGAGCTGGCTGGGGCTCAGGCAGGCGACTTCGGCCAGGTCGGCGACCGTGAGCGGCTCGTGCCACCGCGCCCGGGCCCAGGCCGCGAGCGCCGGCCAGTCGATCCGGCGGCGGCGCGTGTGCGGCATTGAAGAAGAAGGCGCGGGGCTCCAGGCTTCCAGCAGCAGCGCGGGGCCGTGCTGCAGCGCGAGCGCGAACTGCCGTGGCTGCGCCGTGCAGTGCGCGAGATAGCGCGCCAGCGCATGCAGCTGAAGCGGGTCGGCCGGCGCGCGTCCGGCACACCGGGCCCACGGCGCATGCGCGGTGTCGAGCACGAGGCAACTGCTGCCGCCGCTGCCGCGTGCTTCGAAGTCGTGCCGGTCGCCGGGCGCGACCACCTGCGCCTGGCCGGCGCCGATGCCGCCGCCGCGGCCTTCGATCTCGATCTCCAGCACGCCTTCCAGGCCGACCAGCACCTGGAAGTGGTCGTGCGCATGGCTGCCGCGCGAGCTGCCGTAGTGGCGCAGCGAAAGGATGGGCGGGGCGGGCTGGTGCATGGTGAAGGGCTGATTGTCTTGCGGCGCTCCCCGCCTGTCACCCGAGCCGCAGCAGCAGCGCCGAGGCCGCGCACACCAGCAGGAACGGAATGCTGATGCGATGGAACTCGCGCAGCCCGTGCGGCAGCCTGGCCAGGCGCAGCGCGATCAGGTTGGCCAGCGAGCCCAGCACGCAGCCGAAGCCGCCCACGCTCACGCCGGCCGCGAGCGCCGGCAGGTCGCGCACATGGCCGTCGAGCAGGATCGCCGCCGGCACGTTGCTGATGAATTGCGAAGTGACGATGGCGGCAAGGTAGGCGCGCCATCCTTCGGTGATGGGCCAGTGGTTCAGCAGCGACCCGATCGCCTGCAGTTCGGCCAGCTGGCGCAGGTCCACGAACATCAGCGCAATGATCGCGAGCAGCGCCCAGTCGATGTCTTTCAGCACGCGCGGATAGCTCAGCAGGAACACCGCGAACACCACGCCCAGGCCCGCGAGCAGCCAGTGCCGGTCGAGCGCGACCACGAAGCCGATGAACAGGACGCCCGCCAGTGCAAGGAGGCGCGGCTGCACCGGCACGGCTTCGGTCTCGGGCTTGAGCGCGATGGGCGTGCGCGGCACCAGCAGCCAGGCCGCCGCGAAGAGCCAGAACAGCATCACGGCCACGGTCGGCAGCATCATGCCCATGAAGCCGACGAAGCTCTCGCCCGAGCGGTGCCAGAGGTAAAGGTTCTGCGGATTGCCGATGGGCGTGAGGGCCGAACCCGCATTGACCGCCAGTGCCTCGAGCACCACCAGCCGCGCGAGCGGCAGGTGCGCCTGGCTGGCGAGCACGCGCGTGAGCGGCACCAGCAGGAACAGGCTCACGTCGTTGGTCACCAGCGCGGACAGGAACGCCGCGCTGGCGGTCAGCAGCAGCGCCAGGCTGCGCTGGCTGTGCGTGCGCGCGAGCAGGCGCTGCGCGGCGGCCTGCAGCATGCCGCTTTTCTCGACCCCCTGCGTGATCGCGAGCAGCCCCGCGAGCGCGCCCACGGTCTGCCAGTCGACCAGCCGGAGCCAGTCCATCGGCGCGCGCGGGCGCAGGAAGGCGAACAGCAGCGCGACGGCGGCCAGCAGCCACAGCAGGCCGTTGCCGCCGCCGTGTTCGGAGGGCGCGGCTGCCCGCGCCTGCGTTTCAGCGGCCGGCGAGTTCACGCAGTTCGCGCTTGAGCACCTTGCCGATCGCGCTGCGCGGCAACTCGTCAATGAACTGCAGCCGCGCCAGGCGCTGCGTCTTGCCGAGCTGCGCGTTGGCCCATTGCAGCAGCGCGTCCTCGGACGTGCCGTCACCCTCGCGGCGCACCACGAAGGCCACCGGCGTCTCGCCCCATTGCTCCGACGGCACGCCGGCCACCGCCACGTCGGCCACGGCGGCATGGCCGCGCAGCACGGCTTCGAGATCGCTCGGATAGATGTTGAAGCCGCCGCTGATGATCATGTCCTTCTTGCGGTCGAACAGCGTGAGGAAGCCCTCGGCGTCGAAGCGGCCGATGTCGCCTGTGCGGATGAAGCGCTTGCCGGCGGCGTCGAACCATTCCGCTTCGCGCGTCTTCTCGGGCTGGCGGTGGTAGCCGGTCATCATGCCGCCCGAATGGCCCACCACCTCGCCGGCCAGTTCGATGTTGGCACGCGGGATTTCGCGGCCCTCCTCGTCGATCAGGCGGATGTCGCTGCCTTCGGCCGGCTGGCCGACGGTGTGCAGCTTGTCCGGGTGCAGATGGGCTTCGAGGATGCAGGTGCCGCCGCCTTCGGTCATGCCGTAGAACTCGATCAGCCCGCCGGGCCAGCGCCCCAGCACGTCGGCCTTGAGCGCGGCGTTGAAGGGCGCGCTGGTGCTGAACTTGAAGCGGAAGGACGAGAGGTCGTGCGCATCGAAGCGCGGATGCGCCATCAGGCGCTGGTACTGCACCGGCACCAGCATCGTGTGCGTCACGCGGCGCTGCGCGGCCAGCTGCAAATAACCGAGCGCGTCGAACTTGGGCATCAGCACCACGCAGCCGCCGAAGGCGATGGTCGGAAAGAACACCACCAGCGTGGTGTTCGAATAGAGCGGCGTCGACAGCAGCGTGACGGTGTCGGGGCCGTAGCCGTACCTGGCGCCGCGCTGCACATGGGCCCAGCGCATGCCGTGGCCCTGCACGATGCCCTTGGGCTCGCCGGTGGTGCCCGACGAATAGATGATGTTGAAGGGCCAGGAAGGCTGCGTCTCGACGGCGCGCGGCTGCGTGCCCGCGGGGGCCAGCCAGCCCTCGAGGGCCTGCCCCGCGGCGGAGCCGTCGAGCGCCACGCGCGGGATGCCGCCTTCCTTCGCAGGGCCGACCACCTCGGCCGCCGAGGCATCGGTGAAGAGAACGCGCGCATCGGCATCCTCGATCATGCGAGCCAGGCTGGCCGGCGTGGAGCCGGGCGCCAGCGGCGCGACCGCGACGCCCGCGCGCAAGGCGCCGAGGAACACCGCCGCATAGTTCACCGAGGACGCCGCGCAGACCGCGATGGCATCGCCCGGCCCGAGGCCGTCGCGCTGCAGGGCGGCCGCGACGCGGTCCATCAGCGCGTCGAGCGCGCTGTAGTCCAGCGCCTGTTGCGCGTCCGCGAGCGCGGCGTGGCCGGGCGTGTGTTGCGCGTGGAGGCGAACCAGGTCGGCGATGGCGCCGAAGCCGCGCTCCATGGCGGCTTGAATGGCAGGGTGCGTTTGCAAAATTCGATCCTTCGTCTTGGCCAGACGGCAGGATAGCGAAGACCCCGGCCCGGCGGTGAGCCGCACGCGACGGGCGTGCGCCTACGCCGCGCGCAGCGTGCGGCGCGGCCGCCGCGCGGCCTTGTCCCGGTGCGCCCACTCGGCCTGCTCGATCAGTCGGCCGAGCTCGGCCACGGCCGGGCTGCGCTCCCCCGCATCGCCTTCGCCGTAGGCCAAGGTGAAGTCCAGCATCGGCAGCGCCGGCAGGCCATGGCGCTCGTCCAGCACCGCCATGCCGGGGCGCAGGTTGTCGCGCGTGAAGGTGGCCACGGCCAGGCCGCTCAGCGCGGCCGTGCGCAGGTCCTGCAGGCTGTGCGAGCTGAAGGCGCCGTGCCAGGGAATGCCGGCCTGGTTCAGCGCATCGATGCTGACCTGGCGGCACACGCAGGGCGGCGGCGAATAGGCCAGCGGCAGCGAGGCGCCGTCCGTGCGCTCGAAGCCCTCGGCCGCGGCCCACACCATCGGCAGGCGCCGCAGCAGCGTGCCCTCGACCTCGCCCGAGACCGACACCACCACCGCCAGGTCGAGCTCGCGCTCGCGCACCATCGTCGCCAGGTCGAGCGTCAGGCCCACGCTCACCTCCAGCCTCACGTTGGGGCAGCTGCGCGCGAACTGTTGCAGGAGCTGCGGCAGGCCCTCGCTCATGAAGCTCTCGGGCACGCCGAAGCGCACCGTGCCTTCGATCGGCGAGCAGCGGAAGTGCCGCGCCAGCGCGTCCTGCGCCTGCAGGATGCGCTCGGCATGGCGAAGAAAGTCTTCGCCGTCGGCGGTCAGGCGCAGGCGCCGCGTGGTGCGGTGGAACAGCGGGCGCCCGACCAGTTCCTCGAGCCGGCGGATCTGGTGGCTGACCGCCGATTGCGTCAGGTGCAGCTGCTCGGCGGCGCGCGTGAAGCCATTGGCGCGGTGGACGGCGGTGAAGGCTTGCAGGAGGCCGGTATCGAAGTTCATGGCCGCCAGATTAATGAAGTCGCTTCCTGAGTGGAAGTAAATTTAATCATTTGCCTAATGAAATCGGGGTCTTGAGAATGCCCCGGACCACCTACTTTCCCTTCACGTCCCCATGTCCTCTTCCCCCCGCCATCCCTCTCTCGCGCTGGCCGCCATCTGCCTGGCGGCGCTGATGTTCGGCCTGGAGATTTCCAGCGTGCCGATCATCCTGCCGGTGCTCGAAGCGCGGCTGCACGCCGGCTTCCGCGACCTGCAATGGATCATGAACGCCTACACCATCGCCTGCACCACGGTGCTGATGGCCACCGGCACCCTGGCCGACCGCTACGGACGGCGCCGCATGTTCGCGCTCACGGTGCTGGCCTTCGGCCTGGCCTCGCTGCTGTGCGGCCTGGCGCCCAGCACGCCGGCGCTGATTGCCGCGCGCTTCCTGCAGGGCATGGCGGGCGGCGCGATGTTCATCTGCTCGATTGCGATCCTGTCGCACCAGTTTCCGGACGGCCGGGCGCGCGGCCGCGCCTTCGCGATCTGGGGCGTGGTGGCCGGCATCGGCCTGGGGTTCGGGCCGGTGGTGGGCGGCGCGATCATTGCGCTGGCCAGCTGGCACTGGGTCTTCCTTGCGCACGTGCCGCTGGCGCTGCTGGGGCTGGCGCTGATCATGGCCGGCGTGGCGGAGTCGCGCGATCCGCTGGCCCGCCAGCAGAAGCTGGACCTGGCGGGCATCGTCACGCTGACCACCGCGGTGCTCGGGCTCACCTGGCTGATCACGCAGGGCGACAGCCTGGGCTGGAGCAGCCCGGCCGCGCTGGGCCTGATGGCCGCCACCGCGGCGGGGCTCGCGGCCTTCGTCGCGGTCGAGCGCTTCCATCCGCACCCGATGTTCGACTTCTCGGTGTTCCGCATCCGCGACTTCTCGGGCGCCATCCTCGGCTGCATCGGCATGAACTGCAGCTACTGGCCGTTCATGATCTACCTGCCGCTGTATTTCTCCGCCGGCCTGGGCTACGGCACGACCGCCGCCGGCCTGGCGCTGCTGGTCTACACGGTGCCCTTCCTCGTGATGCCGCCGATCGCGCAGTGGCTGCTGCTGCGCTACCAGGCGCGCTTCGTGATTCCCGCAGGCCTGTTCCTGATCGGCCTGGGCTTCATCGCGATGAAGTGGGGCAGCGGCCTCGCGCAGCTGGGCGGCTGGACGGTGCTGCCCGGTGCGCTGGTCGCCGGCATCGGCCTGGGCCTGACCACCACGCCCGCGACCAACATGACCACCGCCTCGGTGCCCGCGCACCGCGCCGGCATGGCCTCGGGCATGGACGTCAGCGCGCGCCTCATCTCGCTGGCCATCAACATCGCGGTGATGGGCCTGGTGCTGGTGGCGGGCATCCTGGCCGCGCTGCGGGGCTCGCTGGGGACGGCGCTCGATGCGGCGCGGCTGCGCGCATTGGCCGAGCAGCTCGCGGGCGGGGACGTGGCGGGGGCGCAGCAGGCGCTGGCGGCCACGCTGGCGGTGCCGGATGCTTCCGGTGCGCTCCTGCAGGCCGCCGTGACCCACGGCTTCGGATGGGTCATGCTGTACGGCGCGCTCGGCGCCTGGTTGACCGCGGCGCTCAGCTTCGCGGTGTTCGGCGGCCGGCAGGCTGCGTCCGTGCGGGACGCGTCACCGGGGATGGCCGGCGGGCGATAAGGCGCGCCGGCGGCCGTTTGTCAGACGCCCGCGGCGTGCGCCTGCTGGTCCGCGTGGTAGCTCGAACGCACCATCGCGCCCACGGCCGCGTGGCTGAAGCCCATCTTGTAGGCCTCTTCCTCGAACATCTTGAAGGTGTCGGGGTGCACGTAGCGGCGCACCGGCAGGTGCGAGCCCGACGGCGACAGGTACTGGCCGATGGTCAGCATGTCGATGTCGTGGGCGCGCATGTCGCGCATCACCTGCAGGATCTCTTCGTCGGTTTCGCCCAGGCCCACCATGATGCCGCTCTTGGTCGGAACCTGCGGATGCAGCGCCTTGAACTTCTTCAGCAGGTTGAGGCTGAACTGGTAGTCGCTGCCGGGGCGCGCTTCCTTGTAGAGGCGCGGCGCGGTCTCGAGGTTGTGGTTCATCACGTCCGGCGGCGCGGCCTTGAGGATCTCGAGCGCGCGGTCGTCGCGGCCGCGGAAGTCGGGCACCAGGATCTCGATCTGCGTCATCGGCGAGAGCTCGCGGATGTTCGTGATGCAGTCGACGAAATGCTGGCTGCCGCCGTCGCGCAGGTCGTCGCGGTCGACGCTGGTGATCACCACGTACTTCAGGCGCAGCTTGGCGATGGTCTTGGCGAGGTTGAGCGGCTCGTCCTTGTCGAGCGGGTCGGGGCGGCCGTGGCCCACGTCGCAGAACGGGCAGCGGCGCGTGCACTTGTCGCCCATGATCATGAAGGTGGCCGTGCCGTTGCCGAAGCATTCGCCGATGTTCGGGCACGAGGCTTCCTCGCAGACCGTGTGCAGGTTGCTCTCGCGCAGGATCTGCTTGATCTCGTAGAAGCGCGTGGTGGGGCTGCCGGCCTTCACGCGGATCCATTCGGGCTTCTTGAGCACCTCGCCCTGCTGCACCACCTTGACGGGGATGCGCGAGAGCTTGGCCGCGGCCTTCTGCTTGGCGAGCGGGTTGTAGGTTTCGGCGCTCTGGGCGTCGCGGACGACTTCTGTGGTGCTCATTGGATTGCTAAGGCGCCAGGTAGGTGCCGAGCTTCTGGCTCAGGACCCGGGCAGCTTCTTCCCATGTGGTTTGGACCCCGATTGTAGAAAGATCGACCGTTTGCAGCCCCGCATAGCCGCAAGGATTGATGCGCGAGAAGGGTTCGAGGTCCATCGCGACGTTGAGCGCCACGCCGTGGTAGGTGGCATGGCGGCTCACCTTGATGCCGAGCGCGGCGATCTTGCCGAGGCCGCGGAACGGGTCGCCGGCGGGCAGCGGGCCGGTCAGCGCGGCATGCGAGAAAGGATCGTCGAGTCGCACGTAGATGCCGGGTGCGCCCGCCACGCGGTGGCCCGTCACGCCGAAGTGGGCCAGCGTGCGCAGCACCGATTCCTCGATGCGGTAGACGTATTCCTTCACGAAGTAGCCCGCGCGCCGAAGGTCGATCAGCGGATAGGCCACCACCTGGCCCGGGCCGTGGAAGGTGACCTGGCCGCCGCGGTCGGTCTGCACGACCGGGATCGCGCCAGGGTTCAGGATGTGGTCCTGCTTGCCCGCGATCCCCTGCGTGAAGACCGGCGCATGCTCGCAGATCCACAGCGCATCGGGCGTCTCGGGCTGGCGTTCGAGCGTGAACTGCTTCATTGCGCCGTAGGTGGCGGCGTAGTCGGCGGCGCCCAGCCATGTCGCTTCGATGCCCGTGCTCATCGCGTACCCGGCGCTTTCTTCAGAGAACGACCTTGACCATCGGATGGGCCGACAGCGCGCGGTAGAGATCGTCGAGCTGCTCGCGGCTGGTGGCGGTGACGGTGATCGTCACGCCCAGGTAGTTGCCCGCCTTGCTGTCGCGCAGCTCGACCGTGGCGGCGTCGAAGGCCGGATCGAAGCGCTCGGCAATCTGGGTGATCGCGTGCACGAAGCCATCGGCCTTGACGCCCATGACCTTGATCGGGAACTGCGAGGGGTACTCGATCAGCGATTCCTTGCGCGGATCGGGAATCGGAGCGCCGGTGTCGGTGATGTCGTTGGTGGTGCTGCTGCTCATGCGGTGGTCGCTCCTTGCTTGTGTGGCTGCTGGGCATTGCGCTGCTTGGCCTCTTGGTAAGCCGCGTACAAGGCTTGGTAGATGGGGCCGGGACGGCCATTTCCAATCGCCTGGCCATCGAGCGTCACGACCGGCAGCACTTCCTTGCTGGCCGACGAGAGCAGCAGCTCGTCGGCGCCGAACACCTCGTCGCGAGAGATGCGGCGCAGCGCAAACGGGATGCCGCACTCGGCGCACAGGCGTTCGAGCAGGCCGTAGCGGATGCCGGTCAGCACCAGGTTGTCCTTGGGCGGCCCCACGAGGCCGCCGTCCTTCACGATCCACACGTTGCTCGACGAGGCCTCGCTGAGCCATTCGCCGCGGAACATGATGGTCTCGGCCGCGCCGGCCTCGACGCTGATCTGCCGCGCCAGCACCGCGCCCAGCAGGCTGGTGCTCTTGATGTGCGCCTTCTGCCAGCGGAAGTCGTCCGCGCTCACGCAGGCCACGCCCTTGGCGCGCACGGCGTCGGCCGCCGGCGGCAGCGGGTTCACCATCACGAACACGGTCGGGTGCACGCCACGGGTCATGGCATGATCGCGCGGCGCGACACCGCGGGTAATTTGAAAGTACACGGCCTGGGGCGCATCGCCGCCCGGCTCGACGAGCCGCATCACGATGCCTCGCCACTGGGCGAGCGTGAGCGGATTGGCGATCTGCAGTTCGGCCAGCGAGCGATCGAGGCGCGCCATGTGCTCCTCGAAGCAGAAGGGCTGGCCGCCGTAGACGGGGACGACTTCATAGACGCCGTCGCCGAAGATGAAGCCGCGGTCGAGCACGCTGATGCGTGCGTCCTTGAGCGCGGTGTACTCGCCGTCGAGATAGCAGAGCGTGGAGGGGAGTGCGGCGGTAAGAGGGTGCATGCTGGAATTATGGTTGCGCGCGGCAGGTCGGGTTCTCGTCAGCCGATGAAGCCTCGATTTGCAAACGCGACAGCTCGGGTGGTCGGATGGGCTGGGTTTTTACTTATAATCAATGGCTTTGTAGAAATTCTGGGTCGTCATCCGGGCTTCATTCGAAATGAAAACAATCGCCCGAAAAGATGAACAAGTCGCGGAAGACCTCGACGCAGAATACAAGCCGTTGACCGCCGATGAGGCGCGTGAACTGCGAGCAAGGCATCCCTCGATCTCCCCCTGGTGGGTCATCGCGGGGCAGTTGGTTGTCGGTCTGCTGGTGGCTTTGGCCGCCTGGGGACTGACGGGGAGGCAAAATCTGGGGTGGTCCGCCGGCTACGGCGCGATTGCGGTGGTCATTCCTGCTGCGGTGTTCGCGCGGGGGCTGACCGGCCGGTTTTCTTCCCTGAATCCGGGCACTGCGGTGGTTGGGTTCTTCCTGTGGGAAATGGTCAAGATGGCCTTGTCGATTGCGATGTTGTTCGCAGCGCCAAGGCTGATAACGGCGCTGAGCTGGCCAGCAATGCTGATCGGCCTGGTGGTGACAATGAAGGCGGCCTGGTTGGCGGTGATGTTCTCGCCCCGGCGCCGGCAACATAGAGACGAGTAACTGAATGGCTGCTGAAAACGCTGCGGAACATGGTCAGACCGCGGGTGAATACATCATTCACCACTTGACGCACCTGCAAAGCTCCAAGCCTGGGGGTGTTGCGGACTTTTCGGTTTTCAATTTCGACTCGCTCTTCTTCTCGATAGCACTGGGCATCCTGGGTTGCTGGCTGCTCTGGCTGGCTGCCCGCAAGGCTACTTCGGGCGTTCCCGGCCGTTTTCAAGCGGCCGTCGAACTGCTGGTAGAAATGGTCGACCAGCAGGCCAAGGGCATCGTCCACAACGCCACCAGCCGCAAGTTCGTTGCCCCGCTGGCGCTCACGATCTTCGTCTGGATCTTCCTGCTCAATGCAATGGACCTGTTCCCGGTCGATTTGTTCCCGGCGATCTGGGCCAAGATCTTCCACATCGCCGGCGAAGACCCGCACCACGCCTACCTGCGCGTCGTGCCCACGGCCGACCTCTCCGTGACAATGGGCCTGTCGGTGGGCGTGCTGCTGGTCTGCCTCTACTACAACATCAAGATCAAGGGCCTGGGCGGCTGGGTGCACGAGCTCTTCACGGCGCCGTTCGGCAACCACTGGGCGCTGTATCCGTTCAACTTCGCCATGCAGATGATCGAGTTCGTCGCCAAGACCGTCTCGCACGGCATGCGGCTGTTCGGCAACATGTATGCCGGCGAGCTGATCTTCCTGCTGATCGCGCTGATGGGCGGCGCCTGGACGCTGTCGACCACCGGCGTGCTGCTGGCGCTCGGCCACATCGTTGCGGGTACCGCCTGGGCCATCTTCCACATCCTGATCATCACGCTGCAGGCGTTCGTGTTCATGATGCTGGCGCTGGTCTATATCGGCCAGGCCCACGATCACCACTGATCATCCGTTTTCGTTTTCGTTTTTTGTTTTCTCTTCAACCAAAGTCCTCTAGGAGTCATCATGGAAGTTATTAGCTTTGTTGCACTGGCCGCCGGCCTGATCATCGGTCTGGGCGCTGTGGGCGCATGTATCGGCATCGGCATCATGGGCAGCAAGTACCTCGAGTCGGCCGCACGTCAGCCTGAACTCATGGGTGAACTTCAAACCAAGATGTTCCTGCTGGCCGGTCTGATCGACGCTGCTTTCATTATCGGCACCGGTATCGCCCTCTGGTTCGCAACGGCCAACCCGTTCCTGGCTCAGATCGCCAACCTGCCGAAGTAAGTCTTTCTCGTCGGACCCGTGTCGTCGTTCCCCTCTGTGGAATGGCTTCGCATTCAATCCCAAAGAGAGGGTGAAAAGTGAGCATTACCGGTACCCTGATCGTTCAGATGATCGTGTTCCTGATCCTGGTCGGGTTCACGATGAAGTTCGTGTGGCCGCCGATCGCGAAGGCGCTGGACGACCGCGCTGCGAAGATCGCCGAAGGCCTCGCTGCCGCCGACAAGGCCAAGTCCGAACTCTCCGCCGCCAACAAGCGCGTGGAAGCCGAACTGGGCCAGGCACGCAACGAGTCCGCACAACGTCTTGCCGACGCCGAACGTCGCGCCCAGGCCATCGTTGAAGAGGCCAAGGCCCGCGCGACCGAGGAAGGCAACAAGATCGTTGCAGCCGCACGCGTCGAAGCCGACCAGCAGGCACTGAAGGCGCGCGAAGCACTGCGCGAGCAAGTCGCGGCCCTGGCTGTCAAGGGCGCAGAGCAGATCCTGCGCAAGGAAGTGAATGCAGGCGTTCACGCCGATTTGCTCGCCCGCCTGCAGACCGAACTCTGATAGAAGCCATGGCAGAACTCGCCACCATTGCACGCCCCTACGCCGAGGCGCTCTTCAAGGCCTCGTCGTCCGACGTTGCCGGCACCAGCGCCTGGCTCGAAAAGATGGCCGTCATCGCGGCCAATCCGGAGCTCCAGCAGTTCGCCGACAACCCCAAGGCCACGGCCGAGCAGGTTCTCGGCGTGGTCGCCGGCGCCTTCGGTGTGCCGCTGCCCGCCCATGCCCAGAACTTCCTGGGTGCGCTCCTCGAGAACGGGCGCTTCTCGGTGCTGCCGGAAATTGCGAAGCAGTTCCGGGCACTGGCCAACGCGAAGAGCGGTTCGTCCGACGCCGTGGTCTACAGCGCCTTCCCGATCGACGCATCGGCCCTGGCCAATGTGGCGGCTGCGCTCGAAAAGCGCTTCGGCCGCAAGCTGCAGGTCACGGTCCAGCAAGAGCCGGAACTGATCGGCGGCATTCGTGTGGTGGTCGGCGACGAGGTGCTCGACACCTCCGTCAAAGCGCGCCTTGAACAAATGAAAGTTGCGCTGGCGGCCTGACGGTCTTCAGCCCTCTACTTGTAGCCTCAAAGAAAGAAGGAAAGAGTCATGCAACTCAATCCCGCAGAAATTTCCGAACTGATCAAGAGCCGCATCGAGGGCCTCGGAGTCAGCGCGAACATCCGCAACGAGGGCACCGTGGTTTCGGTGACCGACGGCATCGTGCGCGTGCACGGCCTGTCCGACGCGATGCAGGGCGAAATGCTCGAGTTCCCGCCCACGGCCGACGGCACGCCGTCGTTCGGCCTCGCGCTGAACCTCGAGCGCGACTCGGTCGGCGCCGTGATCCTGGGCGAGTACGAGCACATCTCCGAAGGCGACACCGTCAAGTGCACGGGCCGCATCCTGGAAGTGCCCGTCGGCCCCGAGCTCATCGGCCGCGTGGTGAATGCCCTGGGCCAGCCGATCGACGGCAAGGGCCCCATCAACGCCAAGATGACCGACGTGATCGAGAAGGTCGCACCGGGCGTGATCGCCCGCAAGTCGGTCGACCAGCCGATGCAGACCGGCCTCAAGTCGATCGACTCGATGGTGCCGATCGGCCGTGGCCAGCGCGAGCTGATCATCGGCGACCGCCAGACCGGCAAGACCGCCGTGGCAATCGACGCGATCATCAACCAGAAGGGTCAGAACATGACCTGCGTCTACGTTGCGATCGGCCAGAAGGCTTCGTCGATCAAGAACGTGGTGCGCGCACTCGAACAAGCCGGCGCGATGGACTACACCATCGTGGTGGCCGCATCGGCCTCCGAATCGGCCGCCATGCAATACGTGTCGGCCTACTCGGGCTGCACCATGGGCGAATACTTCCGCGACCGCGGCGAAGACGCGCTCATCGTGTATGACGACCTCTCCAAGCAAGCCGTGGCCTACCGCCAGGTTTCGCTGCTGCTGCGCCGCCCGCCGGGCCGCGAAGCCTACCCCGGCGACGTGTTCTATCTCCACTCGCGTCTGCTCGAGCGCGCAGCCCGCGTGAACGCCGACTACGTCGAAGCCTTCACCAAGGGTGAAGTCAAGGGCAAGACCGGTTCGCTGACGGCGCTGCCGATCATCGAAACGCAGGCCGGCGACGTGTCCGCCTTCGTTCCGACCAACGTGATCTCCATCACCGACGGCCAGATCTTCCTGGAAACCAACCTGTTCAACGCCGGTATCCGCCCCGCTATCAACGCCGGTATCTCGGTGTCGCGCGTGGGTTCGTCGGCGCAGACCAAGGTCATCAAGGGCCTGTCGGGCGGTATCCGTACCGACCTCGCCCAGTACCGTGAGCTGGCTGCATTCGCGCAGTTCGCCTCCGACCTGGACGAAGCCACCCGCAAGCAGCTCGACCGCGGTGCCCGCGTGACCGAACTGCTCAAGCAGGCCCAGTACAGCCCGCTGCCGATCTCGCTGATGGGCGCCACGCTGTTCGCGGTGAACAAGGGCTTCATGGACGACCTGGAGATCAAGAAGGTGCTGCCGTTCGAACACGGCCTGCACCAGTTCCTGAAGTCCAGCCATGCTGCGCTGCTCGACAAGATCGAAAAGGCCAAGGCGCTCGACAAGGACGCCGAGGCCGAGCTGACCGCCGCCATCACGTCGTTCAAGAAGTCGTTCGCCTGATCGGCCGGACAAGGAGCACTCATGGCAGCTGGTAAGGAAATCCGCGGCAAGATCAAATCGGTGGAAAACACCAAGAAGATCACCAAGGCCATGGAAATGGTCTCGGTTTCCAAGATGCGCAAGGCGCAAGAGCGCATGCGTGCCGCCCGCCCCTACAGCGAAAAGATCCGCAACATCGCGGCCAACCTGGGCAAGGCGAATCCCGAGTACACGCACGCGTTCATGAAGAAGAACGAGGCCAAGGCCATCGGCTTCATCATCGTCACGAGCGACAAGGGCCTGTGCGGCGGCTTGAACACCAACCTGCTGCGCGCCGTCACCGGCAAGCTGCGGGAAGCCCAGGGCGCGGGCATCGCGATCGAGTCGGTGGCCATCGGCAGCAAGGGCCTGGGCTTCCTGAACCGCATCGGTGCGCGCGTGGTGGCCCACGTCACCCACCTGGGCGACACGCCGCACCTGGACAAGCTCATCGGTCCGGTCAAGACGCTGCTCGACGCCTACGCAGAAGGCAAGCTCTCGGCCGTGTACCTGTGCTACACGAAGTTCATCAACACGATCAAGCAGGAGCCGCTCGTCGAGCAGCTGCTGCCGCTGGCCGCAGACTCGCTGCAGGTCGAGGCCGGCCAGCATTCGTGGGACTACATCTACGAGCCCGATGCGCAGAGCGTGATCGACGAGCTGCTGGTGCGCTATGTGGAGTCGCTGGTCTACCAGGCCGTGGCCGAGAACATGGCGTCCGAGCACTCGGCCCGGATGGTTGCAATGAAGGCGGCGACGGACAACGCCGGCAACGTGATCAACGAGCTCAAGCTGGTCTACAACAAGACCCGCCAGGCAGGCATCACCAAGGAGCTTTCGGAAATCGTGTCCGGCGCCGCTGCGGCCGCCGGTGTTTGATTGCGGCAATGGACCGGGCCACATTGCCATTCGCGCTTCGCACTGCGAACCGATAACCGAAGGCCTTTTTCTGGGGACTCTGCACAAATGAAGAAACTTCTCGTTCTGGTGGCCATGGCCGCCGCGCTGACTGCCTGCTCCAAGAAGGAAGAGGCGCCTGCTGCACCGCCGGCACCTGCCGCTGCACCGGCGCCCGCTCCCGCGGCGCCTGCCGCTCCGGCTGCACCGGCCGCGCCCGCAGCCGCCGCTCCCACGGCATCGGCCGCGGACCTGCCGCAGGAGTGCAACGACTACCTGGCCAAGGCCCAGGCGTGCGTGTCGGCGCAAAGCGGCGCTGCCGCCGATGCGATGAAGGCAAGCGTCGAGCAGACCAAGGCAGCCTGGGCTTCGATGGGCACCGACAAGGCCGCGCTGGGCCAGGCCTGCAAGGCTGCCAGCGATGCCTTTGCCGCACAGGCCGCGGCGCTGAAGTGCTGATCGGAAGCAACTGAAGAAATCAAGGGTGCCGGCCCGTCCGGCATTCTTGCAAAAGCGGCCCGCGATGGCACAAGGACGCTTCTGCAAGAACCTGTCGCAACATTATTGAGATCCAGAAGGAAACGCCATGGCTGAAGGAAAAATTGTCCAATGTATCGGCGCCGTGGTCGACGTGGAGTTCCCGCGTGACCAGATGCCCAAGGTCTATGACGCCTTGAAATTCGAAGGCGGCGGGCTGACCCTCGAAGTCCAGCAGCAGCTCGGCGACGGCGTGGTGCGCACCATTGCGCTCGGCTCGTCCGACGGCCTGCGCCGCGGCCTGATCGTCACCAACACCGGCGCACCCATCACGGTGCCCGTCGGCAAGGCCACGCTCGGCCGCATCATGGACGTGCTCGGCCGTCCGATCGACGAGCGCGGCGACGTGAGCCAGGACCTCACCGCATCGATCCACCGCAAGGCCCCCGCATACGACGAACTGTCGCCTTCGCAGGACCTGCTGGAAACCGGCATCAAGGTGATCGACCTCGTGTGCCCGTTCGCCAAGGGCGGCAAGGTGGGCCTGTTCGGCGGCGCCGGCGTGGGCAAGACCGTGAACATGATGGAACTCATCAACAACATCGCCAAGGCTCACTCGGGCCTGTCGGTGTTCGCCGGTGTGGGTGAACGTACCCGCGAAGGCAACGACTTCTATCACGAGATGGCCGACTCCGGCGTCGTGAACCTCGAGAAGCTCGAGGACTCGAAGGTCGCCATGGTCTACGGCCAGATGAACGAACCCCCGGGCAACCGCCTGCGCGTGGCACTGACCGGCCTGACCATTGCCGAGTCGTTCCGCGACGAAGGCCGCGACGTGCTGTTCTTCGTGGACAACATCTACCGCTACACGCTGGCCGGTACCGAAGTGTCGGCTCTCTTGGGCCGCATGCCTTCCGCCGTGGGCTACCAGCCGACGCTGGCCGAGGAAATGGGCCGCCTGCAGGAGCGGATCACGTCGACCAAGGTCGGCTCGATCACCTCGATCCAGGCCGTGTACGTGCCGGCCGACGACTTGACCGACCCGTCGCCCGCCACCACCTTCGCCCACCTGGACTCCACCGTGGTGCTGTCGCGCGACATCGCTTCGCTCGGTATCTACCCCGCCGTGGACCCGCTCGACTCGACCTCGCGCCAGCTCGACCCGAACGTGGTCGGCGAAGAGCACTACAACGTGGCCCGCGCCGTGCAAGGCACGCTGCAGCGCTACAAGGAACTGCGCGACATCATCGCGATTCTGGGCATGGACGAACTGGCACCGGAAGACAAGCTGGCCGTGGCCCGCGCGCGCAAGATCCAGCGCTTCCTGTCGCAGCCGTTCCACGTGGCCGAAGTGTTCACGGGTTCGCCCGGCAAGTACGTGCCGCTGGCCGAAACCATCCGCGGTTTCAAGATGATCGTGAACGGCGAAGCCGACCACCTGCCCGAACAAGCGTTCTACATGGTGGGCGGCATCGACGAAGCGTTCGAAAAGGCCAAGAAGGTCGCTTAACAAGGAATCACCATGGCAGGCACCATTCATGTGGACGTGGTCAGCGCGGAAGAGTCGATCTTCTCGGGCGAAGCCAAGTTCGTCGCGCTGCCCGGTGAAGCCGGTGAGCTCGGCATCTACCCGCGCCACACGCCGCTGATCACGCGCATCCGCCCCGGCGCCGTGCGCATCGAAACGGCCGACGGCGGCGAGGAGTTCGTCTTCGTGGCCGGCGGCATTCTCGAAGTGCAGCCCAACGCCGTCACCGTGCTGTCCGACACCGCGATCCGCGGCAAGGACCTCGACGACGAGAAGGCCAACCAGGCCAAGGCAGCCGCCGAGGAAGCGCTCAAGAACGCCAAGAGCGACATCGACATCGCCATGGCGCAGTCGGAACTGGCCGTGATGGCTGCGCAGATCGCTGCGCTGCGCAAGTACCGCCAGAAGAAGTAAGCAGGAGCGAAGAAAAGCGCTCCACGAAAAAGCCGCCTCCGGGCGGCTTTTTTGCGTCCGCCGCTCCTGCAAAAAGCCTCACTTTGGTCTGAACATGGTCGAAGTTTGGCCTTGTCCGGCTGAAGCTGCGCCCCTAGTATTCGCCTTCGCCCCGGACTGCGGTTGCTGCAGCCGGCGGCCAAAAGAATATTGGAGACAAAGCGCGTGGCACCCTGGAGTGGCATCACTGCAGACGAGATGCGGTTGCTGGAGACCACCTTCTGGTCGGCCGGCGGCTCGCGCCATGCCATGGCCGAACAGCTCGGCTTCTCCAAGAGCAAGGCCAATGCGCTGATCGCCGGCCTGGTCGAACAGGGCCTCTTGGCCGAAGCGGGCCTGCAGCGCTCGTCGGGCGGGCGCCGCGCCGAGAACCTGCAGCTGCATGCCGGGCTTGGCGTGCTCGTGGGCATCGACATCGGCGCCACCAGCCTCGACGTCGCGGTGCTGCGCTCCGACCTCACGGTGCTCGCGCAGCACGACGAGCCAGCCGATGTGCGCGAAGGCCCGGCCGTGGTGCTGGCGCGGGTGCGTGTGCTGATGCGCGAACTGCTCGCGCGCTGCGGCCACGGCGCGAAGGACGTGCTGGGCATCGGCATCGGCGTGCCCGGCCCCGTCAACTTCGAGATCGGCCAGCTCGTGAATCCGCCGCTGATGCCGGCCTGGGACAGCTTCTCGATCCGCGACTACCTGCGCGAGGATTACGCGGCGCCCGTCTTCGTCGACAACGACGTGAACCTGATGGCCCTCGGCGAGCTCTGGCGGCTGAAGCGTTCGCTCAACAACTTCCTCGTGATCAAGATCGGCACCGGCATCGGCTGCGGCATCGTCTGCCATGGCGAGGTCTATCGCGGTGCGGCCGGTTCGGCCGGCGACGTGGGCCACATCTGCGTGGACCAGGACGGGCCGCGCTGCCATTGCGGCAACGTCGGCTGCGTCGAGGCCATGGCGGCAGGGCCGGCCATCACGCGCATGGCGGTGCAGGCGGCCGAGGCTGGTGAAAGCGCCATGCTGGCCGAGTGCCTGCGCCTGCACGGGCGCATCGATGCCATCGACGTGGGCCAGGCGAGCCGCGCCGGCGATACCGCGGCCAACGGCATCATCCAGCGCGCCGGCAACCTCATCGGCCAGATGCTGGCGTCGGTGGTGAACTTCTTCAATCCCTCGCATGTGTTCATCGGCGGCGGCATCACGCGCATCGGGCCGCTGTTCCTGGCGGCCGTGCGGCAGAGCGTGTACCAGCGCTCGCTCGCGCTCTCCACGCGGCACCTGGAAATCCAGTACACGCCGCTGGGCGTGCAGGGCGGCCTGGTCGGTGCCGGCGTGCTCGCGATGCACGAGACACTGAAGGTCCGCGGAGTGGCGCCATGACAAACGCAGAAGCACAAGGCAAGGGAAGCGTGGCGGTCGAATTCGACGGCGTGGTGAAGGCCTTCGGCCCGGTGCAGGTGCTGCACGGCGTGAGCTTCTCGCTGGCGCCTGGACGCGTGTACGGCCTGCTCGGCGAGAACGGCGCGGGCAAGTCCACGCTGATGAAGATCCTGTCGGGCTACGAGCCGCTCACCGGCGGCACGCTGCGCATCAACGGCCAGCCGCAGCAGTTCACGAGCTCGCGCGACGCCGAGGCGCTGGGCATCGTGCTGATCCACCAGGAGTTCAACCTTGCCGAAGACCTGAGCGTGGCGCAGAACATCTTCCTCGGCCACGAGAAGAAGAAGGGCTGGCTGCTCGATGACGCCGCGATGGAGCGCGACGCCGCCGCTGCACTCGCTGCCGTCGGCCTGCAGGTCGACCCGCGCACCAAGGTGCGAAGGCTCATCGTGGCCGAGAAGCAGCTCGTCGAGATCGCCAAGGCCATTGCACGCCGCGCGCGCCTGCTGGTGATGGACGAGCCGACCGCCACGCTGACCCCGGGCGAAACCGAACGGCTCTTCAAGCTCATCGCGCAACTGCGCGCCGATGGCGTGACCATCGTCTACATCTCGCACAAGCTCGACGAAGTGGAGCAGGTGACCGACGAGGTGATCGTGATGCGCGACGGCCGCTTCGTGGCGCGTGCGCCCACGCCCGAGCTCACGCGCCAGCAGATGGCCAACCTCATGGTGGGCCGCGAGCTGGCCGACCTGTACCCGCCGCGCGACCTGGTGGTGGCCGCCGATGCGCCCGCCATGCGCGTGCGCAGCTTCAGCGTGCCCGGCTGGGCGCAGGACGCGAGCTTCGAGGTGCGCCCCGGCGAGATCCTCGGCTTCGCGGGGCTGGTGGGCGCGGGCCGCACCGAGCTGTTCGAAGGCCTGCTGGGCCTCAGACCCGCGAGCGGCCAGGTCGAGATGCTCGGCAAGCCCGTGCCGCACCACAAGGGCTGGCGCAGCCCGCGCGACGCCGCGAAGCACGGTCTCACCTACCTGAGCGAAGACCGCAAGGGCAAGGGCCTGCACGTGAACTTCGGCCTGCGCCAGAACCTCACGCTGATGGCGCTCGAACGCTATGCGCAGCCCTGGCTGCAGCCCGAGGCCGAACGCGGCGCGCTCGCCGAGGCGGTGAAGGACTACGGCATCCGCACCGGCTCGCTCGACGTGCGCGCCTCGTCGCTCTCGGGCGGCAACCAGCAGAAGCTCGCGCTCGCCAAGGTGCTGCAGCCCAAACCCAAGGTGGTGGTGCTCGACGAGCCCACGCGCGGCGTCGACGTCGGTGCCAAGCGCGACATCTACTTTCTGATCCAGCGACTCGCCCGCGAAGGGCTCGCGGTGATCGTCGTCTCGTCGGAGCTGATGGAACTCATCGGCCTGTGCCACCGCGTCGCGGTGATGCGCGCGGGCCGCCTGGTTGCCATGCTCAACGCCGACCACTTGACTGAAGAGGAGCTCATCGCTCATGCCACCGGAACAGCAGACACCCATGCCGCAGCCTGAAGCCGCGCAACACCGCAGCGAGGGCAAGCCGCGCTGGACCGAGCACCTGCACGGGCTCGGCCCGGTCATCGGCCTGGTGCTGCTGTGCATCGGCGGCACGCTGCTCAACAGCGACTTCGCGACCGTCGACAACGCGACGAACGTGCTCACGCGCACGGCCTTCATCGGCATCATCGCGGTGGGCATGTGCTTCGTGATCATCTCGGGCGGCATCGACCTGTCGGTGGGCTCGATGGCGGCACTCATTGCAGGCAGCGTGATCATGTTCATCAACTGGGCCGGTCCGGCCTCGGGCTCGCCATTGATGGCGGTGGTGCTGGGCGCGGTGCTCGCGGTGGTGCTGGGCGCGCTGTTCGGCCTGGCGCACGGGCTCCTGATCACCAAGGGGCGCATCGAGCCCTTCATCGTCACGCTGGGCACGCTCGGTATCTTCCGCGCCTACCTCACGTACTTTGCCGATGGCGGCGCGCTCACGCTCGACAACGACCTGTCGGACCTCTATGCGCCGGTGTACTACGCAAGCCTGGCGGGCATTCCGGTGCCGGTGTGGGTGTTCGTGATCGTCGCGATCATCGGCGGCGTCATATTGAACCGCACGGCCTACGGGCGCTACGTGCAGGCCATCGGCTCCAACGAGCAGGTCGCGCGCTATGCGGCGGTGGACGTGGACCGCGTGAAGATCCTCACCTACGTGCTGCTGGGCGTGTGCGTGGGCATTGCCACGCTGCTGTACGTGCCGCGCCTCGGATCGGCCTCGCCGACCACGGGCCTCTTGTGGGAGCTCGAGGCGATTGCCGCGGTGATCGTCGGCGGCACCGCGCTCAAGGGCGGCGCGGGCAGCATCACGGGCACCGTGGTGGGCGCCATCCTGCTCTCGGTCATCAGCAACATCCTGAACCTCACCAGCATCATCAGCGTGTACCTCAACGCCGCGGTGCAGGGCTTCGTGATCATCATCGTCGCGTTCCTGCAAAGAGGGCGCCGCTAGTGCGCTCGTGTTTCGTTCCTTCTCTTCATCACTCATCAACCACAAGGAGACATCCAGCATGACAAGCTTCTTCACACGTCGCATCGCACTCACGGCCGTGGCGGCCGCGGCGCTCGCGAGCCTGCCCGCATTCGCCGCCGAGAAAGTGAACCTCGGCGTCTCGATTCCGGCGGCCACGCACAGCTTCATGGGCGGCATCAACTACTGGGCCAACCAGGCGAAGAAGGACCTGGAGAAGGAACACAAGGACCTGAAGATCACGATCAAGACCGCGGCCAACGCGCCTGAGCAGGCGAACCAGCTGCAAGACCTGTCGACCGTCACCAAGATCAATGCGCTCGTGGTGTTTCCGTTCGAATCGGCCGCGCTGACCAAGCCGGTGGCGCAGGTCAAGGCCAAGGGCGCCTACGTGACCGTGGTCGACCGCGGCCTCACCGACATCAGCGCGCAGGACGCCTACGTGGCCGGCGACAACACCGCCTTCGGCCGCATTCCGGCCGAGTACATCGCCAAGCAGCTCGGCGGCAAGGGCAACGTGGTGGCGCTGCGCGGCATTGCGACCACGCTGGACAACGAGCGCATGGACGCCTTCAACGCGGTGCTCAAGAACTATCCCGATATCAAGCTGCTCGACGCCAAGTACGCCAACTGGAACCGCGACGACGCCTTCAAGGTCACGCAGGACTACCTCACGCGCTTCAAGAACATCGACGCCATCTGGGCGGCCGACGACGACATGGCCGTGGGCGTGCTCAAGGCCATCGAGCAGGCCAAGCGCGACGACATCAAGATCGTCTTCGGCGGCGCGGGCGCCAAGGGCATGGTCAAGACCATCATGGACGGCAAGGACAAGCGCATCGGCGCCGACGTGAGCTACTCGCCCAAGTTCATCTACGACGCGATCAAGCTCACGGCCGAGGCGCGGCTGAAGGGCGAGAAGCTGCCTGCGACCACGATCATTCCTTCGGTGCTGATCACCAAGGAAAACGCCAAGGACTTCTACCACCCGAACTCGCCGTTCTGAGATTGCCTTGCTCCCTCTCCCCTCGGGGAGAGGGTTGGGGTGAGGGCCAGCGGCGATGGCCGAGGCCATGTGCTCGCAAGCGCCGATGCCCTCACCCTAGCCCTCTCCCGGAGGGAGAGGGGACAGTGACCCAGGACCATCGAGGATATTGATGAGCGATACACCTCCCCGCAAGCTCCGCTGCGCCATGGTCGGCGGCGGCCGCAACGCCTTCATCGGCGCCGTGCACCGCAACGCCATGGCGCTCGACGGGCAGATCGAGCTCGTGGCCGGCGCGCTGTCGTCGAGTCCGGACAAGGCGCGCGCCTCGGGCCGCGACCTGCACCTGGCCGATGGCCGCAACCACGGCGACTGGCAGTCGCTCTTGGCCGATGAGCTCAAGCGCCCGCCGCAAGAGCGCATCGACTTCGTCTCGATCGTCACGCCCAACCACGTGCACTTTCCGGTCGCGCAGGCCTTCGTCGAAGCCGGCTTCCACGTGGTGTGCGACAAGCCGCTGGTGCACACGCGCGCGCAGGCCGACGCGCTGGTCGCGGCCGTGAAGAAGCAGGGCACGCTGTTCGGCGTGACCTACAACTACACCGGCTATCCGATGGTGCGGCAGGCGCGCGAGATGGTCCGCTCGGGCCGGCTCGGCGAACTGCGCAAGGTGGTGGTCGAATACAACCAGGGCTGGCTCGCGAGCCAGCTCGAAGGCGCCGGCAACAAGCAGGCCGACTGGCGCACCGACCCCGCGCGGAGCGGCGCGGCCGGCGCCATCGGCGACATCGGCTCGCACGCAGAGAACCTGGTCGCGAGCGTCACCGGTCTGGAGATCGAGAGCCTGTGCGCCGACCTGAGCGCGCTGGTGCCGGGCCGCATGCTCGACGACGACGGCAGCCTGCTGCTGCGCTTCAAGGGCGGCGCGCGCGGCGTGCTGATTGCCTCGCAGATCAACACCGGCCTGGAGAACGACCTGCGGCTGCGCGTGTCGGGCACGCTCGGCACGCTCGAATGGCGGCAGGAGCAGCCGAGCCAGCTGGTGCACCTGCCGCACGACGGCCCGAAGCAGATCTTCACGCGCGGCTCGCCCTGGCTGTGCGTGGCGGCGCAGCGCGCCAGCCGCCTGCCTGCCGGCCATCCCGAAGGCTTCATCGAGGCCTTTGCCAACATCTACGCCGGCGTGGTGGCGGACATCCGCGCACGGAACGCAGGCCAGCCGGCCGATCCCATTGCGGCCGACTACCCGCGCGTGGAAGACGGCGCGCGCGGCGTGCGCTTCATCGAGCGCACGGTGGCCTCGGCCCAAAGCGAATCAAAATGGACGCCCTGGTAGGGCCGCGGGCTCGCTTGCGCGAGTCCCGGGCGCACCGCATCGGGCGTTCATGACACCTTCTTCTTCCGAGCATCCGCCGCCTTCGAACCCGCAGCCCTGGCTTCGCGCCCTGGGCTGGCGGTGCCGTGCGCTCTGGCCGCTGAAGCTGGTCGGCAACACGGTCGCGACCGCGGGGTTCTTCCCGCTGTATTTCTGGATCATGAAGAACGCCGGCCCGCCCTGGACGCTGCCGCTCACCGCGTTCGACCGGCTGATCGCCTTCTGGCCGGCGCTGCTGCCGGTCTATCTTTCGCTGTGGCTCTACATCGCGCTGCCGGTGTTCCTGGCCAAGGACAGGCGGGAGCTCTGGAGCTTTGCGCTGGGCTGCGCCTTCATGACCGGCATCGCGCTGGTGGTGTTCTGGTTCGTGCCGACCGCCATCCCGAACTTCAGCATCGACACCCGCCCGGGCACCTCGCTGCATTTGCTGAAAACCGTCGATGCGGCCGGCAACGCGTTTCCGTCGCTGCATGTGTCGTTCTCCGTGTTCGCCTGCGTGGTGCTCGCGCGGCAGCTGCGCGAGGTGGCGGCGCCCGCGTGGGCTCGCGCGCTCAACATTGCCTGGGCCGTGGCCATCGTCTATTCGACGATGGCGGTGCGCCAGCACGTGCTGGTCGACGTGCTCGGCGGGCTGGCGCTGGGCATCGGCTTCGGGCTGGCCTCGCGTCCCCGCAAGGCCGTGGCGGCGCCAGCGGCCGTGCAGGCACGGCCGGCGTAGGCCGATTGCGCTATTCCACCGGCGCCGCGCGCGCTGTAGAACCCGGGCATCGTCTCGACCGGGAGCCCGCCATGAAGATCCGCCCATCCGCCATTGCCCTCTTCACGCTGGCCTGCAGCACGGCCTTGCCCGCGCTGGCCATCGACTATCCCGCGCGCAAGCCCGGCCTGTGGGAAATACAGACCGGCGACGGCACCGGCGCCAAGGGCGCGAGCCAGACCGTCCAGCAGCGCATCGACGCGGCCACCGACAAGGCCTTGCGCGACATGGGGCAGGGCATGGGCAAGGACAGCTGCTCGAAGCAGGAGCTGCGCAACGAAGGCGGCAAGCTGGTGGTCGATTCGGTCTGCAAGGTCGGCCCCACCACCGCCACCACGCACGCGGTGATGAGCGGCGACTTCAGCTCGGCCTACCGCATGGAAAGCAAGTCGAGCTACAGCCCGCCGCTGATGGGGCGCGCCGAAGGCTCGGCCGTCATGGAAGCCCGTTGGATCGGCCCCTGCAAGGCGGACCAGAAGCCCGGCGACATGGTGATGTCCAACGGCATGAAGATGAACGTGCTCGAGATGATGGGCGGACACAAGAAGCAGAAGTAGGCGCCGGCCCACAGCGCTTCGCGGCCCGTGTTCGGCGCCGCAGCGGCCCGCCAGCGCCTACCATGGCGGGCCATGGCCGCGAAGGAAGAAGACCATCTCGTCGTTGCTCGCCCCGAGGGGCTCTACTGCCCGCCGGGCGATTTCTACATCGACCCCTGGCGGCCGGTGGCGCGCGCCGTCATCACTCACGCGCATTCCGACCACGCGCGCGTCGGCCACGGCCACTACCTCGCGCACACCGACAGCGCCGGCACGCTGCGCACCCGCCTGGGCGGCGACATCGCGCTGCAGACGCTGCCGTATGGCGAGGCGATCGCGCACCACGGCGTGCGCATCTCGCTGCATCCGGCCGGCCACGTGCTGGGCTCGGCGCAGGTGCGGCTCGAACACGGCGGCCGCGTGTGGGTGGCCTCGGGCGACTACAAGACCGAGCCCGACGGCACCTGCGCGCCCTTCGAGCCCGTGCCCTGCGACACCTTCATCACCGAGTCGACCTTCGGCCTGCCGATCTACCGCTGGCCCACGCAGGCCGTGCTGTTCGCCGAGATCGACGCCTGGTGGCGCGCCAACGCCGAGGCCGGCCGCGCGTCGGTGCTGTTCTGCTATGCCTTCGGCAAGGCGCAGCGCATCCTGCATGGCGTGGACGCTTCCATCGGGCCGATCGTGGTGCACGGCGCCGTGGAGCCGCTCAATGCCGTGTACCGCGCCGCGAGCGTGGCCTTGCCCCAGACGCTGCGCGTGACCGATGCGGGCGTCGATGCCGCGCTGCTCAAGCGCGCGCTGGTGCTGGCGCCGCCCTCGGCCCAGGGAACGCCGTGGATGCGCCGCTTCGGCCACCATGCCGACGCCTTCGCGAGCGGCTGGATGCAACTGCGCGGCACGCGCCGCCGGCGCGGCGTGGACCGCGGCTTCGTGATGTCGGACCACGCCGACTGGCCCGGCCTGCAGCAGGCCATCGCGGGCACAGGGGCCGAGCGGGTGTTCGTCACCCACGGCAGCGTGGCGGTGATGGTGCGCTGGCTCAGCGAGAACGGGTTGGAGGCGCAGGGCTTCAGGACCGAGTACGGCGACGAGGACGACGAGCAGCAAACTCCCTCCCCTTCCGGGGGAGGGCCGGGATGGGGGCCAACGGCGCCCGATGCGGACGCTGCTGGCCCCCATCCCGACCTTCCCCCGGAAGGGGAAGGAGCAACAGGGCCATGAAGGACTTCGCCGCGCTCTACCGCGAGCTCGACGCCAGCACTTCGAGCCTTGCCAAGCAGTCCGCACTGCAGCGCTACCTGCGCGAGGCCGATCCGGCCGATGCCGCCTGGGCCGTGTACTTCCTGGCCGGCGGCAAGCCGCGCCAGCTGGTGCCCACCAAGCTGCTGCGGCTGCTCGCGCAGGAGGCCGCGGGCCTGCCCGAATGGCTGTTCGACGAGAGCTACGAGGCGGTCGGCGACCTGGCCGAGACCATCGCGCTGCTGCTGCCGCCGCCCACCGAGGCGCACGACCTCGGCCTGGCGCGCTGGGTCGAGGAGCACCTGCTGCCGCTGCGCGAAGCCGGCAAGGCGGCGCCCGACGAACTGCCCGCGCGGCTGCGCGCGCAGTGGCGCCAGCTCGCGGCCGAAGAGCGGCTGGTGTACTTCAAGCTCATCACCGGCGCCTTCCGCGTGGGCGTGTCGAAGCTGCTGGTCACGCAGGCGCTCGCGGGCGTGGGCGGCATCGATCCCAAGCGCGTGGCGCAGCGCCTCATGGGCTACACCCACATCGGCGGCCGGCCGCGGGCGGAAGACTACCGCGCGCTGATCGCGCCGGAGTCGGGCGCGGAGCAGGTGCAGAAGACCAGCGGGCAGCCCTACCCGTTCTTTCTTGCGCATGCCTTCAACCTGCCGCTCGAGCAGTTCGATGCCGCGCTCGGCCCGCCGGCCGGCTGGATCGTCGAATGGAAGTGGGACGGCATCCGCGCGCAGCTGGTCAAGCGCGCGGGCGCCAGCTGGCTGTGGTCGCGCGGCGAGGAACTGGTGACCGAGCGCTTTCCCGAGCTGGCCGTGCTGGGCGATGCGCTGCCCGACGGCACGGTGCTCGACGGCGAGATTGCCGTCTGGCGCGACGACCGCGTGCAGCCCTTCGCGGAACTGCAGAAGCGCATCGGCCGCAAGACGCTGGGCGCGAAGCTGCTGCGCGAGATCCCGGTGGTACTGCTGGCCTACGACATCCTCGAATGGGAAGGACGCGAACTGCGCGCGCTGCCGCAATCGGAGCGCCGGCTGCTGCTCGACGAACTGGTCACGCGCATGCAGCACCCGTCGCTGCTACCGAGCCCGATGCTCACCGGCATCGCGTGGAGCGACTTCGCACGCCAGCGCGAAGCCGCGCGCAGCCTGGGCGTGGAGGGCATGATGCTCAAGCGCCGCGACGCGCAGTACGGCGTGGGCCGCACCAAGGACGTGGGCGTGTGGTGGAAGTGGAAGATCGATCCGCTCAGCATCGACGCCGTGCTCGTCTACGCGCAGCGCGGCCACGGCCGGCGCGCGAGCCTCTACAGCGACTACACCTTCGCCGTCTGGGACGGCCCGCCCGAACAGGAGGACCGCAAGCTCGTGCCCTTTGCCAAGGCCTATTCGGGCCTGACCGACGCCGAGATGGCGCGCGTGGACGCGATCATCCGCAAGACCACGGTCGAGAGCTTCGGCCCGGTGAAGAGCGTCGCGCCCACGCTGGTGTTCGAGCTCGGCTTCGAAGGCATTGCGCGCAGCACGCGCCACAAGAGCGGCATCGCGGTGCGCTTTCCGCGCATGCTGCGCTGGCGCGAGGACAAGCCGGTGGCGGAAGCCGATACCCTGCAGACGCTCGCTGCATTGCTGCCGTCATGACCGCGCCCGTGGACCCTGAATTTCTCCCTCCCCTTCCGGGGGAGGGCCGGGGTGGGGGCAAGCGGCGCATCAAGGATCCACCGCCTGCTGTCGAAGGCCGCGAGCCCCCATCCCCGCCTTCCCCCGGAAGGGGAAGGGGCAAGGCAGCGGCAGTCAAGGCTGCGCTCGACGCCTGGTTTGCCGCGCGCGGCTGGAAGCCCTTCAAGTTCCAGCGCGACGTATGGAAGGCCGTGGCCGCGGGCCGCTCCGGGCTGCTGCACGCGACCACCGGCGCGGGCAAGACCTACGCGGTGTGGCTCGGCGCACTGCAGGCGTTTTCGTCCGCGGCGCCGCCGCCCTCGCGCAGCGCAAAGGCCACGCCGCCGCCGCTCACCGTGTTGTGGATCACGCCCATGCGCGCGCTCGCGGCCGACACGCTGCGTGCGCTGCAGCAACCGCTCGAAGCCATGGATGCCCAGGGCATCGACGTGCACCGCTGGAGCGCCGGCGCGCGCAGCGGCGACACCTCGTCGGCCGAGCGCAGCGCGCAGAACGAGCGCCTGCCCACGGTGCTCGTCACCACGCCCGAGAGCCTGTCGCTGCTGCTCGCGCGCGCCGACGCGAGCGAGGTGCTGGGCCGCGTGAGAATGGTGGTGGTCGATGAATGGCACGAGCTGCTCGGCAACAAGCGCGGCGTGCAGGTGCAGCTGGCGCTCGCGCGGCTCAGGCGCTGGAATGCGGGGCTCGCGGTGTGGGGCATGTCGGCCACGCTCGGCAACCTGCAGGAGGCCATGCACGCCTTGCTCGGTGAACAAGAAGGCGTGCTGGTGCAGGGCGCGGTGCCCAAGAAGCTGGTGGTCGATTCGCTGCTGCCCGGCCGCGCCGAGCGCTTTCCGTGGGGCGGGCACCTGGGCCTCACGATGCTGCCGCAGGTGCTCGACGAGATTGCCGCCAGCAGCACCACGCTGGTGTTCACCAACACGCGCTCGCAATCGGAGATCTGGTACCAGGCCATGCTCGAGGCGCGGCCCGAATGGGCCGGCCTCATCGCGCTGCACCACGGCTCGCTCGACCGCGCGGTGCGCGAGTGGGTCGAGCTGGGCCTCAAGAACGGCGAGCTCAAGGCCGTGGTCTGCACCTCGAGCCTGGACCTGGGCGTGGACTTCCTGCCGGTCGAGCGCGTGCTGCAGATCGGTTCGCCCAAGGGCGTGGCGCGGCTGCTGCAGCGCGCGGGGCGCTCGGGCCATGCACCGGGCCGGCCCTCGCGCATCACGCTCGTGCCCACGCACAGCATCGAGATGGTCGAAGGCGCCGCGGCGCGCGCGGCCATTGCGGCCGGCCACATCGAGGCGCGCCACACGCCGGTGCAGCCGCTCGACGTGCTGGTGCAGCACCTGGTGACGGTGGCGCTCGGCGGCGGCTTCGTGCCTGACGACCTGTATGCCGAAGTGCGCGGCACCGCCGCCTATGCCCAGCTCTCGCGCGAGAGCTGGGCGTGGTGCCTGTCCTTCGTGTCGCAGGGCGGGCCATCGCTGGCCGCGTATCCCGACTACCGCCGCGCGGTGCCTGATGCGGAGGGCGTCTGGCGCGTACCGGATGCGCGGCTCGCGCGGCGCCACCGCATGAACATCGGCACCATCGTGAGCGATGCGAGCATGGCGGTGCAGTACATGGGCGGCGCCAGGATCGGCAGCGTCGAGGAAGGCTTTGTCGCGCGCATGAAGCCCGGCGACTGCTTTCTGTTCGGCGGCCGGCTGCTCGAGCTCGTGCGCATCCACGACATGACGGCCTGGGTGCGGCGCGCCACTGGCAAGCGCGCCGCGGTGCCGCGCTGGAACGGCGGGCGCATGCCGCTGTCGACCACGCTGGCCGATGCGGTGGTGCAGCAGCTCGCGCTGGCCGGCGCGGGGCGCTACAACTCGCCCGAGCTGCAGTGCGTGCGGCCGCTGCTCGAGATCCAGCAGCAATGGTCGGCGCTGCCCACGCCAGAGACGCTGCTGGCCGAAACGCTCGCCACGCGCGAAGGCTCGCACCTGTTCCTCTATCCCTTCGCGGGACGCCACGTGCACATGGGGCTTGCGAGCCTCCTGGCCTGGCGCGTGGCGCAGCACGAGGCGCGCACTTTCTCCATTGCGGTGAACGACTACGGCTTCGAGCTGCTGAGCGCCACGCCGGTCGACTGGCCCGCGCTGCTGCCCCAGGTGCTGCGCCTGCCGCAGGGCGAGGATGCGCATGCCACGCTGCTGCACGAGGTGCTGGCCTCGCTCAACGCGGGCGAACTCGCGCAGCGCCGCTTCCGCGAGATTGCCCGCGTTTCGGGGCTGATCTTCCAGGGCTATCCGGGCGAGAAGCGCAGCAGCCGGCAGCTGCAGGCCTCGTCCTCGCTGTTCTGGGAGGTGTTCCGCAAGTACGACCCGGCGAACAAGCTGCTGCTGCAGGCCGAGCAGGAACTGCTTGCGCAGGAGCTCGAAATCGGGCGACTGGCGGCCAGCCTCGCACGCATGGCGACCCAGCAGCTGGTGCTGAAGCCGCTCGAGCGGCCCACGCCTTTTTCGTTTCCGCTCATGGTCGAGCTGTTCCGCGAGAAGCTGTCGAACGAGAACGTGGCCGACCGCATTGCGCGCATGGTCGAGCAGCTCGAAAAGGCCGCGGGCGGCGTGGTCACGGCCGGCGGCGTGGAACGCGTGAAGAGCACGCTCGCGTTCGGCCAGGAAGGGCCGGGCAAGCCGCCGGCTGCGCCGCGCCGCGAGCGCAGGCGGCCCTCACGGCCCTTGCCGCCGCTCTGAGCCGCCCGGTTCAGCTCAACCCGCGCCGTGCGCCTTGACCCAGCGCACGATGTCCGCCGCGCCCATGGCGCCGGCCTGGCGCGCCACTTCGCGGCCGCCGCGGAACAGCGCCAGCGTCGGGATGCTGCGGATGTTGAAGCGCGCGCCCAGTGCCGGCACGGCCTCCGTGTCGACCTTGGCGAGCCGCACCTGCGGTTCGAGCTGGGCCGCGGCCTGTTCGTAGCCCGGCGCCATCTGGCGGCAGGGGCCGCACCAGGGCGCCCAGAAGTCCACCAGCACCGGGATTTCATTGCGTGCGATGTGGCGGTCGAAGGTCTTTTCGTCCGGCAGCGCGGTGGAGTGGCCGGTGAACAGCGCGCGGTGGCAGTTGCCGCAGTCGGGCGCGCTGCCCAGCTGCGCCGCGCGCACGCGGTTGGTGGTGTGGCAGTGCGGGCAGACGATGTGCAGCGAAGGCGTGTCGGTCATTCTGAAGAACTGGGGCTCGCGGGGTGAATTGCAAGAAGGCCGCCGGCCTGCGCGTCTTTTGCGACACTCGTGGCCCGTGACCGCTTCGAATCTCCCAGCATCGGCGCTCCCGGTCCAGTGGGCCGGCGAACTGTTGCACCTGTTGCCCGAGCACGCCATCTGGTGGCCCGATGGCCGCGTGCTGTTCATTGCCGACCTGCACATCGGCAAGGCCGCGACCTACCGCGCGCTCGGCCAGCCGGTGCCGGGCGGCACCACGCAGGAGAACCTGGCGCGGCTCGACGCGCTCATTGCGGCCCATGCGCCGCAGCGCATCGTGTTCCTTGGCGATTTCCTGCATGCGGCGCAGGCGCGCACGCCTCAGGTGCTGGCGGCGCTGGCCGCCTGGCGCGCGGCGCATGCGTCCATCGGCATGACGCTGGTGCGGGGCAACCACGACAGCCGCGCGGGCGATCCGCCCGCCGAGCTCGGCATCGAGGTGGTCGACGAGCCTTATCTGCTCGGCCCTTTTGCCTGCTGCCACCATCCGCAGGCGCATGCCACGCACTTCGTGCTCGCGGGGCACCTGCATCCCGTCTGCCGGCTCTACGGGCCGGGGCGCGACAGCGTGCGGCTGCCGTGCTTCGCGAGCGATGCGCAGCAGGCCGTGCTGCCGGCTTTCGGCGAGTTCACGGGCGGCTGGTTGATGGAGCGCGCGCCGGGGCGGCGCTTCTATGCGGTGGGCGGAAAAAGCGTGTGGGCGCTGCCGCCATCGGAGTAAGGGGTTGAGCTCCTTCCCCTCCCGGGGGATGGTTGGGATGGGGGCTGCCAGAGCGTGCCCCATGCCACCGCCGCTCGCCCCCACCCCGGCCCTCCCCCGGGAGGGGAGGGAGAAATTCAAAGGACGACGGGCTGGTCGGGCAGCTCGTTGGTGTCGGGCTCGTTCTCGGCCAGCGGAAAGTGCGCCACCAGCAAGGCCGACATTTCTTCCAGCGCCTGCGTGAGCCCGTCCTCGAAGCGGCCCTCGCGGAAGGCCGCGCCCATGCGCTGCGCCATCGCGGCCCATTCGGCATCGTCGACGTGCGCATCGATGCCGCGGTCGGCCACGATCTCGATCGCATGCTCGGCCAGCAGCAGGTAGATGAGCACGCCGTTGTTGTGCGCGGTGTCCCACACGCGCAGCTTGCCGAACAGCGTGACGGCACGCTCGCGCGCCGAGGCATGGCGCCGCAGGTAGGACCAGGGCAGGCCCGCTTCCACGCAGATGCGGATCTCGCCGCTGTGGCGGCGCTCGCTCGCGGCCACGCGCGCCGCCAGGCGCTCCATGGCGGCATCGGGCAGCACGCGCCGCACATCGGCCTCGTCCATCCACTGGTGGCGCCAGATGCGGGCGAGCTTCGAGAAAAGCGTTGCCGTTGCCATGCCTACCAGTCCCCCGAGGCGCCGCCGCCCCCGAAATCGCCGCCGCCGCCGGAGCTGAAATCACCGCTTCCGCCTCCGCTGCTGCCACCGCTGCTCCAGCCGCCGCCACTACCGCCGCCGCCCCAGCCGCCGAATCCGCCACCACCGCGCCGCGCCGGGCTCGTCGCCGCCACGGCCGAGAACAGCGACACCATGAGCGCCGCCAGGCCCGCCAGCACCGCGATGACGATGCTGGTCGTGATGAGGAAGGCAATCACGCCGATGCCGCCGCCCATGACCACCGAGCCCAGCTTCTTGCCGGCGATCGAGCGCACGATCGGCGCCGCGACAAAGACGCCGACGAACAGGAAGATCGCGAGGTTCTCCCAGTCGATGCCTTCGCCGGAATCCTTGCTGCTGTTGCCGCCGCTGCTGGAAGGCGCGGGCAGCGCCTCGCCGTCGACCAGCCCGATGAGCCGGGCCACGGCCGCGTTCAGCCCGCCCGCGAAGTCGTTGTTGCGAAAGCGCGGCTTCATCTCCTCGTCGATGATGCGGATGGCCGCGAGGTCGGGCACCGCGCCCTCGAGCGCCTTGGCCACTTCGATGCGCATCTTGCGGTCGTTCTTGGCCACGATCACCAGGATGCCGTCGCCGACCTCCTTGCGCCCGATCTTCCAGGCATTGCCCACGCGGTTGGCGTAGCTCGCGATGTCTTCGGGCGCGGTGGTGGGCACCATCAGCACCACCATCTGCGAGCCCTTGCGCTGCTCGAACGCGGCCAGCTTGGCTTCGAGATCGGCGCGCTCGGATTCGGCCAGCGTCTGGGTCTGGTCGATCACCCGCGCCGTGAGCGCGGGCACCGGCAGCAGGCCCTGCGCCCATGCCGCTCCCGCAAGGCCGGCCCATGCAGCCGCGGCCAGCAGGACGGTGGCCAGCACACGGCGGAAGAGGGCAAGGGCCATCAGGCGGGTGTCTTGCTTACTTCTTGGGTGCCGAGAAATCGACCGTCGGCGGCGTCGAGATCTGCGCTTCGTTCTGAACCGAGAAGTTGGGCTTGGGCTGGTAGCTGAAGATCTTGGCCGTGATGTTGGTCGGGAAGCTGCGCGCCAGCACGTTGTACTCCTGCACCGTCTGGATGTAGCGGTTGCGCGCCACGGTGATGCGGTTCTCGGTGCCTTCGAGCGTCACGCGCAGGTCGCGGAAGGCCTGGTTGGCCTTGAGCTCCGGATAGCGCTCCGCCACCACCATGAGCCGCGACAGCGCCGAAGAGAGCTCTCCCTGCGCCTGCTGGAACTTGTTGAAGGCCTCGGGGTTGTTGAGCGTCTCGGGCGTCACCTGGATCGAGGTGGCCTTGGCGCGCGCCTCGATCACCTTGGTGAGCGTGTCCTGCTCGAAGCTGGCTTCGCCCTTCACGGTGGCCACGATGTTGGGCACCAGGTCGGCGCGCCGCTGGTACTGGTTGAGCACCTCGCTCCAGGCCGACTTGCTGGCCTCGTCGAGCGACTGGAACTGGTTGTAGCCGCAGCCGCTCAGCGAAAGCGCCGCAGCAAGAATCAGGAGCCAGCGTTTCATCATCGTCATTTGCATTACCTCCGCAGATGGAAGCCGAAGTTAGCATAGAAGGCTCCATGGCCCTCGATCCTCTCCATGCCCTGCGGGGCGCCAACCGCGCGGCCGCATTGCCCGCTGCAGCGGCGGCCACCGGCACGCTGCTGGTGGCCGGTGCGACCGGCGCCCTGGGCCAGGAGCTGCTGCGCCGGCTTGCGGGCAGCCACCGGGTTGCCCATGCGCGCGTGCTGGCATGCGAGCCGATCCGCGACGGGCTGCGCGGCGTTGAAACCTACCTCGCCCCCGGCCTGCCGATCGCGCAATGGCCGCTGGCATCGGCTGACAGCGCCGTCATCGCCTTCGACCCGCCGCGGCTCTATCACGACCGCGAACGCGCGCTCTGGGTGCCGCAGCCTTCGGACCTGCCCGAGCTCGCGCGCTGGCTGCGCGCCTGCGGCGTGCGCACGCTGGCCATCGTGCAGCCGCACGACCAGGGCAAGTTGCCCGAGGCGCTCAAGCGCGGGCTCGCGAGCCTCGACGAGCAGGCCGTGGTCGCCAACGGCTTCGACCGCGTGATCCTCGTGCGCTCGGCGCGCAAGCCGCTCAACGCCAGGTTCGCCAACCCCGCCGAAAGGCTCGCGGCCTGGATGCTCTCGATCGTGCGCTTCATGGTGCCGAGCAGCGAGCAGCCGGTGCGCGCATCGAAGGTGGCCGAGCTGGTCGACCTCGCGCTGCGCATCGCGCCGCCGGGCGTGCATGTGGCGGCGCCCGAGCTGGTGTGGGAATCCGCGCAGGGCGACATGCAGGCCGTGGTGCGGCGCTGGCTGGGACTGGCGGGCTGACGGACCCTCAGCCGCGCCACTGGCGCAGCAGTTCGGCCGAGTCGAGCACCAGCCCCAGGTGCAGCGACACCATCGCAAGCGCCGCGCCTTCCAAGTGCGCATCGGTGCCGCGCACCAGGTCGCGCAGCACGATCACGCGGTAGTTGCGGTTGCTCGCGTCGAAGGCCGTGTTGAGCACGCAGCAGTCGGTGAAGCCGCCGTTGAGCACCACCGTCTCGATGCGCTGGTTGCGCAGCAGGAAGTCGAGGTCGGTCGGGTAGAAGGCCGAGAGGCGCCGCTTGTTGTCCACGCGCATGTCGCCGGGCGCCACGCGCGTGACCCACTCGGTCCACTTGGAGCCTTCGATGGCGTGCGCGTCGGCATTCGGAATTTCGCCCACGTGCAGCGGAAAGGTGCGGCGCCATGCGGACGGAATGCCGTGGACGTCGTCCACGCCGCCGGGCCGCAGCACCGACCGGATGTGCACGATGCGCACGCCCAGCGCGCGCGCCGCGTCGTGGAAGCCGTCGATGGGCGCCACCACGTCGCGCGCCCGCGGGGCGGGGCAGGGGCAGTCGGGGCTGTCGTCCAGGTGGCCGCGGTGCATGTCGATGGACACGACCGCGGTGCTGGCCGGGTCCAGGTAGTCGGCGAACTGCGCTGCGTCGAGCTCGCGCTCCTCGTTGTAGACCCAGGCCTTCACCGGCGTTCTTCCCGCACGTAGGGTTGGCCCAGCGCGCCGGGCTCTTCGTCGGCGCCGCGCCGCGAGAGCGCGACCCACACCATCACCGCGAGCGTCACCGCATAGGGCGTCATCATCACGAAGTACTGCGGCAGCTGCACGCCGGCCGCGGCCAGTTGCGGGATCAGCGCCTCGATGCAGCCGAACAGCAGCGCGCCCACGAGCGCCTTCCACGGCGACCAGCGCGCGAAGATCACCAGCCCCACCGCGATCCAGCCGCGCCCGCCGGTCATGCCCGCGATCCACAGCTTGGTGCTGACCACCGAGATGTACGCGCCCGCCAGGCCCACCAGCGCCGAGCCCGCGAGCACCGCGGCCAGCCGCCACAGGGCAACGCGGATGCCGGCCGCATCGGCCGCCTGCGGGTTCTCGCCCACCGCCCGCAGCCGGAGCCCGGCCGAGCTGCGCGAGAGAAACCACGCCACGGCAAGGAAGATCGGCAGCGTGAGCCAGACCATGGCGTTCTGCTCGAACAGCCGGCCGGCGCCGGGCAGGAGCGACAGCGGCCACAGCGCCATCGCGCCGATGCCTCCGGTGGCATGGTTGGTCCATTCGGCGAGCGAGCCGACCAGCGCCGTGAGGCCCTGGCAGAAGAACACCAGCGCGAGCCCCGCGATCACCTGGTTCACGCGCAGCCAGATCACCATCGCCGCGAACAGCAGCGACACCGCGCTGGCCGCGAGCATCGCCAGCACCAGCGACACGGCCGGCTGCCCCATGGCGATCTGCGCGCCGATGCCCGCGAGCGCGCCGACCAACATCAGCCCTTCGGCGCCGAGCGACAGCACGCCCGCGCGCTCGCTGATGATCAGGCCCAGCGCCGCGAGCGCATAGGGCACCGCGAAGTCGGGCGTGCTTGCGAGCCAGTTGAGAACGATGCTTCCGCTCATTGCACCGCCTCCGCACCCACGCGCCGCAGCCGATGGCGAATGAAGAAATCGCTCGACGCCACGCACACCACGATGATGGCCTGGATCAGCTGCACCATCGAGAACGGCACCTGGTAGAACACCTGCAGGCTGCGGCCGGTGACGAACAGGGCCGCCACCAGCAGCGCCACCACCGTGGCCGCGAGCGGGTTGTTGCGCGCAAGAAAGGCAATCAGGATGCCCGAGAAGCCGTATCCCTGGTAGAAGGCCTGCGTGAGCCGCCCCTCCTGCCCGGAGGCCACCGCCAGGCCCGCGAGCCCGGCCATCGCGCCCGACAGCAGCACGGCGCCGTAGATGGTGCGGCGCACCGGCACGCCATTGGCATGCGCCACGCGCGGATTGGCATCGACGAAGCGCAGGTACAGCCCGGCGCGGCTCAGGCCCACCAGCCACCATGCAAGGAGCGCCACCACGGCCGCGAGCACGATGGCGCTGCTCACGCCGGCCCCCAGTTCGGGCAGCCGCTCGAAGGCGCGGAACTGCGGCGAATAGGGGAAGTTGTCCTTCGGGTCCTTCCAGCTGCCATAGACCAGGTGCAGCAGGAAGTTGGCCGCCATGTAGTTGAGCATCAGCGTGGAAATGATCTCGTTCACGCCGAGCCTGATCTTCAGCCACGCCGGCCCCAGCACCCAGAGCAGCCCGCAGCCGATGGCGGCCGCGAACATCAGCGGCAGGCGCAGCGGCTCGGGCCCGACCTGCCACATCGAGACGGCCGTCGCGCCGATGGCGCCCCAGATCATCTGGCCCTCGAGCCCCAGGTTCCAGAAGCGCGCGCGAAACGCCAGCGCGCCAGCCAGGCCCACGAGGATCATGGGGGCGGCCTGGAACAGCACGGCGCGAAAGTTCTGGCCGTCGAAGAAGGTCTGCATCACGAACTCGTTGGCGAGCTCGCCCGCGGGAACGCCGGCCGCCACCAGGATGGCGGCGGAAATCGCAAGGCCCGCAAGGAGCGCCGCCGCAAGGATCAGCGCCTGCCGCCGCCATCCCATGTGCTGGCGGATCTCCAGCGCGTAACGCCGGCGCGCCAGCGGCTGGCGCCGTGCGCGCTGCGCGGCCTCCGGATCGGTCTGCGCCGGCTGCGCGATGGCCGCGAGCGTGGCGTCAACCATGGTCCACCATCGCCTGTCCGATGGCCTGCCGGTCGGCCGGCTGCGCGAATTCGCCGGCGATGCGCCCGCGCGCCATCACGCCCACGCGGTCGGCCAGCTGCAGCACCTCGTCGAGGTCCTCGCTGATCAGCAGCACCGCGGCGCCGCCGTCGCGCGCGGCGCGCAGGCGCGCATGCACCTCGGCGCTCGCGCGCACGTCGAGCCCGCGGCTCGGGCTGTGCGCGAGCACCAGCGAGGGCGCCTTGCCGAACTCGCGCGCGAGCACCAGCTTCTGCGCATTGCCGCCGGACAGCAGCGCGGCCTTCTGCGCCACCGAGCGCACGCCCTGCACGTCGAAGGCGCGCACCGCTTGCTGCGTGTCGTCTTGCATGCGGCCGCGCCGCAGATGCCAGGCCGGGCCGTAGCGGCCGGTGTGCACACGGCCGATGGCGTAGTTCTCGGCCACCGAAAGGCCGCCAGCCAGCGCGAGCCCGTAGCGGTCGGCCGGGATCGCGGCAATGCCCACGTTGCGGCGCTCCGGTGCACTCATGGCCTTGAGGTCGCCGTGGCCGTTCAGATGGATCTCGCCTTCGAGCGCACCGCCCGCATCCGGCAGGCCCATGATGGCGCCGGCCAGCTCGCCCTGTCCGTTGCCGCCGACACCGGCCAGGCCGTAGATTTCGCCCGCATGCAGTTCGAGCTCGACGCCGTCGAGCACGCGGCGGCCCTCGGGCGATGCCGCCGAGCGCAGCCTGCGCACCGTGAGCCGCACCGGGCCACGCGGCGACTTTGCGGCCTGATAGCTTTGCGTGGCAATCGATTCGCCCACGGTAAGTTTCACGAGCTCGGCCACCGAGGTGGCGCCCGGCGCCAGCGTGGCGACCGTGCGGCCGCCGCGCATCACCGTCACGCGGTCGGCATAGGTCTTCACGTCGGCCATCTTGTGCGTGACAAGCACCACGGCCGAGCCGCCGCGTGCGAGGCCCTGCACCGTCTGCAAGAGGCGCGCGGCTTCCTGGTCGGTGAGCACCGCGGTGGGCTCGTCGAGGATCAGGATGCGCGCGCCCGCCAGCAGCACCTTGAGGATCTCGACGCGCTGCTGCTCGGCAATCGACAGCGCATCGACGCGCTTTGATGGATCGATCTCGAAGCCCAGCTCCGAGGCCTTGTTGCGGATGACGCGAGAGATTTCGCGCAGGCGCTCCCCGTGGCTCTGGAACTCGGCCGGCGCCGGCGCCGGCGCGGTGAGCAAGATGTTCTCTGCCACCGTGAACGGCCGCACCAGCTTGAAATGCTGGTGGACCATGCCGATGCGGTGCCTGGCTGCATCGCGCGGTCCGGCAAAACGCACCGGGTTGTCGTCGACCAGCAGCTGGCCCGCCTCCGGCGCATAGAGCCCGGCCGCGATGTTCATCAGCGACGACTTGCCCGCGCCGTTCTCGCCCAAGAGCGCATGCACCTCGCCCCAGCGCGCTTCGAAGTGCGCGTCGGTCAGTGCCGCAAAGCCGTCGAAGGACTTGCGGATGCCGGTGAGCTCGAGCGCGTTGGGCATTGGCGTTGCCTTCTTTTTTTCTTACTTACTTCTGCGTGACCACGCCCTTGACGAACCAGTCCATCTTCCAGAGATCGGCATCCGACAGCACCGCGCCCTTGGCCACGCGCTCCTTGCCGTCGCGGTCGGCGAGCGGGCCGGCGTAGACCTGCTTGCCCTTCATGATGGCGTCTCGTTCGGCCGTGATCTGCGACGCCTTGTCCTTGGGCACCGCAGGGCCGAAGCCCGCGATGTCGGTGCCGCCGTCCTTCATCTCGATGAAGGCGCCGTACTGGCCGGGCTTCCAGTTGCCGGCCATGATCTTCTTGAGCTCTGGCGAAAGGAAGCGGTCCCACACCCACACCGACGAGCACAGCGTGGCCTTGGGCGCGAACTGGCGCAGGTCGCGGTGGTGGCCGGTGCCGTACACGCCGCGCTCCTGCGCCACGATCTGCGGCGTGGGCGAATCGACATGCTGGCCGATCACGTCGGCGCCCTGGTCGATCAGCGCGGCCGCGGCGGCGCGTTCCTTCACCGGGTCGTTCCAGGCGCCGGTGTAGATCACGTTGACCGTGGCGCTGGGGTTCATCTTCTGCGCACCGAGCGCGAAGGCGTTGATGGTCCAGTTCACCACGCCGAAGGGGTTGGCCGCAACGAAGCCGAGCTTGCCGGTCTTGGAGGCCGCGCCCGCGGCCATGCCGCAGAGGTACTGGCTCTCGTAGGTGCGGCCGTAGAACGATTCGAGGTTGCTGCCGTTGGTGGTGCCCGAGCCGTTGAGGAAGGCCACTTCGGGGTACTTGGCGGCCAGGTCCTTGAAGCTGTCGGAGTAGCCGAAGGCGGTGCCGATCACGATGTTGGCGCCGCGCTGGATGAACTTCTCGGCCGCGGGCTTGATGGCCGATGCGTCTTCGGGCACGTTCTCGACGAACTGGATCTTCTGGCCGATCTCCTTCTCGATCTTCACGCGCGCCTCGTCGAAGGCCTGCGTCCAGCCGCCGTCGTTCTTCGGGCCGAAGTAGAGCATCGCGATCTTCGGCTTGTCCTTGAGCGTGAAGCCGTCGGCCGCCAAGGCGGGCAGCGTGAACAACGCGCCGCCGGCCGCAAGCGCCGATGCAAGGCCGAAGGCGAAGCCGTGGGTGGGAGTGCGCAGCAGCATCAGCATGGAGCAACCTTTCGTGGGGAGCGTGTCGAAGAACGGGGAGAAAGAAGAAGAGGGCGGGCCGCGTGCGTCACATCATGAAGTTGATGCGAAACACATTGCCCTCGGGATCGAGCAGCACCGACTGGTACCAGTTGTAGTAGGTGACGTACGGTGGCTTCACCAGCGTGGCGCCGGCCTCCAGCGCAATGGGCACCATGCGGTCGACGTCGTCCTTGCTGTCGACGTCGATGTTCAGCAGAAACTTCACGCCGCGCGTGTCGGAAAATTCGGCCAGGTGCAGCAGCTCGTAGGCATCGAGCGCGTTGAAGCCGAGGCTCGACTTGCCGGTGTCGAGCCCGCGAAAGATCGGCGAGCGAATGGCCTCGATCTCCGGGAAGCCGAACACGCGCTGGTAGAAGCCGCTGAGCGCGACCACGTCTTTTGCGAAGACGTTGACGTAGGAGAGGTGGGGCATGTCAGTTTTTCTTGGCGCTGTTGTTCTTGTTCGCGGCGCTCTTGTTCAGGGCGCGTGCACAGGCCACCGGGTACTCCCCTCCGCGAATGTCCCCCGGCCTGCGGCCTCCTCCTTTATTTCGCTGCGGGGAGCACCCGATGCCCTGTGCACGATGGGCGCGGCTGTGGTGCTGGCCGATCAACGACTGCTCTGTACAACGCTCCCGTCGATGGGGTGCCTTGCGCAGCGAAATCAAGGGGGAGGCCGCAGGCCGGAGGACATTCGCGGAGCAAGGTACCCCGTCGGCGGGAGCGCGCCCCGAACAACAACGATCGCGGGGTTTCATTTAGACCGCGACCTTGGTCCCCCCAAAGGTCGTCTGCTTGACGAACTTGGAGGTCAGGTGGTCGCCCGAAGAAATCGGTGCGTACTTCGGCTGCTCGCCCGGTGCCAGGCAACTCGGCAGGCACTCGACCATCGCGTCGTAGTTGGGCTGGTGAAAGAACACCAGCGACTGGCGGCGGTTGGTGCTGGCCATCTCGAACGGCGGATTGACCACGCGGTGCAGCGTCGACACCCACTGGTCGTTGGTCCACTGCATCATCAGGTCGGCAATGTTGACCACCAGGCCGCCTTCCACCTGCGGCACGTCGACCCACTGGCCCGCCTTGTTGAACACCTGCAGGCCCTTGTCGTCGGGCAGCACGATCGTGAGGCTGCCGTAGTCGCTGTGCGCGCCTGCGCGCAGCTGGCCCGGCAGCGGCGCTTCGCGCTGCGGCGGATAGCTCAGCACGCGGAACATGCTGATGTGCCGGTCGATCTTGTCGTCGAAGAACGGCTCGGGCAGCGCAAGGCCGAGCGCGAAGATGCGCATCATCGAGCGCGAGAGATCGCTCATGGCCTCGAAGTAGCTTTCATAAGCCTCCCGGAAACCGTCGATCGGCGGCCAGCTGTTGGGCTCGAAGTGCGGGCCGGCGGCGGGGCCGCGGTGGTAGTCGTCATCGGGCACGTTGGAGGGGCCGATGGAAAACGATTCCTTCAGGTCGCCGGGCGCGGCCTCTTCCAGGCTGTACGAAAGCCCCTCTTCGCCCACCGCGCTGTAGCCGCGCACCGCGTCCTCGCGCGGCCGGTCGACATTGCGCTTCTCGGCCAGCGGCATGTCGAAAAAGCGGCGCGAGAGTTGCGACACGCGCGCAATCAGCTCGGCCGGAATGCCATGGTTGGTGATGACCAGAAAGCCGATGCTGCGGCAGGCCTCGTCCACCTTGGCCGCAACCTGCGCCTTGCCTTCGGCCGTGCCGGCGAAGTAGGGCGCGAGATCGATGATGGGTACGGACAGCAGCGTTGTCATGTGTCGGTCCTCGTGCTTGGCATGCCTTTCGCCATGCAACGTCTGTGCCAGTTGGACCAAATGGACAAAACGCGTTGGCCGCGTCAGCATGGTGCGTGCCGGCGGCGCGCGAAGGCCGCGCTGGCGCAACGCGATGCATCGCGGCCTTACAGTGGTGCGCGTTGAAAGAAGAACCAGCAAGCAATCGATGAAGCGAGGGAAGATGCCGAAGACCAAGGCGCTGGCCGCAGCCAGCAGCACGAAGAAGATCCCGGCCAAAAAAAGCCCGGTGAAGATCCCGGTGACCCTTCCGGTGAAGGGCCCGGCGCGCAAGCGCGCGAAGCCCGCCGTGCGCAGCGCATCCGCGGTGAGCCGCAGGCTGCGCCAGATCGAGGACAAGCGCAGCGCCATCCTCGGCGCCGCGCTTGGGTTGTTCTCGCGCTTTGGCCTGCATGGCACGTCCATCGACCAAGTGGCGGCGCGCGCCGATGTGTCCAAGAGCAACCTGCTCTACTACTTCGCGAACAAGGAGGAGCTGTACGTCAACGTGCTGCGCGACCTGCTCGCGCTGTGGCTCGAACCGCTGCGCGGCTTCAGCGCCGAGCAGGACCCGGCCGAAGCCATCGGTGGCTACATCCGCCGCAAGCTCGTGGTCTCGCGCGACCGGCCCGATGCATCGCGCCTGTTCTGCCTCGAGATGATCCAGGGCGCGCCGCTCCTGCGCGACGAGCTCGACCGCGAGCTGCGCACGCTGGTGGAGCGCAAGTCGGAGGTCATCCGTTCATGGATTGCCGCCGGCAAGCTCGCAGCGGTCGATCCGCATCACCTGATCTTCACGCTCTGGGCCGTCACGCAGCACTATGCGGATTTCGGCGTGCAGGTGCAGGCGCTGACGGGGCATACGCTGGAGGATCCGGCGTTCTTCGAGCAGACGGTGGAGAACGTGCAGCGGATCGTGCTGCAGGGCATTGCACCGCGCTAACGAGCTTCTCTCTCTTGCTCCCTCTCCCTCCGGGAGAGGGCTGGGGTGAGGGCCGGCGGCGTTGGAAGATGCGCTGCGGTTGGAAAGGCCGCTGCCCTCACCCTGACCCTCTCCCGGAGGGAGAGGGGAGAAGACAAGGGAGAGGGGAAAGGAAAGAAAGTCAGTGCGGCGGCGCTGCAATCTCGTGATACCGCCGATCGAAATAAATCAAGCTCTGCGCCGCCCCCCCAATCGCAATCGCCAACGCCTCGCAAAACAGCACGTCATGCGTCCCCGCACTCGTGGCCTGCACCACGCGGCAGTCGAACGAGGCCGCGGCATCTTCGAGCACCGGCGAGCCCGTGGCCTTGCGGCTCCATCGGCCTGCGGCAAAGCGCTCGTCCATCGGCGTCTTGCCGCCGAACAGGCCCGAGAGCGCCTGGTGCCCCGCGGCCAGCACGTTCACGCACAGCACGCCGTTGGCCGTGAACGCGGGGTACACCGAGGCCGAGCGGTTCAGGCACACCAGCAGCATCGGCGGCTCGTCGGTCACGCTGCACACGGCCGAGGCGGTGAACCCGGCGCGGCCTGCGGGCCCGTCGGTGGTGATGATGTTGACCGCCGCACCCAGCCGCGCCATGGCGTTGCGGTAGTCGGCCTTGGGCAGCACAGGCGGCGCACCGCTCGGCATGACGTGGTTGGAGGCCATTGCGTTGGGCAGCATGAGAAAAAAGTCTCCGTTGTGAAGACGGGCTTCAGGCGAGGACGCAGGCTTCGTCGAAGCCGAGCCGCGGCAGGCGCCCGAACACCTTGGCCGAATCGCCATGGCCGAGGTTGATCAGGAAGTTGGCGCTCCAGTCGGTGCCCTCGAAGAACGCGGCATCGACCTTCGCCTTGTCGAAGCCCGACATCGGCCCGGCGTCGAGCCCCACCGCGCGCGCGGCCAGCAGCAGGTAGGCCGCCTGCAGGCTGGCGTTGCGAAAGGCGGTTTCATGCGCGGCCTCGGGGCTGCCGGTGAACCAGCTGCGCGCATCGGCATGCGGAAACAGCGTGGGCAGCTTGTCGTAGAACTTGCGGTCCCACGCGGCAATCACGGTGACGGGCGCAGCCATGGTCTTGTTGAGGTTGCCCTTCGAAAGCGCCGGCGCGAGGCGCTGCTTGCCTTCGGGCGTGCGAACGAACACGAAGCGCGCGGGCGAGCAGTTGGCCGAGGTCGGTCCCATGCAGGCCAGCGCGTAGACCTGGCGGATCTGCGCATCGGTCACGGGCTCGGCGGTCCAGCCGTTGTGGCTGCGCGCCTCGGTAAAAAGAAGGGCCAGTGCGGCGTCGTCGAGGGCGGGTTTCATCATGGTCATGCGGGAACGCCGGGTGCGCTGACCCGGGCGAGAAAGTCGAGCAGGCTGCGGTTGAAGGCGGCGGCCTCGGTCACGCTGTGCGCGTGGCCGCCGTGCGGCAGGAAGTGGAGCGTCACGTCCTTCAGGCCATCGGCCAGGCGCTGTGAGCAGGTCCACGGCACCAGCGCATCGTCCATGGCGGCGGCCACCAGCGTGGGCGCGGTGATGGCGCCCAGGCGTGCATCGACGTCGAAGGCGCGCAGCGCACCGATGCGCGCGCGCATGTTGGCTTCTCCGGGGAAGTGCGCAAACGCATGGTCGACCTCGTCGGCCACGCGCTGCGCATGTTCCGCGCACCAGGCCGCGGGGTACAAAAAGATCGGCTGCGCTTCCACGTACGCGCGCGGGCCGCAGGCATCGAGCAGCGCAAGCCGCGCATCGAAGCAGCGCGCCGAATGCGCGTTGGGCTTCGACCACGCATTGACCAGCACCAGGCTGGCCACGCGCGCCGGTTCGTCGAGCGCCAGCTGCAGGCCCACGAGCCCGCCCAGCGCATGGCCCACCAGGTGGCAGCGCGGCGTGGCCGTGGCGTCGAGAATCTGCACCACGTCGCGCGCCATGTCGGCAATGGCATAGCCCGCATCCAGCGCGGCGGGGCTGCGGCCCGTGCCGCGCTGGTCGTACGCAATCACGCGGTGGCCCGCTTCGACCAGCGCGCCAAGCTGCGGTTGCCAGAAGGCGGCCGAACCGCCCAGGCCCGATGACAGCAGCACCGCCTCGCCATCGGCCGGCCCATGCACTTCGTAGTGCAGCGGCATGCTCAGGCCTTGTTGCCGACGTGGGCGATAGACGCAATCTCGACCAGCGCATCGGGCTTCACCAGGCCGCACTGGATGCAGTAGCGCGCAGGCTTGGTGCCCGGAAAGAACTCGGCATACACCGCATTGACCTTGGCGTAGTCGGCCCAGTCCTTGATCATGATCATGTTGAAGGTCACGTCGTCCATGGTGCCGCCGGCCGTTGCGATCACGTTCTGGATCGTCTCGAGCACGTGGCGCGTCTGCGCCGAGGCATCGCCCACGTGGACCGCGTTGTTGTCCTTGTCGAAGGGCAGCGTGCCCGACACGTAGACGATGCCGTCGGCCATGGTGCCGGGCACGAAGGGAGCGATCGGCGTGGTGGTTCCGGCCGGGATGATGGCTTGCTTGGGCATGGGGGTTCCTTGCTGTGGGTTGAACGATTGAAAGTCAGGCGGCGCTTGGCGCGAAGCTGCGCACGAAGTCGTCGACGGTGGAGACCCAGCCGAAGAAGGTCTCGACGTTGTAGACCGAGGCCTTCTGGATGGCCGCGCCGCCCAGCTCGTGCGTCGCGTCTTCCAGCATCACGGCGAAGTATTCGAGGTGGAAGGCGTCTCGCAGGGTCGACTCCACGCACACGTTGGTCGCGATGCCGGTGAACACCAGGTGGCGGATGCCGCGTGCGCGCAGCGTGCTGTCGAGCGTGCTGTTGAAGAAGCCGCTGTAGCGCGTCTTGGGCACCACGATGTCGCCGGGCTGCGGCTTCATCTCGGCAATGAGTTCGTAGTCCCAGCCGCCCTTGGCGAGGAACTTGCCCGCAAGCTCGGGCCGCGCGCGCATGGTCTTGAGCGCATTCGACTTGTGCCAGTTGGGCGAGCCCGGCCCGCCGGCCTCGACATAGGCGGCGTCCCAGCCGTTTTGCAAGAACACCACCAGCATGCCGGCCGCGCGCGCCGCCGCGATGGTGCGCGCGATGTTGGCAATGGTGCCCTGCGCGCCGGAAATGTCGAAGCCGGCCGAATCGACATAGCCGCCCATCGACGCATAGGCGTTCTGCATGTCGACCACGATCAGCGCCGAGTCGCTGGCATGCAGCGCGAGCGGTTCGGGCCGCGCGGACAGCACCTGCGGCGCCGGTGCGCCGGGCAGGCGCGGCGCGCCGACGGGAGTGTCCGATGTGAGGGTGGTGTTGCGTGCTGGCGTGCTCACGTGGCGCTCCTGCTCAGGCCGCAAGGCGTTGTTCGGCTTCGGCCTGCGAGGGCACGGGGCTCTGCACGTGCACGCGGCTCTTCATGAGCGGCTGGATGCGTTCGCCGAAGGCCGCGACGCCCTGCACGAAATCGTCGAAGGTCAGCAGCACGCCCTCGGTGCCCGGCACCTCGGCCATCTCGTCGAGCAGGCGCGCGACGGTGGCGTAGGAGCCGACCAGCGTGCCCATGTTGATGTTGACGGCCGAGGTCGGATCGGCCATCTGGCGCACGTTGGTGTCGGCGCCCGACCTGGTGTCGGCCGCGCCCTGCTGGCCCAGCCAGGCGATGGCCTCGTGGTCGGCGCCGGCCTTGTAGTGCTCCCACTTGGCGCGCGCGGCCTCGTCGGTCTCGTCGGCAATCACCATCATCAGCACGTAGGTGGTGACGTGGCGGCCGGTCTTGCGCGTGGCCTCGATGAGCTTCTCGGCCGCGGGCGCAAAGGCCTTGGGCGTGTTCACGCCCTTGCCGAAGCAGAAGTTGTAGTCGGCGTACTTTGCGGAGAAGTCCATGCCCGCATCGCTCTGGCCCGCGCAGATCACCTTCATGTCGGCCTGCGGTTGCGGGCTCAGGCGGCAGTCGTCCATCTGGAAGTGGTCGCCCTTGAAGTCGGACTGGCCCTTGCCCCAGAGCTCGCGCAGCACCTGGATGTATTCGGACAGGTACTGGTAGCGCGTGCCGAAGAACTGGTCGCCCGGCCACATGCCCATCTGCGAATACTCGGGCCGCTGCCAGCCGGTGACGAGGTTCAGGCCGAAGCGGCCGTTGGAGATGGAGTCGATGGTCGACGCCATGCGCGCCACGATGGCCGGCGGCATCACCAGCGAGGCGGCGGTGGCAAAGAGCTTGATCTTCGTGGTCACGGCCGCGAGCCCGGCCATCAGCGTGAACGACTCGAGGTTGTGGTCCCAGAACTCCGTCTTGCCGCCGAAGCCGCGCAGCTTGATCATCGAAAGCACGAAGTCCACGCCGTAGCGCTCGGCCGCCAGCGTGATCTCCTTGTTGAGCTCGAAACTGGGCTTGTACTGCGGCGCGTTCTCCGAGAGCAGCCAGCCGTTGTTGCCGATGGGAATGAAGATGCCGACGTTCATGCAAAAAGCTCCTGTTGCGGGGTCGCAAAGCCCTATGCATGGCCCGTGCCAGTTGGAAAAGCCGTTTTAAATCAACGGTTTGAGTGCTTTTGGATGTTGTGTTTTGACCATTTGGTCCAAAGTGGAGCGGACGAACCGCCCGCGCTGCGGCAACGCGGTGCGCCGCAAGGCCAAAGCGGTGCAGCCCCATGTCATCGATCGCGCGGCAAAATCACCCCATGCCCAAGACCCCACTCCGCGCCGCCGCGGCCATCGGCGGCACTGCCGACGACGTCGAAGCCGCCTTCTACGAAGCGCTGCAGCGCGGCGACATCGATGCCCTGATGGCGTGCTGGGCCGACGAGGACGAGGTGTTCTGCGTGCATCCCGGCGGCCCGCGGCTGGTAGGCGCCACCGCCATCCGCGCCGCCTTCGAGCAGATGTTCGGCAACGGCGCCATCCACGCGACGCCAGCGCGCGTGCGCAAGATCGAGTCATTGGCAAGCGCCGTGCACAACGTGCTCGAGCGCATCGAGGTACTCACCTCCGAAGGCCCCAAGCACGCCTTCGTGCTGGCCACCAACGTCTATCACAAGACCGTCGAAGGGTGGCGCCTGGTGGCGCACCACGCGAGCCCCGGCAGCGCGCGCGAGCCCAGCGACGTGAACGAGCTGCCCCAGACCCTGCACTGAAGCGATGACCGCCGCCGCGCCGAATTCTTCTTCCTCTTCCCTGCACGCGGCCATGGGCTACATGGCGCCGCGCTGGCTGCCCGGCGGCAACCTGCAGACCATCTGGCCGGCGCTCTATGCGCGCCGCTTCGAGGGCTCTGCGCCGGCCTACCGCCGCGAGCGCTGGACCACGCCCGACGGCGACTTCATCGATGTCGACTTCATCGATGCGGCCTTGCCCGGCCCGCAGCCGCTGCTTGTGCTGTTCCACGGGCTGGAGGGGTCGTCGCGCAGCCACTACGCCGAAGCCTTCGCGGCCTTTGCCGCCGCGCAGGGCATGGCCTTTGCCGTGCCGCATTTCCGCGGGTGCAGCGGCGAGCTCAACCTGGCGCCGCGCGCCTACCACTCGGGCGACTACGAAGAGATCGGCTGGATCCTGCAGCGCATGCGCGAGCAGCATGCGCAGCGCGGCGGCGGCCCGGTGCTGGCCGCGGGCGTCTCGCTCGGCGGCAATGCGCTGCTGCGCTGGGCCTGCGAGGCCGGCGACACGGCCCGCGCCTCGGTGAATGCGGTGGCTTCGGTGTCCGCGCCGCTCGACCTGGCGGCCGGCGGCGCGGCCATTGGCCGCGGCTTCAACCGGCTGGTCTACACGCGCATGTTCCTTGCCACCATGAAGCCCAAGGCACTGGCCAAGCTGGCGCAGTTTCCGGGCCTGTTCGACCGCGAGCGGCTGCTTGCGGCGCGCGACCTCTATGCCTTCGACGACGTGTTCACCGCGCCGCTGCACGGCTTTCGCAACACCGACGACTACTGGGCCCGCGGCTCGTCCAAGCCGCACCTGAGGGCGATCCGCGTGCCCACGCTGGTGGTGAATGCGCGGAACGACCCGTTCATTCCGGCGCAGAGCCTGCCCGGCCCCGGCGAGGTCGGCCCGCATGTCACGCTGTGGCAGCCCGCGCACGGCGGCCACGTGGGCTTTCCGCTCGGGCCGCCGCCGGGCCATGTGCAGGGCATGCCCGAGCGCGTGGGCGGCTGGCTGGCCGGGTTTGCACCCTCCACGGCGGCGCAGGCGCGCGCAAAATAACGCCCATGGACGACATCGTCAAACAGGCGCTCGCCAAGTGGCCCAACGTGCCGCACTGCTACGGCTGGCTCGGCCTGGACGCGCGCGGCAACTGGTACATGCGCGACGACCGCACCCAGGCCGAAGGCGCCTTCCCCGCGGCCAAGGGCTCGATGCTGCGGCACGAGAAGCTGATCGACTTCATCCAGCGCAACTACGACCACGATGAAGAAGGCCAGTGGTTCTTCCAGAACGGCCCGCAGCGCGTGTATGTCGAACTGGAGGCCGCGCCCTTCGTCTGGCGCATTGCCGATGGCGCGGGCTTTGCCGTCACGGCCCACACCGGGCAGGCGGCGGGCGCCATCTCGGCCTGCCTGCTCGACGAGCACGGGCGCCTTTTCCTGGCGGCGCCCCTCGGGGTCGGGCTGGTCCATACGCAGGACGTGGGCCTGGCCGCCGACGCGGTGGAGCAGGGCCTGTGGACCCCCGAGCCGGTGCATGCGGCCGACCTGCCGCAGCGCTTCGGCCATGTGCTGAGCCCCTCGGCGCGCCGGCTCGTCTTGCTATCAAATGAGTAGCTGCAGCTGGCAGCGGACATGAAAAAGCCGGCGCGAAGCCGGCTTTCTCTTTGGGGGCCTGGGCCCGGTTACTTGCTGGCAGCCGCCGCGGGCGCCGAAGCCGCGCCATCGGCAGGCGCCGCCGCCGCCGCGGGGCGGTCGGGCACCGCGAACTTGGCGCCGCCGGCATTGGCCATGTAGACCACGGCACGGCCGATTTCGAGGTCTTCGAAGTCGCCGCCGCCCTGGGGCGGCATCGCGCCCTTGCCATGCAGCGCATGATCGAGCAGCGTTTCGTAGCCCTGGCCGATGCGCGGGCCCCAGGCTGCGGCGTCGCCGTAGTGCGGAGCGCCGGGAATGCCGGGCGCGCCGTGGCAGGCTGCGCACTGCGCCTTGAAGACGGCCTCGCCGGCTGCCAGCGGACGGTTGGCATCGCGGATCTCGATGGCGCCGACCTTCTTGAGCCGTTCGGCCACTTCGCGGTCGCGCGCATCCTGCGACACGCCGTACAGCGACATGTTGTCGCCCTCGGCCGTGCCCGCGGGCTTGTTGCCCGAAACCACATAGGCCACAAGGCCCACGATGATCAGGATGGGTGCTACGAAGGAGAAAAATACCGCCAGCAGCAGTTGCTTCGGGTTCTTGATCGGGCCGGTGTGGGCGTCTTCTGTGGCCTGGTAGTGCGGGTCTGCGCTCATTGGCGTCCTCAATAACGGGGGCTCGTCGGGGGGCTTTTTCGAATCAACCGGCGATTATAGAGAGGCCCTCCGCCCAAAGGACGCAAGGCCGCTCACCGTCCGTCGCGCGAAAGCCTCAGCCCTTGCTGCCGGGCGTGGCCCAGCCGCCGCCCAATGTCTTGTAGAGCGTGACCTGGTTCTGCAGCTGCAAGAGGCGCGTGGTGACCGCCGACTGCTGCGCCGTGTACAGCGAGCGCTGCGCATCGAGCAGGTCCAGCGCGCTGGCAATGCCGTTGCGGTAGCGCATGTCCGAGAGCCTGAAGCGCACCGCCTCGGCATCGGCCTGCGCGCGCTGCGCACGCACCTGCTCGCCCAGCGTGGCGCGCCCGGCCAGCGCGTCGGCCACTTCGCGGAACGCGGTCTGGATCGACTTCTCGTACTGCGCCACGGCAATCTCGCGCCCGGCCTTGGCCGAATCGAGCGTGGCCCGGTTGCGGCCCGCATCGAAGATCGGCAGCGTGACCGAGGGCGCGAACGACCAGGCCCTGGAGCCGCGGTCGAACAGGCCCGAGAACTCGCTGCTCGCGGTGCCCAGCGTGGTGGTCAGCGACACGCGCGGGAAGAAGTTGGCGCGCGCCGCGCCGATGTTGGCGTTGGCCGCAATCAGCTGCTGCTCGGCGGCGCGGATGTCGGGCCGCTCGGCCAGCAGGTCGGAGGGCAGGCCCGCCGGCACGTCGGGCATCGGCTTGACGCTGTCCAGCCCCTTGATGCCGCCCGCGGTGGCATCGGCCGGAACCGGCGCGCCCAGCAGCAGGGCGAGCGCGTTCTCGTCCTGCATGCGCGTGCGCTGCTGCTGCGCGTACGAGGCGCGCGCGGTCTCGGCCAGCGAGTTCGCGGCCTGGAAGTCGAGCTCGGACGACACGCCGTTGTCGAAGCGCATCTTGGTCAGCCGCACCGACTCTTCGCGCGTCACCAAGGTCTGGCGCGTGAGCTCGAGCAGCTCGTCGTCGGCAATCAGCGTGAGCCAGCCGGTGGCCACCGCCGCGATCAGGCTCACCTGCGCGGCCTTGCGCGATTCCTCGGTGGCCAGGTACTGCGCCAGCGCCTGGTCCTTCAGCGCGCGGATGCGGCCGAAGAAGTCGATCTCCCAGGCGGTCACGCCCAGGTTCACGCTGTACTGCGACGACACGCTGCCCGCGCTGCTGTCGAACGCCTGGTAGGGGTTGGGGCTCGAGCGCGAGCCGCTGCCCGTGAGGCCCAGCGCCGGGAACAGCGCCGCGCGCTCGATCTGGAACTGCGCGCGCGCCTGCTCGATGTTGAGCACCGACACGCGCAGGTCGCGGTTGTTTTCCAGCGCGGTGCGGATCAGCCCGTTCAGCCGCGAATCGGTGAAGAACTCTTCCCAGGGCACCGCGGCCGCAGCCTGGCCGGCCGGCTGCGCCGGGTCGCCCGGGAAGGTGGTGGGCACCGGCGCCGCCGGGCGTTCGTAGGTCGGAATCAGCGAGCAGCCGGCCAGCAGCATTGCCGCGGCCAAGGCTGTGGGAATCAGTTTCTTAGTCATGTGCTTTTTCTTCCGTGATGCCGGCTGCTTCCGCGTGCCGCTTGTCGGCTTCATGCTGGCGCGCACTGCCCTTGAACAGGCTGCGCACCACCACGAAGAACACCGGCACGAAGATCACGGCCAGCGCCGTACCCGTCACCATGCCGCCGAGCACGCCCGTGCCAATGGCGCGCTGGCTGGCCGAGCCGGCCCCCGAGGCAAGCACCAGCGGCACCACGCCCAGGCCGAAGGCCAGCGAGGTCATGATGATCGGGCGGAACCGCAGGTGGGCCGCGGCCAATGCCGATTCGACGATGCCCTTGCCCTGCGCCTGCAGGTCCTTCGCAAACTCGATGATCAGGATCGCGTTCTTCGCCGACAGGCCGATGATGGTGATCAGCCCCACCTGGAAGTACACGTCGTTCGAGTAGGCGCGCAGCATGGTCGCCAGCAGCACCCCCAGCACGCCCAGCGGCACCACCAGGATCACCGACAGCGGAATCGACCAGCTCTCGTACAGCGCGGCCAGGCACAGGAACACCGCCAGAATCGCAAAGCCGTACAGCACGATCGCCTGCGAGCCCGCGAGCTTTTCTTCGCGCGACTGGCCCGTCCATTCAAAGCCAAAGCCCTGCGGCAGCTGCCCGGCGAGCTTTTCCATCTCGGCCATCGCGGCGCCCGTGCTGTAGCCCTGCGCGGCGTCGCCGCTGATGCGGATCGCCGGGTAGCCGTTGTAGCGCACCGTCTGCGTCGCGCCCTTGACCCACTTGGTGGTCGCAAACGCCGACAGCGGCACCGGCTGGCCCTTGGTGTTGCTGGCGTTCAGGCGCAGCAGGTCGTCAGGCTGCATGCGCGCCGGCGCATCGGCCTGCACCACCACGCGCTGCAGGCGGCCGCGGTTCGGAAAGTCGTTGATGTAGCTCGAACCCAGGCCCGTCGACAGCGTGGCGTTGATCGCATCGAAGGTCACGCCCAGGGCATTCGCCTTGTCGCGGTCGATGTCGATCTGCAGCTGCGGCGCGTCTTCCAGGCCGTCGGGGCGCACCTGCGACAGGATCTTGCTCTGCCCGGCCATGCCCAGCAGCTGGTTGCGCGCATTGATCAGCGCCTCGTGGCCCGCGCCCGAGCGGTCCTGCAGCCGGAAGCTGAAGCCGCTCGCATTGCCCAGTTCAGGAATGGGCGGCGGGCTCAGCGGGTAGATGAACGCATCGCGAATGCCCGAGAGCGCACCAAAGGCACGGCCCGCCAGCGCGCTGGCCGAATGGGCCGGGTCCTTGCGTTCCTCCCAGTCCTTCAGCGTCACGAAGGCAAGGCCCGCGTTCTGCCCCTGGCCCGAGAAGCTGAAGCCCATCACGCCCACGATGCTCTGCACTTCGGGCTGCTTCAGGATGAAGCCCTCGACCTGCTGCATGACCGACAGCGCACGCTCCTGCGTGGCACCCGGGGGCAGCTGCACGTTCACGATGATGTTGCCCTGGTCTTCCGCCGGCAGGAACGAGCTCGGCAGCCGCAGGTAGGTGAACACCACCGCGCCGATGATCGCCACGTAGATGACCAGGTAGCGCGCGGCGCGCCGCAAAATGCGCGCGACCACGCTTTCATAGCCCTTGGCCGTGCGCGTGAAGCCGCGGTTGAACCAGCCGAAGAAGCCGGTCTTCTCGTGGTGGTGGCCCGCTTCCACCGGCTTGAGCAGCGTGGCGCACAAGGCCGGCGTGAGCGACAGCGCCATGAAGGCCGAGAAGGCGATCGAGGTCACCATCACCGCCGAGAACTGGCGGTAGATGTTGCCCGTGGAGCCCGCAAAGAACGCCAGCGGCACAAACACCGAGATCAGCACCACCGTCACGCCGATGATGGCGCCCGAGATCTGCTTCATGGCCTTGCGCGTGGCTTCGAGCGGCGACAGCCCCTCCTCGCTCATGATGCGCTCGACGTTCTCCACCACCACGATGGCGTCGTCCACCACGATGCCGATCACCAGCACCATGCCGAACATGGTCAGCACGTTGATCGAGAAGCCCATGGCCAGCAGCATGGCAAAGGTGCCCAGCAATGCAATTGGCACCACGATGGTCGGGATGATCGTGTAGCGCCAGTTCTGCAGGAACAGGAACATCACGATGAACACCAGCGCAATGGCTTCCAGCAGCGTCTTGACCACTTCGGTGATGGAAATCTGCACGAAGCGCGAGCTGTCGTACGGAATGTTCCACTTCACGCCCTGCGGGAAGAAGCGCTCCAGCTCCGCCATCTTGGCGCGGATCGCCTTGGCCGACTGCAGCGCGTTGCCGTTGGGCGTGGGCTGCACGCCAATGCCCACCGCGGGCACGCCGTTCAGGCGCGCCGAGGTGGCATACGACTGGCCGCCCAGCTCCACCCGCGCCACGTCCTTCAGCCGCACGGTCGAGCCGTCGGTGTTGGCGCGCAGCACGATGTCCTTGAACTGGTCGACGTTGGCCAGCTGGCCGTTCACCACCACCGTGGCCGCAATGGCCTGGCCGGGGATGTTGGGCAGGTCGCCGATGGTGCCCGAGGACACCTGCGCGTTCTGCGCGCGGATCGCGTTGTTCACGTCCGTGGCCGACAGGTTGTAGCCCTGCAGCTTGTTCGGATCGATCCAGATGCGCATCGCGTTCTCGGAGCCGAACAGCTGGGCCTGGCCCACGCCGACCACGCGCTGCAGTTCGGGCACCACGTTGCGCGCGGCATAGTCGCCGAGCGCCACCGGGTCGAAGTTCGGGTTGTCCGAGGACAGCATCACGAACATCAGGAAGTTGTTGCGCGACTTGTCCACGCGCACACCCTGCTGCGTGACCGCGGCCGGCAGGCGCGGCGTGGCGCGGGAGAGCCGGTTCTGCACGTCCACCTGCGCGAGGTCGGGGTTGGTGCCCGCCTCGAAGCTGATGGTGATGGTGCCCGTGCCGTCGGCCTGGGCCACCGATTCCATGTAGATCAGGCCTGGCGAGCCGTTCATCTCGCGCTCGATCACGGACAGCACGCTGTCCTCCAGCGTCTGGGCCGAGGCGCCCGGGTAGGCAACGTTGATCACGATGGCCGGCGGAGCCACCGGCGGGTACTGCGAGATCGGCAGCTGGGTAATGGCGACACTGCCGCCCACCAGGATGAACAGCGCGATCACCCAGGCGAAGATCGGTCGGTCGATAAAGAATTTGGCCATGCGGGCGCGCTCCTGATTACTTCTTCTCGGCCGGTGCGGCCGCGGGGGCGGCACCAGGAGCGGGTGCCGCGGGCGCCGGAGCCGCACTCGGGTCCGGCTTCTTCCATGGCACCGCCTTCACCGGCGTGCCGGGCGGCATCATCTGCAGCTTCTGGAAGCCGTCGACCATCACCTGCTCGCCCGCCTTCAGGCCATCGAGCACCACCCACTGGTTGTCCTTGGCGGCGCTGATCTTCACCGTGCGCTGGCTGATCTTGCCGTCGGCGCTCACCACCGACACCGTGTCGCCCTGCTGCGTGCGCGTGACCGCCTGCTGGGGAATCGTGATCGCGTTGGTGGCCTGCGCCTGCTCCAGCCGCACGCGCACGTACAGGCCGGGCAGCAGCTCGCCCTTCGGGTTGGGCACCTCGGCGCGCAGCGTGACCTGGCCGGTGGTCGAATCCACCGTCAGGTCGGAGAACAGCAGCTTGCCGGGCAGGGCGTAGTCGGTGCCGTCTTCCAGCACCACGTTCACGCTGGCGGCTTCTTCGCCGCTCGCGCGCTTGTACTGGCCGGCGGCCAGTGCGCGGCGCAGCTTCAGCACGTCGGACGCCGACTGCGTGAAGTTCACGTACATCGGGTTGATCTGCTGCACCACGGCCAGTTCGGTCGCGTCGCCCTGGCCCACCAGCGCGCCTTCGGTCACCAGCGCGCGGCCGATGCGGCCGGCAATGGGCGAAGTCACGTCGGCATAGCCCAGGTTGATCTTGGCCGTCTGCACTGCGGCGCGGCCCGCGGCCACGTCGGCCTCGGCCGTCTTTTGCGAAGCCACGGCCGTCGCGTATTCCTGCTTGCTCACCGCGTTGGCCTCGACCAGCGGCTTGTAGCGGTCGGCCAGTGCCTTGGCCTGCACCGCGTTGGCTTCGGCACGGGCCAGCGTGGCCTGCGCGTTTTGCGCGGCGGCCACCAGCGGTGCCGGGTCGATGCGGAACAGCAGCTGGCCGGCCTTCACGTCGCTGCCTTCGCGGAACTCGCGCTTCAGCAGGATGCCCGAGGCGCGGGCGCGAACCTGCGCCACGCGCGAGGCTTCGAGCCGGCCCGGCAGTTCGGTCACCAGGCCCACGTCGGTGGGCGCGGCAACCACCACGCCCACCTCAGGGGCAGGGCGGGCACCGCCGCCGCCGGCACCGCCACCCGGGCCGGCCGGCGCATCGCCCTTGGAACAGGCCGCGAGCGCCAACACCACAGCAGCGGCCACGATCGCGAGGCGCGGCGAGAACGACGATTGACGCGAAACATGCAGGAGAGGCATGCGAATCCTTTGAAGCAAAGACGGGAGATGGCGCGTTCGCGAAGCGAACAGAAAGCCAGCATAAACAGCCGGGCCATCGGGGAAGCCCGCTAGTTTACATACATTCATGGATGTATAGTGACAGTGTCGAATGGCCCTACGCCTGGGAAAGGGCTTGGCTTTACAAATTGGGAGACTTGGTGGCACGTCGTACGAAGGAAGAGGCACTGGCCACGCGGAATCGCTTGCTCGATGCCGCGGAGCTGCTGTTTCAGGCGCAAGGCGTCTCGCAGACCTCGCTGCAGCAGATTGCGCAGCAGGCCGGGGCCACGCGCGGCGCCATCTATTGGCACTTCAAGGACAAGGCCGCCCTCTTCAACGCCATGATGGAACGCGTCATCCTCCCGCTGGAGGCCGGCCCCCGCGCTGCCGCCGCAGCCGCGGGCCCCGACGACGACCCGTTGGCCGAGATAGAAGAGGGCATGGTGCACGCCCTCACCCTCATGACCACCGACCCCCAGGTGCGCCGCGTGTTCGACGTGGCCACCCACAAGGTCGAATACACCCACGACATGGCCTCGGTGCAGCAGCGCCACCTGGACGCCCGCAACGCCTGCGTGGGCGATTTCGAAAAAGCCCTGCGCCTGGCCGCGCGGCGGGACCGCATCAAGCTGCCCGTGCCCGGCCCCGCCGCCGCCCAGGGCCTGCACGCGCTGATCAGCGGGCTCATCCAGAACTGGCTGCTCGACCCCACCGCCTTCGACCTGGTGCCCACCGGCCGCCGCACCTTCCGCGTCTACCTGGCCGGCCTGGGCTTTGTGCGGAACTCCCCGGCGGGCATCGGAAACGAAGCAGGTGAAGAAGAAATCGCCGCCTGATGGGCGATAATGCGAGGCTCCGGTTCTGCCGGAGCCCAGATTCCTCGCTGTATTTCAACGGATAGAATTCGGCCCTCCGAAGGCTGAGATCCAGGTTCGATTCCTGGCGGCGGGACCAGATAGCAAAGCAAGCCGGACACTTTCAAAAGGTGTCCGGCTTTTTTGTTTTCTCGTCTGGGGAATTCTTGTCCACAAGCAAGAGAGCCTGATCGTCCTCCAAGCCAAGCCAAGCCAAGCCGCGCCGCGCCGCGCCGATACGGCTCCTATCTGGGAGAGATCAGTCCGGCACCTGAGGATCTCATCAATCGCAGGCGGCGGTTTCGAACGAAAAGTGGCTGACCGACATCGCCGAGTTGCAGATCCCGTCCGGCAAGGCGTACCTGTCGCCGATCATCGACTGCTTCGAAGGCCCGGTCTTCAGCTGGTCTATCGGAGCGCATCCAGATGCTCGTTGGTTGATACGATCCTGGATGCAGCCATCGAGACGGCAGCCGACCGCGACACCCGGCCATCGTCACTCAGATCGCGGCGCCTACTTTCTCTTGCCGGGTTGGCCGCCGTGTATCGGAGAAGCGAAGCTCATCCGCTTAAGGTCCCGCAAGGCGTGCTCGCCCGACAACTCCGCATGTGAAGGATCTGTCGGACGGCTGAAACATCCGTTGGTACAACGAGAAGCGGATCAAGATATCCCTTGGCTCTCGCACCCCCATCAAGTACCGACCCAGTCTCGAAACTGCGACATAAAACCAGTCCAAGTTTTCATCCGCACCCCCTAGATTCAGAGCTTGGCCGCATTCAACACCCGACCCCTTGCGTCATGGCGTATCCGCCCTATCGCTATTCAGCCGATGTTATCGGGCGCCGCAATCCTCATCTACGAAGACGATTTGATATGACTTGCGAATTCGAGCAGCGACTTCCTCTGTTGGGTGTTTAGCTGACCGAACCACAGGATGAGCTTGGCGAGCTCGTCATCCGCTGCGTAAAAGTAGGGGGCTGGGACGCCAAGCTCGTCTGCCAGCCGATGCGCAAAAGAAATGCTTGGCTCGTGGATTCCGCTCTCGTAGCGCGAAATGCGTGCGCTGGCAGTACCTTCATCCAGTCCCGCCTTAACGCCAAGCTTGTCTTGTGGCAAACCTGCCGCCAATCTCGCAAGCCTCAAGCGTGCACCGAAGACTGAGCGAGGAGATGGCGTGAGAGGCACTCTACGATAGTCGTAAGTTCGCCTTTTCGAGTCTCTACGTTTTTCGTAGAATATGAACTTGCGAACTCCGCTTCAAGGCAAGTCTCTACATGCCCAATCGAGCAATTGCATCCCCGTTACCTACCGCCCGGCCTTTGCGGCTGCCAGCTTCGGTAACACGTGCCCGGTCACGGCAGCCAACGCCCGTCGTGCGCAGTCTGTCCGCGGCGCGTATCGGCGCGCAGGTGAGGGCGCTGCGCATGGCGGCCGATGTGTCTGGCGGCGAACTGGCCAAGACCTCGGGGATTTCTGCCTCGATGCTTTCTCGGATCGAGCGCGGGCTGGTCTCGCCTTCGGTGGAGACCCTGGAGCGCCTCGCGCAGGGCCTGCATGTGCCGACCTCACGCTTCTTCAGTGATCAGGCACGGCGCACTGACTTTTGCCATGTGCGTGCAGGACATGGTGTCTTGGTCGATCGCATCGGCGCCGTGGCGGACTACCGCTACGAGCTGCTGGGCCACCTGCTGTCGGGCAACCTGTTCGTCGAGCCCTACCTGGTCACATTGCTGCCCGGCGCCGATCCCTATGTGACCTTCCAGCATCCAGGCCTCAAGTTCCTGTACTTCCTGTCCGGGGAGGTCAGCTACCGCTACGGCGGCAAGTCGGTGGCGGTAGGGGCGGGGGACTCGCTGCTGTTCGATGCGACCGCACTGCACGGGATTGAGACGATCCAAGTGCAGCCGGTGTCCTACTTGTCGGTGGTGTTCACGCTGCGCGAGTGAAAGGGGAGAGCGGCGCCAATATTCTCGGAAGAGATACCTGGCGAGTTCTCGCCCCTGGGGTGCTGCCAGAACTCTGCGGCCGTGTGTGGCGGTGCGATTGTGCTCGGGCAGACCGCAGTTTGGTCGGTTGATTGCTCGCCCACGCGCCACGCGTGAAAGATGCGTTGTCGCTTCAAGCCCAACACGGCGACGATCGGTAGCTTGACCGCAATTTGATTCGACTCACGCCGTGCGCACCCGCGACTCGAACGCACCGGCATGCGCCCCGCGCCACCGAAAACAAGCCTCGCGAACGTCGTCGGCCAGCGCTGACAGAGCTTCGGAAGGAGTGCCACTTTTCCAGTGCTGAATCACAAACCGCGCCGCCGGCAGCACCGGCAAAAAGCTTCCCGGCGGAATGGAGCGCAGGCCAGACGGCATGCCCGAAGGCGTCAGCACGGTGATGGCCAAACCGGCGGCTGCAGCCGCCACCAATGCGCCAGAACTCTGCGCAGTAAGGACGATCTGCCAGTGGGTCGTGCCATGCCCGGCCAGCGAGGCGAGCGCGGCTTCGCGGAACGGGCAGGGCTCCGACAGGAACGCGAGCGGCACGGGCGCCTCGGGGTCGAGCAGCGCCTTTGCCGAAAAGGCCCAGACCAGCGGCTCCATCCAGAGCGTTTCGGTGTCGCTGCCGGCGTCGCAGACCGTGCCGACCATCAGGTCGAGCGAGTGCTGCCGCACCTGTTTGGCCAGCATCGTGCTGATGCCGCAGCTGATTTCCACATGCACGTCGGGCCTGCGCTCGCGAAAGCCCGCGAGCGCGCTGAACAGCCATTCGCTGGGAAAGCCCTCCGAGCATCCGAGGCGCAGCGTGGCCGGCGCATGGCGCGGCGCCGCAAGCCGCGAGACCGCCTGCTGCTGCAGCTTGAGGATGCTCCTCGCATAGCTCAGCAGCACGCTGCCCTGGGCCGTGAGCTGCAGCGAGCGGGTGGTGCGATCGAAGACGCGGCAGCCCAGCTGCTCTTCGAGCCGCCGGATCTGCGCACTCACGGCCGATTGCGTCAGGTGCATGGCGTCGGCCGCGCGGGTCACGCTGCCGTGGTCGGCCACCGAGACGAAGGCGCGCAGCTGTTGGGAGTCGAGCATGGGTTTCAGTGAAATTCGTTCTGAATGGATGCAAATTATGTTGCTTGTGTGCAGGGTCCGTGCTGCCTAGCCTCGGCGTTCCGAACCACTCACCCCTGCACGCCATGAAAGAACTGCTCTACATCGAGACCTCGCCCAGGAAGACGCGCTCCGCCAGCATCGAGGTGGCCGGCGCCTTCATCAATGAAGTGACGCGCATCCACCCGGCCTGCCATGTCACCACGCTGAACCCCTGGACCATGCAGCTGCCGGAGCTGTCGCAGGACATGCTCGATGCCAAGTACGCCGGCATCAACGGCGTGCCGCTGAGCGACGCCCAGCAAGTGGCCTGGGACGAGGTCCGGCGCATTGCCGTGCCTTTCCACGCCGCGGACCACATCGTGCTGGCGATGCCGCTGTGGAACTTTGGCATTCCCTACAAGCTGAAGCACCTGATCGACGTGGTGTCGCACAAGGACGTGCTGTTCCGCTTCGACGCCTCGGGCCTGTCGGGCATGCTGCAGACCCGGCGCGCGACGGTGGTGTGCGCAAGGGGCCTGGACTACCCCCTGGGCAAGGACGGCTCCGCGCATGCGCTCGACTTCCAGCTGCCCTACATCGAGACCTGGCTGCGCTTCATCGGCGTGCGCGAGGTGCGCTCCGTGGTGGTCGAGAAAACGCTGATGGGCCCGGAGGTCGATGCCGGCGCCAGGGCCGAGGCCAGGCGCCGCGCGGTGGAGCTTGCCGAGGGGCTCTGAGGGCCCAAGGGCGCGGCGGTTGCAGGGGCATGCGGAGCCTGACACCATGGCCCCATGACCACTTATCAACTCCACTACTGGCCCACCATCCAGGGCCGCGGGGAATTCGTGCGGCTCGCGCTCGAGGCGGCCGGTGCGGACTATGTCGACGTGGCGCGCCTGCCCGAATCGAAGGGCGGCGGCGGGTCCGCACTGGGCGACCGGCTCGATGACCCCGACATCGTCCGCCCTTCGTTCGCGCCGCCGTTCCTGATCGACGGCGACATCGTCGTCGGGCAGACCGCGGCCATCCTGCTGTACCTCGGGCCGCGGCTCGGCCTTTCGGGCGTCGGCGAATCCGACGGCCTCTGGACGCACCAGCTGCAGCTCACCATTGCCGACGTGGTGGCCGAGGCGCACGACACGCACCACCCGATCTCCACCGGCGCCTACTACGAAGACCAGCGCGATGCGGCGGTGCAGCGCGCGCGGGCCTTCCGCGAAGAGCGGATACCCAAGTACCTGAACTGGTTCGAGCGCGTGCTGCAGCGCAACCCCGCGGGGCCGTCGCACCTCGTGGGCGATGTGCTGACCTATGCCGACCTGTCGCTGTTCCAGCTGGTGGACGGCCTGCGCTACGCCTTCCCGAAAGCCGCGGCCCGGGCGCTGGCCGCCACGCCCGCGGTCGAGAAGCTGCACGACAACGTCCGGCGCCGCCAGCGCGTGCACGACTACCTGCAAAGCCCGCGCCGCATCGCGTTCAACGAGGACGGGATCTTCAGGCGGTATGCGGAGCTGGATGGTTGAGGCCTGCGCATCGGCAGGCATGCCATGGGGCTACACGAACTTGCCGGTGATGCCGCCATCCACCAGCAGCTCGGTGCCGGTCACATAGGCTGCCGCATCCGACGCCAGGAACGCGCAGGCATGAGCCACGTCCCAGGCCGTGCCCATGCGGCCCACGGGCACCTGCCGCGCGCGGGCTGCCTTGGCCTCTTCCAGGCTGGTGTCCGAGAACATCTTCGCCACCGTGGTGGCGATGCGCGGCGTGTCGATCAGCCCTGGCACGACGGTGTTGGCACGCACGCCCTGGGCTGCATATTGCTGCGCCACCATGCGCGTGAACTGCGTGACCGCGGCCTTGGTCACGCCGTAGGCCAGGTGCGGATAGCCCAGGTAGCGCATGCCCGCGATCGACGAGATGGCGACGATGGCGCCGCGCCCGCGCTCGACCATGCCGGGCAGCACCTGCCGGGTGGCCAGGAGCAGGCTGCGCACGTTCACTGCGTGGATGCGATCGAAGTCCTCGGCGCTGGTTTCCATGGGGCCGCCGGTCTTGCCGATGCCCACGTTGTGGTGCAGCACGTCGACCGTGCCGAAGCGCTCGCGTGCTTCGCCAAAGAGCCGAACCACGTCGGCTTCGTCCGCCGCATCGCCGACGAAGGTCTCGGCCGTGCCGCCTTCGGCACGGATCAGCGCAGTGGTTTCCTCGGCGGAGGCGGCGTCGCGGTCCGCCACGCACACGTGCGCGCCGAGCCGGGCGTAGGTGACGCTCGACGCCCGGCCGATGCTCCAGCCCGGTCCCGCCGAGCCCGCGCCCAGCACGAAGACGACCCGACCCGACAGGTCCAGTGGCAGCGCAGGAGGAGTGAAGCTCATGCGTCATCCTTCCCGCTCGCGCCGACGAACGGAATCGCGTGCTCGACGGTGTCCCAGATGAAGCGGCCCGACGGACTCTGCTGCTCCTCGACGATGTGCGCCACCAGCCCCGCGGCGCGCGAAATCACGGCAAAGCCGCGCATCACGCCGGTGGGCACGCCGATCTCGCCCAGCAGCGCGGCCACCGCGCCGGTCGCGTTGATGGTGATGGGGCGCCCGGCCACGGCGTCCACCGCGGCGGACAGGCGCTCCAGCGCTCGCACCTTGTGGCCGGCCAGCTCGGGCTCGGCGCGCGCCATGTCGAGCAGCTTGTAGGCGCGCGGGTCCACCGGCTTGTGCAGGTGGTGGCCGAAGCCGGGCACGGGGCTCTTGATCTCCTTGTAGTGGCGCGCGATGGCCATGGCCTCGGCATCCGGGTCGGCGGCGGCGCCGATGCGGTCGAGCAGGCCGGCGCAGTTCTCCATGGTGCCCACGAACGAACTGCCCACGGCCAGCAGCCCGGCCGAGACGGCACCCTGCAGGTTCTCGGGCGCGCTCATGTAGATCAGGCGCGTGGCAATGGCGCTGGGCGTGAGGCCGTGCTCCATCAGCACCACCAGCACCGCATCGGTGATGCGCAGGTCCACGCCGCGCGGCGTGCGGTTGAGGATCTGCATCAGCATCACCTCGGTGAAGGTCTTCTTGCCGAGCAGGTCTTCGACCAGGTCGGCGTCGCGGTAGTGCAGGCTCGTGAGCGTGTGGGTGCACAGGCGGGTGACGGGAGTGGCGGAGGAGGAAGTCATCGCGTGGTTTCTTTCGTTCAGGATGTGGCGGCGGCCGCCATGGCGAGTTCGCGCACGGCGCTCTTGAGCACCTTGCCCACGGGCGAGCGCGGCAGGGCCTCGTGGAAATGGATGTGCTTGGGCGTCTGCACCGGGCCCAGGCGTTCGCGCACGAAGGCAATCAGCTCGGCTTCGGTGGCATGGCGGCCGGGGCGCAGTTGCACGGCGGCCTGCACCGCCTCGCCCCACTTGTCGTCGGGAATGCCGAACACGGCGCATTCGTGCACGGCGGGGTGCTGGCCCAGCGCGTTCTCCACGTCCACCGGGTACACGTTGAAGCCGCCCGTGATGACCATGTCCTTCAGGCGGTCCTTCAGGTAGAGGTAGCCGCGCTCGTCGACAAGGCCCCGGTCGCCGGTGTGCAGCCAGCCGTCCACCAGCGTCTCGGCGGTCTTGTCGGGCAGGCGCCAGTAGCCGGCCATCAGCAGGTCGCCGCGCGCCACCACTTCGCCGACCTCGCCCGCGGGCAGCAGCCGACCGTCCGGCGCCATGATGGCCACATCGCTGAACCAGGCGGTGCGGCCCACGGCGGCCCAGTTGCGCTCGTCCTCGAAGTCTTCGGCGCGCATCACCGTGAGGATCTGGGGCGCCTCGGTCTGGCCGTAGGTGGTGCCCAGCACCGGGCCGAAGAATTCCCGCACCTCGCGGATCTTTTCCGAAGGCATCGGCGCGCCGCCGTAGATCAGCCGGCGCAGGTGCGGAAAGTCGGCGCGCGACACGCCCGGCAGCGCCATCAGCATGTACACCAGCGTGGGCGGCATGAAGCACGTCGTGCCGCCGCGTTCGCGGAAGGCCGTGCGCACGGCCTCGGCGCCGGCCGCGGGCAGCACCACGTGGCAGCCGCCCTGCGCCAGGATGGGCAGCACGTAGGTCGAGGTGCCGTGCGTGATTGGCGCCGCCACCACATAGCGCTCGTGCTCGTCGAAGCCCCAGGCGTGGATCTGGTTGGCGATGTTGGCGAGCCATGCGCGGTAGGGCTGCATCACGCCCTTGGGCGCGCCGGTGGTGCCGCCGGTGAACTTGATCGCCTGCGTGGCGTCCAGCGGCAGCGCGAAGGAAGGGCCCGGCGCGCCTGCATGCCGGGCCACCAGCGCCGCGATGGTGGCTTCGTGCTGCGGCGCGGTGCCGGTGTGGATGCGCGCGCCGGGCGCACCGTCGAGCAGCCCGGCGCAGGCCGCGTCGAGCACGAGGATCGAAGGTTCGGTGGCATCGACGATGCGGCGGATCTCGGGCCGCGTGCTCTGCGGATTCAGCGGCACCCAGACCTTGCCGCAGGCCAGCACCGCGAGCAGCGCGGCAATGTGCTCCGCGCTGTTCTTCGCGCAGATGGCCACGCGGCTTTGCGGCGCGGGGTCGAGCGCGACCAGCGCGGCCGCCAGTGCCGCCACCTGGGCAGCAAGTTCCTGGTAGCGGATGGCGCCCTCGGGGGCGTCGATGGCAATGTTGTCGGGCCAGCGCACCGCGGCGCGCCAGAAGAAGTCGATCGGAAACATGGGTGGGTGTGCTCCTTGCAGGCTCTGGTGGTCGCTGTCAGTCGGCCTTGGCGCCGGATGCCTTCACCACGTCGTGCCAGCGCTTGATCTCGGCCGCGGCAAAGCTGCGCATCTGCTCGGGCGTGCCGGGTTCGGGGGTGGCGGCCAGCTCCTGCAGGCGCTGGCGCACATCGGGCGCGGCCAGCACCTTGCCGAGCGCGGCATTCAGGCGGTCGATCACGGCGCGCGGTGTGCCCGCGGGGGCCGCCAAGCCGAACCACGACTGCACGTCGAAGCCCGGATAGCCCGACTCGGCCAGCGTGGGCACGTCGGGCAGCAGCGGCGAACGCCGGGCGCTGGTGATGGCAATGGCGCGCAGGCGCCCGCCCTGCACGTGCGGCAGGGCCGATGGCGTGTTGTCGAACATCGACTGCACCTGGCCGCCCAGCAGGTCGGTGATGGCGGGCGCGCTGCCGCGGTAGGGCACGTGCAGCATGTTGAGCCCGGCCTGCATCTTGAACATCTCGCCCGACAGGTGGATGGACGAGCCGCTGCCGGACGACGCGAAGGTGATGCCCTCTTTCGACTCCTTGGCAAAGCGCACGTAGTCGGCCACGTTCTTCACGGGCAACGACGGGTTCACCACGAGGATGTTGGGAATCTTGGCGATCAGGCCGACGGGCTCGAAGTCCTTGACCGGGTCGTAGCCCAGCTTGCCGTAGAGCGAGGCGTTGATGGTGTTCGCGATGGTGTAGACGTAGAGCGTGTAGCCGTCGGCGGGCGCGCGGGCCACGTACTCGGCGCCCACGTTGCTGTTGGCGCCCGTTCGGTTGTCCACCAGCAGGGGCTGGCCGAGCTGCTCGCCCAGCTTGATGGCGACGAGGCGCGCGATCACGTCGGTGGCGCCGCCGGCGGCATAGCCGACCACGAGCTTCACGGGCTTGGACGGCCAGGGGGTGGCGGGCTGCGCCTGCAGGGGCAGCGCGGCGCTGCAGGCGAGGGCGGCGGCGAATGCCAGCCAATGCCGGCGGGGTGCGGAATACGAGCTCACTTCTTGTCTCCAGTTGGGTATGCAATGCCTGTCGCGGGCTGCGTCCTGCCGTGCTGCGGCACACTGCGCGATGGCTCCGTCGACCGAGAAATTCTTTCGCATGCCTTCGCGAACCGTGAATAAGAACGTCCGCCAGGCGGACGTTTCGGCCCGCGCCGCGGCCGCGCGCATCTCCAGCGCAGAGCCCGGCGACGACCCCGGCAGCCGCACGCTGCGGCGCGGCCTGCAGTTGCTGGACGCGGTGCTGGCCAGCGGCCGCGAAGGCCTGCGCGTGGTCGACCTGTGCCGCGCAGCGGGGCTGGAGCGCGCCACGGTGCACCGCCTGCTGGCCACGCTGGTGGAGAGCGGCTATGCCGCGCAGCGCGGGCGCTTTCGCTATGTGGCGGGGCCGCGGCTCGCGGCCATGGCGCAACCGGCCGGCATGCCCAACATGGCGGTGCGCCTGCGTCCGGTGCTGGAGCGCGTGAGTGCGGCCTGCGGCGATGCGGCTTTCGCGATCGTGCGCGAAGGCCCGGCGTCGCATTGCATCGCGCGCCATGTGGGCACGCATCCGGTGCAGATCCTCGTGATCCAGGTGGGCACGCGCCAGCCGCTGGGTGTGGGCGCGGCGGGCCTGGCGCTGCTGTCGGCGCTGCCCGACGACGAGGTCCATGCCGCCGTCGCCGCCAATGCGCGTGTGCTGGGCCGCTACGGCGGCATGACGCCCGAGCGCATGGCGCTGCTGGTGCGCGCCACGCGTGAGCGCGGCTGGTCGGTCATCGGCAACCATGCCACCGATGGCGTGCTGGCCGTGGGCATGGCGGTGCGCAACAGCGAAGGCGAGCCTGTGGCCGCGATCAGCGTGGCGTCGACCCTGGACCGCATGCCGCGCGAGCGCCAGCAGCTGATCGCGCGCTGGATGCGCGAGGCACTGGCCGCGCTGCTGCCGGGCGGGCTTTGAGGCTGGCGGCTACGCGCCGCTCTCGTCGTCTTCGTTGCCGTCGTCGTTGCGAATGCGCAGCGCCGCTTCATACAGCGCATTGCGCGGCGCCCCGCTGATCTCGGCCGCAAGCCGCACAGCAGTCTTCACGGGCAGCTCGGCCAGCAGCAGGCGCAGCACGCGTTCGCCTTCGGCGCCGTCGTCGGCGGCCGCGGCCACGGGGTGCAGCACCAGCGCGAATTCGCCGCGCGTGCGGTCGCGGCCGGCTGCGAACCAGCCCGGCAGCTCGGCGGCGGCGACGGTCGCGATCTCCTCGAACTGCTTGGTGAGCTCGCGGCCGACGGTGATGCGGCGCTCGCCCAGCGTCGCAAGCGCGCGGGCCACGGCTTCGATGCGGTGCGGCGCTTCCAGCAGTACCACGGCGCGCCGCTCCTGTGCGAGCGCCTGCACGGCCGCGTCGCGCTCGCCGGCCTTGGTCGGCAGGAAGCCCGCGAACACGAAGGCGCTGCTTTCGCCGCCCGCCGCCACGAGGCCGGCGGCGCCGACCAGCGTGGTGACGCTGCTCGCGCCCGGCAGCGGCAGCACGCGCTGGCCGGCACCGCGCACGGCTGCGACCAGCCGCGCGCCCGGGTCGCTCACGCCGGGCGTGCCGGCATCGCTCACGTAAGCGATGCGCTCGCCCTGCGCGAGCCGCGCGACCACGGCCTGCGCGGCCTCGGCCTCGTTGTGCTGGTGCACGGCCAGGAGCTGGGCATTCGGCCGGTCGATGCCGTAGGCGCGCAGCAGGCTCTGCGTGTGGCGCGTGTCCTCGCAGGCGACCGCATCGACCAGCTGCAGCACGTGCAGCGCGCGCAGCGTGATGTCGGCCAGGTTGCCGATGGGCGTGGCCACCACGTAGAGCGTGCCCTGCGGATAATGCTGTGCACCCGAGGCATCGCGCGCGGCCGAAAGGGCGGCGCCGAAGGAAGCGGGTGCTAGTGAAGCCAAGAAGTTTCTCCGTAGGAACAAAAAAGAAGCGGGCAGGGAGCCAGCATGAAGACCATCACGACCAAGCATCGCGGCGATGCGGCGGAAGACGCCGCGCTCGACCACCTCCAATGCGCCGGCCTGGCGCTGGTAGCGCGCAATTATCGAACGCCCGGGCGCGGCGGCGGCGAGATCGACCTGATCATGCGCGATCCGCGCGACGCCACGCTGGTGTTCGTGGAGGTGCGCCAGCGCAGCAGCGGCACCCACGGCGGCGCCGGCGGCAGCATCACGGGGCTCAAGCAGCGGCGCATCGTGTTTGCGGCGCGGCACTACCTGAACGGGCTGCGCACGCTGCCGCCCTGCCGTTTCGACGTGGTGCTGGTCGAGGAGCGCATCACCTGGCTGCAGGGCGCGTTCGACGCGGGCGGGAACTGAAAGCGCGCCGCGGGCTCCACCCACACATTCATCCTCCCATCCATCGCAAACGTCTTGTTTCAACGCCCCCCGGTATCATCGCGCCCCATGCTCGAGCAACGGATTCAGCAACACTTCATCGACAGCGCCGACCTCAAGTACCAGGCCGGCCCCATCCTCAGCAAACCCATTTCGCAGGCCATGCAGGCGATCCTGGCCTGCGTGACCAGCGGCGGCAAGGTGCTGGCCTGCGGCGCGGGCGTCTCGGGCCTGCTGGCGGCGCAGTTCGCGGCGCAGTTCGTCGGCCGCTTCGAGCGCGAGCGCCCCGAGCTCGGCGCCATCGCGCTGCCCGGCGATCCCACCGACCCGTCGGCCGACAGCGCCGCTGCCACCGACGCCGACCGTTTTGCCCGCCAGGTGCGCGCGCTCGGCCAGGCCGGCGACGTGCTGCTGGCGCTGAGCGCGAGCGGCCAGTCGGCGGCCGTGCTGGCCGCGGTGCTGGCTGCGCACGAGCGCGACATGACGGTGGTGGCGCTGCTGGGCAACGCCAGCGCGGGCCAGCCGGCCTCGCCCGGCGCGGGCAGCAGCGGAACCGGTGGCGCCATCGGCCGCGCGCTGCGCGAAACGGACGTCCAGATCGGCGTGTCGCACGAACGTGCGGCGCGTATCCACGAAATCCACCTGCTCGCGCTGCATTGCCTGTGCGACGGCGTGGATGCCCAGCTACTCGGAGAACAGGAAGCTTCCACATGACGACAACGACACCGTTCCAGCGCTTCGCCATTGCACTTGCCTCGGGAACCGTCCTGGTTGCCGGGCTTTCGGCCTGCGTGCCGCTCGTGGTCGGAGGGGCCGCGGCGGTGGGCGTGGGCATGGTGGCCACCGACCGCCGCAGCTCCGGCGCGCAGCTCGACGACCAGGGCATCGAGCTGCGCGCAGCGGCCCGCGTGCGCGAGATCGCCAACGACAACATGTACGTGAGCGTCACCAGCTTCAACCGCCAGGTGCTGCTGACCGGCGCCGTGGGCAGCGACGCCGACCGCCGCCGCGTCGAGGACCTGGTGCAGCGCGTGGACAACGTGCGCTCGGTGGTCAACGAGCTCACCGTCGGCCCGCCCAGCACCTTCCAGGACCGCTCGAACGACCTGTTCATCAGCGGCAAGGTCAAGGCCTCGCTGCTCGATGCCAAGGACATCTTCGCCAACTCGTTCAAGGTGGTGACCGAGCGCGGCGTGGTCTACCTGATGGGCATTGCGACGCGCCGCGAGACCGACCGCGCGACCGAAATCGCACGCGGCATCTCGGGCGTGCAGAAGGTGGTGCGCGTGGTCGAGGTGGTGAGCGAAGCCGAGCTGGCCAGCCAGGCGCAGCAGGCGCAGCGCGGCGGCACCGGATCGCCTGCACCGGCACCCGCGCCGTCGTCGGCGCCCGGGTCTTCTTCGTCGTCGTCGCGCGTGCCGCTGCCGCCGATGGAGCCGCTGCCGCCGGCCCAGCCCGGCGGCGCCACGGCCACGCCGGTGCGCTGACCCCGCAAAAAACAAAGCCCGCTTCGCGCGGGCTTTGTTTTTTGTTTTTACTTGAGCCGGATGATCAGGCTCGACGTGTCCCAGCGCCGCCCGCCGGCCTGCTGCACGTCGGCGTAGAACTGGTCGACCAGCGCCGTCACGGGCACGCGCGCGCCGTTGCGCTTGGCCTCGTCGAGCACCAGGCCCAGGTCCTTGCGCATCCAGTCGACCGCAAAGCCGTAGTCGAACTTGCCGTCGATCATGGTCTTGCCGCGGTTGTCCATCTGCCAGCTCTGGGCGGCGCCCTTGCCGATCACCTCGAGCACCAGCTTCATGTCCAAGCCCGCGCGCTGGCCGAAGGCAATGGCTTCGGACAGGCCCTGCACCAGGCCCGCGATGGCGATCTGGTTCACCATCTTGGCGAGCTGGCCGGCGCCGCTCGCGCCCAGCAGCGTGACGGCGCGCGCGAAGGCCTCCATCACCGGCTTGACGCGCTCGAAGCTCGCCTTGTCGCCGCCGCACATCACGGTGAGCGCGCCGTTCTGCGCGCCGGCCTGGCCGCCGGACACCGGCGCGTCGATGAACTGCAGGCCGGCTGCCGCCGCCGCGTTCGCGAGCTCGCGCGCCACGTCGGCCGAGGCGGTGGTGTGGTCGACCAGCACGCTGCCTTTCTTCATGCCGGCAAAGGCGCCGTTCGGGCCCAGCACCACGGCGCGCAGGTCGTCGTCGTTGCCCACGCAGCTGAAGACGATGTCGGCGCCCGCGGCCGCTTCGCGCGGGGTAGCGGCGTGGCGGCCGGGCGCACCGAATTCGGCGACCCAGGCCTCGGCCTTGGCCGGCGTGCGGTTGTAGACCGTGACCTTGTGGCCGGCCTTGGCCAGGTGCCCGGCCATCGGGCCGCCCATGACGCCAAGGCCCAGGAAGGCCACCGTCTGGGAGGGAGTGGATTCGTAGGTTCGGGGATTGATGCTGCTCATGGGCGAGAGCTTAAAGCCAACGCGAAGCCCCCGTCACCTGCGTCTAAACGATCGCGAAGTGCTCGGTGCCGGCCGAGAGGTCGGTGCTGCGCGCGCGCTGGCTGTTGAGCTTGATCTGCAGCCGCAGGTCGTTGGCCGAATCGGCGTTGCGGATGGCGTCCTCGAAGGTGATCGAGTGGCTTTCGAACAGGTCGAACAGCGCCTGGTCGAAGGTCTGCATGCCGAGGTTGCGGCTTTTGCGCATGATCTCCTTGATCTCGCCCACCTCGCCCTTGAAGATCAGGTCGGAAATGAGCGGCGTGTTCAGCAGCACTTCCACCGCCGCCACGCGGCCCTGGCCGTCCTCGGTGGGCACCAGGCGCTGGGAGATCAGCGAGCGCAGGTTCAGCGACAGGTCCATCAACAGTTGCGCGCGACGCTCTTCGGGGAAGAAGTTGATGATCCGGTCCAGCGCCTGGTTGGCGCTGTTGGCGTGCAGCGTGGCCATGCACAGGTGGCCGGTCTCGGCAAAGGCCACGGCGTGCTCCATGGTCTCGCGGTCGCGGATTTCGCCCATCAGGATCACGTCGGGCGCCTGGCGCAGCGTGTTCTTGAGCGCGGCTTCCCAGCTGTCGGTGTCGATGCCCACTTCGCGCTGCGTGACCACGCAGTTCTTGTGCGGATGCACGAATTCGACCGGGTCCTCCACCGTCACGATGTGGCCGTAGGAATTTTCGTTGCGCCAGTCGATCATGGCCGCCAGCGTGGTCGACTTGCCCGAGCCCGTGGCGCCCACCAGGATGGTGAGGCCGCGCTTGGTCATCGACACGTCCTTCAGGATCTGCGGCATGCCCAGGCCGTCGATGGTCGGCAGCTTGGCCGGAATGGTCCGCAGCACCATGCCGACCTTGCCCTGCTGCACGAAGGCGTTCACGCGGAAGCGGCCGATGCCGGTCGGCGAGATCGCGAAGTTGCATTCCTTGGTGCGCTCGAACTCCGCCGTCTGGCGGTCGTTCATGACCGAGCGCGTGAGCGCCAGCGTGTGCTGCGCCCCCAGCGCCTGCTGCGACACCTTGGTGACCTTGCCGTCGACCTTGATCGCGGGCGGAAAGTCCGCGGTGATGAACAAGTCGCTGCCGTTGCGGCTCACCATGAGCTTGAGCAGGTCGTTGATGAACTGGCTGGCTTGATCGCGTTCCATGATGTGTCGGTGCTCCGAAGGGCTGGATCAGCCTGGGAAATTTTCGGGGATCTTGGCCTTGCCGCGCGCCTCGGCGGCCGAAATGGCATTGCGGCGCACGAGGTCGGTCAGGTTCTGGTCCAGCGTCTGCATGCCCGCGCCCTGGCCGGTCTGGATGGCCGAATACATCTGCGCCACCTTGGCCTCGCGGATCAGGTTGCGGATCGCCGGCGTGCCCAGCATGATCTCGTGCGCCGCCACGCGGCCCTGGCCGTCCTTGGTCTTGCACAGCGTCTGCGAGATCACGGCCTGCAAGGATTCGGACAGCATGGCGCGGATCATTTCCTTTTCCTCGCCCGGGAACACGTCGATGATCCGGTCGATGGTCTTGGCGGCCGACGAGGTGTGCAGCGTGCCGAACACCAGGTGGCCCGTTTCGGCCGCGGTCATGGCCAGGCGAATGGTTTCCAGGTCGCGCAGCTCGCCCACCAGGATGGCGTCCGGGTCTTCGCGCAGCGCCGAGCGCAGCGCGTTGGAGAACGACAGCGTCATCGGCCCGACCTCGCGCTGGTTGATCAGGCACTTTTTCGATTCGTGCACGAATTCGATCGGGTCTTCCACCGTGAGGATGTGGCCGTACTCGTTTTCGTTCAGGTAGTTGACCATCGCGGCCAGGGTGGTCGACTTGCCCGAGCCGGTGGGCCCGGTCACCAGCACCAGCCCGCGCGGCTTGAGCGCCAGTTCCGCGAAAATCTTGGGTGCGTTGAGCTGCTCCAGCGTGAGGATCTTCGAGGGAATGGTCCGGAACACCGCGGCCGCGCCGCGCGCCTGGTTGAAGGCATTCACGCGGAAGCGCGCGAGGCCGTCGATCTCGAACGAGAAGTCGACCTCCAGGAACTCTTCGTAGTGCTTGCGGTGCGTGTCGCTCATGATGTCGTACACCATGGCGTGCACCGACTTGTGGTCGAGCGCATCGACGTTGATGCGCCGCACGTCGCCGTGGACGCGGATCATCGGCGGCAGGCCGGCCGACAAGTGCAGGTCGGAGGCTTTGTTCTTGACGCTGAATGCCAGCAGCTGGGTAATGTCCACGGGGGTCCTCGGCTCGAGTTCGGTGACGTTTTGATACGATTTTGGAAGATTATGACGATGATTGGCGACGACCTCCAGCAAGTAAAGAACCGGATCGCAAAGGCCTGCGCCGAACATGGGCGCAACCCGGCCGATGTCCGGCTGCTGGCGGTGTCCAAGACCTTCGGGCCCGAGGCCGTGCGCGAGGCCCATGCGGCGGGCCAGCGGGCCTTCGGCGAGAACTACGTGCAGGAGGGGCTGGACAAGATCGCCGCGCTGTCGGACCTGCGCGCGGAGCTCGAATGGCACTGCATCGGCCCTCTGCAGAGCAACAAGACGCGGCCCGTGGCCGAGCATTTCGACTGGGTGCACGGCATCGACCGGCTCAAGATTGCCGAGCGCCTTTCGGCGCAGCGGCCGGCGCATCTGCCGCCGCTTCAGGTGTGCCTGCAGGTCAATGTGGACGGCGGCGCCAACAAGTCCGGCGTGCCGCCCGAAGAGGCGCTGCCGCTCGCGCGCGCTGTGGCGGCGTTGCCACATCTGCGGCTGCGCGGGCTCATGGCCATTCCCGAACCGGCGCCGGATTTCGCCGCGCAGCGCGAACTGTGCCTGCGCGCCCGGGCCGTGTACGACACGATCTGCGATGCGGGCATCGAACTCGACACCCTTTCGCTCGGCATGAGCGCCGACCTCGAAGCAGCCGTGAGCGCCGGCAGCACGATGGTGCGCATCGGCACGGCGATCTTCGGCGGCCGGCCCAAGCCCGCCTGAAGGGCGCTAAACGGCCAGCGGCAGCCGCGCGCTGCTCTTGATTTCTTCCATCACCGCGTAGGTGCGGGTTTCGCGCACGCCCGGCAGTTGCCACAGCACCGTGCCCGCGAACTCGCGGTAGGCCGCCATGTCGGCCATGCGGGTCTTGAGCAGATAGTCGAAGCCGCCCGCGACCATGTGGCATTCCATGATCTCGTCGCGCACCTGCACCGCGGCCTTGAATTGGTCGAACACGTTGGGCGTGGTGCGGTCGAGCAGGATCTCGACGAATACCGTGAGCCCGCGCCCGAGCTTGTGCGGATCGAGCCGCGCCTCGTAGCCCTGGATGAAACCCTCGCGCGTGAGCCGCTGCACCCGCGCCAGCACGGCGGTGGGCGAGAGCGCCACCATCTCGGCCAGCTTGAGGTTGGTGATGCGGCCGTCTTCCTGAAGAATCTTCAGCAGCCGGAGATCGATGCGATCCAGATCCAGGTCGGGCATTGGTGGATTATCCGGTTGAGCTCATATTTTTTGGCAAAAGATTCGGCCTATATCCAAAGACTATAGGGGATAGAACCAAGGAACTGCCATGCACCTGCCCATCCCTTACCGCCCTGAAGCCGATGTCGTCTCGCACCGGCTCGCCTCGCTCGAAGGCGCGCTCGACTGGCGCGCCGCGGCCGCCGCCGCCACGCCCTGGGTGGAGGCGGTGCGCCGCCATCCGCCGCCGTTCTGGGCCATGGAAAGCCTGCTGCGCGAGTACCCGATCTCCAGCGCCGAGGGCCTTGCGCTGATGCGCCTGGCCGAGGCGCTGCTTCGCGTGCCCGACGCCGCCACGGCCATCGCGCTCACGGCCGACCAATTGGGCCGGGCTGATTTCGAGGGCACGGCCGATTCCACGCTGTCGCGGCTGTCGTCCGCCGCCATCGCGATGTCGAAGAAATTCCTGCCCGAAGGCGACCATCCGCCCGGCCTCATGGCCAAGCTCGGCTCCCGCACGGTGGTGGCCGCCACGCTGCGCGCGGTGCAATTGCTGGGGCGCCAGTTCGTGCTCGGACAGACCATCGTCGAAGCCATGGACGAGGCCCGCTCGGCGCATCGCCGGCAGGGCGCGCTGCGCTTCAGCTACGACATGCTCGGCGAAGGCGCGCGCACCGACGCCGATGCGCTGCGCTACCTCGAGAGCTACACGCAGGCCATCGGCGCCATTGCGGCCGGTGCCGATGCGGCGCGCGGGCCCGAGCACAACGACGGCATCTCCATCAAGCTCAGCGCGCTGCATCCGCGCTACGAGGACGCGCAGCGCGAGCGCGTGATGCGCGAGCTGGTGCCGCGCGTGTGGCAGCTGTGCGAGCTGGCGGCCGATGCCGGCCTCAACCTCACCATCGACGCCGAAGAAGTGGACCGGCTCGAGCTGTCGCTCGACGTGTTCGAGGCGCTGGCCGCGCGCGTGGCCGCCGAACGGCCGCAATGGCGCGGCTTCGGCTTGGCGCTGCAGGCCTACCAGACGCGCGCGCTCGAATTGATTGCGCACGTCACGGCGGTGGCGCGCCGGCACAAGCTGCGGCTGATGTGCCGCCTCGTGAAGGGCGCCTACTGGGACGCCGAGATCAAGCGGGCCCAGGAACTCGGCCTGCCGCACTACCCGGTCTTCACGCACAAGCACCACAGCGACGTGAGCTACCTGGCTTGCGCGCGTGCGCTGCTGTCGGCGCCCGATGCGGTCTATCCGCAGTTCGCCACCCACAACGCGGGCACCATCGCCGCCATCCTGCAGATGGCCGAGGCGGCCGGCGCGCCCTTCGAGCTGCAGCGTCTGCATGGCATGGGCGAGGGCGTCTACCGCGAAGTGATGAAGAGCACCACAGCGCCGGTGCGCGTGTACGCCCCGGTGGGCCAGCACAAGGACCTGCTCGCCTACCTCGTGCGGCGCCTCTTGGAAAACGGCGCCAACTCGTCCTTCGTGAACCAGCTCGGCGACGAGCAGGTGGACATCGGCGAGCTGCTGATGTCGCCGCTCTGGCTCGAGGAGGCGAACCCCGCCCTGCCGCTGCCGCCCGCGCTCTACGGCCCGCCGCCGGCGCGGCGCAACAGCAAAGGCATCGACCTTGCCGTCGAGCCGATGCGCGCGCCGCTGCTGGCCGCGCTGGAGACCACGGCGGTGCCGCATGTCGAATTGTTCGATGCCGCCAGCGCGCCCAAGGCCGTGGCCGCCAGCGCTGCCGCTTTCCGCAGCTGGCGCAAGACGCCGGTCGAGGCGCGCGCCGCCATGCTGCGCGAGGCCGCCGACGCGCTGCAACGCGAGCTGCCGCGCTTCTGCGCGCTGCTGGTCAAGGAGGCCTTCAAGACCTGGGGCGACGCGGTGGCCGAAGTGCGCGAGGCTGTCGACTTCCTGCGCTACTACGCCGACGAGGCCGAACGCATCATGCAGCCGGTGGCGCTGCCCGGCCCGACGGGCGAGAGCAACGAACTGCGGCTCACGGCGCGCGGCCCCTGGGTGTGCATCAGCCCGTGGAATTTTCCGCTCGCGATCTTCGCGGGCCAGGTGGCGGCGGCGCTCGCCACCGGCAACACGGTGCTCGCCAAGCCGGCCGAGCAGACGCCGGCCATCGCGCTCGAAGCCGTGAAGCTGCTGCACGCCGCGGGCGTGCCGGCCGATGCGCTGCAGCTGCTGCATGGCCCCGGCGAAACCGTGGGCGCCGCGCTGGTGGCGGCGCCGGGCGTGGCGGGCGTGGTGTTCACCGGTTCGACCCAGGTGGCGCGCATCATCCACCGTGCGCTTGCGGCCAAGGACGGCCCGATCGTGCCGCTGATCGCCGAGACCGGCGGCATCAACGCGATGCTGGTCGATTCGAGCGCGCTGCCCGAGCAGGTGGTCGACGCCGTGGTGCAGAGCGCATTCCGCTCGGCCGGCCAGCGCTGCTCGGCCTTGCGCCTGCTGGTGCTGCACGAGGGCATTGCCGATGCGGTGATCGAGATGATCCGCGGCGCGGCCGGGGAGCTGGCCGCCGGCGACCCGGCGCTGCTTTCGACCGACGTGGGGCCGGTGATCGACGGCGAGGCGGCCGACAACATCCGGCGCCACCTGAAGCGGCTGGATTCGGAAGCGAAGCGGCTGCTCGCGCCGGCTTCTTCTTCTTCTACTTCAACCGAGGGCAACCTGATCGCGCCGCAGGCCTACGAGGTGCCCTCGATCGACAGCGTGACCAGCGAGATCTTCGGGCCGGTGCTGCAGATCGCGCGCTGGGGCTCGGGCGCGCTGCGCGATCCCGCCGAGGTGATCGATCGCATCAACGCGCTCGGCTACGGCCTCACGCTCGGCATCCAGACCCGCATCGACTCGCGTGCGCAGGCACTCGCGGCGCGGGCGCACGTGGGCAACATCTACGTGAACCGCAACATCATCGGCGCGGTGGTCGGCGTGCAGCCCTTCGGCGGCGAGGGGCTGAGCGGCACCGGACCCAAGGCCGGCGGGCCGCACTACCTTTACCGCTTCTGTGCCGAGCAGACGGTCACGGTCAACACCACGGCGGCCGGCGGCAACGCGGCGCTGCTGAGCGCGGTGGCCTGAGGGGCAGGGGCCCGTTCGTCTTCTTTCAACGCAGGGAATGGCCGTCTTCTTCCGCGCGTGCGGACGATGACCGGCTGTTGAACTGGTCGATCAGCGCGCCGTAGGCCGGGCTGGTGCGCAGCCGCGCATATTCGGCGGCCGCCTGCCGGTAGGCGGGGCTCGACGGATCGGCACCCGCTTCGCCGTGCTGCCGCGCGGCCAGGCCCGAGCGGATCCACAGCTGCGTGTCCGCCGCCACGGCCGCGCGGCTGTTGGCCGACACCCGCGGCTCGGGCTGCGGCGAGCCTTCGGCATAGCCTTGCGTGGGCGCGCCCGCGAACCACTGCCGCGCGTCGGCCGAGACGGCGGCGCGCGTGGTGGAGGAGGCGAACGGCACGGGCCGCGGATCGCCCTCCGCATAGTTGCCGGCAAGGCTCGGCGCGGCGGCCAGGCCCAGCAGCGACGAGACGGCGGCCGTGGCCAGGAGGCGGGTGCAAGAGCGGGTCATGGAATCGGTCCTTTCGATCGGTGGTTGGCAGCCCCCACTCTAGGAACCGCAGTTCGGCGGCCGATGACCCGGCGATGACCGTTTTGTCATGCTCGGCCAAACCTCTCTTGCATAACCGCCATCGCGGCGCGCATAAGACATGGCGCGGCGGGCGCGAGAGGTCTATCGTTGCGGCCATCCATTCCAACCAAGGGATCTCCCATGAGTGAAAAGCTCTCCTTCGTCAATCCGACCGCCAACAGCCCCTGGGGCACCTACCTTTCGCAGGTCGACCGCGTGGTGCCGTACCTCGGCCCGCTGGCCCGCTGGGTCGAGACGCTCAAGCGCCCCAAGCGCGCGCTGATCGTGGACGTGCCGATCGAGATGGACGACGGCACCATCGCCCACTTCGAGGGCTACCGCGTGCAGCACAACATGAGCCGCGGCCCGGGCAAGGGCGGCGTGCGCTTCCACCCCGACGTCACGCTGGAAGAAGTGATGGCGCTGTCGGCCTGGATGACCATCAAGACCGCCGCCGTCAACCTGCCGTACGGCGGCGCCAAGGGCGGCATCCGCGTCGACCCGAAGAAGCTTTCGCTGCAGGAGCTGGAGAAGGTCACGCGCCGCTACACCAGCGAGATCGGCATCATCATCGGCCCGCACACCGACATTCCCGCGCCCGACGTCAACACCAACGCCCAGATCATGGCGTGGATGATGGACACCTACTCGATGAACGTCGGCGGCACCGCCACCGGCGTGGTCACGGGCAAGCCGCTGCACCTGGGCGGCTCGCTGGGCCGCGTCAAGGCCACCGGGCGCGGCGTGTTCGTCACCGGCCGCGAAGCGGCGCGCCGCCTGGGGCTGGACCTGCGCGGCGCGCGCATCGCGGTGCAGGGCTTCGGCAACGTGGGCTCGGTCGCGGCCGAACTCTTTGCCGAGGCGGGTGCCAAGATCGTCGCGGTGCAGGACCACACCGGCACCATCGTCAACAGCAACGGCCTCGACCTTGCGACGCTGATCCCGGTGGCCAACAAGGAAGGCGTCGTCGCCTTCAAGGGCGGCGACGTGGTGCCCAACGAAGCCTTCTGGGACGTGGCCTGCGACATCCTGATTCCCGCGGCGCTCGAAGGCCAGATCACCGCCGAACGCGCGCAGAAGACCAGCGCCAAGCTGGTGCTCGAAGGCGCCAACGGCCCCACGGTGCCCACGGCCGACGACATCCTGGCCGAGCGCGGCGTGCTGGTGGTGCCCGACGTGATCTGCAACGCCGGCGGCGTGACGGTCTCGTACTTCGAATGGGTGCAGGACTTTTCGTCCTTCTTCTGGGACGAGGACGAGATCAACGTGCGCCTGGACCGCATCATGATGAAGGCGCTCAACCAGATCTGGGACACGGCCGACAGGCACAAGATCACGCTGCGCACGGCGACCTACGCGGTGGCCTGCGAGCGCATCCTGATGGCCCGTCAAGAGCGCGGCCTGTACCCCTGATCCGCTGAAGCCAAGGTTGTACGCTCGGGGGATGAGCATCTCTCCCGAGCAACAACTTCCGTCCATTCCCGAAGACGCCCTCGCGCGCCTGCAGGCCCTGATGGCCGACGGGCGGCGCAAGCTGCTGGGGCTCGTCGGTGCGCCCGGCGCGGGCAAGTCCACGCTCGCGCTGGCGCTGCTGCGGGCCGTGGGCGCCGGGCGCGCGCAGGTCGTGCCGATGGACGGCTTCCACCTGGCCAACGTCGAGCTGCAGCGGCTCGGCCGCGCCGGCCGCAAGGGCGCCCCCGACACCTTCGACAGCGCCGGCTACGTGGCGCTGCTGCAGCGGCTGCGCGAGCAGGGCCCGGACGACCCGATCGTCTATGCGCCCGAATTCCGCCGCGAGATCGAGGAGCCGATCGCCGGCGCCATCGCGGTGCTGCCTTCGACGCAACTGATCATCACCGAAGGCAACTATCTTCTGCACGACGACGGCCCCTGGGCCGGCGCGGCGGCCATGCTCGACGAGGCCTGGTACGTCGACATCGACGACGCCGTGCGCGAGGAGCGTTTGCTGAAGCGCCACCAGCAGTTCGGCCGCAGCGCCGAGGCCGCGCGCGACTGGGTGGCCGGCACCGATGCACCCAACGCGCGCCTGATTGCCGCCACGCGCGGGCGGGCGCACCACGTGTTGCACTGGTCCTGAAAATTCGCGCCGCCGGGGAACACCGGCGCCCGGGCATGCTCGAAGCTTCGCCGGCGGACACGCCGGTTAGGATTCGCCGCTCCATGACCATGCCTCCCCTTTCCACTTCGGTTCTTTCCGTCCTTCGCACGCCCGTTCTGGTCCTCGGCCTCGCGTCCCTGCTGGTGCTCGCCGGCTGCGGCAGCAATGGCGGCACGCGCCGCGTGTCGTACGAGACCGAGGAGTTCGACTCCACCACCACCCACACGCGCACCTACGCCGCCACCGAAGCCCAGACCTGCGAAGCCGCGCGCCGTGCGCTGCTGAGCCAGGGCTACATGATCAGCGCGGCCAACGCCGACCTGGTGACCGGGCGCAAGAGCTTCCAGCCGGCGTCCGAGGTGCATGTGGAGGTCGAGTTCCGCGTGGTGTGCGCACGCGAGGGCGGCAAGGCCGGCAAGCGCAGCACCGTGGCCTTCGCGACCGCGCTGCAGGACCGCTACGGCATCAAGAAGGTCAACAACTCGGCCAGCGTGGGCGTGGGCGCCTTCGGCTCGCTCTCGCTGCCCTTTGCCGGCAGCGACGACGCGATGGTCAAGGTGGCCAGCGAAACGCTCACCGACGAGCTGTTCTACGACCGCTTCTTCGCGCTGCTCGACCGTTTTCTCGAAGGCCAGGGCGGCGAAGAGCCCGACGTGCCGAGCGTGGCGCCCGAGGCGCCGCGGCCCGCCGCGCCGCTGAACCCTGCGGCGCCGGCCACCACCTTTCCCGTGAAGCCGGTGCCGAATCCGGGCTGAGCGTCCTGCGGCCGCCGCGCCAGATAGCAAGATGCGTCTTACAATCTGGCATGGCTTCCAACCTCGACTCCGCCGACGCGCTGCAGTGCGCCGCGCGCCTGCGCACCGCGGTGTCGCAGTTCTCGCGCCAGCTGCGCAGCGGCCCGGCCGCGCCCGACGGCCCGAGCGTGGCCAAGCTCAGCGTGCTGGGCCAGCTGCACCGGCACGGGCCGTGCACGCCCACCGCGCTCGCGGCGCATGAACGCGTCAAGCTCCAATCGCTGACCCGGCTGCTGGCCGAACTGGAAGCCGAGGGCTGGATCGGCCGCGCGCCGCATGCCACCGACGGGCGCCAGTGGCTGCTGTCGCTCACGCCCGAGGGCCTGCGCCGGCTCAAGGCGCTGATGCGCTCGCGCGAGGCCGCCCTGGCCCGCGCCATCGGCGCCACACTGGGCGCCGAACAGCGCGCGCTGCTGTTGCAGGCCTGCGGGCTGCTCGACCGCATCGCCGGCGCACTCGAAGAGGGCGGCGAGTCCTCGACGGGCGCGGCGCGGCCGCGATGATGCCGATGGCACCGGCCCTGCAGCGCATCGGCGGCTTCTGGCGCGAGGGCCGCTGGCGCGCGGGCGCGCAGCTGGCGGCCGCGGTGGCGCTGGCATGGTTGGTGGCCGTGGCGATGCGGCTGCCCGAGAGCTTCTGGGCCGTGATGAGCGTGCTGATCGTCATGCGGCCGAGCGCCGGCGGCACGCTCGGCGCGGGCTGGGAGCGCCTGCGCGGCACGGCCGCCGGCGCGCTCTGCGGACTCGCGGGGGTCTACCTGCAGCACCGGGGCGCGCCGGTGCTCGCGACCACGCTGGCCACCGTGATGCTGCTGGCCTTTGCCGGCGCCGCGCTGCCGGGTTTTCGCAGCGCGCCGGTGGCCGCGCTGCTCATTCTTTCGGCCGGCGCCATCCCCGGCCACTCGGCGCTCGACGTGGCGCTGCTGCGCATGCTGCAAATCGGCATCGGGGTGGGCGTGGCGCTGGCGGTGGCGCTCGTCGCGTCGGAGTACCGCGCGGGTCCGCGCTTCGATGCGGGTTGTGCCGCGTTGCTGCGCGGCATGGCGAAGCGCCTGGCCACGCTGGCCGCACTCGGCCCGGGCGACGCTGCCGGGCTGCCTGCCGAGTCCGAGGCCGAGCGTGCCAATGCCGCCGCGCGCGCGGCGCTCGCCCGGCTGGCGCTGCTCGCGGGCAGTGCCGACCTGGAAGCCCGCTGGTGGCGCCGCGGCGCTGCCGTGCCGGCGGCGCAGTCCTGCCGCAGCAAGGCGCGGCTCGCGGCGCGGATCTTCCAGGACGCCACCGTGCTCGAACGCATGCTGCGCCGCATGCCGGCTGGCGGCGCAGCGTGGCAGGACACCGCCCGGGCCGCGGCCGCCGCGCTCGCCGCCATGGCCGATGCGCTCGATGGCCAGGGCGTGCCTGATCTTGCCAAGCTTGCGCAGCTCGCACGCCGGCATGAGTCGCCGGGCGCCTCGTCCGCCTTGCTGCTGCTGGCGGCACCGGTGTGCCTGCTGCTCGAAGACCTGCAGCGCATGCAGCGCTGTGTGGCGGCAGCGGCATCCGCGGCATCCGCGGCCTGAAACCGCTCAGCGCACCAGCGTCGACTTTCCGAACAGGCTCTCGATCAGCTCCACCGCCACTTCGGCGGTCTGGTTGCGCACGTCGAGCGCGGGGTTCAGCTCCACCACGTCGACCGAGCCGAGGCGGCGGGTGTCGGCGACCATTTCCATGCACAGCTGCATCTCGCGGTAGGTCGGGCCGCCGCGCACGCCGGTGCCCACGCCGGGCGCGATGTTCGGGTCGAGGCAATCCAGGTCGAAGCTCACGTGCAGGTGGGTGTCTTCGTCCACGTCCTGCAGCGCCTCGGTCATGGTGGTGCGCATGCCGTGCTCGTCGATGTGGCGCATGTCGAACACATGCAGGCCGAGTGTGCGGATGGCGTCCTTCTCGTCCGCGTCGACGCTGCGGATGCCGATGAAGCGGATGGCATCGTGCTCCAGCGCCGCGCGCTCGCCGCTCCAGCCGGTGAGCGCCGCGGGCCCGTGGCCCAGCAGGCAGGACACGGGCATGCCGTGCAGGTTGCCGCTCGGGCTGGTGGTTTCGGTGTTGACGTCGGAGTGCGCATCGAGCCACAGCACGCGCAGCTTCTTGCCGCGCTTGCGCACATGCCAGGCCACGGCGCTGATCGAGCCGATGGCCAGGCAGTGGTCGCCGCCCATCATGAGCGGCACGTGGCCGGTGCCCAGGGCGGTGTCGACGGCGGCGTAGACGGAGCGGTTCCAGGCAATCACCTCGTCGAGGTGGCGCAGGCCGTTGGCCGGCGCGGTCCACGGCGTGGCGGGGCCCGCGAGGTTGCCGCGGTCGATCACGGTGAAGCCCTGCCGCGCGAGCGCCTCCGGCAGCCCGGCCACGCGCAGCGCATCGGGGCCCATGCCGGCGCCGCGCACGCTGGCGCCGACGTCGGTGGGCGCGCCGATCAGTTCGAGGGTGGTGCCGTTGTCGTTGCTCATGCGGATGTCCGTCCGATGTGCTCCCACAGGTAGGCGTAGCCCAGGGCGTCCATGAAGGCGGCCTCCTTGTTGTCGGTGGCCGCGCTGTGGCCGCCTTCGATGTTCTCGTAGAAGCTGCTGTCGTAGCCCATGGCGGCCAGCTTCGCATGCATCTTGCGCGCATGCACCGGGCCCACGCGGTCGTCGCGCGTCGACGTGGTGAAGAGCGCCGGCGGATAGGGCTGGCCTTTCTTCGCGTTCTCGTAGGGCGAGAAGGCCTGGATCCAGGCCCATTCTTCCGGATCGTCCGGGTCGCCGTATTCGGCAATCCACGAGGCGCCGGCCGACAGATGCGTGTAGCGCTTCATGTCGAGCAGCGCCACCTCGCTCACGATGGCGCCGTAGAGCGTGGGATACAGCGTGAGCATGTTGCCCATCAGCAGCCCGCCGTTGCTGCCGCCCATGGCGCCCAGGTGCGGCGGCGAAGTGATGTTGCGCGCGACGAGGTGCTCCGAAACCGCGGCGAAGTCCTCGCAGGTGCGCAGGCGGTCGCGCTGCAGCGCGGCCTGGTGCCAGCGCGGCCCGTACTCGCCGCCGCCGCGGATGTTGGCCACCACGTAGACGCCGCCCCGCTCGAGCCATGCGCGGCCGATGGCGCCGCTGTAGCTGGGCTGCAGCGAGATCTCGAAGCCGCCGTAGGCGTACTGCAGCGTGGGGTTCCTGCCGTCGGCCTGCAGGTTCCTGGGCGCAATCTCGAAGTAGGGCACGCGCGTGCCGTCCTTCGAGGTGGCGAAATGCTGGCTCACGCGGTAGCCGGAGGCATCGAAGAAGGCGGGGCTGTCCTTCAGCGGCTCGGGCTCGCCCCGGCCGATGGTGCCGATGTAGAGCGTGGTCGGCTGCAGGAAGCCGCTCACGGTCAGGAAGTAGTCGTCGTTCTCGTCCTCGTCGACACCCCCGGCCGCAATGGTCGAGAGCTCGGGCGCGCCGCCCAGGCCCTCGCGCTTCCATGCCTTGGAGCTGGCCCCTGGCGTGAGCACTTCGAGCCGGTTCACCACGTCGTGCATCACGTTGAGGATCAGGTGGTGGCGGGTCCACGAATAGTCGTCGAGCGCGGTCGTGTCGTCGGGCTCGAACAGCACGGTGATCTCGCGCCGGCCGGCCATGTAGTCGTCGAAGCGCATTGCCAGCAGCGAGCCCGGCTTGTAGGTGGTGCCGCCCACGGTCCAGGGGCTGCGCGGCTCGACCAGCATCCACTCGCGCGTGACCTCGGTGCTGGCGTCGTCGGGCACGTCGATCTTCACCAGCCGGCCGTCGCCCGTGCGCAGCCAGGTCTCGCTGTCGTAGAAGTCCATCTGGCGCGAGACGAAGTCGCGCTCGAAGCCCGGCGTGTTGTCGCGCCAGGCGCTGACCGTCATGTCGTCCTCGCCGCCCTCGTAGACCGTGGCCGCGCTTTCCAGCGGCGTGCCGCGCTTCCATTCCTTGACGATGCGCGGGTAGCTCGAACTGGTCATAGAGCCGGGGCCGAAGTCGGTGGCCACGTAGAGGTGGTCGATGTCTTTCCACGCCACGTTGCTCTTGGCCTCGGGCAGCGTGAAGCCGCTTGCGACGAACTGCTTGAGCTCGAGGTCGAACTCGCGCACGACGTTCGCATCGGCGCCGCCGCGCGAGAGCGAGACGAGGCAGCGCTTGTAGCCGGGCTGCAGGCAATCGGCGCCGTGCCAGACCCAGTTTTCCTTGTCGGCCTCGGCCAGCGCGTCGAGGTCGAGCACGGTTTCCCATTCCGGCTGGGGCTTGCGGTATTCGGCCAGCGTGGTGCGCCGCCACAGGCCCTTGGGGTTCTTCTTGTCGCGCCAGAAGTTGTAGAAGAGCGGGCCGATCTTGCGCACCATCGGAATGCGGGCCTCGGAGTCGAGCACTTCGAGGATGCCCTGCTCCATCCGCTCGAAGGCGGGCGACAGCGCGTAGCGCCGCACGGTCTTCGCGTTGTGCTGGCGCGCCCATTCGAGCTGTTCGGCGCCGTCGATGTCTTCGAGCCACTGGTGCTCGTCGGTCTGCGTGGAAGCGGTGGATGTCATGGGCGCAGTGTACGAATCCGCCGTGAAGAAAGGCATGCCTGCCGTCAGGGTCGGCCGAAGCTACTGAATTCATAGCGCACCGCGCGCCGGCCTAGTGACAAACCCGCGTTCGGCGGTTTGGCCTCGATGCGCGGGGCTCCCACGGGTATCCTGCCGGACGGCGCCTGCGCACACAAGGAGACACGACACATGAAACACCTGAGCGGTCTTGATGCCACCTTCCTGCACCTGGAAACCCCCGAGATGCCGATGCACGTGGGTTCGCTCAACGTGCTCGACCTGCCCAAGGGCTACAAGGGCGATTTCTACGAGGATGCCAAGCAGTTCATGGCCAGCCGCATCCACCTGGCCGACGTGTTCACGCGCAAGCTCGCACTGATGCCCTTCGACATGACCAACCCGGTGTGGGTGGCCGACGAGGACATCGACCTCGACTACCACGTGCGCCACATCACGCTGCCCAGGCCCGGCACCAACCGCCAGCTGCAGCAGTACGTGGCGCGGCTGCATTCCACCTTGCTCGACCGCAGCCGCCCGATGTGGGAGTTCTTCATCATCGACGGCCTGAAGAGCGGCCAGGTGGCGCTCTACACCAAGGTGCACCATGCGGGCATCGACGGCCAGGCCGGCGTGGCGCTCGGCAAGGCCATCTTCGACCTCGAGCCCACGGGCCGCGTGGTCAAGCCGCCGCGCGCCCGCGCGCGCAGCAGCGGCTACCAGCTGGGCATGGCCGAGCTTGCGACCGCGGCGCTGCGCAACACGGCGCAGCAGTACGTCAAGCTGTTCAAGATGGCGCCGGCCATCGCGCGCGCGCTCGGCGGCCTCGCCAAGCCCGACGAGAAGGCGGCCGAGAAGGACGCCGCCACCGCGCCCAAGAAGTTCAACCTGTTTGCGCCGCGCACCTCGCTGAACGTGTCGATCACCAACCAGCGCACCTTTGCCGGCCGCACCATCTCGCTGGCCGAGACCAAGCACATCGCCAGGCACTTCGGCGTGTCGCTCAACGACGTGGTGATGGCCACCGTGGCCGGCGCGCTGCGCCACTACCTGGCCGACAACAACGAGCTGCCCGCCAAGCCGCTGGTGGCCGGCGTGCCCGTGAGCCTGCGCGAAGCGGGCGACGACACGGCCAACAACCAGGCCAGCATGATCCTCGTGAGCCTGGCCACCGACATCACCGACCCGGTGCAGCGGCTGAAGGCGATCAATGCGTCGTCGACCAGCTCGAAGTCGACCATGAACCGCTTCAAGGCGGTGATCCTCGACGACTTCCCGACCTTTGCCGCGCCCTGGCTGGTGTCGGGCATCGCCTCGATGGTGGGCCGCTCGGGCCTCGTGAACCTGCTGCCGCCGGCCGCCAACGTGGCCATCTCCAACGTGGCGGGCGCGCCGTTCCCGATGTACTTTGCGGGCGCGCTGGTCACCAGCTACTACCCGGTGTCGATCGCGAGCCACGGCACGGCCCTCAATGTCACGGTGCAGAGCTACAACGGACGCATGGACTACGGCCTCATCGCCTGCCGCCGCGCGGTGCCCGACATCACCGAGATCGGCGACTACATGCTGGCCGAGCACCAGCTGCTGCTGGGCCTGACGCAGACGCACCCGGCAGCGGCGGGCGCGGCGCCCGCGAAGACAGCGGCGGCTCCCGAGCCGGCACCCGCCGTGAAGGCGGCGCCGAGGCCGGTTGCAAAAAAGGCGGCGGCGAAGAAGCCGCCGGCAGCCAAAGCCGCCGCGGCCAAGGCGCCGGCCGCCAAGACCGCCGCCAGGAAGGCACCGGCCAAGGCGGCCGCACCCAAGGCCGCGCCGCGCAAGCCCGCGGCGCCCGCCAAACGCGCCAGGGTGGCCACTGCGGCATGATCGCCAGGCACGAGGGCCGGAAAATTGGGGCAGTTGGACTAGTTTTCCGACTGTTCTAGCTTTCCAGGCCTAGGCACTCTGGAAGAAGATCACTTCATCGCGAATCCAGCGACCGATCAACTTCCAGGAAATCCACATGACCACCACGCAAGCCTCCTTCTCTTCCGCCGCCATCCACGTCATCGGCCAGTACAACGACGCCGGCAAGACCCTGGTGGGTGCCTACCGCGCCGGCGTCCATCGCCTGCTCGGCGGCGCCGCGTCGCGCTACAGCGAATTCCTCGGCAGCCGCCAGATTCCGCTGGTGAGCGAGCAGGTCAAGGCCAACCTGATCGGCGCGCAGGAAAAGATCAACGGCTTCCTGGCCAACCGCCTGGACATCGACACCGGCCGCATCGTCTCGGTGATGGACCGCGTCGCCGCGGGCACCACGAGCGGCATCGAAACCGTGGCCGGCCGCGTGGCGCGCGTCGAGTCGCCCGTCGTCACCTCGGTGGTCAAGACGCTGAATGCGCTGAACCAGCCGATCGCCAACGTGTCGGTGCAGATCGCCGACAAGGTCGCTGCCGGTGCCAGGCAGATCGAAGTGCGCGTGAGCGGCACCGAAGAAGCCAAGCCCGTGCGCAGCGTGAAGGCCAAGGCCGCCGCTGCCAAGAAGCCGGTTCGCCGCACCGCCGCCCGCAAGGCGGCCTGACCCTGGAGCAACAACGCATGGCGACCCGCCCCGATCCGACGGACGATTCCAGGAAGAAGAGGGCGGCGCCTGCGAAGCCTGCAAGAAAAACTCCTGCGGCCAGGAAGGCGCCCGCAGCCGGGAAGAGGGCTGCGGCACCGAAGAAAAGAACGGCCGCTGCCGCACCGGACACCGCGCCGGGCAAGAAGGCCGTCGGCGCCGAGGGCCTGCTGCGCGCCGGCCTCAAGGTGCTCGGCAATGTGCGCGACGACGTCGCCAAGCGCCAGGCCAACGTGATCGAAGGGCTGCTGGGCATCGGCCAGGCCAGGTTCGATCCGGCAGCGGCTGCCAAGGCTGCAGTCCCTCGCGGCTTTCCGGGCCTCGACAGCTTCGGCCTGCGCAAGTTCGAAGACGTGTTCGACCAGCGCGTGGCCACCGCGCTGCAGCGCCTGGGCATGCCCAGCGCGCAAGAGGTGCAGGCGCTGCGCGAAGAAGTCATTCGCCTGCGTGAACGCCTCGCGCAACTCGAGCCAAAGCAACTCGAGCCCAGGAACGCCGGCCCGCGCGGCAGCGGCAAGCGCTGAGCGCCGGCAGCCCGGCGAAGCACCGACGCACGCAGCAGCACCAGCCGGTTGTGGCCAGTTCCAACACCACGCGCGACCGCATCCTGCAGGCCAGCCTCGCGCTGTTCAATGCGCAGGGCCTGGCGGCGGTGTCCACGCACAAGATCGCGGCCGAGCTCGGCATCAGCCCGGGCAACCTGCACTACCACTTCAAGGCCAAGCAGCTGATCGTCGAATGGCTGTTCCGGCGCTTCGAGCAGCGGCTCGAAGTGCTCGACGGCTCCGCGGGCTCGATCACCGCCATCGACGACCTCTGGCTCGCGCTGCACCTGCGCTTCGAGGCCATCGACCAGTACCGCTTCATCTACCGCGACATGGCCTTCCTGGCCGGCGAATACCCCGCGCTCGGCCAGCGCGCGCAGGCGCTCACCGCGCAGAACCTGCTGGCGGCCCAGGCGCTGTGCGAAGGGCTGGTGGCCTCGGGCGTGATCGAGACCAGCGCCGAGCAGGCCCGCATCCTCGCCCTGCAGATGGTCTTCACCACCACCTGCTGGCTCTCGTTCGAACGCCTGGTGCCGGGGCGCGACGCGCTCGCGCAGGCCGACCCGGGATTGGCGGCCTTCTACACGCTCACCCTGATTTCCCCGTATGTTTCCAGCGAATCGAGGGCTTACCTTGATTACCTGCGGGGCAAATACCTCGGATAAAGATCGCTGTTGTCCGACGCGGCGGTGAAACTTTGGTTCGCCATGCTCGTCCCACCCAGCAACCAGGCACAGAAAGGAAAGCCGCCCTCATGACCACCGCCACCCGAGACCCCATCGCGCCGCCGTCCGGCCTGCTGCTGCTGGCCGAGGCGCGCGCACTCTGGGAAACGGGCGCCGGCATCGCGATGTGGCCGCTGCTGCAGCTCGCGCCGCGCGGCGACGGGCATCCGGTGCTCGTGCTGCCCGGCCTCGTGGCGGGCGACGGCTCCACGCTGGTGCTGCGCCGCTACCTGTGCAGCCGCGGCTACGACGCGCACGGCTGGGGCCAGGGCCGCAACTTCGGTCCGCGCGAAGGCGTGGAAGACGGCATGCTCGCGCTGCTGAAATCCCTCGCCGAAAAGAGCGGCCGGAAGGTCAGCGTGATCGGCTGGAGCCTGGGCGGCGTCTATGCGCGGCTGCTGGCATCGGCGCAGCCGGCGCTGGTGCGCAACGTCATCACCCTGGGCAGCCCGTTCTCCGGCAGCCCGCGCGCCACCAATGCATGGCGCGTGTACGAGGGCGTGAGCGGCCAGAGCTCGCACGACCCGCGCCGCATGAAGTTCGTGCAGCCCACGCCGCCGGTGCCCACGACCTCGATCTTCAGCCGCACCGACGGCGTCGTCGCCTGGCGCTGCAGCCTCGAGAAGCCGGGGCCGCAGGCGGAAAACATCGAGGTGGTGGCGAGCCACCTGGGGCTGGGCGCGCATCCGGCGGTGCTCTATGCGCTGGCCGACCGGCTGGCGCAGCCGGAGGGCGAGTGGAAGCCCTTCAACCGCGGCCTGCTCGGGCCGCTGGTCTATCCCGATCCGAGCCGCAAGGCCTGACTGAACTGCGGCGGGGCTACGCTCCCGCCCAGACGTCCAGCACATAGCGCTGGTCGGCAATCATCTGGTCCATCCACGCCGCGCCGTCGTGGCCGTGCCCCCGCGCCAGGTCGGCCAGCGTGCGCCGCACGTCGGGTTCCATGCGCGAACCGTCGCCGCACACGTAGATCACGCCGCCCGCTTCGAGCAGCTTCCACACGGCCGCGCCCTGCTCGCGGATCAGGTCCTGCACATAGACCTTGCGCTCGCCCGCGCGCGAGAACGCGGTGTGTAGCTTCATCAGGCCGCGGTGCGACCAGGCTTCGAGCTCCTCGGCGTAGATGAAATCCTGCTCGGGATGGCGGCAGCCGAAGAACAGCATCGCGTCGCCCAGCGCCTGGCCGCGCTCGGCCTGTGCCGCGCGCTCCTGCAGGAAGCCGCGGTACGGCGCAAGGCCGGTGCCGGGGCCGATCATGACGAGTGGGCGCTGCGCATCCTCGGGCAGGCGGAAGCCTTCGGCCGTGGTTTCGCGGATCACGCCGTGCACCGTGTCGCCCGCTTCGGCGCGCGCCAGGTAGTTGGAGCACACACCCTCGAAGGTGCCCTTGCCCGACAGCGCCGGCGCGCTCACCACGCCCACGGTGACGCTGCAGCGCCCCGGCGTCATCGTGGGCGAGGAAGAGATCGAGTAGTAGCGCGGCGAGAGCGGCGACAGCATCTCGAGGAACACCGCGAACGGCAGCTGACAGGCGCGGTGCTCCTCGAGCAGGTCGAGCAGCGACCTGCGCTTGTGCAGCACCTGCGCCTTGTAGGCAGCCTGCGAGGCGTCGTCGCTGCCCGAGAGCGCGGCGAGCTTTGGCCGGGTGGCCGGGCACTCGGTGTATGCCGCGAGCGTGGCGATCTGCTTGCGCGTGGCCACGTCCTGCAGCTCGACATAGTCGCCGAGCAGGCGATCGACCGCGATCACCTGGTCGACCGGCAGCGCCGTCTTGCGGCCTGAGTCGGCATGCAGCCGCACATGCGCGGCGCGGTCGAATCCGAAGCGCGCCATCGCGCGTTCCACCTGCGCCGGGCTGTTGCGCGGCACCACGCTCAGGTGGTCGCCAGCGCGGTAGTCCACGCCTTCGGGCAGCATCAGCTCGACGTGGCGCGTGGAGCGGCCCGCTTCGCCGGCGCTGCCGGGATCTTTCTGCAACTCGCGGTTCTCGATCACGCGCAGCGCCACCGCGCCCAGCGCGTCGACGAGAGCGTTCTTCTGCGGCGGCGGCAGTTCCTCGAGCGTGTAGAGCGGCTCGGCCTCGGCGGGCGTGTCGGCGCCGGACTGGATGCCGAAGGCCTTCACCAGTTCGGGCCAGAGCGCGTCGCTCCAGTCCTGGAAGGCGCCGTCCATGTCCTCGCGCGCATCGCCCTCGCCGCGCGGATGCACCCGCGTGGCGCCGAGCGCGCCGAGCCGCTCGTCGATGCGCCGCGGCACCGCCTGGTAGGTGGCGGCCCAGTCGGTGTTGCCGCAGCCGAAGACGCTGAAGCGCACGCCGTTGAGCGAATCGTCGGCCTTGTCGAGCCAGCGGTGGAACTCGGCCGCGTTGTCGGGCGCCACGCCGTTGTACGAGGCGCAGACGATGGCGACGGCGCCATTGGCGGGCAGCCGCTCGGCGTAGTCGTCGAGCGAAGCCACCTGTGTCGAGAAGCCGCGCAGCTCGCCGGCCTCGGCCAGCTGGCGCGCCAGGTCTTCGGCCGTGCCGAGGTTGGAGCCCTGCAGCACCAGCAGCGAGGTGCCGTGCCGCGCGGCCTGCGGCTTGCGCGCGGCGGCCTGCCTGGGCTGCACCGGCGCGGCGGCCGCATCGGCGGTGTTGCCGCGCGGCCGCGTGGCCGGGTCGCGCAGCAGCGCCTTGATCTTGAGGCCTTCCGGCTTGATCGTGAGCGCCTCCTTGATGCGGAGCTTGTAGCCCGTGTGGTCGACGAGGTCGAAGCGTTGCAGGATCATGCCCAGCGTGAGCACCGCTTCCTGCAATGCGAACTGGCGCCCGATGCAGGCGCGCTGCCCGTTGCCGAAGGGCTTGAAGGCATTCACCGGCCGCTCGCGCTCGGCCTCGCGGCTGAAGTGGTCGGGGTTGAACTCGTCGGCGTCCTCGCCCCAGATGCCCTTGTCGCGATGCAGCGCCAGCGCATGCATGATGACCATGTTCTTCTTCTTGATCGTGTACTGGCCGCCGATGGTGGTGTCTTCCTTCGCGCGCATCGCGATGGCGGGCGCGGTCGGGTACAGGCGCAGCGCCTCCTTGAGCACCTGCATCACGTACTGCAGGCGGTTGACCTGCGCATAGGTCGGCTTCTGCGAGGTGTCGGGGCCGAACACGTTGTCGACCTCGGCCTGCGCCTTGGCCAGCGCCTCGGGGTTCTTCAGCAGGAAGTAGATCGCGAACGAGAGCAGGCCGCTGGTGGTCTCGTGCCCCGCGATCAGGAATTCGATGCACTCGTCGCGGATCATCTTGTCGGTGAGTTTTTCGCCGCTCTTCTTGTCGACGCCCGCGATCATGTAGCTCAGCAGGTCGGGCTTGGTGGCAATGTCGGCCCCGCCCGCGCGGCGCTCCTCGATGATGTCCTCCACCATCTTGTGCATGAAGCGGATGTCCTTGCGCTGCTGCGCGAGCTCCTTCTTGAGCATGAACTCCTCGAGCGGCAGGCCGCGGCGGTTCTGCACCGTCTCCAGCGTGCGCACCATTGCATCGACAAAAGGATGGAAGCCCTCGCGGTAGAACGAATTGAAGCGGTAGCCGAAGCCGCACAGGCCGATGGTGTCGAGCGTGAGCGCGGTCATGTCGCGCACCACGTCCACCTCTTCGTCGAAGTTCAGGCGCTCCCACTTGGTGACCAGCTGGCCCGCGATGTCCAGCATCATCGGGTGGTAGGCCTGCATCGCGCGCTGGCTGAAGTTGGCCAGGAGGATGTTGTGCGGCTTCGACCAGGTTTCCTCGTGCGTGTCGGAGGTGAAGAGGCCGTGCGACGCTGCGCGAAGCCGCCGCAGCGCGCCGCGCGTGCTCTTGTCGAAGCGCGCCTCTTCGCACAGCTCGTCGACCAGCGCGGGCGAGGACACCACGATCACCGGCATGCCCGGCATGTCGAGCCAGTAGATGCCGCCGAGGTCCTGCGCGATCTTCCACATGTCGAGCACGGGGGAGTCGGAGCCGATCGACAGCAGGTTGCCGACGAAGGGCTTCTTTGCGGGATGCGGGATCGGATGGAGCGAGTTTTTGCCTGCCATGGGTGTCGTGCCTTTGGAGTGGACCCGCTTCGGAGATTCCGGCGTGTGACTCCGGAGTATCCCGAGGGCACCGGTGGGGGGCAGGACGGGGTTTCCCTTAGGCTGGTTCGGTGCCTTTGCCTTTGTTTGTTTAGTGGCGCCGCTGATTCAGGGCGCGCTCCCGCCGACGGGGTACCTTGCTCCGCGAATGTCCCCCGCGCTTCGCGCTCCTCCTTTATTTCGCTGCGCAAGGCACCCCATCGGCGGGAGCGTGATCAGGGCACTGGTTGATCAGTGGTGCACCCGGAGCGTGCCCTGGTGCACAGAGCATCGGGTGCTCCCCGCAGCGAAATCAAGGAGGAGGGCGAAGCCCGGGGGACATTCGCGGAGGGGAGTACCCGGTGATCTGTGCACGCGCCCTGAAGGACTTCAGCCGCAACAGCAAGCAGAAGCCCTCAAGGCCGAACCATCTTGCAGTCAGACCCCTGCGCCAGCTCGTTGCCCGTGTAGACAGCGTCCGTCCGGAAGCCGTAGTTCGTCCCTTCCCAGCCCACCTTCACGGTCTTGCCATCGACCGGCGCAATCGTGTTGACCACCTGCGGCAGCAGCAGCTGGTGGTCCTCGGCGCGCATGCGGATCGGCCCCACCACCGAGTCGTAGCTCATGTCCTCGAGCGCACGCGCCACCTTCACCGTGTCGGTCGAGCCGGCCTTGTTGATGGCGGCGGCCAGCAGGCGCGGCGTGAAGTCGATGCGCGGCGCGAGGAAGTCCTTGCCCGTCTTCGCCTTGTAGGCCTTGGCCAGCGCATCGGCGCGCGGCGTGTCGGTCTGCCCCGGATGCCATTCGGCCACCCAGGTCAGCTGCCCGAGTTTGGCCTGCGACACCGCCAGCACCGTGCCCGGCACCGAGCCCGCGCTGTGGTTGAAGTAGCGCAGGTTGTAGCCCGCATCGCCCGCGGCCTTGAGCAGCAGCGTCATGTCCTGGCCCCAGTTGCCGGTGATCACCGAGTCGGCGCCGCTTTGCTTGATGTTCGCGATGTAGGGCGAGAAGTCCTTCACGCGGCCGATCGGATGCAGCGTTTCGCCGACGAACTGCACGTCGGGCCGCGCCAGGCCCACCAGCTGGCGCCCGTAGCTCGCCCACTGCTTGCCGTGGGCGTAGTCCTGGTTCAGCAGGTAGACCTTCTTCACGTCCGGCGTCTTCTTGATGTAGTTGGCCAGCGCCTTCATCTTCATCGCCGTGTTGGCCTCGGTCTGGAAGTGCCAGAAGCTGCAGTTCTTGCCGGTCATCTCGGGATCGATCGACGAATGGTTCAGCACGATCAGCTCCTTGCCCGGATTGCGCTGGTTCCAGCGCGCCACCGACTGCACCAGCGCCGTCACCACCGAGGAGCCCGACCCGCCCGTGACGATGGCCTGGGCGCCCTGGTCGATGGCCGCCTGCAGCGCGCTCTGGCTCTCCTGCGCCGAGAGCTTGCTGTCGAACTGCAGCAGCTGCAGCTTCGTGCCGCCGAGCACGCCGCCCTTGGCGTTGATCTCCTCGATGGCGTACTGCGTGTGCGTGAGCATCAGCTCGCCCACGTTCGCGAACGGCCCCGAGAGCGGGTCGATATAGGCGATCTTGTAGCTGGGCTGCTGTTGCTGTGCCTGGGCGCCGCCGGCAACGGCCAGCAGGCAGGCGAGGGCGATCGGCGCCAGTGGCGCGTGCTTGGGCTTCATGGTTTGTCTCTCTCGGTTTTTGGGGGAAGTCAGTCCGGGCTGCGAAGGCCGATCACGCGGCTCGCGAGCTTCGTGAGCTCGGTCGCCACCTCGTCGGGCGAGAGGCGGCCGTTCGGCCGGTACCAGCTGTAGAGAAAGCCCGGCAGGCTGCAGGCCGCGAGGGCCGTGATCTTGGTTTCCTCGAAGTCCAGGTCGCCGTCACGGCGCGCTTCTTCGAGCAGCGGACAGAGCAGGTCGTAGAAGTGATGTGCGAGCTTCTTCTGCGCCGCGATGTATTCGGGCCGGTACACCTGCGGCTCGCGGTACGGAAAGAAGGCGCAGGGATGGTGCGCAATGGTCGCGCGGATCAGCCGTTCGATGCCTTCGAGCACCTTCTCGCTCGCGCGGCGCGGATCGCCGGCCGCAAAGTCGAGTGCGGTGAAGCAGTCGACCGCGGGGCGCCACGACAGCGTTTCGAAGATCTCCTGCTTGTCGCGGAAGTAGTAGTACACGAAGGGCTTGGTCATGCCCAGCGCGCGCACGATCTGCGCCATGGTGGTGTTGGCATAGCCCTGCGCCGCAAAGAGCTGCGCCGCGGCCTGCAGGATGCGCTCGCGCTGCAGGTCGGTGCCCTGCGTGGCCGCGCGCTGGCGCCCGGTGCCCTGGGGCAGGTGCGGCCGTGCCGTGGCGGCGGCCGAGGTTTCGGCCTTGCCAGAGGGTTTGTGCCGTGTCGCGGAAGTTATACCCATGGGTAGGATTGTTGGTGCACCATGCACCCATTGGCAAGCGCTTGGCTCCTGCAGCCGGCTATCGATAACCCTGAGAAAGTGACGCCATGGAGACATTGCCCGACCGTCCGCAACAGCCCCTGCACGAATACCTGCGCGCCCACGCGCGCGAGCGCGGCGAACGCCCGGCCTGCCTCTGGTACGGCCACGCCATGAGCTGGGCCCAGCTCGACCGCGCGAGCGACGCCTTCGCGGCGCGGCTGCAGGCCATCGGCGTGAAGAAGGGCGAGCCGGTGGTGCTGTTCCTCAACAACTGCCCGCAGTACCTGGTCGCGCATTTCGGCATCCAGAAGATCGGCGCCATCGTCTGCCCGGGCAGCCCGCTCAACAAGGAGCACGAGCTGGCCTACCAGGTCAACGACCTGCAGGCGCGCGTGATCGTCGCCGCCGCGCCGCTGCTGCCGGTGGTGCGCAAGGTGCAGCCGCAGAGCGCGCTCGCTCATGTGTTCGTGGTGCACTACGCCGACCTGCTGCCCGAAGAGCCCGTGCCCGACCTTCCCGCCGAACTGCTCGCCGAGCGCAGCGCCCCGCGCAGCGTGCCCGAAGGGTGCGAAGACTTCCTGGCCGTGATGCAGGGCGGCGCGGTGCCCCGGCCCGTGGCCATCGACCTCGACGACGTGGCGCTCATGACCTACACCTCCGGCACCACCGGGCTGCCCAAGGGCGCGATGCTGAGCTACGGCAATGCGCTCTTCAAGACCCGCGCGGCGGCCGACTGCAACGGCGTGGCCGGCGACGACGTGCTGCTTTCCATTGCGCCGCTCTATCACATCGCCGGCATGCTGATGGGCGTGAACGTGCCGGTGCTCAGCGGCGCGGCCTCGGTGCTGCTGCACCGCTTCGATCCGCGCGCGGTGCTGCAGGCCATTGCGCGCTACAAGGTGAGCTGGTGGTACAGCATCGCGCCGATGAACGTGGCCTGCATGCAGGTGCCCGACATCGCCAGCTTCGACCTCTCGAGCCTGCGGCGCAATCCGGTCACGAGCTTCGGCATCGCCTTCACCGAGCCGCTGGCCGCGCAGTGGCGCGCGCATGCGCCCAACTGCACGTCGTTCGAGGCCGCCTACGGGCTCAGCGAAACCCACACCTGCGACACCTACACGCCGCACCATGCGCCGCGCTGGGGCACGCAGGGCGTTGCGGTGCCGGGCGTGCGCATCCGCATCGTCGACCCCGACACGCAAGCCGACCTGCCCGCGGGCGAGGTCGGCGAGATCGTGCTCGCGAGCCCCGGCTCCTTCAAGGGCTACTGGAACAAGCCCGAGGCCACGGCAGCCACGCTGCGCAATGGATGGGTGCACACCGGCGACATGGGCAAGCTCGATGCCGATGGCTACCTGACCTTCATCGGCCGCTTCAAGGAGATGATCAAGGTCTCGGGCTACAGCGTGTTCCCCGAGGAGGTCGAGACCATCCTCATCAAGCATCCCGCGGTGGCCCAGGCCGCGGTCATCGCGCAGCCCGATGCCGAGAAGGGCGAGGTGGTCAAGGCCTTCATCGTGCGCAAGCCCGGCGCGGCGCTCGAGGCCGATGCGCTCATCGCCTGGTCGCGCGACAACATGGCCAGCTACAAGGCCCCGCGCGCCGTGAGCTTCATCGATGCCCTGCCGACCACCGGTGCCGGCAAGGTGCTGCGGCGCCTGCTGAAAGACAAAGCCTGAAAGGTCCTCCCTTGTTCTCCAAAGTCCTGATTGCCAACCGCGGAGAGATCGCGGTGCGCCTGGTGCGTGCGCTGCGCGACCTCGGCATTGCGAGCGTGGCGGTGCATGCGCGCGACGATGCCTCGGCATTGCATGTGCAGCTGGCCGACGTGGCCGTCGCGCTCGATGCGGCCGGGCCCTCGGCCTACCTCGATGTTGCCGCGCTGATCGGCGTAGCAAAGGCGCAGGGCTGCGACGCGGTGCATCCCGGCTACGGCTTCCTGAGCGAACGCGCGGACTTTGCAGAGGCCTGCGCGGAGGCGGGGCTGGTCTTCATCGGCCCCGCGCCAGAGCAGCTGGCGCTGTTCGGCGACAAGGCGCGCGCACGCGCGCTTGCCACGCAATGCGACGTTCCCGTGATGCCCGGCAGCGCCGGCGCCGTGACGCTCGCGCAGGCGCAGGCCTTCTTTGCCGAGCAGCAGGCGCAGGGCGCCGCGGGCGTGATGATCAAGGCCATTGGCGGCGGCGGCGGGCGCGGCATGCGCGCTGTCATGAATGCGGACGAGCTCGCCGAAGCACATGCGCGCTGCATGTCCGAGGCCAAGGCGGCCTTCGGCGTCGAAGGCGTGTACGTGGAGCGCCTGATGCGCAATGCGCGCCATATCGAAATTCAGGTGCTCGGCGACGGCCAGGCCGTGGCCAGCCTCGGCGAGCGCGAATGCACCCTGCAGCGGCGCTTCCAGAAGCTGGTGGAGATCGCGCCCAGCCCCTCGCTGCCCGATGCGCTGCGCACGTCCATCACGCAGGCCGCGCTGCGCATGGCCCAGGCCGCGGGCTACCGCAGCCTGGGCACCTTCGAATTCCTCGTCGATGCCGAATCGGCCACGCTCCCTTTCGTCTTCATCGAGGCGAACCCGCGGCTGCAGGTCGAGCACACGGTGACGGAGGCCGTGACGGGCCTGGATCTCGTGCAGCTGCAGATGGCTGTGGCAGCCGGCCAGTCCTTGAAGGCGCTCGGCGTGGAAGCCGGCCGCACGGCGGTGCAGCGCGGGTTTGCAGTGCAATGGCGCATCAACGCCGAGACGCTCGATGCCCATGGCAGCGCATGGCCTTCGGGCGGCACGCTCGCGCGCTTCGACCTGCCGAGCGGGCCCGGCGTGCGCGTCGACACGCACGGCTATGCAGGGCTTGCGCCATCGCCGCACTACGACACGCTGCTTGCCAAGCTGATCGTGCATTCGCCGTCGCCGCGTTTTGCCGACGCGCTGCGCCGCTCGCTGCGCGCGCTCGACGAATGCCACATCGACGGCATCGCGACCAATCTTGCATTGCTGCGCGCCATTGCGGCGCGGCCCGAGTTCGCAAGCCAGGCGGTGCACACGCGCTTCGTCGAAGCGCATCTGGGCGACCTGCTGGCCGCCGCGGCATCGCTTGAAAAGCATGCGAAGAAGATCGCACCTGTCGATGCGCAGGCGGCGGCAATCGAAAACGACGATGCGGACGGCCTGACGGTCAAGGCGCCGATGCCCGCGAAGCTGGTGCAGTTCGAAGTGGCGGTGGGCGATGTGCTGCCTGCCGGTGCGCAGCTCGGCGTGCTCGAGGCCATGAAGATGGAGCACCTGCTGCACGCGCCGGTCGCGGGCCGCGTGGTTGCGCTGCTGGCCGAACCCGGCGACTACCTCGTCGAAGGCCAGTCGCTGGTGCGGCTGGAGCCGGTCGATGCCGAGGCGGCGGCAGCCGAGGCGCGCACCGAACAGGACCTCGATGCGATCCGCCCCGACCTGCAGAAGGTGATCGACCGCCATGCCTTCACGCTCGATGCCAACCGCGGCGCGGCCGTGGCCAAGCGGCATGCGCAGGGCGGCCGCACCGCGCGCGAGAACATCGCCGACCTGTGCGACACCGCCTCCGACCTCGGCAACTTCATCGAATACGGCGCGCTCGCCATCGCCGCGCAAACGCGCCGCCGCACGCTCGAAGACCTGATCGCCAACACGCCGGCCGACGGCATGGTGACGGGCCTGGGCAGCATCAACGCGAAGCAGTTCGGCCCCGAGGCTTCGCGTTGCGCGGTGCTGGCCTACGACTACACGGTGCTGGCCGGTACGCAGGGCATGCGCAACCACCACAAGACCGACCGCATGCTGTCGATCGCGCACCAGCTCAGGCTGCCGGTGGTGCTGTTCGCCGAAGGCGGCGGCGGACGGCCCGGCGACACCGACATGCCCATCGTCGCGGGCCTCAACAACCACACCTTCAGCCAGTTCGCGGCGCTCTCGGGCAAGGTGCCGGTGGTGGGCATCGTGCATGGCCGCTGCTTCGCGGGCAATGCGGCGCTGCTGGGCTGCGCCGACGTGATCATTGCCACGCGCGGCAGCAACATCGGCATGAGCGGCCCCGCGATGATCGAAGGCGGCGGGCTCGGCAGCTTCGCGCCCGAGCAGATCGGGCCGAGCAGCGTGCAGTCGCGCAACGGCGTGATCGACATCCTGGTGGAAGACGAGGCTGCGGCAGTGGCTGCGGCAAAGCAATACCTTTCGTATTTCCAGGGGCCGGTGAGCGACTGGCAATGCGCCGACCCGCGCGCGCTGCGCCACGTGGTGCCCGAGAACCGGCTGCGCGTGTACGACGTGCGCGCCGCGATGCGCGGCGTGGCCGACACGGGCTCGCTGCTCGAGCTGCGCGCGGGCTTCGGCGCCGGCATCGTCACTGCGCTCGCGCGCATCGAGGGCAAGCCGGTGGGGCTGATGGCCAACAACCCGCACCACCTGGGCGGCGCGATCGACGTGGAGGCGGCCGACAAATCGGCGCGCTTCATGCAGCTGTGCAATGCGCACGGCTTGCCGATCGTCTCGCTGTGCGACACGCCCGGCTTCATGGTCGGCCCCGAGATCGAGGCGCAGGCGCAGGTGCGCCATGTCTGCCGCATGTTCATGGTGGCTTCGCACCTGCGCGTGCCCTTCTTTGCGGTGGTGCTGCGCAAGGGCTACGGCCTGGGCGCGCAGGCCATGACGGCCGGCGGCTTCGATGCGCCGGTGTTCACGGTGGCCTGGCCGACCGGAGAATTCGGCGCGATGGGGCTCGAGGGCGCGGTGCGCCTGGGCTATCGCAAGGAGCTGGCGGCGGCGGCCGAGGGCGCCGAGCGCGACGCGCTGTTCAAGACGCTGGTGGCGCAGCAATACGCCAATGGCGAGGCGATCCACATGGCGCAGACGCTCGAGATCGATGCGGTGATCGATCCCGCCGAAACCCGCACCTGGCTGGTGCGCGGACTCGCCTCCGCGGGGCGCTCTGCGCAAACCGTGTCGCCCTATGTAGACACTTGGTAACCATGCACTAGACCTCGTCACATGCAATGGCAAGGCGGCTTCGTAAACTGAAGCGCTTTGCGCGCATGAAACTGGGTTCGCATTGGTTCTTCGCTCTTCGCCGAGGTGCTCTGCGGCATTGGATGGCCGCAGTGGGTTGCCTGCTGTTCGTCGTGGCCGTGGCCGTGCAGGCCGTTCAGCCCGACGCGCGGCCGAAGCAGCCTGCCGAGGCGCACTGGGTGGCCGGATGGGCGGCCGCGCCAGTGGATTTCCGCGAACTCAGTGCGAATCCGCTCCTCACGGCTGCGGCGCCCCGGCCCGGCGGCGATGCGTTCCGCGGACAGACGCTGCGGCAGCAGCTCGAGTCTGCGCTGCGTGGCGAACGCGTTCGCATCCGCTTTTCCAACCGCTTCGGCAAGACGCCCCTGCGCATCGCCGAGGCCAGCGTGGGGCGGGGCACCGGTGGCGGCGCGGTCTCGCCGGCCACGCTGCGCAAGCTGCGCTTCGGCGGGCGCGCAAGCACGGTCGTCGCGCCGGGCGCCGAAGTCTGGAGCGACGGCACCGACCTGAAGGTCGAGGCCGGGCAGGCGGTGGCGGTGAGTGCCTTCTTCGATCGCGCCGTGCCCTTTGCGACCGTTCACCTGCGGTCGCCCGACACCAGCTGGGTGGCGGGCGGCAATGCGGTCGCAACGCCGAGGCTGCACGATGCCGCGCCCCTGCCGCTGAACCACATCGTGACCGGACTCGACGTGATGGCGACGCAGCCCGTGCGCACCGTGGTGGCCTTCGGCGACTCGATCACCGCGGGCGGCGGCGAGGCGGGCGACGGCTCGTACCCCGAACTGCTCGCCACGCGCCTGCGCAACAGTCCTGCGGCGGCGCAGGCGGTCTCGGTGCTGAACATGGGCATCGGCGGCAACCGGCTGCTGGTCGATGGCATCGGCCCCAACGGCCTGTCGCGCTTTGCGCGCGATGCGCTCGGGCAGAGCGGCGTGACGCACGTGATGATCCTGCTGGGCACCAACGACATCGGCCGCAGCGTGTTCGTGCTGCCGGGGCGGCCGACGCCGGACCATGAGGTGGCGACGGCCGAGCGCATCACCGACGGTTTGCAGCAGCTGATCAAGCAGGCCCGCGCCAAGGGCGTGAAGGTGCTGATCGGCACCGTGCCGCCGTTCAGGAACACGCCCTACTGGACCGAGGCCACCGAGGCCATGCGTGGCGAGGTCAACCGTTGGATCCGCAGCCGCCAGGACGTGGACGGCATGATCGATTTCGACGCCGTGCTGCGCAACCCGGCCGATCCGACGACGTTGAACCCCGCCTACGACAACGGCGACCACCTGCACCCCAACAAGGCAGGCCATGCCGCCATGGCCGCGGCCGTCGATCTGCGCGAACTGCAGGAGTAGCGGGCGCAGTAAGTGCCTACAAAGGTACTACTTTCGAGGAAACACCTCTACACAAAGTCCCGCCGAGTGCTTACAGGCGCTTCACATGGGTTGGTCAGCATGAAGGCTCCAACCACTCATGAGGGGATCCCCATGAAAAAACTCGCAATGACCCTTTCCGTTGCCGCTGCTTCGCTGTTCTCGGTGGGTGGCGCGCTGATGGTGCCGACCGCCGCCCAGGCGCAGCCCGGGGTGTATGTCGAAGTGCCGCCGCCCCCGCCCCGCCACGAGCGCATTCCGCCGCCGCGCCGCGGCTACGTGTGGGCGCCGGGGCACTATGAATGGCGCGGTGGAAACCATGTGTGGGTCCGGGGCATGTGGGTGCGCGCCCGCCCGGGCTACGCCTACCGTCCGCCGGAATGGCGCGAGCGCGATGGCCGCTGGGAATACCGCCGCGGCTATTGGGACCGCGACCGCGACGGCGTGCCGAACCGCTACGACCGCCGCCCGGACAATCCGAACCGGTATTGACTAGCGGTATGCCTGGACGGGCGCCGCCTACCGGAACACGACCGTGCGGTGCCCGTTCAACAGCACGCGGTGCTCGCTGTGCCACTTCACCGCGCGGGCCAGCACCTGGCTCTCGGTGTCGCGGCCGCGGGCCGTGAGGTCCTCGACCGTATCGGTGTGGTCGGCGCGCGCCACGTCCTGCTCGATGATCGGGCCTTCGTCGAGGTCGGCCGTCACGTAGTGCGCGGTGGCGCCGATGAGCTTCACGCCGCGGTCGTGCGCCTGGTAGTAGGGCTTGGCGCCCTTGAAGCTGGGCAGGAACGAGTGATGGATGTTGATGGCCCGGCCCGCCAGGCTCTTGCACAGGCCGTTGCTCAGGATCTGCATGTAGCGCGCGAGCACCACGAGTTCGGCGCCCTCGGACTCGATGATCTCCAGCTGTTTTGCTTCGCCCTGCGCCTTGGTGGCGGCCGTCACGGGAATGTGATGGAAGGGCACGTTGTAGCTGGCGGCCAGCTGGTAGAAGTCGCGGTGGTTCGAGATGATGGCGCGCACGTCGATGGCCAGCAGCCCGCTCTTCCAGCGGAACAGCAGGTCGTTCAGGCAGTGGCCTTCCTTGCTGACCAGGATCACGGTCTTCATGGGCTCGGCCGCGGCGTGCAGCTGCAGGCTCATGCCGAAGCCGGCGCCGAAGGTGGCGAGCTGTTCGCGCAGCGCCGCCTCGGGGTGGTCGATGCAGGCGAAGCGCACGCGCATGAAGAACAGGCCCGTGTCGTGGTCGTTGTACTGGGCGGCTTCCTCGATGTTGCCGCCGCGTTCGAGCAGGAAGCCCGAAACGGCATGCACGATACCCGTCCGGTCGGGGCAGGAGAGGGTCAGGATGTAAGCGGGCGTTGTGGTCGTCATGAGGGGCACGATTGTCGCAGGGGTGCCAGAATGCCGTTTTTTGGTGCGCGTTAAGCAGGAGCAATCGATGGCTTATCAGGACTTCAACATGGGCAACCAGTGGTTGCCCTTCACTCCCAACCGCCACTTCCAGAAAGACCCCCGCGTTTTCGTGGCCGCCGACGGCATGGAGTTCACCACGCACGACGGCAAGAAGGTGATCGACGGCATCTCGTCGCTCTGGTGCGTGGGCGCGGGCCACAACCGCAAGCCCATCAACGAGGCGATCAAGAAGCAGCTGGACACGCTGGACTACGCCACCGCCTTCCAGGTCAGCAACGACAAGGCCTTCAAGGCGGCCGAGATGATCGCCTCGCTGGCGCCCGGCGACCTCAACAAGGTGCTGTTCTGCAATTCGGGCTCCGAGGCGGCCGACACCTCGATGAAGGTGGCGCTGGCCTACCACCGCGCGCGCGGCGAGGGCCACCGCAACGTGTTCATCGGCCGCGAGAAGGGCTACCACGGCGTGGGCTTCGGCGGCATGTCGGTGGGCGGCATCCCGGGCAACCGCAAGGTGTTCGGCTCGGCCTTCCTGCCGCGCGTGGACCACATGCGCTTCATCCACGATCCGGTGAACCATGCCTACATCCACAACGAGGAGCCGGTGTGGGCCGAAGACCCGCTGGTCGAACTCGAAACGCGCATCCTGCCGCTGCACGATCCGAGCAACGTCGCCGCGATCATCGTCGAGCCGGTGGCCGGTTCGGCCGGCTGGTACCTGCCGCCCAAGGGCTACCTGAAGCGCCTGCGCGAGATCTGCGACAGGCACGGCATCCTCTTGATCTTCGACGAGGTCATCACCGGCTTCGGCCGCATGGGCACCAACTTCGCGTCGGACTATTTCGGCGTGGTGCCCGACATGCTGAACTTTGCCAAGTGCGTGACCAACGGCGTGATTCCGCTGGGCGGCGTGATCTGCCGCGACAAGCTCTACGACGCGATGATGAAGACCGACGCGCCCGAGCACGTGGTCGAGTTCTTCCATGGCTACACCTACTCGGGCCATCCGGTGGCCTGCGCCGCCGCCATTGCCACGCTCGACCTGTTCAAGGAAGAAAACCTGTTCGCGCGCGCCGGCGAAATGGGCAAGGTGCTGGGCGATGCCTTCCACAGCGCCTTCAAGGGCCTGCCGAACGTGGTCAGCATCCGCAGCCTCGGCCTGGCCGCCGCGGTGGAGCTCGCGCCCATCGCGGGCATGCCGGGCAAGCGCGCCTACGACATCTTCCTGGACTGCTTCCACAAGGGCGCGCTGGTGCGGCCCGCGGGCGACGTGCTGGTGATTGCGCCGCCCTACATCGTGGAGAAGCAGCACATCGACACGCTGGTCAACACGCTCGCGGATTCGATCAGGAAGTTCGCCTGAGCCGGCGCGCGGCCTTCATCCAGGGCGATGGCCGCGGCTATCGGGTGCGCATGTCCGCGCAGTAGTCCTTCGGCGGCAGCGGGGCCGTGCGCCAGACGGCGTCGTAGGCTTCCTTGTCCTGCTCCTCGTCCGGCGATTCGCCGGCCTGCAGCCGCACCGACTTGACCGACACGTCGGTCGGCAGGTGCTGCGGCACGCCCAGCACCTTGGTGGCATGGCCCGCGCCGCTGACCAGCAGCACCGTCTTGCCCGGCTGGCGCGCCTTGACGATGGCCTGCGCCATGGCGCGGTCGCGCCCCACCTGGATGCGCGTCATCGGCACGATCTGCGGCTCGGGCAGCAGCTTGCAGTGGCCTTCGCGCACGGCGTCCTGCTGCGCGGTGTAGGCCTCGCCGTTGAGCTGCACGTCGAGCGAGACGTCGGCCATGGCGTTCTTCATGCGCGAACGCGGCAGGTTGGCGCCGATGACGGGCACGCCGGCGCGCACCGCGGCCATCACCACGGGGCCGTAGCTCTGCCAGGGCCAGGCTTTGTCGTTCCAGGCCAGCGCGTCGCGCACCTGCGCATCGGTGGCCACGGCGTCGAGGCGGAGGGTGCTGTGGCCTTCCTCGGCCATTTCGAGCAGCAGCGCGGCCAGCTGGCCCCGGCTGGCCAGCGCCTGGACGGTTTCGCGCTCGATCGCATGGTGCTCGGGGGCGTCGTGCTGCTCGCCGAGGATCAGCGCGTCCACCGGCAGCAGCGCCGCCGCGCGCCGCGCCACCGGCGCATCGGGGCCGTCCTGAAACGCGGTGCAACCCGCAAGGGCCATGACAGCGAACAGGGGCAGCAGCAATCGGGAAGCCCGTGCGGAAAAGGGTTGGCATCGCATCGCGCCATACTATGCGCTGGCGCTCGCACGCAGTGCCATCCAATTCCGCTTCTTCCCTTCCTGCCCGTGTCTCTCCGCTTCCTGGTTCGCGTGCTGGCCACGCTGTTGCTCGCGCTCGCCGCGGCCGAAATCTGCCTCGCCCTGCACACCCCACTGCCGTGGATGATCGGCCCGCTGCTGGCGGTGTCGCTGGCGTCGATTGCCGGCGCGCCCACGGCCAGCTTCACGCCGCTGCGCAATGCCGGGCAATGGACCATCGGCACGGTGCTGGGCCTTTATTTCACGCCGCAGGTGGTGGCGCTGGTGGCCGGCGTCTGGTGGGCCATTGCGCTGGCCATCGCCTGGGCCCTGCTGCTCGGCTGGGGGTTCGGGCGCTGGCTGCATGGGCTGCACGCCCGGCGAATGCCGCATGTGCCGGACAGCTCCATGAGAGCCACGACTTACTTCGCTGGCGCCATCGGCGGCGCCTCCGAGATGACGCTGCTGGCCGAATCGGCCGGCGCGCGCACCGACCTCGTGGCCGCGGCGCACAGCCTGCGGCTGGTGGTGGTGACCATCGCCATTCCGTTCGCAATGCAGTGGAGCGGCCTGCACGGGCTCGAAGTCAATCCGTCCACGGTGCGCGAAGTGAATGCGGGCGGGCTCCTGCTGCTCGCGCTGGCCACCGCCGCCGGCGGGCTTGCGATGCGGGCGCTGGGCCGCACCAACCCCTGGTTCATGGGGCCGCTGGTGGTGGCGATGGGTTTCACCATCGCCGGCCAGCCGCTGTCGGCCGTGCCCGGCTGGATGTCGAACACCGCGCAGCTCGTGATTGCGGTCAGCCTGGGCGTGCGCTTCAGCCGCGAATTCCTGCACACGGCGCCGCGCTGGCTGGGATCGGTGGCGCTGGGCACCGTCGGCATGCTGGTGCTGTGCGCGGGGGCCGCCTGGCTGCTGGCCTGGGCGACGGGGCTGCACCCCGCCACCATGATCCTGGGCACTTCGCCGGGCGGCATTGCCGAGATGTCGATCACCGCCAAGGTGCTGCAGCTGGGCGTGCCGGTGGTGACGGCGTTCCAGGTCTGCCGGCTGGTGGCGGTGCTGTTGCTCGTGGGGCCGATGTACCGATGGATTTACCAACGGAAATGAGCGGCAGGCGCTGAAAAGACGCAAAAAAAGCGCCGCTCGGGCGCTTTCTTGTTCGGGCGGGCGGGGAACCCGGGTTTTCAGTGCACCAGCACCGGCGTGTGCGCCAGCTCGGCATAGCCCTCGAGCGTGTCTTCCACTTCTTCCTGCGTGGGCGTGTTGAGCTGCCAGGCGGCGATCTGCTGCTGGAACAGTTCGGCCCAGGAACCGTCGAGGTAGACCTCCTTGCCCGAGCGCTTGTCGACGATCTCGAAGCCGTGGCGTTCCAGCACCGGGACGTTGGGCTGGTCCGGGGCGTCGCTTTCGTTCGGCTGCACGTGCACGACGACGAAGGACTCCGAGTCATAGAGCATGTTCATTGCGGGGCCTGTGAGGATGTCGATGGCGTTCATGGGGTTTAGATAGCAATCAACGCGCCAGTTTCAAGAAGGGTTGTCGCATTGCGGTCACAACGGTGTTTCTTTACCTCATTTGTACTATCAGCTGGACGGCCCCGCGGGAAGGGATTCGCGCAACTGCATGTCGGCGAAATCGCCGTTGGGCTGTGTCTGTTTCATCCGCACCGGCAGGTACCCCAGCGCCGGCGCGAGCCAGATCTCGATCTTGTCGTCGAACTCGCGCCGCGGGCTGCGCGTGAGCTTGCGCACGGCGTAGTCGCCCGCCGGCACGCTCATCTGCTCCTCGCCCTCGATGTTGAACACCCAGACGCCCGCGTCGCGCGGCCCGGCGGTCTGGATGGAAATGCGGCTGCCGGCCGGGTAGCGGCCCGGATCGCCCGCCAGCATGCCGCCCAACTGCATCACCACGCTGAGCCGGTCCTGCGCGCCGGGCAGCAGGGGCACGCTGGGCGCGTTGTTGCTGAACATGATCTGGCCCTGGTCGCGCAGGAAGTGCGAGGCGACCTCGCCCTTGCGGCTCTCCGAAAAGCGCGCCGGCTCGATGCCGGTGGGGCCGATCCGGCCGGTGCTGTGCTGGCTGCGGATGGTCCGGAACAGGAATTTGAGCGAGAGCCGGGCGTCGTAGCTGCTGCCGTCCTGCAGCCAGACCAGGTCGCCGAAAACGCCCTGCATCGGCGAGGCGCCCTGCTGGCCCGTGACCGCGAAGGCGAGCTTGACCGAACCGGGGATGCGCAGCGCTTCGGGTCCGACGACATTGCCCGCTGCGGCGCTGGCGGCGCCGGCAGCCTCGCCGGGCGCGCCGTTTCCGACGCCGGCGTTGGCCGTGCTGCCCGCCCCGCCCAGTGCCGCGCCTGCCGGGGCGCTGGCCGGCTGCTCGGCAGTTGGCGCTCCTGAATCGGTAGCGTTCTGCGCCGTGAGGTCGGGCGTCTGTGCGGGGGGCGCCGGGGGCTGTTCCGAAACCTGGGGCGCCGGCTGCGGCACCGGCTCGGGTGGTGGTGGCGCCACCGGCCGGGGCCTGGAGGGTTCGCGCGGCCGGCGCGGCTTTGCGGGCGGCGGCGGCTTGGCCTCGGCCACCGGCGCTGCGGCGGCCGGCGCGGCCGGTTTTTCCGCGGCCGGCGGCGCAATCACGATGGTCCGGGTGATGAACTTGTTCGCGAGCGGCGAGGGGTCGGGCCCGATCGCCGTGGGCGCGAGGTCCAGCAGCAGCACGTGGGCCAGCGCCACCGCCAGCGTCAGCCCGGCCAGCGCCCGCCATGACGGGCGTGCGGGCGGGGCGGCGGAGGACGGCAACTGGGAGGCGACAAGCGTCGGCATGAGGTGGTGGAGTGGGCGCCGGTGCCGAGGTTCACCGGGAGCACCTCGGTACACTGCCGCCCGTTCAACCAGTTTAGTGGGCGCGGCGCCGGCTCTCGTGTTCGCGCCGTGTCCTTCATCACGCATTTGCCATCATGAAACTCGCCACCCTGAAGGACGGCTCGCGCGACGGCCAGCTCGTCGTCGTCTCGCGCGATCTCACGCTCGCCCACTACGCCACCGGCATTGCCAGCCGGCTGCAGCAGGTGCTGGACGACTGGGGCTTCATGAGCCCGCAGCTGCAGGACCTGTACGACGCGGTCAACACCGGCCGCGCACGCCATTCCTTCCCGTTCGACCCCGTCCAGTGCATGGCGCCGCTGCCGCGCGCCTACCAGTGGGCCGACGGTTCGGCCTATCTGAACCATGTCGAGCTGGTGCGCAAGGCGCGCAATGCCGAAGTGCCCGAGAGCTTCTACCAGGACCCGCTGATGTACCAGGGCGGCAGCGACGACTTCCTCGGCCCGACAGACGACGTGGTCGTGCCCAGCGAAGCCATGGGCATCGACTTCGAGGCCGAGATCGCGGTGATCACCGGCGACGTGAAGATGGGCGCCACGCCCGACCAGGCGCTCGACGGCATCCGCCTGGTGATGCTGGCCAACGACGTGAGCCTGCGCAACCTGATCCCTGCCGAGCTGGCCAAGGGCTTCGGCTTCTTCCAGAGCAAGCCGGCCACCGCCTTCGGCCCCGTGGCCGTGACGCTCGACGAGATCGGCGAAGCCTGGCAGCACGGCCGCGTGCACCTCACGCTGCAAAGCAGCTGGAACGGCCGCAAGGTCGGCATGTGCGACGCCGGGCCCGAGATGACCTTCCATTTCGGCCAGCTCATCGCCCACATCGCCAAGACGCGCAACGTGCGTGCCGGCAGCATCGTCGGCAGCGGCACCGTGAGCAACAAGGGCGTGGAAAAGAACGGCCAGATGGACTGGCCCAAGGGCTATTCGTGCATTGCCGAGAAGCGCTGCATCGAAACCATCCAGGGCGGCGAGCCCGTGACCGAATTCATGAAGTTCGGCGACACCATCCGCATCGAGATGAAGGGGCTCGATGGCCGCTCGCTGTTCGGCGCGATCGACCAGGAAATCGTGTCGGCGGCGGGGCGGCCGAAGGTGGCGTCGGTGTCGCTGGTCGATCCGTCATCTGAAGTCTCGGACGATTGAAGCAGCGCGCTTTCTGGGTTGTGAAAAGCTGAATGCCTTGTTTTTGCCACGAATAACTGCTATTTTTCGTGGCAAAAATGGGAAAGCACACCGATTCCGTCGACTCGCTTGTCCTGGCACGGTTGCAATCGCACGACGCCGGCTGGGTGTTCACGCCTACGGACTTCATGGACCTGGGCAGCAGGACCGCAGTGGCCACCGCCCTCAAGCGCCACAAGGCCCAAGGGGTGATCCGCCTGCTGGGCCGCGGGCTCTACGACGTGCCGCGCGAGCATCCGGTGCTCGGCCTGCTGTGGCCGTCCATCGAAGCGGTGGGAAAGGCACTCGAGCGCAAGGACGGTCTTCGGCTGCAGCCTTCGGGCGCGTACGCAGCCAATCTGCTCGGCCTGTCGGAGCAGGTGCCGGCCAAGGTGGTGTTCCTCACCGATGGTGCGACGCGCACGGTCAAGGTCGGGCCGACTCAGATCACGCTGAAGCGCACCACGCCCCGCAACATGGCGGCGGCCGGTCGGCTGAGCGGCCTGCTGGTCCAGGCTTTCCGCAATCTGGGCGCGGCGCACATCACGCCGGAGCGCATCGAGCGTCTGCGCAGGAATCTGCCGGCCGCGCAGCGGGGTGAACTGGTGAAGGATCTGGCCTTGGCGCCGGAATGGATGCGCGCCCATTTCGTCGAACTCGCGAAACCCTGAGCACCATGCCCACGCGCCATCTCGGCCCCGCATTCGCGACGCTCTCGACGGAAGATCGAACCTTGGCCATTGCCGACGCTGCGGTGCGCACCGGTGTGTCGACAGTCATCCTCGAAAAGGACTTCTGGGTCACTTGGCTGCTGGGGCTGCTCTTCGCATTGCCCGAGGTGGCTGCGCACCTGGTCTTCAAGGGCGGTACGTCGCTCTCGAAGGCCTACGGCGTGATCGATCGATTTTCGGAAGACATCGATCTTTGCCTGGTGCCCGATTTTGTCGGTGCCGATGCGGCCGCCTTCGATGCGCTGGACAGCCGCACGCGCCGCGATGCCGCGGTGCTGGAAATGCAGCAGATGTGCGGCATCAAGACACAGGAAGTCGTGCAGCCGGTGCTGGAAACAGGCATCCGCAAAGCACTGGGCGAACCGCAAGTTGGCAACGCATGGCTGCGCTATGAAGTGGATGCCGCTGCGCGCTCACCCGTCATCTACTTTCGCTATCCCGCGCAGGAGCACGCCGGTTTTGCCTATATCCAGCGCGAGGTCAAACTCGAACTCGGCACGCTGACCGACCAGCAGCCGACCGGGCGCTACCCGATCCGTCCGCTGGTCGCCGACGCTTTTCCGGCGCTCTTCGGCGACTGGCAGTGCGAGGTCACCACGCTCGCGCTGGAGCGCACTTTCTGGGAGAAGGCGACGATCCTGCACTCGGAGTTCCACCGTCCGCCGGACCAGCACATGCCGGATCGCTACGCGCGCCACTACTCGGACATGGCGCGCCTGCTGGAGCGTGAAGATGCGGCGCGCCACCTGGCCGATGCGGCGCTGTGCGCGCACGTGGTCGACTGGAAGAGCCGCGTGTTTCCCCGTGCCTGGGCTCGCTATGACCTCGCGCGGGCCGGCAGCTTTCGCCTGGTGCCGGCCGAATCGCGGCGCACTGCGCTGGCGCAGGACTACATGGCCATGCAACAGATGTTCATCCGCACGCCGCCGGCTTTCGACCAGGTGCTCGATCGTCTTGCCCGGGCCGAAGCACGGCTCAACGCGGGCAAGAACGCTCCCTGACGGCAAGCGCAATGCCAGGTGGGCGCTACAGGACTTTTTCCGGCGCCCGCAGCAGCAGTTCCTTTTGGCTGCGTATCCCCAGCCGCCGGAACGCCCGGTACTGGTGGGTGCGCACCGTCGTCGGTTCGATGCCGATTTCGCGCGCCGCTTCCTTGGCTGTGCGGCCGGCCATCAGGTGGCCGATGACTTCGCGCTCGCGCAGGCTCAGGGTGAGAAGGCGCGAGGCGAGCGTGGGCGCCACCGCTTCGCGGGCGGCCATGGCGCTGCGGCCGTGGGCCAGCGTGGCGTCGGCCAGGAGCGTGGCGTGGCGCTCGATGGCCGCGAAGTCGGCGGCGCCGAATTCGGGCTGCGCGAGGCTCCGGTAGAAGCTCACGGCCACGCGCTGGCCGGTGGGCATGAGGCGCAGCACCGACGCGCGCTCGCGGATGCCCACGTCGCCGTAGCAGGCCGCGCGGTAGGCCGGGTCGGCCACCTCGTCGGCGCGCTGGTGGCCCAGCCAGAGTTGCGCGCGCCGGGGCAGCTTGCGCGCCGCCAGCCAGGTCATGTTGGGATCGAGCAGGTCGAAGCGCTGCGCCACGTAGCGCTCGGCCGTGCGTTCGGCCGTGGTGCCGTAGCTGCTGGCGGCCGACACCGCCTCGATGCGGCCGGTGGCGTCGACCGCGAACACGGTGCAGAAGGTGACGGGCATCACGCGGTGCATGGCCGCAAGGCAGCTGGCCGCCAGGTGCGGCGTGCCGATGCCCGCGAGCACGTCGCCGGCGAGGGCGGCGGACAGCATGGTGTCCGCGGCGGGCTGGATGCGCCAGCGTCTCATGGGGGAAGCACAAGGGCAGGGTAATTACTTCGTACGAAGTTATGACAATGGCCGGCGCCGCGCATCGGGACAATCCCGCTGCATGATGACGAACCCCACCGCTCCGGCCACCGCGCCGCCGCCCGGCGCACGGGCCGCCGATGCCGCCAGCGGCCCGGTGCCGCCGCCGGCCAGCGCCACCGAGCTGCCGCCTTCCGTCGGCGCCTTTCACTACACGCGCTACCCGGCGCGCACGCCTGCGCTCGGGCACGACGGCATGGAGCCCGGCCGCCATCCGGTGGTGATCGCGGGCGGCGGCCCGGTCGGCATGGCGCTGGCGCTGGGGCTCGCGAACCACGGCGTGCGCAGCGTGGTGCTCGAGGCCGACGGCACGGTGTGCGTGGGCAGCCGCGCGGCCTGCATCTCGCGGCGCAGCCTGGAGATCATGGAGCGGCTCCATGTGCTGCCGGCTTTCATGGCCAAGGGCCTGCCGTGGACCGGCGGGCGCAGCTTCTACAAGACGGCCGAGGTGTTCCGCTTCGAGATGCCGCACGACGAGCGCCAGAAGCTGCCGCCGATGATCAACCTCGAGCAGTACTACATCGAGCAGTACCTGCTGGACGAGATCCTCCGCCGCAACGAGGCGTCGCCGGGGCTCGTCGACATCCGCTGGGGCACCGAGCTCACCGGCCTCGCGCAGGACGAAGAGGGCGTGACGCTGGACGTGCGCAACCCCGAGGGCGCCTACCGGCTGCGCGGCCAGTGGCTTGCCGCCTGCGATGGCGGCCAGAGCTTCGTGCGCAAGGCGCTCGGGCTCGCGCTCGAGGGCACGGGCTACGAAGGCCGCTACGTGATCATCGACATCGAGCTGCACAGCACGCACCCCACCGAGCGCCGCGCCTGGTTCGACCCGCCGTGGAACCCGGGCTCGACCGTGCTGATGCACCGCCAGCCTGACGACATCTGGCGCATCGACTACCAGCTGCGCGCGGGCCAGGGCACCGAGGACGCGTTGAAGCCGGCGGCCGTGGCCGAATTCGTGCAGCGCCACCTCAACGCCATCGGCGAAGGCCACCTGCCATGGAAGACGGTCTGGACCTCGGTCTACCGCGCGGGCGCGATGACGCTCGACAGCTACCGCCACGGCCGCGTGCTGTTCGCGGGCAATGCCGCGCATGCGATGCCGATCTTCGGCGTGCGCGGCCTCAACTCGGGCTTCGACGATGCGGACAACCTGGCCTGGAAGCTGGCCTTCGTGGCGCGCGGTCTGTCGGATGCGTCGCTGCTCGACTCCTACTCGCAGGAGCGCATCGCGGCTTTTCACGTCAATGCCGAGAACGCCATGCGCAGCACCGAGTTCATGTCGCCGCCGTCGCGCGGCTTCGACCTGCTGCGCGAGGCCGCGCTTTCGCTGTCGCAGGTGCACCGCGGCATTGCGCAGCTGATCAACCCGCGCCAGACCCAGGCCGTGCGCTACGCGGATTCGGCGCTGTCGAGCGAAGGCGATGCGCTGGCTGCGGGCCCGCTGCCCGGCGAGGTCATGGCCGAGCAGCAGCTCGAGCAAGGCCACCTGACCGACTGGATCGGGCCGGTCTTCACGCTGCTGGTGCTCCAGCCGGGTGCCGATGCCGTGCCGCTGCCGGACGATGAACTGGCACAGGCGCTTGGCGGCGCGCTGCCGTTCGCGGTGCCCACCATTGCAGGCCCGGGCATCGCAGGCGCCGACGCGCACGCCGGCCCCGACGTGTTCGAGGCGCTGGGCGCGCGCGATGGCGCCGTCTACCTGCTGCGCCCCGACGGCCATGTGGCCGCGCGCTGGCGGCGCTTGCCGGGCGGCGCATTGCAGGCCGCATTGGCCCGCGCTGCAGCCGCCGCTTCCACGGAGATTGCCAGATGACCACACCGCTTTCATCCGACGCGCGCGACCGGCTCTATGCAGAGTGCGCGCGCGCCATCACCGAGGCCGGTGCCGAGCGCGAATCGCTGTTTCTCGCCCGCCTCGCGCTGCTGCTGTTCGAGCAGGTCGGCGACGAGGCGCGCTGCCGCGCCGCGCTGGCCGACGCACTGCACGCGCTGCCCGTACCATCGCTGTCCGCAACCGAACCACTACAAAAAGGAGACTGATCCATGGATCGCCGCACCCTTCTCGCCACGCTCGCCTCCGGCGCCGCCGTGGCCGCCGCGCCCTTTGCCCGCGCGCAGGACTACCCCGCGCAACTCATCAAGTGGGTGGTGCCCTATCCGGCCGGCGGCGGCACCGACGTGATCGCACGCGTGCTGGCCGAGGCCATGCGCCAGACGCTGGGCCAGCAGATCGTGGTCGACAACCGCCCCGGCGCCTCGACCAACATCGGCGCCGACCTCGTCGCCAAGAGCAAGCCCGACGGCTACACCATCCTCTCGGCGGACAACGCCGTGCTGGCCTTCAACGAGCACCTGTTCAGCAAGCTGCCGTTCAATCCGGAGAAGGACTTCACCTACATCGGCGCGATCGGCAAGTTCCCGCTCGCGCTGGTGGTGCATCCCGACTTTCCGGCCAAGAACTTCAAGGAGTTCCTGGCCTACGTGAAGGCCAATCCGGGCAAGGTCAACTACGCCTCGCCGGGCAATGGCTCGCCGCACCACCTGGCCATGGAAATGTTCAAGGCCCGCACCGGCACCTTCATCACCCACATTCCCTACCGCGGCGCGGCGCCCGCCATGGCCGACGTGATGGGCGGCCAGGTGCCGTGCATGTTCCTCGACCTGGCCTCGGGCCTGCCGATCATGCAGGGCAACAAGGTGCGCGTGCTGGCCATCGGCTCGGGCGCGCGCAGCAAGACGCTGCCCAGCGTGCCGACGCTGGCCGAAGTGGGCGTGCCCAACACCGAGGTGTTCGCGTTCCAGGGCATCCTCGGCCCGGCGGGGCTGCCGCCCGCGGTGGTCGCCAGGCTCAACAGCGAGCTGAACCGCGCGTTCGGTACGCCGGCCGTGCAGAAGCGCTTCGACGATTTCGGCATGGAAGCCATGCCGGGCACGCCGGCGCAGTTCGCGGCGCTGTCGCGCGCCGAGTCGAAACGCTGGGGCCCGATCATCAAGCAGGCCGGCATCAAGCTGGATTGATGAAGCCTGCGCGGCCCCGGGGTGCGCCGTGCTACTGCGTGTAGGCCTTGCGCGAGCCGTCCTCGAGCACGTGCTCGTCGTGCTGCAGTTCGCCGTTCTCGTCCCAGCTGCGCTCGCGCGTCACGCGGCCCTTGGCATCGAAGCTCGATTCCGCCAGCAGGTTGCCCTTTTCGCTGAAGCGCCGGTGCGTGCCCACCGGCACCTGGCGCCCGCGGCCCGCCACCAGGTAGCGGCCGTGGGCGGCGCGCTGGCCGCTCTCGTAGAACTCGGTGATCTCGACCGTGCGCGCATTGCCGCTTCCGCGGTAGACCGACTTGCTGCGCGGCCGGCCATTGAGGTGGTAGCTGTCGTCGCCGATCGGTTCGCCCGCCGGGTTCCATCGCTGGTCACGGATCAGCGTTCCCTTTTCGGAGAACTCCTGCTCGCGTTGCCGCACCGCGCTGCGCTCGACCAGCAGCCACACCGTTTCGCGGCGCTTCACGCCCTCGGACGAAAACTGGCGCTCGGTGCGCTGGCTGCCGACGATCTCGTCCTGCACGGAAGGCTTGCCGTTGTCGTAGAAGCTCTGCGAACGCACCCGCTTGCCCGACAGGTACGACAGCCGCGAGCGCAGGATGCCGCCCGCATCGAACAGCTCGACCTGCGACGGCCCGCTGATGAACCCGCACAGCCGGGCGTCGTCGACGGCCGGCGCCAGCATGGGCGTTTCGCCGCAGCGCAGGGCCGACATCTGGCCGCGTTCGGTGAACTCGACGAAGGCGCGGTCGGTGCCGACGGCTGGATAGAAGGTGACGCGGCGCAGCTGCCCGCCCGGGTAGAAGCTGCGCACCAGGCCCTGCTCCTGTCCGTCGTCGTAGACCGCCTCGCGCACGACCTGCCCGTTGGGCGCGAACTCGCGGGCGAGGCCGTGGATGTGGCCCTTGGCGTTGAGCGTGTGCTCCCTGGCCAGCTTGCCTTTTTCATAGAAGCGCGCCAAGCCCATGAAGACGCCGTTCTGGATCTGCTGCTCGCGCTGGAGTTCGCCGGTTTCGCGCTCCTTGCAGCGCATCAGCCCCGTCTTGCCCGCGGTGCTGCTGCCGTCGGATGGATCGGCCTTGCGGTCGTTGAGCTCGCAATCGATGGCCGCGTGGGCGGTGCCCGCCGCAAAAAGAAGCCACAGTACCGCCGCCGCGGCGCGCAATGCGGCGGCGCCGGCGCCCGCAGAGGCTGCGAGCCAGCCCGGGGCGGCTCGGGGCGGAGGGTTCATTTGTCGTAGAGCGCTGCCAGGGAACGAAAGCCCTTGGCCTCGATCGGATTGCCGAACGGGTCGCAGAAGAACATGGTCCACTGCTCGCCCGGCTGGCCCTCGAAGCGCACCTGGGGCTCGAGCACGAACTCGATCTCGGCGGCCTTCAGCCGCTTCGCGAGCGCCTGCCAGTCGGGCAGCGCGAGCACGATGCCGAAGTGCGGCATCGGCACCATCGCGTCGCCGACGCGGCCGGTGCGCGTGGTGGCGAAGGGTTCGCCCAGGTGCAGCGAGATCTGGTGGCCGAAGAAGTCGAAATCGACCCATGTGTCGGTGCTCCGGCCCTCGGCGCAGCCCAGAACCTGGCCATAGAAGCGGCGGGCCGCGTCGAGATCGCGGACGTGGAAGGCAAGATGGAAGATGCTCTGCATGTTCCGGATTATGGGCAGCGGTGCTGTGAGAATGCCGGACTTTCTTTCATCGTGGAGCAAGCCTTGCGGATACTCCGGATCCTGGTTGCGCCGAGGCGCGACACCCTTTTGAAGACCAAGACGCCCGCGCGTGCGTCCCTGCTTTCGCGCCTGCCGCGCCTCGCGCTGGCCGGCGCCTGCTGCGTCTTCGCGCTGGCGGCGCAGGCCGCCTGCCCGCCGTCCGCCATTGCCAGTCTCGGGAAGCCCGGCGCGGCCGTCGGCCAGTGGAACGCGGCCGACCGCGGCCTGCTGTGGCGCGCCGAGCGCGACGGGCGCACTTCCTGGCTCTACGGGACCATTCATCTCGGGCGCGCCGAGTGGGTGCGGCCCGGCCCTACCGTGCAGAAGGCGCTGGAGCAAAGCGACGCGCTGGCGCTGGAACTCGATGTGCGCGACCCGGTCGCGATGCAGCCCCTGACGCAGCAGGCCGATCCGGCCGTGGTCGCGCGGCTGCTCAGTGGCGAGCGCGCACAGCGGCTGGCGCGCCAGAACGAGGCCGCCTGCGTGCCGCCCGGCCAGGCCACGGGGCTGCAGCCCATCCTGCAGGTCATGGCGCTGACCGGCCTGGTGGCGCGCGCCGACGGCCTGTACCCCGAGTTCGGCGCCGACGAGGCGCTGGCCGTCTCCGCACGCAACAACAACAAGCCGGTGTTCGCCCTCGAAAGCGCGGCCGCGCAATTGAAGATGCTGACCGGCGACTCCGAGGCCGAGGAGGCCGAGCAGATCGACGCAGCCCTGAGCGAACTGGAATCGGGCCAGCTGCGCGCGCAGATGAAGGAGCTGGCCGACATCTGGGCACGCGGCGACGCGGACAAGCTCGGCCGCTATCCCGAATGGTGCAACTGCCTCAACACGCCCGCCGAGCAGCGGCTCATGAAGCGCCTGCTGGACGACCGCAACCCGGGCCTGGCCGACGGCATCGAGCGCATGCACGCGGGCGGCAAGCGCGTGTTCGCCGCCGTGGGCGCGCTGCACATGGTCGGGGCGCAGGGGCTGCCGGCGCTGCTGGCGGCGCGCGGCTTCAAGGTGGAGGCGGTCCCGCTGGTGGCGCAGCCGCCCGCCGCGGTGCCGACCGCACCCGCGCCCAAGGCGAGCGCCCGCGGCGCGCAAGGGGCCAGGAGCCATCGCGGTGCCAAGGCTTCCGGCGCCAAGGCCTCGGGCACCCGGAGTTCGGGCAATGCCAAGTCCGCCCAGCGCGCACCGGCACCAAAGAACAAACAGCGCCGATAATCGCCAACGCCATGCACCTGCTGCGAAACCACCCCCGCTTCCTCGGCCTCGTCGGCCGCTGGGTGCTGCTGTGGTTCGCGCTCTCGATCGGCGCGGCGGTGGCCTCGCCGATCGTGCATCCGCAGGCCGTCGAACTGGTGTGCTCGAGCGCCGGTTCGATCAAGGCGGTGGTCCACACCGAAGACGGCGTGCAGGAGATGGGCGCCTCGCACATGGACTGCCCGCTGTGCGTGCTGACCGGCGCGCCGCCGCCGTCGCCGGCCGCTGCCGCTTTCGACCTTCCGCTGCCGCTCGGCCGCGTGGTCCAGTCCATTCCCGCCGCGCGCCTGGCCGCGGCCACCGCCGCGCCGCTGCCGGCGCGCGGGCCTCCCGCCTTCTCCTGAAGCTGTCAAAACCGTAGCTGCGTGCGCCCGATCGACGGTGCATGCGGCCTGTCCGGCTTGAAGTTCGTGGAGCAGGTTCCCAGTGACAAAGCATTCCCGCGCCATGGCGATCGCCATGGCATTTCCCCTTGGCGCGCCCGCGTGGGCGCAGGACGCGCCTGATCCATCCGGCGGCAGCGGTGCGCGCACCCTGAGCACCGTCACGGTCAGCGGCGGCCGCCCGACCTCGCTGCCGACCCAGATTCCGACCACCATCGAGGGCGTGACGCACGAGCAGATCGCCGAAACCGTCAACGCCACCGACGGCGAAGACGCGCTCAAGTACCTGCCCAGCCTGGTGGTGCGCAAGCGCTACATCGGCGATTTCAACCATGCGGTGCTTGCCACGCGCGCCTCCGGCACGGGCAACAGCGCGCGCTCGATGGTGTATGCCGACGGCATCATGCTGTCGAACCCGCTGGGCAACGGCGCCACCTACGCGCCGCGCTGGGGCATGGTCTCGCCCGAGGAGATCGAGCGGGTCGACGTGCTGTACGGGCCGTTCTCGGCGGCCTATCCGGGCAACTCGGTCGGCGCCGTGGTCGACTACGTGACGCGCATGCCCACGAAGCTCGAAGCGCACGCCAAGCTCAGCGGCTTCGCCTCCAACTTCGACCTGTACAACAGCCACTCCTCGCCCGCCGGCCAGCAGCTCGAGCTCTCGCTGGGCAGCCGCAGCGGCGACTGGTCATGGTGGCTCAGCGCCTCGCGCACCCACAGCAAGGGGCAGGCGCTGGTGTTCGGCAACCGGCTCGCGAGTGCCGGCACCCTGGGCAATGCCGGCACGCCGGTCACCGGGGCGGTACTGGGGCTGAACCCGTCGAACCAGCCCTGGTGGCTGGTAGGCGGCTCGACGATCTACGACACCACGCAGGGGCAGGCCAAGCTCAAGCTGGCCTACGATTTCTCGCCCACGGTGCGCGCCACCTACACGCTGGGCACCTGGAACAACACCACGCACGGCAGCGTCGACACCTACCTGCGCGATGCCTTCGGCCGGCCGGTGTATTCGGGGCGCGTCAACATCGCCGGGCGAAGCTACAACCTCGATGCGCCGAGCGCCGCGCTGGCGCCGACCGAAACCGCGCTCACCCACTACATGCATGGCCTCTCGGTGAAGAGCCACACCGGCGGGGTGTTCGACTGGGAGCTGTCCGCGAGCCTGTTCGACTATGCGCGCGACACCTCGCGCACGCCCACCACGCCGCTGCCCGGCGCCTTCAACGGCGGACCGGGCCGCACCACCGACATGGGAGGCTCCGGCTGGCACACCTTCAAGGCCGCCGGCACATGGCGGCCCACCGGCTCGGCCGAGGGCGTGGGCGCGCACGTGGTCGACTTCGGCTTCCAGCAGGACACGGCCCGCCTGCGCACCGGCGTCGGCAACACGCTCGACTGGATCGCCGGGCCGGCCGTGTCCCCGTTCTCCGCCTTCAACGGCAACACCCGATTGCAGTCGCTCTACGTGCAGGACACCTGGCGCTTCGCCAAGGACTGGAAGACCACGCTCGGCCTGCGCCACGAACGATGGGAGGCCTACGGCGGCCAGCTCGGCAGCGCGACGAAGCTGCTCGACTTTGCACCCCGCAGGAACAGCTACGACTCGCCCAAGGCCGCCCTCGCCTGGCAGGCCACGCCGGACTGGCTGCTCAAGGCATCGACCGGCCGGGCGGTGCGCATGCCGACGGTGAGCGAGCTCTACCAGGGCTCGATCGACGGCAACCGCATCGTCAACACCGATCCGAACCTGCGGCCGGAGCGCTCGTGGACGGCGGAGCTCAGCGCCGAGCGCGACCTGAAGGGCTGGGGGCTCGACGGCGTGCTGCGCACCACGCTGTTCTTCGAGAACACCAAGGACGCGCTCTACAGCCAGGCCCTCACCAATCTGGTCAGCACGGTGCAGAACGTCGATGCCATCCGCACCCGCGGCCTGGAGGTGGCGCTCAACGCGGTCGACGTGGGCGTGAAGGGGCTGGACCTGAGCGGCAGCCTCACGCTGACGCGCTCGAAGATCGCGGCCAACAGCGGTTTTCCCGCCAGCGTCGGCCGCGAGCAGCCGCGCGTGCCGAAGCTACGGGCCACGCTGCTCGCCACCTACCGGCCCGACGCCAGATGGAGCTACACCGTGGGCGCACGCTACAGCGGCAAGCAGTACGGCACGCTCGACAACAGCGACGGCAACAGCGCGGCCTACATGGGCTTCTCGAAGTTCTTCGTGGTCGACGCGCGCATCCGCTACCGGATCGACCGGCAATGGAGCGCGGCCTTCGGCATCGACAACCTGAACAACAACAAGTACTGGGCCTTCCACCCCTATCCGCAACGCACCTACGTGGCCGAGCTCAAGTTCGACCTCTGATTCCTTTCAACCGATTTTTCTTCAAGGAGTTCCCGCAATGAACCACCCGCGCACCATCCTCAAGACCGCCGCCGCCTGCGCCCTGCTGGCAGGCACGGCCGCCGCGTTCGCCCATGTCACGCTGCCGCGGGGCGGCGCCACTGTCGGCAGCGACTACAACGCCGCCTTCCGCGTCGGCCATGCCTGCGAAGGCGCCAAGGCCACCACCGGCCTGGCGGTGCGCCTGCCCAAGGGCTTCCTGCTGAGCGACGCGCAGGCGCGCAAGGGCTGGAAGCTCGACGTGCAGAAGAACGCCGGCGACGGCGAAGTGCGCTGGACCGCCGAAAGCCCGCAAGCCGCGCTGCCCGCCGGCGAGCGCGCCGAGTTCGTGCTGCGCGGCAAGGTGCCGGGCACGCCCGGCCCGCTGTGGTTCAAGGTGCTTCAGACCTGCGACGTGGGCAGCATCGACTGGGCGGAGGTGCCGGCCTCGGGCAGCTCGACCGCGGGGCTCAAGAGCCCTGCCGCCAGGCTCGACGTGGTGGCACAGGGCGTGGCCACGGTCGACGTGCGCGACGGCTGGGTGCGCCAGTCGGTGCCGGGCCAGAGCGGCACCGGGGCCTTCATGAAGCTCACCGCGCCCACCGGCACCAAACTGGTCGGCATCACGACGCCGGCCGCCGGCGTGGCCGAGGTGCACGAGATGAAGATGGAAGGCGACACCATGAAGATGCGCGAACTGCCGGGCGGCCTCGACCTGCCTGCCGGCCAGACCGTCGAGCTCAAGCCGGGCGGCAACCACGTGATGATGATGGACCTGAAGCAGGCGCTGGCCAAGGGATCGACCGTGCCGATGACGCTGCGTTTCGAGGATGCCAAGGGCCAGAAGAGCTCGCTCGAGCTGAACCTGCCGGTGGGCGCGCCCGAAGGGGCCGACACCGCCGCGCCGGCCCATCAGCACAAGCACTGACACTGACGCCGGCGCCCTACAGCAGCTGGTCCGGCGCCAGCGGACCGAACAGCCGCAGCAGCAGGCGCAGGGTCAGGCTGGCGTCGGGCTCGGTGGAGGTGTCGTTCAGCCCGCTGCCTTCGGGCGCTCGCCAGACCAGCGAGCCGCCGTCCAGCTCGACCCGCCACGAACCCTCGCGCATGCCGCGCTCGATCTGGGCGGAGGCCGCGCGCGAGAGCTCGGCGCTTCGCACGAGCAGGGCGATCTCGGTGTTCTGCAGCTGCGAGCGCAGGTCCAGGTTCATCGAGCCGACCACCAGCAGCCGGCCGTCCATCACCAGCACCTTCGAATGCAGCATCGAGCGCGATTCGCCGAGGCTGCCGCCGCTGCCCGACGAGCCGAAGGCATTGCCGACGCTGGCCTGCTCGCTGCGCAGCTCGTAGAGTTCCACGCCCACTTTGAGCAGGTCCTCGCGATGGCGGGAGTAGCCGACATGCGCCACCGGCGCGTCGTTCGACGACAGCGAGTTGGTCAGCACGCGGATGCGCACGCCCCGCCCCCGCGCCGCTGCAAAGGCCTGCATCATGTCCGGGCCGGGCACGAAATAGGGCGAGATGATGAGCAGGTCGCTGCGGGCCTGGCCGATCAGCTGCAGCAGGCCTTCGACCACCGTGTCGCTGCCCGCGGCCAGGTCGGAGCTGGCTTCGAGCGCCGCCGCGCGCCGCGACGAGCTGGCGGCGTCCCCCGGCTGGCTCACGACCAGGCCCGGGGCTCTCGTCTTCTCGGCGCCCTTGTCGGCCGGGATCTTTCCGGGCTGGTCGGCGAGCATCACCGCGGGCGCCCAGACGAAACGGGCGGTTCGCAGGTCCATCGGTTTTTCGTCCCAGGCGCGGGCGAGCTGTGCCGGCGTCGGGGCGGCGCCGTCCTTCGGTTCTGTTCCGGGCGCGGGCGGCGGGGGGGCCGGCGGCGGCGAGTTCTGCGCCCGGGCCGACTCGTCGGCCAGTTCCCGGTCGGCCTGCTGCGCGCGCTCGCGGATGGCCTCCAGCTCGCTGCGCTTGACCAGCGACTGGACCGGATAGGCGCGTTCGTTGTTCCAGTAGCTGTCGAAGCTGCGCGACAGGTCCCGCACGATCGGCCCGGCCGCCAGGATGTCGACGTCGATGTAGTTGCCCTTCAGCGCATTGCCGAAATAGGCATCGCCCAGGTTGCGCCCGCCGGTGACGCCGAGCACGTTGTCGGCGAGGAAGAGCTTGTTGTGCATCCGCTGCTGGATCCGCGAGGCATCGCCGATCGAGTTGAAGACGCGCGCCAGCGAAGTCCCGCGCGCGCCGGCCAGCGGGTTGAACAGGCGCATCTCGATGTTCGGCACGAACGCCAGGCCCAGCACCAGCGCATCGCGGCCGGTGCTGTGCAGGTCGTCGAGCAGGATCCGCACCCGCACGCCGCGCTCGGCCGCCGCCCGGAGTCCCCGCACCAGCCGACCGGTGCTGGCGTCGGCATGGATGGCGTAATACTGCAGGTCGAGCGTTTTCTGCGCGCCTTCGATCAGCGCGAGCCGGCTGCCGTAGGCGGCAGGGGGGCCAGCGAGCAGCAGGAAGCCGGATTCGAAGCGCGCGCCGTCGGCCTTGCGCCTCTGTTGCACCAAGGCCTCCAGCGCGGTGCCGTTGGGCGAGGAGAGCGCGGTCGAGACCGGCCGGTCGACGTGCTCAGGCAGTTGTGCGCAGGCGCCCTGCAGGACGAGGACAAGAAGCGCAATGCTTCGGCCAAAGAGCGCGTAGAAGGAAGACATGCGGCGTTCCCGGAGCTTGGAAGCCGCATATATAGCCCAGTCGGCGCCGCTGCGGCGTGGGACGGCGGGACGGTCCGTCGTAGAACCAATGAACTAGCGCCCGGCGGACAGCTCTTCCTGGCGTTCCAGCGCCGCCAGCAGTTCGTCGTCGATCTGGGCGTGGCGCTGGCTCAACTCGGCCGCGCGCGAAGCGTCGCTGGCGTAGATCGCGCCGCCGTCGAGCTCGAGCATTTCGCCGATGCGCTTCTGCTCGGCCTCGAGCGCCTCGATCAGCGCCGGGAGCGCCTCGAGTTCGCGCTGTTCCTTGTAGCTGAGCTTCTTGCGGGCGGCGCCGGCCGGACGCGCGGGCGCCGGTTCGGCGGCGGCGGGAGCCGGTGCGGGCGGCGGGGCAGGCGGGGCGCCGGCGGCCTGCCGCTGCTCCGCGATCTCGCGCGCGCGCTTCGACTGGATCAGCCAGTCCTGCACGCTGCCCTCGTATTCGCGCCAGTGGCCGTCGCCCTCGAAGGCGATCGTGCTGGTCACTACGTTGTCCAGGAAGGTGCGGTCGTGGCTGACCAGGAACACGGTGCCGTCGTAGTCCTGCAGCAGGCCTTCCAGCAGTTCGAGCGTGTCGATGTCCAGGTCGTTGGTCGGTTCGTCGAGCACCAGCACGTTGGCCGGGCGCGCGAACAGGCGCGCCAGCAGCAGCCGGTTGCGCTCGCCGCCGCTCAGGGAGCGCACCGGCGAATTGGCACGCGCGGGGGAGAAGAGAAAGTCCGAGAGATAGCTCTTCACGTGCTTGCGCTGGCTGCCGATCTCGATCCACTCGCTGCCCGGGCTGATGAAGTCCTCCAGCGTCGCGTCCAGGTCGAGCTTGTCGCGCATCTGGTCGAAATACGCCACCTGCAGGTTGGTGCCGCGGCGGATCTTGCCGCTGTCGGGCTCGAGCTCGCCCAGGATCAGCTTGAGCAGCGTGGTCTTGCCCGCCCCGTTCGGGCCCAGCAGGCCGACCTTGTCGCCGCGCAGGATGGTGCCGGTGAACTTGCGGATCACGGTCTTTTCGCCGAAGGACTTGGTCGCCTCGGTGAGCTCGGCCACGATCTTGCCGCTGCTCTGGCCCGAGGCCACGTCCATGTTGACGCTGCCTTGCACTTCCCGGCGCGCCGCGCGGCTTGCGCGCAGGGCTTCCAGGCGGCTGATGCGGCTCTGGCTGCGGGTGCGGCGCGCCTCCACGCCCTTGCGGATCCAGATTTCTTCCTGTGCGAGGAGCTTGTCCGCCTTGGCGCTGATGACCGCTTCCTGGGCGAGCTGCTCTTCCTTCTGCAGCAGGTACTGCTCGAAATTGCCCGGGTAGGAATTCAGCTTGCCCCGGTCCAGCTCCACGATGCGGGTGGCCACGCGGTTGAGGAAGCTGCGGTCATGAGTGACGGTGACGACGCTTCCCTTGAAGTCGATCAGCAATTGCTCCAGCCATTCGATGGAGTCCAGGTCCAGGTGGTTGGTGGGTTCGTCCAATAGAAGAACATCCGGCGCGGCGACCAGCGCCTGGGCCAGCGCGACCCGCTTGCGGGTACCGCCGGAGAGCGAGCCGACCCGGGCGTTGCGGTCCAGGTGGAGCCGATGCAGCGTTTCTTCTACGCGCTGCTCCCAGTTCCAGGCGTCGAAAGCTTCGATCTGGGATTGCAGCGCATCCAGGTCCAGGCCCTCTGCACCTGAAAGATAGAGGTCCCGTATGGCGATGACCGGGGCCAGCCCCTGGCTTGCGGCCGTGAATACGTCCGCGTCCATGTCCAGCTGGGGTTCCTGGGCGACGAATGCGATGCGCAGGTTCTGCTGCAGCTGGAGGGTGCCGTCGTCCGTTTTCTCCAGGCCACCCAGTATCTTGAGCAGCGAAGACTTGCCGGCACCATTGCGCCCGATCAGGCCGATACGCTCCGATTCGAGAAGAGAGAAGTCCGCATGATCGAGCAGCGGGACGTGACCGAACGCGAGTTGGGCGTTGAGGAGTGTGATGAGTGCCATGTGGCATGGATTATCGGAGGAGCCTCCCTTTCCCTCCGGGGGCGGCGCGAAGCGCCGTCCCCGGAGGGAAAGGCTCCGACGCCGATTTTGTTCACGGCAGTCTTGCAGGACCCGGAATTTGGCATATACTCGTGGGCTCGGCTGACAACGCTGCAAAGCACTTCAGGCAGCCGCTCCCAGGAGCGGAAAGCAAGAAGATGAAAGTC
>NZ_BCUT01000002.1 GCF_001591365.1 Variovorax paradoxus NBRC 15149
TGCCGATGCCGATGCCGATGCCGACGCCGACGCCGATGCCGATGCCGATGCCGATGCCGACGCCGACGCCGATGCCGATGCCGATGCCGATGCCGATGCCGATGCCGATGCCGATGCGGATGCGGATGCCGATGCCGATGCGGATGCCGATGCCGATGCCGATGCCGATGCCGATGCCGATGCCGATGCCGACGCCGACGCAGACGCAGACGCAGACGGCGATCACCTCCTCGATCCGGGCGACGACCTCACCGGCGGCTTGATCGGCTCGACCGACGACAACCTGGGCCTGGGTGGTTCACTCACCCCGGTGCCGGGCGTCATCGACGGCGCGACCGACCTGGTCGATGACATCGTGTCTCCGATCCTGGGCGAGGAGTTCACGCGGGACGATCCGAACCAGTTCGATCCGGTGGACGATTTCACCGAGACCGTGGTCGACAGCGTGGACGGCGTGGCAGCGCCCATCATCGATCCCCTGCTGGGCGAAGGCGCCACCGATGCGCTGGTCGGCCAGGTCGACCACGTCACCGATGCGCTTCAGAACGGCCTGGACAACCTCGTGGGCGAAACCGGCATCCTGAGCGGCGCGACCACGGCCCTCGGTCTCGATGGTGTCGTGGAAGACCTCGTGGGGGACGGCGGCGTCGTCGAGAACGTGGTCGAAGGCGTGCTGGGCGAGAACAGCCTGCTGAGCGGCCTGGTCCAGGAAGAAGGCCTGGTAGGGGGCCTGCTCGCCGAAGACGGCCTGGTCGGCAACCTGCTGGGTGAAGACAGCGCCGTCGGCGGCCTGCTGGGCAACGTGCTGAGCGACGAAGGCGTCGTCGGCGGCCTCCTGGGTGAAGACGGCGTACTGGGCGGCCTGCTCGGCGGACCGCTGGGCCAAGAGGGTCTGCTGGGCGGCCTGCTCGGCGGCGACGGCGCACTCGGCGGCCTGCTGGGCGGCGACAGCCTGGTCGGTGGCCTGCTGGGCGGAGACGGTACGCTGGCCGGCGTGCTGGGCAGCGAAGGCCTGACCGGCAGCCTGCTCGGCCAGGACGGCGTGGTGGACAACCTGCTCGGCGTGGACGGCGTCGCCGGCGGCCTGATCGGAGACAGCCCGCTCGGTGGCCTGCTGGCCGGCGAGGACGGCCTGCTCGGCGGCCTGACCGACGGCTTGCTGGGCGACGATGGCTTGCTGGGCGGCCTGCTGGGCGAAGACGGCGTGGTCGGCGGCTTGCTGTCCGGGGACGGCGTGCTGGGCAACGTGCTCGGTGGCGATCTCCTGGGTGGCGACCTGCTCGGCGGTGACCTGCTGGGTGGCGTGCTTGGTGAGGACGGCCTGGTCGGCAACCTGCTTGGCGGCGACCTTCTGGGTGGCGATCTTCTCGGCGGTGATCTGCTGGGTGGCGTGCTCGGTGAGGACGGCCTTGTTGGCAACCTGCTTGGCGGCGATCTCTTGGGTGGTGATCTTCTCGGCGGTGATCTGCTGGGTGGCGTGCTGGGCGAAGACGGCCTCGTCGGCAACCTGATTGGCGGCGATCTCTTGGGTGGCGACTTGCTCGGCGGTGATTTGCTGGACGGCGTGCTGGGTGAAGACGGCCTGGTCGGCAATGTGCTCGGTGGCGACCTTCTGGGCGGTGATCTGCTCGGCGGCGATCTGCTCGATGGCGTGCTGGGCGAGGACGGCTTGGTCGGCAACGTGCTCGGCGGCGACCTTCTGGGCGGTGATCTGCTCGGCGGCGATCTGCTCGATGGCGTCCTCGGCGAAGACGGCCTGGTCGGCAATGTGCTCGGTGGCGACCTCCTGAGTGGCGACGTGCTCGGCGGCGACTTGCTCAACGGTGTGCTGGGCGAAGACGGCCTGGTCGGCAATGTGCTCGGCGGCGATCTCCCGGGCGGTGATCTGCTCGGCGGCGACCTGCTGGACGGTGTGCTAGGTGAAAACGGCCTCGTCGGCAACCTGCTCGGCGGTGACCTCCTGGGTGGGACCACCACGCCGATCACCAGCCAGGTCGATCAAGGGCTTGGCGGCGGCGGAACGCCGGTGGCCGGCATCCTGGACAGCGTGCTGGGCTGATCGATGGTCCGGCCACCGTCCTTCGTCGAGAGGGACGGTGGTGGATGCTTCTGAAAAGAAGGGATGGGCCTTAGCGGCCCGCCCCCGACAAGCCCGCGCAGTTCCGGCTCAGCGCAATGCTGCGGCCGGATCGGCGCGGCGCACTTCCATCACGCCATGCACAGTGGCCTGCTCGTAGACCGATGGCACGCGCGTGGCCAGGTGCAGCAGGATGCGCGGCGCGTGGCTCTTGACAGACCATCGGAGCAGAATGCCGGCCGCCACCAGCGGCCCGCCTGCCCATGGAAGGCCGGCCAGCGCCAGGGCGATCCCCGGACCGATGAGGGCAATCGCCAGCGGCATGGCGTAGGTCCTGTGAGACACGAACGCCGCTGCCAGCGCGGGATTGACGATCACGCGAAAACGCCCTTGCGGCAGGCCTTGGCGGAATTCCTCGAAAGGAACGTATTCGGCGGTGTCCTGCATGTCGCTCTGGCTGTTCATGCGCTGCATTCTGACGCGGTGTTCAGCCGCGTCCCGCCTGCTTCAGCGAGGCCGCCGCCAGTTCGATCATCCGCTTGCCGAGCACCGACGGCGCGAAGCCCTCGTGCGCGAGCGCGAAGATGCCGAGCGTCGGACTGCCGACGATCGGCCGGAAGTCCAGCTCGTCGCTGCGACAGGCGCGCGCCGTCAGGTCGTCCACGATCGCAATGCCCGCGCCGCAGGCGGCGAGCGCGCAGGCCATCTGGCCGGAACGCACCTCGACCGATGACGCCGGCTCCACCTGGCTGCTGGCGCACCAGTCGGCAATGACGCGGCCCTGCGGCGTGTCCCGGCTGAACGAGATCAGGCGCTCGTTCAGCACGTCGCGGGGGCGCAGCAAGCGCTTCGACGACAGCGCATGGCCCCTGGGGAACACGCAGACAAGGCGCCACTGTCCGATCGGCTTCGACGCCAGCAGTGCGTTGTCGGTGGCGATGGTCGAGATCGCGAGGTCTGCTTCGCGGCGGATCAGGCGGCCGAGCATTTCGCGGGTGGGCAGTGTCTCCAGGTAGATCCTGGCCGCCGGATACTCGCTGGCCAGTGCCGCCACGGCGCGCGGCACGGCGACCAGTGCGGTGCTCGGGCTGGCCAGCACGCGCAACGACAGCCGCGCGCCCGACTTGAGCTCCTCGGCGCGTTCCGTCACCCGCCGGATGCCGCCATACACTTCGGACACTTCTTCGTAGAGGGCCTGCGCTTCCGGGGTTGGCAGCAGCCGGCCCTTCTTGCGCTCGAACAGGCGCAGGCCCAGCTGCAATTCGATGTGCGCCAGCATGCGGCTGATGCCCGGCTGCGACACGTGGAGCAGGCGCGCGGCGTCCGTGACCGAGCCAGCCAGCATCACGGCGCGAAATACCTCGATCTGTCTCAGATTCATCTGGCCTCCGGATAACACGATGTTATGGGAACGCCAGATCTTGGTATTGGCTGGCGAAGGCGCCGCTTCCTATGATCGATCGCAGAGCCCCAAGACGAGAGACAGGCGAATGACCGAACACCTTCCGACAATGAACCGGCGCGCGGTGCTTTCCACCGTCGCGCTTGCCCTTGCCGCCGCGCATGCGGGCCGCGGCCTGGCCGCCCAGGCCTGGCCGAGCAGGACAGTGCGCATCATCGTGCCGTTCGCACCGGGCGGCGGTGCCGACAGCTCGGCGCGCGTGCTGGCCGAAGTGCTGGCGCCTCCACTGGGCCAGAGCGTCATCGTGGAGAACCGGCCGGGCGCCGGCAGCGCCATTGGCGTGATGGCCGCCGCGCAGAGCAGGGACGGCCACACGCTGCTCATGGGCAGCAACAGCATGGTGATCAATCCGGTGCTGAATACGTCGGTCGGCTACGACGTGGCGCGCGACTTCGACGCAGTCGGCATGGTGTCGGCGCAGCCGCTGGTCCTGGTCGTGCCCGCGTCCTCGAAGATCGCCAGCTTTGCCGATCTGGTCGCCGAGGCCAAGGCACGGCCCGGCACGCTCACCGCCGGCAACAGCGGCAACGGCACGCTGGCGCACCTGACGGCCGAGCTGTTCGCGATCCAGACGCAAGCAACGATCACCAGCGTTCCCTACAAGGGCGAGAGCGCGCTGGTGCCCGACCTGATCGGCGGGCTGGTGTCCTTCGGGTTCCTGAACCTGCCCAGCGTGATCGCGCACATCCGTTCGGTCCGCCTGCGTGCACTGGCCGTGTCCTCGCCCGCGCCCGTGGCCGCGCTGCCGGGCGTGCCGACGCTGCGGTCGCTCGGGCAGCCCAGCCTCGAAGTACAGGGCTGGGCCGCGCTGGTCGCGCCGAAGGGCACGATTCCAAGGGAAGACCTCGCCCGCCTGGAAACGCTGCTGGCGCAGGCCCTGGCGACCGATACCGTGAAGACTCGCTTCGCTTCGTTGAGCGTCGAGCCCGTCGCGAGCGGCCGAGAAGCCACGGCGCAATACCTCAAAGCCGAGGGCGCGCGCTGGAAACAGGTGATCAAGGCGCGCGGCATCAAGGCGGATTCGTGATGGAAGACAAGAGGTACGGCTATCGCATTGCAGCGGCGATCGACGCGGATGTGGTTGTCTGCGGCGGGGGCGTGGCCGGTGCGATGGCGGCGGTTGCGGCCGCACGCGCCGGTGCTTCGGTGGTGCTGGTCGAACGCTACGGCTTTCTCGGCGGCAACGCCACGGCCGGTGCCGTGGCGCAGTTCAACAGCTGGCAGACGGCCAACGGCCGCCGGGTGATCGGGGGCCTGGCCGACGAGGTCGCCATGCGGCTCGAAAGGTACGGCGGCGCCGGCGGGCACGCGAGCTTCGTGATGTCGACGGGCCACAGGATGGACCGCGTCGAATACGCGCCCGAGGTACTCAAGCTGGTGCTGGACGACATGGTCCAGGAAGCCGGCGTGCGCCCGCTGCTGCATGCCAGCGTGCTCGACGTCCGGGTGACCGGTCGGCACATCGATGCCGTGCACGTGCTGACCAAGAGCGGCGTGGTCGAATTGCGCGCGCAGGTGCTGATCGACGCGTCCGGGGACATCGATGCGCTGAAGCGCGCGGGCGCTGCTTTCCTCGAACTCGATGATGGCGAGGCGTTGCAGCCGGCCACGATGATGTTCCGCTTCGGGCCGATCGACTTCGCGCGTTTCGAAGCCCTTTCGAAGACCGAGATCGCAGCCCTGGCGCGGCGCGGCTACGACGAGGGGCAGCTGGCGCGCGCCGCATTGCACGCGAGCCGCGATCCGTTCAGCACGGACGCCTGGTTCAACATCGGCCGCCTCGGCATCGACGCCACGGACGCCATGGCCCTGGGCGCCGCCGAGATCGAAGGCCGACGCCAGGCCTGGAAGGCGGCCCAGTACCTGCGGCGATGCGTGCCGGGTTGCGAAGCAGGCCAGCTGCGCGCATTCGGCACGCAAGTCGGCGTTCGCGAGACGCGCCGCATCCTCGGCGACCATGTGCTGACCAGCGAGGAACTGCTGCGCCCGGAGCAGTTCCCCGATGCGATTGCCGCCGGCGCATATCCGATCGACATCCATCCGGCGGCCGGCGGAGAGCTGCGCTATGAAGGGCTCGATGGCGACCACGCCTACCAGATTCCTTACCGCAGCCTGATTCCGGTCGGTTTCGACAACGCGCTGGCGGTCGGTCGCGGCGTCTCGGCGACGCACAGCGCGCATGCCGCGATCCGCGTCATGACCATCTCGATGGCCGTCGGCCAGGCGGCCGGCGTGGCGGCTGCAATGGCCGCGCAGCCGCAGCAGGCCGGGCGCGTTCGCGCGGTGTCGATGCCGGCGCTGCGCGAGCGGCTGCTTCGGGACGGGGCCAAGCTGGGTTGAGCGGAGGAGAGCTGTCTGTCAGCCCGCCGCAGGCAGCGCCGATTCCTCCGTCCACCGCGCATGCGAGGCGCTCAGGTGATGCAGCATGGCTGCCACCGCGGCCTGCGGGTCCCGCGCTTCGAGCGCGCGGTAGATCGCCTCGTGCTCGGCAAAGGCCGCCTTCCACGCATGCGAATTCTCTGCGCGCTCGCTCATGCGCGAGGAGATCGGGCTGTGCCGGCCATCGAAGAGTTCCCCCACCAGCCGCACGAGCACCGAGTTGCCGGTCATCTCGGCGATGGCGATGTGGAAGCGCCGGTCGTTCTCGATCTGCGCGCGGCCGTTCAGGCCGTCCTCGCGCATGCTTTCCAGCGAGGCCTTCACGCGCTCAAGGTGCTGCGGGTTCACGCGGGCGGAGGCCAGCGTGACGACCGAGCCTTCGAGCATCGCGCGCGCCTGGATCATTTCGGACGGGCTCTCGCCCACCGCCGGCGTGGCGCGCTCCGGCGTGTCGGGCGACGCGCAGACATACACGCCCGACCCCATCCGTATCTCGATGCGGCCGTCGATCTCCAGGGCAATCAGCGCTTCGCGCAGCGAAGGCCGCGACACACCCAGCTGCAGGGCCAACTCCCGCTCCGGTGGCAGGCGCGCGCCGACGGGCAGGTTGCCGTCGCGGATGACAGCCCGGATCTGGTCGGCAACCTGCTGGTAGAGCCGGCGGGTGTCGGCGGGTTTGGTGGTGGCGGGGGGAAGCATGAGAAGGGTAGGCCGTCGATCTGGTCATGCCAGTTTGCCACCCTCGATGTAGTGATTACTACTAATGAGCGGTATTTCACGGGAAAACCCGCAAAGGGTTTGTTCCGGTGGGGCCATTTTTGGCGCTATGGCAAAGTGGTCTCGCCAAATTGGTAAGGCCAAAAGAGACGGAGCATGAGACAGCGCATCGACTCGCATCAGCATTTCTGGCGGCCCGCGCGCGGCGACTACACATGGCTGCGCGCCGATGTGCCCGCCCTTGCGCCGCTGGTGCGCGACTTCCTTCCCGAGCATCTCGCGCCCCTGCTGCGGGCGCATGGCGTCGAGCGGACCGTGCTGGTGCAGGCAGCCGATTCGCAGGCCGAGACCGGCTTCATGCTCGAACTGGCCAGTGCGCACGAGGTGGTGGGCGGCGTGGTCGGCTGGGTCGACCTGGGCAGCCCCGATGCCGTGGCCTCGCTCGAGCGCATGGCGCAGCACCCCAAGTTCAAGGGCGTGCGGCCGATGCTGCAAGACCTGCCCGACGACGACTGGATCGCGCGCATGCCGCGTGCCGATGCCATCGAGGCCCTCATCCGCCTGGGCCTGCGCTTCGATGCGCTGGTGAAGCCGCGGCACCTGCCTTCGCTGCGGCGCTTCCTGGAAGACTGGCCGCAATTGCCCGTGGTGATCGACCACGCCGCCAAGCCGCCCGTGGGCGCGCACGGCAGCGAAGCCTTCGCGGCCTGGCGCAAGGACATGGCCGCGCTCGCCGCGCTGCCGCAGGTGTGCTGCAAGTTCTCCGGGCTCTGGGGCGAGGCGCCGCAGGCGGCGCACCACGATGTCGATGTGGCGGTGCGCGCCGTGCGCCCGGTGTGGGAGCCGCTGCTCGAGAGCTTCGGCCCCGCGCGCCTCATGTGGGGCAGCGACTGGCCGGTGCTCACCGTGGCCGGCGACTACGCGGGCTGGATCGCCGTCAGCGAAGCCTGCATCGGCCGCCTCTCGGACGCCGAGCAGTCGCACATCTGGCGCGGCACCGCGCAGCGCTTCTATGGCCTCTCGGCGGACTGAACACGCATGGCACCCATCGTCACCATCCGCGACCTCTGCAAGTCCTTTGCCGGCGTGCGCGCGCTCGACAAGGCGCAGTTCGACCTGCTGCCCGGCGAGGTGCATGCGCTCATGGGCGAGAACGGCGCGGGCAAGTCCACCCTCATGAAGGTGCTGGCCGGCGTCTACAGCAAGGATTCCGGCGAAGTGCTGATCGACGGCCAGCCCGTGGACATCGCGAGCCCGCGCGCGGCGCAGGCACTGGGCATCGGGATCATCCATCAGGAACTCAACCTGATGAACCACCTGAGCGCCGCGCAGAACATCTTCATCGGCCGCGAGCCGCGCGGGCGCTTCGGCCTCTTCATCGACGAAGACGCGATGCGCACCCAGGCCGAGCGCATCTTCGCGCGCATGAACCTGCGGCTCGACCCGCACACGCCGGTCGGCGAACTCACGGTCGCCAGGCAGCAGATGGTGGAGATCGCCAAGGCGCTCTCGTTCGACTCGCGCGTGCTCATCATGGACGAGCCCACCGCCGCGCTCAACAACGAGGAGGTGGCCGACCTGTTCCGCATCATCGGCCAGCTCCGGTCGCAGGGCGTGGCCATTGTCTACATCTCGCACAAGATGGACGAACTCAAGCGCATCGCCGACCGCGTGACCGTGATGCGCGACGGCCAGTACATCGCCACCGTGCCGATGGCCGGCACGCCGATGGACTCGCTGATCGCGATGATGGTGGGCCGCCAGCTCACCGAGGTGGAGAACGACTTCCCCGACACCTCGGGCAACGAGGTCGTGCTCGAGGCGCGCGGCATCACGCGCGGCGCGGTGGTGCGCAACGCCAGCTTCGTGCTGCGCAAGGGCGAGATCCTGGGCTTTGCGGGGCTCATGGGCGCGGGCCGCACCGAGCTCGCGCGCGCGGTGTTCGGCGCCGACCCCATCGATGCGGGCGAGGTCTTGGTGCACGGCAGGAAGGTGTCGATCAAGTCGCCCGAAGATGCCGTGCGGCACGGCATCGGCTATCTCTCCGAAGACCGCAAGCACTTCGGCCTGGCCACCGGCATGGACGTGGAAACCAACATCGCGCTGCCGAGCATGAAGAAGTTCCTGTCGATGGGCGTCTTCATCGACCAGGCCGCCATCGAGGCCGCGGGTGAGCGCTACGTGAAGCAGCTCAGCATCAAGACGCCCTCGGTGCGCCAGCAGGTGCGGCTGCTCTCGGGCGGCAACCAGCAGAAGATCGTGATCGCCAAGTGGCTGCTGCGCGACTGCGGCGTGCTCTTCTTCGACGAGCCCACGCGCGGCATCGACGTGGGCGCCAAGGCCGAGATCTACCGCCTGCTCAACCAGCTGGCGGCGGAGGGCAAGGCCATCGTGATCATCTCCTCGGAGCTGCCCGAGATACTGCGCGTGAGCCACCGAGTGCTGGTGATGTGCGAAGGCCGCATCACCGGCGAACTCGCGGGGCGCGAGGCCTCGCAGGAAAAGATCATGCAGCTCGCCACCCGGCGTGAAACCGCTGCCGCTGCTGCTGAGGCCACCGCCTGACGACTGGAGACAACGCCTTGACAACCCCCACCGCCGCCACCACCGCCGCCGCCGCCGCACGGGGCTTCTCGCTGAAGGCGCGGCTCTTTCGTCCCGCCACGCGGCAAAAGCTCCTGGCCTTTGCCAGCCTGATCGCGCTGCTGGTGTTCTTCAGCTTTGCGTCGCCGCAGTTCCTGCAGACCGACAACCTCGTGAGCATCCTGCAGTCGACCGCGGTGAACGGCGTGCTGGCCATTGCCTGCACCTTCGTCATCATCACCGCGGGCATCGATCTTTCGGTGGGCACGCTGATGACCTTCTGCGCGGTCATGGCCGGCGTGGTGCTCACCTACATGGGCATGCCGCTCGCGCTGGGCATCACGGCGGCGATCTTCTTCGGTGCGCTGGCGGGGTTTGTCTCGGGCGTGCTGATCGCCAAGCTCAAGATCCCGCCCTTCATCGCCACGCTGGGCATGATGATGCTGCTCAAGGGCCTGTCGCTCGTGATCTCGGGCACCAAGCCGATCTACTTCAACGACACGCCGGACTTCCCGGCCATCTCGCAGGATTCGCTGATCGGCTACTTCATTCCATCGCTGCCGATTCCCAACGCGGTGCTGATCCTCTTCCTGGTGGCGGTGGCCGCGAGCATCGTGCTCAACAAGACCATCCTCGGGCGCTACACCTTCGCGCTCGGCAGCAACGAGGAGGCCGTGCGCCTGTCGGGCGTGAACACCGATTTCTGGAAGATCGTGGTCTACACGGTGAGCGGCGGCATCTGCGGCATTGCGGGCCTCCTGATCGCCTCGCGCCTGAACTCCGCGCAGCCGGCGCTGGGGCAGGGGTACGAACTCGATGCGATCGCGGCGGTGGTCATCGGCGGCACCTCGCTCAGCGGCGGCACCGGCACCATCGTGGGCACGATCATCGGCGCCTTCATCATGAGCGTGCTGACCAACGGCCTGCGCATTCTCTCGGTCGCGCAGGAATGGCAGACGGTGGTCACGGGCGTGATCATCATCCTGGCCGTGTACGCGGACATCCTGCGCCGCCGCAGCAGCAGCGCGCACTGAGCCTTTTCCACAACCCAAGGAGACTTCGCATGATCCAGAGAAGAAGAGCCACCGCCGCGCTGGCCGCGGCCCTCGTCGGCCTGCCGGCCTTCGCCCAGGCGCAGCAGGAGATCTACATTCCGCTCGTGTCCAAGGGCTTCCAGCACCAGTTCTGGCAGGCCGTGAAGTCCGGCGCCGAGCAGGCCGCCAAGGACCTGAAGGTGAAGGTCACCTTCGAAGGCCCCGAGACCGAGGCGATGGTGGACAAGCAGATCGACATGCTCGCCGCCGCGCTCGCCAAGAAGCCGCAGGCCATCGGCTTTGCGGCGCTCGACAGCCAGGCCGCCATTCCGCTGCTGAAGAAGGCGCAGGCCGCCAAGATTCCGGTGGTGGCGTTCGACTCGGGCGTGGACAGCGACATTCCCGTGACCACCACCACCACCGACAACAAGGCCGCCGCCGCGCTGGCGGCCGACAAGATGGCCGAGATGATCGGCAAGTCCGGCGAGGTGGCGCTGGTGGTGCACGACCAGACCAGTCGCACCGGCGTGGACCGGCGCGACGGCTTCGTCAACCGCATCAAGTCGGCCTACCCGAACATCAAGATCGTGAGCGTGCAGTACGGCGGCGGCGACCAGCTGAAGTCGACCGAAATCACCAAGTCGATCCTGCAGGCCTCGCCCAACCTGAAGGGCATCTTCGGCGCCAACGAGGGCTCGGCCATCGGCGTGGTCAACGGCGTGAAGGAGATGAAGCGCAGCGGCAAGGTCGTGATCATCGGCTACGACTCCGGCAAGCAGCAGAAGAACGCGATCATGGACGGCAGCATGGCCGGCGCCATCACGCAGAACCCGGTGGGCATGGGCTACAAGACGGTGGAGATGGCGGTGAAGGCGATCAAGGGCGAGAAGCTGCCCAAGGTGGTCGATTCGGGCTTCTTCTGGTACGACAAGACCAACATCGCCGACCCGAAGATCGCATCGGTCCTGTACGACTGATTTTTTGCAGAAGGCCCGTTCATGACCATCGTCCGATCCATGCGCGTGCTGGACGTGCGCTTTCCCACTTCGCAGCAGCTCGACGGCTCCGACGCGATGAACCCCGACCCGGACTATTCGGCGGCCTACGTCGTGCTGGAGACCGACCAGCCGGGGCTCGAAGGCCACGGCCTGACCTTCACCATCGGCCGCGGCAACGAGATCTGCTGCGCGGCCATCGAGGCGATGCGCCACCTGGTGGTCGGGCTCGACCTGCAGTGGGTGGCCGAGGACATGGGCCGCTTCTGGCGCCACGTCACCTCCGACAGCCAGCTGCGCTGGATCGGACCCGACAAGGGTGCCATCCACCTCGCGACCGGCGCGGTGGTCAATGCGATGTGGGACCTGTGGGCCAAGTCCGAAGGCAAGCCGGTGTGGCAGCTGGTGGCGGACATGAGCCCCGAGGCGCTGGTGCGCTGCATCGACTTTCGCTACATCACCGACTGCATCACGCCCGAGGAAGCGCTTGTGTTGCTGCGCGATGCGGCCACCGGCAAGGCCGAACGCATCGCCACGCTGAAGGCCGAGGGCTACCCCTGCTACACCACGTCGGCCGGCTGGCTCGGCTACTCCGACGAGAAGCTGCGGCGGCTCGCGCAGGAGGCGGTGGATGCGGGCTTCAACCACCTCAAGCTCAAGGTGGGGCGCGACCTTGCGGACGACATCCGCCGGCTGACGGTGGCGCGCGAGGTGCTCGGTCCCGACCGCCACCTGATGATCGACGCCAACCAGGTCTGGGAGGTCGGCCAGGCCATCGAATGGGTGCGGCAGCTGGCCTTTGCCAAGCCCCGGTTCATCGAGGAGCCGACGAGCCCCGACGACGTCGAGGGCCATCGCAAGATCCGCGAGGGCATTGCGCCGGCGGTGAAGGTGGCCACGGGCGAGATGTGCCAGAACCGCATCATGTTCAAGCAGTTCATCATGCGCGGCGCGATCGACGTGGTGCAGATCGATGCATGCCGCCTCGGCGGCGTGAACGAGATACTCGCGGTGATGCTGATGGCCGCGAAGTACCAGCTGCCCGTGTGTCCGCACGCCGGCGGCGTGGGGCTGTGCGAGTACGTGCAGCACCTGTCGATGATCGATTACCTGTGCATCTCGGGAACGCGCGAAGGGCGCGTGATCGAATATGTGGATCACTTGCATGAACACTTCGCCGAGCCCTGCGTGATCCGCGGCGCGGCCTACATGCCGCCCACGGCCGCGGGCTTCTCGATCACGATGAAGACCGACTCGCTCGAGCGCTACCGCTTCCGCGGATAGTTGGATCAACACAAAGGCATCGTGCGCTCATGGACCTGAATCTGAAGGACAAGGTGGTGCTGGTCACCGGCGGCGGCAGCGGCATTGGCGCGGCCATTTCGCTCACGCTCGCGCGCGAAGGCGCGGTGCCCGTGATCTGCGGGAAGAACCCGCTGGACGCGGCGTTCGAGCAGGAGCTGCACGCGCTGCAGCCGCGGGCGCGGTTCCTTCAGTTCGACCTGATGGAAGAGGCCGCCTGCGGCCAAGCCGTCGAGAGCACCGCCGCGGAGTTCGGGCGCATCGACGGGCTGGTCAACAACGCGGGCGTGAACGACAGCGTGGGACTCGAAGCGGGGCGCGAGGCATTCATCGCATCGCTGGAGCGGAACCTCGTCCACTACTATGTGATGGCGCATTTCTGCCTGCCGCACCTGAAGGCCAGTCGCGGCGCGATCGTCAACATCTCCTCGAAGACCGCCCTCACGGGGCAGGGCAACACCAGCGGCTACACCGCGGCCAAGGGCGCGCAGCTGTCGCTGACGCGCGAGTGGGCGGCCTCCTTGCTGGAGGAGGGCGTGCGCGTCAACGCGGTGATACCGGCCGAGGTGATGACGCCGCTCTACCAGCGCTGGATCTCGGCCTTCGACGAGCCCGACCGCAAGCTCGCCGCCATCACCGACAAGATCCCGCTCGGCCGCCGCATGACCACGCCGCAGGAGATTGCGAACACCGTGGTGTTCCTGCTCTCCGAACAGGCCTCGCACACGACGGGGCAGTGGGTGTTCGTGGACGGCGGCTACACGCACCTGGACCGGGCGCTGACCTGATCCTTCGCGCTTCCCTTCACCCGCCACCAGACCCGACGACCATGCGCCACTGCCTTGCCCTCGACCTGAAAGACGACTCCGCGCTGATCGCCGAGTACGAGGCCTATCACCGCGACATCTGGCCCGAGGTGCGCGCACATCTGCATGCGCACGGCGTGACGGGCATGGAGATCTACCGGCTCGGAACGCGGATGGTGATGCTGATGGAAACCGACGACGCGCGCTACGACGCCGAGGCGATGGCGGCCGCAACGCGCAGCGATCCGAAGATCCGCGCGTGGGAAGAATTGATGTGGAAGTTCCAGGCGCCGACGCCCTGGACGCCCGAAGGGGAGAAGTGGTTGGAGATGGATCGGATCTTCAAGCTGTAGCTGCCTGCAGTTTCGACATTCCCTTTTTGTCGGCTGCAACGCAAACGCCGGCCAGGGCTGTCGCAGGTCGACCCCGGAAGCGACGCTTCGTGTCACTCTTTCGGTCCGATCTGCATGTTCCTTCCTCCCTGCATGCGCGGGTACGGATCGTGCACCTTGTGCCGCGGCATTCGATTCGCTTTTCAACCTCGATCAACCTTTCTCTTTCATTTCCCATGTTTTCTCGACGATGCGTTTTCGCGCTGATGCTTTCGGTGCTCCTGTTCGGCTGTGGCGGTGGTGGCGGAGGCGGTGGTAGCCAGGGTGGCGGCTTCGCCGGCCTGGCGGGCCTGGCCGGCAGCAGTGGCGGCCAGGGCCCTACCGGCGGCCAAGGCGGCGGCGGCACCGGTGCTGCAGGTGGCACGGGCGATGCAGGCGGAGCCGGCGGCACAGGCGGAGGCACTTCGCCCACCGTCCCGGCGACTGCCGCATTGGTGGCCAAGCTCGGCAAGCCCGCGCGCGTGCTGCTCGGACTCGGCGCGGGCAACACCCTCGCGCAGATGAAGAGCCAGGACATCCATCCGGACATCATGGACGCCTACCTCGTGGGCGTGGGCGCAGGCGCCTGGCCCACCTGGAACAGCCCCGACGGGGCCTACATCACCGTCACCGCGCAGGCCGCCCAGGCCTACGGCGCCGTCCCGATGTTCACGCTCTACCAGATGGCAACGAGCGGCGAAGGCAACATGAGCATCATCAACGACACGGCCTTCATGAACGGCTACTGGTCGCAGGTGCGGCTGATGTACCAGCGCATCGCAGCTCTGGGGACGCCCGTCCTGGTCAACCTGGAGCCGGACTTCTGGGGCTTCGTTGCGGCGCAAGCGCCGGGCCGCGATGCGACGCGGCTGCCGGCCCTGGTGAACAGCCAGCCCGAATGCAGCGTGTTGCCGAACACCGCCGCGGGCCTGGGCCAATGCCTGGTGCAGATGGGCAGGCAGATTGCGCCCAAGGCGCTGCTCGGGTTCCCGCCCGCATTCTGGAGCGGCACCGCTGCCGAGATCGGCGCGCAGATGCGCACGGTCGGGGCACACCAGGCGGACTTCATCGTCGCCCAGACCACCGACCGCGACGCGGGCTGCCGGGAAGTTGCATCGCCGCCCGCGGAATGCACAGGGCGAAGCGGCCCGTTCTACTGGGACGAAAGCAACGTCGCCAGCCCCAACTTCCACGAGTCGCAGCGCCAGATCTCGGACTACCGCACGGCGCTGGGCAACGGGCTGCCGATCCTGTGGTGGCAAACGCCGATGGGCGTGCCCTCCGCCACGCCGGGCGGCACCGACCTGCACTACCGCGACAACCATGTCGACTACATGCTGCGCAACGCCCAGGAGTACGGCGACACCTCCGCCTTCGCGATCGTCTTCAGTGCCGGAGGCAGCGTCCAGACCTCGATCAGCACCGATGGCGGCCAGTTCGCGCGCCTGTCGGCGCAGTACCTCGCACGCGGCGGCGCCGCTTTGAAGTAGGGCGGGCGACGGGGGCGTGACGGCCTCACAGCTTCGCGAGCGGCACCTGCAAGTCGGCGAGCTGCGCCGCATCGACGCGGGTGCGGCGCTCGATCAGCCGCCGCGCAAAGCGCAGGTCGCGCGCGGCGTTGGGGCCCAGCGCCGCAACGACCTTGCCGGCGTCCAGGAAGAACATCACGAAGCTGCTGGAATTCCGGTCGCCGCGCACCACCACATCGTGCGCCGGCGTGGGCATGCCGAAGATCTGCAGGTTGACCTCGTACTGGTCCGACCAGAACCAGGGCAGCGGCTGATGGTTCACCGCGATGCCGAGTGCGGCGCGCGCCGCGGCAATGCCTTGCTCCTGGGCGTTCTGCCACGATTCGAGCCGCATCCGCCGCCCCGCCCATTCGCAGTGCCATGTGGCCACGTCGCCCGCGGCCAGGATGTCGGGATCGGATGAGCGGCACTGCGAATCGACCCGCACGCCGCCCTCGCATGCCAGGCCCGCCTCGCGCGCGAGCTCGTCGTTGGGGACCAGGCCGACACCGACGAGGACCGCGTCGCATTCGAGCTGGTGCCCATCGGTGAATGACGCCGTGAGGCCGCCTCGCGCGCTCTGCACCAGGTGCTCGATGCCGGTGCCGAGCCGAATGTCCACGCCATGCGTTGTATGGAGCTGCAGCAGGTAGCCGGAGATTTCCGGTGGAACGGTGCGCTCGCACAGCCGGCCCATCGCTTCGACGACGGTCACGTCCATGCCCTTCTTCCGGGCCGTTGCGGCCACCTCGAGCCCGATCCAGCCGCCCCCGATGACGAGCAGCCGCTTGCCGGCAGACAGCGCGGCACCAAGCGCCGCCGCATCCTCGATGCTGCGCAGGCTGAAGACGCCGGGCAGATCCGCACCCGGAATATTCAGGCGGCGCGCCCGGCCACCGCTGCAGAGAATCAGCTTGTCGTAGGGAACATGTTCTCCCTGCGTCAGGTGGAGCTGTTTCGCCGCCCGGTCGATGAAGGTCGCGCCAACATTCGGCCGCCAGTCGATACCCAGCGCATCGAAGGCCTCCGGCTTCAGCAGATGCGTGGTGTCCGCATGCGCATCCCCGGAGAGCACCGCCTTGGACAGCGGCGGGCGTTCATAGGGACGATGGGGCTCGTCGCCGATCAGCACCACGCGTCCCGCGAAACCCTCGCTGCGCAGCGTTTGCGCGGCCCAGCCGCCGGCCTGGCCGGCGCCCACGATGGCGATGGTCCCGGTGCTCATGGCCTCAGTCGAGCGAGAGGAACACGCGGCCCGCGTCGATCCTCACGGGGTAGGAGCGGATCGCCTCGGTCACCGGCGCGCAGGTCGGCTTGCCATTGCGCACGTCGAACTTGCCCTGGTGCAGCGGGCACTCGATCTCGTGCCCTTCGAGAAAGCCCTCGCACAGGCGCGCATGGCCGTGGGTGCACACGTTGTCGGTCGCGTAGATCTGGCCGTCGACGTTGTACAGCGCAATGTCGCGCCCGCCGACCTGCATGCCGACGACATCGGCGGCGGGCACTTCGTCGACCGCTGCGGCCTCGGTCCATTGGGAATCGCTCATGGCTGGCCTCAGAGGGGATAGATGACGGAGTTGGGGATCATTTCGCTGTCGTAGATGACCTGGCGCGAGGCGAACTTCAGCCCCTCCGGGGTGCGCACGACCACATCGATGTAGCGCCCCACGTTGAAGACGCTCGATAGTTCCGAAAGCTTGGTGCGGAACACCGCGTAGTTGGCCTCGCACTCGAAGCGGTCCGCCTCGGCCTTCAGCACGAGCGGCGTTCCGACCACGTGGCGCTGGTAGTAGGGGTCGTGGAACAGGGTCTCGCGGATGCCGTAGACGCGGTCCTTCAGCATGCCCTTGCTCTCGAACGACAGCGTGGCCAGCGGAAAGCCGCGTTCGTGGTTCTCGCGCGGCTGCAGGCGGTAGCTGCAGTCTTCCGTGAAGAATTCCGGCCAGAGTTCCCATTGGCCGGAGCTCACGGCCTGGGCGTAGCGGGCGTAGAGCTGGGTCAGCTCGAAGTAGTCCTGGAAGTTCATCTCAAGCCTCCATGACCTTGCGCCAGTATTCGTACATGCCGCGGATCAGGGTCTCGGTGACCATGTGGTCGGTGTCGCCGACCTCGCGGCCTCCGAGTTCGGCGAGCGTGCGGTGGAAGGGCTTCTGCTCGAAGCCTTTCTGCGAAAGTTCGATCACCTCCCCGTCGTCGGCGGAGACGAAGCCCGCAGGCCCGAAGAGGTTGGCCTGGCGCAATCGCCGCTGCGTCATCGCATCGTCGTCGTCCTCGAAGCCGAAGTGCGTCCAGACGAAATCGAAGGCGCCGGGGCCGCTCGGCTGGATGTGCCGGGTCGAGACGCTGTTGACCTGCTGCTGGAAGATCACGCTCGGGAACAGCGTCATCATCACCGCCGTCGGGCCGCGCCACCACGGCTCGGGCACGATGTCCAGGAAGCGGTCGTCGTTGAGCTTCATGCTTTCCTTGAAGCTCGACACCTGGGTGACCTGGTCCGCCTTGCCGCTCGCGCCGCGGGTCGAGATCATCGCGGCGTGGCGGTGATGGCGGTCCATCTTCAGCTCCGACTTGTTGTCCGCGCGCCAGAGGCCGAAGGTGACGAACCACGTGTGCAGCAGGCCCGGGTGGTACGGGTCCTTGATGTTCTCCTGCATCAGCTTCCAGTTGCCGGGAATGCGCTGGCGGTTGTAGCCGAGGATCGTGAGCTTGCGGCCGTTGAAGAGCCGGTCGAAGTAGCCCAGGATCTCCGGGCCCATGAAGTCCTCGAGCGACTCCACCTCCGCATCGAAGGACGCGAACACGACGCCGCCGCGCGTCGCAACCTTGAGCTTGTTGAGGCCATGCTCGGCCGGCTTGAAGTCGGCCGGCATCCCGCCGTTGACCTTGCCGTCCTGCTTGACGCCTCGGCGGAAAGGCACCCCCTGCAGGTCGCCGCCGAGCGAATAGTTCCACTGGTGGTACGGGCAGGTGAAGCCGCCGGCCTTGCGGTTGCCGTGCCGCTCGCGGCAGAACTGCATGCCCCGGTGCGCGCACACGTTCTCCACCACGCTGATGGAATCCTCGGCATCGCGGACCATGATCACCGAGCGCTCGCCGATCACCGTGCGCTTGAAATCGCCGACCCCCGGAATCTCGGCCTCCAGGCCCACGTAGCACCAGTGGCCCCGGTAGAAGAGGCGCTCGAGCTCGCGCCGGTGCTGGTCGGCGTCGGTGTAGGCCATGAAGGGGATGCGGCTCGTGCCCTTGTCTTCCCAGCGGATCTGCTGCGGAAAGACGGCGGATGTGTCGTCCATGTCTTGTCTCCTTGCGGCCGCGTCGCCCGGGCCGCTCGTCTCGTGGTCCCCCATGATCGGCCGTCCGGGGCTATCGTTCAATAGAATGTGCCGAATAGTTCATATAGATTTCGCGAATGGGGATGCCGTGGAGCTCAAGGACATCGACCTCAACCTGCTGGTGGTGTTCAACCAGCTGCTGATCGACCGGCGGGTGTCGAAGGTGGCGGCGAATCTCGGCCTCTCGCAACCGGGCGTGAGCAACGCGCTGGCGCGCCTGCGCAAGCTCACCGACGACCCGCTGTTTCTCAGAACGCCCAAGGGCATGGAGCCGACGCCCTTCGCCGAGCAGCTGGCCGCGCCGACCGCGAGCGCGCTGCAGACGATCCATGCCGCCATCAACCAGCGCAGCTCGTTCGATCCGGCCACCTCGACGCGCGCCTTCACCATCGGCATGACCGACATCGGGGAGATCTATTTCCTGCCCAAGCTGATGCAGGAGCTGGCGCGCGTGGCGCCGGGCCTGTCGATCAGCACCGTCCGCAACACGGCGGTCAATCTCCAGGACGAGATGGAATCCGGCCACGTCACGCTGGCCATCGGCCTGCTGCCGCAGCTGAAAAGCGGCTACTTCCAGCGACGGCTGTTCAAGCAGCACTATGTCTGCATGTTTCGCCGCGGGCATGCGCTCGACAAGCGCCAGATCTCGCTGGCCGAGTTCTCAAGGGCCGATCACGTGGTCGTGGTGTCGGAAGGAACCGGCCACGGCAAGGCGGACGAGCTTCTCGGCCGCAAGAAGATCGTGCGCAAGGTCGTGCTGACCGTGCCGCACTACGTGGCGGTCGGCCATATCCTGCACGGCTCCGACCTGGTGGCGACGGTGCCCGAGCGGCTCGCGCAGGCCCTGGCCGAGCCGTTCGACCTGTCCTATGTGCGCCATCCTGCCCGGCTGCCCGAGATTGCGATCAGCCTGTTCTGGCACGGCCGCTATCACCGGGACCCCGCCGTGGCGTGGCTGCGCGCCTTGATCGTGCGGCTTCACGGGGAAGGTGCACCCGGCTGAAGCTCTCTAGTGAATTCACGATCGTTCACTAAACGATCTCAATGCTATCATCGGGTCTTTCCCACAGGATCCCGAGAGGCCCGCCCATGCGTTATCCCGGCCCGCGCGAGAACGACCGAGCTGGCTCGAAGGCGACGGCCGAGCCCGTGCGGGTCACCCGCGAAGGGCTGCTCGACGACGCCTTCATGGCCCAGGTCTACGCGCAGCTCCCGGCGGGCGTGCGGCTGCGCAGCGCAGAGGAGCTGGAAGCCTCCATCGAAGGCATCCTGTCGCGGCACGTCGGCCATGCGGCCGTTCATGTGTTCGGATATGGATCGCTGATGTGGAACCCCGCGGTGGAGCACACAGCCATGCATCCGGCAAAAGTCCACGGTTGGCACCGCTCCTTCTGCCTGCGCTCGATCGTCGGGCGAGGCTCGCAGGAGCGCCCCGGGCTGATGCTCGCGCTCGACCGGGGCGGCGCGTGCCAGGGCGTGCTGCTGCAGATCGAGCCGCGCAAGGTGCGTGACGAGTTGCGGGTGCTCTGGCGAAGGGAGATGCTGACCGAGGTGTACCAGGCCCGGTGGGTGACCGCCCATGTGGAGGGCCGGCCGGTGCGCGCGATCACCTTTGCGGTCGACCGGTCCCATCCCCGCTACACCAAGGCGCTCTCCCCGCATGAGATGGCCCGGATGATCAACACGGGAGCGGGCAGCCTCGGCAGCTGCCGCGAGTATTTCGACGCCACGCTTCGAAAGCTCGAGGCGCTCGGCATACGCGACATGGGGATGGAGCGCCTGCGCAGCGCCGCGGGCTGACGCCCCATCCGCGCCCTCAGGCCGCCGCCGGGGCCCGCAGCTCCTTGCGCAGGATCTTGCCCACGGTCGATTTGGGCAGCGCCTCGAGAAAGGTGATGCGCCGAGGCACCTTGTAGGGCGCCAGGAGCTCGCGGCAGTGCGCTTCGACCTGGTCCGCCTGCAGGCCCGGCGAGCGGCGCACGACGAACAGGTGGGGGACTTCGCCGGAGCGCTCGTCGGGCACGCCGACGCAGGCGCACTCCAGCACGTCCGGATGCAGCGCGACCACGCCCTCGATCTCGTTCGGATACACGTTGAATCCGGACACCAGGATCATGTCCTTCTTGCGGTCGACGATGGTCATCAGCCCCTGTGCATCCATGGTGACGACATCGCCCGTGCGGAACCAGCCATCGCTGGTGAATGCCATGCGCGTTTCTCCCTCGCGCTTCCAGTAGCCGGCAAACACCTGCGGCCCCTTGATGAGCAGCTCGCCGGGCGCGCCCTGCGCCACCGGCTCGCCCGCGTCGTCGACGATCATCACGTCGGTGGAGGGCACCGGAACGCCGATGGTGCCGTTGCAGCCCGGCGCATTGAAGGTGGCGCTGGGCGACGTTTCCGTGAGCCCGTAGGCTTCGGTGATCGGCGGCCCGCCGGCCGCCTCCCACCTGCGCGCGACCGCCGCCTGGATCGAGGCGCCGGCGCCGATGACCATGCCGCAGCGCGAGAAATCGACCGACGACAGTTCGGGCAGGTTCACCATGCCGTTGAACATGGTGTTGACGCCGATCAGCACGTCGAAAGGCGCCCGCCGCAATTCAGCGCACAGCGCCTGGATGTCGCGCGGATTCATGACGAGCCGGTTGTGCCCGCCGCTCGCCAGCGCCATCAGCGCCATGCCGAGCGGGAAGATGTGGTACAGCGGCAGCGGCGTGACCAGCTCGAAGTTCTGGATCTCGAGGTTCAGCCGCAGCCAGCACTGCATCTGCAGCACACTCACCAGGACGTTGCGATGCGTGAGGCAGGCGCCCTTCGACACGCCGGTGGTGCCGCCCGTGTATTGCAGGAACGCGAGATCCGAGGGGCGCACCTGCGGGGCGCTGAAGCCTGCAGCCTGCACCGATGCGATGGCGGTGTGCAGCGGGACAAGATGCACGTCGGAGCCGCGCGCCGGCACCGGCCGATCGCCGGCGGGCGCGAGCAGCGATTGCCTCAGGTCCTGCATCGGCACGGTGACGACGTGCCGCACTTCCGTCCGCTCGATGGCCTCGGCCGCGAGTCCCGCGAACGGATCGGCAACCACCAGCGCCACCGCGCCGGAATCCGCCAGCTGGTACGCCACTTCGCGGACCGTGTAGAGCGGGTTCATCGTCACCCCCACGAAGCCTGCGCGTGCGATCGCAGCCAAGGCAACCGGATAGAGAAGGTGGTTCGGCAGCAGCAGCGCCACGCGGTCGCCGGGCCGCAGCCCTGCCGACTGCAGGAATGCCGCAAAGCGAGCCGATGCTTGTTCGAGCTCGGCGAAGCTCAGCGATTCGCCGTTGCAGGTCACGGCCGGCCGGCTGGCGTTTCGAGCGAAGGCGCCCTCGAACAGGGTGGCGAGGGTGTCGTGCTCGCCGTACACGAGCTCGCGGGGCAGTCCTGCCGGGTAGGACGCATGCCAGATTCTTTGATCCACGTTGTCTCCTTTTTTTTCGGGGGTTTTGGTCAGGACAGCGCTTCGCGAACGAAGTCCATTCGGTCCTGGCCGAAGAACATCTGGTCGCCGACGAAGAGCGTGGGTGCGCCGAACACGCCGCGCTCGACCGCCTCCTGCGTCGTTGCCTTCAGTGCGGCCTTGGTCTCGGCGTCCTGCGCCAGGCGCTCGATCTCGGCGGGATCGAATCCGCCTTCGGCCAGCGTGCGGGCCGTGAGCTGTGCATCGTTCAGGTTGAGCGCATCGATCCACAACGCCTTGAACACGCAGCCCAGCAGCTGCTGCAGCTGCTCGGGGCGGCGCAACTGAATGCCGGTGACCGCGCGCATGAGGAACAGCGTGATGACGGGGAAGTGCGGATTGCCCTGGAACGGCACGCCATAGCGGCGCGCATGGCGCTCGTAGTCCATCTGCGTATAGCGGCCCTTGACGGGAATGGTGGCCGGCGAGGCGTTGCCCGTGGCTTGGTAGACGCCGCCCAGCAGCATCGGCCGGTAGACGAGCTCGGCGCCGTGGCTTGCGCACAGGGCAGGCAGCTGCGTCCATGCCAGGTACGACGACGGGCTTCCGACATCGAAGAAGAAATCGACTGACTTGCTCATTCAAGCTCCTTTAAGTTAACGGACGTTTGGTAAACGGAAGCTATGTGATTGAGCGGCCTTCGTCAACGGGGTTTCCTTGGGCCTTGCCCTCAATTGACAAACGAACGTTCATTGATTAACGTGCAATGACCTAACGAACGTTTTTTAAAGGAGACCGTATGGACCCATCAGCCAACCACCGCGGCGTGGCTCTCGTCGTCGGCGCGGGCGACGCCACAGGCAGCGCGATCGGCGCGCGCTTCGCCCGCGAGGGCTATGTCGCGTGCCTCACGCGGCGATCGGCCGACAAGCTGGAGCCGGCCGTCGAGCGCATCCGCGCGGCCGGCGGCCAGGCCTTCGGCTACGGCAGCGATGCGCGCAAGGAGGAGGAGGTCGTGGCCCTCGTCGACCAGATCGAGAAGGAGCGCGGCCCGATCGAGGTGATGGTGTTCAACATCGGTGCCAACGTGCCCAGCAGCATCCTGGAGGAAACCGGGCGCAAGTACATGAAGATCTGGGAGATGGCCGCCTTCAGCGCCTTCCTGAATGCGCGCGAGGTCGCCCGAAGGATGGTCGAGCGCGGGCGCGGCACGATTCTTTTCACCGGCGCGACGGCCGGCATCCGCGGCTCGGCGAAGTTCGCGGCCTTTGCCGGCGCCAAGCATGCGCTGCGCGCCCTGGCCCAGAGCATGGCGCGCGAGCTCGGCCCGCGCGGCATCCACGTGGCCCACATCGTGGTCGACGGCGCGATCGACACGGAGTTCATCCGCAGCAACTTCCCCGAACGCTATGCGCTGAAGGAGCAGGGCGGCATCCTGAACCCCGAGCACATTGCGGAGAACTACTGGTACCTGCACACCCAGCCCCGGGACGCCTGGACCTTCGAGATGGACCTGCGCCCCTACATGGAAACCTGGTGAAAGAAGACACATGAAAACACGCATCACTGAACTCTTCGGCATCCGCCACCCGATCATCCAGGGGGGCATGCACTATGTCGGCTTTGCCGAGCTGGCCGCGGCCGTGTCCAACGCCGGCGGGCTCGGGCTCATCACGGGCCTCACGCAGCGCACGCCCGAGCTGCTGGCCAAGGAGATCGCGCGCTGCCGCGAGATGACGGACCAGCCCTTCGGCGTGAACCTCACGTTCCTGCCGACGCTGTCCTCGCCGCCATATCCCGAGTACATCGCGGCCATTGCCGAAGGCGGCGTTCGCATCGTCGAGACGGCAGGGCGCAGTCCCGAGGCCTACATGCCCGCGCTCAAGAAGGCGGGCATCAAGGTGATCCACAAGTGCACCTCGGTGCGGCACGCGCTGAAGGCCGAAGCGATCGGATGCGACGCCGTGAGCGTGGATGGTTTCGAGTGCGGCGGCCACCCCGGCGAGGACGACCTGCCCAACATGATCTTGCTGCCGCGCGCGGCCGAGGAGCTGAAGATCCCGTTCGTCGCCTCCGGCGGGATGGCCGATGCGCGCAGCTTGGTGGCGGCGCTGGCACTGGGCGCGGAAGGCATGAACATGGGCACGCGCTTCGTCGCCACGCAGGAAGCGCCGATCCACCAGAACGTGAAGGACGCCATCGTCGCGGCCACCGAGCTGGACACGCGGCTGGTGATGCGGGGGCTGCGCAACACGGAACGCGTGCTGACCAATGCATCGGTCGAGCAGCTGATCCAGATCGAGAAGGAAAAGGGCGCCGATCTCAAGTTCGAGGACATCATCGACCAGGTGGCCGGCGTCTACCCGCGCGTGATGCTCGAAGGCGAGATGGATGCCGGCGCCTGGAGCTGCGGCATGGTGGTCGGCCTGATCAACGACATTCCGACGGTGCAGGAACTGATCGACCGCATCATGGAAGAGGCCGAGCAGCTGATCGTTCAGCGGCTCGCCGGTTTCCTGGAGCCTGCGCTGGCCTAGCCAGGCGCCGTGGCAGCGTTGCGGTAGCGCTGCCCTAGAAGAGATCGACGGCCGGTTCCATCAATGCGGATGACCCGGCCCGGATCTCCTGGCAGAGCCCCGCCGCCTGCGGCAGCAGCCGCTGGAAGTAGAAGCGGGCCGTGGCCATCTTCGATGCATAGATCGGATCGCTCGATCCAGTGTTCTTGAACGCCACCTCGGCCATGCGCGCCCAGGTCCAGGCAAGCGCCAGGTGCCCGACCAGGCGCAGGTAGGGCACGGCGGCCGCGCCCGCCGCATGCGGGTCTCGTGCCGACGCGGCCACCAGCTCGCCCGTGAGCTGCCGGATCTCGGCGGCCAGTTCGGCGAGCGGCTCGGCGAACTCGCGCATCTCCTCGCGCGGGCTGCAGGTCTCGGCGAATGCGCCGGCCATGTCGAGGAACGCGCCCATCTGCCGGCCCTGGTCGGCCAGCACCTTGCGCCCGAGCAGGTCCATGGCCTGCACGCCGTTCGTGCCCTCATAAAGGCCCACGATGCGCACGTCGCGCAGGTGCTGCTCGACGCCGTTCTCGCGGATGTAGCCGTGCCCGCCGAACACCTGCATCGCGAGCAGCGTGCATTCCACCGCGAGGTCGCTCGACAGCGCCTTCACGAGCGGGGTCAGCAGGCCCAGCAGTTCGGCCGTCTCGTTGCGCCTGGCGGGGTCGGGATGAAGGCGCTGCAGATCGCTCAGCTGCGCGGTCCACAGCGCCAGGGCGCGCGCGCCCTCGATGTTCGCCTTCTGCGTGAGCAGCATGCGGCGCACGTCGGCGTGCCCGATGATCGGATCGGCCGCATCGCCGGAGGGTCTTGCACCGATCGCGCGGCCCTGCAGGCGCTCCTTCGCATAGGCCAGCGCTTTCTGGTAGGCCGCTTCCATGAGGCCGATGGCGATCATGCCGACCAGCACGCGCATGTGGTTCATCTGCACGAACATGCCCGCCAGCCCCTTGTTGGGCGCACCGAGTAGCCAGCCGGTCGCGCCGTCGAAATTGATGGTGCAGGTCGAGTTGCCGTGGATGCCCAGCTTGTGCTCGATGGAGCCGCAGACCACCGCGTTGCGCGCACCGGCCGCACCGTTTGCATCGGGGATGAATTTCGGCACGATGAAAAGAGAAATGCCCTTCACGCCCGGCGGCGCATCCGGCATGCGCGCGAGCACCAGGTGCATGATGTTCTCGGTCAGGTCCTGCTCGCCGCCCGAGATGAAGATCTTGCTGCCGGTGATGCGGTAGCTGCCATCGGCCTGCGCCACGGCGCGGGTGCGCATCAGGCCCAGGTCGGTGCCCGCATTGGGCTCGGTCAGGCACATGGTGCCGGCCCACTCGCCCGAGGCGATCTTCGGCAGGTAGAGCGCCTTCTGCGCCTCCGATCCGTTGGCCGACACGTTCACGTAGGTGGCATGCGACATGCCCGGATAGGACGACCACGCCATGTTCGCGCCGCCGAACACTTCGTAGACCGCGTTGGCCACGGCCGAAGGAAAGCCCTGGCCGCCGAACTCGGGGCTGCAGGCGAGCCCGGGCCAACCGTTCTTCGTGAATTCGTCGTAGGCCTTCTTGAAGCCCGGCGGTGTCTGCACCACACCGGGCGAAGGCATGCTGCAGCCGTGTTCGTCCCCCGCTGCGTTGAGCGGCGCAATCACCTCGGCGGCGAACTGGCCGGCCGCGGCGAGCACCTGGTCGATGGTTTCGGCGTCGAGGTCGGGCTGGCCGCAGTCCTGCAGCATGGCCGGCACCTGGAGCAGTTCGTGCAAGACGAACTGGATGTCGCGCATCGGGATCTGGTAGGTCATGGTGCTGCTCCTTGCCTCAGGCCACTTCGAACAGGCCCGCGGCACCCATGCCGCCGCCGATGCACATCGTCACGACGACGAAGCGCGCGCCGCGCCGCTTGCCCTCGATGAGCGCATGTCCCACCAGCCGCGAGCCGGTCATGCCGTAGGGATGCCCAATGGTGATGCCGCCGCCGTTGACGTTCAGCTTTTCCGGATCGATGCCCAGCCGGTCGCGCGAATACAGCACCTGGCAGGCGAAGGCCTCGTTCAGTTCCCACAGGCCGATGTCGCTCACCGTGAGCCCATGGGTCTTCAGCAGCTTGGGCACGGCCAGCACCGGGCCGATACCCATCTCCTCGGGCGCGAGGCCGGCCACCGCGATGCCGCGGTAGGTGCCCAGCGCCTTGAGCCCGCGGCGCTCGGCAACCGTGCGCTCCACCAGCACGCAGGCCGACGCACCATCGGACAGCTGGCTCGAATTGCCCGCGGTGATGACGCCGCCTTCGACGACCGGCTTGAGCTGGGAAAGGCCTTCGAGCGTGGTGTCGGGGCGGTTGCCCTCGTCGCGGTCCAGCGTGACCTCGCGGTAGCTGACCGCGCCCGTCTGCTTGTCGGCCACGGCCATGCGCGCCGTGATCGGCACGATCTCGTCATCGAACAGATGGCGCTCCTGCGCGAGCGCGGTGCGGCGCTGTGCTTCGGCCGAATACGCGTCCTGCGCCTCGCGCGAGATGCCGTACTTCTTCGCGACGATCTCGGCCGTGTGGAGCATCGGGATGTAGGCATGCTGCACGCGCGCGATGAGCAGCGGGTCGGCCTCTTCACCCACCCACTTGACGAAGGGGTTCTGCACGGCGGAGATGTTCTCCTGCCCGCCGCCCACGGTCACGTCCATGCCGTCGACGATGATCTGCTTGGCTGCCGTCGCGATGGCCATCAGGCCCGAGGCGCACTGCCGGTCCATCGTCTGGCCCGGCACCGACTGCGGCAGGCCCGCTGCGAGCGCCGCGAGGCGCCCGATGTTCATGCCCGCGGTGCCGGCGGCCATGGCGCTGCCGATCACCACGTCCTCCACCTCGCCGGGATCGATGCCCGCCCGCTGCACGGCGTGCTGGACCGCGTGGCCCATCAGCGTGGGCGACTTGATGTTGTTCAATGCGCCGCGAAACGCGCGGCCGATGCCCGTGCGTGCGGTGGAAACGATGACGGCTTCTCTCATGGTCAGACTCCAGGGGTTGGCTAGGCAAGTTGTTGGCGCAGCGGCTCGCCGCGGCTGCGCGGTTCAGGTGCAGGGCGGGCGGAAGGTCCTCGTCGCCATTGCCTCGTCCGCAGTCCTTTAAATAACGATCGTTTGTTAAACGATAGTGGACTATAGGTTTGCGCCAAGGGCAGCGTCAACACGCTGGAGCGGGTTTGCAGCAGGGGGAAACCCTTGATGCGGAGTCCAGGGAGCGCAATGGAATCACGACCGTTTATCAAACGAGTGGCATGCTATGATTAACACCTCCACGATCTGCAGAGGCCCACTCATGCGCTATCCGTCCACCCACAAAGAGGAAACCCGCAAGAAGCTGCTCGCGAATGCCCGCGCCATCGCCAAGAAAGGCGGCTTCGGCACCACCGGCGTCGATGAATTGATGGCGAGCATCGGCCTGACCGGCGGCGCCTTCTATGGCCACTTCCCGTCCAAGGAGGCGCTGTTCGCCGAACTGCTCGAACACGAAATCTCCAACAGCACCGACATGCTGGCCGGGGACCGAGACTCGCCGCCCGACCACGTCGCCAAGCGGCTGCGCAGCTACCTGAGCTCGTACCACGCGCTGCATCCGGAAACCGGCTGCGTGCTGCCGGCACTGGGCCCCGAGATCGCCAGGGCCGGGCCCGAGGTGCGTGCCTCGGTCGAAGAAGGCCTGAAGCGCCTGCAGAAAAGCTGGAGCTCGCGCATCGGCGACCCCGACGCCGCATGGGCGCTGATTGCCCAGTGCGTGGGCGCGCTGGTGCTGTCCCGCGCGGTCGAATCCGAGCGCACGCGCAAGGAAATCCTGGCCTCCAGCCGCCGCTTCATCGACCAGACGCACGCGCTGGACGCGGCGCCCGCGAAGCCATCCAAGGCCTCCTGACGGCCGCAGCCGATGCTGCCCCGGCGCGCCACTGCAGCACCTGCGCTGATGCCAACGCTCCCCGCACCGCAGGCGCAGGCGGCCGATGCCGCCGGGCCTGAGCGGCCGGCCTGCACCTACACCACGGCGCACCAGCTCGCCCGCCTCGTCAGGCAGCACTACGACGCGGAACTGGGCGCCATCGGTCTCAGGGCCACGCAGTACCGGCTGCTGGTGGAAATCCTCGCGCATGGGCCGGTGCGCCCCTGCGACCTGGCCGAGCGCATGTCGCTCTCTCCGTCGACGCTGACGCGCAATCTCAAGCCCCTGATCGCGGCGGGATGGGTCGATCTTGGACCCGGGTTGGACGGGCGCACCCGCAGTGTGTGCATCACCGCTGCGGGCCGCGGCAAGTGTGCCGAGGGCCGGCCTCGCTGGAGCCTGGCGCAGGCCAAGGTGCATCGGTTGATCGGGAGCCGGCAGGTCGGCGCCTTGCATGCGCTCGTCGGCCAATGCTTGACGAGCATGTCGGCGGCGGCCGAATGAACGCGGTGGTCAATCCCGACGCGGTTCGATCGCCGCCGCCCTGACGGGCTCGGCCTGCCAGCCGCCGCCCAGCGCCTTGAATGCACCGACCGCCGCACGCGCCGATTCCGTCTGCGCCTGCGCCCTGGCATCGGCCACGCGCAGCATGCTCTCGTCGGCCTGCAGCACTTCGATCAGGCTGACCACGCCGCGCTGGTAGGCCGCAAACGACGCGCCCCGCGCACGGCCCAATGAGGCCTCACCCTGCGCGAGCAGCGCGGCTTGCTCTTCGCGCTTGACCAGGGCCGAGAAGGCGTTCTCCACGTCTTCGGTGGCACGCAGCGCGGCAAGCCGGTAGGCCGCGAGCAGCTCCGCGTCCTGCCCCTTGGCGAGCTCGATCTGCGCATCGATGCGCGCAAAGTCGAACAGCCGCCAGCGCAGCCCGAGCAGGGCCGCGGCCTGGCTCGCGCCGCCGGTGAACAGGTTGCCGCTGGCCACCGACGTGGCGCTGCCGACCGTTCCCGCGAGCGACAGCTTCGGGTAGTACTCGGCCACGGCCACGCCGATGCGTGCGTTCGATGCCGCCAGGCGCCGCTCGGCGGCGATCAGGTCGGGCCGGCGCCGCAGCAGCTCCGCGGGCGAGCCGGCGGCGCCGATGCCGGGCGCAACGGGAATGGCCGCTGACGCCGCCAGTTCCGCGCGGTGCGCGCCCGGCGCCGTGCCCAGCATCACGTCGAGCGCGTTCATGGCCGCGGCCTCGCCGGCCTCGAGCGCCGGCACCGACGCCCGAACCTGCGCCAGCGCGCCCTCGGCCTGGTGCAGCTGGAGCTCGGTGGCCAGCCCCTTGCCCTGAAGCAGGCCGATTTTCGCGAGCAGATCCTGCTGCGTGGCGACCTGCCGGCGTGCAATGTCCAGGCGGGTTTGCAGGCCGCGCAAGGTGATGTAGATGTCGGCGGTCTGCGCGGCCACGGCCAGGCGCGTGGCGGCCGCGCCGGCCTCCGAGGCCTGGTAGTCGGCCAGCGCGGCCTCGCGTCCCCGGCGCAGCCCGCCGAAGATGTCCAGCTCCCAGCTGGCGCCGAGGTTGGCTTCGTAGGCGCTGCCGTAGCGGTCGAAACCCGGCTGCGCGTTCAGCACCTGGCCCAGCGGCGTCTCCACCGACTGGTAGGCCCTGGCCGCTTGCGCGCCCAGGTTGCCCGAAGGCAGCAGCGCCGCATTCGCTGCACCGAGCCCGGCCCGGGCCTGCGCCACGCGCGCGGCGGCCTGCGCAAGATCGAGGTTCTGCTTCAGCGCCTGTTCGACATAGCCGGCCAGCTGCGCATCGCCGAAGCCGGTCCACCATGCCGCGAGCTCGGCGTTGGCGGTGGCCGATCGCTGGCCGAGCGCCGCCTCGCCCATGAAGCGGTCGGGCAGGGCCGGGGCCGGCCGGACATAGTCGGGCCCCACGGCGCAGCCTGCGAGGAGGCTGAACAGCAGGGGCAGGGCAAGCGTGCGTGGGGACATGGGAGTGCTCCGGGCGACGGACGAAAAAAGCAAGAGAAGTGAGTGACTATAATTCAATTTAGTCACTTGTTGTTGTTTGTTTGTCCAGGCGCTAAGCTCCCGGCATGAACAACGCAACCTCTTCCCCGCCGGCCGCGCGGGGGCCGGCCGACCATGACGTGCGCGCGCAGATCGTCGTGGCGGCCACCGAGCACTTCAGCCAGTACGGCTACGAGAAGACCACGGTTTCCGACCTGGCCAAGGCCATCGGCTTCTCCAAGGCCTACATCTACAAGTTCTTCGAGTCCAAGCAGGCGATCGGCGAAATGATCTGCGCGAACTGCCTGCGCGAGATCCAGCTGGAGATCCGCGCCGCGGTCGACGGGGCCGGCAGCCCGCCCGAGAAGCTGCGCCGCATGTTCAAGGCCATCGTGGATTCGGGCCTTCGGCTGTTCTTCCAGGACCGCAAGCTCTACGAGATCGCCATCTCGGCCGCCAGCGAGCGCTGGCCGTCGGCCATCGCCCATGAAGAGTGCATCCGGCAGATGCTGCTCGAATTGCTGAGGCAGGGGCGCGAGTCCGGCGACTTCGAGCGCAAGACGCCGATCGACGAGACGGCGGCGGCCATCTACCTGGTCATGCACCCCTACGTCAACCCCGTGATCCTGCAGCTCAGCTCCAGTTACACGGAGCAGGCGCCGGCCCAGCTGTCGGGCCTGGTGCTGCGCAGCTTGTCGCCTTAGCCGAATAAATTCTCAGTGACTATTGACTAAATTGGTCACTGTTATCAGAATCGGGGCCCTGATCGATTCGTCAATGGGCCCCCTCATGCACACGCGCCGCTTCCTCACATCCGCCTTGGTCTGCGCCTTGCCGTTCGCGCTGGCCGCCTGCGACGACAAGGCCCCGCCCGATCCACGCACCCAGACGCCGCTGGTGCGCGCCGCCACGGTCCAGGCCGCCGGGCCGGCATCGCGCTCGTTCACCGGCACCGTCGCCGCGCGGGTTCAGAGCGACCTGGGCTTTCGCGTCTCCGGAAAAGTGCTGGAGCGCCTGGTCGACGCGGGTCAGGCGGTCAAGCGCGGGCAACTGCTCATGCGCATCGACCCGGTCGACCTGAGGCTGGCCGCGCGTGCGCAGCAGGAGGCCGTGAGCGCCGCACGGGCGCGCGCGAAGCAGGCCGGCGACGAGGAAGCGCGCTTTCGCGACCTGCGCGGCACCGGCGCGATTTCCGCCTCCGCGTACGACCAGGCCAAGGCGGCGGCGGATGCCGCGCAGGCCCAGCTCGCTGCGGCCGAGGCGCAATCGGAAGTCGCGCGCAATTCGAATCGCTATTCGGAACTCGTTGCCGACGCAGATGGCACGGTGCTCGAGACGCTGGCCGAGCCTGGCCAGGTCGTCAGCGCCGGGCAGCCGGTGGTCCGCGTGGCGCAGGCCGGGCGCAGGGAGGCCGTGGTGCAGTTGCCCGAAACGCTGCGTCCGGCCGTCGGCTCCGGCGGGCAGGCCGCGCTGTTCGGCAAGGAAGACGTTGCCGTGCCCGTCAAGCTCAGGCAGCTCTCCGATGCGGCCGACAGGCTCACGCGCACCTTCGAGGCGCGCTACGTGCTCGAAGGCGCGCTCGCCAACGCACCGCTGGGCGCCACGGTGACCGTCGACATCTCGGACGGCAAGCCGGCCCGGGCAGGAGGCGTGCAGGTGCCCATCAGCGCCTTGTTCGATACCGGCAAGGCGACGGGCGTCTGGGTCATCGGCGGCGATCCGTCGACGGTGCGCTGGCAGCCGGTGGCCGTCGAGCGCCTGGATGGCGAGCGCGCGCTGGTGGCCGGGCAGCTCAAGCAGGGCGACCAGGTGGTCGCGCTTGGCGCGCACCTGCTGCGCGAAGGCGAGAAGGTGCGTGTCGCAGCCGCGGCCGCGCCCGCCGCGGCGGGCGGAGCGCGTCCATGAGCGAAGGCCGCTTCAACCTGTCGGCGCTGGCGGTACGCGAGCGATCCATCACGCTGTTTCTCATCGGCCTGATCTCGCTCGCGGGGCTGGTCGCGTTCTTCAAGCTCGGCCGCGCGGAAGACCCGGCCTTCACGATCAAGGTGATGACCATCATCACGGCCTGGCCGGGCGCCACCGCGCAGGAGATGCAGGACCAGGTGGCCGAGAAGCTCGAGAAGCGCCTCCAGGAGCTGCGCTACTACGACCGCGCCGAAACCTACACGCGGCCCGGCCTCGCGTTCACCACGCTGACCTTGCAGGACAGCACGCCGCCCTCCAAGGTCCAGGAAGAGTTCTACCAGGCGCGCAAGAAGGTCGGCGACGAAGCGGGCAACCTGCCCTCCGGCGTGATCGGGCCGATGATCAACGACGAGTACGCGGACGTCACCTTCGCGCTGTTCGCGCTCAAGGCCAAGGGAGAAGCGCAGCGCGTGCTGGTGCGCGATGCCGAGGCGCTGCGCCAGCGCCTCTTGCATGTGCCGGGCGTGAAGAAGGTCAACATCGCGGGCGAGCAGTCGGAGCGCATCTACGTCGAGTTCGCGCACGACCGGCTGGCCACCCTGGGCATCGGGCCGCAGGACGTGTTCGCCGCGCTCAACGGCCAGAACGCGCTGAGCCCGGCCGGCTCTGTGGAAACCCGCGGCCCGCAGGTGTTCATCCGGCTGGACGGCGCATTCGACACGCTGCAGAAGATCCGCGACACGCCCCTGGTCGCGCAGGGCCGCACCCTGAAGCTGTCGGATGTGGCCACGGTCAGGCGCGGCTACGAAGACCCGGCCACCTTCATGATCCGCAACGGCGGCGAGCCTGCCTTGCTGATCGGCGTGGTGATGCGCGAGGGCTGGAACGGGCTCGACCTGGGCAAGGCGCTGGAGGTGGAAGCCCAAGCCATCAACGCCGAGCTGCCGCTGGGCCTCCGCCTCACCAAGGTCACGGACCAGTCGGTGAACATCAGCGCGTCGGTCGACGAGTTCATGGTCAAGTTCTTTGCGGCGCTGCTGGTCGTGATGCTCGTGAGCTTCCTGAGCATGGGCTGGCGTGCGGGCCTGGTGGTGGCCGCCGCGGTGCCGCTGACGCTGGCCGTGGTCTTCGTGGTGATGGCCGCGACCGGCAAGAACTTCGACCGCATCACGCTCGGCTCGCTGATCCTCGCGCTCGGCCTCCTGGTGGACGACGCCATCATCGCCATCGAGATGATGGTGGTGAAGATCGAGGAGGGCTACAGCCATGTGGCCGCGTCCGCCTATGCCTGGAGCCACACGGCGGCGCCGATGCTCTCGGGCACGCTGGTCACTGCCGTCGGCTTCATGCCCAACGGCTTTGCGCCGTCGACCGCGGGCGAGTACACGAGCAACATGTTCTGGATCGTCGGCATTGCGCTGATCGCGTCCTGGGTGGTCGCCGTGGTGTTCACGCCCTACCTGGGCGTCAAGCTGCTGCCGAACTTCAAGAAGATCGAAGGCGGCCATGCCGCGATCTACGGCACGCCGCGCTACAACCGGCTGCGCGGCGTGCTGGCGCGCGTCATCGCGCGCAAGTGGCTGGTGGCGGGCGCGGTCGTCGGCCTCTTCGTGGTGGCCATCCTCGGCATGGGCGTGGTCAAGAAGCAGTTCTTCCCGATCTCCGACCGCCCCGAGGTGCTGGTCGAAGTGCAGATGCCCTACGGCAGTTCGATCACGCAGACCAGCGATGCCACGGCCAAGGTCGAGCGCTGGCTGTCCACGCAGCCCGAGGCGCAGATCGTCACGTCGTACATCGGGCAGGGCGCGCCCCGCTTCTTTTTCGCGATGGGGCCGGAACTGCCCGACCCCTCGTTCGCCAAGATCGTGGTGCGCACGGCCAGCCAGGAGGAGCGCGAGGCACTGAAGCACCGCCTGCGCCAGGCCATTGCCGATGGCCTCGCGTCCGAGGCGCGGGTGCGCGTGACGCAGCTGGTGTTCGGGCCGTACTCGCCGTTCCCTGTGGCCTACCGCGTCAGCGGGCCCGATGCGAACGAGCTGCGCCGGATCGCGGCCGAGGTGCGGCAGGTGATGGATGCCAGTCCGATGATGCGCACGGTCAGCACCGACTGGGGCACCCGCACGCCCACGCTGCACTTCACCCTGAAGCAGGACCGCCTGCAGGCCGTCGGGCTGAGCTCCAGCGCGGTGGCGCAGCAGCTGCAGTTCCTCCTGAGCGGCGCGCCGGTGACCACCGTGCGCGAGGACATCCGCACCGTGCAGGTGGTGGCCCGTTCGGCCGGCAGCACCCGGCTCGATCCCGCCAAGCTCGCGGACTTCACGCTCGCCGGTGCCGGCGGCCAGCGCATTCCGCTGTCGCAGGTCGGCGAGGTCGAGGTGCGCATGGAAGAGCCCGTGATGCGGCGGCGCGACCGCATGCCCACGATCACGGTGCAGGGCGACATCGCCGAGGGGCTGCAGCCGCCGGACGTATCGAACGCGATCACCGCGAAGCTGCAGCCGCTGATGCAGAAGCTGCCGGCCGGCTACCGCATCGCCGAGGCCGGCTCCATCGAGGAATCGGAGAAGGCGACCGCGGCGATGCTGCCGCTCTTCCCCATCATGCTGGCGGCCACGCTGCTCATCATCATCTTCCAGGTGCGCTCGATCTCCGCGATGGTCATGGTGTTCCTCACGAGCCCGCTGGGGCTGATTGGCGTCGTGCCGACCTTGCTGCTGTTCCAGCAGCCCTTCGGCATCAATGCGCTCGTGGGGCTCATCGCGCTGTCGGGCATCCTGATGCGCAACACGCTGATCCTGCTCGGGCAGATCCACCATAACCAGGAGGAGGGGCTCGATCCCTTCCATGCGGTGGTCGAGGCGACCGTGCAGCGTGCGCGGCCCGTGATCCTGACCGCGCTGGCGGCGATCCTCGCGTTCATTCCGCTCACGCACTCGGTGTTCTGGGGCGCGCTGGCGTACACGCTGATCGGCGGCACCTTCGCGGGGACGATCCTCACGCTGGTGTTCCTGCCGGCGATGTATTCGATCTGGTTCAGGATCAAACCCGGCAGCGCCGCCCAGCCCGCGCATTGACGCGCCTCATCACCATTCACCAAGAGATCGAAGGAATTGCCATGTCGAGTTCATCAGTCGTTGTCGTGACGGGCGCGTCCTCGGGCATCGGACGCGCCGCTGCAGAAATGTTCGTGGCGCGCGGCTGCCGGGTGTTCGGCACTGCGCGCGACCTGCGCAGGGCACCCGCGCTGCCCGGCGTCGAGTTCGTCGAGATGGACGTCCGCGAGGAAGGCTCGGTCCAGGCGGGCATCGACTCCATCATCGAGCAGGCCATGCGCATCGACGTGCTGGTCAACAACGCGGGAATGATGATGATCGGCGCGGTCGAGGAAACCGCGACGGCCGAGGCCGCGGAGCTGTTCGACACCAACGTCTTCGGCCTGCTTCGCGTGACGCGCGCCGTGCTCCCGTACATGCGCCAGCAGCGCCGCGGGCGGATCGTCAACGTCAGCTCCGTGCTCGGCGTGCTCCCGGCCCCGTACATGGGCCTGTATGCGGCCACCAAGCATGCGGTGGAAGGGCTCTCGGAGTCGCTGGACCACGAGGTGCGCCAGTTCGGCATTCGCGCGACCTTGGTGCAGCCGGCCTTCACCCGGACCAACCTCGATGCCAACGCCCCGCGCACCAAGGCGCGGATCGCAGGCTATGACCGCGAACGCGACCTGGTGGCGCTCTCCGTGGCCGACAGCGTGGGCAGTGCGCCCGAGCCGCACGGCGTGGCGGGCACCATCGTCGAGGCGGCGCTCGGCCCCTGGCGCATGCGCTGCACGCCGCCGGGGGAGGCGTCCTTGCTGACGAAGCTGCGCCGCTTCATGCCCGCGGGACCGGTGGACGCGAGCCTCAGGAAAAAGCTCGGGCTCGGTTCCTCCTGAACGCTCGCCCCGTCCGGCAACGAAGGAGAACATCATGGACAGCCTGGATCTCCTGCGCACCTTCAGCGAGGTGGCCTCTTCCGGAAGCTTCTCCCGCACCGCCAAGCACCTGGCGCTGTCGCGGGGAACCGTCAGCAAATACATCGCGGCCCTCGAGCACCGCTTCGGCGTGCGGCTGCTGAACCGGACCAATCGCGCCGTCAGCCTCACGGACGCAGGCCTCCTGCTGCTCGACAGGAGCAGGCCGATACTGGAATTGGCCGATGTGACGCGCGCCGAGCTGCAGGACCGCGCACGGGTCCCGAGCGGGCGCCTGCGCGTCTCGGCGCCGCACGGCATGGACCTGACGCAGCTGCCGGCGCTGATCAACGACTTCCTCGGCCACTACCCCGAGGTCAGCATCAGCCTCGTGCTCTCGAACCGCCTGGTCGACCTCACGGAAGAGGGCGTCGACATCGCGCTTCGCTTCGCCCCCTCGGCCAACGAGAACCTGATCGTTCGAAAACTGATGCCGATGGCGCTCAGCGTCTGCGCCGCGCCCATGTACTGGCGCAAGCACGGCGTGCCCACCCACCCGGACGAGCTTGCGCATCACGCCGCGCTGGTCAGCACCCAGCTGAATCCGCTGCCGAAGTGGCGCTTCGAAGCCGACCGCCAACCGATCGAGGTGGCGGTCCGCGGCCGGCTGGACGCCACCGAAGCCAGCCCGCTGATCCAGGCGGCACTGCTGGGCGCAGGCGTCGTCTACCTGCCGTCGGTGATGCTCGAGCCCTACATCGAGAGCGGGCGGCTGGTGCCCGTGCTATCGGAGTTCGTCCGCAGCGACATGTGGCTCTCGGCCGTCTATCTGCAGCGCCGGCACAGCACGGCGGTGCAGCGCGCGTTCCTGGATTTTCTGGCGGTGCGGCTCAAGCCTGCGGGATTGCGCGGATGAAGATCGACTCACGGTGAGCTGCCGCTCGCGAGCCCCTCAGTTCCGCTCCGACAGCTGCGCCAGGATGGCCGGGTTCTCCAGCGTCGACGTGTCCTGCGTGATCGGTTCGTCCTTGGCCACGGAGCGCAGCAGGCGGCGCATGATCTTGCCGCTGCGCGTCTTGGGCAGGTTGTCGCCAAAGCGGATGTCCTTGGGCTTGGCGATCGGGCCGATCTCTTTTGCGACCCAGTTGCGCAGCTCGTTCGCGATCTTCTTCGCTTCGTCTCCCGTGGGGCGCGCGCGCTTGAGCACGACGAAGGCGCAGATCGCCTCGCCCGTGGTGTCGTCGGGACGGCCGACCACCGCGGCCTCGGCCACGAGCGCGGTGCACGACACCAGCGCCGATTCGATCTCCATCGTGCCCATGCGGTGGCCCGAGACATTGAGCACGTCGTCGATGCGGCCGGTGATCGTGAAGTAGCCGGTCTTCGCATCGCGGATGGCGCCATCGCCTGCGAGGTAGAAGCCCTTGAGTTCCGGCGGGTAGTAGCTCGCCTTGAAGCGCTCCGGGTCGCCCCAGATGGTGCGGATCATGCTCGGCCAAGGCTTCTTCACCACGAGGATGCCGCCTTGGCCGTTCGGCACGTCGGCGCCGGTCTCGTCGACGATGGCCGCCGCGATGCCGGGGAAGGGCAGGGTGCAGGAACCCGGCACCAGCGGCGTGGCGCCAGGCAGCGGCGTGATCATGTGGCCGCCGGTCTCCGTCTGCCAGAAAGTGTCGACGATCGGACAGCGGCCGCCGCCGACGTGCTGGTGGAACCACTCCCAGGCCGCCGGATTGATCGGCTCGCCGACCGAGCCCAGGATGCGCAGGCTCGACAGGTCGTAGCGCCTGGGATGCACTTCTGGGTTACCTTCGGCCGCCTTGATCAGCGAGCGGATGGCCGTGGGCGCGGTGTAGAACACGCTCACCTTGTGGTCCTGGATCATCTTCCAGAAGCGGCCCGCGTCGGGATAGGTGGGGACGCCCTCGAACACCACTTCGGTGGCGCCCAGCGCGAGCGGACCGTAGGCGATGTAGGTATGGCCCGTGACCCAGCCGATGTCGGCGGTGCACCAGAACACGTCGGCGGGCTTCAGGTCGAAGGTCCACTGGGTCGTCAGCGCCGCATGCAGCAGGTAGCCGCCGCTGGAATGCTGCACGCCCTTGGGCTTGCCGGTCGAGCCGGAGGTGTAGAGCACGAACAGCGGATGCTCGGCGCCCACCCATTCGGGCTCGCAGGTCTCGGGCTGGCCTTGCGTCTCTTCATGCAGCCAGCGGTCGCGCGAGGGCACCCAGCCGATCGGCCCGCCGGTGCGGCGGTAGACGACGACGTTCTTCACCGTTTCGCAGCCGCCCAGCGCGATGGCTTCGTCGACGATGGCCTTGAGCGGCAGCGGCTTGCCGCCGCGCACCTGTTCGTCGGCGGTGACGACCATCACGGCGCCGGCATCCTGGATGCGGTCGCGCAGGCTCTGCGCCGAGAAGCCGCCGAACACCACCGAATGCGTGGCGCCGATGCGCGCGCAGGCCTGCATCGCGACCACGCCTTCGATGCTCATCGACATGTAGATGACGACGCGGTCGCCCTTCTTCACGCCGCGCGCCTTCAGCGCATTGGCCATGCGGCAGGTGCGCGCGAGCAGCTCGCGGTAGCTGGCCCGCGTGACCTGTCCGTCGTCGGCCTCGAAGATGATCGCGGTCTTGTCGCCCAGGCCGCGCTCGACCTGGCGATCGAGGCAGTTCCAGGACACGTTCAGCGTGCCGTCCTCGAACCACTTGAAGAAGGGCGCCTGGCTGTCGTCGAGCCCCCGGGTGAACGGCGTCTTCCAGCCCAGGAACTCGCGCGCGAGGCGCGACCAGTAGCCGCTGTGGTCGGCCTCTGCCTCGGCCACCAGTTTTTCATAGGCGTCCATGCCGTACACATGGGCGTCCTTGATGTCCGGGGCTGGGATGAGAGGGCTTGCTGCTTCGTTGCTGCTCACGATGGGTCTCCTGATGGTTCGATGCGGGGCGTCGCGGGTCTGGTGGCTGTTTCACGGGTCCGCATGGCTGTTCAGCCAGGCGGCAACCGCTGCGGCGCTGCGGAAGTCGTCGCAGGCGCGCGCGGGAACGCCGGGGTAGCGCTGGTTCCACATGCGCGCGAGCGCCTGGCCCGGCCCCACCTCCAGCACGCAGCGCACCTGCCGCGCCATGATGTTTTCCATGCATTCGTCCCAGCGAACCGTCTGGGCGATCTGGGCAGCCAATGCCGTGCGGGCAGACCGTGCATCGCGGATGCGGTCCCCCGCATTGCTGAACAGCACGGCGCGGGGCGCCTGAAACGGCACCTGCGCCAGCGCCAGTGAAAAGCTCTCCGCCGCTTCGCGCATCCAGGGCGTGTGGGACGCGACGTTGACCCGCAGGCGCGTGCACTGCGCACCGGCTGCGATTGCCATGCGCTCGGCATCGTCCAATGCCGCGCTCGGACCGCCGAGGACCACGCTGGCGCTGCCGTTGCGAATCGCGAGTTCGAGCCCCGCATCGATGCGCAACTGCTCCCACTTCTGCTCGGGCAAGCCGCTCACGGCCAGCAGGCCGCCGGGCGCGCGTGCGGCGCAGCGGTCCATCGCCGCGGCCCGCTGCGGCGCGAGTGCTGCGGCCGCGCCCGCGTCGATCACGCCGGCCGCGCTGAAGGCAGCGAGTTCGCCGACGCTGTAGCCGGCGACCGCAGCGGGCGGCGAAACCATGGGCGCAAGCTGTGCCCAGGCCGCGAGGGCAAGGCCGGTCAGCAGCGTCTGCGCGTTGTCGTTGCGTTCGGCCCAGTGCGGATCCGCGAGAGCATGGCGCCAGTCGTCGACGCCGAGTTGCGCGCACATGCCATGCACGAGTGCGTCGTCCGCGAGCCATGGCAGCATCGCGGAATGCTGGTTGCCCTGGCCGGAGAAAAGCAGTGCGAAGCTCATGAGCCTGGGCACACGCGCTGGAGCCAGCACGCGGCGGCCAGCGTGTCTGCCGCACCGCCGGGCGACAGGCGGCGCCGCACGAAATCGTCCGCGATGGCTTGCGCCTCCTGGAGCCCCTCGCGCCGTGCGATGCCGCCTCGGTCGAGAAAGCCCCGCGCCGCGCGTTGGGCGCCGCGCAGGCCGGCCAGGCCGCCGCGGTGCGCAAGATTGCTGTCGTCCAGCACCGCAATGAGGTGGAACAAGGTATCGAGCCGCGCCTCGCGGGGCGCGAGGCCCCCGGCCAAGGCCCTCCTCAGTGCCGGAAGCGCCGTCTCGAACAGCACCGGAAACGCCAGCGCCGCTTCTTCGGATGCGCTGCGCAGGCCATGGCGCCGTGCAGCGATGCCGCCGGGCAGCACGGGCGCGCGCTGGCTGCGTATCGCCAATGCGTCGCCCCAGTGCCGGCGCAGCGCATCGCGCAGTGCCGCCGGATCCCATGCATCGCCATGCGCCCGCAGCGCGGCACCGGCCGCGGCGCACAGCAGGCCGAGCATGAAGATCGCGCCCCGGTGCGTGTTGACGCCGCCGGTGGCGGCCAGCATGCGCGCCTCCGCCGCAATGCCGTGGCGCTCGAGCACCGCGAAATCCGCGCCTGCGGCGCCGGCCTCGGCGATCCGGACGAAGTAGCGGCGCAGCGAGAACAGGCTGCGCATGAAGGTGTGTGCGTCCATGTCGTCGTGGCTGCCGCAGTCGATCAAGGTGACCAGGCCGGGCTTGGGCGACAGCGACAGTTCGTCGTAGAGCGCAAGCGTGGCCGTGCGTCCGATCGCAGCGGGTGTCGGCCGCGAATCGGGCGACGGCGAAAGGGCGAAGTTCCTCATGCGGCGATCTCCATCGGCTCCGTGTGGCCACACCATGCGGCATCGCGATGCAGGTGCACGCCGTCGAGCCGCTTGACCATCACGGCCCGCGCACGCCCGCCGCGCCATTCGGCCCATTCACGCCAGGCCACCGCTGCGCCGTCGCCGAACATGAGCTCGCCGTCCAGCCGGAGCTGCGGTGCCTCGAACAAGCCGAGCGCGCGCGCCACGGCATCCGCATGGACCGCTCCTTCGACCGCGATCGACAGGTCGAGATCGGAGCCCGCGCGCACGTGGTCGAGACCGCTGATCGCCTGCCAGCCGTAGCTGCCGAACACGCGTGCCGCCGCGTGGCATTGGCTGAGCCTGCCGAGCAGTTCGCGCACGGCATCCCGCGCCGATGGCGGCAAGTGCTGCACGTCGGCGAGCCGCGGAAACTCGCCGAGGCCATCCACCGCGGCGTGCGGCACCTGCAGCGAAAGCCGGCGCCGGCCCCAGCACGCAGGCGCCGGCAAACCCAGCGCGATCCATCCATCGGCGCCGGCATGGGCCGGCTGGCGCGTCACGACCAGCGGCAATCGATGCAAGGCCCAATGCGCGAGGCAGTCGCGCGCCTGCGCATCCCATGGCCGGCCCAGCACGGCGGCCCACCCGCTCCGGGTGAGCCAGGCGAGTTGGTGGCGATGCAGCGAAACCATGGCGGGCATCCGAACTCAGCCCGCGTTCACGCGGCGTCCAGCACGCGCTGCACCACCGCGGCGGCGAGCCGGCGTCCACCGCGTTCGGCGCCGTCGCGGGCGCGCCTGTCTTCGGTCGGCGTGTGGGCCAGCGCATCGCGCAGGCGGGTTTGCAGGTCGCCGGTCCACAGCGCACGCACGCCGCCCATCGCCACGTAGTTCTGCACGCCGGGCGCGAACACCGGGTTGGATTTCGACAGCTCGGTGAGCCGGTCCTCCGGCAGCTTGGTCACGCGCGCCATCGCGGGAATGCGCATCACACGGATCTCGGCCTCCGGCAGCGCGTAGCAGGCGTCGGCGATCAGCCCCGAGGTGATGAAGCCGCCCGACAGCGCCTGGTCGTACACCAGGCCGATCACGCGGTGGCCGCGGCGCCGCGCCAGGTCGATGCTCGCGCCCAGGTGCGCCATCGCGCGATTGATGCCGAGCAGTTCGTCGCGCCGGCGCAGCTGCTGGCCCTGCGTGTCGATCAACAGCAGGATCGGACGGCCCGGATGCTGCCTGACGGTGTCGAGCACCGCGCGCGCCTGCGCCAGCGCGAGCCGCACCCCGATCGGCGCGTGGTTCGTGGTGCCGATCACCGTGAGCGGCTCGCGTTCGAAGATCACTTCGCCCTGCAGAAAATCGCCATCCGCACGCAGGCCGTGGAAGGAGCCGAAGAGCTGGGTGACCAGGGAATTCCATTGCATCTGATGCTCCTTGCTCACAGGGTGCGCAGCGCGCGCACGGCTTCCACCGGAAGGTCCGGGACGTTTTCCGCGCCGGCGATGCCGAGCGCGCGCCAGAGCAGCGTCGCTTCGTCGCCGCCGGCGTCGCCGTCCGGCAGCGCATGCAGGCGCTGCGTGAGCAGGCTGTGCTCCTGCTCCAGCGCCGCCTGGGTCAGCGGCTGCTGCCGGTCGAGCGCGGCGATGGCGGCTGCGCGGAATTCCGCGACGTCGTCCTCGACCAGCGCATCGCAATCGCCGGTCAGCCAGCGGTGCTTGCCGCCGGTCGTGCGCCAGACCAGCGCCCGGTCGCGCGAGTCGAATTCATCCACGCCGTGGGAGGCTTCGATCACTTCCGGGCCCGACATCGCGAGCCGCCCGACATCGCTCATCACGATGTGGTCGGCGCAGCGCGCCACGATGCCCATGCCGCCGAAGCAGCCGTTGGCGCCGCCGATCAGCACGATGACCGGTATGCCCGCGGCGCGCACGTCGAGCACGGCGCGCATCACTTCCGACACCGCGATGAGGCCGGCGTTGGCCTCGTGCAACCGCACGCCGCCCGATTCGGCCAGCAGCAGCACCGCGGCCGGCCGGTCGCGCAGCGCGCGCTGCAGCAGGCCGACCAGCTTGGCGCCGTGCACCTCGCCCACGCCGCCGCCCATGAACGCGCCTTCCTGCGCAGCCGCGAAGACCTCGCGGCCACCCAGCATCGCGCGGCCGATCGCCACGCCGTCATCGAAGGCCGAGGGCACGCCAAGCTGCGCGAGGTGCGGGCTCATGACCCGCTCGCTCGGCGGCAGCCATTCGTGAAAACTGCCGGCGTCGAGCAGCAGCGCCAGCCGCTCGCGCGCCGAGCATTCGGCATAGCTGATCATGGCCGGCCTCCGTCGATCTCGGCCACCGCCTGATCCAGGCGCAGGCTCACCACGGCGGGCGTGGCACCCATGTCGTTGATCGAGATGCGCACGCCGGCCAGCGGATGGCGCGCGTGGAAGTCGTTCATCACGGCCTGCCAGATCGGCCCGAAGCCGCGCGCCGAGGTTTCGACGCGCACCGCGCAGCCATCGCCGCCGGCGGGCTCGAGCATGACCTCGAGGTTGCCCGAGCCGACCACGCCGACCAGCACCGGCGCAAAGGCACCGGCCGGCCGGCCGCCGGAAAAGGAAAAGTCCAGGGTTTCGAGCCCTGCGGGAACGTCGCTCATCGTCGGATCTCCTGCTACCAGTTTCTGAAGCGCCTGGGCGGTTGGTACAAGCCGCCGGAGGCGCGCACCAGGTCGCGCATGCTGCGTGCGGCCAGCAGGTTGCGCGTGGCCTGGCGGGGGTCGATGCCCAGGTCCTGCGGCCGGCGGATCACGCCGCGGTCGCGCAGGTTCTCGACCGCGCGCTGGTCGCGCGCCAGGCCCACTGCCGTGTAGCCCGCAACGCCGCGGATGGCCTGCTCGCGCTCCGCGTCGCTGCGGCACATCAGCAGGTTGGCAATGCCCTCTTCGGTGAGGATGTGCGAGACGTCGTCGCCGTAGATCATGATCGGCGGCAGCGCCATGCCGGCCTGCTCCTGCAGCGTCCAGGCGTCGAGCCGGTCGACGAAGGCCGGCTGCATGTGTTCGCGGAAGGTCTCGACCATCTGCACCACCAGCTTCTGGCCGCGCGGCGTGCCGGCCGCGCCGCTGCGGCCGTCGCGCGCTTCGCGCCCGGCCTTGAGCCAGGCCGGGCTCGCATGGCGGCGGCCGCGCGCATCGGCGCCCATGTTGGGGGCGCCGCCGAAGCCGGCGATGCGGCCCAGCGTCGCGGTGGAGCTGTTGCCGTCCAGGTCGATCTGCAGGGTCGAGCCGATGAACATGTCGCAGGCGTAGTGGCCGGCCGCCTGGCACAGCGCGCGGTTGCTGCGCAGGCTGCCGTCGGGGCCGGTGAAGAAGACGTCGGAGCGCGCGCGGATGTAGTCCTCCATGCCCAGCTCGGAGCCGAAGGAATGCACCGACTCCACCCAGCCCGCCTCGATGGCCGGTATCAATGCCGGGTGCGGGTTCAGCGCCCAGTGCTTGCCGATCTTGCCCTTGAGGCCGAGCGACTCGGCATAGGTCGGCAGCAGCAGCTCGATGGCCGCGGTGTCGAAGCCGATGCCGTGGTTCAGCCGCTGCACGCCGTACTCGGCATAGATGCCCTTGATGGCCATCATCGCCATCAGCACCTGCACCTCGCTGATCTGCGCCGGGTCGCGCGTGAACAGCGGCTCGATGAAATTGGGGCGCGGCGCCTTCACGACGAAGTTCACCCAGTCGGCCGGTATGTCGATGCGCGGCAGCGTCGTCGTGTGGCCGTCGACCAGCTCGTTGACCTGGGCGATCACGACGCCGCCCGAGAAGGCGGTGGCCTCCACGATGACGGGCGTGTCCTCGGTGTTGGGGCCGGTGTAGAGGTTGCCCTGGGCATCGGCCGCGTGCGCCGTCACCAGCGCCACCTGCGGCGTGAGATCGACGAAGTAGCGCGCGAACAGCTCCAGGTAGGTGTGGATGGCGCCGATCTCGATGCGTCCGGCCGACACCAGCTTGGCCAGCCGCGCGCCTTGCGGACCCGAGAAGCTGAAGTCCAGCCGGGCGGCCACGCCGTTCTCGAAGAGGTCCAGGTGCTCGGGCAGCGCCAGCACCGACTGCACCATGTGCAGGCCGTGCACCTTTGCCGGATCGACCCCGACCAGTGCGCGCGCGAGGAAGTCGGCCTGCTTCTGGTTGTTGCCTTCGAGGCAGACCCGGTCGCCCGGCTCCAGCACGGCCTCCAGCAGCTGGCCGATGGCCTCGGTGGCGACGCGCTTGCCCGCCAGTTCGGCGCCGAGCGCGTTGGCCGCCCGCGCAAGGCGTGCCGCGCGATTCTCGGCCTTGGTGTTCCAGTTCATGCGGTCCATGGAGATCCCTCAACCCACCAATGCCTTGGTGGCAAAAAACAGCACCGACGGCCCCATCAGGCAGCCCAGGCCGGTGTGAAAGGTCGCGACGAGCGCGCCGTAGGGCACCAGCTTGCGGTCGGTCGCGGCAAGGCCGGCGGAGACGCCGCTCACGGTGCCTGCGAGCCCGCCGAACACCATTGCCGAGCGCGGCGTCTTCAGTGCGAGAAAGCGCGCGGCGATGGGCGTGCCCACCATCACGATGATGGCCTTGACCAGCCCCGTCGCAATGCTCAGCGCCATCACGTCCGGGCTCGCGCCGATGGCCGCGCCCGTCACCGGGCCGACGATGTAGGTGACCGCGCCGGCGCCGATGGTGGTCATGCTCACTGCGTCGGAGTAGCCGAAGGCGCGTGCAATGCATGCGCCCACGATGAAGGGCAGCACCGTGCCCAGCAGCAGCGACACCACGCCGATCAGCCCGGCCTTGCGCGCCTCGGTGGCCTGCACTTCGAAGGCGGTGGCCACGATCGCGAAGTCGCGCAGCATCGCGCCGCCCATCAGCCCGATGCCGCCGAACAGCGACATGTCGGCCAGGCCCTTGTGGCCGCCGGTCTGTGTGCCGCCCCAGTAGGCGAGCGCCAGGCCGATCACGATCGCGATGGCCGAGCCGTGCACGCGGCCGAAGGTCAGCCGGCGCGAGATCTGGCCCGACAGCAGGATCACCAGGCCGACCACCGCGAAGGCGGTCACGAGGCCGTTCTGGAGCGCGGCTTTTTCGAGGATTTCGATCATGTCGCTCACTCCGCTTCGGCCAGCAGGGGGTTGTCGTGCAGCTGGGGCGCGCCCTGCGCTTCCACCTGCGGCCGCTCCGCGCGATTGATCACCGCGATCACGCAGGCGCAGACCGCCACGGCGGCAATGGCCGAGAGCAGCGCCACCGGTCCGCCGCGCAGCGCCGCGACCATGTCCTGCTGCGCCGCCATGGCCACGACCACGGGGATGTACATCGCGCCCCAGTACTCGACGCCGAGCTCCGTGAGCTTGGGCAGGAAGTCGCGCTTCTGCATGTAGAGCCGCGCGAAGATCAGCAGCAGCATCGCGATGCCGACGCCCCCGACGTTGGTCTTCACGCCCAGCGCCTGCCCGAGCAGGTCGCCCAGGAAGATGCCCAGCAGATGGCATACGGCCAGCAGGGCGGTTCCGAAAATGATCATGGGCGTCTCCGTTGTGTGCCGCGCGAGATGCGCGGTGTTCTGGAGACGTACGGTATCGGCGCCCCTGCGCGCGATCAATTAACGGGGGACGGCGACGCTTACGGCGCGTGAAACGATCGCGGGTAAACCCTAGGCCAGTTCGGCCTTGGAGGTGCGGCACAGCGCCAGCAGCGCGAGCAGGTTGGGATCGCGCTCGCGCGTGCGCAGGAAGTTGAGCGCGATGGTCTGGCGCATCAGGTAGCGGGGCTGCAGCGGGATCAGCTGCACGTTCTGCGGCATCACGCCCCACACGCGGCCCGGCAGCAGCGTGTAGCCGACGCCGCCGCTCACCAGGTTCATGAGCGAAAAGATGTCGCCCGTCTCCATCACCACGTTGGGCGTGAAGCCGGCCACGCGAAACGACTCCACGAAGCCGCTGTAGGTGACGAAGCCTTCGCTCAGGCTCACGAAGCGCTCGCCGGCGCAGGCGGCCAGGTCGATCTCCTTCTGCCCCGAATAGGGGGAGCCCACCGGGGCGGCGAACCGGATGTCGTCCTCGAACAGCGGCTCCGACTCGACGTCCGCAGTTCCCTCGGGCACCGCCATGAGGGCAGCATCGATGGCGCCGTCGCGCAGCTTCTGCAGGAGGTCGGCGTTGGAGCCGAGCACGAGCTCGGTGTGCAGCTCGGGCTTGCGCAGCTTCAGCCCCATGATCAGCCGCGGCACCGTGCGGCTCGTCAGCGAATAGAGCGAGCCGATGCGGATCCGGTCGGACGAGTAGCCGGCCACTTCCCGTGTCGCGCGGATGCCCTCGGACATGGTGCGCAGCACATCGCGCGCCACGTCTGCCAGCGCCTGTGCCGCATCGGTCGGATGCAGGTTGCGGCCCTCGTGCCGGAACAGCGCGCAGCGCAGGCCGGTTTCCAGCGAATGCAGCGCACGGTGCACGCTCACGGTGCTGATCTCGAGCTTTTCGGCCGCGCGCGCAAGATTGCCGGTCTCCATGAAGGCCAGCAGGATCTCGAGCTTGCGGAAGGTGATCTCTTCGTCGACGTGGAGGAGCATGGAGGGCCTGCGGATGATGTCCGATCGTAATCCTGGAACGGGCCCACAAATTGCGGTACAACGCGGCGCAGAGCAAAACTGTCTCAACGTTGAACCTGAGTGAGGAATGCCTATGGACGCGTGGTCGAACGAGCAGCTTTCCCCCTTGTACGAGAGAGAACTCTTCCGTTCGCATGATGCAGAGGAGACGCATGCGCGTGTCTCCCGCGAGCTCAAGCCGCACCGCAGCGTGTGGGGCCGCGGCGACGTCGACGCCATCTTCTGCCGCGCGGAGCTGAGCGCACTGTCGTTGTGCATCCTGCGCTACGGCTGCGATGTCGACATCGAACCCGACGCGCTCGGCAACTTCGTGCTGGTGCAGATGCCGCTGCGCGGCCATGCCGACGTCCATACCGGCGGGCACACCCTGCAGATCCATCCCGGGCAGGGCGCGGTCATTTCCGCCCACAAGCCGGTGCGGCTGCACTGGCATGCCGACTGCGAACAGCTGATATTGAAAATCGAGCTCAGCCGGCTGCAGGAGGTGGCACGCCATGCCTTCGCCTTGCGCGGCACCGACGACGTGGGCGAGATCGATTTCGCAATGCCCTTTTGCCTGGACGACGCCGCCGGCACGCAGTGGTGCCGCATGGTGGCCGGCCTGGCCTCGCTGCTGCCCTCGGGCGACCTGGGAACCTACGACCCGCGGTGGATGGCGCACTGCGAAGACAACCTGATGCTCTACCTGCTGTGCCACCGGCCGAATTCAGCCCTGCAACGGCATGCCGCCGTGCGGCGCGGCTGCGAGGAAGCCGGCCTGCGGCAGCTGCGGCGGGCCGAGGAGTTCATGCGCGAGCGGCTCGACACGCTGCTGTCGCTCGAAGACGTGGCACAGGCCGCGGGCGTCACGCGCCGCAGCCTCGCCTTGCTCTTCAAGCGCTATCGCGACCTCTCGCCCGGCGAGGTGCTGCGCAACATGCGGCTGGACGCCGCGCACGCGCAGCTGGCGCGGCACGACGGTGCCAGCGTCACCGAGGTGGCGCTGAGCTGCGGCTTCTCGCACCTGAGCCGCTTTGCCGCCTGCTACCGCGAGCGCTTCGGCCAGCTGCCGCGCGACACCTCCCGCGATCCCGCACCGCTGCCCGCCGCGCGGCACTGAAGCGCGCGCATCCTCAGGACTTCATCGCGCACTGCGCGGCGGTCCGGTCCTGGTAGCGCTCCAGCACGGTGCCGATCACCTTGTTGGCGATGCGCCCGTTCGCATCCTTGGCGATCACGCGCAGGTAGTAGTTCTGGATCGGGAAGTTGTTCGGGCCGTAGCGGAAATCGCCGCGCACCGACTTGTAGTTGGCCGCCTTGATCGCCTTGAGCAGCGCGGGCTTGTCGGCCACCTTGCCGCCGACGTCGCGCACGGCCGCATCCATCGCCATCAGCACGTCGTAGGCCTGGCCGGCATAGAAGGACGGATTGCGCCCGTTGTTCTGCTGGCGGAACGCCGCCACGAAGCGCTGGTTGGCCGCGTTGTCGAGGTCGAACGACCAGTGCGCGGTGTTGAACAGGCCGAGCATCGGCTCGCCGACGGCGGGGATCATGTCCTCGTCGGCCGAGAACGCGGTGGAGATCAGCGCCACGTCCTTCGACAGCCCCGCGCCGACGAACTGCTTGATGAAGCTCACGCCCATGGCGCCGGGCAAAAAGAAGTACAGCGCATCGGGCTTCGACGCGCGGATCTGCGCCAGCTCCGCCGAGTAGTCGAGCTGCCCGAGCTTGGTGTACAGCTCGTCGCTCACGCTGCCCTTGAAAGTGTGCTTGAAGCCGTTGATGGCGTCCTTGCCGCCGGGATAGCTGGGCGCGATCATCGCGACCTTCTTGAAGCCCTTGTCCGAGGCGAACTTGCCGGCCGATTCGTAGTACGCATCGTTCGGGTACGAGGCACCGAAGAAGTACGGGTTGCAGCGCGCGCCCGAATAGTCGCTCGGGCCGGTGTTGCTCGACAGGTAGGGCACCTTGGCCGCAAAGAGCGGCGGGCCGACGGCCAGCGCGACCGACGAGCCGACGGGCCCGGTGAACAGGTCGATCTTGTCGCGCAGCAGCATGCGCTCGACCACCTGGCGCGCCATCTCGGGGTTGCCTGCCGTGTCGGCCTCGACAAATTCCACCGGCACGCCGCCGAGCTTGCCGCCCAGCTGCTTCATCGCGACGGCGAAGCCGGCCTTCGCCTCGGCGCCGCCGACGGCGAACGGGCCGGACAGGTCCATCGCCAGGCCGACCTTCACGGTCTGCGCCTGTGACGGCAGTGCCAGCGCGCCCACCAGGACGGTGAGCGCGCACAAGACGGATCGGGGCGTGGCCTGCGGCATGAAAGGTCTCCTCGGGGTGGATTCGTTGAACGTGGGTGGGGCAGCAAATGCAGGCCGCAGTCTCTGTGCGGCGGCGCCGCCTCGCTATCCGTTTCGTGCGGCGCAAACCGCTGCACGAAATGGACAGACAACGGCCCGGCACGCTCCACAGAATCGCCGCCGACCCCACCACTTCGAGAGACGAACCGATGAGCGACACCATCGACATCCCGGCCGGCGACGGCACCCAGACCTTTCGCGGCTACCTGGCCCTGCCGGCCTCGGGGCACGGCCCCGGCATCGTGCTGTGCCAGGAGATCTTCGGCATCAACGACTACGTGCGCGAAGTGGCCGACCTCTACGCCGAAGAAGGCTACGTGGTGCTAGCGCCCGACCTGTTCTGGCGCATGGAGCCCGGCGTCGAGCTGGGCTACTCGCCCGAAGACTGGCAGCGCGCCTTCGGCTTCTTCCAGAAGTTCGACATCGAAGCCGGCGTGGCCGACGTCACGGCCAGCGTGAAGGCGCTGCGTGCGCACCCGGCCTGCACCGGCAAGGTCGGCGCGCTGGGCTTCTGCCTCGGCGGCAAGCTGGCCTACCTGGCCGCCGCGCACTCGGGCGTGGACGCGGCCGTGGGCTACTACGGCGTGGGCATCGAGGGTGCGCTCGACCTGGTGCCGCAAATCAAATGCCCCATCGCCCTGCATTTCGCCGAGCTCGACCAGTTCTGCCCGCCCGAGGCCCGTGCCCAGGTGCTCGAGGCCTTCGCCGGCAAGCCCGATGCGCACATGTATGTCTATCCGGGCGTCGACCATGCGTTCGCGCGCACCGGCGGCGAGCATTTCGACAAGCCTTCCACGCTCATGGCGCACCAGCGCTCGATGGCGCTGTTCAAGGAAGCGATCGGCCCGGTGTACGACCTCTCGGCGCTGTGGGACAAGCACTGCGAGTACGAGTTCGCCACGCGCGACGTGGTCGCCACCATGGCCACGATGGTGGGCGAGCCCTATGTGAACCACATCCCGACCATGACCGGCGGCGTGGGCGCCAGGGAGCTGTCGCGCTTCTACAAGCACCACTTCATTCCGACGACGCCGCCCGACACGCGGCTCACGCCCATCTCGCGCACGGTGGGTGCGACGCAGATCGTGGACGAGATGCTGTTCAGCTTCACCCACACGGTCGAGATCGACTGGCTGCTGCCGGGCATCGCGCCCACCGGCAAGCCGGTGGAGATTCCGCTCGTGGCCATCGTGAAGTTCCGCGGCGACAAGCTCTACCACGAGCACATCTACTGGGACCAGGCCAGCGTGCTGGTGCAGATCGGCCTGCTCGATCCGAAGGGCCTGCCCGTGGCCGGCGCCGGGACGGCGCGCAAGCTGGTCGACGAAACGCAGCCGTCGAACACGCTGATGCCGCGCTGGGAAAAATCGGCCGCGCTCACCATCACCGATCCGGCGCTGCCCTTGGGATGAGCGGCGCCTCCGACATGCTGGCGCTGGTCGTCGAATCGGTCAGGCCGCTCACGCCGGGCATCAAGGCCTTCGTGCTGCGCTCGGCGAACGGCGAGCCCTTGCCGCCGTTCGCGCCGGGCGCGCACCTGGGTGTGCAGGTGGTGCAGGCCAACGGCCGCGCGGGGCAGCGCGCCTACTCGCTCGCCCGGCCGCACGACGGCTCGGACCGCTGCGAGATCGCGGTGCTGTGCGAGCCACAAGGCGAGGGCGGTTCGGCCTGGATGCATGCGCTGCAACCCGGCGCATCGCTGGCCGCGCATGCGCCGCGCAACGACTTCGCGCTGCACGCCGGCAGCGCGCCGCCGCTGCTGATTGCGGGCGGCATCGGCATCACGCCGCTGCTGTGCATGGCGCGCTCGCTGGCGGCCGAGGCACAGCCCTTCGAATTCGTCTATGCCACGCGCAGCGCAGAAGCCACGGCTTACCTCGGCGAAGTGCGCGCGCTGGGCGGCAACGTGGTGCACGACGGCGGCGACCCGGCGCGCGGCCTCGACCTGCGCGCGCTGCTGGCCGCGCCCACGCCCGGCCGCCACCTGCATGTGTGCGGCCCGCGGGGCATGGTGCAGGCCGTGGTCGACACCGCCCGCGCGCTGGGCTGGCCCGGCGACCACGTGCACTTCGAGCTCTTCGCCGGTGCCATCGCGCAGGCGGGCGATGCGGCCTTCGAGGTGCGCACGCTGCGCTCGGGCAAGACGCTGAGCGTGCCGCCCGGCCAGAGCCTGCTCGACGTGCTCATCGCCGCGGGCCTGGACCCGCTGTACGACTGCCGCCAGGGCGACTGCGGCGTGTGCGTGGTGGACGTGGTCGAGGGCGTGCCCGACCACCGCGACCACAACCTCAGTCCGCGCGAGAAGGCGGACGGCAAGACCCTGTGCACCTGCGTGTCGCGCGCGAAGACGCCGCACCTGGTGCTCGACATCTGACCAGGAGACCCACCCCATGACCATCGACCTGCAAGGGCTCGTGCAGCCCGACCGCGTGCACAAGCGCGTCTACACCGACCCCGCCATCTTCGAGCTGGAGATGGACCGCGTGTTCGGCCAGGCCTGGATCTACATCGGCCACGAAAGCCAGGTGCCCAAGCCCGGCGACTACTTCACGACCCGCCTGGGCCGCGAGCCCGTGGTGATGGTGCGGCACACCGACGGCCAGGTGCACGTGATGTTCAACCGCTGCCCGCACAAGGGCGCCAAGATCGTGCCCGACGGCAGCGGCAGTGCCGGCAAGTTTTTGCGCTGCCTGTACCACGGCTGGACCTTCAAGTGCGACGGCAGCCTGCTGTCGGTGCCGCTGCGCAGTGGCTACGAATGCACCGCGCTCGACCTGAAAGACCCGCAGTACGGCGTGCGCAAGGTGGCGCGCGTGGCCACGCACCGCGGCTTCGTTTTCGCCAGCCTGTCGGCAGACGGGCCGGAGCTGAAGGAATTCCTGGGCGGCGTGGCCACGTCGCTCGACAACTTCTGCGACCGCGCGCCCGAGGGCGAAGTGGAGGTGGCGGGCGGCGTGCAGCGCGTGATCCAGCGCAACAACTGGAAGATCTTCTTCGAGAACCTGCACGACACCATCCACGCCGTGGCTACGCACGAATCGTCGTGGCGCGCGGCCAAGGAAGAGCACGAAGCCATGCCGGCGGGCACGCCCAAGCCCTTCGAGGTGGTGATCGTCGACGGCAACGGCGAACCGCTGGAATTCTGGGAGAAGCTCGAGCTCAAAGGCTACGACCACGGCCACGGCTTCATGGAAGGCATCTTCGTGCCGCCGACCGACCCGGTGAGCCTGGCCTATGTGGCGTCGCTCGAGGCGGCGAAGGGTGCCGAGCGCGCGGGCGAGATCCTGCGCGTGAACCGGCACAACACCATCGTGTACCCGAGCTGTTCGCCGCACACCTCGTTCCAGCAGATCCGCGTGATCCGGCCGCTGTCGGTGGACCGCACGCTGGTCGAGATCTTCAGCTTCCGGCTGAAGGGTGCGCCGGAGGCCACCTTCCAGCGCACGCTCAAATACACCAACATCGTCAACTCGCCTTCGTCGAACGTGATGCCCGACGACCTGGAGGCCTACAACCGCGTGCAAGAAGGCCTGGGCTCCAATGGCGGCGACTGGGTCAGCATGCACCGCGCCGCGGGGCGCGACCAGCCGCTGCCGGGCGGGCGCGCCTCCAACGGCAACAGCGAGATGCCATCGCGCAACATGTTCGCGGCCTGGGCTGGCTACATGGGCGTCAAGACGAACGAACACGCCGGGAGCGCCGAATGAACTTCCGCGACTGGAACGAACAGCAGGACCTCACGCAGTTCCTGCATCACGAGGCGCGCCTGCTCGACGAGCACCGCTGGGACGAATGGCAGAAGCTCTTCACGCCCGACGGGCTGTACTGGGTGCCGCTGGTGCACGGCCAGGCCGACCATCTCAACCACGCCTCGCTGTTCTGCGAGGATGCCTTGCTGCGCTCGATGCGCGCGCGGCGGCTCGAGCAGGCCCGCGCCTATTCGCAGCAGCCGCCCACGCGCACCGTGCACGTGCTGGGCAACATCGCGCTCGAATCGCGCGACGACGCGGGCTGCACCGTGCGCTCGACCTTCCTGCTGCTGGAGTGGCGCAAGACCGAACAGCGCAGCTTCGGCGGCAGCGTGTTGCACACCCTGCGCCGCGCCGAGGACGGCTGGCGCATCCAGACCAAGCGCATCGACCTCGTCAACTGCGACGCGCCGCACGAAGCCTTGCAGGTGTTCATGTGAAGGCCGCGCTGCTGGCCATGCACTACCAGAACGACGTGCTGCACGTCGACGGCAAGGTGCGCGTGGGCGTGGCCGCCGACGACCCCGCACGCCCGCGCCTCATCGCCTCGGCCGCACGGCTGATCGCCGCTGCGCGCGCGAACGGCGTGCCGGTGATCTTCGTGCGCATCGCCTTCGCGCCCGACTACTCGGATTGCCTGCGCAACTGCACGCTGTTCCGGCGCGTGGCCGAGAGCGGCGCGGTGCAGGAAGGCAGCTGGGGTGCCGGGTTCTACGGCGAGCTCGCGCCGCTGCCGGGCGAAGCCGTCGTCACCCACAAGCGCAACAACCCCTTCTGGGCCAGCGGGCTCGAGGAGGCGGTGCGCGCCACCGGTGCCAGCCGCCTGTACCTGGCCGGCATCGCCACCAACCACGTGGTCGAGCACGGCGCGCGCCACGCAAGCGACCTGGGCTACGACGTGGCAGTGGTCGCCGACGCCTGCAGCACCGCGCAGGCGCACCTGCAGGCCGCCAGCCTCGAAACCCTGTCGATGCTCGCGGACGTGGTCCGCGTGGACGATGCCGTGGCACAGATGGAGAGGGGAGGCCGGCCATGACCCCGCTGCAAGGCAAGGTCGCCGTCGTGACCGGCGCCGCCGCGCTGCTGGGCAGCGCCATCGCGCGGGCCTTCGTGCAGGCCGGCGCGCGCGTGGTGGCGGTCGACATCGACGCGGTGCGCGGCGAGGCGCTGGCGGCCGGGTTGGGCGAGGGTTGCCGCTTCGTCGCCTGCGACATCGCCTCGGACAATGCGCTCGATGCGCTGGTGGCCGGCGTGCTGCGCACCGAAGGCCGCATCGACTGCCTCGTCAACAACGCAGTGGTCTACGGCGACGCGGGGCTCGGCGCCGCGCGCGCCGACTGGCTGAGCGCGCTGAACGTCAACCTGGTCTCGGGCGCGATGCTGGTGCAGAAGAGCGCCGACGCGCTGGCCGCGCAGGGCGGCGCCATCGTGAACATGGGCAGCGTCGGCGGCAAGTTCGGCGCGGCGGGCCGCGCGCTGTACCCCGCGGCCAAGGCCGCCATCCTGCAACTCACGCGCAACCAGGCCGCCACGCTGGCGCCGCGGGGCGTGCGGGTGAACTCGGTGTCGCCGGGCTGGACCTGGTCGGACGCGCTGTCGCGCATGGCGGACGGCGACCGTGCAAGGGCCGACCGCGTCGGCGCGCCGATGCACCCGCTGGGCCGCGTGGGCGACGGCGACGACGTGGCGCAGGTGGTGCTGTTCCTGTGCTCGGACGCGGCGCGCTTCGTCACCGGCGCCGACATTCCGGTGGACGGCGGCTTTTCGATGCTCGGCCCGGACCAGGGTCGATCTGCGCGCGATTGGTTCGGCGCTGCGTAGCGCCCGCGGCGTCCTCTGCCTCAATCCGCGGTGATGTTGCCTTTCTTCACCACCTCCGCCCAGCGCTGCGCGTCCTTGGCAACCAGCGCCCCGAAGGCAGCCGGCGTGGAGACCGCCGGCACCATGCCCTGCGATTCGAAGGACTTCGCGACATCGGGCTGCCTGAGGACCTTGCCGATCTCCAGATTCAGGCGCTCCACCACGTCCGCGGGTGTTCCCTTCGGTGCCAGCACCCCGTACCACATGTCGATGTTGTCCGGGGTGACGCCGGCCTCCGCGAGCGTCGGTACATCGGGAAGCTGCGGCAGCCGCTTGGCGCTGCCGGTTGCAATGGCCTTCAGCTTGCCGGCCTGGATGTGCTGCAGCGCGACGTGCACCGGCAGGAACATGTAGTCGATCCGCCCGCCGAGCAGGTCGGTGACGGCCCCTGCCGTCCCTTTGTAGGGGACATGCAGCATCTCGGCACCGCTGCGCTGGAGAAACAGCGCCATCGACAGGTGATGGGGCGTGCCGACGCCTGGCGTGGCGTAGGTCAGCTGCCCGGGCTTCGCCTTCGCGGCGTTCACGACTTCGCTCACGGTCGCGGTTTTCTGCACGTTCGGGTTGGCCACCAGGAGCAGGGTTCCCCAGGAGGTCTGGGCAACGGGAGTGAAGTCGCCGACGGGGTCATACGACAAGGCCTTGTACAGGCTCTTGTTCATGACAAGGGTGTTGACCTGCACCAGCAGCGTGTGGCCATCGGGCTTGGCCCGTGCCACCCGTTCGCTCCCGATGTTGCCGCTGGCGCCCGCCACGTTCTCCACGATCACGGGCTGTCCGAGCGCGCTTGGCAGGTGCGCCGAGAGCTGGCGCGCGATCAGGTCGATGCCCGTGCCGGGGGTGTAGGGCACGACGAGCGTGACCGGCTGTGTCGGCTGCCATGCGGCCGACGCTGCCGACGCGGCGATGCACAGCGCTGTTGCGGACAGCAGTGGCTTGATCCATCTGGCGAACATGGGAGGTCTCCTTCAATAGTTTTCGGGGTTGCTTCTGGATCGGGTTCAGACGAAGGAAGGGCGATTCTTGAGCTGTGCAGGGTCGTAGCCGGCCACGCGCTTGTAGGCATCGGAAATCGCCTGGAGTTCGGCCCGGGGCACCACGTCGTCGATCCGGGCGAACGGCTTGCCGCCGGAGCGTTCGTAGACCTCGCGCAGGATCGCATCGGGCGGCGTGCGCCGGTTCGTGAGCACGACATTGGCCGTGGCCGGAACCCGTTCCTGATCGTAGCTTTCCAGGGCCGCGGGGCCCACGCCTTCCTTCTTCAGGCGGCCGGCGAGGCAGCGCGCGTCGAGGATGGCCTGGCCGGCACCGTTCGAGCCGCGCGGCACCATCGGGTGCGCGGCATCGCCAAGCAGCGTGATGCGGCCATGCGTCCAGCGCGGCAAAGGGTCCTGGTCGACCATCGGGTATTCAAGGATCGAATCGGCGCCGCGTATCAGCGCCGGCACGTCCAGCCAGTCGAAGTGCCAGTTCTCGAACGCGGGGAGGAAATCCTCCAGGCGGCCTTCGCGGCTCCAGTCGCGCACGGCCGGCTGCTCGGCTTCGATCTCGGCGACCCAGTTCACGAGCTGGTTGTCATCGGCGTCGATGGCGTCGCGGATCGGGTAGATCACCATCTTGCCCACGGCAAGCCAGCCTGCCCGGATCATGCTTGCGCCCGACAGGATCGGCTTCCAGCGCGTGGTGCCGCGCCACATGTTGACGCCCGAATAGCGTGGAGCGCCTTCGTCCGGATAGAACTTCTTGCGCAGCACCGAATGGATGCCGTCGCAGCCGATCGCGACCGCGCCGCGTACGCTGGCAACGGCCTCGCCCGAGGCATCCGCGAAATGGGCGGTGACACCCGCCTCGTCCTGGTCGACATCGACGCACCGGTGGCCGCACAGCACGCTGCCATCGCCCAGCCGCTCGCGCACCGCGGCCAGCAGCACGGCCTGCAGGTCGCCACGGTGGATCGAGAACTGGGGCCAGTCGTAGCCGGCCGCGGTGCCGGCCGGCTCCGTGAAGACCAGCTGGCCGTGCTCGGTGAAGAAGACGGCCTCCTTGGTGCGCACTGCCATCGCATCCAGCGCGGGCAGCAGGCCCAGTTCGCCGAGCTCGCGCACCGCGTGCGGCAGCAGGTTGATGCCCACGCCCATCGGCTTGAGCTCGGGGACCGCTTCGTACACACGGCAGGGAATCCCGGCCTGGTGCAGGCTCAGGGCCAGGGTGAGGCCGCCGATGCCGGCGCCCAGGATGATGACGTCTTGGTGGGTGCTGCTCATGTTCGATTCTCTTGAAGTGCCCGCGGCGTGGCGCCCGCGGATGCCGAGTCCGTGATTAGGCGCAATCTGCAAAAATATTGGAAATTTAGATCTGACATGCATTCATAAGGACTTGATATGAACCTGACGACGCGGCAGATGCGGGCATTCCGGCAGGTGGCTCGCACCGGCAGCTTCACCCGCGCGGCGGAGCTGACGCACATGACCCAGGCCGGGCTGAGCATCCTCATCCGCGAGGTGGAGCGGCAGCTCGGTGCCCGGCTGTTCGACCGCACGACGCGCGCGGTCCAGCTGACGGCGGCCGGGCGGCGGCTGGCCCCGGTGGTCGAACGCGTGCTCGCGGAGCTCGACAGCGTGACCCAGGAGATCGGCATCCTGGGCGATGCGGCGCGCCAGAACCTGCGTATTGCCGCCACGCCGCTGGTTTCATCCCAGCTGCTGCCGCAATTGCTGGCGATGTTCAGGCAGGCGCAGCCCCACGTTCAGGTGCACTTGCTCGATGCCGCGCTGGAGGACGTGGAAAGGGCGGTGCTGGCGGACGAGGCCGACCTGGGGCTCGGCTTCTTCTTCAAGGCCGCGCCGGGGCTGGTGCGCACCGAAGTCGCCAGCTTTCAGCTCATGCGGGTGACCGCCGCCGAAGGTACGCGAAGGGCCGTGGGACGGGTGCCGTGGTCGGCCTTGAAGTCGGCGCAGCTGATCGGCTTGCCCGCCGGCAATCCCATCCAGAAGGTCATCGACGCGCAGCTCGGCAAGCTGAACATCGTGAACCCGGAAGGCCAGTCGGTGAGCTTCTTCGGCACCTTGATTTCGATGGTGGAAGCAGGCTTCGGCACGGCCGTGATGCCCACGTTCGCCATGGCTGCATGCAAGCGCCATCAGGTCAACGCAGACCTGCTGAGCTCACCCAAGGTCGAGCTCGCGTTCTACAGCATCACGAAGCGGGGCACGAAGGATTCGGAGGCGATTGGCGCCTTCGTCGAATTGCTCAAGCTTCGGCTGCCTTTCATGTCGCGATGAGACTTGGGCGGGTGCCAGCGATGCGACATTTCTATTCGGGCCAAACGCGACATTACAACTTTGCTCCCACAGTTATAGCAAATACAATGTATCTTATGTTAAATAAATCGGGGCATATACGAGAGCACCTCCCAGACGTTAGCGACGCGCCCGTTGACTTCGAGCCCAGCCCTCACCTTCGCGGACGCATTCGCAGTCAGGCTTGGCCAGCCGCCGGAGCCGGAACACCGGTGAGCGTGTGGGCAACCGGGAGAGTCTTGCCAAGGATGTCAATCATCGCCTGCGCTTCCGCTCGCGAGATTGGCGGGAAAGGCGAACGATACGTGGTGTCGTTGCGCCGGCCATGAGCGACGCTCACCAGCTTAATTTCGTCCGCGTCGAGGTTCAAGTCCGCTGCGGCTCGAAGAATGGCCAGGTTGCGGCCAGATTCCTTGGTTCGGACGCTATAGAACTCGAGCACTGCCTGGACTAGCGAGTAAAAGCCTTCGTAAGCGAGGATGAAGCGCTGTTTCGGCCGCTTCACATCCACGGTCCGAGCCACTTCGAGGCTCTCTGCCGCATCCTTCAGGAAGCCCTCGATGGCTCCAGGAGTCTGTGGGACCTCTTCGAGCGCGCGAGTCCTAATGAGGTTGTCGTATTCAGACGGTCTCATCATTGCGAATCAGCTCCAACTTTGGCCCTTTTGCAATCTGAGCCATGACTTGGTCACTTGAAATCAGTTCTTCCCACTCCTCTGGGTCATACAAGCTCAGATGAATGGGCCTTCCGAGCTCCTGCTCGAGGTCCAGAAGGGCATTGGTCACCTCACGTAAAGCCACACGCCCGATGACGGCCAGGTCGATGTCGCTTCGGCCGTTGTCAGAGCCTTTGGCCACAGAGCCAAAGACGAACGCCTCCCGTATGCTATCGCCAAACGGTTCAAGAGCTCGCATCAGGGGCTCCTTGACCCCGAAGGACTTGCGCGCAATGCTTCTTAGCTCGTCAAACAGGAAGAAGTCCTTGTTAGCTCGGATGCTGCGCTGACGCCCCCGCCGAGGCTCCTCAGTGAGGACTCCAGCTTGCAAAAGCCGCTCAATCTGCTGCTGAGCGCCGCCTCTGCCGCCTGCTGCCAGGTCCAGGAGCTCACTCAGCAGGAATGACCGGTCTGGGTTGGCCAGGGTGGCCGCCAGAACGCGCTGAACTGTCGGAGTGAATAAAAAGTCGGCAGAACTCATACTGATATGTCCCTCATTCAGGGATAAAGTTCCCGCCAAGGCCCTTAAACGAGGAGTGTACTACTGCTTTAAGGGACTTTAATCCCTTTGCGAGGGGCAGTCATACTTCATTTAGGGACAAGCAGCCCTGAATGAGGGAGTTAACCCGGAAGCCGAGCTGAAACGTCTACGTGGTCCGCCCGAGAAGAGCAACAGGCTTTTTGCACTGCGAGATTCAGGAAGGCGTGCGACCTTCATTCTGGCTGATGTTGCAGTGATCCTGCTGCCCAGATGACCTCGTGACCTCGTGACCTCGTGACCTTGTGACCCAGTTGCCGATTTTTCTACCCCAGCAGGAGGCGCCACACGCTTCCATTGCGACCAGGCTTGGAACGCACTTGACGAAGAATTCGGTGAGTCTCGCGCGTTTGATCTGGCGCCATTGGATCTCGCCCGTATCTGCATCGAAGATGTGCAATTGGAACTCCACGCCTCCTTGGTCTTCCACGGCGCACGGCGATGGATCAACTCGGCCTTGCGGAGGCCGTTGATCGTCTCGGCCAGGGCGCTGTCATAGGGAGTCGCCCTTGCTGCCCACTGACGGCTCTATGCCAGGGACTTATCTCAGCAGTGCCGAGATTTTCTCGCTCGTCCTCGCCTGCTTTGCCAGCGGAAGCCGCCGTACAAAGGGAGCCGCCGACGTCGCGGCACCGCTATGATCATTAAGGGGCAAAGAGCGTGAGTTCAACGTCCGGTCGCCGCCGAGAGCCACCGCTGCAAAGCGGACTCCAAAAAAATGAGGGCGCGATCCCCGCGGACCGCGCCCTTCAAGACTAGCTCTGCAAGAGCGTCGCCATTTCACGAGCGGACGCCACTTCGTAGTGGTCGAACTGCATCGCGTAATGTGCCCGGCCCGACGACAGCGCACGCAGGCTGCCGATGTAGCCAAACATCTCCTTCAGCGGCACATGCGCTTCGACCGCGATCGCGTTGCCGCGCATCGTCTGTCCGCGCACCATGCCGCGCCGGCGGTGCAGGTCACCGATGCAATCGCCGAGGTAGTCGGCCGGCGTGACGACCTCCACGGCCATCACCGGCTCGAGCACCTGCGGCGCAGCCTTGGCCACTGCATCGCGAAACGCCGCGGCTGCGGCCAGTTCGAAGACCATCGGCGACGAATCGCTCTCGTGATAGCTGCCATCCAGCAACGTGGCCACGAAGTCCACACAGGGATAGCCTGCCACCACGCCCGCTTGCGCCGCACGGCGAACGCCGGCTTCGACTGCAGGAATGAACTCCCGCGGAATCGCGCCGCCCACCACCTGGCTTTCGAAGACGATGCCCTCCCCGCGCGCCAGCGGCGCGAGTCGCAGCGTCAGCGCTGCGAACTGACCGGGCCCGCCGGTCTGCTTCTTGTGAACATGGTTCACCCCCACTTCTCTTGAAATCGTCTCTCGGTAGGCGACCTGCGGCCGCCCCACCGAAACTTCGACGCCGTACTTCGCGCGCAACTTCTCGATGGAGACATCGAGCTGCAGCTCGCCCATGCCCGAAAGGATGGTCTGGCCCGACTCGGCATCCTGCCGAAGCTGCAAGCTCGGATCCTCGCGCAACATCGCGTGCAGCGCCTTCGCCAGCGCCTGCTGGTCGTTGCGTGCCTTGGCCTCGATCGCCACGTGAATGACAGGCTCGGGCACGCTGATCTGCTCCAGCTGCACCGGATGCTCACGGTCGCACAGCGTGTGACCGGTCAGCGTGTCCTTCAGCCCGACGATGGCGGCAATGTCGCCCGCCACGAGTTCATCGCGCTCGATGCGATCGTCCGCATGGACTTCGTACAGCCGCGACGCACGCTCCATGCGCCCCGTCGTGGCGTTCAGCACGGCATCGCCGCGTCGCAGCCGACCGCTGTAGACACGCACGAACACCATCGCGCCGTGATCGTCGCTGGCCACCTTGAACGCGAGCGCTGCGAACGGCGCCTGCGCATCGCAGTTCACCGCGTCGCCCGGTTTAGGCAGCCAGTTCACGACGGCATCGAGCAGAGGCTCCACGCCGCGATTCCTGTACGCTGACCCGGCCAGCACAGGCACGAAAGCATTGGCCAGCACGCCCTTGCGGATGCATGCGTGCAGCACGTCGACGCCGATCTCTTCGCCATCCAGATAGGCGTCGGTCGCGGCTTCATCGTGCTCCACCGCCAGCGCCACGAGGCGCGCGCGATGTTGCTGCGCGGCTTCGCGCATGCCAATCGGCACTTCGCACTCACGGTATGGCTCACTCGCATCGTCCTTGTTCCAGACGAGCGCGCGCATGCCGACGAGGTCGACCACGCCGCGGAAACCGCCTTCCGTACCGATGGGCAATTGCACCACCACGGCCTTCACGCCGAGACGCTCTTCCATCATCGCGGCCACGCGCAGGAAGTCGGCGCCCAGCCGATCGAGCTTGTTGACGAAGGCGATGCGCGGCACGCGGTACTTGTCCGCCAGGCGCCAATTGGTTTCCGTCTGCGGTTCCACGCCGGCCACGCCGTCGAACACGACCACGGCACCGTCGAGCACGCGCAAGGAGCGGTTCACTTCGATATTGAAGTCGATGTGGCCGGGCGTGTCGATCAGGTTGATCTGCGTGCCGTTCCAGTGGACCGTGATGGCTGCGCTGCTGATGGTGATGCCGCGTGCGCGTTCCTGCGGATCGAAGTCCATGCGGGTCGTGCCCGCGCTGACGTCGCCCATGCGGTGGCTCTCGCCGGCATAGAACAGGATGCGTTCGGTGGTGGTGGTCTTGCCCGCGTCGACGTGGGCAATGATGCCGATGTTGCGGATGTTCCTGGGGTTCGGGTTCATGACGAATCTTTCTTCTTGAATGCTTGGGGCTGCCGCTGGCCCCAGGCAAAGATCCGCCTGAGGGCTAGCGACGAACGGTGTCGTGCAAAGGGGTGCTGCGGCCGGAGCCCGGGCGCACGGTGTCCACGCTCCGGCGAGCGGGAATCGTGGCGATCAGCTTGTCGTAGGTACGCATGGTGTGAAGAGGGAATGAAACGACGAAAAAACAAAACCCCGGAGGGACGAGCCTGCCGGGGTTCTTGAAACCGGAAGGCGCAACGCCTTCCGAACGCGATCGAGGGCGATGTCAGGTGGCGATGAACGCCTCGATAGCTTGAGTGAATTTCATGGTGGGGCGGATTGTGAGGGAGGGGCGATTTCCGCGCAAGTTGAACGTTGGGCCAATGACACGGGACGCCATGGGTTCACCCGAGCCCTGCTTGCGCGCGGCGGCTGTCGTTGATGTCTGCATTGCGAAAGGCCCTTCGCCCCTCCCCTGTACTCGCGCAGCCGAGCGCCTCAGATTAGGTCGCTCTCGTCGACGACCGCGCCGGAAAGGCCTCCCCGATCTGCCTGGCCCGCCTGACCTCGTCGGTATGGAGATAGACCGAGGTGGTCGCCACGGAGGCATGCCGCAGGTTGTCCCGCACGGTCGTCAGCTCCACCCCGCGCGCGAGCGCATGGGTGGCATGGGTGTGCCGCATCCAGTGCGGCGTGGCACGCTTGAGCTTGTCCGCGGTGGACGGACTCACGCTTTCCAAGGCCTGCGCGGCATGGAGGAAGAAACGGCGCATGACCGACCACAGGCGCGACGCGCTGATCCCGGTCCCGTCTTCTGCCAGACCCGGAACCAGCGCGGTCTTCGGATTCCAGCGCGACCGCGTCACGGGCAGACCCCGTTGCGCCAGATACTGGTCGAGCGCGCCCCGCGCCAGCAATGGCAAGGCGACCTTGCCGTGCTTGCTGCCCTTGCCGACCACGTTCAGCCAGTCGTCGCTTTGCGCATCGTGCTCGATGCTGCCCAGCCGGGCCTCGACCATCTCGCTGGGCCGCAGGCCCGTCGCGTACCAGAAATCCAGCACGAAGCGCAGGCGCTGGGCGCCCTCCTCGCTCCAGCCACCGATCCACTCGATGCCATCGGCGGTGGAGCGTATGAGCGTCCATTCGTGCTCCGTGAACACCCGGGATGCATCCAGAGCGCCGCCACGGCTCGTTCCCTTGACCTTCACGCCGGCAAAGGGGTTGGCCAGCACATAGCGCTGCTCGATCAACCAGCGATACAGGGCACCGATCACGGACAGTGCATACGCCACGGAGCGCGGCGCCAGCGGTCCCTGGAAGGGGCGCCATTCCGCGGACGTGCGCGGCCGCGCGGGGCCGACCCAGCGCTCCCGCGGCGATGGGCGCCGCAAGAAGGCGCGGTAGGCGACGGCATCCTCGGTCGTCAGCGACGACAGGGCCTTGCCCCGCTCGAGGATCGCCCACAGCATGAGCCGTTCGGCTTCCTTGCGGTAGGCGCGCTGGGTCGCCGCCGCGTCCTGCAGGCCCAACCAGGCCTGGACGGCCTCGTAGTCGTTGCTGGCGGACAGCGTGCAGGTAGCCTGCGGCGCCCGAAAGGTGCCCCGCGAGCCATCGACCGCCTGCGGCACGACCAGGTGCTCCCACGGCGCGGTCTCGGTCCTCGGAACGACCACCAGCGCCCTCGCCCGTTCTGTCAGGGCCGGGTGAGCGGCAAAGAATTCCTCGATCTGGCGCGCGCTGCGTGCGCCGAGACCGGACACGGCGGCCCACCATCGGCGCCGGCGTGGCACCCGCACCGTCAGATCGGCCAGCGTCTGGATGCCGGCGTTTTGCAGGGCTCGCGCGGCGCGCGTCGGCAGCCACCCATCGACGGTGTCCGTCACGAGCGGCGCAGGCAGGGGCAGCTGCGGCAGCTTCTCGATGGCATCCCTGACCGCTCGGGCGCGTTGCTCGCGCTCGGCCGCCGGGTGCGCGATCAGCGAGGCCAGGTCGTCTCGGTGCCGCGCCCGTGCGTAGCTTGCCAATTGGCGCCGGATATCGCCCAGCATGGCGCGAGAGGACTGTCCCGTGGCCTTGCTCTCCCCGAGGTACTGCTCGACGGCAGCGCGCGCCGGCAGGCCCGCGTACCAAGCGCGCAGCGCCGCCAGTTGCGAAGCGCTGGGGAAATCGCCATTTCCGGCCTCTGCCCTGCTGGCGGTGCGTACTTTCATGTAGGCCAGTTTAGCCGCATGAACTTGCTATTGTGATAAGAAGAGTTATCTCAATGGAAGATGCGAGGCACCCGAGGCGGTGAGCCGGATGTGCGGCAAGGCGCCAAAGTCTTTCCGACCAAGCTGCACGAAGGCAACGGAGCCATCTTCCAATTGCGTTGCGAGGATGTACTGGTGGTCGCTTACGCCACCGCACCATTCGAATATGGGAACACGCCCTCACGGGCAGGAGATCAACCCACGAGAACCATTGGCACGCAAACACCCCATTACCGCCAGTCGAACCTGCTGCCAGACTCCGCTCACGCGATGCCAGCGTTTAGCAAGGCCACCAAATAGACCGAGAGTGGCCCACAACAAGATGGCGCGGGCCAACAGCTTCGAGCTTCGGTTGCCCTCGAACAGCAGTTCAATCATTTTCCGAATATCGAAGCACGTTTTCGTTATTTAACGGCAGGGACCTCGCTGACTAGCATTCGACCTCATCCAACCGGTCATAACAGGTCAGCCGCATGCAAGTCGCCAGGGCTCTCGAGCCGATAGCCTTTTCTCCCGTCCCGCTCTACACCCAGGTGCGCGAAGTGCTGCGCGAGCGCATCCTCGACGGCACCTACGCCCCGCATGCACAACTGCCTTCCGAAAGCGAAATGGTTGCGCTGTTCAAGGTCAGTCGCATCACGGTGCGCCAGGCGCTGAGCGACCTGCAGCGCGAGAACCTGATCTTCAAGATCCCAGGCAAGGGCACCTTCGTTGCAAAGCCCAAGGCGTTCCAGCACCTCGGGCAGCTCGAAGGGTTTGCCGAAGCGATGGTGCGCATGGGCTACGAGATCCGCAACCAGGTGACGAGCCACAAGACCGTGCCCGCCTCCCCTCGCGTTGCGCAGCAACTGGGTCTGGCGGAGGGCACGCCGGTGGCGCAGATCAAGCGCGTGCGGCATCTGAACCGCGCGCCGGTGTCCTACGAAGTGACCTACCTGCCCCACGCCATCGGGGAGCGGCTTCGCCAGGCGGACCTGGCCGGGCGCGACATCTTCTTGATCCTGGAAAACGACTACGGCATCGCCCTTGGCCACGCCGATCTGCAGATCGACGCAATGCTCGCGGACGAGGTGCTTTCGCGCGCGCTGAGCGTGCCCGAGGGAACGGCCGTGCTGCGCGTGGAGCGCCTCACCCACACGGCAGACGGCGCGCCCCTGGATTTCGAAGACCTCTATTTCCGCGGCGATGCGTTCCAGCACCGGCTTCGCATCGCACGCGCCAACCCGACGACGAAGGCCCATCCATGAACATCATTACCCGCACCGTCGACGTGCTGGTCATCGGCGGCGGCACGGCCGGACCGATGGCGGCCGTCAAGGCGAAGGAAGCGAATCCGAAGCTCGAAGTCCTGTTGCTGGAGAAGGCCAACGTCAAGCGCAGCGGCGCCATCTCGATGGGGATGGACGGCCTGAACAACGCAGTGGTGCCCGGCTTTGCCACGCCCGAGCAGTATGTGAAGGAGATCACCACCGCCAACGACGGCATCGTCAACCAGAAGACGGTGATGGCCTATGCGCGCAACAGCTATTCGATGATCGAGGAGCTCGACCGGTGGGGTGTCAAGTTCGAGAAGGACGAGACCGGCGAGTACGCGATGCGCAAGGTGCACCACATGGGCACTTACGTGCTGCCGATGCCAGAGGGCCACAACATCAAGAACGTGCTGTACCGGCGCCTGAAGCGCACGCGCGTGGAGATGTCGCAGCGCCTGGTGGTGACGCGCCTTCTCACCGCGGCCGACGGCAGCATCGCGGGCGCCATGGCGTTCGACTGCCGCACGGCCGAGTTCCACGTGATCCGTGCCAAGGCCGTGGTGCTGGCCACCGGCGCGGCCGGGCGCCTGGGCCTACCCTCCTCCGGCTATCTCTTCGGCACCTACGAAAATCCCACCAATGCGGGCGATGGCTACAGCATGGCCTACCACGCGGGCGCGGAGCTCTCAGGCATCGAGTGCTTCCAGATCAACCCACTGATCAAGGATTACAACGGCCCCGCCTGCGCCTACGTGACGGGCCCCTTCGGTGGCCACACCACCAACAACAAGGGCGAGCGCTTCATCGAGTGCGACTACTGGAGCGGCCAGATGATGATGGAGTTCTACAACGAGCTCCAGGGCGGCAACGGCCCCGTCTTCCTCAAGCTCAACCACCTGGCCGAGGAGACCATCGCTACCATCGAGCAGATCCTGCACACCAACGAACGCCCCAGCCGCGGCCGCTTCCACGCCGGGCGCGGCACCGATTACCGCGACCAGATGGTGGAGATGCACATCTCGGAGATCGGCCTTTGCAGCGGCCATTCGGCGTCGGGTGTGTGGGTGGACGAGCACGCGCGCACGACGGTGCCGGGCCTGCATGCCGCAGGCGACCTGGCCTGCGTGCCGCACAACTACATGCTCGGCGCCTTCGTCTATGGCCGGCTCGCGGGCGAAAGCGCGGCGCGGCATTGCGCGGAAGTCGAGCTGCCTGCGCTCGACGAGGAACAGGTCGCGCGCGAGCATGCCCGCGTCAGCGCGCCGCTCCTGCGCACCGGGGGCCTGCCGCCGGCGCAGATCGAATACAAGCTGCGCCGCATGGTCAACGACTACCTGCAGCCGCCCAAGGTCACGCGCAAGATGGAGATCGGCCTTTCGCGCTTCGAGCAGATCCACGAAGACCTCGAACAGCTTGCCGCCCCCGGCCCGCACGAACTCATGCGCGCGATGGAAGTGCACGCCATTCGCGATTGCGCCGAGATGGCCGCACGCGCGTCGCTCTACCGGACCGAAAGCCGCTGGGGCCTGTACCACCACCGTGTGGATTTTCCCGAGCGCAATGACCGCGACTGGTTCTGCCACACACAGCTGCAAAAGCAGGGCGACGCGATGGTGAGCTTCAAGCGCCCGGTGGACCCCTACATCGTGCCGCTCGAAGCCCATGAGATGTCGGCCTACCAGCATCTGCGCGTACCCGCCGAGGCACGCGAGCCGGTCGCGGCGTGACACCCCCAATCCCGACAAGAAGAGAGTCCCACATGCCCCTCGCCTTCAACCCCACCAGCGTGCCCGTGCGCGTGGACGAGGACAAGTGCATTGCCCACAAGGGCTGCACCGTCTGCGTGGACGTCTGCCCTCTCGACGTGCTCGCCATCGACCTCAGCAAGGGCAAGGCCTACATGAAGTTCGACGAATGCTGGTACTGCATGCCTTGCGAGAAAGACTGCCCCACCGGCGCGGTCACCGTCGACATTCCTTATCTGCTGCGCTGAGCCGCAGCCACTGCATTCAAACCGGAGCATCACGATGAAGACCCAGAGAATCCTGAGTCGCACCCTGTCTTTGTGGGGCGCTACCTTCGGCCTGTTGCTGGCATTGCCCGCTGCCCAGGCTGAAACCATTCGCGTCGCCATCGGCACGCAAGACACCACCATCAACTGCGCCACAGGCGGCCTGCTGATCCGCGAGTTGAAGCTGCTTGAAAAATACCTGCCGCGCACCGGCAAGTACAAGGACGCGCAATACCAGATCGAATGGAAGAACTTCACCTCCGGCGCGCCGCTGACGAACGAAATGGTCGCGGGCAAGCTCGACCTCGGATCGATGGCCGACTTTCCCGGCAGCTTCAACGGCGCGGCCTTCCAGAAGGCGGGGCGCAAGAGCATCTTCATCACCGTGCTTTCCGGCAGCACCACCGGCAGCGGCAACGGCATCGTCGTGCCGAAGGATTCGAAGGTGCAGTCGCTCGCCGAGCTCAAGGGCAGGACCATCTCCGTGCCCTTTGCTTCGACCTCGCACGGCATGCTGCTGCGCGCCATCCAGGCGCAGGGCTGGGACCCGCTGAAAGACGTGAACATCACCACGCAGGCGCCCGAGGTGGCCGGCCCCGCGCTGCAGGCGGGCAAGGTCGAGGCGCACGCGGACTTCGTGCCCTTTGCCGAACTGTTTCCCTACCGCGGCTTCGCGCGCAAGATCTACGACGGCTCGCAGGCCAACGTCCCCACCTTCCATGGCAGCCTGGTCGACGAAGACTATGCGAAGAAATACCCCGAAGTCGTGGCCGCCTATCTGCGCGCCGCGCTGGAGGCCGACCGCCTGGTGGCTGCGGAGCCTGAAAAGTACAGCGAGCTGATCGCCAAGGTCACCGGCATCGAGGCGGAGGTCAACTACCTGTTCCATGGCCCGCTCGGCCTGCAGACCCGCGACCTGAGCTGGAAGCCCGAGTACCGCCAGGCCGTGAAGACATCGCTCGACACGCTGCGCCTGCTGAAACGCACCGACAACGACATCGATGCCAATGCCTTCGTGCAGGACGGCTTCATTCGCGCCGCCTTCAAGGAGGCCGGCCTGGACTACGACAGGCAGCTGAAAAACTATGCCCGTTCCCCGCTGGTGGCCAAGGACGCCGCCACGGGCAAGCCGATCACCGATGTGAGCCGCGTGGCCCAGGTCTGGGTGGCCGGCGAGCCGCTCGTGCGGCACTACGCCTCGCCCGAGAACGCCTTCGGCGACCTGCAGAAGCTCGAGAAGTCGGGCAAGAAGGCGCGCGTGGTCTATGCGCAGGACCGCGACAGCGGCAACAAGCTGCTGGCGGCCGACGCGTGGTTCGTGCTCGGCGCCAAGGGCGAGGTCGATGCCTTCCTGCTCAAGGACCAGGCCGAAGGCTGGGCCGCAAAGCACGGCGGCAAGGTGGCCGACTTTGCGGGCGTGCGTGCCGCGCTGGCCGGCTAAGGCCGTTCTTGTTCGCGAGCATCACGATGGGCAGCTTCTTCAACGGCAACCTGCGACGCACGGCCTGGCGCATTGCGGCACTGGTGCTGTGCGTGGTTGCGTGGCACCTCGCCACGCGCGAACGCATCAACCTGGGCGTCGTCACTTTCCAGAATGTGCCTCCGCCGGGTGAAGTGGCTGAGTCGGCCTGGTCGCTCCTGCAATCGCCGCTGGTGCTGCAGCACCTGGGGGCGAGCCTGCGCCGCGTGTTCATCGGCTTCGGGCTGGCGGCCATTGCCGGCGTGGCGCTCGGCCTTGCGATCGGCCGCGCCCGCTGGGCCGAAGACACGCTGCTGCCGCCGCTCGAAGTGCTGCGCCCGATCCCGGCGGTGGCGTGGATACCGCTGGCCATCCTGATGTTTCCGTCCTCGGAGGCGTCGATGGTGTTCATCACCTTCGTCGGTGCGCTGTTTCCGGTGCTGCTCAACACCGTGCACGGCGTCGAGGCTGTCGATGCACGCCTCGTCGCTTCGGCGCGCAGCCTGGGCGCGGGCCGTCTCGCGGTGTTCCGCGAGGTGATCCTGCCCGGCGCGCTGCCGAGCGTGGTCACAGGGCTGGCCATCGGCATGGGCACTGCATGGTTCTGCCTCGTCACGGCCGAGATGATCTCGGGCCAGTTCGGCATCGGCTACTACACCTGGATGTCGTACACGATCCAGAACTACGCCGACATCGTCGTGGGCATGCTCTTCATCGGCGTGCTCGGCATGGGCAGCAGCGCGCTCGTTCGGCGGGCCGGGCAGGCGCTGATGCCGTGGCGCGCCGTGCAGGAGAAAAGAAAATGAAGGCCGACGTGCAGACTGGGCGGATCGCCCTCGACGGCGTGCGCGTGCGCCTTGGCCATGGTGCCCAGGCCTTCGATGCGGTGCAGGACATCACCCTGCATGTGAAGCCCGGCGAGTTCGTCTGCCTGCTCGGCCCTTCGGGCTGCGGCAAGTCGACGCTGCTGGGTGCGCTTGCCGGCCATCTTGCACCGGCAGGCGGCACCATCAGCGTGGACGGCGAGCCTGTGCGCGGGCCGCATCCGGACCGAGGCCTGGTCTTCCAGCACCACACGCTCTTTCCGTGGAAGAAGGTGCTCGACAACGTTGCTTTCGGACTGAAGATGCAGGGCGTGGGCCGCCGCGAACGGCACGCGCGTGCGCGTGAAATGCTGCGCCTCGTCGGCCTGGACGACTTTGCCGGTTTCTATCCGTCGCAGCTCTCGGGTGGCATGCAGCAGCGCGCGGAAATTGCGCGGGTGCTCATCAACCATCCACGCGTGATGCTGATGGACGAACCCTTCGGTGCGCTCGACGCCCAGACCCGCCTCATGATGCAGCGCCAGCTGCTCGACGCCTGGGCGCGCGTGCGCACCACCATCGTCTTCATCACCCACGACATCGACGAGGCGCTGTTCCTGGGCGACCGGGTGCTCGTGATGGGTCCGCGGCCGGGCCGGATCGTGGCCGAGTTCGAGCTTGGTTTCGAGCGGCCACGCGATCCCTCGCTGGTCACGTCGTCCGAATTCACCGCGCTCAAGCGCCGCTGCCTGCAACTGCTGCATCCGCATGCGGGCGCAGGCGCACCGCTGGATCGCCTCACGCCGCTCGGCGCGCCCGCCGCGGCGCAGCTGCGCTTTGCCATCTGAAAGAAAAATGAACCCCGCCCTCCTCGACGATCCCGAACTGCAGGCCATTGCCACGCGGCTGGACTCACCCGACGCCGAAGTACGCCGCATCGCCGTGATGGACCTTGGCGACCTGGCCGACGAGGCGCACACGCCGCTCTTGGTCGCCGCGCTGCGCGACGATGCGCCCGCCGTGCGCGCCGCTGCGGCGCTGGCGCTCGAAACCATGGAGAACCAGGCGGCTGTCGAAGGGCTTGCGCAAGTGCTCGATGACGCCGATGCCCAGGTGCGCGAGGCCGCCGCCCACAGCCTTGCCGAACTGAAGGAGCCTGCGTCAGCCGCCTGGCTGCTGCCGTATGCAAGCGCTGCAGCAACGCGGGTGCGCGCCGCCGTGCTGCGCGCGCTGCGCGAGCTGCGGGTACCGGCCAGCGCTGGCCCTGCCCTGGCGGTCCTGCAGGAGCCGCGGTCTGCGCAGGACAGCGTCGAGGCCATCGCGCTGCGCCGGGAAGCCATTGGCGTGCTCGGGTACCTGAAGCACGCCCCAGCCCTCCCTGCACTGACCGGCATCGCCATGTCCGACCCCGTCGATGAAGTGCGCCGGGCCGCGGTGGGCGCGCTGGCGTTTGCCATCGGCAACGCCGACGCGCGCGCCGCACTGGAAACCGCGCTGCGCGACGCGAGCTGGCAGGTGCGGGAAGAAGCCGCGACATCGCTCGGCAAGCTGCAGCAGCCGGCCGCATCCGAAGCGCTGCTGGTGGCCCTGGACGACGCCTATTGGCAGGTACGCCTGCGCGCGGCCCGCAGCCTGGGCCGGCTGCGCAGCACCGGAAGCGTCGCGGCGCTGCTCGTGACGCTGGGCCACAGCATCAGCAACCTGCGCAAGGAAGCGGCGCTTGCACTGGGCGAGATCGGCAATGCGGCCGCGCTGCCCGCGCTCGAAATCGCCGCCGCCGACGCGGACCCGGAAGTGCGCAAATCAGCCCGGCTGGCAATCGCGCAGATCGGTGCGACGGAACATGGCACCTGAATCCATCGTCGACCATCGCGCGCGCGCTGCGCTGGAGTTCCGTTGGGCGGATGGCACACAGCATCTGGCGCCATACCAGTTGCTGAGATCGAGTTGCCCTTGCGCCGATTGCAAGGCCCAGCGCGCGGCCCAGCACGATGGTCAAGCGAGATTGTTGCCGTCAGCTGCAGACCTGCGGCTTACGGACATTCGGCCGGTGGGCGCGTACGGCGTGCAGTTCGTGTTCGGCGACGGCCACGACCGGGGCATCTTCCCCTGGCGCTTCCTGAGAGAGCTGTTGGAAAAAAACCTCGCCCAGGCGCTGACGGCCGCCGATCACGGCTGAAGGTACAGGTCCGCGAAGCTTCCCCGGATGTGCTCCCCGGTAGGGGCATAGTTGCGCACCTTCTTCGCCAGTACGGTGATCGCAGGATTGGCCCCCAACTCGATGGAGGGAATGTCGCGATGCACGATCTGCTGGAACTCGGTGAACAGCTGCCGGCGCTTGGCTTCGTCGGTCTCGACTGCCGCGGCTTCCAGCAGGCGGTCGACCTCCGGATTCACGTAGTGCGGCGCATTGGAGAACGGCAGCCCGACCTTGAAGTTCTTCGACCAGAACACGCGCTGCACGCCCACCGTGGGATCGAACAGGTTCGTGAGGCTTTCCAGCGTGATGTCGAAGGCCCGTTCGGTATAGGTCTTATTGACGTAGGTTGCAAAGTCGTAGCTCTCGACCGCGGCATCGATGCCGATGCGTCCCAGCGACTGGCGCACGAAGTCCGCGGCGCGCCGCTCCTGGAAGGGGTTGTAGAGCACCCGCAGCTTCAGGCGCGTACCGCCGGCGCCGCGCTTGAATCCGGCCGCCTCCAGTGCCGCTTCGGCTTCCTTCGGGTTGAACGGATACGGCTGGATGCTCGCGTCGTGATAGCGCGAGATGCCCTTCCCTATCGGCGATGCCGAGGGCGTTCCGTAGCCGTACCACACCGTCTTGGCAAACGCATTGACATCGATGGCCTGAGCAATCGCCTTTCGCACTTCGCGCTTTTGCAGCGCAGGCGTGTCCAGGTTGAAGTAGATCTGCTGATGGCTGCCGAGGTAGGGCGAGATGCGCGTGTCGATCTCGATGCCCGCCAGCTTCTTGAACCGCTCGACGTCCGACAGCGGGATGCCGCCCGTTCCGTTCGCCAGGTCGGCCGTGCCCGACTCCAGCGCCGCCGCACGCGACGCGGCATCGAGCACAAAACGCACCACCACCCGGTCGAGGTACGGCTTGGGCTTGTCCCAGTAGTTCGGGTTGCGCTCGAGGATGATGTGGCTGCCCTGCACCCACTCCTTGAACACGAAGGGGCCGGTGCCCACCGGCGCGCTGTTGTACTTGCTCGACGCGATATCGGTGCCTTCGTAAAGGTGCTTCGGCACGATCGGTGACTCGGTCGAGGCCAGCGCCGTGAGCAGGAACGGCGACGGCTTGCTCAGCACGATGATCGCGGTGTGCGCATCGGGCGTCTTCACGTCCACCACATTGGCAAAGGTGCCGCGCCCGCGCGGATGCACCTGCTTGAGCGTGAGGATCGAGAAGGCCACGTCTGCCGAGGTGAAGTCCCGACCGTCATGCCATTTCACGCCTTTGCGCAGCTCGAACGTGTACTGCAGGCCGTCCCTGCTCAGCGACCACGCGGTGGCGAGCAGCGGCTTGGGCTTGAGGTCGTAGTCATAGGTCAGCAGGCCTTCGACGATCTTCGGACCGATCTCGGCGTTTCCGCCGGCCGTGGTCGTGAGCGGCACGATCGAGGAAGGAACGGGGTTGATCAGCCAGGTCAATGTGCCACCTGGGCGCGGCTGGGAAGTCGCCGGCAATGTGGCAAAGGCAAAAGCGGCAGCCACGGCCCATGCCGCGAAAAAGTGCGGCATGGCCCGCGTGTAGGTCCAACGTTTCATGTCTTTTCGCTCAGAAGGCCGGAATCACGGCGCCCTTGTACTTGTCCTGGATGAACTTGCGGACCTCGGCCGTATGGAGCGCAGCCACCAGCTTGGCGATGGCCGGCGAACTCACGTTGTCGCTGCGCGACGCAATGAAATTGGCATAGGGCGACTTGCGGCCGTCCTCGATGAAGAGCGCATCCTTGGCCGGATCGAGCTTGGCCTCGAGCGCATAGTTGGTGTTGATCAGCGCGAGATCGACATCTGGCAGCGCGCGCGGCAGCTGGGCCGATTCGAGTTCGCGGATCACCAGCTTCTTCGGATTGGCAACGATGTCACGCGCCGTCGACTTGATGTTGGACGGATCTTTCAGCTTGATCAGTCCCTGCTTCGCCAGCAGCGCCAGCGCGCGGCCCGAGTTGGAGGGGTCGCTCGGGATCGCCACGACCGCGCCCTCGCGCAGCTCGGAGGTCTTGCGGATCTTCTGCGAGTAGGCACCGAAGGGCTCGATGTGCACGTCGCTGTTCGGAACCTCGACGATGTCCGACTTCCGGTCCTTGGTGAACGATTCGAGGTAGGGGCGGTTCTGGAAGAAGTTGGCATCCAGCTGCTTGTCGCTCACGGCAAGGTTCGGCTGCACATAGTCGTTGAACACCTTCACCTGCAGGTCGACACCCTGCGCCTTCAGCTGCGGCCGGACGAACTCCAGGATCTCCGCGTGCGGCACGGGCGACGCAGCCACACGCAGCGCCTCTTGCGCCTGCGCGGCGGCGCCGAGGCTGGTGATGGCGAGTGCCACGATGAAATGGGCGCGTCGGAATGAAAGCAACATGTTCGGGACTCCCTCAAGAAGTGATTTTTTCGGAATGCTTTCCTCAGGATGGGAAAGCTTGGGTGTCGCAGGTTAGCCGCGACATTCCCGGGCCCAAACAACGGATAGGCGCTTGCATATCTGTTTTTTGCATGCGCTGGGGCGAAGGGGCCGCGCGTAGCCTGCGGTTCCTTTTCCCTCCAAGGAACCCGCAGATGAGCAATCGTTTGAACCGCGTGCACGCATCGCGCTCCGCCGCCATGAAGGCCGGCCTCAACCATCTCGTGATCGACACAGATGTTCACGTCAACGACTGCGCTCCCGTGCTCGAGGACTACGTGGCGCAGTACGGCCGCAGCAAGCTGGTCAACGCACTGGGCAGCCGTTTCGCTACGCGCCATGGCGGCGGCAAGAACTGGTACAAACAGACGGCCGAGGAGCGCTCGTAGCGCAGCGTGTGGTCGGTTCCATGGCGGTCAAGACGACTTCATCGTCTTTCCTCGAAGCCGGTGTGCGGCGCAAATCGGGCCACCGACGCATCGGAATCCCAGCACTTGATCAGCGGCGCTTCGTCGGGGCTGCAGATCGGGAATGTAGAGCCAGCGCCGCGCCGGGTTGAAGGCCACGCCGTAGGTCTTTCCCGCGCGATGGGGAAGATCAGGCCGGAGGCGATCAGGTCGTCAGGTCGGTGGTGCTTGCATCGCCCAGGGCCAGCGGCCAGTCGCGCGCGGGTTGGGCAGCGGGACGCCACACATCAATGATGGCGACACGTCCAGCAAGTAACGCGTCGGCCTGCTCGCCCGCGATGTCGCGCACCCGTTGCGGGCCCGAGGCGATCGATTCGACCTGAGCTTATGCCGCGGCAGCGCCGCCGCCTGTCGTGGGTACACGGTGCCGCCAGGCATCGATGCTCCACGGGCCGGCACCGGCTGCCGCGATGAACAGGAAGACGAACGAGAACAGCACTGCCGCCTCTCCCTGGTTGAGCGAAGGAGCAAGCACGAACCCCTTGGGCGCATGGCCGATGAAATACGCGAACGCCAGCAGACCCGACAGCACGAACGCCACCGGCCGCGTGAACCACCCGATCAGCAGCAGGATGCCGCCGAAGAACTCCAGCACGCCTGCCGCGCCGAGCAGCGAGACCAGTTGAAGGTTGTCGAAGAACGCCACGTGCGGAACACCGAACAGCTTCGCCGAGCCGTGCTGGATCAGCAGATAGGCCGAGACGATGCGCAGCACCGAGAGAGCGGGCGGAACCAGACGGTCTGTATTGGCAATGGTCATGACAAGAGGCCTATGGAAAGATTGAACAAGGAGAGACGCACCGGGATTCTGTGGCGCCGGCCAACCGAGATCCAAGCGAGATTTGTGCATAAGCACATGCGCAATGGGCGCATGCGACGACGATGCGCAGTTCCATCGCCTCGCGAGCTACTTCGGCAGTGTGTTCCGCCCGCCGAGCTGGCTACGCAGGACGGCTTTTCCTTTCAGATATTGCCCCGCAGGCACGGCATTCATGCCGCCGAGTGATGCCGCGGCAACCGCCCGAAGAACGGATGGCTCGGATCGTTGAAGCCCGGCAGCGACGAATGTCCGGTGGTCACGAGCGCATCGACCAGGGCTTCGTCTTCATCGGTGAAGCGGTATTGCAGCGCGGGCAGGTAGTCTTCCCACTGCTCCAGCGTGCGCGGGCCGGCGATGGCCGAGGTGACGAGGCGGTTGTTCAGCACCCAGGCCAGCGCGAACTGGCCCGGCGTGATGCCGCGTCCCTCGACGTGCTCCTTCACGCGCTGCGCGATCTCCAGCGATTCGGCACGCCATTCGGTCTGCAGGATGCGCTTGTCGTCGCGGCCCGCGCGCGTGCCCGCAGGCGGTGCCTTGCCGGGTTGGTACTTGGCGGTGAGCACGCCGCGAGCGAGCGGGCTGTAAGACACCACGCCCACGCCGTAGTACTCGGCCGCGGGCAGGTGCTCGGCCTCGATCTGCCGGTTCGCCAGGTTGTAGAGCGGCTGCGTGGCCGCGGGGCGGTCCACGTTCAATGCATCGGCCGTGCGGGCGAATTCCGCGATCTTCCAGGCAGGATGGTTCGACAGGCCGTAGCTGCGCAGCTTGCCCGCGCGGATCAGGTCGCCCAGTGCGCGCACGGTCTCGGCCACGGGCGTGGCCCGGTCCTCGCGGTGCAGGTACAGGAGGTCGATGTGATCGGTGCCCAGGCGCTTCAGGCTCGCCTCCACCGATTGCACGATGCCGTGCCGCCCCGTGCTCCTGTTGTTGGGACCGGCGATGTCCGGATCGGGGTTGGCGAACTTGGTCGCGAGCACCCAGCGGTTGCGGTTGGGTGCCACGAGCTCTCCCACGACCTTCTCGGACTCGCCCTTGTTGTAGGCATTGGCGGTGTCGATGAAGTTGATGCCCTGCTCGAAGGCGCGCTCGGCAATGCGCTGCGCGGTGGCGCGGTCGGCCTGGCCGCCGAACATCATGGTGCCGAGGGCGATCGGCGACACGAGGATGCCGCTGCGGCCGAGGGGACGGTAGTCGATGCTGCTCATTGAAAAGAGGCTCCCTGTGTATCTGTCTGGCGAAAGAAAAGGCGTCAGAGACGAAGCCCGGCCTGCTTCATCAGCGGCAGGATCCGGTCGCCGAAGAATTTGAGGTCGGGCTTGAAGTCGAAGAAGCTCAGTTGCAGGCCATCGATGCCCGCGCGCTTGAGCTGCACGAACTGCTCGACCACCTGCTCGGGCGTGCCGATGACCTCGATGTTTCCGCCAATGGCGCGGCGCTTGGGTGCGTCGTGGCCGACGCGGCCGCGCCAGGCATGCGCGTCGCTGTCGAAGCGGTTGTAGCTGGCGTGGGGGTCGGCATCGAGGTGGTCGACGATGGCGTCGTGGTAGTCCCAGGTTTCGCGTTCGGTTTCTCGGCTGATGACCATCGGGTTGAGCAGCGTGCGCACCTCGCGCCCCACGCGCCGGGCCGCCTGCTTCACGCGCGCGGCGTGTGCGGGCAGCGCCTCGATGGCGCTTGCGAAGCTGGAGCCGCTCGGGCTGGTGATGAAGACGATGTCGGAGTAGCGTGCCGCGAACTCGATACCCGCATCGGAGCCGGTGGCGTTCACCAGCACCGGACGGCCGAAGCGCGGCTTCGGCGAAACGAACGCGCCGTCGAGCTTCCAGGGCGACTCGCCCTTGAACGACCAGTTTTCGGTATCGGCCCACAGGCGCTGCACCACTTCCAGGAACTCCGCTGCGAGTTCGTAGCGCCGGTCGTGTTCGATGCGCTGCGAGCCGAACATCTCGTGCTCTACCGCGCGATGGCCCGTGACCACGTTGATGCCCCAGCGCCCGCCCGAGATGTGGTCCAGCGTGGCAGCGTACTTGGCCAGGTGCAGCGGATGCAGCGGACCGTAGAGCACGTGGATGGTCGAGATCAGCATGATCCGGCTGGTGACTGCGGTGAGCGCGGCCGTGGTCATGAACGAGTCGAGCGCGTTGCCGTCGAAGACGCCGCCGTAGCCGCCCTTGGGCAGCCACTGCGAGAGCGCGAACACGAGGTCGAATGCGAGGTGCTCGGCGTGCAGCACGAGATCCCTGTTGTAGTCGAAGCGCCAGTCGGTGCTGCGCGGCAAGGTCGAGGCGCTCCAGCCGCCCGCCTGGATCGGCAGGAACAGCCCGAGCAGAACGGGCTGCCTGAAGGCCTGGGAGAGCGGGCTCTCGCTGAACTCGGTCGGTGCGGCGAAGCGCTCCAAACCGGCGATGGCGCCGGGCTGGTGGGTCAGGGACATTGTTGGATTACCTTCCAGAGCCCGAATTCTGACCAGCAGCTGCGCAATTGGCACGGCCGGAATTCGCATATCGAAACTCAGAAAACCTTGCCTTCCTCCAGATGCTTCGTCGTGCCGTTGAGGTGGTAGTCGCCGATCACCCGCGCCTTCTGCAGCAGCGGGTTGTGGTTGAAGATGGTGCGCAGGTTGCGCCAGTGGCGGTCGAAGTTGTGCTTCCGCGAAGTGGCGGATGCGCCGCCCGCTTCGAACAGGCGCTCGGCCGCCTGCAGCGCGATCTTGCTGACGGCCAGCTGCGTCTTCGCGGTGGCGAGTGCGCCGGCTAGCACCAACTGCTGCAAGCCCTCTTCCTCCACCTCGCCGTTCGCTGAGCCGCGCCTCAAGGCCGCGGCCGAGCGGTCGAGCTGCCGCGCGTTGTGGGCGATGAGCGCGTCCACCGCGTGGGTGCCGGTCGCCAGGTCGCCCACCACCCATTGCGTGAAGTGGTCCTCCACCGCCGACGATGCGGGGCTGTGCGCCGCGGGCCGTGCGTGGTGGCGCACGTAGTGCACGGCATCGCTGAACACATTGCGCACGATGCCCGCGGCCACCGCCACCAGGTAGAGCTGGCGCAGCGCCGCCGCATGACGCCGCTGCAGGCTGCGCGGCGATGTGAAAACGATCTCGTCGGGCTGCACCTCCAGTCCGTCGAATTCCAGGCTGCCGCTGGCCGTGAGGCGCTGGCCCATGCCGTCCCAGTCGTCCTTCACATGCAGGCCAGCGCGGTCGGTGGGCACGATCACCGTTGCATCGCGGCCTTCCTCGTCGCGCACCGCGATGCTCGCGAAATCGGAGAACGCGGTGCCGGTCGCGTAGTACTTGCTGCCGTTGAGCACCCGACGGTCGCCCTGCCGTTCGAGCGTGGTGGTCACCGTGCCCGAACGCGGCGTGCCAAGCTCGGTGAAGGCGCCGCCGAACAGCGCGCCTTCGCGCACGCGGGCGAGCTGCCGGTCGGCATCCGGATGAGGCGGGGCCGTGGTCCACAGCTCGACGGCGTTGTAGTGCGTGCGCAAGGCGTGCGCCACGTTGGAGTCGGCCGCCGCAAGCGTGGCGACAACCTGCACGAGGTCTTCGATCGAACCGCCAGGGCCGCCGCGCTCGACCGGAATGCGCAGTGCGCCCAAGCCCGATGCGCGGAACAGCGCGAACGCCTCGAAAGGCAGCGTACCTTCGCGTTCGCGCTGCGAGGCGCCTTCGGCGATGGCCGCGCACAAGGCCGGCAATCGATCGATCAGCGTCTGGAGTGGCACGCCCGACAGGGCGCGATCGATGGCATTCATTGCGTTTCCCGGAAGCGATGGAGAGCCGCGAATATAGGCGCCCTTCCTCATCGGTTCTCGCATAAGAAAACTCGGTTTTCGTGCGTGGCGCAACGCAACTGCCCGCAGGCAGGCAGCGCATTTCCAAGATCGAAAAAATGCTAAGTGTCGGCGCCGTTTTCCGGGACCATCGTCTGCCCTTTTGCACCCATCTTGGACACGGTGACCTCCTCCATGGCTCTCTCTTCCCTCCTCCGGAAACTCTGGTCAGACCAACGGCTGCTTCAGCTGGCGCTGGCCTCGCTGTCCTTCACGGCGCTCGCGCAGGCCAAGGCGCCCGTGCCGGTGGACGGCGGCACGCTGACCTATGCGGTGTCGCAGGAGCCCACCTCGCTCGTGTCCTTCCTCGACACGAAGACCGACAACCGCAACATCAGCGCCAAGGTCACCGAGGGCCTGCTTCGCTACGACGCGAAGTTCAACCCCCAGCCGCTGCTGGCGACCTCGTGGCAGGTGAGCGCCGACGGCCTGAAGTACACCTTCAAGCTGCGCGCGGGCGTGAAGTTCCACGACGGCCGCGATTTCACCGCCGAGGACGTGCGCTACTCGGTGCTGACCCAGAAGAAGCAAGGCCCGCGCGGGCGCATCACGCTGGCGAACGTGGAGCGCGTCGACGCGCCCGATCCGCTCACCGCCGTGATCGTGCTGGCCAAGCCGGCGCCGTTCCTGATCAAGGCGCTGTCGTCGGCGGAGCTGCCGATCGTGCCCGCGCACCGCTACGCCGACGGCGACCCGCTGGGCAGCGCGAACAATGCCGCGCCGGTGGGCACCGGCCCCTTCGTCTTCGAGCAATGGGTGCGCGGCAGCCACCTGGTGCTGCGCAAGAACCCCGGCTACTGGCGCCAGGGCCATCCGCGCATCGACCGCGTGATCGTGAAGTTCGTGCGCGACCCGGCCGCGATCTCCACCGCCGTCGAGACCGGCGAGGTGGATGTCGCGCAAGGCGTGAGCCTGGCCGACCTCGAACGCCTGTCGGCGAACCCGAAGCTCAAGGTGGACGACGGCTACGACGGCTTCCTCAACAACGCGTCTTTCCTCGAGTTCAACGTGGAAAACCCGGTCCTCGCGAACGCGAAGGTGCGCCATGCCATTGCGCAAGCCATCGACCGCAACTTCATCCGAAACACCATCTACTACAGGCGCGCGGAGGTGGTGAACTCGCCGATCCCGCGCGTGCTGTCCGACTACTACGAGGACAGCACCTTCCGCGACACCTTCGACGTGGCTGCAGCCAACAAGCTGCTGGACGAGGCGGGCCAGCCGAAGAGGGCCGGCGGCCAACGCTTCTCGCTGCGGCTGAGCTACATCCCCGGCGCGGAGTTCAAGCGCACGGCCGACTACCTGCGCTCCGCGCTCGCGCGGGTAGGCATCAAGGTAGAGATCGTCGACGGCGACCTGCCCACCTTCCTCAAGCGCGTCTACAGCACGCGCGATTTCGACCTCAACATCAACGGCCTCGGCCGCCTGTTCGACCCGACGGTGGGCGTGCAGCGCATCTACTGGGGCGACGGCGTGCGCAATCCGCTGATCTGGGTCAACGCGGCCCACTACGACAACCCGCAGGTGGACGAACTGTTTCGGCAGGCGGCCGTGGAGGTCGACGAGGGCAGGCGCGCCGCGCAGTTCAAACAGATCCAGCAGATCGTCGGGCGCGAGTTGCCGGTGCTGCCCATCGTCACCGTGCCCTCGATCGTGGTGCACAGCGCGCGCCTGCACGACTTCCACAACAGCATCGACCTGATGTCCGGCGACCTGTCCGACGCATGGATCGACCCCAGGAAGTGACCACACGAGAGCAACCATGACCACCCAGGACCTCCATTCCTCCCTTCTGGATTCGCTGACCTTCGCGAGCGCCCGCACGCAGGCCGAGGCGCTGGCCGCGGGCCGCGTTTCGGCCGTCGACCTGCTGGAACATGCGCTGGCGCGAATCAGCCAATTCGACAACGACCTCAACGCCGTGGTGGTGCGCAACGACGAAGGCGCCCGTGCGGCCGCCCGCGAAGCCGACGCGGCCCTGGCGCGCGGCGAACGCGGGCCGCTGCTCGGCGTGCCGATCACGGTGAAGGAATCATTCGACGTCGCCGGTTTCGTCACGACGAGCGGCAACCCCGACCATGCGAACAACGTGGCCGAACAGGACTCGCTGGCCGTCGCCGCGCTGCGCGCGGCCGGCGCGGTGATCGTCGGCAAGAGCAACGTGCCGCTCGCGCTGGCCGACCTGCAGAGCTACAACGCCATCTACGGCGTGAGCAACAACCCATGGGATGCCACGCGCACGCCGGGCGGCTCCTCGGGCGGCTCGGCCGCGGCACTCGCGGCAGGCTATGTGGCGCTCGAACTGGGCACCGACATCGGCGGCTCCATCCGCATTCCTGCGCACTTCAACGGCGTGTACGGCCACAAGCCCACGGCGGGGCTGGTGGCCATGCGAGGCACCGGCGTGCCCTCGGGGCGGCTGGCCGACCGCGACCTGAGCGTGGCGGGTCCGCTGGCGCGCACCGCGTCCGACCTCGAGCTCGCGCTGGACCTGCTCGTCAACCTCGAGCCGCTGGCCGCCAAGGCCTGGAAGGCCACGCTGCCGCCGGCGCGGCACGTGCAGCTCAAGGACTTTCGCGTGCTGGTGATCGACGAATGGCCCGGCAGCGCCCGCAGCCTGCACGAGGCGCTGGTGGTCGAGCGCGTGGTGGAGCGGCTGCGCACGCAGGGCGCGAAGGTGAGCCGGCCTTCGGAACTGCCGTCCGGCCTGCTGCCCGATCTCACGGCGTCGCACCGCGTCTACCGCAGCCTGCTCGGCTCGTCGCTCGCCTCGCCGCCCGCGCTGAGCAAGGCGGCGCAGAAACGGCTCGAAGCGCTGGCGGCCGACGACGACAGCGCCGATGCCGCATGGCTGCGCGCGCCCACGCTGCGCCACAGCGACTGGCTCCAGGACAACGAGCGGCGCGTCGCGCTGCGCCACCGATGGGAGCGCCTCTTCGAGACCTTCGACGTGGTGGTGACGCCGGTCGCGCCGCTGCCGGCCTTCCGCCACGACCACAGCGAGCCGAAGGATGCGCGCACCTATCCCGTCGAGTTCGAGGATGGCACGCGGGAGGTGCCGTTTTTCGATCTTTTCCATTGGGCGGGCCTGCCGGTGCTGCCGGGCCTGCCGGCGACGAGCTTTCCGGTCGGGCTCGACGACAACGGGCTGCCGGTGAGCGCGCAAGCCGTGGGCCCGTACCTCGAAGACCGCACGACCATCGCCTTTGCGCAACTGCTCGAAGAGGTCTATGGGGGCTTCATCGCACCGCCCGGATTCAGCGCAGGCCCGGCCACCGGGGCATCGCGGCCATGACCCGGAGCACCATCGATCGCCGCGCCTTCCTGCAGGGCGGCGCGAGCCTCGGCCTCGCAGGCCTTGCACCTGCGTGGGCACAGGGCCAGCCCGCCGCCGCGGCCGCGGCCGCCCCCGTGCGCGGCGGCACGCTCACCGTGCTGATCGACCCCGAGCCGCCCACGCTCACCACCATTGCGCATTCGGCGGGCTCGTCGGTGCTGGTCTCGGCCAAGGTCACCGAAGGCCTGCTGAGCTATGACTTCGACTTGGCGCCACAGCCGCAGCTGGCCACCGCCTGGGCCGTGAGCAACGACGGCCTGCAGTACACCTTCACGCTGCGCCGCGGCGTGAAGTGGCACGATGGCCGGCCTTTCACCTCGGCCGATGTTGCGCATTCCATCGGGCTGCTCAAGCAATATCACCCGCGCGGCCGCGCCACTTTTTCCAGCGTGGCCGAGGTGCGCACGCCGGACGAATTCACCGCCGTGCTGGTGCTGACCAAGCCGGTGCCCTACCTGATCACCGCGCTCTCGGCCTCCGAATCGCCGATCGTGCCCCGGCACCTGTACGAAAGCGGCAGGGCCGATGCCAACCCGGCGAACAACGCCCCCATCGGCACCGGCCCGTTCATCTTCAAGGAATGGGTGCGCGGCAGCCACGTGACCTACGAGCGCAACCCGAACTACTGGGATGCGCCGCGCCCTTACGTCGACCGGCTCATCGTGCGCTTCATCCCCGATGCGGCGGCGCGCGCGGCCGCCATCGAGAAGGGCGAAGTGCACCTGAGCCCCGGCACGCCGGTGCCGCTGGGCGACGTCGAGCGGCTGCGCGCCAGGCCAAACCTGGTGTTCGAGCCGAACGGCTACCAATACATCAACAGCGTCTCGCGCGTGGAGTTCAACCTCGAGAACCCGGCCCTGCAGGACCTGCGCGTGCGCCAGGCCATCGCACACGCCATCAACCGCCAGGTGGTGCGCAAGACCGTGTGGTACGGCCAGGGCACGCTCATTCCGGGGCCGGTGCATCCGGCGCTCAAGAAGTTCTACGTGCCCGACCTTCCGGTGCTGCCCTACGACCTGAAGCAGGCCGAGGCGCTGCTCGACGCGGCAGGCCTCGCGCGCGGCAGGGCCGGCGCCAGCCTGCGGCTGAAACTGGCCCTGGTGCCGATCCCCAATGAAGGCGGCCAGCGCACGGCCGAGTACCTGAAGCAGAGCCTCGCCCGCATCGGCGTCGAGGTCACCATCAACTCGCAGGACTTCGCGACCTACGTGCGCCGCATCTATGCCGACCGCGCGTTCGACCTGCACGTGAGCGTGATGAGCAACACCTTCGACCCGACCGTCGGCATCCAGCGCCTGTACTGGTCGAAGAACTTCAAGAAGGGCCTGCCGTTCTCCAACGGATCGGGCTACAGCAATCCCGAAGTGGACCGGCTGCTCGAAGCCGCGGCCGTCGAGGTGGACGAGGGCCGCAGGCGCCAGGCTCTTACCGAGTTCCAGCACCACATCGTGCGCGACCTGCCCGACATCACGCTGCTGGCCATCGACAGCTACACCATCGCCGACCGCCGCGTGCGCGGCCACACGGTGAGCGCGGACGGCATTGCCGGCAACCTGGCCGGTGCGTGGATCGGCACCTGATCCACCGCGTTTGCTTATGCGGAAGTCTTCGTAGCGGCGCATCCGCCGCGGAGCTATGGTGCCGCCGACCTCTTTCTTCTTCAGCGCACCCATGTCCCTCACTGCCGAAATCCCCATTCCCGCCCGCGCGGCCCCATCGGCATTCGCACCCGCCATCTCCGCGGCCACCCTGCACCAATGGCTGCTGGACGGCCGCGAACTCGCCCTGCTCGACGTTCGCGAGCACGGCCAGTACGGCGAAGGCCATCCCTTCTTCGCGGTGCATGCCGCCTACAGCCGCCTCGAAACCGAGGTTGCCCGCCTCGTGCCCTGCCGCGCCACCCGCACGGTGCTGTTCGACGGCGGCGACACGGACTCGGCCCTGGCCCGCAAGGCCGCAGGACGCCTTGTCGCACTCGGCTATGACGACGTGTCGGTGCTCGCAGGCGGCGCACCGGCCTGGTCGCGCGCCGGCCACACGCTGTTCAAGGGCGTGAACCTGCCGTCCAAGACCTTCGGCGAACTCGCCGAACATGCCTTCGAAGTGCCGCACATCGACGCGCACACCCTGGCTGCCCGGCAGCGCGCGGGCGAACCGCTGGTGCTGCTCGACGGCCGCACGCTGGAAGAGCATCGCAGGATGACGCTGCCCGGCGCCATTCCCGTGCCCAACGGCGAACTGGCGTTGCGCTGGCGCACGCTGGTGCCGGACCCGGCCACGCCGATCGTGGTGCACTGCGCGGGGCGCACGCGCAGCATCGTCGGCGCGCAGATCCTGCGCGACCTTGGCGTGCCGAACCCCGTGCTTGCGCTGGAGAACGGCACACAGGGCTGGGCACTCGCGGGCCTCGAACTCGAGCGCGGCAGCGCCCGGACGCTCCCGCCGGCACCCAATGCCGCGCAGCGCCGGGCCGCACGCGACGATGCCGCTGCGGCGGCACAGCGCGCGGGCGTGCCCGTGCTCAGCGCCGCCGAGGCGCAGGCATGGCTCGACGACGGCACCCGCACCACCTTCGTGTTCGACGTCCGCACGGCGGAAGAATTTGCCGCCGGCGGCCTGCAGGGCACACGCCACGCGCCGGGCGGCCAGTTGCTCCAGGCCACCGACCTGCAGATCGGCGTGCGCCACGCGCGCGTCCTGGTGCTCGACGACGACGGCGTGCGCGCCCCGGTGGTGGCGCTGTGGCTGCGCCGGCTCGGCTTCGATGCGGCGCTGGTCGAGGACGGCCTGGCCGGCGAGCTGCGCGTTCCGGTTCGCGCGCCGGCGAGGCTTCCGCCGGCGGTGGCGGAACTGGACGCCGCCGAACTGGCCACGTTGCGCGAAGACGGCGCCGACCCACCCGCCGTGGTGGATCTGCGCCCTTCGCGAACCTACAGGGCACGCCATGCGCGCGGCGCCACCTGGTCGATCCGTCCCCGCGTGGCCGCCGATGCCCTGGCCGCGACCGGCGGCAACCTGCAGCACCCGGTGCTGCTGATCGCAGCCGACGAAACCATCGCTCGCCTGGCCGCACAAGACCTGCGCGAGGCCGGATGGCAGCAGCTCTCATGGGCCCGCGCCGAGGCGGTCGAGTCCGCGGGCTGGGCCCAGCAGGCCACGCCCGCGTCGCCGCCGGACGCCGAGGCCATCGACTACCTGCTGTTCGTCCATGACCGCCATGACGGCAACCTCGACGCGGCGCGCCGCTACCTCGACTGGGAGCTGGGCCTGATCGCCCAATGCGCACCCGATGAACTGGCCAGCTTCCGCCTGCCAGCCGCTGCGCACGAAAGTGCGCACCAAAAACCGCATATCGATAGTTGAAGGCGTTCGTTGCAGCGGCAAGCACGGCCTCGCAAGATCGCCGCCTGCTGGGTTTCCTTCGAATTCCGCCATGGCACACCGGCAATGGACCGGCGATGCGCCCGTGCTGCGGCTGCATGTCGGACTCGAGGATCCGCAGGACCCGATCGCCCACTTGGCGCAAGCCCCCGCCGCCCGCTGTGCCGGCACTCTGACTCCAGCCAGCGAATATCTCTTCTCCATGTCCTCGAAATCCAATTCCTTTTCCGTGGCACCCGATCCGCGCGTCCGCGTGGCCGTCGACGTCGGCGGCACCTTCACCGACGTGGTGCTGCTGCGCGGCGCCGAGAAGCACACACTGAAGGTGCTCACCACGCCGGCCGCCCCCGAGCAGGCCGTGCTTGGCGGGGTGCAAGAGGTGCTGCAGCAGGCGGGCATCGGCTGGGCCGATGTCGACCTGCTGATCCTCGGCACCACGCTGGCCACCAACGCGCTGATCGAGCGCAAGGGCGCGTCCACGGCGCTGCTCACCACGCACGGCTTTCGCGACCTGGTGGAGATCGGTCTCGAAGACCGCTTCGCGCAGTACGACGTGTTCCTCGACAAGCCTGCACCGCTGGTGCCGCGCCACTGGCGCCACGGGGTGGTCGAGCGCGTGGATGCGGCCGGCCGCGTGATCACGCCACTGGACGAAGCGCAGGTGGCCGTGCTCGCGAAGCAACTGCTGGCCGACGGCATCGAGAGCGTGGCCGTGTGCTTCCTGCACGGCTATGCCAATCCCGCGCACGAGCGCCGCGTGCGCGAGCTGTTGGGCCAGCACGCGCCCGGCCTGTGGGTGTCGCTGGCGTCCGACGTGTGCCCCGAGATCCGCGAGTACGAGCGCCTGTCGACCATCAGCGCCAACGCCTATGTGCAGCCGCAGGTGGCGGGCTATCTGCGCCGCCTGCAGGAAGGCGCGAGCGCACGCGGCCTGCGTGCCGAGCCCTTCCTCATGACATCGGGCGGCGCCATCACCACGCTGCAGGCCGGCATCGACGAGCCCGTGCGGCTGGTCGAGTCGGGCCCCGCGGGCGGTGCGGTGCTGGCGCGCCAGGTGGCCGAGCAGATCGGCGCCACGCGCGCACTCTCGTTCGACATGGGCGGCACCACCGCCAAGATCTGCTTCATCGACGACTACCAGCCGCAGATCAGCCGCAGCTTCGAGTTCGGCCGGGTGCACCGGCACCTGAAGGGCTCGGGCCTGCCGATCCGCATTCCGGTGATCGAGATGGTGGAGATCGGCGCGGGCGGCGGCTCCATCGCCCGCGTCAACCACCTGGGTGTGGTGCAGGTCGGTCCCGACAGCGCAGGCTCCGCGCCCGGTCCGGCCGCCTACGGCCTGGGCGGCGAACAACCCACCGTGACCGACGCGCACGTCGCGCTCGGTACCATCGACCCGGCGCGCTTCGCGGTCGGCAAGGTGCGGCTCGACCCGCAGCGCGCACGCGACACGCTGCTGCAGGGCCTCACGGCGCAGACCGGCCTCGATGTGGAAACTGCTGCGCAGGCCGTGGTCGAGATCGTCACCGAGAACATGGCCAATGCCGCGCGCGTGCATGCCTCCGAACTCGGCAAGGCGGCGGAAGAAAGCACGCTGATCGCCTTCGGCGGTGCGGCGCCGCTGCATGCCGCCCTGCTGGCGCGCAAGCTGGGCATCGCACGGCTCGTGATTCCCAACTCGGCCGGCGTCGGCTCGGCGCTGGGTTTTCTGTGGGCGCCGGTGGCCTACCAGACCGTGCGCAGCCTCGCGCAGCGGCTCGACCGCATCGACCATGCCGCGGTGGACAAGCTGTTGATCGAGCTCACGGCCACGGCCGACGACGTGGTGCTGCGCGCCGCGCCCGGGGCCGCGCTGGTGCGCCATCGCCAGGCCTTCATGCGCTACGCCGGCCAGGGCCACGAGATTCCGGTCGAGTTGCCCGAAGGCCCGTTCGATGCGACCGCGAGCAAGGCTTTGCATCGACGCTTCGAGGAACGCTATGCCGCGCTCTACGGCCGCAGCCTGCCGCACATCGCGGCCGAGGCGGTGAGCTGGTCCGTCGCGGTGGAGGCCGGGGGCCGCGCGGCGCCGGAGCCTGACGAGGTGGCGGCCGACACGGGCCGCGCCGCACCTTCGGGCACGCGCCGCCTGTACGACGCCGACGCCGGCCGGTGGGCCGAGGTGCCGGTCTATGAACGCACCGCGCTCGGCGTGGGCGAGTGGATCGAAGGCCCGGCGCTGATCGTCGAAGACGAGACGACCACGCACGTCATCGCCGGCTTCGAGGCGCGTATCAGCAAGCTGGGCGCGCTGGTGCTCAACGACACGACCGCCGTCCAGCTCGACCACGCCGAGGCCGCCGAAGCGGTCCCTGCATGAGCGCTACAGGCCGTCAGGCGCTGCGCCAGCAACTGGTGTGGAGCCGGCTGCTCGCGGTGGTCGAGGAACAGGCGCAGGCGCTCATCCGCACCGCCTTCGGTACACCGACGCGCGAGGCCGGCGACCTCTCGGCCGGCGTGTTCCTGCCCGACGGCCGGATGGTCGCGCAGGCCGTGACCGGCACGCCGGGCCACGTCAACTCGATGGCCGATTCGGTGCTGCATTTCTTGCGCGCCTTTCCGGCCGACACCATGCGCGACGGCGACGTGTTCGTCACCAACGATCCATGGAAAGGCACGGGCCACCTGTTCGACGTGGTCATGGTCACGCCGGTGTTCCACGGCGGCAAGCTCGTGGCGCTGTTCGCGTCCACTGTGCACGTGGTGGACATCGGCGGCGTCAACGCCGGGCCCGATGCGCTGGAAATCTTCCACGAAGGCCTGTTCCTGCCGCCGCTGCGCTTCGTGAGCGAAGGCGTCTTCGAGGAGGCCGTGCTGGACATCGTGCGTGCCAACGTGCGCGAGCCCGGCCAGGTCGAGGGCGACTTCCACGCACTGGTGGCCTGCAATGCCGTCGGCGCCGCCAGACTCCAGCGCCTGCTGCGCGAGTTCGGCCTGGCCGACCTCGAGGCGCAAGGCGACTACATCATCGAACGCTCTCGGCTCGCGATGCGCGAGGCACTGCGCGAATGGCCCAAGGGCACCTGGCGCAACCAGATGACGGTCGACGGCTACGACACGCCGGTCGAACTGCATGCGGCCGTCACCATCTCGGACGGCGGCATCCTGGTCGATTTCGAGGGCACCTCGCGCGCCATCGCGCGCGGCATCAACGTGCCCAAGGCCTACACCGACGCCTACACCTCCTTCGGCATCCGCTGCCTGGTGGGTGCCGACGTACCCAACAACGCGGGCTCGCTGGCACCGATCCGCGTGGTGGCACCCGAAGGCTCCATCGTCCACGCGCTGCCGCCTGCCGCGGTGGCAGCCCGCGCGGCCATCGGCCAGATGCTGCCCGACCTCGTGTTCGGGGCGCTGCGCCAGGCACGGCCGGACCGCGTGCCGGCCGAGGGCGCCTCGTCGCTGTGGAACATCCGGCTGTCCGGCGGTCAGCCGATCGAGGGCGGGCCCAACGAGGCGCTGCGGCGCGCGCGGCGCTTCAACATCGTGAGCTTCAGCACCGGTGGCACCGGCGCGCGGCCGGGCAAGGACGGGCTCTCGGCCACCGCCTATCCGAGCGGCGTGCGCAACGTGTCGCTCGAGATCCTGGAGACCCAGGCGCCGCTGCTGTTCCGCCGCAAGGAATACCGGCCCGGCTCGGGTGGCGCCGGCGCTTCGCGCGGCGGACTTGGCCAGGTCATCGAGATCGAGAACGCCGACGGCGACCCGATGGTGCTCTCGGCCACCTGGGACCGCGTGCGCTTTCCGGCGCGCGGCGCGCTCGGTGGCGGCGACGGTGCGCCGGGTGCCGCGCGGCTCAAGCATTCGGGCACCGCGCTGCGCGGCAAGGGCCGCCAGGTCATTCCCGCCGGTGAGGTGCTCGTGGTCGAGACGCCCGGTGGCGCGGGCCTGGGCGACCCGGCAAGGCGCGACCCCGCGCTGGCTGCGCGCGACCTGAAGGCCGGGCTCGTCGGAGCCGCCGCCCCCGCGCCTCTTGTCGAATCCACAGGGACCGCCGCATGAGCAACACGCCCAAGGCGCTGGCCAGCCGCCAGCTCATCCGCAACCAGCTCGCCTGGAACCGCCTTCTCTCCGTGGTCGAGGAACAGGCCCAGGTGCTGATCCACACCGCCTTCGGCACCTCCACGCGCGAGGCCGGCGACCTCTCGGCCGGCGTGTTTCTGCCCGACGGCCGCATGATCGCGCAGGCCGTAACCGGCACGCCCGGCCACGTCAACTCGATGGCCGAGTCGGTCAAGCACTTCCTGCAGCGCTTTCCCATCGAGACGATGGAAGACGGCGACGTGTTCCTCACCAACGATCCGTGGAAGGGCACCGGCCACCTGTTCGACATGACGATGGTCACGCCTGTCTTCCATGGCGAAGGCGATGCACGGCGCGCGGTGGCGCTGTTTGCCTCCACGCTGCACGTGGTCGACATCGGCGGCATCGGTTCCAGCCCCGACGGCCTGGAGATCTACCACGAAGGCCTGTTCCTGCCGATCCTGCGCTTCGTGCGCAAAGGCACCGTCGATCCGGCCGTGCGCGCGATCATCCGCGCCAACGTGCGCGACCCGGAGCAGGTCGAGGGCGACCTGTACGCGCTGGTCGCCTGCAACGAGGTGGGCGGCCGGCGCCTGCGCACGCTGCTGCGCGAGTTCGGGTTCGACGATCTCCAGGCGCTGGGCGAATTCGTCATCGCACGCTCGGCCCAGGCCATGCGCGAGGCGCTGCGCGACTGGCCGCGCGGCACCTGGCACAACACGCTGGTGGCGGACGGCTACGACGCGCCCATCACGCTGCAGGTGTCGGTCACCATCGCCGACGACGGCATCGTGGTCGACTTCGGCGGCACCTCGGGCACGGTGGCGCGCGGCATCAACGTGCCCAAGGCCTACACCGACGCCTACACCTCCTTCGGCATCCGCTGCCTGGTGGGTGCCGACGTGCCCAACAACGCCGGCTCGCTGGCACCGATCCGCGTCGAGGCGCCGGCCGGCTGCATCCTGAATGCGCTGCATCCGGCCGCGGTGACCGCGCGCCATGTGGTCGGCCAGCTGCTGCCCGATGTGGTGTTCGGCGCGCTGCGCCAGGCGAGGCCGGACCGCGTGCCGGCCGAGGGGGCCTCCTCGCTGTGGAACCTGCAACTCGTCGGCGGCGAGGTGCTGGCCGGCACCTCCGCGGCCAACGCCGAGGCGGTCCGGCGCGGCCCGCGCTTCAACGCGATCAGCTTCTCCACCGGCGGCACCGGCGCGCGCCCGGGCAAGGACGGACTGTCGGTGACGGCCTACCCGAGCGGCGTGCGCAACGTGTCGCTCGAGATTCTCGAAACCCAGGCGCCGATCGTCTTCGAGCGCAAGGAATTCCGCACCGACTCCGGCGGCGCCGGAACCATGCGCGGCGGGCTGGGCCAGGTCATCGAGGTGCGGCATGCGCGCGTAGACGCGGCCATGCTGATCGCCGCCGCGTTCGACCGGGTCGACCATCCTGCGCGCGGTGCGCTTGGCGGGTTCGACGGCGCACCGGGCCGGCTGCGGCTGGCTTCGGGCGCCGGGCTGCGCGCCAAGGGGCGGCAGCTGATTCCTGCGGGCGACCGGCTCATCGTCGAGACGCCCGGCGGCGGCGGCCTGGGCCCACCGTCCAGGCGGGACCCGGCGGCGGTGGCGCGCGACCTGCGCGAAGGCCTGGTCTCGGCCGAAGCGAACGGGGCCGCCGAAAGTGCCGAGCCGGCCGATGCCTGACCTTCTTCTTTTTCTTTCACGTCGCCAGTCTCTCCCCACCATGCATCTCCTGATCCAGACGCTGCGGCTTCGCAGCGCCGTCGCCGCCACCCTGCTTGCAGCACACCTTGCCGCTCATGCGGCTCCGCCCGCGCATAGCGGCACGCTCACCCTGCTCCTGACCAGCGAGCCCACGGCGCTCGTCACCATCGGCAACGTCGCCACGCCCATCCTGAGCGTGAGCGCCAAGGTCACCGAAGGCCTGCTCAAGTACGACCACGACGTCAACCCGCAGCCGCAGCTGGCCACCAAGTGGGCGATCAGCCCCGATGGCCTGACCTACACCTTCACCCTGCGCCAGGGCGTGAAGTGGCACGACGGCAAGGACTTCACCTCGGCCGACGTGGCGTATTCCATCGAACTGCTCAAGAAGATCCACCCGCGCGGGCGCAACACCTTCGCCAATCTCACAGCCGTCGACACCCCCGACAAATACACGGCCGTGCTGCGCCTGTCGAAGCCCGCGCCCTACCTGATCCGCGCGCTGGTGGCCACCGAGACGCCGATCGTGCCCAAACACGCCTACGAAGGCACCGACCCCGCCAGCAATCCGAACAACAACGCCCCGGTCGGCACCGGCCCGTTCAGGTTCAAGGAGTGGGTGCGTGGCAGCCACATCGTGTACGAACGCAATCCCGAGTACTGGGACAAGCCCAAGCCTTTCGTCGACCAGCTGATCGTGCGCTTCGTGACCGACCCGGCCGCCGCCGCCGTGGCTTTCGAGACCGGCACTGTCGACCTGGGCTACCGCACACCGGTCCCGCTGGCCGACCTGGAGCGCCTGAAGAAAGTGCCGGCGCTGCGCTTCGAGACCAAGGGCAACAGCTACTCGTCGAACGTGACGCGGCTGGAGTTCAACCTCGACAACGAGTACTTCAGGAACGAGAAGGTGCGCCAGGCCGTGGCCCGCGCGGTCGACCGCAGCGTAATCGTGAAGGTGGTGAACTACGGCTACGGCCAGGTGAGCTACTCGCCGATCGCGCCGGGCCTGAAGGCCTTCCACGACCCCGCGCCCTCCCCCTACGCCTTCGACCTGAAGAAGGCGAACGCGCTGCTCGACGAGGCGGGCTTTCCGAAGAAGGCCGGCGGCGTGCGCTTCAGCGTGCCGCTGGACTTCAATCCCATCGGCTCCGACGGTCCGCGCCTGGCGGACTACCTGCGCTCCGCACTGGCCCGGATCGGCATCGCGGCGACAGTGCGCGCCCAGGACCCGAGCGCCTTCATCAAGCGCATCTACACCGACCGCGATTTCGCCCTCACGACGAACGGCGCGAGCAACCTGTTCGACCCGACCGTCGGCGTGCAGCGCCTGTACTGGTCGAAGAACTTCATCAAGGGCGTGCCCTTCTCCAACGGCACCCATTACCAGAGCCCGGCGGTGGACAAGCTGCTCGAAGACGCCGCCATCGAGAACGACCCGTCCAGGCGCCTGAAGCTCTTCAAGGATTTCCAGGACACCGTGGCGCGCGACGTGCCCGACCTGAACCTCTACCAGCCGGTGTTCATCACCATCGCCAACCAGCGCGTGCACGACCACTCGCTGACGGCCGATGGGGTCGAGTCGAACCTGGCGGATGTCTGGGTGGACGCGGCGAAGAAATAGGCCCTGATCGCCCTTTCTTCGCGCCCGCAAAGTTGGTCCCGGAACTGCTGGTCGCGCGTTGGCAGCGCTGGTTCGGAGTCGCCCGGGCGCAGCTGGTGTTTCTTGACTGCATTGGTCAATGTATATACAATAATATCTACACTGCACCCTCTGGGAGTCCATTCATGTCGCAATCCATCGCGAAGCTCTTTGCGACCGGCGGCAGCCAAGCCGTGCGCCTGCCTGCCGAATTTCGGTTCGACGACACCACCGAGGTCTACATCCGACGCGATGAGGCTACAGGCGACGTCATCCTGTCCACCCGCGCGCCAGCGGACTGGCACGCGTTCATGCAGTTGCGCAAGCAACTGGGCACCATTCCTGCCGACTTCATGCCCGCGCGCGAACAAGGCGAACAACAGCGCGATCCGTTCGAAGGCTGGAAGGAATGACGCTGTACATGCTCGACACCAATGCGGCAAGCGAGGCGATCCGTGGCAATCCGGCCTTCGACGCCCGCTTGCAAGCCATGGCTCCGGGCCAATGGTGCATTTCCGCAGTGACCTGCTCCGAACTTCGATTCGGCATTGCGAGACGTCCCGAAGCTGTGCGGCTGCACCGGATCGTGCAGGAGTTCCTGCGCATCTCGCCCATCCTGCCCTGGGACGCGCAAGCGGCAACGAAGCACGGCGATCTGCGCGCCCACTTGAAGGCGAGCGGCACGCCCATCGGCGATTTCGACGAAATGATTGCGGCGCACGCATTGGCAGTCGGCGCCGTGGTCGTCACCGACAACACGCGACACTTCGCACGCGTGCCCGGCCTCGTGCTCGACAACTGGCTTCGCGCACCAACGGGTCACTGAGCACCGGGGGCCTCAAGCCGCCTTGCGCCGCTCCATTCCTGGCACAGCCGCAATCAAACTGCGCGTATACGGATGCTGCGGCCGGTCCCAGATGTCCCGATGGCTGCCGGTCTCGACGATCTTTCCCTTGTTCATCACCATCACGCGGTCGGCGATGTAGCGCACCACCGAAAGGTCGTGCGAGATGAACAGGTACGAGAGCCCGAAATCCTCTTTCAGTTCCACCAGCAGGTTCAGGATCTGCGCCTGCACCGAGACGTCGAGCGCCGACACAGGTTCGTCGAGCACCACCAGCGAAGGCCGCAGCACGAGTGCGCGCGCAATGCCGATGCGCTGGCGCTGACCGCCCGAGAACTCGTTGGGAAAGCGCCGCCCCGCATCGGCGGGCAGGCCCACGCGCTCCAGGATGGCGGCGATCCGGTTGCGCCGTTCCGCGCGATCCGACACGCCATGCACCTTGAGCACCGATTCAATGATGTCGAACACGCTGCGGCGCGGATTCAGCGACGCGTACGGGTCCTGGAACACCATCTGCACGCGCCGCCGCCAGGGCTTCAGCGCTCTTTCCGGCAGCGGCGCGATGTCGGTGCCGTCGAACACGATGCGGCCGGAAGCCGGGTTCGCCAGCCGCAGCAGCGTGCGCGACAGCGTCGACTTGCCGCAGCCCGACTCACCCACCAGGCCCATGGTTTCGCCCGCGCGAATATCGAACGACACGCCGTCGACCGCATGCAGCACGCCACCGCCGCGCTGGGGGTAGTCGGTGCGCAGGTCCTGCACCGACAGCAGCGGCTCGGCGGCCGGGCCGCGCACACGCAAGGCCCGCACTTTCGACGCGGGTCGGGGCACATGGAGCGTGAAGTCGCGCACGCCGGTCGCGGGGTCCAGCCGGGTCTGTATTTCGGGCAGCCGCGCATCGGCGTAGTGCAGCGAACTGCCGGCATGGAGCGACGCGCCGAGCAAGCCCTGGGTGTAGGCGTGCGATGGCGCGGCAAAGAGTCTGGAGGTGGGCGCCTCCTCGACCTTCTGTCCGCCATACATCACGGCAACGCGATCGGCCCACTGGGCAACCAGGCCGAGGTCGTGCGTGATCAGCAGCAAGGCCATGTCGAGTTCGCGGCGCAGGCCGTCGAGCAGCGCGAGGATCTGGGCCTGGATGGTGACGTCCAGCGCGGTGGTGGGCTCGTCCGCCACCAGCAGGCGCGGCTTGCAGGCCACGGCCATTGCGATCATCACGCGCTGGCGCTGGCCGCCCGAGAGGTTGTGCGGATGGTCGTCGATGCGCCGGTGCGGCTCGGGAATGCGCACGAAGTCGAGCAGCTCGATGGCCCGCTTGCGCGCGGCGACGGCGGAGAGCTTTTCGTGGCGGCAAAGCGTTTCCTCGATCTGCGCGCCGATGGTATGCACCGGGTTCAGCGAAGTCATCGGCTCCTGGAAGATCATCGCGATCTCGCGGCCGCGCACTTCGCGCAATTGGGCCTGCGGCAGCGCGAGGATGTCGCGTCCATCGAAGTGGACGCTGCCGCGCAGCACCGCGCCGGGCGTCAGCAGCCGCAGCAGTGCCAGCGCGGTGGTCGACTTGCCGCAGCCCGATTCGCCCACGAGCGCCAGCGTTTCGCCGCGCTGCATGGCCAGGTCCAGCCCGCGCACAGCCTGGATCGGGCCGTTCGAGCCGTGGAAGAAGACATCGAGGCCGCGCACATCGAGCAGCGGCGGCGTGGCCTGCACTTGTTCGAGCGTCATCTCAACGCCCCCTCAGCCGTGGGTTGAACGCGTCGTTGAGCCCGTCCCCCACGAGGTTGAGCGCCAGCACCGTGAGCACGATGGCCGCGCCCGGCAATGCGGTGAGATACCAGGCGGTGCGCAGCAGTTCGCGCCCCTGCCCGATCATGCTGCCCCACGACACGGCGTTGGGGTCGCCCATGCCAAGGAAGGACAGCGCCGACTCGATGAGGATGGCGCTCGCCACCAGCACCGAGGTGGTCACGATCACGGGGGGCAGCGCATTGGGCAATATCTCCTGGAAGATGATGCGCGCGTGGCCGAAGCCCTGGCTGCGCGCGGCCAGCACGAACTCGGTCTCGCGCAGCGTGCGGAACTCGGCGCGCACCAGCCGGGCGATCACCGGCCACGACGCGAGCCCGATGGCGAACACGATCACCGGCACCGAAGGCTGGCCGATCGCGACCACCACGATCACGAACAGGAACGAAGGCATGGTCTGGAACAGCTCGGTGATGCGCACCAGCACGTCGTCGACACGGCCGCCGAAGTAGCCGGCCGAGGCCCCCACGAGCACGCCGATCAACAGGCTCAGCGTGGCCGCCACCACCCCCACCGCGAGCGAGATGCGTGCGCCGTGCGCGATGCCGGCAATCACGTCGCGGCCGAGCGAATCGCTGCCGAGCGGATAGGCGGCGTCCTGCCCCGGCCAAAGCAGCGGCGGCGCCACCATGTCGAGGGGGTCGCCGGGGTACAGCAGTGGCGCGGCGAGCGCCAGCACGAGCATGAAGGCCAGCAGCACCATGCCCGCCACGGCGGCCGGGTTGCGCAGGAAGGCGCGCAGCGCAGCGTGGCGGCTGGACAGCGGCTTCGCGTCGACGGCGGACTTCGCGGCCACTGCCGGCGCACGGCGTGCGGCGACCGGAGTCGGCGCTGCCGGTTGCCCAATGGCTGCATCAAGGGTAAATGGTGTGGACATTGGAAATCGCAGTCAGAAATCTGGAGAGGGAACTCAGCGCACCTGAATACGGGGATCGAGCCAGGCATGCAGCAGGTCGACCAGCATGTTGGCCAGGATGACCAGCAGCGAGGACATCAACAGCACACCCAACAGCACGGTGTAGTCGCGGCCCGCTACCGAATCGAAGGCCAGCCGCCCCAGGCCGGGCCAACTGAACACCGTCTCGACCACCACCGCGCCGCCCAGCAGCGTGCCGAAATGCATGCCTGCGACGGTGGTGACGGGAATCAGCGCGTTGCGCAGCACATGGCGCAGGTTGACGGTCCACGGGTGCAGCCCCTTGGCTTCGGCGGTGCGCACGAAGTCCTGCCGCGCCACCTCGAGCATCGCGGCGCGCGTGAGGCGCGAGAAGATCGCGATGTAGAAACCCGACATGGCCAGCGCGGGCAGCACCAGGTGGCGCGCCACGTCGAACACGTGCGTCCAGCCGGTGTAGCCCGCGCCGATGCTCTCGCTGCCGCCGGTGGGCAGCCAGCCCAGGTGCACCGAGAACAGCACGATGGCCATCAGGCCGAGCCAGAAGCCCGGCGTGGAGTACAGCAGCAGCGCCAGCACCGAGAGCGTGCGGTCCTGCCAGCGGCCCACGCGGGTGGCCATGATGGTGCCCAGCGCAATGCCGATGGCCAGGGCGAACGCCAGGGCCGTGACCATCAGCAGCAGCGTGTTGCCCAGCCGCGCGCCGATCAGCGACGCCACCGGCATGTTGTAGCGCGGCGAAGTTCCGAGGCTGAAATGCGCGAGGTTGTCAAGGTAGGCGCCAAGCTGGTGCAGCACGGGCAGGTCGAGCCCGAAATGGCTGCGCAACTGCGCCATGCTCTCGGCCGTGGCGGAGCCGGATTCGGCGGCCACCACGTCGGCGGCGTCGCCCGGGATCCACTGCATCAGCACGAAATTGAGAAGGATCACGCCGACGACGGTCGGCACGGCCTGCCAGGCCGTGCGTGCCAGCGTGCGGCTTGCGCTGCGCAGGTTCATGGGAGTTGGTGCAGTCCTGGTGAAAAGCGGTCGATGGGCTTGCAGCGTATGCGGGCCTGGCCCGTGCCGCGAAGGAAGTTTTTCTTCTACGGATATGCGGTTTGCTTCGTTGGCTACATGGCCGCCTGAAGGCTCTGGCCGAAAAAAGATCTCACAGGCACACCACAGCGAGCAGCACGCCCGCGAGCCTGAACAGCGTCGACAGGTCGAACGAAACCGAGGCCCCCGCGGCCAGCTGCGCCGGCAGCCCCCACACCAGTGCGCCGAACAGCGCGATGCCGATGGCGCTGCCGACCTGGCGCGCAGCACCGAGGATGGCGGAGGCGGTCGCCGAGCGTGTGGGCTCCACGCTCGCGAGCGTGCGCGAGATCAGCGCCGGCGTGGCAATGCCGGCGCCGATGGCCATCAGCAGCAGGCTGGGCAGGATGCGCAGGTAGGGCGTGGTCTCGTCGATGCCGTGCAGCAACCCCGAGCTCAGCGCAAGGAGCAGCAAGCCCGCGACCACAGGTACCCGGGGCGAGTAGCGCCGCGCCAGGTGGCCGCTCGCGAGGTTTGCCAGCATGATCACCACGAACGGCAGCAAGGCGAAGCCGGTCTGGGTCGGCGTGTAGCCCTTGGCGTTCTGGAAGTACAGGCTCAGCACGAAGATCATCCCGTAGAAGGTGAGGTTCATGACAACGCCCAGCATGATCGAGGCCGAGAAGGCCTTGTTGCGGAACAGCCCGAGCGGAATCATCGGTTCCGCCACACGCGATTCGGTGAACACGAACGCCGCGATGACCACCGCCGCAACGGCAAAACCCGACAGCACGGACGCCGCGGCCCAGCCATGCACGCCGGCCTCGATCACCGAATGCGTGAGGAAGAAGAGCGCGAGGATGGCCAGCACCTGCCCGGTGATGTCCAGCCGCTGCGTGGCCACGCGCACGGTTTCGGCAACGTAGCGGCGCGTGGCCCAGAGACCGAGGGCGCAGATCGGCAGGTTCACGAAGAAGATCGAGCGCCACCCGAGGCCGCTCGTGAGCGCGCCGCCGACCACCGGCCCCGCGGCACTCACCACGCCGCCGATGGCGCTCCACCATCCGATGGCGTGTGTCCTGGCCGCCGCGTCGCCGGCACAGGCATGCGAGAGCAGCGAGAGCGAAGTAGGCAGGATCAACGCGGCGCCGATGCCTTGTGCCGCGCGCGCCACGATCAGCACGCCGATGGAAGGCGCGAGCGCGCAGGACAGCGAGGCCAGCCCGAACAGCACCAGCCCGAGGCTGAAGACGCGCCGGCTTCCGAAGCGGTCGGCAAAGGAGCCCGCCGTGAGCAAGAGCGCGGCGAAGGCCAGCGTGTAGGCGTCGACGATCCATTGCAGGCCGGTTGCGCCGGCGCCGAGGTCCTTGCCGATCTGCGGCATCGCGACGTTCACGATGGTCACGTCGAGCTGAACCACGACGAACCCGAAGCTCGTTGCGGCCAGGGTCCAGCCGATGCCCGTGCTGCGTGCGCCGGTCCATGGCGGCGCCGCGATGCTCCGCAGACCTTCCGATCCGGTGCCCACTCGGCCCCGTTCAGGCCGCGAGCCGCCGCGCATCGGCCTGCCAGATGGCACCGGCATAGAGCGATTCGTCGAAGTCGGGTGGCACCTCGGCGCGCGTGCGCTCCTCGTGCAGCGCGAGGTCGGTCAACAGCAGGTCCTCGCTGATGCGGCGCACCACCGCGGGCACGTAGCCGCGGATGCTGGGCACGTCGCCCAGCGGCAGTCCGGTGCTGGCGAATCCGCCGGGGTTGTAGGTGTGGATGTCGCGCAGCCAGGGCGCGGTACCGGGCGTCTTCTCGAGGTACTCAAGTCCTGCGCCCAGGTAGGGTGCGGCGCCGAGTTCGTCGTCGCGCTCGTGCGCGGGCTGCTCGAAGCGGTCGCGCCAGCGCAGCACCAGATCGGCAATGCCGGCCAGCTCGGGGTGCTGCGAGAGTTCGTGGGTGTAGCCGGTTGCGGCGATCGCAAAATCGAAGTGGAAGCGCTCGTCGTGCACCAAGGCGACGATCTTGCCGCCCTGCACCTCTGCGCCCTGCCAGGGCGCGGCCAGGTGCAGATGGAAGTTCGGAAACTTCAGCACGCGCTCCACCGAATCCAGCGGCGGCGTGGTGCCAAGCCGGCGGTAGCGTGCCGCATGGTGCCAGCGCGTGGCATCGGGCAGCGCAAGATAGTTGTCGTAGAAGCCCGGATAACTGCGCACGCGCGCGACCGGTGTGGCCGCGAGCCGATTGCGGCGTGCGAACAGGTGCACCGCTGCGGCGCCGCTTTCGAGCGCCACGGCGGCCGCGTCGAAGGCTGATGCGGCCGCGCCGATCACGGCCACGGTCTTGCCGGCGAGCGCCGCGAAATCGATCGCGTGGCCGGTGTGGGCCGCAAGGCCGTGACTCACCGCCATCGCCAGCAGGTCGGGAATGAAAGGCGCGCCGCTGCCGGCCACGCCGTTCGCGAAGATCAGCTTGCGCGCGGTCTCGGTGCGCGGCTCGCCGTTCACTTCGAGGTGCAGCCGCAAGTGCGGCACCGCCCCGCCCTCCGCCGGCTCGAAGCGGATCAGGCGCGTGCCGTAGCGCACCGCCGTGCCGGTGATGCCGCGGAACCAGTCCAGGTAGTCGGCCCAGGCGGTGCGCGCGATGCGGTCGATGGCGGCATAGGCCGCCTGCCCGTGCCGCGATTCGTACCAGGCCTGGAACCCCAGGGCGGTGACCGGGCCTTCGGGGCCGACGAGGTTCTTGAGCGTGCGCAGCTTGTGCATGCGCGCCCGCGCGCGCCATACGCCGGCCTGCGATGCATCGGCCGCCGCATCGATCACGCTGACGCCGCCGACGCCCGCGCGCTGCAGCGCGAAAGCGAAGGCGCTGCCGGTCTGGCCCCCGCCGACGACGACCACGTTGTGGTCGATGCCGGCATGCGCGGGCACCCAGTTGGCGGGCGCGGGGCCGAGCAGGCGCAGCGCTTCCTGCGCGGCGTGGTCGGGATTGCTGGAGGAGGAAGAGGAACTCATTTGCAGTGCCTGTCGTCGTGAAGCACGCATGTGCGTGCAAAAAAAACGGACCCAGGGGGCCCGCGAAACGTCGCTTTGGGTACGACGAGGAGACACTCACCCCGAAGGCAAGACAGGCGATTCTTCAGCCATTGGTGCGAAAAGCGAAGCACGGAATCCGCATACGCAAATCCGTCTTTCTTCTTTGGCATTGCTGACGCGAATCGGAACTCCGATCCCCGCAACGTAGACGCATCACCGGATCAGCGGCAGCTCGATCGCAATGCGAAGTCCGCCCCACTGCGACGCCGAGGCCGTGATGCGCCCTTCATGGGCCTGCACGATGTTGCGGCAGATGGCCAGTCCGAGGCCGCTGCCGCCGGTCGCGCGATTGCGCGACTGTTCGACGCGGTAGAAGCGCTCGAACAGCTTCTCCAGTTTGTCGTCGGGCACGCCGGGCGCGCTGTCCTCGATGAGGATGAGCGCGGCGGCGCCGTGCCGGGCGCAGCCCACGCGGACCATGCCGGCGCCATCCGTATAGCGGCGCGAATTCTCGAGCAGGTTGCCGAACAGCTGATGCAGGCGCACCTCGTCGCCACTGACGATCAGCGGCACCTCTGCAATCTGCAGTACCAGTTGCAGCGACGCCGCGTCGAGCCGCTGCCGCATGCTCTCGGCCGCCGCCTGGAGCACCGTGCCCACATCGACGGGAACCCGCCGGTACGCCATGGCGCCGACGTCGCTCAGCGACAAGTCATGCAGATCGTTGACCAGCTTGCCGAGCCGCTCGACCTCCATGTGCATGGCGTTGGTCGACTGGATCGTGGATGAACGGATGCCATCCTGGATTGCCTCGAGTTGCGCGCGCAGCACCGCGAGCGGCGTTCGCAGTTCATGGGAGATATCCGCCATGAAGCCCCGCCGCGCGCGATCGGCATGCTCCAGCGTCCGGGCCATGTGGTTGAAGTCACGTGCCAGCGCCCCGAGTTCGTCATGGGCGCCATCGGCAATGCGCGACGCGAAGTCTCCTGCGGCCAGGCGGTGCGTGGCCCGGGCCATATCCCGAACCCGCCGCAGCAGCGTGCGCGCAAGGATGAGAGTGAGCAAGGCCGCCACGAGAAGCGATCCGAGTCCGACCATCGTCAAGGCGGTGAACTGGTGTTCGAGAAAGCGCTTGTCGTTCTTCGGAAGCACCGCCTCGAACGGCACCGTCGCGATCCAGCCTACTGTCCGTCCCTCGACCACGACGGGCACGCGGATCGAATGGGTGTCGATGCCCGGATTGCCGACCACACGGCGCATCTGCGCGTCCAGCAGGCCCACGCGCGTAAGTGCGCCGGTCTGGCTGGAAGCCGCCTCCTGGAGCGCAGGATCACCCTTCGCTTCCTGGAGAAAAGGCAACACCAGATTCACCCACTCCCGGGAGTCGGAGCGCAGGAAGTCCCAGCTGCCACGAACGGCATAGGCTTGCGCGAGGCGTGGAACGATCTCTTCCAGCCGCGTGCGGCTCTGCTGGTTGAGATAGCCCAGGAAGCCGCGCTCCATCACGAGCCGCATGGCAATGGCCTGCACCACGACCACGGCAGCGCAGGCCAGCAGAACGAACAGGAAGAGCTTTGCCCGGATGCCGAATTTCATGAGAGCGAGAGGCTTGCCGATCGGACCGCGTGCATGGAGGCGTCCCGGCCGCCGTCATCCCGCGGGTTGGATGGCCGAGGCGTAGCCACCCAGGAACACCTGCACGGCACGGCGCGTCGCCTCCCGCAGTTCCCTGCGGGTCAGCGGCCCCTGGATGCCCAGGAGACTCGGCCTGACGGTTTCCGAGTCCAGCAGCGCCATCAGGTGGTGTGCCGCCGTGGTGGGATCGGCGCTTCGCAGGCGGCCCTTGCGCATCTGCCGCTCCAGGAAACCCGCCACCTCGGCGAGGCCCTTCTTGGGCCCTCCCTCGAAGAAAAGCCGCCCGATGTCGCTGCGGCCCGATTCGGCGATCACGGCCCTGTGCGCCTGGATGACCTCTTGCGAACACACCACGGCCAGGACCTTCTCGCCGAACCGCTGCAGCACGCGCGCGAGATCTTCATCGCCCTCCTCTGCCAGCGCCGTGAAGATCGGCTCGAAGTGGATCTTCGCCGAGGCGTGGATCACGGCAACGAACAGTTCCTCCTTGGATTTGAAGTAGCCGTAGAGCGTTGCCCGCGAGCCGCCGACGCGTGCGGCAATTTCCACCATCGAGGCGCCCTCGAACCCCAGTTCCCTGAAGACTTCCGACGCCACCTGGACGATGGCATCGCGCTTGGCTTCGGTCTTGACTCGCATCTCGTTTCTCTTTATTTCTGTACACAGGTGCTCATTATTGATTGACAACTCGCTGGAAGTCAAAATACATTTCAGTACAGCACTGTCTAATTAACCCATGGCCGGCCCCACCGCCCGGCCCCTTCCCCAGGAGAATCGCGATGCGTCCCCCTCTCACCTATGGCCTGACCTTTGCCGCGGCCATCGTGTCCACCTTCCTGCTGGTCGCCTGCGGCAAGCCGCCCGGCGGTCCGCCGCCGGCGCCGGGCACGCCCGAGGTCGGCATCGTCACGGTGCAGCCGCAGCGCGTGGCCATCTCCACCGAACTGCCGGGGCGCACCGTGCCTTTCCTCATCGCCGACGTGCGCCCGCAGGTCGGCGGCATCGTGAAGTCCCGCAAGTTCCGCGAGGGCAGCTACGTGAAGGCCGGCGAGGCGCTCTACCAGATCGACCCCGCCACGTACAAGGCGAGCTACGACAGCAACGTCGCCGCGCTTGCCAAGGCAGAGGCCAGCCTGAGGACCACGCGGCTCAAGGCCGAGCGCTACAAGGAACTGGTCGCCATCAAGGCCGTGAGCCAGCAGGACTACGACGACGCGGCCGCGTCACTGCAGCAAGGCGAGGCCGACGTTGCCGCGGCCAGGGCCAACGCGGAGACGAGCCGCATCAATCTCGCCTATGCGCGCATCGATGCTCCGATCTCGGGACGCATCGGCAAGTCAACGGTCACGCCCGGCGCGCTGGTCACGGCCAGCCAGTCGACCGCGCTGGCGACCATCCAGCAGCTCGATCCGATCTACGTGGACCTGACGCAGCCCAGCGCCGCAGTGCTCCAACTCAAGCAGGCAATGGCGCGCGGCGACCTGCAAAAGAGCGGCGCCAACGCCGCCCGGGTGCGGCTGCTGCTGGAAGACGGCAGTGCGTATTCCATCGAAGGCAAGCTCGAGTTCTCGGATGTCACGGTGGACCAGAACACCGGCGCCATCACGCTGCGCGCGGTGTTTCCCAACCCTGATGCCGACCTGCTGCCCGGCATGTACGTGCGCGCGGTGCTGCAGGAAGGCGTGAAGGAGCAGGCGCTCATGGTGCCGCAGCAGGCGGTGTCGCGCGACGGCTCCGGCAAGCCGATGGCCTACGTGGTGGACGCCCAGCACAAGCTGCAGCGGCGCGCGCTCGAGACCGAGCGCGCCGTCGGCGACCAGTGGCTGGTGAAGAGCGGCCTCGCGGCCGGCGACAAGCTGGTGGTGGACGGCCAGCAGCGCGCGGCGCCGGGGGTCGAGGTGAAGACGGTGCAGTGGAGCCCCAGCTCCAAGCCGGGCACCCAAACGGCCAAGGCCGCCCCGCCGGCATCCGCTGGCGCGGCGAACTGATCGAGAGACCGCCATGGCACGTTTCTTCATCGACCGCCCCATCTTCGCGTGGGTCCTCGCCATCATGGTGATGCTGGGCGGCGTCATGTCCATCGCCACGCTGCCGATCGCGCAGTACCCGAGCATCGCGCCGCCTGCCGTCGCGATCACGGCAAACTACCCCGGCGCTTCGGCCAAGACGCTGGAAGACACCGTCACCCAGGTCATCGAGCAGAAGATGAAGGGGCTGGACCGGCTGAGCTACATGGCCTCGACCAGCGAGTCCTCGGGCTCGGTCACCATCACGCTCACCTTCGAGAACGGCACCGACCCCGACACCGCGCAGGTGCAGGTGCAGAACAAGCTCTCGCTGGCCACGCCGCTGCTGCCGCAGGAAGTGCAGCAGCAAGGCGCCACCGTCACGAAGTCGGCCACCAACTTCCTGAACGTGCTGGCCTTCACCTCGGAAGACGGCAGCATGAACGGCTCCGACCTGTCGGACTACGTGGCCGCCAACGTGCAGGACGCCATCAGCCGCGTCGAGGGCGTGGGCGACACCACCCTCTTCGGTTCGCAGTACGCCATGCGCGTATGGCTCGACCCGAACAAGCTCGCCAACTTCAGCCTCACGCCGCTGGACGTGAAGAGCGCGATCCAGGCGCAGAACGCGCAGGTGTCGGCCGGCCAGCTCGGCGGCATGCCGGCCGCGGGCAGCCAGCAGCTCAACGCGACCATCACCTCGCAGACGCGCCTGAAGACCGCGCAGGAGTTCGAGGACATCCTGCTGCGCACGCAGACCAACGGCGCGCAGGTGCGTCTGCGCGACGTGGCGCGCATCGAGCTGGGCAGCGAGTCGTACAACACGGTCGGCCGCTACAACGGCAAGCCGGCCGCCGGCCTGGCCATCAAGCTGGCGGCTGGCGCGAACGCGCTCGACACGGTCAAGGCGGTCGACGCCCGCGTCGCAGAGCTCGAGAAGTTCTTTCCGCAGGGCATGAAGGTGCAGAAGCCCTACGACACCACGCCGTTCGTGCGCATCTCGATCGAGGAAGTCGTCAAGACGCTGGTCGAGGCGATCGTGCTCGTGTTCCTGGTGATGTATCTCTTCCTGCAGAACTTCCGCGCCACGCTGATCCCGACCATCGCGGTGCCCGTGGTGCTGCTCGGCACCTTCGGCGTGCTCGCGGCCTTCGGCTTCACCATCAATACGCTCACCATGTTCGCGATGGTGCTGGCCATCGGCCTGCTGGTGGACGATGCCATCGTGGTGGTGGAGAACGTCGAGCGCGTGATGACCGAGGAAGGCCTCTCGCCGAAGGAGGCCACGCGCAAGTCGATGGGCCAGATCACCGGCGCGCTGGTCGGCGTGGCCCTGGTGCTGGCGGCGGTGTTCGTGCCGATGGCCTTCTTCGGCGGCTCCACGGGCGTGATCTACCGGCAGTTCTCGATCACCATCGTCTCGGCGATGACGCTGTCGGTGCTGGTGGCGCTGGTGCTCACGCCGGCGCTGTGCGCCACGCTGCTCAAGCCGGTGCCCAAGGGCCATGCGATGGCGAGCACCGGCTTCTTCGGCTGGTTCAACCGCAGCTTCGACCGCGGCAACGGCCGCTACCAGGGCATCGTGCGGCACATGATGGGCAAGGGTTGGCGCTACATGGTGCTGTACGCGGTCCTGCTGGCGGCGGTGGTGTTCGGCTTCATGAAGCTGCCGGTGGGTTTTCTGCCGGACGAGGACCAGGGCACGATGTTCGGGCTGGTGCAGTTGCCGCCGGGCGCGACCAATGCACGCACGGAAGAAGTGATCCGCCAGGTGGAGCAGCACTTCCTGGTCGACCAGAAGGATGCGGTCTCTGGCATCTTCACGGTGGCGGGCTTCAGTTTTGCGGGCAGCGGGCAGAACACCGGTTTCGCCTTCATCAAGCTCAAGCCCTGGGACGAGCGCAAGGGCGAAGCGTTGAGCGTGACGGGCGTGGCAGCGAAGGCCGGCGCTTTCTTCAACACCATCCGCGACGCCAAGGTGTTTGCCTTCGCACCACCGGCCGTGGCAGAGCTCGGCAACGCGACCGGCTTCGACCTGATGCTGCAGGACCGCGCCAACCTCGGGCACGAAGCCCTGATGCAGGCGCGCAACCAGCTGCTCGCCACGCTCGGCAACGACAAGCGCCTGGTGGCCGTGCGTCCCAACGGGATGGAGGACACGCCCGAGTTCAGGCTCGAGATCGATCCGCACAAGGCGCAGGCCCTGGGCCTTTCGATGGCCGACATCAACGACACCTTCTCGGCCGCCTGGGGCAGCAGCTACGTCAACGACTTCATCGACAAGGGCCGCGTGAAGAAGGTGATGCTGCAGGCCGATGCGCAGTACCGCATGCTGCCCGAGGACATCGACCGCTGGTACGTGCGCAACAGCGCCGGAACCATGGTGCCTTTCACTTCATTCGCCAAGGCGGGTTGGAGCTCGGGTTCGCCGCGCCTGGAGCGCTACAACGGGGTTCCCTCCATCGAGATCCTGGGCATGGCCATGCCGGGCAGCGCTTCCAGCGGCGAGGCGCTGGCCATCGTCGAGGAGGCGGTGGCCAAGCTGCCCGCGGGCATCGGCTACGAATGGACCGGCCTGTCGCGCCAGGAGAAGGCCTCGAGCGGCCAGACCGGCCTCTTGTACGCGCTGTCGATCCTGATCGTGTTCCTCTGCCTGGCGGCGCTCTACGAGAGCTGGGCCATTCCGTTCTCGGTGATCATGGTGGTGCCGCTCGGCGTGCTGGGCGCGCTGGTCGGTGCGATCCTCACGTGGAAGATGAACGACGTGTACTTTCAGGTGGGCCTGCTCACCACGATCGGCCTCGCATCGAAGAACGCCATCCTGATTGTCGAGTTCGCGAAGGACCTGCACGCACAGGGCAAGGGACTGGTCGAGTCGGCGCTGGAAGCCGCGCGGCTTCGCCTGCGCCCCATCCTCATGACCTCGCTGGCCTTCATCCTCGGCGTGCTGCCGCTGGTATTGGGAAGCGGCGCCGGGGCCGGCGCGCAGCATGCGCTGGGCACGGCCGTGATCGGCGGCATGCTGTCGGGCACTGTCCTCGCGATCTTCTTCGTGCCTCTTTTCTTCGTGCTGGTGCGCGGCCTGTTCAAGGGCAAGGACCAAGGCGATTTCGCCGAGCCGGCCTCACATTCACACCCGGCTGCGGCCGCATCCTGAGGTCTTCGCCATGAAACTCCTTCGCTTCACCCCGCTTGCGCTCGCCGCCCTGATGGCCGGCTGCAGCCTGATGCCCGCCTACCAGCAGCCCGTGGCACCGGTGCCCGGTCGGTTCGCCGGCGACGCGGGCGCCGACCCGGCGCCCGCCACGCCAATCGCTGAGCTCGGCTGGCGCGATGTCTTCACCGATCCCTCGCTGCAGCGCGTGATCGAGATGAGCCTGGCCAACAACCGCGACCTGCGCGTCGCGGTGCTGAACATCGAGAAGGCCCGGGCCCAGTACCGGGTGCAGGATGCGGCGCTCTTCCCCACCGTGAACGCCAGCGCCGGCGGCAGCGGCAGCCGCACCCCGGCCGACCTGTCGTCTACGGGCGAGGCGCTCACGGCGCGCCAGTACAGCGCATCGCTCGGATTCAGTTCGTACGAGATCGACCTGTTCGGCCGCGTGCGCAGCCTGAGCGCACAGGCGCTGCAGCAGTTCCTCTCCACGGCCGAGGCGCGCCGCAGCACGCAGATCAGCCTGGTGGCCGAGGTGGCGACCAGCTACCTCACGCTGGCCGCCGACCAGGACCGGCTGAAGCTCGCGCGCGACACGCTCCAGAGCCAGGGCGATTCGTACCGCCTCAACCAGCGCAGCTTCGAGCTGGGCGCAGCCTCGGCGCTCACGCTCCGCCAGGCGCAGACCAGCGTCGACGCCGCGCGCGTGGACGTCGAGCGCTACACCGCGCAGGTGGCGCAGGACCGCAATGCGTTGGCGCTGCTCGTCGGCGCGGAGGTGCCGGACGCACTGCTGCCACAGGCCCTGTCCGACGCGGCGGCGTTGGCCGCAAGCCCGCTGGCCACCATTCCGCCGGGCCTGCCCTCGGAGCTGCTGCAGCGCCGCCCCGACATCCTGCAGGCCGAGCGCGACCTCAAGGCGGCCAATGCCTACATCGGCGCCGCGCGTGCGGCCTTCTATCCTCGCATCAGCCTCACCGCATCGGCCGGCACGTCGAGCAGCGAGCTCTCGGGCCTGTTCAAGGGCGGCTCGGGCAGCTGGAGCTTCGCGCCGCAGGTCACGCTGCCGATCTTCGACGGCGGCGCCAACCGCGCCAACCTCAAGATCGCCACGGTAAGCCGCGACATCTCGGTGGCGCAGTACGAGAAAGCGATCCAGACCGCATTCCGCGAAGTCTCGGATGCTCTCGCGCAGCGCGGTACGCTCGGGCGCCAGCTCGACGCGCAGGAGTCGCTGGTGAATGCAACGGCGGACAGCTACCGTTTGTCGCAGGCGCGCTTCCAGCGCGGCGTGGACAGCTACCTGAGCGTGCTCGATTCGCAGCGCTCGCTCTACACCGCCCAGCAGAACCTCATCGGCACCCGGCTGTCGCGCCTGACCAACCTGGTGACGTTCTACAAGACGTTGGGGGGCGGATGGAACGAGGCCACGGGCACTCCCGTGGCTGCGAAGTCGCCGGATACGACTTCCTGAAGAGAGAAGATGCCTGCAAATTTCCCTTCGGGGCTTCGGCGCAGGCCTCTCATGAAGCGGTGCAAGCCGGACCCGCACACCGGCGACGAGCCGGCGCGCGATCCAGTCCCGTTGCCGCGGACCGGAATGGACAGCGTCCTTCCGCTTCTGGCGGCATGATGCCAGCCGTGTGACCGCACCACTGGCTGGCGCGGCAGCGGCGTGTCGCTCCCGCACCGGTTCGTTCGTCACCGACGCGTTCAGGCTGCCGGCCGCCCACGGCGACGAGTCTGCGGCAGCGCCATGCGAACCAGCAGGTCCGCGGGCGTGTCGAGGCGCCAGACGGTGTCGCCCTGTTCGCTGCCGAGCAGGCCATAGCCCCAGCCGGCCCAGGCCGCACGGCATCCGGCAGCACAAGCCGCCTGGCGAGCACTGGCCGAGCCCCCGATCATCAGCATGCGCTCCGGGCGAGTTCCGAGCGCCCTCGCAGCCTGTTCGATCAAGAGCGGCGATGGCATGCGAAGCGCCGCTGTGTCGGCACCGCGCACCGTGGTGAAACAGCCGAGCAGCCCGGCTTCCTCCAGCACCGCCCGGGCGAGCACGGTCGGCGTGTTGGTGATCACGGCCAGCGGCACGTTCTTGCGCCCGAGTTGCTCCAGCAGCTTTTCGATACCGGCGTAGATCGAGCATTCGGCAAATGGCAAGCCCAGCACCATCGCGTCGAAATTCCGGCGAACGCGCGTCGACAGCCACGCTGTGTCGACGTCCTGCAAGTCGATTGCCCGCAAGGCACGCTCGATGAGCGCGTCGGGCCCGTCGCCGATCCAACCGCGCACACGCTGCAGATCGAAGCAAGGCAGATCGGCTTCGTGCAGCGCCGTGTTGAGTGCCAGCGCGACGCCGCCGGCATTGTCGACCAGCGTCCCATCCAGGTCGAAGGCGATCGCCTGGAACGTCATCGCGTCGGTCTCGCGAGCCACAATGGCGCGACGGCGGCCGCGGGTACTCTCCTTGCTCGCAAGGAAAGACTGGAGTCATCGGCCATGGAAATTCTGGTCTTGTTCATGATCAATCGCGTCAATTTCCCGAGCTGGCAGCCCCGCGCGCGGAGCTGCCTTCACGCCCTTCACGCAATTCCAGGTCCATGTGGCCCAATCCCGATCCTCGCGCAACTGGGCGCGAGCTCGGACGCATCCAATAAGCGTTGCACTTGCCGGAACCCGAAATGAAACTGCCGACAGAAGTCGAAGGACGCCAGCAGCTGGCCGACGAAATCCACGCGCGCCCCTTCGAGCCGCTTTCCACGCCAGGTGCCGCGTTGGCCATTGCCACGCTGCGCGAAGGCCCGGACGACGATGCGCGTTGCATCGCGCATCTGGCGCGGCTGGACGGCGACGCCTCCGGAGCGGGCACCGCGACGCAGTGCCAGGTGCGCTGCGGCGCGCTGCGCGTGCGCTGGGAGCGCCACACGGAGTTCCACACCTTCACCGTGTTCGCCGATCTTGGCGAGCTCGCGATGGACGGGGCTTTCGACACCGGCTGGCTCGCTGCCCTGCCGCACGACTGGCTGGCCACGCTGCCCGGCCGCATGATCTCTGCGACGCAGCTGGCCGTGCTCCCTTGTCCCGGCGATCCACCCCATGCGCGCGTGGTGGCGCCGCTCTTCGGCAGCGATCTGCTGGTGGGCAACCGGGTCGCCGAAGGTGCGGCCACCGTGGTGTCGGACCTTCGCGCCAAAGCCGGGGTGACGCGCTTCCTGATGTTCGACCATGCCATGAACCGGCGGCGCGCGGGCCGCACCGTCCAGCGCCTGATCGAGGTTGACACCTACCGCATGATGGCCCTGCTCAGCCTGCCCCTGGCCACCCGCCGCATGGGCCAGCTCGCGGCCGAAGAAACGCAGCTGGCCTCGCTGATGGCCCGCTTCCACGATGCGGCGGACCGCGACGAGGTCCTGCTGCACGAGCTCGTCACGCTGGCGGCCCAGGTCGAGCACGCGATGGCCGAGAACAGCGCGCGGTTCGCGGCCACCCGCGCCTACAGCGGCATCGTGAACCAGCGGCTGGTCGATCTGCGCGAGGCGGTGGTGCCGGGCCTGCAGCCGCTGTCCGAATTCATGGAGCGCCGGTTTCGTCCGGCCATGGACAGCTGCGCGGCCACGGCCGGGCGGCAGGTGCAATTGTCCGAGCGGATCGCGCGGGCCGCGCAGCTGCTGCAGACGCGCTCCGAGGTCGAGCGCGAACGCCAGAACCAGGCGCTGCTCAGCTCGCTCGACCGGCGCCAGGGCCTGCAGCTGCGGCTGCAGGAGACGGTCGAGGGCCTGTCGGTGATCGCCATGACCTACTACGGCGTCGGCCTCGCCAACTACCTGCTCAAGCCCTTGGCCAAGGCCATGGGCTGGCCCGAAACCGCGGTGACGCTGGTGGCCGTGCCGGCGATCGCGCTGCTCGTGCTGCTCAACATGCGCCGGCTGCGCCGGCATCTGCACCAGTCGGCGGACAGCTAGGCCACACCGCATCTGTCCGGGCTGCCACCCGGACCGCGGACGCTGGTGGAAGCAGTGCTTGCACTTTGGCGGCCGGACTGGAAGCGCTGCGTCGGCATGCCGCCCGGACGCTGACTCGCGCTTGCCGTGTCGCTCGCATTTGCCCAATCAAATCAAGCAGTTGCCGCGCCCCCGCAGGGTATTCCCTCGGGGGCTTTCGCACTGGTCCGCAAGTTGCGATGAAGAGGGGGCAGCAGGCATCGCCTGGGGCCGCCGGCCCCTCGCAGGCCCGCTGTCCACGACATCGCCGCAAAGGCAAGGAGACAGCACACGATGGAAACGTTCTACGAAGTGATGCGCCGCCAGGGCATCTCGCGCCGCAGCCTGCTCAAGTACTGCTCGCTGACCGCCACATCCCTGGGGCTCGGGCCGGCCTTCGTGCCGCAGATCGCCCACGCGATGGAAACCAAGCCGCGCACGCCGGTACTCTGGCTTCACGGCCTCGAATGCACCTGCTGCTCGGAGTCGTTCATCCGCTCGGCGCATCCGCTGGCCAAGGACGTGGTGCTGTCGATGATCTCGCTCGACTACGACGACACGCTGATGGCTGCCGCCGGACACCAGGCCGAGGCGATCCTCGAAGAGATCATGAAGAAGTACAAGGGCAACTACATCCTGGCCGTGGAGGGCAACCCGCCGCTCAACCAGGACGGCATGAGCTGCATCATCGGCGGCAAGCCCTTCATCGACCAGCTCAAGCACGTCGCGAAAGACGCGAAGGCGATCATCTCGTGGGGTTCGTGCGCCTCCTGGGGCTGCGTGCAGGCCGCCAAGCCGAACCCGACGCAGGCCACCCCCATCCACAAGGTGATCTTCGACAAGCCGATCATCAAGGTACCGGGCTGTCCGCCGATCGCCGAGGTCATGACCGGCGTCATCACCTACATGCTGACCTTCGACCGGATTCCCGAGCTCGACCGCCAGGGCCGCCCGAAGATGTTCTACAGCCAGCGCATCCACGACAAGTGCTACCGACGGCCGCACTTCGACGCCGGGCAGTTCGTCGAGGCCTGGGACGACGAATCCGCGCGCAAGGGCTACTGCCTCTACAAGGTCGGCTGCAAGGGCCCGACCACCTACAACGCCTGCTCGACCGTGCAGTGGAACGAAGGCACCAGCTTTCCGATCAAGGCGGGCCACGGCTGCATCGGCTGCTCGGAGGACGGCTTCTGGGACAAGGGCTCGTTCTACAACCGCCTGACCGACATCCACCAGTTCGGTGTCGAGGCCAACGCGGACCAGGTCGGCGCGACCGCTGCCGGCGTGGTCGGAGCGGCCGCCGTCGCGCACGCCGCTGCATCCGCGATCAAGCGCGCCGCGCAGAAAAAGAACGACACCCAGGCACCGGCCGACACCGGGCGCTGACTCCCCCACGCTCCCACGGCAAGGAAAAAAACAAATGAGTGCATACGAGACACAAGGCTTCAGGATGGACGACACGGGCCGCCGCATCGTGGTAGACCCGGTGACGCGCATCGAGGGCCACATGCGCTGCGAAGTCAACGTCGACAGCAACAACGTGATCCGCAACGCCGTGTCCACCGGCACGATGTGGCGCGGCCTCGAAGTGATCCTCAAGGGCCGCGACCCGCGCGACGCATGGGCCTTTGTGGAGCGAATCTGCGGCGTTTGCACGGGCTGCCATGCGCTGGCCTCGGTGCGCGCGGTGGAGGATGCGCTCGGCATCACCATCCCGAAGAACGCCTACCTGATCCGCGAAATCATGGCCAAGACGCTGCAGGAGCATGACCATGCCGTGCACTTCTATCACCTGCATGCGCTCGACTGGGTCGACGTAGTGTCCGCGCTCAAGGCCGACCCGAAGAAGACGTCGGAGCTGCAGCAGACCGTGTCGCCTTCGCATCCGATGTCGTCGCCGGGCTACTTCCGCGACATCCAGAATCGGCTCAAGAAGTTCGTCGAGAGCGGGCAGCTCGGCCCCTTCATGAACGGCTACTGGGGCAACAAGGCCTACGTGCTGCCGCCGGAGGCCAACCTCATGGCGGTGACGCACTACCTCGAGGCACTCGACCTGCAGAAGGAGTGGGTCAAGGTCCACACCATCTTCGGCGGAAAGAACCCGCATCCGAACTACCTGGTGGGCGGCGTGCCCTGCGCCATCAACATCGACAAGGACGGCGCGGCGGGCGCACCGGTCAACATGGAGCGGCTGAACTTCATCGAGGCGCGCATCCGCGAAATGATCGAGTTCAACAACAACGTGTACATCCCCGACGTGCTCGCCATCGGCACCATCTACAAGCAAGCCGGATGGCTCTACGGCGGCGGCCTCTCGGCCACCAACGTGATGGACTACGGCACCTACGAAAAGGTGATGGGCGACCGCAAGACCCAGCAGCTGCCCGGCGGTGCGATCCTGGGCGGCAACTGGAACGAAATCCTGCCGGTCGATCCGCGCGACCCTGAGCAGGTGCAGGAGTTCGTCAACCACAGCTGGTACAAGTACGCCGACGAATCGAAGGGCCTGCATCCCTGGGACGGCGTGACCGAGCCCAACTACGAACTCGGCGCGAAGACCAAGGGCACGCGAACCAACATCGAGCGGCTGGACGAAAGCGCCAAGTACTCGTGGATCAAGTCCCCGCGCTGGCGCGGCCATGCCATGGAGGTGGGGCCGCTGTCACGCTACATCCTCGGCTACGCGCACGCGGCAAAAGGCAATCCGCACTGCCAGCGCGTGAAGGAGCAGGTTGACCTGTCCGCCGCGATCATCAACAAGGTGTTCCCGAAGGCGCTGGGCATGCCCGAGACCCAGTACACGGTGAAGCAGCTGCTGCCCACGACCATCGGCCGGACGCTCGCGCGCGCCCTCGAAGCGCAGTACTGCGCCGAGATGATGCTGGACGATTTCCAGGAACTGGTGGCCAACATCAAGGCCGGCGACACCAGCACCGCCAACGTCGAGAAGTGGGACCCGGCCACCTGGCCCAAGGAAGCCAAGGGCGTCGGCACGGTCGCCGCGCCGCGCGGCGCGCTCGGCCACTGGATCCGCATCAAGGATGGCCGCATCGAGAACTACCAGTGCGTGGTGCCGACGACCTGGAACGGCAGCCCGCGCGACACCAAGGGGCAGATCGGCGCGTTCGAGGCCAGCCTGATGAACACGCCCATGGCCGATCCGGAGCAGCCCGTCGAGATCCTGCGCACGCTGCATTCGTTCGACCCGTGCCTCGCGTGTTCGACGCACGTGATGAGCCCGGACGGCCAGGAACTCACCAGCGTCACGGTGCGATGAATCGACCCCAAAACAACGGAGACAAGCACATGCAGATCCAAACCACATCGACCGCTCGCGTTCGAACGTCGGTCGCCAAGGGCCTGGCCGCCGTGGCTGCGCTCGCGGTGGCCTCGTCGGCCCAGGCCCATCCGGGCCACGGCGCCGAAAGCTTCGCGGCCGGCCTCGCCCACCCCTTCGGCGGCCTCGACCACCTGCTTGCCATGGTGGCCGTAGGGATGTGGTCGGTGGTCGCTCTGCCCAAGGCGTGGCGCACCGCCGGCCCGGCGGTTTTCCTTGCGGCGCTGCTGCCCGGCGCCGCATTGGCCGCGGGCGGCATCGGCCTGCCGTGGGTCGAGGCCGGCATCGCGCTCAGCGTCACCGCCCTCGCTGCCTTGATGCTGAACGCCAGGCGCATCGCACCGGTCACCGGCTTCGCCCTCGTCGCGATGGCTGGTGTGCTCCACGGGCAAGCCCATGGCGCCGAGCTGGCCGGGGGCCACTCGTTCATGGCCTACGCGGCCGGCTTCATGGCCGCCTCGACGCTGCTGCACATCGTGGGCCTGTGTGCCGGCGCGTCGCTGCAGCGGCTGCCGGGCTGGGCCTGGCGCGCCGCCTCCGCGCTGATTGGCGGCAGCGGGCTTTTCATGCTCGCTGCGCGCGTCTGAGGCCAGCGCAGCACCGCAGGAACACGCCATGAACACGACATCATCCCGCCCGGTAACGGCGCGCAGTGCCGACGACAGCAGCGTCGCGCACGGCCAGTCGATCAAATCGGTCTATGTGTACGAAGCCCCGGTCAGGATCTGGCACTGGATCAATGCGCTCGCGATCACCGTGCTGGCCCTCACCGGGTATTTCATCGGCTCGCCGCTGCCGACCCAGCCCGGCGAGGCCAGCGCGCATTTCCTGATGGGCTACATCCGGTTCGCGCATTTCGCGGCGGGCTACGTGCTCGCCGTCGGCCTGCTCGGCCGCATCTACTGGGCGGTCGTCGGCAATCACCATGCGCGCGAGCTGTTCTGGGTTCCGATCTTCCAGCGCATCTACTGGCAGGAGATCTGGGGCATGGCGAAGTGGTACGCCTTCGTCAGCGCGCGTCCCGGGCGCTATGTGGGCCACAACCCGCTGGCGCGCTTCGCGATGTTCTTCGGGTTCCTGCTGCTGTGTGTCTTCATGATCGTCACAGGCTTCGCCCTGTACGCGGAAGGCGCCCAGCGCGGCTCCTGGCAAGACCATCTGTTCGGCTGGGTCATCCCGCTGTTCGGGCAGTCGCAGGACGTGCACACCTGGCACCACCTCGGCATGTGGGGGCTGATCGTCTTCGTGATCGTGCATGTGTATGCCGCCATCCGGGAAGACATCATGGGCCGCTCCAGCGTGGTCAGCACGATGATCTCCGGCCACCGCACGTTCAAGGATTGACGCATGCCGCGCGATGAATCGATCTGCGTGCTCGGCATCGGCAACGTGCTGTGGGCCGACGAGGGCTTTGGCGTGCGCTGCGTCGAAGCACTGCAGCGGCGCTACGAGTTCGCGCCGCATGTGGGGCTGATCGATGGCGGCACGCAGGGGCTTTACCTGATCCAGCATGTGCAGCAGGCCACCCGGCTGCTGATCTTCGACGCGATCGACTACGGCCTGCCTGCCGGCACGCTCAAGCTGATCGAGGACGACGAGGTGCCGCGCTTCATGGGAGCCAAGAAGATGAGCCTGCACCAGACCGGCTTCCAGGAGGTCCTCATGCTGGCGCAGCTCACCGAGCGCTATCCGCAGCGCGTGCTGCTCGTCGGTTGCCAGCCGGAAGAACTCGACGACTACGGCGGCAGCCTGCGCCCGGCCGTGAAGCTTGCGATGGAGGACGCGCTCGCGCTCGGCATCGACGCACTGCGCCGCTGGGGCGCCATGCCGCGTCCGCGCAGGCACCCGCTGCCGGGGCCCGACGCCGTGACCTTCCAACAGCTCGACCTCGATCGCTACGAGGCCGGACGGCCCGCCGAGGACGCAGCCTGCCGGCATGGCGACGAACGCTTCCTGCCGGCGCCTGCCCGGCAGCCGGCCTGAGCCAATCATGTGCATCGGCATTCCCATGCAGATCCTCTCCATCGAGCCGGGTCATGCCATCTGCACCGGGCGGGGCGAGCAGCGCCGCGTCCGGACCTTGCTGGTGGCCGAGCCCGCCGTTGGCGACTGGGTGCTGGTCTTCCTCGACAGCGTCCGCGAGCGCATCGATGCGCGGCGCGCTGCCGAGATCGACGCCACGCTCGACCTGCTCGCGGCGGCGCAGGCCGGCGCCCCAGGAGGCACCGCGGCTGCGTTCGCGCTTCCCTCCGCCGCGAGCACGCAGGAACTTCTCGCGCTGTGCGGCCAGCCGCCGTTGCGCCTTGCCGACGAAACCACCGAAAGCCCTTCATGACACTCGAAACCACCGGCACCGAGACGCTCGTGCGCCTCCCGGTCCAGCAGCCCGAAACGCGCCGCGAGGGCTCCGCGCTCATCGCGCGCCTGGTCGATGACTTCGGCGCGACCTGGGTCGACGACCAGAGCATCGACGCCTGGTCCGCGCAGGGCGGCGACCGCGTCGTGCTGTTCGCGGGCGATCCGGTGCGCTTTCCCGAAGGCCAGGACGTGGCCGCCGTGCTGCCTGAACTGATGCGCAGCTTCCCAGGCCGCTTTGCCGTGGCCGTCGTGCCGCGCGACCTGGAGGACAAGGTCGCGCGCCGCTTCGGTTCGCAGCGCTGGCCCACGCTGCTGTTCCTGCGCGACGGCGGCTACGTCGGCACCGTGCCGGGCATGCACGACTGGGACGTGTTCCTGCAGCGGGTCGAAGCCGCCCTGGCGAGCCCGGTGGGCCGCGCGCCGACGATCGGCATCCCGGTCGTGAGCGCCACCGGCGCCGCCAATGCCTGTCACTGAGGATCGCATCCATGAAAGACTTCCCCATTCCCGTGCGCACCATCGGCCCCGGCTCGCAGCCCGAGGAAGAGGAGCTTGCCTACATGGCCATGCCGCAGGGCATGGAAACCTTCCGCGCGCCCGCACTGCCGGAGCCCGAGGAACTCGCGGCCCACCAGCCGGCACGCGCGGCCCTGCGCGATGCGCTCGCGCAGCTGGCGATCGTCTGCCGTGAAGGCGGCAACCGCCGCATCGCGCTGGACGGCCTCGCGGCGGGCGACCTCGCCCTCGTCAACCAGGTGCTCGGCGAGGGCGAAGTCAGTGCCCTGGTGCGGCACGAGGGCACGCCGCCGCGCGAGCTGCGGGTGCAGGAGTCCGTCTTCGCGGGCGTCTGGCGCGTCATCGGGTCGCTCGACGGCGTTGTCGCGAGCGACAGCATCGAGCTTGGCGCCATCCCCGATGCACTCAAGGCCGTCGCGCGCGAGGACGTCGCGCCCGAGGTGCCGAGGTGGTCTGGCCCGCTGCCGCCCAACGTGCAGAACGCGCCCGCCCTGCTGGCCGAGATCGAGGACCATTGGCGCGCCTGGGTGCCGGGCTGCCCGGCGCAGGTCATCAACCTCACGCTGCTGCCGATGTCGGTGGAGGACATCGGCTTTCTCGACCACCACCTGGGCACCGGCCGCGTGCTCATCCTGTCGCGCGGCTATGGCAACTGCCGCATTTCGAACACCCGCATGCCGAACTGCTGGCGGGTCGTCTACTACAACTCGCAGGACGTGGTGATCCTGAACACGGTCGAGGTGGGCGACCTGCCGGAAGTCGCGCAGGCCGCACGCGAGGACCTGGAGGATTCCCATGAGCGGCTGGCCGAGGTGCTGCAATGGATCGAGAGCGCGTGACCACGGCCGGTCCCATGCGCTTCGAGGGGAGCTATCTCGGCGACCGCGCGAAGCTGGGCGCGTCGACGCGGCTCGAATGCAAGATCTGCTGGTGGGTGTACGACCCGGCGGAGGGCGACGAGACCTGGCAGATCGCCCCGGGCACGGCCTTCACCGCCCTGCCCGACTACTGGCGCTGCCCCCAATGCGACGGCGACGCGGACCAGTTCATGGTGCTCGACAAGGCGGGCGGCCCATGACCCTCACCCACGGCGCCGGACACGCAGAGCTGACGCTGCGCACGCGCGCGCTGGAAGCCCTGTTCGACGGCATCGCGCATTCCCGCATGGCCGGCCTGCCCTTCATGAACACCGCATTGCGCGTGGAGGCGGTCGACTTCGGCCTCGAGCCCTTGGGCGGGCGCAGCGAGGTGCAGGCCGCTTCGGAATCCGGCAATGCGGCCGGCGTGCTGGTGACGCCCTGGTTCATGAACCTCGTGCGATTCCCGCTCGTGCGCCGCGACATGCCGGCACGGGTCGGCACGAGCCGGTTGCGCCAGGTCGGCCACGAGCAATTCACCTTCACCGGCGCGCACGAAGACGGCTTCGGATCGTTCGAGGCCTGCTCGATGTTCTCGCCCATGTTCGAGTTCGGCACCCAGGCCGATGCGATCGCCACCGCCTCGGCGCTGCTGGCGCAGCTGCGCCGGCCCGTCATCGCCAGCGGGGAGCCCGTGGCCGCGGCGCCGGCGCGGCGCAGCTTCCTGCTCGGCCGCGGCGCCACGCAGAGGCAGGCCCCGTGACCACGCTCCAGACCCTTGCCGGCACGCTGCGGGTGCGGCCGGGCCTGCGCCGCCCGCACAACCTGGCGAGCGACCGCCGTGCGCTCGCCGGCCTGCTGCTGGCGGGCCGGTCCGCGGCCGAAGCGCCGCACCTGCTGGCCAACTTGTTCACCTTGTGCGGCCACGCCCATTTCCTGTGCGCCACGTTGGCGCTGGCAGCGGCCCAAGGACAGGAAGCCTTCGGATCGGCCGCGCAGCGGCGCGCACTGCGCCGGGAGACCGCGCGCGACCACGCGCTGCGCATCGGCCTGGACTGGCCGGTCGAGTTGCACGTGCCGGGGGCCATGCCCGCATGGGCCGACAGCAGCCGCACCTCGTTGCTGGGATGTCCGTGGCTGGCCGATGGCGCGCGATCGAAGGGTGACGCGGAAGGCATTGCCTGGCTCGCGGATCTGCTGGGCGCTTCGCCCGCCGACTGGCTGGCGCTGTGGGAACGCGAGCCCGCGGAATGGCTCGCGCAATGGAGCGAGCGCGGGCGCGGTTGGCTCCCTGCGCTGCTGCACGCCTCTGCGGCACTCGGGAGTCGCCCCTTGCAGCCAGCGGCACCGCTGCGCCCCCACGGCAGTCCGGCGGACCTGCGCGCGCTCGCCGACGGACTGGGCACCGCCTTCGATGCCGCCGCGCCCACCTGGCGCGGCCGATGCGCCGAGACCGGAACCTGGACCCGCCTGCACGACCTGCGTGCCGATGCGCCGGCGAGCGCATGGGAACGGCTGGGCGCCCGCATCGCCGACCTGGCGCGCCTGTCGCTGCCCGACACGCCCGGACGCGCCGGCACCGGATGGCTCGCGACCGGCGCATTGCAGACGGGCACCGGTGAAGGCCTGGCATGGGTCGAAACGGCACGCGGCCTGCTGATTCATCGCGCGCGCATCGAAGGCCCGCCCGCCGACCGGCGCGTGGCCGGCTACGACGTCGTGGCGCCGACCGACTGGAACTTTCATCCCCTCGGCGCCGTGGTGCATGCGCTCGAGCGCATGCCGGCCGAGGGCCGCGAAGCGGGGCCATTGCTGTGCATCCTGATGGCCGCGTACGATCCGTGCGTGCGCTTCGCGGTCGAGTCGCGCACAGCCACCGCGGAGTTGCCCCATGCATGAAGCCAGCCTGGCCGGCGGAATCCTGAAGCTCGTCGAAGACGCGGCACGCCGCGAGGGATTCCATCGCGTGACCGCCCTGCGGCTGGAGGCGGGGCAGCTCTGTGGCGTGGAGACGCGCGCCCTGCGCTTCGCGCTCGAGGCGATCGCACCCCGCACCTGTCTGGAGGGCGCGTCGATCGACATCCTCGAGCCCCCCGGCACCGCGTGGTGCATGCCCTGCGGCGCCAGCGTCGAGATCACGCGGCGCGGCGACGCCTGCCCGCGCTGCCGCAGCCATCAGCTTCAGGCCACGGGCGGCACCGAGCTGCGCGTGCTCGAACTGCAAGTCGAAGATTCATAAGGAGACCCATCATGTGTGTCGTTTGCGGATGCGCCGAGATCGAACATGAGCATGAACACAGCCATGACCATGACCATGACCACGGCCACGGCCACGTTCATCCTCCTCGAGGCGACCTGCACTTCGGTACCGGCGCGGCGCGCGTGTCGGTGCCCGGGCTGAGCCAGGAGCGCACCATCCGGCTCGAGGCCGACATTCTCGGAGAGAACAACCGCGTTGCCGCGCGCAACCGCGGCCACTTCGCGGCGCACGGCGTGAATGCGCTCAACCTGCTGTCCAGCCCCGGATCGGGCAAGACCACCCTGCTGTGCGCCACCATCGACGCACTGCGGGCGCGCCATCCCGCCCTGGCCATCTCGGTCATCGAAGGCGACCAGCAGACGAGCTTCGACGCCGAGCGCATCCGAGCGACCGGCGTGCCGGCCATCCAGGTGAACACCGGCAAGGGCTGCCATCTGGACGCCCCGATGATCGAACAGGCCTTCGCGCAGCTGCACCACCATGCACACGGTCCTTCACATGTGGACGAGCGCAGCCTGCTGTTCATCGAGAACGTGGGCAATCTCGTCTGTCCGGCCCTCTGGGACCTCGGCGAGGCCGCCAAGGTGGTGCTGCTGTCGGTCACCGAGGGCGAGGACAAGCCGCTCAAGTATCCGGACATGTTCGCGGCCGCCCAGCTGATGGTGCTCACCAAGACCGACCTGCTGCCGCACCTGCGCTTCGACGTCGCACGCTGCATCGAAGGCGCGCGCCGCGTGAACCCGGCCATCGGGGTCATCCAGTTGTCGGCCACCAGCGGCGAAGGCATGGCCGCCTGGCTCGACTGGCTCGCCGATGCGGATGGCGGCACCCGCCGCCTCGCGCACTGAAGCCCATGAAACAGCCGCTTCCCGCCGTGCTGGCCAGCGGGGCCTGGCTCAAGAACACCGCATGCCTGCTCGACCATGGGCAGGCGCGCTGGTCTGCATTGCATGGGGACCTGCAGGACCCCGCGGCCTGCCGCCAGCTGGAGGCTTCGCTGCGCGCACTCGCACGCGCGGCGCGGGCGCCGGTGGCGGCCGTGGCGCATGACCTGCATCCCGACTTCTACAGCACGCGCATCGCCGTCGCGCTCGCGGACGAATGGGGCGTGCCGGCCATCGCGGTGCAGCACCACCATGCGCACATCGCGGCCGTGATGGCCGAACACGGCCTGGACGAACCCGTCATCGGCCTGGCGCTCGACGGTGTCGGACTCGGCACCGACGGCACCGCCTGGGGCGGCGAACTGCTGCGCGTCAGCGGCCACGGCTGGGAGCGCCTGGGAAGCCTGTGGCCGCTGGGGCTGCCCGGCGGCGATGCCGCGGCACGCGAGCCTTGGCGCATGGCCGCCTCCGCCCTGCACGCGCTCGGTGCCGGCGACCGGATTGCCGCGCGCTTTTCGCCGGACGTCGGGTCTGGCCTGGCGGCCGGCGTGCAGCGCATGCTCGCGACCGGATTGAATTGCCCGACCACAAGCAGCGCCGGCCGCTGGTTCGATGCGGCGGCCGGTGCGCTGGGCCTCTGCATTCGGCAGGCCCACGAGGCCGAGGCCGCGGTGGCCCTCGAAGCGGCGGCCGCACGCTGGCTGGCCAGGCACGCCATCGTCGAGACGGCGATCTGGCCCGACACCCACGACCTGCGGCATCTCGATCTTCGCCCGCTGCTCGCGCAGCTGTTCGCCTGGCCCGAGCCGCAGCGCAACGGCGACGAGGCCGCCGCCTGGTTCCACATCCTGCTGGCCCAAGGCCTGGCGGGCTGGGCCGCCGCCGCGGCGCGCCAGACCGGCTGCCGCATCGTCTGCCTCGGCGGCGGCTGCTTTTTCAACGCGATCCTGCGCAGCCGCGTGACGCAGGCGCTCCAGGCGCATGGCCTTCGCGCCGTGTCGGCCGAGGCCATCGGTTGCGGCGACGCGGCCCTGGCGCTGGGCCAGGCCTGGGTCGCCGCCCATGGCCTGCGCAACGCACCCTCCCCCATTTCACGAGAAGCCATGCCATGTGCCTAGCCATTCCCACCCAACTGATCGAACTGCGCCCTGGTGCGCTGGGGCTGGTCGAACTCGGCGGCATCCGCAAGGAAATCTCGGTCGCACTGGTGCCTGACGCCGTGGTCGGCGACTATGTGATCGTGCACGTCGGCCACGCCATCGGGCGGATCGACCCCGAGGAGGCCCAGCGCACGCTGGCCATGTTCGGCACGCTGGCGCAGCTCGCCGCAACCCATGAGGCGGCCCTGCCATGAAGTACATCGACGAATTCCGCGACGGAGCCATCGCGAAGAAGATCCAGGCCCGTCTGCACGCGGAGGCGCAGCCCGGCCGGCTGTACAGCTTCATGGAGTTCTGCGGCGGCCACACGCACGCGATCTCGCGCTATGGCATCGGCGAGCTGCTGCCGCACAACGTGCGCATGATCCATGGTCCGGGATGCCCGGTGTGCGTGCTGCCGATCGGGCGCATCGACCTGGCGATCCAGCTCGCGCTCGAGCGCGGGGCCATCGTCTGCACCTACGGCGACACGATGCGCGTTCCGGCCTCCGGCGGGCTCTCGCTGGTGCGCGCGAAGGCCCGCGGCGGCGACATCCGCATGGTGTATTCCGGCGCCGATGCGCTCGAGATCGCGCGCCGCGAGCCCGGCCGCGAAGTGGTGTTCTTCGCCATCGGCTTCGAGACCACCACGCCGCCGACGGCGCTGACGATCCGCACCGCACAGCAGGAAGGATTGAAGAACTTCAGCGTGCTGTGCTGCCATGTGCTGACCCCTTCCGCGATCACGCACATTCTCGAATCGCCTGAGGTCCGCGAGTTCGGCACCGTGCCGATCGACGGCTTTGTCGGGCCGGCCCACGTCAGCATCGTGATCGGCTCGGCGCCTTACGAACATTTCGCCGAGGAATATCGCAAGCCGGTCGTGATTGCCGGCTTCGAGCCGCTCGACGTGATGCAGGCCGTGCTGATGTTGGTGCGCCAGGTCAACGAAGGCCGCGCAGAGGTCGAGAACGAATTCACCCGCGCGGTGAACCGCGACGGCAACCTGCATGCGCAGGCGCTGGTCTCGCAGGTGTTCGAACTGCGCAGCAGCTTCGAGTGGCGCGGCCTGGGCGAAGTGCCGTACAGCGCGCTGAAGATTCGCTCGGCGTTCGCGGAATTCGACGCCGAGCGCCGCTTCGGCCTGGGCTACCAGCCGGTGCCGGACAACAAGGCCTGCGAGTGCGGCGCGATCCTGCGCGGGGTCAAGAAGCCTACCGACTGCAAGATCTTCGGTACGGTCTGCACGCCGGAGAACCCGGTCGGCTCCTGCATGGTGTCGTCGGAGGGCGCATGCGCCGCGCACTACTCGTACGGGCGCTTCAAGGACATTGCGGTCAGGGTCGAGGTGGCCGCATGAAGAAGGACTACATCCGCCCGCTCGACATCCGCCACGGACGCGTCGACATGGGCCATGGGGCCGGCGGGCGGGCGGCGGCGCAGCTGATCGAGGAGCTGTTCCTTGCCGCGTTCGACAACGAGTACCTTCGCCAGGGCGACGACGGCGCGGCGCTGGCGATCCCGGTGGGCGCCAGGCTCGTGATGGCCACCGACGGCCACGTCGTCTCGCCCCTGTTCTTTGCCGGTGGCGACGTCGGCTCGCTCTCGGTGCACGGCACGATCAACGACGTTGCGATGTGCGGCGCGGTGCCGCTCTACCTTGCGGCGAGCTTCATCCTCGAGGAAGGCTTTCCGCTCGCCGACCTGAAACGCATCGTCGACTCGATGGCCGCGGCCTCGCGCGCGGCCGGCGTGCCGGTGGTCACCGGCGACACGAAGGTCGTCGAGAAGGGCAAGGGCGACGGCGTGTTCATCAGCACCACCGGCGTCGGCGTCGTCGCCGCCGGGGTCCACATTTCGGGCGCCAACGCGCGCCCGGGCGACGCGGTGCTGCTCTCGGGCACGATCGGCGAGCATGGCGTGGCGGTGCTGTCGAAACGGGAATCGCTGGATTTCGAAACCACCGTCGCCTCCGACAGTGTGGCGCTGCATGGGCTGGTGGCAGCGATGCTCGCGGCCTCGGACGGTGTGCGTGTGCTGCGCGATCCGACGCGCGGCGGCCTCGCGACCACGCTGAACGAGATCGCGCGCCAGTCGAACGTGGGCATGCTGCTCGAGGAGGCGGCCATTCCGGTGCTGCCGCAGGTCGAGGCGGCGTGCGAGCTGCTCGGCCTCGATCCGCTCTATGTCGCCAACGAAGGCAAGCTGGTCGCGATCTGCGCGCCCGACGCCGCGGAAGCGGTATTGGCGGCCATGCGCGCGCATCCGCTCGGCGCGAATGCCGTGCGCATCGGCAGCGTCACCGAGGACCCCCACCGCTTCGTGCAGATGGAGACCAGCTTCGGCGGCCGGCGCGTCGTCGATTGGCTGAGCGGCGAGCAGTTGCCGCGCATCTGCTGAAAGGCCGCCTTGGCGCGGACCGAGATGGACGACCAGGCCTCCAAACGCATCTTCGCCAAGACAGAAGCCGGCCGTGCGGCACTGGCCGAACGTTCTTCGGCCGGGCGGGCGCGAACGGCGCTGATCCTCGTCAACGGCCAGGACAGCGTGCAGGCGCTGCGCGCGACGCTCGGGCCGGACGCCGACGTCCTGATCCAGGAGCTGCACCGGCGCGGCCTGGTCGCGCTCCGGCGGCCGGCGATCCAGGCCCCGGCGCCCCGGCCGGTACAGGCGCCGCCCGTCCCGCCGTTGGACGAGTCCGATCGGCTCGAGCCACTGAAGCGCGAGGCGATCGCCCGGCTGGGGCCGCACTTCGGACCCGATGCGCCGATCATCGCGGCAGCCCTCGTGGCCGCCACCCAAACTGCGGCCTACAACGCCGCGCTCGGCACGATCGAGGCGCGGCTGGCGCTGTACCTGGGCAAGGCCGGCGCCGCGCAGGTGCTGGCCGGACTGCGGGGCTGAGATGACGCCCGCCCCGCTGCGCATCCTGCTGCTGTGTCACAGCTTCAACAGTCTGAGCCAGCGCCTGTTCTGCGAGCTGCGCGCGCGGGGCCACGAGGTCTCGGTCGAGCTCGACATCGCCGACCGCGTCACCGAAGAGGCGGTCGAGCTGTTCCGCCCCGCCCTGGTGATCGCACCGTTCCTGAAGCGGCTGATCCAGCCTTCTGTGTGGCAGCGTCAGCCGTGCCTCATCGTGCACCCCGGGCCGGTCGGTGACCGCGGCCCTGCGGCGCTCGACTGGGCCGTGCGCGAAAGCGAGGCCGGCTGGGGCGTGACCGTGCTGCAGGCCAACGAGGCCTTCGATGCGGGCCCGGTGTGGGCGCACGCCGGCTTCGCGATGCGGGCGGCCGCCAAAGGCAGCCTGTACCGGCGGGAAGTGACGGAGGCGGCCGTCGATGCGGTGCTGCGTGCCGTGGCGAACTTCGAGGCCGGCGGCCCCGACGGCGAGAGCCCGGCCCGGCCCGCGGCTTCCACCTGGCGCGGCCCGCTGCCCCAAGCCGAGCGCTGCATCGACTGGTCGAAGGACAAGACGGCCACCGTGCTCGCGAAGATCCGCAGCGCCGACGGCCATCCCGGCGTGCAGGACGAGCTCTTCGGCCAGCCATGCCGCGTGTTCGACGCGCACGCCGCCACGCCGGATGCACCCGACGCCTCGCCACCCGGCGCGCTGATCGGCCGCCGCGACGGGGCCGTGCTGCGCCGCACGGTCGACGGCGCGGTCTGGATCGGCCACGCCAGCCTTGCCGGCCCCTGCGGCGGCAAGGCCTTCAAGCTGCCATGCGATCTTGCCTTCGGCGCGGCCTTCGAGGCGCTCCCCGCGATGAACGTGCCGCTGGAGCGCGCGAGCGGCGAGTGGGGGGAGATCCGCTACCAGGAGTTCGGCGCCCCGGGCGCCCGCGTCGGCTGCCTGTCGTTCGAGTTCTACAACGGCGCGATGTCGACGGCGCAATGCCGACGCCTTCTGGCCGCGTGGCGCGAGGCCACGGCCCGCGACACGCGCGTGCTGCTCATCGCCGGCGGCGCCGACTTCTTCAGCAACGGCATCCACCTGAACTGCATCGAGGCGGCCTCGTACCGCGAGGACGACAGCGCCGCCGACGAGTCGATGCGCAACATCGAGGCGATGGACGACCTGGCCGAGGCGGTCATCCACACCACCGACCGGCTGACCATCGCACTGCTGCGCGGCAATGCCGGCGCCGGCGGGGCCTTTCTCGCGCTTGCCGCCGACGAGGTCTGGGCGCACCAAGGCGTGGTGCTGAACCCGCACTACAAGAACATGGGGAACCTGTACGGCTCGGAGTACTGGACCTACCTGCTGCCGCGCCGCCTCGGCGACGAGGGCGCGGCCGCCCTGATGGCGGGCCGCCTTCCGCTGGGCGCGCCGCAGGCGCTGTCGATCGGGCTCATCGACCGGTGCATGGATGTGGCGGCAGCGGGGTTCGAGACACTGGCAATCACCCATGCGACGGCGCTGGCCGCGGCGCACAATGTCGAGCAAAGAATTGCCGCAAAGGCGAGTCGGCGCGGCGCCGACGAGACCGCGCGCCCCCTCGCCGACTACCGCCTTCACGAGCTTTCACGCATGCATCGCAACTTCTACGGCTTCGACCCGAGCTTTCATGTCGCGCGGTATCACTTCGTCCACAAGCTGCCCATGGCATGGACGCCTCGTCACCTGGCCCGGCACCGCGACGGCATGAACGCCGCGAGCGCCCGATGATGCCGGCCGCGCCGGTACCGACTGTCCTCGTCATCGACGACGAGGTGCGCTCGCAGGACGCGATCCGCCGCACGCTCGACGAGGAGTTCGCCGTGCTGACGGCCAGCGATGCGGACGAGGCCCGCCGCCAGCTCGAGCGCCAACCGGTCAGCGTGATCCTGTGCGACCAGCGCATGCCCGGCGAGACCGGCGTCACCTTCCTGAAGGAGGTGCGCGAGCGCTGGCCCGACACGGTGCGCATCGTGATCTCGGGCTACACCGACTCCGAGGACATCATCGCGGGCATCAACGACGCCGGCATCTACCAGTACCTGCTCAAGCCGTGGGTCCCCGACCACCTGCTGCGCACGGTGCGCGATGCGGCCGAAGCCCAGATGCTCCAGCGCGACATGAACCGGCTCGACCTCGAGCTGCGCACCAGCACGCCGGTGCTGCGGCGCCGAGCCGCCAACAAGCTGGAGCGGGCGCGCACTGCCTTCGATTTCGATCGCATCGAGCGCGCCGACGGCAGCCCGCTCGACGCGGTGTGCGAGCTGGCGGCGCGCGTCGCGCGCTACGACCTCAGCCTGCTGGTACTCGGAGAGTCGGGCTCCGGCAAGGAGCTTCTGGCACGCGCGGTGCATTACGCGAGCCCCCGCGCCAGCGGGCCCTTCGTGGTCGAGAACTGCGCCGCCATTCCCGACACGCTGCTCGAGTCGGAGCTTTTCGGCCACAAGCGCGGCGCGTTCACCGGTGCGTTCGAAGACCATGTCGGATTGTTCCAGCGCGCCAATGGCGGCACCGTCTTCCTCGACGAGATCGGCGAAACCTCGGCCGCGTTCCAGCTGCGCCTGCTGCGGGTGCTCCAGGAGGGCGAGGTGCGGCCCGTCGGCTCGCCGCGCACCGTGCCGGTCGATGTGCGCGTCATCGCGGCCACGCATCGCAACCTCGAGCAGCGGGTGCATGAGGGACATTTCCGCGAGGATCTGTTCTACCGCATCGCCTGCGTGACGCTCACGGTGCCACCGCTGCGCGAGCGCGGCGGAGACATCGGGCCGATCGCGCGTCGGCTCGTGAGCGAGGTGGGCGAGGCGCTGGGGCGGCCGGGCGCGGCGCTCTCGGACGAGGCGATGGCCTGCCTCATGACCTACCCCTGGCCCGGCAACATACGCGAGCTGCGCAACGAGATCTCGCGCGCAGTGGCGCTCAGCGCCGAGGACCTGATCGACGGCACCGCCTTCTCGACGCGCGTCCTGCAGGGCCAGGCGGGACGCACCGCCACCGCGCAATCGCCGTCGCTGCCGGCCAGCGGCACGCTGGCCGAGCGCCTCGATGCGATCGAGGCCATGCTGCTGCGCGAGACGCTGCTGCGCAACCGCTGGAACAAGACCCGCGTGGCCAAGGAACTGGGACTGTCCCGGGTCGGCCTGCGCGGCAAGATGGCCCGCTTCGGGCTGGAAGGCTGAATCGATGGACACCACGATGCCGAACTTCAACGTCCTGTGGCTGCAGTCGGGCGGCTGCGGCGGCTGCAGCATGTCGCTTCTTTGCGCCGACACGGCGGACTTCCACGGCCAGCTGCGCGACGCCGGCATCAACCTGCTGTGGCATCCGTCGCTATCGCTCGAAAGCGGCTGCGAGCTCATCGAACTGCTCGAGCGCGCCGCCGATGGCCGCCTGCGCGTCGATGCGCTGTGCATCGAAGGCTCGCTGCTGCGCGGGCCGAACAACACCGGCCGCTTCCATGTCCTGGCCGGCACAGGCATCCCGATGATCGACTGGGTCCGCCGGCTGGCCGCGACGGCGCGGCAGGTCGTGGCGATCGGCAGCTGCGCGGCGTGGGGCGGCATCGCCGCGGGAGGGAGCAACCCGACCGATGCCTGCGGCCTCCAGTACGAGGACGACCGCCCGGGCGGCCTGCTCGGCGCGGAATTCCGCTGCGGCAGCGGCCTGCCGGTCATCAACGTGGCGGGCTGCCCAACGCATCCTGGGTGGGTGATTGACAGCCTCATGGCGCTGGCGGCCGGCCAGTTCTCCGCCGCCGACCTGGACCCGTTGAACCGGCCGCGGTTCTATGCCGACCAGCTGGTGCACCACGGCTGCACCCGCAACGAGTATTACGAGTTCAAGGCCAGCGCCGAGAAGCCCTCGGACCTGGGCTGCATGATGGAGCACATGGGCTGCAAGGGCACGCAGGTGCATGCCGACTGCAACACGCGGCTGTGGAACGGAGAAGGCTCCTGCACCCGCGGCGGCTACGCCTGCATCGCCTGCACCGAGCCGGGCTTCCAGGAGCCGGGGCACCCGTTCCACGAGACGCCCAAGATCGCCGGCATTCCCATCGGCCTGCCGACCGACATGCCCAAGGCCTGGTTCGTCGCGCTGGCGTCGCTGTCGAAGTCGGCCACGCCCAAGCGCGTGAAAGCCAACGCCACGGCGGACCACCTCAAGGTCGCGCCCGCGGTGCGCAAGACCCGCCTGCGCTAGCCTGCCGCCATGACACGCCTGCTGGTCGGACCTTTCAACCGCGTCGAGGGCGACCTGGAAGTCACGCTCGACATCGAGGATGGACGCGTGTCGTCCGCCCGCGTGAACTCGCCGATGTACCGGGGCTTCGAGCAGATCCTGCAGGGCAAGCGGCCGCACGATGCGCTGGTCTACGTACCGCGCATCTGCGGCATCTGCTCGGTGTCGCAGTCGGTCGCCTCGGCGCGCGCGCTCGCCGACATGGGCGGCCTGTGCATGCCGCCCAACGGCCAGCACGTGACCAATGTGATCCTGGCCACCGAGAACATGGCCGACCACCTGACGCATTTCTACCTGTTCTTCATGCCCGACTTCACGCGGGCCGTCTACGCCGGACGGCCATGGCACGCCGAAGCCCTGCGCCGCTTCGACCCGGCCACCGGCGAGCAGGCGCGCCAGGCCATCGCGGCGCGGCAGCGCTGGTTCACCATGCTCGGCCTCCTGGCCGGCAAATGGCCGCACACCCAGAGCATCGAACCTGGCGGTTCGACGCGGGCTGTGGACGGCGCCGAGCGCACGCGCCTGCTGGCACGCATGCGCGAGTTCCGGCGCTTTCTGGAGCAGCAGCTGTTTGCCGCGCCGCTGGAGCAGGTGCTCTCGCTCGCAAGCGCCGACGACCTGTGGGACTGGGATGCCCGCGCGCCCCTCAGAGGAGATTTCAGGATGTTCCTGGCCATTGCACGCGACGCGGGCCTGATGGACCTGGGCAACGGGCCGGGCCGGTACCTGAGCTATGGCGCCTACCCGCAGCCCGGCGCCGAGTTCGTGTTCCCGCGCGGCGTCTGGCGCGCCGACGGCGACAGCCTCGGCCCCCTCGACGAGCGCGGCATCCTCGAAGACGCGACACACGCATGGCTTGCGGACGACGGCGGTCCGCGGCATCCACGCGAAGGCCTGACGGTGCCCGCCGGCGACAAGCCGGGCGCTTACACCTGGAACAAGGCGCCCCGCCTTGCCGGAGAGGTGGTCGAAACCGGTGCCATCGCGCGGCAGCTCGCCGCTGGCCATCCGCTCGTGCGCAACATGGTGGGGCGCCATGGCGGCACCGTCTTCACGCGCGTGCTGGCACGCCTGCTGGAGCTTGCGCAGGTGGTGCCGCTGATGGAGCAATGGATGCTCGCACTGGAGCCCGGCGAGCCGTACTGCGCCAGTGGCGCGTTGCCCGACGAGGGCACCGGCGTCGGCCTGAGCGAAGCGGCACGCGGCAGCCTGGGGCACTGGATCTCGGTGCGGCGCGGCCAGATCGAGAACTACCAGATCGTTGCGCCGACCACCTGGAACTTCTCTCCGCGAGACGCGGCCGGCACGCCGGGCGCCCTGGAAAGCGCGCTCGAGGGCGCGCCGGTGCACGAGGGCGAGACGACGCCCGTCTCGGTGCAGCACATCGTGCGTTCCTTCGATCCGTGCATGGTCTGCACCGTCCACTGATGCCGCCGCGCCGCACCGAACGCCCGAGGGCAGCGCCGCATGGCGTGGATGACGCCACCTGGCTGGACGTGATCCAGAAGATGGACGAGGTCTATTCGCAGCTGGTTCAGGACGAGGTCGAGCTCGAGAAGAAGAACGAGGAACTCGAGCAATCGCAGCAGTTCATCTTCAGCATCCTGTCCGCCATGTCGGACGTGCTGCTGGTCTGCACCGAAAAGGGCGAGATCGAGGAGACGAACGCGGCCTTGTGCGAACTGGTCGGCCGCAGCGACGCCGACCTGCGCGGCACCTCCCTCCTCGCCCTGCTGGCGGACGCCGGCAGCATCGCGCGGGCGCATGCGGTGCTCATGAACGCCAGCCCCACCCGGCGCGGCGAGACGATCGAGCTGAACCTGTTCGCCGCCGACGGAAGCAGCGTGCCGGTCGACGCCAACTGCACCCCGCGCGCCACGCCTTCGGGCCGCCGTGTCGGCACGGTGTTCGTCGCGCGGCCGACGGCCGAACTGCGCCGCGCCTACCAGGAGCTGCGCTCGGCGCACGAGGCGCTCAAGCAGACCCAGCAGCAGCTACTGCATTCGGAAAAGATGGCGTCGCTGGGCCGGCTGGTGGCGGGCGTGGCGCACGAACTCAACAACCCGATCAGCTTCGTGCTCGGCAACGTGCATGCGCTGAGTCGCTACAGCGACAAGCTGCGCACCTACATGGCGGCCGTTCACGAGGACAAGGACCCGCAGGCCCTGCTCGAACTGCGCACCCGGCTTCGCATCGAGCATCTTCTGGATGACCTGCCGTCGCTCATCGAGGGCACGCTGGAGGGCGCGCAGCGCACCGCGGCCATCGTGAACGGCTTGAAGAGGTTCTCGGCCATGGATCCGGAAGAACGGAAACGCGTGGACCTCAACGACGTGGCCGAACGTGCCATTCTCTGGGTGTCCAAAGGCACGTCGCAGCCGCTGAAGGTCGATTGGCAGCCGGCTTCGCCATGCCTCGTCGAAGGCAGCCTCGGACAATTGCAGCAGGTCGTGATGAACCTGATCCAGAACGCCGTGGATGCGGCCAGCACGGCCCAGCCTCCGCGTGCGCCGCATCTGTGGATCCATGCCCGTGCCGGCGCCACGAACAACCTGCTGTCCGTGCGCGACAACGGACCGGGGATCGCACCGGAATTGCTGTCCCGAATCTTCGATCCGTTCTTCACCACCAAGCCGGTCGGCAAGGGCACCGGGCTCGGGCTGTCCATCAGCTACGGGATCATCGAGCAGCATGGCGGAACGTTGCGCGTTCGCAATCACCCGGAAGGCGGTGCGGAGTTCACGGTCGAGTTGCCTGCAGTGAACGGAGCGAGCTGAAGCCGCCGCTCGCTGGAATCAGTGGATTTCGCCCAGTGCCCGGCGCACCAATTCGTCCGCCGCACCCGGCCTGAGTAGGCCGCTCGCCCTTGGGCTGGTTGATCTGACAACAACAATACCTTGCCGTACTTCCACAGAGTCCACGGCAAGAAACCTGAACTCCGACTGGCAAGCAGCGAAGGTGGGTCTGTCTCGCGGCCACTTCTTCGCCTTGTTTTCGCGAGCAGCTCAACATGACGCCGCAGGTTTTCTGGAGTGGCGTACGGGTCGAAGAAGCCATGCGACGTGTGGCCGAAGGCAGCGTGTATGGACCGGGGACCTGGGTAACAGGTGTGCGGGGACATAGGAAACACCTTGGATGCTCAGGTTGTGGTGGTGGGGTTGCGCAGATCCAGCCGCATGAAGCGATGATGGCAGAAGAAGGCGTCGAAGCAGCCGTCAACCTTGGGGTCCGGCCGCATCGCCACGGGCAGCCTGTGCAAGGCACTGGACAGGCGCAGCTTGCGACCCTCGAAGTGCACCCAGCCGTTCCAGCCCACCGTGAGCACCTGGTCATCGGGTCCATATTCGATCGGTGCCAGCACGGCAGGCAGGGCCCGAGGGCTCACCTGATAGCGCGTTGCTGGCGTTTGCATGCCCAGCGCCTCGTGCGGGCGCTCGTGGCTGTACACGCTGCGCCAGTGCTCGAAGGCATCCTGGGCCTGGGCCAGGTTCACGAAGCTGCGCCCATTGATCACCTCGGCCTTGAGCGAACGGTGGAAGCGCTCCAATTAGCCGTTGGTCTGCGGGTGGTAGGGCGCGCTGTGGCTGATGCGAACGCCCAAGCGAATGAGCCACACGCTGAGTGCCGACAGCCCATGTTCGGCCTTGGCGGGACTGCCCCAGGGCGCGCCGTTGTCGGCGTTGATGCGTACGGGCAAGCCGTAGCGCAGGAACACCTGCTGCAGATGATCCTGTACGCGAGTGGTGTTCGTCTGGGAGCACGCGGCGATCGTCAGGTTGAAGCGCGAGTGATCGTCAATCACCGTCAGCGGATGGCAGCGCCCCGCGCCCGTCTCGAAGTAGCCCTTGAAGTCGATCTGCCACAGGGCGTTGGGGAGCTCGTGCTCGAAGCGTTGCCAATGCTCGGCCGCCTGGCTGGCTTCAGGGGTGATCAGTCCGTGGCGATGCAGGATGCCGGTGATGGTGCTGGGTGCGGGCACGCCGCTGAAGCCCAGATCGCTCAGGCGCTGGGCGATCTTGCGTCCGCCCCAGCGAGGGTGCTGGCGGCGCAGTTCGACAACGGCTTGCTCGATCACAGCGCTGCTGCGCGCAGGACTGTGGTGCGGGCGGGTGCTGCGCGGCGTGCACGCATCGCCCATGCCTTGGAGTGCATGGCGGCGCAGCAGCGCGTAGCCAGTCTTGGGGCTGATGCCAAAGCGCCGGCACAGTTCGCGGCGGTTGGCTCCTTCTTGCAAGGCCAGTTCCAGGAATTCGCGTTTGGTGTCCATCAGGTCTCTCGGTTGCCAGGGCATGGGCCACTTCCTCGGACGTCTCGACCTCAAAAGTGTTTCCTATGTCCCCGCACACCTGTTACCCAGGTCCCCGGTCCATACAGCAGCGCATTGACAGATGTCGCGCTGGACCTCGGCTTCTCCGCCCCGGGAAACTTCTCGCGCTTCTTCAAAGAGCACACCGGCGTCTCGCCGTCGATCTTCAAGCGAGCCGCACGCGAACCTTCGCCGGCGGCAGTAACCGGAATTCCGCGGGAGCAGAGCAACTACCTGTGCGCTGATGCTGGCTGCCTCTACGGCTCCAGGCGAGCACTGGAGCCGCAGCCTGACAGGCCGTTCCTGCGGTACTCCCACGCGCAATACCGGGCTCCGCGAAGTTACTCGACCTTGCCGATCCGCTGGACCACCTTCGCCATCGACTCAGCGTCCTTCGCAACGAATTTCTCGAACTCGGGCGCATCGAGATACTGGACGTAGGTTCCGGCGGCTTGCAACGACTGGACCGCGCGCGCGTCGTTCGCAGCGAACTTTGCGGCTTCGCGCAATTTGTTGATGACGGCGTCTGGCGTCGATGCGGGGACGAATACGCCGGTCCATTGCGAATAGGTGACGGGCACGCCCAGCTCCTTCAGGCTCGGCACGTCGGGAAGCGTTGGAATGCGGCCATCGCCCCATTGCGCGAGTGCACGCAACTTGCCTGCCTGGATCTGCCCTGCAACGGTCGATGGTCCCGTCGCGACGGCATCCACCTGGCCGCCGAGAAGTGCTACCACCGCCGGGCCTGCACCGGTATAGGGAATGTGCAGCATGGACGTGTTCGTGGCAGCTTTCAGCTGCTCGAGCGGCACATGCATCGTTCCATAGTTCCCGGAAGAGCCGAAGGTATAGCCACCCGGCTTCTGCCGCAGCGCTGCCGTGAACTGCTTGAAGTCCTTCCAGGGACTGTCGGCCTGGACGACGAGAACAACGGGATCCGCGGTGAAGCGCGCAACGGGCTTCAGCTGTTTGAGTTCGAACATGGGCTTGCGCTGAAGAACGGTGTCCGCCTCGGGCAAAACCACGATGGAGGCAAGCGCCATCAGTACCGTGTACCCATCGGGCTTTGCCTTGGCGACCTGCGACATGCCCACTCCGCCGCCCGCACCGGCCTTGTTCTCGATCACGATGGGCTGTTTCAGGTAGCGCCCCATGGCTTCCGCCACTGGCCGGGCAGCGATGTCGGCCACACCGCCAGGCGGAAAGGGCACGACCATCGTGATCGGCTTCGAGGGATAGGCCTCCTGAGCTGCGACCGGCGCACCGGCAAGCAGTGCAGCTGCGGCCAGGGCTGCCAAGCCCCAAGGGTTCTTTGAATCGATCATCGAGTTGTCTCCGTTGTTGGTCTATTTGTCGGACGCGCAGGGCTGCGCCGCAGTCACCTGGTGCGAACGCGGTTGTTCAGTTCGCCGAGCCCCGTCACCGCGACGCGAACGAGGTCGCCGTCCTGCAGGAACTTGGGGGGCGTATGGCCGATACCGACACCGACGGGCGTGCCGGTCGCGATGATGTCGCCTGGCAGCAATGTCATTGCCTTCGACAGCGTGGCGATCAAGGTCGGAACGTCAAAGATGAGGTCCGTCAGCACGCCGTTCTGGCGCAGTTCGCCATTCACCCATGTCTGGACCTTGAGCGAAGCGGCGGGCGACTCGTCCGATGTCGCAATCCATGGACCCACGGGACAAAAGGTGTCGAGCGACTTGCCCAGGAACCATTGCGCGTGGTTCTTCTGCAGGTCACGTGCCGTCACGTCGTTGAGCGCGATGAAACCAAAGACCTTGCCGAGCGCATCGGCCGGGGCGACGTTGCGGCACTCTGCTCCGATCACCACGCCGATTTCGCCTTCGTAGTCGACCGACGAGGTGTGGGCCGGGTCGAAACGGATGTCGTCGGTGGGACCGGCGAGCGAGGTCGTGGCCTTGGTGAAGATCTGCGGAAAGGCCGGGACTGCGGCAGCGCCGCTGGTGGCATTGAATCCGCTCTTGTCGAACTCGGTGGCGTGCTCGATGTAGTTCTTGCCTACCGCGAAGATGTTCCGCACAGGAACGGGAATCGGCGAGAGGAAGGTGACGTCGACGAAGTTGGCCTCGCCATCCCTGAGTGCCTCGAGTTCCGCTGCTGTGATCCGGCGCTCGATCACGGCCTGCACCGGGTTCAGATGATTCGAAAAAACGCCGCCGACGAATGTGACCTTGCTGCCCGCCTCGTCGACCAAGACCATGCGCACCCGACCCTGATGAGAAACACGTCCGATTTTCATATCGCTCCAATTGGTTCTAGAGCCAAACCAATTTGGCCCTATCATCCCATTCTAGAACCAATTGGATGCGAGAAGACTCTCCTTTGTCCCAGTCATTTTCAAGGCATTAGCCGCTGATATGCGAATTCAAGATTGGGCCTGATTGGTTGAACTTGAGCCGACTCGGACAACGCTTTGCTATGATTTCGGGCATTCAAGGAACGACGATGGACCACGCGGCGGTATTGAGGGACGCAATCCTCGGCAAGCTCAAGAGCGGCGAATGGCGCCAAGGCCACAGGATCGCCACCGAGCGCCAACTCAGCGAGTCCTTCGGGATCGGTCGCTCGACGGTTCGGCGCGTCCTGGCGCAACTCAAGGTCGCAGGTGTCATCACGCAAACCGTTGGAAGCGGAACCTATGTGAGCGAAGCCTTCGATCCTGCGACCCTCGGAGAAGGAATGCCATCGGGCTTGGCAAGCATCTCGGGATCGGTCAGCCCGGCGGAACTCATGGAGGCCAGACTCGCGATCGAACCGAGCATTGTCGAAATGATCATCCGCAATGCCTCGCAGAACGACTTCGCGAAGATGGCGAAGTGCTGCGACAAGGCGGAGGCTGCCGCCAGCATGGAGGAATTCGAGATCTGGGATGGCCAGCTTCACGCAACGATCGCCCTCGCCGCACACAACTCCCTCGTCACCAACATCTTCCAGTTGATCAACCAGGCACGGGCACAGGACGATTGGGGGGCGCTGAAGCGCCACAGCCTTTCCACCGAGCGACGCCTGTCCTATCAAATTGAGCACCGGCAAATCGTGGGCGCCCTGACCGACCGAGACCTGGTGCGCGCGACGGCATGTGTCCGGGATCACCTATTGCACGTGCGGAGAAATCTGCTGGGCTCATAGGTCATCCGAACCGGGCCGGACTTTTCGGCCCGCGTTGGAGCGGCGCTTCGGATCAGTTGATCTCACCAAGTGCGCGGCGCACCAAGTCATCCGCCGAGCCATCGTCTCGCAATCCTAGTGCGCGGGCCGATGCATCGTCGAGGCGCGGATAGCGGCCGAACACCGCCTCCACCTCAGGGCGAGGCTGGAATGACACCAAACCGCGACGGGATTCGCCGTAGCGTGCCGAGCACGTATCGATGATGTCCCCGATCGAGAGACGCAGCACGGGCAGCGGCCAAGCCCCCCCCGGGTCGGCGCGCGAGGCATCCATGACTGCCGCATGGACCAGGTTCTCGGCGCAGCGCTGCGCCGACATCCACCACGCCGTGGCCTCGGGGCCTACGGGGCAGGTGAAGGTTTCGCCGGCCTTGAGCGCGTGCAGGATGTCGCTCATGAATGCGGAGGAAAGCCCCGCGCTGGTCTTCGCGCGGGCGACGATGCCGGGGAGCCGGACCGATCGGCCGTCCAGAAGACCGCGACGCGTGAAGTCCGCCAGCAGGATCTCGCACACCTGCTTGTGTGCGCCGTAGGTGAGCGGAGGTCGCAATGGCGTCCTCGGCGTGACAAGGTCCGGCAGGTCGGTGCCGTACACCGCGATGCTGCTCGCATACACGACCGTGGGCCGGGTGCCGCTCGCAGCCAGGGCCTCGAACAACGAAAGCGATGCGTCGAGGTTGACCCGTCGGCCGAGCGCGTAGTCGGCTTCGGACGCACCTCCAGGGACTGCCGCGAGGTGAAAGATCACGTCGGGCCGGAACGTTGCGACCTTTGCCATCACGGCAGGCTGCGTGAGATCACCGCGGATGGCGGTCTCCCCTGCCGTCTCCGGCAAGGCCTGGTCGGCGAGCGCCAGTGCTTCGATGCGCCGGCCGCCGAGTTCGCCGCGCTCACGCAGCAGGTCGGCGAGGTGGGCCCCGATGAAGCCGCCACCGCCGGTGATAAGGACTCGCATGGTTCCGCTCACGCCTGCGGCGGCGTGGGCGCGCGAACGATGCGCTGGTCGATGGCGCCGAAAACCGGTCCGCCGTCCTGGCGCGCCTCCATGCGCACGCGGTCGCCGAAGTGCATGAAAGGCGTCCGGGGCGCGCCGTGTTCGATGGCCTCGATGGCACGGCGCTCCGCGATGCAGGCCGAGCCCTTCTGCCCTCCCGCGTTGGAGACCGTCCCGCTGCCGATGATCGTGCCCGCGGACAGGCGGCGCGTCGCGGCCGCGTGCGCGATCAGCTCGTCGAAGCCGAAGTTCATCGCACCGCCGTTCGGGTTGCCGAACCACGCGCCGTTGCATTCGACGTGGAGGTCCAGGTGCACGCGCGCATTCCGCCAGTGCTCCCCAATCTCGTCCGGCGTCACCGCCACCGGAGCGAAGCTGGAGGACGGCTTCGCCTGGAAGAAGCCGAAGCCGGTCTTCATCTCGCGGGGGCCGAAGGCACGCAGGCTCACGTCGTTGATCTGCACCAGCAGTGCGATGCACCCCCGTGCTAGTTGCGGCGAAGCGCCGAGCGGCACCTCGCGCAGCATCACGCCGTACTCGCCCTCGAAATCGATGCCATGCGCCTCGTCCGGCAGCGAAACGTCGTCGGTGGGTCCCAGGAAGTCGTCGGATCCGCCCTGGTAGATCAACGGGATCGTCTCCATGTCGGGGATCGGCGCGAGGTTGAACGCCGTCTCCATCAGGCGGCCGTGGTTCAGGAAGGCGGAGCCGTCGCACCATTGAGGCGCCCTCGGCAGCGGCGCGGCCGCCTGGCGCGGATCGAATGCGGATGCGCCCTCCACCTGCCCTGCATCGAGCCGGGCATAGAGTTGCTGAAGCCGCGGCTCGCACTCGGCCCAGCGTTCCAGTGCGTCGAGCAGGGTCGGCGCGATCGCCTGTGCGCTCACTGATCGCTGCAGGTCGCGCGACACCACGACGAGGCCGCCGTCCTTGCCGCCCTTCAGGGATGCGAGTTTCATCGCCTCAGCCCCGCGCGGCCAGCGCCTGGCCGATGGCGGGATCGTACGTGCCGTCGATCAGGACGAAGAGCATCCGGCACGGCTTACCGGAGCGGTTGGCCCACGCATGGTTGGTGCCGCGCTGCACGACGACGCTGCCGGCGCGCAGTTGCACCTCGCCCTGGTCCAGCACCAGCGTGATCTCGCCCTCCATCACGACACCGTAGTCGACGCTCTCCGTGCGGTGCATCAGCGGGTGCGGCGCGCCCCGGTCCGCGGTGGAAGCTGCCATGTCCCCGATCTCGCTGAAACCCGCGCGCAACTGCTCGGCGCTCCGGTTGAACAATTCGTCGCTGTCCGGCGGAATGTCCACGAACCGGAAGCGCGTGCCATGCGACGGCGGTGGCAGCGTCAGCGGCCCGGTGGTCGGGTCCGGGCCGTTGTCGACGCACACCGGCGCGCCCGTGGTCGCCCACACCTCGTGGAAGACGGTGCCCGGGATGGCCTTGAGCTCCGCCACGACCGGCAGCGGTCCATTGCTGGTGATCACGGCATTGCCTTGCGCGTCGTGGCCGGTGACCACGCGATGGATGGCTGGAAAGTTCATGATGTTCCTCCTATTCGAATTGGAGCTTGGACTCTTTGGCGATGCCGCGATAGAGCACGAGGTCGTCGCGTATCGCATCGGCAAGGCGGGCGGAGGTTCCGCCCTCGGGCCGCAGCCCGAGTTCCGCGAACCGTTTTTGCACCGCAGGGTCGGCCAAAGCCGCGCCCGCTGCCTTGTTCAGCTTCTCGAGCAAGGGCTGCGGCGTCGTTGCCGGGGCCAGCACGCCGACCCAGGATTCGAGTACGAAGGCCTTCACGCCAGCCTCTGCGGCCGTCTGTGTGCCGGGGAAGCGCGGATCTCGCTGCCTGCTGGTGACCGCCAGCAGCTTGACGTGCCCCGCATCGACCAGCGGCTTCGCCGAGGCATCGAACGCTACGTCCAGTTGGCCGCCCGCGACGTCGTTCAGTGCGCCTGCCGTGGAGCGATAGGGGATGTGCACGAGGAAAGTTCCGGTCAGCGACTTGAAGTACTCGCCGGCAAAATGCGCGCCGCTGCCCATGCCGGCGCTGCCGTAACTGAGCTTTCCGGGATTCTTTTTCGCATACGCGATGAATTCGGACAGCGTGCTCGCGGGGATGTCCTTCTTCGCGACGATCTGCAGGCCGTAGGTGGCTGTCATGCTGACCGGCGCCAGCGCCTTCGCGGGATCGAAGGAAATCTTCGGATCGATCACCGGGAGGATGCTGTAGCTCGAGTTCGTGAACAGCAGCGTGTTGCCGTCCGCGGGCGCCTTCATGACGGCTTCGACGCCCAGCCGGCTGCCGGCGCCCGGCCTGTTGTCGATGATGATGACCTGGCCGAGCTGCCGGCCCATGTGCTCCGCCATGATGCGGGCCACCTGGTCCGTGACACCGCCCGGCGGAAAGGGCACGACCATCTTGGTCACGTTCGGCTGTGCGTGGGCCGCCCCGGTCGTGGCTACGATGGCGATCGCGGCCAAAAGCAAGGAAAGCCACGCGGGGCGACGCTGTTGCTTCATTTCTGTCTCCTGGTTTTTATGGAAGGCGTCAACCGAAGGCGGGCGCCAGCCCGTCCCAGCAAAGGTACTTGATCTCGAGGAATTCCTCGATGCCAAGGTGCGAGCCTTCGCGGCCGAGGCCGCTCTGCTTCACGCCGCCGAAGGGGGCCACCTCGTTGGAGATCAGGCCGCAGTTGATGCCGATCATTCCCGATTCGATGGCAGAAGAGGCGCGCCAGATGCGGGCCGCGTCGCGGCTGTACAAATAGGCGGCCAGGCCGAATTCGGTGGCATTCGCGAGGTCGAAAGCCTCTTCGTCATTCTCGAAGCGGAACAGCGGTGCAACGGGCCCGAAGGTTTCCTCGCGAGCCACGGCCATCCCTGACCTCGCTCCCACGATGATCGTCGGCTCATGGAAGCGGCCGCCCAGCGCGTGGCGCTTGCCGCCGTGCAGGACGGTGGCGCCATTGGCAATCGCGTCGGCGATGTGCTCCTCGACCTTGGCCACGGCCGCGTCGTCGATCAGCGGTCCCAGCTGCACGCCCGCTTCCAGGCCGTTTCCCACACGGAGCTTGGCCACGCGCTCCGCGAGCTTGGCAGCGAAGGCGTCGTACACGCCCGCCTGGACCAGCACCCGGTTAGCGCTGATGCAGGCCTGGCCGGTGTTGCGGAATTTTGCGGCCACGACGCCGTCGGCAGCCGCATCGAGATCCGCGTCGTCGAAGACGATGAACGGCGCATTGCCGCCGAGCTCCATGGAGCACTTCTTGACCGTTGCCGCGGCCTGCGCGAGCAGCAGGCGGCCGACTTCCGTCGAGCCTGTGAAGGTGATCTTGCGCACGAGCGGATGGCTGGTGAGCGTGTGACCGATGGCACGCGTGTCATTGCCCGTGACCACATTGAACACGCCCGGCGGCACGCCGGCGCGCTGCGCCAGGTCGGCGAGCGCCAGCGCCGTGAGCGGCGTCTGGCTGGCGGGCTTCACGACCATGCTGCAGCCCGCGGCCAGCGCCGGGCCGGCCTTGCGCGTGATCATCGCCGCAGGGAAATTCCAGGGCGTGATGGCCGCGCAGACCCCGATGGGTTCCTTCAGCACCACGATGCGCTGGGCGTCCTTCGGTGCCGGGATCACATCTCCGCGCACCCGCTTGGCTTCCTCGGAGAACCACTGCAGGAAGGAGGCCGCGTAGTCGATCTCCACCTTCGCCTCGGCGAGCGGCTTGCCCTCTTCCAGGGTAATCAGTGTTGCAAGATCGTCGCGGTGCCGGATCATCAGCTCGTACCAGCGGCGCAGCACTTCCGAACGGTGCCTGGCCGTGGTCTTGCGCCAGGACAGGAAAGCCGCGTGGGCAACTTCGATTGCGTTGGCGGTCTCCGCCTCCCTGAAGCGGGGAAGCTCGGCCAGGACTGCGTTGTCCGCCGGATTGCGCAGCGTGTAGGTGCCGTGCGGTGTGGCGCCGATCCACTCGCCGCCCACATGGGCGGCGCTGCGGAAGAGTTCCGGGTCCTCGAGAAGGTGTCGCATGCTGCCTTCTTTCAGCACGGGTTGCGGCCGACCATGTAGGCGCTGTCCGGGTCCTTGGTGACCGGCAGGCCGGATGCCACCAACCCCTGGCGCAGCATCTTCATGAGGCGGTCCGGCACACGCATCGCCGGCGCACGCAGAGGGCCACCGTTGAAGCCTGCCAGCCAGTCCTGGTACTTCCACATCGTCCGGTTCAACACGCCGGTGCCGCCGGCGTAGCTCTGTGCGGCGGCGCCGTTGGCGCTGCGCGCAGGGTTGACCTTCCAGTACAGTTCCATCGCGGCCTCCCACTCGCCGCTTCTCGCCAGATCGAAGGCGCGCGGGTAGTAGGTGCTCATCCATTGCGTGTTGCTGGTGCCGGAGAACTGCAGCTTCATCACGCTCATGAGCGGGATGGCATCGCCTTCAATGGGGCAGCTGATCACCACGTCTTCCCGGAAATGGTGGTACATCTCGCACAGGCCCGCGGGCAGCGGGAATCCCTGCTCCGACTTGATCGCCACGATGTTGGGACAGTCCTTCAGCAGGCGGCGCACCAGTTCGACCGACATGCCCGCCGGATGGACGCGCTCGAAGCCCCACAGCGGGATCGGGAACAGCATCACGGCCAGCTGCGTCGCATCGCAGAACTGCTTGGTGTAGTCGTAGATCTCCTGCTCGGTCGTGGGCCAGAACTGCGGGGGATAGGACAGCAGCACGATGTCCGCGCCGGCCTTCTCCGCGAGTTTCACGGCCTGGATGTTTTCCGCGAGGGTGCCGAAAGCCGCATGGAAAAAGAGACCCATGTCGCTGCCTGCCGTGTCGCGCGCCCATGCCGTGAACTGCGCATTCTCTTCGGGCGTGATTGCCACTTCGGCGCAAAGAAGCGTGTAGCTGTAGCCCAATTCCTTGGCGAGCGCGATGTCGTGGCGGATGCCCTTTTCGTTCAGCTTGCTCAGGTCCGCGGAGTAGCTGGGAATGGTGACGGCGGAGCAGCCGACGAGGTGTTCGCGCGCCCAGGCGCGAGCGTCCTTGCGTTGATAGGTAGGCATGGTATTCCTTGGGTTGATTGGTTGGCTTACTTGGCGACCGGCACGATGCTGTGGGCCATCTCGGTACCGATCCCCAGGGCCCGGGCGCGGGCCAGCAGCATCTCGGCGGTGATGACGTCCTGCAGCGCGGAGCCGACGGACTTGTAGAGAACGATGTCTTCTGGCTTGCGTGCGATCCCGTCTCCAACGAAGTCGGCGAGCGACACCAGCTTGCCGGCGAAGTCGACACCGGCTCGGGTCGCCGCCAGCATGTCACCCGTGTCATGGGCGACCTCTTCGGGCATGTCGGCAACGATCAGGGACGCACGGACGATGGTTTCTTCATCGACCTCGCGCTGTTCGGGCAGCGTGGAGCCGATCGACACCACGGTCATGCCGGGGGTCAGCCATTCACCGCGGATCACAGGCGACTCGTCGCGGCTGCGCGCGGCGCAGAGCACGACATCCGTGCCCTCGATCGCTCCGGACGCCGATGCAGCGGCCTCGATGTCGAGGCCGTGCTCTTCGCAGACCGTCGACGCAAACTTCTCCCGGTTCGCCGGCGTCGGGCTGAAGATGCGAACGCGCGCAATGTCCCGTACGGCGGCCAGGGCCGCGAGGAGCCCCTTCGCCTCGAAGCCGGAGCCGATCACGGCCACGCTCAACGGTTTGCGCGGCGCTGCAGCGTCTACCGCGACCGCTGCGGTGGCTGCGGTGCGGATGCCCGTGATGCGGTTGCCGTCGATCAGCGCGGCCAGGCCCATCGTCTCCTGTTCGAAAAGTGAGACGAGGTAGCTGGCACGGCGCGCTTTCATGCTGGCGGAGATCAGCTTGCAGCCCATGTGCCTGCCGCTCGGGGACACGGCCGTGAGCCCGCGCAGCCAGGTGCCGTCACCGCGGGCCATGGAACGCGGCGGCACCATGGCGGCGGCGATCGGGCTGGCGTAGGCGCTGCGCAGGGCGTCGAAGGCGGCCTGCCAGTCCGTCAGCCGGGCCACGTCCGCGTCTGTGAGAAAAAGGGTCGGCGGCAACGCTATGGCGGCCGCGGAATTGAGGGTGCCCAAGGCGATGTCTCCTGTAATGGGCACGATCGTAGGCAGCGTCCCTCCCCCTGGCGACCCATCGGAGGCCAAAGCAGCTTTCCCGATTCGGGATAGCTCGCTAGCTCTGCCTTGCCGACTTGAGCATGGCTGGCGCCATGGACTTCAGCAGGCGCATGACTTCCCAGGTTGCCTTGGTGTGGGCACGGTGTTGGGTGACACCGAGCACGACCGCGCGCGACAGCGCTGGACGGACGATGCGGACGGCCGCGAGCCGGCGCGCCTCGTTGGCCGTCAGCGTGCCGGCCGTGATCGCGTATCCGCCGCCACTGGCCGTGATCTCATGCTGCAGCCGGATCGAATCGGCCTCCAGCACCTGCGTGAGCGTCAGCCCCTTCTGCCGCGCGAGCATCGCGAGGCGTGCGCGCAGCGGGTGCGGCTCGCTCGGCAGCACCAGCGGCAAGCCCGCGACATCGTCGAAGTCGATCGTTCTTCGAGCGGCCAACGCATCCTTGGCCGGCACCACCAGATACAGCGGCAGACGCGTGAGCACGGTTTCCTCCGGCGCGGCGGTGTCTTCTTCCCGCAGCAGCAAGGCAAGGTCGAGGCGGCCCTGGGTCAGCCATTCCTCGAGTTGAGCGCTCGATCCTTCGGTGAGATGCAATCGGACCTGAGGCCAGGACTTGCGGACGGCCGAGAACAAGGGGCCGGCCAGCACCGCCACCGTAGACGGCAGCAGGCCGAAGCGCACGTCGCCCACCGGCGTTCCGCTGTTCGTACGCATGTCATCGGCCAGCTGCTCCGCATCGCGGATCAACGCCATCACCCGCGGGTAGACCTGTTGCCCGAATTCAGTCAGAACGACGCCGCGGCCCGTCCGGCGGAACAGGCGCGTCCCGGACTCCTGCTCCAAGCGCGTGATGTGCCGGCTTACCACCGACTGCTGCATGTCGAGCGCAAGCGCCGCGCCGGAGACGCTGCCGGCATCCGCAACTTTCACGAACAGTTGCCATTTGGGGTCCAGGATGTTCTGCACTCAGGCATTGTGCATGGGGCAACCACGATCTTTCACCGCTGGGCTTTGGGAATCTGCCTATGCAGCAGCCAACGCCTCGGACAACGCTTGTGCCAGATCTTCTCGCAGATCCTCAACGCTCTCCAAGCCGATCGAGAACCGCAGCAGATGCCCGCCATAGCTCTGCTTGCCGCCGCGGATGCTTTGCATGTCGTAGGGCATGACCAGACTCATGGGACCGCCCCAGGAGAGACCGATTCCGAACAATTGAAGACGGTCGCAGAAGGCATCGACCTGCGCGTGGGTGCGGGATTCGTCGATGAGCACCGAGAAGAGTCCGGCGGCGGCGCTGCAGTGCGTTGCCCAGTGCTCGTGCCCAGGACAGGATTCCAGAGCGGGGTGCAGGACCCTGCTGATGCCGTCCTGTCCGGCCAGCCAAGAGGCGAGCGCTCGGGCCGTGGCGTCGTGCAGGTCGTAGCGGGCCTTGATGGATGCCAAGCCCCGCAGCACCAGTTCCGCATCATTCGCGCCCACGCCCATGCCGAGGTCCAGGTAGGCGACGCGGAACTTGTCATGCAGCTTGTCGTCGTTGGTGATGATCGAGCCCATCAGGACATCGGCACCGCCTGAAGGGTACTTTGTCAGCGCGTGAACGCTGATGTCCACGCTCATCTCGAACGGCGCGAATGCAATGCCCGCCCCCCAGGTGTTGTCGAGCGCCACGATCGCGCCCGCGCTCTTGGCCGTTGCCACCAGTGTGCGAAGGTCCGGAAATTCCATCGTGATCGATCCCGGCGCTTCGACCCAGACCAGCTTGGTACGCCCGCTGAGCTTGGCCTGCAGATCGGCGACGTCCATGGGGTCGTAGCACTGATAGGTGATGCCCAGTTGCGAGAGCGTCGTGCGTGCGTGGCGCAGCGAGGGCCCATAGACGTTGGTGGGCAGAAGCACCTCGTCACCGCTCGACAGCAATCCGATGTTGACCGTGGCGATGGCCGCCTGCCCGCTCGGGCAGAGCAGGCAGTGCCGACCGCCTTCGAGCGTACACAGGCGCTGTTCGAGCGTGTACGTCGTCGGCGTGCCGTAGAGGCCGTAGCTGTACCCGTCGCGGTGGCCGAACGCCTTGGCACGTTCGCGCACCGTTGCCGCGTTGGGGAACAACACCGTCGACCCCTTGAACACCCCCGGGGGAACCGCCTCGTAGCCGGCCGGCGGAACGTAGGCGTGGTGAATCAGTTGGGTGCTGATGTCTTGAGACATGGCAAGAGCTCTTCTGCAGGATCAGGAGCTTCAATGTATCGGAACATGAGGTGCCGCCTGTGCCGCCCCCCTGGGCAAATCCGCACATCGGGTTGCGCCGATGCGGCAAGGCGTCCTCACGTATGCATGCCGGCTAGCCGCGCGGCTGCGCATCCGCGGGGCCGTTGAGCCATTCCTGCTTCGACTCGAAGAGCCGATGAAGGTATTCGGTGACAGCGCGGATGCGGGCCGAGTATTGGAGGTCATGGTGCACGCTCACCCAGAGCGTTCGCGCCACCCTCGCCGTGTCGGCAAGCACCGGCACCAGGGTGTCCTCCTTCACCACGGAGAACTTGGGAAGCAGCACCAGGCCGAGCCCGGATGCTGCGGCGGCCATCTGCGCCAGCATGCTGTTGGACTGAAAGCTCATCGAGGGCCTTGCGACCAGCTCATCGAGCCAGCGGACCGCGTCGAGCTGGATCAGGTCGTCCAGGTATCCCACGAACTGGTGCTTGGGCAGATCAGCCAGACTCGCGGGCACGCCGTGGTTCTCAAGGTAACTCGGCGCGCCATACAGATACAGCGCGAACGAGCCCGCCGTCTCGCACGCCAGGCCCTGCCCGATCGGTTTGAAAAAGCTGACGAAAACGTCGGCTTCCCTGCGGCTCACGTTGACGATGGAAGAAGAAGTCACCAGCTCCACCCGCAGCTTGGGATGCTTGCGCAGCAGCGGCTCGAGATGGCGCGCCACGAAGGTGGTGCCGATCCCTTCCATCATGGCAATACGCACGCTGCCCGACGGCTCCCGGTCGGTTCCGCCGAGCTCCTCCTGCAGCGACAACACGGCCCGCTCCATGTTCTCGGCCTGCAGCGCGAGAACATGCGCCAGTTCGGTGGGTTTGAGTCCGGTGCGGTGACGTTCGAAAAGCGGGCCGCCCAGGCACAGCTCCAACTGCGAGAGCCTGCGGCTGACCGTCGAATGATCGATGTGAAGCTGCCTGGCCGCCTGGGAAAGACTTCCGGTGCGGTTGATATGCAGGAACAGGCGCACATCGTCCCAATCGAGGTTGGCGAGGGGTACCTTCTTGGTCGTCATGCGGCCTTCTCGTGCGTTGTCGTATGCAGTCCTGCTCCATCGGCCCGGCCGGCCGACGGTTTTTGGATAGCATTTCACATCGAGATGCGCAATACAAGGGAAAGCACAGCCGAACATGGCCGCTTCCCAGTCCGGGCAGAGTGGCGTGAAAGATCGCCAAGGTGAACTCAGCCCGTGGGCTGCTCGACATGCGCCTGGCGCCGGTACAGGAAGTCCATCAGTGCGCGCCTGCACTCCGCATAGGTCGAATCGGTCGCCAGGCTGACGCGATCGCGCGGACGCCCAATCGGCACGTCCAGGATCTCCCCGATCCGGGCCGCGGGACCATTTGTCATCATGACGATGCGGTCCGCAAGGAGCACTGCCTCGTCCACGTCGTGCGTGACCATGACGACGGTGCTTTCGGTTTTCTCGACGATGCCGAGCAGCTCGTCTTGCAACTTGGCGCGCGTGAGCGCGTCGAGCGCGCCGAAGGGCTCGTCCATCAGCAGGACCTGAGGTTCCATCGACAGCGCCCTGGCGATGCCGACGCGCTGCTTCATGCCGCCTGAGATTTCGCTGGGCTTCTTGTGCGCGGCATGCGCCAGGCCGACCATTTCGAGGGCCGCCTGGGTACGGCGATCAACCGAGGAAGCAGATTCGGCGCGAAACACGCTGCGCACAGCCATGCGCACGTTGTCAAAGCAGCTGAGCCACGGCAAGAGAGAGTGATTCTGGAAAACCATCGCGCGCCGAGGTCCAGGCCCACGGATCACCTCCCCGTCGCACGAGACGGTTCCCGCGGTCGGCGATGCCAGCCCGGCCAGAAGATTGAGCAGCGTCGATTTGCCGCAACCGGAGTGGCCGATCAGTGCAACGAACTCGCCTCTGCGGATTTCCAGGTTGATCTCGCTGAGCGCGGGAAATTCGCCCTTGGGCGTGCTGAAGGTCTGCCGCACATTGCACACGCGCAGGAACCCGGGCGTTGCGGTCGAGGCAGTCGAAACAGTCGAAACAGTCGAAACAGTCGAAACAGTCGAAACAGTCGAAACAGTCGGAAAAGTTGGCCGCAACATGGTCTGCCCTTTCATTCGCGGAAGCTCAGCTGCTTCATCAAAGCGCCGAGCAACTGGTCGAGCACCAGGCCGACCATGCCGATCATCACGATGGCGACGATGATGCTGGAGATCTGCAGGTTGTTCCATTCGTTCCAGACGAAGAAACCGATGCCGCTCTGGCCCACCACCATTTCCGCGGCCACGATCACCAGCCAGGCGATGCCGATCGAGATGCGCATGCCCGTCAGGATCATGGGAACCGCCGCCGGAAAGACAATCTTGCGCGCGCGCTCCAGCGGCGTGAGTCCGATCACGCGGCCGACGTTGGTCCAGTCCTGGCGCACGCTCGCGGTGCTGTACAGGGTGTTGATCAGGATGGGCCAGATCGAACAGATGAAGATGATGAAGATCGCCGAGGCGCCGCTGTCCTTCAGCGTGTAGAGCGCGAGCGGCATCCAGGCCATGGGCGAGACGGGCCGCAGCAGCTGGATGAAAGGATTCAGCGCCTGGCCCAGCCATGGAACCAGCCCCAGCAAGAAGCCCAGGGGAACGCCGACCAGCACGGCCAGGGCGTAGCCGCTGAACACGCGCCTGAGCGAGTCGAGCAAGTGCCAGGCAATGCCCAGGTCGTTCTCGCCGTTGCGGCGGAATGGATCCGCAAACAGTTCGCCGGCGCGCTTGAACACGTCCACGGGCGTAGGGATGGCCGAGCGCTCCACGGACGCACCGGGGCTCTTGCCCATCAGCTTGTCGTAGTCGGAAAGCTCCACCGGCGCGCTGCCGCCACCGGTGGAGGCGAGTGCCTGCCAGACGGCCAGCAAGAGCAGGCCGATCGCCAAGGTGGCCAGCCAGGAACGTGAAGTCGAGATCGCGCCCTGCATGGTCAGGCCCTGCCCAGCGACTTCAGGTATTCGGCGGGACGATCGGAGTCGAAGCTCTTACCCAGGATGGTTTCCTTGCGGAATCCGACCTCCGGCGCCCTGCCGCCGCGCTCCTCGATGAGACGCTTTGCATCGGTGGCCAGCATGACCTGCCGGGCGAGTCCCTTGTAGTCAAGATCCTCCTTGATCATGTTCCATCGGCGCATCTGGGTCAGCAGCCAGACCGCGCTCGAGTAGTGAGGAAAGGGCTGGAAGTCGATGCGGCGCGGCAGCGTCTTCACGTTGCCGAGTCCATCGGCATACCTGCCGGTCAGGACCTGGTCCACGACCGTTTCAGGTTGATTCAAATACTGCGGCTGGGCAAGGATCTTGGCCATTCCCGCGCGATTGGAAGGCTCGGACACATGCAGACTCGCCGCGATGATCGCGCGGTAGGCGGCCATGAAGCTGTTCGGATGGGCCTTGATCCAGGCCTCGGTCGCTGTGACCGAGCAGCAAGGATGTTCCGGCCAGATCTCGCTCGAGACCAGGTGAATGAAACCCGCACCTTCGTACACGGCCCGTTGGCCGCCCGGCTCGCCGCCGAAGAACCCGTCGATGTTGCCCACGCGAAGGTTGGAGACATATTCGGAAGGAGGAACGACGCGGTAGGACACGTCCCGCTCCGCGTCCAGCCCTGCCGATGCCAGGTAGTGGCGCAGCTGGAGCATCTGGTGGGATTGCTCGAACGGCACGGCGAACCTGAAGCCCTTCCAGTTCTTCGGGTCGCGGTTGTCCTTGTGCTTCATCGCAAGGACCAGCGAATTGCCATTCTGGTTGAGCACCGTCATCACACGGGTCGGAATGGGAGCGCCGCCGATGCCGGCGGACATGGCCAGCGCAACGGGCATCACCTGCTGGGAGATGTCCAGTTCGCCGTTGACCATCTTGTCGCGGATCAGCGCGATTCCGGCGATCTTCTGCAGGCTCAGTTCGAGCCCCTCGCGCGGGAAGAGTCCGAGCTGCTCCGCATAGATCAGAGGCGTCGCGCAGGTGATGGGTAGGAAGCCGACGGCGAGTCGCTTCTTCTCTGGAGCGCCCTTGCTGCGCTCCTGCGCGACGGCGGCAAGCTGGGTCAGCGGCGTGAGCGCCGTGAGAGCGGCCAGCGCCCCTGCCCTCCCCAGCGTCTTGACGAATGCCCGCCGCAGTCCGCGCTCGGGAAAGAGGCCGTGCAGCATGCCCTGGGCCATGGCGCCGGCCAGCGCATCGTCAGCGTTCGCAGGCTTCTCCGCGAGGCACTCCTCATCGTCACCGTGGGTACTGCCACAGGCGCAGAGGCCGGTGCGGGAAAGGCGAACATACTCATGTGATGGGTCCATGGGCCCTCCAGGTGGGTTGAACGGATCAGGTCCGCGACATGGCAATGGTGAGCATGTTCCGTGCAAATGGCCGCCGGTAAATTCACAACCGGCTGTGCGCAGATCCTGCAAGGATCCGCAGCGCCTGTAAAAACGCACCTCTGGTTGCGTTTTTCGAGCATCTATGTGGCCTTGCCGGCAACTATCCTGTGGGCCTCAGCAACGCACAGCGAGTACCTGACATGAGTTCATTGCCCCGGGTGAAGGTTGCCGCCGCCCACGCAGCGCCGGTGCTGCTCGACAAGACCGCCACGACCGAAAAGGCGGTTTCGATCATCAAGGAGGCCGCTCTCAATGGCGCGCAGGTGATCGCATTCCCGGAAACGTATATCCCGGCGTTCCCAGTCTGGGCGGCCCTGTGGGCGCCCATCTACAACCACGATCTGTTCGAGGCGATGGTCGAGAACAGCGTCTACGTGCCGGGGCCCGAGGTGGCCTTGATTGCCGCGGCCGCCAAGCGCTTTGGGGTGTGCGTGTCGATGGGCATCAGTGAACGCAGCACTGTCAGCGCCGGCTGCATCTGGAACTCGAACATCCTGATCGGCGAGACAGGCGAACTGCTCAACCACCATCGCAAGCTGGTGCCGACCTTCTACGAGAAACTGGTCTGGGCGGCGGGAGACGGACAGGGGCTTCGCGTCGCCGAGACCCGCTTCGGGCGCATCGGCGGCTTGATCTGCGGCGAGAACACCAACCCGCTCGCACGCTTCTCGCTCATGGCGCAGGCGGAGCAGATTCATATCTCCAGCTGGCCGCCGATGTGGCCCACGCGCAAGCCAACGGGAGGTGGGAACTTCGACAATGTTGCGGCAAACCGCATTCGGGCGTCCGCCCATTCGTTCGAAGCCAAGGCGTTCGGAATCGTCTGCGCGAGCTTCATGGACAAGGCGATGCGCGACTTCCTGGTGGATCGCGATCCCACCGTGGCAGAAGTGGTCGACGGCACGCCGCGCGCCGCATCGATGTTCGTGGACCCCACCGGCACGCAGATCGGCGACACGCTCCAGAACGAAGAAGGGATCGCCTATGCCGAGTTCGACCTGAACAAGTGCATCGAGCCGAAGCAGTTCCATGATGTGGTGGGCTACTACAACCGATTCGACGTCTTCTCGCTCGGTGTCGAACGCCGCCGCCACGAGCCGGTCGCGTGGTCGGGGCAGGCCGATCCGCAGTTTCCTCGGCTGCTCGACGATGAGATGACTGCCGGGGTGCTGGATGAATAGCGCCGCGTTCCTGCCGCCGCTGCCCGAAGGCGCGGAGCGATCGGTCGTCATTGGCCGATCTCCGGGATTCCATCTGAAGCCTCCACCCGCCCCTGCGGGGCTGCGCGAATTCATCACATCCGATGCGCAGCTCTTCGAAACCATTCACATGGGTTCCGTCGAAGTCGACGCCAAGCGCTGGCGACTGCAGGTGGACGGGCTCGTCCGCAGGCCTTTTTCGATCGGACTGGATGATCTCAGGCGGCTGCCTTCAATCTCCGTCACCGCCTTCCACGAGTGCTTTGGCAGCCCCTTGGTGCCGGCCGAAGGCAACCTCTGGCGCGTAGGCAACGTCCGCTGGACCGGTGTGCCGCTGGCTGTGCTGCTCGAGCAAGCGCAACTCGAGGCGGGTGCCACCCATGTGTGGTCGGACGGCTTGGACAGTGGCGAGTTCGGCGGCCGCAGGATGAATCGATATCGCAAGGATCTGCCGATTTCGAAAGCGCTGTCTCACGAGGTGCTCGTGGCTTACGAGATGAATGGCGCACCCCTGACGCGCGAGCGGGGCGGCCCTGCTCGTCTCGTGGTGCCTGGCTGGTTCGGCACCAACATGACGAAATGGCTCTGCCGGCTGTCGATCCAAGACAGGCGTGCGAACTCCCCCTTCACGACCGATTGGTACAACCGCGACAGCGAGCACGAAGGCAAAGTCATTCAAGAGCCGGTGTGGGCCGTCGAACCCAATTCGATGATCACCCATCCGGCCCCCGACGACACCATCTCCACAGATGATGTGGAAGTCAAGGGCTGGGCCTGGAGCAACAACGGCATCGGTGGCGTGGCGCTCAGCGCTGATGGCGGGGCAACGTGGCAAGAGGCCGAAGTCCGGCCCCGCCGAGAATTCGAATGGCAGCAGTTCGCGGCGACGCTTGCGCTGCCGCGAACGCCCGGCCCGATGAGCATCGTCGCAAGAGCCCGTGACGCCGATGGTTCTATTCAGCCATTGAGCGGGACACGAAACACGGCCCATTCGGTCCAGATTAACCGGCTGCTATCGGGCCCTAAAACAGCAGACACTGGAACCTAGGCTGCGGATCGGCATTTGCGCGATGCGGCGACGTCGGCCCCATCGTCTCCAAGATCCCACCAAATTCCGGCCATCACGGCCAAGGCCTCACGCGCCACCGAGCCCAATAGGTGTTCATTCGGCGCGTGCTGGGAGCACGCGGCATAGGAATGGGGAACCCATACAGTAGGCAGGCCAAGGGTTTCAGCGAAGATCGCATTGGGAACGGTGCCGCCAATATTCGGCAGCAGTGCAGGCTTCTTCCCCGTGGTCGCTTCGATGGAGCGAAGTGTCCATTCGACCCAGGGATCATTCAGATCCAGGCGAGTCGCGGTTCCGGCGGGCTGCACTGTTACCTTCACGGACGAGATCCCATTGGCGGCGAAGTGCTCTTCGAGGTACCGGTGCGCGTTTTCCCAGTCAGTGCCGACGACGTATCTCAATTGGCAGTGCGCCCGTGCCGTTGGTGGGATCGCACCGACGGGTGCGTCAGGGTTGCCCGCCTTGAACGCGATCACCTCCAGCGCGTTCCATGCCCAGACCCTTTCGGCGGGGGTCAACCCAGGCTCGCCCCAAGATGGGTCTACCGCGGGGGCGTGCTCGTCGCCTCCGAGCACGAGATCCGAAATTGCGACGCGTACAGCGGGAGAGAGAGGCGGAGGAAGGAGCCCTTTCACAAGAATGCGGCCATCCTTGTCGATGAGCGTCGCAATCGCATGCGACAGAACGACGGCGGGGTTGCGTAGCGCGCCTCCCCAGTTGCCGGAGTGATGGGCGCCGTCCCGAAGATCGACCTCGAGCTGGAAGTTGAGCTCGCCGCGCGAGCCGAGAAAAATGGTCGGCCTGTCCGCGGCAACGCGGGGCCCGTCGGACGCAAAAAAGAGATCCCCTGCCAGAAAGTCCTTCTCGGCTGCGCAAAGGTCACCAAGCCCGGGCGAGTCGATCTCCTCGCCGGTTTCGAACACCAGTTTGATGTTGAAGCCGACCCTTCCATTTCGGGCCGCGATCACCGATTCAAGCGCGGCGATGTTGATCGAATGCTGCCCCTTGTTGTCAGCGGTGCCGCGTCCATACCAGCGATCTCCTTCGACGACCACCTTCCATGGCTCGAGACCCTGTCGCCATTGATCGTCATAGCCACGGACAACGTCTCCGTGCGCGTAGGTGACGACTGTCGGGAGGCCCTCCCCCTCGATCCGTTCTGCAAGAAGAATTGGAGCGTCGACACCCGCCGGGTTGGCGACGATCCGGGATGTGAAGCCAAGGCGACCCAGGGTCGGGGCGATCTCGTCCCGCAAATACGCGTGAAGTTGCGAGGCGCTGCTTTCGACCTGGCTTTCGGTGCGGTACGAGACACGGCGATTCAAGTCGGCGAGGAATCGGCCCGAGTCGAACGTTTCCAGCGCCGCTGAAATCGCCGATTCTCGAGTGGAGTGGTTGGGATGATGCATTTCAGGTCGGCCCCTATTCGATCGGATAGACCATCGCGTGCGCCGTGTCGAGATCGACTTCAACGCGCTGGCCAGCATGAAACAACTGCCTGTCCGGCGTCATCTGCGAGCGAGAAAGAAGCCGAACGTCACCGACCTCGACAAGCACCACCTGGGTCGTCCCGGCGTACGCGGATTCAACAACGCGAGCAGGACCATCCTCCGACAGTCGCAGTTGCACGTTCTCTGGGCGAATTGCAAGGCGGCCAGAGGTTGAACGGGTGAGGACCCGTTCAACGGGTATCGACCTGCGAATTCGCAGCGAGGCGATCTCTGCGTTGACGTCCGTCCCAGCCGGCGACAACATCACGGGCAGGAAGCTGGTTTCCCCGATGAAGTCCGCCACGAATGCGCTCGCCGGGCTCTCATAGAGATCGCGGGGAGATCCAAATTGCTGCAAGCGGCCTCCTTCGAGAACCGCGACCCGGTCTGCCATCGACAGCGCTTCTTCCTGGTCATGGGTCACGAAGATGATCGTGCTCCCGATCTGCCGGTGGATCTGCTTGATCTCCAGCTGCAATTGCTGGCGCAGCTTGCGATCCAGCGCCCCCAGTGGCTCGTCCATGAGCAAGAGCGGCGGCTTGAATACCAGGGCGCGCGCGAGAGCCACCCGCTGCTGCTGTCCGCCGGACAGTTGGGCTGGCAGCCTGCTCCTCAAGGCCCCGAGCGCCACCAGGTCCAGTGCCTTGGCCACCTCTGCCTCAACCTCCTTGCCCCTCAATCCGCGGCGGAAGAGTGGGTACGCCACATTTTCAGCGACCGTCATGTGTGGAAACAGTGCATAGCGCTGGAACACCACTCCGAAGCCGCGTTTGTATGCAGGCTGGTCGTTGACGCGTACACCTTTCACCAGAAGGTCGCCCGAGCTCGGTGTTTCGAAACCCGCGATCATCATGAGCAAGGTCGACTTGCCGGAACCACTGGGCCCCAGAAGCGCGACGAACTCCCCTGGTTCGACAGTGAGCGAGACGTCGTCGAGCGCCTTGAACGCTCCATATGACTTCGAGACATTCGCAACGCTGACCCCCGCGCTTCGCCTCCCCGCTTGGGCCTCGGGAATGTCGCGAACCGATTCCATGCGGCCAGTCATCATGCTTTCACCCCAGTTTCAAAAATCTTGCGGGGCGTGCGAGTCAATCGCTCGGCGCCGGATTCGGTCACCAGGACCGTCTCGCTGACGGCCAGGCCGCGAGCGGAGGTGTACATGTGGAACACCATGCCATTCTCGAGCAGCCAAGTGGCGGTCGGCACGAAAGACCTGTAGAGATCGCTCACACGCTGAGACGAGGGTGCCGAAAATCCCAAGGTATAGCCCGTGATGTTTTCATAGTCGGGTCTCAGGCCCGCCGACAGGACGCCCTGCCGCACGATGGCGTCGACATCGGCTGCTACTGCGCCAGGGCGCATGGCTCTGAACTGCTCATCCTGAAGCGCACAGAGGGCCGCGAAGGTTGACTTCTGGTCGTCGGTAGCCCGCCCCACGGCCACGGTGCGCATGATCCGCACCGAGTAGCCCTTGAGTTTCGGCAGAAGCTCGACGTGAACCAGCGCCCCGTCTCCGATCGGCTCGTCACTCATTGAGCTGTGCAGACAATCCCAGTCCGAACCAGCCGTCACGTAGCCAACGAAACCATCGTCGAAACCAAGCCGGTAATACTCGGCGGCGGCAACGGCGGCAACGTCTCGCTGCGAGGCGTCTGGCCGAATGGCATCGGCCACTTTCAAGACTGCGCGATCCAGCAAGTTCGCAGCCACACGAAGGTGTTCGACCTCTTCGTTCGACTTGCATCGGCGCGCGTCCCACACTGCCCGTTCCAGGTCGCAAAAAATAGACTCTGGAAGGGCGTGCGCGAGGAGGTCTTGCCGCTGACGGGTGAAGGAGTGGGACTGGAAGTCGACACCGATTCGCGCGTGTGCCCCCCGGGACCTCAGCGCGGCGGCCAAAACCGAGACAGGCTCCTCCCAGTCAGAGAAAGCGACGAAGTCTTGCAGCCAGCTCTTCGCACGTGCTGGCGCCCTGTCGAGTTTTCGGATCAGGAGAAAGGGGTCACCGACCACCGGAACGAGGCACGCGCGCCACAGGTTCTCTCCGACGGCGTAGCCGGAGAGCCAGCCCATGGTCTCGGGCTCGTCCAGGATCGCCCAGTCGAGATGACGAGCGCGCATCACGTCTTGCACCATGCAGAGGCGCCGACGGTACTCCTCGACGGAGAAAGCAAAGAGTCCAATGCTGCTCATGTTCAGATGTCCTTCCGATGCGAGCGATGGTGGAGAGCCGCTGACACAAACGTCTTGACCGCGACGAGCGCCGCCAGGCTCGCCAGAAAGAGCACGGCTACGACGGCGATCTGCGGACTGATTTCGAGGCGGATGTCATCCCACATGCGGATCGGCAGGGGCGTTGAGGATGGACCGCTCACAAACAGGCCGTAGACCACGTCGTCGAATCCCGTGATGAACGCGAATACGAGCGCACTGGCCAGCGAGGGAAGCAGCAGCGGGAGTGTCACGGTACGCAACGCGGTGAGCGGATGCCCGCCGAGGCTGATTGCTGCCTGTTCCAGGCTCCGATCGAACTTCTTGAGGCCTGCGATCAGGATGACGACCACGTACGGCGTTGCGATGATGGTGTACGCAAGCACGAATGCAGTCGCTGTGCCGATGAGCGGGGTCTGTGCAAAGCTGAAGAAGAAGGCCACCGCCATGACCACGTGAGGAACGATCATCGGAGAAATCAGCAGAAGATAGAGCGGAACCCGGCCAACGAAGCGAAACCGCACGAGCGCAAATGCGATGGGTACGCCGATCGTGATGGCCAGAAGCGAGGCCAGGAGCGCCGTACGGCCGCTGAACGAAAGCGCGCTCAGCCATTGCGAGTTGCTGAAGAACTTGGTGAACCATCGCAGCGAGTAACCGGGCGGTGGAAAGCTCAAGTAGGCGGCGTCGCTGAACGCAAGCGGGATCACCACCACAAACGGAAGGACAAGCAGGGTGAGCGTGAATGCCGACAGCAGTACGAGCAGCGGTGAACGAACCGAAGAGATCACCTCAAGCGCGCGCTGAAGGCCTTTTTCGAGAGGCGCAGGCATACGCGCAGTTGCGGAAAGATCCCGAGCCTTTTTCGCCGATTGGCTGGACTGGGATTCGTCCTCCAGCTCTGTCGCAACCTTCGTGCGGAAGATCACGAAGACCGTTGCAACCATGGCGAGCAAGACTGTCGCCTGGGCGGCGGCAGCCTCGAACTCACCGAGGGTCAGGACTCGGATGGTGATGCCCTGCGCAATCATGTAATCGTTCGGACCGCCAAGAAGTGCGGGCGTGATGTAAAAGCCCAGGCAGGAGAGAAACACGAGGGTGCAGCCGCTGACAATACCGGGCATGGAACTGGGGAGCGTGATGCGCAGGAAGGCATCTGCCGGCGAACTTCCCAAGCTTTGTGCGGCGACGCTCAGCTTCCGGTCGAAACGAGCGAGTGCGGCATACAGCGGAAACACCATAAGTGGCAGTTGCACCTGGATCATTCCGATATAAACGCCGATCTTGTTGAAGACCAGTCGCAGCGGTTCCGAAACGATCCCAAGGTACAGCAGCAGCTGGTTGATCAGGCCTGCCGGACTCAGCAGGACGGTCCACGCGTATGTCCGGATCAAGATGCTGGTCAGGTACGGGAGAGTGACCAGCACCAACAGGAGGCTTGCCAGCCATGGAGGGCACCGAGAGATCGAATATGCGAGCGGATAGGCCAAGATCAGGCAGGCCAGCGTCACCACGACCGCTAGCAGCAGCGTCTGAAACAGTACCCAGGCGAAAACCCCTGAACTGGCGATCTCCTGGTAGTGCAGCAGCGACCAAGTGCTCTCGTTGCGAAAGCTCTTGAGTACCAGTTGGGCGACTGGGAAGAGATATCCCGCCGCGAATATCGCCAATGCCGGCACGACCAAGAGCAGGATCATTGGCGCACGGCTACTACGTGCGCTTTTCCAACCAAGCTTCATGAGACCTTCCAAGTGGCTCTAGAGCCGTGTGCAACCGACGATTCGATGTGCCAGATGGGCCGTTCAGCGCGCGCCGACCAGCCACCGCTCCCATTCCGCCACCGCGGTGAGGTTGTTCGGGCGACCGTTCTTGCCCAGCGCGTTCCAGAAGGCGTAGTCCTGAACGATCTGCTGCTTTTTGAATTCGGCGTACGTCGGCAGCATCTTTGCGCGTTCCGCAGGAATGAAGTCGTAGGCGCGCGAGTTCGGCGGCGCGTACAGAATGTGCTTGGAGAAGTTCGCCTGCACCTCTGCGCGCGACATGAAAGCGAGCAGCTTGTTCGCGTTGTCGACGTTCTTGGAACCCTTGAGTACCACCCAGCTGTCGTATTGCAGGACGCCTTGGTTCCAGGTGAAGCCGATCTTCTGGCTCTTCTCGTTTGCAGCGTAGATTCGCCCATTCCATCCGCTGCCGGCGGTCACCTGTTTGTCGATCAGCAGCTGTGGACCTTCTGCACCGCTGTTCCACCATTTCACGATCTCGGGCTTGATGCGGGAAAGACTCTTGAATGCGCGATCCCAATCGATCGGATAGATCTTGGCGGGGTCCACGCCGTCTGCCAGGAGTGCCGCCTCGAAGACAGCGCCGTCCGGCCCGCGTGTGCCTGTACACAGTGTGCGACCGCCGGGGAACTTCTTCGTGTCCCAGACATCGGCCCAAGAAGAGATTGAGTTGCTGCCGAACTTCGCGGGATCGTAGGCGATCAGCAGGGAATAGATGATGTGCGGGACGGTGAACTTGCCTGTAGCAACGGGGTTGAAGGCGTCCAGATCGGCCTTGTTGAAGTAACCGTAGTCGATCGGAACCAGCAGGTTCTCGCGCTCGAAGGCCGTCGTATTGCCGCCCGTCAAGATGGTTACGTCGTACCGCGGGGAACCGGCCAATGCGCTTGCGCGAACAGCGCCAAGGTCAGTACGCGGCTGCGCAATGACCTTGATCCCGGTCTCCTTCTCGAAGGGGTCGAAAAGCGCCACTCGCTTGGCCTCTCCCCAAGATCCACCGCCGTCGTACACGACGACCTCGCCGGTGCCCTTGAGACTCTGGGCCAGCGCCGGCAATGCGAGGAATGACGGTGCAATGGCTGCACCCCCGGCTCCTGCCACACCCTTCAGAACTTGGCGGCGATTGATGCTCATGAGCTTGCTCCTGTAAATGGTCAGTCTGCTGAACTTTGTGGGCCCCGGTGTGATGAAGTAGGTTTTGCGCCCATCGCCGCCATCGGTGAGGAGAATTCTGGTGCGCACAGGGCGAAGAAAATCACCGATCCCCCTTGTGGTTGCGGAGGATCGACGCGTTGTGAGACGGCTTTTTGCACGGATGGTGCTTGGCACCGCCCCGGAGCGGCATGCCCGATTTAGAAGCGGCTCAGTGCCCTCTTCCGATCACTTTTCGGCGAGGGGAACGTTCAGTGTGACCTTGACACGCTGCATGGCGACATAGGTCCTGAACCCCTTGACGTTCCCAGAACTGAAGAAGAGGTCGCGGGTGAGTTGCTCGTACTCCGTCATGTCCTTGACGACTATCACGAGCACGAAGTCGTACTCCCCCGTGACGTAGTAAACCTGCTGTACCTGCGGACAGTCGGCAAAACGTGTCTTCACCTCATCGAGTAAGTCAAGCCTCTCGCTCTCGAGCTTGACTTCAACAACGATCGTGATGGGATGCCCGACGGACGACGGATCAACGATACACACGGTGCCGGCGATCACCCCCGCAGATTCGAGAGCTGCTATCCGACGATTGACCGCGGACGGAGACAGATTGACGGCCTCCGACAGTTCGCGCTGTGAGATCTTGCTGTCCCTCTGGAGCAAACCCAAGATCTTCACGTCGTAGTTATCGAGGTGCATGCCTTCCATTATCCGCCGTTGGTGGTCGAGGCGAGGAGCTCGCGTACGCAACAGCCTTCCATTGTTCCGCGTGTTTCTGGTTCGTTCTCCTGTTTTTGAAGTCCAGATCGCGCCAAGCAACACAAGAAGCGCTCGTAGGATTCAGGGACTCCTGGCGTTTGAGCCAGCGAAGCGAAAACAACCAACGGATCGAAGCATGCTGATTGCCAATGAGCGCGCCACGCGCAGTGTGTATCCCAGTGAACTCCAGTCGGTGATGTCCGTCGCCAAAGCCCAAGAGAGCCGCGACTGGATATCGTCCTGGGACAGTTTGAACCCGGGCGCTACGCCGTTGTACGAGCTCAGTGGCCTGGCTCGCAGCCTCGGAATCGGAAAGCTTTATCTGAAGGATGAGTCCGTCCGATCCGAACTCGGGAGTTTCAAGGCGCTTGGGGCGCCGATCGCTTTGGCTCGGCTGATTCTTCGCTTGTGGCCTGATCGCAAGCTGGATCCCAAGGTGCTTTTCAACGGCGGCTATAAATCGTTGCTAGAAAACTTTACGGTGATCAGCGCCACAGATGGCAATCACGGAAAGGGCCTTGCGGCAGCAGCGCAGAGCATGGGCTGCCATTGTGTGATCGTTCTCCACGCGAATGTCAGCGAAGAACGAGAGAAGGCGATCGCCAAGTTTGGCGCCAGGGTGATGCGCGTCCAGGGGAACTACGACGCTTCTGTCGAGGAAGCCGCTCGTCTCGCCAAGGCCAACGATTGGCATGTTGTTTCAGACACTTCATATGACGGCTACGAAGAGGTCCCACGGGACGTCATGCAAGGGTACGGGACTGTCGCTGCCGAAATTGTGGAAGCGTTCGGTCGCGACGAGGCAGTGCCGTTCACCCATGTCTTTCTGCAAGGCGGCGTTGGTGGCCTTGCGGCGGGAATCCTGAGTTACTTTTGGGAGTGCTACGGGGAGCGTCGCCCCACGGGGGTAATCGTCGAGCCGGTACAGGCTGACTGTCTTTTTCAAAGTGCGTTGCGCGGCGTTGCGTCCAAGGCAACGGGCTCGGTCGACTCGGTCATGGCGGGCCTGGCCTGCGGCGAAGCATCTCCACTTGCATGGAGATTTCTTGTGTCCGGGGCTGACTACTTCATGACCATCACCGATGACGATGCGATTGCTGCGATGCGGCTCCTGGCGACCGGCAATGAGTCGGATCTACCTGTCGTCTCTGGCGAATCGGGCGCGGCCGGCCTAGCGGGCCTAGTCGAGCTGAGAAAGCATGAGGACCAAGCCGCCAGGGTTGGCCTAGGGCCCGATGCGCGCGTGTTGCTGATCGGTACCGAGGGTGCCACTGCCCCTGCCGCCTACCAAGCGCTGGTTGGGCAGTCTGAGGCGCAAGTCTTGGCACGCCAAAGGAGTGCCGTGAGGCGTGGCTAGCTGTGATGTCTCAATAGGTTGTTCACCCGAACGGGTCTGGGAAACTGGAGTTACCACGCTTCAGGATCGCAGGGGAATCCCGCCGGATGAACAGCCATAAGCATGCCGGATTGACATTGGAAGGTCGCAAGTTGCTTGTCGAACGCGTCGCAGGAATGGGGCTGATGCCTGCCGCCTCGGCGGCAGGCATCAGCCCGCGAACCGCGCGCAAGTGACTCAAGCGCTTCGAGGAAGGCGGCGTGCAGGGTCTGCTCGATCGCAGTTCCCGCCCGACGAAGACGCGCACAACACTGGATGCTGCACTGAGCGAGCGCATCGAGCAGTTGCGCCGCTCGCGCATGCCCATGCGCCGCATCGCCGCCATCGTCGGGCGCAGCGTGTCGACGGTCAGTCGCGTGCTCGCACGCCTCGGACTGTCCAGCCTGAAGGCGCTTGACCCCACCGCGCCTGTGGTCCGCTACGAACGAGAAGCACCCGGGGAATTGCTGCATATCGACACCAAGAAGCTCGGCCGCATCGTGCAGCCCAGTCACCGTGTAACAGGCGATCGCCGCGATGCCACGCGAGGTGCGGGCTGGGGAGTTCGCCCACGTGGCCATTGATGAACACTCGCGTGCGGGGCTCGTGCAGATGCACGACGACGAGCGCAAGGGCTCAGCTGTGGCGTTCCTGCAGGCGGCCGTGGCCCACTACGCGGCCTTGGGCGCCACCAAGCGCCTGATCACCGGCAACGGTCCGGCTTACCGCTCGCGGCTATTCGCCAAGACTTGCCAAGCCTTGGGCATCAAACACACATTCACCAAGCCCTATCGACCACAGACCAACGGCAAGGCCGAGCGATTCATCCAGCCCTGCCTGCGCGAGTGGGCCAATGGCCGCGTCTGGGCCAACAGCCATGAGCGAGCCGCTTGCCTACCGTCCTTCCTGAACTACTACAACGCCAGGAGGCCGCACTCGGCATCGAGCTATCGCCCTCCAGCTTCTCGCCTGGGCGGGAATAACCTATTGCAACTCAACAGCTAGCGCATCCGGTCAAGTGCCGCATCCGGTCAAGTGCCGCATCCTGTCCGGCGGAAGACGCATCGCCGACTCGTATGCCTGACGTGACGTTGAAGCTGCGTCCTCCAAGTTGGTGCGGTCCGCCGAGCGCTTCTTGCTGGTTCAGACGCGCGCCGGGGACTGGGCTTTTATGCAAGCTACCGTGCAAGTTTACGGGTCCCGGCTTGCATGCTTTTCGCATGAAGCGAGGTGAATATCAACCTCTATTCTGTAGGAATTTTTATGTCCATCTCCCGGAGAACCACTCTCAAAACGGCATGCGCATCGGCTATTGGCTGGACGAGCGCCACACCTTGGACCTTTGCGCGGGCCAACCAAGCGCTCAAGATTGTTTCGCCTTTTAACGCGGGCGGGGTTAATGACGTACTGGCACGAGCCTTGGCTAAACCGCTGGGCGACCTGATGCACCAAAGTGTAATTGTGGAGAACCGGCCTGGTGCGGGCGGCAGCATCGGTGCCGGTTATGTCGCTCGGTCGGCACCTGACGGCAACACCTTGCTGTTGGGCATCGTTGATACACAGTCGATTATTCAGTTCATCTACCGCAGACTGCCTTACAACCCCGAAACCGATTTGCAGCCGGTGAGTTTGGTCTCCCATATTCCCATCGTGCTGATGGTGGGCCAATCACTGGACCAGACCCGTAATCTCGCGGATTTGACCCGGCTGGCCAAGAGCCGGCCCGGCGCGATCAGCTATGCCAGTTGGGGCGTGGGCAGCATCGTCCATCTCGCCATGGAACGGCTAGCAACAGCCTCGGGCCTTGAACTGCTCCACGTGCCTTTCTCGGGCCAGGCACCCGCCGTGCAAGCCGTGCTAAGCAAACAGGTGGACATGATGTTCGTCCCTGCGGGCGCCGCCGACGCCGCATCCAAGGATGGCCGAGCCAGGATTCTGGCGAGTGCAACGGCCGCGCGCCTGGACCTGCTGCCGCAGATCCCCACGCTCAAGGAGCTGGGCGTCGACCTTTCGATGGGGCTCTGGCAGGCGCTGTATGCGCCGGGCGGCACATCTGCTGCGAAGGTGAACGAACTGACGAGTGCCGTACACAAGGCCATGCACGACAAGGCGTTCGTTGACGTGCTGCGTGTACAAGGCGCCAAGCCTGATCCCACCTCCGCCGACGGATTGCGCAAGCTGCAGAGCGAAGAGCGCCAGGTGTACGGCGCGCTGGTCAAGCGACTCGACATCCGGATCGACTAGTCGCATACGCACTGCGGCTGGCCGAGGCTAGGACGTATCACTCCGCTGTCAGCGTCCCTAGTCCTTGAAAAGCCCAATGAAGAGATTCCGCATCCAATGGTGCGCGGGATCCGACTCGAACCGGCGGCTCCAGTGCAGCGACACGGTGAAGGCGCTGCGAGGAAGCTCCGCCGGAAGCACCACATAGCGCTTCGGCTCGATGAACCTGCGCGCGATCGCCTGCGGCATCACGACGGCGAAATCCGTGCGCGCAATGATGGCCGGCAGCGCAAGGAAGTGCGCCGAGTTCAGCACCAGCCGTCCATCGAGGCCGAGCTGCTGCAGGATGCGGAAGGTCTCTGAGTGCGAGCGCACGGCCACGTACTCCAGGCGCCGCAGGTCCTGGATGGTCATGCGGACATTCGAGGCCTTCGAGGCCTTGGCCATCGGATGCCCGGCCCGTACCACCACCGCGTAGCGATCGCGCAGCAATTCGACGCGCTCCGTTCCGCTGACCGAGGGCAGAAATCCGAGTGCGAAATGGATGGCTCCGGTTTCAAGGGCATCGGTGATCTCCCCATGCGGCAGCGGAGTCGTGTGCACCCGAATGCCGGGTGCCTGGCGGTGCAAGGCTTCCATCAGTTCCGGCAGCAGCCGCGCCTCGCCGATGTCGTTCAGGTGCAGCCGAACGGTCATCTGCGAGCGCGAGGGGTCGAAGGCATCTTCGTCCCGCAGCACATCCTCGATGGCAGCCACGGCCGGCTGCACGACGCTTGCCAGCCGCTCCGCGCGCAGCGTGGGGCGCATGCGCCCGTTGGCGCGCACGAACAGCGCATCGCCCAAGGCGAGCCGCAGTCGCGTCAGACCTTGGCTGGCGGCCGGCTGTGACAGTCCCAGCGCATCTGCAGCGCGGCTGACGCTGCCCAGGCGGTACACCGCTTCGAACAGGCGGAGCAGGTTCATGTCCAGCTTTTCAGTATGCATTTAGCTTATTTTGTTTTAGACATTTCATTGTATTGATGAATAGAGCGGCAGGCGCAAAACTGCGGACCTCATCTAGGAGCATTCATGGATCGACACGTCGAACTTCCCGCGCAAGCGCCCCTCTCGGCCGGCAGCACCCTGACCGTGCGGGACGCGGTTTTCAGGCTGCTGCGCGCATTCGGCATGACCAGCGTGTTCGGCAATCCCGGCTCGACGGAACTGCCGATGTTCATCGACTTCCCCGAAGACTTCCGCTACGTGCTCGGGCTGCAGGAGTCCGTGGTCGTCGGCATGGCGGACGGGTACGCGCAGGCTACGCACAACGCGGCATTCGTCAACCTGCACTCCGCCGCCGGTGTCGGCCATGCGATGGGCAACATCTTCACGGCCTTTCGCAACCGCACGCCGCTGGTGATCACGGCCGGCCAGCAGGCGCGATCGATCCTGCCTTTCGAACCTTTCCTCGGCTCCACGCAGGCGCCCGAGCTGCCGAGGCCTTACGTCAAGTGGAGCGTCGAGCCGGCGCGGGCCGAGGACGTTCCGCTGGCGATTGCGCGGGCCTACTACATCGCGATGACGCCGCCGCGCGGCCCCGTGCTGGTCTCGATCCCGTCGGACGACTGGGATGTCCAGACATTGCCGGTCGATGCACGCGAGGTCAGCCGCCACGTGCGCGCGGATCCCGACCTTCTCGCGCGCATTGCCGCGGCCCTCGATGGCGCCCGCTCACCGGCGTTTGTAGTCGGTGCCGCAGTCGATCGCGACGAGGCGTGGAAAGAAGCGGTTGAATTGGCCGAGCGGCACAACGCCCGCGTGTACGTCGCGCCGATGTCGGGCCGATGCAGCTTCCCGGAAGACCATCCGCTGTGGGCAGGCTTCCTGCCGCCAATGCGCGAACGCATCGTCGATCGGCTCGCTGGCCACGACCTGGTTTTTGCGCTGGGTGCGCCGGCGTTCACCTACCATGTGCCGGGCCACGGGCCGCACCTGCCCGAAGGATGCGAGCTGGTGCAGCTGACAGACGATCCCCAGGTCGCGGCCTGGGCGCCGACAGGAACTTCCGTGGTCGGCAGCATCCGCCTCGGGTTGCTCGATCTGCTCGAGTGCAGCACGCCGCGCGATCGTCCGGCACCACCTGCCCACGCGCGGCCGCCGCGCGTGGCAGACCCCGAGCCCGCCGAGCGCCTGCCGGTTGCGTGGGTCTTGCAGACGCTGGCCGACGTGCGCGCGCGCGACAGCATCCTGGTCGAGGAAGCGCCCAGCGCGCGGCCCGTGATGCACGGCCACCTGCCGATCTTCGAGACAGAAACCTTCTACACCATGTGCAGCGGCGGCCTGGGTTTCGGCCTTCCGGCCGCAGTGGGGGTGGCGCTGGGCAAGCCTGGCGCACGGGTCATTGCATTGGTGGGCGATGGCTCGGCAATGTATGCCATCCAGGCGCTGTGGAGCGCAGCCCAACTGGCGCTGCCGGTCACGGTGCTGATTCTGAAGAACCGCCGCTACGCCGCGCTGTACGAGTTCGCCCGCATCTTCGGCTATCGGCCTGACGCGCATGTGCCGGGCACCGACTTGCCCGATCTCGATTTTGTTGCGCTGGCTGGCGCGCAAGGCATGAAGGGGCTGCGCGTCGAAACGGCGGAGCAGCTGCGTCCCGCCTTGCACCAAGCCCTTCAATCGACCGCGCCAATGCTGGTCGAGATCGAAGTGGCCTGAGAGTTTTTCGCTTTTCCAAATCTACAAGGAGACAAGACGATGGGCACGATATCGATGTTGATCAATGGCGAGGACCGCCAGGCCGAGGACGGTGCGACTTTCGAGCGCCGCAATCCGCTCGACGGCACGGTGGCGACCACCGCGCCGGCCGCTACGAAGGCCGACGCCGTGGCAGCGGTCGAAGCCGCCGCGGCCGCGTTTCCGGCCTGGTCCCGCACCGGCCCGGGCGAACGCAGGGCGCTGCTGCTGAAGGCGGCACAGGCCATCGAGGCGAAGGCCCAGGCCCTGACGGATGCCATGGCATCCGAGACCGGTGCCGGCGCCCCGTGGGCCGGATTCAACGTGCACCTGGCCGCCGGCATGCTGCAGGAGGCAGCCGGCATGACGACCCAGATCAGCGGTGAGGTCATTCCCTCCGACGTGCCCGGCAGCCTGGCCCTGGGCCTGCGCCGACCGGCTGGCGTGGTGCTCGGCATTGCGCCGTGGAACGCGCCGGTGATCCTCGGCGTGCGAGCGATCGCCACGCCGCTCGCTTGCGGCAACACGGTGGTGTTCAAGGGCTCGGAACTCAGCCCGGCCACGCATGGCCTGATCGTCGAAGCATTCAAGGATGCAGGTTTCCCGCCGGGCGTCGTCAACTTCGTGACCAACGCGCCAGCCGATGCTGCCGAGGTGGTCGAAGCGATCATTGCCCATCCGGCGCTGCGCCGCGTGAACTTCACCGGCTCCACCCGCGTCGGCAGGCTGATCGCGCAGACCTGCGCGAAGTACTTGAAGCCGGCGGTGCTCGAGCTTGGCGGCAAGGCCCCGCTCGTCGTGCTGGACGATGCCGACCTCGATGCCGCGGTCAACGGCGCGGCCTTCGGCGCCTTCGCCAACAGCGGCCAGATCTGCATGAGCACCGAGCGCATCATCGTGGACCGCAAGATCGCGGACGCCTTCGTCGCGAAGCTCGCCGCCAAGGCCACGCAGCTGCCGCTGGGCGATCCGCGCAAGGGGCCGGTGGTGCTGGGTTCGGTGGTCGATGCGAGCACCGTCGAGCGTTGCAATGCGCTGATCGACGATGCGCTCGCCAAGGGCGCGAAGCTCGTGTGCGGCGGCAAGGCCGACAGCACGCTGATGCCCGCCACGCTGCTCGACCACGTGACGCCGCAGATGCGCATCTACCATGAAGAGAGCTTCGGTCCTGTGAAGCCGGTGGTGCGTGTCGACGGCGTCGACGAAGCGGTGCGTGTGGCCAACGACAACCCTTACGGGCTGTCCGCCGCAGTGTTCGGGCGCGACATTGCCCGTGCCTGGGAGGTGGCCAATCGCATCGACTCCGGCATTTGTCATGTGAACGGCCCGACCGTGCACGACGAGGCGCAGATGCCCTTCGGCGGCGTGAAGGACTCGGGCTACGGCCGCTTCGGCGGCAAGGCCGGCATCGACGCCTTCACCGAACTGCGGTGGCTCACGGTGCAGACCACCGAACGCCACTATCCGTTCTGATGAAGCGCAGGAGACAGCCCATGAAATCCCTGCTCGCAACCGCGTCGCTGGCGCTCGGGCTCGGCCCGTGCGGCATCGCCCAAGCCCAGGAGTGGCCCAGGCAGCCTATCAAGATCGTCGCCAACTTCGCGCCCGGCGGCGCGGCCGATCAACTGGCCCGCGTGATCAGCGCGCCCTTGCAGGAAACGCTCGGGCAGCCGGTGATCGTCGAGAACAGGGGCGGCGCCGGTGGCAACCTCGGTGGCGATTTCGTCGCCAAGTCGCCGTCCGATGGCTATACCTTCCTGATGAGTTCCGGCGGCATGGTGTCGATCAACCCGCATATCTACGCAAAGATGCCCTTCGATCCGGCGAAGGATCTCGTCCCGGTCGCATCCGTCGCACGCGTGCCGTTCTACCTGGTGGTTCGTGCCGACAGCCCGGTCAAGGACTTCAAGAGCCTGGTCGCCGATCTCAAGGCGAACCCCGGCAAGCGGTCGTTCGGGTCGCCCGGCAACGGAAGCTCGCCTCACCTCGCGGCGGAGATGATGACGGGCCGGACAGGCACCACGGCCATCCATGTGCCCTACCGCGGCGCGGCCCCCGCGCTGACGGACCTGCTGGGCGGCCAGATCGACTTTCTCTTCGATCCGGGAATCAGCATCCAGCACGTCAAGACCGGCAAGCTGCGCATGCTGGCGGTGGCAAGCCTCAAGCGGGCGCCCCAGATGCCCGAGGTGCCGACGCTCGATGAACTCGGCCTCAAGGGTTTCGACGCCGATGCGGTGTTCGGCCTCTACGCCCCCGCCGGCACACGGCTGGCCGTGATCCAGCGGATCAATGCCGAAGTCAACCGTGCGCTGGCATTGCCGGCTGTCAGGGCGCACATCGAAACCCTCGGCAACGTGCCGGAGCCGCTGACGCCTGCGGCCTTCGGCGACAAGGGCGCGGCCGACTTCAAGCGGCTGGGCGCCGTGATCCGGGAGCGCGGCATTCGCGCCGACTGATGCAAGAAGAAGAAAGAACCCGATGACCGCCACTCCCCGGCCTGCAGCCGGCCACCCTCCCCTTATCGCTACGGACGTGCTGATCGCCGGCGGCGGCCCTTGCGGCCTGATGCTTGCCAACGAGCTCGGCCGCCGCGGCATCCGCTGCCTGCTCGTCGACGCCAAGCCGGGCACGGCCTTCAACCCGCAGGCCAATGCGACGCAGGCCCGCACGATGGAGCATTTCCGCCGGCTCGGCTTCGCGCACGAGATCCGTGCGCTGGGCCTGCCCGCCGATCATCCGACGGACATTGCGTACTTCACGCGCTTCGCCGGCCATGAGCTGGCACGCATCAGCTTGCCCACGGCCGCAGAGGCCGCGGTCAAGGTCAAGACGATGACCGGGTCCTGGAGCGCCGCCGAACTGCCGCATCGCGTGTCGCAGAAATTCGTCGAGCAAGCCCTGCGTCGCCATGCACAGGCCTGGCCTTCCGCCGATGTGCGCTATGGCTGGCGGCTGGAGCGCTTCAGCGACGACGGTGAATCGGTGAGCGCCACGGTGCGGCCGAGCGAAGGAGGTCCTGCGCAGGACGTGGTCGCGAAGTTCCTGATCGGTGCCGACGGCGCGCGCAGTCTGGTCCGGCAACAGCTGGGCATCGAGTGGGGCGGCGTGAGCGGCATCCAGCGCGAGTTCATGGGCGGCAAGATGTTTGCCATCTACCTGCGCGCGCCCCGGTTCTTCGACGTGCTGCGCCACTCCAAAGCCTGGATGTACGTGGCCGTCAACCACGAAAGGCGTGCCTTCATGGCCTCGGTGGACGGCGTGTCCGAGTACGCCTTCCATGCGGCGCTGCGCCCCGGCGAAGACGCCGAGGGCTGGACCGAGGCCGATGCGCGCCGCGTCTTCGCCGAGGCGCTGGGCGCCGACGTGCCGATCGAGATTCTCTCCATGGGCACCTGGCTTGCCGGGCATGCGCTGGTAGCCCAGCGCTTCCAGAAGGGCCGGGTCTTCATTGCGGGCGATGCGGCCCACCTGTTCACGCCCACTGGCGGTCTGGGCTACAACACGGCCGTCGAGGACGCGGTCAACCTGGGCTGGAAGCTCGCGAGCGTGATCCGCGGCCAGGCACCGCTGGCGCTGCTCGACAGCTACGAAGCCGAGCGCAGGCCACTGGCCGAACGCAACACCGGCTACGCGCGCAAGTTCGCCGACTCGGTGGGACTCTTCGCGGCAAAGCCCGAACTGGAAGAGGCCTCCCAGCGGGGCGATGCCGAGCGCAAGCTTGCGGGCCTGCACTTCGATGCGCATGCCCGGCTCGAGTTCAACATTCCGGGAGTGACCTTCGGCGGCCGATACGACGCCTCGCCGATCATCGTTGGTGATGGCGCCGCGCTGCCGCCCGACGAGCCGAATGCCTACACCTCCACCGCCAGTCCTGGCGGCCGGCCGCCGCATGCGTGGCTCGACGACGGACGCTCGCTGTTCGACCTTTTCCACACCGAATGGACCCTGCTCGCGCTGGGGCCTGATTCCCCCGCTACCGAGGCCTTCGAAGCCGCGGCCCGGAAGTTGGAAATGGACCTGCGCGTCGTGCGGCTGGCGCAGCCGTCCCTGCGCGAACTCTATGAAGCACCGCTTGCGCTGATTCGTCCAGACCAGATCGTCGCGTGGCGCGGTGCAGCCGCGGACGATGCAGCAAGTGTGCTGTCCCGCGTCACGGCCAGGTCACCCGCCGCGGCGCCGAGTGCCACTCCAACACCTTCAAGAACTCCCGTCGATCTGACAAGAGGAACCCCTGCATGAAACCCACTACCACCCTGCTTCTTCGGCTTTCGGCCATTGCAATGGCCCTGGCAATCGCTCCCTCGGCCTTCGCGCAGGCCTGGCCTACGAAGCCGGTTCGTCTGGTGGCGGCATTTCCGCCGGGCACGCCGGGCGACGTGATCGCCAGGTTGATACAGCCCGCGCTGCAGGCCGCATGGAATCAGCCGGTCGTCATCGAAAACAAGACGGGTGCAGGAGGCAACCTGGCCGCCGGAGAAGTAGCGCAGACCAAGGATGAACACACCCTGCTCGTGGGACCCGACACGATCCTCACTATCAATCCTCACCTGTACAAGAAGCTGAGCTTCAATTTGCGGACTTCGCTCAAACCGGTCACCTACTTCGCCAGCTTCAATCAGACGCTGGCGTGCAACCCGTCCGCCGGAATCACATCGCTCGCCAAGTTCGTCCAGCTCCCCTCGACCCGCCTGTATGCCTCCGGGGGTGCCGGGACACCAAGCCACATGGCAATGGAGATGCTGCTGGCGACAACCGGAACAAAGCTCATCCATGTTCCCTACAAAGGCCCCGGCCCTGCCGCGCAGGACGTGATGGGGGGCCACGTGGACTGTGGCTTCATCGTCTCCTCCATCGTCCTGCCGCATGTCCAAAGCGGGCGGCTGCGCGCGATCGCCGTGTCCGGCAAGGAGCGATCGGGCCTGCTGCCCGAGGTTCCGACGATCGCCGAGAGCGGCAATCCCGGATTCGACGCAACCTTCTTCGAAACCCTGATGGCGCCATCGAGTCTGCCGGTCGCTACCGTCGAGAAAATCCAGCGCGACGTGCGTGCCGCGCTCCAGGCCCCGACCGTGAAGGCGAGGCTGGCTGAGATGGACCTGCGTGTCGAGGGCTACAGCACGCAGGACGCGCAACGGCGCAGCCAGGAGGACTTTGCCAAGTGGGGTACGGTCGCGCAGCGGACCCAACTGCAGCTGGACTGAAGGAGAGCCATCATGCGCAATCTGGACCATCACACCATCACCGACGCCGTTCTTGCGCGGCAGGCGCAGGCGGCTGACCCGCGGCTCAAGCGCATCATGGACAGTCTCGTGCAGCACCTGCATGCCTTTGCACGCGAGGTGGAACTGACCGAAGAAGAGTGGTTCAAGGGCATTGAATTCCTGACCCGCTGCGGCCACATCACGGACGACAAGCGCCAGGAGTTCATCCTGCTGTCGGACGTGCTGGGCCTGTCGATGCTGACGGTGGCGCAGAACAACGACAAGCCTGCCGGCTGCACCGAGGCGACCGTGTTCGGCCCGTTCCACGTGGAAGGGGCACCTCACTACGAGCTCGGTGCGGACATCTCCAACGGCGCGCACGGCATCCCGTGCCTGGTACGCGGCACGGTGCGCGGCATCGGCGGAAAGCCGGTCGCCAACGCCCGCATGGACGTGTGGCAATCGGACGAAGACGGCCTGTATGACGTGCAGCATCCGGAGATCGACCATACGCAGGCACGCGGCATCGTGCACGCCGGCAGCGAGGGCCGCTACCACTTCCGTTCGATCCTCGCCGTTCCCTACGCCATTCCGCACGATGGCCCGGTGGGCGATCTGTTGAAGGCCACCGGCCGGCATCCGTGGCGTCCCGCGCACCTGCATTTCCTGATCGAGGCGGATGGCTACGAGAAGCTGATCACGCACGTTTTCCGCAGCGACGATCGCTACCTGGATTCGGATTCCGTGTTCGGCGTGCGCCAGTCGCTGATCGCCGATTGGAAGCAGCAAGCCGATGGCTCCTACGTCGTTGAATATGACTTCATTCTGAATCCCACCACGCAAGACATCGCGGATGCCTGAGCGTCCGTCCTCACCCGCAATCTGCAAAGGAGCGCAATGATTCGGCACATCGTCATGTGGGACGTGAACGGCACCACGGCCGAGGAGAAACAGGAAAACATCGAGCGTCTGCGAAGTTGCTTCCACGGCCTGCGTGGCCGGGTTCCCGGATTGCTCCACCTGGAGGTCGGTGTGGATGTCAGCAAGATCGACTATGCCTGCGACGTCGTGTTGTATAGCGAGTTCGAATCCTGGGAAGCACTGGCCGCGTATGCCGTGCATCCGGAACACCTGCGGGTGCGCGACGCGCTGGCTGGCGTCCGCATCGCCAGGCATCAGGTGGATTACGAAGTCCAGTCCGATGAGCCGGTACTGAGCACGACGCTTTAAGGATCAGATGAAGGAATTCGCCTATATCGGCCAGCCATCCCGGGTGGTGTTCGGCGCCGGGACATTGGTGCATCTGGAGCGCGAGATCGAACTGCTCGGGGCGCACCGTGCGCTGGTGCTGTGCACGCCCGAGCAGCAGGACCAGGCGCAGTTGGTGGCCGGGCGTCTTGGCGGCCGCGCGGCGGGCATTTTTGCGCGCGCCGTCATGCATGTGCCCATCGAGACGGCACGCGAGGCCCGCGACGAGGCGCGCCGCCTGGGCGCGGACTGTGCCATCGCGATCGGGGGTGGCTCGACCACCGGCCTGGGCAAGGCCATTGCGCTGGAATCCGGCCTGCCGATCCTTGCCATCCCCACGACTTATGCCGGGAGCGAGATGACGCCGATCTACGGCATCACCGAGGGCGGCTTGAAGAAGACCGGCAAGGATGCGCGCGTGCTGCCTCGCACCGTGATCTACGATCCGGAGCTGACGCTAACGCTGCCCGTGGCCATGAGTGTTACGAGTGGCATGAATGCGATTGCACACGCGGCCGAAGGTCTGTATGCGCGCGACGGCAATCCCGTGATGGACCTGATGGCCGAGGAAGGCATCCGCGCACTGGCCAGGGGGTTGCCGGCCATCCGTCGGCGCAGCGACGACATCGATGCGCGCGCAGATGCGCTGTATGGTGCGTGGCTCTGCGGCACAGTGCTTGGCAATGTGGGCATGGCGCTGCACCACAAGCTGTGCCACACGCTGGGCGGCAGCTTCAATCTGCCTCACGCCGAGGTGCACACGGTGGTGCTGCCTCAGGCCATCGCCTTCAACGCGCCGGCGGTGCCTGAGGCCATGTCCCGCATCGAGCGTGCACTCGGGTCGGCAGAGCCGCGCAGCGCGGCAGCCGGCCTTTTCGACCTGGCACGAGACAACGGAGCGCCGGTGGCGCTGCGGGACGTCGGCATGAAGGAGGCTGACCTCGACCGCGCTGCGGATCTCGCCGTGAACAACCCCTACTGGAACCCACGAGCGACAGGCCCGGCACAACGCGGCGAGATCAGGCGACTGCTGCAGAACGCCTTTGAGGGAATCCGGCCTGAGTAGGCCTTTTGCGTCGTGTACATGTCCCGTGCTGGCAACGCGGGTCCGAGAATTCATTGCATTGCTCTCCACATGGTCAATGCTTCAGTATGAGCGGGCTCCGACCTTTCGGACTACGTGGCTGCCAACGTGCAGGACGCCTTGAGCCACGTCAGAGCGCGGGTGATACCGCGCTGTTCGAAGTTCCTCCCAAAAAAGGGCGTCCGGAAGGCGATTCCCGATCCGCCTTCATGCTGGCGGAGATCAATTTGCAGCCCATGTGTCTGCCGCTTGGCGACACGGCCGGGAGCCCGCGCAGCCAGGTGCAGACCCGCATCACGGCGCAGCTAGGACGCGGTATCGAACCATTTGGCGTCGCCACCGAATAGGTCGGTCAGCTTGCGTGCTCCGGCGAAAAGCGCCTGAAGCATCGGCGCCTGATCGACGTTCTCGAAGCGATAACGCGGCCCGGAAATCGTCAGCGCACCCACCAGCTGCCGATTTACGCTCAGCACCGGCACCGACAAGGCCGCGATCTCCGCGTCGTACTCACCGAACGAGGCACAAGACATCTCGGCGCGGATGCGGTCGAATTTCTTTCCGGTCTTTTTCTCACCAAAAGCCAAAAGCACCTGCGGGGCGGCGCCCTTGTCGATTGGCAAGCGGTCGCCTTCACGGATAGCATCCCGGATCATGCGGGCCGAGTCGACCCGATGGAGACACACCGCGTGTTCACCGTCCCGGATATAGAACGATGCGCACTCGTAAGTGGCCTCGACCACTTCGCGCAGTACCTCGGGGACGTGTTCCGAGGTGCGGCACTGCCGCTGGTAGATCGCGCCGAGCCGCAGTGGCGCGGCACCCAACTGAAAAGAGCCGTCGGCCAGGCGCTTGAGATAGCCCATGCGTTGTAGGGATTCGGCCAGCCGCAGGATCGTGCTCTTGTAGAGTCCCGTGCGCCGTGCGAGATCAGCGAGCGTCAACGCATAGTCCAGCTCGTTGAATGCGTCGAGCAGGCTCAACGCTCGTTCCACCGCGCTCACCCCGGAATCATCAGCCATCGAATGTCACCCAGAAGAAGATCGATCGAGTTTAGCGCGCCCTCCCGGACACCACGCCCCCCTTGGCCACTGTCAATGCGCCTCCACGTTCAGGCCCAGGAAGCGCTCGAGCACCGAGGCGTCGGCATCGAAATCCTCCGTGCGGCCTTCGTAGACGACAACACCTTCCTCGAGGATGTAGTGCCGCCGGGCGAGCGTGCGGCAGACCGCGAAGCTCTGTTCCACCAGCACGATCGGAATGCCCGATGCACCCACGCCGCGAATCAGTTCAGTGAGCTCGTCCACGATCACGGGCGCTAGGCCTTCCGTCGGTTCGTCGAGCAGCAGCAACCTAGGGCCCTGCACCAACGCCCGCGCGATGGCAAGCATCTGCTGTTCGCCGCCGGAGAGAGCGCCGCCGAGATTGCGACGACGCTCGCGCAGACGCGGAAACTCGTCGTAGACGCGCTCCAACGTCCATGCCGCGTGCTTTCTCTGTGCGATCTGCAGATTCTCCTGCACCGACAGCAAGGTGAAGATGCCGCGGTGTGCGGGCACCAGCGAGATGCCGCGGCGCGCGATGTCGTCGACCGCCATGCCGACAAGGTCGACGCCTTCGAACCGCACCGAGCCGGCATGCGCACGCAGCAGCCCGACAATCGTGCACATCGTCGTCGTCTTGCCCATGCCGTTGCGCCCGAGAACGCTCACGATCTCGCCCGCGTTCACGTGCATCGAAACTCCATGCAGCACATGGCTCTTGCCGTAGGACGCATTCACATCCTCCAGCACCAGGATGGCCTCGCTCATGACTGGCTCCCCAGATAGACCCGCCGCACCTGGGCGTTATCGCGGATGGCCGCCGGTGCACCTTCGGCAATCACGTTGCCCTGGAACATGACGGTGATGCGATCGCTGATTCCCATGACCACGCGCATGTTGTGCTCGACCAGCAGTACTGCGTAGCGGGCCTTGAGTCGCTGCAGCAATTCGGCGATGCGGGGCACGTCCGCAAGGCCGAGTCCGGCCAACGGCTCGTCCAGCAGCAGCAGCCGCGGTCGGGCGGCAAGGCACATGCCGATCTCCACCACGCGCTGCACGCCATGCGCAAGTGAAGCGACCGGTGTCGCCGCATGGCGCGTCAGTTCCAGCTCCCGCAAGACCTCCGCGGCAACGTCGAGCCTCTGCGTCTCACGCGTCCAGTTACTCCAGAACCTGTAGGACCGCGACGGGGCGACGCCCATCGCCGCCATCTGCAGGTTGTGCAGCACGCTGCTTTCGCCGAACAGGCTTGTCACTTGAAAGCTGCGCGCCATACCGAGCCGGGCTCGCCGATGCGCTCCAGAGCGCGTGATGTCGCGCCCCTCGAACACGAGACTGCCGCGGCTGGCCGGCAGGCGGCCGCTCACGATGTTGAAGAAAGAGGTCTTGCCCGCACCGTTCGGGCCGATCAGCGAGTGCAGGCCGGTCGTGCCCAGCTCAAGATCGATTTTTCCGACCGCGGTGAAGCGGCCGTAGTCGAGCCCCAGCCCACGGGCACTGAGGAAGGGGTTGCCTGCTGTGGTCACGCGCGATCTCCTGCCGGCGCGCTGCGGCGGTCCCGCCAATGTGCCCAGGCAGCGCCGAGCCCGCGGGGCGCGAACAGCACCACGGCAATCAGCACCAAGCCGACGATCATCTGCCAGCGCGGCCACCACTGCGACAGCTGCTCGGCCATCAAGGTCATGGCGAGCGCGCCGAAGGCTGCGCCAAGAAGCGACCGGCGCCCGCCGAGGATCGCCATGATGAGAATGGTCTCGGACGTCATGAGGTCGATGTTGAACAGCGGCGCCGAGCGCAGCTGAAGCGCATAGAGCGCTCCGGCCAGCGCGGTGATGCCCCCGGAAAGGCAGAAAGCCAGCAGCTTGAGCTTTTGGACGTCGTAGCCGGCGGTCTGCGCGCGCACCTCGTTTTCGCGCACCGCGTCGAGCGCGCGGCCGAAGGGCGAACGCACCACGAGGCGCAAGAACGCGATTGCAAGCACGAAAACCACGGCGATCAACGCGTACTGGCCAGCGCCTTCGCCGACGATGCCCTCAAGGCCCGTGGCGGGGCGCGGAATGTCGAGCAATCCGTTCTCGCCGCCGGTGAGCTGGGGGAACGACAGCGCGGCAAAGTAGGCGAGCTGCGCCATGGCGAGCGTGATCATCACGAAATAGATGCCACGCTGGCGAATGCTCAGCATGCCGATCGCCAGGGCAACGATCATGCCGGCCACGATGCACACGAGCAGCGCCGCCATGCCCGCGCCCGGTGCCGCCTTCAGCACCATGCCGACCGCATAGGAGCCCACGCCGAAGAAGCTGCCCTGCGCGAAGCTCAAGAGGCCAGCGTAGCCCAGCAACAGGTTGCAGGCGGCCGCCGCAATCGCGAACACCAGCACCACGCCGGCCGTGGCCGTCGAGCCCATCACCAGCGGCATGGCCAGCGCAAAGCCGGCCAGCGCCAGGCAGAACAGCCCGGAAGAATGTTTGATCTTTTCAAGCACGGCCGAACAACCCCTTGGGCATGACGAGGAGGATGCCCGCCATGACGATGAAAATGGCCAGACGCGCGCCCTCGGGCCAGATCGCGCTCATCATGCTTTGCGTGACGCCGATGATCAGCCCACCCACCAGTGGCCCGCTGAAGCTGCCGATGCCGCCGAGGACCACCACGACAAAAGCGATCACGATCGCCTCCGCGCCCATCGAGGGATCGGCGCCGCGCAGCGGTGCTGCGAGACCGCCCGCCAGCCCCGCCAGGCCGGTTCCCAGCGCAAAGGTCAGGGCATAGACCCTGCTGACCTTGATGCCGAGCAGGTTGAGCATCTCGGACGATTCGTTGCCCGCACGCACCCGCGCGCCGAACAGCGTACGTTCGAAGAGAAACCACAGCCCCAGCCCCACCACCGCGCAGACACCGAAGATGAAGATGCGGTAGACCGGCACCGGATAGGCGCCGAACATGAACACGCCGGCGAGCATGTCGGGCATGGGGACCTGCTGCGACTCGGGCCCGAAGATCATCACCACGCCTTCGGTCAGGATGAATGTCAGGCCGACCGTGATGAGGATCTGCGACTCGTGCGGCATGCGATAGGTGTGCCGCAGCAGCCAGCGCTCCGCCACCACCCCGATGAAGGCCACGGCCGCGAACGACGCCGCAAGGCCGAGCAGAAAGCTGCCGGTCTGCGCAGTGACGAACATCGCGGTGTACGCCCCGATGAGGAACAGCGCACCATGCGCGAAGTTCACGAAGCCGAGCAGCCCGAAGATGATGCTCAGGCCCACGGACAGCAGGAAGTAAACCATGCCGACCCCGAGCCCATTGAGCGCCTGAAACAGGTAGATGTTCATGGCTCGCTCACACCAGCTTGCAATCCGATTCGGCCTGGGGAACCAGCGCGCGCGACGAGGACAGGATGTCAGCGTAGTCGTCCGCGTCTTTCATCGCCGCCTTCTTCTTGCCGCGCACCAGCAGGTAGTTCTTGGACACCTGGTGATCGAAGGGGCGGATCTGCTCATCGCCGGTCAGACCCTGGTAGCTGTAGCCTTCCAGCGCCTTCACGATCGCGGCGGGCTCGTCGCTGCCGGCTCGCTTGGCGGCGTCGAACATCAGCGTGGCGACCTGGTAGTCGGCGGCCGAGTAGAAGCGCGGGTTCTCCTTGAACTCGCCCTTGTAGACGCGAACAAAATCCTTGTTAGCCGGGGTGTCCAGCGTATGCCAGTACTGCAATCCGAAGTACATGCCGTCGGTCACGTCGGCGCCAAGGGCCTGGAAGGTGTCGAGTCCCGAGAACCAGACGACCACCACCGCCATGCGCTGCTTGAGGCCGAAGGTCGCGGCCTGGCGCAGCAGGTCGAGCGTGTTGGCACCGAAGTTCAGTACCACCAGCACGTCGGCGCCAGACCCCATCGCGTTGCCGAGATAGCCCGAGAACTCCTTCTCCGCCAGCGAGTGGTAGCTGTTGCCCACATGTTCCAGCTTCGTTTCCTGCATCACCGCCTTCGCATTGCGCAGCAGCGCTTCGCCGAACACGTATTGGCCGGTGATGGTGTAGACCTTCTTCCACTTGGGGTTCTGCTGGATCAAGGGCCGCATCACCGTGTTGACTGCGCCGTAGGTCGGCAGGCCCCAGCGGAACGTGGAGCGGTTGCAGTCCTTGCCGGTGACTTCGTCGGCACCGACGTAGGTGATGTAGACGCCCTTGTTCTTGTCGATTTCCTTCATGATCGCCAGGGCCTCGTTCGACAGCGCGGCGCTGCCGAAGTGGCGCGCCTTGTCCTGGTCGATGGCCTGCTGCACCTTGCGCACCGCGATGGCGGGGTTGCCTTCGCTGTCGATCTTGCGGTAGTCGATGGGCCGGCCCAGCCCGTTGCCGAAGGCCGTGACAGCCGCGCGCACGCCAAGATCGCTGTATTTGCCGCTGGTGGCGAAGTTGCCTGAGAAGGCGTTGACGCTGTAGTAGTTGAAAGGCCTGGTCTGGGCGATGGCAAAGCGCGGCAGCATCAACGAGCCGGTCGCGGCGCTGCCAGCGACGGTGAGGAAGGAACGACGGTCCATGGTTTGTCTCCGGTGTATTTTTTGAAGGGAATGCGCGTGCGGTTGCGCGGCTCAGGCCGGTTGCGTAGCCGCCGCATGCTGGCCCGCGCGGCGGCCGAAGACCAGGCCTCGCAGCACCGAGGTCGAGCCTGTGTAGACCTGGTGATAGATGCCCATGGTTTCGCCTGCGGCATACAGCCCCGCGATGACCCGGCCGTCCTGGTCGAGCACCTGCGCGTCGCTGTTGACCTTGAGGCCACCGAAGGTGAAGCAGTTGGTGGAAATGATTGGATAGGCCTGAAACGGGCCCTTGTCGATCGGCCGTGCCCAGTGGCTCTTGCGCACCGCCAGGCCGGTGGTGGCGCGGTGGTCGACGTGCAGCGGATCGAAGTCGCCCTGGTCTTTCGGACAGGCCGCGTTGAACTCGTTGACGGTGCGCCCGAGGCTGTCCGCGGGCATGCCGATCTGGGCGGCCAGTGCCTCCAGCGTGGGAGCGCTGATGGAGGGCTGGTCGGAGCGGATGCTGGTTCGCCAGCGCGGGATGTCCTCGACCTTTGCGTCGAAAATCACGTAGCTGATGCCGTCGGGTTGATCGGCAATGCAGCGTGAGATGTTGTCGTAGTGCGCGTCGACCGTGCCAGGGGCCTCGTCGGTGAAACGGTGCCCATGCTTGTCGACCAGAATGCCGTAGGGATAGATGAAGACCACCGCTTCGGCCATCTTCGAGCGTGGGTCCACCGGCTCCGCGTGGTACGAACCGTACTCGCCGGCGGGCGCCGCGCCGGCATCCAGCGCCATGCGAATGCCTTCGCCCTTGTTGTAGTAGCCGCCGATGGCCACAGGGCGGATGTGCTTGCTGCGAACTCCTACGTAGCGGGTCATCATCTCGGGGTTGCCCTGGAAGCCGCCGCTGGCGAGCAGCACCGTCTTGGCGCGCAACACCTCGCGCGCGCCGTCGGGACGAATCGCGACGACGCCGTTCACTGCGCCCTCCTCCCCGCGCACCAGGTCGATCGCCGTGGTCCGATAGCGAATCTCGCCACCCAGCGCGAGTGCCTTCGCGCGCAGGGTTTCTATCAGCGCCAATCCTCCGCCCATTGCCGCGATGCGCGTGGTGTTCTGCGTCAACAGATAGATTGGCTGGGGGCCGAACTTCATTCCGAGCTCCTTCAGCCACGCCAGGGTCGATGGCACCGACTGTGCGAAGGCCGAGATCACTTCCGGATCGGGCAGCGAATGCGCTTTGGCGAAGGCCGGCTGAAGCGCCGCGTCGTCCGTCAATGCGTTGAGCACGTTGGGATCGATGTTCCAGCCCGCGTTGTGGGCGAAATGCTCTTCGAAGTCGTCGGAGATTTCCGAATCGTTCTTCATGCGCATGTAGGCTTCGGTCCAGCGCGAGTTGCCGCCGAAGTGCTCTTCCTCCGAGCGCTCGAGGTTGATGACCTTGAGGCCCGCTTCCAGGGCAGTGACCGCGGCCGAGAGGCCCGCGACGCCGCAGCCGACGATCAGCAGGTCGGTTTCCATCGTTGAATTCATGTTGTCTCCGGGGGTGGCGCGCAGGCGCCGGGTTGGGGTCAGCCGAGCACGAAGGCGTTGGTGCGCGACGGTTGCGTGGTGATCCAGACGCTCTTGCTTTGCAGGTATTCCTTGATCGCGTCGACGCCGCCCTCACGTCCGATGCCGCTGCGCTTGTAGCCTCCGAAGGGCGTGGTGAAACTGGTGGCGCGGTAGTTGTTGACCCACACCGTGCCGGCCTTCAACCGGTCCGACATGTGGAACGCCCGATGCAGGCTCTGCGTCCATACGCCGGCCGCGAGGCCGAACTCGGTGTCGTTGGCGATGCGCAGCGCGTCGGCCTCGTCGTCGAAAGGAATCACCGAGAGCACGGGCCCGAAGACTTCTTCCTGCGCAATGCGCATGTCGTTGGTGACGCCGGTGAAGATGGTGGGCGCCACGAACTGGCCTTGTCCGTAGCCTTCGCCGGCGAGCGCATGGCCGCCGAGCACGCACTTGGCGCCGCCGTCCTTGGCGATCTCGATGTAGTCCAGGATCTTCTGGAACTGCGCCTTGGTAGCGATGGGCCCGACCTGGGTTTTCATCTTTGCCGGGTCGCCCACGATGGCCTTGCTGGCGACGTCGATGAGCATCGCAACGAAGCGGTCGTGAATGCCGCGCTGCACCAGCAGCCGCGAGCCAGCCATGCAGGTCTGCCCGGCCGCCCCGAAGATGCCAGCCACCGCGCCCATCACGGCCTGGTCCAGGTCCGCGTCATCAAACACGATGTTGGCGGACTTGCCTCCGAGTTCAAGCGTGACTTTCTTGAAGTCCCTGGCGGCAATCTCATTGATCTTCTGGCCGGCGGCGTCGCCGCCAGTGAAGGCCACCTTGGCCACCAGGGGGTGGCTCACGAGCGGCTCTCCGACTTCAGCGCCGAAACCGGTAATGACGTTGAAGACACCTGGCGGGAAGCCCGCCAACTTCACCAAGGCGGCCAGTTCCAGCAACGAGCTCGACGTGTATTCCGAAGGCTTGATCACCATGGTGTTGCCTGCTGCAAGTGCCGGTGCGATCTTCCACACCGTCAGGGCGAGCGGAGAGTTCCACGGCGTGATCGCCGCGACCACGCCCAGCGGTTCGTGCTTGACGTAATTGAAGACGCCGGTCTTGTTGATCGGCACCACCGCGCCTTGGACCTTGTCGGCCAGGCCGGCGTAGTAGTGGAACCATTGCGCGACGTTCTGGACCTGCCCGCTGACCTCTGCGATGAGCTTGCCGTTGTCGCGCTGCTCGGTTTCCGCAAGAACGTTGATGTTCTGGCTCACCAGGTCGGCAAGCTTGCGCAGCAATGCGCCCCGCTGCGTTGCCGTCAGGTCGCGCCAAGCGGGTGCTTCAAGCGCGTCATGCGCAGCGCGTACCGCGAGTTCGACATCCGCCAGCCCTCCCCTCGGGACCTCGGCCCAGGCTTCTCCAGAGTAGGGCTCGGTCGATTCGAACCAGGCACCGGAGGCCGGGTTGATCCATTCGTTGTTGATGAACAGCTGGTATCGCTTCATGCCATGTCTCTCGTGCGTCGATGGCGCGGAGTCTATGACAGTTCTAAATTTACAGCAAGCATTCCGCCTAACAGAACAATAAAGCCGTGCGGAGTGCTGCCGTCCGCACCCTGAGCGGCGACATTGATCGCAACGTATCTGGACGAACCTGGCCAGCCGCGGGAGCGGTAAATTCACCGCGCTTGCCGCGCGGCGCGCCACATCCACAAGGCCGTTCGGACATTTCCGCCTCCAGTCGAACAGCTGCTTCAGGTGCTCAGCGACAGCCCGGATCCGCGCCGAGGGATGGAGGTCACAGTGCACACTCGCCCGAAGCGTTCGCCCCCTCACCGGCAAGCGCACCGGCACCCGCGTGCCCTCCTTCACCACGGCGAACTTGGGAAGCCGCACCAAGCCCACTTCGGATTGACCGATTGCAGGCCTTCCAAGACATCAGTGAGCGGTCGTGCTGTAAGCTCAAGTACAACGGCTGAAAGCCAGAATGCGTAGCCCAAGTGCAAATGCTGCGGTTGCCTGGGTCCATTGCGCAAGCTCGGACTGCGAATCGGAATGCGAACCCCAGGTCAAACTCTCTTGTTGAAGGCAAAGCTTGCACTCCCGCCTGCCCAGCCGATGAGCTTGTCGCGTCCGCGCTTGCTGGACTTGGTGTCCGGATCGCTGAAGCGGCCATTGACACTGCTCTGCGCTCCGGCGGGATTCGGCAAGACGACATTGCTCTCAGCCTGGGTCAACGAGGCCGTGGATCGACCTGCCGTGGCATGGCTGGGGTTGGACGAGGACGACAGCGACCCGGTGCGCTTCTTCGACTATCTGAGAGCTGCCTTGCAAGGTGCCGATGTCGGCGTTGGATCATCGGCGACGGCCCCGCTCTCCGGGGCGGGGTCACCCAGCCCGAAGGACCGGATGGCATCGTTGCTGGACGACCTTACCGAACTGGACCATCCAGTGGTGCTGGTGCTCGACGACTACCAGGCGATCGACAACCCGGAGCTCGATGCGGCGCTGACGTTTCTCGTCGAGCACCTTCCAGAGCATCTGCGCCTGATCGTCGCGACCCGCAAAGATCCGCAGTGGCCGCTTTCCCGATGGCGTACTCGGCAATGGGTTGCCGAGCTTGGAACCGACCAGCTGCGATTCACGCCGGACGAGGCCATGGCATTCCTCGTCCGGAGCATGGGGCTGGCACTCGACGCCGAATCGGCCCGGACGCTTGCAGCCCGCACCGAAGGCTGGGTGGCGGGGCTCCAGATAGCTGCGCTCTCTTTGCAGCGGCATGTGCAGTTGGAGGGAGCGACTAACCTGGCACAGGTTGCCACGGCATTCAGTGGTGAGCACAGGCACTTGATCGACTACCTGGCAGCCGAAGTCATGCGCCAGCAACCCCAGATGCTGCAGGACTTCTTGCGGAAGACCTGCATCCTCGATCGCTTCTCTGCCGATCTTTGCGATGCGGTCACCGAGCGCACCGACAGCCGGCAGATGCTGGTCCAGGTGGAGCGCGCCAACCTTTTCTTGCGGCGGCTGGATGACCAGGGCCGCTGGTTCCGGTATCACCAGCTACTGGCGGATTTTCTTCGCGAAGGCCTTGCCGAACCGGAGAGGATCGAGCTGCATCGTCGAGCCAGCGCGTGGTTCGAATCGGAGGGGATGGGAAAGGACGCAATCAAGCACGCACTCGCGGCCCGCAGCGATGCGGATGCAGTGCGGCTCTTTCGCAGCCTCGTGGAAGACATGCTCGCCCGTGGCGAACTTCCCACGCTGCTGGCATGGCTCGACATGCTGCCCGCGTCCCTTGTGCGTCGGCATCAGGACCTTGCGGGCTATCGGGCGTGGCTTCTGTTCATGAGTGGCCGCACCGTGGAAGCCGAAGAGTATTACGCCTTGACCGGCGCGCCAGACGTGGCGGAAAGCTCCCAGGAACACAAAGGCATCCTGTTTGCGCTCCAGGCCTTTCTCGCGATCACGTCGGACAATCCCGCCCGCGCAATCGAGCTGTCGCGGCAGGCGCTGGATCAGTTGGGAAGCAGCACCTCGTTCTTTCGGGTCTGGGCTCTTTTCTACCAGGGGTTGGGTCTGCTTCGCACCGGCCTGCCGAAGCCGGCCACCGAAATGCTGCGACAGGCGCTCGAGCTCGGATGGGCCTTCGGGCATCGCATGACCGCGCTCGACGCGCTGGCCCATCTCGCACCGCTGATGAGCGCGCAGGGCCAATTGCGCGAAGCGCAGCTGCTCTGCCGCGCGTCGCTGGAGCGCTGTTCACCTTCCGACGAAGCGCAGGCGCCCATCAGCGGCCTCATCCTGATACCGATGGGCATGCTGGCATATGAACGAAACGAACTGCATGAAGCGGTCGAGCTGCTCGAGGCGGGCGTGGCGCTGTGCAGGCAGTTGGGCAACCTGTACCACACGCTGGCCGGAGAGTGCGCCCTCGCCAAGGTCCACCATGCGCGCGGCGCGCGCGAGCAAGCGTGGAATGCATTGGCAACGGCCCAGGATCTGGCGGATCGCTCGCGTAACCCGCGACGCCAGCGCATGGTGCGCATGGCCGTCGCGGACCTGCAGCTGCGCGAGGGCAACGTCGCTGCGGCGAAACAAAGCTTCGAAGAGATTCGTGCCGCGGTCGAGTCATCTATCGAGGGACAACTCCTGCTTGCTCGCTTGCTGCTCGCGAGCAACCACGCGCTTGCCGCGCTTCGCATGCTTGCGGCGGTCGAGGCGTCATGCCGCAGCCAGGGGCAAGCCGGCCTGCTCGTCACGGTCCATGTGCTGCAGGCGCTGGGGCATCGTGCCAACGGCGGCCGAAGCGCAACGCTCGGCCATCTCGAGAAGGCCGTCTCGCTCGCCGCATCCGGGGGCTATGTGCGCCCCTTCCTCGATGGAGATGGTGCATTGGCCGGACTGCTGCGCCAGGTGAGCAGCGCGGCACCAGCGTTTGTCGGCGGCCTGCTCGAACAGTTCCGCCAGCCGGCGAACGAAGACGTCGTCGAGGCCAACACGGCAGGACTCACCGGGACCCAGCTCGAGGTGCTGCGCCTGGTCAGTCAAGGCCTTGCCAATCAGCAGATCGCGACACGGCTCGTGATCACGTTGGGTACGGCCAAGTGGCATGTCAGCCAGATCTTCGAGAAGCTCGGCGTGCGCAATCGCGCCCAGGCGATCGCCAAGGCGCGCCAGTCGAATCTCCTGTAGGTGTTTACCCGGGACGGGGCTTCCAACCTATCTTTCGGCAGGTGGCGGATAGGCGAGATTTCGCTGCCGGATCACTAAATTCTGCTCTCGCGACGACGGTGGATCGTTGCAAGAACAGGAGACATGGATGTCGGAGCCCAGGGCAAGCGAGACGCGCGGCGATGCCGCGTTGCTGCAGAGCGACCTGCTCGTGGTCGGTTCCGGTGCGTCAGGCCTGGCGGCGGCCGTGACGGCCGCATGGCATGGCCTCAAGGTGGTGGTGGTGGAAAAGGAAGCCGTCTTCGGCGGTGCCACGGCGTGGTCGGGTGGTTGGATGTGGGTTCCTGGCAATCCACTCGCCCAGCGTGCTGGTATCCATGAAGACCCGCAGCAGCCGCGAACCTATCTCCGGAATGAACTGGGCGCGCGATATGACGCTGCGCGGATCGATGCGTTCCTCGACAACTGCCCGCGCATGGTCGCCTTTTTCGAGGAACACACCGACCTGCAGTTCGTCGATGGGAACGCCATTCCCGATATCCACGGGAACGTGGCAGGCGCCGGCACACAAGGCCACCAAGTCATCGCCGCGCCATACGACGGCCGCGAACTCGGTCCATTCGTGCAGCGCCTGCGCAAGACAATGCGCGAAACCTCGTTCATGGGCATGCCGATCATGGCGGGCGCCGACCTCGCGGCCTTCCTGAGCATGACACGTTCGCTGAAGTCGCTGCTTCACGTGAGCAGGCGCTTTATCCGGCACCTGATGGACTTGGCGCTGTATGGACGTGCGATGCAATTGGTCAATGGCGTCGCACTCATCGGCCGGCTGGCGAAGTCCGCCGAAAAACTGGGCGTGACACTCATCGAGTTGGTGCCTGCAAAGCGCTTGATCGTGGAGAACCGCGCAGTGCGCGGTGCCATCGTGGCCTCGGCACGAGGCGATATCGAAATTCGCGCGGCCAAAGGCGTGGTCCTGGCGACAGGCGGATTCCCCCATGACGTGAGCCGCCGAAAGGCGCTGTTCCCTCGCACGCCGACCGGCGAAGAGCATCTCGCGCTGCCGCCAGTCGCGTGCGCCGGTGACGGCATCAGCCTCGGCGAATCGGCAGGCGGGTGCCTGGTGACGGATCTCGCTTCACCCGTGGCCTGGGCGCCGGTCTCACGGGTTCGACACGGCGATGGCAGCGTCGGGCACTTTCCGCACATCATTGATCGGGCCAAGCCCGGGCTGATCGGCGTGCTGTGCGATGGCAAGCGGTTCGTGAACGAAGCCGACGGCTACTACGACTACACCGCCGCCATGGTCGCGAAAGCGCCCGAAGGCAAGGAGGTGGTGTCGTGGCTGATATGCGATCACCGTTTCCAGAGGCGATATGGCCTCGGCCATGCGCGGCCATTTCCGATTCCCGTGGGTCCTTCCATCCGAAGCGGCTATCTTCAGCGAGCCGACACCCTCGAGGACCTTGCCAAGCGCTGCGGCATCGACGCCGCAGGCCTAGTCGAAACCGTCGGGCGCTACAACCACCACGCACGCCGCGGCGACGACCCGGAGTTCGGCCGCGGCTCCACGCCGTACAACCGCAAGCAGGGCGACCCGCACCACGCGGGGCCGAACCCGTGCGTGGCACCGATCGAGCAAGGGCCGTTCTATGCGGTGAAGGTGCTTCCCGGCAGCTTCGGAACCTTCGCCGGCCTCAAGACGAACGGCGCGGCCCAGGTTCTCGACCGAAGCGACAGGCCGATCGCTGGCCTGTACGCAGTCGGGACGGACATGGCCAGCGTGATGGGCGGCCACTACCCGTCCGGCGGTATCAATCTTGGCCCAGCCATGACCTTCGGATACATCGCGGGCCGACACGCAGCGGGCTTCGAATCTTCGCAACACAGCATCAGGAACAGCCAGTGAGCACGACCAATCATCCAATTCAGACCGCCATCGTCACCGGCGGCGCCCGCGGGCTCGGGCTCGGCATCGCCAAGCGATTGGCCTCGGAAGGACGCAGGATCATCCTGTGGGATCTGGATTTCGAGAACTTCGCCACATCCCAGGCCGGCTTCGAACCTTTGTTGATGCAGCAGGTCAATGTGGCCGACCTGCCGTCCGTGGCGAAGGCGTTCAACGAGGCCCTGTTGGCGGCCGGGCGCGTCGACATCCTGATCAACAACGCGGGCATCAACGGCCCCATCGCCCCCACGTGGGAGTACCCCGTCGACCAGTGGCAGCGCGTGCTCGATATCGACTTGACCGGGGTCTTCAACTGCTGTCGCACGGCGATACCGCACTTGATCGCGAACGGCTATGGCCGCATCGTCAACGTCGCGTCGGTCGCCGGCAAGGAAGGCAATCCGAACGGAAGCGCCTATGCCGCCGCCAAGGGCGGCGTGATTGCTTATACGAAATCGATCTCGAAGGAACTCGCGCTATCCGGTGTGCTGGTCAACTGCGTGGCGCCGACGATGGCCGAGACCGACCTGCTCAAGCAGATGACGCCCGAGTTCATTGCATCGATCAAGGCGAAGATTCCGATGCGGCGGCTCATGGAGATCGAGGAGCTCGCGGCGATGGTCGCGTGGATCGCGAGCGCGGATTGCAGCTTCACGACCGGCTTCACCTTCGACCTGACCGGCGGGCGAGCAACCTATTGATATACACAGGTTCCGCTCCGAACGAGCCAGGCTCGCGCAGTCCCCCCAACGCTCCTATCAGCCATGATCAAAGAAGCCCAATTTAGCGACATCTCTCTGGCCAATCTCACGGTCGGCCGCACCCCGCCAGTCGAACTGATTCACGCGGCAGCCGGTGCGGGCTTCGGCAAGGTCGGCTTGCTACTCATGACCGCGACCGCACAGCCGCTGCAGCATGAAGTCATCGGTCGGCCAGATGTGATCCGGGAGATCAAGGCCGCTTCCAAGGACACAGGTGTTGGCGTCTTCGACGTGGAGGCCTTCGTTCTGTCCCCGCAAACCGATATGGAGCGTTTCAGGCCTGCGCTGGAGCTCGGGGCCGAACTCGGCGCGACGCACATCTCTTCAATCGGCACGGAGTTCGCGGGCAACGCGACCTTCCTGTCGAGAGAACAGCGCACCGACCTGTTCGGACGCCTGTGCGACGAAGCCGCCCAGTTTGGACTCACCGTCGGCGTCGAATTCATGATGTACCGCGACATTCAGACCTGGCGCGACGCCCTTCAGATGATCGAGGCGGCGGGACGCGCGAATGCCGGCCTGATCCTGGACGTTCTGCACTTCTTCCGTGCCGGTGCGGCGCCGTTCGATCTGCTTCAGATACCGGCGGAAAGAATCGCCTACGCGCAGTTGTCCGATTGCGTGGCAGCGTCCCCGCCACCGGAGAAGCTGGCCGCGGAAGCGCGCGGCTCCCGGCTGCACCTTGGCGAAGGCGCGATACCGCTGCAACAAATGCTCGATCTGCTGCCGGCCGGCCTTCAGCTGGTCATCGAAACACCCGTTGCAACCGAAGCCGGTTTCTCAACGCTTGAGCGCGCCAAGTCGGCTGCCAAGCACACGACAGACTTCTTCCAGGCGCATGCCTGCGCACCGCGCGTGCCGGCCGCACCGCATCCATAGATCAATCCAAGCACTCAACGCACCGGAGACAATGATGGTCATTCGTACACAAAAAACAAGTTCAACGCGGTCGATTCTCAGAGGGATCACAGCCGCACTTTCCTGTGGCCTGCTTCTGGCAGCAAGCCATGCGCAAGCGCAGATCAGGGAGCACAAGGTCAAGCTTGCATTCGTCACGGCCCCCGACACGGGCGCCCTCAACGGCGTCGACAAGTTCGTCGAACTGGTAAAGCAAAAGAGCGGCGGCAAGATCGAGATCAAGGTGTTCCCCAACGGCACCTTGGGAGGTGACGTCCAGTTGATCTCCTCCTTGCAGGGCGGCACCATCGACATGAGCGTGATGGGTACCAATGCGCTCGTCGGCGTCGTTAAGGAATTCGGCCTGCTCGATTTCCCGTTCCTGCTCGACAACGACAAGGAAGCGTCGAGCCTCATCGATGGGCCCGTGGGCAAGCAGATGTTCGACAAGCTCGCTGCCAAGGGCGTGGTCGGCATGCCGATCTCGGCCTTCGGGTTCCGGCATCTCCACAACAGCAAACGGCCCATCAACAAGGCGGATGACGTCCAAGGGCTGAAGCTGCGTGTGATCCAAAGCCCTGTGTACGTCGACCTGATGGGCGCACTCGGCGCCAATCCGGTGGCCATGTCCTTCACGGAGGTTTACAACGCGATGGAGCAGAAGGCCATCGACGGAATGACCAATACCGCGCTGATCGCCTCGAGCATGAAAGCGTACGAAGTGCAGAAGTACATGTCGCTGACAGCGCACATGTACAACTACATCGTTCTGCTCGTCAGCGGAAAGAGCTGGGATCGGTTCAATGCCGACGAAAGGGCGCTGATCACCCAGGCCGCGACGGAAGCGAAGGAGTTCCAGCGAAAAAAGATTCCGGAGTACACCTCCCAAGCACTGGCGGTGCTCGCCAAGAACGGCATGGTCGTGAATGACGTGCCGCCGGCCGAACGGGCCAAGCTGCGCGAGAAGGCCAAACCGGTCGTCGACAAGTATGCCGGTGTGGTGGGCGAAGCGCTGGTCAAGGAAGCCCACACCGAACTGGCCAAGCTGCGCAAGTGATCGACGGGAGCCCCATCGTGAACAGACTCATCGACACTTTGTGCCGTCTCTTCGAAACACTGTTGGTCATCTTGCTTGCACTGATGGTGATCCTGGTGTTCGGCAATGTCGTGCTGCGATACGCGCTGAACTCGGGCATCGCAGTGAGCGAAGAAGTCTCGAGGTGGCTGTTCGTCTGGATGGTCTTCCTGGGTGCTGTCGTTGCCCTGAAGGAGCACGGGCATCTGGGAACCGACATGCTGGTGTCGCGCCTGCCGCTGGTGGGGAAGAAGGTGTTCGCGGTGGTTGCGCACGTGATGATGCTTTATGCCACCTGGCTGTTGTTCTCGGGCAGTTGGGACCAGGTCGTCATCAATCGCGAGGTACTGGCACCCGTGTCGGGCGCCTCGATGGCACTCTTCTACGGATCCGGTCTGGTCTTCGCGGGCTGCAGCGCGCTCCTGCTGCTCATGCAGCTCTGGCTGATCGTCTCGGGCACCGCCACTGAAGCTGACCTGAGCATGAGCCAGGAAAGCGAAGAGCTGGCCCAGCTTGAAGCGTTGCACCTCGATCCGAATCAGACCATCAAGAAGCAATGACCGCGCGGAGACCTACGACATGACCATTTTCATCTTCATCGGCTCGCTGCTCGGCGTGATGGCACTGGGCGTCCCGATCGCCTACGCCCTGCTGCTCTCTGGCGTGGCCCTGATGTGGCACCTGGGCATCTTCGACGCGCAGATCCTGGCCCAGAACGTCATCAATGGCGCCGATTCGTTCCCGCTGCTGGCCGTTCCCTTCTTCATGCTTGCGGGCGAGATCATGAATGTGGGGGGTCTTTCCCGACGCATCGTCAACCTGGCGCTCCAGCTCGTCGGTCATCGACGCGGCGGTCTTGGCTACGTGGCCATCGTCGCCGCGTGCATCATGGCGGCGCTGTCGGGCTCGGCCGTGGCAGACACCGCGGCGCTGGCTGCGCTGCTGCTCCCGATGATGGTACGGGCGGGTCATGACAAGGGCCGCGCAGGCGGGCTCATTGCATCCGCAGGCATCATCGCCCCGATCATTCCGCCATCCATTGGCTTTGTGATCTTCGGCGTTGCGGCCAACGTATCGATCTCCAAATTGTTCCTGGCCGGCATCGTGCCGGGACTGCTGATGGGACTGGGCATCGCCATCACGTGGTATCTGGTGGCCAGCAAGGAGGACATTGTTCCGCCGCCTAAGGCAACCTGGCCAGAGCGCATTCAAGCGCTGAAGGAGTCCACCTGGGCGCTGGTGCTGCCGATCATCGTCATCGTGGGTTTGAAGTTCGGTGTCTTCACGCCGACGGAGGCGGCTGTCGTTGCCGCCGTATATGCGCTGCTGGTGTCGACGTTGGTGTACCGTGAACTTTCGCTGAAGCAACTGTATGGGGTGTTCGCAAGTGCCGCGAAAACCACGGCGGTGATCATGTTCCTGACTGCGGCCGCCATGGTGTCGGCCTGGCTCATCACCGTCGCCGATATCCCGGCGCAGACGGTGGATCTGCTGAAGCCCTTCATGAGCAATCAGACCATGCTGCTGATCGCCATCATGGTGCTGGTCATGTTGGTCGGAACGGCGATGGACATGATCCCTACCGTCCTCATTCTCACGCCCGTGCTGATGCCCGTCATCAAGGCCGCTGGCATCGACCCGATCTACTTCGGTGTTCTCTTCATCATGAACAATGCCATTGGCCTGATCACGCCACCGGTGGGTACGGTACTGAATGTGGTGGCGGGAGTCGGCCGGATGAAGCTGGACGAAGTCACCAAAGGAGTGCTCCCCTTCATGCTCGCGGAATTCATCGTGATGTTCGTGCTGGTGTTCTTTCCATGGCTAGTGACAGGTCCTGCGAGATGGTTTAGCGGTTGAATCTGGCGGCGCGCGGGATTCAGTTCGACGCCGAGCTCCATGCTTTGGACAAGGTCATTGCCCAGATGCCGAGTCCATCCTCGGCTACCAGGCCGAAGAGAGTCGGGAAAATCATGCGGCAAGACTCGTCTCCAACGTGCACTGCTGTAGAAACGATGCCCCCGTGAGGCATGCCGCTCCGCTTGCGCAGACCGGTTTTCTTTTTGTCTCTCAAGAACAGAGTTTCAGCGGCTGCGTTGGCCGCCCTATGGCCTCCGTGAGCGCCAGCCAAAGAATCGGACTGCTGCGCGCGGATATCGATGTTCTTGACGGCGACGAGGTGCGCTATGGATCTGCGCCGTTTGACCTACTTCGTTGCTGCTGCGGAACGGCACCTGGGCCGGCCGCGGAGCGCTTGCACCTCTCTCAGCCACCGCTGTCTCCAGCCCTGGACGCGGCGTCGAGAGCGCCGGACGCAAGAGGATCGCGCAGGGCGAATCGCAACCCAGAAACGACGCTCGCTACCAACCAAAAGGGCCGGAAGACTCGAGTTCTGCCCGAGTGCTTCTTTTGGTTTGAAAGCAGAGTTCCGGATCCGACCGGCAAGGTATACCTGTCGATCGTCATCCACCGCTTGGGTGCCTTGTGATCAGCTGGCCCATTGCCTCGTCAATCAAACACGAGCTTCACTCGAGCTTCATCCCGGCGCTCTTGATCAGAGGACCCCACTTGTCGCGCTCGCTGCGGGCGAAGCGGTCCAGGCTGTCGGGCGCGCCGCCCGCAGCTTCGTGACCGAGTTCCAGGAGACGCTGCCGCGCCTCGGGCAGTGCCAGGATCTTTGCAATCTCTGCGTTGAGCTTCTGAACAATGGCGGCAGGCGTCCCACGAGGCGCATAGAGCCCGTTCCAAGCGACCACCTGGAATCCCTCCAGCCCCTGGGCCGTTGCGGGCTGGATACCCGGCAGAAGCGCCGACTCCTTGAGGGAGGTCACCGCCAATGCCTTCAGCTTGCCGCTGGCAACAAAGGGCCGCGCCGCGCTCGCCGTATCGATGGCCACCAGCACCTGTCCGCCCATGAGATCGGTCATCGAAGTACCGGAGCCTTTGTACGGCACGGCCCGCATGAGCGCGCCACTTTGCTTCTGGATGAGTTCCTGCACCAGGCGCGACGTCGTGCTCGGGAGTCCGACGTTGACGGCATCGGGCCGTGCCTTCGCGTCGGCCAGCAGATCCGCCATGTTCTTGTACGGCGCGTTCGGGTTCGCAAGGATCACCATGGGAAACGTGCTGACCAATGCCACGGGCTCGAAGTCCTTGACCGGATCGAAGGGCATCGAGGGATAGAGGAATTGATTCAGCACATGCGTGCCATTCGTCCCCATGAGCAGGGTGTAGCCATCGGGGGCGGCCCGCGCGGCTTCCGCGGCGCCGATGTTGCCTCCCGCGCCCGCACGGTTCTCCACCACCAGGGGCTGCCCGAGCGCGCGGCCGAGATGCTCGGCCAGATAGCGCGTCGCGACGTCCGTGCCCTGCCCTGCCTGGTAGGGAACGACGATGCGTATCGGCTTCGTGGGATAGGTCTGAGCCATGGCGGAATGGCTCGAGAACGCCAGCAGGGCCAGCAAGATTCCAGTGATGCGCTTCATGACATTGTCTCCAGATATTGTTGTGCGGGCTGTGCGCCCTGTCTCGCGGCACCGCTTACGGGCAGACGCCGGTTTCCTGCAAGCGGTTGATGTGTCCTTCATCGAATCCGGCTTCATCGAGGACCTCTCGCGCGTGTTGTCCGAAGCGCGGAGGAGGCCCGATCGGCCGGCCGGGTGTCTGCGACAAGCGAACCGGAACACCGATGCCCTGGTAGCCCTCGAGCTTCACCTGCATGCCGCGGTGCACCGCGTGCGGTTGCGAGAAGGCCTCGAGCACCGTGTGCACCGGCCCCACCGGCACGCCGCTTCGCATGAGCGTGCTGCACACCGACTCTCGCGGCCACGCTGAAAGTACAAGCTCGATGCGGCTTCGCAGTTCATCGCGGTGCTGCAGCCTCGCGGAGTTGCTTGCGAAGCGCGGATCGTCGATCAGCTCGTCCAGCTGCATGACGCTGCAGAACTTCGCGAACTGGCGGTCGTTGAGAATTCCGAGAAAGACCAGTCCGTCCTGGCACTGGAACTTGTCGTAGGGGGCAATGTTCGGATGCGCGCTGCCCAGCAAGCCCGGAACCTGGTCGGAATACATCCAGTTCGCCGCGTGCGGCACCAGCAAGCTCAATGCGGTGTCGAACAGCGTAGCTTCCACGCGTTGGCCGCAGCCCGTTCGATCGCGGTGGTGCAGCGCCAGCAGGATGCCCGTGAGGGCGCTGTAGCCCGTCAGGTGATCGACGATGGGAATGCCCATGCGCGTGGGGCCCGACGACGGGTCGCCGTTGACGCTCATGATGCCGCACATCGCCTGCAGCACCGCGTCGTAGCCCGGCAGGCCGCCCAACGGACCGTCTGCGCCGAAACCCGAGATCGAGCAATAGATCAGGCCCGGAAAGCGCGGCTTCAGTTCGTCCTCGAAGTCCAGCCCCCAGCGCTGCATCGTGCCGGGGATGAAGTTCTCCACCAGCACGTCAGCATCCTTCAGGAGATGCAGCAGCGTCTCGCGGCCTTCGGGATGGGCCAGGTTCATGGCCATGCCGCGCTTGCCGCGGTTCACCGCCGTGAAGTAGGCCGCGTCGCCCTCTTCGTCGAACGGCGGGCCGAGCGTGCGGGTCTCGTCGCCCGAGGGCGGTTCGATCTTGGTCACCTCGGCGCCGTGGTCCGAAAGGATCTGGGTGCACAAGGGTCCAGCCAGGACCCTCGACAGGTCGATGACGCGCAGCCCGGCTAGCGCGCCGTGCCCCCGGGCACTTCGCTTGGACGAATTTGGCATGGCCGATCTCGAGAGGCACCGCCGCGGAGAACTGGCGTGAGCCAGCCGCCGGGGCGATCCCGGTTGCTAATCATGGGCACCCCGTGCGGGGGTGCGATGGCTCAGCCGCGCGTGGGCAGCTCGACCACGCCGGAGCCGAGCACGGAAAGCTCGTCGTCCTGGTTGTGGGCTTCCTGGGAAATCTCCACCAGGTGGCGTCCGTTCTCGACGAACTTGCGCTTGACGTGCCCCTTGATGAACAGCATGTCGCCTTCAGGGTTGTGGCGGCGGATCTTGCAGTGCGCCTTGCGCAGGAAGCCTTCGTCGCCCGCCCAGTTGGTCAGGTGGTGCGTGAGCCATGAGGTGCGTTCAGGGCCGTAGTCGTAGGCACCGGGCGCGCCGACTTCGAGTGCGAAGTCCTCTTCCCAGTGCACGCGCTCCGGCACATCGGGAATGCCGAAGCGATTCGTGATGCCCACGCCCGGGTGCGCATCGATCAGCTTCCACGCGAGCTTGTTCGCCCGGATGTACAGCCCGCCCCATCCCTGGGCATACGCGATGAAGCCCGTGACGGTCATCGGTCCCTTGAACATGGTCGGCAGCGCCTCGCCCTCCTTCACGTCCTCCCAGTAGCGCGTCTTGCTGCCCCGCACCTCCTCCTTGGCGTAGAGCTTGTAGGCCTCCTGGATTTCTTCAGTCGTGTAGCGGCGCGGCGCTTTCGCACGCACCTCCTTGTACTTGCTTCCCTGCTCGCGGGCGTGGTCCCGCTCGGTGCGGAAGCACCAGCTGTCCGCCTCGGCGACCTTGTCGCCATGCTGATTGAAGAAGTCGACGTGGTAGATCTGCTGGACCGCGCGGCCGGCGAACTTGGTCTGGTGCTCGACCAGGTCCTTGAGATAGGCCTCGGTGCGGATCGTGTCGTTGCGATGGACGGGCTTGTGCCACTCCCAGTCCGCGCCCGACCACATGGCATGCACACCCGGCAGTCCGCCGACATAACCGGAGACGATGCGGCTCGTCGAGAAGAGGAAGCTCGGCAGCGCGATGATGCCGCCGTACTTCGACTTGGCCGCGTAGTCGGGATCGCACCAGAGCGGGTTGTCGTCGCCGATGCCGTGCGCGTAGTGCCGGATGTTGTCGCGCGTCGCTTCATAGCACCACGGCTCGGCGGTGGCGCCGATCTTCTGGCCGATGCGCTCGCGCAGTTCGTCCAGGCCGTTCTCGGTGATCTTGGGGAAGGTTCTTTCGGTGGTGGTGGTGGACATGCCGTCTCCTGTTGATTGAAAGGAATGAAGGGGTGGGTCAGGAACTGGTCGCGGCGCTGGCGGCTTCCTGCTCGCGCAGCTTTTTGCGGTGGATCTTTCCGGCGGGCGTCTTCGGCAGCTCCGTGACGAAGCTCACCTGGCGCGGGTATTCGTGCTGGCTCAGGCGGGTGCGCACCGCGTCCTGGATCTCCTCGACGAATTTCTCTCCCGCGGGCCGGTCGGAAACGACGAACGCCTTGACGACCAAGCCGCGAAGCGCATCCGGTACGCCGATGGCTGCGGCCTCCTTGACGTCGGGGTGCTTGAGGATGGCGTCCTCGACCTCGACCGCGCCGATCGTCCAGCCTGCCGAGATGATCACGTCGTCGGCCCGGCCGCCGTGCCAGAAGTAGCCGTCCTCGTCGACCCGGCCCAGGTCCTTGGTGGGCACCCATTCGCCGCGGCGCCAGAGCTTCAGTTCGCCGGTCGCGCCGGGCGCGCAAGGCTTTCCGTCAGCGTCCTGCACCTGGACGCGAAGACCCGGAATCGGCTTTCCGAGCGATCCCGCCTTGACGGGAAAGTCCGGTGCGCCGGGGTAGGACACAAGGCACACGCCGATCTCGGTCGTGCCGTACATGCTGCAGGCCTTGTGGCCGAAGGTCGCCTCGATGAATGCGGCGGTTTCGCTGTCGATCGGCTCGCCGGTGAAGGACACCTTCTCGAGAAAGTAGCGATGCTTCGAGGCCGCGCCCGAGTTGCGCATCATCCGGTAGTGGGTCGCTGCGGCCGACAAGGTGTTGAAGCGATGCGCCTCCAGGGCCTGCAACAGCCGCTCGCCACTGAACTTGCCGGCATAGGCGCCGATCGTGACCCCCATCGCGAGCGGCGCCAGAGTCCCATGCCAGAGGCCGTGACCCCACGCCGGCGAAGACGGACACATGAACCGGTCACCAGGCCTCACGCCCGTTCCGTACAGCGCCGCGAGCATCAGGGTCACGATCGCGCGGTGCGTGTGCTTGACCGCATCGGGCAACTCCCTCGTGGTCCCGGAGGTGTACTGAAAGATGGCGAGGTCGTCCGCTCGCGTATGGACCTCGAAGGTGGGCGAGAAGCGGCCCAGTGAATCGAGGAATGCCTCGTCCGCCACGAGCACCTTCATCTCGTCGCCGGCGGGAACGACTTCCGACTTTTCGGCGTTGGTCACGACCAGGCGGGGCTTGCAGTCCTGCACCCGAAGGCGGATTCCATCCGGACCGAACAGCGTGAACATCGGGACGGCAATGGCTCCCATCTTCATCGCGCCGAAGATCGCCACGTAGAACGCCAGCGACGGCTCGAGCATCACGGCGACGCGGTCACCCGCCTTGACGCCCTCCTCGACCAGAAAGTGCGCGAACCGCGAGGAGGCCTCGGAAATCTGCCGGAAGCTGATCGATTCGTCGTCGCCCGCCGCACGGACGAGCACGACGGCTTCGCCCGCATCGACATGGCGATCGATGCACTCGTGCGCAATGTTCATGACCTGCGCATCGCCGTCGAAAAGCTCCCACAGTCCCGCCGCGCTGCAGTGGGCTTGCGCATCCGCGTAGGAGGTGTAGTGCGTCAGGTTCGTCATTGCCGTCTCTCGTCTTGCTTGCTGATGGAGAGACTTTGCGCGTCTGCCTGTTGATTGTCAATAGCGTCTATGAATTGTCTATATACAATCACAGATCGAGTGCTCCCCGCGAAGGCCATGTCGATCCGGGCGGAATGTGCACCCCGCAAAGCGTCGTATGCTTTGCAAAACTCGTGACCTCCTACCGTATGCCTGCTGCTGTTCCAGTCCCTCCCCCTGCCAACAAAGGGCCTCGCGTACGCCCCGTGCCCGCGGTTTCTCGCGCCCTGGCCATCCTCCAGTTGCTGGCCAGATCCCCCGAGCCGTTGACGCTCAAATCGATTTCGGAAGGCCTCGACCTGGTGACGAGCACGTGTCTGCACATCCTGCGTGTCCTGGTCGATGAAGGCATGGTCAAGGTCGAGCCGGGCACGAAGCGCTACAGCCTGGACGTCGGCGTGCTTTCCCTGGCACGCAGCGTGGCCGAGAACAATCCGTTCCCGGCGCGCATCCAGGCCGCGCTCGATCGGCTCTCCGAGGCGTGGAACGTCACCACGATCGGCGTCAAGGTCTCCGGAGTCGAGGACCTCGTGGTGCTTTCGCTAGCGCGCTCACGCGGTCCTTTTCGGCTCTATGTGGAGGTGGGCAGCCGCTTTCCCGCACTCACCAGCGCGACGGGACGGCTCGTCTCTGCCTACGCCGATCTGTCGGATGCGGAGTTGGCCCGCCGCTTCAAGACCCTGGCCTGGGAGAACCCTCCCGATCTTGAAACCTGGAAGAAGGAAGTGCGTGCGGCGCAACGCAAAGGATTCGCGATCGACCGCGGCAATTACATGAGCGGCATCACGGTGATTGCCGTTCCGATCTTCGACGCCCAGAAGCGCATGACGCACGCACTGGTCGCGCTCGGCGTGGCGGACCAGATGACAAGCGAGCGCACCAAGTCGCTGACCGTCGACCTGGTGCGAGAGGCAAAGGCATTGTCATGACCGGTGCCGAGCCCACAGGCAATCGCGATGATGTGATCGCCGCATTGCAGGACGCAGGCTGGCGGCAGCGCGCGCTTCGCGGCTTCGCAGAGCGCATGGGGCCCCTGTGGACCCGGAAGGAAGCCGAAGGGTGGGCGTACGGCATCCTGGCGACCCCGGACCATTTGAATCCAGGAGGATTTGTTCATGGAGGTGTGCTCTGCGCCCTCTTCGACCATGTCGTCAGCGCCGTTGCCTGGGAAGCGGTCGACCGCCGCGCATGCGTGACGGTTCAGCTCAACACACAGTTCCTCACGGCGGCTCGCGAGGGGCAATTTCTTGAAGCACGGGGTCGCGTTGTACGCGCGACGTCCACTCTGGTCTTCGTGGAAGCCACGCTGAGTTGTGGAGACGCGGAGTTGCTGCGGGGCTCCAGCGTGCAGAAGATCATGGGCTGAATTACGTCACACCATCGACCTTGATGTCGACGCTGGTCACGAATGAACTTTCGTCGGATGCGAGAAACAGTGCGACATGGGAAATTTCCTCCGGCTTGTCGACGGGCCAGCATCTTGCCGTGCATGCAATCCACCCACTCCTTGTCTTTGAGCTGTTCCTTCGTCTGGCTTTTTTCGATCACGCCGGGTGAATGGAACTGGCCTGCATGCCATGGCACGTCAAAACAGATTGCGGTCGCCTCCCACACCTGTAGTCCTTCGCATTCAAAACTCAAGTTGCTTCGGTCTCGACGGGAGGAAACTGACGCTCTCTCGAAGTATCGCGTCGACGTTCACTGCTGCGGAAGGCCTTGAACCCCCGATCCCGCGCAATGAACGCGGCGAGCATGTGCGGAACCAGCGCCACCGCTCCGACTGGCCCATGCATGCGGCCATATACCTCGGCATAAGCTCCGGCAGAAGCATTTACCGAATGTCTGAGGGAAATACTGGAAAAGCGTCGGCTCAGGCGATATTCGAAAGAGGAAGCGGCGCTGTCCAAAACGGGAAAACGTGCTTGGCAATCCCGAGCACGGAGTTGGATCAGTTCGGCGCGTCCAATGCCAATGGCCTGCCCCGAATTACCAGCCAAGAGCCAACCGAGACCCGGCGAGATTGGCCACCGAGGAGCAAGAAAAGTTGCAGCGCAATGTTCATGTGCCTTCTGCCTCGCCCCCTGCCGCGAGTTTCTCGTACAACGCCGCACGAGAGATGCCGAGCAGCCGCGCGGCGGCAGCCTTGTTGCCCTTAGTGGCGGCAAGGGCCACATGAATGCTCTGAGCCTGCGCCTCCGCGATTGCCTGATGAAGCGGCTTGACCGCTGCTCCAGTGCATGCGCTGGAGACGGCGGGAGGCGCGGAGTCGTTGCCCGGCACGACATCGCCAGCATGTCCACGTGGCACAGGCTGCCCCGGCTTGGCTGCCGCTTGAAGCAGCCGCACGAAGTGCGCTGCCTCGAGCACGAGGTCGTCGGTCATCAGCGACGCCTGCTCCAGCACGTTGCGCAACTCGCGCACATTCCCCGGCCACGGCCGGCTTGCCAACAACTCCATGGCATCGGGTCCGACCGCCCTCGGTGCCAGCGCGCTCCGGCGTGCGATGTCTTCCGACAACGCGTCCACCAAGTCCGGCAGGTCTTCCAACCGCTCGCGCAACGGCGGCAGGCGGATCGGCATCACGTTGAGCCGGTAGTAGAGATCTGCGCGGAAACGCCCGTCCTCCACCATCGCCTCGAGATCGCGGCTCGTTGCGGAGACGATGCGCACATCGACCCGCTCCACGCGATTGCTGCCGAGAGGCTCGATCTCCTGCTCCTGCAAGACCCGGAGCAGCTTGCTCTGCAGTGCCATCGGCATGTCGCCAATCTCGTCGAGGAACAGCGTGCCGCCATCGGCCAACTTGAACTTGCCATCGCGCCCTTTGCGATCGGCACCCGTGTAGGCCCCCGGCGCCACGCCGAAGAACTCGGCCTCTAGCAGCGTGTCTGGGATGGCGGCGATGTTGACACTGACGAAGCGACCGGCGGACCGCCGGCTCGCGGCGTGCACGGCATGCGCAAGAAGCTCCTTGCCCGTGCCCGTCTCGCCAAGAAGCAGCACCGTGGTGTCGGTGACAGCGACGCGCCGCACTTGGCGCTTCACCTCTGCGACCGCGGCACTGCTGCCAACGAAACTTGCGAGGGAATACTTCGGACGCCGCTCGGCCGCCAGTCGGCGCCGAGTGTCCTCGAGTTCGCACTGCAGATCGACAAGCTTGCCGATCAGCGGCTGCATTGCCCCATCCGGCTGATCAGCGAGCACCAGAGACACCCCGCCAATCACGTTGCCCTGCTCGTTGCGCAGGGGCAGCCGGCTGACGAGGAAGGCGCCATACTGGTTGGTCAACAGATCGACGACCACAGGTGTGCCTGTGTCAATCACCTTGCCCATGAGCGAGTTGGGCACGACTTCCTCGATCCGTCGGCCGAGGACGCCGGAGTCTGCGAACGGCCCGAGCGCGATGAAGCGTCGGTAGCCCTCGTTGAACCAGACGATGCGGTGCTCTCGGTCCAGCACGATCATTCCCATCACCGCTTCGGCAAACGTGGCAAACATGCGCTGCGCGGCGAGCTGGAGCACACCGCCAGGGTCGAGCGCGTCAGTGGAGTCGAGATCGGGCGTCATGGCGTCCGTCAAGTGTAAGCGCGGGCTGCCGTCTGCTTGCCATGTTGACCACACAGTCGCACCACCGTCCGCCCAACAAGACAGTTGTCTGGTTTCACGACCACCCAGACATGGCCGTATGTCAACCGCTCAGGACAGCACGACGGCCTCTTGGAGTCGCGCTGGAATGCACTCCCTCGCAGCCACGGCACTTTCAGCTGGTGGCATAGGCCTTGCAATCCATCGAACGGTTTGACCATAACTCAAGGAGACTTCCATGCCATCGAACACGCGCCGCCATGTGGCCGCGGTTGCCATCGCCGCGCTGCTGCCAAGCCTTTTTTCGCCAGCTTCCGCCCAGGCACCAAAGGAAATCCGGATCGCGCAGATCCACAGCCTCACTGGGCCGCTGGAGGCCTACGGCAAGCAGGCACAGACTGGCTTCCAACTGGGCCTTGAATACGCCACTGGCGGCACCATGGCCGTGGCCGGCCGCAAGCTCGTAGTGATCGAGCGCGACGACCAAGGCAAGCCCGACGTGGGCAAGAACTTGCTGGCCGCCGCCTACTCCGACGACAAAGCCGACATCGCGGTCGGCGCCACGTCGTCCGCCGTCGCGTTGGCCATGCTGCCGGTGGCGGAAGAATTCAAGAAGGTCTTCCTCGTCGAGACGGCGGTTGCCGACTCCATCACCGGCGAGCGCTGGAACAAATACGTCTTCCGCACCGCGCGCAACAGCTCGCAGGACGCGATCGCCAACGCCGTTGCGCTGGACAAAGACAACGTCCACATCGCCACGCTGGCGCAAGACTATGCATTCGGCCGCGACGGCATCAAGGCCTTTAAGGAGGCGCTGAAGAAGTCCCGTATCGTGCAAGAGGAATACCTGCCGATGACGACCACCGACTTCACTGCCGGCGCCCAGCGCATCATCCAGGCACTCAAGGACAAGCCCGGCCGCAAGATCATTTACGTCTACTGGGCCGGTGCGGGCAATCCCCTGAAGATCGCGGACATGGACCTCAAGCGCTACGGCATCGAGATCGCGGCGGGCGGCAACACACTCCAGGCAATGGTGGCCTACAAGCCGCTGGCTGGCATGGAAGGCGCAAGCTATTACTACTTCGGCCTGCCGAAGAACAAGGTCAACGATTGGTTGGTGTCCAACCACTACAGCCGCTACAAGGCTCCGCCGGACTTCTTCACGACCGACGGGTTCAATGCCGCTGTCGCGGTGGTCGAGGCACTCAAGCGCACCAACGGCGACACCAGCACCGGGAAGCTGATCGCCGCGATGGAGGGCATGAGTTTCGATTCGCCCAAGGGCACGATTTCGCTGCGCAAGGAAGACCACCAGGCAATGCAGCCGATGTACCACACGCGCATCAAGGACGACCCCGCGTTCGCCTGGGGCGTGCCGGAGTTGATCCGGGAAATCAAGCCCGAAGAGATGAGCATCCCGATCCGCAACCAGCGATAAGCGCTTTGCAAGAGGCGCCCCCGGCGCTTCTGAACCACCCCATTCGCAGGAACGGGCCCGGCCCGTAGGCGCATGCGGCATCGGCAAAAAACAAATAGTTAGGAGACTTGCAATGAAAGTTCACGCGCTTCTTGGCTTGGCCATGGCCATCTCGGCCCTGGCTACATCATCCCCGGCTCAAGCGGTTGTGGCCGCGCTCCCGTCCTTCAACGTAGACACCAGCCAGACCACGGTTTCCGGCATGTCCTCGGGTGGCTACATGGCCAGCCAGCTGGGCTATGCCTTCTCGGCCACCTTCAAGGGCGTTGGCGTGTTCACCGGTGGTCCGTACAGCTGCGGTGGGCACTATCCCGCCAGCAACTGCATGAGCAACGCCGTGGTCAGCGCCAGCATGATCAACACGATGCAGGCCGACATCAACAACTGGAGCGGCACGAGCATCGACGACAAGATCAATGTCACCAACCAGAAGGTTTTCCTGTGGGTAGGCAACAGTGACACGACTGTCGGCCCTAACGAGATGAACGCGGTCAAAACGTTGTACCAGAACAATGGCGTGGCGGCGGCCAACCTCGACTACATCAAGCGCGACAACACCGCCCATGTGATGCCAACCGATTTCGATGCGACGGGCAACAGCGCTTGCAACAACTCGGCCTCACCCTACATCAGCAACTGCGGCTTCGACGGAGCCAAGGCGGCGCTTAGCAAGTTCTACGGCGCGCTGAACGCGCGCAACGATGCGCCCTCGGCGGGCAACTATATCGAGTTCGACCAGAGCGTATTCATCAACAGCAATCCGGGCATGGCCGCCAACGGCTGGCTCTATGTACCGGCCAACTGCAGGGCAGGCGCCGTCTGCAAGCTCCATGTGGTCCTGCATGGCTGCGCGCAGAACTACGCCACTATCGGCGACAAGTACCTCAAGAGCACCGGCTATGCCCGTTGGGCCGATACCAACAGCATCATCGTGCTGTTTCCGCAGACCAAGAACGACGGCACCTATCGCACGACGGCGGCCAGCGGCTGGCTCGCCAACACCGGCGGCTGCTGGGACTGGCTCGGCTGGTACGGTTCGAACTTTGCGCAGAAGGCGGGCACGCAGATGTCCGCGATCAAGGCGATGGTGGACAAAGTGTCTGCAGGCGCAAGCGGCGGCGGCACGCTGCCCGCGCCGGTGGGTGTCAACACCTCGAACGCAAGCGCCAGCAGCATGACGATCGGTTGGGCCCTGGTCACTGGCGCCAGCGGCTACAGGGTCTACCGCGGCGGCGCCCTGGTCACCGCCTCGCCGGTCGCAGCCAGCCCTTACAACGACAGCGGTCTGTCTGCGGACACCACCTACAGCTGGACTGTGCGCGCCGTCGATGCCAACGGCGCCGAAGGCGCGGCCTCCGAACCCGCTTCGGGGACGACCACCCGCAGCGATGCCAGCTGCTACACGGCCTCCAACTTTGCCCACACGATGGCCGCCCGTGCCTATGCGAGCTACGGCTATGCCTTTGCTTACGGTTCCCAGCAGAACCTGGGCCTGTGGAGCAGCACGGTCATCACCACGCTGAAGCGGACCGGTTCCGGCTACTACGTGGTCGGTACCTGTCCTTGATCTGACCTGATAGAAGAACCATGCTTGAAACCAAGAATCTAACGATTCGCTTCGGCGGACACGTGGCGGTCAACGCCGTGTCCTGCAGCTTCGCACCGGGCACGCTGACCGCCATCGTCGGCCCCAATGGCGCCGGCAAGACGACCTATTTCAACCTGATCTCCGGCCAGTTGCCGGCCACCGAAGGCGAGGTGTGGCTGGACGGCGAGGACGTGAGCCGCTTGCCCGCACCGCTGCGCGCGCGGCGCGGGCTGGGCCGCGCTTTCCAACTCACACAACTGTTCCCGCATCTCACCGCGCAGGAGAACGTGCGACTCGCAGTGCAGGCGCGCGAGTCGGGCCGCCACGGCGGCGGCTTCGACCTCGCGCGCGTGTGGCTGGACAGGCGTGCCTGGATCGAGGAGGCGCAGTCCCTCCTTGAGACGGTGCGTCTGCTCGACAAGGCCAACGTGCTCGCCAGCACGCTGGCCCACGGCGACCAGCGCAAGCTCGAGGTCGCGCTCCTGATCGCCCTCGATCCCAAGGTCTATATGTTCGACGAGCCGACGGCGGGGATGAGCGTGGACGAAGTACCGGTGATCCTGGACCTCGTGCGGCAGCTCAAGCAGCGACGCGATTGCGCGGTCCTGCTGGTGGAACACAAGATGGACGTGGTGCGCGAGTTGGCCGACCGCGTCATCGTCCTGCACAACGGACAGTTGGCGGCACAAGGCGAGCCCAGTGCCGTGATGGCGTCGGCCGTCGTTCAACAAGCCTATCTCGGCGTCGTGCCACAGGAGCAGCTCGCATGACCGCCTTGCTGCATTTGAAGGAAGTCCACACGCACATCGGTGCCTATCACATCCTCCACGGCGTGAACCTGGAGGTGCAAGAGGGCGAAGTCACCATGCTCCTGGGCCGCAATGGTGCCGGCAAGACCACCACGCTGCGAACGATCCTGGGACTTTGGCGTGCCTCGCGCGGCGCGTTGCACTTCCGCGGCGCGCCGATCGGGGCACTGGCCACACCGGAGATCGCGCGGCTCGGCATTGCCTATGTGCCGGAAAACATGGGAATCTTCGCCGACCTGACGGTCAAGGAGAACCTCTTGCTCGCGGCGCGAGCGGCAGCCACCGCCGACGCGTTGGACAAAGCGCGTCTGGAGTGGGTCCTTTCGCTCTTTGCCGCACTGAAGAAGTTCTGGCTTTACCCGGCAGGAAAGCTCTCGGGTGGCCAGAAGCAGATGCTCGCGATCGCGCGCGCGATCATCGAGCCGCGCGATCTGCTGCTGATCGACGAGCCCAGCAAGGGGCTTGCGCCTGCGATGGTTCAGAACCTGATTGCTGCATTCGCCGAGCTGAAGCGGCAGCGCACGACGGTGCTGCTCGTGGAGCAGAACTTCGCAATGGCTAAGGCCATTGGCGACCACGTCGCCGTGATGGACAACGGGCGCATCGTGCACACGGGCGCGATGTCCGACCTGGCCGACAACGAAGCGCTGCAGCAGCGGCTGCTCGGTCTTTCTTTAGGAGTACACCAATGACCACCGCCACTTTACCCACGCCTTCGGCCGCAGTGCCGCAGGCGCGCTTCGACCTGCGGCCTCTGGCCCTGCTTGCATCACTGGCGGCCCTGGCGCTCCCTGCGGTCGGCCACCCCGGCACCTGGGTGACGCTGACCGTCGCCGGCCTGGCGATGGGCATGATCATTTTCCTCGTCGCGTCCGGCCTCACGCTGGTGTTCGGGCTGATGGATGTCCTGAACTTCGGTCACGGCGTGTTCATCGCCTTGGGTGCTTATGTCGCCATGACTACCATGCTGGCTCTGGGCGCCTGGGTCGGCAGCGAATCGCTGTGGCTGAACGCTGCCGCAGTGCTCGCCGCAATGCTCGCCGCCGCGGCAATCGTGGCGGTCTCCGGGCTCGTCTTCGAGCGGCTGCTGGTGCGCCCCGTCTACGGCATGCCGCTCAGGCAGATTCTGGTCACCATGGGCGGCCTGATCATCGGCGAGGAACTGATCAAGGTATTCTGGGGGCCCGACCAGCTGGCCGTGCCGCTGCCGCAGGCGCTGCGCGGTTCTTTCTCGTTCGGCGATGCGTCGGTCGAGAAGTACCGGCTGCTGGCGGTCGCTGTCGGCAGCCTCGTCTTCGCGGCGATGTTGTGGGTGCTGACCCGCACCAAGGTGGGCCTGCTCGTCCGTGCCGGCGTACAGGACCGCGAGATGGTCGAGGCGCTGGGCTACCGGATCCGGCGGCTCTTCATCGGCGTATTCGCCGCCGGTTCGGCACTGGCGGGCCTGGGTGGGGCGCTTTGGGCGCTGTACCAGCAGAGCGTCGTGCCGCAGATCGGCACTCAGGTGAACGTGCTGATCTTCACCGTCATCATCATCGGTGGACTCGGATCCACGTTCGGCTGCTTCGTGGGTGCCCTGATGGTGGGCCTGGTCGCCAACTACACCGGCTTTCTGATGCCCAAGCTCGCCCTCTTCTCCACCATCGCGCTGATGGTGGCCGTGCTGCTGTGGCGGCCGAACGGCCTCTATCCCGTCGGGCAGCATTGAGCGCAAGCACCATGATCAACCGACTGCTCTCCCACGACATGCCGCGCAGCCGCTTGCTTGCGCTCGCGCTGGTGCTCATTGCCCTCGCGCTGACTTTCGCGCCGTTGCTCTTTCCCGGCCACAAGGCGCTGGGCGTCGCCGCCAAGGCGCTCGTATTTATTCTGCTGGTGGCGAGCTACGACTTGCTGCTCGGCTATACCGGTGTGGTGAGTTTCGCGCACACCATGTTCTTCGGCATTGGCGCCTACGGCGTGGCGATCGCCAGCAGCCGCCTCGGCGCCGGCGCGAGTTCGATGCTCGTCGGGCTCGGGGCGGCGTTGTTGCTCTCGCTGCTGCTGTCACTGGCCATTGGCCTCTTCAGCCTGCGGGTGAAGGCGATCTTCTTCGCGATGATCACGCTGGCGGTTGCATCGGGCTTCCTGACGCTGGCCTCGCAGCTGAGCCACATCACGGGCGGTGAGGACGGGGTCAGCTTCCGCACCCCCGAATGGTTGTCTCCCTCGTTCGAACTCTTCGAGCAGCCGCTGCTCGGCGTGACGGTCGACGGGCGCGTGCTCACCTATTACCTCTTGCTCGTCGTGGTCGCGGCGAGCTTCCTCGCCCTCCTGCGCATCGTCAATTCGCCTTTCGGCCGCGTGCTGCAGGCCATCCGAGAGAACGACTTCCGGGCGGAGGCGCTCGGCTTCCGCACGGTGGCGTACCGCACCGTGTCAAACGTGCTCTCGGCGTTGTTCGCGACGCTCGCCGGCGCGCTGCTCGCGCTGTGGCTGCGCTACACCGGGCCGGACACCACGCTGTCCTTCGAGATCATGCTCGACGTGCTGCTCATCGTCGTGATCGGCGGCATGGGAACGATGTACGGCGCGGTGGTGGGCGCGGCGCTGTTCGTGCTGGCGCAGAACTACCTGCAGGATTTACTGAAGCTCGGCGGTTCGGTGCTGAGCGGGCTGCCGCTCCTGCCCCAGTTCGTATCACCGGACCGCTGGCTGCTGTGGCTGGGGATCCTGTTCGTGCTGTCCGTGTACCATTTCCCGAGCGGCATCGTTGGCCGGCTGCGCATGTCGCGGAGATCCGAGCCATGACGCCGACATCGCACTACCTCCGCTGCGAAGGGCGCGAACTGCATTACACCGAGTGGGCCGGGCCGAACGCTGCGAGCGACGCGGTGATCGCCTGGCACGGCTTCGCTCGTACGGGCCGCGACATGGACGACATCGCCGCGCAGCTGGCGCAACGCTACCGTGTGATCTGCCCCGACACGATCGGACGCGGCCTGTCGCAATGGAGCCCGGACCCTGCGAATGAATACACGTTGCCGTTCTATGTGCGGCTGGCCGCCTCGCTCGTCGACCAGCTTGGGCTGCCGCATTTCCACTGGCTCGGCACCTCGATGGGCGGTGCGATCGGCATCCTGGCCGCCGCCACGTCGCTCAGAGGCCGGCTGCGCCGGATGGTGATCAACGACATCGGCCCGTGTCCGGCTCCTGAGGCCGTCCAGCGCATCCTCACCTATGCCAGCCGACCGCCGACGTTCGGCAACGTGAGCGAACTCGAAGCGTACTTCCGCACTGTCTATGCGCCGTACGGTCACCTCTCTGAGGCGCAGTGGCGACGCCTCACAGAAACCTCGGTGCGCCGGTTGCCCGACGGCCGCGTCACGCCGCACTACGACCCGGCCATCTCGATGCAGTTGCAGTCAAGCAGTCCGGAAGGGCTGTGGCCAGCATGGGACAGCCTCGATCTGCCCGTGCTTTGCCTGCGTGGCGCGCACTCGGACCTTTTGCTGCCGGATGCTGCGGAGCAGATGCGCACGCGCGGACCGCTCGCGGTGGTGGTCGAGATCCAGGGATGCGGCCACGCGCCTGCGTTGAACACGCCGGAGCAGTTTGCGTTGGTCGAACGCTTCCTGGCCGGAGATGCGCGATTGCCGTAGGCTGCTCAGCCCAAAGGGGCTGGGTGCCATCGGGCCGCGCGGCAAGGGCGCAAGATGCCGCTGTTGTGGCTTCCTGCACCAGCACGGCCGCCGGGTTCCGGCATGGTTCGGGTTTTCTTGCTGACATACACACGTTGCTGATCGTTCCGCCCCCCGCGATCTGGTCGGTAGAGGCGGACGGCAGCAGCGGTGAACGAATCGCCGCACTCGCCACAGTCTGTACGGCCGCCGGACTGATCTACAGGCAGCGCTGCATGTGCATCTCGCACAATCCCGTCCGCACCGAATGCATCGCCGGGCGCAATCTCGTCAGCGCCTCGCCCCACCCTTAGCGCAGCACGGTGCCGCCAGCGCCCAGCAGCGTCACTTCCACAAAGGATGGGCCCAGGTGGCTCGAGGCGGTGTACCGGTAGTCGAGCTCTTCAAGGCTCTGGAGCTCGAAGCCTTCGAGTGCACGCACGTAGCCCTCGCGCGTGAGATTGCGGCCGGCGCGCCGTAAGCCTTCCACAATCACCCGGCCGGTCATGAAGCCCTCCAGGGCTTCGTAAGACAGGGCGTCCCCGCTGCCATGCCGGGCCATCACAGAGCGGAAGTTGCGCGCGGCGCGCGACGGGCCGCGTGGATGCGGCATCACCTGCGTGATCGCGATGCCGCGGACGTCGGTCTCTAGCAGCTCGGACAGTTTGGGCACCGATGTGACCGAGAGGACCCAGGGTGAAGGCAGCGCCGCCCGTGCTTGCGCCCTGTACTGCTTCATCAAGTCGGCCACCGTGCTCGGCGACGTGAACAGCAGCACGGCTTGGGGCGCAGCCTTCACGACCGTCGCGGCCATGCCCCGGCCCTCCCAGTTCTCCGCGGGGTGCGGAACGTCCGCCACCAACTGCGCTTGGAACCGCTGCGCCGCCTTCTGTGCAGCGGCCAGAGTGCTCATGCCGAACGCGTTGTCCTGGTAAACCACCGCCATGCGGCGTATGCCGATCGTCGAGAGATGCTCCACCATCTTCTCGACCTCATTGGAATAGGCCGTGCGGGTGTGGAAGAGGTAGCGGTTGTACACCCGAGCGCCGTCGGCGCCAGTCAGTGCCCCCACCGCCGGCAGCCGATACTCCTCGAGCAGCGGCATCGCGGCCAGCGTGATGCCGCTGCCGCCGATGCAAGCGAGTCCGAATACATCCGCACCCTGCCCGAACGCACGGACGTTCGCGAGTGCCCTGTCGATGACGTAGTTGTCCTCCCGGCGCACCACCGAGAGCTGGCGGCCATGCATGCCGCCTTGCGCATTCACTTGCGCGAAGCAAGCGAGCAGCCCGTCGGTATAGTTTCGGTAGAGGCTGCCCCAGACACTGTCAAAGCCGATGGTCTGACCGAACACCACCTTGTTGTCATAGACGCCTGGTTCGCTGCCGCGTGCAGCCACGATCCACGGCGCCGCGGCTGCCGCGGCTGCCGCGGCTGCCGCGGCACAGAATGCTCGTCTCCGGACGGGGGTCATTCGTGTCGCCTGTGACTGATCGACGCACTCTTTCGAGAGAACCTGCCGCGGCTCAGACCCCACCGTGGCAGACGTACTTGGTTTCGAGGTACTCGTCGAGTCCGTACTTCGAACCCTCGCGCCCGACTCCCGACTCCTTGATGCCGCCAAACGGTGCTACCTCGTTGGAGATCAGACCCTCGTTGACGCCGACCATGCCGTACTCCAGCCGCTCGGCGACACGCCAGGCTCGGCGCACGTCGCGCGTGTAGAAGTAGGCCGCGAGACCGAAGGGCGTGTCATTGGCGAGCTGCACCGCCTCATCGTCGCTCGCGAACCGCATCAACGGTGCGACCGGCCCGAAGATCTCCTCGCGCACCACGGCCATCTCGCTCGTTACGTCAGCCAGGACCGTCGGCATGTAGAAGTTGCCCCCCAAGGCGTGCACAACACCGCCCGCGAGCACGCGTGCGCCCTGGCTTCGCGCCTCGTCGACCAGGCGACTGACTTTGGCCAGCGCGCGGCCATCGATCAGCGGCCCGATTTGCACCCCCGGCTCGACGCCGGCGCCGACCTTCAACTGCTCCACCGCACGAACCAGCCGCTCGGCGAAGGCATCGAACACGGCCTCATGCACCAGGAACCGGTTGGCGCAGACACAGGTCTGGCCCGCGTTGCGGTACTTGGAAGCGATCGCGCCCTGCACGGCGAGGTCCAGGTCGGCGTCGTCGAACACGATGAAAGGCGCGTTGCCGCCCAATTCCATCGAAACGCGCTTGACGGTGGTGGCACATTTGGCCATCAGCAGCTTGCCGACGGGCGTGGAGCCGGTGAACGAAAGCTTGCGCACGACCGGGCTGGCCGTGAGCGCTCCTCCGACAAGCGCCGGCCTCGCGGTGGTGACAACGTTGAGCACGCCGGCCGGAATGCCGGCACGCTGCGCCAGTTCGGCCAGCGCGAGGGCCGACAACGGCGTCGCCTCTGCCGGTTTCACGACCGAGGTGCAACCAGCGGCCAGTGCAGGCGCAACCTTGCGCGTGATCATCGCGATGGGGAAGTTCCACGGTGTGATGGCCGCGGTGACACCCACACCCTGCTTCATCACCATCAGACGACGGTCAGCGGTCGGTGCCGGAATCAGGTCGCCGTAGGCGCGCTTGCCCTCTTCCGCGAACCATTCGATGAACGAGGCGCCGTACCGCACCTCGCCCAGCGCTTCGGCGAGCGACTTGCCCTGCTCCAGCGTCATGAGCAGCGCGAGGTCCTGTTCCGCCACAAGCACGAGATCGTGCCAGCGGCGCAGCAAGGCGCTGCGCTCCTTCGCTGGCCGCGCCCGCCAGGCGGGCAGCGCGGCCTGGGCCGCGGCGATCGCGCGTTCGGTGTCAGCGGCGTCCATGTCGGGAACGGCCGCGATCGTTTCGCCGTTCGCCGGGTTGCGCACCTCGTGCGATGCCCCGTCCCGCGCGGCGACCCACTCGCCGCCGATGAACGCCAGGCGCTTCAGCAACGCCGTATCTTTCAACTGCACCATCAGAAAGCCTCTTCGTAGAGCGCGAGCGCGTCGGCAAGCGCCACGTCGCGCGGGTTGTTAACCAGCAGGCGCTGGACCTTGAGTGCGTCCTCCGCCAGCATCGGCAGGTCGCTGCGGTCTACGCCGACAGAGCGCAGGTTCTGCTCGAACGGCATCACAGCCACCAGCGCCGCCATGGCATCGACGAACGCCCGGGCGCCTTCGATGGGACCTTGGCCGGGCCGCGCCGTGCCGATGGCTTCGCCGAGCTGCGCGTAGAGCGGCGCCGCATGCTCCAGGTTGAAGCGCAGCACCGGCCGCAGCACCAGCGCGTTCGACAGGCCATGCGGCACGTGAAAATGGCCGCCCAGCGGATACGCCAGCGCATGCACCGCCGCCACTGGCGCGTTCGCGAACGCCATACCCGCCAGCAGCGAGCCAAGCAGCATGTGTTCGCGCGCCGTGCCGTTGCGCGGGTCTTCGAGCACCTTGCGCTGGTTGGCATACAGCAGCGCCAAAGCCTTGAGTGCCAGCGCATCCGACACCGGGTTCTTCTTGTGGCGCGAGGTGAAGGCCTCGATCGCGTGCACCATGGCATCGATTCCCGTCATTGCCGTCAGGCGGGGCGGCAGGCCCAACGTGAGGTGGCTGTCGAGCAGCGCGAAGTCAGGGTAGAGCATGGGAGAGACCACGCCCTTCTTCTCGGATGTCGGGGTGGTGACGATCGCGATTGGCGTCACTTCGGAGCCGGTCCCGGCGGTGGTCGGCACCTGCACAAGCGGCAGGCGCGGCCCCTGCGCCAGGCCGATGCCGTAGATGTCATGCAGCGCCGCCGGCGTCCGCGCCAGCAAGGCCACGAGCTTGGCGGTGTCCATCGAACTGCCGCCGCCGAAGCCCACGACGCCGTCGGCGCCCGCTTCGCGGGCGGCCAGCACGGCGGCGAGTACCCGCTCCTCGGGCGGATCGGGCAGCACGTCGGAATAAACGGTGGCGGCGATTCCCGCAGCCCTCAGGCTTTCCAGCGCGGGTGCCAGCAGACCAGCCTGCAGCAAGGGCTGGTCGGTGATGATGAAGAAATGGCGCACGCCGAGCCCGCGGGCGAGTTCGCCGAGGCGGCCAGAGCCACCCTGCTCGCAGACGATGCGCGGCGTGGTTTCGAAATTGAATCCGGTCATATGGGTTCTCTTGTCAGGCAGCGTGCGCCACGCCGCGTTCAGTGCACCAGACTTGGCCCAGCAGGTCTGGCGAATGCTTGTCGTCCGATTCGCTGAGCAGTACGGCCAGGCTGTCGCGCCACAGTTCAGCCTCCATCTGAGTCAGTCGGCGCGTTGGCCTGGGTCGCGGCTCGAACAGGGCGGAACGGTGATACAGGCCCGCCGCCATCCGGCGGGTTACGCACCTCCAGCATGCCGCCGTCGGCTGCGATCCACTGCCACCGATGAAGGCCTGCTGCTTGAGCAGGCCGCTGTCGCTCAACTTTTGTTGCATGGTGCCAGTGACTGCTCAACGGATGGCGACTGGATTGATGATCCCCTGCACGCCCCCGGTCATGCGCGACACGCCGAGCACGAACATGAACTCCCAGCCCTTGTCCTTGACCAGTTCGGAGGTGTCGATGTTCTCGAGGATGTAGATGCCGTGCTTTGGGATCAGGATCTGGTGGACCTCGAACACCCCTGCCCCCTTCTCGGCGGGGATCACCTCCAGGCCCCAGGTATCGGCGCCGACCGCCACCACCTGCTTGCTTGCGAGGTATTCGGCGCCGTCTTTGCCCAGGCCCGGTTCGACGGAGATGAAGCGCTTGTCGTCCTTGCCCACCAGCTGCAGCCAGCCGGTGTGGAACAGCACGACGTCGCCCTCTCGGATCTCGACCCCCTGCCGTCGCGCTTGCTCGTCGATCTCTTTGCGGTTGAACGTCGTGCCCTCCGGAACCGGGTTCTGGCCGAAGTACGCCGTCATGTCCAGCACGACACCGCGCGTGACGAAGGGCGGCAGCTTCTCGACCCCCAGCTTGCTCAGGCCGTTGGCCTGTACGAACTCGCTGTTCTTGTGGCAGTTGTAGTAGACGTTGTCGACGCCGATGTGACCGAGGCCATCGATCTGCGAGCCCGTGCCGACGTAGCCCATGTAGATGTCGTCGTTGTAGTTGGTCTTGGTCGGGCCCAAGCCGACGCCGCCGACCTGCCCGGGCTGGTTGATCGCCAGCGCCCAGCTGCGCGGGCCGTAAGCTGGCGTCTTGGAGTTGGTCTCGACGCCCAGCCGGTAGGTCTTGCCCGTCTTCACCAGCTTAGCGGCCTCGAGCGCCAGTTGAGGATTCAGCAGGTTGGCCGCGCCGATCTCATCGGCCGGACCGTATTTCGAACGGCACCATTCGTGCGCCGATGCACCGGCAGCGAGCGTCGCCAGGGCGAGCGCCGCAGCGAGGCGTGTCATTGCGGATATCGACATTACAGTCTCCTCTAGTGGGTTGCAGAACTCTCGCGGACGACGCCGCGCTCGATACGGAAGATGCGATCAACCAAGTCGGCCGAGTGCTTGTCATCCGATTCGCTCAGCAGGACCGTCAGGCCCTCGGTGCGCAGCTTCGCGATCACCTCTGTCAGGCGCCGCGATAGCACCGGCGCGACGCCCTCGAAGGGTTCGTCCAGCAGCAGCAGCTTGCGTCCCGGCATCAGCGCGCGCGCCAACGCCACCAGCTTCTGCTGGCCGCCGCTGAGCTGCAGCGCCTTGCGCTCGCGGTGCTCGAGCAGTTCGGGAATCAGCTCGTAGATCCATGCAAGGCGTCGTCTTGCGTCGCCCAGGCCGTTGGCCCAAGCCGGCAGCAAGATGTTTTCTTCGACGGTGAGCGACGGAATCAGCCGCCGGTCCTCCGGCAAGTAGCTGATGCCGTGCTCGGCGCGGGTGTGCGCTGGCAGCTGCGCCATCGACTCGCCGGCGCACGCCAGCGTTGCCGAACGTGAGGGCAGCAGTCCCATCACCGCGCGCATCAGCGTTGTCTTGCCGGCGCCGTTGCGGCCGATCAGCCCGGCCATGCTGCCTTGCGGCAACTGCAGCGTGACCTTGCGCAGGATGGGCGTGCCGGCGATGGCCACGTCCAATCCCTGGATGTCGAGGGCAAGCTCAGTCATGCGAGTGCCTCCTCGCGTGCCGAAGCCCGCTTGCCTACCACCAACTCCTGCACGCGTGGGTTGCCAAGTACCGCAGCCGGCGGCCCGTCGGCGATGATCTCGCCGCTGTAGAACGCCAGGATGCGCGAAACGTAGCGCTCCACCACTTCCATATCGTGCTCTACGAACAGCACCGTCACGCCGCTTTGCCTCACGGCGGCCATCACGGCATCCATCAAGGGGAATTTCTCGTCGGCGCTCACGCCACTGGTGGGCTCGTCCAGCAGCAGCATGCGCGGCTTCGAGACCAGGGCCATCGCGATGTCGACCAGCTTGCGCGCGCCCTGCGGCACGGCACTGGCCTCGCTGTCGGCGTAGTGCGCCACGCCGAAGGCCTGCAGGATGCGGCGGGCCTCGCGCACCGCCTCCGCAGTTTCGAAGTGCCGCAGCATGGAAGGCTGCGCTTCGTGGGCGGCCGCCAGCGCCATCAGCACGTTGTCCAGCACGGTGAGCTGGGGGAACAACTGCGCGACTTGGAACGATCGGGCCAGTCCGAGGCGGGTGATCTGGCGCGGCTTCATCCCGAGCACAGAGCGGCCCTCGTACAGGATGTCGCCCGAGGTGGCCGGCAGGTACCCGGTCACCATGTTGATGAACGTGGTCTTTCCGGCGCCGTTGGAGCCGATGACTCCGACGATCTCGCCGCGCTGGATGGTCACATCCAGCGAATTGGCAGCGACCACGGCACCGAAGGTGCGGGTGAGCTGGCGCGTTTCGAGCACACTCATGGGGACACCTCTTTCGTCACGGACGGAATCTCCGCAGGCACTGCGGCACGCCTACGGGACACCAGGCTCCACAAGCCTTTGGGCAAGAAAAGGATCAGCGCCAGCAGGACACTGCCCAGCGTGAGCTGCCACAGGTGCGGCGCCTCCTGAATGGCGAAGGTGCGCACCGCGGAGAACACGATGGCTGCCACGAACGGCGCCGCCACATGCGCCGTTCCGCCGAGCAAGGCCATGAAGACGAACTCGCCAGAGGTGGCCCAGAACGCCATGTCCGGATCCACGTGGCCCGTGGCGATCGCAATCAGGCCGCCGCCGAGGGCCGACAGCACGGCCGCGCCGCAGTAGTTCAGGTAGACAAGTCCGAACGGCGAGATGCCGAGGAAGTCAACCCGGATCTCGTTCTCGCGCACTGCCTCCGAGAGCCTGCCAAACCGCGAGCGCAACACGCGGTGGCAGACCAGGGCCGCAACGAGCGCGATCGCCAACGTGACCAGGAAGGCAACGCGTTTGGCCTGCGACGGATCCGGCTGGAAGCCAAGGTAGCTCGGGTTCGCGACGTTGAAGCCGTCGGTGGAGCCGAGCGCGCTGGACTTCACCAGCATGCCGTAGACAATCATCGACAACGCCATCGAAAGCATGGCGTAGAAGATGTCGCGGTAGCGCGCCACCATGATGCCGCACAGCGCGGCCATCATCAGCGAGGCCACCACGCCCAGCGCCAGCAGCACGATGGCATCCTGGATGCCCAGGTGCTTGGCGGCCAAGCCGGCAGCGTAGCCGCCGATGCAGTAGTACAGCGCCTGGCCGAAGGAGACGAGGCCGGCGCGCATTTGCAGCACCACCCCGAGAACCACCAGGCCTTTGGCAAAGGCCAGGGTGAGCAGGAAGCTCAACCAGTCGGGCCCCGCCCAGCCGAGGGCGGCAATCGACCCGGCCGCCAGCGGCAGCCCAAGTTCGGACTTGAATTTCATTTAGATCTTTCGGGGCTGCAGTTGGCCGAAGAGGCCCTGCGGCCGGAATGCGAGTACCAGGAACATCACGCCGTAGATCACGAACAACTCGATCTGCGGCGCCAGATGGACAGCGAAGGAACGGGCGAGACCGACCAGCACTGCGCCGACGGCGGCGCCGCCGATGCTGCCCAGGCCGCCCACCACCACCACGGCGAACGCCAGCACGATCACCTCGACACCGATGCCCGGTGTGACGGAAATGGCCGGTGCAGTGAGGGCCCCGGCAAGCGCACCGAGCATGGAGCCGATCGCGAAGGTGATGGCGAACATCAGATTGACGTTCACCCCCATTGCTGTGGCGATCTCGCGGTCGTGGATCACCGCTCGCAACATGCGCCCCTTGTCGGTACGGTTGAGCGCCCACCATGCAGCGGCGCCGACCACGAGCGAGATCGCCACCAGTGCGAGGTCGTAGTTGGCGAAGCGCAGCGAATCCGTGATCGAGCTCTGCCCGAGCAGACGGTAGGGCTGGTACGCCAGGTATGGGTTGACGCCCCACACCAGCTTCACCACGTCCTCCAGGATCAGCAGCAGCGCATACGTGACGATCACCATCAGGATCTCATCGCGGCCACGCAGGTGGCGCAGCAGCGCCTGCTCCACCAGCACGCCCACAGCCAGGCCGCCGACGATGGCACATCCGAACAGCAGCAGGTAGCTCCAGTACGGACTAGCCCCAGACTCGCCGGAGAAGTACCACCCCGTGAGCGAGGCGGCGCAATAGGCGCCGATCGCGTAGAAGCTGCCGTGTGCCATGTTGAGGATGCGCATCACCCCGTAGATCACCGTCAGGCCGGCCGCCACGAGGAACAGCCACGAGGCATAAATGGCGCCGTCGAAAACTATAGCCAGCAAGGTGCTCACGACGTGCGCTCCTTTGGCGGTGTCGGTGTGCACTTGGCACCGGGGAAGCCGGCCTTGATCCAGTCGGCAGGGCTCGTGCCATCGGGCGGCATCAGGCAGTCGCCCGGATAGTCCTTCACATTGATGATGCTGGCCTTGCGGGTCTTGGGGTCATAGTGGTATTCGCCGTAAGCCACCCCCTGTACAGCCTGATGGCCACCGGCGCGGCTCATACGCACCGTGCCGCTGGGCGATTCGAACGTGAGGCCCTTGAGACCCGCGAGCACCTGCTCCTGCGTCGGCATGGTGCCGGGCTTGCCCACCTTCTCCGCGGCCGCCTTCATGCCGAGGATCGCCTGCATCATCTTGAAGGCGGGGTAGGTCGGCTGCTCTTTGTGCGCGGCGCTGTAGGTCGTGCGCAGCCAGTCGGAAAGCGCGTTCTTCGGCGCGAAAGCGCCAAACGGGCCGCGGCCGCCGACGATCGTGCCGTTGGGCGCCTGGTCCTTGAAATGCTCAAAGCCGGTCTCGCCCGCCGTCAGCAGCGTCACACGCTTGTCGAACAGACCCCGCGCGCCGCCTTGCAGCACCAGCGCCTCCATGTCGCCGCCCCAGAAGCTGGAGTGGATCAGGTCGGGGTTGCTGACGGACAACGCGGAAATCTCGGCGCCGTACTGGCCCTGCCCCAGTTTCGGCCACTGCTCGGAAACGAACTTGATGTCCGGCTTGAGCTGCTTGAAAGCAAGGCTGAAGTCAGCCCAGGCATCCTGGCCCCAGGCATAGTTCTGCTGAATGCTGCCGACCGATCTCACGTTCGGCTTCGTCTCCACGATGTAACGGGCAGCGGCCACGTTGTCGACCACGGCGTCAAGGCCGGTGCGAAACACGTATTTCGGGTTCTTCAGCGTCTCGCTGAACAGGCGCGAGGTCCCGCAGTCGAAGAAAACCGTCGGGGTCTTGAGCTCCTCGGCCACCGGAGCAATCGCGAGGCAGTCACCCGAGGAGATGTAGCCAATCACCACGTCGACCTTCTGGCGCTGCACAAGGTTGCGGTATTCCTCCACCTGCTTGGTGGCGCCGCCGTTCTCATCGATCAACACCATCTCGACTTCGACGCCACTGATGCCTTTGGTGTTGTAGGGCGCTGGCAGGGCCCCCTTGTTCAGCGCGTCGACCACGAGCTTGGCGGCATTGGCCGCGGGCACTCCGAAAGGGCCCGCGGCGGCGCCCGACAGGAAGGTCGCCACGCCGATGCGGAACTTGCGGTTGTCGGCGGCGGCAGCCGGCAGCGCGAAGGCGGCGCCGGCGGTGACGAGCGCGAAGCTGCGAGCCAGGTGCGTGAGGGGGAACTTCAGGGTCACGTTGTCTCCTTGTGAGTTGTGTTGCTCACGAGGAATATTGCGAAGAGCGTGCCACACCGCGAAAGCGTTGCGGATCAAGGACTTAGGCCTAATTCGCTGAGATGTATTGCGCGGATTCCGCGCATTGCGGCGGTCGGGTCGCGCGGAAACCGCACATGCGGATCGGCCCCGCGGCCTTTGCGGAAGCGATGGTGCGTTGTCTACGGTGCCCCGGCAGCCCGCCTGCGCTCACGCACCAACTCCGGCGATGGCCGCAGTTGCTCCGCAGGGTAGACCCGCCACCGACCCAACATCACCCGGGCCGGCGGAAACCGGGTGTCGACCACAACCTCTCCGATCGCCTGTGCTTGCGCGATCTGGTGCGTTTCGCGGTCGATGCATGAGGCAAACCCGGGCGGATCCTCCGGCAATTCCAGGCAGAGCCCCTCCAGCGCTCCCACCACCTTCTCGACATCGAATGGCTTGCCGGCCTTGCCTACTGCGCGCGCAATGGCCAGGATCCCGGCGTAAGCGCCCTCTGCCGCATAAGTCGGATAGCGCCCCTCCGCCGCAAAAAAGTCGGCCATGAACTTCCGGTTGCGCGTCGTGTCGGGCCAGTTGTTGTGATGGCGCGCCGAGAGCACGAGATTGGGCGGCGCTTGGTCACCCAGCGCCATCAGCACGTCGTAGTTGCCGCCCGCATCAAAGTTGGCCATGGGCATCTTGCCGAGCAGTTCGCTGGAGTGGGCCTGCGCAAGGAAAGCGAGGAAGTCGCCTCCCCAAAGCCCAGTGACGATCACGTCCGGCCGCGAGCGCATCAGGGCCGTCAGGTACGCCGAATAGTCGGGCTCGTAGAGCTTGGGCCAGAGTTGTGCAACGACCTCATAGTTCGCGCCGCTGGCCGACAGGCTGCGTTGCAGGTCGGCCCACATGACGTGGCCATAGTCGTAATCCGGTCCCAGGAATGCCAGCCGCTTCCAGCCACGCTCGCGCTGCTGCTCGACCAGGTATTTCGCGCCCGCCGCCATCGAAGTGTAGGTGTCGTTCGAAACCCGAAAATAGTAGCGGTGAAAGTCTTCGATCGTGAGCCGCGAGGAGGCGTGGTCGGTGCCGACGAAGATCACCTTGCGCGCCCGCGACAGCCGGCTCACCGCCTGCGCCACACCGGAGCTCACCACCCCGCAGAGGAACTGCGCCTTGTCGTGATCGATGAACTGGCTGGCCAGCCGAACGCCATAGGCCGCTTTGGAGCGATCGTCCTCCACGATCACTCGCAGGCGCGGGCGCCAGTCGCGCATGGGCTCGGCATCCAGCTCGGCGAGCGCCAGCTTGATCGCCGCGATGCTGTCGCGGCCGTAGATCGCGGCCCGGCCCGCCAGCGGGTAGAGGCAACCAATGGTGATGTCGGCCTGCCCCGCAGGTGCCCCCAGTTCTACGCGGGCGTGGGCGCCGGCTGCAGCCAGGCAGGCCATGACCAGCGTGACGGCGCAGCGAAGCAGATCGCGAATCCTCACGGGCGGCCCTCCCCATCGATCCCGAGCCGCTGCAGCCGGCGCAGCAGCGCATGGCGTGAAATCCCCAGCAGCTCCGCGGTCCTGCCACGATGGCCCTGCGCGCGGGCCAGGGCATCGCGCAGCAGCTTCTCCTCCTCCACGGCCAGCTTCTGCTCGATGGCTGCCGAGCGGACCTCCCCACTATCCAGGTCGGTGGGCAGTTGCGAGCGCTCGATCACGCTGCCGGGATGGAGGATGGTGAGACGCTCGATGAGGTTCTTCAGTTCGCGCACGTTACCGGGCCATGTGTAGGCTGTCAGGCAGGCTCTCGCGTCGGGCGAGAAACGGATCGGCTCGCAGCGTTCGGACTTGGCATAGCGCGAGGCGAAATGATCTGCCAGTACCAGCACGTCGTCGTCGCGCTCCCGCAGGGCCGGTACCGCGATCGGCAGTACGTTCAAGCGGTAGTACAAGTCTTCGCGGAAGCAGCCCCGCGAAGCCTCGGAGGCCAGGTCGCGGTTGGTCGCGGCCACTACCCGGACGTCGGCGGTCATGCCACGGGTGCCACCCACTGGGCGATACTGACCGTCTTCCAGAAAGTGCAGCAGCTTGGCCTGCAGCGCCAGTGGCAGCTCACCGATCTCGTCCAGGAACAGCGTGCCGCCGTCCGCCAGCGCGACCAGTCCCACGCGCCGCTGCGTCGCTCCAGTGTAGGAACCCTTCTCCGCACCGAACAGCTCCGCCTCGATCAGTTGCTCCGGCAGCGAGGCGCAGTTCACTTCGACGAAGGGCCCTCCACTGCGCGCGCTCGCCGTGTGGATGGCGCGCGCTACCAGCGCCTTGCCGGTGCCGGACTCGCCCAGCACCAGCACGCGCTTGGCCTGGCTCGCCGCAATGCGGCTGATGGTCGCCGCCAGCGCACGAACCTGTGTACTGGTACCGATCACGCCGTCGTGAGCGGTCGATGCCTGCCGACGGAAATCGATCTCACTGGCCATGCGCGCCTTTTGCAGCGCGCCGCGGATCGTGTACAGCAATTCATCGAGCTCGAACGGCTTGGTCACATAGTCCGCTGCACCGGCCTTCACGGCCTTCACTGCCAGCCGCGTGTCGCTCGTTGCGGAGATCATGATCACAGGCAGCCCGGGTCGATCCGTGGCAAGCCGCGCGAGCACGTCCAACCCGCTCATGTCCGGCAGGTTCACGTCGAGCAACACGATGTCGGGCGCGCCTCGGCAGGCAGCATCCAATCCGCCGGCGCCGTCCACCGCGGTCGCGACGCCAAATCCCTCCTCTTCCAGCGCGAACACCAGTGCCTTCAGCACGCCGGGTTCGTCGTCGATCACGAGCACCTGTTTCAAAACCTATGTCTCCTCTTGCGGCATCGGCACGCGCAGCGTAACCACCGTGCCCGCGCCCACCTCACTCTCGATCGTGAGAGTGCAGTTATTCAACTCCGCCAATTGCCGGGAAATGCTGAGGCCCAGGCCCATGCCCTTCGGTCGCGTCGTGAAGAACGGGTCGCTCAGCTTCGCGAGCGCCTCGGGCGGCACCCCGCGACCCGTATCGCGGACCTCGAGCACGCCGAACCCGTCGCCGGCGCGCGCCGCACGCAGTGTGATCAGGCCTCCCGGCGGCGTGGCCTGGATCGCGTTGAGCACCAGGTTCAGCATGATCTGGATCAGATGGTCGGCGTCGACCCACAGGCGCAACTCGGAGTCGCCCTGGATCGCGAGTGACAGCCGCTGCACCTTCAGTTCGGCCTTCACCAAACCATCGACGCGGCGGAAAACCTCGCGCACCGGCGTCACAGCCGGCTCCGGAGGGCGCGGCTTGCCGAAATCCGAGAGGTCGCTCACCACGCGGGTGAGCCGGGTGACCTCGGTCTCCACGTCCTGCAGAAGCTGGTGCCGACGCGGATCGGCCTCACGCCGAGCGAGCGCCTGCACCGTCGTCTTGATGGCGGACAACGGGTTGCGCACCTCATGCGCAATGCCGGTGGCAAATTCGCCAAGCGAAGCGAGCCGCTGCGCGCGTGCCAATCGCGCGAACGTGTTGGAAAGGCCCTCAGCCATCGTGTTGAAGGCGCGCGAAACAGCCGAGATTTCATCGCGCCCCTGCTCCTGGATGCGGTGGTTCAGTTGGCCCGACGCGATGGCTTCGACCCCGCTCACAAGCCGTGCCACGCGGCCCTGCAGGTTGCGCGCGAGCTGGTAGAAAAGGAACACCAGGACGCTGGCGGTGCCGAGCACAACCACCAGCAGCACACGCCGCGCATTCTCGAAACGGCTGAGCAGCGCCGAGGGCTCGATCTGCAACATCGGTTGCCAGCCGGGCAACACCTCCGGGCCCGCGATCATGCGCTCGGCGGGGGTGACGCGCACGCCGACGGCGTTGAAATAGCCGGCCGGCGTTTTCAGGACTGGCTGGACGATGCCGGCCACCGAAGGCCCCCCCATCAGTTCAGTCAGCGACGAGAAGCGTACGTGCAGCGCAATGTCGACCCGGTGCCGCCCCTCAGCAGCTGGCAGGGGATGGCGCACCAGGAACCAGCCGGCGAGGCCATCGCCCGGGGCGGCCGGCCCGACCACCTCATTGCTGCCGAAGCGTGTGACCGGCAGCGAGGCAATCGAGAACGGTTGCTCGCTCCAGTAGGGCGGACCGGCGGCAGCCTGCCCGGGCACGAAATGGCGCAGGCGGCCGCCGTCTTCCAGCAGCAGGATGCCGTAAAGGTCCGGCAGGTCTGCCTCCAGCTGCAGCAGCCCATGCGCCTCCTCGCTGGCGTTGTTGATTTCGGCTCGCAGCAAGGCGGTCATGGCGGGGTGGCTGGCCAGGGTTTCCACCTGATAGCGACGTGCGTCGAGAAACGACTCCAGGCGCTTCGACATTGCCGTGAGCTGGACCGACAGCCGCTCGCCGACCAACTCGTCGATCAGCGCCTGCGCATACCGGTCGTACAGCAGGCCCACTGCGAGCGTCGGCACGATTCCCGCCACGAGCGAGATCGCGAGGTAGCGACTTACGACGCTGTTGCTGATGGCCATTCCGGAACTCGTGCCGCGTTAAAGACCCGTCCCGCGCCGGGGCTCACAAGGTCTGGCAACAGCAGAAGAGCGAGTTGGCGATCAATTCGCCCAATACGATGGCATGGCCGGTCGGTCCATCGCTGCTTCCGAAACCGGCGGCGAGCTCGGCCGTTAGGCGAGCGAGCTTCGCGCGCGCAGAGTGGTCTCATGCAAGTCTCCGTTGTCGTGCTTGGAAAGAATGCCTTCGCTGCCTAAGAGCAGCTGAATCACTGCGCGGATGGACCAACAGCGGGCATGCGGGGCTGGCCGATTGTTCGATGTTGTCTGCGTTATTGGAATAGGCAAGCTACCAAGTGCAAAGCCCGTGCCACGCCTACTCCCATGACACAGTCAAGAGCGGTGCCTCCGAGCAGGGTCTGGAGAATACGAAGAATGCGGCACCTGTGTCCAGTTCCATGGACATGGCGTTGTCTCGAATGTCCGGAATCATGGACACCTGTCGGATAGCAATACATCGCGCCCCACCGACAGCGCACCTCATCCGGCGAATCAGAGAGCCGCCGCATCATATATTTGACGGTCCGGCCACTACCAAGTTTCAGCTGACGCGTCAGAGCACAACTCCGGACGGTAACTCACATGACACACTGCTGCTCAGCATGGAGGGTGGACAGGGCGAGCAGCTTCATGGTCGCTGGTCGCCCTCAGGAGGTGGCACATCGATGATCAGGCCAGGCTCGAACGCCTGGTTCTCGATCCGGCCGCTCCAGTTCACGTACCCGCGCGGATTGCAGACCACTTGGCACGCATGGACTCGGTAGTCGAAGCTCTGATGCGTGTGGCCATGCACCCAGAGCATGGCCACCTCGAAGAAAGTGTCAGGAAGCTCGTTCACGAATGCGCCCGACATCAGTCGTCGGCGTAGCGCGGCGAAAGCGAGCCGCGGTGCGGCGCATGGTGCGTCACCACCACCGTGGGCCCGGCGAACGGTTCAGCGAGCTTGGCTTGCAGCCATGCCCGCTGCGCCTGGTGGATCCGCAGCGTGTCGCCGCCTGGAGCTTTCGGCCCTGCTTGTCCCGCCAGGTGCCGGGTTCGGCCGTCTCGTCAAGCGTCCGGATCAGTGCGTAGTCGTTCAGCAGGTTGGTCGCCTTCTTCATGGCCCACGCCACATCGCTGACCGGACCTTCGGGTGTCTCGATCGCGAGCGCGAAGTCGGTCCACAGCGTTGCGCCGAGGAAGCGCACGCCGTCGATCACCCGTTCGTCGCCATCGAGGAGGTACACGTGGCTGCCTTCGGCCGCGCTGCGTGCCTCGGCCAGGGTCGTGTCCAGCCGGCCGTCGTAGTACTCGTGGTTGCCGGGCACATAGAGCACGGGCTTACCTGGAAAGCGCTCCACCGCCCACTGGATGGCGCGCTTGGCGGGCGAATGGATGCCGCCCGCGAGGATCACAACGTCGAATTCGAGATCGGCCGCCGGCTCGCTTCGGGGTGTGTTTGTCTCAGCGCTGCCGAGACTTTTGGCGGCGTCGCTATCGCCCGCTCGAACAGTGCAAGCTTGAATTGCCGTTCGAGCTGTCGGCTGGACCACTTCTGCTGCTCGACGAGCTTCAGATAGAACTCGCGCTCTTCGCGCCGCTTGCGGCAGGCCAAGCAATGCGCGTTCCGGCCGCAAGGCAGGCGCTGGCCCACGCCCTCGCCCGGCAGCGCCGCGATCCTGAATGCGGGCACGACCTCAGTCCAGAGTGGCGCCGGACTGCTTCACCAGCTTCTGGTGCTTCACCAACTCGGACTGCAAGAAGGCTGGCGCCAGGTCAGGCCCGGTGTTCAGCACCGTGAGGCCTTGACCGGTAATGACATTTCTTGCTTCGGGCGACACCAAGGCCTCTTGCACCGCTGCGGCATAGCTGTCGGCCACCGGCTTGGGCAGTCCGGCTGGACCGATCAGCGCGATCCACGCGTCGAAGCTGTACCTGGGCACGCCCGATTCCATCATCGTCGGCACCTCGGGCAAGGCCGCGGAACGCGCCGGCGTCGATACCGCCAATGCGCGCAGCGTCCCGGCCTTGATCTGCGGGGCGACCTGCGAGATCGAAACGAATGCGAGCTGCACCTGGCCGCCCATCAGGTCGGTGATGAGCGGTCCGGTGCCGCGGTAGGGCACGTGCTTCATGTCGATGCCGGTCTCGCTCACCATCAGTTCCCCCGCCAGGTGGAGCACGCTCCCGTTGCCGGCGGACCCGTAGTTGAGCTTGCCGGGATTGCCCTTCGCATAGGCCAGCAGTTCCTTCACGCTCTTCACCGGAAGCGCGTTGTTCACCACCAGCACGACCGGCACGGTGGCCAGTACCGCGATGGGCGTGATGTCCTTCATGCTGTCGTAGGGAATCGTCTTGTAGATGCCTGGATTGATGACATGGTTGGACGACACCATGCCGAGCGTGAGCCCGTCCTTGGGTGCCTTCACGATCTGGGCCGTACCCTGAATGCCGCCGGCGCCGACGACGTTCTCCACCACGACCGGATGGCCGGTCGCGCGCCCGAAGGCCGGCGCGACCGCGCGGGCGACCGCATCGACCGTCGACCCCGCGGCGAGCGGAACGACGATCCGTATCGGCCGATCGGCATTCGAGGATTGCGCCGCGGCGAACAATGAAGTGGCAAGCAGCGCCGCCGCTAAAGAAAGGGAAATGGCTTCCCGGAGGGAATGTGCACGCATGGGTTTGTCTCTCTCGCTTTGTTGGAATTCATGGATGGCGCGCCTGAAGCTCGGCGAACGAAACGAGTTCGCCCGCAATCGCGCTGGCCGCCACCGTGGGCGGGCTGGCGAGCCAGACCTTTCCGGGGCCGCCCCGGCCGGGGAAGTTGCGGTTGATGGCACTCACGGTGACCTGGTCGGCGCGCACCGAACCACCCGGTCCGCAGTTGCCGCAAGCGCCGCAGGAGGGCTGAAGCATGCGGGCGCCTACGCGTTCGAACGCATCCATGTACCCCGCTGCAATGCAGTGGTCGCGCACCGCGGTGGTTCCGAACTGGAGATACAGCTCCACGCCGGTCGCCACTTTGAGCCCGCGGTCCGCCGCCCACCGGAGCACCGCGTGGTAGTGGTCGAAATCCTCGCGCTTGCCGGCCGTGCACGAGCCGCCGTAGGCGATGTCGATGCGCACCCGCTCGCCGAGCGCCATGAGCGGCAGGCCGTTGCCCGGATCGCCCGGTGCCGCGACCATGGGGGGAATCTGCGTGCAGTCGACGTGGAGCGTTCTGGCGTAGGCCGCGCCGTCGTCGCTGCGCATCCAGGGCTCGACTTCGAAGTCGATGCCGCGGCGCTCGCGCAGGAAGCGCACGGTCTCCGCATCGGGAGTGACCAGGCCGGTGAAGCCGCCGAGTTCCGCCGTCATGTTGGTGAGCGTGGCGCGCTCGTCAGTCGTCATGCGCCGCACCACCTCGCCCGTGAACTCGAACACCTTGCCGACACCGCCACCATCGCGCACGAAGGGCAGCGCCAGCAGATGCAGCACGACGTCTTTCGCGGTCACGCCCGGGACCAGCAAGCCATCGAGCACGATCTTCAGGGACTGCGGCACCGTCAGCCGCACCGCTCCCGTCACGAAGGCGTTCGCTATGTCCGTGGTTCCCACGCCGAAGGCCACGCACCCCAGCGCGCCGCTGTGCGGCGTGTGTGAATCCGTGCCCACCACCAGTTGGCCCGGCAGCGCATAGTGTTCCGCCACCATGGCGTGCGAAATGCCGGCCACGTTGGTGCCGTCGTCCTTCGCAGCCTGTTCTTCCGTCAGCGTGCGGTGCGAGCGCAAGCCATAGGCGGCAGCGAACTCGCGCTGCGCCTCGACCAAGCGATGCACATTCGGCACCAGGCCGCCACGTACGTGCGCGGGGCTCTCCGCGACATAGGACGTGTGGTCTTCGAAGACGACGATGGAACCGGCGTCGTGCAGCACCAGCGAACGGCCGAAGGTGGCGTGCAGCATGTGCGCGGCCATGCCGGTGTAGTACTCGTGGATGAAGCGCAGGTCCGCGCGCACGAAGGCACCGTCGCCCGGCGCGGGATGCGCCTGCGTCAGCTCGGTGGCAAGCGCATGGCGCGCCACGATTTTCTCGAACAGCGTGCGCGGGCGCGCGTCTTGCGCATCGGGCGGCACCGTGATGTCGCGCATGAACTGCTGGCCGAAGCGCAGCAGCCCGCCGCTCTTGAGAATCGCCGCGGCCAGCGCGTCGCGGCCGGCCACCAGGTCTTCGACCGGAATCGCCTCGCCCGCCCGGATGCGCGCGACCAGGCCGAAGTCGGTCGAGGTGAACAGGCCGATGTTGTCGGCGTTCTGCCGGTACAGGCGCTCGAAGCTTTCGGCGACGACCAGCCGCACGCCGGCCGCCTTCTCGGCGGTCGGGCTGTGCTCGCGCGACGAGCCCTTGCCATAGCGCCTGCCCGCGACCACGACCTCGATGCCCGACGCGCGGATGGCATCGGTGCCGATGGGGAATGCCTCGCCCGCCTTGAAGCCGGTGTAGGGATAGCGCCCCAGCTTGTCGTCGTAGTGCGTGAGGATCGGCAGCGGCGTGATCTCGTCGGTCGACACATCGTCACGCAACGGCGACGCGTCGGCGAGTTCGAGGGGTTCTCCCTGCAAACCCAGCTCGACCATGCGTGGGGAACAGCTCAGGAAGAGGATGCGCGGGTCGAACCGGAGGCTTTCTGCACTGGCGGCGGCTGGCGAGGAGGCTGGCATGGCCCGATGTTGGCCGGCCATCGCAGCGCCATAAAGCGCTCGCTCGGCACAGGGGATCTCGCCATCCGCGAGATCGGTGATTACCCTTGCAGGCTCTCGATGAGCGCCGCCACTGCGCGAGGCTGCGGCGTCTTGCGCAGGGCGTAGATGTTCAGGACGCGGTCGGCCCATTCTTCCGCGAGCGGGCGCCGGGCAAAGCGGTCGACTCCCGCATACGCCGTCACGGCACTTCGAGGCACCACCGCGATGCCCAGGCCTGCCTCCACCATGCGGCAGACGGCGTCGAAGCTGCTGACCGTCACCTTCGGGTTGAAGCGCCCGCCCAATGCTGCGGCGCGTTCGTTCAGGGACCGGTCCATCGCGCCGCCCTGGTGAACGCCCACCAAAGGAAATTCGAGCGCACGCGCGAACGTGATGGCCTCCAGGTCCGCCAGTTCATGCCCCGAGGGAAGCACCACGAGCAAGGGGTCGGAGGCGAAGCGCCAGGCATCCATGCCCGCCGGCACCGCGACATCGACGCCCACGCCGACATCGGCCCGGTCGTCCAGACAGGCGCGCAGCACGTCGCGCGTGTCTTCCTCGTGCAGCGCGACCTCCACGCCCGGGTATGCCTCCATGAAGCGGTGCAGGCGCTCGGGCAGGAACCCGATCACGGAAGACATGTTGGCATGTAGGCGCACCCTGCCCCGCACTTCGCCGCCTTCGCTCTGCACCTCGCGCAACAAGGCCTGAAGCTCGTCGTCGAGGCGTTCGCCCCGCGCCAGCACCAGCCGGCCTGCGTCGGTCAGCGCGATGCCGCGCGGCGAGCGCACGAGCAGCGGCGTCCCGAATGCATGCTCCAGATCCGCGATCCTGCGGCTCAAGGCCGAAGGTGCGATGTTCTCCGCGGCAGCGGCACGCACGATGGAGCCGGCGCGCGCCGCCGCCACGAACAACCTGATGCTGTAGGAATCAATTCGACGTGTCACGGGCTTGATCACTTGGTGGAATGCAAAGTGTGGCATAGAGGCTCCTCGGCCATGGCCGCATCGACATTGCCCAGCGGCTTGCGGATCGCTTCGGCGAAGTCGTGCGCCACCTTGTCGGTCGGCCCTCCGGCAGCGAGTGGCACCACGATGGTGATCGACTTGTCGGGGCACTCGGCGAACGCGGGAAGTGCGGCGAGGGCCGCCATCGCGATCGTGAACAGGCGCTTCATTGTTTGTCTCTCGGGATGTGAATCCCGGAATCTTGGGGACGGCCTGCCCTCTGCAGAAGACGCCCGGCCGTTAAGCCGTTCACTTCGGGTGAACGGCGCCAATGCTCGTCACACTCCACTGCCCTTCACCTCGCGCGGCGCGAGCCACCAGGTCGCCCAGGTCGGTATCAGGAGCGTGCCAGGCTGCTCGGCGACAGTTGCGAAAGCGCCTGCCGACGAAGAGAATGCCGCGCTGGCGCACGCGCGCCCGCCGCAAGCGAAGCTTGGATTCTCTTGAAGCGACCCGCAGCAGTATCGAAGGCAAGAATGACAAGAACCGATGTAAAGGCGCGTGCGCCCCTTCGCGGACCGAAGCGGCCAGCCACGCTGGCGGCTCTCTTCGCGGGATTCGCACCCGGTGTGATGGCCGGCAGCATCGCCACCGGCAACGAGGAGATCGAACTGCGTGTCGACCTGACGACACGCTACAACCTCGGCCGCCGTGTCGAACGCCAGGCCCCGGCGATCCTGCTCAACCAGAACGCCGACGACGGCGACCGGAATTTCGGCCGCAACAGCACCGTCAACAACCGCGTCGACCTGCTGTCCGAGATGGACTTCGTCTACCGCAAGCGTTTCGGCGCACGCGTGAGCGCATCCGGCTGGTACGACCAGGCTTACCGCGGTGGTTTCGACAACACCAGCGTCGGCACCTCGAACCATCTCAAGAACGGTACGCCGGCGACGGGCCTCAGCCCTTATGCCAAGCGCTACTACGCGGGCCCGTCGGGCGAATTTCTCGATGCCTTCGTGTTCGGTACTTTCGATCTCGGGGGTGTACCGGTCAGCGCGCGCGCCGGTCGCCATGTGGTGACCTGGGGGGAGGCGCTGCTTGGCGGCGGCGCGACCCACGGCGTGGGTTATGCGCAGTCACCCCTCGACGGCGCGAAGGCTTTGTCGAGCCCGGGCATCGAGGCCAAGGAACTCTTCCGTCCGCTGACGCAGCTGTCGACGTCGGTGCAGGCCACGCCCGAGCTGTCGTTCGCGGCGCAGTACTTCCTGAAATGGGAACAGTCGCGGGGAGCGGAGGCAGGCACCTACCTCGGCGCCAGCGACGCCATGCAATTCGGCGGGGAATCGCTGATCCTCGGCAACACGCGCGTCTTGCGCGGCCGCGACATCACCCCGCGCGGCCGCGGCGACTGGGGCTTGGCGACGCGCTGGAGCCCGCAGTGGCTCGACGGCACCATGGGCTTCTATGTGCGCAACTTCTCCGATCGCCTGCCGCAGGTGATCCTCAATACGGGCACGAACGAATACCTGTTGGCCTTTGCCAGCGACATCAAGCTGTACGGTTTCAGCCTGGCCAAGGACATAGGGGGCGCAAGCGTCGGCTTCGACCTCAACTATCGGCGCAACATGCCGCTGTCGAGCGACGTTGCCACCGTTGCCTCGTCGGCGGGCTACCCGGCGCCCGGCCAGGTGCCCGGCGCGCGCGGCAACACCTGGCATGCGGTGCTCAACGCGATGGGCTCCACCGGACCGACTCCGCTGTTCGACTCCCTCGGTTGGTCGACCGAACTGACCTGGAACCGATGGGCATCGGTGACACAGGGTGCAAGCCTCTTCAAGGGCCGCGACGGCTACACCGAGATCGACCGCGTCGACAAGACGGCCATCGGCTTTGCGATCAACCTGACGCCGACCTGGTACCAGGTGCTGCCCGGTGCCAACCTGTCGATGCCGCTCAGCTACTCGCGCGGCCTGCGGGGCAACTCGGCGGTGACCGGCGGCGGCAACCAGGGTGCCGGCAGCTGGTCGGCAGGCCTCGCGCTCGACCTTTCCGGCCGGCACAGCCTTGAGCTGAAGTACGTCGGCTACTTCGGCAGGTACGTCACCGACGCCACGGGGGCGGCCTCGGTGGCCAACGGCGGCACGGCCCTGCTGAAGGACCGCGGTGCCGTCTTCTTCACTTTCAAAACGTCGCTATGAAGCATTGCCGCGAAGACAACAAGCCGTGAACTCTCCATTGAAGTCCCTGATCACTGCGGGCGCGTTGTGCCTGTGCTTCGCCTCGGCCCATGCGGCCGTATCGCCCGAAGAGGCAAAGCGCCTCGGCAACGAGCTTACCGGCACCGGCGCCCAGAAGGCCGGAAACAAGGAAGGCACGATCCCGACCTACACCGGCGGACTGACGGCGGTGCCGGCCAGCTTTGACAAGAGCAGCAACCTGCGGCCCGATCCCTTCGCCGAAGAGAAGCCGCTGTTCTCGATCGATGCCGGGAACATGGACCGACACGCCGAGCGGCTGAGCGAAGGTGCGAAGGCACTGCTCAAGGCGCATCCCGACTTCCGCCTCGAGGTCTATCCGACCCATCGGACCGTGGCTTTCCCGAAGGCCATGCTCGACAACACGTTGGCGAACGCGACGCGTGCCAAGCTCACCGACGACGGCCTGGGTGCGACCGGCGCGCGCGGCGGCGTGCCCTTCCCGATTCCTGCCAATGGCAACGAGGTGATGCTGAACCACTTGCTGCGCTACCTTGGTGCCTCGCTCGCGATGCCGGAGTTCAGTTCCTACTTCGCCAACCGGGGTGGCACGGTGCAGCCGCTGGTGAAGGCCTCGTGGTTGATGGATTTTCCATACCACGACGACACCCGCGTGCCCGCATCGCCTCTCTACTACCGCTCACGTCTCGCTTTCACGTTTCCGCCGAATCAGGTGGGGAACGCGATCGTTCATCACGAGCCTGCCGACTATTCGTTCGATGAGCGGCGCTACTGGCTTTATCTGCCCGGCCAGCGCCGCGTGCGCCAGGCGCCGGAAATGGCCTACGACACGCCCAACGGCGGCACGGGAGGCATCTCGACCCAGGACGACGTTTACCTCTTCAACGGCAAGATGGATCGCTTCGATTGGAAGCTCGTCGGCAAGAAGGAGCTTTACGTTCCATACAACGCCTACCGCTTCATCTACAACACGAAGCCCGACGAGGTGTTCCTGCCGAAGTTCATCAACCCGCAAGTCGTGCGTTGGGAGCTGCACCGCGTGTGGTTGGTCGAGGCCACGCGCAAGCCGGGCGCCAGGCATGTGTACTCCCGCCGCACTTTCTACGTGGACGAGGACAGCTGGCACGTCCTGGCCAGCGACCAGTACGACGGCAAGGGCCAACTTTGGCGCGCTGGTTTCGCCTACCTGACCCAAGCTTATGACGCGGCCGCTCCGGTCTCGATCACTGCCGGGCACTACGACCTGGCGGAAGGGGCGTACTACGTGAACCTCTGGCCCGGCGCGTCCGGCATCCGCTTCCCAACTACACTGGAGCCCGATGGCAACTGGACGCCGGAAAGCCTCGCGGGCCAGGGCATCCGCTGAGTCCGTCGCCCGGTTGATGGCCTGTGGGAAACAGCACGGCGCGCCATGCGCCGCGACCCTCAGGGAAAAAAATCGTCATCTCGCCTGAGGACATCGAACAATGAAAAAAAGCATTCGCAGCGGCACTCGCGTTCGCAGTTGCTTGCGCCGCGGCGCAGGGTCAAGAGCCCAAATTCGACCCCGAGACCGGCCTGCTGGCATCACCGGGGTTCGCCTTCCCCGCGGATGGACAGCTTGCGCCCTTCTGGGCCAAGCGCATCAGCGGCGACATCACCACCTCCGACGGCGTCAAGCTGCGCTACACCGCGCTGCTGCCCAAGGCGACGGGCAAATTCCCCGTGGCCCTGACCCTCAACGGTTATGACGCCGGCTCGATCGGCGGCTCGGCCTACCTGAAGAACCAGACCTCGATGTCCGTGGCCTTCGACAAGCGGCTCATCGAGGCCGGCTACGCGGTGATGGGCGTCAGCACCGCGGGCACCGGCTGCTCCGAAGGCCGCCTCGAATACACCCGGCCGCAGCTCGGCCGGCACGGCGCCGAAGCCGTCGAGTTTGCGGCCGCACAGGCCTGGTCCGACGGCAAGGTAGGCATGGTCGGTGCGTCCTACAGCGGGTCTTCTCAACTGGCAACCGCGCAGAACCGGCCACCGCATCTGCGCGCCATCGTGCCTGGCATGGTGTTGACGGACTACCGCGACGCGATGAGCCCCGGCGGCGTGCCGGCGCCAGGGTTCCTCACACCGTTCCGCGTGATCTTCCGCACCTACTGGAGCCAGCTGGTCACGCAGACCGCAAAGGAAGAAGGCGACGAGAACTGCCTGAAGCAGATCCAGAAGAACCTCGCGGCCGAGGACACGAACTCGGTGATGAACCTCTTCGTGTCGCATCCGCTGCGCGACGACTACCTCGACACCTTCGACCTGGCCCGCCATGCCGATCGCGTCAATGTGCCGGTGCTGTCGCTCGAAGCTTTCCAGGACCAGGCCATCACGCCTCGCAGCGGGCACTACCAGACGAAGCTCGATCGCACCAAGCTGTGGCTGGTCCAGTCGAACGGCCGGCACGACCTGTACCTGGCCTCGGCCTTCCAGACCCTGGCCTTGCGTTTCCTCGACCGTTTCGTCAAGGGAACGGACAATGGATTCGAGCGCGACACGCCGCGCACGACCGTGTGGATGGAAACCTTCGACACAGACGGTGCTCCGCTCGATCGGCTGGCTTCCCCGCAAGCGCGCTGGGTGCTGCAGAAGCCATCGATCCGCGCCAGCGACCTGCTGCTCAAGGAGTTCCATCTCGGCACCGGCGGCGTGCTCGCCGACAAGGCCGGTTCCGGCCCGGCCGATGGCTTCGATTACCCGGGTGCCGGCGTCGCCGTCAATGACATCGTCGCCAACTCCTTCTGGGGGCCCTTGCCCGACAACTGGAAGACGACCAGCCTGGCCTACACGTCGGCGCCGCTGGCAAATGACACGATGGTCTATGGACCGGGCAGCGCGGACCTGTGGGTCGCCGCCACCGGCGGGGATGCGGACATCCAGGTCACCGTCACCGAACTGCGACCCGACGGACAGGAGACCTACGTGCAGCGCGGCTGGCTGCGCCTGTCGAACCGCACCCTCGACACCGAGCGCTCGACACCGCTGCTGCCGATCCACCTCGAGCGCGCCGACCAGCTGATGCCGCTGCTGCCCGGACAGCTGGTCTTCGCCCGCGTCGAGATCAACAAGATGGGCCACTACTTCCGCAAGGGTTCGCGGCTGCGCATCTGGATCGACACGCCGTCGCAGACCGGTGGCCTGGTGTTCGACACCTTCACGCAGAAGCAGCGAGTTCACGTATTGCACAACGCAAAGTACGACTCGCTGGTTCGCCTCGGTGTATTGAATGACGTGAAGGGCCCGCCGGCTTATCCAGAATGCGGAAAGGTGATGCTGCAGCCGTGCCGGCCGGATCCGGTGGCCGGTCCCTGAGCGGAGGCCGCACCGATGCCGTACAACCCCGCGCTCGATGGCCTTCGGGCGGTCTCGATCCTCCTGGTCGTCTGCTTTCACTGCCTCATCCCCGGCGCCGGCGGCGGGTTCGCCGGCCTGGACGTGTTCTTCGTTCTCTCCGGCTACCTGATCACGACGCTGCTCCTGGCGGAGCACCGCCACGGCGGCATCGACATCGGCAGGTTCTACGCGCGGCGCGCGCTGAGGCTCTACCCGACGCTGCTGCTGCTGGTGCTGGTCTATCTCGCACTCGCTCCCTGGCTCTGGCCGAAGGACGACAGATGGTTGGTCGCCGGGCTCACGGGCACCTACCTGATGGACTACGCGCTCGCCTTCTGGAATCCGCCGTCGACCATCGGGCACGTCTGGTCGCTGGGCGTCGAGGAGAAGTTCTACCTGCTGTGGCCCTTGCTGCTGCCGCTGCTGCTGCGGGCGCGCCGTCCGGTCGCGTGGCTGCTGGCAGCGTTCGCCGTGCTGACCGCGTGGCGTTACTTCGTAGCCTTGAACTGGGGATGGAAGCAGGCGTACTTCAGCTTCGACACGCATGTGACCGGCATTGTGCTGGGCGCCATCGCGGCGCTGGCCCGCCTGAAGATGTCGCGGCCGACCGTCGTCATCGCCTGCATCGGCCTCGCGCTGACCGTCGCTCTTCCGTCCTTGCCCTTCGTCCGCATCACGGAGGGGGTGACCTTGCGGATCACCCTCGCGGAGCTCGCGGCCTTCGTGCTCGTCTGCCACCTCGCGGAGCACCGCGACACGCCGTTCCTGGCGTCGCGGCCGATGATCTACATCGGCCGCCTGTCCTACGGCATCTACCTCTGGCACTTCTTGTTCATCGACATCATCGACTTCGAACGCTCGCTGCCCCCGTGGGTGCTTCTGGGTGAGGTGATCCTCGTGTCGTTCCCGCTGGCCGCTATCTGCCTGCACCTGGTCGATGTGCCAATCAAGCGGCTACGCAAGAAACTCCAGGCGCGCGATCGAAGGGATCGCACGGCGGCCGACCTCATTCGCGGTTGATACGCGTTGAGGTGTGTGGGCGCGACCTGCGACGCGAGGCTCGCCCCTCGATCTCCCGCGCGTTTGGTGCATATCGGGCACCACCGTGAGTCCTTTTGCAGGCCTACCGGCTCGCGCCCCGCCTCCCTACGATCAATGGCATACGGCACTCAGCCGTGATCCGAGCCCGACAACCCTTCGGTGTTGAACGGCAACTTGCTGCCAGTCGCCCGGCTGGTTTGGCCCGCGCAACCGGGCCGCATTCTTGGAGATTCCGCCATGTTCCTCACTGATGACACCTTGCAACCCACGAGCGAGAAGCCCAAAGACCTGGTGCCCTCCCGTTACGCGCTGCGCATCGGCGACATCGACGCGATGGTGGTCAGCGACGGCCCCTTGCCGCTGCCCACCACGACGATGGCCACCAACGCCGATCCGGCGGACCTGGCCAACTGGCTCGGCCAGATGTTCATGCCGCCCGACAAGTACGACTGGCCGCTGAACGTGATGGTGGCCCGCAGCGGCGACCAGACCATCCTCATCGACGCGGGCCTGGGTGGGCAGTTCCCGGGCTTTCCGAGGGCCGGGCAGTTTCCCCAGCGGCTGGCTGCGGCCGGCATCGAGCTCGAGTCCATCACCGACGTGATCATCACCCACATGCACATGGACCATGTGGGCGGGCTGCTCGTTCCCGGCATCAAGGAACGCCTGCGTCCGGATGTGCGCATCCACGTGGCCAAGGCCGAAGTCGACTTCTGGATGTCGCCCGACTTCTCCCGCACGGTGATGCCGAATCCGGTGCCCGAGGTGCTGCGTTCGACCGCCAAGAGCTTCTACAAGGAATACCGCGACCGGCTGCAGATCTTCGAGGAGCGGCGCGAGGTGGCGCCGGGTGTGGTGGTCCGCCGTACCGGCGGCCACACCCCGGGGCACAGCGTGGTCGACCTGGTGTCGGGCAACGAGCGCCTGATGTTCGCGGGCGATGCCATGTTCCCGGTCGCATTCGACCACCCCGACTGGCAGAACGGCTTCGAACACGACCCCGAGGAGGCGACCCGCGTTCGCCTCGCCCTGTTCCGCGAACTGGTGCAAAGCCGCGGACTGCTGGTGGCCGCCCACCTGCCCTTCCCCTCCATCGGCCGGGTGGCGGCGGAAGGCGACATCTTTCGCTGGGTTCCGATCATCTGGGACTTCTGAACGCGCACCGCATCGCCGGTGCCCAGGATCTTTTTTTCCCCTCTCTCCTCTCTCGCGGCCTCCGCGAACGGGTACCTCAGCCGCACTGAGGCCGGAGCACACATGACCAACCGTCTCAACTACATCAAGCAATCGCCCGAGCTCTTCAAGAAGCTGATCGAGTTCAGCACGCTCGTGGACAGCGGCACCATCGAACAATCGATCCGGGACCTTGTCGCGATCCGCGCGTCGCAGATCAACGGCTGCGCGTTCTGCCTGGACATGCACATCAAGGAGGCCAGGATCCATGGCGAACGCGAGCTGCGCATTCACCACCTGGCCGCATGGCGCGAATCGACGCTGTTCGTTCCGCGCGAGCGTGCGGCGCTGGCCTGGACCGAAGTGCTGACCAGGCTGCCCGAACACGGCGTGCCCGACGACATCTACGAGCGCGTGCGCACGCAGCTGTCGGAAAAGGAGCTTTCGGACCTGAGCTTCAGCGTCATGGCCATCAACGCATGGAACCGCGTGAACGTCGCGTTCCAGACCGTGCCCGGCTCGTCCGACAAGGCCTTCGGCTTGGACAAGGCGAACCTCTCCTGAGCCTTTGCAGCCCGCGGCACCGCCTGTGGCGCTGCCGCGGGCTGCTTGCTTGCCTGCTGCTTCTGCGTGATGGTTGCCGGGAGCTCAGCCTTTCCTCGCCATTGATGGCTGCGCCTCGCAGTCCCTCCCCTCCCTTCCCTTCCCACTTCGAGTTGCTTCCCGCCATGCCGCGGTGGCGCAGCCATACGCTTGCAGGCCGCGCTTTCGCTCGTACTGAAGCGACGCCGCGCCGCCATTGATGCCGTTGGCTCACTGCGGCGTTTCTCTCGACAGGCCTACCGCACCGGCCGGCCGGAACCTAGATTTGAGTGCGACAGATGCAGAACGCGCGAACCATCTTTTCTCATCGCACGCCCTGGCTGTTCATCCGCCTTCAACGGTTTTTCCGCTCGATGGCTCCCTCAAATTATCAGGAGTAGTTGATGACGAAAAGAATCATTCTTGCGGCACTGCTGACCAGTCTCGCGACCTCGATCTCGATCTATGCGATCCAGCCGGCCATTGCTGTCGCGCTTCCCGCCGCAACCACCGAGGCCCCGGTCGCAAGCCCGTTCCACTCACTCGATATTTCGTATCCGGCGCCACAAGAGCCCCTGGACCTCACGCCGATCACGCCGACAGAAACAGTGGGTGCCGCGAAGTACGAGCCCTTCTGAGCGGCGCGCCTGCACGAACCCTGCCCCCCGAAGAAAGACCCCCATGTCCTTGAATGACCAAGAACCGCCCGCACGGCGGCTCTTCCTGCGCCAGATCGGCGGCGCATCCAGCGTCGCCGCACTCGCGGCGCCCGCACTGCTCGGTGGCCTCGCCAGCCCGCTCGCTTCGGCGCAGCAGGGCAGCGCAGCCCGCCCCACCGACGACGCCCACCCCTCGGGCTACCTGTCGCTGGGCCCACAGGAAGCCGCCTGCGTCGAGGCCCTCGTCAACGTGATGTGCCCAGCCGATGCGATGACACCGAACGGTGTCGACTGCGGCTTGCATCTCTACATCGATCGTCAGCTCGCTGGCGGCTGGGGGCGTGGCGACCAGCTCTATCGGCAGGGCCCCTGGCGCCCCGGCAAACCGCAGCACGGCTACCAGTCGCCCCTCACCCCCGAGCAGCACTTCAAGGCCGGCCTCGCGGTGCTGCGTCGCGAGGCCCGGCAACGCACGGGCAAGGCCGTCGAGCAGCTCGAGGCCGGCCCGCTCGACGCCCTGCTGCAGGAGGTCGCAGCTGGCCAGATGGACGACGAGCGCTTTGCGCTCGGCGCATGGTTCAACGACTTCTTCTATCCGCTGTTCGTCCAGGCCTGCTTTGCCGACCCGATGTACGGAGGCAACCGCGACAAGACTTTCTGGCGCGCCGTGGGCTTCCCCGGCCTGCCCGCTTTTCACGGACGCAACGTGGTCCAGTTCCGCGGCCTGCCCTTCCCCGGCGCAGCCAAGCCGCAATCGATCGAGGACTTCAGCTGAAGGCCCCACACCCATGACTCACAAACTTCCCAAACGCGCCGTCGTCTTCGTCGGCGGAGGCCTCACCGCGGGCCTGGCGGCGCGGCAGATGATGGACTCCGGCATCGACGTGCTGGTGCTCGAGCGCGGCGGCGATCTCGCGGGCAGCGCAGCCGCCACACTGCCCAACCAGCGCGACGAATTGCGTTGGGGCGTGCGCAACGGCCTGGTGCAGAACTGGGCCAACGAAACCTACACCCTGCGCCACGCCACCAGCGAGAGCGCGTTGCCCGTGCGCCGCATGGAAGCCTTCCTCCCGGGCGAAGGCATGGGCGGTGCGGCGAACCACTGGAACGGCCAGACCTGGCGTTGGGCCGAGTACGACCCGGCCCTGCGCACCCGCCTCGAGTCCCGCTACGGCAAAGCCGCGATTCCGCGCGAGATGATGGTGCAAGACTGGGGCATCAGCTACGCCGAGATGGAGCCCTACCACGACCTGTTCGAGCAGCTCTTCGGCATCGCGGGGCAGGCCGGCAATGTGGGCGGACGGCTGATCGACGGCGGCAACCCTTTCGAGGCGCCCCGGCAACGCGACTTTCCGCAGCCGCCGCTCGAGATCCTCGAGTCGGGCCGCATCTTCAAGGCCGCCGCGCAAAGCCTTGGCTACAAGCCGTTCCCGCTGCCCGCGGCCAACTCACCGCGCGCCTACACCAACCCCGATGGCGCAAGCCTTGCGCCATGCCAGTACTGCGGCCACTGCGAGCGCTTTTTCTGCGAAGCCAACGCCAAGGCCAGTCCGGCGGTGTTGCTGTACCCCTTGCTGCGGAAACAGCGCAATTTCGAGATCCGGCTCCATTCGCAGGTGACCGGCCTCGTCTACGACAAGCACGCCAGGCGCGTGACGGCCGTGCAGTTCATCGATCTGCAGACCGCGCAAATGTACGAGCAGCCGGCCGATGTCGTCGTGCTGTCGGGCTTCACCATGACCAACACCAAGCTGCTGCTCACGAGCGGCATCGGGCGCCCCTACGACCCGAAGACGGGCGAGGGCGTGGTCGGCAAGAACTTCTGCTACCAAGTGATGTCGTCGGTGCCGGTGTTCTTCAAGGACCGCTTCATCAATCCGTTCATGGCCTCGGGCGCCTCGCAGATGGTGGTGGACGAGTTCAACGGCGACAACTTCGACCATGCCGGGCTCGGCTTCTTCGGCGGTGGCTACATCTACTCGAACGTGACGAACGGGCGCCCCATCAATGCCCGGCTCCATCCGGCCGGAACGCCGCGCTGGGGATCGGCCTGGAAGCAGGCCAACGCCGACTGGTACGCGCACGCCTTCAACGTCGCGGTGCACGGCAGCAACTACCCGCACAGCCGGAACTACCTCGATCTCGACCCGACGTACCGCGACGCCTATGGCTCGCCGCTGTTGCGCATGACCTTCAACTTCCACGAGAACGACCATCGCATGAGCGAATACGTCACGAACAAGGCCGCCGGCATCGCGCGCGCCATGGGTGCCACGACGGTCGGCGCTGCGCAACCCCGGCGCGGCGACTTCGACGCACGGCAGTACCAGACGACGCACACCACCGGCGGCACCGTCATGGGCGCGGACCCGTCGACGAGCGTGGTCTCGCCCCACCTGCAGCACTGGGACGCGCAGAACCTCTTCGTGGTCGGCGCATCCGTGTACGCGCACAACGCGGGCTACAACCCGACCGGTCCGCTCGCGGCACTGGCGCTGCGCCTGGGCGACGACCTGGTGCGCTACGCCAGGCAACCGCGCATGCTTTGAGAGGGCCCGACATGCGAACACGCCTTCTTGCCGCTTGCGCCGCGGCTTTCTTGAACATGGCGCATGGCCAATCGGCCGTGCCACCGCCCAAGACCTGGACGACATGCGCGGCATGCCACGCGGCGCAAGGCGCAGCCGCCATCGGGCCGCCGCTTGCGGGCGTGGTGGGCCGAAAGGCCGGCTCGTCGCCGGGGTTCGGCTACAGCCGAGCCATGAAGAACGCACAGCTCACCTGGGACGACAAATCGCTGGCGGCCTTCCTGAGCGATCCGCAGCAAGCCGTGCCGGGCAACAGGATGCCCTTCGCGGGGGTTCCCGATCCTGGTGAAGTTGCGGAACTCGTCAAGTACCTGAAGACGCTGCGATAACGGGTCGCCACTGGTGGCTTCGGGCGGCTGCGTGCCCCGATGACTTATGGACTGCAGGGACTAGCGCCCGATGCCGCGCAATGCCGAGCTACGATCTCGGCCAGAAACTCAAGTCTCAACGCATGGAAACCGTCCACCCGATCCGCCTGCCCGGTCAACAACCTTGCGCCGCCCGTGCCCAGCTCCCGGCGACGTGAGACGGCCGGTACGCAGACTCATCATGCAAGCGCAGTCGGAGGAGCCATCTGACCTGGCGTCGGCCGAAGTCCGGTGGTACTTCGGCGTGTTCGTTGTCTGGGAGGCGCAGCGCCGGTTCGAGCGCTCCGGCGAGCCCGTGCGGCTGGGGCCACGCTCTTTCGATCTGCTGCTGCAGCTGATCAAGCGGGCCGGCGAATTCGTGGGCAAGGATGACCTGCTCGCGACGGTCTGGGGTGGCGTCGTCGTCGAAGAGGCCAGCGTGCGCGTCCATATGTCCACGCTTCGCAAGGCGCTGGGCGAGCCCGGCGAGAGCGACGAATGCAAGGAGTGGATCTCCAATGTTCCGCTGCGCGGCTATCGCTTCAATGGACGTGTTCGGCGCGAGGCGCCCGGCATCCCGGCCAGGCCCGCAGCCCCGCTGGCCGACCCCGGTTTCACCCCACTGCCGGTTCGGCTGACCGAACTCGTCGGCCGCGAAGCCGATGTGGCGAGCGTTCTCGAAGCGCTCGATACCCACCGGCTGGTCACGATCGTGGGCACGGGTGGCATCGGCAAGACCCGTCTCGCGATCCACGCCGCGGAGAGCCATCAGCACAGGCACGGCGCGGAGATCGCCTTTGTCGATCTGTCGTCGCTGATCTCCCAGGACCACGTGCTCGGCACCCTGGCGCGCGCCGTGGGGGTGCCCGCCGACCTGCCCGACATCGTCGGCGCCATCACGCAACGCCTGATGGCGCGCGCTGTGCTCCTGTTGATCGACAACTGCGAGCATGTGGTGGACTCCCTGGCGCTGCCGATCGCCGGCTTGCTTTCCGTGCTGCCCGGCCTGCGCATCCTGGCGACGAGCCGCGAGGCGCTGCGCGTGACGGGCGAGTACGTCTTTCGGCTGCCGGCGCTCGCAATTCCGGACGCCGAGCAGATCTCGCTCACGCAGGCGCTGCACTGGCCCTCCGTGGAATTGCTCGTCGAGCGCGCCAAGGCCGCGGGTGCGGGTGCGTTCGATGAATCGCATGGCCCCCTGCTGGCCCAGATCACCAGGCAGGTCGACGGCATCCCTCTGGCCATCGAACTGGTGGCCGCGCGCCTGGGCGTGCAGCCGGTCGTCGATCTGGCGCGCAGGCTGGACGACCACATGCGCCTCTATGCCTTCAGCCGCGCCGCGCTCGCACGGCACCGAACGCTCGCCGCGGCGCTCGACTGGAGCATCGCGCTTCTGAGCGATACAGAGCTGCGGCTCTTTCGCTGGTTGTCGGTGTTTCGGGGGCGCTTCGATGTGGAAGCCGCGCTAGGCGTGAGCGCCGGCGGCATGGACGCCGAGGTGGCATTCGACGCACTGATCTCGCTGGTCAACAAGTCGCTTGTCTTCTTCGACAGCAACGACGCTGTCGCGCCCTACAAGCTTCTGGACACGACGCGAAGCTATGCAGCTGCGCTTCTCGCCCAGAGCGATGAACGGCCGGCATTGCTGCGGCGCCATGCGGTCCTCATGCGCGATCTCATGAAGGCAGCGGCGGCGGAACTCTCCGACCTGACCGAGCAGGCCTGGGCCGGCCGTTATGCACACCGCCTGGACGACGTGCGCTTTGCGCTCGAAGTCTGCCTGACGCAGCAGCCCGACGCGAAGATGGCCGCCTCGCTGGTGACGGCTTCCGCGCCGTTGTGGTTTCACCTGGCCCAGGTCGTCGAATATCGCGACCGGGTCTCCGCGGCGCTGGCGCTGGTTGATCGTCAACCCACGCGCGACACGGAAACGGCGACCTGGCTGAACACCGCGCTGGTCAGCGCCCTGCTCCACACCGGCAGGTCCACACCCGAGTTGGGTGCCGCCGCAGACCAGGCCCTGGCCGGCGCGCTTGCCGTCAAGATCCCCGTACTGGAACTGCAAGCCCGTTGGGGGCGGTGCACGCACGACATGTTCCGCGGCGAGTATTCGGCGGCGCTGGACCAGGCGCACACGCTGATGGCGGCAGCGCGATCCTGGTCCGACCCCGCCGCACTCAATCTCGCGCACCGCGTGATGGCGATGGCCAACCACTTTTGCGGCCACTTCGATGTGGCGAGGATGCACAGCGAAGCTTCCGTGCGCGTTGGTGGCGGCCTCGGCCATGCCCGGGCCAACATGGTGGGGGTCAACGCCATCGTTGCGGCGAAAGCCATGCTGAGCCGAACCCTCTGGGTGCAAGGGGAAACGGCCCGGGCCCTGGAAGAAGCCAGCGACGCGGTGGACCGAGCGCAAGCGGCCGGAAAATCCGTCTCCCTGTGTTCCGCGCTGTATGGTGCCTGCCCGGTCGCGCTGTGGGCCGGCGAACTCGAGCTTGCCGCCCAATGGATTCACTTGATGACGGACGAAGCGCGGCGCAAGGGCCTGGTGGGCTGGCTGCGCTATGCCGAGTGGTTCTCCCAGGGCCTGCAGTTGGGCATCGCGCCGGACCGGGATCTTTACGTGCGTGAAGTGGCCGGCCAGCTCGCGACCTATGACGCACCCCACAGGGAGATGCTCGCGACCTTCTGCATCGACTGGGTCGACGACGAGATGATCGAGCGCGTCTCGCGCGGAGAGAGTCCTTGGGTCGCCGCCGAGGTCTGGCGCGCTGCCGGCTGGCGCGCGGAGCAGAACGCTGCACCCGACGAGGCGGACGCTTTCTACCTCCGGGCAACGGAAACTGCGAGGCAACAAGGCGCCGTCGCCTGGGAAAAGCGCGCCGCACTGGCACGGGTCCGCCGGCCCGGCGCACGGCCGGTTCATCGCTGAGCTGCCCCGGCGCGCAGTTCCTCCAGCGCACCCGCTGCACGCAGTTCCCAGGCGAGTGCGCCTTGCGAGCGCGCAAGGGCGTGGGCCTGCAGATAAAGCGCCTCGGCTTCGGCATCGTCGCCCCGCAGCTCCTTGCGCCGCCCGGCAGCGCGGCAAACCTCGGCGGCACTCCACTGCCCTTCGCCCCGCGTCGCGCGAGCAACCAGGTCATCATCCACCCACTGGTCGCAGAACGTGACCATCATCTCCCTGCGGGGCTCGTCCATGGCCAGGACCTTTGCCGCGACGGCGTCGATGTGCGCGCCGGCGTCGTCGACCTCGCCGATCTTCATGGCGTCGTCGTAGCAAAGCGCCCAGTCATGCCAGTAGGCGAAGCCCTTGGACCGGGTCTGCTGCAGCATCGTGTCGATCCAGGCGCGGGCCGCCCGTTGTTCGAGGGCCCATATGGCCATCGGACAGATCCAGAAGAGGGCAACGCATAGCGACAGCGTGTGTCCCAGCGCCTCAGCCTCCTCCATGCACCGGATGGCGGTGGCCATGGCAAGACGGCTCTCGCCCTGGATCCACAGCGTCCTGGCAAGAATGGCCATTGCGGTGGTGCGCGCGTCGGGCTGGAACGCGTTGGCATGGTTGCGCCGGGTCGCGTCGTCCACGTCCGCCGCTGCTTCGGCCTGCACCCTGGCCTCGGCGAACGCGCCGCAGAAGTGATTGGCGAGCGCCAGCATCCGGTGCGACAGGTTGCGCGTCACGGCGTTGGTCGAGTGGCTCGCAAACTCTCTCAGGATCTCGGCATGCCGCAACGCCGGTGTGTACGCGCCGCGCGTGATGTTCAGCGCGCAAAGGCCCCACCGAGCCTGGAATTCGAGTGTCTTCACCTTCAGTTCCAATGCGCAATCCAGCGCCCGCTCGCACGCCTGTGTCATCTCCGGCACCGTGCCGCCGGTGTGCCACAAGGCGTTGTAGAGCGCGATCTCCAGCCGTCCGGCCGTCAGGCGGTCGGGTACCTTCAGCACATCGACATGGTCCAGCGCCGCGCGAACGCGATCCCGGTATTCGCTGACCTCGGACAAGCGGAACCAGAGCGGCGCCGATGCGACGGTGAGCGCGCCCGCGATCGTCATGTCGTCGTGGTGGCCGATGCAGGCATCCAGAGCTGCACGAACGTCGTCCAGGCAGCCGCGGTAGCGCTGGGTCCAGGCATCGGCGTCCAGCAAAGCGAGGTCCGCGGTGGCAAGGCCCATGAGGTCCAGCATGAAAAGGGCATGGCTTTTCGATACCGCGTCTCGCTCGCCCGCCCGCACGAGCAGAGCATGCGCATAGCTGCGGGTGGTGTCGAGCAGGCGGTAGGGCGAGTCCGCGGCCTGGTCGGTGTCGTACACGACGAGCGACTTGCTGGCCAGGCTCAGCAACGCGTCGGACGCCACGTCGGGGTCCAGCGCACTGGCTGCCACGCTCAGCGCCGCTGCGACGCCGAAGTAGGCGCGGAACACCGACAACCTGCGAAACAGAAGCAGCTCGGCGGCGCCCAGCAGGCCAATGCTCCAGTCCAGCGTCGCAGCCAGCGTGCGTTGTCTTGCCAGCGCAGCCCGCCTGGCCGTCGAATGCAGGCGCATGTGATCGTCGAGCCTGAATGCCAGCTCGCTCACGGGCTGGGCCCCCAGGCGGGCCGCGACCAGCTCGATCGCCAGCGGGATTCCGTCCACCTGTTGGCAGATCCTGGTCAGCGGACCGCTGCTCGCGTCGTCGAATCCGCGGGCGCCCGCGGCCTGGGCTCTCTCGACGAGCAACTGCACCGCCGGCGAGCGCAACGCAAGCGCCAGGGAGCCGGGCTGGGACTGGTGGACCGCCAGGGGCGCCAGGCGAAAGACATGCTCGCCTCCCACGCGCAGCACCTCGCGGCTGGTTGCAAGAACCTGCAGCCCGGGCAACGCCGCCAGGAACCTGCCCAGGAGCGGCGACAGCCTCTCGATGACATGCTCGCAGTTGTCCACGAGCAGCAGCATCGCCTGGCCTTCGAGGCGCTGGACGATGGCTTCCTCGATGTCCGGCACGCCGCCTCGCACGCCGATGGCGCGCGCCATCGTCGTCAGCACGTGGTCCTGCGATGTCAGGGGTGCGAGATCGACGAAACCAAGCTGGGCTTGCTGCCGTTCCCGGTAGCGTGCTGCGACGCAGATGGCAACGCTGGTCTTGCCCACGCCGCCGGGCCCCGCGACCGTGACGAGCCTGCTCGCCGCAAGCATGCCGAGCAGGCGCTCGACCTCCACCTCGCGCCCCACGAGCTTGGCGAGGCGAGCGGGCAACGCTGCGGGAGCATCCCGCAGCGACGCATGAGCCACCTGCACGGCGATGGCGGACGGCAAGAACTCGCAGTGCACCCGCCCCAGGAAGCGATAGCCGCGCAGTGGGATGTTGGCAATCCATTCCAGGCACCCGTCCTGAGCTCCGGGTGGACCCAGGGCCTTGCGCAGGATCGACATATGGACTCGAACGCTCGCCTCTTCGACCACCGTGTCCGGCCAGACCGCCGCGAGGAGCTCGTCCTTGCTGATCACTTCGCCGGCGCGCTCCAAGAGTGCGACCAGCAGGCCGATGGCGCGCGATCCAAGCCGCACCGGCTGCCCGTCGCGCTCGAGCCTTGGCTCGGCCTCCCACAGCGCGAAGGCGCCGAAGCGCCACCGGCGAATCTCAGACACGGACCAGCCCGCGCTGCGTCGCCTTGGCGGCGACTTGCGCCCTCGAGCCCACGTGCAGCTTCTCGCAGATCCGGGCGACGTGTGCCTTGACGGTATTGGCGGAAATGTCCAGCTCGCGGGCGATTCCCTTGTTGCAATCGCCTTTCACCAGGTAGCGCAGCACGTCCTCCTCCCGGGCGGTGAAGCCCACGCACGGCTTGCCGTGCCTGATGAGCGCCTTCGTGCCCTTGCATAGATAGAGAGAGCCCCCCCGAGCCACGTGGCGAATGGCATCCATCAGCTCGGCCGGATCCGCGTCCTGGCGCACATAGCCGTGCGCCCCGCTGGCGATCGCCCGCATGACCTCCCCCTCCTTGTCCCGCCGCGTCAAGACGATGACGCGCGGCATGCGAAAGCCGCCTGCCACCCCCGGCTGATCCACTGCCGAAGCCGAAGCGAGCAGGTTCAGCGCGCAGGCATGGTCAGCCACGACCACATCCGCCATGCCCTCGCCGGGCTCGTTCTCCGCCTGCACCTGAAAACCCGGTTCCTCGCCGATGAGCGAGACGAGACCGGCCATGGCGAGCGGGTCGCCATGGCATACGCGCACGTACAGATCGAGGGAACCGGTCATGGCGATGCCTCCAGAAGCAGTCCGCAGCGAAAGGCTTCGCCGATCGCGGCAACCCGCGTCGGCTTCCGGAGCTTGCGCAGGATCGCCTTCACATGGGCCTTGACGGTGCCTTCGCCGATGCCGAGTCGCCGGCCGATGTCCTTGTTCGCCAGGCCCTGCGCCATAAGCCGGAGCACTTCGAGTTCGCGCGCGGTTGGCACGGCAGACGAGAGGTTGTCTAGCAACTGGTCGGCCACGGGACAAGACAGGTACCTGCGTCCCTCTGCAACGCAGCGCACCGCCTCCGACAGTTCCTCGGCCGAACAATCGTGCAGAAGGTAGCCGCGCACGCCCGCATCCACGGCGCGGCGTATCTGCCACCCGGTGCTCTGGTCCGTGACCACGAGGAAGGATCCCGGCGCGGAGCCGCCCGGGCCGGGCGGGACATTCGCCGTCTTGTGAACGCCGGTTGCGTAGTCCGTGACGAGCACATCGACGGCACCGCCGCCATCGACGTCGGTGAGGCCTGATTGAACGACGAAGCCGGCACGGGAGCGCAGCAGCGATGCGATGCCGGCGGCCACGTAGGGGTCGCGGTGCGCGACCGCCACATGGATCGGCCTGGCCTGGGTCGGCGCGGTCATGGGCTTCAAGTCCTTCTGGAAGTCATGGGTGGAAGTCTGTGCAGTTGGCGATCGCGTCGCCAGTTAAACCGTGTCAAGCCTTGTTAAGGATCCGGATGCACCAAGGACAACACCACGGCACCCCTGGGGACCGACGCGCCGAAGTCATTCAGGGCATTGCCGTCGCGACCGCGACCGCGTCAGCGGCTTCGACGATCAGCCGGGCCACCAGCTTCGGCCGCGAGATCATGACCACGTGGGAAGCGCCCTTGACCACGACCGTCTTCATCGACTTGGCACGCTCGGCCATGAAGGCCTGCGCGGCAGCCGGAATGTTCTTGTCGCGGTCGCCGTAGATGAACCAGGAGGGCAGGTTCTTCCAGGCGGCGGCAGGCGACGCTTCGCCCAGGGCGCCCTCTGTGATGGGGCGCTGCGACACGGCCATTAACCGGGCGAGCGCCGGCGGCACGTCTTCGGCGAATTGCTTGCCGAACTTGTCCTGCAGGATGTAGAGGTCCTTGGCGCCGTCCGGCAGGAGCACCGGCGCCGCCAGCGCCGAGCCGAGCGTGCTGCCGGGAAACTTGCCCGACAGGTCGGCCGCCGATTCGCCCACTTCGGGGGCGAACGCAGCCACGAAGACCAGGGCCTGGACATTGGGCTTTCCAATCGCCGCAGCGGAAATCACCAAGCCGCCGTACGAATGCCCGACCAGCACGACCGGCCCGGGGATCGACCCCACGAGGGCAGCCACATAGTCCGCGTCGGACTTCACGCCGCGCAGCGGATTGGCGGCCGCGACAACGGGAAAGCTGCGCGCACGAAGGTCGCGCACCACCTCGTTCCAGCTGGCCGATTCGGCGAAGGCGCCGTGGACCAGCACGACAGTGGGCTTTGCCGGCGCGCCCGATGTGGCCGCGCCTGCAGGTGCCGACAGGTGCAGCGCCAGGATGCCGATGGCTGTGAATGCGCGTGCAAGACTGGAGAGATTTTTCATGCTGATTTCCTTTGTTGAATGGATGGCCTGATTTGAAAATTTCGCGCGCCATGCGGGATGCATCGCACGAGCGGCGGCGCACTCGTGGCCACGGTGGCAAAACGGAGCTCCGCGTTCGCCGCCTCACCGCCCGCAATTGCGCAGGCGGCCACGATGGCCAGCAGCGAGATGCTCATGTATGCGGCGCTCCAGACCCGGTCGATCGCGCCTCGCGGCGCGGCGTCCGCGGCTGCCTGCACGGCCTGCGCGCGTGCCTTGAGGGTGCGGCGCGATGCGCCCGGTTGCGCAAGGGGATGAATGCGCTGCGTCATGGTGACTCCTCGAGGGCGCCATGGCCCTGGCCTCAGGACGGCTGGGCTCCGGTTCGCGAACATCGCGGCACGGTTCGAATGCTAGGTTTCGCATCTCGGTTGCGGTAGGCATGCAAGAGGTACTGCCGTGTTGCATGCCGGGCATCAATGTGCGGCACGCCGTCAGGCGCGTCGATGAAGAGGAAGCCACACGTTGAACTCGGCGCCGCGTCCCAGCCCCGCGGAGGTCGCCTTCACGAAACCTCCATGAGCGACTGCAAGGCTGTGGACCAGCGCGAGGCCGATGCCCAGCCCACCTCGCGAGCCACCCTCCCCGGTGCCGGCCTGGCAGAACATGCCGAAGACATGCGGCAGGAACTCGCGCGCGATGCCGCAGCCGGTGTCCGCCACCGCAAGCCGGGCAAAGCCATCCTCGGAGGACAGGCGCACCTGAACCTCTGCGCCGGCGGGCGAGAACTTCATCGCGTTGTCCAGCAGGTTGCCCACGACCTGCTCCAGCCGCACCGGGTCGGCATGGCAGATCAACGGATCGGCCGCCTGCATCTGGGCGCGCAAGCGTCCCGAAGGCCAGCGCGCACCGAATGCGGCGACAAGGTCCAGCGCGAGTGCGCCGAAGTCGACCTCCGCGCGGCGCAGCGCCAGCTTGCCGGTTCGCAGGCGCGAGAAATCGAGCAGGTCGTCGATGAGCCGCTTCTGGCTTTCGATGGCGCGCTGCATCGCCTGGGCGATGCCCTGCAGTTGCGAGGGCTCCGCGGATGCGGGCAGGCGCTGCAGCAGGCAGGCGTTCATCTGAATGACATTCAGGGGCTGCCTGAGTTCGTGCGAGATGACGGCCAGCGCCCGGTCCCGGGTCGTACAGCGCAAGCTCGTAGCGGCTCGAACGTCGTGCGGGGTCTGAAGGGCGGCTTGCGCGCCCCTGGTGTGATAAAGCTCCACGAGGAATCCGTGCTTCTTGATGCGGCCACCCCGGATTCATCGCGGCAGGGGGCCTCGGTGATGAACGATGTTGTTCTCTGGTTCTTCGCGATGGCACCGATCGTAGGCAGCCGCATCTCCTCGCAGAAGGGCGCTGCGGTGGCGCACCGTGTTGCCGGCGGAACACCAATCGGCCAGGGCCGGCCGCGGCACATCGTTCGTGATCTCAGGACGCTTCGTTCACCCGGACCGGGTTCCTGAACAACCCCTCATCGCATGCAATCGCCCGACATCGCCGACGGCGGCGATTGCTGCCCATGCAAGGCCCGGATCGCGGCCCCTGTCACAAAACCCGGCGTCCGGCCGTCTTGTATCTCGTGCGGCCCGAATGGCTGCGGCCTTCATCTTCTTGACTGGATCATCGAATGAAAAAATCTGCGCTCGAGGCATTTCCCAACGCGAGCAAGCGGGTCGTCGCCGTCCGACGCCGCACGGGCCTGCCCGCGGCGCGGGCGTTGCGAGGGCTGACGAGTGGGTGACATGTACGGCATCGCGGCGCGCTCCACGTCATCGCAGGCGCATGCCGGCGCGTCGCAGGGGCCGAGCGAGGTCCGCTGGCGCTTTGGCGCGTTCATCGTCTGGGAGGCCCAGCGCCGGCTCGAAAGACTCGGGCAGAGCGTGCGCCTGGGCTCCCGCTCGTTCGAACTGCTGCTGCAACTGCTCAGGCGCGTGGGCGAAGTCGTGGGCAAGGACGAGCTGCTCGCCACCGTCTGGGCCGGGGTGGTGGTCGAGGAGTCCAGTGTGCGGGTCCACATCTCCGCGCTCCGCAAGGCCTTGGGGGAGCCGCAAGACGGGGACAACTGCAAGGAATGGATTTCGAACATTCCCCTGCGCGGCTACCGGTTCAATGGAACGGTTTTTCGCGAACAGGTCGGCATGCCGACCGAGGATCGGCCGGGGGCGGCGGCCCTGGCGTTCGCGAAGCTGCCGGAGCGCCTCACCCGGCTTGTGGGCCGCGACGCCGACATGGCGCGCGTGCTGGCGGCGCTCGCCACGCGCCGGCTGGTCACCATCGTCGGCGCCGGCGGCATCGGGAAGACCCGTGTCGCCATCCATGCGGCCGATTGCCATGCTGAACGCACGGCCATGCAATTGGCCTTCATCGATCTCTCGCCGCTGGTCTCGCAGGCCCATCTGGCGAGCACGGTGGCCCGGTCGCTCGGCGCGCCGCCGGACACCCCCGACACGACGCGGGCCATCCTCCAGAGGCTGGCGGACCGCGATGTGCTCCTGCTGATCGACAACTGCGAGCACATGCTGGACGCACTGGCGCCGCTCATCGCCGAACTGCTCGGCGCCCTGCCCGACCTGCGCGTCCTCGCAACCAGCCGGGAGGCCATTCGCATCGAGGGAGAACACGTCGAGCGGCTGTCGCCGCTCGCGGTGCCCGACGCGCAGTGTGCCGACCTGGCCGAAGCCATGGCGTCGCCGGCGGTCGAACTGCTGGTCGAGCGTGCGAAGGCCGTGGGTGCCCGCGCGTTCGAGGATTCCGATGGCCGGCTGCTCGCCGCAGTCGCCCGGCAGGTGGACGGCATCCCGCTCGCCATCGAACTGGTGGCTGCACGCCTGGGCGTGCAGCCGATCGGCGATCTTGCGTTCCGGCTGAATGACCACATGCGGCTCTATTCCGCGGGCAGCAGGGCCGTCCTGCCCCGGCACAGCACGCTCGCGGCGGCGCTGGACTGGAGCATCGCGCTGCTGGACGATGCGGAACTGCGGCTCTTCCGGCGGCTCTCGGTCTTCCGGGGGCGCTTCGATGTCGAGTCGGCGCTGAGCGTCACCCGGGCGGACATGGACTCCGAAGTGGCGTTCGATGCATTGATCTCGCTGGCGAACAAGTCGCTGGTGTCGTTCGACAACAGCGACGCCATCGCGCCCTACCGGCTGCTCGACACGACGCGAAGCTACGCCGCCGCGCTTCTCGCGCAAACCGATGAAGGCCCGGCAATGCGGCGGCGCCATGCGCTCTTCATGCGCGAGCTGATGGGCGCCGCGACCTCGGATTCGGGCGAACTCACCGTGCAGGCCTGGAACGCGCGCTACGCGCACCGGCTGGACGACGTGCGCAGTGCGTTGGACGACTGCCTGGCGCAGCAGGACGATTGGGAGACCGGCGCCGCGCTCACCATCGCTTCGGCGCCCCTGTGGTTTCACGTCTCGCAGGTCGAGGAGTACCGTGACCGGGTCATCGCCGCGCTCGCGTGCCTCGCGCAACAGCCGGGCACGGGCACGGAGACAGAGGCCTGGCTGCAGATCGCACTGGGCAATGCGCTGTGGCACACACGGGGACCGGTACCGGAAATGGGCGCCGCCTACGATCGGGCGCTTGCTGTCGCCATGTCGGCCAGCTCGGTCGTGCTGGAGCTTCAGGCCCGCTGGGGCATCTGCGTGCTGCATGCGATCCGCGGCGAGTATGCGGCCGCGTTGCACCACTCGCAGGTGCTGTTCGAATTCGCGCAATCGACGCCCGACCCCGCCGCGCTCAACCTGGCGCACCGAATGACCGCGCTGGCGAGTCACTTCTGCGGGGATTTTTCTGCGGCGAGTGCCGGCGCCCAGGCGGCGATCCTTGTGGGCAGCACCGTGCGCCAGACGCCCGTCAACTTGTTCCAGGTCGATGCCGCCGTCGCATCGAATGCCTTGCTGGCCCGCACGCTCTGGCTCCAGGGCGATGCGGCGAAGGCCATGGCTACCGCCACCCGAGCGGTGGCTCTCGCCGAGGCCGGGGGCAATGCGCTGTCTCTGTGCTTCGCGCTGTTCGGCACATGCCCCGTCGCCCTCTGGTCGGGCGAGCTGGAACTGGCGCGCAAATGGGTTCGCATGCTGCTGGACGAGGCCCAGCGCAGAGGGCTGGCGTACTGGCACCAGTGGGCACACTGCTATGCGCTGGGCCTGCAGGCGCGCACCGCGGACGACCGGGACCGCCATGTTCGCCGAGTCGCGCAGCAACTCGACGATTTCGACGCGCCACGCAAGGAAATGCTGGTGACCTTCTGCGCCGACTGGATCGACGACGAGACGATCGCGCGCGCCGGTGCCGGGCACGGCCAATGGAGCGCGGCCGAGACCTGGCGCGCTGCGGGCCGGCGTTGCGAGCAGCGCGGCCTCGACGATGAAGCCGAGGCGTTCTACCTGCGTGCCATCGGCACCGCCAGGCAGCAAGGCGCGCTGGGATGGGAATTTCGTGCGGCGATCAGCGCCTCCCAGCTGTGGGTTCGCCGGGGCAAGGCGAAGGACGCCCTCGACCTGCTGGACGAGGTCTGCGCGCGCGCGGCACCTCGGGGCGAGCACCCCGGCCTTGCGCAAGCCCGCGCACTGCGCAGCGCACTCTCCCGGAACTGAAAGACTCCACGGCCGCATCCGTCGCATGCGTACGGCGCCGGATAGCCGGCCATAACAAACATTGACAGGGCTTAACTGGCCCCGGCACCGCTTTGCGCGCAGAGTGACCACTTCGCTTTCATGGGGGATCCGGGACTCCCGATCCCTCGAACCGAGAAGCCGACTCATGACAACCTCTGCCCTCCCTTCGCCCTCTTCCATCCCCCTCGCGCCACGCGCGGATCCGCTGGCCTCCAGCTTCGCCACCAGCTATGCCGGGGTGGTCGCCTTCATCGCCGTCGTCACGGAAGGCAGCTTCGCACGGGCCGCCGACCGGCTGGGCATCGGTCGCTCGGCCGTGAGCCGCAGCGTCCAGAAGCTGGAAGACCAGCTGAACGTCCGGCTCTTCCTGCGCACCACGCGAAGCACCACGCTCACGCGCGAAGGCGACCTCTTCTACGCCAATTGCCACACCGGGGTCGACCGGATCGTCCAGGCCGTGGAAGAAATGCGTGACCTGCGGCAAGGCCCGCCCCGCGGGCATCTGCGCATCAACGCCGCAGTCGGGTTCGGCCGCCGGGTCGTCGCACCCCTGCTGGGCGAATTTCGCGCGACCTACCCAGAGGTCACCATCGACCTGTTGCTGAACGACAAGCCGACCGACTTCACCTCCGACCGTGTCGACATCGCGTTTCGCAACGGCCGCATGGAAGACGCCCAGATCATCGCCAAGCAGATCATCCCGATGCAGCTGCTGCTGTGCGCCTCCCCCGCCTACCAAGCGGCCCACGGACTGCCCGACAGCATGGAAGCCCTGGCCCAGCACGAGTGCATCAACTTCCGCTTTTCATCCGGTCGCATCTTCGAGTGGGAGTTCAAGGTCGGGGGCCATCCACGCAAGCTCGTGCCACAGGCCAAGCTCACCTACAACGACGCGGACCTGGTGCTGCAGGCCGTGCTCGACGGCCACGGCATCGCCCAGCTGCCGGGCTACCTAGCCTGCGAGGCGCTGAGAATGGGTGCGCTGGTCCCGTGCCTGACACAGTACGCACCCGACGACAGCGGTCACTACATCTGCTACCTGAGCCGGCAGCACCTGCCTTCGCGCATGCGCGTGTTCATCGACTTCATGACCTCGAAGATCCGGGCCGCCGACCTGGACTGCCTCACCGACCTCAGCCCGAAGCTGCACGCCGACGCCGGGATTGGTGCCGAGGCGACAACAGCGTGAGTCCCTGCGCAGGCCTACCCCCTCGCCTTCGACGAACCTAGCATTTCAATCGTTCCACGGGCTCTGACGCAGCGCTCGCGCACCGTGGTCCGACGTTTCAATTTCAACCGCAGGAAACCATGAAGACCACACAGAATCCTTCGCGCCGACACCTGATTGCGACTGGCGCTGCCGTCGCCACCGGCACCCTCGCTTTCGGCATGCAGGACGCAGCCGGCGCAGCAACCCGCATCCGGCCGACCCAAACTCCGAGCCCCTCGAGGACTGGCAGCACCATCACCACCCCCGACGGCACGCAGATCTACTACAAGGACTGGGGCGAAGGTCCCGTCGTCACCTTCTCCCACGGCTGGCCGCTCAACGCCGACGCATGGGACGGACAGATGCTCTTCCTGGCGCGCAACGGCTTTCGCGTCATCGCGCACGACCGACGCGGGCACGGCCGCTCGAGCCAGTCTTCGTCGGGCAACGACATGAACGGCTATGCCGACGACCTCGCGGTTCTGTTTGAGGCGCTCGACCTGAAGAAGGTCACGATGGTCGGCCACTCCACCGGCGGCGGCGAGGTGGCGCGCTACATCGGGCGCCACGGCAGCAAGCGCGTGGTCAAGGCTGTGCTCATCGGCGCAGTGCCGCCGGTCATGCTCAAGTCCGCGGCGAATCCCGAAGGCCTGGCGATCGAAGTGTTCGACGGCCTTCGCGCCGGGGTCGCCGGCGACCGCTCGCAGTTCTACAAGGAGTTCGCCATCCCGTTCTTCGGCGCCAACCGCCCGGGCGCGAAGGTGTCGCAGGGCATCCTGGACCAGTTCTGGCTCTGGAGCATGCAATGCGGGCAGAAGAACTCCTACGAGTGCATCAAGGCCTTCTCCGAAACCGACTTCACCGAAGACCTGAAGAAGATCGATGTGCCCACCCTGGTCATGCACGGCGAGGACGACCAGATCGTGCCCATCCACGACTCGGCGAAGAAGTCCGTGCAGCTGATCAAGGGCGCCAGGGCGATCTACTACCCCGGTGCGCCGCACGGGCTCACCGCCACGATGCAGGACAAGATCAATGCGGACCTGCTCACCTTCCTCAAGAGCTGAACCACGCACACGACTGACCGACCTCGAACTTGCACCATGCTGAATCTATTGCTGCAAACCACCATCGAAGGAGACCCGGACGACTGGAACATTGCGCGCTTCAGTCGCCTGAGTTCGTTTCTCTCGCAGCTGCAGGACGACGACGGTCGGCCCGCCTTCCGGGTGACCGCCCGCGACCGCGCGCCGCGCGCGGCTCCCGACCCCGTGCTGTCGACGCTGGATGAATCGGACTTCGACCAGCTCTGGCTCTTTGCCGTCGACACCGGCGACGGCCTGACACCGGAAGATTGCGCAAGCATCAGCCGATTCCGCCGTCGCGGCGGCGGCCTCATGGTCACGCGCGACCACATGGACTTGGGCAGTTCGATATGCAACCTGAGCGGCGTCGGCGCCGCGCATCACTTCCACAGCCGCAACTGCGAGCCCGATACGAATCGCCAATGCGTCGACAACCCGTTCTCGGGAGCCATCTCGTGGCCCAACTACCACTCGGGCGCGAACGGCGACTACCAGCGCATCCGATCGGTCGGCAGCATTCACCCGGTGATGCGCGACAGGCGCTCGGCCACGGGTGTGATCCAGTACCTGCCCGCGCATCCGCATGAAGGCACGGTCGGCGTACCGCCCGGCGATTCGAGTTGCCGCGTCGTCATGGAAGGGCAGAGCTCGGTGTCCGGCAGGCGCTACAACATCGCGGTCGCGTTCGAGCGCTCCGAGCACGGTGGTCGGGCCATCGCGCAGTCGACCTTTCATCATTTCGCCGACTACAACTGGGACCCTTCGGCCGGTTGTCCTTCCTTCGTGGCGGAACCGGCCGGCGATGGAATCATCCGCTTCTCCGAAGCGCTTCGCTCCACGAAGCAGTACGTGCGCAACGTCGCGCTCTGGCTCAGCGCCTGAGCAGGCATCCAAGGAAAAGCAATGCACGACCCGCTGCAAATCACCACCACCCGCGGCAGCTTCACCGCGTACGTCGCCCGTCCGCAGAAACTTCCCGCGCCAGCCATCGTCGTCATTCACGAAGTCTTCGGAGTCAATGCCGACATGCGCCAGTCCTGCGACGAACTCGCGGCGCAAGGCTATCTGGCCATCTGCCCCGACCTGTTCTGGCGAATCGCGCCGGGCGTCGACCTCACCGACCGCACGGAAGCGGAACGCGCGCGGGCCCTGGCGCTGTACAACGCCTTCGATCTCGATGCCGGTGTGAACGACATCGCCGCCGCCCTGCAGGTCGCCCGTGCCATGCCGGACGCCACGAGCAAAGTCGGCGTGGTCGGCTACTGCCTCGGCGGCCTGCTGGCCTTCCTCACGGCCGCACGCGTGGGCCCCGACGCAGTGGTGGCCTACTACCCCGGCAACGCCGACAAGTACCTCCGGGAAGCGGACCAGATCGCCAGCCCGCTGAGCGTTCACCTCGCGGAAAAAGACGAATACATCCCGGCCGACGCACAACGGGAGATATCGGCTGCCTTGAAGGGGCGCCCGCAGGTGCAGGTCTACAGCTACCCGGATCGCGGCCACGCCTTTGCACGGCACCGCGGCATCGCCTACGACGCCGAAGCGGCGGCCCTGGCCAACGGCAGGACCGCAGCCTTCCTGGCCCTTCATCTGCAGCCGCGCTGAACTTTCCGGCGCCTCGGTAGCGGCAACGGCTTTCTCCAGCGAAAATCCGCGGACGGCCTTCGCGGGCCACCACTTGACGGAGTCAACCATGCTGCGTCTCTATGACAGCCGCCTGTCGGGCAACTCGTGGAAGATCCGCATCCTGCTGAGCCAGCTGGGCCTGGCGTACGACCGCGTCACGCTCGACCTGCAGAAAGGCGAGACGCGCGAATCCGCGTTTCGCCAGATCAGCCGTTTCTCACGCGTGCCGGTGCTCGTGCTCGACGATGGGCGCCCCATCGTCGAATCGGGCGCGATCCTGCTGCATCTTGCCCAAGGCACGCCCTACCTTCCCGACGATCCGTATCCGCGAGCGGAAGTCACGGGCTGGCTCTTCTTCGAGCAGGCCGACCTCCAGAAGGCCATTGCCGTCCCGCGCGTGCTCCACTTGCACGGCCTTGCGCATGAAAGGCAGCAGGACATCGAGCGGCTCCAGGCCGAGGGGTACGCAGGCCTCGAAAAGCTGGAGCAGTGGCTGCTCGGCCATGCATGGCTCGTCGGCGATCACTACACCGTGGCCGACCTCGCACTCTCGGCCTACGTTTCGCTGGCCGGCCAGGGCGGCTACGACATGGCGCGCTTTGCCGGCATCCGCGAGTGGCTGGTGCGCGTGCACGGCCAGCGCGGCTGGGTGCCGCTGATTCCCGAAGACGGCCAGGCCGCCCGCCGCTGAGCCGCTCCCTTTATCGTTCGGCATTCCGGGACCGTGCGTACAAGGTCCGACGCCTTCTCAACCACCCCTCGCCTCCCTACGATTTGCCTACGTTCTTCCTGAACCGGATCGAACGCAAAACCGCTCATTGATTGTTGGCTGGTGTGCCTGCCGCGCAGGCAGATGAGGAATGTGATGACGAGTCGTGCCTCCCTGATCCAAATGGCCGCCGCCGCGCGTGCCACCCTGGCGGACCCCGCCCGCGCCACCATCGTGGGCGGCCGTTCGGAACCCCGCTTCGAGCTCTTCCATGCGGCAAGCTCGCTGTGCTCGCAGAAGGTGCGCACGGTGCTGCACGAGAAGGCGTTCTCGTACCGCTCCAACGACATGCGGATCCTGAGCACCATGGAAAGCGACGGATTGGTGGCGGCCGAACACTACAGCCCCGCCTACATCCGCCTGCGCCTGGTTGCCGCGCGCGAGCTCCACAGCGAATACGTCAGCGGCTACAGCGGACGGACATCGGTCGAAACGGAAGGCTTCGATCCCTGCGTGGTGCCATTGCTCGTCGACTACGACACCGGCCGCGTGCTCGCCGATTCGCAGCGCATCTGCATCTACCTCGACAGCGTATCGCACGAGCCGGTCCAGCTCGTTCCCGATGCACCCGATGCGCGCGCCGAGGTGATGCGCCAGGTCGGCATCGTCGACAGGATTGCGAACGGCGCGCTGCTCTACGGCTTTCATCCGGATGCGGATCTGCGGCCCGAAGCGCTCAAGGCTTCGATGCAGACGGTCTACGACTACAAGGTCATGGCGCTGGAGCGCCTGATTGCCGACAACGCCGGCGAGCCCGAGCTGGTGGCGGCCTACCGCGCCAAGATCGTGAAGGAAAGCGGCGGCAAGAAAGTGTGCCGCGATCCGGCCTTCCAACGCGCCGCGCGCGAGCAGACGAGGCAACTGCTGATCGGCCTGGAGCGCGACCTGGCCGCAGGTTCGTTCGCCTGCCTGAACGGAAACGCCTTCTCCCTGGCCGATGCGTTCTGGGGCGTCAACCTGGTGCGCCTGAACTATCTCGGCCTGGGGTCGATGTGGGATGCGCTTCCCCATGTCGCGCGCTATGCCGATGTGCTGGCCAGGCGGCCTTCCCTGTGCAAGGAAGCGATCCAGGCGTCGCTCGATTCGATGCCGCATTCCCGCTACATGGATGCCATGGCGGACTGCCGGTCCGAAGTTCCGGCCTGAGGTCCCGCGCGGCGCAGCGAAGCCGCTGCGCCTTCCACTCTCGTTTCCTCACCCGCCACGCCGTGATGGCGGGTGCGGCCGCCCCATGGCTTTCCGAGCCCGGAGAAAAACCTTGAACGCCGATCGCCCGCCATCTCCCGTGGTCCCTTCCGCATCCAGCCTGCGCCACGCGCTCGACGCCCTGGCCGCCCGGCGCATCACGGCCGTGGCCCTGATCGAGCAGGCACTCGAGGCCGCACAGGCCAGCAAGCGCGACCTGCGCGCCTTCGCCGCGATCGACCGGGACGGCGCGCTGGCCGCCGCGGCAGAAAGCGACAGGCGCTATGCGCAAGGCCGGCAACGGCCGCTGGAAGGGCTGGCCATCGGCGTCAAGGACCTGATCGACACCCAAGGCATCGAAACCAGCTACGGCTCGGCCGCCTACCTGGGGCACCTTCCGGACGCCGACGCCGACGTGGTGCGCGCGCTGATCGAGCGCGGCGCCATTCCCGTCGGCAAGACGGCCACGCATGAGTTCGCATGGGGCGTGACCACGGCCAGCGCCACCTTCGGCGATACCTTGAACCCGCTGGACCGCACGCGCATTCCCGGCGGCTCCAGCGGCGGCGCGGCCGCGGCGATTGCCTGTGGCGCCGTGGCGGCCGGCCTTGGCACGGACACCGGCGGATCGGTGCGGATCCCGGCGGCGCTGTGCGGGGTCGTCGGCTTCAAGCCGAGCTTCGGCGCACTGCCCACGCGCGGCATCTTTGCACTGGCACCGACGCTGGACCACCCGGGCTTTCTTGGCGCGACGGTCGACGACGTCGCGCTGCTGGCGGGCGCATTCCACATCGAAATGCCGCAGCACGCCGCTTCTCCATCTGCGCGCCTCGGGGTGGTGCGCGAGATCGCGCCCGTGCCGCCGAGCGCCGAAGTCGCGTCCGCGTTCGACACCGCGGTTGCGAAGCTCGGAGAATTCCTTGCGTGCACGACCGTCGATGCGCCCGGACCGTTCGACGGCGTCTTCGAAGCCTTTGCGCACATCGTCCTCACCGAGGGCGGCGTCGAGCACTTCCGCCGCAACGCCGCCGATCGCATCGCTACCCACTACGGCCGCGAAACCATCGAGCGGCTCGAGCGCGCCAAGAGCATCACGCTGGGCGACTACGCGCGCGCGCAGCAGGCGCGGCGCGACTTCACCGCCCGGCTGCATCGCGCCATGTCGCAGCTCGACTACCTCGTGCTGCCGACCTGCCCCTGCACCGCGCCGCAGGTGAATCAGGCATCGATCGATATCGGCCATTGGTCGGGCACCGTGCGCGAGGCGCTGATGACCTACACGGCGCCTTTCAACGTCGCGGGGTTCCCGGCCATCTCGATTCCCCTTGCCGCCCGCGACGGCCGCCTGCCCGCCGGGCTGCAGATCGTGGCGAAGCCTGGCCGCGACGGCGCCCTGCTGCAGATCGCACAGCAGATCGAAGGCCTCATGCACACCGGCACATCGACGCATCCCCCTACCACCAGGAGCACACCATGAGCAACACCCCCACCCTTGCGGCCATCGAACGCCCCGCGTCCGGCCAGACACCCTACAGCGCATGGATGCAGACCGACACCTTGCACTCGCTGCAGCGTACCGTCAGCGACCACCCGGGCGAGCACGCCTGGATCGTGCATGTGCAGGTGTCCGAGCTCTACTGGATGCTCATCATCAAGGAGATCCAGTCGGCCCAGGCGTTCCTGCGGGCCGACGACCTCCCGCAGGCCTGGCGCACGTTGCAACGCGTCGTTGCGCACCATGCGCCGCTGGACGCCATCTGGCGCTCGATCGACTGGATGACGCCGAACGACCTGCTCGCGATCCTTTCACGCGCGGTCGCCACGCACGGCAAGGACACGGCGCTGCAAGGCTGGACCTACCGGCAGATGGTCTATCTGCTGGGCATCAAGCAGGCCGAGCACCTGCAGCATTTCGAGCCCCAGCCCCATCGCTGGGAACAGCTCAACAAGGCGCTGGCCGAACCCAGCCTGTACGACGACGTGCTCGCCTTCCTCCGGCGCCGGGGGCTGGGCGTGCCGGCCGAATTGCTGGCGCGCGACCTGGCCGCGCCCTACACGCCCCGCAAGGAGGTCGAAGAGGTCTGGCGCCAGATCTACGCCGACCCCAACGCGAACATCGAGCTCCAGCAGCTCGGCGAGACCCTGGCCGACATCGCCGAGGGCTTCTGCAACTGGAAATTCCGCCACCTGATGGCGACGCGGCGAACCTTCGGTGCGCGGCCGGCCTACTTCGGCACCGAAGGCGTTGCGTGGCTCGTGCCCACGATGGACGAGATTCCTTTTCCCGAGCTCTGGTCGGCGCGCACCTTCATCGGTGACCCGCCGCCCGCGTGCCCGCACATGGCCCGGCAGGGGAAATGAAACACCCGATCGTTCGCGATTTCCGGACCGTGCGTGCAAGAAGCAACGGCTTCTCAGGCGCCAGCCGCCTCCCTACGATTTCCCCAGCGTTCACGAGATCGCGTGAACCCAATAACAAGACTTCAAGAGACAACCGTGTCAGCCAACCTACTGATGGAGATTCTGGAAATGAATGCGGCACCTTTCATCGATAACCTCATCCGGGATCGACGCAGCAAGCGCGGCTTTCTCGATCGCCCCGTTCCCATCGACACGGTGAAAGACATCCTGTCGACCGCGAGCCATGCGCCCAGCTCGAGCAACACGCAGCCCTGGCGCTGCTATGTGGTGACCGGCGAAACGCGCGACCGCGTCACCCGGGCTGCCGTGGCGGAGTTCCGCGCCAACCATGCCACGCTGGCGCCGGAATACCCCTTCTTTCCCCAGCCGCTGCACGAACCGTACGGCACGCGCTTCAACACCTTCCGCGGCCAGCTCGGCGATGCGCAAGGCGTGCACCGCAGCGACAAGGCCGGCCGCCTGCGCGACGTGGAGCGCCAGTTCCTGTTCTTCGATGCGCCGGTCGGGATCATCTTCACGATGGACCGCCGCCTCGAATGGGCCAGCTTTCTCTGCTACGGCTGCTTCCTGCAGAACGTCATGCTGGCCGCCAAGGGCCGGGGCCTGGACACCTGCCCGCAGCAGATCTGGTCGCTGCAGCACCACTTGCTGCGCGCGGAACTCGGCATTCCCCAGGACGAGATGGTGATTGCCGGCATGTCGATGGGCTGGGCCAACAACGGCATGCCGGAGAACCGCATGGCCCTGGAGAAAACGCCGGTCGAGCAATTCGCGTCGTTCGCCCAATAACCACCAACCACATCCATACAAGGGTACTCACATGTCGATCATCAAAGGCTTTCACCACCTGACCGCGTGCGTCAGCGGCGCACAGGAAGACGTGGATTTCTACGTGAAGCTGCTGGGCCAGAGCCTGGTCAAGAAAACCGTTCTGCTGGACGGCGACGAGCCGGTCTACCACCTCTACTACGGCAATGCGCAGGGCGATGCCGGCACGCTGGTCACCTCGTTCCCCTTCAAGCAGAAAGGCGTGAAGGGGCGCCGCGGCTCGGGCCAGATCAAGGTCATCAACTACTCGGTTCCCACGGGGTCGCTGGATTTCTGGCGCGAACGCTTCGGCGCCCGCGGCGTGGTCTTCGACAAGGCCGTGGTCGAGCGCTTCGGCGAGCAGCGCCAACGCTTCCAGCACCCCTGCGGCATCGAATTCGATCTGGTGGCCTCCGGCAACGACACGCGTCCGCCCTGCATTGCGCACGACATTCCGGCGGAGTTCGCGATCCGGGGCGTGCACAGCATCACGCTGTCGCTGCGCGAGGTCGATGAATCCATCATCTTCATGAAGGAGGCGCTGGACTTCCACTATGCCGGCCAGTCCGGCCCGCACCACCGCTTCGAAGCCGCCGACGGCAAGCCCGGCACCATCGTCGAGTTCGTGCACGAGCCGGACCGCCTGCAGGGCTCGTCGATCTACGGTGAGGGCACGATCCACCATGTGGCCTTCGCGGTGGACAACGTCGAGCAGCAGATGCAGATCAAGGAGAAGCTGATGTCGATGGGCCACATCGACACCTCCGAATCGGTCAACCGCAACTACTTCCGCTCGATGTATTTCAAGATGCCGGGCGGCGTGATGTTCGAGGCGGCCACCACCGACATCGGCTTTGCCATCGACGAAGAACCCGGCCACTTCGGCGCCGAGTTCCAGCTGCCGCCATGGCTGCGCGAGCGCAAGGACGAACTGCTTGCGCGCCTGGAGCCCATTGCCGTCTGACGGCACGCAAGACACCTTCCACCTTTTTTTCTCCAACACAGGCCAACCCATGTCCAAACCCAAGGTCCTCATCGCTTTCTATTCCCGCAACAGCTCCACCGAGCTTCTTGCCAAGGCCGTCGCCCAAGGCGCCATGGCCGAAGGCGCGGAAGTGCGCCTTCGCCGCGCGCGGGAGTTCGTCGCACCCGAGGTCATGCGCCAGGTGCCCGAGTGGTCCGAGCGGGCCAGCGAGATGAACGCCAAGTACGAAGCCCCGACCGAGGCGGACGCCGATTGGGCCGACGCCATCGTCTTCGGCACGCCGACGCGCTTCGGCTCCATTGCCGCCGAGCTCAAGGCCTACATCGATTCGCTCGGCGGCCTCTGGTTCCAGGGCAAGCTCAACGGCAAGGCCGGCTCGGTGTTCGGCTCGACCTCTTCCAGGCACGGCGGCAACGAGGCGACGCTGCTGTCGCTCTACGGCCCGATGGCGCACCTGGGCCTGATCATCGTGCCGCTCGGCTATGCCGATCCGGCCATGTTCGCGGCGGGCACGCCCTACGGTGCGACCCACGTCTCCAACCGCGATTCGGTGATGCCCGGCGCCGAGGACCTGGCCGTCGCGACCTACCAGGGCCGGCGCGTCGCCACGGTGGCGCGGTCGCTGCGCGTGGCGCAGCCGGTGCCGGAAGCCGCCTGAGACCGGGATAGCGAACGGGGAGCCGCAGCGCTATCCTCGGCGGCAGCGCTGTCGCTGCGTATGCCGGGCGGCCTCCCTGCTCTCTCACCAGGATTGCGATGCTGGACCTGAAGGATGTCTTCTATTTCGTCCAAGTCGTCGACCGCGGAGGCTTCACGGCCGCCGGGTCGGCGCTTCGCCTGCCGAAGTCGACGCTGAGCCATCGCGTCCAGGAGCTCGAGAGTTACCTGGGCGTGCGCCTGCTCAACCGAACGTCCCGCCAGTTCGGCATGACCGACATCGGCAAGGAGTTCTACCAGTATGCGGTCGCGATGCTGCACAGCTCCGACGTGGCCGAGGAGGCGGTGCGCCAGCGCCTGGCCGAACCCAGCGGCGTGATTCGGCTGACCACGGCCGTGGAGATTGCGCAGTTCGCGCTGCGCGAGATTCTTCCCGTCTTCCTGAACCGGTATCCCAAGGTGCGCATCGTCGAGATCGCGACCGACCGCTACGTGGACATGGTGGGCGAAGGCTTCGATCTGGCGATACGCGGGCACACGGGATCGCTCCAGAACTCCACGCTGGTGCAGCGCGCGCTGGCCGATGTTCCCTGGTACCTGTTCGCAAGCCCGGGGTACCTCGCGCAAAGCGGTGTGCCCGAGAGCCCCGCGGACCTTGGCCAGCACGCGAGCGTTGCGATGGTGCGCAATGGTCCGTTGCAGTGGCAGCTGAAAGGGCCGCACGGCGAAGAGCTCGCCATGCCCATCGACCCGCGCTTCCAGAGCAACAACATGGTCGCGCTGAAGGAGGCGGCCTGCGCCAGCCTGGGCATCGCTGCGCTTCCGGGCTACATCTGCAGGTCGGAGCTCCGGGACGGGACCCTGCAGCAACTGCTGCCCGACTGGTCGGCGGCCGATGCGCGCATCTCGGCGCTGATTCCGTTTCGCACCGGCCTGCTGCCCGCGGTGCGTTCGCTGGTCGATTTTCTCGCTGTGGAAATGCCGGTGGTCACGGCATTCGACCATCCCCGCAGCTTCGAGTGAAGCGTGCGCCGGGCGCAGCGGCGTCGTCCACGGACATGGACGCTGTGTCTGGCAAAGAGCGGCTTGTGAGCGGCGGGTGGAGGACCTATCTTGTCGGCCCTGACTTCCACAAGGCCGATCGAGATGAATCACTTGAATTGCTTGCCGCAAGACGGCATTTTCTGGGGCCAGCACATCCTGCAAGGCGCCGTGGCACGGCTCGGCGACCACGGCATCCATCGGCCGATGACGTTCACCGTCGAGCCGCTGACAAAGCTCTACCAGGATTGCGTGCGGCCCAACCTGAAGCAGTCGGTGGGCAGCTTCATGGAATTGCCGGCGCACGTGCCCGACGTGGCGGTGCAAGGCGGCCTGGACGCCTGCCTTCACGCAGGGGCCGAGTCGATCGTGGCGCTGGGGGGCGGATCGGTGCTCGACGCGGCCAAGGCGGTGTCGCACCTGCACCATGAGAAGACCGGGCGCTACCTGCCCATCGCGGCCTTGCCGACAACGCTGTCGGGCTCCGAGTTCTCCCACTACTTCGGCATCACCGAGACGGACGGTCCGGAGAAATTCAAGCGCAGCTACGCGGTGCGCGAGACGGTGCCCAAGGTGGTGGTGATCGACCCCGTGCTCGTGTCCGGCACGCCGCGCGCGCTGCTGCTGTCCTCCGCCATCAAGGGCATGGACCATGCGGTGGAGGGCATGCGCAAGGTGACGAAGGAGCACCCGCACGCGATCATGGCGGCCAGCGGCCTGGAGCGATTCCTGAAGGTGCTGCAGAAGTGGCCGCCCGCCATGGCGACGCGCGAGGCGCTGGACAAGGCGCTGGTGACGCCCGACGACCTGCTGCAGCTGCAGCTGGCGGCCTGGCAGTGCTACTTCTCGCCGGCCTCGGTCATCTACGGCCTCAGCCACCGCATCGGCCACATCCTGGGCGGCACCTTCGGCCTGCCGCACAGCGCGACCTCCTGCATCACCCTGGCGCCCGTCATCCGCGCCTGTGCAGATTTTTACGGCGACAAGCTCGAGATCTTCGGTGCACGCACGGCGCAGGCGGATGCCGCCACGCAGCTGGCCGACCGGATCGCGGGCGTGGTCAGCGCGCTCGGCCTGCCGGACCGCATCGGCGCCTTCGACCTCGACAAGGCAAAGCTGCCGGAGGTGGCCCGGCTGCTGAAGAAGAACTATCCCAACGAAGTGGCCGACCTGGGCAACAACGCGAGCCTCAAGCTCGACGCGCTGCTCGAGAGCCTCTGGTAAGCCCCTGCCGAGCCTTTGAAGAGCGCCTGGCCGAGAACGCATTGGTGCCTTGCAGACAACGCCGTGATCCCTCGCGCATGCCTACCGCCGAGGGCCGGCCGTTCCTAGGATCGATGGGGTCCATCCCACCCTTCAAGGAACCCCCATGCGTCTGCGCACCATCACCATCGCCCTGGCCTGCGGCCTCGGCGCTTCCCTCAACGCCGCCGCGGCGGATGTGAAGTCCATCTCGCGCCTTGCCGCGGGCCCCGGCAACGTATTGTTCGTTGCCGACTGGAAAGCCGCCCGCGTCCACGCGATCTCGCTGCCGGCGGCGCAGCAGCAGCCGGCGGGCACGGCGTTCAACATCCTCGACCTGGAGAGCCTGCTCTCGGCCCAGGTGGGCGGCGCCAAGGTCAGGGTCGAGGACATGGTCGTGCGGCCCGGCACCGCGCAGGTGTACGTGGCTGTGAGCTACGGCGCCGCGAAGACGCCGGCGCTCATCCTGGTCACCAGCGACAAGAAGGCGCGCCGCGTCGACCTGAAGGCGGCGGCCTCGACGTCGGTCGCGCTGCGCGACGCGCCCACCTCGGACTACAGCTTCTGGAAAGAGACGCCCGAGCGCAGCTTCACCGTCACCGACATGAAGTGGCGCGAAGGCGAACTCTTCGTGGCCGGCCTCTCCAACCAGGACTTCGCCTCGACGCTGCGCCGCGTGAAGTACCCCTTCGACGCGAAGCAGTCGATCACCTCGGTGGAGATTTACCACGCGGGCCACAACCTGATCGAGACCCGCGCCCCGATCCGTGCGATGAGCTTCGCGAGCTGGGGCGGCAAGAGCTACCTGGTGGCCGCCTACACCTGCACGCCGCTCGTGACGATCCCGCTGGACGACCTGAAGGACGGTGCGCATATCCGCGGCAAGACCGTCGCCGAACTCGGCTACGGCAACACGCCGGCCGACATGGTCTCCTACTCGCGCACCGAGCAGGGCAAGACCGAAGACTTCCTGCTGCTGGCCAATTTCGACCGCGTGTCCAACGTCATTCCCGTGTCGCAGCTGGAGGCCACGGGTTCGCGGCCCGGCATGGACAAGCAGGTGCCCTTCGGGCAGCTCGCGGGCGTCGAGGTGATGCAGGCGCCGCTGGCCGGCACGCTGCGGCTGGACAACCTGGACGACAAATCGTTCGTGGTCGTGCGCCGCCGGCTCGAGAAGGACGCGCTGCAGCTCGTGTCCATCGGCAAGGAACTGAGCTTCCGGCTGACCGACCATGTCTCGGAATACGCCTTCGCGGAGTACAGCTTCAAGGGCGACAACTTCCAGCTGCAGAACATCAAGCCGCGGCAGGACATGCTGCTGAAGGACGAAGGCTTCCCGGACCTGATCAAGGCGTCGGAGTAAGCCGTGCGTCTTTGCCGACTGTGCGGCGCCGCGGCGCTCGCCGTGGCGCTGGGCGCCTCGCACGCCGCGCCACCCACGCCATCCACCGCGGCTGCGCAAAGGGTGCGCGTCCAGCCGTCCGCCGGCCAGGTGCCGGCGAACCTGCTGCGCCTGTCCATCGAGTTCGCGGCGCGGATCGAAGGCCCGGTGCTGCCAAGGCTCGCGCTGCTGCGCCCCGACGGAAAGCCGCTCGTGCAACCGTTTCTCGAGCAGGAACTCTGGTCGCCCGACGGCCGGATCCTGACCGTGCTGATGCATCCAGGCCGCGTCAAGACGGGCCTGAACGCGCGTGAGGTCCTGGGGCCGATCCTGGTCGACGGGGACGATGTGAGCTTGACGCTGGACGGCCGTCCCATCCAGCACTGGCGCGTCGGGCCCGCGGACACGAGCGGTCCGGCGGTGTCGGCATGGCGCCTGTCGTCCGTGCGCGCCGCATCGAGGCAGGCGCTCGTCGTGACGCTGGATGGCGCCATCGATGGCCGGGACGCCGACTACATCGCAATCGCGGACCCGCAGGGCCGGCGCGTGAGTGGCCAAGCCCGGCTGAAAGACGGCGAGCGCACCTGGACGTTCACGCCGCATGCCCCATGGCGCGCAGGCGAATACCGGCTCATCGCGCGCGGCACCCTCGAAGACCCGGCGGGCAATCGCCTTGGCGGGCGCTTCGAAACGCCCGCAGATGCGCCGGCGGCTGCGCCTGTCGATGCCGCGCTTGCATTCACCGTGGGCCGGGCCTCGCCATCGGCCGGCATGCATCGCCCCTGAACCTCTGAGCCTTTCATGCATTCGACGCCGCCGCGAGGCCCTTGCCGCTCGATGCATCCGCAAATCAAATGTCCGATCGAACTTTCCGCCTCAACCTCCGGCTGCCGCAACTGCGCCGCAAGCGACATGGCGCGGCCCTGGTCCTTCTCGGCATCGGCGCCTGCATTTCGCAGGTGGCGCGCGCCGACACGCCGTTGCACCCACCCTCCTCTCTCTTCACCCAGTTCGGCTCGGCGCACGGGACCCGCACGCTGACCGCGGGGCTGACCTGGGACCTCCCCTACCGATGGCAGCTGGGCCCGGGCGAGCTCCGCAGCTATCTGGAAGCCTCCTACGCGTACTGGCAGATCCAGTCGACGGACCGGGCAGGGCTTTCGCACCTGTCGCAGTTCGCGTTGATTCCCGTGCTGCGCTATCGCCCCGCGGATGGCGCTTCGCCGTGGTTCTTCGAAACCGGGGTGGGGGTGACCGCCACCTCGTCGGTCTACAGGACCCGGCAGAAGAGCTTTTCGACGAGCTTCAACTTCAGCACCCACCTGGCGGTCGGCCGCAGCTTCGGCGCGCAACGGCAGCACGAGATCGCGTTGCGCCTCGAGCATTTCTCGAACGCCGGCATCAAGCACCCGAACCCCGGCGAGAACTTCATTCAGCTGCGGTACGCGCGCAGGTTCTAGCGGCGCCGCGCAAGATAGCGCGCGGGCGGCTGGCCCATGGCCTTCCTGAACATGGCGATGAAGGCGCTCACCGAGTCGTAGCCCAGGCCATGGGCCACCTGCTGCACCGAAAGGCCCGACGTGAGCCACTGCAGCGCCACGATCAGCCGCAGGCGCTGGCTCCAGCGGCCGAAGGACATGCCCGTTTCAAGCTGCACGAGGCGGGTCAGGGTCCGCTCGCTCATGGCCAGGCGCGAGGCCCACTGCGCTGCGGTGGTGCGGTCCGCCGGGTCGCGCATGAGCGCATCGATCAGGCGGCGCAGGCGCGGCTCCTCCGACACCGGCAGGTGCATGGCTTCGGTCGGCATGCGCGCCAGCTGGTCCAGCAGCACGGCATGCAGCCGCAGCGCCTGCGGCTCGCGCTGCGCGCCCTCGGGCAAGGCGGCCAGGTAAAGAATGAGCTCGCGCAGCAAGGGGCTGACGCTCAACGAGCAGCAGGTCTTCGGCATGGCCGCGGCGGCATCTTCCACGAACAGAAAGCAGACATTCCCCTCCGCCGAAACGCGCAGGCTGTGGGGCACGCCCCCGGGGATCCACAAGCCACCGTGCAGCGGTGCCATCCACAGCGCACCCGGCACTTCGCAGGCCACGGTGCCGCGCAACACCATCGCCAGCTGCCCCTGCGGATGCTGGTGCGCCGGCAATCCCTCCGCGAGCGCCTCGGTGCGAATCCGCACGGCGGCAACGCGCGCCTCCATCTTGTCGAATTCGAAGGTCCAGGCGCCTTGGCGATGCGTGCTCAGGCGTTCATCTTGACCGGATTTGCGCATATTCAGTCGGCCTGCAGGCATTCGAATCCGCGCATCGACACTAGATTCATCGGTGGCATTGCGCATTACTTCGGACCTCCATGCATTCCTCACAAACGGCAGATTCCTCACCCCGCGCCGCGCTCCTCATCGCCGGCATCCTGCTCATCGCAGCCAGCCTCAGGGCACCGATCACCACGCTCGGGCCCCTGCTCGAACCCGTGCGCGAAAGCTTTGCGCTCAACGCCTCGCAAGCCGGCCTGCTGACCACCCTGCCGCTGCTCGCGTTCGCCCTGGTGTCGCCGCTGGCGGCGCCACTGGCGCACCGGTTCGGCCTGGAGCGCGTGCTCTTCGCGTCGCTGGCCCTGCTGGTCGCCGGCATCGGCGTGCGCTCGGCCGGCACGGTGTCGGCACTTTTCGCGGGCACCTGCGTGATCGGGGGGGCGATTGCCGTCGCCAACGTGCTGCTGCCCAGCTTGCTCAAAAGGGACTTTCCTCGCCATGTGGCGAAGCTCACGGCCTGCTATGCACTGGCAATGATCGCCGCCGCCGGCATCGCATCGGCCGTGGCCGTGCCGCTGGACCATGCGCTGGGTGCCGGGTGGCCCGCCTCGCTGGGCACCGTGGCCGTGCTGCCGCTCGTCGCTGCGTTGCTGTGGTTGCCGCAACTGCGCTTTCGCACGGTGTCGGCGCCCGGCCTTGCCACGGGTGCGCGGGGGCCGTCGGTGTGGAAGGCCTCGCTGGCCTGGCAGGTGGCGGGGTACCTGGGCCTCACCTGCTTCATCTACTTCGCGGCGATTGCCTGGCTGCCTTCGATCCTCCAGGAGGTCGGCTTCTCGAGCGCCCGCGCCGGCACGCTGCATGGGTGGATGCAGCTGGCGGGGGCCGTGCCTGCGCTGCTGCTGATGCCGCTGCTGCACCGGATGCCCGACCAGCGCTGGATCGCCTTCGCGTCGCCCGCACTCAGTGCCTGCGGCCTGGCGGGCCTGCTGGCCCTGCCCGCCTTGACGCCGCTGTGGATCTTCGCCTTCGGCATGGGCATGGGATCGGCATTGATCCTGAGCCTGGCCTTCGTCGGACTGCGCGCGGGCAGCCAGCAGCTCGCCGCGTCGCTCTCGGGCATGTCGCAATGCATCGGCTACCTGCTGGCGGCTGTCGGCCCGACCTTGGTCGGCTTCCTGCACGAAGCCGCGGGCAACTGGACGATGCCGCTCGCGGCCTGCCTGGTGCTGTGCCTGGCGATGTGCGTGCTGGGGCTGTCGGTGGGCCGGGCCGTGCACATCGGCCAGTGAATGGCGCAGGAGGCCGGCGTCGCCGTCGGACTCGCCGTGTTCGGTCGATGGCATGCGTGCTCCAGGTGTCGGGTTCACCGGGGATCGTAGGAGCGCCCTGCCGGCGGCGCCAGGTGCCGGGGCGTGACCGCGGTGTTGCCCTGCGCGCACCAATGCATCGGCGCGCCGCCCCGCGATTGGTGCGCCCGCGGCAACACGGTGCGCCCCGGCGCATGCCTACCGCTGCTGCGCACGCCTGCCTAGCATCGTCGCATCGATCTAACGGAATCTCTCATGAAGCTCTATCACATGCCCGGCGCCTGCTCCCTCGCCGACCTGATCGTTCTCCAGTGGATCGGCGCCGACCACGAGCCGGTTCGCATGAGCCTGGACAGCATCAAGTCGCCCGACTACCTTGCCATCAATCCGGGCGGCACGGTGCCGCTGCTGGCGCACGGCGATCTCTCGCTCACCGAGAACGTCGCCATCCTCGGCTACCTGGCCGACCTGTACCCCGAGGCGCGCCTGCTGGGCGACGGCTCGCCGCGAGCGCGCGCCGAGGTCATGCGCTGGCTGGGCTTTCTCAACTCGGACGTGCACAAGGCGTTCAAGCCGATCTTCACGCCGCAGCGCTTCCTCAAAGACGCGGCGATGGCGCCCCTCCTTGCGGACAACGCGCGCGGCCATGTGCGCGAATACCTCGCGCGGCTGGACGGCCAGCTCGAGGGGCGCGACTGGCTGACTGGCGAACGGTCCATCGCGGACCCGTACCTGTTCGTGCTCTCGCGCTGGTCGGCGGCCAAGAAGGTCGACATGCAGGGCCTGGACAACCTCGCGCGCTTCGCCCGGATGATGGACGCCGACGCCGGCGTGCAAGCCGCGCTGGACGCCGAGCGCAGCATGCCGCAGTAAGCCGGGGTACGCCATGAGACTCTCGCTGGCCTCTTCCCTCGAAGCCACCCCACCGGGCTGCGCCACGTCGAGCGCACTTGCCCGCTGGTACGCAGAACAGCCCGCCGTGCGGCGCCTGTGGGCGATCCGCGCGGCGGACGAGCCCATGCTGCGCGTCATCGTGCTGCTGGAACCCTCGCCAGACGGCGACGAGATCAGCCCCGCCTGGATGGCCCATGGCAGCCGGTGGGCGCGCGACCTGCGCGAGCGGCTGGCGGACGCCGTGCAACTGGAACGCATCGACGGGCCGCTGCCCGAAGAGTTCGAGATCGACGGCGAAGGCGCCGTGCTCTCGGCGCTGTGCTGGCGCGACTCGACCGCGCTCGAAGCCTGAGCGCCAGGAACACGCTCCGTGCCTACCCGCCCCTTCGAATTCCTCAACCGGAACGGACACCGCCTGTCGGGCAGCCTCGAAATGCCGGAGGGCATCCCGCGGGGTTGGGCGCTGTTCGCGCACTGCTTCACCTGCGGCAAGAACAACCTCGCGGCCGTGCGCATCGCGCGGACGCTGGCCAGCGTGGGGATCGGGGTGCTGCGCTTCGACTTCACCGGGCTGGGCGGCAGCGAGGGGAATTTCGCCGACGCGAGCTTCTCGCTGAACGTGCAGGACCTGGTGTCGGCCGCCAGCGCCATGGAGGCCGCCGGCATGCCGCCCCGCCTGCTCATCGGCCACAGCCTCGGCGGCTCCGCCATGCTCGCTGCGGCGGACCGCATTGCGGGCGCGCACGCCATCGCGACCATTGCCGCGCCGTTCGATGTGGCGCAGGTGCTGCACCTGCTGGACCCCGCGGGTCTTGCGCGCCTCCAGACCGAGGGACAGGCGCTGGTCCAGGTGATCGGACGGCCGATGGCGGTCGGCAAGGCCTTCGTGGACGACCTGCGCACGCATGACCCGGGGGCGCGCATCGCGGCCCTGCACCGGCCGCTGCTGCTGCTCCATGCGCCGCAGGACCACACGGTCGACATCGAGAACGCCACGCGCATCTTTCTGGCAGCGAGGCATCCCAAGAGCTTCGTCTCGCTCGACGATGCGGACCACCTGCTGTCGAAGCGCGAGGACGCCGAGCAGGTCGCGCGCCTCATCGCAACCTGGGCGGACCGCTACCTGCCCGAACCGCCCGCCGGCCGCCCGGTTGCGGCGGACGCTGAGGCAGAAGAAACGGGCCTCGGAAAATTCCAGCTCGCGCTGCGCTCGGGCGGCTCGCGCTGGCTCGCGGACGAACCCGAGACGGTGGGCGGGCTCGGTTCGGGCCCGACGCCCTACAACCTGCTGTCGTCCGCGCTCGCCGCCTGCACGACCATGACGCTGCGCCACTACGCCGACAGCAAGGGCTGGCCGGTCACGCGCATCCGCACCGCGGTCAACCACTGCAAGGACAAGGCAATCTCCCCGCCCGACGTCTTCAGCCGGCGGGTGTCGATCGACGGCGCCATCACCGAGGCGCAACGCACACAGCTGCTCGACATGGCGCAGCGATGCCCCGTTCACCGCACCCTCGAAGGCGGAGCGCGCTTCGAGCCCGTGGAAGGCGAGCCACCGGCCTGAACGCGGGCTGCACAGCCAAGGCGCGATTGGTGCCTTGCGGACAACACCGTGATCCATCGCACAGGCCTACCGCGCCGTGCCACCCGATCCTACGATTCATCCATCGCATCAAAGAAGGCAAGACCATGATCAAGATTGCAAGAAGCATCGGACTGACACTGCTGTTCGCCGCGGGCGCAGCAACGGCCCAGAACGCCGCTTCGCACGGCACGCCCAAGGACGCCAAGGTGACGCCGCTGATGACCCAGGAGATGAAGGACATCCCCGGCAAGGAAGTGCTGATGATCACGGTGGACTATCCGCCGGGCGCCGTCGATCCGGTGCATCGCCACGACGCCCACAGCTACGTCTACGTGCTCGAAGGCTCGATCGTGATGGGCGTGAAGGGCGGCACGGAAGTGACGCTGAAGGCCGGCGACACCTTCTACGAAGGCCCCGACGACATCCACACCGTCGGCCGCAACGCGAGCAAGACCAAGCCTGCGAAGTTCGTCGTCATGCTCGTGAAGAACAAGGGTGCCGAGTTCTTCATTCCAGTGAAATAACCCACCGGTTGCATTCCACCCGCCGCAACGAAGATGACGGGTGTCAGATCGCCGAGGCGGCTGTAATGAGGCGTGCACTTTCCACCCGTTCGTGCACGGGACAGACTCACGTCGGCGCGGTGTCCCCGCGTAAATCCGACCAGCAACACAGCGACGCGGCGGGTGGAAGGCATCCCTTGCTTCCTGCAACAGGGGGCCGGCACAAGTACACAGGACCTCTGCCATGAAACTCTTCTACATGCCCGGAGCCAGCGCACTGGCCGACCACATCGTGCTCGAGTGGTCCGGCCAGCCCTACGAGGCGGTGCGCATGGACCGCCGCAGCATCAAGATGCCGGAGTACCTGGCGCTCAACCCGGCCGGCGTGGTGCCGCTGCTCGTGCACGGCGACTTCACGCTGAGCGAGAACGTCGCCATCCTCGGCTACCTCGCGGACCTGCATCCGCAGCTGCAGCTGGCGGGCGACGGTTCGCCGCGCGCGCGGGCGGAGGTCATGCGCTGGCTCGGCTTCCTGAACTCCGATGTGCACAAGGCGTTCAGGCCGATCTTCTTTCCCGAGCGCTATCTGCCGGACGACGGCCTGGCGGCGCAGCTGGCCGCCACGGCGCGCGGCCACGTGCGCGAGTACCTTGGGCGGCTCGACGCGCAGCTCGAAGGCCGCGAATGGCTCACGGGCCGGCGCTCCATTGCCGACGCGTACCACTTCGTGATGCTGCGCTGGGCCATCGGCACGAAGGTCGGGCTGCACGGCTTCGAAAACCTGACGGCCTTCGTTCGCCGGATGCATGCCGACGAGGGCGTGCATGCGGCCCTCGTGATGGAGGAAGGCCTGGCGCCACGCACCGAGCGCGCGCACAGCGCGCCCGATCAATTGATGCGCCTGAACGAACGGATCCGCGACAACCTGGCCACCACGCTGAACGCCGAAGTGGTCGGGCTGGTGGAGTACAGCGAAGGCGACGGCGCCGAGCTCGAAGTGCGCCGGGGCCTCGTGGAGATCGAGGTCTCGCGGATGGACACGGTCTTCAGCTGGCAGGACGAAAACTACCGCGGCCAGGCGGCCATTCCCTTCCAGAATTTCTCGCGCTATGTCAGCAATGGCGCGATCCGGCTCGATCTGTAGATACACAACCTGCAAACGCCATGAAAAATTCCGCCCCCCTCACCCCCTTGCATGCAAAGGTGTGCGCATGACCGCCGGCTGCCCCCACCTGGAGCAGGTCCGCCCGGTCACGCCAACCACCACAGGTTGCGAGGAATGCCTGCGTTCCGGCGGCCGCTGGGTCCACCTGCGCATGTGCCTCAGTTGCGGCCACGTCGGATGTTGCGACTCCTCGCAGGGAAAGCACGCGACCGGCCACTTCCACGAAACCGGCCATGCGGTCATTCAGTCCGCGGAGCCCGGCGAATCCTGGAGATGGTGCTATGTCGACCACAAGCTCGTCTGACAGCGCCGCCGATGCGGTGTTCGACGCCACGGGCATCGCCGCCCGTGCCAAGCGCGCCGGCGACCTTGCGCCCGACGCGACCCTGCCGGACGGTGCCGGCCGCCTGGTCCGACTGTCGGACGAATGGCGCAAGGGCCCGCTCGTGCTGGTGTTCTACCGCGGCGGCTGGTGCGGCTACTGCAGCCTCCAGCTGCGGGCCTGGCACCAGCGGGCGGACGACCTGGCGCGGCTCGGCGCCACGCTCCTGGCGATCTCGCCGCAGACGCCCGACCATTCGATGCGTACGGCCGAGGACAACCAGTTCACGTTCACCGTGCTCAGCGATTCCAACCTCGAAGCCGCCAGCGGCTTCGAGCTGGCCTTCACGCTCCCGCCCGAGCTCGTCAGCTTCTACGGCTCGGTGGGCACCGACATTCCCGTCCTGAACGGCAACGGCCTGTGGGTGTTGCCGGTTCCGGCGACCTATGTGATCGATGAGGATGGCCGCATCCGTTTCGCCCACATCGAGGAGGACATCCGGAAGCGCGCAGAGCCGGCCGATGTGCTGCGCGCAATCGAAGACATGGTCCGCGGCCGCGCCCTTGCGGCAGCCAGTGCCCCCTGAAGGTCCCATGCGACGAAGCCCGCCAGTGAGTGACTGGCGGGCTTCCTGCGATGGGCCTCAGGCGATTCGCAGCTTCACTCGGGCGTGCCGCCGGGAACGGGCTTGCGGCGATTCGGCTTGCGCGTATCGCGCGTCTGGTGGCGCTTCTCGCCGGCAATGGCGGCCGTGTCGGTTCCGATTGCGCCGCCTTCGGCGGTCTTGACCGTGTCGCCCGAGGCCACGGCGGCCCTGCCTGGCGCCTTGGCCGCCACCCTGGCCTGGGCCCGCACCTGGGGCTTGCTGTCGGTGACGGCCTGGTTCTCCGCCGATTGCGCGAAGACGCTCGCCGCGGCCAGGAAGGCGGCCGTCATGACGGTGATGTGCTTGATCATTTGATGGACTTTCCGAAAGTGAATGGAGGACGCCGCATTGCCGCAAGCGTCCAAAAAATTCTAGGACGCAGCCGCGCCGGATTTCGCCTTCGGCTGGTGCCATTTCGGAAACATGCCGAGTCCCTGGCCGGATTGTTGCGCGTTGGGCAACACCGTGAAGCCCCGCACATGGCTACCGGCGGCACCTTCTCCAACCTACGCTACCTCCTGTCTGCGCGGTCTTCGCAAGACGGATGACTCAGCCGTTCCGAGTCCAGGCATCCGCCACCCATTCCAGGAGTTAGTCGTGACCCAACGTGTCAACTATGTCGAGCAATCGCCCGAACTCTTCAAGAAGTTCGTCGAGTTCCTCAACGCGATCAAGGAAGGCGCCATCGAAGAGCCGATCCGCAACCTGGTGTCGATCCGCACCTCGCAACTCAACGGCTGCGCGTTCTGCCTGGACATGCACGTCAAGCAGGCCAGGATCCAGGGCGAGCGCGAGCTGCGCCTGTACCACCTGGCCGCATGGCGCGAATCGACGCTGTTCATTCCGCGCGAACGTGCGGCGCTGGCCTGGACCGAGGTGCTGACCAGGCTGCCCGAGCAAGGCGTGCCCGACGACATCTACGAGCGCGTGCGCACGCAGCTGTCGGAGAAGGAAATCTCCGACCTCACTTTCCTCATCATGTCCACCAACGCATGGAGCCGCCTGAACATCGGCTTCAAGAGCGTGCCCGGCGCCTCGGACAAGGTCTTCGGCCTGGACAAGGCAAAGCTCGCCTGATCCGCGCCGCCGGGAACCACCTTCGCCAACCAACCAGCCCCTTGCGGGCCAAAGGAAATCACCATGAAGATCGTCGTCATCGGCGGCTCGGGCCTCATCGGCTCCAAGGTCGTCAGCAAGCTGCGCGAAGCCGGCCATGAGGTCGTTGCCGCATCGCCCGCATCGGGCGTCAACACCATCACCGGCGAAGGCCTGGCCGAGGCCCTCAAGGGCGCGCAGGTGGTGCTGGACGTGGCCAACTCGCCTTCGTTCGAGGACAAGGCCGTGCTCGAATTCTTCGAGACCTCGGGGCGCAACCTCCTGGCCGCGGAAGCCGTGGCCGGCGTGAAGCACCACGTCGCGCTGTCGGTGGTCGGCACCGACCGCCTCTCCGAAAGCGGCTACTTCCGCGGCAAGATCGCGCAGGAAAAGCTGATCCGCGAATCGAAGATTCCCTACACCATCGTCCATTCGACGCAGTTCTTCGAATTCCTCGGCGGCATTGCGCAGTCGGGCACCGACGGCGACACCGTGCGCCTCTCGCCGGCCTTCGTGCAGCCGATCGCATCGGACGACGTCGCAACTGCCGTGGCCGACTACACCCTGGGCAAGCCGGTGAATGGCGTGGTCGAGATTGCCGGCCCCGAGCGCGTTCGCCTGTCCGACCTGGTGCAGCGCTTTCTCGCCAAGACCAGCGATCCGCGCAAGGTCGTCCAGGACGTGCACGCGCGCTACTTCGGTGCGGAGCTGAAGGACGAAACGCTAGTGCCGGGCCCCAACCCGCGCATCGGCGCGCTCGGCTTCGAAGCCTGGTTCGCGCTGCCCAAGCCGGCACGCTGACACAAAGACCACCTTCGGCCACATCGGGATGCGGCCGGGGGTTCCTGCCCCACGGCCCTCCTCTCCCATCCTGATGACGCCATGCCCGACAGCTCCGTACTCTCCACACTCGCCTCGACGAACCTGGCCGACATCAGCCGCGGACGCTACGTCGTCGATCCCGCACATTCGCAGGTGCTGTTCAGGGTGTCGCACTTCGGCATCTCGACCTATTTCGGCGAATTCACGGGCCCTTGCGGCACGCTCGACATTCCGCTGTCGGCACACGGCAGCGACACGCGGCTCGCGGTGTCCGTGCCCGTCGCCAACGTGAGGACCACGAGCCCCATCCTGGATGGCGAACTCAAAAGCCGAGACTGGCTGGACGCCGAGCGGTTTCCGTTGGTCTCCTTCGACTTTGCCGCGCCGCTTTCCCTGGCTGCGAATTCATTCCAGGTGGCCGGCGCCCTCGCCCTGCACGGCGTGACGCGCAACGCCACATTCGACGTGAGCTTCGTCGGCGCCGGCATGAATCCGGCAAAGCAGGTCTACACGGTCGGCTTCGACATCCGGGGCCGCATCCGCCGCAGCGACTACGGCGTGACCGCCGCGCTCCCGATGATCGGCGACGAGCTGGGTCTCATCATCAGTGCGGCTTTCGAACTCGAAGCCCCTGCCGCCTGAGCGTGCTCTTGCGCAACACCATTGAACAGAAGCCCGGAATGCCCACGCCGAGAGATACAACCCCAGTTTCTGCAGCACAAGCCGCGCAATCCAGCCCGCTGCAACCGCCTCCCGTCACGCTGCTCGACAGGTACAAGGGGCAGGAATTCGAGCCGATCTATTCGACCGTCGTCACGGTGAGCGGCGGCGAAGCGGAGCACGGACGGGCCTCGGGCGTGGCGCGCTCCGACGACGGCAACCTGAACCTGGAGCTTCGGCTTCCGGCCGCGCTGGGAGGCGGCGGTGGCGGCACCAACCCGGAGCAGCTGTTCGCGGCGGCCTATGCCGCATGCTTCCATGGGGCGTTGAACCTGCTGGCCGCGAAGAAGAAGATTCCGGTTCATGACGCCACCGTGGAGGCGTCCGTCGTTTTCGGGCGCGACCCCGTCGACGGACTCTTCGTGCTCACCGCCGATGTGCGGATCCATTTGCCCGACGTCGAGAAATGCGTGGCCGAAGAACTGGTGCGCAGCACGGAAAGATTTTGTCCCTATGCGAAGATGGCCCGCAACGGCATCACGAGCATCGTTGCAGTCGCCGCCTAGGAACTCACAGACCGGCGCCGCGCTCCATCGGCGCTCCCCTTCCCTGCGTTGAGAAAGCCCCTCCATGAGCGATTCATCCGACACCCCGCGCAAAACCTCCCTGACCACCGCCTTCGGCGCCCCCGTGCCCGACAACCAGAACAGCCTCACGGCCGGCGCGCGCGGCCCGCTGCTGATGCAGGACGTGTGGCTGCTCGAAAAGCTCGCCAACTTCAACCGCGAGGTCATCCCGGAGCGCCGCATGCACGCCAAGGGCTCCGGCGCCTTCGGCAGCTTCACCGTCACGCACGACATCACGCAGTACACCCGCGCCAAGCTCTTCAGCGCCGTGGGCAAGAAGACCGAGATGTTCGCGCGCTTCACCACGGTGGCCGGCGAGCGCGGCGCGGCCGATGCCGAACGCGACATCCGCGGCTTCGCGCTCAAGTTCTATACGGAAGAAGGCAACTGGGACCTGGTGGGCAACAACACGCCCGTGTTCTTCCTGCGCGACCCGCGCAAGTTTCCGGACCTGAACAAGGCCGTCAAGCGCGACCCCCGCACCAACCTGCGCAGCGCCACCAACAACTGGGACTTCTGGACGCTGCTGCCCGAGGCGCTGCACCAGGTCACCATCGTGATGAGCGACCGCGGCATCCCGGCCAGCTACCGCCACATGCACGGCTTCGGCTCGCACACCTACAGCTTCGTCAATGCGCAGGACGAGCGCTTCTGGGTCAAGTTCCACTTCCGGACGCAGCAGGGCATCAAGAACCTCACCGATGCCGAGGCCGCGGCCCTGGTCGGCGGCGACCGCGAGAGCCACCAGCGCGACCTGTTCGAAGCCATCGAGGGCGGCGACTTCCCCAGGTGGACGCTCTCCGTGCAGGTGATGCCCGAAGCCGATGCAGAGAAGGTGCCCTACCACCCCTTCGACCTGACCAAGGTCTGGCCCAAGAAGGACTACCCGCTGATCGAGGTGGGCGTGATGGAGCTGAACCGCAATCCCGCGAACTTCTTCGCCGACGTGGAGCAGAGCGCGTTCGCGCCCAGCAACCTGGTGCCCGGCATCGGCGTGTCGCCCGACAAGATGCTGCAGGCGCGCCTCTTCGCCTATTCGGATGCGCAGCGCTACCGCCTGGGCGTGAACCACCACCAGATCCCGGTGAACGCCGCGCGCTGCCCGGTGCACAGCAACCACCGCGACGGCGCGATCCGGGTGGACGGCAACTACGGCGCCGCGCCGCACTACGAGCCCAACAGCTTCGGCCAGTGGCAGGAGCAGCCCGGCTACCGCGAGCCGCCGCTCAAGCTGCGCGGCGATGCGGACTTCTGGAATTTCCGCGAGGACGATGCCGACTACTACAAGCAGCCCGGCGACCTGTTCCGCCTGATGACGCCGGCGCAGCAGCAGGTGCTGTTCGACAACACGGCGCGCGCCATGGGCGATGCGCCCGGGTTCATCAAGCGCCGCCACATCGGCAACTGCGCCAAGGCCGATGCGGCCTATGGGGCGGGCGTGGCAAGGGCGCTGGGTCTCTAAGGCGCCCCTGCCTCAGGACAACCCTTCGAGTTCCGCCGCAAGGAACTCGATGAAAAGCCGCGCACGCGCCGGCGCCTGGCGCCCGAAGGCATGCAGGGCCGAGACGGTCACGAGCGGCAACGGCTGCGACGGCAGCACGGGCACCAGCCGGCCGGCGTCGATGTCGTCCTGCACGAACAGGCGCAGGATCTGCACGATGCCCAGGTCGCCAAGTGCCGCGATGCGCAGCGCGACGCTGTTGTCCGTGTCGAATACGCCGGCCGGGTTCAACACGCTGCCATCGGCAAAGCGGATCGGAAACGCCTTGCCGCCCAGCATGTAGCGCACGTGCGCGTGGCTGTGCAGGGCCTCGATCGAATCGGGCGTGCCGCGGCGCGCCAGATACACGGGCGACGCCACCAGCACGAGCGGCAGGTCGGCAAGGCGCCGCGCCGTGAGGTCGGAGTCGGCCACCTGCCCCGCGCGAATGGCGATGTCGTAGCCCTCGCGGATCAGGTCGACATGGCGGTCGGCAAGGCTCATCTCGAGCTTCAGCTCCGGGTGCCTGGGCAGGAACCTGCCGATCACCGGCTCCAGCAGGATGCGCCCGAGGTCTCCGGGCGCCGTGATGCGCAGCACGCCCTGCGCAATGCCGGCGGGCCGCATCGCGTCGCCGGCCTGGTCGAGCGCGCGCAGCAGCGGCGCGATGCGCTCGTAGTACGCAGCGCCCTCCTGCGTGAGCGACAGCATCCGCGTGGAGCGCTGGAAGAGCCGCACGCCGAAGCGCTGCTCCAGCCGCGCCACACTCTTGGAGACCGCCGAGGGCGACGTCCCCAGCGTCCGCGCGGCCGCACTGAACGAGCCGGCCTCCACGGCGCTGGCAAAGGCCACCAATCCGGGCGCCTGGTCGAGAACATTCATTGAAGACTCCGGGGCACAAGTGTTTTCATTCTTGCCCACTACTGAAGTGCAGGTGAACAACCTAGATTGAAGGCTACTCTCTTCGTTGAACAAGGAAAAGCATCATGCAAAAGCTCTCTGGCAAAGTGGCGGTGATCACCGGAGGCAACAGCGGCATCGGCCTGGCGTGCGCCCAGGCTTTCGCGGCGGAAGGCGCCCGCGTCGTCGTCGTAGGACGCCGCCAGGACGCCGTGGACACGGCATTGGCGCGCATCGGTCCGGACGCGATGGGCTTCGTCGGCGACGTGGCCGACCTTGCAATGCACGACCGCCTGCTCGCCGCGGTGAAGGCACGGTTCGGCGCCATCGACATCTATGTGGCGAATGCGGGAACGGCGATTCTCGAGCCGTCCTCTGCCGTGACCGTGGACAACTACGACGCGCAGTTCGCCACCAATACACGCGCGGTGTTCTTCGGCGTGACCAAGGCACTGCCGTTCATGCGCGACGGCGGCTCGATCATCCTCACGAGCTCGATCGCCGGCAGCAAGGTGATGGACAACCACGCGGTCTACGCCGGCAGCAAGGCCGCCATCGAGGCCTTTGCACGCAACTGGGCACTCGAGCTCAAGGACCGCCGCATCCGGGTCAACGTGCTGAGCCCCGGCCCGGTCGACACGCCGATCCTCGCAAAGCTGGGCATCACGGAATCCGCACGGCCTGATTTCGACCAGCGCATGGCGGCAGCGATCCCGTTGGGTCGCCTGGGCCAGCCGAATGACCTGGCGCAAGCGGCGCTGTTCCTGGCGAGCGACGACAGCGTGTTCGTCACGGGCGTCAACCTGAAGGTCGACGGTGGCATGGCGCTGGCCTGAAGGGCCATGCCTTCTGGCGCCATCTCTTCAGAGGCGTGTCCACCAGATGCAGGCAGATCGCCGCCATCGTGAACGAGAACGCAAGGGTCGCGCTCAGCGTGATCCACAACGGCTGCGTACTGCGCAGCAGCAAAGCCAAGGGGAAGTGCCAGAGATAGATGCCATAGGACAGCCTGCCGATGTAGGCCATGGGCCGCGACGCGAGGAATGCCGCTCGCCCATGTTCTGCGGCAAAGCAGATCAGCACGAAGGCCGACAACTCCGCCGATGTGATGCGCAGCGTGACCGCCTGGACCTGGTCGCTCGTCGGCAGCGAAGGCAGGGCGATCAGGACCAGCAGCGCCATGCAAGCCATGGCGAGCGCGTGCTTCGACACCTTGAAATGGGCCAGTGCCGCAATGGCCCCGAGCAGGATGCCGCTCATTCGCGTGTCGAAACGGAAATACGCCTGCTGCCAGGTCCAGTTCATGGCCACGAAATACCGCCATGCAGTCACTGCCAAAAATGCCGACACCAGCCATCCGACCGGACGCCGCGTTCGCAGAAAGAGCGGCAGCACGAGAGGCCACAGCAGGTAGAACTTTTCTTCCACGCCGAGGGACCATGTGTGGCCGATGGTGTAGGCCAGCTCCCGGAAGGCCAGCGCATAGTCGTAGACGTAGAGTGCGGCGAGCACGGCGGACAGCCAGCGATCGTCCGCCGGCCAGAGGATGGGGGCCAGCCCCACGTAGACCGCAACCATGAGCAGCAGCGTCGGATACAAGCGCAACGCCCGGCGCGCATAGAAGCGGCCGATCTCGATGCCGCCATGACGGTATTCCGCCGTCAGCAGCGAAGTGATGAGATAGCCGGAAAGAACGAAAAAAACGTCCAGCCCGATAAAGCCGCCGCGCGCACCGGGGACTTCGCAGTGAAACAGCACGACCGCGAGGATGGACAGCGCGCGAACGCCGTCGAGCGCCGGGTTGTAGGGCATGGACATCTGTCCGTGCTCAGCGAATGGCCAGCGGGTCCGGCCGGCACGGCTGCAGGATCGTCTCGCCGCACGCCGGATAGCCTGCAGGTCCCTTCACGTCCTTCAGCACGCCGAGCCGCACCACGGAGTCGTACCTGGCGTTGTGCAGCACATGGACGCGCTGCTTCTGCGTGAAGGTGTCGAACACCAGGCCACCGGTCTGTGCGGGCGTGTCGATCCAGATCCGCAGCCGCGAGCCGGCGCGAAAGTAGTGGCCCATCTTGTGGATCTCGACGCGGGCGAGGACCGGCCGGCCCGGCAGCAGCGGCATCGGCTGCTCCGGCCGTTCGAGCCGAACGGGCAACAGCGGGGTCGAGCGCGCCGTGTCCAGGGCGCGGTTCGACAAGCGCAGCCAGCCGCGCTGGACATAGATCTCCTGCCCGTCCGGCCGGAGTTCCGTGACGGTGACCTGCAGGTCGGCGTCGCCGGCGCCGGCCGTGACCCAGAGGTCGGCGCTGCCCGGTCCGTAGACCATCATGTCCTCATCCAATGGCGGCGATGTGTAGGCCACGCCCGTGGTCTTCCAGTCGCCAGGCAGCGGGCCCCAGAAGCTCCTTCCCGCAATGTCGTTGACGGCCACACCGGCGCCCGGGTAGTCGAAGCTATCGGCAGCGCCGGAGCCAGGGGCATCGGCGAGGGTCTGGCCCGCACCCAGGTGGAACGCCTTGACGGCCAGGTCATCGCTGCGGATCGAGCCTCTTTGCACCACCCAGCGGGCCCTGGCGGAAACGCGCCGCTCCAGTGCGTTGCCGCCTGCTTCGGAGCTTTCCATCCATACGGTGGTGCGTGGTGTGTCACGCTCGAATCCGTTGTTCTCTCCCTTGACGAAGCGGTCGAGAAAACGCACGGCCATCGCCTGGAAATCCGCGGCCAGGTACATGTCGTGCCGGCCGTTGGTCTGCACCGACCACAGCCTGGCGGGATCGAGCCGGGACTGGTAGTAGCCGCTGCGCGGCGTGATGGCCTGGTCCTGGAACGCTTCGAGCGACAGCACGGGAACCTGCACGCGGTCGGCATGCGGCGCCAGGTCGAAGCTCTTCATGCGCTCGTCCCGCAAGGGATGCGACAGGAACAGGTGCATCACGGAGTTCGTGTCTTCGGCCGCGAGGTTCTTCGGGATCTGCGCCAGGCAGGCGGCATCGCCCTCTTCCCTTGCCGTCTGCGCGACCACCTTCTCCCAGTAGGCGCGCATGGAGCCGCGCAGCGGCGTGATGAAGCCGGGCGCCGGCACGCCGCCGGGCATCAAGGCGTCGCGGAAGTCCGTCAACACCATGCCGGGCACGATGGCCCGAAGGTGCGGCGGCCGGTGCTGCGCCGTCGCCAGTTGGGAAGAACCACCGTACGACCAGTTGACCATGCCGACCTTGGCGTTGGACCACGCTTGCGACGCCGCGAACTCGACGGCCTCGGCGCCGTGTCTTCCGAGCTGTGGCCGCGTGTACTCCAGCGGGCCTGCGGAGCATCCGCTGCCCGCGGCGTTGACGCCCATCACCGCATAGCCGGCGTCGACAAGCCGCCTGTCGAGTTCGATGGACATCGATGTCTTGTACTGGAGATAGGGCGTTCCTCCGATCGAGCCGGCGTCGTACCCGTTGATGCTCAAGATGACGGGGAACCTGCCCGATGCCTTCGGCAGGAGCACGCTGTAGCGCAGCCTGATTCCGTCGGATGTCTTGAAGTAACCGGTGAGGCGCTTCGCCCAGAATGGTGCGGCCGGTCCCCGCTCGGGGAAATCGAAAGGCGGCGACAACGGCAGGCCCGTGTCGGGATCCAGCGGGGCATCCTGCCCATGTGCCGCGAGCGACGTGACGAACGCCGTGGCGAGTGTGATGGCGGCGGCGATGAGCTTCTTCATGGTTCTTGTACTCGAGGGCTTGCTGGATCGGCGGCGGGAGGCGATGTTAGGGCATCGCTGCGCTGTCGGCAGTCCTGCGCACGACAAACCTTGGCGCTGGAAAGTACATACCGGCCAAGGCTGTCTTGCGGTCGCGACCAGCGGCTCGGATCACGCCATCGAACCGATTGATGTCCGTCGCTCAACACGGTGCAGCCCCGCACGTGGCTAGTAGCCCTCCCTGCTCAAACCTACGATCGAAGCGGCTATCAAGATCCTCACACACGCACGGAAAGATTCAGATGACGGATTCAGTAACCCCGACCCGCATGGACGACCGCATGGACTTCGTGCGGCGCGGACTGCTGCGCGGCGCGGTGGCGGGTGCGGGCATCGCTGGACTGGGCCTGGCGCTGGGCGGCAGCGTGGCATTCGCGAAGGGCATCGGATTCCCCGCCCTCGCACTGGGCCGCTTGAAGAACGTCGATGCCGGCGTCCTGAACATCGCCTACTGCGAAGCAGGCCCGGCAGACGGCCCCGCGGTGGTGCTGCTTCACGGTTTCCCGTATGACATCGAGGCGTACGCGGAGGTCGCCCCCCTCCTCGCGTCCGCGGGTTGCCGCGTGATCGTTCCCTATCTGCGCGGCTTCGGCCCCACGCGCTTCCTGAATGCAGGCACGCTGCGTTCGGGCGAATTCGCGGCATTCGGCGCGGACCTGCTGGCGCTGCTCGATGCATTGGCGTTGCCGCGTGCGGTGCTGGCGGGATACGACTGGGGCGGCAAGGCGGCCAGCGCCGTGGCCGCCCTCTGGCCCGAGCGCTGCGCGGGCTTGGTGTCGGGCAACGGCTATGCCTTCACGGAACCGTCCGCGGCATTGGTTCCGGCGCTGCCCGAAAGCGAGATTCCGCTCTGGTGGCAGTTCTACTTCCAGACCGAGAGAGGGCGCGCCGGCTACACAAAGTACCGCCGCGAGATGAACCGGTTCTTCTGGAAGCAGTGGTCCCCGACCTGGCGCTTCGACGACGCGACCTTTGCGCGCACCGCCGGATCGTTCGACAACCCCGACCACGTCGATGTCTCCATCCATTCGTTCCGCCACCGATTCGGCGCAGTCAAGGGAGACCCCGCCTATGCCGAGATCGATCGCAGGCTTGCATCGCTGCCCGCGATACCGGTGCGGACGGTGACACTGGACGGCTCCGACGACAGCGCCCATGGCCCGACCGACGGTTCGGCCCAGGCGGCGAAGTTCACCGGGCCACGCACACACCGCGTGATACCGGGGGCGGGACACAACCTGCCGCAAGAGGCGCCAGGGGCGTTTGCGGACGCGGTGCTCGAACTGGTGCGCGCGGACCGCCGCACGCGTTGAGCTTGCGCAACACCGCACTCCCGATCCAGGGGAGAACCCTTCTTCACCCACCAGGATTTCCCGATGTCCGATCCAAACAAATTGCCCCGCCGCTCATTTCTGGAGAAAGCGGCCATCGGTGTCGTTACCTCCCAGTTCGCGGCAGGCGTTCCAGCTTTCGCACAGACGCGCGCCGCGTCGAGGCCGCTCAAGCGCCTCGAGCCACTCAAGAGCATCGAGGCCGGCGTGCTGAACATCGGCTATGCGGAACTGGGGCCTGCGAACGGCGCACCGATCCTGCTTTTGCATGGCTGGCCCTACGACATCCATACCTATGCCGAGGTTGCGCCGATCCTGGCCTCGCAGGGGTACAGAGTCATCGTCCCGTATGTGCGCGGCTATGGCACGACGCAATTCATTTCCAGCGAGACGCCTCGCAACGGTCAACAGGCGGTGCTGGCCGTTGACATCATTGCGTTGATGGATGCGCTGAAGATCCAGCAGGCCACTGTCGGCGGCTGCGATTGGGGCGCTCGGACGGCCTGCATCCTCGCAGCCTTGTGGCCGGAGCGCGTCAAGGCCCTTGTCTCCGTCAGCGGTTATCTGATCGGCAACAGGGAGTCGGGCAAGGCTCCTTTGCCACCGAAAGCCGAACTGCAGTGGTGGTACCAGTACTACTTCGCCACCGAGCGCGGCCGTGCCGGCTACGAGAAGAACCGGCACGACTTCTCGAAACTGATCTGGCAGATCGCTTCTCCCAGATGGGCCTTCGACGATGCCACCTTCGACCGCAGCGCTGCTGCCCTGGAGAACCCGGACCATGTCGCCGTCGTGATCCACAACTACCGCTGGCGGCTCGGCCTGGCCGAAGGCGAATCGAAGTACGACGACCTGGAGAACCGGCTCGCCAAGGCCCCGGTCATCACCGTCCCCACGATCACTTTCGAAGGCGATGCCAACGGTGCACCGCATCCTGAGGCGAGCGCCTACGCCGGGAAGTTCTCGGGCAGGTACGAACATCGCGTGGTCAGCGGCGGGATCGGGCACAACCTGCCCCAGGAGGCGCCCCAGGCTTTCGCCGCCGCCGTGGCGGAACTCGCCCGCCTCTGAAAGTGCCTCTGGGCCTCAACTCTGGCAAGTCGACAAGGACCTGCATGTGGGTCAAGTCCTGGACGGAAATTGCTCCGCTAGTCGATTCAAGACGCTGCTCAACGCGCAGTTCGGACGACCAGCACCGCCTGCAGTGACGCAATCTAGTACGGCGCCAGAGAAGCGCGTAGCATGCGACCGGCTTTGCGAACTCGCGTTCTCCAACGCTTCTTCCATCGGTTTCATGGAGTGGGTTGTGGCACAGGAAAAAATCGATTTCGTAGTGAATAGTTCGGTACTACGCCGCCGGCTTCTTCGCGGCGTGGGCGCCGCGGTAGGCGCCTCCATCGTCCTGCCACGATGGGCGCATGCACAGGCCGCCGCGGGCGGACCGGCGGCGCCGCCGAGCACCATCACCCAGCCGCCGCGCGACTTCAGTGCGCGCGGGGCTCCCACCACCTACTTCACCGATCCCGACGTGCTCACCGTCGATCCGGTGTTCGATGGCCTGCGCCAGCCCAACGCCTCGATCCAGCGGCTGTGGACCGGCGCGTTGTGGTCCGAAGGACCGGCATGGAATTCGGTCGGCCGCTTTCTGGTCTGGAGCGACATCCCGAACAATTGCCAACTGCGATGGAGCGAGGACGACGGCCACGTCAGCGTTTTCCGCTCGCCGTCCAACAACAGCAACGGCAACTCCTTCGACCACCAGGGAAGGCAGCTGTCCTGCGAGCATCTGACGCGGCGCGTGGTGCGCTACGAGCTCGACGGCTCGGTGACCGTCCTCGCGTCGAGCTTCAACGGCAAGCGGCTCAATTCGCCCAACGACGTCGTCCCGCATCCCGACGGCAGCTACTGGTTCACCGACCCGCCCTACGGCGCCCAGCTCTACGAGGGCACGGTCGATGCCGCGGGCGGACCCGCGAACAAGGCCGGCCGGCTGAACCCCAGGCTCGGGCAGCCGCCGGAGATCGGCTTCTACAAGCGCGAACTGCCGACTGCGGTCTACCGCCTCGACAAGAGCGGAACGCTCACGCAGGTCGCCGGCGAAGACCTGGTGCCGGACCCGAACGGCCTGTGCTTCTCGCCCGACTTCAAGAAGCTCTATGTCGTCAGCACCGGGCAGGGGCCGGGCGACACCGTCGCCGGCGGCAAGGGCGACATGTACGTGTTCGACGTCGGTACCGACAACAAGCTCCACAACGGCAAGCTCTTTGGCAACTTCACGATCGATGGCGTGAAGTGCGGCCCCGACGGCGTGCGTGCCGACGTCGACGGCAACCTCTGGTGCTCCAGCAACGCCGGCCGCAGCGTGGGCTACAACGGCGTCACGGTATGGACGCCGCAAGGCCGGCTGATCGGTCGCATCCGGCTGCCGGAGGTCTGCGGCAACATCTGCTTCGGTGGTCCCAAGCGCAACCGCCTGTTCATGGCGGCCAGCCAGTCGTTGTATGCCGTCTATACGGCGACCCAGGGCGCGGCGCCTGCTTAGCACGGCAGCGACGACGCGCGCCCCACCGTGGGCGCCCCCCTTTTTACTTCGCCGCAATGCTCTCGGGCATTGCCGACGAGTGATGGTGCGCAATCAGCCACTGGCCGTTGAGCCATTCGTACACATAGGTGTAGCGGGCGTGCACCGCCTTGCCGTCCTTGAACTTGAAGGTGTAGGTGCCGATGTCCTGCGCGACATTGCAGCCGACCCGGATCGTGCGCGAATCGATCTTGCCTTGCGGCGCCCCCTTGAGGAACTTGACGAAGTAGTCGCGGATTTCGGCCGGACTGGTGCGCGGCTGGTTCGACACCGTGGCCAGCAGCACGCCGTCAGGAGCGTAGTTGGCCACCACCTTGTCGGGATCCTGCGTGGCGAGGGAGGCATTCCAGCGATCGAACAGTGCCTCGATCTGGCGTTCGCTGGCGGGAACACAACTTGCGCTCGCGGCCGTCTGTGCCAACACGGAGGTCGACATGCAAAGCGCCAACACAGCGGCAGCGGGAAGAAGCTTGGAAAAACGCGGGATCATCGAAGAGTCCATTCATGCAAGTGGTTAAACACAGGACTCATTGTTCGAGGGGCGAATGAACATCCATCGCGGCGGCGATGAACGTGTGTCGAACACAAGATGAACGCCGAATGAACGGCCTGGCTAGCCCGCCGTCTCGCTGATGCGGTATCCGAGGCCGCGCACGGTCTGCAGCAGCTGCACCGCGTGGTCGCCGTCGATCTTCATGCGAAGTCGCCGCACGTAGACATCCACGATATTGGTGAGCGGATCCTCGTGCGTGCCCCAGACATTGGCCAGGATGCGTTCGCGGCTGTACACCCGCCCGGGTGCGCTCATGAGCAGCTCGAGAAATGCCAGTTCCTTGGCCGTCAGCGTGATCGGCTGCCCCGCGCGCTCCACGCGCATGCGTTCGCGGTCCAGCACCAGGTTGGCCACCCGCAAGGTCGTGACCCGCGGCCTGAGGTCCCGGCCGCGGCGCAGCAGCGCCTCGATGCGCGCGAGCAGTTCCTCGAAGTCGAAGGGCTTGGTCAGGTAGTCGTCGGCGCCGAGGCGCAGGCCGTTCACCTTGTCTTCGGTCGTGCTCATGGCGGTCAGCATCAGCACCGGCGTCTGGCCGCCCTCGGCGCGGAAGGTCTGGCACAGCTCCAGGCCGTTGATGCCCGGCAGCATCAGATCGAGGATCAAAAGCGCGAGGTCTCCGCGGCGCGCCAGCTCCAGCCCCTGCGGACCGGTGCGGGCATGCGTCACCGCAAAGCCTTCCGCCTTCAGCCCGCGGACCAGGAAATCGGCGACACGGGGATCGTCTTCGACAATCAGGATGCTTCTGTTCATGGCTGCAGGGCACTGGCCTCGAATTCGTGGATCGGCAGGCGTGCAAGAACGATGCGAACTTCAGTCCCTTCCTCGGGCCAGCTCTGGATCTCGATGTGCCCGCGATGAGCCTTGACGATGGCCTGCGCGATGGAAAGGCCGATGCCGCTGCCATCCGCCCGGTGCGCGCGTGCCCGCTGGCCGCGGACGAAGCGCTCGAACACCCGGGGCAACTCGTCTTCGCCGATGCCGATGCCGTGGTCGCGGACCACGATGGCGACTTCGTCTGCGGCAACGTGGCAGCCCAGACGCACCTTGCCGTCTGGACGGGAATAGCGGATGGCGTTGTCCAAGACGATCATCACCGCCTGGCGCAGCCGGTCGCCGTCTGCGCGAACCATGACCGTTTCCACCACGGGCTCGCAGGTCAGCGCGGCCCCATGCAGCGCCGCCAGGGCCTCGCCCTGTTCCACGACCTCGCTCAGCAGCATCGAGAGATCCAAGGGGGACGGCTGGATCACCAGCTGGTCGGCTTCGGCCCGCGCGATCAGGAGCAGATCGCCAATCACCTTGGTCAACTGCTGAACGGTGCCGACGATGCGTTTCAGGGCATGGCGGTACTCCTCGGCCGGCTTGTCGCCGCCGCGAAGCGTGATCTCCGCCTCTCCGCGAATCGCCGTCGCCGGTGTCCGCAGCTCATGGCTGAGGTCGACGAAGAGCTGCCGCCGCCGATGGTCCAGGAGCTGGAGCGTGTCGTGCGCCGACTGCAATTCCCGCGTCCGGTCCTGGACCGCGTCTTCCAGGCGCCGGCGGGCTTCGTCGGCCTGCTGGCGATGCTGCTGAAGTTCCGCGGCCATCTGGTTGAAATGGCGCGCCACCACTTCGAATTCGTCGCCCGATGCAAGGTCGATGCGGTGCTCGAGCGAACCGGACTGCAGGGCCCGCGTGCCTTGCAGCAGCAGCTCCAGGGGGCGCTTGAGGCGACCGCGCAGATGCAGCGCCCACAGCACCGCTGCGACAAGGGCGATGATCGCCATCGCAATCGCCTGCTGCCGCAGCCGGTCCAGGCCCCGCTCGGTTGCGGCACGGGCAATGGGAACCGCCTTGCGCTGTCCTTCGATGGCACCGTTGAGCAGCTCGCGAAGGTCGCGGCCCTGGGTCATGTCGAAGACCTGCGCCACCTGCCGCCAGACATTCGGGAATTCCGCGCCGGGCGACAGCGGCTGCAAGTCCTGAAGCTGCGCCTGCACCTCGAGGATGTTGCCGTCCAGCAGCTTGCTGATCTCGACCAGCTGGAGAACCTCTTGCGGCACGGCGATGTCCTCCCGCGAGGACAGCTTCCGCCACGAGTCCAGGTGCAGGCGGGACATGGCGTCCAGCCGCGCAGCGCCGGTCCGCATCCGCTCGAGCAGCTGGTCCCGCACCGCCGAGGTCGCCTCCGCATTCATGAGCCGCTGCGAGGCCCACACGCGCAGCCTTTGCTTGTTGGCTGAAATCTCGAGGAGCTCGGAAAGAATGTCGCTCGTCAGCCGGCTGTGTGCGGCGTATTCGTTGACGCGATTGGAGCCCCAGTAGACAAAGGCGGCCTGGCAGCACACCAGTGCAACAAGAACCGCAAAGGCGAACGACAACCGCAGACGAAACATGGCGGCGAAGTCTACAGGCCTCGATTTGCCCTGCGCTCCAGCAAGTCGCGCTTGGCCTTGTCGTGATGCGCATGCAGAGGGCCGGTGACCAGCTGGTTCTTTATCGGCGACCAGTTCGGAGTCGAGAGGCCAGTGATCGCCATGGCTTGTTGATGATCGCTGCGCGGGAGGCAGCTCGAATCCATTCCCTTCAAATCCTCAGAAGGCGCTTCATCAAGAGCGTTGGATAGTCTTGCCGATGTCCCGCAACGGCATAGACGAAAGTGTCCTCCTGGGTATCGCGAAGAATGAAGATAGCCACTACTTGCGGCGTTGGCGAGCTGCGGCCAGTTGCGCACGGGATTCGGCAGCGGAAATACCTTTGCCCTTCATGCGCTCTTTCTCACCCAAGGCAATGATCTTCAAGGCGGCGATCAGCGATTCTTTTTCCTGAAACTGCTTGACGCTTTCAATCACCATGCAGGCCTCGCCATTCTGGGTGATGAAGAAGGGCGTGCCGTTCATCTCCAGATCCTCGGAGATTTGAGCGGCATGGCTTTTCAGGTATGAGATCGACTTGATGTTGGAGATGGTCGGCATGGCGATCTTCGAGTGCCTGAAGAGTAGATCTAGTACCGAATTTAGTTAAGGTCAAGTGCTAACACAGGCCCCGAACCTGCAGGCTGGCATGTCAGCAAGCTGACAGCACCATGCACTTGCCGCCGCCTTGGGCAGCAAAGCAACACCCGAAGAGCCTCAGCTGTTGACCGTGACCCCCGTCTCTTTCACGACCGATTTCCAGCGCGCGATTTCTTCGCTCAGGTACTTGGAGAACGCCTGCGGCCCGCGGGGCATGGAATCCACGAACGAGCTTTCCAGCCGGGCCTTGACTTCCGGCAGTTCCAGCACCTTGTCGACGGCCGCGTTCAGCTGCTGCAGCAGATCCGCGGGCACCCCGGCAGGTGCCATCACGCCATACCAGGCGCCTCCCACCATGCCCGGCACGCTTTCGGAGAAGGTCTGCACGTCCGGCAATTTCGGATGCCGCGTCGCGCTGGCAATGGCAAGAACCTTGAGCCTCTTCGCTTCGATGTGCGGCATGCAAGCCGGCACGGAATTGATCACCATGGCAACCTGCCCGCCGACGGCATCGGTCAAGGCGGCGCTGCCGCCCTTGTAGGGCACGTGCACCAGCTCCATGCCCGTCTTGCGCTTGAGCGTCTCGCACAGCAGGTGGGGCGCGGACCCCTGCCCTGGTGTTCCGACGCCGTATTCGCGCACTCGGGCACGCGGCAGCGCGATCAGTTCGCGCAGGGAGTTGGCCGGAAGCGACGGATGCGCCACCAGCAGTTGCGGCGAAGAGCCCACGAGCGTGAGCGGCGAGAAATCCTTGATCGGATCAAAGGGCAATTTGGGCTGTACCGCGGCATTGGTGGCGTGCGCGGCGTCCGCAAGGAACAAGGTGTAGCCGTCCGCGGCGCTCTTGGCCGCGGCATCGGTGCCGATCAGCCCCGAGGCCCCGGCCTTGTTGTCCACGACGACATTCCACCCCGCCGTTTCGGTCAGTTTCTGGGCAATCAGGCGCGCGACAAAATCGGAACCGCCTCCGGGCCCGTACGGCACGATCAGGCGGATGGGCCGGCTGGGAAAGCCGCTGGCAAATGCGCGGCCGCTCCCCAGGCCGGCGGCCATCAGGAAGGCAGAGGCGACAAAGTCCCGGCGGCCGATGGAAGGCATGGTCAAGGCTCCTGGTAGTACGCGATGTGTTCGAAGGGAGGCGCGTCCTTGCGAGAACGCATTCAGGCAAGCAGCGATTGCGCGGCACGCCGGAATCCGGTGGCGGCGGCATCCACGCAGGCCGCGTCGATATGGCGGTGCGTCACGAGCCGGATCCGGCGCGGACCCCACGGGCGGACCAGGACATCGCATTCCTTGAGTGCCTCCGCCCAGGCGAGACTGTCGGCTGCGGCCTCGGGCACGTCGACGAAGACGATGTTGGTGGGCGGCGTGCTGATACCGACGGAGCCGGGCAACACGGCGCGCAATGCCTCGCTCAGGCACGACGCCAAAGCATGGTCTTGCGCGAGCCGGCCGGGCATGGTTTCCAGGGCGTCCAGTCCCGCGGCGGCAACCACGCCGATCTGGCGCTGCGTGCCCCCGAGCATCTTGCGCAGCCGTCTGGCGCTGGCCATGGTGGCGGACGGGCCGGCGAGCACCGCACCTGCAGGCGCGCTCAGGCCCTTGGAAAGGCAGAGGGTCACCGTGTCGGCGCAGCACGCGATCGCGGCTGGATCGACGTTCAGCGCCACGGCGGCATTGAAGAGCCGGGCGCCATCGAGGTGGACGCGCACTCCGGCCTCGCTGGATGCCTTCCAGACCGCCTGCATGTGGTCCAGCGGCAGCACCGCTCCTCCCGCGTTGCCGTGCGTCGTTTCCATGCAGACCAGATCCGTGCGCAATTCGCCGGACGACTTCAGCACCAGCGCCAGGCTCTCCAGGTCCATTGCGCCAGCCACGCCCGGAATGCCGGTATAGGTCACGCCGCTGAACACGGCGCCGCCGCGCTCGGAAACGAACATGTGTGCGAACTCCTCGAGCACGACCTGCGACCGGCGCTCCGCCTGCGACAGCACGGCCAGGAGGTTGCCCATCGTGGCGGTCGGTACATACAGAGCAGATTCCTTGCCCAGCATGCTGGCCGCCAGTGCCTCGAGCGCGCGCACGGTCGGGTCGCCGTCCAGGCCGTCGTCTCCCAGCGCGGCTGTTTGCATGCGGGCGTACATCGACGGGGTCGGCAGCGTCACGGTGTCGCTGCGCAGGTCCACCACGGCGCCAGCCGCGCATGGACTGCGCGGCAGTCCGGCGTCGGCAAAGTGCAGGGTTCTGTCAGGCATGGACGCAAGTATTCTTTTGGGCGACCAATACTGCAAATGCGTACTCAACAGCGCACCATACAATATTGATATGAGCAGCCGACGCATGACCTTGAAGCACATCGAGGCCTTCCGGGTGGTCGTGCAGACGGGGTCGATGACCGAAGCCTCGCGGCGGCTTCACACCTCGCAGCCCCAGGTGAGCCGCCTTGTTTCGCAGCTGGAAGCGATCATCGGGTTTGCGCTTTTCGAACGCAGCGGCACGCGCCTGGCGCCTTCGCTCGAAGGCAAACGCTTCTTCCAGGAAGTCGAGAAGGCATTCGCCGGACTGCAGGGCCTGGAGTCCGCGGCATCGAACATCCGGACGTTCGGCGGCGACCGCCTGGCGGTGGCCGCCATGGCGCGAATTGCCGGAGGCGTCCTCAGCCAGGCGGTCGTCCGGTTCAAGCGCGAGCACACCGAGACGCTCGTCACGATCCACTCCGGCGCGGCCGCGACCGTCGACACCTGGGTGAGCTCGGGCCTGTGCGACCTGGGCCTCGCCATCCTGTATGGCGATGATCCGCCCGGCATGTGTGTCGAAACGCTGCTGGGCATGGATTGCGTCGCGCTGCTTCCCAGGGAACATCGCCTGGCGCGGGCCAGGCAGGTTCGTGCCTCGGACCTGGACGGCGAAGCCTTCATCTCGTTCCCGCTGGGCAGCGGCCCGAGGGAACGCATCGACCAGGTATTGGCCGCCGCAGGCGTCAAGACCCGGACGGTGCTGGAGTCCGACCTGGGCGCCTCCGTCTGCTCGCTGGTCGCTGCGGGCCTGGGCGTGAGCGTGATCAATCCGCTGGCGGCGCTCGATGAGCAGCGCAATCTCGATTTCGAGGTGCGGCCCTTCAAGCCTGCCATCACCGTGCGCCTTGCGCTCCTGCTCGCGCCCGATGCGCCTCATTCCCGGCTTGTGTCAGCCTTCAAGGAAGTCGTGCGCGGGGTCATCGAATCCGAACTGGATCACATTCGTCCGTACCGCAGCTGAGGGTGGCGCTGGTACGCGGCCTCGCCGCAGTTTTCACGAAGAGCCCCGGGACGGATCAACCAGGTACGGCGCAAGTTTCGCCCAGTCGAAGTCCACCCCGACGCCCGGCTCGTCCGGTGCCACGGCGCGATGGTTTTCAAGGACCAGCGGCCGCATCGTGTACTCGTCGATCGGAAAACTGTGGATCTCCAGCCAGCCTGCGTTCGGCTGCGCCGCCAGCAAGCTCACATGCAACTCCTGCATGCCATGCGAGCACACCGGGATCCCGTGGCGGCGCGAGCGCTCGGCCACCTTCAGCCAACCCGTGATGCCGCCGCAGTTCGAGGCGTCCGGCTGGATGAAGGAGAGCCGCGCCTGCTCGAACGCATGATCGAATTCATGGATCGTGTGCAGGTTCTCGCCCATTGCCAACGGAACGCCGGTCGCGGCCGCGATGCGCGCATAGCCCCGGTAGTCGTCCGGAATGGTCGGCTCCTCGAACCACAGGACACCGAAGGGCTTGATGCGCTCGGCCGCAGCGATGGCCTGGTCCACGTTCATCGCGTAGTTGGCATCCACCATCAAGGCCATGCCGTCGCCGATCAGTTGCCGCACCGCCCGGATGCGCTCGATGTCTTCGTCGAGGTTCGGGCGGCCGATCTTGATCTTGACGCCGCCGGCACCCTTGGCGAGATAGCCGCGCACGTTGTCCAGCAGCTTCTCGAGCGGAAACGCCAGGTCGATGCCCCCGCAGTAGGCATTGCAGGTGTCCGCAGCGCCGCCCGCCAGTTGCCAGAGCGGCTGGCCTGCGGCCTTGCCGCGGAGGTCCCAGAGCGCGATGTCGATCGCGGAGATCGCAAACGACGCGATGCCGCCGCGGCCGACATAGTGCACATGCCACTGGCTGAAATCGTGGATGCCTTCGACATCCGCCGCGTCCATGCCGATCATCGCGGGCGCCAGGTCGTGGTCGATCATGGCTTTGATCGCATGTCCTCCCTTGCCGCCGGTGTAGGTGTAGCCCGTGCCCCGGCTGCCATCCGAAAGCACCACCGTTGCAGTCACCAGTTCGAAATGGGTGTGCGCGCCGTGCTTGGCGTCCGTCAGGACTTCAGCGAGGGGAACCTTGAAGAGCTGGCTCGTGACTTTCGCGATGGAACGCATGGACCTCTCCTTGAAGCGGCCGTTTGAACGACGACGCGATGGTAGCTCCCACGGCCTCGAGTCTCGAGCCCGGGAACGCCTCGGCCTTGGCGGCCGCGAGCATGTCAGCGCGTCGCGCGTGACCAGGCGTCGTACAGGTCCTCGCCTTCGTCGCGCACGGGCAGCGATCGCACGGGCATCTCGCGCAGCTCGATCGGCCGCGCGATCTCCAGGTAGCCGCGTTCGGCCGAGAGGTCGTGCGGTTCGCCGTCCTCGTTGGAGTAGGCGTAGCAGACCTCCTTCACGCCGGCCAGGAACATGGCCGTCAGGCACATGGGACACGGGTAGCCGCTGGCGTACACGACGCTGCCCGACAGGTCCGTGCCGCCCTGCGCCTTGGCCGCCATGCGCACGGCCTGCATCTCGGCGTGGGCCGTGGGGTCGCACAGGGCGTCGACCTCGTTGACGGCCCGGGCCAGCACCTTGCCTTCGCGCACCAGCACGGCACCGAAGGGCCAGGTCCTGCGCTCGCGCACGTTCCGCATGGCCAGGCGGATGGCGTCAAGCATGTATTTTTCTGCGTTGGGATCGGGCTGAGACATCGGTCGGAACTCCTGCGGCGATCAGCTGCCGCGATACATTGAAAAGAACCAGGGTGCGCACAGCATCGGCACGTGGTAGTGCTGCGCGGCGTCGAAGATGGAAAAGCGCACGGGCACCACGTCCGAGAGCCCGTCGGCGGCCTTGAAGCGATCGCCGACGTGGAAGCGCAGTTCGAAGTGGCCGGTGCGCGCATCCTTGGCGGCGAGCACGGGCGCATCGGTGCGGCCGTCGGCGTTGGTGCGGGTGCTGTTCAGCCGCGTGGGCGGATGGGTCGCCATGTCGTAGAGCTCCACCTGCAGGCCCGCCAGGGGCCGGCCGTTGGTGATGTCGAGCACATGCGTCGAGATGCCGGTCATGTCGTGTCCTCTGTCGTGAATGCGATGCGCTCAGCTTCCGCGCGAATAGGTGTAGCTCCAGGGGCCGAACTGGATCGGCAGGTGGATGCGCTCGGCAACGTTGGCGACGCGGATGCGCACCGGCAGCTTCGTCAGGAAAGGCGGCATGGGCAGCACGGCCTTCCTGCCGGCAAAGTAGTCGTCCACGTGCAGCAGCAGCTCGTAGTCGCCCGCCTGGTAGCTCTCGCCGATCAGCAGCGGATCGTCGGAGCGGCCGTTGGCGTTCATGACGGTACTGCGCAGCAGCTTGTAGCTGCCACCTTCCAGGCGGGAGAAGTCGATGCGCAGGCCGGTGGCGGCCGCGCCGTGGAAGGTGTCCAGCGCGTGCACCGTCAGGCGCGGGCTCACGCCGTGCAGCACGATGGGACCGCTGGCCCGGGCAGGGCCGGCCGGCGCGGCATTCGGCTGTTGCGCCAGCGCCCCGCGCGACGCGATCGTCGCCGCGCCCAGGGCCAGGCCCGAGAGCGCGAACTGCCTGCGCGCGGGATGGGATACGACTTGATTCGCCATGGTTGTCTCCTGTCGTTGTGAAGGGGGGCTGGCGACAAGGCCTCAGCCGTCCACCAGGGCGTCGATGCGCCCGCGGGTGATGAAGCCGATCTGCTCGAGCGCGGCACGGTGCTCGGCCTCTGTGCTCGCCGCCGCACGCATGCGCAGCGCCTCGAATATCTGCTCCTTGGTATTGCGGCGCACGGCGATGATGAAAGGAAAGCCATGGCGCTCGCGGTAGCTGCGGTTCAGGCGCTGCATCTCGCCCAGCTCTTCGCGGCTGAGCGCGTCGAGGCCTGCGCTGCGCTGCTCGCCGACGGACTCGGCCGTCATGGTGCCGGCCCGGGCCTCGCGGCCGGCCAGTTCCGGGTGGCCGCGCAGGAAGGCGAGGCGGTGCTCCTGGGGCGCTTGGCGAACCACGTCGAGCATGGCGCCATGCAGCGCATCGATGCTGGCGAAGGGCCTGCGCGTCCAGGCGGCCTGCGCGATCCAGGGGGCGTTCTCGAAGGCCGGGCCGACGGCGGCGACGAAAGCGTCGCGGTCCATGTCGTTGAGCGCGGCCAGGTTCAGGCGGGTGGCGGTGAGGGTCATCGGTTGGTTCTCAACGTGCGGGGGCGGCTGCTGCGGCGGCCGGCTGCTTGCGGTAGGCGGGCACGCAAGCCAGGATCAGCAAGGTGGCGCAGATCTCGATTGCCGCCACCACGTAGAGGCCTGACGAGAGGCTGCCCGTGGAGGTCTTGATCAGGCCCAGCATCCAGGGTGCGCCGAAGCCGGCCAGGTTGGCGATGGAGTTGATCAGCGCCACGCCGCCGGCCGCCGCGGTGCCGGCCAGGAAGCGGTTGGGCATCTGCCAGAACACCGGGATGGCGCTCATGGTGCCGACAATGGCCAAGGTGAGGCCCACCAGCACCGCCAGCGCGCTGTGCCCCAGGAAGAGCGCGACACCCAGCAGCGACACCGCGCCCAGTGCAGCGGCCAGGCCGCAGTGCCAGCGCGATTCCTGCTGCTTGTCGGAGTGGAAGCCGTTCCAGATCATGCCGGCGGCGCCGCACAGGTAGGCCACGGCCATGATCCAGCCCACCGCCACCGGGCTGGTGAAACCCACTTCCTTGACCAGCGTGGGGCCGTAGAAGGTCAGCGAGGAATTGGCGGCGATGATGCAGAAGAAGATCAGGATCAGGAGCCAGATGCGCCCGCTCCTGAGCGAGGCCAGCATGCCGTGTTCGCGCTGGCCCAGCGAGCGGCCGTCGCGCTCCAGGTCTTCATGCACCAGCTGGCGCTCGCGTGCCGTGAGCCAATGGGCCTGCTCGGGCCGGTCGGTCAGGTAGAAATAGGTGACGAAGCCCGCGACGACCGAGGGAATGCCCTCCAGCAGCAGCACCCACTGCCAGCCCGACCAGCCGTTCAGGCCATGCATGCCGGTCATGATGGTGCCGGCCATCGGGCCGCCGATCACGCCAGCGAAGGCCGAGGCCGACATGAACATGCCGAAGGCCTTGGCGCGCCGGTCATTGGGGAACCAGTAGGTCAGGTAGAGGATGATTCCGGGGTAGAAGCCGGCCTCGAACACCCCCAGCACGAAGCGCAGGAAATAGAACATCTCCGGCGTCTTCACGAACATCGTGGCGATCGAGGTCAGGCCCCAGCCGATCGTGATGCGCATGATGGTCTTCTTGGCCCCGATGCGCTGCAGGAGCAGGTTGCTGGGCACCTCGAAGAAGAAGTAGCCCAGGAAGAAGATGCCCGCGCCCAGGCCGTACATCGCCTCGTTCCATTGGAGCTCGTCGAGCATGGTCAGCTTGATGAACCCGATGTTGACCCGGTCGATCCAGGCCAGCACCCACAGCAGCATCAGGAAGGGGATGAGCCGCCAGATGATCTTGCGGTAGACCCCGTCCAGTTCGGACGGGGCGGCGGAAAGCCGAACGGGTGCTGCCGCTGCGGTGGATGTCATGCGTATCTCCTCGGTCCTGGATGTGGGGCGTTGCGGACCGCTCCGCCAAAAGGGAACGCCGCCTGCGGGGCCACTGTAGGCACAATGGCCCCGGCGCGCGCACGGTGCGCGGAATGTGCGGCATAAACCAGCGCGATAGGTCGTGCCCCAGCAAGGCGCGCCATCCGGTCGAACCCCTAGAAGACAAATGACGAGAAGCCAGGACCTTGTCGACATCCACCTGCTGCGCGTGCTGGCGGCACTGGTGGCTGAGCGCAGCGTCTCGCGCGCCGCGGTACGCATGAACCAGACGCAGCCGGCCATCAGCGCAGCGCTGCGGCGCCTGCGCGACGCCTTCGGCGATCCGATCCTGGTGCGCGAGCGCGGCGGCATGGTGCCCACCGCGCGGGCGCTGCAGTTGCGCGAGAGCGCACGCGAGGTGCTGGGCGAGATCGATCGCATGCTGGCCGGGCCGGAGCGCTTCGAGCCCGGTGCCAGCACCATGACCTTCACCATCGCCACGCCGGACTACCTGGCCGCCAGCTTCATGGCCGAGGTGGTGGCGCGCTTTCGCGCCGAGGCGCCGCAGGCGCGCCTGCTGATCCATCCGCTGACGCCCGGCTACGACTACGAGCGCGCACTGGCGCAGGGCGAGCTCGACATCGTGATCGGCAACTGGCCGCTGCCGCCCGAGCGCATGCACCTGTCGCTGCTGATCGAGGACGAGCTGGTCTGCATGATGAGTCCGGGCAACCCGCTGGCCGCACCAGGCGCGATGACGCTGCAGCGCTACCTGGCAGCCGCCCACGTGGTGCCCACGCCGTTTGCCAAGTCGCATCGCGCGGTGGTCGACAGCCACCTGGCCGGGCTGCGGCAAACCCGCGATGCGCGCGTCTTCGTGCCCTACTACGCCATGGCGCCCTACCTGGTGGCCGAGAGCGACCTCGTGTTCACCACCGCGCGCCACTTTGCCGAGCAGTTCACGCGCAGCCTGCCGGTGGTGAGCGTGGCGGCCCCCGAAGGATTTCCGCGCATGCGCTTCTACCAGCTGTGGCACGAGCGCTCACAGCACCAGGGCGCGCATCGCTGGCTGCGCAGCCTGCTCTCGACGGTGGGCGGCCACCTGGCGCAGGCGGCCCCGGGATCGGCGAGCGGTCCATCTGCGGGCGGGACAATCGAGGAGTAGCATCGGCCGCTTTGCGGCGTCCTCGCAGCGGTTTCCCCATTCAAGAACGCGACCCTGAAGGCCCACCCGGGCCTGCCGCACGGCATGAATAATTTCGCACAAAGCAGGCATATGTCCCCGTCGGTACAGGAAGCTTCTCCGTCACAGCGCCTCGGTCGTGTCCCCAAAGACACGCTGGGGTGCATGTCCGGCCACCTTCAACGGGATCAGGGCCTCTGTGCGAACGGCGTCGCAATCCTTCGCAAGACGATGGATACGCATCAACTTCACCAGGTGGAGACGGAGCCCAGCGCTCGCGGCGTGCTGCTCGGCATCTCGATGCGCGATGGCCACAGCCGGCGCATCGTGGCCGGGCGGCATGCCTCGTGCCACGATTTCGACAGGGGATCGATCTACATTCGCGGTTTCGCCGAACGTTATCGTGCCGACATCCAGCGTCCTTTCGACTTCGTGCTGCTCGAGATATCGCAGGCCAGCCTCGAACGGGCCATCGAGGAAAAACCGGGCAAGCGCGTCGGCAGCCTCGCCCATGTGGCCGGCGTGCGGGACGAGGTGCTGCTCAATCTCGCAGAGGCCCTGGCGCCGGCACTCGAGGACCCCGCACGCGCAAGCATGCTGTTCGTCGAACAGCTGAGCGTTGCCATGACGAGCTATCTCGTCGAAACCTACGGCGGCGCAGCCACGACCGAGCCGAGAACGAATCGGATCCTCTCGCGCTCGCACGAGGCACGCGCCAAGGAGATGCTGCGCAACAGGATCGACGGCCGCATTTCCATCACCGAGATCGCCGACGCGTGCGGGCTTTCACGCAGCTATTTCATTCATGCCTTTCGCGAGACCACCGGCCACACCCCCCATCAATGGCTGATTGCGCAGCGGCTGGAGCACGCGCGCGCACTTCTCATGGACGTCGATACCTCGCTCGCCGAGATTGCCGCGGCCTGCGGCTTTGCCGATCAAAGCCACTTCACCCGCGTTTTCTCCCGGCATTCCGGGGTCCCGCCAGGCATCTGGCGGCGCAGGATGCGGGTTGAAAACTAGGGATCGCCCTCAGCCGCGCTAGAGACCGAGCCGGCCGGCCACGCCCTCGCCCAGCGAGGCGTCGACGAGCCGGAAGTGCGCGACCTGGCGCCGCTGGATCAGCTCGGGCACACCCGCCATCGAGCTGGCGATGTTCTCGAACAGCCGCTGTCTCTGGCCCTCGTCCATGCTGCGGTACAGGGCCGCCGCCTGTGCATGGTCTCCAAGCCCTTGGCGGTCATCGAAGCGCGTGGCATCGCCTTCCAGGGGCAGCGGCGGCTCGGCCAGCGTGCGGTCAGGGCGTGGTCCTCCGAACGAGTTCGGCTCGTAGTAGGCATCGGTGCGGGCGGGAACGTCCAGGCGCATCGCGCCGTCGGCGTGATAGGTGTGCACCGGCGACCGGGGCCGGTTCACCGGCAGGGCCTCGTGGTGCGTCCCCACGCGGTAGCGCTGCGCGTCGGCATAGGCCAGCAGCCGCCCCTGCAGCAGCTTGTCGGGCGAGAAGCAGATGCCGGGCACGATGTTGGCGGGATTGAAGGTGGCTTGCTCGACCTGTGCGAAGTAGTTGTCGGGGTTCGTGTCGAGCTCGAGGACGCCGACGTCGACGAGTGGAAACTCCCGCTGCGGCCAGACCTTGGTCGCGTCGAACGGGTTGAACGGCAGCTGCGCTGCCTCTGCCTCGCTCATCAGCTGGACCTGCAGCAACCAGCGCGGGAGCTCGCCTCGTTCAATGGCGTCGAACAGATCGCGCTGCGCGCTTTCGCGGTCGTCGGCGATCAGCTCGCGGGCTTCCCCGTTGGTCAGGCACCGGATGCCCTGCAGCGTGCGCAGATGGAACTTGATCCAGACCCGCTCGCCGGCCGCGTTGACCAGCCCGAAGGCATGCGCGCCATAGCCGTGCATGTGGCGAAAGCCCGCCGGCAGGCCGCGGTCGGAGAACAGCATCACGATCTGGTGCAGGCTCTCGGGCGACAGCGACCAGAAATCCCAGATCGCCGTGGGCGAGCGCACATGCCGCACCGGATGCCGCTTCAGCGCCCGCACCAGGTCGGGAAATTTCTGCGGATCGCGGATGCAGGCGACCGGCAGGTGGCTGCCGACCAGGTCCCAGTTGCCTTCCTCGGTGTACGCCTTGATGGCGAAGCCGCGCAGGTCGCGCTCGGCGTCCGCGCAGCCCTGCTCGCCCGTCAGCCCAGAGAAGCGGACCAGCACGGGCGTGCACTGCCCCGGCTGCAGCACCCGTGCGCGCGTGTGGCGCGAGACGTCGCCCGTGATGCGCAGCGTGCCGAAGGCGGCCGCGCCCTTGGCATGCAGCACCCGTTCCGGAATGCGTTCGCGCGCCAGGTAGGCCAGCTTCTCGCTCATCTGGTAGTCCTGCCGCAGGATCGGCCCGCGCGGGCCCGCGGTGATCGAGTGCTGGCTGTCCGCGACGGGCGCGCCGCCCGCGGTGGTCAGGGTCGGGGGTCGGCTGTGGGGGTGGGTCATTGGAATTCTTGCTGCGGGATGTCTCGACGGGATGTGTACCGCGCCGGCTCGCCCGTGTCTTGAACAAGAGTCGCCCGCCTTGAATGCACCGGGTGCGCACGAATGTGCAAAGCAGCCGCCAAGCCGACAAGACGGTGCGTGCGAAATGACGCACCATGGGCCGCGCATTCCCGCCTCTTTCCTCCTCCTCACGCGAAGGTCACTTCATGAAACCCTCCCTCCCCCTGCTCATGAGCCTCAACGGCGGCTTCGTGGACACTGCCGGCTTCCTGGCGCTGCAGGGCCTGTTCACGGCCCATGTCACGGGCAACTTCGTGACCATCGGCGCGGCGCTGGTGCATGGCACCTCGGGCGCGCTGACCAAGCTGGTGGCGCTGCCGGTGTTCTGCGCCGTGGTGGTGCTCGCGCGATGGCTCGGCCACGGGCTGCCCGCCCTGGGCTTGCCGGTGCTGCGCACGATGCTGGTGCTCAAGACGCTGCTGCTGGCGGCGGGCGCGGCCTTTGCCATCTGCTACGGCCCGTTCAAGGACAGCGACAGCGGCCTCGCGATGCTCACCGGCATGTCGCTGGTGTCGGCCATGGCGATCCAGAACGCCGTGCACCGGCTGCATCTGGGCAGCGCCCCGCCGACCACGCTCATGACCGGCACGACCACGCAGGTGATGATCGACATCGCCGACCTGCTGCGCGGCCTGGCGCCGGAAGAAGCCGCCGTGGCGCGCGCCCGGCTGCGGCGCATGGCCGCCAGCGTCGCGGTGTTCGCCGCGGGCTGCGCCGCCGCCGCGCTCATCTACAGCCAGCTGAATGTCTGGTGCTTCGTGGTTCCGCCGGTGCTGGCGGCCTGCGCCGTGCTGCTCCAGCGCGCCACGCACGAGGGCGAGGCCGCCGAAGCGCCCGGCCCCCACCACTGAAGAAGCTCCGGCCCGGCGGCTCAGAGGCCCAGCAGCGCGCGGCCTTCGTCGGCCAGCAGGTCGTGCGTCTCGGGATGCGAGCGCATGTAGGCCGCGAACACCGGGCATTGTGGAATGACGCGCAGGCCCCGTTCGCGCGCGGAAGCCAGGCCCGCGAGTACCAGCTGCCGGGCCACGCCCTGGCCTTGCAGCGCCTCGGGCACCAGCGTGTGGATGAAGGTGATGACGTCGCCCGCCAGGCTGTAGATCGCGACCGCGCGCTCGCCTTGCGATTCGAATTCGAAACGGTGCTTGGACGGGTTGTCTTGGACGGAGGGTGAAGAAGGCGTGGTCATGAGAAGGGTCTCGAATGGAAAGGGGTGGCGTTCAGTGCATGCACCGCGAATGCCGCGGCGCCAAGGACGCGGCCGCATCGCCGTCGGCCGTGCTTCCGAAGCGATGGACCAGGTGCGCACAGATCGCGATCGCCAGGTGCTCGCTCGTCGCCGAGCTTGCGCGCTGCGGCCGCTCGAGCAAGGCCAGCACCGCCGCACCCAGGTTTTCCATCACTGGATCGACCAGCCCCGGCATGCAGGCAATGCCGCTCACGCGCGCCAGGCCCGCCGCATCGGTCACGGCATCCACCAGCGCGCGCGGCACGTAGAAGTGAAGGGCATCCAGCGGACTGCCCAGGTAGCTCGCCACCTCGTCGCGCAGGTCGACGATGCTGATCGCCCCGGGCGCATAGCCGCGCACCACCGAAGGCCGGCCCCGCACCCAGAGCTCGTGGTGGCTCACACCGGCAAGGTGCAGGGTCACGGCAAAGGCGTCCTGCGGCGGGATCTCCTGCTTCATGCCCAGCTGGTCGGGCAGGCAGGTGATGCGCGTGGCGACGAAGGGCGTCGTCGGCGCCGGCAGCATGACGAGGGCGGGCGCGCAAGGCAGCTCGAAGTACCGCCCCAGGAGATCGCCGTAGGCGCCTTGCATGCCCGCGTCCGCCGAACGCTCAGGCCTGGATGAACGCCAGCAGGTCGGCGTTCACCTGGTCCTTGTGCGTGGTGCAGGTGGCGTGCGGCGCACCGGCATAGACCTTGAGCTGGCTGCCCTTGATCATCTCGGCCGCGAGCTTGCCCGTGGCCTCCAGGGGCACGACCTGGTCGTCGCCGCCGTGAATCACGAGCGTGGGCACGTCGATCTTCGCCATGTCGGGGCGGAAGTCGGTTTCGGAGAACGCGGTCACGCAGTCGATGGTGGCCTTGGCCGAGGCCTGCAGCGCGATCTGCAGCGTCTGCTTGAAGATGCCTTGCGAGACCTTCGCACCGGGGCGGTTGGTGCCGTAGAAGAGCGTGCTGAAGTCGTCGAGGAACTGCGGACGGTCCGCGGCCAGCCCGGCGCGGATGCCGGCGAAGAGCGAGGCATCCGGGCCCACCGGATGGTCGGGCGTCTTCATGAACAGCGGCGTCACGGCGCTGATGAGCGCGAGCTTCGCCACGCGTGCGCTGCCCTTGCGCGCGATGTAGCGCGCCACGTCGCCGCCGCCCATCGAGAAGCCCACGAGCACCACGTCCTTGAGGTCGAGCGTCTCGACCAGCTCCGCGATGTCGTCGGCGAAGGTGTCGTAGTCGTAGCCGGTCCACGGCTGGCTGGAGCGGCCGAAGCCGCGCCGGTCGAAGGCGATCGCGCGGTAGCCGCGTTCGGCGAAGAACAGCATCTGGGCGTCCCACATGTCGGCGCTCAGCGGCCAGCCGTGGCTGAAGAGGATGGGCTGGCCCGAGCCCCAGTCCTTGTAGTAGAGCTCGGTGCCGTCGCGCAGGGTGAGTGTGGTCATGGTTTTTCCAGTTTGATGAAAAGAAAGGGAGAAGAAGGAAATCAGAGAGACAGGAAGTGGTGGACCTCGGGCCTGCCGGGCCCGATGTGAAAGCGCACGGCTTCGTTCTGCAGGTCGGCGTCGGCATGCGACACGCGGTGGTGCTGGCGCAGGTGCTCGGCCCAGGACTCGACCAGGAACCACTCCATCACGCGCTCGGGGTCGCTGGTGTGCTCGGTCACGCCCCATGCGTAGGCGCCGTCGCGGCGGCGCTCGAGCGACAGCCGCTTCATCGCGTCCAGGAACGCCGGGCGGTCTTCCTTGCGGATGCGGTACTCGACCTGCACCATCACGGGACCGCGGTCGTGCGCGACAGGCTCGGCCACCAGTGGCTCGGGCCAGTGGTTCGAGGCCTGCAGGTCCGAATCGCCGGTGGGCAGGCGTGCACGGTGGAACAGCAGGGCCACGACCACCAGCCCGGCAGCGCCCGCCACCAGCGTGTACGGCACGCCGATCTCCTGCGCCACCAGGCCCCAGCCCAGGCTGCCGGCCGCCATTGCGCCGTTGAACACCGTGAGGTACACGGCCAGGCCGCGCCCGCGCACCCAGTTCGGCAGGATCGACTGCGCCACGCCATTGAGCGTGGTGAGCGCGATGATCCAGCCCAGGCCCAGCACCAGCAGCAACAACACTGCGAGCCACTGCGGCGGCGCGAACACCAGGCTGCCCATCACGCCGGCGGTCAGCAGCGAGGCCAGCAGCAGCATGCCGTCGGCATTGAAGCCCGCGCGCAGCCGCGGCATCACCAGCGCGCCGCCGATGGCGCCCGCACCCACGGCGCCCAGCAGGATGCCGTAGAAGCCGGCACTGCCGCCCAGCATCTGTCGCGCCACCAGCGGCAGCAGCGCCCACACCGAACTGGCGAACAGGAAGAACACCGCCGCGCGCAGCAGCACGCGGTGCAGCTCGCGGCTGGCGCGCGTGTAGCGCAGGCCGGCGCGGAAGGCGCCCAGGAAGTTCTCCGACAGCCCGCTGTCGGCGGCCGCCGGACGCTTCCACCACAGCAGCGCCGCGATCACGAACACATAGCTGAGCACGTCGGCGCCATAGGTCAGGGCGGCGCCGAAGCTCGCGAGGATCAGGCCGCCCGCGGCCGGCCCGATGGAGCGCGCAATATTGATGCCCAGCGAGTTCAGCGCCACCGCGTTCTTGAGGTCGGCGCGCGGCACCAGCTCGGGCACGATCGACTGCCAGGTCGGCCCCATGAGCGCGGCGCCGATGCCGCCGACGAAGGTCAGCGCGATCAGGTACTCGACGGTGAGCGCGCCGGTGTGCGAGAGCACCAGCAGCGTGCCGCTCACGCCCGCCAGCACTAGCTGCACGAAGATCAGGAAACGCCGGCGGTCGAGGATGTCGGACAGCACCCCGGCTGGAATCGCGAGCAGGAAGATCGGCAGCGTGGCCGCGGTCTGGATCAGCGCCACCGCCGTGGGGCTGGCCGACAGGTCGGTCACGAGCCAGGAGCTCGCCACGTCGCGCATGAAGCTGCCGATGTTGCCGAGCACGGTGGCCGCCCACAGCACGGCAAAGACCGGCTGGCGCAGCGGTGCGAAGCTGCTGCTCGGCTTCGCGGCATCGGCGGCACCTGCGAGATCAGCCATTCGCTCGCTCCTTCAGGTCGTGCCAGGCCACCAGCACGAAGCCGCCGACCAGCCCCAGGTGCTCGAAGAAGGAATTGGCCGCCATGAAGCGCTCGGGCTGCGGCATCTCCCAGAAGCGCAGCGCGACGAAGGTCGCCATCAAGGTGAAGCCCGCGAGCGCCAGCGCGCCGAGCCAGCGATGAAAGCCCGTGAGGATGAACGCGGCCGCGCCGAGCTCCAGCACGATCACCGCGGCGGCCAGGGGCCCTGCGGGCGAGAGGCCGAAGTGGTTCATCTCGGCGATGGCCGCGTTGAAGTCCATGGCCTTGTTGAGCCCGCCCTGAAGATAGGCCGCGCACAGCAGCAGCAAGGCGAGCCAGCGCACGGCGGGTGAAATGGTCCAGCGCATCACACCGCCCAGCAGGCGCAGCCGAGCGCGCCCCAGAAGCTCTTGAGGTCGGCGATCGGCAGCTTGCTGCTCCAGGCCGTCGCATGCTGGTGGCCGTGCACGTTGCAGTCGTTGGCGCAGGCGCAGGACATGGCCGCGTGGCGCATGGCCTTCTGCAGCGGCGCGCCCTCGGCATCGCCCCAGCCGGCGTAGCCGCCGAAGCGGCGCACCGGCGACCAGTCGGGCATGGCCGGCGGCGGCGCGCCTTCGTCGTGCGCTGCGAACGGGCCGGCGCCATAGACCACCTTGCCGCCGACCATGGTCAGGAGCGCGGTGGTGTCGGCAATCTCCGATTCCGGGCAGGCGAAGAAGTCGCGGTCGGGCACCACGAGGTCGGCGAGCATGCCGGCTTCGATGCGGCCCTTCTTGCCGACCTCGTTGGAGAACCAGGTCACGTTCTCGGTCCACATGCGCAGCGCGGCCTCGCGGTCCAGGCAGTTGCGCTGCGGGTAGAGCTGCATGCCGCCCACCGTCTTGCCCGTGACCAGCCACGACAGCGACACCCACGGGTTGTACGAGGCGACGCGCGTCGCATCGGTGCCGGCCGACACCTTCACGCCCTTCTCGAGCATGCGCTTGACCGGCGGCGTGGCCTCGGCCGCGCCGGCGCCGTAGCGCTCGACGAAGTATTCGCCCTGGTAGGCCATGCGGTGCTGCACCGCGATGCCGCCGCCCAGCGCGGCGATGCGGTCGATCGATTTTTCCGAAATGGTTTCGCAATGGTCGAAGAACCAGTTCAGGCCGGCGAGCGGCGTGTCGCGGTTCACCTTCTCGAACACGTCGAGCGCGCGGTCGATGGTCTCGTCGTAGGTGGCATGCAGGCGCCACGGCCACTTGTTCTGCACCAGCACGCGCACCACCTCTTCGAGATCGCCCTCCATCTCGGGCGCCATGTCGGGGCGCGGCTGGCGGAAGTCCTCGAAGTCGGCGGCCGAGAACACCAGCATCTCGCCCGCGCCGTTGTGGCGGAAGTAGTCGTCGCCCTGCTTGTACTTCGAGGTGGCGGTCCAGTGGAGGAAGTCTTCCTTCTCCTGCTTGGGCTTCTGCGTGAACAGGTTGTAGGCCAGGCGGATGGTGAGCTGGCCGGCATCGGCCAGCTGCTGGATCACCTGGTAGTCCTCGGGAAAATTCTGGAAGCCGCCGCCCGCGTCGATGGCACCGGTCACGCCCAGCCGGTTGAGCTCGCGCATGAAGTGGCGCGTGGAATTGAGCTGGTATTCGAAGGGCAGCTTCGGGCCCTTGGCCAGGGTCGCATAGAGGATCGACGCATTGGGTTTGGCCAGCAGCAGGCCCGTGGGGTTGCCGGCTGCGTCGCGCACGATCTCGCCGCCGGGCGGCGCGGGCGTGTCCTTGGTGTAGCCGACGGCGCGCAGCGCGGCGCCGTTGAGCAGCGCGCGGTCGTACAGGTGTAGCAGGAACACCGGCGTGTCGGGCGCCACGGCGTTGAGCTCCTCGATGGTCGGCAGGCGCTTTTCGGCGAACTGGTGCTCCGTGAAGCCGCCCACCACGCGCACCCACTGCGGCGCGGGCGTGATCGCGACCTGGCGCTTGAGCATGCCCATGGCATCGGCCAGGCTGCGCACGCCGTCCCAGCGCAGTTCGAGGTTGAAATTGAGGCCGCCGCGGATGATGTGCAGGTGGTTGTCGATGAGGCCCGGCAGCACGCGCCTGCCTTGCAGGTCGATCACGCGGGTGCCGCCGTCCGCGAGCGGCAGGATGTCCTGCGCGCGGCCCACGCGGGTGAAGCGGCCGTCCTTGATGGCCACGGCGTCGGCCACGGGGTTGGCGCGGTCCAGCGTGGTGAAGCGGCCGTTGTGCAGGATCAGGTGGGGGGCGGTGGTGCCTGCCATGTCGGGTGTCCTTGAGGGGTTGGATTGGGCCATTGCCGTACCGGCAAGAGCGGCGCCAAGCGTACCGAGGCAAAGGCGCCGGCGCTGTTCGTCGAATGAATCGCTCATGCCTTCCTTCCGGCCGCGGCGCCGGCCTCGCCCTTGGCGCACTGCGGCAGTTCGCCGAACACATGCGGCTTGACCTGGTGCTGCAGCCACGAGGTGGCGGCCGCCTCGGGCTTGATCACGCTCTTGATGAGCGGCGGGATCTGCTCGCCGAGCAGGATCCCGAGAAGCCCGACCAGGGCGATGACCGGCGGCGCCGGCGAACGCACCTGGAACAGTGCGTAGATCACGCCGACCAGCAGGCCGAGCGCGAGCGACAGGACATAGGGCTTCATCTTGGTCACCGCGGCGATCAGCCTTCGTGCGCGCCGAACATGGTCTTGGCGTAGGTTACGCCCAGGCCGTAGGCGCCGCCGAACTTCTTTGCGATGCCGGTGGTCATTTCATAGGTGTCCGTGCGGGCCCAGTCGCGCTGCAGCTCGAGCAGGTATTGCAGCGAGGTCATCGGCTGCGCGCCGGCCTGCACCATGCGGTCCATCGCGCGGTTGTGCGCCTCGGCCGAGACGTCGCCGCAGGCGTCGGCGATCACGAACACCTCGAAGCCCTGGTCGATGGCCGACAGCGCCGGCCCGACGATGCACACGCCGGTCCACAGGCCCGAGAGCACGATGCGCTTCTTGCCGATCTCGTTGATGCGCTCGATCACGGCCGCGTCTTCCCAGGTGTTCATCGAGGTGCGGTCGAGCATCTTCTGGCCCGGGAAGGCGTCGGTGATCTCGCTGAACATCGGGCCCGAAAAACTCTTCTCGGCCACGGTCGTGAGGATGGTCGACACCTTGAAGCCGGCCGCCGCATGGGCCACGAGGGCCGCGTTGTTGCGCAGGTTCACCGCGTCGATCGAGTGCGTGGCAAAGGCCATCTGCGACTGGAAGTCGATCATCACCAGCGTGTGGTCGGTGGGGGTGAGCAGCTTGGCGCCGGCGGTGGGGGTGGCTTTGATGGACATGGGACTCTCCGTGAGTTGGTGAAAGAAATTGGGTCTTGCGTTGCCATGCATCGTCGTTTCAGCGCCGATGCATGTCTTGTCGATTAGTGAGGCCGTTTGGACATTTGCGTCCGCGCCGCCAAGGGGCGCACGCGCAATGTCAGAAGGAAGGCAACTCTTTCGGGCGCAGGTCGAACACCAGCACCTCGGCGCCCTCGCCGCGCGCCAGCTCGAGCCGCTGCTCGCCGCGCGCCCGCGCGCCGTCGCCCTCGCCCAGCCGCTGGCCGTTCACTTCCACGCTGCCACGTGCCACATGCACATAGGCATGGCGATCGGGGCCGAGCGCGAGCGAGGCGGCTTCATCGCCGTCGAACAGGCCGGCGTAGACGCGGGCGTCCTGGTGCACGGCAAGCGAGCCGCCGGCGCCCTCCGGCGAGACGATCAGCCGCAGCCGGCCGCGCTTTTCCTCGGGTGCGAAGTGCACTTGCTGGTAGCGGGGCGCTACGCCCTTGGCGTTGGGCACGATCCAGATCTGCAGGAAGTGCAGCGGATCGGTGGAGGAGGAATTGAACTCGCTGTGGCGCACGCCGGTACCGGCGCTCATCATCTGAACGTCGCCCGGGCGGATGACCGAGCCGGTGCCCATCGAGTCCTTGTGCTCGAGCGCGCCGTCGAGCACGTACGAGAAGATTTCCATGTCGCGGTGTGGATGGGTGCCGAAGCCGCGGCCCGGATGCACGCGGTCGTCGTTGATCACCAGCAGGTCGGAGAAGCCTTCCTGCTCCGGGTCGTGGTAGTGGCCGAAAGAGAAGGTGTGGCGGGACTTGAGCCAGCCGAAGTCTGCAAGTCCGCGGTCATTGGCGCTGCGAATTTCCAACATGATTGGGGTCCTTGATGGTCGTTTGGTTCGATGTGATTCACAATCGCTTCGGAGAAGAATCCCCGATGCATGGCTGAATCATCTTTCTTTCATCGAGGCCTGTTGACGAAACTTTTAGCCGTCAATCATCGAATTTTTCGATGATTCATTTCCAAGGACCAGCCGTGCTCAAGCTCAGTCTCGAAGCCATCGAACTCGTGGACGCCATCGCTCGCCACGGCTCATTCGCAGGCGCCGCCGCGCGCCTGAACAAGGTGCCCTCCACCATCTCGTACGCGGTGGGCAAGCTCGAGGAGCAGTTGGGCATGCTGCTGTTCGTGCGCAACGGCCCGCGCGTGACGCTCACCGCGGCCGGCGAAGAAATGCTCAAGGAAGGCCGCTGGCTGCTTGGCGCCGCCGGCGACCTCGAGTCGCGCATGCGGCAGATCGCCACCGGGTTCGAATCGGAGCTGCGGCTGGTGCACGACTCGCTGATTCCCACACAGGCGCTGATCGACGACATTCGCGCGTTCGAGGCGCTGCGCTGCGGCACGCGGCTGCGCATCGGGTGCGAGGCGCTCACCGGCAGCTGGGAGGCATTGCGCGAAGGACGCGCCGACATCGTCGTGGCCGCGGGCGAAGGGCCGGCCGGCGGGGGTTACCAGGCGGTGATGGTGGGAAGCCTCGACTTCGCTTTCTGCGTGGCGCCCACGCATCCGCTCACGCGCCTGGGCCGGCCGCTGCAGCGCGGCGACCTGCTGGAGTGCAACGCCATCGTGGTGAGCGACAGCGCGCGCACCCTTTCCGACCGCACCGTGGGGCTGCTTGCCGGCCAGCACCACGTCGCCGTACCCAGCATGGCCGCGAAGATCGCCTGCCAGGCCGCGGGCCTGGGACACGGATTCTTACCGCGCGCCTGCATCGAGGGCGACCTGAAGCGCGGCACGCTCGTCGAGCTGCAGACCGAAGAGCCGCGCGCACCCGAGGCCTTCTGGCTCGCATGGAAGACCGGCGCCAAGGGAAAGGCGCTCCAGTGGTGGGTGAAGCAGCTGAACCGGCAGCTGGTTCCGGCGCTGCTGCCAAGGTCGGCCTGACCGGCCTTGGCCGGCGCGCGAATCAGCCCGCGTTCAGGCGCCGCCACCGCGCCGGAGATGTGCCTGTGTGCGCGGTGAAAACCCGCGTCAGGTGGCTCTGATCGGAAAAACCGCAGGCCGTGGCAATCTCGGCAATCGGAAGATGCGGCTGCCCCAGCAGCCGACGCGCCGCTTGCACGCGCTGCGCTACAAGCCATGCATGCGGCGTCTGCCCCGTCGTCTGCTTGAACGCCTTGCTGAAGTGGCTGCGCGACAGCGCACATTCGCGCGCCGCGTCGCCCAGCGATACGTCCCCTGCGAGGTGCGCCACGAGAAAGTCCTTGGCGCGGCGCTCTTGCCACGGCGCGAGGCCTCGGGTGTGCACGGGCGCCGGCCCGGCCGCGCCGCCGTAGACATGCACCACGTGCGCCTTCAGTGCCAGCGCCAGGTGTTCCACGAACAGCCGGCTCGCATCCTGCGGATGCATCAGCACCGGCAGCATGGCCCGGCCCAGATGGGCGACCACCGGGTCCAGCGTGCCGGCGGCGCAGTCCAGCCGATCGACACGCGGCATCTCCATTTCTTCGGTGAACGCATCGATGGTTGCGCGCGGCAGGTGGAAGAACATCGAATGGAACGGGCTGCTCACGTAGGCCGAGGCGTGCTGCGAAAGATCGGCAATGTGAAAGGCGCCCTCCTGCTGCAGGCCCAGTTGCCGGGATTTGCCGTCACGGACGATGCGCCGGCTGCCGCCCGGATTGATCTCCACGCTGAGCAGGAATGCGTTCTCGAGCGGGAGAGGCGCGAGCACGAACAGATGCGGCAACTCATAGCGCATCCGGGCGACGCCCAGCTCGCAGCCGCGGCGCGACCTGCTCACGAGTGACTGCACGGCGTCGATGCCGTACTGCGACGCCAACCGTTGTCCAAGTTGGCAGTCGGAACGAAGGGGATTCAGCATGTGGGGAAGGCTTTCGATGGCGACACCACCGCAGGAGGTTGATCCGGACGGGACGCCATCCTCCACCTTACCCCAGCGCGTCGTTCACCTGCTCGCGGAACTCCGTCAGGCTGACCGCCGTGCCGAGCTCCCGCGGCAGCGCGTCGCGCACCGAGAACACGCCCAGGATCTTCGTTCCCGCCACCAGCGGCAGGTGGCGAAAGCCCCGTTCGAGCATCAGCACCACGGCGTCGGACACCGGCGTTTCGGGCGGCACGCAGATCGGGTTGGGCGTCATGACCTCGCGCACCGTCGTTCGGTCGGGGTCGAGCCCCCGCGCCAGCACGCGGGTCATCAAGTCGCGCTCGGTCAGGATGCCCAGCAGGATGTCGGGCAGTTCCAGCACGAGCACGCTGCCGCAGTTGGCGCGCGTCATCACGCACGCGGCGTCGCGCGCGCTGGCCTGCGGACCCAGGCTGATCACGTGCTTGCGCGAGATGGATTGGAAAACGGTGCGCTCGGCCATGGTGCGCCCTCCGGAAAGGAACCCAATGGTGCCGCCGGACGCCGCTCAGCGCAAGGACGCGTTGAGCCGCGCGAGCGCCTCGGCGCCGGGGCACAGCTCGGCCGGGCCCAGCGCATTGAGCGGCCGGTCGCTGGTGTTGAGCGCCGTGTGCAGGTCGCTGGCCAGCGGATCGACGAAGAGCAGCCCGGTCACCACCTCGCCCATCTCCTGGTGCCGCTGCATGTGGGCCATGGCGGCATGGCGGTCGCCGGGGTCGTAGCCCGGATGCAGGCTGCGCAGGCGCAGCAGGGTGCCGTCGTGCTGGCGCACGTCCATCACTTCGCCCGGCGCCATGTCGACGGTGATCTCTTCCCGCCCGCTGATGAAGTCGATGCGGCTGACCGCCTCGTTGTGCTCGCGCACGTAGTCGTAGCTCTTGGTGCTGCCCGGGTGGTTGTTGAAGGCGACGCAGGGGCTGATCACGTCGATGAAGGCGGCGCCGCCGTGGCTGATCGCCCCCTTGATGAGCGGCACCAGCTGCGCCTTGTTGCCCGAGAAGCCCCGCCCCACGTAGCTCGCGCCCAGCTGCAGCGCCATGGCCACCAGGTCCACCGGGCTGTCGCTGTTGACCACGCCCTTCTTGCTCCTGGAGCCCTGGTCGGCCGTGGCCGAGAACTGGCCCTTGGTCAGGCCGTAGACGCCGTTGTTCTCCACGATGTAGGCCATGCGCACGCCGCGCCGCATCGCGTGGGCGAACTGGCCCAGGCCGATGGACGCCGAATCGCCGTCGCCCGAGACGCCCAGGTACAGCAGGTCGCGGTTGGCCAGGTTGGCGCCGGTCAGCACGCTGGGCATGCGGCCGTGCACCGTGTTGAAGCCGTGCGAGGCGCCCAGGAAGTAGTCCGGCGTCTTGGAGCTGCAGCCGATGCCCGAGAGCTTGGCCACGCGGTGCGGCTCGATGTCCAGCTCCCAGCAGGCCTCGATGATGGCGGCGGAGATGGAGTCGTGTCCGCAGCCGGCGCACAGCGTGGAGATCTTGCCCTCGTAGTCGCGCCGCGTGTAGCCGACCTTGTTGGTGGCCAGCGTCGGATGGTGCAGCCGGGGCTTGGCGAGGTAGGTCATGCCGATTCCTTCGTGCCAGAGGCTTGCGTCTCCTGCACATGCGTGCTGATGGCCTGGACGATGAAGCGCGCCGTGATGGGCGTGCCGTCGAAATGCAGCACCCGCACCAGCCGGGCGGGATCGATGTCCAGCTCGTTGACCAGCAGGCTGCGCATCTGCGCATCGCGGTTCTGCTCGACCACGAACACCTGCCGGTGCTGCGCGAGGAACTGCACCACGCTCTGCGGAAACGGAAAGGCGCGCAGCCGCAGCGCATCGAGGTGGATGCCGCGTGCTTCCAGTGCCTGCAGCGCCTCGTGCATCGACGGGCTGGTCGAACCGAAATAGATCACGCCCAGGTCGGTCTTTTCGGCGGCCGGGCGCAGCACCGGCTGCGGCACCAGCGCGGCCGCGGTCGCGAACTTCTTCAGCAGCCGCTCCATGTTGTAGATGTAGTCCGGCCCGCGCTCCGAGTACCGGGCATAGGCATCGCGCGTGGTGCCGCGGGTGAAGTAGCTGCCCTTGCTCGGGTGCGTGCCCGGCAGCGTACGCCAGGGGATGCCGTCGCCGTCCACGTCCTTGTAGCGGCCGAAGTCGCGGCCGGCCTCGAGCTCCTCGGCGCTCATGAGCTTGCCGCGGTCGTAGGCCTGGCTGTCGTCCCAGGCAAAGGGCGCGCACAGGCGCTGGTTCATGCCGATGTCCAGGTCCGTCATCAGGAACACCGGCGTCTGCAGCCGGTCGGCCAGGTCCAGCGCCGCCGCCGCATGCTCGAAGCACTCGTGCGGGTCTTCCGGAAACAGCAGCACGTGCTTGGTGTCGCCGTGCGAGGCATAGGCGCAGGCCAGGATGTCGGCCTGCTGCGTGCGCGTGGGCATGCCCGTCGATGGGCCGCCGCGCTGCACGTTGATGAGCGTGACCGGGATCTCGGCAAAGTAGGCCAGGCCGATGAACTCGGCCATCAGCGAGATGCCGGGCCCCGAGGTCGCCGTGAAGGCGCGTGCGCCGTTCCAGCCCGCGCCGACCACCATGCCGATGGAAGCCAGCTCGTCCTCCGCCTGCACGATGGCAAAGCGGTGCTGCCCGGTGGCCGGGTCCACGCGGAATTTGGCGCAGTACTTCTGGAAGGCCTCGGCCACCGAGGACGACGGCGTGATCGGATACCAGGCCGCCACCGTGGCGCCGCCGTACACGCAGCCCAGCGCCGCGGCGCTGTTGCCGTCCACGAAGATGCGGTCGCCCACCCGGTCGGCGCGCCGCACCCTGAGGCCCAGCGGCTCGAGGTTCTCGCGCGCGAAGTCGCAGCCCAGGTGCAGCGCCTGCACGTTGGAGGCGAGCAATTTTTCCTTGCCCTTGTACTGCTCGCCGAACAGCTTCTCGACCACTTCCGGATCGATGCCCAGCAGGATGGCCAGCGCGCCCACGTAGACGATGTTCTTGAACAGCTGGCGCTGCCGCGGGTCCTGGTAGACGGCGTTGCAGATCTCGGTCAGCGGCATGCCGATCACGCGGACGTCGCTGCGGAACTTCGAGGGCGGCAGCGGCCGCGTGCTGTCGTAGAACAGGTAGCCGCCGGGCTCCAGCTCGGCCACGTCGGCGTCCCAGGTCTGCGGGTTCATCGCCACCATCATGTCGGTGCCGCCGCGCCGGCCCAGGTGGCCGTCTTCGGTCACGCGCACCTCGTACCAGGTCGGCAGGCCCTGGATGTTGCTCGGGAAGATGTTGCGCGGGCTCACCGGCACGCCCATGCGCAGGATGGCCTTGGCGAACAGCTCGTTGGCCGAGGCCGATCCCGAGCCGTTGACGTTGGCGAACTTGATGACGAAATCGTTGACCGCCTCAATTTGTGGAATGGCGCTCATGCAGTGGCCCCCTGCCCCGCAGGTGTCATCTTCAGCAGGAACTTCTGCATGTCCCAGGCGCCCGTGGGGCAACGCTCGGCGCACAGGCCGCAGTGCAGGCAGACGTCCTCGTCCTTGACCATCACCCGGCCCGTCTTGAGCCCGCCCGAAACATACAGGTCCTGCGCCAGGTTGAGCGCCGGCGCCTTGAGCCGCTGGCGCAGATCCGCCTCGTCGCCGTTGGTGGTGAAGCTGATGCAGTCCATCGGGCAGATGTCCACGCAGGCATCGCATTCGATGCAGGCGGATTCGGTGAACACCGTCTGCACATCGCAGTTCAGGCAGCGCTCGGCCTCCTTGAAGGCGGTGGCGGCGTCGAAGCCCAGTTCCACCTCCACCGCGATGCTGGCCAGCGCCTTCTCGGCCTTGGCCCACGGCACCTTGTAGCGCAGGTCGTTGGAGGTGTCGTTGTCGTAGCTCCACTCGTGGATGCCCATCTTCTGCGACACCAGGTTGGTCATGGGCGCCGGGCGCACATACACCGGCTCGGCGCGCAGCAGCCGGTCGATCGACACCGCCGCCTCGTGGCCGTGGGCCACGGCCGTGATGATGTTCTTGGGGCCGAAGGCCGCATCGCCGCCGAACAGCACATGGGGCACCGTCGACTGGAAGGTGTTCTTGTCGAGCACGGGCAGGCCCGAGGTGTCGAAGGCGAGGCCGCAGTCGCGCTCGATCCACGGAAAGGCGTTCTCCTGACCCACCGCCACCAGCACCTCGTCGCATTCGAACCAGGCATCGGGCTCGCCGGTGGGCACCAGCGTGCGGCGGCCCTGCGCGTCGTACTCGGCGCGGACCCGCTCGAAGGTCATGCCCAGCAGCCGGCCCTCGTCGTGGACAAAGGCCTTGGGCACATGGAAGTCGATGATCGGAATGCCTTCGTGCTGCGCGTCTTCCTTCTCCCAGGGCGAGGCCTTCATGTCGTCGAAGCCGCTGCGCACGATCACCTTCACGTCGCTGCCGCCCAGGCGCCGGGCCGAGCGGCAGCAGTCCATCGCCGTGTTGCCGCCGCCCAGCACGATCACGCGCCGGCCGATGCGGCTCACGTGGCCGAAGGACACGGAATTGAGCCAGTCGATGCCGATGTGGATGGCGGCCGCCGCTTCCCGGCGCCCGGGAATGTCCAGGTCGCGCCCGCGCGGCGCACCGCAGCCGACGAAGATCGCGTCCCACCCCTCGGCCATCAGCGCCTTCATCGAGCCGATGCGCTCGCCGCCGCGGAACTCGACGCCCAGGTCCAGGATGTAGCCGGTCTCCTCGTCGATCACCGACTCCGGCAGCCGAAAGCGCGGGATCTGGGTGCGGATGAAGCCGCCGGCCTTGGCCTCCTCGTCGAACACCGTCACCTCGTAGCCCAGCGGCGCCAGGTCGCGCGCGACGGTGAGCGAGGCCGGCCCCGCGCCCACGCAGGCGATGCGCTTGCCGTTGCCGGGCGCGGGCTTGGGCATGCGCGCGCGCACGTCCTCCTTCATGTCGGCCGCCACGCGCTTGAGCCGGCAGATCGCCACCGGCTCAGGATTCTTTGAGTTACTTTCCTCCACCCGCCCGCGCCGGCAGGCCGGCTCGCAAGGCCGGTCGCAGGTGCGCCCCAGGATGCCGGGAAAGACGTTGGACACCCAGTTGACCATGTAGGCGTCGCCGTAGCGGCGCTGCGCGATCATGCGGATGTATTCGGGGACGGGGGTGTGCGCCGGGCAGGCGTACTGGCAATCGACGACCTTGTGGAAATAGGCCGGGTTCGCAATGTCGGTTCGCTGCAAGGCGTGCCTCCTGACAGTCGCCCGGAGCCCCGGAGGGGCCGGCGAGCGGCGCTGCGGCAAGTATGCGCCGCGCCAGCCGCCGCAGGGCCTTGGTGAAATCCCGCAGGTGCCCCGCTACCGTCGATACATGTAGACCTGCCCCTCGACGCCGTGCCCGAGGTGCGTTGCGCCGGACGAGACCGGGTCGAGCCTGCAGCACGCCTCGACCGAATCTGCATGCGATTGCGGCACCACGATCATGACTTCGCGCAGGCCCGAATCGAGGGCGTAGTCGACCAGGACATCGGCGACCTGCGTCAGCAGCTCCACGGAAGCGTGCGCCTCGCTCAGCGTCACGCAGACATGCCCGATGCCCGCCACGGCCTCGGAACGCGGCTCGAGGATCGCATTGGCCATGCCGATGCGCTCGCCGTTGTCGGAGAGGACGTCGAAGAAGACCACGGGCGCGCCCGTGGCGACGTAGGTCTTCTGCGAGCGGGCGGCAATCTGGAACCCCTCGCCCACCATCCTGGCCGGAAGATCGATCTCTTTCCCCGGTGCCGGAGTGCGGAGCAACGAACGGGCTGGACTGGTCATGGCGAGACCTCCATCGCAAGCGATTTCCTGCGCGGGGCAAAAGCTTAATCCCGCGGGCCGCGCATGTCATCTGGCAAACTGTCACGCGCAAGGCAGACCTGCAACCAACCCCAACGCACTCATTCAAGAACCATGAAGGCGCAAGAACGGGAAGCGCTGCTCCAGGCCCTGAAGACCCGCTTCGAGAAGAACATGCACCGGCACAAGGCCATCGCCTGGGCCGACGTGCAAGCCAGGCTCGAGGCCCATCCCGGCGCGCTGAAGTCGCTGCGCGAGATGGAGGCCACGGGCGGGGAACCCGACCTCATCGGCCAGGACAGGAAGACCGGCCGCCTCAGCTTCTGCGATTGTTCCGTGGAGACCCCCGGCGGCCGCCGCAGCCTCTGCTACGACCGCGAAGCGCTCGACGCCCGCAAGGAACACAAGCCAAAGAGCGGCGCGGTCGAGATGGCCGCCGCGATGGGCATCGAGCTTCTCACCGAAGAACAGTACCGGGACCTGCAGGCGCTCGGCGAGTTCGACCTCAAGACCTCGAGCTGGATCCAGGCACCGCCGGAGATCCGGGCGCTCGGCGGCGCCCTCTTCGGCGACCGGCGCTATGGCCGGGTGTTCGTCTATCACAACGGCGCGCAGTCGTACTACGCGGCCAGGGGCTTTCGCGGGTTGCTTCGCGTGTAGGCCCGCCTACTTGCAGGCGAAGCTGGCAGCCGATTCGAGATCGCCGCCCACGTAGGTCGCCACCTTCGGGTACGGGCACAGGGGCCGCGTGCGGGTGGCCGACCAGCCGGCGGGCAGTTCCGTGTTGACCACGTTGGCCCCCGCACCGCGCGCGGCGGCGACCACGGCATCCGGCGCCTTGCCCTTCTCCACCCAGGCCACCAGCGGCGTCAGCATGTCGAACTGGTCCGTGGCCGGGCCTCGCCCGCAGTGGTTCATGCCGGGCACCGGGAAGAAGCGCGCAAAGCCGGAGGCATCGCCGCCATTGGCCGCGCGCAGTTCGTCGTACCAGCGCGTCGTGTCGTCCGACGAGAACACCGCGTCGCTGGTGCCGTGGTAGACCATGAGCTTGCTGCCGCGGTCGCGCAGCACCGCGAGGTTGCCCGGGTTCGGCGGCGTCATGAAGGACATGGCCGACTCGGTGTAGAGCGCCGTGGTCGCGAAGATGCCCGGCGCATCGGCGTCCATGCTGAAGCCCAGCGCAAAGTCGATGCCCGAGGGGCGGCTCGTGCCCAGCGGCGGCGAGCTGAACACGAAGCCGACCGCGGCCGTGTCCAGGTTCTGCGAGTTGGAGAACTTCCATTGCCGCCAATCGGCGCCGTTGATGCCCGCGTCATACGGAAAGCCGTTGTAGAGCGCGGCGCCCGCGGTGTTGCGCGCACCGCCGAAGACGTTGTCGAGCACGGTCTTCTGCGCCGCCGTGAGGCAGCTGCCGTCGCGCGCGCCGCTGCAGGTGGGCACGTCGGTGGCCAGCTTGAAGGCCGTCTTGCAGGCCTGCACGTTCGCGACGATGCCATCGGTTGCGCCGTCGAGCGCGTCGCACTTGGCCCGCACGGCGCCGGCGACCGTGTCCATCTCCGCCTGCGTGAAGGCCGTCTGCAGGTCCGGCTTGCCGGCCGGCGTGTTGGCGGTCGTCACCTGCACGTACTGCTGCACGCCGTAGAGCTGCGCGACCGCGGCCTTCGGCAGGTTGAAGCCGGGATTGCCGGCCAGGATGCCGTCGTAATCGTTGGCGGAGCGCGCGGCCGCCACCATCGCATGGCGGCCGCCGTTCGAGCAGCCGCCGAAGTAGGAGCGGTCGGCCGCGCGGCCATAGGCCTTGGCGATCAGGTTCTTGGCCATCGGCGTGAGCTGCGCGACGGCGTTGTAGCCGTAGTCCAGGCGCGCCTGCGGATCGATGCCGAAGACCGGGTTCTGCGCGCCCGAGTGGCCCGCATCGGAGCTGATCACGGCAAAGCCCATGTGCAGCGCCGTGGTCGTGGGCGACCCGCCCCCGACGCCGCCCGTGGCCGGCACCACGCTTCCGTCGAGCCCGCCGTTGGCCTGGTAGAAGAAGCGCCCGTTCCAGTCGACCGGCAGGCGCATCTCGAAGCCGATCGCATAGGTGCGGCCGTCGACGCTGCTGCTGCGCTCGTTCATCTTTCCCTGCACCAGGCAGTGCGCCGGCGTGGGTGTGCCCACGCCCGCCACCGTGAGGGTGCCGGCCGCCACGGAAGTGATGCTGGTGTAGGCCGTGCCATTGAAGGCGGCCTTGCTCGCGAGGTCGCTGCACGACTGCAGCGTGCCGGGCCTCGCCTCCCGCGAGGCCGCGGGCGGCGGTGCGGGTGGCGCAGGCGGCGGTGCCGCCGGCGCGGCCGGAACGATCGGCAGGAATGCAAAGCCGCCGCTCCCGCCGCCGCCACCTCCGCCGCAGGCCGCGAGCAATGCGGCCGCACCCACCGCGGCCCATGCCGACCGCCAGGACGATGACACGATGTGATCCATGCTGGTCTCCTCGGCCGGCGGCACCGTCGGCCACAAAGGTTATTGAAGATAACCAATGTAGTTTTGATCCATAACCAAAAAACGAGGATAAACCCGGATACCGCCGGCTGCGCTAGGAGCTCCCTTCACCAAGGTAGTTGCGCAGGCCTTCAAGATCGATCACCTCCACGCCGCCGTGCTCCACCCGCAGCAGGCCTGCGCGCTCGAGCGCATGCAGCGCCCGGTTGGCGCGCTGGCGCGAGACCGCGGACAGGAGGCCGATCTCGTCCTGGGTCAGGCGTACGAAGCTGCTCGCCTGCGGATAGAGGATCGGGTCGAACAGGCTGGCCAGGCAGCGTGCAATGCGCGCGTCGGGGCCCAGCAGGCGGTCGAACTCCATGAGTCCGATGAACAGGCTCAGGCGCGCATTGATGTGCGACAGCAGGAACCGGTCGAACTCGAGGTTCGTCGACACCAGGCGTTCGAAGGTATGGCGCGGCACGCAGGCCACGCGCGTCGGACGCATGGCCACGCCGTCGTAGCGCCAGGGGCCGGGTTTCAGCAGCGAGCCTTCGCCGGCCCAGCCGCCGGAGGTCACGCCGGTGAATGTGGAGACGCGGCCATCGGCCAGCGAGAGCGACATCTTCACCAGGCCCTCGATGACGCCGAGCCAGAGGTCCGCGGGCTCGCCGCGGCGCATCACGAAACCGCCGGCCGGCACCTCGCGCTCGTACGACTCGCGCACCACGCGGTCGAGTTCCTCGGCCGCCAGGGTCTGCGCCCACAAGCTCTCGCGGAGCATGGTCTCCATGGCCTTCGACGACATACGTGCTTGCCTCGCTCGCCTGTTGCTTGCTCGCTCCTCCGTGCACACCGGGGCCTGCGTGGGAAGGCGGGCGAACACATCCGTAAGTAATGTCTTTGAAAAGACATTTTTGTCGCGGCGATCATGACATATTGACTCCCGTTCGCCACACAACCATAAGACTGGAGACAAGGATGGAACATCCCGAATCCGGCGCGGGCCCCACGCCTGCGCCCTCTCATGACGAACCGCCCGGCATGCGCCGGCGCGACCTGCTGGGATATGCGGCCTCCGCGCCGCTGATCTCGGCCGCCGCGGGGCTCGGCGGCCTCGCGGCCCCTTCGTCGGCCCGGGCCGCGATACTGCCGATGACCCCGCCCGACACGACCGACCTGGTCGACATCGGCGATGCGGTGACGGTGACGGCGCTGCCGACCATGCCGCTGGTCAAGGTGAGCAAGCTTGCGAACGGCCGCGTCCGGCTGGAGCTGCCGCGCTTCGAGTCGGGCCAGGGCATCGCCACCGCCGCCGCGATGATGCTGGCCGACAAGCTGGGCCTGCCGCTGAACGCGATCGAGGTGGGCTCCGCCGACGCCAGCCCGGAGCTGATGTACAACCAGCTCACCGGAGGCTCCTCGAGCGTGCGCTCGCTGCATGCGGGCATGCCGCTGATCGGCGGGCTGGCCGCGGGCTCCGCCAGCGCGGTGGTCGGCCAGCGCGTGACGCGGCTGGACGCGCTGGACATCGTGACCGGACGCAAGAAGTTCACGCTCGACCAGGCCGTGCCCGACGCGAAGCCGACCATGGTGTGCCGGCCGCCCACCATCAACGGCCAGTTCGTGCGCATCAACAACACGACCGCGGTGATGGGCATGCCCGGCGTGCTGGGCATCGCGCCGATTCCCGCCACCAACGGCATCGTGCCCACGCCGCCCGGCGTGGCGGTGATGGCCGAGACCTTCGGGCAGGCCTGGGCCGCGGTGAACGCGCTCGACGTCACCTGGACCGCGGGCCCGGTCGCCGGCGAGTCCAACGCCAGCATCCAGCAGAAGCTCAAATCCGCGCTGCTGCCCTTCCTGCTGCCGCCGCTGGGCGCGTTGACGGTCGAGGGCGAGTTCGAGTTCGCGGCGGTCTCGCACTGCCCGATGGAAACAGAATGCGCCATTGCCGACGTGCGCGCCGACCGCGCCGAGATCTGGTCCGGCCTGCAGAGCCCGATCGTCACGCAGCAGGCGGTGGCCGCCGACCTGGGCCTGCCGCTGGACAAGGTCAAGGTGCATGCGGTGCCCTCCGGCGGCTCCTTCGGGCGGCGGCTGTTCTGGGACGCGACGCTGCAAGCAGTACAGATCTCCAAGGCGCTGGGCCGGCCCTGCCGCCTGATGTACCACCGCACCGACGACATGCGCCACGGCCGCGTGCGGCCGCCCATGTTCCATCGGGCGCGCGCCACGATGCTGCTGGGCCAGGTCATCTCCTTCGAGCAGCGCATCGCGGGCGTGCGGCTCGATACGCGCCACGGTTTCGGCGAGATGCTGGGCGCCGCGGCCATCGCGCTGCCCAACGGATTTCCGCAGACGGTGGGCAACTTCGCCATCGAGCAGGTCATGTTCAAGACCATGGTCAGCTCGCCGTACAACTTCGGCGTCACCACCAAGCTGCTGACGCCGGTCGCGATGGACATCAACACCTGCTCCTACCGCTCGGTGCACATCCAGCCCTCGCGCATGGTGGAGGAGATCCTGGTCGACGAGATGGCCAGGGCGCTGCACAAGGACCCCGTCGCCTTCCGCCTCGAATACCTGCGCCTGCCGCGCGCACGCGCGGTGCTCAAGGCCGTGGCCGAGGCGGCGCAATGGGGCAAGGCCATGCCGGCGGGCTTCGCACAGGGCGTGGGCGTGCACCAGGAGTCGAAGTCCTTCACCGCCTGCATCGTCGAGCTCGACGCGCGCGTGCCCACCGACCTCAAGGTGACCCGCGCCACCATCGCGATCGACGTCGGCACCCCCATCAACCCCTCGGGCATCGAGGCGCAGATGCAGGGCGGCCTGTGCGAGTCGATCTCCATCGTGCTGACGGCCGGCCTGCACATCCAGAACGGCCTGCCGCTGGAAGGCAGCTACTCGCAGTACCACTTCGCGCGCATGAAGAACTACCCGAAGGACGTGAAGGTCATCATCATGCCCCCCACGAGCGGCGAGGCGATCGGCGGCCTGGGCGAGGTGGGCCTGTCGGCCAGCTCGGGCGCGATCGCCAACGCCTATGCGCGCGCCACCGGCAAGAAGCCGCGGAGTTTTCCGCTGAACTTCCCCGTCGATTTCACCCCCATCCCCCCGGGCAAGCTGCCCACGCCGGTCGTCGTGCCGGTACCCCACTGAGGAGCCCGCCATGCCTGTGCAATCTTTCAAGGTGAACGGCGGCAACGTCGACGTCGAGGCGCCTGACGACATGGCCCTGCTCTGGGTGCTGCGCGACAAGCTCGGCATCACCGGCCCGAAGTACGGCTGCGGCATCAACGTGTGCAAGGCCTGCACCTGCCACGTGGACGGCAAGGCGGTCACCACCTGCTCCACGCGGGTCGCCGACGTGCGCGGCCGGCAGGTCACGACCATCGAGGGCCTGGCCAACGGCAACACGCTGCATCCGGTGCAGCAGGCCTGGATGAACCTCGACGTGCCGCAATGCGGCTTCTGCCAGCCAGGCCAGATCATGGCGGCGGTCGACCTGCTGCGGCGCACCCGCAACCCCACCGACGCGGACATCGACGCGATCGAGAACGTGTGCCGCTGCGGCACCTATGGGCGCGTGCGCGAAGCGATCAAGGCGGCTGCGGCGATGATGGGTTAGCGGGTTGGCCAATCGAAGCCGAGCTGCCTGTGGTGCTTGATCGCCAACAACTGAACAATGCCCGCATCACCTGGATCGCCATCGGACACAAGGTACAGGACCAGGTATTCATCCATCACGTATTCGCGCAGCTCGGCATTGGGGCCCAAAGCGGACAGCTGCAAGCCAATGCGCTCGAGAAGCCGCTTCGCCTCGACGGATTCGACGGCCCGTTTCAGAAAATGCCGACCCATGCGAGGGTGCCGCTGCAGGTTCGGAACAACGACATCGGTCAGCGCATCGAGCAGGCGCTCATAGCCTTGTGCAAAGTCGTTGTCGAGCCAGAATGCTTCGATGCTTTCGAGGTTCGATGCAAAGTTGCGCGCGTACTGCACGCGCGCCAGTGCCGCCCCTTCTTCTTCGCGGCCAGCCATTTCAGCCGGCAGTGCCGCCGGAACGCGCCTTGCGCTTCAGTTTCAGCTCCGCCAGGCCTTCCAGCGCATCGACCGTGCGGCCGGCCTGCACATCCGCCAACCCCCGTTCGACCTCGTCGAGCAGCAGCAGGTGGATGCGTGCACGCTCCAGCCGGTGGTAGTGGTCAAGCCGTTTGGCATCGATCACGGCCACAGCCGGTTCGCCGTTCTTCGTGATGATTTTTTCCGCGCCGTTCTGCACTTCGAGTACGAGGTCCGAAAGGTGGGTGCGCGCTGTTGAAAACGGAACAATGTCGCGAACGGAAATAGACATGCGAATCTCCGAGAGCCGAGAAGTGCTCAATATTTTGCTCATTCTAGAGCGTTCCCAGCCCTTGCAGCTCAAGCAAGATCGGTGTGTCGTCTTCTCAGGCGCACCGGGTAGCTCAATCTGTTGAATATCGGCCATACCGCGCCGGTCGATGCAAGGTCGACGAGCGGCGCACGTCAATGAAGCCCGAGTTCTCGGCCGTAAAGCGCCCCGGCCCAGGCCGGCAGGTCCGCAGAGACCTCGATCACACGGCCTTCCCTGAAGGCAATGACGCGCTGCGCAGGCGCATTCAGCCCGGAGTTGTCGTAGACGAAGCCGTGATCGGCCTGCAGCACGGCGTCGCGGATCAGCGGCTGGTTGCGCTCGAAGCGCTCGCGGATCTTGTCTTCGGGCACGTCGTGCCCGCCTTCGTCCACCCGCTGCGCAACCCGGCTCACCGAAAGCTCCGGCCGGCGGACGTTGATGTGATAGACCACGACCCGGAATCCCGCGGCTTTGGCATCGCGGAGCAGATCGAGTTTCGACGCATGGGAAAACGTGGACTCGGAGATGAAGCCGATGCGCCGTTCGAGCGCCTGCCGGCGCCGGCTTTCCGCGATCTCGGCCGCCCGGTAGGCGGCGGCCATCGACGGATCGCCGAGTTCCTCGCGCTGGATCATGTCGGCATTGATGAACAGAGCCTTGATCCGCGGGCGCAGGACGAGTTCGTAGAAAGTGGACTTGCCGGCACCATTCGGTCCGGCAAGCATGATCATCGTCGGACGACTCACACGGCGTTCAACGCTTCACCGCGGCAGAGCCGAACACCAATCGATCCTTGTCGTCGAGGCCGACACCCACGCCCCGGCGCCGGCGGTCGCGCCAGAAGTCCTCTTCCACGACGGTGGCGGGTGCATCGGCCAGGCCCTGGATGAAATCATCCTGCTCGGCTTCAGCGAGCGAGTCGAGCGACATCGGCTCGAGGCCGCGCAAGGCCATTTCAACGCGGGAATAACCGACCTGCGGGTCGCGTTCCATGGCACGGCCGATGCGAAGCCAGTGTTCGGCCTGTCCCGAAATCGACCGGCTGTTCAGTCGCGCCGCATCCCGCAGCGCTTTCATTTCAATTTCCGAGATCTTCACTGCCTGGCTCATGCGAGACTCCTTGAGGTTCCATTTTGCAACCTTCAGGCGCATTCTGCAACTCACCAGGTGCCCCGGTGCCGATCAGGGGCATCGGAAAGCCCTCATGTCTCCAGCTGCCCCGCCTCACACCACCGGCGGCAACCGATCCAGCAGCTTGTCGAGCGTGATCGGATAGTTGCGCACCCGGACGCCCGTCGCGTTGTAGACCGCGTTGGCCACCGCGGCCGCGACGCCGCATATGCCCAGTTCCCCGACGCCCTTAGCCTTCATCGGCGAGGAGATCGGGTCGGTCTCGTCGAGGAAGATCACCTCCTGGTGGGGAATGTCGGCATGCACCGGCACCTCGTAGCCCGCGAGGTCGTGGTTGACGAAGAAACCATGCCGCTTGTCGAGCGCCAGCTCTTCCATCAGCGCCCCGCCGACGCCCATCGTCATGGCACCGATCACCTGGCTGCGCGCCGACTTGGGGTTCAGGATGCGCCCCGCCGCGCACACCGCGAGCATGCGCCGCACGCGGATCTCGCCGGTGGCCGCGTCGACGCCCACCTCCACGAAATGCGCGCCGAAGGTGGACTGCTGGTACTTCTTGTCGAGGTCGCCGTACTCGATGCCGTCCTCGGCCATCAAACCTTCGGCGCCCGCCGCTTCGGCCAGCGGCAACGCACGCTCGCCGGCGCGCACCATGCCGTCGGCAAATTCCACGTCAACCGCGCCGAAGCCCAGCTTGCTCGCGACGGCCTCGCGCAGCTTCATGCAGGCTGCATAGACGCCCGAAGTCGAGTTGTTGGCGCCCCACTGCCCGCCCGAGCCGGACGACACGGGATAGGCCGAATCGCCCAGGCGCACGAGCACCCGGTCCAGCGGCACGCCCATGGTCTCGGCGGCGGTCTGCGCAATGATGGTGTACGTGCCGGTGCCGATGTCGGTCATGTCGGTTTCCACCGTGACCATGCCCCGGTTGTCCAGCCGCACGCGCGCGGCCGACTTCATCAGGAGGTTGTTGCGGAACGCCGCGGCCATCCCCATTCCCACGAGCCAGCGACCGTCGCGCTGCTGTCCCGGCGTGGCATTGCGCCGGCTCCAGCCGAAGCGCTCGGCGCCCGTGCGCAGGCATTCGATCAGCCTGCGCTGCGAAAACGGACGCTGCGGCTTCTCCGGATCGACCTGCGTGTCGTTGCGCACGCGGAATTCGACCGGGTCGATCGCGAGCTTCTCCGCCATCTCGTCCATCGCGATTTCCAGCGCCATCATGCCCGGCGCCTCGCCGGGCGCGCGCATGGCGTTGCCCTCGGGCAGGTCCAGCACGGCCAGCCGCGTGGTCGTCAGGCGGTTGGCACCGGCATACAGCAGCCGGCTCTGGTTGACCGCGGTTTCCGGCTGTCCGCCCGGCAGGTCGCCGGACCAGCCTTCGTGCGCGATGGCGGCGATCTTGCCGTCTCTCTCGGCGCCGATGCGGATGCGCTGGATGGTGGCGGGCCGGTGGGTGGTGTTGTTCATCATCAAGGGCCGCTGCAAGGCCACCTTCACGGGCCGCTTGGCCGCCCGGGCGCCCAGCGCGGCCAGCAGTGCATCGGCGCGCACGAACAGCTTGCCGCCAAAGCCGCCGCCGATGAAGGGCGAAACGAGGCGCACATTCGCCTTCGGGATGCCGAGCGTCTTGGCGACGTCGCCGACGCCCCAGGCAATCATCTGGTTCGAGGTCCAGATGGTGAGCTTGTCGCCCTGCCACTGTGCCATGGAGGCGTGCGGCTCCATCATCGCGTGCGACTCGTCGGGCGTGGTGTAGGTGGCATCGAGCTGCACGGGGGCCGCGGCGAACGCGCCCGCGAAGTCGCCCGCCTTTGTCAGCGGCTCGCCGGAAAACGGATCGGCCTTGGGCATCTGCGCCGCATCCTTTTCGGCGGCCAGGTCGAAGCGGCCCGGCGCACGCGTGTAGGCGATGCGCACCAGCTGCGCCGCGGCGCGCGCCTGCTCGAAGGTGTTGGCCACGACCAGTGCGACCGCCTGGTGGTAGTGGTCGATCTCGGGGCCGCCCAGGAGCTTGGCCGTGTTGAAGTCGCCCTTGCCGAGCTTGCCGGCATTGCGCGCCGTGACGATGGCCAGCACGCCCGGTGCGGCGCGCGCGGCGTCCAGGTCCATCGAGGCGATGCGGCCTTTCGCGATGCCGGCGCCCACCACCCAGCCGTAGGCGGCGTTGGGTACTTCGGTGTGGCGTTCGTAGGCGTAGCGCGCGGTGCCGGTGGTCTTCATCGGGCCGTCGATGCGGTCCGTCGGCTTGCCGATGATCTTGAGCTGGTCGATCGGATTGGTCGTGGCGGGCGTGTCGAATTTCATGCTGCTCAGCTCCTTGCTTGCGCCAGTGCCGCGGCCAGCGCGCGCTCGGCCAACGGCAACTTGAATGCGTTCTCGTGCGTAGTCTGCGCGCCGGCCAGCAGTCGCGCGGCCACCGCCTTGGCGCCCTGCGGCATCGCGGCCTCCGCGGCCTCCACGCGCCACGGCTTGTGCGCCACCCCGCCCAGCGCCACGCGCCCCGAGCCGTCGCGCTGCACGACCGCTGCCACCGACACCAGCGCGAAGGCGTAGGAGGCGCGGTCGCGCACCTTGCGGTAGATCTGCGTGCCGCCGATCGGCTTGGGGAGCGTCACGCCGGTGATCAGCTCGTCCCGCTCCAACGCCGTCTCGATGTGCGGCGTGTTGCCAGGCAGGCGGTGAAAGTCGGCGATCGGGATCACGCGCGTGCGGCCGTCGGGGCGCACCGTCTCCACCGCCGCGTCGAGCACGCGCATCGCCACGGCCATGTCGCTTGGATTCGTCGCGATGCAGGCCGTGCTCGTACCGACCACCGCATGCTGTCGCGTGATGCCGCCGATGGCACTGCAGCCGCTGCCCGGCTGGCGCTTGTTGCAGGGCTGGTCGGTGTCGTAGAAGTAGGGGCAGCGCGTGCGCTGCAGCAGGTTGCCCGCCGTCGTGGCCTTGTTGCGCAACTGGCCGGAGGCGCCGGCCAGCAGTGCGCGCGACAGCACGCCGTAGTCGCGGCGCACGCGCTCGTCGGCGGCCAGGTCGGTGTTGCGCACCAGCGCGCCGATGCGCAGGCCGCCCTCGGGTGTCGGCTCGATCTTGTCCAGCGCCAGGCCGTTCACGTCGACCAGGTGCGTGGGCGCCTCGATCTGCAGCTTCATCAGGTCCAGCAGGTTGGTGCCGCCCGCAATGAACTTGGCGCCTGGGTGGCGCGCGACCGCCGCCGCGGCCTGCGCGGGCGACTGCGCTTTCTCGTAGGTGAATGGCTTCATGTGCGGCTCCCGGCCACCTCGGTGATGGCATCGACGATGTTGGAGTAGGCGCCGCAGCGGCAGATGTTGCCGCTCATGCGCTCGCGCAATTCCTCGGCCGACAGCAGCGGACGCGCGGTGAGATCGGCGCTCACGTGGCTCGGCACGCCGCGCTTGATCTCGTCGAGCACGGCCACCGCCGAGCAGATCTGCCCGGGCGTGCAGTAGCCGCACTGGTAGCCGTCGTGCTTGACGAAGGCGGCCTGCAGCGGGTGCATGTTCTGCGGCGTGCCCAGGCCCTCGATGGTGGTGACCTGCGCGCCGTCATGCATGACCGCGAGCGTCAGGCAGGAATTGATGCGCCGGCCATCGAGGATGACCGTGCAGGCGCCGCACTGGCCATGGTCGCAGCCCTTCTTGGTGCCGGCCAGGTGCAGGTGCTCGCGCAGTGCATCGAGCAAGGTGGTGCGCGTGTCGAGATCGAGCGCGTGGACCTGCCCGTTGACGTTCAGCGAGAGCTTCGCGCGGGGTCCTGGCGTTGCGGCTGCTTTGGGGGCCGCGGCTTCGGCAGGTGCCGAAGAAGAAACCGCCGCGGCAGTGGCGGTGGCGGCGCCGGCAATGAGCGCGTCGCGCCGCGAGATCAAGGGAATCGTGGGACTGTCCATGTCGGCTCCTGTTGTTCGAGGTTCGGGTGCATCGATCGGCCATCGTTTCCCTTTCTGATATCACGCGCCATCGGCGGTCGCAATAGGAGAACGGATGCCATGCACCTGCGAACAGTTTCATCGTGTCTTCGGCTCCTTATTTTTCTGGCGCCGCGCGGGGATTGGTAGGGCATTCCGCTTGTTTTCTTGCCCGATCCGCTGAGCTCGAAAGCTCCTGAGAACGGAAGTTCCTATGCCGGGTTCGCCAGCGCGTGCCTGGGCATATCGGTGCCCCTGGCCGCCCCGCGCAGCACCTCGATGTCCCGCTTGGGCGGCGCACCGAACAGCCGGCTGTACTCGCGGCTGAACTGCGAGGGACTTTCATAGCCGACCCTGAACGCCGCGCCCGCTGCATCGAAGTGTTCGCTCAGCATCAAGCGTTTCGCTTCGTTCAGCCGCAGCCATTTCTGGTACTGCAGCGGGCTCATCGCGGTGAGCTGGCGAAAGTGGTGGTGGAAGGTGGGCGCACTCATCTGCACGCGCGCCGCGAGTTCGTCGATGCGAAGCGGCAAGGCGTAGTTCAGCTTCAGCCAGTCGATGGCCCGCGCGATCCGGTAGCCCTGTCCGTCCACCGAGGCGATCTGCCGCAGCCGGGCGGCCTGGTCGCTCATCAGCAGCCGGTAGTGGATCTCGCGCTGGATCAGCGGGGCAAGAACGGGAATGGCATGCGGCTCGTCCAGCAGTTCGAGCAGGCGCGCGAACGGCCCCAGGATCGCAGGCGTGGCCGCGCCGATGCCCACCCCCACGCCGACCGGGCGATCGCGCGGCGGCGGCAGGCCGCCCTGCGCAATCAGCTCGGCCAGTATGCGCACGTCGAGCTTCAGGACCAGGCCCAGGCAGGGCTGCCCGGGGCTTGCCACTATCACCTCCGAATTGGCGGGCACGTTCAGCGAGGTGACGAGGAACCGCGAGGTGTCGTAGGCATAAGCCTCGCCGCCCACCCACATCTGCTTGGCGCCCTGGGCAACGAGCACGATGCTCGGCTCGATCATGCAGACGGCGGGCGGCGCGGGGCATTCGCGCCTGAAGAAGGCCAGGCCCGCGATCGGTGTTTCGAAGTCGCCCGCGCCCGGCGTGCGCGCGCCGATGACCTGCGCCATCGCGTGCTGTGGCGGCCTGCCCTCGGCGGCCGTGTCGTGGTGTCTGGGGGCCATGCTGCTTGGAGCCTTTGCAAAAGACTCTAACCCGCCGGCCCGTCTCCATCTGCCAAGGCGCGCTGCCGCCATTGGATCGGGCAAGAAATCCAGCGGAGTACGCAATCGACGCCCCGCGCATTCCTTCACGCAGGTCCCGTCGCGCCCGGGCCAGGGACGAACGGGATGAAATACTGAATCGCGCTTGGCGCGGGTTGGGCTGACCGCCGCCCATGTCCCGAATCGCAGCGTATCCGGGCAGGACCGCATGCAGCCTGAGCCATCGCGTTGCAACATATGCACTGCACGTTGTGTGGCCATCGAGGCGCGCCTGTTGGCTGGCCAAGGCATCATTGGTAGAGTATTACCTATGAATACCGCCATCAGCCCGACGCCGGTCAAGCTCGACCCCGAACTCAAAGTGCGCCTGAAGCGCCTGGCCACGGCGCGCCACCGAGCGCCGCATTGGCTGATGCGCGAGGCCATTGCCCAGTACGTCGATCGCGAAGAAAGGCGCCAAGCCCTGCACCAGGACGCGGTGGCCGCATGGGCAGAGTTCGAGGAGACCGGTCTGCACGTCTCGGATAACGAGATGGTTGCCTGGCTGGAAACCTGGGGTACTGACGAAGAGTTGCCAGCGCCTGCATGCCACAAGTGAGGTTCGCGCCGGCGGCACTCCGCGATCTGGAGCGCTTGCGGGAGTTTCTGCGACCGAAGAGCCCGGCAGTTGCCGCGCGTGCGGGGGAAACCATCATCAAGGCAGTCCAGGTCCTGCGCAAACAGCCGATGGTGGGCCGGCCGCTGGAGGATCTGCCGCCTGAATACCGCGAGTGGGTGATCGACTTTGGCGCAAGTGGCTACGTGGCGCTGTACCGCTACGCTGGCGAGGGGGATGTGGTCACGGTGCTGGCCTTGCGCCACCAGCGGGAGGCAGGCTATGAGCCGGGTTCGGGCGGCTCAGGCGAAGGCTTGCCGCCTCCCTGACCTCAAACTTCTTCGGGGCCTCGCCAGACACGCGCCGCCGTCTGGGTCGCCAGCACGTACCGCCGCGGGGCGATGTTCTGCGTTGCGAACGGAACGACCAGCAGCGTGAGGCCTATCCTCGCCGACGCATCGGCACGAGAACGCCGGGTAGCCGGAATCGGCGAGCGCCTGGCGAGGGAGGCGACGGCAGGAGCCGGGCAGAGAAGCAACAGCAGCGCCGTGCAGCACCAAAATCAACCGCACGAGGAAATGCGTGGCGCATTCGCCTTGCTTGCGATCTGTACGGTGTTCAAGAGGTGACTCCTGGCAATCAATCGTCGTGGGTGTCCGGTACGAGGCTACGGCCAAATAGTTCGGGCGAGCGCTAGTCGAGCCGCAGCCTGGCAACCTTGGCCAGCGACTGCCAGGCCGCAAGATCGCGCCGCACGGTGGCCGCGAACTGGTCGGCATCCTTGACGGGCGGGCGCGGCATGTTCTGCGCGGCGAACTTCTGGACGATCTCGTCGGCCGAGAGAATGCGGTTGATCTCCTGGTTCAGGCGCAGCACCACCTCGCGCGGCGTGCCGGCCGGCGCGAAGACGCCGTACCAGCCGTCCGCATCGAAGCGGTAGCCCTGCTCGGTCAGCGTGGGCACGTCGGGCAGTGCCGGCCCGCGCGCGGAGCCGGTGCAGCCCAGTGCCCGCAGCTTGCCGCTGCGGATGTGGGGCACCGGCGACGCGATGTCGACAAAGCCCACGCCGATGCTGTTGCCCAGCAGGTCGCTCAGCAGCGGCGAGACGCCCTTGTAGGGCACGTGCACCAGGTCCATGCCGTACTGCGCCTTGAGGCCCTCCATCACCAGGTGGCCGGTCGATCCGCTGCCCCAGGAGCCATAGGCCAGCTTGCCGGGGTTGGCCTTGGCATGGCGCACCAGGTCCGCCAGCGACGCGAGGCCCGTGGCCGGGTTCGCCACCAGCAGGATGCCCGCGGCGCCGACCTGGGCGACGGGCAGCAGGTCCTTCTGCGCGTCATAGGGCATCTTCGGCTGGATGACCGGGTTGATCGCGATGGCCGAGGACGGCGACAGCAGGATCGTGTAGCCGTCGTGCGGTGCCTTGGCGACCGCATCGTTGCCGATCAGGCCGTTGGCGCCGGGCTTGTTGTCCACCACCACGGGCTGCCCGAGCGCCTGCTGCAGCGGCCCGGCCAGAAGGCGCGCGAAGATGTCCGAGCCCGCACCGGCGGGGCCGGACACGACCATGCGGATGGGCCGTGCCGGCCAGCCGCCGGCTTCGCTGGCGTGCAGCCGCGCTTGCAGCGCGAGCAGGCCCGCGCCGGCCAGCAGGCGGCGGCGGGAAACGAGGGTGTCGATCATGCGGAGGTCTCCTTGTCTTTGGTTCAGCGTTCGGCCGCGCCGGCGCCGGGCCGCAGCACCTGCCCGGTCAGGAACTGCGCGCGCGCGCCGGCCATGTAGCCGAGCAGCGGCAGGCAGCCGTCCGGTGCGAGGCCGGGCTGCAGTTCGAGTGCGTTGATGCGCAGTCCATGCGCGCCCCATTCGGCGGCCAGCGTGGCGACCAGCATGCGGGCGGCTTCGGCGTCGCCGGCCAGCTCCCAGGGCAACCGCGCAGCAGGCCGCGGCAACAGCAGCGTGAGGCTGGCCAGCGCCGCATGGCGCGCGCGGAAGCGGCGGGCCGCATCGAGCACGGCATCGAGCTGCGCGCCCGGCGGCGCATCGAGAGCGCGGCCGTCGATGACGGCGGGGTAGCTCTGGATGCCGGCGCGGTCCGCATGCGAACGCGCCCACTCGTCCAGCGCTGCTTGCCACTGCGCCTCGCGCACCGCCTCGCAATGCGGCTGCAGCGGTGCCTCCAACGGCAACGGCGCATGCGCGCATGGCGGCAAGGGCTGGCTGCCGCCGCAGATGGAGGAGCCGCCATCCAGCACCAGCAGCTGCCCGGTGAGCACGCGCGCATCCGCGCCGGCCAGGAAGCACAGCGCCTCGGCCATGTCCTCGGGCTCGGCCATCCGGCCCATCGGAATCTTCGAGACCGCCTGCGCCGGGTTCAGCCGGCCACCATCGATCAGGCGCTGCACGAGCTCGGTTCGCACGAAGCCCGGCGCGAGCGTGGTCACCGTCCAATCGGGCCGGGCCTGCGCGAGCGCCCTGCCCTGCGCGATCAGTCCGGCCTTGCTCGGGCTGTAGAGCCCGCGCCACGGAATGGCGCGCAGCCCCGCGCCGGACGCCACGTTGACGACGCGCGCGCCCGGCCGAAGCCGCGGCGCGCAGGCCTGCACCATGCGGGCCGGGGCCGACAGGTTGAGCGCCAGCAGGCGTGCGGCCGTGCCGTCGTCGGGGGCGGACGTGGCCTCGGTGCCGCCGGCCGACAGGCCTGCGTTGTTGATGAGGGCATCGAGCGGCGGGATCTCCTGGCCCAGGCGCTCGATCCGCGCGGCATCGGTCAGGTCGGCCACCAGGCCGAGCGGCCGCTCGGCCTCGGCGGGCCAGAGCGCTTCGAGGCGCTGCAGCGCCTGCGCATCGGCATCGACCAGCACGCAGTGCCAGCCGGCGCGCGCGAGGCCCAGCGCCGCCGCACGGCCGATGCCGCCGCCGGCGCCGGTGAGCAGTACCGTCGCCATCAGGCACCGCCCCGCACTGCGCGCAGCAGCGCATAGACGGCGTCGTGCGGCGCCGCGGTGCCCACCGGCTGGCGCGCGCCGAACAAGGCGGCGTCGTCCTGCTTCAGCTCGGGCCGCGTGCGCTCCTCGATCCAGTCGTAGATCACGGTGCGTGCGGCCACGCGCCACTCGCCGCCGCGGCGCTCGAAGCGGTCCGCATAGCGGCCGCACAGGAAGGTCTCGCGCTCGGGCTGCGCGGCCGTGGCCTGCAATGCGAAGAAGCTGCTTTCCACCGCCGCGGCATCGCCGTGCAGCTCGATCAGCACATTGCCGATCTGGTGGACGCGGCGTCCGCCCTGCCGCAGCTTGGTCAGCGCCTGATCGATGAAGCCGGCGGCGCTGCCGTTCCAGGCGCCGTGGCAGTCCGTGGCGTCCTCCCAGTAGGCCGAACGCAGGGCTTGTTCGTCGCAGCGGTCGATGCCTCGGCAGTAGCGCAGCAAGCAGTCGCGGATCGCCTCGCGGTCCAGCAACTCCTGCAGCGTTGCCGGCCCGTGCGCAGCGGCACTCACTGGTGCACCCTTGGCGCTGCGCGCCTTCCCGCCAGGCGGGAGCGAGCTTGCTTGGGGCGGCCCGGCGCGGCGCTCATGCGGGCGCTGCGCGCCGGAACAGCTGCACCAGGTTGCCCTCGGGATCGCGCAGCGACAGCACGGCGCCGTGGCTGCCCATGTCGCGCAGGCCCAGCACCTGCCCGCCGGCCGCGCCGATGCGCTCCGTCGCGCCCTCGAAGTCGTCCACCTCCAGCACCATCACCAGCCCGCTGGTGGCGGGCGCGGCCTCCTCGGCGCTGGCCAGCGCCACGTTGGTGCCGCCCACGCCGTACTGGATCCAGCGGTCGCCATCGCGGAACGTCATCGGCAGGCCCAGCGCACCTTCGTAGAAGGCATGCAGGCTGGCCGGCTGCTTCGCCACGACGAACACGTTCTGCACCCGCTTGGGCGATTGAACGGCGGCGCTCACAGCGATGTCTCCGAAGCACCGCCGTCCAGCCGCAGCACGTCCGCGTTGAAGAAGCGCGAGGCGTCGCCGGCCAGGAAGCAGATGGCGTCGGCAATGTCTTCGACCGTGCCCAGCCGCCCGAGCGGCGTGCGGCCGATGCGCCGCGCATCGAGTTCCGCATTGCGGTGCTTGGCAGTGCCTTCGGTGGGCACGGCGCCGGGCGCGACCGCGTTCACGCGGATGTTGCGCGCGCCCAGGTCGGCGGCCGATGCGCGCGTGATGCCCAGCACGCCGGCCTTGATGCCGCTGTAGACCACCGAGCGCATCGGCGACTTGAAGGCCGCGATGGAGGCCACGTTGATGATCGAGCCGCCGCGCTCCGGATCCATCGCCTCGGCCGCGGCCTGGATGCCCCAGATCACCGACTTGAAGCCGATCTCCACCATGCGGTCCATGACCTCCGGCGTGATCTCGGCCAGCGGCTGGTAGCGCACCCAGGCGGCGTTGTTGACCATGACGTCCAGCCGGCCCGCATCGCGCGCGAACTGCGCCACGGCCTCGCGCATGCCGTCGCGCGTCGACACGTCGCAGGGCAGCCCGATGGCCTGGCCGCCGAGCGCGCGGATCTCGGCCACGGCCTCCTCCACGAACTCCGGCTTCAGGTCGTTGATGCCGACGGTGGCGCCCAGGCGCGCCATGGCGCGGGCGGTGGCACGGCCGATGCCGTGGCCCGCGCCGCTGATGAAGGCCGTGCGGCCTGACAAAGACATGTTCATTGCTTGCCTTTCACGGCGTGTTCCTCTGGCACCAGCAGCGCGTCGAGCGCATGCGCGCCGCGGCCCTGTTCCAGCACCACCAGGGGGTTGATGTCGATCTCGCAGACGCTGTCCGCATGCCGCACCGCGAAGCGCGACAGCGCCGCAATGGCCCTCGCGGCCGCCTGCACGTCGGCCTTGGGGCGGCCGCGCGCGCCGTCGAGCAGGGGAAAGGCCTTGAGCGAGCGCAGCATCGCCGTGGCCTGCGCCTCGTCGACGGGCGCCGGCTGCAGCGCCACGTCCTTGAAGATTTCGGCAAAGATGCCGCCCAGGCCGGCCATCACCATCGGGCCGAACACCGGGTCCTTCCTGGCGCCCAGGATCAGCTCGACGCCGCCCTGCACCATCTGCGCGACCAGCACGCCGGCGATGCGGGCGCCGGGCGCCTTCGACGCCACGCGCGCCAGCAGTTGGCCGTATTCCTCGCGCAGCTGCGCTTCGGAGCGCACGCCGACGAACACGCCGCCGACCTCGGTCTTGTGCGCGATGTCGGGCGAGACGATCTTGAGCACCAGCGGAAAACCCATCTCGCGCGCGGCGGCGAGCGCCTCGTCGACGCTGCGCGCGACCGCCTCCCGCGGCACGGGCAGTCCCGCCTCGGCCAGCACCGCCTTGGCGCTGGCCTCGGTGGCGAAGGCCGCGGCGCCCAGCGGCGCGCGTGCGATGGCCGGCGCAGCAATCCGTGCGGCATCGCGCGCGCCGAAGCGCAGCAACGCCGCCACCGTCGCGCAGGCCGCATCGATGCCCTCGACCACCGGAAAGCCCATCGCGTTGAGCCGTGCGCGCACGTCCTCGGGAGCGCGCGCGCAAAGCAGGATCAGACGCGCGGGATGGTCCTTGCGCACCTGCGCGAGCGCCTCCAGGAACACGTCGCGCAGACGCGGCACATGGAAGGCGTTGGCCGACTGCAGGATCAGCGCGTCGCAGCTGTCGTCGCGCGCCACGGCATCGAGCATCTGGGCCAGCACCTCGGGCCGGCTCGACACCTGCGCCGTCATGTCCACGGGATTGGACGGCGCGGCGAAGGGCACGGCCGCGACGATGCGCGCCTGCGTCTGCGCCGCGAGCTTGGGCAGCGCCAGGCCCTGCGCGCTGGCCGCATCGGCCAGCAGCACGCCGAAGCCGCCGGAGGCCGTGAGCACCGCCACGCGGTGGCCGCCGGGCACGCGCGCCGGACCGGCCACCGACAGCGCATGGCCAACCTCGAGCAGCAGCTCGATGCTGGGCACGCGCAGTGCGCCGCCCTGGCGCAGCACCGCATCGAACACCGCGTCCGACCCGGCCAGCGCGCCGGTGTGCGAGGCCGCGGCCGCGCTGCCCGCCTCGGAGACGCCGACCTTGAGCACCACCAGCGGCTTGCCGGCCTCGCGGGCCATCGCCATGGCCAGCATGAGCTTGGCGCCGTCGCGGCAGGTTTCCATGCAGCACAGGATCACCGAGGTGCCGGGATCGGCCGCCAGCGAGGCGATGGCGTCGGCAATGTCCACGTCGCATTCGTTGCCCGTGGTCAGCATGCGGCTCACGCCCAGGCCGCGTTCGCCGGCCAGCCGCAGGGTGAAGCTGCCGAGGTTGCCGCTCTGCGAGACGATGCCCACCGAGCCCGCCGCGGGAAAGGACGATTCCAGCGCCACCGAGAAGGTGGCAATGCTCTTGTCGGGCACGCCGATCGCGCCCAGGCAGTTGGGGCCGACAATGCGCATGCCGCTGGCGCGCGCCACCTCGCCGATGCGCGCCTGCAGGCGGCTGCCCTCCTCGCCCATTTCGGAGAAGCCTGCGGACAGGATGACCGCGGCCTTCACGCCGCGCTGCGCGCAGTCCTGCACCGCGTCGAGCACGCCCGCGGGCGGCACCGCAATCACTGCGAGCTCGGGCACCTCGGGCAGTTCCGCCACACTCGCATAAGCCTGCAGCGACTGCACCAGGCCGCCCTTGCGGTTGATCGGATAGATGCCGCCCGCATAGCCGTACTTCTGCAGGAACTGCAGCGGCCGGCCGCCGATCTTGGTGACGTCGTCGGAGGCGCCGAAGATCGCGATCGAGCGCGGCTTGAACAGCGCGTCGAGGCCGTGGCCCACTTGCGTTGCCTGCATCTCAACGACCTTTGTAGACAGGCTTGCGCTTTTCGAGGAAGGCCTTGCGGGCCTCCTGCGCATCCTCGGTCCTGGCCAGCGCCATGGTGATGTTCTGCTCGAAGCGGTAGCCGTCGCGCTGCGGCATCAGGTCCATCATGTTGGCCGCCTGCTTCGCATAGGCGACGGCGAGCGGCGCCTTGGAGGCGATCTCCTGCGCGATCTCCATGGCCAGCGGCATCAGCCGATCGCCGGGCACCACCTCGTCGAGCACGCCGCGGCGGTACAGTTCGGCGGCGGGCACCTTCATGCCGGTGAAGAACATGCGGCGTGTGAACGAGCGGCCGAACATGGTGCGCAGCATCGAGACGCCGCCGGCCAGGCCGACGTTGATCTCGGGCATGGCGAAGGTGGCGTCCTCGCTCGCCAGGAAGATGTCGCAGGCCGCCATGAGCCCGAAGCCGGCGCCCAGCGCAGGGCCGTTGACGGCGGCGATCACGGGCTTGGCGCATTCGCGGATCGCATTGCCCGTTTCGCGCGTCCAGCGGTTGTGGTCGAGGAAGTCGCCGGCCTTCTGCGCATCGGGCCGGTCCTTGAGGTCCGCGCCGGAACAGAAGAACTTGCCGGTGCCCGTGAGGATCGCGACGCGCACGTCGGCGCGCTCGGAGACCTCGTCGAAGATCTCGATCAGGCGGCGGCGCGTGGCGCGGTCCAGTGCATTGACCGGCGGCTTGTCGAGCCGGACGACGGCGATGTATTCGGAAACTTCCAGTTCGATGCTCATCGCACACTCCCGGTCTGGTTGGAAAAAGAAACTTGCGGCGCGGGCTCATGCGGCGCCAGCAGCAGCGCGGCGTGCAGCAGCCGGTCGCCGTAGCGGAACTCGGAGGCGATCAGGCGCTGCGCCGTGCGGGTGGCCAGCACCTCCTCGCTCACGCCCATGCCGCCGTGCATCTGGATGGCCGCTTCGGCGCAGGCGCGCGCCGACTCGGCCAGCGACACCTTGGCCAGGCGCAGCGTGCGGCGCAGGTCGGCCGCGTTCTGCTCCCAGGCATGGAAGCAGTGGATCACCAGGCCCTTGGCGCCCAGGTACTTCACGTACATGTCGGCCACGCGATGGCGCAGCACCTGGAAGCTCGCAAGCGCCACGCCGAACTGGCGCCGCTCCTTCAGGTGGATGACGGTCTGGCGGATCAGCGTGGCCAGCGCGGCCACCGTGTCGGCGGCGGTCAACAGCAAGGCGGCGTCGGTCGCCTTGGCGCGCGCCGCGCGCACGGCAGCGCCGCGTGCGATGCAGGCGCCCTCGGGCACCGCGAGCCGTTCCAGCGCGAAGTCGGCGCCCAGGCGGCCTTCCATCGTCCGGTAGCGGACCTTCGGCGGGCCGATGCGCTCGGCATCGACCAGGAAGAGCGCCTCGTCGCCATCGTCCAGCTGCGCGGGCACGAGGTAGTGCGTGGCGGGCAGCGTCAGGTCGACGCCCTGCACCGCGCCGCTCAGCGCGTAGCCGATGTCCAGGTGCCGGGCCGTGATGGCGGGGTCCTCGGGCGTGGCGGACAGCGCGGTCATCGGCGCGATCCGCGCGCTGCCCTCGGCCACCGCCTCCAGCCAGCGACGGGCCGTCTCGGCGCCGGCCGCCTGCAGCAGCAGCGGCACGACGGCACAGGTCTCGACCACCGGCAGCTGCAGGCCGTGCGTGGCCAGCCCCTCGACGATGGAAGCGAGGTCGCTCAGGCTGCCGCCGACGCCGCCGGCCTCCTCGGACACGAGGGTCGCGGTCCAGCCCAGCTCGCGCACGGGGTCGCCCTGGATCTGCTGCGCGATGTGGTCCTCGGCATAGCGGCTGGCTGCGTCCAGCAGCATGCCGGGAAAGAGCGATGGAAATGAAGTGGACATGGCTCAGGCTCCCAGCAATTCGTTGGCGACCACGTTGCGCTGCACCTCGGAGGTGCCGCCGGCGATGGTGCGGGCGCGCGTGAACATGTAGTTCTGGATCCAGGTGGCGTCGGGCACGTCCTCCCCGGCCTCGGCGAGGAAGCGGTGCGCCGCGTCGGGGCCGACCGCATCGAGGGCAATGGTCGTCAGGCGCTGCGCCACGTCGGCGCAGGTCATCTTGATGACCGAAGGCTGCACGCCCAGCGGACGCTGGTGGATCAGGTCGTCGGTGGCCTCGGCCATCATCACGCGGGCTCCCTTCACGTCGGCCTCGCACAGCAGCAGCTTGTGGTGCAGGCCGCTGAAGTCGCGCCGGCCCGCGGCGGCCCGGCTCGCATCCTCGACCAGCCGCGTGACCTGCCGGCGCATGAGCTCCAGCCGCGCGACGTTGGCCGGTGGCAGGCGCTCGCGCTCGAGCAGGAACTTGGCGCAGGTCCAGCCCTTGCCGACCTCGCCGACGAGGTTGTCGGCGCGCACGCGCACCTCGTCGAAGAAGACCTCATTCAGGTGGTGCCAGCCGTCGATGGTCTTGATCGGGCGCACGGTGATGCCCGGCGTGTCCATGGGCACCAGCAGCAGCGAGATGCCTTCCTGCTTCTTCGCTTCCTTCGAAGTGCGCACCAGCATGTAGATCATGCTGGCCTCGTGGGCATGCGAGGTCCAGATCTTCTGGCCGTTGACGATCCACTCGCCGCCCTCCAGCCGTGCGCTGGTGGACAGCGAGGCCAGGTCGGAGCCCGAGCCGGGCTCCGAATAGCCCTGGCACCACCAGTCGGAGCCGTCGAGGATGCGCGGCAGGAAGCGGGCCTTCTGCTCGGGCGTGCCGAAGCGGATGATCACCGGGCCGATGTGGCCCAGCCCATGGTGGTAGAGCGGCGGACAGTCGTTCTCGGCCATCACCTCCTCGAAGATCAGGCGCTGGCGGATGTCCCACCCGGTGCCGCCCGCTTCGCGTGGCCAGCTCGGCGCGCCCCAGCCGCGGGCATTCAGGATCTGCTGCCAAGCCTGGTATTCGCGCTTGGTGATCTTCTGGCCGGCCGCGACCACGGCGCGGATCTCGGGCAGGCAGGCGTCGCGCGCGAACGCTTCGAGTTCGCGCCGGAAGCCGGCGTAGTCGATGGACATCTTGTCTCCTGTTGGAAATTGGAAAAGGGCTCAGCCCTTGCGCAGCTGCGTGATCAGTTCGTCCAGCGCGGCGGCGGCGCCCTCGGGGTCGCGCCGGCGCAGCGCGTGCGCGACCTTGCGGCGCAGCGGAAAGAGATCCGGCCGCGGACGCACCGAGAGCACGTGCGTCATGCGTTCGCGCAGCACGCTGGTCATGGTCTGCGCCATCAGCGTCAGCGCCTCGTTGTGGCCGGCGGCCGCGATCGACGAGAAGAAGGCGCTCGCCGAGGCGATGCGCTCCTTCAGCGGTGCGTCGTCGGGGTGCCCCTCGATGGCGTCGGCGGCTTGGTGCACCGCGTCCAGCTCGGTCTCGGTGGCGCGCTCGCTCGCCAGCCGCAGCAGGGTGCCGTAGAGCGTGCGGTAGGCCTCGTCGATGTCGGCGTCTCCGAGCCGCCCTTCCACGACGAGCTTGCGCAGCGACTCGGCCAGCATCATGTAGGCGCCCTTGTAGAACACCAGCGCCTGGTCGGGCACGCCGGCGCCCAGGTGCCGGACCTCGCCGATGAAGATGGTGTGGTCACCGGCCTCGTGGGCGGCATGCATGCGGCATTCGAAGCTGGCCAGGCAATCGTCGATCAGCGGCATGCCGAGCCGGCCCGCGCGCCAGGCCACGCCATCGAACTTGTCCTCGATCTTGCTGGAGGCAAAGCGGCCCGACAGCGCGTCCTGCTGCTGCGAGAGGATGTTGATGACGAAGCCGTCGGCGGCCTGGAAGGTCGGCAGCAGCCGGCTCGCATTGCGCAGGCTGAACAGCACGAGTGGCGGGTCGAGCGACACCGAGCTGAACGAATTGCAGGTGAGGCCCGCCGGCTGGCGGTCCGGCGTGCAGGTGGTGATGACGGCCACGCCGGTCGGAAAGCATCCGAGCAGCTGGCGCAGCTGCGCGGGCTCGATGGCGGGGCGGATCCCTTCGGCGGCTTCGGACATGGCGTCGGTCTCCTGGCGGCCGGGCTCAGGCCGCGGCGAGTTCGGGCCGCGCCGCGGGACGGTGCGGTGGATCGTTGGCGATCTCCTGCTGCACCGCCGGGATGATGACCTTGCCCCAGGTCTCGAGCTGGCGCAGCATCGTCTTGTGGTCGAAGTCGCCCATCTGCGTCTGGAAGCAGTAGTGCACCGGCTTGAGCGTGCGGATCTCGTTGACCACGCGCTCGATCACCGTGTCGACGCTGCCCACGGGCAGCAGCGCGCGCATCTCGTCCAGGCTCGGCTCGCCCTCGACGATGCCTTCCTCGACCTGGTAGTCGTCGGCGATCTGCGCGGTGCGGCGCTTCAGGCTCACGGCAATGCGGCGCTGGTAGCGCGCGCACTCCAGGTAGCGCTCCACCTCGTCCTTGTCGTTGCTGGCGTAGGCCGCGCGCAGCAGGCCGACCTGCACGCCGGCCGGGTCCTTGCCCTCGGCCGCGGCCACCTGGTCGATCAGCGCGCGGGTGGCGGCCAGCTTCTCCAGCCCGCCGTCGCCGCCCGAGACGAACACATGGTGGCCGGACTTCACGGCGCGCGACAGGAAGGCCGGGTCGACGCTGGTGATCCACATCGGCGGCGTGGGTCGCTGCACCGCGCGCTGGCTGATGGCGCTCATCGGCTGGCGGTAGTACTCGCCCTCGTAGCTGAACTTGGGCTGCGTGAGGCCGGCCTCCAGCATGTCGAGCATCTCGAAGGTGCGGCCTTTGGCGGATTCGAGCGAGACGCCGAAGCGCTCGAATTCGAAGTGCTGGTAGCCCGAGCCGATGCCGAGGTTCAGCCGGCCGTCGGACAGCTGGTCGACCATCGCCACGTCCGCGATCAGCCGCGCCGGCGTGTACAGCGGCGCGACCACGATGCCGGTGCCCAGCCGGATGTTGCGGGTAACCGCGGCGCAGTGCGCGATCATGGTCAGCGGCGAGGAGCACAGGCCGTAGTTGCTGAAGTGGTGCTCGGCGTACCATGCGGCACCAAAACCCAGTTCGTCCGCCAGGCGAGTCTGCTCGACGGCGTCGCGCAGGATCTGGTGGGAGGTTTTGTGCTTGTTCCGCTGCTGCATCAGAATGAAGATTCCGAAATCCATCGCTGTGACTCCTGGTTGGCTGGTTTTGATTGAGGTCCATCGTAGGAACTCGGGGGCCCTGCGGATCACCAGCGAACGCACACCTTCTTTGCGTCTTTCGAAATGAAGGCGCTCGATTCGCTGCGCATCTTCGTGGCCACCCAGAAGAAGGGCAGCCTCTCGGCGGCGGCCCGCAGCCTCAGCCTGTCGCCGGCCACCATCTCGCGGCGCATCAGCGCGCTGGAAGAGGAACTGGGCGTGCAGCTGGTGGACCGCACCAGCCGCAACCTCAAGGTGACCGAGGCGGGCCAAGCCTTCCTGGAGCGGGCAGAGGCGGTGCTGGAACTCATGAGCGAGGCCGAGCAGGTGGTGCACAACGCGCGCCAGCGGCCCGAGGGCCGGCTGCGCGTGCATTCGCGCACCCACATCGGCCTGCGCGTGCTGGCGCCGCTGCTGCCGCGCTTCGCGGAGCTGTATCCGGACATCCGCGTCGAGCTCGAGCTCTCCGAGCATCCGGTCAACCTGGTGGAGCACGACTTCGACGTCGACATCCGCACCGGCGAATCCACCGATTCGGGCTTCGTCATCAAGCGGCTGCTGTCGAGCGACGAGGTGCTGGTGGCCAGCCCGGCCTTCGTGAAGACCTACTCGCGCATCCGGCATCCGAGCGACCTGCCCCAGGTGCGCTGCCTCACCTACCGGCGCGAGCGCGAGATCATCACCTGGAAGTACATCGACGAGGCGGGCGAGCAGCAGGAGCTGGTGATCCAGGGCGTGCTGAGCGCCAACAACGGCGAGCTGCTGCGCCTGGCCGCGATCGGCGGCATGGGCGTGGCGCTGCTGTCGGAAGCCACCGTGCGCGGCGACCTGCAGGCCGGCACGCTGGTGCGGCTCTTGCCCGACTACCGCTTTGCGGTGCGGGCTTTTTCCAACGGCGTCTTCGCGGTGTTCCGGCAGAGCCGCGTGCTGCCGCTGAAGGTGCGCGCTTTTGTCGACTTCGTGGCCGATGCGCTTCGAAGCGAGAAGCGCTAATTCACGGGCTGGCTGGGAGCGGCGCCGGCAGCGGAAAGGCGTCGCGCGCGAGGCACCGGGTTGAGGGGCAGCCCGTCCGGTTTTTCCGCCCGGCGCCAAGCTTTTTGCATTTCGCCGTCGATGCCCGAGACCCGCGTGCGAAAGCTGCCACAGCACGCAGGCTTGTCACTCGGGATGCAGAAGAGCATCTGCACCTAGCTGAAGCAGCGTAGGCAGCGTAGGCAGCGTAGGCAGCGTAGGCAGCGTAGGCAGCGTAGGCAGCGTAGATGCGCATTTTCACTCCTCCAAAGTTGCGGTTGCTGCTGCTTCACCGATCCGTTTTTGATGCGTCTCTGGTGAGTGGGGGCCAGTGAAGATGACCGCTGCAGATGCTTCCGATACGCAACGTAGCCGGAGAGTGTTGTATTGCGCTGATCTCTGATCCTCAATTTGCGGTGGCAATCAACACTCGGCGTTCGCCTTGCTCCACAAACGGCTGTACCGGTCCACGTGGTCCCCGACGTCGTGGCATAGCGGGTGCCCAAGATAGAAGCGACGCAGTCCTGCCATTTCGAAGTCAAGGACCCAAGAACCCCGCGCTTTCCGCAGCACAGCACCGAACCGGGTGAAGGCGGCTTTGCTCTGGCCCTTACGCACACCTCATCGCGAAGATTTGCTCAGCACGTGCATCAACTCGATGCCGATCGGAGCGAATGTCCGAGCCACGCCCCTGCGTCGGCGCAGGCTAGGGGCCGTGGTAAAATGCCACAAAACGCGACTTCCTGACTTCCTATGTCTTCGAACTCCATCCGTGTTGACGCCGAACTTTTCCGGATCGCCCGCGAGCAGGGCAATTTGATGTCGCGTTCGGCTGCTCAGCAGATTGAGCATTGGGCTCGCATCGGATCAGCCCTTGAAGAGTGCGGCCTGACGGTGGCTCAAGTTGCTCGGCTCCTGCAACGTCACGCCGAGGGGGAGGCAGCGAAGGCTCCCGGCGATTTCGACCTCTGGGCCTTCAAACGTGAGCGCCAGTCGTCGGACATGGCCAATGCGCGAAGCGGCCGCGTCACGCAAGCGCAACTGAGTTGGTTTTCGGACGGCGTTGCACGCCGCGTCAAGCTCACGGACTCTCCGTACTGAGGATGAATTCGTGGCCACTGAGCCTGTGCTTCCTGCCGGCGAAAGTCCTCTAGACAAAGAGACGGTCGATCTCTTCCTATCCAACATGGGCACCGACATGGTTCTTGTTGGCGGGCAAGCACTCGCTTTCTGGATGGATCGATTCGGCATCGTGGCGGAAGGTGCCGCGATTTCGAATGATGGTGACGCACTCGGCAAGGTGGCACGAGCGATTGAGCTTGCCGAGACGATCAAAGCCCGCGTCGTGCTGCCGAAGAAAAGCAGCATGACGGCGATCGTCGCGCAACTGAGACTCCCCACGGCGGGAGGCAAGGAACGCAACATTGACGTTTTGCACAAGCTCTATGCTGGCGCCAACCTCAAAAAGTCGACGCTCTTCACCAAAAGGGTGATCGCGGACAGCGTCGAGGCTGAATGGCGCCCAGGTCGTTTCATTCGCATGATGGACCCACTCGACGTTCTTGAGTCCCGCGTGCAAAACGCTGTGGGCCTGTTCAAAGAGAAAGGCCCACACGTACTCACGCAGGCGCAGTGGGCGATCCAAGTGGCTAGCGAGGCTCTACGTCGCATTGCCCAGGACCCGAAGTCCACCGAGAGGCTCGGAGGCAAGATCCGGCGGGTCTACGCGCTGGCGCGCAGCGGAGTCGGGCGGCGTCTCCTGTCAGAGCGCCAGATGGAGATTTTGGACGCCGTGGATGTGGAGTTCTTGAAATCACTCTCACCGGTGCACTCCAGGCAACTCGATCTTGTTCAGAAAGCGAAAACCGAGAGGCAGGTCCTGCGCGAATCTGGGAGTCCTCCTCCTTCGGCACTGTCGTAGTCCATTTGCGTCGACTGTCTTGCATCGCGCCGTTGTCCTCGTGACGGCGACGTCGCTGCCAAGCTGACGCGAGATCAGGCGTCAGCTCCGGCGATCGTGGTGGGCATTCAGCGATCGTGGACGCCTGTTTCGGGCTGGTCGCAGACGCTGTTTCAGCGCCATCGTTGACGCGCAGCGGATGCACGCAAGCGAGGGATTCAATGTATCTCAATCATCCATGATCAGTTTGAAGCGCACTGACGCGAAGCGAGGTTCCAAGCTGGACCAAGTTCGCCAGGCAGTACTAGCTGGCCGTGGGATCGGCATCTCGTGCATTCTGGTGGAGCCCGAGGTTGCGTGGCTATGTCGAAGAGAAGCTGGTCCCTCTCGCTCGGCTAGGGATTCACGGGCGCCAACGTTCTGACCCAGCGCTCGAACGCCGCACTTTCGAACGTATGCACACCGCCCGGCGCCTTCGAGATGATGGTCTTGGACTTCAAGTTGTTGAGCGAATACTGCACGTCGGACGGCGCGAGCGAAGGGACGCCGAGAGCTTTGGCAAGCTTCGCAAGCGCCGCCTTTCCGAATGGTTTGGCATGCGGGTCGTTGGCGAAGAGCAAAAGGAGCTGGCGCTGCATCGCATCGAGCGACGCCCAGGTTCCTTCGTGGTTTTCCTCCTTGTCCTGCTCTGCCTTTTCGGTTGCCACTGCGCGCTCGAAGGTGAGCGACGGGTCCATGAGCATGGCCACGACCACCGAGAGAAATGGCTCGGGCTGCTGGTGGAATTCTTGGAAGGCCGTCCATCCTGCGGCGACGTCCAGGGTTCGCCCGCTGGCGACCTGGAACTTCTTTGCGACGAATTCGACCAGTTCTCTGCCAAGCAGCGGGAACTCTTGAACAGTGGCGCCCACCGAGAAGAGTGGCGCGGTGCTGTTGGAGAAGACGTTGGCGAGCTGCGTGCGCGATGAGCCGGTGAATACGACTCGCAGCTTGTCGCTGTTCTTGGTGATGGCGGTGCGCAGTGCCATTGCCATCAGCTCATTCTCTTTGTTTCGTGCGAGTTCCTGAGCTTCATCGACCAAGAGCAGAAGCTTCTTCTTGGAAACGAGCTTGACAACGAGTTCTTCGATACGCAGGGCGAGTTCAGTGGCTTCCTTTTTCGCGTCGCCCAACTCAACCTCGATGGCGCCCTTCAACTCACCCGCGCTGCCAGATGCCTTGACCTTCTTGACCGGCTCATGCAGCTTGTGAAGCGCCCTTTGTGCCAACGTCCTCGGCGTGAGCGCTTCCTCCAGTCCCCGAACAATCGCGATGCCGGGGTTCAACCTCGTCTGCCAAAGGTCCACGTATGCGACGGTGAAGCCGGCAGCGTCGGCTGCTGGCGTCAGGTCTTTGCGCAGGAACACCGTCTTCCCAGTGCGCCGAGGGGCGAAAATGGTCGTACTCACAACCGGCCCGGCTTGCAACAGGGCCAGGTAGCGCTTTGCGAGCTCCGGTCGGGGGCAGTGCCAAATCTGGTTCAGTTCCATACGAAAAATTATAGTCGGATCTCATAATTATTGAAATCATGTTTAATTTTTCATAGTGCTCGCGCCGCCTTCGTCACAGGAGGGGACAGGACCGCCTCCACGCCGCCCACGTTCGTCCCGGCTGATAAGGCTTGTCTCAGACATTAAGCGCCGTCTCGGACATTCATGGCAAAGAACAGCAGGCTTCGAGCAAGTTGAACCGAGCCGTGGTGCAACCGAAAATCAACCGACGCATACCCGAGCGAGGAACCACCCCATGACTGCCATCGAGGCTCGCCTGCTCAAGCGCCTGAAGCAACTGCCGCCCGGCCGCCTGGCCGAAGTGGTGGACTTCGTCGAGTTCCTGGCCGCACACGAGGAGCGCGCGGCGGCCGCGGCGCGCCTGGGTGAAGCCATGACCAAGCTCGATGCACTGAACCTGGCACCGCTGTCGGAGGACGAGATCGAGGAAGAAGTGCAGACCGCCCGCAAGGCGCGCCGCCCAGGCGCCTGAGACCAGGCGCCGTGCGCTTCGTGGTCGACACCCACCTGCTCGTCGCGGTCATCACCTCCGCCGGCCTGCCGCGCCAACTGATGGACGTGAAAATCGTCGAGAGGTCCTGCTCGTAACTTCCAGCTCAGCGCGCTAGCAGCCTCCAAATCGATCAGGCAGGCGCCCCGGCGCAGGCAGCCCTTCGATCCGGAACAGCCCGCCATCGTGCGTCTTGTTCCCTTCCAGGCGCGCGCTGCGGAAAATGCTGGTCAGGTAGATGCAGTCCAGGTGCGGCCCGCCGAAGCAGATGCTCGTCGGATAGCTCGCAGGCAGATCGATCAGCCGCTCCAGCCTGCCGTCGGGCGCAAGGCGAGCGAGCTTGGCGGCGCGGGTCAGTACGGTCCAGACGAAGCCCTCCGCATCGACCGTCGCGCCATCGGGGCCCGAATCGAATTCATACGTCCTCGCGAACATGCGCTTGTGGCGCAGCGGGCCGTCGGGGTCGTAGTCCCAGGCCCAGATGGTGCGTTCCAGGCTATCGGCCAGGTACAGCACGCGGCCGTCGGGGCTGAAGCAGGGTCCGTTGGCAAAGCCGATGTCGTCGGCCAGCTGCTCCACCCGGCGATCGGTGCGCAACCGGTAGAGGCCTCCGATGACCGCCTCGCCAGGCCGGCGGGCGACGTGCATGGTGCCGGCCAAGAAGTGGCCGGCCGCGTCGCACTTGCCGTCGTTGAAGCGCACCTTCGGGTGGTCCACCGGGATGCGGGCCAGCGGCTCCAGCGTGCGGGTGGCGAAGTCGTAGCGCGCGAAGCTGTTGCGCAGCGCCACCACCACGGCCGCGCCGCGGCAGGGCGCAATCGAGCCCACGGGCGCCGGCAGCTCATGCCGCTTGGCCTGCCCGGCTCCGGCTTGCAGCCGCCACAGCGCGCCGCCCAGCGCGTCGATCCAGTTCAGCGCCTGCGCGTCGGCATCCCAGCAAGGGCTCTCGCCCAGCTGGTCCCGGGTGGTTCCGATTCTGGTGATCTGCACGGTCATCGGCGAAGTGTGCAGGGCCGGGCTGTGCGCTGCCGGCGCTTCCCGCAAAGCTGCTTTTCATTTCGTGCAGCGCAGCGCCAAGGGCGGCCACCTAGACTGGCTCCAGAGCCCGATTCCGGGCCGGAACAGGAGACAAGAATGAGCTACCGCAAACTCGTGATCGGGCTGGCGCTGGGTGCCTGCGCGCTCGTCGCGCCCGCACTCGCCCAGCAGGTGACCCGCATCGTCGTGCCCTTTGCCGCCGGCGGCGGCACCGACCAGTACTGCCGCATCCTGGCCCAGGAGCTCAACAAGCAGGGCCTGAACGTCATCATCGAGAACAAGCCCGGCGCAAGCGGCATCCTCGCCGCCGACTACGTCGCGCGCGCCAAGCCCGACGGGCAGACGGTGCTCGTGTCCTCGCTGGGCACGCTCGCGAACAACAGCGTGCTCTACGACAAGCTGCCCTACGACCCCGCGAAGGACTTTGCGGCCGTCACGCAGATCGCCTACCAGCCCGCCATCGTCGTCGGACGCACCGACCTGCCCTACAAGAACATCAAGGAAATGGTGGCCTATGCCAAGCAGAACCCCGGCAAGATCAACCGCGGTTCGCCGGGCGCGGCCATCCTGACCAACCTCGCGCCCATCGCTTTCGAGAAGGAACAAGGCTTCAGCACGCTGCACATTCCCTTCAACGGCGATGCGCCCGCGCTGCAAGCCCTGCTGGGCAACCAGATCGACATCCACGGCACCTCCATCACGGGATCGCTGCCCTACGTGAAGGCCGGCAAGCTGCGCGTGCTGGGCGTGATGGATTCGAAGCGCCTGCCGCAGGTGCCCGACGCACCCACCTTCAAGGAGCAGGGCTTCGACATGGAAGCCACGCTCTGGTATTCGCTCTCGGTGCCCGCCGGCACGCCGCGGCCCGCAATCGAGCGCCTGAACAAGGCCGTCAACCAGGTGATCGCCGACCCCGACTTCGTGGCGCGCGCCCGCGCCATCGGCATGGAGCCGCGCGGCGGCACGCCGGAGGAGCTCGACAAGTTCATCAAGGCCGAGGCGGACCGCTGGCTTCCCGTGCTGCGCGGGCTGAACTTGCCGAAGCAGTCGCACTGAATAATGCCGTCCAGGCGCGACGTCGGCCTTCTTTTTTTGTAGTTACAGAATAACCCCTGCACACGGATTAATCTCTAAGGCACCGGCGGATTGCGCAAGGTGCGTTGGTCGCGCCCCGGCATGGGCAAGCGCGGCGGCGCCCGTGTGATTTATTTCAACCGCAACGAGCAGGACGATCTGGTACTGCTGTTGGTCTACGTGAAGGCCAAGTTCGACAACATCCCCGCTGCGATCCTGCTGAAATTGAAGGAGGCGATCGATGCCGAAGATTGACAAGGAAATGGCGCAGTTCGAGAAGGACCTGCTCCAGTCCATGGGAGAAATGAAGCGCGGCGAGCATGCGGCCGTGCACACGCCCGCGCAGATCGAGGCGCGCAAGCGTGGCCGGCCTGCTGGCAGTGTGAAGGCCGACGCCAAGGTGTCGACCGCCATCCGGCTGGATGCAGTTGTTCTGGAGGCATTGAAGGCGGCTGGGCCCGGTTGGCAGACGCGCGCGAATGACGCGCTGCGCGATGTGTTCGTGGCGAAGGCGACCCCCCGCACTCGTCCAAGACGCTCGCACAGAGCGCCAGAGCGAAGCTGATCACTCCTCTTCAACAAGTCGTCTGGAGATCGGGGTCAAGCGTTATTCAAGCTGCGTCGTTCACGCGACGCGTGCTTCCGTCATTTGCTTTGAAAGAACATCATGAAGATCAAGCAGCTTGTCCTCTCCGGCGTCGTTGCGTTCGCCACCCTGGCCGCCTTCGCACCGACGATCGCTTCCGCCGCGCCCCACCATCGGGCGCACAAGGTGTGCAAGTGGAATGCGCACCATCACCACCGCGTCTGCCACTGGGTCCGCTGAACAACCAGACGCCGCTGCGCCTGCGGAACCCCTGTCGAATGACACTCCTACGGGCCAGAGTTGATCACTCCCCTTGTTTTTGATAGGATTAAATCCTACTGCTTTGACCGGGGAGTTCACCATGCGCACGACGCAGCAACTGAGCATCACCCTGCCCAACGAAATGGCCGACGTGGTGAAAGCCAAGGTGCGCGCTGGCGAGTACGCCACCGAAAGCGAAGTCATCCGCGACGGCTTGCGAGCGCTCCTGGCGCGTGATCGCGCCGTCGAAACCTGGCTGCACCGCCAGGTCGGCCCCGCCTACGATGCATTGAAAGCCGATCCGTCCCGCGCTGTCACGGCCGACCAGGTGCGCGCACGCCTGGCCGCTGAACACGCCAAGGCGCGGTGAGCTATCGCGTCGCGTTCTCTCCCGAGGCCGAGGAACAGCTTGCGGCCTTGTACAGCTACATCGCTGCCGCAGCTTCCCCCGAGATTGCTGCGCGGTACACCGAGGCCATCGTGACCTACTGCGAGGGCCTGCGTGCCTTCCCCCACCGTGGCACCAGGCGCGACGATGTGCGGCCCGGCCTGCGCATCATCAACTACAGAAAACGCGCAGTGATCGCCTTTTTCGTGGACGCCGAGCAGGTGTCCATCATCGGCGTGTTCTATGGCGGCCAGGACTACGAAACCATCCTGGATGAGGACTTCGGGGACGACCTGGAGCATTGAGCGCCTTGATGCTGCAGCATCGCCGGCTTCATCGGATCACGCTCCTGCGCGCCAGCGATTCGAACCGGCCCTCCCCCATCTCCAGCAGTTCGCGCAGCACCTCGGCCGTGTGCTCCCCCAGGTGCGGCGGAGGATGGCGCACATCCGAGCGCGCGCCGTCGATGACGTAGGGCGGCGCATGGACGGCCTGCGCGCCGGCTTCCGCGTCCTCGAACCGGTGCCAGACACCGGCCTGCGCCGTCCGGTCGGACTGCAGCGCCTCGTACAGGCCCAGCACCTCGCCGCACGGAATGCCGGCCTTGTCCATGCGCGCGAGCAGGTCGGCGCGCGAAAACTGCGCGATGCGGCCGAGCAGGATCGGCAGCAGCTCGTGGCGGTGCTTCGCGCGCTCGGTGTTGGTGGCGAACTTCGGATCGGCCGGCAGCTCGGGGCAAAGAATCACCTCGTCGCAGAACTTCCTGAACTGGCTGTTGTTGCCGACGGCGATCACCAGCGGGCCGTCCGCGGCCTCGAACACGCCGTAGGGCACGATGGACGGATGCGAGTTGCCGAACTTCGCGGGATCGCCCTCGTTGAGCCAGGCGGTCAGGCCGTAGTAGGACGTGATCATCATGCCGCTGTCGTAGAGCGACATCTGGATGTGGCGGCCTTCTCCGGTGCGCGTGCGCTCGTACAGCACCGCGAGGATCGCCTGGGCCGAATACATGCCCGTGAACATGTCGACCGCGGCGATGCCGAACTTGAGCGGCCCCTGGCCCTCCTCGCCGTTCATCGCCATGAGGCCGGTCTCGCCCTGGATCACCAGGTCGTAGCCCGGCCGCGCCTTCTCCTGGCCCAGCACCGAGTAGCCCGAGATCGAGCAGTAGATGATCCCGGGATTGAGCTTGCGCAAGTCCTCGTAGCCCAGGCCCATCTTCTGCGCGCCGCCGTACTTGAAGTTCTGGATCACCACGTCGCACTGCGCCGCGAGCTCGCGCACGAGCGCCTGGCCGTCCTCGTCCTGCAGGTCGACGCAGATGGAGCGCTTGTTGCGGTTGCAGCTGTTGAAGTAGGAGGTGTTGTGGCGGCCGATGCGCACGCCCCAGTCGCGCGTGTCGTCGCCGCGTTCGGGATGCTCGACCTTGATCACGTCGGCGCCCAGGTCGGCCAGCGCCATGCCGCACAGCGGGCCGGCCATCACGCGCGACAGGTCGAGCACGCGCACGCCGGCCAGGGGTTGCATGGAAAGGTGGTTCTTCATTCGACGGTCCTCGGGGCGCCCGCCCCGGGCGCCAGAAGACCCAGTCTAGGAGCGCACCCCTGCCGCCATGCACCGGCGCATGAAAAGGTGCTTTGTAGTTTCAGTCGAGTCCGTCGAAGTCGGCATCGTCGGGCCCGATGTGCGCGGGCGAGCGCCAGCTGGCATCGCGCATCGAGCGCGCCACCTGCTGCTCCACGCCCATCAGCACCGCGAAGATCGCCATGCGCACCGGGATGCCGTTGTCGGTCTGCCGGAAGATCGCCAGCCGCGGATCGTGGTTGAGGTCCACGCTCAGGTCGTTCGCGCCCGGGCGCCCGTCGCGCGGCAAGGGATGCATCAGGATCGTGTCGGGCTTGCAGGCTGCGTCCACCAGGGCCTTGCACACCTGGAATTCGGGCGTGTAGCCCTCCAGCGTTTCTCCGTTCGCGAACCGCTCCTTCTGCACGCGCGTGGCGTAGACCACGTCGGCGCCGCGCAGCCCCTGCGCCAGCGAGGAGGTCTGCTCGACAACGTGGCCGTTGCGCGCGACCAGCTCGACCAGGTAGGCCGGCATCTCCAGCGAGGGCGGCGCAATCAGCGTGAACTTGAGACCGCGGTAGAGCGCCAGCAGCCGGATCAGCGAATGCACGGTGCGGCCGTACTTGAGGTCGCCGACCAGCGCCACGTGCGTGCCGTCGACCAGCTTGCCCATGCGCGAGAACTCGCGCTGGATGGTGTACAGGTCGAGGATGGCCTGGCTCGGGTGTTCGCCGGGACCGTCGCCGGCATTGATGACCGGGATGTTGGTGGCGCGCGCGAACTCGGCCACCGAGCCCTGCTCGGGATGGCGCACCACCAGCGCATCGACATAGCCGCTCATCACGCGGCTGGTGTCGTAGATCGACTCGCCCTTGGCCATCGACGAGAAGGTGAAGCCCGTGGTGTCGCACACCGTGCCGCCCAGCCGGCAGAAGGCGGCGCCGAAGCTCACGCGCGTGCGCGTGCTGGCCTCGAAGAACAGGCTGCCGAGCACGGCGCCTTCGAGGATGCGCGTGACCTTCTGCCGGCGCGCGATCGGCTGCATCACGTCGGCCACGTGGAACAGGTCCTCGAGGCTGCCGCGGTCGAACTGCGCGACCGACAGCAGCTGCGGCTTGCCTTCAGCCGCGATGCGCTGGGCGAGCGGGCGCTGCTGACCTGCGCCTACCGAACCGACGCCGGTGTCGAGCGCCTCGCGCTGAAGAATCTCGGCAACGAACTTGCCGACCATCTCCGGCATCGCGCGCGACTCGCTCGAATCGGACGGCAGCAGCCAGGTGTCGAGCGCGCGGCGGCGCACGCCCAGCCGCTCCGAGAACGCATCGCGCGTGAGATTGAGGCGGCGCATCGCGTCGCGCAGGAGGTCTTGCTGTTGGCTCATGCCTCAAATGTACGCTATGCGCTTATTATTCCTAGAAGAATATACTCATTGCGTATATTTTTTACCTTACTCCATCCTCCAGAACCTCCACCGGGAAGCGCAGCGCCACCGTGGTCCCGCCCGGCGTCGGCCGGATGTCGAGCGTGCCGTTCAACCGGCGCGAACGCGCTTCCATGTTGCGAAGGCCCATGCCGGCGTGGCCGTCGCGGCCGGCGGTGAATCCGCTGCCGTTGTCGGCCACCGCGAGCGAGAGCTGTCCGTCGGCGGCCTCGATGCCGATGCGGACCTTCGAGGCGCGGCTGTGCTTGAGCACGTTGGCCAGCGCTTCCTGCAGCAGCCGCAGGAAGTCGAGCCCGCGCCGGTCGTCGAGGCGGCATTGGTCCAGGCCTTGCAGCGCCCAGGTGCATTCGATGCCGGCCGCCTCCAGCACGCGCGTCGTGCGGTGGCGCAGCGGGGCGAGCCGTTCGGACAGCCGGTCGGTGTCGTCCAGGGCCGAGCTCTCGATGATCAGGCGCAGGTCGTCGCGCACTTCCCTGAGCGCCCACAGCGCGGTGTCGGGCCCGGCCGCGTCGCGGTTTTCGAGCGAGGCGATGTGGCCGCTGAGCGTCATGCCCAGGCCGTCGTGCAGGTCGCGCACCAGGTTCATGCGCTCGGCCAGCCGTGTGTTCTGCAGTTCGGTGGCGTGCTCGCGGTGCAGCACCGATGACAGGCGCTGTGTGGCGTCCTCCACGTGGTGGCGCAGCTCGTCGTTGAAATGCTCGACCAGGCGCATGCCGACCACGAAGCGCCAGGTCAGCACGAAGGAAATGCCCACCAGCATCGCGCTGGAGGACCAGGGCGTGTAGTAGAGGTTGGTGGCCAGCACGCCGTGGAACACGAGCACGTCGTGCGTGCCGGCCGCCAGCGGCAGCAGGGTGCACAGCGCCAGCGCCTGCACCTCGCGCTTGCGCGGCGAGGCCAGCGCATGGCGGCAGATGATCCAGGCACTCAGTGTGTAGGTAGCCAGCGCCACCACCACCGCGGCGCCGCGCACCGGCGACAGCAGCGCGTGCGGCGCCAGCCACAGCGCGGCCGTGGTCAGGCCGGTGGCGCCGCCGATGAGCTGCACCGCACGGCGCCGCCGCAGCCCGCAGAAGCGCAGCGCGAACATCAGGAAGGCGGCGGTGCTCAGCACCAGGGCGGACATGTTGACGGCCTGGTAGGTGTCGGTGCTGCCGAAGGGCCAGGTGCTCCGCGCGATGTAGTTGTAGCCCACCGGCACCCACAGCAGCGAGAACAGGCTGAACCAGCCGTAGAAGGTCTCGTTGCGCCGCAGCAGCCAGAACAGGCCGTAGAGCACGCCCATCGCGAGCGTGATGCCCAGGCTGAGCATGTGCAGCGACTCGCGGATCAGCTGCTCATGCCGATAGTGCGCGTCGGCCGCGGCCGGGCTGTCCACCATCACCGGGCCCAGACCGGGGGCATAGGCCGCAAGGCCCGAGACACGCACCAGCAGCTCGTTGGGCCCGGGGCGCAGCAGCGGCGCGCTCAGCAGCCAGTGGCGCGGATGGTTCCAGCTGCGCGACAGCGGCTCATCGAGCTGCGGGTCGCGCGCCAGCAGCGCGCCATTGAGGTAGACCGCGCCGGCCATCGAGAAATAGTCCATCGCGAGGCCCCGCGGCGCGGGCACGCCGGCCGTGGCGGGCTCATTCCACCGCAGGCGATACCACACCACGCCATCGTGCGCGGGCCAGCGCTCGGCCCAGGCGTCGGGCAGCGTGACCGCGGTCCACCCCCCGGCCGGTGGCGCGTCGGGGCTCGCCGGGTCGGCGCGTGCGGCCTCGATGCGTTCGAAGCCGGGCGCATCGAGCGCGGCGGCCGGCGCCAGGCCCGCAAGCAGGCACAGGAACAGCAGGCCCGCCAGCAGCTGCTGCAGTACGCGGCCGCGCGGGATCAGGGCAGCAGGCCGCGTCCGCGGGCGCTGTGGACGGCCGCGGCGCGCGAGTGCACCGCGAGCTTGCGATAGATGTTCTTGGCGTGGCATTCGACGGTGTTGACCGAGATGAACAGGCTTTGCGCGATCTCGCGATTGCTCTGTCCCTGCGCCACCAGTTCGAGCACTTCGACCTCGCGTTCGCTGAGCAGGCCCTCGTCCGCCGGCGCGGCCGCCATCCTAACCATCTGCCCGGCCGGCGGCGTGGCCATCAGGTGCAGGATGCGCCGCGCGATCACGGGGTCGATGGGTGCGCCGCCGCGCTGCATGCTGCGCAGCGAGAGCTCCAGCTCCACATCGTCGCCGTTCTTCAGCAGGTAGCCGGTGGCGCCGCCGCGAATGGCGCGCAGCACGGTCGCGTCGTCGCCAAGGCTGGAGACGATCACCGACTCGGTCTGCGGCGCATGCGTTTGCATCCATTCCACGAGCTCGATGCCGCTGCCGTCTGGCAGGCCGACGTCGACCAGCGCGAGATCGAAGCGCCGCAGGGCCAGCTGCGCCCGTGCTTGCGCCAGCGAATCGGCTTGCACGCACAGCGCGTGGCCGTGCACCTCCAAGACGATGCGCTGCAGGCGCGAGCGCACGGGTTCGTCGTCATCGACGATCAGGACGTTCAGCAACAAGCGTTCTTCTTTCATCGGGCCATGCCGGCGGCAGGGCGGGCCTGGATTCTCTCAACAACTTCCGTGTCTCACTGGCCGGAGAAGCGCATCGGCACCGTCTTGGTCGTGCCATCGGCCTGCGGCACGCTGACGTTGACCTTGAGCTCGCCCTTGATGCCGGCCGGCGGCTTGCCCTGGAAGGTGCCGGTCTTGGGGTCGAACTTCAGCCATGCGGGCAGCGGCTTGCCGTCGCTGGTCAGGGCCTTGGGCGCCTTGCCCGGCGGCATGGCGGCGGGCAGCGGCACGCTGGCGCTGATCTGCTGCGCGCCGGGCGTGGACTTGCCCTGGTTGACGACGATGCCGCCCGCGCCGCCGCTGATCGTGGTGTTCTGCACGGTGGTGTTCTTCTGCTTGTCCATATAGACGTTCGCCATGCCGCCGCCCTTTTGCTGCTCGAAGGGAGAAGCGGGAGGCTTCGGCGCAGGCGTGGGCGGCGGCGGTACGGCCGGTGGCTTGCCGCTGCTGCCGGGCGTGGGCGGAGGGGAAACCGCCGGCGGCTTGCCGGACCCGGGCGTTGCGGGAGGCGGCGTGGCCGGCGGCTTGCCAGTGCCGGGCGCGGGCGCGGGCGGTGCCGTGATTGCAGGAGCCGGGGCCGGCGCAGGCGCAGGCGCTCCGGCCGGAGGATTCGTCTTGGCGCCCGTCTTGCTGGAAGGCGTCATGGTCGAGCCGGAGGCCGAGGCCGAGAAGCCCACCACCTGCGAGCTGCTGGTGCTGACGGCCGCCTTGGTCTCGAAGCTGCCGCCGGTATCGACCGCCACGCCGTTGGCGGCCGCCACCTGGGTGCCCTCGAGCGAGGTATTGCCGCCCGAGGACAGGCTGATCTTCCCGCCGCCGCTCGTGATGCCGCCGCCCGTGGCGGTGTTGCTGTCGGACTTGGAGGAACCGACGCCGAGCGAGGCCGCGCCGCTGCGGTGGTTGACGGCCGTGCCCTTGTCGGCCGGCGTGCTGCCGACGAAGGTGTTGCCCGTGGCGATGACCTTCTCCTTGTTGCCGCCGCCGCCCGCCGCCGAGACGTCGACGCTGAGCGACTCGCTGCTGGCGATGGTGCGCGCCGCGTTCATCGCCAGGTTGCCGCCGGCCGCCACCGTCACGTCGCCGGCAGTGCTGGCGATGGCCGTGCCGGTGAAGCTGGCGTCGCCGCCGCTGCGCAGTGTCAGCGGTCCGCTGCCGCTCGAGATGCTGCCCGCCACGTCCTGGTCGAGGCTGCTGCGCGACTTGCCGACGCTCACGTCCACGCTGCCGCTGCCGCCCTTCTTGGTCGCAGTGACGCCGGCTGCCACGCCGACCTGCTCGCTGCTGGAGGAGGCCGTGTTCTTTGCCGCCTCGAAGTCGAGCTTGCCGCCTGCATCGACGGTGGCCGCGCCGCCTGCGGCGATGTGGGTGCCTTCCAGGCGCGTGTCGCCCTGCGTCTTGATGGTCAGATTGCCCCCGCTCGCGATGCCGCCGGCCACTGCGGTGCTGGTGCTCTCCCTGCTCTTCTCGCCTTGGTAGCTGACTTCGGCGCTGCCGCCCTTGTTGACGATGTCGGCCTTGACCGAGCCGCCCGCGCTGGTCGAACTGGAACTGCTGCTGCCCGTGTTCTGCGCCGCCTTGTAGTCGAGCGAGCCGGCCTCGAGAGTGACGTCCTTCGCCGCCGCAATCTGCGTGCCTTCGAGCGTGGTCTTGCCGCTGGAACTGCTGGACACGCTGCCGCCCATCCTGATGGTGGAGACGACCGCCGTGCTGCTGTTGGACTGCGCCGCTTCCTTGCCGTACTCGTAGCTCGCCTTCACGCCGCCGCCGACGCCGACGTTCATCGACTGCTTGCTGGCGCCCGGCCCGACCTGCCCTTCTGCCGAGACGCTGGCCGAGGCCTCGCCGTAGACGCCGAGCTTGGCGGTGTGGCTCGTGCTCTCCGAGGAGGCGTAGGTGGTGTCGGCCGCCGCCAGGCTGGTGATGGTCTTGGCCGACTGGTCGAGGTTGCCGCCGCCCTCGATGCGCGTGCCCACGTCGGTGATGCTGTTGGCCGCCTTGCGCGTGATGTTGTTGCCGGCCGAGAGGCCGGAGGTCACGGCTGTCGTCGAGCCTTCAACGGAACTCGCGCTCGTGTTCGATCCATACAGGCCCACCTCGCCCGTGGCCGAGGCATTGGCCTGGGCGCCCGCCTTGGCACCGATGCCCACGCCGGCTTCGGCGCTCGCGCCGGCCTGCGCCTTGCCCGATGCATAGAGGCCCGCGGTGGTGCTGCTGCTGGTGGTCGACACCTGGTGCACGTCGTCCACCGCCTTGAAGCTCATGTCGGTTGCCGCAAGCGTCATGTCCCTGCCTGCGCTCATGGTCGAACCCTCGAGCGTCAGGCCGTCGCGCGCCGTCACATCCAGATTGCCCTTGGCGTTGATGGCCGAGCCCTGGTGCGTGGTGTCGAGCGTGCGCGTGGTGCTCTTGGTCTGCTGGAAGACGTCCAGGTGGTTCTCGCTGGTGGCCGAGGCACCGGCCTGCGCATCGGCACCTGCGTTCGGGTTGCCCTTGCCGCCGGCGGCCGAGGCCGCGGCGCCCACGCCCGACTGCGCCTTGTTGTCGGTGCTGGCCATCAGCCCGATCTTGGTGGTGGTCGTGCTGGTGCTGGAGGTCTTCTTGTCCTCCGCCGCAAGCAGGTTCACGTTCTGCGCGTTCACCGCCGCGTTGCCGCCGGCATTGACGGTCGAGCCCTGCAGCGTGAGGTCCTTCGAGGCATCCACTGCGAGGTTGCCGCCGAAGCTCAGGTTCGAGCCGACGTGGCGCAGGTCGGTGGTGTCGGTGGTCGTGGTGGTGGTCGAGCTGAAGGCCAGGCCCGCGGCACCCTTGCCTGCCGCGCCGGCCGACGCCTCGGCCGAGGCATTGGCGAGCCCGCGCCCCGAGCCGGCCTTCGATGCCGCGGCGGCACTGGCCGAACCCTTGCCGGAGGCGCCGACCTGCATCACGCCCGTGTTCGTGGTCGTGGTGTGGGTCTCGTCGTAGTTGCGGCCCGCGAGCACGTTGACGTTGGCGGCGCTGATCTTGCCGTCGCCCTTGACGTCGACGTTCGAGCCCTGGACGGTGATGTCGTTCTTCGCGGCGAGGCTGGCGTTGCCGCCCACTTCGAGGCTGCTGCCCACGTTGCGCACCGACAGCGAATCCTCGGTCGTCTTTGTGGTGCCGTACAGCGAGCTGTTCATGCCGAAGCCGCTCGCCTTGGTCTCGGTGTGCGTCGTCGTCGTGTTCTCTCGCGCGATGATGTTGAGGTTGTTGCCAGCCTGCAGGTCGGCATTGCCGCCGACCTTGGCGTCGGTGCCGGCCAGCGTGATGTCGTTGCCGGCCTGCGCCGCCAGGTTGCCGCCGACCGTGAGGCCGGACTTCACCTGGGTGATGCTCGTCGTGGTGCTGTCCTTGGTGCCGCTGCCGTGCTTGACCTGGATGTTCGAGAAGGTGCTGCTCGTTTCCTTCTTCTCGATGGTGTCGAAGGTCACGTTGCCGCCGGCCTTCAGGCTCGCATCGGTGCCGGCGTTCAGGGTGGCGCCCAGGTTCGCAATGTCCTTCTTCGCGTCCAGCGCCAGCGTGCCGGTCGATTCGATGCCCGCGGTCTTGCCGAGCACCGTGTTGTAGAAATGCTCGCCACCGCCGCCCTCGCTGGCGGTCTTGTTGACGATGCTGCCCTGCGTCGAGCTGAGGCTCACGTTGCCGCCCTTGATCAGGCCCGACAGGTTGGTGATGTCGCCGGCCGACGCGATCACCAGCGAGCGGCCGCCCACGATGGTGCCGCCGGTGTTGGTCAGCGATGTGAGGCTGAGGTCGGCGTCCTGCGCCGAGATCACGGCGCCGCTGGCGATCTTGTTCCTGGTGCCCTGGGCGAGGTAGACCACCGGCGCGAGCACGGTCTTGCCGCCGATCTCGGTCTGCACCATCCACACGATGTCCTGCCTGAGCGAAGCCTGTTGCTCGGGCGTGAGCGCCTTGCCGTAGACCAGGCCCAGCGAGCCGCTTTGCGTGGCGGCGCTTTCCATCAGCCCCTTCATCTGCGTGTCCGCGCCCTGGTAGCTTGCCAGCACCGCACTGCCCGTCTGCTTGATGATCTGCTGCTTGACCAGCCAGGCTTCGTAGCTGGCATCGCCCAGCCGCATCGACAGCTTGTCGGCGTCGTAGCCCAGGAGGCGGGTCAGGTAGTCCGACCCGACCGAGGCGGTGCCCGCGAGGTAGAGCGGATTGCTTTCCACCAAGTATCTCGCGCCCGGCGACTGCGCGGTCACGAAGTAGCCGTTGGGGTTGGCCGGCAACGCGATGTTGATGCCGCCGAAGGAGGTGCCCCGCACGCCGTTGGCGGCATTGGCGTCCAGGAAGGACATGGCCGGCAGCGGGCGCGTGCCCGTGCTGCCGGTAAAGGCCGCGGCGCCAACAGCGTCGGCGGCGATGCTGGGACCCCGGCCGACGGCGCTGCCGGGCAACGCGCCTTGGCCGACCGTGCGCGGTGTGTTGGTCGACGCGGGCGCCGCAGCTTCGCGCACGCCGTCGAGGTTCTGGTTGCTGCCCACGTCCTGCGCCGTGGAGCCGTTGTTGACGAGGCTGAAGCCCGAGCCGCGCAGGCTCGCGGTGTACAGGCCCGCCCTCAGCACGTTGTTGGCGCTGGACGACTGCGGGCTGTCTTCGTAGCCGCTGGTGTAGCAGACTGCGTCCCATGTGCCGTTGCGGTCGCACAGGCGGTCTCTATAGTCGATCTCGGGACCGAGCGCTATGTATTTTGTCGTGCGCGAGTAGCGCACGACGTGCGTGGTGGTGGTGAGCGCGAGGTTGTCGTTGGTGAACTTCGCGCCGCCGAGCTGGAAGCCGTGGCCCGCATCGTCCACGATGCCCAGGCCCGTATGCAGCGCGCCGTTCGCCTGCGCGGCGTCGTAGGAGAAGCCCTGCAGGTTCATGCTCGCGCCGGCATAAATGGTGCCGCCGATGTTGCGGCCCTCGTGGAAGGCCAGCTGCATGTGGCGCCCGGCCGTGATCTGCGGCGCGACCTCCGGCGGCGGCTCCGAGTAGGACTGCGTGGTGGTGTAGCTGTACTGGTACAGCGTGGCCTCGTCCTTGTTGCCGCCATCCGCGGTGCCCTTGTGGACGTCGTCGCGCGAGGCGATCGCGGTGTGCGCGCTGTCGGGGCCGCGCGTGGTGATGCGCTCGAGCCCCGGCACCTCGTTCTTCAGGGTGGCCGCCACGATCGCGATGTCGTTGCCCGCGTCGATGATGCGGCTGTTGAGCAGCGTGTTCGCGCGCAGCGAAAGGCTGTCGTCGCTGTGGATGTCGCCGGTATTGACGAGCGTGCCGTTGGCCTGGGCCGTGAGCATGCGGCCCGCATACAGCAGGCCTGCATTGTTCAGGTTGCCTGCCTGCGCGTTGGGCGTGGCGGCCGAGAGGTCGAGCGTACCGCCGTTGGCATGCACCTCCAGGTCGTTGAGCGCCGAGATCGCGCCGGTCGCGCCCACCGTGATCGAGGGCGCCTGCACCTCGAGGTCGTGCGCCGAGAACAGCAGGCCGTCGTTGGTGAAGGCATTCGAGACGCGGACCGTGCCCCTGCCCTGGCGGCCGGTGTCCACCGCGGCAAGGATGCGGCCGGTCCTGGCGTCCGCGCCGCTGCCTTCGACCGCCAGCGACAGCGCGGCGGCGTCGAGATCGAGCGTGTACTGCGCCACCATCGCCGCCCGCGCGCCGACGCTCACGTTGCCGATGTCCACGTCGATCGAATCGCCGAGCGCATTGCCGTTCAGCGCCAGCGTGGAATTCGCATCGCCAGCCACGCGCAGCAGGCCGCCGCTTTGCAGCGTGCCGCCGACGGTGGCGGTGTAGCTGTTGGCGCCAAGGGCCTGCAGCGTCAATGCGCCGTTGGCCACGATGTCGCCGTGCCCCGCCGTGCCGTCGGCCTGGCTCGTGAGCCCGCCGTTGCCGACGCCGAGCGTGAGCGCGCCCAGCGACTGCAGCATGCCCGCGTTGGCGATGCGCTGGCCGGACAGCGTGCCGCCGCCGCTGCTCGCGGTGGCCAGCGTGAGGGTCGCGCCGGCCTGGTTGTCCACGCTGCCCGTGGCCGCGATGCTGGAGTCCGCGGCGCTGCCGCCCTGGATCGTGCCCGCGTTCGAGATCTCGCCGACCGAGATCGCCAGCCTGTCGCCCAGCATCAGGCCCGCATTGGCGAGCGTGCTGCCGGTGCCCGAAACGCCGAGCGTGCTGCCGGCCTGCATGGTGCCGGCGTTGCCCAGGCCGTCGGCCGCGCTGACGTTGGCCTGCAGCCGGCCGCCGGTGCGCAGCAGGGCCCCTGCCTGGTTGTCGATGCGGCTCGCGCTGAAGCTCGCATCCCCCAGCGCCTGCAGCGTGCCGCGGTTGGCCAGCAGGCCCGCCACGTTCACCTGGCTCGGCGCCGCGCCGCCTTGCGTGGACAGCAGCCAGGTGCCCGCGTTGTCGAATGCGCCGGCGTCGACGCGGCTGCCGCCCGCGGCCTGGATCCATCCGGCGGACTCGTTGCGCACGCTGTCTGCGGCCAGCGAGAGGCTGCCGTCCGAGAGCAGCTTGCCGCTGTTGCCGAACGCCTCGGCCGCACCGCCGCTGCGGTCCGCGATGCCGAGCGAGCTTGTGGCGTGGATGGTTCCGCTGTTGGCGATGGCGCCATCCACGCGCACGGCCGCGCCGCCGCTGGTGGCGTCCACCACGCCGGCATTGTCCAGGCCCTGCGCCGAACTCAGCGCGACGTTGGCGCCGATGAGCGTGCCGCCCGCCGCATTGCCGAAGGCGCCGCCGCTCGCGAGCGAGAGCGTGCCGCCTGCCTGCAGCACGGCGCCGCCGGCGTTGCGGATGCCGCCCGAAACGTCGGCGCCCAAATTCCCGGCGGCGGCGATGGCGCGGCGGTTGTCCAGTGCGCCGGCCGTGACCGCAAGCTCGCCCGCGGACTGCACCACGCCGCTGTTGAGCAGCGTGCCGGCGATGTCCATGCGGTCGCTGGCGCCGGCCTGCTGCGACAGCAGCCAGGTGCCAGCGTTGTCGAGCGTGCCGGCGCGCACGGCCGAACCCGTGGCCGCCTGGATCCAGCCGCCGCCCTGGTTGCTCAGCGCGGCGGCGTTCAGATCCATGGCGCGGCCGGCGAGCAGGTCGCCGCCGTTGTCCAGCCTCTGCACGGCCGCGGCGCCCTCGCGGCCGGCCACGATGACGTCCTGGGCCGCGCGCACGCTGCCTGTGTTGGCGAGCGTGTCCGCCAGGTGCAGCGTGGCACTTCCGCTGGTCGCAATCACCTTGCCGCTGTTGCGCAGGCTCGCGGCCTCGATCGTGTTGGCGTTGCCGGCCTGCATCCAGCCGCTGTTGTCGATGGCCGCGGCGTGCGTTGCCATTGACTGGCCCGCCAGCAGGCTGCCGCGGTTGTCGACTGCCTGTGTCGCGCCGCCCGCAGCGTCGGCGATGTCGAGGTTGCGGCCCGCGTTGACCTGGCCGCTGTTGGTGATCAGGCCGCTGGCGCGCAGCGTGACGTTGCCCTGGTCGGCCGTGATCGTGCCGGCATTGGCGATGCCCTGGCCGGCCTCGATGGCAAGCTGCCCACCAAGGCTCTGCACGCCCTGGCCGTCGCCGGCCGCGGTCGAGAGCAGGCCGGCCGCGGCCAGGTGCAGGTCGCCGCCGGCCCGCACGGCCGCGGCGCCCAGGGCCAGCTCGCCCGCGGTGGCGCGGGCCTCCAGCGCGCCGGCCGCCTGCAGGCGCGAGCCCTGTCCCGCGTCGATGCGCGCTGCGCTCGCCTCAAGGTCATTGCCGGCAATGAGCGAGGCGCGCTCGAGCGCCAGGCCCCCCTGCGCCGCGCTCAGCCGGGCATCGCGCGCGGCCGTCAGCGTGGCATCGACCAGCGCGATGGCCGCGGCATCGGCGCTGCTGCTCGCCACCAGCACGTCGCGCTGCGCCGACAGGCGGTTGCGCAGCTCGATGCGGCCGGCCGCCGAGAGCGTGAAGTCCTCGGCGCTGGCCGCCGCGTCGCCCAGCATGCGCACGCCCACGCCCGCTTCGGTGGCCATCAGGCGGATGCGGTTGGCGTACATGCCGCCCAGCGCCGAGCTGTCGATGGCGTAGGCCGGTGCGCTGCCCAGCGCATCCGCGCTGCCGGTGATGGCACGCGTGCCGTAGTCCCAGCGGTTCGGCCCCGCGAAGATGCCCAGGTCCTTCGCGTTGACGGCGGCCTCCAGCCGCACCGAGCGCGTCACCAGGTCCAGCACCTGCTGCGCCGTGGCATTGAGGCCGCTGCCCGTCACCAGGATGTTGCCCTGGTTGACGTTGAAGCCGCCGAGCGCGCCGTTCGCGGCGAGGAAGGGCACGCCGGTCGAGAGCGTCACCCGGTCGGTGTTGATGAAGCCGCAGCCCGAGCAGGTGATGCCGTAGGGATTGGCCAGCACCACGTCGGCCTTGTTGCCCAGCACTTCGGTGAAGCCGGCCAGCGTGCTGCGGTTGTTGCTCACCACCTCGTTGAGGATCACGTTCGCCGGCGCGACTATGTTGAAGTTCGCCAGCAGCTGGCCGGCAAGCTGCGACTGGTAGTTGATCTGCTGCGCGCTCGTCGTGTTGTTGAGCACCAGGCCGTTCGCGTTCACGTTGAACTGCTGATAGCGGTTGTGCGACAGCCCGGCCGCATTGGCGGCATTGATGTTGACCACCGTCGTGCCGTTGGGCGAGACGTAGATGGTGGCCTGGCCGCCGGGCGCGAGCACGGCCGAAGGCACCTGCGCCTGCGCAGCCGACAGCGCGGCCGCAAGCACCGCCGCCGCGGCCAGGCGCGAACGCTTTTTGCTGGCCTTGTCCTTGCCGTGCCCGCGTGCGCTTTCGGCGACGGCGGCCCAGCAGCCGGAAGCGGCATTCCAGACGACGCGATAGATGTGGTTCATGAGAGGCCTTTCAGCGCGGGTTCAGAGCGAATAGGACAGGCGCACCCCGACGCGCGTCGATTCGCGCTTCATGGGGGCCGGCAGGTGGAGGGCGCGCGAAGCGAAAACGTCCACACTGAGCCCGCGCCACAGCAGCGAGGCACCGAGCGTGGCGCCCGACATCGAGCCCGAGGGCACGCCGTCCGCGCGGTTGCTCACGCGGCCGAAGTCGTAGCCGGCGTAGACGCGGCCCGTCAGCGCCTCGCCAGCCGCCACGGTTTGCCAGGGCCAGGCGAGCTCGTTGCGCCAGTAGTAGCCGTTGTCGCCGCTCAGCGTGTTGAGCAGCGAGCCGCGCACCGAGGCGATGCCGCCCACCAGGATCTGCTGCGAGCCGTACAGCGTGTCGCGGCTGTGCTGTCCGCTGAACTGGCTCGACCACACGAGCGGCTGGCCGCCGGCCTCGAAACGGCGGCTGTAGCCCAGGTCGAGCGTGAACTTGCTGAACTGGGCATGCGGCAGCTTGTCGGAGAGCCCCGGCTGGTCTTCGAGCGCGCCCAGGATCGACAGGCCCCGCACGAAGCCGAGGCGGGCGTTCAGCACGCCGCCGCCCAGCTGGGTGAAGGCCGCGGCGCCGAGGTCGAGCGTGCTCAGCGTGCGGCTGCTCACCGAAAGGAACTCGCCGCCCAGGAAGTTGCGGCTGTCCTGCACCGCGAGCCGGGCCGACATCGACAACCGGCTCGCCTGATCGCGGTACACCACGTGGTCGACGCCAAGGCTCTGCGTGGCGGTGCGCCCTTCGGAAGCCAGCTTCCTGCCGCTCGGAAGCACCAGCGTGTTGGTGTAGGCGCTTTCGCTCGCGTCGAGGCTGAAGGTGCTGTAGCCGAAGGGCACCGAGGCGCGCAGCGCCGTCATGGCCGAGTTGTGCTCGCGGTCGTGCGGCACCGACTGGCGGCGCGTGATCGCGATCAGCTCGTTGAAGCCCAGCAGGCCGTCGAGGCTGAGCGTGGCCGAAGCGCTCTTCTCACCCGTGGCCGGCGTGCCGGTGTTGTCGTAGCTCGTGAACAGATGCACCGGCAGGCGCGCCTTGTTGCGCACCACCACCACGCTGCGGCCGGGCTGGCTGCCGGGCTGCACGTCCAGCGTGGCCTCGTTCGAGGACAGGCTGTTGAGCTGGTCGATGCCCTGCTCCAGGTCACGCAGGTTCAGCAGGTCGCCGGGGCTTGCCGCAAAGGCGCCGCGGATCGACACCGCGCCGGCGCTGCGGCCCGTCTGCTGCAGTTCGAAACGCTCGATGCGGCCCTCCACCACCGCGATCTCGAGCACGCCGCCGCGCAGGTCCTGCGCGGGCAGGTAGGCGCGCGTGGTGATGAAGCCGCGGTCGATGTAGCTCTTGGTGAGCGCCGCCAGCACGGCTTCGAGCTCCGCTGCGCCGAGGCAGCGGCCCGCGTAGTCGCGCGTGATGGCGGCGCGAACGTCCTCGGGCAGCCGGCTCGCGCCGCCGATGCGGATCTCGCGGATGTCGCGGCACGGCGCGCCAAGGTCGGGCACCGACACCTTCGGCTCGATGGACCTCAGGTCGGTGCCGCCCGGCGGCGGGCGCTGCGGCAAGGCACGCTCCTGGTCCTGGCGCAGCCGCTCCTGCTGCTGGCGCTCGATGAGCTGGTTCTGCCGGTCCAGCGCGCCCGGGTCGATCTGCGCCTGCGCCGGCAGGGCCACCGCGGTCAGCACACAAAGTGTCAGTACATGTATTTTTTGTGTCTGCCGCAAGGGGCGGCGCCGGCGCTGGGCGAAGGGCATGGTTCGGGTCCGTTGCGAAGCCGGCACCGAGTGCGGAATGCGCGCCCCGCAAGGGACCTCAGCGTGGCTTCCTAAGGCCGCGAACTGTTACATGTGGCTGCAGTTCTGGGAATCACGGAATCCGGTGATTTGTGCCTGGCGGCCTCACGGCTGGCCCCCTTGCGCCTCCCGCACCAGCGCCGCCCCCTTCTCCGCAATCATGATCGACGCAGCATTGGTGTTGGTCGACACCATCGCCGGCATCACGGCGGCGTCGATCACGCGCAGCCGCTCGATGCCGCGCACGCGCAGCTGCGAGTCCACCACCGACCGCACATCGCCACCCATGCGGCAGGTGCCCGCGGGATGAAACACGGTGCCGCCCTTGTGGCGCGCGAAGGCCTCGAGCGCGGCATCGTCGGCGGCTTCGCGCCCCGGCAGGTATTCGTCGTCCGTCACCAGGTCGCGGAAGGCCGGCTGGCGGTAGATCTCGCGCAGCATCCTGAGGCCCGCCACCAGCACCTTGGCGTCGTGCGGATCGCTCAGGTAATTGGAAACGATGCGCGGCGGCGCCAGCGGATCGGCCGAGCGGATCTGCACCGTGCCGCGCGACAGCGGCCGGCACTGGGTGGCCGAGGCCGAGAAGCCCGAGAAGCGATGCAGCGGATCGCCGGGCTTGTCGACCGACAGCGGCATCACGTTGAACAGCACGTCGGGCCGGCCGCCCTCGGCATGCGGGCTGCAGACCATGCCGCCGACCTGCCCCGCGCCCACCGTGAGCGGGCCGCGCTGGCGGAACAGCCACTGCGCGCCCATGGTGGCCAGCGCGAGCGGGTTGCGCACCTGGTCGTTCAGCGACATGCGCTTCCTGAGCCTGACGATCACGCGCGCCTGGTAGTGGTCCTGCAGGTTCTCGCCGACCTGCGGCGCATCGGCCTGCACCGCGATGCCATGGGCGCGCAGCAGGCCGGCCGGGCCCACGCCCGACAGCTGCAGCAGCTGCGGCGACTGCAGCGCGCCCGCGGCCAGCAGCACCTCGGTGTCCGCGCGCGCGTTGCGCAGCTCGCCGTCCTGCAGCCATTCCACGCCGACCGCGCGGCCCTGCTCGATCAGCACCCGCGTCACGTGCACGCCGGTCAGCACCCTGAGGTTCGGCCGGGCGCGCACCGGCGCCAGGAAGGCCGTGGCCGCATCGCAGCGCCAGTGGCCGCGCAGCGTCAGCTGGTAGGCGCCCAGGCCTTCGGTGCGCGCGCCGTTGAAGTCCGGGTTGCGGCCGTGGCCGGCCTGCACGCCCGCCTCGATCCAGGCGGCGCAGTAGGGATGTTCGTTGCGCAGGTCCGAGACGCACAGCTCGCCCGAGGCGCCGTGGTATTCGCTCTCGCCGCCCTGGTAGCGCTCGGATCTCTTGAAGTACGGCAGCACCTCGCGAAAGCTCCAGCCCGTCGCGCCCGCCACGGCGGCCCAGTCGTCGAAGTCGGCATGCTGGCCGCGGATGTACAAGAGCCCGTTGATCGCGCTGGAGCCGCCCAGCACCTTGCCGCGCGGCCACACGATGGCGCGGTTGCCCGTGGCCTCCTGCGGCTCCACGGCAAACTGCCATGAATAGCGCGGATCGTAGATGGTGCGGAAGTAGCCGATCGGCATGCGCAGCCAGAAGGCGCCGCCCTCCCCGCCCGCCTCGAGCACCAGCACGCGGCAGCGTGCATCGGCGCTCAGGCGGTTGGCCAGCACGCAGCCGGCCGAACCGGCGCCGACGATGATGTAGTCGTAGCCGCCGGCGCCCGCCGTCATGCCTTGACGGTCTCCAGGAAGGGCTTGGCGTCGAAGTACTGCTCGGCCTTCAGCGCGCCCTGGATGTTGGCATTGGCAACGAAGAAGTCGGTCACCTGCTGCAGCCACTTGGTGACCGTGCCGTCCTGGTAGCGCGTGCGCCACTCGGCGGTGGTGTAGTACTTGGAGGCCTTGAACTGCTCCTTGAAGTCCGCCAGCGGCACTTCCTTGTACTGGGTCTTCTGCAGCATCTCGGCCGCGGCGTCGGGCTTGCCGGTGACCACGTCGTTGACTTCGGCCCATGCGGCGATCAGCTTGGCGATGACCGCGCGGTTCTTGTCGTAGTAGTCGTTGCGCGCGGCCCAGCCGCCCATGATGGCGGCCTCGGGGAAGAAGGCCGAGGCATCGATCAGCTTGCGCGCGCTCGGCAGCTTCTGGCGGATCACCGAATCGAAGGGCACCCACAGCGCCACCGCGGGCACCGCGCCGGAGATGAAGGAGGTGACGGCCTCGGTCATGCGCTGGTTGACCAGCTTCACGTCCTTGGCCGGATCCAGCTTGCCCGAACGCAGCGCGCGGTCCAGGAACACGTGCGCCGTGGTGCCCGTGGTGGTGGAGATCTGCTTGCCCTTGAGGTCGGCCACGGTCTTGATGCCGGCGTCCTCGCGCACCCACAGCTGGGCCGTCGCATACTCGATGTTGTTCATCAGGAACACCTTGCCCTGGCCGCGCGCCGGAAAGTTGGACACCACGGCGCCGGTGGACAGCATGTCCAGGCTGCCGCCGATCATGGCCTGGAACAGCTCCAGGCCGGTGGTGAACTGGATCATCTCCAGTTCGAGCCCCTGCTTCGCAAAGGCGCCGCTCTCCTGCCCGATCCAGATGTGGCCGTCCACGGCCGGGGTGTGCAGGTAGCCCACCTTGACCTTGGTCCGCGCGTGGGCGAAGGCCGGCATGCCGCCGGCCAGTGCGGCCGCGCCGGCGGCGGCGGCCTGGATCAGTTGTCTGCGTCGAAGGGCCATGGTGTGTCTCCTGTGGCGGGGTGGTGAAAGCAGCTAGTCCGACATGCGCACGGCCTGCCTGGCCTGCGCGGCGTATTCCTGCATGACGAGCTCGCGGATGTGGGCGCGCAGCTCGGCGAAGCGCGGGTCCTCGTGCAGGTTCTCCGCGCGCGGATAGCCGAAGGGAATGTCGATCACGGTGCGGATGCGCGCCGGCCGCGCCGTGACCACGACGATGCGCGAGGACAAATAGATCGCCTCTTCCACCGAGTGCGTGATCAGCATCACGGTCTTGCCGTCGCTCTGCAGCACCTGCAGCAGCAGGTCCTGCATGGCCGAGCGGGTCTGCGCATCGAGCGCGCCGAAGGGCTCGTCCATCAGCAGGAACTCCGGCCGCACCGCGTAGGCCCGCGCAATCGCGAGCCGCTGGCGCATGCCGCCCGACAGGTGCTTGGGAAAATGCCCCGCAAAGTCCGACAGCCCCATCAGCTGCATGTAGCGCTGCACGATCTCCTCGCGCTCGCTGGCCGGCACGCGGTTCGCGGAGAGCTTCAGGCCGAACTCGATGTTCTGGCGCACCGTGAGCCACGGGAACACGCCGTACTCCTGGAAGATCACGCCGCGGTCGGGCCCGGGCGCGGCCACCGGTTTTCCATCGAGCAGCACCTGCCCGCTGGTGGGTTGGACGAAGCCGCCGACGATGTTCATCATCGTCGTCTTGCCGCAGCCCGAGGGGCCGATGATCGAGACGAACTCGCCGTTGCGGATGTCGAACGACACGTCGTCGAGCACGCGCATGGGGCCATGCTCGGTCGGAAAATCCACCGACACGTGGTCGAATCTGATGCGGATGGGTTGCTGTGGCGTCATGGCGAAGCGGCCCTCCTTCAGGCGATGCGGTCCTGCCAGGCCACCAGCCGGCGCGTCGCAAGGCGCAGCAGCAGGTCCATGACGAGCGCGATCACGCCGATGCAGATGATGCCCACGTAGATGATGTCGAGCTGGAAGAATGACGAGGCGTTCTGGATCAGCGCCCCCAGGCCCTGCTGCGCCGCGATCAGCTCGGACGCGACCAGCGTGGCCCACGCCACGCCGAGCGCCACGCGCACCGCCGTGAGGATGTGCGGGATGGTCAGCGGCACGATCACCTTGCCGAAGATCTCGACGTCGCTGGCGCCCAGCGTGCGCGCCACCTTGATGTAGATCGGGCTGATCTGCGCGATGCCCTCGTACATGACGATCACGCCCGCGAAGAACGAGGCATAGAAAAGAATCGCGGTCTTGGCCGCCTCGCCGATGCCGAAGTACACGATCACCAGCGGAATCAGCGCAATCGGCGGCAGCGCGCGGAAGAAGTTGATGACCGGGTCCATGAAGCTGCGCAGGCCCCGGTACCAGCCAAGGCAGAAGCCCACCGGCACCGCCAGCGACACGCCCAGCGCCACACCGACGAAGACACGCTGCGTCGACATGTAGATGTCTTCCCACAGCCTGCCGCGCGACAGCTCGACGAACTTGGCCAGCACCATGTGCGGCGCTGGCACCAGTGCAGGATTGACCAGGCCGCTCGCGCGGATGGCGTACCAGAGCGCGAGGATCAACAGCCACGGCGCCACGATCAGCAGCGCGCGCGTCAGCGGGGAAGAGGAGCTTCTCATCGGCGGTTTGTCTCTCGTTGCGGACGTCGGCCCGAAGGCTTGCGTCTCAATAGGTCTGTCATACTATAGACCATACGTTTGATCGATAAAACATGTCTTCTAAGTTTCTCGACAGCCCGATGCCGCGCTACCACCAGCTGGCGGACCTGCTGCGCCAGCGCATCGCGCGCGGCATCTGGCCGCGCGAGCACCGGCTGCCCTCGCTCGAGGAACTGACGGCGGAATTCGGGGTGGCGCGCGTCACGGTGCGCCAGGCCATCGACCTGCTCGCGCGCGAGGGCCTGGTGTCGCCGCAGCAGGGCCGCGGAACCTTCGTCACCGGCCTGCCCAACCGCGACCGCTTCATCAGCGTGGTCACCAGCCTGGACGAGCTGGCGCGCGTCTACGAGGACACGCAGCCGAAGATCATGAACATCGACGAGGCCGCGACCTCCCCGCCGCTCGCGCCGGGCGAAGGGCAGCCCGCCGCGCGCTACGCCTTCATGCGCCGCGTGCACTTCCGCGACGGCCGCGCCTACTGCGTCATCAACATCTACCTGGACGAACGCATCTTCCGCAAGGCGCCCGAGAAGTTCCGCACCAGGACCGTGATCCCGCTGCTGATCGCGATGAAGAGCGTGAAGATCGCCGCGGCGCACCAGGTGCTGACCATCGGCACGGCCGACATGGAAGTGGCCGGGCTGCTGAAGCTGCCGATGAACGCGCCCGTGGCCGAGGTGCGCCGCATCTTCAAGGACGCGGAGGACACCGTGATCTACCTGGCCGACGTCACCTACCGCGGCGATGCCATCCGCGTCGAAATGAACCTGAAACCATGAAGCCGCTGCCCCTCTCCCCTGTCCATGCCGCGCGCGTCGAGGCCTTCGTGTTCCGCTGCCCGATCGCCACGCCCGTGCGCACCTCCTTCGGCACCATGCATGACCGGCCGGCCGTCTTCGTGCGCGTGGAAGACCGCGACGGCGCCACCGGCTGGGGCGAAGTCTGGTGCAACTTTCCTTCCTGTGGCGCGGAGCACCGCGCGAAGCTCGTCGACAGCGTGATGGCGCCGCTGCTGGCGAGCCGCGCCTTCGACGGCCCTGCCGAAGCCTTCGACTGGCTGACGCAGCGCACCGCCGTGCTCGCGATCCAGTCCGGCGAGCCGGGCCCGATGGCGCAGGTGATCGCGGGCATCGACCTCGCGCTGTGGGACCTGTGCGCGTGCCGCGCCGGCCAGCCGCTGTGGCGCTACCTGGGCGGCGCGCACGATGGCGTGGGCGTCTATGCCAGCGGCATCAATCCCGATCGGCCGCAGGACCTGGCCGCGGCGCGGCTCGCCGAAGGCTACCGCGCGTTCAAGCTCAAGATCGGCTTCGGCCGCGAGCGCGACCTGGCGAACCTCGCCGCGATGCGCGAGGTGCTGGGCCCCGACCTGCCGCTCATGACCGACGCCAACCAGGCCTGGAGCCTGGACGAGGCCCGCGCCATGACGCCGCAGCTGGAGGCCTTCAACCTCGGGTGGCTCGAAGAGCCGCTGCGCGCCGACCGGCCGTGGCACGAGTGGCAGCAGCTGTCGCAGGCCACGGGCATTCCGCTCGCGGCCGGCGAGAACATCGCGGGCCCGGCGGCCTTCGATGCCGCCATTGCGCAAGGCGTGCTCTCGGTGCTGCAGCCCGACAGCGCCAAATGGGGCGGCATCTCGGGCTGCTGGCCCGTGATCGCGCGCGGCCAGGCCGCGGGCCTGCGCTACTGTCCGCACTACCTCGGCGGCGGCATCGGCCTGCTGCATTCGGCCCATCTGCTGGCCGCGGCCGGCGGCGGCGGCATCCTCGAGATCGACGCCAATCCCAATCCGCTGCGCACTGCGCTTGCGCCAGCGCTGTCGCGCGTGACGGAAGGCCGCTGCAGCCTGGGCGAGCATCCGGGCATCGGCGTGGCGCCCGACCTGGACGCAGTGGCGCAGCTGGCCGCGGCGGGCTGCTGACTCAGTCGGTGCGGCTGGCCGGCAGCACGACGGTCATCAGCAGCCTGGCATCTTCCAGCGCATGCAGGCCGTGCGGCACGCCGCCCGCCAGGTACATGACCTGGTCAGCCTCGAGCAGCTTCACGTCGCCATCCAGCTGCACCTCGACCTTGCCGCGCATGCACTGCAAGCTCATCGAGGTCGAGACGGCATGCGAAGGCACCCGCTTGCCGGCCGGCAGCACCAGCCACATGAGCTCGATGTCGCGGGCCTTCAGCAGTGCGCAGGTTTCCGTCGCCTGTCCGTCGAGCGCGCCGAGGTTCACGACCTGGCCGGAGGATGCGTGAGAAAGTGCCATGCGGGCAGTGTGGCAACGCGCGCGGGCGCTGTCCAGAGGGCCGTTCTCCGGAACGACCGGTCCACCTCCGGAACCGGACCTTCGCCGGCATCGGCGACGACATCCGCAGGGTTTCAATACAACTCGACGGTCTGGCGCAGCAAGCCTGATGGCTCGGCACTCGGCCCGACGAGGATCTCGACTTCGCCCGGCTCGAACACGGGCTGCAGGTCCGGCCCGAGATTGCGCAATTCGCCCGCCGGCAACGCCAGATTCACCGAGCCAACGTCGCCCGGCTTCAAGCGCAGCTTTGCATAGCCCTTGAGCTCCAGCAGCGGCCGGGTGACGCGGCTCAGCTTGTGGCGAACGAACAGGAAGACCGTCTCCTCGGCCTCGCGCACGCCGACGTTGCGCAGGCTGACGCTGATCGCAAGCAGGTCCTGCTCGCGCACGCGCCGCGGCTCGACCTGGAGCGCGTCGTAGTCGAACCGGCCGTAGGTCAGGCCATGGCCGAAGTCGTACAGCGGCGTGTTGGGCACGTCCAGGTACTTGCTCGTGAAGTGGTCGGCGGGATTCATCGGCCGGCCGGAGGGACGCTGGCCGAAGTGGATCGGCACCTGCCCGAGCGCGCGCGGCCAGCTCATCGGCGTGCGGCCGCTGGGCGACACCCGGCCCGTGAGCACGTCGGCAATCGCATGGCCGGCCTCGACGCCGAGGAACCACGCAGCCAGCAGTGCATCGGCGTTTTCAGCCAGCCAGGGGACGACGAGCGGCCGGCCCGAGAACAAGATGGCGACGACGGGAATGCCGAGCGCGCGGGCGCGCGCCGTCACCGCTTCGGCCAAAGCCTGTTGCCGGCCCGGAAGCGCGGGCGTGGCGCGGCTCGCCGCCTCGCCGCTCATGGTGGCGCGCTCGCCCAGGCACAGCACGACCGCGTCGGCGCCGTCGCACAGCGCGATGGCCGCTTCGATGCCGCTGTCGTCGCCGCCCTCGATGGCGACGCCTGGCGCATGGCGTATGTCGGCCTGCGGCAGCGCGGCGCGCAGGCCGGCCAGCACGCTGACGGCCGGCTCGTGTTCGCCGGCGCCCCACCACGGGCCTTTCATCTCGGTGCTCCCATCGGCCAGCGGGCCGACGACACACAGTGCCTTCGGTGCCACAGGCAAGGGCAGCGTGTCCCGCTCGTTCTTCAGCAGGACGATGGCCTTGCGCGCGGCGTCGCGCGCCACCGTGTGCCGTTCGGCAACGGCTGCCGCGGGTTCCGGCGTTGCGCCGCGGCGGTAGGGGTCGTCGAACAGGCCGAGCTGCTCCTTGAGCCGCAGCACGCGGCGCACGCTTGCGTCGATCTCCTCGATCGTCACCCGGCCCTGTTCGAGCGCGATCGGCAGGCCCTTGCGATAGGCGTCGGCCATCATGTCGATGTCGACGCCGGCCTTCAGCGCCAGTACCGCGGCATCGACGAGATCGGCCGCGACGCCGTGCTTGATCAGCTCCGCGATCGCGTTGTAGTCGCTGACGATGACGCCGTCCCAGCCCATCTCGCCGCGCAGCCAGTCGCGCAGCAGGGGGATGTGCGCCGTCATCGGCACGCCGTTGAGATCGGTGAACGCGGGCATCAGCGTCGCGACGCCGGCGCGCACCGCTGCTTCGAAGCCCGGCAGATGCACCTCGCGCAGGGTGCGCTCGGAGATGTCCACCGCAGCGTACTCCCGCCCCGCGGTGACTGCGCCGTATGCGACGAAATGCTTCGCGCAGGCGGCCAGCGATTCGGCCGACGACAGGTCGGCGCCCTGGAAACCGCGCACCTTGGCCTCTGCGATGCGCGCGTTCAGCCAAGGGTCTTCGCCGGGTCCTTCCGCGGTGCGGCCCCAGCGCGGATCGCGCGATACGTCGAGCATCGGCGCGAAGGTCATCGCCAGGCCGTCGGCGGCGCCTTCGCGCGCGGCCTCGCGCGCCGTGCGCTCCCAGAGGTCTTCGTCGAAGCTTCCGGCCTCCGCCAGCGGAATCGGAAAGAGCGTGCGATGGCCGTGGATGATGTCCAGGCCGATCAGGAGCGGAATGCCGAGCCGCGACTTCTCGACGGCCAGCCGCTGCATCTCGTGCGTGGGGCCGGCACCGACCATGTTCAGCAGATTGCCGACGCTGCCGTCGATGATCGACTGCGTGGAGTCCCCCGCGAGCACCGGTCCGGTGACCGTGTAGCTGGAGGCGGTCATCGTCAGCTGACCCAGCTTTTCGGCCAGCGTCATCCGGGCCATGAGTGTGTCGATGCGGCTCATCAGGGATTTCGAATAGGACCCAAGGGGCTTAATGATGGCATGCTGCGGGCAGAGAGCCCTCGGCTGTGTGGCGCCGCCGACGATTCGGCGAAACCAAACGTGACGCCCGGGACCACCAACGAAAGGAGCCATGCGTGTTGAAGAAGGATGACAGGAACCCGAAGGCATTGGCAGCCCTGCCTGATGAAGCCTTGCTCGACGCCGTGCAGCGGCAGACCTTCCGCTATTTCTGGGACGGTGCGGATGCCGCCAGCGGCCTGGCGCTCGACCGTCGCACGCTCGTGGGCGCCACGGGTGAAGACCTGGCCGACGAGAGGGTCGCCATCGGCGGCACCGGCTTCGGCATCATGGCCCTGATCGTCGCGGTGGAGCGCGGCTGGATCACGCGGGATGCGGCGCTCGAGCGCCTGGGGCGCATGCGGGACGCCCTCTTGCGCGCCAGGCGCTACCACGGCGCCTTTCCGCACTTCATGGACGGGGCGAGCGGCGCAACGATCCCGATGAGCCCCAAGGACGACGCGGGCGATCTGGTCGAGACCTCGTTCCTCTGCATGGGCCTGCTCTGCGCGCGCCAGTATTTCAGCGAGGACACGGCCATGGCGCGCCGCTTGCGCGCCGACATCGACACGCTGTGGCACGAGGTCGAATGGAACTGGTTCACCCAGGGCGGGCGCGACGTGCTGTACTGGCACTGGAGCCCGAACCACGGCTGGGCCATGAACCATGAGGTGCACGGCTGGAACGAGTGCCTCATCACCTACTTCCTGGCGGCGGCCGCGCCGCGCCATGCGATCGATCCGAAGGTCTACCACCGCGGCTTCGCCTCCGGCCCCGACTTTCTCAACGGCCACTCGTACCACGGCATCGAACTGCCGCTGGGCCCGCCGAACGCCGGCCCGCTGTTCTTTGCGCACTACTCGTTCTGCGGCCTCGATCCGCGCGGCCTGAGGGACCGCTACGCCGACTACTGGGATCTCAACACGCGCCACGTGCGGATCAACCGCGCCCACTGCATCGCCAATCCGCGGGGCTTCCCGGGCTACGGCGAATCGTGCTGGGGCCTGACCGCGAGCGACGACCCCGACGGCTATCTTGCGCACGATCCGAACAACGACAACGGCACCATCTCGCCGACGGCCGCGCTGGCCAGCCTGCCCTACGCGCCCGCCGAGGTGATGCGGGTGCTGCGGCACTTCCTCACCGTGCATGGCGAGCGGGTGTGGCGGGACTACGGCTTCGTCGATGCGTTCTGCGAACGGCGCGATTGGTTCGCCAATACCTTCCTTGCCATCGACCAGGGCCCGATCGTCGTGATGATGGAAAACCATCGCACGGGCCTTCTGTGGAAACTGTTCATGAGCGTGCCCGAAGTGCAGGCCGGGCTGCGCGCCCTGGACTTCAGCAGCCCGCATCTCGGGGCGTCGGCGGCGTGAGCTTCAGCGTGGCGAGCCCGCAAGACCCGGCATTCGAGCCCTGGCTCGAAACACAGCTGCGCCATTCGGCGGCGGCGATGCTGTCCAGCATTTCGCCGGTGTCGGTCGTCAAGCACCGGCCGGGCTTCGGCCAGACCGTGCGGCCGATCGCGGGCGCCATCGTCGCTTCGCCCGTCCTTGCTGACTACAACCCGGACCCGGACTACTTCTTTCATTGGTTCCGCGATTCCGCCGTGGTCATCGATGCACTGCGCCTGCTCTACCTTGAGGGGCACATCGGCGACGAAGCCCTGCAGCACCTGCGCGACTTCATCCGCTTCAGCCTGGACTTGAACCGCCTCGACGGCCGCGCGGCGGCTGCGGTGGAGAACCGCAGCGCGTGCGTGGCCCCCGAGCTCCTGCAGTACCTGCGCGAGGACCATGACCTTGCGAAGGCCTTCGGCGACCTGGTGGCCGCCGAGACGCGGGTGAACCCCGACGGCACGCTCGATGTCTGCCGATGGAATCGCCCCCAGCACGATGGCGCGCCGCTGCGCGCGCTGGCGCTGCTGCGCTGGGCGGCCGGTGGCCACCTGGACGCGCCGCTGCTGGCGGAAGCTGCCGAGCTGATCCGTTTCGATCTGGACTTCACGCTGCGCCGCTGGCGCGAGCCGTCCTACGACATCTGGGAAGAGGAGCTCGGCCACCACTACTACACGCTGCGTGTCGCAGGTGCGGCGCTGGCCGAAGGCGCGGCATGGCTGGAAGGCCTGGGCGACACGGCGCAGGCGCAGCGCTGCCGGGAAGAGTCGCGCGCGGTGCTGCGCCTGCTCGACGGCTACTGGGTGGACGAACGCGGCGAACGCGGCGCGGCGCCCGGCTACTACCGCTCGCGCGCGCTCACGGACGGCCGGCCCGGTCCGAAGGCGCTGGACATCGCGGTGATCCTGTCGGCGATCCACAGCCTCGGCACCGAGGCCGCGCATGGACCGGCCGATCCGCGCATGCAGGCCACGCTGGCGCGCCTGGACGCGCTGTTCGATGCGGCCTATCCCATCAACCACGGCCGCGCCGCAGACCGTGGCGCGGCAATGGGCCGGTATGGCGGCGATGTGTACTACTCGGGCGGCGCGTACTACTTCTCGACGCTCGGCGCGGCCGAGTTCTGCTTTCGTGCTGCCGCGGCGATGGGCGGCGATGCACGCCATTGGTTCGAACGCGGCGACGCCTACCTCGCCACCGTGCGCGCGTACACGCCGGCCGGCGGCGACCTGTCGGAACAGTTCGACCAGCGCAGCGGCGCGCAGACCTCGGCCAAGCAACTGGCCTGGAGCCACGCCGCGTTCATTTCGTGTGTCTCGGCGCGCCGCATCGCGGCCGCCGCCTGCGAGGCGTCGCGGCAGCGATGAGCGCGCGGACAGAGAACCGTGTCGAGCCGGCTGCAAGGACCGGTTTCTTCCGTCAGGTCAGCGAGCTGCTCGGCGCCCTGCGCGCATCGCCGGTCGCAAAAACGCTGGTCGCGCTGATGGGTGCGATCGTCGTGGTGGTCGCGCTCACGGCGTACGGGCAGATCGAGCTCAACAGCTGGAACAAGCCGTTCTACGATGCGATCTCGCGCCGCGACCTCGGCGAATTCGTCGTGCAGGTCGGCGTCTTCGCGATCATTGCGGGGGCGCTGCTGGTCCTGAATGTGGCGCAGCGGTGGCTCGGCGAAACCCTGCAGCTGAAGCTGCGCGAGGCCGTGGTCAATGACCTCGTCGGGCTGTGGCTGCAGCCGCGCCGGGCGTTCTGGCTCCAGGCCAGCGGCCCGATGGGAGCCCACCCCGACCAGCGCATGCACGACGACACGCTGAAGCTGTGCGATCTGTCGGTCACCCTTGGCGTGGGCCTGTTGCAGGCAGCGATGCTGTTCGGCAGCTTTGCGAGCGTGCTGTGGGTCCTCTCCAAGGACTTCAGCCTCTTCTTCAATGGCAAGGACCATGTGCTGCCGGGCTTCATGCTGTGGGCGGCCATTGCCTATGCGATCGCCGGCTCGCTGGTCACCTACTGGGTCGGCAGCGGCCTGATCGCGCGCAACGCCGAGCGCTACGCGCGCGAGGGCGAATTGCGCTTTTCGCTGACGCGCATCAACGAGCACCTCGACGGCATCTCGCTGGCGGGTGGCGAGGCGGACGAGAAGCGCCGCGTCGCCATGCATTTCGGCGACGTCCTGCGCGCCACGTCGCGCGTGGTGCTCGGGCTGACCAACCTGACCTGGGTCACGGCGGGCTTCGGCTGGATCACCATCATTGCGCCGACGCTGGTGGCCGCGCCCCTGTACTTCTCGGGAAAGGTGTCGTTCGGCGGCCTGATGATGGCCGCCGCGGCCTTCACGCAGGCGCAGTCGTCGCTGCGCTGGTTCGTCGACAACTTCAGCATCATTGCCGACTGGCGCGCCACGCTGCTGCGCGTTGCCGACCTGCGCCGCATGCTGGCGTCCGACCTGGAGGCACGCGCAGGCGGCAGCCGCATCGCCTACGAGGAGGGGGAAGCCGGGGCGCTCGCGATCGACGCGCTCGAGGTCCGCTCCTGGACCGGCCACGATCGGCTGGACGCGCCGGGCCTTGTCTTGCACCGCGGCCAGCGCGTCCTGATCCTCGGCACACCCGGCACCGAGAAGACCCTGCTGTTCCGGGCGCTCGCGGGCCTTTGGCCCTGGGGCTCCGGCACCGTGCGCCGGCCCGCCGGCGAGACCATCCACTACATGCCGCGCGGCACGCCCTACATTCCGCGCGGCACGCTGGCCGAGGTGCTGTCGTATGCGATGGAGCCGTCGAGCTACCCGAGGGAAGCCATGGTGGCCGCACTGGCGAGCGTGGGCCTGCAGCGCCTTGAACCCTTGCTGAACAAGACGGGCCGCTGGGAGAGCGAGCTCAGCATGGACGAGCAGCTGCGGCTGGGCTTTGCCCGCGTGGTGCTGCAGGCGCCGCCCTGGCTGGTGATGGACGAGGCCTTCGGCGCGTTCGACGACGACACGCGCGAACTCATCATCGACCTGCTGGGCAAGCTCGAGCACACGGGCATCGTCCACATCGGCTCGGCCGGAGAAGCGCGCGACCGGCTGTTCACTCAGGTGGTGCACCTGGTCAAGGCGCCGGCGAACACCGTGCGCGAGGAGCAGCGGCCATGAGACACCTTGGGTCCACCGTCGGCCGTGCGCGCCGCGCCCTCGTGCGGCTGATGCTTGCGCTGCCCGCGTGGAGCTGGGCGGCGGATTTCGGCTTCAAGCCGCCGCGCGATCCCCAGGATGCCGCCGCGGCGGACCTGATGCGGGATCTGGCCGAGCGCATCCTGCCGGTGTACCAGGACGCGGACACCGACGTCTTCCTGGCCAACCTGACCGCGCTGCAGATCGTCAGCGGCGCCTACCGTGCAGCCTCCGACAGCAGCCGGGCCCTGCGCACCCGCCGCCAGGGCAAGCCGTTCGACGACCTGGTGCAGCGCGCGATCCTCGACGGCATCTACGCCCGTGCGCGCGCACTCGAAGCGAACGAGCGCCTCGGCTTCGCCGAAGCCTATGCGCGCGCGTTCCGCGAACTGGTGTCGCCGCTCGACAATGCGCAAGCCCAGGCCATCATGGCGCGGCTCGAGATCCCGGCTGCGGTCTATGCAGAGCCGCTGCGCCGGGCTTTCGATCTCTGGCGCGCGAAGGGCAGCCTCCCGCAGGACGACGCGCTGGCGCTCGTGCGGACCTGGCATTCGTACGAGTCGCGCCGCAGCTTCGGTGCGCTGCTGCCCGAACTGTTCGCGGCGGAAAACCGCAACCGCTACGTGGCGGAGGCCGACCTCAGGATTCCCGTGCGCGGCGCTGTCATCCATGCGCGCCTGGTTCGGCCCGGCCGCACCGATGATGTGCCGGGCGCCCTGCCGACGCTGCTGCGCTTCACGCTCGATCCGGCCGAGGACGACGCCCAGCGCAGCGCCGCCAAGGGCTACGTCGGCGTCACGGCGTACGTGCGCGGACGCACGCCCGACGGCAAGGGCGCCGTGTGGCCGTTCGTTCGCGACGGCGAAGACGCCGCCGCCGTCATCGACTGGATTGCCCGGCAGGCATGGAGCGACGGCCGCGTCTGCATGATCGGCGACGGCTACTCCGGCTATGCCGCCTGGGCCGCCGCCCGCAGGAGACCGGCCGCACTCAAGGCCATTGCCACGATCGCGCCGATGGCGCCGGGCATCGACTTTCCGATGGCCGGGCAGATCTTCCGCAACGCCATGGTGCGCTGGGCCGAGGAGCACGCGGAGGGCGAGCCCCTGCGGCCCGGCGTCGATGCCGACCCGGACACGGCATGGCAGGCACTCGACGCGCGCTGGTATCGCGGCCATCGCCCCTACTGGGACGTGGACCGCGTCCTGCTGGGCAAGCGCAGCCGGCTGATCCGGACCTGGCTCACGCATCCGAGCCATGATCGCTACTGGCAGAAGTTCCTGCCGTCGGCGGAGCAGTTTGCGCGCATCGACATTCCGGTGCTCAGCTTTGCCGGCTACTACGGCGCGGACGCCGGCGCGCTCTACTTCCATCAGGAGCATCGCCGCCACCGGCCGCAGGCCGACACGACACTGCTGCTCGGCCCCTACGACGCGGCCTCGATCCGGCACGGCACGGCGGCCACGCTGCGCGGCTACACGCTCGACCCCGCCGCACGCGTCGACCTGCCCGAGCTGCGCCTGCAGTGGCTCGACCACATCCTGAAGGGCGCGAACAAGCCCGCCCTGCTGATGGACCGCGTCAACTACCAGGTGATGGGCGCGGACCAGTGGCGCCATGTGCCGGCGCTGGATGCGCCGCAGCGCACGCGGCTGCGCTTCTACCTCGACACCCGCGAGCGCAACGAGCCGCACCGCCTGTTGCCGTCGCCGTCCGAAGAAGGCGGTGGCAGCACGCGGCTCTCGGTCGACCTTGCCGACCGGCGCGACATGCGCATTCCGTGGCCGGACGCGCTGCGCGCGGCGCAGCTGCCGGCGCGCAACAGCATCCGCTTTGTCAGCGATCCGCTTCCGCAGGACACCGAGATCGCCGGCAGCCTGCAGGGCGTGTTCGACATCACGCCCTCGCGGCAGGACGTGGACTTCAGCATCTCGCTGTACGAGCAGACGGAAAGCGGCGAGTACCAGCTGCTGTTCGATCCCTACGACTTCCGCGCCAGCTACGCAGGCCATCGCGTGCGCCGCAGGCTTCTGCGGGCCGGCGAGCGCCAGCTGCTTGCGTTCACCGCCGAGCGCGTGACCGCTTGCAAGCTTGCCGCGGGCAGCCGCATCGTGCTGCTGGTCGGCCTCAACAAGCGGCCCGACCGGCAGGTCAACTACGGCAGCGGCAAGGACGTGAATTCGGAAACCATCGCCGACGCGAAGTGGCCTCTTCGCGTGCGCTGGCACGCGCGCAGCTACGTCGAGATCCAGGCCGGCACGCCTTGATCGCTCAGCGTGTCGCCGGAGCCTTGCCGTTCAGGGCGCCGAGCACGACGCCTTCGCAAGGCGCTAGCTCCAGCGGCCCCTCGATCGACTCGGCGCGCGCAGGATCGGTCGATGCCAGCACGATCGCCTGGCGCGGCATCAACGCCGGCGAGATCGGCGCCGGGGTGGCGCCGAAGTTCAACAGCACCACCAGCCGCCGTCCTTCGAAGCTGCGCGCATAGGCCAGCACCTCGCCGTCGGCATCGAGCGCTTCGTAGTTGCCCCGGTTCAGCGCAGGCTGCGCGCGGCGCAGCGCGATGAGGCGCCGGTAGAGCGCCAGCATCGATCCCGCGTCCTGCGACTGCGCTTCCACGTTGCGCGTGGGCCAGTCGGCTGCCAGGCGCAGCCACGGCGTGCCGGTCGTGAAGCCCGCATGCGCTGCGGCGCTCCACTGCATGGGTGTGCGCTCCGGGTCGCGCCCCAGGCCCATGCCGGGCTTGTTCTTCTCGAACGGGTCCTGCACCTCATCGGCGGGAATGGCGACGTCCGTCATGCCGATCTCGTCGCCGTAGTAGAGCGTCGGCGTGCCGCGCAGCGTGAGCAGCAGCATGGCCGCGAGCCGTGCCATCTGCGGCCCGACGCGGCTCGCGATGCGCGACCTGTCGTGGTTGCCCAGCACCCAGTTCGGCTGGGCGCCGGCGGGCAAGGCGGCTTCGTAGTCGCGCACAAGGCGGTCGATGCGCGCCGCCTGCCACTCGGCCGCGATCAGCTGGAAGTTGAAGGGCAGCTGCACGCCTTCGAGCACACCGTCGGTGTTGAGTCCGTAGTAGGCGACCAGGCGCGCGAGCGGCAGGTAGAGCTCGCCGATCAGCACGCGCGACGAGCGTGCGTCGCTGAACTCGTCGACCACGCGGCGCATCTCGGCCACGATCGGCTGCACCTCCGGCCGGTCGGTGTTGTAGAGCATCTGCCAGCGAAAGAAGGGGTCCTGGCCTTCGATGAAATCCGGGTTCGGCGGGTTGTCGCGGAACTGCGCGTCCTTGATGATCTGGGAGAGCACGTCGACGCGGAATCCGTCGACGCCACGCCGAAGCCAGAAGCGCAGCACCTCGTACATCGCGGTCCGCACTTCGGGGTTGCGCCAGTTGAGATCGGGCTGCTCCTTCAGGAAGGAATGGGCGTAGTACTGGCCGGTGGCCGGATCGAAGGCCCAGGCCGGGCCGCCGAAATTGCTGAGCCAGTTGTTGGGCGGCCCGCCGCCCGGCGCCGGGTCACGCCAGATGTACCAGTCGCGCCGCGGATCGCTGCGCGCGCTGCGGCTCTGCATGAACCACGGATGATGGTCCGAGGTGTGGTTGGGCACGAAGTCCAGGATGATCCTGAGCTCTCGCGCGTGCGCCTCCTGCACCAGCGCATCGAAACCCTCCAGTGTGCCGAAGCGCGGATCGATGCCGCAAAAGTCGGAGATGTCGTAGCCGAAGTCGGCCATCGGCGAGGGATAGATCGGCGAGATCCAGACCGCATCGACACCGAGCGAGACCAGATGATCCAGCCGCGCGCGGATTCCATCCAGGTCTCCGATGCCGTCGCCGTTGCTGTCCTGGAACGAACGCGGATAGACCTGATAGACGATTCCGCACTTCCACCAGTCGTCGGCTGACATCTTGATCCTCTCATGGCCGGTTTCGAGAGGAGCCATTGTCTCCAGAAAGCGTCGTGGCCGGCCGAAGTCGGCCCAAAAGCCGCCGTCCTTCCGCTGCAATGATGCTGCGGTTGCCGCATGGGAGGGCAGGCTCGGGTTGCCGCTGGCACGACGGTGCGGTAGCCTCCCGGCTCCAATACAGCCAGGAGTCTCCCGATGTCCAGCCGCTTGCTTCTTTCCACTGGCGCCGCCGTCGCAGCCACCGCACTGATCATCGGTTGCGGTGCCATGCGTTCATCGAGCGGCAACCCCATGAGCTTCTTCATCACCAGCGCCAACCCCGGCAAGGGCGGCGACCTCGGAGGCTTGGCCGGAGCCGACCGCTTCTGCCAGTCGCTGGCCACGAGTGCAGGGGCGGGCAACAAAACGTGGCGCGCCTATCTGAGCACCACTGCCGCGAACGGCCAGCCGGCCGTCAATGCGCGCGACCGGATCGGCACCGGTCCCTGGACCAATGCCAAGGGAGTGGTCGTCGCCACCAGCGTGGCCGACCTGCACAGCGCCAACGCCAAGGTCGGCAAGGACACTTCGCTGACCGAGAAGGGCGAGGTTGTCTCCGGCTTCGGCGATCCGGTCAACCGCCACGACATCCTCACCGGCTCGCGCCCTGACGGCACCCTGGCCGTGCCCGATCCCGGCAAGGACACCACATGCGGCAACTGGACCAAAAGCGACGGCGGCTCCGCCATCGTGGGCCATCACGACCACAAGGGCACCAATCCCGATCCGGTAGCCAATGCGTCGTGGAATTCTTCGCACGGTACGCGCGGCTGCAGCGTCGACCAACTCAAGATGAGCGGGAGCGCCGGGCTGATGTACTGCTTCGCGGCGAACTGACTTTGTCAGATGGGCGGGCGCTCACGACGCGCCCGCAATTCCGGGCAAAGGATATCCGCTTGAGATTCGAAGCGCTTCACGGACGCACCTACGTGATCCAGCACGAAGTCAAAAAGGAGCGACCTGCGAATGGCTGTCTTGGACACCGGCCCCTACTTCCACGGCACACGGGCGGACCTCCAGGTGGGCGACCTGCTCACCGCAGGCTTCCGCTCAAACTACGACGGCGACGTCGTCATGAACCACATCTACTTCACCGCCTGGCCAAAGGGTGCCGGGCTGGCCGCCGAAATGGCGAAGGGCGACGGCCGTCGACGCGTCTACGTCGTCGAGCCCACGGGCGCGTTCGAGGACGATCCCAACGTCACCGACAAGAAGTTTCCGGGTAATCCCACACGCTCGTACCGCAGCCGGGAGCCGCTTCGTATCGTCGGCGAACTGGACACGTGGGAACTGTTTGATGCGGAGTACATCCGGCAGCTCAGGGAGCGCGTACGCGCGGGCATGGGGGAGATCATTAACTAATCGCGCCTGCCAACAATCGTCACCTGACCCCGAGGGCGCTTTGGAGAAAGGGCAAAGCCCGCTTCGAACCAGGATGCCCGCTCAGCCTTCGGCTACAGTCGGCCAGCTACCCTTCGCCGGCCTCTCCAATCCTCTCGCCTGGACCTCCTATACAAGCGTTCAAAGTTCGATGCAATGGTCTGCCTGTTGTGACGGCGGGAGCCGCAGATGCGCTTCTTGTTTCATTGCATCTGAGCACCTTGGTCGACAGCGAACACCCAGCCATCCTGCGCATCGGCGGGATGCGGGACCTTGGCAACGAACGTCAGTCCCACGTGCAATGGATTGAAGAGATGGTCCTGGCCGAAGGTGACGAGCTGCACTTGACGCTGGCGAGCGTCGATGAAGCGACCTTGCCTACAGAAGATGTCGCCACCGATTCCGAAGAGCACCTCGTGGCGCAGGCCGAATACGAGATAGAACTGGCCGAGAATCCTCCTCAGCCCACGAAGCTGGAGCGCCAGCGCCCGAGCGCGTCACTCCAACTGGCTGTCGGTGCAGAGCCGCCCATTGTTGCCAGCTTCGGGGCCGACGGTGAGCTCCTTTCGCTGGGTGCCACCTGGAACAGCTGGCGTCCTGAACGTTTTTATCTCAGTCTTTCGAGTTGCTCCTGCGAGCAAGCCATTGCGAAGCAAGGTGGCAAGGATTGGTTCAAGGGCCACGTGGCCCAAGGAGAGACTGTTGTCGTTCGCATCAACGGATAAGGCATTTTGCATGTCGCGCTGGTTGTCGCTTCTCTACGGCCTTGCCGCAGTTGCAGGGCCTCTCAGCAGCGCAAGGGGTGGTCGTGGGCATCGAGCGCCGGGCAAGTCGGTATTCAAGCTTTGCGTACCTCCAGATGAGGGCGAACGGACAGGATGTTCGGCTGCGCATCCTTGATTGCGGATCTGAACTGCAACCTCTTTCGGGCGCCGCGACCATTGAAGTACTGTATGCCGGCAACGTGCTTTATGAAGCAACGCAAGCTGGCATCACGTTCTGCTCTTACGCGAAGTCCAGGCCACGAACGGGTCATTCACGGTGCCGCCCCGCGCCCCAAAACAGTCGGCCCAGCAGACCGAGCAGGTATTCGTCGACAAGCCACAGTCCAGTGGACCGCTTAACCCGGAGGAGACTCGCATGGGACTTCTAACCTTCAGCCTCAATGTCACGCTGGACGGCTGCGTCGACCACCAGGAGGGAATCGCCGACGACGAGACGCACGCCTTCTTCACCCGTCTCATGGACGAAGGTGGGGCGATGCTCTGGGGCCGCGTCACCTACGAGATGATGGAGAGCTACTGGCCAGCGGTCGCCCGCGGCGATGTGGAGGCACCGCCGGCGGTGCGCGAATGGGCGGTCAAGCTGGAGGCCAAGCCGAAGTACGTCGTGTCGTCGACGCGAAAGGACTTTCCGTGGACCAACAGCCACCATATCGCGGGCGACTTGCGAGCGGGCGTGCAAAAGCTCAAGGACGCCACTCCGGCCGGCGTGCTCCTCGGTAGCGGCAAGCTCGCGACCGCGCTGGACCGGCTGGATCTGATCGACGAATACAAGTTTCTCGTTCACCCCAGGATCGCCGGCCACGGCCCGACCCTGTACCAGAGCGGGCTGCCCAACACGCGACGGCTCGAGCTGGTCTCGGCGAGGCCGCTCAGCAACGGCGCGGTCGCATTGCATTACCGGCGCCGACATGAAGGCTCCCAGTGATTGGGTGCACGTCCAGAGTACCTTCACGCAGAAGTACGGGCGCCCCGCGTTCGTCTGGCCCTCAATCTCCCTTGATACCTTGCACGCGGATCAACTCCGCCCAGCGTGTGTATTCGCTGCGGATCAGGCGACCGAGCACTTCGGGCGAGCCGCCCGCCGGGGTAATGCCCATGGCGACCATCCTGTCGCGCACCGCCGGTTGATTCAGCGCGTTGTTGAACGCGGTATTGAGCCGCCGGATCGCCGGCTCAGGCGTGCCCGCCGGGGCCGCGAAGGCGTACCACGGCTCGATGACGAAGCCGGCAAAACCCAGTTCTTCCATCGTCGGGACGTCCGGCAGATTGGCCGAGCGCGTCTTGCCCGTCACCGCCAGCGCACGCACCTTGCCCTGCTTGATGAAGGGCAGGATGGAAGGCTCGTTGTCGAAGAACACCGGGACCTGGCCGCCGATGAGGTCGGTGATGGCAGGCCCCGATCCCTTGTACGGCACATGCGTCAGCTCGATGCCCGCCATCTTCTTGAGCAACTCGGCGGCGAGGTGGTTGGACGCGCCCACGCCCGAAGACGCGTAGGCCATGGGCTGGCGCCTGGCCTGATCGACCAGTTCCTTCACGCTGCGGATGCCCGCCTCGTTGTTGACGGTGAGCACATTGATCGATGCGCCCAGCAGGATCACCGGCGTCATGTCCTTGAACAGGTCGTAGCCGACGTTCTTGTACAGGCTCGGATTGATGGCGCAGCTGCCGATGCTGCACTGGACCAGCGTGTAGCCGTCGGCCGGCGCCTTCAGCGCCGACGCCGTTCCCACGCTGCCGGCGGCTCCGGCACGGTTGTCGACGATGACGGGCTGGCCCAGTTCCGCCGACGCCGCATTGGCAAGCAGGCGCCCGACCACGTCCGCGCTGCCGCCGGGCGGAACCGGGATGACCAGCTTCACCGGGTGGGCTGGATAGGTCTGTGCGGCAACAGGCCAGCCCGCAGCAGCGACAAGGCCGAACAGGATGGCGGCGAAGAATCGGCGTTCCATGCTATTGCCAGCCGTCGACCAACTGCTTGAGCTGCGCCAGGTCCGCGTCCGGCAGCGGCCAGGTGCTGGGCGGCCGGGCCGCGCCGCAGTCGCGCCCGGCGTATTGCAGCGCCGCTTTCACCACGCTCACGTTCGAGCCGTTGCGCTCATGCGTGCGCAATTCCTCGAAGGCCGCGATGCCGCCGATCAATTCCATCGCCAGCCGGTGATCTCCCTTCGCGAGCGCGGCGTGAATGCGCACGGACAGGTCGGGCCGCACGTTGATCAGCCCCGAGGTGAAGCCGCGGGCGCCCACCGCATACATCGGCGGGGCCCAGGGCTCGGCCAGTCCGCACACCCAGGCCAGGCCGCGATCGGCCACCTGCGCCATGGCCTGCACCAGGCGCAAGGGCGTGGGCGACGCCCATTTCACGCCGATGACCTGCGGGATTCGGCACAGGGCTTCGATCACCGGCAGACCGATCGCGTCGTCACGCAGATAGAGCACGACAGGCAGGCCGTCCGCCGCGTCGGCAACCCGGCGCACATACGTGACCACACCGCTGGGGGCGACGAAAGGGTCCGTCAGCTGATGCACCATCAGGGCAGCGGCACCTGCCTTGCGTGAGGCGCGCGCCAGGGCGCAGGCGTCGTGGACGCTACGCCCCACGCCACCCAGCAAGGGCACGCGGCCACGGACATGTTCCGCCGCGGCATGCACCATGCGCTCGGCCTCCGCCATGGTCAGGCCGAAGAACTCGCTGGTGTTGCCGTTGGCCACCAGCACATGGACGCCGGCCTCGATGGCGCGGTCGACGACGGGGCCCAGGCGATCGGGCGCGATGTGGTCCGCATCGTCGAAGGGCGTCACCAGGATGCCTGAGATGCCGTCCAGGGCGGTCCTGAGGGAAGCTGTTGATTCAGTCATGTTGTCGATCTCTTGTAGTCAATGGTGGCGAGGCTTGGCTCGACAGAGGAAAGACCGACAGGCGCAGGCTGCATGCCATCGCCTCGCCGGGCGCGAGCACCCGCCAGCCGGTGTCGGCGCGCGCCGCAGCCAGGTTGGCGGCGTCCGCGACATGCGAGACCGGTTCAACGCAGAAGTACGCTCCCGGACCCGGCCGATGCAGCACCAGGTGCTGCAGCGCGGCGCTGGCCAGCAGTTCGATGGCGAGGCCGTCGGCCGCCGCCATTCGCGCTTGTCCGTTCCATTCGCCGTAGTAGCGGGTGCATTCGACATCGGGCAAGGCCTTCGCCGACGCGTAGTCGTCCGCCGGACCGGTCGGCTGCGGCGTGCTCGCGAGGAATTCGGCGTCCGCCGGCCAGACGGTGCGCGCATCGAACTGCAGGCCGTGCGCGAACTGGGCCGGGAAATAGGGATGGAAGCCGCAACCGCCCGGCATCGGCTCCCGGTCGTCGTTGGTGACCCGCAAGCTCAGCGTGATGCCTGCGGCGTCGAGCTCCACCACCTGCTCGGCCCGAAAAGCCCATGGCCAGTCGTGGTCCCCCGGCACATGGACATAGGTCATGGTGGCGCGGTCCGCTGCGTGCCGCTCGAGGTGCCATGGACGCTGCTGGCTGACGCCATGCAGCGCGTGCCGTTCCCCCGGATGAAGCGGCAACTGCACCCTGCCCTGCGTGCCGGCGATGCGGCCATCGCGGATGCGGTTCGAAAACGGAACCAGGGGATAGCAGCCGGCCTTGGGCCACTGGGTGGATTCGAAACCGCCGGCGCGGACGGCGTCGTCGAGCGGCACCAGCCAGTCGATTCGTTCGCCCGCGGTTGCGCGGGAGCTGAGGCTGGTGACGCGTCCGCCGGCAGCCGGCGCCAGCGTCGCCGTCAGCGTTCCGCTGCACAGCGTGGTGTCGGGCGTCACGTTCAGATGCATCGCCATCCGCTCACGACTTCGAACTGCGGATGGTCACGTCAGGCCGCTGCAGCAGCGCCGGCGACAGCGCCAGGCCCAGGCCCGCGCCGGGCGGAACCGTCGCATGGCCGGCGCGGACATCGGGCAATTGCGTCACGAGCTCGCGATACCAGCCTCCCAGGTAAGCGCGCACCACTTCCTGCAGCACCACGTTGGTCGTGCTCATCGCCAGGTGGAGCGACGCCGCGAGCACGACCGGGCCGGTGCAGTCATGCGGCGCGACCGGTTTGTGAAAAGCCTTCGCCAGGGCCGCGATCTTTCTGGCTTCGGAGAGACCCCCGACCCAGCCCAGGTCCAGCATCACATAGTCCACCGCATTGTTCTTGAGCAGCTGGATGAATGGCTGGACGGTGGCCAGCGTCTCGCTGCCGCAGACCGGAATGCGGGTGCGCGAACGGAATTCGGCGATCGTGTCGAGGTTGGACATCTGGATCGGGTCCTCAACCCAATAGGGCTTGAACTCCTCGAGCGCCTGCGCGATCCGCACGGCCATCGGCAGGTTCCACATCGAATGGAGCTCCACCATGATGTCCATCTCGTAGCCGACAGCGCGCCGGATTTCGCGGAACGGCTCGAGCGCAGTGTCCAGGTCGCGGGCCGAAATCGACTGCCCGCCGCTGGCCTGGGCGAAGGGATCGAAGGGCCAGATCTTCATCGCCTTGTAGCCCTCGGACAGCAAGCTTTCGGCCAACGCCGCCGGGCGCTTGACGAATGCAACCTGGTCCTCGTAAGGCCCTTCGGGCGCGACGTCGGCGCTGGCCTGCGTCACCGAGCGACGCTGTGGGGCCTTGTTGTAGGTGTAGCCCGCGCAGGTGTTGTAGACCGGGACGCGTTCGCGCACGGCGCCGCCGAGCAACTGGTAGAGCGGCTGTTGCGTGACCTGGCCGAACAGATCCCACAGCGCGATGTCGACCGCCGAAGCGGCGCGCGTTTCGGCGCCGCTGCTGGCAAAGCCGATATAGCCGTACAGCAGGTGCTGGCTGTGGGCTTCGATGGCGAGCGGATCCTTTCCCAGCAGGTAGGGCGCGACCAGTTCATGGATCTGCGCCTGCACGGCCTGGGCGCCACGAAAGGTTTCCCCCAGGCCCACCAGGCCGGTGTCGGTGTGGATCTGCACCCACAGGATGTTGGGATAGGCGGCCGCGTGGACCGTATCGACTTGCGTGATCTTCATGGAGGGCGGCATCAGGCCGTTTTTGGATGTTCCTTGACGCGGCTGACCAGCTGCGTCGGGTTGACGAATTGCAGCGCGATCAGCAGCCAGGCCAGCGTGACCGCCATGTAGACCATCGCCATTGCATCGACCGACTGCGGCGCACGAACGCCCGCCGCGAAGACCGCGTAGTACAGGGCCACCACCAGCGTCTGCGAATCCGGGCCGGCCGTCAGGAAGGTCAGCTCGAACATGCCGATGGTGCGCACCAGCACCAGCAGGGAGGCCGCCAGAATGCCCGGCGCCAGCAGCGGCAACAGCACGTGCCAGAACAGCTTGAAGGTGTTGGCGCCGAACACGCGGGCGGCGGATTCGAGGTTGGCATCGATCTGCTCGATGAACGGTGTCATCACCAGGATCATGAACGGCACGGCCGGAATCATGTTCGCCAGGATCACGCCGAAGATGGTGCCCGCGATGTGCGCCTGGTACATCACGGTCGCCAGCGGAATGCCGTAGGTGATCGGCGGGATCATCAGCGGCAGCAGGAACAGCCCCATCAGCAGGTTCTTGCCGCGGAAGTTGCGCCGCGCCAGCGCGTAGGCCGCCGGCACGCCGATCAGGATCGACAGGAACACGACGGCGGCGACCACCTCGATCGTGACCCACAGCACGCTGTCGAGCTGGAACTCCTGCCAGGCGGTCTGGTACCAGTTGAACGTGTAGCCATCGGGCAGCCAGGTGCCGAGCCAGCGGCGGGCCACCGAGCTGGTGCCGACCGCGGCCACCATGAGTGCGACATTGACGATGAAGAAGCCCATCACCAGTGCAACCAGTGACTTCCAGAGTTTCATCAGCAGGCGATGCGTATCCATGGTCAACCTTTGCCGCCGGAGACGGGGCCCCGATAGAACATCCCGCGCGCGCCCAGGACCGCGGCAACGACGAACAGCTGCACCACGCCCATCAGCATCGCGACGGCCGAAGCCATGGAATAGTCGTAGCGCTCGAAGGCGGCCTCATATGCCGCGATCGAGATCACTCGGGTGGCACCGGCCGGCGACCCGAGCAGGACCGCCGACGGAAACACCGAGAAGGCCTGCACGAACGACAGCGCGAAGGCCATCGCCAGCCCCGGGACCAGCAGCGGCAGATAGATATGCCGGAACTGGTTCCACGGCGTTGCGCCCAGGGTCGAGGCAGCGCGTGGCAGGTTGGGGTCGATGCCGGTGATGTACGACAGCGTGAGCAGGAACGCGAACGGGAAACCCGAGATGACGAGCGAGATCAGGACGCCCCAGTAGTTGTGCGTCAGCCGGATCGGGCCTTCGTAGATGTGCAGCCACTGGAGCGACTGCGACAGCCAGCCCTTGGGGCCGAAGTAGCCGAGCATGCCCTCGGCGATCAGGACGGTGCCCAGCGTCAACGGAATGACCAGCAGCGTGGTGATCAATTTCTGGAAGCGGCTGCTGTGGCGCATCTGATAGGCGATCGGCAGCGCCGCGCCGACGTTGATCACGGTGGCGGGAATGGCCAGCTTGAGCGTGGTCCACACCGTGTCGCGCAGGTTGCCGGTGGTAAAGAACTGCGTGTAGTTCGCCAGCCAGTTGCCTTCCATCGGATGGAACGACAGCTGCAAGCCGTAGAGGAACGGATAGACGAACAGCACCACCATGAAGAGCGTCGCCGGCACCAGCAGCAGCAGGGACCGGTCGAACGAAGACGGGCTGGCGCTGCTCATGGCACCATGCCCGCGGCTGCATCGACGGAATAGGCCAGCGCCTTGTCCGGCGCAATGGCCAGCATGACCGGATCGCCGACCCGCAGGCGCGCCGTCGTGCGCACGATCAGCTTGAGCCCGCCGGCCACCTCGACGTCGACGATGTTGTCGTGGCCGCAGTATTCGACATTGAGCACCCGGGCGGCAAAGCTGTTGTCCACCGGTGAAGAGACGACGTCGAATTCCTCGGGCCGGATCGCGAGCATCGCCTTGCCGCTGGCGAGTGGCTGCATCGCCCGCGCGTTGAGCGCCAGGCCGCTGCCGGCGAGCTGCACCGACGCGCCACTCTCCGAGCGCACGTCCAGTTCCACCAGGTTGCGATAGCCCATGAAGCGGGCCACGTCCAGGTTGGCCGGCTCCGCGTAGATGCGCTGTGGCTCGGCAATCTGCTGTGCCACGCCGTCCTTCATGACGACGACGCGATCGGCCAGCGACAGCGCCTCGTCCTGGTCGTGGGTGACGTAGATCGTCGATCGTCCCAGTTCGCGGTGAATGCGCCGGATCTCGGCGCGCATCTCCAGCCGCAACTTGGCGTCGAGATTCGACAAGGGCTCGTCCATCAACACCAGCGGCGGCTCGATGACGATCGCCCGGGCGATCGCGACCCGCTGCTGCTGTCCGCCGGACAACTGGCCGGGCAGCTTGTGCGCCTGCGAGTTCAGCTGCACCAGGTCCAGCGCCCGCTTCACGCGCTGCGCCGACTCGGCGGCTGGCACGCCGCGCATCGCCAGCCCGAACGCGACATTGCGCGCCACGCTCATGTGCGGAAAGAGCGCATAGTTCTGGAACACCATGCCAAAGCCCCGTTTTTCAGGCGGCAGCACATCGATGCGGGTGTCGTCGAGCCAGATGCCTCCATCCGTCAAGGGCAGCAGCCCGGCCAGGCAATTGAGGGCCGTCGACTTGCCGCAGCCCGAGGGTCCAAGCAGCGCGATGAACTCGCCGCGCTTGACCGTCATGGTCAAGGCATTGAGCGCGGTGAAGCTCTGCACGCCCTTGCCCGCCGCAAAGCGGCGCGTGACGCCATCGAGGCGCAGCTCGGAAAAGTCTGAAGTCATGGAGAGACACAATCCTGGAAAGAAGCAGCCTGCAAGCGCCCACATGGACGCGTGCAGCATCGGTCGGGCGCGCGGTGCGCGCCGCGAATCACTTGGTCTTGCGGGTGCCGATGTCCTGGTCCCAGCGGCGGAATGCATCGACCATGGCCTTGGTCTCGAGCGGCACGGCATGAGGGAACTGGGCCAGCCACTTGTCGTAGTCAGGCCGTCCGAACTCCTTGATCACGTCCTGGCTGTCCTTGGGTGCCAGCGACAGCGGCACGTCCTTGACCGCCGGGCCCGGATAGAAGTAGCCCTTGTCATAGGTCATCGCCTGCTGCTGCGGCTTGAGCAGGAAAGCCATCAGGTCGAGAACCACCGCTTGCTTCTCCGGCGGGACGCCCTTGGGAATCACGATGTAGTGCGCATCGTTGACCCACGTCATGCCCTTGAAGGGCAGCACCTGGAAGTTCTTCGGCACGATGCCCAGCGCCCTGGGGTTGATGTCCCAACCCGTCACCGTCAGCGTCATGTCGCGCGAGCCTTCGCCCAGTTCCTTCATCACGGCTGCGGTTCCCGTCGGGTAGTACTCGATGCAGGCGTCGAGGTCCTTCAGGTAGGCCCAGGTCTTGTCCCAACCATTGATCGGGTCGGCAGGGTTCTTGTCTCCCAGCAGATAGGGCAGCCCCATCAAGAAGGTGCGCCCCGGACCGGAGTTGGCGGGCCGTGCATAGATCAGCTTGTTGGGATTGGCCTTGCACCAGGCCAGCAGTTCCTGGGGCGTCGTCGGCGGCGTCTTGACCTTGTCGGGGTTGAACTCGACCAGCGGGCCGGCAGGCATGAAGACGATGGCCAGGCCGTGGTCCTTCGCCAGCGCTTGCATCTTGTAGGCGTTGGGAAGGTAGTTCTCCTGCAGCTTGGGGAACTTGGCCGCGTAGTCGGGGAACAACTTGACCCACAGGTTCATCTCGAGGCCGGCCGCGAGCGCATCGGTGCCGACAATGATCATGTCGATGTCACTGCGGCCCGCGTTCTGCATCGCCTTGATCTTGGCCGGGATCTCGGGGGCGGGCGCCTTGGTGAAAGTGAACTTGGAGACCAGCTTGGGGTTCTGCGCCTGGTAGGCCTCAAACGCCCCCTGCGTCAGCGCCAGATTGCCGGCGGCGTCGATCACGTTGATCACCACCGGCGACTTTGGCATCTCCTGCGCCTGGACCAGGCCGATGCCGGCACAGCTCGCCGCCCCGAGAACGGCCGCAATGAGGGCGCGGCGATGCCGTGAGAGGGAAACTGGGCGCATTCGGAATCTCCTGATGGATGGGCTTGGCAGGCGGAATCTTGTAAGACAACTTTCGAGTTGTCATCCGGGTTTTCGCTGAGCCCCGCGGACACACGCCAACCTCTGGAGGAGCAAGGGTGCTGCGGGAGAGCCACTCGCTGTTCTCGTCAAGTTCGGAAGATTTGCTATAGTTGTCTGACAAAGATTCCCAGGGTATCGGTTCGATGGCGGAACACTTGCTAGACGTCAATGGCGGCACACTGCCCGACCAGATCTACGCCCGGATGGTCGAAGCCATCCTGCGCGGGGACTACGTCGACTCCAAAAAGCTGCCGACGGAAAGCGAACTGGCCTCGCAATTTGGAGTCTCGCGGCCGACCGTCCGGGAGGCACTGTCGAGGCTGCGATCGGACGGGATCATCGAGTCCCGCCGCGGCTCCGGCAGCCAGGTCGTGCGGGCCCCCGGGACACCGGCATCGAGCATGCCCCCCATCAGGAACTATTCGGACATCGAGCGGTATTACGCCTACCGCACAGTTGTTGAATCGGGGGCGGCGGCCGCCGCGGCGGAGTTCCGCACTGCCGACGACCTGACGACGATCAGAGCCTGCCTGGAAGCGCAGACCCTGGCCATGGAGGGTGGAAACAAAGGCATCGAAGACGACGTCCGCTTCCACAGGGCGATCGCGAGGGCCTCGCACAACCAGTTCTTCGTGGCCGCCGTCGAAACGAGTGTCGCGCCCATCAGGCAATTCATGGAACTGGCGCGCAGCGTGCGATCGAAGATGACCGTCGAGCGTGTCCGGCTGGTCCAGATGGAGCACCAGCAGATCCTCGACGCCATCGAGAAACGATCCCCGGCCGACGCCGCCGAGGCAACACGGCTCCATATCCTCAACGCCAAGCGACGGATCTTCGACGCAGCGAAATTGCGGTAGAGCGCGACGGCCTGGCCGCCCACAAGGTTTGCTCCATCCCTACCCGCGCGGCAGCTATGCAGCGATTGCCGACATCCGAAGGGCTCGTGCGAATGGGTACTATCGGCCATAACCAGAAGTTGAAGGACGGCCAATGAAACGTGATGAGGTTCTTGCCGCCGTGCTCCAGTCGGCAGACCGCTTCGGAGCGGACAACCCGCAGCAACTCGCTTTTCTCCGGTCGCGGCTGGGCCGCTGTGCACCCGCTGAGGTTTTTGCAGGCCTGTTCGCGGTCTTCGTCGAGAGTGCACCCAAAGAGTTGCGGTCTCAGCGGCAGGAGCTGGCCGGCAGATTGCTCGATACAGCAGAGCCGACCAAGGAAATTGACTTGGTCGAATGCATACGAGCGTCCCTGCCGAGCTACGACCTCAGCGTCGAGCAACTTCCCCAGTATTTCGCCCGAGTGCTTGGGAAGCAGGCGGCAATCGATGCGCTCGCATCTGTGCAAGCGACTGAGGGCTTGAGTGACGGAGAGATTGCTGCCGCGCGCACCATGCGCTGGTGGCTGGGAGACCCGACGGCTGGGGAGCAACCGTAGGCCCCTGCCGCCGTCACCGGTCGCGGCCAGAGCCCGCTTGCATCGCGCCAATTTGAAGGTCAGCTTTGGAGAAATCCGTACAGCCGGTTTGGGCCGAGGCTGTGTAGAAACGTGCAACACCTCGATGCGAATAACGGCGTACTGAGGCCAGCGCCATCGTGCAGCGCCGAGACGCGTCTGAGATCGACTTGAGGCCTTAGTGACCTTCTATCGAGGCGCAAATGAGAGCCTAAAGGGCCTCACGTTACCGCCAGCCGCATCGCCTTCATCGTTTTCGCAATACCCAAGACGCTCATCACCCGCTTGAGGTTGTAGGCGAGCACGTGGAGACTCATCTCCGTCCCAACGTGAGCCATCGTCTTCATCAGGAAGTGCGTTGAGCCCATCCAGTGTTTCAACGTTCCGAACACATGCTCGATGGTCGCGCGTCGCAGTGTCATCGCGTCGGGCCTGCGGTCCAAGCGCTGCTGCATTCGATCTATCAGGGCTTCATGCGCCCAGCGGCGGATGCGTCGGAAGGATGAGGTCGTGCACTGATCTTTCAGGGCGCAGCCTGGACAGGCACTGGACCAGTAGAGACGCAAGTCCAGGTTGTCCTCCAATCTGCTGAACCGATAGATGGCTCGCTGATCGGCAGGGCACCGATACTCATCGTCCTTCGCGATGTAGACGAAGTCGGCTTTACCGAAGCGCCCGTGCGCTTTCGCGTTGGAGGTCATCGGCTTGGGTACGAAGGCAGTGATCCCTGCATCCTCGCAAGCCTTGATCTCCAGGTTGTTGAAGTAGCCGCGGTCTGCGAAGGCCTGCAACTTGGTCTTACCCATTGCCGCGCGTGCGGCCACTGCCATCTTGGTCAACTGAGTTCGGTCATTGCCGATGTTCGTGACTTCGTGAGCGACGATGAGGTGGTGCTTTCCGTCGACTGCTGTCTGGACGTTGTAGCCAACGATGCCCGTGCTCTTGCCGGACTGAAGCATTGAGCGCGCGTCTGGATCCGTTAACGAACGCTGCTGGCCCGGTTCACTCTTGAGTTGCTCCCTCGTCTCATCGAGCTGCCGCATCTGTTCGCGCAGCTTGCCGATCTTCTCTTGCAGGCGCTCGGTCTTAGCTTCGAAGTCGGCTGGCTGGACGCGGTCCGTGGTCTCCAGCGCATCGAGGTAACGCTGAATGCTTTGCTCAATCTGCTCCTTGCGTGCTTCGATCTTGCCCGGGGAGAAGTTGCGGTCGCGGCTGTTGACCGCTTTGAACTTGCTCCCGTCGATGGCCACCACGGCTTGAGAGAAGAGCTTCATTTGACGGCACAGCACGATGAAGCTGCGGCATACATTGCGGATGCCCTTTCCGTTGTCGCGGCGGAAGTCGGCAATGGTCTTGAAGTCGGGAGTCAGGCGACCGGTAAGCCACATGAGCTCAACGTTGCGTTGAGCTTCGCGCTCCAGTCGACGACTGGACTGGATGCGATTGAGGTAACCGTAGATATAGAGCTTGAGCAGAACCGATGGGTGGTATCCAGGGCGGCCAGTGATTGCAGGGTCTGCACCCTCGAAGCCGAGAGCGCCTAGATTCAATTCGTTGACGAACGCATCGACGATGCGCACCGGGTTGTCTTCGCCAACGTAGTCGTCAAGGCATTCCGGCAACAACGTGACCTGGTATCGGTCCGCGCCTTCGATGAATCGCTTCATGGGCCACCTCGCTGGAAACGGGTGACCTCATTTTATTTTTGGACTGGCGCTTGGGGAAGGGTTTTCACACGGCCTCGGCCCGAAGCAGAAGTCCGCTACTCTCGAAAGCTGCCGTTCGCGGACGCCGCAGTACTCAGCGCGGTAGCCGTCAACTTCTATCCTGCTATGCATCTGAAGGAGAACTGCCGGCGCCCGACCTGCCGACCGGAACGAGCCAAGCCGAAACAGCCCCGCACAGTAGGCCTACGCACGACGAGAGATTTGCCACTTCGTCTACGCGTGCCGCACGGCTTGGACCGGCTTGAAGCACCAGGTGGAAGTATGCCCAAACACCCGCATACCCAGCGAGGACGCCGATGACAGCACCGGCGAGGATGCGAATTTTCAACTGAGGAAACAAGGCGACCAAGCCAAGCGCCGCAACGCAGTATAGGAAGCCAGCGATTAATGCCGGACCGCCGCCAACAGCAAACGCTCCAATGATTGCGAAAGGGTGAAAGGCGAAAGCAAGGTCACCAGAAGATTTGTATAGGACAGCCACCAAAAAAAGACCCCCCACCGGTCCAAGGATGGCAAAAATCGCAATCGACTGCGCAGCATGAACTATCTTCGGTTCGCCGGAGAAGATGGGTGCCCTTGGTGAAGCGCGTCTCAATCTGGACGTGACCGGTTTCCAAGTACTGTTAGAGCCGAAGTCGGCGAAACACGTTGGGCACGACTTGGCCCCCGATGAAACCTCTGCGTCGCAGTTAGGGCAATAGTGTGCGTTAGTCAATTCGTGCCTTTAAACGCCCTTTCATCGGGCGTCTCAATGGCTGATTTTGGCCGCATTCTGCCCGTCGCTGCTCTAACCTGCCCGCACGTCGCTGCAGTGCAATCGGACAAACGTTCGGCGGAGGTCGGCAACGAAACCCGCCATGTCTTCGAGACCGTGTACCTCAACGTCGCCGTTGTCTGCATGAAGAACCACCCGCACCAGGTTGTTGCCTTGCCAGTAGAGGCTTGCTCGGCCGATGTCAGGACTCGCCAGAAGCCAGGTGCGGGAGTTCGGCGTTTCCTTCGATACTCCCCCAGCTGTGACGTCCAGAAAGGTGTTATCGAGAACAGCCCTCAGCGGCCGGAGCCACCTTCGGACGACGACGACCAGCAGGGCGACTGCGACGGCGAAAGCGAGATAGAACGCAAGTACGGCTAGGTGTCCTGCCTCCAGGGGCGCCAGCTTCCAATATCCCAGTGGAGCGACAACGCATGCCACCGCTGCGGCGCCCCAGAACCTTCCGGTGTGGGAAAAGGGCCTACTGAGATAAGCCTTGCGGGCATCAGACAATCGGTGCTTCATTGGCCGCAGAACAGGTCCATTGAGGGGAGGCGGTGAGTGTCGGCTCTTGGCCGAAGGCCGTCCTCTCCCACTTTGGGCTAGGAGAACTCTGCGTCGATGACTTGGCGTTGATGGTCAATCACGACCGTTCCAGCCCACAGCACTGCGACCGCAAACCAGACAGCCAGAGCTACACGGCCACCATTCCGTCTGAATCGACCGAGGATAATGAGGAGAGCCATGGAATTCACAAGTGTGAAAGCCGCGAGGACCGGGACGAGAAAGAACAGCCAGTAAAAGGCGTCGCCGGGTCCGCGTGGCATGCCTTCCTCGCCGGAAACCACCCACAAGGCGGATGCCAACTTTAGATAGACGGCCATGCCAAGCAGATTGACGGCAATCCAGAGCGTCCGGCGCCGAAGCAGGGTTTTCATCTTGCGCTTCTCTCAGTCATGGCGCCAGTCTAGCCTCTGGCGGCGTGCACGCCAGGCACTGCCAAGGCAAAACTGGGAGGGCGTGACGAACGTCTGGTTGTGGCTGACTGTAGCCTGTGAGGGTCACCGGGCTTCGGGCCCGTTGCAGTCATCGAAGCTTCGCAGAAAAGCGGGCACTCAGCCTGGTGGTTTGCAACGGGCGATGAGCGTCGCTTACGGGCCGCTACCAAAAGAATGTTCTTGCTTGTGGGACGAACAGGCCGACTAGGAACCAAAGTGTGTGGCCAGCCCAAATCAGAAGCGTATAGAGCGCGATTTGCTCCGAGGTCCAGGTGACGGCTGGCAGCCAGTCGACGATGAGGAGCGAGCGCCATCCCTCAAATTTCGCCGCACCTCCGGCCCATACAACCCAATATACGAACAGCGAATTCGCAGCGTACAGAAGAAGCCATAAGGCGATGCTCATAGATGTGGCGCTGGACGTCTGGTCTTGGCCGAGGCTGTGTGAAAAGACTCCCAATCCCGCCCATCAAAAAATAAAATCGATGCACCGTTCCAAGCGAGGTGGCCATGAAGCGATTCATCGAGGGCGAAGACCGACAGCAGGTCGCGCTGTTGCCGGAATGTCTTGATGACTATATCGGCGAAGACAACCCGGTGCGAGTCGTCGACGCCTTCGTCGAGGAACTTGATCTTCAGGCACTCGGCTTCAAAGGCGTGGACCCAGCTGCTACCGGTCGGCCTGCGTACCACCCGGCGGTGCTTCTCAAGCTCTACATCTACGGCTACCTGAACCGTATCCAGTCCAGCCGGCGCCTGGAACGCGAAGCGCAGCGCAACGTCGAGCTCATGTGGCTGACCGGGCGCCTGGCGCCCGACTTCAAGACCATTGCCGACTTCCGCCACGACAACGGCGCGGGCATTCGCAATGTCTGCCGTCGCTTCATCGGTCTGTGCCGCGAGCTCAAACTCTTCACGCAAGCCATCGTGGCTATCGATGGCAGCAAGTTCAAGGCCGTCAACAGCCGCGACCGCAATGTCACGCCCGCCAAGATCGATGCGCGCCAGCGCCAGATCGAGCAGAGCATCCAGCGCTACCTGGACACGGTGGAGACGGCGGATCGCACACAGCCTGCTGAGGTCGAAGCGAAGACCGAACGCCTGCAGGACAAGATCCGAACCCTGCGCGCGCAGATGCGCCAGCTCGACGAGACCCAGGAGCAATTGAAGAAGCTGCCCGACGGGCAGATCTCCACCACCGACCCCGATGCCCGCTCGATGAACTCGCAGGCCAAGGGCTCGGGCCTGGTGGGCTACAACGTGCAGACGGCGGTCGATGCCAAGCACCATCTCATCGTGGCACACGAGGTGACGAACATCGGCAACGACCGGGCGCAGTTGAGCAAGATGGCCAAGGCCGCACGTGAGGCCATGGACACGAAGAAGCTGCAGGCCTTCGCCGACCGTGGCTACTTCAACGGCACCGAACTCAAGGCCTGCGAGGACGCGGGCATCACGGCCTTCGTTCCCAAGCCGATGACTTCCAATGCCAAGGCCGAGGGGCGCTTCGACAAGAGCGACTTCATCTACATCGCGAAGGACGATGAGTACCAGTGCCCTGCAGGCGAGTGGGCCATCTACCGGTTCAGCACGCTGGAGAAGAACGGGCTCAACGCCCATGTCTACTGGACCAGCGCCTGCCCCACATGCGCGATCAAAGACCAATGCACGACAGGCGACTACCGACGCATCCGCCGATGGGAACATGAAGAGGTGCTCGAGCGTGTGCAGCAGCGCCTGGACAAGAAGCCCGAGGCCATGACCCTGCGACGGCGCACTGTGGAGCATGTCTTCGGGACGGTAAAGCACTGGATGGGCTCGACGCACTTCCTGACGAAGACGCTGGCGCATGTGGGCACCGAGATGAGCCTGCATGTGCTGGCTTACAACATCAAGCGAGTGATCGCCATCCTGGGAATGAGAAGAATGATGAAGGCGGTGCGGCTGGTGGGGGCATGAGCCTCTTTACCGCGCTTCAACGGCGCGCAGAGGGCCCGCTGGGCTTCAAATCCATTCGTGCCCGTCTACGACGACTGGATGGCCTGCGAGGCTGGCGGTGGCCCTCGTGACGCGGATGCTCGGCATACTGGAGCGCCGAGAGCGTTTCCACACAGCCTCGGCCGATAGGACCCATTCGCACGAGCCCTTCGGATGTCGGCAATCGCTGCATAGCCGCCATCAGCAGACCAATGTCGAACGCTCGCAACGGGTCGACTGTGTAATTCACAGACTAACGCAGTAGGCATTTGGTCAGCGTTGACCAGGCGTCAAGCAAGTTAGGGTTAGCTGAACTCGCGCAGCGACGGAGGCTCTAGTTGCTATCGAGCGGCAGTGGCCAGAGTGGCTGAACTCCTGTCTGTTTTGGGTTAGTAGGCACCCATGTAGTCGCGCTTACCGATCTCAATACCGTTGTGGCGCAAGATGGCATAGGTGGTGGTCACGTGGAAGAAAAACTGCGGCAGTCCATAGTGCAGAAGATATGCGCCTGCGGTCAGCTTCTTTTCCTTTGGGGTGCCGGGGCGCAATACGATCTCGCGGCTCTCGCTTGAATCAAATTGCTCAGACTTTAAGGAGCCGATGTGGGCCAAAGCTTTGGCGATCAACGCTTGCAGGTCGGCGAAGCTGACCTCAGTGTCGGGCCAGGACGGCACCTCGGCACCAGCCAAGCGGGAGGCAATGCCCTTGGAGAAGTCTGCGGCGATCTGTACCTGACGCACCAGCGGAAACATGTCAGGGAACAGCCGCGCCTGCAGCAGCGCATTTGGATCGATATTTTTCTGCGTCGCGTGGTCTTCGGCCTTCTTGAGCACGTCGGACAGGGCGCGCAGCATCTGCTGCATGACGGGAACGGAGGCGTTGTACAGCGGGCTGGTCATAGTGAGTTCAGTTCTAAAATTGGGCACGATGGCCGGAGTTGGCGTGGCAGAGGCCCTGCCGACCATGTAAGGCTAACAGCACAGGGCGAACTGAATCGCCCCGGCTTTTGTGGCCAGCTTTTCCTCCACTGGTAGTCGGAGCAGCCGCGTTGAAGGGCAGTTCACTGGCAAGAAGCGGACGTCAATAGCAGACGAACGACAGACCGCGATCGGCCGGAAGCGGTCCTTTGGTCCAGCCTTGGGCCTCAGGAACGCGGCAACGCGCCGATCTGCTGCATCAGTCCGAGCAGGTCCGGTTGCCCCACTTCGGAGACGATCTTCCCGGCCGAGAGTCGATAGATGTTCAGCGCTTGCACGGCAATCGTCTTGCCTGTGGGAGGCACGCCGAAAAAAGCTCCGCGATGCGTCCCACGCATCGTGAATCGCGCAGCGATGACATCGCCTTCGATGACGGTTTCCTCAAGAGTCCATTGAACGTCGGGGAATCCGCCGCGCATCATCCCGATGATCTCCAGGTAGCCTTGTGGCCCGTGCACGGGTTCGGCGCGCCCAGGAACTTGAAACACGGCGTCCGGAGAAACCAACTCTGTGGCGAGCCGCGGGTCCGCTGTGTTGATGAACTCCACGAAGCGAGTCATGAACTGTCGGTTTGTGGTTTGCATCTGTCGCCTCGGAATGTCTATCGGGATGGGACGCGGAGCTTGGTGGCCGCCCGGTGCCCGCGTACCCATATTGTTCGAGTTGCCGGCGTGTTCGACGCGATCAAAGTCGGTTGCTGAATGGTGAATATCGGACAGAATGGGTCGATGCCGCGCGGAACGAGACCCATCGATATCGAGCAGGTCCAATATCGGCCCTCGGCCGAGAGCACACTGGATCTCGAGGTCTTCTCTATGTCGGACTTAAGACGAAGGGTGCCCCAAGCCCACCTCCAGCGTCACCACCGCTACGACTTTCACATGTTCGTGCACGTCAGACGCGGGAAATGCCGCGCCGTGGTGGACTTCAGGCACATCGAGTGTGGCGCGGGATCGCTGCTGACCATCCGGCCCGGACAGGTTCACCGCTTCGGCCCGGGAAGCCGTTGGGACGCAAACCTCCTGCTGTTCAGACCCGAACTGCTGCAGGCTTCGCAAGGCGAGGAACGCCTTCAGATGCCTGAACTGATCGATGCGCTTCCTGGCCATCTGCGCCTCGATCGGTCGACGGGTCGGTTCTTGGCCGACACGCTCGCGCGGCTCGAGGAGGAGTGCGCGCTCGAAGCCCGGCAACCGCTGCTGAACTGGCTGCTCCAGAGTGAACTGGCAACGCTGGTGATGCGGCTGCACATCTTTCACACCGAGCAACAGCCGCCCGCTGGAGCATCGGCCGACGCGCCAGAGCGCTTTCGTCTTTTCAAACGGCTTTTGGACGCGAAGGTGCATCAGTGGCATCACGTTTCGCGCTATGCACATGCCATGGGATGTTCCGAGAAGACTCTTACTCGCGTCTGCAGTGCGGTGGCTGGCGTCGGTGCGAAGGCCTTTATTGCCTCGCGCCTTGCGCTGGAAGCCAAGCGCCTGCTCGTACATACGGAGATGCCGATTTCCGCCATCGCGCAGCGGCTTGGCTTCGATGAGGCGACCAACTTCACCAAGTTCTTTCGCAGCATTGAAGGATGCACGCCAGGCGACTTCCGCCGTCGGTTCGATGTCTCGTTGTAGCCGCGATACCCGTCGACTCGGATCGGACGTTGCATTCGATCTCGCGCACGGGCTACTGGGCTCTTGGCGTTCGAGCCCGACGCATGGTGCCGCCGTTCAATGGTCGGCGTCACACGCCGCCTCGGTACAGCGTGGACAGCAGGCGCGATGCTAGTCCTCGTCACGCACCTGGTATTGGCTCACCAGCGCCTGCTGGACCGTCGGCGGCACCGCTTCGTAGTGCGACAGCGCGATGGTGTAGCGGCCCTGGCCGCTGGTCATTGCATTGAGCCGCGACTGGTAGCTGGCGAGTTCGGCCTCGGGCACCTGCCCGCCGATGGCCACGGTGCCGCCTCCCTGGCCCGAGGTGCCGGTGACCAGGCCGCGCCGAGCCGACAGGTCGCTCGTGACGTCGCCCACGGCATGCTCGGGCACGGCGATCTCGATCTGCACGATCGGCTCGAGCACCACCGGCCGGGCCTCGCGGATCGCGGCCATGAAGGCCTTGCGGCCCGCGGTCGCAAAGGCGATGTCCTTGCTGTCGACGCTGTGGTGCTTGCCGTCGTACACCACCACGCGCACGTCGACCACGGGGTAGCCTGCGATCGCGCCGTACGCCAGCACCTCGCGCACGCCCTTCTCCACCGCGGGAATGAACTGGCCCGGGATCGCGCCGCCCCTGACCTCGTCCCCAAACTGGAAACCCGCGCCGCGCGCGAGCGGCTCGATGCGCAGGAAGACCTCGGCGAACTGGCCGGCGCCGCCGGTCTGCTTCTTGTGGCGGTGGTGGCCCTCGGCCGGCGCGCTCACGGTCTCGCGGTAGGCGATGCGCGGCGGCCGCGTCTGGACCTCGAAGCGGTACACCTCGCGCAGGCGCTCGAGCACGATGCGCAGGTGCAGCTCGCCAAGCCCGTAGAGCACCGTCTCGTTGGTCGCGGCCACATGCTCGATGCGCAGGCACGGATCCTCGGCCGCGAGCTTGCCGAGAATCTCCCAGGCGCGCTGCTCGTCGCCATGTCGCTTGGGCTCCACGGCCAGGCCATGCACCGGCACCGGGAACGGCAGGGGCGCGAGGTGCACGTGGGCGTCCTCCGCAGCGTCGTGCAGCACGGCATCGAAATGGATCTCCTCGACCTTGGCCACCGCCACGATGTCGCCCGGCACCGCATGCGACACCTCCACATGGTCCTTGCCCTGGAGCATGAACAGGTGCCCCACCTTGAAGGGCTTGCGGCCGTCGCCGATGTAGAGCTGGCTGTCGCGCGTGATCGTGCCCTGGTGCACGCGGAAGATGCCCATCTTGCCGACATAGGGGTCGACCGTGACCTTGAACACATGCGCCAGCACGTGCAGCGACGGGTCGGGGCTGGCCTCCATGGGCTGGGCCTTTGCGCCCTCGCCCATGATGAAGTCCGGCGGGTTGGCCTCGGTCGGGTCGGGCAGCAGCTTGACGATCACGTCCAGCAGCTCGGCCACGCCGGCGCCGCTGCGCGACGAGACGAAGCACACCGGGATCAGGTGGCCTTCGCGCAGTGCCTGTTCGAGCGGCGCGTGCAGCTCGGCCGGGTCCACGTCGCCTTCCTCGAGGTAGCGGTTGACGAAGGCGGCGTCGACCTCGACCACCTGCTCCACCAGCGCGCGGTGCGCCGCCTCGACCGGGCCGAAGTCGGACTGCCCGAAGCGGTTGAAGAAGCAGTCCACCACCTGCCGGCCGACGCCGTCGGGCAGGTTCAGCGGCAGGCATTCGCGGCCGAAGGTGGCCTGGATGTCGGCCAGCAGGCCCGCCAGCGAAACACCCTGCGAGTCGATCTTGTTGACGATGATCATGCGGGCCAGGTGGCGCGAGGCCGCGTACTCCATCATGCGCACCGTCATCGGCTCGATGCCGGTCGCGGCATTGATGACCACCGCCGCCGTCTCGACCGCCTCCAGCGCCGGCAGGCTCTGGCCGAGGAAGTCGGGCCCGCCGGGCGTGTCGATCAGGTGGATGCGCGTGCCGCCGTGCGTGAGGTGCATCACCGATGCGTTGAGCGAGTGCTGCATGCGGCGCTCGAGCGGGTCGTGATCGCTGACGGTGCTGCCGCGCTCGATGCTGCCGCAGGCCGCGATGGCGCCCGCCTTGTGCAGCAGGTTCTCGGCCAGCGAGCTCTTGCCGGCGGCTGCGGCGCCCACCAGCGCCAACGTTCGCACGGCCTGCATTTCGGCCGCAAGGCCGTTCGATCGGCTTGGCATGGCATGCACTCCTTACGCGCCCGCAAGGCCGGCCCGGCGGCCCGCCAGGGCTCGGGTGCTGCGCGTGGACGCCGGGCCAGCGTACGGGATTGGCCGTGCCGGCGCAAGCGGGTGGCTGCCCCAGGACCTACTTCGAACGCCCGTCGAAATGCTGCACCGGCACCGCTTCCAGGTCGATGCCCTCGAGGCTGCGGATGTTGATGGCCGCCATCCTGTTGCCCTTGGGGTCGGTGCCCTCGCCAAAGACATGAATGCCGCAGACCGCGCAGAAGCGATGCGAGATCACATGCTTGTTGAACATGTAGGTGCTGATGTCCTCGGGCGGCGTCTTCAGCCTGAGCCGGTCGTGCGGCACGAACCACAGCAGCGATCCCCTGCGCTGGCACATCGAGCAGTTGCATGACATCGCCCCCTGGATGTCGCCCTCGACCTCGAAGGCGATCCGGCCACAGTGGCAGCTGCCTTGGTAATTCGTCGTCATCGGTCCTCCGAACAGAAGTTGTGCGGGCCGCAGTTTAGGCCGCAGCTGTCGAAGACGGAACGCTCATTGCGAAGGCTGCCGCGCTCGGCCGTGGCGGGGCCCCGGGGATGCGGCGGGCCGATCAATCCTCTGACCTGTATGCCGCCAGGAACGCGTCGGAAGACACCTGATCGGCCAGGGCCCGGAGGTTCGCCGCCGAGGCAGGGCCCAGCACGGCCTCCACGCGGTCGTTTGCCGCGGCCCAGCGCCACACCGCTTCGGACAACTTGGCCTTGCCCTGCGGCGTGAGCACGCCGTGCTTGGTGCGCCGGTCCTTGGCGTCCGCACGCAACTCGACGAAGCCGTCGCGCACCAGTGGCCTGAGCGCGTGGGTCAGCGCCGACAGCTGGATGGCGAGCCGGGCTGCGAGGTCCTGCAGCGTCGGCCCTTGCGGGGCGGCAACCGTGAGCTTGTCGATTTCCGCGATGAGCGCGAGTTGCGTGGCCTTGAGGTCCAGCGGTGCCAGCGCTTCGTCATACAGCTGGCCCAGCCGGCGGGCGGCCAGGCGCAGCGCCGTGTTCGTGCAGACGCGGCCACCCAGGACATCCTGATCCGCGGCCGGCTTGTCCAGGCTGCACTTCGCGTCGACGGCTTTGGTTTTTATTCCCATGTCTTAAAAATGGTTGAGTGCTGCACCAACGGCAGCCGGTGGCGGATCGCTTCTACATTTGAGCCCTCAACTTTTTTGGTTGAGCCCTCAAATTTTATTCGAAAGCCATCCATGACACATCCCAGCTCTAGGAAAGTCGCTCTTGTCACCGGGGCTTCCTCCGGCATCGGCGCCGTCTATGCGGACCGCCTCGCCGCGCGCGGCTATGACCTCATTCTTGTCGCCCGTCGCGCCGACCGCCTCGAAGCCCTCTGCGCACAGGTCTCGAAGGCGCACGGCATCAAGGCCGAGCCAGTCGTTGCCGACCTGACCCAGGACGAAGACCTGGCGCGGATCGAGACGATCCTGTCCACCCGCGCCGACCTGCGCGTGCTGGTGAACAACGCCGGCATTGCGCGGCTGGGACCGGTGGCACAGAGGTCTGCGGGCGACGCGCTGTCGCAGATCGCCCTCAACATCACGGCGCTGACGCGCCTGACCCAGGCGGTGGTGCCCGCCTTCATCGCCAGAAACGACGGGGTGATCATCAACATCGCTTCGGTGCTGGGCATCCACGCGCTGCCGATCAGCGCCGTCTACAGCGGCACCAAGGCCTTCGTACTGCAATACAGCCGGGGCCTGCAGGAAGAGCTGGCCGGCACCGGCGTGAAGGTCCAGCTGGTCCTGCCGGCCTCGACGGCCACCGAGATCTGGGACCTGTCGGGCGTGCCGCTGGCGGCCCTCAACAAGGACGCCTTGATGACCACCGAGCACATGGTCGATGCGGCGCTCGCGGGATGGGACCAGGGCGAAGCGGTCACGTGGCCGTCGGTCGCCGATGCAACGCTGTGGGACAAGTACGAGGCGGCGCGCTCCGCATTGTTTGCCGCCACCCAGGTGGGAACGCCGGCCCCGCGCTACCGGATCGGCTGAGCCGCTGCGGGCCAAGGCCATCCCCTCCTTTCTTCTCACTCCCCTTTTCTTCAGGACAGTCCATGCTTTTCGACGCCTTCTCCCTGCGCGCCACCCCGCTCAAGAACCGTGCCGTGATGTCGCCGCTCACCCGCAGCCGCGCGGCCGAGAACAACACGCCCAACAGCCTGATGGCCACCTACTACGCCCAGCGCGCGGGCGCCGGGCTCATCATCACCGAAGGCACCTCGCCTTCGCCCAACGGCCTGGGCTACGCCCGGATTCCCGGCCTGTTCAATGATGCCCAGGTGCAAGGCTGGAAGCTCGTGACCGACGCAGTGCATGCCAAGGGCGGCAGGATCGTCGTGCAGCTCATGCACACCGGCCGCGTGGCCCACTCGGACAACCTGCCGGCCGGTGCCGAGGTGCTGAGCTCGTCGTCGGAGACATGCCCCGGCCAGATGTGGACGGATACGCAAGGCAACCAGCCGCACACGCCGCCGCGCGCCATGACCGAGGCCGACATCCAGGTGGCGATCGGCGAATACGCCACGGCCGCGCGCCTTGCCATCGAGGCCGGCTTCGACGGCATCGAACTGCATGCGGCCAATGGCTACTTTCTCGAGCAGTTCCTGAACGCCAACGTCAACCGCCGCACCGACGGTTACGGCGGCACGGCCGAAGGGCGCAACCGGCTGGTGCTCGAGGTCGCGCGTGCGGCCGTGAAGGAAATCGGCGCGGAGCGCGTGGGCATCCGCCTGTCGCCGCATGGCGTGCTCAATGGCACCGGCGCGTTCGAAGGCGTGGACGAACAGTACCTGGCGCTGGTGAAGCAGCTCTCCGCGCTCGGCCTCATGTACGTCCACGTGCTCGACCATTCGGCCCTGGGCACCCCGCCCGTCCCGGCCAAGCTGAAGACCGACCTCAGGGCCGCGTTCGACGGCCCCTTCATCCTTGCCGGCGGCCTCGACAAGGCCAGCGCACTGCAGGCCCTGAGCGAAGGCCGCGCAGACCTGACGGCCATGGGCAGGGCCTTCATCGCCAACCCCGACCTGGTCGACCGCATGCGCCAGGACGCGCCGCTGAACGCGCCTGCGCCGGAGACGTTCTACACGCCCGGCGCCAAGGGCTACACGGACTATCCGACGCTGGCGGGCTAAGGCTCGCGGTTATGTGCACCCCGCTTCCACTCCAGCGGGTGCACGCAATCCGATGGAGATCCCTGCGCGAGCTGGTGATCTCGTTTGGCCACACGGGCCGCGTCGCACTGTTCGAGATCGTCGACGGCCGCACGGTTGTAGTTGCAGCAGTACGCCATCAGCGCGAAGACGACTATTCCTGGAGCTTCGGGCTCCAACCCGTCTCCCGCTGCTTCGAAGTCCTCGTCAGCTTCCCGCCCTCGATAAGGTCCTGGCCAATCATGAGTCGGTGTCCGTCAGGCGTCGTGACCGAGAACTCGCGCATGCCATGCGGCTTGTCTGCGGGCGCCTGCTTTATCAACGCGCCGCGCCGGACGAATTCTTCATAAAGTGCATCGACGTCATCCACATGCAGCATCGGATTTCCTTTTTGCGTAGCAGTCGACACGGCAAATTGTGACGGGCCCGGAGTACCTCGGGGCACAATCGGCGCTGCCATGAGCACCATCGCCGAACCGTCATCCTCTTCTTCGCAGACCGCGCCGAAAATCCGCGTGCTGATTGCCGACGATCAGGCGTTGATCCGTCGCGGCATGGCCATGCTGCTGGACGCCGCGCCGGACATCGAGGTGCTCGGCCAGGCGGCCGACGGCGTGGAAGCCGTGGAGCTGGCCCGCCGCCTGCTGCCCGACGTGGTGCTGATGGATCTGCACATGCCGCGCAAGGGCGGCGTGCTCGCGACGCGCGAGATCTCGGCTGCCTTGCCGCACACGCGCGTGATGGTGCTGACCACCTTCGACCGCGACGACCTGGTCTTCGACGCGGTGCGTGCCGGCGCGCAGGCCTACCTGCTCAAGGACGCTTCGGAAGAAGAGGTGCTGGACACCGTGCGGGCCGTGCATCGCGGCGAGTCGCGCCTCACGCCGCAGATCGCGCGCAAGGTGATGGACCAGTTCCGGCTGTTGGCCGATCGCGTCGCGCAGGAGCCGCCCTCCCCGCCGGCGCCGGATCCCCGCACCGCGGCGCAAGCCACCGCGCCCGGCGAGCCATCGCAGTCCGATTCGACGGCGACGACCAAACCGCTGACCGAGCGCGAGGCCGCCGTGCTCGAACTGATCGCCAAGGGCTATGGCAACCGCCAGATCGCCACGGCGCTCAACCTGGCCGAGGGAACGGCAAAGAACCACGTGAGCCGGATCATGCAGAAGCTCCACGCGAACACGCGCACCGAACTGGCAGTGCTGGTGTTGAAGAAATAAGAAGCGCACCCGGTAGCCCGGCAAAGCCGGTTCCACGGGTGCGCTGGACTTGGCAGTGTTTAGCTTGGCAGCGGGTGCCGATCAGGCCGTGCGGCCTGCAGGCGACAGGCCGCCGGGCATCGCGAGATCAGGTGCCGGCGAAGGCGCATGCGATGCGGCGGCATTGCTGGCGGTGTGCCTTGCGAGCATCGGCCGCAGCGCGACGATGGCCAGGAAGGCGGCGAACAGGTCGAGCGCTGCGACTGTGTAGAGCACGGTCGACCAGGTGCCGGTGGCTTCCATTATCAAATTGCCGAGCGGCACGAACAGCGCGCCGACGCCCTTGGCGCAGTACAGCACGCCATAGATCTTGCCGATGTGCTTGGTGCCGAACGCGTCGCCCGCCAGCGCAGAGAACAGCGAGTACACCTCGCCCCAGGCCAGGAAGACCACGCCCGACAGGATCAGGAAGGCCCACGGGTTGTGGCCGAAGTAGCCCAGCGCGATGATGCCGATGCCTTCCAGCGTGAAGGCGATCACCATGGTCTTCTCACGGCCGATGTGGTCGGAGATCCAGCCGAACAGCGGGCGCGAGATGCCGTTCATGACACGGTCGAGCATCAGCGCGAGCGGCAGCGCGGCCATGGTGACGAAGTACAGGTCCACCTTGAAGTTCTTCACGCCCAGGTCCTGTGCGATCACGCCCAGTTGCGCCACGGCCATCATGCCGCCGGTGACCACGCAGGAGAACATCAGGATCATCAGCCAGAACAGCGGCGTGCGAAGCGCTTCGCCCAGCGTGTAGTCGCGCCGGCTCTGCGCGACCTTGGCCGAGCCGCGCACCTCGTTGCCCTTGGGCTGGCGCAGGAACCAGGCAGCGGCAAAGGCCAGCGAGCCCTGCAGCAAACCGAAGAACAGGAAGGCCTCCTGGAAGCCGGACGATTCGATCATCGCGGCGATCGGCAGGATGGTGGCGGCCGAGCCGGCACCGTAGCCGCCGGCCGTCAGGCCCACCGCCAAGCCGCGCCGGTCGGGGAACCACTTGAGCGCGTTGTTGATGCAGGTGGCGTAGATCGAACCCACGCCGATGCCGCCGATGGCCGCGCCGATGTAGAAGCCCATCAGCGTCGTGGCCTGCGAGTTGATGGCCCAGGCCGCGCCGATGAACAGCGCACCGAAGGCCACGATCAGGCGCGGGCCGAACTTGTCGATGAAGTAGCCCTCGATCGGCGCGAGCCAGGTCTGCACCAGCACGAAGATGGTGAAGGCAATCTGGATCGATGCGCGCTCCCAGCCGAACTTGCCCTGGATCTCCGGCACGAACAAGGTCCATGCGTACTGGATGTTGGCCGTGGCAATCATGCAGACGATGCCGACGGCCAGTTGCAGCCAGCGGTTGTCGAACAGGCGCGGCGGCGCGCCGGATGCGGCCTGTGTGAGGGACGTGGGATTCATTCGTTGGGTCTCCATTCGTTGTCGCGCCGATCGCGTCGCGGCACGTTCAGGGTTGGAATTCAGTCGCGCTGCAGGCACGGATCGCGATGGGTGCAACTGTTGCCGCAAACCGCCGCCGGCGCGCCTGCCGGAAGTCACGCGGCGGATCGAGACAAACCCCGAGGACTCGGGGGAAGTACCCATGCCGAAAGTCATGGCCACCGGCTGCGAGAATCCGCAGCCAATGAACCTCGCACGTCGCATCGACCCGCGGCGCTCCATGGCTGCCGCGATCGGCTGGCTGCTGATTGCGCTCACCCTGTGCCTGGCGCTCGCGGCCAACCTGTGGCTGCGCAGCTTCGTGCGTGCGACGCTGCTCGAGCAGCACGGCCAGCGCCTGGAGGCCGCGGCCGAGCACGTCAGCGCCGAACTCGACACCGCGCTGCTGCTGCGCCTGCAGGCCGTCAGCGTGGTGGCGGCCATGCTGTCCGAGGACGTGCAGCGCAGCGAAGGCGCACGCCTGAAGCGCTCGCTCGAGGCGGTGCGCCGCGGCGTGCCCGACCTGATCTGGCTGGCGGTGACCGATGCCGACGGCTTCATCGTCGCCGCCACCGACGAACAGGTGGTCGGCCAGAACGTCAATCAGCACGCATGGATCTCGCAGGGCCTGGACGCCGCATGGATCGAAGAAGGCCGCTCGCCGCAGGAGCGCTTCCTGAAGCTCACAGCGCCTGTGCGCAATGCAGACGGCGCGATCATCGGCGTGGTGGCCGCGAACCTCCGCTGGAACTGGGTGCAGAAGATGATGGCCGAGATCCGCGCATCGCCGGGCGAATGGCTGCTGATCGACCGCGACGGCATCGTGCGCCACGGGCCGAGCGCGCTCCTGGGGCAGCGCTGGCAGGATGCCGGCGATCCGATCACGCCCTTCGATCCCGTGGTCGCGGGCCTGGGCAACGACGGGTCCGATCTGCCCATGCGCATCCGCACAAGGCGGCTGCTGGACAACCGGCCCTACCTGATCGCGACCCCGCCCAATGCGCGCGAGGGCACGCTGCGCCGGCTCGGTTGGCAGGCCGTGGTGATCCAGCCGGTCGAATCGGTCGCGGCGTTTGCGACTGCCATCGAATGGCGCATCTCGATCGTGCTGAGCCTGCTGGGCCTGGCCGCCGCGGTTGCGGGCATTGTCATGGCGCGCCGGCTCACGCGCCGTGTCAGCGTGATTGCCCATTCGGCCGACGCGGTGCTGGCCGGCAGCGCCACGCGCATCGAGGTGCCGCAAGGCGCCGACGAAGCCGCGCGGCTGGGCAGCGCGCTCGACCGGCTGCTGGACACGCTGCAGCGCGAACGCGACGAGCTGCGCCGGCTCAACGCCGAGCTGGACGAACGCGTGCGGCAGCGCACCGAAGAGATCAATCGGCTCGCGCAGGAATCGCGCGATGCCGCGGTGGTGCGCGAGCGGCTGCGGCTCGCGCGTGGACTGCACGACACGCTGGCGCATTCCATGATGGCGATGCTCACCGAGATCCGCGTGCTCAAGCACCTGGCATCGAACCGGCCCGATGCGCTGCCGGACGAACTGGTGCGCGCCGAGCGGGCGGCGCGCGACGGGCTGGACGAGGCACGCCGCGCGATCGACCAGCTGCGCAGCAACCCGGTGCGCGACATCGGGCTGGGCGCAGCGCTGGCCGAGTTGGGCAAGAGCCTGGGCGAGCGCTCCGGCATCGAGCTCGACTGCCGGATCGACCCCGCCTTGTCCGCCCTTGCGGCCGAGCCGGCAGAAACCGTATTCCACATGTGCGAAGAAGTGCTGCGCAACGTCGAGCGGCACGCGGGCGCGGCACGCCTCCTGATCCGGCTGCAGCGCATGGGGAGCGACGGCATCGAGCTGGAGATCGCCGACGACGGCATTGGCTTCGAGCCGAGCGCGGGCGCCGCCGGGCACTACGGGCTCGTGGGGCTGCGGGAGCAGGCCGACGCCATCGGCGCCCATCTGCGCATCGAGAGCCGCAGCGGCGAAGGCACCCGCGTCTCGCTGCGGTGGAGGCATGCGGGCGCAGCCTGAGGCGGAATCCGCAAAAGACTCGTCCTTCAATGGCAATGGAAAGGTCGGGCGGTTTCTTTAATCGCCCGTCATGGCGCAATCGCAGGCCGGCATATGCATTCGCGCCTCAATCCCGGGGTGCTATAAACGAACGGCACCATGAAAGTGCCACATGCAAATCGGCATACTTACATATTGAAATTAATATCACTCCCGGACCTGACATGACCTCAAGAAGCAAATTGCTGCTCGGCGCCGCATTCCTGGCGAGTTGGATGAGCGCGGCCTCGGCCCAGGACGCCGACCCGACGAACATGGTTCGCGGCGGCCTGCAGGCCATCCAATTGGTGGACCAGGGCAAGATCGGCGAACTCTGGGACGGCTCGGGCCCCGCCACCAAAAAGCGGGTGGCGCGTCCCGAGTTCGTTCGCCAGGTCGAGGCGTCGCGGTCGCCGCTCGGTGCCGCACAGCAGCGCACGTGGATTTCGGTCAATCGCCAAATGGTTGCAAACGAAGATCCCGATGTGGCCGGCCAATACATCAACGTCGAATACGAAACCCGCTTTGCCAACGCCAGCAACCGGGTGGTGCGCGAGATGACGAGCTTTCGCCTCGACTCCAGCGGCACGTGGCGCCTGAGCGGCTACGTGCTGCGTTAAGCCGCTCCCCCAAGCCGCTCCCTTCGATGCGCCGCGGTTCCGCGGCGCATCTGCCTGGCGAATGCCCCAAGCGGCAGGCGTTCGCAGCAGCAATCTCCCCTACCCCCTCCAGCGATCGCTGCACCGCCTCCTGAGCGCGGGCCGCAGCCATCGGCAGCAGCTCGCCGCCTTTCTGGCAGCGCCATCTCCCTCGGCCTCGGCCAACCCTCAGCACCGAAAACAGCTCGCGCCCGGCATTTCGTCGCCTGCGCCAATTCGGTGCGCATCAATTCAGTGCCGGCCAATTTGGGGCGCGCCGGTTCGGTGCGCTACCGCCATTGATGAATTGATATAAATTTTCAATCGAAAACTACTGAAATCCGTGGCAATAAAAATAACTTTTAAAAACTTTGTATTACTATTTGTATGGAATTATCAATAGGAATTTCCAAATAAAAGCATCCGAATATTATGTTATGCGATTTAATTAATAATAAATTCACATTACTATTCATAAGATCGGTCCAATAAAAATCCTTAATTGCGGCGATATGACAATGACGTGAATCCGCCACACGCCAGTTGCATTCCCCCGCAATCTCTTAAGATCCGCCAAAAAATGTTTCTGTTTAATTGCAGTTGATTAAATAGTTTTACAACTATTTCTAAAGTTTTATTGGCATGTGCCGTCCGGGGATTCCATTGGCCTTGGAGCAGGGCTTTTGGCGTCTTGAACAATCGAGGAGAAATGCATGAATAAGTCGTACCGCAGCATCTGGAACGAGGCGTTGGGCGCCTGGGTGGCCGCATCCGAAACCACCCGCGCGCGTGGCAAGCGAGGCGGCAGCCGGGTGGCCCTTGCCGCGGCGGCGAGCGTGCTCGGATTGCTATCGACCTCAGCGCAGGCGCAGTCGGTGAACTGCAATGTGTCGCCTTGGAATGCGTACAGCGGCACGGCGTCCTGCATGGGTCTCAACTCCTCGGCCGCGGGCATCGGAGCCACCGCGCTGGGCTCTCTCGCGGCTGCTGATGTGCTTGGTGCGCTCTCAGTGGGGTATGCCGCCCATACCACAGGACAGAATGCCATCGGCTTGGGTTTTGGGGCCTATGCCACAAGCATCAATTCGATCTATCTGGGCGCACGTACCGCCGCCGGTACCGGCGCCTTGGCTGCGGGTGCTATCGGGATCGGCACGGATGTGACCGCCAGCGCGGGCAATACCGTTGCCATCGGAACCCTGGCTCAATCCAGCGCGCTCAACGCCGCGGCGATCGGCATCAGAGCAAACGCCGCCGGACAGGCGGCAGTCGCCATGGGTCAGGATGCGAACGCGCAGTCTGCGAACAGCGTTGCCATTGGTTTGCAAGCCACCACGTCAGGTTCGACCGGTGCAGTCGCGATCGGCGCCCGCTCCAGCACGAGTGGTATCAACGCGACATCGATCGGGGTCGTCGCAAATGCCACGAACACCGATGCCCTCGCCGTCGGTACGAACTCGGCCGCAACCGGGCTGCGCAGCATCGCCGTTGGCGCCGAGGCATCTGCAAGCATGCAGGACGCCGTCGCGCAAGGAACTCAGGCTAGCGCGTCCGCAGTGAATGCCACCGCGATAGGACATCTGGCAACGGCAAGCGACGACGCAGCCACCGCCGTCGGCAACAGCGCCCGGGCCCTGGGGAACAGTTCCCTCGCGCTCGGTGCGCAAGCGGTCGCTGTCGGGACCAGCACTGTGGCGGTCGGCCAGGGCGCCGGCGCAGGCTCGACGGTCGCCAATACGGGTTCGACCGCCGTGGGCATTGCCGCCGGCACGCTGGTCAGCGGCGCGCAGAACACCGCCATGGGCGGAGGCATTGCGAGCGTGATGCGAGGCGCAGGTTCGGGTGTCACGGGAACGCGCAACGTCGCCTTCGGCTCGGGTGACGGCACGGTCGCCTACGACGCCAACCTGGACGCTTCGGCAGGCAGCTTGGTGAGCGGCAACGACAACATCGCCATCGGCACCAACGCAGGCATCGGCGTGGCGAGCAACGGAACCACGTCGATCGGCTTGAGCGCGAATGCGAGCGCGAACAATGCAATCGCCCTCGGTTCGCAGGCAAAGGCATCGGCAGCAAACACTCTCGCGCAAGGCACCCTCGCCACTGCAGGCGGCATCAACGCCATCGCCATCGGTACCCAGGCGATCGCATCGGCGGTCAATTCCATCAATCTTGGCGCGCGCACGGCTGCAGGAGCGGGTGCCCTGGCAGAGAGCGCCATCGCCATCGGCACGGACGTGACCGCCTCGCAAGATCGCGCTGTCGCCATGGGGATCGGAAGCCGGGCGACCGGCCTCGATGCACTGGCGGCCGGTACCCGGGCCAATGCGGCGGCCGACAACGCGACCGCGCTCGGCTCGGGCGGGACCACCGCCGCGACTGCCGTGCGCGCTACCGGCGTGGGTTCGCTCGCCATCGGCGGCAATGCCACCCTGGGTGCCTTTGCATCGGGCGCCAATGCCATCGCCATCGGCGGTGAATCCGTCGCCGATGCAGCTGATGCAGTCGCCATCGGCCGGGCCTCCCGGGCCACCGGCGGCCGCGCAGTCGCCATCGGCTCGGGCAACGTCGCCAGCGGCAACGGCGCCGTGGCAATCGGCGATCCCAACACCGCCACCGGCAACGGCGCGATTGCCTCGGGCCTGGACAACACCGCCACCGGCAATGGTTCGGTGGCGATGGGCAACACCAACATGGTGGGCGGCGGCGGCCAAGCGGTGAGCACCCCCGGCACGGCGGCGCAGGGCGCGGTCGGCATCGGCTACCAGAACACGGTGGTCGGCCAGGGCAGCGTGGCGATCGGCAGCACCAGCAGCGCGCTGGCCGCCGGCGCGGTGGCGTTCGGCGACACGGCGGTGGCCAACAACGCGGACGACGTGGCACTGGGCTCGGGCTCGACGACGAGCAAGGCCATCGGCACGGCCAGCGCCGTGATCGGCGGAACCACCTACAACTTCGCCGGCACCACGCCATTGAGCACGGTCAGCGTCGGCGCGCTGGGTGCCGAGCGCACCATTACCAACGTGGCGGCAGGGCGGATCTCCCAGACCTCGACCGACGCCATCAACGGCTCGCAGCTCTACGCCACCAACCAGGCCGTGCAGGCGATCGCGGCCAGCACACCCACCCACTACTACAGCGTGAACGACGGTGGCGTGCAGCAGGGGAACTACACCAACAACGGCGCGACCGGCGCCAATGCGCTGGCGGCTGGCGTGGGCACCCTGGCGGCGGGCACACAAGCCACGGCCGTTGGCCCGTTGGCAAGCGCCTCCGGAAAGTCCTCGATTGCGCTGGGACTCCAATCCGATTCGAGCAATGTCAGCACCATTGCCGTCGGCAACCGTGCCAACGCCTCAGGCTCCAACGCCACCGCGATCGGGTCGGTGTCCAATGCCTCCGGCGACAACGCCATTGCATTCGGATCGAGCACCATTGCGTCGGCGGCGAATGCCACTGCCGTGGGCAACCGGGCCAATGCAAGCGCTGCCAATGCGCTCGCGCTCGGCGTTGGCGCCACGGCCGCCCAGGCCGACGACGTGGCACTGGGCTCGGGCTCGGTGACGGCCGCGGCCGTCGGCACGGCCAGCACCGTGATCAACGGCACGACCTACAACTTCCAGGGCACCACGCCGACTTCGACGGTGAGTGTCGGCGCTCCGGGCGCCGAGCGCACCATCACCAACGTGGCGGCCGGCCGGATCTCCGGCACCTCGACCGACGCCATCAACGGCAGCCAGCTGTTCGCCACCAACTCGGCGATCGATGCCGTGGGCGTCACCGCCGGCAAGGGCTGGAACGTGACCACGGGCCAGACCGGCACCGGCACTGCGACGGGCACCAGCCTGCAGAACATCGCGCCGGGCGGCACCGCCACCTACACGGCGGGCAACAACATCGCCATCACGCAGAACGGCGCGGAAGTGCAGATCGCCACCAGCGCCACGCCCAGCTTCACCAGCGTGACCACCGGCGGCACGGTGCTGAACAACAACGGCCTCACGATCGCGGGCGGCCCGAGCGTGACGCTCACCGGCATCAACGCCGGCAACACGGTCATCACCAACGTGGCACCCGGCGTGGCGCCCACCGATGCGGTGAACGTGGACCAGCTGACCGACACGGTCGCGGCCAGCAAGACCAAGTACTACAGCGTGAACGACAACGGCGTGGCCGGGGGCAACATCAACAACGACGGCGCGCAGGGCATCAACTCCATTGCCGCAGGCGTGGGCGCCAGCACCACCACGGCAGCGACGGGCAGCGTGGCCATGGGCACCAACGCCGCGGTCAGCACGGTCAATGGCGTGGCGCTGGGCTCCGGTGCATCGGCGGGCGCCAATGCAGGCGACGTGGCGCTGGGCTCCGGCTCGACGACGAGCAAGGCCGTCGGCACGGCCAGCACCGTGATCAACGGCACGACCTACAAGTTCGAGGGCACGACGCCGGCGAGCACCGTGAGCGTGGGCAGCGCGGGCAACGAGCGCACGATCACCAACGTGGCAGCCGGGCGGATCTCCCAGACCTCGACCGATGCGATCAACGGCTCGCAGCTGTTCGCCACCAACGCCGCCATCGACGACGTGGCCACCACTGCCGGCAAGGGCTGGAACGTGACCACGGCGCAGACCGGCACCGGCACCGCCACGGGCACCAGCGTGCAGAACATCGCGCCGGGCGGCACCGCCACCTACACGGCGGGCAACAACATCGCCATCACCCAGAACGGCGCGGAGGTGCAGATCGCCACCAGTGCCACGCCCAATTTCACCAGCGTGACCACGGGCGGCACGGTGCTGAACAACAACGGCCTCACGATTGCGGGCGGTCCGAGCGTGACGATCAACGGCATCAACGCCGGCAACACGGTCATCACCAACGTGGCGCCCGGCGTGGCGCCCACCGATGCAGTGAACGTGAGCCAGCTGAACACGCAGGTGGAGGGGGCCAAGATCCGCTACTACAGCGTGAACGACAACGGCACCAAGCAGGGGAACTATGCGAACGACGGCGCCACGGGCATCAATGCCCTGGCAGCCGGCGTGAACGCCTCGGCGGCCGGTGCCAGCGGCGTGGCCATGGGCAACGGCTCGCGCGCCAGCGCCGCGGACACCGTGGCAATCGGCAGCGGCGCGACGGCCGATTCGGCCGAGGCCGTGGCCATCGGCAAGGGCGCGACGGCCACGGGCGGCAAGGCCATCTCGATCGGTTCGGGCAACACGGCCTATGGCGACGGCGCCGTGGTGATCGGCGACCCGAGCTATGCGAGCGGCACCGGTGCCTTCACCGGCGGCGCCAACAACATTGCCAACAGCGACGGCACGGCCACGGCCACCGCGGCCAACCAGGCCAACGGCGCGGTCGCCATCGGCAATGGCAACAAGGCGATCGGCCAGGGATCGGTGGCACTGGGCAATGGCTCCACCGCCGGTGCGGCCGGCAAGGCAGGCAGCGTGGCCATCGGCAATGCCGCGACGGCGGCTGCCAGTGCGGGCGACGTGGCCCTGGGCTCGGGCTCCGTGACCGCTGCTGCGGTGGGCACGGCCAACGCCGTGATCAACGGCACGACCTACAACTTCCAGGGCACCACGCCCGCGAGCACCGTGAGCGTGGGCAGCGTGGGCGCCGAGCGCACCATCACCAACGTGGCGGCCGGCCGGATCTCCGGCACCTCCACCGATGCGATCAACGGCTCGCAGCTGTTTGCCACCAACCAGTCGATCGAGGACCTGAGCACCACGGTCACCACCAACAAGACCAAGTACTACAGCGTCAACTCCACTGGCGGCACCAACGAGGACAACCTGGGCGCTACCGGAGCCGACGCCATCGCGTCGGGCAAGAACGCGGCGGCGGCCGGCACCTCGGCCGTGGCCATCGGCCTCGGGGCCACGGCGTCGGACGCCAACAGCGTGGCGCTGGGTTCGGGCTCCACCACGGCCGCGGCCGTCGGCACGGCCAGCGCGGTGATCGGCGGCACCACCTACAACTTTGCCGGTACCACGCCGGGCAGCACGGTGAGCGTGGGCAGCGTGGGCGCCGAGCGCACCATCACCAACGTGGCGGCGGGCCGGCTTTCCAACACCTCGACCGATGCCATCAACGGTTCGCAGCTCTTCGCCACCAACCAGCAGGTGACGGCGAACACCACGCAGATCACCAATCTGGGCAACACGATCGGCGACATCAACAACGGCGGGGGCATCAAGTATTTCCACGCCACCTCGACGCTGCCCGATTCGCAGGCGCTGGGCACCGACTCGGTCGCCATCGGCCCGAACGCGGTCGCCAACAACGCGAACGACGTGGCGCTGGGCGGCGGCTCCACCACGCTGGCGGCGGTGGGCACGGCCAGCACGGTGATCAACGGCACGACCTACAACTTCGCCGGCACCACGCCGGGGAGCACGGTGAGCGTGGGTGCGGCGGGCGCCGAGCGCACCATCACCAACGTGGCGGCGGGCCGGATCTCGGGTGGCTCGACCGATGCCATCAACGGCTCGCAGCTGTTCGCCACCAACCAGTCGATCGAGAACCTCAGCACCACGGTCACGGCCAACAAGATCAGGTACTACAGCGTCAACTCCACGGGCGGGGGCAACGAGGACAACCTGGGCGCGACGGGGGCCGACGCCATTGCTTCGGGCAAGGATGCGAGCGCAACGGTCGCCGGCGCGGTGGCCATCGGCTCGGGCGCCGTGTCCGACCGCTTCGTGGCACCCTCCACCGGCAGCATTCCGGCGGGCAGCTCGCTGATCAGCTACAACACCACCGACCGCGCGCTGCTGGGCGCCCTGTCGCTGGGCAGCGCCACCAGCTACCGCCAGATCACCAACGTGGCCGACGGCACGCAGGCGCAGGACGCGGTCACGGTGCGGCAGCTCGCGGGCGCGCTGACCTCCTTCGCGGTCACGCCGACGCTGTACTTCCATGCCAACTCGAACGCCGCGGACTCGCTGGCCATCGGCGCCGAGTCGGTGGCGGTGGGCCCGCAGACGGTGGTCAACGGCAACAACGGCATCGGCATCGGCAACGGCGCGGTGGTGCAGCAGACCGCGCCGGGCGGCGTGGCAATCGGCCAGGGCGCGACCTCGCACATGGCCGACTCCATTGCGCTGGGCACGCAGTCTTCGGCCGCGGCCGTGCAGGGCGTGGCGCTGGGCGCGGGCAGCAGCGTGACGCAGGCCGGCGGCGTGGCACTGGGCGCGGGCTCGGTGGCCTCCACCGCCGCGGGCGTGGCCGGCTACGTGCCGCCCACGGCCACCGAGGCGCAGCGCATCGCCATTGGCGCCACCACCAGCACGCTGGCGGCGGTGTCGGTGGGCGATGCGGCCAACGGGCAGTTCCGCCAGATCACCGGCGTGGCCGCGGGCTCGGCCGACAGCGATGCGGTCAACGTCTCGCAGCTGCGCGGCGTGCAGGGGCAGGTGGCGGTGATCGACCAGTCGACCGTCAAGTACGACACCAACCCCGACGGCTCCATCAACTACAACAGCGTGTCGATGGGCGGCAGCAACGCGACCGGGCCGGTCACGGTGCACAACGTGGCGCCCGGCGTCGCGGGCACGGATGCGGTCAACGTGAACCAGCTCAACAGCGGCATCGCGGGGGCCAACGCCTACACCGATGCGCGCGTCAACGCCCTGGGCGGCGAGATCCGCAGCATTGCCAAGGATGCGAGCGCAGGCGCGGCCGGCGCGATGGCCATGGCCACCATGCCGCAGGCCTACATCCCGGGCAAGAGCATGGTGTCCGCGGGCGTGGCGGGTTTCGACGGCCAGGCCGCCCTTGCCATCGGCGTGTCGAAGCTCTCGGACAACGGCCGGTGGGTCGTGAAGTTCAGCGGCTCGGCCAACACGCGCGGCAAGGTCGGCGTGGCGGCCGGTGCGGGCTTCCACTGGTAGGCCGGCGGCATCACAAAGAGGAACAACATCATGACAACGCACATCCATCGCTTCTCGGCCATTGCAGCGGGCGCCGCGGCACTGCTGCTGCTGCAGGGCTGCAGCTCCTATGTGAGCCGCGGCATCACCGACGACGGCAAGGCCACCGAAGTGATCTTCCCCAACATCGACAACGATGCATGGCTCAAGGAAGGCACCTTCCCCAACCTGGACAACCTGCGCGCCGTGGCACCCGGCGTCACCAAGGACCAGCTGTACGACCTGCTCGGCCGTCCGCATTTCCGCGAAGGCATGGCGGGCCCGCGCGAGTGGGACTACATCTTCCATTTCCGCAAGCCCGGCGGCGGCGTGACCACCTGCCAGTACAAGGCGATATTCGACAAGGACTACAAGGCGCAGACCTTCCACTGGCTGCCGGCCGGCTGCGCCGACGTGCTGGCGGTGCGCGCATTGCCGGCGGCCGAACGGCCGGCCGCCGCGAGCCCGGCGGCACCGCGGCGCACCACGCTGGGTGCCGATGGCCTGTTCCGCTTCGACGGCCGGTCGCTCGCCGACCTGCTGCCGGAGGGCCGCCGCAAGCTCGATGCGCTGGCCGGCGACATCAAGGCGGCGGATGCCGTCAAGGTGACGGGCTACACCGACCGGCTCGGCAGCCAGGCCTACAACAGCGCCCTCTCGCTGGCGCGCGCCAACACCGTGCGCGACTACCTGGTCCAGGCTGGCGTGCCGGCGCAGAAGATACAGGTGCAAGGCAAGGGCGAATCCGAGCCGAAGGTGCAGTGCACGCAAACGGCGCGCGCGGCCCTGATCGACTGCCTGGCACCCAACCGCCGCGTCGAGATCGAGGTCTTCGCGGAACGCTGAGCAGCAAGCACCGCGCGGGTTCGCGCCTCAGGCAAGCACGATCGCGATGGACACGATGGCCACCGCCCGAACAGCCGTGCCCCGCCTGAGCTTGCGAAGCCGGCCGTAGAACCAGCGGTCCAGGCGCCCGGCCATGCGCCGGGAGCGGCTTGCCGGACGCAGCCGCGCACCTCTCCTGTCGCGCATCGGCCACTCACCTTTTTGTGGGAGTGCTGCCCAGCACCCGGTCCCACACAATGAACTTGAAACGCCTCCAGCAGCGGCGGCGGACCCCGTCCATCTCCAACATTTGCGCGAACCGCAAGAGGCCGAACGCCAATTGTGTCTGATTGTGATTCGGAACACATCCGCGACTCGAAACCCGATGCCAAGCCGCATGTTGCTCCGTAGCATTCCCCTGAGGACCGCTCACGAGCGGATCCAAGAAATGGTTCAACGATTCAGGGGCATGCCAAATGCAGAGAAAGTGGTGTCACGCAGGCGATGCAGCGATCGCCCTGCCGCGAATGGAAAACAGGCTCTTCGGGCCGCGGTGGCGTGCGGCCCTGGCGCATTTGCTGCCCGCAAAACATCGCGCTGCCGCCGCTGCGGCGGCAGCGAGGGAGCGAAACCGCAGCGCCCTGCCTGCCAGGGTGTGCGCACTCTTCTTCATCGCCAATTTCGCGCAGCTGGTCGATGCCGATGGGCCGGAGGTTGCCGCCGACGTCAGCCGCGAGATCCGGCGCCGGATCCGCGCGAGCCTGCTGGCTTCGGCCGACACCGACCTGAGCTGCCTGCGCGACGACTGCTTCCTGCTGCGCACCAGCGCCGCCTGCACGGCCGGTTCCACGCCCGCGCAGCGCTCCGGCGGCGGGCAGCTCGAGGAACTGCTGGCGAAGCTCGGCAGCGAGCCGCTCAAGGTGCGCGGCATGACGGCACTGCCGCGGCTGCATGCGGACTGGATCGCAATGCGCGCGTCCAGGCGCCTGGGCGCGGCGGAGATCGAACTGGCCCTGTGGGCCGCGCAGGAGCGGCTCGCGCCGGATGTCGTGGTCGATTGCGTCGATCGCGTCTACGACGTGCATGTCGAGAGAAAAGCCGGAAGACTCTGGTTGCGGGGCCGCGCCCTGCACGAGGCCGAAGAACAAAACCGCATCGAGGCGCTGTTCCGGCTGCTTCAGGCGGACTGCAAATGAGGTGGCCGACATAACCTTCGCCATGTACCTCCATCCCCTCATTGCCAGCGTGCCGCCCGCCGACCGGGCCGCCCTGATCCGCAGCAGCGAACTGCGGTCCTACCGGCGCAACGAGACGGTGCTTCTCGCGGACACCTGGACCGACAGCATCTACTGCGTGGCCAGCGGCCTGCTGCGCGCCGTCGATCGGGATGTCACGACCGACTTCATCCGCAGGGGCGATTTCTTCCTCGGCCCTTCATTGGGCGAGGACCGCTACCAGACCACCTCGACCCTGGTTGCGGCCCTGCCCTCCTCGGTCTACCTGATGCCGATCGCCGCGATCCGCAGGCTGTGCTCGACCTACCCCGAGGTGACCATCGGCCTGCTCGAGGTCGCGATGAAACGCATCACCATGATCCGCGGCCAGCTGCGCCGGATCTCGTCGCTGTCGGCCGAGAACCTGGTCGGCCGCGTGCTCCACGAGCTGACCCAGCTGGCCCCTGCGGGCAGCGGCGGCTACGACAAGCGCATCACCCAGGCGGTCATCGCATCGTATTCGGGGCTCTCGCGCGAGGTGGTCAACAAGACCATGCGCGACCTGGAGAGCCGCGGCCTGGTCCGCCGCGACGAGAAAGGCATCCACATCCCGCCGAACTTCGCCTCGACGGACTTCGGCAGCCTGCTTCCGGATGCGCCCGCCGAGCAAGCCGAGGAAGCCCATCCCATGTTCGACCCCGAGCTGTTCACCATGCCGGAAGACACGGGCAACGCCGGACCGAAGCGGGATTGATCTGCCCGGCGCATCGCCAGCGGCCCCGATCAGGGCGCAGGCACCTGGGCCGCCTCGCTTCCACTCCTGAGAGACGTGACCGCGAAGCTGACCGCCCGCTTCGATGCCAGCTGCGATTTTCCGCAGCGGCTGCAGCAATAGAACCGCAGCCAGGGAAGGATCTTCATCCACCAATGCCGATGGATGCGCTCCAGGTGCGCGAGCCCGCATGAACAGTTGATGAAGGGACCGCCGTGATGCGGCTGGCGCTTGTGGTTCATGCGGGCCATCGTGCCGACGTGGCTTCGCATCGCGCGGCAGGCTGTGATCTTCTTCACCTGCCGCGGCAAAAAAACTCGAAGAGATGTTCCCGCCATGGCGGCGAGTTGATGCCCGTCAAGGATTGCGGCGGCACGGGCTATAGGCTGCGGTCGTCATGCAATCGACCCTGAGCTCCCCGCACAGTCCCGGCCTCCACGCCGGCGGCGAATTCCTGGCCGGCGATCTTTCGGCCGTGCACGAACTCACCTGCCGGCTGAAGGCCGCATCGCTTGCAGGCCGCGCCGGCGAGCGGCCGCTGGCGGGCAAGAACATCGCCCTGCTGCGCCAGCGGCCGGCCGATGCGGAAATGTCGGCGCTGCATCGCGCCGCACTGGACCTGGGCGCGCGGGTGGCCCATGTGCGGCTCGGTCCCCCGGTCGATCCGGGCGGCACCGAGTTCCGCCACCTCTCGCAGATGCTCGGCCGGCTGTACGACGCCATCGATTGCGCCTCCCTGACGCCTGCCGAAGTACGGCAGATCGAACAGCATGCGGGCGTGCCGGTCTATGACGACCTCGAAGGCATCGACCATCCCGCCTCGGTGCTGGCGGACCTGATGACGCTGCGCGAACACGGCTGCGCGGCCGATGTGCGGGCACGGACCGCCTGTCTCGGCGAGCATGCCGCCGAGCGCGCGCAGAACCATCGCTTCGTGCTGCAGGCCATGCTGCTTGCCTCGATGGCCGGCAGCTGAGCCCCGGCGCCCTCCGGGTATTCCTTCGCCGGTCCTTGCGCCACGTCAAGCCCGCGCAGCGGCACGGGCTCCACACTGGCCTCGCCATGAAGACCCCGACGACCATTGAACCCACCGGGCACATCACACTGGTGCTGCGCGACGCCTACCGGTTTGCCGTCGATTTCGGAACGCCCGGCGCGGCCGCGCTCCTGACCGACGTGAAGCCGCCGCTGGGAACGGGGGCCAACCCGGACTCGGAGCAGCTGCTGGTGGCCGCGGTGGCCAACTGCCTGTCGTCCAGCCTGCTGTTCTCGCTGCGCAAGTTCAGGAACGAGGCGGTCCCCATGCGCACCACGGCCGATGCCACGCTGTCGCGCAATGCCCAGGGCCGGCTGCGCGTGGCGGGCATCGAGGTCGCCATCCGGCTTGGGGTTGCGGCAGCGACGCTCAGGCAGCTCGACCGGGCCCTGGCCCAGTTCGAGGACTTCTGCGTCGTGACGCAAAGCGTGCGCGCCGCCATTCCGGTCGAGGTGCGCGTCTTCGACGACAGCGGTGCGTTGCTGACAACCTGAAAAGCGGGCCCCGGTCCCCGCGGGAGGTGCCCCATGACCCACGACAGCCTGACCATCATCCGCCACGAGCACCGCGCCCTGTCGGCCATGCTGCGCTCGATCACGCTGCTGCTGCGCGAGCACCGGCGGCACGGCACCCTGCCCGACTTCGACGCGCTGCAGGCCATGCTGTTCTACGTCGACGAGTTCCCGGAGAAACTGCACCATCCGAAGGAGAGCCTGCTGCTGTTTCCGAAGCTGCGCGGCCGCAGCGCGCAGACCGATGCGGTACTCGACCGGCTCGAGCGCGAGCATGCGCACGGCGAGTGCGCCATCCGCGAGCTCGAGCATGCGCTGCTGGGGTTCCGCACGATGAGCGGCACGGCCCAGTGCGAGATGCGGCGCGACAAGTTCGAGCAGCTGATGCGGCACTACGCCGACTTCTACCTGGCCCACATGCATGTCGAGGAAACGCAGATCCTGCCGCTCGCCGAATCGGTGCTGAGCGACGGCGAATGGGCCGAGCTCGATGCCGCCTTCCGCATGAACCGCGATCCGCTCGCGGGCCACGAGGCCGACGAAGCGTACAAGCCGCTGTTCCGCACGATCGTCGCCGCGCTCCACGCTGGCGGCAACGTCGGCTCGGTGCTCGAGGCATTCGCGGGCACCGCGCTTCCGGTGTACACGGGCGATGCCCCCGCCCCGCGGCGGCTGCGGCCTTGATGCCCGTCAAGGCGCGCGGCGCCGCCCCGCCCAACAATTCCTGCCTTCACCTCCGCAGGACTCCGCATGCAGCAAGAACGTGACGCCCTCATCGTCGGCGCCGGCCCGGCCGGGCTGGCGCTGGCCATTGCGCTCACCGACGCCGGCTTCACCGCCACCGTGTTCGACGCGCAGCCGCGCGAAGCGCTCGCCGCTCCCCCCGAGGATGGACGCGACATCGCGCTGACGCACGCCAGCGTGGCCACCTTGCGCACCCTGGGACTGTGGCAGCGCCTGCTGCCCGAAGAGATCGGCTGCATCCGCGAAGCACGCGTCGTCGATGGCGACCGGCAGGACGCGGCATTGAGCTTTGCGCCGCGCGGCCCCGGCGCCGAGCGCCTGGGCTGGATCGTGCCCAACCATGCGCTGCGCCGCGTCAGCTTTGCGGCCGCGGCGGAGCGCCCGGGGCTGCGCCTGATCGACCGCGCGCACGTGCTGCGCGTGGCCACCGAGCCCGGCCACGTGCAGCTGGACTTCGAAACCTCGCCGGGCCTGCCGCAGCAGCTGCAGGGCCGGCTGTTCGTCGCGGCCGACAGCCGCTTCTCGTGGTCGCGCAAGCAGCTCGGCATCGCGGCCGACATGCACGACTTCGGCCGCACCACGATCGTCTGCCGGATGCAGCACGAACTGCCGCATCACGACGTGGCCTACGAGTGCTTCGGCTACGAGCGCACGCTTGCCGTGCTGCCCGCCGTCGGCCATGTCTCGTCGGTCGTGGTGACCGCCGACGCCGCGGCCGCCGAACGGCTGATGCAACTGTCCGAAAGCGAATTCGCGATGCTGGTCGAGCGCCAGTTCCGCAGCCGCCTGGGCCGGATGCAGCTGCTGGGCGAGCGCTTTCCCTATCCGCTCGTCGCCGCCTATGCCCGGCGTTTCGTGGGCCAGCGCAGCGCGCTCGTGGGAGACGCGGCCGTCGGCATGCATCCGGTCACGGCGCATGGCTACAACCTCGGCCTGCAGAGCGTCGCGTCGCTGGTCCATGCGCTTTGCGCCGCCCGCGCGGCCGGCCGTGACATCGGCAATGCCGCGGTGCTGGCGGGCTACGAGCGCGCGCACCGGCGGGATGCCGCGCCCGTCTATCACGGCACCAACGCCGTGGCGAAACTCTATGCCAGCACGGGCGTGCCGCAGCGGCTGGCGCGGCAGCTGCTCCTTCGCGGCGCGCAGCATCTACCGCCGCTGAAGGCGGCGATCACCGCGCGCCTCACGGGACGCGGCGGACTGCAACTTCCCGGCGCCGCGGTCTAGGCGCGCAGCGACGCTCCCCCGGGCCGGCCCGCCGCTCGCGCAGATGGCGCGCCAGCGGCGCATCCATCGTCCGGCCATGCGCTTCATGCCGGGCCCTCAACTGACGCGCCATCTCCCGCAGCTGCGCTTGATGCCGCTCAACGATCGGCACGCAAGCACCACCGCTTGATGTGGATCAAGCCGCCCGCAATGCCCCCTTCCTAAGCTCCGGTCAGCCTTTCAGGAGACCCACCGTGCAGCAGCGCGCCACCGCAACCAGCCCCCCACTCTCGCCGCCATCGGCCACCCAGGCCGTGCCCGCCAAGGCCTGGCGCGTGCTCGCGGTGAGCACGCTGGCGTTCACCGTCTGCTTCATGGTCTGGATGATGTTGGGCGTGATCGGCATCCCGATCCGCAAGGCGCTCGACCTCAACGCGACCGAGTTCGGCCTGCTCACGGCCATGCCGGTGCTCACGGGCTCGCTGGTGCGCGTGCCGCTGGGCATCTGGACCGACCGCTTCGGCGGCCGCATCGTCATGACGCTGCTGATGGCCGCCACCGTGCCCGCCATCTGGCTGATGTCCTACGCCACGCAGTACTGGCACTTCATCGTGTTGGGCATGTTCGTTGGGCTCGCGGGCGGTGCCTTCTCGGTCGGCACGCCGTACGTGGCGCGCTGGTTTCCGCGCGGGCGGCAAGGCTTTGCGATGGGCATCTACGGCGCCGGCAATTCGGGCGCGGCCGTCAACAAGTTCGTGGCGCCCGCCATCGTGGTGGCCGTCGGCTGGGCCGTGGTGCCGCAGGTGTACGCGGCGATCATGCTCGGTGCCACGGTCCTGTTCTGGCTGCTGAGTGCGAGCGACCCCGCGCACCTGGTGGGCCGCAGCGCCGGCTTCGCCGAGCAGCTGGGCACGCTCAAGGACCCGCGTGTGCTGCGCTACTGCCAGTACTACAGCATCGTGTTCGGCGGCTATGTCGCCATCTCGCTGTGGATGGTGCAGTACTACGTCGGCGAATACGGGCTCGACATCCGCGTCGCCGCGCTGCTGGCCGCCTGCTTCTCGCTGCCGGGCGGCGTGCTGCGCGCCGCGGGCGGCTGGCTGTCGGACCGGTACGGCGCGCACAGCGTCACCTGGTGGGTGATGTGGGTGTGCTGGATCTGCCTGTTCCTGCTGAGTTATCCGCAGACCGATCTCACGCTGGTCACGGTGAACGGCCCGCGCACCTTCCACATCGGGCTGAACGTCTACAGCTTCACCGCGCTGATGTTCGTGCTCGGCATCGCGATGGCCTTCGGCAAGGCCAGCGTCTTCAAGTACATCAGCGACGACTACCCCGCCAACATCGGCGCGATCAGCGGCATCGTCGGCCTGGCCGGCGGCCTCGGCGGCTTCGTGCTGCCCGTGATGTTCGGCGCGCTGATGGACCTCACCGGCATCCGCTCGAGCGCCTTCATGCTGATGTACGGCGTGGTGTGGGTCTCCCTCGTCTGGATGTACTGGACCGAAGTGCGCGGCACCCAAGTGATGGGCGGCGTACGCCATTCGAAACTCAACCTGGAAGCCAAATCATGAGCACCCGCACCATCGCCGTTCCCCCGGGCACGGCCGGCGGCCGCGCCGACATCGCCGACTGGCGCCCCGAGGACGAGCAGTTCTGGGAAAGCACCGGCCGGCACATCGCATGGCGCAACCTGTGGCTGTCGGTGCCCGCCCTGCTGTGCGCCTTCGCGGTGTGGGGCATGTGGGGAATCATCACCGTGCAGATGAACAACCTGGGCTTTCCCTTCACTCAGGCCGAGCTGTTCACGCTCACCGCCATCGCCGGCTTGGCCGGTGCCACCATGCGCATTCCGGCCGCGTTCCTGATCCGCCTGGCGGGCGGGCGCAACACCATCTTCCTGACCACGGCAATGCTGCTGGCGCCGGCCATCGGCACCGGCATCGCGCTGCAGCACAAGGAGTGGCCGCTGTGGGTGTTCCAGCTCATGGCGCTGTGGTCGGGCGTGGGGGGCGGCAACTTCGCCAGCTCGATGTCCAACATCAGCACCTTCTTTCCCAAGCGCCTGCAGGGCACCGCGCTGGGCCTGAACGCGGGCATCGGCAACTTCGGCGTCACGACCATGCAGATCGTCATCCCGCTGGTGATGACCGTGGGCCTCTTGGGCAGCATCGGCGGCGAGCCGATGACGCTGCTCAAGGACAGCGGCTGGATCATGGGCAAGATCACCGCCGGCACGCCCACCTGGATCCAGAACGCGGGCTTCGCCTGGGTGCTGTCGCTGGTGCCGCTGTCGATCCTGTGCTGGTTCGGCATGAACAACCTGCGCACCGTCTCGCCCGACACCGGCGGCCCGGTCCAGGCCTTCCTGAAGATCACCTGGCTGTACACGCTGTCGTTCGCCCCGGCGATCGCGGGCCTGTACCTGTACCTGCCGGCGCCCACGGGCCTGGGCCTGCTCAACATGTGGGTGGCCATGCCGCTGATCATCGTGGCCACGCTGTTCACCATGAAGCTCGCCGCGTTCGGCACGATGAAGGAGAACATCGCCAAGCAGTTCGAGATCTTCCGCGACAGGCACACGTGGTCGATGACTGCGCTGTACATCGTGACCTTCGGCTCCTTCATCGGCTTCTCGATGGCGCTGCCGCTGTCGATCGCGGTGATCTTCGGCATCAGCCACGTGCCCGACGCGGCCGGCGTGCTGCAGCACACGCTGAAGAACCCGAACGCGCCCTCGGCCTTCACCTACGCGTGGATCGGCCCCTTCGTCGGCGCGCTGATCCGCCCGGTGGGCGGCTGGATCTCGGACAAGGTGGGCGGCTCGATCGTCACGCAGGCGATCTCCGCGGTGATGGTGGTGGCCTCGGCCGCCGTGGGCTACGTGATGCTGCTGGCCTACGGCTCGCCGCAGCCGGAGCAGTATTTCCTGCCCTTCATGCTGCTGTTCGTGCTGCTGTTCGCGGCCAGCGGCATCGGCAACGGCTCCACCTTCCGCACCATCGGCGTGATCTTCGACCGCGCCAAGGCCGGCCCGGTGCTGGGCTGGACCTCGGCCATTGCCGGCTACGGCGCTTTCATCGCGCCCGTGGTCATCGGCGCCCAGATCAAGGCCGGCACGCCGCAGCACGCGATGTACGGCTTTGCCGTGTTCTATGCCCTGTGCCTCGTTCTCAACTGGTGGTTCTACCTGCGCCGCGGCGCCTATGTGAAGAACCCCTGAGCCAGCCAATCGAATTCGTATGAAAGACCCACGATGAGCCACTTTCTCGACCGCCTGACCTATTTCGCGCAGCCGCGCGAATCCTTCGCCGACGGCCATGGCCAGGTCACCGGCGAAGACCGCACCTGGGAGGACGCCTACCGCACGCGCTGGGCGCACGACAAGATCGTGCGCAGCACGCACGGCGTGAACTGCACGGGCTCCTGCTCGTGGAAGATCTACGTCAAGGGCGGCATCGTCACCTGGGAAACCCAGCAGACCGACTATCCGCGCACCCGCTGGGACATGCCCAACCACGAACCGCGCGGTTGCGCCCGCGGCGCCAGCTACAGCTGGTACCTGTACAGCGCCAACCGCGTCAAGTACCCGATGGTGCGCGGCGCGCTGCTCAAGGCATGGCGCGAAGCGCGCAAGACGCTCGCGCCCGTCGAGGCCTGGGCCTCCATCGTGCAGGACGAGGCCACGCGCCGCAGCTACCAGAGCGTGCGCGGCCTCGGCGGCTTCGCGCGCTCGGGCTGGGACGAGGTCAACGAGATCGTCGCGGCCAGCAACATCCACACCATCCGCCGCCACGGGCCGGATCGCATCATCGGCTTCTCGCCGATCCCCGCCATGTCGATGGTGAGCTACGCCGCGGGCAGCCGCTACCTGAGCCTGATCGGCGGCGTGTGCATGAGCTTCTACGACTGGTACTGCGACCTGCCGCCGGCCAGCCCGCAGGTGTGGGGCGAGCAGACCGACGTGCCGGAATCGGCCGACTGGTACAACTCGAGCTACATCATCGCCTGGGGCTCCAACGTGCCGCAGACGCGCACGCCGGACGCGCACTTCTTCACCGAGGTCCGCTACAAGGGCGCCAAGACGGTCGCCATCACGCCCGACTACTCCGAGGTCGCCAAGCTGTCTGACCTGTGGATGCATCCCAAGCAGGGCACCGACGCCGCGGTCGCGATGGCCATGGGCCACGTGATCCTCAAGGAGTTCTACTTCGACCGGCGCAGCGCCTACTTCGACGACTACGCGCGCCGCTACACCGACCTGCCGATGCTGGTGATGCTCAAGCCGCACACCTTGCCCTCGGGCGAACAAGTGATGGTGCCCGACCGCTATCTGCGGGCCTCTGACTTCGACGACCGCCTCGGGCAGCCGAACAACCCCGAATGGAAGACCGTCGCGCTGGCCGAGGACGGCCGCGTGGTGGTGCCGCAAGGCGCCATCGGTTTTCGCTGGGGCGCGGACGGCCGCGCCGATGCCGGGCAGTGGAACCTCGAAGCCAAGGAGGCGGAGCACGGCGCAGAGGTGAAGCTCACGCTGTCGCTGCTCGACGATGCGGCCGCGGCGATCCAGCCGGCGCAGATCGGATTCCCCTACTTCGGCGGCATCGAGAGCGAGCACTTCCCGAACAATGCGCAAAGCGACGTGCTGGTGCGCACGGTGCCGGTGCGGCTCGTCGCGCTCGGCGCGGAAGGCCAGACCGCGCTGGTCGCCACCGTGTTCGACCTGCAGGCCGCCAACTACGGCCTGGCGCGCGGCCTGCCGGGCGAGATGGCGGCCGCCGGCTACGACGACGACACGCCTTACACCCCAGCCTGGCAGGAAAAGATCACCGGCGTGCCGCGCGACCAGGTCATCACCGTGGCGCGCGAGTTCGCGGCCAATGCCGAGAAGACGCAGGGCAAGTCGATGGTGATCATCGGCGCGGCCATGAACCACTGGTACCACAGCGACATGAACTACCGCGGCGTCATCAACATCCTGATGATGTGCGGCTGCATCGGCCAGAGCGGGGGCGGCTGGGCCCATTACGTGGGCCAGGAAAAGCTGCGCCCGCAGACCGGCTGGACGCCGCTGGCCTTCGCGCTCGACTGGATCCGCCCGCCGCGGCAGATGAACTCCACGAGCTTCTTCTACGCGCACACCGACCAGTGGCGCTACGAGAAGCTCGGCATGGAGGAAGTGCTGTCCCCGCTGGCCGACAAGGCCGCGTTCGCCGGCACGATGATCGACTACAACGTGCGCGCCGAGCGCATGGGCTGGCTGCCGTCGGCGCCGCAGCTGCAGACCAATCCGCTGCAGGTGGCCCGCGACGCGCAGGCCGCCGGCATCGACGGCGCGGCCTACACGGCGAAGGCATTGAAGGACGGCACGCTGCGCATGAGCTGCGAAGACCCCGACCACCCCTCGAACTGGCCGCGCAACATGTTCGTGTGGCGCTCCAACATCCTGGGCTCCTCGGGCAAGGGGCACGAGTACTTCCTCAAGCACCTGCTGGGCACCACGCACGGCGTGCAGGGCAAGGACCTCGGGCCGGACGACGCCAAGCCGACCGAAGTGGTCTGGCACGACAAGGCGCCCGAGGGCAAGCTCGACCTGCTGGTGACGCTCGACTTCCGCATGAGCACGACCTGCCTCTACTCGGACATCGTGCTGCCAACCGCCACCTGGTACGAGAAGAACGACCTCAACACCAGCGACATGCACCCCTTCATCCATCCGCTGTCGACGGCCGTCGACCCGGCCTGGCAGGCGCGCAGCGACTGGGAGATCTACAAGGGCTTCGCGCGCACCTTCAGCGCCATGTGCCCGGGCTATCTCGGCGTGGAAAAGGAAGTGGTGCTCACGCCGCTGATGCACGACTCGCCCGCCGAACTGGCGCAGCCCTTCGGCGTGGCCGACTGGAAGCGCGGCGAGTGCGAGCTGATCCCCGGCAAGACCGCGCCGCAGATCGCCGTGGTCGAGCGCGATTATCCGAACCTCTACAAGCGCTTCACCGCGCTGGGCCCGCTGCTCAAGAAGATCGGCAACGGTGGCAAGGGCATCGGCTGGAACACGGAAGTGGAAGTGGACGAACTCGGCAACCTCAACGGCCGCGTCTCCGATGCCGGCGCCACGCAGGGCATGCCGAGCATCGACACCGACATCGACGCCTGCGAGGTGGTGTTGCAGCTGGCGCCCGAAACCAACGGCCACGTGGCCGTGAAGGCGTGGAAGGCCCTGGGCAAGCAGACCGGGCGCGACCACACGCACCTGGCGATCTACCGCGAGGACGAGAAGATCCGCTTCCGCGACATCCAGGCGCAGCCGCGCAAGATCATCTCCTCGCCCACCTGGAGCGGCATCGAGAGCGAGAAGGTCTCCTACAACGCGGGCTACACCAACGTCCACGAGCTGATCCCATGGCGCACCCTGACCGGCCGCCAGCAGTTCTACCTGGACCATCCGTGGATGCGTGCCTTCGGCGAAAGCCTGGCGGTGTACCGCCCGCCGGTCGACCTGAAGACCACGAAGGACATCCACAACATCCGCAGCAACGGCAACAAGGAGATCCAGCTCAACTTCATCACGCCGCACCAGAAGTGGGGCATCCACTCCACGTACACCGACAACCTGCTGATGCTCACGCTCAACCGCGGCGGGCCGGTGGTGTGGCTGTCGGAGGACGACGCGAAGAGCGCTGGCATCGTCGACAACGACTGGGTCGAGCTGTTCAACATCAACGGCGCCATTGCGGCGCGCGCGGTGGTGAGCCAGCGCGTCAATCCGGGCATGGTGATGATGTACCACGCGCAGGAGAAGATCATCAACACGCCCGGCTCCGAGATCACCGGCACGCGCGGCGGCATCCACAACTCGGTGACCCGCATCGTGCTGAAGCCCACGCACATGATCGGCGGCTACGCCCAGCTGAGCTACGGCTTCAACTACTACGGAACCATCGGCACCAACCGCGATGAATTCGTGGTGGTGCGCAAGATGAACAAGGTCGACTGGCTCGACGCGCCCGCGGACGTGGCCACCGTGCCTGCCGCGACCGCGGCCTGAACGAGGTACCCACGATGAAAATACGCGCGCAAATCGGCATGGTCCTGAACCTGGACAAGTGCATCGGCTGCCACACCTGCTCGGTCACCTGCAAGAACGTCTGGACCAGCCGGCCCGGCGTCGAGTACGCCTGGTTCAACAACGTGGAGACCAAGCCCGGCATCGGCTACCCCAAGGAATGGGAGAACCAGGGCAAGTGGCAGGGCGGCTGGGTGCGCAAGCCCGACGGCTCGATCGAGCCGCGCCAGGGCGGCAAGTGGAGCCTGCTCATGCGCATCTTCTCCAACCCCAACCTGCCGCAGATCGACGACTACTACGAGCCCTTCACCTTCGACTACGAGCACCTGCAGTCGGCGCCTGCCATGAAGGCGCCGCCGACGGCGCGCCCGCGCAGCCTGATCACCGGCAAGCGCATGGAGAAGATCGAGTGGGGCCCGAACTGGGAAGAGATCCTCGGCGGCGAGTTCGCCAAGCGCAGCAAGGACGCCAACCTCGACAGCTTCGACGCGGTGCAAAAGGAGATGGTCGGCCAGTTCGAGAACACCTTCATGATGTACCTGCCCCGGCTGTGCGAGCACTGCCTGAATCCGGCGTGCGTGGCCTCCTGCCCCTCGGGCTCGATCTACAAGCGCGAGGAAGACGGCATCGTGCTGATCGACCAGGACAAGTGCCGCGGCTGGCGCATGTGCGTCTCGGGCTGCCCCTACAAGAAGATCTACTACAACTGGCAAAGCGGCAAGGCCGAGAAGTGCATCTTCTGCTACCCGCGCATCGAGGCCGGCCAGCCCACCGTCTGTTCGGAAACCTGCGTCGGGCGCATCCGCTACCTGGGCGTGGTGCTGTACGACGCCGACCGCATCCAGGAAGCGGCCAGCGTGCCGGACGAGAAGGACCTGTACGAAGCCCAGCTCGGCATCTTCCTCGACCCGCACGATCCGGAAGTGATCGCGCAGGCCCGGCGCGACGGCATCCCCGAGGCCTGGCTCGAAGGCGCGAAGAAGAGCCCCGTCTACAAGATGGCGATGGAGTGGAAGGTGGCGCTGCCGCTGCACCCCGAGTACCGCACGCTGCCGATGGTCTGGTACGTGCCGCCGCTGTCGCCGATCACCGCGGCCGCCAACGCGGGGCATGTGGGCGCCAAGGGCGCGATTCCCGACGTCACGCAGATGCGCATCCCGGTGCAGTACCTGGCCAACCTGCTGACCGCGGGCGCCACCGAACCGGTGATCCGTGCGCTCGAGCGCATGCTGGCCATGCGCACCTACCAGCGCGGCAAGCACGTCGACGACTTCGCGGACCCGGCCGTGCTGGCGCAGGTCGGCCTGAGCGCCGCCCAGGTCGAAGAGATGTACCAGGTGATGGCCATCGCCAACTACGAAGACCGCTTCGTCATCCCCTCGACGCACCGCGAGTACGCAGAGAACACCTTCGACATGAAGGGCGGCTGCGGCTTCTCGTTCGGCAACGGCTGCTCCGACGGCAGCTCCGAGGCCAGCCTGTTCGGCGCCGCCAAGCGCCGCACGATTCCGATCCACGCCAAGGTCTGACGCCGGGAGCGAAACGATGAAAACCCAACGCCACACCCTTCGCGCGCTCGCCCTGCTGCTCGGCTATCCCGACGCCGAGGCGCGCGCGCTCATGCCCCAGCTGGCCGATGCGATCGACGCCGAAGCGGCGCTGTCGCCGGCGCGCCGCAAGGAGCTGCGGGCACTGGCCCGCGCGCTGGTCTCGGTCGACCCGATCGAGGCCGAGACGCAGTTCGTCGAACTGTTCGACCGCGGCCGCAGCACCTCGCTGCACCTGTTCGAGCATGTGCACGGCGACTCGCGCGAGCGCGGCCCGGCCATGATCGACCTGGTCCAGACCTACGAGAAGTCGGGGCTGCTGCTCGGACCCCATGAAGCGCCCGACCACCTGTGCGTGCTGCTCGAGTTCGCATCGACGCAGCCACCGGCGGTGGCGCGTGCGTTTCTCGGCGAGATGGCGCACATCCTGGCGTCCATCTTCAGCGCGCTGCGCAAGCGCGAGAGCGCCTATGCGAGCGTGCTGGCCGCCGTCATCGAGCTGGCCGGCCACAAGGCCGAAGCGGTGGCCGTGGCCGACGACCAGCCGATCGACGAGAGCTGGGCCGAGCCCATCGTCTTCGACGGCTGCAGCACGCAGGGCCAGGCCCGGCCCGGCGCTGCGCAGCCGATCCACATCGTTCGCAAGGCGGCAGCGCCCGCCGCCCGTGGAGCCCGCATATGAACGCCCTCGACAACTTTCTCTTCGGCATCTATCCGTACATCTGCCTGAGCGTCTTCTTCATCGGCAGCCTGATCCGGTTCGACCGCGACCAATACACCTGGAAGAGCGACTCCTCGCAGCTCTTGCGCGCCGGCCAGCTGCGCTGGGGCAGCAACCTGTTCCACGTGGGCGTGCTGTTCCTGTTCTTCGGCCACAGCGTCGGCATGCTGACGCCGCACTTCCTGTACGAGCCCTTCATCGGCGCCGGCAGCAAGCAGCTGATGGCGATGATCTCGGGCGGCGTGGCCGGCCTGCTGGGCTTTGCCGGCGTCACGATCCTGCTGCACCGGCGGCTCGGCGACGAGCGCATCCGCGTCAACTCCAGGACCAGCGACATCGTGCTGCTGGTGCTGCTGTGGCTGCAGCTGGCGCTCGGCCTGGCCACCATTCCGCTGTCGGCCCAGCATCTGGACGGCAGCATGATGGTGCTGCTGGCCGAATGGGCGCAGCGCATCGTCACCTTCCGCGGCGGCGCGGTGGAACTGCTGGACGGCGCAAGCTGGGTTTTCAAGGCCCACATGTTCCTCGGCATGTCGATCTTCCTGATCTTCCCGTTCACGCGGCTGGTGCATGTCTGGAGCGGCTTTGCGACGGTGGGCTATGTCTTCCGGCCCTACCAGGTGGTGCGCAGCCGCCGTGCGCTGGCACCGCGCAAGCCGGCATCGGCGGCCGCGCCGAGTGCCGCGCCTCATTCGCCGCCAAAGGCGGTGCCGGCCGGGTCCGTGGCCAAGTCGACGGGAGTGGCCCGGTGAGCGCCGGCGGATGCGGCGGCGGCGCTTGCCAGTGCCGCGAAACCGCGGCGCCCGTGCCGACTTCAACCCCGGTGGCCATCGAGGCGGCCGCAAGCGTGACCCCGACCGAGACCGCATGCGCGGCGATCAACGGCGTCGCGCTGCACCTGCCGGGCGAACGCCCGGACGAATACAGCCTGCGCGAGCTGGCCTGGGCCGAGCTGCTGCGGCAAGAGGCCGTCGCGCGCCGGCTGCTGCCGCCTTCGGATGCGCGCCTGGCACCCCGCCTGGGCAACGGCGAGCAGGCGGTGATCCAGCAGATGCTCGACGACGAGATCGAGGTGCCCGCGGCCAGCGAGGACGAATGCCGCCGCTACTACGCGGCGCGCAGCGCGCACTTCGCGATCGGCCGCCGCGTGCATGCACGCCACATCCTGTTTGCGGTGACGGACGGCATCAACGTGGCGGCGCTGGCCGCGCGCGCCGAGCAGGCCCTGCTCGAGCTGCGCCACAGGGAGGCCGCGCCCGGCCGCTTCGCCGAACTCGCGCGGACCCTGTCCAACTGCCCGAGCGGCGCCGACGGCGGCGACCTCGGCTGGATCGGGCCGGACGATTGCGCCGACGAGCTCACGGCCGAGCTGTTCCACAACACCGACCGGCTCGACGCGCCGGGCCTGCATCCACGGCTGGTCCACAGCCGCTACGGCTTCCACATCGTCGAGGTGCTCGCGCGCGATGCGGGGCGGCAGCAATCCTTCGAAGAGGTGGGCCCGCGCATCGCGGTGCAGCTCGCGCAGCAGTCGCGCGCCAAGGCGCTGCACCAGTACATGCAGCTGCTGGCCGGCCGCGCCGAGCTGAGCGGCCTGGTGCTCGAAGGGGCGGACTCCCCGCTGGTGCAGTGAACCGCCAGGGCCGGCACCGGCCCCTATCAACCTGATGTGGAACATGATGGATCGATCCTCTGACGAAACAGCAGTCGCCCTGCAAGCGCTTTCGCGCGATGCGGGCTTGCGCAACTGGCGCCTCAAGGGTGTCGAACGCCTTCCTGTCATCCAGGGCGGCATGGGTGTCGGCGTGTCGGCCGGCCGCCTCGCCGGCACCGTCGCCGGGCTGGGCGGCATGGGCACGATCTCGGCCGTCGACCTGCGCCGGCTGCATCCCGACCTGATGGCCCGCACGGCCCACCTGAACGCCGAGCCGGACGCCGGGCAGCGCATCGACGCCGCCAACCTCGAGGCGCTGGGCCGCGAGATCGCACGGGCGCGCGAGCTCTCGGGCGGGCGCGGCCTGGTCGCCGTGAACGTGATGAAGGCGCTGACCGCCTACGAGGCCTACCTGCGGCATGCCATGACCTGCGGCATCGACGCATTGGTGGTGGGCGCGGGCCTGCCGCTGGACCTGCCCGAGCTCGCGCGCGACCATCCCGAGGTGGCGCTGATCCCCATCCTCTCGGATGCGCGCGGCGTGCAGCTGGTGGTGCGCAAATGGGAGAAGAAGGGGCGCCTGCCCGACGCCATCGTGATCGAGCATCCCCGGCTCGCGGGCGGCCACCTGGGCGCGGCCAAGGTCGCCGACCTGCAGGACCCGCGCTTCGACTTCGACGTCGCGATTCCGCAGGTGCTCGAGTTCTTCAAGACGGCCGGCATCGAGGGGCGCATTCCGCTGATCGCGGCCGGTGGCATCGGCAGCCTCGAGGACATCCGGCGCCTGCAGGGCATCGGCGCCGCGGCGGTGCAGCTGGGCACCGCGTTCGCGGTGACCGCCGAATGCGATGCGCACCCGGCCTTCAAGCAGGTGCTGGCCGACGCCAAGCCCGCCGACATCGTCGAGTTCGTCAGCACCGCGGGCCTGCCCGCGCGCGCGGTGCGCACGCCGTGGCTCGACAAGTACCTGCGGCTGGAGGAGCGGCTGCAGCACAAGGCACACAAGAAGGAGAGCTGCACCATGCGCTTCGACTGCCTGGCGCACTGCGGCCTGCGCGACGGCACCCCGAGCTGGGGCCAGTTCTGCATCGACAAGACACTCGGGCACGCGCTGGAAGGCCACCTGGACCGCGGCCTGTTCTTCCGCGGCGCGGGGGCGCTGCCCTTCGGCAGCGAGATCCGTCCCGTGCGCGACCTGATGCGGTGGCTGCTCGGCGGCATCCGCCCGGCCGGCCTGGCCGGGGAGGCCGCGGCATGAAGCGCGAAGACGCCAGCAACATGGAGCCGCTGCCCGTGCAGCCCATCAGCCGCGACGTGCTGCATGAAAAATACCTGAAGCCGGGCGAGACCGATGCCGAGGCCCTGTTCGCGCGCGTGGCGCGTGCGCTGGCCTCGGTCGAAGCCGAGGAGCAGCGCGCGGCATGGGAGGCGCGCTTCCTCGCCAACCTGCGCGCCGGTGCGATCGGCGCCGGCCGCATCATGAGCGCCGCGGGCACCGAGCTGGAGGCCACGCTGATCAACTGCTTCGTGCAGCCGGTGGGCGACTGCATCCAGGGCCAGGACGCCGGTGGCTACGCCGGCATCTACGAGGCGCTGCGCGAAGCCGCCGAGACCATGCGCCGCGGCGGCGGCGTCGGCTACGACTTCTCGCGCATCCGCCCGCGCGGCGCGCAGGTTCGCACCACCGCGTCCACGGCGTCGGGCCCGTGCAGCTACATCGACGTGTTCGACCGCTCCTGCGCCACGGTGGAGAGCGCGGGCGCGCGCCGCGGCGCACAGATGGGCGTGCTGCGCATCGACCACCCCGACGTGCTGGACTTCATCACGGCCAAGCGCACGCCGGGGCGCTGGAACAACTTCAACGTGTCGGTGGCGGTGAGCGACAAGTTCATGCGTGCGCTGGCGGATGACGAGGAGTGGCCGCTGGTGCACAGCGCCAGGCCCGGCGCCGAGCTGATCGCGCGCGGCGCAGCGCAGACCGCCGACGGCAGCTGGGTCTACCGCAGCCTGCCGGCGCGCGAGCTGTGGGACCTGGTGATGCGCTCAACCTACGACTTCGCCGAGCCCGGCATCCTGTTCACCGACACCATCAACAACGACAACAACCTGCGCTACTGCGAGCACATCGAGGCGACCAACCCCTGCGGCGAGCAGCCGCTGCCGCCGTACGGATGCTGCGACCTCGGGCCGATCGTGCTGACGCGCTTCGTGGACCATCCGTTCGGCATCGGCGGTGCGGCGCACTTCGATCTCGCGCGCTTCGGCGAAGCCGTGGCGCTGCAGGTGCGTGCGCTCGACAACGTGCTGGACCTCACCTTCTGGCCGCTGCCGCAGCAGCGCGCCGAGGCCATGGCCAAGCGCCGCATCGGCGTGGGCTTCACGGGCCTGGGCGACACGCTCGCCATGCTGTGCCTGCGCTACGACCAGCCCGAGGGCCGGGCCATGGCGGTGCGCATCGCGCGCTGCCTGCGCGATGCGGCCTACGCCGCCTCGGTGGCGCTGGCGCGCGAGAAAGGCGCGTTCCCGCTGTTCGACGCCGAGCGCTACCTGGCGCGCGGCAGCTTCGCGAGCCGCCTGGATCCGGCGCTGCAGGAGCAGATCCGCATGCACGGCATCCGCAACAGCCACCTGGTCTCGATCGCGCCCACGGGCACCGTGAGCCTGGCCTTCGCCGACAACGCCTCCAACGGCATCGAGCCGGCGTTCTCGTGGAGCTACCGGCGCAAGAAACGCGAGGCCGACGGCAGCACCACCGAGTACGACGTGGAGGACCACGCCTGGCGCCTGTACCGCTTCCTCGGCGGCGACACCGACCGGCTGCCGGCGTACTTCGTCTCGGCCCAGTCGATGCCCGCGGCCGGCCACCTGGCGATGATGGAAGCGGTGCAGCCCTTCGTCGACACCGCCATCTCGAAGACGGTGAACGTGCCCGCCGATTATCCCTACGAAGACTTCAAGGGCCTCTACCTGCAGGCCTGGACCGCCCGCCTCAAGGGCCTGGCCACCTACCGGCCCAACAGCATCCTGGGCGCCGTGCTGGAGGTCGCGCCGGCCGCGCAGCCGGAGGCCCGCATTGCCGCCGATCCGATGCGCGCGATGATCGAGAGCCGGCCGAAGGGCGCGCTGGATGCCGTCGCCGAGAAGATCGAGTACTGGACGCAGCAGGGCCGGCAGACGCTCTACCTGGTGGTGTCGTTCCTGCCGCTGGCCGACGGCCGCGAGCGGGCGGTGGAATTCTTCATGCCGGTGGGCCAGAGCGGCGAATCGCAGCAATGGATCACCGCGAGCATGCGGCTGCTTTCGCTGGCTGCGCGCGGCGGTTTTCTCGAACGCGCGCTCGCCGACATGCGCAAGGTCGCCTGGGACCGCGGGCCGGTGCGCCTGGGCCACCACCCGAAGGCCGACGGCACCCAGGTGCCGATGTGGCACGACTCCGAAGCGGGCGCCATCGCCTATGCGATCCAGCAGCTGATCGCGCGCCGCGCGGGCCAGGCGCTCGCGGCACCGGACGTGCCGGCAGCGCCGGTGGCCGCGGCGGCCCCGATGGCAGGCGCCAAGTGCCCCGAATGCGGCGCCCACGCCATGATCCGCAAGGACGGCTGCGACTACTGCACGCAGTGCGGCCATCTCGGAAGCTGCGGATGAATGCGGTGGCCCATGCTGCGGCCGAGCCGCCCGCGAGTGCGCGGCAACTGGCCGCGCTGATGGAGGCGCGCCGCACCGTGCTGCCCAGGCGGCTCGGTGCGCCCGGACCCGACCGTGCCGAACTCGAACAGATCCTCGGCGCCGCGGCCTCGGCGCCGGACCACGGCGGCCTGGTGCCCTGGCGCTTCGTCGTCGTTCCGCCGCCGCAGCGCGAGCGGCTTGCCGACGTGTTCGCGCAGGCGCTGCTGCAGCGCGACGACGCCGCCACGCCCGAGCAGCAGGGCCAGGCGCGCGAGAAGGCCTTCCGCGCGCCGCTGCTGATGCTCGCGATCGTGCGGATGGGCCCCGGCAACGCGGAGATCCCGGCCGCCGAGCGCATCCTGTCGGCCGGATGCGCCATCCAGAACATGCTGCTGGCCGCGACCGCCCTGGGCTACGGCTCGGCGCTCACCAGCGGCAAGGCGCTGCAGTCGGACGAACTGCGCGCCCTGTTCGCGCTCGGTCGGCACGACGAGCCGCTGTGCTTCGTCAGCGTGGGTTCGGTGACGGCGCCGAAGGCCGGTCCTGCGCGGCCCGCGCCCAGCCGCTACACGCGCGAACTGGGCGGCGGGCCGGAGCTTTCGCCATGCGGCTGATGCCTTCGGTGCGCGGTGCGCTCAACGGGCTGCTGCTCGGCCTGAACACGCTGCTCGCGTTCGCGCTGATGGTCCCGCCGGCGCTGGTGAAGCTGCTGGTGCCGGCCGACCGCGTGCGTGCCGGTTGCGACCGGGCGCTGAACGCGCTGGCCGGCGGCTGGGTCGCCGTCAACAACGCATGGATCGCCAGCGCATGCCCCATGCCATGGCAGGTCCGCGGCGTCGAGGGCCTGAACCCGCGCGGCTGGTACCTGGTGTCGAGCAACCACCAGAGCTGGGTCGACATCCTGGTGCTGCAGCGCATCTTCCACGGGCGCATTCCCTTCCTCAAGTTCTTTCTCAAGCGCGAGCTGATCTGGGTTCCGGTCATCGGGCTGGCGTGGTGGGCGCTCGACTTTCCGTTCATGAAGCGCGGCCGCGGCACCGGTCGCAGCGACCTTGCGACCACGCGGCGCTCCTGCGAGAAGTTCAAGCGCGTGCCGACGGCCGTCATCAACTTCGTCGAGGGCACGCGCTTCACCGCGGCCAAGCATGCCGCGCAGAACAGCAGCTACCGCCATCTGCTCGAGCCCCGCTCGGGCGGCCTTGGCGTGGCGCTGGCCACCATGGGCGGGCAGTTCGAGGCGATGCTCGACGTGACCATCGTCTACCCCGAAGGGACGCCGAGCTTCTGGGCGCTCCTCAGCGGCGACGTGCGGGCCGTGGCGGTCGATGTCCGCCAGCGCGCCATTCCGCCTCATCTGCTGGGCACGAGCCCGTCGGGCGACAAGGCGCGCCGCGCGCACACCCGCAAGTGGATCGAAGCCCAGTGGCAGGACAAGGACCGCCTGATCCAGGAGCGGCTGGCGGCGCGCCGCGGCGCTCGAAAGTAGCTGGGGCGCGCCTCAGCCGAACCGCACCGGCCGGCCCTCGGTGTCGAGCGCAAGATAGCCGCCGAAGGCCCCGCTTCGCACGCCCTCGACCATGGCTTCGAGCGCGCTGTCGATGCGTTCGGCCGAGGGCGGCTGCCCGTTCGCGCCGGACAGGCCGGCCGCGAACATCACGCGCCACGGCAGGCTCGCGCGGCGCGATTCGGCCACCAGTGCGGCAAAGGTGCTGAGCTCCGGCAGGCTTTTTTCCACGCAGGCCACGGGCGTCAGCGCGCCGCCCTGCCCCGCCTCGAAACGTGCACGCTGCGCCGCATCGGCGTCGCCGGGCAATTCGGCTTCGGCGAACACGAACAGCAGGCGCTGCGGCTCGGGCTGGGCCGCCGCGGCCTGCAGCAGCTGGTCGAAAAGAGAGGACGAAGAAGAGGAAGGCATGCCGCGAGCGTCGCCGCTGCCTTCGCTCCTGATGTTGATGCAGATCAAGGGGCGCCGCACGCGCCTTCCTAGCATAGGTGCATCCGAAATACACCTTTCAGATCCCTTCGCTCCCACCGAGGAAAACCCATGAAATCCGCACCCTCCTCCATCGTCGATGTCCGCAGGCTCGAGCCGCGTTTTCGCCATGCGCACATCTTCTCCACCTTTGCCGCCCTCGACGTCGGCAGCGCCATCGAACTGGTGAACGACCACGATCCCCGGCCGCTGTATGCGCAGTTCCAGTCGCAGTGGCCCGACCGGTTCGCATGGAACTACCTCGAGCAGGGCCCCACGGTCTGGCGCGTGGCCATCACCAAGGTGCCGGCTTTCGACGCGCATGCGAGCGGCGGCTGCTGCGGTGGATGCGGCGGCGCGTGAGCACCATCGATCCGGATTCCCAAGAAGGAAACATCATGAGCAACAACAACCGGCTGTGGCGCTGGCTCGCTTTCATCTTCGTGCTGTCGTTCGGTGCGCTCGGCTACCTGGGCGTGCAGATCTACCTGACCGCGCCACCGATCCCGAGCGCGGTCGCGAGTTCCGACGGCGAGCAGATCTTCACCGGCGAGCAGATCCGGCGTGGCCAGCAGGTCTGGCTGTCGGCCGGCGGGCAGCAGCTGGGCTCGGTGTGGGGGCACGGCAGCTACGTCGCGCCCGACTGGTCCGCCGACTGGCTGCACCGCGAGGCCGTGGCGCTGCGCAACCGCCACGCCCAGGCCTTTCGCAAGGACTTCGACTCGCTGAGCCCGGCGGACCGCGGCGCGCTCGCGGCCACGGTGGTCGAGCAGATGCGGCGCAACACCTACGACGCAGCCAGCGGCGTGATCACCGTGCCGGCCGACCGCGCGCAAGCGATCCGCGAGGTGGCGGCGCACTACGACGCGCTGTTCGGCGACGACAGCTCGCTCGCCACGCTGCGCAGCCAGTACGCGATGACGCCGGGCACGCTGCCCGACCGCGCCGATCGCCAGGCGCTCACCGCCTTCTTCTTCTGGACCTCCTGGGCCGCGGCCACCGACCGGCCCGGAGAAACGGGCCTCAGCTACACCAGCAACTGGCCGCACGAGCCGCTGGTGGGCAACACCATGACCAGCTCGGCCGCGGTCTGGTCGATGGCCAGCATCTGCCTGCTGCTGGCGGCCATTGCGGCCATGCTGTGGCTGCACGGCAGCCAGCGGCACGAGGCCGAAGCGCAGCCGCCCCAGGCGGACCCGCTGCTGGGCGCCGTGGCCACGCCCTCGATGAAGGCCACGCGCAAGTACTTCTTCGCGGTGATCGGCCTCATGCTGCTGCAGATCGCGATGGGCATCGTCACGGCGCACTACGCGGTCGAGGGCGATTCGTTCTTCGGCCTTCCGCTGGCCGAGCTGCTGCCCTACGTGGTGAGCCGCACAGTACACACGCAGATCGGCATCTTCTGGATCGCCACCGCGTGGCTGGCCACGGGCCTGTACATCGCGCCGCTGCTGTCCGGCCGCGAGCCCAGGCTGCAGAAGCTCGGGGTCGACGTGCTGTTCTGGGCACTGATCGCCATCGTGGTCGGCTCCACGCTGACGGGCTGGCTCGGCACCTTGCAGCACCGCGGCGTCGACTTCAGCTTCTGGCTCGGCAACCAGGGCCTCGAATACACCAGCATGGGCCGTGTCTGGCAAGTGCTGCTGTTCGTGGGCCTGCTGTTCTGGGTCTTCCTGCTGGGCCGTGCGCTGTGGCCCGCGCTGGTCAAGCCTTCGGCCTCGCGCGGCCTGATCGCGATGGTGTTCCTGTCGGCCACCTGCATCGGCGGCTTCTATTCGACCTCGCTGGTGTGGGGACAGCACACGCACTACTCGATGATCGAGTACTGGCGCTGGTGGCTGGTGCACCTCTGGGTGGAGGGCTTCTTCGAGGTGTTCGCCACCGCGGTGGTCGCGCTGATCTTCACGCGCCTGGGGCTGGTGCGTACCGAGAGCGCCAACCGCGCCATCATCGCCGAGACCATCGTGTTCCTGTTCGGCGGCATCCTGGGCACGCTGCACCACCTCTACTTCACCGGCACGCCGACCTCGGTGATCGCCGTGGGCGCCGTGTTCTCGGCGCTCGAAGTGGTGCCGCTCACGCTGATCGGCCTGGAGGCCCTGCAGACATGGCGCCGTTCGCAGGCCATGCCCTGGCTCGGCGCCTACAAGTGGATCGTCATGTGCTTCGTGGCCGTCGGCTTCTGGAACACGATTGGCGCCGGCGTGCTCGGCTTCGCAATCAATCCGCCGGCCTCGCTCTACTACGTGCAGGGGCTCAACATGACGGCCGCGCACGGCCATGCCGCGCTCTTCGGCGTCTACGGCATGCTGGGCATCGGGCTGATGCTGTTCTGCCTGCGCGGCCTCTACGAGCGCCAGCTGCATGCCGACCGGCTGCTCAAGCCGGCGTTCTGGAGCCTCAACATCGGCCTGGCGATGATGGTGTTCCTGTCGCTGCTGCCCGCGGGCATCTACCAGGCCTGGGCCAGCGTCACGCAGGGGCTGTGGTTCGCGCGCTCGGCCGAGCTCGTGCACTCCCGCGTGATGGAGGCGCTGGTGTGGATGCGGGTGCCGGGCGACGTCGTCTTTGCCGTGGGCGCGGTGCTGCTCGCGGCCTATGCGCTGCGGCTGCTGCGCCGTCCGGCGGTGCAGGCTGCGCCGCAAGCCTGGCCGCACGCCAAGGGCCTTGCCGTCCAGGCAGGCCATGTGGCCGAGCAGTGACGCGGCGCGATCGAAGCCATGAAGCTCACCGCCTTCACCGACTACAGCCTGCGCGTGCTGATCTACCTGGCCGCGCAGCCCGGGCGCCGCGCCACCATCGGCGAGATCGCCGCATCCTTTGCGGTGTCCGAGCATCACCTGACCAAGGTGGTGCACTTCCTGGGCAAGGAGGGCTGGCTGGCCAACGTCCGAGGCAAGGGCGGCGGCCTGGCGCTCGCGAAGCCGCCCGAGGCGATCAACATCGGCGACGTGGTGCAGCGCACCGAGGGCGGCGCCCTCGTGGAGTGCTTTGGAGAAGGCGGCGGCGCCTGCCGCATCACCGGCCTGTGCCGCCTGCAGGGCATCCTGGGCGAAGCCGTGGCGGCGTTCCACGCGGTGCTTCAGCGCTACACGCTGGCCGACCTCGTGCGCAACCGCGAGGCGCTGGCCACGGTGTTCCTGGCAGGCCGCATCGGCGCGGCGCACGCCGAACGGGAGGCAGCGTGAGTTCGCCCGCGGACACGGCCGCCTTCCCGTACGAAGGGCCCGAGCCGCTGCGCGAGCCGCTCGCAGCAGCGCTCGCGCGCGTGGTCGATCCGGAAATCTCGATGAACATCGTCGACGTGGGCCTGGTCTACGGCGTCACGGTGGATGCCGCCATGGCGCATGTGCGGCTCACGATGACCTCCGCGGCCTGCCCGGTGATCGATCTCATCATGGACGAGGCGGAAGCCGAACTCGACAAGGTGGTGCCGCCCGAGCTCCAGATCCGCGTCGAGCTGGTGTGGGAGCCGCCCTGGAGCCCCGAGCGCATGAGTGCCGGCGCCAGAAAGTTCATGGGATGGTAGGCGTTGCAAGCCCCGCCGCCCGCAGGGGACGGCCAATGAAGACATCGCCGATGCGCGGCCGGGCTCTCGCGCGCGTGCTGTTCGGCGCGCTGGCCGGCGCGTCGCTGGTGGGCGGCATCGCGGGCGGACTCTGGCGGCTCGGTGTCGCGGTGCCGGACCCGCATTCCTTCGCCTGGACCGGCCAGCTGCTGCTGGTGCATGCCGCACTGATGATCTGCGGCTTCCTGGGCACCGTGGTCGGCATCGAGCGCGCGGTGGCCGTCAAGCATCGCTGGGCATTCGCGGCGCCGCTGGCATCGGGCACCGGCGCGCTGTGCCTGGTCTTCGGGCAGCAGGCCGCCGGCGCGTGGCTCGGCGTGGCGGCGGCGGTGTGCTTCCTGGCGGTGAACGCGGTGGTGGTGCGGCGCCAGCGCGCCGCGCACACGCTGCTGCTCGCGGCCGGCGCGGCGGCGTGGGCGGTCGGCAACCTGATGCTCGCAATCGGCCGCGACGGCGGCGCCGTGTTCCCGTGGTGGTTCGCCTTCCTGGTCATGACGATCGCGGCCGAACGGCTCGAGATGACGCGGCTCATGCGCCGGCGTCCCGCGGCCAGCCTGACGCTGCAGGCGGTGCTGGCGCTGCTGCTGGCCGGCGCCGCATGGTCGGGCACGGCCCCGCGCGCCGGCGGACTCGCCTACGGCACGGCGCTCGCGCTGCTGGCCGTGTGGCTCGCGGTGTTCGACATCGCGCGGCGCACGGTGGCCACGCACGGCATCAGCCGCTACATGGCGGTGTGCCTGCTGGGCGGCTATGCCTGGCTCGGCATCGCCGGCGCGGCCTGGGCCGCGGCCGCGCTCGGAGGGCCCACGCGCGACATCGCACTGCACGCGCTGGGGCTGGGCTTCGTCGTCAGCATGGTGATGGGGCATGCGCCGGTCGTGCTGCCGGCCATCGCGCGCATCAAGCTGCACTTCGGCGCCTTCTTCTACCTGCCGCTGGCCGCGCTGCACCTGTCGCTGGTCGTGCGGTTGGTGCTGGGGAGCTTCAGCGATCCGCTGCGCGCCGCCGGCGCTTCGCTCAATGCGGCCGCGATTGTCTTCTTTGCCGTCACGGTGGCCGGCGCGGCCGTTGCGTGGCGCATCCAACATGGCGCCGAGGGCGCCCGAAAGGACTGACCGTGGCATCCTTCATTCCGCTCGAACCTGCACAGCCTCCTTCCACCCGGACACCGGCCTTTGCGCTGTGGCAGCTCGGCTTCCGGCCCTTCTACCTGCTGGCCAGCGGCTTCGCGGCGCTGTCCATCGCGCTGTGGGCGATGCAGTTCGCGGGCTGGCTGCCCGGCGCCTACCTGCAGGGGCCGATGTGGCATGCGCACGAGATGCTGTTCGGCTTCGCGCTCGCGGTGATCGTCGGATTCCTTTTCACCGCGGGGCGCAACTGGTCGGGGCAGCCCACGCCCACGGGGCTGCTGCTGGCGGCGCTGGCACTGGTCTGGGTGGCGGGCCGCGTGCTCGTGCTCACGCCTTTTGCGTGGACAGCCGCCGTGGCCAACGCGGCGTTTCCGCTCGCCTGCGCGCTGGCGCTGGCGCGCCCGCTGGTGGCCGCGCGCAACCGGCGCAACTACTTCTTCGTCGGCTTGCTGCTGCTGCTCTCGGGCGCCGCATTCGCCTTTCACCTGTCGGCGCTCGGCGTGATCGAGGTGCCGGCGTGGCTGGGCATCCAGGTGGCGCTGGACGTGCTGCTGTTCATCATGGCCGTGATGGCGGGCCGGGTGGTGCCGATGTTCACCAACAACGGCATCTCGGGCGCCGGCGCCACGCGGCACGCCCTGGTCGAGAAGGCCGCGCTGGGGCTGGTGCTTGCGCTGCTGCTGGCTGATGCCACGGGCCTGCCACCGGTCGCCGGAGCGGCGCTCGCCTTGGCAGCGGCGCTCGCGCATCTGGTGCGCTGGCTGCTCTGGCGGCCCTGGAAGGCGCCCGCCAATACGCTGGTGCTGGTGCTGCACGTGGCCTACGCATGGATTCCGGTGCACCTCGCACTGCGGGCGCTCGCGCTGCACGGCGCGGTGCCGGCATCGCTCGCCACCCATGCGCTGACCGTGGGCGCCGCGGGCGGACTCATCATCGGCATGATGGTGCGCACGTCGCGCGGCCACACCGGCCGGGTGCTGCGCGCCGACCAGGTCGACACGGCCTGCTTCGTGCTGGTTCTGCTCGCCGCGCTGGTGCGGATTCTCGTGCCGCTGGCCGCGCCGGCGCACACGGTCGCCGCGGTGCTTTGTTCCGCCGCATTCTGGAGCCTGGGCTTCGGCCTCTATGCGGTGCGCTACTGGCCGGTGCTGACCCGGGCCCGGGCGGACGGCAAGCCCGGCTGAGCGCCCCCTGCACGCAGGAGCCTTGCGCTTCGGCCAGCGGAGATCAAGTCTTCGCGCGCCAGCGCGCCTCGAGCGCCGCGATGTCCACTGCGTCCTCGGTGAAGACCTCGATGGCCAGCGTGCGCTCGTCGGCTTCCAGGGGCTCGTGCACTGCGAGCTGGCGCGCCAGCACCTCCAGGCTGGCCTCCGACGCGTCCGTGCCCTCGGCTCCGCGTTCGGCCACGCGGCGGCGCAGCACCGCTTCGGCGGCACGGCAGTCCAGGATCGCGAAAGGCAGGCCGAGCTCGGCCGCCAGCACCTGGAAGCTGCGCCGCTCGGCGCTGCGCAGGAAGGCCGCATCCACGATCACCGGATACCCTGCCAGCAACGCGTCGCGCGCGCAGGCCCGCAAGCGCTCGAAGGTCCGCCGCGTGGCCTCCGCGCCGTAGATGGCCAGGCCCCGCTCGGCGGAGCGGGCGAGCGGATCGAGGCCGAACAGGCGCTTGCGCTCCACGTCGGAACGGATGCGCACCGCGCCCGCAGCGCACAGCAGCTGCGAGGCGATGGTCGATTTGCCGGAACCCGAGAACCCGTGCGTGATCAACAGGCGCGTCCGCCCCCGCGGGCTGTGCGCCAACTGTGCGGCGCAGGCCAGGTAGTCGGGCTTCGATGCGGCCTGCGGCCCCAGGCCCGCGGCCATGGCCCGCACCAGCGCCCGGTACACCTCGTAGAAGCCGAGCACCTGCAGGCCCGCATGGTCGCCGCTGTGCTGCAGCCACGCATCCAGGAAGCGGAACGCCAGGTCGGGGCGGCCATGGGCCTTCAGGTCCATGCTGAGGAATGCGATGTCGCTCATCACGTCGATCCGGCGCATCATGGGATCGAACTCGATGCAGTCGAAGGCGGTGAGTTCGCCGTCCACCAGGACGACATTGGCCATGTGCAGGTCGCCGTGGCATTCGCGCACCGCGCCACTCTGCTGGCGCGCGATCCAGGCCATGTGCAGTGCCTGCGCGCGTTCGCGGATCCATGCGGACAGGGTCGCGAGACGGCTGTCGCTGCGTTGCACGAGCAGCTGGCTCACGACATCGACGGCCGCACGAACGATGGCGTCCGGCGCGCCGAATGCGGACGGTGGCACCACGCGCTCGGCCGCACCCTGTAGCGCCGCCAGCCGCCGCGCGAAGCCGTCGAGCCAGGCCGGCTCCAGCCGCCCGGCCGCGAGCAGGTTGCGCAGCAGCGACGACTCCGGAAAGCGCCGCATGCGGACCACGTGGTCGATCGACACGCCGTCGCCGCCGAGCCGCGGCGCCTCGCGCGCGCCGCACACCGGCACCACGTCCAGGTACAGCGACGGTGCGAAACGCCGGTTGAGGCGCAGTTCTTCCTCGCAGAAATGCTTGCGCGCCGCGATGCTTGCGAAGTCGACGAAGGGAAAGCGCACGGGCTTCTTGAGCTTGTAGGCGTGCGTTGCCGTCAGCAGCACCCACGAGATGTGCGTCTCGACCAGCTCGACGCGCGCGCCGGTTTCCCGCTGCAGTGATTCGCGCAGCGCCTGCACCAGTGTCGTGTCCATCTGTCCTGTTTCCGATTCAATGGCGATGAGAATCAACGAAAAGGCGCCACGCCGCCCAACTGGCCGGCAGCGCGGCCCACAGGGCCCAGTGCGGCGGCAGGGTCGCCAGGCCGAACCGTGCGCCGACGCCCGGCACACCGGTCAGCAGGACCCAGACCACGCAGACGCCCACCAGCAGCGCATGGAACACCGCGTTGGCGTGCGTGCGCCCGAAGCCGGCCCCCCGGAACCACACCAGCAGCAACAGGTTGCCGAGCACGATCGAGCCCAGGCTCGCCAGGCGCAGCACCTCCGGCGAAGCGCCGCGCTCGCGGCACACCCATTGCACCAGCGCCACGCCGGCAAACGCAAGCCCGCCGAGCGCCAGCGCGCGGCCGGCCGAGCCCAGCGAGAACAGCGTGTCCTCCTTGCGGCGCGGCGGCACGTCCATGCTGTCGTCCGGCGCGGGCTCGGCCTCGAAGACCAGCGAACAGGCCGGGTCGATCAGCAGCTCCAGCAGCACCACGTGCAGCGGCAGCAGCAGCACCGGCCCGCCCAGCACGACTGGGATCAGCGCCACGCCGACGATGGGCACGTGCACCGCGAAGAGATAGCCCAGGGCCTTGCGCAGGTTGGTGAAGATGCGCCGGCCGGCGCGCACGGCGTCGACCAGCGAGGTGAAGTTGTCGTCCGTCAGCACCAGCGAGGCGGCCTCGCGCGCGACATCCGTGCCGCGCTGGCCCATCGTGACGCCGATGTCGGCCGCCTTGAGCGCCGGCGCGTCGTTGACGCCGTCGCCCGTCATCGCGACGACCTCGCCGCGCTGCTGCAGGGCCTGCACGATGCGCAGCTTCTGCGCCGGATCGACCCGCGCGAACACCTGCACCTCGCGCACGCAATCCCGCAGCGCGTCGTCGTCCATGGCGGCGAGCGCTGCGCCGGTCATCACATGCGCCGCGGCGCCATCGACGAGCCCGGCCTGCCGCGCGATCGACCGCGCCGTGAGGGCGGCATCGCCGGTGATCATCACCACGCGCACGCCCGCGCGCCGGCACGCCTGCACGGCAGCGGGCACTTCGTCGCGCAAGGGATCCATGAAGCCGAGCAGGCCCAGCGGCGTGAGCCGAAGGCCCTCGGGCAGCGCGGCGTCGTCGCCGGGCGCGGCAGCGCGGCCCTCGGCCACCGCGAGCACACGCAGGCCGGCGGCGCTCCAGCGGTCGGCCGCCTCGCGCAACCGTTGCGCCAGCGCCGGATCGGCGCCGCAAAGACCGAGCACGGCCTCCGCCGCGCCCTTGACCGCCACGGCCTCGCCGGGCACGCCGGGCGCGTGCCACCAATGCACCACGTAGGGCGAGCCCTCGCGGATCCCCCGGCGCACGCCGGGCGCCCAGGCCGGATCGGAGCGCAGGCCCGCAGCCTCGGCGGCCGCGCGCACCGCCCGGTCCATCGGTTCGACGCCCTCCGCGTTGCTGGCGCGGACCGCGGCCTGCAGCAGGCGATGGAAGCGCTGCGCCGCCGCCTCGCCCGCTTCGTGCAACTCGCATTCGCCGGCACCGTCGTGCAGGGCCGCCAGCGCCATGCGGTTTCGCGTCAGCGTGCCGGTCTTGTCCACGCACAGCACGGTGATGGTGCCGAGCGCCTCGATGGCCTGGGGCTGGCGGGTAAGCACGTTCGACTTCGCAAGACGCCAGCCGCCGAGCGCCAGCATCACGCTCCAGACGACCGCGAACTCCTCGGGGATCAGCGACATCGCCAGCGTCAGCCCGACCAGCAGGCCCTGGGTCCACGAGCCCTCCCGCAGCGCGAACACGGTGGCCGCGGCCAGGCAGGTGAAGGCCGCGAGCCAGGCCACCCGCCGCACCAGTTGCTGCAGTTCGTCCTGCAGCCGGCTGGCGCGCGGCGCGAGCTGCGCGATGGACCGGTGGATGGCGCCCAGCGCGGTGTGGGCGCCCGTGCCCGTCACCTCGGCCACGCCGTCGCCGCGCACCACCAGGCTGCCCGCGAGGAGCACGTCCGCCCGGCCCTCGCTGCCGCCCGGGCCACCGGCACGCTTGGCCAGCGGCATCGACTCGCCAGTGAGCAAGGATTCGTCGACCTGCAGCCCGACGGCCTCGACCAGCCGCGCGTCGGCGGACAGGCGGTCGCCTTCGTTCACCAGCAGGCAGTCGCCGCGCACCAGTTCGCGGCTCGCGATCCGTACGGGACGCCCCTGCCGCACGACGGTGCAGCGCGGACTGGACAGGTCCTTGAGCGCTTCCAGGACCCGCTCGGTACGCTGCTCCTGGTAGATCGACAGTCCGCCCACCAGCAGCACGGACACCGCGAGCATGCCGGCCTCGCTCAGGTCGCCGAGCAGGGCATAGAGCGCTGCGGCGGCCAGCAGCAGCATGAACATCGGCTGCGTCAGCGCGCCCCAGGCGATGCGGGCCAGGCCCTTGCGGGAAACGGAGGGCAGGACATTCGGGCCGTCGCGGCGCAAGCGCCGTGCGGCCTCGGCGTCGGCCAGGCCCGGGGGCGGGTTGTCGCGCACGGAGATCTTTCTTGGGTTGCGTGGGAGCGGGCCTGCCGTGCCGGCGCGCGCCCGCGGCCGGCTCAGTGCACCATCAGGACCGGCACGGCCATCTGCGCGAGGATCCGCCGCGTGACGCCGCCCAGCACCCGCTCGCGCAAGCGCGAATGGCCATATCCCCCCATCACGAGCAGGTCGGCGCCCAGCTCCGCGGTGCGCGACAGCAACGCATCGGCAATGTCGATCTCGGTTACCTCGCGCTGCGCACTCGCGCGCACGCCATGCCTGAGAAGGAACTGGAGCATTTCTGGAACGAGGAGCCGCCGCTCGTCGTCCGCACCGCCCGGATGGCTGCAGGAGATCAGCGTCACGCGCGCTGCGCGCCGCAGCGCCGGCAGGCCCGCATGGATGGCGATCGCGGATTCCCGCGAACCGTCCCAGGCGACCGCGACATTCTTCGCGGGTGCGTTGAAGTTCCCGACGCACGGCACGATCAGCAGCGGGCGCCCGGCTTCCACCAGCACCTGCGGCACCAGGCCGCGTGCCGTGGCGTCCGCCGCATCCGAGCCGTCGCCGTCCTGTCCGAGCACCAGGAGATCGCTCGCGCGGCCGTGCCGGACCAGGGCATCGACCGCCCCTCCGTCAGCCAGGCAAACCTCGTACGACAGCGGGCCCGACTCCTGGATGCCCTCCCTGAATTCCCGGGCGACGGCCTCGGCCCGCAGCCGCAGGCGGCTGGCCGCATCGGCGATGTAGTCGGTCATGCCCACGGCGACGGTCCCGGCCGGGACCACGCCGCCATGCAAGCCCGTGGGAACCAGTCCGACCAGGTGGCTTTCATGGGCCTTGGCCCACTGGGCCGCCAGTGCGGCACGCGCCGCGCTGCGGCCGGAGCGGTCCAGGTGAACGAGGATGGTTCTGAAGTTCATGAGGCAGCCTGCTCGGTGATGCGCGCGCCCCGGCGCGGGATGTGGGCGGTGCACGAATCTTCGGGCGCGCACCGCTCGGGCGGCTTGATGCCGATCAAGCCAGCGCGGCGGGGATTCTTCAGGCCATCAGGCTGATGGTCTTGCGAAATCGCGCCAATGCGGCTGCGAACATCACGCAGCCGAAGGCCGCGAGCATGGCGAACTGCGGCCACACGACACCGATGCCCGCACCGCGGAAAAGTATGGCCTGGCCGGCCGACACGAAGTGCGTCGTCGGCGCCGCGAGCATCACCTCCTGGACAAACGAGGGCATGCTCTCGCGCGGCGTGCTGCCTCCGGAGAGCATCTGCAGCGGCACCAGCACGAGCACCAGCAGCATTCCGAACTGCGGCATCGACCTGGCCACGGTGGCCATGAAGATGCCCATCGAAGTCGTCGCGAACAGATGCAAGGCGGTGGCCGCCATGAACAGCGCGATCGAGCCCTCCACGGGCACCCGCAGCGCGCCGCGCACCACCACCGCCAGCGCGACGCCAACCGCCACCATCACGACCAGCCCCATCGACCAGATCTTCGCCAGCACGATCTCGGCCGGTGTGACGGGCATGACCAGCAGGTGCTCGATGGTCCCGTGCTCGCGCTCCCGGATCAGGGCGGCGCCGGTCAGGATGATCGAGAGCATGGTCACGTTGTTGATGAGCTCGGAAAGCGAGCCGAACCACGCCGCCTCGAGGTTCGGATTGAAGCGCATGCGCATCGCAAGCTCCGCCGGCAGCACGGGATCGCCGCGAAAGCGCTGCACGAACTCGGCGACTTCTGCCGCCACCATCTGCTGGATGTAGGCGCTGCCGGTGAAGGCCTGGCTCATGCGCGTGGCGTCCACATTCAGCTGCGCCGCCGGCGCGCGGCCGGCCAGCACGTCGGCCTGGAACCCTGGCGGTATGTCGAGCACGAAGGTCTGCCGGCCGCTGTCCATCGCCGCGTCCACCTCGTCCAGCGAGATCAGCGTCGGCGTCTTGAAATGCGGCGGGTAGAAGGCCGAGGCGATGCGCGCCGAAAGCACCGAGCCGTCCTCGTCGACGATGGCCATGGCCGCGTGGTGAAGGCTCTCGGGCATGGCCGTGGCGGCGATGTAGATGGCCGCGGTGAACGAATAGGCGATCAGCACGAGCATCGCAGGGTCGCGCAGCAGGCTCCACAGCTCCTTCACCCCGAGCCGCAGCACATGCGAAAGCGATGGCAGTCTCATGGGGCTAGCCCTGCTGCTTCTTCAACAGCATGATCGACAGCCCGAGGACCACCGGCACGGCCGCAAGCATCCAGAGAAACTGCGGAACGAGATCAGACAGGCCGAGCATCTTGCCGAAGACGCCGCGGCTCACGGTCAGGAAGTGCGCGGCGGGGTAGATGCGGCCGATGAACGCACCGGCACCTTCGAGCGACGACACCGGGTCGACCAGGCCGGCGAACTTGATGCACGGCACGATGGACCCGATCATGGTCACGAAGATCGCCGCGATCTGGGTCCGCGTGAAGGTCGAGCACAGCAGGCCGAAGCCGGTCGAGAACGTGGTGAACAGGAGCGCGCCGAGCGCCAGCGTGGCGAAGCTGCCCTTGATCGGCACCCCGAACAGCGTCACCGCAAGCGCGGACATCGTCAGGAAGTTGAACATGGCCAGTCCGATGTAGGGCAGCTGCTTGCCCAGCAGGAACTCGGCGCGCGTGACCGGCGTGACGTAGAGGTTGACGATCGAGCCCAGCTCCTTCTCGCGCACCACGGAAAGCGCCGCGAGCATCGCGGGAATCATCATCAGCAGCAGCGCAATCACGGCCGGCACCATGGCCGGCAGGCTGCGCACGTCGGGGTTGTAGCGAAAGCGCACCTCGATCGTGCTGGACGCCGCCGGATGCAGGCCGAGGCGGCGCTCGGCGACACCGAGCAGCCACGCCTGGTGCATGGCCTGGACGTAGCCGCGCACGGTTTCGGCACGCGCGGGCATGGCCCCGTCCACCCAGGCGCCGATCTGCGCCGGGCGGCCGCGCTGCAGGTCGCGCGCGAAGCCCGCAGGAATCTCGATGGCCAGCGCCAGCTCCCCGCTGCGCATGCGCCGGTCCAGCTGGGCGTAGTCGGCAATCGGCGGCTTCTCCAGGAAATAGCGCGAACCGGACAGATCGAGCGCGTAGTTGCGGCTCAGCTCGGTCTGGTCGCGGTCCAGCACCGCGTAGCTGAGGTTCTCGACGTCCAGGCTGATGCCGTAGCCGATGATGAACATCAGGATCACGGTGCCCAGCAGCGCGAGCGTGGCGCGCACCGGATCGCGCCGCAGCTCGAGCGCCTCTCGGCGCGAGAAGCTCCAGGCCCGGGCGGCGCTGAACCCAAGCGGGCCATGCGCGCGGGCCGCGGGGCGCTCGCCGCCCGGGTCCTTGGAAGGCGGGGCTGGCTCCATGGCCGCCGGCTCGGTGCCGATGCCCGCGGCCTGCTGCAGCCGCGCGATGAACGCCTGCTCCAGCGTCGCCATGCCGCTGCGCTCGACGATGGCCGCGGGGGCGTCCGTCACCAGCACCCGGCCGGCATGCATCAGCGAGATGCGGTCGCAGCGCGCCGCCTCGTTCATGAAATGGGTCGAGATGAAGATGGTGACGCCGTCCTTGCGCGCCAGGTCGATCATGAGACGCCAGAACATGTCGCGCGCCACCGGATCGACGCCGGAGGTCGGCTCGTCCAGGATCAGTATTTCCGGGCGGTGCACCATCGCCACGGCCAGCGACAGCCGCTGGCGCATGCCCAGCGGCAGGCTGTCCGGCAGGCGGTCGAGCACGCCCTCCAGCCCGAACCGCGCGGCCAGTTCGGCCACGCGCGGGAGCACCTTCGCCTCCGGTACCCGGAACAGGCGCGCATGCAGCACGATGTTCTGCTGCACCGTGAGCTCGCCGTAGAGCGAGAACGACTGCGACATGTAGCCCACGCGCCGCCGCGCATCGAGGTCGCCGGAGGATACCGGCCGCCCGAACAGTCGCGCCTCGCCTTCGCTGGCGGGCAGCAGGCCCGTCAGCATCTTCATCGTGGTCGTCTTGCCGCAGCCGTTCGAGCCGAGAAACCCGAAGATCTCGCCGCGGCGGATCCGGAACTCCACGCGATCCACCGCCACGAAGTCGCCGAAGCGCATGGTCAGGCCCTGGGCCTCGATCGCGATGTCCTCGCCGCCCGAGGCAGGCAGCGCCGGCACCACCAGTTCGCCAGGCTCGCCGCGCCTGCCTTCCGGCAGCAGCCCGATGAAGGCCTGCTCGAGCGACGCCGTGCCCGTGCGTGCGCGCAGTTCGGCGGAGCTTCCGGTGGCCAGCACTGCCCCGGCATCCATGGCCACGAGCCAGTCAAAGGCATCGGCCTCTTCCATGTAGGCGGTCGCGACGATCACGCTCAATGGCCGGCCCGCGGCGCTGCGCTCCTGCCGGATGCCGGCGATGAGCGCCCAGAACTGGCTGCGCGACAGCGGATCGACGCCCGTCGTCGGCTCGTCCAGGATCAGCAGCTCGGGATCGTGGATCAGCGCGCAGCACAGGCCGAGCTTCTGCTTCATGCCACCCGACAGCTGGCCCACCGGGCGGGCCAGGAACGGGACCAGGCCCATGGTCCGGGCCAGCGCATCGATGCGGCGCCGGCGCTCGGCCGCGCCGTGGCCGAACAGGCGGCCGAAGAACTGCAGGTTGTCTTCGACGGAAAGCGTGGAATAGAGGTTCTTGCCCAGGCCCTGCGGCATGTAGGCGATGCGCGGACAGACGCCGCGCCGATGGCTCGCCACCGCCATGTCGCCGCCGAGCACCTGCACGCGGCCCTGCTGCACCGCCTGCGCGCCGGCCAGCAGCGAGAGCAGGCTCGACTTGCCGACGCCGTCCGGCCCGATCAGCCCGACCATCCGGTTCGCCGGAATCGCAAGGCTGATGCCGCCCAGCGCCATCGTGCGGCCATGCCGAAGCACGACCTGCTCCAGGCGCGCCACGTCGGACGGCGCCGACGCTGCATGCTCGGCGGCGGCCTGGCTCACGGAACCTTCAATGCCAGCCCGTCCGGCCATTCGGCCGCCGGGTCCAGCTTCACCCAGGCGACACCCGGCAGGCCGGTCTTCACGTGCGCGAGGTGCTTGCGCAGCAGGTCGCGGTCGATCCGCGCCTTGACCCGGAACATGAGCTTCTGCCGCTCGCTCGCGGTCTCGACGGTCTTGGGCGTGAACTGCGCCGCGCTGGCCACGAACGAGACCCGCGCGGGCAGCACGTACTCGGGCACGGCGTCGAGCACGACGTGAACCTCGGCACCCGGGGCGAGCCGGCCGGCCATGGCCTCGGGCAGGAAGAAGGTCATGTACACATCCGACAGGTCCACCAGGCTGAGCACCTTGCCGCCCGGGCCGACCACCTCGCCCGTCTCGGCGATCCGGTACTGGATCCGGCCGCCGCGCGGCGCGACAAGGGCGCTGTCGTCGATGTCCGCGTCGATGCGGGCGACGGTCGCTTCGGCGGCCGTGACCATCGAGCGTGCGGCGCTGACCTGCGCGCGGGCGGCCAGCAGGCCCGCCTTCGACGCCTGCACCTGGGCGCGCGTCGCGGCCAATGCAGCCTGCGCGCCCAGCACGCGGGCGCGGTCGTCGTCCACCTCCTGTGCCGAAGCGGCGCCCTCCTGCACCAGGGTTTCGGAACGTTTCAGCCGGCGCCGCGCGGCGTCGACCTCGCTTTCGCGCTGCACCACCAGCGCGATGGCCGCGTCGCGCTCGTTCTCGCGCACGTTGACCTGCGCCTCGGCGCTGCCGATGCCGACGATCGCCTGGGCCTGCCGAGCGCAGGCCTCGTCGCGCTGCGCCTCGAGCGTCTGCACCTGCATGTGGGCGAGCACCTGGCCGGCCGCGACGACGTCGCCCTCCTCGACCTGGATGTCGCGCACCCGCCCTCCCAGCTTGCTCGCGATGTCGAACTCGGTGGCCTCGATCCGGCCGTTTCCACTCGCAAAGCCACTGCCCGGACCGCTGCGGTGCAGGTGCGTCCAGAGGTACCCGCCCGCGCCCGCCGCAACGACGGCTGCGACCGCGATCAGCAGCAGCTTGCGCGGTTCGATCTTCATGGGGCCTCCGATGCCAGGGTCATGGAAAGCGAGCCGCCGCCGAGCGCCGCATAGACGCCGACCCGGCCGGCCAATGCGAGCCTGCGCGCCTGCACCCGCTGCTGCTCGGCGGCCAGCAGGTCGCGCTGTGCATCCAGCACTTCGAGGTAGGCGGCGGCGCCGTGGTCGTAGCGCAGCTGCGCCAAGCGGGCGCGCTCGGCCTGCACGGCGAGCGCGCCCTGCGCGATGGCCGCCTGCTCGGCGGTCCAGCGGCGCGCGGAGAGCGCATCGGCAACGTCGCGGAAGGCCTCCTGCACGGTCTTCTCGTAGTTGGCCACCGCCTGCTGGCGTCGCGCCTCGGCCATGCCGAGGTTGGCACGCCTGCGGCCCCCGTCGAAGAGCGGCAGCGACACATGCGGCGAGAAGACCCACGCGCGGCTGCCCGAGGCGAAGAGCCCTTCGAGCTCGGCACTGGCGGTGCCTGCCGATGCGGTGAGGACAACGCGCGGAAAGAATGCAGCACGCGCGGCACCTACGTTGGCGTCCTCGGCCTGCAACTGGTGTTCCGCGGCGGCGATGTCGGGCCGGTGCAGCAGCATGTCCGAAGTCAGGCCCGGGTCCGCGTCGCCCACCGGGTCGCGCTCTGTGAGCAGGTCGGCGGCTGGCGCCAGGTCGGCCGGCGCGCCGACCAGCAGCGCGAGTGCATGGGCCTGGGCTGCGCGGGACTGCTCCAGCTGCGCGCCGAGGGCGCGCGCCTGCATCCAGAGCGTTTCGACCTGCGTGACGTTCAGGCGCGAGGTGGCACCCTCCTCCATCCTGCGGGTGAAGATGCGCAGGCTCTCCGCGCGGCTGGCCGTGAACCGGCGCGCCAGCGCAAGGCGCTCGTCGGTCTCGCGCAGCGCAAGATAGCCGCCCGCGACCTGCGTCACCAGGCTGGCCGCGGCCGCGCGCCGGCCGGCCTGCGTGGCGAGGAAGTTCTCCAGCGCCGCGCCCTGCAGGTTCTGCAGGCGCCCCCACAGGTCGATCTCCCAGCTGGCGACGCCCAGGCCCGCTTCATGCCTGCTGCCGATCACAGGCGCTCCGGTCAGGTTCAGGTCGCCCGGAACGCGCGAGCGGTCCACCCCTGCCGACAGGCCGATGACCGGAAAGCGTTCGGCGCGCTGTGCCTCGAACACCGCGCGGGCCTGGGCCGAGCGATGCAGCGCCATGCGCAGGTCCCTGTTGTTCTCGAGCGCCAGCGCAATCAGTTCGCGCAGCCTTGCATCGACGAAGTAATCCTGCCATTTCAGCTGCAGCGCATCCGCGCCCGACGGCCACGCCTGGCCGGGGAACAGCGGGACCACAGCGGGCGGCGCGGGATCATCCCGCGCCGGCGACGCGCAGCCCGCCAGTGCACACACCGCCGCCACGGCGGCGATCCACCGGGCCGCGTGGCCACCTCCCGATCCGTGTCGTCCTCGCCATTTGCTTGCCATGCGGCGATGGTCGCGGACAGGGGCGAGGCATGCATTGATCCAACGCAAGGTCGAGGCGCCGCTCGCAGCCGGGTGCCCGGGCTTGGCCCTGCGCTCTCGCCGCAGCTTGACATGCGTCAAGCCGGCAGCCGGTGCCGAGCGGCACCATGGGCGCCCACTTCGGAGCCTTCCTTGAGCATTCGCCATCTCGACCGCCTGCTGTCGCCGGCTTCCGTCGCCGTGTTCGGCGCTTCCAACCGAGCCGGCAGCGTGGGTGCGACGGTCTGGCGCAACCTGCGCGCCGGCCGCTTCGCGGGGCCGGTCCACGGCGTGAACCCGAAGCACTCCTCGCTGGACGGCGTGCCCATCTTCGCCGCGGCGGCCCATCTGCCCGCAGCGCCCGACCTGGCGCTGATCTGCACGCCCGCGGCCACCGTGGCGCCGCTGGTCGCCGAACTCGGCGCGCTCGGCACCCGCGCGGTGGTGATCGTCACGGCAGGGCTGAGCGCAGAACAGAAGAAGGCCGCGCTGGACGCGGCGCGCCCGTTCACGCTGCGGCTGCTCGGCCCCAACTGCCTGGGGCTGCTGAGCCCGCACATCGGCCTGAACGCCAGCTTCGCGCACTGCGATGCGCTGGCGGGCGACGTGGCCTTCGTCTCGCAATCGGGCGCGCTGGTCACGGCCGTGCTCGACTGGACGCGCAGCCGCGGCATCGGCCTGTCGCACCTGATCTCGCTGGGCGACCATTGCGACGTCGACTTCGGCGACCTTCTCGACCACCTGGCCAGCGACGCGCGCACGCGCTCGATCCTGCTCTATGTGGAGTCCATCGAATCGCCGCGCAAGTTCATGTCGGCCGCGCGGGCCGCCGCGCGCAACAAGCCGGTGATCGTGGTCAAGGCCGGGCGCGCCGGCAACGGCGTGAAGGCGGCCGCCTCGCACACCGGCGCGCTGGCCGGCTCCGACACGGTCTACGACGCGGCCATTCGGCGCGCCGGCATGCTGCGCGTCGACACCCTGCAGGAACTGTTCATTGCCGCCGAGACGCTGTCGCGCTTTCGCGGCCACCGGCACACCACGCTCACGGTCATGACCAATGGCGGCGGCGCCGGCGTCATGGCCGCCGACGCGGCCGCGCACGAAGGCGTGGCGCTGGCGGAGCCCGACGCCGCCCTTCTGGCCCGCCTCGATGCCGTCCTGCCGGTCCACTGGTCGCACGCCAATCCCGTGGACATCATCGGCGACGCGCCGGCCGAGCGCTATGCGCAAACCCTCTCGGCCCTTCTGGCCGACGATGCGGCGGGCGCCGTGCTTTTCATGCATGCGCCGACCGCCATCGTGCGCAGCGAGGACATCGCACGCGCCTGCCTGCCGCTGGCGCGCAGCCATGCCTCGCGCGTGATGAGCGCCTGGCTCGGCGACAGCGCGGTCGCGCAGGCGCGCAAGCTCTTCGAGGACGCGGGCATCGCCGACTACGCCACGCCGGAAGAGGCGGTGCACGCCTTCGCGATGCTGCAGACCTATCGGCGCAACCAGGAGGTCCTGATGGAGGCGCCGGGCGCCAGCCCCCACACCGCGCCCGACGGCGCCGCAGTCCGCCCGCCGCTGGACGCCGCCCTGGCCGAGGGCCGCGAGTGGCTGGGCGAACAGGAGGCCAAGGGCCTGCTGAAGGCCTACGGGATCGAGGTCGTGCCCACGCTGGCGGTTGCGGCAACGGCCGAGGCCGCCGTCGAGGCGGCGCGCGGACTGGGTTATCCGGTGGCGCTCAAGATCCTGTCGCGCGACATCACCCACAAGTCGGACGTGGGCGGCGTGCGGCTCGGACTGGGCAGCGACGCCGCGCTGGCCGCCGCCGCGCGCGAGATGCTCGATGCGGTGCGCAGCGCCAGGCCGCTGGCGCGGATCGACGGCTTCACGGTGCAGCCCGCGGTGCACCGCCCGCATGCACAGGAGCTCATCGTCGGCGCCAGCATCGACAGCGTGTTCGGTCCCGTGATCCTCTGCGGACAGGGCGGCACCGCAGTGGAGGTGGTCGGCGACACGGCCATCGCGCTGCCGCCGCTGAACCGCGCGCTGGCGCACGAGCTGGTGTCGCGCACCCGCGTCGCGCGCCTGCTGGCCGGCTTCCGCGACCACCCGCCCGCCCGGCTCGATGCGCTGTACGACGTGCTGGTGGCGGTCTCGCAGATGCTGGCCGACCTGCCGCAGCTGGCCGAGCTCGATATCAACCCGCTGTGGGTCGACGAGAACGGCGCGCTGGCGCTCGATGCGCGCGTCCGGCTCTCGCGCACGCCGGTGGCGGGCGCCGAGCGCTTCGCCATCCTGCCCTACCCGGCGCAGTGGGTGCGTACGCAGGTCTGGAACGGCCGTCCGATCGTGGTGCGGCCGATCCGCCCCGAGGACGAGGCGCAGCACCGGCGCTTCCTCGAATCACTGGAGCCGGAGGACGTGCGCATGCGCGTCTTCTCGACCCGCCGCGAACTGCCGCGCAGCGAACTCGCGCGCCTCACGCAGATCGACTACGACCGCGAGATGGCCTTCATCGCCGAGGGCCTCGATGCGCAGGGCTGCGCCGAGACGCTGGGCGTGGCGCGCACGGTGAGCGACCCCGACCGCGTGGAAGCCGAATTCGCGATCATCGTGCGCTCCGAGCTCAAGGGCCAAGGGCTGGGCACGCTGCTCTTCGAGCGCCTGATCGAGCATGCGCGCCACCGCGGCATCGAGCGCCTGGTCGGCTTCGTGCTGCGCGAGAACACCCGCATGCTGAAGCTTTCCACCGCGATGGGCTTCAAGGCCGATCCGGCGGAGCCGCCGGGCTCCGGCCTGCGGCGGATGGTGATGGGGCTCGGAACTTCGGCCACCGCAACGCCGCCGCGGCCGGACAGCCGCTGTGGCGCATGAACGAATTCCCATGGCTTCATTTCGACCGAGGAGAACACCATGACATCCGGACGACTTCGCTTCCTGCTGGTCCCGCTCGCCATGGCGCTGGGCGGCATCGCCTTTGCCGCGGGCACCCACAGGAAGCAGGCCACGCTGCTCGGCCGCATCTGGCGGGCCGGCTTCGCTTCAATGGGCCATGAGGACGGGGATGGGAGTGCGCGCAAGAACGTCGTGCGTGACGCCGCCCAGGAGCCGCTCTCGCGACCGGGCGTGCCCAAAGCCCCCCATCACGATCAGGTCGGCCTTCCGCGCCGAAGCGTGGGCCAGCAGGGCATCGCCGGTTCTCCCGGCCACCGCACTGCAATCGAAAACGGCCCGGATGCCGTGCCGCAGGAGCCAGCCGTCCAATTCGCCGGCAGAAGGTGTGCCGGCCGAGTCGGCGCCGCCGTCTTCCCGCATCGACACCACGGTGACGGTGTTCGCCGCGCGCAGCAGCGGCAGCGCGCCCGACACCGAGAGCGCCGCCTCCCTGCCGCCATCCCAGGCCACCAGGATCCGGCTCAAAGCACCTTCGAAACGCCCCGCACGCGGCACGATGAGAACGGCCCGCCCCGCATGCAGCATGATCTCTTCGGGCAGCTGCCGGGCCCGGGCGTCCACCGCCGCCTGCCGGTCTGCCTGTCCGACGACGACCAGGTCGCTCGCGTGGCCATGCGCCAGCACGGCCTCCACTGGGTCGCCATCCGCCAGCCGGATTTCGCAGGGCAGCGGGCCCGTCTCGCGCAGCCGGCAGCGAAACACGTGCGCCACGGCCTCGGCCCGCCGGCGCTGGTACAGCGCGGCCGCAGCCACCAGGGAGACGGCGTCCCCCGTTTGTGCGAATGCCGCCGCCTCGGATGGCACACCCGTGGGCACGAGGCCGAGCAGATGGCTGCCGTGCTGCCTTGCCAGCCGGACCGCGAGCAAGGTGCGGGCCTCGCACCGCTCGGTGTGGTCGAGGTGCACGGCGATGGTCGAGAGCGTCATGGCTTCTTTCGGGAGGGCGTGGCCGCGAGCGCGGCGTTCAGCGTGCGCAGTGCGTCGGCCACCACGGCGCGCCGGGACGCCGACGCGGCAACCAAGTGCGGCGCCGCGGCCGTCGTCGGACCGATCGCCGGCCGGTCGAATGCACAAGCCGCCGAGGCGTGTGGCGCCGCGGAGCACCACAACGCATTCATCGGCAGCGTGGCCAGGGCCTGCCAGCCCCCGGCCCGGGCGATCGCGTCGGTCTGGGCACGGGTTTCGGCCGCGCTGTCGCGCAGCGCGTGGGATCCGAGCGCCAGGCACTGCGCCCCCGCCGTCTCCAGCATTTCGAGCGTGTGCAGCCAGATGCTCCACTGCGCCTTGCAAAGCGCCAAGGGAAAGGTGAATTCGGTGCTCATGGCGATGGGTCCCGCTCAGTGCGACATCAGCACGGGCAGCGTCATCGACTGCAGGATCGACTTCGTGGCGCCGCCGAGCACCCATTCGCGCGCCCGGCCGTGGCCGTAGCAGCCCATGACCAGCAGGTCCGCGCTCAGGTCGGCCGAGAAGGAAAGCAGCCTGCTGCCGGCACTCTCGTCATCGCCGCCGCCGGGGTGCAGCTCGAGGTTCCGGACCCCCTGCACCCGCAGATAGTTCTGCAGGTCCTGCAAGGAGGCCTGCGCGTCCTCGCCGTAGGCCACGGCATGCACGCGCGACGCCGTGCGCAGCCACGGCAGCGCCGCGCTCACCGCGCGCGCGGCCTCGCGCGTTTCCTTCCACGCCACCAGCACGGTGCGCCCGATGGGGCGGATCGGCCCCGCATACGGCAGCACCAGCGCCGGCCGGCCGCTCTGCACCAGCAGGCTGGGCAGGAAGTCGCCGGGGAGTTCGCCCTGCATCGGGCCGTTCCTGTCGCGCTGGCCCAGGATCAGCAGATCGGCATAGAGCGCGCGCCGGGCGAATCCCAGGGGGCCGTCGCTCTGCGGCTCGGCCCAGCGCAGGCGCCGCGCGCCCGCGCTGTTCGCCATGAAGGCGGCGTACATCCTGTCGCGCGCCCCCTTGTCGATCTCCTGCATGATCGCGACGGCTTCCCCCGCGGCCTCGATGGCGAACGGATAGCGAACGAGCGCGGACAGGGTGCACGGCTGGCCGGTGACTTCGGCCTCGAAGGCCTCGGCCAGTTCGCCGGCCACCTTGATGCGCTCCGCCGTGCGCGCCGAGCTGTCGAGGTGAAGCAGGATGGATTTCGGGGTCTGCATGAAGGCTCCTGGAGCTTGCGCAATGCGATGGGCCGACCTTAGGCCGCCCCGCCCGCGCGGCCTTGCGCTGGATCAACCGCCCGCGAGCTTGCGCACCGCGGCGCCCGATGCTTGATCGGGCGCAAGGCCGGCGCGCGCAGGCATGCCTAGTCTTGGGCCTTGTCCAGCTTCGATGGAAGAATGTTCCGCGTCGCCAGCCCGGCGTTGCGACGACATCCGGTTGCAGTGACCCTCCCTTCGCACGCCAGCCCCGACGCCTCCGTTCCCGAGCCATGGTGGCGCGGCGCGAGCGCGGGCGCCACCTGGGGCCTGTCGCAGCTGCAGGCCGACGAGGCGCGAGCGCGCTGGGGCCCGAACAGCTTCGAGCCGCAGGCGAAGCGCTCGCTGGCGCTGCAATTCTTCGCGCGCCTGCGCAATCCGCTGGTGCTCGTGCTGCTGGCCGCCAGCACGATCTCGGCGGCCACCGGGGACATCGCCAACGCCGGGATCATCGTGCTGCTGGTGCTGCTGAGCGTGACGCTCGACTTCGTGCAGGAGCACCGCGCCAGCAGCGCCGCCGAGAAGCTGCGCGCTTCGGTGGCGCTGCGCGCGCGCGTGCTGCGCGACGGCGCCGTGCGGGAGATTCCGGTGACCGAGGTGATGCCGGGCGACCTGATGCTGCTGTCGGCGGGCGATCGGGTGCCGGCGGACGGCCTGGTGCTGGAGGCGCGCGACTTCTTCGTCAACCAGAGCCTGCTGACCGGCGAGTCCTACCCCGTGGAGAAGCACCCGGGCGCAGCCGGGGGCCGCGCCGCCGAGCTGCAGGACGCGCTCAACGCGGTGTTCATGGGCAGCACGGTGATCAGCGGCAGCGCGCGCGTCGGCGTCATGGCCACCGGCTCGCACACCGCGCTCGGCGAAGTGGCGAGCAGCCTCCAGGCCGAACCGCCGCCCACCGCATTCGAGATCGGCATGCACCGCTTCGGCATGATGATCATGCGGCTGACCCTGCTGCTGGTGCTGTTCGTGCTGCTGGTCAACGTGATCCTGCATCGGCCGCTGCTCGACGCCTTTCTGTTCGCGGTGGCGCTCGCCGTCGGGCTCACGCCCGAGCTGCTGCCGATGGTGGTGTCGGTCACGCTCTCGCGCGGCGCCATGCGCCTTGCCGCGCGCCGCGTCATCGTCAAACGCCTGGCCTCGATCCAGAACCTCGGCGCGATGGATGTGCTGTGCACCGACAAGACAGGCACCCTGACCGAAGCGCGCATCAGCCTCGCCCGATGCGCCGATGCGGACGGCCGCGACAGCGCACGGGTGCTGATGCTGGCCCACCTCAACAGCACTTTCGAAAGCGGCCTGAAAAGCCCGCTCGACGAGGCGGTGCTGGCGCACCCGATGGACACCGCGGCCTGGAAGAAGATCGACGAGGTGCCCTTCGACTTCGAGCGCCGGCGCGTCTCGGTGCTGCTCGACCGCGGCGATGCGCGCTGGCTGGTGGTGAAGGGCGCGCCAGACGACGTGCTGGCCCTGTGCAGCCGCTTCGAGCGCGACGAAGGCCGGTCGCTGGCGCCGCTGGACGCGGCCGCCCTGGTACAGCTGCGCGAGCGCTGCCATGCGCTCGAACGCCAGGGCCTGCGCGTGCTGGGCGTGGCCTGGCGCGACGTGCCCGCGGACCATCCGCATGCCGACGTGCGCGACGAGAGCGCGCTGGTGTTCGCCGGCTTCGCCGCCTTCATCGATCCGCCCAAGGCCGGCGCGGGCGAAGCCATGGCCGCGCTGGCCAGGAGCGGCGTCCACGTGAAGATCGTGAGCGGCGACAGCGAGCTGGTGACCCAGCACCTGTGCACCCTGCTGCGCATTCCCGTGGCGGGCGTGCTGACCGGGCAGGAAATCTCGGCCATGGACGAAACCGCGCTGCGCGCCCGCGTGGGCCGCACCACCCTGTTCTGCCGCGTCAACCCCGCGCAGAAGAACCGGATCATCCTGGCGCTCAGGGCGCGCGGCCATGTGGTCGGCTACCTGGGCGACGGCATCAACGACGCCCCCGCGCTGCGCTCGGCCGACGTGGGGCTGACCGTGGACAGCGCGGTCGACGTGGCGCGGGAGGTGGCCGACATCGTCATGCTCGACCCCGACCTTGCGGTGCTGCACGAGGGCGTGCTCGAAGGGCGGCGCACCTTCGGCAATGTCATGAAGTACATCATGATGGGCACGAGTTCCAACTTCGGGAACATGCTGAGCATGGCGGGCGCCTCGCTGTTGCTGCCCTTCCTGCCGATGCTGCCGGCGCAGATCCTGCTCAACAACGTGCTCTACGACCTGTCGCAGGCGGCCATTCCGCTCGACCGCGTCGATGCCGCCGACCTGCACCGGCCCCGCACCCTCGACATGAAGTTCATCCGGCGCTACATGTGGCTGTTCGGTGCGATCAGCTCGGCCTTCGATGCACTGACCTTCTGGCTGCTGATCCATGTGCTGCACGCACAGGCGCCGCTGTTCCGTACCGCCTGGTTCGTCGAGTCGCTGGCCACGCAGGTGCTGGTGATCTTCGTGATCCGCACGCGAGGCAAGCCCTGGGCCAGCCGGCCCGGCGCGGCGCTTTCGCTGGCATCGCTTTTCGTCGTGGGGGCCGCGCTGCTGCTGCCTTTTTCGCCGCTTGCCAGGTTCTTCCACTTCGAGCCGCCGCCCGCGATCTTCTTCGCCTGGCTGGCCGGCATGCTGGTGGCGTACCTGGCGCTCGCGGAGATGGCCAAGCGATTCTTCTACGCCCGGCTGGCGGCCGCCGCGCCTTCGAGGACGCGCGGGCATCCGCCCCGCCGCAAGGCACGGGCCTGATCCATCCCGCTGCGATGCAGCCGCGGCCGCGGCTTGCCTAAGCTCGCGGCAGACACGCTCGGAGACCTCTCATGTTCAAACGCATCCTTGTCGCCACCGACGGTTCCGCGCTTTCGAAGAAGGCCGTCACGAGTGCCATCGCGCTCGCCGCCCAGGCTGCGGCGCCTCAACCCCGGTGCGGCAGCGGGAGAACCGCATGGAGCACGGTGTAGTCGTGACCGCAGCCCAGCGTCTCCTGGTGCGTGGCCAGGTAGCCGAGCATTCTCCGCGTGTAGTCGCTGCCGTCCACTGCAAGCAGAATCTTCATGGCGTCTCCTTCCGTTCGAAATGCGGGAGGGCCTGATGTTCGCCGCGGCGCTGTCGACCTGTCTTGCGCCACCTCAAGGCGCGGGGCGCCGTCCTTCGGATACTGACGGTCTTTTCAACCCGCAATCCGAGGAGTCCGCCATGTACCAGCGAATTCTTGTTCCCATCGACGGCAGCCCGACGGCGCGGCGCGGGCTGGACGAGGCCATCCGCCTCGCGAAGCTGACGCAAGGACGGCTACGGGTGTTTCATGCGATCGACGACCTCTCGTTCGCGCTTGCCGTGGATGCCTATGGCTACGCCGGGGATTTGCTGAAGGTGCTGCGCGAGAACGGCGATCGCCTCCTCGAGGAAGCCAGGGACTCGGCAAAGACGGCCGGCATCGGGGTCGAGACGGTGCTGTGCGACAGGCGGTCCGGACCGGTTCATGAACTGGTCGCCCAGGAAGCCGCCACGTGGCCTGCGGACCTGATCGTGCTCGGCACGCACGGCCGCCGAGGCGTCGGGCGCGCGATCATGGGCAGCTGTGCGGAACACATCCTGCGCTACGCGCCCGTGCCGGTCCTGCTCGTGCGTGCGCCGGAAGCCCAATCGAAGCCCGAGGCGGAGAAGCCGTTGCGCGTGCATCTGCCGACGGGAGCCCTGGCCTTCGAATGACCGCGCCCGGCGTCGTGATCGCGATGCCCGGGAACGAACAGCTCGCCGAAGAGCTGGCGATCCGCCTCGGGCTGGAACGCGGCGTCGCCACGGTGCGGCGCTTTCCCGATGGCGAGTCCTACGTGCGCATCGAGTCGCCGGTCGATGGCCGGGGGACGTTCATCGTCTGCACGCTCGACCGGCCTGACGACAAGCTCGTGCCGCTGTTCCTGCTGGCGGCGGCGCTGCGGGAAGCCGGCGCGCGGTCGGTCGGCCTGGTCGCGCCGTACCTGGCCTACATGCGGCAGGACCGTCGCTTCCAGCCCGGCGAGACGATCAGCGCCCACCATGTGGGCGCATGGATCTCGCGAAGTGTCGATTGGCTCGTGACCGTCGATCCCCACCTGCACCGGATCACCGACCTGTCCCAGGTCTGCAGCGTTCCGGCGCACGCCGTCCATGCCGCGCAGAGCATGGCGCAGTGGATTCGAGAGCATGTGCGCGACCCCCTGCTGATCGGTCCCGACGAGGAAAGCGCCCAATGGGTCGGCGCCGTGGCGCAGCATGCCCTTGCCCCCTTCGTCGTGCTGCGCAAGACGCGCCGAGGCGACCGCGATGTCGAGGTCTCGCTGCCGGATGTCGAGCGCTGGCGCTCGCGCACGCCGGTGCTGGTGGACGACATCGTCTCGACCGCCCGCACCATGATCGAGACGGTCGGCCATCTGCGCCAGGCGGGGCTCGCCGCCCCTGTGTGCGTGGCGGTGCATGCGGTGTTCGCGCAGACCGCATTCGAGGACCTGCGCGCGGCCGGTGCGGGCGAGATCGTCAGCTGCGACACCATCCGCCACCCGTCCAACCGGATCCCGCTCGCCGCGGCCATTGCCGCGGGCGTCCGCACGCTGCTGCCCGCCTGAGGGCTCGGATGCGTCCGATGCAGTCCGGAACCTCGAATCCTTGATCTGCCTCAACACCGGACAGGCTTGCGCCGCACAAGATCTTCTCCTGCCCACAAGGAGAAACGCATGTCCTTCCTGTCGAAAAACATCGGTCCCCTGGAGCGCACGGCGCGCGTGGGCGGCGGTACGCTGCTCATCGTGCTGGCGGCCACGGAAATCGTAGGCCGGTGGGGCTACGTCGGCGTGGTGCCGCTGCTGACCGGGGTGATCGGCACCTGCCCGCTCTATTCGCTCTTCGGCTTCAGCACCTGCGCTCGCGCCAGGCGCTGAACGCGTGGCGAGACCGGCCATGCCCCCGCTCCAGTGGCTCGCGGTCGCGCTGGCTGCGGTACTGCTCGCAGCGGGAGCCTGGCTTGCGCTGAACATGTTCGTCTTCTGGATCACGCTCGACTGAGCGCTCGGGAACGCGTCCATGTGCATGAATCTCCTGAAGGAGCTGTCCGATGCGCCGCTGCCCTGCGCCAGGGCCGATGCCGCGATGATCGACAGGTTGCGCCTGCTGGACGCCGCCGGTCTGATCAGGGTGCTGATTCCATCGCCGCACATCGGCTGCGACCGCTGTCTGCGGCAGGCCCCGGCCACCGTGCTCGACATCACACCCCACGGATGGGAAGCGCTGCGCACGAACGTGGTCGAGGAAGACACGCCGCTCCCGCCGCCGTGTCGGGGGCGCCCGCGCTCGGGCAGCGCGGCGCTGGATCTCGCGCAGCTGGCCGCCTGGTTCAGCAGTTTCCGGCACAGGCCAGGTCGCGCCGATACCGACGATTGACACCTTGTTTCCGTCTGATGCGCAGCATTGATGATGCCGCCACGCACGAGGTCTAGATTGAGATGGCGCCGTTCGTCTTCCTCTTGCAACGGCCGGTGCCAACGCAAGCGCTCAAGGAGACCAAGATGGACACACCTCATGCATCCTGCGGCTACGAACTGCGGTTTCAACCCCTGTTCGCCAATCAGCGCGCCTTCGCCTTTCCCTGCGACGCGATCGGCCATGTCGACATGGACTCGCTCAGCGAGCGGATGCTCAACAACTACCTGTATGCACGCGCAGTGATGGGGCTGGAGCTTTCCTGGCCCGAGGTGCGGGCGAGCCGGCCGCACTGAGCTCCGGGCGCGGCGCGTCTTGATTGATTCAGCGCAAGGCCACCGCCGCATGCGGTCCCTACATTCGGCCAGGCCGGACGCACCGGCGACGCGGTGTCCCGGCCTTCACGCGGACGCGCGAACCTTCCCGAAGAACACCACCATGAACGAAGCGCCCGACGAACTGGACAGAACCTTGCACGCGCTCTGGGGGCACCTGGGCGGGGGCCTGTCGCCCGCCGCACAGATGCTGGCGTGGTCGGATTGGGCCATTCACCTGGCGACGCAGCCCGGGCGCGCAGTGCGGGCCGGTATCGACGGGGCCGTCGTCCAGGCACCCGACCCGGCGCACGAGCCGCGCCTGTCGGGCGGCGAATGGGACGCCTGGCCGTTCAGCTTCTACCGCCAGGCCCACGAAGCTGCCGCCCACCGCCTGCGCACCTTCATTCACGGCGTGCCCGGCGTGGACCGCCACCACGAGCAGCTGGTTGCCTTCCTGGCAAGGCAATGGCTGGAGCTGCTCTCGCCCGCCAATGGCGCGATCACCAATCCGCAGGTGCTGCGCAAGGCCGCGGCCACCGGCGGCACCAGCCTGGCGAATGGCGCCATGCACTGGCTCGAGGACGCGGGCCGCGCGGCATGGGGCCCGCCGCCCGCAGAGGCCGCATCGTTCCGGCCCGGGCACGAAGTCGCGCTCACGCCGGGAAAGGTCATCCTGCGCAACGAGCTGATCGAGCTCATCCAGTACGCCCCGGCCACGCCGACGGTGCATGCCGAGCCGGTCCTGGTGGTCAGCGCCTGGATCATGAAGTACTACGTGCTCGACCTCTCGCCGCACAACTCGCTGATCCGCCATCTCGTGGCCCAGGGGCATACGGTCTTCGCCATTTCCTGGAAGAACCCCGGGGCGGCGGATGCGCGGCTCGGCATGGCCGAGTACCTGCGCCTGGGCATCATGGCGAGCCTCGACGCGGTCGAGGCCGTGTTGCCCGCACGCCGCGTCCATGCCGTGGGCTACTGCCTCGGCGGGACCCTGATGGCCATCGCCGCGGCCGCCATGGCGCGGGACCGGGACGGCCGCCTGGCCACGCTCACCCTCTTGGCCGCGCAAACCGACTTCACCGAACCCGGAGAACTGGGCCTGTTCATCGACGAAAGCCAGCTGGCGTTCCTGGAAGACATCATGTCGCGCCAGGGCTACCTGGACGCGCGGCAGATGGCGGCGGCTTTCCAGGCGCTGCGCCCCGGCGAGCTGCTCTGGGCACCCCTCGTGCGCAACTACCTGCTGGGCGAACGCGTGCCGATGAACGACCTGATGGCGTGGAACGCGGACGGCACGCGCATGCCCTACCGCATGCATTCCGACTACCTGCGCAGCCTCTTCCTGGACAATGCGCTGGCCGAGGGGCACTACCTGGTCGACGGGCGGCCGGTCTCGCTGAACGACATCGACGTGCCGGTGTTCGCGCTCGGCACCCGCACCGACCACGTGGCGCCCTGGCGGTCGGTGTACAAGGTCAACCTGCTGTGCGACACCGAAGTCAGCTTCGTGCTCACCGAAGGCGGCCACAACGCCGGCATCCTGAGCGAACCGGGCCACCCGCATCGCAGCCACCGGGTGCTCAAGCGGACGAAAAACGCGCCCTACCTCGCACCGGACGAGTTCCTCGCGCGCTCACAGGAAACGACGGGTTCTTGGTGGCCCTGTTTCCAGCAGTGGCTGGCCGACCATTCGGGACCCCGGCGCCGGCCGCCGGCCATGGGGTCGCCGCGGCGCGGCTACCCACCGATCGGCGACGCGCCGGGCACCTACGTTCTTGCACGCTGACCAGCCGGCCTTGCCGGCCCGCGGGCCACTCGGGGCGGCCTGGAAAGCTCCTCGAATGTTCGCGGCCCGGGCCGCTGCCACCCTCGCCCTCTTTCACCCAGGCACGCCTCAGGAAACGGCCCCGATGCGCACGACGGGCAGCTGCGAGCGCACGAAGCTCAAGGCGTACTGGAGCTCGCCGAGACTCCCGGCATGCAAGGTGAAGAGCGGCTGGCCGCGAGCGACACGGTCCTGCACGCGCACGTGCATCGAGGCGCCCGCCGCCGGATCGCGCGGCGCACCGGCGAGCTTGGCCATGCGCGCCACCAGGCGGGTGTCGATGCCCGCCACCGCCCCGGCCGCAGGCGCGGTCACGCAGTGCGTGTGGGCCGCCTTGGGCGGCACGCGCAGCCCGCCCTGCGCTTCGCAGATGGCAATGAAGCGGGCCAGCGCGCGCCCGTCGTCCAGCACCGCGCGCGCCAGCGCATTGCCGGTGCCCGGCGCCGCCTTGCCCGCCAGTTCGAGCAGCAGGCCAGCCAGCAGGAGCGCGCGTTCGCGCAGGTCCGCCGGCGCATCGGCGGCACGTTCGAGCACCGCCATCACGTCCATCGCCTCTAGCGCAGGGCCGACGCCGCGGCCGACCGGCTGGCTGCCATCGGTGAACACCGCCTGCACCTGCAGGCCCAGCGCAGCGCCCACCGATACGAGGCTGTGCGAGAGCTGGCCGGCGGCCACATCGCTGCGTACCTTGGCCAGAGGGCCGACTGGAATGTCGATCAGCACGCGCTGCGAACCCATGGCGGCTTTCTTGGACAGGATGGAGGCCACCATGAGGCCTTCGCTGTCGATGCCGAGCGGCCGCTCCACGCGGATCAGCACGTCGTCGGCGGGGCTCACGCGCATGGCGCTGCCCCAGACGACGCATCCCCCTTCGCGCTCGACCACACGGCGCATCGCCGGCAGGTCCAGGTCGACCGGCGCGAGCGTTTCCATCACGTCGGCCGTGCCAGCTGCCGAGGTGATGGCGCGCGACGATGTCTTGGGCATCACCAGGCCGCAGGCCGCGATGATCGGCACCACCAGCAGCGTGGTCCGGTTGCCCGGCAGGCCGCCGATGCAGTGCTTGTCCATCACGGGCGACGTGCCCCAGTCGATGCGCTCTCCGACGTCGACCATGGCGCGGGTCAGCGCCACGGTCTCGTCCAGGTCGAGGCCGCGGCCGGCGCAGATCGTCACGAAGGACGCCAGGTGGATGTCGGGAAGGCGTCCGCGGCTCACGTCCTCCATCAGCGCGCGCACCGCGGCGTAGTCCAGCCTGCCGCCATGCACCTTGCTGCGCAGGTGCGCCAGCGAATCGAGGATCGGCGGGTGACGCACCACCAGTTCTTCACCCTCGGCGGCGCCCATCAGGGCCCAGGCCGCTTCCGACAGCGCGATCTCGTCGCCGCGCAGCCAGTCGCTGTTCACCTGGTGCAGGATCGCGAACAGATGGCGCCCCTTGGCGATCACCTCGACCTGCGCCTGCGACTGGAAGCCCTCGGCATGGCACACGGCGCAGTCGCTGCGCATGTAGACCACGGCCTGCTGGTACGTGTCGATGCCGGCGCGGCGGGCCAGCAGGCGGTTGGGTGACGACATGGCGCTCCTTTTCCGAACGGAGCTTGGCATGCGCCGCACAGCCGGGACTTGATGCCCGTCAAGCCCGCAGTCTCCAGGGCTCAGTCGGCGGCGGTGCGGCGAACCGGCAGCGCGTTGAGCGGAATGCGCAGGTAGGACACGCCGTTGCCGTCGGGCGGCGGCAGCCGGCCGGCTCGCACGTTGACCTGGATCGACGGCAGGATCAGCGTCGGCACTTCGAGCGTGGCGTCGCGTGCGCGCCGCATGGCCACGAACTCGTCCTCGCCGATGCCGTCGCGCACGTGGATGTTGCGGGCGCGCTGCTCGGCCACGGTGGTCTGCCATTGCGCCGGCCGCGATGGCGGCGGGTAGTCGTGGCAGACATACACCGGTGTCTCGGGCGGCAGGTCCAGCAGCCGGCGCATCGATGCGTACAGCTGGCGCGCATCGCCTCCGGGGAAGTCGGCCCGCGCGCTGCCGAGGTCCGGCATGAAGAGCGTGTCGCCGACGAACACCGCGCCGCCGGTCAGGTAGGCCATGTCGGCGGGCGTGTGGCCGGGCACCAGCAGGGCCGTGGCTTCGATGGCGCCGATGCGGAAGGTCTCGCCGTCCTTGAACAGGTGGTCGAACTGGCTGCCGTCGGGCAGGAAGCCGCGCTCCAGGTTGAAGAGCTTCTTGAAGGTGGCCTGCACCGTGCGGATGTGCTCGCCGATGGCAATGCACCCGCCGAGCCGCTCCTGCAGATGGCTGGCTGCCGAAAGGTGGTCGGCATGGGCATGGGTCTCCAGGATCCAGTCGACCTGCAGCCCGTGCTCGGCCACGCAGGCCAGCACCCGGTCCACGGACGCGGTGCCGGTGTGGCCCGACTTGAAGTCGTAGTCGAGCACCGGGTCGATCACGGCGGCGCGCAGGCTGGCCGGGTCCCACACGAGGTAGGAGACGGTGCCGGTCCGGGGATCGAAGAAGGCCTGGATGGAAGCTGGGGTGTTGTTCATGGAGAGCTCGCGGGGTCGACCAATGATCTATGGATTAATAATATATATGTTTATATAATGTCGTCAACCATGAAATCACTCCACCACCCCGTCTTCGATCCCGAGATCCTGCGCGGCGCCGCGGCGCGCGCAGTCGGCATGCTGAAGGTCCTGGCCAACGAGGACCGCATGCTGCTGCTGTGCCAGCTGTCCCAGGGCGAAATGTGCGTGAGCGAACTCGAAGCGCAGCTCGACATCCGCCAGCCGACGCTGTCCCAGCAGCTGGGCGTGCTGCGCAACGAGGGCGTGGTCACCACGCGCCGCCAGGGCAAGAACGTTTTCTACGCCGTGGCGGACCCCGCGCTGCTCGAGATCCTTGCCCTGCTCTACCGGATCTACTGCCCGAAGGAAGAATGACGATGACGATCGACTGGCCTGCATTCACCCCTTGGACCGCCCTGGCGGGCGGCGTGCTCGTTGGCGCGGCCGCCGCGATGTTCGTGCTGCTCAATGGCCGCATCGCCGGCATCAGCGGCATCGTCGGCGGGCTGCTGCGCCCCGTGCGCGGCGACGTGGCCTGGCGCCTGGCGTTCGTGGCCGGGCTGGTCGCAGCGCCCATGGCCTATGCGGTCGTCGCGCCGTGGCCCCGGCCGCAGATCGATGCCGGCTACGTTGCGCTCGTCGCGGCCGGCCTGCTGGTCGGCGTGGGCACGCGCTATGCATCCGGCTGCACGAGCGGCCACGGCGTGTGCGGCCTCTCGCGGTTGTCGCCGCGCTCGCTGGCGGCGACTGCGGTCTTCATGGGTGCCGGTTTCCTGACCGTGTTCCTGATGCGCCATCTGCTGGATCTTTGAGGAGAACCCATCGTGACCCTCTTCACTTCGTTTCTTGCCGGCCTGGTGTTCGGCCTGGGCCTGATCGTCTCCGGCATGGCCAACCCCGCCAAAGTGCTCGGCTTCCTGGATCTTGGCGGGCGCTGGGACCCGTCGCTTGCCTTCGTGATGGGCGGCGCGATCGCCGTCGGCGCCGTCGCGTTCGCGGTGGCGAGGCGCCGCACACGCTCCTTGCTCGGCGCGGCGATGCGGCTGCCGGCCGCGCGCGCGATCGATCGCCGCCTGGTCCTGGGCAGCGTGCTGTTCGGCATCGGCTGGGGCGTGGCGGGCTTCTGTCCGGGCCCGGGGCTGGTGGCCGCTGGCATGGGGGAGGTGAAGGCGCTGGTCTTCGTCGCCGCGATGCTCGCGGGCATGATGGGATACGAGCTGATCCAGGCCTTGCCCGGCGACGCCCGGGCCAGGACGCCGTGACGTTCAGGCCGGCGCGCCGAACACGGCACCTGCCCCCGCCGTGATTCCCATGGCCAGCGTGCCCCAGAAGGCCACGCGCCAGACGCTTCGCGCGACGGGTGTGCCCCCGATCTTCGCGGCAATGGCACCGAGCAGCGCCAGGAAGGCGATGGCGGTTCCGATGGTCCACGCCAGCAACGATGCCGGCGGTGCCAGCACCACCACGGCAAGCGGCATGGCCGCACCCGCAGCGAAGCTGCCTGCGGAAGCCAGCGCCGCCTGCAGCGGTCGCGCGCTCAGCGCTTCCGAGACGCCCAGTTCATCGCGTGCATGCGCACCCAGCGCGTCGTGCGCCATCAGCTGCGTGGCGACCTCGCTGGCGAGCTTGTAGTCGAGCCCGCGGCGCACATAGATCGCGGTCAGTTCCCGCTGCTCGGCCTCGGGCTCCGAGGCGAGTTCGTGGCGTTCGCGCTCCAGGTCCGCGGTTTCGGTGTCGGCCTGGGAATACACCGAGACGAATTCGCCCGCGGCCATCGACATGGCGCCGGCCACGAGGCCCGCCACGGCCGTCGTCAGGATGTTGGCGTGGCTGGCATGGGCCGCCGCGACGCCCACGACCAGGCTCGCCGTGGAGATGATGCCGTCGTTGGCGCCGAGCACGGCCGCCCGAAGCCAGCCGATGTGTTCGGTGCGGTGGCGCTCGGGATGGGCGCGATAGTGGAATGATTTCATCTGTCCCTGCCATGGGCTTCTTGGCGCGAACCGCGCCGGGGCAGCATGCGCGAGAGCGTGTCGTCGCGAAAGAGGTAGTGGTGGGCCAGCGCAGCCGCCGCATGCAGGCCGATCAGAAAATAGCCGGCGGTGGCCAGGGCTTCGTGCACGTCCTGCAGCTGGTCGGCCAGGGCCTCGTTGGCATCGACGAGCGACGGCACAGGCAGGCCGAACAGCACGATCGGCTGGCCTTCCGCGCTCAGCGTCATCCAGCCCAGGATGGGCGTGGCGATCATGAAGACGTAGAGCGCGAAGTGCATGGGCCGTGCGAGCCTGTCCTGCCAGTCCGGCACCGCGGGATGGATGCCGGGCGCGGCGCCCGCGCTCCAGCGCACGGCGAGCCGAAGCAGCACGAGCGCGAGCACGCCCAGGCCCAGCAGGAAATGCAGGGACTTCATGGCGCTTCTCAATTCACTGCCCTTGGGCGCGAAGCCGCGCAGTTCCATGCAGGCGTAGACGGCGGCGAGCAGCAGCAGCATCAGCCAATGCAGGCCGATGACCGCTGCGCCGTAGCGGGATGTCGAGTTTTTCCAGGCCATGTCGAGCGCCTTCACAGGTGAAAGACACGGCCGTCGTGGACACCGGCGCCGAATGGCTCGGTGGCGGCAGGAAGCGGGATGCCTGAAGCGCTGTAGGCGCAGGCAGGGTTTGACGATGGATTCACGAGAGAGCCTTTGGAAAATGAACAAGGTCGCCGCGCAGCGCGGACGCGCGCAGCAGGACCGGCATCGCATGGCGAAGCCGCGGGTCAGCTCGCAAGAGGCGGCGCGGTTCCGGGCGGGAGCCTCAGCCAGGCGGTGGCCGGCGGAGGTGCCCGGTTGCGTGCGTCGAGGCGCTCGGGCGGCACGCGCGAGGCCGTGAGCCGCGGGACCCGCAGCAGCGGCAGGATCAGCGGCAGCAGCGCCAGGACAAGAAGCATCAAGCCGGACAGCCCGTCGCGGAATACGTCGGGCTGCTCGATGCTCGCGCCCGGCGGCACGAACACGGTGGTTTCCGCAATGGCGGCGTGACCGGGCCGCTCGTCGGGTTCGAACTGCACAGTGGAGCTCACGGCGCGGATGCGAAAGCCCGGCTCGTCCTCCCATCCATCGTCGCGGAAATGAATGGCGATGAAGGGCTGCAGCGCCGTCAGCACCAGGGCGAACACCCACCACCACGCCACGGATCCCGTACGTCGACGTTGGCGCTGGTTCGACAATTCCACTCGCATTACTGAGACCGTTCTTTTCAGCACGCCTCGGCGGCGGCTTCTCGCCGAGCCGCGAAATGGGGCCCGATGCGCCAAGCCTAAGGGGGTTGCACCAAAGAACAAAGCAAAGCCGGCCAATAGGCCTGGGATGCCAAAAGGAATCAGTCTTGTTGTGTATCCGCAAAGGCGCAGATCCCCGTCGCCTGCATGCCCCGGAAGAAGCAGCGCGACCTTGCGGGATGCTGACGAGCCCGCTCAGGTTCCGTTCACTTGGCGGAACTAGCATCCGCGCATGTTGCTGGCATGCATCCGCCGATTCACCGAAGCGCACCGCAGGTTGTGGTGCGTGGCGGGCATCGCGCTGCTTCTGCTGCAGCCCTTCATCGCGGTTCATTTCCGGTGCGACGGCCTGGAAGACGAGCCCGGGCTGAGGGTGCGCAACGCCAGCGCCACGACCCAGTTCGAGGCCGATGACCGGCCGGATCATGCGACCGACCGGGAGACGACGGTCTTTGCTCAGGCCCCGGCCAGCATCGACCTTCCCCATGCGCTGAGCTCCGCGCTGGACACCCTGCTTGCGCTGGTTCTCGCGCTGGCCCCCCTGGTGGTGGTGCTGGCGCGGCCGACGGCGCCCGCCACGCGCGACATCCCCGAACGCGTGCCACACCACAGCGGCGCGCCGCCGCCCGCGCAATCGTGGCGGCGGCTGCCGCCCACCACCGCCCCCCCTTCGGCGATCTGAGAAGCGGCGCCTCGCGCGCCGGGCCTCCCGCTGCGCGCCGCGCGCGGGCCTTCCTGCTCCGTCGAAAGGTAATTGCGATGTTTCCGTTCTCCTGCTCATGCGACGCATCCCGCGCCGCCGTGCGTGCGCGGGGGCGCCCGTGAACGCCCTCAATTTCGCCGCGTTCCAATGGATCGCTGCCGGCCCCCGGCCCACGCCGTGGGTCCTTGGCCTCGCAATCGCCCTCGCGCTCTGGGGCAGCTGGCTCTGCGGGGCAATCGTCATCGCAGCCCTGTGGCGCCATCGCGCCGAACGCGCCTACCTGTGCATCGTGGCAGCGCTCGCGGGCGCGACATCGGCGATCGCGCATGCCATCGCACTGTCTTTGGACATGCCGCGGCCCTTCGTGCTGGCGCTGTCGCCGGCCTACATCGAACACGGGGGACGCGGCAGCCTTCCCAGCGCGCATGCGGCCGTCATGTTCATGGTGGCGCTGGCCTTCCTGCTGCGCCCCCGCCTGCGCGCGCTTGGCCTGCCGCTGCTTGCGCTGGCGGCCGCCACCGGGTGGGCACGCATCTACGTGGGCGTCCATTTCCCGCTCGACATCATCGCGGGCCTGTTGCTGGCCGGCGTGATCGCCGCGGCGCTGGCCCTCGTGCAATGGTGCGTGCATCTTGCCCTGCCGCGAACCGGCGGCGCATCCGGCGGCAAGGACGCGGCCGGTTCGCTGTGGAGGCCTTCATGATCTCCTCGACCGCTGCCGAACCCGCGTCCGCGCCCGCGCCCGCGCCTATCGTTGCCCCGCACGCGCAGGGCGCGACCGGGACGCAGCAACGCAGCATTTCCTGCGTGATCCCGTGCTTCAACGAAGCGGCCAACCTGCGGCAATTGCTGCCTCTGCTCGAAGAAACACTCTGGGCCACGGGAATGCGCTGGGAGATCATCGTCGTGGATGATGGCAGCACCGACGACACCGCGGCCGTGGCCCAGGCCTGGTGCGAACTGACCGGCTTCCGGTGCATCTCCCTGTCGCGCAACTTCGGCAAGGAGGCGGCGCTCTCCGCAGGCCTGGCAGCCGCTGCAGGTGACGCGGTGGTTGTGCTCGACGGCGACCTGCAGCACTCTCCGTCGCTCATCCGCGCCATGCTGGACCACTGGAAGGCCGGTGCGGAGGTGGTCTATGCGGTGCGCCAGGAGCGCAGCGACGAGAGCCGCCTCAAGCAGATCGGCAGCCGGATCTTCTACCGGCTTCTCAACGCGTCGGACCGCTTCGCGGTGCCGCAGGACGCAGGCGATTTCCGGCTGATGGACAGGCGGGTGGTCGATGCACTGATCAGCCTGCCCGAGCGCAGCCGCTTCATGAAGGGCCTGTATGCATGGGTCGGCTTCCGGGCCGTGGCCATGCCCTACACGCCCAGGCCGCGCGCCGCGGGCGCCAGCAGCTTCAACGCGCGGCGGCTGTTCGCCCTGGCCATCGACGGGCTCACCGCCTTCACCACCTGGCCGCTGCGCATGGTGAGCGTGGTGGGGCTGCTGTTCGCCGTGCCGGCGCTGTCATACGGCGTCTACGTGATCCTCGACCACCTGATGTTCGGCAATCCGGTCTCGGGCTGGAGCACGATCGTGGTCAGCCTGATGTTCTTCATCGGCGTGCAGATGATCTTCACCGGCATCGTGGGCGAGTACGTGGCGCGCATCTACGAAGAGGTCAAGGGCCGGCCGCTCTACGTGGTCCGCCGCGAAAGCGGCGTCGGGCTCGAGGCGCAGCAGCCATGAAGCGGCCCGGCAACGCCGCGGGGTGGACATCGCCCCAGCCGCTGTGGCTCGCCGCGGCCCTTTTCGCCTGGCTCATCGCCACCGCCTGGGTTCGCCCGCTGATGGCGCCCGACGAGGGGCGCTACGCCGGCGTGGCGCTGCAGATGCTGTATTCCGGCGACTGGCTGGTGCCGCGGCTCGACGGCCTGCCGTTCTTCCACAAGCCGCCGCTCTTCTACTGGATCGGCGCCGGCGCGATGGCGCTGGCGGGCCCCGTCGAATGGGCGGCCCGGCTGCCTTCCATCCTGGGTGCGGTCACGGCGGCAGCGGCGCTGTTCCTCTTCCTGCGCCGCTGGTCGACGGTGCGGCTCGCCCTGTTGTCCACCTTGGTGCTCGTGACCACGCCCTTCTTCTTCCTGGGTGCGCAGTTCGCGAATCTCGACATGCTGGTGGCCGGCTGCATCGCGGGCACGGTGCTGCTGGGCGCCGGCGCCGTGCTGGCCCGGGAGCGCGGCGAACCCTGGCGCGCAATGCTGGCGGGCGCCTACCTGCTCGCCGCGGCCGGTCTGCTCGCCAAGGGGCTGATCGGCGCGGTGCTTCCGGCGGCGGTGCTGCTGGCCTGGTGCGCGGTCACGCGCAAGAGGGCCGTGCTGCGCCTGGCCGCCTGGCTGCCGGGATGGGCGTTGCTGCTGGCGGTGGCCGGCCCGTGGTTCGTCGCGATGCAGATGAAGTACCCGGAGTTCTTCGACTACTTCGTGGTCACGCAGCACTTCCGGCGTTTCGCGTCCTCGGGCTTCAACAACGAGCACCCGTTCTGGTTCTACCTGCCGGTGCTGGCGGGCCTCACGCTGCCCTGGTTCGGCTGGCTGCTCGTGCCGCGGCGCCAGGAGGCGCCGCCTGCAGGACGCCGGCTCTCCGACATCGACTGGCTGATGTGGATCTGGCTCGCGGTCATCGTGGTCTTCTTCTCGATCCCGCGTTCCAAGCTGATCGGCTATGTGCTGCCGGCACTGCCGCCGCTGGCGTACCTGATCGCGCAGCGCGTGCTGGCGGGCCGGCCGCTGGAAGCGCTGCTGCCCAGGCTGCGCGCCATGACCCTCGCGGCTGCGGCCGTATGCGTGGCCTGCGTCGCGGCGATCGTGGCCTACGCCACGCCGCCCGGCGCGCGGCTGCGGCTTCCGGCGGAGCTGGCCGCGGCGCCCGGCGACCTGGTCGTGATGCTCGACAGCTACACCTACGAACTGCCGTTCTACTGGCGCCTGCGCAATCCGGTGCTCGTCTCGGCCGACTGGAAGGCGGCCGGCGACGAGGGCCGCGACAACTGGCACAAGGAGCTGCTGGACGCGGGCCGCTTCGATCCCGCACGCGCGGCCGCCACACTCGTCGAGCGGTCGCGATTGGCAGGCACGCTGTGCAGCCCGCGCACCAGCTGGCTGGTCGGGCCCAGCAACGCGCAGCTGGCGAACCCGTGGCTGGCGCGCGCGCAGCTGGTCGCGTTCAACGAGCGCATCGCGGTGTGGCGATTCGCCGGCAGCACGGCGCGCGATCCGCATTGCCTGGAGCTCTCGCCCGGGGCGCCCGCGGCCGCCATGCCCAAGCCGGCGGACAAGAAGACGGACGGCAATGACTGAGGCAACGGGGACGCAGCCGCCTGCGGCTTCGCGCCATCTCTGCATCTGCGCGGACGATTTCGGCATGAGCGCGGGCATCAACTCGGCCGTCTTCGATCTCGCCGAGCACGGCAAGATCTCCGCCACCAGCGGCATGGTGCGCCGCAGCGCCTGGCAGGGCGGTGCGGGGACGCTGAGACGCTTCGATGCGAGCCGGCTGGACGTGGGCCTGCACCTGGACCTCACGCGGCCGGCCGTTGCCGACGGCGCCGAGCCCGGGCTGGCGGGGCTGATCGCGAGGACCTGCATGCGAACCGTCGACGCCCAGGCGCTGCGCGCCGACATCCGCAACCAGCTGGACCGCTTCGAGGATGCGATGGGATGCCCGCCCGCCTTCGTCGACGGGCACCGGCATGTGCACCAGCTGCCGGTGGTGCGCGAGCTGCTGGTCGAGGAAATCGTGCGGCGCTACCCGATGCCGCGGCCGTGGCTGCGCTGCACCGCCGCGGCGGCCCCGGGCGCTGCGGCCGGCGGCATCAAGGCCGGCATCATCCATGCGCTGGGCGGCGCCAGCCTGCGCGCGCTCGCGCGGCAGCACGGCATTCCGGTGAGCCGCGGCCTGCTCGGCGTCTACGATTTTTCGGGCAGTGCGGCCGACTACCGGCAGCGCCTGTCCGCCTGGATCGCCGCCAGCCGCAGCGGCGACGTGCTGATGTGCCACCCGTCCGCCGGCCTCTTGCCAAGCGACCCGCACGGCGCCGCGCGGCTGCACGAATACGCCGTCTTGCGGGAGCTGAAAGTCCCGGTGTCCACGCCCTCCGGCGAGGTCGACATCGCACCGCTGTCGCGCATGCTGCGGATCGATGAGCCCGCTTTTGCCCAGGCCGCCGAATAACGCGGCGGTCCTGCCGGCCGGCCGCCGGCAGCGCTCGAGCGCCGATCCTTACTGCAGCATCGCGGGCGCCGGCGCCAGGCAGCGCTGCACGAAGGCCGACAAGGCGCCCACGTCGGGAATCTGCACGTCGCGGCGGCCCTTTTCGACGAACTCGATCACCTTGTCGCGTGCCAGGCGCGACAGGGCCCGGCTCACGCTCTCGAGCGTCATGCCCAGGTAGTTGCCGATCTCGGCGCGCGTCATGCGCAGCGTGATCTGGTCGGTGCGCATGCCGCGCTCGGCCAGCGATTCGGCCCAGTAGCGCAGGAAGTCGGCCACCCGCGCATCGGCCGGCAGCGTGCACACCGACATTAGCGAATCGCGGTCATGGGCGATCTCGCGGCTCATGGCGGTGTGGAACACCTGCAGCAAGGCAGGCTCCGCGAGGGATGCGGCCAGCAGCGCCTCGTAGGAAACGACCCAGACCTCGCCCGTGTCCATGGCCACGGCGTCGCAGGAGTAATGGTTGGCGGCGATGCCGTCGAAGCCGAGCCAGTCGCCGCGGAACTTCAGCCCCACCACCTGCTCGCGCCCGTCCGCGGAGAGATTCACGATCTTGAAGAAGCCCGAGTTCAGGATGTAGAGATTGCCGAACTGCTCGCCGGCCTGGTAGATCACGTCGCCGGCATGCACCACGCGGCGCTGCGGGGCCAGGCGCTCCTTCAGCAGCTGCTGCGTCTCCACCAGCTTCCGGCTGGCCCGCTCGTGGACCGCGATGCCGGCCTTCGGCATTGCTGCGCGTGCGGCGATGAATCCGTTCATCGCGGGTGCGGCGGCTTGGGTCAGTGACGGGTTGAACATTTGAAGAACTCCTGGTGTTGTCTGGTCGCGGGTCGATGGACGAATGCTAGGAAGCGCCAGGCAACACAGTGACAACCGCCGGAATCGGTGGGTAACGCTCGGTGAATGCTTTGTGTCCGGCGTGTATCAGCGCCGGCGCGCCCGGCCTTGATCTGCATCAAGGCCGGCATGCCTTCCGGAGGTAGTCTTTGGTGCTCACATCCAGGGGGCCCATGCTCTTTCCCTTCGAGAATCACAATTTCTCGGCCTTCCATGCACTGTCGCCCGAGGACGAGACGGCCTTGGTGAGCCGCGCTCGCCTGCTGCAGACGGCATGCCTGCGGGGCATTCCCTCGACGCAACTCAAGGGGAAGAAGCTCGGCCTCCTGTGCGACGAGAGCAACGACGGCAGCGAGAGCCAGGTGCTGTTCCTGGGAGCTGCCAAGGAGCTGGGCGCGCATGTGGCGACCATCCGGCCCGCGCTTTCGAGCCTCGGCAGCCCCGGCGAGGTCGAACACACCGCGCGCGTGCTGGGCCGCTTCTACGACGCGCTGGAGTGCCAGGGCATGGCACCCGACGTCGTGCGGCAGATCGGCCGGCATGCGGGCATCCCCGTCTACGACGGCGTTGCATGCGCAAGCCACGCCACCGCGCAGCTCGCCGACCTGCTCGACGAACGGACCTCCCCTGCGGACAACCGGCGCTTCGTGCTGCAGGCGCTGCTGCTGGGCAGCGTCGGCTGAGACGGAACGCGCGAGTTGATCCAGCGCAATGCCGCGGGCGCACGGCGTTCCTACAGTGAGTGCCCGGCCGCCGCCGATTCTTCGCGGCCCGATCCATGCCCCATTCACTGCAAGGAAATCTCATGAAAACCGATGCGCAATTGCGGGACGACATCCAGGCGGAGCTGGCCTGGGATCCTTCCTTCAAGGCCTCCGATGTCGGCGTGGCCGTCAAGGATGGCGTGGTCACGTTGAGCGGCCACCTGGCGAACTTTGCCGAGAAGCACGCCATCGAACGCGCGGTGCAGCGCGTGCACGGCGTGAAGGCGATGGCCGTCGAGGTGTCGGTCAGGCTGCCGTTCGACCACGAGCGCACGGACGCCGACGTCGCCATTGCCGCCGAGCGTGCGCTCGAATGGCATGTGCTGGTGCCTGAGGGCAGGATCCGCCCGATGGTGGAAAAGGGCTGGCTCACGCTCAACGGCGAGGTCGACTGGGACTATCAGCGCCGCGCCGCCGAGACCGCGGTGCGCAGCCTCATGGGCGTGAGGGGCGTGTCCAACCTCGTCAGGGTCACACCCAAGGTCAGCCCCGCCGACGTCGAGAAGAAGATCCACGATGCGCTCGCGCGCCAGGCCGAGCGCGAGGCCAAGCACCTGGCCATCACGGTGACCGGCTCGCAGGTCACGCTGCGCGGCAGGGTCCACTCCTGGGCCGAGCGCAATGCGGTGCAGGGCGCGGCATGGGCGGCGCCGGGCGTGTCGCTGGTCGTGAACGATCTCGTGGTGGGCAATTGACACGCGTCGCGCTGGTCACCGGCGGGACCTCCGGCATCGGTGCGGCCACGGCCGAGGCGCTGCAGTCTGCCGGCTATCGCGTGGCGGTCAACCACGGCAGCCGCTCCCAGGTTGCCGAGGCATTCACCGCGCGCACCGGCATTGCCGCCTTTGCCTGGAACGTGGCCGATGCGCCCGCCTGCACGGCGGGCGTGGCGCGCGTCGAGGCGGCGCTCGGCCCGGTGGAGGTGCTCGTCAACAACGCGGGCATCACGCGCGATGCGATGCTGCACAAGATGAGCTTCGAGCAATGGAAAGAGGTGCTCGACGTCAACCTCGGCGGCTGCTTCAACATGTGCCGCGCGGTCATCGGCGGCATGCGCGAGCGGCGCTTCGGGCGCATCGTGAACATCGGCTCGGTCAACGGCCTGTCCGGCCAGCTGGGCCAGACCAACTACGCAGCGACCAAGGCCGGGCTGATCGGCTTCACGAAGTCGCTGGCGCTCGAAGGCGCCGCGCGCAACATCACGGCCAACGTGGTGGCCCCGGGCTACACCGACACGGCCATGGTCGAAGCGGTCGATTCCCAGGTGATGGCGCGCATCCTGGCAGGCATTCCGGCCGGCCGCCTGGCCACGCCGGCCGAGATCGCGCGCGGCATCGTGTTCCTTGCCTCCGACGACGCAGGGTTCATCACCGGCACCACGCTGTCGATCGACGGCGGCAAGTACATGGCCTGAACCATGCACGCCATGGTCCTGGGCGCGGCGATGCTGCCGCTCGAATTGCAGCGGCGCAAAACCCCGGTGCCCGGTGCGGGCGAACTGCGCCTGCGCGTGCTGGCTTGCGCGGTCTGCCGCACCGACCTGCACATCGCCGATGGCGACCTGCCGCTGCCCGTTCTGCCGATCGTGCCCGGGCACGAGATCGTCGGCGTCGTGGAGGCGCTCGGCCCCGGCGTGGAGGGCTGTCGCATCGGCGATCGCGTGGGTGTGCCATGGCTGGGCCACAGCTGCGGCTGCTGCGACTTCTGCATCGACGGCCGCGAGAACCTGTGCGATGCGCCGCGCTTCACCGGCTACCACCGCGACGGCGGCTTCGCGAGCCACGTGATCGCCGAGGCGGCGTTCTGCCTGCCGCTGACCCTGCCCGAAGCGGATGCCGCGCGCATCGCCCCGCTGCTGTGCGCCGGCCTGATCGGCTGGCGCAGCCTGAAGGCGGCCGGCGAAGGCGCGCACCGCCTGGGGCTCTTCGGCTTTGGCGCCGCGGCGCACCTGGTGACGCAGGCGGCCGTGGTCCAGGGCCGCGAGGTCCATGCATTCACCCGGCCCGGCGACCACGAGGCGCAGGCCTTCGCGCGCAGCCTCGGCGCCCGATGGGCGGGCGGCTCGAACGCATGCCCGCCCCAGCCGCTGGACGCGGCCATCATCTTTGCGCCCGCCGGCGAGCTGGTGCCGGCGGCGTTGCGAGCGGTGCGCAAGGGTGGCCGGGTGGTGTGCGGCGGCATCCACATGAGCGACATCCCGGCCTTTCCCTATCGCTGGCTCTGGGAAGAGCGCAGCATCGTGTCGGTGGCCAACCTGACCCGCGCCGACGCCCGCGAGTTCCTGGCCTTCGCACAGGCGCATCCGCTGCAGGTGCACGTCAAGACCTATCCATTGCTGCAGGCCAACGAGGCACTGGCCGACCTGCGCGCCGGCCGGATCGAAGGGGCCGCGGTCCTGGTGCCCTGAACGGGCGCCGCAGGTGACCTCGCGCAAAGCACCGGAATGCAGGCGCGGGCCAGCACATCGCGCGAGACGCCCCCGAGAAGACGCTCGCGCAGCCTGCGCGATGCTCTACCGCGGCTTCGATGCCGTGCCGCCGCAGCCAGCCCTCGGCTTCACCGCAGCGCCGCGCACCGAGAACGCCGCCTCGCGGTCCCCGTCCCGTGCCATGCCACCAGCACCTTGTCTCCAACCGCATCGAAGCGGCCTGTGCGCGGCAGGATGAGCACGGATCCCCCGGCATGCAGCATCACTTCTTCCGGCAGGCGCACGTCGAAGGACAGCGGGTCCAGGCCGCGAAGCGGCGCGGCGCGGCTTTGGGCGCTGCGGTCCTGCAGCATGTGCGCGCCCAGCGACAGGCACTGTGCGCCGCAGGTCTCGAGCATCGCGGGCGTGTGCAGGCCAACACTCCACTGCGCCTTGCAAAGCGCCAGCGGGAAGGTGAAGTCGCCGGACATGATCGCGCCGGTGCGCAGGCCTACCGCGCAGGCGGCTGGAGGCGCTCCCGGTCCTGCATCATCTGCATGGTCATGTCCTTCATGGCCATGCAGCGCTTCATCATGTCGTCGGAGGGCGCGCCGGACTGCGGGGCCGGCGCGGCGCCCATCTCGCACATCATCGACATCCCGCCCTGCATGGCCTTCATGTGTTCGGCCATCAGCGCCTGGCGTTCCTGGGGGGTCCTGGCGGCCATCATCTTCCGGTGCATCTCGCGCATCTGCGCCATCTGCTGGTCCGACTTCATCGCCGCGGGCGCGGGCGCGGTCGCGGTCGCTGCAGGCGGATGGTGCAGCAGATGATCCTTGTCCTTCTGATCGTCCGCCGAAGTCAGCGCGGTGCAGCCGGCCAGGAAGACCAGTGCAATCGATCCCAATGTGCGAAGTGTGTTCATGGCGATTCTCCTGTGTTCAGCGCACCAGCAGCACGGGCACCGTGCAGCGGGCCAGTACCTTCATTGCCACGGACCCCAGCACCAGGTTCTTCAGCGCACCCTGCCCGTGCGATCCCATGACCACGAGGTCGAACTTTCCGTGCTCCGCAAAGTTGGCGATCTCTTCGGCGGCGTGGCCGACCTTGTGGGCGAACGCCGCCCCGATGCCGTGAAGAGCGAGCGCGGCGCGCACCGGCTCCAGGACGACGCGTGCCTCGTCTTCATAGTAGGTATGCGCGAGATCCGGCCCCGCGAAGGCCGCCGCGCGATGGGGCACCGGAAGCACCGCATTGAAGACCGTGAAGGCATGGCCTGCGTTCGACCACTCCTTGTGCGCAGCCAGGTAGTCGAGCATGCGAGCCGTGTATTCGCTGCCGTCCACGGCGAGAAGGATTTTCATGAGGTTCCTTTGTTGGCTCTTTGGAGATGAGCGGATGTTCGCCGCCGGCCGGCAGCTGCGTCTTGTTCCAGATCAAGGCAGTCGCGACGCGCGCGGCCTACATTGATTGCTCCATGAACACACACCAAGGGTGAGCCATGAACAAGATCCTCGTGGTCGTCTACTCCTACACGGGAACGTCGCGCAAGGTGGCGCAGCTGCTGTGCAGCCAGCAGGGCTGGCCCATGGCCGAGATCGCCGAGATCCGGCCGCGCGCCGGCGCCCTCGGCAGCTTTCGTTGCCTGCTCGATTCACTCTTTCGCCGACACCCGGCGATCCGCTGCGACGGTCCGAAGACGAAGGACTTCGACGCCGTGGTGCTGGTGTCGCCGATCTGGGGACAGCGCCTTGCCGGACCGATGCGCAGCTTCGTCGGCACGCGGCGCCATCACCTGCCCGACGTGGCGGTGATCTCGGTCATGGGGGGAAGCGGCGCGCCCCATGCCGTGGCAGAGATCAGCCGGCTGATCGGCCGCGCGCCAATCCTGGACACGGCGTTCACCACGCGCGAAGTCGACAGCGGCAGCTTCGCCACCCGGCTGCAGGCCTTCGGCACGGCCGTGCGCAGTGCCGAGGGCACGCAGTCGGCAGTCCGGCCCGTCGTGCTGTCGCCCCAGGCGGTTTGACCGGGCCTGCCGTGCGGTCGATCCGGCGCATCATTCTTGCCACCGCATGCGGCGGCCTGCTCGCGGTGCTCGCAGCTTGCGCCACCGCGCCCGCAACCGCACCGGTCGCGGCGCCGCCATCGGGCACGGGCCCGTCCCCGGCACCGGCCTTTTCCTCGCTTGTCGCAAGCCGCAGCGCTTCGGTCGTCGACATCAGCACGCTGCGCATCGGACGCGACCAGAATCCGGAAGACATCGAACTGGAGATCGCGCCCGAGCGCGACTTCGCCGACCGCCTCGCCTGGCCGCTGCCGGCCAGCGTGCGCATCAGCCAGATCCGCGACCTGGCCTCCGGCGTGATCATCAGCAGCGACGGCCTGATCCTCACCAGCGCGCACGTGGTCGCGAACATCGACGAGGCCCAGGTCCGTCTCGACGACGGCCGGCACTTCACGGCACGCGTGGTCGGCGCCGACAAGCGCACCGATGTCGGCCTGCTGAAGATCGACGCCACGGGCCTGTCCGCCGCCGTCATCGGAGACTCCTCGCGGCTTGCGCCGGGCGACTGGGTGGCGGCCATCAGCGCGCCGTTCGGATTCCACGGCAGCGTCACGGCGGGCGTGGTCAGCGCGGTGGACCGCCTCGTGGGCGGCGCCGGCGACGTCCCCTTCATCCAGACCGACGTCGCCATCAACCCGGGCAGTTCCGGCAGCCCGCTCTTCGACAGCCGCGGCGAGGTCGTCGGCATGAATTCGATGATCTACAGCGGCAGCGGCGGCTACATGGGCCTGTCGTTCGCGGTGCCCATCAACCTGGCGATGCGGATCGCGACGCAGCTGCGCGCGCGCGGCAGCGTCCGGCGCGCCCACCTGGGCGCGGAGTTCCAGGAGATCACGCCCGAGCTGGCCCAGTCGTTCGCACTGCCGGCAGCCGCCGGCGCACTCGTGGTCCGCGTCGAAGCCGACAGCCCGGCGCATGCGGCCGGCCTCGTGCAGGGAGACATCGTGACGGCCTTCGACGGCCTTGCGGTCTCGCGCCTGACCGCACTGCTGCGCCAGATCGAGGACCGTGTCCCGGGCGACCGCAGCCGCATGGAGGTCTGGCGCCACGGCGCGCAGCGCACCGTCTGGATCACGCCCTCGGAGCAGCCGGTGGCCAGGACCGCCCTGCTGCCCGCCGCCGCGCCTGAATGGAGCGATGGCCTGGGCCTGAGCCTGGGCGAAGTGTCCGCGGCGCAGAAAGCGCAGCTTCGCATCGACAGCGGCCTGCTGGTGCGCGACGCCACCGGGCTCGCACGCAGCGAAGGCATCCGCGCCGGCGATTTCATCGTGGCCCTCAACGACATGCGCCTCGACCGCGTCGACCAGTTCAGGCAGGCCCTGTCGCGCATGCCGGCCGGCCGGCCGATCGCACTGCTGGTGCTGCGCGACGGGCGCCTGGCGTATGTCGCGGTGCGCATGCCGGAACAACGGGCCGCCGCGGCAATACCTCTTCTTCGAACGCCGATTTCAACGAGAACGCAATGAAACATCTGAACGCCACCGACCGCGACATGCTGGCCCGGCAACTCGAACTCATGAAGAGCCAGGTCCTGCAGGAGCTGCGCGAAAGCACCCCGGGCCTGCAGCCAGGCACGGCCGACGATGCACACGAGGTGCGAAGCCATGCCGACGAGGCCGAGAGCGAGCGGCAGGACGACGTGCGCTTCGCGGAGATCGAGGTCGACCGCCTGCGATTGAGCCAGATCGAACAGGCGCAGCAACGCATCGCCGAAGGCCGCTACGGCCTGTGCATCGATTGCGGCGAGGACATCCCGCGCGACCGCCTGCTGGCGCAGCCCATGGCCATCCGCTGCGCCGCCTGCCAGGCGCTGGCGGAGGCGGGCCACCGCCGCTGACCGGTGCCGGCCTCGCCGAGCCGGGCAAGGGCCGAACCATCCGGAGATTCCATTGAGCATCCGCCGTCTCGATCGCCTGCTGTCGCCGGCCTCGGTCGCCGTGTTCTGCGCGCCGGCGCACACGGTGGCCGGGCTGGTCGGAGAACCCGGCGCGCTCGGCACCCGCGCCGTGGTCATCGTGACCGCGGGAAGAGTGCGCTGGTACATGCCGGATCCACCATGAAGTGGAGTGTGGCTGCCAGTCTCCGCACAGTTCCCTGCCGCTGGCTTGACATGACGCAAGCCCGCGCCTGCGGCCCGGCCGAAAAATCGAAGCGTTCGCCGATCGGCCGGTGGCGAACCTCCCTTCAGCCCGGCCCAAAGGAAGACAGCGCCATGTACCACCGCATTCTTGTACCCATCGACGGCAGCCCCACTGCGGAACGCGGGTTGCGCGAGGCCATCCGCCTGGCGGCCGAGCAAAAAGGAAAACTGCGCCTGCTGCACGTCATCGACGACTTTCCGATGTTGATGGAAATGTCGACCATCTCCAGCTTCGATGCCAGCCTGCAGAAGCTGCGGGAGTACGGGGAATCCGTGCTGACGGCCGGCAAGGCCGCCGCAACGCAGTCGGAAGTCGAGGTCGACACCATCCTGCGCGAGGTCACGCGCGGACGGATTGCCGACGTCGTGATCGAGGAGGCGCAAAAAGCCGCCTGTGACCTGGTCGTGATGGGCACGCACGGCCGGCGCGGCTTCAGCCGCCTTGCGCTCGGAAGCGACGCCGATCTCGTCGTGCGCGGCAGTCCGGTGCCCGTGCTGCTGGTGCGGCAGGAAGCGGGCGGCTGATCGCAAGAGCCCAGCAATACTCATCAAGGAACAGGAATCCAATGAAATCCGATACACAGCTCAGGGCCGACATCCAGGCCGAACTCGAATGGGATCCGGCCGTCGCTTCGGCGAATGTGGGTGTCATCGTCGATCACGGGGTGGTCACGCTGACGGGCCATATCGGCAGCTATGCCGAAAAACTCGCGGTGGAACGGGCGGTGCAGCGCGTCAGCGGCGTGAAGGCGCTGGCCGTCGAAACCTCGGTGAAGCTGGCCGCCGGCTTTGAACGCACCGATGCCGACATCGCACAGGCCGCCGGACAGGCGCTCGAATGGAACGTGCAGGTGCCCCGCGACGCGGTCCGGCCGATGGTCGAGGGCGGATGGGTCACGCTGACCGGCGAAGTCGAGTGGGACTACCAGCGCCGGGCCGCGGAATCGACGGTTCGCAACCTGCTGGGCGTCACCGGCATCACGAACCTGGTGAAGATCAGGCTGCAGACGTGTTCCGCGGACGTGGAACGGCAGGTGCAGGATGCGCTCATCCGCGTGTTCCACGACGCGCCGCGGCAGGTGGCGGTCGACGTGCACGGCTCGCAGGTCGTGCTGCGCGGCAAGGTGCGTTCCTGGGCGGAGCTGGACGCGGTGCGCGGCGCCGCCTGGTCCGCGCCAGGAGTGGTTTCGGTAGTCAACGAACTGGCCGTCGAGGCCTGAGGAACAAGTCCATGCAAACCATGAAGGCTGCCGTCGTACGGGAATTCGGCCAGCCCCTGCAGATCGAGGAAGTCGCCATTCCGGAGGTCGCGCCCGGCCAGGTGCTCGTGAAGGTGGTCGCCTCGGGCGTGTGCCACACCGATCTGCACGCCGCCGATGGCGACTGGCCCGTGAAGCCTTCGCTGCCCTTCATTCCGGGGCACGAGGGCGTGGGCTTCGTCGCGGCCATCGGTGCTGGCGTCAAGGGCGTGAAGGAAGGCGACCGCGTGGGCGTGCCCTGGCTCCACACGGCCTGCGGCCACTGCGAACACTGCATCACCGGCTGGGAAACGCTGTGCGACGAGCAGCAGATGACCGGCTACACCGTCAACGGCGGCTACGCCGAATACGTGCTGGCCGACCCCGGCTACATCGGGCGGCTGCCCACCAACGTGGGCTTCACCGAGATCGCGCCGGTGCTGTGCGCAGGCGTCACGGTCTACAAGGGCCTGAAGGAGCTCGATTGCAAGCCGGGCGACTGGGTGGTGATCTCGGGCGTCGGCGGTCTCGGCCATCTGGCCGTGCAGTACGCGAAGGCCATGGGCTTCCACGTGGTGGGCGTCGACATCCATGACGGCCAGCTCCAGCTGGCGAAGTCGCTCGGCGCCGACATGGTCATCAATGCCGCCACGCAGGATCCCGTGAAGGAGCTGCAGCGCAGCCTGCGCGGCGCGCACGGCGTGCTGGTCACGGCGGTGTCGCGCAGCGCCTTCGGCCAGGCGCTGGGCATGCTGCACAAGCGCGGCACGATGGCCCTCGTCGGCCTGCCGCCCGGCGACTTTGCGCTGCCGATCTTCGACATGGTGCTCAACGCGAAGACGGTGCGAGGCTCGATCGTGGGCACACGCAAGGACCTGCAGGAAGCGCTGGAGTTCGCCGGCGAAGGCAAGGTGCGAACCGTCTGCACCGAGGACAGCCTGGACAACATCAACACCGTGCTCGACCGCATGCGGCAGGGCCGCATCGAGGGCCGCGTGGTGATGCGGATCTCCGACAGTGGGCAAGCAGAGGCTGCGCCGGCGAACCCCTGACCGCGATGCAGGCACTGGGCAGGAGCCCGAAAGCCTGCCCGGCACGAGCCAAAGTGCAAGGCGTGCGTGCTACGCTTGTACAGTTCTTAACAATGCTGTGACATTCGGCTTCGAATCCACGCTTCCCGGATGAAATCCGCCTCTCACATCGCGGTGCTCGACGACGAGATCGACATCACGCAACTGCTGGCCAGCTACCTCCAGAGCCACGGCTTTCGCGTGACCCAGCTGCACAACGGCCCTTCCTTGATGGCGCTGATGGACAGCGATCCGGCCGACCTCGTGCTGCTCGACCTCGGGCTGCCCGGCGAGGACGGCTTTTCCATTGCCCGGCGCATGCGCGAAAACTGGCGCTGCGGCCTGGTCATCGTCACCGGACGCGGCGATGCGGTGGACAAGGTCGTCGGCCTGGAAGTGGGCGCGGACGACTACGTGACCAAGCCCTTCGACCTGCGCGAGCTGGTGGCGCGGGTCAAGGCCGTGCTCAGGCGCCTGGCGCCGGGCGATGCCCCTGCCGTCCCGGCAGCCGCGCCGGCGTCCTTCGCCGCAGGGACTTCCGACCGGCTGCGCTTCGCCGGCTGGCAGCTCGATCTGGCGGCGCGCAGCCTCACGAACCCGCAGGGACAGAACGTAGCGCTCACCGGCGGCGAATTCGACCTGCTCTGCGCTTTTGCGCGCCACCCCGGGCGCGTGCTCTCGCGCGACTTCCTGCTCGAGCAGACCCGCGGGCGCGAAGCCGCTCCGTTCGACCGCACCATCGACGTGCAGGTCGGCCGGCTGCGCAAGAAGATCGAGGCCGATCCGGACGATCCGCAGATCGTCAAGTCGGTGCGGGGCGCGGGCTACATCCTGGTTCCGCCCGTCACCCAGGGCTGAGCCGATGAACCCGCCCTCTTCCCCGATCACCCCCACCCTGCCGGGACTGCCTTCGGGCGTCGAAGAGAGCAGCGTCTTCCGTTCGCTCTTCCTTTCCTATCCCGACTCGCTGCTGCTGGTCGACCAGGGCGGCCGCATCGTGCTGGCCAACCCCGCGGCAGCCAGCCTGCTGGGCTACGCGGTCGACGAACTGGTGGGCCTGAACGTCGATGCGCTCGTGCCCGACAGCATCCGCCCGCGCCACGCTTCCTACCGCGAGGCCTACGGCCGGGCGCCGCGCCCCCGGCCCATGGGCACGCAGATGGAGCTGGTCGCCAAGCGCAAGGACGGCAGCGAGGTGATGGTCGAGATCGCGCTCAGTCCGCTGCAGAGCCAGGGCCTGCCCTTCGTGGTGGCCGCCATCCGCGACATCGGCGCCTATCCCCGCGTGAAGCAGGCGCTGCAGCGGGCGCGCTACAGCGACTACCTCGCGCAACTCGGCCGGCTGGCCGTGGACACCCGCGACCTGCAGGTGGTGCTCGACCACGTGCCCGCCATGGCGGCGGAAGCGCTGGAGGTCGAGGTCGCCATGGTGCTGCTGCTGGAGAACAGCCGCCTCGAATTCCGCGTGGCCAGCGGCGTGGGCCTGGTGCCCGGAGAAGAAATCGGCGCGCGCATTGCCAGCCATGCGAACACGCCCCCGGGCTTCGTCTTTGCCGAGGGCAAGCCGGTGGTGGTGCCCGATTACGCCCAGGAGCGGCGCTTCGCGGTGCCGCAGGCGTATCTCGATGCCGGCCTGGTCAGCGCGCTGGCCGTGCCCTTCTACGACCGGGGCCGGTTCATCGGCGTGCTGGCCGTGCGATCACGCGAGGCCAAGCGCTTCGGCGACGAGGAGCTGCGCTTCCTCGAATCGCTTTCCAACCTGCTGGCCACCAGCCTGCAGCGGGTGCAGACCGAAGAGGCGCTCAGCCATGCCCAGCGGCTCGAAAGCGTCGGCCAGCTCACGGGCGGCATCGCGCACGACTTCAACAACCTGCTCACCATCATCCAGGGCAATCTGCAGGTGCTCGAAGAGCTGCCCGCCATCGCGCAGGACGGCTACGCCCAGCAGCTGGTGGGCGCCGCGGCGCGGGCCTCGCGGCGCGGCGCCGAGCTCACGGGCAAGCTGCTCGCGTTCTCGCGCCGGCAGATGCTGCAGCCCAACGCGGTGGACACGCATGCGATGCTGCACTCGCTGGCCGACATGCTACGGCGCACGCTCGACCAGCGCATCGGCATCGCGATCGACACCGCGCCGGGCTGCCCGCCGGTGCTCGCCGATCCCGGACAGCTCGAATCGGCACTGCTGAACATTGCCATCAACGCGCGCGACGCCATGCCCGAAGGCGGCACGCTGCACTTTCGCGCCGAAGCCTGTGGCGCGCTGCCACCCGAGGTGCACAACGAACTCAGCGACCATGATGCACACGGCAGCTTCGTTGCCATTTCGGTGGCCGACAGCGGCACGGGCATGACCGAGGAAGTGAAGGAGCGCGCCTTCGAGCCCTTCTTCACGACCAAGGAAGCCGGCCGCGGCACCGGCCTGGGCCTGAGCACGGTGTACGGCTTCGTGAAGCAGTCCAAGGGCGCGGTGGCCATCGCCACGCAGCCGGGCGCAGGCACGACCGTGACGCTCTATCTTCCCCAGCTGTACGAGCCGGTCCCCGCGGCGCCGGAGGAAGAAGACGGCGAGCAGGCGGTTCCCGCCGGCCTGCGGGTCATGCTGGTCGAGGACGACGCCGAAGTGCGCCGCGTCGTCCACACCTTCCTCGTGACGCTCGGCTGCAGCGTGGTGACCGCGGCCAATGCCGAGCAGGCCCTGCTGAGCATGGAAACGGATGCGGATTCCTTCGACGTGCTGCTCAGCGACATCGCGCTCGGGCCCGGCATGCGCGGAACCCGGCTCGCCGCCGAGGCGCAGCAGCGCTTTCCGCGGCTCGCCATTCTCCTGATGTCCGGTTTCTCGTCGGAGCTGCTCGACGCCGACCGCGACGTGCCGCAAGGCTGGGAGCTGCTGCGCAAGCCCTACACGCGCGGCGAACTCGCGCGTGCCCTGGCCAGGGTGCTGGCGGCCGCACGGCCTTAGCCGGCGGCTGCAGCCCCTTCACAGCTCCCGCGATTCGCGGTATTCCGGAACAGTGCACGGCCAGCCGTAGCGCTCCTCGATCGCCAGCCGCAGCGCATCGGCGGCCACGGGCTCCCCGTGCGTCACGAACACACGCCGCGGCGCTTTCTGCGGCGAGAGCCAGGCCAGCAGCTGTTCGCGGTCGGCATGGGCGGACAGGGTCTCGAGGTTCGCCACTTCGGCGCGGACCGGCACGTAGCTGCCATGGATCTTGACCGAATCCGCACCGCCCACCAGCGCCGCGCCGCGGGTGCCCGCAGCCTGGAAACCCGCGAACAGGATCGTGTTGCGCGCATCGGGCGCGTAGGCTTTCAGGTGATGCAGCACGCGGCCGCCGGCGGCCATGCCGCTGGCCGACACGATGATCGATGGAGAGCTCAGCCTGTTCAGGCGCTTGGATTCTTCCAGCGTGTTGACGATGATGGTCTTGCCGCTCATCTCGGCGCATTGCTCGGCGCTCATGCGGTGCTCGTCCAGGTGCGCCTTGTAGAGGCGCGTGGCATCCGCGGCCATGGGGCTGTTCAGGTACACCGGCATGTCCGGGATGCGGCCTTCGCGCTTGAGCAGCTGGATGCAGTGCAGCAGGGTCTGGGCGCGGCCCACCGCGAAGGCCGGCACCACCAGCACCCCGCCACGCGCGGCCGTGCGGTTGATCACCGCGGCCAGTTCGCCGAGCGTATCCGCCTGCAGGTGCCGGCGGTTGCCATAGGTGGACTCCACCACCACGTAGTCCGCCGGCGCGGCCTGCTGCGGCGGCCGCATCACCAGGTCGTCGCTGCGGCCCAGGTCGCCCGAGAACAGGATGCTGCCTTCCTCCCATGCCACGCGCACGCTGCCCGCGCCCAGGATGTGGCCGGCGCGCGCGAGCCGCCATGACCAGCCCTGCCAAGGCGAGCATTCTTCGTCGAAGGCGACGCATTCGAAGCGCTTCAGCGCGGCACGCGCTTCCTGCTCGGTGTAGAGCGGCAGCGCCGGCTTGTGCTTCGAGAACCCGTGCCGGTTGGAAAAGTCGGCTTCTTCCTCTTGCAGCCGGCCCGAATCGGGCAGCAGCAGCTCGCACAACTCGCGCGTGGCGGCCGTGCAATACACCTTTCCATCGAAGCCGAGCTTCACGAGCCGCGGCACGAAGCCGCTGTGGTCCATGTGGGCGTGCGTCAGCAGCACGGCGTCGATGGCCGACGCGTCGAAGGGCAGCGCGTCCCAATTGCGCAGCCGCAGCTGCTTGAGCCCCTGGAACAGACCGCAGTCCACCAGCAGCCGCCGGCCTTCGTGCGTCAGCAGGTACTTGGAACCGGTCACGGTGCCGGTGCCCCCCAGGAAATCGATGCGCATGGCTGCTCCTGCAGTTGGGACAGTTCGCCGTCAGTGCGACATCAGCACCGGCAGCGTCATCGACTCGAGCATCGTGCGCGTGGCGCCGCCCAGTATCCATTCGCGCGCCCGGCTGTGGCCGTAGCAGCCCATCACGAGCATGCCCGCGCCAAGATCCGCAGCCAAGGACAGCAGCCGGTTGCCGGCGTCCCCTTCGCCGCTGCCGTCCGCATGCGGCGAGACATCGGCAACCCCCTGCCCGGCAAGATAGCGCTGCAGCTGCTTCAGGGATGCTCCGGCGTCCTCGCCATAGCAGGCCGCGTGGACCCGCGAGGCAGTGCGCAGCCAGGGCAGCGCGGCCGACACCGCGCGCGCGGCCTCGGGGGTTTCCTTCCATGCCAGCAGCACGGTGCCGGGCGCCGCAACCAGCGGCCCCGCATAGGGCAGCACCAGTGCGGGCCGTCCGCTTTCCACCAGCAGGTGCGGCAGGAAGTCGCCGGGCAGTTCGGAGGCCATGGGATCTTCAGGATGGCGCTGCCCCAGGATCACCAGGTCGGCGTACAGGGCGCGGCGGGCGAAGCCCCATGGCGCGTCGCTCTCCTGTTCGGTCCAGTGCATGCGGGGCGAGCCGGCGGCCTGGGCCGTGAAGCTCGCGTACATCCTGTCCCGCGCGGCCTTGTCGCTCTGCTGCATGATCGCGACGGCCTCTGCAGCGCCCTCCAGCGCGAACGGATAGCGCATGAGCGCGGGCAGGGTGCACGGCGCACCCGTCACTTGCGCGTCGAAAGCCTCGGCCAGGCTGCGCGCGAAGGCGATTCGCTCCGCGGTGCGCGCCGAGCCGTCGAGGTGCAGGAGAATCGATTTGGGGGTCTGCATGGCGGGAGCTCCTTAGGAAATGCGGCCCATGTGGCGACCCATGTGCGGGCGTATTCGCAGACCTTAGGCTCCGCGGACGGCGCGGGCCTTGCGCCATATCAATCCGGGCGACGGCAGCGTCATCCGGCCTGCCAAAAAATGGCTTCTCTCGGGCCTTTTGTCCATTTTTGCTATTTTTGCCATAATGGCGCCAAAGGAGCACCCCATGGCCGCCATCCTGCCCAATCTCGATGAACTGCCGCGTCAGAACGCATCCCAGGTCAAGAACCGCTGGGGCGACGTGGTCCGCCAGGTCCAGAAGACCGGCAGCCTGGCCGTGACCAACCATTCGACGGTGGAGATGGTGCTGCTGACCGCGGCCACCTACAACCAGCTGGTGGAAGACGCACAGGCGCTCAAGGCGCGCGAGCAGTCGGTGCTCGACGAACTCGGGCGCCGCTTCGACGTGCGCCTGGGCGTGCTGCAGCAGCCCGAAGCGGCCGCGCAGGTGGGCAAGCTGTTCGCCGCCAAGGGCAAGCTCGGGCGCCGTCCCAAGGCAGGCGACACCTTCTGATGGCGGCGGCCGCCCGCCCCTTCATCCTGGTGCTGGCCGGCGTCAACGGTGCGGGCAAGAGCTCGGTCGGCGGCGCCCTGCTCGCCGAGCACGGCCTGACCTGGTTCAACCCGGACACCTGCGCGCGGGAGCTCATCGCGCAGCTCGGACTCACGCCCGAAGAGGCGAACGCCCGCGCATGGAACCTCGGCCGCGAGCGGCTGGAGGCCGCGATCTCGCAGCGTTCCAACTACGCCTTCGAGACCACGCTGGGCGCGAGCACCATTCCCGCGCTGCTCGCGCGCGCCGCGTCGAGCCACGACGTGGTCATGATCTTCTGCGGGCTCTCTTCGCCCGAGCAGCACATCGCCCGCGTGCGGGCGCGCGTGGCGCGCGGCGGCCACGACATTCCGGAGGCCAAGATCCGCGAGCGCTGGATCGCCTCGCGCGCCAACCTCATCAAGCTGCTGCCCAAGCTCACGCGGCTGCAGGTCTTCGACAACAGCGCGGAGGCACCGCCCGGCGGCGACATTGCGGACCCGGTGCTGGTGCTCGAACTGAGCGCGGGCGAGCCCGTCTTTCCGCAGCCGGGCGACCTGGCCGCGCTCGCGGCCACGCCGGCCTGGGCACGGCCCATTGTTCAGGCGGCGATCGAGCTGCTGGGCTGACGCGTTGCCGCGGCGCGTGCCCCGGCAGCCGGTCGCACCGTGCCCGGGCTTCTAGTCATAGCATCCATGCGCCAGCAAGGTGACGCGGTAGATGCGGTCTTCCAGGAAACTGTAGAGCACGTGGACGTCGCAAAGCTCGGTGCGCCACAGCTGATAGCCGTCGACGTCGCTCAAGGCCTCCTTGAACGGGCGCGATGCGGCCTTGGCCATCGCAACATCCAGGGTATCGCTCATCCGCAAGCCCCACGGCAGGGGACCTGCGTAGCCGGTGCTCTGAAAGTCCAGGTCTGCGCGGTAGCGCAGTCCACTCAGACAGGGTTCGGCATTTCGGGGAGCGCCGGGCACGGTGTCAGCCATCTCCGCGCCCGGCTTGAAATAAAGCTCGATGCCGAGCTCCTCCGAGCAGTCGGCCTCGCCGTACTCCGCGATCTCGCGGGCCCTTCGGGCCAGGGAAAAAGGCGCGAAATGCGCGTCATGCTGCAACTCGGCCAGAGGTCGCCCGAATTGCCTTGCCAGCTGCTCGGGTGATGGCACGGCAATGACGGGCGCCTGCGCCACGCGAGGCCGCGTCATCGTCACGAGCTTGAGCCGCCCCGTGCCGCGCTCGAAGCTCACATCGACCTCGGCCTGCGCCGACGACCACCGCGCCTTCGAGACGTTCAGCCCGACTCGCCAGAGCTCCGCCGGCTGGCCCAGGCGCTGCAGCACGTCGCCAGCAATGTCGTCCGCGTGAAGCGCAAGCGGCAGGCTTCCCGCATACGGGGTCCATCGCGGATGAAAGTGCAAAAGCAGCGAGACCCGGCTCAGTATCAGGCCGCCCTTGCCGGAAGGTGCCCCGTAGCACGCTTCGTGGCTGCCAGGATCGGTAAAGAACAGGTAGATGCCTTGCGCCGGATTCATCAGGGACAGGCGGTGATCCGTTCGAGCCTTCTTCAGATCTTCGTCATCCATCCAGTCGAGTTGCTCCCAACCTTCGACCAGCGCTTGCACCCGGGCGTCCTCCCAGGCGCGGCCCAGCAGGTAGTTGGCGGCTTCGAAAGCGCTGGCCTGGCTGTTCATCGATCGAACCGGTGCGCGCAAGGCTTTACTTGAAGGGGACCGAGAACGAAATGTTCTTCACCGAACCATCGTCCCGGTACGTTGTGCGCACCTGCAGCCCGTCCTTGATCCATTGGTCCCACTCCACCACATCGTCTTCTTCCTCGGTTTGCTGCGGGGCACCGAATTCGCGAAGCGCATCTTCCCGATTGGCGATCGGGCCCTTGCTGAAGGGAATCGGCCCCGCATAGGGCTTGAAGGTCTTGCTGCCCGCGCCATAGGCAAACGCGGCCACCAGGATCGCCTCGCCCGCATCCTTGGGCGTGCCGTAGGTCTCGATGTAGTCCTCTCGCTCATTGAATGTCAGCGCCAGGCCCTTGTCGTGGAGTTCGATGCCCTCCATGCCCTGCACGCGAAGCTTCTTCTTGGAAATCGAGCCGATGTCCGAGCCGGCGGATTTCAGCAGCTGCGCGAGCCCTGCATCCAGCTCTGAAGCACCAAAGAAAGGCAATAGTTCATTCAGCGTCATGGTCGTTCCTGCTCCTGTCCTGTTCAGTCTTCCGATGCGGATTTCATGGTCTTCTTGAGCCATTTCTTCCAGTCATCGTTGGTCATGTCCGTGATTTTCCTGGCGGCATCGCGATAGGCCCCCTTGCAGCCGGGATCGTATTTGTCGATGGCGTCCAAAATCTTATCGGTGTTCTCCTTGGCGGCCCGCTGCAGATCCGACGCGTCCCGCGCGGGACGCTTCACGCCGTCGACACTCTGATGCTGCCGCCCGCCATAGGTTTCGCTGTGCTTTTGATGAAGCTGGGCCGGTATCGCAATGGTCGGCGCGTTGTCGACGACGGCCTTGATTTCCGCGGGCGTCAGGGCCGCGCCCTTGGTCTGGCGGGCCGCCTTCAGCAGCGCTGCCTGGGACGGCACGTGATCCCAGTTCATCCCGGCATTGTCGTGATTGTTGCGATCCTTGTAAGGACCTTGCTGTCCGCACTTCGGCTTGGGCTTGACCTTCTTCTTGACCTGCGTGTCGTTGTTCTTCGACCCGCCGCCGCCGGTCTGCGCCTCTTTTCCGGTCTTCTTTGCAGCCGCTTCCTCGAGTTCCCTTGCGGTCTTCTTCGCAAGACCTTCGGCAACTTCCTTTTCCGCCTCCTTGAGGGCCATCTTGCCGCCGGCATAGGCCAGCTTGCCGGCCTTGGCGGCGGCTCCGCCGCCGGGGATCAGATTGGCGGCGGCCGAAACCCCGGAGATCGCCGCATTGGCGTAGTCGCCCTCGGCCGCGTAGATGCCCGCATTGAGGCCGTCCGAGAAGATCCCGACGACCGGAATGGCACCTCCGACGTCGAGCACCGTGTGCACCACCGAGCTGCCCCAGCTGCCCCACCAGCCCTCTTCCTTGGGCGTCTCGGCCTGCACGGGCGGGTTGGCCTGCGCCGCCTGGACTTTCGCCGAAGGCGTCTCCCCCACCACGGCGCCGACGGTGTTGCCGTTGGCGTTCGTGCCGGGCTTGCGGATCTTGGGCGGGTGGTATTCGGGAAGATCGAGATCCGGATTCCGGCGCCGGTACTCGTCGTATTCGTCATAGCTCAGATAGCGATCTGAAATCCGCTCTCCAAGTCCGTCCTGGCCAATCCATTCCTGAACATTGACTGTGTCTGCATTCGGCTGAACGTTCAGCGTATTGCCATTTGGAAGTGCTCGGGCAATCTTCCCTCTGCCAACGTTGAGGGTTACGACCACCGCTATCTCCCATTCATCCAGAAGAGATCGTCATGGCGCACGACCAGCTTGCCCTCGGCACGCACGGTGCTGCTGTGATCCTTCGGATAGCACTTGCCCTGCACGGTCCCGCTCTTGACGCCCTTGGCGGTTCCGGCGGCATCGCCGATCGTCGTGGGGACGATGCTCATGTCGTAGACCACCACCGGATGTCCGTTCGCGCGCACGCTCCTGGCGATGCCCGTCGTGGCCTGGAGCTGCGCCGTCACCGGATAAGGAACCGGCGGAATCGAACTGCCCATGGGGGTCTTGCAGAAGTCGGGGGCGATGCTCACGACCTTCCAACCTCCCTGCTTGCGCGCGACGACGTTGGCGCTCATCGCACGGGCTCCGGCACACCGGTTCCGGCCGCACGCGCAGGGCGAACCAGCGGCGCCTGCGGGTCGGTCTCGAACCGCGCCTCGGCGACGCGCAGCGGCGCATCGGCCGGAAGGCACAGCCGATGCACCAGCGTGAGCGTCAGCTGCTGCGCATCCACCAGCAGCGTGTCGGTCATCATCGGCATAGGCACGAGCGCGCCGCTGTCGAGCCGCAGCAGCACGAGGGCGCGATGCCCCGGCAGCGCCACCGAGAGATGGCCGTCCGGCGTCAGGGCCGGATCGGTGAGGTTCCACAGATCGATCCGGGCGTCGGGCGACAGATAGGGAACCTGCTGATCGGCCGGCGCCGCATTCCAGTAGCCAAAGTCGAAATCCCCGGGCAGCCCCGGATGGCGGTGTTGCAGCCATTGCTCGTCGCAGGTGCCGGCCAGAGCGAGCCGCGGCGCCCATGCCCGCCCGACCACGCCGAGCCCCGCGGGGGCCTGGCCGTAGCGGCCGGCCGCCTGGGCCATGGCGCGCGCGTCCTGGGGGCCATCCGCATGCCGCGCGACCACCGGCTGCTGCAGGCAGATGCCGGCCGGTTCGATCTGGGGCGCCAGCAGCCGCTCGACGTCCGGCCGTCCCGCCTTGCGCGCCTGCTCGAGGTAGCCCTGCTCGATCCAGCCTTGGCCGAGCGGGTTGGAAAAGCACACCTCGTCTCGAAGGGGCGGCTCGCCTTCGGGCGCATCGGCCTTGCGCAGCAGGCTGCGGCCACCGAAGGCATGCTCCCAGCGCATCGGCAGGCTGGCAATGGGTTCGGAATGGGTGCGGGCCCACTCGCGCCCGCCGCGCCGGTACAGCACGGCCGGGCCGCGAACCGACAGCCTCTTGTCGAGCACCGTGTGGAGCGTGGACAGGGCCAGCGTCCAGCGCTTCGCGTCGTCCCACTCCTGCTGCTGGCGCGGCGTCAATCGCGCGCCAGGGTGCAAGGGCCTCGGCGGCTCGGGCGGCCGCATCCACTGGCGCCTGGAGGCCACCTTGAGGCGCACTTCCCATTCGGAAGCCGCCATGCCGCCAGGCGCATGCGCCGTGGCATTGAGGATCACGTCGCAGCGCGGCTTGTACGGTGCCAGGTCGCTTTCCTCGCGCGGGCTGGAGGCGCCGACCTCGCCCCAGTATTCATCGGCCAGCGTCAGCGGCGCGGGATCATCGTCGTCGACCCATGCCTTCCAGCGGCCCGAGGCATCGCGCCGCAGCCGATAGCCGACCTTCATCGCAATGACGCGGTAGCCGCGATCGGCCTGATCGACAGCGCGAAAGCACAGCGCATCGAAGGGCGTGAGATTGCGAAACTCCACGGAGCGCGCTCAATTGAGATCGATGTCCTTGCCGCTGACCTGCACCGGCCCGCTGGCAGAGAAGTCGAACGACGAGCCGTTGATGGTGACCATGCCATCCGAGGTCATGACCAGCGAGCTCTTGCCGCACACCAGCTGGATGCGGTCGCCGGCCTGCAGGGTCAGCGTCTGGCCCACGTCCACGCGCTTGGACTGCCCGACCTGCTCGGTCTGCATCAGCGCCACGCTGGTGTTCATTGCCGCGCCCACCGACACCTGGTAGCCCAGGCCGATGGTCAGCGCCTTGGCAAGGCCGATGGTCTCGGCCTTGGCCAGGGCCACCGTCTCGGCCTTGTTGCCGCCGATGGTCACCACGCGGTTGTCGCCGATGTCGATGGTCTCGTTCATGCCCACCGTCTCGGTGCGATTCATGCCGATGCCGATGGTCTCGTTCAGGTCGACGGTCTCGGTGCGGTTCTTGTGCACCGTGATGGTCTCGTCGAGGTCCACGGTCTCGGTGCGGTTCTTGTGGATCGTGATCGTCTCGTTGCCGTCGACCGTCTCGGTGCGGTTGTTGTGCACGGTGATGGTTTCGTCGTGGTCGACGGTCTCCGTGCGGTCGTGCTTCACATGCACGGTCTCGTCGTGGTCGATGGTCTTGGTGCGGTCGTTGCCCACCCAGTGCGTCTCGTCGCGCTCGACCTCGATGTCCTGGTTGCGCTCCGCATGCAGCCACAGCTGCTCCTGGCCCTTCTTGTCCTCGAAGCGCAGCGCGTTGGCGTTGGCATCGGTCGCGCCTTCGGAGCTGCGCGTGAGCAGCCCGCTTTGCGTGGCGTTGTCCGGCAGGGTCCACGGCGGCATGTTGTCGGCGTTGTAGACGCGTCCCGTGACGATGGGCCGGTCGGGATCGCCGTTCTCGAAGTCGACGATCACCTCCTGGCCGATGCGCGGAATCTGGATGCCGCCGAAGTTGGTGCCGGCCCAGGGCGAGGACACGCGCACCCAGCACGAGCTGTTCTCGTCCTTCGTGCAGTAGCGGTTCCAGTGGAAGCTGAGCTTCACGCGGCCGTATTCGTCGGTCCAGATCTCGCGCCCGGCCGGGCCGGTGACGATCGCCGTCTGCGGGCCGGTGGTGCGCGGCCTGGGCACCGGCGGCGCCGGTGCGCGGAACACCTTGCTCGCCGGGACCACCTCGAAATCGACGCGGCACTCGAACTCCTGCTGCGCGCTGGCATCGCCCACATCCTGCAGCCGCAGGCGGGCGTCCGTCACCAGGTACTGGCGGTTCGACTCGTTCTGGGGATGGCGCTCCAGCGTGACGAGGCAGCCCGGCACCACCGCGCGCAGGTTGCCCGAGCCGCTGGCGCGCTCGCCCTGGCTGCCGGTCTCTTCCATGCGCGTGCGCACCAGCTGCTCGCCTTCGGACTCCACCACATAGTCGCCCGGCCAGCCGTAGCGCTCCCAGGTGGCCTGCGCCGTCTTGCGCGGCATGGCGCTGACCTGCTGCAGCTCGGCCTTGGGGCGCTTGAAGTCGAAGTCGCTGGTCACCCAGCGGCCGCTTTGCAGCGCCTCGCAGGCATTGAAGCGGTCGCAGTGCTCCTCGCGCACGGTGGCTTCCGCTGCATGGAAGGGAATGCGCTGGTAGCCTGCATGGGCAAAGGGCTGGTGCGACGCCATGTCGTCGACGATGACCAGCCTGTGGCTGCTCTCTTCGTGCTCGAAAAAGAAGTACAGGCCCCACTCGTGCAGCAGCCGCGCGACGAAGTCGTGGTCGCTCTCGCCGTACTGCACCTGGAACTCGCGCGCCGGATAGCTGCGCGTCGCCCGCACGTCGAAGGGCAGGCCGTACTTGCCGAGCACCTCGCGCACGATGTCCAGCACGTGCTGGTTCTGGAAGATGCGGTAGTCGCTGGTGCGCGTGGCCAAGGTGAGCCAGGGCTCGATCACGGCTTCGTACAGCGCGCGCCGGTTCTCCAGGCGCAGGAAGCGCACGCGCGTCACGAGGCCCGAGAGGTGGCGCTGCTGCGGGCCCGCGCCCGGGCGCCCGTCGAGCACGATGTGCGCGGTGAGCGCCTCGCCCACCAGCTGCTTGATGGCCACGTTGGCGGCCTGGCGCTCGTTGTAGCCGGGCTGCTCGGGCGTGGCCAGCGTCAGGGTGTAGTGGAACAGCCTGCTGAGCCCTTCGTCGCCTTCGATGGCGATGGGCTCCAGGGCCGGCTCGCCGCCCAGCATGGGCATGGCCGACGATGAAATGCTGAGAACACGCGCCAGCTGCGCGGAAGCTGTCGGCATGGGATCCGGATCAATCAGGCTTCCCGGTTTTCCTTGATGTTCCAGGCCAGCACGGTCTCGGCGCCCTTGCCGCCCTTGTCGGTCTGCTCCCAGTACTGCTGCTTGACCTTGGCCGCCTGGAAGGCGAACTGCACCAGCACCGCATCACCGCCCTGCTCCGCCGAGTACTGCACCGAGGTGACCAGCACTTCTTCCAGCGTGACGCGCGTGTATTCGATCTGCGAGCCCCCGGCCTTGCACACCGACACTTCCACCTTGCTCAGGTGTTTGCCGCTCGCGCAGTTCTTCATCACCGACGGCGCCGCCTTGTCGATGCGTGCGAGCACCTGCAGGTCGTTGAAGCTCGCCTTGCCCACACCGCCCCCGCCGCCGCTGACCATGTTGCCAGGCTGCGTGGCTCCCCATGCGAACGACTTGATATCCGTCCAGTCCTTGTGGTTCGAGTCCTTGGATTCGCCGTTCGCGCCCTCGACGCGCATGAACATGTCTACTGCCATGGTGATTTCTCCTGAGGTCGTTGAGAGTCATTGCTCAGCCGTGACTCTAGTAAGGGTCCGTTACTCGTGCATGACCAAAACTGTCCTCAAGATTTTTTTAAAACTCGTTCGTGAATTTTTTCCGTCAGCAATACGAAGTAATTTCCGGTGCGATATTGCTTTTGAATTATTTTTTCGGCGCCTTCATTCATGCGAATTGCAGGATCGCCGCAGCTCGTCGTAGCCCTTCTGCGTGATGGTCAGCACCTGCGCGGCTTTCTCGATGCCCGAGAGAGTCAGTGGGCGCGAGGGTGCGGGAACGAATGCAACCACCAGTCCGGCGGCTCTCAGAATCCTGACCCTGTCGATGTCTTCAGGCGAGGTGATCGATTTGGGCAGGCGGGTCGATGCGATGCTTCGGAGCAGGTCCATGGTCATGGCAATCTCCTTCCTTGTTCAGTGATCGCCCTGATGTGCGATCGATGAAGAGGATGCCGCCGGCCTCGAGGACCCGCACTGCAGGCGGGCGCCAAAGGCAACCTCTACCAGCGCCGACGAGCATCCATTGCAGTATTGCCCACCGGCGTGAAGGACAGATGACTTTGCGATGGACGGCCGCGCACTGCGGAGTAACCGAGCGAAACTCATCCACCCGGCTGGCGCGTGCGTTTTTTCACGCGTTGCGCATCCATCCAGCTGCATGCATTGCTACTTTCGTGTGCTGACGCGGCGGCATGCGATAAAGCGAGGCCCGACGATCGGTTCGTGCCAGTTGCTGGCGCCCATTTCCTCCCTCATTCTTCAACTCATGAGTTCCAAGCAAATCATCACCGACCACGACCTCTGGCGCAAAGGCATGGGAGGCGCGCCCGCCGGACTGGTCGGGCAGGCCGACAGCTTTGCCTATGCCGGCCTCGATCTCAACCTGGCCCAGTTCGCCAATTCCACTTTCAATGGCAGCAGCTTCACGGCCACCACCTTCAGGCAGGCGGTCTGGCGCTCCTGCGGGTTCACGGGCTGCAACTTCTCCGGTTGCGACTTGGAGAGCATCGCCCTCACCGACTGCGTCTTCACCCACTGCGTGTTCTCCCAATCCCAGTTTCGGCAGAGCCGGCTCAGCGGTTGCCGATTCAGCAACTGCCAGTGGGAGGGGCTGAATTTCGACGGCAGCCACTGGACCCGGGTTGCCATCCTGGGCTGCACCGGAACCACCGTACAGGCCGACGGCCTGTTCGGCGAGCAGGTCGACTTCACGGGCAGCAACTTCGAGCAACTGGAATTCCGCAACGCCCGGATCAACTGACGCACCTTCTTTCCAGGATGCAGGGCGCTATATTGCGAACAGCCGACGCCACGCGTCGCGCAAGAGCAAACCAGGAGATGTTTTTTTGGACCTGCGCGACCTGCAGTACTTCGAGGTCATTGCCGAACTCGAGCACATGGGCCGCGCCTCGGAACGGCTGCACCGCACGCAGCCTGCGCTGACGAGCTGCGTCAAGCGCCTGGAGGAGGCCTGCGGCGCGGCCCTGTTCGAGCGAACGGGCCGCGGCATCCGCCTCACGGCCGCCGGCAAGGCCTTGCTCAAGTGGGCGCAGCGCACGCGCTTTGACGTGGAGAGCGCGCGCCGCGAGATCGGCGACATCGGCCGCGGCCTGGCCGGCAACATCCGCATCGGCATCGTGCCCACGGCCGCACAGTTCCTGCTTCCGCCGGCGGCGCGTGAGCTGATGGGCGAGGCGCCGGGCATCACGCTGCGCACGACGGTGGCGCTGGGCGACATCCTGACGCCGCTGCTGCGGGCCGGCGAGATCGACCTGATGGTCGGCACGGAGGGCACGCAGGAGCCTGGCTTCACCTCGAAGCTGCTCGCCGAGGACCCGATCGTCGTTGCCGCGACCAGCTCGCACGAGATCTTCAAGAAGGCCAGGCCCACGCTCAAGGACCTGGCCGGCTACCGCTGGGTGCTGCAGCCGCCCGGCGCGCCAACGCGCGACTGGCTGGACCAGACCTTCGACCGCAGCCACCTGCCGCGGCCCCAGGTGCAGGTGGAAAGCACGATGCTGCTGATGCTGCCGAGCCTGATCGACGAGACCGGCCTGCTGAGCTTCATCTCGCGGCTGCACCTGCAGGAAGGCCGCTCGGGCGCGGCGCTGCGCGAGGTCAAGGTCCGGGGCGTGACCATGCGCCGGCGCATGGTCGTCACCTACCGAGAGAGCGGATACCTCTCGCCGGCAGCGCAGCGCCTGGTGGTGCTGCTGGCCAGGCACGGGCGTTTTCGATCGCGCTGATACCCCAAGCAGCATTTATCGATTCCAAGAAATTATCGATTGGACCGCTAGCCAACCAGCGCGAATACTTGCCTCCATCGAACGCACCGGACCCGCTTCACAGGGCCGGGCAGTTCGGCCACAGGAGACAAGTTCATGCCCTCATTCCCGCTTCGTGCCGGCGCTTCGCGTCGTCGTCTCGCCATCGCCGCCGCAGCACTGGTTGCCGGCGCCACCCTCCTCGCACCCGTCGGCGCCTTTGCGCAGGGCTCCTATCCGTCGCGGCCGATCCGGCTGATCGTGCCGTTCCCAGCCGGGGGCGGCACCGACCTGATTGCGCGTGAAGTTGCCAACAAGGTCGCCACCAGCAACGGCTGGTCGATCGTCATCGACAACAAGCCCGGCTCGGGCGGCAACCTCGGGGTCGATGCGGCCGCCAAGGCGGCGCCCGACGGCTACACGCTGGTGCTCGGCCAGACCAGCAACCTGGCGATCAATCCCACGCTCTACGCCAGGCTGCCCTACAACCCCGAGAAGGATCTGGCGCCGATCGGCCTCGTTGCCAGCGCACCGCTGGTGCTGGTGGTGGCGGCCGACTCGCCGTACAAGACATTGGCCGACGTGGTGGCCGCAGCCAAGGCCAGGCCCGAGGCGCTCAACTACGCGAGCTCTGGCAGCGGCACGGTGGCGCACCTGGCGACCGAGCTCTTCCAGAAGACCGCCGACGTCAGGTTCACGCACGTGCCCTACAAGGGCGCCGCGCAGGGATCGACCGACCTGATCGGCGGCCAGATCCAGATGTACATGTCCTCGGTGCCGACGCTGATCGGACACATCAAGAGCGGCAAGATGCGCCCGATCGTCGTCACCTCGCGCAAGCGCACCGCCGACCTGCCGAGCGCGCCAACGGTGGACGAGTCGGGCTACAAGGGCTTCGAGGCCGCGACATGGTTCGGCGTTGCGGGCCCGGCCGGCCTGCCGAAAGACGTGGTCACAAGGCTCAACGCGGCGTTCAACAAGGCGCTGCAAGACCCCGAGGTCAAGCGCAAGCTCGCGAGCCAGGGCGCCGAGGTGAAGGGCAGCACGCCGGAGGAGTTCGGCGCCTACATCCGCGAAGAAACGGTGCGCTGGGGCAAGGTCGTCAAGGACTCGGGCGCCAAGGTCGATTGAGGCGCACGCCGCACCGAACTCCCCTCTTCATTCCTCCAAGAGAAACCATGTCCTCCAACCCTCCCGACATCATTCGCAATTTCGAGCGCGTGCCCGCGCACATCGTGGCGCAGGCCGCGCAATTCCAGCCCGCCATCCTGGCCGACGTGGCCGGCCGCCGCGGCGCGATGCATGGCCGCATCCAGGCGCTGCGCCCGCGCATGAAGCTGGCCGGCCCCGCCTTCACGGTGGAGGTGCGCCCCGGCGACAACCTGATGATCCACGCCGCCATCGCGATGGCCAGGCCCGGCGACGTGCTGGTGATCGACGGCAAGGGCGACCAGGGCTCGGCGCTCATGGGCACCATCATGATGACGGCCTGCCAGAAGCTCGGCATCGCGGGCGTGGTGATGGACGGCGCCTGCCGCGACAGCCTCGAGATCGACGAGATGGACTACCCCGTGTTCTGCGTGGGCACCAACCCGAATGGCCCGACCAAGAACATCGCGGGGCGCATCGGGCATCCCATCTCGGTCGGAGACGTCACCGTGCGCTCGGGCGACTTCGTGATTGCCGACGGCGACGGCGTGGTGGTGGTGGAGCGCGAGAAGATCGAGGCGCTGCTGCCCGCTGCGGCCCGCAAGGTCAGCGACGAGGCCGCACGCATTGCCGCCATCAAGGAAGGCGACACCGCGGCCAAGTGGCTCAACAGCGCGCTGCGCACGGCCGGCGTGCTCAAGGAGGGAGAGGCCCTGTGAGCATCATCCTTGTGACCGGCGCCGACCTCGCGCCGCAGGCCATCGCACTGCTCGAGGGCCACGAGATCGTCTACGCCGGCAAGACGCCGACCGAGGACGACCTGGTGGCGCTGTGCCGCGCGCACGACCCCGTGGCCATCATCGTGCGCTACGGCAAGGTCGGCGCCGCGGTGATGGACGCGGCGCCCTCGCTGCGCGTGATCTCCAAGCACGGCAGCGGCACCGACACCATCGACAAGGCCGCAGCCCAGGCGCGCGGCATCGAGGTGGTCGCGGCCGTGGGCGCGAACGCCGCCGCGGTGGCCGAGCAGGCGCTGGCCCTGCTGCTGGCCTGCGCCAAGTCGGTGGTGGCGCTGGACGCGCGCATGCATGCCGGCCACTGGGACAAGGCCACGCACAAGAGCCTCGAGCTCGGCGGCCGCACCATCGGGCTGATCGGCCTGGGTGCGATCGGACTGCGCTTTGCCCGCATGGCCGATGCGCTGGGCATGCGCGTGATCGGCTTCGATCCCTATGCCGCGAATCTTCCGCCCCATGTGACGGCCGTCGATCTGCCAGCGATCTGGCGGGAGTCCGATGCGATCTCGCTGCACTGCCCGCTGACGGAAGACAACCGCGGCCTGGTCAACGCCGACACGCTGGCCCGGTGCAAGCGCGGCGTGATCCTGGTGAACACCGCGCGCGGCGGCCTCGTCGACGAGGCGGCGCTGCTGGCCGCGGTGCGCTCGGGCCAGGTCGGCATGGCGGGCCTGGACAGCTTTGCGGTCGAGCCCATGGCCGCCGGCCATCCGTTCCAGGGCGAGAAGAACTTCGTGCTGAGCCCGCACATCGGCGGCGTGACCAGCGATGCCTATGTGAACATGGGCGTCGGTGCGGCGAAGAACGTGTTGCAGGTGCTCGCGCGGCAGGCGGCCACGAACTGAACACCGCTTCCAACAACGAGAGACAAGCTATGAAGATCCATCTGGCGACGGTGTCGCTGGCCGTTTCAATGGGGCTGTGCGCGGCACTGCCCGCCGCTGCACAGACCGCGTGGCCCGCCAAGCCGGTACGAATCCTTGTGGGCTTTTCCGCGGGCGGCCCGACCGACGCCGTCGCGCGCGCCTTCGCCGAGCATGCCGCACGCGCGCTCGGCCAACCTTTCGTGGTCGACAACAAGCCAGGCGCCAACACGATCCTGGCGGCGGAAGCCGTGGCCGCAGCCGCACCGGATGGCTACACCTTGCTGCTGGGCGCGACCAACCACACGATGATCCCGGCGCTCTACAGCCATCGGGTGAAATTCGATGCGGTCCATTCGTTCGCCCCGGTGTGCTCGCTGGCAGTGAGTCCGACGGTGCTGGTGGTCGGGCCGACGATGGCCGCCAACACGGTCAGCGAGTTTCTGCGGGAGGTGAAGGCAGCGCCCGGCAAGCGCACCTATGCCACGCCGGGAAGCGGCAGCTCCGGCCATTTCGCGAGCGAACAGTTCACGCGGCTGACCGGCACCTCGATGAACCACATTCCCTACAAGGGCGCAGCCCAGGCCATGACCGACCTGATGGGCGGACAGGTGGACAGTTCCTTTGCAACCCTGGGGTCGGTCCTCCCGCAGGTGCAGGCCGGCAAGCTGCGCGCACTCGCGGTCGCCGCGCCCAAGCGTTCGGCACTGCTACCGGGCGTGCCGACCTTCGAGGAGGCCGGCATCAAAGGCTACTCCGCCGACGCCTGGTATGGCCTGCTGGCACCTGCGCAAACGCCGCCGCAGGTCCTGGCCGCGCTGCGGCGCGTGGCGACCGAGTTTGCCAGCGCGCCCGCGACGGTGGAGAAGTTCCGGATGCTTGGAATGGAAGCGCGGAGCACTTGTGCCGGCGAGTTCGGCGCGCAGCTCGCCAACGAAGTGAAAGCCTATGGCGAGCTCGCACGCGCCCTCGACCTGAAAGCAGAGTGAGCGGATGCGCTGCGCTCTTGCTCCTGCCTACCCAACCATTCATCGAGACGACACATGAAAACCTTCATCCGCCGCGTGCTGGCGATCTACTTCCTGGCTGCAGCCTCGGCGCATGCCGCCTTTCCCGAGCGTCCGATCACCTTGGTCGTCCCCTACGCGCCCGGCGGCTCGGCCGATGCGCTGGCGCGCGTGCTCGCCGTGCGCATGGGCGTGAAGCTGGGCACCAGCGTGATCGTCGACAACCGCCCCGGCGCGAGCGGGACCATCGGCGCGAGCTTTGCCGCCAAGGCCCCGGCCGACGGCTACACCGTGCTCTACGACGCCACGCCCTACTCCATCAATCCGCACCTGTTTCCGCGCATGCCGTATGCGGCCAATGCGCTACAGCCGCTGGCGCTGGTCTCGCTGGCGCCGAACATCCTCATCGTCAGGGCCGAGTCGCCGATCAAGGACGTGAAGGACCTGGCCGCCAAGGCCAAGGCCGCGCCGGGCAAGCTGAACTTCGCCTCCGGCGGCAGCGGCACCGTGCAGCGGCTGGCGGCAGAGCTGCTGCGCCAACGGCTCGACCTCGACATGGTGCACGTCGGCTACAAGAGCGGCGGACCCGCCATCGTCGATGTCACCGGCGGTCAGGTCGACTTCATGTTCAGCACCATCGCGGCGTCCTATCCGCTGGTGTCCTCGGGCAAGCTGCGGGCGCTCGCGATCTCATCGCCCGAGCGCTCCAGGCGCCTGCCGGATGTGCCGACGGTGGCCGAATCGGTCGTGCCGGGCTACGAGGCCTTCGAGTGGAACGGCCTGCTGCTGCCGGCCGGCACGCCCGAGCCCGTCGCCGCGAAGCTGCACAAGGCGCTGGTCGAGGTGCTGAACGAAGACGAGGTGAAGCAGCGCTTCACCGACGTCGGCGTGCAGGCCGTCGGCTCCACGCCGGCCGAGTTCGCGGCCTTCCTGAAGAAGGAAGACGCGAAGTGGGCCGAGGTGATCCGCAAGGGCAACATCAAGCTCGACTGACGCGCCGATGGCCGATCTTCCGCTCACGCATCCCGTGCCGCATTCGGTCGGGCTCGATCGCCCGTCGCGCAGGCTGCCCGCCAACGCCTGCGACAGCCACATGCACATCTTCGATCCGCGGTTCGCGCCCTCGCGGCACTGGAAGCGGCAGCCGCCCCGCGCCGAGGTCGCCGCCTATCGCCAGCTCCAGCAGCGGCTGGGAACGTCGCGCGCAGTGGTCGTGAACCCCTCGACCTACGGCACCGACAACGCCTGCCTGCTCGACGCGCTGGCGCAGTTCGGGACGAGCGCGCGCGGCGTCGCGGTGGTCGGCGCCGAGGTGGACGATGCGCAGCTCGAGCGCCTCGCGGCGCAGCGCGTGTGCGGATTGCGCGTGAACTTCGTGACGCCGCAATCCTGGGGCACCACCACGCCGGAAATGCTGACGGCGCTCGCACGCAAGGCGGCGCACCGGGGATGGCACATCCAGGTCTTCGTCCACCCCGGGCAGCTGGTCGAACTGGCGCCGGTGCTCGAGACCTTGCCCACCTCGCTCGTGATCGACCACATGGCGCGCATCGATCCCGCCGAAGGGCCGGCCGGCGCGGCCTTCGCCACGCTGCGCCGGCTGCTCGACAGGGGCAACACCTGGGTGAAGCTGTCCGGCGTCTACATGCGCTCGCGGGAGGGCGCGCCGGCCTATGGCGACGCCCATGCGCTGGGGCGGGCGCTGGTGCAGGCCGCGCCGGAGCGCATGCTCTGGGGCAGCGACTGGCCCCACACCACCGAGGCACCGGGCACGGTCGACGACGCCGGCCTGGTGAACGTGCTTCGCGCCTGGTGCGGCGACGACGACGTGATGGACCGTATCCTCGTCGACAACCCGGCACGGCTCTACGGCTTCGGCGAGGCCTGACCGCCACGAACGCGCCGCACCTTCCTTCACACCCTGCGGCGCCGGCGCCGGCGCCGCGACGGAGACACCCTTGTTCCTTTTGCAGCCCCCCGAAGTCCGAGAACTCGAAGTGTTCACGCGCATGCCCGACGCCCTGCGCCGGCGCGAGCCCAGCGCCTGGGCCGACGCCAACCGCGGCGGCCAGGTCACCGACTCGTTTCTCGAGGGGCCGGTGTTCGACGAGGCCGGCAACCTCTACGTGGCGGACATCCCGTTCGGCCGCGTGTTCCGCATCGATCCGGCCGGCGCGTGGACCCCGGTGGCCGAATACGACGGCGAGCCGAACGGCATGAAGTTCCTGGACGCGCACACGCTGCTCGTCGCCGACTACAAGAACGGCCTGATGCACATCGACGTGCGCAGCGGCGCCGTCACGCCTCACCTGCAGCGGCGCAACACCGAGCGCTTCAAGGGCGTGAACGACCTGGTGCTGGACGCGCAGGGCAACATCTACTTCACCGACCAGGGCCAGACCGGGCTGCACGATCCCACGGGCCGCCTCTACCGGCTGCGGCCGGACGGCCAGCTCGATCTGCTGCTGGGCAACGTGCCCAGCCCGAACGGCGTGGCGCTCTCGCCCGACGGCAAGCTGCTCTATCTCGCGGTGACGCGCGGCAACTGCGTGTGGCGCGTGCCGCTGCTGGCCGACGGCAGCGTCGCCAAGGTAAGCCAGTTCTTCACCTCGTACGGTCCGAGCGGACCCGACGGCCTGGCGGTCGACGCGGAAGGACGCGTGATCGTCGCCAACCCGGGCCTGGGCTATGTCTGGCTGCTGAACGCCCGTGCCGAGCCGATCGTCGTTCTTCGGGGACCGGCGGGGGCTTCCACGACGAACCTTGCCTTCGGCGGAAAGGACCGGTGCACGCTCTACGTGACCGATTCGACCCATGGGAACATTCTGATGACGCAGCTGGACGCGCCGGGATTGATGCTGCACCGCGGGCGGCGCGGAGCCTGAGTCCTCCGAAACGTCACGCCCCTTCGTCGAAACGTCGAGAAGACTGCCGCCTTCGCCGTTCTGCTCTCTACCGCCTGCCAGCCTTCGCTTCTACATTTTCTCTACGGAGCCGTCGCTCCTTTCTGGAGAAACAAAATGTCGAAGCTGCAAGTCAAGAATGTTCTGGTGCTGGGTGCGGGCAAGGTGGGCAGCACGGTGGCGGACATGATCGCCGAATACCACCGCATCCCGGTGACGCTGGCCGACCAGCGCACCGGCACGCCGTCCAACGATCCGCTGGTGCGGCAGATCACGCTGAACGTGGAGGACGAAGCCGCGCTGGCCGGCGAACTGGCCGCGCACACCGTGGTCATCAACGCGCTGCCGTTCTTCCTGGCCGCGCGCGTGGCCACGCAGGCGGCGCGGTTGGGCGTCCACTATTTCGACCTCACGGAAGACGTGGCGGCCACGCATGCGATCCGCCAGCTTTCCGACGAAGCCACGTCGGTGCTGATGCCGCAAAGCGGCCTCGCGCCCGGCGTGATCGGCATGCTCGGCGGCCACCTGGCGGGGCACTTCGACGAGCTCTACGACCTGCGCCTGCGCGTCGGTGCGCTCACGCGCAATGCCACCAACAGCCTGCGCTACAACTTCACCTGGAGCATCGACGGCGTCATCAACGAATACTGCAACGCCTGCGATGCGATCGTGAACGGCCAGCTCGTCTCGGTGCAGGCGCTCGAGGGCCATGAGACCTTCACGCTCGACGCGGAGGCCTTCGAGGCCTTCAACACCTCGGGCGGGCTGGGCACGCTGTGCGAGACGCTGCGCGGCAAGGTGCGCAACCTCGACTACAAGACCATCCGTTATCCGGGCCATCGCGATGCGATGAACTTCCTCTTGCACGACCTGCGCCTGATCGAGCGCCGCGACCTGCTGCGCCAGGTGCTCGAGCATGCGGTGCCGCACAGCCGCGAAGACGTGGTGATCGTGTTCGCGTCGGCCTCGGGCATGCGCGGCGGCCGCTTCGAGCAGGAAACCCGTCTGGGCCGCGTGTTCGGCGCCAGGCTTCGCGGCAAGGACCGCACCGCCATCGAGCTCACCACGGCGGCCGGCGTGGTCGGCGTGTTCGAGCTGCTGCTGCAGGGCAAGCTGCCCCGCGCCGGCTTCGTCGGGCAGGAGCAGGCGCCGCTCGAGGCCTTTCTCTCGACGCGCGTGGGCCACTACTACCAGGGACTCGGCGTGAGCGCCTCCAGCCCTTCGCCGCAGGAGCTCGCTGAAGCCTGAGCCTGAGTGCTTCGCGCAAGCCGCGGCCGGGGAGCGCAAGGCCCCGGCCCGCCCCTGTCTCTCTTTCTTCTTTTTCAATCCGGACTGGAGTTTTGCCATGCGTGGTGCAGACGTGCTCGTGCAGATGTTGATCAACTACGGCGTCGACGTGCTTTTTGGCGTGCCCGGCGACACCAACGTGCCGTTCTACGAGGCGCTGCAGCGCCGCCAGGGCGACATCGAGCACGTCATGGCCCGCGACGAGCGCTCGGCCGGCTACATGGCCGACGCCTATGCGCGGCTGACCGACAGGCCCGGCATCTTCGAATGCCCCTCGGGCGCCGGCGCGATGTACTCGCTGCCGCCGCTGGCGGAATCGAATGCTTCTTCGGTGCCGGTCATCCTGCTGACCATCGACCTGCCGCTGCCCGGCGAAGGCCGCGGCATGATCACCGAGCTCGACTGCGCCAGGCTGTTCGAACCCGTCACGAAGATGTCGGTGCAGGTGAAGTCGCCCGAGAAGCTGCCCGAGATCATTCGCCGCGCATTCCGCGTGGCCTGCTCCGGCACGCCGGGCGCCGTGCACCTGCAGATTCCGGAAGACATGCTGCTGGCGGAGATCGACCCCGACGCCATCTCGCTGCACGCCGAGCCCGAATGCAAGACCTTCCCAGCCTTTCCGATGGCACCCGCGCCCGGCAAGGTGGATGAGTTCTTCGCCCTGCTGCGGAAAGCCTCGAAGCCGCTGTTCGTCGCGGGCGGCGGCGTGAACCGCTCCTGCGCGGGCAGCGCACTCACCGAGGTGGCCGCCAAGCTCAACGTGCCCGTGGTCAACACGATCACGGGCCAGGGCGCACTGCCCGACGATCACCGCCTGGCCATCGGCGTCATCGGCGACAACGGCTTTCATCCGCATGCCAACCGCGCGCTCGAGGAATCGGACCTGGTGATCTTCGTCGGCTCGCGCATGGGCTCCGTCGTCACCGTGGGCTGGACCTTCCCCAAATCGACGCTCAACAAGCGCGTGGTGCAGATCGACATCAACCCCGAGCACCTTGCCAACAACTACGAGAACCTGCTGTCGATCGCCGCGGATGCGCAGCTGGTCCTCACGCAGATCCTGGACGAAGCGCCCGTCGATTTCGATGGCTCGAAACACACGCCCTGGGTCGACCATCTCAACACCTACCGCGCGAACTTCTGGGACCATGCCGAAGGCGTGCTCTCGCTGGACGACGTGCCGCTGCGGCCCGAGCGCGTGGTGCGCGAGTTTGGCAAGCAGCTCGAGAAGTACGGCCAGGCCGTGCACATTCTTTCGGATGCCGGCACACCCACGCCCTACATGACGCGCTTCCTGCGCATCGGCGACCGCCGCACGCGCTTCGTCATTCCGCGTGCCTTCGGCGGCCTGGGCTCGGCGATTCCCGCGGTGGTCGGCGCCTGGTATGCCGACAAGACCCGCCGGCCGATCGGCATGTTCGGCGACGGCTCCTTCAACATGGCCGTCGGCGAGCTCGAGACGCTGGTTCGCAAGAAGGTGCCGGCGCTGCTGATGCTCTTCAACAACGGCTGCTTCGGCTGGATCAAGGGGCTGCACCGGCTCAAGGGCCACGATGAATGCTTTGGCGTGGACTTCCTGCCGCCGCGCGGCCAGGCCATTGCCGAGGCCTTCGACATCAAGGCCTGGACGGCCGCCACGCCCGGTGAATTGATTCAGGCGCTCGATGAAGCCTTTGCCTATGACGGCCCTTGCCTCATCGACATCCACATCGAATCGCTCGCGGACCGCGTGCCGCCCGTGTATTCCTGGCTCGCGAAGAAGAAGCTCGATCCGCTGGCGCTCGCGCCGGAGGACGTGGCCTATCTGTAGACCCGATCGCGGCGCCGGCGGTTCGCGATAGACTTTTCGGCGAATGAACCGATTGGCCTGAATGAAGAACACTGTTGCCGTGCTCGGCGCCGGCATCGTCGGCGTGTCGTGTGCCCTCGAGCTCCAGCGGCGGGGTTTCGACGTGACGGTCTTCGACCGCGCCGCGCCGGGCCGCGAAACCTCCTACGGCAATGCCGGCGTGATCGCCCGGAGCTCGCTGATGCCGTTCAACCATCCGGGGTTGTGGTCTTCGCTTCCCAGGCTGCTGAAGAACAGCTCCGCGGGCTTTCGCTACAACCCGCTCTTCCTCGCGAAGAACCTGCCGTGGGCGCTGAAGTTCCTGGCCAATGCGCGCGCGGCGGTCTTTCATGAAACGACCGCGGCGCTCGATGCCCTGATCCGGCTTTCGACGCAGGAGCACCTGCGGCTGCTGGGCGAAGCGGGCGCGGCGCACCGCCTGCGCACGAACGGGTGGCTCTTTCTCTACCGCAGCGAGGAAGGCTTTCTCGCCAGCCAGCGCTCGCGGGACACTTTCAAGAAATTCGGCATCGCGACGCAGGTGCTCGATGCGCGAGAGCTCGCGCAGCTCGAGCCGCACCTGAAGCCGCTGTTCCCGCGCGCGCTGTGGATCCAGGACACGGCGTCGGTGGACAGCCCGGGCCAGGTGGTCGAGGCCTATGCAAGGCTTTTCATTGCCCGCGGAGGCCGCATCCGGCAGGCATCGATCGGCGGCCTGCGCCGACCGGATGCAGGCGATGCCTGGCAGCTCAGCGAAGACGGCGGCACGCTCCACGAGGCCTCGCGCGTCGTGCTCGCGCTGGGGCCGTGGACGCGGGAGTTCGCGAAGAAGGCCTTGGGCCTGTCGGTGCCGATGGCGTGCGAGCGCGGCTACCACATGCACTACGGGGCCGCTGGCGGCGCCTCGCTCGGGCGGCCGGTCTACGACACCGGCGGCGGCTATGTGCTGTCGCCGATGGAACAAGGCCTGCGCCTGTCCACCGGTGTGCAATTGACCGATCGCGAGGCGCCCCGGAACCTCGCGCAGCTCGACCTGGCCGAGCGCGCAGCGCGCGAGGCGTTTCCGCTCGAAGAGCGCCTTGACAAGGAAGCCTGGCTCGGCAGCCGTCCCACGCTGCCGGACAGCCGCCCGGTGATCGGCGAATGCCCTGGCCGCCCAGGCCTTTGGCTCGCCTTCGGCCACCAGCACATCGGCTTCAACACCGCTCCCGGAACGGCCTCGCTCCTCGGCGCGATGATGGCCGGCGAAGCCTGTGCCTTCGATCCCGCGCCGTTCCGGCCTTCACGCTTCCTGGGCTGAAGCCGGCTGGGGTGCACCGATCTGGCACCCGGGGCGTGCCCATGGTGCGACCCGGACATTCAAGGGCCGTCCAACGGAATCGGTCGTTTCGCATGACCGCGATGACGGTATGACGAAAACTTCGCGCGATCCTGACGAAGTGCCGCATTGCTCGTGACTATCATGGCTCCTAGACTTCATTCGCGAGTCGAAGCCTTCCTTCTTATTCAAATGGCGAGCTTTTTGCTTGGAGACCCCATGACTACAAAACGAGCGATCCTTCGCACCCTCCTCGCGCTGACGAGCGCATGCACCCTCACCCTCAGCGTCGCCCAGGAGCCGGAAAGCTCGATGACCCGCGTCCAACGGACCAAGGTCCTGCGGGTGGGCGCGATCGCCGGGGCCATTCCGTACTTCAGCAAGGACCTGGTCTCGGGCAAGTGGGAAGGCTTCGGGCCCGACTTCTCCGAGAGCCTGGCGAAGAAGTTCGGCGCCAAGGTCGAGTATGTGGAAACCACCTGGGGCAACGCGGTGCTCGACCTGCAGTCGAACAAGATCGATGCGATGTTCGGCATGGCGCCGACGCCGGCGCGCAAGGAGGTCGTGAACTTCTCCGACACCCTGTTCGACAACACCTACACCGCCGTGTGCAAGAAGGGCTTCCCGACCAAGTCCTGGGAGCAGCTGAACGCACCCGAGAACAAGATCGTGGTCGACGTGGGCTCCAGCCATGACCAGCTCGCCACGCGCATCCTGCCGAAGGCCGATGTCCAGCGGCTGGAGAACTCGGGCTCCGCAACGCTCGCGCTGCAGGCCGGCCGCGCCGACTGCCAGATCCTGGTGATCCTGCTGGCGCAGCCGCTGCTGGCCAAGCGCGCCAACGTGGGCGTGATGCAGATCCCCACGCCGATCTACACCGCACCCGTGAGCATCGGCCTGCGCAAGGAAGCCGATCCGGCCATGCAGACAGCCGTCAACGCCTGGCTGGGCGAGGTTCGCGCCAAGGGCGAGGTCCGCAGCGTGATCCTGAAGAACATGGAAAAACTCGCCGGCGTTCCGGCCAGCGCCTTCCCGTCCGAAATCAAGTTCTGAGGCCGGGCCATGGAATACGCCGAATCGCAGGGAGCGCCCCGCTCGCGCTCCCGCCTGGGCATGGCCCTGATGGTGGTGCTCGCGCTGGCCGGCGCCTGGGCGCTGGTCAAGCACTTCGCAGGCGCCAGCGCGGCTTCCGCGGGCTACGACTGGGACTTCGCGGTGCTGTGGAAGTACCGCTCGCTGCTCATCAGCGGGCTGCTCTACACGCTGCTGTTCACGGTGGTCTGCGTGGTGCTCGGGCTGCTGGTGGGCGTGGTCACCGGCCTGGGGCGCCTGTCCACCAACCCGTACATCACGGCGCCGCTGCGCGCCTACATCGAGGTGTTCCGGTGCACGCCGGTGCTGGTGCAGCTCGTGTGGTTCTACTACGCGCTGCCCGTGCTCACCGGCCTCGAACTCTCGGCCACGGCCGCCGCCACCCTGTGCCTGACGCTCTATGGCGGCGCGTTCTATTCCGAGATCGTGCGCGGCGGGATCATCTCCATCGAGGCCGGCCAGACCGAGGCCGGCAAGGCGCTGGGCATGACGCGCCTGCAGCTGCTTCGCCGCATCCTGCTGCCGCAGGCGTTCAAGAAAATGGTGCCGCCGCTGATGAGCCAGTCGATCATGCAGCTGAAGAACACCTCGCTGCTCTCGGTGCTGGCCGTGCCGGACCTGCTGTACCAGGGCCAGGTGATCGCGCACGACACCTACCGGCCGCTGGAGCTCTACACCTTCATCGCCATCGCCTATTTCGCCGTGCTGCTGCCCATCACGATCTGGGCCAAGCGCATGGAATACGGCGTTGCCAAGGAAGCCTGACATGACACAAGCCGTGATCGAGATCGCAGGCCTTCGAAAGTCCTTCGGCGCCCACGTGGTCCTCAAGGACATCTCGCTGAAGATCGAACGCGGCCAGGTGGTCGCGATGATCGGGCCTTCGGGTTCCGGCAAATCCACCCTGCTTCGCTGCATCAACCTGCTGACGGTTCCGGACGGCGGACGCATCGCCGTCGGCGACCAGGCGATCCAGTTCAGCGGACGCGACACCGCACTGCCGAGCGAGCGCAAGCTCGCGAAGTTCCGCGCCTCCACCGGCATGGTGTTCCAGCACTTCAACCTGTTTCCCCACATGACCGCACTGCAGAACGTCATGGAAGGCCCGGTCACGGTGCTCAAGACGCCCAAGGCACAGGCGGCAGCCGAGGCCCGGGCGCTGCTGCAGAAGGTGGGGCTGCTCGAGCGCGCCGACTACTACCCCGACAAGCTCTCGGGCGGGCAGAAGCAGCGCGTGGCCATCGCCCGCGCGCTGGCCATGAAGCCGAACGTGATGCTTTTCGACGAGGCCACCTCGGCGCTGGACCCCGAGCTCGTCGGAGAAGTGCTGACCGTCATCAAGAGCCTGGCGAAGGAAGGCATGACCATGATCCTGGTCACCCATGAAATCGGCTTTGCGCGCGAGGTGGCGGACCAGGTGATCTTCATGCGCGACGGCGTTGTCGCGGAATGCGGACCGCCCGGCATCGTCATCGACAACCCGCAGCAGGAGTCGACGCGCGCGTTCCTCGGCCGCTTCAAGGCGTCCGCCGGCACGCCCGAGCCCGCCGTTGCCGCCGCCATCGCCTAGTGGCCGGCGAGGCTCCTCCCGCAGAGGCCCCCGCGTGGCAGCAGGGGCGCTGCCACTGCGGCGCGGTGCGCTTCGAGTTCGTGCTGGCGTCGCACAAGGGCGTGAGCTGCAACTGCAGCTATTGCGTGCGCAAGGCGGCGCTGCACCACCGCGTGCCAGCCGACAACTTCCGCCTGCTCGCGGGCGCGGAGCAGCTGTCGAGCTACCGCTTCGGCACGATGCGCGCACGCCATCTCTTCTGCAGGACCTGCGGCATCCATACGCACTGCCACCCGCGTTCGGCCCCCGACGAGGTCAATGTCAACCTGCATTGCGTGGACGCGCTGCAGGATGTGCGCATCGAGCTTTCCCTGCACGACGGCCGCGGCTGGGCCGCAGTGCCGTAGCATGCCGGTCAAACGCCAGAACTTCACGAGACACCCCGATGGATGGAAAACTTGACGACCTCGACCGGCACCTGCTGAGCCTGCTCCAGGCCAACGCCAGGGAGCCCGCCGCCAACCTGGCGCGAAAGCTCAAGATCGCGCGCACCACCGTGGTCGCGCGCATCGCGCGGCTCGAGCGCGAAGGCATCGTGGCGGGCTATGGCGTGCGCCTGGGCCACAAGCTCGAGCATGCGGCCGTTCGCGCGATCTGCGGGCTCAGCGTCAATGCGAAGAATGCGCCCGCGGTGATCCGGGCGCTCGAGCGCGTGCCCGAAGTGGAGGAGCTTTCGGCCGTGAGCGGCCAGTTCGACTACATGGTCTTCCTGCGCTGCGACACGCCCGAAAAGCTCGATGTCCTGCTCGACCAGCTCGGCCAGTTGGAGGGCATCAACCAGACGCAGACCTCCATCGTCCTGAGCCGGAAGATCGACCGGCGCAGCGCCCTTCCCTCGGTCTCCTGAGTTCCTGTTTGACATGAACGACGCTGCGCCTGGCTTTCTCGGTGTGCTGATGCTCGACACGCGCTTTCCGCGGCCGCCGGGCGATGTCGGCAACGCGCAGACCTATGCGCGGGCCGGCATCCCGGTGCGCTTTCTCACCGTGCAGGGTGCGTCGCCCAGGCGCATCGTCGAAGAAGCCGATCCGCGACTGGTCCAGCCTTTCGTCGACGCCGCGGTGCGGCTGGCCGCGGAAGGCGCGTCGATGATCACCACCAGCTGCGGTTTCCTGGCTGCCTACCAGGACGTGCTCTCGCAGGCGGTGCCGGTGCCCGTGCTGACCTCGAGCCTGCTGCAGGTGCGGCACTGCGCCCGTCCGGGCATCGTCACCTTCGATGCGCAATCGCTGACGCCGCAGATCCTGCAGGCTGCCGGCGTGCCCGCGGGAACGCCCGTCATGGGCGTGCGCCCGGGCTGCGAATTCCATCGCCGCATCCTGGACAACGACACCGTGCTCGACCTTGCCGAAGCGCAGCGCAATGTCGTCGAGGCGGCGGTGCGCCTGGTGCAGGCCTTCCCTTCCGTCGAGCGCATCGTGCTCGAATGCACGAACATGCCGCCCTACCGGGAGGCCGTGGCTGCGGCGGTCGGGCGCGAAGTGCATGACATCGAGACGATGATCCTGGAGGCTTGGCGCGAACGCTCGCCGGAGTGATTCAGGCATCCCCAAGCGCAGCAATCGGCGCATGGCGCGCCATCAGCTCGTCGATCCATTCGATGAACACGCGCAGCTTCGCGCTGGCATGCCGGTTCGGCGGGAACATCACGTACATCGGCATCGCGCCGCAGTGCCAGCCCTCGAACAGCGGCACCAGCTCGCCCTGGGCCACGTGGGGCGCGGCCATGTAGTGCGGCAGCCAGAGAACGCCCATGCCCGCCACGCCGGCCGCGAGGTAGGCATTGCCGTCGTCGACCGCGACCACGTAGCGGCCCTGCAGTTCGATGTGCTCGGCGCCACGCTGCATGCGCAGCGCCGCGACCTTGCCGCTGCGCGTGCTCAGGTAGCCCACGATGCGGTGGTGGGTGCCCTCGAGCTCGCTCGGGTGCGCGGGTGTGCCGGCACGTTCCAGGTAGCACGGCGCCGCAAAGACACCGAGCCGCAGCTCGCCCACGCGGCGCGCCGTCAGCGATGAATCGGTGAGCTCGCCGCCGCGCAGCACGCAATCGACGTTGTCGCCGATCAGGTCGACCATGCGGTCGCTCACGCCGAGTTCGAGCTGGATCTCGGGATGGCGCGCATGGAACGCCGGCAGCGCAGGCACCAGGATCATGCGGGCGAACGGGGTGGGCACGTCCACGCGCAGGCGCCCCCTCGGCGAGGCCGAGGCGCCCAGCAGGCTGGCGTCCGCGTCCTCCAGGTCGGCCAGCAGCCGCACCACGCGGTCGTAGTAGGCCGCGCCCTCGGCCGTGACCCTGACCTGGCGCGTCGTGCGGTTGAAGAGCCTCACGCGCAGCCGCGCCTCCAGTTGCTGGACCAGCTGCGTCACGGTGGTCTTGCTCATGTGGAGCGTCTGCGCCGCCTTGGTGAAGCTGCCCGCCTCCACCACGCGGGCGAAGGCCTGCAACGCATCGAATCGGTCCATCGCTGTGCCTCGGTCGATTGTTTGGGCTGAGCAAACAGTCATTGTGCGTCCTGCCTGTTTATCTGGCGACCGCGCGCTTCTAGAGTCCATCGATCGCAACCTCCCTTTCCAAGAAAGAAAGAAAGAAAGCCGAACCATGTCTGCACGCAACGTTGTTTTTCCCGCCGGCCGCCAGGCGCTCTATGAACGCAACCGCTATTCGCCCGCCATCCGCTCCAACGGTTTTCTGTTCGTGTCGGGGCAGGTCGGCAGCCGGCCCGATGGCTCGCCGGAGCCCGACCTGGAGGCGCAGGTCCGGCTCGCGTTCGACAACCTCAACGCGATCCTCTCGGCCGCGGGCTGCAGCTTCGACGACGTGGTCGACGTGACGGTCTTCATCGTCGACCCTGAATCGAAGTTCGAAACCATCTGGAAGGTGGTTGGGGAATATTGGGGCGAGGCGCCGCACCCGACGCTGACGGGCATCGGCGTGACCTGGCTCTATGGCTTCCAGTTCGAGATCAAGGTGATCGCGAAGCTTCCGGACGAGCGCGCGGGTGGCTGACGGACGGTCTGCCCTGGACCGGGAGCACCCTCAGCGCACTCTCCATGTGCGAGAGCATGCATCGGCTCGCACCCTCTGCGTCCCGGTTGCCGATCCGCTCGACGAGTTCGACGTGGGCATCCTGCACCTGTTGCAGGCTTGCTTGCGTCTTGCGCCGTTCCATGCCCTGGCGCGCCTGCGCTTCCAGCGAGGCCCGGATCGATCCGATGATCTGGAACAGCAGCAGGTTTCCGCTCGCCCGCGAGATTTCCAGGTGCAGCTCCATATCGAGCGACGCGTACGCCGCGGGACGGCGAAGCTGCGCCTGCATCCGGATCACCAGGTCAGACATCCGGGCCAGTTGCTCCGGCGTGCGGCGAAGCGCTGCCAATGCTGCAGCGCGGCCCTCGAGGCTTGCCCGCACGTCCATCAAGTCCTCCGTGGAATTGTCCAGAACCTGCACGGCGCGCGAAAAGTAGACGGCCAGCGCAGCCGCGTCCAGCTCGCGGCGAATCGTCGGGCTCTTGCCGTTCGAAATGTCGATCACACCCAAGCCCTTGAGGGTCCTCAGCGCCTCGCGCACGACGGTTCGGCTCACTCCGAGCAACTCACCCAGGCGCGCTTCCGAAGGCAGCGATGCTCCCGGGCCGAGCTTCGCGTCCTGTATGCGCTGCAGAAGGCTCTGAACGGCCTGCTCTGCGAGGGAAGTTCTCTCCAGTCGGCCCAGGACGAAGGGGTGTGCGGTCATGCGTCGGTCTCCTTACCTATCATACAGGTGGACAGGTTGTGCACGCGTGCCGCCATGGGTCCAATCCGCATTTCTTCAGGAGGCAAGAAGCAATGTGGAAAGACGATGACGAACTGTTCGCCCTGATGCGCGCGCGCCTGTTCCCTGCAGTGGTCGGCGACATCCTCGACACCCTGGGTTTCATGCACCAGTTCCTGCCCCCGGCCATCAAGCCGGTCGAACGCTCCATGGTCGTGGCGGGCCGCGCCATGCCCGTGCTGGAGACCCACTGCTTTGCGCGCTCCGAACCCGAGGGCAAGTCGCCGCTGAGCCGGCAGGCTTTCGGTCTGCTTTTCGAGGCGCTGGACGATCTCGCGCCGAACGAGGTCTACGTGGCAACGGGGTCGGCTCCCGAGTTCGCGCTGTGGGGAGGCCTGATGACCACGCGCGCCCTGCATCTGAAAGCAGCCGGCGCCGTTCTGGACGGGTATTCCCGTGATACGGCGGAGGTGCTCGAATTGGGCCTCCCGGTGTTTTCGCTTGGCGGCTATGCCCAGGACCAGGGCCCGCGAGGCAAGGTCGTCGACTATCGCGTGCCGGTGGAGATCCGGGGAATTCGAGTTCGCCCCGGCGACATCGTCTTCGGCGACCAGGACGGCGTGCTGATCATTCCGCGCGAGGCGGAGAAAGAGGCGATCAGCCTCGCGCTGGAGAAGGCCGATACGGAAAGCAGCGTGAGAAAAGCCATCAAGAACGGCATGAGCACGGTCGAGGCGTTCAAGACCTTCGGGGTGATGTGAGGAGGGGCGGCCGCACATCGGCCGCACCGGCGCCGTCAACCGACGATCGCGCGCTTGACGTCCTCCTGAAGGCTGCGCAAATGCGCGCACATGGCGTTGCGTGCCAGCGCCGGATCGCGCGCTCGCAGCGCATGGATGATCTCGCCGTGCTCGTCGTGGTTTTCGCGCTGGCGATGCAGCGGGCTGTGCAGCCGGAACAGACGCGCGTTCACGCGCAGCTCCTCGACCAGCCTCGGCAGCACGACGTTGCCGCTGGCCGCCGCAATGAGCAGGTGGAACCTGTCATCGAAATGCCAGTGTTCGGTCTCGTCATGCTCACCGGCGTCCAGGGACTTCAGGTCGGCCTCGAGCGCATCGATCTGCGCGTCGCTGATCTTGTCGATGGCGAGCACGATGGCTTCGCCCTCGATGATCTCGCGCGCTCGCATGCAGTCGAAGTATTCCTTGGTGCCCAGTGCGCGCACCGCATAGGAACGCGCATCGCGGCGCACCAGCAGCCCTTCGCCGGCCAGGCGCACCAGCGCCTCGCGCATCGGCGTGCGCGAGATCCGGAGTTCTTCCGCGAGCCGGCCTTCCTGCAGGGGACTGCCGGCCGAGATCTGACGATCCAGGATCAAGGTGCGCAGGCGCGCATAGGCCTGTTCGGCCAGGCTGGCAGAGCGCACCTCGAGCGGTGCGATGGTGATGGTGGCGGGTTGGGCCGGACTGGGAAGACTGGGCATGCGAGGACAAAAAAAGGTTTCCACAGGCGGTGTCGAAAAAGCTTAGCAGGCCGACCGCCGGGGGACGAATGGTCTCACAGCCATTTGTCCAGCGGACTGCCGGCGTTCGGCGCGCGCGGCCGCAGGCAGGGCTGGAACTGCCCCGAACCCGGTTCGGCCGAAAAGACGCCGTCCTGCCACACCACCCGCCCGCGCGAGACCGTGACTGCGGGCCAGGCCCGCAGCCGCATGCCTTCGTAGGGCGTGTAGTCGGCTGCGTGATGAAGCATGTCGTTGGCGATGACCTTCTCGCTTCCCGCCTCGAAGACATCCCAGACGACGAAGTCGGCATCGCCTCCCACGGCGATCGTTCCCTTCTTCGGATACAGGCCGTACATGCGCGCCGGGTTGGTGGCCGTGAGTTCGACGAAGCGGTGCACGTCGATGCGCCCGGCCAGCACGCCCTCGCTCATCAGCAGCGGCATGCGCGTCTCGACGCCGGGAATGCCGTTCGGAATGCGATCGAAGGAAGCGTCGTCGCCGGCCACGCGCTTGCCGTCGGGGCCGTCGATGTTGAACGGCGCATGGTCGGATGAGAAGACCGTGAAGAGGCCGCTCGCCAGGGCGTTCCAGATGAACTGCTGGTTGGCCTTGTCGCGCGGCGGCGGGCTGCAGATGCAGCGCGCACCGTGCATGGGATCGTCGGGATCGATGCCCAGGTCTTCCGCGCTCAGGAACAGGTACTGCGGACAGGTTTCGGCAAAGATCGGCAGCCCGCGCCCGCGCGCCCAATGGATCTGCTCGACGGCCTCGCGGCCCGAAACATGCACGATGAGGACCGGCGTGTCGATCAGTTCCGCCAGCGCGATCGCGCGGTGCGTGGCTTCGCGCTCCACGGCCATCGGCCGTGAACTCGCGTGGTAGCGCGGTGCGGTGAGGCCCGCGTCCAGCAGCTGCTCGGTGAGCCAGGCGATGCAGTCGCTGTTCTCCGCGTGGATCATCGTCATTGCGCCCTGCCGGCGCGCCACCGCAAGCACCTCGATGATCTGGCGATCGTCCAGCTTCAGGTCCTCGTAGGTCATGTAGATCTTGAACGAGGTGTAGCCCTTCTCGATCAACGCGGGCAGCTCGCGCTGCGTCACGTCCCGGGTGGCGTCGGCGACGATCAGGTGAAAGGCGTAGTCGATCACTGCCTTGCCGTCGGCACGGCGGTGGTAGTCGTCGACCGCGTCCTGGATGCTGCCGCCCTTTTGCTGCGCGGCGAAGGGCAGCACGGTGGTGGTGCCGCCGCAGGCCGCCGAGCGCGTTCCGGTGAAGAAGTCGTCGGAGAAGCGCGAGCCGTCGCCGGTGGGCTGGTCGAAGTGGCAATGGCCGTCGACGCCGCCGGGCGTGACGAGCCGGCCGGCCGCATCGATCTCGCGCGCGGCACTGCCGTCGAGCTGCCGGGCGATGGCGCTGATGCGTCCGTCGCGAACGCCGATGTCGGCGCGGTAGCGGTCGCCCACGGTAGCGATGTCGGCGTTGCGAAGGATCAGGTCGTAGGGCTGCATGACGGGCTCCCGGCTAGCGTTGCTCGAGCACGACGTCGGCCGTGGCTGCCGCCACGGGCTCGCTCGCATTGCCGTAGGCGCGGCCATAGTGGCGCTCGATGCGGCGCTGGATGACGTCCCACACCGTCGTCATGAGCAGGTAGTAGATGGCGGCCACGATGAACAGCTCCAGCACCATGAACTTCTCCTGGATCAGCACCTGGGTGCGGCGCAGCAGCTCTTCCATCGAGATCACCGAAGTGATGGACGTGGTCTTGAGCAGGCCGTTGATGCTGTTGCCCAGCGTCGGGATGATCAGCCGCATCGCCTGCGGCATCACGATGTAGCGCATGCTCTGTGCGCTGCTGAAGCCGACGGCGCGCGCCGCATTCGTCTGGCCGGCCGGCACCGACTGGATGCCGCCTCGCACCACTTCGGCGAGGTAGGCCGCCTCGTTGAGGATCAGCCCGAGCAGCGCCGACTCGACCACCGACAGCTTGAGGCCCAGCTGCGGCAGCCCGGTGTAGATGATGATCAGCTGGACCAGCAGCGGCGTGCCGCGGAACACCCAGATGTAGAAGTGCGCCGGCGCGGCGAGCCAGTCATGGCGCGACAGCCTGGCCAGGGCCAGGGCGCATCCCACGACCAATCCGCCTGCAATGGCCGCCAGCGTCAGCCACAGGGTGGTGAACGCACCGCTCAGGATGTAGGGGTTGAACAGATAGCCGAAGAAGCCCGACCAGTTCCAGCCTTGTCCCATGGAAGTTCCTTGGTTGCCGAAGTCAATGGTGCGCAGCGAGGGCGCTCAGCTCGCCGGTCCCTTGACGACGACGGCGCCGTCGGTCGCCTTGACGCCGTACTGGTCGAGCAGCTTGTTGAAGGAGCCGTCGGCCTTCATGTCGTTGAGCACCTTGGCCACCGCAATGGACAGTTCCTTGTTCTTGGCGGCCAGCGCGACCGGCGTCGGGAACAGGCCTTGCAGCACGCGGTCGAAGTCGCCGCGCTTCTGGTACTCGGCACCGGTGGAGTCGATCGACAGGGCCACCTCGACCTGGCCGGCGCGCAGCGCCTGGAACGCCATCGCGAAGTTCTCGAAGGTGCGGATGGTCATGCCCTTCAGGCCCTTGTCGGTCAGCTGCTTGTCGAGCTCGCGCGCCTTGCGCTCCTCGAAGCCGCCGATCTCCACGCCGATGCTCTTGCCCGACAGGTCCTCGGGCTTGCCGATCTTCAGCGGGTTGCCCTTGGCGGTGCTGATGCTGATGGCCTGGTCTTCGTAGGGCAGCATCTGCATGAGCCTGGCGCGCTCATCGGTGTAGAAGATGCCGGTGTTGATGACATCCCAGCGGCCGGCCTGCAGGCCCGGGATCATGGCCGAGAACTCGATGCGCACGTACTCGGGCGTGAGGCACAGCCGCTTGGCAATGGCCTCGCCCAGTTCGACCCGCATGCCCTTGAGCGCACCGGTCTGGTCGACGAACTGCATCGGCGGCAGGGTCGGGTTGATCGACATCGTCAGCGTGCCCTTCTTCACCAGCGCGGCATCAGGCACGGGCGACTTGCAGGCCTGGGCGTTCGCGGCCCCGATCCCGAGAATGAAAAGAGCAGCGACCGAAGCGAGAGCGGGGAGCAGTTTCATGGTGATTTCCTGGTGGAGGTTGGACGAGGCGGCGTGGTGGCAAAAAGGGAGCTCAAGGCGCGATGGAGTCCAGCAGGCCGAGCTGGCCGAGCGCGCGCCGCAGGTCGGCGGCATCGGCCTCAGGCAGGGGCAGGCGCGGCGCGCGCGGCTTGCCCACGGGCAGGCCCATCATCGAGAGGCCGTCCTTCGATGCGGCGACGTAGCGGTGGCCGCCGACCCAGCGCACGATCGGCAGCATCTGCTTGTAGAGCGCCAGCGCGGCGGGCATGTCGTGCTCGTCGGCCACCAGCTCGAACAGGCGGGCCGACATCTTCGGAATCAGGTTGGAGCACACCGCCACCCAGCCCTGGGCGCCGAGCCAGAACGACTCGTAGCCGAGGATGCCCGCGAACACCGTCATGCGGTCGCCGCAGAGTTCGATGATGTCGCGCACCCGCGTGACCTCGAGCGTCGACTCCTTGATGTACCTGCAGTTGTCGATGCGCGAGAGGCGCGCCACCAGCTCGGGCTTGAGGTCCACATTGGCCGTGGCCGGATTGTTGTAGACCATGATCGGCACGTTGATCGCCTCGCCCACCTTGCGGTAGTGCTCGAACAGCTCGTCGTCGGTGGGCGAGCTGTAGAACGGCGGAATGATCATCACGCCGTCGGCGCCCATGCCCTCGGCTTCGCGGCTCAGCCGCACGCACTCGTCGGTCCACTCCGCGCCGGTGCCGATCAGAACGGGCACGCGTTTTGCGGTCGTCTGCACACAGGTCTCGATCACCAGCTGCCGCTCTTCGGGCGTCAACGAGAGGAACTCCCCGGTGCTGCCCAGCGGAATCAGCCCGTGGATGCCCTCTTCGATCTGCCAGTCGACCAGCTTCTTGAGCGCAGGCACGTCCACGTGCTTTCCGTCGGCGGTCATCGGGGTGATCAGCACCGTATAGGTGCCTCGAAACGCTGCCATGGGTCGGTCCTCGGTGAAAAATCGGATGACTGAATGATCGTGTACGATTAGTATACGTATACATTCAGTATATCCAAGCAGTTTTTCATCGCACCTGCTCATGAGCGCCCGACTGACCCACAGCTCCATTGCCGCCGGTGGCCGGACGATCCGCTTCTGGTACGACGGCCAGGCCATCGACGGCCTCGAGGGCGAGACCGTGGCAGCTGCACTGGCGGCCAGCCACATCCGCCAGATGCGGCACACGCGCGGCGGCGGGCGCCGCGGCCTTTATTGCGGCATGGGGGCGTGCTTCGACTGCCTGGTGACGATCGACGGCGTGGCCAGCCAGCGCGCCTGCCTGGCCAAGGTGGCGGAGGGCCAGCAGATCCGCTCCGCCATGCCGGCGGGCACACCGGCCGACCCCCTGCAGCCGCTCACGCCACCCGCCGATGCGGAGCCGGCCGCGCAAGACGTCGACGTGCTGGTGGTGGGCGCCGGACCGGCCGGCCTGTCGGCGGCATTGGCCGCACGCCAGGCCGGCGCCAGCGTGCTGGTGCTGGACGAGCGGCTGCAGTCCGGCGGCCAGTTCTACAAGCCGCTGGCCCCCTCGCACCACGCGCCCCGCCCCGTCGATCGCCAGTTCGCAAAGGGCCTCGCGCTCGAGCGTGACGTGCGCGCGGCCGGCGTGGCCATCGCGCAGGGCGCGCAGGTCTGGGCTGCGTTCTCGGCGCATGAAGTCAGCGCGCTGATCGCCGGGCGCGCCACCCACATCCGATGCAGGCAACTCGTGATCGCCCCGGGCGCCTACGAGCGGCCCGTTCCCATTCCGGGCTGGACGCTGCCCGGCGTGATGACCACCGGCGCCGCGCAAACGCTGGCGCGGGCTTACCGCGTCGCGCCGGGCCGGCGCGTGGTGGTCGCGGGCAACGGTCCGCTCAACCTGCAACTTGCCGCGGAACTGCTGGCCGGCGGTGCGCACGTGGTCGCGGTGCTCGAATCGGCGGCCCGCCCCTCGGTGCGCGACTGGCGCCACCTGCTGACCACTGCCCGCACCGCGCCCGACCTGGTGCGCCAGGGCTGGGGCTACCTGCGGCAGCTGCGCGCGCACAAGGTGCCTGTGCTGTGGCGCCACGCGGTGGCAGCGGCCGAAGGCGACGGCGAATTGCAGGCGGTGCATGTGGTTGAACTGGACGCACAGGGCCAGCGCACGGCAGCGCCGATGCGGCGCTTCGAGGCCGACACGCTGTGCCTGGGCTACGGCTTCATCCCTTCGACCGAGCTCGCACGCATGCTGGGCTGCGAGCATCGCGTGGTCGAGCGGCACCTCGGCTATCTCGCGACCGTGACCGCCGGCGACGGCGCCACCAGCCTGGAAGATGTCTTCGTGGCCGGCGACGGCGCGGACCTCGGCGGTTCGCGCGTCGCGCTGGCACGCGGCACGCTGGCCGGGCGGTCCGCGGCGCGCAAGCTCGGACTGCCGGCAAAGCCAACGGCCGCACCCGACCGGACGGCGGCCCAGCTCCAGCGGGCCGAGTGCTTCCAGCAGGCCCTCTGGTCGCTGTACAACGCGCCGCCCGTGGCACTGGCTGCCGTCAGCGACGACACGCTGCTGTGCCGCTGCGAAGAAATCAGCTTCGGCTCCGTGCGCGAACAGATCCGCGCGGGCCGCGACACGCTGGCAGCGCTCAAGCGCAACACGCGGCTCGGCATGGGCCGCTGCCAGGGGCGCTACTGCGCGGTCACGGCCGCCAAGCTGGTGAGCGAGATGACGGGGCGGCCGCTGGAGGTCGAGCAGTACTTCGCGCCGCGCCCGCCGGCCAAGCCCGTGCCGGCCGGCGCGCTGGGCTTCGAGAAGCCCGAATGGGGCGGCCACAAGCCGGCCATCACGCCGAATCTCGCGCGCCCGGTCGAACACGCACCCTTCGAAACCCTGCGCACCGACGTGCTGGTCATCGGCGCCGGCGTGCTCGGCTCCTGCCTCGGCCACTATCTGTCGAAGGCGGGCCAGGACGTGACGGTGGTCGACCGCGACGACATCAACCTCCAGGCCTCGGGCGCCAATGCGGGCAGCCTGCACGTGCAGCTGCTGTCCTTCGACTTCGGGGCCAAGGCGCAGCAAGGCGGCGGTCCGGCCGCGGCCACGCTGCCGCTGGGCCCGATGTCGGTGCGGCTGTGGCAGGAGATCGAGGCCGAGAGCGGCGAAGACCTGGAAATCAAGATCACCGGCGGACTGATGGTGGCCGACACCGAAGCCGGCATGCGCTTCATCGAGGCCAAGGCCGCGCTGGAGCGCAGCCACGGCATCGAGGCGCAGGTGATCGACGCGGCCACGCTGCGCCGCCTGTCGCCCGCGCTGTCGCCGCAGCTGCTGGGGGCCGAACTCTGTCCCATGGAGGGAAAGATCAACCCGCTGCGCGCGACCTATGCCGTGGCTTCTCTCGCGCAGCAGCAGGGCGCACGCTTCCTGCGAGGCTGCGATGTACGCCGGATCGAACGCCGTCCGGGCGACGGCGGCGGCTTCGTGGTCCACACCTCGCGCGGCGTCATCCACGCGGGCCGCCTGGTGAACGCCAGCGGCGCATGGTCCAGCACGGTGGGCGACATGCTCGGCGTGCAGATTCCCGTCAAGGGCGCACCGCTGCAGATGATCGTGACCGAGCCCGCGCCGCCGCTGGTCAACCACCTGGTGGCGCATGCCGACCGGCACCTGAGCCTCAAGCAGGCGGCCACCGGCGGGCTGATCATCGGCGGCGGCTGGACCGCGGCCTTCCATGAAGGCATGCGGCTGAACCGCGCCGAACGCGCCAGCATCGAGGGCGGGCTGTGGGTCGCGCGGCAGGTGCTGCCAGCTGTGTGCGGCCTGCACATGGTGCGCTGCTGGGCCGGCATGAACGTCAACATCGACGGCGCTCCGATCCTGGGCGACGTGCCCGGTGTGCCCGGCTTCTACAACGCCGTCACCTCCAACGGCTACACCCTGGCGCCCATCGCCGCGCGCCTGGTCACCGACCTGATCGTGCACGGGCGCACGGACATCGACATCACGCCTTTCCGGATCGACCGGTTTCTTTGACAGAACTCCATGACTGACCACTCCCAAGCCCCAGCGCGCGACGTGCTGCGCCAATTCATCGACAGCCACTTCCAGGAACAGGTCGAGACCCTGGCGCAGCTGGTGCAATGCCCGTCCGACAACCCGCCCGGTGATTGCGCGCCGCATGCCGAAGTGGCGGCCCGCCTGCTCGAGGGCATGGACCTGGTGGTCGAACGCCATGTCGTGCCGCCCGCGTTCGCACAGCAGCACGGCATGCGCAGCGTGACCAACCTCATCGTGCGCGAGCGTTTCGGCGACGGGCCGGTGATTGCCCTGAACGCGCACGGCGACGTGGTGCCGCCGGGCTCGGGCTGGACCGGCTCGCCCTACAGCGGCGAGGTGCGCGGCGGATGGCTGTACGGGCGCGGTGCGGCGGTTTCCAAGTCGGACTTCACCACCTACGCCTTCGCGCTGCGCGCGCTGAAGCAATTGCGCGCCAGCGGCACACCGCTGGCCGGCACGGTCGAGTTGCACCTGACCTATGACGAAGAGACCGGCGGCATGACCGGACCCGGCTGGATTCTTTCGCAGGGCCTGAGCCGCCCCGACTACGTGATCTCCGCCGCTTTCTCGCACCACGTGGTCGTGGCGCACAACGGCTGCCTGCACCTGGAAGTGATCCTGCGCGGCAAGTCGGCGCACGCCGCGCGGCCCGACACGGGCGCCGACGCGATCGAGGCTGCTACGACATTGCTGCCCGCGCTCTACCGCTACCGTGACCAGTTGGCCGCACGGCCCTCGCAGACCCCCGGCATCACCCATCCGACGATGGTGGTCGGCCTGATCCAGGGCGGCATCAACACCAACGTGGTCGCCGACACGCTGAGCCTGCGCATCGACCGCCGCATCGTGCCGGAAGAGACGCCCGAAGCGGTCGAGGCGGAACTGCGGCAGGTCATCGAAGGCGCCTGCGCCACGCTGCCGGGCATCGCCGTCGAGATCCGGCAGATCCTGCTGGCCCGCCCGTTCGCGCCCGCACCCGGTGCGGCTGAGTTTGCCGCCTTGATGTGCCGCGAGGCGAGCGCGGTCATGGGCAAGCCGGTGACGCCCATCGGCGTGCCGCTGTACACCGACGCGCGCCTCTACAGCGAAGCTGGCATCCCGACCGTGATGTACGGCGCGGGCCCCGAGTCGCTGCTCGAAGCCAACGGCCACCGCGCCGACGAACGGGTTCCCCTCGACGAGCTGCGCAAGGCGACCCTCGTCGTTGCGAACACGCTGTTGCATCTCATGGTCCTGCCAAAGGAAACCCGATGATCGACATCAACCAGGTGAGCAAGTGGTACGGCGCGTTCCAGGTGCTGACCGATTGCACGACGCGTATCCGCAAAGGCGAGGTCGTCGTGGTCTGCGGGCCTTCAGGTTCCGGCAAGTCCACCTTGATCAAATGCGTGAACGCGCTGGAGCCCTTCCAGCAGGGCAGCATCACGGTCGACGGGGCCTCGGTGGGCGATCCGAAGATCGACCTCAACCGGCTGCGCTCGCGCGTGGGCATGGTGTTCCAGCACTTCGAGCTGTTTCCTCATCTCTCGATCGAGCAGAACCTCTCGATCGCGCAGGTCAAGGTGCTCAAGCGCTCGTCGAGCGAGGCGCGCACCCGCTCCATGGCACTGCTCGAGCGCGTCGGCATGAAAGCCCATTCGCACAAGTTTCCGTCGCAGCTTTCGGGCGGCCAGCAACAGCGCGTGGCCATCGCACGCGCACTGGCGATGGACCCGATCGCCATGCTGTTCGACGAGCCCACCTCCGCGCTCGACCCGGAGATGGTCAACGAGGTGCTCGACGTGATGGTTCAGCTGGCGTGCGAAGGCATGACCATGATGTGCGTGACCCACGAGATGGGCTTTGCGCGCAAGGTGGCCAGCCGCGTGATCTTCATGGACCGCGGCAGCATCGTCGAAGATTGCCCGAAGGAGGAGTTCTTTGGCAACGCGGCTGCGCGCTCCGACCGCGCGCAGCAGTTCCTCTCGAAGATCCTGCAGCACTGAGCAGCGTCCGGCACCCGGCTTCCGCTCCGCACACGCGGCCGTGCCAAAGAAGATGCCGTCTTCGGCAAGACTGCGACATCCTGTGCTGGATCGCACGCCGAGTTCGGCCTGCCCCGCCCCGCCGAAGCTCCTATGCTCGTGACGTACAGACGCCCGGCAGCCCCCTCGCCCGTTGCCGCCGCGGCGATTTCCTGCCCCTCCCACTGGAGCTTCTCTCGTATGTCCCTGCAAGATTTCAAGGTCCTCACCTTCGACGTGGTCGGCACGTTGATCGACTTCGAGGGCGGCATGCTCGCCTACCTGCGCTCGGCCGTGCCGGATGCGCGCGTGAGCGACGACGAATTCCTGGGCGCCTACCGCCAGGCCCGCGCCGACGGCCACGCCGGCTGGTACCCCGACGACCTGGAGCGCTGCTGGCACGCCATCGCCCCCGCGCTGGGCCTGCCCGACAGCGATGCGCTGGCCCGCGGCCTGCGCGATTCGGTGGCGCAATGGCCGGCCTTCCCGGATTCGGTGGAGGCACTGAAGCGGCTGCGCAAGCGCTTCAAGCTGGTGACGATGACCAATGCCCAGCAATGGGCGCTGGCCCACTTCGACAAGACGCTGGGCTCGCCCTTCGACATGCTGCTCAGCTGCGACGATGCGCTGTGCGAGAAGCCCGACGCACGCTACTTCGCCTACGCACGCGGCCGCTTCGAGGGCGCCTGGGGCTTCAGGCAGGCCGACAACCTGCACGTGGCGCAAAGCCAGTACCACGACATCGGCATCTCCAAAGAGTTGGGCATCACCACCTGCTGGATCGAGCGCCGCCATGCGCAGAAGGGCTCCGGAGGCACCATCGAGTCGAAACGCACCGAGCCTGACTACCACTTCCACACGCTGGCCGAACTGGCGGATGCGGTCGAGGCGGGCCGCTGACCATTTGGGTCTCCGCGCGCAGCGAATGAATGCTTTCGCCTGCTGGCAAGGCATACTCGCACGCGCTCCGAAAACCCATTTCAGCAAGGATCCCATGTCAGGACACGGCTTTCACGTGCACGGCCCGCACGACCACGAACTTGAACACGCGGCATCCGGCAGCGGCCATGGCGACAGCCATGGCCATGCGGACGGCGGGGCAGCCTCGCCTTCCGGTGGCATGAGCATGACGAGCAAGATCGCGGTGTGTACCGCCGTGATCGCCACCGTCGGTGCGATCTTCTCGTACATGGGCGGGGCCACGCAGGCGAACGCCGGCCTCTACAAGAACAACGCCGCGATCAAGAAGACCGAGGCGTCGAACCAGTGGAATTACTTCCAGTCGAAAAGCACCAAGCAGGCGCTCGCGGAGTTCGCGCGCGACACCGCGGCCGACGACGCTCGCAGGCAGGACTGGCAGCTCAAGGTGGCGCGCTACGACCAGGAGAAGACCGACATCCAGGCCGCCGCGAAGAAGCTGGAAGCCGAGGCGAGCCAATGGGACGCCCAGTCGGAAGAGCAAATGCACCAGCACCATCGCTGGGCCCAGGCGACGACCGTGCTGCAGGTGTCGATCGCGCTGGCCGCGATTGCCTTGCTGACGAAGAAGAAATGGCTGGAGCGCGCGATGTTCGGCGTGGCGGCCGGGGGGCTGGTGGTGGGGGTGCTGGCTGCGTTTCACATCTAGCAGCCAGGCCGGCGCGAGCCGGAGGCGAGGCATGCAGCTGCCGCCCCGGCTTCCTCCCGGCCCTCCGCTTCGCTACGCAGCTTGCCGCAGCGAGGCGCGCGCGCAGGCCAGGAAGGGTTCGATGAGCGGACTCTGCCAATCGCTGCGCCAGCAGGCAGCGATGTCCATCCTTGCATCGACGTTCCGCAAGGGGCGGAACACCACGCCCGGAGGCCGGCCGATCCGGGCGCAGGCGGGCAGGATGGCCACGCCCCTGCCTGCAAGGACGAGCGCCAACGCCGACACCATGGTCTCGACTCGCTGCGCGATCGGCATGCTGACATCGTGCCGCCGAAGCATCGAGGCAATGAGCGATTTGTCGACGTCGCCATCGGGCACGGGCAGCCCGATGAGGGGCATGCCTGACAGCCGCTCCATCGGAATGCTGGACATGCGGGCCAGCGGCGAATCCGCGCGCACGGCGAGCATCAGCGGCTGGGTTCCGATGCGTTCGGTCGCAATGCCCGCGTGGGCGATGGGCGGGATGCAGATCGCCACCGACACCTCCGAATCAGTGAGGGCCGAGACGTTGTTGGCAGCGTTCAGCTCCACATACTGGATCTCCACGTCCGGCAGCTTCGCCCGAAGCGTGTTTTCCAGGCGAGGAAGCACCAGGTAGGACAGCACGACCATGGTGCCGACGGTGAGCCGGCCCCTGCTGCCCGAGCCGATCGCCCGTGCCGCATCGAAGCCTTCGTTGGCAAGCAGCAGCGCCTCCTTGGCACGCTGAAAGAGCGCATGGCCGGCATCGGTGATCTCCATGCCGCGCGCCGCCCTGCGGAACAGCGGCGTACCCACCGCGGCCTCCAGGTTCTTGATGTGGACCGACAGCGGCGGCTGGGCCATGTTGAGCCGGCGTGCCGCCTTGCCCACGCCGCGTTCCTCGGCCACGGCCACGAAGTAGCGGAGCGTTCTGAAATCCGGTGCTGCCATACGCTGGTCGTATGCCTTTTCAAGAAAACAGTATTGGACTCGATGTTGCCGCGCATCAATCATTTGCGCATGAAAAAGTTTCCGCGTCTTCCGAAGTCTGAAATCTGCGAGCTGTCCGCCGTGGCGCTGCGCACGCTGGTCGCGCAGCGAAAGCTCTCGCCGGTGGAGATCACCCAGGAAGTCCTGCGCCGCGCCGACGCCGTCCAGCCGCAGCTGAACTGCTTCATCACGCTGTGCCACGAGCAGGCGATGGCGCAGGCCCGCGAGGCGGAAAGCGCCGTGATGAGGGGCGAGCCGCTGGGCCTGCTGCACGGCCTGCCCTTCACGGTGAAGGACATCGTCGACACCGCGAACGTCAGGACGACCTACGGTTCGCTGCTGCATCGCGACCACGTCCCCACGCAGGACGCCGTGGCCGTGGCGCGCATGCGCCAGGCCGGCGCCATCCTCATCGGCAAGACGACCACCTCCGAGTTCGGCGCCAAGTGCCTGACCGACGCGCCCCTGTTCGGAAGCACCCGCAACGCATGGGATGCGACGCGCACGAGCGGCGGCTCGAGCGGCGGGGCGGCCGCATCGATTGCGGCCGGCATCGCGCCGCTGGCCATTGCCACCGACGGCGGCGGCTCGACGCGCATTCCCGCCGCCTGCAACGGCGTGGTCGGCCTGAAGCAGAGCCTGGGCGTGGTGCCCCACAGCCAGGTGCAGGATGCCTTCGGCAACTACACCTACGTGACGCCCACCACGCGCAACGTGGCCGACACCGCGCTCATGCTGCAGGCCATGACCGGCGCCCATGGGTCCGATCCCTGGTCGTTGGGTGTGCCGGCGCAGCCTTACTTCGACGCGCTGCAGCCCGGCGGCGATCTGCGCGGCAAGCGGATTCTTTACTGCGCAACACCCGCGGGACGCCCGATCTCCGCCGACGTCGCCGCCGCCTTCGAAGCTGCGCTGGCCACCTTGCGTTCGATGGGCGCGCAGCTCGAAGAGATGCCCGGCGACGGCTATGACGTCGAGCCGGTGTGGCGGGTGATCAACCACACCAGCTGGCGCGGCCGCTTCGCGCCGCTGGCCGCTGCGCATGCCGACCAGCTGAGCCCGTCCCTGCTGCAGCAGCTCGCGCTCGCAGAGCACGTCGACGGTGTCGCCTTCCAGCAGGCCATGTTCGCCAGGACCGTGCTCTTCCGCAAGGTCCAGGCCCAGCTGGAGAGCCACGACTTCATCTTCACGCCGACGCTCTCGCGCACGGCGCTGCCGATCGACCAGGACCTGTTCGGCAGCATCGAGATCGACGGCGAGGCGTATGCCGAAGTGCGGGCGAACTGGTTCCCATGGACGATGCCCTTCAACCTCACGGGCCACCCCGCCATCAGCCTGCCGTGCGGTGCGGGCCGCGACGGCCTGCCCATCGGCATGCAGCTCGTCGGCCGGTTCCGCGAAGACCAGCAGCTGCTGCAGGCCGCGTCGTCCTTCGAAGCCGCGCACCGTCCGGCGAACGCGCTGCCGACCCTCGCTTTCTGAGTCCGCCCCCGTTTCGTTCTCAACCCAGCAGGTACCCACCATGGCCTCTTTCCTCAAGACACTTCTTCTCGCTGCGTCGATCTCCCTGGCCGGTGCCGCCGCGCATGCCGATGCGCCCATCCGGCTAGTCATCGGCTTTCCGCCCGGTGGCGCGCTCGACAGCCTGGCGCGTTCGCTGGCCGAGGACTTGCGCACCACGCTCAAGGAACCCGTGCTGGTGGAGAACCGGCCCGGCGCCTCGACGCGCATTTCCATCGAGGCCGTCAAGGCCGCGCGGCCCGACGGCCGCACCATCCTGCTGGGCTCGACGCCGCCCTTCGTTCTCTTTCCGATGACCTATGCACGGCTGAACTACGACGTCGACAAGGACTTCATCCCGGTCGCGCACCTGGCGATCGTGCCCAGCGTCCTTTCCGCCGGCGCAGACCAGCCGTTCAAGACGGTCCCCGAATACGTCGCATGGATCAAGAAGAACCCCGCCGGCGCCAGCGTGGGGCTGACCAACCTCGGCGGCGGACTGCACTTCAGCGTGCTGCAGCTGTCCAAGGCCATCGGCGTGCCGCTCGCGCCGGTCACCTACAAGGGCGGCGCGCCGCTCGCGACCGACATCGTCGGCGGCCACGTACCGCTCGCCGCCGACGCGCTCGCCAGCCAGCTCGAGCTCCACCGCGCGGGCAAGCTGCGGATCCTGGGCGTTGCAGGCACCCGGCGGCTGAGCTGGCTGCCCGACGTTCCGACGATCAAGGAGTCGGGCTACGACGCCTTCGACCGCGCCAACGCCGCCTATGCCGCCTTCGTGCCGGCAGGAACGCCGAAGGAGGTGGCCACCAGGCTGGAGGCGGCCCTGCTCGCCGCCATGCGCAATCCGCAGGTGCGCGCGCAGGTCCATCGCATGGGCCTGGAGCCGACGGGGCTCCCTGGCGCGGAAGTGACGCGGATCATGAACGAGGACCGCGCGTACTGGCGCCCCATCGTGAAGGCCTCGGGGTTCAGGAGCGAAGACTGAATCGACCGACGATGGCCGACGAGGATCACGACGCCGGCAGGGCCGATTGGGCGGTGCTCGTTGCCGCGAGTTCGGGCGCGCTGCTGTGCTTTCTCAATCTCAGCGCGCTCAACGTCGCGCTGCCGGCCGTGGCGCGCAGCCTGCATGCTTCGCCCGCGCAGGCGAGCTGGATCCTGCTGTCCTACATGCTGGTCAGCACCGTCTGCATCCTGAGCTTCGGACGCCTGGCCGATCTCTGGGGACGGCGCCGGCTCTTCCTCGCGGGGCTGTGGCTCTTCGTGGCCGCCTGCGCGGCATGCGCCCTCGCACCCAGCGCAGAACTGATGCTGGCGAGCCGCATCGCCCAGGCCGTCGGCGCGGCCGGCGTCATGGCCAACGCCAGCGCCTTGGTGGGCGACGCCTTCGGCCGCCGCAGGATGGGGCTGGCACTGGGCGTGCTCGCGATGGTCGCGGCGCTGGCCCAGGTCGTCGGCCCGCTGGCGGGCGGCTTCGTCGTGTCGTGGTGGGGCTGGCGCGTTCTCTTCATGCTCAACGTGCCGATCGGGCTTGGCGTGCTGGCGTGGTCCTGGAAGGTGCTGCCCCACAGCGCGGCCGCCGGGGCCGAACGCTTCGACCTCGCAGGCGCGGCGCTGTCGCTCGTCGGCATCGGATGCGTGACCTATGCGCTCTCGATGGCAGGCACCCGCGGCTGGACCAGCACGCCGGTGTGGGTCTTCATGCTCGCGGGGCTGTGCGCCATCGCCCTCTTCTCCGGCGTTCAGATGCGCGTGGCCAGCCCGCTGGTCGACCCCTCGCTGTTCAGCGACCCGGGACGCCGGACCGCCTACGCGGGCATCCTGCTGCTGTCGATGACGCAGGCGGCGCCCCTGCTGCTGGTGGCCTTGTACCTGCAGGCCTGCGCGGGCCTGCAGCCATCGCAGGCGGGCCTGCGCATTGCACCGGTGGCATTCGGCATGCTGATGGCTGCGCCGCTGGCGGGCGCCCTGACGCGGCGCTTCAGGCCCGAATCCATCTGCGTGGCCGGCATGCTGCTCGCAGGATGCGCCCTGGCGCTGCTGGCCGCGCTGCTGCAGCCGGCGATCGGCACCGTGCAGCTGTCGCTGTGCCTCTGGCTGCTCGGCCTGGGCATCGGGAGCTTCGTGACACCGAACAACACATCGATCCTCCAGAGCGTGGCGCCCCGGCGCCGGGGCATCGCCAACGGCGTCCGGTCGACGCTGCAGAACACCGGCATCATGATCGGCACCGCGCTGACGCTGAGCGTGGCGATGGCGCAGCTTCCTTCCGGTTCGCAACGCATGATTCTGGGAAATGGCGGCCCGGGGCTTTCGAACCTGGATGTGGCGGCCTTTACCCAAGGGGCCAGTTCTGCGCTGGTGCTGCTTGCGGTCCTTTGCTTTGCCGGCGCGGCCCTGATCGCGAATACCCGGCGTCAAGCCGGCCGGCTGCAATCAGCGTGAAGGACACGGCAACAGGCCCTAGTTGCTGCGCGGAGGCGAAGCACCCACGCCGGCAGGAAGTGCGCCAATCTGCTGCAGCGCACCCAGCCGGTCGGTTTCCAGCCAGGAGCGCACGATCTTGCCGTGGCGCAAGTGGTAGATGGCAATGCCTGTGTTCTCCACTCGGCGGTGCGACGCTTCCAGGCCGCGGAACTCGCCTGCGTGAATGGCCTGCCAGCGCCAGCGCACTGCGACCTTGTCCGGCTCGGCGAGCAGGTCCTCGACCTGGAAGCGGATGTCCGGAAAGGCGCTGCGCAAGCCGTTCATGGTCGTCGCAAAGCCTGCGGCGCCTCTTTCGCCGTTGGGCCCCACGTAGTCATCCGCGATCGAGTCCTGCAGCTCCTCGAAGCGCCCGTGCGACAACCAGTCTTCATAGAGTGCCCGGATCAGTTGGCTGTTTCGGGCCTTCACATCGTCTTGCATGGTTTCTCCTGAATGGGTGGAACTCCATGCTAGGCAGCACGCGCGTTCGGCAATTGAACAAAATCAGTGAGTCACACAAAAAAAGGGCGCCCCGCTACCATCGGCCAATGCGCATGCGCTTGCTGCCAACCACCCTCGCCCTCGCAGACCAGGTGCGGAATTTCGTGATCGTCGAAACCACCGAGGCCGCCACTCGCCTGCTCATGCCGGAGCCAAGCATCCTGCTTGGCATTCGTTACGGCGGCTATGCCGAGCAACTGGATGGGCCGAAGACACGCCGCCTGCCCCAGACCACGCTGACGGGATTGCGCGACACCGCACGTTCGATGCACACCTCGGCCGGCGGTGGCATCGTGCTTGCTGCTTTCCGTCCTGCGGGCGCTGCGCAGTTCTTCGACCTGCCCGCAGAAGGCCTGTTCGGCACCACGATCGATCTTGCCTCCCTGGTGGCGGATGCCGACCTGGCAGGTCTTTGCTCGGCCATGACTGCGGCCGGGGACGATCTGCAGCGCGTGAATTGCCTGGAGCGCTTTCTTCTCGCCCGACGAAGGCGGCCCGCCGACACGTTGGTGAGCGAGGCCCTGCGAGCCATCGAGAAGAGCGTCGGTACGATCCGCATCGCAGCGCTTGCGTCGGATCTGGGCGTCAGCGTCGACTGGCTGGCAAAACGATTCCGCCGTACTGTCGGAGCGACACCAAAGCAACTCGCCTCCATCATCCGCATGCGCCATGCGTTGTCGCTGTACGACGAGGCACCCAGCCTCACACAGCTGTCTGTCCAGGCTGGCTATGCCGACCAGTCGCACTTTATCCGCGAGTTCCGTTCCGTGACCGGCCAGGCGCCTCGGCGCCTGCTGAAAGGCGGCGAGTACTGCTGATCTGGCCTCGCAGCCATTCGCCAGTCAGCGCGGATGCGGAAACAGCCGCTCGATCGGGCAATGCGTCTTGATGAACGGCGACTTGATGACGATGTAGCTGAAGTACTTGGAGATGCCGATGTTGCGCTCGAGCAGTTCCTCGATCACTTCCTGGTAGTGGTTGACGCCGCGCGTCAAAAAGCGCAGCAGGTAGTCGTAGCCGCCGCTCACCAGGTGGCATTCGAGCACCTCGTCGACCTCTCGGATCGCGGCCTCGAAGCGCACGAAGTCCTCGCGGTGGTGGTCCTGCAGCGTGACCTCGGTGAACACGGTGAGCGTGTCGCCGAGCTTCTCGAGCCGCAGGTGCGCGCCGTAGCCGGCGATGTAGCCGGCCTGCTCCAGGCGCTTGACGCGGATCAGGCAGGGGCTGGGCGACAGGCCGACCGCATCCGCGAGGTCGACGTTGGTCATGCGCCCGTTCTGCTGCAGCTGGGCCAGGATGCGCAGGTCGAGTCGGTCGATCTTGAAAGCTTCAGACATGGCGGTCCTGAAAAACGAAGGAGGATCCGATTCTGCTTTGCCGGCGCAGCCGCGGGGCAGTGCTTTCCCGCTCAGGCCGCCAGCGCGGCGCGCACGTCGGCGGCGTCCAGCACCTCGTCGAGCGTTTTCTTCAGGCGCGCGAACATCTGGGCGAACTCGTCCTCGGTGAAGGTGAGCGCCGGCGCAAAGCCCAGGATGTGGTCGCCGAAGGAGCGGAACACCAGGCCGTTGCGGTAGCCCGCGGCAAAGATGCGGTCCGCGAGGCCCAGCGCCGGATCGAAGCCGCGCTTGCCTTGCTTGTCGCTCACCAGCTCCAGCGCACCGAGCAGGCCGCGGTGGCGCGCATCGCCCACCAGCGGATGCGCGCGCAGCGCATCGAGGCCGGCCGCGAAGTGCGCCGCGCCGCGCTGGCCGTTGGCGAGCACCCCGCCCTCTTCGTACAGCCGCAGCACCTCGAGCGCGACCGCGGCGCTCACGGGGTGGGCAGAGTACGTCGCGCCATGGCCGACCGGCACCCCCGCCGGCGTGCCGTCGGCAATGCCGGCATAGACCTTCTCGGACATCATGGTCGCGCCCATCGGCACATAGCCCGAGGTCAGGCCCTTGGCCATGGTCATCAGGTCGGGCTCCACGCCTTCGGCCTCGCAGGCGAACATGGGACCGGTGCGGCCGAATCCCGTGATGACCTCGTCGACGACGAACAGGATATCGAGCTCGCGCGCGGCATCGCGCATGGCTTTCAACCAGCCCTTGGGCGGCACGATGACGCCGCCCGAACCCTGGATCGGCTCGCAGAAGAAGGCGGCGACGTTGTCCGCGCCGAGCTCGGCCACCTTGGCGCGCAGCGAGGCCACCGACGCGGCGATCAGCGCCTGCGGATCGGCACCATGGGCATGGCGGTACGGGTTGGGCGACGGGATGTAGTGCTGCGTGGGCAGCGGCAGGTCGAAGCCGCGATGGAAAACGGGCAAGGCCGTGAGGCCCGCGCCGGTGGACGAGGAGCCGTGGTAGCCGCGCTCCAGTGCGATGAACTGTTTTTTTGACGGCTTGCCGATGGCGTTGTAGTACTGCACGATGAAGCGCACGGCGGCATCGACCGCCTCCGAGCCGCCGAGCGTGAGGTACACGCGCGTCAGCGATGCGGGCGCGATCTGCACCAGCTTTTCCGCGAGGCGGATGGCCGGCTCGCTGCTAAAGTGGAAGTAGCCGGTGGCGTACGGCAGGCGCCGCATCTGCTCGGCCGCGGCCTGCACCACGCTCTCCTGGCCATAGCCCACGTTCACGCACCACAGGCCCGCGAAGGCGTCGAGCAGTTCATGCCCGTTGGCATCGGTCAGCCATGCGCCGCGGGCCGAGGCCAGCACGGTGGGTCCGCGCTGCTCGTGCGTGCGCCAGGGCGAGACGGGGTGGATGAGATGGGCACGGTCGATGGCGTCGAGCGTGGCGTGGCGAGGCAATGCGGTGGGGTGCGTCATGGCGGTGTCGAGTGAAGCGAGAGCGAAGGAAGCTTTCGATGCCTCGAGCTTAGGCCGCGTGCCGCATGGCATGGTGCTGCTTTGGGGGTGCTGCGCGAAGCAGGCTGCGGTTATGCGCTCCGCCACGGCACATCATGCGGCGGGCCATTTCTCTTGCTTCTCGTCAGTAGCCCCTGGCGCGGTCCACGAGGCCGACCATTGGCTCGCCGGCCTCGAGGCGGCGCAGGTTGCCGAGCACGGCTTCGGCGGCACTCAGCGGCTGCGTCATGCTCGCGATATGCGGCGTGAGCTGGATGCGCGGATGGCGCCAGAAGGCGTGCGCGGGCGGCAGCGGCTCGGGGTCGGTCACGTCGAGCACCGCATCGCCGATGCGGCCGCTGGCGAGCGCTTCGAGGAAGTCATGTTCGACCAGGTGCGGCCCGCGGCCCACGTGCACCAGGCCGGCGCCCATCGGCAGCATCGAGAAGAGCCTGGCATCGAGAAAGCCGCGCGTCGAATCGGTGAGCGGCAGCAGGCACACGAGGATGTCGCTGCGCGCCAGAAAGGCGGGCAGCTCGTCGGTGCCCGCGTGGCATTGCACGCCATCGACCTCATGCTGCGAGCGGCTCCAGCCCGCGCAGTCGAAGCCCAATGAGACCAGCTGCGCGAGCACGGCCTGGCCGAGCGAGCCGAGCCCCAGCACGCCCACGCGCCGCTCGCTCGCGGGCCGCACCGGCAGCGGCTGCCACTGGCCTTCCAACTGCTGGCGGCGGTACTGCGGCATGTCGCGGTGCAGGCCGAGCACGGCATGCGTCACATACTCGACCATGCCCTGCACGATGCCGGGCTCGACCATGCGCACCACCGGCAATGCGGCGGGCAGCGCCGCGAAGTCGAACTGGTCCACACCTGCGCCCGAAGAGAACAGCACCTGCAGATTCGGAAAGCGTTCTGCAATGTCTTCCGGCGGCACCCAGGCTGCGAGAAAGCGCACCTGCGCCGGATCGCCGATGTCGGGCCAGATGCGGAAGTCGATGTCGGGGCGTCGCTGCCCGAACACTTCGGCCCATTGGCGGCCGCGTACGGGGTCGGACTTGTAGAGGAAGGTGGTCTTCATGGTGAGGTGTATTGGGTGTGCTTGTTGTGTTCAGGGGTCTTCTGTTCGGGGGCGCGTGCACAGGCCACCGGGTACTCCCCTCCGCGAATGTCCCCCGGGCTTCGCCCTCCTCCTTGATTTCGCTGCGGGGAGCACCCGATGCCCTGTGCACCGGGGCACGCTCGTTGTGCACCGCTGATCAACCAGTGCTCTGAACACGCTCCCGCCGATGGGGTGCCTTGCGCAGCGAAATCAAGGAGGAGCCGAAGGCGGGGGACATTCGCGGAGCAAGATACCCCGTCGGCGGGAGCGCGCCCTGAAAAAAACTATCCAACAGCCTGAGTAACAAGAGCAAACAGCGAAGGCCCCTGCGATGCAACAGCAAGCGGCTCCCCCCGCACCATCGTCGTCGGCGCATCCACGCGCAGCAGGCCGATGCTCTCGAGCCATTCGGCCAGGCCGCTGTCGAAGTCGATGTCGATGCGCGTGAAGTGGCCGGCGTTCAAGCCTGCAAGATGCGCGATCAGCGCCTTCGCACCCTCGGCATCGGGCGCGACCACCGGGCCGATCGCATGGCCGCGGCCGAAGCGCCGCAGCATCGCAAAACCCTTCGGCTCGTTGTCGTGGTCGAGCACCACGCAGGCATCGGCGCTTTGCAGCAGCTCGGCGACCAGCGCATCGCGCGGCATGCCTCGCGCGGCCGCGTCGAGCGCCTGCAGCGCCGGCAGCTCGTTGAGGCCCGCCGGCCGCAGGCGCCAGCCGGGCTGCAGCGCAACCAGCGGCGCGGGCTGCGCAATGCCCTGGTGCTGCCGCACCTCACCGGCGCGCACAAAACCGAGCCGCTCATAAAGTCCGCGCCCTTCCGCGGTGGCGTGCAAAAGCACCGTGCGGTCCTCGAGCCCATCGAGCAGCGCGCTCATCAGGCGATGGCCGATGCGGCGGCCCTGGCAGGCGGGCGTGACGATCACCAGGCCGATGGTGGCGTGGCGCTGGCCCCAGCGCCAGCGCAGGCCGGTCGCGATGATCTCGCCGTCGCGCTCCACTGCAATGCCATCGGCATGCGGGAACACCTGCTCCCAGTCCGCGGGACGGTGCGGCCAGCGCAGTTCGGCCGAGAGCGCATGCGCCTGTGGAAGGTCGGCGGCCGTCATCGGCCTGAGCACCACGCCATCCATGGCGGGTGCGTTCGAAGTGGGTTCAGGCATAGGGAAAACTCTCTGTTGCGGCGGAATGGCGCATCCATCTTGGACGACATTGCGGCGCCGCACCAGCGCGAAAAGGGCCTCTTTCGCAACTTGCAAGCTTCGGTTGCAGCACACCCCGGTTTCGCAATTCGCTGCGGCGGTGCGGCCGCATACGCACACAAATGCTGTGCCAACCTGCCTAGGATCGACCGCCACTTTCCACGATCCCCGCCATGCAAGCCTTCGATCCGCGAAACACCCATCGGCACGGACCTGGAACGCCAGTTGGCCGACGCCAGGCTGCGCTTCAAAAGCGTGCTCTTCGGCCTTGCCGCGGCGCACCAAGGTGCATGGCTGCACGCACGCAGGGCACGCCGCACGGCATGCCGTCGGCGCCCCCGCAAACCGCAGCTTCGTTTCGCCAGGCGCCGTTTTTCCCTACATGCACCGAGCAATGGCGTGCTGCAATCGCTTCGTAATGAGTTTGTCGCATTTGCCACCCTTCACAGAGGATTCGAGACCATGACCTTCCGCCCCAAGTACGTGACCTTCGACTGCTACGGCACCCTCACCCGGTTCCGCATGAAGGAGCTGACCACCGACCTCTTCGCCGACCGCATCCGGCCCGAGCAGATGGCGCAGTTCGTCACCGACTTCACCGCCTACCGCTTCGACGAAGTGCTGGGCGCCTGGCAGCCCTACGAGGTGGTGCTGAAGAACGCGGTGCGACGCCTGTGCAGGAAATGGAAGATCCAGTACCTCGACAGCGACGGCCAGGCGTACTACGACGCCGTGCCCACCTGGGGCCCGCATGACGACGTGGCCGCGGGCCTGGCCACGGTGGCCAAGGAAATCCCGCTGGTCATCCTCTCGAACGCCTCGGACGACCAGATCCAGAAGAACGTGGCGATGCTCGGCGCGCCCTTCCACCGCGTCTACACCGCGCAGCAGGCCCAGGCCTACAAGCCGCGGCTGCAGGCCTTCGAATACATGCTCGATTCGCTCGGCTGCAACCCGGAAGACGTGTTGCATGTGTCGTCGAGCCTGCGCTACGACCTGATGTCGGCCGACGACATCGGCATTGTCAACAAGGTGTTCGTCAACCGCGGCCACGGCCCGGGCAACCCCGCCTACCGCTACACCGAGATCCAGGACATCGGCGGCCTGCCGGGTGTCGTCGGCCTCTGATCCTTTTTTCTTCCAGCACAGGCCCCACGCCATGAAGCTCGACTCCTATTGGACCGATTCCGCGCCGGCCTTCGTTCCCGCAGTGCATGCACTGCCGGCGCAGGTCGACGTCGCGATCGTCGGCGGCGGCTTCACGGGCCTGTCGGCGGCGCTGGCGCTGGCCAGGCGCGGCGCCCGCGTCGCGGTGCTGGAGGCCGGCAGCCGCGTGGCGGCCGAGGCGTCGGGGCGCAACGGCGGGCATGTGAACAACGGGCTCGCGGTGGACTATGCCGATGTGGCCGCCAAGGTCGGCATCGACAAGGCCCGCGCCTGGTACCGCGCCTACGACGACGCGGTCGACACCGTGGCGCGGCTGGTGCGCGACGAGGCGATCGACTGCGACTTCATGCGCCACGGCAAGCTCAAGCTCGCCACGCGTGCCAACCAGATGGCCGCGCTCGAACGCAGCGCCGAGCGCCTGCTCGGCGACGGCGTGGACACCGACGTCGAAATCCTCGACGCAGCGCAAGTGCGCAGCGAGGTGCAAAGCGAGCGCTTCCACGGCGGCCTGCTCTACAAGCGCAGCGGCCAGATGCACATGGGCCGCTTCGCCCACGGCTTGGCCGAGGCCGCAGAGCGCCATGGCGCGCAGATCCACACCGGCACGGCCGTCGACCGCATCGAGCGCCTGGGCGCCGGCCACGCGCACCGGCTGCACACGGCCGGCGGCATCGTCACCGCGCAGCAGGTGCTGCTGGCCACCGGCGCCACGCGGCATGGCGGCTACGGCAGCTTCGGCTGGCTGCGCCGGCGCATCGTGCCGATCGGCAGCTTCATCGTGGTGACCGAACCGCTCGGCGCCGAGCGCGCGCAGGCGCTGCTCGCGGCGCGGCGCACCTACACGACGGTGGCCAACATCCACCATTACTTCCGCCTCACGGCCGACCACCGGCTGGTGTTCGGCGGGCGCGCGCGCTTCTCGGTCTCCAGCCCGCAGGCCGATGCCGCGAGCGGAGAGATCCTGCGCGCCGGGCTCGCCGAAACCTTTCCGCAGCTCGGCGCCGTGCGGCTCGATTATTGCTGGGGCGGACTGGTCGACATGACGCAGGACCGCCTGCCCCATGCCGGCGAGCGCGACGGCCTCTACTACGCGATGGGCTACAGCGGCCACGGCACGCAGATGTCGGTCCACATGGGCGAGCGCATGGCCGCCGTGATGGACGGCAACGCCGCCGCCAACCCCTGGCAGGACCGCGGCTGGCCCGCCATTCCCGGCCACTTCGGCCCGCCCTGGTTCCTGCCTGCCATGGGCCTCTACTACTCGCTCAAGGACAAGCTGGCCTGAGCGCCCCGCGCGTGCACCGTTTTCGTTCCGTGTTTGTTTGTTCTTCAACCCTCATCCGTCACCGGCCCCACAGGAGTACCCCACCATGAGCGACAGCAGCAACAAGAGGTTCGAAAACCTCGTCGGTCCCGGCGAAAGCCTTCGCGTGATGGATTCGCTCAAGCGCGGCGCATCGCGGCGCGACATCCTCACGATGCTGATGGCCGGCGGCATGCAGGCCACCCTGGCGGGCAGCCTTGCAAGCGTGGCGATGAGCGCCCATGCGCAGACGCCGCGCAAGGGCGGCCGGCTGCGCGTGGCAGGCGCCACGGCCGCCGCCACCGACACGCTCGATCCGGCCAAGCAGTCGAACCAGACCGACTACTCGCGCTGCAACATGATCTACAACGGCCTGACCACGCTGGACGGCAGCCTCACGCCGCAGCCCGCGCTGGCCGAATCCTTCACCACCAGGGACGCCAAGACCTGGGTCTTCACCTTGCGCAAGGGCGTGAGCTTCCACGACGGCAAGGCGCTCGCGCCCGCCGACGTGGTGTTCTCGGTGATGCGCCACAAGGACCCGGCCACCGCCTCCAAGGCCAAGATCCTGGCCGACCAGATCGAGAGCGCCAAGGCCACCGGCCCGAACGAAGTGACCTTCGTGCTCAGCGCACCGAACGCCGACCTGCCGGTGATCCTGGGCACCTTCCACTTCCACATCGTCAAGGAAGGCACCACCGACTTCAACGCCGGCATCGGCACCGGACCCTACAAGCTCAAGGAGTTCAAGCCCGGCGTGCGCTCGCTGATGGTGCGCAATGACACCTACTGGAAGCCCGGCAAGCCCTACCTCGACGAGATCGAGTTCGTGGGCATCGGCGACGAGAGCGCGCGCGTCAACGCGCTGCTCTCGGGCGGCATGGACCTGGTCGGCTCGGTCAATCCGCGCTCGGTGGAGCGCGTGAAGGGAACGCCCGGCTTCGGCATCTTCGTGACGCAGTCGGGCCAGTACTCCGACCTCATCATGCGCAAGGACGTGGGCCCCGGCGCCAACCCCGACTTCGTGCTCGCCATGAAGCACCTGTTCGACCGCGAGCAGATGAAGAAGACCATTGCGCTCGATTACGCGGTGGTGGCCAACGACCAGCCCGTCGACCCGACCAACCGCTTCTACTTTGCCGGCCTGCCGCAGCGCGCCTTCGACCTGGACAAGGCGAAGTTCCACCTGCAGAAGTCCGGCATCACGGGCAAGGTGCCGATGGTGGCGTCGCCCGCGGCGCTCTATTCGGTGGAGATGTCCCTGCTGCTGCAGCAGACGGCGCAGCGCGCGGGGCTGGAGCTGGATATCAAGCGCATGCCGGCCGACGGCTACTGGTCGAACCACTGGCTCAACAGCCACGTCGGCTTCGGCAACGTCAATCCGCGCCCGAGCGCCGACGTGCTGCTGACGCAGTTCTTCCAGTCGGGTGCGGCATGGAACGAGTCGCGCTGGAAGAGCGAGAAGTTCGACCAGCTGCTCGTGGCCTCGCGCGCCGAAACCGACCTGGCCAAGCGCAAGCAGATGTATGCCGACATGCAGACCATGATCCACCAGGACGCCGGCATCGGCATTCCGCTGTTCCTCTCGAGCCTCGACGGCCACAGCTCCAAGCTCAAGGGCCTGTCGCCCATCCCGCTGGGCGGCCTCATGGGCTACAACTTTGCCGAGAACGTCTGGCTAGAAACATGAGCTCTCCCCCAGTCTTGCTCACTTCGTGTAGCCGCCAACCCCCTCACCGGGGGCAACACCAGCGGCCCGGCAAAGCCGGTTCCGCGGTGTTCCCCGAACGGGCCTGGCTTCGCCGGCCGCGGTGGGCGTGAAGCGCATAACGCAGGGAAGTCACTGATATGAATCACGTCATTCTCAAACTCCTCGGCCAGCGCATCGCGCTGGCGCTCGTGTCGCTGCTGGCGGTCTCGGTGGTCGTGTTCTCGATCACCGCGGTGCTACCGGGCGACGCCGCGCAGGAGCAGCTCGGCCAGGACGCCACGCCCGAGGCGGTGGCCGCGCTGCGCGCGCAGATGGGCCTGGACGTGCCGGCGCCCGCGCGCTATGCCAAGTGGCTGCTCGGCATGGCGAAGGGCGACCTCGGCCGCTCTGCGACCACGCAGATGCCGGTGTCCGAGCTGGTGGCGAGCCGCCTGCCCAACTCGCTGCTGCTGGCCGCAGTCACGGCCCTCTTCTCGGTGCCGATCGCGCTGGCGCTGGGCATCGCCTCGGCCGTGTGGCGCGGCTCGTGGTTCGACCGCGCGGCCTCGACGGCGGCGGTGGGCGTGGTGTCGGTGCCGGAGTTCCTGGTCGCGACGCTGGCGGTGCTGGTGTTCGCGGTGCAGCTGCACTGGCTGCCGGCGCTGTCCTTCGTCAACGACATCGAATCGCTGGGCCAACTGCTGCGCGCCTTCGCCATGCCGGTGCTGGTGCTGTGCTGCGTGATCGTCGCGCAGATGATGCGCATGACGCGCGCCGCGGTGATCGACCAGCTCGAGGCGCCCTACATCGAGATGGTGCGGCTCAAGGGCGCCTCGCCGATGCGCATGGTGCTCGCGCATGCGCTGCCCAATGCGGTGGGACCGATCGCCAACGCGGTGGCGCTGAGCCTGTCGTACCTGCTGGGCGGCGTGATCATCGTCGAGACCATCTTCAACTATCCGGGCATCGCCAAGCTGATGGTCGACGGCGTGTCGCAGCGCGACATGCCGCTGGTGCAGACCTGCGCCATGATCTTCTGCTGCGCCTACCTGATCCTGGTGACGACGGCCGACATCTTCGGCATTCTTGCCAACCCGCGGCTGCGGCACCGCTGAAGGAAGCGCCATGGAAACGTCCACCACTTCAACGGTCGCGAGCACCACGGCCTTGCTGGCGCCGGTGCCGCAAGAGCGACAGGCCGGTCCGCTGCGCTGGCTCGCCGGCTTTGGCGCCTCCGGGCTGCTGGGCCTCGCGGTGCTGCTGTTCTGGCTGCTCGCGGCGCTGCTCGGACCCTGGCTGCTGTCGCACAGCGCGGCAGCCATGGGCACCTCGAACGTCTTCGAGCCGATCAGCGCGGCGCACTGGCTGGGCACCGACTACCTCGGCCGCGACATGCTGGCGCTGATCATCGAAGGCGCGCGCTACACGATCGGCGTTGCGCTGCTGGCCACGCTGCTGGCCAGCGGCACCGGCACCGTGCTGGCGCTGCTGGCCGCCGCCAGCGGCCGCTGGATCGACGCGGTGCTCAGCCGCGGCCTGGACACGCTCACCGCCATCCCGAGCAAGATGTTCGCCCTCATCATGGTGGCGGGCTTCGGCTCCTCGGTGCCGATGCTGGTGGTCACGGCGGCCATCATCTACGTGCCGGGCGCCTACCGCATGGCGCGCTCGCTGGCCGTCAACATCAACGCGCTCGACTACGTGACCGTGGCGCGCACGCGCGGCGAAGGCACGCTCTACATCATGCTGCGCGAGATCCTGCCCAACATCCTGGGCCCGATGCTGGCCGACCTGGGCCTGCGCTTCGTCTACGTCGTGCTGCTGCTGGCGAGCCTGAGCTTCCTGGGCCTGGGCATCCAGCCGCCGGCGGCCGACTGGGGCTCGCTGGTGCGCGAGAACATCGGGGCGCTGGCCATGGGCGGCGCCTCGGTGATCGTGCCGGCGCTGGCCATTGCGAGCCTGACCATCGCGGTCAATCTCGTCATCGACAACCTGCCCGGCCGTGCGGCCCGGGAACGAGGAGCACGCTGATGGGCGCACCACTCACTGTCCAGTGCCTCAGCATCGTGGCCGGCGAAAGCACGCTGGTCGACAACCTGAGCTTCTCGGTGCAGCCCGGCGAAGTGCTGGCACTGATCGGCGAATCGGGCTCGGGCAAGACCACCACCGCGCTCGCGCTGATGGGCTATGCACGCAGCGGCTGCCGCATCTCGGCCGGCCGGGTGCAGATCGGCGACACCGACGTGCTGGCGCTCGATGCGGCGCGGCAGCGCGGGCTGCGCGGCCGCACGGTTTCCTACATTGCGCAGAGCGCGGCCGCCTCCTTCAATCCTTCGCGCACGATCATGGACCAGGTGGTCGAGCCCACCGTCATCCACGGCCTGTGCAAGCGGGCCGAGGCCGAGGCCAAGGCGGTGCAGCTGTTCCGCGAGCTGGCGCTGCCCGACCCGGAGAACATCGGCGCGCGCTATCCGCACCAGGTCTCCGGCGGCCAGTTGCAGCGGCTGATGGCGGCCATGGCGCTGATCGGCGATCCCGAGCTGGTGATCCTCGACGAGCCGACCACCGCGCTCGACGTGACCACGCAGATCGAGGTGCTGCGCGCCTTCCGCCGCGTGGTGCGCGAGCGCCGCGCCACCGCCGTGTACGTGAGCCACGACCTGGCCGTGGTGGCGCAGATGGCCGACCACATCCTGGTGCTGCGCAATGGCCGGATGAGCGAGCTCAACGCCACCGGGCAGATCCTTTGCGCCCCGGCCGACGACTACACCAAGTGCCTGCTGGCGGCCGCGCGGCCCGCGGTGCGCGCCTCCGGCCAGGCCTCGGGCGATTCCGCGCTGCTGCTTCATGTGGACCAGCTTTCATGCGGCTACGGCGCGGTGGACGCCAAGGGCCAGCCGGCCAAGATCATCCTGGAGGACATCAACCTGAAGCTCTATCGCGGCCAGGCCATTGGCGTGATCGGCGAATCGGGCTCGGGCAAGACCACGCTGGCACGGGCCGTTGCCGGGCTTCTGGCGCCCTGCCATGGCAGCGTCACCTTCGACGGCCACGCGCTCGCGCCCACGCTGCAGCAGCGCGATCGCGAGCAGTTGCGCCGCATCCAGATCGTGTTCCAGATGGCCGACACGGCGCTCAACCCTTCGCAGACCATCTGGCGCATCCTCGCGCGGCCGCTGCAGTTCTACAAGGGCCTGCGCGGCGAGCCGCTCAAGCAGCGCATCTTCGAGCTGCTCGATCTCGTGAAGCTGCCGCGCACGGTGGCCGACCGCCTGCCGGGCGGGCTCTCGGGCGGGCAGAAGCAGCGCGTGAACCTGGCGCGCGCACTGGCGGCCGAACCCGACCTCATCCTGTGCGACGAAGTGACCTCGGCGCTGGACACCGTGGTGGCCGCGGCGGTGCTCGACCTCATGGCCGAGCTGCGGCGCGAGCTCGGCGTGTCCTATCTCTTCATCAGCCACGACCTGCACACGGTGCGCTCGGTGTGCGACGAGATCGTGGTGATGCAGCACGGCCGCAAGCTCTCGCAGGTGGCGCGTGCCGACTACGAGCGCGGGCCGCACCATCCCTACTACGAACTGCTGGCGCGTTCCGTGCCCGAGCTGCGCCAGGGCTGGCTCGACGACATGGACCACGCAGCAGCAGCAGCAGCAGCAGCAGCAGCCACGCCATCAACCAGGGAAGCACTCGCATGACCCCCACATTCCGCATTGCGCTGATCGCCGGCGACGGCATCGGCAAGGAAGTGATGCCCGAGGGCCTGCGCGTGGTGCTGGCCGCGGCCGAGCGCTTCGGCTTCGAGCTCGACTGCCGCACCATCGAATGGGCCAGCTGCGACTACTACGCACAGCACGGCCAGATGATGCCGGACGACTGGAAGGAACAGCTGCGAGGCGTGGACGCGCTCTACTTCGGCGCCGTCGGCTGGCCCGATACGGTGCCCGACCATGTCTCGCTCTGGGGATCGCTGCTGAAGTTCCGCCGCGAGTTCGACCAGTACATCAACCTGCGCCCGGTGCGCCTGTTCGAAGGCGTGCCCTGCCCGCTGGCCGGCCGCAAGCCCGGCGACATCGACTACCTGGTGGTGCGCGAGAACACCGAAGGCGAATACACCTCGCTCGGCGGCGTGATGTACGAAGGCACCGAGCGCGAGATCGTGATCCAGGAATCGGTGTTCTCGCGCCACGGCACCGACCGCGTGCTGAAGTACGCCTATGAGCTCGCCCAGTCGCGCAAGCGCAAGCACCTCACCGTGGCCACCAAGAGCAACGGCATCGCGATCAGCATGCCGTGGTGGGACGGCCGCGCCGACGCCGTCGGCCGCGACTATCCGGACGTGACCATCGACAAGCAGCACATCGACATCCTGTCGGCGCGCTTCGTGCTGCAGCCCACGCGCTTCGACGTGGTGGTGGCGAGCAACCTGTTCGGCGACATCCTCTCCGACCTGGGCCCGGCCACCACCGGCACCATCGGCCTCGCGCCCTCGGCCAACCTCAACCCGGAGCGCAAGTTTCCATCGCTGTTCGAGCCGGTGCACGGCTCGGCGCCCGACATCTATGGCCAGAACATCGCGAACCCGATCGCGATGATCTGGTCGGGCGCGCTGATGCTGGACTTCCTCACGCAGGGCCAGGGTGCGGGCCGCGCCGCGCATGACGCGATCCTCGGCGCGATCGAAGCGGTGCTGCGCGACGGCCCGCGCACGCGCGACCTGGGCGGCACCGCCTCGACCACCGAAGTTGGAACAGCCATTGCCGAGCGCGTGGCCGCCGCCTGACCTCTCCATTCATCCAGGACCTTTTCGACCATGACACTGACACTTGCACGCCAGGACCTGCTGCCCGGCCAACAGCTCATCGGCGCCGAGTGGCGCGAAGCCAGCGACGGCCGCCGCCTCGACGTGACCGACCCCGCCACCGATGGCGTCTTCGCGAGCGTTCCCGACGGCACCGCCGCCGATGCGCGCGCCGCGGTGAATGCCGCGCATGCCGCCTTCCCCGCCTGGCGCGCCGTGCCGGCCAAGCAGCGCGCGCAGATCCTCAAGCGCTGGAACGACCTGATGCTCGCGCACCAGGAAGACCTGGGCCGCCTCATCTCGCGCGAGCAGGGCAAGCCGCTGGCCGAAGGCCGTGGTGAAGTGGCCTATGCAGCGAGCTACGTCGAATGGTTCGGCGAAGAAGCCACGCGCGCCAACGGCGACGTGATTCCCGCACCCGTCACGGGCCGCCGCATGCTCGCGCTGAAGGAGCCGGTCGGTGTGGTCGCCGCGATCACGCCGTGGAACTTTCCGGCCGCGATGATCGCGCGCAAGATCGCGCCCGCGCTGGCCGCGGGCTGCACCGTGGTGTGCAAGCCGGCCGAGGACACGCCGCTGACCTCGCTCGCGCTGGTCAGGCTCGCGCAGGAGGCCGGCGTGCCTGCAGGCGTGCTCAACATCGTGACGGCTTCGCGCGAGCGCACGCCCGAGGTGGTCGACGTGTGGCTGGCCGATGCGCGGGTGCGCAAGATCAGTTTTACCGGCTCCACGCCGGTCGGCAAGCACCTGGCGCGCGCCTCGGCCGACACGCTCAAGAAGCTGTCGCTCGAGCTCGGCGGCAATGCGCCGTTCATCGTGTTCGAGGATGCCGACGTCGATGCCGCGGTCGAAGGCCTGATGGCCGCCAAGTTCCGCAATGGCGGCCAGACCTGCGTGTGCCCGAACCGCGTGTTCGTGCAGGCCAGGGTGCACGACGCCTTCGTCGACAAGCTGGCCGCGCGCGTCGGCGCACTCAAGGTCGGCCCGGCGACGGAGCCCGACTCGCAGATCGGCCCGATGATCAACGCACGTGCGGTCGACAAGATCGAGCGCCACGTGCGCGACGCCGTGGCCCGCGGCGCGCGCATCGTGGTGGGCGGCGAACGGCTGCGCTCCGCGCGCTGCGACGGCCCCAACTACTACGCGCCGACCGTGCTCGTGAACGCCGATGCGGGCATGGATTGCAGCTGCGAAGAGACTTTCGGACCCGTCGTGCCGGTCACACGCTTCGAGACCGAGGCCGAGGTGATCGCGGCCGCCAACGACACGCCCTTCGGCCTGGCCGCCTACTTCTACTCGACCGACGTGCGCCGCATCTGGCGCGTGGCCGAGGCGCTCGAATCCGGCATTGTCGGCATCAACGAAGGCGCGCTGGCCGCCGAGGCCGCGCCCTTCGGCGGCGTGAAGGAGTCGGGCTACGGGCGCGAAGGCTCGGTGCACGGACTCGACGATTACATGCACACCAAGTACCTGTGCCAGGGCGGGCTTTGAGGCGGCAATCGCGCCTTTTCGGCATTCCGTCTTGACCCGGCCCCAGGGGCACCCTTTAAAAGGGGAAGATCCATCGAAAGGAACACTTCATGCGATCTCCCGCCCCGCACCTGAACCCCTCCGAAGCCGCGAGGCGGCTCGGCGTCTCGGCCAAGGCCCTGCGGCTGTACGAGCAGCGCGGCCTGGTCGAGCCCGGCCGGACCGCGGCGGGATGGCGGGCCTACGGCCCGGCGGAGATGGCGCGCGCCGGCGAGATCGTCGCGCTTCGCGCGCTCGGCTTCAGCCTGGCCCAGGTGGCACGGGTGCTCGCGGGCAACCCCGAAGGCCTGGAGCAGGCATTGTCCGCGCACCAAGGGGCCCTGGAGGCGCAGCTTCGCCAGCTCATGCACACCGTCGAGAAGGTCCGCGGTTTGCGAAGCGATGTTGCACAAGGCCGGACGCCAAGCATCGGCGAACTCGCGGGCCTGCTCGCGCCCGCCGGCGAAGTGCGCCTGGCCTTCGACCTGCCATGGCCCTGGGGCGGGGAGCGCTTCGAGCTTCGGGACATCCGGCCACTCAACTACATCGTCGGGCCGCTCGGCAGCGGCAAGACCCGGCTGGCGCAGCGCATTGCCGAGGTGCTGCCCAATGCGGCCTGGCTCGGGCTGGACCGGCAGGCGGAGAGCGGCGCCGCTGCGCGCGAGCCTCGGGCCGGCCACGCGCTGGCCTGGCTCGTGGAGGACGGCGCAACGCCATCGGACGCGCTGATTGCACTTCTGGCCGGGCTGGAAGCGGAAGGGCCCGATGCCGTGGTCGTGGACCTGATCGAACACGGCCTGGACCAGGCCACCCAGCAGGCGCTGATCGCCCGGCTGCGCCGCCGCGGACCCAACGCGCGGCCGATCTTCATGCTCACGCGCTCCTGCGCAATCCTCGACCTGGCCGCCGTCGGGCCGGACGAGGCGATCATCCTGTGCCCCGCAAACCACAGCCCGCCGACCCTGGTCGCACCCTGCCCCGGCGCGCCGGGCTACGAGGCCGTCGCCACCTGCCTGGCGACGCCGGAGGTGCGGGCGCGAACGGCGGGGGTTGTCGCGTGGCGGCAGGCGGCCTGAGCGCAGCTCGAGCGACGTTGTTGCAGCGTTGCAGCGGCATGGCGACAATCGTTCGATCATGCCAACCACCTCCTATGGCGTGCTCATCGTCAACGAGCAGAACCAGCTTCTCATGGCGCACGCGACGGGCCAGAAGCACTGGGACATCCCCAAGGGCGGCGCAGAAGCAGGCGAGTCCGCGTGCGAAGCGGCCATCCGCGAGGTTCGGGAAGAGACGGGCATCGAGCTGGCCGCGGATTCGATGGAAGAGCTCGGGCGCATGCCTTACCGCCCGGCCAAGGACCTGCACCTGTTCCGTGCCTTCGTGCACACGCGCGACTGCGACATTGCGGCGTGCAAGTGCACGAGCTTCTTTCCTCATCACGCTTCAGGCGTGATGACGCCCGAGGTGGACCAGTTCAAGTGGGTGGACACCGCAGACATACCGGTGCTTGCCGCCAAGTCGATGAGGGCGGTGCTTCGGACGCTGCCCGGCTTCGGAACGACGAGGGACACCTGAGGCCGCTTGTATCTCGACGGGCCTTCGCTCAATCGGCATCCGGCGGCAGCACCAGCGGCCCGCAGTTCTCGTCGGCCACGAACACCGCCAGCAGCTTTGCAGGGCGCACCGGATCGGGGTTCTCCGCAAAGAGATGCAGCGTGCGCGGCGGCTCGAAGAAGGTCTCGCCGCTCTTGTAGGTGCCCACCGGACCGCCGCCGAGCTGCGAGCGGATGGTGCCTTCGAGGATGATCGCGGTCACCGAGCCCGGATGCCGATGGGCCGGCGAATAGGCCAGCGGCGGAAAGTCCACGAGCACGGTGGTCACCGACTTGCCCGGCACGTTCGGCAGCGCCTCGCACGAGAGCACCTTGCTCGAGGTCGCGGGCCTCGCATCGGCGCCCGAGCCCGCGGGCGCCGGGGCCGACGCGAACATCGGCCGGGCGACGCTGCTGCACACGTCGGCAAACCACTGCGCCGCCTCCTGCCGGTTGCCATGCGGCGTCAGCGCCCAGCCGGCGGCCAGCACCAGCGAGAGCGCCGCAATGCCCGCGCCGAGTTGCCGGCGATGAAGCCGCCCCGCCTTCACGAGGCCACTCCCTGCCGCTGGCGCAGCCGCAGCGATGCACTCCAGCCCAGCTCGCGCCTGGCCTTCTCGCTGCTGACTTCGGGGTTGTCCTCGGCGATGTTGAAGACACCGCCGCGTGCATGCCGCAGCGCCAGCACCGCTGCCCAGGCCGCGGCCTCCACGTGGACCGGACACGCGCCCCTGGGCTCGGCGGTCGACGTGCCGGAACCGTAGAACTGCCCGTAGCGCAGCACCGTGCCCGTGAGGCCCGCCGTGCCCAGCACGCTGCGCTCCAGCGCCGCCACGCCGCCCACGCTGACGCCGCGCGTGCCCTCGGCCGCGAGATCGAGCGGGTCTTCCTCGACATGCGGGGTGGCGCCGGGCGCATAGACCCAGGCGATGCTCTGCGCCACCAGCCGGCGGCTGCCGGCCGCCACCGCGGCGGCCACGAGGTTGCGCGTGCCCTCGGTGCGCACGCGCGCATTGCGATGGACGGCATCGGCCATCCGCCTGGGATCGAGATCCCGCGGCAGGTCGGTGAGCTGGAGGATCACGATCGCCGGTGCGATGCGCATCAGCGCCGCGCGCAGCGCCTTCGCGTCGAACACGTCGACGACGACCGGCACGGCACCGCTCGCCTCCAGCGCCTGCGCGCGCTCGGTGCGCCGCGTGCTGCCGTACACGGTGTAGCCCGCGTCGACCAACAGGGGCACGAGTGCGCTGCCGATGGCCCCGGCCGCACCCGCCACGAATATCTTCTCGCTCATCGCATCTCCTTTTTTCATGGGCAGTTCGAAGCTTAGGTTTTCGATGCCCCATTCCAAAGAGCCAAGATTCGTCAAAATGAATGGGCCATGATCCAGGAGAAGAAACCGCCCGCCGCCCTCCTCGCGCTCGACCGCGCAGCGTCCACGCCGCTGCACCGGCAGATCTACGAGCGCTTCCGCACGGCCATCGAGCAGGGCCTGCTCCGCCCGGGCAGCCGCGTGGCCTCGGCGCGCAGCCTGGCCAGCGAACTGGGCGTGGCGCGCGGCACCATCGAGGCGGCCTACAACCAGCTCGCGGGCGAAGGCTATTTCTCGCCGCAGGGCCAGGCCGGCACGGTGGTCTCGCCCTCGCTGCCCGCTCCGCGGTCGGCGCGCCGCACGTCCCGGCAAGCCGAGGCGCGGGCCGTGGAACAGGACCTGGCCGAACCCGCGCCGCCGCCGCCCCTGCAGTTGGGCATCCCGGCGCTCGATGCTTTTCCGCGCAAGCTCTGGGCGCGCCTGGTGTCGCGCCGCGCCAGGGCGATGGCCGCGGCCGACATGTTCTATGGCGACCCCTCGGGCCATCCGCCGCTGCGCATCGCCATTGCCGCCTACCTGCGGGTGTCGCGCGGCGTCGCATGCCATCCGTCACAGGTCTTCGTGACCGGCGGCTACCGCGCATCGCTCGCGCTCATCTCGCACGCGCTGCTCGCAAGGGACGAGCGCGTGTGGGTGGAAGACCCGGGCTATCCGCCGACGCAGGAGGTGCTGCGCAGCGCCGGCCAGCGCACGGTGCCCGTGCCGGTCGACGAAGAAGGCCTGGTCGTTGCGCGCGGCATGCGCAAGGCAGCGAAGGCGAAGATGGCCGTCGTCACGCCCTCGCACCAGGCGCCGCTCGGCGTCTCGATGTCGCTCGCCCGCCGGCTGCAACTGCTCGACTGGGCCTCGCAGGCGAAGGCCTGGATCGTCGAGGACGACTACGACGGCGAATACCGCTACACCGGCCCGCCCCTGCCCGCGCTCAAGAGCCTCGACCGCCATGACCGCGTGCTCTACGCCGGCAGCTTCTCGAAGGTGCTGTATCCCGGACTGGCGCTCGGCTACGTGGTGGTGCCCGACGCGCTGCGCGGCGCCTTCGACGAGGCCGCGCGGACCGGGTCCAACGGATGCCCTCAGATCACGCAGGCGGTGGTTGCCGATTTCATGCGCGAAGGCCACTTCTCGCGCCACTTGAAGAAGATGCGGCTGCTCTATGCGCGCCGCCGCCACATGCTCGCGGCCGCGCTGCAGAAGGCCTTCGGTGACGAAGTGCGCATCGACCTGCAGGCCGGCGGCATGCACCTGATCGCGCGCTTCGACCGGCGGCGCGAAGGCGACGCGGAACTGGCGCGCCGGGCGCAGCGCGCCGGACTGAACTGCCAGCCGCTGTCCGCGCGGGGCACGGCAGGTTTCCGGGACGAGGGGCTGTTGATGGGCTTCACCAATGTTGGCTCGGCGCTGCATGCGCAGCAGCTCGCGGCGAAGCTGCACAAGGCCTTGGGCCGCGAGCCCTGAGACCGTGCACGCGCACAATCCACCGTGCCAGCCATACATAAAGAGGAGAAGAGAACCATGCGCAGCCGACTGCTTGCCTTTGTCATTGCGATCGTCCTGTCCGGATGCGCTGCCACGGCGCCACCGGTTCCGCCCCATACAGGCAAGCTGGCGAAAGGCGCCAAGGTCGGGGTGCTGGTCTACATGCCTTCGCCGGCGCAGCACCTGCACGTGGGTACCACCGTCTTCAACAACTTCTCCACGAACTATCAGTTTCCCTGGACGCCCACCGCCAGGGCCTACGAGATCGTCGCGTCAGACTTGGAGAAGGAGGGCTTCCAGGTCGTGCGGCTCTCGAGCTTTGCAACGAGCACCATCGATGCCTTGGCCGTTTCATCCGACGACCGATGGAGCGCGAATCCAAAGCAGGAATGGGCGGCCCGAAAGCTCCGGGAAGAGCAGATCTCGGCAGTCGTCCTGGTCGAAGGGAAACGAACGCTCGCGCGGCTCGAATGCACCGGTGGCCCCTGCGCCGAAAGCTACATGGCGAACTCGGGTCTTTTCACGCGCAGCATGTTGGGCATGACGAGATACTTCGCCGTGCCGGCCATCGAGGCAAAGGTCTTTGTCATGGATCCTCCGATGGACCTCATGGCCTACGAGCCGATGAAGACCCTGCAGGCGCGCCGTGTCCGGCAACTCGACAATTTTCCCGAGCCCCGCGATTTCAAGCGGCTGAGCAATGCAGAGTTCGCGCCTGTGGCTGCCTCGATCGATGCGCACCTGCGGTCGCTTTCGCGCAGCGCCGCTCAGGCATTGAGCAATGGCGTGAAATAGGATCTGGACTCCCGCATGCCTCGATGGTCCCGGCTCGGTCTCAGGCTTGACGCATGAACCTGCGGCAAGCCAGTCCCTGGATTCCTTTTGCCTGTGTATCCGCCCTCGCTTTCCTGGTCTACAGGACCCTTTCCGCGAGCGAGTGGTACTACGCGCTCCTGTGGCTGCTGGCTGGCCTGAGCGCCGTGTTCGCGGCGAGACTTCTCCTGCAGACTGGCCTCAGGGCCTGGCCGGTCGCAGCAACAGCCCTCGGCCTGCTGGCCGGTCAATGGTGGCTGGTGGAGGCTCTGATCCTGCGAGCGTTCTGGCGCCTCAACGGCTTCGCCCCTTGATGCGCGCCCAAGTGCCGAGGGCGACCTTCGCCTGGATGCGCTTCAGCGAGGTGCGCTTGCCTCAGGTCCCTTCGCCGCCGTCCGGCCCTCTGCGCTGAAGATCGACCCGCAGCCCCTCGGCGATGCCGTTCTCGACATGAAGCGCGAAACGCATCGCCGGACCTTCGACCAGGATCTCGATCGCCAGCTTCGCCGTCGCCCGGTCGAAGCCCATCTGCGCGCCCTTCCAGGCCGCCGCGGCATCGCGGGCCGCGAGTGAAGCCATCTCCACCTTGAGGCCGCGGCCGACGGACTGGGAATGCACCCCGATCGCATGGCGCCCTTCCAGATGCACTTGCAGGCCCGGCACCGCGACGAGCCCCTCGCCAAGCCGCAGCTCGCCCGACAGCGATGTGCGGCCCAGCAGCAGGCGCGCCTGTTGCGTCAGGCCCTGGCCGGGTCCGCGCCGGCCCTGGCGCAGCACCGATTCGGCAAAGGCCTGCAGTTGCAACTTGCCGCGCTCGGAAACCCAGGGGCCCAGCAAGGTACCGCGGTGCTCGAACACCACGCCGGCGAGCGGCGCCGCGGCGAACTGGTACAGGTAGCTGCGACCGTTGGGCGCATCGACGTAGATGCCCATCCGGCTCACGCCCATGCGCGAGTCGGGCCCGACATGTTCGACCGTCGCATCGTTGAAGTCGATCTGGCCGTGGCGAATGGGCACCGTGACATCGGCATCGAACAGCAGGTGCGCGTCGGTGATCTGGCCGCGGATGGTGCCTTCGGCCTCGTTGAGCGGCGCAAGGCGCCACGCGTCGGCGGCAGCCTGGCCGGCCACGGTGGGTGTTGCCGCCGACGCGTCCACGCCTTGGCCCGCCTCGCGGATCTTCTGGATCTGCGGCGGCAGCACCAGCGGGCCATGCAGCTTCAATCCCGAGCACTCGGCCTTGTCCGCCTGGACGGACACCAGGCGCGGCACGCCGGCCTCGGTGCGCAGCCGGGCCACCAGTTCGTGCACGTCGATGCGGTCGATTTCAAGGACGAACGGATCCGACGCAAGCCGCAGCGCCATGGCCTCGAACCGCCGGACCCGGAGCTCGACGGCGCCGTCCGGCATGGATTGCCACGTCACGCCCTCGAGCGTGCAGCGGTTGCGCCCGGCATCGCCGGACGCCCCGAGTTCCGATCCGAGTGCGAGTTCGATGAGGGAGGCCGCGAGCGAGACGGTCATGCCGTGCTTCTACCAGCCTCGCACCGCCTTCGCTACCGAGACCGAGTACGTGCTCACGCCCTCGCGGTGCAATATTTAGTCATTTATTGACAAATGACTAGTAATTGCAACAAACTGGCGCAGTGGCACTGCACTCCGATCCCACCCTGGAACAAGCCGCGCTGGCACTCGCCGAGCGTCAGCCACTGCTGCGCGCGCGAGATCTTGCAACGCACGGCCTGCCGACGGTGGTTCTCAGCCGGCTCGTGGCTGCCGGCAGGCTCGAACGCGTTGCCCGCGGCGTCTACAGCCTTCCGGGACGCGCGCTCAGCGAGCACCGGTCGCTGGCCGAAGCGGCGCTGCGGGTGCCGCGAGGCGTGGTGTGCCTGCTGTCGGCGCTGCGCGTCCACGGCATTGGCACCCAGGCGCCGTTCGAGGTCTGGATGGCGATTCCCCATCACTCGCCCACGCCGCGGCTGGACCAGCCCGCGCTTCGCGTGGTGCGCATGTCGGGGGCGGCTCTGACTGAAGGCGTCGATCTCGTCGACATCGACGGCGTGCAAGTGCCGGTATTCAATGCCGCCAAGACGGTGGCCGACTGCTTCAAGTACCGCAACAAGATCGGCCTGGACGTGGCACTGGAAGCGCTGCGAGATGGCTGGTCGCAGCGCAAGCTGTCGATGGATGCGCTCTGGCACTACGCAACGGTGAATCGCGTGGCCAATGTCATGCGGCCCTACCTGGAAAGCGTCATTGCATGAGCCGCAATCTCGCAGCGTCCGTCCGCGCCCGCTTGAAGCAGCGAGCCGATGCCACGAGACAGGACTTCAACCTGACGCTCACCCGCTACGGGCTGGAGCGGCTGTTGTACCGGCTCTCGGTGTCGCCGCATGCAGCCAACTACCTGCTCAAGGGTGCGCTGCTGTTTTCGCTGTGGTACGACCAGCCGCATCGGCCGACGCGCGACGCAGATCTGCTGGGCTTTGGTCCGGATGACGTCGACACCGCGGTATCGGCTTTCCGCGAGATCTGCCAGATCGAAGTGGACGACGGCATCGCGTTCGACACCGCTTCGGTCAGGGGCTCGGTGATCCGCAAGGAGGCGGGCTACGGCGGCGTACGGATCGACTTGCTTGCGAAGTTGGACGGCGCGCGCCTCGCGCTGCAGGTGGATATCGGTTTTGGCGATGCGGTCACGCCGGCACCCGAACCGGTGAGCTACCCGGTGCTGCTCGAAGACCTGTCCGCGCCGCAACTGCGCGCCTATCCGAAATACACGGTGGTCGCCGAGAAGTTTCATGCGGTGTGCCTGCTGGGCATGGGTAATACCCGCATGAAGGACTACTTCGATCTCTGGGTGCTGCTCACCGAGGGTGCGCTGGAAGCCACCGAGCTGCGCCGCGCTGTCCATGCCACTTTCGCGCGGCGGCAACTGGCGGTGCCCGGCACCGTGCCCTTGGGGTTGAGCGATGCATTCGCGCATGATCCGGCAAAGCAAGGCCAATGGGCCGCCTTCCTCCAAAGGAACCGGTTGGGCGACCTCGCCCTCTCCACGGTCGTCGCGCTGTTGCGCAGCGAATTCCAGAAGCTCGGAACCGCCTGAAGAACCGGCCCCGCCGCTACCGCACGCGCGGGCCAGCCCCCTGCAGGCTGCTGCGCAGCGCCAGCTTGCGCACGATGGTCGAGAACGCGCGCGTGGCCGCGGCATCGCGCGCCACCGGCGACCACAGCATGCCGGGCGTGCGCACGGGCGTGGGGCTTTCGAGCCGGATGACCACGAGCCCCGAGAGCGGGTTGACCACGTTCGCGGCCACGATGGACGCGAGCTGCGTCTTGGCGACGAGGTCCATCATCGGCGCCAGCGTGTTGATCTCGGCCACCACGTGGGGCTGCGCGCCGCAGGAGCGAAAGCATTCGTCGAGCATCTGGCGCGTGGCAAAGCTGGCCGGCAGCAGCACCATCGGCAGGCGGTGCAGCTCCACCATGCGCACGCGCTTGCGCCGCGCGAGCGGGTGCTTCCTGGCCACCACCAGCACCATCTCCTCGTTGTAGAGCGGCTCGAACTGCAGCGGCCCGGGCACGCTCGGCCGGTAGGCGATGCCCAGGTCCAGCGTGCCCTGCTGCAGGCGCGCGGCGATCTGGTCGGCCGACAGTTCCTCGACCACCACCTTCACGCGCGGATGCCGCGCCTGGAAGCTCGCGATGCAGTCGGGGATGAAGCCGAGGTTGAAGGTGTGCGTGGAGCCCACGCGCAGCTCGCCCGCCACCTCGGAGCTGTCCTGGCGCAGCGCGCCCAGCCCCAGGTCGATCTCGTGCAGGGCCTTGGTGCAGTAGTGCAGGAACTCGTCGCCGGCATCGGTCAGGCTCACGCGCTTGCCGATGCGGTCGAACAGCGCAACGCCGATCTCCTCTTCGAGCTGCTTGATCTGGTGCGACAGCGTCGACTGCGTCACATGCAGGCGCTCGGCCGCGCGCGTGAAGTTCAGCGAGCCCGACAGGGCGATGAAGTAGCGCAGGTGCCTGAGTTCCATGGCGTTCCCCGGGGGCAATGATCGATGGCATCGATGCTAACGATGTAAAACAATCATTTTCGGAATTCGTGGATGCAACCTAAAGTTTCTCCGGCCCCACAACAACGACAGGAGACCTCCCGGTGCAAAAAGTCCTCAGCGGCATCAAGGTGCTGGAACAAGGCACGTTCATCACCGGACCGGCCGCCGGCATGTTCCTCGCGGACCTGGGTGCCGAGGTGGTCAAGATCGAGCAGCCCGGCGCGGGCGATCCGTTCCGCGCCTTTCGCGGCGGCCTCTACAGCCCGCACTTCCAGACCTACAACCGCAACAAGCGCAGCGTCACGCTCAACCCGAAGCTGCCCGAGGATGCGGCCGTGTTCGACGAGCTCGTCAAGGACGCCGACGTCTACATCCAGAATTTCCGCCCCGGTGCGGCCGAGCGGCTGGGCGCTGGCGAGTCGCGGCTGCGGGCGCTCAATCCGCGGCTCGTGTATTGCGCCATCAGCGGCTTCGGGCAGACCGGCCCCGCAGCGGGGCGCCCCGCCTACGACACGGTGGCGCAGGCCGCCAGCGCCTTCCTCAAGCTGCTCGTGAACCCGGCCAACCCGCGCGTGGTCGGCCCCGCGCTGGCCGATGCCATGACCGGCTTCTACGCCGCCTACGGCGTGCTCGGCGCGCTGGTCGAACGGGGCCGCACCGGCCGCGGGCGCGCGGTCGAGGTGTCGATGCTGGAGGCCATGTGCCACTTCAACCTCGACGCCTTCACGCACTACTTTTCCGAGAGCGAGGTCATGGGCCCGTTCAGCCGGCCAAGCGTCTCGCAGTCCTACGTGCTGGAGTGCGCGGACGGCCTGTGGATCGCGCTGCACATGTCCTCGCCCGAGAAGTTCTGGCAGGGCCTGGCCAATGCCATCGAGCGCCCTCGCCTGTTCGCGGACCCGCGCTTCGCCACGCGCGAGGCGCGCATCGCGCACCAGGAAGACCTGATCGCGCTGCTCGGCGACGTGTTCCGCCAGCAGACCCGCGCAACGTGGTGTGCGCGGCTCGAGGCCGAGGACGTGCCGCACGCGCCCATGTACGACACGCGCGAAGCCATGGAAGACCCGCAGGCGCGGCACCTGCAGCTGCAGGTGAGCGCGCCGCACCCCGAGGGCGGCGAGTGGCACACCATCCGCTCGCCCGTGAGCTTCGACGGCGAGCGCTCGCTCGAGGTGACGGCGCCGCCCATGCTCGGCGCCGACAACGCGGCCATCGTCGATCCGATCCGCCAGCGCCTGGGGCAGCCGCCCAACGCCGCGCGCTGACCCCGCGCGGCCTTCCAGACATAACGAGCCAGGAGACAAGACAACCATGACCCCATCGAACGAAAGCGAGCTGACGCAGACCGTGCTGCAGAGCCTCGAGGGAACGCGCGACGCGCGCTTCCTGCAGCTGATGCAGTCGCTGATCACGCACCTGCATGCCTTCATCCGCGAAGTGGACCTGAAGCCCGACGAATGGATGCAGGGCATCGAGTTCCTGACGGCCACGGGCCAGACCTGCACCGACAAGCGCCAGGAGTTCATCCTGCTGTCGGACACGCTGGGCGCCTCGATGATGGTCGTGATCCTGGACCAGCTGCGCGCCGCCGCCGGCAAGCGCGGCCGGGCCGAGGCCAGCGAAGCCACGCAGGCCACCGAGCTCACCGAGGCCACGCACGCCACCGTGCAGGGCCCCTTCTACTGGGAGGGCGCGCCCGACCTGCCGCTCGGCGCCGACGTGGCCCAGGGCGCCCGCGGCGAGCCGACCTTCTACAGCGGCCGCGTCACCGACACCCACGGCCAGCCGCTCCAGGGTGCGCTGCTCGACATCTGGTCGGGCGACGGCGAAGGCGTGTACGACATGCAGCTCGAAGGCGCCGCGATGCAGGCGCGCGGGCGCATCCGCACCGACCACGAAGGCCGCTACTGGTTCTGGTCGATCCGCCCGAGCTTCTATCCGATCCCGGTCGACGGGCCCGTCGGCCGCATGCTCGAAGCGATGGGCCGCCATCCGAACCGCCCCGGCCACATCCACATGATGGTCTCGGCGCCGGGCCATGTGCCCGTGACCACGCACCTGTTCGTGGCGGGCAGCCCGTACATCGAGTCCGACGCCGTGTTCGGCGTGCGGCCGCGGCTCGTCGTCGACTTCGAGTCGCATCCGCCGGGCCGCGCGCCCGACGGCAGGCCGCTGGAAACGCCCTACTGGTCCGCGCACTACGACTTCTGCCTCGAACCCCGACACGCCTGAAAGACCACGCCCATGAAAATCGGAAAGTCCACCGTCCCGCGCACCGCCATCTGCACCTCGGACGAACACACCATCGTCGTGCGCGGCCAGGACCTGTGCCGGGAGCTGATCGGGCACCTGTCGTTCACCGACTATTTCTTCCTGCTGCTCACCGGGCGCCGCCCCGATGCCGCGTGCAGCACCGTGCTCGACGCCACGCTGGTGGCGATTGCCGAGCACGGCCTCGTGCCGAGCGTGCAGGCCAGCCGCATGACCTTCGCGGCCGCGCCCGATGCGCTGCAGGGCGCGGTGGCGGCCGGCATCCTCGGCTGCGGCTCCGTCATCCTCGGTGCGTCCGAAACCGCGGGCCGGCTGTTCATCGACGTGGCGGCGCGCGTGGATGCGGGCGCCACGCTGCCGCAGGCCGCCGCCGCGGCCATCGCCGAACTCAAGGCCGCGCGCGCCGCGATCCCCGGGTACGGCCATCCGCTGCACAAGGAACGCGATCCGCGCGTCGACCGGCTGATCGACGTGGCGACGCAGGCCGGCGCCGACCTGCGCTATGTGCGCATCGCGCAGGCGCTGGAAGAGGCGATCCCGGCCATCGTGGGCAAGGACCTGCGCATGAACGTCTCGGCGGCGATTCCGGCGGTGCTGCTGGGCGTGGGCTTTCCGGTGGCGTCGCTGCGCGGCGTGCCGATCCTCGCGCGCACCGCGGGGCTGATCGCGCACCTTGCGGAAGAGGCCGAGACACCGAGCGGCTTTGCGCTGTCCTACCAGGCCACGCGCGAGCTGCAGTACGAAGGCACCGTGCCCGCGGGCTTCGGGGAGGCGCGGTGACGAAGCGACGCGCCATCCTGGCCGTTGCCGCAGCAGCAATGCTGGCGCAGGGCAACAGCAGCACATGGGCGCAGGCGGGCGACGCGCGGCCCCTCAAGCTGGTCGTGCCCTTCGCGGCCGGCACCACGACCGACATCGTGGGACGGGTGCTGGCCGAAGCCCTCGGGCGCCAGCTGTCGCAGGCGGTGATCGTCGACAACCGGCCCGGTGCGGGCGGCGCCATCGGCAGCGAACTGGTGGCCCGCTCGGGGGCGGATGCACACACCGTGCTGCTGGGCACCGTGGGCACGCATGCCATCAACGCGACGCTCTACAAGCGCCTGTCCTACCAGCCGCAGCGCGACTTCGTGCCGCTGGGCTTCGTCGGCGCCACGCCCACGCTGCTGGTCGTGCCCGCCGCCGCGCCGTGGAAGACGGTGGCCGATCTGCGCCAGGCCAGCGGCAAGTCGGTGAGCTTTGCCTCGGCCGGCAACGGCACCTCGGGGCACCTGGCGGGCGAGTTGCTCAACCTGCGGCTCGGCAAGGACTTCGTGCACGTGCCCTACCGCGACGGCGCCCAGGCGCTCACCGAGGTGATGGCGGGCAATGTGCAGTTCATGTTCTATCACCCGGCCGCCGTGCTGCCGCAGATCCGCGCCGGCAGGCTGCGCGCGCTGGGTGCATCGAGCGCCCGGCGAAGCATGGCCGCGCCCGACGTGCCCACGCTGGCCGAGCAGGGCATTCCGGATTTCGACCTGGTCGCATGGTTCATGTTGTATGCGCCGGCCGACATGCCCGCCGCGCAGCGCGACCGCCTGCGCGAGGCCACGCAGGCGGTGCTCGCGCAGCCCGCGGTGCGCGACAAGCTCGCGGCCCAGGGCATCGAGCCGATGGCGATGAACGCATCGGACATGGCCGCCTTCGCCGCGGCCGAGATCGCGAAGTGGGGCGAGGCCGTGCGCCGCTCCGGCGCGCAGGTGGATTGAAGTAGACAGAACAACCCAACAAACGGGCACCCATCAGCCCAAGGAGACAAGCCATGCGTTCGACAAAAAACCTCGTCAAGAAGATGCTCGGCGTGGTGCTGGGCCTTGCCGGCATCCTGGCCACGGGCCATGCAAGCGCCCAGGCCGCGGAGTGGCCCACCAAGCCGATCCGGATCGTGGTGGGCTTCGCGCCCGGCACGCCGCCCGACATCTTCGCGCGCATGTACGGCGACTATGCGAGCCGCAAGCTCGGCGTGCCGGTGCTCATCGACAACAAGCCCGGCACGGCCGGCAACCTGGCGTCGGACACCGTCGCCAAGGCGCCCGCGGACGGCTACACCTTCCTCTACAACCTGTCGACCGCGTTCACGATCAACCCGTACATCTACAGCAAGCTGCCGTTCGACCCCGAGAAGGACCTGGTTCCCGTCGCCACCACGATGCGCCAGGGCCTCGTGCTGATCGCCAACACCAAGTTTCCGGCCAAGACCCTCAAGGAGCTCGTGGCCGCGGCCAAGGAAAAGCCCGGCACCTATTCGCACGCCTCGTACGGCGCGGGAAGCCCGTCGCAGCTGATCGTCGAATCGCTGAAGGACGAGGTGGGCATCACCATGCTGCATGTGCCCTACCGCGCGAGCCCCATCGCCGATCTCGTTGGCGGACAGGTCGACACCTTGATGGAACCCATCGCCACGGGCTACCCGCTGATCAGCAGCGGCCGCGTGCAGGCGCTGGCCTACTCGGGCCCCACGCGGCACCCCGCGCTGCCCGATGTGCCCACGCTCTCGGAGGTGATGCCGGGCTTCTCGATGATGTCGTGGCACGGCATCTGGGCGCCCGCGAACACGCCGGCCGCGGTGCTCAACCGGTTCAACGCGGTGTTCGTCGAAGCGAGCAAGGACCCGGACCTTGCCAAGCGCATCAAGGATCTCAACAGCGAGCCGCTGGGCGTCACGCGCACCGAGATGAGCGCGATGGTGCGGCGCGACGCGGAGATCTACAGCCGCGTCGTGAAGGCGCGCAACATCCGCGTGGATTGACCTGCCGCGCCCATCGGCTTCCACTCCTCACGGCCCTTAACATCGGCCGTGATGACCGCTTCACTGCCACCCGAAATCATCCCGCAGCTGGCGCAGGCGCGCGCCGTTCTCGAGCGCCACCTGGCCGGCACGCTCCAGGCCATCCACCTGTTCGGCTCCGCCGTCGATGGGGGGCTCAAGCCGCACAGCGACATCGACCTGATGGTGACCGTGGAAGCGCCGCTGGCCGCGCAAGTGCGGCATCCGCTGATGACGGACCTGCTGTCGGTCTCGGGCAGCCCCGGCGCCGGCGGACCATGGCGCCCGCTCGAAGTGACGGCCGTGGTGCGGGACGAGGTCGTGCCCTGGCGCTATCCGCCGCTGCGCGAGCTGCAGTTCGGCGAATGGCTGCGCGAAGAGTTGCAGGCCGGCATCGTGGAGCCGGCCATGCCGGACCATGACCTGGCGATCCTGCTCACGAAGCTCCGGCAGCACAGCGTCTGCCTGCTCGGCCCTCCCGCGGACGAACTGTTCGACCCCGTGCCGCGCGCCGATTTCTCGCAGTCGCTGCTGGACACCGTGGCGCAGTGGAACAACGCGCCGGACTGGCAGGGCGACGAGCGCAATGTGGTGCTCGCGCTCGCGCGCATCTGGTTCAGTGCCTGTACCGGCCAGATCGCGCCCAAGGATGCCGCCGCCGCATGGGCGCTGGAGCGCCTGCCCGGCGAGCACCGGCCCGTGCTGGCGAGTGCGCATGCGGCTTACCTGGGCCATGCACCGGACAACTTGGCCGATCGTCCTACCCAGCTCGCGGCATTCGTGCGCTACACCAAGGCGCTGATCGAGGGTGTCGTCTGCGCAGGCCCCGCGCCCGCGCGGTGAGCCATTGCGCCAGTCGCACCCCGCCAGGCTTTCCTCCAGGCACGACGAAAAGGAGAGACACGGATGTACGTCATCATGGGCGGTACGGGGCATGTCGGTTCGGCGGTCGCGCAGGCGCTGCTCGGCCGCGGCGAAGCAGTGACGATCGTCACGCGCGACGCGAAGCGCGCAGGCGCGTGGCGCGCAAAGGGCGCCGAGATCGCCGAGGCGAATGCTGAAGACGTGGCGTCGCTGCGCGCGGCGTTGCAGCGCGGGCGCCGCGCCTTCCTGCTCAATCCGTCCGCGGACACGTCGGCGGACACCGACACCATCGAGCGGCGCACGGTCGCCAACATCCTGCAGGCGCTCGAAGGCTCGGGGCTGCAGAAGGTGGTGGCGGAATCGACCGGCGGCGCGCAGCCCGGCGAGCGCATCGGCGACCTGAGCGTGCTGTGGGAACTCGAAGAGGGCCTGCGCCGCCAATCCATTCCGGCGGCCATCAACCGCGCGGCCTACTACATGAGCAACTGGGACGGACTGCTCGATACGGTGCGCAGCACGGGCAGGCTGCCCACGATGTTCGACCCCGAGCTTGCCATTCCCATGGCCGCGCCGCACGACCTCGGCGAGATCGCGGCCCGCAGGCTGGTGTCCCCGCTCGACGACGTCGGCATCCGCTACGTGGAGGGCCCGCGGCGCTATACCTCGGCCGACGTGGCAAGGGCGTTCTCGGAGGCGCTCGGCCGGCCGGTGGAACTGGACGTCACGCCGCGCGGCAAGTGGAAGGCAGCGTTCCGCGACCTCGGCTTTTCCGAAGCTGCCGCGGACTCGTATGCGCGGATGACCGCGGTGAGCGTCGACAGCGGCTTCGAGATGCCAGGCGACGCGCTGCGCGGCTCGACGACGCTCGAGGCCTACATCCGCGGCCTGGTGGCGCGATCCTGACGGCACCGCGCCACCCACCCATGTTCAGGCAGCGAGCACCTGCAGGTTGCCGACACCGGGCAGCACGCGCAGCGTGGCTGCGGTCCTCACCGAATAGTCGCGGCTCAGCACCGTGCTGATCTCGATGTAGTCGCAGCGCGCTTCGGCCGGCGTGAGGGTCAGCACCGCATAGCCGCGCTTGCTGGTCTCGGCGTAGCGCAGGTCGTCGACCATGCGCCGGAAGCCATCGGCCAGCAGGTCGTTGGCAATCAGCGGCAGCGCCCGCTCGAAGCCGGGCGACGACACCGAGGAAGTGCCGAACTCCACGCCGACCCGCTGCCCGGAGGCGTCGGTGAGGTTCCCGGCCCAGGCGTTGTGCGTGTCGCCGGCCAGCGAGATCAGGTTCTTGCCCTGGTTGCGCGCCATGGCAAGCACCACGTCGCGCGCGGCCGGGTAGCCGTCCCACGCGTCCAGGTTGTAGGGCACCTTCTGCTGCGTGATCAGCGCGCGCTGGCTGTCGCTGCGGGCGGAATCCGGAAGCGCCTGCGCCGCCAGGTAGGCGCTCAGCGTCTCGAGGCTGAAGTCGGTCGCGATGCTCACGGGGATGGCCATGCGCATCATGAGCACCTGCTGGCCGAGCACCTGCCAGGTGCAGGGCGATGCGGCCATGCGCTGCGACAGCCAGTCCACCTGCGGCTGGCCCATCAGCTGCCGCGTGGCCGCCGAAGCCTCGCCGGCCAGGTACTGCGAGAGCGTGACCTGCTTGTCGCGGCCGATCAGCCGGGTGTCGAGCATGTGCATCGAAGCCAGCGTGCCGAAGTCGAAGGAGCGGTAGATCCGCAGCGGGTTGGCCGGGTCGGGCAGCCGCGTCGGCAGCCACTCGTGGTAGGCCTGCACGGCGGCCGCGCGCCGGGCCGCAAAGCTGCCCTCGGTTGCTTCGTCGTGGTTCCCGGCGCCGCCGGACCATGCGCCGTTGGCCAGGTCGTGGTCGTCCCACACCGCGATCATGGGCAGCCGCGCATGCAGGGCGCGCAGGTCGCCGTCGGTGCGGTACTGCGCATGGCGCAGGCGGTAGTCGGCGAGCGTCAGGATCTCGTGGTCGGGGTTCGATGTGCGGTCGATCGCAATGGCCAGCTGCGACGCATAGCCCACCACCCCGTACTCGTAGATGTAGTCGCCCAGGTGCAGCACCACGTCGATGTCGGTGCGCTTGGCAATGTCGGCATAGACGTTGAAGTAGCCGCTCGGGAAATTGGAGCACGACACCACCGCCAGCCTGGCCTGCGACACGCCGCCCACCGGCAGCGTGCGGGTGCGGCCGATGGGCGAGTGGTCGTTGCCCATCAGGAAGCGATAGAAATAGGTGCTGGCCGGCTGGAGCCCCATGGCGTCCACCTTGACCGTGTAGTCGTGCTCGGGGCCGGTGCTCGCGGTGCCGCGCGCCACGATGATGCCGAAGCGCTCGTCGCTGGCCACTTCCCACTCGACGTTGAGAGTGCCCGGCGCGGCGGCCGTCACGCGGGTCCAGAGGATCACGCGGTCGGACAAGGGATCGCCGCTCGCGATCCCGTGCTTGAACACCGAGTTGGAGTCGTCGGGCGGACGCCCTCCCCCCACTCCGCCGCCGATGCCCCCTCCTCCTCCTCCTCCTCCTCCGCCGCCGCCCCCGCCGCAGGCGGTCAGGCCGATGCCGCTGCCCGAGAACATCGCGAACAGCACGGCGCTGCGCAGCAGCGAGCGCCGGGTGGTGCCGCTCAGGGCTTGCGGGGGGTCGGTGTCTGCATCATGAACGGCATGGCTTGCCTCGCCGTTGTTCTTCTTCTCGTCGTGGATGCGCATGGCAGTCTCCTGATCCGCCGACGGCAAGACGCACGGCACGCCTCGGTCCCCGTTCGACGTCGGCGCCATTTGAATGTGAGGACCTTGGTTTTCAACGTAGGCTGCCGCCGATGCGCGCGTCAGCCGGGAGCGCACGGCGTGCCGTCAGTTCAGGGTGTCGGCGGCCACGATGCACAGCGCTCCAACCGCGCATGGCGCATTCCCGCTGCGAACGCCTTCTACGCCTGGGCCATTCCCCGCATCAATGTAAGCAGGGCATGTTCGAGGTCTTTCTCGAAGTCGTACCGCAGGCTCTTCAACTCGGGGAGCTCGGTCACCTGCGCGGCCATCCCCGCCGGGTTGCTGAGCGGCCACAGCCCGATGATGAGCGGCAGCGAATGCTTCACCACCTGTTCGAAGGCCGGCACCGGCATGGCGGGCACGCGGGCATGGAAGTCCCGCGCTGTCTGTTGGCGGACCGCCAGCAGGCTGCCCTTGAAGTCGACCATGCGTTCGAACGACACCTTGCGCTCGAGGATGGACGGCAGGATGCTGATCAGCCGGCAAAGCAAGGGCCGTGCAGAAATGGTCGAGGCGAAGACGCGGGCAATGTGCTCGACGCTCGCGCCGGCCTTGCCGCCGCGCGCCAGTGCCGCGCCCAGCTCGGCATGCCAGCCTGCGAATTCTTCGACGAGCAGGTCCATCAACACCGCCTCGCTGCTTTCGAAGTACCGGTAGACGTTCGACTTGGTCATCTGCGCCTCGCGCGCGAGTTCGTTGATGCCCAGGTCGAGGGCCTCCGGGCTCCGGTGCAGCATTTCCCGGGCCGTGGCCAGCAGATGGCGGCGCCGCTCTTCCTTCTGCTCGGCAGAGCGGGCGCGTACGTAGGGGATGGGCGAATTCATGCGGCGATCACACTCCATTTGCTAAAAGACCGATGGTCTGTTACATTACAGACCGTCGGTCTCCAATCTTGCCTGAAAGCAAGGATGCCGGCCACCTCCAGCATCACAGCGGCTTCAACAAAGGCGAACATCATGGCTACCAACATCGACTCCTGGGTTCTCATCACTGGTGCATCCAGTGGTTTTGGCGAAGAATTCGCAAGGCAATACGCGGCCAAGGGCCACCCGCTGATTCTGGTGGCGCGCCGGCTCGATCGGCTGCAAGCCCTGGCTGCGGCGCTGCAACAGGAGTGGGGCACCAGAGTCATCGTGGAACAGGCCGACCTGTCGGACGTGGCCGCCGTCCACGCGCTGCACGCCAGCCTTCGCGAGCGCGCCATCAAGGTCGAGATCCTGATCAACAACGCAGGCCATGGCCTGCAGGGTACTTTCCTCGACACGCCGATGCAAAGCGCGCTGGACATGCTGCAACTGGACATCGCAAGCCTGACGGTCATGACGCGGCTCTTCGGCGAGGACATGCGCGCACGCGGCCACGGCAAGATACTGCTCGTGGCCAGCATGCTGGCTTACTTCGGCGTGGAAAACATGGCCGTCTATGGCGCAGCCAAGGCCTATGTGCTGCGCCTTGGCGATGCCTTGCACCGTGAGTTCAAGCGCGATGGCGTGACGGTGACCTCGCTGTGCCCCGGCATGTCCGACACCGGCTTTGCGCAGGCCGCAAAGCAGAAGATCACATGGGGGCTCAAGCTGCTGATGATGAAGCCGCCACCGGTGGTGCGGGCGGGAATCCGGGCGCTGCACGCCGGCCGCGTCAGTGTCGTTCCAGGCTTCAACAACAAGGCGGCCGTGGCGATGGTGTGGGCAACGCCGCGATGGCTGCACCAGGCCCTCTTTGCGCGCGTCATGAACAGTTGAGCGCGTTGCGCAGGCCCCCAGCGCCGCCGCCAGGTGCCTGGCCAACTCACAATGCCGTCTTTTGCCCTGGGAGCCGAAGATGGACAAAACCGGAGATGTCGCGGACGACCTGATGGCCCTGGTCGCCGTGGTCGAGGCAGGCGGGTTCAGCGCCGCGAGCCAGCGCTTCGGCATTCCCGTGTCGCGGCTCAGCCGCCGCATCTCGGGGCTCGAGAAACGCCTGAACGTCAGCCTGATCGTGCGCAACTCGCGCAGGTTCAAGGTGACCGACATCGGACAGCGGATGTATGCGCACGGCGCGAACATCCGGGCCGAAGCGCAGCGCGCGCTGTCCGCCGCGCGCGACAGCCTGGGCGAGGCATCGGGGACGCTGCGCATCTCGTGTCCCATCGCCTTGAGTGCCATGCTCGTGGGCCCGCTGGCCATCGACTTCAGCTTGAGGCATCCGCGCGTGGCGATCACGCTCGACGCAACCGACGGCCGGCCCTCGGCATTCAGCGATCCCGTCGACCTGTTGATACGTCCTTCGGTCAAGCCGCTTCGCGACTCGAGCCTGGTGATGCGCAAGCTGGCCGACGTTCCCTACGTGCTCGTCGCATCGCCCAAGGTCCGCGACGCGCTGCCGGGTGCCATGCTCCCCGCGCAGCTGCAGGGCTGCCCCGCGATCGGCTGGACGTTCATGCCGCATGCCGCGCGCTGGTTGCTGAGCCACGCGCGCGAGGGCGACGCGGAGATCGATGTGCGCGTGCAGTTCACGAGCGACAGCCTGCTGCAGATCCGCGAAGCTGCGCTCGCGGGGCTCGGTGTGGCGCAGCTGCCCGCGTCGATGTGCACCGCGGACTTCAAGGCCCGGCGCCTCAGCCTGATCGCACCCGGCTGGACGCCGCCGCCGATCTCGCTTTTTGCGCTCTATCCCTCGCGGCGCGATCTCACCATCGCGGGGCGCCTTTTTCTGGACGAACTCTGCGAAGCGGCCTCGGCGCTGGGAAAGCCGGGCCAAGGCAACGCATTTTTGGAAAGCTGAGTTGCGCCGCCGGCCCTGTCATGCGGCGGTCATCCTTCCTAGACTCGCCACCGCTTCGGCACCATCCGGGCCGGCGAACAAGGAAGCACATGACGACTTCGAGCGACCCATGCGAGCACTCGGCAACCAACCGGCGCCGGTTCATCCTTTCCGCCGGCGCATTGGCCGCCTTGCCGCTGAGTGGCTGCGGCGGTGGCGGCGGCAGCAACAGCAGCTTTCTCCCGTTGCCCGCTGCGGCGACGCCACCCGCACCCGCCCCTGCACCCGCGTCCTCGCCGGCCCCGGCACCCATGGTCGAAACGAGCTCCGGCACATTGAAGGGCCAGCGCACGGCCGATGACGCCGTCGCGTTCTTCCTCGGCGTCCCGTATGCGCAGCCGCCCGTCGGCGCCCTGCGGTTTCGCTCGCCGCAGCCGTACCGGGCCCCGGGCGGCGTGTTCGACGCCACGGCCTTCGGGGCCGCCAGCCTGCAGACCTTGCCGGCATACGTGACCTGGATCTATCCCTCCCCTGCCGTTCAGAGCGAGGATTGCCTGACGCTGAACGTGTGGGCGCCAAGCCAGCGCCGCAAGCTGCCCGTCGTGGTGTGGCTGCACGGCGGCGCATGGCGCACCGGCGCCACCAGCATGCCGCTGATGAACGGCGAGGCTCTTGCGCGCAAGGGCGTGGTCGTCGTCACCGCCAATTTCCGGCTCGGCGCGATGGGCACGCTGTCGCACCCGGACCTCGTCGATCCCGACACCGGGACGCAAGCCAACTGGCAGCTGCAGGACCAGATCGCGGTGCTGCAGTGGGTGCGGCGCAACGCCGAGGCTTTCGGTGGCGATCCCGCCAATGTCTGCCTCATCGGGCAGTCCGCCGGCGGCACGAGCGGCGCGATCCTGGCGCAGAACCCGGTGGCGCGGGCCTGCTTCCAGAAGGCCATGCTGTTGAGCCCGGCCGGGGTGCCGGCGCCCACCGGCTTCACCCTGGCCGACGCCGGGAGGTATGCCGAAGCGCTGGCCGCCAGGCTGCAGACCACGCCCTCGGGCCTGCGCGACATTCCGGCGTCGACGCTGCACCAGGCCGAACTCGCGCTCAATGCGCAGCCGCTGCCGGCGGGCATCACCTCCGGCCGGGGCTTGCGCGCAGCACCGATCATCGACGGCCAGGTCTGCCTTTCCGACTGGACGCGCACCGCGTGGCCAGGCGATCTTCCCCTCGTGATCACCAATACGCTGACGGAAGGATCGTTCTTCCTCGATGCCTACGACCCGATCACCCAGGCACGGCTGACGCCGGCCTTGCCCGCCAGCCGCGCCGAGCTCCTGGCCCTGGTGACACCACAAGCAGGTGGCTCGCAGGCGAACGCCGATGCGGTGATCGACGCCTACACCGATACAGCCGCACGCGAAGGCCGGTCGACCGCGCCGGGTGATGTGTGGATCGAGATCTATGGCGACCGCGTCCTGCGCAACTTCAGCGTGCGCTATGCCGCCAAGGTTGCCGGCGACGGAGGCAATGTCCGATACGCCACCTATGCGCATCAGATACAGGCGCCGGGGCGCGGCGTGCCCCATTGCGCGGAATTGCCCATGCTGTTCGGCAGCTTCGGGCTCGACTACTACCGGGACAAGGTGGGAGCAGGGGCTGCCGAAGCGCAGCTGTCGGACGCATTGATGACCGCGGTGCTGTCGTTCGCAAGCGATGGGAATGCGCGGTTGGCGCCAGAGCTCGGCTGGCCGCGCTTTTCGGGCGCGTCGGACTCCGCGGCGGCGTCGTTCGGCGGACAGAACGCCGCGGTGGCGACGATCGGCCCGGTACCCAAGGTCGCACAACTGGGTGTCTGGGACGCCTTGCTCGGCTATTGAGTCACCCGGGCCGGCGGTCATTGCGCGCCGCTGTCCGCCGCCATCCGGTCTCCCCTGCGCCGCTGCATCCGATAGCGCGCAGGCGGAACATCGAACTCGCGCTTGAACGCACGGTTGAAGGCGGCCTCGGACTCGTAGCCCGCGTTCAGCGCGACTTCGAGCACCGTGTCATCGGTGCTCTCGAGCAGGCGGGCGCCGAGCTGCATGCGGCAGCGCGCGACATAGCCCAGCGGCGCCTCGCCCAGCAGGCGGGTGAACCGTTCCGCAAACACGGTGCGCGACATCCCGGCCTGTTCGGCCAGCGACGCGACCGTCCACGGGTGCGCGGGCTCGCGATGGATCGCGCCCAGGGCCCGGCCCACCGCCGAATCGCGTGCGGCCGCGAGCCATCCGGTCCGCTGCCGCGGCAGCTCGGACATGTAGCGGCGCAGCGTCTCGATGAAGAGCGCCTCGGCCAGCTTGGCGAGCAGCGCGTTGCGCCCGGCGCCGGCCGGCTCGCGATCGGAGGCGAGATGGCGGAGCGTGCTTTCGAGCCACGCGCCCGTCGACCCGCGGCGGATGTTCACCTTGAACAGCGGCGGCAAGCCCGCCAGGAAGAAGCGCCTGGCCTGGCGATCGCAGCCGATGTAGCCGCAGATGAACTTGGTGACGGGCCCGCCGCCGCCGCCGCGCTCCGAGACCACCGTTCCCTCCAGGATCTTCGGCAGCAGCGCGGACGAGTCGGTGAGCTCGGCCCCGCGCCCGTTCCAGAGCTCATGCGCGTCTCCCAGCGGGAGGATGGCAACGTCGCCCGCCTCGAGCGCCAACCGGGGCTGCCCCGGAAGCCGCACGGAGGCCCTGCCTTCGACAAGCAGGTGAAACAGCACCATGTGTTCCGCCGAAGGCGCGATGAGGTGCGCGCCCGCACTGGCCGGCGGCGACGCAAAGCCCCAGGGCGCGCTCAGCTCGGCGTCAAGAAAGATCGCGCCGCTCAGGCGCACGTTGCCCAACGCTTCGGAAAGAGGATCGGTCTGGTTCATGCGCTGCAAAGTAAGCCGGACGCTCGATCAGGTCATGCGGCCACAGGCGGCCCATCCTTGGGGCTCGACAACCATGGACACACCATCATGACCGACGCAAGCAGTTTCATATTTTCCGATTCCGCATCGGCCGGGGAGACGGCCGATGCCGTGCGGCGCTTCATGGCCGCATTCCGGCACAAGGACGCCGCCGCCATACGGGAGCTCGTCGCTCCGGATTGCATCATGGAAGCGATGCAGCCGGCGCCCGACGGGCTGCGGGTCGAGGGCCAGGAGCCCAATGTCGCCTTCTGGCAGGCCATGATCGCGGATCCGAACGGCGCCTTCGAGACCGAGGAAGTGGTCATCTGCGGCGACCGGGCGATCAACCGCTGGCGCTACCGCTTCGGCGAGGGCCCGGAGAACTCGGTCCGGGGCGTCACGCTGATCAAGGTGCGCCATGGCCGGATCGCGGAGGCCCTGGGCTACGCCAAGACACCGGCGGTGTCGAACCTCGGCCAGGCCGGGCAGCAGAGCACCTCCGAGGTCATCCGGCGGTTCAACGAGGTCTTCCAGCGGCATGATCCGGCGGCCCTCCCCGAGCTGATCGCCGCGGACTGCGTCATCGAGAACACCACGCCGGCGCCGAATGGCTCGCGCCATGTCGGCCACGACGCCTGCCTGGCGTTGTGGCGGGGAATCGCGACCCGTCCGGATACCTGGTTCGACATCGAGGACGTGACGGTCGCCGGAGAGCGGGCGACGATCCGCTGGCGGCTGCACTGGGGCGAGGACGAGAGCCAGTCGGTGCGCGGCGTGAACCTGATGCTGGTGCGCGGCGGCCAGATCGTGGAAGCGCGCGGCTACGTCAAGGGCGAATGAACGCGCGAGGAGTTCTGCCAGCCCGAAAAGGACCTGAGCAGGCCGCGCCGTGCGGCAATGTTCGCCGTAATCTCAATTTACGTATCTCATTCTGGACATATTCTCAAGTTTTGTCTAGTATGAGATACATATATGCCCTCTGCAGCGCCACCCCTTGCCCCGGCGGCCGATCGCCGCCTCGCAGCGTTCGGCCGGCGCATCCACGCTCGCCGCAAGGCCCTGAAGGTCAGCGCCACCACAGCGGCAGAGGCGGCGGGCGTGTCCCGCATGACGCTGCACCGTATCGAACGCGGCGAGCCGTCGGTCACGATGGGGGCCTACATGAATGCCCTCGCGGCGCTGGGCCTCGATGTCGACGTGGTCCCATCAACGCAATCCGCGCCCCCCGCGCCGATTGCGGGCGGCATCCGAATCGCCGACTACCCCCAACTGCGCCGGCTCGCCTGGCAATTGGCGCCGGATACCGAACTCACCCCCACAGAGGCGTGGGCCACCTACGAACGCAACTGGCGCCATGTCGACGCATCGGCGCTCGACGCGCGGGAGCGGCAACTGCTCGACGAACTGGCACGCGCATTGGGCAGGAAGCCGCTGCATGTTTGAACGCCCGCACCACCGGCGGGTCGCCGAGGCACTTGCAATGCTCGATGCCGAAGTGCTCGCCGAGAACCACTGCCTGTTCGGCGGCGGCACGGCCATCGCGCTTCGCTATGGCGAGTACCGCGAGTCGGTGGACATCGACTTCCTCGTTTCCGATATCGATGGCTACCGGCAGCTGCGCCAGCTGCTGACCGGTGAGCAGGGGCTGAGCGCGCTGGCCCGCAAGGGCGCGAAGATCCAGCAGACCGGCGAACTTCGCGCCGATCAATATGGCATCCGATCGATGGTGCGTGTGGGTGACGTCGATATCAAGTTCGAGATCGTGCTCGAAGCACGCATCGAACTTGATGCGCCGGGCGAGCAAGACCGCATCGGCGACATTGCGACGCTCACCGTGCTGGACATGGCCGCAAGCAAGCTGCTTGCAAATTCGGATCGCTGGGCCGACGACAGCGTCTTCAGCCGCGACATCATCGACCTGGCCATGATGCACCCTGGTTCTGCACTGCTGCGCCGCGCGGCGACCAAGGCCAGACAAGCCTACGGCAGCAGCATCGACAGCGATCTGGCAAAGGCCGTGAATGCGCTGCTGACACGCCACGGACGAATGGACCGCTGCATGGCGGTGCTGCAAATGACGCCTGCTGTGACACCCGCGCTGCTTCGCCAGCGCATCAAGGCCTTGCTGCCCCGAACTCCGAGCGCCAGGGGCAAAGCTGCCAACTACTGATAGCAGGTCCCCCGCCCCTTCAAAGAAACCCAATGGACAGCCAAGGAATCGCCGCCACCGCAATCGTCCCCACCAGCAGCGCCACCATGTAGCCTGCAATCGGCCGGATGCCCGCGTCAGGATGCACGCGGCCGATCGCGCAGGCCGCGTAGTAGCCCACGCCCAGCGGCGGCGCGAACAGGCCGAGGCCCATCGACAGCACCACCACCATCGCGTAGTGCACCTCGTGGATGCCCAACTGGCGCGCTATCGGAAACAAGAGCGGCCCGAACAGCACGATGGCCGGAATGCCCTCGAGCACGCTGCCCAGCACCACGAAGATCACCAGCGACACCGCCAGGAACATCGGCGCGCCGCCGGGCAGGCCGGTCATCGCTTCGGCCAGCAGGCGCGAGAAGCCCGACTGCGTGAGGCCCCAGGCCATGGCCGTCGCGGTGCCGATGATCAGCAGGATGGCGCCCGACAGCGACGCCGTCGCAACGAGCATCGGCCCCAGCCGCTTCCAGTCGAACTGCCGGTACACGACCAGCCCCGCGACCACGGCGTACATGATGCCGATGGTCGACACCTCGGTGGCGGTGGCCACGCCTTCGACCACCGCCGCGCGGATCACGAACGGCAGCGCCAGCGCCGGCAGCGCCACGACGGCCAGCCGGCCGACCTCGCGCCACGGCGTGCGCACGACCTCGCGCAGGTCCTCGCCGCGGCAGCGGAAGTACACGACCACGCACAGCATCAGGCCCAGCACCACAGCCGGCAGCAGGCCGCCCGTGAACAGCGCGGCAATCGACACGCCCGTGACCGAGCCGATGGTGATCAGCACCAGGCTGGGCGGCACCGTCTCGGTCTGCGCGCCGGTCGCGGCCAGCAGCGCGACGAGTTCGCCCTCGCTCGCGCCGCGCTGCTTCATCTCGGGGAAAAGCGCCGGCGCCACCGCCGCCATGTCGGCCGCCTTGGAGCCCGAGATGCCCGACACGAGGTACATCGCACCCACCAGCACGTACGACAGCCCGCCCTTCACATGCCCCAGCAGGCCCGCGAGGAACGCGACCATCGCCTTGGCCATGCCGGTCATCTCGATCAGCAGGCCAAGGAACACGAAGAGCGGCACCGCGAGCAGGATCAGGTGCGACATGCCCTCGTCCATGCGCCCCACGATCACCGGCAGCGCCGTGTCGGTGGCCAGCGCCAGGTAGCCGAAGGTGCCAAGGCCGAAGGAGAAGGCGATGGGAATGCCCGCGAGCACGCCCGCCAGCACCACGCCGACGAAGAACACCAGCAGGTTCAGCCGACCGAGCTCCTGGAACACCGAGCGGCCGAGCGTGAACGCCACCACCAGCGTGGCCACGATCGCCACCGCCTTGGCCGTGATGCGCCACTCCACATCGCGCAGCAGCCTGAGCACCGCGAACAGGCCCATCAGGCCCACACCCACCGGCAGCGCCGCGGCCCGCCACGCATTCGAGATGTTCAGCGCGGGCGTGGTGATGAAGCGCTCCTCCGACGCGTACTCCCAGGCCGGCCACGCCACCATCGCCAGGAAGGCGAGCGAGGCGCACAGCGCCAAGGCCTCGAACAACGGACGCCGCGATGGCGGCTGCATCGAGACCAGCGCCGTCATGCGCATGTGCTCGCCGCGCCGCAGCGCGACCACCGCGCCCAGCATCGCGAGCCAGATGAACAAGATCGACGCGAGCTCGTCGGACCAGACCAGCGGGCTGTGGAACACGAAGCGCGCCAGCACGCCCGCGAGCAGCACCGCCACGTCGGCCAGCACCAGGCCGCCGGCCGCCATGTCGACCAGCATGCCGAGCCGGCGCTCGATGGCCGAGAGCCGGGGCGCATCGACCCGCGCACCGGCCGCCAGGCCGAGGGCCGGCCCGCTCATGCAAGCTTGCCCGCGCTGCGCTCGAGCAGCGCCCAGGCCTCGTCGCCGTACTTGGCCTTCCACTCGCTGTAGAAGCCGGCCTTGCGCAGCTGGTCGCGGAAGGCGGCTGCGTCCGGCTGGTTGAAGGCCATGCCCTTGGCGGCCAGCTCCTTCTGCAGCCCGGCGTTGAGCTCGGCCACGTCGGCGCGCTCCTTCATGCCGGCTGCGTTGATGTGGCGGGCCACCACGGTGCGCAGGTCGGCGGGCAGCTTGTCCCAGGCACGCCGGTTGGCCAGGAACCAGAAGCCGTCCCACATGTGGTTGCTCAGCGAGCAGAATTTCTGCACCTCGTAGAGCTTGGCCGTCGCGATGATGGCGAGCGGATTCTCCTGCCCGTCGACGATCTTGGTCTGCAGCGCCGAATAGACCTCGGCAAAGTTGATGGACGTGGGCGCGGCGTCGAGTGCCTTGAACATCGAGGTCCACAGCGGCGACACCGGCACGCGGATCTTGAAGCCTTTCATGTCCTGCGGCGCGGCAATGGCCCGGCTCGACGAGGTGATCTGCCTGAAGCCGTTGTCCCAGATCTTCTCCATCGGCACGATGTTGGCCTTGGCGATCTGCTGGCGGATGTGCGCGCCCAGCTCGCCGTCCATCGCCTTCCACACGCTCGCGTAGTCGTTGAACGCAAAGCCCACGCCGCTGATCGATGCAGACGGCACGAGCGTGGAAAGGATCAACCCCGACAGCGTGAAGAACTCCACGCCGCCCGAGCGCAGCTGGCTCAGCACGTCGGTGTCGGAGCCCAGCTGGTTGCTCGGGAAGATCTGGATGTCGACGCGGCCGCCGGTCTCGGCGCGGATGGCGTCGGCCATCTCCTTGGCGCGGATGTTGAGCGGATGCGTGACCGGCAGGTTGTTTGCGTACTTGTAGTTGAACTCGGCCTTCTGCGCGAAGGCGCGGTGCATGGGAACGGCGAGGCTGGCGGCCAGTGCCGTCGAGCGCAGCACGGTGCGGCGGGTGATGCTCATTTTTTGTCTCCTGGTCCTTTTGTGAATGGATCTGCTCGTGCGGGGCGGCGTCGATGGGTGCGCTCAGGTGGTGGCGGCCTCCTTCATGTCGCCGCGTTCGAGCAACTGCTTGCGGATGTCGGCCTTGGCGACCTTTCCGTAGCCCGACTTCGGCAGCGCATCCCAGAAGAAGATGTGCCGCGGCCAGCGGTACTTCGCGCAGCGGCCGTCCAGGTGCTGCAGCAGCTGCTCGGCCGTGAGGCCGGGTTGCGAAGCGACGATCACCGCCACGCCCACCTCGCCCCATTTCTCGTCCGCGATGCCGAGCACCGCCGCCTCGCGCACGGCGGGATGCATCAGCAAGATTTCTTCGACCTCGCGCGGGTACACGTTGGAGCCGCCCGAGATGTACATGTCCGATTCGCGGCCCGTGATGTAGAGCAGCCCGCGCGCATCCATGCGGCCGAGATCGCCGGTGTGGAACCAGCCGCCGCGCAGCGCTTTCTCGGTGGCTTCGGGGTTGTTGAAGTAGCCCGCGAACACGGCCGGCCCGCGGCAGCAGATCTCGCCCACGGTGCCGGCCGGCACCGGCTGCATCCGCTCGTCGAGGATGGCCACGTCCATGCCGGTGCGGGCCCGGCCGCAGCAGCCGATGTTCGCGTTCGGATCGTCGTCGTCGGCGGCATGCATGGCCGGCGGCAGCACCGTGATGCAGCCCGTGACTTCGCCCAGGCCGAAGTACTGCACCAGCACCTTGCCGAGTTTTTGCAGCGCGCGCTTCTGGTCCGCGCGGTACATCGGCGCGCCCGCATAGACCACGTAGCGCAGCGAGCCGTGGTCGAAGCGGTCGACGGCCGGGTCTTCCACCAGCATCTTGACGATGGTCGGCACCGTGAAGACGTTGGTCACGCGATGCCGCTCCACCAGCGCCCAGAAGGTGGCCGGCTCCAGCCTGTCGGACGCGAGCAGCACGGTGGCCGCGCCGCGGGCCACGTTGAGCAGCGCGTGGATGCCCGCGCCATGCGACAGCGGCGCGACGGCGATCGAGCAGTCGTGCTCGGTGGTGCCCGGAATGAGATCGGCCAGGTGGTTGGCCACGACGAAGGCCATCTGCCCGTGCGTGAGCACGGCGGCCTTCGGGCGGCCGGTGGTGCCCGAGGTGTAGAAGTACCACAGCGGATGATCGGCATCGACCTGCACCATCGCCGCGGGCGCACCGGCATTGGCCGCGAGCAGCGCCTCGTAGCCGAGTTCATCCGCGCGCGGAAGACCGATGGTGACGACCGAGCGCAGATGCGAAGACGCGGCCTTCACGGCCTCCACATGCTCGGCGAAGCAGTCTTCGGCCAGCATCACGCTGGCCTCGCTGGCGCTGCCCAGGTAGGCGACCTCCGGCGGCGTGAGCCGGAAGTTGACGGGCACCCATACCGCGCCCAGGCGGAAGGCGGCCCAGCAGCTCTCGAACAGCGCCGGGTTGTTGCGCGACATCACGAGCAGCTTGTCGCCCGGCCGCAGGCCGAGCGCGCGCAGCGCCTGCACCAGCGCATCGACGCGCGCATCGATCTCGCGCCAAGTCCACTGCCGCTCGCCCTGGATCAGGCCCGGCCGATCGGGAAAGAGCGCGGCCGTCTGCGACAGCAGCGCGGACAGGTTCATCGCCCGCGCCTGGCTCATGCCGCCTCCAGCACGCTCAGGTAGTTGGCGACCGCGGCGCCGCCCATGTTGAAGACCGCGCCCGGCTTGCCGGAGCCCACCTGCATGTCGCCCGCGAGGCCCGCGAGCTGCATGGCCGCCATCACATGCTGCGACACGCCCGTGGCGCCGATCGGATGGCCGCGCGACTTCAGCCCGCCCGACGGGTTGACGGGCAGCCGGCCGTCCTTGCGGCTCACGCCGTCGAGGATCACGCGCGCGCCCTGCCCGTGCGGCGCCAGGCCCATGGCTTCGTACTCGAGCAGCTCCGCAATGGTGAAGCAGTCGTGCGTCTCGACGAAGCCCAGGTCATGCAGCGAGAGTCCCGCCGCGGCCAGCCCCCGCTGCCACGCGAGCGCCGCGCCCTCGAAGCGCGTCGGGTCGCGGCGCGACAGCGGCAGGTAGTCGTTGACCTGCGTGCGCGCGCGCCAGCGCACCGCCGGGACCGTCGCCGACGCAACCGGCTCGGCCGAGATGACCAGCGCCGCCGCGCCGTCGGAAACCAGCGAGCAGTCGGAGCGCTTGAGCGGGCCCGCGACGAAGGGGTTCTTCTCCGACGGCTGGCGGCAGAAGTCGAAACCCAGGTCGCGCCGCATGTGCGCATAAGGGTTGTGCACGCCGTTGGCGTGGTTCTTGGCCGAGATGGCCGCGAGCGCATCGCTCTGGTCGCCGAAGCGCTCGAAGTAGCCGCCCGCGATGTTGCCGAAGACGCCGGCAAAGCCCGCCGGCGTTTCGCCCTCTTCCTTCACGTAGGAGCAGCGCAGCAGCGTCTCGGCAATGCGCGGGCCGGGCACGGCGTTCATGATCTCGAAGCCGACCACCAGCGCATGCCGCACGCGCCCGCACTGCACCGCATCGAGCGCGGCCCAGATTGCGGCCGAACCGGTGGCGCATGCGTTTTCCATGCGCACCGCAGGAACGTGGCGCAGCTCGGGAAGCGCCAGGCCCACCAGCGACGCGCTGAAGTCCTGCGGCAGGAAGCCGCTGTTGAAATGGCCGACGAAAATGCCGTCGATGTCGACCGCGGCGAGCCCTGCGGTCTGCAGCGCGGGCTCGACGGCCGAGCGGATGAGCGCTTCGCTCTCCACGGCATCGAGCTTGCCGAAAGGCGTGTGTCCCCAGCCGATGATGCAGGCGTTGGTGGTCATTGGGCGGTTCTCCTTGTCAGGCGTGGTCGGCGGCGGGTGCGGGCATGCCCCGGCGCAGGGTCGGCAGGCCGACGCCGGCGGCATCGAAGCCGCCATCGACGGCCAGCACCTGGCCGTTGATGAAGCTCGCCTCGTCGCTGCACAGGAAGCCCACGGCGTTGGCCATTTCCTCCGGCGTGCCGTAGCGGCCGAGCGGAATGGTGTCGTAGTAGTCGGAGCGGATCGCCACGCTGTGCACGAGCTTGGCCATCTCGGTTTCCACCGGCCCCGGCGCGATCACGTTCACGCGCACGCCAGCGTTGCCCAGCTCCACCGCGTGCTGCTTGGTCAGGTGGATGAGCGCGGCCTTGCTGGTGCCGTAGGCCACCCGCAGCGTGCTGGCGCGCAGGCCCGAGATGGAGGCGATGTTCACCACCGCGCCGCTCCCGCGTTCGACCATCAGCGCGCCGAAGGCCTGCGTGCAGAGGAAGGCACCATCCAGGTTGGTGCCGAGCACGGTGCGCCATTCCTCGAAGGAAGTCTGGAGCACCGGCTTGAACACCGCCACGCCGGCGTTGTTGACCAGCGCATCGACGCGGCCGAAGCGCTCGACCACGGCCTTTGCCGCGCTCTCGACCTGCGCCGGCTTCGACACGTCGCAGTGCAGGCCGAGCAGCTTCGCGGGCTGCGCGAGTTCGGCCACCGCCTGGTCGAGCGTGGCGCCGTCGATGTCGAGCAGCGCGACGCTGTAGCCGTGCGCGAGGAACCAGCGGCCGATGGCCAGGCCGATGCCGCGCGCGCCTCCGGTGACGACGGCGACGCGGGAAGAAGATGAAGCGGAGAGTTCGGTCATGGATGGGAGTTTCTGCAGTGAATGAGATCAGTTGTTGCCCGGCGATGGCAGCCACTCTTCGAGCGTGACTTCGAAGGTGACGCAGACGGCATTGGCGCCCGCCACGAACGGCCCGCCATACAAGTGGCCGTGCGTGTCCGCCACCACGCCGGTGAGCGCGGCGCGCAGCGATCCGTCGGGCTGCGAACGCACCTCGCCGGCCAGGCTCACGATCTCGGCGGCCGGACCGCGGATCACCTGGCAGGAACCGTCGGCGCGCTCGAGGCAGGCATCGACGAGGCTGCCCAGCGCGCCGCGCACGAACGCGTTGCCGAAACCTTCCGCGAGGCAGAGCTTCTCGACGCTCGAGACGAGGTCTTCGTTGGGCGCGATGCGCGCATAGGCCACGCGGCCCATGCGCCCGCTTTCGATCATGCGCATCTCAGCCATGGATGCGCCTGGCCTGGGGCCGCATCAGCGGCATGCGGGTTTCGTCGTCGTAGACCACGCGCAGCTCGAAGCTGTCGAGTGCGGTGACCACCGCGGTGACGCTGCGGCGTCCGACCACCGTGCAGTCGGTCAGGATGTGGCCGCCGCGCACCGCGCCGTCGGCGGTGCGGAAGGCGCCGTGGCAATGGACCACCGGCGTGCCGCTGGCGGAGCTGCCCAGCGTCGCGTTGCCGAAGATGAAGCAGGCGCCCTGCACCGTGTGCGGCGCGCCGTAGGTGGCGAGCACGCGGCCCGTGGGATCGGGCAACGCAAGGCAGAAGCCGAGCTCGGCCAGCTCGCCGCCGATCAGCGTCATCGATGCGCTGGCCACGCCTTCGTCCGCCAGCGCCTGCACGAGGCTCTCGTGCAGCGTGCGGCCGCCGGGCAGCGAAAGCCGGAAGTGCCGGCCCTTCTGGTCGCGCATGCGATCGATGCGCACGGGCCGGAAAGGCCCCGGATGCACCACCGTGCGCGAGCGCGGCAGCCCCATCAGTTTCTCGACCATCGCGTTGTCTCCTTGCCGCGCCGTTCGGATCGACAGCGCTGGTGGAGGCAAAGTCTAGAAGTTGACATCAATAGCAACAAATTTAGAATTCGTATCGATCAATACAAAATTCAGATAGATGGAAATCCGCCACCTCCGCTGCCTTATCGCCGTGGCCGAAGAGCTGCACTTCGGGCGCGCGGCGCAGCGCCTGAACCTGTCGCAGCCGCCCGTGAGCCTCGCGATCAAGGAGATGGAGGAAGAACTGGGCGTCACGCTGTTCGAGCGCACCTCGCGCCGCATCGCGATCACGCGCGCGGGGGACGAAGCGCTCCGCGACGCACGCGCCGTGCTGCTCGGCATGGACACCTTGCGCCGGCGCGCGCAGGAGGCCGCGGCCGGGCTCATGGGATCGATCTCGATCGGCTTCATCAGCCTGCCGGCCTATTCGTTTTTGCCGCGGGTGCTGCGGCAGTTCTCGGACGAGAACGAGCGGGCCGAGATCGCGCTGTGGGAGGGCACGACCGACCAGATCATCGGCGACGTCGAATCGGGCCGGCTCGACGTGGGCCTGGTGCTGCAGCCGTCCAGCATGCCCGCCTCGCTGGGCTCGCGGCTGGTGCAGAAGGATGCGCTGATCCTCGCGATGCCCGAGGCGCATCCGCTGGTGCGGCCCGGCAGCATTGCGCTCGAGAAATTCTCGGGCGAGCGCTTCCTGGGCTTCGAGCGGCACTTCGGGCCGCAGGTGTTCGACGCGATCGTGGCCACCTGCATGCGGCGCGGCTTCAGCCCGCGCCTGTTTCCGGCGCGCCAGATGCACACCATCGTGAGCCTGGTCTCGGGCGGGCTGGGCGTGGCGCTGGTGCCGGCCTGCGTCAAGGCACTGCACCGCGAAGGCGTGGCGTACCGCTCGCTCAAGGGCGAGAAGACCTACATCGACACCCTGGCGGTCTGGCGCAAGGCGGACGATTCGCCGCTGGTGCGCGCGCTGCTGGCGCTGCTGCCGACGCTCAGCAGCGTCTGAGGGCGCTCAGGCGCCGGGCGCCGCGGCGCCGTCCTTCACCAGGTCCCACAGCGCCTCGGCCACGGGCGCCATGTGGGCCTGCTGCCGGTACAGCCGGATGTCCACCGGCACCCGCCAGCCGCCTGCACCGGCATCCACCAGCGTGCCGCCGCGCAGGTCGTCCGCCACCAGGCTCATCGGCAGCCATGCGAGGCCGCGTCCTTCGAGCGCCATGGTCCGCAGCAGCGCGGCATGGTGCGCCGTGAAGACCACCGACAGCGAGGGCGCGAAGTCCTTGCCGAACTCGATGTCCTGGATCGCCCGCATGATCCGCCCCAGCCCCGAGGCCTCGCTGTAGGCCAGCACCGACGGCGCCTGCTGCGTGCCCAGCGCATGCAGCGGCAGGCCGCGCGCATCCGGCGCCGCCACCGGCACGAGCACGTCGCCGCTCAGGCGCTGCATGGGGTACTGCGCTTCATCGAGCCGGCCGGGCGCACCCGCATGGCCATGGCACAGCACGAACTGCACGCGGCGCTGCAGCATCAGGTCTTCGCAGGCCTGCGAACTGTCGGAGATGGTCTGGATCGGCCCCAGGCTCAGCCGCGCCTCCACGCTGGCGAGCCAGCGCGGAAAGAAGGTCAGCGACAGCACGTGCGTGGCGGCAAAGCTCAGGCTCGCCGCGGCCATGTCGTGCGCCGCGCGCGTCTTGATGCGCGCGGCCTCCAGCGCGGCCAGCACCTCCTGCAGCAGCGGCTGGAAGCGCTTGCCCGCCGCCGTGAGCGCGGCCGGGTGCGCGCTGCGGTCGAACAGGTCGACCCCCACCCACTCCTCGAGCGCGCGGATATGGCGGCTGAAGGCCGGCTGGGCGATGGAGCGCGCCTGCGCCGCGCGCGAGAAATTGCCGCTCTCGGCCAGGGCCAGGAAGTCTTCCAGCCATTCGAGGTCGAGGGGTCGGTTGCCGGGGCCCATGCGCAGTGCGAGCGGTTGAATAGTTGTATGCGATTCGAGTATTGGACGGTGCATGCCCCGCCGGCCAAAGATGCGGGCATTCCTGCACCTTGAACCCCAACGGAGACACAGCATGCCTTCCATCGCGAATTATCGCGGGATCATTCCCGCCATTTCCTGCCCTTTCACCGCGGACCACCGCATCGATGAGCCGGCGCTGCGCAAGCTGGCCTCGTGGCTGGCGGGGCACGACGGCGTGGTGGCGGTCATGACCAACGGCCACACCGGCGAGGTGTTCTCGCTGACGCCGGCCGAACGCGCCGAGGTGACCCGCATCGTCGCCGACGAGCTGCGCGGCCGCATGCCGGTGATCTCGTCGATCGTGTGCGAAGGCCTGGCCGAAGCCGCCGAGCATGCGCGCGCCGCCCAGGCCGCCGGCGCGGCCGCGCTCGACGTGATGCCGCCGCACCACTGGCTGCGCTTCGGCTTCACGCCGGGCCATGCGCTGCAGTACTTCGAGGCCATCCACCGCGCCGCGCCGGAGCTCGACCTGGTCTGCCACGTGTACCCGGCCTGGACCCGCGCCTCCTACTCGTCGCAGCTGCTGGCCGAGCTGGCCCGCCTGCCCTACCTGCAGGCCTTCAAGGTCGGCCAGCGCGACATGAACAAGTACGCCCGCGACATCCAGGCCATCCGCGAGGCCGACGCCTCCAAGGCCATCCTCACCTGCCACGACGAGTACCTGCTGGCCTCGATGGTGCAAGGCGTGGACGGCGCGCTGGTCGGCTTTGCCACTTTCATTCCGCAACTGATCATCGACCTGTGGAACGCGGTCAAGGCCGGCGACCTGAAGAAGGCGATGGCGGTGCAGGCCCTGATCACGCCGCTGAAGGACGCGGTGTACGGCGGCGGCGAGCCGACCGGCGAGGCGCATGCGCGCATGAAAGGCGGCATGTACCTGGCCGGCGTGCTCGACAACGCCACGGTGCGCCCGCCGACCGAGGCGCCCAATGCGCGCGAGATGGACGCGCTACGCGCCGCCGTGGCGCAGGCCGGGCTGTCGAGGCGCTGAGCGAACACGCGGAAGGCACGCCGCCCTCCCCCCGAAAAACACAAGGAGACAAGAGACATGCAACGCACCCATTTCCTGCGCGCCGCGCTCGCGGCCCTCGCGCTCGCCGCGGCGTCGCCCGGCTTTGCGCAGACCCAGCCCTGGCCCGCCCGACCCGTGCGCATGGTGATCCCGTTCCCGCCCGGCGGCACGCTCGACACCGTCGGCCGCCTGCTCGCGCAGAAGCTCGGCGACCAGCTGGGCCAGCCCTTCATCGTGGAGAACCGGCCCGGCGGCAATGGCGTGATCGGCGCCGACGTGGTGTCGAAGGCGCCGGCCGACGGCTACACGCTGCTGTTCAACGCCTCGACCTTCACCACGGCGCCGATGACGATGAAGTCCGTGCCCTACGAGGTCGCGCGCGACTTCACGCCGGTGGCGCTGGTCGCCAAGGCGCCGCTGTCGGTGGCCATCAACAAGAACCTGCCGATCACCGACGTGAAATCGCTCATCGCCTACGCGAAGGCGCATCCGGGCAAGATGACCTTCGCGGTGGGCTCGATCGGCTCGGCCGGCCACCTGTCGACCGAGCTGCTCAAGCGCGCCGGCGGGCTCGACTACCTGATCGTGCCGTACAAGGGCACGGCGCCGGCCTTCCAGGACCTGATCGGCGGGCAGATCGACGGCTTCATCGACCCGATCCTTGGCTCGCTGCAGTACCACAAGAGCGGCATGCTGCGCGTGGTGGCCGTCACCTCGGCCCAGCGCGCCACCAGCCTGCCGAACGTGCCCACGGTGGGCGAGAGCATTCCGGGCTACGAGTTCTACAGCTGGTATGGCCTGTGGGGTCCGGCCAAGCTGCCGGCCGCGATCACGCAGCGGCTCAATGCCGAAGTGAACAAGGCGCTGGGCACCGACATGCGCGAGACGCTGAATGCGCAGGGCCTGCTGCTGACGCCGGGCAGCGTCGACGACTTCGCGAAGTTCCAGCAGGCCGACATGGAGCGCTCCAGGAAGATCATCGTGGAGGGCAACATCCGTGTCGAATGATGAAGCCGTCCCGCATGCCGTGGTGACGGGCAGCAGCAGCGGCATCGGCCGCGCCATCGCGCTGCACCTGCTCGATGAAGGCTGGCGCGTGAGCGGGCTCGACCTGGCAGCGCCCACGCTCTCGCATTCCGCTTTTGCGCATGTGGCGGTCGACCTGTCGGATGCCGAGGCCATCGCGCGCGCCGCGGCCGCTCTCCAGGATGCCGGCGCGCTCGTGCATGCGGCCGGCGTGCTGCGCGTGGGCCCGCTCGGGCAGCTCGACCATGCGGGCGGTGAATTGATGTGGCGCCTGCATGTCGATGCCGCCACGCGGCTGGCCGATGCGCTGGTGCCCGCGATGGCCGCGCGCGGACATGGCCGCGTGGTGTTCGTCGGCAGCCGCGTGGCGCACGGCATGCCGGGCCGCGGCCAGTACGCCGCCACCAAGGCGGCGCTGGTCGCGCTCGCGCGCAGCTGGGCGGCCGAGGTCGCGGAGCGCGGCGTCACCCTCAACGTGGTGTCGCCCGGCGCCACGCAGACCGCGATGCTGCAGGACCCGGCGCGCGCCGGCAGCGCGCCGCGCCTGCCGCCCATCGGCCGGCTGATCCAGCCCGCGGAAATCGCTGCGCTGGTGGCCTTTCTTCTTTCGGCGCCAGCCGCGGCCATCACCGGCCAGGACATCGCCATCTGCGGCGGTGCGTCGCTGCACCGCTGAGTTCTTTTTTTCCTCCAGCTACAAGCACCATGAAGATCGTCAACATCCTCGAGTCCACGCGTCCCATCAAGTCGGACATCCGCAACGCCTACATCGACTTCTCCAAGATGACCCTGAGCCTCGTGGCGGTGGTCACCGACGTGATCCGCGACGGCCGGCCGGTGGTGGGCTACGGCTTCAACTCCAACGGGCGCTACGGCCAGGGCGGGCTGATCCGCGAGCGCTTCCTGCCGCGCCTGCTCGAGGCCGAGCCCGCCTCGCTCCTCGACGAGACCGGCGACAACCTCGATCCGCACAGGATCTGGGCCCGCATGATGATCAACGAGAAGCCCGGCGGCCATGGCGAGCGCTCGGTGGCCGTGGGCACCATCGACATGGCCGTGTGGGACGCCGTCGCCAAGATCGCCGGCAAGCCGCTCTACCAGCTGCTGGCCGAACGCTACGGCAGCGGCACGCCCGATCCGCGCGTGTTCGTCTATGCCGCGGGCGGCTACTACTACCCCGGCAAGGGCGTGGAGGGCCTGCAGCGCGAGATGGCGAGCTACCTGGAGCGCGGCTACTCGGTGGTCAAGATGAAGATCGGCGGCGCCACGCTTGCGCAGGACTGCGAGCGCATCGAGTCGGTGCTCAAGATCCTCGGCCCCGGCCAGCAGCTGGCGGTGGACGCCAACGGCCGCTTCGACCTGGCCACCGCCATCGACTACGGCCGCGCGCTCTCGCAATACCCGCTCTTCTGGTACGAGGAAGCCGGCGACCCGCTCGACTACGAGCTACAGGCCAAGCTCGGCGAGGTCTACGCCGGCCCCATGGCCACGGGCGAGAACCTGTTCTCGATGCAGGACGCGCGCAACCTGATCCGCCACGGCGGCATGCGGCCCGACCGCGACTGGCTGCAGTTCGACTGCGCGCTGAGCTACGGCCTCGTCGAGTACCTGCGCACGCTCGACATGCTGAAGGAGCACGGCTGGTCGCCCTCGCGCTGCATTCCGCACGGCGGCCACCAGATGTCGCTGGCCATTGCGGCGGGCCTGGGCCTCGGCGGCAACGAGAGCTACCCCGACCTGTTCCAGCCCTATGGCGGCTTCCCCGACGGCGTGAAGGTGCAGGACGGCTACGTCACGCTGCCGCCGCTGCCCGGCATCGGTTTCGAGGGCAAGGCCGACCTGATTGCCGAGATGCGCGCGCTCGCGGGTTAACCCGAAGGGCTTCATCGGGCTTCGCAGAATGCGCGCGGTGTAGCCCGTATGGATTACATCTTTCGGCAACTGCGATCAAATAGCCCCGATCCGTGCCGAATTACCATGGAATGACCAAAGGTCTCTTGCATAATCCGACCGTCTGATGCGTCCTGTCACACACATTGCATCCAGACAGTTGATTGGCTAGTTTCTTCTCCAGAAGAAGAAAAAGATCAGGGAGGTCACATGGACACCACGTTCCTGCAAGGTGGCGGCTCATGAAGCGCCGCGTCACCATCCAGACGCCGCTGGGCGAGGCACTGCAATTCCACCGGCTGGAGGGGCGCGAAGCGCTCAGCCAGGCCTATGCCTTCGACCTGGACCTGCTGGGCAGCAGCAATGCGCTGGACCCCAAGTCCATCCTGGGCAAGCCCGCCACCGTGGTGATGGAGACCGAGAGCGGCGCCCCGCGCTACCTCGCCGGCCTCGTCACCCGCTTCGGCCTGTCGCACGAAGACGACCGCCAGGCCTTCTACAGCATGCGGCTGCGCCCATGGCTGTGGCTGGCCACGCGCCGCTCCGACTTCCGTATCTTCCAGGACCAGACGGTGCCCGAGATCGTCGCGGCCGTGCTGGGCCGCTACGGCCATCCGATGGAGCAGAAGCTCAGCCGCAGCTACCGCGCCTGGACCTACTGCGTGCAGTACCACGAGAGCGACTTCGACTTCATCTCGCGCCTGTGCGAGCACGAAGGCATCTACTACCACTTCCGCCACGAGGCCGAGCAGCATGTGCTGGTCTTCGCCGACGACATCGCCAGCTCGCACGCCCCGCTGCCCGGCGGCGAAACCGTGCGCTACCACCCGCACGAGAAGGCCGGCATGACCGGCGGGCTGGAGGCCAGCGAGCGCATCTACGAATGGGCGCAGGCGGAGGAGATCCGCCCCGGCCATCACTTTCGCAACCACTACGACTTCGAGAAGCCCCAGGCCGACCTCGCCAGCCGGCGCCAGATGCCGCCGGGCCACGAGCACGACGGCTTCGAACAGTACGAATGGCCGGGCGACTACCTGCAGCACGACGACGGCGAGACCTACGCGCGGCTGCGCACCGAGGAACAGCTGAGCCAGCGCAGCCGGGTCAAGGGCCGCGCCAATCTGCGCGAACTGGCGCCGGGCCACACCTTCCGCCTGCGGGACCATCCGCGCGAGGACCAGAACCGCCAGCACCTGCTGCTGGCCGTGGACTACGAACTGCAGGAGAACCTGCAGGCCAGCGAAGGCGCGGATGCTTCCGAAGGCTCGGTCCAGCGCTTCGCCTTCGAGGCCCAGCCCACCAGCTACGCCTGGCGCCCGCGGCGCAGCACCCCCAAGCCGCGCACCCGCGGCCCGCAGACCGCCGTGGTGGTCGGCCCGGCCGGCGAGGAGATCTGGACCGATCCCTACGGCCGCATCAAGGTCCAGTTCCACTGGGACCGCCTGGGCCAGCGCAACGAGAATTCGAGCTGCTGGCTGCGCGTGTCCACCGCCTGGGCCGGCGCCACCTTCGGCGCGGCCGCGCTGCCGCGCATCGGGCAGGAGGTGATCGTCGACTTCCTCAACGGCGATCCCGATTACCCGATCGTCACCGGCCGGGTGCACAACGCCGACGAGATGCCCGCCTGGCAGCTGCCCCAGCAGAAGCAGCTCACGGGCATCCGCAGCCGCGAGCTCGGCGGTGGCCAAAGCAACCACCTCGCGCTCGACGATTCGAGCGGCAAGGTGCAGGCCCAGCTCAAGAGCGACCACCAGAGCACCAGCCTGAGCCTGGGCCACATCGGGCGCATCGAGGACACCTCGGGCCGCAAGGACGACCGCGGCCAGGGCTTCGAGCTGCGCACCGACGGGCATGGCGCCGTGCGCGCCGCCCGCGGCCTGCTGCTGAGCACCGAGGCGCGGCCCAATGCCCAGGGCCACATCACCGACATGCGCGAGACCATCGCCAGGCTCACCGAGGGGCGCGACCTGCACGAGAGCCTGGCGCAGGTGGCGCAGCAGGCCAAGGCCCATGAGGCCGGCGACCAGGACGAGGTGGCCCGCGCGCTGAAGGCGCAGAACGATGCGATCAGGGGGCAAGGCGGCCCCTCGGGCCAGGGCGAGTTCCCGGAGTTCCAGGAGCCGCACCTCACGCTGGCCAGCCCGGCGGGCATCCAGGCCACCACGGCCGCCAGCACCCACCTCGTGAGCGTGGAGCACACGGCCATCAGCAGCGGTGCGCACACCAGCGTGGCCACGGGCAACAGCTTCCTGGTGAGCGCCAAGGATGCGGTGCGCATGGTCGCCTTCAACCACGGCATCCGCATGGCGGCGGCCGCGGCCGACATCGATATCACGGCGCTCAAGGACAGCATCAACGCGATGGCCAAGCTCGACATCAAGCTGGAGGCCAACCGGATCACCATCACCGCCAAGGAAGAGGTGCTGATCAACGGCGGCTCCAGCTACACGCGCTGGACAGCGGGCGGCATCGAGAGCGGCACCAACGGGCAGTGGCGCGCGCATGCGGCTTCGCATTCGATGGTGGGGCCCAAGAGCGACGGACAGCCGCGGCTGCCGCAGCCGCCCCAGCTTCCGAGAGGCCAGCTCGACCTGTACCACCAGTACATCAAGGCCGACGGCGCCATGCGCCAAGGCGTGAAGCAAGGCGACTACACGGTGGTGGATTCCGACGGGGGCACGCACACGGGCAAGCTCGACGCGAACGGCTTCGCCTCCGTGGCGGGGCTTCCGCTCGGGCAGGCCAAGGTCACGTTCGGCGGCGATCCGAGCGACCCCTGGGACACCGGCAGCTACTTCGGCCAGCCGAACCGCTGGCCCACCCGGCCTGCGAGCGACAAGGCCATGGATTCTGGAGGCGGTGGAACGAGCTTCCTCAGCGGGGCGGACGGACTTGGCGGAATCGGCAGCGCAGCGGCGGGCCTGCTGGGCCAGGCGGGCGGCCTCGTAAGCCAGGCGAGCGAGGCGGCAAGCACCGCGCAGCGGGCCGTCGGTGCCGTGCAGGCCATCCAGCAAGGCGGCGCCAAGGCATTGCTGGGCCAGGTCGGCCAGGCGGCCAGCGGCATGGCCGCGCAGACCGTGGGCGCCATGGTGCCCAAGCTGCCCGCGTCGCTGCCTTCGATGCCCTCGCTGAAGTCCCTGGCCACGCTGCCGCGCGGCCAGACGCCGGGCTTCGCGGGCTGATCGCCGGCACCGCAAGACGACGACCACAAGAGAACACGGGAGAGATCCGCGAATGGCTGACCAAGCCCCCCAAAACGACGCGCAAACCAAGGAGCGCGAGCGCCAGACCGCGGTGGCGCCGCTCAACACCATCGGCGAGGAAGACATCGGCGCCGGCGCCGCCAAGATCGACAAGTGGCTGCGCAAGCTCACCAACGACTACGTCACGCTGAACGTGCTGGCAACCTTCGCGGGCAGCCTGCCGGTCATCGGCAACATCATGGCGCTCATCGATGCGGTCTGGGACCTCATCGAGATGGTCACCAAGAAGGCGTACAGCGACGTGCTGCAGTGGGTCAGCCTGGCCATCAACCTGCTGGGCGTGATTCCGTTTCCGCCCGCCACCGGCGCTGCGCGCATGAGCCTGCGGCCCATGCTGCACCTGCTCAAGCAGGAGATCGCCAAGTCGGCCAGGAACGCGGTGCCGAACATCGGCGAGGCGTTCATTGCCGTGCTCATCACCCACCTGAACGACACCATCGCCGGCACGCTCGACAAGTTCGTGGACGAGGCGCTCGGCTATCTCGACGACTTCCTGCAGTCCTGCGCAAAAAAGGTCGACGGCATCGCCGATGCGCTGATCGGCGCGCTGCAGGTGGCGCTGGGCGAGAAGCCGGTGTTCGCGACCGGCGCCGCTGCCGAGAGGAACACCTACGACCCCAAGACCCAGAGCACCTGGAGCCGCATGATGGCCGCCGCGGCCGAGGCCGCGAAGAAATCCGCCAACTACGCGGCGGCCACCGCGAGCCACTATGCGCTGCCCGACAGTGCCAAGGCCATGATCCGGGACACCGTCGCCAGCCTGACCGACCTCAAGGGCGCGGCCCGCCGGCAGATCATGCGGCTGGGCGACGAGAGCCTGCAGTACGGCATCAAGTGGATGATCAAGATCCTCAAGGATGCATTGCTCAGGCGCAAGGGAAAGCACAGCGCCAACATTTCCGCGAACAACGGAACGCAGGTCGAAAGCAAGAAGCCCGGCGGCGAACAGGCCGCCACCTCCGCCCAGGTGCCAGCCAGCGGCGACCCCGGCTGCAAGAACTGCACGAACGCCGCCGCGGGCGGCGCCATCAGCCTGGCCACCGGCTGCGAGAGCTTCGACCACACCGACTTCGTGCTCGGCGCGCCCCTGCCCATCACCTGGACGCGCACCTACCGCAGCGATCTTGCCGCCTTCGACCAGGGCAGCCTCGGCGCGCGCTGGATCACGCCCTACAGCACGCGCGTCGATGTTGCCAAACCCGCCAGGGGCCGCCGCCAGGGCCAGATGAGCCTGATCTATCGCGGTGCCGATGGCCGCAGCCATGCCTTTCCGCTGCTGGCCGTGGGGCAGAGCCATCGCAACCCGATCGAGGAGATCACCCTCACCCGCCTCGGCGAACGGCTGCTCGCGATCGATTTCGGCAAGCCCGTGCCGGCCGGCCAAGCCCCCGACTGGCGCGAGACCTACGAGCTGGTCGACACCGTGCCCGCCAAGGCCGCCGCGCAAGGCAAGCAGCACTTCCGGCTGGTGGCGCAGCACACGAACAGCGGCGCCGCCGTCGGCCTGCGCTACGACCACGTGATCGCGGCCACCGGCGAGCAGGTGCTCAGCGACATCATCAGCAGGCAGGGCGAGGCCGTCATCGCCCACGTCGGCACCCAGCCCGATGCGCAGACCGGCCTCATCAAGGCCCTGTGGGAGCTGAAGGAAGGCCGCGTCGTGCGCCAGCTGGCCGCCTACACCCACGACGCCGAAGGCGACCTCGTCGCCGCGCAGGACGAGAACGGCGCCGGCTGGCAGTACAGCTACAGCCACCACCTCGTCACCCGCTACACCGACCGCACCGGCCGCGGCATGAACCTGCAGTACGACGGCACCGGCGCCGATGCCAAGGCCGTGCGCGAATGGTCCGACGACGGCAGCTTTGCGCTCACGCTCGAGTGGGACAAGAACATCCGCCTCACCTACCTGACCGACGCCATGGGCGGCGAGACCTGGTACTACTACGACGTGCTGGGCTACACCTACCGGATCATCCACCCGGACCAGCGCGAGGAATGGTTCCTGCGCGACGACGCCAAGAACATCACGCGCCACATCCACACCGACGGCACCACCGACGACTACGTCTACGACGCCAACGGCAACCTCAAGACCCACACCCGCGCCGACGGCAGCAGCGTGCACTACGCCTACGACGCACGCCACCGCATCACCGGCATCCTCGACGCCGAAGGCGGCGCCTGGAAGCGCGACTACGACGCGAGCGGCAACCTCACCGAAGAGATCGACCCACTCGGCCACAAGACCGAATACGCCTACGACAACGCCGGGCGCCCCGTGCGCATCACCGACGCCAAGGGCGGCATCAAGACCCTCGCCTACACCCCCGACGGCCAGCTGGCCAGCCACACCGACTGCTCCGGCAAGACCACCCAGTGGGCCTACGACGGCCGCGGCCGCCTGGCCAGGATCACCAACGCCCTGGGCCAGGCCGCGCGCTTTCGCTACACCGAAGCCGGCGAAGCCGCGCAGTCCGCGATGCCCGGCCATGCCAACAACCACCCGGGCCAGCTCGAGGAGATCGTCCACCCCGACAACACCAGCGAGTACTTCGCGCACGACGCCGAAGGCCGCCTGCTCGCGCACACCGACGCGCTGGGCCGCCGCACCAGCTACGGCTACACCCGCGCCGGCCTCGTGGCCCAGCGCACCGATGCGGCCGGCCACACCCTCAAATACCACTGGGACCTGCTGGGACGCCTGCGCGAGCTGCACAACGAGAACGGCAGCCGCTACGACTTCCGCTACGACCCCGTCGGCAAGCTGCTCGAAGAAACCGGCTTCGACCGCAAGAGCACCCAGTACCGTTACGACGAAGCCAGCGGCGTGCTGGCCGAGGTCATCGAAGCCGGCCACAGCACCCGGCTCGCGTTCGACCCCCTGGGCCGCCTGAGCGAGCGCCAGGCCGACGAGCAGGCCGAACGCTTCGCCTACGACCGCAACGGCCGCCTGGTCGAGGCCACCAACGCCGAGGCCAGGCTCCAGTGGTTCTACGACCGCGCGGGCAACCTCGTGCGCGAGCACCAGCACTACCTGGACCATGGCCACACGGCGGTCTGGCAGCACGGCTACGACGAGCTCAACCAGCGCATCGCCAGCATGCGCCCCGATGGCCACGTCACCCAATGGCTCACCTACGGCTCGGGCCACGTGCACGGCCTGCTCGTGGACGGCCAGGACATCCTGGGCTTCGAGCGCGACGACCTGCACCGCGAGATCGGCCGCGACCAGGGCAACGGGCTGCATCAAGGGCTGAAATACGACCCGGCCGGCCGGCTGCTGGAGCAGCAGATCTCGCAGACCAGGCCGGGGGCTGTCGAGGCCGTGGGCATCCGCCGCAGCTATGCCTACGACAAGGCCGGCCAGTTGACGGCCATCGGCGACAGCCGCCGCGGCAACCTGAGCTACCGCTACGACCCGGTGGGGCGCCTGCTGGAAGCCCACAGCCGCCTGGGACGCGAGACCTTTGCGTTCGACCCGGCAGGGAACATCGGCCATCCTTCCGACGACACCGGTGCCAACGCGCAGGCCGCAGGCCGCGTCACCACCCGCGTCGCGGTGCGCCTGAACGGCGATGGCCGCAGCATGGCCGGCCGGCTGATGGACAACCTGCTCAAGGACTATGCAGGCACCCACTACACCTGGGACGAGCGCGGCAACCTCATCGAGCGGACCTGGAACGGCGAGAAGACCGTGTTCACCTGGGACGGCTTCAACCGCATGCGCAGCGCGAGCACCTACGGCAAGACCACGACCTTCAGCTACGACGCGCTGGGCCGGCGCATCGCCAAGCGCTCCGAGCACGACGTCACCCTGTTCGGCTGGGACGGCGACACACTGGCCTTCGAGAGCACGCAAAGCACCGAGGGCCAACAAGAACTGCAAGCCTGGCGCGGCGACAGCGTGCACTACATCCACGAGCCCGGCTCCTTCGTGCCGCTGGTGCAGATCAGGCAGGCGCAGGCCGTTGCGCTGAGCCAGACCACAGACGTGAAGGCGCTGATCGCGGCCAACGGCGGGCGCTACGACATCGAGCAGGATCCGCTATGGAACGGGGAGCAGCTCAAGACGCCAACCGCCTTCGCGAAGGAAGAGATCGCGTTCTACCAGTGCGACCACTTGGGCACGCCGCAGGAGCTGACGGACCATGAGGGGCGGATCGCGTGGTCTGCGCAGTACAAGGCCTGGGGTGAAGCCAAGCAGGCGATCAGCGAGGCGGGACGGAAGGCGGGGTTCAGGAATCCGATCCGGTTCCAGGGGCAGTACTTTGACGAGGAGACGGGGCTGCACTACAACCGGTATCGGTATTACGACCCGGTGAGTGGAAGGTTTGTCAGTAGCGATCCGATCAAGTTGAGAGGGGGTTTGAACCTTCATCAGTTTGCTCCCAATCCAGTGAGCTGGATCGATCCACTGGGGCTTTCACCGGTTAATTCATGCCCCTGCGAATGCGAGCGAATCCTTGCAGAAGAAGGCGTAGTAACAGGCAAGCATGGGGATCTCAAGAAGATTGGAGGTCTCCAAGACTCGCATCACATCTATCAAGACGCGGCCATGAAAAACATCGGTGGCTATGACTACAACGCTGCCCCGGCAATTAGTTTGCAGGGGCGCAATCCTGATGGAACAACGCGAGGCACGCCTCACTACGGAGCCAATCGGGCACAGGACAATGCGTCGCGGGCAGGACTCTTGGGTAGCGAGACAGTAGTAGCCTATAACTCACTGAAAGCAGCAGGACTGAGCCCCGCAGCTGCAAAATGCGCGACATTACAAGCACGCGGATATTTCAAATCAATTGGAGCGGGCGCAGGAACATCCACAACCACCCCACTAAAGAGGAAATGAAATGGACGACGAACTTAAAGCCCAAGCCCATAAACTACTTAGCGAGTTTATTCGAGCAATAAACCAAGACGACAGGCAGGAACTAAAAAATCAATTCGATGTTTCCGAGGCATTGGCTGAGGAGATTCAAGAAATGATTCGCGACTACTACCCTAACGAGAAGTTCTCACTCGGAGTTGCTCCCTTTGAGTCCGCCTTTGCGACGAAAAATTCGAAAAGGCCAAATATTGAATTATTCGAGATGAATGAAAGAAATAGATGGGGCGCGGAATGTGTTCTATGGGTCAACGGCAAACCAAGCGAGCCCATCTTGCATGTTGAATTCTTCAGGCAAGCCTCAGACCTAAAATTGCAATATAAGTACATTGGATCTTAATTCGTGGCGAATGAAATCCTGAGGATGCAAAAAATTTCCCTCAAAGAAGCCATTGAAGAAATTGAGAACTTTAAGGGGTGGCTATACCTGAGTCCTCCGCCTTGGAGTGTTGAGTCAGAAGGTTTCTTTTACTCCACCGATGTAGACCTCTTGCCGGTAGATGAAAAGAAAATTCGAGACGAATTTGAAGCTCAAGGTTGGAAAAGTACAGTATCAAAAGAAGATATTGAAGATATCATCGAAAACACGAAGAATCAAATCGAAGACCCATCGATAGATCAACTTTTCGAGGCCTTCAACTTCTTCTATGAGAACGATGCTTATATAGAGTGGTAAAGCCGGCTGTCGACCGCTGCCGATCCCATTGGGCTGCTTGCTGGAAGGCGATGGCCGCAGCATGGCTGACTGGCTCATGGACAATGCGGGGACCCACTACACCTGGGATATGAAGCATTTTTTGAAAGAATACCTCAAGGAAATAGAGGCGCATTTCCTGGATAAAGGTGACGTGACCAGAGCCAATTCTGGAGTGAATGACAACGGAAGAGTGTTTTATGGTTACGCAAGCTTCTATCCACAGGAACTTGACTTGATAATTCAATTAAGCAAGCATGAAAAAGAAAATTATCTCGTTGCCGCGGAAATAATGAATCAAGAAGGACAAGAAGAAGAGGAAATCTTCAATTTCGCAAGCGATGAATTTTCTCTAAAAAAAAGATTAAATGCATGCCGAGATGTGTTGATTTCCAGGATTCTTTTACGCCTAAAGCAATCTCTTTGAACCGGCTACTGGAGCAACAGATCTCGCAGACCAGGCCGGGCGCGATCGAGGCCGTCGACTTCCGCCGCAGCTATGCCTATGACAAGGCCGGGCAGCTGGTGACCATCGGCGACAGCCGCTGCGGCAACCCTTCAGCTACGACGCCCTGGGCCGGCGCATCGCCAAGCTCCGAGCACGGCGTCATTCTGTCGGCGACACGCTGGCCTTCGAGAGCACGCAGAGCACCGAGGGCGAGCAGGAGCTGCAGGCCTGGCGCGGCGACGTGGATATGGGCCTGAAGTGGAGCATGAATAATGGCATTCAATTTGACAAAAGCCCAGGAGAAGAGATTTACTCTTCTGCAGCAAAAGAACTTCCAGGGATTATTTCTTGGATCGAATTCAATCCTAGATTTAATTCAATTTCCCGAATCTTCAATTCTTCTGGAAAAAATAAAAAATATTACAAAGCTCAAGAATGGCACAGAGGCACAGGGCGCCGCACATTTATTCGAACATTTATTCGATTTTGCAGCCAATCAAAGTGATGCGTGCCTCCTCATTCTTCCCGGTCTTTCACCTCAAAGCGGGTTCATTTATACACAGTATCCTGCAATCAAAGTAGAGGCAGCCCAATTACATCCACTTCTTGAATCAATGCAAAAACAATTGACTCAAGTAGACTATTTGGCCTTAGTTTCCGAGAAACTTAAGCATGGCATTGTTTTAGATGTTTATGCAGGAAATCCAGAGATTCATGGCACGAACAAAGAAATTTGCCAAATTACCACTTGGTAAGGTCAAGAGAATTTTAATGAGTGAGGACCGATGGATCTGCATACATTCAAAGACGGTGCCATCGACTTGTGGATCGAGCAAGAATCGTCAATTCAGCTGAAGTCGATCAACAAATTTGATGATCCAGTTGAGTTCGCCGCAAGTGAAGCCAGGGCATTGGCTGATCAACTCAAGAGATTTGCCGATCTGCTTGATCAGCTCGACAACTCATGAAAATTCAACCGCATGCGCAGCGGGACCAGTTACGGCAAGACCACCACCTTCAGCTACGACGCCCTGGGCCGGCGCATTGCCAAGCGCTCCGAGCACGACGTCGCCTGCCACTACGTCGCACGTCACGGTCCAAAAACCATTTTTGGCTAAATCCACACAGTTATCCGTATGAATTCATTAAATCTTGGCTACCTACGCGGCCTCTACGATTTTTTAATGAGCAAAAGCGATGAGGAGCTGGAGCGATTTGACATTAATTCCGCTGCCAATCAGAAAATTCTCTTTGGAAAAATGAGGCATAGTTTTTCGACATTTGGACCAATATCAAAAGAGAATATCATCAACGGATTAAACTACGTTTTGGCGGATCTTTCCGATGATTCACTATGGCGATGCGCCGTTCCGCACGATCTCCCTCTTAATCGCGTAGTAGATCGGCGAGGCTATTTGGAGGGCATTCTCTTTGCGTTAAATACCCCTCCATATTCGACAAATGTGGACGATTTTGTTCTGATCGACGAAATCGGGCCGAGTGGTTTGGACTATTCGGCATAGTCGGGACACCATCTTCTTTTCGGCTCGAATGGCGACTGATCAGTTTCCCTAGAGGGACGACGAAGCCGAGCCGGCATAAGGTCGGATCGAACAATGGGAGACCTCAGCACCACAGATGACGCGGGGTGCTCGGTCGCCGAAGCTCCTGCCCTTCTCAGCGGGCAGGCTCGATGTGCGTCACAACAATCTTCCCATCCGCCTTCCCCGCATCAAAGCGAACCTTGTCCCCCGGCTGAAACTTGTCCAGCACGGTCTCGTCGCTCACCCCAAAGACCATGGTCATGCCGGGCATGTCCAGGCTCTTGAGCGGGCCGTGCTTGATCGTGAGTTTCTTGTTGTCCTTGTCCACCTTGCGGATCTCGCCATCGGCAAGCTCCGCGGCAGAGGCCGTGAAAGCGAATGCGGCCAGCGCCGCCATGAGTGCAATGCGAATCTTCGACATGGTCGTGTCTCTCCTGAAGGTTGGGTTGGGTTGTCTTACTTGGCGGCAGCGGTCTTGCTGGCCACCGTCACGGCGCCCTTCATGCCGGCGTCGTAGTGGCCCGGCTGCAGGCATGCGAAGTCGACCTTGCCGGCCTTGGTGAACTGCCACACGATCTCGCCGCTCTTGCCCGCGGCCAGGGTCACCATGTTGGGATCGGCGTGCTCCATCTCGGGGTTCTTCTTCATGGCTTCGTAGTGCTCCTTGAGTTCCTTCTCGGTGCCGAGCACGAGCTCGTGCTTCAGCTGGCCGGAGTTCTTGACGACGAAGCGCACGGTCTCGCCCTGCTTCACCTTGATGTCGGCGGGTGTGAAGCGCATGCCGTCGGTCATGTCGACGTTGATGGTTCGCGTGGCCTTGGCGGCCACGCCGGGTTGGCCAATGGCCGCATCGGCGTCGCCGTGGCCATGCCCGCCGGCGTGGTTGCCGGTGGCAGAGGCGCCTGCGGCCGCCACGGCGCAGAGTGCTGCGAAGGCGGCGTTGCGGAGGATGCTGTGCTTCATGGTTTTCCTTTGGAAGGTTGGTTGGAAGAAAGAGAAAGAAGGAACGAACAGAAAAAACTCAGTGGCCGGAGTGGCCACCACCGGGCTTGCGGATCTGCACTTCGATGTTCTTCGCGGGCATGTTCCGCGCAGGCATCGCGGCCGCGCCGGGGTCGCGCTGGCGCGAGGTCTCGGGCGCGGGGCCGTCGAGCTCGTAGGCCACGGTGCCCTTGGGGTGCTTGAACCAGCCGGGGTTGCTGTAGTCGCCGGGCTTCTGGTTCCTGCGCACCTTCACCATGCTGAACATGCCGCCCATCTCGACCGAGCCGAAGGGCCCTTCGCCCGTCATCATTCGCGCGGTGTTGTCGGGAATGGGCATTTCCATCTCGCCCATGTCGGCCATGCCGCGCTCGCCCATCACCATGTAGTCGGGCACCAGGTTCGTGATCTGCCGGGCCACATCCTTGTGGTCCAGGCCGATGAGGGTGGGCACGTCGTGGCCCATCGCGTTCATCGTGTGGTGGCTCTTGTGGCAGTGGAAGGCCCAGTCGCCCTCCTCGTCGGCCAGGAACTCGATCTGGCGCATCTGGCCGACGGCCACGTCGGTGGTCACCTCGTACTGGCGCGTGCTTTTGGGCGTCGGCCCGCCATCGGTGCCGGTGACGAGGAACTCGTGCCCGTGCAAGTGCATCGGGTGGTTGGTCATCGTGAGGTTGCCGATGCGGATGCGCACCTTGTCGTTGAGCCGCACGTTGAGCGAGTCGATGCCCGGAAAGATGCGGCTGTTCCAGGACCACAGGTTGAAGTCCAGCATGGTCATGATCTTGGGCGTGGCGCTGCCGGGCTCCACGTCGTAGGCGTTGAGCAGGAACACGAAGTCGCGGTCGACCTTCTCGATCAGCGGATGCTCGGCCTTGGGGTGCGTCACCCAGAAGCCCATCATGCCCATGGCCATCTGCGTCATCTCGTCCGCATGCGGGTGGTACATGAAGGTGCCGGGGCGGCGCGCGACAAACTCGTAGACGAAGGTCTTGCCCGGGCGGATCGGCGGCTGGGTCAGGCCCGAGACGCCGTCCATGCCGTTGGGCAGGCGCTGGCCGTGCCAGTGCACGCTGGTGTGCTCGGGCAGCTTGTTGGTCACGAAGATGCGCACGCGGTCGCCTTCGACCACCTCGATGGTCGGGCCTGGCGACTGGCCGTTGTAGCCCCACAGGTTGGCCTTGAAGCCGGGCGCCATCTCGCGCACCACAGGCTCGGCCACCAGGTGGAATTCCTTCACGCCGTTGTTCATGCGCCAGGGCAGCGTCCAGCCGTTGAGCGTGACCACGGGGTTGTAGGGCCGACCACCGGGTGGCATGAGCGGCGGCATGGTGTTGGGCGTGGTCTGGGTCACGGGCTCGGGCAGCGCGGCCATGGCCACCTTGCTCACGCTCGCGGCGGCAAGGGCGCCGGTGATGGCGCCGGCGCCGCCGAGAAAGTTGCGTCTGTTTGTCATGTCGTTCGAATCGTCTTGGTGGTGCAGGTGCTGCGCTCAGTGGCCGGCATTTGCGGAGGCGGCTTCAGCGCCCGCACTGGCGGTCGAAGCACCCGAGGCCGTGGGCTTGCCGATCACCGAGGCCGCCAGCGCGGCATCGGCCAGCCAGAACTGCTGCTGGGCGTTGATGGCGTTGCTCACGCTCGAGATCTGGTCGCGCGCCTCGGCCAGCAGCTCGAAGACGCCGATCAGCATGCCGTTGTAGCGAAGCACGTTCTCGTCGGCCATGGCCTGGCGCAGCGGCACGATCTCGTCGCGGTAGTGCCGCGCGATGTCGTAGGCAGTGCGGTAGGCCGAGTAGCCTTCGCGCAGCTGGGAAGAAGCGCCGCGCACGGTGGCGTCGTAGCGGTTGGCCGCGGCCAGCGATTGCGCGTTCAGTGCGTCGCGCTGCGCCGAGCCCCAGTCGAACAGCGGCAGCCGGATGTCCAGCTCGAAGCCGCGCCGCGTGCCCTTGGTGCCTTCGGCGTTGTCGAACACGGTGTCGCGCCGGCCGCCCACCTCCACGTCGACGAAGGTCGACAGCAGGTTGATGCCCTGCGACTTGCCCGCCACGTCGAGCTGCGCGCGCGCGAGCTGCACGTCCAGCCGCTGCTCGGTCGCGGTGGCGGCCACTTCCTTGGCCTCGCGCGGCGCCTTTGGCAGATCGGGCAGCCGATCGGGCAAGGCCAGTTGAGCGGCCTGCGCATCGTCGAGCCCCAAGGCACGCACCAGTTCCTCGCGCGCAGCAGTGGCGGCGTGCTGCGCCGAGGCCAGCTGCGTGGTCGCATCGGCATAGAAGACCTGCTGGCGCGCGCGCTGCAGCTTGCTGAAGTTGCCGATCTGCTGCATGCGCCGCGCGAGTTCCGCGCTGGCCTGGGCCGATCGGTTGACCTGCTCGGCATAGCGCAGCATCTGCTGCGCGGCCACCGCGCGGACCCAGGCCTGCCGCACCTGCGTGACCTGGTCGACCACGGCGCCGGTGAGCTGCACCTTGGCCTGGCTCGATTGGCTGCGCGAGATCGACAGGCGCTGCGGCAGCAGGATGAGGTCCACGAGGCCGAAGGACAGGAGCCGTCCGAGTTCGAGTTCGCTGCCCAGGCGCATGCGCTCGAAGCTGAAGACCGGGTTGGGCAGCCGGCTCGACTGGTTCGCCGCGGCGATGTCGCCCCAGCTCTGCGCGACCAGCGCCTGCACCGCGGGGCTGTTGGTGAGCGCGAGCTGCACCGCGTCGCTTTGCGAAATCGGCCTGGACAGCAGCTCCTGCGCGAGCGCCGCGCGGCGGTCGCGCTGCTCCTGCGTGCGGCTGAGTTCGAGCTTGCCGCCGGTGAACTGCTGGGCCTGGGTGTTGGTGTCCTGCAGCGCGTCGTCGATGCCGACCGAGGCGCAGCCGGCCAGCAAGAGGGCCGCAGCAGCGGCCGCGGCCGTGAGGCGCAAGGCGCGCTTCATGGCTTCTTCTCCTTGCTGGCGGGAGGCATGGGCATCGCGTGCCCCTGGTGCGCGGCGGGTGCCTCGGAGGCGCCGCCACCTGCCCCACCCGCCGCCTCTTCGGCATAGGCCTTCCAGCCGCCGCGCTGGCGGACGGTCTCGTTGGCCTCTTTCCAGGGAACGGGCTTGTCGTCGGTGAAGGGCCGATAGCCCTCGAGCGCGGACTTGTAGCTCAGCGTGGTGGGCGCACGGGTGGCTGCCTCTTCAGCGCGCGGCGCGGAGGCCGGTGCCGGCTGGGCCGCGGCAGCGAGCGCCGCTGCCATGGCCGGAAGAACAGCCAGCCAACGGGCCGGCAATGAAGGGAACATGGAATCCTCGCGTGTTCATGAACGGAATGCGTCACGGCCGCCCGAAGGGGCGTGACGCAGGCGATGCATGCGCGCTGCTGCGGCCCGTGACCGGGCGCGCGCAGGCGCACGAACGCTTCAGGCGCGAGGAGGTTTGTCGAGAAGGCGCGGCGCGACCGTGGCCACCGTGCTGGCGGGCTCGGCGAGGTCGGCGCGGGGAAGGCCCTGGAACACGATCAGTTCCAGCGTGCTGGTGAGCGCGGTGGCGTGGCAGGCGCCGCAGGTGCCGCACTTGTGCATGCCATCGGGCGACGCGTGGGTGTCGGCGTGAGCGCTTTGGTCGCCGGAAGATGTCCCGGCGTCCTGCGCGGCAGCTTCGTGGTGCTGATGGCCTGCATGCCCATCGCCGTGCGCCTGCTGCGCATGCCGATGCGCTTCGGCCGGCGCGGCGGCTGCCGCAGCAGCCAGGGCCGCACCCTCATGGCCCGGTCCGCAAAAGACCATGGCGGCAGCCGCGTACGCCTGGAAGGGCACGGCAAACATCACGATCAAGAGGACGAAGAGGCGAACCCGGTGCATGCGGAACATTGTAGATAGAGCGGCAATGCCTGTCCGTATTCGACGGGCATGCCTGCCACTCTAGCCATCCAGCCCGATGGTTTCCCGTCGGCTGGATTACAGCGCCGTCATCTTCGGGCGCCGCCGTGCCGTCAGAAGAAGCCGAGCTTCTTCGGCGAATAGCTCACGAGCAGGTTCTTGGTCTGCTGGTAGTGGTCGAGCATCATCTTGTGCGTCTCGCGGCCGATGCCCGATTCCTTGTAGCCGCCGAAGGTGGCGTGCGCCGGATAGGCGTGGTAGCAGTTGGTCCACACGCGGCCGGCCTGGATGGCGCGGCCCATGCGGTAGGCGGTGCTGCCGTTGCGCGTCCACACGCCGGCGCCCAGGCCGTAGGGCGTGTCGTTGGCAATCTCCAGCGCCTCGGCCTCGGTCTTGAAGGTGGCAACGGCGAGCACGGGGCCGAAGATCTCCTCCTGGAAGATGCGCATCTTGTTGTGGCCCTTGAACAGCGTGGGCTCGATGTAGTAGCCGCCGGCCAGCTCGCCGCCGAGCTGCGCGCGGCCGCCGCCGGTCAGGCACTGCGCGCCCTCTTCCTTGCCGAGCGCGAGGTAGCTCATGATCTTGTCCATCTGGATGGCCGAAGCCTGCGCGCCCATCATGGTGTCGGTGTCCAGCGGATGGCCCTGCTTGATGGCCTTGATGCGCTCGAGCGCACGCGCCATGAACTTGTCGTAGATCGATTCCTGGATCAGCGCGCGCGACGGGCAGGTGCAGACCTCGCCCTGGTTGAAGGCGAACAGCACCAGGCCTTCGATGGCCTTGTCGAAGAAGTCGTCGTCCGCGTCGGCGATGTCCTCGAAGAAGATGTTGGGGCTCTTGCCGCCGAGTTCCAGCGTGGCCGGGATCAGGTTGCCGGCCGCGGCCTGCGCGATGACGCGGCCGGTGGCGGTGGAGCCCGTGAAGGCGATCTTCGCGATGCGCTTGCTTCCTGCCAGCGCCATGCCGGCTTCGCGGCCGTAGCCGTTCACGATGTTCAGCACGCCGGGCGGCAGCAGGTCGGCCAGCAGCTCGGCCATCACCATGATGCTCACCGGCGTGGATTCGGCGGGCTTGAGCACCACGCAGTTGCCCGCGGCAATGGCGGGCGCGAGCTTCCACGCGGCCATCAGGATCGGGAAGTTCCACGGAATGATCAGCCCCACCACGCCCAGCGGCTCATGGAAGTGATAGGCGATGGTGTTCTCGTCGATCTCGCTCAGCGCGCCTTCCTGTGCGCGCAGGCAGCCGGCAAAGTAGCGGAAGTGGTCGATGGTCAGCGGAATGTCGGCGTTGAGCGTCTCGCGGATCGGCTTGCCGTTGTCCACGGTTTCCGCATAGGCGAGCAGCTCGAGGTTCTGCTCCAGGCGGTCGGCAATCTTCAGCAGCAGGTTGGCGCGCTCGGCCGGCGAGGTGCGTCCCCATTGGCCCGCGGCCGCGTGGGCGGCGTCGAGCGCGAGCTCGATGTCCTCCGCGCCCGAGCGGGCGGCGCGCGTGTAGGGCTTGCCGGTGATCGGCGTGATCACGTCGAAGTACTGGCCCTTCACGGGCGGCACGAACTTGCCGTTGATGAAGTTGTCGTAGGCCGGCTTGAAGTCGATCTTGGCACCGGGGGTGTTGGGGCTCGCGTATTGCATGGTCTCTTGTCTCCGTCGGGTAAAGGGGTGGAAGGCGGCCGCGCAAGCCGGATGCCGCGCGGTCCCGGGTGCTGCATTGCACGGGCCATGCCACGCGGTCCTGGAGGTCATTCGCCCGATCTGGCACATGCATCGGCCCGATTTCCTGCGCCAGGCTGCAACAGCGCTGCGTGTCGCGGTGAGCAGCTGTCACTAAACGGGACAAGACACCCGCCGCTGGCACACAAGATCGAGCGGCTGCCGAATGCGCGCTGGGCGTCGCATTCGGATACATTGGGGCCGCGTTCGCCTCCGGCGAGCCACCCCATCCTTCCTTCCGCCGCCATGCTTCCTTGCCCCGAAAGCGCGTAGTGATTCGCGGACCCTCCATCACCGCCCGGACCATGGCTTTCGTGGCCGTCGTCTGCCTCAGCCTTCTGGCGATCGACTTCTGGAACAGCTGGGAGGCGCGCACCGACCAGCTCCAGCAGATGAACGTGGCCACGTCGAACCTCTCGCGCGCCATGGCGCAGCAGGCCGACGACACGATCAAGAAGGCCGACACCGTGCTGGTCGGCATGGTCGAGCGCGTGGAGCACGACGGCACCGATCCATCCGACGTGGCGCGGCTTCGCCAGCTGCTGGCCCTGCGCGTTGCCGAGCTCCCCCAGCTCGACGGCCTGCACATCTACGACCAGGACGGCAACTGGATTGCGAACTCCCGCCCCACGCGGCCGGAGAACCTGAACAACGCGGACCGCGAGTACTTCGCCTTCCACCGCACGCACGCAGAGCGCGGACCGCACATCGGCATTCCGGTTCAAAGCCGTACCAGCGGCCGTCTGCTGGTGCCGGTTTCGCGGCGCATCAACCATGCGGACGGCAGCTTTGCCGGCGTGGCGCTCGCGACGATCCACGTCGACTTCTTCTCCAGGTTCTACGACAGCCTGGACATCGGCCAGGCCGGCGCTGTGGCGCTGGTGCTCGAGAACGGAACCATGATGACCCGGCGGCCCTACAGCCCCGACATGGTGGGACGGAACATGCTGGAGACCCAGCTCTTTCGCTCCTACGCCGCGCATGGGCCGGTCGGCACGGCCTACATCAAGTCGGCGCAGGACGGCGTGACACGGTTGAACAGCTTCCGGCGCCTGGACAACTACCCGCTGTTCGTTTCCGCGGCGCTGTCCAAGGACGAGATCCTGGCCAACTGGTGGCGCGACACGCTGTGGCATTCGGGCGGCGTCGTTCTGCTGAGCCTGATCGTCGGCTTCATCGGATGGCGCCTGGTGCGGCAGTTCCAGCTCCAGACCCGCACCGAGGCCGAGCTGCGGCAGGCGCGCGATGCGCTCGAAACGCTCAACAAGACCCTCAACACCCTGGCCATGGAAGACGGCCTGACCGGGCTCGCGAACCGCAGGCAGTTCGACGTGGCGCTGGACAGCGAATACAGCCGCGCCGCGCGCAACGCGAGCACGCTGGCGCTGATCATGATGGATGTGGATTGCTTCAAGCAATACAACGACATCTACGGCCATGCGGCGGGCGACGAGTGCCTGCAGACCATCGGCCGCACCATCGCGCGCGTCGCGTCGCGGCGCCCGGGAGATCTTGCGGCGCGCTATGGCGGAGAAGAGCTGGCGGTGCTGCTGCCGAACACCGACGTGGCGGGCGCCGTGATGCTGGCCGAACGCATCCGCAGCGCCGTGCGCGAGCTGAAGATCGAACATGCGGGCACCGCCGACGGATTCGTGACGCTGAGCGCCGGCGTGGATGCGCTCAGTCCCCAGGCCGGCATCGGCGGCCAGCCCAAGGAACTGATCCGGTCCGCGGACAAGGCGCTGTACGCCGCCAAGTCGGGCGGGCGCAACCGCGTGTGCGCCTCGACGGGACAGCCGCTGGCGGCGTGACGCGGGTCTGAGCCTCAGCCCGCCTTTCTCGCGGCTTCGAGTAGCCCCTTCGGTTCGTTCGCCCTTTCACGCAGGGTAAACCCCAGTGTCTGACCCCTTGATTCGATGGACCATGGTTCAGTACACTGATTGTCGTTCAGTGTACTGAATCCAGGAGCGCCGGCAATGTACTTGGCTGCCCTGCACAAGGAGACAAAATTTGACCCACGATCTACGCAAGACCTTCGACGAAGGCCCCATGAGCCGCTTCCAGTGGAGCGCGATCACGATCTGCATCACGCTGATCATGCTCGACGGCTTCGACGTGCTGGTCATGGCCTTCACCGCGGCCAGCGTGTCGGCCGAGTGGAAGCTCAGCGGCGCGCAGCTCGGCGTTCTGTTCAGTGCCGGCCTGTTCGGCATGGCCGCCGGCTCGCTGTTCCTCGCACCGCTGGCCGATCGCTTCGGACGGCAAGCCATCATCCTGCTGTGCCTGGTGGTGATCGCGCTCGGCATGGGGCTGTCGGCGCTGTCCCAGAGCAGCACGCAGCTGGCGGCGCTGCGCGCGCTCACCGGCCTGGGCATCGGCGGCATGCTGGCCAGCGTCGGCGTCATCACCTCCGAATACGCCTCGAACAAATGGCGCAGCACCGCGGTGGCCCTGCAGGCCACGGGCTATCCGATCGGCGCGACCATCGGCGGCAGCATTGCCGCCGTGCTGCTGGAGCACTACGGCTGGCGGTCGGTCTTCGTCTTCGGCGGCCTGGCCACGGCGCTGATGATTCCGCTGGTGCTGTGGCGCCTGCCCGAATCGGTCGACTTCCTCGTCTCCAGGCGCCCCGCCGGCGCGCTGCGCAAGCTCAACGCGCTGCTGCGCCAGATGAAGCGCCCCGAGCTGGCCGAACTCCCGCCGCTGCCGCCGGCCGGCGAGCGCTCCGCCTCCACGGTGGCGAGCCTGTTCAACGCAGGCCTGGCGCGCTCGACGCTGCTGCTGTGGGCAGCGTTCTTCCTCTTGATGTTCGGCTTCTACTTTGCGCTCAGCTGGACGCCGAAGCTGCTGGTCTCGGCGGGGCTGTCGGCGCGCGAGGGCATCACCGGCGGCGTGCTGCTGAACATCGGCGGCATCGTCGGCGGCAGCCTGTTCGGGCTGCTCGTCGCGCGGCTGGACCTCGGGCGCCTGACGGCCGCCAGCCTCGTCATCACGGCGCTGGCCATGGCCGCATTCGGCGCGGCCACCGGGCACCTGGGCGCATCGTTCGCGATCGCCTTCCTGATCGGCGGATTCATCTTCGGCTCGATGGCCGGGCTCTATGCGTTCGCACCGGTGATCTACCCGGCCGCCGTGCGCACGACCGGCATGGGATGGGCGATCGGCATCGGCCGCATCGGCGCCATCCTCGCGCCGCTCATCGCCGGGATGCTGCTCGACCGCGGCTGGCAGCCGCCGCATCTCTACTACGCCTACGCGCTGCCGCTGGTGGCGGCGATGGCGGCCGTGCTCGCGCTGCGCCGCAGCGCCAAGGCACAGCCGGCCGGCCGCGTGGCCAGCGCCCATTGAACACCCCTTCTCCTCCCAACCCAGCCATCCAAAAGGAAAGCCATATGTTCCCGAAAAACACCTGGTACGTGGCCTGCACAGGCAACGAGATCGACGACAAGCCCCTGGGCCGCAAGATCTGTGGCGAGAACCTGGTGCTCTACCGCGCTGCGGAAGGCAAGGCCACGGCGCTGGAAGACTTCTGCCCGCACCGCGGCGCGCCGCTGTCGCTGGGCCGCGTGGTCGAGGGCAAGCTGGTGTGCGGCTACCACGGGCTGGAGATGGGCTGCGACGGCAAGACCGTTGCCATGCCCGGGCAGCGCGTGCGCGGCTTTCCGCCGATCCGCTCCTTCCCGGTGATCGAGCGCTACGGCTTCGTCTGGATCTGGCCCGGCGACCCCGCGCTGGCCGACCCGGCCAAGCTGCATCACCTCGAATGGGCCGAAAGCCCCGACTGGGCCTACGGCGGCGGCCTGTTCCACATCCAGTGCGACTACCGCCTGATGATCGACAACCTGATGGACCTGACGCACGAGACCTACGTGCACTCGACCAGCATCGGCCAGAAGGAAATCGACGAGACGCCCACCACCACCAAGACCGAGGGCGACCAGGTCACCACCAGCCGCTTCATGGAGAACATCTCGGCGCCGCCCTTCTGGCGCATGGCGCTGCGCGGCAACCACCTGGCCGACGACGTGCCGGTCGACCGCTGGCAGATCTGCCGCTTCACGCCGCCGAGCCACGTGCTGATCGAGGTGGGCGTCGCCCACGCCGGAAAGGGCGGTTACGACGCCGACGCGGCGCACAAGGTGTCGAGCATCGTGGTGGACTTCATCACGCCCGAGACCGAGACCTCGCACTGGTACTTCTGGGGCATGGCGCGCAACTTCCAGCCGCACGACAAGGCGCTGACCGCATCGATCCGCGAAGGCCAGGGCAAGATCTTCAGCGAAGACCTGGAGATGCTCGAATCCCAGCAGCGCAACCTGCTCGCGCACCCCACCCGCTCGCTGCTGAAACTCAACATCGACTCGGGCGGCGTGCAGTCGCGCCGCGTGCTGGAGCGCCTGATCGCGCAGGAAGGCCAAGCCGCCCCGGCAACTGCGGCAGGTGCGGCATGAACGCCTCCGAACTGAGCGTACGCGTCGCCCGCAAGCATGCGGAGGCGCCGGACATCTGCACCTTCGAGCTGGTGCACGCCGACGGGCAGGCCCTGCCGGCGTTCTCGGCCGGCTCGCACATCGACGTGCACCTGCCGAACGGCCTCACGCGCCAGTACTCGCTGTGCAACGATCCGCAGGAGAGCCACCGCTACCTGATCGGCGTGCTGCGCGATCCCGCATCGCGCGGCGGCTCGCAGGCGATGCATGAACTGGTGCAGGAAGGCAGCCTGCTGCGCATCAGCGCACCCAAGAACCACTTTCCGCTGGCCCACGCGGCCACCCGCAGCGTGCTGATCGCAGGCGGCATCGGCGTGACGCCGATCCTGTGCATGGCCGAGCGGCTGGCACTGAGCGCAGCGCCGTTCGAGATGCACTACTGCACGCGCTCGCGCGAGCGCACCGCCTTTGCCGGACGCATCGCGCAGTCCGCGTTCGCATCGCAGGTGCAGTTCCACTTCGACGACGGGGACGCGGCGCAGAAGCTGTCGCTGCCGGCGGCAATCGGCACGCCGCAGCCCGGCGTGCACCTGTATGTCTGCGGCCCGAAGGGCTTCATGGACTGGGTGCTGGATGGCGCGCGCACCGCCGGCTGGCCGGCCGACCAGCTGCACTACGAGTTCTTCTCGGCCGAGATCGCCGCGTCGGACACCGATGCGGAATTCCAGGTCAAGCTCGCAAGCTCTGGGCGCATCGTCACGGTGCCCAAGGATTGCACGGTGGTGCAGGCGCTTGCCGCGGCGGGCGTCGAGGTGGCGACCTCCTGCGAACAGGGCGTGTGCGGCACCTGCCTCACGCGCGTGCTCGAAGGCGAGCCGGACCACAAGGACATGTACCTGTCGCCCGAAGAACAGGCGGCCAACGACCAGTTCACTCCCTGCTGCTCGCGCTCGCGCTCGCCGATGCTGGTGCTCGACCTGTAGGCGCGGGCGCGTCGCAGCGGCGCCATAGAATCGCAGGCTCCGTCCTTACCGCCGGGACCCGATTCAGGTTTCGACATCCATGCCCAGCCCCACTTCCGACGCCACCGAGATCGACATCAATGACCAGCCCGGACACCTGATCCGCCGGGCTCACCAGATCGCGGTGTCGGTGTTCCACGAGAAGCTGGGGCGCGACATCACACCGGTCCAGTACGCGATCCTGCGCACCCTGCAGAAGAAGCCCGGCATCGACCAGGTCACGCTGGCCCAGCAGGTGGCGCTCGACACCTCCACCGCCGCCGACATTGCCGCGCGGCTGGAGACCAAGGGATGGATCACGCGCCAGGTGCTCGCGCGCGGCCAGCGCGAACTGCGCCTCACGGCCGAGGGCACCGAGCTGCTCGCGCAGACCGTGCCGGCCATGGCCGAGATGCAGGATGCGCTCTTCAGCACCATGAGCGAGCAGGAGCGTCGCGATTTCATGAAGCTGCTCGCCAAGTTCGTCACGGCCAACAACGACAGAAGCCGCGCGCCGATGCGCGCGTGAGGCAAGGAGCGGGCGGGCCCGCTAGGCCTGCGCAATCGCCAGCCACGCGCTCGCGACCAGCGTCGAACCCGCCGCGGCCAGCAGGCCGCCCACCAGCCATTGGAGGGTGCGCGGCTGCAGCTTGTTGGGCAGCCGGTGGTGCAGCCGAGTCACGCCGTAGACCACCGGCATCGCGCAGGCGGCCAGCAGCGCCGCGCGCCACGAGAAGTGCCCCGTGGGCAGCACGATCACCAGCCGCACCAGCGAATTGAACGCGAACATCAGCAGCAGCGCGCGGCGCACCAGTTCGCGCTCCAGCGGCTGGCGGTACATGTGAAAGACGATGGGCGGCCCCGAGCTCGAGAACAGCCCGCCCAGCACGCCCGACAACCCACCGATGACGGCAAAGCTCGTGCGGCCCGACACCGCGGGCTGCGGCCGGCCCTGCAGCACCAGCAGCAGCGCGCAGCCCAGGATCGACACGCCCAGCAGGCCGCGCAGCCAGTTCACCGCGCCGCCGCTGAGCCAGGTGAGCAGCATGAGCCCCGCGATCACGCCCACGGTGCTGCCGTTGAGCGCCGGCTTCATCAGCCGCCACGGCACCACGCCGGGCCGCGCGCGGAAATAGGTCCATGCATTGATCAGGCTCAGCACCGTGGCGGCGTTGGCCGTGTCGCCCACGCTGGCGACGTGGAACACCGACACCAGGCCAAGCAGGATGAGGCTGAATGCGAACCCCGTGAGGTTCTGCGCATAAGTGGCCAGCGCCACGCAGGCCATGAAGACCAGCACGGGGCCGGCTTCGGAAAGAATCGCTTGCACCGGAAAAGAAAATCGTCGAGGGGCCGCGTCGGGCCCGAATGTCGCGGGCCGTATTGTCCCCGAACGGCCGGTGGCCGATTCCGCTGCGCCGCGCGCAAGGCGCGGGGCGCTTTTTTCAGTAGATCGGCGGCTCGGGCGTGGGCGCGTTGCCGGCCAGGCTCGCGAAGTCGCAGCCCAGGTGCGCCTGCGTCACTTCGTGCTGGAAGATCTTCGTGTAGCCGCGCGCGTAGGCCGGTGCGGGCGGCGTCCACTGCTTGCGGCGTTCGGCCAGTTCCTCGTCGGACACCAGCATGTCGAGGCGGCGCTCGCCGATGTCCAGGCGCACCGTGTCGCCGGTCTTCAGCAGCGCCAGCGGACCGCCGATGGCCGACTCCGGCGACACATGCAGCACGCAGGTGCCGTAGTGCGTGCCGCTCATGCGCGAATCGGAAATGCGCAGCATGTCGCGCACGCCGCGCCGCAGCAGCTTCTTGGGAATCGGCAGGTTGCCCCACTCGGGCATGCCGGGCCCGCCGACCGGGCCGCCGTTGCGCAGCACCAGCACGGTCGACGCGTCGCAGTCGAGTTCTTCGTCGGCCATGGCTGCGAGCATCTCGGCGTTCGAGTCGAACACCAGCGCGCGCCCGGTGTGGCGCAGCAGCTCGGGCGTGGCGGCCGAAGGCTTGATGACCGCGCCGTCGGGGCACAGGTTGCCGCGCAGCACGGCCAGCGCAATGCCGGCCTCGGGGCACTCGGGCGTGCCCTGCTTGAGCGGCGCGGCCGGGTCGAGGATGGTGCCGTCGTCCTCCGCGGGCCAGCCCGCGATGTTCTCGCCGAGCGTGCGGCCGGTGACGGTGCGCGCCGACAGGTCCAGGTGCGCCGCGATCCTGTTGAGCACCGCCGGCAGGCCGCCGGCGTAGTGGAAGTCTTCCATCAGCTTCTCGCCCGACGGATAGAGGTTGGCGATGACGGGCACGCGCCGCGCGATCGCGTCGAGCTCGTCGATGTTCAGCTCGATGCCTGCGCGCCCCGCCATCGCGGGCAGGTGCACCGCCGCGTTGGTCGAGCCGCCGAGCGCCATGTAGGCGGCCACGGCGTTGAGGAAAGATGCCTTGGTGACGATGCGCGAGGGCTTCAGGTCTTCCCACACCATCGAGACAATGCGCTCGCCGCAGCGCCAGGCCATGCGGCTGTGCTCGGAGTCGACGGCCGGAATGCTCATCGCGCCGGGCAGCGACAGGCCCATGGCCTCGGCAATGGCGGTCATGGTGCTGGCCGTGCCCATGGTGTTGCAGGTGCCGGGCGTGCGCGTCATGCGCGCTTCGAGGCGGATCCATTCGGCCTCGCCGATGTTGCCGATGGTGCGCTCGGCCCAGAACTTCTTGGTGTGGGTGCCCGCGCCCACGGCCTGGCCCTTGTAGCGGTCATTCATCATCGGGCCGGCGGGCAGGAAGATGGCGGGGATGTCCATCGACAGTGCCCCCATGACCAGGCCGGGCGTGGTCTTGTCGCAGCCGCCCATCAGCACCACGCCGTCGATCGGCAGGCTGCGCAGCAGCTCCTCGCATTCGATGGCCAGCAGGTTGCGGTAGATCATGGTCGTGGGCTTGACCATCACTTCGCCCAGGCTCAGCGCGGGCAGCTCGAGCGGATAGCCGCCGGCCTGCAGCACGCCGCGCTTGACGGACTCGGCACGCTCGCGCAGGTGCGCGTGGCACGGCGAGAGCTCGCTCCAGGTGTTGACGATGCCGATGACCGGCCGGCCCATGAACTCCTCGCGCGCGAGCCCCTGCTGCTGCATGCGCTGGCGGTGCGCGAAGCCGCGGATGTCGTCGCTCGCGAACCAGCGCTGGCTGCGCAGTTCCTGCAGGGTCTTGGGGCGGGCGGCTTCTGTGGACATGCGGTGTGTTCTCTGGATCTCTGGGTTCAATAGGTGGCGGGGGCCGGCGCCGAGGCGGAGGCGGCGGGTGCGCCGCGCTGCTTGAAACGCGCGGCGATGTCGTCGGCGCTCTTGCGCAGCAGCAGCTGGTCGTTGGCCACCGCCACGAAGAGCGCGCCAAGGTCGAGCAGCTCGCGCGCGCGCGGCTCGTCGTTCATGAGGATGCCGGGCGCCTTGCCGCAGGCGAGGATGCGCGCGATGGCGCGGTCGATGGCGGCGCGCACCGTGGGGTGGTTGACCTGGCCGGCCACGCCCATGCTGGCCGACAGGTCGCCGGGGCCGATGAAGACGCCGTCCACACCGTCGACGTTTGCGATGTCCTCCAGGTGCTCGAGCGCTTCGACGGTCTCGACCTGCACCAGCACGCAGATCTCGCTGGAGGCCTCGGCCACGTACCTGGTGTCGCGCCCGAAGCGGGTGGCGCGCACCGTGCCGCCCATGCCGCGGATGCCGTCCGGCGGATAGCGCGTGGCGGCCACGGCGGCCTCGGCCTCGGCGCGGTTCTGCACGAAGGGCAGCAGCAGCGTCTGCGCGCCGATGTCCAGGTACTGCTTGATCAGCACCGGGTCGTTCCAGGGCGGGCGCACCACGGCCGAGGTGGGGCGATCGCGCTCGGCCTGAACCGCCTGCAGCTGGCGCAGCATGGTGGTCGGATCGCCGGGCGTGTGCTCGGCATCGAGCAGCATCCAGTCGAAGCCGGCGCCCGCGAGCAGCTCGGAGATGTAGGGGTCGGGCAGCGTCGACCAGAGGCCGATCTGCGGGATCTTCGCCGCGAGGGCGTGCTTGAAGGTGTTGCGCGAGGGCATGGGTTCGGTCCTTTGCGGGGTCAGTCGATCTTCACGTTGCCGGCCTTGATGACCTCGCCCATCGCGGCGTGGTCGGCCTTCAGGCGCTCGGCGAACGCCTGTGGCGTCGATGAGAGTACATCGAAGCCCTGCTCTTCCAGCGGCTTGCGGAACGCGGGCTCCTTCAGGATCGCAACCATCTCCTTGTGCAGCCGCTCGACCACCGGCGCGGGCGTGCCGCTGCGCACCAGCATGCCGCTCCATGCGAGCTGCACCACGCCGGGCGCGCCGGCCTCGGCCATGGTCGGCACGTTGGGCAGCAGCTTCGAGCGCTGCGTGTCGGCCACGGCCAGCACGCGCACGCGGCCGCCCTTCTCCTGCCCGAGCACGGCCGAGAGGTTGTGGAACATCATCGGGATCTGCCCGCCCATCACGTCGTTGAGCGCGGCGGGGCCGCCCTTGTAGGGCACGTGGATCAGCCGGGTGCCCGTCTTCGCCTCGAACTGCAGCCCCGTGAGATGCATGGTGTTGCCGTTGCCGGCCGAGCCGAAACTCAGCGTGCCGGGCTCTTTCTTGGCGGCCGCCACCACGTCGGCCACAGTCTTGTAGGGCGTGCCCGCGCCCACCACCAGCACGTTGGGCGTCTGGTTGGTGAGCGTGATCGGCTGGAAGTCCTTCAGCGCGTCGAAGCCCGTGGCCTTGTAGAGGTGCGGGTTCACGGCCAGCGTGCTGACCGAGCCGAAGAAGATGGTGTAGCCGTCGGCCGGCTGGTTGCGCGCCACGTAGGCGGCCGCGATGTTGCCGTTGGCGCCGGGCCGGTTGTCGATGACCACCGGCTGGCCCAGCCGCTGCGACAGCGCCTGGCCGAAGGGCCGCGCGAACTGGTCGGCCGCGCCGCCCGCGGGCTGCGGCACGACCAGCACGATGGGCTTGTGCGGATAGTCGGCCTTGGGCTGCGCCAGCGCGGGTGTGGCGGCGAGCGCCATGGCCGACAGGGCCATCGCGGCCCTTGCGAATTTCTTCATGGAGTCTCCTGGATCAAGTGTTGTTCATGCGGCGGCGCCGCGCCAGAACGCGATCTGCGCGGCGACCTGGTGGTCGATCATGGGTTTGCCGCCGACCACCCGCAGCCCGCGCGCGGCGCACGCGGCCATGAGCTCGGTGTCGCGCGCGGCGATGATGTCGAACAGCGCCGCATCGGCCGGCAGCTGCGCCGGGTCGAAGGGCATCGGGTCGCCCGCGTGCAGGCCGAGCGAGGTGGCGTTGATGGCGAGGCCGGCGCGCCCCAGGCTGCCGGCGCTGGTGTCGGCATGGATGTCCGGATACGCCTTGCGCAATTCGGTGCACAGCTGCTGCGCGCGCTCGGCTTCGCGGTTGACGATGTGCAGCTCGCGCACGCCGGCCGCGGCCAGCGCGAAGGCAATGGCGGTGCCCGCACCGCCCGCGCCCACCAGCACCACCGGCCGATCGGTGCGCAGCACGCCGTGTGCGCGTGCGGCATCGACAAAGCCCACGCCATCGAAGCTCTCGCCCGACCATTGGCCATCGGCATCGATGCGCATGGTGTTGACCACGCCGGTGCGCCGCGCCTCGGGCCCGAGGCGCGCGCACAGCGCATGCGCCGCGGCCTTGTGCGGGATCGTGAGGTTCAGGCCCTGCAGGTTGTCCACGCGCGCGAGTTGCGCCACGGTGGCTGCGAAGTCGCCGGGATGCACGCCCATCGGCACCAGGCACCAGTCGAGGCCGGCGGCGGCGAAGGCCGGGTTGTAGATGCGCGGCGCGCGCACGTGGTCGACCGGGTGCGCGAGGATCGGCACGAGGCGCGTCGCGCCGCTGAGGTTTGCGGGGACCATCGCCTCAGCCCTTCACCGCGCCGGCCGTGAGGCCGCTGACCAGGTAGCGCCGCACCAGCATCGAGAACACCAGCACGGGCGCCATCACCAGCGAGCCGCCGGCGGCGATCTTGCCCCACTCCCAGCCTTCGTAGTTCATGAAGTTGACCACCGCGACCGGCGCGGTGCGCGCATCGGTGCGCGTGAGGATCAGCGCGAAGAAGAAGTCGTTCCAGGCATAGAGGAAGCACAGGATCGCGGTGGCCGCGATGCCGGCGGCCGCCATCGGCATCACGATCTCCATGAACACGGTGGCGTAGCCCGCGCCGTCCATCAGCGCCGCCTCTTCGAGCGAAGCCGGCACCGCGTCGAAGAAGGGCTGCATCATCCAGATCACCAGCGGCAGGTTGAAGGTCATGTAGATGAGGATCAGGCCGGTGCGGGTGTCGAGCAGGCCGAGATACCGATACGCCAGGAAGAAGGGGATCGTGAAGGCGATCGGCGGCGCCATGCGCGTCAGCAGGATGCCCAGGCCCAGGCCGAAGCGCCCGCGCCCGGTCCAGCGCGACAGCGCGTAGGCCGCCGGAATGCCGAACACCAGCGCGAGCAGCGTCGACACGATGCTCGTGACCAGGCTGTTGGCGAAGGACTCCGGAAAGCCGGCCTGCCAGAGCCCCACGTAGTGCTCCAGCGTGGGCATGAAGAAGACCCGCGGCGGAAACTCGAGGATCAGCGGCGTCGGCTTGAACGACATCTGCAGCAGCCACAGGAACGGCAGCAGCATCGCGAACAGGACGAGCGGCACGGCCCAGCGCGCGAGCGGCCAGCGCCGGCGCAGCGACGCCATTCGATTGGTGCTCATTCCGCACCTCCCGCATTGCGGCTCACGCGCATCGCGCCCCAGCTGATCAGCACGGTGGCCGCGAGCAGCACGACGGTGATCGCGCTCGAATAGCCGAGCTCGCCGAAGTTGAAGGCCACGAGGTAGGCGTAGTAGTTGGTCACCTCCGTCACCGAGCCCGGTCCGCCGCCGGTCAAGAGGAAGATCAGCGGAAAGGCCTTGATGCTGTCGATGAGGCGGAACAGGGTGCACACCAGCAGCACCGGTGCGATGTACGGCAGCACGATGTGGCCGAACACGCGCCAGGCGTCGGCGCCGTCCATGCGGGCGGCCTCGACGTATTCGGCCGGCAGCGTCTGCAAGGCGGCAAGCACCATCAGGAAGGTGAACGGTGCCCACTCCCAGGTGTCGGCGATGACGATGGACCACAGCGCGAAGTCGACGTGCGTGGTGAGCGCCGGCAGCGTCACGCCGAGCATGCGGGCGGCCTGGTAGATCGGGCTGATGTCGGGCGTGTAGACCAGCTTCCAGATCACTGCGACGACGATCGGCGGCAGCACCATCGGAATCACGAACAGGTGGCGCAGCGATTTCCAGCGCTCCTGCCCCGAATGCACGAGCAGCGCGAGCCCCGTGCCCAGCAGCACCTGCAGCACGACCGTGTAGACCGAAAGGCGCGCCTGCACGCCGAGCGAGCCGACGAAGCGCTCGTCGCTGCCCAGCAGCCTGTAGTTGCGCAGCGGCTCCGAGAAGTCGCCCAGCGAGCCCGGGTTCACCAGCGCCCCGGGCGTGAGGCTCGTGACCAGCAGGAAGACGGTGGGCAGCCCCGCCACCACCAGCAGGAACAGCAGGCTCGGCGCCATCGCCATGCGCACGAAGCGGCGCCGCTGCGCCTCGTAGGAGGCACCTTTCACGCTCATTTCTGCACCCTTGGCGCTGCTGCGCTCATACCTTGGCTCCGGCGCGCCGCAGGCTGCCGAGCGCGGCCTCCTGCGCCGTCTTCATGGCATCCGCGGCCGGCGCCTGGCCCGAGACCACGCGCTCCACGGCCTTGTTCAGCACGTCGCCCACCAGCGGGAACTCCTTGACCGTGCGGTACGCCATGTAGTTGCGCGTCTTGCCGGGCTGCTCGAGCACTTCGAGATAGAGCTTGCCGATGTCCTGGCCGTTGATGGTGTTGATGCGCTTGTACTCGGCGCTTTCGATCACCGAGCGCCGGCAGATCGACGGATGCCCGGTGTCCTTCACGATGCGCGCGGTGAGCTCGGGGCTCAGCGCCCACTTGATGAACTCCCAGGCCGCTTCCTTGTTCTTCGCGTTTTTCGGAATGCCGAGCCCCTGGCTGTTGGCGGCGGGAAAGTCGCCCTTCGGGCCGGCCGGCATGCGCACCACGCGCGCGGTGTCCTTCACCTTGCTCTCCGGCGAGCTCAGCATCGCCGTGACCCAGGAACTCGAATGGATGAAGATGTTCGAGCGGCCGCCGATCAGCGCGGCGCGCGCCTGGTCCTCGGTGTAGCCGAGCACGCCCTGCGGGCTGTACTTGGACAGCAGCGTCGAATAGAAGCCCGCCGCCTGCACCGCCGCAGCCGAGTCGAGCGTGGGCTTGATGTCGGCCGGCGGATTGGCGAACAGGTCGCCGCCGAAGCCGTGGATGTACGGCGGCAGGAACCAGTGGTGCAGGTTGGAGCTCACGAAGCCCGTCACGCCGTCCTGGCCGTGCACCGCCTCGCAGACCTTCATCAATTCGTCGAAGGTCTGCGGCGCCTCGACCCCGCGCTTCTTCATCAGGTCGGTGCGGCTCATGCCCATGAGCATCGCGCCGCCTTCCCATGCGAAGCCGTAGGCCTTGCCGGCCTTGTCGAGGTACGGCAGCTGCGCGCCCTTGACGAAGTCGTCCGGGTTCCAGCTGGCGGGCGTGAGCTTGCGGTCGGCCGCGAAGTCGCTCAGGTTGGCGAGCAGGCCGGCCGCGACCCAGCGCGCGGCCAGGATGAAGGTGACGTTGCAGAAATCCCAGGCGCTGCCGCCCGAGGACAGCTCCAGGTCGGCCTGCTGGTTGTAGACCGGAAAGGCCGACAGCTGGAGGTCGACCGTCATGCCGGTCTGCTGCTCGAACTCCGGGATGTACTTGCGCAGGATGTTGAAGAAGCCGTGCTGGTACGCGGCGCCGCGCAGCTTGAGGCCGGCAAAGGGCTTGGCTTGCGCGATGGCGGGAAAGGCCAGCGCGCTGCCGGCGCCGGCCACCGCCGTGGCGGCCGCGGCCTTGATCAACCGGCGGCGCCGCGTGTCGACGGCGGGGGAGTGCAGGAGGCTCATGCTTGTCTCTCTTTCGATCAGAATCACGCGGCGCAACGAGGGCGGCCGGCATGTTCAACTTGCTCGTGGAAGCGAATATGACAGACAAATAAGATTCCAAAGATCATGGAAAACCCGGAATTCCCTGCGCCACTCATCCATATAAGCTCATTCCACCAATAAATATGTCAGACCATAAAACCAAAACGCCGAAGAAACCCGCCGCCACGGACACGCCCGCGCGGCGCGGTCCGCTGGCCGTGACGGAGGCGCTCGCGCGGCGCGTGATCGGCGGCGAATGGGATGACGAATCGACGCTGCCGACCGAGGTCGAACTGGCCGAGCAACTGGGCGTGGCCCGCACCTCCGTGCGCGAGGCGCTCACGCGGCTGAAGGCCAAGGGCCTGCTCGCGTCGCGCCAGAAGGCCGGCACGCGGGTGCTGCCGCGCATGCAATGGAACATGCTCGACGAGGACGTGCTGCGCTGGACCTGGTCGGGCCACGACCGCGCGCAGATGGCGCAGCACCTGATGCAGCTGCGGCGCATCGTCGAGCCGGCCGCCTGCGAGATTGCGGCCGCTTCGGCGCCCGACGCGGCCATTGCCGCGATCGAGCGCGCCTACCGCCTGATGGACGCCGCCGGCATGGACCCGGTGGCCTATGCCGGGCCGGACCTGAGCTTTCACCAGGCGATCCTCAGCGCCACCGGCAATCCGTTCCTGGTGGCCTTCGGCGCCACCATCGAAGCGGCGCTGCGCATGTCCTTCGAGCTGTCGACGCGCCAGCCGGGCGCGCCGCGCAAGAGCCTGCCGATGCACCGCGCGGTGCTCGATCAGATCTGGGCCCGCAAGCCGGCCGCGGCGCGCAAGGCCATGGAAGAGCTGCTCGGCCTCACCGAATCGAACATCCAGCGCGGGGTCGCCAGGTCGGGCGCCACGCCGCCGGCCTGACCCCTCCTTATCAGCAAGCAACCCACCACCATGGCAGAGATCCAACTCCAATCCATCAGCAAGCGCTTCGGCGATGTCGAGGTGATCCCCGGCATCGATCTCACCATGCCCGACGGCCAGGTCACGGTGCTGCTCGGGCCTTCGGGCTGCGGCAAGTCGACCTTGCTGCGCATGATCGCGGGGCTGGAGACGCCGAGCGGCGGCCAGGTGCTGGTCGGCGGCCGCGTGGTGAACGATGTGCCGCCTGCCGAGCGCGGCTGCGCGCTGGTGTTCCAGAACTACGCGCTCTATCCGCACAAGACGGTGCGGCAGAACCTCGCCTTTCCGTTGCGCATGGCCAAGGCCACGGCCGCCGAGCAGGAGCGCAGCGTGGACGAGATCGCGCACAAGCTCGAGCTCACGCCGCTCCTGGAGCGCTATCCGCGCCAGCTCTCGGGCGGCCAGCGCCAGCGCGTGGCGATGGGCCGCGCGATGATCCGCAAGCCCGAGGTGTTCCTCTATGACGAGCCGCTGTCGAACCTCGACCTCGAGCTGCGCGTGAAGCTGCGCCTGGAGATCGCGCGCATGCAGCGCACGCTGAAGGCCACTGCCGTCTACGTGACGCACGACCAGACCGAGGCCATGACGCTGGCCGACCAGATCGTGGTGCTGCGCAAGGGCCGCATCGAGCAGGTGGGCTCGCCGCTCGCGCTGTACCGCTCGCCCGCCAACCTGTTCGTGGCGGGCTTCATCGGCACGCCGCGCATGAACTTCTTCAAGATCGATGCCGCGCAGGGCGACGCGAACGGCACGCTGCTGCGGCTAGGCGATGCCCGCGTGCAGATACCGCGCCGCATGCCGGGCCAGCCCGTCACGCTGGGCTTTCGCGCCGAGCAGGCACGCATCGGCGAACCTGCGCCCGGCGAAGTGCTGCTCGAACTGCAGGGCTGCGAAACGCTGGCGGTCGAGCAGCTGGGCGACCGCGCGTACTGCTACCTGCGCTCGTCGCTGGGCGAGCTGGTGCTCATGGCGCCCGATGCCGCAGCGGATCTCTCGGGCACCCTGCGCCTGGCGATCGCGCCGGCCTCGCTTCATTTCTTCGATGCCGAGGGGATGGCCTTGGGCAGCGAGGAGCGGCGGCTGGCGGCTTGAGCATTACCGCTGCCAAAAGGACTCACGCGGAGCACCGATGGCAACTTAACTCTACGTTGACAACTTCATCGACCCCGACATCATGATTCCCGCGGATCGAGGGACGCCCTCGGATGCCCATCGCGAAAGAAGGAATCCATGCCCCACACCTTGCTGCGACGACTTGTGATGTCACTGGGCTGCCTGTCGGGATTTGCCGCTGCTTCTCTGGCGCAGGCCGCGCCGCTCGGCGATCCCGTCATGGTGAATACCGCCACCGCGGGCAACCAGCGTCCGGTCTACTTCTCCGCAGGATCGAACGGCGAGAAACTTCTGATCTGGTCCGACGCCGCGGCAAATGCCACATACGCTCAAAGAATCAGGTCGTCAGGAACGCCTTATCTGACCAAACACCTGATCCAGGCGCCTCCGGCGTATGCGAATTTCTCGGTCGACCGCATCGGCAACTTCGTCTTCGGAAGCGACCCGGGAAGAGTCACGGCCTATGACAGAAGCGGCACTCTGCTCTCCAGTTTCCAAACCACTCCGGATTCATCGAGCACGGTCGCCAGCATGGACACGGATGGCAATATCACTGCTGCCTACTCGCGCTCCGCCTCGCAAGGGGCGCCTCGGACGATTGCGATCAGGCGATTCAATACCCGCGGAGTTGCCCTCGGTCCCGAAGTCATCGTTGCATCGGATGCCCCGGACAAGCTCTCCGGCCCCAGTTCGATTGCCACCGACGATGCAGGCAACATCGCTTTGTCATTTGCGACCAGGCCCGGTCCCACGGCAAACCAATCCAACATCATGATCCAGCGCTTCAGCCGCGCAGGTGTTGCGCTGACTCCGGCGCTTGTCGTCGGCGCCATCCGGTCGATCTACAGTTCAGGCGGCCGCATCGCCATGGACCCCGGCGGAAGATCCGTCATCAGCTGGAGTGCTTCCCAGGATGACAACTACACCTGGAACATCTACGCCCGCCCCTATGACGCGAATGGCAACCCCGGCAGCGGAGTGGTGCGGGTCAACCAGCGCATCCACGAAGGCCAACCCGGGCCGAACCCGGGAGTTGCAGAGAACGGCGATTTTGTCGTTTCATGGATTGCATCGAGCGGCGTGGTCGGCGGCCCCCAAAGCTCCACGTTGGCGGCCAGACAATTTCGCAGCGACGGAACGCCGATTGCCGATGAATTCCGGGTCGACCCGCCACAACCGCAATTTGGAGCCAACCCGCTGCTGGCCATGGACCCGGTGGGAAATTTTGCAGTGGCATGGGTCAGCACCTCTGCCGGGACCGGGTGGGACGTCATGGTGCGCTCCTTCAAGATGGACACCCGCCCGCCCCTTGTGCAGCTCCTGGACAACCAGGCCGTCCAAGGCCTGGCCGGCGGCACCGACAGCTGGAGCTATTACAGGATCACCGTCCCACCCGGCGTCGCGCAACTCAACGTCAACATGACCGGCCCCGTCGGCGGTGGTGATGGCGACATGTACGTTCGCCTCGGCGCACTTCCGTCGTTGACGGCCTGGGACTATCGCCCCTACGTCAACGGCAGCAACGAAGCCATCGCGATCAGCAATCCCCTGCCTGGCGACTTCTACATCGCGATCCACGGACGCAGCGCGTACTCGTCGGTCGGCCTGACCGCCAGCTACGACTGAGGCCCGCCTCCTGAAGAGCTTTCGCCGTGCACCCGGCTCGGCGTCGGCGGCGAAAGCTTCGGCCTGATGCGCCGCGAGAGGGGTGGGAACTCCAGGCAGATTCTCAGTCCGCGGTCGCGCCCGACTTCTTCACGAGCTCGGCCCAGCGCGGGATCTCGCGCGCCATGTGGTCGCGCAGTTCCTCGGGCGTGCTGCCGACGATCTCCATCGCCAGCTGGCCCGAGAGCTTGGCCTGCACGTCGGGCTGCTTCAGCGCCTTGACGATCTCGGCGTTCAGGCGCTGCACGATCGGCTTGGGCGTGCCCTTGGGCGCATACACGGCCTGCCACGACGACATCTCGAAGCCCGGCACGCCCGACTCGATCATGGTCGGCAGCTCGGGCACCAGCGCGATGCGCTTGCCGGTGGTCACGGCCAGCAGCTTGAGCCGGCCGCTCTTGACGAGCGGCAGCGCGGCCGTCACCTGGTCGAACATGAAGGGCACCAGGCCCGACGCGACATCGGTCATGGCCGGCGGCGTGCCCTTGTACGGCACGTGCGTGAGCTTCACGCCGATCATGTCGGCGAACATCTCGCCCGCCAGGTGCGTCGAGGTGCCGGCGCCGGACGATGCGAAGGTGCGCTTGGACTCGTCCTTCTTGAGCAGCGCGATGAGTTCGGCCACCGAGTTCACGCCGAGCTGGCTGTTGACGATCAGCACGTTGGGCAGCCGCCCGACCAGCGACACGGGCTCGAAGTCCTTCATCGGGTCGTAGGGCAGCTTCTTGTAGAGGCTGGCGTTGATGGCGTGCGTGCTGATGGTGCCGCCGAACAGCGTGTAGCCGTCGGGCGCCGCCTTGGCCACGTAGGCCGCGCCGATGCCGCCGGCCTGGCCCGGCTTGTTGTCCACCACCACCGACTGGTGAAGGCTCTCCTGCAGCTTGTTCGACAGGATGCGGCCCACGATGTCGGTGGAGCCGCCGGCCGTGAAGGGCACGACGTAGGTGATGGTCTTGGCGGCGGGCCATTCGGTCTGCGCGAGCGCTGCGACCGGGGCCAATGCGAGTGCGGCGAGCAAAAGGCCCGCGGCACGTTGGATGAAGGGCATGGTGTTGTCTCTGTTGTCGTTGGTCGTCGTCGGAAAAGCCGGCGTCAGCGCCCGCGGGCCTCGCGCCAGGCGGCGAACTCGGTGCGGCTTTGCTCGTCGGTCGGCGGATAGAGGCCGAGGATGGAGCGGCCCTCGAGCACCTTCTCCTGCACGAAGTCCTCGAAGACGGTCATCTCGGTGGCCTCGGCCGCGACCTCGTCGGGCATGGCCGCCGGAATCACGATGACGCCTTCGGCATCGCCCACCACCACGTCGCCGGGCCACACGGCCACGTCGCCGCAGCCGATCGGCACGTTGATGTCGATCGCCTGGTGCAAGGTCAGGTTGGTGGGCGCGCTCGGGCGCTGGTGGTAGGCCGGAAAGCCGAGCTTCGCGATGTCGGGGCTGTCGCGAAAGCCCCCGTCGGTGACCACGCCGGCCACGCCGCGCTTCATGAGCCGGCTCACCAGGATGCCGCCGGCCGAGGCGGCGCGCGCGTCCTTGCGGCTGTCCATCAGCAGCACCGCGCCCACCGGGCACTGCTCCACGGCCTGGCGCTGCGGATGGTTGCGGTCGTTGAACACGGTGATCGGGTTCAGGTCCTCGCGCGCCGGCATGTAGCGCAGCGTGAAGGCCTCGCCGACCATGTTGGGAAGCGTCGGGTCGAGCGGATGCACGTCCTGGATGAACTGGTTGCGCAGTCCGCGCTTGAACAGCGCCGTGCACAGGGTGGCGGTGCTGACCTTCATCAGCTTCTCGCGGGTTTGGGGATTCACGTGGGTCTCCGTTCAGGTCTTCAAAAGATGTCCGGCTCGGGCACCGGCCGGCCGAAGGTGGTTTCGAGAAAGTCGAAGTCGCAGCCCTCGTTGGCCTGCAGGATGTGGCGGCCGAACATCCAGCCGTAGCCGCGTTCGTAGCGCGCAGGCGGCGGTGTCCAGGCGGCCTTGCGGCGGGCCAGTTCCTCGTCGCTCACTTCGAGATGGATGGTGCGTGCGGGCACGTCCACCGTGATGCGGTCGCCCGTGCGCACCAATGCCAGCGGCCCGCCCACGGCCGCCTCGGGCGAGCAGTGCAGCAGGCAGCCGCCGTAGCTGGTGCCGCTCATGCGCGCATCCGACAGGCGCAGCATGTCCTTCACGCCCTGCTTGAGCAGCTTGGTCGGGATCGGCAGCATGCCCCACTCGGGCATGCCCGCGCCCTTGGGGCCGGCGTTGCGCAGCACCAGGATGTCGTCGCCGGTCACGTCGAGCGCGGGATCGTCAACCGCCTGCTTGAGCGCCGGATAGTCGTCGAATACCAGCGCGCGCCCGGTGTGCTGCAGCAGGTGCGGCGCGCAGGCGCTGGGCTTGATCACCACGCCGTCGGGCGCGAGGTTGCCGCGCAGCACGGCCAGCGCGCCTTCGGCATAGATGGGGTTGGCGAGCGGGCGGATGACGTCGTCGTTGAATACCTCGGCGCCCGCGATGTTCTCACCGAGGGTGCGGCCGTTGACCGTGCGCGCCCCGGTCTTCAGGTGGCCGCGGATGCGCTCGAGCATCGCGGGCAGGCCGCCCGCATAGAAGAAGTCTTCCATCAGGTAGGTGTCGCCGCTCGGGCGGATGTTGGCCACCACCGGCACAAGGCGGCTCGCCGCATCGAAGTCGTCCAGCGTGACCGGATGGCCGGCGCGGCGCGACATGGCGATCAGGTGGACGATGGCGTTGGTGCTGCAGCCCATGGCCATCGCGCAGGCGATGCCGTTCTCGAAGCTGGCGCGCGTGAGCATGCGGGCGGGCGTGAGGTCGTCCCACACCATCTCGACGATGCGGCGGCCGCACTCGGCGCTCATGCGCACGTGGTTGGCATCGGCCGCCGGAATGCTCGAGGCGCCCGGCAGCGTGAAGCCCACGGCCTCGGCGATGCCCATCATGGTGGCGGCAGTGCCCATGGTCATGCAGGTGCCGTGGCTGCGCGCGATGCCCGCTTCCATCTCCTGCCAGGCCTGGTCGCTCAGCTGGCCGGCGCGGCGCTGGTCCCAGTACTTGAAGGCGTCCGAGCCCGAGCCCAGCACCTGTCCGCGCCAGTTGCCGCGCAGCATCGGGCCGGCCGGCAGGTAGATGAACGGCAGCCCCATGGAGAGCGCGCCCATCGTGAGGCCCGGCGTGGTCTTGTCGCAGCCGCCCATCAGCACCGCGCCGTCCACCGGATGGCTGCGCAGCAGCTCTTCCGTCTCCATCGCGAGGAAGTTGCGGTAGAGCATGGTGGTGGGCTTGACCATGCTCTCGGACAGCGAAATGGCCGGCAGCTCGAGCGGAAAGCCGCCCGCCTGGAAGATGCCGCGCTTGACGTCGTCCACGCGCTGCTTGAAGTGCGAGTGGCACTGGTTGGCGTCGCTCCAGGTGTTGACGATGGCGATGATCGGCTTGCCGACCCAGTCGGCGGGCGCATAGCCCATCTGCATCACGCGCGAGCGGTGGCCGAAGGAGCGGAAGTCGTCGGGCGCGAACCAGCGGGCGCTGCGCAGGGTGTCGTAGGAACGTGGCATCGGGGCGGAACCGGCATTCTTTGTGGGATCCACTACATTAAAACACTAATATATCACTCGGTCAAAGCGAAAATTCAAGCGAATGACAGCCCTCCCCCGGATCCGACTCGACCGCACACGCCTTGCAGCGCCCCAGGTGCTCGAAAAGCTGCGCGGTGCCATCCTCTCCCTCGAACTCGTGCCCGGCGCCGTGCTGGTCCGCCAGGAGCTGGCCGACCGCTTCGGCGTGAGCCAGACGCCGGTGCGCGAGGCCCTGCTGCGCCTTGCCGAGGAAGGCCTGGTGGATGTGTTCCCACAGCACGCCACGCTGGTGAGCCGCATCGACGTCGACGCCGCGAAGCAGGCGCACTTTTTGCGCCGCTCGATCGAGCTCGAGATCGTGCACCAGCTGGCCGAAGAGGCGCCGCCCGAGCTGGTGGCCCAGCTGCAGGCCCAGGTCGCGCTGCAGGCCACGCTGGCAGCGGCGCGGCAGTACGGCGACTTCGTCGGCGCCGACCGCAAGTTCCACCACCTGATGTATGAAGCTGCGGGCGTGCCGAGCCTGTGGGACATGGTGTCCCGCGTCTCGGGCCACGTGGACCGCCTGCGCCGCCTGCACCTGCCCACCGCCGGCAAGACCGAGGCGATCCTGCGCGACCACCGCGCCATCGTGCGCGCCATTGCAAAGCACGACGGCGCGGCGGCGCAGAAGGCGCTGCGCGAGCACCTCTCCGGCACGCTGAGCTCGCTGCCGGAGATCTGCGCGCGGCATCCGGATTTCATTGCGGGGAGGAGCTGAGACGTGCTTCGCGGTACCGTACGCATTTCCGAATGCGAAAAGGTATCGCGATGACGAAGAAGAAGCTCCTCACCAAGGCGGATTTCCCTGTCTCGCAGGTGCGCAGGTTCCTGGAGCCGGGCCCGGTCGTGCTCCTGTCTTCCCGCTGGCGGGGGAAGAACAACATCATGACGCTGGGCTGGCACACGGTGATCGAGTTCACGCCCTCGCTGGTCGGCTGCGTGATCGCGCGCACGAACCACAGCTTCGAAATGATCCGCCGCAGCGGCGAGTGCGTCATCAACCTCCCCACGCGGCCGCTCACCGACGAGGTCGTGCGCATCGGCAACAGCTCGGGCGCCGAGATCGACAAGTTCGCGGCCTTCGGCTTCACGGCAGTCGATGCCGAGCGCGTGGAGGCGCCGCTCATCGGCGAATGCCACGCGAGCTTCGAATGCCGCGTCCACGACCGCAGCCTGGTCGGCAAGTACGACTTCTTCATCCTCGAGGTGGTGAAGGCCCACGCCGCCGAGTCGCCCCGGCATCCGAAGACGATCCACTACACCGGCGACGGCGTTTTTCTCGAATCGGGAAAGGCGTTCAGCCGGCGATCCTTGTTCCGGAGCGCGCTGCTTTGAATCGCTGCGCCCGACGCCCGCGCCGGTTCTCGCGTTGCCTAGCCACGAGGCGAGCCGCCAGGCAGCAGCACGATCTTGCCGACCGCGCTTCCGCTGTCGAGCACCTCGTGCGCGCGGCGCGAATCCGCGAGCGCGAAGCAGGTGGCCGGGGGCGCATGCACGCGTCCCTCGGCCATGAGCGCGATCGCGGCCTCCATGAAGCCGCGCCGCTGCGCCGCGTCGGCGTCGATGGCATGGATCGAGAACGTGCGCACGGCCAGGCTCCTGCCCAGCAGCCGCCGAAGCTCCTCGAACACGTCACCGGTCGGTGGGCCGTTGACGATGTTGTAGGAGACTGCCATGCCGAACGGCGCAAGGGCGCGCAGGCAGGCGATGAAGAGATCGCCGCCCAGGTGGTCGAAGGCCAGGTCCACACCGCGCCCGCCGGTGAGTTGCATGACCTTTTCTGTCAGGCCCTGCGGGTCGCTCTCGATCACCTCGTGCGCGCCGTTGGCCCGCGCGAAATCCCGCTTCTGCGGCGTAGACGCGGTGCCGATCACGCGCAAGCCGCGGTCGCGTGCCACCTGCACCAGCGCCGTGGCCACGCCGCCGGCCGCGCCAGGAATCAGCACGGATTGCGCCGGCAGGTTGCCGTTGCTCGACAGCATGGCCAGCGCGAGCTGGAAGTTGCCGAGGCTCACGGCATCCTCGAAGCGGATCGCATCGGGCAGCACGAAGGGCGCGGCCTCGGGCACGCAGATGGCTTCGGCATAGCAGCCGCCGCGCTGCGCAAGCTCGCGCGCGCTCACGAACACGCGCTGGCCGACCTGCAGCGCAGTGACACCGGGGCCGACGGCATCGACGATGCCGGCCATCTCGTTGCCGGGAATCGCCGGCATCGGCGGCATCCATTTGTAGGTGCCGTTGCGGATCAGCACGTCGGGGCCGCCGGCGCCGATGGCCATGGCCTTGACCCGAACTTCGCCGGCCTGCGGCTGCGGCTGCGGCAGCTCCACCAGCTGCAGCACCTCGGGGCCGCCCGGTGCCTGCAGCTGGATCGCCTTCATCGTGGGGCGCGACATCAACGCTGCCCGTCGTGCACGGACACCTTGTCCTTGGTGAGCCCGCCCAGGCGCGCATGCACGCGGCCTCCCGTGCCCATCACCAGCGCGAACAGGATCTCGTTCGGCCGCGGCCCATCCTGGATGCCGATCTCCATCGAGTTGTAGTGGCTGCGCACGTACGCGGCGTGGATGTAGTGCAGCGGCACCATCAGCCGGTAGCCGGTGGCGGCCACCGCCTTGGCCGACGGCACGATCGCCTTCGGCTCGCCGAGCACCTCGCGCATGGCCCAGCCGCCGGCTTCGTGCCAGACGGCGCCGTGCTCCATCTCGCCGTTCACGCCAACGATCGCGGCCTTGCTGTAGACCTCGACCTTGTCGCGCCCGAGCGTCTCGACCAGTTCGGTGGCCAGCAGCGTGCCGAGCGCGCGCAGCTCGGCCATGAAGGGCAGCAGGTCCGGCTCGTAGCGGCCTGCGTAGGGGTTGTGGATGACCGCGCAGGCGGCCGCCAGCCTGAGCGGCGTGGCGGCCGGTGGACCGCCCTCGTGGTAGATGGTCTCGATGCAAAGACTGCGCTTGCGGATGTCGATCAGGGACATGGAGGGGTCCTTATTGCCTGGGTATGTGAGCATCGTTCACCACGGCGGTCCACCGCTTGAGCTCGGCGGCCACCATGGTGGTCATTTCTTCGGGCGTGCTGCCGCGCGCTTCGCCGCCCATTTCTTCGAGCCGCGCACGCACGGCCGGCGCCTGCAGGGCCTTGAGCGCTTCGGCGCGCAGGCGGTCGACGACCGGGCGCGGCGTGCCCGCGGGCGCCATGAAGCCGGCCCAGGAGCGCACGTCGTAGCCGGGCACGCCCTGCTCGGCCACGGTCGGCAGCTCGGGCATCTGGCTCCAGCGCTGTGCGCCGGTGGTGGCCAGCGCGCGGAGCTTGCCGGCCTTGATATTGGCCAGCACGGCCGTGGGCGGCGCGATGATCATCGGCACCTCGCCGCCGAGCAGCGCCGCCACCGAGGCCGCATCGCCGCGGTAGGGAATGTGCAGCATCTCGACATTGGCGCTCTTCACCAGCAGCTCGCCCGCAAGATGATGCGTGGAGCCGATACCGGCCGAGCCGTACGACACGCCCCGCGCATCGGCACGCGCCGCGGCGAGCATCTCGGCCAGCCCGCGGTAGGGCGAGTCGGCCCGCACCACCAGCAGGAACGGAAAGTAGGTGATCGTCGAGACCATCTGGAAGTCCGTCACTGTCTGGTAGCTGAGCTTGTTGTAGAGCGCGCCGGCCACCGCGTGGCCGCCCGTGGCCAGCAGCAGCGTGTAGCCGTCGGGCTTGGCGCGCGCCACCGTGCCCGAGGCAATGGTGCCGCCCGCGCCGGTCTGGGCCTCGACCACGAAGGGCTGGCCGAGCCCCTTGGCCATCTCGGTGCTGACCACGCGCGCGATGGTGTCGGCGTTGCCGCCGGCCGCAAAGCCCTGATAGATCTTGATCGGCTTGTCCGGAAAGCCCTGGGCCAGGCTGTGTAGGGGTGCCGCGCAGGCCAGGGCCAGGCCTGCGGCGACGAGCGATCGTCTGTGCCACATGGTTTTGTCTCCGATGTTGTGGAAGGAAGGCCGCGGCTTGTGCCGCCGCGGTCCGGGTCCGGGGGCCTCAGTCCTGCTGGACGATGGGATTGCGCAGCACGCCGATGCCTTCGATCTCGACCTCGCACACGTCGCCCGGCTTCATGAAGCGCGGCGGCTTCTTGCTCCAGCCCACGCCGGCCGGCGTGCCGGTGGCAATGACGTCGCCGGGCGCGAGCGTGAAGATGGTCGACGAGTAGCTGATGAGCTTCGGAATGCTGAAGATCATGTGGCCCGTGTGGCTGCTCTGCACCACTTCGCCGTTGAGCCGGGTCTCGAGCTTGAGTTCGCGGCCGGGCGCGATCTCGTCGGCCGTCACCATCCAGGGGCCGAAGCCGCCGGTCGACTCGAAGTTCTTGCCCGAGGCGATCTGCTTGGCATGGAACTGCCACTCGCGCACGCTGCCGTCGTTGTAGCAGGAATAGCCTGCCACATGATCGAAGGCGTCGGCCTCGGCGATGTTGCGCCCGCCCTTGCCGATGATGACGGCGAGCTCGCCTTCCCAGTCGAGCGATTCCGACACGTGCGGCCGCACGATCGGCTGGTTGTGCGCGCATTGCGAACGCCACACGCGCAGGAAGATCGGCGGCTGCTCGGAGAGCTCGCGATGCATGCCGGCGGCCAGCACCTCCTGGTGGTGGTCCATGTAGTTGCGCACCGCGCACACGATCTTCTCGGACCTGGGGATCGGCGGAAGAAAGGTGATGTCCGCGAGCTTGGCCGCCACAGGCAGCCCTTCGACGTGCTGGGCCGCCTGCAGGTACTCGCCCGAGGCGATGTAGTCGACAAGGCCCGCGTGCTGCGGACGCGCCTTGCCGAGATCGACCACGCCGTCGCCGACGACGGCGCCCCAGGTTTCGCGGCCTTGATGGACAAATGACAAAAGCTTCATGGGAACTCCGGTTGAAATGTGCGGTTGGATGAAGAGTCAGGGCGCGGCCGGCGAACGCGACTCGAACTGCGCCTGCCACTGCGCGAGCGGCATGAAGCTCGGGTCCCTGCGGCAGGCCTCCTCGGTCTCGCGCATGAGCGTTTCGTCGTCCTTGGTGAGGTCGAGCGGATCGCCATGCGGCTGCGCGATGTAGAACGGTGTGTCGACGTAGATCTCCACCGTGTTGCCTTCCGGATCGAGCATGTAGACCGAGAGCGCGTTGCCGTGGTTCAGGCCGCGGATGTTGGTGGCGCCCCGGGCCTCGGCGCGCGCGGAGATGTCGCGCAGGTGCTGGATGCTCGGCACCAAGAACGAGATCTGCATCACGGTGCTGAACGTCGCCTCCGCCGGCCGGCCCGAGGCGAGCACCAGCTGGTGGTGCTGGTCGGGGCTCGCGCTCGTGAACACCAGCTGGTTCCTGAAGGTGCGGCCCTCGCCGCGGTCGGTGACCGTGAGGTCGAAGGTCTCGGTATAGAAGGCCACCATCCGCTCCAGGTCGGTGACGAAGATGCCGAAATGCGAAGGCGTGGGTCGTGCGACCTTGAGCATGCTGTCTGTCTCCGGTGGCGGGCTCTGGCGTCCCTAGGATTGCGTGGCCTGGGCCGCCTTGAGTGCGGCAATCACGTTGCGCTGCGTGCTCAGGATGTGCTCCTCCAGCAGCGCGCAGGCCGTGTCCGCATCGCGGCGCAAGGCGGCGTCCATGATCTTCTTGTGCTCGCTCGACTTGCGGCGCGCGGTCTTCCGGTGGCGCGCAGAAAACCGCCGGTAGCGCTCGGCCTGGTCGAACAGGCTCGCGCCCCAGGCACGTTGGCGCAGCGACGGGCAGGCGGCCAGCAACGAGAGGTGGAAGCTGCGGTGCAGCTGCGACCACTCGCCATCGAGAATGACCGGCCCGTCGCTCAGGCGCGACTCGACTTTCTCCAGCCGATGGAAGGCGGCGAGTACCGTGGCCTCCCAGGCGTCGTCGCCGTGCGCGATGGATTCGCGCAGCGCGGGCACGTCCAGCATGATGCGCATGCGCGTGATGTCGGCCAGGTCCTCTTCGGAGATCGGCGCCACGCGGAAGCCGCGGCGCTCGTCGGCGCGAACGAGCCCTTCCTGCGCCAGGCGGCTGAGCGCCTCGCGCAGCGGGCTGCTCGAGTAGCCGTAGGCCGACTGGAGCTCGTCGAGCTTGAGCTTGGCGCCGGCTTCGAAGGTGCCGGCCAGGACGTCCTGCCGCAAACGGTTGAATGCCTGCTCGGCCAGTGGCGGCTCGTTGGCGGTAATTTCTGGTTTGTGCATGGAGTTAATTTTATGCATAAACTCTGGATCTTGGAAATAAGGGATCACCATGACACGCAGCACATCGATCGCCGGCATCCGCCTGCTTGGCATTTCCGGGAGCATCCGGCGCGACTCTCATTGCACCGCGGTGCTGCGCAGCCTGCAGCCGTTGCTGCCTGCGCTGGCAACCATCGAGCTCTTTGCGCTGAACGATGTTCCGCTCTACAACGCCGACCTGGACGGCGATGCGCAGCCCGCAGCCGTGGCCCGGCTCAAGGCAGCGATTGCAGAGGCCGATGGCTTGGTCCTGTGCTCGCCCGAATACAACTACGGCATGCCCGGCGTGCTGAAGAATGCGATCGATTGGGCATCGCGGCCCAGCTTCGCCTCGCCGCTCAAGGGCAAGCCGGTCCTGATCGCGACCGCCTCGCCCGGCACCGCGGGCGGCGTGCGCGCGCAGGCGCAGATCCGCGATGCCCTGGCGGCCACGCTCGCGCGGCCCGTGGTGCGGCAGCACGTCGCCATTGCGAACGTTGCCACGCGCATCCGCGACGGCCGGCTCCATGACGAACCGACGCTCGACTTCCTGCGGGCGGCGCTCGCCGATCTGCTCCGGGAGATCGAATTGCTGGACGGCGCCGCGTCCCTCCAGTCCCTCTAGACGGACTGCCTCGGAGCTACTTGCGTACCTTGGCGATCTCCGACATCAGTTCCTTGACCGTGGCCTCGCCCACCGATGCGGAATACTTGTCGATCACCGGCTTCACCTTGGCGCGCAGCTTCTCCATTTCTTCCGGCGGCAGTTCCGAGACGGTCATGCCGGCTCTCCTGAGCGCCTCGAGCGCGCTGTCGGCGGCGCTGCGCGAGGCCGCACGCTGGAACACGGTCGAGTCCTTGGCAGCCTTGGTGAGGATCTGCCGCTCGTCGGCGCTCATGCCGTCCCAGGTCTTCTTGCTCACCAGGAGCGCCTGCGGGTTGTAGACGTGCCGCGTCTGGGTGATGTACTTCTGCACCTCGGCAAACTTGGAGGCAAGGATGGTGGTGTTCGGGTTCTCCTGCCCGTCGACCGCCTTCTGGTCGAGCGCCGGATAGAGCTCGGGGAACGGCAGCGGCGCGGGGTTGGCGCCCAGCGCGCTGAACAGGTCGATGTAGATCGGCGATTGAATGACGCGGATCTTGAGCCCCGCGATGTCGTCCGCCGCCGCGATCGGCCGCTTGCTGTTGGTGAGATTGCGAAAGCCCAGGTCCCAGTAGCCAAGCCCGTGCAGGCCCTTGTCGTCGAGCCTGGCCATCAGCTTCTGGCCGAAGGGCCCGTCGGTGACCGCATCGGCCTCCTTGCCGCTGTTGAAGAGGAACGGAAAGTCGAAGACCGCGAACTCCTTGACCTGCGCCGAGAGGATGCCGGCGTTGAGCACCGTGAGCTCGACCGTTCCGCCCTGCAGCGCGGACACGGTCTGCAGGTCGCCGCCGAGCGTGCCGCCCGGGAACAGCTTCACCGTGATCTTGCCGCCGGACTTGGCCGCGACGATGTCGGCGAATTTCTGCGCGCCCTGCGCCTGCGGATGGCCGGTCTGGTTCTGGAACGCGAACTTGAGCGTGCGTTCCTTGACCTGCGCGCCGGCACCGGCCGCCGCCAATGCGGCGAAAGCCGCGACGGCCAGCGCCAGCCATTTCTGCTTCGAGCCTTTCATGGGAGTCTCCTTCGTGTGTTCCGCCGGGGCTCCCTTCAAGCGCCGGCCGGTTGCCTTTGCTGCATCTCGACCAGCGCGCGCAGCGCGGCCAGGTACGACTGCGGCCCCAGGCCCTGGACCGTGCCCTTGACGGCCGGCGAGATGATCGAGTGCGCGCGCCATGCCTCGCGCGCCGCAATGTTCGACATGTGCACCTCGATGGTCGGAAACGGCATGGCCTTGATCGCGTCGTGCAGCGGAACGCCGTGCTGCGTGAGGCCTGCCGGATTGACCAGCGCACCCTGCGCATCATCGATGTGCGCGTGCAGGAAGTCCACCAGCACGCCTTCGTGGTTCGACTGGATCGTCTCCAGCGTGGCGCCGAGTTCGCCCGCGAGCTTGTGCAGCATGGCGTCGATCTCGGCCAGCGTGGTGGTGCCGTAGATGTGGGGTTCGCGGCGGCCGAACAGGTTGAGGTTGGGGCCGTGCAGGACGAGGATCTTCATTCCGTGGCTTCTTTCCTATTTGCGGATGCGCGCAAGTTCGTCGTTGTAGAGCTTGACGACGGCGGGGTCGTAGCTCGCGGCGAAGCGCTCGATGACGGGCCTCGCAATCTGCCGCATGCGGGCCTGCTCGGCCGGCGCCACCTCGTTGAACTTCGCGCCCTTGGCCTGGAGCTCGCCCACGGCGCGCTGCGCGGCGGCGCGGCTCACCTGGCGCTGGTAGCCCCGGGCCTCGTCGGCAGCCTCGCGCATCATGTTCTGCTCCGCGGGATTGAGCGTGTCCCAGAACTTCTTGCTGACCAGGACGATGTTGGCCGCGTACACGTGGTTGGTGGCGCTCACGAACTTCTGCACCTCGAAGAACTTGTTCGAAAGAATCACCGAGTACGGGTTCTCCTGGCCGTCGACCGCCTTCGACTCGAGCGCGCCGTAGAGCTCCGCGAAGGGCATCGGCACCGGGTTGGCCTTGAAGGACTTGAAGGTCTCCAGGAACACCGGGTTGGGAATCACGCGGATCTTCAGGCCCTCCAGGTCTTCGGGCCGGGTGATCGGGCGCTTGCTGTTGGTGACGTTGCGAAAGCCCAGGTCCCAATAGCCCAGCGCGACCAGCCCCTTCTCCGGCAGCTTCGCAACCAGCGCCTGCCCGAGCGGGCCGTCGAGCAGCGCATCGGCCTGCGCGAAGTTGCCGACCGCGAACGGAAAGTCGACGAGGCCGAACTCCTTCACGATGCCCGCGAGCGAAGTGGTGGCCGGCGCCGACATCTGCTGCACGCCGCCCTGCAGCGCCGACTGCTGCTGCATCTCGTTGCCCAGCTGCGAGGCCGGGTATTCCTGCACCTTCATCTTGCCGCCGCTCTTGGCCGCCAGCAGCTCGGCAAAACGCTTCACGCCAAAGCTCACCGGGTGGTCGGCGTTGTTGAGGTGGCCGAAGCGGATGACGCGTTCCTGCGCCTCCTGCGCAAGCGCCGGAACGGCCAATGCGAGGGCCAGGCCGGCGGCTGCCAGCGAGCGATGAAGCTTTCTCAAGATGGTTCTCCAGCAAGGTGATGCGGCGCGATCTTAGGACTGAAGTGGAAATCTTTTCCACTAGTGAAAACACTTGGCAAAAGAGCTAGAGTGGCGCCTGCTTCCCCTTCTTTCCAACGACATGAGCGCCATCCTCGAACGCAGCTTCAAGGTCCTTGAACACCTGGCCGGCCACCCCGAAGGCCGCGCGCTTTCCGCGCTCTCCGCCGAGCTGGAGATGCCGCTGAGCGCCACCCACCGCCTGCTGGGCGAGCTGATCCGCTGCGGCTATGTGCGGCAGGACCAGAGCCATGGCGACTACATGCTCACGATCAAGCTGGTGTCGCTCGGCCTGAGCTTCCTGAGCAACAGCGGCATCGTCGACGTGGCACAGCCGCTGCTCGACCGGCTCGCGGCCGAATCGGGCGAGCTGGTGCGGCTGGCGGTGGTCGACGGCGACGAGCTGACCTTCGTCGCCAAGGCGCAAGGCGCCGTGCGCGGCCTGCGCTACGACCCCGACATGGGCCTCTCGGTCAACCTCTCGTGCAGTTCCGCGGGCCACGCGTGGCTGTCGACCATGACGGACGAACAGGCGCTCCAGCTGGTCGCCAGGCAAGGCTTCGGCAAGCCCGAGGACTACGGCCCGAAGGCGCCGACCACCGTCAAGGCACTGCTGGTGTACCTGCGCGCGGCCCGCAAGCGCGGCTTCGCGATGATCAACGAGGTGTTCGCGCCCGCCATGACGGCCATGGCCGCCCCGGTGCGCAGCGGCAACGGCGCGGTGATCGGCGTCATCACCATCGCCGGTCCGCTGGTGCGGCTGACGGAAGAACGCATGCTCGCGCTGGGCCCGGCCCTGCTGGCCACGGCCGAGGATGTGGCGCACGCGAGCGGCGCGTCCGCGCTCTTCAAGCGGCGCGCCTGACCGGGCGCCTCGGGGGACGGCCGCTTTTCAGAACACCAGGCGGGGCGCGTCTTGCCGCAACAGCGCGCTCGCGGCCGGCGGCGCCCAGGTCTCGGCCAATGCCCGGGACAGTGCATCCAGCAGCTGCCGGACATCGTTGGCGGCATCCGCATGCAGGGCCTCGGCCACGATGAGGACGCGGGAGGTTTCATCGCGCACGGCCGAAAGCGCGCTCTGGCGATGGGTCCAGCGCCGCGCATGCGCGCAGCCTGCGGCATCCGCAAAGACGACTTCGCCGCGTTCGGGCGTTTCCGTTTCGCCCGAGAACGCGAGGTAGCTTTCGCTGCCGTCGGCGCACCGCACTTGCAGCCCCTCGGCCACCTTCGACAGGTCGAACACCGCGATCGGAATCGCGAAGGCCAGCGACAGCGCGTTGCACAAATCGACCAGCGGATGGATCGGCGGCAGCGCGCCTTCCTTCCTGAACCGGCGCAGCAGCGACTCGGAGGCGCACCGGTACTGCGTGGGCTTGAGGCCCATGCGCGCGAAGCTGCTGCGCCAGGCCTGGATCTCCGGAAGATCGGCTTCCGAGCCGACGGCTTCGAGCCGTGCGCGCGCCACGCCGTGGTAGTGCGCCACCTGCGCCTGCACGGAGGCGTTCCGGTCGATGCCCTGGGCCAGCAGGACGCCGGGCACCAGTTCGGGATGGCGCTCCCAGATTTCCGGCGAATGAGAGAAGAAGAAAGAGTGCATGGCCCAGTGTGTCGCGGGCGCCGCGGCGTGTCTTGAACGCTATTGCAGCCGTGCGGGCGCCACCCAGGCGCGCTGCCATGCGCCGGGCGTGAAGCCGAAGTGCAGTGCGAACGCGCGCGTCATGTGGCTCTGGTCGGCAAAGCCCGTCGCCATGGCCGCATCCGCCAGTGCGGCGCCGCGCCGGATGAGGCCGCGCGCCACTTCCGCGCGCTGCTGCAGCAGCCACGCGAACGGCGTAACGCCATGGACCGCCTTGAAGCGCCGCAGCAGCTGGTATTTGCTCAGCCCCGAAGACGCCGCAAGCTGCGCCAGGCTGGGCGGCTGCGCAAGGCAATCCGCGAGCATGTCGCGCGCTTGCGAGACGTCGGCCGATGTGGCGCGCGTGGGCAGCCTTTGCGCACCGTGGTGCGAAGCGAGCACGGTGCAGGTCTGCACGAGCAGCTCCTCGCAGCGCAGTGCATCCACCTCTGCCCGCTGCGGCGCGGCAGCGCGCGCCTCCAGCAGCCGCAGGAGCTCGCCGAGCATGCGCCGCAACCCCTCGTCCTTGATGACGGGGCGGATCAGGGCCATGTCCTCGTTCGCCGCGCCCGTTGCAGCCGCATCCACGGCCCATCGGAGCGCGGCGGGTTCGAGATACAGCATGCGCCAGCGCCGGAACGGCGCGCCGAGTGGCCGCCCGTCATGCACTTCGCCCGGATTCGTCGCAATGAGTTGGCCGGCATGGGCCTCGACCTCGCCGCACCCGCTGGCCGAGCGCTGGGCGCCTTCGTCGATGACGCCAATGCCGAAGGTGGCATGCCAATGCCTGCCGTAGCGCCGTTGGCTCGAGATGCGGGTGCCATGCACGCCCTCCCAGGGAGAGCCGAAGACGCGGCAGTCGTGGTGCGGGTTCTTCATCATCGCGCGGAGTATGCATGCGGCATGCGAATCTGCAGGATTCGCCTGGAAGACGACGAGCACTGCGACGAGGGCCTGTGGGTGCCCGCAACCCCGGCGGCGCGCAGGCCAAAAACTGCAAACTTTCGGCCTCAAAAAATTTTTATCGTACGGCGCTACAGTTCGCTGTCGATTTTCCGCAGCCTCGTTCGTCGTGCCAGTGGAGGGTCATCCTCTGCACTTCAGGAGAACACAGCCATGGCTACTACCAACACCGTCCGCCTGCACCGCGTACTGCGCACCCCGCCCGAGCGGCTCTACCGCGCCTTCATCGAGCCCAGCGCCTTCGAGCGCTGGCTGCCGCCCTTCGGATTCACCGGCAAGGTCCACAGCATGGACCCCGTGGTCGGCGGCGCCTGGCGCATGTCCTTCACCGCCTTTGGCAGTGGCCACAGCCACTCGTTCGGCGGGAAGTACCTGGAGCTCGTTCCCGGCCAGCGCATTGCCTACGACGCGAGCTTCGACGATCCCAACCTGCCGGGCACCATGAAGACCACCGTGACGCTCACGGCCGTGTCCTGCGGCACCGACATGTCCGTCGTGCAGGAAGGCATCCCCGACCTGGTTCCCGTGGAGATGTGCTACCTGGGCTGGCAGGAGTCGCTTGTCGCGCTCGCCCAGCTGGTCGAGCCGAACATTCCGGGCTGAGCGCCGAGGGGCTTCAGTCGCCCGGAATATGGGGCGGATGCAGCTCCACGGCCTTGGCCGCCTTCTTGCGCAGCCGGATGTTCAGCATCTCCACGGCCAGCGAGAAGGCCATCGCAAAGTACACGTAGCCCTTGGGCACGTGGTGCCCGAAGCCCTCCGCGACAAGAACCACGCCCACCACCACCAGGAAGGCCAGCGCCAGCATCTTGATGGTGGGATGGTTCGAGACGAAGCGGCCGATCGGGCCGGCAAACAGCATCATCAGGAACACCGACACGATCACCGCGGCGATCATCACCCGCACGTCGTCCACCATGCCGACCGCGGTAATGATCGAATCGAGCGAGAACACCAGGTCGATGACCATGATCTGGAGGATGACGCCCGCGAAGGTGGCCTTGACCGCGCTGGACTTCTGCTCATGGCCGCCCTCCAGCGACTGGTGGACCTCGCTCGTGCTCTTCCAGATCAGGAACAGCCCGCCCAGGATCAGGATCAGGTCGCGCCCCGAAATGTCTTTGCCGAGCACCGAGAAAAGCGGCGCGACCAGGCCCACGATCCACGCGAGCACCAGCAGCAGGCCGATGCGCATGAACATGGCCATGAAGAGGCCGACGCGCCGTGCGAACTCGCGCTTGGCTGGCGGGAGCTTGTCGACCAGGATCGAGATGAAGATGATGTTGTCGATGCCCAGCACGAGCTCGAGCGCGGTCAGGGTCGCAAAGGCGATCCAGACCTGGGGATCCGTCAGCAGTTCAAGCATGGAAGGTCTTTCGGCACGGCAATGCCGGCAAAAAAAGAAGGAGGGGAAGCAGGAACGGAGTCTGCCATGCGGCTTTCCGGGGCTTTCGCGTGACATCTTGAAATGTTCTTCACCGAAGCGATGTGTGCGATCTTGCTCGGCCGAACGTTGGTAGAGGCATCGGGAGCAATCCCATATCTCTGGAGATGAGATGACCTTTCCTCGAACCGTTCTCAAGCTGGCTCTCTCGGGCACGATTGCCGCAGGCGCCCTTTTCGGCGTGGCCGCCGCAACCGCGGGCACCAGCTGGTCCATCGGCGTGTCGGTGCCCGGCGTGGTGGTGAGCGAGCCGGCACCGGTCTACTACGAGCCCGCGCCTGTGTATTCGCGGCCGGCCCCCGTCTACTACGAGCCGGCGCCGCCGGTGCGCTACCAGGCGCCCGCCTACGTTGCACCGGCACCCGTCTACTACGAGCCGGGACCGAGCTGGGAAGAACGCCGCGCAGCGCGCCATGAATGGCGCCGCCGCGAATGGGAGCGGCGCGAGCACTACCGCCACTATCGCGAAGACCGCGACTGATCGCAGCCAAGCCGCAGGCGAGTAAACGGCCTACATCCGGCTGCGGGCGAGGCTGATCAGCACGGGCTTCGCGAGGCATAGGGTGTTTCTCGAAGGAGCAAGCACCCATGGCCCGCGAATCCACGCTTTCGATCGACGGCCTGACCCTTTCCTACCGCTGCGCCGGCGACCCGGGATCGCCGTGGCTCATCCTGCTGCATGGCTGGCCGCAATCGAAGTCGATCTACGACCCGGTGCTCGATGAGCTCGGAAAGGATGAGCACGCCATCGCCTTCGACCTGCCCGGCATCGGCGGGTCGGTCGGCCTGCCGCATGGCCCATCGCCGTGCGAGCTGCATGCACTCGCCGGCCTCCTGCTGCGCGCGGCCGAATCGCTGGGCGCGCATTCGATCGTGTTCGCGGGCGTGGACGTCGGCGGCATGCTCGCATTTGCAGCGGCGCGGGAGCACGGCGCACGCATTGCGGGCGCGGTGATCATGAACACCGTCATCCCCGGCGTTGCGCCGTGGTCGAGACTCATCGCCGAGCCCCGCATCTGGCACTTCGCGTTCCATGCGATACCGCAGCTGCCCGAACGGCTGGTGAGCGGGCGCGAACGCGCCTATTTCGATTACTTCTACGAGCTGCTCGCGGGCGACAAGCATGCGCTGACGAACGAGATCCGAAACGACTGGACGCGCGCCTACCAGCGGCCCGAAGCCTTGAAGGCCGGCTTCGACTGGTACCGGGCGCTCGAGAGCGCCGCGCAACGCAACGCGAGCCCTGTTCGCATCGACACGCCCATCCTGTATTTGCGCGGCGACGCCGGCGGCCGCGACATCGACGACTATGTGGAAGGCCTGCGCAAGGCCGGCGCCGCGAATCTTCGATCGCGGCTCATCAGCGGCAGCGGAGAATTCCTTCCCATCGAGGCGCCCGCTGCAACCTGCGAGGCGCTGCGTGCATTTCGCGCCGAGATCGGGCATGCGGCCTGACGCGGGCAACATCGCCCTTTCTTCGGAGACCTCCATGCAACCAAGAATCACCGTCATCACCCTCGGCGTCGAGGACCTGGAGAGGGCGGTCGCCTTCTATCGAGACGGGCTCGGCCTGCCCACCAACGGCATCGTGGGCAGGGAGTTCGAGAACGGCGCCGTCGCCTTCTTCGACCTGCAGGACGGGCTCAAGCTGGCCGTGTGGCCGCGCTCGAGCATCGCGGCCGATGCCGGCCTTCCGCTGCGCGCGGGCGGGTCCCTCGAATTCACCCTCGGGCACAACGTCATGTCGAAGGCCGAAGTGGACGCCGTGATGCAGCAAGCCGCGAAGGCCGGTGCCACGGTGGTGAAAACCGCGGCCGACACTTTCTACGGCGGCTATGCCGGCTACTTCATGGACCCCGACGGGCACCTGTGGGAGGCGATCTACAACCCGCAACTGCTGCCAGGGGCTGAAGCTGCGTAGGCGCTTGGGGCCGCGGCCGCCCGTCAGGGCCTGTCGGGCCTGATGTCGGGTGCAGGGGTCAAGGAGACCCCCTGCACCTCGGCCGCTCTCGATTGCGCAGCCATGGCGGCCTTGAAGCCCGGTCGCGCCTGCAAGCGCTCCCAGTAGGCCGCCACCGCCGGCGTGAAGCGCTCGGCCAGGCCCAGGTGCTCGGCCAGCAGCAGTGCATAGCCGACCGACACGTCCGCCGCGGTGAAGCGGCCCGCGCAGAGATGCTCGCGTTCGGCGAGCAGCGGCTCCAGCGTTCGCAGGCGCGCGAGGAACCACTTGGCATAGTCGTCGGCCACCTGCGGCTGCTTTCGCTCCGCCGGCTCGAAGTGCGCGTACCGCAACACGAGCGTCTGCGGAAAGGTCAAGGTTGCCTCGCCGAAATGAAGGTAGTTGAGGTACGGCCCGAAGTCCGGCTCGCCGCAACCCACATCCAGCTGGCCCGCCGAGAAGCGCGCGGCCAGGTACTGGCAGATCGCGGCCGACTCGGTCATTCGCATGGCGCCGTCGGACAGCATCGGCACCGTGCCGAGCGGGTTGACCTCGAGGTACGGCCGAGACAGCACGCGCGGCGGAAAGGGCAGCATCCTGAGTTCGTAGGAAAGCCCGATCTCTTCGAGCATCCAGAGAGGGCGGAACGAGCGTGCGCTGACGCAGTGGTGCAGGATGATCATGGTTCGGCGGCTTGTGGCCGCCACTGTGTTGAATTGCGCGTCAGCCGCGCCGAGCCGCTTCGATCGCGGCGATGTCGATCTTTGTCATCTCCATCATCGCTTCGAACGCTCGCTTGGCTGCCGCCGGGTCGGGATCGGTGATGGCGGTCGTCAGGGCGCGCGGCGTGATCTGCCACGACAGTCCCCACTTGTCCTTGCACCAGCCGCACGCGCTGGCCTGGCCGCCGTTGCCGATGATCGCGTTCCACAAGCGGTCCGTTTCGGCCTGGTCGTCGGTCGCAACCTGGAACGAGAAGGCCTCGCTGTGCTTGAACGCCGGGCCTCCGTTCAGGCCCAGGCAGGGGATGCCCATCACCGTGAACTCGACCGTCAGCACGTCGCCCTCCTTGCCCGAGGGATAGTCGCCGGGCGCGCGATGGACGGCGCCCACGGCGCTGTCGGGGAAGGTCTCTGCGTAGAACTTGGCGGCATCCAGGGCGGTGCCGTCGTACCAGAGACAAATCGTGTTCTTGCTGATCATCTTGGGTCTCCTGAATGGGGCAGATACGAACGCCAGTTGCGATCCACGGCAGGATAGCGCCTCCAGCCGCCACACGCGCGTCCGCGATAATTTTGCGATGGCCATCGATCCGACCATCCAGGACCCCGCACTGCTGCGGCGGCTGCTGCGCGCCAAGGACCGGATGGACGCCGCATCGCATGAGGAGTGGCCGGTCGAGCGGCTGGCCCGGGTGAGCGGCGTGTCGGAGGCACACTTCGCGCGATCGTTCAAGCAGGCCTTCGGCACGCCGCCGCACCGGTACCTGCTCACGCGCCGCATCGAGCGCGCGATGGCGCTGCTGCGCGAGACCGACCGGCCGATCACCGACATCGCCTTCGAGACGGGCTGGGCCAGCCTGGGCACCTTCGGGCGCACCTTCCGCGACATCACCGGCAGCAGCCCGAGCGCGATCCGCGCGCGCGGCAAGGCCACGCCGCACGAGCTCGGCCGGGTGCCCGTGTGCATCGTCAACGCCGCGCACCGGCCCCATCTCACGACCGCAGTTTCGGAGAAGCGGCGCCTCGCGGCGGACGGTACAAACGAGCCTGAACAACCACAGGAGATTCCATGAATCAGGGCATTGAAGTCGCCGGTCTGTATGTGCACGATCAGGACGAGGCGCTGGCGTTCTATGTCGAGAAGCTCGGCTTCCGCGTCCACACGGACGTGGGAAACGGCGACTACCGCTGGCTCACGGTGCAGCACCCCGAGCAGCCGTCGTTCCAGCTCGGCCTGTTCAGGCCCGGGCCGCCGGTGCTCGATGCAGCCACGGCGCAGGCGGTGCGCGCCATCGTCGCCAAGGGCGCGATGCCGCCGCTGGTGCTGCGGGTGGACGACTGCCGCGCTGCCTATGAGCGGATGCGCGGCCTGGGCGTGGAATTCACGCAGGAGCCGGTGGAGCGCTACGGCACCGTGGACGCGGGCTTTCGCGATCCGTCGGGCAATGGCTGGAAGCTGATCCAGGCGCGCGGCTGAACCAGCGCCGAACCTGCCTCAGGCCGGCGCCATGCCATGGCGGCGCTTGGCCTCGGCGCTGTCTGCCGAACGCATGGATTCGAGCAGCGCGCGCACCGCATCCGGCTGCGCGCAGCCGACCACCGGCGCCGCGGAAAAGACCGTGGTGATCTGGACCTCCGGCGGCAGGGGGCCGACCAGGTCGATGCCTTCGAGGCCGATCAGCTCGCTCCATTGCTGGAACCCCAGCGCGGCCTCGCCGCGTGCGAGCAGCGCGCCGACCGGCACGCCGGGCGGCGCCTGCACCAGCCGGGCGCGGATCTCGCCAGCGATGCCCCAGCGCTCGAACAATGCCATCAAGGCAACGCCGCTCGGCCCGGTCGAGTACGCGATGCCGGAGGCGGTGCGCACTGCGCTGCGCAGCGCGTCCTCGGTGGAAATATCGGGACGCACCGCGCCCGCAGGCACCGCCACGGCCACGCCCGAACGGACCAGGTCGACCTTGCCGCCGCCATCGAGCCTGCCCTGCGCGACAAGCGTGTCGATCGCCTCCGACGCCAGCACCACCACGTCGAAGGGCTCGCCCGCGGACACGCGCCGCGCCGCCTCGACCCCGCCGATCGCCAGGAACGAGACGGGCACGCCGCTGCGCTGCGAATGGGCGGCCGCAAGCTCCTGCAGCAAGCCCCGGGTCGCCATCGAGCAGAGGCCACGGATCGCGGGCACTGTCATTTCTCTTCGTCCTGCCCTCTGCCGATCAGGCGGTCGGCGTAGTCTTGCCATGGGCTCTTGGCGTCCAGTCCTTCGAAGAGGCCGGTGTGCGCCTGCTGCGCGACCCAATCCTGCTTGGCTGCAATGGCCGCCGCCATGAAAGGCTCGAAGCCGGTCTCGCGAACAGTCTGCGCCGCTTCGCGCATTTCCTCGGCGCGCCGCTTGCCATGCTGCACGACGCGGCTGAAGAAGTAGGCGCCCTGGCGCTCCCAGTCGATCTGCGGAAAGGTCTCGGCGAGCGTGGGCAGCACATGCGCCTCCACGCCGTAGCGCCGCGCCGTGGTGTAGCTTTCGATCACCAGCGCCTCCAGCCCCTTGATCATGATGCTGCGGCTCATCTTGATGGCCGAGGCCACGCCGAGCCGCTCGCTCACGGCGCGCGCCTCCATGCCCCATGCGCACAGCGTGGCCGCGAGTGCCTCGGCCTGGGCGCCGCCCAGCAGCATGGGCACGCGGATGCCGTAGGGCGGCACCGAGGTCATCACGCCGGCTTCCACATAGCCAGCGCCGGCGGCTTCGAGCACGGCGCCGGCCCGCTGCTTGGTGCCGGGCGAGGCCGAGTTGAGATCGAGAAAGCGCGTGCCTGCTCGCGCATGCCGCGCCGCTTCCTCGGCCACCGCGAAGGTGCTGGATGCGGTTACCGCCGAAACCAGCAGATCGGCCGCGGCGCACAGCGCCTGCATGCCCGAGGCAACGCGCAGGCCGTCTGCTTCGGCGGCGGCCCGTGCTGCCGCGCCGCCGTCGGGGTCGGCGAATTTCAGGTCCCAGACCCAGACCGCCTCGACGCCTTCCTTGTGCAGCAGGCCGCGGCCGAAGATGCCGCCCACTTCGCCGCAGCCGACGATGCCCAGTGTGATGCCCATGTGTGTCTCCTTGCTGTTCAATCGACGGTGATGCGGGCCGCCTTGATCACGCGCTCCCAGCGCACCATCTCGCTCGCGATCAGCTGGCCGAAGGCCTGCGGCGTGGCGGGCGTGGCCTCGGCGCCCTCGGCCGCGAGGCGCGCCCTGACCTCCACCGAGTCGAGCGAGCGATTGATCTGCTGGTTGATCATCGCGACGATCGGCGCGGGCGTTGCAGCCGGCGCGACCATGCCGTACCACTGGTCGGCCTCGAAATCCTGGGTGCCGGGCACGCCGCTCTCGGCCACCGTGGGCACGTCGGGCAGCGACGCGATGCGGCGCGGGCTCGACACCGCGAGCGCACGCAGCTTGCCGGCCTTGATGTGCGGCAGCAGCGCCGGCGTGCCGGTGAAGATCGCCTGCAGCTGGCCCGCCAGCAGGTCGTTCACGGCCGGCGCGGTGCCGCGGTAGGGAATGTGCAGCAGCGAGGCGCCGGTCTGCAGCTTGAGGTATTCCATTGCAATGTGCGCCGCGCTGCCATTGCCGCCCGAGCCGTAGGCCAGCTGCCCGGGCCTGGCCTTGGCCAGCGCGATCAGCTCGGCCAGCGTGCGCGCCGGCACCGAGGCATGGACCACGAGCACGTTCGGCACCCGCGCGACCCATGCCACGGGCGCGAAGCTGCGCAGCGGGTGGTAGCCGAGCTTGGGGTAGAGAGACGGGTTGATGGCCAGCGTGCCGATGTGCCCCATCAGCAGCGTGTAGCCGTCGGCGGGCGCCTTCGCGACCTTCTCCGCGCCGACGGAGCCGCCCGCGCCGGGCACGTTGTCGATCACCACGGCCTGGTTCCATGCGCGGCCGAGCTCCTGCCCGATGCTGCGCGCCAGCACGTCGGTGGAGCCGCCGGGCGTGAACGGCACGACCAGGTGCGGCGGGTGGTCCGGATAGGCCTCGGCGGCGGCGCCACTGCGGCTCGCAAGCCAGAGCGCGCCGCCTGCGGAAAAGATGCAGGCCTGGCGGCGGGTGATGCCGGTGGTCGCGGTGCCGATGATGCGAGCCATGTCGTCCTGCCGCCGTCAGTCGATGTAGCGCAGGCCAGCCTTGGCCAGCGGCTCGCGCATGGCGTACATGTCCAGGCCGAGTTCGCCGGCCGCGAAGCGCGCGCGTTTGGCCGTCTCGTTGGCCTCGCGCGCTTCGGCCGCATCGGCCACCTCTTGCGCGCGCGCAGCCGGCACCACCACCACGCCGTCGATGTCGGCCACCACCACGTCGCCCGGATGCACCAGAGCGCCGGCGCACACCACCGGCACGTTGACCGAGCCGAGGGTGGCCTTGATCGTGCCCTTGGAATGGATGGCGCGGCTGAACACCGGGAAACCCATCGCGTGGAGGTCGCGCACGTCGCGCACGCCGCCGTCGATCACCAGGCCCTTGCAGCCGCGCGCCTTGAACGAAGTGGCAAGCAGGTCGCCGAAGAAGCCGTCGGTGCTGTCGCTGGTGCAAGCCGCCACCACCACGTCGCCGGGCTGGATCTGCTCGGCCGCCACGTGCAGCATCCAGTTGTCGCCGGGCTGCAGCAGCACCGTGACGGCCGGGCCGCAGAAGCGCGCATCGGGGTAGATCGGGCGGATGCGCGGCTGCATCAGCCCGAGCCGGCCGAGCGCCTCGTGCACGGTCGAGACGCCGAAGCGCGACAGCTTGTCGACCGCGGCGGCATCCGGGCGCGCCACGTGGCGATGGACGACGCCGAGCTGCTGGAGGGTGTTGGAAGAAAAAGAAGTCATGAGATCAGAGCCCCTTGGCGATGAGTGCGCGGTCCAGGCGCGGGTACACGCGGCGTGCGTTGGCTTCGAACACCTTGTGGCGCGCCTCGGCGTCGAGCATGGGCGTGGCGTCGATGTAGCGGCGCGTGTCGTCGTAGAAGAAGCCGGTCTCGGGATCGATGCCGCGCACCGCGCCGATCATTTCGCTCGCGAACAGGATGTTGTCGACCGGGATCACGCGCGTCAGCAGGTCGATGCCCGGCTGGTGGTACACGCAGGTGTCGAAGAAGATGTTGTTCAGCAGGTGGGCCTTGAGCAGCGGCTTCTTCATCTCCTGCGCCAGCCCGCGAAAGCGCCCCCAGTGGTAGGGCACCGCGCCGCCGCCGTGCGGGATCACGAAGCGCAGCGTCGGAAAGTCGGTGAACAGGTCCGAGGTGAGGCACTGCATGAAGGCCGTGGTGTCGGCATTCAGGTAGTGCGCGCCGGTGGTGTGGAAGCAGGCGTTGCAGCTCGTGCTCACATGCACCATGGCCGGGATGTCGTGCTCGACCATCTTCTCGTAGAGCGGGTACCAGTGGCGGTCCGACAGCGGCGGCGAGGTCCAGTGCCCGCCCGAGGGATCGGGGTTGAGGTTGATGGCGACGAAGCCGTACTCGCGCACGCAGCGCTCGAGTTCCGCAATGCAGCTGCGCGGGTCCACGCCCGGCGACTGCGGCAGCATGGCCGCGCCGATGAAGTGGTCGGGGAACAGCTCGCTCACGCGAAAGCACAGCTCGTTGCAGATGGCGGCCCAGGTCGACGAGGTCTCGAAGTCGCCGATGTGGTGGGCCATGAAGCTCGCGCGCGGGCTGAAGATCGTCAGGTCGCTGCCGCGCTCCTTCATGAGGCGCAGCTGGTTGCCCTCGATCGATTCGCGCAGTTCGTCGTCGCTGATCTTCAGGTCGGCGGCGCGGGGCTTCAGCGCAGGGTCTTTCAACCCGGCGATCTGCTGGCTGCGCCAGTTCTCGAGCGCCTTGGGCGCCGTGGTGTAGTGGCCGTGGCAGTCGATGATCATGGGCGGTTCCGTGGGTGGCTGGTGGTGTCTTGCGGGCATGCGCAGCGCGTGCGCCGGCCCTTGCGTCAAGTGTGGTTCCGGACGCCGCCGCGTGGCGTGAGTTCGGCTTGCCCTACCATCAGACTTTCTTATCGGCCAGGGCTCCTGCCCAGGCACCCCTGGAATGACGGGCCGACGCCAGCTGCAAGACAAAGTGATCGACCGCACGCACACCCATGCGCTGGGCCTCAACCTGCGGCACCTGCGCGCGTTCACGGCCGTGGCGGCGGCCGGCAGCATCGCCCGGGCCGCGGACGAGCAGCTGTTCCGCGTCGCCTCGGGCGTGACGCGCTCCATCTCCGAGCTCGAAGGCGCGCTCGGCCGGCCGCTGTTCGACCGCGGCCCGCGCGGCATGGCGCTGAACTCCTATGGCGACCTGGTGCTGCTGCGCGCGCGCCGCATCGAGCGCGAGTTCGAGGACGCGCGCGCCCAGCTCGTCGCGCGCGGCGGCATCGGCGCATCGGCCGACGTGCATTCGCTCTTTGCATCGATCCTCAACGGCCGGCGTCTCGCGGTGATTGCGAGCCTGGTGGAGAAGCGCAACATGCCGGCCGTCGCGCGCGAGTTCGGCATCACGCAGCCGGCGATCAGCAGCGCGCTGAAGGATCTCGAGGGCGGGCTCGGCGTGGCGCTGCTCGAGCGCCGGACGCGAGGCCTGGTGCCCACGCCGGCCGGCGAGATCGTGGCCTTCCATTTCAAGCGCGTGCTCGCGGAGCTGCGCCACATCGGCCCCGACATCGCGGCCAGCGAAGGCATGCTGCAGGGCAGCGTGAACGTGGGGGCGCTGCCGCTCGGCCGCACGCAGATACTGCCGCAAGCGATCGCCTCGCTGCTGGCGCGCCATCCGGGGCTGCACGTCGCCACGGTCGAGAGCCCTTACGACGCGCTGGCGGCGTCGCTGCGCAGCGGCGACATCGACTTCATCCTCGGCGCACTGCGCAGCAGCGCCGACGCGCGCGACCTGCAGCAGGAGGCGCTGTTCGAAGACCGCATCTCGGTGATCGCGCGCGCCGGCCATCCGCTGGCGCGCGCCGCGCGTGTCGACTTCGATGCGCTGCGTCAGGCGACCTGGGCACTCTCGCGGCAGGGCACGCCTTCGCGCGAGCTGCTCGAGCGCTTTTTTTCGGCCGCGTGCGAAGCGCCGCCGGTTCCCGCGGTGGAGACCGGTGACCTTGCCGTGCTGCGCGGCCTGCTGCTCGAGAGCGACATGCTGACCGCGATCTCGGCCCACCAGCTGCGCCACGAGATCCGCAATGCCAGCCTGGTGGTGCTCGACTTTCCGCTCGACGAGACGCGGCGCGAGATCGGCCTCACCCAGCGCCTCGGCGCGTTCCCCTCGCCCGGTGCGCGCGCGCTGATGCAGGAGATCCGCGCGGTGGTCGCCCGCTCGCCCGACTTCCGGCCCAAGCCCGCGAACCGCCGCCGGTGAAGTGGAGGCGGCCGCCGGCGCTCAGCGCCGGGCCAGCAGGTCTGCCAGCTCGGGCACCAGGGCCTCGGGCGCCAGGCCCTGCGCATGCTGCAGGGTCTGCAGCACCGCCGCCGCAATGTCGCGGTGCGCACCGGCATCGCCCGCCATGGTGTTGTAGTAGCCGAGGTCCTTGCTCGCATTGGCGATCGAGAAGCGCAGGCTCGACGTGTCCTTGGCCGTGAGGTAGGGCCGCAGCCGCTCCAGCGCCACGCCGCCGCCGCCGCCCTTGGCCAGGATCTCCACGAACATCTCGGGCGCCACGCCATGCTGGCCGGCGCAGGCCGCCGCCTCGGCGATCAGCGCCACCGTGCCCAGCGAGACGAAGTTGTGCAGCAGCTTCATGCCATGGCCTGCGCCCACCGGGCCCGCGTGCAGGATGTTCTCGGCAAAGCACGACAGCAGCGGGCGGCATTCCTCGAGCAGGGCCGCATCGCCGCCCACCAGCAGGTTGAGCCGGCCTTCGGCCGCTTCCTTCGGCGTGCGCGTCATCGGCGTGTCCAGGAAGCGGCTGCCCGCGGCCTGCACGGCCCGGGCCATGCGCAGCGTGGAAGCGGGAATCGCGGTGGAGCAGTCGATCACGATGCTGCCCGGGCGCAGGCCCTGCAGCACGCCGCCCTCACCCGTGAGCACGGCCTCGACCTGGGGCGAGCCCGTGAGCACGAGGATGACGATGTCGGACTGCGCGGCCAGCTCGGCCGCGCGCGTGAAGCTGCGCGCGCCGGCGGCCTTGAGCGCGTCCAGCGGCTGGTTGCCCGGGTGCTCGAGCACCGCCAGCGGGTAGCCATGCCTGGCGATGTTGCTGGCAATGCCGTGGCCCATCATGCCGATGCCGATCATGCCGATGTTCTTTTTCAAGGGAGTCTCCTGGGTTGCGATGTGTAGGGGATGCAGGGGCAACCGTCCGAATCGAGGACTGCGTTCCGCCTTGGGTTAGGCTTGCGTCGGCAAGCACCGATCGTGCGACGAAATGGCTCGGATTGGGATTGGCCTGCAGGCAGGCGCAGCGTACCAAACTCGGCCGCGTACTTCGCCCCGGTGAGCGATGCCCATGAATTACCGACCAAGACCATCGAGCCCCCATATGACAAGCCACCCGCAGTCCCATGCCCCGCGGCGTCGCAGCGTGCTCGTGACGGCCGGCGCCGCAGCTGCACTCGCCTGCACGGGACGGGGATTCGCGGCAACCCCATTCCAATGGACACGAGGCAGTCCGGAGTCCAGCGCAATGGCGCCGGATCTTGCGGCGCGCCTGGACCAGGGCGTGCAAAGCGGCGAGTTCTCGAATCTGCATGCCGTCTTCATTGCGCGCAAGGGCCGGGTCGAGATGGAGCGCTACTTCGAAGGCCCGGACGAACGCTGGGGTACGCCGCTGGGCACGGTTGCATTCAACGCCGATACCTTGCATGACCTTCGTTCCGTCAGCAAGAGCATCGTGGGCTTGCTCTACGGCATCGCACTCGCCGAAGGCAAGGTTCCCGCGCTCGATGCGCCGCTGCTGGATGCCTTTCCCGCCTACCTTGACCTGGCCCGCGACGAACGCAGGCGTGCGATCCGCATCTCCCATGCCCTCGCGATGACGATGGGCCTGGAGTGGAACGAGGACCTGCCCTACAGCGATCCGCGCAACAGCGAAATTTCGATGGAGCGCAGCAAGGATCGCTACCGCTATGTGCTGGAACGCCCCATCGTCGCCAACCCGGGCGAGCGGTGGCGCTACTCGGGCGGCGCAACGGCCCTGCTGGGCCATCTCATCGCCAAGGGCGCGGGCGTGCCGCTGCTGGACTACGCACGCGACAGGCTGTTCTCGCCCATGGGCATCGAGAAGGTCGAGTGGACCCGTGGTTTCAATGGAGAGGCGGCCGCGGCATCGGGGCTGTGCATGCGCGCGCCGGATCTGGCTCGCGTTGGCCAGCTGCTGCTCCAGCGCGGCGAGTGGAACGGCCGGGCGCTGGTTCCGAAGGATTGGATTTCCGAGTCGCTGACGCCGCGCGCCGACGCTTTCGAAGGCCTCCGGTATGGCTACCACTGGTATGTGATCCAGCGCCAGGATGGCTCGCCAGCCTACATGGCGATCGGACTCGGAGGCCAGCGGCTGGTCGTCATTCCTGCGCTCGAGCTGGTGTATGTCATTTTCATGGGCAACTATTACCGCGAAGACCAGCTCAAGCCGCTCTTCGCGGTGCAGAAGCTGATCCACGCGTCGCTGCGCTGAAGAACACAGCAAGCCCCGGCGGGGCGGTCACCCCGTTCGCCTGGGCGGCGGCGCCCGGTACCTCAAGGCTTCGATGACCAGGGCGAGCGCCGGGGAAAGCTGGCGGCGATGGGCGTAGTAGAGGTGGTAGCCCGGGAAGGCCGGCCACCAGTCCTGCAGGACCGGAACGAGCCGCCCCTCCTCGATGTGCTGTTCCATGATGTCGAAGGGCACGTAGGCAAAGCCCATGCCGTCCAGTGCCGCGCGCAGCATCAGGAAGGTGTTGTTGAACACCGTCTGGCCTTGCACCCGCACGCTGACCTGCTTCCTTCCCTTCTCGAAATCCCAGGCGTACAGGCCGCCGTGCGTCGGCAGCCGCAGGTTCACGCAGCGGTGCGCCGTGAGGTCCGCGGGTTTCACCGGCACGGGCTTGCCCGCGAGGTATTCCGGGGAGGCCGCCACCGCCATCCTCAGCGCCGGTGCGATCGGCACCGCCACCATGTCCTTGTCGACGCGGTTTCCCACCCGCACGCCGGCATCGAACCTTTCGGCGGCGATGTCGGTGAAGCCGTAGTCGACGCTGAACTCCACCTGGATGTCCGGATGCTGCTTGAGCAGCGGCAGGAGCCTGGGCCACAGCACCGTGGCAACCGCATGGTCATGCGTGGTGATGCGGACCGTGCCGGCCGGCTTGTCGCGCATTGCGGAAAGCGATTCGAGCTCCCGCTCGATGTCCTGCAACCGTGGGGCCAGCGTATGGAGGAGCCGGGCGCCTGCGTCGGTCACGGAGACGCTGCGCGTGGTGCGGGTCAGGAGGCGCACGCCCAGGCGCGCCTCCAGCGCCAGCATCGAATGGCTGAGCGCCGAGCGCGACACGCCCATCTGGGCGGCGGCACGGGTGAAGCTGCGTTCCCGGGCAACCACCACGAAGGCCTGGAGATCGTTCAGGTTTTCTTTTGCCATTGGTGAGCTGCATTCACATAAGCATCCCGATTTTGCTTCCTTCTCAACCGCGCGTGGCGTCCATAGAGTTAAGGCGTTCGCGTCGCGCTCATAGGCGGCGCACTCTTGCCATCGACGACCAGGAATTGACCCACCATGTGCACCCGACCCTTGAAGGCCGCGCTCTACCTTGCGGCCCTGAACTCCATCGGCGCAGGCGCCGAACCCGCCCCGGCACCGGGGGCGGCCCAGCAGATCGCGAGGGCCGGCAGCCAACCTTCGGCAGCCGGCCCTGCCGAATACTTCACCGGCCGCGTCCGCGTCGACCCGCTCTGGCCCGCCACCGAAACCCTCAATGCCTCCGGCGGCCTCGTGACCTTCGAGCCCGGCGCGCGCTCCGCGTGGCACACCCACCCGGCGGGGCAGCGCCTGGTGGTGCAGTCGGGCGTCGGCCTGACCCAGGAGTGGGGCCAACCCGTGCAGGAAATCCGCCCCGGCGACGTCGTCTGGTGCCCTCCGGGCGTCAAGCACTGGCATGGCGCCGCTCCGTTCACGGCACTGGTCCACCTGGCCGTCACCGGCACCGTGGACGGCAGGAACGTCGAATGGATGGAGAAGGTCAGCGATGAGCAATACAGCCAGCGCTAGGCATGGCAGCAAGGCGGGCGCGCTGGCCTTGGCGCTGTGCCTGGCCGCCGCGCCGTGCCATGCCGGCACCGCGCTCCAGGAGTCCACGAACATGAACACCACACGCACCGCATCCGAAACACTTTCGCTTCGCCAGCAATCCATCATCCCGATTGCGGCGTTCGCAGCGGCGGGCGACATCGCCCGCCTGAACACGGCGCTCGAGCAGGGGCTCGATGCCGGCCTCGCCATCAACGAGGCGAAGGAGATCCTGGTGCAGGCGTATGCCTATGCCGGATTCCCGCGCAGCCTCAATGCGCTGGGCGAACTGATGAAGGTCGTGGAAGCCCGCAAGCAGCGCGGTGCCCAGGACAAGCAGGGCCAGCTGCCCTCGCGCCCCATTCCGAAGGGCGACGCACTGCTGGCGGCCGGCACGGTCAACCAGACGAAGCTCGCCGGTGGCCCGGTCAAGGGCGCATTGTTCGATTTCGCGCCGGCCATCGACGAATACCTGAAGACGCACCTCTTCGGCGATGTGTTCGAGCGCGACAACCTCGACTGGCCGAGCCGCGAGCTGGCGACGGTCGGCATGCTGTCGGCGCTTGCGGGCGCCGAATCCCAGCTTCAATCCCACATGCGCATCAGCATGAACGTGGGCATCACCGCGGCCCAGCTCGACCAGCTGGCGCAGGTGCTTGCACAGCGCGTGGATGCGGAGACGGGCCGCAGGGCTCGCGAGGCGCTGGCGCGCCAGCTGGCCACGCGCGTTGGAGGCTGAAGCGGGACTCGATGCGACCGCACCATTGCCTGCATCAGGCGTCACCGCGGCGGCGCCGCAGCCGGCGGGCGGCTTGGATGCCGAGATTGGTCCGATCGAATCCGGCCATCAAGCTCTCAGGCCCTCACTCCGCCTGGATCCCCGCCTCCTTCACCACCCTGCCCCACTTGGCAAGATCGGACTTGATCAGTGCCGCGTAATCCTGCGGCGTGCCGCCCTGTACCTCGATGCCGGCGGCCTCCAGCTTGGACCGCACGTCGGGCAGCTTGAGCGCCGCGTTGATCTCGGCGTTCAGCTTGGCGACGACGGCCTTGGGCGTGCCGGCCGGTGCCAGGAAGCCGCCGTTCGTGTTGGCGTCGTAGCCCTTCAATCCCTGCTCGTCCGCGGTCGGCACGTCGGGCAGCGAGCTTGTCCGCTTGCGCGTCGAGACTGCCACGGCGCGCACGTTGCCGGCCTTCACCTGCGGCTGGATGGCACTGATGGTGTCGATGAAGAGCGCGGTGCGTCCGGCCAGCAGGTCCGGGTGCGCGGCGGACGAACCCTTGTAGGGCACCAGCAGCATCGGTGCGCCGCTGGCCATGCGGAACATCTCGGCCGCCATTTCCTGCGCGCTGCCGCGGCCGGAGGTGGCAACCTTGGCCTCGTCCGGATGGGCCTTCATCCACGCCACCAGCTCCGGCAGCGTCCTGGCCGGAAGCTGCGGGTAGATGGCAAACACCAGTGGAACCTCGTGGCTGTAGACGATGGGCTCGAAGCTTTTTTCCGGATCCCAGCCGAGGTTCCTGAACAGGAACTTGTTGATGTTGTGGCTGCCGCCGACGATGCCGATGGTGTAGCCGTCGGGCGCCGACTTGGCGAGCACGTCGGTGCCCAGGTTGTTGGAAGCGCCGGGCCGGTTGTCGACGATCACCGGCTGGCCCATCGACACCGCGAGCTTGTCGCCGACGACGCGGGCAATGGTGTCGATCGCGCCGCCCGGCGGCGCGGGCACGACGATCTTGATGGCGCGCGCCGGATAGGCCGCATCGGCCGATGCGGCGATCGGCATTGCCGCGAGCGACGCCGAGACGGCAAGGATCTTGGCCAGGGATGTGAGCTGCATGGATGTCTCCTCTTGGGGGTGGGTCTGTGTCTCTTTCGAAAGGAAAGCCCGGCTCGCCGCGCTCACTCGATCGTGATCTTGCGGCTGCGGATGATCTGGGCGTAGCGGCGCTTGTCGTCGTCGATCAGCCGCGCGAACTCCTGCGGCGATGTGGCGCGCGGCACGCCGCCCAGCCCCACGAAGCGCGCCTTGACCGATTCGTCGGCCAGCACGGCGCGCAGGTCGGCGGCGATCTTCTCCACCACCTCGGGCGGCGTGCCCGCCGGTGCGAGCAGGCCGATCCAGGAGATCGCGTTGAAGCCGGGCGCCACGCTTTCGGCGAGCGTGGGCACCTCGGGAAACGCCGGCACGCGCTTGTCGCCGGTCACGGCCAGCGCACGCAGCTTGCCCGCCTTGATGTGGCCGGAGGCCTCGAGCACGGTCATGAACGACAGCTGCACATGGCCCGCGAGCAGGTCGGCGATGGCCGGCCCGCCGCCGCGGTAGGGCACATGCAGGATGAAGGCACCGGTCTGGTCCTTGAACATCTCGGCCGCCAGGTGCGGTGCGCCGCCGGCGCCCGAGCTGCTGTAGCTCATCTGGCCCGGCCTGGCCTTGGCCAGCGCCACGAATTCGGCCGCCGTCTTCGCCGGGACCGCTGGATTCACCATCATCGCCAGCGGCAGTTCGGCCACCAACGAGACGGGCGCAAAGGCCTTGTCGGCGTCGTAGGGCAGCTTGGGATACAGCAGCGGATTGATCGCCTGCGTCCCGATGTTGCCCAGCAGCAGCGTGTAGCCGTCCGGCCTGGACTTGGCGACGAAGTCGGCGCCGATCTGCCCGGCGGCGCCACCCTTGTTCTCCACGATCACGGGCTGGCCCCAGCGCCGGCCCAACTGCTCGGCGATGACGCGGCCGCCGGTGTCCGTCCCGCCGCCCGGCGGGAACGGCACCACCAGCGTGACGGGGCGCGAAGGAAAAGTCTGCGCGAAGCCAGGCGCCTGGATGGCGCAGAGGGCAAGGGCCAGGGGAATGGCAAGGCGTCGAATGAACAAGGGTGTCTCCATTTATAGGTTTTGATGCGCGGCCGCTGCGCCGCGAAGGCGGACGGATGCTCAGGTGGTCAGGCTCATGGCCGGCCGCTCGCCGGCCAGGGCCTGGGCAACGCTGGCCAGCACCATCTCGGCCATGGCGGTGCGGGTCTCCCAGGTGGCGCTGGCGCGGTGGGCCTGCAGCGTCGTGCGCTCGGACTGGCGCAGCGCCAGCGGCACGCGCGGCTCGTCGACGAACACGTCCAGCCCCGCACCTGCAATGCGGCCGTCGACCAGCGCCTGTGTGAGGTCGGCTTCGTTCACGAGCCGGCCGCGCGCGACGTTGACCAGGAAGCCGCGCGGCCCCAGCGCGTCGAGCACGGCCGCGTCGACGATGCCTTCGGCCTGGTCCGCGGCGGCGCACAGCACCAGCGCATCCGATTCGCGCGCCAGGTCCACCAGGCTCGGCATGAAGCTGTAGGCAACATCGTCCATCGGGCGCAGGTCGGTGTAGCGGATGGGGCCACCGAAGGCAGCCGCCCGCACCGCCACGGCGCGGCCCACCCGCCCCATTCCGACGATGCCGATGCGCATGCCGCTGAAGCGGCGGGCAAGCGGAATGGCGCCGGGCTGGGGGTGGCGCTCCCACTGGCCGTCCCGCACGAAGCGGTCGCCCGCGCACAGGTTGCGGCAGGCCGCGATCAGCAAGCCGATGGCGAGGTCGGCCACGTCTTCGGTGAGCGCGCCCAGCGTTGCGGTGACGGGCAGGCCGCGCTCCCGGCAGTACGCCAGGTCCACGGCGTCGGTGCCCACGCCATTGACGGCCACCACCTTGAGGCTGGGCAGCTGCTCGAGCATGGCGCGCGAAATGCCGGTGTGCCCACCGGTGATCACGGCGTCGATCGATGCACCGTGTTCACGCAGCCAGCCCTCAGGATCGGGCAGCTCGAAGTGCTTGTGCACGGCGTAGAGCGAGGCGAGCTTGTCGTTGACTGCGGGGATCAGGATCGGATTGAGTTGAAGGACTTGGGGTTTCATATCGCTGTTCGGGAACGCTCTTCACGGAGCCGGGCCTATGCTATGAATAGATTGACATACTGGTCAATCTTGATACATATAATCAATAGAAACTGACTCTCACGACCCGCCCATGGCTTCCTGGATTTCGATGACCGAGGCGTGCAAGCTCCTGGGCGTGCAGCCCCAGACGATCTACGCGTACGTGAGCCGCGGCAAGCTCGAGGTCATGCCCGACCCGGCCGACACGCGGCGCAGGCTCTACCGCGCCGAGGACGTGGCCGGCCTGGCCAGGCGCAAGCAGGCCGGCCGCAAGCACGAGACGCTGGCCGCCAACACGCTGTTCGGCTCGGAGCCCAGCATTCCGACAGCCCTCAGCGCGTTCTCGCGCGGGCGGCCGTACTACCGCGGCCGCGATGCTGTGCGCATGGCCCGGACCGCCACGCTCGAGGATGCGGCGCAACTGTTGTGGGGCGCCGAACATGCCGTCGACTTCACCTGCATGGCGTCCCTGCGTTCCGGCAAGCCCGGGCGAGGCGCGGCCTTCGCGGCCTTGGCCAGCCTGGCGGCCGCCGGCCATTCCACCGGGGGCCGCCTGACCCGGGTGCTGCATGCCGAAAGCCAGGACCTGGTGGGCCGGCTGGCCAACGCGTTCGGCGCGTCACCGGGCCATGAGCCGCTGCATCTTCGCTTTGCGAAAGGATGGAAGCAGCCCGCCAAGGTGGCCGATCTGCTGCGAACGGCCCTGGTGCTGCTGGCCGACCACGAACTGACCAGCTCGGCCTTTGCCGCGCGCATTGCCGCTTCGACCGGCGCCTCGCTGCCCGCATGCCTGCTGGCGGGATTGACCACGCTCTCCGGCCCCTTGCACGGCGATGCCTCGGGCCGCGTGCGCGCGCTGTTCAGCGAGGTGGAACGGCTGGGCGAGGACCAGGTGCTCGCACACCACCTCTCGAACGGCCTGTCGCTCGCAGGCTTCGGCCACCACCTCTACCCCGACGGCGACCCGCGCGCGGCCGCGCTGCTGGCCTTGTTCGAGCCTCCCAAGGTGATTGCGCGCTTCATCGCAAAGGTGACCAAGCTGACCGGCCTGCAGCCCAACATCGACGTTGCGCTGGCCGCCATGGCCGCGCACCATCGGCTGCCTGCCGATGCGGCCTTCGGCCTGTTCGCCACTGCGCGCAGCGTCGGGCTCCTGGCGCACAGCCTGGAGCAGCTGGGCACGGCGCAGGTGATCCGCCCGCGCGGGCGCTATGTGGGGCCGGTGCCCGAGGCGCTTGGCGCGTAGCTGCCCGCGCCTTCCGGCCAGGCCGTCAGCACTTCATACCCGTCGGGCGTGACGGCCACCATGTGCTCCCACTGGGCAGACAGCGACCGGTCCCTGGTCACGACGGTCCACCCGTCGGGCAATTGCCTGGTCTCGCGCCTGCCTGCGTTGAGCATCGGCTCGATGGTGAAGACCATCCCCGGCTCCAGCTCGAGGCCTTCCCCGCGCTGCCCGTAGTGCAGCACTTGCGGTTCGTCGTGGTAGATCCGGCCGATGCCGTGTCCGCAGTATTCGCGCACCACGCTGAATTGCTCGCGGTGAGCGACCGACTGGATCGCATGGCCGATATCGCCCAGGGTCGCTCCGGGCCTGACCTGCCGGATGCCGGCCAGCAAGGCCTCGTACGTCGTCTCCACCAGGCGCCGAGCCAGCACGCTGGGCGCGCCGACGAAGTACATGCGGCTGGTGTCACCGAACCAGCCGTCCTTGATGACGGCGACATCGATGTTGACGATGTCGCCCTTCTTCAGGATCTTGGCCGGCGACGGAATGCCATGGCAAACCACCTGGTTGACGGAGGTGAGGATGGTTTTGGGATAGCCCTGGTATCCCACGTTGGCGGGAATGGCGCCCTGCACGTTCACGATGTGGTCGTGGCAGATCCGGTCGAGCGTTTCCGTGCTCACCCCGGGCACCACGTAGGGCTCGACCATCTGCAGCACCTCCGCGGCAAGCCTGCCGGCGCGCCGCGCCATCGCGAGTTCCTCGGCGGACTTGATGGGAACGCCGTGCGCCACTAGTGCTTCCCCGTCGCGGAGCCGCGGGGCTTGCCGGGCTGGCTGGTGACGGCCGCGGCAATGTCCAGGCCGCCCGCGAGTTCAGCCTGGATCAGCAGCTGGCAGACTTCCCGGTAGTCCAGTTCCGGATGCATCTCGGTCAGCATGCCGACCCGCATCCAGTGCTCTGCCTGTGCATTGATGGACCTGCTCAGGGCGTTCCCCGCCACCCGCAGGTTCTCATGCATCAGGTCCGAAATCTTCACGATGCCCATCGCTTGCCTTTATATGAAATGTGCGTGGATTGTATATGTTTTGGATGGTCACGCAATGATCCGGGCGGATGAGCCCCGGCGACACCCGCGGGCGGCGCGCCGCTGGCAGAAACCGCGGCTTCATTGGCATTGCTGCGCGGCCTTGCAATTCCTAGACTCGCCCTCTTCGGCCACGCCTGCAGGAGACGCAGCATGTCAAAGCTTCGATTCAGGATCTCGATGTCGCTGGACGGTTTCGTCGCCGGTCCGAACCAGAGCTTGCGGGAGCCGCTGGGCATCGGCGGCGAGCGGTTGCACGAATGGGTGTTCCCGCTCGAAGCCTGGCGGCGTCCACATGGCCTGGAGGGCGGCGTGGTGAACGAGAGCACGCCGGTGGTGGAGGAAGAGCTTGCCGGCATCGGCGCGACCATCATGGGCCGCAACATGTTCGGCGGCGGCCCGGGACCGTGGAGCACGACCGCCCCCTGGGACGGCTGGTGGGGCCGCAATCCGCCGTTCCATCACCCGGTGTTCGTGCTGACGCATCACGCGCGCGACCCGTTGGTCATGGAAGGCGGCACGCGCTTCAGCTTCGTGACCGACGGCATCGAGAGCGCGCTGGACCAGGCCCGCCGCGCGGCAGGCGGCAAGGACGTGGCGCTCGCGGGCGGCGCACGCGCTGCGCAGCAATACCTGAAGGCCGGCCTGGTCGATGAAATGCAGCTCCACCTGGCGCCGATCCTGCTCGGCGGTGGCGAGCGCCTGTTCGACAATGCCGAGGCGCTGGGCGCCCTCGCGCTGGCGAAAACGGTCACAGCGCCGGATGCGATTCACATGAAATTCAAAAGGCGGCCATGACTGCTCGGCATCTTTCCCTGCCCGCCGTAAAAGGCGGCCTGCTCGCACTGCTTGCCGCCGTTCTCTTTGGCGTCAGCACGCCGCTGGTCCAGCATTTCGGCAAGGGACTGGGTGCCTTCACCACTGCCGCACTGCTGTATGCGGGCGCGGCGGCCGTCGGCTTCGCGTCCCGCCAGCGGGTAGAACGCGAGGCCCGGATGGTGCGCGGCGATCTTCCGCGGCTCCTGTCCATGGCGGCTTTCGGCGCGGTGCTCGGCCCCGTCGCTCTGGCCTGGGGACTGCAGCACACGAGCGGGACCAGCGCATCGCTGATGCTGACGCTGGAAGCGCTGTTCACCGCCCTGCTGGCGCGCCTGCTCTACCAGGAGACGATGGACCGGCGCGTATGGGGTGCCATGCTGCTCCTGCTTGCCGGAGGCATCGCGCTGGTCCTCGACCAGGGACGCAGCGGCAGCACGCAGCTCTGGGGAATGCTGGCCGTGCTCGTCGCGACCGCCGCCTGGGGCATGGACAACACGCTCTCGCGCGCGCTGGCCGAGCGCGATCCGGGGCAGGTGGTGCTGGGCAAGGCCGCCATCGGCGCCACGGCGACGGCCTTGCTGGCGTGGCTGTTCGGCGAGCCGATGCCTGCATCGAGCGCCGCGCTGGTCCTGCTCGCGGTCGGCGCCAGCGGCTATGGCCTGAGCCTTCGCTTCTACCTGCTCGCGCAGCGCGCCTTCGGGGCGGCGCGGACCGGCTCCGTCTTTGCCTTTGCGCCGTTCATCGGCGCCGCCTTTGCCATTGCGCTGGGCGACCGGAGCGGGACTTGGGTGATGGCGGCGGGCGGGCTTCTGATGATGCTGGGCGTGGCGCTGCACCTGGCGGAGTCGCATGGCCAGGAGCACACGCATGAGCGCATGGAGCACGAGCATGCGCACTGCCACGACGACGGCCACCATGACCACACCCACGATGTGCTCCCCGTGGGCTCGCACAGCCATCCGCATGTGCACGAGCCGGCTCGCCACGCGCACGCCCACGTGCCTGACGCCCATCACCAGCACATCCACTGAGCCGGTGCCCGGGCGTGCGCGTCCGGGCGGACCCATTCAGGGCGCCGCGCCTTGCACGCCGGCCCTGGCTTCGAGCGGCCGGCCCGCCGCCTGCCAGCCATCGATGCCGCCGCGCAGGTAGCGTGCATTCAGGCCTGCCGCGCGCAGCCGCATGGCAGTGCTGCGCCCCACCTCGTGGCCATAGACGCAATACACCACCACGTCGCTGCCGGCCGGCAGTTCGGAGGCCCAGCTGTCGACCGCGGCCGGATCGCGCCAGCGCGCCCCTGGAAGCATCGCGGCGGCCCGCTCGAACACCCCGGCGCGGCGCACGTCGAGCAGCACCGATCCGGCGATCTCGTCCTGCGTGGCGCCGAAAGGCTCGCTGGCCGCATGCACGGCCTGCTGGTAGCGCGCGTAGACCTGCCCCCAGTGGATGTTGTCCATGAAGGCATCGACGTATGCGCCCGCCGCGGCGCCATGGTCGAGGTGGTAGGCGTGCTCGTACATGTCCAGCGCAAGGATGGGCGTGGCGCCTGCCAGCGCATGGGTGTGGTCGGCGGCCCATTGGTTGACCAGCGTGCCCTCGCGCGGCTGGAACGCAAGCAGCACCCAGCCCGAGCCGCCGCCGAGCGCCTTGCCCAGGGCCGCGAATTCCTCGCGCCACCGCTCGGCGCTGCCGAAGCTGGCCGCCAGTGCCAGCGCCATGGCGGGTTCCATCGACTGGCCGTCGCCACCGAGCGACGCGAAGTACAGCTCGTGCAGCAGCATCGAGTTGCTCGCGATCAGTTCCTCCCGCTTGAGGCCGTTGAGCTGAAAGCCCGGCGTGCATGCAAACGGCGTCGCGGCGAGCTGCGCGCGGATGGCGTTGAGGCGCTTCACCGCCCCGCCGTAGTTGTTCTGGTGATGACTCGCGAGCAGTTTTTCCGACAGGCCGCGCAGCATGGCGGGATCGAAGGGCAGGGGTTGAATCCGGGCGTCCATGAGTGGCTCCTTCAGCGCAGTTGGGAAAACAGCAAGGTCACCGCCAATCCGATGCCCGCGCAGGCACCGAGCAGCGGCATCACGCCGACCTTGAAGCGGAACAGCGCGGCGGCCGCCGCCAGCGCGATCGCCGCGGAGACCGCATCGAGGCGGCCGCCGAAGCCCTGCGGCCACAGCACGTGGTACGCAAAGAAGAGCGCCAGGTTCAGGATCACGCCCACCACGGCCGCCGTGATGGCCGACAGCGGCGCCGTGAAGCCCAGCTTGCCGTGCGTCGCCTCGATGGCGGGTCCGCCGGCCAGGATGAAGATGAACGACGGCAGGAAGGTGAAGAAGGTGACGACCGTCGCGGCGAGCGCGCCCGCAAGCAGCAGCGAGTCGGGCCCGAGCACCTGCTTCAGCCATCCGCCGACGAAGCCGACGAAAGCCACCACCATGATCAGCGGGCCCGGCGTCGTCTCACCCAGCGCCAGCCCGTCGATCATCTGCGCGCCGGAGAACCAGTGGTATTGCTCGACCGCGCCCTGGTAGACGTAGGGAAGCACGGCATAGGCGCCGCCGAAGGTCAGGAGCGCCGCCTTGGTGAAGAACCAGCCCATCTGCGTGAGCGTGCCGTGCAGCCCCTGCGTGGCGACAAGCATGCCCATCGCCAGCAGCCACAGGCCGAGCCCGGCCGCAAGGATCCCGGCCAGGCGCGAGCGCGAGAAGCGCGCATGCGGCGGCGTGGGCGTGTCGTCGTCGATAAGTGCCGGGCCGTAGCTCTGCGCGGCGCTGCCGTGGCCGCCGCCCAGCGCAAACACGCCGGGCGCCCATCGCGCGCCGAAGTGGCCGACCAGCCCGGCGGCCAGCACGATCGCGGGAAATGGCGTGTCGAAAGCGAAGATGGCCACGAAGGCGGCCGCGGCAATGCCCCACATCCACCGGTTCTTCAATGCGCGGCTGCCGATGCGATGCGCCGCGTGCAGCACCAGTGCGGTGACCGCCGGCTTGATGCCGTAGAAGATGCCGGCCACCACCGGCACGTTGCCGAAGCGCAGGTAGATCCACGACAGCGCGATCAGGATGAACAGCGAAGGCAGCACGAACAGTGCGCCCGCCACGATGCCGCCGCGGGTGCGGTGCATGAGCCAGCCGATGTAGGTGGCCAGCTGCTGCGCCTCGGGCCCGGGCAGCAGCATGCAGAAGTTCAGCGCATGCAGGAAGCGCTTTTCGCTGATCCAGCGCCGGCGCTCGACCAGCTCGGCATGCATGATGGCGATCTGTCCGGCGGGCCCGCCGAAGCTGATGAAGCCGAGCTTGAGCCAGAAGCGAAGCGCTTCGGCGAAGGAAACAGGCTGGGAGGGCGCAGGAAGCGCAGGAGGTGCGTCAGGCAAGGCGGTGTCCACGGAAGGCTCCGTTGTGAGTCACCAGCGCTTGGACGGGACACCGTCTGACTTTGCAGAACGGGAGGCTGTTTTCCCGATGCCGGCATCGTAACACCAGCCGCTGCGCTGCAGCTCCTGCGCGCAGGTTGGCGCGGCCGGTTCAAAGGCCCAACCGCGTCAGGGCCCAGGCCACCGTGGCCAATTGCGCCACGTTGAGCATCATCCCGGCGACGTGCAGCCGGCGGAACCGGAAGATGGAAGTGTCAGCGGCCGGTATCGTGTGCCGCAGCATGTCCATGCGCGGGATGATGATCCAGCGGCGCAGCGCGAATGCCCAGGCTGCGATGAGAGCCATGCCCAGGGCGAAAGCGGGTTTGCCGGCCCACGTGTAGCTGAGTGCGGCCGCGCTCGCCGTCAGCATCACGGCAACGTAGTAGACGTTGAAAAGGCCCCGGATGAAGCGCGAGTCCAGCGGTGTGTCGTGCTTGAGCACCAGCAGTGGCAGCGAGCCCATCATGAAGAATCCCATCCAGACGAGCAGGACGACGGTCGCTATGAGCGCAATGACCATGGGGAGCATCTGAAACCTCCGCATTCCGAAGCATACGCCGGCAACAAGCCGCGCCATGGCGCCCCCTGACGCTTTTCGCCAATCGCCCGGAGCGGTGCCGCCATTGCCGCGCCGCCCCGCGCCGCCTAGATTGCAGCCCACATGACCTCTTCCCCCGAACCCATCGCCGGCGCAGCCAAAGGCGCGCCGCTCGCCGGCGTGCGCGTGCTCGACCTGACGCGCCTGCTGCCCGGGCCGCTCGGTGCCATGCACCTGGCCGACCTTGGCGCCGACGTGATCAAGATCGAAGACACCGGCGCCGGCGATTACGCGAGCCCCAGCGTGCGCGCGCTCGTCAACCGCAACAAGCGCGCGATCCGCATCGACCTGAAGCACGCGCAGGGCGTGGCCACGCTGCTGCGCCTGTGCCGCGAGGCCGACGTGCTGGTGGAGGGCTTCCGGCCCGGCGTGATGCAGCGGCTGGGCGTCGGCTATGAAGCGGTGGCGGCCGCGAACCCGCGCATCGTCTACTGCAGCATCAGCGGCTTCGGCCAGACCGGGCCGCTCAGCGGCACGCCGGGGCACGACCTGAACTACGCGGCGCTTGCCGGCGTGGCCGACCAGATCGGCAATGCCGCGGGCCCTGCCCTGTCGAACCTGCCCGTGGCCGACCTGTTGGGCGGCACCATGACCGCGGTGGCCGGGATCCTGGCCGCGCTGTTCGATGCCGCGCGCAGCGGACGCGGGCGGCATGTCGACATCGCGATGGCCGACGGCGTGCTGGCCCATGCGGTGCTGCCGCTGGCCGGCCTGCACCAGCACGGCGAGGTGCCGCGCATCGGCCACAGCGCGCTGACGGGCGCGCTCGCCTGCTACGGCTACTACCGCACGGCCGACGGCCGGCAGCTGGCGGTCGGTGCGCTCGAGCCCAAGTTCTGGCACGACCTGTGCCGCCTGCTCGAGCGCCCCGACCTCGCGCCGCTGCACCGCAGCGGCGATGCCGCCACCGAGGAGCGCCTGCGCGCGGAGCTGGCCGCGATCTTCGGCGCGCGGCCGCTCGCGCACTGGCGCAGCCTGTTCCACGACGGCACGGGCTGCGTGACGCCGGTGCTGCGCATCGACGAGACGCTGGCGCATCCGCATTTCCGCGCGCGCGGCATGCGCGTTGCGGCCGATGACGCCGCGCCGCCGCAGCTCGGCTGCCCGATCAAGATGACCGGCTTCGAGCCGTCTGTTCCCCGCGCCGCCCCGCGCGCCGGCGAGCACACCGACGAGATCCTGCGGCAGGCCGGGCTCGATGCATCGGCCGTGGCCGCGCTGCGGGCCGCCGGCGCCATCGACTGAGGCACTGCCTCCCGGGGCGCTGCCTACAATCCCACCGGCCGAGTTGCAGCAGCGGCCGCCACCGATGACGCTCACCCACCACACCGTTGCCATCCAGCAGGTGCACAGCATCCTGATGGGCGCGCGCCACCGCGGCATCGATGCGGCGCGCGTGCTGGTCCGCGCGGGCATCGCGCCGTCGCTGCTGGAATCGCCGCTCGCGCGCATCTCGCAGCGCCAGTACGCGCTGCTGATCCGCGCGCTGCGTCGCGAACTGCGCGACGAGATCTGGGGCCTCCTGAGCTGCCCGCTGCCGCCCGGCAGCTTCGGCCAGTGCATGCGCCAGCTGGTGCGCTGCGCCACGCTGGGCGAGGCCCTGCGCGAAGGCTTCGCTTCCTACCACCTGCTGCTGCACGACTTCGTGCCGCGCCTTACGGTGCAGGGCAGCAGCGCGCATGTGCAGTTCGTGCTGCGGCGCGCCTCCGATGCGCGGCTCGACTATGCGGTGAAGGCCTTCATGCTGTTTGCCTTCAATGCCTCCTCCTGGCTGGTGGCGCGCCGCATTCCGCTGCTCGAGGTCGACTACACGGCCGAGCAGACCAACACCGAGACCTCGCGCGTCTACCAGGTGCCGATCCGCTACGGCCAGGCGCATGTGGGCATGTCGTTCGAGGCGCGCTGGCTCGACCTGCCGGTGGTGCAGTCGCCGCAGAGCCTGCGCGAATTCCTCGCGGGTTCGCCGGCCAACCTGATCGTGAAGTACCGCGACACCAGCAGCCTCACAGAGCGCATCCGCCGGTTGCTGCGCAAGGGCCTGGGCAGCGAGCTGCCGTCGCTGGAAGAAGTGGGCGAGGCGCTCGCGGTGACGCCGCAGACGCTGCGCCGTCGCCTGCGCGACGAAGGCCGCGGCTTCCAGCAGATCAAGGACGAGCTGCGGCGCGACGCCGCCATCGACTACCTGCTGCACACGCCGCTGCCGCTGCTGGACATCGCCAACCGCGTGGGCTTCTCGGAAGCCAGCACCTTCCACCGCGCCTTCAAGCAGTGGACCGGCGTGGCGCCCGGCGAGTACCGGCTGACGCACGGCCCGGAACGCTGAGCGGTTTCGCCAAGCCCTTTGGCGCTTCCCGCCATGGGTGCGGTGCGCGGTGCGGCCTAAGCTGTGCCGCATCTTCGTTACCCGTCGGTGGCTCCATCGTGTACCTGACCCAAGGCCTGCATCGCGCGCTCCAACGCAACCCCGGCATGGCGGCGCTCACCCACGTGGGCGACGCCGGCGTGCGCCGCCAGACGCATGCGCAGATGGCGGACGGCATCGCGCGCCAGGCGGCCGCGCTGGCCCGGCGCGGCATTGCGCGCGGCGACCGCGTGGCGCTGCTCGCGCCCAACAGCGACCAGCTGGTGCGGGCCATCCTCGCGTGCTGGTGGCTCGGCGCCGTCGCCTGTCCCTTGAACATCCGCTGGAGCACGCCGGAGCTCGCGCATGCGCTGCAGGACAGCCAAGCCTCCTTGCTGCTCGTGCACGAAAGCCTGCGGGCGCTGGCGCCGGCCGATGCACCCGCACTTGTGCAGCTGGATGCGCTCGAAAACGAAGGCGCGGCGCTGGAACCGCTGCCCGACACGCGCACCGGCGGAGACGCGCTCGCCGCCATCCTCTACACCGGCGGCACCACCGGCCGCTCCAAGGGTGTGATGCTGAGCCACGCCAATTTCTGGACCGCATCGATGACGCGCGGCGCCGAACTCAACAACGCGCCCGATTCCGTCTCGCTGCTGGTGGCGCCGCTGTTCCACGTCGCCGGGCTCGGCCGCCTGGTGGGCCAGTTGATCGTCGGCGGCGGCTGCGTGACGATGGCGCAGTTCCGGCCCGCCGCGGTCATCGACGCGATCGAGGAGCACCGCATCGGCGACATCGTCGTGGTGCCGAGCATGCTGCAATCGCTGCTCGACGACCCGGCGTTCACGCCCGATCGCGTGCGCAGCCTCACGCGCATCGCCTTCGGTGCGGCGCCGATGCCGCCCGACCTGCTCGACCGCGCGCTGGAAGCCTGGCCGCATGCCGAGTTCTTCCAGGCCTACGGCCTCACCGAAACCGCGGGCGCCGTGTGCATCAACCTGCCATCGAACCACCGACCCGAGGCGCGCGCGCTCGGCCGGCTGAACTCGGTCGGCCGCGCCGGCCTGGGCGCCGAGATCATCATTGCGGACGAGAGCGGCCGCGAACTGCCGCGCGGTGAAGTCGGCGAAGTGCTGGCGCGCGGGCCGATGGTGATGCAGGGCTACTGGCGCAACCCCGAGGCCACGGCCGCCGCGCTGCGGGACGGCTGGCTGCGCACCGGCGATGCGGGCCGCATGCTGCCCGACGGCCACCTGTTCATCGTCGACCGCCTCAAGGACATGATCATCAGCGGCGGCGAGAACGTCTACTGCGCCGAGGTGGAGGCCGCGCTGCGCAGCCATCCGCAGGTGCGGCAGGCGGCGGTCATCGGCGTGCCCGATGCGCGCTGGGGCGAGGCGGTGCATGCGGCGGTCGTGCTGGCCGACGATGCGCGCGCCGATGCCGATGAACTGCGCGCCTGGTGCCGCGAGCGCCTGGCCGGCTACAAGTGTCCGCGGGGCATCAGCTTCCTGCGCGAGCTGCCGCTGTCGGCCGCGGGCAAGGTGCTGAAGAACGTGCTGCGCGAGCGGCTGCAGGCGTGATGCAACCCGTCACCGGTGCGGACCCCCGCCACCTGTTCGGCCAGGTGCCGTTCATGCGGCTGCTGGAGGCGCGCCGCGAGTTCTCCGAAGGCGGCCGCGCACGCCTCGTCATCGATGCGCGGCCCGAGCTCGGCAATGTCATCGGCGCCGTGCACGGCGGCGTGCTGGTCACGCTGCTCGACGTGGCGATGGCGAGCGCGGCGGTGTCGCTGTTCGGCTTTGCGCGCACCGCCGTCACGCTCAACCTCAACACCAGCTTCCACGCGCCGGGCCGCGGCCGCCTCACGGCCGACGGCGAAGTGGTGCAGCACGACGCCAGTGTGGCCTGGTGCCGCGCCACGGTCAGCGACGAGGCCGGCTGCGTGGTCGCGCAAGCGCAGGGGTCCTTCCGCTACCTGCCGCTGCCGCAGGCCGCCTGAGCCGCATGCGCCGCTGCCAATTTCAGCCCACAGGAGACACGACACCATGAACCGCAGCTTCCGCCCGTTCAGCCGGCGCGCCGCGCTGGGCGCACTGATCGCGCTCGGCGCCGGCGCGGCCGCCCCGGCCTTCGCCGCCGACCCGTATCCGAGCAAGCCGATCCTGCTCGTGCTGCCGTTTCCGCCGGGCGGCTCCTTCGACCCGATCTTCCGCACGCTGGCCGAGGCCGCCTCCAGGGACCTGGGCCAGCCCATCGTGCTGATGCACAAGCCGGGCGCCGGTGGCGTCACCGGCACCGCATCGCTGGCGACCATGAACGAAGCCGACGGCTACACCATCGCGGTCATGCACAACTCGGTGATCCGCGCGCCGCTGGTGCAGAAGGTGAGCTGGGATCCGCTCAAGGACTTCAGCTACCTGATCGGGCTGGCCGGCCTCGCCACCGGCATCGTGGTGGCCGCCGATGCGCCCTGGAAGACGCTGCCCGAGCTGCTGGCCGACGCCAGGAAGCGCCCCGGCGCGGTCAGCTGGGGCAACGTCGGCGCGATCAGCATCAACCGCATTTACGCCGAGCGGCTTGCCAAACAGGTGGGCACCTCCTTCAACCTGGTGCCCTACAAGGGCGGCAGCGAGGCCTTCCAGGCGGTGATCGGCCGCCATCTCGACGTCTACGGCGATCCCGGCTTCGGACCCCAGGTGCAGGGCGGCAAGGTGCGCCTGCTCGCCACCTTCACCGCCGAGCGCCTGAAGCGCTACGACGCGCCGACCGTCAAGGAGCTGGGCCACGACATGGTGATCGAGTCGCCGGTGGGCCTGGTGGCGCCGAAGAACCTCGATCCGAAGATTGCCGCCAGGCTGCACACGGCCTTCAGCAAGGCCGCGGCGGATCCGGCCTACCTCCAGCAGCTGGAGCTGTTCGACATGCAGCCCAAGCTGATGACCGGCGAGGGCTATGCCGGCTACGCCCGTGCGCAGTTCGAGCGCGAACGCAAGATGCTGGCCGAGATCGGCTTCAAGCCGGAGTGAACGCAGCGATGAACCCCATGGACTTTTCCGCCTTCGATTTCTCGGGCCGCCACGTGGCCGTGGCCGGCGGCTCCAGCGGCATCAACTTCGGCATCGCACAGGCTTTTGCGCGCGCCGGTGCGCGCCTCACGGTGCTCAGCCGCTCGGCCGACAAGGTGGCCGCGGCGGCGCGGCAGCTCGAGGCGCTCGGCACGCAGGCACTGGGCATTGCGGCCGACGTGCGCCAGCCAGAGGCACTGGAACGCGCCTTCGCGCAGGGCGCCGAGCGCTTCGGCCCCATCGACGTGCTGGTCTCGGGCGCCGCGGGCAACTTTCTTGCGAGCGCGCTCGACATGTCGCCCAATGCCTTCAAGACGGTGGTCGACATCGACCTGCTGGGCAGCTTCAACGTCGCGCGGCTCGCGCATGCGCACCTGCGCCGGCCCGGCGCCTGCGTGATCCAGATCTCGGCCGGCCAGGCCTTCACGCCCACGCCCTTCCAGGCCCACGTGTGCGCGGCCAAGGCGGGTGTCGACATGCTGACGCAGGTGCTCGCGCTCGAGTGGGGCCCGCAGGGCATCCGCATCAACTCCATCGTGCCCGGGCCGATCGCCGACACCGAGGGCCTGAAGCGGCTCGCGCCCACCGAAGGCACCCTGGCCGCGATGGCCGATCGCGTGCCGCTCAAGCGGCTGGGCCGCATCGAGGACATCAGCCGCATGGCGATGATGCTCGCGAGCGACTGGGGCTCCTACATCACGGGCGCCGTCATTCCCGTGGACGGCGGCCTTGCGCTGACCGGGCCGCGCGACTTCACGGCGGCAGCTGCCGCGTCGAAGCGGGGGTCCGCGCCATGAGCCTGCACCTTGCGAGCGCGCCGCAGGAAGGCGACGGCCGGCCGCGCAGCGGACCGCAGCGCCATGTGCCCTTTTCCGAGCACCTCGGGCTCAGGCTCGAGCATGCGGAAGGCGGCGAATCGCGGGTGTCGGTGGTGCTGCGCCCCGAACTGCTGAACAACCACGCGAGCGGCCACGGCGGCGTGCTGATGACCCTGCTCGACAGCGCCATGGCGCATGCCGCGCTCTCGCGCGTCGGCTATGCACGCGAGGTCGTCACGGTCGACATGCACATCGCCTTCATGCGGCCCGCGGGCGGGCTGCTGCAGGCGCAAGGGCGCGCCACGGGCGGCGGGCGTTCGGTGTGCTTTTGCGAGGCCACCGTCACCGATGCCAGCGGCGAGGTGGCGGCGCGTGCGATGGGTACCTTCCGCTACCGCGACCCGGCTTGAGCGTTTCGGCCAATCGTTTTGGGCCGATCCGCGATTGTTGAAGCCTGCGCAGCGGCGGAGACTTCATCCATCGTCACCGCGTCTCATCCAGGAGTTTCCATGACACGTATGCAGCGCCCCGTCCATGTGGTCGGCGTGGGCATGATCCCCTTCACCAAGCCCGGCGCCAGCGACCCCTACACCGTGATGGGTGCGCGCGCCGCCAGGCTCGCGCTCGACGATGCCGGCGTCGACTACGCGCTGGTGCAGCAGGCCTATGTCGGCTATGTCTACGGCGACTCCACCGCGGGGCAGGCCGCCATCTACGGTGTCGGCCTGAGCGGCATTCCGGTCTTCAACCTCAACAACAACTGCTCCACCGGCTCCAGCGCGCTGTTCCTCGCGCGCCAGGCGGTCGAGAGCGGCATGGTCGAATGCGCGATCGCGCTCGGCTTCGAGCAGATGCAGCCCGGCGCGCTCAAGGGCGCCTACGACGACCGGCCTTCGCCGATGGCGCGCTTCGCCGATGTCATGGCCGAGAAGCAGGGCTACGTGCCCGAAGCGCCGCGCGCCGCGCAGTTCTTCGGCGGTGCCGGCCGCGACTACATCGCTCAGCACGGCATCCGCCGCGATACCTTCGGCCGCATCTCGGTGAAGGCGCGCCAGCATGCCGCGCGCAACCCGCTCGCGGTGTTCCGCCAGACGCTCACGCTCGACGAGGTGATGGCCTCGCCGCTGGTGTTCGATCCGCTCACGCGCTTCCAGTGCTGCCCGCCCACCTGCGGCGCGGCCGCGGCCATCGTCTGCTCGGCCGAGTTCGCAGAGAAGCACGGACTCGACATGCGCGTGGTGATCGCCGCGCAGGCCATGACCACCGACACGCCCTCCACCTTCGAGAGCAAGGACATGCGCAAGCTGGTCGGCTACGACATGACCGCCGCCGCGGCCCGCCAGGTGTACGAGGACGCCGGCATCGGCCCCGAGGAGCTCGACGTGGTGGAGCTGCACGACTGCTTCACCGCCAACGAGCTCATCACCTACGAGGCGCTGGGCCTCACGCCCGAGGGCACGGCCGAGCGCTTCATCGTCGAGGGCGACAACACCTACGGCGGGCGCGTGGTAACCAATCCTTCGGGCGGCCTGCTGTCCAAGGGCCATCCGCTCGGCGCCACCGGCCTTGCGCAGTGCGCGGAGCTGGTGTGGCAATTGCGCGGCCGGGCCGAGCAGCGCCAGGTCGAAGGCGCGCGCCTCGCGCTGCAGCACAACCTGGGCCTGGGCGGCGCCTGCGTGGTCACGCTCTATCAATCCAGATGATCGACCGCCGCCACATCGGCCACCAGCTCCCGCCCTTCCAGGTGGAAGTGGAAAAAGGCCGCCTGCGCTTCTTCGCCAAGGCCACGGGCCAGACCGATCCCGTCTACATCGACGAGGCCGTCGCGCACGATGCGGGGTATCCGGGCCTGCCGGTGCCGCCCACCTTTCTCTTCTGCCTGGAGATGGAGGCGCCCAACCCGGCCGCCATCCGCGAGCTGCTGGGCATGGACTACCGCAGCCTGCTGCACGGCGAGCAGGGCTTCAGCTACCACGCGATGGCCTACGCGGGCGACACGCTCACCTTCCGCCAGCGCATCGAGGACATCTACGACAAGAAGAACGGCGCGCTCGAATTCGTCGTGCGCAAGACCGCCGTCAGCAACCAGCGCGATGAGCTCGTGGCCGAGCTGCGCTGCGTGACCGTCGTCCGCAACTCATGAGGCTCGCCATGACCACCGCCACCCTTCCCGACTGGAACGCACTGCAGCCCGGCGACGCCCTGCCCCCGCTCGAATTGCCGCCGATCCGCCGGCTCGACCTGGCGCTGTACTGCGGTGCCTCGGGCGACCACAACCCGATCCACGTCGACATCGACTTCGCCAGATCCGCCGGCATGCCCGACGTGTTCGCGCACGGCATGCTGTCGGCGGCCTGGCTCGCGCGGCTGCTGACCCACTGGGTGCCGCAGCCGGCGATCCGCTCGCTCGACCTGCGCTTTGCCGCCATCACCCAGGTGGGCGAGCGCATCCGCTGCACCGGCACGGTGGCCGAGAAGTTCGAGCACGAGGGCCGGCGCAGCGTGCGGCTGAAGCTCATGACGGCCAACCACGATGGCATCGCCAAGCTGAGCGCCGAGGCACTGGTCGCCTGGCCCTGACACATCCCGAGGAGACAACCCATGAACAGCAGCACCCACAGAAAACTCGAAGGCAAGGTCGCCATCGTCTCCGGCTCCGGCCGCGGCATCGGGCGCGAGATCGCGCTCAAGCTCGCGGGCGACGGCGCGCGCGTGGTCATCAACGATCTCGATGCCGGACCCGCCGCGCAGACCGTCAATGACATCGTGGCCGCGGGCGGCAGCGCCATCGCCTGCGCCGGCAGCGTGACGGACGCCGGCTTTGCCGACCGCTTCGTGCGCACCGCGGTCGACAGCTACGGCGGCCTGGACATCGTCGTCAACAACGCCGGCTACACCTGGGACAACGTGGTGCAGAAGATGAGCGACGAGCAGTGGGAAGCGATGCTGGCCGTGCACCTCACGGCGCCGTTCCGCATCCTGCGCGCGGCCTCCAATTTCATCCGCGATGCGGCCAGGCGCGAAGCCGACGAAGGCCGCGAGGTGTTCCGCAAGGTGGTCAACATCTCGTCCACCTCGGGCGTGTACGGCAACGCGGGCCAGGCCAACTACGCGGCCGCCAAGGCCGGCATCAACGGCCTGACCAAGGCCATGGCCAAGGAATGGGGCCGCTACAAGGTCACGGTCAACAGCGTGGCCTTCGGCCTGATCAAGACCCGGCTGACCGAAGCCGATGCCAGCGCGGGCGCGAGCATCGACATCGAGGGCCGGCAGATCAAGGTCGGTGTCAACCCGCAGATCCTCAAGAATGCCGAGGCGCTGATCCCGCTCGGCCGCGGCGGCACGCCGCAGGAGGCGGCGGGCGCGGTCTACCTGTTCTGCATTCCGGAGTCGAACTACGTGAGCGGCCAGGTGCTGGTTTGCGGAGGCGGGCGGCCATGACCGGCGGGGCCGTCGCCACGCGGCCGTGGATGAACGAAGAACTCGAGATGCTGCGCACCAGCGCGCGCCGCTTCTTCGAGCGCGAATGCGTTCCCCACGAGCCGCGCTGGCGCGCGCAGCACCATGCCGACCGCGAGATCTGGACCAAGGCCGGTGCGGCCGGGCTGCTGTGCGCCAGCATCCCCGAAGAATATGGCGGCGGCGGCGGCAGCTTCCTGCACGAGGCGGTGATCTGCGAGGAGCAGATGCGCGCCATGGCGCAGGGCTTCAGCAACAACGTGCACAGCGGCATCGTCGCCCATTACCTGCTGGCCTACGGCACCGAGGCGCAGAAGCAGCGCTGGCTGCCGCGCATGGCCAGCGGCGAGCTGGTGGCGGCCATCGCCATGACCGAGCCCGGCGCCGGCACCGACCTGCAGCGCATCAAGACGCAGGCACGGCGCGACGGCGGCCACTGGCGCATCAGCGGCAGCAAGACCTTCATCACCAACGGCATGCACGCGGGCCTGGTCTGCGTCGCGGCCAGGACCGATGCGGCGGCCGGCGGCAAGGGCATCTCGCTGCTGATGGTCGAGACCGAGGGCACGGCGGGCTTCCGGCGTGGTCCGCTGCTCGACAAGATGGGCCAGAAGACGCTCGACACCACCGAACTGTTCTTCGACGACGTGCGCGTGCCGGCCGACCACCTGCTGGGCGGCGAAGATGGCCGCGGCTTCGCGCAGCTCATGCAGCAGCTGCCGCGCGAGCGCCTGCTGATCGCGGTCGGCGCGGTCGCGACCATGCAGCGCGCCATCGGCGACACGCTCGGCTACGTGCGAGACCGCCAGGTGTTCGGCGAGCCGCTCCTGAAGATGCAGAACACCCGCTTCAAGCTGGCCGAGTGCGAGACGCAGGCGCAGGTGGCGCGCGCCTTCGTCGACGACTGCATCGCACGCCTGATGCAGGGCGAGCTCGACGTGCCGACGGCCGCCATGGCCAAGTGGTGGACCACCGACGCCTGCTGCCGCATCGTCGACGAATGCCTGCAGCTGCACGGCGGCTACGGCTTCATGAACGAATACCCCATCGCGCGGCTCTATGCCGATGTGCGCGTCGGCCGCATCTACGGCGGCGCCAACGAGGTGATGAAGGAAATCATCGCGCGGGCGATGGAAAAGCAATGAACGCCAGGCCTCCCCACTTCCGCTTCTGGCCCAAGGGCGTGGCGCGCGAGCTGCGCGTGCCGCGCGCCACGCTGCCCGACTACCTGGACACCGCGGCGCGCCGCTACCCCGGCAAGCCGGCCATCGTCTACTGCGGCGCGGCCACCTCCTATGCGCAGCTGCGCGAACGCGTCGACGCGCTGGCCGGCTACCTGCAGCAGCGCCTGGGTGTCGCGCCCGGCGACCGCGTGCTGCTCGCGAGCCAGAACTGCCCGCAGTTCGTGGCGGCCTTCTACGCCGTGCTGCGCGCCGGCGCCGTGGTGGTGCCGGTGAACCCGATGAGCAAGGCCGCGGAGGTGCGGCACTACGCGGCAGACAGCGGTGCGCGCATCGCCCTCGTCGCGCAGGAGCTGCTGCCCGCGCTCGCATTCGGCGAAGGCGAAGGCGAGCTGCGCGCCGCGCTCGTCCATGCCTATGCCGACGCCGTCGATGCGTCGGCGAGCGACGACGCGCTGCCCGGCTGGGTCACGGCGCCGCGCGCGCCGCTCGACGACCCGCGCCTGCACGGCTTCGAGCAAGCGATCGCGCTCGGCCTCGCGCCCGCGGCATTGGCCCTGTCGCCCGACGACCTGGCCGTGCTGCCCTACACCTCGGGCACCACCGGCCATCCCAAGGGCTGCATGCACACCCATGCCACGCTGCTGGCTTCGCTCGCTTCCTCGGCGGTGTGGAAGCAGCTGCATGTGGAGACGGTCACGCTGGCCGTCGCGCCGCTCTTTCACATGCTGGGCCTGCAGAACGGCATGAACCTGCCGATGTTCCTGGGCGCCACCGCGGTGATGATGCCGCGCTGGGACCCGGCCATGGCCGCCCGCCTGATCGAGCGCCATGCGGTCACCGCCTGGTCGGCGCCGCCGGCGATGGTGATCGACCTGTTCTCCCACGCCGAAGCCGAGCGGCGCGACCTCTCGAGCCTGGCGCTGCTCTCGGGCGGCGGCGCCGCGATGCCCGAGGCGGTGGCCGCCATGCTCCTGCAGCGCCACGGCCTCTCGTACAACGAAGGCTACGGCCTGACGGAGACCGCGTCCTTCCTGCACGCCAACCCGCCCGCGCGCGGCAAGCGCCAGTGCCTGGGCATGCCGACGCAGGGCGTGGATTCGCGCATCGTCGATCCGGTCACGTTCGAGGAGCTGCCGCCTGGCGAGGTGGGCGAACTGGTCACGCGCGGCGCGCAGCTCATGAAGGGCTACTGGCGCAACCCGGAGGCTGACCGCGAGGCCTTCGTCGAGATCGGCGGCCGGCGCTTCTTTCGCACCGGCGACCTGGCGTCGATGGACGAGGACGGCTACTTCTTCCTGCGCGACCGGCTCAAGCGAATGATCAACGCCTCCGGCTACAAGGTCTGGCCCACCGAGGTGGAGAACGCGATGTACGAGCATCCGGCCATCCACGAGGCCTGCGTGATCGCGGTGCCCGACGGCAGGCGCGGCGAATCGGTCAAGGCGCTGGTGGTGCTCAAGCCCCAGGAGCGCGGCCACGTCGCCGAAGAGGACATCGTCGCCTGGTGCCGCGAGCGCATGGCCGTCTACAAGGCGCCGCGCGTGGTCGAGTTTCTCGAGAGCCTGCCGAAGTCCGGCACCGGAAAGATCCTCTGGCGCGAACTGCAGGAAGCGCAGCGCGCCGCTGCCCAGAAGCAAGCACACCCATGAACGGCTTCACCGCACTGCGCTGCGAGCGCCACGGCAGCACCGCGCTGCTGACGCTGGACACGCCCGCCAACCGCAACGCGCTCGCCCCCGCCATGCGCGAGGAACTCGCACGGGCCATCGCGCAGGTGCGCGGCGACCCCGAGGTGCGCGCGCTGGTGCTGGCCGGCGCCAACGGCCAGTTCTGCTCAGGCGGCGACCTGCGCGGCATTGCCGATGCAAAGCTCGACAACGCCGGCTGGCGCGAGCGCATGCAGGCCACGCAGCGCTGGTTCAGCGAGCTGATCCTGCTCGACAAGCCCGTGATCGCCGCGGTCGATGGCGCGGCCTACGGCGCGGGCTTCAGCCTGGCGCTCGCGGCCGACTTCGTGCTTGCGAGCCCGCGCGCGCGCTTCTGCATGTCGTTTCTCAAGCTCGGCCTGGTGCCGGACTGCGGCGCCTTCTACACCTTGCCGCGCGTGGTGGGCGCGCAGCGCGCACGCGAGCTGATGCTGTCGGCGCGCGAGGTCGGCGCGGCCGAGGCGCTCGAGCTCGGCATTGCGATGGAACTGCACGAACCCGCGCAGCTGCTGCCGCGCGCGCTGGCGCTGGCCGAAAGCTTTGCCGGCGCCTCGCCCCTGGCCGTGAGCCTGGTGAAGCGCGCCACCGGCGATGCGGGCGCGCTGGCCGCGCTGCTCGACACCGAGGCGAACGTGCAGGCGCTGGCCTTCGGCAGTGCCGAGCACCGCGAGGCGGCGAACCATTTCCTCGACAAGAAGCCGCTGCCCTTCCAGTGGCCGGCCCACAAGGAGCAAGCCCGATGAACGACCACCGCCTCGGCGCGCAGGCCTTCCACCAGCGCGAGCTGGACGCCGGCCGCTTCCTGCTGCAGCGCTGCGGCGACTGCGGCCGCCACGTCTACTACCCGCGCGAAAGCTGCCCGCACTGCGGCGGCACGGCGCTCGAATGGAAGGCGCCTGGCGGCCTGGGCACCGTGCATGCCGTGACGACCGTGCGGCGCAAGCCGGCCGACGGCGGCGACCTCAACGTGAGCCTGGTCGATCTCGACGAAGGCGTGCGGCTCATGAGCCGCATCGAGAACCTCGCGCCCGAAGCAGTGCGCATCGGCCAGCGCGTCCGCGCGCGGGTGCAGGTGAAGGACGGCCGCGGCCTGGTGCTGTTCGAAGCCGTCGAAGGAGCCGCTCGATGAGCGCGGAACTCAAGGCCTTGCGCGGCAGCGCGGCCATCGCCGGCGCCGCCACCTTCGGCTGCGGCGAGGCGCCGGGCTTCACCGACATGGAACTGCTGGCGCGCGCCGCGCGCGCGGCCGTGGCGGATGCGGGCCTTCAGATGCGCGACATCGACGGCCTCTGCACCGCCAGCGCCTCGGCCGCGATGTGGACGCTGCCGGTGGTCGAATACCTGGGCCTCAACCCGCGCTACATCGACGGCACCATGCTGGGCGGCAGCAGCTTCATCGCGCACCTGCTGCCCGCGATGCAGGCCATCCGTTCGGGCCAGTGCAGCGCGGTGCTCATCTGCTACGGCAGCGCGCAGCGCAGCGCCGCCTTCGGCCGGAGAGAGATCGTGGCGGCGCGCCGCTTTCTCGACCCGCAGCCCTACGAGCATCCTTACGAGCCGATGCTGCCGGTGTCGGCCTACGCGCTGGCGGCGTCGCGCCACATGCACGAATTCGGCACCACGCGCGAGCAGCTGGCCGACGTGGCGGTGGCCGCGCGCGCCTGGGCCGGGCTCAACCCCGAGGCCTTCATGCGCGAGCCGCTCACGCGCGCAGACGTGCTGGGCGCCCGCATGGTGTCGGACCCGCTGGGCGTGCGCGACTGCTGCCTGGTCACCGATGGCGCCGGTGCCTGCGTGCTGGTGGGCGCCGAGCGCGCGAGGGACCTGCCGAGGAAGCCGGTCTATGTGCTGGGCAACGCCACGGCGGTGTGGAACCGGCAGATCTCCTCGATGGCGGACCTCACCGTCACGGCGGCCCGCCAGTCGGGCCGCGAGGCCTTCGCGATGGCCGGGCTCGCACCCGCGGACATGGACGTGGTGCAGCTGTACGACGCCTTCACCATCAACACGCTGCTGTTCCTCGAAGACCTGGGCTTCTGCCCCAAGGGTGAAGGCGGCCGCTTCGTGGCCGACGGCGCCATTGCCCCCGGCGGCCGGCTGCCCGTGAACACCAACGGCGGCGGGCTGTCGTGCGTGCATCCCGGCATGTACGGCATCTTCGCGCTCATCGAGGCCGTGCGGCAGTTGCGCGGCGAATGCGGCGAGCGCCAGGTGAAGAACGCGCAGACCGCGCTCGCGCATGGCAACGGCGGCATGCTGTCGAGCCAGGCCACCGCGATCCTGGGCACGGCCGAAGCGCTGCGTTGAGTCGAGCCGAGTTATTCCACCCCCGAAGAGGAGACAAGCCCATGAAGACGACATCGATGCTGGTACGAAGGCTCTGCGCGGCCGCAGGCCTGGCGCTTCTGCTCAGCGCGCCGGCCTTGGCACAAACAGCCACGCAAACGGCCGCGCACTCCGCCTATCCGAGCCAGCCGCTCAAGCTGATCGTGCCCTACCCCGCCGGCGGCGCCACCGACGCGCTGGCGCGCACCATCGGCCAGAAGCTGCAGGAGGCCTGGGGGCAGACTGTGCTGGTGGAGAACCGCCCCGGCGCGGGCGGCACCATCGGCAACGGCTTCGTCGCCAAGGCGCCGGCCGACGGCCACACGCTGCTCATCGCCATCACCGCGCTGATCCAGCAGCCGCCGCTCATGGACAAGCTCGCCTACGACCCGCTGAAGGACTTCGCGCCCGTCACTATGATTGCGCGCAGCCCCAGCATGCTGGCCGTGCCGCTCGATTCGCCCGCAAAGAACCTCAAGGACTTCATCGCCATGGTGAAGCAGAGCCCCGGCAAGTACAACTTCGGCAGCTACGGCGCCGGCACTTCGTCGCACATCCAGGGCGCGCTCTTGAACATGCAGGCCGGCATCGACCTGGTGCACGTGCCGTTCCAGGGCGCCGCGCCGCTGGTCACCAACCTGGTGGGCGGCCAGCTCGCCTCGGCCTTCATCGACAGCGCCACCGCGCGCCCGCATCTCAAGTCGATGCGCCCGCTGGCCGTGACCGGCACGCAGCGCATGCCCGGCCTGCCCGACGTGCCCACCTTTGCCGAGCTGGGCTTTCACTCCTTCGACCCCTACGGCTGGTTCGGCGTGTTCCTGCCCGCCGCCACGCCCGCGCCGGTGGTGCAGAAGCTGTCCGACGAGATCGACCGCATCGTGCACCTGCCCGACGTGAGCGCCAAGATCGAGGCGCTGGGCCTGCAGGTGGCCGGCGGCAAGCCCGAAGCGTTCCAGAAGGTGGTGCGCGCCGATGCGGCCATCTACGCGAAGATCATCAAGGACGCGAACATCCGCCTGGCGCAGTGAGCGCGAGCCGTTGCAGCGCGGCGTGAGGTGGCGCAAGATGCTGCATGGCAACGTCGACGCAGGCTCGGGATCAGCAGCCTTGTCGCCGTTCGCCGCCACGCGGTTCGGGACGCAAAGGTCCCTTTCATTCGCTGGACAACGCCAACAGGTACTGGAGGCTTTCTATGCCGAATCGAGTCAACCAAGCCATCCAGGCGCATTACGGCCGGCCGGATGTGGGAAGCGTGATTCTGGCGGCCCTGGAAAAGGCGGGCAAAGACCTGGACCGCCTCACGCCGGAAGACTTGGCACCCGTCGACGAGTTTCATATCCGGGGCCGGGCTGCGACGCTGGAGCTCGCCCGGGCCGCGGGTCTCGATGCGAACAAGCGTGTGCTCGATGTCGGCAGCGGTGTTGGCGGAACTTCGCGCTGCCTTGCAAGGGAATTCGGTTGCCACGTCACCGGCATTGACCTCACAGACGAATACTGCCGCGCCGCTGCAATGCTCTCTGCCAAGGTCGGCCTGGCGGACCTGGTCGATTATCGCCAGGGTGATGCCACCCACCTGCCGTTTGATGACGGCGTGTTCGATGTCGTCTGGACGGAGCACGTGGCCATGAACATTCCAGACAAACTCCGGCTGTACAAGGAGATGCACCGGGTTCTGAAGCCGGGCGGCACGCTCGCCATCTACGACGTATTGGCCGGCCCTTCCGGACCGGTCCTGTTTCCCGTCCCGTGGGCGCGCACGCCGGATACGAGCTTCCTCGTGCAGCCGGACGAGTTGCGCGGGCTTCTCGAGAACGCTGGATTCACGATTTCCGACTGGATGGACACGACCGAGGCAGCGCGCACGTGGTTTGTGTCCCTGGCCGAGAAGATCCGCAAGGAAGGCTTTCCGCCGCTTGGATTCCATCTGCTCCTCGGGGCCGACTTTCAGGCGATGGCACAAAATCAGGGGCGAAATCTCCAGGAAGGGCGGATAGTTCTTGGACAAGTTGTCGCAAGGAAATAGGCGGCGCCCAACAATGGAGTGCAGCCGCTGCGGCTACGCCGGCGCCGTGCCCTTGACGGCCCAGGCGAGTGCGGCATAGGAGCGCGCGCCATCGGCTTCGCCGTCGAGGTAGGCCGCCTCGACCGCCTCGCGCAGCCTGGAGCGCGCATCCGCATCGAGCGTCGCGACGTATTCCACGCCGGGCCCGTCCTTGCCCTCGAAGGGCGCCCAGTAGTCGGCGAACGAGGCAAACTCCATCCGGATGGCGAGCGTCGTTTCTTCCACGCCCTTGAACCCCGCGTCGCGCCAGGCCCGGGCCAGTTCACCGGGCCGCGTGAGGGGCCGCGTGTAGTTGCGGGCGCGGCGGGCGCCGGCCTCGGGGTCGAGCATGGCGGCGGTGTCGAAGAACATGCGGTTGGAGACCCAGCCGCCGCGCGCATCCCACACCGCCGCACCGACCACCGCGCCGGGCCGGGCGACGCGGCGCATCTCGGCAATGGCCTTGCCCGGCTCCGGCACGAAGTGCAGCACCAGCAGCGAGAGCACGCGGTCGAAGCTTTGCGCCGGATACGGCAGCGAACAGGCATCGCCCACCTCGAAGACGATGCGCGCATCCTCGTTGTGGCGCCTGGCATGCTCGATGTAGGGCAGCGCGATGTCCACGCCCCGCATTTCGCCGGCGCCGGTGCGGCGGGCCACGGCAAAGGTCAGGTGGCCGGTGCCGCATCCGACGTCGAGGATGCGGTCGCCGTCCGCGGTGCCGACAAAGTCGAGGAAAGGCAGCGCAAGAAGGCGGCTCCAGCGGCCCATCAGCCGTTCATAGCCGTCGCCGTCGGCGGCGACGAAGGTCGAGGACGTGGTGCTCATGGCAATCCCTCCGCACGGCCTGACGTATGCAAGAGTGCCGTGCAGGCCGATGCTATGCCTCGGCCGATGGCTGCGTCAACGCCGGTGGGCCTGCCGGTTTTCTACAGCCCTGGTCTTGGCGCCTTTTGCAGCAGTTCCGCAAGCTGCGCCTTCCACCACGTGGCCTGGCCCGTGGTTCCGTGCCCGGTGGTTCGGTCGCTGGCCGGAATCAGGTAATAGCGGCCATTCTTCACGCGCTTCATTTCGCGTTCCATGATGCCGGTCTCAGGCGGGTTGCGTTCGTCGTCGGCCGCGTTGATGGCGAGCACGGTCGCCTGGATGCGCTCCAGCCCGGGGGACGGGTTGTAGTCGGCGGACGCCTCCCATTGGTAGAGGATGTCGTTTGCATCCGCAGTGAAGGGCGCACCCAGGCGCGTCTCCAGCAGCTTGTCGGCCTGGGCACGCGTCGGCGCGGCCTTGTACATCGCCAGGTTGCCGCCGCTGGTGGCGGTGGCGAAGAACACGGAGGCCAACTGGGCGCTGCGAGGCTGGGTGGTGTAGTTGCCGTTGTTCCACTCCGGATCCCTGCGGATGGACTCGGTCAGCAGCCGGCGCATCATCCAGTTGCGGCTGGACATCTCGGTCGGCTGGCACGCCATCGGCACCAGCGCGTCCATGGCGTCGGGGTGCTTCACGCCCCACACCCAGGCATGCATGCCTCCCATCGAATTGCCGATGATCGCCCGCAGGTGCTTGACGCCAAGGTGTTCGGTGACGAGCCGGTACTGTGCGTCCACCATGTCGTCGTAGTTGTAGCGGGGAAAGCTGGCGCGCAGGCCATCCGAGGGGCGGGCCGACTTGCCGGTTCCCAGGCCGTCGGGAATGATGATGTAGTAGCGGGTGGCATCCAGCGGCTGACCCACGCCGAACAGTTCGCCGGCAAATGCGGGCGTCAGCATGCTGGCCGCCGAGCCGGCCGTTCCATGCAGGATCAGCACCGGCTCGCCGCTGGGTGCGCCAATGGTGATGTAGTTCAGGCGCAGTTCCGGCATGACCTGGCCGGTGTGAAAGCGAAAGTCCTTGGCAATCCAGCTGCCCTCCTTCGGCGCCGGGTAGTCGGCGGCCCGGCTCGACAGGGCGAGCATCGCGAGGCAGGAGTACAGGGCGGCTCGCAAGGCGAAGCGGTTGAAGTGCGGAATGGCGGGCATGCGGTCTCCTTTGGTTTGAGCACAATTTACCGTGAAAGCCGCATCTGCCGCGCCGTGAACTATCTTCCGAGCGGCCTCGCTGAGAATGGCGCCGGCGCTTCCTGCCATACGCCGAAAGGACACTCACCATGACCATCACCATCACCGCGTTTGAACGCTCGCCCGATGGCGGCAAGGGCCTGGCGCGCGACACGCGCGTGCGCTGGGCGCTGGAAGAAGCCGGCCTGCCCTACCAGGTGCGCCTGGTGTCCTTCCGCGCGATGAAGGAGGCCGCGCATCTGGCGCTGAATCCCTTCGGCCAGATCCCCACCTATGAGGAAGGCGAGCTCGCGCTGTTCGAGACCGGCGCCATCGTGATGCACATCGCAGAGCGCCACCCGGGCCTGTTCCCCGCCGATGCCAACGCAAGGGCGCGCGCCATCACGTGGATGTTCGCGGCACTCAATACGGTCGAGCTTCCCATCCTCGAACTCGTCACGGTCAAGCTGATGGAGGGCGACAAGCCCTGGAAGGCCGAGCGCATGCCCCTCGTGGAAGACCGGGTGCGCGCCCGAATGAACCAGCTGTCCGCGCGCCTGGGAGATGCGGAATGGCTCGACGGCGGCTTCAGCGCGGGCGACCTGCTGATGGTGTCGGTGCTGCTGCGGCTTCGGCCCTCCGGCCTGCTGAACGAGTTTCCCAGCCTGGCCGCCTATGTCGCTCGCGGCGAAGCGCGGCCGGCCTACCAGCGGGCATTCGCCGCGCAGCTGGCGGTCAACGCTGCGCCGTTGCCGGCGAGCTGACCTGGAAGGCTGCGTCAACTTGTCGCCGCCAGTTCTGATGGTCTTCTCGCTTTCGAAAGCACTTGCCACCAGGAACAATTTCCAATGCTGACGCAGACACTGCAAGACGGGCCGCCTAGAGAGCGAATTGCGACAAGTGGCATGCGCGGCTCTGCGGCCTGCGCGCTCCGTCGAGCACAAGAAGGCATTAGTGCCTTGCGGATTCGAAGGACGGCAATGGGCCTGAAGCTCTGGACGTTGCGACCGGCTACGGTCGGCCAGAACCGGCCGTACGGCTCCGAGGCAGAATGCACCCGATAGCAGTCATAGAAGGCGACGCAAGACGCGATGCCGGTTCACGAGGAGCGCTGATGGCAGTCGGAGTAACGGCGAGCCTTGGCAACTACTTCGTGTCGAGCACCGGAGGCGACGTGTTCCAAATACTCGAGGAGGCCCTGGCCGCCTCTGCTGAGGAAAAGCAAGATGCTGTTCTCCAGTAACGTGCTTCAGCCGGCCATATGCAGTCATTCAGCCAATTGCCACCAATTCCGCGAGACCGGTCGTTCGCGGCGCATGCCAATCTAGAAGCCTTCGAAAATGCCTCCATCAACTGAAGCCCTGCAACGACTGAGCGACTTCGCCTCTGGCAAAACCCCGGTGCCTGAGTTCGAGCAACAGCTCTACAACGATCCGGAGATTGAAACATTGCTCTCGGCAGAGAGCGCTCCCCGATTTTGCCAAACGGGGACAACGCTGTTCCACTACCTGATTGGAATCGACCTCAGCGACCCAGGCCACGTGCTCAGCGCAAAGGACGTGTTGGTCTCGTTGCTCCAGAAGCACGGAATGACGACAACGCTGGACGGGGCCGCAACGGCGGAATATGCGCTGCTGCTCGATGCCCAGCCGCGCTGGCTGGACGCGGACGTCAAGTTCCTTGCCTCGTTACTCGCTGCCGCGCCATGTCTACCTTCCAAACAGAGAAAGGCATGGCTGCGCCAGAGAATCTTGGAGCTGTTCAAGTACGCCAAGCAGCCCCCGCGCTGGTTGCAGTCTCCAGCGTGGCCCATCGGAGATGCTGGCCCTTTGGTCTTCTTGGGGCAGTTTCCTGTCGCCGACTACTTTCATGACGAGGCGGCGGTGTATGTTTTTCATGACCCGGCGAAGAACGCGTTCACAACTCTCGTTCAGCACTGCTGAGTTCGCGGCATGAGGACGATCACCAAGACGCCTCCTCACGGCCAACTGCAGGCCTTCGAGAGGCGGGGCTAAATGACAGCGAACTTGGTGGGGAGGAGTGACGTGAAGTTGATGCAAAGAAACACTGAAATGCAGGTAGTCAAAGCGACAGTGGGCTATGCGGCTGAAATCGTCTCCGTGTTGACGGACGCGACGAAATACAAACTTCAGCGCGGCGATTTCGCCTGGGGCAGCCGCGGTCCAAGCGAGCAAGAGGTGCTGGAGCAAATCAACAGAGAGGAAATGTACGTCGTCCTGAGCGACTGCGATGTCGTCGGCACCTTCCGCCTCCAGTGGGACGATGAGCACTATTGGGGGAAGCAGCCGCCGGTGGCGGCCTACATGCACGGGCTCGCCGTCAAGGAAAGCGCTCACGGCAAAGCTGTAGGCGCGGACGTTCTGACTTGGACTGTTCAGGAGGCAGCCCGGCAGGGCCGGCAGTATCTTCGGCTGGACTGCGATGAGAAGAACTTCGCCCTTTGCCGCTACTACGAGAGACGAGGATTCATTCAAGTCGGCGAACGGGCTCTACAAAGTGGCTACGTAGCAGCGCTTTACCAGTGCGAGACTGGCCTCAAAAATGAAAGCACAGCCGCATGAGCGCCTGATGGAACGACCGCTTCGGAGTATTCAGCAGGACCGCAGTGGGCCTGGCCCAGTCTTTCAGTTCTCCAGAAAGCCGTCGGTCGATTCGGCCGCCCACCATCTACCTCGAGAGCCTGACCAAGAGACCGGGTGCGGGCGTGGGCAGTACGCCTTCGACGTCCGCCCTAGAGCGCATCGAACTCCTTGGCTGGTTGGATCACCTGCAGGATTCACACCATCTCCAGCGCCTCTGCAGAATCACCTCAGGCCTTCTCGAAAGCCGGCCTGCCGATGGCCGCGCCGAGCAGCAGTGCCGCGACTTTGGATGTGATGTTGCCGTTCACCGGCGGCTCCTTGCACCCTCTTGCGCGGCTACTGTGAACTCGAGGACCTCCGGTGCATCGGCTTTTGGGTGGGTGCCGCGGCATCGTCGCGCCAGCGCGTGGTTAGCCACCCATGACAAAACGCCTGGGCAGAAATAGGACAAAGCGCCCATGCGCGGTCCGGAACCGATCGCTACCGTGGTGCCATGCCTGCTTCGGCATGAACGCCAAACCGGGGGCCAGCCAATGAAGAATCGCATGAGTCCACATGCCGCCCTGATGGCTCGCCCGGTTCGCCGCGTCGCGCGCGCCACCGCCGTGTTGACCGTCCTCCTGTCCTCAGCCCTGGCAGGGGCGCAAACAGCCAGCAGCCAGAAGGCAGACAAGGGCGAGATCCAGCGCGGCCGCTATCTGGTGATGGTCGCGGGCTGCAATGATTGCCACACGCCCGGCTACGCCGCAAAGAACGGTGAGGTGGATGAAAAGCTGTGGTTGACGGGCGACGCCCTGGGCTGGTCCGGCCCTTGGGGCACGACGTATCCGGTCAACCTGCGCTTGTTCATGGCCGACATGAGCAAGCAGCAGTGGGTGAAGCATGCTCGCACCATGACACCCCGCCCGCCCATGCCATGGTTCAACGTGCGCCCGATGACGGACGCGGACTTGAAGGCCATCTACGCCTACACCCGCTCGCTGGGCCGCGGTGGCGACCCGGCGCCCGCTTTCGTACCGCCGGGTGCCAACAAGCCTGGCGGCCCGTTGGTGCAGTTCCCCGGATGACCGGTCTGGATCGGCGCAGACTCACTTGCCCACCGCCGCCATCCCGCCTGTCACCAGCGGCGAGTCTTGAAAAGCATCGACCAGGAAGTCGACCATCATCCGCACCTTGGCGCTGAGATGTCGACGGCTTGCATAGATTGCCAGGATGTCGACGGGCGGCATGTGATAACCAGGCATGACCTCGACCAATCGACCAGCCCGCACATCCTCGCCAATCACGAAGCTCGGTTGCCAGATGACGCCGGCACCAGCGAGCGCCGCGGCGCGGGCGGTTTCGCCATTGTTGGCGCGCAAGGCCCAGCGCACGCGCACGGATTCCAGTGTTCCGCCGGGGCCGGCAAACTGCCACTCGTCGGAGGTCGCACCGTAGGTGTAGCCCAGGCACGGATGCCGCGAAAGGTCCGCCGGCATCTCGGGCATGCCATGGGCCGCAAGGTAGCCGGGCGAGGCACAGACCAGGTTCTGCGAGCGGCCCAGGCGGCGCGCGATATGGTTGCCCGAGGTGGTGCGCGAGATGCGGATGGCCAGGTCGTAGCCCTCTTCGACGATGTCGACCACGCGGTCGATGAGCGCGATGTCGAGCTCGACGTCGGGGTACTTCGCCATGAACTTCGGCCACAGCGGCGCCAGCACGAGGCTGCCGAAGCTCAGCGGCGCGTTGATGCGCAGGCGCCCGCGCGGCTGCAATGACGCGGTGGTCGCCAGGGCCTCGGTCTCCGCCACCTCTTCGAGGATCGATTTCGCCCGGTCGAAGAGCGCTTCGCCCCCTTCGGTGAGCGACAGGCGCCGCGACGTGCGGTTCATGAGCCGCGTGCGCAGGTGGGCTTCCAGCTCATTGACGTAGCGCGTCACGTTGGCCGGCGAGGTGTCCAGCGCGTCGGCCGCCTTCGTGAAGCTGCCCCGCGCCACCACGGTGACAAACACCTCGTACGCACGCAATCGGTCCATGGGCCCACTTCCAATCATTCATAAAAGCTGAATGAGTAAACCACTTTTGGGCTCTTTCTGGAAGTGAAGCTGAATCATAAATTCACCTCACCCCAACACCAACAGAAAGGAAAACCCCATGACCGACACCGATCTCAGCTCCGCCGCCCCCTCTGCGCCCACCCGCCGCGCCCTGCTTGGCGGCGCCGTCGCCGTGGGCGCCACCCTGGCCATGGGCCGCGCCGCACACGCGGCACCCGCCGCCAACGCGGTGCCGGGCTTCCGCTCGGGCAGCGCGGAGGTGAACGGCACCCGCATTCACTACCGCATCGGCGGCAGCGGGCCAGCCGTCGTGCTGCTGCACGGCTATGCCGAGACCGGGCACATGTGGAACCCGCTGATGCCGCTTCTGGCCAGGACGCACACCGTGGTCGTGCCCGATCTTCGGGGTGCCGGCGATTCCTCGAAGCCCGAGACAGGCTATGGCAAGAAGAACATGGCTGTCGACATCCACGAGCTTGTGCGCTCGCTCGGCATTCGCAGCGTCAGCATCGTCGGCCACGACATCGGCCTGATGGTGGCCTACGCATATGCCGCGCAGTTTCCTTCGGAGACCGACAAGGTGGTGCTCATGGACGCCTTCCTGCCCGGCATCGGCGAATGGCAAAACGTCTGGCTCCTGCGCGACCTGTGGCATTTCCATTTCCACGGCGCGACGCCGCTGGCGCTCGTGAAAGGACGCGAGCGCATCTATTTCGAGCACTTCTGGAACGACTTTGCGGCCGACCCCAAGCACTCGGTGCCCGAAGCCGACCGCCAGTTCTATGCCAGGGCCTACGCGCAACCCGGTGGCATGCGTGCAGGGTTTGAATATTTCAAGGCTTTCGAGCAGGATGCGGCCGAGTTCGCCGAACTGGGCAAGACGCCGCTGCCCATGCCGATGCTGGTGCTCTCCGGTGAAAAAGCCGGCGGTACCTTCCTGATCGAGCAGGGAAAGATGGTTGCGACCAACGTGCAGGGCGTCCTCGTCAAAGGCTCCGGGCATTGGTTGATGGAAGAGGCGCCAGAGCAGGTCATTCCGGCATTGATCAATTTCCTGGGCTAGCGGAAAAGCTGCCAAACCTGGAGAACCAAGATGGACCTGCAACTCGATGGAAAGCTCGCCCTGGTGAGCGGAAGCACCGCCGGCATCGGCTTTGCAATTGCGCGCACGCTGGCCCAGGAGGGCGCAAGCGTGATCGTGAACGGCAGATCGCAGGCAGCGGTCGACGAGGCGGTGGACCGCATCCGCTCGGAAACGCAAGGCACGGTGCTCGGTTATGCCGGGGACCTCAGCCGGGCCGACGCTGCCGAGGAAGCCGTGCGTCGCCACCCCGGCATCGGCATCCTCGTGAACAACCTCGGCATCTTCGAGGCCAAGGCCTTCGAAGATATTCCCGATGAAGACTGGCAGCGCTTCTTCGACATCAACGTGCTGAGCGGCGTTCGTCTCGCGCGCCTGGTGCTGCCGGAGATGAAGCGCGCGAACTGGGGCCGGATCATCTTCATCTCCAGTGAAAGCGCGGTGCAGATCCCGACCGAGATGATTCACTACGGCATGACGAAGACCGCGCAACTCGCGGTGTCGCGCGGTCTTGCGGAATCGCTCGCCGGCACCCACATCACGGTGAACAGCGTACTTCCGGGCCCGACCAGATCACGCGGCGTCGGCGACTTCGTGGAAGGCATGGCGCGCTCGAGCGACAAGAGCTTCGAGCAGGTCGAGGCAGAGTTCTTCGACCACGTCCGCCCGACCTCGCTGATCAAGCGCTTCGCTTCGCCGCAGGAGGTGGCCTCGCTCGTGGCCTACGTGGCAAGTCCGCTCGCGTCGGCGACCACGGGTGCGGCCCTGCGCGTCGACGGCGGTGTCGTCAAGAGCGCCTTCTGACGAGGGCGCGATCGAAGCTCAACGGCTGGGCGCCTTGAAGGCGATTCCAATCGCAGCTCATTCGCAGAGCTTGATCCAGCGTTCGAGCCGGCCCACCACGCGAGAAGTGTTGAGTCGGCCGATCGAGCCTTCCATATCCTCGTTGCCTTCGATCTGGCAGAGCAGCACAACCTCTTCACGCGCGTCGCCGGTGCCGAAGAAACCCTCACGATCGAGTTGTTCCATGGCGGCAATGCAAGCCTCGAACAGGCCTGCGTACAGGACGTCGAATTCAACGTCGCAAGGCAGGTCGCTGCGGTGGCATGGCAGGATCATGCGGTAGGCGATGTCGAGGAACTCACCGCCCTCCGCGTAGGGCCACTCGGCGGAGCACCAGACTTCGCTTTCATCGTCCATGTCGCCCGGAGCGCCCAAAGCGAGATGGCCAGCGGCATGGACGATGGTCATCGCACCGTCATCGCTGCCGAGCGAGAAAAGGCGGATGGTTTCGTCAGGATGGGCCGCGCGGATGGCCTGGAAGGCGCGGCGAGCACCTTCGCGAATCTCTTTGGTGAGCAAGGGGAAGTCGATTCGAGCGGGATCGTGCATGCCCTGGCGCACCCGTTTGTAGCCCTGCGCCTCGATCTCGTGGCCGCGCTGCGCGAGGGCATTCTTTGCGGCTTGGGGACTTGCGAACTCGGCGACCATGGAGTGCCCCATGGTGTTCACCTTGCCGTTCGCGCTCCACAGCGAATTGCCGAACTGGCGCAGTTCGTGAAAGTCCGTGGGCACCTCGTTGTCGAAGCGATAGAACAGTGACCAGGTCATTGGCGGGGAACTCCTTCGGGGCGCGCAGTGGCACGACGATACGACGTACTTCGGCTTGACCGCTCATTCGCGTACCGTCGGCGCGAGCGTGAGGCCTATCATTTCTGCTGATCCCCTGGCGGAATGCGAGCCTTAGATTTTCCAAGGAAATCCTGTGCCTTACCTGCAACTCGACGTCAACGACAGCTATCCCGAGGATTTGAAGCAACAGCTCGCGGCTCGGATGTGCGAGACCTATGCTTCGATGATGAGCGTTGATATTCGGCGAATATCCGTAGCGATCCGGGAATTGGGCGCCGGCGCTATCTGGCGCGTCGCCGAAGCGGGCAAGGCGCCTGTGCCCGTTTCCTTGCTGATGCTGGACATCCGCCGCGGCCGGCCAGCCGAGCTTCGGATGGAGGTAGCCAAAGCCTTGTGCGCGCATTGCATCGAACTGCTGGGCCTGCGCGAGGACCGATTGAACGTCGAGTTCACCCAGCATGAAGGCGACGAGATGTACCACCCCGCCCTGGGTGGCTTCAGCCCGGACTGGAAGCCGGGAGAAACCTGAGACCGGCATCCGCTCAGTGACCGGCCACCAGTCTCTACTCAAGAACAGCGGATAGGAACCCGCGGCCAGAAAAGTCCGCGCCAATCGGCAACGCCGACCGCCCCCTCAGGGCTGAAACCCCGAGCGCCGCACCACCGGCTCCCACTGCTGGCGGAAGGCCTTGAGCATCTGCACGGTCTCGGCCTGCGTGCTCACGATGGGCGTGATGTAGGCGGCGTTGGCGGCCTTCTGCAGCGCCGGGTCCTGCATGACTTCGCGGATCCTGGTGGACAGCAGCTGCACCTTGGCCGGCGGCATCGTGGCCGGGGCGAAGAAGGTGTTCCAGCCGTCGGCATCGATCTTCATGCCGGCTTCGCGGAAGGTGGGGATGCCCGGCGCGAAGCTCACGCGCTGCTTGCCCGACACGGCCAGGATGCGGATCTTGCCGGCCACGTGCTGGCCGTAGAGCGAGTCGAGCGTGTCGATGGCAATCGGCAGGCTGCCGCCGCTCAGGTCGGCCGACAGCGGCGCCGAGCCGCCGTAGCCCTTGATCTGCGGCTGCACGCTCAGCGCGTCGCCCACCATCAGGCCGAAGAAGTGCGGCAGGCTGCCGGTGGCCGGCACGCCGAAGACGGCCTCTTCGGGATGCGCCCAGAGCCGGCCGACCAGGAACATCGCGCGGTCGAGCTGGAGCTTGTTGCCCACGGCCAGCGCGAAGTCGTAGCTGCTGACCTGCGACACCGGCACGAAGTCTTTCTCGGCGTCGTAACCCGCGTCCTTGAAGACGAGCGGCGCCACCACCATCACCGCGGGATTGCCGAGCATCAGCACGTTCTGCGACGCGGGCGCGCGCCGGAGCTCCTTGGCCGCGAGCCGGCCGCCTTCGCCGGGTCGGTTCTCCACCGTGACGGCCACGCCCAGCTTGGGGCCCAGCCGCTCGGCGACCAGGCGCGCGATGCGGTCGGTGCTGCCGCCGGCGGTGTAGCCGACCACGAGCGTGAGCGCGCCATCGAGCGCGGGCGCCTGGGCGTGGGCCAGGGGAGCGGCACCGGCGGCGAGCGCCAGGCACCATGCCGTGAGCTTGCGCCGGGAAAGGAATGCGGTCATCGGATCTTCCTGCTTGCAGTGGTGGCGACCGGGCGCGCGCAGGACTTCACGGCGACAATCGCCAGCCCACATTCGTTTCTTCCCGTGTCATTTGTTACATGGTTATACGCACGCAACAAACAGTTGATCTAATCCATCATTTCCGCGCGAGGCGCGCGAACGACACCGCCTTGACGGCCCCGACCTGATGCACGACACGCAAGGCATGCAAGCCTTTCCCGACGCCAGCGCCCTGCGCGCGCCCCGCTCCCTGGACGAGCTGCTGCTGTACCGGCTTTCGCGCGCGGTGCGCACCGCCAGCGGCATGGCCACGCGCCTGGTCGAAGGCGGCTTCGGCATCACGCGGCGCGAGTGGGGAATGATCGGCACGCTCGCGCAGCATGGCGAGATGAGCTCCTCGGCGCTGGCCGCGCATCTGCAGCTGGACCGCGTGCGCACCTCGCGCGGCCTGCGCAGCCTGGTCGAGAAGAAGCTGGTGTCGCGCCGGCAGGACGAGGAGGACCGGCGCGGCGTGCATGTCCGGCTGAGCCCCTCGGGCCGGGAGCTTTTCGAGCGGGTGTTCCCGCGCATCGCGGCGCTCAACACCGATCTGCTCGCCGGCATCGCGCCCGCGCAGCTCGACGTGTTCCTGCAGTGCCTGCAGCACCTCGAGCAGCGCGCCGGCGCGCTGAGCGCACAGGGCGTGGTGGTGGAGAAGGCCGACCGGCGCGCGGGCGGCACCCGGCACCGCTGGCCCGAGGCGGGCTGAATCAATCCCGCGGCCGCGGCACAGGCCGCGCGCTGGCACGCATCGTGCAAAACGATGGCAATGCCTTCTCTTTTCTCCCTCGATCTTTTCCACCAGCGGCTTCGCTGGATGGCGGGCCGCGCCCAGCCGCTGCGGGTGTTGCTCACGCTCGGCAGCCTGATGGCGATCGGCAGCCTCAGCGGACATGCCGAAGCGATCACGCCGCTTTTCCTCGGTGCCATTGCAAGCGCGCTGGCCGAGACCGACGACAGTGCCCGGGGCCGGCTGCGCGCGCAGGCCGTCACGCTGGCGTGCTTCGCGGCGGCGGCCTTCGCGGTGGTGTCGTGGATCGACCACCCCCTGCTCTTCGTCCCCGGACTGGCGCTGGCCGCGTTCGCGCTGACGATGCTGGGCGCGATCGAGCCGCGCTACAAGGCCGTCGGCTTTGCGACGCTCGCGCTGGCGATCTACGCCATGCTGGGCATCGACGGCGGCGCGGCCGCGCCGGGCGGCACCGGCCGGCTCGGCGAGGCCCTGTGGCTGCTGGCGGGCGCCGCCTGGTATGGCGTGTTCTCGGTGGCCTGGTGCACGCTCTTTCCGGCGCAGCCGGTGCAGGCGCAGCTGGCGGGGCTGTTCCGCGTGCTGGGCGACTACGTGTGCTTCAAGGCCTCGCTCTTCGAGCCGCTGCGCGGCATCGACATGGAGCGCAAGCGGCTGTCGCTCGCGCAGCTCAACACGCAGGTGGTGGCCGGGCTCAACGCGGCCAAGGAAGGCATCTTCCGGCGCATCGGCAGCACGCGCGCGCCCACGGGCCGCATCGTGCGCTACCGCGGCCTCTACCTGATAGCGCAGGACGTGCACGAGCGCGCCACCTCCTCGCATGACGACTACAACGCGCTGGCCGATGCCTTCTTCCACAGCGACCTGCTCTACCGCTGCCAGCGCGTGCTGGCGCTGCAGGGCGAGGCCTGCCGGCGGCTCGCCGTGTCCGTCGAGCGGCGCGAACCCTTTGCCGCCGATCCCGCCACCGGCCACGCGCTCGCGGAGCTGCACAGCGCCATCGACCACGAGCGCGCGCAGCCATTGCGCGAACCGCGCCGGCAGGCACTGCTCGCATCCGTCGAGGCCATGGCGTGGAACCTGGCGCAGCTCGAGCGGCAGCTCGCCGGCGCCACCGAGCCCTCGGCCCGCGCCGGGCGCGCCGACATGGGCCTGTTCGACCGCTCGCCGCGTTCAGCGCGCGAGATGGTGGAACGCGTGCGGCGCCAGTTCACGCCGCGCTCGGCGCTGTTCCGCCACGCGCTGCGGCTGGCGGTGGCGCTGGTGGCCGGCTACGGCGTGATGCTGCTGATCCATCCGGTGCGCGGCTACTGGATCCTGCTGACCACGCTGTTCGTCTGCCAGCAGGCCTGGGGCGACACGGTGTCGCGCGTCGGCCAGCGCGTCGCGGGCACGGCGATCGGCGTGGTGGCGGGCTGGGCCCTGCTGGTGCTTTTTCCGCAGCCCTGGGCGCAGTCGCTGCTGGCGGTGGCCGCGGGCGTGTTCTTCTTCGCCACGCGCGCGACACGCTACCTGCTGGCGACCGCCGCCGTCACGGTGCTGGTGCTGATGTGCTTCAACCAGGTGGGCGACAGCGACATGCTGATGGTGCCGCGGCTGATCGACACCGCCATCGGCAGCCTGATTGCCGCGCTCGCGATGCTGCTGGTGCTGCCGCACTGGCAGGCGCGGCGCTTCAGCGACCTGGCGGCCGCGGCGCTGCGCAACCATGCGCACTACCTGCGGCAGATCGCGGGCCAGTACCGCTCGGGCGCGCGCGACGACCTGGCCTACCGGCTCGCGCGGCGCAACGCCCACAACGCCGATGCGACGCTGTCCACCGCCGTGTTCGAGATGTTCCGCGAACCCGGCTTCGTGCGGCCGCGCGCGGGCACGGCGCTGCGCTTCCTGATCCAGTCGCATGCGCTGCTGAGCTACCTCTCGGCGCTCGGCGCGCACCGCGTGGCACTGCCTGCGCCGCAGCAGCTTGAAGCGCTGCGCGCGGAGGCCGAGGGCGCCGCGGCGGCGCTGGACGCGCTGGCGTCGTACCTGGAAGGCGGCCCACCGGAAGCCGTGGCCGAGCCCGCGGATCTTGCACTGCCGCAAGCACTGCCCCAGGGAAGCGATGCCGGCGACCACGCCGCGCGGCTGTTCCGCACCGAGCTCGCGCGGGTCCGCCAGCAGATCGAGGCGCTGCGCGAACAGGCCGCCCAATGGCTGCAGCCGCAACCCGAAGGCGCCGCCGGCAATTGAGCGGTCGAAGCGCTCAGCGCAGCTCGAACAGCGCAGCCGCGTTGCCCCAGGCGATGCGTTTCGCCACGTCGGGCGGCAGGTCGCCGAGCCAGGTGCGGTAGCCGCGCATGATCTCGTCGTAGGCGCTCCAGCGCTGGTTCACCCAGGTGTCGGAGCCGATCATGAAGCGCTCCGGGTACTTGAGGATCAGCGCGCGCCACTCGGGGCACAGCCGGCCGCCTTCGCAGGTCAGGCCCGGCCGGTACGAGAGTTCGCCCATCAGCAGCGGATAGCGTTCCAGCATCGCCTGCACCCGTTCGATGGGCGCACCGCCGATGCCGGTGTGGGCCCAGATCAGGCGAAGGTCCCGGCCCTTCGACGGCGCGTTGGCCATCAACAGGTCAATCGCCACGTCGTCGACGTGCGCAAGCACCGCGAGCTTCTGCCGCTCCGCCAGCGCGACCAGCTTCTTCGCGACCGGGCCGTCGGCATTGGCGCTGTCGTACAGGTGGAACTCGCCGATCCCGCGGTAGGGCCCGCTCGCGGTGCCGCGCGCCAGTTCGGCCTGCACCATGTCGTGGATCGTCTCGTCGCGGAACCAGTTGCTGTAGTCGTCGCGGTTGCGGTACAGCCGCACGAAGGGCACCACGGCCACGCCCGCGGCGCGGGTCTCGCGCGCCGCGGCCAGCGTTTGCGTGCCGGCATTGGGCCGCGAGTTGGCAATGATGGCCGTCACGTTGTTGCGCTGCATGCGCGCGAGCGCCTCGGCGGGCGGATAGGGTCCGGTGTTGCCGTCCCAGGCTTCCTGGTTGTAGTGCAGGTGCGTGTCGAACAGCGGGCCGGCATAGGGCGGCGAAGTCTGCGCAGGCTGGGCGCGAGGCGCCGCGGCAAGGCAGGTGGCCAGCACAAGGGCCGTGGCGGACGCGATGGCTTTCATGGGCTTCGTGAAGGATGGGGCCTCGCTATTCTGACCTGACGCCTCGGCCGGGACCGGCCATCACTTCGCAAACCGCCTCCGATACTCCACGAGGCTCACGCCAAGGCGCCGGCCGAAGGCGCGCCTGAAGCCGTCCACGTTGGCATAGCCCACCTCGCCCGCCAGGCGCTTGGCCGGCAGCTGCGACTCTTCGGCCAGGCGGCGGGCGGCATCGATGCGGGCGTTCTCGACAAACTCGGCCGGCGTGGTGCCGGTCTCGCTTCGAAAAATCCGCGCGAAGCTGCGCTCGCTCATGCCCGCGCGCGCGGCCAGCGCCGGCACGGACAGGTCGTCCTTCAGGTGCGAAAGCACATGGTCCTGCACCTGCCGCATGCTCGAGCGCTCGGAAGTCTGGGCCGCCAGGTGGGCGCTGAACTGGCTCTGGCCGCCAGGGCGCTTGAGGAACATCACCAGCTCACGCGCGACGCGCAGCGCGAGTTCGCGGCCGTGGTCCTCCTCCACCATGGCAAGCGCCAGGTCCATGCCCGCGGTCACCCCGGCCGAGGTGAAGAGCTTGCCGTCCTTCACGTAGATCGCGTCCGGTTCGACACATGCCAGCGGGTAGGCCGTGGCCAGGCGCGCGGTGGAGTTCCAGTGGGTCGCCACGCGCTTGCCGTCCAGCAGCCCGGCGGACGCGAGCACGAAGGCGCCGCTGCACACCGAGCCGTAGCGGCGCACCGTGCGCGATTGGCGCCTGAGCCAGTTGTGCAACGCCGCATCGCCGACCACGTCATTCATACCGGGGCTGCCGGCCACGAGCAAGGTGTCGATCGGCCCGCGATGCGTGCCCACCGTGGCATCGACCGCCAACCGCACCCCGCTGCTGCTCTTGAGCAACCCTGTCTCGGTGCCGATCACCTGCACCTGGTAGGCGCGCGGCTGCCCGAGCTGGCGGGCCGCCTCGGCGAACACGTCGGCGGGGCCGGCGACGTCGAGCAGCTGGACACGGGGAAAGGCAAGGATCGCGACACGCATGGCGGTGAAGGCTCGGTGATTGGCAGAAAACGTCGTGCCGCGGCGCCCACGGCCCGAGCAGTTTGGCAGAAACTATCCGTACCAGCAAATTCAGCCAACGAGGCCAGCATGCAGAACGAGTCATTGAATCCGCCCTTTCCGGTGTTCCACGCCGCAAGCGAAGCTTCGCTGCGCAACCTGCCCGTCAACCTGTTCGGCTCTGTCATGGGGCTTTCGGGGCTGGCCTTGGCCTGGCGGCTGGCACATGGCAGCCTGGGCGCGCCGGCCGTCATCGGCGAGGCCATCGGCGCCTTTGCGCTCGGCGTCTTCGTGCTGCTGGCGCTGGGCTATGCGATGAAGCTGGCCAGGCATCCGCAGGCCGTGCGCGGAGAGTTCAATCACCCGGTGACCGGCAACTTCTTCGGCACCATCGTCATCTCGATGCTGCTGCTGTCGGCCGTGATCGCGCCCTACAGTGCGTCCGCCGCGCACGCGCTGTGGACCCTGGGCGCGATCGCGACCTTCGTGCTCGGCTTCGTGGTGGTCTCGCGCCTGCTCAGAGGGCAACTGGATGCATCGCATGCGGTGCCGGCCTGGCTGATCCCTGGCGTCGCCACGCTGGACATCGCAGTGACCGCCGGGCACGAGCCGTCCATGGCCTGGGCCGCAGAGCTGAACCTGCTCGCAATGGCCGTGGGCGCGGTGCTCGCACTGGTGCTGCTCGTGCTCATCGTCGGCCGGCTGGTGCACCAGCCGCCGCTCGCGCCGGCGATGACGCCCTCGCTGATGATCCTCGTGGGGCCCTTCGCGGTCGGGTTCCTCGCCTACACGAACATCACGGGCAGCATCGACCGCTTTGCCGCGCTGCTCTTCTACTTCGCGCTCTTCATGTTCGCGGTGCTTGCGCCGAAGGTGTTCAGGCCCAGCATCAATTTCTCCGCGGGATGGTGGGCGATCGGCTTCCCGATGGCCGCACTGGCCAACGCGGCGCTGAAGTACGCGCAACTGCGGGCGACCGCGCCGCTGTGGACCATCGCGGTCCTGCTGCTCGGGATGCTGACCGTGGCGCTGGCGGTGCTCACGGTGCGCACCCTGCGCATCGCGTTCAACGGAAAGCTGTTCAGCTGAGCCAGGGCTTCCGGGCGCACACCGGCCACGAAAGCAGCAATGCCCGTTAGTCCAGCGGCTCGAACCCCGGCGCCTGCTCCATTTCTGAAGGCTTGTAGATCTTGTGCTGCGCCGCGGTGCCGATGGCATCGGCAACCACCAGCAGCCGCCAGAGCGGCTCGCGCGCCGAGCTTGCGCGTTCTTCGTCCGTGAGCCGGAAACCGGGCACTCCGGTGGACGTGCCCTTCACCACCACCCTGAGAAGCTTGGCGCCCTTCGCGTTCGACACTTCGAGGTCGTAGCCGAGCTTCTGGCTTGTGACGTCCTCGGCGTTGTAGCCGTAGCCCTTGAAGTGGCGCATCACGTAGTCCATGGCGGCGGCCTGGACCTCCTCCCGCGAGGCCGACCGCTCGGCAGCCGCCGCGCCCGCATCGGCGGCCGCAGCGACCGGCACGCTGCCCCGCGCCTTGGCCGCCTGTATCTCCGCTTCGCCGGGCACCCAGCCGCGCGCACCGCGCACCAGGATCGCGAGCTGCTGGTCGGAATCCCAGCTTGCAACATGCCATTCGGCGTCGTCGCGCACGCGCGTGGAAACCTTCGCGCTCTTGTTGCTCTCGAGCTCGGCAATGGCGACGCGGTTGGTCTGCAGCACGGCACGGAAGCCCTGGCCCGCATCGACGGTGCGCTTGAGCAGCGCACGGCGGTCCTTGGCGCGCTGGATCTGCTGGGGGCTGCGCACGCCGCCGCCGACGCGGTGCTGCGTGTCGAGCGACTCGAGGCAGAACCAGTGTCCGCCGGCGCCGATGTTCACGAATTCGGCCCAGATGGTGGCAATGACGTTGTCGCCCGTTGCAAGCCAGGCGTGGTCGAACGGCTTTTCCCGCGCATCGAAGACGCCCATCTTCGCAACGATCTCGACCGGCGTGAGCCGCGGTCCGGAAAGCCGCATCTCATCGATGACGGCGAGCACTTTGGGGTCGACTTCCTTGTCCATTCAGCGGGGTCTCTGGCGAGTTGGGGGGTGGGAGTATGCCGCATCCGGCGCGGGCCGGTGCCGCGGCATCGGCCCGTTCAGCGGCCATCCGTTCGTTTCGAAGCGATGACGCCGTCCGGCACCAGCACGAGCAGCGCACCCGCGCCGACGACCGCGAAGACGGCGCCATAGAGAAAGACCGCGGCGTGGCCCACATGGTCCCAGAGCAGCCCGGCGACGATGCTGGCCGCCAGTTCGAGGAGGCCCACGGTGGTGCTGTACCAGCCGATGCCGCTGGCACGCAGCCGCTCGGGCACGAAGTCGGAGGCAAACGCCTTGCCGACCGAGCGGAACATGCCCTGGTAGAGCCCGTAGAAGACGAACAGCAGCGCAATCAGCTGGATGCCGCCGGCGCAAAGCCGATGTAGGCCGCGCGGAAGATCCCGAACGACAGCAGCAGTACGCCTTTGCGTCCGAAGCGGTCCGACAGGAAGCCGGCCGGATAAGAGACCAGCGCCGCCACCAGATTGAAGCCCGCATAGATCAGCGTGGTGGTCACGAGCGAGGCGCCGATCTCCTGGGTCCGCAGGATCAGGAACGCGTTGCTCGAATTGCCGAGGCCGAACAGCGCCGTCGCCAGCAGATAGGCCCAGTAGGCCTTGGGAAACTGCTGCGGCCCGATGTCGATCCGGGCCTTGGCCGCAACCGCCGCTGCCGGACGCTCGCCCACCAGCAGCGCCATCAGGAAGGCAAGCAGGCCCGGCACGAATGCGATGTAGAAGATCCAGCGGATCTCGACCGCCAGCGCACCCATCAGCAGCACCGCGAGCAGCGGCCCGAGGAAAGCCCCCAGGTTGTCGCCGAAGCCTTCGAGCCCGAAGGCCTTACCGCGGTGCGCCTCGGAAAAGGAGGACGCGAGCAGCGCGTCGCGCGGCGCCGAGCGAAAGCCCGCGCCGATCCGGTCGAGGAACCGCGCGCCCAGCACCGTCGGCCAGCCCGCCGCGAGGCCGATCACCGGCTTGGCGAGCGCCGCCAGCAGATAGCCGGCGAGCGCGATCGGCTTGCGGCACTGCCGCCTGTCCGACAGCCAGCCGGAGAAACCCTGGACGATGTTCTGCGCCGCCTGCGCAATGCCGTCGACGAGCCCGACGATCGGACAGGCGCGAGCTACGGCATGCGGCTTGAAAATCATCTATTTCGATGCTAAAATGCATCGCTTTTGATGACGTAATTTTGCCATGAGAACTACTGTCACCATTGAAGACGCTCTCTACGAGGAAGCGCTCGCAGTTGCGGATCCCAGCATGGACAAATCGGACCTCTTCAGGGAAGCGATCAAGACCTTCGTGAGGGTGCAAGCGGCCAAGCGACTTGCAGCCCTCGGGGGGCGTGCGCCCAAGATGCCCGATGTGCCCCGCCGTCGCGGAGGCATGAATTCGTGAAACCTGTCCTGGTCGACACCTCGGTCTGGGTTGACCACTTTCGCGCCCGCAATGTCGCCTTAGAGCAATTGCTCGAACTGGATAGGGTTTTGATGCATCCTATGGTTCTGGGAGAGCTTGCGTGCGGCACCCCGCCGTCGCGCAAGCAGACGCTCGGCCATCTCCAGCACCTGCGACAGATGCAGCAGGCGAACTTGCGGGAGGTGCTCGTCCTGATTGAGACGGAACGCCTGTTTGGAGTGGGGTGCGGGCTTATCGACCTGACTCTGCTGGCATCCACGCTCATGACACCAGGGGCGGAGTTGTGGACCTTGGACAGGCGCTTGGGCGACTTGGCACACCGATTTGCAGTGGTCCACCGCCCGGTCGGGCATTGAGCCTACGCTCGCACATGTCGCCTTTTGCCATCGGCAGCAGGATGCGCCGAACGTTGGCGCAGCCGCGCGCCGGCGGAGCCTCGCCGCTGCCGACAAACCGCCCTTGTTGTCCAGCCCAACCAAGCCAGCCGCGGCGCGCCCTGCGCTCGACCCGCGGTCACTGCGACACGACCGCGATCCCTCTGAACTGCCCCGGCTTCGTCTTCTTCTCCGGCCGGGGATAGCGCTGCGGCGCGAAGCGGTGCAGCAGCTCCGCCTCGCGCTCGGTGGCGAGCGCAAGGTTGGCCAGCTTCACATGACCGAAGCCGCGAATCGAGAGCGGCAGCGCCGCGATCTGCGCGGCGAGCTGCTGGTTCGCCGGTGAAAGCTCGGCGACCAGCTGATCGAGCCGATGATCGAACTGGATGATCATCGCGCGCTCCGTCCGGCGCTCCTGCGTGTAGCCAAACGGGTCGAGGCCCGTGCCGCGCAGCCGCTTGCCGTGAGCCAGCCATTTCATTGCCGGCAGGATCCACGCGCCGAGGCGGATCTTGGGGGGCGCCTGGCCGTGCGCCGGACGCGAAAGCAGCGGCGGCGCCATGTGGAACTCGAGCTTCAGGTCGCCTTCGAACTGGTCCTTGAGCTTCTGCATGAACGCGCCGTCGGTGTAGAGGCGCGCGACCTCATACTCATCCTTGTAGCTCATGAGCTTCAACAAGCTGCGCGCCGCGTTGTGCGTGAAAGGCAGGCGCGCATCGCCGCCCGGCAGCGCGGACTCGGCCGCCTGCAGCGCGCGGATGCGCTTGTCGAAGCGCTCGGCCCACGCGGCGTTCTGGTAGCCGGTGAGATGGCGGCGCGCATCGGCGAGCAGCACATCCAGCGGGCGCGCGTCGGTTTGCTGCGCCTGCGCTTGCAGGGGCGCAGCACGCAACTGGTCGAGCGCAGCGGGGTCGCCCGCCGCGAGCCGCCCCAGCGAGAACGCCGACTGGTTGGCCGCCACGGCCACGCCGTTGAGTTCGATCGCATGCATGAGCGCCTCCAGGCTCAGTGGCACCAGGCCGCGCTGCCACGCATAGCCGGTCGCGACGATGTTCGCAGCCAGCGTGTCGCCGAGAAACTCCTCGGCCAGGCTCTGCGCATCGAAGGTCTCGACCTGCTCCTCGCCCGCGACGAAGCGCATCTTCTCCAGCAGCAGATCGACATGCAGGTCGGCATCGGGGTTGCGCAGCGACTCGGCCACCGGGATCTCGTGGATGTTGGCGAGCACGCGCGTGCGCCCATGCCGCACGGTCTGCAGCGCGTCGGGCGACGCACCCACCACCACGTCGCACGCGAGGATCGCGTCGGCCTGCTGTGTGTCGATGCGCACCTGGTTCAGCCGCTCGGGCGTGTCGGCCAGACGCACGAAGCTCAGCACCGAGCCGCCTTTCTGCGCGAAGCCCATGAAGTCGAGCACGCTGGCCGACTTGCCCTCCAGGTGCGCGGCCATCGCGATGACCGCGCCCACCGTCACCACGCCAGTGCCGCCCACGCCGGTCACGAGCAGGTCGTAGGGGCCGGTCCATGCGTGCGGCGCGGGGTGCGCGAGCGCGCCCACGCGGTGCAGGAAGGCATCGCGCCCGACCGCCAGCGCCCCGCTCTTGCGCCGCAGCTTGCCGCCGGTGACGCCCACGAAGCTCGGGCAGAAGCCCTTGGCGCAGGAATAGTCCTTGTTGCAGCTGGTCTGGTCGATCTTGCGCTTGCGGCCCATCGGGGTTTCGTGCGGGAGCACGGCCACGCAGTTGCTCTGCACAGTGCAGTCGCCGCAGCCTTCACACACGGCCTCGTTGATGTAGAGGCGCTTGGGCGGGTCGCCCAGCTCGCCCTTCTTGCGACGGCGGCGCTTCTCAGCGGCGCAGGTCTGTTCGTAGATCAGCACGGTCACGCCGGTCATTTCGCGCAGGCGGCGCTGCACCTCGTCGAGCGCGGCGCGGTCATGGAATTCGGTGCCGTGCGGAAAGCGGCTCCTGATGGCGTCGTACTTGCCGATGGCATCGCTCACGACCACTACCTTGGTGACGCCTTCCGACTCCACCTGCCGCGCGATCGCGTCCACGCTGATGACCCCGTCGACCGGCTGGCCGCCGGTCATCGCGACCGCGTCGTTGAACAGGATCTTGTAGGTGAGCGTGGCCTTCGCCGCGACGGCCTGGCGGATCGCCAGGTAGCCCGAGTGGTAGTAGGTGCCATCGCCGAGGTTCTGGAACACATGCGCGGTCTTCGTGAACATCGCGTGCGAGATCCAGTCGACGCCCTCGCCGCCCATCTGGATGAGGCCGGCCGTGCTGCGGTCCATCCAGTTGGCCATGAAATGGCAGCCGATGCCCGCGCGCGCCGTCGATCCCTCTGGCACCTTGGTACTGGTGTTGTGCGGGCAGCCGGCACAGAAGTACGGCAGGCGCTTGACCGCATCGCTCGCATTGCCCAGCAGCTCGGGCGGCGTGAAGTCGCGCACATGCTGCAGATGGTCGCCCAGGTCGAGGTTGTCGGGAAAGTGCACGGCCAGCCAGTGCGCGACCAGTTCGATGAGACGCGAAGGGCGCAGCTCGCCGAGCGCGGACACGAGTGGTCGGCCTTCGCGGTCCTGCTTGCCGACGAGCACCGGGCGCGCGTCGGCGGGGGCGTTGTAGAGGATGTCGCGCAGCTGCGTCTCGACCACCGCCCCCTTCTCTTCCACCACGAGGATCTCGTCGAGCCCGCGCGCGAAGTCCTTGATGCGCGTCTGCTCGACCGGAAAGCTCAGCCCCACCTTGTAGAGCCGCACACCGGCGCGCGCGAGCTGCGCGGGCGAGAGTTCCAGGCGCCGCAGCACCTCCATCAGGTCGTGGTGCGCCTTGCCGCAGGTGACGATGCCCACCCGGGCGTGCGGGCTCAAGATGATGTGGCGGTCGATGCTGTTGCGCCGCGCGAACGCGGCCACGGCCGCGAGCTTGTCCTCCAGCCGCGACTCGATGCGCAGCGACGGCAGATCGGGCCAGCGGTAGTGCAGGCCGTCCGCTGGCGGGCGGTGACCGGTGGCGGCGCGCACGACATCAGCGTCCTCCCAGGCAGACACGCGCGCGTTCACCGCATCGACATCCACCGTGCCGGCGCTCTCGACGATCTCGGACAACGCCGCCATGCCGACCCACGCGCCCGAATAGCGCGACAGCTCGTAGCCATACAGGCCGAACTCCAGGTACTCGGCCACGCTCGCGGGCTGCATCACGGGCATGCGCCATGCCATGAAGGCGTGGTCGCTCTGATGCGGCATCGACGACGACACGCAGCCGTGGTCGTCGCCCGCCACCACCAGTACGCCGCCGTGCGGCGACGAGCCGTAGGCATTGCCGTGCTTGAGTGCGTCGCCCGCGCGGTCCACGCCCGGCCCCTTGCCGTACCACATTGCATAGACGCCGTCGACGGTGCGCTCGGGGTCGGACTCCACACGCTGCGTGCCGAGCACCTGCGTGGCCGCAAGCTCCTCGTTCACCGCGGGCACGAAGCGGATGCCGGCCTCCTTGAAGCGGTCGCCGGCCTTCCAGATGGCCTGGTCGACCATGCCCAGCGGCGAGCCGCGGTAGCCGCTCACGAAGCCCTGCGTGTGCAGGCCGCGTGCCGCGTCGCGCCGCTTCTGCATTGCCAGGATTCGGATCAGCGCCTGCGTGCCGGTGATGAAGACGGCGCCGGCATCGGCCCAGAGGTTGTCGGACAGCTGGTAGCCGGGTCGCTGGAGTGCGGTCGTCTTGTGGGGGGCGTTCATGCCCGGAATTGTTCTGCCGCACCCCAAGTAAGTGTTTCTTCAATACACTCGCGCAGACCCTTGTTTGAAGAAGAATCCTCTCGAAAACTGCAATGAACGTTGATCCTGTTTCTCTTGACGAGCATTGCCTCAAGATCCTTGCTGCGCTCCAGCACGACGGACGGCAAACCGTGCAGCAGATTTCCGAGGCCGTCGGGCTCTCGCCCACGCCCTGCTGGAAACGCATCAAGGAAATGGAGGCCGCCGGCGTGATCCGCGGCTACACCACGCGTGTCGACCCCGAACTGGTGGGCCTGCACGTCTCGGCAGTGGCCGAGGTGAACCTCGACCGCCACAGCGAGGCGATGGTGCAGCGCTTCGAGGAGGTGGTGGCCGCGAGCCCGCAGATCATCCGATGCGTGTCGGCCACCGGCCCCGCGGACTACATCCTCCACGTGACCGTGCCGGACATGAAGCACTACGAGCGCTTCCTGCACGAGGTGCTCTTCAGCCTGCCGGGCGTGACGCACGTGCGCTCGAGCATCGTGCTGCGCGAGATCAAGTCGGAGGTGGCGCTGCCGCTGGGCCACCTGCTCGGCCCGAAGGCCGGACCTGGGGCTTCGCGGCGCTAGGAGGCATGCTCGGCCAGCAAGCGCAACGACTGTTGCGCATCGGCCCATCATGGGCTTTGGCGGCGGAGCATCTGAACTCGCGCCTGCACAAGACCGCCAGTCGCCCACCCGGCCCGCGCATACCTACAGCGTCGGCGCCCAAGCTGCAGGGCCCCTGACGCTCGCCCGCCTCAGAAGGCCCGCGCACGGACCGGAACATCCCAGAAAAGCGCACGACCCGCACATGCAGGCGGTGAACGCGCTGCTTGCACAGGCGCTGTCGGCCTGCGCAACTAGCACATTGCGCAGTGGCGACGACCGTTCGATTCTTCAACGATGCACAGTCCCGCTTTCGGCCGAGGAGCCTTCCATGCGCACGCTGTTGATCGACAACTACGACTCGTTCACCTACAACCTCTACCAGTACCTGGCAGCCTGCAACGGCGAGCCCCCGATCGTGCTGCGCAACAACGAGATGCACTGGGACGAGGTCGAGCGCATGCACTTCGACAACATCGTGATCTCGCCGGGCCCCGGACGTCCGCAGCGGCGCGCCGATCTCGGCATCTCGGCGGACGCGCTGCAGCGTTCGCGCAAACCCGTGCTCGGCGTGTGCCTGGGCCACCAAGCCATCGCCCACCACTGCGGCGCCCGTGTCGACCTGGCGGTGCGACCGATGCACGGACGCCTGGACCGCATCTCGCACGCGCAGCGCGACCTCTTCGCCGGCATCCCGGACCGCTTCGAGGCAGTGCGGTACCACTCGCTCGCAGTCACGCAGCTGCCCTCATCCCTGGAGCCGCTCGCCTGGACGTCCGACGGCACATTGATGGGACTGCGTCACGTCTCCCTGCCCTGGTGGGGGGTGCAGTTCCATCCGGAGTCGATCTGCACCGAGTTTGGCGCACGGCTGCTGCGCAACTTCAGGGACCTGACGCTGGAATGGCTCGCACAGGCGCCGCGGCGCGAGGCACGGAATCGCTTCGGACCCGCGCTGCGCTTCGAGGGCCCGCAGGCGCTGTCGCTGCATGCGGAGTGCATCGACACCGCAGCCGATGCCGAGGCCGTGTTCATGCGCACGTTCGCACAGCGCGACTGCGTTTTCTGGCTGGACAGCAGCCTCGCCGAGCCCGGGCGGGCGCGCTTCTCCTTCATGGGCGACGCGAGCGGCCCGCGTGCCCAGGTGCTGAACTACCGCACCGCTCCGCGCGAACTGATGGTGCGCCGGGGCGACGTCGTCCAGGTGCGCGACGAGAGCATCTTCGACTATCTGCGCGACCACCTGCCGGGCCAACCGCCTGCCGGTCCTCCGCTTCCCTTCGACTTCGCGTGCGGTTTCGTGGGTTACTTCGGCTATGAGCTCAAGCGGGAGCTGGATGGCACGCATGCCCACGATGCGGACACCCCGGACGCGATGTGGATCCTCGCCGACCGTTTCCTCGCCTTCGACCACGCCGAGCAACAGGTCTGGATCGTCTGCCTGGATGAGGCCGTGCCATCCAATGAGAATCGCCGCTGGATGCAGACCATGCGCGCGCGGCTGGCAGGCGCACAGGCGACCGCGCCGGACGACAGCGCGGCCGCGGCCCGCGATCTGCAACCATTGGCCTGGCGGATCGACCTGGCGATCTACCGGGAGCTGATCCTGCGCTGCCAGCACGAGATCCTGCAGGGCGAGACCTATGAGGTCTGCCTCACGAACCAACTGGTCGGCGAAGGGCGCATCCATCCGCTGGAGATCTACCGGATCCTGCGCAGGCACAACCCTGCCCCCTATGCGGCCTACCTGCGCATCGGCGGCTATGCCGTGCTGTGCGCCTCCCCCGAACTCTTCCTGCACATCTCCAGCGCCGGCGATGTGGAATCGAAGCCCATCAAGGGCACCGCGGCGCGAGGCGCGACGCCGGCCGAGGACCAGGCGATCGCGGACGCCATGGTCGCCGACGAGAAGACCCGCGCGGAGAACCTGATGATCGTCGACCTGCTGCGCAACGACCTCAACCGGGTCTGCGAGATCGACAGCGTTTACGTGCCGAGCCTGTTCGCGGTCGAGACCTATGCGACCGTGCACCAGCTGGTCAGCACGATCCGGGGGCGGCTGCGCGCGGACCTCGGAGCGGTCGACGGCATCCGCGCCGCGTTCCCCGGCGGCTCGATGACGGGTGCGCCGAAGGTACGCACGATGAAGATCCTGGACGAACTCGAGGCGGCGGCCCGCGGCATCTACTCGGGCAGCATCGGCTATCTCTCGCTCAACGGCGCGGCGCAGCTCAACATCGTGATCCGCACCCTGGTGTCGGCCAACGGCCGCGTCTCGATCGGCGCCGGTGGCGCCATCGTCGCCATGTCCGATCCTGACGCCGAGGTCGAGGAGATCGTTCTGAAGGCGCAGGCGCTGTGGGACGTCCTCAGGCGTTGCGGCGCACCATTCGGTCCGCGGCCGGGGACAGCGCCGGATGCCCGTGCCGCGGGCGATCCCGGGGTTCCGGGGCCTCCGGGGTCGCCGTCCGCGCCCGAGATTCCGCAAAGCACCTCTACGCCGTCCCCGCCTGCGTCCGGCAATGGCTAGCGCACAGGCCCACCGCCGCGGAATCCTGCTCATGCTGGTGGCCATGGGCTGTTACGTGCTCAACGATGTCTTCGTGAAGCTGGCAGCACAGAGCCTCCCGCCCGGGCAGGTCCTGGCCGTGCGCGGCGCCTTCGCCACCTTCTTTGTCCTGGCCCTCGCCCGCGGGACACGCGCCGGCTGGCGCAGCGCACTGCAGCCGATCGTCGGCGTGCGATGCGGACTCGAGATCACGACCGCCCTGAGCTCCGTCGTCGCCCTGTCGCTCGCGCCGCTCGCCACGGTCAGCACGCTCATGATGACCGCGCCGCTGATGATTGCCGCCACTGCGATGGCGCTGCGATGGGAGCCTTGGCATGGAGGCCGGCTGCTGGCCACCGCGGCGGGATTCGCCGGCGTCCTGCTGGTGATCCAGCCGTCTGCGCGGTCCGAGGTCCCTGCAGCCGGGCTCGCCTGCGCCTTGTTGTGTGCCGCTTCGCTGGCCGCGCGCGACCTGGTGACGCGGCGCATTCCCGTCACGGTCCCATCGGCAGTCATCGCCGTGGCGACCACGCTCGCCGTATGTCTGGCAGGCCTGCTGCTGGGTCTCGTGGAACGCTGGGCGCCGCTCACGCGCCACGAGCTCGGCATGCTCGCGGCGGCGGCGGGTTGCGCGGCACTGGGCAACTACGCGCTCATCGTGGCCTGCCGCGGCGTCGATCTCTCGGTCGTCACGCCCTTTCGCTACAGCCTGATCCTCTGGGCGCTGCTGTTGGGATACGCGATCTGGGGCGACGTGCCGCGCCTCGAAGCCGCCGCCGGCGTGGTCCTGATCGTCGCGGCCGGTGCCTTCACCATCCGGGCGGCGCGCCGTCCGTGAGCGAACCGCCGGGACTCTCGCCTGCGGCGCGACGGCCCCCGACAACCGATCTGCCCCAAAACGGCAGTCTGCGAGGGCGATCGCCCCAGAAAACGAAGGCCCGGTCCGCCAGCCCTATTAACTTTGACAGTGTCCCCGGTGTGCGTCATCAGGCTGTAATGCGGCCTCATTCAGCGAGGTGACCTCATGGAGATCATTGCGGGAACGATCGATACTTTCTCGGCGGACGTGCTGTTCGACATGGCTCGCTACCGGCATGAGGTTTTCGTCGAGAAGCTGGGCTGGAAACTCCATACGCGCGGCCGGCTGGAACTCGACGAATTCGACCGGAAGGACACCATCTATCTGATCGCACGCAATCCGGTCGGCGAGATCGTCGGCACGAGCCGCCTGTTGCCCACGCACCGGCCCTATCTTCTGGCCAGCCTCTTCCCGCAGCTGCTCGGCGACACGCCGGCGCCGTGCTCGCCCGACATCTGGGAACTGTCGCGATTCGCCGCCGGCGACGGCACGCGGCTCGGGATCGGCGGGGATCCGCATGGATGGTCGCTCGCGCTGGACATGCTGAGCGCGGCGATGCGGACCGTCGCCAAGGAGGGCGGACGACGGCTCATCAGCGCCTCGCCCCTGGGCATCGAGCGCATCCTGCGCCGCACGGGCCTGTCCGCGTACCGAGCGGCACCGCCGATGCGGGTCGACGGCCAGCTTCTGTTCGCCTGCCTCATCGACGTGGACAAGAACTGGTGCCCGCACCGGGACCGCCACGCCGATGGGATCGGCCGAGTCGCCCGCCGGCCTGCGGGCAAAGGGGCCGCTGCCACCCGTTTAGTTCAGGAGCCCGAGACGTGAAGCGAACGCCGCGGCCGAGCTCTTGGTGCTGGCACCCAATTTCGCCATTGCGTTCCTCAGATGGAAATCGACCGTGGGTTTCGAGATGCAGAGGATGCACGCGATCTCGTCGCTCGTCTTGCCGTCGCCCGTCCAGCGCAGCACCTCCACCTGCCGTGCAGTCAGCGGTTCAACACCCGCGAGCGGGCTGCCTCCCAGGAGGCGGCAGAACGCGCGGTGGGCGGTAATCACCAGCCACTGGAGCAAGGGATCCTTGGCACGCATCTCTGCGGGCGTCAGCGGTTCGCCCGACCGCGCAAGCGTCAGCATGCCGACGCGCGCGTCGGGCTCGAAGACCGACTGCGCCCAGCCGACGCGCAGGCCGAACGAGCGCGCCTCGTCCCACATCTGCGGCGCGTCGCGGAAGACTTCGTTGCTCCAGACCACGGGCGTCCCGCTGTGCACGCCGTGGACGACCGTGGGGTCCACCTGGAGGTATCCCGCATTGATGTACCGGCGACTCCATCGCTCATCGTAGGTGCTGAACATCAAAGTCTTCGGCCGGGTGAACGGCACGAGGGTGCGCAGCCCGTAGGCGCAGTGCTCAAAGCCGAGCTGCCTGGCTGCCCCGCTGATCTGCGCGAGCACCTGGGATGGCTCGCAGGCCTCGCTCAACCGACCGAGAATGTCTTGGGTCCACTCGTCCATAGGCGCACTTCCTGCGGCGTCGGCACCCCACCTTCTTCGCGGCCGCGGGCGACGCTCCCGCGGCGGAGCCCGGCGGGCGCCGGGGCCTGCGGCTGCAGCCCCTGAACCAGCCCGCGTTGCGGCGGGTGTGGCGGTCGTTCAGCGCGCGATGGAGGCAGGGGTGCGACAGTCTAGAAGCGCCTCGCAGAGCCCGGAGGCAAAATTCACCACCATTTCTGCCAATCTCGCGAGCCTGCATTTCGCGCAATGGCGCGGTGCGGCCCAGGGTCGGGAGATTGCGGATCGATCCTCCTACATGGGCTTCTCATGATGCACAAGGTCTGGCTGCTGCTGCTTCCCGGCTTCCTTCTTCTCGACGTCATCCGCATGCTCGCGGTCTTCAAGGCCGCCAATGCCTCCCTGCGCCGGACGCACAACAAGCTCGCAGGCTACGATGTGCGGCTGGCCTCCGCCGCGGGCGGCCAAACCCTGAGTTCAAGCGGTGTGGCACTGTCGACGAGTGTCTTGCCGCACCGGCTCGCCGGGCGGGCGAGCACGCTCTTCATCACCGGCGAACCCGTTCCGGGCGCGGTCGGGGCGGCAGGCGTGCAGCGCCTGCGCGAATGGCTCTCCAGGAACGGGCGGCGGCTGAACCGCTGCGCCGTGCTGGGCGGCCAGGCATTGCTGCCGCCCGTGCCGGAGGCCCGCGTCGTGCGGCGCCGGGGGCACGCCGCGCCGCCGGCGCTGCGCTGTGGCGGGCGGGGAGCGGACCTGTTCGCGGCCGACATGAGAACGCGCAGCTGGCGCGTTATCGAACCGGGTCAGGGCGCCGATCTGGCGCTGTCCTGGATCGAGGAGGACCGGGGCGCCGCGTTTGTCGAGACGCTTGCCTCCCGCCTGCCCGGACCGCGCAGCCGTCGCTGCGGCATGCTGCGCCGTCGCCGCTTGCCGCTCGAGCCGTCCACGCCCGACGGGCGGATCGGCGTGCTGCACCAGTGGATCGCGGCACATCTGCGGGAGAAGCTCAGCGTCGCCCGATTGGCACAGGAGGTCCACATGTCCACGCGCTCCTTCGCGCGCTTCTACGAACGCGCAACGGGTCTCTCACCAGGGCGTGGCGTTCAGCAGATTCGCCTCGACGCCGCCCGTCGCCTGCTCGAGACGAGCACGCGCCCCCTCAAGGCCATCGCTGCGCAGTGCGGCTACGGATCCGAGGAGGTGATGCGAAGGGCCTTCGTTCGCGACCTGCAGATGACGCCGCGCGAATATCGGCGCCGCCACGCGACGATGAAAGCTGCCGGCGCGGCCTAGCAGGACGCTGCCGCGCCACCAGGTCTCGAGCCTCGCCGGCGGACGCCGGCATTGCTATTCCTCCGTGGCCCAGCACACCAGCCGCAAGTCCGCCAGCGGCAGCAGGACGCGCGCGCCATCGCCGAAGCGGACTTCGCCGACGTTGCCGTCTTTCGCCTTGATGCGCAAGGAGCCGCGCCGTCCACCATGCTCGACCACCAGCACCGTACGGCCGCCGCTGATGATCCTCGGGTTCCCGTTTCCGGGCGGCGGCGCCGCCGAGCCGCCGACGGGCTCAGGCGATTGGGGGCGACTCCTGGTCTGGACACGTCCGATCGGGCCGCCCCGCGCGATCAGTTCCTGGAGTTCCTGCGGGCGATCTCGCGCGACGGCCACCAACTGGTAGAGCACCCGCACATCCGTGCCGAGCCGCCCTTCCTCCACCGCTTCCCGCAACTGCGCCGGCGCGTCGCTGAGCCGCGCGGCCTCGGTGATGAAGGAACGCGGCTTGCCCAACCGGCGCGCGATCTCGGCGCGCGAATGGCCTTCCCCTTCCCGCTCGGCGATGAAGGTCGCCAAGTCGAACGGCGACATGTCCTCACGGTGCAGGTTCTCCGCCGCCTGCGCGAAGGGGTCAACCCGCGGGTCCACGAACGCCGGAACGCAGGACAGGCCGGCCCAGCGCGCCGCGCGCACCCTGCGTTCGCCGCGATTGACGATGTACCGGTCCGCGTGCTCGGGATGGCAGCGCAGGGACACTGGCTCCAACACGCCATGCTCGCGGATCGATTCAGCGAGTTCCTCGATGCGTTCGCCCCGCATGCGACGGCGCGGCTGGCCGGGGTCGAAGTCGATGCGTTCGAGCGCCACCTGCGTCGGTGCACCTGGGCCCGCAGGGACGGCTTCGACCGTGAGCAGATCGGCCGCCCTGAACTGCGACAGCGCACTCAGGTCCAGGCCGTCGGCCGCCTTCATGCCTGCGTGTCCGCCGGCATCGGCGCGTTCGAGCCGTCGATGCGTTGCTGCAGCAACTCGAACACCCGCATCACCTCGAGGCTCGCCTCGCGTGCCGCGCTCTTGGGCAGCCGCCACACGGGCACTCCCGCGGCCAGCGCCTCGGGAATGGCCGAACGGGTCGAGATCCGCGCCGGTATCACGAACTCCCGGAAGTTCAAGGCCAGGTCCTGCATCGCGGCCTTCTGCCGCAGCGAATGCGGATTGAACCGGTTCAGCACGATGGCCGCCATCCGCAATTGCGGGTTGTAGCGCCGCCTGACCCCGAACACGGTCCGGAGCATGTCGGCGACGCCGTGGATGCTGTACTCCTCCAGCTCGATCGGACACGCCACCGCATGGCCGGCAATCAGCGCCGCGCTCATGCGCAAGCCCAGCGCCGGGGGCGTGTCGATCACGACCGCGTCGAAATCCTGCGCCAGGCGCCTCACATTCCCGCGGAACAAAGGAATCACGAGGTCCGCTCTCGCGAGTTCGACGTCGGCCAGCTTTCTGCTGCCCGCCGCCAGCGCAATGGTCCGCTCGCGCGGCGGGGCGATCGGGCCCAGATCCTGACCGAACAGTTCCACCGCTTCGGCGATTGCCGAGGACTGATTCAGCGATTTCGAGCTGTTCGCCTGCGCGTCCAGATCGATCACGCACACCGACCGGCGGCGCACATCGGCCAGCCAGCATGCGTAGAGCACCGCCAGCGTGGACTTGCCGACGCCGCCCTTCTGGTTGCCGAAAATGACCACGTTACCCATGACTTGCTCCTCAGGCCTCGGCGCGGGACGCGCGTCCATCACACCCGAACGGCACACCTTCGCGGACAGCCGCTGCAACTTGCAACAGGGGCTCGTTCGCCTCACACCGGCGGACCCACCTCACTGCTCCGTGCTCGAACCGCCCTGCGGCGTCGCTCACGAAATATCGCCGCCTCGCGCTTTGCGACACCACTATCAAAAACAATAGTCGACACACGCACGGGCAGAGGCGGACATTGCGCCCCATGCAAGCAAACGACATTCAATGCGGGCATGCGACCGACGAAGGCCGACGCTCAGTCTGGCTCTCCATGCTCATGTTCGCCGGCTTGGCGGCGCACGCGCGCCCCCTGTGGGCCCAGGCGGAGCCCAGCGCATCGCAGGGCGTCGGACCACGGCAGCAGGCGGGGCGCGACAACGACCGCATCGAGATCCTTCGCGAGGAGCTCAGGAAGTCGGAAGCGCAATTGGAAGGTCTCATGCGCCGGAAGGCCGAGCGGCTCGCCGCATCCGACCTGAAGGCAGCGGCCGAGGCCGAGGAACAGCGCGACCGTACGCTCGGCGACATCGCGGCCATCCGGCGGGAGATCGCTTCGGTCTCTCACGCCGCTACCCAGGCTGCGGCGGTCAGGCCCATGGCCGTTCAGGCCGCCAGGCATCCTTCCGCCGCCGGCAAGCGCGCGGTGCCGGCACCGTGGTGGGACGTCTACGGCAGCGGCCGGCGCATTGAATCGCCTGCTTCACTTTCTCTTGCGTCCCCGCCTGTGCAAGCGCCCGCGGGATCAGCCCCCGGCCCAACGGAGTAATGCCATGACCGCATGCTCGATCCACATCCGGCCCGCAACGGCAGCCGACATCCGTGTCAAATGGATCGGATGGCTGCTCATCGCCTGGCTCATCGCCGCCGCACCTGTCGAGGTTGCCTGGGCGGGGAGCCCGTTCGCGACCGGTGCGAACGCGACACAGCAGCAACTCGTCGCCATCCTGACGCCGCTGGCCGCAGTCGCCGTGATGGTCTCCGGTGCCATGGCCTGGTTCGGGCGTCTGAGCTGGTGGTGGATGGTCGCGGTCGTGATCGGCACCGTGCTGGTCTTCGGCGGCCCACAGATCGTGTCCTGGATTCGGGGCCTGTTCGGGGTCTGAAGGGAGCGGTCCATGAGTCGCAACCAGGGCATTGCCGCGGACCCCCTGTTCGTCGGCATGACGCGGCCTTCGATGGTTTGGGGCGTCACCTACTCGGCCATGATGTTCAACATCGTCGTCACGACCGAGTCGTTCATCGTGACCAAGAGCCTCGCGTGGCTGCTGGCCTTCGTGCCGATCCACGGCGTGCTCTACCTGGTCTGCCTGTACGAGCCGCGCTTCTTCGATCTGCTGCAGCTCTGGGGCCGCACGCGCCTGCCGGCCATGCTCGGCGGCAACCTGCGGTTCTGGCGTGCGAACTCGTACAGCCCCCTGGCGCTGGACATGCCTGACTGGCGGGGGCATCGCCGCATGCGCACGCCGCCCGTGACCTTGGTCTGACGCCGTTCCGCGCCATGAAGCTGCTCTCACGCCCCGAGCACGCGCTGCGCCGCGAAGCCGGCGCCGCGACCATGATTCCGCTTTCGGCGCATGTGGACGAGCATGTGGCCCTGACACGTGCCGGAGACTATGTGCAGACACTCCGCCTGGCCGGCACGAGCTTCGAAAGCGCGGACGACGAGGACATCAACAGCTGGCATGAGCGCCTCAATGTCCTGCTGCGCAACATCGCGTCGCCCAACCTGGCGCTCTGGACCCACGTGATCCGCCGTCGCGAGACGACCTATCCGGCCGGGCGGACGACGCCCGGCTTCGCCGACGAGATCGAGCAGCGCTATCGCCGCAAGATGGCTGGCGAGCGGCTGATGGTTAACGAACTGTACCTGTCGGTCGTCTTCCGGCCGCAGCCCACCCGCATCGGCAACGCCGCATTGCGGCTGTTCAAGCGCGCGGACCCGGAGGGGGCGCGGACGGAGCTGCGCGATGCGCTGGATGCCTGCAGCAAGCTGCGCCAGGAACTGCTCGCCGCCCTGGAACGCTACGACCCCGAAGCACTGGGCATCTATCGGCTGCAGGGGAACGACGGGCTTTTTTCCTCCCTCGTGGAATTCCACGGCCTACTCGTCAATGGGGAGTGGCAGCGCATGCCGCTGCCGCGCGCCCCCCTCAACGAGGTCCTGGCGACCACCCGGCCCTTCTTCGGCAACGAGGCCATGGAATACCGGGCCGGCACCCAGACCCGCATTGGCGCCTTCCTCGGCATCAAGGAATACCCCACCCCCACCGCGCCGGGCATGTTCAGCGCCCTGCTGACCGCACCTTTCCCCTTCGTGCTCACGCAAAGCTTCACCTTCCTGGCCAAGGGCACGGCCACCGACATGATGAGCCGCCAGCATCACCGGATGGCCGCCGCCGGTGACCTCGCGGTCTCGCAGGCCGAGGAACTCAAGGACGCACTGGACGACCTGATGAGCAATCGCTTCGTGGTGGGCGACCACCATTTCAGCCTGCATGTGCTGGCCGACACCTACGACGGCCTCAGCGAGGCCGAGGGCCGGCCCCGTCTGAAGCAACTCAACGACAACGTCGCCCGCGCCCGCTACCTGCTGGGCGACGCGGGAATGGTGGTGGCCCGCGAGGACCTCGCGCTGGAGGCGGCCTTCTGGGCGCAGCTGCCGGGAAATTTCGGCTACCGCAGCCGCAAGGCGCCCGTCACCAGCCGCAACTTCGCCGCCATGTCGCCTTTCCACAATTTCCCGACCGGTCGGGCAATGGGCAACTACTGGGGTGATGCGCTGACCATGTTCACCACGCGCGCGGGCTCGCCCTACTACTTCTCGCTGCATGCGAGCGACCCGCGCAGCCGGGACGGCGGCAGCCGCCGCGATGTCGGACACATCACGGGCGTGGGACCGGTCGGGACCGGCAAGACCACGCTGCTGGGCTTCTGCATGGTGGCGATCTGCAATCGCCTCGATGCCACACAAGTGGTCTTCGACAAGGATGAAGGGCTGCACATCCTGGTGCGGGCCCTGGGCGGCCAGTACCTCCCGCTCAAGAACGGGGCACCAACCGGCTGCAACCCGCTGCAGCTCGACGATTCGATCGCCGACAACGTCGAGTTCATGCGGCATTGGCTCAGGCGCCTCGTGATGCGCACGCCGGGCGAGACGCTGACCGTCCGTCAGGAAGACGATCTCGACCAGGCACTGCGCGGCACCCTGAAGCTCGAGCCCTCTTTCAGGCGCCTGTCCCGGCTCGCCGCCTTCCTCGATATCACGGATCCGGAGGGGATGCACGCACGCCTTCGGCGGTGGTGCGCCTCGGAACGCGGCGACTATGCCTGGGTCTTCGACAACGAGCACGACCACGTGGCCCCGCTGCTTGCCCGGCACGCCCTCGTGGGCTTCGATGTGACCGACTTCCTGGACAACGAGGTCGTGCGCGCCCCGCTGACCCTGTACCTCTTTCATCTCGTGAACCGGATGGTCGACGGCCGCCCGCTGGTGTGCTGGATGGACGAGTTCGCCAAGCTGCTGAGCGATCCGGCCTTCACGAAGTTCGCCAAGAACGGCCTGGAGACCTGGCGCAAGAAGAACGCGAACATCGCCACTTTCACCCAGAGCACCAGCCACGTGCTCGATTCCGACATCGCCCGCGCGATCGTCGAGCAGACGCCGACGAAGATCCTGTTCCCGAATCCGGAGGCGGACTACGACGACTACACCCGAGGCTTCAACCTGACCGACCGGGAGTTCGCGCTCATCAAGCAGGAGATCGAGCCTGGCTCTCGTCAGTTCCTCATCAAGCAGAACCATGTCAGCGTGGTCGCGCAGCTCGATCTCCATGGATTCGACGACGCCTTGCACGTCATCTCCGGGCGCACCGGCAACGTCCGCCTCATGCGCGAACTCATCGCGATCTGCGGACCGGATCCCGCCCAATGGCTGCCGTCATTCCGCAGGGCGCTTGCGAACAACCCTTCCCGTTCATCCTCACACCAGGAGATCTTCCATGCGTAGATTCCTTACTGCTCTCTTCCTCGCAGCCACAGCCTCGCTCGCACCGCCGCACGCGAAAGCCGGCATCCCGGTGATCGACGTCACGGCCGTCGCCAACCTGATACAGCAGGTCATGTACTGGCAACAGCAAATCTCCGGGATGCAGAAGCAGTACGACCAACTGAAGGAATCGAAGGACCAGCTGACCCGGACCCACAACGCCATGACGGGAAGCCGAGGCATGGAGCAGTTGCTGCCGACCTCGGACCTCGCACGCAACTACCTGCCTCCCAACTATGACGAATTGATGGGCACGCTCAACGGCTCGTCAGACAGCTATGCGGGGCTGGCCGCTCAGGTCCAGTCGATCATGAAAGCCAACAGCGTCCTCTCGCGAACGCAGTTGGAGGGGCTCAGTCCGGAGTTACGCCAGGTCGTCGAGCAAGGACGGCAATCAGCAGCGCTGCTCAACGGAATGACCCAGAACGCGTACCAGAACACCAGCCAGCGCTTCTCGGCCTTGCAACTGCTGATCGATCGCATCGCTTCCGCACAGGATCCCAAAGCGATCCAGGACCTGCAGGCAAGAATCCAGGTCGAGCAGAACATGCTCACCAACGAGCAGACGAAGCTGCAGAGCCTTTATCAGATTGCAATGGCCGAGGAAGCTGCCCAGCAGCAGCGCGCTCGGGAGCAAGTCATCTCTGGCCACGGCGGATTCAACGCAAGATTTATTCCCAATCCCTGAACCACTATGTCCAGATCATTGATCGTCATCGCCGTGATTGCGGTACTTGGTACAGGCGGCGCCTATCTGTTGCTGAAACAAGACTCGACGCCAATAGTCCCGCCCGAACTTGTGCCGTCCCAAACCGGCAAGCCGGTAACACCGAGCGTCGACCACGGGGACTTCCAGAATCGGTTTCGGCCAACGATGCCGCTTGCCAGCGACGCTGAGAAATGAAGATTCGATAGGACGAGCAATGTTCTTCCAGCAATTCTGGACGTGGCTGACCTCTCGATTGACGGAATACCTCGCGGCAAAGACGGCGGCCGTGGCCGGTGCCCTCGAGCCGGCGGTGGTAACGCTTGCGACAATTTACGTGATGATTTGGGGATTCCTCAGCCTGACCGGGAGAGTTCAAGAACCGATATGGGAGAGCGTCAAGCGAATCCTTTTCATCGCGATCGTACTTGGCGTCGGCCTGAGACTCTGGCTTTATAACGAGGTCATTGTCGACACGTTCTTCAATGCACCAACCCAACTGGCTGCCAAGATCACCGCAGCATCGAGCCCGGTGTCCGTAATCGACACGATCTGGGAAAAAGGTGGGACTGTTGCTTCGAACCTCTGGAACAAAGGCGGCGTATTGAACGGTGACTTTGGCTTCTATTTGGCGGGAGCGATCGTCTACTTCATCATTGGAGGCGTCGCCGTCTACTCGTTCTTCCTGCTTGTTTTGTCCAAGCTCGCACTGGCACTGATCCTTGCCTTGGGTCCGATTTTCATTTGCCTGCTTTTCTTCGAGGCTACACGGCGATTCTTCGAGGCTTGGATCGCCCAGATGGCCAACTATGCACTGGTCGCTGTCCTAAGCTCGCTGGTGGCGAGCCTCATGCTTCAGGTTGTTTCTTCCTACGCCACCCAGACAGCAGCAAGGGGCGCGGCCATTGTGACCGTAGACGCACTGAACATGGTGCTGTGTGCTTCGCTTGTGCTGCTGGTGATGCGCCAAACCATGTCCATTGCAGCCGGTCTTGCGAGTGGGATTGCACTGAGTTCATTTGGGCTCATCAGCGGATTGGCGCGGTGGGCAATGGGAGGGGCCAAGCGCACCAGCTACGAGTTCGGACGCGGCGTGCTGGACGCCCTACAGCGAGAACCTGGCAGTCGCTGGGATTCGTTCCGCCGCTTGGCGGGCAACCGCGTCGGCGCCGGCGTGGCTTCCCTCAGAGGGATCGGTAGCCCGCGCCGAGGTGGCACTGTGCTTTCCAGAGAGCAGGTCATGCCGAGCCTCTCGCGCAGTCGCTAGCGGTGGAGTGTGCAGATGAAGCCTTCGATCATCCTTTTTCTGCTTACCCTTCTCCTGGCGGCCTGCGGCACTCGCCCATCTGCACCGCCGGACTGCGAAGGGCCACTCACACCGATCAACATCTCGGGCGGGGTTTCCCCATCAGGAGCGGTCAATGCGTCGGGACCGCTCCCTTGAGAACTACCTGCGCGAAGCCCAGAACTGGGAACTCGACCGCGCGCGTCAGGCGGAGCGGTCGACCAGGATCGCCTGGGCCGTGGCCACATCGGCAGCACTCATCGCGGTTCTCGCCGTCGCCGCCGTCAGTGGGCTCACGCCGCTGAAGAAACCGGTTCCCGTTCTCATCCGGGTCGACGGCAGCAGCGGCATCGTCGACATCGTTCCCACCTACGAAGGCACGACCGACATCGAGCAGCTCGTGACACGCAACCTGCTGCAGAACTACGTAATTGCGCGCGAGCGTTATTTTTACGGCACCGCGGAGGCCGACTACGAGTTGGTCGCCTCGCAAAACTCGCCTCGTCTAAACCAGGAGTGGGCGACCTTGTGGGCGGTCGACAACCCGGCCTCACCTCTGAACGTCTACAAGGACGGCACTTCCATTCGCGCGCAAGTGCAATCGGTCACTTTCCTCAAGCTGGAGAGCGGGAAGGACAAGCTGGCACAGGTCCGCTTCACCCGTTCGACGCGCGCAGGCGGCACTGGGGAGGAGCAGACCAGCCACTGGGTCTCCACGATCGAGTTCGCCTATGTCCCACCCTCGACGGACAACAAGACGCGGTCGCTCAATCCGCTGGGCTTTCGCATCGTCGAATACCGCCGCGAGCCCGAGGTCGCCCCGGCTAACGTTGCACCCGGCAAGCAGGATGCACGATGAAGCCCCGGCGCGTGCACCGCAGCTTTCCGCTGGTGATCGGACTGGCGGCAAGTCTGGCGCTCGCAGCGCCAGACGGCCGAGCGGCGACTGTGCCGGCTCCCGGCAAGGTCGATGCCCGGGTACGGGTGGTCGCCTACGACCCGGCGGACGTCATCAGCTTGCAGGGCTACGTGGGCTATCAGATCCATCTGCAGTTTGCCGAAGGCGAGGAGTTCGTGAATCTCGGCTCCGGCGACAACGGTGCCTTCGATATCGGTGCCGAGCGCAATCACTTCTTCATCAAGCCCAAGGAAGCGCGCGCCGCGACCAACTTCACTGTCCTCACGAACCGGCGGGCCTATCATTTCGACTACACCGTCTCCCCCATCACGCCGCTACGCGCTGCCACCAGGCGCATGGTGTATTCGATACGTTTCAGCTACCCTGAGGACGAGGCCCGGGCGGCAGCCGCGGATCAGGAACGACGCCGGGCCGATGCCCGCATGAGCCAAGGGGCGACGGATCGGCCACGCAACTCCGACTACTGGTTCTGCGGCAGCGATGCGCTCAAGCCCGTGAGCGCCCATGACGACGGGGCGCAAACGCGCCTGCGTTTCCAGGCGCGCTCCGACTTTCCGGCCATGTTCGTCCAGAACGACGACGGGTCCGAATCGCTGTTGAACTTCAACGTCGAAGCGGATGAGGTGGTGATCCACCGTGTGGCGCGCCGCTTCGTGCTGCGTCGCGGCGGGCTGGTCGGTTGCGTGATCAACCGGTCCTTTGTTGGTGGCGGCGCGCGCACCCCCACCAACACCAGCGCAACAGGCGTGCAGCGCATCACTGCAGGGGATGGACCATGACCTGGATGAGCGAGCCCCGCCGCGCGTGCCAGACCGATCCCCAGGAGCATGGCGACACGCCGGCCATCGACCCGAGCACCGGAGAGATCCTGTCGGCGCAGCGAGCCGCGGCCCCGGGAGACGGGGCGTTCCGGGTGGCCGAAGATCGCACGACGATCCAGGGCGAGCGCGCCATTCCATCGGTCAATCGCGAGCGCTCCATCCAGTCGCGCATCAGCGGGTTCCTGGCGCTGACAGCGATCATGCTGCTTGGCGGCGGATTCCTGTTCTGGTACTACAACACCAAGTATGCCAAGATCCAGGAGGCCGAAGAGGCTGCGAGAGAGGCGGCTGCTGCGCGCGCCGGCGGCGAGATGAAGGTCCCGCCGCTCGGCCGCATCGATCCGCCCAGAGCGGCGTCGGAAGCGCCAGTGGCTGCCGCCGCTCCCTTCCCGCCGCCACCGTCGGCGAACGGCGCCAATACAGGACCGCCGCAGAAGACACCCGAGCAGATTGCACTGGAACGACAGCTGAGCGCCCCGGTGCTTCGGCGCGCCCAAACCGCTCAGGCGCGCAGCGCCACTGCGCCGCAAGCGCTCGTGGATCCGGCGATGCTGTCTCCCGGCGACGTGCCAAGCATGGCCCAGCTGATCGGTGCGCTGCAGCCGCCCCACGCCAGTTCGGCGCCACCCGGCGGCGGCCAGCTCGCCGCCAGCCTTCGGCCCACGCCGACGCCGGCGGTGGTCGCACAGACCCTGCCGACACGGCGCATGCTTTTGCCCAAGGGCGCGTTCATCGACTGCACGCTGGAAACCGCCATCGATTCCACCTATGAAGGCATGGTCACCTGCATCGGCGCGAGCGACGTCTACGGGGCAGACGGCAAGGTCGTGCTGCTGGAGCGTGGCACCAAGTACGTCGGCGAACAGCGTGGAACGCCGCGACAGGGTCAGGGCCGCGTCTTCATCGTCTGGAACGAAGCGCGCACGCCAACCGGCGTCGTGGTCCAGCTGGCTTCCCCGGGTACCGACGAATTGGGGCGCAGCGGCGTCCCCGGCTTCGTCGACACCCATTTCTGGGACCGCTTCGGTGCCGCGGTCCTGATCTCGGTGATCGATGGCACGATGCAGACGATCGCCGCCCACCAGCAAAGCGGCACGTCTTTCGGTAGCGGCGGCGGCGTGGTGCTCGCCCCCCAGGGCAGCCGCGACATCATCACGGAGGTCCTGCGCAGCACCGTGTCGATCCCGCCGACCGTTATCAAGAACCAGGGTGAGCGGATCCAGATCCTGGTCGCCCGCGATGTGGATTTCAGGAGCGTCTATGCGCTTCGAACCGAACCGGCCATCCCTTGATGGCGAGCCCGGCGCCGCCACAGGCGGCCGCCAGCCGGCGCAAGCGCACGCGCATGACGAAGCCTCCGCAGAGCCGCCGTCATCGCTTGCTCTCTTTCTCGGTCCGCTCGGCCATTTATTGGGTGATCCCGCGGTGACCGAGATCTGCATCAACGAGCCCGGTGCAGCCTTCGTGGAACGGCAGTCCGGCTGGACGCGCGAGGCGTTGCCGTTCGCGAACTTCGACTGGTGCATGTCCATCGCCAAGCTCGTGGCCAACTTCACGCGACAGCGCATCTCGGCCAACGAGCCGCTCCTGTCCGCCACGCTCCCAGGCGGCGAAAGGATCCAGATCGTGCTGCCGCCCGCGACTCTGGACCAGACCGTTTCGATCACAATCCGGCGCCCCTCGAACACGCTCTGGACCCTCGAAGAACTGGGGGATTTGCACATCTTCGAGACGACGTACAGCGCTCCCGCGGCTCCGGCGCGCCAGGCTGAACTGGCGTCCCTGTCACCCGAAGACCGCGAGCTGACCGACCTCCTTGCACGCCGGCAATTCGTGCCTTTCCTGCGTCGCGCCGTCCAGTTTCGCAAGAACATCCTACTGTCCGGTGCCACCGGCTCCGGCAAGACCACGGTCGGCAAGGCGCTGATCCTCGAGGTGCCGTCCGAGGACCGCCTGATCACGATCGAGGACGTGAAGGAGCTGTCGCTGCGCAATCAGCCCAACCATGTGAGGCTCTTCTATTCGCAAGGCGCCCAGGGGCAGGCCGAGGTTACGCCCGGTCAACTGCTCGCCAGCGCCAAGCGGCAACGCCCCGACCGGGTGTTCGTGTCCGAGCTTCGCACCGGCGAGGAGGTTTACGACTATCTGGTGTCCGTGAACACCGGCCATCCGGGCTCGATCACCAGCGTGCACGCCGACAACGCGGAGATGGCCTTCGTGGCGCTAGCGCAGCTGATGAAGCGCAGTCAGGCAGGCCACGGCATGACCACGCGCGACGGCGTGGAATTGGCGCAGATGAGCGTGGACATCGTCGTGCAGTGCGCGCGAGAGCGCCGGGACGGCCTGCTGCGGCGTAGCGTGCGGGAGATCTGGTATGACCCTGGCACCAAGATACGAAGGCTTGCCTAGTCCCTTCAGAATCGCGGTCGCGCTGCTGATCGCAGCGCTGGTCGGCATGTACGTCGCCGGCCAAGCGTTCCTGATCGCGATGAATCTGCCGCCACAGCACGCCACGCTGCTGACCCTTCACGAGTACTGGCAGGCCTACGGCGAGCGGCGGGACGTGCGCCGTGTCCTCATTGCGTCGCTGGTCGGCTCCCAGGGGCTGATGCTCGGTCTGGTGGGAATTGCCATGCTGCCCCGCCGCCGGCCGCTGCATGGAAATGCCCGGTTCGCGAGCCGTCGCGAGATCGCGCGATCGGGCCTCCTGAACGAGCACGGCATCATCCTCGGGCGGCTCGGCAACCGCTACCTGGTGCTTCCCGGCCAGCAGGGCGTCGCACTCGAGGCGCCGCCGCGCAGTGGCAAGGGCGTCGGCGTGGTCATCCCCAATCTGCTGAACTGGCCCGGCTCGGCCCTCATCAGCGACATCAAGGGCGAGAACTTCATACGCACCGCCGGCTTCCGTGCGGCCCATGGGCAGCAGGTGCACCTGTTCGATCCCCTGTCCGAGCGCGAGCGCTCGGCTCGCTGGAATCCGCTCGGCTATGTCTCCGAGACGCCCTACCGCTGCATCGACGATCTGCAGCGCATCGGCACGATGCTCTTTCCCGATCCACAGGCCGGCGATCCCTTCTGGACCTCCTCGGCCCGATCTCTGTTCCTGGGCATTGCCCTCTACCTCTTCGAGACCAAAGGTGCCACGCGCACCTTGGGCGAGATCCTGCGCCAGGGCATGGCCAGCGATGCCGAGGGCTTTCAGAAGCACTGGAGGCGCGTCATTGATGCCTGCGAGCGCGCCGGGTATCCCTTGTCGCAGGAAGCGGTGCAGAGCCTCTACGACGTGATCGACCTAGCACCGACCACGGCCTCCAGCATCCGCAAGACCTTCACCAGCCGCCTGGACCTGTGGCTCAACCCGATGATCGATGCGGCCACCTCGGCCAACGATTTCGACCTGAGGGCACTGCGCAAGCATCCGATCTCGATCTATGTCCAGATCAACCCCGACAACATCGCCCGGCTGCAGCCGCTGCTGAACCTGTTCTTCCAGCAGGCGATCGGTCTGCAAACGCGGGAACTCCCCGAGAACAATCCCGAGCTTCGCCATCAGGTGCTCCTGATGCTCGACGAATTTCCGGCGCTCGGGCGCATTCCCGTCATCGCCGACTCCACTGCCTTCCTGCCCGGCTACAACGTGCGCGCCGTGATCATCGTCCAGTCCAATTCGCAACTGATCGAGAAGTACGGTATCGAGGGCGCCAAGTCGATCCGCAAGATGCTCGCGGCGCGCATCGTGTTCCCACCCAAGGAGTACGAGGACGCCGAGGCCATCTCGCGAGAGCTGGGGACCTACACGGTCCGACAGAAGAACATCAGCCGCCCGATGTGGGGCGGTGCGAACAAGGAGCCCACCGTGACCATCAGCGAGCAGCCGCGCCGCCTGCTGCTGCCCCAGGAGGTCAAGGAACTGGGACCGGACCGGATGATCCTGTTCTACGAAGGCCTGCGGCCGGTGCTGGCGCATCGGATCCTCTACTTTCGCGACAGGTCATTTGCCCCACGCGAACTGCCGCCACCACCGGTGCCGAAGCTGAACGTCGATAAGCCCGGCGGCGTCGCCACAACCGTGCCGGCGGCAATGCTCGATGACAGGAAAGACACGTCCGGCACAGGTCCCGAATCTCTCTCCAACGCCACGCCTCCGGACGGTGGCGCTGCGCCGACGGCCAGGCAGGCCGGTACCGTGGCCAGCAATGTATTGAACGACGACTTGAAGTTGGACGACTTCTCTTTCGACTTCGACGACGTGGAGATTCCCACGGAGAAGCTCAGCGACGAGGACCTGAAGCGCCACGCCGATGAGTTCATGGCGCGAATCCTGGACTGATGCCACATCGAACCGGTTTGGACAGTCAGGGTCACCCTGCCTGACAGCACACATGAAAGGAGCCGCAATGTCCACAGACAGTTCTTCCGGAAGCCAAGCGCCGAACGCGATCGAGAGCACCGCACCTTGGAATGGCGTGGGCTCCATCCAGGGAGATGCGCCTGCTGCGGGCCGCGGTCATACCCGGGTGCCCGATGCCATCGAGCGCCGCTACCTGCGCATCGACAATCGCTACTTCTTCCCGGACCGCACCCTCGCGTTCATCGACGACGGCGGCCGTCTCCGCGTGCGAACCGAGAACCGCGAGGTGCTGCACAGCGTCGTGGCGATCGCCGAAACGCGCGGCTGGCGGGTCATCGAACTCACGGGCACCGAGACCTTCTGCCAGGGCATGTGGCACGAAGCCGCGCTGCGAGGCATCGAGGCCCGAGGCTACGAACCGACTTCGACTGAAATCCTCCAGGTCCAGCGTGCGTTGAAGAAACGAGGCCCGCCGTCGCACGAGAATGGACGGCGTCCGATACCTGCGTCGCTGGACCGCGAAGCAACACCCGTGCACCACAGCGCCGTACCCGCCGAAGCCGATCCCAGTGCCAGTCTTCGTCCGCACAAGTACGAACCGCAAGACCGCCGATTCGAGCGGGGAGGACCAAGATCGCCAGTCAGGGGGATGCTCGTGGCGGCCGCTGCCGCACCCTATCAATTCGCTCCAACGCAGCGCATGTCCTTCTACGTGACCGTTCGCGTGGAGACCGGGGCTCGCACCATCTGGGGTACGGACCTCGAGAGAGCCCTCGCAGAGTCGACCTCTCAACCGCGCATCGGCGACCAAGTGGTGCTCACGCAGCGCGGCACCCGTCCGGTCAACGTCCGAGTGGCGACCCGCAATGCGGAAGGCGAGCTGGTCGGCGAAAAGAAAATTGTCGCGCAGCGTGCGCACTGGAGCATCGAGACATCCGATCACCTTCGCGCGATGGAACACCACGCCATGCGCATACGCACCGGGGAATTGCTGTCCGATGCGGCCCAGGGTCCGCACCCCGAACTGACCACGGCGGCAGCGAATCTCAAGTTGGCTGAGCAGTACGCACAGCGTGTGACCAGCGATCCGTCCTCCCAGCAGCACCTCGTACAGCTGATTCGCGATCGGATCGCCGAGGCGCTAGCGCAGGGCCACGCTATCCACCTTCCGGATCGACTCCCGCGCGTCGCTCGCATGCATGCGCGCCAACGCACGGCCAGAAGCCAGGAGGAGTTGAGCCGCGAGCGCGTCTAGAAATCGTTGGAAACAGGGGTTGAAGCTTGCAGCTTTTCGTCCAGCCTTGCGTGCGCGTTGTCCGCGCCTCTCTCCGTTCCTGCGCTGGCGGAGAACACCATCCGAGGCGCCTGCTCGACACGCCGGCTCGCAGGGCCGATGCTTTCGGCACCGAGACGCGGCGAGGCTGTTCGGTCCTGCTCCACCACCAGATTTCCGGTCAAGGAACGGCGCCGGTCGCTCGAACGCGCGTCATACCCTTGAAACAGCACAAGTTCACTGCGGCGGAAGACATGGACGTGCAGGCCGGCCGCCCCAACCGCGCGTCCTCCGCTCCACGACAACGCCGAGAGCTTGTTGGTTGTACTCAATGCGCCGGTGCTCCCCGCGTCGCACGGTGTGGCCAGCGTCCTGATGCGCAAGGGATTCAATCGGTCCCGCCGCAATGTCCCGAAAGCTCCAGATACGCAATCGAATGAAAACTCAGCCGCAGGTGAGCAGCTGGTCGATCTCGAACGGCTCGCTCGAAGCGCTCAAATGGGTTGGTCTGCTGCTCATGGCGGGCGATCATGTCAACAAGTACCTGCTGCATGAGTCGAGCCCGGCTCTCTACGCACTAGGTCGCATGGCGATGCCGCTCTTCGGCTTCGTGCTCATGGTCAACCTGACGCGCCCCGGAACGCTCGAAAGCGGCTTGCACCTACGCGTCATGAAGCGACTGGCGATCTTTGCCCTGCTGGCGACACCAGCTTTCGTGCATCTGGTCGGCTGGTGGCCGTTGAACATCCTTGCCACCTTTTTTCTGGCAACGCTGATCGTCCGGCTGCTGGAGCGGGGCGGCTGGGCCGCGCGCTGCACGGCCTTGATCGCCTTCCTCGTTGGTGGCGCCGTGGTGGAGTTCTGGTGGCCGGCACTGCTCTGCTGCCTGGGCTCCTGGGCGTTCCTGCGCAGGCCCAATGGTCTGCGGATGCTGTTGTGGGCCTTGGCGATGGCTTCACTCACTGCCATCAACGGCAACTTCGCCGCAGCGGTCGCCCTGCTCTTGATCTGGGGAGCTCGGCACGTCGAGATTCCGTTGTCGCGCAGTCGGTGGGTCTTCTACGCCTTCTATCCAATCCACCTCTCTCTGATCGCCCTGGTGGTGATCGTCACCGAAGATTGAACTGGCGCGGATGCTCCAATGCGGATCCAATGCTCCGCGGCCTACGTCCGAGTGCGCGTCGCGTTCACCGGGTGCGCGTTGCGGGCGGCTGAGCGTTGTCTCGGTCTGGAGTTCGGCGTCTGATCTGCTCTTTCCAGTGGTCGGCCAGCCGCTGCGAGTCGGTTTGTATGTCTGGCATTCTTTCGACGAAATGATCCACTTGGGCGGCAAGATCTGCCTTGCGCTGTCTTCGAAGCGCATCTGCTGTGGCGCGCCAATCTGCGACCACTGCCCGCCGGGTGTTTCGCATCTGCTCTTGTCCGTTATCCACGGCGCCCCGCCCCGAACCCAGCGCCTGGAGCAGGTTCTCCAGCTTGGCGCGCATGAAGGTCGAGGTCTTCGGCGGTCGATGCTTGGCCCGAGCGCTGGGCGGCAGTTGCCCGAATGTCCGAAGCGCGCGAAGCCGATGATGAATCGCATCCCTGTACGGCTTGCGGGTCTGCCCTCGCACCTGTCGCGGTGTGGCATTGGCCGCCACGCCCTGCTCTCGCATCAGTGCGGCGAACTGCTCGCGCCACTGGCGCAGCGTGTCCTTGCGGATGTAGAGGCGCTGGCCAGGCTCGAACTCGTGCTCGCACTTGACCACCAGATGCACATGCGGATGCGGCTGATCGGTGTGCAGCACCATGGCGTAGCGATATTGCAGCGCGAAGTTCTCGCGTGCGAAGACACGCGCCGCAGCCAGCACCTTTTCCGGCGGCGTGCCGGCGGGCATGGACAGGACGATGTTGTGAACCAACTTCGCACGCGTATCTTTTTGCCCCGAAGCGGGTCTCGGCTTGTACTGGCTTCTGCAAAGCTCAAGCTGCCAGTCGGCCGTGATCTCCTTGGCTGCGCCTCGTCCCTGCTGCGCCAGCCCCTCGTCGGTGTCGATCGGCAGCTTGCCGTGCCGGCCGATGTAGCGCAGATGGGCCTCGACGCCGCCGATGTCCCGCCCGCCGCCGGAGACCTTCACCATCACCTCGGGCGTGCGCCCCACGGTGCGCTGGATCTGCGCGATCTGGTCGGCGCCGAGGCGGAGCTGGCCGCCCGGTCCTCGCCGGCCGTAGCTCACGATGTCCAGGGTCATGTCGCGCGGCGCATCGGTCGGGCCGAGGCCGCTTCTGTCCACGCGCACCATCTGCTTAGGCATGGCGGCTCCCTCCGCCGGTCCCCCAGCTGATGAGGTTGCGACGCACGAGGGCGGCCGTGGCTTCGCGTGCCGCCTCGACTTCCCGCCGGACCGACGCGATCGCTTCGCCCAGGTCCGACGCCACCGGCTCGGGCAGCGTGTTCGGCATGCCGAACATTCGAAGCTGCCGCCCCAACGCGGCCAGTCGGGCGCCGGTCACTTTGATTTGATCCAGTTCGTTCGGCGGCAGCACGGCCGCGTCACGCACATGGTTGTGGATCAGCAGGGCCAGGTAGCTGGCTGTCTTCATTCCACGGGAATGGGCGCGCTGTGCCGCCAGCGCGCGATCGCCTTGGCGAAGCCGCAGCGTGACGCGGTCCGTCGCGCCAACGTCGCTTTCCGTTTCGTGCGGGAATCGCTGTGCACCCGAGCCCGGCGAGATATCGCCGTGGGTCTTGAGGACCTCGTCGATCATCTTCGCGAGCAGGCTCGACGCACTGAGATGGTGACGCGCGGCCAGCGCGGCGAACTGCACCCTCGTCTCGGGCGGCACCCGGGTAGCTATCACGCGGCTCGGTCGAGAGGTCTTGGTCATTGCAACGCCGTTGCCGTAAACAATGTCTGACGGCAGTCTATCCTGCCCTCATAGCCGCACAAGGACTTTGCCCTCGGAATTCCAGCGTCGAGCTCCCCTCGCCGTTTCGCCACTCCCAGCGCGTTGCGGTCGATCGGCAGTTCGGCGCCCTCCATCAATGTTCGGCATGCCGAACATGACGGAGGTAGACGGAACGGTCCCGCACTCGTAGCCGCACGAGGACTTTGCCCCGAAAGTTTCGACGTCGTCCTGCGACTGCCGCGTCCAGGCTACCGAAACCGAAAATTCAATCCGCTCGCGAAGCAAGCCCAGACGGCCGCTGTATAAATTTCCTGAGGGCTCAATCAAGCGGAAGACCTCCGCTGTCGATACCCGCTCGAGGCTTTCTCGATGTTCGGCATGCCGAACATTCGAGGAGCATGAGGCGAATTAACACCCAGACGGGTGAAGCAGCACGATGTCAGAAATCGACGAACAATTCTGACATCTGGAAATGATCATGACCACGCTTCCTGAATCCATCTTGATGCGCGCACGGTCCCTGCCTGAGGGAGGTCTGGTGTCGCCCAAGGAGTTCCTGCACCTTGGAAGCCGGGCTGCCGTCGATCAGGCACTGTCTTGGCTCACGAAGGAAGACAAGCTGCTGCGCGTTGCGCGTGCGTTCTATACCGCCCCGGTGTCGAACCGGTTCGGGACACGCGCGCCGTCGCCCGAGAAGGTAGTTCACGCGATGGCCGCCCAAAGTGGCGAGGTCGTGATGTCCCACGGCGCGAGCGCCGCCAACGCGCTGGGGCTGACCCAGCAGGTGCCGATTCGCGAGGTCTACCTGACCTCGGGACGCACGCGCAAGCTCAAGCTCGGGAGCTCTGAAATCCTGGTGAAGCATGCCCCTCGCTGGACGCTGGCGCTCGGAGCTGGGCCAGCCGGTGCGGCGGTGCGTGCTCTGGCCTGGATGGGCCCAGCCCATGTGAGCGAGTCGCTGGCGGCTTTGCGCCGCGCGTTGCCGCCCGCTGAGTGGCGGACACTGACGTCGGCGCGCGCGACCCTGCCAGCCTGGATGGCAAGGGCCATCAGCGAAGAGGCGCTGCGTGGCTGAACACCACTTCGCTCAGAGCAATGAAGAGCAATGAAGAGCAATGAAGAGCAATGAAGAGCAAGACGAAATTCTGGAACAGGCCCGGGCAAAGACTGGCCGGCCTACTCACTTGCTCGAAAAAGATGCGTGGGTTGTCTGGGCGCTGGGCGCATTGTTTGAATCGCCGCGATCGCCGGACGCGTGCCGAACTTCGACGAACAGAAACGGCGGATGCGATTTTCTGCCCCGCCAGGACCGTGAGCTTTCCCGGAAACGCCGGGATCATTGGCTCATGCGACAGACCACGAGACCGCATCGACGCGGGCGTCTCATACAGGGCGAGCAAGCGCCAGTCGCGATCAAGCCCTGTATCCAGCCTCACTCGCGCAGCGTGGAAACCACCGACAGGTACGACACCGGCCCGCTCTGAATGGTCTCGATCCCGTGCAGCGCGGTCGCTTCGAACAGCAGCGAGTCCCCTGCCCCCACCCCAACTGACTTGCCGCCATAGCGGTAGCTGACCTCACCGGACAGGAAGTACAGGAACTTGAGGCCCGGGTGCTGGAAGGTCACGTAGGGATCGGCCCCGGGCAGCAGCGTGACCAGGTAGGGCTCGACGAACAGGTTGCCCGACAGCAGATGGCCCAGCAGCTCATAGCGGTAGTCTGAAACCGCGCCGATGCGATCGACCGAGACACCATGTCCTGCGCGCACATGGCAAAAGTCAGTGCGCCGCGCCTGATCACTGAAGAAGCGTGAGGTCGGCACATGCAGGCCCTGCGCGAGGCGCTCCAAGGTCTCCACCGAAGGCGAGACCAGCCCGCGCTCGATGCGAGAAAGCATCGAGGCAGAAATCCCCGAAGTCTTGGCCAGCGCGCCGCCAGACACATCGGCCGCCATGCGCAGCGCCCTCACCTGCGCGCCTATGCGCGCCGCGGACAGGCTGCGCACGACAGGAGCGGTTTGCCGCTGCCGGACACGCGTCACCGAAACCGGCAACCGCAGGGGGCGGGCCGTAGGCAGAGGCGAAGCGACTTGTCGACGCGTCATTTGAATTCGTTGTGAGCAGTAAAGCTCCGAAGCTTGGCAACTGAGGAAACCGGCACGAGAAGCGATCCATCGCAAGGCTTAAAGCGCAGCGCCGCAACTCATTATGTACCATACAAGCGGGTGCATAAAGAAGTCCATGCAGCGAGATTCGCTGCATGCGATCGACGCAGGATCCCGCACTACTGAAAGCCTTTGCGGCCGAGCTGAAGGCTCGGCGGGCAGTGCGCGGGTTCAATCAGGAAGAGCTCGGTTTTGCCTCGGGCCTCAATCGCACATTCATTGCCAAATTGGAGACGGCCACTACCAGCCCTTCATTGACCAGTCTCATCTTTTTGTGCAATGGGCTCGAGGTAGAGCCGTCGGAACTCATGAGTTCCTTGATGAAGCGCTACAAGAAAGAGCTGCGGACTAAGTCGGCGGCCGAGTAGAAGATCTCGCTGATCATCCGGGCCAAGCGCTCCTCCCGTTCTTTACTGAACTGGAAGATCATCGCGCGGATTGATCCCGTTTCCGCGTTCCCCCGCCATCCCAATATTCAGTGGGCGGCTTGAATCGCCCCGGATTGAACTGACCCCCAGAAGTTGGACGGTCACGATTCCGCCGATCAGGCGGTGCCTCTCAGCCGATAGTTCTCGTGTGAGATCAACTCACGGGCGCCCGGGATCTGTCCTGCCCTCATAGCCGCACAAGGGCTTTGCCCTTGAAGTTTCGACGTCGGCCTGCGACCGCCGCGTCCAGGCTACCGAAATCGAAAATTCATTCCGCTCGCAGAGCAAGCCCACGCGGCCGCTGCACAAATTTCCTCACGGCTCCATCAAGCAGAAGACCTTCGCTGTTGCGACCGTTCGAGATTTTCTCTGCGCATTTCAGCGATCGTGGACGCCTGTTTCAGGCTGATCGCGGACGCTGTTTCAGCGCCATCGTGGACGCGCAGGGGATGCGCGCAAGCGAAGGGTTCAATGTATCTCAATCGTCCATCATCAGTTTGAAGCGCACTGACGCGAAGCGAGGTTCCAGATGTTTGATGAGGGTCGCGGCGCAGACTTATCCACGGCGGCGGACGGCGCTTGCGACGTACCGGCCGACGCGGTGGATAAGTCGTTTTCAAGCCCTCGGGCTTGTGAGGCAGGCGCCGCGTTCATTGCATCGGTTCCTCATCGCGCAGCGATTTGCCTTTGAGCTCGATCTTGTGACTGCTGTGCACGACACGGTCCAGGATCGCGTCGGCGAGGGTTGGGTCGTCCAGGTAGGTGTGCCAGGCTCGTACCGGCAACTGGCTGGTGATCAGCGTCGAGCGCGTGCCCACGCGATCGTCCAGCACCTCCAGCAGATCGTTTCGCTCGGGCGCGCCGACCGGGGAGATCGCGAAGTCGTCGATCACGATCAGATCGAGCTTGGCCAGCTGCGCCAGACGCCGGGTGAAGCTGCCGTCGCCGTGGGCGACCTGCAGCTCATCGAACAGGCGCGCAGCGCGGGTGTAGAGGACCGAGAAGCCTGACCTTGCCGCCTGGTGCGCCAGCGCGCATGCCAACCAGGTCTTGCCGCACCCCGTCGCGCCGGTGATCAGCAAGTTCTGCGCGTTTCGCAGCCAGTCGCCGCCGGCCAGCGCGGCCACCTGGGCGCGGTCCAGCGAACGACTCGCGCGCCAATTGATGTCCTCCACGCAGGCCGTGCCGACCTTCAACCGGGCGGCCTTCATCAGACGCGCCACCCGCTTGTCATCGCGCCAGGCGATCTCGCGCTGCACGAGCATGGTCAGGCGCTCGTCGAAGCCCAGTGCGGCCGCCGCGGTGCTCGTAGTTTGCTCCTGGATTGCGCGCACCATGCCGTCCAGGCGCAGGCTGCGCAGTTGGTCCAGGGTGTGTTCATTCAGCATCGTCATCTCCTTCAGTGGTTCAGTGGTAGTAGTCCGGGCCGCGCACGTTCTCGTGAGCGGGCAGCGGCGTGGGTGTCGTCGCGAACAGGGCGGGCTGGCGGTCCAGGCCGTTCTTCAGGATCGAGGCGACGCTGCGGTAGGTCGGCGCGCGGATCGCCAGCGCCCGGGCACAGGCGGCTTCCAGCCGTGCCGGCGTGTACTCGCGCGCCAGACGCTGCAACCCCAGGCAGGCGCGGTAGCCCTGCTCCGGATGCGGGCGGTGTTCGAGTTGCCATGTCACCACCGCCGCCGCACTGACGCCGATGCGCCGGCCCCAGTCGATCAGCTTCTGGGGCGTCCACTCCAGGTGGGCACGGTGCGACGCCGGCATGTGCTCGGCGATGGTCGTGTGTGCGCCCTTGCGGTGACTCAACGCGTGACAGGCCACGCGCTGGTTGGCCGCGAAGCACTCCACCAGGCTGGCGCTGACGCGCAGCTCGACGGTGGTGCGCACGAGGGCGTGCGGCACGCTGTAGTAGTGACCGTCGAACTCGACGTGGTAGTCGATGTTCACCTTGGCGCTCTTCCACAGGCACGTCTCGAAGCGCTGGGCCGGCAGTGGCCGCAGCGCGGGCGCGTCCAGTCTCTCGAAGGCGCTGCGCCGGCAGCCGGGCAGCTTCTTGAAGGGGCGCTGGTTCAGATCGACCAGCAGCGCGGCGATCGCCCGGTTGAGTTCGTCCAGGCTGAAGAAGCGCCGGTTGCGCAGGCGCGCCAGAATCCATCTCTCGACCACGAGCACCGCGTTCTCGACCTTCGGCTTGTCGCGAGGATGGGCCGGGCGTGCTGCGAGCAACGCACAGCCGTAATGGGTGGCGAACTCGTCGTATAGGCGATTGGGTTCGGGGTCGTAGCGATCTGGACTCTTGATCAACGCGCGGGCCTGATCGGGCACGATCAAGCGCGGCACGCCGCCGAAGAATTCCAGCGCACGCACCTGGGCGCCGATCCAGTCTGCGGTGGTCTGACGCGCGGTGGCGCAGGCGTAGGTGTAGTTGGACGCGCCGAGCGTGGCCACGAAGATCTGCGCGGCGGCGATCTCGCCGGTGGCCGCGTCCACAAGCGGCACGGTCTGGCCGGCATAGTCCACAAACAGCTTCTCGCCGGCGATGTGCGTCTGGCGCATGGAACGCTTCAGCCCGAGCGCCCAGGCACGGTACTTCACGCAGAAGCTTGTGTACTTGTAGGCCTGCTGGCCGGCCCCGGCGAGGCTGCGGGCGTACTCCTCCCACAGCAACTGCAGGGTGACGCCGGCGCGCTTGAGTTCCTGATGCGCCAGCGCGAAGTCGGGGGCGAGTTGGTGGCTGGAGCGGGGCAACGCCGGTCGATACAGCCGGGATTCAAGCTCCTCGTCGGTGAGCGCCTGGGCGACCGCCCAGTCGATGCCTGCGGCGCGGGCGAGCGAGACGTACTTGCCCGCGACGCTCTTGGAGATCTTGAGCGCTCGGCCGATCTCGTTGTAGCTCAGGTCTGCCTGCAGGTGCAGGCGCAATGTCTCTCGGATTCGGCGCATCGTGATTCTGTTCGTGGGCATCAGGCTTCACCGCAAAAGGCGATGAGCTTGACGCCCGGTCAAAAGATCACTTGCGCGCTCCCCAAATCGTCCACGATCGCGCTGAAACAGCGTCCACGATCAGTTTGAAATGCCGTCCACGATCACGTTGAAACGGCGTCCACGATCAGCCTGAAACGCCGTCCACGATGGGCTGAAATACGCAATTTTCTCGGTGTTCGGCATACCGAACACCGGGAAATGGAGCCGGACAGAGAGGTGAATTCGGCACGCAGCGAATTCGCGGGGAACCATCGAATGGGCATTCGCGTCGCCCCGCTGCGCGGCAGAGCCGCCAAGAACAGCCTACTCTCGCAGAGTGAACACCACTGACAGGTAAGAGACCGGCTGGGTCCCAATGGCCTCGATCCCATGCAGGGCGGTTGCGTCGAACAGCAACGAGTCCCCCGCCCTCACCTCGACCACTTTGGCACCGTAGCGATAGGAGACCTCCCCCGACAGGAAGTACAGGAACTTGAGGCCCGGATGCTGAAAGGTCACGTAGGGATCGGCACCCGGCAGCAGCGTGACCAGGTAGGGCTCGACGAACAGATTGCCCGACAGCAGATGACCCAGCAGTTCGTACCGGTAGTCCGCCACCGCGCCGACGCGATCGACGATGACTCCCTGCCCTGCGCGCACATGACTGAAATCCGTTCGGCGCGCCTGATCACTGAAGAAGCGCGAAACCGGCACATGCAGCCCCTGCGCGAGACGCTCCAACGTCTCCACCGAGGGCGAGACCAGCCCGCGCTCGATGCGCGAAAGCATCGAGGCCGAAATCCCCGAGGTCTTCGCCAGCTCTCCACCTGACACCTGGGCCGCCATGCGCAGCGCCCTCACCTGCGCACCGATGCGAACCGCAGACAGGCTGCGCGCGGTAGGTGCCGGTCGGCGTGCTTTTGCGGGCAATGCGGAAGTGGGAACCCGCACGGGTCGCCCGGTCGGCAACGGTGACGCTTGATAGAGAGCCATGACAGGTTTTCTATGCAGTGTATATGCCGTCGATTCTAGGACTGCAAAGAAAGATCGTCAGTGGGTATGCCCACTGCCACCAAGAGATCGAACCCACAGGCTCCAACGCACAGAGAGCCTATTTCGATTGCACTCGGTAAGCGTCTCAAAGAACTTCGGATCAAAGCGGATAGATCTCAGACCGAACTCGCCTTCGACTGCGAACTTGATCGGACCTACATATCGCTCATCGAGCGAGGGTTGGCCAATCCATCGTTGTGGACTCTTGGCACCCTGGCATTCGCGCTAAAAACGACGGTTCCGGACTTATTGCAAGGCAATACGCATGTCGTTGAGCCATCCATGGGTGAGCAAAGCAGAAAGCGTCGCGCCAATCAGGCCTCCCACGAGTCAAAACTTGCCATCGGCAGCAGGCGTTCGCAGCTGCGCTGACGGTTTTCTCAGTGGGCAAGTTGACGATCGTTCAGGCGACACGTCTCGTCGTTCAGCCCCTCATCGCCATGGGTCACCGAAGCCGAAGGCTTCCATGCGCGCTGACGCGCTCGCGAACCGGCCGGCCATGGTTGCGCGCGGCCCGACGGCTATGATCCGCCCGCCGCCGAAGAGCGGCCTGTCAGACCACGGAGCGAGGAGAAAAAAACCATGATCGGTTTCGAGGCCCGCGCGCATCGTCGCGTCCTGAGGGTGTGCGCGTTGCTGGCGCTAGCGGGCCTGGCAGCTTGCGTGGCGCCGCCGAGCTACAGGAATCGCCCCGTCGCGGCGGACGCACCGTCGACGTTCGTGCTCGCGCATGCCGCGATCGTGGAAGAGCCGCGGCACGCCACTCGCCACCTCGACGAGGCGAAGACCATCGTCTACGCGCAGACACAGGGCGGCAGCCTGACCGCCGGCCTGGTGTTCGGTGCCCTGGGTGCGCTCGCCAACATGGGCATGGTCGACAGCCAGACCGGCCTCGACGCGGCGCGCATGAAAGGCAAGCTCAGGCTCGAGCCGCGGCAGTTGTTCCTCGATGCGGCGATCCGGCAGGGGCTCGAACTCACCGACACCAGCGGCCCAGCCCGCACGGACGCAACCCCCTATCTCTCCATCAGCAAGTCGCCCAGCGGCAGGCTGGTGGCGGCTGCGGCAGTCCAGCTCGAACTGGGCAGCGGGGCCGCGCAGTGGTCGGGCCTGTACATGTACCAGTTGGCCTCGACCTACAGCCTCGACGAACTGGCCCGGCCCTCGGAAGACCTTCAGCGCAAACTCGCTGCGGAGACCGCGCAGGGCTTCGACGAACTCGCGGCCTTCATCGCCAGGGAGGAAGCCGGCAGGAAGGACGCGTCCGCGAAGGCTCCGCCCGAGCGAGAGTTCGTCTTCTCGACGGAGCTGCTAGGGGGCGCCGAGCATTCGATGCCTGCGCGCCTCATCGCAAGCTCGCAGGAGCTCGTGTGGTGCCGGACCTTCGATGGCGTGTTTGCGCTGCGTCGCTCGGGCATGAAGATTCGGACGAGGGGGATTTGACGGGGCGTGGGTGCGCTGCCCATGCCGTCATTGCCGTTGGATGCCGGTGCCTCGCAAGGCACCGGCCACCACAGGTCGCCGGAGGCGGCATGCCGGCCGAGACGCGGCCTGCACATTGATCCGTCGCTTGCTCGGACACCCGTCGCACGACCGACACGAAGCGATCACCGCAGGCTTCAAGGCAGAGGCGCTTTTTTCGTCGGCACAAGAGCGATATTTCGTCATTGATTGCCAAATGCATAATTATTGCAACATGCCTCCGGGGATGGGCTCAGATTCCGCGCTCGAACAAGCGGGGAGCTGAGGCAGTTGCACCTTCTGGAAGTCAATCAGGTCGGGCACGGTCCTCGTCGAGGAGCGCCGGATGCCAACATCGGCGCAGAAGCTGTGCGTGGCTTGCCGAAGGTGAACGCGGCTCAATGACTTACGCGCCCGGTTGCTTTTCGAAGAAGAAGCAGTCAGGCAGGATGGCCGCGGCGATGTAGTCGATGTCCTTGACCAAGACGCCGCAGGCGAAGAAACCGTCGCGCCAATGCCGGACAACATCGACGAGTCGATCGATCTCCCCGCGCGCTTCTTCCGCCGACAAGCCGAAACGCCCCGCCTGCGACAGGAGGTTGTAGATGCTGGCCGTGCGACCGTAGTGGCCGATAGTCAACGTCACGTCAGGTCGCGCCTCTCCAGACTGACCACGGGTGCGGGCACGAGGTCGTAGGCCGGAGACAGCCGCCATCCCTTCCGCCCGCGCAGCAGCGCATGATTGCGCGGATGATCATCGTTGTGGGTCATGGCGGCATTGAAGACCATCCGCCTGAATAGCTCGGCGCAGTCGGCTTCCGGTTTGTCGGACCGGCGACGCAGGTTATCGGCCATCAACGGGTAGGACCAACGTTCCCGGTCCAGGTGGCTATCGCCGCAGTCGAGCACGGTCAGGCCACGGACGAAACCGAAACGCAGGTAACCCTTGTCGGTGTAGTCGCGGTCGAACCGCTGCAGCATCAGCACGTCGCTCTCGCCGACCGCCTCCAGCCGGGCTTGCGTGACGTTCAGGCCGCAGAGACTTTGCGCATCCTCGATCGTGGCCTTCGGCCGCGCACCACCCATGTTTTGCCGCCGCTTCCGCCGTCAGAAACCGAGCGCTTTTGCTGGCCGTCGATCACGACCGGGTCGGCGGCCACTGGCGAGCGGTATGCACCAAGGTCAAGATCCAGATGGTATCGGCCCGCACCTCATAGACCAGCCGATAGCTCTCGTGCGGGATCAACTCACGGGTGCCCGGGATCTGTCCTGCCCGTCCTAGCAGGGGGTGCTCGGCCAACCGGCCGACGGCTGCCGAGAAAGTCTCATCCATGCGGATGGCGGCGAGCGGGTTGTCCTGGGCGATGAAGTCGACGATGTCGGCGCGGTCTTGTTCGGCGGACAGGGTCCACAGGACCCTCATGCGTCGCCGCCAGCCTTGGCCCGCAGTGCAGCGCGACGGGCAGCAAAGCGAGCCTCGACGTCGACATCACTGGCGTATTGACCGGATGCGATCTGCGCACGCGCCGTGTCGACCTTGGCACGCAGGAAGGCGTCGTATTCACGGGCTTGCCGTTGACGCTCGATGAACTCACGCATCAGTTCGCGCACCACCTGTGACGCCGGTCGGTGGCTGGCCTCGGCCTCTGCCATGAAGGCGTCGCGCAACTCCGGTTCCAGCTTCATGGTGAACATGGCTTCTTTGGACATGACCGGTTCCAGAAACATTGATACCAACGAAGTATATACAACGTCAATACTTTTTGCCACACTGCCGCCTCTGATGGTGGCTGGCCCTCGCTTCAATTCAAGCGCACTTGACGCACTTCAATTTGCATCAGCGCATCAAAACATGCTTTCGTTCGGGATCGCCTGCGCTTTGAAAAACTCGGGGTTCTTGAACGCTGCCAGACGGATCAGTGGCGAGGGGTTGAGGCAGTTGCACCTTCTCGACGTCGATCAGGTCGGGCACGGTCATCGACCAGCGTTCCTCCACGGGCATGGCATGCGATTTGATCAAAGTACGCACAGAGCGTCCCCCGCACTCCCCTGCGAACTTGCGCACCATGGTCAAGGCCTGGCTGTAGGACGCCTCATGGCGCGAATCGGCGAGTGGAACGAGGTCGTCGGCGGCGGCGCGGTGGCGAGGCACAGATCGATGCGCTCACCGCGGCGCGGCTCCATACCTCCGGCGCGCCGCCAGGCAGGTTCGCAGGCGCCGACTCGAATTGCCCGCGATGCAATGTGCGCGTCCCCCGGCGCGCTGGCCCCTCGGCGCCCGAAGGGCGGTCCTTCGAACGGGCAATTGCATCCGATGCAAGCATTGCGCACGCTCCGAAGCTCCTCGACGATTCGCGCATCACAACGATTCGTCTCGGAGACAATGTCCATGCGCTTCCACGCTTCGCTTCCCGGCTTGCTTCGCCGGCCCCTCTGCCTCGCGCTCTCGTCATGCCTCTGCATGGCCGCGGCCAACGCCCAGGGCAGCTACCGCATCGCGACCGAAGGCGCCTACCCGCCCTGGAGCTTCAAGGACTCGCAGGGGATGCTCCAGGGTTGGGACGTCGACATCGCACGTGCACTGTGCGAGAAGATGAAGGCCAAGTGCGAGATCGTCGCGCAGGACTGGGATGGCATCATTCCGGGCCTCGTCGCCCGCAAGTACGACATGATCGTGGCGAGCATGGCGATCACGCCGCAACGCCGCGAGCGCGTGGCCTTCTCGGCCAAGTACAAGGACACGATTTCGCGCTTCGTCGCGCGCAAGGGAATGCCGCCGGACGTCAGCCCCGCGGCACTGAAAGGCAAGACCATCGGGGTGCAGCGCGGCTCGGTCCAGGCGGCCTACCTCGCGCAGAACTACCAGGCCGCGAACCTCAAGTTCTACGACACGCCGCAGGCCGCCGAACTCGATCTCGTCGCCGGCCGCGTCGAGTACATCCTCGGCAACATGGTCACCTACCACGTCGGCTTCCTGAAGACGCCCGAGGCCAGGGACTTCGCGTTCGTCGGCCCGGAGCTCAAGGGCGGCATCCTCGGCGAAGGCAACGGCATCGCCGTGCGCAAGGACGATGGGCAGACCCTGGCGAGGATCAACGCCGCGCTTGAAGCGATCCGGGCCGACGGTACCTACGACCGCATCACGGCGAAGTACTTCCCGTTCAAGCTGATGTAGGCGCCGCGACCCCCGATGAACATCCTCCATGGTTTTGGCGGGCAGCTGCTCCTGGGCGCGCTCGCGACGCTGCAGCTCGCGGCCGCCGCGCTGGTGCTGGGCACGCTGCTCGGCGCCGCCGTCTGCAGCCTGCAGCTCTCGGGTCACCGCGTCCTGCGGGCCGCCGGCGACGGCTACGCCGCGGTGGTCCGGGGCATTCCCGACCTGCTGATCGTCTTCGCCGTCTTCTTTGGCGGCTCGCTCACGCTCGCCGCGCTCACCGGCCGCTATGTCGAGATCGACACCTTCTTCGCCGGCGTGGCCGCGCTGGCGCTCTCGTTCGGCGCCTATGCCGCCGAGATCGCGCGGGGCGCACTGCTGTCGGTCCCGAAAACCCAGCGCGAGGCCGCAAGGACGCTCGGACTGTCGCGCGCCCAGGCGCTGTGGACCGTCGTGCTGCCGCAGGCGGCCCGCTTCGCGCTCGCCCCGTTCGGCAACCAGTCGATCGTTCTGCTCAAGCAGACCTCGATCGTCTCCATCGTCGGGTGCGACGAACTCATGCGCAAGGCCGCAGAGGCCTCTGGCGCGACGCGCGAGCCGTTCACGATGTACCTCGCCGCCGCCTGCATCTATCTTGCGCTGACCGGTTTCGCCACGCTGTGCCTCGAGTGGGCGGAGCGCCGAGCCGCCCGCCCGCTGGCCGCCTGACGCCATGTTCGACATCACCCTTCTGTGGTCCGTGCTGCCCGCGCTGGTCGAGGGCGCCGGGCTCACGCTCGCGCTCACGGCCTGGGTCATCCTCCTGGGCACGGCCCTGTCGATCCCCGTCGCCCTCGGCCGGAACGCGCGGGCCGCCGGTCTGCGCGCGGCGGCCCATGCCTACGTGCTCTTCTTTCGCGGGACCCCCGCGCTGGTCCAGCTGTTCCTGCTCTACTACGGGGCGGGCCAGTTCGACCTGATCCGGCATTCCGTGCTGTGGCCCGTGCTGCGCGATCCCTACTGGTGCGTGGTGATCGCCCTGGCACTGAACTCGGCCGCCTACACGGGCAAGACACTGGGCGCCGCGCTGGCCGCGATCCCGCGGGGGACGCGCGAGGCTGCCCGCGTCCTCGGGCTCGGCCGCGTCCAGGCCTTCGGCCTGATCGACCTGCCGCTCGCGGTGCGCACGGCGCTGCCGGCCTTCGGCAACGAGATCATCCTGACCTGCAAGGCGACGTCTCTCGCCAGCACCGTCACCCTGCTCGAGCTCACGGGCAGCGCCCGCCTGCTCACCGCCGAGACCTACGCGCCCTACGAGATCTTTCTCGGCGCGGGCCTCGTCTATCTCGCCATCAACTACGTCCTGCTGCGCGGCATCCGCGCGCTCGAGGCCTCGTTGAATCGTCCCCACTGAACCCAAGCAAACACATGAGATTCCTCACCCTGGGCCCGGCAGGCAGCAACCACGAATTCGTGACCCGCCGCTACCTCGACTTTCACGGGCTGCGCGACACCGCGATCCTGGACCTGGTCGCCGATTTCGAGCACGGCGCCGATGCCGTGCTTCGGGGCGAGGCCGATTTCATGGTCCAGTGCGCAGTGCATCCCGCGGCCGCCTCGACGGTCGCGAAGTGCTTCGTCGGCCTCCACCTGATCGACACCTTCATCTCGCCAAGCCAGGATCTGGCGATCCTCCAGCGCCACGACGCCGCGCAACCCACGTCCCTCGCGGTCATGCGCCCGACCCTGCCGTACATCGACCGCCGCCAGTGGCCGCAGATCGAATTCGTGGCGACCGTCGCCGAGGTCACCCAGGGCGTGAGCGACGGGAAGTATGCCGTCGGCCTCGGCTACGCCTCCGCCGCGGAAAAGCACCCCGAGCTCCTCTATGTGAGGCAGTTCATCGGCACGGTCGACGATGCCTGGATGGTCTATGGGCGCACCCGCGTGAGCACCGGGGAACTGAGCGCCTGGCGCGACAGCCCCGCCGCCCTGCTCTATCGGCGGGGAGCCTGAGCATGGGCACGGCCATCTCCTCTCTCGACCCGATGGTCTCGATCGCGGGGTTGTCCAAGCATTTCCACGCACACCAGGTGCTCAGCGACGTCCATCTGAGCGTCGCCGCCGGCGAGCGCGTGGTCGTGTGCGGCCCCTCGGGTTCGGGCAAGTCGACGCTCGCACGGTGCATCAGCGGACTCGAGAGCTACGCAAGCGGCACCGTGACGGTCAACGGCGTCGCTGTCTCACCGCGCATGCGCCATGTCGATCTGGTACGGGCCAACATCGGCATGGTGTTCCAGCAGTTCAACCTGTTTCCGCATCTCACCGTGCTCGAGAACTGCACCCTGGCGCAGCGCTGGGTCCGGCACCGCTCCCGGCAGGAGGCCCGGCAGACCGCACTCGCGTACCTCGACAAGGTCCGTCTCGCCGAGAAGGCGTCGGCCTATCCGGCCCAGCTCTCCGGCGGACAGCAGCAGCGCGTCGCCATCGCGCGGGCACTCTGCCTGAATCCTTCCGTCATGCTGTTCGACGAGGCCACGTCGGCACTCGATCCGGAGATGGTCAAGGAAGTGCTCGAGACCATGATCCTGCTGGCGCGGGACGGCATGACGATGATCTGCATCACCCACGAAATGGGCTTCGCGCGGGCGGTCGCCGACAAGGTCGCGTTCATGGACGGCGGGCGCATCGTGCAGGCCGCGCCGCCCGGCGAGTTCTTCGGCCACTGCGCGGATCCGCGGATCCAGCGATTCCTCAGCCAGGTCTTCTGATCTCGGGCTCGACGCGACAGTCGATCATCAACTGGCCTACACGCGTGCCGGGCCACGGTCCAGTCCGACCTGCTTCGGCGACGGCTACTTGCTTGTATGAACGAAGGATGGGCACACGCGGGTCAGTGCCATCAACGTTTCCGCTTGAACCCTGCTTCTCGCTGGTTCCGCAGCGCGAGAACAAACACGGTATCGATGTCGACAACATATCGATAGAGCGCAATGTACGCGCGCGATCCGCGTCCTATCAGCAACTCCCGATGGCCCGCTTTGACCGGACGACCTATCAGGGGGCTGTGTCTCAGGATCTCCATCGCTTGCATGACCTCGCCAAGCCGTTGCGGGACATCGACCTCCTCGAATCTCGCAAGGTGATCGATGAACCGGTCGAAGTCATCGAAAACTTCTGGAGCGAGTTCAATCTGCGTCATCTGCCCATCAGTGCTCGAGCTTTCGCGCGGTGGGCTTGACGGGTTTCTCGCCTCGCCCACGAGCAGCAAGGTATTTCTTCGCGTCGTCCCAAGGCACGGAGTTCCCGGTCGCCAGCAACTTTGCCCAGCGCTTCTCGGCGATGCGATGCAACTCTTCCTCTGCTTCAACCTGCTCGACTGTGCGAGCGATGGCATCGACGATGAAAGCATGGGCAGTTTTGCCTGCCAGGTCCGCTGCTGCGGAGATACGCTCTTTGAGATCGTCATCCAGGCGAATGGTGGTTGTCGACATGGTCAAACCTTTCGTACGCACATAGTAGCACGGTTGTGCTACAAATGCTGACTGACGTCTCCCGAGTCCTTCGGCACGGTGCGGCCGGATCCGCAGCGTCTCGGCAAGGTCTTCTGACCCGAGGTCCTTGCCGGAAGTTCGTGCGTTCACTCGGCGCACACGCGTGCCAAGCCGCGGTCCAGCGCGATCGCGAACAGCGGCGACAGCCCGTGCGCGTCGACGTGCCGCGCGGTCGCATGCGTCAACCGCTCGTGACAATCCGGCCGCTCGCGCAGCGACCGGATCGCGACAAGTTCGTCGATGAACCGGGGGCGGAGCCGATCGAGCGCCGGACGAAGTTCGTTCCTCAGGTCTGCGCGAGGTTCGTCCGGTGCTCTTCCCCCCCGCCACCAGCGGGCGATAAGCGCGAACTGGACGAGTTTGCTCGCTTCGATCTGGTCTGTGAAGAACGCGGTCGCCAGTTCTCCTGGCAAACCGCGCACGCTCGCCTCTTGCGCAGCCGCCGCAACGACTTCCTGCTCGCGCGGATCGCCCGGCGGATCCGCGACCGGCTGGCGGCTGTCCCATTTGGTCAGCGCCACTTGCCGGGACAGGTCGAGCCGCGCCGCGCTCAGCGCCACGAGGGTCGAGAAGCCCTCGGACCGGTCGGGCCCGGTGGCGTCCGAAGCACAGGCGAGTGTGGCCAGCGTGACGGCCATCGCGCCGGCCGCTCGGAAACAACGAATCGGAACACGCATGTGCATCGGGAACCTCCGAAAGTCCAGGGACGTGGTCCGGGCTGCCCGCCACCGGATCGACTCGAGGTAAAGCCTAGTGCAGGGACGATCGCGCGTCGCCTGTCAACATGCACAGTTGCGCGCAACCTGCCGGTCGCAGGACAACGTCGAAACTTCGGAGGCAAAGTCCTTGTGCGGCTATGAGGGCGGCACGGAGGGCCCATCTGCGATGCGGGGTGTTGTGACGCGTGTCCCACGCGCGGATCACAGTCGGCCAGCAGGTTGACATGGTGGCCCCACGGCACGGCCTCTGCCATTTCTCGCACAGCCCATGCGAGTTCTGACTGGCTTCTGTTTCTGCTCGCAGACGGGACACTCGAATACTCGACCTACGAGCTTCCGGCGCCAGGCACGGCCGGCATCGCTGGGGTGTACCGCGCGAGGACAAGCTTCCAGCTGTACCTCGACCAGATCGCCAACGGCTCCTTCTGAGACCTCGCGACACCCGGCGCATTGCGCCCTCAGTCCATCGCGGCCTCCCCCAACGCAGGCATCTCCCGCGCCACGATGTACGCGAACGCCTCCTCCGCGAGGCGCGCCGCCATGAAGATCGCCGTGCGGTCGGCCCGCAGCACCTTCAGCCAGGCGTCGACGTAGGCCGCATGCCCCTCGACGGTGGCATCGACCAGCCCGCAGTGCCCCAGGAGGAACGCGCTGCCGAGCTCCGCCACCAGTTCCTCGAACGCATAGGCCGCATCGCCGAAACGCCGCCCGAAGCTGCGGTTCAGCCGCTCGGGATGGCCGGTCCAGTGCACCAGCTCGTGCAGCGCGGTCGCGCACAGCGCCTCGGCGCTCGTGAACTGCCGCGGCCACGGCAGACGGATCTCGTCGAGCGTCGGCAGGTAGGCCGCCCGGTCGAACCCGTGCCGGATCGTCGCATGGCAGCCCCCGAGCAGCCGCATCGCCCGCTCCACGGGACCCTGCGACGCCGCCGGCGAGGTAACGCCCCGATCCACGACCTCGAGCGGCAACCCCTCGATCTGCGCCAGGTTGAAGAGCCAGAACGGCCGGCACAGCAGCACGCCCGCGCGCGCACCGGAACGGGCCGTCAGGGGCGCCTCATCCACGCCGCCCTCCGAGAGGACATCGTCGGCATCGTCAAGGTGCTCCCGCGCCCTGCGCTCGAAGTGCGCGCACAGCACGCCGCGTTCGCCCCCACGGACCTGGGCGCCGAGGCTCTGCGCCTGCCGGTAGGTCAGCCACACGTTGGACGCGTAGCCCGCCTCGATCGCCGCCTCCCAGAGGAGCAGCACATTCGCGCCGCGGTAGGGCGCCCCGGTCTTGCCGTTGCGAGGCACCCCGCGCGCCGCCGCCCGCGTCCAGCGTTCGCGGAACACGCCGGCGCCCTTCTCCAGCATCGCGATGATCCGGTCCGTCACGACCTGCCGCACGTCCATGCGGTCCGGCCCCCGTGCAGCGGTGCCCGGGGTTGGGGCAACGCCCCCACCTGCTTTGGGTGAGTCCTCGGGGGGTGCGGGGGGAACGCCCGTGGCTGTTGGAGTCCCCGCGTGATGCGCGGTGGCGCTGGAAGTCGAATTCGCGTGCATGGCTGGGCCTTTCTGCGGCATGTGCCGCGGTGGTTGAACATCTGCTTTCGGAGCCGCCTCGACGCATGAACAGCGCGCGAAAAGGGCCGATGTCCAGGGACCGCCCGCAAGCCGCAGCCGAGCGCCAGCGAGGACCGGGTGAGGACGGTGGCAAAGCCCGCAGCCCTGGACAGCGGCCCGTGCGCGCTATGCGTCGGCCAAGAGGCGGCTTCGAACGCAGAGGCCATGCGCACAGGCCGCAGGCACCCGCACGCGACGCCGCGCCGCCCAAGGCGGCATGCCACCGAGGCCGCTGCGAAGCGCGCGCCTCCGGCCCTGTCAGGAACCGCCGAACGCCGAGGCGAGCGGCCTGGCCAGTGACTGCCGTGCATGCACGGCCACTTGGCGACCCGCGCCGATTCCCCGGTCGCCCGGTCCTTCTCCGACCCTCGCGCGCATCGGCGTCCAGGCGTCACCGCCGTCCGCGCACCGCACGCGGGCCACGCGAAGGCAAGATGGATGCCCCGAGCGGCGCAACGGTCGCGCCCCCTCGAAGGCTGGCGTGGTTCGGCCGTCGAGCCCACTGGCAGAAATCGGAGTCGACAGCAGCCCCGGACTTCGTACTGGGTATGCGCAAGGCGGAATCCAACAGGTACGCGACCTTGAAATGCTGCGCGGCCTGCGGCTGCATTGCTCTCAACAGCGTTGAGAGTTTTGAGCCTGGCGGGTAGACCTGGAAGAACTGCCGCATGCACCGCAGGTTCTGGGCCGAGAAGCCACGTCGGCCGGGTCGCGCAGGTCGATGTGGGCGGACAGCTGCTCCACGGTCCCCCTTGGCCCCGCCATTGGCCTTGATGCGTCGATGAAGGCCATGAGGTCGCGCACCAGTTGATCGATCGCCGTGCGCCCTCGAGGTGGCGATTCAGATCCTCGACGAAGTGGCGACGTCAAATTGGCCAGGCGCGATGGCAGGCACCGCGGAAATACAAGGCCTTGCGCTCGGCCGGTGCGTCGGTGCAAGGCACCAGTGAGGAAAGAGGACACCTCGTCCTTCTGTTTGCGCGGCGCCCGAGTTGCTTCGCAGGACATGGCGGCACTCATGTGCGTCGGTTTCCTCGCCTTGCCCGACCCGCACTCCGAGGCCGAACTGGACCGCGGCCAGCTGATGAACCTTCGCCGTTTCCTCACCGAGTTGGGACAGGACTTCTGCTACATCGCCAGCGAATACCCTGTGCAAGTGGGCAGCCAGGACTTCGCGCACGACCTGTTGTTCTTCCACCGAGGCCTGAACTGCCTCGTGGCCATCGAACTGAAGGTCCCCGCCTTCGAACCCGAACACTTGGGCAAGCTGAACTTCTACCTGGAAGCGCTGGACCGTGACGTGAAGAAGCCGCACGAGAACCCGTCATTGGTTTGCTGCTGTGCGCCAGCAAGAACAGGGAGGTGCTGGAATACGCGCCGAGCCGCACGCTCTCGCCTGCACTGGTAGCAATAACGATGCAGCTGCCAGACAAAGGGGCGTGGCGGCACAGCTGCACGAATTCTATGCCTTGAGCGCGCCGCCGGACCTGGCAGCGGAGGTTATCCCGCATTGGGTTAAGAGCAGGAAGCGCCGGTCCTGATCTGATGTCCGAACCGGGGCGCTGCAGCGGCACGCTCCGCAAAAAGGCTGTCTCCGATCAGGATCTCCGAGGCTCCATGCGTTGCCTCGATGACTCGCAGGACGGGCGCAAGCGGGCGGTGGTCGCCGCCGTGCCGCCAGCGAGCCCGCAAGTCGACGCGCACCAACGCTATTCGCGCAATGTGAACACCAGCGACAGGTAAGAGACCGGCTGGGTCTGAATGGCCTCGATCCCATGCAGTGCGGTTGCATCGAACAGCAGCGAATCCCCTGCCCTCACCTCCGCAGTCCTGCCGCCGTAGCGGTAGCGGACCTCCCCGGACAGGAAGTACAGGAACTTGAGACCTGGATGCTGGAAGGTCACATAGGGATCGGCACCGGGCAGCAAGGTGACCAGGTAGGGCTCCACGAACAGGTTGCCCGACAGCAGATGGCCCAGCAGCTCGTAGCGGTAGTCGGAGACCGCACCGATGCGATCGACCAAGACACCATGTCCTGCGCGCACATGGCAGAAGTCCGTGCGCCGCGCCTGGTCCCCGAAGAACCGCGACGTCGGCACCCCAAGACCATTCGCGAGGCGCTCCAGGGTCTCCACCGAAGGCGAGACCAGCCCGCGCTCGATGCGAGAAAGCATCGACGCAGAAATCCCCGAGGTCTTCGCCAGCGCCCCGCCTGATACCTCGGCCGCCATGCGCAGCGCCCTCACCTGCGCCCCGATGCGTACCGCGGACAGGCTGCGCACGACCGGCGCGGGTTGCCGCGGCCGGACACGCGTGATCGACGCCGGCAGCCGCAGAGGATGAGCCGTGGGGAGTGGAGAGGCTGCAAGTCTGCGCGTCATGCAACAACAAAACAGCCTCTGCGGACCAGAACCGGCTTGGAGGCGACGCCGTACATAGAAGAGGAAGGCCTATATGTGGAAGATCATCCGTGGTTCAATCGTACACAAGGCGAGAGCATTTGTCCATGCCAATTGCCTCGCCCAAACATGCGCTCGACCCAGCGTTGTTGGCTCTTGGCATCGCCATCAAGGCATTGCGCAAGACGCATGGCATTTCACAAGAAGAACTTGCGCATCGCAGCCACATCGATCGCTCTTACATGAGCAGCATCGAAAGGGGGATGCAAAACCCTGGCGTGATGACCGTTGTACAGATCGCCGCCGGCCTCGGCGTGTCCGTGGCCGAGTTGGCGGCCAAGGCACGACTCTGAGCGCTTAGGTTGCGTTTCTCATCGTCAGTCTCGGGGCGCCGCGCAGGATGCAACCGGTTGTTCCCCAGAACGGAGCCCGGCGATCTCAGGAACCTCAACGAGCCCGACGCCAGAGTAGATCGTCTCGCCCATCTTGAGCACCGGCGCCATCAGGCTTCAGCGCGTCCTGGTGTACTTCTTCATGGTCGTGAACGGCATACCCGACGGCGCCACGCCCGCTAGAAGTGCTCGGCGGTGAAGGCACCGGCGCCGGCCGCCAGCTCCACCAACGTTTGGCTGCGCCGCTGCACCAGTTCGCATATCGGGTGCAGAAAGTCACGCTCCGCTTCGGTGTACACCGGGGCGGAAAGAAGTTCGGGTGCTCTCTTCATCGCACGGGACAGCCGCTCGGTCTCCCGGTGCAGCAGCTTTTGATCGATGCCGCATAGGTGGGCGAAATGCGCAAGCTCCATCGCGTTGAGTTCTTCCCATCCGAAGGCGTCGCCGAAGGACATTGCGAAGCTTTGGTCGAGTTCCGGATATTGGGCCACGCTCACGACGTCGTACCACGGCGCGGGCTCAAGCATGGTTCGGTCGACAAAGAACGAAAAGTTCTTTCCATGCGCATCGGAGTTGCCGACCGCCAGCTGGAACAGTGCCCAACGCAACATCTCCAACCGCGCCACCGCCGGGCGGCGCATGAGAGCGGCAAGACCAAAAAGTCGCGGCAGACTCATCCCATCGCGATATGGTGCAAGGGCGGGGGAATTGCCCAGATGGCGCTCATATTTGGAATCCACCGAAAGATCGGCAGCCTGGCAGGCGTCGATGACGTGCAGCTTTGTCACCCAATCGTGGTTTTCTTCGGCGCGCCATTGCCGGTCGAACCGGGCGACGACCAGAACCGGAACCTTCAGCCGCATGATCGCAACACGGGCCACCTGAGTGCCATACGCCCCTGCGAGCGTCATGCAGTAGTGCTCGTTGGCCGCGAGGTGAGGTGTGCGTGGGCCGGCCGGCTGCGGCTTGAGAATGAAAGTCGAAGCCAGTGGCGGCTCCGGCAGCCACATGCTGGCCTCCGTGTCGTGGACGAGGTCGTGCGCAGCCCATACGGCCAGCTTGTCCTGATAGCCCGCAATCGACATTCGCACCCGGCCGTCCCACACCGTGAGGCCGCCTTCCTTTGCAGCATCGATACGGCCGCTGAGCTCCTCTCGCGACAGAAAGCGTTGTTCCCGACGAGCGGCCGCAGCCGGTGGTTGATCGACGGGCTGGAACTCCAGTGCTCCGGTCGTCTCCCCTCCCATTTCCCGCAGCAGTGCAAATGCGTTGCTCGGTGCGACATGGAGTTGCTCGAGTGCGGCGCGAAGAGGTGCCCCCTCCGGAAAGAGGTTCACGATGAAGCGTCGGATCGCATGAGAGTCATAGCCGGCAGGTGGCGGCTCAAAGGGAAACGCCGGCGAGAGTTGAAAGGCACCCTGGCGCGCCCATGCGTGGTCATAACGGAACGACCACCGGTCTTCCGCGCTTGAGTAGGCGAGTTCGCCGACCGGGGTGCCACCATCGTGTGTCACGCGCAAGCGATGCACGTTGTCCTCAGACTCGCTCATCGTCCGACGCCTTCTGCCCGGCCACAAAACTCTGCAGGTCACTTTTGGGTCCGACCACAAGCGCAAGACCCAGCCCGTCGAGTACCGCCTGCAGCTTGTCCAGCCGGACGGAGCCCGCTTCATTCTCAAGTCGCGAGACCAGGTCGACAGAGACGCCAAAGAGGCTCGCCGCGTCGTCGATGCGAAGTTGCTGCCGCTTTCTGGCCTGGCGCACGTACTGCCCAAGGCCGCCCTGCCCGCGCACCAGAATCGGGGGCGGCGCAATCGGGTCAGCGGCGCCGACCGCCTCGACCTTGACGCTGGTGGATTTCATTTCGGAATTTACCAAATAATCGCATGAACTCGGCGTACCGAGGGGATATTTCTGATATTCCGAATTTTAATACTGCGCGACGCGCTTTGAGACAGCATTCGCTAAATTCCGAAACTTTAGCCGTCTTTCAACGCAACCAGCGCAAAATTTCTGGTTTTCCGAAATTCCGCGAATCTGCGGGCGGCCTTCTCGCCAGCGGAGCTTGCTGCAGGAGACGGAGATGCCCCCGACGGGCGCTCCCGAGAAACGCTTCGATCGGCCTTCCACCGACACAAGGCCTGCCCCACAAGCGCCAGCAGTCGGGGAGCTTCGCCAGACAAGCTGGGCAAACTGGCCAGTTCAAGTGGGGAGTATCGAAACGCCTGCCGTAGGTTCGGGCGGCCGACACCTCGACGATTTGCCTTGTCGGGTCGCACGAAAGCCGCTCTGAACCATTGCTCGCCACGACCTGCGCACCGCCTGCCTTCTGTTCGGCCTCGACGGCGCGACGACCGGTTGCCCGTCAGCTGGCCGTCGCGCTCATCCGGACCTGCGAGACGATCAAATACCAATCGACTCCACTTGGGCCTGCATCAGGCCCAGTTTTCAAGGATCACCTCGTGGAGGGTCGACATCGGGCCGGAATGGATTACCGCCTGGAACTGCGAAGGCCTCGTCGATGACACGCGCGACTTGCTCCCAGACACCAGGCACCCCAAGCTGCGGGAACTGTCCGCGCAGCTTGTCGCTCAAGCGCCCTTCGTTTTGGCGAATGGAACGGATGATCATGTCCAGGTGAGCGTCGGGACCTTCGATGATTTCCTTCAGTTCCTGACGCGCGTGGTCATGTGCACGAAAGAACGCGGCTTGGCTGTGCATCTCCTTGCGAATGGTCCTGTCGATCACACCGCTCATGTATTCGACATGTGAGGTGAGATCGATGAACCGCCAGGCCGGCATCGCTTCGTCATAGGCCGCGAATTCGAAATTGGAGCGCACCCCATCAGGTTGTGCAACGGGCTCCCGCCGAAACGAGCTCGCTTCGGCGAAGCGGCCCATGAACGGCTTGGAGAAGGCCTCGAGGGCGCGGTCGTAATTTGCGCGCTCAAGGGTGCTGTCTGTGATCAGCGCCGACACAGGCAGGATGAACGGCGCGTGGACCGCGCCATCTCGGCGAAGTATGTCGTTGAGCAGGAAGCGATGGACGCGTCCGTTCCCGTCGGACAGGGGATGGATATCGACGAATCCGAAGGACGCCACCGCGGCGCGCATGACGCTGGGCGCACCCTCTGTTCGGATCAGGAACTGGCTCAGGGCATCAACCATCCGCGGGACGGCCTCCCATGGCGGTGCGAAGTAGTGCACGACGTTCTCGTAACGCACGGTTTGCCCCACGTACACAGGCGACCGGCGAAGGCCATAGGCGGGCAGGGTTGTTGTCTTGCCCAGGATGGCCTCCTGAAGCTGCGCCAGGCCTTCTGCAGCCAGCCCAAGCAGATCTGGCCCCTAAATTGTCTATGGAAACAATTACTGGCGCGAAAAAATCATTACGAATGGTCGATGACGATTTTTTTTGATTACGCGCCGACGATCTCACATCGCTGAACGGGCAGCCTCAGGGCCCACAGGCAAGCCCATCCCACCTTTCGCAGAGGCCCCCGAAGGACCCCGCGCCGAACTGCCACAACGCCGTGACCCGCTCGCCGTCCGGCCATTGACGACTCGACTATGCTTCGCCCGCCGCGCATGCGGTGCCCCTCGTTCCGCCGCGCTCATCGATGGACGCCGGACCGACCCACCTTTTCGCAGAGAGAAAGAAAGAGTCCACCCGTGTTCCGCACCCTGCTCAAGTCCAAGATCCATCGCGTCGCCGTCACCGACTGCGAACTGCACTATGAAGGCTCCTGCGCCATCGACGAAGACCTGCTCGACGCCGCCAACCTGGCGGAGAACGAGCAGGTGCACATCTGGAACATCAACAACGGCGAGCGCTTCGTCACCTACGCGATCCGCGGCGAGCGCGGCACCGGCATCATCTCGGTCAACGGCTCGGCCGCGCGCCGGGCGTCGGTGGGTGACCTGATCATCATCGCGGCCTTCGGCCTGGTGCCCGAAGACCAGGTGGCAGGCTACAAGCCCAAGCTGGTGTTCGTGGACGGCGCCAACCGCATCAAGGAAGAGCGCGCGCACATTCCGGTGCAGGCGGCTTCGGGCGAGACTGCGATGGCCTGAGCGAGCGATCGACTTACAGTGCATCCAGCGGGTAGATCGGACGCCGCACGCGCTCGAAGCGCAACTTCGAATAGTCCGACGTCGTCACACCGACGCTGTCGCATTCGATCACGTCTTCCGCCAGGCTGCCGAAGCCGGCTCGCCAATGCACCCGGCTCTTCAAGACCAGGTACCTGACGCGATCGAGGTCGATGCCGAGCGACATGAGGTATGCCAGGTCATGCGGCTCGGTCGCCATGGAAGTCACCACGACCTGGACGCCGCCGGCCTGAAGCACGACGGTCTTGCCTGCGCTGATCGCCACGCCGGCCATCATGGGACCGCGCAGCCGGAATGCGCCATCGCTGATGGTGCGCACACGCGCCGAAAGGGTGATCGGCGGGTTGGCATCGCCGGTGGCGGTCAGCTCGCTCAGGCCGCCGACAGACAGCGTGACTTCGTTGCCGATGCCTGCGGCAATGGCCTGCTCCACCGCTTGCGGATCGCGAATGGCGTAGAACACCGCGTCCTGAAGGTCCTGGCGCAGCACCTCGGCCAGCACGCCCGTGGTGTCCATCGTGCCACCGGACGCGCTGTTGTCGCAGTGATCGAGGAGGACCACCAGCCGTCCGGTGGCCGACTTGGCCTGTGCGACCGATTTCTCCAGGGGCTGTCCCTTGTACACGAAGGCCGAGCGGTTCTCCCAGGCCTGATCCAGCAATTCATCGCGCACTCGCCTGGCCTGTTCTTCATTCGCGTCCGTGCACACCACGGCCGACAGGCCGGCGTTGCGGATGTCCGCATGCGGGAAGCCGGTGAACACGGAGGCAGCGAGCACTGTCCCGGTTTGCTCGAACTCGATGCAACGCGCCTGCAGCGACCGGTTGGGCTGCGCATGCGTGCCCTGGCGCATGACGTGCGGCAGCATGGGCCGGTTGTCCCACGCGAGCACGGGACGAATTTCTCCACGAATCGTGCGCACCAGGAGTTCCGCGGCCCGCCGGCCCGCGGCGGCCATGTCGACGTGCGGATAGGTGTGGTAGCCGCTGAGAACCGTCAGGCGCGCGACCATCCCAGGATAGAGATTGGCGTGCATGTCGAATGCCGCGCCGATCGGGACTGTCGGCTGCAGCTCGCGAAGCCGGCGCAGGAGTTCGCCTTCGCCATCTTCATGCGCGGGCGTGACCATCGCTCCATGCAGATCGAGCAGGATCCCGTCGAAGACCTTGCCACGGGCTGTGTCGAGGATCAGTCCCACGATCCGCTCGTAGGCTTCGGTGTCGACCAGCCCGCTCGGGCTCGCTTCGGCGACCACGGCCACCGTGATCTCGCAGCCTTCGCGATCGGTCACTTCAAGGAAGCCGCCCATTCCCGTGCCCGTGCCACGCCGGGCTGCCGCCGCGGCATCACCGACGAGCGGGGTGTCGCCGTCGCGGAAAAATCGCCGCAGCGGCGTTGGCGCGGGCGAGAAGGTGTTCGTTTCGTGCTTGAAGCAAGCCAGGAGCAGGCGAAGGGGGGCTTTGTGGTTCATTGATTTCCTTGGAGTCGTCGATTGATGATTCGCAGCGGTCAGGCGTCCACCGCCTGAAGAACCGCATCCCACGCAAGGTCCGATGCGGCTTCGGCAAGCACGAAAGGGTCGACCGTTGCAGTTCCTGTTCCCGTGGAGAGCGCGAAGAGGATGTCGCCGTCGTGCGGCGTGTGGAACGGCTGGATGGCGCGGGCCATCGACGAGTGGACCTGCCTGCCGAGTTGCCGCAACAGCAACGAGGGCATGGGCTGATCGGTCACGAGCACGGTGAGCGTGGTGTTCTCGGTGGTGGCAACGGTGCCCACCGGTTCGGCGGGCGCGCCGGCTGCGGCCGGGGCGGTGGGCACAAGCACCTCGCGCGGGTGATGGCGCACGCCCGTGCGCCGATGACGCAGGCCGCGCACCACTCGACCTTGGCGGTCGACGATCACGCCCAGCGCATTGACCACGGTGGCAATGAAAACGCGCGTTCCGCCGACCATCGCGAAGGCGGCGCCCTGTCCGCCGGGCTCGCGCTCGTAGTCCGGATAGGCCGCGAACTTGCCCACTGCGGCCGAGCGCCCCGCGCCGCGCGCGCCCTGCGGAAATGCCCCTGCCTGCACCGACCGGTAGGCTGCCGCGCCGAGCGCCTTGTCCGGATAGATCGAATTGGTGCGCCCGCCGAAGTCGTAGATGATGGCGCCGGAGACCAGCGCGATCTTTCCCCAGCCCACGGCGCCGCCGCGCTCGGCCAGCATGCTCGATGTCACGCCGGTGGCCGCCTCCAGCCCATACAGGGAGCCGCCCGCAAGGCTGACCGCATCCACGCGCGGGTAGCCGCCAAGAAGGCCCGGCGCGCCGCCGCGCACGTCGACCTCGCAGTCGGCGCCGCCCTCGACATGAAGGACCGTGCAACCGGTGGGCCCCTCCTCGTACTCCGCAATGCCGATGCTCAGTTGGGGAAAGTCGAAGGACAGCGTTCGGCCGTCCGACGGACCGTGCCACAACCGCGGGACCAGGCCTGGCCCGGCATTCACATCGTTCTTCATCATTTCTCGACTCTTTCGTGTTCAGGCTGCAGCCTGCCAAAGGGCCTGGCTGTACGCATGGTGCGGTTTCTCGTAGAAGCGTGCGGCATCGCCGATCTCGACCACTTCTCCCGAGCGCATCACCGCGATCCGGCTGCATACATAGCGCGTGGCTGCCAGGTCGTGGGAGATGAAGAGGGCGGCAAAGCCGTGGCGCTGCTGCAGGTCGCGAATCAGATTGAGGATCTGCACCTGCACGGAGACGTCGAGCGCGCTGACCGCTTCATCGAACACCAGGAACCGGGGCTGCGTGATCAACGCCCGCGCGATCGCCACCCGCTGGCGCTGGCCACCGGAGAGCTCGTGCGGGAAGCGCTCGGCGAACCCCGGGTTGAGGCCCACCAGCGCAAGCGTCTGCGCGACGCGGTCGCGGCACACCCGGGGCGTTCCTGCGCCGGTCACCGCCAGCGGCTCCGCCACCGAAACGCCGAGGCGCAGCCGGGGATTGAGCGCCCATTCCGGCTGCTGCAGGACCACCGACATGCGGCCTGCGAGCAGGAGTTGCCGGGCTCGACGCGAGGCCGGAACGACATCGCCGAGGAAACGCACCGCGCCCTGCGTCGGAGCCTGCAGCCCCAGCAGAAGCCGGCCCATCGTCGTTTTTCCGGAGCCGCTTTCTCCGACCAGGCCGAGCGTTTCGCCGGCTCGGATGCACAGGCTCACATCGCGCACCGCGTCGACGCGGCGCCGGTTCCAGACCGGGCCCGCCGTGAACGTCACGCCCACGCGCTCGAGCGACACCACAGGCTCCTCCGTCATGCGGCCTCCTTGAATTGAACCAGCTCGCCGGCGTGGTGGCAGGCGACCGAGCGCCCCTCGACCTCGCGCAGCTCGGGCCGCAGGGCGCGGCAATGGGCGTTGGCATGGCCGCAGCGGTCGGCAAAGGCGCAATGTTCGCTGCGACCGCCGAGCGCCGGGGGCGCGCCGGGAATCGATGCCAGGACCTCGCCCAGCTTCTCCCTGCCGGGCGCCACGGCAAGCAGCGCCTGCGTGTAGGGATGCGCAGGCCGTGCGAACACCACCGATGCCGGGCCGTACTCGACCACGCGGCCGGCATACATGACCGCCACCGTGTCGCAATGGCGGGCCACGGCGCGCAGTTCGTGGCTCAGCAGCACGACGCCGGTTTTCATGGCATCGCGCAATGACACGAGCAGCGCAAAGATCTGCTCGCGCAGGGTCGCGTCCAGGGAGGCCGTCGGCTCGTCGGCCACCAGCAGCATCGGCCCGCGCGCGATGGCCATCGCAATCACGACGCGCTGCGCCATGCCGCCCGACAGCTGGTGCGGAAAACTGCGTTCGACACGCTCGATGTCGCGCAACCCGACGCGCGCCAGCAGGTCGCGCACCGCCGCCTTGCTGCCCGCCGCGAGCGCGACCTGCTTGCCGACGCGCATGGTCGGGTCCAGCGCGACCATCGGGTTCTGGAAAACGAAGCCGAGCGTGCGGCGCCGCAGCTCGCGCAGCGCCGCATCATCCAGCTCGAAGACCGGCTGCCCGTTCACCTTCAGTTCGCCGCCGGGCCGGCGGGCGTTGTCCGCCAGCAGGCGTCCCACAGCCAGGCCCAGGGTGCTTTTTCCCGAGCCGCTTTCCCCGACCAGTCCCAGTACTTCGCCGGCGCGCACCGAGAGTGTCGCACCGTCCAGCGCGCGGTGCGTGGCACCGGGTGCATCGCCGAACTCGATGACGAGATCCGTCACCTCCAGCAACGGGGGTTTTGTTGCTTCATTCATCAAAGCCGCCTTCCGCGCAAAGGTTCAAGGGCGTCGCGCAGGCCGTCGCCCAGAAGGTTCACGGCCACGATCGACAGGGCCAGCACCACGCCGGCCGAAAGAGCCAGCCAGGGCGCGATCGTCAGATACACCGAGCCAAGGCGCAGCAAGGCGCCGAGCGAGGACTCCGGCGGCTGGGAGCCGAGCCCCAGAAAACTCAGCCCGCTCTCGATCAGGATGCCGATCGACACCGCGTAGGTGAACTGCACCAGCACCGCGCCCAGCACATTGGGCAGCAGATGGACCAACATCACGCGCAGGCGCGAGGCGCCCGCCACCTCGGCCGCCGTCACGAAGCCGCGGCCCACCATGCCGAGCGTGACCGAACGCACCACCCGCACGAAGAGGGGCAGCGTGGCGAACAGGATCACGGCGAGCGCGGAAATGCTCCCGGGACCGACCACTGCGGCCACCAGCAGCCCCAGCATCAGCGCCGGAAAGGCGAACATGATGTCCATCGCCCGAGCGATGACCGTGTCGACCCAGCGCCCTACGTACGCGGCGTACAACCCGATCAGCGTGCCGAGAATGGCGGTGCCGCAGACCGATGCCAGCGCAAGAACGAAGGTCGCACGGATTCCGCGCACGACGCGCGGCAGCAGGTCGCGGCCCAGTTCATCAGTGCCGAAGGGCATCGCCCAGGAGGGCGCGGCGAAGCGCGGACCCGCGCCGATCTGATCCGGGTCGCCCAGCGGCAGCCAGGGACCGAGAGCTCCGAGCAACAGCAGCGCGAGAAGGACCAGCCCTCCGGCGGCGGCCAGATGATCGCGGCGCGCAAAACGCAGGACGGTTTTCATGAGTTGCATCGTTCGCGTCCTCACCCGTGGCGCCTGGCGTCGATGCGGGGATCGAGCACGGCATACCCCAGGTCTGCCACCGTATTCACGGCGATGAAGACAGCGGCGGCAAGCAGCACACCGGCCTGCACGACCGCGTAGTCGCGGTTGCCCAGCGCGCTGTACACGTAGAGCCCGATCCCGGGCACGGAGAACAGGATCTCGGCAATCAATGCGCCGCCGAGCAGGTAGCCGATGTAGGTGGCCGTCACCGTCAGCACCGGGATCGACGCGTTGCGCAGCACATGGTGGCGCACGATCTGCCAACGAGTCCGGCCCTGCGAGACGGCGGTGAGCACATGGCCATCGGTCAGCACGCGCTGGACCGAATCGCGCGTGGTGCGGACCAGCAGCGCAATACCGAAGATGCCAAGGCTCATGCCCGGCAAGAGCGTGGCGCGCAGGCTCACACCCGGGTCTTCGGTGAGCGGCACGTAGCCGCCGACCGTCGCACCGAGGCTCCATCTGGAAAATATGTACACGAGCACGCTGCCGAGCACGACCTCGGGCACGCTGGCCCCCAGTGCGCCCACCACGCGGCCGACGGAGCGCCACCTGCCTACGCCCAGGCCCGCCAGCAGGCCCAACGGCAACCCGACGGCCAGTGCGGTGGCTGTCGCGATCACGGCGACCTGGACCGTGGCGGGCGCGCGGCGCAGCATTTCGTCGGCCACCGGCTTGCTGGTTGCCATCGAGACCCCGAGGTCGCCGGCCGCAGCCGCACCCAGCCATTTCACGTACTGCGCCGGCCCCGACTGGTCGAGCCCGAACTTCGCGACCAGTTCGGCGCGCGCCTCCACGGAGGCATCCGGGCCCAGCACCATCTGCTCGAAACCTCCCGGCAGCAGGCGCAGGCCGGCGAAGACCAGGATCGACACCCCCACGAGGGTCAACGCCGCGATCGCGAGGCGCAAGGCAAGGTAATAGACGATTCGCATCTTGGGGCCCTGCGACTCAGCGGCGCTTGAAATCGGCGACGTACTTGAAGACGTCGAAGTTGCCTTCGAGCGGGCCGAAGCGCGCATCGAGCTGGTCGCGCCGGAAGCCGATGTAGTCCGGCTTGCCGACCAGCGGAATCATGTTGGCCGAGCTCTCGATCAATCCGCAGGCACGCGTCATCAGCTTGTCGCGCTCGGGCCCGTTGGGTGTCTGCCGGACCTGCGCCATCAGGTCGCCGTATTCAGCCACGGGCTCCAGGAATGTCGTGAAGACCGGCGAGAAGCCGGAGGTCCACCAGTTCAGGACGATGCCGGGGTCCGAGAAGCCCGCGAACCAGGTCAGCGACGCATCGAAGTCCGAGTCCTTCGGGTTCGTCGTCAGGACGCGCTTGTACCACTCGGCCACGGGCACTTGCTGCACCTGGACGCTGAAACCGGCTTCCTGCAGCTGCGGCTGCAGCACCTGGGCGATCAACGGATAGGTCACCAGCACCGACGAGGCAATGAGGCTGATGCGCGGATTGGGATGGCCTGCTTCCTTGAGCAGCGCCTTGGCCCTGGCCACCCGCTCCTTGCGCGGCAGCGTGTAGCTCGGCAGTCCGTCGCAGAGCTTCTTGCCGAAGGCGCTGGGCACGGCGTATTCGACGGCCGATTCGCCGCCGAAGACCGCGTTCGCGATCGCGGGCCGGTCCACGACCAGCGCCGCCGCCTGGCGCACGCGGCGATCCTTGAAGACCGAGTTGCCGTTCAGGCCGCTCAGGTCCAGGTGGAAGTAGTTGGGCGTTTTCTGCACCACCGACTGCACGCTCGGGATCGCACCCAGCAGGCGCGGCGTGTCCGGGTTCTCGAAGGTCGCCACGTCGATGCTGCCGTCGCGCAACCCTGCGAGGCGCGCCGCATCGTCGGGCATGACCCGGATCGTCATCTTGTCCATGAGCGGCTTGCCGCTTTGCCAATAGTGCGGATTGCGCTCCAGCAGCCAGGCTTCGTCCTGGCGGTGCTGCGCCACCTTGTAGGGCCCCGAGCCGAGCATTCCCTTGGCGGGGTCGAAGCTGCCGGCTTCGATCTCCTTCATCGGCAGGATCGAGGTGGTCGCCACCGAAAGTATGGAAAGCAGCGCGGTGTTCGGCTTGGCCAGGTCGATGCGCACGGTGTGCGCATCGATGGCGACCACATCGTTCACGCCGCCGATCTGCTTGCCCCAGCCGCGCGCCTTCTGCGGATCCGTCAGGCGCTTGAGGCTGCCCACCACGTCGGCGGAGGTCAGCGGCCGGCCATTGGAGAACGCCGCGTTCTTGCGCAGCCTGAAGACATAGGACGTGGGCGAGACCTGCTCCCAGGATTCGGCCAGCTTGGGCGTGATGTTGAGCTTGTCATCGGTGCTCAGCAGCTGGTCGTAGATCAGGTAGAAGACCGTCCACGACGAGCCATCGCCCGACGAATGCGGATCGGAGGAGAGCACCTCCGACGGCTTGCCCCAGATGACGGGCTTCTGGCCCTGCGCGAGCGCAAGGCCGGGCAGCACAAGAAGAGATGCGGCCGCCACTGCTGCGGGCAGCCAGGCCCGGCCACGCCTGAGCGCACACGAGATTCCAGTCATTTGAACTATCCGTCCTTCCGATTGATGACACACAAATGTTATTCGACTAACATTCAATAGGTCAATGCAATATTAGTACCAGCACATAGGAGTAATCCCTTGCCCCCTCCCACCGCACAGACGAGAGCGAGAGATCTGGGCTTGCACTTCCCTGGCAAGACCGGCCCCGCCAACGCCATCACGGACATCCCGGGCGTCGAAGTCGGGCAGACGACGCTCATCCATGGGGACGGCGCGCTGCATGTTGGTGCGGGGCCCGTGCGCACCGGCGTGACGATCGTCCTGCCGCGAGGCCGCTCAGGCGTGCTGCAGCCGGTCAAGGCCGGTGTGTATGCCCTCAACGGCAATGGAGAGATGACCGGGACGCACTGGATCGAAGAGGCCGGCATCTTTCGAGGCCCCATCGGGCTCACGAACACGCACAGCATCGGCATGGTCCATCACGCGCTGGTGCGATGGCTCACCCGGGTCGATGGCGACCGCGGTGCCTACCCGTGGCTGATGCCGGTGGTCGCGGAGACCTGCGATGCCATGCTCAACGACATGGACGGGTTGCACGTGGAGGAATCCCACGTCCTGGAGGCCATCGCCGCTGCAGCGCCCGGTGCCGTCGCCGAAGGCAGCGTCGGCGGCGGCACCGGCATGGTCTGCTATGGCTTCAAGGGCGGAACGGGCACGGCATCGCGCATCGTGGGCGTGGCGGGCCAGGACTACCGCGTGGGCGTGCTGGTCCAGGCCAACATGGGCATCCGCCCCTGGCTGAACGTGCTGGGTGTGCCGGTCGGCGAATGCATGCCGGGCCCGGGCGGCCACCACGGCGAGCCGGCCGCGCGCGAGCAAGGCTCGATCATCGTCGTCGTGGCGACCGATGCGCCGCTTCTGTCCAGCCAACTCAAGCGGCTTGCACGGCGTGCCGCGCTTGGCGTGGGCAGAACCGGCACGCCGGGGGGGGACGGCTCGGGCGACATCATGCTGGCATTCAGCACCCACTCGGACCAGGCGCCCGGCGATCATGGCGTCTGCCGGACCGAGTACCTGGCCCAGCACACGCTCGATCCGCTCTTCCTGGGCGTGGTGGAAGCCGTGGAGGAAAGCATCCTGAACGCGCTGGTTGCCGCCCGGACCATGGTGGGGCGGAACAACACGCGCGTGGAGGCGCTGGATCACAGTATGCTGGTCGACCTGATGCGGCGCCATGGCCGCCTCGCCGAGACCCGATGAAATCCCCTCCTTCCCTTTTTGAACGCATCGAAGCGGCGTCCTCCGAGATGACACGCTCGGAGCGGCTTCTGGCCGCCTACCTGACCGCGAACGCGCGCGAGCTGACCCTGGAGAACGCTGCATCGGTGGCGCGAAAATCCGGCGTGAGCCCGATGACCGTCGGGCGCTTTCTGCGCACGCTCGGCTACGACAGCTTCGACGAGGTTCGTCGCGAAGCCAGTCGCCTGAGCGCACCTGCGGAGCTTCGCATTGCCGGGCGCTTCGAGCAATTCAGCCGCAGCCAAGGTCCTGTGTCCGACGCGCGCAGTGCGCAACTCACGCAGCAAATCGACGCGCTGGTGGCCGCGCACGATCTGGCGACCGGAGAGCACTGGAACGCCATGGTGCGGCAGGTTGCGACATCCCGACGTGTTTTTGTCGCGGGCTACCAAACCGTGCGCGGTGTGGCCTCCGACTTTGCAGCGCGCCTCGAGTACGTGCGCGAGGGCGTGAAGTTTCTCGACGGTGCGGACGGCACCTACGCCGAACTTCTAGGCGCCCTGAAGAGCCAGACACGCTGTCTGGTTCTTGTCGACATTCGTCGCTATGCGAAGCAAGCCGAAGCGCTGGCTTCGGCGGCCACGGAAGCCGGCATTCCGGTCTTTGTCATCACCGATGCCTACTGCCACTGGGCTCGAACCTACACCCCCCATGTTTTTCATGTGCAGACGGATGTCGGATTTTTCTGGGACTCCACCGTTGCGATCGTGGGCTTCATCAATCTCCTGATGAACGGCGTGATCGAGCAACTCGGGAAGAAGGTGGGTGAACGTGTCAGCCGGCTCGAGAAGCTGCAGGACCGATTTGGCGCGTTCCTCGATTGACCGGTTCGAGGTCCATTCCAAAGGGCAATCCGGCAAGAACCCTGAGGACATTGCTTGCCCCGCCGCGACGCGCTGAATAGACTAGGCGCCATGTCGACCCCTCTCGTCTTCACCCACACCGCTGCAGCGCTGCTTGCTGCAGCAGAGTGCGCGCGTGCACGCGTGGCGTTGAAGTCGGGTCGCAGGCAACCGCCCGCACATTTCTAGGCCCGGCGGTCGCTCTCTTTCTTCCTTTCTTTTCAGCGCAACCATCCACCGCCGGGCACAAGTTCCGCGCGTCCGCGGCCATCGTCGTTCGTCGACGGGTCCGCATGAATGGAGTGCGTCAATGCATGCAACGATCCACGGCGAGCGCACGCTCACCGAACTTGATTTCGCCCGCCTGAACAAGCTGCCCAGGCTCAACCTGCCACCCAGCCTGGCGGATCTTCTGGACTGTGCCGAAGTGACCAGCTCGAGGGCCGTGCCCGGCAACATCGTGACGATGTGCTCGCGCGTCGAGATCGTCGACGCACACACGCGCCGGCGGCAGACGCTGACCATCTGCTATCCCGAAGAGGCCAGGCCCGCGGCCGGCCTCATCTCGGTGCTGTCGCCGGTGGGAACCGGCCTGCTCGGCCTGAAGGTCGGAGACACCGCCAGGTGGCAAGCCCCGAACGGAGAGGCATGCGCCGCGGAAGTCGCGGCGATCCTCTTTCAGCCCGAGGCGACCGGCGACTACACCACGTAGGTGGCTCAGGAGGCTGGGCGCGACAGCGTTGCCAGTTTCTTCTTCGCGCTTTGCAGGAGCCCGATCCGCTCGGCGGGCGGCTGGGCCTTCGTGTCTCCGAGCGCGATGATCTCGAGCGCGCATGCCGCTGCCAGCTTGGATGCGAGCGGGTCGCGCACCGCCAGGCTGTTGAACCTGGCGTTCGAGATGACATGCACCTTCAGGTGGCGGTGGATGGTCTTCGACAGCTTCTGGCAAGCGGCTGCCATGGCGGCCTCATCGGGTATGGACTGGCCGTGCACGACCAGGAGTTCCAGGGTGCCGTCCTTGTCCTCTCCCAGCAGGAAGGCACGCAAGACCGAGTCCTTGAACTTGCTGCGCAGCATCGAGCGAAGCGGTTCCGCGGCGGCGAACGACTTCAGCGCGATGCTGCGCAGTTCGTCGTGGAAGACGAACGAGCGGTCGAGCGTGACGGTGTCGGACTCGTCCGCCTTCGGCTTCTGCCTCTTCAGGATGCCGCTGCTGACAAGGTGCTCCAGCGTGCGCGCCACATCGGCGGGATCGAGCTTCGAGCGCTGGGCAAGCTCGCTTGCTGCAAACGGTTGGTCGGGAGCCGCATAGACGACCTTCAAGAGCTTTTGCACCTCAGGGGCAAAAAGAAAATCTGCGGCACTCATTTTTTCTGGGGTCTGGATAAAAGGATCGCATTATCGGGACCGCCGGTCTAGAAGAGCCCGCGTTGCAAAGTCGTCAAGGCCATGAAGCTCTCTCCAATGGGCTGAAGAATGGCGTCGGCAATCGGCTGGAGCTGCCTGGTGAGGTAGTGTTCATAGTCGATGCGCGAATGGCGGGTTTCCAGCGGCTCCGGCCCGTTCTGCGTCATGACGTACTGGATCCAGCCGCCTTTCTGATACTGCCTGGGCCGACCGATGCGGGCGTTGTGTTCGTCCGCGATGCGGGCGGCGCGGACCTGCGGCGGCACGTTGACCAGGTAGGCGTCGAGCCGATGGCGCAGGCGCTTGCGGTAGATGAGCAGGTCGTCCTTGGCGCCCGCCAGCGTCGACCTCGCATAGTCGGTCACGAACTCCTTGTAGGGCTCGCCCTGGAAGATGCGTGACAGCAGGCCCTGCTGGAACTGCCGCGCGAGCGGGGTCCAGTCGCTGCGCGCCATCTCCAGGCCGCGGTACACCATCTCCTCCTTGCCCGCGGCATCGGCACTGAGGCCGGCGTAGCGCTTCTTGCTGCCGACCTCCGAGCCGCGGATGGTGGGCATGAAGAACTTCTTGTAGTGGGTGTCGACCTCGATCTCCAGAAAGCTCTCCAGGCCCTGCTCCTCCCCCAGCGTGCGCGTCCACCAGGCGTTGATGTCGGCGGCCAGGCTGGCGGCGACGGCGTGCGCCTCCTCGTTGCCGTGGGTGCGCTTGAGCCAGATGAAGATGGAGTCTGTATCGCCATAGATGGCCTCGTAGCCCCGCTCCTCCACGAATTCGCGCGTGAGCTTCATCATCTCGTGCCCGCGAAGGGTCACGGCGGACACCAGCTGGGGGTTGAAGAACCGGCACTCGGCCGCGCCCAGCACGCCGGCGAAGGAGTTCATGAGCAGCTTCAGCGCCTGCGACAGCGGCTCGTTCTTCGCCCGCTTGGCCTCGTCCCGGGCGCGCCAGAGCGTGGTCACGATCTCGGGCAGGCAGTGCCTGTCGCGTGAAAACACGGTCCCCTGCGGTCCCTTGACGCGCATGGCCGGGTCGCTGGCGTTCGATCCTTCGACGAGACCCACCGGATCGACCAGGAAGGTCCGGATGATCGAAGGGTAGAGACTCTTGTAGTCCAGCACCACGACGGAGTCGTAGAAGCCCGGCTTCGAATCCATCACGTAACCGCCGGGATAGGCCTTGCTCGGAATCTCGCCCACATTCGGCGCCACGTAGCCCAGCCGATGCATCCGCGGCATGTAGTGGTGGCTGAACGCGGCAATGGAGCCGCCGAAGTGGTCGGCCTGCAGGCCGGTGGTCTGGGCGCGCTCCATCACGAACTGCAGCAGCTTCGCCTTGTCGAAGATGCGCAGGACCAGCTCGCAGTCCCGGATGTTGTAGAGCGCGAGCGCGGGCTTGTCTTGCTGGTAGCGCCGTTCGATCTCGGCCATCTTGTCGTACTCGTCGCCGATGGCCTTGCCTTCACCGAGCAGCGCTTGCGAGACGGTCTCGAGGCTGAAGGACGGGAAGCTCCACACCGCGGCCTTGAGTGCGTCGATGCCGTCGATGACGACCCGGCCCGGCGTGGGCGCGAACAGGTAGCCCTGCTTGCCCGGATGGGTGCGCCATTCGATGGGGCGGCGCTCCCGCCCGAGCAGGAGTTGCGCGCCGCACTCGTCGGCCGTCTTCTGCAGCACGCGCAGGTCGAACTGGATGACGTTCCAGCCGATGATGACGTCGGGGTCGTTGCGCTCGAACCAGTCGTTGAGCTGCTCGAGCATGGCCCGGCGCGACGGGCAATAGACGAGCGAGAAGGCCGTGGGCTCGCTCGATTCAGGCGGCAGGTCCGATGGCGGCTCGCCCAGCAAGAAGACGACGCGCTCCGGCGTGCCGTCCAGCGCAATGGAATAGAGCGCTTCGTGCTGACTCGTCTCGATGTCCAGCGACACGACTTTCAGCACCGGCCGGAATTCGGGCGCGGGCTTGAGTTTGCAGTCGACGATGGTCGCACGCTCCGCCCGCCCTCCTTCCACCCGCACGCCGGCGGTGATGAAGCGTTCCATCAGGTAGCGGTCGTGCGGGCGCACGTCGGCCTCGAGCAGGGGAATGCCCTGTGCCTGGAGGGCGCGTGCCAGCCGGCCGAGCTGGCGGAAGTGCGTCGCATAGACACCGAGGACCGCTTCCTGCTGGAAGGTCCTGAGCGCGAGCTCGCGCAGCTGCACGCCCGGCATGGCCGCAAGATGGGCTTCGACCGCCGCGCGGTGCCGGGCGGCGACGAAGGCGACGCTGCGCCGGGAGGTCAGCACCACTTTCCTCGGCCCCGCATCGGTGGCCAGCCAGTACTCGATCTCCGTGCCGGCGGGCGCGTCGCGCCAGTGGCGCGTGAGGATGAAGCCCTGGAGGTCGGAGGATGTCACGAGAGCGCTTGAAGATTCGGCAAGGCGGGAGGGTAGACGGGGCACAGGCGATTTTCGCCCGGCAGTGGGACTGGTTTGGCAGAATCCAGGCAACTTCACTTCCTCCACGAACATGCTGCGCCTCGTCCTCATGACTGCGTTGAGCCTCGCCACCGTGGAGGGAGCGGCTGCTCAATCGGTGCAGCCGCGGCCGGCCGAAGCCGCTGCAGAAGCGGCGCCGGTGACCACGTATGCGCGCCTCGTCTCCGCCAGCCAGGAGGACGACGGCAAGCTGTATGTCCGACTGAAGCTGCTTCCGAGGGCGAAGCTGCCTTTCACGGTCCAGAGATTCAGGGTGACGGACCGGACGCTGCTGGCCGGCATCGCGGAGGGTTCGTGGGTGAGGTTCACCGCAAAGCACATCGATGGCGAGAACACATTGACCTCCATCCAGGCCACCGCCGAATGCAAGCGCTTCCAGAAATGCGGTTGAGGCTTCGGCCTGCCGGGGAGTGCATCATTGCGGGCACCATCCCGCGCACGAAGGAAAACCCATGCCCTCCTCCTCCACCGACTACGAATCGCTGTTCGAGTTTGCGCCGATGTCGCTCTGGCTTGAGGACTACAGCGGGCTGCGCCGGCTGTTCGACGCCTGGCGCAGCGCCGGCGTGGTGGATCTGGTGGCGCACCTGAATGCCGAGCCGCAGCGCGTGCGCGATTGCATGGCGCAGCTGAAGGTGCTGAGCGTCAACCAGAGCACGCTCACCCTCTTCGGTGCGCAAAGCCAGGCCGAGCTGCTCTCGAAGCTGGGCAGCATCTTCCGGGACGACATGACCGCGCCGGTGATCTACGAGCTCGACCAGCTCTGGCGCGGAAATCTCTGCTTCGACAACCAGACGGTCAACTACGCGCTCGACGGCCGCCGGCTCGACGTGCACGTGCGCGTGCAGGTGCTGCCCGGACACGAGGCCACATGGGATCGCGTGCTGGTGTCGCTGGACGACATCACCGAGCGCGTGCAGGCCGAGCGGCTGCGCCTGGAGAGCGAGCGCTATGCACGCGAGCTGTTCGAACGTTCGCCGGTGTCGCTCTGGGTGGAAGACTTCAGTGCCGTGAAGATCCTGCTCGACGATGTCCGCAAGCGCGGCATCAGCGACTTCACCACCTTCATCAAGGTGCACCCGGAGTTCATCACGCGCTGCATGCGCGAGATCCGCGTGATCGACGTCAACCGCGAGACGCTGCGCATGTTCGGCGCGGCCGACAAGAACGAACTGCTGGAGAACATCTCGGACATCTTTCGCGACGAGATGCACGACTCCTTTGCCGAGCAGCTGCTGGACCTGTGGAACGGCAAGATGCTGCAGCAGCGGGAAGTGATCAATTACGCGCTGACGGGCGACATGGTGAACATCCACATGCAGTTCGCGGTGCTCGAGGACCGGCTCGCCACCTGGGACCTGGTGCTGGTGTCGCTGATCGACATCACGGCCCGCAAGAAGGCCGAGGCCTACCTCGAATACCTGGGCAAGCACGACGTGCTGACGCAGCTGCGCAACCGCGCCTTCTTCTCGGAAGAACTGAACCGGCTGTCGCGCAAGGGCCCGTGGCCGGTGTCGGTGCTGGTGATCGACATGAACGGCCTGAAGCCCGTCAACGACGAGGAAGGCCACGCCGCCGGCGACGCGCTGCTGCGGCGCGTGGGCGAGGTGTTGAGCAAGGCGGTCGACGAGCCCGGTTGGCCCGCGCGCATCGGTGGCGACGAGTTTGCCGTGGTGCTGCCCAAGACGGACGAGCGCGGGGCGGAGGCGATCCGCGACCGCATCGCCTCGATGCTCGAGCTGAACAACCAGTTCTACGCGGGGCAGAGCGGGCGGGTGCTGAACCTCGCGATCGGCCTGGCGACCTGCGAGGCCGGCGACTTGCTCGATGCGGCGCTGCAGCGCGCGGACCGCGCGATGTACGAGGACAAGGCCCGCCACTACCGCGAAACCGGGGCCGAGCGCCGCCGCGACTAGGGCGCGGCGGCGGCGATGCCGGATTTCACTCCGCGTCGAGCCGGTCCCGCCGCATGGCGCGCCAGAGCGCGAGGTCGTAGCCGATCTTGAGCAGCCCGCAGGCGACGAGCGGCAGCGAGATCCATCCGGCCGCGAACAGCGCGCCGCTGAGCGTCGGGCTGATAGCCGCCGCCAGGCTGCGCGGCACGGCGGTGAAGCTGGCCGCGGCGCTGCGTTCGGGCGGCGTCACGACCGCCATCACGTAGGCGGTGCGCGTGGGCACGTCCATCGACGACAGCGCGCTGCGCACCATCAGCAGGCCGAGCGCGATCGGCAGGCTCGGTGCCAGCGCAGCCAGCACCAGGCAGACGTTGGCGGGCAGGTGCGTGAAGACCATGGTGTTGAGCAGGCCGATGCGCCGGGCCACCACGGGGGCGGCAAGCTGCGACGCCGCGCCGAGCAGGCCGGTCCAGAAGAAGAACACGCCGGCCTGGGTCAGCGAGAAGCCGAAGCGCTCCAGCAGCCACAGCGACATCAGCGCGTTGACCATCAGGCCGCCCGCAAAGGCATCGACACTGAAGAGCGCCGCCAGCCGCACCACCACGCGGCGCGACGGCCCGAGGGGCGCCGGTGCCACGGGTGCGCTGCCCGCCCCGTGGGCGCCGGCGTGGTCAGGCAGCTTCCGGTAGAGCCAGAAGACGGCGAGCCCGATGGCGGCATAGACCGCGAACATGCCGCGCAGCGCGTCGGGCCGCGCGAAGTGGCTGTGCCGAACCAGCCAGTCCGGCACGGCGGCCGCGAGCGCGCCCAGCGCCGCGCACAACGCGCCCAGCAGGCTGTAGCGCGCGAACAGCGAGGTGCGGGCATGGCCCTGCGCGGCCGCCGCGAGGCGCGCGTGCTCGAGCGGAAGGAACACGCTGACGTCGCCGGAACTCGGATTGAGCGTGCCGACCAGCGCGACCACCAGCAGCGGCCAGAACGAGGACAGGCCCGCAAAGCCCAGCCCGGTGGCGGCCATCAGCAAGGCGGCGCCGCGCAGCAGCCGCCCGCCCGCGAAGCGGTAGCCCCAGGCGCCCACCGCGAGCGTGGCCAGCGCCGAGCCCAGCATGGTTGCGGTGCTGACGATGCCGACTTCCAGCGTGCCCAGTCCGATCGACAGCAGGTAGGCCGGCAGCAGCACCGCCATGTAGCCGTCGCCGAAGGCGCGCAGGCCTCGGGCGGCGAGCAGGGGCAGTGCGTCGGCGCTGACGCCTGCGGGCAGCAGGCGCGCAAGACCAGTGCGCGGCGAGGGCGATGGTGCCGTGCTCATGGGCTGGGCTCCACGATGTGTGCGAGGGGTGTATCGGGCAAGGCGGTGTCCACGGATGGCTCCATCACGGGTTGCCAGCGCTTGGACGGGACACCGTCTGGTTGTGCAGGCCGGGAGGCTGTTTTCCCGGTGAAAGCATGCTAGCAGACCATCGCGGTACGTAGTTCCCCTCTGCTTCTCGTCAGATTGCGATCAGCTCGGCAAAAGACCATTCGACCGTCCGGACTTCCATCCGGATGGAGACAAGCCCGGGCGGAGTTCACCTGCGCCGGTGGCGTTCGACAACCCCCAATACATCGGGAACGTATGAGAAACAGAAATCTTGTCAGGGGACTCTTCCTCATGGCAATCGCGCTGGCCTTCGGCCTCACGGCGCTTCGCTACCCCATCGGAGACCTGGGCCGCGCCGGCGCGGGTCTTTTCCCCGCCATGGTGAGCGGGCTGCTGCTGCTGATCGGCGTGTCGACGGTCGTGCGCTCGTTCTTCGTGGAGCCGGTGAAGCTGGACCTGCACTTCAAGAACATCGCGCTCATCCTCACGAGCCTGTGCGGCTTCGCGCTGATCTCGATGTACCTGAACATGATCGCGGGCATCGTCTTCATGGTGTTCTGCTCGGCCTTCGCCGGCAGCTCGAACTCCTGGGTGCGCAATCTCAAGATCTCGGCCGGCCTGATCGCCATGGCGCTGGCGCTTCAAAAGCTCCTCGGCCTCAACCTGCCGCTCTTCTGAGGACACGAACATGGAAGTTCTGAACAACCTCGCGTTCGGTTTCTCGCACGCCCTGACCTGGCACAACCTGATGTACTGCGCCATCGGCTGCACCGTGGGAACACTGGTGGGCCTGCTGCCGGGCCTCGGGCCGCTGGCCACCATCAGCCTGCTGCTGCCGCTGACCTATTCCATTCCGACCACCGGCGCGCTGATCATGCTGGCCGGCATCTACTACGGTGCGCAGTACGGCGACAGCGTGAGCGCAATCACGATGAAGATCCCGCATGCGAGCAGCATCGTGGCCTGCATCGACGGCTACGCGATGACGCTCAAGGGGCAGACCGGCCTGGCGCTGTTCACGGCCGGCTTCTCCAGCTTCATCGGCGGCACGGTCTCGATCCTGGTGCTGTCGTTCCTTGCGCCCGTGCTGGGCGAGGTCGCCTTCCTGTTCGGCCCGGCGGACTACGTCGCGATGATGCTGGTGGGCTTCGTGTGCGTGAGCTTCGTCACCACCGGCAGCCTGCTGAACGGCCTGGCGATGTGCATGATCGGCGTGCTGCTCGGCACCATCGGCACCGACGTGAACAGCGGCATGGCGCGCTTCACCATGGACATGCCTTTCCTGACCGATGGCGTTGGCATCGTGAGCATCGCGCTCGGCTGCTTCGGCATTGCCGAGATCACGAAGAACCTCGACTCCCGCGAGGAACGCTCGCCCTTCAACGGCAAGATCAATCTCATCCCCACCTGGGCGGAGTTCAAGCGGATCATCCCCAGCGCGCTGCGCGGCAGCGTGATCGGCTCGTTCCTGGGCATCCTGCCCGGCGGCGGCCCCACCATCGCGCAGTTCGCGGCCTACGCGCTCGACAAGAAGGTCAGCAAGTACAAGCACGAGATCGGCACCGGCTGCATCGAAGGCGTGGCCGGCCAGGCCGCAGCCGACGAAGCGGCGGCGCGCACGAGCTTCATCCCGCTGATGAGCATCGGCATTCCCGAGAACGCCGTGATGGCGTTGATGCTGGCGGCCTTCATCATCAAGGGCATCCAGCCGGGTCCCAACATGATCGCGAGCCACCCGGAGCTGTTCTGGGGCCTGGTGGCCAGTATGTGGATCGGCAACGTGTTCCTGCTGGTGCTGAACGTGCCGCTGGTGCGCTACTGGCTCTCGGTGTTCAAGATTCCGTACAGCGTGCTGTTCCCGTCGATCCTGTTCTTCTGCTGCATCGGCACCTACAGCGTCAACAACAACCTGGACGACGTGTTCATCACCGCCGCCTTCGGTTTCATGGGCTACATGTTCATGCGGCTCGAGCTCGACGCCGCGCCGCTGATGCTCGGCTTCATCCTCGGGCCGATGCTCGAAGAGAACTTCCGCCGCGCGATGCTGCTGAGCCGCGGAAGCTTCGGCACCTTCGTGTCGCGCCCCATCAGCGGCACCTTGCTGAGCCTGATCGGCGTCTTCGTCGTGTGGCAGGTGGTTTCGTTCGTGCTGCAGGCCCGAAAGAAGATCGTCATTGCGCCGCCCGTGGCACTGGAGCCGCAGGAGTAGCAGCGAAAAAAAAGCGGGGCAATCTGGCAAGGACCCTGAGGCCTTTGCTTGCCCCGGCACGGCGCGTTGAATAGACTTGGCGCCATGTCGACCACCCTCGCCGCCTTCACCCACGCCCTTGCTGCGGCGCTGCTCATTGCAGCGGCGTGCGCGCGTGCACGCGTGGCCTTGAAGGCGGGCCGCAGGCAACTGCCCGCACATCCCTAGGCCCGGCGGTCGCTTCCTTCTTCTTCAGCGCAACCATCCACCGCCGGGCACCAGTCCCGCGCGGCCGCGGCCGCCGTCGTCCACCGACGGGTCCGCACGAATGGAGTGCGTCAATGCATGCAGCAACGATCCACGGCGAGCGCACGCTCACCGACCTTGACTTCGCCCGCCTGAACAAGCGGCCCGGGACCAACCACCTGCCGAGCCTCGCGGACCTCCGGGACTCGGCCGAAGCGAGCGGCGACTGCACCACCATTCTTGCCGTGACCGACCTCGCTGCGCGTTCGGAGCCTGCCCTCTCGCGCGCCGCCTGCCTGGCTGCCGAGCACCATGCCAGCCTGGAACTGCTCTATGCGGCCGCGCCCGGCGAGCCTCCCTGCCCCCGCGCCGCGTCGCGGCTGGCGCACCAGGCATTGCAGCTCGGCCAGCGCCATGGGCTGCGCGTGCGCACGACGAACCCGATGGCCAGCACACCGGAGCACGTGGCAAGCGCAGCGCGTGGCGCGGATCTGCTGGTCATGGGTGCCATGCCCCGGGAGCGGAGCCTGCTGGCCTTTGTGCGCGGCCAATGGACCGAGCGCCTCTTGCGGAGGGTCCAGCGTCCCATGCTCGTGGTGCGGCAGCAGGCCGAGGGGCCTTACCGGCGCCTGCTCGTCGCCATCGATTTCACGCAGGCTTCGCGCATCCTGGTGGAGCGCGCGTTCGCCCTCAACGGATCGGCGCAGATCGACCTGTTCCACGCCATCAGCACGATCAACGAGCGCAAGCTGCGCAGCGCCGACGTTCCCGAGCACGTGGTCAGGGCCTACAGGCAGGAGTGCATGCGGTACGCACGGGACCAGATCGTGCGGTTCACGGATTCCACCGATGCCCGCAGGAACCGCGTGTCCTGGGCCATCGGCCGCGGCGATCCGGCCCGGCAGGCCGTGGTCCAGCAGCAGCACAGCGGCGCCGAGCTGCTCGTTGTCGGCAAGCATCCGGCCTCGGCGATGTCCGACTTCGTCTTCCGCAGCGTGGCCCAGCGCGTGCTGCGCCATGCCGCCGGCGATGTCCTGATCGTTCCTCACAACCCCCAGGCGGCGACGAAGGCAGCGGCCCTCGAGCGGCTCGGCGGTGGACGGCGGATGACCCGGCGCGTGCGCGCGGGTGCATCTTGCTCGAACGAGGGATGAATATCTTTGGATGAGACCGCCTCACCGCCGATAGCCTGCTTGCCTCCGCGTCGGCATGAAGTACTTGCCACGCCGGTTCTGCGCGCGGAAAAATTTCGTTCTTAGACGAAAATGACGATGTAATGGATCGAACACCACCTGAGCGCCGACGAGCACGAGGATCTGTATGTCGACTGCCTCAAGCGGCTTCGCGGCGACATTCGACAGTGGCTGTAACTCGGCGGGTGACGCGCGCACGCAGGATGCGGACACCGCTCGGGCGGTGGGTTATTGGCAGGACTGGCCGCAGAGAGCAGATGATGAAAAGTAAAGCCCATGACGACGCGATGGCCGAGCTGTATCGAGACGATCCTGCGTTCGCGCTCGAAGTCATCAACGCAATCCTCGAAGACGGCGACCCGGCCGAGTTGCTGATCGTGTTGCGGCAGATGGCGCAAGTTTTGGGTGGGATTCAGGCCGTTGCCGAGCAGGCCCACCTGAACCCGACACAGCTTTATCGGACGCTTTCTCCGAAGGGGAATCCGGCGCTCAGCAGCTTGTCGGCCATTCTGAAGGCAATGGGGTTGCGGCTGGCAGTCCAGCCGCTGGCTGCGTCGGCACACGCCACCTGAGCGCGTCTTGTCGCCCCAAGGTGGATGGGGTCTGCGAACCGTCTTGGCAAAATCGCAGGCTGCCTCATTTTCTTCACGACGCGGAGAACACATTGACATCCATCCCGACGGCCGCCGAATGCGGGCGCTTCCAAAAATGCGACCGAGACACGGCCGGGACGAGGCGGCACCAAAATGACCCACGCATGCGAATCCACGACCTGAAACAACGACTGCGGGAAGCCGGTGCAGGCCCCAGCCACGAGCAGCGCATCCTGCGGCTGTGGTCCCACGCGCTGCCGCGCAACAGCGGCAGGCGCCTGCCGGCGAGCTTCTTTCCGTCGTCGCTGCTGGCGGCCCTGCCCGCCATCGAAGCGGAGCTTGCAGGCCTGGCGCGCATCCACGCGGTGCATCCCGGTGCCGATGGTTCCGAGCGGCTGCTGGTTGCGCTGGCGGACGGCCAGACGGTGGAGAGCGTGCTGCTGCCGCGGGATGGCCTGTGCGTCTCGTCGCAAGTGGGTTGCGCGGTCGGATGCCGGTTCTGCATGACGGGCCGCGACGGGTTGCTGCGCCAGGTGGGCAGCGCCGAGATCATTGCCCAGGTCGCGCTCGCGCGCATGCGCCGGCCGGTGCGCAAGGTGGTGTTCATGGGCATGGGCGAGCCGGCCCACAACCTGGACAACGTGATGGAGGCGATCGAGCTGCTCGGCACGGTCGGCAACATCGGCCACAAGAACCTGGTGTTCTCCACGGTGGGCGATCCGCGCGCGTTCGAAAGGCTGCAGCAGGCGCGTGTCAGGCCCGCGCTGGCGCTCTCCTTGCACACCACCAAGGCCGGCCTGCGCAAGAAGCTGCTGCCGCGCGCGCCGAACATGACGCCCGAGGAACTGGTCGGCGCAGGCGAGCGCTACGCCCGGGCCACCGGCTATCCGATCCAGTACCAGTGGACGTTGCTGGACGGCGTCAACGACGGGCCCGAGGAGATCGACGGCATCGTGAGGCTGCTCTCCGGCAAGTTCGGCGTGCTGAACATGATTCCCTTCAACGCCGTGGAGGGCGTGGCCTTCAGCCGTCCGTCGCTGGAGCGCTGCGAGCAGATGGCGCGCACGTTGCATCAGCGCGGCATCCTGACCAAGCTGCGCCATTCGGCCGGCCAGGATGTCGACGGCGGCTGCGGCCAGCTGCGGGCGCGCGCGGCCGAGGCAAGGGTGGTGCCGATTCGGTTCGCTCAGCCGAGCGAGGCCACCCAATCCCAGACCTGAGCAGGCGCCTCGACCATCACGTTGTGGCCGTGCGGCCCGAGCTCGCGCGCATCGGGGTCGATCTCGCGGGTCTGCGCCGTCGTGACCAGCGCGTCGTGTTGCCCGCGGGCAAGGTGGACCGGGCAGCGCGCGAGCGCCGCCAGTTCGGGCACCGGCGGCTTGCCCACGGCATGGGCCCGGGGATCCATCGCAAGACGCCAGCCGTCGTTATCGCGCGCAATGCCTCGTGCAGCGACGGCTGCCGCCGCATCGGCGATTCCGGCCAGGCCGCAGACCTTGAGGTACCTGTCCCACGCTTCTTCTTCCGTGGAAAATTTCTTCGTCGGCTGTAGCGCCAGCGCCTCCATGCGGCGCAGCTCGTCGTCGCTCCACGCGAGCTTGATGCCGGCCGCGAACACCCGGTGCGGCGCGACGCCGAACCAGCCCGTGGCCAGCGCGAGCGCGATCACCCCGCCGAGCGAATGCCCGAGCACCACGAGCCGGCCCTCGGGACGGATGTGCGGCAGCACGGCGCGCGCCACGCTGGCGGCGTACTGGCCGATGGCATAGGAGTCCTGCCGGTCGGACCGGCCGTGGCCCGGCAGGTCGGGCACGAGCCAGCGGCCGCTCCAGCGGGCACCGGCCTCGGCGCACATGGGCGACCACACCGCGCCGGTGGCGCCCATTCCGTGCAGCATGAGGAGCAGGTCCGGGCCTTCGCTGCCTTGTTCGATGTACATGTCCATTGCCTCCGTCGCATCTGCGACGGCGCAAGAATACTTGCCTCTGCGGGCTTTGCGTGCGGCGCCGGATACCTTCGGCTACTCGAACGCGATCTCTGCAACAAGTGGCGAGTCGGGCTCCTTGCCCAGCGCATTGGCGAGCGTGCTGCCCTGGCGGAACCAATAGCGGCAGCCGGTTCGGGTGAGCATCGTGACGCACATCAAGCCATCGGTCTGGACCACCCATGTGCCCGAGGCGCTGCCCGGTCCGCTCTTGTTGGCGAACTCGACGCGGCCGTCAGGCCGAAAGATCCAGTGCGACACCATGCCCGTCGACCGGTTCCTCGACTCGATGCCCTTGTCGATGAGCACGCTCTCGATCTCGGCCTTGCCCAGGTAGACGCGTTCCTCGGCTGCGGTCACGTGGGCGATCGGTGGGAAGAGCGCCATCGCGCTGAAGAACATCGAGCAGAAGATTCGCACTTGCATGATTCGCTCCGATCGAGCACATGGGTACCTACGCGATGAGCTCCCCGAACCTGCGGCGAATGCCACCCATCCACGATAGGCGAAGCACGCAGCTTCTTCAGGACCGAACTGCGAAGATGTGGCGATGATTTCGCGAAGAGAAAATCCTTCATGGCCTTCCGGAGCGAAGCAAACAGGAACAGAATCTCCGAGCGGTTCGCTGTGTTCAATGCCACTGCGGCAATCTCGAGAGATGCGTCCATGTACGAACGGCAACCACCAGCCAATGAGCGAGATCCGCTCGCATCCGCAAGCTTGCGGGGCCGAGCGGGAGTCGCAACAGCGGTTCAGTTCGCGGGCTTCGAGTTCGACTTCGAACGCGGCCAGCTGCGCCAGGGTGGCAGGCTGATCCCGCTCAGCCCCAAGCCCGATGCGCTGCTGCGCTTCTTCCTCGCCAATCCCCAGCGCCTCATCGGCAAGACGGAGTTGATGGACAGCCTGTGGCCGGACGTGGTGGTCACGCACGACTCGCTCGTGCATTGCATCGGCGAACTGCGCAGCCGCCTGGGCGATCACGGCGCGACATTGATTGCGACATCGCCGCGGCGCGGCTACATGTTCGACGCCGAGGTGCTGCCCGTGCAGCTCGATCGCGCGGATCCACCCGCGCGCCGGCCGCAAGCAGCGGCGGCGCCGGTGCAGCGGAGCCGATGGCTCTCGGTCGCCGCGCCGCTGTGCGTCAGTGCGATTGGCATTGCCCTCGCGATCTACATGGCGTCGACACCCAGGCCGCGGCGCAGATCGCCGGGCAAGCTTCCATCACGCTGAGGCTTCACGGCGCACGTCGCACTTCAACCAGCGAATGCCGCCTCGGGCAAGCCCCGCGCATCCGGCAGCTGAATGGCGAACAACGAACCGGACAGCGGCGCGGTCGCCAGTTGCTCCTCGCTCAGGCGCAAGGAGGCACTCGTGACAAACAGCGTGTCCAGGTTGTCGCCCCCGAAGCAGCAGCTGGTGGGACGCGGAACCGGCACGCGCAGGCGCTGCATGAGCTGGCCTTCCGGCGAGAAGCGCGCGATCTGCCAGGCGTCCCAGAGGGCGACCCACAGGCAGCCCTGGTCGTCGACCGTCAGGCCGTCGGGCTTGCCGTCGGAGGCCGCGATGGTGATCAGCGGGCGCCGGTTGCCGACGGTTCCGCAGGCGAGGTCGAAGTCGTAGCGGTAGATGGTCTGGCGGTACGTGTCGGTGACGTACATGGTCTTGTTGTCGGGGCTCCAGCCAATGCCGTTGGGCACCGTGAAACCGGTGTCGACCTGCTTCCAGCTGCCGTTCGCCTCGATGCAGAACAGGTGGCCCCGGTTGGCCGCCGCGGCCATGTCCATCGAACCGACCCACAGGCGCCCGCGCCGGTCGCACTTGCCGTCGTTGTAGCGAACATTGGTGCGGCCCGCCTCGGGGTGGCAAAACGCCGTCAGCCGCCGTGTGGAGAGATCGAGCGCCATGACCCCCCCTGGCGTTGCAACCAGCAGGCCGCCGCTGGCCTTGGGCACGACCAGGCTCGCCATGGTTCCGAGCGGCGTCTCGGTGTCCACGCCCGTCGCGGCGTCGTAGCGGTGCACCGAGGGCGTGAGGATGTCGACCCAGTAGAGCGCGTTGTCGCGAGGCGACCACATCGGTCCTTCGCCCAGCAGCGAACGCACTTCGCTCACGCAGCGCACTTCGACGGACGAGGTGGTTTCGGGCGGCGACTGGGTGGCAATGGACATGGCCTTGCCCGCCGCGCTGTGGGTGATGCTGCGGGCGGCGCCCATCAGCGCGGACGACAGGGTGTGGGCGCGCGCCGCGTCCAGCCGGCTCGCATCGGTGCAGATGGCGACGGCACCGATCGGGCGGCCTTCGTAGTCGAAGATCGGCGCGGCCACCGCCGCGCGATCCGGCGCGCGCTCGCCCTGCTCGATCGCATAGCCGCGTGCGCGCACCAGGTCGAATTCGGCATGCAGCTCGGTCGGCGTCACGATCGTGCGCGGCGTGAAGCGCTCCAGGTCGAGCGCCTGGATCAGCCGCCGCTGGCCCGAGGAATCGAGGTTCGCTGCAATCGCCTTGCCCGCCGCGGACGCATGCACCGGCAACCGCTGCCCGACCGCGGAGCGCGCGCTCGACGTCTCGTCCCCCGGCTCGCAGGCCAGGATGACCACGCACCTGCCATCGAGCACCGTGAGTTCGACGGTCTCGCCCAGCGCATCGCGCAGCCGCGCGAGCTCGTCCTGGGCCGCGACACGCAGATCGAACTCGCTCCATACGTCGTGCGCCAGCTCGAGCAGGCGCAGCCCGAGCTGGAAGGTCTTGTCGTAGGCGTTGTGCCGCAGCAGCCCTTCGCGCACCAGCGTCGCGAGGATGCGGTGCAGCGTGGCCTTGGGCAGGTCGCAGGCGCGCAGCAGCTCGGTGAAGGTCATCGGGCTGCGGCGTGCCGACACGATGTTCAGCAGGTGCATCGCCTTTTCCAGCACGCCCAGGCCCGAAGCCGAAGGCTTGGCGGCGTCGGAGGCCTGGTGCTTCGTTTCGGTGGCCGGAGGCTGGGCTGCGCTGTCTCGCCGGGAGTCGGCTCCGGGGGTGCGACGTGTCATGGATGCGTGGAGAAGAGTTCCAGAGGCGGAACGTGCGCGGGATTCTAGTTCGGGCCCGCCGCGCGCCGGCCGCCGGCACGGCTCATTCGAGCTTGATGCCGCGGCTGCGCACCACGTCCGCCCAGCGCGCCGTTTCGCCCTGCACATAGGCGTGCAGCTGCGCAGGGGTCGACGCTGCCGGCGTCACGCCGAAGCCGGCGAAGCGCTCGCGCACCGCCGGCGTGTCCATGGCTTCGCGCAGCAGCTTTTCGAGCTGCGCCACGCCCGCCGCGGGCACCTTGCGGCCCGCAAAGAGTGCGGCCCAGCCGGAGATGACGAACTCCTCGCCGAGCGAGCGCAGCACCGGCACGCCGGGCAGGCTCGCGAGGGGCTGCGCCGAGGTGACGGCCACCGCGCGCAGGCGGCCGGCCTGGATCAGCGGCAGCGCGACCGGAAGATTCATCACGCCCATGGACACGGTGCCCGCCGCGACATCGGGGATCAGCACGCTGTCGCCCTTGTAGGGCACCGGCAGCAGGCGCGTGCCGAGCTTGCGGTTGAGCAGCTCGGTGGCCAGGTGCGAGAGCGTGCCGACGCCGCTGTTGCCGGCGCTCAGCTCGCCCGCGCGGCCGCGGGCCACGAGATCGTCGAGGCTGCGCACCGGCGAGCCGGCCCCCACGGCCAGCACCAGCGGCTGCGTCGAAATCATGCCCACAGGCTGCAGGTCCCGCTGCACGTCGTAGCCCAGGTCGCTGCGCAGCGCCGGCAGGATGGTCATGGTGGTGCTGCCCATCAGCAGCATGTGGTCGTCATTGCTCGAGGCCACCATCGCGGTGCCGGTGATGCCGCCCGCGCCCGGACGGTTGTCGACCACCAGCGGCTGGCCGAGGCGCGGCCCGATCAGCTCGGCCAGGATGCGCACGGAGCCATTGCCTGCGCCGCCCGGCGCGAACGGAACGATCACGGTGACGGGCCGCGTGGGCCACGCCGCCTGAGCGCGGGCGGGCACGGGCCAGAGCGACGGTGCCGCCGAGGCAGCCAGCAGGCCGAGCATGGCGCGGCGCGGAAGCGGGAGAGCAGTTGCCGAAGTTCGCATGGCGGGGTCCCGGGTCCGGCGGCTCATTCGGTCTTGATACCCGCGTCGGCCGCGAGCTTCTTGTAGAAGGCCGCTTCATCGCGCAGGCTCTTCGCGAACTCCGCGGGACTCGAGCCCACGCGCACCACGCCGCGCTCGCGCAGCTTGGCTTCGGTGTCGGGCAGGCGCAGGAACGCCTGGATCTCGGCCGCGAGCCTGTCGACGATGACGGCCGGCGTGCCGGCCGGCGCCATGACACCGTGCCAGGGATTCATCTCGAAGCCCTTCACGGACTCGGCGATCGGCGGCAGCTCGGGCGCGAAGAACACCCGCTGCGCCGTCGAGACGCCAAGCGCGCGCAGCTTGCCCGATTGCACTTGCGGCCAGGAGGTGGCGGCCGCATCCATCGCGGCATCGATCTGTCCGCCGAGCAGGTCGGTCAGCATGGGCGCGGAACCCTTGTAGCCGACATGGACCATCGAGGTGCCGGTTTTCTGCATGAAGAGTTCCATGCCCACGTGCAGCGCCGAACCCGCACCGGAAGAGCCGTAGCTCAGTTGCCCCGGATGCGCCTTGAGGTACGCAAGGAACTCGGGCAGCGTGCGCGCCGGCACCTTCTGCGGATTCACCACCAGGATCAGCGGCGTGATGCCCACCATCGTGACCGCGGCGAAGTCCTTCACCGGATCGTAGGGAAAGGCCTCGGGCCGCACGGCGGGATTGATGGCGTTGGCCGCGACATTGCCCATGCCGATGGTGTAGCCGTCCGGCGCGGCCTTGGCGACCACCGCCATGCCCACGCTCGAACCGGCGCCGGGCTTGTTGTCGACCACCATGGGCTGGCCCCATCGGGTCTGCAGGTGCGTGGCGATCATGCGCGCCATGGCGTCCGCGGCACCGCCGGCCGGCACCGGCACGATGAACTTGATCGGCTTGGACGGATACGCAGCCGGCGCAGACTGGGCCTGCGCGCCGCCGAAGGCGGGAAGCAGCGCGCAGGCAAGCGCGAGGCGCAGGACGATTCTCTTGTCTTTGCGGAACACCATCTTTGTCTCCTTGGATTTCTTCAGGCTGCCGACCAGCGCGCGATCAGCGCCCTGGCGCGGCGGGTCAGTTCGTCGATCGAAATGCCCGGCGTGTAGAGACCGGACCCGATGCCGACCCCTGATGCACCGGCCGCCTTGAAAGAGCCGATGTTGTCGGCGTTGACGCCGCCGACACTGAACATCGGCGTCCCCGCAGGGAACACGGCGGCCCATGCCTTCAGTGCCGCGGTACCCAGCAGCTCGGAGGGAAAGAGCTTGAGGGCGTCGGCTCCCGCCCGCAGGGCCGCGAAGCCTTCGGTGGGGGTGGCCACGCCGGGCATCGAATACACCCCCCGTGCCTTGGTGCAGCGCACGACACCGGCGTCGAAGTGGGGCGACAGCACCAGCTGCGCGCCGGCGTCGACGACCCGGTCGACCTGCGCGGCGGTCATGACGGTGCCCGCTCCGATCTGCACATGGTCACCGAACTCGCGTGCGAGAGCCTCGATGCTGGCGACCGCCTGCGGCGAATTCAGCGGCACTTCGATGCAGCGGACGCCACAGGCTTCCAGCGCATGCCCCACCTGGAGCACCTCGCCGGGCGCGATCCCGCGCAGGATGGCAATGATCCCGTTCATGCCATTTCCTTTGCGAGACCGGCCTGGAGGGCGACGCGCCATTGCCCTCGCGTGGTCGCCCCGTCGCTCGCGCGGCGCGTGTCCACCCCGGCGATGCCGAGCGCGGTTTCGTAGCGGCCGCACAGGTCGTCGTCACCCAGCAAGGTGACGCTGCGCTGCGGATGCCGCGCGGTCGCGCTCGCGATCTCCAGGCCGATCAGGATGCCCGAGAGATAGTCGGGCAGGCCCTGCGGATCGATGTCGCCCATGAGCCCGGCGGTGCGCGCCGCAAACACCACGTGCAACGCGTTGCCATGCTGTGCCAGGCCCAGCCTGACGCCGGCATCGAAGGTCTCGGGCCGCGCCGTGCCGAACGCCATGAGCCGGCCGAGAATGCCGTGCTTCGTCAGCAGGCCGTAGAACTCGCCGGTCATGAAGGTCTCGAAGCGCTCGACCTTGCCCTCCTCGCCCATCCAAGCCCATTTGCTGTGCGTGCCGGGCAGCACGCAGCAGTCGCCGGCCGCAAGGCCTGCGCCCCAGAGCTGGGTTTCCTCGCCGCGCATCACGTCGTGCACACCGTCGATGCCGATGCAACGGATGCCGGGCACGATGTGCAGCACCGCACCGGGCCTGACCTGCACCCGCACCAGCTGCGACGCGGCGGCCGGCAGCCCGGCCGGACAGGCGACATAGGGCGCCTCTCGCCAGCCCTGGCGGCTGCCGATCATGCCGCTCGCAATCAGCGGCACCGCATGCGTGTCGATCCAGTCGCCGCACAGCGCCAGCAGTGCCTCGGCGAAACGCCGGTCGGGCACGGCCATCACGCCGCCGGGTGCGCTGCGGGCTTCGAGCAGGCCGCCATGCGCATCGAGCAGGCTCGCGCGCAGGTTCGAAGTGCCCCAGTCGATGGCGATCAATGACGCCTTCATTGCGAAGCACCTTTCTTTCTGAGGAACTGCCAGACTTCCGGGGCGGGCTCGATGCCCAGGCCCGGGCCCTCGGGCAGATGGAAGACCCCGGCGTCGCAGCGCATTGCGGTGCGCACGTACTTCAGGTTGCGGTCGAAGACCGAGTGCTGGTATTCGTGCATCGGCGCATTGGGCAGCGCCGCCGTGACGTGCAGGCTCGCGGCCTGGTAGATGCCCAGGCCGATGCTGGCGTGCGGGATCACCTTCATGTGGAACGCATGGGCCATGCGGCCGATCTGCATGAACTGGCTGATGCCGGTGTGTCCCATCTCGGGCTGCACGATCGACATCGCGCGCCGCTCCAGCCGGGGGCGGTACTCGAAGACCGTGCGCCATTCCTCCCCCAGCGCGAGCGGCACGCGCACGCTCGCGCCCACATGGGCCTGGCCCTCGATGTCCTCGGGCTGGCAGGGGGCCTCGACGAAGTAGGGCCTGTAGGGCGCGAGCTGGTCGATGAGCTGCACCGCTTCCTGCGCGGTGAACTTCCAGTGCAGGTCGACCATCAGCCTGACGCCGTCGCCCAGGCCCTCGCGCAGCGACCGCATCTCGGCCACGATGCCGTCGAAGGACACGGCCGCGTGGTACTTGAAGGCATCGAAGCCCTTGGCGACGAAGCCGCGCGCAAGCTCGAGCCGGTCCGCGAGGCTCGCGCCCGGAAGGCCGGACACGTAGGCCGGCACGGTCTCGAGCCGCTGGCCGCCGAGCAGCTTGACCACGGGCTGGCCCACCAGCTTTCCGAAGAGGTCCCACACCGCGATGTCGACACCCGCGATGGCGTCGACGTAGAAGCCGCCGAAGAAGCCGCGCACGCGCATCAGGTCGTACAGGTCTTCCTGGATCACCACCGCGTCGCGCGGATCGCGGCCCACGATCACCGGCCCGATCACGTCGTCGATGATGCTCGTGACCGCATCGGGCGCGACGATGCCGTAGGTCTCGCCCCAGCCGACGGTGCCGTCGTCGGCGGTGATCCTGATCAGCACCGACATGTCGGTCGACGGATAGATCGCGCGATTGCCGCTGCGCACGAGGTAGCCGCGCTCGTTGATCTTCTCGCCGGGGCCCAGCGGCCCGAGGTAGGGCGTGTCGCGCGGCAGCGAGACGATGAAGCTCTCGACCTGCGCGATCTTCGCGAAGCCGGTCATGGCAGCCGGTCCTGCGGCAGCAGCAGGTCCGCGATGTCCGCCAGGAAGGCGTCGACGTCCGCCATGTCCTGCGCGTCGAGCAGCGGGCCCGACATGCGCTGGCGCGTGTCGGCGATGAGGCCGCGCTTCTTGAGCACGTACTTCGTCAGCGACCAGCGAAACACCGCCTGCACGTTCAGCACCGGCAGCATGCGCGTGAAGAGCGCGCGGACCCGGTCGGCGTCGCCCGCGCGATGCGCCTTGAAGAGCGCGGTGTGCACCTCCGCCAGCTCGATCGCGGGCATGGTGCCGGCCGCGCCGCGGCGCAGTTCGTCGGTGATGTAGCGCCCGCCCGCGCCGCCGAAGACACCCAGCAGGCTGGCCGGCGCCTTTTCGCGCAGCACCGAAAGGCGCTGCCCGCTCGGCAGCGTTTCCTCCTTGACATAACGGATCGACGGAACCGCCGCCAGGACTTCGAGCACCACCTCGGGGTCCAGCCCCGCGCCCACCGGCGGCGGCACGTTCTGCAGCATCAGCGCAGTCCCCTCGGCCGCCCGCGCGACCTCGCTGAAATAGGCGATCTGCCCGGCCGCGCCTTTGCGGTCCGGCGGCACCGCCACCATCAACGCGGCCGCGCCGCGCGCGCTTGCCTCGGCCGCGAGGCGAACGGTCGTCGCGGTCTCGCCGCTCGAAACGCCAGCGATCACCGGAACGCGGCCCGCCACTTCGGCCAGCACGACATCGAGGAGCGATTGCCGTTCGTCGGGCGCGAGCTGGCCCACCTCGCTCGCGACGCCCGGGTAGGTCATGCCATCGACGCCGCACCGGAGCAGATATTCGACCAGCCTGCGCAGCGAAGCCGCGTCGGGCCGCCCCTGGGCATCGAAGGGGGTGGGAAGAACAGGGAAGACACCTGTCAATGAAGGACGCTCGGCCATGAAAGTTCTGCTGTTAGTTCCAATGAATGGAAATTATCTTTCTGACCCTTCTCAAGGTAATCTGGTATTAACCCTGAAGAGGCGCCGATGCGCGGGCAGACATCCAGCCTCGACATCGCCCGAGCGAGCAGCGAATTTGCCTAGTTTTTCCATTTAACGGAAAACTTTGTCAGGCACATAATTGTGTCCTGATGAAACCATCCTGCGTTGCCCTTGGCCGGTGGACCGCAACGCTGTGGCTCGCCCTGCCCTTGGCCCTGCTGCCCTGTGCGAGCACCGCCGGCGCGCCGGCCATGGATGCGACGCCGCGGCAGGGCGGCGCGGTCCAGATCACACGGGCCGAACTGCTGTCCGTTCCCGGCACGGGCTATTCGGCCCCGCCGCGGCGCATTGAGGACGCCGGCCTGCCGCGCGAGGGATGGCAGGCGATCGACCTGCCGCGCACGGCCGCGCGCGAGCTGGTGCCCACGCCGGCCGGCGGTGTGCGCACCGTCACCGACTGGTACCGCATCGATCTGGCCGGGCTCGCGCCACCGGCGCAGCAGCCGCTGCTCCTGTACCTTCCGCGCTGGAAGACCCTGGGCCGCATCGCGGTGTACGGCGATGGCGTGCTGCTCTACCAGTCGCAGGGCAGCGCGGTGCACAACGGCTACAACCATCCGCTGCTGCTGCCGCTGAACGCGGCGGCGAACACGCCTTCACCGGTGTCGGTGCTGATCCGCGTCGATCGCCTGCCCAGCAGCGGGAGCGGGTTCTCCACCGTGTGGGTGGGCGGCGAGAATTCGCTGAGCTGGCGCTATCTGCTGCGCCAGCTGCTGCAGGTGCAGCTGCCGTTCATGGGCAGCGCGGCCTTCCTGGCGGTGGGGGCCTTCGCATTCGCGGTGTGGCTGGGCAAGCGGCGCGAATCGCTCTACCTGCTGTTCTTCGCCATTTCGGCAATGGCCTTCCTGCGCATGCTGCACTACTTCGTGAGCGGCGACTACCTGCTGGTCTCGGACGAGTGGTTCGAATGGATCACCGTGGCTTCGCTGCTCTGGCTGATCATCCTCATCCACCTGTTCCTGCAGCGCCTGCACCAGCAGCCCTCGCGCTGGCTCACGCGCTTGTCGGTGGGGCTGGCGCTGGCCTGCAGCGTTGCGACGCTGCCCCATGTGTCCAGGGCGATCCCCAGCCTCTACCTCTTCACGCCGCTGCTCAACCTGGCGGTGCTGCCCGTCACGGTGCTGATCTTCGCGGTGAACCTGCGCAAGGCGCTGCGCGCCAAGTTTCCCGAGGGGCGGCTGGTGGCGGGCTGGGCCGTGCTGGCGCTGGCCTTCACTTCCTATGACGGGCTGCTGCAGAACAACCTGGTAAGCCCGGAGAGCGTGTACACCTCGCCTTACGCCATCATCAGCCTGTTCTTCATCTTCTCGTACATCATGTTCCAGCGCTACACGGGCGCCTTCGCCGAGGTGGCCCGGCTGAACAAGGGCCTCGCCCAGCGCCTGCAGGCGCGCGAGGCCGAGCTGGAGCAAAGCTACCAGCGGCTGCGCGTGATCGAGAACGAGCAGATGCTCGGCGCCGAGCGCCGGCGCCTGATGCAGGACATGCACGACGGCCTCGGCTCGTCGCTGATCAGCGCCATCCGATCGGTGGAGCAAGGCGCCATGAGCGGCACCGAGATCTCGGGCGTGCTCAAGGGCTGCATGGACGACCTGAAGCTGGCCATCGATTCGATGGAGAGCGTGGACGCCGACCTGCTGCTGTTGCTGGCCACCCTGCGCTTTCGCCTGGCGCCGCGCATCGAGAGCGCCGGCCTCGCGCTGCACTGGCAAGTGCAGTCGGTGCCCGCGCTGTCCTGGCTGGACCCGGGCAGCGCACTGCACATCCTGCGCATCATGCAGGAGTGCGTGGCCAACGTGCTGCGCCACACGCGGGCCACCGTCATCCGCTTCAGCACGGCGACGGACGGCCAGGGCGTCTGCGTGGTGATCGAGGACAACGGCGCGGGCTTTGCCGTGGAAGAGGCCCTGCGCCGAAGCGGCCGCGGGCTGCGCAACCAGCAGCGGCGAGCCCTGGCCATCGGCGGCACGGTGCGCTGGGAATCGGGCAGCGGCGGAACGCGCTTCACGCTCTGGCTGCCCCTGCACCATGGGGAGGGTGCCGGCAAGACCATGAGCGCCGCCTGAGATTGCTGTTGCTAGGATGCCGCCATGTCCTCGACCCCCGCCAGCTACACGGTTCAGCAGCTCTCGGCCGACGACGGTCCGCTGATGACGGAGCTTCTCGCTGTTTTCGGCAAAGCCTTCGACGAACCGGCCACCTACGGTGCCCGCCGCCCCCGGCCTGCGTACCTGCGGCAGTTGCTGGGCACCGACTATTTCATTGCATTGGCGGCGCGCGAGGGATCGCAAGTCATCGGCGGCCTCGCGGCCTACGAGCTGAAAAAGTTCGAGCAGGAGCGCAGCGAGATCTACATCTACGACCTCGCCGTTGCCGCCGAGCACAGGCGCCGGGGCGTCGCGACCGCGTTGATCCGCGAGCTCCAGCGCATCGGCGCCGAGCGCGGGGCCTATGTGATCTTCGTGCAGGCCGATCCGCCCGATGCGCCGGCCGTCGCGCTGTACACGAAGCTGGGCGTGCGCGAAGACGTGCTGCATTTCGACATTCCGGTGCCGCCGGTGCAACCCGTGCAGGCATCCTGAAATTCGATGGCCCTCACGCGCGACAACTGGCCGAGCCGCACCACCGTGCAGGCCTCGCTGGCAGCCCGGTTCACCCTGCCGCCCCTGCCCCCGCCGATCCAGGACTGGTTCGCATGGTGCCGCCGCATGGGGAGCCAGTCCCTCGTGCTGGAGGCGCCGAGCTGGCGCGAGGATGGAGGCGGCGTGCTCACCGGCTCGGGCGCCGTCGACGCGCCCGGCCTGCTGGCCGACATGGAAGGCTACCGCTTCATCCTGGACCGGAAGGCGAGCACGCCCGAACATCTGGTGTGGAGCGACGCCGTGGATGCGGGCCTGTGGCAGCCGCACTGGGTGGTCCTGCAGAACGCCGATGGCGATCCGCTGATCGGCGACATCAGCCAGCCCGAGGTGCCGGTGCTGTGGGACTGGCACGGGAGCGGCCGCTGGTCGCCGCAGCCGCTGTTCCCGAATCTCCAGATGCTGATGGCGCGCATCCAGGTGTATGTGCCGCCTTCGCTGCCGAGGGGCGGTGCGCCCACGGTCTTCCACACGGTGCACCTGACGGACCTGGGCGACGAGCCCCTGCGGGTGCTGACGGCGCTCAAGGCGCATCCGGACTACAGGCACCTCGCGGGCGCAAGCCTGCTGAAGCTCAGGCATCGGCTGCCGCTGCCGCTGCTGGACGACAGCGTCAGCGTTGCCCTGAAGGACGAGCTTGTCCATCGCTTCGAGGCGCTGGGTGCTCGGGTGAAGGTGGTCGAAAGGATCTACCGGCACGCCGACGGAAATACATAGCCTTGTGGCAGAGCGCTGGGGTCCGGTGCCGAGATCGGCCGCGAGCGCGTTCTGCGTGACACGAGCTCCGGGCTTTTCTATCCGGCAGCGGAAGCGCCCGCCACGCGGTCCAGCGCGTCCATCGCATCGGCCGGCAGTTCCAGCTTTGCCGCTGCCAGATTCTCGCGCAGGTGCGCGACCGACGAGGTGCCGGGGATCAGCAGGATGTTGGGCGAGCGGCGCAGCAGCCATGCCAGCGCCACCTGCATCGGCGTGGCGCCCAGGCGCTGCGCCACGTCGGAGAGCCCCGAAGACTGCAGCGGGCTGAAGCCGCCAAGGGGAAAGAACGGAACATAGGGAATGCCGTCGCGCGCCAGCGCATCGATCAGCGCATCGTCGTTGCGGTGCACGAGGTTGTAGTGGTTCTGCACGCAGGCGATGCGGCAGATGCGGCGGCCTTCGGCCACCTGGGCCGCCGTCACGTTGCTCAGGCCGACATGGCGCACGAGGCCCTGGCGCTGCAAGTCGGCCAGCGCCGCGAGCGGCGCCTCGATCGAGCCCTCGGCCGGGCCGTGCACGTCGAACATGAGGCGCAGGTTCACCACCTCCAGCACCTCCAGGCCCAGGTGGCGCAGGTTGTCGTGCACCGCCTGCGCGAGCTCCGCGGGCGAGAACGCCGGCAGCCAGCCGCCGGTGCCGTCGCGGCGCGCGCCGATCTTGGTGACGATGACAAGGTCCTTCGGATACGGCGCGAGGGCCTCGCGGATGACCTGGTTGGTGATGTGCGGGCCGTAGAAGTCGCTGGTGTCGATGTGGTCGACGCCATTCGCGACCGCCTCGCGCAGCACGGCCACGGCCGCCTCGCGGTCCCTGGGCGGGCCGAACACGCCGGCACCGGCGAGCTGCATCGCGCCGTAGCCGAGCCGATGGACGGCGCGGTCGCCGAGGGTGAAGGTGCCGGGGGTCTGCGTGCTGGACATGGTGTCTTTCCTGAAGCGCTGAAGTGGGGGAACGAGGTCGTGAAGCCCAGTCTAGGCAGCGCCTCGCTGCTTGATAACCCACCATAATCGGCACAGCCTGTGCGGAATTCCAGACAATGAACGTCGACCTCGGGGATCTGAACGCCTTCGTGGCGGTGGCGGGAGCCAAGGGCTTTCGCGACGGCGCACGCCTGAGCGGCACAAGCGCTTCGGCCCTGAGCGAAGCGGTGCGCCGGCTGGAGACCGAGCTCGGCGTGCGGCTGCTCCACCGCACGACGCGCAGCGTGCGGCCCACCGAAGCCGGAGAACGCCTGCTCGAGCGGCTGAGGCCCGCGCTGGCTGAAGTCGGTGCGGCGCTGGACGTGGTGAACGGCTTTCGCGACCGGCCCACCGGCACGCTCAAGCTCAACGTGCCGATCAGCGCCGCGCGGCTCGTGCTGCCGTCGATCGTGCCGGGCTTTCTTGCGGCCTATCCCGACATCTCGCTCGAAGTGATTGCCGAGGACGGTTTTGTCGATGTGCTGGCCGCCGGCTGCGATGCCGGCATCCGCTACGACGAGCGGCTCGAGCAGGACATGGTCGCGGTGCCGATCGGCCCGCGGCTGCAGCGCTTCGCGGTCGCGGCGGCCCCGGCGTATCTCGATCGGCACGGCCGTCCGCAGCATCCGCGCGAGCTGCTCGGCCATGCCTGCCTGCGCGGGCGCTTTGCCAGCGGGTCGATGCCTCCATGGGAGTTCGAACGCGACGGCGAAAGCCTGCGCATCGACGTGACGGGACAGCTGATCGTGCGGATCGGCGCGGCGGCCGATCTCACGGTCGATGCGGCCATCGCCGGTGCCGGCGTGGTCTACCTGTTCGAGGACTGGCTTCGGCCGCATTTCGAAAGCGGCGCGCTCGAGCCGATCCTGGAGCCCTGGTGGCTGCGCTTCCCGGGCCCGTTCCTCTACTATCCGGGCCGCCGGTTGCTGCCGGCGCCGCTGAGGGCGTTCGTGGATTTCGTACGAAATGGTTCGTGAATCGCGGCACCGTTCAGAAAACGCATTTGCCATCATGAACATCCAGCAAGCACACACCTCGGATGCCGAGGAAATCGCCGCCGTCCTGCAGGAAGCCGCGCAATGGCTCTCCGATGGCGGCCGGGCGCTGTGGTCCGGTGCGGAGATCGGCCGCGAGCGCGTTCTGCGTGACACGAGCGCCGGGCTTTTCCATGTCGCACGGGAAGGCGGGCAGTTGGCCGGCGTGATGAAATTCGAGCTGGAGGATCCCATCTTCTGGCCCGAGATCGCACCCGGCACCTCGGCCTTCGTTCACAAGCTGGCCGTTCGCCGAGCCTGGGCGAAGAAGGGGATTTCGACCGAGCTGCTGTCGTTTGCCCGGGGCCACGCACGGGCTCTGGGCCGGTCCTACCTTCGCCTGGACTGCGTCGCGGATCGGCCTGGGCTGCGAAATCTCTATGAGCACTTCGGCTTCGCGCTGCACAGCGTCATTCGGAAGGGCACCGTCTCGTTCGCGCGATACGAACTCCGCACGACAAAATAGCCGCGGCACCACCCTTCCGGAGTTTTCGTGTACGTCTCCAAACACCACGCGCTGCCCGATCCCGCTGAAGCCCAGGCACTGATCGAAGCCCACCCGCTGGGCGCATGGGTCGTGCCCGGCAGCGAAGGCCTGGTCGCCAACCATGTGCCCTTTCTGCTGGACAGGTCGCGCGGCCCGTTCGGAACACTGATGGGCCACGTGTCGCGCGCCAACCCGGTGTGGAAGCTGCTGCCTGCCGCAGGACATTCGGTGGTCATGTTCCAGGGCCCGCAGTCCTACATCACGCCCGGCTGGTATCCGGGCAAGCAGGCGCACGGAAAGGTCGTGCCGACCTGGAACTACGCCGTCGCCCATGCGCACGGCGTGGCGCGAGCCATCGACGACGAACACTGGCTGCGCGGCCTGCTGACGCGCCTCACGGCGGCCCATGAGTCCTCGAAGCAGCGGCCCTGGCAAATGACGGACGCGCCGGCGGATTTCATCGACGGGATGCTGCGCGCCGTGGTGGGCATCGAGATGCCGATCGAGCGGCTGGTCGGCAAGCTCAAGGCGAGCCAGGACGAGGACCTGCAGGACAGGCTTGGCACCGTGAACGGGCTGGCCGCCGAAGGCACCGAGAACGCGGCGGCGATGGCGCGCCTCGTCGAACATGCGGCCCGGCAGCAGCGCTGACGCAACGGCCATGCTGCTGTACCTGCTCGACCTCGCCGGCATCGCGGTGTTTGCCGTCAGCGGCGTGCTGGCGGCGGGCCGTGCGGACCTCGACTGGCTGGGCGTGGTGGTGATCGCCTCCGTCACGGCCGTGGGCGGCGGCACGCTGCGCGATGCTGTGTGTGAATAAAGTGCGTCGGGAAAACTCTCGCCGCAAGTCGTTGATTCGAAATCATTTTTCTGAAATTCGCGATTCAACGGAAAGTGCGTCGCCGTTCTTAGCAACTAATCGCCCTACGCGGTTTCCCAAGTGGCAATATTGGGTGACAGCCGCCGCCCTGGCTTCCGCCGTCGCTGTGGGATGGAAGCTGCATGCGTTGCTGTCTAGGTAACGGGGCGCGAGCAGATTTCACTTTGCCAAGAGTCGATCTCGTTGCCGAAGCCGCCGGAAGCCCGGCCCTCGGTGAAATGCGGCGCAAGTGAACGACGGTGGCGCACGGCGGGTCACCCCGTGGGCCGGTCCAACGGCTCCGCGAGCTTGCGGCACAGCCAGGCGCGCGGAGTACTTCGTGCCCGCGATCACGGCAACGACAGACCTTGCCGTTGAGGCATAGGGGCCGGTTTCATCTTCGAAAGCAATGAAGCTTCGGTGCCGCAATCATGTCGGCAAAAGCGGCTCTGTCGAAGTCACAGGCCGTGAACGTGAGAACCTTGACTTCGCGGTCGAAGAGTTCTGGGCAGAGATAGTCCGTTACTCTGCTGCCCGTGTGCTTGTGGCGCACGGTCGCGTCGTCGATGGTCGTGCTTTTTTGGGCCTCAGACCTTCGGGCCTAAGGGTGTCAAGATTTGCGGATATTGCGATGCTGCCGGTTCAGCCGAATATGTAAGCGACGTCGATAAATGCGAATGGACCCAGACCTACTGCCACTAAACGCGAATCTGCTGAGGCGCAATGGGCGCGCAAGTTCGAATCCGGCCGTCGCACTCTTGTTGTGCGCTATCGCGCACCGAGGCGCTCCGCAACTTCACGCGCACTGAGGTCTCGCACTGCCGCAAGACTTTCGAGTTGTGCTGCCCGCGGACGTGCCTTGCCCTGCTCCCAGTGGTAGATCGTCTGCCCTGAAACATCCACAAGATGCCCATAGTGCGCGGCGGACAGCCCTAGCTTCGCACGGTGTGCAGCCAACCGCGTGGCGCTGAACCGGCGCTTGGTGCCAGTGTCAGCTTCATCGGCCGGCGCGGTGCGCGTTGCAGTCTTCGTAACACGACGTAGCTCCCTTTCGAGCGCGCCGACCTGACGACGCAGTTCGGCTATTGAGGCCCGATGAGCGACCGACGCTTTCTTGAGAGTTTCTATCTCGACGCGCACCTCCTTACGGGCAACGCGGGAGATCTCGGCTTTGAGGATCGAGGCGATATTTGGCATGGCGCGCATTGTGCCTGCTGCGCAATGCTTCTCTCAGCGAGCTTCAGGTTCATTCAAGCAAACGACCTCAACCTGATCCGCCCTCTGTGCAGTCGCGGACGGACAAACCGCGCGCATCCCGCACCGTGTACTTTCATCTTCAGTTCGTCGATGGCCTTGCGCCGCCGCGGAACTATTGCTGTCCGCTCCGAGCCTTTTCACCTGTCTTGAAAACATCTTGTGCGTAGCAGTTCGCGGCTCAGGCTAGCAAGTGCGTGTGCTGCTTCGCAGACGACTCATTGACGGCGTCACTCCACCCGGTCCCACATCATTGATGCCAGACATCTATTAGATGTCGATTGACATCCATTTGGATGTTGACTAACATCCAACGACCTGAGCCCCTCGTGCCTCGCCTACAAGGAAGGGTAGAAAATGAGAAAGTCTCGAGAAGACGCGGCCCAAACTCGCCTTCGCATCATTGAAGCGGCATCTCACGAGTTCCGTCGCAACGGCTTCGACGGTACGGGGCTGACCGACCTGATGGCTGCCGCCGGGTTGACACACGGTGGTTTCTATAAGCACTTCTCGTCGAAGGACGAAGTAGCAGTCGAGGCGTGCACTCGCGCAATTGCCGACGTGCCAGCAGTTGTCGAACAACGAACAGCTATGCAAGCAGGTCGCCCCCTGAACCTCAATAGGGCGATCAAGAACTACCTTTCCTCGGAACATCTTTCCAATGTGTCTCAAGGGTGTCCGTTTGCCGCGCTTGGCTCAGAACTCAGCCGCGGAAGCCCAGAAGTTCGCGAAGCCGCTACCGTAGGGTTGAAGGGGGTCGTCGACGCTCTAGCCAAGGAGGGCTTGGCCGGGGGCGACAACGACGCTTGGTCGCGCGCGCTCGGGGTGGCTACGTCAATGATTGGCGCACTGACCATGGCTCGCATGGTGGACGACCCGAAGCTTGCAAGTCAGATTCTCTCCGAGGCGCGTTCTCGGCTAAGCACGTAGGCATCAGGAGCACGAATGAACATCAACGTGGAACTCTGGGGAGCGCACACGGGAAACTCCCTCAGAGCGGCTATCGCCCTTGAGGAGGCCGGTGTCTCCTATTCAGTCCGGCGTGTGGATCTACGGGGAGGAGAGCAAAGAACCCCAGAATTTCTTGCCTTAAATCCGGCGGCTCAGGTGCCAGTTCTTATCGAGATGTCTGACCAAGCGCGTCTGATTCTTCCGCAATCCAACGCCATCATGTTCTACGCGGCTGCGCGCAGCAACGGTGACCTGCTGCCTGAAGCTGGGAGCACTGCGTATTTCGCGGTCTTGGAGAGATTCTTCTACTTTTTGACGGACGTGATTGGTTTCAGCGCGACAGGCTTCTTTCTCAAGAGCCGAGAAATTCCTGGAGGCGATGTCCTTTATGACCATGTCATCGATCGCGCCACTCAAGCCGAGCGATTTCTCGCAGCGTCTGAATACATGGCGGGCGACAAGTTTTCGATCGCTGACATCGCGGCGTTTACCATCATCTGGGCGTTCCGGGAACGAATGGATTGGCCGAACGTCCCGCAGTTGCATGAGTGGTATCAGCGAGTCTTGGCACGACCCGCGGTGCAACGTGGGCTGCACGCGTTCTGCCGGCGCTCCGTTGATCAATAGGCCAATCCTTGGTGAGGAGCACCATATCAATTCGGCGGTCCGATTCGCCGAGTCCGGTGCCTTTGCTGTAGACCGCGCTTCGCTCGAAGGTACCGTCAAGAACAAATTCGGAGTCCGAGCACCACATTGACATGTGCATGAACACAACGCGTACACGGACAGCGATTTCGCTACTTGGCCCAGAAACCAGCCAACCCGAGGCGACCATCTCTCTGTCAAGAATGCTCAAGGAACGCGCCGCGCGCTGAGATCGAGCAGATTCCCCGCATGGCAGAAATCAACCGCGTTCTGTCATTACTGCCTCACTCCCGGGAGCTATTCTCTCCGACGAGCTGCCTGCCAAGAGAAGGACGGCGGCCAGAATTCAGTTGTGGTTCGCGATCCTCCCCGAGCGTTGGTCGCAGCGTCATCAACGAACATGACTGGAGTAGAACATGTGCGATCTCGCGAAATTTAGATTTCTGAATCTCCCCGGACTCGACGAAGCATCATTGCGCTCGTTGTTCCCTACGTTTGTCCCGATGAAGACACTGGTGGTCTATTGCATCGATCCGCGAGTGAGTGGGATTCCAAAAGCCGTAGCCGAGCATTTTGGAGATGAGATTTATCCAGGGGAGGTCATTCTTGACGAGTCTGGCAACAAGGTTGGTGCGACGACAACGTTGTTTGCCGTAGCAAATGCTGGCGGTCGCGCTATCGGAGCCCTGCAGTCGGTATCGACGATGCAGTACCTATTCAACTTCAAGAACGTCGTTGTAGTACACCATTCATTCTGTGGCGCGACGTCGTTCACGCCCGAAGGCCTCATTGAGGCGTTTAAAAAGGAAGAAGGTGTTGACATCTCCTCGGCATACGACCGAGAAAGTCTCAGCATCGCTGACTACGAGAAGTCGCTTAAGTACGACGTGGCTCTTTTGCGGTCTAACACGGGCGTTCCGAAGCACTTGAATCTCTATGGCTTCTTCTACAACATCGATAGTGGTGAACTGGTCGAAGTGGTGCGGGATATCCCCAGCCCGAACCCGACATGAACTGATGGGCGCTACTCTGTTAAGCAGAGTTCACATTCCGCTGGGGCGCCCTTTTCGCAAATCAACCAACGCTCTTGGCTGGTTGGCCCGAACTGGACCACAGATCGATTAGCCATGGCTCGCCGCATGCGGGAATGGAGGCCGATTCCGGCCAGGACGCGAGCTGCACGTCACTTTCGAATGGGGATGCAAAGACGAGATTCGAGTGGCACCTGACAGCGCGAACATATACCATCGGTGAGTGACATCTGCGCCAACGACTTCATCGAATGACGCCGCCGCAACGAGCGATTTTTCCCATTGAAAGTCCGACACCAAAGAGGATCCACATGGAAACGCAAGTCTTTGTTCGAGACATTAAGCCTGAGGAGTTTGTGGCGCTTGGGGAACTTCTCGTCGATGTCTATTCGACACTGGTCAACTTTCCAACGCCTCTCGAACAGCCCGCCTACTATGAAATGCTGAAGGGCATTGGCGAGTTCACGAAAAAGCCAGGTGCAAGGGTGCTCGTCGCACTCTTGGCGTCCGGGGAACTCGCTGGAGGAGTTGTCTACTTTGGAGATATGAGTCAGTACGGCCCCGCTATCGCAGTGGACGTCAAACAGGCCTCGGGCATCCGCCTCCTTGGTGTTCATCCCAAGTGCCAGAACATGGGAATCGGCAAGGCGCTCGCGAATGCCTGTATTGCTGCAGCTCGTGAGCAAGCGCATAGCGAAGTCGTCCTGCACACCACCAAAGCGATGCATACCGCATGGGGGATGTACGAGCGGCTTGGTTTCGCAAGGTCCCCCGACTTAGATTTCCTACAGGGGGAGTTACCGGTTTTTGGTTTCCGGCTGTCCCTGCGGGAGACGCTGAGAGCTTGATGAAGCTCGCACTCGCACTTCTCGCTATCCACTATCTCGTGCTTGCAGTGGGTCGCAACTCTCGAAGCCAAGTCTGAGAATCGCGGGACCTCACGTTGCCGCGCCAAACCGGGCCGCTGCACCGAGCGGCCGGGGCGGCACCCGAAGCGGCAACACTTTACGCGGTGGCGCAGGCAATTTCCGAGTGACGTATGTGCTGTGCCGTTCGACGTACAGGCGGTCGCGCAAGGTGACGCCGGTCAGCCGCTGTACTAACTGAGCAGGTTCAAAGCGATCCTCAGGAGGCGCTGCGGTCGGGCCTATCACGGTTGTGCTGAAGGCTCAGCACGCTTCCCCTGGAGTAGTGGCCCGCCGGATCGAGCTTGAGGTGCGCCCCCAGGACGTCGTCCAACGAAAGGTCAGCGTAGAGGATGACCTCCTCGCCGACCAGTGGCCCCGCGATGATTTTTCCCCCAGGCGCCACGATCATAGAGCCGCCGTCATTGATCAAGTCTCGCCCCTCAGCGACTAGCTTGCGTAAAGGGAAGTTCGTGGGAATGTCTGATGCGCGAAGCAGGCCTGACACCGACGCCGCGTAGATTCGACCTTCCATGGCGATGAATTGAGTGATGTTCTCAGTGACGTTCAGGTCACCAGGCCAAGTCGCAATATGGAGCTGCTCGCCCTGCTGGTACAGCGCTTGGCGGGCGAGAGGCAGCCAGTTTTCGTAGCAGTTGAGGCCGCCAATTTTGAAGTCGCGCCAAGACTGCACCTGCAAACCGTGTCCGTCACCGTCCGCCCATACCAGTCTTTCGTGGAACGTGGGCTTGAGCTTCCGGTGGACGTTGACGATGCCATGGTCTGGGTGAATGGCGACCAGTGACGCGTAGACCGAACCGCCGGACCCCGACCGTTCCACGACGCCGATGTAGACGAATACACCTCGGTCTGAGGCTTCTCTTGCGATTGCCGCGAGCTCCGGACCGTCTGTGGTGACTGCCGATTTGAGGTAGGCGACCTGGCCGACACGCATCAGCTCATCATTGGTTGAAACGCTGGGATGCCTGGCCCAGATCGGGTATCCAGACAGGAATACCTCTGGGAACGCGAGCAGTTCGGCACCGGAAGCGGCCGCCTCGCGTATCAGCCCCAAAGCCTTGTCGGTCGTGGCTGAAGAGTCCAGGAAAACTGGAGCGGCTTGTATGACAGCAATTTTCATATCGGGGCGTGGGCGTGGCCCGCATGCGAGCGGTCAGTGGCTAGCAGCTTAGGTGATTGATGTCGAGGGCGGGAGCACCCCCGGCCGGGTGTGGACGCAGGCAAGTGTCTCTTCGCGTCCTGCCAACCTTCAACGGAGTCACGCAGGACGACGTCTATGACTAGAAGGCCGGATTTCGCGGCCACTTCTTGAGCTCATCGTTCGGTGTGCAGTAGTGCTTTGCCGTGTCAGAAAAAATCTGGATCTCTGGCTTCACCCAGCTATCGTCATCGAGCGTCGCAGCCTTCACGGCAGCCAGGTTGCCGAACCCCTCCATCTCTGTGGACAGCGGCGAGCCGCAGTTTCCGCAGAAGTTTCGCACCACGGGCTTGCCCGTGTCGCCCAGCACGACGTACTGCCTTCGAGCCTCTCCTTCGAAGATGATGCTCTTCGTCGGCACCAGCACGTTCACCGAGAACGCGGTTCCCGTCTGCTTTTGACAATCGGGGCAGTGGCACATGATCTGCACCGCCGGCTCTTCGTCTGAGTGATAGCTAACCTGACCACACAGACACCGTCCTCTAATCTTGCTCATCATGAAACTCCTTGCATGCATTAAGGTTGAACATGGATTGGCGGGCGCCAAGCCGACTTGCCGGGGATCGAGTTCTCGTTCGCCGCTATTTCCCGTCGTCTAGATCAGGTGAGTCCCTGACTGGTTGAACAGGATTGAGTTGTTCTCTGCGTTGGCGGTCTTGCTGAACTGCGCCTCCTTGTACAGGCTAATGGCGGCGCGTACGGCGGGGCGTTCCTTGATGCGTGCTCGCCAAGAAGCGACGCGAGGAAAGGCCTGAAGGTCAACACCGAAGTTCTTCGCGATGAAGACCCAGGGGAAAGAAATCATGTCGGCGATGGAGTAGTCAGAAAGCACGTAGTCACGACCCGACAGGCGAGCCTCAAGGACTGCCACGGTCCGCTCGTACTCCCCCTTGTAGCGCTTGAGCGCATAGTCCTGGCCAGGGGGCGCATAGTTGACGAAGTGGCTGAGCTGTCCAGCCATCGGGCCTTGATTTCCTACCTGCCAGAACAGCCACTCGAGCAACTCCTTTTGTTCAGCCCCCGTCGGAGCCCCGAACCGTCCGCACTTCTCGGCCAGGTACAGGAGGATGGCGCCGCTCTCGAACACGGAGACTGGACCATTTCTCCCGGAATGGTCGACGATTGCCGGAATCTTGGCGTTCGGATTGATCTTCCGGAACTGCGGACTGAGTTGGTCGCCCTGAGTAAGGCTCAGGAGCACGGTGTTGTGATCCATGCCCGACTCGGCGAGCATGATGGCGACCTTCCAACCGTTGGGAGTCGGTGAGAAATAGAAGTCAATCACGCGATGGACTCGCTTTCGTCGATGGGAGAAACGGAATCAATCAAGGCGATGTCGACGCCGAAATCATGCAGTACAACCCGCGTATGCTCACCAAGGCTTGGGGCACCTCGTCGGACCGAAGTCGGAGTCCGGGAGAAGACCGCGGCATGTCTTGCCTGGCGCAGCTTGCCGGCGAGGGGATGGTCGTATTCGATGATCGTGCCGTTGGCTTCGACCTGAGGGTGCTTGCGCATCTGGGTGCGCGTCAGCACCTGGGCGTGAGGGACGTCTGCGCGCTCTAGCCGGTCAATGAGCTCTTCGACGGTGAAGTCGCTGATGGCGTCTTGGATGGCCTGCAGGCGCGCATCACGATTGATCTCACGAAGCTCTGCGGTCGAGAAACGTCGATCAAGAAGCAAATCGAGGCGATCGACGGCGCCTGCGAAGTCTCGCCAGTGCTTGTCTTGCATGATGGACACGCTGACATAGCCGTCCTGGAGCTTGTAGATGAGGTCGATGAAGGATTGAGACTCCTCGCGTTCGAGCTCGTCTCCGACGAACGTGTGACCATTCATGTCGGAGCTCCATAGGAACCCCACCACGGTGTCCAGCATTGATACGGTGATCTCCTGGCCCTCTCCCTGCCGCTCGCGTGCATAAAGCGCCGCTGCAATCGCTTGGGCAGTCTGGTAGCCGGTGAGCTTGTCAGGAAGGACCGTTCTGACCAGGCGTGGTCGATCGTCGTCAGAGCCACCCTGAACCGTGGTCAGCGACGACACGGCTTGGATCAGGGGATCGTAGACGGGCTTATGCACCAGTGGTCCTTCGAAGCCAAAACCTGCGATGGAGGCGTAGATGAGTCGAGGGTTGAGCGCCCGCATTTCTTTGGGCCCGATGCCCAGCCGTTGGGCCACTCCCGGGCGGAAGTTTTGAACCAGGACGTCGGCCTTCTTGATGAGCTCCCTCAGGACGGCGATCCCAGCCGCCGACTTCAGGTCGAGCGTGACAGAACGCTTGTTCCGGTTGTTGTTTACAAAGGCTGCCGAGAAGCCGTTGCGGCGGGTCGCGAGGGCTCGCGAGTAGTCGCCGCCGTCGGGTGTCTCGATCTTGATGACATCGGCACCCTGGTCGGCCAGCATCATCGTAGACAGTGGTCCCGAAATGACTGTCGTCAGGTCGATGACGCGGATTCCCGTCAAGGGACCGTGTTTGAGATCAGGAGTGTTGGAGTCCATTGCCGCAGTGGAGATGGTTAAATTCGTGGTGAGCGTACCGTTGGGGAAGCGATGCCCACAACGGAAATGAATGCGCTCCAGGCTGAAAAAAATTCATCCTCCAGATGTAGTCATGCCCGGCGCAGAGCCGCTGCGGAAAGCAGAGTGAAAGGTGCATCACCGCATGAGCACCAGTTCTTCCGCCATGGAGGGATGGAGTGCGACGGTGCTGTCGAACTGAGCCTTCGTCAGCCCCGCCTTCACTGCAATGGCGGCCGCCTGAAGGATTTCTGGAGCATCTGGTCCCACCATGTGTATGCCGAGGACGATGTCGCTTTCCGCGTTCACCACCAGCTTGTAGAGCGCCCGCTCAGACCTGCCGGCCAATACGTTTCGCGTCGGTCGGAAGTCAGAGGTGAACGTCTTCACCGTGCCGAATCTTTCTCTCGCTTGCTCCTCGGTCAGACCAACGCTGGCCAGTGGAGGGTTGGTAAAAACCGCCGAGGGGACGTTCTCGTAGTCCACGCGGTGGGACGCACCGCCAAACTGACGGTCCGCGAAGGCTTGACCTTCTCGGATGGCGACTGGAGTCAACTGCATGCGGTTGGTGACGTCGCCAATCGCAAAGATGGACGGCACGGTCGTCTGGCTGTCGCTGTCGACCCTTACCGCGCCTAGATCATCCACTTCCACGTCGACCGCCTGTAGCCCTAAGCCGGTCGTGTTTGGCAGACGGCCAATTGCGTGCAGCACTAGGTCTGCATCCACAGGTGCTCGCCCTTCGACATGCACACTCAGCGAGTTGTCTTCGCGCAGTTCGATGTCGGTAACCCTAGCGGACAGTGCAAAGTCGATGCCCTTGCCGCTCAGGATCTCGAACAATCGGTCCCGGATCTGTTGGTCGTAGCCGCGCAGGATCTGGCTGGATCGGTGAATGACGGTGACCTTCGAGCCCAGCCCTAGAAAGATTCCTGCGAACTCATTGGCGATATAGCCTGCGCCAGTGACCACGACCCTCTCAGGGAGAGCCGCAAGACTGAAAATTTCATTCGATGTGACCCCAAGCTCAGAACCCGGGAACGTCGGCACTGCGGGCCGCGCGCCAGTTGCGATCAAGATTGTTTTGGCGCTGCACCTTCTGCCTCCAGCCAACAGGACCTCGTGAGGGCCGGAAACGGTTGCACGCTCTGCAAACACTTCGACGTTATTGCGCCGGAGTGTGTCGGTGTACAGAAGCTCAAGGCGTCCAACCTCCCGCATGACGTTGTCTCGCAGCGTAGCCCACTCGAACTGCGCCGAGCCGAGAGTCCATCCGTACTTCGCGGCGTCTCTCAACTCCTCTGAAAACTGCGACCCGTGGACAAGCATCTTCTTGGGGACGCAGCCTCGGATGACACACGTACCACCGATGCGATGCTCCTCGGCGATGGCCACCCTTGCACCGTGGGCTGCTGCGACGCGGGAGGCTCGAACGCCCCCCGATCCAGCGCCAATCACGAACAGATCAAACTCGTACTGGCCCATTGGCCTCCTTCCCTCACGGATAGTGAATTACTTGAAGTAGTTCACGCTAGCAGCCGGTCGGAAAGCTGCTGAGGAAAGAATTCAGGGGTAGCTGAAAAAAAATCAGGTCGCCTGCGCCAGCAACCAGTCATGGACACACCTCACAGCCATGCCCATCTCGCTCGGCAGCCGTACCACGTAGTAGGTGTTCAGGTCGTGACCTGCGTCGCCTTCCAGCGTGACAAGGTCACCCGACTGCAATAGCTTGTCCACCAGAGGTTTTCGGCCGAGCGTGACGCCGAGACCATCGCGAGCCGCTTGAATAGTCAACTCGTAGGTTTCGAGGTTGAAGCGGCTGTTCGCGGGGGGAGGCGGGATGGAGCGCGCTTCGCAGTAGGTATCCCACTCGTGGGCCATCGTCGTGTTGACAAGGACGCGCGTCGCCTTTAGCGCCTGCTCAACCGTGCGAAGGCCGCAAGATTTGAAGACCTGCGGTGCCACGACGGGAATCAGGACCTCGCGCATCAGCGGCTGGACTTCGTAGTCCGGCCAGTTGCCGCGTCCGCGCCGAATGGCCAGGTCGATGTTCTCGCGACTGAGGTCGAGTACACGCGTCGTCGTGATGAGGTCTAACTCGATGTCAGGGTGCTTGAGCTGAAAGCGCTGAAGCTGCGGTAGCAACCAGCCTGCGGCGAATGACGGCGTGAGCGTCAACGAGACCCGGCGGCGGCCTGGATTCGACCGAATCGCATCGGTCGCTTGCAGCAGGTCACGCAAGGGCCCCTTGATGGCATCGAAGTACTGCTCGCCCTGTGTTGTCAAGCGGAGCTTGCCGCCCTTGTTCTCGACGAGTCGTACGCCTAGCTCCCGCTCAAGCGTCTTAACTTGGTGGCTGATGGCAGAGGCGCAGACGTTCAAGCGCTCTGCAGCCTTCACGGCACTTCCCGTAAGTGCGAGCGCATAAAAGGACTTCAGGCCACCAAAAGAGGGAAATCGATCTTGATCCATGGACTTCAAGGCTTGAGCGCCCCCAACGTCGGTGCTTGTGGGCATCGGAACTCCACTGGCGCTTTTATCAGTACGCAATGCTCAAGCTGCATATCGCTTGTACGTAGCTTGGTCAGCATAGGTATCCTCATCGTTTGATGATCTGGCACGTTCAGCGTGTTCATGATGGCGTTGCCGGCGAGGCCGAGCAGCGCGGCCGACGGCCTGGAGATCAGCGCCTTCGTCTACGGGTTTCAAGCAAGTTGTCTGCCAAGAGTTGGCGCGGCCCGCCAGGGCCAAAGCCAGTTCGTGGTACGTCGAACGACGCGAGCTAGGCAAAGTGGGTCGCGAGCATATGCTCCTCGCCATACACCTTACCGAGCGGCTGCGCGACCAGTTAGCAGAGGTAGGAGCTGCAGACGATTTTGTCCGCACCAACGTTGGTCGTGCATCGCACCGCCGCGGAGCGCCATGGCCGTCGCAGCCGAAAATCCAGGCTCGCACAGTCCTTCAACTCGCCTTGAAGCGCTCTGCGTAGCTGTCTCTATCAATTCGAGCAATTTCTCTTGTCTCGAAAAGACAGAGGTCATGAGACAAGCCGAACATTAGGTGTGCGGTGCGACCGGTCGACTCGATTGCCATTCGCGGTCAGATGTATCTTCAATCTATGACGTGATGCGGAGGAGGACTCGTTCGTAGCTGTACATCCAGCTGATTTGCATGCGCTCAAGACCTTGACGTGTGGGGTCGATCAGGCGTTCGAAGGGAATCGGTGCCGGAGCCGTTGTGTCAGTAAAAGCCTGAAATGTGTCACACGTCGGTGTGACACCTGCGCAAAACTTGCGATCAATTCCTGTTTGCTGAGGTGACTATGTCTGACGCCCGCGACGGCCGGAGGAATGCCCGCGTGCTAGCCACGTGCCAAGGGCTCTTTACTGCGGCTATTTCCATTGACCTCACGCTGACGGCCATCACTGGCCACCAGCTCGCGCCCGATAAGGCTCTTGCCACACTGCCTTTTGCGCTCATCACAGTCGCTGGTGCCGTGGTGACTTGGTTCGCGTCCCTCCTGATGCAGTGTATTGGGCGACGCGCCGGCTTTGCACTTGGTGCCGCGTGCGGGACCCTGGGAGGCCTCATTTCCGTATTCGCCGTCTTTCACGAGAACTTCTGGGTGTTCTGTGCTGGCACGTCGTTGGTTGGAGCCTTCCAAGCCTTTGCACAGTATTACCGACTGGCGGCAGCTGACGCGGTGTCGGCTGAGGACAAGGGCAGGGCCGTGTCGACCGTGCTCGCGGGTGGCGTCATTGCTGCCATTGTCGGCCCAGCATTGGCCGCATGGAGTAGGGACCTGTTTCCGGTAGCACTGTTTGCAGGGGCCTATCTGATGATCGCTCTGTTGGGAGCGATCTCGGTACTGCTCTTGGTCTTGATGTATCGCGACGCGGACGGCCCAAATGCAGCGCCGGCGGCCGATGGTCATCTGCCCCCACGACCATTGCGCGAGATCGCGCGTACTCCCGTCTTCGTTGCGGCATTGGCGAACAGCGTCGTCGGGTCCGTTTCGATGATGTTCATCATGACGGCTGCCCCGCTCGCTGCGGTTGGCTGCAACCACAGCATCAGCGAGGGAGCAAACATCATGCAGTGGCACCTTTTCGGCATGTTCGCTCCCTCGCTCTTCGCTGGCGCTTTGATAAAGAAGATTGGACTTTCGCGAGTGCTGACGCTCGGCATGGTTTTGAACGTGCTGGCGTCATTGGTGGCGATGAGCTCCACCTCACTGCCAGCGTTCTTCGCCGCGCTGCTCTTCTTGGGCGTGGGCTGGAACTTTATGTTCGTCGGCGGGACAACGCTGCTGGCGCAATCCCATCGGCCTAGCGAGCGAGGGCGAGTGCAAGGTGCTGGTGAGTTGCTGCGAAATGTGTTCACAGCTTTCGCTACGCTGGCCGCCGGCCCCGCACTAGACTACTTTGGATGGGAAGCGCTCAATGCGGCCATGCTTCCCGTCGTCCTGCTCGCTGGTTTCATGACGTGGACCTGGGTTCGCGCGATTCGTCTATCGCCTGCGTTCTCGTGAACTATTTGGCGAGCCGGTCTCGGCGCGATCATGGGCTCGACGATTCCAGATACCACGCTTGTGAAATAGGTACGGCCAGGCCTGTTCGCGATCTCGATGACAGGCACGATGCCCACACTCAGTTCGCTACCCGCGAACTGGACGGTGTCGGGCTTGCGCTGCATCTCGAAGATCGCTGCGCGTCTGCTGAGGTGGACCTCTCCCGGCAACTCGTAGGTGGTGCCCGTCAGTCTTTGGCGCATTGCGTTGCACGCGACGCGCGCTCGATGTGTCAACAGTGCCATCGCAACGAACTATAGGAATGCAACCATGTTGCGCCGCCGCCTTGCCCTACTTCTCACGCTGCTGCCGTTGGCCTTGGCCGCCTGCAGCGCCATGCCCTCCGCGTCCCCTTCTTCTACTCCAGGAGCATCCCCCATGACTCTCGAACAGACCAAGCAGGCCATTGCCGGCGACTGGATCAGCCTCGCTCCCGAGATTCGTCCCAGCGCCCTCAAGAACGCGGACGGCACACTCAAGCCCTTTTATTTGAAGCGCGAGTTCAAGGCTTTGGCGGAAGACCGATTCGAGCTGATCGTCATCAACTCGGCGGACCCCTACGGCAAGGTGCCAATGACAAAGATCCTGATCAGGGGCCACATCCGCTGGCGCGGTGATCACCCTATCGCCCCCGGCGCGCAAAAGGTGGATTTCGTCGCCGACGAGGCCTACGAAGTTATGCCACTGGTGCGGGGCTTTGCCGACGTGCTTAACCAGGTTTCTGCCCAGGGTTATGCCAAATGGGAAGTTGGCCAAGCGCAAAGCGTCTTCGGCAAGGATTTTGCGCCATTCGGCCTCACGGCAGGCAAGGATTTCATGGAGTGCGACCTGGTCTACGTGGCGCACGGGCTGTTGTTCTGGGGCGCCCGAAACGTGGACGGCCGCGGTTTTGATAGTGAGCAGAACCGTCCGACTAATCTTCAGATTCCACTGGCGCGCAAGTGACGCGGAGTAGTGGAACGCGTTGAGCGAACTGGACGTCGGGTTGGCAGTCGCCATCTGCACGTCCAGCGCTATCAGCCCTCCCAGGCGCCAAGCAATGTCTCTACTTGACTTCGTAGGTATCAGATAACCTTCGCGCGCAACAGGTCGTTGACGCTGAGCGCGCCAATCAGGATGCCGGAGGTATCGACCACCAGTACGCTCGCGATGCGGTGCCGCTCCATCAACTCGGCGGCCTCGGCCGCGAGTGCCTCGGCGCGCAGTGTGTGCGGGCCGACGTGCATCACGTCGCCGGCCTTTAGGGTCCGCAGGTCCGCGCCTGTGTCGACCTGTCGGCGCAGGTCGCCGTCCGTGAAGATGCCAATGGCGCGGCCTTCCGAATCGACCACGGCGGTGGCGCCCAATCCCTTTGCGCTCATCTCGCGCATCAGTTCACTCAGGCTGGCGTTGGGCCCGACGCGCGGTACCGCATCGCCGGAGCGCATGACGTCGCTCACATGCGTCAGGAGCTTGCGTCCCAGCGCGCCGCCGGGATGCGAGCGGGCAAAGTCTTCGGTTCCGAAGCCGCGCGCGTCGAGCAACGCGACAGCGAGCGCATCACCGAGGGCCATCTGCGCCGCGGTGCTGGCAGTGGGCGTGAGATTAAGAGGACAAGCCTCCTTCTCGACGCCGCTGTCCAGGACAATGTCTGCATGACGCGCCAGGGTGGAGTCCGCACGGCCGGTCATGGCGATCAGCGGCACGCCTAGCCGCTTGACGACCGGAAGGATGACGTTGAGTTCTTCGACTTCGCCGCTGTTGGAAATGGCGAGCACGAGATCGACTGCCTTGATCATGCCGAGGTCGCCGTGGCTCGCTTCGGCCGGATGCACGAACATGGCTGGAGTACCCATCGACGCGAGAGTAGCGGCAATCTTGCGGGCCACGTGACCGCTCTTGCCCATGCCCATGACGACCACGCGCCCGCGCACTTCGAGAGTCTTCCGAACGGCCTCTACGAAGCTGGGGCCGATGCGCTGCTTGACGCCGAGCACGGCCGCAGCCTCGATGTCGAAGGTGATGCGCGCCCGCGCGAGCATGGCATCGGCATCAGCCGTCGGGGCCAGCGCAGGTTGGGAGTGCATTGACGGATTGCATGGGCAGGGCGGGGTGCACACTCCTTGAAGGCATCTAGCATTCTCGTTTGTAGCCGAACGGAAGTGCACCAGAGGCTTCTCAAACTCAGTGTTCAATTTCAGAACAATCCTTTGCAGACACTGCCAAACATCATGGGGTCTTTGAGTAGAGGTGCGGTGTCCGGCGACACTGCGATCCAAAGGCCCATTGCCCAAAGGAAGATTGCAATCGGCACTGTGAGAGCCCGACCCTTCGGCAAGACTTTTTCCGCGAACATGAAAGTCGTCAGAAGAGCCATCCAAGTGAGGCTCATGGCACCGACAGCAAACATGACTGCCATCAAGGCCCAACAGCAGCCCACGCAGACCAGTCCATGTCGGGCGCCCATTGCCACAGCGCCTAGGTTTCCCCCTTGCCAGTGGCGAGCGAAGAATGCAAGCGGCGACCGGCATCCTCTCAGGCAGGAGTGCTTGAGCGTTGAGAGCTGATAGAAACCCGCGCCAATCAAAATTGCACCAGCCAACTGTGGTCCGGCTCGATTCCATGCGATGAAGTCGGGGCTGATGGCTCGAACGGCGAAATCTAGGACATACGCGCCCAAGCCGTAGGCGATCCAGGCAATTCCATAGCCCGAGATGAAACTGACTAAGGCTTGGGAACGCATCGACGAGCTTCTTCCCCGCGCCTTAAGCACGGCGCCGAACGCTCCGACGTAATTCAGTTCCGATGGAAGCATCATGGCAGTCAACATTACTGTCCATCCCAACAGGAAGATCGGAAGCTCGTGAAGTTGTGTCCCGGGCCCCTCGTCCATCCCGGACATCAAGACCAGAACAGCTAGCCATGATGCGACGCCGATGGCTACGACGACCATCGTCCAACTGTTGACCCTCAGTCCGCGTCGGCGTTGTCCGCTTGATGCGGTCGGGCTCGAATTCATCGCGCGTCTGGTCCGTGCCAATCAAAGGGGATGTGCTTGCTGGCCTGGCCGGCCGGGATGACCTGGTCGAAGCCGAAGGCGTCCCAGCGGCCCACGACGCTCTTGCCCCAGGTCACTGGATCACTTGTTGGGCCAACTTCGCTGCCGGGAGGGTTGTAGCTCTGAAGCAGCTTGGTTGGATCGGAGGTTGGGCCGCTCATGGGCTTGCCGCTTGCCTCAACCTTATCTTCCACCTTCACGCTCCAATGTTCGAGCGCATGGTCGACCTCGATCGAGATATCTGCGAACTCAACGCCTCGAACGTCGCGGACATGCGTCGGCACGAACTGAGTCATCCATCCGCCAGCCTGCCCGGTGAAGATGGCGACGAGTGCCTTTCGCTGTTCCTCGTTGGCTGCTGCGTCGAAAAAGATTCCAGTGTCCAGCATGCCGCCATCCCAGAGATTCCCGTCGAACGCAGAAAGCAGGACAACCTTTAGTCCGGCCATCGCGACGTCGCCGTAGTGACCTTCGTTGATTCTGTACGCCCACATGACTTCACAGTGGTTGCCAGTCGGAGGCTGTGCATAGGTGCAGGGGCACGGGGAGTTACAGGAGCACACGTCGAACCACTCGCCGGCGATCCGCCACGCCGGAGTAACGCTGGCGTCCGCTGCTGCTTGATCGGTCATTGCTATCCAGATTGTTTGTTGAAGAAGCGTGGACAGTTTCGAGCCGAGACGTCAAGATGCACAGTGGCGATATCGACATTTCAAGGGGCACTTCCGACATGACATTTCATAAGCCGGCGGAGATCGGGGTCGTCAGGTACCCGGGCGCCCAGCTCGCCGCTGTGCATGGCTTGACTGATCTATTCGAGGCGGCAAATCGCCTCGCGGTGCAGCATTGTGTTGAGTCGCCTACCTTCTTGCGCGTGAGCCATTGGAAAACGCCAGCACTAGGCAAGATGCCTATTCGCGATGAGGACCGTGGAGGGCGAGATGAGAACTCCGCGCCAGAGGTGCTCGTTCTGCCACCGAGCACCTGGGTCCCCCCCAGCGCAGAGGATGCTGAGCCTCTGGTGGATTGGCTCGTTGACCGCCACCACTTGGGCACAATGCTCGCATCGGTTTGTGGCGGAGCCTTCGTCCTGGCCGAGACTGGACTTCTGGTCGGACGTGCGGCGACGACCCATTGGGTTCACGCTGAGAAGTTCCGGGCGAGATTTCCCGATGTGCATCTCGACATCGACAGGATCATCATCGACGATGGAGACATCATCACTGCGGGCGGAATGATGGCTTGGGTGGACCTTGGGCTGCGCTTGGTGGATCGCTTATTGGGGCCAGTCATCATGGCTGAGACGGCGCGCTACTTGTTGGTCGACCTACCAGGGCGGGAACAGCGCTTCTACAGCGCATTTTCGCCAGTCTTGACGCATGGAGACGCGGCGGTGCTGAAGGTCCAGCATTGGTTGCAATCGACAGGAGCGAAGGACGCTGATCTGGCATCCCTGGCTTCATGTGCAGGGTTGGAGGAGAGAACGCTTCTTAGGCGCTTCAGAAAGGCTACCGGCCTTACGCCTATCGACTATTGCCAACGACTTCGTGTCGGAAAAGCACGAGAACTGCTTCAGTTCAGCAAATCGCCAGTAGAGTCGATCGCGTGGGAGGTGGGCTACGGCGACCCAGGCGCGTTCAGGAAGATCTTCCTTCGCGTGACCGGCCTCACTCCTAGCGACTACCGCCGGAGATTCAGCGTCATAGTGAAGCCGGCAAGCTAGCTTGCTCTACAGCAATCTCACATCGATCTTGAAAACGACCAGCGGTACGAGCGCCGCTTCGGGTGGCTTTCGTGCCACGCAGTGAATGGAATTCACCGGCGCATGATCTAGCTGACGCGAAACCAGTTCCGCTGCACCCGTCGGTCAGGCAAGTTTGCTTTCTATCGCGAACCGTTGAGCGTACTCCTTTGGGGTCACGCCGAGGCGTCGCACAAACGCCCTCCGCAAAACGTCCACACTCTGATAACCACACCGGCGCGCAATCGTCTCCAATGACCGTCCCCCGAGTTCCAGAGCTCGGCAGACCGCTTCGAGCCGAACGTCCTCGACGTACTTGGCGGGAGTCGTCTTCAATTCTCTCTGGAACAGCCGCACCAGTGTTCTCACGCTCGTCGCTGCGACGTCAGCAAGCATTTCGACCGTCATCTCGGTATTCAGGTGCTCGTTTATCCAATGACGTAGGCCGTCAAGAGTGGGGCCCAGCCCTTGCTGGGCCCGGAGCGCTACGCTGAACTGCGCCTGCCCTCCCGGGCGCCGGAGGAATAGCACCAAATACTTTGCGAGTTCCAAGGCGAACTCGTTTCCCAGGTCCTCTCCCACCAAGGACAAAGCGAGGTCAATTCCCGATGAGATTCCAGCAGACGTATATACATTGCCGTCTTTCACCCAGATCGGATTCGGTTCCACCTGCACCTTCGGGTAACGGTCCGCCAGGCGCTGTGCTGCGGACCAATGGGTCGTCGCTCGCCGGCCATCCAGAAGTCCGGCCTCTGCCAAAGCAAATGCACCAACACATATTGAGCACACACGCCGCACGTTCTTGGCGCGAGTCTTGATCCAATCGATAGCACGCGGGTCCAGTTGCTCCGGCGAAGACATGCCGGAGGCGACGATGAGGGTATCGATGGGCAGACTTGCCCGCCGCTCTTCGTCCAACGTCCTGTGTCCCCTGAGTCCAATGCCTGTTTCGCTTTCCAGATGGACATCGGAACCTGAACTTATCAGTTCAAGCGAATACGGCGCGGTTTCTCCCTTATGCATTCTGCTGGCCAAGCCGAAAACTTCGGCCGGACCTATGACGTCCAGCGCATCTACGGGCACCAAGCCCAGGATGACCACCCGCTTTCGCGCAGAACCCGTGGGCGCGCTTTCGGACTTCGTTCGCTTCTTCATTCTGGTTTCACGTGACGAAGAAGCGATTCTGGCATAAATAATCTGGAGCGTGTCATTCCTGCCAAGAATGAGATCCGTAGACTCAATCGACGGTCAGCTCACATAAGGGGCCTCGAAGATCAGCCCGAAGCGGCTGTAGAACTTTCTCCAAAGCCGCCTTGTGATGTCGTGAAGACAAATATGACTGCCGCAGAAAAAGGTCGACAGCGCCCAGCGACCGCCCCTCACTCGTCGAACTCGGTCGAATGCGCCAACGCCTTCTGGGCCTCCAGGGCAGAGAGCCTCGAGGTCAGAGCTTCGTGGACAAAGGCGTAAGCATCACTTCCCAATGTAAGTCGCCTCGGCGCAGGGCTTTGTGAGGTCGAATCGATAATCGCTTGAGCAACTTTGCGCGGGTCACCGCGGAACATGGAAAGTCCTGCGGAAGCAACCATGCGCCTGAAGTCCCCGACGGCCGTCTTATCGTAGACGTCCATCGCCTTACCGAATGCGGCGCTCGAGGTCCCAAAGTTTGTGCGGGAGGCACCAGGCTCGACGAGCGTTACCTCGATTCCGAAGCCAGCGATTTCTGGAATCGTTCCTTCATAGAAGCCCTCGATACCCCACTTGGTCGCCGCGTAGACGCCCATCGTCGGATACGAGCCTTGGCCAACCATGGACGAAATCTGAACGATTCGCCCGCCGCCTTGACTGCGCAAGTGCGGAATCACGGCCCGGGCGATATGGATTGAGCCAAGCAAGTTGGTGTCGACCTGCCGCTCGATCTGTGCGTCATCAACTTCTTCTGCCGCGCCGAGCAATGCATATCCTGCATTGCTGACAACAACGTCGATACGCTTGAGGTCGGAGAACGCTTTCCCGACGACACGTCGAACGTCGTCGGCGTGCACGACGTCGAGGATCTCCACCCAGAGTCGGTCGCCGTGCGCCTTCTTCAGATCGTCCAGAGCGCCTTCTTTGCGAACGGTGGCCGCGACTCGGTCACCTCGTTGCAGGAGAATCTCGGTGAGCTGGCGGCCGAAGCCGCTGCTGGTGCCAGTGATAAGCCATGTTCTTGACATGATGGTTCCTTTCAGTGAGCCAGCGGCTGCGGCTCGATTTCCAGCCAATTCAACAGTTCAACTCACGCAAACGGATGTGTGGCGCATATCCAGGCCAGCCAACTCCATCTTGAGCGCGACTACTCTCTGCGTTCCATTCAATACTTCCATCCGGCGCTGCGCTTGCAGCCAAAGGGGAAAGGCCTGGCGAAGGAGTCGTTGCCCTGCCTGTGTGAGCTCTACCAAGCGCGTGCGGCCATCAGTTGGCGCAGGTCCAATCTGAACCAGGCCATCTCGCTCCAGAACGGAGGCCATCTTTCCCATGGCCGTCCGTTCGGTGTCGAGGCGTTCAGCAAGGGTGTTGATGGGCGCACTCTTAACCTCTTCGAGCAAGGCCAGAATCAGAAACTGCGATATCCGTAGCCCAGTCGACTGCAGATGCGCGTCATACAGCCTCGCCGCCTGCCGGGCCGCCTTCTTGATGGCAAAGCAGCTGCAATCCTCGATTCGTGCGGGCGCATCGACTACGGACATACCAAGCTCCTGGATTCCGAACTGACTCAACCCTTCAGACAAACGCGTCCCGGTTCTTCGCGATGAAGTCGGCAACGGATAGGGCCGGCTTTCCCGTCACCTCCTCGACGGCATCGTTTGTTCCCGCGAACACTCCGTTCTGATAGTCCTGCGCCACCTCGACCAGGTGTTGAACGAGGAATGGGTTGAACTTGTAGGTGTGCTGCATCTCATGCCGGAACTCTTCGATGGAGAGTGGGGCATATTCGATCTTCGCGCCAAGTACTTCGCTCATGGCTGCGGCAATCTGGTCATGATTCATCTCGACCGGACCATGAAGGGTATAAGTCTTGCCCCCGTGTGATGAAGGGTTGGCCAGGATGTGTGCAATGACGCGGCCCTGGTCGTCGGTGCTGATGGGCGCGTGACGCCCACCTCCAAACGGAAACTGAATGCGCTTCCTCGCCCAGATCTCATGCGCGAAATGGGGATAGACGAGCCAGTCGGCAAAGAAGGTGGGACGCAGGTGGGTCGTCGCCACGCCTGACCAGTCGAAAACACGTTCTGCAACCCAGTGGTCCTGCGCGGCATGGCTCTTCGAGTCCCGCCGGGCCGAAATCTGCGACATGTTGACGATGGCTTCGACACCCGCCTCCTTCGCAGCCTGCGCAAAGAATGCGCTTGCGTGCACGATTCCCGGGCTGAGGGGATGCAGGAAATAGGCGGAGCGAATTCCCTCCATCGCAGAGCGGATGGCATCGAGGTCAGTGAAGTCGCCCACGGCAATCTCGACGCCCTTGTCGCGCAAGGCCTGCGCAGCGTCACCATCAGCGCGCACATAGGCCCTCACGCGCCTGTCCATCTTCAACAATGTGTCTATCGCGGCGCCGCCTGTACGGCCGGTTGCGCCACTCACGAGGATGTCTGCTTGAATCATGATTTCATTTCCTTCAGCCGTTACGGGCATATGCTCGTAGTCGACAAGACTGTGCCCGTTCAGTGGAGGCACAAGGCCACTTTCTTCCGGGAATGCGTCAGCTCTCAAAGGGAGCGTGGTCCAGCAAATCGCAGACATCGGGAATCTCGAAGCCATGTACATGACGACGACCGATATCTGCCAAGCCGGTGCCCACTGTGGTGTGCGGCTTCTTTCTGGCTACCTCTGCCAAGGCTTGCTGAAACGCAACCTTGAATCCGACGCGCGGGTACAGCGCAAGCGTGTCGTCGATGAGCGATGGCGCAATCTCGTCAATGCGCAGCCCCATCACGTCCACATGAGCGCCCATATGAACCAGAGCCACCTCGGGCGCCCCACGGTCCGCGATGCCGGCACTCGAGTGCAAGGCAATGGCGTCCCAGACAAGCCGCGCTTTCGCTTCAGCGTAGCCGTCCGCAATCAGGATCCGACTGGCGGCGTCTGCGCCATCAACCTCGAACCTGTTGTCTGCTGCATATTCGTTCGTCAGCCCCAGGTCATGAAGGAGAGAGGCAAGGTAGACCGCCTCACGGTCGTATTTCATGCCGCGCTTGCGGCCGAGGAACTCGGAGAACCACCAGGTTCGATGCAGATGGTTCTTCATCGCAGGCGAGTGAACCTGCTCTACGAGTGAGGATGCCTTGCGGGTCAGTGCAGAACTCGGAGCGCTTACTCCTCCGATGAGGACGGGAGTTTCCATGTCGGGTGTTCCTGAAGGTCTTGTTGACAGGCCTTCACTGTAGGAGCCGACGAATAGACATAAATGACTGTTTGTGGACGATTCGCGCCAAAGATTGACCTGTCGCCGGGACCGCCATCACCCAGCGAAACTGCCCGGTAAGCCACTCCAGGCGCCCGCGCAGACGCATCGTCATCCTCAGCCTGGTTCCTGTGGTCGTCCGCCTAGCGGCAGGCGTCGGATCTCAGGTTGAAAGATTCAACCGGGACTTAGCAATATGGAGGTCGGTATCGGGCGAATGGTCGACATTCAGCGTCCAACGTAAGGTTGTTCGAATGCCTTCAGCACATGAGCTGCGGCGGGAGTGTCGTGCGACTGCTCGAAACCATCGGAGGTTGAACGCCAAGCTGGGTAGCACCTATGCTCCTTGCAGAATAAGTCCCCCGACCTCCTCGGGTTTGTCGATCATCAGCCAGTGACCCGCCTCCACCGACTTCACCGTGGCATGTGGAAAGTTCGCTGCGATTGCATTGGCGGCTTCCGGAGTCAGGTAGGGATCCTCAGTTCCCCAGATGAGCGATACCTTCGGGGCGAACTTGCGGACGTCAGAAAGTCGGGTCGTGTTGTAGGCCACGTTGTCCCTGACCTGAGAGGTCATCTGACGAAAAGCTGGTCCTGCCCCGGCCGCGAAGTTCTCGCGAACTATCGGCCGCAGGATACCGTTGAAGCGTTCCTGGAGCGCAGGAGGCATCTTGGCCTGGAAATGGCTGTCCTGAAAGCTCAGTAGCCAGTTCATCATCTCAGGCGTCTTCAGAAGCGTGTCTGCGAGATCTTTCAACGATGGGTTTCCAAATACTTCGATGATCTCCGGAAGCCTCAACGTCGGCGATTCCGCGTAATAGCAGTTCATCAGACAAAGCCACTGGATCCGATCAGGATGGTCGATCGCGTAGTTGATGGCAATCGGACCGCCGGCGTCATGACCGACGGGGATGAACTTCTTGAGTTTCAGCGCGTCGGCCACGGCAGCCAAGTCGCCTACCTGCTGATCGAACGTGTAGCGAAAGTCCGCAGATGCAACCTTTTCCGACTGTCCGAAGCCAAGAAAGTCGAAAACGACCACGTGCCGGCCGGCCTTCGTCAGGTACGGTACGACGTAGTCGTAGATGTGGAGATTGTCCGGGAATCCGTGCATCATGACGTAGGCAGGACCCTGCCCCGGATATTCACGAACGTAAGTCATGTGGCCGTCATGCGGTATGCGATGCTCGCGGTACGGGACCGCTGAGGCCATCGGAGGCGCAAGGTTGTATGGGGCCTCTGCTGCGCGACCTGATTTCGGCAGGGAGAGCGTCAGACCGCCGGCGGCAGCTGCGAACAGGAGGTCGCGGCGTGATATCGGGCTTCTGTTTAGCGGGGTCATTTCAATTCTCCTCTGGAGAGCTTCGACATCTGGGTGCACGGCGGCGGTAAGCCTGACTGGTTGCAGACCGGCTGAGCATGACGGTCCTGCCAGACAGGCGGACAAAGCGCGCTTGCGGAGGCAAGGCACCGCGTCGTGAGTTTGCGTACGGCAGGCCTCGATGCGGAGCCTGAGTTGGTCACCACCGCAAAGTCAGGTGCGCACGGTTCTTCATGGCGGGTGCATGGACCCGCCTTGTAAGCGGGAATGACATGCGGGTCATTGCAGAACTCGCAGCGCTGATTCCTCCGAAGGGATGCGGAGTTTCCATGTCGCATGCTCCTGAAAGTTTCGTTGACAGGCGATCACTGTAGAAGTCATGGCAAGACAAAAGTGACAGTTCATGGACGATTTATGCCGAAATGGAACTACCCGACGGAGCCCAAATGACCAAACGAAAGCTGCCCGGCAAGCCACTCCAGGTGGCGGCGCGAAGACGCATCGTCATCCTCGGCCTGGTGCCTGTGGTTGCCCTTGATGTCATCGGTCCGGCAGAGGTCTTCACGCTGGCGAATCGCCTGAGCGGATCCCACCCTCCGCCGTACATCCTCGATCTGGTGTGCTCAGGGAGCGACCTCAATCTGCAGAGTGAAACAGGAATCGCGCTGACAGCACACCGCACGCTCGAGCAAGAGCGACGTTCAAGCAAGCCCATCGACACGTTGGTCGTGACCGCAGGGTTCAGCCCTGAGCAAAGCCTGGACCGCACGGCCATCGAGTGGATTCGAACGCGCTCGCGCACAGTAAAGCGGGTGTGCTCGATATGCGTGGGAGCTTTTGCTCTCGCCGACGCGGGCCTGCTGGATGGCCGTCGGGCGACGACGCACTGGGGAATGGCGCGACGTCTGGCTGAACTTTATCCTGCGGTTCGAGTTGATGCGAACCCAATCTGGATAAAGGACGGCAACGTGTACACCTCCGCCGGCATATCGGCAGGCATCGACCTCGCGCTCGCCCTGGTGGGCGAGGACCTGGGCAGTGACATCGCTTTGGAAATTGCCAAGAATCTGGTCCTCTTTCTTCAGCGTCCTGGTGGACAGGCACAGTTCAGTGTGTCCTTGCAAGCGCAGCATGGACTCAGTTCGAAGCTTGAGGAACTGCGTGCCTGGATCACCGAACATCTGCACACAGACCTCACAGTCGAGGTCCTTGCGGACAAATCGGCCACCAGTGTGCGAACGCTGATTCGAGTTTTCGAGCGAGAGTTCGGCACTACGCCGGCGAAATACGTCGAAGAAGCGCGCCTTGAAGCCGTCTGCAGGGCGCTGGAACTGGGTGGACGCTCTTTGGAGGAGATTGCGCGGCGGTGTGGTTATCGGAGTGTCGACGTGCTCCGAAAGGCATTCGCCCGTCGGCTAGGCATAAGCCCGAAAGAGTACTCGCAACGATTTTCCGTCGCTTCGGAAGAAGCCTGAATCTGTCCACTATGCGACGTGTGGGCCTTGTCGGCGAGCGGCAAGTTCTTGCTGGATTCCATCCTACGATCCGCGCGCCGCGATGAAGGATGCTAACGGTTCGTCGCATGCTTCTCGAAAAGGCGACGGATAAATGACAGCATGTTCCCTCCTGCGTTTCAGTATAGAAGCGCTTTTAGGAGAGCTGACCTTTCCCTCGAACACGTCCCCTGGGAAAACGATCGGGGCAGTCCCTGCTGCAGAGCAATCAAAAATCACGCGGCCCAGCTCAGCCCGGCGCACTAACCTACTCTTTGTGTGATTGCGGCGCAGTCTGGGGGCTGTCCACGCCGTCGGGTCCATTGCCCTCGCGGGAGGCAACCCCTTCATCATGGCCCAGGTCACCAGAGCGGCGTCGATGTCATTGAGACCAAGCTCCGTCACCTTCTCCGCAGTGGTCAGGCACAGCGCATTGGCTGTGAGCTTGTCGGACCGGGCATCACTGATGAAGGAACTCTGCGCGGACGTGTACCAGTCTTCTTGAAGAATCCACTTTCTGATCGTTATGACACCCGATGAGGTTTTGATCAGGGGATATCTGAGAATGTTCGCGGCGTTTTTTGTTGCATAGGCAGCTTGCTCAGCAGTGGCATAGTCAGACTTGCACCTGTAGGCCGGAGTATCTGTCTGGCATACGTGCCACTCGGAAAATAGCGACGGACGTGGGGTGCGAATCCGATGGCCCAAGAGCCGATCGCGTCGTACTGGCCATTCCAGTCGGAAGTGCTTTTTGGCACCCTGAATGCGACGCGAATTCCGCCATCGGCTCTCCACCACACGAGATTGCGATCGCTGTGGTGCGTCTCGTTGATCTCGCTTGCGAACAGATTGTTGATGACTTGGTCGATGGCTGCGGCGCGGTCCCGGGTCGCAGGTTCGCTCAATGTCGTGACAACCGTGGACTGAGGACTGACTGCCTTGATAGCACCGAGCGTGGCTTGCAAGGTGGCTGTTATGTGTGGTCGCATCGACAGATGAAAACAGCCATTCGCTACTAGGCCCAGCGAACTCCCCAGCCCGCGACGGAATCGTCGACATGGCGACGCACTTTATTTTCCCGACGCACTTTATTGAGCATCAGCAGCGACCTGCTGCTGGACCGCCATCCGGTGTTCTGGATCCGCGAAGTGCGCTATGTGTACACGATCCTGGCGGCGACCGCGGCCGCCATCGCGTGGGTTCATTTCTTCCCGCTGCCCGAGCACGCGCTGGCCTTGGCCGATGCGCTGGGCCTCGCGCTCTTTGCGATGACCGGCGCGCAGGTGGCCGAGGAGCGGCGCCTGCCGGCGCTCGTCGTGATCCTGGTGGGCACCATGACCGGCGCCGCCGGCGGCCTGTTGCGCGATGTGCTCACGGCCCGCATTCCGCTGCTGCTGAGCAGCGGCATCTACGGCTCTGCCGCCATCGCGGGCATTGCGGCCTACCTGCTGCTGCAGGCCGCCGGAATGCCGCGCCGCTGGGCCTTTCACGCGGGACTGCTGCTGGTCGTGGCGCTCCGGCTCGGCGGGATCTACGGCGGATGGCACCTGCCGATGCTGCGGCTTTCGGCTTGAGTGCGCGCCACGCGCGAAGCTACTTGCCCCGCCTCATCGCTTCGCCTTCAAGCTCTGCTCGCGGAACGCCGCCTCGCCGGCGGTGGAGATCTCGACCCACTTCTTGTCGGGTGCGGCCTCTTCGGCATAGTTGTCGTGCCAGTTCCACCACTTGTAGGTGGGCGTCTGCGGGTAGCCCTCGGGCGAGTCTTCCCACACCTCCTGCCGGCCCAGCGGCGTGACGTCGAGGTAGTTCCAGGTGTTGCCCATCTGCTCGTCGCCGCGGTTGTTGAGGAAGTAGGTGCGGAACACGCGGTCGCCTGCATCGCGGTAGAACACGTTGGTGCCGTGCCATTCGTGCACGCCGAAGTCGGCGTCGAAGCTGTCGGTGAGCGTGAACCACGGGATCTCCCAGCCCATGCGCGCCTTCAGCCGCGCGATGTCCGCCTGCGGCGCACGCGAGACGAAGACGAGGGTGGTGTCGCGCGCGTTCAGGTGGGCGACGTGGGCGACCTGGTCGGCCACCATGGAGCAGCCGCGGCAGGCGTGGTCGGGCCAGCCGAACACGCCGGGCTCGAAGAAGGCGCGGTAGACGATCAGCTGGCGCCGGCCGTCGAACAGCTCGGGCAGGCTGACCTTGCCCGCGGGTCCTTCGAAGGCATAGGTTTTTTCCACGGCCATCCACGGCATGCGCCGGCGCTCGGCGGCCAGCGCGTCGCGGGCGCGGGTCTGGGCCTTTTCCTTCACGAGCAGCTGCTCGCGGGCCGCTTCCCACGCCTCGGGCGAAACGACCGGTGGGGTGTGCATGGCGGGCGCGGTGCCCTTCTTTCCGTTCTCGGTGGAACTCGTCATGGCTTGAATCTCCTGGTTGGGCGAGAAGAAAAGTTTGGCACCGCCCACCCCGCCGCGGGAGTAACAAGTTTGGCGGGATTGCGGCTTTCCGCGCCGGGCCCGGTTCCTGCTATCCGGTGGGTTCCCCATCGCCCGCAAAGAACAACGCCATGACCACCCGCTTTCGCTCCACCCGCCGCACTGCGCTGCACATGCTCGCGGCAGGCGCCGCCTCGCTCGCCCTCCCCGCCTTCGCGCAATGGCCCGACAAGCCGATCAAGATCATCGTGACCTTTCCGCCGGGCGGCTCCAGCGACGTGCTCGCGCGCCTGCTTGCGGAACAGCTGTCGAAGAAGCTGGGGCAGCCCGTGGTCGTGGACAACAAGCCCGGCGCGGGCGGCACCATCGGCGGCGCGCAGGTGACCGCGGCCGCGCCCGACGGCTACACGCTGATGCTCTCGAACACCACGCCGATTGCGCTCGGCCCCTTCACGCTCGACAAGCAGCCCTACGATCCCGTGGCGGGCTTCAGCCACATCGCCTACCTGGGCGCGGCGCCGCTGGTCATCATGGCCAGCAAGCCGTCGGGGTTCAAGAGCTATGCGGACTTCGAGGCGGCCGGACGCAAGGACGGCCGCATGGACTTCGGCTCGGGCGGCCCCGGTTCGATCGGCCACATCCACGGCGAGCTGCTCAAGAAGATCACCGGGATCAACATGGTGCACGTGCCCTACCGCGGTGGCGCGCCGATGACCACCGACCTGATCGCCAACACCATTCCGGTGGGCATCGACGTCATCACCGCCTACGTTCCCTTCTTCAAGAGCGGACAGCTGGTGCCCCTGGCCGTGACCGGCGCCCAGCGCTCGCCGCTGATGCCGGACGTGCCGAGCATTGCCGAGCTCAAGCAGCCGAAGCTGGTGCTCGAGAACTTCTTCGGCCTGTCCGGCCCGGCCAGGCTGCCGGAGGATGTGGTGGCGCGGCTCAACGCGGCCTGCAACGAGGTGCTGGTGATGCCCGAGATCCAGAAGAAGCTCACCGACCTGGGCATCGTCGCCAAGCCCGAAACCGTCGCCATGTTCAACGGTTTCGTGAAGGAGCAGGTGAACGTGCTGGGTCCGACGGTCAAGGGCGCGGGCATCAAGCTCTGACGAGACGGCCTGGGCGCCTGCGCGGCGGCGCCCAGGAACGTTCTGCCGCAACAGCCCTGCTGGCGCCATGGCCGCATAAGATGTATGATAAGCATCATGCGAAACACAAAGCACAGCGTCAGAGCAGCGGCCAAGGAGGCCTCGCACGAGCGCATCCTGTCCGTGGCTGCCCGTGCGATCCGCCGCAGCGGCTACGACGGCACCGGCGTGGCCGACATCATGAAGGAAGCCGGCCTGACCCATGGCGCCTTCTACGCCCATTTCCCCTCGCGCGAAGCCATGCTGGCCGAGGCGGCGGGCCGGGCCTGCACCGAATCGGCCGCGGCGGCCGCACAAGTCGCTTCCGACGAGCCCTCCGGGCAGGCCCTGGCCTCCATGCTGCGCGCCTATCTTTCGCCGGAGCATGTGGCGCACGCGGAGACGGGATGCCCGCTGGCCGCGCTGGGCTCGGAAACGCCGCGCCAGGCCGCCGAGGTGCGGCGCGTGACCACGCGGTACGTCAAGGAAATGATCGATCTCGTCGCCCGCCAGTCGCCCGACTGGGGGCAGCCCGCGGCGCATGAACGCGCACTGGTGACCGTTGCCACCATGGTCGGCACCTTGCTGCTGGCACGTGCGGTCGACGAGCCGGCGCTGTCGGCCGGCCTGCGCGAGGCGACGCTCAAGCATTTGACGCCGGCCTGAATCCACCGCGGCACGAATCCCACGAATCCCTTTCTGTTCGACCAAAAATATGATGACTATCATGCGACATAAGCGGAACCCCACCGGCAAGGCGCGCGCGCTTCCGCTCCTTTTCGCGCTCGCATTCCAGGGGCTCGCCGCGGCCGCAGCGCTCACGGCGTTGCCGGCCCGGGCGGACGAGACATCGCCCGTCGGCCTGTGGAAGAACGTCGACGACGTCAGCGGCAAGCCGCGCGCGCTGATCCGCCTCACCGAATCGAACGGCGTCCTCCAGGGAAAGATCGAAAAGGTGTTCCCGGCCCCGAACGAAGACCCGAACCCGACCTGCGAGAAGTGCGAAGGCGCCAACAGGAACGCACCGGTCGTCGGGCTGGTGATCCTCAGCGGCCTCGCCAAGGAAGGCGGCGAATACGCCGGCGGCCAGATCCTCGATCCCGACAACGGCAAGGTCTACCGCAGCAGTGTGCGCCTGACCGACAACGGCAAGAAGCTCAGCGTGCGCGGCTACATCGGTGTGCCAATGCTGGGCCGTTCACAGACCTGGATACGCCAGGAACAAGGAAAACCATGAAAGCATTTGTTCTCGATCGATACGGCAAGAAAGCCGCACTGCGGCCCGCCGACATGCCGACGCCGGAGCTGCGCGACGACGAGGTCCTGGTCGAGGTGCATGCCGCAGGCCTGAACCTGCTGGACGCCAAGATCAGGAACGGCGAGTTCAAGCTCATCCTGCCGTACCGCCTGCCCCTGGTGCTGGGGCACGACGTGGCCGGCGTCGTGGCCAAGGTCGGCCCGCGCGTGCGGCAGTTCAAGCCGGGCGACGAGGTCTATGCGCGGGCGGACGATTTCCGGATCGGCACCTTCGCCGAGTTCGTTGCGGTCAAGGAGGCGTCGCTCGCCCTGAAGCCGCAGGGCCTCACGATGGAAGAAGCCGCTTCCATTCCGCTGGTGGCCCTGACGGTGTGGCAGGCACTGGTCGAGAAGGCCGGGCTCAAGAAGGGGCAGAAGGTCTTCATCCAGGCGGGCTCCGGCGGCGTGGGCACTTTGGCCATCCAGCTGGCCAAGCACCTGGGCGCCAGCGTGGCGACGACCACGGGCCCGACCAATGTCGAGCTCGTGAAGCGCCTGGGCGCGGATGTCGCCATCGACTACCGCACGCAGGACTTCGAGGACGTGCTGCGCGACTACGACGTGGTCCTGAACAGCCAGGACGGCAAGACGCTCGAGAAATCCCTGCGCGTACTCAAGCGCGGCGGCAAGCTCATCTCCATCTCCGGACCGCCCGACCCGGCATTCGCCAAGCAGAGCGGCGCACCCGGCTTCGTGAAGCTGGCCATGCGGCTGCTGAGTTCGGGCATCAGGCGCCGGGCCAGAAACCGCGGCGTCGATTACTCGTTCCTCTTCATGAGGGCGAACGGTACCCAGCTGCGTGAGATCACGCGCCTGATCGAAGCCGGTGCCATCCGGCCCGTGATGGACCGCGTGTTCCCGTTCGAATCCACCAATGAAGCCCTGGCCTATGTCGAAGCAGGCCGCGCCAAGGGCAAGGTCGTCGTCAAGCTCAAGTGAGCCCCGTTCATTTCCCGTTCCCTTCTTTTCCTGGAGATTCCTCATGAAGATCGAAAATTCCGTCGCCCTCGTCACGGGCGCCAATCGCGGCATCGGCCTGGCATTCGCACGTGAGCTGCTGGCCCGCGGCGCCCGCAAGGTTTATGTGGGCGCCCGCAACCCTGAAACCGTGACCCAGGCCGGCGTCCAGGCGCTGCGCCTGGACGTCAACAATCCGCAAGACGTGGCGGCTGCCGCGGCTGCGGCATCCGATGTGACGCTGGTGGTCAACAACGCCGGCATTGCCCAGGTCGGCGGCTTTCTCGCGGACGACAGTGAAGACACGGCGCGGCGCATTTTCGAAACCAACTTCTTTGCCGTGCTGCGCATGAGCAAGGCCTTCGCGCCGATTCTCAAAGCCAACGGCGGCGGCGCGCTGCTCAACGTCCTGTCGGTTGCCTCATGGGTGAACGGCGGCGAGCTGGCAGCCTATGCGGCGAGCAAGTCGGCCGCGTGGTCGCTCACCAATGCCCTGCGCAGCGAACTGTCGGCGCAGAAGACGCAGGTGCTTGGACTGCACATGGCCTATGTCGACACCGATCTCACGCGCGGGTTCGATGTGCCGAAGACGAGCCCTGAAGACATCGTGAAGCGTGCGCTCGACGGGCTCGAATCGGGCCTCGACGAGGTGCTGGCCGATGAGCTCACGCAGCAGGTCAAGCAAGGGATGACCGCGCCCAGGCCCAGCTACCTTCCGCAGGTGGGCTGAGTGCACCGCTGGGCGGACGTTCCAACGAAATCCATCTCCGCCGGCGGCGTGGATTTTGCGTACCGGGAGCTCGGCGCGCACCATGGCGGAACACCCGTGGTGTTTCTCGTGCACCTGGCGGCCGTCCTGGACAACTGGGACCCGCGCATCATGGACGGCATTGCGGCAAAGCACCACGTGGTCGCCTTCGACAACCGCGGCGTCGGCGCATCCAGCGGTTCGCCGTCCGATTCGGTGGAGCAGATGGCGAGCGACGCCATCGCCTTCATCGAGGCGATGGGCTTCGCGCAGGTCGACCTCTTCGGCCTGTCGATGGGCGGAATGATCGCCCAGGAAATCGTGCTGAAGGTGCCGCAACTCGTACGCAAGATGATCCTTGCGGCCACCGGCCCCGCGGGCGGCGAGGGCATCAGCACGATGGCCAGGGTCGCGCACTGCGACCTGCTGCGGGGTCTTCTCACCGGCCAGGATCCGAAGCAGTTCCTTTTCTTCACGCGCACGCCGGGCGGCATCGAAGCCGGCAAGGCCTTTCTCGCACGGTTGAAGGAACGCTCCGAAAACCGCGACAAGGAGATCACGATCTCCGCGTACCTGGCGCAATTGCGGGCGGTGAAGGCCTGGGGCCGCAAGCAGCCCGCCGATCTTTCGGTGGTCAGGCAGCCCGCGCTCATCGTCAACGGGGACGACGACCGGATGGTCCCGACCGCGAACTCGCACGAGCTGGCGTGGCGGCTTCCGAACAGCACGCTGATCATCTACCCCGATGCCGGCCACGGTGGCGTGTTCCAGTTCCATGCCGACTTCGTGCCCAAGGCGATCGAGTTCCTGGATCGATAGTATTTCGAGGACGGCTGCGCTTGTTGGCCGCTTACCCATCTCATGGGTATTCGTAAAATTACCCATGTGATGGGTTTTTGACAAATACCCATGATATAGGTAATCTCAGGATACCAATCTCATTGGTATTCACATGCAGCAAGTCCTTTCGGTTCCCTCCCAGCTCGGCGCGCTGCTCAAGGCCGCGCGCAAGGAAGCGGGCATTTCGCAGGTCAGGCTGGCCGAACGGCTTGGCATCAGCCAGAGCCGGATGTCCCACATGGAGCTCAACCCGGGCTCGCTGAACCTGGAGCAGCTGCTGGCCATCTTCGGCGTGCTGGGCCTCGAGATGGTGGTGGGCTCCAAGAGGCTCGCGCCCACCGGCAGCCAGGCACCTTCCCAGGAGTGGTGAGCATGGCTCGCACACGGGGCCTGCAGGCACTGTCCATCTGGGCCAACGGTGAACGGGTCGGCAGCTGGCGCATCCCCGCGCACGGGGCGGACGAACTGCGCTATGACGATGCCTGGGCCGATTCGCCCGCAGGGCGCCCGCTCTCGCTTTCATTGCCGCTGGTGCGCGGCTTCACCCACAAGGGCGCGGTCGTCAGCAACTACTTCGACAACCTGCTGCCGGACAGCCTGTCCATCCGCCAGCGCATCGCGAGCCGCTTCGGCACGCAGACGACGCAGGCCTTCGACCTGCTGCAGGCGATCGGCAGGGATTGCGTGGGCGCCATCCAGCTGCTGGGAGAGAACGCCAGCCCGGCCGATGTGCAACGCATCGAGGGCGAGCCGATGAGCGAAGCCGGCGTCGAGCGGCTGCTGCAGCAGACGGTCGATCCGGGCAGCTTCGCCGCGCAGGCGGTGCCTGGCGACGAGCTGCGCATCTCCCTGGCGGGCGCCCAGGAGAAAACCGCTCTTCTGTGGCACGAGGGCCAGTGGGTGCGCCCGCAGGGTTCGACCCCGACCACGCATATCCTGAAGTTGCCACTGGGCCTCGTCGGCCATCGCAAGGCCGACTTCAGCACCTCGGTGGAGAACGAGTGGCTCTGCCTGAACATCCTCCAGGCGTACGGCGTTCCCGTTCCCCGCACCGCGATGCTCCGGTTCGGTTCGCAGAAGGTGCTGGCCGTCGAGCGCTTCGACCGCCGGCTGCATTCGTCCGGAAACTGGTGGCTGCGCCTGCCGCAGGAAGACTTCTGCCAGGCCCTCGGCAAGCCGTCGCACCTCAAATACGAAGCGGACGGCGGACCGGGAATGACCGACCTCGCCGACGTGCTGCGCAATTCGGTTAACGCAGAGGAAGACCTGGCAACGCTCCTCACCGCACAGCTGCTCTTCTGGATGCTGGGCGCGCCCGACGGGCATGCCAAGAACTTCAGCATCGCCTGGCTCCCGATGGGCCGCTACAGGCTGACGCCCCTCTACGACGTGATGTCCATCTGGCCCCTGGAAGGCAACGGCCCGAACCAGTTCTCCAGGCACGAAGCCAAGCTCGCGATGGCCCTGTCCGGCAAGAACAGGCACTACCACTTCAAGACCATCGAGCGGCGCCACTTCAACGCCATGGCGCAGAAGTGCCACTACGGCCCGGATGCCGAGAACATCATCCAGCGCGTGCTCGCGGCAACGCCAGGCGTGATCGACCGGATCGCTGCGCGCCTGCCTGCGCGGTTTCCGGCTGCGGTGTCGGGCCCGATCCTTGAAGGGCTCGCGCGCTCCGCGAGGGCGCTGAAGGGGATGCCGCCCGTCTAGGGAGGCAGCGCCCGCGCATGCCGGAATGCCCTGCAAAAAGTTCATCGGAAATTCGCCGCAGCCTTACCGGCCCTTCACATGGCGCCTTCAGCATGGGGACTCCTGAATCCAACGACTCGAAGGAGTTGCAATGAAGAAGTTGTCCCTCGCATTGGCTGCGGCCGCCCTGCTCTCTCTGGCCGCCCTGAGTGCTCCTGCGCAAGCGCAGCCGCACCTTGGAGACCATGGCTATCGCCCGCATGTGGTCGTTGTTCCGCCACCCCCGCCGCGCCATGTCGTGCGGCACGGCTACGAGCACCGCCACGACCGCCACGACCGCCATGCCGGCTACCGCCACGCGCGCCGCGACAGCGACCGCGACGGCGTGCCCGACCGCTACGACCGCCGCCCCCACAATCCGTATCGGCGCTGAGCGTAAGCACTTGCCGCTGGCGGCGCAACGACTGACACATGGACTGGCGCGAGGACCGCTGGGGCAGAGCTTGCGAAGTCAAGCAAGAGCCGAAGCGAGGAGAGGTCAAGTGGAAGGACCGCGATCGCACTCGGGAGTCCGCGCTCTGAAATGAACCTCTTGCGCTGGACCGCTCAGCGCAGCAGCAGCTCGATGCAGCCGGCGAGCGGAACCTTCGGAACGTGATCGAGCCGCGCGCTGCTCGCAATGACGATCGCATGGTCCGCGCGCCCGGCCCGCGATGCGACGGCCTGCCACAGGCAGCCGATCGAGCGCGCGTCGAGCGCGCCTTCGGGTTCGTCGAGCAGCACCAATGGGCGGCCTGAGGCCAGCGCGGCCGCCAGCCCCACCTTGCGCTTCGATCCGGTGGAGAGCATGTACATCGGCTTCTCGATGTGCGGCGCCAATGAGAAACCCTCGACCAGCGCCTGCCACAGCGCCGCATCGAAGCCCGCGTCGCCTTCGCTCAGGGTGGCCGTGCACGCACGCGCGGTGAGCTGGTCGAAGGCTTCGGCGGCCGGGTCGCAGAAGAACACGTTGCGCCTGTAGGCCTCGGGCTCGGCGTCGAGCCGCACGCCCGCGAGCGTCAGCGTTCCGGAAGCCGAAGGCAGCGCGCCCGCGATCACGCGCAGCAGGGTCGACTTTCCGCTGCCCGTGTCGCCATGCAGCAGCGTGACGCCCTCGCCCAACGATGCGCACCAGCCGGTTGCGAGCGCGGGCTGGCCCGGATAGGAAAAGCCCAGGTCGTGGAGCTGGAGAATGGCGGGTGATGTCGGGGCGTTCATGTGCATGCGGAAGTCCTTGCCCGATTCTGCCTCGGCCCCAGGCCACCATTTTTCTTTCTCGGTAGATCCCAAGGCCGCTCAAAAGCCCTTGTACATCAAGGACTTAACCTGCCAATGACGGCTCAAGCGGCATCACCGAATCTCACACAGTCTCGTTCTTGCGCGTACCCCACGGTGTACCCCAGACTGCTATTCAACCGCAGCCGATCTTGGGTACACCATGGGGCAACTCAGCGAGCTTCAGATCAAGGCGGCAGCGCCGCGGGGACAAGGGAATATCCGCTGGGTGGCCGCAGAATCCGGCCGCTGAATGAAGGCGCCTGCTGACAAGAGTGCCATCTTCTTTCCGGCGCCCGTCAGTTGCGAATATTGCGTTTAGTGCGTATATTTCGCTTGAGGCGCCGGCGTAGCGCCAGCTATGAAAGGACCCAGCATGAACCAGATACTCGACCCCGCCAGCGAAATGGAAGCGGAAATGGCCGGTGCGGCGACGGCGTGCCTGGTTGCGGCCCTGGATCACTCGAAGGCAAAAGCGATCAAAATAACCATCGAAGTGGACAGGGACGGCAAGGGCGAAGCCCCGGTGCTGCTCCTGCCTCCGCGTGCCTTGCACTTCCTTGCCGACGTGTTGCGCCAGATGGCCAAGCGCGAGCCGATGATGCTCGTCCCGCAGAAGCTGGAACTCACGACGCAGCAAGCTGCGGCACTCCTGAATGTGTCGCGTCCTTTCGTGATCAAGGAAATCGAGGCTGGCCGGCTGAAGTGCCGGCTGATCAACCGGCACCGCCGCATCGAGTTCGAAGAGCTCATGCGCTACAAGGACGAGCAGAAGCAGCGGTCGGCCGGTGCCCTCAAACAATTGAACGACCTCTCCCAGGAGATGGGCGAGGAGCTGTGAGTGGCGGGAAGCGCCCGGTACACAGCCGTGCTCGACGCCAACGTCCTGTACCCGGCGTTGCTGCGCGACGTGCTGCTCAGCCTGGCCGACGCGGACCTCTATAGCGCGAAGTGGTCCGTCCACATCCGCGAGGAGTGGACGCGCAGCCTGCTGCGGGACCGGCCCGGCATGGGAGTCCAGGTTGCCGCTGCTGCGCAAGCCATGGAGGACGCCATTCCGGACTGCCTCGTCTCAGGTTACGAACACCTGATCGAGGGCTTGAAGCTCCCGGACCCTGATGACCGCCATGTGCTGGCGGCTGCAATCACTGGGCACGCGGATGCGATCGTGACGTGGAACGAGAAGGACTTTCCCAGGGAAGTGCTGGACCCGTTCGGCATCGAGGTACAGACCCCTGACGAATTCGTCCTCAACCAGCTGATGCTGGAGAAGCTCGCCGCCCTCGCGGCTTTGAAGCGAATGCGCGAGCGCTGGGCCCGGCCGCAGGTCGACGCGATCGCGTTGGTCGCGCTGCTCGAGAAGCGTGGGTTGCCACAGACTGCAGCGCACCTGCGCGATGTTGTGGCACTCATCTAGTGTGATGCCTGAAACCTGGGGCTGCTTCCGGCAGTTTTGGTGTACCCAAACGTGTACCCGGCGGATAGGACGAATTGGTGAAAGCGAGTGCTGGTGCGGGTTGCAGGCGATTTAAAGAATCCGCCCCAGTTCCAACCCGCCTTCAGCTCAGATCAGGAACTTGCGGATGCGCGCCGACGCCAGGTCGATGGCGCTCACGCTCACCACGATGATCAGCATCACCGCGCAGGTCTCGGCGTACTGGAAGCCGCGAATGATTTCCCACAGCACCACGCCGATGCCGCCCGCGCCCACCATGCCCACCACGGAGGCCGAACGCACGTTCGATTCGAAGCGGTACAGCGCATACGAAATCCACAGCGGCATCACCTGCGGCAGCACGCCGTAGACGATCTCGTGCAGCGCGCTGGCGCCCGTGGAGCGGATGCCTTCCACCGGCTGCGGGTCGATGGCCTCCACCGCTTCGGCGAACAGCTTGGCCAGCACGCCGGTGGTGTGCACCCACAGCGCCAGCACGCCGGCGAAAGGGCCCAGGCCCACGGCCACCACGAACAGCATCGCGAACACCATCTCGTTGATGGCGCGGCAGCTGTCCATGAGGCGGCGCATCGGCTGGTAGATCCACCAGGGCACGATGTTGGCGGACGCCAGCAGCGCGAGCGGCACGGCGGTGACCACGGCCAGCGCCGTGCCCCACAGCGCGATCTGCAGCGTGACGACCATCTCCTGCAGGTACATGCGCCACTGCGTGAAATTCGGCGGAAAGAACTCGGCCGCGTAGGTGGCCATGTTGCCGGAATCGCGCCAGAGCTCGAACGGGCGCATGTCGGCGCCCTTCCAGGACGCGGCCAGCAGGATCAGCAGGCCCGCCCACGCGAGCTGCCAGGCGAGGCTGCGCTTGGGAGCGGCTGAGGCCGCAGGCGCCACGCTCGGGCGGACGATATGGACCGTGGGTTGCATGGCGGACACAGTGCGGCAGCAAAGGAGAGTGGCAGGCGGCGGGCGCTCAGTTCAGCGCGGCCAGCTTCTTGTCGATGTCGGCCAGCTTGGCCTTCTTGTCGGCATCGCCGAGCACGGCGTCGGCCTCGATCTTGGTGCGCTGGCCGAACAGGTCGAGCTGGCGGATCGGCAGCAGCTGCTTGTCGCTCGATTCCTTGAAGCCCGAGAGCTTCGAGATCTTCATGACGATCTCCTTCTCGCGCGGATCGGTCTTGGCGTAGTTGTAGAAGAAGTTGCGCAGCTTGGCCTTCGTGGCCTCGGGCAGGTCCTTGCGCATGACGAGCGGGTCGAGCGGAATCAGCGGCGAGGTCCAGACGATCTTGATGTCCTTGAACTTCTCGGGGAAGCGCTCCTTCACCTTCTCGAGGTTCTCGCTGTTGTTGGTGGCCACGTCGACCTGCTTGTTGGCCACGGCCAGCGCGTTGGTCTCGTGGTTGGCGCTGCGCGTCACCTTGAAGATCGATTTGGCGTCGAGCTTGTTCTGCGCGAAGACGTAGAAGCCCGGCACCAGGTAGCCCGAGGTCGAGTTGGGATCGCCGTTGCCGAAGCTCAGGTTCTTCGCGTTCTTGAGCACGTCGTCGAGCGTGTTGAGCGGGCTCTCGCGGTTGACGATCAGGTGCGAGTAGTAGCCCTGGGTGCCGTCGGCGTTGACCATCTGCGCGAACACCTCGCCGCCTGCGCGGTCGACCGCTTCCATCGCCGACTTGTTGCCGAACCAGCCGATGTGCACCTTGTTGAAGCGCATGCCTTCGATGATGCCGGCGTAGTCGGGCGCGAAGAAGGCCGTGACCTTGAGGCCCGTCTGGCGGCTCATGTCGTCGATCAGCGGCTGCCAGTCGCCCTTGAGGTTCTGCGTCGCCTCGGTCGAGATGATGCCGAAGTTGATGTCCTGCGCGAGGGACGCGCCGGCAAGGCCGAGGCCCAGCACTGTGGCGGCAATGAGTTTCTTGATCATGGATGGCTCCAGGGAAATTGAGGGATGGAAAAGAAGAAAGACGTGTTCTTCGCGGCCTATGCGGCTTGCGCGGCCCACGACACGGGAGCCGCCGGGTTCAGCACATGCACGTTGGCGCCTTCGGGCACAGCGGCCGGAGCGGCGGGCCGCAGCAGCTCGTCGGCCTGCACGCCGTACAGGTCGCGCAGCAGCGCGGGCGTGAGCGCCGAGGAAGGCCCGTCGAACACCACCTGGCCCTGGTTCAGCGCCACCACGCGGGGGCAGTACTTCATGGCGATGTCGACCTGGTGCAGCGACACGATGACGGTGCAGCCGTCCTCGCGGTTGATGCGCGCCAAAATCTCCATCACCTTGCGCGACGACTCGGGGTCGAGCGATGCAATGGGTTCGTCGGCCAGCACCACCTTGGCGCCCTGCACCAGCGTGCGCGCAATGGCCGCGCGCTGCTGCTGGCCGCCCGAGAGCGTGGAGGCGCGCTGCGCATGGCAGTCGGCAATGCCCACGCGCCCCAGGGCCTCCAGCGCCAGCGCGCGCTCCTGCGCCGTGAACATGCGCAGCCAACTGCGCCACCACGGCATGCGGTGCAGCGAGCCGACGAGCACGTTCACCAGCACCGGCAGCCGCGCCACCAGGTTGAACTGCTGGAACACGAAGCCGACCTGCGAGCGCACCTTGCGGATGTCGCGGTGGATGCGGCCGCCCTTCTGCACGCAGCAGCCGTCGATCTCGATGAGCGAATCGGTTGCGCCATCGGCGGCCACCAGGCCCGCCACGTGCCGCAGCAAGGTGGACTTGCCGGAGCCCGAGGCGCCGATCAACGCCACCATCTCGCCGCGGTTCACGGCCAGGTTGACGTCGCGCAGCGCATGCCGGCCGTTGGCGAAGTGCTTGTTCAGTTGATGGATGCGCAGGACACCGGTCATCTTGGATTCCAAAGTCGTCTAGACAAGTGAAGTCTCGCGAGGCGTCGTGACATGCGCGCGACAGCTGCGCGACATTGCGGCGACAGCCACGGCCGCGCCCCGGATCGCACCCTCAGATCACGCGCCGGCCCTGGCGCCACACGCCGCGCACCACCGGGTGCCTGGCACCGTCGGCCATCTGGGTGATGCGCACCTGCACCAGGTCGGCGCGCAGCCCCGGCGCCAGGCTGCCGCGGTCGTGCAGGCCGGCCGCGCGCGCGGGGGCGCGGCTCACCATCGCCACCGCTTCGGGCAGCGTGCAGATGCCCTCGTCCACCAGCCGCATCACGGCGCTCATGAGGCTGCCGGGCACGTAGTCGGAAGAAAGGATGTCGAGCAGGCCCTGGCGCGCCAGCTCGGCCGCGGCCACGTTGCCCGAGTGCGAGCCGCCCCGCACCACGTTCGGCCCGCCCATGATGTTGGCGAGCCCGCGTTCGCGCGCCGCGCGCGCGGCCGCCAGCGTGGTCGGGAATTCCGACATGCTGGCGCCCTCCGCATGCGCCTGCTCCACATGCGCCACGGTGGTGTCGTCATGGCTCGCGAGCGCAATGCCATGCACGCGGCAATGCTCGACGAAGTGCTGGCGGTGCGGCTGGGCATAGCGCGTCTGCAGCAGCACGGCCTCGGACACGCGGCGGTCGAACTTGTCGTCGCTCCAGCCCTTCTTGCCGGTGTAGTAGACGCGCGCCACCTCGATGTTCTCCCACTGGCGCTGGCCCGGCGTGTGGTCCATGAGCGAGATCATCGACAGCCGCGGGTGCTTGCGGAACGGCTCGAACAGCTCGATGGTGTTGGGCGCCGGCAGCTCGCAGCGCACGTGCAGGTGGTGGTCGGCGCGCAGCAGGTCGCTCTCGATGCAGCCGTCGAGCACGCCGAGCAGCGTGTCCCAGGTGCTGCCGCGCAGGCTCTCGGGGTCGGCCTCGCCCACGCCCAGGGCGTCGAACACGGTGGTGATGCCGGCGGCGGCCACCTCGGCGTCGTGCGCGAGCAGCGCGGGCATCTCCGCCCACTGCACCTTGGGGCGCGGCATCAGGTGCCGCTCCAGGTTGTCGGTGTGCACCTCGACCAGGCCCGGGAACAGGTAGTCGCCCTCGAGGTCGAAGGTGCCCGCAGCGGTCACGCCGCTGTCCAGCGCCTCGATGCGCCCGGAGGCCACCGAGAGCGCGCCCAGCACCACCTCGCCGGCCAGCACCATGCGCGCATTGGAAAAGACGATGGGTGCTGCGCTCATGGCCGGGTGCTCCTGAAGTCGCCCACGTTGACGCGGCGGGTGGCCACGGCCGCGCCCACCTCGGCGTCGTGGAAGATGCCGACGATGGCCGCGCCGCGTGCCGTGGCTTCGCGGATCAGTTCGATCACGGTGGCCGTGTTGGCGGCGTCGAGCGAGGCCGTGGGCTCGTCCAGCAGCAACAATGGCTTGGGCTTGATCATGTTGCGCGCGATGTTGATGCGCTGCTGCTCGCCGCCCGAGAAGGTGGCCGGCGGCAGGTGCCACAGGCGCTCCGGAATGCGCAGCCGCGCGAGCCAGCGGCGCGCCTCGGCGCGCGCGGCCTCGATGCCCGCGGGGTCGTCGCCCGCATCCTCGGCCAGCGGCTCGGCCACCACGTCGAGCGCGGGCACGCGCGGGATCACGCGCAGGAACTGGCTCACGTAGCCGATGGTGTCGCGCCGCAGACGCACCAGCTCGCGCGGCGCCACCTCGGTCAGGTCCACCGGGCCGGCCGGCGCCTGCACCGTGATGCGGCCCGCGCTCGCGCGGTAGTTGGCATAGATGAGCTTGAGCAGCGTGCTCTTGCCCAGGCCCGAGGCGCCGTCGAGCACCACGCATTCGCCCGCGCTCACGCTGAGGTCGACCGCGTCGAACACCGGCAGCTCCAGCTGGTTCTGGTGGTGCAGAGTGAAGCGCTTGGCCACGCCCTGGAGAAGAAGCAAGGGGGTCGTCATGGTTGGAGCACCGAGGAAACGAGGAGTTGGGTGTAGGCGTGCTGCGGATCGTCCAGCACCTGGTCGGTGAGGCCGGTCTCGACCACCCGGCCCTGCTGCATCACGACCATGCGGTGCGCGAGCAGCCGCGCCACGGCGAGGTCGTGCGTGACCACGATGGCCGCGAGCTGCATCTGCCGCGTGAGCTGGCGCAGCAGGTCGAGCAGGCGGGCCTGCACCGACACATCGAGGCCCGAGGTCGGCTCGTCCATGAACACCAGCCGCGGCTGCGTGACCAGGTCGCGCGCAATCTGCAGGCGCTGGCGCATGCCGCCCGAAAAAGTGCGCGGCGTGTCGTCGATGCGCGCCGGATCGATCTCCACGCGCTGCAGCCAGTCGGCCGCGGTGGCGCGCACGCGGCCGTAGTGCCGCTCGCCCAGCCCCATGAGCCGCTCGCCCACGTTGGCGCCGGCCGAGACGTCCATGCGCAGGCCGTCGGCCGGGTTCTGGTGCACGAAGCCCCAGTCGGTGCGCGAGAGCAGGCGCTGCTGGGCCTCGGTCATCGCGAACACGTCCTGCAGGCCGCCGCCGCGCACGTGGAACTGCACGCTGCCGGCATCGGGGCGGCTGCGCGCGGCAATGGCGTCGAGCAGGGTCGACTTGCCCGAGCCCGATTCGCCGACCACCGCCAGCACCTCGCCGGGCCAGAGGTCGAAGGAGGCGTCGTGCAGCGCCACGCGGTCGCCGTAGCGCTTGCCGACGCCGCGCACGCGCAGCAGCGGCAGGGAGGAAGCTTGCGCGGCGTTCATGCGAGGGCTCCGTCCATGGTGGCCGCCGAATCGGCCGCGGGGTTGGGCGCGGCGGCGCTGTCCGCCGGCTGGCGCGACTGGCAGTAGTCGGAGTCGGAGCACACATGCATGCGCGCGCCCTGGTCGTCGGTGATCACTTCGTCGAGGAAGCTGTCGGTCGCGCCGCACAGCGCGCAGGGCGTGTCCCAGCGCTGGATCTCGAAGGGGTGGTCCTCGAAGCCCAGGCTTTCGACCGGCGTGTAGGGCGGCACCGCATAGATGCGCTTCTCGCGGCCGGCGCCGAACAGCTGCAGCGCGGGGTTCATGTGCATCTTGGGGTTGTCGAACTTGGGGATCGGCGACGGCGACATCACGTAGCGGCCGTTCACCAGCACCGGATAGTCGTAGGTGGTGGCGATGTGGCCGTAGCGCGCGATGTCCTCGTAGAGCTTCACATGCATCAGCCCGTACTCGGCCAGCGCATGCAGCGTGCGCGTGGTGGTCTCGCGCGGCTCCAGCCGCTGCATCGGCTCGGGCACCGGCACCTGGTAGACCAGCACCTGCCCTTCGGAAAGCTGCGCCTCGGGAATGCGGTGGCGCGTCTGGATCAGCGTGGCTTCGGCCGTGCGCGTGGTGGTGTCCACGCCCGTGGTGCGCTCGAAGAAGCGGCGGATGTTGACGGCATTGACGGTGTCGTCGGAGCCCTGGTCGATCACCTTGAGCACATCGCGCGGGCCGATGACCGCGGCCGTCACCTGGATGCCGCCGGTGCCCCAGCCGTAGGGCAGCGGCATCTCGCGCGAACCGAAGGGCACCTGGTAGCCCGGAATGGCCACGGCCTTGAGGATGGCGCGGCGGATCATGCGCTTGGTGCGCTCGTCGAGGTAGGCGAAGTTGTATTCGGTGGCGGTCGTCATTCGTGGTCTCCCGCGCCGGCGGCGGCGCGCATCTTCCGCACGAGCTCGAGCTCGGACTGGAAGTCGACGTAGTGCGGCAGCTTCAGGTGCTGCACGAAACCCGAGGCTTCGAGGCTGTCGCTGTGCGAGAGCACGAACTCCTGCATCTGCGCGGGCGACTCCACGGGCTCGCCGAGCTCGTCGGCGCGCAGCGCGCGGTCGACCAGGCTCATCGCCATCGCCTTGCGCTCGCAATGGCCGAAGGCCAGGCCGTAGCCGCGCGTGAACTGCGGCGGCTCGCTCTTGCTGCCCGCGAACTGGTTGACCATCTCGCATTCGGTGATCTCCAGGTCGCCGATGGAGATGGTGAAGTCGAGCTCCTCGGGCGCGAGCTCCAGCTCCACGCTGCCGAAGCGGATCTCGCCCACGAACGGGTGGCTGTGCGAATAGCCGCGCTGCGTGGAATAGGCCATGGCCAGCAGAAAGCCCTCGTCGCCGCGCGCGAGGTTCTGCAGCCGCGTGGCCCGGTCGGCCGGAAAGCGCAGCGGCGCGCGCGTGAGGTCGACCGGTGCAGGGTCGCCGGGCGGCACGGCGCGGGTTTCGATCAGCCCCTCCTGGTTCAGCAGGTCGACCACGCGCGGCGTGGCCGCGGCGGGCGGCGTGGCCGCATCGGCTGCGGGTGCCGGCGCGGCCTGCTGCCGCCCCTCGGCCAGGAGCGTGAAGTCGAGCAGCCGCTGCGTGTAGTCGTGCGTCGCGCCCAGCACCTGCCCGCCGGGCAGGTCCTTGAAGGTGGCGGAGATGCGGCGGTCCAGCGCCATGCGCGAGGTGTCGAGCGCCACGCTGTGGCCCAGGCGCGGCAGCGTCGCACGGTAGGCGCGCAGCAGGAAGATGGCCTCCACCATGTCGCCCGACGCCTGCTTGATCGCGAGCGCGGCCAGTTCGGGGTCGTAGACCGAGCCCTCGGTCATCACGCGGTCGACCGCGAGCTTCAGCTGCTCGCGGATCTGGCGCACCGACAGCTCCGGCGTGCCGGTGTCGCCGCGGCGCTGTTCGGCCAGCAGCCGGTAGCTCGCGAGAATGGCGGCTTCTCCGCCCTTGACGGCAACGTACATCTCAAGCCTCCTGTTCGATGCGGGTGGTGCGCGGCAGACCGACGATGCGTTGCGGCGCGGCCAGGAACACGTCCACGCCGCGCGGAAACAGCGCGTGGTTCGCGGACCATTGGGCGGTGAAGGCCGGTGCCAGGCCTTCCACGGCGATGGCGCTGCGGTCCTGGATGCCGGGGCCGCGCAGCGTCCAGCGCGGTGTGCTTCCTTCGGCCGGTGCGGACACGTCCATCACCTCGGTCACGTCGATCACGCAGGTGGCCGACTGGTCCGGATAGGCGTCGCTGCCCTGCGCGAAGGCATCGAGCGGCGGGCATGCATCGCCTTCGCCGATCCACGCGAACTGCGCCTGCGCGGGCGCGTCGACCAGCACGCAGCCGGTGTGGAAGCGCAGCCATGCGGCCGCGTCGCTGCCCGCGAGCGACGGCGACAGCCAGAGGCGGCAGTCGGGGTCGAGCAGCGCCAGCAGCAGCGCGGCCGAGGCGCCGTGCCCCTGCGACGGCACCTGCGCATCGTGCGGCAGCTCGACGATGCGGCCCGGGTGCGAGAGCGCCTGCAGCGCCGAGCGGAACACCGCCTGGCTGCCGAGCGCGGCATCGGTGAATCCCGCGCCCAGGGTGGAAAGCATGTTCGCGTTCATTCGGAATCGTCCTCGTCCATGTCGGCGCCGCCGGCTTCGCGCGCCACCGTGAAGAACTCGACCTTGCTGGCCTGGGCGCGTGCATGGCGCTGTGCGCGCAGCGCCGAGAGATGCGCACGCACGGGCGCCAGCAGCCGGGCATCGAGCACGGCCTGCTGCGCCGGGTCCTGCAGCAGCGCGTCGGCCACGGCCGCGAGCTGTGCATGGCGGTGCGAACGGCCGAGCACATAGGCCACGCCCACCGCGGCGCCCGGCCGCGGCGCGGTGCCGCCCAGGCGCAGCGCGCAGCGCGTGACCGTCACCTCGCCCAGGTTGAAGCGCTCGCCGGTGCCGCCGGCGCGGCCCTGCACCATCACCAGGCCGGTCTCGGGCGCACGCAGCCACTGGGGCGGGGTCTCGGCGTGGGGCGCGAGCGCCGGCTCGAGCAGCGAGACGGGCGCGCGCGCCAGCATCGCGAGCCACTGCGCGCGGCGCAGCGGGCGGGCCGCGGGTTCTGTGTCAAAGGCATGAAACATGAGAGTGATACGCTTGAAGTTGTATAGACAAATTCGGCAACTGACGCGAGCTTAGAGAGCGCGCAAGTAGGTTTAATGACAAGCACGACGACGACCCCTGCCTCCGCGCTGGCTCCGCGCCCCGCCGCCACCACCACCACCACCACCGAACGCGCCGCACGCGACAGCTTCTGGATCCGCATCGCGGCCGACCTGGCCGAGGCCATTGCGCGCGGCGTGTATTCGCCGGGGCAGCGCCTGCCCTCCGAGCACGCGCTGGCCGAGCAGTTCGGCGTGAACCGCCACACCATCCGCCGCTCGCTCGCCAACCTCTGCAGCCAGGGCTTGCTGCGCGTGACGCAGGGCAGCGGCACCTATGTGGAAGAGTTCGCGGTCGACCTCGCGCTGGCCAAGCGCCCGCGCTTCCAGCGCAGCATGGCGCTGGCGGGGCTGCGCGGCGCGTTGCGCGTGACCGGCGCGAGCACCGTGCGCGCCACCGCAGCGCAGGCACGTTCGCTCGCGGTGCCGGCGCGCAGTTCGCTGCTGCGCCTGCAGGTGATCGGCGAAGCCGAGGGCCAGCCGCTGCACTGCAGCGAACGCTTCTTTCCACTGCCGCGCTTTGCGGGACTCGAAGCCGTGGTGCGCGAGACCGGCTCCATCACCGCCGGCTTCGAGGCCCACGGCGTGGCCGACTACACGCGCCACCACAGCCGCATCACGGCGCAGATGCCCGAGGCCGCGATTGCCGCGCAGCTGCGCCAGCCGGTCAGCCGGCCGGTGCTGTTCGTGGAGAGCGTGAACGTCGACACCGCGGGCATGCCGATCGAATACGCGAGGGCCTGGTTCGCAGGCGACCGCACCTCGCTGACGGTGGCGCATGATGACTGAGGCCGTATTCCGCAGGCACCGCGCGGCGCATCGCTACGCCGCCTATTTCGCACCCACCATCGGCAGCGCGTGGTGGGACACCGGCAGCCACTGGCTCGGACGCTGCGCGGCAAGCGGGCAGCCGCTGCCACAACCCGCCATCGACGGCCTGCCGCCCGCGCGGCAGCAGGCACTGACGGCCGCGCCGCGGCGCTATGGCTGGCATGCCACGCTGAAGGCGCCCTTCGCCCTGCCCTCGCACCTGGACGCGGCGTCGCTGCGCACCGGCATCCGCCACATCTGCAAGGCCTGGGAGCCCTTCGACATGCCGGCGCTGCAGGTGGTGCGGCTCGACGACTTCCTCGCGCTCGTGCCCGTGGTGCCCAGCCGCGCGCTGAACGCCATGGCCAGCGCCTGCGTGACCGGCCTGCACGCCTTCGCCGCGCCGCTGCCGCCCGCCGAGTTGCAGCGTCGCCGCGCGAGCGGTCTCACGCCCGAGGAAGACGCGCTGCTGCAGCGCTGGGGCTACCCGTTCGTGCTCGACCGCTTCCGCTTCCACCTCTCGCTGACCGGCTCGCTGCGCGAGGCCGACGAGGCCGAGGTGCAGGCATTGCACGACGCGGCGCAACGGCACTTCGGCGCGCTGCCCGCGCAACGCTTCGATGCGATCAGCCTGTTCGCGGAGCCCGAGCCGCGCGCGGACTTCGTGTGCATCGAACAGATGGCGCTCGGCGCATGAGCCCCTGCCCGGCCGTTCCGAAGGGGGCTCGCACCGCAGTGCGCAGCACGGAGGTTACCCAATGAACGCCGCGCAGACCGGCCGCCTGGTCTACGTCGTCGGCCCCTCGGGCGCCGGCAAGGACAGCGTCATCGACTGGCTGAGGCAGCAGCTGCCGCAGGACGCCCGCGTGCACTTCGCGCGCCGCACCATCACGCGCGCGGTGCAGCCGGGCGGCGAGCAGCACGACAGTGTCGACGTGGCCGCCTTCATGCGCCTGCGCGAGGCCGGCGCGTTCGCGATGCACTGGGAAGCCAATGCCCTGCACTACGGCATCGCGCGCGCGGAACTCGCCGCGCGCTGCGACGGCAGGACCGTGATCGTGAACGGCTCGCGCGCCTACCTGCCCCGGGCCGTGCGGCTCTTTCCCGAACTGGTGGTCGCCCACATCACGGCCGACGCCCAGACGCTGCGCCGCCGGCTGCTCGCGCGCGAGCGGGAAACGCCGCAGATGGTCGATGCGCGCGTGCGGCGGGCGCTCGACTTCCAACTGCCGCCGGGCATCGCGGCCATCGAGGTCCGCAACGACTCGGCACTCGCGGACGCAGGCGCGCAATTGCAGCAGGCACTGAAGGCATGGCAGTGCCTCTGAGCGGCTGCGGTAAAACCCGCAGGCAGTAATTCGATCAGCGTAGGTTGCGCATTCGGCACGTCGCCTTAGAACTTTCAATTTAAGCGACTCGCGAAAGTAGCGAAAGAACCCGTTCCGCGGCAGGGATGTCCCGCATGGAATCGATCGACTGAGGCGATTCTTCCAGCGTCTAATGGGACTCACCATGCAAGGAGTCGCCACATGAAGGACACGGCCTACATACGCAAGGCCCACGCCTGCGCGGCGGACCCCCGCAAGGCCGCGCAGGAATTCCATTCGATGGTGGCGCAGCCCGGCATGGCGCTGGTGATCTTCTATTGCTCCAGCGACTACGACCTCGATGCGCTGGCCGGCGAGATGAAGCGCCTGTTCGGCGACGTGCCGGTGGTGGGCTGCACCACCGCCGGGGAGATCGGCCCCGCGGGCTTGCGCGACCACAGCCTGGCGGGTGCGAGCTTTCCGGCCAGCCACTTCAGGGTGGCGGCGGGCCAGGTCGAGCAGTTGCAGCAGTTCAAGGTGGAGGCCGGCCAGGACTTCGCCCAGGCGCTGCTGCACAAGCTGCTGGCCGAGGGCCCGCCCGGCGATGCGGACCACAGCTTCGCGCTGCTGCTGATCGACGGCCTGTCGCTGCGCGAAGAACCCGTCACGCGCGCCTTCCAGACTGCGCTAGGCCGGCTTCCGCTGCTCGGCGGTTCGGCCGGCGACGGCATGAAGTTCGACCGGACCCAGGTCTACTGGGACGGCCGGTTCGGCGCCGACTGCGCGGTGCTGGTGCTGGTGGCCTCGCGCATGCCGTTTCGCATCTTCAAGACGCAGCACGTGGTTGCCACCGACGACAGGCTGGTCGTGACAGAGGCCGACGCCGCTTCGCGCACCGTCAAGGAAATCAACGGCCTGCCGGCGAGCCAGGAGTACGCGAGGATGCTGGGCATCGACGCCTCCGACCTGGATCCCTCGCGCTTTGCGGCCTGGCCAGTGGTGCTGACGATCGGCGGCACCACCTACGTGCGCTCGATCCAGAAGGCCAACGCCGACGGCAGCCTCACGTTCTTCTGCGCAATCGAGAACGGGCTGGTGCTGCGCGTGGCCCGGGGCGTGGACCTGCTGCAGAACCTCGAGCAGGCCTTTGCCGGCATACGCGCCGAGATCGGCCCCCCGCAGCTGGTGCTGGGCTACGACTGCATCCTGCGCAAGCTCGAAATCGCGCAGAGCAGCGCGAAGGACCGCATCGGCGAACTCCTGCAGCAGAACAACACGGTCGGCTTCCACACCTACGGGGAGCCGTTCCGCGGCGTGCACGTCAACCAGACGCTGGTCGGCATTGCATTCGGCACTAACGGCGAGGGGGCCAGCCATGCTTGAGTCTGCAACACTGCCGCGCCCCGGTGCGCAGGCACTTTCCTCGACGGACGAGATCGCACGGCTCAACAAGATCGTCCAGGCCCTGATGGACCGGGCCGAGCGCAGCGCCAACGCGCAGGGCTCGGACTTCAACCTCTTCCAGACCACCATCATGCTGGAGGAGCAGGTGCTCAGCCGCACCGCGGAACTTGAAGCGGCGCTGCGCGAGAACGAAGAGGTCAACCGGGTGCTGCGCAAGACGCAGGCCGACCTGGTGGCCGCGGCGCGTTCGGCCGGCATGGCCGAGATCGCCACCAACGTGCTGCACAACGTGGGCAACGTGCTCAACAGCGTCAACGTGTCGGCCGGGCTGATTCTTTCCAGGGTCCGCGCGTCCAAGGTGGAAGGACTCGCGCGTGCGGTGCAATTGATGAACGCGCATGCGGATGGGCTGGGCGCGTTCCTCGCCTCCGACCCCAAGGGCAAGCTGCTCCCGGGCTACCTGATGCAGCTGGCGCCGCTCCTGGTGGCGGAGCAGCGCACCGTCGTCGACGAGCTGGTGGCGCTGGGCAAGAGCGTCGACCACATCAAGGAAATCATCGCCGCGCAGCAGGCCCATGCCCGCGCCTCCAGCCTGATCGAGCCGATACGCATCCACGAGCTCGTCGAGGACGCGCTGCGCATGAACGCATCGGGCGCGGCGCGCTACCAGGTGGTGATCGGGAGCGGCGTCGCCCGCCTTCCCGAACTGCCGCTGGACCGGGGCCGCCTGCTGCAGGTGCTGATGAACCTGGTGCGCAATGCACGGCAGGCGATGGAAGCGGTGGCGGACGACCGCGCCAAGCTCATGCTCGATGCGGAGATCGTCGGGGACCAGACGCTGCGCATCCGCGTAGCGGACACGGGCGTCGGCATCGCTCCCGACAACCTCACGCGCGTGTTCATGCACGGGTTCACCACCAGGAAGGACGGCCACGGCTTCGGCCTGCACAGCGCAGCCATCGCGGCGCGCGAGATGGGCGGCACGCTGGCAGTGCACAGCGACGGACCCGGCACCGGCGCCACCTTCACGCTCGAACTTCCGATCAGAAAGGCCGCAGAGACGCCATGAGCAAACCGCAGAACCGCCGCATCCTGCTGGCTGACGACACGCCGGCCATCCACGAGGACTTCCGCAAGATCCTTCTTCCGGCGGCCGCGGACGCGAACCTGGACGACCTGGAGTCCGCGCTGTTCGGAACCTCGGCCAGGAAAAGCGACGTGGACTTCGTGCTGGACAGCGCCTACCAGGGCGAGGAGGCGCTCGCCAAGCTGCGCGAGGCATTGGCGGCCGAGGCGCCCTACGCCATGGCGTTCATCGACATGCGCATGCCCCCCGGGTGGGACGGCGTCGAGACCATCGAGCAGCTGTGGCTCGAAGACCCGCGCCTGCAGATCGTGATCTGCACGGCCTATGCGGACCAGTCGTGGGTCGAGGTGTTCGATCGGCTGGACGCGCGCGACCGCCTGCTGGTGCTCAAGAAGCCCTTCGATCCAATCGAGGTGCGCCAGCTGGCCAGCGCGCTCACCATGAAGTGGCAGATGACGCAAGATGCCGCCTTCAAGATGAACCAGCTCGAGCAGGCCGTGGAGGAACGCACGCGCGAGCTGTCGGACGCCAACATCATCGTGCAGAACAGCCCGACCATCCTCTACCGGCTGCGCGGCGAGCCGGCGTTCCCGCTGATCTACATCTCGCACAACATCACCAAGTTCGGCCACGAACCGGCGGCCCTCCTGGCCAACCCGGACTGGGCGGACGTGCTGATCGACCCGGCCGACCAGCCCGGCGTGGCCGCCGCGATGGCGCGCGTGCTCGAGAAGGACGCCGAAGGCGCCTCCATCGAATACCGCCTGTGCACCGGCGACGGCGCGCGGCGCTGGGTCGAGAACCGCTATGTTCCGGTGCGCGACAAGGACGGCCGGCTCATCGAGGTCGAGGGCATCGTCATCGACGTCACCGAGCGCAAGGCGGCAGAGGAGCAACTGGCAAAGCTGGCGCGCACCGACGGGCTCACGGGCCTGGCCAACCGCGCCACCCTCGTCGAGCGCCTGCACCAGGCCCACGCGGCGGCACGGCGCGGCTCCGTGCCGTTTGCGCTCCATTGCCTCGACCTGGACCACTTCAAGCCGGTCAACGACATGTTCGGCCATCCGGGCGGCGACCTGCTGCTGCGCGAGGTGGCGCTGCGCCTGAAGAACTGCACGCGCGAGACCGACGTGGTGGCGCGCCTGGGCGGCGACGAGTTTGCCGTGCTGCAAAGCGAAATGGCCGACGCGGCCGCCGCGGGCGCCCTGGCCGCGAAGATCCAGCAGGAGCTCGCGCGCCCGTACATGATCGACGGCAACCAGGTGCATGCCTCGGCCAGCATCGGCATCTGCCCCTACACCCCGGGCAGCGAGAGCCCGGAGGAAATGCTCGCGCAGGCCGACCTGGCGCTCTACCGCTCGAAGGAGCAGGGGCGCAACCAGTACCACTTCCACTCCGAGGAACTCGACTTCGAAGTGCGCGACCGCGTGGCGCTCGGCGAAGACCTGAAGCAGGCCATCGAGCGCGAACAGCTCGAGCTCTACTACCAGCCGCAGGTCGAGCTGTCCTCCGGAAAGATCGTGGGCGTGGAGGCGCTGCTGCGCTGGAACCATCCCGGGCGCGGCCTGCTCGAGGCGAACGCGTTCGTGCCGATTGCCGAGCGCACCGGCGGCATCGTCGCGCTCGGCCGCTGGGTGCTGGACCAGGCCTGCAGGCAGCTGAGCGTGTGGCGCGAACAGGGCGTGGCGCCGCCGGTGGTGGCGATCAACCTGTCGCTCGGACAACTCCGGCAGGGCAGCGAGCTGATCCGCGACGTGACCGAGAGCCTCGCGAAATGGCGGCTCGATCCGTCCGTGCTGGAATTCGACGTGACGGAGTCGACGCTGGCCCAGATGACGTGGACCCACAACGACGTGCTGCCCAGGCTGAGGGCGCTCGGCGTGCGCATTGCGATCGACGACTTCGGCACCGAATACTCGTCGTTCGAATACCTGCGCACCTACCGCGTGAACCACCTGAAGATCGCGCAGTCGATGCTCCAGCGCGCGATCGACGACCCGGACAGCGCGGCTACGGTTCGCGCCATCATGAATCTCGCGCGCGAGGCGCGCATCGGCATCATCGTGGAGGGACTGGAGACCGAGACGCAACTTGCGTTCCTTCAATCGACCGGCGCCACCACGATGGCGCAGGGCTACTACTTCAGCGAGGCCGTGATGGCCACCGAGGCCGGCGACTTGCTGCGCTCGGGCACCATGGCGCAGAGCGAACGCAGCAAGGGCGGAGAGCACGGGGCCGCAGCATGAAAGAAGCACTCCTGATCTTCGCCGCGACGTGGGGCTCCGCTGCCTTGCCGCCGGCGGCGCATGCCGATCCCGTGGTGCTGTCGCTGGTGCACGCCGCCACCACCACGCATCCGGCTCATCTGGCGGCGCTCCAGTTCGCCAAGCGGGTCGAGGAGCGCACCCACGGGCAGATCCGCACGGAGATCTTTCCCGCGTCCCAGCTCGGCAGCGAGAACGAACTGCTGCAGAAGGTCCGGCTGGGCGCGGTCGACATGGACGTGACCTCGCTGAACTACCTCATCAAGTACGAGAAGACGTTCTCCGTCGTCGTCATGCCCTATCTCTTCGACAGCTATGCGCATGCCCACCGCGTGCTCGATGGCCCCGCAATGAACTGGCTCGCGCCGCTGGCCGAGAAGCAGGGCTTCGTCATCCTGTCCAACTGGGAATGGGGATTCCGCAACATCACCAACAGCAAGCGCCCGATCAACGTGCCCGAAGACGTGCGGGGCCTCAGGGTGCGCGTTCCGCCCGTCGCCGAACTCGAGGCCACCATGCAGGCGCTGGGCGCCGAGGTCAGCAAGGTCGGCTTCAAGGAGCTTCCCCAGGCGCTGGCGCAGGGCCTGGTCGACGGCCAGGAGAACCCGCTCAACGTCATCTACTACAACAAGCTGTACGAAGCGCAAAAGCACCTCGCCCTGACCTGCCATGTGTACTACAACACGCTCCACCTCATGAGCACCGCGACCTGGGCGAAGCTCACGCCGGCCGAGCAGGCGATCGTGCGTGAAGAGAGCAAGGCGGCGGGCGACGGCATGCGCAAGAAGATCATTGCCGAAGAGGAGGAGCTGATCGCAAAGATGGCTGCCGCCGGCGTGAAGGTCACGCGCCCCGACCCGGCACCGTTCCGCGCGGCCACGCAGGGCGCCCGCGACGAGATCAGGCGCTTCGCGGGCGACGAGAACGTGCGCACGTTCCTGAAGATGGTCGACGCAGAGCGAAGGCAATGATGCATCTCTCCAACAGCGACCTGGGAGCGGGCCGCAATTGATCAAATTCCCGATCGGCTTCCCGAGGGGGAGAAGAACGCGCAGCCTGCGGGTGGAGATCGCGCTCGGATTCGGCGTCGTCATAGTGCTGATGCTCGCGTTGGGCGCGTCTTTCTATCTGAGCGAACAGCGCTCCGCGGCCGCCATCGACAAGCTGCTCAGCAGCGACAACCGGATGGCGGACCTGAGCTTGCGCAGCTCGCTGGCGATGTACAAGGCCCGCGACGCCGAGAACGAACTCCTGCTGTCCGCGGACCGGCTCGGGGTGGCGCAGGCGAGCGAGCGCTCGCTGCCGGCCATGCAGAACCATTTGCTGGACATGCGGGAGTACCTTGCCAGCCTTCGAATCCTCTCGACCGATCCGAAATTCAGGGACCAGGTCGACCGGATCGAGACCCAGACCCGGCAGTACGAGGACGGCTTCCTCGCGTTCATTGCGCGGCATGGCAAGGAAGGCCTTCCGGAATCGGCCGATGCGCTGCGCCAAGGCTACCTGGCCACGGCCGTGGCCATCGAATCCTCGGTGGAGGCGCTGCACACCGAGGCGACCAAGCGCGCGCTCCAGACGCGCAGCGATGTCGAACGCGCAGCCAGGTTCTCGCGCTGGGCGGTCATCGCGCTGGTCGCCCTGGCCATCCTGCTGAGCGCGGCGGCCGCGACGGTCGTCTCGCGGCGCATCACGGGCTCCATCGCCCGGCTCGTCGCGTTTTCCGGGCGCGTCGCCGCGGGGGACTTCAGTGCCAGGACGCCGCAGGGCCACGCGGATGAATTCGGCATCCTCGCGAGCGCCATGAACCAGATGGCCGAGTCGATCGAGAATTCCAACGCGCTGCTGGAAAGCAGCGCCGACACCCTGAAGCACCAGGCCACCCACGACCCGCTGACCGGGCTGCCGAACCGCGCATTGCTGGAGGACCGCCTGCGGCAGGCCATCTCGTATGCCGATCGCTACGGCCGGCTGATGACGGTGGTGTTCATCAACCTGGACGGCTTCAAGCGGATCAACGACAGCCTGGGCCGCAAGGGCGGCGACGAATTGCTGAAGGTCATGGCCGAGCGCATGGCCCGGTGCCTGCGCAGCGTGGACACGGTGGTGCGAACGGGCGGCGATGAATTCGTGATCATCCTGTACGACCAGCCCGGCGACGGAACAGACATCGCACCAGCCCTGAGAAAGCTGCTCGAGACCATCGCGCAGCCAGCGCGCATCGGCAGCCAGGCGGTCCAGCTCACGGGCAGCATGGGCGTGGCCACCTATCCCGCGGACGGTGCCGATGCCGACGCCCTGTTCATGAACGCCGACGCCGCGATGTCCCACGCCAAGGCCTCGGGGCGCAACAACTTCGAGTTCTATGCGGCCGAGATGAGCGGCGCGATCCGCGACGAACTCGCGCTGCGCGAAGGGCTGCGCCATGCCGTCGCGCGCAGCGAGTTCCACCTCGCCTACCAGCCGCAGCTGGACATGGAATCGGGCCGGGTGACGGGCGTGGAGGCATTGATCCGCTGGCAGCATCCGGAGCGCGGCCTGGTCTCGCCGGCGCAGTTCATCCCGCTGGCAGAAGAGACCGGCCTGATCGTTCCGATCGGCGAATGGGTGCTGCGCACCGCCTGCTTCCAGAACAAGGCCTGGCAGGACGCGGGCCTGCCGCCGTTCATCGTGTCGGTCAATGTGTCGGCGCGCCAGTTCCGTGAGCGGACCCTGATCGCGCAGGTGTCCCTGGCGCTTCGGGACAGCGGGCTCGAGCCGCGCCTCCTGGAGCTGGAACTGACCGAAAGCCTGGTCATGGAGGACCTGGACAAGGCGCTGCAGTCGATGAAGGCCCTGCGCGCCATGGGCGTGCAGCTCTCGATCGACGACTTCGGCACCGGCTATTCGAGCCTGAGTGCGCTCAAGCGCTTTCCCATCGCGAGGCTCAAGATCGACCAGTCCTTCGTGCGCGACATTCCGGGCGACGAAGAGGACAAGGCGATTGCCAAGACCATCATCGCGCTGGGGCACGAGCTTAATCTCAAGGTCATTGCCGAGGGGGTCGAGACCGAGCAGCAGCTGGAATTCCTGCGCGCCCATGGGTGCGACGAGATGCAGGGCTATCTCTTCAGCCGGCCCGTGCCGCCCGCCGAACTGGCGGCACTGGTCAGGATGCGCGCTGGCGAGGCAGCGGCGAGCGGCCAGCCCGAGGCGCGCGCGCGCCGCGTGGCGGGACGCTGAGGCCCAGCATCCAGGCAGCTTTCGAAGGTAGTAGCGCCCTCAACGAAGAGTATGCACTCACCTTCTAGATGCCCGCCACGCCGCGCTGGAGCGCAAAGTCCAGCAGCACGCGGTCGGAGGGCTCCTCGGGCCAGGTGTCCTCGGCCAGCCAGCGGAAGAAGGTGGTCGCGGCCACGCGGCTCGCCGGGCCGTCGCGCCGCCAAGCGCGCGCGATGGGGGCGGCCACCTGGTCGAGCCGCTCCGCCTCGAAGCGCGTGCGCACCTCGGCCTGCATCGGCTGCGGCATCTCGGCAAACACGGCGCGCGCCTGTCCCATGCGGTCGTTCTCCCAGAGCTCGCGGATGCGCCGCAGGCGGTCGGCCTCCGACAGCACCGCCACGGGTGGCGCCAGGGCCGGTGCCGGGCCGCTGCTGGGCGCCGGCTCCATCGCGGTCACGCCCGCGTAGCCCTTCTTCAGCGCATCCTTGAAATACGCGGCCGGCGACTTGAGCACCGGCATCGAGGCATTGCGCAGCCGCTGGTCCACATGGTCGAGCGTGGCGCGGATCTGCCCTTCGTCGGTGGTGGCGTAGAGATCCTGCGCCTCGTCCTGCTTCAGGCCCAGTGCGATCAGCCGGCCCACCAGCGCCAGGTCGAAGACGTTGCGGTTCGACGCGCTGATGTCGCCCAGGCGCTGCTGCACCTTGGGAACGACCCGGAACTGGATCTCCTCGATCTTGCGGCCGCGCTTGTGCTCGATCAGCTCGAGCCCGAAGTCCTCGCACAGCGCGTCGATCTCGGCCAGCGCCTTGCTGATGACGTCGCGCTTGAGGAAGCGGTAGTCGACCTCCTTGATGTCGCTGCGGCCCGTGAGCACCGCGGCCCACCAGACCACGTCCTCGCGCATCGACAGCCGCCCCGGCGAGGTCAGATAGCGCGCGCCGATCTCATACAGCACCGCGGCGGAATAGCTGCGCATCTGGCTGCTCATCTCGAGCAGCACGCGCGTGTACTGGTGCGGCTTGACCAGCCGCTCCTTGATCTCGTCCGGATAGCGCCAGGTCACCATGCAGGGGCGCCCCCTGCCCTGCTCCTCGATCGTGACCGTGCCCAGGAGCTGCGAGGACACCCAGCGCTTCAGGGAGCTGCTGCTGGTCGACCACTCGATGGTCGTGGCCTGCATGTCGCGCAGGTGCGACTTGAGCAGCTCGGTGTTGTTGGAGTTGAAGCGGGCGTCGCCGATCAGTTCGCTCAAGGTCAGCCGGTAGACCGGCTCGTCCACGCCCTGGCGCTGCGAGTGGTAGAGCAGCGCGTTGTAGATGCGCCGCGACAGCAGGGTGAGCCGGCCGCGCTTGGGGCGGATGGCGATGGCTTCGTTGGCCTTGGCAACGCTCTGCTCCTCCGCCGTGGGCGGCTGCCGCGGCGGAGACCGGGATTGTGAATTGTCTTCTTCGACCATGGTCCGCTACGGCAATCAGATGGTTTCACATCATGCCTTTGCATTGTGATTCAGTCAATTCACATTACGCCGGCCATGGTGCCTTGGTATGTTTGCAGATAAACACTTGGGGAATTGAAGAATTGGGATTCCACTTTCCTCCGTCGTGACAGTCACTTAGCTCCTCTCATGTGAGATCGGTTGGGATTGAATGTGAGATCGGATGGGATTTGGAGTGAGCCTTGTTGGGAGACAAGCGCCACTTTTGTGAGTCCGGATGGGTTCCAATGTGAGTGGATATGGGTTCCGGCCGTGGGCTGCGCCCCGGTTTGGGGTCCGCGGCGGCAGCCAGGCGCGCAAAAGGCCCGCGCAAGGCGCCCTGCCCCCGGTTTTCGGGTCCTGCGGCGCCTGGCATGCGAGGGGCTGGGGTCTTGGTCCCCAATCTTCCTCACAATACTTCGCGGCGCTGTAGCCGAGTTCTCCGCGAAACTTGTTCATTCGACAGATTCTCATAGAATTGCCGTATTCTGTCGAATAAGGCCAAACAAAATGTCCGTTCCTGTTCCTCTGGTCGGTGGAAACCTGGTTTCCAACGATGTCCAGGTGCCTCCTCGCCAAACCATCAACATGCAGAAGATCGCCGCGCTGGCGACCCGGGCCGGGTCGATGGTGGAGCAGATCCGGGGCATGCTGCTGGCGCCGGAAGCCCGCAAGATCCCGCCCACCTACTCCACCGCCCAATTGGCCGCGCTGTGCGGCGTCGACAAGGCGCATGTGGCCTACCGCATCACCAAGGAAGACCTGCCGGCCGGGCGGCTGACCCCTTCGGGCGGCAAGCGCACCTTCGAGCTGGACGAGCTGCGCCGCTGGACACGGACCTACCGCGCGGAGAAGATGCGGCCGGCCGGGCGCAAGGCCATCACCATCGCCGTGGGCAATTTCAAGGGCGGCGTGGCCAAGACCACCACGGCCATGGTGCTGGCGCAGGGGCTCAGCCTGCGCGGGCACCGCGTGCTCGCGATCGACACCGATCCACAGGGTTCGCTCACCACGCTGCATGGCCTGCTGCCCGAAGCCGAGGTGACCGAGGACATGACCATCGGTCCGCTGTGCGACGGCTCCGAGAACGACATCCGCTACGCCATCCGATCGACCTATTGGGATGGCATCGACCTGGTCGCGGCCGCGCCCTTCCTGTTCTCGGCCGAGTTCGCCCTCCCCGCGCGCCAGATGCAGCAGCCCGGCGCCAAGTTCTGGGACGTGCTGAACGAAGGCCTGGAGTCGGTTCGCGACCTGTACGACGTGATCGTGATCGACACGCCCCCTTCCCTTTCGTATGTCACGATCAATGCGCTTTGGGCGGCCAACGGCATCGTCGTTCCGGTGCCGCCCTCGGGCCTGGACTTTGCCTCGTCGGCGCAGTTCTGGTCGCTGCTCGCGGACCTGGGCGGCAATCTGGACGGCCAGAGCAAGGACCGCGAGGGCAAGGCCTTCGACTTCCTGCACGTGCTGCTGAGCCGCGTGGACGCGGCCGATCCGGCAATGCCCGCGGTGCGCCAGTGGATCCAGGCCACCTACGGCGAATACACGCTGCCGGTCGAGATCCCGAAGACCAGCGTGACCAGCAACAAGGCCGCGGAATTCGCCACGGTCTACGACGTGCAGAAATACGAAGGCGCCGCCAAGACCTACAAGCGCGCGGTAGACGCCTACGATTCCTTTGTCGAGCTTGTCGAGCAATCGGTGATCGGCGCCTGGACGGCACAAGGGAGGGCGCAGCAATGAGAATGCCGGCCATGCTTTCGGGAGCCCCTTGGTGTGGAAACCAGGTTTCCACCGGGCGGCTCGCCCTTGATGTATCCGGCATGACGCACGCCGTGGAAACCTGGTTTCCACGGCCGCGCTTGCCACAAGCCGGATGCGGCGCGGCAATGCCACAGTACCTGCCGAAGGTCGCGGGGCGGATCGGCAGAAGGCTCCGTTTCACGGCATCGAGCGCGGCCCAAGCCGCGCCAAGGAGTGTCCATCATGGCTAGCACCCGCAAGCGGCTGGAGGCGTTGACCGCCGGCCTGATGCTTCCCGAAGCGGCAAAGGATCCGGTCGATGCGCCGGCCCCGGCGGCTGCTCCCGCAGTGCCCCCGTCGGCATCGAACGCCGTGGAAACCAGGTTTCCACCGGCCGTCGGCGGCTCGCTCGCGCCGCGCACCGGCCCTGGCCAGATGATGGCTTTCCGCGGCCAGATCCAGCAGGTCGAAGGCGAGATGGCGGCGCTGCGCGAAAAGCTCAGCCAGTACGAAGGCTCGCTGCCGACGCGCAAGATGGACCCCAAGACCATCCATCCGAGCCGCTGGGCGAACCGCCACGACGCCTCGTTCACGAGCAGCGCCTTTGCGGGCCTCAAGGCGGACATCGAGCATGCCGGCGGCAACGTCCAGCCGATCCTGGTGCGGCCGCTCAAGGACGAGCCCGGCCAGTTCGAGATCGTCTTCGGCCACCGCCGGCACCGGGCCGCGCTGGAGCTTGGCATTCCGGTACTGGCGTCCATCTGGGTCGACGAACTCGGCGACGCGGCGCTCTTCGCGGCCATGGACCGGGAGAATCGCGAGCGCGCGGACCTGTCCAACTACGAACAGGGGCTGATGTACCAGCGCGCGCTCGAAGAACAGCTGTTCCCGACGCAGCGCCAACTGGCCGAAGCGCTCGGCGTGAGCCATACCTGGGTGCGCAAGGCGCTCATGGTGGCGCAATTGCCAACGGCCGTGGTGGAGTGCTTCCGCAGTCCCCTGGAGATCAGCTTCCGCCATGCCGAGCAGATCAATGCCGCTATGGAAAAGGACCGCCGCGGCGTGCTCAAGCGCGTGGAAAGGCTGCGGGGCCACAGCCTTGCGCCGGCCATGGTCGTCGCCCGGCTGCTCGACGCCAAGCCCGGTTTCGAACGCTCGGAAAAGCTCGACATCCTGTCCGCGGGGCAGAAGATCGGCACGCTGGTGCGCGCCAAGAGCGGGGAGATCACGATCACGATCGTGCCGGACGCAGCCACCGAGGCCAGCCAGGATGCGCTCGAGGCCGGCATCGCCGAGGCTTTGCGCAAGGCCCGCACGCTGTAGATTCGCCTGCCGGGGGGAGGGCGGCAGGGCCAATGTGAGAACCGTTGGGATTTGCTTGCGCCGCTCGTCCCAGGCATTTGGCAGGCGCAGCGGCACCCGGGCCGGCGTCCTGGCGCCGCCCCGGGGACAGGGCAGGGAAATAAAAAAAAGCCCGGCCTGCCTCGTGGGATCCGGGCTGGCCTGGTCTTGCGCGCCTAGGGCCGAACCACAATGGCCGGCGGCTGAATCACGATCGCGGGGGGCTGCACGACCACGCCCGGCGGCGGGCCTGCATAGACTGGCGCTTCGTACACGGGGGCGCGCGAGGCGTGGTCCTTGCACTTGCGCTTTTCCTTGTATTCGCCGTTCTTCTCCCACTTGCGCTCGACCTTGCACCGGCCGTCCCAGAACGCTTCCTTGTACTCGCGGCCGCCGTGCCGTCTTTTGCCGTGACCGCTCTCGTCCTTGTACGGGTCCGCGGCGGCGGGTGCCATGGCACCGGTGGCAAGCAAGGCGACCAGGGCCAGGGGGCGCAGAAGGGGATTCATGAAAGACCTCGAATGTGATTTGTTCCCATGGCCGCGCATCGTACTAGAGGCAACGCGGCCAGTGCCTCTATGGGTCGACGGGACAAGCCATGGGTCCTGCGGGACAGGGGGCCTGGAGGGACGGGTTTTCGAAGACCAGCGGCTGTTGCAGGGTTCCCACGGGTTCCTGTGGCGCTCGGCAGACGCCGAACAACCCGGATAAAATCCAATCAAATCAACAACTTAGGCGAAGGTGCTCGTGAAGATGCTTGGTTGCAACACAAAATGTGTATTGATGATTACTTCAGTTATCATCAAGCAATTCATGACAACGACCACCGCACCCCACGGCACGCAGGCCTTCGCCAGCACCCTGTTCGATCCCGCCCTACCGGCGAGATGGACCGCCGCATGAGTGCGACAGACATGCCTGCCGTTCCCACACCCTCCCAACTGTCCCACATCGATGACGACGAGCTCGCGCGCCTGGCGTCGACCTGGCGGGCCCTTGCGGGCCGCGGCGACCGCGAGGCCTTCGGCATCGCGCATGCGCTCGAGGTCGAGCAGCGCCGGCGCACGCGGGTGAGCCAGCTGCAGCAGCTGCCGGAGGATCCCGGGCCGGCGCCGCGCCCGTGGTGGAAGTTCTGGCAGTCGACGACGGCCGGCGAGCGGAACCCGACATCGGCCTCATGAAGGCCCTGATTCCGCGCAAGCTGCACCGCGGACATTTCGCGTTCATGCGGGCGCTGGCCCAGGGGCTCGACGAACGGGCCAGCTGGGACCGCTACCTGCGGCTCGAAGGCGAACACACCGACCTGCGGACCGTGCGCCGCACCATCGCCTGGATCCGCGACGAATTCGCGGCGGCCGCGCGGCGCGAGCACAAGCCAGGCACCGCCCGGCTGATCCTGCTCGACGCCGACCGCTTTTCCGCGGCGCCGGCGCTCCCGAGCCTGGCCGAGTTCGCCGTGGCGAACGGCCTGGAGGATTTCTCCGAGTCCGAACAGGTCGAGGCCTACGAGGCCGCCTACCCGGCCGCGGGCAAGGCAGGGCAGGGCGCCCGGCCCTCGCGGCGCGCGCGCGTGGTCGAGCGCCAGCTCGAAGCGCTGCGCTGGCTCGAGAACCTGGTCGCCCAGGACCCGCGGCCGCTCGACAGCGTGTCGGCCTGGCTCAATCCCTCGGTGGCAAGCCGCCTGGAACGCGCCGGCCTGCGCACGCTCCATGCGCTGGTCGAGCACATCAACGGCATCGGCTCGCGCTGGTGGGTGCATGTGCCGGGCGTGGGCGAACTCAAGGCGGCGCGCATCCTCGACTGGCTGCGCGCCAACGAACAGGTGCTGGGGCTGCGCATCGGCGCCCACGCGATGACCCCCCGGGCGCAGCTCGGCCCGCTGGCGCTGGCCGCGGTGGTGCCGGGCGGCACCGCACTCGTGCCTTATGAAAAGTTCGTGCTCCCCGCCGAGCTCGACGGCAGCGCAGGCAGCAACCGCGCGCCGCGCGGGCAGTGCCTGCTGATGGCCACCAACGACCACGAGGCCGTGGGCGCCTGGCTCAGCGCCAAGCGCGCGGGCGATGCCACCATCGACCTGTCGGCCACCCAGCGCGCCTACCGCAAGGAGGCCGAGCGCCTGCTGCTCTGGGCCGTGCTGGAGCGCGGGAAGGCGCTGTCGTCGCTCACCGTCGAGGATGCGATCGAATACCGCGACTTCCTGCTCGATCCGCCCGCCCACTGGTGCGGCGCGCGCCATCACCAGCGCTGGTCGCCGCTGTGGCGGCCGATGGAAGGGCCGCTCGCGCCCTCGGCGCTGCGCCAGGCCATTGCGATCCTGCGCAGCCTGCATGCGTTCCTGGTGAACCAGAACTATCTGGTGGGCAACCCCTTTGCCACGCTGGCGCCGCCCGCGAGCCTGCAGCAGCCGCTGGACTCCAGCCGCGCGCTGAGCTTCGCGCAGTGGGACCATGTCGACGCGCTGCTCCAGGCGCATGCCGACACCGAAGCCAGGCGCCGGCTGCGGCGCGGCATGCGCTGGCTCTATGCGACCGGCCTGCGGCTGGCCGAGATCACCAGCGCCAAGTGCGAGGACCTCGAGCAGATCGAATGCCGCACGGCCGACGGCGCCCCGGCCACCGGCTGGCAGCTGGTGGTGGCCGGCAAGGGCGGGCGCTGCCGCCGGGTGCCGGTGCCGCCGGCGCTGGTGGCCGAGCTGGAAGACGAACTCGCCCGCCACGGCTTCGAGCGGCAGGTCGGCGCCGTGAGCAACCGCGGCATCCATGTGCTGGCGCGCTTCGATGCCGAACTGCGCCGTCCGGCCGCCTGGTCGGCCTCGGGCCTGTACCAGGCGATCAAGGCCTTTGTCGCCCAAGCCGCGGCCGGCCTGCGCGGCGTCGAAGCCCAGCAGCTCAAAAAAGCGAGCACTCACTGGCTGCGACACTCGCATGGATCCCACGCGCTGCGCGGCAGGGAAGGGCAGGTGCCGGTGCCGATCCAGGTCGTGCAGAACAACCTCGGACATGCCTCGGTGGGGACCACGGCCATGTACCTGGCGACCGCGCAGCTGCAGGGCCATACCGAAATGCGCTAGCTGCTAGCGCGCCCGGGCGCTCGCTCGCGGGCCGCAATCTGCGCAAGATGCGAGCAATGCAAACACCGGTTCCCTGCCTTTCGCTCGCTGCCGCCACGGAGGCGCGCCATGCCCGCTAGCACCATGGACAAGGACTGGCTGCGCTTTCACCCGAACCCGTCGAAGCCGCGCTTCAGGCCGCCGCCGGGCGCGGTCGACGCGCACTGCCACGTCTTCGGCCCGGCGGCCGTGTTTCCCTATGCGCCCGAGCGCAAGTACACGCCCTGCGACGCATCGAAGGATCAGCTCTTCGCCTTGCGCGACCTGCTGGGCTTCGAGCGCAACGTGATCGTGCAGGCCACCTGCCACGGCAGCGATAACCGCGCGCTGCTCGATGCCATCGCACACTCGAACGGGCGCGCGCGCGGCGTGGCCTCGGTCGCGCCCAACGTGAGCGATGCCGAACTGCACCGGCTGCACGAGGCCGGCATCCGCGGCGTGCGCTTCAACTTCCTCAGGCGCCTGGCGGACTTCACGCCGCGCGAGGTGCTGATGGACATCGCCAAGCGCATCGCGCCGCTCGGCTGGCACGTGGTCGTGTACTTCGAGGCGCAGGACCTGCCCGAGCTCTGGGATTTCTTCACCCGCCTGCCGACGACCGTGGTGGTCGATCACATGGGCCGGCCCGACGTGAGCCAGCCGGTCGACGGGCCGCAGTTCGAGCGCTTCGTGCGGCTGATGCGCGAGCATCCGAACGTGTGGTCGAAGGTGAGCTGCCCCGAGCGCCTGTCGGTCTCCGGATCGCCGGCCTACGATGACGTCGTGCCGTTCGCGCAACGCCTGGTCGAGACCTTCCCGGACCGTGTGCTGTGGGGCACCGACTGGCCGCATCCCAACCTCAAGACGCACATGCCCGACGACGGCACGCTGGTCGACATGATTCCGCGCATCGCGCGCACCGCGCAGCTGCAGCAGCAGCTGCTCGTGGACAACCCGATGCGGCTCTACTGGGCCTGAGAGGCGGCAAGCGCTTGCTTCGCGTGAGCGGACCCCTAGACTCCAGCTCATGGACCTCAAGCAGCTGGAGTACTTCGTTCGCGTGGCCGAGCTGGGGAGCTTCACGCGCGCGTCGATCGTGATCGACGTGGCGCAGCCCGCGCTCAGCCGGCAGGTGCGCCAGCTCGAAGTGGAGCTGCGGCAGAACCTGCTGACGCGCAACGGCCGCGGCGTCACGCTCACCGATGCGGGCACGCTGCTGCTGGCGCATGCCAGGGGCATCCTGCACCAGATCGAGCGCGCCAAGGAAGACCTCGGCCGCATGCGCGGCGCGCTGGCCGGCCGCGTCACGGTGGGCCTGCCGCCGAGCATCGCCAAGCGCATTGCCGTGCCGCTGACCCGTGCCTTTCGCCAGCAGTTGCCCGATGCGCGCCTTGCCATCACCGAGGCGCTGTCGAGCGCCCTGCAGGAATCGGTGACCGCGGGCCGCATCGACCTGGCGCTGCTCTACAACCCCGCGCCCTCGGCCGACATCGACAGCGTGGTCATCCTCGAAGAAGACCTGTACCTGGTCGGACCGGCCACGCAGCCCGGCGGGGAGATCGCGCTGCGCGAGGTGGCCTCGCAGCCGCTCGTGATTCCGACCCAGCCCAATTCCATCCGCATGCTGGTCGAGGCGGAAATGGCCAACATCGGATGCCGCCCGGCCATCGCGATGGAGATCGACGGCGTGGCCGCCATTCTCGACCTGGTCATCGATGGCGTTGGCTCCGCGGTGCTGTCCGCGAACGCGGTGCTCACCGCGCCTCGGCCGGAGGCTTTCGGCATCCGGCGGATCGTGGATCCTCCGCTGCGCAGCCGGCTGGCGCTGGCCGTCAGTTCGCAGCGTCCGGCCACGCTGACCCAGCAGGCCGTTCTCGCGCTGGTGCGCGAGGTCGTGGATCAGACGATGAATGCTTCGCCGGCACCGGCGCTCACTGCTTCGGAATGCCGGCCAGGCGGATGACTTCCGACCAGCGCTGAATCTCGTCCTTCAGGAGGTCCGCCTGCTGCTGCGGCGTGCTGCCCTGCGCCTCGACGCCAAGCTGGCGCAGCCGTTCCTTGACTTCCGGCGTGGCGAGCGCCGCGTTGGCTTCCTTGCTGAGCCTCGCGATGACCGCGGGCGGCGTCTTCGCGGGCACGGCAAGCGCGTTCCATGACGAGACCTTGAAACCGGGCGCGCCGCTCTCCGCGACCGTCGGCGTGTCGGGCAGCGCGAACGAGCGCTTCGCGCCCATGACCGCGAGGGCGCGCAGCGACTTGCCGCTGATCTGCCCGAGGATCGGCGCGAGGATCTCGACGCCGGCGTCGACCTGCCCGCCGCGCAGCGCCGTGATCAGTGCGGGCGAGCCGTTGAACGGAATCACCTGCGCGTCGATGCCGGTGCTGCGCTTGAAGAGCTCGGCCGCCAGATGCTGCGTGCTGCCCACGTTGATGGTGCCGATGTTGACGGTGCCGGGATGCGCCTTCGCATGTGCCAGCAGCTCCTGCATCGTCCTGAACCGGGCGTCAGCGGCTGTCACCACGGCCATGTCGAAATAGCCGAGCGTCGACACCGGCGCGAAGTCGCGGACCGTGTCGAAAGGCAGGCGCTTGAACAGCCCCGCGCTCACGGCATTGCCGTTGGACATCAGCAGCATGGTGAGCCCGTCCGGCGCCGCCTTGGCCACCGCATCGGAGGCGACCACGCCGCCGGCGCCCGGCTTGTTGTCCACGATGATGCTCTGGCCCATGGATTCCGACATCTTTTGCGCGACGGTGCGCGCCGTGAGGTCGGCCACGCCGCCGGGGCCGAAGGGCACGACCAGGCGAATGGGCTTGGTCGACGACGGTTGCTGTTGCTGCTGCTGCGCGTTCGCGCCTGTGCAGAGCAACGAGAGTGCGGCCAGCGCGAGCGCCGAACGCCGGGTGCGAGTGCGCATATCCATTCCTTTGTCTCCGTCTTCTCTTTTGAAGCGCCGGCGGTGCGTGGGGCCTTGTGCCGGCGTGATGGACTATCGCCATTCCGGCGGCGGTCCGCTATCCGGCCCGGCCACTTTGAGATATGTCGCGGCGGCATATCCGGCGCCTTCCTCGCTAAGATGCGCGCGGAACCGCGTCGCCAATGCCACCGAGGACATTTCTTTGACCATCAACCTGCAAACGCTCAAGTGCGGTGAATGCGGCAGCGGGATGCTCCAGCGCTCGGGGCTCAACCAGTACGCCTGTGCGCATTGCGGCTCGGTGTCGATCGTCGAGGACAACGTCTCCGACCGGCTGGAGCGCGTGCTCGAGCAGGTCAAGGACGAGGCCGGACGAAGGCTGGCGGCCGAGCAGTCGGCGCGCGGCCGCAGCGCGGCCCGGTCGATGGGCATCGCCATTGCGGCGGTCGCGGTGCTGGTCGCCGGGGTCTTCGGCGTCATGGCCTATGTCGTGGACCGCAACCAGCCGGAGCGGGCCTCGATGCCGCGCACGATTCCGGGCGAGGGCCTCCGGCTCGAGGCACGCCAGGTACTGGCGGGCAGCGGCCCTCTGGCGCAGCCCTGGCTGCTGGTGACGGCGCGCAACGAGAGCGGTAGCGCGATCGAGCGGCCGAAGGTCAATGCGATCTTCTACGACCGCGACAGCCGCATCGGCGAACAGAGCGAATCGGTGCCGATCGGTACGCTGATGCCCGGTGAGACAGCGCCGGTGCTGATCAAGCTGCCGAGCGACCAGGCCGTCACGCGCTACGAGCTGCAGGCCGATGCGCTGTCGACGCCCTTCTGGACGACCGAGGGTCCGCCGCTGCAGTTCACGCGCGTGCGCCTGGTGCAGCAGGGGGACGAGGTGTGGCTGTTCGGCCGTCTCGCCAATGCACGCAAGGACGCCCTGGCGCTGACCATCGTCGAAGTGCTGGTCACGCTGTACGACGAGGCCGGAACGGTCATCGGCGTCGGGCGGGGCTTCTCGCAGGCCACCGAACTCCGGCCCGGCGAACGCACCGCCGCGGAAGTGCGCATCGAGCGCCTGGGCAATCGAAAGGTGCCGATCGCGGCATGGGACTACCGCATCGACTACAGCCTGACCGAAGGCGCGCAGCAGGCCAAGAAGCGCGTGCTCGCGAGCAGCAGCCGCGTGATCCGCACGGCCGGCGCGCCCGAGATGCTGCGTGCGTCGCAGCGCCTGAGCAGCGCGGACCTGCTGGCCGATGGCGGCGCCGAGCAGGTCGACAAGGCGCGCTGAGGTCGCCGCGGGCCGGGCTACTTTCTCCTGCGGCCCGATGACGCCGGCGGCGCCGAGGTCTGCGAAGGCGCCGCGCCGCCATCCACGCCGAGCCGGCCGCCGCCGCCCAGGCCCTGGCCGCGCACGGTCTGCGCCTTGTAGCTGCGCAGCGAACGCACCATCTGGTTGAAGGCGTCCATGAAGGCCGCGGCAATCACCTTGCCTTGCGGCGTGCGGGTGTAGCCGCCGATGTTGCCGCCGCCGCGCAGGCCGGTCAGCTCGCCGAGGCCCGCGAAGTCGGTCTTGGAGGCGCTGCCCTCCGATGCCGCGACCTGCACGCCCGAGCGGTTGTCGATGAGCGTCAGCAGCGCCGCGGCTTCCTTGGTCTGGAGGCTGGCACCCAGGCTCGCGATGGCGCGGCCGCGGCCACCGCCGACCAGCCCGCCGATGGTGCCGCCGAGTCCGCCCGCGTCGTTGTTGCTGAACACGATCTCGGGCGACAGGCCGTAGTCGGACGCCACCATCTGGCCGCGGCCGAAGTTGCTGCCGCCGCGCATTTCACCCGACTGCATGAGCGCGCGCTCGCGCGTCATCGCGTTCATGCCGGCCGCGCCGCGCTCGACCACCACGAAGCAATTGGACTGCTGCACCAGAAGGCGCAGCAGGTTGGCCGTGGGCGGCAGGCGGTACTCGCCGGTGAGGATGGTGTACCAGCCGGCATTGACGTTCTCGATCAGCGAGACGGTGCCGAGCGGCGAATCGCAGCGCTCGAGCGCGCTGCTCTCACCGGACGTGGCCGAGCCCGCGGCGCTGCCCGTGGCAACGGTCTTGGCCGACTGGCTGCCCATCTGCATGTCGAGCGCGGGCATGTTCTGGCAGCCGGCAAGCGCCAGCAGCGTTGCCGCTGCTGCCATGGCCATGGCCGGTCTCGAGAGCGCGCGCTGCTGGCGTGGCTTGCCTGTGGACTTCTTCATGCGATCCTCCCCCCAATTGGTTGCGAAAGGGCCGGAATGCGGCCCTGCGCAAATTTAGTGGGAAGGCACGATTGCCCACAGTGTCTAAAGTCACTTCTTGCGCCGCTGCGGGTTGTCCGGCTCGCAGCAGCCGCAGGACTCACTTGATGTCGAAGACGCTGATCTTGGTGGTCTGTACCACTTGATGGATCGTGGGTGCATTCGGGTACTGGCCCACAGCCTCGGTGCGCAGCGCAAACCCCCGATACGGGCCCTCCGCGGCAACCCAGTAGACCAGGTCGAAGGTCTGTGTCATGGGCGTAGGAGTGGTGATAGTGGTCACTCCATGCGAGGTGAACTTGCAGGCCGCGAAGGTTCCCACAGCACTCTGGAGGGTCTCGCGGCCCACGTAGGTGTAGGACTTCGTCGTCGTGTTTTCTTCGACGTGGTCGGCGTATTCGTTCTTGGCGGTGTAGGTGAACTCGTAGGTTTGTCCGGGCTCCATGGCGATCGGCTGCCGACTCGGCGGGCTCATCGTCTGGCGGACGTTGCTCCCGGTCATGCCGTAGCTCACCAGGAAGCCGTCCACGAAGGCGTTGTAGCCCATGTTGGTTCCTGCGTAGCTGCCGTCGTCCCCATAGAAATCCGACTTCGTCTCCATGGTCGCCGCGCCATTGAACTCCTTGGGTCCCGTGACGGTGCTCACGACGCGCCGGGGCGGCGTAGCGCCATCTCCGCTGACGGTGAATTCGAAATCCATGGTTGTTCCGGTGTGGAGGAACCCTTCGTTGAAGCAGGCTGCCGAACTGGTGGCCGACGCCACCGTGACGGTGACCGTGATCGTCGCGGCCGCGGATGTGAGCCCGGTGGCATCGGACACGGTGTAGCTGACCACCGTCGGGCTGCCGGTGAAGCCGCTCGCGGGAGTGAACACCACCGCCCCCTCGCTGCCCACCTGCCAGCTGCCCTCGTTGGGCACCTGCAGGCTGCGCCCGTCGCCGGACAAGGTGGCGTCGGCCGGTGGCTGCACGAAGCGCACCGAGTTGCGGTCGAGGTTGCCGTCGGCATCCTGGTCGTTGTCGAGCACGTTGAGGGTGACGCTGGCACCGGCTTGGCCGCTGGCGCTGTCATTGGCTGCTACCGGGGCGGTGCCGGTCGAGTTGCCTGTGCCGCCAGTGGGAGTGCCTGCGCCAGCGCCAGCACCGGGCGTGCCCGTGCCGGCAGGGAGCCCGCCTGCAAAGCCGCCGCCATTCGAGCCGCCCCCGCCGCATGCCGCCACTACCGCCGCGACAGCCACGGCCACAGCGCCCATTGCCCATGGATTCTTCTTCATTCGTTTCTCTCCCTGTTGAGTGTCAAAGGGCCGCGATCCGGCCGCTTGTCAATTTAGGAGAAGCGAGGAAGACGCCATAGTGCCTAAAGTCACTTGTCGCGCCGATGCGCGCGCCGGTGGCCTGCAGGTGCGAGCTCGGCCATGGCTTGCAGGAGCGTTGCGGCGCTCACGGGCTTGAACAGCACCGGCACGCCCGACGCGCGTACGCGCTGCAGCCGCTCGGGCGCCGTCTCGCCGGTGATCAGAAGCAGCGGTGCATGGAGCTGAAAGCGTTCGCGCAGGCGCTGCCCGACATCGAGTCCGTCCACGCCGTCGGCCAACCGGTAGTCGCACAGCAGCAGTGCGAAGGGCCTGGCTTGCGCATCGGGATGCGCCAATGCTTCGACCGCGGCGGCCTCGTTGGCCACGGCCACCACATCGAGCGAATAGCCTTGCAGCAGTGCCGTCATGGCTTCGCGGATCTCGGACTCGTCGTCGATCAGCAGGACCGGTCCGCGCAGATCGGGCATCGTGAAGCGATGCCGCACGGGCGATTCGAGGTCCTGCAGCAGAAGGTCCGCAGGCGAATCCAGCGATGCCTTGGCCGCCGGGACCACCAGGCGAAAGCAGGTGCCGCGGCCCGGGCGCGAGCGCACCTGCACCGGATGCGCGAGCAGACGCGACAAGCGCTGCACGATCGACAGCCCGATGCCCAGGCCGCGCGAGCGGTCGCGTCCTGGATTGCCGATCTGGTAGAACTCCTCGAAGATGCGTTCCAGCTGCGCGGGCGCAATGCCGATGCCGGTGTCGCGCACTTCGATCCGCACAAGATCGCCGCGCGCGAGTGCCGTCACGGTCACGCCGCCGTGCAGCGTGTACTTCAATGCGTTGTCGACCAGGTTGGAGAGCATGCGGTACAGGAGCTGCGGGTCGCTCTGTACCCACAGCCCGCTGGCGCGAATGCGCAGCTGCAGGTTCTTCTGGTCGGCCTGTGCCGAGAAGGTGTGGTTGAGCGGGCGGAACAGCGCGTCGAGTTCCAGGGCGCATGGATCGGGAACCACCACCCCCGCGTCGAGGCGCGAGATGTCGAGCATGGTGTTGAGCGAGGCACCCAGCGTGTCGACCGCGCGCATCAGGCGCTCGGCATTCTTCACTTCGGGCCGGCCCTCCAGCGCGTTCTCCAGCGCGGCGCCGAACAATGCGATGGCATGCATCGGCTGGCGCAGGTCGTGGCTGGCGGTAGCCAGGAAGCGGGTCTTCTCGGCGCTGGCGCGCTCGGTGGCGGCGATCTGCTCGCTCAGGCGAGCGGCCAGGGCCTCGTTCTCGAAGCGCAGGAGCAGCGATTCGGTCAGCCGCCGGTTCTCCTGCAAGCCGGCGCGGAAGGTGAGCACCAGGTTGACGGTTCCGAAGGCGGCAAGGAACCAGTTCAGCGCGTTGCCGTGCCAGACCAGCGCGGCAATGAGGCCGGTCATCATGGGAATGCCGTATCCGAACATGGCCGGCTTCAGCGGCCATCGCGCCTGCACCGCGCGTGTCCAGCTGCCGATGATGACCACCGTGAACACGGTGGTCATGACCAGGTCCGTCGTCGACACAAGGAACAAGGGCGCCGGCGCCGTGGCGACGCTGACCATCGTGACCAGGCGCGCGTACTTGCGCGCCCAGTAGGGGCTGTCGGCCATCGGCGTGGCGGGGGTCCAGCGCGGTGCGAGCAAGGCGTACAGGTCCACGGCCGCAAGGACGAGCAGCCAGCACAGCAGCAAAGGATGGTCGAGGCGCGAGTAGCTGAAGATGGCCAGCGCGATGGCAAAGCCGAAATGGGCCAGGATCGCCGTGCTGTGGCCGGCGTAGACCGACGCCACGTGCTCGCGCAATATGCGCAGGCCCAGCGCGGCGTCGACGGCCAGATGCTTCGACACGAGGTCGCTCATCGAATTGCCTCCCTGCAGGGTGGTCCCCGCGTATGTGTATGTATGTATTTCGCTCCGTACGGGCGGAGCTCAGCGAAAGCTGCTGATCAGCTGCGCACGGGAGCGCACGCCGAACAGCAGGAGGATGGTCGACACGTAGTTCTTGACAGTGCCTTCGCCAAGGCTCGCGGCCTCCGCAATCTCCTTGTTGGTCTTTCCTTCCAATATCCACTGGAGCACCTGCGCCTGCCGCGGGGCGAGCGCCTGCCAGGCTTGGTCACGAGACGACTTGATGGGGCGAACCGAGGGGCTCGCCGGACGGGGCGAGCCGTCGATGGCGTTGCTTCCGAGCAGCCCGCAGGCGCGGATGAAGCTCACCACCTCCTTGAGGTTGGCCGACTTCGGGAGGAAGGCGCTGGCGCCCAGCCCCAGCGCCCCCTGCGCGATCGTGCTCTGGGCAAGCGAGGTGGTGCCGGAACCGGAGAGCGCCACGATGCGGGCGGCCGGATAGCGGGCGCGAAATTCCATCAGGCCACTGAGACCCTGGGTGTCGGGCAAGGCCAGGTCCAGCAGCACCAGGTCCACGGCATCGCGGACTCTTTCGTACAGGGCCAGGGCATCGGCGAGATTGCCGGCCTCGAAGACCTCGAGGGTTTCGCCCGAGGGCGAGGACTGTGCTTCGAGCAGCGCACGCACACCCAGGCGCACCAGGTCGTGATCGTCCACCACCAGGATGGCCCGCGGCCGCCGACCATCGGCAGGAGCGCCGTGTCTGGGCGGGCGGTTCGTTTCGTCGGTACTCACGCCACCGAATCTAGCGATTCCGGGCGCCGGGGTAAGTGAAGAAAGTCACGTTGTTCGTTCGTGCACCTGTTCAATGCTGCAAAACCGCCGGGCTTCGGCACCCCCGAGGCATTGCGTGTTGATTCGTTGACGCTGCTTGACCGCATTTACTTGTTTCCGGGTATTTCCGTACCGCAGGGCGCTGACTAAGCTCGCCCCTGATCCATGTGCGCTGCACCCGGCGCGATCGGACGGTAGAAATGAACGACCTTCCCAACATCATGTTCGCCGCCTTCCCGGCCTTTGCGCTGCTGATGGTGGTCGAGCTTGTGTACTCCCTCAAGGTGCGCGGCGAGCTCTACGACACCCGCGACACCGCCGCCAACGTGCTGCTGGCGATGGGCAACCTGGCCATCGCGCTGGCCAGCGCGGGCCTGATGCTGGTGTTCCTGAGCTGGCTCTATGCGCACCGCTTCTTCACGATGCCGCCCGCGGCGTGGTGGGCCTGGGTGCTGTGCTTTCTGGCGGACGACTTCAGCTACTACTGGTTCCACCGCTTCAGCCACGAGGTGCGCTGGTTCTGGGCTTCGCATTCGGTGCATCACTCTTCCGAGAAATACAACTTCTCGGTGGCCCTGCGCCAGACCTGGACCGGCACGATCAGCGGCTCTTTCTTGTTCTGGGCCTGGATGCCGCTCCTGGGCTTTCATCCCAAGATGATCCTGTTCATGCAGTCGGCGAGCCTGATCTACCAGTTCTGGATCCACACGCAAGCGATCCAGAAGATGCCCGCCGGCTTCGAGGCCGTGTTCAACACGCCATCGCACCACCGCGTGCATCACGGCAGCGACTTCGACTACCTCGACAAGAACTACGCCGGCACCTTGATGATCTGGGACCGCCTGTTCGGCTCGTTTGCGCTGGAAACCTTCACGCCGCGGTTCGGCCTGACGAAGAACATCGAAACCTTCAACCCGCTGCGGATCGCCTTCCATGAATGGGCCGGCATTGCCAGGGACCTGCGCAAGGCCCGCAGCCTGTCCGAGGTGGCCGGCTATCTCCTGCAGCCGCCGGGCTGGAGTCCCGACGGCAGTTCCCAGACCACGCGCCAGGCGCGAAGGGCGATGGAGTGACAGGGGAACTTCGATGACTGCAAGAAATGCGGCCCGCAAGGGATGGATGACCGCGGCGCTGGGGGCCGCCCTGGCGTTGGGCGGTTGCGCCGGCGGCAGCGATGGCCCGGCGGTGTTCGTGCCGGTGGCCGCCAGCACCGTGCCGGTCGCGGCTGCGTCGCCCTCGGAAACCTATGCGGTGGCCATACCGCCGGCGCAGATCGATGCCGCCGTGGCCAGGCTCGACCAGCTGGCGGCCGACATCATGCGCCGCTCCAGTATTCCGGGCATGGCCGTGGCCGTGGTGAAGGACGGCAGGACGGTGTATGCCAAGGGCTTCGGCGTGCGAACGGTGGGCGCGCCCGAGCCGGTCGATGCGGACACCGTGTTCCAGCTCGCATCGCTGTCGAAGTCCGTTGGCGCGACTGTGGTGGCGGGGCTCGTGGGCAGGCAGGTGCTGTCCTGGGACACGCCCGTCGCCGCGCACTTGCCCGGCTTCAGGCTGTCGGACGAGTGGATCACGCAGCAAGTGACGGTGGGCGATTTCTTCGCGCATCGCTCGGGGCTCTCGGCGCACGTCGGCGACCAGCTCGAAGACCTGGGCTACGGACGCCAGGACATGCTGGACCGCCTGCGCTACGTGCCGCTCGATGGCTTCAGAACGCGATACGCCTACACCAACTTCGGCCTCACGGCCGGGGCCGAAGCGGCAGCCAGGGCGGCCGGGCTCGACTGGGCGACGCTGTCCGAGCGCACGCTCTACCAGCCGCTGGGCATGGCGTCGACGAGCTCCCGCTTCGCCGATTTCATGCAGCGCGGCAACCGCGCCTCGCCCCATGTGAAGACCGAGGCCGGCTACCAGGCACAGTACCAGCGCGACCCCGATGCGCAGTCGCCGGCCGGTGGCGTGAGCGCGAGCGCCAATGACATGGCGCGCTGGATGTCGATGGTCCTGCAGAAGGGAAGCTTCCAGGGGCGCCCGGTGGTCGAGGCCGAGGCCCTGCTGCGCGCGACCAGCGCGCAGATCGTCTCGTCGCCGCCGCGCAATCCGAACGAGCGCGCGGGCTTCTACGGCTATGGCTTCAATGTCGGGACCTCGCCTTCGGGGCGGGTCAAGCTCTCGCATTCGGGCGCCTTCCTGCTGGGGGCGGGCACGGCCTTCTCGATGATTCCGTCGGCGGGTGTCGGCATCGTCACGCTCACCAACGCGGCGCCGGTGGGCGCTGCCGAGGCCATGAATGCCGCCTTCGACGACCTGGTCGAGTTCGGTGCGCTCACGCGGGATTGGTACGAGGCCTATGCACCGCTGATGCAGGGCCTGTACGCGCCCGAGGGCACGCTGGCCGGCCAGCCGCCGCCGGCGCAGCCTGTGGCGCCGCTGGGCAGCAACGCCTACACCGGCATCTACGCCAACAGCTACTACGGCAATGCCGTGGTGGAAACCGCCGGCAGCGGCCTGGTCCTGAAGATGGGGCCGGCCGGCGCCAGGCGCTTTGCGCTGCGCCACTGGAGCGGCAACACCTTCGTCATCGACCTGTCGGGCGAGAGTGCCACGCCGGGGTCCATCTCGCGGATCGATTTCAGGCCCGGCGTCTCGGGCCTGTCGGACAGCGTGCAGATGGAGTTCTACGCCGAGGACACGACGCGCGGCGTGTTCACGCGGACGGCTCTGCAGCCATGACCCGGTGCGGCACCGGCGGCTCGAACGCGCGGATCGGCGCATCGCGCCCTACCAGCCGATCACCTCATCGCAGCCCCCAAAGGCCGCCGGCATGTCCTTGAAGTGGGGCAGCCCGTCCTTCACTGGCGCCACGGCCCGCTGGCAGTGGATGTGAAAGGCCGGCTTGAAGAGTTCGGCCGGCAGGAGGAAGCCGCTCACACCCCGCACACCCATCCCCGGCGGTTCGCCGAACAACAGCGTGCCGCAATGGGCGCAGCGGGTGCGCGGCGTGGTCCTGTAGGTCGAGGTGGCTGTGTCGCCGCCCGACACGGTCACGCCGCCCGCCGGGAACAGCGCCAACGGCGCGTACGCGCCACCGGTCACGGCGCGGCAGTCCTCGCAGTGGCAATAGAACTGCGCCACTGGCGCCTCGCTCAGGTGGAGCCGCACCTTGCCGCAGCGGCAGTCGACGGTCGTGGGTTGCATGGCTGTCTCCTCAGGTTGCCAGGGTTTCGTGCCAGAAGCCGAAATCGGCCTGGCCGTCCAGGAAGGTCTGCGCCGTCTGCATGAAGGTTTGCATGTGCGGCTGCTGCATGTGCGGGCCGGTAAAGGCCGCTTCGCTGGCCCACTGTTCCACGATCAGCCAGCGGTTCGGGGCCCTGGCGTCCTCGTGCACGCGGATGCCGAGGCAGGCCGGCTCGAGCGCCATCACCTGCCGGATCACTGCCCGCAGCTCCCGCCGGGCCAGGTCCAGCTTGTCGGGCTGGATGGTGCAGGTGATCACGACAGTGACGGGTTGGGTGCCGGTTTGGCTGCTGTGCATGTGCATTCCTTGATATCTGCTCACGAATGGAGGACATTCTGTGCCGCGCCAACCAATGGCGGCAAACGATGTTTTGTCAATTACTTGTGAGCCCAACTCAACCATGCCGGACGCACCCCCGAAGCTCCCGCCGCTGACCGCCTTGCCCTGCTTCAACGCTGCGGCCCGGCACCTGAGCTTCACCAAGGCGGCCGAAGAGCTGCATCTCACGCCGGGCGCCATCAGCCGCGCCGTGAAGCACCTCGAGCAGCAACTCGACGTGCAGCTCTTCGAGCGCGGCACGCGCTCCGTGCGCCTCACCGAAGTGGGCGAGCCCTACGCCAAGGCCGTGCGCGATGTGCTGGACCAGCTCGCTGCGGCAACCGCCGCCGCCACGGCCCGCCTGTCCGGCAGCACGCTCAACGTCAGCACCTCGGACGGTTTCGCCGGCCGCTGGCTGGTGCCTCGCCTGTACCGCTTTCGCCAGGCTCACGGCAACATCGACGTGCGCGTTTCCACCACCGGCCGCCTCGCCAGCTTTCACGGTGACGGCATCGACGTCGCCATCCGCTACGGCGCCGGCAACTATCCCGGCCTCACGGCCGAGTGGCTGGCCGACGAAGAGGTCTTCCCCGTGTGCAGCCCCCGGCTGCTGAAAGGCCCGCACGCCCTGCGCAAGCCCGCCGACCTGCGCCACCACACCCTCATCCGCGACGGCTATCCCATCGCTTGGGCGGACTGGCTCGAGCGCGCCGGCGTCAAAGGCGTCAATGCCCGAAGCGGCCTCGCCTTCGACTCCTACACCTTCGCCGTGCAAGCGGCGGTGCAAGGCGAAGGCGTGGTCCTGGGGCGCACCATGCTTGTCGCCGACGACCTGGCCGCCGGCCGCCTGGTGCGGCCGTTCAAGCAGGCGCTGAAGGCCTTTTCAAGCTTCTATCTTGTCTATCCGCCGGAGGCCATGCGGCAGCGGAAGGTGAAGGCGTTCAAGGAGTGGCTGTTGGAGGAGATGCGCAACAGCGTCTAGCGGTGCTGGCCTCGCAGATCCGCCCGAAGGCGCCCCGCCGCAGAAGCGCTACATTGCATGCGCCATGGACCGCCTCGAAAACATTGAGACCTTCGTACGGGTCGCGCAGACCCAGAGCTTCGCCGAGGCCGCGCGCCAGCTGCGGGTCTCCAAGTCGGTCGTGACCAGCCGCGTGAAGCAGCTGGAAGACCATGTCGGCGCGCCGCTGTTCCACCGCAGCACGCGCGTGGTGCGGCTCAGCGATGTCGGGCAGGCTTTCCTGCGCGACTGCGTCGAGCTGGTCGGCCGGGCCAACGACATCATGGACCAGATGCGCGATGCCAAGGACGGCCCCACCGGCACCTTGCGCGTGCATGCGCTCACCGGTTTCGTGCTCGGGCATTTCGCGACGCTGCTGCGGGCCTTCCAGTCGAGCTTTCCGGACATCCACCTCGAACTGATCGTGAGCGATGCGGTGGTCGATCCGGTGAAGGCGGGGGTGGACTGCGCGCTGCAGATCTTTCCGGCAGCCTCGACCGAGCTGGTGTCGCGCTCGCTGTTCCCGGTGCGCCGGGTGTTCTGCGCCACGCCCGAGTACCTGCGCGCGCACGGCAGGCCCGCGAGCCCGCGCGAGCTGCACAAGCACACGCTCGGCCTGTACTCGGGCTATCCGACGCGCGACCGCTGGACCTTCCACCACGGCGGCGAGCAGGTGACGATGTACATGAGCGCCGCACTGCTCACCAACAGCGTCCACCTGCTGCGCGAATACGCCATGGAGCATGCCGGCATCGTCTGCCTGCCGACGCTGGTGGCGGGCGAGGCGATCCTGCGCGGCGAGCTGGAGGTGGTGCTGCCGGCGCACCAGCTCTCGTCGTTCTCGCTGAGCGCGGTGTATGCGGGCACCTCGCGCAATGCGTTCAAGCTGCGGCTCTTCATCGAGCACCTGACCCATGCCTTCTCCAAGGTGCCGCCGTGGGACGCGGCCATGATCGAACGGGGCCTGCTGCCGCCCGGCCTGATCTGGGACGCCTGAGGCGGGCGCGGCCCGTTCCGGGGGTAAACCCTGCGCATTGAACGGATTCGCCGAACAATGCGGACCGCGTTTCGGGCCTACCGCCCGTGCCCCGCGTTTCCTACAGTGCATACATCGCAGCGCCAGGCTGCATCGTCCAGCACTTCAGGAGACATCCATGACCGTTGCCTACCAGACCCGCTTCGGGTCGCTCAAGCACTTCGAGAAGGGGCACGTCGAGCCGATCGACGACGACGTGCGCCACTACGCGTTCTCCAACTGCTTCGAGATCGCCAGCATCAGCCGGCCGTACGAGAAGGTCGTGTTCGGCCAGAACCAGATCTACGTGCTGGAAACGCTGCGCGCCGAAGGCACCTCGCCCTGGTACACCAGCGCGCACGACGAATTCGCGCTGGTGATGGATGGCGAGGTGGAAGTGCACCTCGTGCAGCTCGATGCCGGCCAGGCCGTGGCCGACAAGGACAAGAACGGCGCGGTGCTCGTGCAGGGCGAGCCCAGGGGCAGGAAGATGGGCTGGATGAAGCTCTCGCGCGGCCACCAGGGCCTGCTGCCGAAGAACGCGGCCTACCAGTTTCGCGTGGCCGGCGACCCGGGCGTGATCGTGCTGCAGACCTGCAAGGGCGACCTCTCAGTAGAGAAATGGGCCGACATCTGCCAGACGCAATGAACGCATCCAGGAGCCACACCATGAACGCACCCGCAGAACTCGCCAAGGTCATTGCGTCGCAGCCCGATGCCACGCTCGGCTACAAGGATTTTTCGCTCGGCAGCTTCGGCTTTCGCCGCGACGAGTATTTCGTCCACATCACCTGGAAGACCCGCGACGGCCGTCCCATGAGCCACACCATGGACGCCGGCAGCTACCTGCGTGCGCTGATGCGCGACGTGGCCTGGGGCTTCTTCTACGGCTGGGTCAACTTCGACGACGTGTTCGGCACCGTCAACCACTACGACTCGGTCGATCTGTACGCCGGCAGCTTCAACGGCACGATGAAGGACGCGGGCATCGACCTGCTCGAGAACTTTCCCACCGCGCAGATTCGCGCCACCTTCGAGGCCATGCTCGACGACTGGACCAACGAGAGCTTCGACCCCTTCGCCGCGCCGCAGGAAACCGGCTCGCCCTATGGCCGCAAGAGCGGCAACAACACCGCCAAGATCACCCGGGCGCGCGAGCTGGCCAAGCGCTGCGTGGGCCTGAAGGGCGACCTCGACCTGCGCAGCGATGCGCGCGGCGCACCGGTCAACCGCGCCTTTGCCGACGTGCCGCAGGCCCAGCCCGAGCTGCACCCCGAGCCCGGCTTCGAGAACGAGGTGCACGCCTTCAACCTGTTCGGCTTCCTGAGCCGTTCGCAGGTCACCTGGAACCCGAGCTTCACCTCGGTGGTGAAGCACAGCTTCATGTGCCCGACGACCGAGGAGCACATCCTGCCGATCATCCACGGCAACGACCGCGTCGAGTGGTTCTTCCAGATGACCGACGAGATCCACTGGGACTGCGGCGACAAGAACACCGGCCGTCCCATGGCCCGCGTGATCATGAAGGCCGGCGACATGGCCGCCATGCCCGCCTACTGCCGCCACCAGGGCTTCAGCCCCAAGCGCTCGATGCTGCTGGTGTGGGAGAACGGCTCGCCGAGCCTGGTGTACGAGATCCAGAAGGGCGAGTCGCCCGAGATTCCGGTCGAGTTCTGAATGGCCCCCTCTCCCGCGAGCGGGAGAGGGCTGGGGTGAGGGTGGCGTCCGTGCCGCCGCCGCCCCCTCACCCCCACCCTCTCCCCAAGGGGCGAGGGAGAAATGCAAAGACATGAAGCCCAATGACATTGCCGCTGCGGCAGGCCTGCGTACGCCCATCCGCCACCAGCTCTTCATCGACGGCCGCTTCGTCGACGCCGAATCCGGCGAGACCCTGGCCACGCTCAACCCGCACGACAACACACCCATCGCCCATGTCGCGCTGGCCGGCAAGGCCGACGTCGACAAGGCCGTGGCCGCCGCCAGGCGTGCGTTCCCGAAGTGGAGCCGCATGGCCGCCGCCGACCGCGGCCGCATCCTGCTGAAGCTTGCGGACCTGATCGAGGCCCACGGCGAAGAACTCGCGCGGCTCGAGTCGCTCGACACCGGCCATCCGCTCCGCGACTCGCGCCGGCTCGACGTGCCGCGCACCGCCGCATGCTTTCGCTACTTCGGCGGCATGGCCGACAAGTTCCAGGGCGAGACCATTCCGGTGGAAGAGGGCTTTCTCAACTACACGCTGCGCGAGCCGGTCGGCATCGTCGGGCAGGTGGTGCCGTGGAACTTCCCGCTCATGTTCACGAGCTGGAAGATGGCGCCCGCGCTCGCGGCCGGCAACTGCATCGTGATGAAGCCGGCCGAGATCACGCCGCTCAGCTCGCTGCGCATCGCGGAGCTCATGGCCGAGGCGGGCGTTCCGCCCGGCGTGGTCAACATGCTGCCGGGCCTTGGCAGCGTGGCGGGCCAGTACATCGCCGAGCATCCGGAGATCGCCAAGATCGCCTTCACCGGCAGCACCGCCACCGGCCGGCGCATCGTGCAGGCCAGCGCGGGCAACCTCAAGAAGGTGCAGCTCGAGCTCGGCGGCAAGGGCCCCAACATCGTGTTCGAGGACGCGAACCTGCAGGCTGCCGTGAACGGCAGCGCCTGGGCCATCTTCCACAACCAGGGGCAGGCCTGCATCGCGGGCTCGCGGCTGATGCTGCACGAGAAGATCGCCGATGCGTTTCTCGAACAGTTCATCCCGCTTGCGCAATCGATCCGCCTGGGCAACCCGCTCGACGAGGCCACCGAGATGGGCCCGCTCACGAGTGCCCAGCACCGCGAACGCGTGCTGAGTTACGTCGAAGTCGCACAAGGCGAGGGCGGCGAGGTGCTGGCTGGCGGCACCTCGCCCGGCGGCGAACTTGCACAGGGCTGCTACGTCGCGCCGACCGTGGTGCGTGCGAAGTCCTACCAGGACCGCGTCGCACAGGAAGAAGTGTTCGGCCCCTTCGTCACAGTGCTCACCTTCAAGAGCGACGAGGAGGCGATGCAGATCGCCAACGGCACCGACTACGGCCTGGGCAGCGGCCTGTGGACCACCAACCTGCAGCGCGCCCACAAGGTGGCGCGCGACCTGCACGCCGGCATGGTCTGGATCAACAGCTACAAGCGCGTGAACCCCGGCTCGCCCTTCGGCGGCGTGGGCCAGAGCGGCTACGGCCGAGAGATGGGCTTCGACGCCATGCGCGAGTACACGCAGGTCAAGAGCGTGTGGGTCAACGTCGACGCGCAGATTCCGCCGCACTTCGTGCGCTGAGTTTTCTTCTTTCCAACCACCAGGCACACACGATGTCTTTTCCGATCCTTTCCCGGGCGCTGGCCGCCTGCATGCTGCTGCTGCTGGGCGCCGCGGCCCAGGCCCAGGCGCCGGCCTGGCCCGCCAAGCCCGTGCGGCTGGTCGTCGGCTTCCCGCCGGGCGGCATCGTCGACACCGTCGCACGCCAGCTGCAGCCGCGCCTGCAGGCCGCGCTCGGCCAGACCGTGATCGTCGACAACCGCAGTGGCGCCGGCGGCACGCTGGCGGCGGCCGAGGTGGCGCGCGCGGCGCCCGACGGCCACACGCTGCTGATGGTGTTCGACAGCTACGCCACCTATCCGCTGGTCTATCCGAAGCTGAGCTTCGACATCGCCAAGGACCTGCAGCCCGTGACCCAGGTCGCGAGCAATCCGCTGGTGCTGGTGGTCAACCCGAAGGTGCAGGCCAAGGACTTCCAGCGCTTCGTCGGTCTGCTCAAGGCGCAGCCCGGCGGCCTCAACTACGCGAGCGTCGGCCCGGGGTCGAGCAACCATCTCACGGCCGAATATTTCAAGGCCGTGAGCGGCACCTTCGTCACGCACATTCCCTACCGCGGCGGTGGCCCGGCCCAGCAGGACCTGCTGGGCGGACAGGTCGAGATGATGTTCCTCTCGGCCGTGCTGGCCCAGCCGCACGTCAACGCGGGCCGGCTGCGCGCCCTGGCGCAGACCGGCGCCCAGCGCGCGCCCGCCTATGCCGAGGTGCCGACCGTGGCCGAGAGCGGCTATCCGGGCTTCGAGGTGAACTCCTGGGTCGGCCTGCTCGCCCCGGCCGGCACGCCGCGCGCCGTGGTCGACCGGCTGCAGGCCGAAGTGCGCAAGGCCGTGACCGAGCCGGCCTTCCAGCAGCGGCTGCGCGAGCAGGGCCTGACGGGCATCGCCAACACGCCCGAGCAGTTCGCCGCCGTGCTGCGCACAGAGCAGGACAAGTGGACCCGCCTGGTGCGCGAGCGCCGCCTGAGCCTCGAATAGGCAGGCCGGAGGAACGCGCCATGCACGACTTCATCCACACCACCCATCCGCAGCGCGTGGTGTTCGGCGCCGGTTCGCTGCGCCACCTGGCGCGCGAGATCGATGCGCTGGGTGCGAAGCGGGCGCTGGTGCTCTGCACGCCCGAGCAGCGGCCGCAGGCCGAGCGCGTGGCGGCCTCGCTCGGGGCGCAGGCGGCCGGCCTGTTCGACCGCGCCGTGATGCACGTGCCCGTCGAGACCGCGCGCGAGGCGCGCGAGCTGGCGCGCCGGCTCGGCGCCGACTGCGCCGTGGCGCTCGGCGGCGGCTCCACCACGGGGCTGGGCAAGGCCATCGCGCTGGAAGCGGGGCTGCCGATCGTCGCCGTTCCCACCACCTACGCAGGCAGCGAGATGACGCCGATCTACGGCCTCACCGAGAACGGCCTGAAGAAGACCGGCAAGGACCCGCGCGTGCTGCCGCGCACCGTGATCTACGACCCCGAGCTGTCGCGCACGCTGCCCGTGGGCCTGAGCGTGACCAGCGGCATCAACGCCATCGCGCATGCGGCCGAAGGCCTCTATGCACAGGACAGCAATCCGGTGATGGACCTGATGGCGGAGGAGGGCATCGCCGCGCTCGCACGCGCGCTGCCGGCCATCCGTGCGCAGCCCGGCGACCTGGCGGCGCGCTCCGATGCGCTCTACGGCGCGTGGCTGTGCGGCAGCGTGCTCGGCGCGGTGGGCATGGCCTTGCACCACAAGCTCTGCCACACGCTGGGCGGCAGCTTCAACCTGCCGCATGCCGAAGTGCACACGGTGGTGCTGCCGCACGCGCTCGCGTTCAACGCGCCGGCCGCGCCGCGCGCCATGGCACGCATCGCGCGCGCGCTCGGTGGGGTGTCGGCGCCGGCGGCGGTCTACGCATTGGCGCGGGGCAACGGCGCGCCCGTGGCACTCAAGGACATCGGCATGCGCGCCGCCGACCTCGACCGCGCGGCCGACATCGCCGTCGCCAATCCGTACTGGAATCCGCGGCCCTTCGGCCCGGCCGAGCGCGGCGAGATCCGCGCACTGCTGCAGCGCGCCTTCGACGGCGAGCCGCCGGCATAGGCGCAGCACGCGAACAGAGAAACCCACACGAACAACGAAGGAGACAGCCATGACATTCAACCGCAGACAGTTCACGCAGGCCGCCGCCGCGCTTGCCGCCACGGGCGCCGCGCCGCGGGTGTTCGCCGCCGACACGCTCAAGATCGGCTATGTGTCGCCTCAGACCGGGCCGCTCGCGCCCTTCGGCGAGGCCGACAAGTGGGTGATCGAGCAGATGAAGGCCGCCTTCAAGGACGGCCTCAGCGTAGGCGGCAAGAAGTACGCCGTGCAGATCGTGCTGAAGGACAGCCAGTCGAACCCCAACCGCGCGGGCGAGGTCGCCAACGACCTGATCCTCAAGGACAAGGTCGCGCTCGTGCTCACGGCAGGCACGCCCGAGACCGCCAACCCGGTGAGCGACGCCTGCGAACTCAACGAGGTGCCGTGCATCTCCAGCGTGGTGCCGTGGCAGCCCTGGTTCTTCGGCCGCAAGGGCGACCCGGCGAAGGGCTTCAACTGGACCTACCACCTGTTCTGGGGGCTGGAGGACGTCATCGCCAACTTCAGCAACGGCTGGAAGACCGTGGCCACCAACAGGAAGGTCGGCGGCCTGTTCCCCAACGACGGCGACGGCAATGCCTGGGGCGACAAGGAGCTGGGCTTTCCGAAGCCGCTCGCGCAGATGGGCTTCACGCTGACCGACCCCGGCCGCTTCCAGAACGGCACGCAGGACTTCAGCGCGCAGATCGCGGCCTTCAAGCGCGACAACGTCGAGATCGTCACCGGCGTGGTGATCCCGCCCGATGCCAAGACCTTTCTCACGCAGGCGCGGCAGCAGGGCTTCAAGCCGAAGGTCGTCACGCTGGGCAAGGCGCTGCTGTTCCCGGGCGCGATCGAGGCGCTGGGCGACCTGGGCGACGGCCTGTCGACCGAGGTGTGGTGGAGCCCCTCGCATCCGTTCACGTCCAGCCTCACGCAGCAAAGCGCGAAAGCGCTGGCCGAGGCCTACGAGGCCGGTGCGAAGAAGCAGTGGACCCAGCCCATCGGCTTCGCGCATGCGCTGTTCGAGGTGGCGGCGAACGCGCTGTCGCGTGCCAAGTCGCTGAAGGCCGGCGACGTGCGCGATGCGGTCGCATCGACTTCCATCGATTCCGTGGTCGGCCCGGTGAAGTGGGGCGGACCGGGCCCGTTCAAGAACGTCAGCAAGACGCCGCTGGTGCTCGGCCAGTGGGGCAAGGGCAAGAAGTACAAGGTCGAGCTCAGCATCGTGAACAACGAAGCGGCCAAGGGCATTCCGGCCGGCGGCACGCTGCGGCTGCTCTGAAGAACGCCATGGCACTGCTGGCATTGCATGCGGTGAGCAAGTCGTACGGCGCGCTCCGGGTCACCGACGACATCTCGCTCGAAGTGGCCGAGGGCGAGACGCTCGGCATCCTCGGGCCCAACGGGGCGGGGAAGACCACGCTGTTCAACCTGATCTCGGGCGACGCGCGCGTCGATGCGGGGCGCGTGGAGTACGCGGGGCGCGACGTGACGCGGCTCAAGCCGCACCAGCGCTGCCATGCGGGCATCGGGCGCAGCTACCAGGTGCCGCAGCCCTTCGGGAACATGAGCGTGTTCGAGAACCTGGTGACCGCGGCCTGCTTCGGCGGGCAGCAGACCGAGCGCGAGGCGTGGCGCACGGCGCACGAAGTGCTCGCGCAGACGGGGCTGATGCCGCATGCGAACAAGCCGGCCGGCGGGCTCACGCTGCTCGACCGCAAGCGGCTCGAACTCGCGCGCGCGCTTGCGACGAAGCCGCGCCTGCTGCTGCTCGACGAGATCGCGGGCGGCCTGACCGAGCCCGAGGCCGCGGTGCTGGTGGCGGAACTGAGGCGCATCAAGGCGCGCGGCGTGACCATGATCTGGATCGAGCATGTGGTGCATGCGCTGCTGTCGCTCGCGGACCGGCTGTTCGTCATCAACTTCGGGCAGAAGCTGGCGGAGGGGGCACCGCTCGCGGTGATGAACGATTCCGAGGTGCGTCGGGTTTACATGGGGATGGAAGCATGAGCGCGTTTTCTTGTATTGCTCCTTCCCCTTCCGGGGGAAGGCCGGGATGGGGGCACGACGGCGCCACCACTCCAAGGCCGCTTGCCCCCACCCCAGCCCTCCCCCGAAAGGGGAGGGAGCAAAGATCATGAACGCCCTGCTCGAAACCCACGGCCTCCAGGCCTTCTACCGCGACGCCCAGGCTCTCTTCGGCATCGACTTCACGCTGGCCGCCGGCGAGCTCGTCGCCATCATCGGTGCCAACGGCGCCGGCAAATCCACCTTCCTCAAGAGCCTCGCGGGCCTCGTCCGCGTCCCGCGAGAAACCATCCGCTTCAAGGGCGAACCCATCGGCGGGCTTCCCCCCGGCGGGATCGTCCGGCGTGGCCTCGCCATGGTGCCCGAGGGCCGCCGCCTCTTCCCGAGCCTGAGCGTCGAGGAGAACCTGCGCATGGGCGCCACCGCGGCCCGCAAGGGTCCGTGGAACCTGCAGCGCCTGTACGCCCTGTTCCCCATCCTCGCCGAGAAGCGCCACGCGCCCGGCACTTCGCTGTCCGGCGGACAGCAGCAGATGGTGGCGCTCGGCCGCGCGCTCATGAGCAATCCCGAAGTGCTGCTGTGCGACGAACTCTCGCTCGGCCTCGCGCCCATCGTCATCCGCGAGATCTATGCGGCCATGCCCACCATCACGGGCGAGGGCATGACCGTCGTCATCGTCGAGCAGGACGTGACGATGGCGCGGCAGGTCTCGCAGCGCATCTACTGCTTCCAGGAAGGCCGCGTGTCGCTCGAAGGAAAGTCGGGCGAACTCACGCGCGAGCAGATCTCGCAGGCCTATTTCGGCATCGAGGCCGCCCATGCTTGAGACCGTCATCCAGGGCGTGCTGCTCGGCGGCCTCTACACGCTGTTCGCGCTCGGCCAGTCGCTGATGTTCGGCGTCATGCGGCTCACCAACACGGCGCAGGGCGACTTCATCATCCTCGGCGCCTTCGCGGTCATCGCGGGCGTGTCGGTGGCGGGCGATGCCACGCCGGGGCTCGTTGCCATGGTCGCGCTCGGGGTGCTGCCGGTGGCCTTCGTGTTCGGCTACGCGCTGCAGCGCTACGTGCTCAACGGCACGCTCGGCAAGGACCCGCTGCCCTCGCTCGTCGTCACCTTCGGCTTGTCGATCGTCATCCAGAACCTGCTGCTCGAACTGTTCTCGGCCGACCCGCGCGCCATCGAGACCGGCGGGCTCAGCACGCAGGGCGTGGCGCTGGGCGACACGCTCTCGCTCGGCGTGCTGCCGCTCGTCGTGCTGGCCGTCGCGCTGGTTGCAACCGCCGCGCTGCAATGGCTCTTCGCGCGCACGGCGCTGGGCCGCTCGTTCCGTGCCGTGTCCGACGACCGCGAGATCGCCGAACTCATGGGCCTGGACGCGAAGAAGGTCTACGCCTTTGCGACCGCCATCGCCTTCGTGCTGATCGCCATTGCCGGCGCGCTGCAGGGCATGCGCACCACGGTGTCGCCGTCGGACGGCCCGCTGCTGCTGCTGTTCGCCTTCGAGGCCGTGATCATCGGCGGCATGGGCTCGTTCTGGGGCACGCTGGCCGGCGCGATGATCCTGGGCATCACGCAGCAGATCGGCTTCCGGCTCGATCCGGGCTGGGGCATCTGGGCCGGACACATCGTGTTCCTGGTCGTGCTGGTGCTGCGGCCGCAGGGCCTTTTTCCGAAGACACGTGGATGAAGCCGATGACGAACATGCCCCCACCCCTCATCGCCGTCGAGCGCGCCACCGCCGCGAGCCGCGTCGCGCTCGCCGCCGGCACCGCGCTCGTGCTGATCGCCGCCAGCCTGCCTTTGTGGGGCGAGCCGAGCTGGATGCGCGAGTTCGTCGAGATCGCCTGCTACTTCATCTTCGCGATGATGTGGAACCTGCTCGCCGGCTACGGCGGCATGGTGAGCATCGGGCAGCAGGCCTTCTTCGGCTTCGGCGGCTACGTCATGCTGATGCTCGGCAACTTCGCGGACGTCAACCCCTTCGTGGCGGTGCCGCTGGGCGCGCTCGCGGCAGGGCTCATCGCCGTGCCCGTGTCCTTCGTCGCGTTCCGATTGTCGGGCGGCTACTTCGCCATCGGCACCTGGGTGATCGCCGAGGTGTTCCGCCTGAGCTTCGCCAACGTGTCGGCGGTGGGCGGCGGCTCGGGCACCACGCTCACGGCGCTGCGCGGCATCGAACGCACCACGCGCGAAAGAACCACCTACTGGATGGCGCTGGCCTGCGTGGTCGCGGCCGTTGCGCTGGTCTACCTGTTCCTGCGCAGCAAGCGCGGGCTCGCGCTGCTGGCCATCCGCGACAACGAGGTGGCCGCGGAGTCGCAGGGCGTTCCGGTGGCGCGCATGAAGCTCGCGGTGTATGTGGTGGCGGCCTTCGGTGCGGGACTCGCGGGCGCGCTCTACTTCGTCGGCAACCTGCGCATCAGCCCCGACGCGGCCTTCAGCGTCAACTGGACGGCGTTCGCGATCTTCATGGTGGTGATCGGCGGCATCGGCCGCATCGAGGGGCCGCTGGTGGGCGCGCTGGTCTTCTGGGCCTTGAACAAGTTCCTCAGCGACTACGGCACCTGGTACCTGCTCGGGCTCGGGCTGCTGGCCATCGGTGTCACGCTCTTCTTCAAGCAGGGGCTGTGGGGCTGGGCGCAGCAGCGCTGGGCCTGGTCCCTGTTCCCGACGCAGCGGCGGCTCCTGCCGCCCGCGCCTTCTTTTTCTTCTTCCGACCTGGAGCGGGGCTTCCATGCGAAACATCGATGAACACACCATCACCGCCGCCGTGCTCGAACGCATGGCCGGCTGCGAGGACGCGCGCCTGAAGGAAGTGATGTCGGCGCTCGTGCGCCACCTGCACGACTTCGCGCGCGAAGTGAAGCTGACCGAGGCCGAATGGAGCGCCGGCATCGAGTTCCTGACCGCCACGGGCCAGAAGTGCGACGCGCAGCGGCAGGAGTTCATCCTGCTGTCGGACACGCTGGGCCTGTCGATGCTGACCGTGGCGATGAACCACGCGAAGAGCCCTCAGGCCACCGAGGCCACCGTGTTCGGCCCCTTCCACGTGGCGGGCGCGCCGCAGCTGCCGCTGGGCAGCGACATCTCCGGTGGCGCGGTGGGCGAGCCGCTGTTCGTGCAGGCCACCGTGCGCGGACGCGGCGGCGAGCCGGTCGCCGACGCGGTGGTCGATGTCTGGGAGGCCGACGCCGAAGGCTTCTACGACGTGCAGCGGCCCGGCGCGCAGCCGCAGGGGCGGGCGGTCCTGCGCACCAACGCCGAGGGCCGGCTGTGGTTTCGCGGCGTGGCGCCGGTGGCCTACCCGATTCCCACCGATGGACCGGTCGGCGCGATGCTGCGCGCAACGCGGCGGCATCCATGGCGCCCCGCGCATGTGCACTTCATGATCCAGGCGCCGGGCTACGAGACGCTGATCACGCACGTCTTCCGCGAGGGCGATCCCTACCTCGACAGCGATGCGGTGTTCGGCGTGCGCAGTTCGCTGATCGGCGACTTCGCGCAGCACGCCGCAGGGCGCGCGCCCGACGGGAGCGTGCAGGAAGCGCCGTTCCACACGCTGGAGTTCGCGTTCGTGCTCGAGCCTGCGGGGGTGTGACGACCCGAGGCGCATCCTTCAGCGCGGTCGCGGGCGACTGCACTCAGCTTACTGATCAGTCGGTGCCTCATCTTCGTCGCGCGGACCAGGCTCATCGACCGAAAGCACGGCCCGCACCTTCTCTTCGATGGCCAGGTAGGCTGCTTCAGATACCTCCTCCGCGTAGCGCCTGCGCTTGTTCTTCGAGATCGTTCCGCCGTTGGTCAGCGCGATCGATACCAGCGTCGCGAGCGTTGAACCGCGTAGATCGAAGCGCTCATCGATCTCTCTGCGCACTGCATCGAAGTGCAGGATGAAGTTGCTCTCGTTGCGCAGTTCAACCTCCAGGGCCTCTTTCGCCATGCGCAGCCCAAATTCGACGCATGCGGTGGCATCCCAGTATCGAAAGATCTTGTCGTCGGCCCCGAAGCTGAATGCGTAGTCGCCCTCGCCGATCGCGCGCACGCGCACAAGGTCCCGGGCAGGCCGCGAGAAATCGCGGAGCACCTGCAGGTACTGCGCCTCGTGGTGCTTCATCGCGATCGACACCGGCAGCAGCATGCCTTCGCCCAATTGGCCCGACTGGCAAAGGACCTTGTGAAACAGGAATCGCGAGAGTCGGCCATTGCCGTCCATGAACGGGTGGATAAAGACGAAGCCGAAGGAGGCGATGCTCGCGGCCATCACCGGATCCAATCGGCCGGAAATGCGGTTGACGAAGGTTGTCCAGCCCTCCATCAGCGCAGGCACGTCCTCAGGCGCCGGCGGCACGTAGGTCACGCCGAGGGCGCCCTGATTGCCGTCGCTCAGCCAGTTCTGTTCGGTCCGATACTGAACGGCCTGGTTGTACGGGTTCGACACGATCGAGTTCTGCAAGTCCACCAGGTACTGCTCGTCGACCTGGCGTGGCTCGTGGGCCTGTTTGAGCAGCCGCACGAAGGTGCGCCGCTTGTCTTCCGAGGGCGCTTCTCGTTCGATCGCGTAGCTGTCCTGCGTCTCGTGCAAATAGGCCCAGTTCAAAGTGCGGTCCAGCAATTCCCGATCCAATCCTTGGACGAACTCGCGCGCGGCCTCCAGCACCTTGGAGCTGACCAAGTCCATGATCACCTGGGTGCGCTCGACAGTGGCGCAGTAGTCCCAAGTTCCCAGACCGTTGAAGTTCACGCGCCAGCGCGAATCTCGCTGTGCGGGTCCCACGAAGTACTTGCTCGAGTCGAAAAGGTCGATGTAGCCCCCGGCCACCGGTGGATCCTGCATGACCGGACGGCCCGTGAAATGCTCCCAAACACAGCAGAGCATCCGCACGTATTGCCCGTTGGGCGTCTGCCTCACCGCCTCACCAAGTTGTTCGGCGGACAAATGCTTTGCTGCCGCAGCGAGCAACGGCAAATTGACGCCTTCGTGCTTGAGCGCGAAGAGCAGGTGTCCGAGAAGATCGTCTTCGCGGGCCGGCGCGCTGGCCGCAGGCACGGACAAGCCGTTTGCCGTGGGGAGGATCCGCGTGACAGGACGGATCATGGCCGGACGGCGTATCTCGAAGACTGGCAGGTCCAGTCTGCGTCGAACAAGTTCATAGCCGACCAGCGCCATGGATTTCTTTAATCGTTACAGGATTTGTTTCATTTTAGGCGTCTTGGCTGGTTTTTTATTCAGATCATGCAATCCATGGTCCACCCGAGGGCCGGGCAAGGCGGGTCAAGGCAAGGCGTGAGCCTGGAGTGCTCGCCGTTGGCGACGGGCGTTCCCCATCGCCTCAGCTGCTCTCCCGCACCACCAACTCGAACCCCAGGTCCACCGTGCGTTCGGCCACGGTCTCGGCGCGCATCAGCGCGAGCAGCATGCCGGCCGCGCGCTCGCCCATTTCCTTTCGCGGCGTGCGCACGGTGGTCAGCGGCGGCAGCATCTGGTCGCTGCCGCCCAGGTCGTTGAAGCCGGCGATCGCCACGCGCTGCGGCACGGGCACGCCGCTGCGCAGCGCGGCGAGCAGCGCGCCCTGGGCGAGGTCGTCGTTGCAGTAGAAGATGGCATCCACGTCCGGATGGCGCGCGAGCAGGTCCTCGAACTGGCGGCCGCCCAGCGCCATGGAGGTCGGGCCCGGCACCAGCAGTTCGAGCGCCGGGTCGTGGCAGCCGGCCTCGCGCAGCGCCTCGCGGTAGCCCTCCAGGCGCAGCAGCACGCGCGGGTCGAGCTGGCCGGCGGCATAGGCAATGCGCCGGCGGCCGCGCTGCAGCAGGTGCCGGGTGATGGCGCGGCCCGCGTCCCGCTGCGAAAAGCCCACGCTGTGGACGCCGGGCGCGGCCGAGGTTTCCATCATGTACACGCAGGGCGCATGGCTGCGCTCGAGCATCTGCGCGGCCGCGGCGCTGCGGTCGAAGCCCGTCAGCAGCAGGCCCGCCGGGCGCTGCGAGAGGTGGCTGCGCAGCAGCGCCTCTTCCTGCGCGGGGTCGTAGTGGGTCACGCCGATGAGCGACTGATAGCCGTGCGGCGCGAGCGCGTCCTGCACCGCCTCGAGCAGTTCCACGAAGAGCTGGTTGGTCAGCGAGGGAATCAGCACCGCCACGTGGGAGCTGCGCGCCGAAGCCAGCGCGCGCGCCGCCACGTTGGGCACGTAGCCCAGCTGGTCGACCGCCGCCTGCACGCGGGCCTTCAGCTCGGGCGCCACGTTGCGCGCGCCCCGCAATGCGCGCGACACGGTGATCGGGCTCACGCCCGAGACGCGGGCCACGTCGTCCAGCGTGACGTGGCTCGAGGAACGGGGTCGGGGGCGGTCGGGGGCGTCGGCCATGGATCGAGGTCCTAAGGGTTAATACCAAGCTGAATTTGGACAGCGCTGTCCTAGGATAGCGCTGTCCCAGCCTTGGGTGCTCCGTAAAAACCCGAGACACCCCAGCGCTGGCTTTTTTTGGATTGTGCGGGATAGCGCTATCCCTGGCACCACCGGCCGCCCGTGGCGCGGCCGGATTCAGGAGACATACACATGTTCGGAATGAGCAAAGAGGTATTCCTGCTCGTCGACGCCCTGGTGGCGATCCTCGGGCTGATCCTTCTGATCACGCGTTGGCGCGTGCACCCCTTCATCGCGCTGACGCTGGCGGCGGGCTTCCTCGGCCTGACCTCGGGCATGCCGGTGGACCTGGTGATGAAGTCCTTCCAGGAGGGCTTCGGCGGCGTGCTGGGCTTCGTGGGCATCGTGCTGGGCCTGGGCACCATGCTGGGCAAGATGATGGCTGAATCGGGCGGCGCCGACCGCATTGCGCGCACGCTGATCGACGCCTTCGGCCGCGAGCGCGTGCACTGGGCGATGATGTTCGCGGCCTTCCTGGTGGGCATTCCGCTGTTCTTCGAGATCGGCTTCGTGCTGCTGATCCCGCTGGTGTTCATCGTGGCGCGGCGCACCGGCGTCTCGCTGATCCGCATCGGCATTCCGCTGCTGGCCGGCCTGTCGGTGGTGCACGGCCTGGTGCCGCCGCATCCGGGGCCGCTGCTGGCCATCGGCGTGTTCGGCGCCGACATCGGCAAGACCATCTTCTACGGCCTCATCGTCGGCCTGCCCACCGCGATGATCGCGGGGCCGATCTTCGGCAAGTTCATTTCCAAGTACGTGCCGGGCGAAGCCTCGCCCGAGCTGATGGAACAGCTGGCGCACGAACCCGAGGCGCGCGAGCTGCCCGGCTTCGGCATCACGCTGCTCACGGTGCTGCTGCCGGTGGGGCTGATGCTGCTGAAGACCTTCGCCGACGTGGCGCTCGACGACAAGAACGCGGTGCGCCACTGGATGGACTTCATCGGCCACCCGATCACCGCGCTGCTGGCAGCGCTGCTGCTGTCGCTCTACACCTTCGGCACTGCGCGCGGCTTCACTGCCAGGCAGATCATGAAGTTCGTCGACGACAGCCTGGCGCCCACCGCGGCCATCGTGCTGATCATCGGCGCGGGCGGCGGCTTCAAGCAGATGCTGGTGGCGAGCGGCGTGGGCAACGCGATCGGGCAGATGGCGCTGCATGCGCAGGTCTCGCCGATCCTGCTCGCCTGGCTGGTGGCGGGGCTGATCCGCATCGCCACCGGCTCGGCCACGGTTGCCACCATCACGGGCGCGGGCATCGTCGCGCCGCTTGCCACCATGGTGCCGGGCGTGAACCGCGAGCTGCTGGTGCTGGCCACGGGCGCGGGTTCGCTGATCCTCTCGCACGTCAACGACGCGGGCTTCTGGCTGGTCAAGCAATACTTCAACATGACGGTGGCCGAGACCTTCAAGACCTGGACCGTGATGGAAACGCTGATCTCGGTCGTGGCCATCGTGTTCATCATGCTGCTCGGCATGGTCGTGTAAGCCAAGGAGACAAGCATGGGCCGCATCGTCATTGGGGTCGACATCGGAACCACCAGCACCAAGGCGGTGGCCTTCACGCCGGCCGGGCGCGTGCTGGCGCACGACGCGGTCGAGTACCCGCTGCTGCAGCCCGAGGCCGCGGCCGCCGAGCAGGACCCGGAGCAGATCTTCCAGGCCGTGCTCGCGGCCATCGCCGGCTGCGTGAAGCAGAGCAAGGCCGCGCCCGCCGACGTGCTCGCGGTGTCCTTCAGCGCGGCAATGCACAGCCTGATCCTGGTCGATGCCGCGGGCGCGCCGCTCACGCGCAGCATCACCTGGGCCGACCACCGCGCCTCGGCCTGGGCCGTGCGCATCCGCGACGAGTGGGACGGCCTGGCAATCTACCGCCGCACCGGCACGCCGATCCATCCGATGTCGCCGCTGGCCAAGCTGGTGTGGCTGCGCCACGAGCGCGCCGAGCTCTTCGCACGGGCCGCGCGCTTTGTCGGCATCAAGGAGTACGTGTTCTTCCGGCTCTTCGGCCAGTGGCAGGTCGACCATTCGATCGCCTCGGCCACAGGCCTGTTCGACATCGAGCGGCTCGACTGGGACGCGGGCGCGCTCGCGCTGGCCGGCGTGCGCGCCGAGCAGCTGCCGCGCCCGGTGCCGACCACCTGGCACATCGAGGGCCTGGCGGCGGACACCGCGGCGCAGCTGGGCCTGGCGCGCGACACGCCGTTCGTGATCGGCGCCAACGACGGCGTGCTCTCCAACCTTGGCGTGAACGCGATGGCGCCCGGCGAAGTGGCCGTGACCATCGGCACCAGCGGCGCGATGCGCACCGTGGTCGACCATCCGATGACCGATCCAGAGGGCCGCACCTTCTGCTACGCGCTGGCCGAGCGGCGCTGGGTGGTGGGCGGGCCGGTGAACAACGGCGGCATCATCCTGCGCTGGGTGCGCGACGAGTTCGCCTCGGCCGAGGCCGAGACCGCCAAGCGCCTGGGCATCGACACCTACGAGGTGCTCACGCGCATCGCCGAGCGCGTCTCGGCGGGCTCCGAAGGGCTGGTGTTCCACCCCTTCCTGACCGGCGAACGCGCGCCCTACTGGAACGCCGATCTGCGCGGCTCCTTCTTCGGGCTGGGCATCCACCACCGCAAGGAGCACATGATCCGCGCGGTGCTCGAGGGCGTGATCTTCAACCTGCACAGCATCCTGCCGGCGGTCGAGTCGATCGCGGGCCCGAGCGCCCGCATCAAGGCCACCGGCGGCTTCGCGCGCTCGGGCATGTGGCGCCAGATGATGGCCGACGTGTTCGACCGCGAAGTGGTGGTGCCTGAAAGCTTCGAGAGCTCCTGCCTCGGCGCCGCAGTGCTCGGGCTCTATGCGCTGGGCCATGTCGATTCGCTGGACGTGGTCGCGGGCATGGTCGGCGCGACCCACCGCCACACGCCCAACGCCAAGAACGTTGCGCTCTATCGGCAGCTGCTGCCGGTGTTCCTCTCGCTGCCGCACAAGCTTGGCGAGGAATACCGGCTGCTTGCCGCGTTCCAGCAGCAGACGGCGGTGCCGCCGCCGGTGCGCAAAAGCTGACGGCGCGCTTCGCTGCGGCCCCTTTCTGGAGACCTGGCTTTGCTGAACACCACGCCGCAGGCCTTTGCTTCCCGGCAGGCCTTTGCCTCCCAGCAGGCCCTTGCCTCCCCGCAGGTGTTCGATGCCTGCGCCACGGTCCACTGCGAAGGCGCCTCTGCAGCTTCGCCGCGAGAGAGCCATCCGCGCTGCCTGCATGAACACGAGCTGCACCTGATCGGCGCACGGCCCGCGCGCCTGCGCATCGGCGCGGGCGCGGACCAGGAGACGCACAGCTTCGCACCCGGCACCGTCGTGCTGCTCGGGCCCAGGCTGCCGCACAGCCTCGCGTTCGAGCACCGCGCGCCGCCGGGCGGCAGCGCAGGCGAACTGGTGCTGCGCTTCAGCGACGAGCTGCTGCGCCGCGGCATGGCGCTTTTTCCGGAGCTCGGCGATGCCGGCCCGCTGCTGGCGCGCGCGCGCCAGGGCGTGCAGTTCGTCGGCCTGGGCGCGGACACGCTCGCGCGCCTGCGCCGCATCGAGACGCTGCGCGGGCTTGCGCGTTTCTCCGAATTCATCGCGCTGCTGAACGAGCTCGCACAATGGCGCGACTACCGGCTGCTTGCCGATGTCTTCCTTGCCGATGCCGGCTTCGACGAGGACGGCCGCGCGCTGCGCATCCACAAGGCGATCGACTACATCCGCGACAACTACGCCGAGGCGCTGTCGCTGGCCGAGGTCGGCGCGATCGCGGGCATGCGCGAGAACGCCTTCTCGCGCAGCTTCCGCCGCGCCACCGGCCAGACCTTCACCGACTTCGTCAACGGCCTGCGCGTGGCGAGGGCCTGCCGCCTGCTGGCCTCGACGCGCCAGCAGGTGAGCAGCATCTGCTACGAGGTGGGGTTCAACAACATCTCGAATTTCAACCGGCACTTCCGCCGGATCCAGGGCATGACGCCGGGCGAATTCCGCGGCCGCCGGATGTGAACGCTGGCCGGGCTGGCGCCGGCAGAGTTCTCTCGAATTCCACGCAATGGAAATGTGGGGATGCGCGGCAGAGCCCGCATCCCTAAGCTTGGACCCGTCGATGAGAAGAGCCGCAGCGCCGCCCTCGATGCCTGCTTTCTCACATTCCCTTTCGACGGAGACAAACGATGCTGAACCCCATGACGCTGGCACGCGCCAGGCATGCCATCCTTCTTACGCTGGCCTGCGCGGTCGGCGGCCTCGTCGCGGTGCCGGCGCGCGCGGCCTTTCCCGACAAGCCGATCAAGCTCGTGGTGCCGTTCGCACCCGGCGGCGGCACCGACCTCGTGGCCCGCACCATGGCCATCACGATGGGACAGGAACTGGGGCAGCCCGTGATCATCGACAACAAGCCCGGCGCGGGCACGATCATCGGCACGGACGCCGTGGCCAAGAGCGCCCCCGATGGCTACACGATGGTGATGGCCACGGTGGCGCACGTCGTGAACCCGAGCCTGCAGCCCAAGCTCCCGTACAACCATGACAAGGCCTTTGCGCCGGTCATGCTGGTGGGCATTTCGCCGAACGTGCTGGTGGTTCGCGCGGACAGCCCGCTCAAGTCGGTGAAGGACCTGATCGATGCGGCCAGGGCCCAGCCAGGCAAGCTGTCCTTCGCGTCGCAGGGCGCGGGCACCTCGGCCCACCTGGCCGGCGAGCTCTTCAAGAACCTGACCAAGACCGACATCACGCACATCCCCTACCGCGGTGCCGGCCCCGCCATCACCGACCTGCTGGGCGGACAGGTCGACGTGATGTTCGCGACGGCCGCGGCGGTGGGCAGCTTCGTCGAGAGCGGCAAGCTGCGCGCGCTGGCCGTGACCACCGCCACGCGCTCCACGGCCCACGCGCTCGCGAAGGTGCCGACGATCGCGGAGAGCGGCGTGCCGGGCTACGTTGCCGACAGCTGGTATGGCCTGTACGCGCCCGCCGGCACCCCGGCCGACGTGATTGCGCGCCTGAATGCCGCAGCGAAGAAGGCCGTGCAGACGGAGGCCTTCCGCAAGCGGGTGGAGTCCGAGGGCTTGGTCATCAACGGCGGCTCGCCGCAGGACTTCGACAAGTACGCCAAGGGCGAGGAAGCGCGCTGGCGCAAGGTGGTCAAGGAAAACAACATCACGGCCGAATGAACGGAGAAATCGAATGAGTAGCAGCAGCCTGATCGAACTGGAAACCGCGGACGGCATCGCCACCCTGTGGCTGAACCGCCCCGAAAAGCGCAACGCGATGAGCGACGACATGCGCACCGAATTCATCGCCGCGCTGGAGCACGTGGCCAACGACAAGGCGATCCGCGCCCTGGTGCTCACCGGCCGCGGCAAGGGCTTCTGCGCCGGCGGCGATGTCGCCGGCATGGAACGGCGGATGCAGGCGCCCGCAGGCGAGGTCGGCTTCAACGGCTGGAGCCGCCAGCAGCGCGTGCACCACACCCAATCGCTGCTGCACACCATGCCCAAGCCGACGATTGCCGCGGTCAACGGCGCCGCCTCGGGCCTGGGCGCCGACACGGCGCTGGCCTGCGACTTCATCATCGCTTCGGATGCGGCGAGCTTCACCTGGTCCTACATCCATCGCGGCATCGTGCCCGATGGCGGCGGCATGTACTTCCTGCCGCGCCGGGTCGGGCTCTCCAAAGCCAAGGAGCTGATCTTCAGCGGCCGCAAGGTCGAGCTCGACGAGGCCCTGCGCCTGGGCATCGCCGATCGCCAGTCGGATGCCCAGAGCCTGGTGGCCGATGCGCAGCGCTGGGCGGCCGAGATGAGCCAGGGTTCGGCCACCGCATTGGCGCTTGGCAAGACGATCCTCAACCAGAGCTTCGAGCTGTCCGCGCACCAGGTGTTCGCCCAAGGCAGCCAGGCGCAGGGCATCTGCTACACCAGCACCGAGCATCGCGAGTCGGTGATGGCCTTCCTGGCCAAGAGCAGCGCGAAGAACGGGACGACGAAATGACCGAACTGAACGCCATCGCCAGGCTGCTCAAGCCGCGCAGCGTCGCCGTGATCGGCGCTTCGGCCGATGCGGCCAAGACGGCCGGCCGGCCCGTGGCCTACTTGCGCAAGCACGGATTCACGGGCGAGATCTATCCGGTCAATCCGCGTGTCGATGCCATCGGCGGCCTGGCCTGCTATCCGGACATCGCCTCGATCCCCGGCACGCCCGACGTGGGCATCGTGCTGCTGGGCGCCGAGCGCGCGCACCAGGCCGTGCGCGAACTCGCGGCCAAGGGAACGGCCGCGGCGATCGTGCTCGCGAGCGGCTACACCGAAACCGGCGAGGAAGGCGCGCGCCGCCAGCAGCAGCTCATCGAGGCGGCCGGTGGCATGCGCATCCTCGGCCCCAACACGATCGGGCTCGTCAACCTGAGCGACAACATCGTGCTCTCCGCCAGCGGCGCGCTCGAGATGGAACACTTTCCGGTCGGCGGGATCGGCGTGGTCTCGCAGAGCGGGGGCATCCTCGGTGCGCTGCTTTCGCGCGCAGCGGCGCGCGGCATCGGCCTGTCGAAGCTGATCTCGACCAGCAACGAAGTGGACCTGGACCTGGCGGATTTCGTCGACCACCTGGCCGACGATGCCGACACCAAGGTCATCGCCCTCTATGTGGAGAGCGTGCGCAACCCGGAGAAGTTTCGTGCCGCTGCGCTGAAGGCCGCGCGCGCCGGAAAGCCGGTTGTCGCGTTCAAGATCGGCCGCTCCGAAGCGGGCGCGAAGGCCGCCGTGTCGCACACCGGTGCACTGGCGGGCGCCGACCGCATGTACGACGCGCTGTTCAGGCAGGTCGGCGTGATCCGCGCGCAGACCTTCGGCGACCTGCTCGACATTCCCGTCGCGTTGGCCACGGGCCGCAAGCTGCGCGGCAAGCGCGTGGCCATCCTGACCTCGACCGGCGGCGCCGGAACGCTGGTGTCGGACGACCTGGGCATGCAGGGCTTCGAGACGCCGGCGCCGGATGCCGCAACGGCGCAGGCCTTGCGCGCGCTGCAAAGCGGCGATCACGCGGTGCTCGACCGCAACCCCATCGACGTGACCCTGGCCGGCCTGCAGCCGGACCTGCTGCGCGGCGCCATCGACATCCTGCTCGAGAGCCCCAGCTACGACGCGCTGGCGATCATCGTCGGCTCGTCCAGCCTGGCCATGCCGGAGCTCATGGCCGGCGCCATCCAGGACTGCCTGCCCCGCTCGGACAAGCCGGTGATCGCCTACGTGAGCCCGCATGCGCCCGAAGTCGCGGCGCTTCTCACGCAGCGCGGTGTGCCCGCCTTTGCCGCGGCCGAAAGCTGCACCAGCGCGCTCGCCGCCATGCTGAATGGCGGCCGCTGGCAGGAGCCCAAGCCGTCCAGCGCGCCTGCCGCCGCCGTGCCCATCGACGACCTGCCGGCCGGCTCCCTCGATGAAGCGCAGGCCAAGCAGCTGTTCACCCGCTTCGGCGTACCGTGCGCGCGCGAGATGGTGGTGGCCACGCCGGCCGAGGCCGAAGCCGCGGCGCGCGAACTGGGCGGCCGCGTCGTGCTCAAGATCCTGTCGGCCGAGATCACGCACAAGAGCGATGTCGGCGGCGTCGCGGTGAACCTGTCGGCCGAGACGGTGGGCGCGCGCCTGCAGGCGATGGCCGCCGAAGTCGAGAGCAAGGCCGGCGTGGGGCCCCGGCGCTTCCTGGTGCAGGAAATGGTGGGCGGCGGCACCGAGCTGATCCTGGGCATGCACCGCGACCCGCTGGGCACCGCCATCCTGCTGGGCATGGGCGGCATCACTGCCGAACTATTAAAGGACACCACGATGCGGCTGCTGCCGCTCCAGGGCGGCCTGAGCCGCGAGGATGCGCTCTCCATGGCGCGCGAGCTCAAGACCTGGCCCTTGCTCGATGGCTTCCGCGGCCGGCCCAAGGCCGATGTGAAGGCGCTGGTCGATGCCATCGTCGCCTTCTCGGACATGGCGGCGCGGCTCGGCGAGCGTTTGCTCGAAGCCGAGATCAACCCGGTCTTCGTGCTGCCGGAAGGGCAGGGCGTGCGCGCGGCCGATGGCGTGGTCGTGCTGGCCGGTTGAGCGAGGCCGGGCCATCCCCCGGAGCCATCCAGATGCACGTCACACAAACATTCGCGCGCTACGCGGCCGACTTCCGGCGGCAGGATCTGCCGGCCGAGGTCCTCCATCACGCCAAGCGGGCCGTGATCGACTGGTACGCCTCGCTGTTCCCCGGCCTCGGCGCGGCGCCGGTGCGCCAGCTCGAGGCCGCCCTGAACGAGGACCTGGATCGCGGACGCGCCTTTCTCGTCGGCGGTCGCCCGGCCACTGCGCGCGCCGCTGCGCTGATCAACGGCACGGCGGCCCATGCAGCGGAGGTGGACGACAGCTTTCGCGAAGCCATGTACCACCCGGGCGCAGCCACCATTGCCGCCGCGCTGGCCGCAAGCCATGACGCCGGCGCAAGCGGGCTGCAGTTCCTGCGCGGCGTGGTGCTGGGCTATGAAGTGTCGACGCGCATCGGCGTCGTGATGGGCCGCGCGCACTACCGGTTCTGGCACAGCACGGGCACGGTGGGCAGCTTCGGCGCCGCGGCCGCTGCAGGCGTTCTCATGGACCTGGACGAAGCCGCCTTCGCGCATGCGCTGGCCACGGCCGCCACCTTCACGGCCGGCCTGCAGCAGGCCTTCCGCATGGACTCCATGTCCAAGCCGCTGCATGCGGGCCGCGCGGCCGAGGCCGGCGTGCTCGCAGCCCAGCTCGCGCGCAACGGTGTCACAGGCTCGCTCGACGTGCTCGAAGGAGAGGCCGGGCTGGGCCGGGCCATGAGCGACGGGCCGGACTGGTCGCAGATCGGCGCGACGCTGGGGCGGGACTTCCACATCGCCCGCCTGACGTTCAAGAACCACATCGGTTGCGGACATGCCTTCGCGGCCATCGACGGCGCGCTGGCGTTGAAGCGCCGGCATGGCATCGAGGCCGGCGAGATCGCGCATGTGCACGTGGCAACCTACCGCCCGGCGCTCGACATCGCCTGCTACACGCAGCCGGCCACCGCCAACGAAGCGCGCTTCAGCCTCGGCTACGTGGTGGCGACCGCGCTGGCGCATGGCAGCGTGCGGCTGGCGGCGTACGAACCGGCGCGGCTGCAGGACGCGGCCACGCGTTCATTGATGGAGCGCATCAGCGTTGCGGTGGACCCCGAGCTCGATGCCGCCTTTCCGGGCCGGCGCGCCGCGCGCGTGCTGATCACGATGCACGACGGCCGCCGCTTCGAACACCTGCAGCCCAACCGCAAGGGCGATCCGGAAGAGCCGCTGAGCGATGCCGAGCTCGAGGACAAGTTCATGGAACTGTCCTCGCCCGTGATCGGCAGCGCACCGGCGCGGGCGCTCTTGCACCGGCTCTGGACGCTGGAGCGCAGCGCGGCGGCGCCGAGCTGAACTCCGGCGCTCGGCCGGCGGGCCGCCACCGAGGCCGCCACTCAGGAACTGCAGCTGTAGTTGGCCGCCAGCTTCGCCGCCGCCGCATCGTTGGCCGGGCCCGTGTAGCGCGGATATTGCGGGTACTGGCACAGCGGCCGGCTCAGCAGCACCGCCCCTTGCGCATCGCGCTTCTCTGCGAGCAGCGTGGCAGGTGCCGCGCTCTTGGTCACCCACTGGTCCAGGGCCGTCAGCAGGTCCGAGGTGTCGGCGCCCGGTCCGCCGGCGCAGTGGTTCACGCCCGGTGCGACATAGAAGCGCGTCGATGCGTCCGCGGTTGCGGCGCCGATGGCGTTTCGCATGTTCCCGTAGTACTCGGTGGTCGACCGCACGCTGAGCGCGGAGTCGTTTCCGCCGTGCCACAGGATCAGCTTGCCGCCGCTGTTGATGAACGGGCGGATGTCGGCGTTGGTCGCGTCGTTGAGTGCGGCCATGGCATAGAGGGCATTCTGGTTCTGGTCCCAGGGCGTGTAGGCCAGCGAGTCCACGGTCCGGTCGCGGGCCAGGTAGTTCTTGACCGTCGTGTCCTGGAACAGGAACTGCAGCGCCGACGTGACGCTGCCGTCGCCCGTGAGCCAGGTCCGCCAGGCGCCGGGATCGTCCTCGTTGCCGGTCAGGTTCCAGCCCGCGTTGCGGAAGGTGGGACTGCCGGTGAACGAGGCCTCGGTGGTCCAGGACGCGACCACGTCGAGCTGCGCGTCCGACAGGCAGGTGTCGCCCGTGTCGGTTCCGCCGGCGCAGCGCAGCGCAGCCACGTTGGCGAGCGCCGGCGTGCAGGCGGCCTGGTTCGACACCACGCCATCGACAAGCCCGTCGAGCCCGTCGCAGGCATCCCGCACATGCTTGCTCAGGAGGGCCGTCTTCGCGGCGCTGAATGCACCGCCGGGCGCGGCCAGCGCCCTGGAGTTGCGGTTGAAGGCGCCCATGAACCCGACCCAGTTGTAGGCCGGTGCGCGCGCGATCACGCCATCGAAGAGGTTGGGTGCGCGCTGCACCGCCATCAAGGCTTCGCGGCCGCCGTTCGAGCAGCCTTCGAAGTACGACTTGGCCGGCAGGGCGCCATAGGCCGCCGCGAGGGTCTCGGTGGCGGTCGACATCACGGTGGGCACCGAGAGGCTGCCGAACAGCTGCGCGGCAAAGGTGTCGGTCAATGCGAAGTCCGCGCTCAGTACATTGCCCTGGTGCCCCGAGTCGCTTGCGACCACGGCATAGCCCAGGCCCAGCGCCGGCACCGAGGGCGGCGTGATGGCGCCGTTGTAGCCGCCGCCGCCCTGGTAGTAGAGCTTGCCGTTCCACGCCTCGGGCAGGGAGATCTGGAAGTTCAGCGCCGGCGCGATCGTGCCGGTGACCTTGCAGTAGACGGGCGCGCCCGCGGCCGCGTCCTGCATGGCGGCCGTGAGCGCGGCGCCCGCCACGGTTTTTCCGTTCAGCGCGTTGCAGGCCTTCTGGGCCGTGACGGCCGGTGCGGGCGGCGGGCTGGCGGGCTGCGCCGCAGGCGGAACGGGAAACAGCACGGGGACCGCGCCGCGGTGATCGGAGCCGCCGCCGCAAGCGGCCAGCATTGCTGCGCCGGCCGCCGCCGCGGCAACGGCGTGGAGCCTGGTGCGGGCCCGTGATTCCCTGGAGGAGGAGAAGAAGTGCATGTCTCGATTCCTTTGTCGGTTGTCAGCCTCTGCACCGCAACGACATGGAGCGATGCCTGCGTGATTCTGAAAGGCGAGACCCCGGGCAACTGTTCCGGGACGGACATTCGGGCCACTGATTTCTAAGGAGAAACCCTTCGGCTTCCACGCTGCACCGCCGGCGGCTCAGGGATACCTGGCAAGCGCCTGCCGGTCCATCACCGTGATGTAGCCGTAGCCCCGCCGGATGAGGCCGGCGCTTTCCAGTTCGGTCAGCGCGGCGTTGACGCGCTGGCGCGAGATGCCGACGAGCGAACCGATCTCCTCCTGGTTGATCCGCAGCGTGGAGTCGGTGTTCGGATAGAGCACCGGATGGAAGAGGCTGGAGATTCCCCGCGCCACGCGCGACGTCGGCTCGAGCAGCCGGTCGAACTTGACCATGGCGATGAACTGCCCGAGCCGCTCGTTCAGATGGGAGAGCATGAAGTGGTTGAACGGAATGCTTCGATCGAGCAGCCAGGAGAACGTGGCCCTCGGCAGATGCACGGTGACGGTCGGCCGCGTCGCCATGACCTCGTACTTGCGCTGCTCGGGCTTCAGCAGCGAGCCCTCGCCGATCCACCCGCTCGACGCAACCCCGGTGAACATGATCAGGCGGCCGTCCACCGTGGTGTCCTGCACGCGCAAGAAACCTTCGAGCACGCCGATCCAGCTGTCGGCGGTCTCGTCGCGCCGGCACACATAGGAGTGCGCTTCATGGTGGCGGATGTACAAGGCCTCGAAGGCCTTGGTTCGCTCGGCCTGCGTCAATGCGCGCGGCCAGATGCAGCGCTCGAAGAAGGCGTGGAGATCCTTGAGGGGCAGCATGCGTCACCACCGGGTGGAGCGGGAGGCCTCGGCACGGGCGAAGAACAAACCGGATCGAGCGCGCATAGCGAATTTCCTTGGGCTGGCGAATCCTATGGCACACCAGCGCGTGGAGTTTGTAGCTCGGACGACATTTGCGTTCCCGCATCGTCGGGACAAACCCGGGGGGCGGGCAGGCAAAGGCAGAATGCCGAGATGCAGCCCAGCAAAGCCACGATCATCCAGCTCGACATTGCCTCGGACCTGCAGAAGTGGCGCGCCTTCCTCGCCATTGCCGAACTGGGAAGCCTGACGCGCGCCGCGCTGTTCCTGGACAGCAGCCAGTCGCTGCTGAGCCGCCACCTCAACGCCCTGGAGCGTGAATGCAACGCGCGCCTGTTCAATCGCACGGGCCGCGGCGTGCAGCTGTCGGAGGTGGGCCAGCGGCTCTTTCCGCATGTGAAGGCGCTGCTCTCGGATGCCGAGCAGCTCCAGCTGGAGATTCGCGGCGAGGCGCGCGAGCCGGCCGGCCGCGTCACCATCGGCTCGCTGCCCTCGGTCACCAATCCGATCGTCGGCAAGCTGTTCAATCGGCTGCAGGCGCGCCATCCCGGCATCCAGCTCAAGATCCTCGAGGGATCGAGCGGACAGGTGGAAGAGTGGCTGGCGGACGCGCGCGTGGACATCGCGATCCTCTATCGCTACGGCGCCGCGCTGCCGGAGCAGGAGCAGGCGCTTGCCACGGTGGACAGCTACCTGGTCGGCGCCGCGGGCGACCGCCTGACCGCGAAGCCGGAGCTGCCGTTCAGCGCACTCGACGGGCTCCCGTTCATCCTTCCGAGCGCACCCAACGGACTGCGCAGCGCGCTCGATGCGCTCGCCCGCCAGCAGCACATTGCCCTGTCGCCCGTGCTCGAAGCCGACTCGCTGCCGCTGATGCGTTCGGTCGTGGCGCAGGAGCGGCTCTACACGGTGCTGCCGCTGCACGCGGTCTGGTCGGAGGTGGAGGAAGGCCGGCTGCAGGCTTCGAAGATCGTCTCGCCGGGCCTGCAGCGCATCGTCTCGATGATCCTGGCGCGCAGCAAGGGGCCGGGCAAGGCGGTCCAGGCCGTGGCTGCGCAGATCGTGCAGGCGGTGGAAGAAAGCACGCGGCAGGGGCTCTGGCGCGCGGGCGCGCAGAGCGGCTGAAGAACCGCGGGCCGTGCGCCGGCGTGCATAGCAGTCTTCCTCGCCGGGGCATAGGTCGCGCACGCATCCTGGCCTACCCTCCATGCACAGGCCGCGCCGCAGCCCCGCCCGGAGGGCTGGAGGCGAGCGGCCGAGGAGATCACAGGCCATGCCCATCGATTTGCCCGCCTCACGCCGGCGCCGTGCCGCACTCGGCGCGCTGGCCGGTGCCTTCGCGGCGGGCGCCTGCGCGCCTTTCGCGCCGGCGCGGACCGCCCGCCAGCGCGTGCTGCTGAGCGAAGGCGCCGTCCGCATCGACGTCATCGTCGAGGGCCAGGGGCCTGCCGTGGTGCTGCTGCCGTCCTCGCAGCGCGACTCGGAAGATTTCGACGGCCTTGCCGAACGCCTGGCGGCCTTCGGCTTCAAGGTGCTGCGCCCGCAGCCGCGCGGCATGGGCGCATCGGCCGGGCCGATGGACGATCTCACCTTGCACGTGCTCGCCGGCGATGTCGCGGCAACCGTGCGACAGCTTGGCGGCGGCCGTGCCGCGCTGGTCGGCCATGCCTACGGCCACTTCGTGGCGCGGGTCGCGGACCTCGACCATCCGGGCCTCGTGCGCGGCGTGGTCATTGCGGCCGGCGCGGCGCGCACCTTCCCGCCCGGCGTGGCCCGGTCGCTCGCGGTCGCCAGCGATCCGGCCCAGTCGCGCGACGCGCGGCTGCGCGGCCTGCGCGAGGCCTTCTTCGCGCCCGGCAACGACCCCACGCCCTGGCTCGAGGGCTGGCATCCGGCCTTGCGCGAGGCCTACAGCCGCGCCGGCCGCACGCCGGCCAAGGAGGTATGGTGGCCGGTGAGCAACGCGCCCATCCTCGACCTGCAAGGCGCCGAAGATCCCTGGCGTCCGCCGGCCACGCGCAACGAACTCAAGGACGTGCTGGGCGGCAAGGTGCAGGTGAAGACCGTGCCGCGCGCCAGCCATGCACTGATCCCCGAACAGCCGCAAGCCGTGGCCCGGGCCATTGCCGATTGGATCGGCACGCTGCCGCCCTGAACCGGACACTTTGAAGAAAGCACCTCATGCCACGCATACCTCTTTTCCCGAGCGACACCATGAGCCCCGAGCAGCGCGCGGTCCACGACAGGATCGTCGCCGGCCCGCGCGGCAGGATCCAGGGCCCGCTGCGGGCCGCGCTGCACAACCCGGAGCTGGCCGACAAGTGGCAGGCGCTCGGCGCGCTGCTGCGCTACGGCACGGGCTTGCCGCCGCGGCTGTCGGAGCTCGCGATCCTGGTCACCGGCCATGCCTGCCACTCGCCCTTCGAGTGGTACGCGCACCGCGCGGAGGCCGAGAAGGCGGGCATCGAGGCGCCCGTCATCGAAGCCATCCTGGCCGGCACCGAGCCCCCCGGCCTGTCGGCGGACGATGCCGCCGTCTACCGGTACGCCGTCGAGCTCAACCGCCACAACTCGGTCTCGGATGCCACGTACAACATCGCGCTGGCGCGCTTTGGGGCACGCACCGTGGTGGAGCTCACGGCGCTGGTCGGCTACTACACCATGGTCGCGATGACGCTCAACTGCCACGAGATTCCGCTGCCCGAAGGCGTGGTGCCGGCCTTTGCCCTGCCGCAGCACGCGGCGCTCGCCGAATGAACGCCGCGCCGCACGCGCCGGCCGGATGGGACTGCCACGCCCACCTGTTCGGCCCCTACGACCGCTTTCCACTGGCGCCCGAACGCAGCTACACACCGCCCGAGGCCGTGGCGCCGCAGTACCTGGCGCTGCTGGCGCACCTTGGGCTGGGCCATGGTGTGCTGGTGCACCCGAGCGCCTATGGCGAAGACCACGCGCTGCTGCTGCATGCGCTGGCGGCCCATGACAACCTGCGCGGCGTGGTCGTCGTGCAGCCCGGCAGCCGATTGGCGCTGAGCGGCCTGCACGGCAAGGGCGTACGCGGCGCGCGCTTCAGCCACCGCAGCGGCGCCGGCGCCAACTTCGCGGGCAGCGCCTCCTTCGACGACCTGCGTGCACTGGCCCCGGCACTGGCCGATGCCGGCCTGCACGCCGAGCTGTGGACCGACATCCAAGCTCTGCCCGGCATCGCCGCCGAACTGAAGGCGCTGCCGGTGCCCGTCGTGATCGACCACATGGGCGGCTTCGATGTGGAGGCGGGCATCGACGCGCTCGGCTTTCGCGTGCTGCTCGAACTGCTGGCCTCGGGCCGCACATGGGTCAAGCTGTGTGCCTACCGCAATCTGCTGAACGCGCCTGACTGGCAGGCCGGCCGTGCGTTCCAGCAGAAGATGGTCGAGACGAACCCCGAGCGCCTCGTGTGGGGCAGCGACTGGCCGCACCTGCGCGTGGCGCCGGCCCCGGACACGGCCGCGCTGCTCGCGATGTTCAAGGACTGGGCCGGCGACGATGAAGTCGTCCGGCAGGTGCTGGAGGCCAACCCGGCGGTGCTCTACCACTGAGCCGAGGTGCTCAGCCTTCCGCCGGCTCGGTCGCGGCGAACGAAGGCCGCGCCAGCAGCGTCTCGAACCAGCCCGCGAGCGCCGGCGCCGCGCCGCGCCATCCGAGCGCGTCGAAACGGTAGTCGAGATAACCGAGCGCGCAGCCGAGCGTCAGCTGGCCGATCGAGAAGGGCGCCTCGCGCAGGGCCGCCGCTTCGCGCTCGAGCATCTGCAGCGAGGCACGCGTCTTGAGCTCGAACGCGTCGAGCAGCGCCTGCAGCGGCACCTCGCGTTCGCGTTCGTTGCGCCACAGGATCAGCGCATCGAGCAGCCCGTCGCCCAACGCATGCCAGCGCAGCGCCTGCCAGCGCGCCTCGCCCTGCGGCGGAAACAACGATCCGCCGGCCAGCGCGTTCAGGTATTCGCAAATCACGGCCGAATCGAACAGCGCCGAGCCATCCTCGCGCACCAGGGTCGGGATCTTCGACAGCGGGTTGTCCATCATGAGGGCCGGATTGGGCGTGCGCATCGCAGCGACCGAGCGCACCAGCTCAAGCCTGGGCAGCAAGCCGAGCTCGTGGGCGCAGACCATCACCTTGCGCACATAGGGCGACTTGGGCGACCAGTGCAGCTTCATCGCGGTGGCCATCAATCAGATCGCTCCGCCTTCGCGCAGCGCGTGGATGCCGGCCGCGCTGTAGCCCAGCTCGGACAGGATGTCCTCGCTGTGCTGGCCCAGCAGCGGCGGCGCGGCCTGCGTTTGCAGCGCCGCCTGTGCAAAACGCATCGGGCTCGCCACCTGCGGTGTGTCGACGCCGCTCGGATGCGGCACATGGCGCAGCATCCCGCGCGCCTTGACCTGCGGCTCCTCGAACACTTCGGCAACCGTGTTGATCGGACCGCAGGGCACGCCGGCCTTGTCGAGCGCGGCAATCAGTGGCCCGCGCTCCCACGTCGCGAAAACCTCGCGCAGCATCGCGGACAGCGCGCCGATGTTGCGGACCCGCTGCGCGTTGGTCGCAAAGCGCTCGTCCGCGGCCCAGCCGCTTCGCCCGAACACTTCGCAGAGCCTGGCGAACTGCGCGTCGTTGCCCACCACGAGGATCACGTCGCCGTCGGCGCAGCCGTACACGTCCTGCGGCTGGATGTTCGGATGCGCGTTGCCGTTGCGCTGCGGCACCTGGCCCGACACCAGGTAGTTCATCGCCTGGTTCGAAAGCGCCGCCACCTGCACGTCGAGCATCGCGATGTCGACGGCGTCGCCCACGCCAGTTTCGTTGCGGCGCGCGAGGGCGGCCAGCACGGCGACGGCGGTGTACATGCCGGTCATCAGGTCGACGATCGGGATGCCGACCTTCTGCGGGCCGCCGCCGGGGCGGCCGTCCTTCTCGCCGGTGACGCTCATCAGGCCGCCCATCGCCTGGATCAGGAAGTCGTAGGCCGGCTGGTCGCGCCGCGGGCCCGTCTGGCCGAAGCCCGTGACCGAGCAGTAGATGAGGCGCGGGTTGATCCTGCGCAGCGAGGCCTCGTCCAGGCCATGGCGGGCCAGCGTGCCGGCCTTGTAGTTCTCGAGCACGATGTCGGCCCGCATGGCGAGTTCCTTGATGATCTTCTGGCCTTCCGGCTTGTCGAGGCTCACGGTGATCGAGCGCTTGCCGCGGTTGACGGCCAGATAGTAGCCCGCCTCCTTCGTATCCTGGCCTGCGGCATCCTTCAGGAACGGAGGGCCCCAGCTGCGCGTGTCGTCGCCCGCGCCGGGCCGCTCGACCTTGATCACTTCTGCGCCCAGGTCGGCGAGGATCTGGCTGGCCCAGGGTGCGGCGAGGATGCGGCTGAGGTCCAGCACCTTGACGTGCGACAGCGGCCCCTTGGTCGTGCTCATTCGGATTCTCCTTGTGTTGGATGAATTCTGGAATCCGGTCCGGCCGCGGGCTACAGGCGGGGCCGCAAGGCTGTGATGCGCGGCGGCGCATAACGGCCGGCATCGCATAGCAGCTATGCGCCCGGGCGCGGTGGCACGGCCTGACGCCATGCCTAAAGTCCGGGCAAGACATTCGAAGACATCGGAGACATCGACATGAACGGACTTTTCAAAACCGCAGCCGCGCTCGCCCTGGCGCTGGCCGCCGCCTCGGGGTGGGCCCAGGCCTATCCCGCCAAGCCGATCCGCGTGGTCGTGCCCTTCCCGGCCGGCGGGCCGGTGGACCAGACGGCCCGCGCACTGGGCGCCAGGATGAGCGCGTCCCTGGGCCAATCCATCATCATCGACAACAAGGGCGGCGCGGGCGGCCTGCTCGGCGCCGACGCGGTCGCCAAATCGGCGGCCGACGGCTACACGCTGCTGTTCTCCTCGGCCGGTGCGCTGGCCATCGTGCCGCACATCGCGCCATCGATGCCCTACGACCCGCAGAAGGACCTGGTTGCGGTGACCCAGGCGCTGAAGGTGCCGGCGGTGCTGGTGGTGGCCGCGGATTCACGATTCAAGACCTTCGCGGACCTGAAGGCCGCCGCCACCGGCAGTGCCAGCAAGGTCAACTACGCCTCCGCCGGCAGCGGCACCACGCCGCACCTGCAGGCGGAGCTGCTCAAGCGCGAGGCCCGGCTGAACATCACCCACATTCCCTATCGCGGCGCGGCGCCGGCGCTGACCGACCTGATGGGCGGGCAGGTCGACATGATGATGGTCGACACTCCCGTGGCCTTGCCGTTCATCCAATCGGGCAAGCTTCGCGCACTGGCGGTGACCAGCGCCGTGCGCATCCCGGTCCTCGAGGAAGTGCCGACGGTCGGCGAACTCGGCATGCCGAAGGTGGAGGCCTACAACTGGTACGGCATGCTCGCCCCGGCACGCACGCCGGCCGAAGTCATCGACAAGATGTACGGTGCCGTGGGTGCCGCACTGCGCTCGCCCGACCTGAAGCAGCAGTTCGAGCAGCAGGGCGTGCAGGTCGTCGGCAGCAAGCCCGCGGAGTTCGGCGCGTTCATCTCCGCGGAGTCGGAACGCTGGGGCTCGCTGGCCAAGGCGGTGGGCGCCAAGCTCGATTGAACCTGGGCGCCGCGCCCCGGCGGGATCAGGCGCGCGCCGGCGTGGCGCGTTTGGCCAGTTCGAGCTTGGCAATCGCGTTGCGGTGCACTTCGTCGGGCCCGTCGACAATGCGCACCGTGCGCTGGTGCGCGTAGGCCTCGGCCAGCCAGAAGTCCTGGCTCACGCCGGCGGCGCCGTGGGCCTGGATCGCCCAGTCGACCACCTTGCACGACATGTTGGGCGCCACCACCTTGATCATCGCGATCTCGGCGCGTGCTTCCTTGTTGCCCACGGTGTCCATCTTGTGGGCCGCATTGAGCGTGAGCAGCCGGGCCTGGTCGATCAGGCAGCGCGACTCGGCAATGCGCTCGTGCCAGATCGACTGCTCCGCGAGCGGACGACCAAAGGCCACGCGGCTGCGGAGGCGGTCGCACATCAGTTCGAGCGCACGCTCGGCGGCGCCGATGGAGCGCATGCAGTGGTGGATGCGCCCCGGGCCGAGCCGCCCCTGCGCAATCTCGAAGCCGCGCCCTTCGCCCAGCAGGATGTACGATGCGGGAACGCGCACGTCCTCCAGCAGCACTTCCATGTGGCCGTGCGGCGCATCGTCGTAGCCGAACACCGAAAGATGGCGCAGCACCGTGATGCCCTGGGTGTCGCGCGGCACCAGCACCATCGACTGCTGCGCGTGGCGCGGCGCATCGGGGTCGGTCTTGCCCATCACGATGAAGATCTTGCAGCGCGGGCTGCCTGCGCCCGAAGAGAACCACTTGCGGCCGTTGATCACGTACTCGTCGCCTTCGCGGCGGATGGTGCACTGGATGTTGGTGGCGTCCGACGAGGCAACGGCCGGCTCGGTCATCAGGAAGCCCGAGCGGATCTCGCCCGCAAGCAGCGGCGCCAGCCATTCGTCTTTCTGCGCCTCGGTGCCGTAGCGCTCGATGGTCTCCATGTTGCCGGTGTCGGGCGCCGAACAGTTGAACACCTCGCCCGACCAAGACACGCGGCCCATCACTTCGCACAGCGGCGCGTAGTCGAGATTGGAGATGGCCGGCACATCGCGGTGCGGATGCGGCAGGAACATGTTCCAAAGGCCTGCCGCACGCGCCACGGGCTTCAGCTCTTCGATCAGCGGCGACACCTGCCAGGCGTTGCCCTGGCGGCGGAAGGCGTCCATCTCGTGGTGGTAGCGTGCTTCGTTCGGATAGATGTGCTGGTCGAAGAACTTGTTGAGGCGTTCGAGCAGCTCGCGGGTTTTCGCGGAGGGTTCGGCAAACATGGGGAGCGTCCTTTCTTGGGAGGCGAGCAACCCGGCCAGACCGCTCGCATGCCGAAGATTTGAACATCGCAGGCAGCCGGAGACCGTCCCGCAAGCGACGCGTCAGCCGCGCGCAATCTTCCGCTCTTTGCGGCTCAGCGACCCGTGAAAACGGGCGTGCGCTTCTCGGCAAAGGCGCGCTGGGCTTCCTTCGCATCGTCGGTCTTCGCGATCTGCGCCGTCATGTCCTGCTCGTAGCGATAGCCGTCGCGCAGGCTCATGTCCTCGATCACGTTCAGCGTGTGCTTGCCCATGCGTGTGGACACGGGGCTCTTGGATGCGATGGCGGCGGCGATCTCGCGGGCCGCGGGCATCAGGTCCTCGGGTGCGGTGCAGGCCTCGACGATGCCGAGCCGGTACAGCTCGGCGCCCGGCACGCGCATGCCCGTGAGCATCATGCGGCGCAGGCGCGAATGGCCGAACAGCCGCATCGCATGGCGGCAGCCGCCGAGCAGGCCGACATCGACCTCGGGCAGCCCGAGCGAGGCCTTTTCCGAGGCAATGAGGATGTCGCTCGAAGCCGCCATGGCAAGGCCGGAACCGAGCGCCGCACCGTTGATGGCGCAGACCACGGGCTTGGCGCATTCGCGGATCGCGTGGAAGCATTCGCGCGTGCGGCGCGAATGGGCCATCAGGTCACCCGGCCCCTTGATGACTTCGGCGCGTCCCTTCAGATCGGCGCCGGCGCAGAACACCTTGCCTTCGCCGGTCAGAATCACCGCGCGCACGTCGTCCATCTCCGAGATCTGGTCGAAGGCCCGGGTCAGCTCGTCGTTGAGCACGCGCGTCAGCGCATTGACCGGTGGCGCATTCAGCGTCAGCGTTGCGACGTGAGCGGCGATCGCCACCTCGAGCTGCAAGAAGTTGTCCACGATGTCTCCTGATGCCATGGTTTGAAATGCCGCGGTTCAGTCTACGAGCCGCATGCCATGGCGGCGACCGCCCCCGGCGTACATCAGCTATTCCGCGCGAGACATAGCGCAGCCCGTTGCTATCATCGGAAAACGCAGTCCCGAACGACCGGGACGTCGTGCCCAGCGAAGGAAACCCAGTGCGGCTCAAGCTGAGAACGAAGACAGCCTTGCTCATCACCTTGCTCGTGCTCGCCCTGGTGGGTGCAACGGGCTGGTGGCAGTACCGAAGCCTCTCCAGCGAATACGTCGGCCTGATGCGCGAGCAGCAACAGGCGCTCACCGACAGCGCCGCGGCGGACCTCGACTACAAGCTGGGCGTTCACCTGGCCGCGCTGTCGCGTGCGGCGCGCGAACTCGGCGCGGAAGGCTTTGCGGACCCGGCGGCGCAGCAGCGCTTTCTTGCGGACAAGGACCTGCGCGCGATGTTCGACAACGCCGCGCTGGCCACGCCGGACGGCGCCATCGTCGCGATCCATCCCGCCGCGGCCCAGCCGCCGAACGTGGCCGACCGCGACTACTTCAAGCAGGTGCGCGACCGGCGCGAGCCCGCCATCTCGGCGCCGCTGCTCACCAAGGGCGGGCGGCAGCCCGCGGTGGTCATGGCCGTGCCCGTCGAGGCACCGGATGGGCGCCTGGCCGGCGTGCTGGGCGCGGCGCTGGACCTGCAGCGCGCCAACGTGCTCGGCGACCTGAGCCGCGCCACCGTCGGCCGCGGTGGCCACTACGAGATCGTGACGCGCGGCGAGTCGCCGCGGATCGTCATGCATCCCGATGCGAAGCGGCTGCTCGAGCCTGCCGCGGCCAGCACGGCGGCCCTTGCCGGCGGTCCCGAGAACGACCTCGCCACGCACGCCACCGTGCGCAGCGCCAACTGGGATCTTCGCCTCGTGGTGCCGGCCCGCGCCGCCTACGCGCCGCTGGAGCAGGCACGGCGCAACCTGCTGCTGCAGCTGCTGTGGCTCGGCCTGGGCTGCGCGCTGCTGGTGTGGCTGGGCACGGCCTGGGTCATGCGTCCGCTGGAGGCACTGAGCAACGCGATCCGCACGCTGCGCCAATCACCGGACAGCCAGGTCAGGCTCGACGTCGTCGCCAACGACGAGCGCGGCGACCTGGCGCGCGAGTTCGACGCATTGATGGGCGAGCTGCGCGAGCAGCGGCTCGAGGTGGCCGCGGTGACCGATGCATCGCCCGTGGGACTGTTCCGCTGCGACAGCGAAGGACGCATGACCTACGTGAACGACGAATACCTGGCGATCCACGGACTGGCGCGCGAAGAGGCGCAGGAGGGCTGGCTCACGCTGGTGCGCGAGGAGATCCGCGATAAGGTCCGCCAGGACTGGGTCCGCATCGTGAGCGCCGCCGAGCCGCTGAACGCCACGCGCCGGCTGCACCGCAGGGACGGCACGCAGGTGCTGGTGGCCTTGCGGAGCCGGCCCGTGCTGGCTGCGTGCCGCGTCATGGGCCATGTCGGAACGGTGACCGACATCACCGAGCGCACGCGCGCCGAGCGGGCCCTTCGCACGCTCACGGCCATCTTCGACATGACGACCGACTTCATCATCCAGAACGATGCGAAGGGGCGGCTCATCTACATGAACCCCGCCGCGCGCCGCCGCACCGGCGTGGACCTCGATGCGCCGATCGAGACGCTGAAGGTGTCCGACTTCAATCCGCCGCAGACGCTGGAGCGGTTCAGGTCGGAGGTGGTGCCCACCGCGGTCGCCACCGGCGTCTGGGTCGGCGAGTCGGTGGTGTGGGATGCGCAGAAGCAGCCGTTCCCGGTCAGCCACATGGTGATCGCGCATCGCGACAAGCACGGCAAGCTCGAATATTTCTCGGGGCTGATGCGCGACATCTCTGCGGCCAAGGCCGCGGAGCAGGCGCTGCGCGAGAGCGAGCAGCGCCTGCGCATGGTGACGGACCACCTGCCGGCGCTGATCTCCTACCTGGACCGCGAGCTGCGCTTCCGTTTCGTCAACAAGGCCTACCAGGACTGGTTCGGTATCGAGCCGCAGCAGCTGCTCGGCCGCAGCCTGCGCGAGTTCTACGGCGAGGAGGCATGGGCGCAGATGGAGCCGTACATCCGCGCGGCCCTGGGCGGACGCCAGGTCACCTACGAGCGGCGCGTGACGGGGGCCGGCGGGCGCCGCGACATCCAGGCCACGCTGGTGCCGGAGCGCAACGAAGCGGGCGAGGTGGTGGGCCTCTACACGCTGGACAGCGACATCACCGCGCATCACGAGGCCGAGGAAGCGCTGCAGGAAAGCGAAGCCCGCCTGCGCACCGTGGCCGACGCGCTGCCGATGCGGGTGGCCTACATCGATGCCGACGAGCGCTATCGCTTCAACAACCTGGCCTACGAACGCGAGTTCGGCCTCTCGCGCGACCAGATCCAGGGCCATACCGTGCAGGAGCTGCTGGGCGAGCCGGCCTACGAATCCGTGAAGCCGCACATCCGCGCCGCGCTGGCCGGCGAGGTCGTCACCTTCCAGAGCGAAGTCAGCCAGAGCGACAGCTACAACTGCTACGAGGCCCAGTACATCCCGCAGCCCGCGGCCAATGCCGACACCATCGTCGGCTTCCATGCGGTGATCACCGACATCACGCGGCAGAAGCTCGAGGAGAAGCGCCTGGTGGGCCTGGCGCAGATCGACCCGCTCACCGGCCTGGCCAACCGCGCCGGCTTCGAGGCGCGGCTGGGCGAAGCCATGGACCGCAGCCGCAGCGCAGGAGCCCTGATGGCGCTGATGTACCTGGACATCGACGGCTTCAAGCAGATCAACGACCAGTTCGGGCACCAGACGGGCGACGAGCTGCTGAAGGCCTTCTCGGGCCGGCTGTCGCAGGGGCTGCGTTCCAGCGACGTGCGCGCGCGCCTGGGCGGCGACGAGTTCACGGTGATCATGGAGGGGCTGCCCCATGCCGACATTGCGGTCGCCGCCGCCACGAAGCTCGTGCTGGCCATGCAGACGCCGTTCACCGTCGAGCCGCAGCGCACGATCAACGTGACCGCGAGCATCGGCCTGGCGTTCTACCAGGGCGGCGCCGCAACCTCGGCCGCACTGGTGAAGCAGGCGGACGAGATGCTCTACCGCGCCAAGCGGGCCGGCCGCAACAACGTGCAGACGGCGCCGCTGCCGGTCGAGGGCGGCCAGACCTAGCAGCGGGGTTCGGTGCCGTCGCGCAACGAGCGCGCTCAGGCGGGCTGGCGCAGCGGCCGGAACGCCGCGCGCAGTTCCTCGCTGAACAGCTGCGGCTGTTCCCAGGCGGCAAAGTGCCCGCCCTTGGCGGCTTCGTTGAAGTAGTAGAGCGTTCGATAGGCGCGCTCGGCCCAGCTCCTGGGCGCGCGGTAGATCTCGCCCGGGAACACGGTGATGGCCACCGGAATCGAGATGTCCTGCGTCTTCTGCGCCGCCGCGCTGAAATTGTTGTTGTTGTTCTCCCAATAGAACCTCGAGGAGGAAGCGGCCGTGTCGGTGAGCCAGTAGAGGGTGATGTCGTCGAGCATCTCGTCCCGGCCGAGCACGCGCTCGGGTTCGCCCCCGCTGTCGGTCCATTGCGCGAACTTCTCGTAGATCCACCCGGCCAGGCCCGCCGGCGAGTCGGCCAGCGGATAGCCGATCGTCTGCGGGCGCGTCACCATCATGGCACCGTAGGCGGCGCCGGTCTTGAAGAAGGCGCTGAGCGTGTTGAACGCGGCGCGCTCGGACGCCGACAGCCCGGCCGGCGCGGGATCTCCATTGTTGATGGGCTTGACCAGTTCCGCGGGCACGGTGGCGGGCATGTTCAGGTGGATGCCCCGCAGGCCTCGCGGTGCCTGGCGGGCCATTGCATCCGAGATCACCGAACCGTGGTCTCCACCCTGGGACACGTAGTGCGTGTAGCCCAGCCGCTTCATCAGCGTGTCCCACGCGCGGCCCACGCGCTCGGGGCCCCAGCCTGTCTCCCTGGGCTTGCCGGAAAAGCCATGGCCGGGGATGGACGGGATCACGACGTGGAAGGCGTCGGCGGCACTGCCTGCGAAGGCGGTCGGGTCGGTCAGGGGGCCGATTGTTTTCAGGAACTCCAGCATCGAGCCCGGCCAGCCATGCGTCAGCACCAGCGGCAACGCGTCCGGATGGCGGGAGCGCACGTGGATGAACTGGACGTCGACGCCGTCGATCGTGGTGATGAACTGCGGCAGCGCATTGAGCCTGGCCTCGACCTTGCGCCAGTCATAGCCCGTTTCCCAGTAGCGGACCAGCGCCTGCAGCCTGGCCAACTGAACGCCTTGCGAGGTGTCGCCGACCGTCTCGCGGTCGGGCCAGCGCGTGGCCCTGAGGCGCCGCCGCAGATCGGCGATCGCATTCTCGGGAACATCGATGCGGAAGGGCCGTATCGCGTCGCCTTGCGCTGCGGCGCTCTTGTCCGCAGGGGTCGCCGCAAAGGTCGCGGCCGCCGAACCTGCAAGAAGGCCCGCCGTTGCCACCAGCGCACCGCGGCGCGTGAGGGTGAGGTGGAACGCCGCGCGGCGGCTGGATGCGTCGGAATCTGTCATGGTCGTTTGCCTTGTGCTGGTGAATGGAAATCTGTGCGACGCGGCGCCTGGCCGCGTGCTGCCGAAGGACCGTGCGTGAAAGCAAGTCGTCTATCGGCTGGCGGCTTCGACGATGAGCTTCGCGACCACATCGGGCCTGGATGTCATCACCACGTGCGAGGCGCCCTTGACGACCACCGTCTTCACCGACTTGGCACGCGCTGCCATGAAGGCCTGCGCCGCCGGCGGAATGTTCTTGTCGGCGTCGCCATAGACGAACCACGAGGGCACCGTCTTCCACGCGGGAGCGCCCGCCGGCTCGCCGAGCGCCGACTCGGCGATGGGGCGCTGGGTCGCGGCCATCAGGCGCGCGGCCGCGGCCGGAACGTCGGCGGCGAACTGGTCGTGGAACCTGTTCTTCAGGATGTACAGGTCCTTGCCGCCATCGGCCAGTGCGACCGGCGGTGCCAGCGCAGGCCCGAGCGTGCTGCCGGGAAACTTGCCCGCAAGATCGGCTGCCGACTCTCCGGCTTCAGGCGCGAAGGCGGCGACGAAGACAAGCGCCTTCACGTTGCTCTTGCCGGTGGCGGCGCTGGAGATCACGGAGCCGCCATAGGAATGGCCCACCAGCACCACCGGTCCCTCGACCGCATCGACGATGCTTGCGACATCGGCCGCGTCGGACTTGACGCCGCGCAACGGGTTGGCGGCGGCGATCACCGGATAGTGCTTTGCCTCGAGCTTGCGTATGACGCCATCCCAGCTCGACGATTCCGCGAAGGCACCGTGCACGAGCACGATGGTGGGCTTGGCTTGCTGCGCAGTGCTTGCAGACTGCGCTGAAGCATTGAACGTGAAGGCGCCAGCCAATGCCATGAGGCCCACGGCGGCCATGGTTCGGGCGAAGCGGCGGCTGAGATTTTTCATTTGGTTTTTCCTGCGGTTGAAGTGAAGGGCAATGAAGAGTGATCGCCTTTCGCAACCCGTGACGAGCGCGGCGGGGCAAAGCACGGCCGCGTTTATAGGGCCCGCCTCCACGTGCACTGCAGATGTCTGTATGCCACTGTGTCGGCCCGGCAGGGCGACATGAAGAAATACACGGATGCCTCGCCGATGAAACGTAGTGTGGGCGTCCGGCCGTGCAGATACACAGGCATACGGAACCCCGTTTGCAAGCGGCAGGGGCGCCGAACAATCCACGCGTTCAGGCGCCGCGGAGCCTTCACGCCCGGCGGCAATTTCCAACGCACAAGGTCCACCACCTCATGAATCGAAACAACACAACGCGCCATGCGTGCCCGTCTTCATGCCGAGGCACGCTGGCAAAGCTCACCGGCCTCGGCCTGCTTGCGCTCGCGGCAGCGGCCGGCGTCTTCGCCGCAACCTCCAGCGCGGCGGAGGAGGACGCGAAGACTTCGGATGCCTCGCCCTTGTACGGCGTCACCATTCCCAAGGGCTACCGTCAGTGGCAGCTGATTGCGCCGGCAATCGAGGCGGAGCCGTTGAACGAGCTGCGCGTGGTGCTCGGCAACGCCAAGGCGATCCAGGCCTACGACCAGGGCACGCTGCCCTTCCCCGACGGAACCATCCTCACCAAGCTGGCATGGAAACATGTGCAGTCGCCGGAGTTCGCGCCCGCGTCGATCCCCGGCGCAGCGACCACCGTGCAGGTGATGGTGAAGGACTCGAAGAAATACGCGGCCACGGGCGGATGTGGATTCGGCCGCTTCGTCGATGGCAAGCCCGTGGACCTGACGCAGCACCAGACCTGCTTCGCCTGCCACCAGGCGCTGGTGAAGAACCACGACTACGTGTTCACGCGGCATGCGCGCTGATGCTACGGACGACTCGAGTGCGCAGCCCGCGCCGTGCTGGCTGACCCTCCAACGGAAAAAGGGGCGCCCCTTGCGGGAGCGCCCCTTCGTCTTTCAGTTGAGCCTGGAGCCTTTCGGCAGCCGACTCGCCAGCCACTCGTGCACGTCGGCTCGCACATTCCGTCCCTCCAGGAGGAAGTCTTCCCACCTGCTGGGAACATACGGAAGATAGACCAGCTTCATGCCGGCTTCCTCCGGCGTCCGGTCCGCTTTTTCGGAGTTGCACGCGCGGCAAGCGGCCACCAGATTCATCCAGTCCCAGGTACCGCCGCGGCTCTCGGGAACGATGTGCTCGCACGTCAGGTCCTGCTCGCGGAATCGCTGGGCGCAGTACGCGCAGATGAAGCGATCTCGGACAAAGAGCTTGCGCCGGTTGAAGGCGGGCGTGTGCTCGAACAAGTTGACCTTTGCACAGCCTTTGAGAGCGATGATCGGTGAAATCTCGAGCCGGGACTGCACGCCGCGCGCCACATTGAAGCCGCCACGCATCGTGGCCAATGGGCCTGCGCCGTCTTCCCAGACGACAGCACCAGTGGCGTAGTGGGATGCTGCCTGCTCGAGCGAAATCCATGCTTGAGGCGTGCCCTGGACATCCAGCTGAAGTACTTGGGGTTTCATGGTGAAGGCCTCCTTTCATGGCCGAGCGATTGTTGGACTCGCCTGTGGTGCGGGCAGAGAATTTCGAAATCTCGGCCTACCGGTTAAAAGCCGGTTGCTCTGCCTCTGAGCTATACGCGCGACGCGCGTGTGACCTGAGGTCTGGCGGCAGTTTGTGAAGAGATGGGGTGCACGAACGGGATCGAACCGTCGTCAGCTGGACCACAACCAGCGGCTCTGCCATTGAGCTACGCGCACCATTGAACTGGTAGCCGCAGATGGGAACGATCCATCGGCCCCCGCCTTATCGAGACGGTGCTCTGCCACTGAGCTATGCGGCTGAAGGCAAGTGGCTCCTCGACCTGGGCTCGAACCAGGGACATCCGCATTAACAGTGCGGTGCATCTACCAACTGAGCTACCGAGGAAAAAAAGAAAAGAACCGCGTGTGAGATGTTTGGCCCCGCGCACACGATTCGAACGTGCAACCCCCGGCTTCGTAGGCCGGTGCTCTGATCCAGTTGAGCTAACGCGGGAGGGAAATGACTTGGAGAAATTGGCGAATGCGGAGCGAGTCGAACGCTCGTGCGTGGTGGGTGGGTGGCGATCCGTAAGGGAGTTGAACCCTTGGCTTCCTCCTGGACAGGGAGGCACTCTGGCCGCTGAGTTAACGGATCACTGTATGTGGTGAAGAAACTGGCGGAGCATGTTCGATTCGAACGAACGAGCCGCTTGCGCGGCCACGGCTTAGCAAGCCGCTGCCTTGGACCTCTCGGCCAATGCTCCAATGGTGTCCGGTTACGAGTTCCGGCGACGCCCAATTTTTGCGTCCGGTTTCCACGAGAGGACGATCTGCATCGCCCTGTCTCGCTCTTGTGTTGGTCCGTGTTGCAGGGTTCGAACCTGCGACCCTCTGGTCCCAAACCAGATGCGCTACCAGACTGCGCCAAACACGGATTTTCTTTCGATCAATTTACTGGCAGACCGTGCACGATTCGAACGTGCGATTGCCTGAGTCAAAGTCAGGTGCCTTAGTCCAGCTTGGCGAACGGTCTGTATGCATTTGCGCCAACCTTGAGTTGACAGAAAGCGATGGTTGCGCGAGCAAGATTTGAACTTGCGATCTCGAGCGTATGAAACTCGCGGGGACGGCCAGGCTCCCCTACCGCGCTGTGTGTGATGCTGATGAATGTCGATGTGGAGTCGTATGCGGGATTCGAACCCGCGTCTACAAGGATGAAAACCTTGCGTCCTAAGCCACTAGACGAATACGACATGAATCTGCGAATGGAGCCCGCAGTCCGAATCGAACGGACGACCTCTCGCTTACAAGGCGAGCGCTGCTACCAGCTGAGCTATGCGGACGAAACTTTGTCCGTGCTACGAGAAATGGCGAGCACCGAAGGAGTCGAACCTTCAACCGCCGGTTTTGGAGACCGGTGTTCTGCCAGTTGAACTAGGCACTCAAGAAGCTGGTGGTCCCCCAAGCAAGCCTCGAACTTGCATGACTTTTGTCCCCGGTTTCTGAGACCGGTGCGTCTACCGATTCCGCCATCGGGGGTGGTTCCATTTCGGTTGTGTCTTCACGCGATTCGGGCGCTTGCGCGCCCACGTCGACATCGCTGCACATGGCTGGGTCCAGACCGTGCACATCCCTCCAGGCCGCCGACGCGGTTGGCCTCTGGAGGTGCTGCAAAGGCACACCCGAAATGGAGCAGCAGGAGGGCTTCGATCCCTCGGCCTCAACGTTGGCGACGTTGCGCTCTACCTGGCTGAGCTACGGCTGCAAGTTTTTTTGCGAGTTGTTGGCCCCACCAGTGAGGGGCGCGACTCGCGGCAAATTTTTAAGGATCACCCACCGGCGCCACTCGGCGGGTGAGTTCACGGCAGCGCGATCACTGCAGTGGCGGCCGGCACCAGGTGCCGTTCGCGGTTGTGTGCGGTTCGATCCGCACGGAAAAAACAAAAAGGCCCGGAATCCACTTGGGAATCCGGGCCTCTGGCGAGAGAGCTTGGAAGGTGCGCGCCTACGCGCTACCTCCACCCGGGTGCGGCTGATCCTCGTACTGCTGTCCGAGCCACAAGCTGGCCGGAATCGCGGGAAAGGAGTTCAGCTGCGAATGCATCTTGAATGTCGTCAGGTTGCTGCCACCACAAAACAAGACGCGCACGAACGTCCGGCCCGATGCGGGTCGATGGTTCAGTGAGCTCAGGTTTGCGTTCACGATGGTTCCAGTGGTTGGCGAGTTCTCGATGAATCGAAGGTGGTTGCGGAAGAAACTGGACGAATCAATTTCGTCGATGGATGTAATGTAAACTGGGTTTACTGCGCGACGCAATACTTTTTTTGGGTGTTGTGTTTTTTTCTCACTCCACGTCCGTTCACACGGACGCTTTGCTCCGCCGCTCCCAGCATGTCCCTGCCTGCCATTCGTCGCAATAATGTCCTGATCCTCTTCGGCGACTTCGTTGCGGAGCGTGCGTCCAATGGGGCGGAACCGCTCGGCCTGGCGGCGAAGTTCGCGGAGAAGCTGCAGATCTCCGCGAGCATGTGGAGCCAGATCAAGAAGGGCCGCGTCATTTCCGACAAGCTCGCACGGCAGATCGAGAGCCGTTGTGGCAAGGAGCCACTTTGGCTCGATGCGCCTCAAAGCGCGGAGCCGTTGCAGGACCCGGGGGAGGAGCGCTTCGTCGAGCTGGCCCGCCGAGCCTACAGAGCTCAGAACGCGCGCGGCAAGCGTGCGCTGAGGACCATCTTGCTGGAGCATGGGGCGCCTCAGAAGGAGTGAGTGGGGCGGTCTTCTTCTGCCGTCTGGGATGCCTGACTGGAACGCCACGCAAGCTGGGCGTGAAGCGCAGGAGGTGCAGGGGCGCCAAGAAGTGGCTGCGGGACGCGCGGCCAAGTTCCAGGAAAAGCCAAGGCCGCAACCAGGACCATGGTCAGCCGCGCCGGAGTGCGCGGCCGATCCAGGCCTGCAGCTCGCGCGCGTCGATCGGCTTCTCGATCAGGCACAGCGCGGTGCTCGCCTGCACGCGCTCGCGCACACGGGCCGATGCGAGCGCGGTGATGAACAGCGTGGGAACGTCGATGCCCTGGCCCAGGAGCCGGTCCAGCAACTCGATGCCGTCCATCGCCGGCATTTGCACGTCGCAGACCAGGCATTGCGTATGGGTCGCCATGCCGGAGGCAAGGAAGGCCGGGCCCGACGCGAACTCGCGCGCTTCCCAGCCGAGCGAGCGCACGAGGCTGCTGGTCGCGGCGCGCACGAAAGGATCGTCGTCGACGATGGACACGAGTTCGATGCTGAGGGGTTGCAAGGGAAAAATCCGGGCTCTTTGACCTGGCAAGCGGCCGGGACGATCCCGCCGCCGCTGCCCGGTGCCCCAGATTAGCGCCGCCAGCGGGCGGCGCCATCATATGTAGGTATGGATGGCCGGCGCGCGCCCGTTGCCGGCCGGCCAGGGAGCACGGTCAGACGGCCGCGCCTTTTGCCTTGCCGAAGAGCTGCTGCGCCTGTTGAAGGTCCGTGGTGTCGAAGCCTTCGGTGTAGTGGGCAAGGATGCCTTCCAGCAGGGCTCGCGCCTCGCGCTCGCGTCCGGCTGCCTGCCACATCCGCGCAAGGTCGGTCGCCGTTCGCAGCTCCCACGCGCGGGCGCCTTGCTGCCTGCTGCTGGCGAGCGACTGGACGAGGCACTCCTCGGCTTGCGCCGCGTGCGAAGGCGGCAGGCACGACAACGCGCGGGCCTTGGCCCGAAGGAGTTCCGGAAGGTTGTACAGGTCGCCTTTTGCATGCACCAGCGCCAGGGTGTCGTCCAGCAGTTCCAGCGCGTCGGCTGTCTGCCCCAGGGCGGTCAGGCCCTCGGCCAGCGTCAGGTTGAATGCCGTGGTGAGCAGCTCGTAGCGGGATTCGCGAAGCTCCACCAGGCAGTCCTGGATCGCCTGGACGCCGCGCCCGGCATCGCCGCGCCTGACGGCCAGTTCGCCCTTGACCCCCCGGCCCACGGCCAGGTACGGCGTGAGCGAATGGGCCTCCGCGTAGGCGATGAATCGGTCGATGTCCCGTTCGGCGCGTTCCAGGTCGCCGACCCACATGTACACCGACACCGCCCAGATCAGCGCGATGCACAGCGTGACGGGATGGTCCAGTTGCCGCGCTTCGTCGACGGCGCGCTGCGCGAGCACGACGGCCTGCGACGGGTAGCCCTGGAGCCACAAGGTCCTGGCCAGCGCGATGCGGGCGCGGTTGCGCAGATCGAATCCCGAGTAGATGCTGCTGTCCTGCAGCGAATCGGGTGACCCGGCGAGCGCGGCTTCGAGCAGGCGCCTGGCCTCGGGCTGATCGCCCAGCAGATGGTTGCAGAGCCCGACCAGCGAGTTCGCCGCGGCCACCGCGGTTGCGTCGCCGATGGTGCTGGCCACGCGGGCGCAGCGATGCGCGTATTTCAATGATTCGACGAAGTCGCCGATGCGCTCGTGAAAGATCTGGAGCCGGCCAAGCAGCTGGACCTGGCTGGCGGCATCGTCCAGCGCCTCGGCGACCTCGAGGCTGCGCTCCAGAGCCGCCCGCACCTCGTCGCTGTTGCCGCGGGTGAACATCTGCGAGACACCGATGGCTGCCTGCAGGTGCATTTCGGTCGAGCTGCCGCGCAGTGCGGGCGTGAGCTGCGCAAGCGCTCGCCTCGACCAGCCGTGGCACTCGGCCAGCAATGACTTCGCCAGGAACGCAGGCACGGCGGCCGATGCGAGCGAAACGCCCAGCTCCGTCGCGCGGCCCCGGCCGAAACACCACGTGAGGGCGGCGCGGATGTTGCCCAGGTCGGCCGTCTCCGAGGCGCCATCGGGCGCATGCCCGGCGCCGCGGGACGCCGCCATCTGTTGCAGCCGGTCCCTAAAGTAGCGCGCGTGGTGCAGCGACGCGTCGTCGACGGTCGCTTCGTCGGCCTTCGAAAGTGCGTAGGTGCGCGTGCTTTCCAGAAGGCGGTACTGGGTGAAGGCGCCCGACGGCCGGATGGCAAGCAGGGACTTCTCCGCCAGGCTGGCGATCGCGGCGACGATCTGTTCCTTCGACAGGTTGTCCGCATCGGCCACGTGACGCGCGGCGTCGAGCGAAAAGTACCCGACAAAGACGCACAGGCGGCACAGAACCCGCCGTTCGTGGATGTCGAGAAGCTCGTAGCTCCAGTCCAGCGTGGCTTGCAGCGTGGCGTGCCGCGGCTGCGCGCCGCGCTGGCCGAGCCATGAAAGCGCCAGCCGCTCGTCCAGCAGCGTGGCGGTCTGGTGCAGTCCATAGGTCGACACGCGGCGCGCCGCGAGTTCGATGGCCAGCGCCACGCCATCGAGCTTTCTGCAGATGTTCGCGATGATCGGCGCGTCGGTGCCGTCGAGGTCGAGCGTGCTTCCGCTGGCCTCGGCCCTGTCCACGAACAGGCGCGTGGCGGGATACGCGAGGATCTCGCGCGCGCCGAGGCCGGGAAGGTCCGGCGGACTGGCAAACGGATTCAGCGGGTGGACATACTCGCCCCGGACCCGCAGCGCCTCCCGGCTCGTGGCCAGGATATGGATGCTGGGCGCGGCCTGGAAGATTCTCTCGGCCAGCGAAGCTGCCGCCGCGATCACGTGTTCGCAGTTGTCCAGGACGAGGAGCATCCGGCGCTCGCGCAGGTACGAGACCAGGCTGGGAACCGGATCGGCGGAACGCACCGAGAGCCGCAGCATCGAGGCGATGGCGGTCGGGACCAGGGAAGGATCGGTGAGTGTCGCCAGGTCCACGAAGACGACCGCGCCGGCGAAATCGGCCAGCAGATCGTGCCCGGTCCGGACCGCGACCGTCGTCTTGCCGACGCCCCCGGTACCCACCAGCGTGACGAAGCGTCCCTTGGCAAGCTGCGCCGCAATGGCAGCCAGATCCCCGCTGCGCCCGACCAGCAGGCCCGGCGGCGCAGGCAAGCCAGGCTCGACCGGCGACTCGTCCCGCTGCGCCTGCACCTCCGGCTCGGCAAAGGTCCTGGAAATCTTGGCGACGAAGCAGTAGCCGCGGCCGACGATGTTCGACACATAGCGGGCGCCATCCTGCCCATCGCCGAGCGCCTGCCGCAGCATCGTGATCTGGTAGCGCAGGCTTCCGTCTGAAATGACCACGCCGGGCCAGGCCTCTGCCAGCAGTTCCTCCTTGCTCACCACGGCGTTGGCCCTGGCGATCAGCGCGAGGAGCACATCCATGGCGCGGCCACCCAGGTCCAGCGGCACGCCGTTGCGCGCCAGCAGCCGCTCGTTGACTCGCAGGGTGAAAGGGCCGAATGAAACGATCTCGCCTGGCTGCGCGAGCGGTTCTTTCCTCATGGCCGGTGGCGGGCTCAATGGAATGCGGGACGAAATTGGATTTGAAAGTTCCTGGATGCTCCGCTCACGAATGGCAGCAGATTCGCGCGTCGCCGAGGCCGCCGGAGTTTACAGCCAGAGGCTCATCGGCCTCGGTGCGAAGACGCGATGGCATTTCTGGTATTCATCAGCACGCCGCAAAAATGCAGCGGGCGGCGCCTTGCCCCTCCGGCGCCTGCGTCCGCGCTGGCGTCACGCGACCACGAGCGGCAGCGTCAACCGTGCCTCGAACCCGCCGCTGCGGCGGTTCTCCAGATGGAGCTCGCCCTGCATCGCCTGCACCAGGCGCCGGGAGATCGCCAGGCCGAGGCCGGACCCGGGCTTGCCCTCTTGCAGCTGCTGCCCCCGCACCCAGGGGGAGAGGACGGCGTCGATCTGCGCCGGCCGGATGCCCGGGCCGGAGTCGACCACGGCCAGCACGAGGCTCGTCGTATCGACGCGGGCGCAAACGCGAACATCCGTGCCGTAGCGCAAGGCGTTGTCGATCAGGTTGGCCAGCACGCGCCGCAGCGCGAGGGGGCAGGCAACCACCGGCTGGCCGATGCATCCGTCGAGCGCAATCGCACGGCCCGAGTCGCGGTAGTTGCGCACCAGGTTGCCGATCAGGCCATCGGCATCGACCCGCTGCAGCGGCTCGGCCAAGCTGTGCTGCATCCGCGCGCAGGCGATGCTGCCTTCGACCAGCTCGCGCATCTCGGCGAGGTCCCGCTCCATGGCCTTGCGCGCCTCGGCGTCCCCGAGCATTTCGCAGCGCAGTCCCATGCGGGTGAGCGGCGTGCGCAGGTCGTGCGCATAGCCGGCCTGCACGTCCAGGTGCTGCGCCTGGCGCTCGGCCTGCCGGCGGCCGAGCGTATTGATCGCGCGCGCCACCCAGGCGATGTCGGCCGGACCGCTTTCTTCCAGCGCAGGTATGCGGGCGTCGCTTGCCGCGCGTTCCAGCATGACGGCCAGGCGCGCCGCACTCGCACGGTGGGCCTGGAGCTTGAATCCGAGGAACGCCGCCACCATTGCGAGGCCGGCGAGTAGCGGCATGCCCAGGAGCCACAGCGTGCTGTCGCCGATCGTGCAGGCCGTTGGCGCAAGCGCCGATGCATGCGCGTTCTGCCCGAGCGCGAGGACGGCGAGCGCGCGGGCCGCGGCCAGCGCCATGCCGCTGGCGGTATTGGGATGGATGGTGCCGATGGACTTCAAGGGGCTGCAGGTCATCTCTTTCTCCGTTCGCCGGCGCAACGGCCGGCACAAAGGAGATGACATCACGGGGGAGGGCGCGCGCACCATTGCACCAGCGTTCGGCCAACCCCTACGAAGGTTTGCCCTCACCATGCGTCCGTGTGGACCGGTGAGGGCGTGCCGAGCGGCGCGTTCAGTGCGCGGCCTGCAGGAGGCCGAGCGCTTCCATCTTGCGCACCAGCTCCGCGACCGAGCGCGAGTTCATCTTGCGCATCGCCTGGCCCCGATGGATCTTGGCGGTGATCTCTGCAATGCCCATGCGGGCGGCGATCTGCTTGTTCATCAGGCCCGCGGCCACATGCTGCACCACCTCGCGCTCGCGCGGCGTGAGCGAGTCCCAGCACACGCGCAAGGCATGCAGCGAGTGCCCGAGCGCCAGGCGCCTGGCGTCCTTGTCCAGCGCGGCGGTGACCGCATCGATCATGTCCTGCTCGCGAAAGGGCTTGCTCAGGAAGTCCATGGCGCCGGCCTTCATCGCCCGCACGGTCATGGCGATGTCGCCGTGGCCGGTCATGAAGATGATGGGGATCGGCGCGCGGCCGGGCTGCAGCAGGGTTTGCTGCAAGGCCAGGCCGCTCTGGCCGCGCAGTCGCACGTCCAGCACCAGGCAGGAAGCGCCGCCGGCACGCGGCGCGGCAAGGAATTCCTCGGTGTCGGCGAAGGTGCGGACCTCCAGGTCGATCGAACGCAGCAGGCTGCCCAGCGCATTGCGCACGAGTTCGTCGTCATCGACGATGTAGACGACGCGCGTATCGCGGTCCGCCTGCAAGGGTGGGGAGAGATCGGTGGCAGGATGCATGGGTGGTCGGCTCAGGTCGGTTGCACCGGATCGGGGCGCGGCAGCGTGAATACGGCACGCGTGCCCACCGTCTCGCGCGGCAGCAGGGCCAGCGTCCCGTCGTGCGCATCGAGGATCGACTTGCAGATCGCCAGGCCCATGCCCATGCCGTTGGCCTTGGTGCTGAAGAGGGGCTGCAGCAGCCGGTCGGCGTCCTCGGCGCCGATGCCGGTGCCGACGTCGTCCACCGCAACGCGCACGCGGCCTTCCTGGTCGCTCGCGCATGCCAGCCGCAGCCGCCGCGGTGTGCCGTGCTCGAGCCCCGTCATCGATTCCGCGCCGTTCATCAGCAGGTTCACGGCAACCTGCTGCAGCTGGACGCGGTCGCCGTAGACCGGCTCCGGCGCATCCAGGCCCTGCAGCTCGAGCACGATGCCCAGCGATTCGAGCGGGCCGGCGACCAGCGTGACCGCTTCGCGCAGAGCTTCGTTGAGGTCGAACACCGCAAACTGCGGCTCGGCCTTGCGCGCCTTGGCCCGCAGGCCCTGGATGATGGCGCGGGCCCGCAGCGCGCTCTTGCTGATGTGGATGAGCATCTCGCGCGCTTCGGAGATGTCCGGCGTGCTGCGATCGAGCCAGCGCAGCGCGGCGCTGGCGGAGGTGTCGACGGCCGCGATCGGCTGGCCGATCTCGTGGACGATGGACGCCACCAGTTCGCCCATGGCCTTCAGGCGGCTCGCGCGCTCGAGTTCGGCAAGCGCCCCGCGCAGTTCTTCTTCGGCAAGGGCGCGCTGGTGGTTCTGTTCGAGCAGCTCTTCGTAGAGGCGGGCGTTCTCCAGCGCGAAGGCCGCATGCGAGGCGATCACTTCCAGCACCTCGGCCTTGGATTGCGTGAAGACGTGGGCCGCAAGGTTGTTCTCGAGGTACAGCACGCCGATGAGCGTCGCATGGCGCATCAACGGCACGCACAGGACCGAGCGCGGCCGCCGGCGGCGCACGTAGTCGTCCTGGGCCAGGGACGGCTCCTCGCGCGCATCGCCCACCACGATGCGCTGCTGGGTGCGCGCGACGGACTGCACGATCGATACCGGGCAAGTGCCGCTGCCGAGCGCGACCGGCTCCTGCGTCACCGAGATGGCGCCATCCAGCACCTGGGCCTGCGCGCGCACCTGCCAGGCGCCCTGGCGCAGCAGCGTCAGCGTGCCGTAGCCGGCGCCGGCACTCTCTAGCGCGGTGCGCAGCAGCGTTTCCACCAGCCGCGCGGGAACGATGTCGCTCGCGAGCGCTGTCGAGATGCGCAGCACGGCCTGCGCGTCGAGCGCCTGGAGGCGGCTCGCGGCGGGCGCCCATGCGTCTTGCTCGAACACCGCGGGATGGGCGGCCTGCAGCTGCCGCACCTTGGCCGTGGCGCCCCAGCGCTGCCATGCGCCGCGTGCGTAGCGCAGGTGGCCGTGCGCGGACAGTTCATCCCCGCGGCCGGCGTGGAAGGCGGCGGCCAGTTCGGCGGCCAGCGCCTCGACCTGCGTGAAGCCGTTGCGGCGGGCCTTCGACACCGCGTGCGCATAGGCCTCGCTCGCTTCGAGCGGCCTGCCGTCGACGCGGGCCAGCTCGGCGCGCACCAGCTCGAAGCGGGCCGAGAAGTTGTCGGGGCAGGCCAGGGCCCAGGCGGCAAGCTGGTCCACGTCGCGCTGCAGCGCCGCCTGCTGCGCGGCGTTGCGCGCGGGCAGCGCGAGCAGCGCCAGCGCGCCGTAGTACGGCAGTTCGCCGCTCTCGGCAAAGGTGCGTCCCGCCGACGCACAGGCCTCGGCGCGGCTGCGGGCCTCGAGCGCCTCCGCGAGCTCGCCGCACAGCAGCGCGCCCTCCAGCCGGTACACCCAGTATTCGAAGTCCACCAGCGTGGGCGGCGCGCCTTCCGGGGGCAGGCGCGGCGCTTCGCCGGGGTCGCCGCGGGTGCCGTCCTGCAGCCGTGCCAGCAGCAGTTTCTGGGACAGCAGCGCATCGACCACGAACTGGAAATTCGCGTCGCGCGCGATGGCCAGGCCGCGCTCGACCGTGTCGCGCACCTCGCCCAGGAATTCGCCCGCGAACAACATACCGGAGGCCTCGTTGGGGGCGCAGTAGATCGCGAAGGTATGGTCCGCGGTCTCCACCAAAACCTTGTAGGCGCGGCGGATGTAGTCGCGCGCCGCGCGGGCGGGTTGCGTCCAGGGCACGATCATGGTGCCGAAGGCCATGTGGACGCGGCCGCGGTAGCGGACGAGGCCGCGCTCGTCGACCAGGTGCAGTGCCAGCGCGCCGAACTCGCGCGCCGCGGCGTAGTTGCCATAGCGCACGCCGAAGACCTGCGTCATGCACACGTACCCGTCCGCCGAGGCATCCGTGTGGCCGTGCACGATCCCGAGGTTGGCCATGCGCAGCAGGATCAGGTCGACCAGGTTCTGGTCGGTATACAGCGCCGGCGGAATGAGGTCGGCAAAGATGTTGGTGATGGCGCGGCGCAGCGGATCGGTCGCGACCGGCAGCTGCCGCAGCGCGTCCATGCCATGGCGCTCGAGCCACGCCTGGAGCTGCGCGTATTCGCGGTCGACCGCGGCGTCGTCGGGCTGCATCGGCACGTGGATGCCCGACTTGCGCAGGAACGCCAGCCCGACGCCCAGCGCCAGGTCGAAGCGGCCGAGCGTGGTGTAGAGCGCGGCCCGCAGGCGCGCCAGGTCCGCGCCGAAGATGCCGTCGCCCGCCACCTGCTCCAGTGCCGCCAGGCGCGCCTCGGCGACTTCGAGCGCACCGGTCATGAATTCGGCCTCGCCGCACGAGGCGCGCGCGGCAAGGCCGTCCTCGCTGACATCGTCCTCGCCGAGGAAGTCGAGCGCGGCGCGGAAGAAGCCCAGGGCCGAATGGTGTGCCGTTGCGGCCTTGGCCTGGCGTCCGGCCTCGAGGTTGAGCCTGGCGAAGCGGCGCCGCTCGTGGGGCGCATCGACCGCCGGCCGCGCGAGCCCGGCCTGCGCGGCAATCGCGAACACCTGCGCCGACATGGCCGGGTGCGCAAGCTGGCGGCGCGCGACCTGCAGGTGCAGCGGTGCGCGCTCCTCCGGCGGGATCGAGGCGTAGGCCGCTTCGCGGAAGCGATCGTGGCAGAACACCCAGTCACCGTCCTCGCGGCAGACGCTGCCGGCCTGCAGCGCCGGTTCGAGCGCCGCTTCGAGGCTGCGCAGCGCGTCGGCGCCGGAGGCCAGGCCCGCGGCGACGGCGAGCGCTTCGCCCGAGGCACGGTGGCCAAGGCAGGAAAGCAGCTGCAGCACGGATTGCGTGGGGCCCGGCAGCTGTTCGAAGCGGCGCGCCAGCAGGTCGACGACATTGTCGATGCCCGGATGGGCCGCGATGCGCTCCAGGCTCCAGCGCCAGGCCGCGGCCTGCGCATCGTAGGCAAGCAGGCCGTCGTCGGCGAGGAGCCCGAGCAGGTGCTGGGCAAAGAACGGGTTGCGCCGGGTCTTGCGGCCGATCACCTCGGCCAGCGGACCGAGCGCATCGGCATCCTGCTGCAGTGCCTGCGCGATCAGTTCGCGCAGGGCGCCCTCGTCGAGCGGGCCGAGTTCCATGGTTGCCGCGTCGGGCACTTCGGCAAGCCGGCCCGTGCGCAGCGGATGGTTCGCGTCCACCTCCTTGGCGCGGAACGCGCCGACCAGCAGCAGCGCCTTGCCGGGATACTGGTGAAGCAGGCGCTCGAGCACCTGCAGGGTTCCCGCATCCGCCCATTGCAGGTCGTCCAGCCACAGCAGCAGGGGCCGCGCGGCCGTTGCAAAGCAGGCCAGCAGGCGTGCCATGCCGTGGAGCACGCGCTCCCGTTCGATCGCGGGTGCGGTGTCTGGTGATTCGGGCGTCTCGGCCTGCGGGCCGAGCACCAGGGCCAGGGAGGGCAGGAAGCCGGCGAGGGTGCGATCGACCGCGTTCGTGGCGGCGCGGATCCGGTCCTGCCAAATCGCGAACTCGTCCTCGGGGCAGCCGAGCACGAACTGCAGCAGCTGCTCGAGCGCCTGCACCAGCACCGCGTAGGGCCTGCCGAGGCTGCCTTCCTCGCTCTTGACCGCCGCCAGCAGCGGCGTGCCCGATTGCTGGATGCGCGCCACCGCCTCGCGCAGCAGTATCGATTTGCCGATGCCCGATGGGCCCGAGACCCAGGCGACGCGCGATCGCGCACTGCCCGCGACTTCGCGGTAGAGCGCGTCCAGCATCTGCAGCTCGGCATCGCGGCCCAGCACCTGCTGCGTGCGCAGCATCCTGTGCAGCGTGGCGTGGGCGTCGAGCGCGAAGGGCGGAATGCATCCCCGCTGGCGCTGCAGCGTCTCGCAGTGGCGCAGGTCCGCGAGCACGCTCGCAGCGCTGCCATAGCGGTGATCGGGCGCTTTCTCGAGAAGCTTCAGGACCAGCAGCGACAGTTGCGCGGGGACGCCCTCTCGCAGTTCGCCGGGCGGGCGGGGCTTTTGCGTCGCATGCGCGTGGATCCGTTCCGCAACGTCTTCGCCCTGGAAGGGAGGCCTGCCGGCCAGCAGTTCGTAGAGGATGCAGCCGAGGGAGTAAAGATCGGCGCGCGCATCGACGCGAATGTTCATGCGCCCGCCGAGTTCGGGCGCCATGTAGTCGAAGCTGTCCTCGTCCCATGCCAGGCTGCCTTCGGCCGGCACGCCGTTGTCCGCATCGAGCCGCGCTGCGTAGCCGAAACCCGTCAGGTAGGCGCTTGCGCCGGGCGTGCACAGCAGGCGATCGGGCGTCAGCGCACGGTGCATCACGCCTGCCGCGTGCATGGCCTGCACGGCGGCGGTGAGCTGGAGTGCCAGCGCAACGAATGCTTCCATGTTGCGGACCGGCCGGGCGGTCCGGCGCAGCAGTTCGCCGCCCGGGTCTTTGAGAACCAGCAGCGCCCCTTCGCCGTGCGGCACCAGCGCCATCGGCACCGCGGCCCAGTTCTGGTGCAAGGCGCTGCGGAACGCATATTCGCGCTGGAGCGTGGCCAGTGTGGCCGGGGCGACCTGGCCGCGCCCTGCAACAAGCCAGGATGCGCAGCCGGCGGCGCTGGCGCGTTCCAGGCGCGGCGTGCCTGTGCCCAGGTCGTAAAAATCCCGCGAAAGCAGGCCTGCACCGGAGAACTGCTGTTCGACGGTCTCCTGTACCGCAGCAAAAATATGCAGACGGCCGTGTGCGGGCTCGGTTTCCGCGCGATCGAGGTAAAGGGTGCTGTCCGGGATCTCTGCCTGGCGGCGCTCGCTGAGTTCTTCTTGTCGCATGGGGGTAGCTTCCGAAGGAGGTTCGGTTCTGGACATGCCTCTGTGCGATCCGGACGCCCCGGTCCGCTGCTGCTCGGCATGGTCTTGAGACGGGTGTCCTTTCGCTGCGTATCTATTGGAGCGCAAATGCCCGCGTGGAGGCAGTCGGGAGCGTTGGCGTGTGTTAGGCGTTGTTAGGCCTGGCCTTCAGGGTGCTTCACGTCGCGCCGCAAGGCCGACGACTTGGAAACGTAGTGTGTGCAATTCCAGCGCTGACACATAGGCATACGCAATCTGTGCCGGAAGGGGAGGGCGCGGCAAACAATTCATTCGCTCTCTCTACCCAAGCTCACTTCACTACCAAGGAAATCACCATGAAGCTCTCTCGAATCGCCAGTGCTGCCTCGTTCTCCATCCTTGCCGCTCTCGTTGGAGTGCAGGCCCATGCCGAGGAATATCAAGGCGTGTTGCAGACGCACTCGACGCTCGCCCGCAGCGACGTTCGCGCCCAGGCTGTCGCGGCTGCGCACGCTGCGGATCCCTATGCCGATGGCGCCTCTTCGGGTGTGGTTGCGGCGCTGCCCTCCACGCTCGACCGTTCCGCAGTGCAGGCCGAAGCCCGCGCACTCGCCCACGCGCCGGCCCAGAACCTCTATGTCGAGGCCTTCGTCAACAGCCGGGTGCCTGCCCAATACGGCATCCACGGGGTGCTCCCGACGCGCCAGGCGGGCATCGCCGATGGCGTGACCTTGCGCTGAACGCCGGAGCCCCAGCATGACCACGAGATCCAACGTGCTGATCGGCATCGCGGCCGTTGCAGCCTCGGTCGGCATATTCACTGCGGCGGCAGCGCCGTCCGGAGGCGACATACCCGCCAGCGCCGCGCAGACCGCGCCCGAGTTCCAGAACATCGACCAGTGGCTCAACTCCCCGCCGCTGAAGCTGCAGGACCTGCGCGGCAAGGTCGTGCTCGTCGACTTCTGGACCTACACCTGCATCAACTGCCTCAACCACCTGCCCTACGTCCAGGCGTGGAACGAGAAGTACAAGGACAAGGGACTCGTCGTCGTGGGCGTGCACACGCCGGAGTTCGCGTACGAGAAGTCCACCCGGAATGTGCAGGACGCGATCAGCCGGCTGCAGATCAAGCACGCCGTTGCGCAAGACAACCACTACGCCACCTGGAAGGCCTTCAACAACCAGTACTGGCCGGCGGTCTACCTGATCGACAAGCAGGGAAAGATCGTCTACTCGCACTTTGGCGAAGGCAGCTACGGCGCGACAGAGAAAAAGATCCAGTCGCTGCTGGCCGAACCGGCGTCCGCGGCGGGAAGCTGAGATGAAGAAGCTCTGGTTCGCGCTGCTTTTCCTTGCGGGCGGTTTCGCGCATGAAGTGCGCAATCCGGTGAGCTGCCAATGCATCACCGCCCGCGAATTCGCGGGTCTGAGCCGACGCCGATCCCGTCCGATCGACCCGCCGCTTCCACCAGGAAGCTGACCAGCGCCTGCACCCGCGCGCTGCGCCCCTTGCGCGTGGGCACGAGCACCACCACCGGGGCGGCGCCAAATTCCCAGTCCGCCATCACGCGCTCGAGGCGGCCGGCGGCCAGCGCTTCGGCGGCGTCCCATTGGGAGCGCAGCACGATACCGAGGCCGTCCTCGGCCCACTGGCGCGCCACGCTGCCGTCGTTGGTGACGAAGGCCGGGTTGATGCGCAGCGTCTCGCCCTTGCGGGCGCCGCTGCCCGCGGGCCGCATGTGCCACAGCGTCACGTCCTCGTCGTTCTCGCGGATGCAGATGCAGGCGTGGTAGGCCAGGTCTGCCGGATTGCGGGGCGTGCCGTGCTCGCGCAGATAGCCGGGGCTCGCGCACAGCCAGCGTTCGTTGGAGGCGAGCGGGTGCGCCACCCAGGACGAGTCGCGCACCGCGCCCACGTGCACCACCGCGTCGGAATCGTGCTTGTCGGGCCACGGCGTTTCGCGCAGGTCCAGCTGCAGCCGCAGCGCCGGATGCAGGCGGGAGAAACGGGACAGCCACGGCGCGACGTGCGTGCGGCCATAGCCGAAGGACGCGGCCACGCGCAGCGTTCCGCTCAGGCGCCGGTCGTCGCGCTGCAGGGATTCGCGCAGGCCGTCGAACTTCAGCAGGAGTTCATAGGCCTCGCGCCCGAAGCGTTCGCCTTCCGAGGTCAGGTGCAGTTTGCGCGACGTGCGGTTGGCCAGCACCAGGCCCAGCGAGGCCTCGAGCTTGCGCAGGCGCATCGACAACGCGGGCGGCGTGACGCCGAGCGAGCGCGCGGCCGCGCTGAGCGAGCTCTCGCGCAGCAGCGCGGCAGCCAGGCGAAGGTCTTCGATCTGCATCATTCAGCAGAGCTTAACTATTGATGACGCAAGAGTGAAGCTCGAAGACATCTTGGCGCACCTAAAGTCAGCGCCATGCAAAACACTTCGACCCCCATTGCCACGGCCGGGCGCTATCCCCGGGCCGTGCTGTTCGACCTGCTCACTGCGCTGCTCGACTCGTGGACCGTCTGGAACGCGGCGGCCGGCTCCGAGCAGATGGGCCGCGCCTGGCGCGCCGAATACCTGCGGCTCACCTATGGCTGCGGCGCCTACGTGCCCTACGAAGAGCTGGTGCGGCAGGCCGCGGCCACCGTGGGGTTGCCCGCGAGCGCCCCGCAGTCGCTGGACGACCATTGGGACGAGCTGCCCGCATGGAGCGGCGCCACCGAACTGCTGCGGGCGCTGCAGCCCCACTGCAAGCTGGCCGTGGTGACCAACTGCTCGCGGCGCCTGGGCCCACGCGCGGCCGAACGCCTGGGAATCGACTGGGACGTGGTCGTGACCTCGGAGGAAGCAGGCTTCTACAAGCCCGATCCCAGGCCCTACCGGCTGGCCCTGGAGCGGCTGGACGTGCAGCCGGCCGAGGCGGCCTTCGTTGCCGGATCAGGCTACGACATGTTCGGCACCGCCAGCGTCGGCCTGCGCACCTACTGGCACAACCGCGTCGGCCTCGCCCGGCCCGAGGGCGCGCCGCTGGCGGAGGTCGAATCGCCCACGCTCGATGGTGCGCTGCCATGGCTGCGCGGCTTCCGACCGGCCGCTTCCTGATCCAACCCACCACTCCAGGACCTGCCCATGATCCGCTCCCTTCGCCTGGCCGGCAGCCTTGCCGCCTTCTGCGCCGGCTTGCTGGCCGCGCCTGGTGCTGCCGCCCAGCCGTTTCCGAGCCGCCCCGTCACGCTGATCGTTCCTTTCCCCGCCGGCGGTCCCAGCGATGCACTGGCCCGCGCCGTCGCACAGAAGATGGCTGCGCCGCTGGGCCAGCCCATCGTCATCGAGAACCTCGGCGGCGCCAACGGCGTCATCGGCCTGGCGAAGGCGACCAAGGCAGCCGCCGACGGCTACACCATCTCGTTCGGAGGCATCGGCACGCACGTGGCCAACCTCGCGCTGTACAAGAAGCTGGCCTATGACCCCGTCGCCGATTTCGCACCCATCGGCCCTGCGGGCGCGGCACTGATGCTGCTGCTGGCCCGCGCCGACCTGCCGGCCAACGACCTGCGCGAGTTCAGCGCCTGGCTGGCGAAGCACAAGGACAAGGCGTCCTACGGCAGCGCGGGCGTGGGCTCGATCTCGCACTACGGCTGCGTGCTGCTGCTGTCTGCCGTCGGCCAGAACGCCACGCATGTGCCCTACAAGGGCGTTGCGCCGGCGGTCAACGACCTGATGGGCGGGCAGACCGATTTCATGTGCGACCAGACCACCACCGCACTGCCGCAGATCGCCGGTGGGCGCATCAAGGCCATCGCCGTGCTGTCGGGCACGCGCCTCGCGCAGCTGCCGCGTGCAGCCACTGCGGCGGAAGGCGGCCATGCGCTGGACGTGCGTTCCTGGAATGCCTTCTTCGCCCCGCGCGGCACGCCGCCGCCCGTGCTTGCCAGGCTGACCGGCGCACTGCAGCAGGCGGTGGCCGATCCGGCGCTGCGCAAGCAGATGGAAGGGCTGGGCGTCGACCTGCCCGCACCTGCCGATGCAACGCCCGCGACCGTCGCCGCGCTCATTGCGCGCGGCATCCGCGACGACGTGCCGGCCCTCAAGGCCAAGGGCCACTACCTGGACTGATCCGAAATGAACGACATGCAGAACAACCCCCCAAATCTTGCCGAGATCGACACCCCCGCCGCCATCGTGGCGCTTCCGCGCATGCAACGGAACATCGCGCGCATGCAGCAGCAGGCCGATGCGCTGGGCGTGCGCTTCCGCCCGCACGTGAAGACCAGCAAATGCGCCGATGTGGTCGCGGCCCAGCTTGCCGCCGGCGCGGCGGGCATCACGGTGTCGACGCTGAAGGAGGCCGACCAGTTCTTCGCCCGCGGCGTGACCGACATCCTCTATGCCGTCGGCATGGCGCCGCACCGGCTCGCGCATGCGCTGGACCTGCGCCAGCGCGGCTGCGCATTGCAGATCCTGACCGACAGCGTCGAAGGCGCGCGGGCCATCGCCGACTACGGCCGTGCGCACGGCCACGCCTTCGAGGTGCTCATCGAGATCGACACCGATGGCCACCGCTCCGGCATCAAGCCGGGCGAGGGCCTGCTGCTCGAGGTCGGCCGCGAACTGCACGAGGGCGGCATGCGCCTGGCCGGCGTGCTCACGCATGCGGGCTCCAGCTACGAACTGCACACGCCCCAGGCCCTGGCCGCCCTGGCCGAGCAGGAACGCGCCGGCTGCGTGCAGGCCGCGCAACGCCTGCGCGCCGCGGGCCTGCCGTGCCCCATCGTGTCGGTGGGCTCCACGCCCACGGCGCTGGAAGCCGCGTCGCTGGAAGGCGTCACCGAACTGCGCGCCGGGGTCTATGTCTTCTTCGACCTGGTGATGCGCAACGTGGGCGTCTGCCGCACCGAAGACATCGCGCTGAGCGTGCTCACCACCGTCATCGGACACCAGGCCGACAAGGGATGGGCCATCGTCGATGCCGGCTGGATGGCCATGAGCCGCGACCGGGGCACGGGCAAGCAGCAGCGCGACTACGGCTATGGCCAGGTGTGCACCGTGGACGGAGTGCCCATCGAGGGCTACCTGCTGTCGGCCGCCAACCAGGAGCACGGCATCCTCTCGCGCGAGGGCGCTGCAGACCCGGACATCGCGGCACGCTTCCCGGCCGGAACCCGGCTGCGCATATTGCCCAACCATGCCTGCGCCACCGGCGCGCAGTTTCCCGCCTACCAGGCGCTGGCCGATGACGGCACGGTACAAACCTGGGAGCGTTTCCATGGCTGGTGAGAACGCCGCCGAGTCCAACAGCATGTCGGGCCCGGTCCATGTCGCATTGCCCGCACTCGCCAGGCCGGGCGGCCACTACAGCCATGCCGCCGTTGGCGGCGGCCTGGTCTTCGTCGCCGGGCAATTGCCGATCACGCCGGACGGCGAGCGCCTGGCCGATGCGGCTTTCGAGGTGCAGGCGGTGCAGACGCTGGCGAACGTGGAGGTGGCCTTGCTGGCCGCGGGCTCGGGCATCGGCAAGCTGCTGCAGGTAAGGGTCTACCTCGACGACATCGCCAACTGGCCGGCCTTCGACAGGATCTATGCGCAGTGGGCCGGACCCTCGCGCCCGGCCCGGGCCATCGTGCCGACCGGGCCGCTGCACTTCGGGTTCAAGGTCGAGGTGGAGGCGATGGGGCTTGGGTAAAGGGGCGATTGCAGGGTGAAGGATTGGACGCTAGACTGACGTTAAAGCAAACCTTAACGGATACTGCAATATGCCATTGAGAGCATCGGACATTGTTCCCATCAGCGAAGCGCGCGCCCGGCTCACCGAACTGGCCGAAGACGTGGTCGGCAGCGGCTCAGAAAAGGTGCTGACCAAGAACGGCGCGAGCTACGTTGCCTTGGTCGATGCACGCCGGCTCGACTACTACCATGCTCTCGAGTCGGAGCACGCCAGCCTCGTGCTGGCCGAGGACGCCATCACCGGCCTGCGGCAGGCCTTGGCAGGCCAGTTCGTGTCTGATGAGGAACTGGACCGGGCACTCGGCGTCGCATCGGCGCCGTGAGCATTCCCGTCAATGCGAGAGTTCGGGCGGTTCCGAACTTTCTGGTGTGCCTGCACGCTGCACGTAGCTTCATGGAGGCGCAGGACGCCGCTTCTGCGCCGGTGCGCTTCAAGAAATTGCAGGCTGAAGTGGTCAAAGCGCGGGCGCTTCTTTCGTTCGCGCCCACAAGCGGGCGACCTGCTCGATTCCTTGATGCCAAGTCGGGCTGGGGGCAGTTTCAAGCTGAGCAAGCAAGGCAAATTGCCCAAGCCCTTGGCTTGCCCGAGTTGCGGGAGCTGGTGCTGGCTCGTCACGTTCTGCTCTACGCCCATTCCGCGGTAGAAGTGGTGTTGCTTTCACTGAGGCATGAGCGTCAGCTGGGTTATGGCTTGCCCAAGCATCCCACCTGACGAGGGCTAAGGAAGGCTTGATCGCATCTGAGCCGCTCTTCCCACCTCAAGGCGCGCCGCGCCGCAGGAACACATGCGTGGCGCGCTCGCCTGCCACCTGCCGTTCGCATCGGTAGCCCAGCGCCGGCAGGTCCAGGCCTGCGAACAGCGCCTCGCCCTTGCCCAGCAGCACCGGACGCACGGCCAGGTGCAGTTCGTCGATCAGCCCGGCCTTCAGGTATTCGCGCACCGTCGCCACGCCGCCGCCCACGCGCACGTCGCGTGCGCCTGCGGCCGCTTGTGCCAGAGCGAGCGCTTCGTGGATGCCGCCCGTGACGAAGTGGAAGGTGGTGCCGCCCCGCATCGTCAGCGGTGCGCGCGCATGGTGGGTGAGCACGAAGACCGGCACGTGGTAGGGAGGCTCGTCGCCCCACCAGCCTTTCCAGCTTTCGTCGGGCCAGGGACCGCGTACCGGCCCGAACATGTTGCGCCCGAGGATCCAGGCACCCATCTCGGCAAAGCCTTGTTCGGCCATCTCGTTGTCGATGCCGGTCTCGCCATTGGCCTCGCCCGTCCTTTGCATCTGCTGCCAGACGCGCGTGGGAAAGAACCAGTCCATGAGCTCGGGACCGCGAACACCCAGCGGGTGCTCCAGGCTCTGGTCCGGGCCGGCGGCGAAGCCGTCGAGCGAAACGCCGAAGCTGCGCACGAGCAATCGGGCCATGGTGTCGTCTCCTGCAGGAAGAAGGGAGCTTCAGTTTAGCGCTGGCGGCGTCCCGACGAACCCTCGTTCGAGGCCATGGGCGTCGCGCAGAATGCGCGCATGAGCATCGAATACATCGGCGTGGAAGAAGCCATTGCCGGCACCGGCCTGCGCATGGTGGTGGTAGGCCACATTCCCAGTCCGTGGTCGGAGGCGGCCAAGGGCATCCTGCATGTGAAACGCATTCCGTGGAAAGCGGTGCGCCTGGCCTACGACAGTCCGCAACTCAAGGAGTGGGCCGGCCAGCGCAACGCGCCCGTGGCCGTCTACAACAACGAGGCGCCGCGCTCGGGCTGGGCGGACATCCTGCTTTTGTGCGAGCGGCTCGCGCCGCAGCCCTCGCTCCTGCCGGCCGATGCGGCTGAGCGGGCGCTGATGTTCGGCCTGGCCCACGAGATCTGCGGCGAACAGGGGCTGGCCTGGTCGCGCCGCCTGCAGCTGGTGCAGGCCGGCCTGGCAGGAGAGGGCGGTTTCGCTGCGCCGGCCGCGGCATACATCGGCAAGAAGTACGGCTTCAGTCCACAGGCGGGCGCGAGTGCACCCGCGCGCGTGGTGGCTGTGCTGAAGATGCTGGCGGCGCGCCTGAAGGCGCAGCAGGCGGCCGGCAGCGATTACTACATCGGCGCAAGCCTTGGCGCAGTGGACATCTACAGCGCGACCGCGCTGGCGCTGATGCGTCCGTTGCCGCACGCCATCTGCGGGATGGACCCCGCCACGCGCCGGGCTTTCGAGTTCCGCGAGCCGGTGACCGATGCAGCGCTGGACGATGTACTGCTGCGGCACCGGGACATGGTGTACGAGCGGCACCTGGGACTGCCGCTGTCGCTGTGACGTGAATGCATTCACGACGCGCTTGTCCGCTCGTTCAGTGGCCGGCAAACCTCCAGCACCAACCCGCGCAGCCACTGATGCGCAGGATCGCGATCCAGGCGCGGGTGCCACATCTGCGACACGGTGATCTGCTCCGTGGGCATCGGCAGCGGGAACGAGCGCAGCGTGCCGCGCGCCCTCAGGTGTTCGAAGTAGGAAGACGGTATCAACGCAACCAGGTCGGTCGCGGCCGCTATCGACAAGGCAGTGCCGAAGCTGGGCACCACGACCGCGGTGTTGCGCACCAGGCCCATTGCGGCGAGTGCGTCGTCCGCCGGCCCCACGGTCCGGCCGTGGCGTGAAGTGACCACGTGGTCGCAGGCCGCATAGCGCTCGGCCGTGATCTCGGGTCCGGCGAGCAGGGGATGGCCATCGCGCACCACCGCAATGAAGCGGTCGCGAAAGAGCGCCTGGACGCGGACCTCCGGGCCCGACTCGCCCAGAACGCCGATGTCCAGATCGAGCAACCCTTCGCGCAGGGGACGAACGTCCTTGTCGGGCTTGGGCGCAAAGCGCAGGCGAACGCCCGGCGCCTCGCGCGCGGCGCGGGCCACCAGCTGGGGCGCGAAGCCCTCGATGAAGCCGTCGTTGGCCCGTATCGTGAACAGGTGCCGGAGCGTGCGGGGGTCCATGCTCGCGCCGGCGGGCTGAAGCACCGCGCGCGACTCCTGCACCAGTTCCCTGACGCGGTCGCGCAATGCCAGCGCACGCGGCGTGAGCACCATGGCGCGGCCCGCGCGCACGAGGAGCTGGTCCCCGGTGGATTCCCGCAGCCGCGCGAGCGCGCGGCTCATCGCCGACTCGCTCAGGTCCAGGCGCTCGGCAGCTTTGGCGACGCTGCCTTCGGAGAGAAGTGCGTTCAACGCAAACAGCAGGTTCAGGTCGGCTTCTGTCGGCATGCCCGAAGCTAGCACGGCCGCGAGGATTGCGACAGGCGCCGCATGCAGGAACAAGCTGCGCGCCACGCGCTGTGCAAGCCGTGTGCGCAGTCCTAAGCTGGACCCATGTTGACATCCACACTTCGACCCGACTCTTCTTCCACTGCTTCACGCACCGCCGAAGCCCGGGAGGTGAACGACGACGCCAAGGCGGTGCACGATGCCGACGGCCTGCCGCTGCCGCGGCGTTGCCTGGCCGTCGCCGCGATCCTGGGCGCGGGCGTGCTGGTGGTGCTCGATGGCGCCATCGCCAACATCGCGCTGCCCAACATTGCCCAGCAGTTGCAGGCGAGATCCGCCGACGCCGTCTGGGTCATCACCGCCTACCAGCTGGCCGTGGTCATGTTCCTGCTGCCGGCTTCTGCGGTCGGCGAGAGCTTCGGGTATCGGCGGGTCTTTGCGGGCGGCGTCGCGCTGTTCACCGCGGCGTCGGTGCTGTGCGCGTTGGCCCCATCGCTGCCATGGCTCGTGGCCGCAAGGTGCCTTCAGGGCCTGGGCAGTGCGGCCGTCATGCCGCTTGGGCTGGCGTTGCTGCGCTTCACTTATCCACGCCGGCTGCTGGCGCGCTCGATCGCGTGGAATGCGCTCGCCGTCGCGGCCGCTTCAGCGTCGGGACCCACCCTGGGTGCTTTCATACTCTCCGTGGCAAGTTGGCCATGGCTCTTTGCGGTGAACCTGCCGATCGGCCTCCTCGTGCTCGCCGCCTGCGCGGGCTTGCCGAGCCCGGCGCGCTCGGTGCGCCGCATCGACGGCTGGAGCATCGCGCTCAACGCGGTCATGTTCGCCTCTTTCGTGCTGGGGAGCGACCGGCTGGTGGCGCAGCCGCTGCACGGCGGCGCGTTGCTTGTGCTGTCGGCCGCTTGCATGGTCCTGCTGGTGAGGCGCGAGATGCCGAAGGCGGCACCGTTGATCCCGCTCGACCTGCTGCGCGTGCATTCCTTTCGGATCTCGGTCATTGCCTCCGTGTGCTGCTTCACCGGCCAGATGGCCGGCCTCGTGGCACTGCCGTTCTACATCCAGCACGAACTCGGCCAGAGCGCGGTGATGGCCGGCCTCTTGATGACCCCCTGGCCCTTGGCGGTGATGCTGGCCGCGCCACTGTCGGCGCGCCTGGCCCAGCGCGTGCCCAGCGCCTGGCTGTGCGCGGCCGGCAGTGCGTGCTTCGCGAGCGGTCTGGCCCTGTGCGCCCTGTGGCCGCTGCACGGCAGCCCGGCCGTGCCGATCGCCGCGTTCACGAGCCTCGCAGGCCTGGGCTTCGGCTTCTTCCAGACACCGAACAACCAGAACATGCTGCTCTCGGCACCCAAGGAACGCAGCGGTGCCGCCGGTGGCGCGCAAGGCACCGCCCGGCTCACGGGCTTGACGCTCGGCAGCCTGTTGATGAGCCTGATGTTCGAGCTGCCGCCGTCCCACAGCGCGGTGCACTGGGGCCTGGCGATCGCGGCTCTGGCTGCGTTGGCGGGGAGCGCGGCGAGTTTGCTCAGGAGCAGCGCGAGGGATCGCGCTGTGTGATGGGTATCGGGAGGCGAGGCCGCCGACTGCGCGAGTCCATCCAATGTTGAAAGCCAAGGGGTGATGGCATGAGATATGACATGGTCAAAGTCGAAGAACTGGTTTTGGCGTTGCTCGGCGTCTTCGAGTTCGAGAACGGACGCGTATGGAAGCGATATGACTTCGCAATCATGGACGAGCTCCACGAAAAAGGCCTCATCACCAAGGCCCATGGCAGGCAAGAATCGGTTTACCTCACGGACGAGGGAATGCGCCGTGCCAAGGAGCTCGCGGCCAAACACTTCGGAAGCTGATCTCAGGGAATCGAGAATGCAAGCGCCCGGCGCGCCTGCTCTACGCGGGCGCGTGTCACACACCCAGCGGCGTGATCGTTGATCAGCCCCACGGCCTGCATGAAGGCATACACAGTGGTGGGCCCGACAAACTTCCAGCCCCGTTTCTTCAGGTCCTTGGACAGGGCCTGCGACGACGCCGAGGCAGACGCCGTCTGCGGCTCTGCGAGCTGCGCAGGGTTCGGCTCATGGCGCCAGAAGTAGGACGCCAGCGATCCCTCGCGCTGCGCCATCTCCTCGGCCATGCGCGCGTTGTGAATCACGGCCTCGATCTTGCCGCGATGACGCACGATGCCGCTGTCGCCCAGCAATCGCTCGACGTCACGTTCGCCCAAGCGCGCGACACGCCGGTAGTCGAAGCCCAGGAAGGCTTTCCGGAAGTTCTCTCGCTTGACCAGAATGGTGCGCCAGCTCAGGCCCGACTGGAAACCTTCCAGGCACAGCTTCTCGAAGAGGCGGTGGTCATCCGTGACCGGGAAGCCCCACTCAGCATCGTGATAGTGGAGAAACTCGGGAGCGGCGGCGCACCAGCGACACCGCGGCTGCCCATCGGGCCCGAGGAGAGTCGGGCCCATTTCAAGGACGTTCCACCAGGAACTGCAGGCGCTCGTCGACTTTGCCGGGCGCTATCTCCACGATCTCGACCTTGACCACGTCCTGCGCTACGAAGGGATCCAGCGCCACGCGATTTTCCAGTGCCTCGCGGGTGGTGTTGTGTGCCAGGACGGTGCCGCCCTGATTGCCCGAGAGGCTGCCTGTCAGGAGGAAGACGCCATCTTCGAATCCCTGCTCGATCCATCGCATGTGCTCCGCCATGTGGCGTGATGCCTGGCCTTTGTTGCTCGAGAACTTGAGGAACACACAGAACATGAATGACCTTTCCTGAAAAGATGGCTAGCGCGAACGCTCGGAGGCCCTTGCCTTCACCGGCGCGCAGGACTCGACCCAGGCGCTCATGAGCGCCACCTCCTGCTGCATGAATTTCTTGTCGCGCAGAGACTGCGCGAGTACCGCCACTCCCTGGCTGCGCGCCAGGAGATGCAGGGCGAGCGCATCCGCTTCCTTGCCCCGGCCCATCTGGCGGAACTGCCCGCGCAGCCACACGCGAAAGAGATCCAGGATGGCGTTGGCCTCGCCTTGCCCCGGGTGCCCGAGCTTTGCCAGCTCCGTGCACAGGGTGCCGACCGGGCAGCCGTGGCGCATGATCTTGGCTTGATTGCGGATCAGCAGGGTGATGAACAGGCGGATGCGATCCTGCGGACTCTCGCCCTCGGTCTCCCACTGCGTCAACATCGCTCGCGTGCGCTCCATTCGCGCGGCCACGACCGCCGTCAGGATCTCGTCCTTCGTCTTGAAGTGATAGTAGAAATTGCCGCGCGAGATCTTCACGGCATCCGCGATGTCCGCGAAGGACGTGTGCTCGAACCCGCGCTCGTAGAACAGTGCGTCGGCGGCTTGAACGATGCTGTCGCGGGTAGGCAAGGCTTGGATAGGACAGTTGACCTAAAGAAGGCGCAAACTGTAGGACAGGTGTCCTATGTTGTCAATCAAGATCATTCCGGCTCGTCGGCAAACCACCCGGGCTCGCTCATGGACTTCAAGCACTCGCGGAAGGCGCCTGGGTACGCCTGATGAAGTCGAGCATCAGCGCAACGGCCTTGGCCCCATGGGTTTCGAGCAGCAGGTGGCCTGCGTCCAGGACATGGGCTTCCATCCTGGGTAGCGCACGCATCCAGGACAGGACCTCGGCAAGGTCGAAATAGATATCGTGCCTTCCCCACACCATGAGGGCAGGGGGCTGCCAACGCTCGAGGTACTGGGCGATGGCGCCGAAGCGGGCGGCGTAGTTTCCGTAGTCCGCGATCAGCGCCCGCTGGGTGTCCATATGGCCCGGCAGGTTCATCACCCGCCAATCCTCTTCCCAGTGCTCAGCGGGGATGCGCTCGGCCACCTCGGGCGGGACGCCCGCGACGTAGGTGTCGCGTGTGCCCGCGAGCGTCAGGTGCGCGGTCGCCGCCGCCCGGTTTTCTGCGGTGGGCTGCGACCAGTAGGCCTGCGTTGCAGCCCATCCCGGTCCCCACCCGGCTCGATGCGCGTTGGCGTTCTGCACGACGAGGCCGAGGACTTTCCCTGGCGCCTGCATCGCGATCTGCAGGCCCACGGGCGCTCCCCAGTCATGCAGGTAGATAAACCGCGGCCCGATCTCGAGCGAGTCCAGCAGTTCCGAAATCGCCTGGCCGATGGCGGGAAACGACGGGGCCGGCAGCGGCTCGGATTCGCCGTGGCCGGGCAGATCCGGCGCGATCACGAAAGCGGCTTGCGACAGCGCGGGCACGACTGCCCGGAACAGCCGGGCCGAGTTCGGGGTTCCGTGCAGCAGCAGCAAGGCGGGTCTGGACGCCTCGCCCGCGGTGGTGAACGACAGTTCGGTGCCGCCGGACAGGCGGAGCCGTTCCGTCTTCATGTCATCGACCGTGCTGCTCGGCAGGGGCTTTCGCTTCGAGGCGGGTGGCTTCCTGGTTCCCATGCATGAATTCTGGTTTCAAGAAATTCGCCTCTTGTCAGCGCAGGCCGCTACAGCGTGTCCCGGCGACGCCCTCACCGGGCACTTCGACCCGTTCGGCTATAACCTCGATTCCGCAGTGCCGCCCAGGCGAAGGAGTTCTCGATGAGTTTGGATTTTACTTTCGGCCGCATGGCACTCGCCCTCTGCGCCGCTTCGCTCTTCACCGTGACTTCCGCGATGGCCGGCGAGGTCGCCAGCCAGGCGCCAAGCGGGAGCCTCGCCGTCCAAAAATTGGCTGCCCGTACCGGACCGGAGAGCGTTGTCGTGGAGAGCGCAGGGCCCTACGGCGTCGACGCGGAAAGCGTGAGGCGCCATCTTGCCAACACCTTGGCAGGGGATTCGGTGCTGGGGCCGCTACCGCGCAACAACGAGCGCTACAGCTTCGATGGAAAGCTCCGCACCTACGTCGTACCGGTGCGCCCGGCCATCGACAACCCCATCAACAGCTATTCGCCCTACGACAGCAGTTCGTTCCGCCGAGATGCCGTGGCCGCGGATGCGTCGAATCTCGGCTTGCTTCAGGCGGTGTTCAAGCGCCTCGCTGCGGATTGAACGAAGCGCCGGCGACGGCGCATCACCCGCTCCGCGCCGCGCACACCGAAGGACTCGCAGGGCCGGGCCACCACCGATGTTGCTTGATCGCGGCGGCCGGCCGGCCGGCCGGGCGGATTCAGCCGACGGTGTACGGCGTTTCGGGCACCTGCGTGTGGAAGCTGGCATTGAGCATGTTCCACGAGCGGATCGCGCAGACCGCGAACGAGAGGTCCGCGATCTGTGCGTCGCTGAAGTGCCGCTTCACTGCCTCGAAGTCCGCGTCGCTGGGCGTGCGATGCGGCACCGCGTTGACGGCCTCGGCCCAGTTGAACGCGGCGCGCTCGGCTTCGCTGAAGAAGCGCTCGGCCTCGCGCCAGCCGGCCACGGCGTTGACATGGCGCGGGTCCATGCCCTGCTTGAGCAGGTCGGCCCAGTGCATGTCGATGCAGAAGGCGCAGCCGTTGATCTGGCTGATGCGCAAGTTCACCAATTCACGCAGGCGCTTGTCCAGCGTACTGCCGGCGACGTGGGAAAACTGGGTACCGGCACGCGCTGCCGCAGGCGCGAGGGCGTGATAGTCGAGTCGGGCTGAGGACATGGTGAGCTCCTTGTAGCTTGAGGGTTGAGGGAACAACACCTCCTAGACGAGCGGGCGCATTGCCTTGTGACAGGCGCCCGGCACTGCTCGACCATGCCTCGGCCACTGAGCGGCTATCGCCCAAAACATCATCAGCGCACCTTTTTGAAATCGTATATGATGAACATCATGCGAAATTCGAAACATCCCGTCCGAACGGCGGCCAAGGAAGCCTCGCACGAGCGCATCGTCTCGGCTGCGGCGCGGGCGATCCGCCGCAGCGGCTATGACGGAACCGGAGTCGCCGACATCATGAAGGAGGCCGGCCTGACCCATGGCGCCTTCTATGCCCACTTCGCCTCGCGCGAGGCCATGCTGGCGGAAGCAGCGGAGCGGGCCTGTACGGAGTCGGCCGCCATAGCGGCGGAGGCGGCTGCCAGCGTGCCCCGGGAACAGGCCCTGACCTACATGCTCCACGCTTATCTTTCGCGAGAAAACCTGGAGCAGGTCGAGCGGGGGTGCCCCCTGGCCGCGCTGGGTTCGGAAACCGCGCGCCAAACCCCCGAAGTCCGGCGAGCGAACACCCGCTACATCAAGGAAATGGTCGATCTTGTGGCCCGCCAGTCGCCGGATTGGGGGCAGGCCGGTGCCCACGAACGCGCGCTCGTGACCGTCGCCACCATGGTCGGCACCCTGCTGCTGGCCCGCGTCGTCGACGAGCCTGCGCTGTCCGACAGCCTGCGCGAGGCTGCCTTGAAGCACCTGCCCATCGCCTGAGAACACTGGCACCCATCGACCTTTCGCTCGCCAGAAAATATGATGAGCATCATGCGACTATCAAACTGAAGGAAAAACATGAGCACGAAGAACAAGGTGGCCCTCGTGACAGGGGCCTCGTCCGGCATAGGCGAAGCCATTGCGCAGAAGCTGTCAACGGCGGGCTACAAGGTCTACGGCACCAGCCGGCGCGGCGGCGGCGAGGTGGGCCAGCGAACGTTCAAGATGCTGCCACTCGATGTGACCCAGGACGCGTCGGTCGATGCTGTGGTCCGGCAACTGATCCAACTGGAGGGCCGCATCGATCTGCTGGTCAACAACGCCGGCTTCGGGGTCGCTCCCGCCGGTGCGGAAGAGAGCTCGATTGCCCAGGCCCAGGCCATCTTCGACACCAACTTCTTCGGCATGGTGCGGATGATCCGGTCCGTCGTACCGCATATGCGTCGCCAGGGGAGTGGCCGCATCATCAACATTGGCTCCGTGGTGGGCTTCCTGCCTTCGCCTTACATGGCGCTGTACTCCGCCACCAAGTACGCGGTCGCCGGCTATTCGGAATCGCTGGACCATGAACTGCGCACGCAGGGCATTCGCGTCTCGGTGGTGGAGCCTCCCTACATCAACACGCCGTTCGAAGCGAACTCGATGCAGCCCGACACACCGCTGGACATGTACCGCGAGATTCGCGCGGGCATGGAGCAGCGGCTCAAGGATGGAATCGCGGGCGCAGAAGGCCCCGAGGTGGTGGCCGACATCGTGTTGAAGGCGGCCACGGCCACGCAGCCCAAGACCCACTACGCCCCCGGCATGGCCGGCCGCCTGCGCCTGCTGCGCAGGTTCGCGCCGGCCAGCCTGCTGGACGCCGGGGTGCGCAAGGATCTTCGGCTCGACGCGATAGCCCGCTAGCCGTTTCGCACTCCGTTCCAAACAACACTCCTTTTGAAAGAACACGATGACCTTCCAAGCACTGCTCGCCAGCAAGACAGGCGACAAGATCACCACCCGCGTGGTCTCGTTGAGCGAACAAGACCTCATGCCCGGGGACGTCGTGGTCGACGTCGACTACTCCAACGTCAACTACAAGGACGCAATGGCCATCACCGGCCGCGCGGAGGTCATCCGCCAGTTCCCGTTGATTCCCGGCATCGACTTTGCCGGCACGGTCAGGACTTCTTCCTACCCTGGCATCGCTGCTGGCGACCGCGTCGTCGCCAATGGCTGGGGCTTGAGCCAAACCCACCACGGTGGCTATGCGCAGCAGGCGCGCGTGAAGGGCGAATGGCTGGTCAAGCTTCCGGCAGCCTTGTCCACCAAGGACGCGATGGCCATCGGAACGGCGGGGTACACGGCGATGCTCTCCGTGCTGGCGCTCGAGCACGGCGGGCTCACGCCCCAGCATGGCGACGTTCTCGTGACGGGCGCCAATGGCGGCGTCGGTTCCATCGCCATTGCCCTCTTGTCCGGTCTCGGCTACCAGGTCGTTGCCTCCACAGGGCGACTGGAGGAAGGCGGCTATCTGCGCAAGCTGGGGGCCGCCGAGATCATCGATCGCCGGACGCTGTCGGAGCCGGGGGCGCCGATCGCCCGCGAAAGATGGGCCGGTGCCGTCGACTCGGTCGGCAGCCACACACTGGCCAACGTGCTGGCGCAGACAAAGTATCGAGGCGTGGTCACCGCTTGCGGCCTGGCCCAGGGCACCGATCTTCCGGCCTCGGTGCTGCCATTCATCCTGCGCAATGTGACGCTGGCCGGCATCGATTCGGTCAATGCGCCCCAACAGGTGCGCATCGAGGCTTGGTCGCGGCTGGCGCGGGACCTGGATCTGGACAAGCTCGCGCAAGCGACGCATGTGGTCGGCCTTGCCGAGGTGCCTGCAGCCGTCGAGCGATTGTTCGCAGGAAAAGTCCAGGGCCGTACGGTTGTCGACGTCAACGCATGAGTGCGCTGGATCAAGGAAAAACATGAGCGATCTGAATACTCACAAAGCTGCTCACGCCGGCAGGCGCGCGTTGGTGACCGGCGCATCCAGCGGCATCGGCGCGGCCATCGCGCGTGAGCTCGCGGCGCTGGGCGTCGATCTCGTGCTGACGGCGCGGCGCCGCGACGCACTCGAGGCGGTCGCCGCGACCTGCAAGGGCGTCAAGGTCGAGATCATCACCGGGGACCTCGGCAAGCCCGATGCCGCGCGTGCGCTGTGGGACGAGGCGATCGCCGGCGGCCCGATCGACATCCTGATCAACAACGCCGGGTTCGGCTACTTCCGCCGCTTCGACGAGGTCGACTGGGCGCGCGACGCGGAGCTCGTGCAGCTCAACATGACCTCGCTCGTCGCGCTCGCGCGCTGCTTCGTCGACGCGCGCAAGGCAAGCACCGGACCTGCGCACATGGTGAACATCGCGTCGACGGGCGCGTACCAGTCGGTGCCGAACATGGCGCTGTACGCCGCGTCGAAGGCGTTCGTGCGCAACTTCAGCGAGGGCCTGCATGACGAGCACCGCGGCACGCCGCTGACGGTGACCTGCGTCTGCCCTGGCGGCACCGAAACGGCCTTCCACGCCGCGTCGGGCGGGGGCGACTACTCGTGGATCGCGAACGCCTCGACGAAAAGCGCTGAGTTCGTGGCGCGCGCCGCCATCCGCGCGATGCTGCGCGGCAAGCGCACCGTGGTGCCCGGCCTGTTCAACAAGCTGTCGTGCCTCAGCGTGCGATTCGTGACGCGGCGGTTCGCATCGCGGGTGGCCACTCAGGTGCTCGGCAAGCCGCGGCTCGCGCTGCCGGCCCGAAGAGAGGCCTGAGAAGCGACGAGGCAATTCCGCCTTCTCGCCGGCGCTTCGGCCTCGTGCAGGTACGCCGTGAAGCCATCCTTGGCCGGCGGCACGGAATGGAGCAGCATCACTGCGCTGACCTGTCCGCGATGGCCCGCGCCGTGCGTCACGACATGCATGAGCATCTCCTCGCGGGACATGCGCCCCGGTGCGCCGTCGGTGAACGCGAAGTCGATACTTTCGGCCAGCTGGGCGGGGTCGAGCGTCGAGACATGGTCGATGTATTCCAGGTCGCTTCTCCGGATATCGGCGGCCAGGGCTGCGAGCGTCGGCATCTCGCTCAGGTTGGCCGACGGGTATGCGTGGGCTTCTCGCCGCAGGTGGGCGGCGAATATGCGGTCCACCACGTACGTGTGGCTCAACGCCTTGATGGCCAGTGCGGTGACCGGTGAGTGGTCGCCGAGCCCGGCGAGCGCCGTCAGCAGCTGGTCGTCGGCCCAAGCCTTGAAGCTGAAGAGGCGGTGCAATGTGTCGTGCATGTCATGGGTCTCCTGGGATGTTTGCGCGTCTGCCAAGAATATGAGCGATCATTCGCTTTTTCCACTCGCATTGACGGCTGCGGAACATGGCGAAAAAACCGGTCACCAAGCCCAGGAAAATCGCGGTCCAGGAGCGATCGCGCGCGACGGTCGGCAGCCTGATCGAGGCAACTGCTCGCATTCTGGTCAAGGAAGGCTTCGACAAGGCGAGCACCAACCGCGTCGCGGAAGTCGCGGGGGTGAGCATCGGCTCGCTCTATCAATACTTCCCCAGCAAGGAGGCACTCGTCGCCGCCGTGATCGAGCGCCACCAGCAGCAGATCATGCAAATGGTCCGCAGCGAACTGGCGCAGGTCAGGGCCCAGCCGCTGGACCAGGCGATACGCCGGTTCGTCGCGGTCGCGGTTGCAGCGCATCGGCTCGATCCCCAGCTGCACCGCGTGCTTGCAGAGCAGATCCCGCGCGTGGGAAGGCTCGAGAAGCTGGAGACTTTCAGCCGCGAAAACTTCAGCCTGTTCAGGGCCTACCTCGAGACGGCGCGGGACGAGCTGGCCGTCGACGACCTGGAGCTCGCATCGTTCGTCTGCGTCACCACGATCGAGGCATTGACGCACAACGCGGTGCTGCACCATGGCAAGGTGCTGACCGGCGATCGAATGGATGCGCTCATCGACGAGGGCGCACGCCTCGTGACCGGCTATCTCAAAGGCTAGCCCGAGGGTTCAGCGGCGCTGCATCGGGCAAGGCTGCCGACTTCTATCCATTCAGCACCAGAGACCCCTGCGGATATTGCTCGCACATGAAGTCGACGAACGCGCGGACCTTCGGCGCGGGAAGCCGCCTCGATGTGTGCAGGACCCACAGCGCGACCTCCACGCCCGAAACCATGCCCCACTGAACAAGTTCTCCGCGCGTGAGCTGGTTCCACGCGATGGACTGCGGGATCAGCGCGGCGCCGGCGCCGGCCACCGCGGCGTCGCGGATCATCAGGAACGATGAAAGCCTGAGCCTCGGGACCGGCTCCACGACAAGGCGTCCGTCATCGAGCGTCCAGTTGCCGCCCTGAAAGGTTGTTGCAACAACGCCGGGAACAGCGCTGACCTTGCCCTTGCCTCGCTTGGGCATGGGCACCGAGGGCGCGGCCACGACCACCAGCCGGTCCTTGGCGAAGCACCGGCCCACGAGGCTGCTGTCGGGGCTGGGATTGATCCGGATCGCGGCGTCGAACTGCTCCTCGACGAGGTCGACCAGGCGATCGTCCGCCACCACCTCGCAGCTGACCTCGGGATAAGCCGCGCAGAACTCGGCGCCGATGCGGCCCATCGCCAGCTGCGAGAACAGCACCGGCGAGGCGATGCGCAAGCGCCCGCGCGGCACCGACAGGCCCTCGCGCGCGGAGGTCATGGCGTCGGCCACTTCGTGCATCGGCCCTTCGGTGCGGTCCATCAGCATCTGGCCCGCCTCCGTGAGCTTGAGCCCGCGGGCGCTGCGCTCGATGAGCCGCACACCGAGCTGCTCTTCCAGGTCCGCGATGCGCCGGGACAGGGTCGCCTTCGATCTTCCGCTCGCGCGGCTTGCCTTTCCGAGGCCGCCATTCGCTGCGACGAGCGCGAAGTCGGTCAATGCGTTCAGGTCCATGTGTTCCGGATTTGAGACGAGGTGTTTTCATTTTCGGGTCTTCGTTTTGCGAATGCAACGGCCTATCTTCTCCCCATCGCAACTTCGAGATGAGGAAATTGAAATGACCACCAACACCACTACGCAACGCGCCGTGCTGATCAGGGCCTATGGCGGCGCGGCCGCCGCCGAGGTCGCCGAGATCGCGCGCCCCGCAGCCGGGCCGGGCCAGGTCATGGTCCGCGTTCGGGCCGCGGGCGTGAACGGCATCGACTGGAAGGTCCGCGAGGGCTTCGTCCGGGAAGCCTTCCCGCTGCAGCTGCCCGCCGTGCTGGGCATCGAGCTTGCGGGCACCGTCGAGGCACTCGGCCCCGGCGCTTCGCGCTTTCGCGTGGGCGATCGCGTCATGGGGCCGCTGGGCGGGCTCGGTGCCTATGCCGATGTCGTGGCCGTAGCCGAGGCGAACCTGGTGCGCACGCCCCAAGGCCTGGACGAGGTTCATGCGGCCGGCGTTCCGGTGGCGGCCGTGGCCGCCTGGCAAAGCCTGCACCACGCGGGTCCGATCACCGCAGGCCAGCGGATCCTGATCCACGGCGCCGCGGGTGGACTGGGCGGCTATGCCGTGCAGTACGCCAAGCGGGCGGGTGCCGAAGTGTTCGCGACGGCATCGACCGCGCACCTCGAATACGTGCGCAGCCTGGGCGCGGACCACGTCATCGACTACCGCACCGAACATTTCGAGTCGGTCGCGCAGGACATCGACCTGGTGCTCGACTACGTCGGCGGCGAAGTGCTCGATCGCTCGTGGCAGGTGCTGTCGAAGGACGGCGTGATCGTCGGCACGTCCTCGCCCGACATCCTGGCCCGCACGCCGTCCGGCCGACGCGGACTGTGGTTCATGAACAAGCCGGACACCGCCCTGCTGGAACGGCTGGTGGCAGAGATCGCCGAAGGCACGCTGATCTCCAAGCTCGGCGAAACCGTGGGCTTCGGCGACATCCCCGCGGCCATCGAACGCAATCGCACCGACCCGCGCATCGGCAAGGTGGTCGCGGACTTCTCGCGCTGATCGATCTTTTTTTATCCCTCTTCAACTTCCCAGGAGATTTTCATGAGCATTCTCGTCACTGGTGCCACCGGCACCATCGGTTCCCTCGTCGTCCAAGGCCTGGCCGCTGCCGGCGCCAGCGTCAGCGCGTTCGTTCGCACGTCCGGAAAGCAAGCCTTCCCGGCGGGCGTCAAGGAGGTCGTCGGCGACCTGACCGACGTGCCCTCGCTGCGCGCGGCGTTGTCCTCAGTGCGCACGCTGTTTTTGCTGAACGCCGTCACGCCCGACGAAGTGACCCAAGCCCTCGTCGCGCTGAACCTGGCGCGCGAGGCCGGCATCGAGCGCATCGTCTACCTGTCGGTCATCCATGCGGACAAGTTCACCGACGTGCCGCACTTCACCGGCAAGCACACGGTCGAGCGAATGATCGAGAGCCTCGAGATTCCGGCGACCATCCTTCGGCCCGCGTACTTCATGCAGAACGAGCGCATGGTGCAGCAGGTGATCCAGGGCCACGGCGTCTACCCGATGCCGATCGGCTCCACGGGCGTCGCGATGATCGACGCGCGGGACATCGCGGACACCGCCATTGCCGAATTGCTGCGCCGCGACCGCGCACCAGCGCCACTGCCGCGCGTGACGCTGGAGCTGGTCGGCCCCGAGCTGCTGACCGGCGCCTCGGTGGCCAAGGCCTGGAGTGCCGCACTCGGCCGCGAAGTGGCTTACGGCGGCGATGACGTGGCCGCCTTCGAAGGCCAGATGGCCGCGCTGGGCCCGTCCTGGCTGGCCTACGACATGCGCCTGATGATGGCCGGGATCCAGAAGTTCGGCATGCACGGTGAGGAGGGCGCAGCGGATCGCCTGCAGGCCATGCTCGGCCGTCCGCTGCGCAGCTACGCGGACTTCGTCAAGGAGGCGGTTGCCGCGTCGTAGGCGGCGCATCTCGCGGCAGGTTGCGCTTGTGGCAGAGCCAGACATATGCAACCATCGCGCCGCCGTGCGGCGAGGCGACAAAGCGCATCGCCATCACTCGTCGGGCGTCACACCAACAAAGGGGGCCGCGTGGATCAAGGTGTTCAAAAGAAGTCATTCGTACTATCGCGCGGATTGCACGCGGCTCCTTCGGTTCTCCTGATGGCGGCGGCGATGCTGGTTGCTGCTTGTGGTGGTGGTGGTGGCGGTGGGAGTGGCGGCGCGGTTCTTCCCATCGCCGGCATTCCACCTGCAAATGGCGGCGTGACCCCTCCGGACAATGGCAACTCCGACGGCTATCCGCATGCGTTGGAGTCCATCGGCACAGTGCGCCAGATCTACGACGGCGCACTCTCCCCTGAACTGGCGGTCAATACCTACCGCAACATCGACCGCTTGTTTCCCACGCGCACTGTCGAGCCCGGCGGCACGCCGTCTGCGTTGCCCGCTGCGGCCGCGCGGCTCACACAGGTGAACTTCACGGTGAGTGCTGCGAGATACAGCCTCGCCGACTTCATGTCGGTGAATCGTGTTGCCGGTCTGCTCATCCTGAAGGACGGCAAGATCGTCCATGAGACCTATCAGTACGGCAACACGCAACGCACGCGCTGGATGTCGATGTCGGTGGCCAAGTCGATCACCTCGACGCTGATCGGCGCGGCCGTGAAGGACGGCTACATTGCCAGCATCGATGACCAGGTCACCAAGTACGTGCGCCGGCTGGTGGGCAGCGCCTACGATGGTGCGACGGTCCGCAATGTGATGATGATGGCTTCGGGCGCGCAGTGGAATGAGACCTACACCAACCCGAACTCCGATCGGCGCCAATTGCTCGAGGCGCAGATCAGCCAGAAGCCGGGCTCGGCCATGGATCTCATGAGCAAGCTGCCGCGCGCGGCGGCACCGGGCTCCGTCTACAACTACAGCACCGGCGAAACACAGGTGGCCGGCGAGATCGTCTACAACGCGGTCAAGAAACCCCTGGCGCAATATCTCTCCGAGAAGATCTGGTCGAAGGCCGGGATGGAGGCGCAGGCCAACTGGTGGCTCGACTCACCCAACGGCGTGGAGATCGGCGGCAGCGGCATCAGCGCCACCTTGCGCGACTACGGACGCTTCGGCCTGTTCGTGATGAACGATGGTGTGGCTGCCGGCCAGCAGGTGGTGCCGGTCGGATGGGTCACGGACGCGGGCACGCCCAAGGTGCTGACAAGTGGCAACTCGATCAACTACGGCTACCTGTGGTGGATACCGCCGAGCGGCCCCTCGGCCGCAGACGGCGCCTTCTACGCGAACGGCATCATGGGCCAGCAGATCTACGTCAACCGCAAGGAAAAGGTGGTCATCGTCGTCTGGGGCGCGCAGACCGACCCCGCGGGAAACGGCACCTTGCCGGTGGTGCCGTTCTTTGATGCCGTGGTGGCGGCGCTCAAGTAGGCGGTGCGAATGTTCAGGCCAGCTGCAGCGCCCGCTCAGATCACGCCCTCGCGCTGCAGCCGGTCCAGCGCATCGCTGCCAAGGCCTAGCGCACCGTAGACCTCCGCGTTGTGTTCGCCGGCCGCCGGCCCGGTGCGCGGCGGCGCGGGCTTGAAGCCGGAGAAGCGCGGCACGATCGCGGGCGCGGGCAGCGACCCGAGGTCCGGATCGGGCAAGCGGATGATGGCTTCGCGCGCAATGAAGTGCGGATCGGCCATCACGTCGTCCACCGCATAGACCTTGCTGTGGGGAACGCCGCCGCGGGTCAGGGCCTCGGACAGCGCTGCCAGCGTCTGGCACTCGCACCAGCCGGCGACGATCGCATCGATCTCGTCGATGTTTTGCACCCGGTCCGGCGTGGTCGCAAAGCGCGGGTCGTGCGCCAGCGCCGGCTGGCCCATGGCCTGGCAGATGCGCTTGAAGATCGGGTCGGACGATCCCACGATCGTGACCCAGTGGCCGTCGGCCGTGCGGTACATGTTGGAGGGTGCCGTGTAGGTGGCCCGGCTGCCCGAGCGGCTGCGCGCCTGCCCCAGCACCTCGTGCTCGACCGGCAGCGCTTCGAGCAGCCGGAACATGGCCTCGGTCGCCGCGAGGTCGATCTCCCGGCCCGGTGCGTCGGGATGGCGATGGCGTTCCGCGATCGCGGTGGAGATGGCGAAGGCGCCGAACAGGCCCGCGATGACGTCGCCGAGCGGATAGTTCATGTGCTGCGGACTGCGGCCGCTTTCGCCGGTCAGGTGGGCGAAGCCGCTCATCGCCTCGAAGATGCGCGCGAAGCCCGGACGCTGCGCATACGGGCCGGTCTGGCCGAAGCCGGTGACGCGCAGGATGACGAGCCTGGGGTTGACCGACCACAGCGTGGGCGCGTCGAGCCCCCACTTGTCGAGCGTGCCGGTGCGGAAGTTCTCGACCAGCACATCGAAGGACGCGATCAGCCGCAGGAACAGCGCACGGCCCTCCGGCTTGCGCACGTCGAGCGACACGCCCTTCTTGCCGCGGTTCGAGACCTTCCAGAACAGCGCATGGTCCGGCGTGGTGGGCGAGAGCGAGCGCAGCGGGTCGTTGCCTTCGGGCAGCTCCAGCTTGACGACCTCGGCGCCCATGTCGGCGCACAGCGAGGCCGAGAAGGGCGCCGCGATCACGGTGGCCATGTCGAGGATCCGGATGCCGGCGAGCGGCCCCTGCGGCGTGGCGGGCGGTGGCGTGGGCTCGGCGGCGGCGGCGGTGTGTTTGAAAGCGTCGGATGGCATGCATCGGAGTCTGTTGGCGCGCTCCATTTGCCGCAACCCATGTTTCGACATCCTGAACGCGGTGCCGGCGCGCGCTATCGCAGGCCCAGCGAAAGCTCGATGCTGTGCGCCAGCGTGAGCAGCCGCGGCGCGGCCTCCCGGCGCATCTGCGCGAAGCTGCCGCGCCGGGTTGCCACGGCGCAGTTCAGCACGAACTGCATGCCGTCCACCAGGCCGTGCAGCGGCACGGCAAAGCCATGCCGGTTCGGCTGCCAGTCGGCACGGGCGCTGCAGAAGCCGTCGCGCGCCAGTTCTTCACGCGCCAGCTCGGCCGCCGCGGCATGGCGCTCGAACTCGGCCGGCGCGGCGACGCGGATCTGGTTCAGCACCGACAGCCGCTCTTCGGGCGCGGCGCGCGCGAGCCAGGCGCGTCCGATGGCCGTGGCCAGCATGGGAAGCGGCGCGCCGATGTCGGGCGTCAGCACGAAGTCTTCGCTGCTGCGCGCAGTCTCCACGTACACCATGTGGATGCGGTGGCGCAGCCCGAGCGAGACGGCGCCTTCGATCTCGCGCGCCAGCGTTTCCATCATCGGCCGCGCGACCGGACGGATGCGCATGCTGGCCAGCAGCGGATGGCCGAGGCCGAGCACAGCCGCGCCCAGCCGGTACCTGGCGCTGGCCGGGTCGCGCCGCAGGTAGCCGAGCAGCGCGAGCGTGTGCGTCAGGCGCGCGACCGTGGGTTTCGAAAGGCCGGTGCGCTGCGCAAAGTCCTTGTTCGCGAGGCTCGATTCGCCGGGATGAAAGCACAGCAGCAGGTCGATGCCGCTCGCGAGCGTGGTGGCGAACTGGCGGTCCTTGGTGTCCGCATCTTTCATGGCGCGGCATCCAGGTCGGCTTCCACGCTGCGCGCGAGCGCGACGAGGCGTGGGCCCACGCCTTGCTCGAGCTGACGCGGGCCGAGCCGCGAGGTGAGCACGCCGCAATTGAGCACCAGCGTCTCGCCGTCCTGGGGAATGCGGATCGGCACGCCGACCGCCTGCACGTCGCTGCGCCAGGCGCCGCGCGACACGCAGAAGCCCTTGCGCTTGAGGTCGGCCTGCGCCCGCGCCAGGTCGGCTTCGTACAGCCGCACCTGGCCCGGTTCCGATGCCTCGATCTGCGCCAGCACCGCGTCGCGCAACTGCTGCGGCGCGTGCGCGAGCCAGCCGCGCCCCATGGCTGTCGGCAGCATCGGCACGGCCGCGCCGATGTCGGGCCGCCATGCGCTCAGGTCGTGGCCGCGGCAGGTTTCGACGTAGACCATCCGCGTGCGGTCGCGCATGCCCAGCGAGACCGAGCCGCCCACCTCGTCGGCCAGCTGTTTCATGCGGCCGCGCGCGACTTGCCGGATGCGCAGGCTCGCCATCAGCGGATAGCCGATCGTGAGCGCCGTGGAGCCCAGGCGATAGCGCCGCAGGTGCGCATCGAAGACCACCAGGCCGCGCGCCGCCAGCGTGTAGGTCAGCCGCGAGATCGTCGCCTTCGACAGCCCGGTGCGCTCCGACAGTTCCTTGTTGCCGAGCGCGGGCTCGCCGACAGTGAAGCAGTGCAGTACCTGCAGGCCGTGCTGCAGCGTGGTTGCGAAGTCGGGGTCGGGGTGGCGTGCGGCAGGCATGGGGGCTCGTGTGGCGCGGTGAATGCTACGTCCGGCAGGGCGTGCTGGCGAGCGACGGCATTCAAGATAGAGAAACATCATTTTCCATATGTGATGCCGCTGCGTAGTCTCCGGGCCCTGGCAAAGAATCAACCGGAGACTCCCATGCGCAAGATGTTCATGCTCGCTGCCGCCTGCCTGCTGGCCGCGGCTTCCGCGGTGCACGCCGACCCGGCCGCCTATCCGGCCAAGCCGGTTCGCCTCATCGTGCCCTTTGCACCGGGCGGCTCCACCGACGTGCTGGCGCGGCTGCTGGCCGCGGCCCTCGCTCCCGAGCTGGGGCAGCCCGTCATCGTCGAGAACAAGGCCGGCGCCGGCGGCAACATCGGCGGCGACTATGTCGCCAAATCGGCGCCCGACGGCTACACGCTGCTGATCGCGGCGGCCGGTCCCACGGTGATCAACCCGAGCCTCTACACAAAGATGCCCTACGACCCGGCCAAGGACCTGCGGCCGGTGACGCTGCTGATCCAGGAGCCCAACCTGATGGCGATCAACCCGAAGATTCCGGCGAAGACGGTGCCCGAGTTCATCGCCTATGCCAAGTCCAGGCCGAAGGAGGTCAGCTTCGGCTCGGCGGGCAACGGCAGCCCGTCCCACCTGGCCGGCGAATGGTTCAACCAGCTCACCGGCACCACGATGGTCCACGTCCCGTACAAGGGCACGGGCCCGGCGATGAACGATCTGCTGGCCGGGCAGATCGCGATGATGATCGACAACATGCCCGCGCTGTGGCCGCATGTGCAGTCGGGCAGGCTCAGGGCGCTGGCGGTGTCCACCGACAAGCGGGCCACGGCCGCACCCGAGGTGCCGACCGTCGCTGAGTCGGTCAAGGGCTTCAGCTTCGGTGCATGGAAGGGCCTGATGGTGCCCGCAGCAACGCCCACGGCCATCGTCGAGCGCCTGCACGCCGCCACCACCAAGGCGCTGGAAAAGCCCGAGCTCCGCCAACGGCTGCTGGCGCTGGGCGCCGAGCCGGTCGGCAATACCCCGGCGCAGTTTGCCGAGCTCATCAAGGCCGACACGGCCTCGTGGGCGGCGCTGGTCAAGTCCACCGGAACCAAGCTGGACTGAGGTCCGCGCGCATCCACCCCCTGAAGCAAGGAGCAACACATCATGCAGCGTGACCCCCAAGCCTTCGACCAATTCCTGGGCAGCCTGCGCAGCTACGTGCGCGAGCGGCTGGTGCCGAACGAGGCGCGCGTGGCCGATGCCGACGAAGTGCCCGCCGACCTGGTGGCCGACATGGCGGCGCAGGGCCTGTTCGGCTATTCGATCCCCGAGGCCTATGGCGGTGCGGGCATGACGACCGAGGAGCTGGTGCTGGCGGCAATGGAGCTGTCGCAGTGCTCGGTGGCCTTTCGGGCCCGTGTCGGCACCAACACCGGCATCGGCTCCGAAGCGCTGGTGGCCGATGGCACCGAGGCGCAGAAGCGGCGCTACCTTCCGCGGCTGGCCAGCGGCGAGCTGACCGGCGCGTTCGCGCTGACAGAACCCGAGGCCGGCTCGGACGCCGCGTCGCTGCGCACCTCGGCGCGGCGCGAGGGCGACCACTACGTGCTCAACGGCACCAAGTGCTTCATCACCAACGCGCCGATCGCCGGCCTTTTCACGGTGATGGCGCGCACCGACCCCGACGACCTGTCGGCGCGCGGCGTCACGGCCTTCCTGGTCGAGCGCGGCATGCCCGGACTCAGCACCGGGCCGGCCTACAAGAAGATGGGGCAGGCGGGCTCGCCCGTGTCCGAGGTGCACATGAACGACTGCATCGTGCCGGCGGAGAACGTCATCGGCGGGCGCGAAGGGCAGGGCTTCAAGACGGCGATGAAGGTGCTGAACAAGCAGCGCATCCACCTGGCGGCCCTGTGCATCGGGCCGGCGATCCGCATGCTGCAGGACGCCGTGGCGTTCGTCTCCACGCGCAAGCAGTTCGGCCAGGCGCTCTCGGGCTTCCAGCTGATCCAGGCGCTGATCGCCGACAGCCAGACCGAGATCCATGCGGCCCGCGCGCTGGTGCTGGACACCGCGCGCAAGCGCGACGAAGGCATCGACGTGACGATGGAGGCGTCGATCTGCAAGTACTTCGCGTCCGAGATGTGCGGCCGCGTGGCCGACCGCAGCGTGCAGATGCTGGGCGGCTACGGCTACATTGCCGACCACGGCATGGAGCGCTTCTACCGCGACGTGCGGCTGTTCCGGCTGTACGAAGGCACGAGCCAGATCCACCAGCTCAACATCGCCAGGCGCACGCTGGCCAAGGCCGGCTACGGCGGCGAAGGCGCCTCCTGATGTTCGGCTACAGCGACCGCCTTCCGGCGCTGCGCGAGGCGGTCCGGCGCTTCGTCGACGAAGAGGCCATTCCGCGCGAGTGCCCGGCGCTGGCCCACGACCTGGATGCGCTCGAAGCTGCGGTGCGCTCGCTGCGCGCCAAGGCCATGGAGGCCGGCATCTACGCACCGCAGCTGCCGGTGGCGTGGGGCGGCCTGGGCCTGTCGTGGCGCGATCGCTCGGTGGTGCTCGAAGAGGCCGGCCGGAGCTTCCTTGCGCCATTGGCCATGAACTGCGCGCCGCCGGACCAGCCCAACATGATCAACCTGCTCGCCGACGGGACGCCGGCGCAGCAGCAGCGCTACCTGGTGCCGCTCGCGCGCGGCGAGGCCCGCTCGTGCTTTGCGATGACCGAACCCGAGCCCGGCGCCGGGTCCGACCCGTCGATGCTGCAGACCGTGGCCGAGCGCCGCCCCGGCGGCTGGGTCATCAACGGCCGCAAGTGGTTCATCAGCGGCGCGGTCGGCGCCGCGTTCGCGCTGGTGCTGGCGAAGACAGGCGAGGGCGCGACGATCTTCATTGTCGATGCCGGCAACCCCGGCTACCGCGTGGTGCGCAACATCGCGAGCATCGATGGCTTCCAGATCGGCGGGCATGGCGAGATCGAACTGCAGGATTGCTTCGTGGATGACGGCGCGGTGCTGGGCGAGGTGGGCCGGGGCTTCGCCTACGCGCAGATGCGGCTCGAACCGGCGCGCCTGTCGCACTGCATGCGCTTCATCGGCCGCGCCTCGCGCGCCATGGCGCTGGCGCAGGATTACGCCAACCGGCGCCACTCGTTCGGCCAGCCGCTCGCGCAGCTGCAGCAGGTGCAGGCGATGGTGGCCGATTCGCACATCGACCTGCATGCCGCACGCCTGATGACCTGGCACGCGGCCGCCAAGCTCGATGCAAAAGAAAGCATCAAGCACGAGTCGGCCATGGTCAAGGTGTTCGTGTCGGAAGCCGTGGGGCGCGTGGCGGACCGCGCCGCGCAGATCATGGGCGCGCTCGGCATGTCGGAAGACTCGCCCGTGTCGATGATCCTGCGCGAGATGCGGCCCTTTCGCGTCTACGACGGCGCGTCGGAGGTGCACCGCTCGACGCTGGCGCGGCGCATCCTGAAGGAATCGCTGCGTCCTTGAGACCTCACTCGGTCAGCAGGACGGTGCCGTGCGCGAGCACGCGGGTCCGGTCGTCCGATCCTTTCATGCATCCCTGCAGCTCGATGATGCTGCCGCCCCTCGGACGGGCCGCGATCGATGAAACGCTCCACTCGATCAGCACCGTCTCGCTCGCCAGCACCGGCCGCAGCAGATCGACGGAGAAGTTGATGCCCAGGACATTTCCCTTCTTCGCGAAATGCGTGGCGGTCAACCCCATCAGCAGCGAGGTGGTGTGCGTGCCGCTCGCGATCATTCCGCCGAAGCGCGTGCTTCTTGCGAACGCCGCATCGTGGTGCAGCGGGTTCTCGTCTCCCGCGGCCAGGGCGAATGCCCTGACCTGCTCTTCGTCGAAAGTGTGGGTTCGCGAGAAGCGGTAGCCGGGTTCGACAGGTGCACCGGCAGCCGGCTCGAACTCAACCATGGCGCGCGAGGCCGGTGATGGCCTCCCGGCTTCCGGCCTGCTCGCGCAGGCGGAACTTCTGGATCTTTCCCGTGGCGGTCTTCGGCAAGGGGGTGAAGATCACCCGGCGCGGACACTTGAAGTGGGCCAGCCGCTCCCGGCAGAACGAAATGATCTCCTGTTCGGAAGGCGCCGCAACGCCTGCCCTGAGCTCGATGAACACGCACGGCACCTCGCCCCATTTCTCGTCGGGCTGGGCAACCACGGCCGCATGCAGGACGGCCGGGTGCCCATGAACGACATCCTCGACCTCCACCGAAGAGATGTTCTCGCCGCCCGAAATGATCACGTCCTTCGAACGGTCGGTGATCTGCGCATAGCCGTTGCCATGCAGGACCGCCACGTCGCCGGTGCGGAACCAGCCGTTGGCGAGCGCCTTGCGCGTGGCCGCCTCGTTCTTGAAGTAGCCCATCATCACGGTGTTGCCGCGCAGCATGAGCTCCCCCGCGGTCTTGCCGTCGCGGGGAACCGGCGCCAGCGTGTCCGCATCGCCGACCATGAGGCCCTCGAACATGGCGGCACGCACGCCCTGGCGCACCCGCAGCTTGCCTTGCTCGGCGGGTGCAAGATCGTCCCAGCCGTCCTGCCACGCGCAACTCACCGGTGTGCCGCAAACCTCCGTGATGCCGAACACATGCTCCACGTCGAAGCCCATCGCGAGCACCGCGTTCAGCACGGCCAGCGGCGGAGGAGATCCCGCGGTCAGTACCCGCACGCTGCGGGACAGCCTGATGTTCTGCGCCGAATCCGAGAGCATGGCCATCACGACCGGCGCTGCGCAGAGATGATCGACCTGGTGCGTGTCGATGGCCTCCAGCACCGCTTCGGCGGACACCCGGCGCAGGCAGACGTGGGTCCCGGCAGCCGCCGTCACGGCCCAGGTGAAGCACCATCCGTTCGCGTGGAACATGGGCAGTGTCCACAGGTACTTCGGCGCCCGCGGCATCGCCCAGTTCGTGATCTGCAGCAGGCTCATCAGGTGGGTGCCACGGTGGCTGGCGACCACACCCTTCGGGTCTCCCGTCGTACCCGAGGTGTAGTTCAGTGCAATGGGCTGCCACTCATCGCTCGGCCAGCGGCCGGGGAACGCCGGATCGCCGCTTGCCAGCAGCGATTCATAGTCGGTCTCGCCGATGCGTTCGCCGGGCGGTGCGAGGTGGTCTTCGATGTCGATGACCGCGGGAGGGCTGGCGAGAAGCTTCAGGGCGGCGGCCACCGTCGCGGCGAACTCCCGGTCGACCATCAGCAATTTGCACTCGCCGTGGTGCAGGATGAACGCGATCCCTTCAGGGTCCAGCCGGTGGTTGATCGCGTTGAGCACGGCACCTGCCAGCGGCACGCCGAAGTGCGACTCCAGCATGGCCGGCGTGTTGGGCGCCAGCACCGACACGGTGTCGCCCGGCTGGACGCCCCTGGCCACCAGCGCCGACGCCAGGCGATGACAGCGCTCGCGCGTCTGCGCCCAGGTTCGCGTCAAGTCGCCGTGCACCACCGCCACGCGGTCCGGATGCGCCAGCGCGGCGCGGTCGAGAAAGCCGAGCGGCGTCAGCGGCACATGGTTGGCCTCGCAGCGGTCGAGCCCCTTTGCATAGGATTGCGCGCTCATGTCCTTGTCTCCTTCGTGGTGTCGTGGAACGCCGTGAATGCGGAAACCGGCTCCCGCTCGGTGACCAGCGAGTTCTCGATCGAGGACTCGTCGGCATAGCCCAGGCTCATGCCGCAGACGAGCATCTGGCGCGCGGGGATGTCCAGGAACTCGGCGATCTGGCGATGGAACTTCAGGAACGCGGCCTGCGGACAGGTGTGAAGGCCGCGGCCGCGTGCGGCGATCATCACGCTCTGCAGGAACATGCCGCAGTCCAGCAGGCTTCCTTCCTGCAGCGTGCGGTCGATCGTGAAGAACAAGCCCACGGGCGCATCGAAGAAGCGGTAGTTGCGCCCATGCTGCAGGTGCATGCGCTGCTTGTCGCCCTTGGCGATTCCAAGCAGACCATAGAGGTCCCAGCCCACCTTGCGGCGCCGCTCCAGGTAGGGGGAGAGCCATTCGCGCGGGTAGTAGTCGTAGGGCTCGAGCAGTTCCCCCGATCTGGCGGGATCGTCGTCGAACGCCGCGATCGCAGCGGACAGGCCGGCCTTCGCGGGCCCGGTCAGCACATGCACATGCCAGGGCTGCATGTTCATGCCGGAAGCGCTGTAGCGCGCGGTCGAGAGAATCGCTTCGATCTCTTGCTGCGGCACCGGCCTGGGCAAGTAGGCCCTGATGCTGCGCCGCGTGGCAATCGCCCAGTCGACGGCGCCTTGCAGCGCGTGCGCGTCCAGCGGCGGCGCCATCATTCGGTTCATTGCGGGTTTCCTCGTTGCCGGATTGCCGAGGAGCTTAGTTCCGCAAGCATTCGATGCCCATGTCCGCAGGCCTCGATCTGGCCGGGGCTTTCGGGCATGCGGTTGCCGCTTTGGCGGGCGCCGGGCGCCAGCGGCTCATTCCCGCGCGTGCGCGGAGGAGCGGTAGCTTCCGGGGCTCACGCCCGTCCATTTCTTGAAGGCGCGATGAAAGGCGCTGGGCTCCTGGAAGCCGGTGCGGGCGGCGACCTCGGCCACCGTCAGCGAGGCGCTCGACAGCAGGTCGATCGCGATGTCCCGCCGCAGATCGTCCTTCACGCGCTGATAGCTCAGCCCTTCCTGCTGCAATCGGCGCTGGAGCGTGGTGCCGGAGACGCAGAGCTCCTGCGCGAGCTTCTCCAGTTCGGGCCACGCATCGGGCATCTGGCTGCGCAACCGGTGCCGCACCTGTGCGCTGGTGCTCGAGTCATTGCGGTACTTGACCAGCAGGTTGGCGGGCGCTGCCCGCAGGAAGTTGTCGACGGTCTGCGGAGATTCCGCGATCTTCAGATCGAGCAGCTCGCTGGCGAAGGTGATGTGCGTGGTCTGTGCGTTGAACTTCACGTCCTCGCAGAAGCGCGTGCGGTAGTGGCTGTCATCGGCCGGAGGCGGGCAGCGGAACCGCATCTCGCGCAAGGGGATCCGCCGGTGCACGAGCCAGCATGCCAGCCCATGGACGAGGATGAACCAGGTGCCGTAGCCGAACAGCCGGCGCAGCACGCCACCGTCGTGCAGGATCACGCGCGCCTCATCGGCCGATCGCACCAGCTCTCCGCGAAAGTCGTCCAGGGTGGCGTGAAGAAACCGGAGGATCCGGCGCAGCGCGTGCTCCAGGTTCTCCGAGCTGACCGCCGCGCGCGTCATGAGCGCATAGCTTCCGCGGCGCAGCCCGTGGCTGTCCAGCCCGAAGAACTCGTCATCCATCAGGTCGGCCAGGGCCACCCACATGCGCGAATACGCAGCCGCCGAAATGCGCGCGCGCGGCGCGTTCAGCAGATCGCGGTCCAGCCTGGCGATCTCGAGCACGCCGCTGATGTCCATGTTCCTTAGCGCGGCGGCGCGAAGCGCCTCGTGCACGAGTTCAATGGAAACGGTGCCTTTCAGCCCTGCTGATTTCATGCGAACTCTCAAACAACGGGATGGAACACTAGCGGCGGGGCTTCCAGTTCGAAACGGCCTGAAGGAAGGCACGCGTTTCCGCGCATAGGCTCGGTGCGGCCCGGTGGCATGTAGCTGAGCTTCACGACCACCGTGCGAGTGGCCGGGTCGACGTACGTGAACTGAACCGGCAGACCCAGGGCATAGTACGCGCCGGTTTGCGGAAATGTCCACCATTGATAGCCATAGCCGCCGTTCGGCGAGTTGCTGCCGGGGCCGAAGTGGACGGAGTTTGCACGGTCATACGGGTGGAAGCCGGGGAGCTTTCAGGCGTTCGTTCGAAAAAGTGTACCGGCAGGCCGGTTCAGGCCACTGGCGAGTGGACCGCCTCGGCGAAAGCGCGGTGGTCGACCTTCTGTCCTGACGGCAACCCAGAGCGGGTTGCGCCGCGGGCTGCGAAGCGTTGTGTTTCTCTACTGGCTCAGCATCGAAGTACTGTTTGTCGAAGCCGACGACCTTCGAGTGGCAGGCGCCTGTTTCAAGCGGCTCGCGACCGCCTGATCTCAGCCAGGACCAGAAGCGCCGCGCCTGCAGTGATGGCGCAATCGGCCACGTTGAAGATGGCGAAGTCGTAGACCTCGCGCCAATGAAGATGGATGAAGTCGACCACGTGCCCCTGCCACGAGCGGTCAATCGCATTTCCCAGCGCGCCGCCGAGCACAAGTGCCAAGGCCGCCCTGAACAGCGGCGTCCCGCCGGGCTGCACCAGCAGTTTGAAGATGAACGCCGCCGCCGCGATGGCAAGTGCCGTAAACAGCCATCGCTGCCAGCCCGAGGCGTCAGCCAAGAAGGAGAAGGCAACGCCCCGGTTGTGCGCCAAGACGAGATCGGCAAAGGGCGTGATGGGAAGGATTTCGCCTCCGCGCAGGAATCGCGTGGCGAGCGACTTCGACACTTGGTCAAGCAGAACAACCGCGAAGGCAATGCCCAGATAGGGCGCCAGCCGGGCCGCCACGGCAGATATACCGTCGCGGTGCCTGTCAGCAGACACGATGATCGTCATGGGGGTTCCCGTTGATGTTGTGGGGCCGGGGCCCCTTGAGGTGCAAACACTCGTGCCGCCCCGACAGTCGATCGCCACCGGCGCGGTTCCAGGCGGTATTTTCCCGTATGAGCGCGAGCCGACGAGCGAGTTCCTCCAGTTATCAGATGCCAAGGAGGCACCTCGCGACAAATCTCGACCTGGTCCGTTTAACGATCGGACCGCTCGACGACGACCTCGCTTAACTGGACCACCGGCACGATGTCGGTGTAGTTGGCGATGTCGCCCCTGATCTCGGCGCCGTGCTCCTGGCTGGCGGCAAGGTAGCTTTCGGCCGAATCACAGATGAACGCGCACATCGCCACGAAGGCGGGCGGTGAACCGGGTGCTCGGCCGGCCAGGCCTTTTTCGACGGTGTAGTAGGCGCAGGCACTGCCCAGCCTGGCCTTCACCATCGGCATGTGCCGGTCGCGGTAGTAAGCGTGATCGAAGCGGGCGCCTTCGGTGTACGGGTACATCACTGTGACTTTGATCATTCGGTTCTCCTTGTCATCAGACATCCCACCGGTTTCAAGCGACAGGACGATCGAAGGGGCTTAGCTGCGGTAAGACGAGGGAAAGGTTGCCGAGCCTGGCTCGGCAGGCAAGCGCAGAGCGTTTGCCAGATAGCTGACGGTGCGATAGAAGCCTGCCAGCATGAGCAGCTCGAGAATGCCCTCGTCGCTGAACGCCGTCTTAAGCGACTGCCATAGGGCGTCGTCGACAGTGCAGTTGGAATGAAGCATGTCGCAAAGCTCTAACAGCAGCCTGTCCTCATCTTGCCAGCAGGTATCTCGCGGTTGTCCGGAGGCGAGCGAAAGGACTTGGGCTTCATCAAATCCGGCGTGCGATGCGAACAGTGCGATGTGGACGCCCCATTCGTACTCCGATTTACACAGCGCCGTGGTGCGCGTGATGACGAGTTCGCGCTGTCGCAAGGTTAGGTTTCCACGGTCAAGCAGCCCGCCCGCGAAAAACTTCTGGAAAAGGCGAGGGTCCCTCGCGAGCGTGGTAAACAGCACCAGAGGCGGTTTTCCACGCATGAGGCCTTCAAGCGAAGATTGGATGCCGGCGGGGAAAGGTGGCTCCGCAGGAGCGATACGAACAGTCATGGGTTGACCTCGAGCATCTGCTACATTTTCTAAAGCATTGCACTTTATCCACGTTGCTTTGAAAAGTAAAGCATGGCTGTTCTAAAGGTTGGCGCCCCTGTGCGCGGTTCAAGGACCGGCCGCCCCATCATGGTGGCTCTGGACCTACTGGGTCGAAGGTCCACGCTTCGGATTCTTTGGGAGCTCCGCGCGGAGCAGCTGACGTTTCGCGCTCTTCAGGAGGCCTGCGAGACAAACTCCAGCCTGTTGAACACGAGGCTCGCAGAGCTACGAGCGCTTGGTTTGGTTACGCACGACGAGGGAGGCTACGGACTCACCGATGAGGGGCGAAAGTTGAATGCAGCGCTGACGCCTTTGAGCGACTGGGCGCGTCAGTGGAAGCCCCCGGCGCGCTGAGTCGCGCGCCTTCAATGCGTGGGGTCTCGGGCGAAGCTAGAGGCGGGGTGTCGAGACCGGATGCATCGTCTTCGCGATCCGCGGGATTCGCATCACCCGCTTGAGGTTGTACGTAGCTCAAAAGTGGCGCAGGGTCGAAGCTGAAGTCTGGACTTATGCATGGGCCGGCAGTCGCATGTTGTTCCGAGGTCAGCTCACTTGAAAACCACGGCGAGTGCATCTTCGAAGGCCGGAAGATCGACGGCCACATGGGAGGTCGAATAGGTTTTCTCCACGATCTGGAAACCGGAGTAACCGCGTTGCAAGAGCTTTTGATAGACCGCATCGACCGGCTGATAGTTGCACTGGGTGGTATCGCCGCAGCGTGCAAGGATCAATGTTGCGGGAAGTGCCTTGTCTTTCCGCACCTCGTACATCTTCTGCTCATACGTATCAGTCTCCGCTTGCTGATATCCGTACGAACCGTCGAAGGAGAGGAAATGCGAAAAGGTGAGGGTGGTGCCGGCGCCTTCCAGAAAGAGGGCGTAGCCAGTCATGCTTCCGCTGAGTGAATGTCCTGTCAGGATTCGCTTCGTACTGTCCGCCCGATACTTCGATTCGATGAATGGGACGAGTTCCTTCGTCAGAAAGTCGTGGTACGGCACGGCGCCCGGAAAAGTGTAGTCCGTGCTTCGGCGCGATGTGCCCCCGATGCCGACCAGAACCGCATCGATGCCTTTGCGTTCAAGGATGCCCCTCAAGTTTTCGAATCGCCCGCTGGGCGCATTGACGGCGTCTCCGTCCAGGGCATAGATGACGGGATAGGCCTTGGTGCTCCCGCTATAGGACGCGGGGAAATAGATGGTTAGCTGGTAAGTCGCACCAGTCTCAGCCGATTTGATCGAATCGGAGATCGGGCGACCGGCCGCTGACGGCACTGCAGCGGGTTGCGTGGCCGATGGAAGCAGCGGAGCAACCGCACCACTGCCGCCTCCGCCCCCGCCTCCACCGCAAGCCGTCAGTCCAAGGACAAGCATCCATCCCACTATGAATAACAGTGAACTTTCTCGCATAAACGACGTTCCCACTCCTGTTGACAATCCCTGCGGCTGAATTCCAGTTCCGCGAGCGCCGAGATCAGTTGGGGCGCAAGGCTCGCCTGAGCGTCTGGAGATCGATGGTCATATCGCGCTTTCGATGTTGTTCTTCTTGTGCTCTGGGACCAGCCACGCGGCAAGCCCGTCTCGGCGCATGCACTCGGCCAGCGCGAGCTGCAGTCGCGCGCCTTCGTGCAGGTCTTGTTCGGTGGTTTCGTAGTGCATCTGGTTGAGCGCCTGGCCCTCTGTTTCGCCCATGCCATGCAGCGCGGCAATACGGCCGGCCAGGTCGGACGTCTCTTGCGGCTTGAGGCGCGTGAAGGCCTGCCGCAGATCGGGCAGATGCGCCACGAAAGCCTCGGCATCCCAGCCCTGCACCAGGCCGTCGAGGCCTTCGAGCAGCGCGGGCAGGCGCAGCAGCAGTTCAGGCGCCGCGGCCATCACCCCGTTGAGAAAACGTACCGCCTCGCGCGGCTCTGCGCCCGCGCCGAAGCGTTGCCGCACCACGGTGTCGAGTGCGTTCTCGTCCCAGTGTCCATCGAGGTACAGCAGGGCCGAAGCAGCGCCGGCCACCGCGGGCGCGGCCGACGCACCGGTCGCGAATCGTTCGAGTTGCGTACGCAGCAGGTCGAGGTCGATGGCGCCGTCACCGGCTTCTCCCGGTTCGCCTTGGAGCGAGGCCAGCAGGCGCCCAAGCTCGCGCAGTGAAAGCAGTTGCTTCACCGCGCCCGCCTCACCTTCTTCCGGGCACCCGCCCACATCGGGCAGCAGGAACAGCGCCGCGGGCCACACACGCTCCAGCAGGCTGCGCAGCTGCGGATGCTGCTGCACGCCCAGCGGCTCCCGCGCACGCCAGAGCGTGACGAGCCGATGCCCGCACTCGACCACCGAGCCGAGCGAGGCATCTTCGTCGAGGTGGGTGGAAAGCATCGAGAGCAGCTGGGGCAGCCGCGACTGCAGCCCGATCAGGCAGGCGCGCAGCAACAGCGCCACGGCCGCGCTCGCGCTGCGTCCGCGGCCCTCGTCGGACAGAGCGATCTCTTCCTTGCGCAGCTTGGCCATGCAGACGGCCTCCACGCTGGCGCCATCGCCCGCCAGTTCAATCAGCCGCGCCTCCACCAGCGGCGACCAGGCGGCGCGCCACTCTTCGAACAGCAAATGCAAACGGCTGTTGCCAAGAAAATCCGGTCCCGCGAGCCAGGTGCCGAGCCCCGTGTCGAGGTATGTCATGGCATGGAAGAAGCGGCTGCGCTCGCGGTGCGAAGGCTTGCGATAGAGATCCAGCCGCGCGATGCGCGCGGTACTGTCGTCCAGGCGCACGCCGGCCTGGCGGGCGAGCCTGCGCGCGTCCTCGATCAGCGGCGGCGAGCCTGCCGAAGGCGGCACGTCGCCGATGCGCGTGCCGCTCAAGAAGTTGCGCAGGTCGGCGGTAAAGCCGCGCGTTCCTTCGTCGATGGCGCCTTTGATGAAGCAGGAGCGGATGGCATCGAGCAGGTCTTGCCGGCCCGGACCGGCATTGCCGCGCAGCGCCGCGAGCCGCATGGCCTGCGCGGCGGCGGCCTGCACCAGTGCTGTAGACACCGCATCGGCATCGTCCTGCGCGCGGGTCTGGCGCGCAAAGCGGGTCAGGCTGTCGAGCGCCACTGCGGTGAAGGGGTCGGCCTCGCCGGCCTCGAGGCGTTCCCACACCTGCTGGTAATAGCCGGGCGACGGCATGCCCGAGGCATAGCCGTTGAGCGCGTCGAGCCGCTCGAAGCTGTAGCGGATCAGCCATGCGTTGTCGGGTGCGTCCTGGCCGGCGGGCGCCTTCGAGGGCTTGGCCTCTTGCCACTGGTTGACCAGCTCGAGCGTGTGGAAGCCGCCGGTGACGACCACGATCGGCCCCTCGACCTCGTTGCGCCAGCGACGGATGTGCGCCGCCATGTGGCGCTCCCGCGGCAGGCTCAGCTCGGCCTCGAGCACCTCGGGCTCGTAGTCGAGCCGCGCCATGGCGCACCAGCTGAACACGTCGGAAAAGAAGGCGCGCCAGTGGCCGAGAGCGGCCGACGTGCGCAGTTCGAACAATCGGTCCCACAGCTCCTGGTGGTCGACGCAGCCGAGCCGGGCGGCCATGGCGTTGAGGTAGCGGCTGTGCGCGAAATGGCGCTCTTCCATCAGGCTGCGCGCGGCGTCGCGTGCATCGCCTTCGTCGCCCTCGCCCTCGTCGCCTTCGTCGCGATGCCAGGCCTTGTCGCTCCAGGGAAGATCGATCAGCCCCAGGCGCGCGCCCAGCGCTGCGCCTTCGCGCACCGCAATCCACTCGGGGCTGTAGTCGCAAAACGGAAAGAACGACGTGCGCGATTCCGTGCGCGTCTTCTCTTCCGAGTCGGGGTCATCGACCGGAGCCTGCCGGGTGCTTTGGCACAGCCATGCAACGGGGGCGGTGGTTTGCGGGTGCTGCAGCAGCGGCAGCAGTGCGTTCAGGTCGTCCGGTCCTTCAATCAGCACAGCCGCCGGCCTGACCTCGCGCAGCAGCGCCCTCAATGCGAATGCACAGGCCGGGCTGTGGTGCCTCACGGGCACGAAGAACACGCCCTCGCCGTCCTCGCCGAACAGCCGGCCGCGCGCGGCCTCCAGCCCGGCAGGCAGAACGCTGCCGGCTTCTGCAACTACTGCCACAGCGCGCGCGTCGCGTCGTGAAAGGTCTTCCATTGCGCGTCGCGCTTGCCGCGTTCGCGCACGACGGTGTCGAAGTAGTGGCGCACGCGCTTCACATCGTCGGTGCTGTCCTTCAACACCACGCCTTGCAGCTGGCCCGCGATCTCGCGCACGGTGAGCCGGCCGCCGTTGAAATGGCGCGCTTGCAGGGCCGCCGCATAAGCCACGTTCACGGCCTCGGCCGTGGACATCACGGCATCGAGGCCCTTGATGGCGGTGCCGTCCTGCGTCTGGCCCGCGCGCAACTCCTGGAAGGTGGTAACCAGCAGCGCCACCACGTCGCGCGGCACATCGACCGGCGACTCGCCGCCACCGTCGAGTTCGCGCTTCAACTGGGCCATCACCAGTTCGACTTCGAACGAATGGTCCCGGATGGGCTTGACCGTTTCGAAGTTGAACCGACGCTTCAAAGCGGACGACATCTCGTGCACACCGCGGTCGCGCAGGTTGGCCGTGCCAATGATGTTGAAGCCGCGCTGGGCATAGAGCCGGGCATCGTCGCCCAGTTCTGGAATCATGAGTTGCTTGTCGCTCATCAACGAAATCAGCACGTCCTGGATCTCGGGCGGGCAGCGCGTGATTTCCTCGAAGCGCACCAGCTTGCCCGCACGCATGGCCTGGTAGAGCGCAGAAGGCACCAGCGCGCGCTGGCTCGGCCCCTCGGCCAGCAGCAGTGCGTAGTTCCAGCTGTACTTGATGTGGTCTTCGGTGGTGCCGGCGGTGCCCTGCACCGTGAGGCCCGAATCACCGCTGACGGCGGCTGCAAGCAGTTCCGAGAGCAGCGACTTCGCGGTGCCCGGCTCGCCCACCAGCATGAGGCCCTGGTGGCCCATGAGCGTCACGATGGCGCGGTCGACCAGCGGATCGTCGCCGTAGAACTTGCGGCTCACCTGCAGCTTCTCGTCGCCGAGGATGAAGCGCCGCACCGCGCGCGGCGAGAGCTTCCATCCGGTGGGTCGTGCATCAGTGTCGGCCGCGTGCAGCCGCGCGAGCTCGTCCGCATAGCGCGCCTCGGGGGCAAGGCGCACGGCCTGGGTCGCGGGGGAAGGAGACGGTGATGTGCCGGTGCTCATGATGATGTTGCTGCTGGTTTTTCTGCGGGTCGGCGCGGCGGGCTTACCACGGCATCTTCTTTTCCCAGCCCGCGTCGAACCCGGCGCAGGCCTGGGCAATGGCCAGGTAGTCGGCATAGGCCTCGGCCAGCAGCACCGGCGGCACGCTCGACAGCGGCAGCGCCCGGTCGCTGTAGCCGCGGGTCTTCATGTCCTCGAAGCCCAGCGTCTTGAGCGCCGCGGGCACGTTCTCCTCCGGCAGGGTGTTGCCCGAGAACTCGATGGCCACGCGCACGCCGGCCGACGAGAACTCCTTGGTGTACTGGTAGAAGAAGCCGCCGTCCTCGGCCTGCGCGCGCTGGTAGCCGAGCTTGGCAAAGCTGCCGCGCAGCGTGAAGGTGTCGCTGATCCAGCCCAGCCGGTCGTTGATTTCGCTCACCGGCTGGCCCTTGTCGTCGATGAACGCGACCGCCGGCGGCTTGCGCGTCATCTGCGCGAAGAGCGGCACCAGCTTGTAGTCCTTGAAGTGCCTGTTCCACGCGGCCGCTGTGCCTTCGTCGACCAGCGAAGCGTGGCCCAGGCGCAACTGGCTGTCGGCCGCAAGCTCGACCTCGTCGTCCTGCGTGTCGATCAGGCTGCCGTCCTCGGTGGGCCGGAAGCTGCCGCGCACCGCGCCTTCCGCATCCAGTTCGAGCCACACGAGCCGCTGTATCAGCCGCCCGGCAATCGGGTGCCGGTGCAGGTATTCGCGCCACTCGGCCTGCGGCCAGATGCGGCCGGTGCACATGGCTTCGAACAGGCGCGCGGTCTGCAGGTCGATGACCTGCTTGAGCTCTTTCCTGCTGGTCGAGAACTGGGCCTTCGCATCCCTGATGAGCACGGGGTCGTCGTTCTGGCGCGGCTCGGGCAGGGCCTTGACGATCTTGCCTTCGGGGTTGCGCAGTTCGGGCTTCATCGCGGCGTCGAGCACCACGGTGAAGATGCGGTCGCCGTACGCGAGCTCGAGCTTGCCGGTGTCGTCCAGGCCCGCGGTGGGAATGGTGCGGTCGGCGAGCTGGTCCTGCGTCCAGCCGTTGCGGTCGGCAATCTGCTGCACCAGAGCGCGCGCCTTCTCCTGGACCGAGGCGGTGCGGTAGCGGCGCGATATGCCCAGCAGCAACTGGATCACCACCGGGTCGTTGCCCGGTGCCACGCCTTCGAGCATGGCTTCGATCTGCGAGCGGCGCTGGTAATGGTCGCGCATGTACTGCTGCAGCAGCGTGACGACCTCGTGCCCCGGCGCATGGGCGGTCAGGGCAAGCGTGCCTTTTTCGCCGATCGCGCTGCCGAGGTATTCGCTCATCTTCTCGCGCTTGCACTCCTCGAAGACCTGCTCCTGCGTCTTCTGGAAGTCGGCTTCGTAGTACTGCTTGTGCTCGGCCTTCGCGTTCTGGTAGCGCTGCTGGTTGCCCTGGTAGCGCTGCGGTGCATGGGCGTTGGCATGCGCAATGCCTTCGTCGAGCGTGGGATGGCGCGTGTCGTGTGCAATGAACTGGCGCAGCACCAGGCTGCCGACGGCCTGGCGGCTGGCGGCATCGAGCAGGCCAAGGTAGCGCGTGAGCAGCGCATTGCCGCCCGGCTCCTTGAGCTTGCAGGCGAGCACCACCCACCAGCGCACGATCTCGGGTTCTACCGGGCTGCCGTCCAGCCATTTGCAGGCGGGCAGCGCGTCCAGGGAGAACCACGCAAGGCCCGCCGGAGGCTTGGCCTTCAGGCCCTTCTTCGCCTCGGCCAGAAGAATCGCCGGTGCCAGACGCGCGGAGATGTCGTCGCCCAGCGCCTCGAGCGCCGTGAGGCAGGCCGCGCGCACGGTCTCGCGGGCTTCCTTCTCGAGCGCCTTGGTGATGGCGGGCACGGCCTCGGCGTACTTGAGCTCGGCCAGCCAGTTGGCGGCCTCGATGCGCACCTCGCTCTTGGTGGCGCCGAGCGACTCGACCACGCGCCGGCCGATGTCGGGCAGCATCGACAGTGCCTTCTGCGCGGCTGCGCGGTGCGTCTTGCCTTCGCCGAGGGCCAATTCCATCACCCGCGGCAGCCAACGTGCCTGCACGGTCGGAAAGACCGCCAGCGTGCGCAGCGTGGCGTTCAGGTCGAGCTGGGTCTGGCGGCCTTCGCGCTTTGGCGGCGCGACAAGGCCCAGGCCTTCGTCGATGTACTCCGGGTGCTCCGCGAAGAAGGGCCACACGCGGTCGGCCGGCAGCACGTCCACCGCCGAGGCCTGGTTCCAGTATGGAAAGAGCGCGGTGTGCGCCACATCGTCGATCGGCATGCCGGAGCGCTTGAGCAGCTCGGCCAGCGCGCGCAGGTCGACCGAGCCCACGGGCTGGCGGCCGAGCCACTTGTGAAAGCCGTCGTCGAACCAGAAGCTGGTCCAGTGGCGCGACACGGCCAGCCAGCGGATCAGGTGCGGCATGCCGAACCCCGGCATCGACTGCAGGCGATTGCCGAAACCCACGACCTGCTGCAGCTGGCCGTTCTTCGCGCGGTTCTGGTCGTTCTTGCTGCCCTGCCCGTTGAGCACGCGCACGGCCACGCGCATGTCCTCGTCGGTGAGCTTCTTGTGGGCGGCGTAGTTGTCCTGGCGCCACTTGTACCTGTAGGTCTGCTTGGAGGCCTTGTTCTCCTCGATCTCGGCCTCGGCCGCGACGCGGTTCTTCTCGAGCAGCTCGATGCGGTTGGCAATGAGCAACTGCACCGCCTCTTCACCCAGCGGAATGTCCTCGAAGGGTTGCCAGGCCGGCGGCTCGGGCAATTCGAGCTCGCCCGCGTCGCCCGCGGCGTCGAGCCGCGACATGGCCGAGCGGATGGCCTGCTGCACGGCCTTGCTGGTCTCGGTGCCGGCCGCCACGTCGAGCAGCGCGCGCGCGGCGCCACCCGGCAGGCGCGCAAGCAGTTCGGCGGCCTGCGTGCGCTGGGTGGTGTCGCCGTCTTTGAGCAGTTGCCCCAGGAGTTCGAGCCGCTGCGCCTCGGCAATGCCCTCGAGGTGCGGCGTCGCCTCGGCGCGCACTGTCTTGCTGCCGTCGATGGCCAGGCGCAGGAACAGCGGCGCAAAGTCGTTCAAAAGCGCCTTGTCCTTGCCGATGCGCCTGGCCAGCAGAACGCGGCCCGCGGCCGACAGCTTTGCGGGCAACGCCTCGGTGGCGTCGCGCTGGCTGCGCATGTAGTCGGCAACGGCAGGGGCCTCGACCAGCCCGTCGAGCCGGTCGTGGTACCAGCTGTCCAGTCCCTTGCGCTCGAAGACCTCTTGCAGGGCGATATGCGGATCGAGTCCTTCGTGCGCGAGCAAGGCTGCAATGAGATGCACGTTCCACGCGGGCCGGTGCTTGGCGAGATCGCGCTCGGCAGCGTTGCTGGAGCTGCTCTTGTTGAAGCTCGCGAACACCGCGTCGTTGATGAGGTACTGAAGCCAGTCGGGCACCGGCGCGCCGGGATGCTCGAGCGACTGTCCGCCGTCGGCCGCCGCAAGCAGCTTGCCCAGTCGCACCAGCACGTCGAGCGCAGGAGCACTGGCATCCACGCTGGCGTAGAAGCGGCCACGCTGCTCGAGGCTCTGGTTGCCGATCTTCTCCAGCGCCTTGTTCTGGTGGTTGCTGTAACCCCAACGCAGGCGGCCGGGGGCTCCGAGCAACTGACCTGGCTCGAAGGACTTGGCAGCCTGCAGGTCGAGCAGCACGGTTTCCTGCGTGCCGTCGACCAGGAACGCGGCGCCCTTTTGGGGCAGCTCCTTGCCTGCTTTTTCGAGCGGCTCGAAGGCCTGCTTCAACAGCTGCGCCTGCTCGCGCGTCAAGCCGTTGGCGGCTGCGGTGCCGGCGCTGCCCGTGACGGCGCCCAAGATCCTGTCCAGAAATCCCATGCGTTCTCCTCGTTCTCCTGGGCGCTGATTTTGGCAGTTGGACGTGACGCTTCGGCCAGTTCGCGGCCTGCAGAAACAACTGAAGTCAAAGGTTCTAAGCCGGCTGCGCTTTCCTTTGCTCCGGCAAGCCGTCAAGTTCGCCAAGCAATTGGCACAGAAAGCCCAGCTTCAGCAACGGTACCGCGGCCGGCGCAGCGAGGTGCGCACGCAGCGCACTCGACAGCACCTCCAGGCCGACAGAGTCCGCGCGGTCGAGTGCATCGTGCAGGCGCTGCCGCTGCGCCGCGGTCAATGCCATGCGCCCGGTGGCGGCCTGCGTCTCGGCCACTTCTGTCAGGGGAGCGAGCAGGCGCGCCGCCAGCGTGGGCGCACCCACGGGCGCCGCCTGCCGCTGCTGCTGCCGCGCCTCGAGCATGCGCAGGATGCGGTTGGCGAGCGACGTCGTGCGCGCGGCCTCGTCGGCAAAGTCGAGCGACACCGTTTGCAGCGCCTTCTTCGCGTTGCTGCTCAGCACGGCGAGGGGCATGAGTTCGGTGCTCGCGGCAGAGCGCTCGATGCGCACCAGCACCGCATGCACCGGGGCACGGCGCGCGGCGAGGCGGTCGAGGTTGTCGACGCGCTGCCGGTGCTCCGGGCCAACGGGGATGCCAAGCCGCAGCCACCGGCCCGCGTCGTCCTGCACCAGCCAGTCGAGGCGCTGCTGTGCTTCGTCGAGCACCGGCGGGCGCGTGTCCGATGGCCGCAGCAGCACGGCATCGAAAGGCTCGGCCGAAAGGCCGGTGGCGGCGCGCAGGCGCACGCCCAGTTCGGACCAGTTGCCGCAGCCGATCGACTTCAGGCGCGGGTCGTCGGCCGTCCACGCAGGCAGGGGCTGGGCACGCGTGGCGCCGCCGAGCGCCAGGCGGCCGTCTTCGGCAAGGCGGGGGTGTTCGAGGCGCAGGGCCGCTTCGCACACGCTCTGCGCGGCGCCCGCGCCGGACCACAGCGCGTTGGCAGACCATGCGCTGCTGCGCGTGAAGGCGGTGTCGCTTCCGTCGGGCCGTGCGAGCGAGGCCTGCAGCACGCGCGCACCCGCCAGGTCCCAGAACGCCACGGTGAGCCCGCGCGCGCCGCCGCGCGTCTGCCACCAGTGCGCACCGAGCGGCAGCAGGTCGAGTGCGGCCGATTCGTCGAAGTCGCGCTGGAGCCGGCCGCGCAGTGCCACGGCGAGTTCACCCTCGGCCCGCGCGAGCGCAGCGCACAGCGCATGGATGCGCGCCATGAGCGCGAAGGCGTCGCGCTCCTCGGCGCGGTGGTCGCGCCGCACCAGCAGATCGACCGTGCCGCCAAGGTTGCGCAGCAAGGCGGCCAGGCGCGGCAAGCCCTCGCCGCGCGCGGACATGTTGAGTGCCAGGAGGCGCGCCGACGTCAACTCGCTCACGTGCGAGAGGCCGCCAGTGAGCAGTTCTTCCAGCATCGACTCCACCTGCAGCAGGAACGCGCGCTCTCGCTCGCCGAGGCGCACGGTGTCTTCGACCGGCGCGGGCCGCGCGCTCTCGGGCCATGCGAAGGGCTGCCCGTGCGCGCTGCGCAGCGCGGCAATGGCGATCAGGTGCACCGCCTTGCGTTCCGCGGCAGGCACCTCGGACACCATGCCCGCATAGCCCGCGCCCGCCACCCAGCGGCAGGAGGCGCCGAGCTCGGGCAAATTCATGATGAGCGCGCCGCCTTGCACCCGCCATTCGACGACGCTGCTGGCGGCGGCTGCGGCGCGGCGCACGGCCGCCACGCCCGCGGCCTTGAAAAGCGCCGCGGCATCGAGCGCGAGGATTTCCGCGAGCGGGTCGGCACCGGGCGGTGCCTGTCTGTCTTGCTGCTCGTCTGAAGGCGCGCCGCCTGCGCTGCCTGGCGCGGCCGGCTCCAATGCACGCAGCCACAGCGCCGCGCCAAGTATGTGCTTGCAGATGCCCGGTGCCGGGCAGTCGCAGCGCGCCTGCTGCGGGCCGCGTGCATCGAGCTGCACGCGCTGGCCGTCGGCCGTCACCACCCCAGCTTCGGTGCCCTGCTCTGCCCATGCGATCTTGCCCGCCTCGACGTCCTTTGCGGCACGCCGAAGCAAGCCAGGGTTGGCGAGCGTGGCCAGCGTGTCGTCGTCGTAGGCGCGATAGCCGTCGTGCCAGGCCATCAGTTCATCACTTCCGCGAGCCACTGCGCGAAATGCGTGGGCGTGAGGGCCGCAACGTGCATGCCTTTGTCGGCCAGGCGCTGCGCCATTTGCCGGTCGTACACGGGGTTGGCCGATTCGTCCAGCGCGGCCAGCCCGAGCAGCTTGACGCGCGACTGTGCCATGCGCTGCACCGCGGCCAGGAGCGGCCCGGGCGCGGCGCCTTCCATGAAGTCGCTGATGAGCGCAAACACCGTGCGTTGCGGGTTGCCCACCAGCGACTCGCAATACGCCACCGCACGGCCGATGTCGGTACCGCCGCCGAGTTGCACCGTGAGCAGCACCTCGACCGGATCGTGCGCCAGGTGCGTGAGGTCGACCACGCTGGTGTCGAACACCACCAGCTTCACTCGCACCGCGGGCAGCGAGCTCATGATGCCGGCAATGACGGCGCTGTAGATCACCGAATCCATCATCGAGCCGCTCTGGTCGACGCAAAGCACCACGTCCCAGGGCAGGTTGCGCTTCACGCGCGCATTGAAGCGCGGATGCTCGATGACGATTTGCTTGCGCTCCACGTCGTAATGCTTGAGGTTGGCCGCGATGGTGGCGCGCGCATCGAAGTTCTGTGCGCTCTTGATGTGCGAGCGCCGCATGCGGTTGCGCCGGCCGACGAGCGCGTTGACAAAGTCGTTCCTGAGCTTGCGCGTGATCTCGTCGACGGTTTTCTGGATCACCTCGCGCACCGCGTCGCGCATCTGGCCCGACAGCCGCCCGCGCATGCCCAGCAGTGCCTTGGCGAGGCCGGGCGTGGCGTCGAGCGAGCGCAGCACCGCCGGGTCGGAGAGCAGGTCGGTCAGCTGGTAGCGATCGATCGCCTGCGTCTGCATGCGCTCGAAGACCTCTTGCGGAAAGAGACTCCGCGATCGGTTGAGCCAGTCGACCGCGCGCAACTGGCTTGGGTCGAGCGAACCCGGCCCGCCGCTCGGCCGGGCCAGGCCGCGGCCTTCGTATTCGCGGCCGTAGAGATATTCGAGCGCCTGGTCGAGCTTCCAGTCGCCCGCCGAGAACTGCGTTTGCGACAGAGGTTGCGCCGCATAGCGGCCGAGGATCAGGCGCCAGCGGCGCAGGGTTTCTTCGGACGACATGCGCAATGCGTTCGCAAGGACGGGTGGAAGGAACGGTCGGGGAGAGGAGCGCCGGCAGCTTATCAGACGGCAGCGCGTGTCATGCTCACGCCGTCCTTGTCTCTTCCTAATGACCAGGTTTTGCGGGAGCGGCGGCAGAAACGGGCATGTACGACTCGTTGCTGCCCTTGAAACAGTGCAGGCAACGCGAGCGACAAAGGCGCCGAGCGTGTCGCCGTCACCAACAGCGTTGGGGCCACAGGAAATCGCCACCCTGGAAGCTGCCATCGAAGCTTGTGTGCAGGTCGGCCGAGCCGTGCCACCCCCCACAATATTCAGATGGCTTGATGACCAAAGGCTTCGATGCCCACTACAACCCCATTTCCGGCCGCGTGCAAAACAACGTGCGCTATCAAGGCGAGATGCTCGCTCTTTACGCGTTCAACAAATGCATGGTGGACAAGGGCATCTCCCTTGGGTAGCCGTGGGCTGTCGAGCGAGCGGTAGTTGCGGCTCGCCGTGCGGCTGCTTTGGAGCGCCGGGAATGTCTCGTTCGGGCCCGAGGACTAAACCGCTCGCGCGGTAGCCCGCCGCACAGTCTGTGATTTAACAAACATCGCGCCCCTGTCTATGTTGGGAACCGAGGCAATCGGCCTCGTTCTTCGACAGGAGCACGATCATGATCCCTTCGACACCGGTGGTTTCGCCACTGCGCCAGCGCTTGCTCGACGACATGCGCATGCGCAAGCTCGGCCCCCAGACGCAATCTGCGTACGTTCGAGCCGTGCGTTACCTCGCGAGCTTCCTCCAACGCTCCCCCGACACGGCCACTGCCGAGGATTTGCGACGCTTCCAGCTGCACCTGGTCGACCGGGGCGTCTCGCCGATCACGCTCAACGCCACCATCACCGGCCTGAAGTTCTTCTTCGGCGTCACGCTCCATCGCGGCGAACTGGTCGAGAGGATGAGCTACGTGCATGTGCCGCAGAAGCTGCCGGTGGTGCTCAGCCGTGACGAGGCCGCGCGCCTGATCGCGGCGGCCACCAACCCCAAGTACCACACGGCACTGTCCATCGCCTACGGCACCGGCCTGCGGGTCAGCGAGATCGTTGCGCTGAAGGTCGGCGACATCGACAGCCAGCGCATGACCCTGCGCGTCGAGCAGGGCAAGGGTCGCAAGGATCGCTATGCGATGCTCTCGCCGGTTCTTCTGGAGCGGCTGCGGGCCTGGTGGCGATATGCCAATGCGATGGGCAAGATGCTGCCCAGCGGTTGGCTGTTCCCCGGGCAGAACCCGGTCGATCCCTTGACCGCGCGCCAGCTCAACCGCGCGGTCCATGACGCCGCCGAAGCGGCCAAGATCGACAAGCGCGTCACCATGCATACGCTGCGCCACAGCTTCGCCACGCACCTGCTGGAGCAGAAGGTGGACATCCGCGTGATCCAGGTGATGCTCGGCCACAAGAAGCTGGAGACCACGTCGGTCTACACGCACGTGGCCACCGAAGTCCTGCGCGAGGTCGTCAGCCCGCTGGAGAAGCTGTCTGCGTAGGCCCTCTTCATGGCGCACTGCGCCCTGGAGGTCGCCGATATCTTCCGCACCCACGGCCCCGATTGGCGCAAGGCGCAGCGTGGTCACCTGAGCCTGGGTCAACTCAAGGTCATGTCGGCCATCGAGCAGTGCCGCAGCGCGGCGCTGGGAGGCCACGTGTTGCGTTGCGAAGGCTGCGGGCAGGATCAGATCGCCTACAACTCGTGCCGCAACCGACATTGCCCGAAGTGCCAAGCCAGTGCGGCGCAGCGCTGGCTCCAGGCGCGCCAGGCCGATCTGCTGCCCGTGGACTACTACCACGTCGTCTTCACCTTGCCGGCGCCGATCAGCGCCATCGCCTACTGCAACAAGGCCGAGATCTACGCCTTGCTGTTCGACACGGCCGCCCAGACCTTGTTGACCATCGCAGCCGATCCCAAGCACCTTGGCGCGAGCATCGGTGCGACCCTGGTGCTGCACACGTGGGGATCGGCACTGACGCACCACCCGCATGTGCACGGTATCGTGCCGGGCGGAGGTCTGTCGCCGGATGGCGGGCGCTGGATCGCCTGCAAGCCCGGCTTCTTCCTGTCCGTGCGGGTGCTGTCGCGCCTGTTCAGAAGGCGCTTCCTCGAAGCGCTCGGACAGCTGCATCGCGCGGGGCGCCTGCGGTTCTTCGGCGAGTTCGCCGCGCTGGCCGACGCGCGCGCCTTTGCGGCCTGGCTCGCGCCGCTGCGCAAGTGCGAATGGGTCGTCTACGCCAAACGACCGTTCGCCGGACCCGAAGCGGTGCTGGCCTACCTGTCTCGCTACACGCACCGCGTCGCCATCTCCAACAGCCGGCTTGTAGCGATGGACGAGCAAGGCGTCACCTTCCGCTGGAAGGACTATCGGGCCAAGGGCCGCACCCGGCGCAAGACGATGACGCTCGATGCCGATGAGTTCATGCGCCGCTTCCTTTTGCACGTCCTGCCGAGTGGCTTCCATCGCATCCGACACTACGGGCTTCTGGCCAACGGCAATCGCACGGCCAACCTGGTGCGCATCCGCGAACTACTGGGGCAAGAGGCTGACGCCGTCGCGCAGATCGCGAGCCTGGATGCCGAGCCTTGCCGTCCTCAACCGACCTTCGTCTGCATGCACTGCGGCGCTGCGATGATCGTCTTGCTGACGTTGGCTCGCGGGCAGCCGATCCGTGCGCCGCCACCACAGGTCCGGGCACCATGACAACGCAGCCGCTCAGCCAACCTTCGACCCTTCTTGCTCTCGGGCCGATGGGAGGAAGTCTGGTCTTCGAGTCCGGTGATGCCCTTCGTCGACCGTCCTGGCGTCGAGCGACGCGTACGACGGCCTGGATTTACTGCGCTTCGGCAACGCCATCGGAGGCGCCCCCGGGGCTCCGTATCGGAGCCAGATCGGGCCAAGCGTCCCGAATCCCCATAGGCCCGTAGCCTTCCCAGTCCGCAGCAGAGCATTCCGCGGTTTCCTCCTTAGAGGCTTGTCCAACACCCGCCCTCAGGCCGCTGTCGTGCGCGGGCTTGTGGTGTTGCACGGGCAGGTATCGGACAACCCTTAACCAAAGCCGAAGTACGAATCGCTCGAAAGCTGTCGTTCAATCCCGAGGCTTCATGCGGAATAGCGAGGAGCCCTGCATAGACGAACACGATGAAATCGACTGGACGGCAATCTCGACAAGTTCAGCCACATCACACCATCCAAGTGTTACTAGAGGCAGGAGACAACTTGACCCCTGCACCCTGGTGGGATGAGCACGAGAGCAGATTATCCGGAGCTCACGTCTTCACTTTTTTGTAAGGCCGCGCACTCACCAAACCAATGCCAAAGGCGTCAAACATCAAGTATTCGCCTCCGGGCACAAACCCGACACTCGTCCTCCCATCCTTGGTCGCGTAAACCGGCGGACTGAGGGCCAGAAAGAGCTTGGCATGCGTCACGCTCTCCGGCTCGTACCTGGTGCGAAGCCGGTTGGCCATCCAGACTTGCCAAACGCCGAGAGCGTTGCAATGGCGATTGAAGAGCCTCACTCCCCCATAAGCCTTGCCGCCTTCATCGTTTGGTTCATACCCAGGATCGCGATCATGCGCCTCAGGTTGTAAGCCAACACGTGCAAGCTCATTTCCATGTTCACGCGTGCGGTGACCCAAGGGTGCTCGACGTCCGGTGTGCAAGAACGTTTGCGTAAATATACAAAAAACGATAATATTCGCAAACGTTTTTGAACTCAGAGGCCTTACATTTTGGCCCCCACGCCCCCCACACAAGCTTTTCCCGTTGGGCAGGAAAGAAGCGCAGAGTTGCTGCGCAATCTGCAGTCGCAGGCTCGGTACCTGTTCCGCGAAGACGAGTTCGCCCGCCATACGGGCCGCGAACCGGGCGGCCCCGCGTCTCAGATGGCGCTGCAGCGCCTTTCCAGGGCGGGACGCATCGTATTGGCCCAGAAGAACGCGGCCCGCTGGCTCATCGTACCCCCGGAGCAAGCGCACTATGGCGCCCCACCAGTCGACTGGTGGCTGGATGACCTCATGCGCGACCAGGAACCAGCGTACTACCTGGCCCTTCTGAGCGCCGCACGCTTCTGGGGTTCGTCCCATTACGCCTATCAAGCCACTCAAGTCATGGTGAGCCGGCCGCGGCGGCCGCTTGCAGTGGGCAAGCTGCGTGTGGAATTCGTTGTCAAGAAGGCCTTGGGCGACACCCCCGTGGTTCACGAGCGGACCAAGATGGCGCGCATGCGCATCAGCACTCGTGAAGCCACCGTGCTTGACCTCATTCGACACCAAAACACTGTGGGCGGACTGGAGGCCGTCGCTCGGATTGCCCACGACCTCCTACCGAAGATGACGTCGGTCGGCGTGCGCGACGCTGTAAGGGCCTTGAACCAAGTGCCGGCCGGCCAGCGCTTCGGGTTCATGCTCGACCAGCTCGGAGGGGGGCGCTTGGCAGATACGGTCGCCAGCTGGCTGCATCAGCAGCGGCGCAGTGTGCAGCCGCTGGTCACGCCCCGAGATGACCAAGCCACCATGCACCTGGTCGACGGCAGATGGGCCATCGAGTACACGTCGAACCAGCACGAACTACTGAAGGAGATGCGAGGATGATCAGCGCGCAGGAACTAGCGCAGTGGCGGCCAGTGGCTCCGTGGAGCAGTGACCTCATGGTTGAACAGGACTACCTCATCAGCCAGGCCGTGGCCGCCATCTTCGAGGACAAGTTCTTGAAAGGCCAAGTCGCAATGCGCGGAGGCACGGTGCTTCACAAGGCGCACCTCGCACCGGCGAGCAGGTATTCGGAAGACATCGACTTGGTGCTGGTGGGCGACCGTCCGCCCGGCCACATCAAGAAGGCGCTCACGCGAGTTCTTAAGCCGCTTCTTGGTAATCCGGTCGAGTCGGTGATGACGGACATTCAGTTGACTGTTCGCAACCTGGTGGCCAAGTCAAAAATCATCCGCAGCACATACACCTACGACCCCACGAGTTCTGACGCGGCGCTCGCCCACCTCAAAGTCGAGGTCAACACCAACGAGAACAAGAGCTTCTTCCCTCTCGTGACCGTCAAAGTCCAGGTTCCCGGGCCCGGCGCGGCACGGCACATTGCCGTGGCGTCATACGACCTCGACGAGATGCTCGGCACAAAGCTGCGCGCGCTGCTCCAGCGTGAGCACGGTCGAGACCTGTTCGACATCGTCTGGGCGTGGGAGACGTCGCAACAGCCCCATGCGGTCTCCAAGGTGAACCCGGGCCGAGTCGGCGAAGCCTTCCGCTTCTATATGAGGCAGGAGGGCAGCACGTTCAGCGCTGCCAACATCGAAGCAGAGCTGGCGCGCCGAATGAAGTCGCGCAAGTTCTTGAGCGACATGGACGGCTACTTGGCACATGACAGGACATATTCGCCACAGAGCGCATATGAGCAGTTCTGCCAGGTGTTCCTGCCGCACCTCTGACCCGCGCTGCGCGACTGGATGTGATGCTCAAACCCCTGTGCAAGCATTTTGCGCATCAGAGCGTTCTGAAGCGTCGCCCCTCGAAGCACAGGAAATCGTCGTTCAACTACGTGGAAACCGTGACGGGCTCGGCCGACAACTTGAACCTCGAGCCGCAAGCCGGTCCCATCTGACCTGTCCCAGAACAGTCACATGCGAAAGCACGAACTGGCTCGGCACATGCCATCGCCAAGCATCGCCAAGGCGTCTCCGGGGAGAAGTGAATCGACGACGGTCGATGGTTCCAGACGTCGGCGCAGAAAAATTGAATGACTGTGACGAAGTTTCGCTTCTGGCCGCATTCCGAACTACGGGCGAGTTCGAGAGCTCGGGTGCGGCTCAACGCTGTCAAAGCATACTGTCAGTCCAGTCGACGAGGCAGGTAAGCCGTTGACCTCCTCGTCAACCTGCAGCAACACCCTCCAGTGCGGCATGTCAGAGAGCGAGCGCTGAACTGCTGCAACAAGCTCTGGCGTAATGAACGCGAGCCGCGACACACAAACCTTGTGGGATGTATCGCCATAGTCGTCGTCGACGATCCAGTAATCACCGTTGCCGTAGGCATCCTCTTCGCCAAACCGCGATAGCGTCGCGCCTAGGGAGCGATACAGCGTTTGCCATTCGTCTTCACGCGGGTCAGGCTTCATGCTCAACTTTCTGGGCGGAGGTCTGATTCTGGCCGACTGTATCTAACCATTCCACTCATCCCGATGTCTGCTTGTGGCCGCATCCTGCCTTCAGCCGTGGCGCAGCGATGCGACGCAGCGGCACTCAAAGGGCACGGCCTCGGTGAAGTTGCCAGACCAGAATACGTCGCAAAGCCCATCCCAGACCAGTTCGATGTGCTCAGCGTCCGCGCGACCGAACGCCAAGGTCGTGTCGTACACATCATGATGGCCGAACACGTACATCAATCCCAGTTCGGGATGAGGGTAGTCGGTATCCGATTTTCTCCTCCATGAAGTGCTCGCGCCTTCCAAGCTGCCACCGGGATGCGTCGTTAGCTGGAGGCCCTGGTGATACAGCCTAGGCGCCCAGAGCTCGCCATCGAATTCCTTCGGCGCCGTCTCAATCTCCACGCTCCACAGGCCATCGAATTGCTGAACCACAGCGGACGTGACGTCAAACCTTCGGTCTCGGAGACTGATGTAGCTGGTCATGCGGCTGGCTCGTGGGCGAAATTGGAGGTGCTGTTTGGATGTCTGGTATCGGCCGTAAGTTGCTCTGCCGGCACTGAGCCAGGAGCCATGCCTTGAGATCCGTCATCTCGCGCCAGACTTGGATCGAGTCTGCCTTGATTGCGAATGGCTCTGCGGATTCATCGAATGCCATCAGAACCTCAGTCAACCGCTCACGATGATCTGGTTCAAGCGCGTCCCAAAATGCTCTGCGGTCATCGCTCGAGTAGAGAAGCCGGAAGGTCTGCCCTCCAACCTCGGCCCATGTGTAGAGACCCTTCTGGTACCACTCCAGGAGAGATCGATAGTCATCGATTTTGTTCATGTTCCCCTTGAACTAGACACTGCTATGGAGCGGTTGCCCTGAACTTCCGCTGTTGGCCGTGTGCTGCCTTCATCGAACATATGCGGCAAGCTCCTCCACGAGCTTGTCTGCATCGTGCAGGCCATCCAGCATGAGCGGCGGCGCGCCCGCAAGAACCAATTTTATGGGCTCGAATTTTGACGACTGCTCGACCGACTGCAGTTGATCGAGTCTGATGCGTTGCTCACCGACTGCAGACCGGTAGACGAGCTGATGCGCGAGAACTTCGACTTCAATATGCCGCGCCGCCGCCACCTTGAGGACATGGAACTGATTGAGCTTCTGGTGGTAGACCGCGGCGACAACGAAAGCCGCGGCGCCGATGAGCGCCGCCAAGAGGCCGAATTGCCATATCGATATAGCGCAGATCGCGGAAGCAATCGCGTAGCCATAGAAAAGCTTTGAGTTCCGCTCGCTTTCCAAGCGGCTCAAATAGGCCGCACTCAACCGATAAATCACTTCATAACCCTCTTGACGACCTATCTTAGCCGTGCGCTTCCAGCGAAGAAGCTGGACAACCGTGACGGATGTCTGCTGTTGGCCGACTGTAGACGTCATTTTGTTGACGGTACGGCCAACGGATTCTGTCTCCGAAACTCTTCGAGGACGCAGTCCGGCGAGATTCCGTAGTTGCCCTTTGCATATGTGTCAACGAGGGTCAGCATGACAGTGTCGTTCCATCGCCGGAGGATGGGCCAAATTTCGTACTCCCTATTGCCCGCGATAGCGAGGTAGGACGTAGGCGTCGCCGGCTTTTCCAGTTTTGATTCCCCAAGCACTTTGGCGAGTTCTGGAAGCGGACCTTTGCAGTCGATGAGATAGCGGTGATAGAGCACCTCAAGATCGGCACGTTGAGCCGCCACCTCTCCCTCCGGTTGTGGCTGGGCACGCGCGATTGCCTGGAATGGGATGAGGTCGGCCGCGAGGCGACCGGACAAGTACCAAACGAATCCGTCATCGTAGGCAAGGCTGGGCTTCGGGTCGGCGTGCGCCGATAAGCCGAGGCACGCTGTCAGGATGAGTACTGCAGTTCGATGAAACATTTGATTCTTGATCGAGGTCAGCTTGAATGCGGCAATGCGATGGCTTGAGGGTGCTGGCAAATGTCCGATGTTGGCCGTAATAGACCTCTAGCGAAATAGGCCCATCTCGATCGCACAGGACGCAAACGGCACTTCCTGCCTCTTGGCGGATGCGAGATCGAAAATCTGAAACACCAAAGTGGTCGGGTCCGAAAAATTTGGCCGCGCGTTGGCAACCAGTCGCCCATCGACGGTTTGAAATAGCCCCAAGCTCGTTTCAAGCTCTATGAAGCGGCGAAGTGAGGGGGGTAGGCTGGACTTTTCTGCCTAAAGCAGTTGCTCGCCAACTACGTCTGTCGCGAGTTCTCGGGCAGAGCCATTTTTGCGTACGACAAACGCGGCACCGAAAGCGCGGTCGATCTCGGCTCGGATCTGAACACCGATTCGCGTGACCTCCGTCGACTTTCCTGCTCTACAAAGCGGCCGGCCCGCCGCCGCAACTTCGACGAAGCCTACGGTACAGATTGGTATGTGAATGCGGCCGCTTTCACCGAGGAGACGAGCCAGCTTTTGGACGTCTTCAGTGCCTAGAAGAACCGTCGGGGAAGGACAAGCTTCATCTGCTTGGGCTTTGACTGCTGAAAACAGCAACAGCCAAAGCATGCATAGAGCTGCAAAAGCTCGAACGCTAAAGTCTCTTCTTCGCGCAGTCATGAATTCAGTTCGGGACGACTGTCTGGTTCTGGCCGACTGTAGCCGCTGGCTCCCGGCGACTGCCATCGAGGAACGCCACAACTTTTTCGGCTAATGCAGGGTCAGAAGACCGTATCGCCAAGGTTGCGGGCTGGCCAGCGATTGGGTCAACAGTAACGGATTGCCCGGGCTCACCGCGAAGAGACAGCGTCAGTTCGGTCCACTCCTCGTCGTCTGGAGTTCGGCTGTTTCCGTCGGAGTCGATATTGCAGCCGGGTCCCCACAGATGCGCCGCGATTTTCCAGTACGCAGGACGACGCGCCGCGGCGCTGATATGCACAACGTGAGTTGACGAGGAGGGCTCTGAGGTCACGTCATCAATTTCCGGTTGTGGCCAAGACCTGCCGCAGCTGCTCCATTGGTCCCGAAGCGGATGCCACGGATTCATCCTAGGGTAAGCGAGCCCGCTCCCTTTTCAACAGCGGCAGGACAAGATGGAAGTTCGTTATTAAGTCGTCCTCCGACATCACAGGCAGCGGGAAGCGAATTTGAAAGACGCCCCAGCGTCCTTCGCACGGCCCTTCAATCGGTATGAGCGCCGGCCCATCGCTTTCCCAAGCAATCCCAACCTGCCAACCCGTGGGATCTGTGGCAAAAAGTCGCCGTTCAGCTTGGGCCAAGGGCCAGGCCAAGGGATGCCGATATAGCCTAGCGTCCAGCCGCTTTGAGCGGAATGAGGAATCGTGTTTTTCGCGTTATATGCATCGTTTCGCATGGCTCATCGAATATCCTCTAATTGGCGATAGCAGGTCTCAGCCTCCGGAAGCTTGATCTGTTGACGCGCGCTGTTGCCGGAGTTTGTTCAGTTCGCCTAGGTACGACCCCTTGACCTGTTGCAACTCGCCACTTGCCCCAAGCACGCCGGTTCGGGCGCCGTCCACGACAACTTGCAATCCCGGGGGCACAGCGAAGAACTTGACCAAGTCCGGACGGTCGACCCCAAGCTGACAGTGAGAGGCTTCTGACCACATCTTTCCGATCTCGTAGATGCATCAGCGTGCCATCGTACTTGAGCCGCCTGTTGCGCAATGGAACGCCGGACATACCATTCACTGTCTATGGATCCGCTCTACAAGAAAGTCATCGCGCAAGGGGTTGCGGGAATGGCCGTTCTCGTTGCCTTCATCTTCTTGCCCGCGGGCACGTGGCAATACTGGCAAGGCTGGCTCTTTGTCGCCGTCTTTTCTCTCTCGACCATCGGCTTCACTGTCCATCTTGCCCTTCATGACAGGCCGCTGCTCGAGCGCCGCATGAATGCCGGACCGCAGCATGAGAAAGAGTGGCCGCAGAAGATCATTGTGTCGCTCATCATCCTCGCGTTTTTCATCTTCATCATCCTGCCCGCACTCGATCATCGATTTGGCGTCTCGCCGGTTCCCGCCTACATGTCCCTTGCAGGGAACATCGTGATCGTGGCGTCCTTCCTCTTTATTTTCTGGGTGCTGAAGGTCAATAGTTATGCAGCAGCCAACATCAGCGTCGCGGGCGACCAGAAGGTGATCGACAGCGGCCCCTACGCCCATGTGCGTCATCCTATGTACGCTGGCGCGCTCTGGCTTTTCATCGGCATGCCGCTCGCACTTGGCTCGTGGCTCACGATCTGCCTCCTCCCGCTCGTCCTGCCGGTGCTGATCTGGCGACTTCTTGATGAGGAAAAGATCTTGCGCCGTGATCTTCCCGGCTACAACGAATACGCAAGCCGTGTGCGTCATCGCCTCATTCCCTATGTCTGGTAGGTAGCCGGGCGGCCTTGGCGCTCAATCGGCGGCCATTGCGCGGCCGGCGCCTTCCGGCGATTCACTGCGCCGTGATGCAACGGTTGCGCCCCGCGCGCTGTTCGACCTTGTAGCAATGCAGCGGGAAAACCCGCGCCCGGCGGCCCGGGCGATGCGCGCAAGAGCCCCTGGAAGCCCGCATCGCGCGTGGCATGGAGATTGCCCTTGACTCCCGTGAAGGCATGCCCGCATGGCACGCCCGAGCCGCTATCCACACCCACGAGGAGACATCCATGCAATTGAAGCTCTTGAACGCGCTCATGGCCATCGGCCTGGCCGCGGCCGGCGGCGCCGGCGCGCAAGTCACGGACAAGATGATCCAGTCCGAAGCCACGGCGAACGGCAACGTCCTGACCTGGGGGGTCAATACCCAGGGCCAGCGCTACTCGCCGCTGAAGCAGGTCAACACCGGCACCGTGTCCCGGCTCGCGCCGGCATGGGCCTTCTCCTTCGGCGGGGAGAAGCAGCGCGGCCAGGAGGCGCAGCCCGTGATCCACAAGGGCAAGATGTTCGTGACCGCCTCGTACTCGCGCATCTACGCGCTCGACGCCACCACCGGCAAGAAGCTGTGGAAGTACGAGCACCGCCTGCCCGAGGGCATCATGCCCTGCTGCGACGTGGTCAACCGCGGCGCGGCGCTGTACGACAACCTGGTGATCTTCGCCACGCTCGACGCGCAGCTGGTGGCGCTCGACCAGAACACCGGCGACGTGGTCTGGAAGGAGAAGATCGACGACTACGCGGCCGGCTACTCGGCCACCGCGGCGCCGATCATCGCCAACGGCCTGATCCTCACGGGCGTGTCGGGCGGCGAGTTCGGCATCGTCGGCCGCGTCGAGGCACGCGACGCCAGGACGGGCAGCATGGTGTGGTCGCGCCCCACGGTGGAAGGCCACATGGGCTACACCTACGACAACGACGGCAACAAGAAGGAGGCGGGCGTCTCGGGCACCGTCAACAAGAGCTGGCCGGGCGACCTCTGGAAGACCGGCGGCGCCGCCACCTGGCTGGGCGGCACCTTCGATCCCAAGACCGGGCTGGCCTACTTCGGCACCGGCAACCCGGCGCCGTGGAACAGCCACCTGCGCAAGGGCGACAACCTGTTCTCGTGCTCGACCGTGGCCATCGACGTGAAGACCGGCCAGATCAAGTGGCACTACCAGAACACGCCCAGCGACAGCTGGGACTTCGACGGCGTGAATGAGTTCGTCACCTTCGACATGGACGGCCGGCGCGTGGGCGGCAAGGCCGACCGCAACGGCTACTTCTACGTGAACGACGCCACCACCGGCCAGTTGCTCAACGCCTTCCCCTTCGTGAGGAAGACGACCTGGGCCAACGGCATCGACCTGAAGACCGGCCGCCCGAACTACGTGGCCGAGAACCGCCCGGGCGATCCCGTTGCAGGCGGCGACGGCAAGAAGGGCAGCTCGGTCTTCGCGGCGCCTGGCTTCCTGGGCGGCAAGAACCAGATGCCGATGGCCTACAGCCCCGACACCAAGATGTTCTACGTGCCCGCCAACGAATGGGGCATGGACATCTGGAACGAACCGGTGGCCTACAAGAAGGGCGCGGCCTACCTCGGCTCCGGCTTCACCATCAGGCCGCTCAACGAGGACTACATCGGCGCGCTGCGCGCGATCGATCCCAAGAGCGGCAAGATCGCATGGGAGATCAAGAACGGTGCGCCGCTGTGGGGCGGCGTGCTCACCACCGGGGGCAACCTGGTGTTCTGGGGCACGCCCGAGGGCTACCTGAAGGCGGCCGACGCCAAGACCGGCAAGGTGCTGTGGGAGTTCCAGACCGGCTCGGGCGTGGTCGCGCCGCCGGTCACCTGGCAGCAGGGCGGCGAGCAGTACGTGGCCGTGGTTTCGGGCTGGGGCGGCGCGGTGCCGCTGTGGGGCGGCGAGGTCGCCAAGAAGGTCAACCTGCTGGAGCAGGGCGGCATGGTCTGGGTCTTCAAGATCCCTTCCGCCGGCGGCGCGCGCACCGCCCGCGCGGGCGAGGCCCGCGTGGCGTCCAACTGAAGGAGGCGGCATGACGGATCGCAACAGCGAAGGGGGCCGCGGGGCCTCCCGCCGGGAGTTCGTCGGCCGCGCGGCCGGCGGCGCCTGCCTGCTGGCAGTGCTGCCGGTGCGCGTGCTGGCCGCGCCGCCGCGCGCCGAGGAAAGCGACGAGACGGCCGTGCAGTTGGGCTACAGGCACGACACGAAGAGCGTCGACAAGAAGAAGTACCCGCGCCATGCCGCCACGCAGGAGTGCGTGAACTGCGCGATGTGGCAGGGCACGCCCGCCGATGCCTGGGCGGGCTGCGCGATGTTCGGCCGCAAGCAGATCGCGGCCAAGGGCTGGTGCCAGGCCTGGGCGCCCAAGCCCGCCTGAGCGGCTCGGGCGCTACCGCATCGGCCGCCGGGCGGCCGGCTCGATTTGCAGGCCGGGCGTGGCCTCCCAGCGCCCGGCCTTGTCGACCCACAGCGCATCGACCTGCCACTGTCGCGCGACCTGCCGCGCCTGCGCGGGCCCGGCAACGAAGAACACCTTGGTGAGCGCATCGGCCAGTGCGCCGCTGGGCGCCGCCACCGTCACGGCCGACAGGGCCGGCGGCGAATAGCCGGTGTGCGGATCGACGATGTGGTGGTGCCGGCGGTCGGCGCTGAAGAAGGTCTGGCTGTCGGCCGAGGTGGCCACGCAGCGCCCGTCGGCCAGCAGCCGCGCGATCAGCGCGGATTCGGCCTGAGGGTCGGCGATGCCGAGCGACCAGGCCTGCGTGCCGCCCCGCAGCCCGAGCGGCGCGAACTCGCCGGCATCGACCAGCGCGTGCCGGATGCCGCACGCCGCCAGCGCCTACCGCACACGGTCCGCCGCATAGCCCTGCGCGATGCCGTTGAGCGTCACGGCCATGCCCGGCGCGTCGAAGCGCACCAGCCGGCGCCGCGCATCGAGCGCGCGCCAGTCGACCCGCGCGCGCGCCGCTGCCACTTCCCGCGCGTCCGGCAGGCGGCCTTCGCGCTGGGCGGCCGCGAAGGCCTCCCACAGCGGCTGCACCGTCACGTCGAAGGCGCCGCGGCTCTCGCGCGACACCTCGTGCGCGATGCGCAGCACCGCCAGCAGCTCTTCGGGCGGCGAGGCCAGCCGGCCCTCGCGGTTCAGCCGCGAGAGCGCGCTGGCGGGATCGAACAGGCTCATCTGCGCCTCGATGCGGCGCAGCAGCGCCACGCCCTCGTCCAGCGCACGTTCCACCACCGCCTCGTGCTCGTGCCCGGCCTGCAGGCTCAGCGTGGTGCCGAAGCCCAGCAGGTCGCGCCGGCCCCAGTGCAGCGCGGTGACGGCCGGCGCCAGGGCCGCGCCACCGGCCAGCGCGCCCAGGCCGAGCGACAGGCGCAGCAGCTGGCGCCGCTTCATGCCGCACCCCGGACGGCCGCCGCCGGCTGCACCGCAATCACCCGCTGGCGCCCGCGCGCGATCAGCGGCGCGCAGCGCTCGGTGCTGTCGTGGATGGCCACGCAGTCCAGGCACTGGAAGCACTCGCCGTAGACGATCGCGCCGTCGGGCTTGATGGCTTGGTACTCGCAGCGGTGCCGGCAGGTCTGGCAGGGCGTGCCGCATTCGGCGCGGCGCGGAATCCACTTCAGCAGCCGTGCATGCCCGAGCAGCTTGAGCCCCGCGCCCAGTGGGCACAGGTAGCGGCAGAAGCCCTTGTAGAGCACCAGGTTCAGCAGCACCAGGCCGCCCGCCCAGGCCACGAAGGGCCAGGCCCGCACGAAGTTCAGCGTGATCGCGGTCTTGAAGGGCTCGACTTCCACCGCCCGGTCGGTCCACGCGGGCGAGACGGCCGCCAGCACGAGGATGGCCGCCAGCACCACGTACTTGAGCCGCTTGAGCCGCGCATCGACATCGCGGTGCAGCCGCAGGCGCTTCTTGCCCAGGCCCGCGCGCCGCGCGATCTGCGCCGCGAGTTCCTGCAGCGCGCCGAAGGGGCAGAGCCAGCCGCAGAAGGTGCCGCGTCCCCACACCACCAGCGTGAGCGCGACGAAGGCCCACAGCGCCACGCTCATCGGGTCATACAGCAGGAAGCCCAGCGAGCGCCCGGCCGCCAGCGCCTGGATCGCGGCGGTGAGGTGGACGATCGAGAGCTGGCCCTGCGCGAACCAGCCGATGAAGACCAGCGTGAAGACCAGGTAGCCGGTGCGAAAACGCGCCAGCCGCGCGGGCGTGGCAACGATCCAGCGCGGCCGCGCCAGCACCAGCGCCAGCAGCGCCAGCGCGCCCGCGAGCACCGCCAGCTCCCAGGCGCGCGCATGCCACACGGCCTGCCAGCCCTTGGTGTCGTCCTGCGGCGCGATCACCTGGTCGGCCGGCAGCCGGTAGGGCAGGGCGAAGTCGCGGCTCACCCGCTCGCCGTAGAGCATGCCCTTCTCGCGCGTCACGCGCAGCGCAAAGTCCAGCGGCCGGGCCGGGTCCAGGCCCGCCGGCCCGATGACGCGGAAGACCTTGGCATCGGCATGGCGCAGCGCGGCCGGCAGCCGCAGCGGATCGTCCAGGTCGAGGTCGCGCAGCTCCAGCGGCAGCTCGCCCTGCCGGAGCGTCAGGCGGTCCGGCACGGCGCCGCGCACGAAGCTCTCGCCCACGAAGCTGTAGCGGCCGGTGGCGATCGCCAGCAGCGCATGGTCGCCTTCGTCGATGCGGCCGAGCAGGTGCTCCCAGCCCGCTTCGGACAGCAGGTTGCGGCCCACCGCCGGAACGTTCAGGTAGGCCAGGTACAGCTCGCTGAAGGTTTCGCCGGAAGCCGCGCCGGTGCCCTCCGCCTCCTCGACGCCCGTGCCCGCAAAGGCCTGTTCCACCTGGCCGCCCGAAAGCCGCACGCGCTGCACCAGCCCGGCCTGCAGCAGCGCGTCCCAGTCCATCGGCCGGAAGCCGTCGCGCCGCACGCGCGCCAGCAGGGCCGGGTCGCTGCCGGCGCCAAAGCCGAGCCGGGCGCGCGCCACTTGCAGTGCCGAAGCGAGCAGGCTCTGGTGGAGGATGCGTACCGACGCGGTGGCCTTGGCGACCCCGTCGATGTAGACGTTGGCGCTGCCGTGCTGCTCGCCGCGGTTGGCGTTGGAGCCGATCTTGATGTTCTGCCGCAGCGACAGCCCCTTGTACTGCTCGGCGAAGCGCAAGAGCGGCCCTTCGCCCAGCCCCTCGAGGAACACCGGCTCGTGGTGCGAGAGCACGCGCACGTCGAGGAACGCGCCCTTCGCATCCAGCGCCACCAGCAGGTTGATCGGCGTGCCCGAGAAGCCGGGGATCGGCGCCAGGTCGACCGACTCGAAGACGTAGCCCGCGAGCACCGGGCTGGTCATGTCTTGCTTGAAGATCGGCCAGACCGGCAGCTGCGCGTCCTTCTCGCCCACGGTCCACGGCGGCGGGAAATGCCGCTGCAGCGCGGCGCGCGTCATCACGCCCGCCTGCGCCGCCAGCGCCAGGCCCGTCAGCAGCAGTGCCGCCAGCAATCGCCGACCGGTCACAGCGTGATCTCCATCCCGTCGTAGGCCACCTCGATGCCATGGCCTTCGAGCAGCTGGCGCTGCGCGCTCGCGGCGTCGAGGATCGGGTTGCTGTTGTTGATGTGGGTCAGCACCTTGCGCCGCGCCGGCGTGGCCAGCAGCGCGTCCACCATGCCGGCGCGCGGGCCGCTGCCGGTCTGCGGCAGGTGGCCCATGTCGCTGGCGCTGCGGGTGCCCAGGCCGGCATGGCGCATCTCGTCCTCGGTCCAGAAGGTGCCGTCCAGCAGCAGGCAGTCGGCATCGTGCATCCAGCGCAGCTCCTCGGGGCCGACCTCGGCCAGGCCCGGCGCGTAGAAGAGGCGCTGGCCGCCCTGCAGGTCCTCGATCAGCAGCGCGATGTTGTCGCCCACGGTCTGCTCGCGGCGGTGCGGCGAATAGGGCGGCGCCTTGCCGGGAATGGCCACCGCGGTGAAGCGCAGCGAAGGAAAGCCGGCCACGCCGAAGTCGATGCGCGTCTGCGTGCCGGCCACCGCCAGCATGTGCCAGCGCGTGCCGCAGTAGTGCTCCAGCACGCCGAGCACGGGAAAGGAGGTGGTCAGGTCCTCGAACACGCAGGGCGTGGCATAGAGGTCGATGCGGGGCCCCTCGCGCAGCCCGAGCAGCCCGGCGACATGGTCGATCTGCGCATCCATCAGCACCACCGCCTTGATCGGCGTGTCGCGCAGGCCGTGGCGCGGATGCAGCTGGGGGTGGCTGCGGATCTGCTGGCCGATGTCGGGCGAGGCATTGAGCAGCACCCACGATTCGCCGTCGGCGGAAACGGCGACGGAGCTTTGCGTGCGCGCGCAGGCGTCGAGCACGCCCTGGCGCTGGCCCGCGCACAGCCGGCAGTTGCAGTTCCATTGCGGAAAACCGCCGCCCGCGCCGGAGCCGAGGACCAGGACTTTCATGAATCCTCGAACGCGGTGGCCGGCCGTTGCATGAAGTCTCCTCGTGTGGGCTGCACGAGTGGCATGGCGCAAGTCGCATGCCTGCGCGAACTGCTCCAGGCTGGTACAGCACCGTGCAGCCCTGGCACAGGGTTTCCCCTGGCCGCCACAGGGCCTGTGTCAGCCGGCCTTGTTCCAGCGCAGCTTGCGGTAGATGGTGTTGCGGCTGATGCCCAGGCGCTTGGAGGCGACCGAGATGTTGCCGTCGGCCGCCGCAAGGGCGCTGCGGATCATCTCGATCTCGGCTTCCCCGAGCGTGCGTGGCGCGCTCGGGGCGGCGGCGGACGATGGCTCGGCGTCTTGCGAGGGTGGGGGCAGGGGCTCGGGCGCGGCGGCGGCGTAGGCCGCCTGCGTTGCAGCGAAGTCCGGCGCGGGAGAGGGCGCGGGTGCGGGTGCGAATGCCGGCGCAATGGCCGCCGCCTGGGGCCGCACGCGCCGCACATCCTCCAGGAAGTCGTCCGACAAGTGGTGCTCGCAGATGTGGCTTTCGCCCGCGCCCATCACAGCGGCGGTGCGCAGCACGTTGGCCAGCTGGCGCAGGTTACCGGGCCAGGCATAGGCCTTGAAGAGCGCGAGCACCGAGGCGTCGATCGCGGGCGTGTCCTGCGGGCATTCGGCCAGCAGGATGCGCCGCGCCACCACGTCCAGGTCGCTGCGCTCGCGCAGCGCCGGCAGCCGCACCACCAGGCCGTTGAGGCGGTAGTAGAGGTCTTCGCGGAAGGTGCCCGCATCGATCATCTCGCGCAGGTTGCGGTGCGTGGCGCCGATGACGGCAATGTCCACCGGGATCGACTTGAGGCTGCCCAGCGGTGTGACGTTGCGTTCCTGCAGCACCCGCAGCAGCCGCGCCTGCAAGGGCAGCGGCATGTCGCCGATCTCGTCCAGGAACAGCGTGCCGCCGTTGGCCTGCACGATGCGCCCGACCGCGCCCTTGCGGCGCGCGCCGGTGAAGGCGCCGTCCTCGTAGCCGAACAGCTCGGCCTCGATCAGCGATTCGGGGATGGAGGCGCAATTGACCGCCACGAAGGGCTGCCGGGCGCGGTTCGAGTCCTGGTGCACGGCGCGCGCGAGCAGCTCCTTGCCGGTGCCGGTCTCGCCGAGGATGAGCAGCGGGATGTCGCGGTTGATGACGCGCCGCACCTTCTGCAGCGTGGCGGCGATCTGCGCGTCGCCGGTGTCCAGGTAGCGCAGGCCGGAGAAGGGGGCCTGCGCCAAAGGGCAGGGCGGCCGCGCGGCCGCGGCGGCGGCCGCGTCGCGGGCGGGAGTGGGCATGCGCGCTTCCACCGAGGTCACGGGCATGTCCAGCACCACCGCGCGCTGCGGCCCGTTGAAGCGCGCGCTGACGTGGAACTGCTGCCCGTTGGCCGCATGCAGCATCATCGGCGTGGGCAGCGGCGTGCGGAAATGGTCGAACACGGCCGAGGCCGTGATGCCGAACAGGCTCGGCAGGCTCTGCATGCGCAGCGCGGCAATGCTCATGTCGAGCTGGTCCAGCGCGCTGCGGTTGGCGCCCAGGATCTTGCCGTCCACGCCCACCACGATGATCCCCTCGAGCAGCGTGCCGATGAACTCCGCGCGGCCATGGAAGTGCAGCCGCAGGCGGTTGCCGTAGTCGTCCGACAACCACTGGTTTTCGATCATGCGCGCCGACATGCGCACCAGGCCCATCGTGTGCTGATGGTAGGAGCGCTGGTCCCCGGTGACGTCGAGCACGCCCAGCATCTCGCCGCGCGGGTCGAAGATCGGCGCGGCCGAGCAGGTGAGGAAGTTGTTGGCGTGGATGAAGTGCTCGCCGCCATGCACGACGGTCGGCGTTTCCTCGACCAGCGTGGTGCCGATGGCGTTGGTGCCCTTGGAATGCTCGGCCCAGCTCACGCCCGGCGTGAGCGCCACCTTGTTGGCGCGCTGCAGGAACCTGTCGTCGCCCACGGAGTGCAGGATGGTGCCGGTGGTGTCGGCCAGCACGATCATGCTGTCGGTGTCGACGATCTGCTCGAGCAGCATCTCCATCACCGGCGCCGCATGCGTGAACAGCCGCTGGTTGCGCTCGCGCGCCACCGCGAGGTCGCTGTGCTGCAGCGGATCGAAGTCCGGCCGCTCCACGCGCGACAGGCCCAGCGCGGCGCAGCGCTCGTGCCACTGCTGGATCAGCTCGCTGCGGCCGGCCCGGGGGGGCGCGACGGCCAGCGCCGACGGCGCGGTCCAGCCATGGGGAGGGCTGGCTGGGGCATGAAAGGCATCAACCATCTGCTGTCTCCTGGCCCGCTTTTTTTGCGGGCGGCTTGTCTCTGGCCAGTTTCGAATGCTGTTCACTGGTCGCTTCATTCTGGAACACCTCTCGTGGGCCAGGTGTTCCGTGCCGACGCTGCCACAGCAAGGATGCCACAGCAACCGGCCCTTGTGGGCGCTGTCCCGCGACCGGGACGCTACAGGGAAGGCAAGTTGTGTTCCCGCTTGAAGCAATGGCCCCTTGGCACAGCGATTGCGAATTTGTGCGGGTTCCCCATCACCACAACGGAGACCCGACATGATGAATCCCGATCCACGAACCCTGCGGCCCCTGGCCCGCGCCGTGCTGGCCGCGGCGATGCTGGGCATGGCCCTTTCCGGCGCTGCCCGGGCCCACGGCGACGTCACGCCGCAGGCCGTCGACACCTCCTCGCTGCCAAAGCTGGGCGAGCAGTGGCGCGCCGAGAACCCGTTCCGCGGCAACAGCGGGGCCGTCACGGTCGGCACCTCCGCCTACAACCAGAACTGCGCGCGCTGCCACGGCATCGACGCCATCTCCGGCGGCATCGCGCCCGACCTGCGCAAGATCGACAACGACTGCGCCTCGCTCAAGGACGCCGTGCGCAAGGCGGCCTGCGTGAAGGAGATCGACGACTACTTCCTCACCACCGTGCGGCGCGGCCGCACGCGCAACGGCGCCGTCTACATGCCGCCGTTCGAGGGAACGATGAACCAGGAGGCGATCTGGTCGATCAAGTCCTACCTGGAGACGCGGCGCGACAAGCCGATGTGAGCCCGCGGCCATGCACACACCTCCTTCTTCTTTTTCGCGGCTCTCGCGCCGCGCATGCCTGCAGTGGGCCGCGGCCGCCGGCGTGGCCGCACTCGCGGGCACGGCGCGTGCGGGCGCGCTCGAACGGATCCGCGCACGCGGCACGCTGAGCGTGGCGATCTACCAGGACATGCCGCCGTTCCACGTGGCCGGCGAAGGCATCGACATCGAGCTGGCGCGCGCGCTGGCCGGCGCGCTCGATGTGAAGCTCTCGCTGCTGCCCTTCCTGGCCGACGAGAACATGGGCGACGACCTGCGCAACATGGTGTGGCGCGGCCACTACCTGGGCTTCGGCCCGGCCGACGTGCTTCTGCACGTGCCGGTGGACCGCCCGCTGATGGACGAGACGCCGCAGGCGCTCATCTTCGCGCCGTACTACCGCGAGCGCGTGGTGCTCGCGCGGCGGCTCGACCGCCTGCCGCAGCTGGATACGCTCTCGGCGCTCGGCGATGCGAAGGTGGCCGTGTCCGGCAAGACGCTCGCGGGCTGGCTCATGATCGGCGCCGACAACGGCGCCTACCGCGACCAGCTCGACACCCAGCCCAAGGACGGCGCCGAGGCCGCGCGCGCCCTGCAGCGCGGCGAAGTGGCCGCGGCCGCGGGGCTCGCGTCCGAGATCGAATCGGTGCTGCGCGGCGACGCGCGCTTTGCGATTGCGCCGCTGCCCTCGCCGCGCATCCAGCGCAACGGCTGGGCGGTGGGCATGGCGGTCAAGAAGGACGCGACCGACCTGGCGCAGGCGCTGCAGGCCGGCGTCAACGCGCTGGTCCAGGGCGGGCGGCTGCGCACGATGTTCGAAGGAGGAAACGTCGCCTGGCAGGCGCCGTGAACCGGCGAGCCATGGCACTCGACCTTGCGCATTCCAGCAGCGGATACCCCCAACCACCACACCCAACGACGGACGACGCGTCCGAACATCCATGAGCCTGCCCAACCCCATCGAATCCGTCCTGGTCGAGAACCGCGTGTTCCCGCCCGACGCCCGCGCCAGCGCTGGCGCGCGCATTGCCGGCATGGCCGCCTACGAGGCCCTGTGCCAGGAAGCCGAACAGGACTTCGAAGGCTTCTGGAGCCGCCTGGCGCGCGAGAACCTGAGCTGGACCCAGCCCTTCAGCCGCACCCTGGACGAATCCAAGGCGCCGTTCTACGAGTGGTTCGGCGACGGCGAACTCAACGCCAGCGCCAACTGCCTGGACCGCCACATCGGCACCCCCGTCGAGCACAAGACCGCCATCGTCTTCGAGGCCGACGACGGCGCCGTCACCCGCGTCAGCTACAAGGAACTGCTCGCCCGCGTGAGCCAGTTCGCCAACGCCCTGAAGGCCGCCGGCATCGGCAAGGGCGACCGCGTCATCATCTACATGCCCATGACCATCGAGGGCGTGGTCGCCATGCAGGCCTGCGCGCGCATCGGCGCCACCCACAGCGTCGTGTTCGGCGGCTTCTCCGCCAAGGCCCTGCAGGAGCGCATCATCGACGCCGGCGCCGTGGCCGTCATCACCGCCAACTACCAGCTGCGCGGCGGCAAGGAGCTGCCCCTCAAGGCCATCGTCGACGACGGCATCGCCCTGGGCGGCTGCGAATCCATCCGCACCGTCTTCGTCTACGAACGCACCCCCAGCGCCTGGGCGCGTGTCGAAGGCCGCGACAAGACCTTCGCCGAGGCGCTGGCCGGCCAGAGCACCGACTGCCCCCCCGTGCCCGTCAATGCCGAGCACCCCCTCTTCATCCTCTACACCTCCGGCTCCACCGGCAAGCCCAAGGGCGTGCAGCACGCCACCGGCGGCTACCTGCTGTGGGCCCGGCTCACCATGGACTGGACCTTCGACATCCGGCCCGAGGACGTCTTCTGGTGCACCGCCGACATCGGCTGGATCACCGGCCACACCTACGTCGCCTACGGCCCCCTGGCCGCCGGCGCCACCCAGGTCGTGTTCGAGGGCATCCCCACCTTCCCGCACGCCGGGCGCTTCTGGCAGATGATCGAGCGGCACCAGGTCAGCGTCTTCTACACCGCCCCCACCGCCATCCGCTCGCTCATCAAGGCCGCCGAATCGGACGAGAAGGTGCACCCCAGGAACTGGAACCTGGACAGCCTGCGCATCCTCGGCTCGGTCGGCGAGCCCATCAACCCCGAAGCCTGGATGTGGTACCACCGGAACATCGGCCATGAGAAATGTCCGATCGTCGACACCTTCTGGCAGACCGAGACCGGCGGCCACGTCATCACGCCCTTGCCGGGCGCCACGCCGCTGGTGCCGGGCTCGTGCACGCTGCCGCTGCCGGGCATCATGGCCGCCATCGTGGACGAGACCGGCAAGGACCTGCCCAACGGCGCGGGCGGCATGCTGGTCATCAAGCGGCCCTGGCCCTCGATGATCCGCACCATCTGGAACGACCCCGAGCGCTTCAAGAAGAGCTACTTCCCCGAGGAGATGGGCGGCACCATCTACCTGGCCGGCGACGGCGCGGTGCGCAGTGCCGACCGCGGCTACTTCCGCATCACGGGGCGCATCGACGACGTGCTGAACGTCTCGGGCCACCGCCTGGGCACGATGGAGATCGAATCGGCGCTGGTGTCCAAGACCGACCTGGTGGCCGAGGCCGCGGTGGTGGGGCGGCCCGACGACGTGACGGGCGAGGCGGTGTGTGCCTTCGTGGTGCTCAAGCGCGGGCGCCCGAGCGGCGAGGAGGCCAAGCAGATCGCCAACGAACTGCGCGCCTGGGTGGCCAAGGAGATCGGCCCGATCGCCAAGCCCAAGGACATCCGCTTCGGCGAGAACCTGCCCAAGACGCGCAGCGGCAAGATCATGCGGCGCCTGTTGCGCAGCATTGCCAAGGGCGAGGCCATCACGCAGGACATCTCGACGCTGGAGAATCCGGCGATTCTGGAGCAGCTCGCGCAGAAGAACTGAGCCGAAGCCGCCGCGCGCGCCGATCCCTGCCGTCCGGTGCATCGGCAGGCATCACGCGAACTGGTGATGCGGCCGCATCCGCGGACGCCGAGAATTTCTCTGGCAAAAGAAAGGATCGGCCGTGCAACACCTTTTCACGTTCGCGCTGGTGCTTGCGCTCCTGTCGGGATGCGCCGCCACTTCCTCCACGTCGTCTTCATCGGTGCCACTGCCGCCCGACGTCGCCATCACGCCTCCCGACGCCGCACTGGCGCCACAGCAGCGCGCGTTCTCCGGCAAATGGTCCGGCAAGTGGCGGGGCCTGGCGGGCGGGCAGCAGCAGGAAACGGTGCTCGTGGTGGAAAGCGTGACGGCCGACGGCGCAACGGTCGTCTACGCGCAGGGCGACCATAGCCGCTTTCGGTCCTTCCATCGGCGGACCACCGCGCGCATCGCGGACGGCAAGCTGAGCTTCACTTTCGACCAGCGCTCGCCGATCACGTTCACCTACCAGCTGCAGCCCGACGGCACCCTCGAGGCGCAGTCGCAGTCCAGGGGGTTCACGGCGGTCGCGACCTTGACCCGGGCAAGCTCCTAGCGCAACGGCGGCCTGCCGGTCATGGTCCCACGCGCAGGGCGGCCCGCACCAGGTCCACCTGCCTCGTGCAGTCCATCTTCACCATCATCATTGCCACCTGTTTGCGCACGGTGTGGATGGACACGCCGCGGCGCAGCGCAAAGTCGTTCAACGAAACGCCGGTGGCCAACGCATGCAGCACGCGCGCCTCGGCCAGCGTGATGTCGAGCGCCTGCGACAGCAGGTCGGGGCTTGCCAGCGGGCCCGCGGCCGCGCGCCGCAGCCGGATGAAGACCATCGGTTCCCTGCCGAAGCGCAGCGCGGGGTTGGCACACGTCAGCTCGACGTGCAGCGGGCCGCCGCAGCGGCTGTCCCTGAAAGCGAGCCGCTCGACCCGGCCAGCCCCTGCGGCGCGCAGCACCGCCGCCAGCAATCGTTCGCGCTCCCCGGCATTCGGATGCGAGAGCCGCGCACCCTGAACGACGACGGTTCCCCGCGTGTCGAAGATGGCTTTCGCGGCCGGAGAAGCGTGCACCACATGGCCCGTGCCGTGGACCAGGCAGCTGGCCTCGCCCAATGCGTCGAAGGCGCTGTCGGTGGCTGCGAGCCACGAAGCCGCCTGCGCCCGGCGCCGTTCCGCCGCCAGCTGCACCGCCTGGCTGTAGGCGCGGATCCGATCGCTCGCGAGGAAGGAAGACAGCCCGTCCCATGCCGACGCGCGCTGGAATCCAAAGCTCGTTCTCCGGTCCGGACCGTTCTCGATGATGAAGGAGTAGAGCTGCCTCATGCGGTGCTTGCACATGAAGTCGACGTAGTAGGCATTGCGCTCGCGCAGCGGCTTCGGAAGCAGGGCCTGCGTATCCAGCCATGAGCCCTCGGGCTTCGCCACGTTCGACTGGGTCATGACGTCTTCCGTATGGAAGTGCTCCGCGTAGTCGCGCACCGCGGCCGCATCGGCACCCGACTGCTGGACGTCGACCACGCCGGTGCCCTCGAAGACGATCAGCACGGCCGCATCGCTTCCCACCAGCCGGCTGGCCGTCGAAAGAATGGCGGACCACGGAGGATCGGGGTCCGAGAGGTGGTGAACCGCCTCGAGCGCGCTGCGCAATACGGCGTCAGGCTGCATGGGCTTTCCTCCTGAAGGAAAGATTGCCTCGATCCGCGCGCCCGCGCCGCCCGAGGCAACCCGCACCTGGGAATGTCGTGGAAACGGCCCCGACTGGATATCACTCATTTGAGTGATGACGTAGATCGGCGCCCGAACCCCTCTCTTTGCCAGGGCCATCCAGCCGTTGCCTTCCGCTGCGATTCATCTCATGACAATCTCGTTCGCCAGATGATTCGACCGGTCGAGATCTGCCGAGGAAGAAAGAGCACCTGATGTCCAGCAATGAACTGAATCTGCCTGAACGCTTCGATTTCCAGGGACACGCCGTTGCGTGGGGATCCATCGGGGAGGGACCGCCGGCCGTGCTTCTTCACGGCACGCCGTTTTCCTCGGCCGAGTGGCGGCGGATTGCGCCATGCCTTGCCCGCGAGCGGCGCGTCTTCTACTTCGACATGCTGGGCTACGGCCTCTCCGACAAGCCGGATGCAGACGTCTCTCGCGGCGTGCAGAGCGAACTCTTCGCCGCCTTGTATCGGCACTGGGGGCTCGGCAGTTCCGACGTGGTGGCGCACGACTTCGGCGGATCGAACGCGCTGCGCGGCCACCTGCTGAACGGCCTGGACTATCGCTCGCTGGTCCTGATCGATCCGGTGGCGATCAGCCCGCAAGGTTCGCCGCTGGTGCAGGCGGCCCGGAAGCACGAAGAGGTGTTCGCGAGCCTGCCGGCCCACATCCACGAGGCCATGCTGCGGGCCTACATCGGCACGGCCGTCGGGAGCGCGCTGCGCGAGGACGAGATGCAGCGCTACCTCGCGCCCTGGCTCGGCGATGAGGGGCAGAAGGCATTCTGGCGGCAGGTCGCGCAGATGGACGACAAGTACACCGAGGAAGTCGAGTGGCGCTATGGCGAGATGCGCTGCCCCGTCGCCATTCTGTGGGGAGAGGAAGACGAGTGGATTCCGATGGCCGACGGGCGCGAGTTGGCCCGGCGCATGGGCACTGCGTCCTTCACGCCGGTGCCCGATGCCAAGCATCTGGTGCAGGAAGATGCGCCCGAGGCGATCGTGGCTGCGGCCTTGCGGTTGTGGGCGGCGGTCGATCGATGATGCCGGGTGCCGACCGCAGGTCACAGCAATCGCAATCCCCGGGGAAATCGAATGAAGGCCTGCGCCGGTTCGGGCATCTTGCCCGCCCTGGCGATCTCCGCGAAGCCCTCTTCCGTGATGCGGGTCACGGTGGCCACCTGCCATACGGCTTGCCGCGCGCGCGATCTGATGGCTGCGAACTCGGCCTCGATCAGGCCTGTGGCCACGAGCAGCGAGACCTGCCGGACTTCCTCCGGATCGGTGACGCGGACAGGCAACTGCACACGGTGCAGCCTCAACAGCAGAAAGAGCGGCATTTGGTTCTCCGATGGCCGGCTCGAGGGGGGCCTCGAATGCCGTCCGTTTGGAATTGGTTGAATGTGAATTTGTCACATTCAAAGCCGCCACCCGAGTCAGAATAAGTCGATCGGCCGTGTCCGCCACCGCCGCCTCGCAGACAGGTCCTAGCCCGGGCGCAGGACCGAGGGGCTGAGCGCGTCCTTCAAGCGCCCCGCGGCAAACGCGTTGACGTGGTCGAAGGCGATGCCGAAGTAGCGCTCGTAGTTGTCGCGCTCGACATAGCCGATGTGCGGCGTGCACAGCGCATTGGGCAGACGCAGGAGCGGATGTTCGCCGGCGCGCACGGGCTCTTCCTCGAACACGTCCACGGCCGCGAAGCCCGGCCGGCCCACCGCCAGCGCGCGTTCCAGCGCACCGGGCGCGACCAGCTCGGCGCGGCTGGTGTTCACCAGCAGGGCGCTGGCCTTCATGCGGGCCAGATCTTCGCCCGAGACCATGCCCCGGGTGTGCTCGTCGAGCCTCACATGCAGGCTGACCACGTCGCTCTGTGCGAAGAAGGCCTCGCGCGAGGGCGCCACTTCGAAGCCGTCTGCGCGTGCCGCCGCAGTCGAGCCCTCGCGCCCCCATACCCAGACCTTCATGCCGAACGTGCGCCCGTAGGCGGCCACCTGGCGGCCGATGCGCCCGTAGCTCCACACACCCAGACGCTGGCCGCCGAGCTGCTGGCCCAGGTGACCCTGCCACCGGCCCTGGCGCAGCCGCGTGGCTTCCTCGACCAGATGCCGGCGGCTTGCCAGCGCGAGCGCCCAGGTGAGTTCTGCGGTGGCCGAACCCGCGCCGCTGCCTTCGGCCACCGCCACGCCGCGGGCAGTGCAGGCCGCGAGATCGACGTGGCCCGCCAGCTTGCCGGTCTGGCTGATGAGACGCAACCGGGGCAGCCGCTCGAGCAGCGCCGCATCGATGCGCGTGCGCTCGCGGGTGAGCACGATGGCCTCGGCATCCGCGAAACGCGCCGCGAGTTCATCGGTGCCCTTCACCGTGTCGTTGAAGATGCGGACCTCGTGTCCATCGAGCTTGCCGAAGCAGTCGAGCGTGCGGACGCAGTCCTGGTAGTCGTCGGGGATGACGATGCGCATCGGGCGGCGCTCCTTCATTGCAAGGTGATGTTCAACTGCTCGACCGTGCGCTTCCACAGCGCGAGGTCGTCGCGTATCAGCGCCGTGAAGTCGGCCGGCGGCATGCCGCCCGGCTCGATGCCCTGGGCCTGGAAGATCTCGCGCACTTCCTGCGTATCGAGCGAGCGCTTGACCTCGGCATAGAGCCGCTGCATGAGCGGCGCGGGCGTGCCGGCCTTCAGCAGCAGCCCGTACCAGCCATGCACGTCGAAGCCGGGATAGCCCTGCTCGGCGACGGTCGGCACATCGGGCAGGCCGGCGAAGCGCGACTTGGGCGCGACCGCGAGCGCGCGCAGCTTGCCCGCCTTGATCTGCGCGAGTGCCGAGCTCATGTCGAGGAACATGAACTGGATCTGGCCGCCCAGCAGGTCCTGCACCGCCGGGCCGGCGCCCCGGTAGGGCACATGCACCGCGCGGATGCCGGCGCGCTGCACGAACAATGCCGCGCCCAGGTGCGCAGAGGTGCCGTTGCCCGATGAGCCGTACGAAAGGCTGCCGGGCTTGGCCTTGGCCATCTCGACCAGTTCCTGCAGGTTCCTGGCGGGGAAGTCCGGCTTCACCACCACCGCATGCGGAATGAAGCCCACCACCGTGAGCGGCGCAAAGTCGCGCAGCGTATCGAACGGATAGTTCGGCATCAGCGCCGGATTGGTGACCGCGAGGATCGAGGGGAAGACCATCGTGTAGCCGTCGGCCGGGCCGCGCGCGATCTCGCTCATGCCGATCACGCCGCCGCCGCCGGGCTTGTTGTCGACGATCACGGGCTGGCCGAGGCCGGGTGCCATGTTCTTGGCGATGGCGCGCGCCATCAGGTCGGTCGGGCCGCCGGCTGCAAAGGGCACGACGATGCGGATCGGCTTCGACGGAAAGGCGGACTGCGCGCTTGCGAGCGGGCTCAGGGCCGCGAGCGCAAGGCCGGCGCCCGCAACGGCGTGGAAGCCTCGGCGCGACATGCGATTGAGGTTCATGGTGTCTCCATTTTTTGTCATGCACCGGATCAAGGGGCGAGCACGGCCATGCCGTCGGCGCTGCGCACGGATGTATGTCTCTCTTTCTTTCCCGCTTGTCGGTGTGTCCGAGCTTAGGACGCATACTCCGCCAGCGCACCTGCCCTCTTCCACTGCGTGGAATTGGAGGGTTGCCGCAAGGAGACACCGAATGCCCACCCCATCCAACCGCTCGCTCGAACGCGGAATCGAGATCCTGCGTGCCTTCCGGCCCGGCTCCACGCTGCTGGGCAATGGCGAGCTCGCGGAGCGCACCGGCCTGGCGCCAGCCACCGTGAGCCGCCTGACGCAGACGCTGGTCGGCGCGGGACTGCTCGAGCACGACCGGCCCGCGCGCGCCTACCGGCTCGCGGCGCCGGTGCTGAGCTTCGCGCACGCCATGCGCACCGGCTCCACCGTGCTGCAGGTGGCCGCCCCGCGGATGCGGGCGCTGGCCGAGAAACTGCGCATCAACGTCGGGCTCGCGGTCGCCGATCGTTCCGAGATGCTGTACCTCGAATCGATCCGCTACAACAAGAAGGCGTCGCTGCGCAGCGTGGTGAGCGGACAGCGCGTGCCGATTGAGCTCACCTCGCTCGGCCGTGCCTGGCTGGCAACGGCGCCGCCGGCGCGGCGCGCCGAACTGGCGAAGGAGTTCGAGGCGCGCCGCAGCAATTGGCCGCGGCTTCGCAGGGAAATCGACAAGGCCATCGAGAGCGTGCGCCGCCGCGGCTGGTGCGCGGCCTCGTGGCAGCCCGAGATCGTTGCGCTGGCCATGCCGCTGGCGCTTCCGAACGAGCCCGTGCACGTGCTCAATGCGAGCCTGTCCACCAGCGATCCGGCGAACGAGGTGGCGCTCGAACTGGGTGCGCCGCTGCTGGCGCTCGGCGAGCAGATCACCCGAGAATTCATCGCGCGCGGCGGCAGTCTGGCGTAGGCCATTCGCCAGATGATGGCGAGAAGCCTGTAGGACGGCGTTGACGGGGCTGGCGTGCAGGTCCACCATGGCCGGGCCACCATCCGGAACTTCAAGGAGATCTCATGGCTGAGAGCGACAAGGTGTTCTCGGGTTCGATCCCGAAGTTCTACGACACGCTGATGGTCCCGCTGATCTTCGAGGCCTATGCCGCCGACATGGCGGAGCTTGCCGCGGCCTCCTCGCCCGGCGCGGTGCTCGAGACGGCGGCCGGCAGCGGCGTGGTCACGCGGGCGCTGGCGCCAAGGCTCGGCGCCGGCGCGCGCTACGTGGTGACCGATCTCAACCAGCCCATGCTCGACTACGCCGCCAGCCGGCAGGGCCCCGACAGCCGCATCGAATGGCGGCAGGCGGACGCGCTTCACCTGCCGTTCGACGATGCTTCGTTCGACGTCGTTTGCTGCCAGTTCGGCGCCATGTTCTTTCCCGACCGCAGTGCCGGCTACGCCGAGGCGCGCCGCGTGCTGAAGCCGGGCGGGCGATTCGTCTTCAATGTCTGGGACCGCATCGAGGAGAACGCCTTTGCCGACGAGGTCACCCAGGCCGTCGCCGCGGTGTTTCCGCACGATCCGCCGCGGTTCCTTGCCCGCACGCCGCACGGCTATCACGATGTGGCGCTGATCCGCGAGGATCTGAGCCGCGCAGGATTCGCCGACATCGCAATCCAGACGCGTGAGAAGCGCAGCCGCTCGCCCTCGGCGCGCGAAGTGGCCACGGCCTACTGCCAGGGAACGCCGCTGCGCAACGAGATCGAGGCGCGCGACGCCAGCCTGCTTCAGCGCGCGACGGACCGCGCGACGGAGGCGATCGCCAGCCGCCATGGCGAAGGGCCGGTGGAAGGCAAGATCCAGGCGCATGTGATCGTGGCGGCGGGATAGCGCGGGCCCAGCAGGCGTCTGCGATCGGCGCGGGCAATTGGCCCCGCTCGAGAGCAGACAAAAATCTTTTTATGGTCTGTCCATGCGGGCGGCGCTTCAACGCGGCGAGGGCGTTGGCAACACTAGCGGCAACAAAAACGTGTCCGGACATCGCCCGCTCGCACCGGCGATCCGCTCGCCCCTTGCCCGGAGACAGACCATGCCCCCCACGACTTCGCGGCTGCGCCGCCTGATCTTCAAGGCCGGTGCCTCGGCCGTCCTGTCCATCAGCGCCGCGAGTGCCTTCGCGGCCTACCCCGACAAGCCCATCAAGCTGATCGTGCCGTATCCGCCGGGCGGCGCGACCGACGTGATCGGCCGGATCATCGCGCTCAAACTGGGCGAGCAGCTGGGACAGCAGGTGGTCGTCGACAACCGGGGCGGCGCCGGCGGCAACGTGGGCGCCGAAGCCGCTGCCAGGTCTGCGCCGGACGGCTACACCTTGTTGATGGGTGCGCTCACCTCCCATGCAACCATGGCCACGCTGGAGAAGGGAAAGATCCGCTACAGCATCACCAAGGACTTCGCGCCCGTCATGGTGGTGGGGTCGGTGCCGCTGGTGGTGGTCGTGAACCCCAGGCTTGCGGTGAAAGACCTCAAGGAACTGGTCGCCTATGGCAAGGCCAACCCCGAAAAGCTGAACTACGCGTCGTCGGGCGCGGGCGCGCCGCAGCGCCTGGCCGCCGAGATCATCCGCAGCGATGCGAAGATCAGCATGACGCACATCGCCTACAAGGGCAGCGGTCCCGCGATGACGGATCTGGTGGGCGGGCAGGTGAACATGATGGTCGAGACGGTGCCCGCGGCGCTGCCGTTCATCGTCTCGGGCAAGCTGCGTGCGCTGGCGGTAACGATGCCCGAGCGCATCTCGATGCTCCCGGAGGTGCCGTCCGCGGTCGAAGCCGGGATGCCGGCGCTGGACATCGCATCGACTTTCGGCGTGCTCGCTCCCGCCGGCACGCCCGAGGCCATCGTTGCGCGGCTGAACGAAGCATTGGCCGGGCTGGTTCGATCGCCCGAGGTCAAGGACATGCTGCTCAAGCAGGGCGTCTATGTGGCAGAGCCGACGACGCCGGCGCAAACGGCAAAGCGCATCGAGCTCGAGGTGGCCCGCTGGGAGAAACTGATCACCACGGCCCACATCAAGGCGGACGAATGAGGCCAGCAGTCCCGATGCACAGAACAAAGGTAACGCAAGCATGACCGACGAGAAATCTCCTTTCGAGCCCGACGATGCAGCCGACGGATCCGGCATGCGCAAGGGCCTCACCAGCTACGGCGACCAGGGCTTCTCGCTCTTCCTGCGCAAGGCCTTCATCAAGGGCGCGGGCTTCACCGACGCGGCGCTCGACCGTCCGGTGATCGGCATCTCCAACACGGGGAGCGCCTACAACCCCTGCCATGGCAACGCACCGCAGCTGGTCGAGGCCGTCAAGCGCGGCGTGATGCTGGCAGGGGGGCTGCCGATGGACTTCCCGACGATCTCGATCCACGAGAGCTTTGCCGCGCCGACCAGCATGTACCTGCGCAACCTCATGTCGATGGACACCGAGGAGATGGTGCGCGCCCAGCCCATGGACGCCGTGGTGCTGATCGGCGGCTGCGACAAGACCGTGCCGGCCCAGCTGATGGGCGCGGCTTCGGCCGGCATTGCCTCGATCCAGCTGATCACGGGCTCGATGCTCACGGGCGGCCATCGCGGCGAACGGGTGGGCGCCTGCACCGACTGCCGGCGCTATTGGGGCAAGTACCGCGCCGGCGAGATCGATGCGGAGGAAATCGCCGACGTGAACAACCAGCTGGTCGCGAGCGTGGGCACCTGCTCGGTGATGGGAACGGCCAGCACCATGGCGTGCATTGCCGAGGCGCTGGGCATGACCGTGCCGGGCGGTGCATCGCCGCCCGCCGTGACGGCGGACCGCATCCGCATCGCCGAGCAGACCGGCGCCCAGGCGGTACAGATGGCGCGCACCGGCCTGACGATCGACAAGGTGTTGACGCCCGAGGCCTTCGAGAACGCGATGCGGGTGCTGTTGGCGATCGGGGGCTCGACCAACGGCATCGTGCACCTCGCGGCGATCGCCGGGCGCATGGGGCTGGAGATCGATCTGGCCGCGCTCGATCGCATGGGGCGGGAAACGCCGGTGCTGCTCGACCTGAAGCCATCGGGCCAGTGGTACATGGAGGATTTCCATCATGCGGGCGGGATGGCGACCCTGCTGCGCGAACTGAAGCCGCTGCTGCACCTTGGCGCCATGACCGTCAGCGGCCGCACGCTCGGCGAGGAGATGGAGCGGGCGGGCCCGGGCTTTCAGCAGACGGTGGTGCGGTCGATCGGCAACCCGATCTATCCCCAAGGCGGCATTGCCGTGCTGCGAGGCAATCTCGCCCCGGGCGGCGCCATCATCAAGCAGTCCGCCGCGGACCCGAAGCTCATGGAACACGAAGGACGGGTCGTGGTGTTCGAGAACATCGAGGACCTGGTCCACCGCATCGACAGCGAGGAGCTCGATGTCACGGCGCAGGACGTGCTCGTGCTCAAGAACATCGGCCCCAAGGGCGCGCCGGGCATGCCCGAGGCCGGCTACATTCCGATCCCGCGCAAGCTGGCCCGCGCCGGCGTCAAGGACATCGTGCGGATCTCCGACGGCCGCATGAGCGGTACGGCGTTCGGCACCATCGTGCTTCATGTCACGCCCGAATCCGCGGCCGGCGGTCCACTGGCCCATGTCCGCAATGGCGACCGCATCCGCTTGAGCGTCGAGCGCCGCGAGATCGCATTGCTGGTCTCCGCGGAAGAACTCGCCCGGCGCGCGCAGGAGTCCCCGGTCGCCGTACCGACCGCCGAGCGCGGCTACCGCAAGCTGTTCCTGCAGACGGTGACGCAGGCCGACCTGGGCGTGGACTTCGATTTTCTGCGAGCGGCCCGGATGGTCGGCAAGGTGCCGCGCTAGCATGGACCGCCGGCCTGCCGATGCGGTGAGGTGGTCCGAAGGCGCGGAGCCGCCGAACACGCGCGTTCCAGCCGATGCCTGCGACTGCCATCACCACATCTACGATGCACGCTACCCGTTCGCGCGGGGCGCGGCACTGCGGCCTGGCGATGCATCGATCGCCGACTACCAGGCCTTGCAGAAGCGCATCGGCACGACGCGCAATGTGATCGTCCAGCCGTCGAGCTACGGGACCGACAACCGCCTGCTGCTCGAGTCGATCGCGCAGTTCGGCGAAAAAGCGCGCGGCGTGGCCGTGGTGGACACCGACGTGACGGATGCCCAGCTGCGCGAACTGCACAGCGCGGGCGTTTGCGGCATCCGGTTCAATCTCGCACCGCCGGGTGCGACCACGTTGGCCATGGTGAAGCCGCTGGCCGCGCGGATCGCGCCGATGGGCTGGCATGTCCAGGTCAACGCGCCCGCGGCCTTTCTGCTGGAGGCGCGTGCGATCTGGGCGGACCTGCCGGTCCCCGTGGTGTTCGACCACCTGGCGCGCGTGCCTCAACCGAACGCGACACAGCACCCGGCCTTCCTGATGGTTCGCGGCCTGCTCCAGCAGGGCAGGGCCTGTGTCAAGCTGTCCGGGTTCTACAACGAATCGGCGGTGGGCGCGCCGGGCTATGCGGATGCCGTGGCGGTGGCCGCCGCCTACGCGCGCGAAGCGCCGGAGCATGTGCTCTGGGGAAGCGATTGGCCGCATCCGACGGAGCAGCCGCACAAGATCCCGAACGATGCGGCCTTGCTCGATGCTTTTGCCGATGCGGTGCCGAGCGAGGCCGCGCGCAAGTCGATCCTGGTCGACAACCCGGCCAGGCTGTATCAGTTTTCCTGAGCGTACATGGCCTGCGCTTCGTGCAGCAGCGCCTGCGACAAGGCAGCGCGTGGGCCGTGCGTGGCCCACACCAGGCCCACGCGCCGCACGGGCGCGCGCGAGGGCAGCGGGACCGGCACGATGCCGTAGCCGACGTGCCACATGGGCGACCAGTCCGGCAGCAGCGCCACGCCCAGGCCCTGCCCGACGAGGGCGGCGATCGCCATCAGGTTGTCGATCTCGAGCCGCTGCTTCACGACCAGGCCGTTGTCGCGAAGATAGCGATCGGCAAGCTGGCCACCCAGCACGGAGCGGTCGTAGCGAATGAAGGGTTCGGTCTCCAGCAACTGGTGGGCAGTGCGGTCCGCCAGGCCTGCGGGCGCCACCACCACGAGCCCTTCCTCCAGCAGCGCGTGCCATGCGCAGCCTTTCCCCACGGCGAACTGGGGCTCGACGACGATGGCGGCATCCAGCGCGCCGAGGGTCACCTGGCGGCAGAGCTCGACGGAATTCCCGGGAGCGACGAACACCGACAGGTCCGGGTACCGATCGTAGAGGCGCTTGAGCAGGGGCGGCAGCACGCCCGTCAGCGCCGAGCCGAACACGCCGAGCTTCAATTCGCCGAGCGCGAAGCCGTCGCCGGCGGCGGCCCGCAGGTCGCGGATTTCCCTCAGCACGGTGCGCGCCCGGTCGAGCATCTTCAGGCCGGCTGCGGTGGGGCGAACGGAGCGCCCCGCCCGCTGCACCAGGGAGAGCCCCATCTCTTCCTCCAGCGCCTTGACGCGCGCCGCAATGGCCGCAGGCGTCAGGTCCAGATGGCGTGCCGCTTCGGCCATCGATCCCAGCTCGACGACGGCAACAAAGCTCTGCAGGTAGCGGGTGTCCATGCGAAGGAATGTAACTTTGCGGATGAACCGGAACAAAAAATTATTTTGCTCTGACGGTGCCGCCATCGCTTCTTCCGAAGGGCCCGCGCTTTCAAACTCGGCCCGCACAAGCAATAAGGGCCCGCTTCGAATCCGTCGATCGGTGCCACCTTCGGAAGACATCACAGCATGACCACCAGACTACGCGGCGTGATTGCGCCCGTCCTGACACCCTTCACCGGCAGCCTGGCGCCCGATGTCGAACGCTTCATCGCGCACTGCGAATGGCTCGTCGGCAACAACGCGGGCCTGGCCATCTTCGGCACCAACTCCGAGGCCGCCTCGATCAGCGTGGCCGAGCGCAAGTCGTTGACCGAAGCACTGGTGGAAGCGGGCATTCCCGCGGCGAAGCTGATGCCGGGGACCGGCGCCTGCGCGCTCCCCGACGCGGTCGAGCTTTCGCGGCATGCGTCCGAACTCGGCGCAGCCGGCCTGCTGACGCTGCCGCCGTTCTTCTTCAAGGGCGTGTCCGACGACGGCGTGTTCGCCTACTACGCCGAGATCATCGAACGAGTGGGGCCCGGCTGTGCGCCGATCTACCTGTATCACATCCCGCAGTTCAGCCACGTTCCGATCACCCTGGGCCTGATCGAGCGGCTTCGCAAGCGCTATCCGACGGTGATCGCCGGCGCGAAGGACTCCTCGGGGGACTGGGCGAACACCAAGGCCATGATCGACAACTTCGCCGCCGATGGCTTCGACGTGTTTCCCGCCAGCGAGTCGCTGCTCTCAATGGCGATGCCGCTCGGTGGCGCCGGCTGCATCAGCGCAACGGTGAACATGAATCCCGCGGGAATCCACCGGGTCTATGCGGGATGGCAGGGTGCAGACGCTCCCGAACTGCAGGCCAGGGCCGATGCGGTCCGCAAGGTGTTCCAGGGCGGCTACATGATCCCCGCCATGAAGCATGCGCTGGCCACGTACGCCAACGATGCGCCATGGCGCATGGTGCGCCCGCCGCTCGCGCCCCTGGACAGCTCGACGCGCGATGCAATCGACGCGCAGCTTCAGGCCATCGACTTCAGCATGCCGGGCTATCCGCGCGCCTGAGTCCACTGCGGCGGCGAAGACCGCCTCGATGCCCGATTCGGATTCATACAAAAAAGGAGACACACATGACGCATTTTTCTCTTCCCGCGGCCTGGCCAGGCCTTTGCAGCGCCCGACGAAGCGCGGCAGCGCTGGCCCTGGCCGGCACCGTGCTCGCATTGATCGGCGCGCCTGCCATGGCGCAGCAGCAGCAGACGCTCACGATGTGGAGCCACTGGCCCGACGAGGTTTCGAAGCGCAGCTTCATCGAAGAGCGGGTGAAGCAGTTCGAGGCGGCTACGCCGCAGTGCAAGGTCAATCTGCAGTTCGTTCAGAAGGCGGACCTCTACACGTCCGTGAAAACCTCCGTGCGCACCGGCCAGGCACCGGACATCTTCTGGCTGGAGCCCGACGAGATCGCATTCGCCAAGAGCGGCTACCTCGAGCCGCTCGACAAGTACATCGACCTGGCCAACCTCGAGGACTGGGCCAAGCGCGCATGGACCTGGAACGGCAAGGTCTACGCCATGCCGCAGGAGGCCTACTCGGTCGAGCTTTACTACAACCGCGACCTGATGAAGAAGATCGGCGTGACGCCGCCGGCCGGCATGCAGATGACGCAGGCCCAGTTCGCCGACATGGTCAAGCGCTCGGTCGCCGCCGGCATCACGCCGACAGCCACGGGCGTGGGCGACCGGCCCTACCCGGGTGCCTACTTCCTGCAGGAGATCCTGTTGCGCAAGCTGGGCACCGAAGACTACGAGAAGCTCCTGACCGGCAAGCTGCCGTTCCAGGACCCGCGCGTGATCGAGGCCATGACCTGGGTCAAGCAGCTGGTCGATGCCGGCATGTTCCCCAGGAGCATGGCCACGATGAAGCTGGGCGAGTCGCACTACTACTTCCACACCAACCCGGGCGCGCTGATGTTCCCGATCGCAAGCTGGTACACCGGGCGCGCCTTCGTGGCACCGGAGAAGGGCGGGCAGCCCAAGGACTTTGCGCTCGGCCTGATGAAGTACCCGGCGATGGACGGCAGCAAGTGCCCCGAATGCAAGACGCTGGCGGTCGGCGGCAGCTACGTGATGTATTCGCGGAGCAAGAACAAGGAATGCGCGGGCAAGATGCTCTCGTCGCTCGCCACCGTGGAGAACGGCAACAAGTGGATGGAGAGCGTGCTGCTGCAGACGGGCGTCAGGACCGACCCGTCCCGCATCACCAGCATCTATGCACCGTACTTCAAGGAACTGCAGGAGCGCGGGGCCGGCGCCAGGTACTTCATCGGGACGCCGCTGCACTACATGAGCGGCAAGTGCGGCGACACCTTCGCGCAGGTGCTCAACCGGGCCTTCCCCGGTGGCCTGGTGAGCGTGAACGACGCCGCCGCGCAGATGGATGCGGCATGCAAGGCCTCGGGCTGATCCGGCAGGCTCGGAGCGATTCGACATGACAGATCCTTCTTCCGGCGTCGCAGCGGCGATGCGCCGCACGCTCGCCTCCTGGCTTTCGGCGCCGGAGGCCGACTCCCGGCGCGCTTCGCTGCCCACCGTGATGCTGTTCCTCGCGCCGGCATTGCTCGTGTATGCGGCCTTGACGGCCTATCCGGTGCTGCGCACCTTCTACAACAGCTTCTTCAACGTGGCCGACCTGGCCTCGTCGGAGTTCGTCGGCTGGGCCCACTATGCCGAGGTCTTCAAGGACAGGACTTTCTGGGCGGCGGTGCGCAACACCGCCGCCTGGTCGGTCATCGGACCCATCCTCGACGTGGTGGTCGGGCTGCTGCTTGCGCTGTGCCTGTACGCCGGCGTGCCGTTCTCGCGCTTCCTGCGCGTGGCGTGGTTCACGCCCGTGCTGCTGTCCTATGTGGTGGTGGGGATCATGTGGGTCTGGATCTACAACTACGACTGGGGCGTCGTGAACGGCATGCTGCGCGCCATGGGGCTCGAGAGCTGGGCGCAGGCCTGGCTGGGCGACCCGCGGTTCGCGCTAGGCTCGCTGATCGTGACCCATGCCTGGAAGTGGGCAGGCTTCAACATGGTCGTTTGCCTGGCCGCGCTGCATTCGCTGCCGTCGGAGGTGCTCGAGGCCGCCGAGCTCGACAACTGCGGCTGGTGGCACAAGCTCACCGACATCATCGTGCCCATGCTCTGGCCGACCTTGCTCAACCTCTACATCCTTGCCTTCATCGGCAAGATGAAAGTCTTCGACCTGGTCTGGATCATGACCGAGGGCGGCCCGGTGTGGTCAACCGAAACGGTGTCGACCTATGTGTACAAGCGGGCCTTCAACTGGAACACCTTCGACCTCGGCTATCCCTCGGCGATTGCCGTGGTGTGGTTCTTCGTGGTGGTCGGCTTCGTCGTCTTCTTCAACCTGCTGTTCCGTCGCCGCGAGCGCATGGAGTACTGATTTCATGACCTCGGCTTCCACCACCCTGAAACCACCCGCCGCGGTGGATCATCGCGAACCGCTGACGGCCGCGCTTTCGCGCATGCTGCGCAACGGCGGGCTCATGGCCGCCGTGGTGCTGTACACGCTCTACTCCGCGCTGCCTTTTCTGTGGATCGGGACGATGTCGGTGCGCACGACCTCCGAGATCAGCGCCAACCACTTCGCATGGCCCGAAACCTTTCATTGGGAGAAGTTCCGCATCGCATGGGTGGATTCGAACTTTGCGCAGTACTTCTGGAACAGCTCGCTCATCGTCGTTTCCGCGGTAGCCATCGTCACGCTGCTGGGCGCGGCGGCGGCGCATTGCCTGGCGCGCTACAACTTCCGCGGCAACCGGCTGGTCTACTTCATCCTGTTCAGCTCGATCGTCTTCCCGCCGCAGATCATCCTGATCTCGCTGTTCCAGGTGCTGGTGGAGTACGAGCTCTACAACTCGCGGCTCGGCCTGATGATCGTGTACGTGAGCCTGCAGTTGCCGTTGACGGTGTACCTGCTCGAAGGCTTCTTCGCCCGCATTCCGCAGGACCTCTTCGACGCCGCCAAGATGGACGGGTATTCCGACTTCGAGATCTTCTGGCGCATCGTGCTGCCGGTGGGAATGCCGGCCATCGCGACCACCATCATCCTGAACTTCATCCAGCTCTGGAACGAGTTCCTGTTCGCGGTGGTGCTGCTGAGCGACCAAGGCTCGCGCACGCTCCCCATCGGCATCCGTGCGTACATGGGGGACTACTTCCAGGACATCGGGATGATCGCCACCGGCATGATGATCGCGGTCATTCCGGTGGTGGTGCTGTACGCCTTCTTCTCCGAGAAGCTCATTCAGGGCATGACGGCCGGCGCCGTCAAGTGAGCGCCGGGCCTTTCTTCTTCTCTTCCCAATTCCAACGACCGGGGCACAAACCGTGGCAGCAGTCCATCTCGAAAACATCTTCAAGCGCTACAAGGGCACGGCGCAGCCCGCCGTCGACGACGTGTCGCTGTCCGTGCAGGACGGCGAATTCATGGTCCTGCTCGGCCCCTCGGGCTGCGGGAAGTCGACCACGCTGCGCATGATCGCGGGGCTGGAGGCGATCAGCGAAGGCTCGCTGGCCATCGACACGCGCAAGGTCAACGAGGTGCCCGCCAAGGACCGCGACATTGCCATGGTGTTCCAGTCCTATGCGCTCTATCCGCACATGACGGTGGCCGACAACCTGTCGTTCGGACTTCGAAGGCGCAAGGTGGATAGCCAGCAGATTGCCGCACGCGTGAAGTCGGCCGCCGGCATCCTGGGCCTGAACGAGCTGCTGGCGCGTAAGCCCGCGGCGCTGTCGGGTGGGCAGCGGCAGCGCGTGGCGCTCGGCCGCGCGATCGTGCGCGAGCCCAAGGTCTTCCTGTTCGACGAGCCGCTGTCGAACCTCGACGCGGCGCTGCGGGTGAACACACGCAACGAGCTGGTGCGGCTGCACCGCCGGCTGGGCGCGACCATGATCTATGTGACGCATGACCAGGTCGAGGCCATGACCATGGGCCAGCGGATCTGCGTCATGAACAAGGGCAAGGTGGCCCAGGTCGGCAAGCCGCTGGACGTCTACCGCGCGCCGGCCGATGCCTTCGTCGCCCGTTTTCTCGGCAACCCGCCGATGAACATCCTGAAGGCGCGCATCGTGCAGGGCCCGTCCTCTGCTGTCGCGGCACTGGGCGGGAGCGAACTTCCACTGGCCCGCTGGGCCCGCGCCGCGCTGCCTCCGGCGAGTGAACTGCTGGTTGGCGTGCGGCCCGAGGAACTGCAATTGCACGAGGCCCGCGAGGGCGTCGGCACGCTGCGGGGCGTGGTCTCGGCCATCGAGCCGCTGGGTGCGGAGACGCTCCTCATGGTCTCGCTGGAGGGCGATGCCGGCGATGTCATGGCCCGCCTGCACCGCGATGTGAAAAGCAGCATCGGCGATCGCGTGGGCCTGACCATTCCGGACGAGGCGCTTTATCTGTTCGATGCCTTCACGGAGAAGGCGATCCCCGCCGCCGACGTGGGCGCGCCATGACGAAGCCCTTGCGCGTGGGCCTGGTCGGCGCAGGTTGGGTCAGCTCGCACCATCTTGCGGGTTGGCGGGCGCTCGAAAGGCAGGCCGTGGTCGTGGCCATCGCCGACCCGAACATCGCCAACGCCGAGGCGCGTGCACGCGAGTTCGGCATCGCCCGGGTCTTTGCGAGCGCGCAGGAGATGCTTGACGCGATGCCTCTTGATGCGGTCGACGTGGCGGCGCCGCGCGAATTCCATGCGGCCATCGTGCGCGCCGCGGCAGAGCGTGGCCTGGCCGTGCTGTGCCAGAAGCCCCTGGCTCCCACGCTCGCCGAAGCCCGTGCACTGGCCGACGAAGTGGCGCCCAGGTGCCGGCTCATGGTCCACGAGAACTGGCGCTTCCGTCGCTGTTACCGCGACCTCGCGGGATGGCTCGCGGAGGGCCGCATCGGAGACGTGGTCCAGGCGAGCATGACCTTGATGACCTCCGGCCTGCTGCCCGACGAGGCCGGCAGGCTGCCTGCGCTCGAGCGCCAGCCCTTCATCGCGGGTCTGGAGCGCGCACTGGTGATGGAGATACTGATCCACCACATCGACACGTTGCGCTTTCTGCTGGGCGAACTGACGCTGGTGCATGCGCGGCTCGGGCGCGCGAGCCCGGTGATGCGCGGCGAGGACCGGGCCTTCCTGTCCTTCGAGACCACGTTGCAGGCCCCGGTGGCGCTGCTGGCCAACCTGTCGGTGCACGGCCGCGCGCCGGCCCAGGCCGACCGGCTGACCCTGGTCGGCACCAAGGGGACCATCGAGCTCGAGGACGACACGCTGCGCTGCCTGGGTGCACAGCCTGCTGAGCTGCGCTACGACCTGCCCGCGTGCTATCTCGCCTCCTACGCGGCAACGATCGCGCATTTTGTCGACAGCGTACGCAATGGCCGCGCCTTCGAGACCGAGCCGGCCGACAACCTGCGCACGCTGGCGCTGGTCGAGGCGGTGTATCGGCAAGGGGAAACTGCGAGCGAAGCCTTCCTGGAACGGACGCCGCGGATCGGGGCCTGAATCGGCACCCGGCCGCGCGCCCGCAATTGAAATTTATTGTTGGCGCACCCGGCCCAGATACAGAGGGATACGCAAGCCGGTCGCAGGGCTGCCGGTGCGCCGAACAATGGCTCCATCACTTCGCAACCATGGAGCCCCCGATGACCGCTTTTCCCCTGCTGCCCCGCCGTTCCTTCCTTGCCAAGGCGGCGCTCGGCATGGCCGCCGCCCAGCTGGCCCCGATCGTTCCCGCCTTCGCCCAGTCCGCGGGTACGCCGAGCCTCCGGCGCCTCGAGCCGCTCAAGAGCATCGACGCGGGCTCGCTCAACATCGGCTACTACGAGGCCGGCCCGGCCGACGGCGCCCCCGTGATTCTTCTTCACGGCTGGCCCTACGACATCCACATGTTCGTCGACGTCGCCCCGCAGCTTGCGGCCGCGGGCTTTCGCGTGATCGTGCCGTACCTGCGCGGCTACGGCAGCACCCGCTTCCTGTCGGCCCGCACGCCGCGCAACGGGCAGCAGTCGGTGGTCGCCGTGGACATCATCGCGCTGATGGACGCGCTGAAGATCAAGGCCGCCACCGTGGCCGGCTGCGACTGGGGCGCGCGCACGGCCTGCATCATGGCCGCGCTGTGGCCGGAGCGCGTGAAGGCGCTGGTGTCGGTCAGCGGCTATCTCATCGGCAGCCAGCAGGCCGGCAAGGCCCCGCTGCCGCCCGCGGCCGAGCTGCAGTGGTGGTACCAGTACTACTTTGCGACCGAGCGCGGCCGCCTGGGCTACGAGAAGAACCGCCACGACTTCGCCAAGCTCATCTGGCAGCTGGCCTCGCCGAAGTGGAACTTCGATGCGGCCACCTTCGAGCGCAGCGCCGTGGCCTTCGAGAACCCCGACCACGTGGCCATTACGGTCCACAACTACCGCTGGCGCCTGGGCCTGGCCGACGGCGAGGCCAAGTACCAGGCGCTCGAGGACCGGCTGGCCAAGGCGCCGGTGATCGGCGTGCCGACCATCACGCTCGAAGGCGACGCCAACGGCGCACCGCATCCGGAGCCCGGCACCTACGCGAAGAAGTTCTCGGGAACCTACGAGCACCGGCTGGTCAGCGGCGGCATCGGCCACAACCTGCCGCAGGAAGCGCCCGAGGCCTTTGCCAAGGCGGTGCTCGACGTGGCGCGCGGCTGAGGCGGCGGACCCCATGTGGAACATCGACCAGGCCTACATCGATGGCGCCTTCGTGCCCGTGCAGGGCAGCGAGCGGCTGGAGATCTGCAACCCCGCGACCGAGCGGGCCATCGGCACGGTGACGTTGGCGAACCGCGAGGATGCGAAGCGCGCCATTGCCGCGGCGAACCGCGCCCAGCCGGCGCTCGCGCGAAGCACCAGGGCGCAGCGCATCGACATGCTCCGGCGCCTCGAGGCCGCGGTGCTGGCACGCACCGACCGGATCCGCGAAGCCACCATCGAGGAGTACGGCGGCCCGCTGGCCCGCTCGCAGTGGGTCAGCAACTACGCCTCGCAATGCTTCGCCACCACGGCGCAGGCGCTGCGGGACTACGCCTTCGAGCGCCGCCTGGGCGAGGCCACCGTGGTGATGGAACCGGTCGGCGTCGCCGGCCTCATTGCGCCCTGGAACGCCGCCGCCGGAAGCATCTGCAGCAAGCTGGCTTCGGCCATTGCCGCGGGCTGCGCCTCGGTCGTCAAGCCGAGCGAGCTGGGCCCGCTGCAGGCGCAGGCCGTGACCGAGGCGCTGCACGACGCGGGCCTGCCGCCTGGCGTCTTCAATGTGCTGCTCGGGCGCGGCAGCGATGTGGGCGACGAGATCGCCACCAGTGCGGGCATCGCGAAGATCTCGTTCACCGGCTCCACGCAGACCGGAAAGCTCATTGCGCGCGCGGGCGTCGACACCATGAAGCGCGTGAGCCTCGCGCTCTCGGGCAAGTCGGCCACCCTGGTGCTGGACGACGCCGACCTGGCCGCCACGCTGCCCCTGGCACTGAACGCCGCCTTCATGAACAACGGCCAGGCCTGCGTGGCGGGCACGCGCCTGCTGATCCCGCGCGTGCACATGAAAGCCGCCATTGAACAGGTGCGAGCGGCGGCGGCCGCCCTGCGCGTGGGCGATCCGCGCGATCCTGCCACCGCGGTCGGACCGCTCGCGAGCCAGGCGCAGTTCGATCGCGTGCAGCACTTCATCCGCCGCGGCCTGGCGCAGGGCGCCACCCTCGTGGCCGGCGGCGAGGGCCGGCCGGACGGTTTCGAGCGGGGCTGGTTCGTGCGGCCTACCGTGTTCGCAGAGGTGCGCAACGACATGGACATTGCGCGCGAGGAGATCTTCGGGCCGGTGCTCTCGATGATCGGCTATGGCGATGAGGACGAAGCCATCGGCATCGCGAACGACTCGCCGTACGGCTTGCAGGCCTACGTCTTCTCGTCCGACGCGCAGCGTGCCCTGCGCGTGGCCTCGCGGCTGCGGGCCGGCACCGTGCTGGTCAATCGCATCGCGCCCGAGCTGGCCGCGCCCTTTGGCGGCGTCAAGCAGTCGGGCGTCGGCAGGGAGTTCGGTGTCTTCGGCATGGAGGCTTTCCTGGAGCCAAAGACCATTGCCGCCGCGGACGGCATTGCGTGAAAAGGTGGGTGCCGGTGGCGGGCCGCGTGCTGGCTGTTGCCGATGCCGACATGGCCAGGCCGCCACCTGGGTACCCATCCGATGCGCTCGACCGGGCGCTTGTCGTACGATAGCTGCTGGCCGCTGCGGCTTTGAGAGAACTCTCCAGGGCCATTCGCCAGGTCAGGCAGCAGCCGATCAGACGTACTGCCATCGTGACATGAGCCCGGTATTCCTTTTGCTTGTTCATGCGGATCCACAGCAGGCAAAGCGCTTGCTGCGGCGGCTGGTTTCGGTCGGCCGCTGCATTGTCCATGTCGATGCCAAGGCCGAGCTTTCCGCGTTCCGGATCGACGATCCGCGCGTAAGTTACGTGAAGGACCGTGTCGATGTGCGCTGGGGCGCCATCTCCCAGGTCGATGCCACCCTGAAGCTCATGCGCACCGCGCTCGCGGAATGCGAGGTGTCGCAGGTGAGCCATTTCATGCTGCTTTCGGGCAACTGCTATCCCTTGCGCCCGCTGGAAGAATTCCGCACCTTCTCGCAGCTGCATGTCGACACGAACTTCATCAAGATGATTCCGCTGGCAAGCACGCGCAAACTGCATGAGCGAGTCCGCCACTTCTGGTTCTACCAGGACCTTCCCGTGGATGGACGGAAATTCACCCTGGTGCGGCTGTCGCGCGGCCTTCTGCAATTCGTCGGCAAGCTCGGGCGCCGGTCGTTCCCGCTCTTTGCGCAGTGGCACTTCGGTTCCCAATGGTGGGCGCTGACCCCTGAAGCCGTGAGCTACCTCGTGTCGTATCCGCATGAAACGTCCGTGAAGCGATTCCTTCGGTTCTCCAAGGCGCCCGACGAAATCTACTTTCATACGCTGCTTGCAAACTCCCCGCTGCAGCACACCGTGGAGCCCGTCAGCGGAAGCGGCGTCTGGGACGCGGCGAACCTGCACCTGATCGATCCCTCGCTGTCGCGGTGGTTCCACACGTCGGACTACGAGGAGATCGTCGCGTCGGGCATGTGGTTCGTGCGCAAGGTTGGCAGCGGCGTCTCCAGCGATCTGTGCGACAGGCTGGACCGCAACGGCAATCACAACCTGGTTGCGGAAGCGGGCGAGGAGGCGGCCTAGCCGTGGGCGCCGGCTTCGGCCCGGCGATCCTCGTCGGTCCCGAAGGCAGAATACGAGCCGGGAGCGGTCGTCCGGCCGCAGGAGGGCAGCGCATGAAGATCGAACCACGCGGCGCTCGCCGTCGCCGCCTGCGGTTTCTGCGCCACTCGGTTTGGCGACAGCTTCTGGGCCAATCTGCGGTGGCTGCAGTAGAGCACTTGCCATGAGATGGTTGGAACTGCTGCGCAGCGTTCTGCGCGTGCTGTGGTGGGCCGTGGCAGCGGCCCTGCCGGTTGTGCAATACCGTTTCCACGAAAGCTACCGCCGCGCAATCGGGTGCCCCGCCACACCGGATTGCTACGTGCCAGGCGCCGAGCTCCTGATCGACATGCTGCTTCTCGCCGCGGCTTCGGCTGTGGTGCTCTGGCCGCTCTGCGCGTGGTACGCCATCGTCAAGCCATGGCTGGCCCGCCGGGCATCGCTCAAACAGTGACAGGAACTGCATCGGATGTTCTTTTCTCGCAAACCGGCGCCGCCTTCCTCGAGGCTCATGCAACTCCACGAATACATCGACCTGCTCCACGGAGGCACCGAGGATCACGCCGGAAGCGATGCGGTCAAGCAAGGCGCCATGGCGCTTGCGCACAGCCTTCGCGGCCCCCTGCAATTGAAGGCATGGACGGCTCCGCCATTGGCGCAGGTCTTTGCCCGCCGCTCGCAGGCGCAGGATGCATTGCTGGTCCATGTGCCCCTCGACATCCGCGATTGCTTCCTGATCGCCATCTTCAGGAACGGTGCGCCCACCGCACAGGAACATCTTCTTTTCGACATCGGTGCGGAATACCAGGAGCCCATGCTGGAGTGCCCCGAGCTCGGTGTGGCCGAGCCGGCGAACGAAGCCAACATCCGCCACTGGATTCCATTGCTGCAGGACAGCCCGTCGGCGTTCGCAATCGTTGAGCGGCGCGGCGGAACCTACATGCAGGTGTTCGCCGACGCCGAGGGCTTTCATCTGGAGCATCAGCTGGTCACTCCCGGGGCGCACTACCGCGCGGCCGAGCCGGTCAGCGCCGAGGAAGCCGTCGGCATCCTGGTGTCCTATGCGTGCGAAAAATACGAGTGGGCCTACAAGCCCTGGGAGTGGCTCGAGCTGCAGGGCATGTGATCCGTCTTGCTGCGGCGGGGTAGATGGACTCTGCAGAAATGAATCCACCTGGACGAGACCTGCTTGCAAACAGCATAAACTTCTCCCATGAGCACCATGACGTATCCCTGCCGGAAGCCATGAAGTCGTTCGTGGACGAGCAAATGTTCGAATGCGGCCACGGCACAAGCAGTGAGGATGTGCACGAGATCATCCGAAAGGACCAGCAGCGGCTCCAGCTGCGTAGTCTGCTGCTCCAAGGAGGCCTCTCGGCGCCCGTCGCAGTGGTAGACGCGGCCCATTTCGATGGCTTGCGCGAGAGAGTGTGCGATGTGGGCAAAAAGGTGGGCAAGGCCGGCGGCAGGTGACGGCGAAAGCAATCATCCCGACGACTCACTTGCGATTTCCGCACGCGCCTGAGCGTCACAGCCGGTGCTCCCGCGCTAACGCTCCAGAAAGAGATCGGCAATCACCGACCTCAGCCACCTGTTGGAAGGGTCCTGCTGATACCGCTCGTGCCAGTGCTGCTTGACGGCGAACCCCGGCAGCGTGAAGGGCGGCTTGAACACCTCCACTTTAGCGATCCGCAGCAAGGTTTCGGCCACGCGCTCAACGACTCGCCTGAGTTCATCAAGCGCTTCGAGGTCGACGTCCAGGCGGCGGTGGGGCCTTGCGGGTTCAGCATCCGTCGCTGGCTTGACGCACGCCCCGTTCCATCTCAAGGCGGGATGCGACGGGGCCTTGGCAAGGATGAAATAAAGGCAGGCTTCGCGAGCAGTTCCGCGATCGCTCCATGCCCGAGGGTTACGCACCCACCAGCACGCGGGTTCGCACCGACTTGCGCACGACCCAGTCGCGCGTCATCGCGTCGAACGCAAGGAAGTGCGGCGCAGCCAGGTGGGCCTCGATGGCCGCTGGATCGTCGTACAGCTCGTAGAGGAAGAAGGCGCCAGGGTCGGCCGGGTCGCGGCATACATCGAAGCGGCTGCAACCCGGCTCGTCGCCGAGCGAACGCTGCGCATTGTGTGCGATGGCTTCGGCAAAGGCTTCGGCTCGCTCGGGGTGGATCTGGAAGTCGACGAGCAGTGCGTGGGTCATGATTTTCAATCTTTCCGTCGGCGTCAGTCGAGGCTCAACTTGGCCTTGCTGGCGAGCGCCGCGAATTTCGCGATCTCCGCCTGTATCTGAGCGGCCATCTGCTCGGGCGTGTTGCCGATCGGCTCCGCGCCCATCTCCAGCCATTGCTTCTTCATCTCGGGCATCGCGAGGATTCGGGTGGAATCGGCGTGGATCTTGTCGACCACGGCCTTGGGCGTGCCGGCCGGCGCCATCAGACCGAACCAGGTCGCGATGTCGAAACCGGTGAGACCCGCTTCCGACAGCGTCGGCACCTCGGGCAGTGCCGACGAGCGTCTGGCCGTGGCCACCGCCAGCGGGCGCAGCTTGCCGCCCTTGATGAGCGGCAAGCAGGAGGCCACCGTGTCGAACATCATCGTCGTCTGTCCGCCCATGAGGTCGACCAGCGCCGGGCTGCTGCCCTTGTAGGCGACGTGCAGGATGTCGGTGCCGGCCATGTCGTTGAACTGCTCGCCGATGAGGTGGTGCGCGGTGCCGGCACCGGTGCTGCCGTAGCTGAGCTTGCCGGGGTTCGCCTTGGCTTGCGCGATAAGCTCGGCCACGTTCTTCGCAGGGTTGGCGGCCGATACGATCAGCACGTTGGGCACGATGGCCAGCACGGTGATCGGCGCCAGGTCCTTGCCGAAATCGTAGGGCAGCTTCTTGTAGACCGACTGCGCGATCGAGTGGTGCACCGCACCCATCAGCAGCGTGTAGCCGTCGGCCGGCGACTTGGCCACATAGTCGGCGCCCAACGTGAGGCCGGCGCCGGGCCGGTTCTCCACCACTACCGGCTGGCCCCACGCCTGCGACAGCTTCTGGCCGATGGCGCGGGCGATCTGGTCGGTGCTGCCGCCGGGCGGCGAGGGCACGACGATCTTGACCGGCTTGGCGGGCCACGCCTGGGCATGGACGGCGAGCGGTGCGGCGAGGGCCGCGGTCGCGAGCAGGGCGGCGTTCAGGAAGCGCTTCATGGTTTTGTCTCCGCGTTGTTTGGAAAACGGGACGGCGGGCGTGGCCGCCGGCAGCACTGCCGCGTCGCGCAGCTAGGCCGCGCGCAGGGCGTTGGTGGCCGCGCGCGTGATGTCGGCCGTGCTGTGCATGCCGCCGAACTCCATCGGCCGCACCTGGCCGGTGGCGAACACCTGCTCGACCGCGCGTTCGATCAGCGCCGCGCCGTCGGCCAGTGCGGTGTCACCGCTGCGCTCAGCCAGCCACTCGAGCATCATGGCGGCCGACAGCAGCATCGCGGTCGGGTTCGCCTTGCCCTGGCCCGCAATGTCGGGCGCGGTGCCGTGCGCCGGCTGGAACAGTGCGTGCCTGTCGCCGATGTCGCCCGAGGGCGCCATGCCCATGCCGCCGACCAGCGCGGCAATGAGGTCCGACAGGATGTCGCCGAACATGTTCTCGGTGACCAGCACGTCGTAGGTCCACGGCTTCATCACCAGGTTGAGTGCCATCGCATCGACATAGCCGCTGTCGGCCGCCACCGCCGGATGGCGCGCCGCGACTTCCTCGAACACCTTGCGGAAGAAGGCCATCGAGGCGAAGACGTTGGCCTTGTCCACGTTGGTCACGCGGCCTGCGCGGCCCAGCCGCTCGGCCCGGCGTGCGGCCAGGCGGAAGGCGAATTCGCAGATGCGTGTCGTGCCGTGGCGCGTGATACGCATGGTGTCGAACACTTCCTGGTCACCGCGTACGTCGCCGCGGCCGCGGGCATAGAACAGGCCTTCGGTGCTCTCGCGCACCAGCACCAGGTCGATGTGCTCGGCCTTAGGGTTCGACAACGGCGTGGGCAGGCCGCGGAAGGTGCGGATCGGCCGCACGCCGGCATAGAGGTCGAAGTGCATGCGCAGGTCGAGCTGCGGAATGATCTCGGTGCCGTCGGCGCCGCGCACGTGCGGCAGGCCCATCGCACCGAACAGGATGGCGTCCGCGCTCTCACAGCGGCGCAGCGTGGTCTCGGGCAGCGCGACGCCGCTGTCGAGATAGTGCTGTGCGCCGGCCGGCAGCCATTCGAGTGCCAGCGCACGGCCGACGCGCGGCTGCACGGCTTCCAGTACGGCCTGCGCCGCGTGCATGACTTCGGTGCCGATGCCGTCTCCCGGCAGGACGGCGATGCGGTAGTTCTTTTCCATGGGAGAGAGGGGCTTGTGTGGCGTGAGAAGGGAAGAAGAAAAAAACATCCAGCCGGGCTACATCTGCTGCAGGCGGTAGCGCTCGAACAGCGCCAGCAGCTCGCGGCTCGCGCGCTGGCGGTGGGCTCGGTTCACTGCCGATGCGCCGGCCGAATCGCCGGCGCGCAGGCACTCCACCAGCGCTGTGTGTTCCTGCGTTGAATTCACCGGCTTGGGCCGCAGCCGCAGCGTGAACATGCGGGCGCGGTGCGCGCGGTCCCAGTGACTGAAGACGGCCTCGGTCAGCAGGCGGTTGCCGGCCATGGTGACCAGCTGCGCATGGAAGCTCTCGTCGGCGCGTGCCCAGGCGTCGAGATCGTCCTTGGCCAATGCGTGTTCCATCGCCTGCGTCGCGCGCACCAGCGGCGCCAGCTCGGAGTCCGACGGGCGGCGTGTTGCCACGATCTCGACGGCCAGGCTTTCGAGCGCGGTGAGGATCTCGTAGATCTCGCGCATGTCAGTGGCCGACATCGGCAGCACGCGCATACCGTGGCGCGGGATCACCTGCACCAGGCCTTCGCGCTCGAGCCGGATCAGCGCTTCGCGCACCGGTGTGCGGCTCAGGCCGAGCTCCAGCGCGATCTCCTGCTCCAGCGCCTGATGGCCGGGCGGCCATATGTTGTCGAGGATGCGCCGGCGCAGGCTTTCATAGGCCGCGTCCGTGCGCGAGAGCGCAGGCGAGGCAGCCGGGGGTGGGGTCGTGGTGCGCGGGGTGGGCATGGACGAGTCCGGGTCGGATGGTCAAATAACGTATGAATTAATGTATACGTTAATCGGAATGCCGTTGCCTGGGAAAACCCGGACGCGCACGCGCTCGCTATATTCCTCCCTCCAGAGTTGTTCTGTACAACCCAAATCAAGAGGAGCTCGCGCCTTGAAGCCATCCCCCAAGAAGCAGGCCGGCCTGAACTTTCCCAGGCCGCTGGTCACCGTCGACGTGGTCATCTTCACCGTGCTGGAAGATGCGCTGAAGGTCATGCTGGTACGTCGCCCGAGCAACCCTGACGATCCCTTTCCGGGGCGCTGGGCGCTTCCCGGCGGGTTCATCGACGTCGACAGGGACGCCAGCCTGCTCGACTGCGCACTGCGCAAGCTGCGCGAGAAGACCGGGGTTGCCGCACCGTATCTCGAGCAGCTGGGCAGTTGGGGCGGCGCGCATCGCGATCCGCGCGGCTGGTCGGCCACGCACGCCTTCTTCGCGCTGATGCCGGCCCGGGACCTGGTGCCCGACCAAGGCGTGAATGCCGCGCAGGTCGAATGGATGGACGCCGCTGCCGCGGGTCGCAAGCGCCTGGCGTTCGATCATGCGGAGATCCTGGCCAGCGCCATCGCCCGGCTGCGCAGCAAGGTGGAATACACCTCGCTGCCGGCCTTCCTGCTGAACGAGCCCTTCACGCTGCCGCAGCTGCAGCACACCTACGAGGTCGTGCTCGGCCGAGCCGTCGACAAGAGCGCCTTCCGCAAGCGGATGCTCGATGGCGGCTTCATGGAAGAGGCGGGGATGGTGGAGGGCGCCTCCGGCCGGCCGGCCATGGGCTACCGGCTGCGCGACCGGTCCCAGGCGGCGCTGTTTCCCCGCACCTTCAGCCCGCGCGACGCCGAGGCTTGACTTTCTCCGTCATGGTTGTACAGTGCAACCAAAGAGAGTTGTACAGTACAACTAACACAAGAGGACCCCGCCATGAAGCAGAACATCCATCTCCTCGTGATCGATCCGCAGAACGACTTCTGCGACCTGCCGGCCGACTGGCTCGGCATCGACGCCGCCACGGGCGCGCCGCTGCAGCCGGCCCTGCCGGTGGCCGGTGCCCACGCCGACATGTTGAGGCTGGCCGGCCTGATCCGCGAAGGGGGAGGCGGCATCGCCGGCATCACGGTCACGCTGGACTCGCACCACAGGTTCGACATCGCGCATCCCACGTTCTGGCAGGCGCGCGGCGGCGGCGCGGTGGCGCCCTTCACCGCGATCACCGCGGCGCAGGTTCGCGGCGGCGACTACCGGCCCCGCGACGCCGCGGCCCTGCCGCGCGCGCTGGCCTACCTTGACGAACTCGAGCGCAGGGGCCGCTACACGCTGATGGTGTGGCCGGTGCACTGCGAGATCGGCAGCTGGGGCCACAACGTGCATGCCGCCGTCAAGGCCGCCTACAACGCCTGGGAAGACGCACAGGCCGGCCTGGTGGAGAAGGTCGCCAAGGGCAGCAATCCCTGGACCGAGCACTACAGCGCCATCCAGGCCGAAGTGCCGGATGCGGAGGATCCCGGCACCGCGCTCAACATGCGGCTGGTCGCGTCGCTCGACCGCGCCGACCTGATCGTGATTGCGGGCGAAGCCAGCAGCCATTGCGTGAAGGCCACCACCGAGCACATCGCCGCCCACCTGCCGTCGGGCAGGCCCGCCAAGCTGGTGCTCGTCACCGACTGCATGAGCCCGGTGACCGGCTTCGAGGCGCAGCACCAGGCCTTCCTCGACGACATGGCCGCGCGCGGCGCGCAGCTGCGCAGCAGCGCCGAAGTGCGCGCACTGCTGGCGGCCAACGCCTGACGCCAACCCGCCCAAGGAGCACACCATGCAACCGATCATCCAGAGCCTGCTCGACACCGACCTGTACAAGTTCACGATGTGGCAGGCCATGCTGCACAGCCACCCGCAGACGCAGGCGGAGTACAGCTTCGTGTGCCGCAACCAGCCGGCCTATCCGCTGGCCGAGCTGCTGGCGGACGTCAACGCGCAACTCGACCACCTGTGCACGCTGCGCTTTGCGCCCGGCGAACTCGCCTACCTGCGCGGCCTGCGCTACATCAAGAGCGACTTCGTCGACTTCCTGCGCATCTTCAGCTTCCAGCGCGAATTCATCACCGCCGCGGCCGAAGGCGATGCGCTGCGCGTCCGTGCGGTCGGCCCGCAGGTGCACACGATGGCGTTCGAGATCTTCGTGCTCGCGATCGTCAACGAGCTGTACTTCCGCCGCTTCGATGCCGAGGCGGCGCTGGCCGAGGGCCGCCGGCGCCTGCACGCCAAGATCGAACTGCTGCGCGGTTTTGCGGAAGAGCCGGCGGCGCGGCATCCATTCGAGTTCTTCGACTTCGGCGTGCGGCGCCGCTTCTCCCGCGACTGGCAGCGCGAAATGGTCGGCACGCTCAAGCGCGAGGTGCCGATGTATTTCAAGGGCACCTCCAACGTGCTGCTGGCCAAGGAGCTGGAGCTGGTGCCCATCGGCACCATGGCGCACGAGTACCTGCAGACCTACCAGGCGCTCGGCGTGCGGCTGCGCGACTTCCAGAACGCCGCGCTCGAAGGCTGGGTGCAGGAGTACCGCGGCGACCTGGGCGTGGCGCTGACCGACGTGGTCGGCATGGATGCCTTCCTGGCTGATTTCGACCTGTATTTCGCCAAGCTGTTCGACGGCCTTCGCCACGACTCGGGCGATCCGGTCGCCTGGGGCGAGAAGGCGCTGGCGCACTACGCCAGGCTGCGCATCGATGCGCATACCAAGCGGCTGGTGTTCTCCGACGGGCTCGACCTGCCAACGGCGATCCGGCTGTACCGCACCTTCGCCGACCGCACGCAGACCGGCTTCGGCATCGGCACCCACCTGAGCAACGACGTCGGCCTCACGCCGCTGAACATCGTGATGAAGCTCACGGCCTGCAACGGCCAGCCGGTGGCCAAGCTGTCGGACAGCCCGGGCAAGACGCTGTGCGAAGACCAGACCTTCCTGGCCTACCTGCGCCAGGTCTTCCAGATCGAGGGGTGAGGCCATGCTCCGCATCACTGTCGCCCAGCTCAACCCCATGATCGGCGACCTGGCCGGCAACGCCGCGCGGATGATCGAGGCCGCGCGCCGGGCCGCGGCCGACGAGGCCGACCTGGTGGTCTTCTCCGAGCTGTCGCTCACCGCCTACTACCCGGCCGACCTCCTGGAGGAAGAGGGCTTCATGGACCGCGTGGAGGAGGCGTTCGGGCAGCTGCTCTCGGCCTCGCGCGAGATGCCGGCGCTGCACTGGGCGGTCGGCCTGCCGGCGCGGCGCGAGGGCGCGGGCAAGAAGCTTCGCAACGTGCTGCGCGTCATTTGCGCGGGCGAAGTGCGGCTCGAATATGCCAAGCAGCTGCTGCCGACCTACAACGTCTTCGACGAGCGCCGGCACTTCGAGCCGGGCCCCGACGTGGCACGCGTGCTGCGCATCCGCGACGCGCGCGTGGGATTCCTGATCTGCGAGGACGGCTGGAACGACGAGGGCGAGGACTACCTCGTCAATCCCTTCGACCGCATGCGCGATGCCGCGCCCGACCTCGTGGTGTCGATCAACGCGAGTCCCTCGAACATCGGCAAGCGCGAGCAGCGGCACCGCATCTTCGGCGCGGCCAGCCGCCGCAACGGGCTGCCGATCCTCTACGTCAACCAGGTGGGCGGGCACGACCAGCTGGTGTATGACGGGGCCTCGTTCGCCGTCGAGCCGCAGGCCGGCGTGGTGTACGAGGCGCACCGCTTCGCGGAGGACCTGCGCACCCTGCGCTTCGAGGACGGCCGCTTTCTCACGCCGGCCGGCGAAGCACCGCCGCCTGTGCCGCCGCAAGGCCTGCCGACGCTGGAGTTCTACCGCCAGCAGATCGTGCTGGGCCTGCGCGACTATGCGCGGCGCTGCGGCTTCCGGCAGGCGGTGGTCGGCTCGTCCGGCGGCATTGATTCGGCGCTGACGCTCGCGCTGGCGGTCGAGGCGCTGGGCGCGCAGAACGTCGTCGCCATCACCATGCCGTCGCGCTTTTCCTCGGCGGGCTCGGTGGACGATTCCGAAAGGCTGTGCCGCAACCTCGGCGTGCCGCTCAAGGCGCATGCCATCGCGGGCGTCGTTTCGCAGTTCGAGCAAGGCTTCGAGACGGCCTTCGGCCAAGGGCTGCAAGGCGTGGCGCTGGAAAATCTGCAGGCGCGCGTGCGCGGCACGGTCCTCATGGGCTACTCCAACAGCTTCGGCCACCTGCTGCTGACCACGGGCAACAAGTCCGAGATCTCGGTCGGCTACTGCACGCTGTATGGCGACACCAACGGTGGCCTGGGCCTGATCGGCGACCTCTACAAGACCGAGGTCTTCGCGTTGTCGCGACACTTGAACGCACAGGCCGGACGCGAGCTCATCCCGCAGGCCATCCTCGACAAGGAACCCTCTGCCGAGCTGGCGCCGGGGCAGAAGGACGCCGACAGCCTGCCGCCGTATGACGTGCTCGACGAAGTCCTCAAGCTGCTGATCGAAGGCGAGCGGCTCGGGGCGGAGGAGTACGCGCAGGCGCGCAGCTTCGTCGACCGGCTGCGCGCCACGCCCGGGGGCGAGGCGCTGGTCGAGCGCATCCGCGGCATGGTCGCGCGCAACGAGTACAAGCGGCGGCAGTCGCCGCCCATCGTTCGGGTCAGGCCCCGGGCATTCGGCTCGGGCCGCCAGATGCCGATTGCGGCCCGCTGGAACTGAGGATGACAAGATGACAAGCACGAACAAGGCGCCCGATGTCGCCGTCTACATCGGACGCTTCCAGATCTTCCACAACGCCCAGCTGGCGCTGCTGCACCGCGCGCTCGCCGCCGCGCCCGAGTGCGTGGTGGTGCTCGGCTCGGCCTTCCAGGCGCGCACGCCGCGCAATCCCTTCACCTGGCAAGAGCGCGCCGAGATGATCCGCGTCGCGCTGCCGGAAGCGGAGCGCCAGCGGCTGAAGTTCCTGCCGGTGCGCGACCACTACGACTCCGCGCGATGGGTCGCGGCGGTGAAGCAGGGCCTGGCCCGGCTGCATCCCGGCCAGCCGTCGGTCGTGCTGGTCGGGCACCTGAAGGATGCGACCAGCAGCTACCTGCGCGACTTTCCCGGCTGGGCGCTCGACGACGCCGGGCGCCGCGGCGACATCCATGCGAGCGCGCTGCGCGACGCCTATTTCGGGGCGGCCCACGATGGTTCGCTGGAGCCGGCCTTGGCAGCCCTCGCCGGCCAGGCGCCGGAGAGCACGCTGCAGTTCCTGCGCGCCTGGGCCCGCCTGCCGCCTTATGCGGTGCTGGCGCAGGAATGGGAGAGCCTGCGCCGCGAGAAGGCGCTGTGGGCCGGCTCGCCGTACCCGCCGGTCTTCGTCACGGTCGATGCGGTCGTCCAGTGCGGGCGCCAGGTGCTGCTGATCCGGCGCGGCCGCTCGCCTGGCAAGGGTTTGTTCGCGGTGCCGGGCGGTTTTCTCGAGCCGCGCGAGACCGTGTGGCAGTCGGCCTTGCGCGAGCTGGAAGAGGAAACCGGCCTGCGCCTTCTGGACAGCGACATCGAAGCCGCCTTCAAGGCGGTGCAGGTGTTCGACCACCCCGACCGCAGCCAGCGCGGCCGCGTCATCACCCACGCGCACTGGTTCGACCTGGGCCCGCGCCGCCCGCCCGAACTGACCGCCGGCGACGACGCCGCGGACGCCCGGTGGGTGCCCATCGACCAGCTGGCCGGCATGGAGGACCAGTTCCATGACGACCACTTCCACATCCTCGATTTCTTCTTCGGGTTGACCGCGGACAACGCGCAGGGCGGTACCGCATGAAAGACCAGGAGCGATACCGCGGCTGCCTCCTCGGGCTCGCCTGCGGCGATGCGGTGGGCACGACCGTCGAGTTCATGCCGCGCGGAACTTTCGAGCCCGTCACCGGCATGGCTGGCGGCGGCCCATTCAGGCTGGAGCCGGGCGAATGGACCGACGACACCTCGATGGCGCTGTGCCTGGCAACGAGCCTGGTCTGGCGGCGCGGCTTCGATGCCGTCGACCAGATGAACCGCTACTGCAACTGGCGCAGCGTCGGCTACCTGAGCAGCAACGGCGAGTGCTTCGACATCGGCATCACGGTGGCCACGGCGCTGGACCGCTACCTCGTGACCCGCGATCCGTTCGCTGGCGACCCCGACCCCAGGACGGCCGGCAACGGCGCGCTGATGCGGCTCGCACCGGTCCCGATGTACTTTCGCGCCAGCGCGGACCACACCTTCCGGTTTGCCGGCGAAAGCACGCGAACCACGCATGGCGCGTGCGAAGCCATCGATTGCTCGCAGCTCTTTGCGCTGCAACTGCGGGCAGCGTTGATGGGCGCAAGCAAGGAGCACATTCTTGCAACCGCAGTCCCCGAACCCCTGTCCGACAAGGTCGCAGCCATCGCGTCGGGTGGCTACGTCGGCAAGCCGCGCGAGGCCATCAAGGGATCGGGATACTGTGTCGATTCGCTCGAGGCGGCCCTTTGGTGCTTCTTCGGCACCGGGTCGTTCGAGGATGCCGTGCTGGCCGCGGCCAACCTGGGAGACGATGCCGACACCACGGCCGCGATCTGCGGGCAGCTGGCCGGTGCGCACTACGGCGCGTCTTCCATTCCGCCAGCCTGGCTCGAGCGATTGGCCCTGCGCGGCGACATCGAAGGCCTCGCCGATCAACTGCTGGAAGGCGCCGGGCCGTCCTGAGCCGGCCCCGCAGGGCCACTGTCTGCATCCACATGCACTGAAGTGCGCCCCATCGCTCGACATTTGGCGGCCCCGGCCGAGCGTGAATCTCCGCTTTTCACTTCGTGTGGTTTCCCCCAGCGTGGAAATCGCTTTGAAGATGCAACATCGTGCAGCCCTGGCGCGCCGGGGCTCGGGCGGATGAATCTTCATCTGCAGTTTATTTCCAGTCTGGAGACCACGATGGCCGTCAAAAGATCAGGCGCTTCCAAAGCCGCCACTTTCTGCTGCATTGCAGCACTCGTCACGGCCTGCGGAGGCAGCGGTGGCCCTCGCGGCTTTCCCATCGTGGGCGTTCCGCCGGACACCGGCGCACCGCCAGCGCAGAAGCTGGCCTGCGACGACAGCATGAAGACCCGCTTCGCGCCCGATGCGTCGACCACGGTGCTGCTGGTCAAGGCCTTCAAGAAAGGGGAGGCGCTGCTGCTGACGGGCGCCGCATCGCCGAGCACGCCCATCGCGCAGAACGACCTGTGCTTCGTCAAGCTCAATGTCGGCCCGGGCAACCCGGGCGTGGCCGGCGCGCCCTCCACCTCGCCAGGCATCGGCATCGAGATCTGGCTGCCCACGGCGGCCAACTGGAACAGGCGCATCCATGTGAAGGGCGGCGGCGGCTGGGCCGGCGGCACCCATGGAATCCTCACCGGCATCACGCCGGTCTCCGGCAGCGCCGGTTCGGCCAGCGACACCGCGGGCGTGGAGGGTGCCGTTTCCGCCACCACAGACACCGGCCATGCCATCAGCAACGGCTCCTTCGCGATGAACCCCGACGGCACCGTCAACACGATTTTGTGGAAGGACTTCTCGGAGCGCGGCATCCACGAGATGGCCGTCAAGACCAAGGCGCTGGCCAAGGCCTACTACGGCGAAGACGCGAAGTACGCCTACTGGAACGGCTTCTCGACAGGAGGGCGGCAGGGGCTCAAGGAGGCCCAGGCCAACCCCGCCGACTTCGACGGCATCCTGGCCGGCGCGCCCGCCAACAACTGGACCCGGTTCATCACGACCGAGCTCTATCCGCAGATCGTGGTCCAGCGCGACCTGGGCGGCGTGGCGATCACGGCGGACCAGCACACCACGGTCTCGAATGCCGCGATCAACGCCTGCGACATGGTCGGCGGCGTTCACCTGGGCTATGTGCCGGACCCTGCCGCCTGCCGCTACGACCCGACCATCGACGCGGCCGTGATCTGCACCGCCGATGGCGGCAGCAACGCCACCGCAGGCTGCGTGAGCCCGGCCCAGGCGCTCGCGTTCAACAAGTTCTGGTACGGCCAGACGGCCGACGGCTCGGTGCCCAGCCCCGCGGCCGACAACGGCTTCGCGGCCGCCACTGCGCCTGCGCAGAAGTGGTACGGACTGGCGCGCGGCGCCAGCCTCATGGGCCTGGCCGGCGCCACGCCATTCCCCATCTCCAGCGACATGGTCGCGCTCGAACTGCAGGATCCGACGATCGCGACGCCCAGCTTCCTCAACGCCACCGGCAATGGCGCCGACCGCTGGAAATCGCTCACGTACGCGCAGCTCGCCAACGCCTGGGACCGCGGCGTGGCGCTGCAAGGCGCGTTCGCCAACATCAACACCGACAGCGCCGACCTGAGCGCGTTCCGCGACCGCAAGGGCAAGCTGATCTCCTATCACGGCCTGGCCGACACCTTGATCCCGCCGCAAGGCACGATCAACTACTACAGCCGCGTCGCCGCGCAGATGGGCGGCGTGGCGGCCACGCAGGGCTTCTACCGGCTCTACCTCGTTCCCGGCATGGGCCACGGCTTCAGCAACGGCACGTCGAATGCCAATGCGAATCCTCCGCTGCCGACCAACGCGCAGCTCTACGAACTGCTGACCGCCTGGGTGGAAAAGGGCATCGAGCCGCCGGCGCGCGTGGAAGTGGCGACGGTGGCCAGCGCCAGCTTTCCGGCCGTGAAGTCGCGCCCGCTGTGCCTCTATCCGCTCAAGGCGAACCACACCTCGGGCGACCCCAACCTGGCCGCGAGCTACAGCTGCTCCTGAGTTGCCCCGTCTCCCCGGGCATTGCGGTTAGCATATTCGGCTGCATACGGCCGGGGCGAGAATCAATGCGGATACTGCTGGTGGAAGACGACAAGGTGCTGGCCGACGCGCTCTCGCGCGCGCTGGTGCAGTCCGCCCACGCGGTGGACATCGTCTCCACCGGCGAAGAGGCCGACCATGCGCTCGCGCTCGGCATCTACGACCTGGCGATCCTCGACATCGGCCTGCCCAAGCTCAGCGGGCTGGACGTGCTGCGGCGGCTGCGCGCCCGCAAGTCCACCATGCCGGTGCTGATGCTGACCGCCTTCGACACCCTGCAGGACCGCGTGCGCGGGCTCGACCTGGGCGCCGACGACTACCTGGCCAAGCCCTTCGACCTGCCGGAGCTGGAAGCACGCGTGCGCGCGCTGCTGCGCCGAAGCACCAATTCCACGCCGTACCTCGAGCACGGCCTGCTGCGCTTCGACACGGTGGGCCGGCGCGTGTTCTACGACAAGAAGCCGCTGGACCTGTCGCCGCGCGAGCTCGCCGTGCTGGAGCTGCTGATGATGCGCGAGGGTCGCGTAGTGGGCAAGGAGCAGATGGTCAACCATCTCTACGGATGGGGCGACGAGGTCGGCGACAACGCGATCGAGGTCAACGTCTACCGGCTGCGCAAGAAGCTCGAGCCGCTCGGATGCGAGATCCGCACCGTGCGCGGCATGGGCTACCTGATGGACCGCGGCGATGCGCAAACCTGAGCCCAGGCTGCAGCGCAAGCTGCTGGCCTGGCTGCTCGGTCCGCTGGCCGTGCTGCTGGTGCTGGACACCGGCGCCGCCTACTGGAACTCGCTGCGTTTTTCCAACCTCGCCTACGACCGCGCGCTGTACGAGATCGGGCGCGAGATCGTGCTGCACGTGAAGCTCGACGGCCTGCAGCCGCGGCTCGACCTGTCCGAGGCCGCGGGCAACATCCTGCTGCTCGACCAGGACGACCTGCTCTTCTACCGCGTGGCCAGCGAGGACGGCAAGGCGCTGGGCGGCGATGAAGAAATGCCGCCGCCGCGCCCCGGCGACCCCGCCAGGCCGCGCTTCTACCGCGACACGGTGCGCGGCGAGCCGGTGCGGATGCTGGTGGCCTCGATGCCCATCGGCGGCAACCCCGAGGCGCCGATGGTGCAGGTGCAGGTGGCCGAAACGCTGCACAAGCGCACCCATCTTGCGTGGGAGATGCTGGCCAACGTGGTGGTGCCGCAGCTGCTGCTGATCGTGATGGCCACGGCGGTGGTCTGGTTCGGCATCTCGCGCGGGCTCGAGCCGCTGCAGCGGCTGCGCCGCGCGGTGTCGGACCGCTCGCACCTGGACCTGAGCCCGATCGACATCCACGACGTGCCGGGCGAGGTGCGGCCGCTGGTGGACGAGGTCAACGAGCTGATGGCGCGGCTCGGCCGCACCTTCGATTTCCAGAACCGCTTCGTGGCCGACGCCGCGCACCAGCTGAAGACGCCCGTGAGCGGCCTGAAGGCGCAGATCGAACTGGCGCTGCGCGAGAGCGACCCCGAGCGCGTGCGCCATTCGCTTGCGCAGCTCTACATCAGCGCCGACCGGCTCTCGCGGCTGGTGCGCCAGCTGCTTTCGCTCGCGCGCAACGAGCCCGGCGCGCTCGACGCCATGCAGCTGCAGCCGCTGGACCTGAACGCCTACGCGCTGGAGGTCAGCATGGACTGGGTGCCGCAGGCGCTCAAGCGCGACATCGACCTGGGTTTCGAAGGCGCCGAGCATCCGCTGGTGATCAACGCCGACCGCGACCGGCTGCGCGAGCTCATCAACAACCTGATCGACAACGCGGTGCGCTACAGCCAGGCGGGCGGCCGCGTGACCGTGCAGGTGGGCCAGAGCGACAGCGACCAGTGCCGCCTGGCCATCAGCGATGACGGTCCCAGCGTGCCGGTGGAGGAGCGCGCGCGCATCTTCGAGCGCTTCCACCGCCTGCTCGGCACGCAGGAGGACGGCAGCGGCCTGGGCCTGGCGATCGTCAGCGAGATCGCCACGCTGCACGGCGCGCGCATCACGCTGGAAGAAGACATCGACGGCGTGGGCAACACCTTCAGCGTCTTCTTCCCGCTGCGCCAAGCCTGAACAGTGCCGCCCAGGCCGGCCCTGTAAGCTGGCTGACAGCTGGGGGACATGTGGCTGACAGCCAGCCGGCAGAAAGGTGACAGCGCCGGCCCGTAGCCTCGAACACGTCGGAACCGCCGTGGTTCCGCGTCCACTTCGAGGAGACACCCCCCATGTCGTTTTTGACCAGTCCGGATTTCTGGATTGCCCTGTCGCAGATCATCCTGATCAACATCGTCCTGAGCGGCGACAACGCCGTCGTCATCGCGATGGCTTCCCGCTCGCTGCCGCCTGCCCAGCAGAAGAAGGCGATCCTGTTCGGCAGCATGGGCGCCATCGTGCTGCGCGTGGTGCTGACCTTCTTTGCGGTCTACCTGCTGACGCTGCCCTACCTCAAGCTGGTGGGCGCCGCGCTGCTGTTCTGGATCGGCATCGGCCTGCTCAAGGGCGATGACGGCGAAGAGAACCTGGAAGGCCATTCGAGCCTGGCTGCGGCCATCAAGACCATCGTGGTCGCCGACCTGGTCATGAGCCTGGACAACGTCGTCGGCGTTGCCGCCGCGGCCAAGGGCAACGTGCCGCTGCTGGTGTTCGGCCTCGTGATCAGCATTCCGCTGATCATCTTCGGCAGCACGCTGATCCTCAAGCTGATGGACCGCTTCCCGATCATCATCACGCTCGGTGCCGCCCTGCTGGGCTGGGTGGCCGGCGAAATGGCGATGTCGGATCCGTCGATCGCCGGCTGGGCCGCGAGCCAGCATGCGCTGCACACGATCGTGCCCGCGATCGGCGCCATCTCCGTCGTGGCGATCGGCAAGTGGCTGACCAGCCGGCAACAGCAGCCGGAACCCGCCAACCAGTCGGCCTGAAGCAGGTGTCGGCGTGAGACGGCGCATTCTGGTCCCCATCGACCCGACCGAGCCGGCCCGCACGCGCGCGGCCATCGAGCAGGTCGTGTGCATCTGCCGGCAGGAGCCGGCGGCTGTGCGGCTCTTGCGGGTGCAACCCGTGGTCTCCGGCCACGTCGCGATGTTCTTCGACCCGCAGGAGCTGCGCGAGCTGCAGCAGAGCGCGGGCGCCGAGGAACTGCAGTTCGCGCAGAACCTGCTCGCGATGTCGGGCGTGTCCTGCAGCAGCACCGTGGCGATCGGCCGCAGCGCCGAGACCATCGTTGCGGCGGCCCGCGACTTCGGCTGCGACCGCATCGTCTTCGGGCGCGACGAGCCCAGCCTTGCGGGGCGCATCTTCGGCTCGCTCGCGCAGCAGGTGCGCCAGCTGCTCGGCGCGAGCGGCGACCTGCAGGTCATCGGCTCCTGACGCATGGCGGCGGCGGCGCCGCGCGCGCCGCCGTCACGTCAGGATGCGTCTTTCTTCGCCATCCTGGTCCAGCGCAGGTCGGTGTGCCGGCCGGCGTATTCGCGGTCGATCTCGTCGATCAGGACATCGGCGTTCTTCGGGTCGACCGCCGCCAGGATCGCATCGATCTTGGCTTCCATGCGGTCGTCGCCTTCCTTGGACTGCGGCGAGCCGACATAGAGCAGGAAGGCCAGGCCGCCGATCTGCCACAGCAGCTGCAGGAACTCCGACTGCCAGTTCTCCAGCGTGTCCCTCGACATCTGGATCAGGTAGCCCGACACCTCCGGCGGCACGCCGAAGTGCTTCTGCTCGTCCACATAGGCGAACCAGCCGAAGACCCAGTGGCCCACCAGCGACACCAGGAAGAAGCCGAGCGTGACCCAGCCATAGCCATACAGTTTCCAGATGGATTTCTTCATGCTTTGCTTTCTGTTGGTTGAGCGCCTTCCTGGGGGGCGCCCCCGTGGCCGCGCCGTGCGCGCTCGCTGCGGGTGCGGTCGAGCGCGGCATGGCTTCTCTTGGCGGCCGCTTCGCATTTCTCGTGCAGCTCGGCCAGCTCCTTGTCAGTGAGCTTCTCGATGCCCATGAACTCGTCGCCGGCGTTCGATGACCGGATCAGCTCGTCGAGCTTGGTCTGAAGTGCCGCCCCGTCGCGGTTCTGCGTGTTCTGGATCAGGAACACCATCAGGAAGGTGACGATGGTGGTGCCGGTGTTGATGGTCAGCTGCCAGTTCTCGGAAAAATGGAAGAAGGGCCCCGCCGCCGCCCAGGCAACGACCAGCGCGACACAGATCAGGAATGCAATCGGACTGCCGGCCGCGCGCGCCGTGGCATTGGCGAAGGATGCGAAGAACTTGTCCATGTCGCGCAGCCTGATGCGTTGCCAACTGCAGAGCGTCATCCAGCGCCGATAAAGAGAGTTTGAATTTTTCCCTTGCGCTTGTGAGACGGCAGCCGGCGAGTAGGAAAGTACCGACCCGCACTGGCGGCACTTGCTTGCGCGGGACCGGTTGCGGCTGCCGCTCAGATGGCGGGGTTCAGGCAATGGAGGTGATCCCATGCATGCAAGAGTCCGTTTCCTTGGCCACTCGGTGCACCAGATGCTGGTGGTGTTTCCGCTCGGGCTGCTCGCCACTGCGGTGGTGTTCGACATCATCTACCTGGCGGGACACAGCCAGGTCATGGCCGCCGTTTCATACTGGCTGATCGCGGCCGGCCTGGTGGGCGGCGTGCTCGCCGCGCCTTTCGGAACCCTCGACTGGCTGGCCATTCCTTCGGGCACCAGGGCCAAGCGCATCGGCGCCATGCACGGCGGGGGCAACGTGCTCGTCCTGCTGCTGTTCGTTGCGAGCTTTCTGCTGCGCGACCGCGACTATGCGCCGCAACTGGGCCAGATGGCCTGGTCCTTCGCAGGCGCGGCCCTTGCCATGGTCACGGCCTGGCTCGGCGGAGAGCTGGTGGACCGGCTGGGCATCGGTGTCGACGAAGACGCCGGCATGAACGCTTCGAGCTCGCTGCACAAGCGGCACGTGATCGCGGGCAAGTAGGCTTTCGCGCTGCGCGCCGGCCTCAGGCCCGGCGAAGCGCGGGCACCGGGCGCACGAACTCGGGCCGGAAGCAGCGCTGGCTGCCGTCGGGAAATTCGATCGTCACGGAGACCGCATCGGCGGCCGTGACGCATCCGACCCCATAGCGCGGCACGCGCACCGACGCTCCCCGGGCAAAAGCGGCGGCGTGCTGCGGCGGGTCTGCTTCTTCCTTTGCTGCCGCGTCTCGCGCAGCCGCGCGGCGCTCGCGCTCGTGGCGGGCCAGCCGCACGCAGTTGTCGCAGGCGCCGCAGCGCTGCGCGAGCGCATCGCTTCCAAGGCCCGACAGAAGCACCTGCCAGCGGCACAGGCCGGTCGTCGCATAGAAGGTCATGCGTTCCAGCGCCTCGCGGTCCTGCTCGCGCTTCTCGCGGTGTTCGTCCAGAAGCGCATCGAGTTCGGCGTCTTCGAGGGGCGGCTTCCCGCGCCAGTGCAGCCGTCCCTCGCGGTCGCGCGCCACCCGGTCTTGCTGCCGCAGCAGGCTCAGCAGCACGCGAAGCTTGCCGCGCGGCAGGCGCGCGCGCTGCTGGAGCTGCGCCTCGCTCCAGCCCGGTGCCGCGGCTGCGTTCGGCATCGGCAGCAGCTGCTGCTGCAGCGCACGCAGTTCGGCCAACTCGGGCAGCCAGCCGGCCAGGAAGAACTGCTGCACGGCGCGGTCGCGCCGCAGGTACAGAAGAATGCAGTCGGCGCGCTCCCCGTCGCGGCCGGCGCGGCCCGACTCCTGGTAGTAGGCATCGAGGCTGGAGGGCATCTGGTAGTGCAGCACGAAGCGGATGTCCGGTTTGTCGACCCCCATGCCGAAGGCATTGGTGGCCACCATCACGCGCAGCTTGCCCGCCATGAACGCGTCCTGTGCGGCGCGCCGTTCGCCGGCGCGCCGCCGGCCGTGGTACAGGCCCGCGGACTCGCCGGCGGCCGCCAGTTCGGCGAAGAACGCCTCGGCCGCCTTCACCGTGGCGGTGTAGACGATGCCGCTGCCCTTGAGGCCCGCCACCAGCGCGAGCGCGCGCCGCAGCTTGTCTTCCTCGCGCATCGCCGGCTCGACCGCGTAGTGCAGGTTGGGCCGGTACGCGCCGGTGTCGACGAGGCCGGCGCGCGGAATGCCGAGCTTCTCCATGATCTCCCCGGCCACTTCGCCGTTTGCCGTGGCCGTGAGCGCCAGCACCACCGGATGGTTCAGCGCGCGCACCGCCGCGCCCAGCTCGAGGTAGGCGGGCCGGAAGTCGTGCCCCCACTGCGAGATGCAATGCGCCTCGTCGACCACGAGCAAGGAGGTCGGGTGCCGCTGGAGCAGCGCGAGGAAATCGGCGTCGGCCAGGCGCTCCGGCGTGCTGAAGATCACGCGCGCCGAACCGTCGGCAATGGCGGCCTGTGCGTCGTCGATCTCCTGTGCGGTGCACTGGCTGTTGAGCTGCACGGCGCTCACGCCCGTCGCGTTCAGCTTCTCGCACTGGTCCTTCATGAGCGCGATCAGCGGCGAGACCACCACCGTCTGCCCCGGCGCGAGCACCGCGGGCACCTGGTAGCACAGCGATTTTCCGGCGCCCGTGGGCATGACGGCGAGCGTCGATTCGCCGCCGACCACGCGATCGATCACGCGGCGCTGCCCGGGCCGCAGCCGCCGATGGCCGAACACCTCGTGCAGCACGCGGTCAACGGGTGCTTCAGAGGCGGCGCGGGTGCGTTGCTTGCGGACGGCGGCCCGCGTCGTCGGCTTCGCTTTCTTCGGCGGTGGCTTCTGGTGGTGCTCTGGCATGCGTGAGCGCCAATCTGCCCGCCGGGCGAACGCCGCCCTGTGGGCGCACATCCATGCGCCGCGTCGGCCGGGTCTTAGAAGTCGATGCTGGCCGAGAGGCTCAGCGTGCGCGGCGAACCGACGAACAGGTAGCCCGCGGCCGACGTGCCCCAGTAGTCCTTGTCGAACAGGTTCTCCACGTTCATGCGGAAGGTGACGGGCTTGCCGCCGAGCCGCGTCGCATAGCGCGCGCCGGCATTGAAACGATTCCAGCCGGGGATGTGCAGGGTGTTGGCAGGATCGACGGCGGTCTTGCCCGTGTGGATCATGCGGCCCGTGAGCGTCAGGCCCGGAAGGAACAGCATGTCCCATTCCGCGCCCAGGTTCAACTGCCAGTCCGGCACGCCGATCGCCTTCCTGCCTTCCAGCGCACTCGTGGTCGCCTTGGTGATGATCGCGGCCGATCGCAATGGGTTTTCCCACGGTGCTCCTGCACTAGCGTCACCGCGCGCTCACGCACCTCGGGTGAGAACTTCTTCGACTTCTTCATGGCTCAATCCTCTCCCGAGAGCTTTGAGCCCCACAATCCGGGGCGATTCAAAGAGAGTCAAGGATGGCTTGAGAGGACACGCCTGGGTGCGTGTTGGTATTCAGGCGAGGTCCGCATCTGGTATGGAGAGCGCCAGAAATCGGGTCCTGCCACAGCGGATTGCTTCAGCACTGATCGTACTAACGACGCCATGAGCCCTGGGGCATCTCGAAAGGCCACGCTCACTTTGGACGCAGGTCCGAACCTCGAACAAGCAATTTTCACCAATAGGGTGTTTCAGCGCTTGCTGAAATTAGCTTTGCCGATGAAATTTCTTGACATTTTCACCAAAAAGGCTACTTTCAGCGAATGTTGAAAGCGATCGAGTCGATGAAAGAGGTAGCTTGCCAAGCTGCGGACGCCCTCCGAACGCTGCTCGAACAGGTGTCAGCGATCCAACTGCTGGACATTGAGCACGGGACCCGGGATCCCCACTTCGGGATCAATATCGTGGCGCACATCGACGTGTCGGGCGCGCGGCGTGTCCTGGTTTGCGAAGTGAAGTCGAGTGGGCAGCCGCGCCATGTTCGAATGGCATTGCTTCAGTTGCGCCATTACATCGCTCATCAGGCACCAGACGCCACGCCGGTTTTTATCGCACCGTATCTGACCCCGGAAGCCCAAGCACTCTGTCGCGAGCAGGAAGTCGGGTTTCTCGATTTCGAGGGCAATGCCCGCTTAGTCTTTGACGGCATCTTCATCGAGCGCCAAGTTGCCAGCAAGCCAGTTGCCGAGCGGCGGGAGCTCAAATCGCTGTTCAAGCCGAAGTCAGCACAGGTGCTGCGCGCAATGCTTCGTGATCCCAACCGAGCGTGGCGCGTCACGGAGCTCGCTCAGGTCGCCGATGTCAGCTTGGGCCATGTGAGCAATGTGCGCACCGGCCTGCTCGATCGTGAGTGGGCGCAAATATCCGACGAAGGCATGCACTTGTCTGAGCCCGACGCGCTTTTGGACGAGTGGCGCGACGCCTACGAACCACCGGCTGGCCCGCGAATGAACTTCTACACGACCTTGCACGGTGGTCCGTTGGAGGCGGCTGCGCGGCGGGTTTTGCATGCGGATCGCGAAGCCGGTCGGGCGATATTGGCGTCTTTCTCTGCAGCGCAGTGGCTCGCCCCATATGGCCGCACGGGAATGCAGTATTTCTACGCGGACGATGCGGGCCTTGAACATTTGCTCGCGGGCCTGAAGCTGTCGTCGACTTCGAAAGGCGAGAACGTGACTGTGACTGTGCTCAAGGACCTCGGTGTCTTCCGCGATACAGTGGAGCCAGCACCTGGCGTCATCTGCACCAGCCCGGTCCAGACGTACCTCGATCTCGCTGCGGCCGGGGAGCGAGGGCGGGAAGCAGCCGAGCATCTACGAAAAGAATGGCTGACATGGCCGAAATGACGCAGGGCGAGCCACAGTCCGCCGCCGACTACGACGACCGCACGACAGCGGCCGTCAAAACGGTGCTTGTCGAGATTGGTCAGATCCTTGGGAGCTTCAAGGGCAAGTTCGCCATCGTCGGCGGCGCTGTACCGTGGTTGCTGCTCGATAACCAAGACATGCCGCACGTCGGCACGCTGGATGTGGATCTCGGCCTGGACGCAGGCGCACTAGGCGACGGCGAATATGCCATGCTCATTGAGGCGTTACAGGGCCACGGCTATGAGCAGCGCCGCGAACTCCGACGCTTTCAGCTCGTTCGCGAAGTTCCTACCCAGGACGGCGGTACTCCGATTGACGTCATTGTCGACTTCCTGATGCCCCGTAACGCCGAGATCGTCAAGAACGTGCCGCCTCTGATCAGCGACTTTGCAGTGCAAAGAGCGGACGGTGCCGATCTGGCCCTTCACTTCTATCGGTTGGTGGCGATCACCGGTTCGATGCCGGCTGGCGGGACGAACCGCGTCGAGATCGCCGTCTGCTCGATCCCAGCGCTTCTGGCAATGAAGGGTCATGCAATCGAAGGACGCTACAAACAGAAGGACGCCTACGACATCTATTACTGCGTCCGCAACTACCCGGGAGGCCCAGAGGCGCTCGCCGAGGAGTGCCGCCCGTTGCTCGGTCATGCCAGCGGCGCGGAGGGGTACGGCTTCATTGCGGGTAAGTTCGACACCGTCGAGGGCTTTGGGCCGACATGTGTACGTCGCTTCGTCGAAGAAACGGATGTCCTCGGAGATCGCAGTCCGGAGCAGTGGCAGCAGGATGCTTTCGGTCAGGTCGACGCCTGGCTGCGCGCACTCGGGTTGAGGGAGGCGGCCCCATGACTCACCAACGTTCAGCATCTTCGATGCACTGTCTGCCTGGGGCGAGACGCTACCAGGTTGGCAACATTTCGTTCTGAGCGGGCTCGTGGCGGCGGAGGTGGAATTGCCCGATGAAGCCCTCGATGAGGTTCTTTCCGAGTACCGGATCGATCAGCACCTGGCCGACCCAGATGCAATGCACGTGGACCAAGGCATGACATTGCCGCGGTTTGGGGCAGGCGTGCCGACATTCGCTATGGCTAGTAAGTTGGCCGTGATGTCGTCGGTATCCGAAGTCGATGCACTCGCCGCCAGCGGGCGGGGCTACAGCGAGCAGCTGATCGAGCGCAACCCGCGCCAGACGCGCTCGTCCTCCCTGACCTGGCCGATTCGCCAGGCACCGTCTGGCGAATCTCCGGCACTGCCGCCGGGACATGCTGCGCTGGCGTCTGATGGGCCGTCGCTCGCCGGCGCCGATTCTGCCGGCGCTCCCGGACCGCGACCGTTGGAAGACCTTGCGCGATGTGCACGCTGCCTGGTCCGCCTACGTTCTCCGGCAAGATCATGGCCGCGAACTAACGCACCTGCTGGAACGCCGAGCAGCTGCAGAGCGAACTGGAGAAGACGCGGCGCATGCTGGAGACGCGCGGCGCCCTCGGCGGCAAGGACCAGGCGGGGGACACGGCCGGGCCATAGAAAAAGTCCTGCGGAATTCTTTTCGGCGCCGAATCCTTTTGGCCCTGGAGTGGCCTCCATGCAAGGGTCAACAATCACCGGAGCCCGCACCATGTTTCATCTCAAGCGCAACCTCCCGTCATGGGAGCGCGCAGTTCGGCTGTGTCTCGGCGTCATCGCCGCCCTCGGCGCTTTCTACTTCCTGCCCGCCGGGACGCTTCGCATGCTGGGGTTCGGCACCGCGGGAATGCTCGCGGCCACGGCCATCGTCGGGTTCTGTCCCGCCTGCGCAATGCTCGGCCGGAAGGCCGCGGACCCGGCCCGATGATCGGCGCGTCCGCCGCGCTGATCGAAGCCGCCTGCGCCGGGGACGAGCGGGCGCTGTCGCAATTGCTGCGCGCCTGCCAACCCGACCTCCGGCGATTCGCGCGCCGCACCTGCTCGAACAGCGAGGACGCCGAGGATGCGGTGCAGGTGGCGCTGTGGCAGCTGCACCGCAAGATCGGCACGCTCGGCACCGTGGCGGCCTTTGCCAGCTGGCTGTTCCGCATCGTCGAGCGCGAGTGCTACCGGATCTTCAAGCGCGGTGCCGCCAAGGCGCCCCTTCCAGCGCCGTTGGCAGAGGAACTGGCCGCGCCACCGATTCCCACGGACCTGCGCCTCGACCTTGCGAAAGCGATTGCCGCGCTGCCGGAGGCCTATCGCGTCGCGCTGATCCTGCGCGATGTGGAGGAACTGACCGCCCCCGAAGTCGCGGCAAGCCTGGGCCTGAGCGTGCAGGCCGTGAAGAGCCGGCTGCATCGCGCCCGCGCGATGGTGCGCGAGAACCTGATGAACGGCGGTTACTGGGAGCGGGATGGCGAATCGAGGCCGGGTCCGCGGGCGGACATCGGGTAGCCCTCTTTTTTCACTCGTCCAACGCCGGGTCCTTGCGCGTGCGCGTCAGCAGGCTGCGCACCGAAGATTCGAGCTCGCGCAGCTGGAGCGCAATGCCGTGCAGCTGCTCGGCAAGAGTCGTGAATCCGGCGGGGTCCTCCGTCCTGGCGGCGGCCGGGCTCGCCGGCCGGTGCGAAGCCTCCGGGCTCACGGCGTGCATCAAGGCGGCGACGCTGGCGGCGGCACCGCCGGCTGCACGGCGAAGCGTGTCGATGGCCTGGTCGACCTGCACGTCGCGCCTTGCCATGGCATCTGCCACGCTGCCGCGCCAATCTTCCAGCGCGCGAGGCTCCTTGCCGAACAGGTTGTCGATCTCCTTCATACCCCGATTTTGTCGGAGAACGGGGTTCAGATCACGCATGGCCGTCGGCGGCTCTCGAGCAGCCTTGGCTTAGGATGCGCCGATGCCTCTTTCGCAACTTCCGGCGGATCGCCCCGAAGGGTGCCTTTCTTCATGAGGCCGGCCGGCCCCGTCGCAAGACTGCTCTGGCGCGCGCTGGCGCTGGTGTTCGTCGCCCTCGGCCTGATCGGCGCCTTTCTTCCCGTTCTGCCGACGGTGCCGTTCCTGCTCGCGGCCGCCTGGGCTGCCGGGCGCGGCTGGCCCGCGCTCGAAGACTGGCTGCTCGGGCACCCCCGCTATGGCAAGCACATCCGCCAGTGGCGCCAACGCGGAGCGGTGCCGCGCCGCGCGAAATGGACCGCGACGGCCATGATGGCGCTGAGCTCGGCCGTGCTGCTGGCCACCGCCGCACCCATCGCCGTGAAGATCGGCGCGCCGGTGCTCATGGCGGCGGTCGCGATCTGGCTGTGGAGCCGGCCCGAAGACTGATCGTCAGACGATCTCGGCCGGACCGGTGAGCACGCGCTGGTACTTGCCCATCGCCTCGGGCTCCACGCCGAGCCAGCGCGCCACCTGATCGAGCGTGGCGCCCCTGCGCAACTGGCGCAGCGCAAAGGTGTGGCGCAGCAGGAAGGAGCCGCCGCCGGCGGCCTCGATGCCCGCATCCTGCAGCACCTGCTTGGCGGCAACGTACTGCGCCTCCTTGCTCCAGGGCTTGCCGCTGCGCGTGGCCGGGAACAGGAACTCGCCCGCGATCAACAGCTCGGCGCGTACCTTGAGCCAGTGCTGCAGCAGTTCGCCGGCCCAGGGAGCGACCGGTGCCTCGCGCGCCGGCGAATTGCCGTTGCCCGGCACCGCAACCTTCCAGGGCCGATCGCGCCGGCCAGCCATCTGCGATGTGGGCGCATCGAGCCGCAGCAGGCGGACGTCTCCGGGCGTGAGCCCCGCGCCCAGCTGCAGCGCAACGGCCGTGCGGTTGCGCAGCGCCTGCCAGCTCAGCGCGGCCTGGGCATGCCGGTCGCCTGCCGCGCCGGGACGTGGCCGGGCGCTCGAGAGAAAGACGATGAGATGCCGGGCCTCGGAGACCGAGAGGAATTCCGGCAGCGGATCGGCCCGCACCGAATCCGCATAGCGAATCTCCGGCTGCGTTGCGATCCAGTCCGCGGCGGCGGTGTTGACGGGAACGTCGTGCGTCTGTGCATGGTGGCGCAGCACCCGGTCGATCAGCCGAAGCAGGCGCAGCGCATAGCGCGGCGACAGCGACAGGTCGTCGCTTTTCATGCCGAAGCGCGCCTGCTGGAACGCCGACAGGTCGCCCTTGTCCAGCGACGCAAGCGTCACCGCGGGCGACTGGCCGAGGCACCAGGCCGTGAAACTGCCCCACATGTCGCGATAGACCGCGATGGAAGAGGGCTGCCGCAAGGCGCCGTTTTCTTGCTGCGCGGCCAGCCAGCTGGCAAACGCCGCCTGATGCGATTCACCGGAGGGTTCGGAGAAGAGGGGAAGCGACGGCATAGGAAATACGCTAACGGCAGGTGTTTCTTTGATGAGCGAAAGGACGGCCGGGCACGGAATGGAGTTCTGATTGAAGGAACGGATTGCCGTTAGTGTATTTGCTTGTCGGATCTCACGGCACTCCCTCGGCGACGCAGCAAATACCACGCAGCCGGAACCACCAGCATGCTCAAGAGCGGCGCGGTGACCATGCCGCCCACCATGGGCGCGGCAATGCGCGTCATCACTTCCGAGCCGGTGCCGCTGCCAAGGAGGATGGGCAGCAGGCCCGCCATGACGACGGCCACCGTCATGGCCTTGGGCCGCACGCGCAGCACGGCGCCTTCGCGGATGGCGGCGCGCAGGGTCTGGTCGTCCATCGGCTCGCCGGCGGCCAGGCGCCGCGCCAGCGCGTTCTTCAGGTAGACCAGCATCACCACGCCAAACTCGGCCGCCACGCCGGCCAGCGCAATGAAGCCCACCGCCGTGGCGACGGAGACCGAGTGGCCCATGGCCCAGACCAGCCAGAAACCGCCGATCAGCGAGAACGGCACGGCCGCCATCACCAGCGCCGCGTCGCCGAACGACCTGAACAGCAAGTAGAGCAGCACGAAGATGACCGCCAGCGTCGCCGGCACGACCAGCTTCAGCCGCTCGGTTGCGCGCTCCAGGTATTCGAACTGCCCGGACCATGACACCGCGTAGCCCGCGGGCATCTTCACGGCGCGGCCGACAGCTGCCTGCATGTCGGTGACGGCGGAGCGCAGGTCGCGCCCGCGCACGTCCACATAGACCCAGCCCGACAGCCGCGCGTTCTCGCTGCGCAGCATCGGCGGACCGTCCTCGATGCGGATGTTGGCGACATCGCCCAGCAGCAGTTGCGCGCCCCTGGCCGTGACGAAGGGCAGCTGCCGCAGGCGCTCGAGCGAGTCGCGGACCTCGCGCGGATAGCGCAGGTTGATCGGATAGCGCTCGCGCCCCTGGATGACTTCGCCCACGTTGTCGCCGCCGATGGCCGTGGACACCACGGCCTGCACGTCCGCCACCGAGAGGCCATGGCGCGCTGCCGCGAGCCGGTCGACATCGACATCGATGTAGCGCCCGCCGGTGAGCCGCTCAGCCAGGGCCGACGACACGCCGGGAACGCCCTTGACCGCGGCTTCGATCTGGGTGGTCAGCGCATCGATGGTGGCCAGATCCGCCCCGGCCACCTTGATGCCGACGGGGCTCTTGATGCCCGTGGCCAGCATGTCGATGCGGTTGCGGATCGGCGGCACCCACACGTTGCTGAGGCCCGGCACCTTGACGGCGCGGTCCAGTTCCTCGACCAGCCTGTCGGCCGTCATGCCCGCGCGCCATTGCGCCCGAGGCTTGAACTGGATGGTGGTCTCGAACATCTCGAGCGGCGCTGGATCGGTGGCCGTGTCCGCGCGTCCCGCCTTGCCGAACACGCGCTCGACCTCGGGCACCGTCTTGATCAGCCGGTCGGTCTGCTGCAGCAGCTGGGACGCCTTCGACACCGAAAGCCCGGGCAGCGCCGACGGCATGTAGAGCAGGTCGCCTTCGTCCAGCGGCGGCATGAACTCGCCGCCGAGCCGCATCATCGGCACCGCGGTGAGGGCCAGCAGCACGGCGGCAACGAAGAGCGTTCCCTTGGGAAAGCGCAGCACCAGCTCCAGCGCGGGCCGGTAGGCCGCCATGAGCAAGCGGTTCACCGGGTTGGCGGCTTCATGCGGAATCCGCCCGCGGACCAGGTAGCCCATGAGCACCGGGATCAGCGTGACCGACAGGCCCGCCGCGGCCGCCATGGCGTAGGTCTTGGTGAAGGCCAGCGGCGAGAACAGCCGCCCCTCCTGCGCCTCGAGCGAGAACACCGGCACGAAGGACAGCGTGATCACCAGCAGCGAGAAGAACAGCGCCGGCCCCACCTCGACGGACGCATCGGCCACCAGCCGCCAGCGCTCGGCCACCGCGGGCGGCCGGCCCTGCGCGGCCTCGAAGGCCTCGATGTGCTTGTGCACGTTCTCCACCATGACGATCGCGCCGTCCACCATCGCGCCGATGGCAATCGCGATGCCGCCCAGCGACATGATGTTGGCGTTGACCCCTTGCCAGTGCATGACCACGAACGCGGCCAGCACGCCGATGGGCAGCGCCACCACAGCGACCAGCGCCGAGCGCAGGTGGAACAGGAACACCGCGCAGACCAGCGGCACCACGACGAACTCCTCGACGAGCTTGGAGCGAAGGTTCTCCACCGCGCGGTCGATCAGCAGCGACCGGTCGTAGGTGGGCACGATCTCCACGCCCGGCGGCAGGCCCGGCTTGAGCGCCTCGAGCTTCGCCTTGACGGCCTCGATGGTCGTGCGCGCGTTCTTGCCCGAGCGCATGACGACCACGCCGCCGGCCACTTCGCCTTCGCCGTCCAGCTCGGCGATGCCGCGGCGCATCTCGGGGCCGATCCGCACGGTGGCCACGTCGCGCAGCAGCACCGGCGTGGCGCCCGCCACCGCGAGCGGGATGGTCCGGAAATCATCGAGCGAGCGCAGGTAGCCGCGCGAGCGCACCATGTACTCCGCCTCGGCAAGCTCCACCACCGAGCCGCCCGAGGCCTGGTTGCCCTTCTGCAGGGCCTCCACCACTGCCGCCTGCGTGATGCCGAGCGCGCGCATGCGGTCGGGGTCGAGCACCACCTGGTACTGCCGCACCATGCCGCCGATGCTGGCCACCTCGGCCACGTCGGGCACGGTCTTGAGCTCGAACTTGAGGAACCAGTCGTTGAGCGCGCGCAGCTGCCCGATGTCGCGCGTGCCCGTGCGGTCGACCAGCGCGTACTCGTAGACCCAGCCCACGCCCGTCGCGTCGGGGCCGAGCGATGCGCTCGCGCCCGCGGGAAGCCTGGCCTGCACCTGGTTGAGGTACTCCACCACGCGCGAGCGCGCCCAGTACGGATCGGTCTTGTCGTCGAACAGCACATAGACGAACGAGTCGCCGAAGAAGGAATAGCCGCGCACGGTTTTGGCGCCGGACACGCTGAGCATGGTGGTGGTGAGCGGATAGGTGACCAGGTCCTCGACCACCTGGGGTGCCTTTCCGGGGTAGGGCGTGCGGATGATGACCTGCGTGTCCGAGAGATCGGGCAGGGCATCGAGCGGCGTATGCGCCACCGACCAACCTCCCGCGGCCACCAGGAACAGGGTCGCGATCAGCACCAGGAAGCGGTTGCCGACCGACCAGCGGATCAGGGCGGCGATCATTTCGTGGCGCCCGATTGCAGTCGCTGGATGGAGACCAGCTCGTAGCCCATGGCGCCGCCTTCCCTGAACTCGAAGCGCACCGGGTCGCCCGGCTTGATCTCGGGGAATGCGCTGGGCGCGGCCTTGCCGAAGCCCATCGTCATCGCGGGCCACTGGAGCGTCGCGACCGGCCCATGCGAAATGGTGATGCCGTCGGGCGCCACGCTCTCGACCTTGCCTTCGGCCTGGTGAGTCACCACGGCCGGTGCCGGGGCGCTTGCGCCCGGTGCGGCCGCGGGTGCCGCCATGTTGCCGAGCACCGAGCGCAGCCGCGCCTCCGAGTCGATCAGGAACTGGCCGCTGGCCACCACCTCTTCGCCCTCGGACAAGCCCGAGACGACCTCGGTGTCGTCGCCCAGGTCCGCGCCCGGCGACACGTCACGCGGCTCGAAGGCACCGTCGGCCTTGCGCACGATGACGACGGCGCGCCGGCCGGTGCGGATCACCGTCTCCGAAGGCACCACCAGCCGGTTGCTCGCGGGCCCCGCCACCTGCAGCCGCAGCAGCATGCCGGGCGCGAGTTTTCCCTTGGTGTTGTCGACCTCGAAGCGGGCCTTCAAGGTGCGGGTGGCGGTGCTGATCTCGGGCAGGATCTCGTCGAGCGCACCGTCGAACGACTGCGATGCGTCGGCCTGCAGAACGGCCTTGGCCTTCTGCCCGCGCGCGAGGCCAAGCGCCTGCGCCTCCGGAATCTCGGCCACCGCCCAGACCTTCTGCAGGCCCGCGATGCGGAACAGCGTCATGCCGGGCGTGACCGCGACGCCTTCGCGCACGCCCAGCTCGGCCACCACGCCATCGACCGGCGCGGTGAGCACGTAGCGCGCCTGCGCCGTGCCGCTTTCCTCGCTGCGCCGGATGAGTTCGGCGGGAATCGACAGCGCCCGCATGCGGGCGCGGGCCGCCGCAACGAGATCGGGCGAAACGCCCGCGCGCCTGAGCGCAAGCCACTCGTTCTGCGGCCCGAGCCAGTCGGGCGCGAAGAGGGTGGCCAGGGCCTGGCCCTTGCGCACGCGCTCCATCGGTGCGCGAACCGACAGGCGCTCGACGTAGCCGGCCACGCGGGTCTGCACCGCGGCATTGAGCCGTTCGTCGAACTGCACGGAACCGATGGCTTCGAACGAGGACGACGCGTCGGTGCGCCGCACCTTCGCATACCGGATGCCGAGGTTCTGCTGCGCGGCGGGGCTGATCTTCACGCCCGCGTCGCCAGCCGCACCGGTGGCGCTGTCGGCATACACGGGCACGAGTTGCATGTCCATGAACGGCGACTTGCCGGGCTTGTCGAAGCGCGGGCCAGGCACCATCGGGTCATGCCAGTAGAGGACCTTGCGGCCATCGGGAGCGGCGGCCGCGATCGAGGCATCCGCGGCCTGGCCCGTCTTGCGGCCCAGGTAGAAGGCACCGGTGGCGAGCAGCAGGGCGGCCAGCAGCAACACGCCCGCGGTGAGTTTTCGGTTCATTGCGCCACCTCGGCAGTGAGCGGCCGGAAGGCCAGTTGGATGCGGGTCCGCGCGAGATCGCGCTGCAGCGCCAGCAGCTTGCGCTGCGCTTCGAGTTCGGCATGCCGCGCCTCGAACGGCGCAGCGAGGCTCGCCTGGTTGGAGCGGTAGGCCGCCATCGCGGCGGCCGTCCTCTGGCCGGCGGGAACGACGACACCGGCGCGATAGCGCTCGATGCGCTGCCGCAGGCGCTCGGCATCGCTCGCGAGTGCGCGGTATTCGGCACCGGCGACGCGGGTGGCCTCGGCCAGATCGGCTTCGGCCTTCTCGACGAGCGCCAGCCTGGCGGCGGTGTCGCGGTCCTGCCGTTCGCCGGGTGCCACGGGCAGCGGAATGCTCACGCCGACCGACACCACGTCGGAATAGCCGGTGCGCTGGCCGTAGGCGAGCTCCCAGGTCCAGTTGGGCTTGCGGTTGGACGCCGTGACCGCCGCCGCCTGCCGGGCCACGTCGACGTCGCGCTGCCGCGCGGCCACCGTGGCGTGCCCGGCCACATAGGCGTCTTCAGCGGGCAAGGGAAGCTCGCCGACGGGCATCAGCTCGTCGGGTTGCACGCCCACCCAGCGTTCGAGCGCCACGCGCGCGGCGTTCTGCTGCTGCCGGATGTCCGCCGCCTCGTCTTCCGAGACGCCCTTTGCACCTGCCATTGCCAGCGCCTCCTGGCTGCTGCCGGCGGCCGACGACAGGCGCGCACGCGAAGCTTCCAGCTCTTCATGCGCGTGGTGTTCCGCCAGCACGGCGAGCTTCAGGCTTTCGCCGGCGTAAAAGGCGTCCAGGTATGCGAGCGCGGTCTGCAGGCGGGTCTCGGCCGCGGCCACCTGCGCCTGCACCCTTTCGCGTCCGACCGCCGCATCGGCAGCGGCCTGGCGCGCCGCGCGCTTGTCGGCGGACAGCCATTCCTGGCTGATGCCGATGCGCTTCATCGTCATCGGTTCGCGCGCGGTGTGGAAGCGGTCCGGCCCGGTCGCGGGCAGGTTGTCGATGCCCACGCGCAGCACGGGATCGGGAAGCTGGGCCGCGGCCTGCGCCGCTTCGGTGGCGCTCCGCACCCCGGCGCGGGCGGCGCGTGCCGTCTCGGAGCGCCGGGCGGCCAGCTCCAGCGCGGCGTCGAGCGACAGGGGCGCGGCCGTCGCAAGGCACGGCAGCAGCACAACCGCCAAGGCGGTTGCGCGGGAAAAGAAAATGGACATGACAACTCCGCGGACGAACGAGGCAATCGCTGGCAAGCGGACGCGCCGCACCAGCACCGGTCAGTCGACGGAGGGGTCAGACGCGAAGTCTGAGAGTCGCAAGAAAAACGGGATCAGGCGGTGGATGCTGCCGCTCGGGCAGCGCCTGGCGCGGAAGCGGCTCGGCAAGCGCCGCCAGCACCAGCGGCACGGCCAATACCTGCACGATGGCAGGCAGCGAAGGCGTGGCGGCCTTCACCGGTTCGAACGACAGCGACATGTCGGCGGCATGCTGGTGGCACAGCACGGGCTGGGCGGTGTCCATGCCCTCGCACGGCTGGCCCGGCGCCATCGCCATCTCGGCCGTCGATGCCGTGTCCGCTGCCCCGGGACAGACATAGCTTGCCAGCGCCAGTTGCGAGAACAGCAGCGACAGGACCACGAGGAACGCGGTCATGCAATGTCGGGGGAGGCGATAGCCGCGCATGGCCGCTCAGTGTATCGCCAGCCACGGCACGTTCCGCGGCCCTCGATCAAAGGGGTCATGGAAAGAACGGACTGTCGGGCTTGCCCGCTCGCCGATAAGATTTTCGAACGGCAACGTCGCCGCGGCCCTTCAGCAAGCACCGACATGAACACAGCGCCCGCAGCCATTCGTCGTTCAAGGTTTGCAGCGCTGTCCTGGCGGCGGCACGGCTTTGGCGCCGCGCTGCTTCTCGCAATGCTCTGGCATGCCGGTGCGCGGGCGATGCCTGCGGACTCCGCGCCGGATGCGCCGCAGGCGAGCACCTTTGCCGACGGGCTGGAGTCGCCCTGGGGCATAGAGTTCATGCCCGATGGCCATCTGCTCGTCACCGAGCGCCCGGGCAGGCTGCGCATGATCAGCGCCGATGGGCGCGAGATCTCTTCCATCGAAGGCGTTCCGCGCGTGGACCATCGCGATCACGGGGGCCTGCTGGACGTCGCCATCGATCCGGCCTTTGCCTCGAACCGCCTCGTGTACCTGAGCTACACCAAAGCCGGCCGCGGGCTGCACGCCGACCGCAACGGCCTGGCGGTGGCACGCGCCCGGCTGAGCGACGACGGATCGCGCATCGATGAACTCAAGGTGCTGTTTCGCCAGACGCCGGGCGCGGTGAACGGGCAGAACCTCGGCGGGCGGCTCGCGCTTTCCGCCGACGGCCATCTCTTCGTCACCATCGGCGACCGCCATGCGCCGCAGGACCGCATGCGCGCCCAGGCGCTCGCCTACTACCAGGGCAAGACCGTGCGCATCCGCACCGATGGCACCGTGCCCGACGACAACCCCTTCGTCGCACGCCAGGGCGCGCGCCCGGAAATATGGAGTCGCGGGCATCGCAATCCGCAGGGCGCATTCGTCCATCCCCGGACCGGGCAGCTCTGGGTTGCCGAGCACGGGCCGCAGGGCGGCGACGAGATCAACATCGTGCGCAAGGGCCTGAACTACGGCTGGCCGGTGGTGACTTTCGGCTGCGAGTACGACACCTGCGCAAAGATCGGCGAGGGAACATCGAAGCGCGGCATGGAAGCGCCGCTGGCCTTCTGGACAACGCCGAAGATCGCACCGAGCAACCTCATCCTCTACACCGGCGACCAGTTTCCCGCGTGGAAGGGAAACGTCTTCGTGGGCACATTGGCCGGCAAGGCCGTATGGCGATTCGAGCTCGCGGGCGAGGACAGCGCACCGCGCGTGGTTCGGCGCGAAGCCCTGTTCTCCGAACTGGGCGAGCGCATCCGCAACTTGAGGCAAGGGCCCGATGGCAGCCTCTACCTGCTCACGGATGGTGCCAAGGCGCGCATCGTGCGCGTGGCGCGGGCAGACTCGATGCTGTAGCAGGCGGCGCACTTCTCGATCTTCGTTCGCCCCGCAAAAAAGCTGCCGAATCGCACCGGGCCCTGTAACCCGGGCTTCGCACGCCGCGAACTAGCAAGGGACTGCGCATTGGGCGCGGTTGCAATTTCTCAATCAATCTTCTGGAGTTCATCCATGATCAATCGTTCTTTCGCGATCACCGCTCTTGCACTGGGTGCCCTTGCCGCGGGCTCAGCCATGGCGCAAGACAAACCGATGGCCGACAAGATGGCCGCCATGGAAAAGTGCTACGGCGTCTCGATGGCCGGCAAGAACGACTGCGCCGCCGGCCCCGGCACCACCTGCGCGGGCACCTCCAAGGTCGACTACCAGGGCAACTCGTGGAAGAACGTTCCGGCCGGCACCTGCACCACCATCAAGACACCCAAGGGCATGGGTTCGCTGATGCCGATCAAGTCCTGACCGCTGCACTGCGCACGCTGCCATGTCCGACTCCCTCGCGGCCGGCCTCGGCCTCAAGCCGGAGCACTACGAGGCCGCGCTCGGCGCGCGTGCCGAGGGCCTGTGGTTCGAGGTGCACCCCGAGAACTACATGGTGGCGGGCGGCCCGCGCATCGGATGGCTCGATGCGATCCGCGCGCGCCATCCGGTGTCGCTGCATGGCGTCTCGCTCTCGCTCGCAGGGGAGGCAGCGCCCGATGCAGCGCATCTCCAGCGGCTGGCGGCGCTCGCCCGGCGCATCCAGCCTGCGCTGATCTCCGAGCACCTCGCGTGGTCCACATGGAACGGCCAGTACTTTCCGGACCTGCTGCCTTTTCCGCGCAGCACCGCCGCGCTGCATCGCATCGCCGGCAACATCGCGCGCACGCAGGACGCGCTGGGCATGGCGATGGCCATCGAGAACCCGTCCCACTACCTGCACATCGACGGGCATGAATGGGACGAGATCGATTTTCTTGCCGAGCTGTCACGCCGCACCGGCTGCAGGCTGCTGCTCGACATCAACAACGTGTACGTGTCCGCATGCAACCTGGGCTTCTCGGCCGCGGACTGGATCGACCGCTTTCCGCAGGCGCCGGTCGTCGAGATCCACCTTGCGGGCCACAGCGCCGACCCCACCCTCGGCGATGCACTGCTGATCGATTCGCACGATGCGCCCATCGCACCGGAGGTCTGGCAGCTGTACCGGCGCTTCGTCGATCGCGCCGGCGTCCGGCCCACGCTGATCGAGCGCGACGGCAACGTGCCGGCCTTCGGGGAGCTCATGGCGGAGCAGCAACAGGCCGCGGCCGTGCTGCAGCGTGCCGCGCAGGAGGCCATCGCATGAACGCGCTGCGCGATCAGTTCCAGCAGGCCTTTGCACAGGCCCTGTTCGCTCCGCCGGAAGCCGCGCACCCTGCAGTGCGGGCGCTCGCCATGCAGCCCGCTTTCGCGGTGTATCGCAACACCGTGATGAAGGCCTGCATCGATGCGCTGCAGGCCAACTTCCCGACCGTTGCGCAGCTGGTGGGCGAGGAGTGGTTTCGCGCCGCCGCCGCACTCTATGTAGCGGCCGATCCGCCGAGCGACGGGCGCCTGCTGCACTACGGCACTGGCTTCCCCGGTTTCCTGCGCGGCTTCGAGCCGGCCGCCGAGCTCGTCTACCTGCCCGGCGTGGCGCAGCTCGACACGCTCTGGCGCGAAGCCCATGCCGCGCAGGACGCACCGGCTGCCGACGCCGCATGGATCGCCCGCCGCACGCCGCAGCAGATGGCGGCCCTGGTCCTCGCGCCGCATCCGGCGGCCCGCTGGGCCTGGTTCGACGAGCAACCGGTCTACAGCATCTGGGAGCGCCATCGCCGGCCGGACGCCGTTGGCGACGAACTGGCCTGGCGAGGCGAGGGCGCCTTGCTGACACGGCCCGGCGACACGGTGAACTGGCATGAAATCACCCGGGCCGGCTGCGCCTTCCTCGACGCCTGCGCCAGCGGCGCAAGCCTTGCCGAGGCGGCGGAGCGCGCGCTGGCGGCCGACCCGCAGGCAGACATCTCGGCCATGTTCGCAGCCCTGCTGCGCGCCGGTGCATTCGCCGGCACTTCGGCTTCGCCTGCATCCAACGAAAGAGCACCATGAGCACCCACCTTCAGGCTCCCGCATCGATCGAAAACAGCAACCACCGCGGTCTTCGCGCGCACTGGAACGCAGCGGCCGAACGCCTCACGCGCCTCGTGGCCCACGATGCGCTGGCACTGGCCACGCGCGTGGCCGTGGCGGCCATCTTCTTCTACTCGGGCCGCACCAAGGTCGAGGGTTTTCTCACGCTGACCGACAGCGCGTACGAGCTGTTCCGCACCGAATACAAATTGCCCTTCGTGCCGCCCGAGATTGCCGCGCACCTGGCGGCCTACTCGGAGCATCTGTTCCCGCTGCTGCTGGTGCTGGGCCTCTTCACGCGCCTGTCGGCGCTGGCCCTGCTGGGCATGACGCTGGTGATCCAGGTGTTCGTCTATCCGGATGCATGGCCGACGCACCTCTCGTGGGCTGTGCTGCTGCTGTACCTGGCGGGCCGCGGCGCGGGCCGCCTGTCGCTCGACCACGCGCTGGGCATTCGCTGACCGGCCGGGCTCGCGGCCCGCGGGCTTCCACCCTGTTGAATCGGGCGCGGCTTGCCTATATTGGGCCGCAATGCCTTCCACCTGGTTTCTCGACACGCCACCTGCGGGCCAGCTGCTGGACGCCGGTGCCGTCGCGCACCTGCTCGACGCGGGCAGCGAGCAGGCGCCCGCGCTCCAGATGCTCGACTTCATCAACCACGTGGTGCCGGTCGAATACATCTCGCTCGTGGAGTACATCGACGGTGTTCCGTCGCAGGTCGAAGGGCATGCGATGGGCCGGTGCGACAACATCACGGCCGAGTGCTTCTCCCTCTACAAGAAGCGGTTCCGGCTGGCGGACGACATGACCCGCCTGGCTGCGCGCATGGGTGGGGAGGCGCTGGCCCACGCACCCGTGACCGCCTTGCTGTACGACGCGGCGGACATCCCCGACCCGGCGTGGCGCGAGCAGATCTTCGTCGGCCGGCAATTGACGGGGCGGCTGAGCTTTCTCTACTCGCCCGTGCCGCGCACGATCTTTGCGATCAACCTGTACCGCAACCGGCAGAACGGCCAGTTCGCGCAAGCGGATGTTGCGCAACTGCTCGGCCTTGCGCCCCTGCTGAAGCGCGCGCATCGCAATGCGCTGTTCGCGCAGCTCGCATCGCCCGATACGCCGCTGCGCGTGGCGGGCATCGAGCGCACGCTGCAGCGCACGGCACCGCAACTGTCGCCGCGCGAGCGCGAGGTCTGCGCGCGCATCGCCTGCGGGATCGGCGCCGACGGCATCGCCGCCGACCTGGGCATTGCCGCGTCGAGCGTGGCGACGCTGCGCAAGCGCGCCTACCTGAAGCTCGCGATCCACGGACGCCAGCAGCTCCTGCGCTTCATCCATTAGGGCCCACCCGGAGCCTTTTGTACCCTTCTGCAGGGACAGACGAAAGCCGCGCGAATTCCTACATTGCCTGGACTCTGGGAGACAGGCATGTGGGTTCGAAACTGCTGGTACGTCATTGCGTGGGATCACGAAATTTCCGATGACGCGCTGTTCACGCGCACGGTGCTCGACGAGCCGATCCTGGTCTATAGAACCGAGGGCGGCGAACTGGCCGCGATGCAGGACCGCTGCTGCCACCGGCATGCGCCGCTGTCGCGCGGACGCAGGGAAGGCGACTGCGTCCGCTGCGGCTACCACGGCCTCAAGTTCGCCGCCGACGGCGTTTGCGTGGAGGCACCGGGGCTGGCCAGCATTCCCGTGAAGGCGCGCGTGCGGACCTACCCGGTGGTCTCGCACAACAAGTGGATCTTCGTGTGGATGGGTGATCCGTCGCTCGCGGATCGCGCGCTGCTGCCGGACAACTTCTCGTGCGACCACCCCGACTGGCGCTACAGGCCCGGCTATGTCCACTACGACACGCCCTACCTGCTGGTCTGCGACAACCTGCTGGACTTCTCGCACCTGAGCTATGTGCATGAAGGCACGCTGGGCGGATCGACCGCCATCGCGCAGGCCGTGCCCAGGATCGAGAAGGTGCCGCGCGGCATCCGCGTGACGCGGCACGTGCCCGACGTGCCCCCGTCTCCCTTCTGGAAGTCGTTCCAGAGTTTCGACAGCAACGTCGACCGCTACTTCATCTACGACTTCCTCCTGCCCGGCACCTTGCTGATGAAGTCGGGCGGCGCGCCGGTGGGGCAGGCCGAAGACGAGCAGCGCGGCGGCGTGCAGCTGCACAGCTGCCAGGCGCTCACGCCCGAGACGGCAACGACCACGCACTACTTCTTCCAGCAGTCGCACCGAAGCAGCATTGCGGACCCCGCGGTCACCGAGACCATCTACCGCGGCCTGGTCACCGCGTTCGAGGAAGACCGAGAAATGATCACCGCGCAGTACCTGAACATCGATCCCGAAGCGCGCATGCTGCCGCTCGCGATGGACGCCGCGCTGGTCCAGTACCGGCGGCTGCTGCAGGAAGAGGTCGAGCGCGAGCAGCGCGCCTCGCAGGCCGGCTGACGCGCCGCGCCGCCCCACATCCAGAACAACTCCAGGAGACCCCGATGCGCCGCCACTTTCTCACCCTTGGCCTCACCATGCTCGCCGCACTGCCGCTCGCGGGTTTCGCGCAAGGCAACTTCCCGGGCAAGCCGATCCGTGTCGTCGTCACAGCCCAGGCCGGTGGCGCCAACGACTTCGTCGCGCGCCTGATCGGCGAGCATGCCGCGAAGGCACTGGGCCAGCCCTTCGTGGTCGACAACCGCGCCGGCGCCAACGGCGCGGTGGGCCTGGGCGAAGTGGCGCGGGCCGCGCCCGACGGCTACACCATCGCGGTCACGCTCGGCGATTCGCTCATCAACAACGTCGCGCTCTACAAGACGCTGCCCTACGACCCGCAGCGCGACTTCGTCTTCCTGACGCAGGTCGTGCGCAGCCCGGCCATCCTGTCGGCCAACCTCGAGCTCGGCGTGAAAGACATGGAAGGCTTCCGCAAGCTCGCGGCGCGGCCGGGCCAGCAGCTCAGCTATGGCACCTGGGGACCGGGCGGGCTTGGCCACCTGGCGGGCGAGGCGCTCAACCGCAAGCTCGATGCGCACATGGTGCACGTGCCGCAGCGCGGCGAGGCGCCCGTCATGGCCGACCTGCTGAGCAACACCGTGAGCGTCGGCCTCACGTCGGCGGGCCTCGCGCGCCAGCATGTGCAGGCGGGCAAGGTCGTTCCGCTCGCGATCATGGGGCGCGAGCGCTCGGCCGTGCTGCCGCAGGTGCCCACGATGCGCGAGCTGGGCTTCGACGATCCGCTGTTCGAGGCGGCGGTATGGATCGCGTTCGTCGCGCCCGCCAGGACGCCGCCCGCGGTGGTCGAGCGGCTGACGGTGGCGCTGCGCAACGCCGCCGCCATGCCCGAGGTCCAGGCGCGGATGGCGGAGCGCGGGCTGGAGATGCTCAACACCACGCCCGAGCAGTTCAGCGCGAACTACCGGCGCGACTTCGACGTGATCACCCGGCGCATGCGGGAGTTCGGCATCGAGGCGCACTAGCCGCCGCAGCGGCATCGAAGTGCGCCGCGCGCCCGCCGCGCCGCGCCGCGCCGCGCCGGCGCCTGTCTGGCTCCTTTGCGAAGTCTTGAACGTCCTGGTTGGACCTCTGCGCTGAAAGGCGCGCCCGAAGAGGTGAATTCCTTTATAGTCAACCAATCAGTTCACCATTTTCGATCTTCCGCTGGAACAAGACAATGAACACTGCTGCCTCCGCGCGTCCGGCCGACGCGCTCGACTCCAACTGGTCCCTCGTGGCCGCCGGCGCGCTGATGACCTGCGTGGCCATCGGCGTGCTGTTTTCGCTGGCCGTTTTCCTGGAGCCCATGAGCGCGGCCACCGGCTGGTCGCGCGCGGGCATTTCCAGCGCCATGACGCTGGCCTTCCTGAGCATGGGCGTGGCCGGCTTCGGCTGGGGCGCCTTGAGCGACCGCTACGGCCCGCGCGTGGTGGTGCTCGCGGGCACGGTGCTGCTCGGGCTTTCGACGGTGCTGGCCAGCCGCGCATCGACCCTGCTCGAATTCCAGCTCTTCTACGGCGTGATGATGGGCCTTGCGGCCGGCAGCTTCTTCGCGCCGGTGATCGCCACTGCCGCGTCGTGGTTCGACAGGCACCGCAGCCTGGCCGTCTCGCTGGTGTCGGCTGGCATGGGCGTGGCGCCCATGACCATCTCGCCGCTGGCCGCATGGCTGGTCACGCATTACGACTGGCGCACCGCCCAGCTGATCATCGGCATCGGCGCGTGGGTCGTGCTGCTGCCCGCGGTCTGGCTCATTCGCGCGGCGCCGCGCACCGCCCACGCCGCCCCCGGAGGCGCAGCCCCCGCGCCGGAAATGAAGATCGGACAGGCGCTGCGCTCGCGCGCCTTCCTGGTGCTCGGCATCACGTTCTTCGCCTGCTGCGCCGCGCACTCCGGGCCGATCTTCCACACGGTCAGCTATGCCATCGGCTGCGGCCTGCCGACCTTCGCGGCCGTCACCATCTACAGCATGGAAGGCGCGGCGGGCCTCGGCGGGCGGCTGCTCTTCGGCGTGCTGGCGGACCGGCTGGGCGCCAAGCGGGTGCTCGTGGCCGGCCTGCTGATCCAGGCCTTTGCCGCCGCGAGCTACCTGCTGGTGAACCGTCTCGGCGGCTTCTATGCCGTGGCCATCGTCTTCGGCCTTGCCTATGGCGGCGTGATGCCGCTCTATGCGGTGCTGGCGCGGGACTACTTCGGTCCCCGCATCCTCGGCACGGTGCTGGGTGCGGCGTCGATGCTGTCCAGCCTGGGCATGGCGCTCGGCCCGGTGCTGGGCGGCTGGCTGTTCGACCGCTACGGCAGCTATGCCTGGATGTACATCGGCTCGATGGCCGTGGGTCTCGGCGCCGTGGCCATCGCGCTCACGTTCCCGCGGACCGGTGCTGCCGGCAAGGCGCCGCGGCTGCAGCCGGCGGGCTGACTCCTTTTGCAGGCCTGGATCGTCCTGGTTCCATCCACACCACACAACGGAGCCAGGTCATCATGAGCATCATCAAGGACAGGAACATCGTCGTCACCGGCGGAAGCCGCGGCCTGGGGCTGGGGCTGGTCGAAGCGCTGGCCACGCAGGGCGCCAGGGTGACGGTGGTCGCGCGCGACGCCGGCGCGCTCGAGGCCGTGCGCGCGCGGCTGGGCGTGGCCACCGTCGCTGCCGACGTGACGGACGAGGCCGCGGCCCACCGCATCCTGGCCGCGGTCCGCCCCGACATCCTCGTGCTGAACGCCGGCACGCCGCCGCGCATGGGCCGGCTGGACCAGCTGAGCTGGGCCGACTTCAGCGCGGCCTGGGAGACCGACGTCAAGGCCGGGCTCTACTGGCTGCAGGCGGCGCTCAGGCTGCCGCTCGCGCCCGGCGCCCGCGTGCTGGTGGGATCGAGCGGCGCGGCGCGCAACGGCTCGCCGCTGTCGGGCGGCTATGCCGGCGCCAAGCGCATGCTCTGGTTCATGGCCAAGTACGCCAACGGCATTTCGGAGCAGCAGAAGCTCGGGATCCGCTTCCAGGCGATCGTGCCGATGCAGATGATCGGCGGCACCGGCGTGGGCGACGCGGGCGCGGCCGCCTATGCGCGCGCCATTGGCGTGGCGCCCGGCGAGTTCCTCGCGCGCTTCGGTACGCCGATGCCGCCGCGCGCCTTCGGCGACAAGGTGGTTTCGATGCTGGAGGACCCGGCCTATGCCAAGGCCTTCGCCTTCGGCTTCGGCGGCGACTCGGGCATCACGGTGCTCGAGGAGGCGGCCGCGTGAGTGCAGCACAGGCGCCTTCGCCGAACCGCAGCGGCAAGCAGGCGCAGCTGGCGGCGCTCGCCGAGGCGCTGCGGCCCGAACTGCACCGCTACTGCGCGCGCCTGATGGGCTCGGTCATCGAAGGCGAGGACGTGGTGCAGGACACCTTCGAGCGCGCCTTCGCGGCCGTGCACGCCATGGACGAGGCGACGCCGCTTCGGCCCTGGCTGTTCCGCATCGCCCACAACCGCGCGCTCGATCTGCTGCGCGGCCGGACGATCCGCATGGCCGAGCCGATCGACGCCGCCAACGACCTGGCCGACACGGCCAACCCCGACCCGATGGAGATGCTGATGCGCCAGGAAGCTGTCAAGACCGCGGTGTCGCGCTTCGCGGAACTCCCGATCCACCAGCGCAGCGTGGTGATCCTGAAGGACGTGCTTGGCGAATCGCTGGCGGAGATCGCAGCGGTGCTCGACCTCACGGTCGACGCCGTGAAGGGCCACCTCGCGCGCGGGCGTGCGCGCCTGCGGGAGATCAACGCAGAGCCGCCGGGCCCGCCCGCACCACCACCGCCGCCGTCCGCCGCGCTCGTGCGCTATGTCGCGCTCTTCAACCAGCGCGACTGGGACGGACTGCGCGCGCTGCTGGCCGACGACGTGAGGCTGGTCCAGTCGGCGCACCCGGTGCGCGCCGGCCGCGCCGACGTCGGCATGTTCTTCACGCTCTACGCAAAGGTCGATGGCGTGTGGCTTGCCCCGGCATGGCTCGAGGGCCGCGAGGTGATCGCGGTGTTCGACCAGCGCGGCGATCCGGAGCCCGGCTACATCATGTGGCTCGAGTGGCAGGGCGGCCGCATCAGCCTGATCCGCGACTACCGCCACATCCGCTACGTCACGGCCGATGCGCGGCTGCAGCTGATGGTTTCTGTTTGAGTCTTCGGAGCCAGCGGCCGCCGGCATCGAAGCCGTGGCAGGCGCCCCAAGCGATCGCACCGGTGACTGCGAGCATGGCCGCGGTATGAACGCCGACCGCCGCGAGCGCCAGCAAGAGCGAGTCCGACGCGCTGAACGCCGTCGCTGCCCCATCGCCCATGCACAGCGGGATCAGCGCCGGCACCAGCATCAGGCCGGCGCCGTGGGCGGTGGACACCATGAAGGACCAGAGCGCCATCCCCGCATGCCCGGCCGGTGCGCGCGCCGCGCTGGGCGTGCGGCCCCACAGGTGAAGCCCCGCGAAGACGATCACCAGCACGCCCGCGAGCACCTGCAGCAGCGCGCGGTCGAGCGACAGTCCGAAGGCCACCGCGCCGGCCACCAGTGCCACCGAGGCGGCATGGCCGAATGCGATCGGCAGCAGCGCCCGCAGCGCCTGCCTGCGGTCGCGCGAACGCAGGCCCCAGGCAGCCGCCCACATCCAGCCGCTGGCGGGGTTCAGCCCGTGCAGGGCACCGACGCCTGCGACTGCGAGCCACGGCCAGAGGCTTGCCATGATGGTGTGCCTGCCGATTCAGCGCGGTTCAGCCGGGCGCGTGGCAGCACGAACCCGCCGCTGCCGCCGGCTTTGCGGCCGGTGCCGGTTCGTAGCGGTCGTGGTGGCGCACCCAGTCCATCGCGTAGACGGGGTTGGGCTCGTCGCGGCCCTTGGGCGTGAGGTCGAGCAGGCTGTAGGTGCCCATCATTGCCTCGACGCCGCGCTCGTAGGTCGAGTAGGTGTGGAACACCTCGCCCGCATCGCCCTTGTAGAACACGCTGATGCCGGGGGCCTCCTGCGCCGGGAAGGGCCGCACGCCGTAGTTGTAGTAGACCTCGCCCTGGCCCTCGGCCCACTGCTGCGGCGTGAAGCTCACGTTGAAGTCGTAGTTGAAGTCGTTGCCGTGCGCCGAGACCCACCTGAACTCCCAGCCCATGCGCCGGCGGAAGCGCTCGATCTGGTCCAGCGGTGCACGCGAGACGACCAGCAGCGTGACGTCGCGGTTCTCCAGGTGCACCTTCATTCCGCCGAGGTGGTCGGACATGTAGGAACAGCTCGGGCAGCCCTGCTCCCAATCGGGGCCGAGCATGAAGTGCTGCACCAGCAATTGGCGGCGGCCTTCGAACAGGTCGGCCAACGCGCGCGGGCCCTCGGGCGTGTCGAAGACGTAGTTCTTCTCGACGCGGGTCCACGGCATCGCGCGGCGCTCGCGGGCGACCTGGTCGCGCAGGTGCGTGAGTTCCTTTTCGCGCGCCAGCAGCGCCTTGCGCCGGGCCAGCCACCGGTCCTTCGAGACGACGGGGTGGTTTGTCACGGTGCTCTTTTCGGCAATGGCGGTGTTCATGCGTTTCTCCTTGGGCTCGGTGAGCCGATGTGGGTTGGGTCCATGCGCGGCTCCACCCGCCTGGTGGCCGGCGCGCTCGTCTTCGGCAGCAAAGCCGAAAGGGGGTTGTCGCGGTGGGCCGCTCAGGCCCGGGCGGCTTTCGGGCGCCGCACGGCGCGGACCTTGCCGCTGCCGCCGCCACCGCAATAGAAGAGGTCGGCGCCGTCAGACTCGAGCCCGCTCACGTTGGCGCCGCGCGGCATCTCCAGCCGCTCGAGCACGGCGCCGCTGTCGGGGTCGACGCGGCGCAGCTCGCTCTCGTCGCCTTCCCAGGTGGCGTGCCACAGCTCGCCGTCGACCCAGGTCACGCCGGTCACGAAGCGGTTGGACTCGATGGTGCGCAGCACCGCGCCGCTGACCGGGTCGATCTGGAGGATCTTGCGGTCGCGGTACTGCCCGATCCAGAGGCTGCCCTCGGCCCATGTCAGGCCCGAGTCGCCGCCGTGGCCGGGCGTGGGAATCGACGCCAGCACCTTGCCGCTGGCCGGATCGATCTTGTCGATGCGCGCCTCGGCAATTTGATAGAAGTAGGTGCCGTCGAAGGCGGTGCCGGCATCGCAGGCGCAGTCCAGGGTGCGTGTGGTCTCGCCGCTCGCGGGATCGAAGGCCACCAGCTGCGCACCGGTGGCCGCCCAGACGCGCTCGCCGTCGTGGGTCACGCCGGCCACGCTGGCGGCGCCGGCGAAGGGGCCGTACTCGCGCACGATCTCGGCCGTGCGCGGCGCGGCTTCCGTCTTGTCTTTCTTGCTCGCTTTGCTGCTGTTCATCGCTGGCTCCTTGTTGGCGGGCTCCGGGTTCGGCGCCTTGGAGACAACTCTATTCAATCGGCAGCGCGGCGGGGAGTAACAAGATCGTCGTGAATCCCGCCAGCGGCGGCGCCAACCAGCGCTGCGCCCGCGCCCGGCCGATGGCGCGCACCCGCCCCTCGGCCTCGAGTTCGGCCAGCGCGCGCTGCACCGTGCGCTGGCTCGCGTCCAGTGCCAATGCCAGCGCCGAGGTCGACCACGCCGCGCCGTCGGACAGCAGCGCCACCAGCGAGGCCTGCTCGCCGTCGATGGGCGGCGCGAGCACGACCACCTCGCGCGCATCGCGCGGCCTGAGCGCAAAGCCGCGTGCCGTGGCCTCGATGCCGGCCTCGGCCGCGACCAGCGCACGCAGGCGCCCGATCTCGACCCGCAGGCGCGCGCGCAGCGTCTCGTCGGGATGACGGGTGTTGAACGCGTAGGCGATCAGCGCCTCGCGGTCGACGTCGCCGGGCCAGGCCTCGGCAAGCGCACGCGCGAGCGCAAACAGCACCGGCCGGCGCGCCAGCGGCCGCCATGCGCCGCCGGCGCCCACGCCGCGGCGGCAGGCGTCGACCACCAGCGCGTCCGAGGCCCGCAGCGCCGCGACCTCGTCGAGCCGCAGCGCCTCTTGCCCGCCGGCAACGAGCCGCCGTGCCGCGGGACGGTCGAGCGCGGCCCGCGCCTCCGCCACCTCGGCCGAGAGCGCCGGCACGCGTGCGCGATCGGCCGCCGCCTGCGCACGGGCCAGCGCCGCGCGTGCCGGGCCGACATGCAGCGAGCGCAGCGCCAGTTCCATGGCGGTCAGCTCGGCCACCGCCTCGAGCGCCGGCGGCAGGTCGCGCACGTCGAGCGGCGCCAGCGCGGCCCGCGCCGCCTCGAGCCGGCCGAGCAGCAGCAACTGGCGCGCCGCGATGAGCCGCGCCTGCAGCGCGTTGGCACGGTCGGCGTGCGCTTCGAGCGTGGCCGCCGCCGCAGCCAGCGCGCGCGGCGAACCGCCGAGCTCGCGCATGGCCATCGCCACCTCGGCCTCGGCCACCACGCAGCGCGCGCGCGCCAGTTCCTCGTGGGCGCCAAAGCCGCGCGCGGCGCGCCGCAGCAGTTCGCGGGCGCGCGGATGCTCGCCGAGCTGCGCCATCGCAATGCCGCGCAGGGCCAGCGCCGGCGGGTCGTCGCGCAGCGCGACCCGCTTGAGCGCGCCAAGCGCGTCGCCGGCGGCCAGGGCGCGGGCGGAGGCGGCAATCAGGGAATCCATGGGGCGAGGCTACACCGGCCCGCCGGTGCCCTACCTGATGAACCAAGGGAGAGGTCCAAAGGGCATCGGCTGTCGCTAGCGGGGGAGATCTGCTTCTCCCGGTTCTTCATTTACGCTCCCCGACGGCCCGAGGCGTGCGTACTGGGGCATGTAGTCCCGCACCAGCGTTGCGACAAGCTCAGCCTGCAACGCGTCTTTCGAACGCTTGAGCGGATCACGGTTCGGATACTTCGCCAACGCCAGCTTGACGTCCACAAAATCCAGCGGATGCATCGTATTCATGAGCGCCATCTCACCGGTTGTGGAGACCACCATCTGGCTGAACCGCGGGGAATTCAGGATCCTCTCGCCCGTGGAGGCCTGCACCGCCCAGATGTCGTCTTCGTCATCGCTCATGCGCAGTGGGTGCGGATCACCATCCTTGGCAACACGGCGAATGACATCGACCTCGAAGCCGGTCGCGTTGCGCACGGTTTCCTTTTGATCCTCGAGGCGCTCGAAAGACTTGTCGGCCTTGCGAAGAAGGCCAAGCAGCGACAGCTCCGATTCCTTCATGCGGGAAAAAAAGGCCAGATGCCTGCGCGTATCAAACAGAAGATCGATGTCGCGAGTTGCCATTGCCTGAGGCACGAATCTCACGCCACACGCGCTTTCGTAGGCGTACAGGGCGTGTGTGCCGACCACTGTGAAGTGCTCCGACACCCCCGCTTTGTCCAGGACGTTCAGTACGTCGACAACCACCGGGGGGACACGGCCGACGCGCAGCGCGCGATTCAAACGACGCTGCTCTTCGAAGGTCTTTTCAATGGACGCCAATCGATCGGCAAGGGCCGCCTTCCGTTGGGTGAAGGTCTGGAAGATCCTGGCAGTCGCTTCGCTTTCGGGCCCCAGTGATTTGTGGGTGCCCTTGACGGAAGTACGGATCAGATACCGATGCCCCGAGATCTCGCGCCAGATCATCCCGCCTCGGAACTGCGCGGCCTCCTGCCTCAAGCGCCGTATTTCTGCAAAGACGCTCTCCGCGTCGATGTACTGCCGCTTCTGGCTTTCGCTGCTTTCAAGGATGTCCGACATTTCATCATTTTGCGGAGATTTTCACTTTTATGGTGAAAAACCTGGAGGCGAGTCGTTGCTGCGTGGGTTTATGAAGCCTGGCTTCACAAGGCATGCAATATTCGCCACTGTTTCTTTCTGATGCTTCTTCCTACAGTCGCCTCCAGCGCCGACCGGCGCCCCCACCCACGAAGAAGAACGGACCCCACCATGAGCGCGCTCAATGTCAACGGCCGCGACCACACGGTCGACGCCGATCCCGGCACTCCCATCCTTTGGGCCCTGCGTGACACGCTGGGCATGACCGGCACCAAGTTCGGCTGCGGCGCGGCGCTGTGCGGCGCCTGCACGGTGCACCTGGACGGCCAGGCCATCCGCTCGTGCATCACGCCCATCTCGGCCGCAGAGGGCAAGAAGATCGTCACCATCGAGGCCGCAACGGACGGCAGCGACCCGGTCGGTGCCGCGGTGCATACCGCGTGGGTCAAGCACGACGTGGCGCAGTGCGGCTACTGCCAGAGCGGCCAGATCATGAGCGCCACGGCGTTCCTCAAGTCGCAGCCCCGGGGCAAGCAGCCCACGGCGGCCGAGATCGATGCCGCCATGGCCGGCAACATCTGCCGCTGCGGCACCTACGCCCGCATCCGCGCCGCGGTGGCCGATGCCGCCAAATCCCTGGCCTGAAGGAGCATCCGCCATGTTGCCCACTCACATCGATTCCACCGAACTGCCGCGCATCCTTCAGCGCCTGATGGCTGCCAGCCCACAACAACCCGAAGACACCGCCGCGCTGCCGCGCCGCAGCTTCCTCAAGCTGGCTGGCGCCGGCGGCCTCGCGCTTGGCGCCTTTCCCCACATGGCCATGGCGCAGGCCACCGGCAAGCAAGCGGCGGCCAGCACCCTCAAGCCGACGCAGCAGCCCTCGGCCTTCGTGCAGATCGCGCCCAACGGCGAAGTCACCGTGACCCACAACCGGCTCGAATTCGGCCAGGGGGTGCAGACCGGCCTGCCGATGATCCTGGCCGAGGAGCTCGATGCCGACTGGAACCTGGTGCGCAGCAAGAGCGGCACCAATGACGCCGCCTACCACGACCCGGTCTTCGGCATGCACCTGACCGGCGGCTCCAACTCGATCAAGAACAGCTTCACGCAGTACCGCGAGCTCGGCGCGCGCGCCCGCGCCATGCTGCTGTCGGCCGCGGCGGCGCGCTGGAACGTCGACGTATCCACGCTGCGCACGCAGGCCGGCACCGTGCTGGGCCCGAACGGCCGCAAGCTGGGCTACGGCGAACTGGCCGAGGCCGCCATGGCGCTGCCGGTGCCCGAGAAGGTCAGGCTGAAGGACCCCAAGGACTTCAAGCTCATCGGCCATCCGACCACGCGGCTGGATGCGCGCGCCAAGAGCAGCGGCCGGCAGGACTACGGCATCGACGTCAAGCATGCCGGCCAGCTCACGGCCGTGGTGGCGCATCCGCCGGTGTTCGGCGCGCGCCTGGCTTCGGTGGACGACAGCGCCGCGCGCGCCGTCAAGGGCGTGAAGGCCGTGCTGCGCGTGCCGCTGGACCGCGGCGCCGAGGGCGTGGCCGTGGTGGCCGACGGCTACTGGCCGGCCAAGCTGGGCCGCGATGCGCTCAAGCTGCAGTGGGATACGGCCGCCGTCGAAAAGGTCGACAGCGGCAGGCAACTGGTCCAGTACCGCGAACTGGCCAAGCAACCCGGCGCGCGCAAGTTCGACGCCGACATGGCGCCGCTGGCCAAGGCGCCGCGGCAGCTGGAAGCCGAGTTCGTGTTCCCCTACCTCGCCCATGCGCCGATGGAGCCGCTGAACTGCACCGTCAAGCTGTCGGGCGACAGCGCCGAGCTGTGGGTCGGCACCCAGTGCGCGGGGCTCGACGGTGCCGCGGCGGCGCGTGCGCTCGGCCTCAAGCCCGAGCAGGTGCGCGTGAACGTGCAGATGGCGGGCGGCGGCTTCGGCCGGCGCTTCGTGAGCACCAGCGACGTGATCGTGGAGGCCTGCGAGATCGCCAAGGCCGCGCGCGCCGCCGGACTCAACGCGCCAGTGCGCCTGCTGTGGAGCCGCGAGGACGACATCAAGGGCGGCTACTACCGTCCCATGCACCTGCACCGCGCGCGCATCGGCTTCGACGAGCGCGGCAAGGTGCTGGCCTGGGACCACGTCATCGTGGGCCAGTCCATCACCGCCGGCTCCGTGTTCGAGCCCTTCCAGGTGAAGAACGGCATCGACGCCACGGCCACCGAGGGCATGCGCGATCCTTACCCGCTGCCGATGCGCCTGACCGTGCACCACCCCAAGGTCAACGTGCCGGTGCTCTGGTGGCGCAGCGTGGGTTCCACCCACACCGCCTTCGTGATGGAGACGCTGCTCGACGAGATCGCGCGCAGCACAAAGCAGGACCCGGTGGCCTACCGCATGCAGCTCTTCGGCGACAAGCACCCGCGCCACCGCGCCGCGCTGCAGCTCGCCGTCGACCGCAGCGGCTATGGCAAGAAGCAGTTGCCCGCCGGCCGCGCCTGGGGCGTGGCGGTGCACGAGTCCTTCGAATCGGTGGTGGCCTACGTGGTGGAGGCTTCGGTGAAGGACGGCCAGCCGGTGCTGCACCGCGCCACCGCCGGCGTGCACTGCAACCTGGCCGTCAATCCGCGCAGCGTGGAAGCGCAGGTGCAGGGCGCCGCGGTCATGGGCCTGTCGATGTGCCTGCCGGGCGGCGCCATCACGCTGAAGGACGGCGAAGTGCAGCAGGGCAACTTCGGCGACTTCACCGTGCCGCGCATCACCGACATGCCCGAGTTCGCCGTGCACATCGTGCCAAGTGCGGAGCCGCCCAAGGGCATCGGCGAGCCGGGCCTGCCGCCGCTGGCGCCGGCCTTCGCGAACGCCATCGCGCAACTGACGGGCAAGCCGCTGCGGCAGCTGCCGTTCGACCTGGCTGACACAAAACCGGCATGAGCCGCACCCCGACGCGCAAGCACTGAGCCGGGCGGGCACGGAACGGTGTGCGCCCTAACGGCGCAGCGCCGGCGAAGCTTCGGCTTCCTCGATGTGCCCACCCAAAGCGGCATTCGGGCTCGGCTCCGCAGGCCGCCGAAGCGTTGCTTCCTGGGCCAGCCGCGTGGCGATCGCCTGCTCGACGGCCCGGCGCGGCGCAAGCTGCATGCGGCCGCACTGGGCGCAGCGATAAAGCCGCAGCGAAGGGAACAGGCGCATCCACAGCCGCCGCTGGAGCCGTTTCATGTGGGCAAAGCCGCACGTGCAACTTGAAAACAGGTTGTGCAAGACAAGCTCCAAAGGGTTCACGGCACCGAGCTTGTCTGTCGCTGGAACCTCTCAGCTCCAGGCAGCTACGTTGCGTAATTGTTTGTCTAAATTTCGCGCCATTGTGTTGAGATTGGTAACTGTTAACACTCCCACAAAGTGGTGAGTGGCTGCGCGGACCGTTGGGGTATGCAGATGCCTCCGGCATGGGATGCACGGGGCTCAGGGCGTGCTTTCAGGCCGCGGCACGCCCAGCTTGCGCAGCGTCCGGTGGAAGTTGCTGCGGTCGATGCCGGCCTCGCGCGCCGCATTGGCCACGTGCCCGCGGTGCCGCGCCAGCGCATCGGCGAGCCAGGCGCGCTGGAAGGCCTCGGTGGCTTCGCGCAGCGTGGCGCCGCCACTGGCAACGCCCGCGTGCTGGCCTGCCGGCGCCGGTGCAGGTGGCGCAGGCGACGCTGCCGGACCGCCGGCCGCCGCAGCCTCCAGCGCCAGGTGATGCGGCTCGATCGCCGTCCAGCGCGCGCCGCGGCGCTGCTCCCTGAAGGCGCGCAGCGACGCGCGGCTGATCACATGCTCGAGCTCGCGCACGTTGCCGGGCCAGCCGTGCGCGAGCAGGGCGGCCTTGGCGGCCGGCGACAGCCGCAGGTTGCGCGCGCCCAGGCGATGCTGGTTCTCTTCAAGGAAGCCGCCCGCAAGCGCCACCACGTCGCGGCCGCGCTCGCGCAGCGGCGGCACGACCAGCGGATAGACCGAGAGCCGGTGGTAGAGATCGGCCCGGAAGCGACCCTGCGCGATGGCCGCGGGCAGGTCGCGGTTGGTGGCCGCGATCACGCGCACGTCGACCTTCAGCGTGCGGTCGCTGCCGGGCCGCTGCAGCTCGCCGCTCTGCAGCACGCGCAGCAGCTTGGCCTGCACCGTCAGCGGCAGCTCGCCCACCTCGTCGAGAAAGAGCGTGCCGCCATCGGCGATCTCGAACTTGCCGTTGCGGTCCTGCACCGCGCCGGTGAAGGCGCCGCGCTTGTGGCCGAAGAGCTCGCTGTCGGCCAGCGTCTCGGGCAGCGCCGCGCAGTTCACCTGCACCAGCGGCTGGTCGCTGCGGCGCGAGCGCGCATGCAGGCGCTGCGCCACCAGGTCCTTGCCCACCCCGGTCTCGCCGAGCAGCAGCACCGTGAGGTCGGACACCGCGACCGTGTCGATCTCGCTGCACAGCTGCTTCATTGCCGGGCTGCTGCCAAGGAGCTCGCGCGTGGCGCCGCGGCCCGAGCGCAGGGCCTGGGCCACGGCCTGCTCGCGCATCGCGCGCGCTTCCATTTCCTGGATCGTGTGGGCGGCCTCGATGCCGGTTTCGACCAGCGCCACCAGCGCGTCGAGCTGCGCCGGGCCCACGGTCTCGAAGGTGCCGGCGTCGAGCGCGTCCAGCGTCAGGAGGCCCCAGGTGGCGCCGCGCAGGCGCAGCGGCGCGCCCATGCAGTCGTGCACGGGCAGGATGCCCGGCTGGCCCGCGACCAGGCCGTCGTACGGGTCGGGCAGGCCGCAGTCGTGCGCGAAGCGCAGTCCCCGCTCGCTCTCGAGCAGGCGGGCAAAGCGCGGGTGCGAGGCCACGGGGAACTGCCGCCCCAGGGTTTCGTCGCTCAGGCCGTCCACGGCCAGCGGCCGCAGCACGTCGCCGTCGAGCCGCAGCAGCGCGGCGGCATCGCATCGCACGAGGCCGCGCGCAGCGGCAAGGAGCGAGCGGTAGCGCTGCGCCTCCGTGGCCGCAGCCGCTTCGCTTGTGGTCGAACTGACACTGTTTGTGGTCATAAATACAACATGGATCCTGTTGCGAATTTGACCACGCATCGCAAATCCCCAGTGGCGGCGGGCACTTGCGAGGGGCCAGGAGCTGGCACGGATCGTGAGAAGGAAAAGCATCCCAACTGCCGACCCCGAAAGCCACAGATGACCCCGCAAAACATCGCCATCGTCAAAGCCACCGTTCCCGCGCTCCAGGCGCACGGAGAGGCCATCACCAGCCACTTCTACCGGATCATGTTCGAGAGCCATCCGGAGGTGAAGGCCTTCTTCAACGAGGCGCACCAGGCTGCCGGCAGCCAGGCCCGCGCACTGGCGGGCGCGGTGCTGGCCTATGCCACGCACATCGACCGGCTCGAAGAGATTGCCGGCGCGCTGCCGCGCATCATCCAGAAGCACGCCGCGCTTGGCGTGCTGCCCGAGCACTACCCGATCGTCGGCGGCTGCCTGCTGCAGGCCATCAAGGACGTGCTCGGCGAGGCCGCGACCGACGAGATCATCGCGGCCTGGGGCGAGGCCTACCAATCGCTCGCGGCGCTGCTGATCGCAGCGGAGGAAGAGGTCTACCGCGCCAACGCCGCGCAGACCGGCGGCTGGCGCGGCGAGCGCGAGTTCCGCGTGGCGCGGCGCGAGCAGGAGAGCGACGTCATCACCTCCTTCTACCTGGAGCCGACCGACGGCGGCCCGCTGCTCGCGTTCTCGCCCGGCCAGTACCTCACGCTGGTGCTGAACATCGACGGCGAGCCGCTGCGGCGCAACTATTCGCTGTCCGATGCGCCGGGCAAGCCCTTCTACCGCATCAGCGTCAAGCAGGAAGAGGGCGGCCGCGCCTCCAACTGGCTGCACGAGAAGGCCGGGGTCGGCACCGTCTTGCGTGTGCAGGCGCCTTGCGGCGACTTCGTGCTGCAGCCCGCGGGCGAGCGCGTGCGGCCGCTGGTGCTGGTGACGGGCGGCGTGGGCATCACGCCGGCCATGAGCATGCTCGAGTCGGTGGCGCACACCGGCCGGCCGGTGCACTTCATCCACGCCGCGCGGCATGGCGGCGCCCATGCGTTCCGCTCGCGCGTCGATGCGCTGGCCGCCCGGCATGCCAACGTGAAGCCGCTCTACGTCTACGACGCGCCGCGCGAATCCGACCGGCCGCATGCGACCGGCTTCGTCACGCGCGAGCTGCTCGCGCAGCAACTGCCGGCCGACCGCGACGTCGACCTCTACTTCCTCGGCCCCAAGCCCTTCATGAAGGCGGTGTATGCGAGCGGCCTGGCGCTGGGCGTGCCCAAGCAGCAGCTGCGCTACGAGTTCTTCGGTCCGCTGGAGGCGCTGGAGGCATGAGGCGGGCTACCCTGTTGGGTCGACGCTCCGGCCTCGCGGGTATAGGATGAAAGCGCACTCACGAGGAGATCCCAAATGCCCGACCTGAACGCGCCCGAGAGCAGCAGCAACAGCCGCGCCGTCGAACGCGCACTGGACGAAAGCAAGCAGGTGAAGAAAACGGTGGAAGAAGCCGCCGACGAGCTCGCCGTCGTTCACGTGGTGCTGGACAAGGGCGTCTCCGAGGACGCGCGCACCGACGACCTCGACCGCGCGATCGAACAGACCGACCAGATCGAGAAGAAGCTGTCGAAGTCGGTCGATCTGCTGGAGAAGGTCGCCGAGGCGCTGGAGACCGAAAGCCACAAGAAGGCTTCCTGAGAAGGCCCCTGCGCCTTTCGCCGCGCGCTGCCTCGGCGCTGTCCCCAAGTCGAGCGGCCTGCCTACAAGGATGATGCAACCCCAGCCGTAAAAAGAATCGATTGGTGGTTGCGTCCCGTTGCCCAAGCGCCTCCAGACGCCGAAAGCGTATGCATGCCGCTCACTGCAATCCTTGTCGAGGACAGCCGGACGATCCGGGACAACCTGATTCCCGCATTGGAAGAGCTGGCCGGCGTTCACGTGGTGGCCACCGCCGAGACGGCGCAGGCCGCCATCGATGCGCTCGCGCTGCAAGCTTCCTGGCAACTGGCCATCGTCGATCTCTTCCTGAAGGAGGGCTCGGGGCTGACGGTGGTGCGCGCCTGCCAGGGCCGCGCGAGGGACAGGCACCTGGTCGTCCTGACGAACTACCCGACCCCCGAGATGCGCCGCCGCTGCCTGGCGCTCGGCGCCGATGCGGTGTTCGACAAGTCCACCGAGCTCGACGCCTTTTTCGAGCACTGCCTGGGCTACCAGGCCCCCTGAGCCTGCGTGCGGACAGCCGTCCATGAAGAACTCTCCCGCCAGAGGCCTGGGCCGTGCCCGCTGGGTTCCGGGCAACCGGGTCTCGCTGCTGGAGAACGGAGAGGAGTTCTTTCCGCGCGTGTTCGAGGCGGTGCGGCGCGCGCAGCGCGAGGTGATCATCGAGACCTTCATCCTGTATGAAGACAAGGTCGGCACGCAACTGCATGCCTGCCTGTGCGAGGCGGCCAGGCGCGGCGTCCGGGTCGACCTGCTGGTCGACGGCTTCGGTTCACCGGATCTCTCCGAGGCCTTCATCCAAGAGATGGCTGCGGCCGGCGTCCGGCTCCGGGTGTTCGATCCGGGCCACAGCATCCTGGGGCAGCGGCTGAACCTGCTGCGCCGGATGCATCGCAAGATCGTGGTGGTCGACGATGCCTGCGCCTTCGTGGGCGAGCGCCACTACCGCGTGGCCATCCGCAGCGCACGGCAGCGCGTGGTCATCGCCAACGCCTACTTCTTTCCCGGCTACCGCCTCATCCAGGACATGCGCAACGCGGCGCGGCGCGGCGTCGACGTGCGCCTCATCCTGCAGGGCGAGCCGGACATCCCGATCGTCAGGATCGGGGCCCGCATGCTGTACCACCACCTGCTGCTGGCCGGCGTGAGCATCTTCGAATACTGCGAACGGCCGATGCATGCCAAGGTGGCGCTCACCGACGACTGCTGGAGCACCGTGGGCTCGAGCAACCTGGACCCGCTGAGCCTGGCGCTCAATCTCGAGGCCAACGTGGTCGTGCACGACCCGGCGTTCAATCGCGCACTGTCCGAGCGGCTCGAGCACATGAACCGCAACTGCAAGCGGATCGGGGCCGCGGACCTGGACAAGTGGAGCAGCTGGCGGCTGGTGCGCAGCTTCGTCGTCTTTCACCTGCTGAGGTGGTATCCCTCATGGATCGCATGGCTGCCGCGCCATGCGCCCCGCGTGACCCCGCTGGGCCGCTGAGCGCTGCGTTCACTGATGCCCGGCCTGTGCCACCCACACCGTCTTGATGTTCACGAACTCCTTGATGCCATAGCCCGACAGCTCGCGGCCGTAGCCGCTGTCCTTCACGCCGCCGAAGGGCAGCCGCGGATCGGAGCGGACGGCCTCGTTGACGAACACGCAGCCCGCCTCGATCGACTCGGCCGCGATGCGCTCGGCGCGGGCCAGGTCGCGCGTGATCACGGCGGCGCCCAGGCCGAACGACGAGTCGTTGGCGACGGCGATGGCCTCTTGCTCGCCCCGCACCGGAATGACCGCGGCCACGGGGCCGAACAGCTCTTCGTCGTATGCGGGCATGCCCTTGGCGACGTCGGTCAGCACGGTCGGCGGGTAGTAGGCGCCCGGGCCTTCGGGAACCTGCCCGCCGAGCAGGCAGCGCGCGCCGCGCTGAACGCTCTGCTCGACCTGCCGGTGCAGGGCGTCGCGCAGGTCGTGCCGGGCGAGCGGACCGATTTCCGTCGCCATGTCCAGCGGATCGCCTTGCCGCGCCGCCTTCATCTTCTGCACGAAGCGCTGCTCGAATTCGCGCCGCACCGGCTCGACGACGATGAAGCGCTTGGCGGCGATGCAGCTCTGGCCGCCGTTGACCAGCCGGCCCTTGGTGCACACGCTGGCGGCCAGGTCGAGGTCGGCGTCCTCCAGCACCAGGTAGGGATCGCTGCCGCCGAGTTCGAGCACCGTCTTCTTCAGCATCTCGCCGGCCTTGCGCGCCACCGCGCTTCCGGCCGGGCCGCTGCCGGTCAGCGTGACCGCGCGCACCAGCGGATGCCCGATGGCCGCATCGACCTGCGCATTGCCGATCAGCAGCGTGCGGAACAGGTGCTCGGGCATGCCGGCCTCGCGCAGGATCTGCTCGATCGCGAGCGCGCAGCCCGGCACGTTCGACGCATGCTTGAGCACCGCCGCATTGCCGGCCATCAGCGCGGGCGCGGCGAACCGGAACACCTGCCAGAACGGGAAGTTCCAGGGCATCACGGCCAGCACCACGCCCAGCGGATTGAAGGTGACGAAACTCGTGCGCGCCTCGGTATCGGCCGGCTCGCGCGCCAGCAGCCGCGCGGCGTTGTCGGCGAAGAATTCGCAGCACGCCGCGCACTTCTGCGCCTCGGCAATGCCGTCGCGCAGCGGCTTGCCCATTTCGCGCGCCATCAGCCGGCCCCAGGTGTCGGACTTCGCGCGCAGGATCTTCGCCGCCTCGCGCAGGTGCTGTGCACGCTGCTCGAACGAGGTGCCGCGCCAGGCCAGGAATGCCTCGTGCGTCTTGCCGATGATGTCGTCGACCGCGGCACGCGGCATTTCCGCATGGGCCTCGAGCTTCTCGCCGGTCGCGGGGTTGATGGATTCGATGGTCATCTTGCTGCCTGCCGTCACTTGCCGGCCTTGTGCGCGGCCCGCGTGCGCGCAGCCTTGCGGGCGGCATGCGAACGCTCGGCGGGACTCTTGGTGCGGGCCGCCTTGCGCGCCGCTGCCGAGCGCTCTGCCGCGGTGCGCTCCTTGGACGCCGCCTTGGCATGCCGGGCCAGCGCCGGCCTGGACGCCGCGGCCTGGCTTTCGTGCTGCAGGGCGCCGATGGTCGCGCGCGAGCGCTTGCGCGACACCTTGGCAGCCGGCTTGTCGCCGGCCTCGAGCGCGTGCTGTGCGCTGCGCCGCGTCTTCTCGGAGACCGTGCCCTTCTTGGGCACGGGCAGGTCGACGCCGGCGCGGCGCGCCTTCGACAAGCCGATTGCAATGGCCTGCTCGGGCGAACGCGCCCCGTGGCGGCCTTCGCGGATGTGCTCGATTTCCTCGCGCACGAATTCGCCGGCCTGCGTGGTCGGCGCCTTGCCTTCGCGCTTGTCGCGCTCGGCGCGTTCGATGGTTTTCTTCTCGGGCATGGTGGATCTCCCGCAGTTGAAATTTCACTCTAGGCCGCTCGCGTGCAGTGGGTGTAGGGCGCCGCGACCTCGTCGATGTAGGCCTTCGACGATGCAGGCGATCACGCGCGTGGGGCGCCGAGTCCTACAGAGGGGAGGCGGCAATTTTTCGCAAAGTGTTCGCGAGGCCCCGGCGCCGGCCGCCTCGGCCGGACCCGCCGCGTGGCCTTTCAACCGAAGAGGAGATTTCTCATGCACACGATCAAGGATGTGATGAGCCGGGACGTGCAAGTCATCAGTCCCGATGCGAGCATTGCCGAGGCCGCGCGCCAGATGCGCGACGGCGACTTCGGCATGATGCCGGTCGGCGCGAACGACCGGATGATCGGCTCCATCTCGGACCGCGACATTGCCGTGCGCGCGGTGGCCGAAGGCCGCGGCGCCGACACCAAGGTGCGCGAGGTGATGTCCGACCGGATCCGCTGGGCCTATGAGGACGAACCGGTCGAACGCGCTGTCGCGATCATGGGCGAGTACCAGATCCGCCGGCTGCCGATCGTCAGCCGCGACAAGCGCCTGGTGGGCATCGTGGCGCTGGGCGACCTTGCAGTCAGGGAAACCGAGTCCGAACCCGCGGCCGAAGCGCTGTGCGAGATCTCGGAGCCCGCCTGAGCACTGGCGCCCGCGCCGCCGTTGGCGATTTCCTACAGCGCTTCCGCATCCCTCTGACAGAAGTGGGCGATGCGGCGGCGCAGTCTGGTGTTGGATGTGGTGCGCCCCTCCGGGGCTCCGACGGTGCTCATGTGGAATCGAGCGAGCACGACGAGAACGGGGCCGGACAGGCCGGCGCAAACGCCAATGAGCGTGGCTCGTGGGCAAGGCGCATGGCATGAAAGGCGCACCACGTCCCCCTTTGAAGAGCAGCGGCCGGCTGCTGCCTTTCTTTCTCTTTCTCTCTCTTGCAAACACGGCCGAAAGGATTTCCCCCAATGAGCAAGACCCAACTCGATGGCGCCAAGGTCGCCATTCTCGTGGCCGACGGCTTCGAGCAAGCCGAGATGACGGAGCCGCGCAAGGCGCTCGATGCGGCCGGCGCCGCCACCAAGATCGTCTCGCCGAAGGACAACACCGTGCGCGGCTGGAAGCACCACAAGCCAGCCGATGAATTCAACGTCGACATACCGCTGCCGCAGGCCGCCGCGCACGAGTTCGATGCGCTCGTGCTACCTGGCGGAGTCATGAACCCCGATGCGCTGCGCATCAACGAGGAGGCCATCGCCTTCGTGCGCGATTTCTTCAAGGCCGGCAAGCCGGTGGCCGCGATCTGCCACGGACCGTGGACGCTGATCGAGGCCGACGCGGTGCGCGGCCGCACGATGACCTCGTGGCCCTCGCTGCGCAGCGACCTGACGAATGCCGGCGCCAAGTGGGTGGACCGCGAGGTGGTGGTCGACGGCAACCTCATCACCAGCCGCAAGCCGCAGGACCTGCCGGCCTTCGACCGCGAGATGGTCAGGCTGTTCGCGGATGCGCGGGCCCACGCCTGAGACGGCTCAATGCAGCGGGCGCCCGGCGGGCTCGGTGCGGCCCTGCAGCTCGGAGATTCCCTCGGCCGTGTCGTGGCAGCTGAGTTCGTTGGTCACCGCCTGCACGCCCCGCATCTGCTTCAGCTCGTGGAGCAGGTCGTCGAGCTCCCAGGTCAGGATGTGGCCCTGCAGGTGGACGCTGCCCCGGTCGACTTCCACCTCGATCGACCTCGGATGGCTCACGACCCGTCCGAGCCGTGCGCGGATGCGCTCGTGCAGTTGGGAGTCGGTCTCCGGTTCGCCGCCTCCGGTGCGATCGAGCCGGCCGGTGGCCATGTATCCCTTCAGGTGGTCGGCCGCTCTCTTGCCTGCGGATTCGGCCATGTCCGCGGCCTCATGCCCGGCCGCAATGGCCTTGTCGCGCGCGAGCGCCCGGCGCCGCCGGCCGCTCTGGTGATCGAGGTAGTACATGGCCACAGTGCCTGCAGCCACGCCGGCTGCGAAGGAAACGAAATCGCGCATGGTGGTGCTCCTGTTCCTGGTGTGTGGATGGACGACTTTTCACTACTTTGCGCGGGCCGCAAGGGCCGTCTGTCGGACATCGTCGATGGATGGCAGCCGCGGCAACTGTCGTTGCGGCGCGCCCGAATTCCTTCGCACGCGGCAGGGGCTTGCCAACGTCCGAACATAGGGTCGGAGCGTCGCCGTGCCTGCGCGGAGGCGACGTGTTTCGCCACCACACTTGACGGGAGATCATCATCATGAATGCCCTGACCCGCATGGAACGAATAGCGGCTTCACGCTCGGCAGCGACGTGGACGACAAGACCGCCGTCGCCAGGCTGGAGGATGGCGTGCTGAAGATCGAGCAGGCCTTCGCATGACCATTCAATGGGACGAGCTCCGCACTGCATACGATGCCTGGCGCGCGGAGCGCGACAAGTTCGACCGCTGGATGACGGCCATTGCCGCCGGCGAGCCCTACGACAAGGCCGAGCTGCAACGAGACATCGAAGAGCTCGATGCGCGGCACCAGGTCTTCCTGGAGAAGGCCAGGCCGTTCGTGCAGTCGGCCGCCTAGCTCGACGGGCTTGCCATGGGTACGAGGATCGTTCAGTTCCTGGCCATTGCGATCGGCGCGCTCGCGCTGATTCCCTCGGGCGCCCACCTGGCGGCGCTCCCGAACAAGATCGGCCTCGGCCAGTCGGAGTATTTTCTGGTGCAGGGCATCTACCGCGGCTGGGCCGTGCTCGGCTCGCTGTGGGTGGCGGCGCTGGTGGTGAACATCGCCCTTGCGGTCGTCGTCCGCACGCAGCCCCTGCCGTTCTGGCTCGCGCTCGGTGCCGCGGCCTGCATCGCGGCAATGTTCGCGATCTTCGTGGCGTGGACCTTGCCGGGCAACCAGGCACGCACAACTGGACCAGCGTCCCGGCCAACTGGGAGATCCTGCGGCGCCATTGGGAGTACTCGCATGCGGTGAACGCGGCCATCGTGTTCCTTGCGCTCTGCCTGGTCACGGCGTCGGCGTTGTCCTGGCGGCGGGCGTGACTGCCGCGGCATCCGCGGGCTGCATCGAGCCCACGGCGCGCCACACCATGTGCTCGGCCAACGTGTCGTACAGCGGCCGGCTGATCATGCGCGAGACCAGGCTGGACAGCATGGCGGCCGCCATCAGGCTCAGCACCATCGAATGGCCGTCGACCATTTCCATCACGATGATGAAGGCGGTGAGCGGCGCCTGCGTGACCGCGGCCAGGAAGCCGGCCATGCCCATCGCGATCAGCGCAGGGCCGAGATCGCGGCTGGCCAGCGCGGCCACCGCGTCGCCGATGCCCGCGCCGATGGACAGCGAAGGCGCGAAGATGCCGCCCGGCACGCCGCTCCAGGCCGTGAGCCAGGTGGCGACGAACTTGAGCACGGTGTTGAGCGGCGTGAGTTCGTCATGCCCCTGCAGCATCTGCTTCACGGCCTCCGACCCGGCGCCGAAGGTGACACCGCCGGTGACGAGCCCGATGACCGCCACGGCCAGGCCGCAGGCAGCCGCAAAGCGCACCGGAAAGCGCGCGCGCCAGCGGTTGAGGCGCCCCGGCGCGCCCGTGAGCGAGGCGATCAGCAGCCGCGCGAACAGGCCGCCCGCAGCGCCGCTGAGCAGCGTGACCAAGAGGCCCGGCCCGAGCGCGTCCCACCCGAGCCGCGGCACGCGGATCACGCCGAAATAGCTGCTGTTGCCGAACACCGAGACGGCCACCAGGCCCGCCAGCACGATGGCGGTGATGATCAGGCCGCTGGAACGCGCCTCCAGGCGGCCCGAGAGCTCCTCGATCGCGAACACCACGCCCGCGAGCGGCGCATTGAAGGCGGCCGCGATGCCCGCCGCGCCGCCGGCCACCAGCAGCGCGCGCCCGTCGATGGTAGTGCGCGGCGACAGCCAGCGCCGCGCATGCTGCATCACCCCGGCCGCCACCTGCACCGACGGCCCTTCGCGCCCGATCGAAAGCCCCGCCGCGAAGCCCGCCGCGCCGAGCCCGATCTTGGCGACCGTGAGCCGCAGCGATGCAAAGCTGAAGCGCCGTTCCTCCGGCAGCGTGGCGTGCAGCGCCGCCTTGATCTGCGGAATGCCCGAGCCTCCAGCACCCGGGAAGAAGCGCAGCGTGAACCACGCGATGGCGGCGGTGAGCAGCGGCGTGGTCAGCAGCACGGCCCAGGGCCACGCGCGGTGGAAGCGCTGGAACGCGCCGAACACCCAATCGCTCGCAAGCGTGAAGCCCACCACGAAGAGCCCGGCCGCAATCGCATAGCCCAGCACGATGGCGCGGTCGAGCCAGGTGCGGCCGCTCGAGAGTTCGGCCCGCAGGTGTTCGAGGAAGTCTGGCTCGCGGTTCATGGGTGCGGGCCAGTTTACGCAACCTTCGTGCCGCCTCAGGCCGCCGGCTGCTCCAGCAGTTGCTCGCCGCGCGCCGGGTAGTCGTTCTTGATGACGAAGTCCAGCGCCTGCACCATCTCGGCGAAGTTGGGCCGCACGAAGGGCATCGATTGCACGGACAGGTAGTAGACCGTGTTGTCGGGCCTGACCAGGAACAGGCCGGGCTCGGAAAACAGCGCCGGCTCGTCGATGCCGATGGAGGTCTTGCCCCGGCTCGCCGAGATGTACAGGCCCCACTTCCCGGCGTCCGCGAGCGACAGGCCATGGCCGATGCGCAGCTTGGCCGCGCCGATCTTGTCGGCCATGGCGCGGGCACGCGCCTCATCGTCGGAACTGATCGCGATGGTGGCCACGCCGCGCTCAGCGAAGGCCGGCGTCAGCCGCTCGAGTTCCTTCAGGTAGCTGGCGCAGATCGGGCAATGCAGCCCACGGTAGAAGCACACCAGCGTCATGCGCTCGGGCTTTTCGTCGATCAGCCGGAAGCGGCCAGCGCCGAGGGTGTCGACGCTCAGGTCCGGGGCTTGTTGGCGTGGAATCAGCATGGGGGTTGCTCCTTGAATAAAGCGGGGGGTTGCAAACAAGGCCCAAAGATCTCATGCTCGGCGCCATGAAACGTCCGACTTTCATGACTCAAAGTCCGAATCCACCCAAGATGGACCGGCTCGCCGCCTTCGTCGAGGTGTTCAAGCTGCGCGTGGCGGTGCTTGCGCCGGGCGAGCCCGGCACGCCGGCCCTGCTGCTCGCGGGCCCGGAAGACGGCACCGCAGGCCGGGTGATCTTCCGGCCCGGCGGCTTTTCCGAACTGCCGCCCGATGCGCGCATTGCGGCCAGCGTCGATTTCGACAACGAGGCCAATCCGCTGATGAGCGCGATGCCCGAGGAGGTCTCGGTGCCGCTGGACGGCTCGCCGGCGCTGCAGGCCACCGCCGCAGCCTTCATGGCGGAAGCGGCGGGGAGCCGCTGCGGCCGCAGCGCGGCGCTGAACCGGCTCGCCGAGGTGCTGGTGCTGATGGCGCTCCGGAGCGCGATCGATGCGGGCACGCAGAAGCCGGGCCTGTTCGCCGCGCTCGCGCATCCTTCGCTGCACCGGGCCGTGGTGTCGATCCACGACATGCCGTCGCGGCAGTGGACCGTCGACGACCTGGCGAGCCGGTCGGCCATGTCCAGGAGCACCTTCATGTCGACCTTCCGCACGATCGTCGGCACCACGCCCATGGCCTACCTTGGCGCATGGCGCCTGACGCTGGCGCGCCGCTATCTGATGGCCGGCGAGCCGGTCAAGCTCGCGGCCCGCCGCACCGGGTTCGGCAGCGCCGAGGCATTCTCCAGGGCCTTTTCAAGAGCGTACGGCCACGCACCCGCGGCCCTGAAACCGGCGCGGAGCGGCCAGCCGATGGCCTGACGCAAAGGCGTTGCCTCGCTGCCGGACGAGGCATCAGCGGCTGCTGCTGCGAACCGCGTCGACCACCGACAGCACCGCATCGGCCACCACCTGCGGCCGGTCGAGCTGGATGTCGTGCCCGGCATCGGCCACGAGCAGGTGCCTGCCGCGCGAGGACCAGGCCGCCATCTCCTCGTGCATGCGCTTCCAGATCGCCTGGACCTGCCGGCCCTGCTCGGGCGTGATCTTCATGCCGCGCAGTTCCGCAGCGGTGTACGGCGCCATCGCGGTCAGTACCACGAGCGGACGATCGCCCAGGTCGCGAAAGGACTTGGCCTCGGCGAGCGAGGCGTCGGCCGCATCGCTCTCCGCGAGCTGCGTGCGCAGCGACTTGGGCGCGAAGGCGCGGACCGCCTCCATGTCCTGTGCGCTGTGGTGCGGGCTCTCCGGCAGCAGCACCGGCGCGGCCGCACGCAGCACGCCGAACGGTGCCAGCGCAATGCCGATGCGCGAGCGCATCGAGCGCGATTCGGTCATGAAATGCGCCACGCGCTCGACCTGCTCCGGATGCGACGGATCGACCAGCACCAGCCCCGCGACCTCGGCGCCGAAGCGATGCGTGAAGCCCAGCGCGTAGAGCCCGCCCAGCGATTGGCCGGCCAGCACGAAGGGGCCGCGTTCGCCTGACTTGGCCAGCACGGCATGCAGGTCGTGCACCGCCTGCGCTGCGCCCGGCGGCGTGTTCGAAGGATCGCTCCACATCAGCCCCGCACGGCTGTAGGCGCATGCGCGCGTGTGCGCCGCGACCTTCGGCTGCACGGCCGACCAGCTCAGCGATCCATCGACGCTCAGGCCCGCTTCGAACACCACGGTGGGCGAGCCGGTGCCGCGGCAGTCGAGCTGGATGCGGCGTCCGGCGCCGACGTCGACCATCTTCCCGGGCGCGGGGAAGTCTCGTACCGCGCGGTAGCGACCGATCTGCTCGTAGGCAATGCCGGCCAGACCCGCCAGCACGGCGAGCGCCGCGGCCGCGGCGAGGCCGGCGCGCAGGGTGCTGTGTCTTGAAGTTTTCACTGTCCGGCTTTATGGCATGAAGACGCCGCTCGCGCCATGCGTTGATTTTATATAAGTTACCTATATCGTAGGCAGACTACGATCTGGACAGATATTTCAAGTTTGCCATTAATTGAAAAAAGTGCTTGAATCGCAGTATGGCTACGATTGGAAAGAGCAAACTAAACGCGCTCTATACCCGCCTGGTCCCTGGAATTCCACTGACCTCAGAAGACTTGGCGGCCCAGGGGATCTCCGCGGACCTGGCCGTGCACTATGTGCGCGCCGGCTGGCTCACGCGTCTGACGCGCGGCGTGTTCTGTCGTCCCAACGACACCCTGGCCCTGCATCCGAGCCTCGTTCTGCTGCAGCGACAGCTGGCGGGCTTGCACGTGGGCGGCAAGTCGGCGCTGGACTGGTACGGCGTGCGCCAGTATGTGGCGCAGCAGCCAGTACTTCAGCTTTATGGTTGGGCGGCGGGGCACCTGCCGGACTGGTTCACTGGGCGCTTTCCGGCCGAGTACCACCGCAAGCGGCTGTTCGACGAGCAACCGGGCGCCTTGCTGCACGCCGGCCCTTTTGAGAAGCGCGACGGGGCGGCGCAGGTGGCTGAACCGGAGCGCGCCTTGTTGGAGTTGCTGAGCGAGGTAGGCGTACGCCAGCCGCTGCAGGAAGCCCGCGAACTTGTGGAGAGCACCTACAGCCTGCGCGCCAACGTGCTGGGCGAGCTGCTGCGGCGGTGCACGAGCGTCAAGACCGTACGGTTGTGCCTGCAGCTCGGCCGCGAGGCCTCTGTGCCCTGGGCGGCCAAGCTCGATCCAGCCACGCTGCCAACGGGCAGCGACCGGCCCTGGGTGTCCCGTTCGGCCGACGGCCTGTTGGTGCTCAAGCCATGAACCCCGCCTATCTGGAGACCGCGCGCTTGTTGATACAGGTGGCGCCGCTCGTCTTTGCGGACGACACCTTCGCCCTGAAGGGTGGCACCGCGATCAATCTGTTCGTGCGCGACATGCCGCGCCTGTCAGTAGACCTGGATCTGGTATTCCCCGATCACACGCTGCCGCGCGACGCGGCGCTGGCGCGCATCAACGAAGCTATTCGCCAAGCGTCTGAGCGCTTGAAGAGGCGAGGCTTCCAGACGCACGCCCCGGCAGCGCTGGCAGGCGAAACCAAGCTGCTGGTGCGCCGCGGCTCGGTTCAGGTGAAGATCGAAGTCAACTTCGTGATGCGGGGCACCGTGCGGCCGGTGCGCCGAGCCGCGCTCACGCCGGCCGCGCGTGACATCTTGATGGCCGACCTGGAGATTCCGGTGGTGTCGCTGGAGGACGTGTACGGCGGCAAGCTGGTGGCGGCGCTGGACCGCCAGCATCCGCGTGACCTGTTCGACGTGATGCAGCTCTTTGCGCATGAAGGCATCACACCCGGCATCCGCCGCGCCTTCGTGGTCTACCTGGCCAGCAGCAACCGGCCGGTGCACGAAGTGCTGTTTCCGCCGCTGCGCGACCTCCGGCACGACTTCGAGCACAACTTCCAGGGCATGACGGCCGAGCCGGTGCCGCTCGACGCACTGCTCGCGGCCCGGGAGCGCCTCACGCGTGAGATCCAGCAGGGGCTCGACGACGATGAGCGGCGCTTCCTGCGATCGCTGGTCGCCGGCGCACCCGAGTGCGCGCTGCCAGGCATCGGGCATCTGGAAGATCTCCCGGGCGTGCGATGGAAGCTCCACAACCTGGCGCAGCTGCAAAAGACAAACCCGAAGAAGTTTGCCGAACAGGCCGAGACGCTGACCGCTCGGCTGGCCACCGTGGCTTCGAGTGCGAGTGTCCCGCTGTCTTCAAGGAAGGAATGAGCATGGACATCCGTCAGCTGCGCTATTTCGTCAAGGTCGTCGAGCTCAAGAACATCACGACCGCGGCGGAGGCGCTTTTCATCGCCCAGCCTTCCTTGAGCCAGCACATGGCCAATCTGGAGTCGGAGCTCGGCGTCACCTTGCTGGAACGCAGTGTTCACGGCACGCGGGCCACGGCCATCGGCGAGCTGCTCTATCGCCATGCGAAGACGATCCTGCGGCAGTTCGAAGACACCCGCTCGGCCATCCGGCAGGAGAGCGAATCGCCTTCGGGCCGGGTGGCCATCGGGTTCCCGACCAGCACCTCGCGCATCCTGGCCGCGCCGCTGCTGGCGCGGCTGCAGGAGCGCTATCCGCTGATCGAACTGGAAATGGTGGAAGCCTCCAGCGGAGACCTGACGGGCCAGGTGGCGGCCGACCGGCTGGCGCTTGCGGTCACGATGGATGCCCGGGCCGATTCGCGCCTGCGCATCGAGCCGATCCTGGAGGAAGAACTGTTCGTGGTGGTGGCCTCGTCGCAAAAAGCACCGCGCGCCTTCGGCATCGAGGCCTTTGCCAAGCTGCCGCTGCTGCTGCCCACGCATCCGAATTCGGTGCGCGTGGCCACCGAGCGGCTGCTGCGCGATCGCCAACTGAAATTTCGCCTGGTGGCCGAAACCAGCGCAGTGGAAATCCTGATCCTGGCCGTCGAGCGCGGGCTCGGTGCCACGGTGCTGCCGACCGCGGCCTTTGCGCTGGCGCAGCAGCATGGCCGCGTGCGCGGCGTTCCCATCAAGGGACGGCCGCTGCTGCGCGAGCTGTCGCTGAGCCTGTCGGCCTCGGCGGTGCACAGCCCCGCCGTGCAATGCGTGCGCGAGCTGCTGCTGCAGGTGATCGGTGAGGAGATCGCAAGCAAGCGCTGGAAGGGCGTTCGGCGGTTCAGCGGCGCAGGGTAGGGCGGTGCGCTCTTCGCGGGCGCCCCATGCTCATTCCACGCGGATGTTGTTCCTGGTGATGAAGGCGCTCCAGAAAGCTTGGTCGTCGACCGCGCGGCGGCGGATATCCGCTTCGCCGCCGCTCATGGCCGGCAGCGAGAGTTCGGCCAGCCGGGCCTTGACGGCCGGGTCCGCCATCACCTTCTGTAGCGCGGCGTTGAAGGTGGCAACGATCTTCGGGTCCAGGCGCGCCGGGCCGGCAATCGCGTACCAGCCGGGCATCGGCGGCACGTTCAGCCCCGCCTCCTTCACCGTCGGCACCTGGGGCCACTGCGGCACGCGAGCAGCGCCGAGCACCGCCACCGCCTGCACCTTGCCCGACTGCACCTGCGGCAGCGCCGGTCCGACCACGCTCACCATGGCGTCGACCTCGCCGGCCAACACGGCCGTGAGCGCCGCGGCCGAACCCTTGTAGGGCACGTGCATCAGCTTGACGCCCGCGGTCGCGGCGATCAGTTCCATCGCGATGTGGGTGGAGTTGCCGATGCCGGCGCTGCCGAAGGTCAGTTCGCCGTTCTTCGCCTTCGCCTGCTCGAGAAACTGCGCGAAGGTCTTGATGCCGCTCCTGTTGCTCGTCACCAGCACGAAGGGCGTATCGGCCACGGGCGCAAGAAAGGTGAAGTCCTTCAGCGGATCGTAGGGCAGGCTCTTGTACAGGGCCGGATTGAAGGCGATCTGCGACACGCCCGCGAGCACCAGCGTGTAGCCGTCGGCGGGCGCCTTGGCCACGGCGCCCAGGGCCACGAGGCCGTTGGCCGCCGGATTGTTTTCCACCACCACGGCCTGGCCCAGCTGCTGGGCGAGCCGGTCGCTGAGCAGGCGCGCGATCACGTCCGAGCCCGAACCCGCCCCCTGCGGCACCACGAGCTTGACCGGCCGTACGGGCCAGGGCGATTGGGCCTGCGCCGCGAGCGGCACGGACAGGAGCGGCGTGCCGGCCAGCGCCAGCATGGGAACGAACGAACGACGGGTGATGGGGGCCATGGCGTGCCTCTCTCTTGGCATGTTGAACGAAGAACGGGGAAGCGAGGTGCTACTGCGGCGCGGCGCGCAGCGGAAGATCGAACCAGCTGGCGTCGGCGCCACGCAGGATTTCCAGCCGCGGCGGCCGCCCGTGCGGCACCTGCGGGCCGTGGCCTTCGTCGCTGCCGCCGATCGACAGCCGTATGCGGCTGCCCGCGGCAAAGGTCCAGGACACCGGCAGCAGCGCGAAGTCCAGGCGCGCGGGCTCGTGGGGCACGAGCAGGCGGGCCGAAGCACGGTCGCAGGTGTTCACGGGCCAGCTCGCCACGTAGTCCGGCGAATGCGACAGGCCTTCGCGGTGCAGGGCGCGCAGCAGGCCTTCGGTGACGTAACGGCAGCTGCCGTCGGCCAGCACTTCGCTCAGATAGACGTAGACGGCCGCGTCGGTCTCCGACGATGCAAGCAGCAGGCTCGCACTCACGTGGCCGGTCAGTTCGGCCGGCGTGGCCAATGGCGCGCTGGTGTAGTGCAGGTACTGCGCCTGGCGCTCGGTCCAGTCGGGGTAGTAGTGCTCGATGCCGACGGCACCCAGCCGTTCCAGCCGCGTCTGGCGGCCGGTCGAAACGGAGAAGTCGACCCGGTAGCTGTCGCGGCCGGGGGCGGCGGGCGCGTGCAGCGCCAGCACGCCATCCGCATCGGGATGGACGCGGCGGGTTCCCGCGAATGGCGGCCATGCATCGGCGGCCTGCCACTTCTCGTCGTGGATGGTGAAGTAGTGCACCGGCTGCTCCCTGCCCAGCCCGGTGTCGATGCCGCGCAGGTGATGGTCGAAGAAGCGCAGCACTTCGGCCAGCAGCGGAAAGTCGGAACCGGTCTGCTCGCGCCAGGGCGAGACGTTGCTGCGCGCACCGTGGTCCCAGGGGCCGAGCAGCAGGCGGTGCTGGTGCCTGGGCAGTGTCAGGAAGCGCGTGATCGCCGAGTTGCTGTAGCCGGCGCCGTCGTACCAGCCCGAGACGGAGTAGATCGCCACCTCCTCGGGAATCTGGCGCGCGTAGTGGCCGGGGCTGCACACGTCCAGCGTCAATGCGGGGTCGTGCAGCGTTGCGTCGTGCCGGAACGGAAGCTCGCGCGCCATGTCGTTCAGCCGGCAGTTGCTGCGGTGCTGGTGCAGCGCCTGGGCCAGCAGCTGGCCATCGGCATCGTCGTCCACCGGCTGCGGCCCCGCGAACAGCGGGTTGCCGTAGTAGGCGAACTTGGCGAGGGCGGGGCGGTCGTCCTGGTCGAGCGCAACCATGAGTTCGTCGTAGCGGCCGGTCCAGATGGTCGAGAGCACGCCGCCCACGTAGAGCTGGTCGGTGTAGATGTCGGTCACGGCGAACAGCGGTGCGATGGCCTTGACCGCGGGGTGCCGCGTGCTTGCGAGAAACACCGCCGCCGCGCCCAGGTACGAAATGCCGGTCGATCCGATGCGCCCGTCGCTCCAGGGCTGCTGCACGATCCACTCGGCAATCTCGTGGTAGTCGTCGCGCTCCTTCGGCGAGCGCAATGCGTCGCGCGTGCCAAAGCTCGCGCCGGTGCCCCGCACATCCACCACCACCACCGCGTAGCCATGCGGCACGAAGAAGTCGCGGTAGCGGCCGCAGTTGGGACTGGCCTCCACCGTGGAGTCGGTGGTCACGAAGCGCCGGTAGTAGGGCGTGAAGATGACGATGGTGGGCAGGCGGGCCGGCGGCTGCGCGCCGTTGCGCGCCTGGGGCAGGTAGTAGTCGAGCGCGATGCGGCAACCGTCGCGCATCGTGACGTAGAGCGACTCCGGCCACCCGGGCAGGCCGAAGGCGGGCTTGCGGCTGGCGAGGTAGGCGCTGGGCGGCAGGTGCCAGGCGCCTGGCGTGCTATCGCGGTCCGACATGGGGCGGGGTACTTTCCTGAAGACAGATGGAGATGGATGGCGTTGTCACCGTCCTGTCATTCTGGGAATGCGGGCCCGCGTTGAAAAATGCGAAATCTCGATTGATCCATAGGTTGAGCCTATGGAAGGAGGCGATGCTCCACCGCGGCCGGGCAACCTGCCGAAACATCAGAACCCGACAGTCGCTCTCAAAGCTTTCTCAGCCGCTGTCCCGGGACGATCCGTCGGCGTGGAAGAACCCGGCGTCTTGCAGGTTGCGCAGCACGATGTCCAGGATGCGCGCCGTCGTGTCGCTGCGGTGATGCGCCAGGTACGAGAAGTAGTACGGCACGTTCGGCACCGCCGGCTTGGCTTGCAACACCTGCAAGGACTTTTCGGCGACCTGCCGGCGCGTGATCGATGCGGGCAGCATGGCAATCGCATGGCCGGAGGCGACCAGCGCCACCATGAGCGAGAGTGAATTGCAACTGCTGTACTCCTCGAACGAATAGCCATCCGAGGCCAGCCAGCGCGATGCCGATTCATGCAGGGTCGACGGCGGCGCATTGCAGACGATGCGGTGGTTCAGGGCGTGGGCCGGCAGAAAGTCTCCGTCGGGCATCATCAGGTCGTGGGCCGCCACCCACTGGTGTTGGGTCAGTCCGATGAATTGGCTTGTCACGTCGGGCTGGCTGCTTTGACCCGTGTGCAGCGCCATGTCCAACTCGTGGCTGTTGATCTTCTGAAGCAGCTGGGCGCCTCCGCCCACCGTCAGGTCCACACGAAGCGCCGGATAGCTGTCCTTGATGTCCTTGAGGATCTGCGGCATCCCGATGATCGCGCAGGACTCGTCCACCCCCATGCGCACCAGGCCTGTGATGGTGCGCCGCAGATCGAGCCGCGCCATGTCCTGCGCCGACGCCAGCACGCGCTCCGCATAGACCAGCACATTGCGGCCCAGCTCCGTCGCCAGCAGGCGCTGGTTCTGGCGTTCGAACAGCTGGATACCCAATTCCTCCTCGAGGTCGCGAATGCGGTGCGAGATCGCCGGCTGGGTGAGATGCAGGTGGCGCGCCGCCGCATGCACCGTGCCGAGACGCGCGGTCCACACGAAAGCTTCCAGCTGATGGAGGGTGAACCTCGTTGATAAAGAACTCGAATCAACCATCGTGAGAATTGATCAGTATCGGTGCCGGGAGCGGCTGCCTACGATTGCCGTCATTCACAACGACGATATCCCAAATGACTGCCATCGAACGAGGAGAGTTGCCGCCGCCTTGCACGCTGCAACTGCTGGCCCTGCTGAAGGAGGTCGAGCCGGCCACCATCGGCCACTTTCATGATCGCGGCTTCCTGCATGGGCGGATCAAGGCCATGGCTGCGGTGGCGCGCAGCGTCGGTACCGCCGTCACCGTGCGCTGCGAGGGTTCGGACGGATCCATCCTGCATCACGCGCTGGGACAACTGCGGGCCGGCGATTTCCTGTTCGTCGACCGCGCGGGCGACGAGACGATCGCGTGCATGGGAGGTGCCAGCATGCTCGCGGCGCGCCTTCGTGGTGTCGCAGGCGTGGTGGTCGACGGCTGCGTCACGGACATCGCGGAGCTGCGCGAGCTCGGCATACCGGTGTGGGCCCGCGGCCTGAGCGCCCGCACCACCCGCGCCGGCGGGCAGTCGGGCAGCTTCTGCCGGCCAGTGGACTGCGGGGGCGTTCGCGTGCATCCCGGCGATGCCGTGCTGGCGGACGAGAACGGTGTTCTGGTGATGCCGCCCGACGAGGCCTGGGCCCTGGCCCGGAAGGCGATCGGGCTGCAACAGGCAGAGCAGCAGACCTTGTCACGGCTGCGCGCCGGCGAGTCCTATTCCGACGTGCTGGACACGCGCCTTGTCTTCCAGGAGGCAGCGGCATGACGAGCGCCCATCAGACCAGGCCGCCCGCCTTCGCACCGATGGCGGAACTGTCGCGTGCCTTGCGAACCGGGGAGACAAGTTCGGTGATCCTCACGCGGGAGTGCCTGCGCCGCATCGCGGCGCACGACGCCGTCTTCAAGAGCTTCCTGGCGGTCTACGAAGAGGAAGCCCTGGCGGCTGCGGCCCTCGCCGACGAGGAGCTTCGCGCAGGCCACGACCGCGGCCCGCTGCACGGTATTCCGTTGGCGCTGAAGGACCTGGTGGACATCCAAGGCAAGCCCACGACGGCGGGCTCACCGCTGCTGTCGGCCAACATCGCGCAACAGGACGCAGCCATCGTTCGGCGCATTGCCGACGCCGGCGGCGTCATCGTCGGCAAGACCCACATGGTGCAGTTCGCGCTGGGCGCCTGGGGCACCAATACGCACATGGACACGCCACGCAATCCGGCCGGCCGCGCCACGGACACGCTGGTGGCAGGCGGCTCCAGCAGCGGATCGGCCGTGGCCGTGGCAGCCCGCCTGGTGCCCTGGGCGATCGGCTCCGACACCGGCGGCTCGGTTCGCGTACCCGCGGCCTTCTGCGGCATCGTGGGCTTCAAGCCCACCATCGATGCGCTGCCGCGCGAGGGCGTCTATGCGCTCAGCGAGAGCCTGGACAGCGTGGGCCTCATTGCGTCGTCGGTGCAGGATGCCCGGCTGTGCTTCGAGGCGCTCGTCGGTGCACCCGCTTCGGGCCCGGACGCCCGCCGGCGGATCGGCGTCCTGGAGGCGGACGAACTCGCGCCACTCGCGCCAGCCGTCGCGCGATGTCACACACAGAACCTGCAAAGGCTCGAGCAGGCGGGTTTCAGTCTGGTGCCGTTCCGGTTTCCGGCGTCGCTGGCGGCGTTCAAGGAACCCACCAACGCCATCATGATCGCCGAAGGCGCCTGGGTGAATGACCGGTTCCTGGACGACCCGGACGCGCCGATGGATCCGTCGGTGCGGTCGCGGCTCCTCGCCGCCCGGGCGACCACGGCCGTGCAGTACCTGCAGGCTCAGGCCACCGCGTCGCGCTGGCAGCAGGCATTTGCCGGCGAGATGGACAGGCTCGGGCTGTCCGCCATTGCCATGCCCGTCACGGCGATGACCGCCCCGCGCCTCGACGACGTCGACCACAACGTGGCGCCGGTCCACTTCACCCGCCCGGTCAACCTGCTCGCGCTGTGCGCTATCTCGCTTCCCGCGGGCGAGGACGACGACGCACGGCCCATCGGGCTGCAACTGGTCGGGCGCGCGGGGGGCGATCACGCACTGCTGGGTGTCGCTGCCGAAGCCGCCGCCGCACTGCATCCGTCTCGAATTCCGCCGCAGGAGGTGCGCAATGCTTAGCAAGCTGGCCGCCGTCCTGCTGGCATTCGTCGTCCCGTGCGCGGCCGCCCAGGACTACCCGCACAAGCCGGTGCGCCTGATCGTCCCGTTTCCTCCGGGCGGCAGCGTGGATCTGGTCGCGCGCCTGGTCGGCAAGAGCCTGCAGGACGCGCTGAAGCAGCCCTTCGTGGTCGACAACAAGCCCGGCGCCTCCGGCAACGTCGGTGCCGCCTACGTCGCCAAGGCGCCGCCGGATGGGTACACGCTGCTGGTCGGCAGCGCCGGGGTCTTTGCCGCCAACCAGTTCCTGTATGCCAATCCGCCATTCGATCCGCTGCAGGCCTTTGCCCCCATCATGCGGATCGTCGATCAGCCCAACATCCTGGTCGTGGGCACGCAATCGCCGGCCCGCAATGTCAACGAGCTGATCGCGCTGGCCAAGGCACGCCCGGGAAAGCTGAGCTTCGGCAGCGCGAGCGTCGGCTCCGCCCAGCATTTCTCCACCGAGATCTTCATGCAGCAGGCCGGCGTGGAGCTCCTGCACGTTCCCTACAAGGGAGGCGCGCCGGCCCTCGTGGATCTGATGGGCGGTCAGATCGACATGCTGTTCGACACCTCGCCGACCGCCTTGCCCTACGCCAGGAGCGGCAAGCTGCGTGCGCTGGCCATCACCAGCCGCCAGCGCTCGCCGCTGCTTCCGGACGTTCCGACGATGAAGGAAGCGGGGCTGCCCGACTTCGAGGTCGTCACCTGGACCGGCATTGCCGCGCCGGCCGGCACGCCCCAGGCCGTGATCGACAGGCTCAATGCCGCGATCAGGACCGCGCTGCGCGGCGAGTTGCGCAGGCAGCTCGAGGAGACCTCCCTCATTCCGGTCGGGGACTCGCCCGAGGCCTTCCAGGAGTTCATGCGCAAGGACGCGGACAGCTACGCGCGCCTGGTGAAGGCCGCGAAGATCACGCCCCAGTGATCTTGCAGGGCGGTCCGGACGACGAATTTTTCACTCTCTTGATTGGATGCTGACATGAAGATTGCCTTGATACGTGCTGCCTGTGCCCTCTCACTGGCCATGGCAGGGCTGGCGTTCGCAGGGGACTACCCGGACAAGCCCATCCGCATCGTGGTTCCCTATCCACCGGGCGGTGCGTCCGACACGGTGTCGCGCCTGATCGGGCAGCAGTTGTCGCAGCGACTCAAGCAGCCCGTCGTGGTCGAGAACAAGCCAGGTGCCACCGAACAGATCGCGGCCAGCTTCGTCGCCAAGGCGAACCCGGACGGCTACACGATCCTGCTGGCTTCCACTGCTGGCCTTTCGGTCAATCCGACCCTCTACAAGGGACGCCTCGCCTACGACCCGGAAAAGGACCTCGCGCCGATCATGCTGGCCGTGACCCTGCCCAGCGTGGTCATGGTTCATCCTTCGATGCCGGTCAATTCGTTCGACGAACTCACGGCGTTCGCGCGGACTTCGGCGACACCGATCAACTACGCTTCCAGCGGCGCCGGCAACCCCAGCCACCTGGGCATGGAGTTATACAAGCGTGCGGCGTCCATCGACATGACGCATGTGCCCTACAAGGGTGGCGCGCCCGCGCTTCAGGATCTGATGTCCGGCCAGGTGTCGGTGATGATGGCCATCGGTCCGGAATCGATGCCGATGGCCAAGGCCGGCCGGATGAAGGCGCTTGCAGTGACGACAGCGAAACGCTCGCCCGCCTATCCCGGACTGCCCGCAGTCTCCGAGACCAAGGGCTTTGCCAACTTCGAGTTGCTGCACTGGTTTGCGCTGCTGGCACCCGCCCGGACGCCCGACACCGTCATTGCGCTGCTGAACAGGAACGTGAACGACATCCTGAAGGACCCGGAGGTGAAGAACAAGCTGCTCGAGATGGGAATGGAGCTCGAAGGCGGCTCGCCGCAGCGGCTGGCCGAAACGATCAAGCGGGACCGCCTCAAGTGGGAGAAGGTGATCATCGAATCCAACATCCGGATCGATTGATCCGCACCGACCCACATCATCATCCGAAAGAGAGAACCGACATGGTCTTTGCTGGCGAAGGCGTCCTGATTTCATCGATGGAAGTGCTCCCCGAGGAGGAGGCCGACTTCAACGAGTGGTTCGACCGTGAGCACCTGGCCGAGAGAGTGGCAATTCCCGGCTTTCTCGAGGCGAGACGGTATGAATCCGTCGGCGCGCCGACGCGCTACCTGCAGATCTACAACACCACGCGGTTCGATGTGCTGGACAGTGCGCCTTACCGGGCAGCCCTGGCGAACCAGACCGAGTGGTCCCACCACCACATTTCCCGATTCATCGCGCCGACGCGCGTGGTCGGACGCCTTGTGCACAGCGCGGGGGGCGCGCGAGGCGTCGCAGTTGCACTGATGCGACTTCGGCCGTCCGGCGATCCGGCCATGATGCCGGCGCTTGCGGGCGTTCTGGAAGTGCTCGACCAACCGGGCACGGCTTCGATCCACTTTGTCGAGGCCGATGCTGGCCTTTCCAGGCCGGTGACGGCGGATTCGGGCTACGTGGGCAGCGAGGACTGCTACGTCCTCGTCGAGTGCACCAGCGAGGCCGCTGCCGGGAAAATCATCGCCCGACTGGGAGCGCCGGTGCAGAAGTATGGAGAACTCATCGACGCGCGAGTTTTCCGGTATCGCATGGATATCAGCGCGTAAGACGACCTCCAGCGCGGGTTCCGTCGCGCAGGCGCTCGCTTCTCCCGGGTTTGCGGCAGGTGATGGTCATCGCCTTCGCTCATCCAGGCTTCAGTTGGCGCAGCGCGCTTCGAGCACATCGATGAACGCGCGGTCCCATCGGCCTTCCTTCATGGCCCGGATGGTCTCCGCTTCCGTCGCCAAGTGCGCGCGCGCCTTCTCGATCAGCAACTCGGCCTCGTCCGGCGCGAAGGCCATCAGCCCGTCCTGGTCGCCGACCACGATGTCGCCGGGATTGACGACCATCCCGCCGACCGACACCGGCACGTTGATCTCGCCGGGTCCGTCCTTGTAGGGGCCGCGGTGGGTGACGCCGCGCGCGTAGACTGGAAACTCGCGTGCCCGGACCTCGGCTACGTCGCGGATCGCGCCGTCGATCACCACGCCCACGGTGCCGATGTGCGCAGCGTAGAACGAGAGGATGCCGCCGACCACCGCATTGTTGAGATCGCCGCCGGCATCGATCACCAGCACGTCGCCGGGCCGGCAGAACTCCAGGGCACGCAGATAGGTGAGGTTGTCGCCCCCGCGCGAGCGCGCCGTGACAGCCGTGCCTGCCATGGTCCGGGCGGCTGGGCGGTGGTAGGGGTGCAGGCCGGTGCTGCCGATGTTGCGGTGCATGTTGTCGCTCAGCGCCGCGACCGGGATCTCCCGCAGCGCGGCGAGGATCTCGGGGGCGACCGGTGCGGCAGACGGATTCTTGCGAATGGCTTTGTAGGGCATAGGTGTCCTCGGGTATTCAGGGGCGCGTCAGCGCAGGGCGGCCGCGGCCCGCGCGATGCGCGCGCAGCCTTCTTCGAGCGTCTCGATCGACGTGGCAATGGAAAGGCGGAAGTAGGGCGACAGCCCGTAGGCCGTGCCCGCGACCACGGCCACGCCTTCGCTCTCGAGCAGGTACATCACCACGTCGCCGTCCTGGTCCAGCCGCTTGCCCTCTGGCGTGGTCTTGCCGATCAGGCCGCCGCAGTGGATGTACAGGTAGAAGGCGCCCGGCGGCGGGCTGCAGTGCAGGCCGGGAATGTCGTTGATGAGCGCCAGGGTGCGGTCGCGGCGCTGCTTGTAGATGGCCACGCTCTCGGCCACGAAGTCCTGGCTGCCGTCGAGCGCCGCCGCGGCGGCCGCCTGGCTCACCGAGCAGCAGTTGCCGGTGGACTGCGACAGCAGCGTGTCCATCGCCTGGACCAGGTCGGCAGGGCCGGCCGCGTAGCCGATGCGCCAGCCGGTCATCGCATAGGTCTTGGAGACGCCGTTGATCACCAGCGTGCGCTCGCGCAGCGCAGGCGCAACCGCAAGCAGGTGCGGCGTCGCCTGGCCGTCGAAGCGGATGTGCTCGTAGATGTCGTCGGTCATCACCATCACTTGGCGGTGGCGCTGCAGCACCTCGGCAAGCGCACGGTATTCGCCCGCGGTGTAGCTGGCGCCGGTCGGGTTGCTGGGCGAGTTGATCAGCAGCCAGCGCGTGCGCGGCGTGATGGCGGCCTCCAGCTGCGCGGGCGTCAGCTTGAAGCCGTTGGCCTCGGGGCAGGCCACGGTGACCGGCGTGCCTTCGCAGGCCAGCACCATGTCGGGATACGACACCCAGTAGGGCGCGGGAATGATCACCTCGTCGTCCGGCTCCAGCGTGACGGCGAGCGCGTTGTAGATCGCGCTCTTGGCGCCGCTGGTGGCGATGATCTCGTTCATCGCGTAGCGCAGGCCGTTCTCGCGTTCGAGCTTGGCGGCGATGGCCTGGCGCAACTCCACCGTGCCGGCCATCAGGGTGTAGCGTGTCGCGCCTTTCTCGATGGCGGCGGCGGCGGCCTGCCGGATGTGGGGCGGCGTGTCGAAGTCGGGCTCGCCCACCACGAGGTTCACGATCGACTTGCCCTGGCGGCGCAGCTCGTTGGCGCGGTCGGCGGCGGAGGTGCTGGGCGAGGGCTTGATGCGCCGCACGCGGGCGGCAATGCGGGAGAGCGTCACTTGTCTTCCTGGGTTGGCGATGGCATGGACCGAACGGTACGCACATCGATCGCGCGAGGCCAAGACGAGATTGCACTGGTTGTATAGGTAGAGCTTATGGTGGGCCCCGATGGCCGCTGCGCGGGGGCGGTGCTAGGCTCGGCTTTTGCTTGGGGACACGGCGTGAACCTGCGACGCCTCAAATATTTCGTGAAGATCGTGGACATCGGCAGCCTGACGCAGGCTGCCGAGGTCCTTTTCATCGCCCAGCCCGCGCTGAGCCAGCAATTGGCCACGCTCGAGGGCGAGGTGCGCCAGCAGCTGCTGGTGCGCACCAAGCGCGGCGTCACGCCCACCGAGGCCGGCAAGGTGCTGTACCGGCATGCGCAGATCATCCTGCGCCAGTGCGAGCAGGCCCGCGTGGACATGGAAGCGGCCGGCGAAGGGCTGTCGGGCCAGGTGTCGGTGGGGCTTGCGCCCGGCACGGCGGCCTCGGCGCTGTCGCTGCCGCTCTTGCGCACGGTGCGTGCGCGCCACCCCGGCATCCTGCTCTACCTGAACGAAAACTACGGCACCACGCTGAGCGAGCTCATCATGAACGGCCGCATGGACCTGGCCGTGCTCTACGGCGACAAGGCGATCCACGGCCTTTCGTTCCTGCCGCTGCTCAAGGAGCCGCTGTTCCTGGTCGGGCCGGCGGCCATGCCGGCGCCGGCGCAGCCGGTGAAGCTGGCCGACCTGCGCGACATCGAACTCTTCCTGCCGCGCCCCTACAACGTGGTTCGCAAGCTGGTCGACGCGGCCTTCGTGCGCGCGGGCATGGTGCCGCGCGTGGTGGCCGAGATCGAGTCGGCCTTCACGCTGACGGCCGCTATTGCCGATGGGCTGGGCGCCACCATCCTGCCGGCGTCGATGGCGCGCGAAGTGGTGGCGGCCTGCGGGGCCTGGCAGTTCCAGATCGTCGATCCGGTCATCGAGGCGCCGCTGGCGCTGTGCCAGTCCGACCACCTGCCGCTCTCGGAGCCGGCGCAGGCGGTGAAGAGCATCCTGCTCGAACTCGTGGTCGACCTGGCCGGCACCTTCGCGGCCACGCCCGAACCCGAGCTGGCTGCGCTGTCGTAGCGTGCCGTCATAAGCCGGCCTTATCCCGGCACAGCCATTCCGTCTTGGGCTTTGTGCCCGCGGCCCGCTACCGTTCATGCCTGCCGTCACGCGTTCGCGGAATGCGTCGGCCACCCCCAAGGATGTTCTGTCGCCACAGGCAGCCCGGCATGAAGCAGGAACAGATCAAGACGCTCATCGACGCACTCGCGGCCTCGGACCTCGCGGAGCTGGAGTACAGCGAAGACGGCAGCACATTGCGGCTGGTGAAGCAATCGGCGCTGGCGGCCGTGCCCGCAGCCGCGCGGCGCCCGGCTGCTGCTGCGCGCAAGGCGCCCACCGCGGGGTCTGCGCAGCAGGCACCGCCGCCAGCCGCCGCGGCCGAATGCCTTGCGCCGCTCTACGGCGTGGTGCACCTGCAGCCCGCGCCCGGCGAGCCGCCCTTCGTGCAGCCGGGGCAGGCCGTCGAGGCCGGCCAGATGCTCTGCGTGATCGAGGCCATGAAGATGTTCAACGAAGTCCGCGCCGACGCTGCCGCCACCGTGCAGGCCGTGCTGGTGCGGTCGGGCCAGGAAGTGGAAGCAGGCGAGCCCCTGTTCCGCTTCGGATGAGGAAAGCCGCGCGATGTTCGACACCGTCCTCATTGCCAACCGCGGCGAAATCGCCCTGCGCATCCTGCGCGCCTGCCACGGCCTGGGCCTCAGGACCGTGGTCGCGCATTCCGAGGCCGACCGCGACGCCAGCTATGTCGCGCAGGCCGACCAGGCGCTGTGCGTCGGGCCCTCCGCGCCGGGGCAGAGCTACCTGAACCAGTCCGCCATCCTGTTTGCCGCCGAAGTCAGCGGCGCCCAGGCCATCCATCCGGGCTACGGCTTCCTGTCGGAGAACGCGGGCTTTGCCGCGCGCGTCGAGCAGGCCGGCCTGGCCTTCATCGGTCCCAGTGCGGCCTGCATCCGCACCATGGGCGACAAGGTCTCGGCCAAGCGCGCGATGCGCAAGGCCGGCGTGCCCTGCGTGCCGGGGCCCGACGAAGGGCTGCCGGAAGACCCGGCCGCCATCCAGGCCATCGCGCGCGAGATCGGCTATCCGGTGATCGTCAAGGCGGCGGGTGGTGGCGGCGGGCGCGGCATGCGCGTGGTGCAGGGCGAAGCGGCGCTGCTCGATGCGATGGCGCTCACGCGCGAGGAAGCGCGCCAGGCCTTCGGCAACCCCGAGGTCTACATCGAGAAATTCCTGCTGCACCCGCGCCACGTCGAGATCCAGGTGCTGGCCGACAGCCACGGCAACGCCATCTGGCTGGGCAGCCGCGACTGCTCGCTGCAGCGCCGCCACCAGAAGGTGATCGAGGAAGCGCCCGCGCCCGGCATCGACGAGGCGCTGATGGCCGAGGTGGGCGAGCGCTGCGCGGCCGCCTGCCGGCAGATCGGCTATTGCGGCGTCGGCACCTTCGAGTTCCTCTACGAGAAGGGCGCCTTCTATTTCATCGAGATGAACACCCGCCTGCAGGTCGAGCACCCGGTGACCGAGATGACCGCGGGCATCGACATCGTGCAGCAGCAGCTGCGCATGGCGCGCGGCGAGCGCCTTTCGCTGGCGCAGCACGAGGTGCGCTGCCAGGGCCATGCGATCGAGTGCCGCATCAACGCCGAGAACCCGGACACCTTCGCGCCTTCGCCGGGGCGCATCACCGGCTGGCAGGTGCCGGGCGGCTTCGGCGTGCGGGTCGATTCGCATGCCAACGCCGGCTACCGCGTGCCGCCGTACTACGACTCGATGATTGCCAAGCTGATCGTGCACGGCAGCACGCGCACCGATGCGCTCGAGCGCATGCGCCTGGCTCTCGCCGAGATGCGCATCGACGGCATCGCGACCAACGTGCCGCTGCACCGCGAGCTGCTGCGCGACGAGGGCTTTGCCGCCGGCGGCGTGGACATCCACCACCTCGAGCGCTGGCTGCAGCAAAGGAGCGCGGCATGACCGTGCAGCGGCCATCGATCAGCCTGCTGGGCACGACCGCGCTGATCTTCGAGGCGCCCGGCGAGATGAACCTCGACTTGCAGCAACGCATCTGGGCGCTGGCGCACGAGACCCAGGCCTGGCCGGAGATCCGCGAAGCCGTGCCGGGCATGAACAACCTGATGCTGACCTTCCTGCACCCGCCGCGCGGCGCCGGCGCGCTCCAAGCCCTGGAGGCGCGCCTGCACGATGCGTGGGACGCGGCCGTCGCACGGCCGCGCGAAGGCCGGGTGGTCGAGCTGCCCGTGGTCTACGGCGGCCCGGGCGGTCCGCACATGGCCGACGTGGTGGCGCACACGGGCCTCAGCATCGAGCGCATCGTCGAGCTGCACAGCGCGCCGCTCTACCCCGTGTATGCGCTCGGCAGCCATCCGGGCTACTGCTACCTGGGCGGCATGGACGCACGCATTGCCACGCCGCGCCGCAAGGTGCCGGTGCTGAGCATCCCGGGCGGCGCGGTGTCGATCGGCGGGGCGCAGACCGGCGTGTCGGCCTCGGCCGGGCCCAGCGGCTGGAACACCATCGGCAGCACCTCGATGTGCTTCTTCGATCCCGCGGAGGACCCGCCCGCGGCGCTGCAGCCGGGCGACATGATCCGTTTTCGCGTGGAGGGCATCGTCCGATGATCGAAGTACTTTCCTCGGCTGCGCTGGCTACCGTGCAGGATCTGGGGCGCACCGGCAGCCTGCGCTGGGGCGTCGGCACCTCGGGCGCCATGGACAGCCTGGCGCTCGCGGCCGGCAACCTGCTGCTGGGCAATGCGCCGGGTGCAGCCGCCATCGAAGTGCCGGTGTTTCCGTTCAAGGTGCGCTTCGGCGAGGACTGCGCCTTCGCGCTGACCGGCGCCGATTGCGCGGCGCGGCTCGACGGCCAGCCGCTGCTGCCCTGGTGGGTTCACCAGGCACGGGCCGGGCAGGTACTGACGCTGGGCCTGCCGCAAGGCGGCGCGCAGCAGCGCGGCAGCCGCGCCGTGCTGTGCCTGGCCGGCGGAGTCGACGTGCCCGAGGTCCTGGGCTCGCGCAGCACGCAGCTGCGCGGCGCGTTCGGCGGCCACGAAGGGCGCGCGCTGCGGCGGGGCGATGTGCTGCGTGCCGCCGGTGCGGGTGCTGCGTGCAAGACCGGCTTCGGCCTGGTGCCGCCCGCGCTCGCATTGCCGCTGCAGCAGGGCGGCGTGGCGGCCGTGCGTGTCCTGCCCGCGGCCGAGTACATGGCGTTCGAGCCGGCATCGCGCGCCGCGTTCTGGGCCGGCGAGTGGAAGATCACGTCCCAGAGCGACCGCTACGGCTACCGCCTCGAAGGCGAGCCGCTGCGCCCCATCGCGCCGATGGAGCTGCGCTCGCACGGCATCGTGCCCGGCGTGATCCAGGTGCCGCACAGCGGGCAGCCGATCATCCAGATGCGCGACGCCCAGCCCTCGGGCGGCTACCCCAAGTTCGGCACGGTGATCGAGGCCGACATGTGGCGCCTCGGCCAGGCGCCGATCGGCAGCCGCGTGCGCTTCATCGAAACCACATGGGACGAAGCGCTGGCTGCGCTCGACGAAGTGCGCGCCTGGCTCGACAAGGTGGCGCGCATGGTGGAACTGCACCGCGGTGCGCCTGTGTCTGTAGCGAGGCAACGGGGATGACGCCTTGCTTTTCGATTCGTCGTGTTGCGGTTGAAGTGCGCCGCTGTCCGGGGCGCGCTCCCGCCGACGGGGTACCTTGCTCCGCGAATGTCCCCCGGCCTGCGGCCTCCTCCTTGATTTCGCTGCGCAAGGCACCCCACCGACGGGAGCGTTATGCGGAGCAGTCGTTGATCAGCGATACACAACGAGCGTGCCCAGGTGCACAGGGCATCGGGTGCTCCCCGCAACGAAATAAAGGAGGAGGGGGCGCAGCCCCCGGGGGACATTCGCGGAGGGGAGTACCCGGTGGCCTGTGCACGCGCCCTGAACAAAAGCGCCCTGAACAAGAGCGCCCCGAACAACAGCACTTCAAGAAAAGCTGACATGCAGGACATCGCACTGCGCACCCCGCAGCTGGCCGCCTGGCTGGCCGGCACCGACATCGGCCTGCTCGAACTGCGCACGCCACAGGGCACGCTGCGCCTCGGACGGCAGGGCGACAACATCGTTGAACTGCCGGCGGAAGAAGCCGAACCAGAGCACTCGCCGATCCACGCCCCCTCGCTCGGCGTGTTCCTGCACAGCCATCCGCTGGCCGCCGCGCCGCTGGCGCGCATCGGTGAGCGCGTGGAAGCCGGCCAGGCCGTCGGCGTGCTAAAGATCGGCCCGCTGCTGCTGCCCGTAACCGCGCCGCAGGCCGGCATCGTCGACGGCATCCACGCGGCCGACGGCCTTGCGGTCGGCTACGGCACGCCGCTGCTCGACCTGCTCCCCCTCTGACGACCGAGAGAGAAAAAGGACTCCCATGGACATCGACCTGAACGCAGACCTCGGCGAAGGCTTCGGGCCCTGGCGCATGGGCGAGGACGAGGCGCTGCTCGACATCGTTTCTTCCGCCAACGTGGCCTGCGGCTTCCATGCGGGCGATCCGGTCATCATGGACCGCACCGTGCGCCTGGCGCTGGCGCGGGGCGTCGACGTGGGGGCGCACGTGGGCTTTCCCGACCTGCTCGGCTTCGGCCGCCGGCCGATGCAGATCGAGCCGAAGGAACTCGTCGCCTACGTGCTCTACCAGCTGAGCGCGCTGGACGGCATGGCGCGCACCGCGGGGCACCGCATGACGCACATGAGCTTTCACGGCGCGCTCGGCAACATGGCCGCGGCCGACCCCACGCTGGCCGAACCGCTGGTGCGCGCGGTGGCGGACTTCGATCCGATGCTCATCGTCAGCTCGTCCGCCAGCCGCGCCATCGAGGACGCGGCCGCGCGCTGCGGCCTGCGCGTGCGCACCACCTTCCTGGCCGACCGCGCCTGCGACGACGACGGCCTGCTGGTGCCGCGCAAGCTGCCCGATGCGGTGATCCACGACCAGGGCGCGGTGCTGGCGCGCGTGCGCCAGCTGCTGGAAGAGGGCACGGTGACCAGCTACAGCGGCCGGAAGATCCCGATGCGCGCGCATTCGATCCTGCTGCACGGCGACACGCCCGGTGCGGTGGAGCTGGCCCGCGCGGTGCGCGGCGTGGTCGAGCAGGCGGGGCGCGTGGTGCCCATCTCGAAGCAGCCGGACTAGCCCGGACATGGTGCTTACCCTAGGTCGCGCGCACGAACACGGGGCAACATAAGGGCGGCTTATCGCTCCACAGCCAATCCGTCTTGGCGCCGCGAAGAAGCGCTCGATACAGTGAATTCAACGCAGCGATCTCCAGTTCCACGAAAGAAACAAAGATGCCCTTCTCCGACTACAAGACCGCGCTGGTGACAGGGGCCTCCTCGGGCATCGGCGCTGCCGTCGTCGAGCGCCTCTGCAAGGAAGGCCTGGAGGTCCACGCGCTGGCGCGCAGCGCCGGCAAGCTGGCCGAACTGGCCGCGCGCACCGGCTGCATCCCGCACGCCATCGACGTGAGCGACCTTGCCGGCATCACCCGCCTCACGCAGGAGGTGGAATTCGACGTGCTGGTCAACAACGCCGGCGTCGACCGCCCCGGCTCCATCCTCAAGGCCGACGCCGAGGGCATCGACCTGCTGGTCGACGTGAACCTGCGCGCCGTGCTGCACCTGTGCCGGCTCGTGGTGCCCGGCATGGCCGCGCGCGACCGCGGCCACGTGGTCAACATCAGCTCCATTGCCGCGGCCTACAACTTCGGCGGCAACAGCACCTACCACGCGACCAAGGCGGCCGTGAGCATGCTGTCGCGCCAGCTGCGCATCGACGTCTTCGGCAAGCGCGTGCGCGTGACCGAGATCTGCCCGGGCCGCGTGGCCACCGACATCTTTGCGCACGTGCACGGCGACTCCGAAGAAACCCGCAAGCGCTTCGTCGAAGGCTACGAGCTGCCGCAGGCCGAGGACATCGCCAATGCCATCGCCTTCGCGATTGCGGCGCCCATCGCGGTCAACGTGGGCCACATGGAAATCACGCCCACGCTGCAGGTGCCCGGCGGGCTCTCCACCGCGCGGCCGCAAGCGCCGCAGGCCTGAGCGCCCCGCATGGCCACGCCAAGGAGCAGCACATGAAGGACTTCGACCTGCTCGCGATCCTGCTGAAGCCGGAGTTCGGTGCAATGCTCTTGCACGGCCTGCAGGAGACGCTGAAGATCGCGGCCGGTTCCTGGCTGCTGGCCATGGCCATGGCGGTCGTGCTGCTGGTCGTGCGCCTCACGCCGAGCCGGCTGGCCGAGCGTGTGGTGATGGGCTATATCTCCTACCACCGCAACGTGCCCACGCTGGTGCAGCTCATGCTCTGGTACTTCGGCATCTTCAGCCTGCTGCCCGATGCGCTGCAGGGCTGGTTGTCGGTGCACAACGCGGAGACGATTCTCTCGATCGTCGCGCTCGGGCTCTGCCAGGCCGCCTACTTCAGCGAGGACATGCGCTCGGGCCTGCGCTCCATACCGGCCGGGCAGGCCGAGGCCGCGCGCGCGCTCGGCCATGGCTACATCGGTTCGATGCGCCACGTGATGCTGCCGCAGGCCATCCGCAACGCGGTGCCGGCACTGGTGAACCACAGCGTGTCGCTGTTCAAGAACAGCAGCCTGGCCATGGCCATCGGCGTGGCCGAGCTGACGCACGCGGTGAAGGAGATCGAGAGCCAGAGCTTTCGCACCTTCGAGGCCTACAGCATGGCGACGGTGCTGTACCTCGTGTGCTCGCTGCTCATCATGGCGCTGGGCGGCTGGCTGTCGCGGCGCTACCGCATCGCCGCAGCGAGGTAGGAAGAAGCCATGTTCAGCGTCTTTGAAATCCTGCGCGACAACTGGCTGCTGCTGCTCGTCGGCCAGTACCCGAGCGGCCCGCTCGGCGGCATCGTCGCCACGCTGATCCTGTCGGTGCTGGGCATCGTGCTGGCGTTTCCGCTGTCGGTGCTGCTGGCGCTCGCGCGGCTGTCGCCCTGGCGCCTCTTGCGCTGGCCGGCCACGGTGCTGGTCTACGTGGTGCGCGGCGTGCCGCTTCTCATGGTGATCCTGTGGGTCTACTTCCTGGTGCCGATCCTGATCGGGCGCGACGTGTCGGGCTTCACCACCATGCTGTGCACGCTGGTGATCTACGAGGGCGCCTACCTGTCGGAGGTGGTGCGCGCCGGCATCCAGGCACTGCCCAAGGGCCAGGCCGAGGCGGCGCGCGCGCTCGGCCACAGCCACCTGGGCACCATGTGGTTCGTGATCCTGCCGCAGGCGCTCTACAACATGCTGCCGAGCATGCTGAGCCAGTTCATCTCCACCATCAAGGAGACCACGCTGGGCTACGTCATCAACGTGCAGGAGCTGACCTTCGCGGCCAACCAGATCAACAACCAGCTGCTGACCAAGCCGTTCCAGGTGTTCTTCATCCTGGCGATGACCTACTACGTCGTCTGCTTCAGCCTGACGCAGCTCGCGCAGTGGCTGGAGCGGCGCATTGCCCACAAGCGGCTCGGCGCCGCCTCCGTGAAGGCACCCGAAGACGGTGTTTCGCTGCCGCCGCCGGTGGCAGCGAACCCGTGAGGCCGCGCTCGACGGCCATCGACCACAAGACCAGGAGACAGCGCCATGAACCCCGTTCCACACCCCGCAGGGGATGACACCATGATCCTGTTCTCCAACATCAACAAGTGGTATGGCGACTACCAGGCGCTCGCCGACGTCAACGCCGAGGTGAAGAAGGGCGAGGTCGTGGTGGTCTGCGGGCCCTCGGGCTCGGGCAAGTCGACGCTGATCCGAACCGTCAACCGCCTGGAGGAAGTGAAGTCGGGCCAGCTGCTGTTCGACGGCCACGACATCCACGCGCCCATGGGCAGCGCGGCGCTCAACAAGCTGCGCAGCCGCATCGGCTTCGTGTTCCAGAGCTTCAACCTGTTTCCGCATCTCTCGGTGCTGGAGAACATCATGCTGTCGCCCATGCGAGTGCTGGGCGTGAAGCGGGCCGACGCGAAGGCGAGGGCGGCGCAGCTGCTCGAGCGCGTGGGCCTCTCGAACAAGGCCGGCGCGTACCCGGCGCAGCTTTCGGGCGGGCAGCAGCAGCGCGTGGCCATTGCGCGTGCGCTCGCCATGGAGCCGCCCGCGATGCTGTTCGACGAGCCCACCAGCGCGCTCGACCCCGAGATGGTGGGCGAGGTGCTGTCGGTGATGCGCGGCCTGGCCCACGACGGCATGACCATGATGTGCGTCACGCACGAGATGAACTTCGCCCGCGAGGTGGCCGACCGCGTCTGGTTCATGGACGCGGGCCGCATCCTCGAGAAGGCCGACCCCAAGGCCTTCTTCAAGAGCCCGCAGCATCCGCGTGCGCAGCGCTTCCTGTCGGACCTGCGCGCGCACTGATCCTTGTTTTTTTCCTTCCCCAGCATCTCCTCAGGAGCTCACCATGTCGAACAGAAACGTCTTCCGCCTCACCACGATCGGAACCTGTCTTTGCGCCGCCTCTCTGCTGGCGCATGCCGACCAGTGGAGCGACATCAGCGCGCGCAAGGAGCTGCGCTGCGGCACCTTCGCCGACGTGCCGCCCTTCGCCGCACCCGATCCGAAGACGCGCGAGATGGTGGGCCATGACGTCGACCTGTGCCACGCGCTGGCCAAGGAACTCGGCTTGACGGCCAAGGTCACGCCGCTGTCGGTGGAAGCGCGCGTGCCCGAGGTCAAGCTCGGGCGCGTCGACGTGACCATTGCCAACCTGGCCTACACCAAGAGCCGCGGCGAGCAGATCCAGTTCAGCGACCCGTACTACGTGGCCAAGGAAATGCTCGCGGTGAAAGCCTCCGACCCGGGCACCGCCAAGGCCGACTTCAAGGGCAAGCGCCTGAGCTCGACCAAGGGATCGACCTCGGAGCTGTCGATCAAGATGAACGGCTCGGAGCCCGTGACCTTCCAGGACACGGGCTCGGCCTTCATGGCGGTGCAGCAGAACAAGTCGGTCGGCATGGTCGCCAACACCATGACCATCACCAAGCTGGTCAACCAATCGAAGACCGAGGGCGTGGCGCTGAAGATGATCAAGGAGCCGATGGTGCTGCAGCCCATCGGCATCGGCATGAAGAAGGACGAGCCGGTGCTGCTGGCCAAGGTGAACGGCGCGCTCTACGCGCTCGAAAAGTCGGGCGAGCTCGACAAGATCTGGGCCAAGTGGCTCGGCCCGAACACCGAATACAAGATGGTGCGCGAAGAAAAGATCACGCCGCTGGCCGAGCTCAAGTTCGAACTCCTGCCCTGAGCATCCGCCTTGCCGCCAGCGCATCCAACTAGTTATAAGAACTAATTATTAAAACGAAACTGCGTATTGTTTTTGCGCGTTTCTTGGGCATCATTTCCGCATGGAGAAGACAAAGGCCCTGGTGACCGTGATCGAGATGGCGCGCGCCGGCCTCGGCTTTACGCCCGCCGACGCCCTCGACCACATCGCCGCTCTCATCGCCCAGGAGGATGCAGAAAGCCCGTTCCACGACCGCCGGGTCGAGGAGCTGCTTCGCCTCGGGGCCTGCATCTGGAGCCTGCGGCGGGACCTCGTGACGCCGCGCTGAGCGCTTCGCCCTGGCACGCACGGGCTATGCCGTGTGGCCAGATGCAGAAAAGGGTACTTAAGGCTACATTTTCCAGACCAAGAAAAGCCGGCATTCTTTGGGTCGAACAAACGCCGGCAATCGGAGGACTGAATGCCGCTCTTGTTCCTGCTGAGGCTCCAGCACACGCTGCTGCCTGTCCGAGTCGCGCTTCCGGAGGAAGTGCGGATCGTCTCGGTGCTCGTGGCCACGGGTCTGATCGAGGCCGAGTTCGCACCCGTGAGGCCGGCGGGCCGGGATGCCGCATCGCGCATCGCGACGGTGAGGCGCATCACCGAGGAAGGCCTCGCCGAGCTCGCCCAGATGAGCGACGCACCCAAGTTCGTGAAGACCTCGATGCAGTTCGCGCGCGGATTGCGATTGATGTAGGGCTTGCAGGATCAGGCCTGCCAGGGCAGCCCGCGCATCCGCTCGCGCTTTTCTTCCTCGTCGAAGTGCGCGAGCGAAGGCTTGATCAGGTCGCTGCGCGCCACGATGCCCACCAGCACCAGCGATTGCGCGTCCTTCACCACGGGCAGCCGCTCGAGCCGATGGCGCGCGAGCCGCGTGGCCACCGCACGGCAGTTCTCGCCCGGCAGCGCAAAGAACAGCGGCACGTCGGCGCAGGCGTCGCCCACGGTGGCAATGGGATCGCGCGTGCCGCACGCGGCCAGCATCGCGCGGTCCGCCACGCCGATCACCGCGCCGTTGCGCACCACGGGGAACGCGCGGTGGGCCTGGCCATCGCCGAAATGCTCGAACAGCGCCCGCGCCACCGGCAGGGCCGCGTCGATGCTGCGCACCTCGCGCGTCATGACCTCTTCCACGGAGTGCCGCTCGAGCGGATCGACGCCGTATTCGCGGTAGATGTGATAGCCGCGGCGCGCGATCTTCTCGGTGAGGATCGAGCGGCGCATGGTCAGCACCGTGAAGCCGTAGGCCACGGCGGAGGTGGTCAGCAGCGGCAGCAGCGCATTGCTGTCGTGCGTGAGCCCGAAGGCAAAGATGGTGGCGGTGAGCGGCGCGCGCATCACGCCGCCCAGCGTGGCGGCCATGCAGACCAGCGGCCACAGCATCGGGTCGTTGCCGGGCAGCACGTGCGAGAGCACCACGCCCAGGCCCGCGCCCATCATCAGGAGCGGCGCAAGCACGCCGCCCGAAGTGCCCGAGCCCAGCGAGATCACCCAGATCACCGCCTTCACCGCGAGCAGCGCGGCCACCACGCCGAGCGCCAGGTGGTTGTGCAGCAGGTCGCCGATCACGTCGTAGCCCACGCCCAGCGCACGCGGCTCGAAGTAGCCGCCGATGCCCACCGCCAGGCCGCCGATCGCCGGCCACCACATCCAGTGGATCGGCAGCTTGCCGAACAGGTCTTCGACCTTGTAGAGCGAGATCGAGAGCGAGGCCGACAACGCGCCGCACAGAAGCCCCGCGGCCACGCACGAGAGCATCGCGAGCGGGCCGGGCACCGCGGTCTGCAGCGGAAACAGCGGGCCCGCATCCATCAGCAGCGGACGTGTGAACCCCGCCACCGCGCAGGCCACGGCCACCGGCAGCAGGCTGCGCGGCCGGAGTTCGAACAGCAGCAGTTCCACTGCCAGCAGCACGGCCGCCACCGGCGTGCCGAACACCGCCGTCATGCCCGCGGTGGCACCCGCCACCAGCAGCGCCTTGCGCTCCGCGGCCGTGAGATGGAAGTGCTGCGCGATCAGCGAGCCGATGGCGCCGCCGGTCATGATGATCGGCCCTTCGGCGCCAAACGGGCCGCCGCTGCCGATCACGATGCCCGAGGACAGCGGCTTGAGCAGCGCCACCTTCGGCGACATCTTGCTCTTGCCGAACAGGATCGCCTCGATCGCCTCGGGAATGCCGTGGCCGCGGATCTTGTCGGAGCCGTAGCGCGCAACCAGGCCCACGATCAGCCCGCCGATCACCGGCACCACGATGACCCAGGCCCCCAGCGTGTGCCCGGCCGGCGAGCGGTCGGCCAGCGAGAAAGTCTGGAAGAAGAACAGGTTGGTGAAGAAGCGGATCAGGTCGAGCAGCACGCGCGCGGCCACGGTGCTGACCGCCCCGACGACGATGGCCATGACAGTGATGCGCAGCAGGCGCGCATTGAGGGCGAAGTCGCCGCGGGGCGGGTGGGGGACTGGAGTCATGGCTGTTCGGGAAGAGTCGATCTGCCTCGTCCGAGGCCAGCCCTCGAATATATCATTTCATGACATATTGAGCCACGCCCCCTTCGTGGCCGGTGCCGGCGGGAGCGGCCGGCTATGCGCCGCCCTTCCTGACGAGCGCCACCACCTCGGCCAATTCGGCCACCTGGTCCGTGTGCAGCATCGCGAGCCGTTCCAGCTTCCTGCGCCCCGCGGCCAGCAGATGGACCTCGACCTGGCGCCGGTCCGTATGGCTAGGCTTTCGCCTGACGAGGCCGGCCTCCTCGCAGCGCGACACCAGCGCGACCACACCGTGGTGCTGGGCCTGCAGGCGCTCGGCGATCTCGCTGATGGTCGCCCACTCGCGGCCGGGGAAGCCCTGGGTGTGGAGCATCAGCTGGTATTGAAGGACGGTGATGCCTTCCTCCCGCGCGGCGTCTTCGCTGAAGCGAAGAAAGCTGCGCAGCCTGAATCTGAAGTCGGACAGTGCCTCGAAGTGCTGCTTCTCGATGGATCCCCGTTGGCTGGCCATGAACTTTCCAAGAATGATTGTGCGAACGGAAAGCAATGTAGCAGCCGGCCCGATCCGACGCAGGGTAATTACTCACAGTGTGATGCAATAAATCTCATAACATGATGCATCTGACTTGAACCTGACCTGTGCGATGCCGGCTGCCTTCTCGGCATTCCGCGCGCACTTCCCCGCTGTCCGCTGCCGTTGCCCGTGCATCCGTGCGGGTTGCCGTATCCATTCCATTCGAGAGAGAAAGATTGCGTATGCAGATCAAGAGCCAGAAGACCTTCTTCTCGGGCATCATGTTCACCTGCGTCGGCGCGGCGTTCGCGCTGGGCGCCTCCAACTACAACGTCGGCAGTGCGGCCCGCATGGGGCCGGGCTACTTCCCGCTGATCGTGGGCGTGCTGCTGACGCTGCTGGGCCTGGTGGTGATTGCCACGGCGTTCAAGGGCCAAGACGCCGGCGGCGACCCCGTTGGAACGATCGCATGGAAGCCGCTCGGCTTCATCATCGGCGCGAACCTGCTGTTCGGCATCCTGCTGGCGGGCCTGCGCAGCATCGGCCTGCCGGCCATGGGCCTGATCCTCGCCATCTATGCGCTCGTGATCGTGGCCTGCATGGCCGGTGCCAACTTCTCGATGAAGCTGTCGCTGGTGCTCGCGACCGTGCTGGCCATCGGCAGCTACCTGACCTTCATCGTGGGACTCAAGCTGCAGTTCCAGGTGTGGCCCACCTTCATCACCGGCTGAGCGCGAGGCACCACCCATGATGGATCTGATCAACCACCTGTCGCTCGGCTTCTCCACCGCGGTGACGCTGCAGAACCTGGCCTATGCGTTCATCGGCTGCCTGCTGGGCACGCTGATCGGCGTGCTGCCGGGCATCGGCCCGACGGCCACCATTGCCATGCTGCTGCCGGCCACCTACGCCCTGCCACCCGTGGCCGCGCTGATCATGCTCGCGGGCATCTACTACGGCTCGCAATATGGCGGCTCGACCACCGCCATCCTGGTCAACCTTCCGGGCGAATCCTCGTCCGTGGTCACGGTGATCGACGGCCACCAGATGGCCAAGCGGGGGCGCGGCGGGCCGGCGCTCGCGGCCGCCGGCCTGGGCTCGTTCTTCGCGGGCTGCGTGGGCACGCTGATCCTTGCCGCCTTCGCGCCGCCGCTGACCGAGATCGCCTTCAAGTTCGGCCCGGCGGAGTATTTCTCGCTCATGGTGCTGGGCCTGATCGGCGCGGTGGTGATGGCCTCGGGCTCGCTGCTCAAGGCCATCTGCATGATCATGGTGGGGCTGCTGCTGGGCCTGGTCGGCACCGACGTGAATTCCGGCGTGGCGCGCTACAGCTTCGACATCCCGGAGCTGACCGATGGCCTGGGCTTCATCGCGATCGCCATGGGCGTGTTCGGCTACGGCGAGATCATCGCCAACCTGGCCCGGCCCGAGGACGAGCGCGAGGTGTTCACGGCCAGCGTCTCCGGCCTGATGCCCACCAAGGAAGACTTCAAGCGCATGCTCCCGGCCGTGCTGCGCGGCACGGCGCTGGGCTCGTCGCTGGGCATCCTGCCGGGCGGCGGCGCCACGCTGTCGGCCTTTGCGGCCTACACGCTCGAAAAGAAGATCAAGCTCAAGGCGGGCGAAGTGCCCTTCGGCAAGGGCAACATCCGCGGCGTGGCCGGGCCGGAAGCCGCGAACAACGCGGGCGCGCAGACCTCCTTCATCCCGATGCTGACGCTGGGCATTCCGCCCAACCCCGTCATGGCGCTGATGGTCGGCGCCATGACGATCCACAACATCCAGCCGGGCCCGCAGGTGATGACCAGCAACCCGGAGCTGTTCTGGGGCCTGATCGCCTCGATGTGGATCGGCAACCTGATGCTCGTGATCCTGAACCTGCCGCTCATCGGCCTGTGGATCAAGCTGCTGACCATTCCCTACCGGTGGCTGTTCCCCGCGATTGTGCTGTTCTGCGCCATTGGCGTGTACTCGACCAACAACAATGTGTTCGACATCTGGCTGGTGGCGATCTTCGGTGTCGTGGGCTACACCTTCATCAAGCTCGGATGCGAGCCGGCGCCGCTACTGCTCGGCCTCATCCTGGGGCCGATGATGGAAGAGAACCTGCGGCGCGCGCTGCTGCTCTCGCGGGGCGACTGGAGCGTGTTCGTCTCGCGGCCGATCTCCGCGGGGCTGCTGGCGGCCGCGGTCGCGCTGCTGCTGATCGTGCTGCTGCCCTCGATCAGATCGAAGCGCGAAGAGGCGTTTGTCGAGGAAGCAGGCTAGCCAAAGCAAAACAAGGAGCCGCCCATGTCCAGTTCCCGCCAGGCTTCGGCGCCCGAATCCGCCGCGGTGCTGCACCGGCCGGTGTGCGACCTGCTCAGATGCAGCCTCCCGCTGGCGCTGGCCGGCGCGGCCGACCCGGAACTGGTCGCGGCCGTGACGCAGGCCGGCGGCTTCGGCTTCCTCGGCATGTCGGAGGCGCCGCCTGCGCGCATCCGCGAAGGGGTGCTGGCGGTGCGGGCGCACACGGACCGGCACTTCGGCGTCGAGATGAATCCGGCGGCCACGGAGCCGGCGCTGCTCGGTGCGCAGATTGCTGCCTGCATCGAACTGCGCGTGCCGGTGGCCGGGCTGCTCGGCGCGCTGTCCGGGACCACCGTGCGGCAGCTTCGCGAGGCCGGGGTGGTGGTGGCCTGCCAAGTGTCGTCGGTCAGCGCCGCGTGCGAAGCAGAAGGCGCCGGGGTGCAGATCTTGATCGTGCAGGGCCGGGAGGCCGGCGACGCCGTGCGCGGTGCGCAGCCCCTGGCTGCCATCCTTGCGGATGTGCTGGTGCTGGCGTCGGTTCCAGTGCTCGCGGCGGGCGGCATCGCCGATGGAACGGACATTGCCGCGGCGCTGGCCGCGGGCGCGCAGGGCGCCGTTCTTGGTGCCGCGGCCCTGCAGTCGGGCGCGAGCGAAGGTGAGGCCGAAGGCACGGCACCGCTGGAGAAGATCGCCAGCGCCAGCAGGCGCCTGCACCAGCTCGCATCGGATGCGGCGGCCTCTCTGCGGGGCCGGGCACTGCGCTTTCCTGAACGCGTGATGCTGTCCTCGCCGGTCTGCTATGCCGACGAACTCGCGCCATCGAGCAAAAATAATTGAAACGCGGCGCGGGGCTGCTTCATCCAATGGGAAAGAGAAGTACACATGTCCCACGCCGCCCCCTCCCCAGTTGCCGCACCTGCGAGCCCCGCACAGGGCTCCGACCGCGAACTCGCGGCGCGCGCCGCGCAAGGCGATGCGCCGGCCTTCGAGTGCATCATGCGGCGCCACAACCAGCTGCTGTTCCGCACGGCGCGCAGCATCCTCAAGAGCGACGAGGAAACCGAGGACGCGCTGCAGGACGCCTACCTGCGCGCCTGGCGCGCCATCGGCAGCTTCCGCGACGATGCGCAGCTCTCGACCTGGCTGGTCCGCATCGTGATCAACGAGGCCCTCGGGCGCCTGCGGCGCCGCGGTGCGCAGGTGATTCCGCTCGACGGCGCCGCCGCGCCCGGCTTCGATGAAGACGAGCCCGAATCGGCGGCCGCCGACGATCCCGACAAACAACCGGAACGCCACGCCATGCGGGAAGAACTTCGGCGGCTGATGGAGCGCCGCATCGACCGCCTGCCTGATGCCTACCGCACCGTCTTCATGCTGCGGGCGGTCGAGGAGATGAGCGTCGAGGAAACGGCCGCGGCACTGGCATTGCCCGAAGCCACCGTGCGCACCCGCTTCTTCCGCGCGCGCAGCCTTTTGCGCGAAGGCCTGTCCCGCGACATCGACGTGGCCGTGGGCGATGCATTTTCATTCGACGGCACACGCTGCGATCGCATCGTGGCGCGTGTGCTGGCGAGCCTGGCCGACGAGCGGGAATCGCCCCGCCCCTGAAGCTCTTACCCACGATCACTACGAGGAAAACAACCATGTCCTTCTTTCAAATGACTTCTCCCGTCGCCGCGCGGCGCATGTTCCTCGGCCAGTCGGGGCTGGTGCTGTCCGGTGCCGCGGTCGCGCTGCTGGCCGGCCGCGATGCCCTGGCCGCCAAGACCGGCGGCGCCACCGGCAACGACGTGCAGATCCTCAACACCGCGCTTGCCGCCGAACTCGAGGCCATTGCGGCCTACCAGGCCGGCGCCGAGAGCAAGCTGCTCGAGAAGCCCGTGCTCGACCTGGCGCTGAGCTTCCAGGGCCACCACAAGGCGCATGCGGACCTGCTCGCCAAGACGGTCGCCAAGCTCGGCGGCCATGCCGTGGCGGCCAAGGCCAGCTATGGCTTTCCGCTGGAGCAGCTGAAGTCGCAGGCCGACGTGCTGCGCTTTGCGGCCAAGCTGGAGCAGGGCGCCGTGAGCGCGTACCTGGGTGCCGTGCCGCTGTTCGGCAATCGCGACCTGTCGAAGGCGGCTGCGAGCATCCTTGGCGACGAGGCCATGCACTGGGCCGTGCTGCGGCAGGCACTCGGCGAAACGCCCGTGCCTTCGGCCTTCATGTCATGAGCTCAGGCCGGTGGCTCCTTGCGGCCGCCGCACTGGCCGCGGCCGCGCACGCGTGGGCAGTGCCCGACGCGGTGCGCGGCGAGCAGGTCTACGCGCGCTGCCTGGCCTGCCATGCGCTGGCGGTCGACCGTGTCGGGCCCCGGCACTGCGGCCTGTTCGGCCGGCTGGCCGGCAGCGTGCCCGGCTTCGCCTATTCGGAGGCCATGAAGAAATCGAGGATCGTCTGGAACGGCAAGACGCTCGACCGCTTCCTGGCCAAGCCGCTGGCCATGGTGCCCGGCACCGCCATGACCTACGACGGCGTGCCCGACGCCGCGGAGCGCGCGGACCTGATCGCCTACCTCAAGCGTGCCGACGAAGCGCCGCCATGCAGCGGCCGCGCACGCGAGTGATCGCCAGGTCCATCAGCCGCCGCCCGCCGCATTCTGCTTCGGCTGCTTGATCGTCCACAGCGCTGCCGCCATCAGCGCGACACCCGCAAGCTGGACCCCGTTCAAGCGGCGCCCGTACACCACCCAGTCCACCAGCACCGCAGTCAATGGGTACACGAACTGCAGCACGGCGATCCTGCCGAGCGAAAGCCGGGCCATGCCCGCGAAGAGAAGGGCGTAGGCCAGCCCGGTGTGCAGCACGCCCAGCCCCGCGAGCCACGCCCAGGCGGGCGCCGAATCCGGCCAGCCGAACACAAGAGGCACCCACGCCAGGACAACAACGCCGATCAGGCACTGCCACCAGGCCAGCGCGTAGGACGTGATGGCTTTTTCCGTATTGGCGAGGATGGTCACCGCGGCATAGCAGAGCGAGCCGCCCAGGCACATGAGCAGGCCGAGCGCGTAGCCGCTGCCCCACGAGGCCACCGATGCCATGTTGCCGAAAAGCCCGGTCGTCAGCGCGAGCCCGCACAGCGCGGCCAGTGTGGCGGCCCACTGGCGCGGCGACACGGCTTCGCGCAGGACCAGTGCGCCGAAGAGAATGATCCACACCGGCTGGATGTGAAAAACAATGGTGGCCACCGCAATCGAGATGCGCGGGATCGCCGCGAAGAACAGCGCCCAGTTCAGCACCATCAGGCAGCCCGTCGCGCAGGCGATCCATCCGCTCTTGCCGCGCAGCCGCAGTTCGTTCGTTCGGCCGGTTGCCAAGCCCCATGCGAGCAGCGCCAATGCACCGAAGGCGCAGCGAAACAGCACCGTGACCAGCGGATGCTGGTGCGCCTCTTCCACGAAGACGCCGATCGTGCCGAGCAGCACGCCGCCGGCAATTAGCAGCCATTGCCCCGTGCTCTCCCGTTTCGATTGCCGGCGCGTCGCCGCGAACGCGGGGTGCACCTGGACTGCCTTCTTTTGCATGAAGGCGATCGTCCGCCCATGCCGCAACGGCGTAAAGCGCATAGTTCGAAGGCCTATCATTCGAGCATCGAATGAGAAGCGCGACGATGAAATACCCCGATTTCCAGATCGACTGGCTGCGCGCCCTGGTGGCGGTGGTGGATGCCGGCTCGCTGTCGGCCGCGGCGCCGCTGGTCCACCGCTCGCAGTCGGCGGTGAGCATGCAGATCAAGAAGCTGGAGAACGCGCTCGGCCAGGCCGTGCTGCTGCGCGGCCCGCGGCACCTGGAAGTGACACCGGCAGGCGCGCAGCTGCTGGGCTATGCGCGCCGCATGCTCGAACTGCAGTCGGAAACGCAGAACGCCATGTTCGGACCGGAGCTCGCGGGCCGCGTGCGGCTCGGCGTGCCGGACGACTACGCCTCCACCTACCTGACGCCGGTGCTGCGCAGCTTTGCCGGCCGCTACAAGGGCGTGGAAATCGAACTGACCTGCGAGCAGTCGACCTCCCTCATCCCCAAGATCGCGCGGGGCGAGCTGGACCTGGCACTGGTCTCCCGCGACAAGCCGCAACGCGGACAGCTCCTGTTCCACGAACCGCTGGTGTGGGTCGGCACGGCGCAGCATGAAGCCTGGCGCCGCAATCCGTTGCCGATTGCCGTCTACGAGGCGGGCAGCATGGCCCGAACTGCCGCGCTCTCGAGCCTGGCCGCCAGGCGGCGCGCCTATCGCATCGTCTATCACAGCTCCAGCCTCGCCGGCCAGCTCGCGGCCGTGGAGAGCGGCCTGGCCGTGGCCGTGTTCACGCGCTGCAGCGTTCCGCCTCACCTGCAGATATTGCAGAACCTGCCCAGCGGCTTCGACCTGCCCAGGCTCAAGTCGATGGACGTGGCGGCCTTGCGCAGCAAGGTGTCGCTGCGCTCGCCCGCGGTCGATGCCATGTACGAGCAGATGCTGAGGACCTTGAGCCCGGCATAGGCAAGCGCACCGGCGCCATCAACCGCCGCCCTGCGGCCGAGCCAGGGTGTCGGCAAGCTCCCACAGCGACCCCATCTGGCCCGAATGAAAAAGCAGGGGCGGCACATCGGTCCGCGAGAAGCGCTCCACGCGGCCGAGGATGATGGTGTGGTCGCCTTCCTGGTGGCGCGAGTAGGTCGAGCACTCGAAGGTCGCGACGCTCTCGACGAGCCGAGCGCATCCGTTGGATCCGGCCTCGAAGGCTTCGGCGAAGCGCTCGAACTTGTCGGCCGCGGGCTTGGCGAAATGCCAGGCCAGCTCGCGCTGCCCGGCGGTCAGCACGCTGAGGTTGAACGGCCGCGTCGCCAGGAATGCATCGGCGCTGCGCGTGTCGTCGCGGATGCTCCACAGGATCAGCGGCGGGTCGAGCGACACCGATGCGAAGGAGTTGATCGTCATGCCTTCGCGCTTGCCGTCCGGCGTGGTGGTGGTCACGAGGCACACCCCCGTGGGAAAGGCGCCGAGCGCCTGCCGCAGCTGGCGCGCATCGACCGTCTCGGCCGCGTCGCCCGTGATGAGAGCCCAGGAGTACATGGCCGGTGCCTCGATCAGTACTGGCCCTTCGGCTCCAGGCCGAGCAGGTACTGGCCCACCATCGAGGAGACCGCGTCCCAGTTGAGGCTGATGTGGCGCGAGATCGCATTCGTGTCGCGCCACATGCGCTGGATCGGCTGGTTCAGCGACAGGCCCGCGCCTCCGACGCTCGCGAACACCGCCTCGACGGCATCGCGCGAGAGCCGCGCGGCAAAGGCATGGTCGCGCCGGTTGCGGATCCGCTGCTCGATGCTGATGACATGGCCGTCCATGGCCATCTGCTCCACCTGCGCGGTGTCGCGGTAGAGCAGCAGCCGCGCCGCATCGACGCTCGCCGATGCCTCGGCCAGGCGCGACTGCACGGGAAAGAATTCGCTGAGCCGGCTGCCGCCGCCGGCCACGGCCCCCCGCGTGACGCGCGTGCCGGCCAGTGCGATCAACTCGTCGACCGCGCCTTGCGCGGTGCCGACGATCGGCGACACCAGGCAGACCGGCACCGCCGACAGAAAGGGAATGCGGTAGATCGGATTCGCGTTGACCTTGGCGCCCGGCGGATTGTTGGACGAAGCCTCTGCGAACGTCAGCTTGCGGTGCCCCGGAATGAACACCGGCTTGTCGATGACGATCGCCTTGGACCCGGTGCCTGCCTGTCCGGCCACGTGCCAGTTGTCCTCGATGGCCCAGTCGGAGCGCGGCGCGAGCAAAAAGCCGGCCGTCGGAGGGGCACCTTTTTCTTCAGGCGGAAACTGCACGCCCAGCAAGGCCCACTGCGAGTTGTCCACGTTCGAGGCAAAGAGCCACTTGCCTTGCACCCGATAGCCGCCGTCGACCTTCTCGGCCATGGTCGCGGGCGCATACGAGCCGCAGACGATCGCGCGCGGGTCCTTGCGCCAGACGTCGTCCTGTGCCTCTTCCGGAAAGATCGCGACCAGCCACTGGTGAATGGCGCCGAGCGAGCAGCCCCACGACGACGAGGTGCAGCCCCGCGCCAGTTCGCTGACCACGTCGATGAACGCGGTGAACCCGTACTCGTAGCCGCCGTAGCGCGCGGGCTGCATCAGCCTGAAGAAGCCCGCGTCATGGAAGGCCTGCGTGGTGGCCTCGGAAACGCGGCGGTCCTGCTCGGTTTGCTGGGCCCGCTCGCGCAGCATCGGCACCAGGTTGTTTGCAGATGCAGCTATTTTTTCGATCGAAGGCGCATCCTTCACGGGCGACTTGCGGCCTGGGGCGGGGAGGTCTACGCGGTCCAGTTGAGCAAAGGGGTTGGCGGCTTCAGTCATGGCGGTCTCCGGATGGTGGATGGGAACTCGACGGTGGCAAGGCCTCGATTGAAGCGCATGAAACTTGCAAATGCAAATAATAAATGCTTGGGGTTTACGCTATATCGATGCCGGCAATCGCCTGTAGCATTCGGTATGGCCACCAGAAAACAGACCGCAGCAAAGTCGACGCAGCCACGCAAGGCGCGCGCCGAGGCGTCTCCCAAATTGAATGCAACTGCAGACAAATCGGCAGACCACGACCTGGGGCGGGCCATTCCGTACCTGCTTGCCCGCGCAGGCATGCGCATGGGGCAGTCGTTCAGCAAGGAGCTCAAGCAGTTCAAGCTCTCGCTGACCGAGTGGCGGGTGTGCGTGGCGCTGCACCACAAGGCGCATCAGCGGCTCTCCGACCTGGCGCTGCACACGTCGACGGACGCTTCCACGCTCTCGCGGGTGGTCGACGGCCTGCTGCAGCGCGGCGTGCTGGTGCGCGACCGGTCGGACGAGGATGCGCGCGCGCTCGCGCTGAGCCTGACCGAGGCGGGCCGCGACCTCACGCTGCGGATCATTCCGCTGGCCCAGGTCTACGAGCGTGTCTCGCTGGCCGGCTTGACCACCGCGCAGGCCGAATCGCTTCGGGACATGCTCCGGATGGTCTACGACAACCTGGCCGTGCTGGACAACGAATGACGGTTCGGTGAAGGAGGCGGCGCCATGAACATCAACTCCATCGACCTGAATCTTTTCCTGGTGTTCCAGGCCATCTACGCCACGCGCAGCGTCACGCTCGCGGGCGACCGCCTCGGCATGACGCAGTCCGCGGTGAGCAATGCCCTCAAGCGCATGCGCGAGCGCTTCAACGACGCGCTGTTCGTGCGCTCGGCCGACGGTATGGTGCCCACGCCCGTCGCCGAGCGGCTCATCGCGCCCATCGAGGAAGGCATTGCCTGCCTGGTGCAGGCGGTCGACCAGGGCCGCACCTTCGAACCCGAGACCTCGAGCCGCATATTCCGGATTGCCGTCAATGACATCGGGCAACTGGTCATGGTGCCGGAGCTGCTTTCAGTCGCACGCGGCATCGCGCCGGGGGTTCGCTTCGAAACCGTGGATGTCTCCGTGGCCGAGGCCCGGCAGCGCATGCTCCACGGGCAGATCGACGTCGCCCTCGGCAGCTGGGAAGCGATGGGGCCATCGTTCTACCAGCAGCGGCTGTTCGACGAGACCTTCGTGGTGCTGATGTCGAAGGCGTCGCCGCTGGGCACGCGCGAGCGCATCGAGCTCGACGACTACCTTGCAGCCGAGCACATCGCCTACCGGCCGCAGGGCACCACCGACTCGCAGCTTCAGCAAACCCTGGAGCGGGCCGGCGCGCTCGACCGGCGGAGGGTCGTGCTTACCGCCGCCCATTCGCTCGGCCTGACCTCGATCGTCGCCACGTCGGGGCTCTTGCTGACCGCGCCGGCACGCCTTGCCAAGGCCATGGTGGCGTCGCGCGCGGACCTGCACAGCGTCGACGCGCCGTTCGAGGTCAGGCCCTTCGAGATCCGCCAGCAGTGGCACGAGCGCTTTCACCAGGACAGCGGCAACCGCTGGCTGCGCGAGCTGATCTTCGGGCTCTTCCATGAGCGGTCGAGCAGGGAGCCTGCGCCGCAGGCGCGAGCCACCTGATCAGGCTTGCGGTGGCGCGCCCTCCCATGCGCGGCCGAGCAGGGCGCGCAGCGCCGCCTTCTCGAGCGGCCGCGGATTCGGATATTGATTCGAGACAGCCAGATCGGCTGCATGCTCAAGACCGGCGGCCGGCATGTCGATCGCCTTCAGCGACACGGCAGCGCCGTGCGTTCTTGCGAGTTCGAAGAACCCCATGGCCGCATCTGCGACCCCCAGGGCTCTTGCAATGCGCGCCATGGCCTCTGGCGCCGCGCTCGCGTTGTAGGCCAGCGCATGCGGAAGAACCACGGTGTGCACTTGCGCATGCGGCAAATCGAAGGTGCCGCCCAGCGTGTGGCACAGCTTGTGGTGCAGGCCCATCGACACGGCGCCGAGCACAGTGCCGCACAGCCAGGCGCCGTAGAGGGCCTGGCTGCGTGCGGGCAGGTCGCGCGGGTTCTCCCGCAGCGGCTGCAGCGCCGCCGCGCAGGCGCGGATGCCTTCTTCGGCCATCAACGAGATCACCGGGTTGCCGTCGTGCGCATACAAGCCTTCCGCCGCGTGCGCCATCGCGTTGATCGCGCTCGTGACCGTCAGGTCCAGGGGCAGCGACAGCGTGAGCCTGGGGTCGTAGATGACGACACGCGGAAGCACGCGTGCGTCGCGTCCGGTCTTCTTCAGCCCCGCTTCCGTGATGCCGTAGATGGGCGTCGCTTCGCTGCCCGCGTAGGTCGTCGGAACCGCGATGATCGGCAGGCCGGACTCCAGCGCAATCGCCTTGCCGAGCCCGATGGTGGAGCCACCGCCGACCGCCAGCGCGCAATCCGCCTTCAGCTCCGAAGCCAGTGCGCGTGCCTTGCGCGCGGTCTCGATCGGCACGTGCATGGCTGCTTCGTCGAAGATCCCTGCGATGCGGCCCGGCAGCCGGTCGGCAATGGCCTGCGCCTGCTCGCGCTGGTTGGGCGTGCACAGGACGAGGGCGCGCGTCGCGCCCAGGCGCTCGATCTCCGCCGGCAGCTGGTCGATGCTGTCCGCACCGAAGACGATGCGCGAAGGGCTCGCGGTGTAGACGAAGCGCTCCATGCCCCTAGTCCCTGGATGCGTTGTTCAACACGAAGTCGTAGTCGAGCGTGTGGAACGGCACCTTCATGTGCGTTCCGTCGGGCGCGATGCCGGGCTCGTGGCGCTTCCAGTCGGCGATGAGGGAAGAGCGCACGCCGAACACGGCGTCTGATTCCAGATAGCTGCCGCCCGAGCGGAACACATGGGTGATGAGCGGCTCGTAGCCCGGCGCCTTGATCATGAAGTGCAGGTGCGCGGGACGCCACGGGTGGCGCCCGAGCTGCTCCAGCATCTGGCCCACCGGGCCATCGTGCGGAATGGCATAGGGCACGGCCACGATGGACCTGAAGTGGTAGCGCCCGTCCTCGAGGCTCTTCAGCTGGCCACGACCCTGCGCATGGTCCAGCCCGGGGCGCTGCACGTCGTACCAGCCTTCATCGTCGGACTGCCACACGTCGATGCTCGCATCGCCGATCGGCTCGCCACCGATGCCCCGGATGGTGCCGGCGACGAAGCAGGGCTCGCCGCTCGCGCCGTTGGAGATGTCGTCGCCGTTCTCGTACTGCGGCGCATCGGGCACGTAGAAGGGGCCGAACACCGTCGCCTCGGTGCATCCCGTGGGGCGCCGGTTGCACTGCGCGGTGACCAGCGTCGAAAGCCCCAGCACGTCGGACAGCAGGATGAACTCCTGGCGCTTGTCGTCCGTGATCTTTCCGACCCGCGTGAGAAAGTCGATGCCGCAGGCCCACTCGGCCTCGGTGAGCTGCACCTCGCGCGCAAAGTCGTGCAGATGCCGCACCAGGCTGTCCATCACGGCCTTCAGGCGCGGGCTGGGCGTGGCGGCCTGCGCCTTCAGGGCCGCGCTGGTGATGGTCCATTCGTCGATGTCGATCATGGGTGCCAGTGCCTTGTCGATGAGCGCCTTGAAATCAGGCCAGCTTGAACAGCGACATCGCGTTCGTCCGGCCGATCTTCTTGCGGTCGGCCTCGCTGATGCTCGTGTCGTTGAACCAGTTCGACGCATGGTCGATGTTCTCGAACGGCCAGTCGGTCGAGAACAGGATGCGGTCCGATCCAACCTCCAGCATCGCATCGATCAGCGTCTGGGTGCGGAAGTTGCCGGAGGTCGTGAGATAGAAGTTTTCCTGGAAGTACTCGCAGAGCTTGCGCTTGGCCGGATAGCCCTTGGGCGCCTTGACCCAGGCGTTGCGGTGGTCGACGCGCCACATGTTGTAGGGCAGGCCCTCGCCCAGGTGGCCGAGGATGATCTTGAGCCCCGGATGGCGATCGAAGAGGCCGCTTGCCATGAGCCGCAGCGCATGAACCGCAGTCTCCTGCGCAAAGGCCCAGGTGGGGCCGAGCAGCCAAGGGTGGCCTTCGTAGATCTGGGCCCAGCTCGCGATGGGGTTGCGCGGATGCAGGTAGAAGGGCGCATCGAGCCGCTCCGCGGCGGCCCAGAAGGGCGCGTACTGCGGCGCATCGTAGTAGGCGACGTTGTCGGGCGTGCCGACCTGCGAGAAGCCATTGACCAGCGCGCCGCGAAAGCCGAGCACGGTCATGCAGCGCTCGAGCTCCTGCGTGGCCTTCTCGGGGTCCTGCATCGGCAAGGCGGCAAAGGCCTGGAAGCGGTCGGGCCTCTTCGCCACCTGCTCTGCGAGAAAGTCGTTGGCGCGCACCGCGAGCTCGTACGCCTTCACCGGATCGGCCACCGCCTGGACGGCGGGCGCGTTGAGCGAGAGGATCATCATCTCCATGCCGTGCTCATCCATCTGGCGCAGGCGTCCGTCATGGATGTCGAGCAGGCGGCTGCTGAGCTCCTTCCAGTAGACGCCGGGCACGAAGCCCGCTGAATCCTGCAGCGTCTGTGGAATTGCGAAATGTTCTTCGAGACCGATCTTTCCTTGCATGCCTATCTCCTGTGTGCGGGCGGATGGGCCAATCTATGGGCGGCGGCAGGCACGGTCCAACAAAAATCGGTGATAGCGCGCATTCGAAGATCGCATGCAGGGGCAGGGTGGCCGCAACCCATGGGTAGACCCGCCCCAACATTCACAGGCTGCATAGAGGACATCCGGAAAATGCGTTGGACCCTCGAAACCGGCACGCCCATGATCGCTGCCACTGCCAGCCATGCCTGGCCGCGATCTTTGCCATTCGAAGGAGACAAGAGCCATGCGCCAAATCGATCTTCACAAGCTGGCCGACGATGCCCGCTTCAACCGCTTCCACGGCCTGGTGCTGTTCTGGTGCGCGCTGATCATCGTGTTCGACGGTTACGACCTGTCGGTCGTGGGCATCGCGCTGCCCTCGATCATGAAGAAGATGGGCGTCGACGCCACCAACGCGGGCTTCATGGTCAGCTCCGCGCTTTTCGGAATGATGTTCGGCGCCATCTTCATGGGGACCATTGCCGACCGGATCGGCCGCCGCTGGGCGATCGCCATCTGCGTGGGCCTCTTCAGCGTGTTCACGGCCTGCGCCGGGCTGGCGGAGGACGCCATTGCGTTCAGCGCCATGCGCTTTCTTGCCGGGCTCGGCATCGGCGGCGTGATGCCGAACGTCGTCGCGCAGATGACCGAGTACTCGCCGAAGAAGATCCGTGCGACCCTTGTCACGCTGATGTTCAGCGGCTATGCGGTCGGGGGGATGATCGCGGCGATCCTCGGCAAGGGGCTCATCGAAAGCTACGGCTGGCAATCGGTGTTCTTCGCGGCCGGCCTGCCGGTCTTGCTGATTCCCTTTATCCTCAAGTCGGTTCCGGAATCGATGCCTTTTCTGCTGGCCCAGGGCCGCACCGAAGAGCTGAAGAAGATCGCCTCACGGCTCGACCCCAGCTACACGCCGCAGGCGACCGACCGCTTCGCGGTGCCGGCCAAGGACAGGGCCGACAGCGCGCCGATCAAGCACCTCTTCTTCGATGGCCGCGGCTTCAGCACCGTGATGTTCTGGATCGCGTTCTTCATGTGCCTGTTCATGGTCTTCGCGCTGAGCTCATGGCTCACCAAGCTGATGGCGAGCGCGGGCTACAGCCTGGGCTCGGCCCTGACCTTCGTGCTGGTGCTGAACGCGGGTGCGATGGTCGGCGCCATCGCGGGCGGCTGGCTCGCCGACCGGTTCCACATCAAGTACGTGCTCGCCGGGATGTATGCGCTGGCCGCGGTGTCGCTCACGCTGCTGGGCTACAAGATGCCGACACCGGTGCTGTTCATCCTGATCGGGCTGGCCGGCGCATCGACGATCGGCACGCAGATCGTGGCCAATGCCTACACCGGCCAGTACTACCCGATGGCCGTGCGCGCCACAGGCCTGGGTTGGGCATTGGGCGTGGGCCGCAGCGGCGCGATCTTGGCGCCGATCGTCATCGGCATGCTGGTCGGCATGAACCTGCCGCTGCACCAGAACTTCATTGCGATTGCCATTCCGGCGGTCATCGGCATGGTCGCGGTGCTGCTCATCCAGCACGACCGCTCGGCCTCGGTGCTGAAGGCGGAGGCCGCGCCCGCGCTGGGCAAGGTGGCGGCGGGCGTCTCCGGAACCGCCGGGAGCTGACCGGGCAGCGCAGGCCGCCCGCACCTGTCCCGCACCTATCCGTGCGGATCGGCTTCCGCAAGCGGACGCGTCAACGCCGCCGCCGTGTCGAGCAGGACGACGGCGCGGTCCGGGTCGTGGCCCATGTAGGGGCTGACCAGCAGCTGGCCGATGAGCCGGTCGAAGCCGTGCCGCACCTTGGCCGGCTCCGGGTGCGCCGCGTACATGGCGCGCAGCATCGACACCACCGCACTGACCTGCGTCCCCAGGACCTCCATGGCGCCCAGGCGGCCGCTCGCCTCGAAGACTGCTTGTGGATCGGTGGTGGTCATGCGGGGCTCCCGTCTCGGTGTTGAAGCGCCAGAACGTAAAAAGAGGCCTAATGGATTACATCTCAATCCAAAATCCCCAAAGCTGGTGACATTGCCGCCGAAGAGCGTGAGATTTGTCACGGTGGCCGCGGCCTGCATGGGCGCCATTGCCATCGCGGTTCGATATCGCGCTCGGTCCCACCGTGCCAATCGCCGCCGTTGGGTGTGGGCTGATGTCCCGAGCTTGCAGCGAGAGTTTGGATCTTGTTGCCCCGCATATCCAAAGGCCAAAGGCCCGGCCGGATTGCAGGCCGTGTTACGCGGTACGCGCTCCCCCGCGTAACGTAGCAACAGCCAAAAGCTTGGGTGCCTGTGACGAACGGCGCTGCTTCCGCCGCACGCATGAATGGAGAAAAAGCCTTTTTAATCAACCGTTTGCAATAAATCGCACGAGGCTTCTCCGGAGTGGAAGGGCAGTGGCACGCATGTTGCCACTTGTGACCATCCAATAAACGAGGAGGCCTCTCACATGACCGCGTCGCAGACATCGATTCCATCCACTTCCGGAGCCGTCAACAACGACGTTGCACCGGTGGTCATCGCCCAAGCCACGGTGACCCCCATCGCTCCGATGGGATCGTCTCCAGTGCCGCCGGTCGCCGCCCCCGGGCCGTCCAGCATCGGATCGCTTTCCAATGCCACACCCGGCACCGCGCTGATTCGCGACGGCGTCCGGATTCCCGTGGACGGCAGCCACGCCCTTCTCACCGGCGACCGCGTGCTGGTCCCCGAAGGTGGCCAGGCCGAGGTGTTGTTTCCGGGCTCGCCTTCCAACAAGGCGCCGCTGGCCGGCGTCTTTACCGGCGGCACCGACGCAACGCTCGGATCGACCAAGCTGCCGGGCGGCCTCGAGCAGGTGAACGTCGACGTCGCCACGGGCGACCTCAAGATCACGCCGCCCGACAACGATGCCGATGCGGCGGCAGTTGCCGTCACCAAGGCGCACACCGGTGCAGCCGGCATCGGCCTGGGCGAGTTCGCCCTCGGCGCGCTCGGAGCAGTCGCGCTCGGCGCGGCCTTGGGCGGCGGTGGCGGCAGCGACGGCGGAACGGTTCCGTTCTTCCTTGGCAGTGGCAGCGGCACCGGCGGCGGTACGGGGGGCGGCCTCGACGATGGTGACAGCGACAGCGACAGTGATGCTGATGCTGATGCTGATGCTGATGCCGATGCCGATGCTGATGCTGATGCTGATGCGGACGCCGACGCCGACGCCGACGCGGATGCTGACGCGGACGCGGACGCGGACGCGGACGCGGATGCCGATGCCGATGCCGATGCCGATGCTGACGCGGATGCTGACGCGGATGCTGATGCTGATGCTGATGCTGATGCGGACGCCGATGCCGATGCCGATGCCGATGCCGACGCCGACGCCGATGCCGATGCCGATGCCGATGCCGACGCCGACGCCGATGCCGATGCCGATGCCGATGCCGATGCCGATGCCGATGC
>NZ_BCUT01000003.1 GCF_001591365.1 Variovorax paradoxus NBRC 15149
CCACGACCCACGCTTCATGCCCCGGGGTCGGGCCTGCCCGATGACAAACTACTGACCTGTTTGGATTCCGCCGGTCATGTGACTTGTTCAGGCGGCGCAGCCGGAAGCACGAGGCGGAACGTTGACCCGCTGGCGCCTGTGTCGTGCAGTGTCACGTCGCCGCCATGGCGCATCGCGATCTCGCGCGACAGGTGAAGTCCCAGTCCGGTGCCGGCCACCGCGCTCGCGGTTTCGGCACGGAAATATTTCTCGAAGATGCGGGCCTTGTCGGCCATTGCGACTCCGGGTCCGCGGTCGATCACGTCGACCTGCACGATGCCGCCCGTGTGCCGCAGCACGACATGCACCGGTTGCTCCGGCGGCGAGTACTTCAATGCGTTCTGCATCAGGTTCTGCAGCGCGATCTCGAGCAGCGCTCGATCGCCGCGCACCTTGGGCAGGGGTTCGCGCACGTCGATGGACAGGCGCGAAGCGCCGGGAAAGTGGAAGCTCTCGCACAGGCCACGCGCGAGCGCCGCCATGTCAACGACTTCGAGGCGAAGCATCCGGTTCTCGGGCTGGAGGCGGTCGGCCAGCAGGATGTTCTCGATCAGCATGGTCAGGCGCTGCACGGCGCGCCGGATCCGCTCGGTGCGCTGCTTCACCACCGGCTCCCCGCCGAGCTTCGAGATGTCGAGCGATTGCGCCGCGCCGTCGATCACTGTCAAGGGCGTGCGGAACTCGTGCGAGACCATCGAGACGAACTCGCGCTGCTGCACGATCGCCTGGCGCTCGACCTCGAGCGACTCACGCAGCCGGGCCTCCAGACGGGCGCGGGCCGCGATCTCCTCATGCAGCGCGGCATTGGTCTGCTGCAGTTCGGCGGTGCGTCGCACGACCGTGCCTTCGAGCGCCTGTTCGGCTTCCAGCCGCACTGCGAGCACGCGCTCGCGCTCGGCGCGGTAATCGCGCTCGGCGCGCCGCGTCCGGTCGGCCACGGCCACGTTCAGCAGGACGAGGTGGCACATGGTGCCGAGCCAATAGAGGCGATCAGGTGTCACGCCGGGCACCTGGTCGCCGAGCCAGAGCTTCAACAGCCCGTAGAGCCCGAGCACCGTTCCCACCGCGAAGGCCGAGGCAGGCAGCAGGTACTGGAACTGGCGCCGCACGAAGAGCAGGTAGCAGACGAAGACCGCACCGAACAGCGTGGACGCGGCGCTGCCCGCGCTGACCCAGGGGGCGATGGCGGCGTGATGGCCGGCCAGGGCCAGCACGAACGCAACGAAGTTGTACACCACGACCGCGTTGAAGAAATGTGCCGCGGGCGGCCAGTGGCGCCGAAACTGGAAGATGCGCGCCATGAACGCGGTACCCACCATGTTGAAGAAGCAGTTGACGACCAGCAGCGTCTGCACAACGCGCTCGGGGCGGTCGCCGAGGAACCACTGCGCTGCGAACCCCTGGCGGTTGACCGACAGAGCCGCGATGCAGAGCACGTACAGCGCGTAATGGGCGTAGAGCCCGTCCCGCAGCCAGGCCCCGAAGATCAGGTTCATGCAGACGGCGAGCAGGGCGGCGCCAAGCAGCACGCCCATGATGGTGTAGTCGGCCGTTCGGTCGCGCTCGAAGCCGGCAGGCTGCCACAGGTCCAGTTCGGCCCGCAGCGGTGGCCCGTCGTTGCGCAGCCGCAGGAAATAGACAGCCGGCTCGGTCGGCAGGTCGACCGGGAACGCGAAGTCGTGGTCGGGGATCTCGCGCGCCGCGAAAGGGCGGCCGTCGCCGAGCGGCGTCTCGACGAAGCCGCCGCGCCCGTCCGGCGCATACAAGGTGGCTTCGTGGATGCGCGGGGGTCGCACGCGCAGCAGCCATCGCGCGGGCGCGTCGACCGTGCGCGCGAGCGAGAAGCGCAGCCACACAGCGTCGCGGCTGAAGCCTTCCTCCACCGGCCCTTCGATCGGCGCGAAGCCGCTTCGCTGCGCGCCGCGCGCGACGTCGGCGATACGCCACCCGCCCGAGGGGTCGCGCTGGATCTCGAGGTCCCCGGAGAGTGGGATGCCGCGGTCGAGGCCATCGGAAGCCGACAGTACCAGCGCCTTGGCGGGCATTGCCAAGCACCACAGCAGCAGGAACAGAAGAACAAGCAGGCGGCCCGGACCCGCCCGGGTGGTTTCGACGTCGAGGCGCATTGGGACGCGACTTTATACTTTCCGCGCCATGCCATCCCCGAGCCCGCGTACCGGTCTTCTCGTCCATGTGATCGAGGACGACGAAGACATCCGTGCAGAAACCGTCTTCGCACTCGGAGAGCTCGGCTTCGACGCGGAGGGCTTCGGCGACGCCCCGTCGTTCTACAAGGCGTTCGCGGTCCAGCCCTGCGACATCGCGGTGGTGGACATCGGCTTGCCGGGCGAGAGCGGCCTCGCGGTCGTTTCACATCTGCGCGCAGTTCAGCGACGGCTCGGGCTGGTGCTGGTGACCGCGCGGGGCGAGCTCGAGGACCGGCTGCTCGGGCTGCGCGAAGGTGCAGACGCCTACCTGGTGAAGCCGGTGAACATGCTGGAATTGGCCGAGACGCTGAACGCCGTCGGTCGGCGACTCACGGTCGCACCTCAGGGGAACGCGGCGACCCTGCCGGCCGCACCTGCCGACTGGCGCTTGCTCGAGGGCGACTGGATCCTTGGCGATCCCGAAGGCCGGCAGATGGCGCTTACCACCAGCGAGCGCGCTTTCCTCGCCTGCCTTTTCGGGCAGCGCGGCACGGCGGCGAGCCGCGACGACCTGATCCGCGCGCTCGGTGGCGACGTGTTCGATTTCGACGAGCACCGCATCGATGCAATTGCCAGCCGGCTGCGGCGCAAGGCCGCGAAGCTCGGCATGCGCCTGCCGCTGCATTCGGTGCGCGGCACAGGGTACGTGCTCGCGATCTGACGCTGCCGGGGCTGCCGAGTTCGCAGGGGCCAGGCACACGGTCAGGAACCGTCAGAAAAGGTCAGGGAGGGCGCATGAAACAAACGATCGGGGCTTGCACCATGCGGCACGCGCAACGCGCCGCATCTTCATGTCCTACTGGTTCCAATCTTCCGAGCCTGCGCACATCATGGTCATCGACGACAGCGTCGAAGAGCTGCAGGTGCTGCTTGCCGCGCTGCGCGGCGCCGGCCATCGCATCAGCCTTGACTTCGACGCGCTCGGAGGCTACCGCCGCGCCGGGGTGCTGCAGCCGGACTTGATCCTGCTGGACGTGCACTTGGGGGCCACCAGCGGCTTCGAGGCGTGCCGGCTGCTGAAGGCGGACCCCACCACCGCGCACATCCCGGTGATTTTTCTCACCGCCGGTGCAACGCTCGAGGAGCGGCTGACCGGTCTGCGAGAGGGCGGCGTCGACTACATCCTCAAGCCCTTCGAACCCGAAGAGGTGCTGGTGCGCATCGCGGTCCATCTCGCGCTCGCACGCCGCGGCGCGCAACCGCCCGACGGTGCCGCCGAGGCGCCCGGCAGGCCGCCGGCGTCCGAAGAGGAAGCACCCCATGACCTGGACCGCGTGATCGCCAGGGCTGCGCAGCGGCTCATCGAGAGCGACCTTGCGAACATTCCACCGCTGCCGGCGCTCGCCGCACGCGTGGGCACGCACGAGAAGCGGCTGACGCGGGCGTTCCGTGCCCACACGGGGCGCACCGTGCTCGAGTTCGCGCGCGAGGAGCGGCTGTCGCGCGCGCAGCGTCTGCTCGCCCAGACGCCGCTCAGCATCGAGGACGTGGCGCATGCAATCGGGTTCTCGGGTGCCCCGAACTTCACGACGGCGTTCAAGGAACGCTTCGGCAGCACGCCTGCGGCGTTTCGGCGGCTGAGTCGCGACTGCGCGTGCGGCGCCTGAAAAGCGGCTTCGAGAACCCCGCATCAGCCGGCTGGGCGTGGCGGGCACGAACCCGTTCGCACCACCGGTCGGCATGGTGCGTCACGCGTCGGGGGCGCGGCGGCCCACGCCGGCCTGGCGGCAGGCGGACGGCGTGCAGTTGAAGTACTCGCGAAATGCCGTCGAAAAATTTGCGGCGCTCGAGAACCCCACCGCCGCGGCGATCTCCTCGATGCGCATGGCCGATTCGAGCAGCAGGCGGTGCGCCTCGTGCAGCCGTGCCTCGCGTACGAACTCGAAGACCGTGCGGTTCGCCAGTTCCTTGAACACGCGCGACAAGCGCTTCTCGTGCGTGCCCACGCGCGCAGCCAGTTCGCGCAGCGGCAATACATGGCCCAGGTCGGCGAGGATCAGTCGCTCCGCCGCCTGCATGAGCATGCGGTCCACGTCCGAGCCCGGCGCGCCGTCATCGTTCGTCGCAGGGCGGTCGGGTGGGGACGCAGATCTTGTGGCAGGGGCAATGCGCGACCTGCGGGATTCGGCCAGTGCCAGATGAATTTCGACCCGGGCCATCACCTCGGCCGGATCGAAGGGCTTCACGATGTAGTCGACCGCGCCGGCCCGCAGGCCCGTCAAGCGCTCTTCCAAGCTGGCCGAGGAGGTCAGGAAGATCACCGGAATGTCCGCCGTGGCCGGGTCGGCCTTCAGCAGGCGGCAGGCGGCGAACCCGTCGGTGCTGCCCGGACCCACGTCGAGCAGCACCAGGTCCATCTGCAGCGCCGTCGCGCGCCGATAGCCCTCCATCGCGCCGAAAGCGTGGGTGATGCCGTAGCCGGCGCCCCGTAGCGTTTCCAGCAAGGGCTTGAGTTCGTCGACGCCTTCGTCGACCACCAGAAGACGAACTCTCCGGGGCTCCGGGGGTGACCAATATGACATGGAAAAAACGGGCACGGCAGTGGGACCGCGCTCTCTGGGTGAAGGCTATGAAACCAAGATTTATTGGTAATCATTCTCACCATTGCCCGCCTGCTCCGGTTCTTCTCACCGGCGAATTAGCCACGTTATCTCGCAATTTGTGTGAAGTATTCGACGTTTGCTTACCTTTGTAAAAAGTTGTCCGTCACGGCAAAAGCGGCGACCTCTTCGGCAAAAGCCCGGCTCGCCCCCCGCACCAAGAATCCCGCCTCGTGCAAGCGCAAGCCGCGTGACCCGGCCGGGTCTTGCTGGCGAGTCCTCGAGAGCCCCGGCACTCGAGATTTCCCAATGTGCGACCCAGGTTGTTCGTCCAGGACGAAGGCGCCCCGGGGTCTGGAGTCAAGAAGCAAGGACAAATCATGGAAGCTGTTTACAAGTCTGGTGGTGCATCCCGCAAAGCGGCGGCAGACACCCCTCTGGTTCTGGATCGCCCATCGATCGTCTCGCTGAAGATCGCGCCCGAGAGCGTGCTCAAGTTCGAGCGTCGCGGCGGCGACCTCGTGCTCGTGTTGCAGGGCGGCCAGGAAGTCGCCGTGCGCGGCTTCTTCGCCGAGTACCCTGACGGCGGCCGCAACGACCTCGTGCTCGAAGACGGCGCCGGCGTGCAGTGGTGGGGCCAGTACACCGCGCCCTGGAAAGACTTTCACTTCACCGAAATCGAATGGACCGACGCCGGCGCCGCGCTACTGCCCGACGGCGTGCCCGGCTGGCTGCTGGGTGCGCTCGGCGTGCTCGGCGTCGGTGCCGCCGCGAGCGGTGGTGGTGGCGGCGGCGGCGGTGGCAGCCCGGCCTTCATCCCGCCGCTGCTCCCGCCGCAGAACCGCGGCCCCGAAGGCAAGGCCGAGCCCGTCGTCACCGGGCAGGACAAGCCCGTTGCCGGGCAAGTGCAGGCCGCCGACCCGGACCGCGACACGCTGAACTTCACCGTCGCCAAGGGCCCCGAGCACGGCACCGTCACCGTCGACCCGTCCACCGGCCAGTTCCTCTACACGCCCAACCCCGGCTACGAAGGGTCCGACAGCTTCGAAGTGACCGTCAGCGACGGCAGGGGCGGCACCACCACCGTGAAGGTGCCCGTGACCGTTTCGCCCGTCAACGACGCGCCCACGGCGCCCGACTACACCGAGACCACGAACGAAGACACGCCCGTGAGCGGCCGCGTGACCGGCAGCGACATGGACAGCGGCGACACGCTGACCTACGCGAGGGGCAGCGATCCGTCGCATGGCACCGTGACAGTCAACCCGGACGGCACGTACACCTACACGCCCAACCCGGACTTCAACGGCACCGACAGCTTCACCGTCACGGTGAGCGACGGCCACGGTGGCACGACCACCAGCACCGTGACCGTGACCATCAACCCCGTCAACGACGCCCCTGTGTTCGTCGACGGCGGTGGCACCCCGGTGAACACGACGGACGGCTACGTCTTCGGCTACGACGAGAACCGTCCTGCAGGCGCCGTGCTCGGCACGGTCCACGCCACTGACGTCGACAGCGCGACCGTCACCTACAGCATCCTCTCGGGCAACGACAACGGT
>NZ_BCUT01000004.1 GCF_001591365.1 Variovorax paradoxus NBRC 15149
GCACGCGCTGGTGGTCGGCGCGAACGATGGCACGGTCACGACGAACATCCCCGTCACGCTCAATGAGCAGAACCTCAACGAAGCACCGACGGCGCTCGGCGACACCAAGACCACGGACGAAGACACGCCGGTCAGCGGGCAGATCATCGGAAGCGACGTCGACGGCGACACGCTGACCTACGTGAAGGGCAGCGACCCGGCCCACGGCACGGTGACGGTCAACGCCGATGGCACCTACACCTATGTTCCCGGCCCGAACTTCAACGGCACCGACAGCTTCACCGTCACGGTGAGCGACGGCCACGGGGGCACGACCACCAGCACGGTGAACGTGACCGTCAACCCGGTGAACGATCTGCCCACGGTCCCGGACTACACCCAGACCACGCACGAAGACACGCCCGTCAGCGGCCAGGTCATCGGAAGCGATGCTGATGGCGACACGCTGAGCTACGTGAAGGGCAGCGATCCAGCCCAC
>NZ_BCUT01000005.1 GCF_001591365.1 Variovorax paradoxus NBRC 15149
GGCACGGTCACGGTCAACGCCGATGGCACGTACACCTACGTGCCCGGCGCCAACTTCAACGGCACCGACAGCTTCACCGTCACGGTCAGCGACGGCCACGGCGGCACGACGACGAGCACCGTGACCGTGACCGTCAACCCCGTCAACGACGCCCCCGTGTTCGTCGACGCCGGTGGCACCCCGGTGAACACGACAGACGGCTACGTCTTCGGCTACGACGAGAACCGGCCCGCAGGCGCCGTGCTCGGCACGGTCCACGCCACCGACGTCGACAGCGCGACCGTCACCTACAGCATCCTCTCGGGCAACGACAACGGCTACTTCGCCATCGACCCGGTCACGGGTGCGATCAGCCTCACGCCGGCGGGCGCTGCGGCGTTCGTCAACGACTACGAAGCGGGCGCCAACGCGCACGCGCTGGTGGTCGGCGCGAACGATGGCACGGTCACGACGTCCATCCCCGTCACGCTCAACGAGCAGAACCTCAACGAAGCGCCGACGGCGCCCGACGACACCAAGACCACGAACGAAGACACGCCCGTCAGCGGCCAGATCGTCGGCAGCGACGTCGACGGCGACACGCTGACCTACGTGAAGAGCAGCGATCCGTCGCATGGCACGGTCACGGTCAACGCCGACGGCACGTACACGTACACGCCCGGTGCCAACTTCAACGGCACCGACAGCTTCACCGTCACGGTGAGCGACGGCCACGGCGGCACGACCACCAGCACAGTGAACGTGACCGTCAACCCGGTGAACGACGCGCCATCGGCCTCAGTGAACAACGCAGAAGCCGTCTCCGAAGGCAGCCTGCCCGGCGGCATTCCGGCTGCGGGAGAGCCGCCGCTGCAATCGACCGGCACCATTTCCATCGCGGACCCGGACAGCGCGGCCGGCGACCTGTCGGTGTCGCTGAGTGGCCCCAACGGCGTCACCTCCGGCGGCCAGCCGGTGTCGTGGACCTGGGACGCGGGCACGCACACGCTCACGGGCAGCGTCACCGTCGGCGGCGTCACCACCGAGGTGATGACCGTGGCTGTGGGCAATGTCAGCGCCACGGGCGCGGGGCAGTTCGAGGCGGGCTACACCGTCACGCTGAAGGCGCCGATCGATCATCCGCCGGGCAACGGCGAAGGCGTGTCGAACCTGCACTTCGAAGCCGTGGTGAGCGATGGCCAGGCCAGCGGCGCGCCGGTGGGCTTCGAGGTGCCCGTCAAGGACGATGCGCCGGTGCTCGTGAACGGCGAGCAGGCCGTCGACGTGGCGCCGATCGATACCAACCTCATGGTGATCCTGGACCTTTCCGGGAGCATGGGCCAGGAAACCCCGACACGCCTCAGCCGTGCGAAAGAGGCGATCCAGAATCTGATCGACGGCTACGACCTGTACGGCGACGTGCGGGTGCAGCTCGTCACCTTCAGCACGACCGGGGCCTCGCAGCAGGCCTGGATGACGGCGGCCGAAGCCAAGGCGCTGGTGCAGAACCTGCAGGCCGCTGGCAGCACCAACTACGACGCGGCCCTGGCTGCGGCGATGAACGGCTTCTCGGCCACCGGCAAGCTGGACGGGGCCCAGAACGTGTCCTACTTCCTCACGGACGGCGAGCCGACGCTGGGCGACGGCAACACGGCGCAGTTGGCGAACAGCAGCAACAGCAGTACGGCCGACAGGGGCATCCAGGCCGGGGAAGAAGCGATCTGGACGAACTTCCTCAACACCCACCAGATCAACTCGTTCGCACTGGGCCTGGGCTCGAGCCTGAACGCGGAGGCACAGGCTTTCATCGACCCCATCGCCTACAACGGCAACACCGGCGCGAACACCAATGGCCAGATCATCACCGACACGAGCCAGCTGAACGACGTGCTGCAAGGCACGATCAGCGTGCCACCCACCGTCAGCAACCTGCTGACCGGCGGCCTCGGCGGCTCGTCGGGCTTCGGTGCCGACGGCGGCCATGTGTCCACGCTGAGCATCGACGGCACCACCTACGCCTTCGACAGCAGCACCGGCCTGATGACGAAGGCCGGCCCCGCCGCCGGCAGCGACTACAGCTACGACGCGGCGACGCACCAGGTCACCATTGCCACGGCGCAGGGCGGCAAGCTGGTCGTGGACTTCGACTCGGGCGAGTTCAGCTACCAGGTGGCACCGCGCACCAGCGGCTCGCACAACTACGACGAGACGCTCAGCTACCAGGTGGTCGACCGCGACGGCGATGCGAGCAACGCGGCCACGCAGACGCTGCACGTCAACTACACGCCCGCAGCCGGTGCAGCGGGGGCGGCAGCGCTCTTCACCTCGGCCGACTCGCTGGGGCTGGCCGGCGTCGACGCAGCGACGGTGTCGCTCGAGCAGCAGCAACCGCACGACGCGCCGCATTCCCCCTACGGCGACAGCCCATGGGGCGGCACGCAGCTGTCCGACATGCTGCATGCCTACAACGCGGCCGAGTCGCTGCAGGTGCTGCTGCAGGCCGCGTTCCCGCCGGCCTTTGCGAGCACGCAGGCATCGCCCACGGTGCTGGCCCTGGCGTCGTCGGCCGACTCGCTCACGGCCTACGCACCGCCCGTGGCCCCTTCGCTCGACGACGAGCTTCACATGGGCCTCGCGTTTCACCACTGACCCACCGGGGCGTCGGCGCCGCTTGCGGCGTCGACACCTTGTGGTCCACACGCTGTCCGCACGTTCTTACGCATGTCTGCTTCCCGTTTCCTTCCGCCCGCCGCCGCGGGCCTTTTCTTCCTGCTCGCCGGCACGGCGGCGTTTGCGCAAGCGAGCGCCGCCACCCCGCTGGGCATGACCGAGGCCGTGCGCCTGGCCGCCACATCGCACCCGACCGTGCGCAACGCCGTCGGGCAAGCGCTGCAGGCGGGCGAGGGCATTGCGGACGCCCGCTCGGGCTACTACCCGCAGGTCAGCGCGGGCCTCAGCGCACGCACGGGCAACCGGCAGTTGCAGACCGACGGTCGCCGCCAGGTGCACCAGGCCTCGCTGTCGGTGACCCAGATGCTGTACGACTTCGGCAAGGTGTCGAGCGCCGTGAATGAGGCCGAGGCCTCGGCCACGGCCGCGCGCGCCAAGCTGCTGTTGGCGGTCGACGACGTGGTGCGCGACACCGCCCAGGCATGGATCGAAGTGCATCGCCAGCAGGCGCTCGGCGAAATCGCGCAGGCCCAGGTGAAGGGCGTGCAGTCGCTGGCCGGCCTGGTGGGCGAGCGCCAGGCCAAGGGCGCCACCAGCCAGTCCGACGTGGCACAGGCGCAGTCGCGCCTGGAGGCCGCGCGTGCCCAGCAACTCAACACCGCGTCCCAGGCCGAGCGCTGGCGCCTCAACCTCATGCATCTGACCCAGGGCCGCATGCCGGCCGACATTGCCGGCGAAGCGTCGGCGCCGCTCGCGAGCGCCTGCGCCGCGCACCCGCAGACGGCCTTGCCCGCACCGGCCGTGCAGATGGCGCAGGCCGAGCGCGACATGGCACAGGCCGCGCTGCGCGGTGCCGATGCGCAATTGCTGCCCACGCTGTCGCTCAACGCCGGCGTCAACCGGGGGCTCGAATCGGGCGCGCGGCTTGCCGGCCAGTCCGGCACCGAAAGCACGCTCACCGTGAACTTCAGCGCGCCGCTGTACGAAGGCGGGCGCAGCCAGGCCCGCCAGCGCGCCGCCGTGCACGCGGTCGAAGCGGCCGAGGCCGCGCTGGGCTATGCACAGCTCAACGTGCGGCAGCGGCTCGAAGACGCGCGCGTGCAATCGCAAGGCCACGCGCTGCGCCTGCCCGTGCTCGCCGCGCGCGTGCACAGCACGCAGCGCACGCGCGACCTGTACCGCGAGCAGTACCTGCAGCTGGGCACGCGCTCGCTGCTCGACCTGCTCAATGCCGAGCAGGAGTTCCACGGCGCGCGCTTCGAGCAGGCCGAGAGCGTGCACGAAGTGCAGCGCCTCGCGGTCGAGTGCCTGTACCAGTCGGGCCGCCTGCGCGAAGCCTTCGGGCTGGTCGATGCGGGCGAGCTCGTGGCCGGAGGCCAGCCATGACCGCCACCACGATGCCCGAGCTTTCTGCCGCGCGCGGCCCCGAGCTGCTCGCCGGCTGGGTCGACGCCGTGCTGGCCGTGGCCGCCCACTACCACCTGGACACCTCGCGCGAGCGCATCCGCGGCGCTGCCGCGTGGAGCGGCCACGAAGACATCGGCGAGCGCGTGCGCCAGATGGCCCGCCAGGCCGGGCTCACCGTGCGCCAGGTCGCGCCGCGCCTGGACACCCTGAGCCCCTGGCGGTTGCCCGTGGTGCTGCAGCTGCGCGACGGGCAGGTGGCCGTGGTCACCGCCATTTCGGCCCAGGGCCTGCGCGTGATGCTCGGTGGCGACCAGGGCGCGGAAACCGTCTGCACGATCGACGAGCTGCAGCCCGCGCTCGAAGCCATGGCCGTGCTGCGGCCCGCGCAGTCCGCACCCGACTCGCGCGTCGATGCCTACATCCGCCCCGTCGAGCCGCACTGGCTGCGACAGATCGTGCTGGCGGACTGGCGGCCCTACGCCCACATCCTTGTCGCATCGCTCGCCTACAACCTGATGGCGCTGGCCGGCACGCTGTTCTCGATGCAGGTGTACGACCGCGTCGTGCCCGCGCAGTCGCTGCCCACGCTGCATGTGCTGTTCGGCGGCGTGCTGCTGTCGATCGCGTTCAGCTGGGTCATGCGCGGCGCGCGCATGCGCATCACCGACGTGGTGGGCAAGCGCGCCGACCTGCGCATTTCGGACCGCGTGTTCGGCCACGCGCTGCGCGTGCGCGGCTCGGCGCGCCCGCGCGCCACCGGCACCTTCATCTCGCAGCTGCGCGAGCTGGAGCCCGTGCGCGAAATGCTCACGTCGACCACCGTGGCGGCGGTGGCCGACCTGCCGTTCTTCTTCGTGTTCTGCGTGCTCTTCTGGTTCATTGCCGGCTGGCTCGTGCTCGTGCCGCTGGCCGCGTGCGTGCTGCTGCTCGTGCCCAGCCTGCTGGCGCAGCGGCGCCTGCGCGCGCTGGCCCAGGCGGGCATGCGCGAATCGTCGCTGCGCAACGCCATGCTGGTCGAGGCCGTGCAGGGCATCGACGACATCAAGGTGCTGCAGGCCGAGCCGCGCTTCCAGAACCAGTGGAACCACTACAACGCCGTCAACGCCGACTCGGGCCTGCAACTGCGCGCGCTGCTCAACACCCTGAGCAACTGGTCGCAGACCGTGCAGGGCGGCGCCTTTGCCTTCGTCGTGTTCTTCGGTGCGCCGCTGGTGATGGACGGGCAGATGAGCACCGGCGTGCTCGTGGCCGCATCGATTTTGTCGACCCGCATGCTCGCGCCGCTGGCCGGCGTGACGCAGGTGCTCAACCGCTGGCAGCAGGCCAAGGTGGCCGGCGAATCGCTCGACCAGCTCATGAAGCTCCCGGTCGACCACCCGCCCCATGAGACGCGCGTGCACCGGCCCGCCGTGCAGGGCGACTACACGCTGCGCGACGCCGTCTTCAGCCACGACGGCCAGACCACCGCGCTGCACGTGAAGGCGCTGCACATCGGCCCTGGCGAGCGCATTGCCGTGCTCGGGTGCAACGGTGCGGGCAAGTCGACGCTGCTGCAGGCGCTGTCGGGTCTCATCGAACCGCGCGCGGGCAGCGTGGTGCTCGACGGCGTGTCGATGGCCCACATCGACCCCGCCGACGTGCGCCGCGACGTCGGCCTGCTCGCGCAAGACGCGCGCCTGTTCCACGGCACCCTGCGCGAGAACCTGCAGATGGGCACGCCCCATGCCACCGACGCCGAATTGATCACCGCCCTGCAAGCCACCGGCGCCTGGGCCTTTGTGCGCCGCCTGCCCACCGGGCTGGACCATCCGCTGCTGGAAGGCGGGCGCGGCCTCTCGGGCGGGCAGCGCCAGAGCCTGCTGCTCGCGCGGCTCATGCTGCGCCGCCCCAGCGTGCTGCTGCTCGACGAGCCCACCGCCTCGCTCGACGAAGTGGCCGAGCGCGAAGTGATCGAACAACTGCGCGCTCTGTCCGCAGGCCGCACGCTGGTGCTGGCCACGCACCGCCCGGCCGTGCTCGATGCGGTGGACCGCATCCTCGTGGTGGACGGCGGCGCCGTCGTGCTCGACGGGCCGCGCGACCAGGTGATGGCGCGGCTGCGCCAGGGCGCGGCCGCATCGCGCGAGACAACGGCCCTCGCAGGCCGTGGCAAGGAGGCACAGGCATGAACGCCGTGACATTGACCAACAAGGCACCGGTGCCTGCGCAGGTATCCACCGCCACCGTGTGGGGCCCCGGCGGCGCCGGCGACTTCGACGAGGCGCGCGCCAGCGGCTCCGCGCGCGTCGTGTGGTTCATCGCGCTCTTTCTGCTCGCGTTCTTCGTGTGGGCCTGGTGCTTCGAGATCGACGAAGTGTCCAGCGGCATGGGCAAGGTGATTCCCAGCTCGCGTGAGCAGCGCATCCAGTCGCTCGAAGGCGGCATCCTTGCCGAGCTGCGCGTGCACGAAGGCCAGATCGTCGAGAAGGGCGAGGTGCTCGCGCAGCTCGACCCGACGCGCGGCGAATCGAGCGTGGAAGAAACCGCCGCGCGCTACCGCGCCGCACTGGCCAGCAGCGTGCGCCTGCGCGCCGAGGTGGAAGGGCATAGCACCCTTCAGTTCCCCGCCGAGCTGAAGGCGTACGCGCAGCTGGTCGACTCCGAAAGCGCGCTCTTCCGCTCGCGGCAGGGCAGCATGCGCGACACCGTTTCGGGCCTGGGCCAGGCGCTTGCGCTCGTGCGCAAAGAGCTCGACATCACCCGCTCGCTGCAGGTGAGCGGCGCGGCCAGCAACGTCGAGCTCATCCGCCTGCAACGCCAGGCCGCCGACCTGGAGCTGAAGATCTCCGAGGCGCGATCGAACTACATGGTGCGCAGCCGCGAGGAACTCGCCAAGGCCGATGCCGAGGTGAAGTCCTTGTCGTCCGTGGTGCGCGGGCGTGCAGACTCGCTCGAGCGGCTCACCCTGAACTCGCCCGTGCGCGGCATCGTCAAGAGCTTGCAGGTCACCACCATCGGCGGCGTCGTGCCGCCCAACGGCTCGCTCCTGACCCTGGTGCCGCTGGACGACCAGTTGCTGGTCGAAGCGCGCATCTCGCCTCGCGACATCGCCTTCATGCGGCCCGGGCAGGAGGCGCAGATCAAGGTCACCGCCTATGACTACGCCGTGTACGGCGGCCTCAAAGGGCGTGTGGTGACCATCGCACCCGACACGCAGCGCGACGAGGTCAAGCCCGAGATCGTCTACTACCCCGTACTCGTGCGCACCGACTCCGACGCACTGACCGACAAGGCCGGCCGCCGCATGCCCATCGTGCCCGGCATGGTGACCACCGCCGACATCCGCACCGGTCGCAAGACCGTGTGGGACTACCTGACCAAGCCGCTGAACAAGGCGCGCGAAGCCATGCGCGAGCGCTGATTCGCGCGCGCTCATTCATCTCTCCCAAGAATCCCATCCGACCCAAGAGGAAGCCAGCCATGAAAAAGACCCCGCACGCATCACCCACCGTTGCCGCCTTCGCGCTCGCCGCCGCGCTGCTCGGCACCGCCACCCATGTGGCGGCGCGCGATAACCCTGTAGACCCCGTGAGCAACCCCGACAAGCTGGACTATCGCGACGTCGAGGCGCGCCGCCCTGACTTCAAGGAGCCCTTTCTGCGCGACGGCATCGTGTCGCGGCCCGAGCGCTTTCGCGAGATCAAGCCCGGGGTCAATCAGGCCCAGGTGCTCGCCGTGCTCGGGCAGGCGCTGAGGCAGCAGCGCGGCGCGCTCGGCACTGAGTGGGACTACCAGTTCAAGTTCCAAATGCCGCAATCGGCCAACTACCTCGTATGCCAGTACAAAGTCGTGTTCGACGACGGCCAAACCGTACGCAGCGCCGCGTGGCGCCGTCGGCAATGCCTGGACCTGATCCCACACTGAACTGCCGGCTGGCGATCGAGCCGTCGACCCGCTACGCCCAGGAGCGTGCGGGTTTTTGATGTGGGGGAGACGCCGTGATTCGGGTCTTTGGTGCTTCGACAGGAATGAAAAATCATTCAGAAAGCCGCATGAATATTGAGTTATTGTTTTATTGATTAATAAAGTACCGACAAAAATACCGATAAAGTTCAATCCGTCATTGCCTGTCGCATCTCAACGACACGCGTGTCCCTTTGGCAGTCCTGCCCTCGGCGCTTCGCGATGAAATTCCTCATGGTGCGGGCCAAGCTCTCAGCCGTCGACTACCCGCGCGCTCCTGGAAAGGTTTCCCAAAGAGGTTCCGACAGTCCTCCATACGCAAGAATGACAGCCGTCACGCATTCGCGGCGTCCGGCGACTTCAAGCCCAGCGCCGTTCTGAAGCCGCCCTCGCAAAGCTCCGGACCGTCCTGCAAGCCATCCATCAAGACTGCACGCCAATCATTCGCGCCGAATCTCTTGGTCAACAACCCACCACAAGTTCGTTAACACGATCGGCATCACATGCTCGTCTGTTCGCTCTTCTTTTGAATCTCTTGGGCCAGCAGCTTTACATAGCTAGGAATGTACGCAGATGACAGCACGGCCTCCTTCACACTTTCTGTATGGTGCGAGCATAGCTTGAGCCTGCTCGTCGCCAAGGCAACAATAAATTCGGTCAAGATTTGGCCACGCGAGACTCTCCACTCACTCACCTCATAGAGAATGATGTCGGTGACACTCCGACTTAGCGGCAGATTTGACTCGTAATTGAGTTCTGAAGGTCTCGCCGCCCTCAATATCGACGCACGAAGAACCGCGTCATTGAACTTCATGAAGTTGTTTGGATCAACGAGCACCTCCGAATAGACGGAGAACTCCAAGGCTCGCCTAAGGGTCGAGATGTCACTGGTTGCAAGAGGATCCCGATTTAGCCCAAGTGCTGTTGCAACCAGGTTGCAAACGATGGCGTAAATGTCGGCTTGCGATTCGCTGCCATCCACAGGCAGGAAAACGAAGTCCGACTGAAGTTTGAGAGCTTGGCGATTCTGGCCGTACCAGAACAGATTTTCATATGCTGACCCGTTGTCCCTCAGCCACGCTAGTCGCTCACGAATTTCGTAAGGAACAGCGTCTATGCCGCCAATGTCGACGATGCCTTGCAGCATCCCAAGTTCGCTATCCCAGCTGGATAAGGCTTCTGTTCTGTAACGCAGAATCACGACCGATCCAGCTTCAAACTCAAATGTGTTCGGCCCGTTCGCCCCAGACCTAAGAGCTGACCGGAGCTGCTTGAATTGTTCAGGCGATTCAACGAGGGTTGCCGCTGCTACGTAAGATACAGTCCCGTCCGGCGTAACTGCTCTCAGAATTTCATTGATCTTTCTTGGGATGTGCACCGATTCGATGCAAGAAAATGCCACAAGTGCGTTGGCTCTATGCGTTGGGGTGAGGTCCTGAAGGTGATCGGACTTCGTAGCTGCCGGCAGTGAACCCTTTCCGCTCTTGTAAGGCTCAAAAGCCGCGATGTCGCTACTTGTGAGCTCATCGGAGACTAGCAAGTCTAGAGACGGCGCCGCCTTGCTCTCTGTCAGTGCTGCCTGTAGTGTCTGCTGACAGGCCTGTAGCACCTTGGCTTGATCCATCGACAATTCCAAGTATGGAACATTGGTTCCAGGCGCGTGCAATAAGACAGAGATGGCGCCACGCGACTTGACAGCGGAAAAGAACTCTTTGGCACCGCCTTTCATTGAGCATCTCCCAGCGTCTGTCCCATGGAATGCAATGTTAAGGAGGTCGACTTTTCGCTTCTGCAGCAAGAATTGATCGCCTTCGAACGACGCGGCAGGGATACCCTCTTTGCACCACTTGCAGTCGTTTGCTCGGAAGGTCTCTATGGGAGAGTAGCCCCAAGCTTCGGTGTCGCGCGCGGTCAAGTCAGCAACCACTGCTCCTTGGTACTGGTCAAACCCTTCCGCTTGAATGTAGAAAAGGGTGACGATACGGTCTTCGTTCGAGGTGCGAAGCGAAATCTCTTCCGCGAGCCCGCCGGACGTCGATGCGGAAATCAAGACGAGATGATTGGTATTTGCTCGCGATAGACGGTCTAAGCCGTCATAGCTGCTAAAAGATTCGATTGGCGGGCGCGATCGCCACATGCTTCGCAAATGCGCTTGTTCAATGATGCTCGCGCCCACTGCGACGAGCGGACCGGTGTCAACATAGATACGCTGAACATCGGCAGATGGGACGTGCGGCAGCGTGAAAAAGGCTAGAAGCATGCATTCCAGTGATCCGGTCAGCGCGTTCGCTGCTCGCAGGAAACTAAGCGCATGCTTTCCTGAAGTCTTCCCGAAATGAATGCCGTCGGGTGCGTGTACAACGCAGCGGCGCTGTTGAAAGAGGTCCGCCATCCAACCGGTTCGAGTCACTGCGGGAAGCTCTTCTGGTTGACCTGCGTCAACTCCGGTGAGCATTATTTTCTTGATTGCTGCATCGAAGTGCGCGAATCTCAGTTCGGGGGAATTTGATGCGTTACGAAGATGACGAACAGCAATAAGGCTTTCCAGGACTTCCTGATCAGACACCAGAGGCGCGAGAATCGTGATGGACTTCGCCAGTGGGAAAGAAGCAATGACATCTCGAATGTCTTGGCTCAACGTGCCTTCAGAAAACTCACTTTCATAGACGAGTAGATGGCTTTCCGTGTAAGTATCAACCGTTGGAGGAACTTCTGCTGACGTCGCCGAGCGACAGATGAACTGATTGCGTACGTTCATAGCCACCCTAGCGGCACCAGCGTGCGGATGGCGACGCCTTTGACTTCAGTGTTTTCCGTTGGGCTAGGTCTGACAGGATTATCAAAGTCGAGCATGCGAACCTTTGGCATTCCTGGTCGTGTGCGCGATTCGCGTGACTCCATCTGAATCTGATGGTCGCCGGTGAAGAAGCTGCGATAAGCCTTTGTTCGTCCGGAGCGAACTTGAATCGCGCCCCTCAGAAAGTGCAGAGCACGGAGGACCTCGTAGAGCCCGATTCCTCTTGGATCGCCCTCAGGCAGATGCTGTGCTTCCTCACTATGCTTGTCCAAGCATTCGCGAAGACATGTCCACTCTTCTGCGAGGCTATCGGAGGCCAGAAGTGCGCGCTTGTGTTTTGATCCAAAGAAGCCAACGCCGGAGTCCACCACCGAGATCTCTAGACATTCGACGGCTGCGCCGAGCTTCTTTTGGAGGACGGGATTGCCGCCAGTTTGCACAACCACGGTCCGAACGAGGATTGCACGGATGACATCTGCTTTAAGCGTGCGTCGGTCGTATCCGAACCTTGCGTGAATCTGTGTGTTTTCGAAGAGTTCGAAAACCACGGACGTCAAAGCGTCTCGCCACTTCAGCACTAGCTCTTCGTTCGGCATTCCCGTGACTCGAGAAGCTAAGATTGGATCGAGTACAGCGGACAACTCGGACCGGGTTCTCAAACGGTTCGGAGAAGCGTACAGCGCTCGATTCCAACCTCGTGTAAGGCTCTCGAAGCAGACTAGCGAGTCAGATCGTTCGAACCAGTCCGGTGATAGCCTGTGAACGGTGAGCGCGGACTGCAGCGCGACACGCCTCTGCGCCGACAATGCTTCTCCATTCGCCGTTCGATGACGAGCGTTCTCGAAGCAGATCGCGCAACTGAATATTGCCGCCGCGCCTGGCGAGCGAGTAAGCACATCCAAAGCGGTTTCTTCCCATCTACATTCCGGTAAGGTTTTGAGTGCTAAGCAAGAAAGGAATCGTTGAAGGGTCCACGGGTCGTTCAACAGATCCATCTCATCAGAGTGATCAATCGACAGTAAGAAGTACGAGGTAGCACTGACGCGCGTCAGTGCTTCATCGGACCTAAGGTCTCCTGGAATCCGGAGTGGCGTCAACGTGGATGAGAATTCTTGCAGTGGCGGCATCGGTTAGTCTTTCGAGCAACTCGGATGGCAATGGGCTCGGTAGGTTGATGTCTGCACGCCTGACTCGAGTCCCTTGTGATCGGCACTAGATTGTGAGTCAGGCTATGAAGCACATTTGATGCGCATAGTATGGACTCTAATCACATTCCGTTGACCTGCGGACTGTACCCAAACATGCTATGCCCGTGTCCTAAGATACTCAGCCAACTTCGCATCGGTGGCGTAGACGTAGCACCCTTTCATTCCCCGCGTCATCAGTGTGCGATACGTGTTCTTGATAATCATGTCGGCCTGCCGAGCCGTCTCAGCCGGCTGCTCCTTCGACATCTTCACGAAACCCTTCATAGTCTTGTCGTGTCTATCGCGTGCCCTGGGCACTGACTTCAGGGTGTCGCTGTCCATCACGAGGTCAGGCCCAATGATGACCCCAACGTAATCGACTTCCAGTCCCTGGCAGGTGTGGATACACCCCACTTGCAGAACTGATTCAGGCGCGACGATCCATAGACTTCCGTCTTGATCGAGATTCCACTGACGTTCGTAGTCGCCGATGACGACGTCGTTCTGTTTCGGATCCTTCCTGCTGTTCCAAGGCCAGCAGTAACCGGCGACCACGCGCGCGCGGTTGTTCCCGTTCTTTGCCTCAATCGCCGCATGCAGAGCGGATGGGTCATCGAACACCTGAAAATCGAAGGGGATACCGTCGAGGGCCTTATTGGCCGTTGGACGGATTTGAAGCACGTCGTCCAACCACGCGAGGTAGCCGTTGGAGCCTGCGCAACGAAACTGCGATGCCAGCGAATATTCTTCGACCTCCGCTCCGCGGGCTGCGGCGAATTCACGGATGACTGCCTTGGACCCCACATCCTTGAGCGTCACGCGCTGATCTTCGTCAATGAAAAAGATGCTGCACTTGGCCGACTCGATCAGTTCCTTGACCTGGTGGGTCCCCAGGTTCCCGTAGAAGCCGCTCTTCTCGGTCAGGCGGTGGGCCTCATCCACCACCAGCACATCGAAGGCATCGCGCTCGGCTTCGGTGAAGGAGCCTGATCCGCCGAACAGATTGACGAGGTGCGCATTCTCTGGTGTCTGGATGAGCTTGTCGCTGTAGACAGCGCGCGGGGCTGCGTTCTTCGAGATGTATTTGACCGTCAGGCCATCGCGCAGCGCGGCAAGTAGGTTGACCGCCACGAGGGACTTGCCCGTTCCCGGGCCGCCTTCGACGATCACGACACGAGGCTTGCCGGAGGCATTGGCTTGGCGGCATGCCGCTTTGGCTGCCTCGAAAACCTCCTTCTGGCCGTCGATCAGCGTGAACTCGCTGTTGCCTTTGAGCAGCTTGCCGACGACATCCGCGAGCGCTTTGGAGGGCCGCAGGCGGCCGTTCTCAAGATCGAACAGCACCTGCCGGCCTCGGCCGTGCTTGATGTGCTGCTTGATGAACTCGCGCAGCCGCTTGCGATCCTCGTCGCCCTTCAGGAACAGAGGGGCGCGATCGATATAGGGCTGGTAGTGGGGCGCGTCGATGACGCCATCGGCGGCGTAGTTGTGCAGGTATGCGCAAGGGTGTAGCTGTAGCCCGCCGTCATAGACTGCTTCATTGAAGCCTTCCAAAAATGCCGCATAGGACCAAGCCTGATAACTGGGATGGACTCGCACTTGGCCCGATCGACTACCAGCGTGCAGCAACACGATCGCATCCCGGTCGGTGGCATCGACTGACGACCATTGCTTGAGTTCGACGACGATCAAACGCCGTGAACCATCGTCGGCGTGCCCCGCAAGGATCACATCGATACGCTTGGCCGTCTGCGGCAGGATGAATTCCACGGCCACACCCACGTCGTCGGCGATGGTTGGGTCACGCAGCACGCGCGCGATGTAGCCCAGCGACTCACGCCACGACCGAATTTCCGCCTTCGCGACTTTGCGGCGGGTCGCTGCTTGGTATTTGGCGTGAATGACGTCTTCGATGTCGCGGTCGTCATAGTCGATCAGAAACTCCCTCTTGTCGGCCTGGTAGACGATCATGACTTTGGCAGTTGGTCGTACTTGGTGTTGACGCCGCGCGAGACCTCAATGGGGTATTTGGCCGCATTGGAGGTGAGTTTGGCAGCGACAGCTGCGTTGAGGTCGACCCCCAGCACATCAGCGAGTCGGATCAGGTACAGGGCGACATCAGCGAGTTCGTCGCGCACCGCGCCGGCAGTTTTTGGCATCGAGGCGGCGTTGTGCGAGTCAGCCTCCGTCATCCATTGAAAGATCTCGGTGAGCTCACCGACTTCACCCGCGAGGGCCATGACCAAGTTCTTGGGCGAGTGGAACTGTTGCCAGTCCCGGTCTTCGGCAAATTGCCTCAGTGCCCGTGCCGCACCCTCTACGTCAATCAAAGGATTTTCCACGTCCTGTTCCTTTCATGAAAGATTGTTGCCGACTCTATCGGCCCTGCGGGGCCATAAGCCTTTGCGACAGTCGGCGCGCAGCGCAAGCAGACGGATTCCAGGACATGCGCCGAGAGCGGCGCGTAGACATTACGCGCGCCTGCGTGGACAACTGTTCTATCTGGGCGAGTCGTCGCCAGCGCCGAGCACGACCTCTGCAAGCGGTGTTTCCCAGTGATCTACCTGCAAGGATGGCCAGTATTCTTCGGGTGTTTGGGATCGTGTCCGCACCATTATGGCTACGACATATGCGGTCCCTCGCTGAAGGGCGGCGTCATCGACGCTTGCGGCCAGTCGACCAACGATCTGACCGGAGGTTGAAAGGATGAATCGGCCTCTCACTTCGACGGAATCGCCGGTCTTTAGGGCGCCGATTGCCCGGTGAATGAGTTGGGCTGGCGCCTTCCTTCCAGCAAATCCAATGTCCATGCTGGTCGGGCCGAGCATGACGTAGCGGCGTTCCAGATCCGCTCGATGCTGTGGGCGGGCTCGTGGCAGCTGGTCATGGACGCCGTTCACGGTCCCAAGGTCTACGAGATAGGGATTGCGTCCACCCTCTGCGCGCATCAGGGTCAACGATTGACGAGCGCGCGTCATCGCCACATAGAGGAGCCGCCGCTCATCTTCTTCATCCCAACGCCAGTCGGCGCAGTCCATCACGATCACGTGGTCGAACTCCAGGCCCTTGGCGCCGTGTGCAGTCATCAGCTTGATGGCGCTCTCGCGGCCATCCCGTCGCATTTCGCCCGCGGCTTCATAGAACAGGTCGAGCGCCTCGGTGGCTGGAACGACGCCTGCCTGCAGCGTGGCGGCGACGTCATCGACGATATCGAGGAGATCCAGCAACGCGGCGTTTCGGGGCTGGGCGCGCTGCAGATGGCTCAGGGATCTGCGCAGCGCGCCGAGTCGCACCATGCGCAGCTGTCGCCGCCTCAGTGCCTGGGCCAATGCCCAGCCTTCGCGCGTCCGCATCAGCGCGATCTGTCCTTTGGACGCCTCCGGGCCGGTGATCTCGCAGGGCAGGCCTTCGACATCGCAAATGACCCTCATCTTTTCCAGCGGGGCGTGTGTGCGGCAAAGCACCGCGATCTCCGAGAGCTTGACCGTCGGATCGAGGCGCCGGAGGCGCTCGATCTCCGCGTGGACCAGTTGGACCTGAAGGTTCGGGTCTGCCGGACTGGTGATCAACCGTACCGCGCCGCGGCTTTCCTGGTCGATCGCGGCCCAGCGTCCGCCTGGTGGATCGTCCTTGCGCCGAGCGTCAATCCGGATCGGGTGATCGACCTTCATGCGATTGGCACCGCGCTGGATCACATGGTTCGCGGCCGAGATGATGTTCTGGGTGGAACGGAAGTTCTCGACCAGGTAGGTGAGTTCCCCTTCATAGTCGGCCCGGAAGCGCCGGATGAACTCGATGTTCGCGCCCTTGAAGGAGTAGATGTTCTGGTCATCGTCTCCCACGGCCATGATGCTCAGCTTGGTGTCGGCGTCTGATCGCCGGCGGCCGGCGAGGGCGCTGACCAGCGCGTACTGCTGTTCGTCGATGTCCTGGTACTCGTCAACGAAGATGTATTCGTAGCCCTGCAGCAGGCGATCGCGGACTTCGTCCGCATCGATCAGGGCCGAGCTCTTGCCTTCGAGCAAATCGATGGCGTCCTGGAGCATCTTCCTGAAGTCGACACTGCTGGAGGTGCGCTCCGCCCCGGCGAGGCTGGTTCCGGTCAAGCGCAGCGCCATCGCGTGGTAGGTCATGACCAGCACGCCGCGCGCATCGTCTCCGGCGATCGCCATCAGTCGGCGGCGCAGCTGGATGGCCGCACCTCGGTTGTAGGCCAGCGCGATGATGCGTCCCGGATTCACGCGCAGTACGCGCAGCAAGTAGGCGATGCGGTGGACGATCACCCGCGTCTTGCCGGACCCTGGACCCGCCAAGACGAGATGATTGCCTGTCCGCGGCTGCGTGACCAGGGCTTGCTGCACGGGGTGCTGCAGGTCATCGACAATGCGCTGGTACGACTCGTCGGTGGTCTTGCGCTCCAGGAGGTCCGTGCGCCCGCGGAAGAATTCCTTGATGAACTGCTTGTGAGGCAGGGTGAAGTAGGCCTTGACCAGCGCAAGCGCTTTCGCGGGATCTTCCGCGCCCAGCTTCGCGTACTCGTGCATGACGTGCGTCTGCAGCGTCCGTTCCTTGTAGAACTCTTCCAGCGGCGCAAACGATGCTTGATTGAACCGCCTGGCGGTGTCCTCGTCCATCTGGATGGTCATCGCAGAGCGGAAGACGGACCTGCCTTTGTCCAGTTCGAGCACACGCGTCTGGTGGAGGTAGAGCAGCGCATTCTCCAGCGCCACGTCGGGCTCGCGCAGCTGGGTCCTCAGAACCAAATCGTCGCTAAGTGCGTCGATCAGTGCCTGGGCCTTGCACTCCACCAGGCATGCGCCTTTGACGCCGTCGGGCACCTCTGCAAGCAGCCGCGTGAGCGTGACTTGGGCGACGGCACGGCGCAGTTCGCAGATCCTGCGAATCTGGGGCCAAGGCCGACGCAAGGTGACGCGCAGGGTGTCCTCGCCCAGCGACTGCAGCTGGATCATGCTGCGCTTGTCGTTGCCGGAGCCGAAACCGTCGGCCATGGACCGCAAGCATGCCCGGACCTGAGTGGGGTCGAGTTGCCCCTTTTCGTCGTCGAGCTTTAGGCGATCGCGCAACTCCGTGCAGACCGCTCGCAGGTTCAGGTGTTGTTGCGCTTCGTCTTGATCCGCGTCCGGGGCGTTTTCGGCCATGAGCTCGATGAGCGCCTTCTCCATGGCGCTCAAATACTCCAGGCGGGATGCAGACGCGCCCCTCACGCCACGCATCAGGCGCACCGTCAGTCCGAGGTCATTCACCAGGATGCCCAGCTTGGCCAACTGGTGAACGATGCGAAAGCATTCCTCCGGTCGGATGCCCGCGTCGAGCATGAGCTCGTCGGTGCTCAGTCCCTCGGGCGTGTCGGAGCGGAACAGGGCTGTGGCGACAGCGAGGAATTTCTGCTGAACGCTGGCGGAAAGATCCGCCTTGTCGATGCGCTCCTTGGCTTCCTGCAGCGAGGCCACCCGAAGACTGGCAGGGAAGACCTTGGTGGCGTTCTCGTTGCGCTTCAGGAAACCATAGCGCTCAAGCCACGACAGCGCCGTGGTGACCTTGGTGGAAGCGTCAGGGGCGTCGATCTCGATGCCGGTCCCGACGCTTTGCGCGAGCAGCTCTTTCGCCGAGATGACGATCTCGTCTTTTCCCAGCTTCTTGGCCTGGAAGCGCAAGGCACGCAGCAGCCCGATGAAATCCCGCTGCGACAGCTGGGAGGTGGAGGACAGGCGGAACTGGGTTTCCACGTCCTTGGGGTCGAACAGCAGGACGCATTTGGCTTCGTCCCCATCGCGCCCGGCTCTTCCAGCTTCCTGGAGGTAGTTCTCCAGGGAGCCGGGAATGTCGGCATGGATCACCAGCCGAACGTTGGGCTTGTCCACACCCATGCCGAACGCGTTCGTGGCGGCGATCACCTGCAACTCGCCGTCGAGGAAACGGCGCTGAGTTTCCTTGCGCAGATCGGCGGCGAGCCCGCCGTGGTAGCAGCCGCATGCAATGCCCTGTTGGGCGACAATCTGTGCGATGGTCTCGGCGCTCTTGCGCGTGGCGCAGAAGACCACGGCGGCATCGTCTCGTCGCAGGCCGTCGCGCAGCAGTTCCACGATGCGCTGCGGCTTCTCGCCGCCCGAGGTCGGCACCACGGCATAGGACAGGTTGGTGCGCTCGTGGCCGCCGAGGAAGGTCTTCAGTTTGATCTGAAGGGCTTCCCGGAAGTGGTCGCACAGGTCGTCGATGACGTCCGGCTTGGCGGTGGCGGTGAAACAGGCGATCGGCGCCTGACCGGGAAACTGCTCCCGGATGAAGCGCGAGACGTACAGATAGTCCGTGCGGAAGTCGTGTCCCCACTTGGAGAGACAGTGGGCTTCGTCGAAAACCCAGGCCGCGATTTCCCGCATGCGGATGGCTTCGACGAAAGTTTTGCTTCTGAATTGCTCGGGTGAGACGAGCACGATGCCGATGTCGCCCCGGCGGATGCGGTCCAGCACATCTCGTCGTTCCAGTGGGGTGAGCATCCCGTTGACGGTTGCAGCGCACTGGATGTCGGCTTTCATCAGGTTGTCCACCTGGTCTCGCATGAGCGACTGCAGCGGAGAGATGACGACGGTCAGCCGCCCTGAGCGGCGGTAATGGACAAGAGCGGGGAGCTGGTAGCAGATGGATTTGCCGCCGCCGGTGGGCAGGACGGCCAACAGGCTCTCGCGTGCCAGTCCGGCACTGACGATCGCGCGTTGCAGCGATGAGCCATCGGCGGTTGTCGGGTGCGCCCGGAAGCTGGGCTTGCCGAACAGAGAGGACAGCAGCACTTCAGGGTTGTGGTTCTGGCGGCAATATGGGCATTCAGGCTGACCGCAGTCGATCTCCCGCAGCTCGGCGATCAATTGCCTGACGGCGGGCAGTTCGTGGAAGACCCAGTGAGGAAGGATCGAGTTTCCTCCCGAGACACGGATCCAGCCCAGGGCGAACGCGATCGACCAAGGATCGTGGCCATCGAAGGAAGTCGCGACGTCGGCGACCAGCGTTTGCAAACGGGTGGCGCAGCAGCGACCCGCAAAACGGCTGGCAACGATCGGCCCGACCGCCTCGCCAGCGGGAGCGGTCTCCTCACGCACTTGTGCTAATAGCGTCGCCATGCTCTCGTCGTTGCGAAGCAGAAAGTGCAGCAACGCCAGCCACCAAGGCTCCTGCTCGTTCGTCTCCAGCAGCGCTTCGACGGCCTCTTTGAACACGTTGAGCGCGATCCGGGCGTCCTTGGTCGGGTTGTTGCGTTCGTCCGAGAGCAGCTTGTACCCCTTCACCAGCCGGTGATAGGGGTTGCTCGGGAAGGCGAGGGCGGACAGCTCCAGCGTGTCCAGCACCGGCCAGTGCAGGCACTCCAGATGCGGCAACTGGGCGCGCATCAGAGGGATGTCGTGGCGCCTGATGTTGTGGCCCAGAAGAACCTGGCCGTCCCGGGAAAAACTGTTGAGGGCTACCGCCACCGCGGCTGCTTTGCCAGGAGAACAGGTGCTGCGGTAGGTATCTGCGCTGTCAGATCGGACTGCGCCGACAGCAAAGATCTGGTTGCCCTTTTCCGGATGGGCCTCCACGTCGACGGAAACAATTCGACCCTCGGCAGCGATGCGCCGAGCACGTGCATGCAAGGAGTCGAGGACAGGCGTTTCCAATGAAGGCCAGCGATCAGCAGCAGGTGAGAGTAAGACGTTGTAACATAAAGTGTTGCTTCCAGGCTGGCAGGATGTCTGCCACGTGACCATCTTGGTCGGTCGGTATTTATCCCGCTGAGGCGGCTCTTCCCAAACGCTGATGGCTGTTGAACTTTTGCGCCTCCAAAGTCCCGCTGCCATTCAAGCTGCACTGGACGAGTTTTCCCGCGTCGGTCGGACGGCGTTTCTGACGCGATACGGGTTTGGAAAGTCGCGCGATTTTCTGGTTCGCGATGGGAAGACCGGACAGTTGTGCGATTCCAAAGCCATCGTGGGAGCCGCTTTCGGCCATCAATTTCCCGACGAGGGCCCGCTTAAACCTGCGGACTTTTCCGGCGGTGAGGCCACGGTCGTTCCCAAGCTGCAGCGCCTCGGCTTCGAGGTCGTGCGCATCGGCGAGGACTGGACCTCGGACGAGGTGCAGGCCACGGTCACTTCTTATTTCGAGATGCTCCGTCTGGAAGCGGCGCAGCAGCGCTACACCAAGACGGAGTTCAATGCGCAGCTTCGCCAGCATTTGCGCGGGCGTAGCAAAGGTTCGGTTGAGCTGAAGTACCAGAACATCAGCGCCGTCTTGCACGACCTCGACCTGCCCTTTGTCCGCGGCTATAAGCCTCGTAGCAACGCGCAACTCCTGTTGCGGCAGGCGGTCCAGCAATTCGTCGTGGATCAACCGGGTCTGGTGTCCCAGGTTGTCGATGCGATGGAGGAGATCAAGACGCCGGGCCAGCAGGTTTTTCACGCCTCCTTGGTGGGACCTCCGAACCTTGAGACCGTGGTGGAGGTGGCCGGGCGAGGGCCCAAAGTGAGGTTCCCGCGCAAAACGAACTGGGCTCAGCGCGACGAAGCGAATCGAAATCTTGGCCGTGCCGGCGAACAGTGGGTCATCGGGTTCGAACAGCGGCGGCTCGCAGACGCGGGGCATCCGGAACTGTTCCAGCAGTTGGACTGGGTTTCAGACCGTCTCGGTGACGGGATCGGCTACGACATCCTTTCGCATGAGCGGCCCGGCGAGCATCGCTTCATCGAGGTCAAGACCACCAACGGTGGCCACGCCTCCTCCTTCATCATCAGCCGCAATGAGTTGGACTTCGCCGCAGAAGCCGAAGAGGCGTTTCATCTCTATCGTGTGTTTCAGTTCCGCGAAGAGCCGAAGCTCTACATCCTCAAGGGCAGCCTGGCGGACCAGGTTCATCTGGAACCCATTGACTATCAAGCGTCGTTCCGGCGTTTGGTTGGGTGATCTTCAATGACTGAAAAGCCTTGTCCCTTTTGCGGCTTGCCTGCTGAGCGTGTCTTGGGGCAGAACGCCCATGCGCTCTGGATTCGTGACGGCTTTCCCGTTTCGCCCGGGCATAGTTTGGTGATTCCCAAGCGTCACATCGGGTCCTTCTTCGAAACCAGCCCGCAGGAGCGCGCCGCACTGTTGGAACTCCTGGATCAGGCCCAGGCCGCTGCAGCTACCGAATTTCACCCAGATGGATTCAACATTGGAATCAATGATGGCGCCGCTGCGGGGCAGACAGTGCCGCACCTTCACATCCATCTCATTCCGCGCTACCTGGACGATCAGTCTGACCCGCGGGGTGGTGTGCGGTGGGTGATTCCGGACAAGGCAGACTACTGGAGTTCGCGCGATTGATCGCTCGGGCACCCCCATCTGCGGACCAGCAACTGGAGTTCTTGACGAAGCTGCAGCGTCTTTTTGCCGAGGGCGATTTCACGGCAACCTACAAGTTTGCGCTGCTGATCGCGCTCTCGGACCTTGCCGTCGAGTTGGGGGCTGACGACGGGGCCGAACTGTCATTGGCGACCCGGCAGATCGCCGAGCGATTCGTGCAGCTGTATTGGCGGCATGCGCTGCCTTTTGGGACGGGCCAGGCCCGCGCGACGCCGGGAGTGCTGGTTCAGAATCTAGGAGTGCAAGCAGCCGTTCTCACGGCCATTGAGGAGTTTCGTTCGACATCGAGTTCGACGACGCTTCAGCAGGCGCGGCGTGAGGTCGCCTATGGGCTCTTGCTGGCCAAGGTTGCCGCCGTTGTGTCGGCGCAGCCGCTGACCTACCTGCAGAACTTCGGCGGCATCACCGACCCGTTCATTTATGAGAGGCCGGGTCGGGGCATCGTGGTGCTCAAGCCGAATGTTGCTTACTGCTTGCGTCGCTTTCATCCTCTGGTGCAACAGTTGGCCCGCAATCACTGGGTGGGTCACGTCAAGGCCAATCGACGAAATCACGGAATTTTGGGGGATGCAGGGGACCTGGAGGATTTTCTTTTTGGTATCTCTCGACAGTCACTAGCCATCATTGGTGCCGGCCTGCGGAAGTTGGATGGTCCACGGTGCTTTTATTGCGGTCAGGGGCTGCACGAGGGCCACGTCGATCACTTCGTTCCGTTCGCGCTCTACCCGCGCGACCTTGCACACAACTTCGTGTTGGCACATCCGCAGTGCAATAGGAGCAAGTCGGATTCTTTGGCCGGCAAGGGGCATTTGGTGCGATGGCTCGAGCGGTTAACCGTGCGCTCACCACAACTCAGCGAGATTGGCGCAGTCGCGGGCGTGGTGACTGACGGGGAGGTCGCCCATCGCGTTGCGGCTTGGGGCTACGCGAACGCCCATGCAGCGCAGGGGCGTGCCTGGGTCAAGGCCTCGATTTACGAGGCTATCGATTTGGGCTATTTGCAGCGCCTGGCCAACCCGTGAACTTGTGGCTCCTATTTCAAGTTGGCACGACAAGAACACGTACGCTCGGACGACTCGCCGCCATTAGGAATGTGAGGAGGCTCTGCGGATGTGCCGCCTTCAAGGCGGCCGCAGCTAGGCTCCAGCCTTGACCAGCACCGTAATCGCGGTCTCGGGATGCTGTTTACAAGCGCGACACCAGTCCAGGTAGAACAGCACGTCCATATACCGTTCGCCTCGCTCGACTTTGGATACATGGGACTGGTCTACTTTGAGCCGCACTCCAAGTTCTGTCTGCGTCAAGCCAGCAGAGCGCCGAAGGGAGCGCAGATGCTTTCTTAGCACCTCGTATCGGCGATGGTGAATAGACGGTGTCACTACCCGATGCTCGAAGGCAATTCGAGAAAGGCCATTTCGACCTTTTTTCGTTATCATGGATGACAGGGAGAAATGCTGGTTCGGCCTTTCTCGGGACTCCTCTGCCATGGGATCCAAATGACGCGTCGACAGATCACTTCGCCTCTGCCAACGGCTCACCCGTTGCGCTTGCCAACATCGGTGACGCGTGTCCGGCCGCGGCAGCCGGCACCTGTCGTGCGCAGCCTGTCCGCAGCGCGCATCGGCGCTCAGGTGAGGGCACTGCGCATGGCGGCCGATGTGTCTGGCGGCGAACTGGCCAAGGCCTCGGGGATTTCTGCCTCGATGCTCTCGCGCATCGAGCGCGGGTTGGTCTCGCCTTCGGTGGAGACGCTGGAGCGTCTCGCGAATGGTTTGGGTGTGCCGGCGTCGCGCTTCTTCAGTGATCAGGCGCGGCGCACTGACTTTTGCCATGTGCGTGCAGGACATGGTGTCTTGGTCGATCGAGTCGGCGCCGTTTCGGATTACCGCTACGAGCTGCTGGGCCACCTCCTGTCGGGCAACCTGTTCGTCGAGCCCTACCTGGTCACGCTGCTGCCGGGCGCCGATCCCTACGTGACCTTCCAGCATCCAGGTCTCAAGTTCCTGTACTTCCTGTCCGGTGAGGTCACCTATCGCTATGGCGGCAAGTCAGTTGGGGTGGGGGCAGGGGACTCGCTGCTGTTCGATGCGACCGCACTGCATGGGATCGAGGCCATTCAGACCCAGCCGGTCTCTTACCTGTCAGTGGTGTTCACGCTGCGAGAGTAGGCTGTTCTGGGCGGCACAGCCATGCTGCGGTCTGCCCACCGTCTGCAACGGCCTGACCAAGCACGTCACCACGACGCCGATCATCGTGGGCGAGCGCTGGAGCGAGGCAATGGACGGCGACACTCATCTTGGCCGGCGCATTGACTCGTCGGATTTGTTATCCGAGCCGACCTGTTGCCTCACGTAACTTGCTACCAGTCGGATGGTCCGACGGGAGCACTACGTGACGAGGCGAAACAGCATGGCAACACGCAAGGAGTTGGTTGAAGCAGTGCCTGGGCCTGGAGGGACGACGTCTGGCGCTCGACTCCAACCGCAAATGGGCGCGCAGCGGCCGTCGATGAATGGCGTCCGCTTGGCGCAACGATGGCGATTCTCGGCTGCGTCGAGGCGGCTTTCACGTCGCGCCGCCTGCATTTAGCTCATTGCGCGTGTTCGCGTTGCGCCTTGCGCCAGTCCCACGGCGCCATGGGCTCGGCATCACGCCACAGGCCGGCGCGCTTGGCCTTCGCCTCGACCTCCGCGAACTCGAATTGCCCGCGCTCCTGCGGCGTCTGCTCGCGGGCGTAGGTTCGATACCACCAGGCCATGCCGAGCGTGACCATGGCCAGGCCCGCATCGAGCGTCTTGGGCCCACGCGGCGCCGAGGCGGGCGCCACCATCACCTTGCAGACGCTGCGGCCGTAGCGGTCGGACTTCGGGCAGTCGAGCGCGGCTTCCTTCATGTAGACCAGGTCGGACAGCGCCTCCTTCGCGCGCTGGCCGAAGGGCTGGCGCTTCTCGGGCGCGTCGATGCCGTTGAAGCGCACCTTGATCTGCTCGTAGTTGCCCGCGGCGCCGCAGCGCGCGGTGATGGTGTCGCCGTCGCTGACGCCGACCACCAGGCATGTGCGCGGCTCGGCGGCCTGGGCCAGTGCCGGCAGCGACAGCAGGCCGGCCAGAAGAAGAGGGCGGAGCACCCTCACTGCAGCGAGACCTCGGTGCCGTCGACGGCCACCATCGCGCCGGGCGTGCCCTCGGAAATCTCGACCGGCACGTCCATGTGGAGGCTGCCGTCGACGTTGTGGCCGCCTATGCCCAAGCGCGGCTCTCCAGGTATTCCTTGTGCTCGGCCGGCGTGAAAATAAACTTTCGAGGGGAGGCGTTGCCGTTCGCCTTCCAGTGCCTGATGCGCGCATCGGTCATCGAGAGGTAAAGATTCGCCATCGTTGTCGACTCAGGCAGCGGCGCGCTCGCGCAGGATCTCCACGGGGCCGATGCCACTGTAGACGACTTCATTGGTCTTCAGCGACGTGACGGTCCAGCGGTCGCCGGGTGTCACCTTGTAGTCGCCGGGCGCCAGCGGCAGCTCGCGGTCTTCGTGCACGTGGCTGCCCAGCCACGACGGCATGCGCAGGATGGTGGCGGGTTCGGAGAAAAATTCAGTTTGGCTCATGGTTCATTGTCGAGGCTGCCTGCAGCAGCTCGAGGGAGAGGGCGGAGGGTCGACTGCGAGTCTCGCAATACCAGACCTGGTAGCACCACCGTCCGCCGATCTGTTCGGTGCCGGCGAAGCTGATAGTGTCGAATGCACAGGCGACCACCTCGGGGCGCCAGAGGATGCCCAGGGGCGGTGCCAGGTCGCCTGGCCGTGCCTCCCACAATCCAAGCTGCTTCCGCCCTTCGATGATCTGGAGCGTCAGCACGCCGCACAGCCACGGTTGATCGACAAATTCCCGTGTGCTGAGCCGGGTGCCGCCGCGGTATCGGGGTCTCATCTTCACTCTCATGATGGTCTCAATCGCTCGCTTGCGGTTTCGGCGGTCGCCGATCTGCGCGCACCTGCCTGACACCATGTCGGCGAACAGCAGCAACGTCGGACGCAACGGCTCGCCCGCAGCGAGCTCGCCGGCCCGGCGCGCCATTTCGGCGAGTTCTTCTTCAATGGAGGGCTCGGGCATCACGGATCTTTAGTACGTTTGTACTGGATAAATATACAGTATATGGGCACAATAAGGCCATGGAAAACGTGCCCGCAACCCTTTGGATTGCCGCCTGCGCGCATCGATTGCAGCAGCAGTGGCATACCGTCGACCCGCTTGAACTGGAGGATGTCGCGCGCGATCTGTGGCGCGACGAGCGGCTGCGAGAAATGCTTCCCGAGGGTGCAGCAGTCGAATGGCTGAGGCCAATCACCGAGTGACATCGGGCAGCGGCGCCGCAAGAATCAGCCAATGTGCCCCCCGAATCTCACGCGCAGTGAAAGCTCTTCGGATCAGATTCGGCCCCAGTGTTCGCGACCTCCGTCGTGAGACGGGGCTTTCCCAGGAAGAGTTCGCGGAGAAGTGCGGCTTCGCGCGGACCTACATGTCGCGCATTGAGACGGGCGGGGCCAATCCATCGCTAGATGCCATCCTGACATTGGCGCTGCGCTCAAGACGCCGCTGGGCGAACTTTTTCGCGGCTTTTAGGCTCGCGTCCTGCGCCGTGCTCGACATTGTGCATGCGAGAGGTGCTGCAAATGATGGTGCGAGATACTGGCCGCCGCGCTGACCCCGAGCAGCATGAAGAAAGCAGGTTAAATGGAAGCTCAATTGCCTCAGCACGCGGCGAGCGTGCTCGATTTGATTGCCGGTATCGAGAGCGACTCGGACCTGATGGTCAAAGTGGGTCAGCAGGTGCTTTCATCTGGCGGCGATGGCAAGAGTGCCCCGATGTTTCCGTTGGACTTTCTGGCACTCGGCGCGATCAAGCGAAATTTGAACACCGCGCGCGCGTTTCGACAGATGGTCGAATCTTGGAACATGATCTGTGCAAGAACGTTGCTGCGCACCCATATCGACACTGGCCTTCGCTTCTCCGCGGCATGGGAGGTTCAGAAGCCACACGATTTTGCGATGGCGGTGCTTCGCGGGGATCGAATCGATCAGATGAAGGATCGGCTCGGACAGCGGCTGACCGACAAGCGCCTTGTTGAACTTCGTTCGGGCAACTATCCGTGGCTCCAAAACGTGTATGGCAACCTCTCTGGCTACATTCACTTTTCTGGCTCTCACATCATCGATTCAGTGGCGAGCCTTGCCGAAAATTCGGACGCTGCGACGATGTCGTTCCTGCTTTCCGACACCGATCTTCGATTCCCGGAATTTAGCTGGATCGAGATTTGCGAGTGCTTTAGCGAAGCGACGCAGATACTGAGAAAATATCTCACCGGTTGGGCGCAGACGAAGGCCATGACACCTGAGCAACTCGACGCTCAGAGGCATTCAGGCGATTGACGGACGCATTGCAGCGACTGTGAGGCTGCGGGCTGACATGAGGCTCCGGCGAATGTGCCGTCGCTTCGCCCTGGACGGCCGATCGCGCATTCAACCAGTTCGGCAGTTGCGGGCCACGATCGCACACCGTGCCTATAGATCGATGTCGTCGAACTCTGCGAACGGGTTCGGCACGATCCGACGTGCGATGAAGTTGCCAACGATTTGAACGCCCGGGAATACCTGGGCAAGCTTTCGTGCCGTAGCGACGTAGTGAGCACCTGTGGTCAGCATGTCGTCGAAGAGAAATATGAGCCCCGGTGGATCACCGGGCCTTCCCGCGGCGTTGTCAAAGCTCAACTCGTTATACAGTTCGTCAGGGGTCGGGCGGTCATCAGTCTCATGGCTCGCGGCATATGCGCCACTGAAAGTCAAGCAATCACGAATATCGAGATTGACCTGCGCACGACCCGCGACCGCCGTCAGCATTTCGAGCATGCGCGGGTCGAACATCGGATCGCTGCGCGCCTTTGAGGGGGGAATCGGGAAGAGCGCCACGCGATATTGTTCATGGAGATTGCCCCACTTCCAGAACTTAGAGAAGCCCACTGCAATCTCATTGATCGCTGCCCGCTTGTACCTCCAGTCAGCTTGACCTCGGCGGTCCATTTTTTTCTTGAAGTTGCTGACGAGCTGGTTCGTGGGAGAGAAATTCCATTTCTTCCCGTTGGTGTGCTCGTACGGCGTGTACTCGCCCCAGAAATAACAGGTGGCATCCTTCGGGAGGTGAAAGTGATCTGGGCGCTCAAGGTCGCCGACCACCGCCAAGCGTGGAGGCATTGTCATGCGAGGTGGCGTGCTATGTCTTCAAACTCTCGCACGCGGATGGCGCCAAGCTTCTCAAATCTGGCGGGCCACGTAATCGCGGAGTTGTTGAAGTTGCTTTCGAGAATGAACAGCTTGCGCCCTTGGTCCAGTGCGGCTTTAGCTTGAATCAAGGTGCCAGAGGTCTCGCTAGCCTCAACGATGATGGTTGCCTCCGTCAACGCGGACATTGTCTTGTTGCGTTCCGGGAAGAACAGCCTGTTTCCGTTCGGACCCTGAGCCTTGTACCGAAGGACCGGCACTTGACTGACGACAAGAAACTCCTCGGCAATGCGCCGCTGAAGCTCAGCGTTCTCCTTTGGATAGACCTCAGAGATAGGGGTGCCGATGACGGCGATGGTGCGACCGCCATGTTCTATGGCTGTTTGGTGAGCAATGGTGTCAACACCCTGCGCCAAACCGGACACGATGGTGAAGTCATGCTCTACCAACGCGCGGACAAGCTTTCGCGTCCGCGCCGCACCCTCGGCTGTCACCTTCCGGGTACCGACAACAGCTACCCGGCGAGGCGCTTCTGCGAGTTCCCATGAGCCGAGGAAATATAGAAACTCGACAGGCTCAGTTGCATCACGGAGACGGCCAGGGTAGTCGTGCATGCCATTGATGCGAACGCCAAATCGTTTAATACCTCGCTTGGCGAACTGCTTGACGACTTCGCCAGCCACGCGCTGTGCGACATCCTCATCAACAAGGTCCGATGGCAGGCTTCCGGGATGAGATTCGAACAGTTGAGCTAGGCGCTTCGTGTTCGAGCTGGGTTGTTGCCAGAGATATTCGTAGGCGCCAAGTTCGGCGCGCGTGTTCACAGGTTTGTTCGCTAGGAACTCAGGCCATGCGCTCATGATTTCCTTACAAGGGGTTCGTATCAGTGTAGAGGCTCCCACGCCGAACTTGGTGCGGCGCGACACTGTACAAATATACAGCACATGAATACAATTGTCATATGGAAGAGCCGCCTGCAGACATCTGGATTGCCGCCTGCGCGCACCTGTTACAGAGGCGGTGGCGGACGGTCGACCCTGAGCAGCTCGAAGATGTGGCGGCTGACTTGTGGAGCGATCCGCGCTTCCGCTCCATGACGCCGAGCGAGGCGGCGGCGCGGTGGTTGGAACCGGTGCAGCGCGACTGTGCAGCGCGCGATGCTGAGGTGTCACGGGCCGCATAGACGAAGCTATTGGAACGGCTAGACTCCGCTTATGAGTGCGCGCGAATGGGACCTTGAGCTTCAGGTGAAAGGAGTCTCTCTGGAGACCCTGCCGCTGGCGCGCGTGGGCGAGTACATGCAACAACTCGCGGCGCTCATTGGGGATGAGGCACGACCAGTTTCATCGGGCGTGTTCAAGGGCAGCGCTTTGTTTCGCGCGCGTGTGGACGCTGGCCGCAAACAGATTACTGACGTTCGGCTGCGTCACGCCTGCGTCGTTGGATCGGTCGCCCACTCGGCCTATGCGAAGCTCGACCTGATGATGGCCGAGGATGGTGGGCGGGGGCAGCTCGTCGATCGGGCCAATGAGGTCCTGTTGACCTTCCTCGGAACAAAACCCACGCAGCCAGAGCGCGACCAAATCATCTCCGATGTCGGCGACATTGACGGAGTGGTCGTTGGAATTGCTGGCGCGGATGAGACGGCCCATGTTCGCTTGCGTCGTCATGACGGCGTGGTCGTGACCGTCGTCGTTCGCAGTGCCGAACTCGCCGACAAACTGGCTTCAAAGTTTCGTAAGCCCGAGATTCGGGTGCACGTGCATGGGACGTGGCGTCGGAGCGCCGCCGGCCGGTGGGAGCCCCTGAATGTCTACGGAGACTCCTTTGACGAACTGGAGCAGGCCGATGCGTCGACAGCGATGCAGAGCCTTACCGACATCCCCGGCAATGGCTGGAAAGATTTTGCAGATGCCAATGCTCTGTGGAAGAAGATCAGGGGGCTCGATTGATCGTCGTATTGGATAGTAACGGCCTCGTTGCGTGGTCTTCAAGCGACGAGGTGGACGACGATCGATCTCGGCTTGCGCATCTCTTTGAAGCCGTATCGAAGGCCAACGGAAAGTTGATCATTCCAACGCCCAGCCTAGCTGAATATCTCGTGAAGACGGACGAAGCAACTGCAGATTGGCTGGCGGCGATCGAGAAGAAAAAGTCCATCGTGATCGGGGCATTTGATCGCCGCGCTGCATTTGAGTGCTCGCTGCTGGACAAGAGTGCCATCGGCGCCGGAGACAAGAAGGGCGGCCGTCTTGAACCCTGGCAAAAGATCAAGGTCGACCGTCAGATCATCGCGATCGCGCGCGTTCACAACGCCGACTTGATCGTCTCCAATGATGGCGGGCTGCGCAGCACAGCGAAGTCGGTCGGCATGAAGGCGGTCGAGATTTCGGAATTGCCGTTGCCTGATGCCGCGCGGCAGGCCAACCTTCCGCTCGAACCCGTAATCGAGGCGAAAGAAAGCCCGCGGGCTGCGGGCTGATTTCATCAATCCTACGCGGTGGGGCTGCTGCGAGCGTCATCGAACAAGTTGTCTTGTACTCGGCTTCTCGATCCAGCGGTGGCGAGATGGTTGAGGGAATCACGATGAGGCCGAAGGTGCCCGCCTCGGCATGCTGCCGGACCCTCGGCGAACCGCCTGGCGAGATGCTGCATGTGCTTTCGTCTCGCGGCGCATCTTCGCGAGTTCGGGCCGATCACGACCTCGTGTGTTTCGTGGTTCCACGTTCGGGGCGTTGGCACAGCGCGTTCATACCTTCTTTGTGAAGCCAAGCACCTTCATCGGCTTGGTGAGCGTCTGCTTGGCTTTCCAGTACCCCTCCCATGGGTCACTGGCCTGGAATGACAGGTGCTCGCGCGCGGTGGCGATCGTCCATTGCGCACCGCTTTTCAGGGTGGCGAGATCCTCCCAGCTCACAGGAACCGAAACGCCAAGGCCGGGCCGGGCGCGCGCCGAGAACGCGGCCGCTGTCGTCGCGCCGTGCCCATTGCGCAAGTAGTCGACGAAGAGCTTGCCGACCCGATTGGACGGGCCGCTCTTCGCGACAAACCGCGACGGTATGGCCTTCGCGAGATGCTGCACGATCGCTTGCGAGAACGCCCTGACCGTGTCGTAGCCGAGTCTGGGCGCCAAGGGCACGACGACGTGGAGCCCTTTGCCGCCGCTTGTCTTCAACCAGCACTCGAGGCCCAGCTCTGAGAGGAGCGTGCGAACGAGCGTGGCGGCCTCCTGCACATGCTGCCAGGTCGTGCCTTCGCCCGGGTCCAAATCAAAGATCATCCGGTCCGGCTGGTCGATGTTCCTGGCGAGCGAGTTCCACGTGTGGAACTCGATGACGTTCATCTGCGCCGCATTCGCCAGCGCCTGCGCCGTGCCCACCTCGAGCAGCCCCGCGTGCCCGGGCCACAGCTTCTCGTCGAGCGCCTTGACGCCGGGGATGCTCAGCTTGTCGTCGTGCTTCTGGACGAACAGCTCTCCTTGGATACCCGTGGGTCCCCGGACCAGCGAACAGGGGCGGCCTTGGAGATGCGGCAGCATCCATTCGGCCACCGATTCGTAGTAGCGCACCAGGTCGAGCTTCGTGAGGCCCGTGCTCGGGTCGATGACACGCTCGGCGTTGCTGACCTTGACGCTGCCCGTCGCCGCCTTGCGGGCCGGCTTCGACGGTCCGGGGCCCATCTGCTTCGCCGTCTCGCGCACGATGGCGCTGGCGGGCTTGTCGGTACGGAGGGAAACGTACGACGCATGCCGGATCTGCCCCTCGGGGGTCCACTCGGCGAACTCGACCTCGGCGACGGTGACCGGCTTCACCCACCGTTCGCTGCCGGCCACCCGTTTCGACCACCGGCCCGGCTTGCTGGCGCCGGCAGAGAACGGCGGCTTGGGCACTTCGAGCTTGGCGAGCTTGCGCTTGAGGCCCTGCGCCTCCGTGGCATCCCAGCCCGTGCCCACGCTGCCGACGGAAACCAGCTCGCCGTTCGGACCATGCACGCCAAGCAGGAGGCTGCCGATCTGCGGCGATCCGTCGGTCCGGTCGGTGTAGCCGCACACCACGAACTCCTGGCGCTGCTTGCACTTGAGCTTGAGCCAGGTCTCCGAGCGCCTGGACACATAAGGCGCGTCCAGGCGCTTGGCGATCACGCCCTCGAGGTTCATCTGGCAGGCCGAACTGAGGATGGAGGACGGGTCGGATTCGAAATCGGCGCTGTACCGGACGTGTTCCGTCGCCCGTTCGTCCAGCAGCGCCTTCAGCAGCTGGCGCCGCGCGCCGAGCGCCACCTCTCGCAGGTCGTAGCCTTCGAAGTACGGAACGTCAAACAGGAACAGCACGATCGCGTCGCTGCCCGCGCCGCGGTCAAAGGCTTTTTGCAGGGCGTTGAAACTCGGCAGGCCCTCGTCGTTCAGCACCACGATCTCGCCGTCGAGCCAGGCGGACTTGAGGCCCAGTTGCCCCAGTTCCTGAACCAGCCGCGGCATCTTGGCGGACCAGTCATGGCCGCCGCGGGTGATGAGCGAGGCCTTGCCTGCCTGGATCCGGGCCATGACGCGATAGCCGTCGAACTTGATCTCGTAGACCCACTCGCCGACAGCCGGCACGCCGGACGCGAGTGTCGCGAGCTGGGGCGACATCGTGGCCGGCATGGGCGCCTTCTTCGCGCCGGGAACGGCAGCCTGCGCCTTGGCACTTTTCTTCGAGGTCGGCGTGGGAGCGCCGGTCTTGAGCTTGGTGCGTGGTGCAGACGCCGGCGGCGCCGCGGTACGCAAGGGTTTCGCGATGACGCTGTCGGGCAGCGCGGACACGACGTCGTAGTCCGCCTTCGTGCGAGCGAACCCGTCGCGCTTCTTGAACAGCAGCCAGGGCTCCTGCTTCTCGCCGCCCTTGGCGATCTTCACAAGTTCCCAGAGCCCTTCCATCTTCTGGCCATGCAGTCGGAAGACCAGTTTTCCTTTGGACAGGCCCTCGTGCGGATCGCCGACGGGCTCCCAGGTCCCGTGGTCCCAGACGATGACCGTGCCCGCACCGTACTGCTTCGGAGGAATGGTCCCCTCGAACGAGCCGTAGGACAGCGGGTGGTCCTCCACGTGAATCGCCATCCGCTTGTCGGCAGGGTCGTAACTCGGCCCCTTCGGCACGGCCCAGGAGACGAGGACGCCGTCGAGTTCCAGCCGGAAATCGTAGTGCAGGCGTGACGCATCGTGCTTCTGGATCACGAAGGACAGGGCTTTGCCGGGCTTGGCGCGCCGACCGCGCGGCTCCGAGGTGATCGCGAAGTCCCGCTTGGCCCAGTACCGGGAGAGGGGATCGGCGGTGGTGTCGCGGGCGGCCATTGCTGGACTGTGGGCACGTGCCGATGATCTTGGAGACGGCCGTCGGCGCATCCGGCTGTGGGACTTGCCTTCCAACCGGACTCGGCCCCGTCCGGCGTTGCGCTTGCGGCGGCCGAGGGACCTTTGCGGCTCGCCGTCGACCTGGTGGTCGGCGAACAGCCCATGAGCAGGAGACCCATATGGCAGACGACAAGAGCAAACCGGGCGGCCAGGACCGCACGCGGATCAACGTGAACGAGGACTACGAGCTGCGGGATTGGTCGAAAAAGCTCAAGGTCACACCGGAACAGTTGAAGGCTGCGGTGAAAGCCGTCGGCACCAGTGCCGAAGCGGTCGAAAAGCATCTCAAGGGCAGGTAGCCGCGGCGGCTAGGCATCTTCGTCATCCATTTGCGCCGACGGCTCGCGCGTCAGGCGCCTGTAGGCGCTGAAATGCCGCAGGGCGGCCTGGGGATTCCCGAGCTGCTCGTGCAGCCGCCCAAGGTTGTAGTGGGCATCCGCCAACCCCGGGTCGAGTTCGAGCGCGCGGGCGTAGGCCTGCGCCGCGGCCGTGAGTTGGCCCGCATCTTCCAGCGCGATGGCGTGGTTGAAGTGCACGGGCGCCGAAGCTGAGACGGCCGGAAGCGCTTCTTCGTACAGCTGAATCGCCTCGGCGCAACGCCCGTTCTCGCACAGCAGTGCGCCCAGGTTCAGGATGGCGTCCACGAAATCCGGTGCTCCCTCGAGGGCCGACCTGTATGCCGCCTCGGAGCCCACCGGGTCTGTCTCTTCCAGCGACGCACCGAGGTTCACGAGATCCGCCGGCGACGGGTCGGCGGCGCTGGCGGCGTTCACCGGATCGATGAACGCAAGCTCTCCGTCGTTCGACGTCACTTCGAAATCCATCAGCATCTGCCCCGAGGTCGCTTCCCAGGTGCTGCCCCGGGTTCGCACGGCGACCTCCTCGCCCACGGCGGAAATTCGCAGCCCCGTGAGAGGCAGCTCTCGGGGCAGGGAGGACCTCAGACTTTCCAGGGACCGCAGGATCTTGCGAGGGGGAATGTGTGCTCGCTGGAGGTCGTATGCCGTGCGCAAGAGCATGACGTCCTGGAAGGCGAAGCGATGCTCGTTGCGGCGGCCGCGCGTCGGCGAGACGAAGCCTGCACGCACGAGCCGGTCGATGATGGCCCTCGAGATGCCCAGCATCTGCTGGACCTTCCGAACGGTGTAGCCTTCCGCCGCCTTGGCGTTCACTTCTTCGCTCGTGCTTGGGACGGCGCCGGGGCAGGTGCGGGTGCCGGGGCCCTCGCCGGCGCCCGGCGTGCCGACTTGCGCTCCTTTGCCTCGAGCATCGGGGTGACGTTGGTTCGCGTCGACTTGTCAGTCGGCTTGCCCGACCGAGCGGCGGACGCAGCGGCCCTGCTGCCGAGGCTGGCCTTCAGTGCGTCCATCAGGTCGATGACCTGGCCGGTGGCGGCATCCTCGCTATGGGCGGAGGCCACGATCTGCTTGCCGGCGATCTTCTCGTCGATGGCCGCAAGGACCCGTTGCTTCTCCTCGTCCTCGAACTGGGTGGGATCGAAGGTGTCCTGGGAGATCTGGTCGATGAGTTGAAGCGCGAGCTGCAACTCGGCCGGCGCGACGGTGACCTTTTCGATGTCCAGGTCCTGCAGGGAGCGGACCTCGTCCGCGTACAGGAGCTGCTGCAGGATGAGGCCGTCCTCGACAGGGCGGACCTGGACCACATGCTGTTTGGCCTTCCATGCCCACTTCGCCAGCGCGCAGCGGCCGCTCTTGCGCATTGCTTCGGCCAGCAATGCGTAGGGCTTGCCGCCCCGCTTGTCCGGGGCCAGCAGATAGGCCTTGTCGTAGAACACCGGGTCGATGGTCTTGATCGGAACGAAGGCGACGATCTCGATGACGTGGCTGCTGCCTTCCTCGAGGGCCTTCAATTCCTCAGGCGTGAAGAGGACGAAGTGGTCTTTCTCGAACTCGTAGCCCTTGACCATTTCCGATCGCTCGACCACCTTGCGGGTTTTCTCGGAGATGTACTGCTGCTTCACACGCTCGCCGCTCTTGGTGAGCATGTTGAAACGGATCTCGCTGGAGCTCTCCGTGGCGGAATAGAGGCGCACCGGGATCGAAACCAGGCCGAAGCTGAGCGTGAGCGACGCGATTGAACGGGCTGCCATGCGGACTCCTCAACACCTCTGAAAGGCGACCACACCTGCCCGCGGCAGGTGAGACGAAGATGCTAGATCTTGGGGGTGTCGCGCGTCAACTGAGCCAACTGCGCCATGCTTCGTAGGAGAAACTCCGTCACGATCTCGGAGGGTGATGCACTCTTTGCACCCCTCGGCATTACTCCAAGAGGCCAATCAATCGACGGGGGGCGCCGCAAGACGACGAGTATCGTTTCATGGAACTCCTGCACAGACCTCCCTCTGGCTTCACTCGCACCGCGGACACTGGCTTTCGACAGCGGTGTGGCGCTGGTAGAGGAAAAGCGGAGAAAGCAATTGCTCAGGGAACGCCTCGATGCCAACCGCTGTCAATTGTCGCCAGCCAGCGGCATGTGGTTTATTGGACTTACTGTTGGTGCATGGCAGTGCATAATTTGAGGAAAATACAGCATAGGTGCTACTGCTCGTCTATGCATTGGATTGAGCCTATAGCTGCTTCTTGAAGCGCGTTGGCCTCGCTAACTACTTGGGAGCAGCTGCCTACCGGCAACCAGCTAGGGAGACGGAAAGAGGATGTCGGACAAGAAGCTGACGGACCAACAACTGCTCGGTGAACAAGGAACTTCCCTCATCAGCCTCGCCGTTTCCAGGATGGGATATGTCTGGAGACCGACATCTCAGCACGACACAGGCATTGACGGTGAGATTGAGATCAGAGACGCAGCATCGGGCGTGGTTTCGGGTTTGTCGGTCAAAGTTCAGAGTAAGGCTGTCTCGAACTTCGAAGGCGAGACCGACGAGGGCTTTGAATACCTGGCGCAGCAGCGAGACGTGGACTACTGGCTGCAGCACAACGTCCCCGTGATCCTTGTCGTGTCGAGGCCTCGCACCGACGAGGTTTTTTGGCTTCCTGTTCGCGATCCCTCCGGGCGGGTCCAAGAGCGAAAATTCCACTTCGTCAAGAGCCAGAACCGGCTCGACGCCAGCGCGGCCGTGGGGCTTGCGGAGCTTGTAAGGACACAGGCTCAAGGCACCCGAGGGATTGCACTGCGACGCCCAGAGCGCCTCATCAGCAACTTGATTGCGGTCAGATCTCTGCCGGCCCGTCTGTTTCTGGCTGAGACGCCGCACCATCAACCCAAAGCGATGGGGCAGGCCCTGAAGGGCCGAGAGCTGACATTTGAGAACGTGGTCCGCAGCAAGCAGGTATTGACGGTGCGCGACCTGACCGAACCTCAATATTCATTCCTGTGTGACCGAGGAACAGTTGAGGACTTCCCTGTCGAGCAGTGGTCTGCATCGGATGACCCAGTAGTTCAGCGCGAATTTGTGTGGCTGCTGAATAGCTGCTTGCGCCAGTTCCTTCGATCCTCGCCGGGAAGGGTTTTGTTCGACAAGAGCTCTAGTGTCTATTTCTTCCCTGCGCAGGAGGCTGGCACCCCGACAGTGCTCAGCTATCAAGCGCAGAAGAAGCTCACGTCACGAGAGGTCGTGAAGGTATTGGTGAACAAAAAGAAGGGGCACGTCATGGGCCACAGGCACTCGGCTATGAACGCCCAATTCGTCAGGTATGGCGATTCCTGGTATCTGGAGGTCAGTCCCACCTATTACTTCACAGGGCCTGACGCCATGAAGCCAAGTAAGTACGCGGCCGAATGGACCACAGGCATAAAGCGCCTCGAACGCAACAACGCGGTACTTGGCCAGTTGGGCATGTGGGCCGAATTCCTGAATCCACCAACGGACCTTTTTGCCGAACCGTATCCTCACCTCAGTTTTGGGGAACCGCTGACGTTCCAGTCCGAGCGCGGCCTAGACGACGCCGTTTGGACTGCAGGGGACGAAGAAGCTCCACTTGCCGGCAATGAACTCCCCCTCGGCCTCTTCTAGAGATATGAAGCTAGATTTCCTTGAAGAGCCAGAGCTCGAATTCGGTCGGCACGGCCGCCACGTGGACATCAGGCAAGGCCTAAAGTTGTATGGCCCTCTCGATACCGTAGATGACGACGTGCGGCGCATACGAATCGGAATCGTCGGTACTCAGCAGACTATCGACGGGCTGCGTCGCTGGCTAGGGCGATGTGCAACTGGAGTTGAGGCCAAGAAAAGTCGCCAGCCAAACCTTTTTCCAGACTTCCCTGGCTTTGGAGACAGTTCGCCGTTTCGAGCGTCCTTTGAGATTGACGATGCGTCGTGCCGAATCATTCCGCCGCGAGACCTCCGGGCCCTGTCGGACCACGCCCATTACGGCGCGCTGATTCGTGGCGTGGAGCTATTAGCCAATGAAATAAAAGCCTTGTCCGAAGAGATCAGGCCTGCTGTCGTGCTGGTAGCGCTGCCTCCCGAACTCGTAGGACTGGATGAGGACGAAGACGACCGCGAGGCGAAGACCAAGGACGTACCTCAGGGTGAGAAGGAGGAGTTGGCCTACGGAACTGACTTGGATCTTCATCACATGTTGAAGGCCGAAGCGATGAAGTTCGGCCAGCCAATCCAGATCGTTCTGCCGACCACCTACGACTCCACCGCGAAGGCGAAGGCAGACAAGCTGGATGGAAAGCGAAGGCTTCAAGATGAAGCCACCCGCGCATGGAATCTGCATATCGCCCTGTATTACAAGGCCAACTATCGGCCCTGGCGCATGGTGCGCAACCCGAACGATCTGAAGACTTGCTTCGTCGGCATTAACTTTTATCGCTCCCTGGACAAGGTCAACCTCATGACCAGCATGGCCCAGGTCTACGACGAACGGGGCGAAGGCGTGATCGTGCGTGGAAAGCCGGTAGCCTTGAAAAAGGACGATCCGATTCCGCACCTTTCCAGCGAGGATGCTTTTACGCTGATCGTCCATGCCCTCACCGAGTATCGGCGGGAGCATAAGCACTCACCTGCCCGTCTAGTGCTGCACAAGAGCTCGAACTTTAGCGCGGAAGAGTTGTCGGGCTTCAATCGAGCAGTCGAGGATCAGCGCCTCGATACTGCTGACTTCCTGGTGGTGGAGAAGAGTTTCACGCGATTGTTTCGGGAGGGCAGCTATCCGCCGTTGCGAGGGACGCTGCTGAGTCTCGATGACCGCAATCATGTCCTGTACACAAAAGGAAGCGTTCCCTACTACTCCACGTTCCCGGGCATGTATGTTCCACGCACCCTTCGATTCAAGATTGCTCAAGGCGACGAAAGCCCCCGCAAACTTGCCGAGGAGATTTTGGCGTTAACTAAGCTTAATTGGAACAACACACAGTTCGATGGGGGAGAGCCGATCACTATGCGAGTTGCTCGCCAAGTCGGGAAGGTTCTCAAATACGTCGCGGTCGACGGAGTTGTTCAGCCAAAATATAGCTTCTATATGTGATTTCAAACGGCGAGGAGCGGCTTTGAGTGCGGAGCCGTCCTTGTAGAACAGTAGGTACGGGCCTGTTCCCGACAGTTTCTGCGCACGAACCTCTGCGTCTGCAGGTGAGTGGAAGCGTGGCTAGGGAATTGAAGTGCGTGCCGCTGGCCAGCCCTCGACGCAGAAGTTGAATGACCGGTTCCTCTGCAAGCAGTCTTCGGATGGCTGGGTCGCCACCTACCGTTTGCAGTCTGGAGCGGTCTTACCCCAAACGGCGCATTCGCAGCGCTTGCGGCCGGTCACCCGACCGATTCTCATAGGCTGCTCCCGGCCGGCCAGGAGGGGTCACTAATTAATTGCCTGCGAAATTTTGTACCCCTACCTGCCAGCTTCGCCGCGTCGGCCTGAATCGCCTCGACGCGATTCAAAGTGTGGTGCGTTACAAACTGTCCTTCGATAGACCATGTGCGGAGCCGGATGGAGTTGAGCCTCACATAGCCTGGTCGTCGGAACCCTGTCTATCACGGCAAATCACTGATTTCGATCACATCCAGCGCGCCGTTATTGAGGGCATGCCGCAGGACACGTGATGGACCACCACGCTCGTCGGACGAATAGATCTCTAAGACCTGTTCAGCCCGGCTTGCCCCAAGGTAGACGGTCGAGACGAACCTGCGGAGAGCGCCTGTCGAATATGGGCCGTCCTCGACCTCTCCGTCGTTCACCTCAATAAGGTAGACCGTATCGAACTGGATTCCCGCGACGAAGTCCGGCATGCTGAAGACGAAGCGCTTGCCGGCGTGTCGAAGGCTGGACAGTTGCTCTCTGTCCGAGATCGGCAGGAACCAGTCGGCGTACTGCCCGGCTTCCGAGTATTTCTTGAAGAGCGCTTCGCTGGCGCACAGCACAGCCACGCGCCGCCCCTTCTGCAGCGACTTCGCTCGCTCGCGCGCGCGAGGGAAGACGCAATTCCAGATGTCGAGCGTGCTCTTCGCCCGAACCAGGATAGGCTGCGAGCCGCTCTGCTTCATGCTTCCCAGGCCAATCGGACGCCAGTCAAATCCGAGCTCTTCTGAGATGCCTGCAGCCGGGAAGCCCTGGTCGATCCACTCCAGAACACGCGCGATCTCCGGCGTGTACCTGAAACCCTCGGCGAGATCGAATCTCTCAGTCTCGCCCAGCCGCATGTCGCGGGACAGCCCGGCCACTCCGCCTGGCGCGTCGTGCAAGCCATTAAAAGTGTCGCGAACACTCTGCTTGCTGTCGTAGGCCATGACCACGACCGGCGCCTTGGCGTCGTCGCGCATCAGGTGATGCAGCGTCATCCGCTCCTGCCGGTTGAACAGGTGGAGCTCATCGACGAAGACGGCGTCGAAGCCCTCGCGTTGCCTGATGTTGTCCCAGCGGTTGCTATCGAGGAACCCCAGGTAGTCAGCGATCATCTGGTCGGTGCCGAGCACACCCATCGACTTCAAGAGGCTGCGGAACCGGTCGTAAACCATGAGAATGACGCGTCGATCCTCAATGTCAGGCAAGGACATCATCCAGGACTTGCGCTTCTCGTTAAGGTATCGCTCGCGCCGCTCCGCCGACTGCCTTACGCCGTCAGCCTCGAGCACGCATGCGATTTCGTTTGCAATCTCCCTCGCGAACGTCTGATACGCCGGTGTGCCGCGGGTGCTCGACATTCCCTTGCGAAAGTCTTCGCTGCAACGGGATTTGGCAGTCACCCAGTCGCTGCGCTGGACGCGCTCGATCTCTGCTTCGATTGCCTCCAGTTGCAGGGCGCGCCCCTCAAGGCCGTCGGAGGACAACGGCTCCAGACCGTCGAGGTTGTACTTCATCGCCTCGTTGGCGAGCTCCTGCAGGGTGCAGATCTTCACGAACGTCGACTTGCCTCTGGACAGGATACCGTCGTGATCCATGGACGCAATCGCTTGGGTGATCAGCTCGACCGTCGCCTGGCTGTGCGTGAGGAAAAGCGAGCGATAGCCCTCGGTGTCATCCACGTGCTTTCTGAGCTCGCTCACGAACTTGACCACGAGCGACAGCGTCTTGCCCGTGCCAGCCGCGCCCACCAGTCGCAAGCTCTTGGTCAACGGCACGTTGACGAAATCCATCTGCGGCTGGGTGAGCAGACCATCCAGCCATGCATCCAGACTGCGCCCGAGCGTCACGCGATTGGCCAGCTCAGCAAGTTCGACCTTGGTGTCGTCGTGGCGTGCCGCAGCCGGAGGCCGCGACAGCATCGCAATCACCGCGTCGTCCAATCCGGCCAACGCAGCGTCAAATATCGTGTGGTCGACTTTGACGGTGTATAGGTCGCGCTTTTCTCGGTTAATGTTGTAGGCGAAGACGTGGCGGGTTCCGCGAGGGTTCAGGTCCACTTCGATTCGCGCATGCTCGCCTGATGCACCGCTGTTGGACCTGAAGGAGACAAGACTCTTCGCGTGATACGGCGCCCAGGAAATTGGCAGCGGATGCCGCCCGGCCGTCTGCTCGGATCGGCCCAGTCGAACCAGGCGCATGAAGGCTTCGGGTCTCTGCTTGGCCTCCAAGTAGCCGAACAGGCCCTTTTCCCTGATCTCGATGACCAGAAGATGCGAATCGGCATCTGCCTTCGGGCCGAGCAAATAGATGGTTTGCCCAATCTCCTCCCGGCTGACGCCTTCGGGCAGCGATTCTTCTGACCAGGTAGTAAACCAGTCGACATCAAAGTCGAACCCGGCTTGAAGGCGATCCAGCGCCGAAGAGTCGATAGCAATCGCGTTGGTCATTGCAGCGCTTCCATCTCAGTCTTGATCTGTTCAGCAATCCATCCGAACGCGGCATCGCGGTCTACCTCGAACTGCTTGGGCATCCCGATCCTCGCGAAGAGCATGCCGAACTGCTGCGCCAGCGCGTGGCGGAACGTCGGGGCCAGGCGGCCGACGCGGACAAAGCTGTTGTCGACGTCCTTTGCCGCGTCCAGCGAGGTGAAGCTGCGCTCGAACGGGATGAAGGTCAGTGCGCGAAGTTTCGCGACAAACCCCAAACCTGGCACGTCCGGGACGCTGGAGATATAGAAGAGGTCCAGGGGCAGGTCTTTGGAATTCAGTGTTCCAAAGACGGTTTTCAGTTGTGCGCTCCGCGTCGGCATCTGCGCCTGGAGTGCGCACAGAGCATCGATTCCAGAATAGCGATCAGTCGAGGAATCGACGAAGTTATTCGCTGCCTTCAGTGCAACGCATTCCCTCTTGATGAAGCTCTTTTGGTCATCAACGGGCAGGTTCAGCTCAGCCTCTATCTCCTCGGGCTTGGAAGCCAGGATCCACGCTTTAACGTGCTCCGCCGATAAGTCTCCGTTGTCTGCACTCTTCTCACGCCAGCGTTTGTTGACCCACTCTGCGGCCTTTTCGAAGCGCTTCTTCAGCGCCGCCTGTGCGAGCCCCCTCGCGTGCTCGCCCAACACGTGATTGGCGAGCAGGTCCAACTGGACACACGCCAGGCCCGCTTCGCCGTATTTTCCGTTGGCGATATCGCAATCGGCAGTGACAACAACTACCAGATTTGAGTTGCCGTCGCCACGTACACGCTTTAATACGTCGCCTTGCCGCACAGGTAAAGCAGCATCGACGCGCTCGCAATCTTCCATATTTCCCCCATAGATTGCCTTTGGTTTAAGTGTTTATAGCCGCAGAGCACCGACCTTGGTGCGCTTAGCGCGAAATGTCTGAAGCGGCAAGGCAACAGGTCCATCATCGCTGAAGGAGACTGCGTCGGCAGTCGCTCCAAAACATCTTTTGGATGTTGTCGCCTCGCTTCGTTAGGAATCGAAAGCTCGTCTTGTTCCACTGCAATGGAAGGCGGCTCTGAGTAGATTGCCACCAGTCGCCGATCACAGGTCGGACGACTGCACTCAGTCTAAAGTCGCTATCGGGAATGGGGGTGGGCCTGCATCTATGCCGCCAGCCTGTGCTCGTAGTACGGCCGCTCGCGGTCGTCGAGGACTGTGTACGAAGCCCCAAGGTTCGCGCGATCCGGCCTCAGCCACGCATCGACGTTCTCCGGCTTGATGGGGATGATGCAACGGTCGTGGCCCACCGCCGCGATTTCTGCCGGAGGTTCATCGGAAATGGCAGCGAACGAGAGCAGGTCGGGCTCGCCGGGCGCCGACCATGCGGACCAGAGGCATGCGACCAGCATGTCCTGCTGCGGCCGCGGCCTGAACTCGAGCACCACATCCTCGCCATCCCGCTTGACGTGCTCATAGAAGGCATTCACGACCATGAGCCCGTGCGACAGACCGAAGACGTCCTTCCAGAACCCTTCCAGGTTGTCGCGCCGGGCGATGTAGGTGCCGGGATAGAGCGCATCGAACTTTGCGGGCTTGCCGGCGGGCCGGCACTGGTAGCGCATGGGCTTGACCACCCGCTGCCCGTCCTCCCAGATCATCACGGGGACGTACACGCCCGGAAAGATCCTTGCGTCTCGCGGTTCGAGCTCGACACGGTTCAGGTCCGCCAGCTTGCCGAGACCCCACTCGATCTTCGCCGTGGCGATCCGCACATCCTCCGCGGCCTTCTTCGTCGCCTTGACCTGGAGCTTGCGTTCGGCGTCGGCGAGCCGTTTGCGCTGCGTGAAGAGGTCCTGCTCGAGCGCCATGGCCTGTTCGGCGTTGAAGGCGTCGATCAGGCCCTTGATCTCCCGCTCCTCGTCGGACTCCGGGTTCATGAACGCCGCGTCGACCGCCTTCGGGATCTTGATCCTGGGGTTGCCCTGGCGCTCGTAGTACAGCTTGGCGAAGGCGCGCAGCGACAGGACGCCGCCGAACTGGCGGAAGAACCGCTTGTAGTCCGCGCGGATCTGGGCTGAGTAGCACATGCGTCCCATTGTGGCGGCGGTGCCGGCTTCGCCGGACGGGGATTTTCCTTGGGCGTGCGGCCTGTCGGATTTCACAAAGCGGCATGGCCAGAGCAAATTTGTAAACCTTCTTGCTCACTTCCCTGCACCGGATGGATACTGTTCATCCATACAGTATCTGGAGTCCTTGTGGCCATCCCCCTGTCATGGGCCGATGGCGATGAAGCGCCATCGGCCCGCGAAAGTTCACCGCCGTCGGAGCGGCCGCGGCGCCCGGCCGTCGTGCTGCCGCACGCGGTCGAAGCGGCCGTCTGGCGCGGCGATGCGCTCGGCACCCCGGTCACTTCGGCCGTGAGCACAGGGTTCGAGCGCCTGGATGCCGAACTGCCGGGCGGCGGCTGGCCCTGCCAGTCCCTGACCGAAGTGCTGCAGGTCCAGCCCTCGGTGCTCGAATGGCGGCTGCTCGCGCCCGCCATGCGCACGCTGGTCGGGCAGGGCCGGCAGATCGTCGTCATCGGCCCGCCGAAGGCTCCGCACCTGCCGGGGCTGCGCCACCTCGGCCTCGACGAGCGCCACCTGGTCTGGATCGCCGCCGACAAGCCCGTCGAGCGCCTGTGGGCGACCGAGCAGCTCATCAAGGCCAATGCCGCCGGCATGCTCGTGAGCTGGCTGCCGCAGGCCCGCCAGGAGCAGATCCGTCGGCTGCAGGTCTGCGCCCAGGGCTGCGACGGACCCGTCATCCTGTGTCGGCCGGCCGCGGCCGAGCACGAGTCGTCGGCCGCCCCGCTGCGTCTGCAGGCGCGCTTCGGCGTCGACTGGGAGCTGCGCATCCACCTGCTCAAGCGCAAGGGGCCGCCGCACGAGGGGGAACTGACGCTCTCCTCGGTGCCCGGTGGCCTGGAGGCCATCCTCACGCCGCGCCTTCGCCACCCGAGCCGCCTGATCGCGGCGCGCCAATCCCGGGAGCTTTCCCATGCTGTGGGCAGCCCTTCTTCCCGACAGCCTGCCGGCCGACCCGCAGCCGCGCACTGAGGCGCTCGATGCCCTCGCGACGTGGTGCCTGCAATTCACGCCCCGCGTCGCGGTCCTCGAAGCGCTTCTGCCGTGCCCAGCGGTTGTCATGGAACTCGAACAGAGCGTGCGCCTGTTCGGCGGCAAGCGCCGGCTGGTCGAGCGCGTGCGCGAGGAATGCCCCGACCTCGGCGTGCGGCAGCTGAGCTGGGCGCCGACCAGCCTGGCCGCGCTCGCGGTGGCCCGGGCCGGCCTGTCGAACGGCTTCGCCAAGCCGCTTGTTCAGCTCCTCGACGCGCTGCCGATCGAAACCCTGACGCAGGTCGCCGCCCACCAGGCGACGCTCGCCCGTCTCGGCTGCCGGACCTTGGGCCAGGTGCGGGCCCTGCCGCGCGGCGGCCTGAGCCGCCGCTTCGATGCCCAGCTGCTCGCCACCCTCGACCAGGCCTACGGGCTGCGCCCGGAGACCTATCCCTGGGCGCAGCTGCCGGAGACCTTCCGCGCCAGGCTCGAGCTGATGGCGCGGGTCGAGCACGCGCCCGCCATGATGTTCGGTGCCCGCCGCCTGATGCTGCAGATGGCCGGCTGGCTCATGGCCCGGCGATCCGGCGTGACCGCGTTCACCTTGCGCTGGTGCCATGACGCGATGCGCGCCAGGACCGCCGGTGACGGCGGCGAGCTCACCGTGCGTACCGCGCAGGCCACGCGCGACACCGAACACCTGATGCGGCTGCTGGCCGAGCACCTGGGCAAGGTCGAGCTGCTGGCGCCCGTGGGCGACCTGGAGCTGCTGGCGACCGAAGTGCAGTCGCTGGAGGAGAAGAGCCTCTCGATGCTGCCCGAGGCCCGGCAGTCGGGCGAGAGCCTGGCGCTGGTGCTCGAGCGCATCGCAGCGCGGTTCGGGCCCGACCGCGTGCTGCGTCCGGTCATCCTCGAAGACCACCGGCTGGAGTGGATGTGCCGCTGGCGTCCGGCGCCCGAACCGGCGCCACGGGCGCGGTGCCGCACGGTCGACGTGCCGCAGCCGACCTTCATCCTGCCCAAGCCCTTGCGCCTCGCGACCCAGGCCAACCGTCCGATCTACCAGGGCGTGCTGCAGTTGCTCGCGGGTCCCCATCGCGTCGAGGGCGGATGGTGGGACCGCACGACGCAGGAAGGTGAAGAAGGTGAGGGCGGACAGGAGACCACGCGCCAGGCGAGCCGCGACTACTGGGTGGCCGTGAGCGAGCACGCCGGCGTGCTGTGGATCTTCCAGATGCGCCTGGCCCAGGACGAGACGGCGTGGTTCCTGCACGGCACCTTCGCCTGAGAGGCCTCCCGTGGACCTGCCCGATTACGCCGAGCTGCGGTGCGTGAGCAATTTCAGCTTCCTGCGCGGCGCGAGCCAGCCGGAGGAGCTTGTCGAGCGCGCGAAGCAGCTGGGCTACACGGCACTGGCCCTCACCGACGAATGCAGCCTGGCCGGTGTCGTGCGCGCGCATGTGGCGGCGAAGGACCATGGCCTGAAGCTGCTGATCGGTAGCCAGTTCCTCGTCGAGCCCGACGCAGAGTTCGACCCGGAGGCCGCGCCGTTCACGCTCACCGTGCTGGCCTGCGATCTGGAGGGCTACGGCAACCTCTCGGCGTTCATCACCAAGCTGCGGCGCAGCGCCGAGAAGGGGACCTACAAGCTGACGCTCGCGCAGATCCGCGGCGCCGAACTCGCCGGTTGCGTGGTGCTGGCTTCGCCCAGGCGCATGGCCACGCCGGCGCAGCTGGGCTGGCTCGGGACCTGGCTGCTGCGCGAGTTCCTCGGGCGCTGCTGGTTCGCCGTGGAGAAGCTGCGCCTGCTCGACGACGAGATGTGGCTGCACCGCCTCGGCGAGATCAGCGCGGCCACCGAGATTCCGCTGGTGGCCGCGGGCGATGTGCATTTCCATGTGCGCTCGCGCAAGCCGCTGCAGGACGTGATGACCGCGACACGCCTGGGCAAGCCGCTGACCGACTGCGGCCTCGAACTGCAGCCCAACGCAGAGCGGCATCTGCGCACCCGGCTGCGGCTCGCGCAGACCTATGCGCCCGAACTGCTGGCGGAAACGCTCACGGTGGCGGCGCGCTGCAGCTTCAGTCTCGACGAGCTTCGCTACCAGTACCCCGACGAGGTGGTGCCCGCGGGCGAGACGCCGGCCGGCTATCTGCGCCGCCTCACCTACGAGGGGGCCGGGCGCCGCTGGCCCGATGGCATCCCCGCCAAGGTCCAGGCGCAGATCGCGCACGAGCTCGCGCTCATCGCCGAGCTGAAGTACGAGCACTACTTCCTCACGGTCGCCGACATCGTGATGTTCGCGCGCTCGCGCCACATCCTCTGCCAGGGGCGCGGCAGCGCCGCGAACAGCGTGGTCTGCTACTGCACGGGCGTCACCGAGGTCGACCCGGGCCGCATGAGCGTCCTGTTCGAGCGCTTCATCTCCAAGGAGCGCAACGAGCCGCCGGACATCGACATCGACTTCGAGCACGAGCGGCGCGAGGAGGTGCTGCAGTACCTCTATGCGAAGTACGGGCGCGACCGCGCCGCGATCACCGGGGTCGTGATCAGCTACCGGCCGAAGAGCGCGATCCGGGACGTCGGCAAGGCGCTGGGGATGTCGCTGGAGACGGTGGACGCCCTCGCCAAGGGGCACCAGTGGTGGGACGGGGGGGCGGTGCGGCCGGAGCGGCTGCAGGAGCTCGGCCTGTCTGCGGATTCACTGCAGGTGCAGCAGCTGCTGCACCTGACCGAGCAGCTGATCGGCTTTCCGCGGCACCTGAGCCAGCACACGGGCGGCTTCGTGCTCACGAAGGGGCCGCTGTGCCGCATGGTGCCGATCGAGAACGCCTCGATGCCCGACCGCACGGTGATCGAATGGGACAAGGACGACCTCGATGCGCTCGGATTGCTAAAGGTGGACTGTCTCGCGCTCGGCATGCTGACCGCGATCCGCAAGGCGCTGGACTTCATCGGCCTGCGCAAGGGCTGCGTGTTCGGCATGCAGGACATCCCGGCCGAGGACGGCACCACCTACGACATGATCTGCAAGGCCGACACCATCGGCGTGTTCCAGATCGAGAGCCGTGCGCAGATGAGCATGCTGCCGCGGCTGAAGCCGCGCTGCTTCTACGATCTGGTGATCGAGGTCGCGATCGTGCGGCCGGGGCCGATCCAGGGCGGCATGGTGCACCCGTACCTGAACCGGCGCCAGGGCCGGGAGCCGGTGGTCTACCCGAGCGAGGCACTGAAGGAAGCACTGGGCCGGACCCTGGGCGTGCCGGTGTTCCAGGAGCAGGTGATGCAGATCTCCATCCTGGCGGCGGGCTTCACGCCGGGCGAGGCCGACGGCTTGCGGCGGGCGATGGCGGCGTGGAAGCGCAAGGGCGGGCTGGAGCACTACTACGCGAAGATCGTGGACGGCATGACCGCGCGCGGCTACGAGGAGAGCTTCGCGAAGGCCATCTTCGAGCAGATCAAGGGGTTCAGCGAGTACGGCTTCCCGGAAAGCCATGCCGCGTCGTTCGCGCTGCTGGTCTACGCGAGCTGCTGGATCAAGTGCCACCATCCGGCGGAGTTCCTGGCGGCCATGCTGAACGCGCAGCCGCTCGGGTTCTATTCGCCGTCGCAGCTGGTGCAGGATGCGCGGCGGCACGGCGTCGAGGTGCGGCCGGTCGACGTGATGTACAGCGACGTGGACTGCACCCTGGAAGACCTGGCGCACGAACCGGCCGTGCGGCTCGGGCTGCGCATGATCGGCGGGCTCGCGTCGGCCTCGGCCGGGCGCATCGTCGAGGCCCGCGCGCAGCAGGTGTTCGACAGCACGGAGGACCTGGCGCTGCGCGCGAGGCTGGAACTGCACGAGATGAAGTTGCTGGCTGCGGCCGATGCGCTCGCGAGCCTGTCGGGTCACCGGCGGCAGCAGGTCTGGGAAGCGTCGGGGCTGCGCGCAGCGCCTGGGTTGCTGCGCGAGGTGCCGGTGGATGAGGATTTTCTGGAACTCGACGCGGCGCCCGAGGGCGAGGAGATCGTGTTCGACTATGCCTCGACGGGTTTGACCTTGCGCCGGCATCCGCTCGCGTTGCTGCGCGAGCGCCTCGCGCGGCGCGGGCTCATGACGGCGCGGGATCTCGACGGGGTCGAAAACGGCGAGCAGGTGAGCCACTGCGGCATCGTGACGTTGCGCCAGCAGCCGGAGACCGCGAAGGGCACGATCTTCGTGACGCTGGAAGACGAGACGGGCGTGGTGCAGGTGATCGTCTGGAAGAGCCTCAGGGACGTGCAGCGCGAGGAACTGCTGGGCGCTCGGCTCATGGCCGTTCACGGCAGGTGGCAGCGCGAGGGGGCGGTGAAGAACCTGGTCGCGACGCGGCTGGAAGATCTGACGCCGCTGCTGGGGCGGTTGGCGGGGGCGACGGTGAGCCGGGATTTCCGGTAGCCATCGATGTATTGATGGCCTACCTGCAGCGGCCGCTGACATGGTGACTGCCCTTGCCGCTGCGGGCCGCTTCCATCGACACGCCGGCTAACCGCCAAGGCGGCCAACTTCACGGCGGAGGACTGACGCATGGCCCTGCAGATCAACGGCGCGCAGGCGCGGTGCGCTTGCTTCCCGCGGCGCAGGTGCGCGAAGTCTTCGGCATTGTTGGCGGCAAGCTGGGGCCGCTGCTGCACGCCGTCGCGCAGCAGGTGCAATTGCGCTTCGTCGAGGTGCGGCAACGAGGGCGCGGGGCCATGATGGCGGCCGCAACCCATGCCGCGCCGGGGCGGATCGCGGTGGCGCTGGGCGAGATGGGGCCGGGCGGCCTCAACATGGCCTCCGGTCTTGGCGTGGCCTTGAACAACAACCTGCCGCTTCAATGCACGTCGGTATGTCTCGCTTTTGAGACGAGGACTTCCGAATCAGCGGTAGCTAGGCTCCGGCTCCAGTCAAAGTCGCTATAGCGCACCTCAGGTGCTGTTCGCAGGCGCGGCACCAGTCCAAATAGAGCGGCCGGCGCACTCAAGAGAAGTCTGTACGGGGGGCGCAGAAGGGCGCGAGACGCTTCGGATCGTTGATCCGGCGGCGGCTATTCCTCGAGAAGCTGATATGGCCTGAGATTCAGTGCCAAAGCGAGACGCTCGAGATTGTCGAGTGAAATGTTGCGAGCCTGACGCTCAACGTGGGCGACGAACGTCCGATGCAGTCCTGCTTCGAACGCCAAAGCCTCCTGGGACCACCCCTTTGCTCCGCGCTGGCGGATCAAATTCAAAGCAAGCACTTCCCTCGCCGAGGCTTTGGGTTGCTTCGAAGAATTCCTAGGACTGGTCACGGGGGAAGTCTTCGAGAAAGCTGCTTTTACGTCAGCCGTGTTTGAGTCACAATCGAAAGACCTGATGGCTCTACAAGAGGTCCGTGGTCATGCGAAACATTCGGGTGCCGTCGCCATTTCCCACTGCGCATTTGCCGAAACTGCCGGCGTCGGTCACACGCGCTCGGCCGCGGCAGCCAGTGCCCGTCGTGCGCAGTTTGTCCGCGGCGCGCATTGGCGCGCAGGTGAGGGCGCTGCGCATGGCGGCCGATGTGTCTGGCGGCGCGCTGGCAAAGACCTCGGGGATTTCTGCCTCGATGCTCTCGCGCATCGAGCGCGGGCTGGTCTCGCCTTCGGTGGAGACCCTGGAGCGCCTCGCGCAGGGCCTGCATGTGCCGACCTCGCGCTTCTTCAGTGATCAGGCGCGGCGAACGGACTTCTGCCATGTGCGCGCAGGACATGGTGTCCTGGTCGATCGCATCGGCGCGGTGGCGGACTACCGCTACGAGCTGCTGGGCCATCTGCTGTCGGGCAACCTGTTCGTGGAGCCCTACCTGGTCACGCTGCTGCCCGGGGCCGATCCCTATGTGACCTTCCAGCATCCGGGTCTCAAGTTCCTGTACTTCCTGTCCGGGGAGGTCCGCTACCGCTATGGCGGCAGGACTGCGGAGGTGAGGGCAGGGGACTCGCTGCTGTTCGATGCGACCGCACTGCATGGGATCGAGGCCATTCAGACCCAGCCGGTCTCATACCTTTCAGTGGTGTTTACGCTGCGAGAGTAGGCCTGTTCCTGGCGGCACTGCCGCGCAGCGGGGCGACGCGGATGTCCGTTCGATGGTCTCCCCGAATTCGCTATGTGCCGAATTCACCTCTCTGTCCGGCTCCATTTCTCGGTGTTCGGCATGCCGAACACCGAGAAAGTCTCGAACGGTCGCAACAGCGGAGGTCTTTTGCTTGATGGCGCCGTGAGGAAACTTATGCAACGGCCGCGTGGAGTTGCTCCGCGAGCGGAATGAATTTTCGGGTTCGGTAGCCTGGAGCGGCGGTCGCAGGACGACGTCGAAACTTCGAGGGAAAAGTGCTCGTGCGGCTACGAGGGCGGGATCGTTCCGTCTACCTCCGTCATGTTCGGCATGCCGAACATTGATGGCGGTCTTCGAGCTGTCGATCGACGGCAACGCTCCGGAGCCGCGAAACGGCAAGGGGAGTTCGACGCTGGAATTCCAAGGGCAGAGTCCTTGTGCGGCTATGAGGGCTGGCTATGCCGACGGTGGCAGCTTGCGTTTGGCTTTGGCGACCTCGGATGAGAATGCAGCTTCGTTGAACGGCCATGGTTCTGGTGGCAGGTTCGCCGTGAACGAAGACGGGGGCGACACAGTGAACTCATGGGCGATGGCATCAATCAGTTCATCGGGTGCCCCCTCCAGATTGTCGAAGAGCGCATAGTCATTGACCAGATCAGCAAACTTCTCGCCTTCCGGTGTGAGGCAGTTGTAGAGAATAAAAACCAACTCGATCCAGGAAAGTTGCGCGCGCACAAGCGCGACGTAGTGCCACTTTTGAACATCGTCGAGTTCAGAGGTGTCGATCCACCGCAGCAGACGGTACAGGGTGCGAAAGACGGCATCCAACTCCGATCGATGCATACGGATGACTTCTTTGTAGCCCCAGAGCGCGATCATGAAAACGTTGGAGAGGTTGCCCTTTTCTTCGGCGTCCCCGGTTGCGGACGCCCTGCGTATTTCCCCAAGATAGATCTTCGCTTCCTCTTCATCGAGGGCCCCAAGGCCTTCGGCACGTTGATGCCTCTGCATCGCAACCACGCTCGAGAAGCGCTGCTCGTACATGGTTGTCAAGGCTTGACGTCCCTCGCCGCCGAGTTTGCTTTTCGTGGCCGAAAGAAGGGAGTGATAGTTGGCCAGCCACGAGAACAGCGACTGCTCGAATCCCTGGAGCACCGCACTTCGATGGGCACTGCGTATTTCTTCAAGCGAGGCCTGCAGTTCCTTCCTCTGCAGCATGAGCGTCAGGAAGATCAACGTGACTGTGGCGATCCCGACGAGGGGGTTGATAAGCCCGCCGACGTAGTCTCCAAACGCTCCCCAATCGCCGGGATCGCCGGACATTTTTTGCCCGCCAAAAGCATGGAAGTACACCAACAGGACGACGAGTGCGGCGAGGATGACGATGGCAACGATCCAATACGCAGCCATGAGCAAATGCTCGCTCATGGACGTCTTGGGGACAGGCGCCTTGGTGGAGGTCATTCAAAGAACGGAGTAGTAGATCGCCAACTGCGACGATTCAGCAATTCAATCATGGTCATAACCGGTATCGGTCGTGAGCATCACGGCGTCGGCTTCCACCCCATGGTGCGATTCAATCGGCGCGGCGCCTCAGTTTGGGCTTCGGCGCGGACCGGCGGGGTTGCGCCTAAAAAAGAGCCAGTGTGTCGATCCGCGCCGCACGCACCTGGCCGGCCGAAATCCCGTCGTGACGAGCGTAACGGACTGTATCAAAGTCGGCTGCTTTTGGGCAAAATCCGCCAGAAGGAGGCACTCGCCAATGGCCCGCCGCAAAAAAACCAGCCCCGCCGAAGACATGGTCGACCTGATCGCGCTCTTGCCTTGGTACGTTGGAGTCTTCCTGGCTGTTGCCGGGTACCTGCTCCTCCACCGCATCGCGATAGCGCCCCTTCCCAGTGCCTTTGGCCCCGGTGAGGTGGGCAATGCGATGGTCGGAGCCGTGGGGCGCGGCCTGGCGACTGGCGGGCAGTACATCGTGCCGATCCTCTGCCTCGCCGGCGCAGCCATCTCTGCTTGGCGCCGTCACGCGAGGCGTTCGTTGATGGACAACGTCACCCGCTCAGACGCTCCCGACATCCTTGACGACATGAGCTGGCGGGAGTTCGAGATGCTCGTGGGCGAGGGATTCCGCTTGCAGGGCTACCAGGTCGCGGAGAACTTCGAGGCGGGTCCGGACGACGGCATCGATCTCACCCTTCGCAAGAACGGAGAGAAGTACCTGGTGCAGTGCAAGCAATGGCGGGCCTTCAAGGTCGGCGTGCCCGTGGTGCGCGAGCTCTATGGCGTCATGACGGCCAAGGGCGCCGTCGGTGGGTTCGTGGTCACCTCCGGTCGGTTTACGCCGGAAGCTGAAGCGTTCGCCAGTGGTCGCAACCTTCGCCTGCTCGACGGCCCGCAGCTGCACCGGTTGTTGAAGCAGGCCCGAGGCAGCGCTTCGGCCAGGCCCGACGACGGCAACAGGGCGGGGCAGGCCACCAACGCAGCACCCCAAGCGGCAAAGACAGCCGCCCCGAGCTGCCCCAGGTGCGCACAGCCCATGGTGCGACGCACGGCGAGAAAGGGAGCCAACGCAGGCCAGGAATTCTGGGGGTGTTCGAGCTATCCGCGTTGCCGCGGCACCGCTTGAGCATGGGCGCAGCGTCCACTTTGCTCGTCGATCTGGAGAACGTCCAACCTTCGCCGCAGGAGGGGGAGGCTTGGCTCGGCAAAGCCGCCAGTGAGCTTGCCAAGGCGGCGCCGACGAGCTCACAGCCTACCGACAGGCTCGCGGCCTGAGCGCATCGCCGCTGGCAAAATCGCCAGCATGCGTGTCAAGCAGATCGAAGATCTCCCCATGGCCACCAGCGCAGAGCTGTACCAGCTCAGCTGGGTCATCGAGCAGCTCATGGCCGACCCCAGGCGCGTCGTGCAGGCGCGCTGGCAGCTGCACATGGGCCAACTCGTGAAGTACTGGGACTGGGGGGCCGGCAAGCTGCGCGAGGCTCGCATCGCGGCGATGAAAAGACCGACAGGTCACGCTGCTCAATGAGCAAAGCAAACAGCGCTTCAGCGTGCTGTATGCGGCCGTTTTGCCTGCCGATGAATAGCAGGCAGGCGCGTCACCCTCACCGGCGACTGCAGCGCCGCTGAGGCCGCCGCCGGAGATCCATCACAAACAGGACTTCCGCGTCGGCCAGCGCGTGAGCTTCACCGACCAAAGCCTGAAGCGCCACGTCGGAGAAATCGTTCGGCTCAACCAGCGTACGGCCACCGTTCACTGCGACGGGCGTGCATGGCGCGTGGCGTTCGCTCTGCTTCAACACGTCACCGACGTCACGCCCTAAACGGTCCAGCCGTCAACAACGGCCTTGAGCGGACTATTACGACTGATGACTGCAGCGGCCCAGCGCCCCCCCCATCACTTTTGACAGTGTTAACCAGCAGCACTTCGCGAGAGAGTTGGGGCATCAGACATCTCGCTCGCGATGGAGCATCGGAGCATCGCTGTGGAAGTCGACCCCCAAGTATTCGAGACCTGGAAAAAGCTTTACATGCGCTGGAACAAAGCGAATCAGCGCGCTCGCAAAGCACGCAGTGAGACGGTGGCCCTCATCGATTGCCTCTTTGGCATGGGCATTCCCCCGACTGTCACGCGTTGGACAGAGTTCGAAAATTGCATTAGGCTGCCGACCAACTGCGCAGCGAAATGGACGCGAAGATCCTCAGCGCGTTTCCCCTCGACCCATGGCAGAGCACCGACCTTTCGTAGAAGATTGATCTTCGACTTCGTTCACTCCCGCCTCTGGGAGGACGACCGGAATACATCACCGACACATCACTGCAGCGGTGCCGTTCGTTCAAGGGGTCTTTGTATACGCGACGTTCTTCCAGAGCAGATCCGACGAACTGATGCCAAGAGCGGAACAGATCTCCTCAAGCCTGACCTCCCAATTATTCAGCTGAGATGCAAAAAACACCTCCGTCGCGTTCGAAGGTCGGCTCTTGTACTTGCTGAGAAAAAAGGGAAATCCATCGCTCAACTGAAGGTACGCCACTTCGTGCTCTTCGAGGTCGTCCACCTCTTGGCCAACACTGAAGTCCAGCCGCGACGCGAGTTCCAGCAAGTTTGCTTGGATCGTCGCAACGTGAGCAACATTGAAGTTGAATGAGACGGGGTTAGCCTGTGAAACTGATGAAGCTGTCATGGGGCAGTTTGTGAATTTTCACCCAGCTTGACCACTTTCCCATCGAACGCTTATCCACCTCTGCACACCAATCTCGACCCGGACTATTCCGAGGCAGTCGGCTTCTGCTTTAAAGAAGCAGCAAGTCGTGCCTCGAAGTCGTTGAGCATGGCTTGAAGCTGAGTCGACTCCGTCGCACCGGGTTCGAGACCCCCGCCGTCGCTGATGCCCTTGACCAAGTAGTACTCAGTCTCGGAGTGGATTACCCCTCGCTTCAGAATTTGCAGGTACTTCTTCGAGTAGCGCCGCCTGACCTCGCTCAAGGTGAAGGTGCCAGCGGCTGTGAACTTGGCATCAGCGGCAGCGACTTGTTCCGGCGTCCAGTCTGTGGTGTCTTCAACTATGTCGTTGACTGCCATTTGCAGACCCTTTTTGGCGTTTGCGAGAGAGGTCGTTTCTATTCGATCCAAGAACTGTGACGGGGAACCGGGCGGCGTCGTCGGATATTTGGGCGCATACCACTCAAAGTGGCGATCAAGAAATATTTTGAGCGATTGGTAGTCGTCATTCGAAAGCGACTGCTTAGTCATGGATACGCCTTCATTGACAAGTGCATCTACCGGCCGGCACCGGTGTTCCCCATTGAGCATTCGCAGCCGGAATGTATTCAAACCAGCCACGCGGATTTAGTGGGCTGATGCCGTTGATCAAGTTTCTAGAGTCTCCGCCACTGCTTTTAGCTCCGCCATTGATTTCGATAAGCTGCTGTTCTCGCCCACGAATCGCACTCTTGCTCGGCGAGGACTTGTCCAACACAGGGGGCTCGAATCCTTCTGCCGTCAGTTCAGGCTCTCCATAGCCGCGCTTTTTCACATTGTTCGCCGGCGTGTCAGTGCCGGAGGTGCGTCCAGAATAGCACTGCCCCGTGAGTGGATTCCATCGAGTGTAGGTCTCGTAAGTCTTCTCCGAATCGCTGAGAGCTTTGCTGGCGCGACGGGCGAGCTCTCTTAGTCCGTCCGCAGGAGTCGGAATCGGGATGATCGGGCCGCCCCGTTGGTCTGGGTCATCGACTTGCAACCCAAGCGAATCGGAGTACATCAGTGGATTTCCATCTGCGTAGACGCGTCTGTTGAGGCCTCCAGCCAGTCCGATCTTGTCGTTCTGCGTGTACCCCCCGGTTCTTGGGTCATACGTTCGGAACCCGTTGTAGAAGAGCCTGCTCTCCTCATCCGCATACTGCCCCGGATAGCGTAGGTTGAACTTCACCTCCGAGAGGTTCGTCGTGCCCGGGTTCGCCGTGATGTCGAGGTTGGCGAACCGGTTCTTCGCGATCGTCGGCTTGTCCTCCCCGAACGCGCTGTAGCTCCACTGCCAGACGGGCTGCCCGTCCGCATTGCTGAGCTTGCGCGGCGTGTTCAGGTGATCGCTGTGCACCGCATAGGTGGCGTCGTTGATCACGGCCGCAATCGGCATCGGCCCGTTCGCCGTCGGCAGGTAGATGTAGCTGGCCTGCCCTGCGCTGTTGGCTCCGCCGCTGCCCGCCTCCGCGATCAGGCTGCCCTGCTCGTCGTAGACATAGGCATAGCCCAGTTGCTCCGCTTGCGTGGTCGCTGGTGACCACAGCTTGGTGAAGAACGCGATCAGGCTCTGCATGAAGCCCGGGTCGGCTTCGTCGCCCTGCCCGGGCGGGTACAGCGGCTCGGTCTTGAACACTCGCTGGCCCAGCGCGTTGTGCGCGTAGCGCGTGGTCGGGCTCACGTCGGTGGCGCCGGTGGTAGCCGCGGCCAGGCGGCCCTCGGCGTCGTAGGTGTAGCTCCTGAGGCCGTCGCTCACGAGGTCGCCGTTGGCGTTGTAGCCGTAGGTGACGCTGGTGGTGCTGGCGCCGTTGATGCTCTGGGTGAAGCCGGTGAGCTGGTTGCTGGTGGCACCCACGGTGTAGGTGCGGCTGGTACTTTGGGTTCCGAGTACCCGGGTGCTGCTGGAGCGGTTGCCGTTGGCGTCGTAGCCGAAGCCGGCGGTGCTGCCGGTGGCGCTGAAGCCGGTGATGCGGCCCACGGCGTTGTAGCCGACGGTCCAGGTGATGTTGCTGGCGCCGATGGTGCTGTGGGAGGGGTCGGTGTCGCCCGGGCCGTAGAGGGTCTGCGTCAGGCTGGTGATGCGCCCGGCGGCGTCGTAGACGTAGCTGCTGAACTCGGTCGCGGTCATGCGGCCCGCGGTGTCGTAGCTGCGGCTGGCCGCGAGAGCTGGGCTCGCGAAGGCCCAGGTCCAGGCGGTGGGCTGGCCCAGCGGGTTCCAGGCCAAGCCGGCGACCAGCGGGGTGCCGTTCCAGTTCAGGCCCGTGAGGCGGCCAGTGGCGTCGTAGCTGTGGGTGAGCAGCCCGCCGCCGTTGGGGTAGCCGATGCTCGCCAGGGTGCCGTTCGCGTTGTAGCTGTAGCTGACCTGCTGCACGCTGCCGTTCGCGAGGGTCTGCTTCTTGAGGGTCACGCGGCCGAATGCATCGCGGATGTACTCGGTGGTGCCACTGCGGTCGAGGATCTCCGAGAGATAGCCCCTGCTGTTCGCGCTCAGGTCGTAGCGCAGGGTGGTGGTCTTGCCGTCGGCGAAGACGAGGCTGGTGGGACGGCCGAGGGCATCGCGCGTGACGGTGGTGGCATGGCCCAGGGCATCGGTGATCTGGCTGGGCAGGCCCAGGCTGTCGTACTGGGTGCTCGCCCCACCCGTATCGGCACTGCTCTCGGCCGTCGCGTTCCCTTGGGCGTCGCGCGCGTAGCTGGTGGCCACGCCCTTGAAGTCCTTGGCTTCGGTGACGGCATCGAGGGCGTTGTACTTGAGGGTGGCGGTGGCGCTGGCTGTATCGGTCATGGCCTTGACGCGGCGCAGGCCGTCCAGGTCGTACTGGGTGCTCTGGTTCAGGCCATTGGTCTGGGTGATCAGTTCGCCGTTGGCGTCATAGCCGAAGGAGCTGGCCTGATTGGGGCCATCGGTCTGGGCGCTGAGCCGGTTGATGTTGTTGATGGTGCGCGCGGCGTTCCAGGCGACGTTGCCGGCGCTGTCCTTGATCTGCTCGGCGGTGCGGTTGCCCATGCCGTCCAGGGTGTAGAGCTCAGAATCGCCGCGGTTGTTGCTCCAGCCGGTCAAGCGGTGGGCGGGGTCATAGGTGTAGGTAAGGACGAGGCCCGTGGGCGAGGACACCGTCTCGACCGTGCCGTAGGGCCTGTAGGTGAACGAGGTGGTCTGCCCGCCTACGGTCTGGGTGAGCAGGCGGTCGCGCGGGTCGTAGGTGTAGGTGGTGACGAGGCCGTTGGGGGTCGTCGAGCTCGCGACGCGGTTGGCGTTGTCGTAGGTGTAGCTGGTGACGTGGCCCAGGGCGTTGGTCGATGTGAGGACATTGCCACGAGGGTCGTAGGTGTAGCTGGTCACCGCGCCGTTGGGTTCGGTGGCAGTCGCCACCAGTTGCTGGGCGTTGTAGGTCCATTGCCAGAGCTGGGCGGTATTGCTCGTGGTGTCTGTGACGGTCTTGGTCAGTGTGTTGCCCACGGCGTCGTAGGTGTAGGCGGTCGTGCGGCCGGATTCGGTCACCAGCACGGGCAGGCTGAAGGCAGCGTGCCATTGGGTCGAGACGGTCTGCGCTTCGGGGGTGCCGGAGGCACGCGTGACCGAGGTCGGCAGGCGGCGGGCTACATCCCATGTCGTCGTCGTGACCGCGCCATTGAAATCAGTCTCGCTGGTGATCAGGCCGTTGGCATCCTGCACACGACTGGCGGCGTCTCTCTTGCCTTCGCCTGAGGGCAGCGAGCCGCCCGTGACGGCGAGCTTGCCCAGCGTAGTGCCATAGCTGTAGTTCCGGCTCGTGCCCAACGGATCGACCACTGTTGCAGACCCTGAGGACGGATAGCTGACTTGATAATCGTCAACAGAGCCCGCGAGCTGAGTGCTGACCGCGCGGCCCGTGCTGTCGTATGCGAACGTACCCCAGCGACTACCGGACTCATCGAAGATGCCCGTTAGAGCTTGGGGAAACGAAGCGTTCTCGTAGACGAAATTACGACCCTTGCCATCGGGGTACAGGACCGAGACAAGGCGGCCGGTGCCATCGTATGCATAGGCGATAACGCGCGCATCTGGCGTTGTCACCGCGGTCAGTTGGCCTGCGCCGTTGTATGCCAGCGCAAGGGTGCGCCCGAAACCGTTCGTGACGGAGGCCAGTTGGCCAGCACCGTTGTATGTGTAGACAGTGACCCAGCCGTTGCGATCCGCTTCGATCTGCAGTTTGCCGGAGCCGTCGAAGGTCAAGGTGGTGTCGTCATCGGCGCGGTGGTAGGTCCAAGCGCCAGACGACTGCTGGCTCAAGGTGTCGGCACTGTTGCCGGCGCTCCAGGTGGTGGCGCCAGCAACCTTTCCAAAGGTCCGTACATAGCCTTCGCCGGTGGCGATGACTACACCCACTGGGATTGTGCTGGGTGTTGCGACCAGCATGGTGCTGAAGTTGTGCGACCAGACTTGGCCAAGCGGATTACCGGTCCGGGCCGAATCACTCGCCCAATTGCTACTGTAGGTGCGCGTGAAGGACAAGGCCCCAGGTCCGAAGTCGGACCAATCGGTCTCGGAACGATATTTCTCGGCTGTGGATGGTGAAATGGGATGGCCTTCCGACGCGCCCGCCATGCACATAATTGGTTGAGGGATAGCCGGAACGCACGCAGTGTGGGTTGCATCTTCTTGGGCGTGTCGATTGCATGCGCAGGTCTGACCAGATAGCGAACTGTTCGCAGGGCAAATCAATGCAGATCGCGATTGAAAAGGCGACTGGGGGTTGTCCGTCAAAAAGACATCTGGGTTATAGATCGTCTTGCGCTTCCAAGCGCAGGCGCCGACCTCACCATAGAAAGGGGAAAAGTACGGCAGCAGATATGGCTGCTCGTACGTGTGTTCATGCGACTCTGAATCAAGGAGTTGCATGTAGTCCGTGCATGAAGCCATCTTGTCCAGCATCCACGCACGATTACCAAGCCGAAACTCCTGCCCCTGCTGAGCCGGGATGACACTGTGAGCTTGCGCGCCCGTAAGCAGCACAAGTAACGCGAAGATCCAATGTAAGACATGAGTTAGGCGGCACTTAATATCGCGATTCCAATGGCTTTTCTGTCGACGAACTTGAACTCCCCGCTCCGGCTTCCACGGAAGTGATGCAAATTCAATTGGCCACTTAGATTTTTTCATCACCCTCATTGCGCTCTCCCTCACGCTTCTTGATTGCATGTTTGAACACCTACAGCCCAACGATGCGAAGGCCATGGCAGTCAACTTCCTTGAACGGCCGATCCCTTCGCGCACTGCCACGTGGCGCAACGTACAAGTTGTTTCAAGATAGCTGAAAAGGCTGGGAGCAAGCAGCAATAGTTCTGCGGCGGAGCAAAGCCATCGGCGAACTGAAGATGAAAGTACGCGACACAATGCACGCGGTGTTGTCTGTCAGCGACTGCTTAGGATCCCACGCTACCCGCAAAGAAGCGCGCCGAAATCGAAACCCTCAAGAAACCATCTGCCGCTCAGCGAGCCTCGATAGCTGAACTGCGTCGCGCTACGAAGACCGCTGTATGCCCCACCACGACTGATGCGCCGCACGGTGACGCTGGCCCAAGCGTCGATTCAGCGCATGTCAAGCGACATCAGGAGGTGCCCCTCTTCACTGTACCGGCGCCGACGCACCTCTTGACCGTTTGCCATCATGTCCATCTATTCCTTCGTGGACAGGATCGTTGCCGCCAGCGCCCGAGCGTTCAAGATGGGGCGGCCAGCCCCTTACTCCGCTACCGCTATGGCGGCAGGACTGTGGAGGCGAGGGCAGGGGACTCGCTGCTGTTCGATGCGACCGCACTGCATGGGATCGAGGCCATCCAGACCCAGCCGGTCTCTTACCTGTCCGTGGTGTTCACGCTGCGAGAGTAGGCTGTTCTTGGCGGCACTGCCGTGCAGCGGGGCGACGCGAATGCCCATTCGATGGTCCCCCGATTTCGCTACGTGCCGTACTAGGCGCGGAGCAATCGCTTGCTCCCTGCGTGAATTGGGAGTCCAACCCGAAGTATTGGTGATGGACGGGGCTCGAGATCGCCCCAAGCCATGCGACCTCACGGCGACGCCACTCATTCCCCGGCCTCGGACAATTACAAGGCGTCAATGAGTTACAGTTCCGATACAATTTCTCGAGCAACAGCACACACATCAGCGCAGGAAAGGCGCTAACAGCAGCGGCAACAGCTGCGGTGGCGAGACGCATGGGAGCTGCACGAAAAAAGACCAATCGCTTCGTCGGAATGGGCGGCGTCATGCCGGCCTCTGCGCAAGTCCTGCATTTCGAACCATCGCATTGGGAGCGGCTCATCGAGGCTGCGGTTCGTTTACGCCCGTTGGGAAAAGGTAAGACCTACGCTCTTGTGAAGCGCCTCGGTGCAGCGAACGATAAAGGCCGCGATGTCGAGGCACGGCTCGTACCGGAGCGAGAGCCCCGAAAGTGGGACTTGTACCAGGCGAAGCACTATGAGAACCCGCTGACGCCGAGCAACATATTTCCGGAGCTGGCAAAGTTCTTCAGGCATCTGGCGGCGGAGACCTACGTTCATCCCAGGCACTACCTCATCTGCGCCCCCCGCGGTGTGGGTAGCGACCTGTTCGATCTTCTCGCAAAGCCAGACGTCTTCAAGCAGCGCCTCCTCGCTGACTGGAAGGCGGGCGAGACGGGTCTGCAGAAGCTGAAGGGCGACCTGGCGCCGACAGTTGAAGCAGTCGTTTCGAACTTCGACTTTAAGGACATCCGCGAATGCGAACTTCGCGACATCCTGGATTGGCACGCGCTAGACCGGTCAGACCACCACAAGCTCTTTGGCATCGTCGCTGAACGAATGGACGACCCACCTGCGCCGTCAACGCCAACCGCAGATGAGGCCAACTATATCCAGGCTCTGCTGCAGGTGTATTCGGAGTTGAGCGGGAAGACGCTCACGGTCGACGCGTTAATGGCCTCTCCAGAGTTCCGCGAACACTTCCTTGACCAGCGCACGACCTTTTACTGCGCCGAGGGTTTGAAGACATTCAGCCGTGACCTATACGGTGAGCATGAGTTCTTCAACCTGCTCGAAATGATCCACACAGGCATTCGCTCATCCGTCAACAGTCCGAGGCACACCAGTGGTCTGGATAGGTTGGAAGCAGGCTTGGCCAGCGCGCAGGGACTGAAGGTCAACGACAGCGTTCTCTCGCCTCGCCTCCGGCCGGGAGACCTGCCAGGTTCGTGCCACCATCTTGCCAATCAGAAGAAGCTGAAATGGGTCAAGTGAAACGCACGCCTCTTCCCGTCTTCAACTCGCCGCTCGAGCTCGGCTTGAGGATGGTGTATCTGCTGCAGGCACTTTCGCCGCAAGGGGCCGACCTGCAGAAGCTCGTGCTGCTCGACTACGCCGTTGTCTATTCAGCGGACCTCGATGGTCCTTCGAGCCTCCACACGCCCATCCCATTCCGCGGAGCGGAACTGCTGAGTCGACGGGAGCTCATCGAGCGAGGTCTGCATCTGATGAGCACTCGCGGACTGGTGACTGCTGCGTGGGCTGAAGACGGTATCACCTACTACGCTGGCGAGAGCGCTAGGATGTTGACCACGTCTCTCACTTCGCAGTATTTGCGTGATCTGGACCTTCGCTGCCATTGGGCGGCCGAGCACTTTGGTTCCTCGGACTCCGGCGAGTTGACCGATGAGTTCGCCGCCAGTGGTCACCTTTGGGGCGCTGAGATTGAAGCCGTTGTACGCCACGGTTAAGCACAATGGGCATCGTTCTTCTCAAACTTTCCTCCCACGGGCCCGATAAGCCCGATGTGGAAATCGACTTCCATCCTAAGCGACGTGTTGTCGTTGGCCCCAGCGACACGGGTAAGTCGTACATCCATGCATGCCTCTGGTACTTGCTTGGAGGGGATGCTCCTGACAGCACCTTCCCGCAGGCCCAGGGCTATCAGGAACTCAGGCTTCGACTCCTTGCTGGCGACGTCGAGTACGAAGTCCGGCGAGGCATCAATGGCGGCTCGGCCGCAATCTGGTCCCGGGCCGATGGGAACGAAAAGCCCCTCGCGTTCGAGGCCGTGGAACGAGACCTCGGCGAGCTGATCGTCGAGCTCTCCGGCGCCGCAGGGAAGCAGCTTCTTCGGAATCAGAGCGAACGAGGTCCTGTCACCGGTGATGACGTCCGGCATTGGGCACTTTGGTCCCAAACCGAGGTCCCAGCAGACTTTGCGACCAGTGGCGTCGGATACGCAACGCCCAAGCGCATTTCATCGTTCAATCTATTCCTAACAGGGAACGACGATGCGGCCATCCAGGTCACCAAAACCAAGGCAGAGGTCGAGCGCATCAAGGGGCAGCTCACGTCTGCCGAAGCGGCACTTGAACGAGTCAAGGCGGGTCTTCCACGCGATGTGAAGCGCGAGGATGTGGCCGAAGCAATCGAGCGCATTGACGCGACGCTTGCGGCCATGACAAGTCAGTACGAAGCGCGGGCAACGAAGCTGAAGGAGCTTCGAAGGGAGTTTGCTGATACCGCCGAGGAGCATGCGATTGCGGCAAACCGGCGAAACCACGCTCATTCAATGATTGGCAGGTTCCAGCTGCTCGACGAGAAGTACACGAATGACCTGTCGCGGCTAGGAGCCAGCAACGAAGGTGCCGCGTTCTTCGAAGCCTTACCGGAGGTGGCCTGCCCCCTGTGTGGCACCAGCACCGCTGACCAGCACGGGCACCACGGCCACCCGCAGCCCAAACCGAAGGACTACCAGCTAGCCATCAAGGCTGAAGCAGAGAAGATTCAGTCTCTTCGCCGCGGCCTGCTTGTGGCGCTCGAGCGCGAACGCGGCCGGTTTTCTGAGTTCCGAGCAGAGGCCGAAAGACTTGGCGGCAACCTGAACGCGCTCCAGAGCCGCGAAGCGGTCGTCGTCAACGGCGCGCGCATCGAGTTCACCGGGGATCCAAAGACGCTGGCGCTACGGCGCAGCGACCTCGCTGCACAGCTCGGCATCTTCGACGAGATTGAGCGCTTGGAGGCAGAAGTTGCTCGCCTCGGAAAATCCAAGGTGCGCAAGCGCGTGAACGTCACGCGCGATGGAGGGACGCACGGCCGTGCAGTGGCGAACCGTGCAAAGGCTCTCTTGGAGGACTGGGGCCTCACCGACATCAAAAACATCTCGCTCGATGCTGGCGAATGCGACCTCGTCATCAATGACCGCGCACGCCTCAGCTACGGCGCTGGGCTACGGTCTCTGTACCTGGCGTCGCTGGTCATCGCCCTGATGGAGTATGCCGTCGAACATGAGTACCCGCACCTCGGCGTCGTTGTCTTGGACTCACCGCTGAAGCCGTACGCGGACCCCAAGCGCACTGCATCGCCGGACGTGGAGCCCAGCACTGTTCGTGAAAGGTTTTACCGCTGGTTGTCCGACTGGGCAGGGTACGGGCAAATCGTCGTGCTTGAGAACGAAGAGGTTCCTGCCTCGCTCACGGATGCAGTCAAGCCCATCGTGTTCACCAAGAATCCAGCTCTCGGCCGGGCTGGGTTCTATCCTTATCGAGACTTGCCAGAGCCTGCTACCGACGCACAACCGGAGATGAAGCTCAACGAGCCGGCAGGAGACTCGTCCGACCAGAAGGACGACGACAGCGACCTGCTGCCGCCACCCTGAAGCGGCGCGTTCTGATGTAGTTTGAGAGAGACACGTGGACATTACATTCTTTGTGGTCGATTCTTGGCTCAAGCTGCCGCGGGGGTGGAGAACAAGGATGGCAACAAGACAGGACGAACTAAAGCGCGCGATGGCGCAGCCACTTGATCAACATGAAAGGCCCGCGCACTGGACTGAAGAGGTTGGCTGCCCGCCCGCAGCCTGCGAAGCCTCCTGCAGCTTCGCCGCAACTTGACCAATCTAAATGGACACACTATCTATTGATGGCTCGCGCCCTGGCGTGTGGGTGGGGTCATGGGAGCCGAGCTCCCTGCCCCGCGAGTTCGAATCGGCGGTTGGTCTGGCCATCAAGCTGGAATCGTGGGAGGAGCTTTCTCCGTCTACGCGGAACACCGTGGGCCGCTGTACGGTGTTCGTGCTGGCGGCTCATACCAAGTGGGACTTCATTGCCAAGATCGCCTTCCTGACGGAAACCGATGAGCCGCCGCTCTCGGACCAACCACCTTACCGCCGAGATAGCAAAACGGATTGGTTACCCCTTACGGAGTTCCGGATACGGCACGGGCAGTTCGTCTTGTCGATCGGCAATCGACGCCTATACGAAGAAGTCTTCCGCAGGCTCGGGCCAGAGTTGGCTAAGCGCCTACTTCTGTCGGTCAACGAACTCGTCGTACTGAACGATCTCCGCCCGAACTCCCGAATACTTCGCCGAGTTCGGACGTCGCCGCATGATCTGTGGGCGGACTTCTTTCGCGAAGACGAAGAACGATTCGCGCTGGTCGATTTTCGCCGCAGCATGGCGGCTGCCGAAAAAGACAGTACCGGCCTCGCCGATGTCGATTGGCTCGAGGCCGAGGTCCCGCTATGGGATGGGCAATTCGTGCTGCAGCTGCGACTGAGTTTCCCATCCGTCTTGGGCCAACGACAACTGTTGAATGTCGTCATCGGACCGAATGGCTCCGGCAAGACGAACCTCCTGTTGGGGCTCGCCAAATGCGCCGTCAACCGCCGTGCGAAGTTCGGAGGCGTCGACATGCCACTCTCTGCGGCCAGTTTTGACGATCCTTACGCCCAATCGCCGCCTCTCCGCGTTGCCGTCTTTACCTATGAACGAGCCATGTGGTCGGGTCTCCGCCGCAGGGGCGTGGACGTCTACGAGCAGGGTGTCCGGTCAAGCGACTGGCGTCTGCTGACGGAGTTGGTCTACCGGATCATCTCGTCGGGAAGCGAGCAGCATGGCCTCAGTGACCTGCGCCTGCTGAGAGAAATCCTGTCGGGCTTTATCGATGTGCGCGAGCTGTGGTTCCCGTTGCATCCCGGGCAGCCGGCAGCCCAGCGTACGTCCTGGATGGACATAGATCAGAGCGAAACGCGTGTATCGCTCAGCCAATTGGCGGAGGCGTCCGGCGGGGAGTTCTCCGATGCACTTTCTCGTCTGGACCGTGGAGTTCCGCCCTACATGCGAAGCCGAGACGGGCGAGAGTATTCGCTTAGCTCGGGAGAGCGCAGCCTCGTGCTGTTTTGCACGCGGTTGATGACCGCCTCGCGTGGCGGCGCGCTGGTTCTGGTCGATGAGCCAGAGAACCATCTGCACCCGAGTTTCATCACGCTCATGATTCAGACACTTGCTCGAACGATGCAGGCAACCGGCTCACGCGCACTGGTCGTCACGCACTCGCCGTTTGTTGTTCGTGAGTTCGAAAAGTCCACCGTCAAGGTCATGAAGACCACGCCGGATGGTGTGCCCGAAATGTTTAGGCCGTCGTTACAGACGCTCGGTGCGGACGTGTCCATGATTTCGGACTACGTGTTCGAGGATGAGAAGATTCGCAAAGGATTCCAGGCGAGCATCGACCGCGCAATTCGCGCTCGGCAGGGCCGCGTCGACGCACAGCAGTTGCAGGGCATGGCCGCCGGATTGGGCGAGGATGGCGTGAGCTATCTGATCGAGATGTCGGGGGACGAAAGCGGCAAGGCGTTCGATGCCTAGCGCCCTTAAGTGCAAGAGGACGGTCGAGGACGATCTCCACGCGCTTGGCATATATGCGCGCACATACAACGGTAGGGACAAACGTGCACGAGTTGGCAGTGCACGACGCGCGTACAGGAACCTGATAGAGCCCTTCCTAAACTACGTCGAGTTCTTCCAGACTCCGCGCCGGCTTTTCGTCTCTAAGTTGCGAGGCTTCACAGACTTTCTCCACGATCTGTACGACTCTAAGGCAGGGCCCTTCAATTACATCAAGGATCTGCGTGACTACGGCAGATTCGGCGCATGCCCGTACTGCGGTCTGCCGAAGAACATCACCGTCGACCACTATCTGCCAAGGACGCCGAAGGCCTTTCCGCATCTTTCGTTCCTCTCCCTGAACCTCGTTCCGGCATGCTCTGACTGCCAAGGATCGAAGAGCAATTTCTACCCAGGCAAACTTACCCGCGTCACGCCAGCGAAGGCCAGCAGAACCAAGTCGCGCCTGCAGCTCTGTAGCAAGGAAGAGGCCCGTGTCAAAGAGGCACGTCGATCCAATGCGCCGCCGGCGCCCTCGTTGCGCATACCCGGATCGACGCCGCTGCGACCGGCGAAGGCCGGCAGTGTCCTGGAGACCAGACGCCTCATTCATCCGTACCTTGATGGGTTCCTGCGCCGATCGGTGTTCGACGTGAACCTTGACTGGTTGCGCGATAGACCTGAGATCAGGAGCTTCAGCTGGAGACCGCAATTGACCTCTGCCCAGCGCGCGCTCGTGGCCTTTCACCTGAGAAAGCTTAAGGTAAAGGACCGCTCCGGCGGAATCATCAAGCGCAGGTACAAAGCGCTCGCGAAGGCCATTGCGGGAAAGAACCTTGATCACGACCAGGTTGTTGACAAACTGCAGTTCAGACTTCGCACCGTCCAGGAAGAGGCAGGTATTGCGAACTCGATCGAGGCGAAGTACCTTGAGGCGATGTTGCGCGATCCAGTGAACGTCGACCGCTTGGTCGCAGAGTCCGTCGTCCCAAAACCAGTCGCGCTGATCATCGAGTCCACCGCTGTGCCGGGAGCTGTGAGGAGTCGCCGGCGTCGTCAGATACGGGGCTACATCTATTAGCGATGCGACAGCTGAGATCGGCGCCGCGGGTTCGCCGCACTGTTCATAACGGCTCGGCTTAGACAGCATTTCGCATGTCATTGCGGGGGATGCGCTGGAGCGTACCTCGTCAGCCATTGGTCGATGGCCGTCGGCGTGCGATCCATTGTTAGGCGTAATAGTCCGCTCGAGGAAACCAGAAACCGAACTGTAGAGGTCGCGGTTTCTGCGCGTTATCGGTGACCACGCGACTTCTCCGACGACGCGACAAGAACTGCCTGGTTTGAGCGTCGCAACTCGCCGCCTTTCCATGAGGGCGCCAGCGTCTCTTTCATGCCTTCGAACAGAGTGGGGAGTGTGATCTTCAAGCAATAGCACAGCGTGGCCAGCGTCAACAGCGAAGGGTTGATGTGTCCTCGTTCTATCTTGGAGATGCGCGACCGCTCCACCTCCGCATCGAAGGCCAGTTCAACCTGCGTGAGTCCTGCCTGCTCGCGGAAATACCTCAGGTTTCGCCCGAGAGCCAGGGTCACTGCGTTGGGCAACCTGCCCCGCGCAATGCCCGATGGCGTCTTGGTTGGTGTGCCTGCATTCATGTCCGAGCAGGCTCGTTGAATGTGCTTGTGGAGGAAACGTCTTAAACGACACATAATCCTGCTGTGCATGTTTTTAAGAACACAGTGCAGCAACGATGCGGAACCAGAGCAGCTACCTTCAGATTCAACGCCACCAGCGATTTCTCGGCGGTGGCCTGCGAGTGATCAGCGGGGGCGTATGACGCGCAAAGAAGCAGCCTCGCCTTTGCCAACGGTCCGCCCCTTGCGGTTGCCGGTCTCGGTGACGCGTGTCCGATCGAGAAAACCCGCACCTGTCGTGCGCAGTCTGTCCGCGGCGCGCATTGGCGCGCAGGTGAGGGCACTGCGCATGGCGGCCGATGTGTCTGGCGGTGCGCTGGCCAAGACCTCGGGCATTTCTGCCTCGATGCTTTCGCGCATCGAGCGCGGGTTGGTCTCGCCGTCGGTGGAGACGCTGGAGCGCCTCGCGCAGGGCCTGCATGTGCCGACCTCGCGCTTCTTCGGTGACCAGGCGCGGCGCACTGACTTTTGCCATGTGCGTGCAGGACATGGTGTCTTGGTCGATCGCATCGGCGCCGTGGCGGACTACCGTTACGAGCTGCTGGGCCACCTGCTGTCGGGTAACCTGTTCGTCGAGCCCTACCTGGTCACGCTGCTGCCCGGTGCCGATCCCTACGTGACCTTCCAGCATCCAGGTCTCAAGTTCCTGTACTTCCTGTCCGGGGAGGTCACCTACCGCTATGGCGGCAGGACTGCGGAGGTGAGGGCGGGGGACTCGCTGCTGTTCGATGCGACCGCACTCCATGGGATCGAGGCCATTCAGACCCAGCCCGTCTCTTACCTCTCAGTGGTGTTCACGCTGCGAGAGTAGGCTGTTCTTGGCGGCACTGCCGCGCAGCGGGGCGACGCGGATGCCCATTCGATGCCCCCCCCGAATTCGCTACGTGCCGAATTCACCTCTCTGTCCGGCTCTATTTCTCGGTGTTCGGCATGCCGAACGCCGAGGAAGCCTCGAACGGGTATCGACAGCGGAGGTCTTCTGCTTGATGGCGCCGTGAGGAAATTTATGCGGCGGCCGTGTGGGCTTGCTCTGCGAGCGGAATGAATTTTCGGTTTCGGTAGCCTGGACGCGGCGATCGCAGGACGACGCCGAAACTTCGAGGGCAAAGTCCTTGTGCGGCTATGAGGGCGGGATCGTTCCGTCTAACTTCGTCATGTTCGGCATGCCGAACATGGATGGCGGTCTTCGAGCTGCCGATCGACGGCAACGCTCCGGAGCCGCGAAACGGCGGGTTGGGCTCGACGCTGGAATTCCGAGGGCAAAGTCCTTGTGCGGCTATGAGGGCAGGATAGACTGCCGTCAGACATTGTTAACAGCGATGGCGTTGCAATGACCAAGTCCTCTCGATCGAGCCGCATGATCGGAACCCGGGTGCCGCCCGAGACGAGGGCGTGCTTCGCCGCGCTGGCCGCCCGTCATCATCTCAGTGCGTCGAGCCTGCTCGCGAAGATGGTCGACGAGGTCCTCAAGACCCACGGCGTCATCTCGCCGGGCTCGGGCGAACAGCGATTCCCACACGAAACGGAAAGCGACATTGGCGCGGCGGATCGCATCACGCTGCGGCTTCGCCAAGGCGATCGCGCGCTGGCGACAGAGCGAGCCCGTGCCCGTGGGATGAAGACAGCCAGCTACCTGGCCCTGCTGATCCACAACCATGTGCGTGACGCGGCCGTGCTGCCGCCGAACGAACTGGACCAGATCAAGGTGACCGGCGCCCGACTGGCTGCACTGGGACGGCAGCTTCGAACGTTCGGCACGCCGAACACTCAGCCAGCGACGGTGGCACCGGACCTCAGTGAAGCGATTGCGTCAGTCCGGCGGGAAGTCGAAGTGGCACGCGAAGCCACGGCCGCCCTCGTGCGGCGCAACCTCATCAGCTGGGAGACCGGCGCCGGGAGTGCCCATGCCTAAACAGAGGGTGCGCGCAGGCCGAAGCGACCGCGGCCCGGCCGGTGCGCCGCGCGACATGACCCTGGACATCGTGAGCTACGGCCGGCGAGGACCGGGCGGCCAGCTGCGCTTCGGCGCCGACCAGATCGCGCAGATCCAGCGCACGGTGGGGCGCACGCCCGAGGTGATGGTGAAGGTCTCCGGCGGCGGACGGGATGTCGGCGGCGTCGAGGCCCATCTGCGCTACATCGGCCGGCACGGCAAGCTGCCGATCGAAACCGACGAGGGGCTGACGCCGCAGGGCCGGGGTGCAGGCAAGGAGATCGCGGCCGACTGGCAGCTGGAGCTTTGCAGAAGCCAGTACAAGCCGAAACCCGCGCCGGGGCAGAAAGACACGCGTGCGAAGCTGGTGCACAACATCGTCCTGTCCATGCCCGCCGGCACGCCGCCGGACAAGGTACGGGCGGCCGCCCGCGTCTTTGCGCGCGAGAACTTCGCGCTGCAGTATCGCTACGCCATGGTGCTGCACACCGATCAACCGCACCCGCATGTGCACCTGGTGGTCAAGTGCGAGCACGAGTTCGAGCCCGGCCAGCGCCTCTACATCCGAAAGGACACGCTGCGCCAGTGGCGCGAGCAGTTCGCCGCACTGATGCGAGAGCAGGGCGTGGCGGCCAATGCCACGCCGCGCCAAGTGCGAGGGCAGACCCGCAAGCCGTACAGGGATGCGATCCATCATCGGCTGCGCGCGTTTCGGGCATTCGGGCAACTGCCCTTGAGCGACCGAGCCAGGCATCGGTCGCCGAAGACCTCGACCTTCATGCGCGCCAAGCTGGAGAGCCTGCTCCAGGCACTGAGGTCGGGGCGAGGCGCCGTGGATGACGGCCAAGAGCAGATGCGAAACACCCGGCGGGCAGTGGTCGCAGATTGGCGCGCCACAGCAGATGCGCTTCGCAGACGGGGCGAGACAAGTCTTGCCGACCAAGTGGATCATTTCGTCGCACGAATGCCGGACGTGCAGACCGAAGCGCAGCGATTGGCGGAGCGTTGGAGAGGGGCGGAGAGAAGTCGAGTGCTGGAGCACGCGAAGGACCAGCCCATGCTGCCAAAGATTCGGTGAATGGCTGCGCTCGTGCGACTGGTGAGGCAAGGCTTGCGGCTGTGGCACGTGAACCTTCGTGCGATTGGATGCCCCGCAACTTCGCGCGCACCGAGGTCCCTCACAGCTGCAAGCTTTCGAGCTGCCCTGCCTGCGGACGTGCCTTGTCTTGGCCTCGCTGAAGAATGACGCCACCTGACCCAGTCGTGTGCGAAATTGGTAAGGGCGAATGCGGCCAAAGTCCGGAGTTTTGTGACCGATCAACGTCCATTCATGAAAAGCTACGTCCTTGCTCTCGATCTCGAAGGCACATTGATCTCAAATGCGATGAGCCAGATACCGTGGCCAGGTCTGGCTGGATTCCTGAATCGTTGCGCTGAACTTTTTCCCCGCATCGTCATGTTCACCCCACTGTCAAGGAAGAACGGTTCAGGAAGATCGCGCGCTTATTGGTGGACGAGGGCGTCGCGCCCCCCTGGTTTGCGGAAGTGGAATACATCACTTGGCAAGGCGAGACAAAAAACCTTCGGTTTGTCCCTGGCGTACATCCACATCAAGTATTGCCGGTCGATGACTTTGAGAAGTACGTTCATCTCGGCCAAGAAGCACAGTGGCTGCAAATTGAGCACTTTGACCATCCCTACAGTTCAGCGGATACCGGCCTCGCCAACATGCTCAACACACTGGCGGCGCGTATTTGATAGATGACCTTCGGCGGGCGAACTGAGTTTTTCCACGTGGACGCACTTAGCGCATCACGGGGCGGCTTACAAAACTATCAATTTGCAGAGATCAACACCCGCGTTCTGCTGCTGGCCAAGCTTGTCGAGGAAACCAAGTCCGTTCGAATCTCTCTCCCAGAATGAAGGGGCGGACTTTCGGTTGCTGCGACTGCACGCCGACCGGGTCCGTGTCGGCTATCGGGGCTGAGGCAATACCCTCGGTGTGGCTGTTGCGGCACCTCACCCGCGCCGCCATCGCCGCCTCATTTCAGTCGCGGTATCAAGCGACGTCAGCAACTGGCTCCGGGAGCCAGTTGGTCGTGTCGCCCGACACGCGGTCGTCGTCGTCGGCACTTGTCGGATCGCGTTGGGAGTGCGCAAACGCATCCCGCAATGCTGCGGGCGACCATTCGTCGTATTGGACCCACACATCCCGCAGCGAAATGTAGGCCGTATTGATTACGTTCGGCCGGCGGTCTCGCGAACAGGTCGGATCTGTGAATTTGTACCGCGCGTCCTCGCGCACCCGTTCCGCATAATCGCTCCCCGTCTCGTGCGTCTTGTCACAAAAGACGTCGCAAGCAGACAACACCGAGGGAGCGCCGAACAATGAATCGTTATCTGCATCGCATCATCTTCAACGCCGCCAGAGGCATGCGGATGGTGGTGCAAGAAACAGCCAGCAGCACGGGGAAGGGCAAATCCAAACCCACGGGCGGGCCCGGCGGCGCGGGCGCCGCGGTGAAGGCTGTCGCGTTGCTCGGTGCACTGGTCGCGCTTCCTGGAGAAGCCCAGATCGTCGGCGCGCCCAACGTTCCCGCCAACCTGCGGCCCACGGTGCTGGTCGCGCCCAACGGCGTGCCGCTCATCAACATCCAGACGCCCAGCGCCGCCGGTGTCTCGCGCAATGTGTACCAGCAGTTCAACGTGGCGCCCAACGGCGCCATCCTGAACAACAGCCGCACCAATGTGCAGAGCCAGCTCGGCGGGTTCGTGCAAGGCAATCCGTATCTCGCGACCGGGCCTGCACGCATCATCCTCAATGAGGTGAACGGCGGCAGCCCGAGCCAGCTGCGCGGCTACATCGAAGTGGCGGGGCAGCGGGCCGAGGTGGTCATCGCCAACCCGGCCGGCATCAGCGTCGACGGCGGCGGCTTCATCAATGCGAGCCGGGCCACGCTGACCACCGGCACGCCGCAGTTCAATGCCGTGGGCGGCCTGGACAGCTTCCTCGTGCGCGGCGGCACCATCACCATCGACGGCGCGGGCCTGGACGCCAGCAAGACCGACTACGCCGCCATCCTCGCGCGCGCCGTGCAGGCCAACGCCGGCATCTGGGCCAGCGAACTGAAGGTGGTGACCGGCGCCAACACGGTCAGCGCCGACCACAGCCAGGTCACGCCCACCGCGGGCACCGGCACGGCGCCCACCTTTGCCCTGGACGTCGCTGCGCTCGGCGGCATGTACGCCGGCAAGATCACCCTCATCGGCACCGAGGCCGGCCTGGGCGTGCGCAACGCCGGCACCATCCAGGCCGCGCCGGGCGCCGCCGCGCTGATGGGCGCGGGCCAACTGGTCGTCACCAGCGCCGGGCGCCTGGAGAACATCGGCACGCTCCAGGCCACCGCCGATGCGAACCTCGCGGCCTCGGCCCTCGCCAACAGCGGCCGCATCAGCAGCGGCGGCAACCTCAAGATCACGACCCAGGGCGACCTGGCCAATGCACTCAACGGCGCGGGCGGCACGCTCGAAGGCGCGCGGCTGGAGCTCGCCAGCACCGGAGGCGACATCGACAACCGCGGCGGCACCCTGCGCCAGACCAGCAGCGCCGGTCTCGGGCTGAGCGCGCCGGCCCTGAGCAACACCAGCGGCGGCGTCATCGGGCTGGAGCCCGTGGCGGCTGCGCCGTCCACCTCTGGCACCGGAACGGGCGGCGGCACGGGCACAGGAACAGGCACGGGCGGCACCACCGACCCCGCCGCGCCAACCACGGGCACCGGCACGGAGACCGGCTCCGGCAGCACCGTCACGCCCGCCCCGTACGTTCCACCGTCGCCAGGTGCGATCACCGCCAGCGGCACGATCCGCAACGACAGCGGCAAGATCTACGCCGGCGGGCCCATCAGCCTGCAAAGCGCCAACATCAACAACAACGGCGGCACGCTGAATGTCGCCAACATGGCCGTGAGCCAGCCGACGTTCGACAACCACGGCGGCACGCTGAACGTCAGCAACGGCTTCAGCGCCAATGTCGATCGGTTCGACAACACCGGCGGCACGCTCAACGCGGGCAGCCTGAACATCACCACGACCGGCGACCTGGTCAATGTCGACGGCAAGCTGACCAGCGCGGCCGACGCCACGCTGACCGTGGGCGGACAGGCCGACAACACGCGCGGCGTGATTTCGGCAACGGGTGCGTTGACGGCCAACGTGGCGGGCGCGGTGAACAACACCGGCGGCACACTGGTGGCGAACCAAGGCGTCGCGCTCGGCGCGGGCAGCCTGGACAACACGCAGGGCAGCATCCAGTCGGCGCAGGCTGCAGTGCAGCTGGGGGTGACTAACCAACTGACCAATGGCAGCAGCGGCACGATCGGGGCGGCCACCGACCTGAAGGTGCAGGCGGGTTCACTCGTCAACTCCAATGGCGCCAGCCTGCGCGGCGCGAACGATGTGAGTGTCGCGGTCGGCGGGGCGATGACCAACGACGGCAGCATCACGGCCGGGCGGCACACGGCGGTCGCCGCAGGCAGCCTGCAAAGCGGCAGCACCGGCGTGCTGGGTGCCGGCATCCAGAGCGACGGCAAGCTTGGCGCAGCGGGTGACCTGGTCGTGACCACGAGCGGCGCCTTGGTCGCCAATGGCACCAACCTGGCGGCTGGCAATGCCACGTTGCAGGGTGCAAGCGTCGATCTCTCGGCCAGCCAGACCAGTGCGGCGAATATTGCGGTTACGGCGACGCAGGGCAACGTGACCACCGACAAGGCCACGATCACAACGCCGGGCACGTTGAGCGTGACTGCCAACGCACAGCCTAGCCAGACGCTGGTCAACGAGGGCGGCAAGCTCAGCGCCAATCAGCTGGACCTGAATGTCTCCAACCTCGCCAACACGAACGGCGGCGAGATCGTGCAGACCGGCACGAGGGCGACCACCATCGCGACCTCGGGCGCCATCGACAACAGCGGCGCCACGCTGGCCAGCAACGGCAGCCTCGCCCTCACCGCAGCCAGCCTGAACAACCGGGGCGGCACACTGCAGGCCGCCCAGGTCTCCGACCTGAGCGTCAATGTGACGGGTCTGCTGGACAACGGCCAGGGTGAGATCAGTGCGGGCGGCAACACGACCCTGCAAGCCGGCAGCCTTGCCAACGATGCCGGGCGCGTCACGGCTGCCACGGGGGATGTCGCAAGCACCACGAGCGGCGCCACCAGCAACCGTGGCGGCACCATCGCCGCCAATGGCAGTACCGCATTGAATGCCGGCAGCCTGGACAACAGCGGCGGCACCGTGTCCGCGCTGAACCGCCTGGCGGTCAATGTCCAGGGCGCAGTCGACAACACGGCCGGCACGCTGGCGGCCACCCAGGAGCTGGCCCTCGACGCCGGCTCGCTCGCCAACGACAAGGGCTCGATCCAGTCGGCCCAGGCCGCGACCCAGGTGAACGTCACCGGCGCTTTGACCAATGGCCAGGGCTACATCGGCGCCGCCACCGACCTCAGCGTGCAGGCGGGCAGCCTGAGCAACGCCGCGGGCGGCAGCCTGCGCGGGGCCAACGACACCACCGTGGCAGTGGCTGGCCTGCTCGCCAACGACGGCAGCATCACGGCCGGGCGAAATGCCACCATCACCACCGGCAGCCTGCAAGGCGGCAGCACCGGCGTGCTCGGTGCAGGCGTCCAGAGCGATGGCAAGCTCGGTACGGTGGGCGAGTTGAGTGTGACGGTCTCCGGGGCGCTCGCCACACACGGCACCAACCTGGCAGCCGGCAATGCCGCGCTGCAAGGCGCCAGTGTCGATGTCTCGGCCGGTCAGACCAGCGCCGCGAACATCGCGATCACGGCCACGCAGGGCGACGTGATCACCAGCAAAGCTACGGTCGTCACGCCGGGAACCCTGAGCGTGACCGCCAACAGCAAGGCGCCGCAGACCCTTGTCAACGACGCGGGCCGGCTCAACGCGAAACAGCTCGACCTGAAGCTTTCGAACCTCGCCAACACGAACGGCGGCGAGATCGTGCAGACGGGCACGGGCGCGACCACCATTGCGACCACCGGCACCCTGAACAACAACGGCGGACGCATCGCGAGCAATGGGCAGGACCTGAGCCTGGGTGGCGCCAACATCACCAACGCCGGCGGCAAGATCGAGCATGCCGGTGTCGGCACGCTGAGCATTGCCGGCGGCAGCTACAACGGCACCAACGGCCAGGTCACGGCCAATGGTGCGCTGACCGTCGCGATGTCGGGCGCGTTCAACCAGGACGGCGCGACGGCCGCAGTCAGCGCCAAGCACATCACCATCGACGCCGGATCGCTCGGCAACCGCGCCGGCGCCCAGATCGTGCAAACCGGCGCCGATGCCACGCGCATCACGGTGGTGGGCGCGCTGGACAACGGCGGCGGCACGCTGGCCAGCAATGGCAACACGACCGTCGCGGCCGGCAGCCTGTCCAACCAGGGCGGCATCCTCCGCGCCGCCGAGGCCTCCGATCTCGGCCTGACCGTGGGCGGCCTGCTCGACAACAGCAGCAAGGGCGTGATCGGCGCGGGCGGCACCACCACCATCGCTGCCGGCAGCTTGAGCAACAACGCGGGCAGCGTGACCGCTGCCGAAGACCTGAGCGTTACCGTGGGCGGCGCGGCCTCGAACGTGGGCGGCACGTTGGCGGCCAACGGCAACACCACGCTCGTGGCCGGAACGCTGGACAACAGCAGCGGAACCGCCGCGGCGGTCAATGGCAACCTGAGCGTCACGACGTCAGGCGCGACGACGAACAACGGCGGCACGTTGCAGGCCGGCGCCGCGACCACGCTGCTCAATAGCGGGCTGAACAATGTCGCGGGCAAGATCTTTGGCAACAGCCTGGCGGTGAACACGCGCGCGAACGGGCAGAACAATGCGCTGGACAACACGCAAGGCACGCTGGCGGCCACCACCACGGTGGCCGTGAACTCGGGCGCGCTCATCAACGCTGCCGGCCTGATCCAGTCGGGCGGCGCGATGACCATCGACACGAATGGTCAGTTGCTCACGAACACGAATGCGGCCGGGTACATCAATGGCCAAGGCGGCATCAGCAGCGGCGGCACGCTGAACCTGACCACCGGGTCGGTCAATAACAACGCGGGCTTCATCGGCGCGAAGAACGCCGTGACGGCCAGCACCCAGGGCTTCTCCAACACGGGCGCAGGCTTGGTGCTCGGGCAGTCCACCGTCGCCATCAACACCAACGCGGCCGCCTACGACAACACCGGCGGCCGCACCCTGGCCGCGGGCGATCTGGCCGTGAACGCCGGGACGCTGACCAATACCAGCGGCCTGATCCGCTCGGCGGCCACAACGACGCTGAACGCCGGCCGCATCGTCAACACCAGCACTCTTGGCACCGAGCAGGGCATCGAAGGCCTGAATGTGGCCGTTGGTGCCGGCAATCTCGACAACAGCTCGGGTGCCATCCGCGCCGACGTCAACGCCACCATCACCAGCGGCGGCACCGTCAACAACACGAATGGCTTGATCTCGGCCGGCAACACGCTCGCCATCGCCGATCCCAATGCCGCCAACCCCGGCGCCAAGACGCTCAACCTGGTCAATACCGGCGGCACGCTGGTGGCCGACAAGAGCCTGAAGATCGATGTTGCGAACTTCAGCGGCGATGGCCGGGCCGTCTCGGGCCAGAACCTGAGCATTGCGCTCCAGCAGGACATCGTGAACAACGGCGAGGTGGCTGCCAATGGCAACCTGAGCTACACGACGACGGGCAACTTCACGAACAACGGCAAGCTGCTGGCGGGCCAGACGCTCACCGTGGGCGGCAACAACGTGGACAACACGGCGAATGCGGAGATGTCGGGGACGAACACCATCGTCAATGCCGGCGGTACGCTGACCAACCGCGGCCTGATTGACAGCCGCGGCGAAACCGAGATCAACGCAGGCGCGCTGAACAACATCGGCACCGGCCGGATCTATGGCGATGCGATTTCCATCTCGGCCGGCACGCTGCTCAACGACAGCGAAACCGCCAATGGCGTGACCAAGGCGGGAACGATCGCATCGCGCGGCGACCTCGACATCGGTGCGGGCACCATCACCAACCGTGAGCACGCCCTGATCTACAGCCAGGGCAACATGTATATCGGTGGCGCCCTCGATGCCAACCGTCAGGCGATCGGCCAAGGTGGGACGCTCGACAACCTGAGCGCCGACATCGAGTCCATTGGCGACATGTCCATCTCGATGGCGCAGGTCAACAACCGCGATGTCCACATCCAGAAGGGCGCGCCCACGGTAACGCCCAGCACCTTGACCGGCATCGCACCCAACACGCTCGTGGGCAGCGGTGTCGGCAGGACCACGACCTATCCATTGGACGAAGTCAATGTCGACCCCGTCAACGGTTTCGTCTATCTCAAGGCTACCGGCGAGCTCGTCGGCATCGGAGGCTACGCCGTCTGGCACAACGCCATCACGACCACGGAAGACACGGCGACCAACATCGACCCCGCCCACTTGGTGGCGGGCGGCAGCATGACCGTCAACGGGCGCCTGTACAACGAGAACAGCCAGGTGCTGGCCGGCGGGACGATCACGGCCACTGACTACCAGTCTTACCAGCTGACGGGTACGCGCACGATCACGGGCTCTGCCACCGTGATCGACAACAAGGGCCAGGTGCAGGCGATGAATGTGCCTCTGATCCTTCCGCCGCAGACCATTTCGCTGGGCGCCTACAAGTACCAGGAAAACATCAATGCGGCCGCCGGCTACAACGCGGGCGTCGCCCCGGTCGGCAGCGGGACGGGCGGGGCGACCGGCAAGGGCGCGGTGGGCGGCGGCCAAGGGCCGGCCACCATTGTCGAAGTGCCGGCGAATGTGGGCGACACAGTCAAGGTCGACGGCCAGAGTGCTGGCAGCGCGACAGGGTCGACCGGACCCGATGGCACGACGGCAACGCAATTGGGTACGGGCGCCACGGACGTAGGTGCCAACGGAGCTGCGACCGGCACCGCTTCGTCGGCCCAAGCCGGCGCAAGCCGGACCGTCCCGATGGTCGTGCGCACCAGCATGCCCAACGTGCGTATCCCGAATGCCAGCCTGTTCAACCTTCGTGCCGGTCCGGGCAGCTACCTGATCGAGACCGACCCGCGCTTCGCCAACTACCGCAACTGGCTCAGCAGCGATTACCTGCTGAACAGCCTCGGCCAGGACCCGAGCAACATCCTCAAGCGCCTGGGCGATGGTTTCTACGAGCAGAAGCTGATCCGCGAACAGGTGGCGCAACTCACAGGCTATCGCTACCTGGATGGCTACAACAGCGACGAAGACCAGTACATGGCGCTGATGGACGCCGGCGTGATTTTCGCGAAGCAATACGGATTGCGCCCGGGCGTGGCGCTGAGCGCGGCGCAGATGGCGCAGCTGACCAGCGACATCGTGTGGCTCGTCGAACAGACGGTGACCTTGCCGGACGGAACGATGCAACGCGTGCTGGTGCCTCAGGTGTATGTGCGTGTGCGGCCAGGCGATATCGACGGTTCAGGCGCATTGTTGAGCGCGGATGCCGCCATCATCAAGAGTTCGGGCGATGTCACCAACACGGGCACCATCGCCGGACGGCGTCTGGTGTCGATCACGGCCGAGAACGTCAACAATCTTGGTGGCCGCATCTCGGGTGGCAGCGTTGCCCTCGACGCCAGGTCCGATCTGAACAATATCGGCGGCACCATCGATGCGCGGGACGCGGCCATGCTGACTGCCGGCCGGGACATCAACATCCGAACGACCACCCAGAGCACGGGCGGGCTGTTGAACAACACGGCCGTGGACCGTGTGGCCGGGGTCTATGTCAGCGACCCTGGCGGAGTCCTGCTGGCCTCCGCGGGGCGCGATGTCAACCTCGTCGGCGCGGTCCTCGCCAATGTCGGCAAGGACAGCCGAACCTTGGTCAATGCGGAGCGGGACGTCAACCTCGGCACCGTCTCTGAATCGAGCACCATCTTCGCCAGCGGCGGCAACAAGGGCCGTAGCTTCAGCGCCGTGTCCTCGCAGAGCCGCGAAATCGGCTCCACCATCGTGGGCAGCGGCAGTGTCGCCATCACCGCGGGCAACGATGTCCGAGCACGCGCCGCTGACGTGTCGGCCGGAGGCACCCTGGCGGTCACCGCTGAGCATGACATCCGCATCGATGCCGGACAGTCAAGCCAAGCAATCCTGACAACCAGCAACTCCTCACGCAAAACGCTCACTTCAAAGAGCAGCAGCTCCGAAATCAAGGCGCAGAGCGACACCACCGTGCTTGGCAGCAACTTCTCCGGGCAGAACGTGGTGATGTCCGCGGGCAATGACCTGGGCGTCCGCGGCAGTCGAGTGTCTGCAGAGAGCCAACTCGTGCTGAGCGCGGGTCGCGATGTGCGCATCGAGAGCGCGCAGGAGCAACATGCGACCGGCAACGTTTCGAGAAGCAGCCAAAGCGGCTTCAACGGAGTGAAAGACAGCCTGCTGTACGGAAAGGGCTACAGCAGCAGTTCCAGCAATCGCAACGAAATGAGTGCTGGCACGACACAGGTCGGCAGCACCATCAGTGGCGGCAGCGTCAGCATCGATGCTGGGCGCGATGCCCAGATCGTGGCGAGCAATGTACTGGCCGACACGAACATCGCCATTACTGCCGGCCGTAACATCGACGTGCTGGCGGCTCAGGATACCTCTGTGTCGGCAACTGCCAGCAGCGGCAAGAGCCGCAGCTTCAGCCCGTCGCCAGGCCTTGCGCCACGCCATACGGCCTACAGCAATGTGAAGGGTTCGGAGGACGGTACGGGCGAGTCCAGCACCGCCGTCACAAGCCTGATCAGTGCCAACGGCGGCAATCTCACCATGGTGGCTGGCCTGGACTCCAAATATGCGGGCACTGGCCAAGGCAACATCACGGCCGAAGGCGCGGATCTGCTGGCCAAGAACAAAGTCGCCTTGTCTGGCAATGCAGTGAACCTCAACGCCGCCACGTCCAGCGGCAGCAGCAAGCACCACGCAGAATCCAAGAGCCACACCATCGGTGCGCAGCTGAGCGGCATCGTGGGCAGCGCGATCACCAGCGCCTACGATGCGGCGCAGGAGTCGCGCAAGACCGATGACAGCCGGCTGAAGGGCGCCTTGGAACTCAAGGCTGGGTACGACGCCTACAAGCTGGCCACCGATGGGGCGTTAGGGAATGGCATCCAGGGACTGACGGCTGCGGGCACCGGCGGCGACCCCAGCGGTGCGGCCTTTGGTGTGAGCGTGAGCGAAAGCCGCACACGTTCGCGTAGCGACACGGCCGAGGTCTACAGCAACCAGCGCGGCACCAACATCCAGGCCGGCAGCATCGACATCACCGCGCGCGAGACCGACATCAACATGCAGGGTGCCAAGCTGCAGGCTCGCGATATCGCGCTGGACGCGAAGCGCGACATCAACATGCTCGCCGCGGAAAACAAGGCGGCCACCCTCAGTACCAATTCGGGCAGTTCGCTCGGCGGGGGCGTGACCTTCGGCTTCGGTTCGCAGAACGGCTTCAGCATCCAGGTCAATGCCGGCAGCAACCAGGGCAAGGCCACGGGCATCGAGACGCGCCACGACAACACCCTCATCACCGCCACCGACTCCGTGAAGATCAAGAGCGGCGGCGACGTGAACATGAAGGGGGCGCAGATCACGGCCGATTCGGTCAAGGCCGACATCGCAGGCAACCTGAACATCGAGAGCCTGCAGGACAGCACCACCTACAACAGCAACCAGAGCAGCAGCGGAGTCGCGCTCAGCCTGTGTATTCCGCCGATCTGCTACGGTCAGTTCGTCTCCGCCACGGTCGATGCCTCCGAACAGAGAGTCGACCATAACTACCGCAGCGCCACCGGGCAAAGTGGCATCGCTGCGGGCAATGGCGGCTACGACGTGTCGGTCAAGGGCAACACCGACCTGAAGGGCGGCGGGATCACCAGCACAGCGCCCGAAAGCAAGAATAGCTTGGTCACTGGGAGCCTCACGACCAGCGATCTGCAGAACCGGCAGAACACCAATTCAAGCAGCAGCGCCGTCAGCCTGAGCTTCAGCTATGGCACGGGTGCAGCGAACAACGTGCTGAGCAACGTAGCTCGGAGCGCGACCAACACCGTGCTGGCGAATCTGAACGGAGGCAAGGGACTGCCTGCGGATAACAGCCAGTCCAGCCAGACCTTGAGCGTGATCAGCCCGGGCAACATCAAGATCGTTGGCACAGGCGTCAAGGAGATCGACGACAAGAGCAACGCCAACGTGGCCACTCTGACAACTAGGGATCCGGTTACGGCCAACGGCGCGCTCGTCAATACGCTGACCTTGCAACAGGCCAAGGAGATTCCGAGACTGCAGCAGCAAGCGCAAGATCATCAGCGCGCAGCTCAGCTCGTGGGCAGCGTTTTGAGCGGCGTGATTGGAGACGTGAGCCAGTCGTTAAATCAACAAGCGCAGGCCCAAGAGAATGCAAGAGCGCTCGCTGCTGGAGAAGCTCCACGGACTGTGACCAACTTTGCAGATGGTTCGTTGGAAAAAACTGTACTGCACGGGATTGCCGGGTTCATCCAGGCCAAAGTCGGCGACGGCAGCGGTTTGGCGGGGGCCGCTGCTGGTGTTGTCAACGAGCAGTTGCTGCCTGCGATGGAGAAATACTTAAAGGAGAACGGCTATGACTACAACGACCCTTCGTTAACGGTTGAGCAAGCTGCACAGAAGAAGAGTGACTACAGCGCGCTATTGACGGCCGCTTCGACTTTGGTGGGTGCGGCTGTTGGCACGGTGGCTGGCGGAAGCTCGAGTGCCGGCGTCGGCGCGACAGTTGCCAACAATGCAACGGTCAACAATTTTCTAAAGCACGACCAAGTGGCCGCGATGAAGAAGGAGTTCGCGGCGTGCAGGGCCAAGGGGGAGTGCAATGATGAGGAAGTCCGAGCGATCGCGGGCAAATATGCTGCCCTCTCGCAGAAGAACATCGATCTGATCAAGTCCTACATCAAGGCCGGCGACGTCGCCAGTGTCAGTGCCTTGGAAAGCCAAGCAGCCAGTGCTGCCGACGTGGATTCGGCCATCCCGTTTGGCTATGCCCAGATGTCAACCGTATTCCAAGGCTGGCAGAACAACGTGAACGTCTTGGGCACAGTTGGCGGGGTGGGGGCACTGGGTGGCACTGACGTCCAACAGGCACTGGAAGTAGCGAAGTTCCGACAGACCTACTGCGGAGGGCTCAGTGCTGGAGCTTGCGACGCAAGGGTGGACGACGCTATTGCCGACAGAGCGACGCGTGCCTTGATACTCGGAGCCACCACCGTCGCGATTCCGACGGCCATACAGGCCCTAGGAGGATTACGCCCTGTCAGCCCCTCCAGGAATTCTGTTCGGCCAACGGAGATCACCAGCGACGGGGATCTTTCAAATGTCTATTCGACGCAGAATCAAACCGTCGTCCATATGCCCATCAGGGGCACTTCCATTGAGGACATTTCTGGGGCAACAGTATTCACGATGCCCCCACAAGGACAAAGAATCTCGGGGCAAAACGCCGGGGTGCGGCTTGGGGCTTGGGGTGAAGGTCCGAGCGGCCTCGGTACGGAGATCATTGAGCAACTGTCGCCAGGGACCAGGCCCCTGCAAACCGGCGGAGGCTATGGTGTGGATAGCATTGGCGGGAAGATTAATACGGAGAACAAGACGATTCCCGCATTCGAGATCAAAACGACTGATACCGGGAATCGGCAGCCTGTCGACAAACCAAAGCCGCTTCCTGAACGAGTGAATGATTGGGTCAATGAAGCCGCGAATACAGGCATGATCAGTGGACAGCGCGTTAGCGCAGCTGATAGGGCGTATGCAAGGGGGCTACAAAATTTGCTTCGCGAAGGCTATACGATTCAACCTTACGTAGTTGAAGTCGCTGTCCCACCGCAAGGGCAGAGTGCGCGTCCGACAGTGACCGTAGTTCCGTGGCCTGTTCCCAAGGGGTTACCACGTCCTGGCACCGCACCTTGATCATTTTCGACTCCGAGGAGAAATCTTGCACATCGACCCACCGCTCGTAAAGACACTCGATTCCTGGCCTTCGTTGAAAAAACACCTTCGGATGAATGAAGAGTGGCTGCAGTCGTTTGAATCATCTGACCTTCAAACTCTTGGCGACTACGCGAGCACGGGACGAATTGTTCACACATCCATATTGACGGGTCATGAGGAAGTGGTGAGTCATCCCTCGCGATCCGCGTTTCTAAGTGGGGCGCTCGAAACGACGTCGATAGCAAAGGTAATGCATGGGTGCCGACTGGCGCCTGCTGATACGGCACGTGATCAATTTGCGCTCGGAGTTCTCTATCGAGAGCTTTCGTTCTTGCAGACCGTATTGGTTGAATCCGAGTTCCCCGCGCGCTTTGGACGGAAGCTTTGCGGCATGTCGGTTGGATTCGCCGGTTGGTTGGGTCTTGCCGCCGCGGTGGGTGATTTGGTCGTTCTGGAGCGCTGGGCTTCTTTGGCCGTAGATGTGATGAGGCGCGGCTACTTGCGTGACGCCGATTCGCGCGGACTGTTGCAATGGATCTTGCGTTTGTGGTGCGATGTGCGGCGCATCGACTATCCGGGTACGAACTATCCGCGCTATGCAGTAGCAGAGGAAATACTGCAGAACTGGGACACTCAGGACTCCGAGACCCTCGGAAAATGGCTCGTGCAACTGTGCAATCAACATACTCGTTTGACTGGCGTTCAAGAGTTTGCCGATTTTTCAAATAGCTTCAGCCATTTTCCCGTTGAGGTGCTGATGTTGTTTCGGTTGCGAGAGCAAGCAGGCCTTGTGAATCCACAGGTCAATCACCCACTCATGAAATTCCCTTGGTCGCGCTTGTGGCCAATCGGACCTGCGGTACCAGACGAGCTGCTTTCTGGTCTGTACCATCGACTCGAGAGTGATGAAGGCCTAACGGTGCGAGGCTTGTATCGACAACTTTCCACTTCCTAGCGGGCATGTGTTCGCACGCGTTGTCTGATTCTTGCGCGGCACTCTCGCTCTTCTACGCGCTTAATGTCCGCGATGAAAATTGAATGACGGCGTTCGAAGCTGCATTCTCGCCAATCCTATTGATTCTCCAGATGCTAAAAAATAAGTTCTCCGCGCCAAGTCTTGCATTGCTGGTTGCGTTCTGGCTGGCCGGTTGCGCATACGACGGCGCTGGCTATCCCAAGCCCGAATACAACTATGCGGCCCAAGCAGGCGATTCGGAGTTCTTCTTCGAGTCCGAATTCGGAACCAACTCGCAGTTCAAAGCCAAGACAGAAGCCGTGCAGGACGGCGACGACTGCCTCGACACCAAACGGGTGGCGTACCTGCAGCAGATGGACTCCTACCTACGCAGAGCGGACGCGCCGGGCCCTTGGAAGATCGCGGCCCCTGCCGATAAGCCGATTCTGATCGCGGGTCAGTGGACGCGCTATTCCTCAGCTGGCTATGACTATCTGAGCCAGAGAAAGACCGTCATGCCGGCGACGAGTTGTCCCTGGGCGGCAAAGATCTTGACCCCGAAGCCCGGCGCGAGATACCGAGTGCGCCTTTTCAAGGCCGGGCCAATGGCATGTTCACTTTCGGTGACTTCGATGGACGGCGCGCCGGTCGAAACGAAGGATGCGCCGAGCTGCGCGCGTCCGCCCAGATAACCCGCACCACAAGCAACCTGACGGCATGACCGCATGGCCGTTGCCCCTTTGCGCGCCGCGTAAGAGCACATTCCAAATGAACACCCAAAATAGACCGCGTGCGCGTGCGCTGTTGACCACGGCCATCCTCGGCCTGCCGTCGCTCGCGTCAGCCCAACTGGCGAGCACTCCCCAACCCTTCGTCGAACAGCAACGCCAGCAGGAACGCGAGCGCGCCCTGCGCGAGCAGAACGAGCGCACGGTCGACCTGCGGCTGCAGGCCGCACCGCCCGCACCCACTCAGCGCATCGCGGCCTCCGAAGCACCGTGCTTCCGCATCGACCGCGTGCTGCTGGTGGGCGAGCAGGCCGAGGCCTTCCAGTGGGCTGTTTCCGATTTGTCAGGTCCTGAAGGCAACGATTCACCTCTTGGCCGCTGCCTGGGCACCGCCGGCGTAAACGTGGTGCTCGCCCGCGCCCAGCAGGCGGCGATTGCGCGCGGCTTCGTCACCACCCGCGTGCTGGCCGCGCCGCAGGACCTCTCCACCGGCACCTTGACCCTGTCGCTGGTCCCCGGGCGCATCGCGGCCATCCGGACCACGCCTGATTCTTCCTCCACGCTGCTGGGCAGTTCCGCGTTGCTGGCTTCGGCCATTCCCGCCCGTCCGGGCGACCTGCTGAACCTGCGCGACATCGAGCAGGGCCTGGAGAACCTCAAGCGCGCGCCCACGGCCGAGGCCGACATCCAGATCGAGCCCTCGACCGCACCCGGTGCCAGGCCGGGCGACAGCGACCTGGTGGTCAAGTACGTGCAGGCCAAGAAGTGGCGCCTCACCCTGAGCCTGGACGACAGCGGCACCGAGGCCACCGGCCGCTACCAGGCCGGCGCCACGCTGTCGCTGGACAACCCCTTCGGGCTGAACGACCTGTTCTATGTCAGCGCCAACCACAACATCAACGGCCACGTCTTCAGCGATCCGGCCAAGGGCACCGAAGGCCAGACGGTGCATTACTCGCTGCCGTACGGCTACTGGATGCTGGGCCTCACGGCCTCCAACAGCCAGTACCACCAGCGCGTGGCCGGGTTGAACCAGGACTATGTCTACGCGGGCAAGACCAACAACGCCGAGGTCAAGCTCTCGCGCCTGCTGTACCGCGACCAGAGCCGCAAGACCACGCTGGCGCTGAAGGGCTTCCGGCGCGAATCGCGCAACTTCGTGGACGACACCGAGGTCGAGGTGCAGCACCGGGTGGTGGGTGGCTGGGAGCTCGGGCTGAACCACAAGGAGTTCATCGGCGAGGCCACCCTGGAGGGCACGCTCGCCTACAAGCACGGCGCGGGCGGCTTCGGGTCGATCGCGGCGCCGGAGGAGGCGTTCGGCGAGGGCACCTCGCGCATGCGGCTGTACACGGCGGAGGTGAGCCTGAACGCGCCGTTCAAGCTGGGCGAAGAGAAGCTGCGCTACTCGGGCCTGGTGCGCGCGCAGTGGAACCGCACGCCGCTCACGCCGCAGGACCGCTTCGCCATCGGCGGGCGCTACACAGTGCGCGGCTTCGACGGCGAGACGAGCCTGATGGGCGAGCGCGGCTGGCTGATCCGCAACGACATCGGCTGGGCCATGGGGCAGAGCGGGGCGGAGCTGTATGTCGGTGCCGACTACGGGCATGTCGGCGGGCGTTCCACCGCGGACCTGCTGGGCCGCAGCCTCGCGGGCGCGGTCCTCGGGGTGCGGGGGCAGTGGAGCAAGCTCAGCTATGACTTCTACATGGGGGCGCCGATCCGCAAGCCCGAGGGGTATCGCACGGCCAAGACCACCTTCGGCTTCAACCTGAATGCGAGTTTCTGATTAGCGATCATGCCCAAGGGCACACCGAATTCGTTCTCGATGCGAGGCATCTGGCGCATGGAAGACCGCTGGGAAGTCACACTTATCCGGCAAGGCCAGCGCCATCGCCGCGTGTTCTTGCTCAGTACGCACGGTGGAGTTCGTGCTTCGTTGAAAGTCGCCAAACAATGGCGCGATGAGATCGAAGCCGAGAAGCCGCTCACGCCTCGCCATGTACAGGCAGCCAAGCCGCGCGTCGATTCGCCCAGTGGCATCGCTGGCGTGACTTGCATCCGTTGTACCCCCGATGGCAAACCGTCGATCTGGCGAGCACAGACGCGCATTGGTGATCGGAACGTCAGCAAGTCGTTCAGCGTCGGGCGCTATGGTGCCCGCGCGTTGGACCTGGCGATCTCCGAGCGTGACAAGCAACTCGAACAAATGAAGCAGTGGCTGGAGTCGCGCCATGCATGACCTTGGGCGCACCGTTATCCGCATGAATTTTGCAGCAGTCCACATTCCTCAGCGCCCTTGAGGTGCATGGGCACCGTAGAAAGCAGGAAGGACGATGGTGATCGACGAAGGATCGATATCCGACCGTTGCGGCGGTCTCTCCACCAGGCCATCCCGCAATTTTCATATGCACTGTCAAAAGTGATAGTTGTCGAATGACATACTTCGTCGCACCCTAGACGCAGATCCAGGCGGAGAACTTTTCGTGGGAGCAGGCCGCCCCTGGGTCCGACAGCTGTTCAGGGCGCAGTCACTCTTGCCTGGCACTGGTTCTGCTCCTATTCGAGCTCTTCAAGCCGGGGACTTCACATCCAACGATGCACGGCCTGAAAGCACGGCACCCAAAAGGATCTGTCATGGAACTCGACGCCCACGTAAACCGCCGCGAACTCGGTCCGCAGACCGTCGGTATGCCTGCATTCTTTCGCATGGCTGACGTGATTCGCATCACCGCACTGAGTCGCGCCACCGTATACCGAAGAATTGCCGAAGGCAAGTTCCCGCCTCCCGTGCACCTGGGAGGCCGCGCCTCTGGATGGCCGCGTGCAGCGCTTCAGCGCTGGATCGATGATCCGGACGGCTATTCGAATTCGCCCATCACGCATCCGAGTCGAATGAACTGAACGAAGCGAGACTCTCCGCGTCCTTCGCGGACCGGACTTCCCTAGCAGATTTGTCAGTTGTCCGAAGTCGAGCTTTGTCGCACGCTCGGCGCAACTCCATGCGGATAACAATTTTTAAGAACCGCCGGATTGGGCTGCGATTGCCGGGGCGAGTCCGAACGGCAGCGCTGCTCTGCTTTGTCCAGAGTCTTCAAGTCAGAAATTCAATGTCCGTAAGCACGCCGCCAAGGCTTGACCCAATTTCAAGGAGTTGTCATGCAATTGGAATCCCATGCCAATCACCGCCATGTTGATCTGTCGAGCGCGACAGGCCCCGCATTTTTTCGCATGGCCGACGTGATACGGATCACCGCACTGAGCCGCGCCACCTTGTATCGCAGGACTGCCGGATGCAAGTTTCCGCCTCAAGTGCATTTGGGCGGACACGCCTGTGGATGGCCGCGTGGGGCGCTTCAGCAATGGATTGATGATCCGGAGGGATATTCGAACTCTCGCGGACTGGTTGATCTAGCCGAGCCCGCTACCTGATGCAGGAGAATCTCGAGAATCCGCTTCGCCATTGGGACGGCCGGGAAGGCATCCCTGCCGCCATAGTCAAGAAGACGCGCGCGGCCTTCCTGGATGCGCTGCGGCAGGTGCGCGAGGCCAACAATGTGGCGGGCGCGGAAGACGCGGCCTATACCGAAGCGGTCGCCCGGGCGGTCTCGGAATTTCTCGAGGTTGTCGGCGCGCTCAACCGCAAGCACGAATTTCTCTACACGCTGGAGCGCGACGAGGTGATTGACGCCGTCGACATGCTTGCCGCGCAACTTTCCGAGGACGCACGAGCCGCGCTCGATCCCGCTCGACGACTGAGTCAACCACCCTTGGCTGTCGGGTGGCCCTGGGCAGCTAGGATGGCCGCGATCGGCCCAGACGGTGCGCTTTCTCGACTGGCGCGACGGCCAGATGCGCCATGGCAAGGTGGTCGCCATGAGGGACACGCAGGTGACTTTGCACGAGGAAGGCACGCGACGCGAGTGGAAGCTGCCCTATGCCGCCGTCGAACCACCGGATCCTGCAAGCCCGCCCGCAACGGCTTCTGCGCGCGCAGCACCACCGCAGAGCATGCCTTCACGGGGCGACTTCCGCTGCGGCGAGAAGGTCTCGTTCGACGACAGCTACCTCCAGCCGCAGGTAGGCGTCATCGTGCGCATCAACCAGCGCACCGCCACCGTCGACACGGGCAACGGGCATTCATGGCGAGTGCCGTTCCACATGCTGCGCCAGGTCTTCGACATCTGATGATTCGGCCGCGGTCAAGAGGGCCGTGAGCTGACGCTTACACAAAGATGAGCCGCGTGATCGTTTCAACGGCGCCATGCGACCCGTCCGCCTCGCTGGTGAGCGAAGTTCGGCGCATTACAAACCTCGGAGTTCTCGACGTGCGGGACCGCCTTTCCGCCGGGAAGCCCGTGTTCGACCAGGAGCTCTTTTTCCATCGTACAGAAGACGTCTTTGCAAAAGCGCTTGCGCTGCTTTCGGCTCTGGAGCGTGCCGGGCATCGGCCTCTTGTCAGTGAGGCTGGTCGGCCAATCACTCCGCAGATCTTGCGAAACATTTTCCAGGCGTCCGAAGAAGAGGCCGAGGAATTTCGCCGGCTCGACGACTTGGGACATGGGTAGGCGAAAGCAGAATTGGCCAGAAGCAACCCTTCAACTGACCAACTCAAATCGCACCAATGCTTGAACTGAGACCTTCGGAGTTCCATCGCGTCGCTTCCTTATTCGACGATCTTCCGTACGGTCCCAACATCCCCAATTCCGTCATCGCCGGTATCGGGCGTGGCCGCGTATTCGCGAACGATCCGGCGCGGCCAACCGCGGCCCTCGTCTACAAGAACGGCGCCTGCACGCTCGCCGGTGCCGCCGACGTCCGAAAGACCAGATTGGGCGGCCCGCGGTCCTGAAGGCCCTGGAGTCAACCATCGAAGGGATGTTTCCAGGTGGCTTGGCAGAAGGTGTGATGGGGATGTCATCAAAGGCCTTGAGGCCAGCGGCTTTGTGGCCATCGGCGGGACGAAGGTCGACTACCTGGATGCAATGGCAACCGAGGCAACCGACGGTCTGTGGCCCTATATGCCGTTTTGCTTCGCCGAGCTGAGTACGAGCACTTTTCCCCGGAGACGCCTTGGCGATGGCATGTGCCGAGCCAGTTCGTGCTTTCGCATGTGACTGTTCTGGGACAGGTCAGATGGGACCGGCTTGCGGCTCGAGGTTCAAGTTGTCGGCCGAGCCCGTCACGGTTTCCACGTAGTTGAACGACGATTTCCTGTGCTTCGAGGGGCGACGCTTCAGAACGCTCTGATGCGCAAAATGCTTGCACAGGGGTTTGAGCACCACATCCAGTCGCGCAGCGCGGGTCAGAGGTGCGGCAAGAACACCTGGCAGAACTGCTCATACGCGGTCTGTGGCGAATATGTCCTGTCATGTGCCAAGTAGCCGTCCATGTCGCTCAAGAACTTGCGCGACTTCATTCGGCGCACCAGCTCTGCTTCGATGTTGGCAGCGCTGAACGTGCTGCCCTCCTGCCTCATATAGAAGCGGAAGGCTTCGCCGACTCGACCCGGGTTCACCTTGGAGACCGCATGGGGCTGTTGCGATGTCTCCCACGCCCAGACGATGTCGAACAGGTCTCGACCGTGTTCGCGCTGGAGCAGCGCGCGCAGCTTTGTGCCGAGCATCTCGTCGAGGTCGTATGACGCCACGGCAATGTGCCGTGCCGCGCCGGGCCCGGGAACCTGGACTTTGACGGTCACGAGAGGGAAGAAGCTCTTGTTCTCGTTGGTGTTGACCTCGACTTTGAGGTGGGCGAGCGCCGCGTCAGAACTCGTGGGGTCGTAGGTGTATGTGCTGCGGATGATTTTTGACTTGGCCACCAGGTTGCGAACAGTCAACTGAATGTCCGTCATCACCGACTCGACCGGATTACCAAGAAGCGGCTTAAGTACTCGTGTGAGTGCCTTCTTGATGTGGCCGGGCGGACGGTCGCCCACCAGCACCAAGTCGATGTCTTCCGAATACCTGCTCGCCGGTGCGAGGTGCGCCTTGTGAAGCACCGTGCCTCCGCGCATTGCGACTTGGCCCGTCAAGAACTTGTCCTCGAAGATGGCGGCCACGGCCTGGCTGATGAGGTAGTCCTGTTCAACCGCTCCACGGAGCCACTGGCCGCCACTGCGCTAGTTCCTGCACGCTGATCATCCTCGCATCTCCTTCAGTAGTTCGTGCTGGTTCGACGTGTACTCGATGGCCCATTTGCCGTCGACCAGGTGCATGGTGGCTTGGTCATCTCGGGGCGTGACCAGCGGCTGCACACTGCGCCGTTGCTGATGCAGCCAGCTGGCGACCGTATCTGCCAAGCGCCCCCCTCCGAGCTGGTCGAGCACGAACCCGAAGCGCTGGACGGCCGGCACTTGGTTCAGGGCCCTTACAGCGTCGCGCACGCCGACCGACGTCATCTTCGGTAGGAGGTCGTGGGCAATCCGAGCGACGGCCTCCAGTCCGCCCACGGTGTTTTGGTGTCGAATGAGGTCAAGCACGGTGGCTTCACGAGTGCTGATGCGCATGCGCGCCATCTTGGTCCGCTCGTGAACCACGGGGGTGTCGCCCAAGGCCTTCTTGACAACGAATTCCACACGCAGCTTGCCCACTGCAAGCGGCCGCCGAGGCCGGCTCACCATGACTTGAGTGGCTTGATAGGCGTAATGGGACGAACCCCAAAAGCGTGCGGCGCTCAGAAGGGCCAGGTAGTACGCTGGTTCCTGGTCGCGCATGAGGTCATCCAGCCACCAGTCGACTGGTGGGGCGCCATAGTGCGCTTGCTCCGGAGGTACGATGAGCCAGCGGGCCGCGTTCTTCTGGGCCAATACGATGCGTCCCGCCCTGGAAAGGCGCTGCAGCGCCATCTGGGACGCGGGGCCGCCCGGTTCGCGGCCCGTGTGGCGGGCGAACTCGTCTTCGCGGAACAGGTACCGAGCCTGCGACTGAAGATTGCGCAGCAACTCTGCGCTTCTTTCCTGCCCAACGGGGAAAGCTTGTGTGGGAGGCGTGGGGGCCAAAATGGAAGGCCTCTGAGTTCAAAAGCGTTTGCGAAAATTATCGTTTTTTGTATATTTACGCAAACGTTCTTGCGCCCGGACGTCGGGCACCTTTCGGTCACCGCACGCGTGAACACGGAAATGAGCTTGCACGTGCTGGCTTACAACCTGAAGCGCATGATCGCGATCCTGGGTATGAACCAAACGATGAAGGCGACAAGGCCTATTGGGGGAGTGAGGCTCTTCAATCGCCATTGCAACGCTTTCGGCGACTCAGGAGCATGCCAGGTCACCCGTTTCTGCGGCGAGGCCACTGGACGAGTGCGTGACGCCGATCACAGCTTCGCGGTCACCGAAGCTGTTTCCACACGACCTCGGCCACGAGCGGACTTACGTTCCATCGCCCCAATACTCGCGCCCGGCGGAAAGCTCAGGCCTTCCTGAGCGTTGTGTGCTCGGGTTACTGCGGGTAACATCTCGCCAGCACCATAGAAAACGGCCAACGAGCGGGTGCAAAAAAACATAAGCGGCGGTACTCCTCCGGGGAGACGCCTCGAGTAGTCGAGGGTTAGGGCGGTACAGGCTAATCAGGTCGCGCGCCCGTTGGAGGGAATCCGGATGCGAACCTGGGCGAAGGTACTCGATTGGGTTGGTGTTGCCATCTTCGGGATTGGCGCACTTGCGATGGCTCGCTATCCGCGGGCCTCACCGCTGGTCATGGTGATTCACTTGCTGCCGCTTGGCGCGGCACTGATTGCCTTTCGACAGGACTCCTCCCGCCTTGCCGTCGTGGTGGCACTCCTTCTCAACGGCCTGTGGATGGCCGGCTTGTCCGCAGGAATTACCTTCATCCTGTGGTCGCTCCCGCTCCGAGAAGGCTTCTTCATCGCGGTCTTCGTTGCCCTGCTGGCAATGCCTTGCCTGCTCAATCTTCTTGCCCTGACGGCATCCAAGAGGCGCGAGACGGCGGGTGCGCCCGCTTCCGAACACACCACTTTCGCGCCGGCGGAATGATGGCGGCAAGCAAGAACTCGTTTTCTGGCTTCAAGCGAGAGCTTGCGCTTCGCGGGCTGGCGGGTGCCCGAGTGCCCGTATCCGCGCTCGCGCGCACATTGCCGTCGACAGGCCGAGCCCCCCAAAAGAACTCAAAGACCGAGGAACAGAAATGAACATGGAGCAGGTTGGCTCGATGGTGCCGTTGTTGCTGTTCATCGCGCTCGTTGCGGGCTGCGTATGGCTCACCCGCCGGTCGGCACGCCAGAGGGAGGTTCAAGGAGAGACGCTGTACGGAACCAAAGGCTGGCTCGGCTTCTTTCTTGTCACGGCGTTCGTCCTCACACCCCTGGTAGGCATCGGGACGCAGCTGAAGACCTTCGCAGACGTCGAGCTGCGCACCCCCGCGGTCCTGGAACTTGCGGGCTACGTGCCTTACAAGGCCTTCTGCTGGTGCCTGCTGCTGGGCGTCATCGTTTGGCAAGTCTGGATGGCCAATCGGCTTCGCACGAGGTACGAGCCGGAGAGCGTGGCGCATGCCAAGCTCTTTCTGGCCCTCAGTCCATTCGTCATGTATCTCGGCGACGTGGGTGCGGCCTGGGCGTTCCTGGACGTCAATGCAGCTGGCGAAGATGCCGGACGCACCGTGCGCGGCTTCATCTCCAGCTTCCTCTGGTTCCTGTATTTCACGAACTCCGAGCGGGTGAAGAACACGTACTTTGGCGCCGAGAAGAGCGCCGGTTCCGCCCCCTTTGAGCCTGGACGCCCGCGTGTAAGGAATTTGAAGGGGCTGGAGCAGCGCCGGGAGCCAGTGTTTACAGACGTTCCGGTGCCACTGGCGCCTGCGGCGGACCTCACCAGCTCCCCCGCCGAGGACGAGGGAGAGCAGGTCTGGTGGTATGCGGAAGGCGAGCACAGAAGCGGGCCCGTGTCGGCTGCGCAACTCGAGCAGCTCGTGCAGGCGGGCACCATCAGCTCGAACACGCTCGTCTGGTGCGAAGGGCGCCTGACCTGGAAGCCTCTGCAGCAGATTCCGGAACTGGTCGGCGAGAGAGCGGCGCCATCCGATGTCGAGCCGGACTTCGTCAGACTTGACAGGCTGCGCGAGCGCACCGCCGGCGCACCTCTGTGGACCTCCGCGGTCGTGCTCTCCGCAGTACTGGTGTGGTTCAGCCTGGCCTTCCACCTGCCCGAGCGAGCCTCCCTCGGCTACGCACTGGGGGTTGGAGTCGGCGCGCTGCTGATTCCAGTGGTGGTGGTCGCCATCTTCTCGCTCTGGACCGCTTACCCGAGCCAACGGAAAAACCTGCAGGTCTTTGTCGGGTGCTGCGCGGTGCTGCTCGCGACCTCGGGCGCGAGTTCGCTCTCGAACCGTGGCTACGTGGAGCGCTGGTTCAACAAGGACAACCTGAGCGCAGAAGACTTCAGGTCGCAGGCCAACAAGTGCGCGCAGTTGCGCGACTTGCGGTGCCAGGAATCGAGCTGGCGCGAATACGTGCGCCTTCGGCCGGAGGATTCCCTCGGCATCGCCCGCCTCGGGTTCGTGCTAAACCAACGCGACAAGCATGAAGAAGCCATCGTTCACCTGAAAAAGTCGATGGACCTCGGAGCGGGAGCGTATGACCTCTTTGCCTATTACGCGGACAGCCACGAGAAGCTTGGCCACACCGGCGACGCCATCGAATGGTCGTACAAGGCGCTGTCCGTGGCGCCAAGCCTCGTGGATGTCAGGGGTCGGCTGGCCAGCCTGCTGCTCAAGACCCATCGACCCTACGAAGCGCTGTCGCTGCTGCAGGCGTACGACAGCCAGCTGGAGGCCAAAGGCATGCGGCCTTACTTCGCGGCGCAACGGATTTCGATTGAGACGGCCATCGACAAGGCCGAGCCGGAGAAGAACGAGGAACGCATGGCGCTGCGCCTTCCCATGTATGCGGGTCACTTCTTCGCACCCGTGACGCTCGGTTCGGGCAAGCCGAAGCCCTTCATGGTCGATACCGGCGCAAGTCTCACCAGCCTGAGCGAAGCGATGCTGCGCGACTCCAAGGCGGTGTATCGGGTGGTCGACCCCAAAGTTCTGATGACCGTGGCCGACGGTCGCAAGGTCGCAGCCAAGGGGGTGGTGGTCGACTCCATGAAGGTGGGACCCTTCGAGCTGAAGAACGTACCAGCCGTCGTCTGCGCCGATTGCGTGTCGCTCCTGGGCCAAGCCAGCCTCACCAAGTTCGACATGCAGTCCGTACGCGCCCAGGGCGTCGACTTCCTGCTGCTGGCCCAGCGCGGCACGGTGCCGCCGCAACCCGCAAGCAGCCAAAAAACAACATCTTCTCAGCCGAGCGCGCAAGCGCAAACCCCATGACCCCTCAGCAAATCGTCGGTACCGCTTCGCGCCTTTTTGCCATCTGGCTGCTCATCACGGCATTCCAGGCTGTTGCCATCGGCGGCGCCTTGAAGGCTGGCAGCAGCGACCCCAGTGCCGTCTGGGTGCCTTACCTCATGGGCGGCTTTTATTTGTTGGCGGGCCTGCTGTGCTGGTTCTTCCCCATGGTCATTGCGCACAAGCTTGTCCCCAGGACGAAATACGACGACGTCCTGCGCGTTCCGGCTCAGCAGGCGTTGGTCGTGGCATGCGTGGTCCTGGGCCTGCTCGTCATTGCATTCAAGGCGCTCGCCCCCGTCATGGGCTATCTCTCGGTGTGCGCGCTGTGGATTGGCAGCGGCCAGCCGGTCTCGACCATGGACGCAGGCCGGCACATCGACGGATTCATCGGCTTCGCCCAACTGGCCCTTGGGCTCTTTCTTGTCCTGAAGGCTCAGGTGGTGGCAAAACGCCTGCTGGACGAACCGCAGGCGCCTGAACACGAGCTTCGCAGTGAGGTGAGCTAGGTTCGGCTGCAATCTTTAGAAGCCGGGTACATCCCTTCGACACCATGACCGATAAGATAGATATCAACTGCCCGCATCACGGGCAAGCGGCACTTGCTTCGGTGTGCGGGCATCTGATCCAGAATCACGGCGTTCCGTTAGGCTTCATTGAGAACAGTGATGACCCTGATGACAAGCAAGGCTGGTGCTACGCCTGCGAGCTGGTCTATCTGCAGGAAGAGGACAGGAGCGAGCGCTTCCGGGCCTTTACTCAACACACTGTCCTGTGCTCGCACTGCTACGACCAGGTCAAAGCCCATCATCAGTTCGAACCGCCCGGAACGGCGGCGGTCGGGACGGGAGATGGCACCTAACCCGGTCCGTGATTGCTAAGGTGTCGCCCAGAACCGGACATTCGGAGCGGCAGGCAGAATTCGGCCATCAGAGTTGACATTGGGGAAGTGATGGAGCTAGCGGCGAGTGCAGTGCGGGTCTCGCGATGGTTGCGGGAGTACCGCGCATCTTGCAGTATCGGACTGCTAGTCGTTGCTGGCTTGATGCTGATGCACCGAGCAGAAATGAGGGCTGCCGCCGAGAAGACTCTCACGGCGCGTGACGTAACGCTGAAGTACGTCGGCCCGATTGGGAAAGCAATCAGCAGGTCTGGTATCAATCATGGAACGACGAAGTTCGACGCCGGTCTGGGCATTGGAATCGCAAACGACATTGATCGTGACGAACTCCTGCTGAGACTCCGGCCCGTGCTATATCTTCCCTTTGCATCGATTCTCAGCGTCACACAAGAGCAAGCGGGCGCTGTTGAAGCCGCAGGTCCCAGAGTGCGGATAGGGCTGCATCTGGGTGAGGTCGTCACGTTGGAGAGCGCTGCTGGACCTGTTCTGTCGTATCAGGCATATGTCGAGGAGATCGAGCGACGTCGCGGCCGATGGTTGATCGGGGCCATCGTGGCAGCGGTAGTTTCAGTGGCTATCTATGTTGGGACGTCGCATGTACGCACACACGAGTAGTGCCGCAGTCGGCCAAGAGAAGCCCTTCGCTAGACAGGCAGAATTCGAGATTGCCACTGCCAAGCCAAGCCACTCAAATGCCTGAAGTACATCCTCGCGGCCAAGTGTTGGCCTTCGACCAATCTTTGAATACGTTCGTCGCACAGCCTGGATTGATGTTGCCGTGCACCAATATCGCTGAAATGCTTGAGCAGATTGAAGCAAGGACCGGCGCCTACATTGTGCCGCACGACCCGCCGAAATATTTTCGGTACCACCTGTCGCGTGACGACCCAACTTTTGTGCTTGTGGACATTCATGTCACCCGTGATGGAGAAGAAATATGCATCAAACAAGATATGTCGTTTCCGCTGTTTCCGAGCGACACGGTGATATTCGGCCGTCTTGCCTGCTGAGCAGTCGACGTGACGTCATCGCCATTTGAACTGTGGCCGTTCCGACGTGGCAACGTCGTGAGCTTTGGAAGCGCACCTAGACTTCCGTCGCCGGCCAAGAGCGGCCGGTCGCATTGCCGGTTCGGCTTCTATTTGGTAATGTGAACTTGTACAGTCTTCCGGTCCCCGAACCTTGCTGTACGCCGTGCGGCGAGAATCCGTGAGGCGCCCATACATCAACACTCATGCAAGCTGCGAGTCACTTCGTTCTTCGTCCCTTCGTCGAGAGCGACGCCGTTTCCTTTGCTGAGGCCGTTCGCGAGTCGGGTGCTACGGTGGGCAAGTGGATGTCTTGGGCACATGCCGGCTACACCGATTCCGATGCACTGTCTTGGTTTTCACATTGCGCGCAGGAACGCGCAAACGGAGCGAGTCACGAATTCGGGATCTTCGATGCCCAGTCAAGATGCTTTGTGGGTGGGTGTGGCTTGAACCAATTCAATGCCCTCAATGGGTTCTGCAATCTCGGCTACTGGGTCGTGAGTCCTGGCATCGCCGGGGTGCCGCCTCCGCAGCCATTCAGACCCTATCTCGCGTGGCTTTTTCAGAGCTTCAGCTTGGTCGAGTTGAAATCGTCGTCGCGGCAGACAACGCCCCCAGCCTTGCGTTGGCGGCCAAGTCCGGGGCCTTGCGCGAATGCCTGGCTCGCAATCGTTTAAAGGTGCATGGGAAATTCACCGACGCCTACGTTTTCTCGCTTGTTCCCGAGTCTAGTGCCCAATCTCTGAGCCAAACCGGTGGTCCTATACCGACATGAAAACAATCTCTTGCGTCGGGGCATTGGCATTCAGTCGTTCATTGCCCTCAACCCACAAAAGATTGGAGTTTCATGGCTAATTGGAAAGGGCGACTCTCCGTCCTCGCCTTTGGTGCAGCCATCGCGGGGATCGGCTACCTGCTGTGGGCCAGCGGTGATCGGGTTGGTTTCTTGTTTGGGCTCATCGGTGGTGCTTGCATCGCTGTGAGCGCCATGCTGCCGAATAGCCTGTTTGAGAAGACCGTTAGCTTTGTCGGTCGATTCTGGTAAGGCTGCGCAATCGTGGATGCAACAGCTGTCATCGGCCAATTGCGGGCCTTCGAGGGGTGGCGCCGAAGGACAGTGAACATGTACAGAGGAGTGACGTGAACACGGCTGACGACGGCCAACTCGGGGCGGCGCGCAGAGCGGTCGTGGACGCCGCTCGGGGCCTCGCGGATGACACGGTACCCTTTATTGAGGGCGTCAGGCAATTGGCAGCGCTGAGCTTTGAAGTGTCACGGCTTGACCATGACCCGGACTTCACGTTGTTCGTCGCCGTTGCGAGTGAAGCGGACCACCTTCCGCCGCACGAGCTCCGCAGTCAATGTGCGCCGGCCTGGCTAGAACAGTGCGACCGCGAGGCGCGCGAGCTCGAGGCTCTTCACCGGAAGCAGGTTCGCGCTGCATGTGCGCGCCTCGTCGGCCGGTTTTCCTCATGAGCGTGGAGCCAGCCGGTGGGCAGAATGCGACCAGAGCCAGTCATTGTTCCCGCAAGCGAAGATCAGCGGATGGCGGACATTCAAGCCCTACGACTTCGGTGAATCAAATGAGCTCCGGCAGCAAACGCAATGTTGCCAACATACTGATTCTTTTGGGTGTAGCCCCGACTGTGCTTTGGCTTGGCCTCCTGGCGATCAGCGGTGTGCTGACACCGTGGGCCGCCGTCGGCGTCATCTGGATCGGCATTCCTCTATGTTTTCTGAGCCTGCTGATTTCCGGAAGCGCGTGGGTATGGGCGCATGATCTTGCAAAAGCTAATCCTGAAAAATGGCGCGGTGCTCACCGCGTTCCTGGATGGGTCGCGACCGCTGTCGCTGGTCTCGCAGTCGTAGCAGTGATTGCCATCAACGCTCAGGGCTCAAGGCCGCCCACCGAACTCCCATCTCGATCAGTGCAGCTGTCGGCAGAGGAAAATGCAGCGATCGAACGGCAGGCGAGATCAAAGATCGAAGAGTTGACCGGCAAGCCCGTTGCGACAACGCCGCCCGCTCGCTAGTGGCGGATCCGGCCATGAGCAAACCCTGAACATCGTCGTCAATCGTAGATGTCGTATTCGACAAGCAGGTCCTTCATGGCATCCTCGACGCCGTAGCCGATGTTCTGACTGATGCGACATACGGCTTCCAGTCGTTCCATGAGCAAGGGTCGCTGCTCATCCGGCAGTTTCGAAATGGCCTTCAACGCCTGCTCGAACATTCGCACCAACGCGTTGAAAAAGTCTTCGTCCTGCAGGCCAACTTCAACGCTGAAGCCTGATCCGCGCTCGCAGTAGAAGACCATCAACTCTGCGAGGCCCTCCGGTTGGCCAATTGCCTTCCTGTAATTCGCGATGGCCTTCTTGGCCTCGGCGACGGACACGGTCTGGTTCCGGAACATGTCGGGCCAAAGGCAGCGGCTGATGGTGATCTTGTACGGCTCCAGGATATCTTCGCCCAGCCCGAAACGGGCGTGAAGGAAAATCTGGATGCTCTTGTCGGCCGTGTACAGGTCATGCACCAGGCCGACCAGTCCATCGTGGTCGAAGTGGATCAGTCTGGCCTTGACGTCGCTCCAGGACGTGGATCTCTTGGTCTTGCTTGCTTTCATCTCTGTGCGTGTCGGAATTGAAGCCTGTACGACGCCTGGCGGGTGAGACCATGTTGCTGGCGAATGCCAAATTGCCAAAGTACCATCGTAAGGTCGAACTGCCGCCTTGCGGCGGCCGAGGCTAATCAGAGGCGGTGCCGTGCAAACGGTCCATCGTCGAACGGAAAGGGGCGATGCTATGGGGTATGACATGGTCAAGGTCGAAGAGGCGGTTCTGGCGTTGCTCGGCGTCTTTGAGTTCGACAACGGACGCGTATGGAAGCGATATGACTTCGCAACCATGGACGGGCTCCACGAAAAAGGGCTCATCACGGAGGCCCACGGCAGGCAGGAGTCGGTCTACCTGACGGACGAAGGGATGCGTCGTGCCAAGGAGCTCGCGGCCAAATGCTTCGGAACCAACGGGGCGGCGCCAGTGCGCCAGTAGCTGCGGCAGAATCCGGCCAACATCAGTCATTCGTGAGGGACGCCGAATCGCCTGTCTCTGGTACTCAGCGGCTCGTGTAGTGACGATTGGCCTGGAGCACACCTTTGTCGACCGCCTCGCTTTTTCTCGTTCAAGATGAACCCTCCACCAACTCATATACCCGGAAAGCCGTATCACTTCTTCTCTATCCCACTGATGATTCAGCCAAACCTGTGGGATGAGAAGTCCTCAGTAAGATTTCGCGGCCTGCAGTTTTCCGGGCTCTATATGATTCCTGTGCTGATCATGTCCGTCATTATCCCGCTCGTAGTGTTGTTCTCCGCCATGGACTTCAGCGAGATCGGAGCGCTCTTCGCTGCGGCCCCTTTCTGGATTCTTGCCGGCTACTTCCTACTAGCTCTCGCGGTCGGTGCGTTTGTTGGCCTCTATCACTATTTCGCTTTCTTGAAATTCACCGGTCACCAGCTAGATCATTGAGATCGACGGCTTGCGGCCACAATCAGCTGTTCGCAGCGGCTAGCAAAATTCGGCCTGGATCAGTCATCCCCTTTCGCTTCCCAACGAAGATGAGCCGCGTGATCATTTCTACAGCGCCATGTGACCCGCCCGTGTCGTTGGTGAGCGAAGTTCGGCGCATTACAAACCTCGGAGTTCTCGATGTGCGAGACCGCCTTCTCGCCGGGAAGCCCGTGTTCGACCAGGAGATTTTCTTCAATCGAACAGAAGACGTCTGTGCAAAAGCGCTTGCGCTGCTTTCGGCTCTGGAGTGTGCGGGGCATCAGCCTCTTGTCAGTGAGGCTGGTCGGCCAATCACTCCGCAGATTCTGCGAAACATCTTCCAGGCATCCGAGGAGGGGGCCGAGGAGCTTCGCTGGCTCGATGACTTGGGACATGTGTAGGCGAAGGCAGAATTCGGCCAAAAGCTGCCCTTCGCATCTATTGGTCGCCGCCCCAGAAGCCATGAAGAAGTTCAAACATCACGTGTACTTTGCCAAGCCGCGCCAGGAGCAGAGGCATCTGTTTCCGCACGTCTGCTTCTCGTGCCGTAAGTCCTTCAAGAAGCCAACGCGGGAGATTGCTCGGCTCTGCCCGCAGTGCCACGGACCGATGGTGATGCTGAGTCGGAAATTTTCGGCGCCCAGAATGACCGACGTTGAGCAGTGGCGCAAGGTCGAGTTCCTGGTCAGCCACAGGTTTCGCTTTCAATCCATCCACGAGCAGCCGAGTGGATCACTCGTGGACTACCCTGCGACCTTGGCCGAAGCTAAGCTGTTCGTCGAGCGACATGCCGGCCGAGTCCGATAGCTGTGACTAACTCTGAAATCGAAGACCTGTGGATCGAAGCTTGGTCGAAACTGATCGAAATAGTGGAAGACGAGGCGCGAACCATGCGTTGTCTTCTGCCCGACGGAAATGTCGTCGATGTCGAGCAGTGCAAGGGATGGCTTCAGGATTCCGTCTACGCTGAATTCAGCGTGAACATCGAGCGCGGCTGGGTGTTCGATCGCCGTGGGGTGATCGCCTCACGCCTTGCCAGGCAATGACGCATCGCGCAGAGGCACTTTCGGCCAGAACCAGACCTTCGCGACGCAGGCAGAATTCGCCCCGAGGACTAAACCGCTCGCGCGGTAGCCCGCCGCACAGTCCGTGATTTAACAAACATCGCGCCCCTGTCTATGTTGGGAACCGAGGCAATCGGCCTCGTTCTTCGACAGGAGCACGATCATGATCCCTTCGACACCGGTGGTTTCGCCGCTGCGCCAGCGCTTGCTCGACGACATGCGCATGCGCAAGCTCGGCCCCCAGACGCAATCTGCGTACGTCCGCGCCGTGCGCTACCTCGCGAGCTTCCTCCAACGCTCCCCCGACACGGCCACTGCCGAGGATTTGCGACGCTTCCAGCTGCACCTGGTCGACCGGGGCGTCTCGCCGATCACGCTCAACGCCACCATCACCGGCCTGAAGTTCTTCTTCGACGTCACGCTCCGTCGCGGCGAACTGGTCGAGAGGATGAGCTACGTGCATGTGCCGCAGACGCTGCCGGTGGTGCTCAGCCGCGACGAGGCCGCGCGCCTGATCGCGGCGGCCACCAACCCCAAGTACCACACGGCACTGTCCATCGCCTACGGCACCGGTCTGCGGGTCAGTGAGATCGTTGCGCTGAAGGTCGGCGACATCGACAGCCAGCGCATGACCCTGCGCGTCGAGCAGGGCAAGGGTCGCAAGGATCGCTATGCGATGCTCTCGCCGGTTCTGCTGGAGCGGCTGCGGGCCTGGTGGCGGTATGCGAACGCGAAGGGCAAGATGCTGCCCAACGGTTGGCTGTTCCCCGGGCAGAACCCGGTCGATCCCTTGACCGCGCGCCAGCTCAACCGGGCAGTCCATGACGCCGCCGCAGCGGCCAAGATCGATAAGCGCGTCACCATGCATACGCTGCGCCACAGCTTCGCCACGCACCTGCTGGAGCAGAAGGTGGACATCCGTGTGATCCAGGTGATGCTCGGCCACAAGAAGCTGGAGACCACGTCGGTCTACACGCACGTGGCCACCGAAGTCCTGCGCGAGGTCGTCAGCCCGCTGGAGAAGCTGTCTGCGTAGGTCGTCTCCATGGCGCACTGCGCCCTGGAAGTCGCCGACATCTTCCGCACCCACGGCCCCGATTGGCGCAACGCGCAGCGTGGCCACCTGAGCCTGGGCCAACTCAAGGTCATGTCGGCCATCGAGCAGTGCCGCAGCGCGGCGCTGGGGGGCCACGTGTTGCGTTGCGAAGGCTGCGGGCAGGATCAGATCGCCTACAACTCGTGCCGCAACCGGCATTGCCCGAAGTGCCAGGCCAGTGCGGCGCAGCGCTGGCTCCAGGCGCGCCAGGCCGATCTGCTGCCCGTGGACTACTACCACGTCGTCTTCACCTTGCCGGCGCCGATCAGCGCCATCGCCTACTACAACAAGGCGGAGATCTACGCCTTGCTGTTCGACACGGCCGCCGAGACCCTGTTGACCATCGCAGCCGATCCCAAGCACCTTGGCGCGCGCATCGGCGCGACCCTGGTGCTGCACACGTGGGGATCGGCACTGATGCACCACCCGCATGTGCACGGTATCGTGCCGGGCGGAGGTCTGTCGCCGGATGGCGGGCGCTGGATCGCCTGCAAGCCCGGCTTCTTCCTGTCCGTGCGGGTGCTGTCGCGCCTGTTCAGAAGGCGCTTCCTCGAAGCGCTCGGACAGCTGCATCGCGCGGGGCGCCTGCGGTTCTTCGGCGAGTTCGCCGCGCTGACCGACGCGCGCGCCTTTGCGGCCTGGCTCGCGCCGCTGCGCACGTGCGAATGGGTCGTCTACGCCAAACGACCGTTCGCCGGACCCGAAGCGGTGCTGGCCTACCTGTCCCGCTACACGCACCGCGTCGCCATCTCCAACAGCCGGCTTGTTGCCATGGACGAGCAAGGCGTCACCTTCCGTTGGAAGGACTATCGGGCCAAGGGCCGCACCCGGCGCAAGACGATGACGCTCGATGCCGATGAGTTCATGCGCCGCTTCCTGCTGCATGTCCTGCCGGGCGGCTTCCACCGCATCCGACACTACGGGCTTCTGGCCAACGGCAATCGCACGGCCAACCTGGCGCGCATCCGCGAACTACTGGGGCAAGAGGCTGACGCCGTCGCGCAGATCGCGAGCCTGGATGCCGAGCCTTGCCGTTCTCCACCGACCTTCGTCTGCATGCACTGCGGCGCTGCGATGATCGTCTTGCTGACGTTGGCGCGCGGGCAGCCGATCCGTGCGCCGCCACCACAGGTCCGGGCACCATGACGACGCCGCTGCTCAGCCAACCTTCGACCCTTCTTGCTATCGGGCCGATGAGAGGAAGTCTGGTCTTCGAGTCCGGTGATGCCCTTCGTCGACCGTCCTGGCGTCAGGCGACCCAAACAACGGCTTTGATTTGCTGCGCTTCGGCAACGCCATTGGAGGCGTCCCTCGGGCTCAGCATCGGCGCCAGCTCGGGCCACGCGTTCCGAATCGCCATAGGCCGGTAGCCTTCCCCGTCCGCAGCAGCGCATTCCGCGGTTTCCTCCTTAGAGGCTTGTCCAACACCTGCCCTCAGGCCGTTGTCGTGCGCGGGCTCGTGGTGTTGCACGGGCAGGTGTCGGACAACCCTTAACCTAAGCTGACGTTCACGAAGGAAAGCATGGGCGAATTTGTAGTGACCTCGGAACGCGAGGCGAAGCTTCGGTTCCACTCTCGTCGGGATCAACGACAAGGAAGCCTCGTTAGCTACGATGTGACCCTTGAGGGTCATCGGTTCAGTGCGACGGCGCGAGTTGGCAACTCGGAGCTCGGAACGTCACCCGTGGTGCTATTCAATGAGATGGTTGCCGAACCGTCTGGCTGGGAAGGTGAGAAATCTTGGGCTGCCCTGGACGGGGAGATGAGCATGGTGGCAATTACCGATTCGCTTGGGCACGTGAATCTTGAAGTCAATCTGGACCCGAGAGACGGACCTCCCGAGTGGTACGTTCGTCTAACGATGGTCCCTGAGGTGGGAAGCCTGGAGCAACTCGCCGCGGAGGCAGGAGCATTCTTCGGCCAACAAGAAGTCCGGCGATAGGGCTGCACCCGGCCACAAGCGGGTGCTCACGACCGTCTGGTCCGGGCGTGCGCATCTTCGGCCCGCACCCATTGCGGTGGAACTCGGACTTCATTGAAGTCCCGTGTCGGGCGCCACGAAGCAGGTGCCACAAAGGGCAGTGGCGACACGCGCTCGGAGCGAGACCGGATTCAGGTTCGACCGATGCGACTGCCATGTGATGCTCCCATTCAGCCCAGTGCAGCCCCCCGGGTTCGCCCCGGCGTCGCGCCTGCGCCTTGCGCTACGGCTTGGCGAAGAAGGAGATCGACCGCCTGTTGCACCACGCGGTGGCTCGCCAGACCTGCCCGTCGTACGACTCAACGTGGCGTGGAAGCCGCGGCCGTAGCGCGATTCAGGTCGGGCGCGCCGACAACCCTTCGATCCGCCGAGTCAGGGCGTGCACCGCGTCGGTCAGCGCCAGCAGTTCGCGTTCCTTCAGGAGGTCGATCTTCTCGTGCAGCAGTTCGATCTCCAACTCCGCCTTGACATTGATTTCGTAGTCGGTTTCCGCGTGGCGCCGGTCCTGCTCGGACTGCCGGTTCTGGCTCATCATGATTGCCGGCGCGGTGTAGGCCGCCTGGAACGACAGGAGCAGGTTCAGAAGAATGAACGGATACGGGTCCCAAGCGCCGTTCCCGGTCATCGCGTTGCCGACGATCCACAGCACGATGGCCGTGCTCTGGAAGATGATGAAGCGCCACGACCCTACGGTCGCCGCCACCGCGTCGGCCAGGCGTTGACTGCGAGTCGGTTCGCCTGCAAGGAAATGCTCGGGAGCCGTCGGCGGCTTGGCCGATCTGGCTTGCCGATGGGCGCGTCGCTGCTTGCGAAGTGACTCCAGCCGAAGCCGATCTTCGGCCGCCAGGGTCGTCGCATTTGGGGTGAGGTGTTTGTCGTTCATACGGGCTCCGATGGTGAAGTCAGGGGCGATGTCGATGGCCCGCGTCCGCCAAACGCCGCAAGCCCGGTTGCATCATGGGGCAGACAGCACGTGGATGTTTGAAGACACCGAGAAGCGTTGCACTCGTGCCCACGCCAGCGCATTCCTAGCGGCAGCTGGGTGCGCCGGCGCGCGGCTTGCGAGGAGCATCAAACCGTCGATCGAAATCGACTGGACGTTGACTCCTTGACCCGCCGAGTTCCACCGACAGCTCTGCGGCGCCAAATCTGGACGAGCGATCGTCTGCGATGGGCCCAAAGCTCCGAGGCCGCGACGCTTAGGCTGGCAGAGAATGTGATTTCGGACCGGTTCAAAATGTGCGTCACGGCCCTGATTCATTGATCACTCGCGCGGGCCCCACCGCCATTCATGGATGGAGATGCTGAAATGCCCAAAGATCACAAGACGATCCTCGCGACTGCCAACGCCGCCATCATGGATGGCGACTTCGAAGGGTTCTTGAAGTTCTGCACCGAAGACACCGTCTGGAACTTCGTGGGTGACACAATCCTGCGAGGCAAGGAGGCCGTTCGCGAGTGGATGGTCGTCGCGTACAAAGAGCCGCCCCGTTTCCAGGTTCACCACATGATCGGCGACGGCGACTTCGTTGCCGCACTCGGCGAGATCACGTTGACGGACGAGGAGGGGAACACACAGCCTCATGCGTACTGCGATGTCTGGCGATTCCGTGACGGCAAGATGGCCGAACTGCAGGCTTTCGTCGTCCTTGCCTCGTAAAGACGGCGGGAGTTGGAGGAGGCGCTTGTCGGCTTAGGTCCGTCCACGATGGCAGCGTGGGCGGCTACAGTCGGCCGAGGCTGTGTGAAAAGACTTCCAGTCCCGCCCATCAAAAAATAAAATCGATGCACCGTTCCAAGCGAGGTGCCCATGAAGCGATTCATCGAAGGCGAAGACCGACAGCAGGTCGCGCTGTTGCCGGAATGTCTTGATGACTATATCGGCGAAGACAACCCGGTGCGAGTCGTCGACGCCTTCGTCGAGGAACTTGATCTTCAGGCACTCGGCTTCAAAGGCGCGGACCCAGCTGCTACCGGTCGGCCTGCGTACCACCCGGCGGTGCTTCTCAAGCTCTACATCTACGGCTACCTGAACCGCATCCAGTCCAGCCGGCGTCTGGAGCGCGAGGCCCAGCGCAACGTCGAACTGATGTGGCTCACTGGCCGCCTTGCCCCGGACTTCAAGACCATTGCCGACTTCCGTCACGACAACGGCGCGGGCATCCGCAACGTCTGCAAGCGCTTCGTGGGCATGTGCCGGGAGCTCAAGCTGTTCACGCAGGCCATCGTGGCCATCGATGGCAGCAAGTTCAAGGCCGTCAACAGCCGCGACCGCAATGTCACCCCCGCCAAGATCGATGCGCGCCAGCGCCAGATCGAACAGAGCATCCAGCGCTACCTCGACGTGCTGGAGACGGCGGATCGCACACAGCCTGCTGAAGTGGAAGCGAAGACCGAACGCCTGCAGGACAAGATCCGAACCCTGCGCGCGCAGATGCGCCAGCTCGACGAGACCCAGGAGCAATTGAAGAAGCTGCCCGACGGGCAGATCTCCACCACCGACCCCGATGCCCGTTCGATGAACTCGCAGGCCAAGGGCTCGGGCCTGGTGGGCTACAACGTGCAGACGGCGGTCGATGCCAAGCACCATCTCATCGTGGCACACGAGGTGACGAACATCGGCAACGACCGGGCCCAGTTGAGCAAGATGGCCAAGGCGGCACGTGAGGCGATGGACACGAAGAAGCTGCAGGCCTTCGCCGACCGTGGCTACTTCAACGGCACCGAGCTCAAGGCCTGCGAGGACGCGGGCATCACGGCCTTCGTGCCCAAGCCCATGACCTCGGGCGCCAAGGCTGCGGGTCGCTTCGACAAGAGCGACTTCATCTACATCGCGAAGGACGATGAGTACCAGTGCCCTGCGGGCGAGCAGGCCATTTACCGGTTCAGCACGCTGGAGAAGAACGGGCTCAACGCGCATGTCTACTGGACCAGCGCCTGCCCCACATGCGCGATCAAAGACCAATGCACGACAGGCGACTTCCGACGCATCCGCCGATGGGAACATGAAGAAGTACTCGAGCGTGTGCAGCAGCGCCTGGACAAGAAGCCCAAGGCCATGACCTTGCGACGGCGCACCGTGGAGCATGTCTTCGGGACGTTGAAGCACTGGATGGGCTCGACGCACTTCCTGACGAAGACGCTGGCGCATGTGGGCACCGAGATGAGCCTGCATGTGCTGGCTTACAACCTCAAGCGAGTGATCGCCATCCTGGGAATGAGAAGAATGATGAAGGCGGTGCGGCTGGTGGGGCCATGAGCCTCTTTACGGCGCTTCAACGGGTGCAGAGGGCCGCTGGGCTTCAAATCCATTCGTGCCCGTCTACGACGACTGGATGGCCTGCGAGGCTGGCGGTTGCCCTCGTGACGCGGATGCTCGGCATACTGGAGCGCCGAGAGCGTTTCCACACAACCTCGGCCAAGAGCGGACCTCTGTCGCAGCGGCGAAGATCCGAGTAGCTCCATTCATCTTGGACGATCGTAATTCGGCTATGTGTGAACGCGAACCGCGACAGTTAAACGTACAACAGCAAAACGCCAGCGTCGAGCGTTCGCTGCGCGCAGAAGCAAGCTATTGGAGGCGGCACGGCGTGCCGCCGGCGTTGGCTAGTGTGGGAGTTGAGCGGGGCATCCAATGGGAAAGATCGATCGTCGTTGAACTTGGCATTGACTTCCCGGGCATGCCCAGCATATTCGGTCGGCTAGTAACGCAAGACCAGCGCTTCATTGCATTTGAGATCGACACGACTGATGAGATACGAGTGGAGCAGTGGGAGGACATAACGAGCGCCCAAAATTTCAACGAGCACAATCGAGGCACAGGCGTTGGACGCGGAGCACTGGCTCTCAGGGTTTTGCGTGAACTGAGTGCGTAGTTGCTATTCATGCTGTCGCTGAGTGCAAGCGCTTTCACCGGTGCGACTGAAGCCAACCAGGAACCGACGTTCGCGCCCGTGGCAAGATCGTGCTGATCGGCCCCGAGCCCTCGGTACTGTCCAGCTAAAAAGGCAAGCTCGCTGCACGCATCGATTTCTTTGCCGTCCAGTTGAATGATGACCCTCTCCCCGTGACGAATTCAATTCCGTATTACGCCAAGAACTACGATGTGTTTGTACTGCTTGGTGCACCGAGCTTGTTGCCTTGGCAATGGCAGGTATGGGTGAAGATCGAGCAGTTGCTCGCGCCATTTGTCCGCTCAGACCGCGGAAAGCCGACGGTCCGTTCAAGCCAAACCTCGGGTTTGGGGAAAGAGTATCGATCGGTCGCCTTCGGAAAGATGGGTTGGGATTTGAAGTCACATGCACGTTGGGCGCACGGTTCGCCCTCCAACGCCCTCGAGTCGAATTCTTGGAGGTTCCTTGGAACGGAAGCATGGGCGCCATCATGGACGGTATGCGAGAAAGAACATGAGGCGCCGGACTTCTACTTGCATCTACTTTCGGCGCCTAACGTCCAACATGGAGGCGCATCTCAGTTCGGCTCCATGTTGGTAGTCGCATTGGCAGCTTCTGCCTCTGAAATGCGCCGGGGGGAGCTCCGCGCCGCAATGACCGCCGTTGCAACGCTGCTCGAGAGCCCTCTCGTGGTTTGTAAGCACCGTGCCTGGGGTATCGCGTCAGGCACTGCGGGCGGCTTTCGGGATGCCATTCAGGATTTCGGCGTCGGGCGCGGATTGTTCAGGGAAGAAGACCCTCACGCGCAGCCGATCAGCCTCGAAACCTTTTCTGAAGCGTGGAGCTCGCTTCAAGTTTAAACAACGATGCAGGCCCAGCGACCGGGCCGCTGATTTGGCGTAGGCCCTTGTGCAGGGCTGCTGCAGAGGAATCTGTACTTCCGGTTCGGCCTCCTTTTCGCCGCTAACCTGTGCGGCTACAGTCGGCCTATCGACAATGTTTCAAAATCTGATCGGTGACGTTGTCTGTATGGAGGCGGGGCGACATCCCCGAAGAGAGGTTGTAGATGAAGTTAAAGTGGATATTTTTGGCTCTGCCCATTTTTCTTGTTGCTTGCGCTGCGCCGAGCGGCAAGCCTAAGCCCCAGTCGTGGGTGTCAGATTCAAAGAACGGAGAGTTGGTCATCTATCGGCCCGGATCGTTCGTATTCGGAGCTCGGAATGTCTACTTCTATGTAGATGGCGTTGAAGTTGCAAGTCTAGGATCAGGAACATATTCGCTGATAAAGCTTCCTCCCGGAGCTTATCGTCTTTCTCAAAAGTGGGACTGGGACATGATGATCAAAGACATAGAGATTGAAATCAATGTCCCGTCCAAGGAAAGGACATACGTCCGACTGTCGCAATTGGGCGGTGAGTTTTATGGGGGAGTACTTCACACTACTTGGCAACTTGGATCGGTACCCACGGACGAAGGCTTGAGTGAGATCAAAGGGCTTGAAGCAAGAGCGCCAAGCAATACTTCGCAGTGAGAGGCCTTCCGGGCATCGACTGAAGTCTCCATCGACGGGCAGCTTTCTTCGTGCTGGTACTTCCGCTTAGGGCCACACGAGACATAGCAGCATCTCTGAAGAAGTCATTCAAATTGTGGAGACTGTCGCGCGCCTCTCAGCCAGATCGTCGCGCCACACCACAGCGACTTACGGCCGCATTGGGCTCAGTGGTAGTCCTCTTCGCGCTGATGACGAATTGCCAACACCCTGACTTCCCGCCCTGGAAGGATTTCGTAGAGGGCCACGTAGCCTGTGGAACCAAGCCCTACGATCAACTCTCGGCGCGTTGTACGCCTGCCGTCGCTCGCTTTCCGATACGCCCAAGGATTCTCGGCCAGCCGCTTCTTGATACTGGTGCGAAGCTCGTGCAGTACATGCTGGGCATGGTCCAGTTCCTCCAAGGTCTCTGACCGAGCGACGAGGAACTCAAACAACCGCTCAAGGTCATCCTCGGCTTGCGGGGTCATCTCAACCCCGAACAACTCAGTCACGTGCCAGGGCCTTGCAATTCGCGACGTCGTGCATCAATGCGGGTCTGGACGCGGTCAAACACTTCGTCCACGGGGTGTGAAACACCGGTTCGCAGGTAGTCCTGCCAAGCGGCCTCGCCACGCGCATGGAAGTCCGTCTGGACGCGACGGAAGTCAACTGCTCGGCGCACGGCATCGGCCACAAAGGTGCTGATGGTTTCCTCTTCACCCAGGACCGCTTCGAGCTCGGCACGCAGTTCCGGCTCAACGCGAACGGCAGGTAAGGTGCACGATTTCATGGCCGTAAGCGTAGCACATTTGTAATGCGTTCGCCACTTTGTCCCGACGCCGACATCGGAAGGTGACTTCGAGTGTCTGGTCCTGGCTGAGCCGGCTGTAGTCAACGCGCGGCGTCGGAACGGGCGCGCGGCGCACTGCGAGCAGCACAGCAGTTCACGGCAGGCGTCCGAAGCGGTTTGCCCCAGATTGCGGCGCACCTGCGCGATGTCGTGGCACTCATCCAGCTGGCTTGGAAGGAGCGCGCGGACTTGGCGCTATGTCATCTGGCGCGGCTTCAACGGAATCAGGTCGGCACCGATGCGCAGCTTGTCCAGGTAGTCCGCCCAGCGCTGCATCATTTCCCGGCGCGCGGGGAGATGCGCAGTGCGGTTGTACGCACGACCGTTGGTATCCCTCACCATGTGGGAGAGCTGGTGCTCGATGAAGTCCACGCGCTCGCCAAGCACCTCGTCCATGATGGTCCGCGCGGTTGCCCTGAAGCCGTGAGCCGTGTGGACTTCGGCGCTGTAGCCCATTCCACGCAGGGCGGCATTGATGGTGTTCTCGCTCATGGGGCGTTCACCCGTCCGTATGCTGGGAAACACAAACCGTCCATGCCCCGTGATCGGGTGGAGGTTCCGCAGGATCTCCACCGCTTGGGTTGCCAGCGGCACGACGTGATCGACCTTCATTTTCATCTTCGAGCCGGCGATGCGCCACTCGGCCGCGTCCAGGTCGATCTCAGCCCATTCCGCGGTGCGCAACTCGCCAGGGCGGACAAACAGCAGAGGGGAGAGCTTCAGCGCGGCAACGGTCGTGGGGTGGCCGCTGTAGGCATGGATCGAGCGCATGAGGTCTCCGACTCGCTTGGGCTCGGTAATGGCGGCGAAGTGCCTGGTCGCTTTCGAGGCCAGAGCTTCGCTCAGATCGGCGGTGACGTCCCGCTCTGCCAGTCCTGACACCACCGCGAAGCGAAACACCTGCCCGCAAAGCTGCTTGACGCGATGGGCGGTATCGATGGCGCCGCGTGCTTCCAGCTTGCGGACAACCCGCTCCAGAATGTCCCGCGGACCGATGGTGGACATGGGCATCTTGCCGATGAAGGGGAACGCGTCCTTCTCGAGCCACGTCTTGACCTTGAGCTGCGTTCCGCTCGCTCGTTTGGCGGCAGTCTTTCCCAGCCACTCGCGCGCAACCGCCTCGAACGTATTCGCCGCCGCGTCGGCTCGGGCTCTCTTTTCTTCGCGCTTGGCCGCGCTCGGGTCCGTCCCGTCGGCCAGCAGTTCGCGGGCGGCGGCGCGGCGATCCCGAGCTTTGGCCAGCGAGACCTCCGGGTAGGTTCCCAGCGCCAGCGTTTTCCGCTTGCCGGCGAAGGTGTAATCCATTCGCCAGTATTTCCCGGCAGTCTTCACCAGCAGGTACATGCCGGCGCCGTCGGCATATTTGTCGCCGTTGGCCTTCCCGGTGGGCTTCACCTGCCGAACAAACGTGTCTGTCAGCGCCATCTCTTCTCCTCAACGGTATCTCGTCACGGGGATTTCCGGGATACCGACAAAAATGACGGTATTTCCGGGCGATGGGATGCTACGCCGCGTGTCGTCGCGAGGCAAAGAAAAACCCGCTACGCCTAGAGAGCGTGCGGGTTTCTGATGTGGGGTGAGACGCCGTGAATCGGGTCCTTGGTGCCTTCGACAGGAATCGAACCTGTATCTGAGTCTTAGGAGGACCCCGTTCTATCCATTGAACTACGAAGACGGAGGGCGGCCCGGACTTTACCAGTTTGGCGCCGTGCCGCCGCGCAGAGGTCGGTTCAGCGCAGGCCGATGCGCGAGGCGTGCCAGCGCAGCACGTCGGCGCGCAGCGGGTCGGAGGCCTCGATGCGGTCGGCGCGCACCTGCAGCGCGCGCATCTGCTCGACTTCCTCGATCACCTTGCCGGGGCTGAGCAAGGCCTGAACGAGCACGCTGGCCTCTTCGGCGAGCGCCTTGAGCGCGCCAGCCAAGCCACCAGATGCGCTCGTGCTGGACGATCGGTCAAGGGTAGACATACGGAAACTCCTGGGATTCGTTGGTCGGGAAATGACCGCCATTTTAGGGTTTACCCGAATCCCACCCGAATGCGAGGAAAAACTGAATCCGGCCGGTGCTGCCACAGGCCTTTCGCTCGTGTGCAATTCCTCCCGCGCAGCCTGCGCGGCGGGGCTCGCCCGCCCTCGCTCGGCACGGGCTAACCCCAAGACAAAATCTTTGAAAAGTTGACCAGGGTCAAGCAGGCTAAGTTCTTCCTGCGCGCACCATCGCGCCTGTTCGCATCGGCTCAGATCCCATAAAAAAAAGAGCGCACTTACACCGGAGAACAGGAGACAACATGATGAAGAACTTCTTTTCGCGCACCCGCGCTTGCCGGGCCTCAGTCTTCACTGCGGCCATGCTGGCGCTGGCGGCTGCCACGCCAGCTTCCGCATGGGAGCCCACCAAGCCGGTGGAGTTCGTGATCCCGGCGGGCACCGGCGGCGGCGCCGACCAGATGGGCCGGCTGCTGCAGGGCATCGTCATCAAGTACAAGCTGATGAAGGAGCCGCTGATCGTCGTCAACAAGTCGGGCGGCGCGGGGGCCGAGGGCTTTCTTGCGGTGAAGGAAGCCAAGGGCGATCCGCACAAGATCATCATCTCGCTGTCCAACCTGTTCACCACGCCCATGGCCACCGGCGTGCCCTTCAACTGGAAGGACATGACGCCCGTCGCGATGATGGCGCTCGACCAGTTCGTGCTGTGGACCAACGCCGAGCAGCCGTACAAGAGCGCTTCCGAGTTCATTGCGGCGGCCAAGGCGGCGGGCCCGAGCAAGTTCAAGATGGCCGGCACCGGCTCCAAGCAGGAAGACCAGATCATCACGGTGGCGCTGGAGAAGGCCACCGGCACCAAGTTCATCTACGTGCCGTTCAAGGGCGGCGGCGAGGTGGCGGTGCAACTGGTAGGCGGGCACGTGCAATCGACGGTCAACAACCCGATCGAGGCGGTGGCCCAGTGGCGTGCGGGCAAGCTGCGCGCGCTGTGCGTGTTCGACGACCAGCGCATGCCGTTCAAGGCCAAGGTGACGGAGACGCAGTCGTGGAACGATGTCCCCACCTGCAAGGAAGCGGGCGTTCCCACCAAGTACACGATGCTGCGCGGCATCTTCATGCCTGCCGGCGTGACGCCCGAGCAGCTCGCCTTCTACGTGGACCTGCTGACCAAGATCGCCGCCACGCCGGACTGGAAGGAGTACATGGAGAAGGGTGCCTTCAACCCGACCTTCATGACCGGCGACGCGTTCACCAAATGGCTCACGGAAGCGGAAGCCACGCACCGCACGCTGATGACGGAAGCCGGCTTCCTGGCCAGCAGCAAGTAGCAATCACCGAGCGTCGCGCGGCGCTCCTTGCCCTGATGAGACGGCCGCCGGCAGGGCGGCGGGCGGAGCGCTGCACTTCGGGTTTCACGGCATACACATGAACGATGGGGACTCCATGGAGCACGACGAGAATTCAGCAGACGGGCCGGTGCGCACCGGCGTAGCGACCCACGTGGTCGAGGCCGTGGTCGCACTGGTCCTGGTGGCCATCGGCCTGGTGGTGATCTACGAGAGCCAGAGGCTGGGCTCGGGCTGGACCAGCGACGGGCCCGGCGCGGGGTACTTCCCCTTCTACATCGGCGTGATCATCACGATTTCCGGCGCCGGCATCCTGTACCAGGCATTGCTGGGCAAGAACAGGAAGACCGAGGTCTTCGTCGACTCGGTGCAGCTCAAGCGCGTGCTGTCGGTGCTGCTGCCGGCCACGGTGTACGTGGGGGCGATCTCGCTGCTCGGCATCTACGTGGCGTCGGCGATCTACATCGCGCTGTTCATGGTGTTCCTGGGCAAGTACTCGTGGGTGAAGAGCGCCATTGCGGCGCTGGTCGTCAATACGGTGTTCTTCTGCATGTTCGAGGTGTGGTTCAAGGTGCCGCTGTTCAAGGGCGCACTCGATCCTCTCCGGTTTCTCGGCTACTGAATCTCACGGAGCAAACGCGAAATGGATGAAATCAGTGCCCTGATGCAGGGCTTCTCGGTAATCCTCACGCCGATGAACATCGGCCTGATGTTCGTCGGCATCATCCTGGGCGTGCTGATCGGCGTGCTCCCGGGCCTGGGCGGCGCCAACGGGGTGGCGATCCTGCTGCCCCTCACGTTCACGATGTCGCCGACCTCGGCAATCATCATGCTGTCGTGCATCTACTGGGGTGCGCTGTTCGGCGGGGCCATCACCTCCATCCTGTTCAACATCCCGGGCGAGCCGTGGTCGGTGGCCACCACCTTCGACGGCTATCCGATGGCGCAGCAGGGCAATGCGGGCGCCGCGCTGACCACCGCCTTCACCTCGTCGTTCGTGGGCGCGCTGCTGGCGGTGATCATGATCACCTTCCTGGCGCCGCTGGTGGCCAAGTTCGCGCTCAAGTTCGGCTCGCCCGAATTCTTTGCGGTGTACCTGCTGACCTTCTGCAGCTTCGTGGGCATGGGCAAGGGCTCGCCGTTCAAGATCCTGGCCTCGATGGCGCTCGGCTTCGCTCTGGCCAGCGTGGGCATGGACACGGTCACGGGCCAGCTGCGGCTCACCTTCGGCCAGCCCGAGCTGATGCGCGGCTTCGACTTCCTGATTGCGGTGATCGGCCTGTTCGGCATCGGCGAGATCCTGCTGTCGATGGAAGAGGGCCTGAAGTTCTCGGGCAAGAGCGCGAAGATCGATCCGAAGGTGGTGCTGCAGACCTGGAAGCAGCTGCCGCAGTACTGGGTGACTTCGCTGCGCAGTTCGCTGATCGGCATCTGGATGGGCATCACGCCCGGCGGCGCGACACCGGCTTCGTTCATGGCCTATGGCCTGGCCAAGAAGATGTCCAAACGCGGCTCCAAGTTCGGCACCGGCCAGATGGAAGGCGTGGTGGCCCCCGAGACCGCGGCGCACGCCGCGGGCACCAGCGCGCTGCTGCCGATGCTGGCGCTGGGCATTCCGGGTTCGCCCACCGCCGCGGTGCTGCTGGGCGGCCTGCTGATCTGGGGCCTGCAGCCCGGCCCGCTGCTGTTCGTCGAGCAGAAGGACTTCGTCTGGGGCCTGATCGCCAGCATGTACCTGGGCAACATCGTGGGCCTGATCGTGGTGCTGAGCACGGTGCCGCTGTTCGCCTCGATCCTGCGCATTCCGTTCTCGATCATCGCGCCGGTGATCATCGTGATCTGCGCCATCGGCGCCTACACGGTGCACAACGCGATGCTCGACATCTGGTTCATGCTCGGCTTCGGCGTGGTGGGCTACCTGTTCAAGAAGCTCGACTTCCCGCTGGCGCCGCTGGTGCTGGCGCTGGTGCTCGGCGACAAGGCGGAAGACTCGTTCCGCCAGGCCATGCTGGTCTCGCAGGGCGACGTGACGATCATGTTCTCGAACCCGCTGGTCGGCGGCATCACCACCCTGGCGCTCGTGCTGCTGTTCTGGCCGCTCATTTCCAAGGTGCTGGCTTTCGTCAAGCCCAAGAAGCCCGACGAGTTCGCCGTCGAGCGCCCGGTGGACTGAACGGAGAACAACCACATGCCAGTGATCGCACTCACCCAGGAGATGGGTTCCCTTGCCAAGGACGTGTCGCTTCGGCTTGCCGAAACGCTCGGCCTCGCGGTCATGCGCCACGAGACGATCGAGCGCGTGGCCGACCGCATGCAGGTGCCGACCAGCTTCATCGGCCGCCTGCGCGACGGCAAGGCCGGTTTTGTCGAGCGGTTCACCGCCGACCGGCGCAGCCTGGCGCTCTACACGGCCGAGGAACTCTTTGCGCTGGCCGACCGCGGCAACGTGGTGCTGCGCGGCTGGGGCGCGACCTGCCTGCTGCGGCCGGTGCCGCACGTGATGTGCGTGCGCATCACGCGCTCGATGAAGAAGCGGGTCGAATGGCTGATGGCGCACCTCGAAACCGACGATGCCGAGTTTGCCGAAGCCGAGATCCGGCGCAGCGACGACGCGCACGCCGCGCGCATGCATGCGCAGTTCGGCGTGACCTGGGGCGACCCGGTGCTCTACGACCTGGTGCTCAACACGGACCGCCTCTCGGTGGACAGCTGCGTGGCGCAGATCCGCGCGCTGGTGGAGCGCCCCGAGTTTGCCGAGACGCCGGCCTCGCGCGCGCTCCTGGCCAACATGGCGCTCGCGGCGCGGGTGAAGTCGGCGCTCAAGGACAACGAGGCGACCGGCGACATCCGCGTGACCGTCGAGGCCGACCAGGGCAAGGTCAAGCTGAGCGGCATCGTGCTCGATGCACAGGAGCGCGCGCTCACGCAGGAGGTGGCCTCCAAGGTCGACGGCGTGAGCGGCGTCGACAACGCGCTGCGCCTGATGACCGTTCCGCGCCGCTTCGCGTCGGCCAAGCAGACCTGAAAAAGGGCGCGCGAGCTAAATTTTTCCGCGCTTTCGGAGCCGGCTCAGGGTTTCTGCGGAGAGATTGAGGTACGACGCCAGCTCCTTGCTGGGAATGCGGTCTTCCAGCTCGGGGTGCTTGCGCATGAAGCGGTGCACGCGGCCGGGGGCGTCGAGCAGATGCAGCGTGATGGTGTGCGCCATGATTTCGCTCATGCCGCGCATCACGCAGTATTCGAACAGTTCCTTGGTCTCGGGGTGGCGGTCCAGGAACGCGATCCACTCCTTCAGCGGCAGGCTGGCCACGCGGGCCTTGGTGACGCAGACGATGCCGTAGGGCGTGGGCGTGCCCAGCCGCAGCGCGGCGTAGCTGGTTTCCATGTCGTGCGCATCGGCAAAGCGCAGGATCATTTCCTTGCCCTCGGGGTTGCTCACCACCCGCTTGAGGATGCCGTCGAGGATGAAGTACTGCTCCATCTCGCGCACGCCCTGGTGCAGCAGGAAATCGCCCTTGTTGCCGTCCACGATGACGAGATGGGTTTCCAGCTCGGCGCGCTCGCTCTCGCTCAGGTCCTTGAGAAGGATGTTCTGCCGGAGCTGCGCGCGAATGATGTTCTTCTCCGGGTGGTTTTCCAACAAGGTCATGGGTCCCGTCTTGCTCGAATGCGCAACAACAACTTCTGGTTCATCTGGCCGGTGCCGTTTTCCGGAAAGTTGACCGAGGTCAACGCCCGAAAGCATGCCCCCGAATCATAGTCCCGGCTCGGGCCTCGGCCATTCAACCAAGCAAGAAGGAGAGACATGTCTTCAGTAAGAACGGACAAAGAGGCATCCACCACCCTGGACGACGCCCTCAAGCCCAAGAACAGGGCAAACGACGGCGATGCGGTCGTGGTGGCCCTCAAGCACCCTGCCGACGAGGCATCGGCGGCGCACGAAACGACCATCGACGGCTTCCACCTGGTCATCGATGCGCTCAAGCTGAACGACATCGACACCATCTTCGGCCTGCCGGGCATTCCCATCACCGACCTCACGCGCATGGCGCAGGCCGAGGGCCTGCGGGTCATCTCGTTCCGCCACGAGCAGCATGCGGGCAACGCCGCCGCCGCCGCCGGCTTCCTCACGCAGAAGCCCGGCATCTGCCTGACGGTGTCGGCGCCCGGCTTCCTGAACGGCCTCACGGCGCTGGCCAATGCCACCACCAACTGCTTCCCGATGATTCTCATCAGCGGCTCGAGCGAGCGCGAGATCGTCGACCTGCAGCAGGGCGACTATGAGGAGATGGACCAGCTCGCGATCGCCAAGCCGCTGTGCAAGGCGGCCTTCCGCGTGCTGCATGCGCAGGACATCGGCGTGGGCATCGCACGCGCCATCCGCGCGGCGCTGTCGGGCCGCCCGGGCGGCGTGTACCTGGACCTGCCGGCCAAGCTGTTCGCGCAGACCATGGAGGCCGAAGCCGGCCGCCGCTCGCTCATCAAGGTGGTCGATCCCGCGCCGCGCCAGATTCCCGCGCCCGACGCGGTCAAGCGTGCGCTCGACCTGCTCAAGGGCGCCAAGAAGCCGCTGATCCTGCTGGGCAAGGGCGCGGCCTACGCGCAGGCCGATGCCGACATCCGCGCGCTGGTCGAGAAGACCGGCATTCCCTACCTGCCGATGTCGATGGCCAAGGGCCTTTTGCCCGACACGCATGCGCAGTCGGCCGCGGCCGCGCGCTCCTACGTGCTGCAGGAAGCCGACGTGGTGATGCTGGTGGGCGCGCGCCTGAACTGGCTGCTGTCGCACGGCAAGGGCAAGACCTGGGGCCAGGACAAGGGCGCCAAGCAGTTCATCCAGATCGACATCGCGCCGACCGAGATCGACAGCAACGTGGCGATTGCCGCGCCGGTGATCGGCGACATCGGCTCCTGCGTGGCGGCGCTGCTCGCGGGCGTGGATGCCAAGTGGGCCAAGCCGCCGGCCGAATGGACCGGCGCCATCGCCGAGCGCAAGGACAAGAACCTCTCGAAGATGGCCGTGACGCTGGCCGCACGGCCTTCGCCGATGAACTTCCACAGCGCGCTCAGCGTGATCCGCGACCAGGTGAAGGCGCGGCCCGACGCCATCGTGGTGAACGAAGGCGCCAACACGCTGGACTTCGCGCGCAGCATCGTCGACATGTACGAGCCGCGCAAGCGCCTGGACGTGGGCACCTGGGGAATCATGGGCATCGGCATGGGCTTTGCCGTGGCCGCCGCGGTGGTCACCGACAAGCCGGTGATCGCCATCGAGGGCGACAGCGCCTTCGGCTTCAGCGGCATGGAGGTGGAGACCATCTGCCGCTACAACCTGCCCATTTGCATCGTCGTGTTCAACAACAACGGCGTCTATCGCGGCACCGACGTGAACGCGAGCGGCACGCCCGACGTGGCGCCCACCGTGTTCGTGAAGAACGCGCGCTACGACAAGCTGATGGAAGCCTTCGGCGGCGTGGGCGTCAATGCCACCACCGCGGACGAATTGCAGAAGGCGCTGGCCGAAGCCGTGGCTTCGCTCCGTCCGACCCTCATCAATGCCGTGATCGACGAGACCGCCGGCACCGAAAGCGGCCGCATCACCAGTCTGAACCCCAGCACGGCGAAGAAGAAGTAACCCAGCATCCTCAAGGAGAACCTCAAATGAGCAACAAACCCCTCAACGGCATCAAGATCATCGACTTCACGCACGTGCAGGCCGGCCCGGCCTGTACCCAGATGCTGGCCTGGTTCGGCGCCGACGTGATCAAGGTCGAGCGTCCGGGCGCCGGCGACGTCACCCGCAGCCAGCTGCGCGACATCCCGAACGTCGACGCGCTGTACTTCACCATGCTCAACAGCAACAAGCGCTCGATCACGCTGGACACGAAGAAGCCCGAGGGCAAGGCCGTGCTGGAAAAGCTGATCCGCGAATCCGACGTGCTGGTGGAGAACTTCGGCCCCGGCGCGCTGGACCGCATGGGCTTCACCTGGGCCCGCATCCAGGAGCTGAACCCCAAGATGATCGTCGCCTCGGTCAAGGGCTTCAGCGACGGCCACCACTACGAGGACCTGAAGGTCTACGAGAACGTGGCGCAGTGCGCCGGCGGCGCCGCCTCCACCACCGGCTGGTGGAAGGGCGAGAACTCGGTGCCGACGATCTCGGCCGCCGCGCTGGGCGACTCCAACACCGGCATGCACCTGGCCATCGGCATCCTGACGGCCATCATCGGCCGCCAGCAGACCGGCAAGGGCCAGAAGGTGGCCTGCTCGATGCAGGATGCCGTGCTCAACCTGTGCCGCGTGAAGATGCGCGACCAGCAGCGCCTGGACAACGTGGGCTACCTGGAGGAATACCCGCAGTACCCGCACGAGATGGAGGCCTTCAAGGACAAGGTGGTGCCGCGCGGCGGCAATGCCGGCGGCGGCGGCCAGCCGGGCTGGATCCTGAAGTGCAAGGGCTGGCAGACCGACCCCAACGCCTACATCTACTTCACGGTGCAGGGCCACGCCTGGGACCCGATCTGCGACGCGCTCGGCAAGCCCGAGTGGAAGACCGACCCTGACTACATGACCCCCAAGGCCCGCCAGCCGCACATCGACCAGATCTTCGCCACCATCGAGGACTTCATCAAGGACAAGACCAAGTTCGAGGCGGTGGACATCTTCCGCAAGCACGACATTCCCTGCGCCCCGGTGCTGTCGATGAAGGAACTGCTGCACGACGAGTCGCTGCGCAAGAGCGGCTCCATCGTCGAAGTGCCGCACAAGGAGCGCGGCAGCTACTGGACCATCGGCAGCCCGATCAAGTTCTCGGACCTCAAGCCCGAGGTCACCGCCTCGCCGCTCCTGGGCGAGCACACCGAAGAGGTGCTGGCGGAGCTTGGCTACACCCAGGCACAGATCGACAACCTGAAAGAATCGAAGGCCGTCTAGCGGACCCACCCCGGCTCGCCGCTTCACGAGACGCGGGCGAGCCGGGAAATGACATGAAGCGCCAGAGGAAAACATGCAAGCGAACGTTGATTTCAAGCAGCTCGTCGAAGGCGCCGGCGACGCGATCATGGTGTGCGATGCGCAAGGGGCGATCACGCTCTGGAACCGCGCGGCCGAGCGCATCTTCGGCTTCACCGAAGCCGAGGCGCTGGGCCAGTCGCTCGACATGATCATTCCCCAGCGGCAGCGCCAGCGGCACTGGGACGGCTACCACAAGACCATGGAAACCGGCATCACCAAGTACGGTGCCGACCTGCTGCGCGTGCCGGCGCTGCACAAGGACGGGCACACGCTGTCGATCGCCTTCACGGTGTCGATGCTGTTCTCGCAGAGTCGTGAAGTCACGGGCATCGTCGCCATCGTGCGCGACGAAACCACCCGCTTCGCCGAAGAGCGTAAATTGCGCGCTCGTCTGCAAGAAGCAGAGGCCACGATCAAAGGAGACAGCTGATGAGCAGCAAGGCACTTGAGGGCGTTCGCATCCTCGACTTCACCCATGTGCAATCCGGTCCCACCTGCACCCAGCTGCTGGCGTGGTTCGGCGCCGACGTGATCAAGGTGGAGCGCGCCGGCGAAGGCGACGCCACGCGCGGCCAGCTGCGCGACATTCCCGGCGTGGACAGCCTCTACTTCACGATGCTCAACCACAACAAGCGCTCGATCACGCTCGACACCAAGAAGCCCAAGGGCAAGAAGGTGCTCGATTCGCTGATCAAGACCTGCGACGTGCTGGTGGAGAACTTCGCGCCCGGCGCGCTCGACCGGATGGGCATCACCTGGGCCCACATCCAGGAGCTCAACCCGCGCATGATCGTGGCGTCGGTCAAGGGCTTCGGCCCCGGCAAGTACGAGCACTGCAAGGTGTACGAGAACGTGGCCCAGTGCGCCGGCGGGGCGGCCTCGACCACCGGCTTCGAGGACGGCCCGCCGGTCGTCACCGGTGCGCAGATCGGTGACAGCGGCACCGGCCTGCACCTGGCGCTGGGCATCGTGGCGGCGCTCTACCAGCGCAACAGCACGGGCCGCGGCCAGCAGGTGCTCGCGCCCATGCAGGACGCGGTGCTCAACCTGTGCCGCGTGAAGATGCGCGACCAGCAGCGGCTGGAGCGCACCGGCACCATGCACGAGTACCCGCAGTACCCCGACGGCAAGTTCGGCGACGCGGTGCCGCGCGCGGGCAATGCCTCGGGCGGCGGACAGCCGGGCTCGATCCTCAAGTGCAAGGGCTGGGAGACCGACCCCAACGCCTACATCTACTTCATCACGCAAGGGGCGGTGTGGCCCGCGGTGTGCAAGGTCATCGGCGAGGAAGGCTGGATCACCGACGAGGCCTATGCCACGCCGGCCGCACGCCTGCTGCACCTGAAGCCGATCTTCGCGCGCATCGAGCAATGGACCATGACCAAGGACAAGTTCGAGGCCATGGACATCCTCAACCAGTACGACATTCCGTGCGGGCCGATTCTCTCGATGAAGGAAATCGCCGCCGATCCGTCGCTGCGCGAGACCGGCACCATCGTCGAGGTCGACCACCCGACGCGCGGCAAGTACCTGACGGTGGGCAACCCCATCAAGATGTCCGACAGCCCGACCGAGGTCACGCGCTCGCCGCTGCTCGGCGAGCACACCGACGAGGTGCTGATGCAGCTGGGCTACACGGCCAGCGACGTGGCCGCGCTGCGCGCTGACGGCGTCATCTGAACTGAGCGCCGGTTTTTAGAAGGCTGAGGAAAACGCGGGTGGCAATGCCATCCGCGGCGGGAATTCACGGCCAATTATGTATAACTTATAGTGAATGCATTCAATAAAATAGTTTAACTATTATTTATCGATCATCGAATCTACATTTTGATCATGCCGATCCGCAAAACATTTGATGCCCGGCATTCAATTTCTAGGAGAAATTTCATGATCGATGATTTGCCAATTCAATACTGGAACAGCGAAACCGAGCGCAACGCCTACAACGCGGCGTTCTACGAATTGGGATTGCGCTGGCACTGGGACCGCGAAGTCTATTGCCAGCTGCTGCGCGAGAGCCAGGACGGCGTCGAGCGGATCTGCCATTACCTGCGCACCCACCAGCCGCATCTTCTGCGTGCCTACGACGCCAAATTCCTGGCCGAGGTGATCGAGCAGAAAAAGGAAGAGCATCAAAAGCGCGAGCTCGATGCCGGCGTCATGAAAAGGCGCTATTTCAACTGGGCCGAAACCCGCGGCGCCGAGCTCGGCGCCTGAAAGCCGCCATGAATATCCACGAATACCAGGGCAAGGACGTATTGCGCAAATACGGCGTTCCCACGCCGCGTGGATATGCCTGCTTTTCGCCCGACGAGGCGGCCGATGCGGCCGCGCGGCTTGGCGGCAGGGCCTGGGTGGTCAAGGCGCAGATCCATGCGGGCGGCCGCGGCAAGGGCGGCGGCGTGCGGCTGGCGTGGTCGGCGGCCGAAGTGCGGCGCCATGCCGACGAGCTGCTTGGCATGACCCTGCGAACGCACCAGACGGGCCCGCAAGGCCGGCTGGTGAAGCGGCTGCTGGTGGAGGAGAGCGTCGAGATCGAAAAGGAGTTCTACCTCGGCATGGCGGTCGACCGCGAGTCGCGCCGCGTGGCCCTGATGGCGTCGAGCGAAGGCGGCATGGACATCGAGGACGTGGCGGCGCGCACGCCGGAAAAAATCCGCAAGCTCTTCGTCGATCCGTCCACCGGCGTGAAGGCGGCCGAGGCCGACGGGCTGGCGCGCGACATCGGCTTTTCCGGAAAGCTGCTGCCGCAGGTGCGCACGCTGGTGCAGAACCTCTACCAGGCCTTCGACGCCTGCGACGCATCGCTGGCCGAGATCAATCCGCTGGCGCTCACGCGCGACGGCCGCGTGCTGGCGCTGGATGCCAAGTTCAACTTCGATCCGAACGCGCTGTTCCGCCAGCCCGAGATCGCCGCGATGCGCGATCTCGACGAGGAAGACCCGGCCGAGGTCGAGGCCTCGAAGTTCGATCTTTCCTACATTGCGCTGGAAGGCGACATCGGCTGCCTGGTGAACGGCGCGGGCCTGGCGATGGCCACGATGGACGCGATCAAGCTGTACGGCGGATCGCCCGCCAATTTCCTGGACGTGGGCGGCGGCGCCACGGCGGAGAAGGTGACCGAAGCCTTCAAGCTGATGCTGCGCAACCCGAACCTGCGCGCGATCCTGGTCAACATCTTCGGCGGCATCATGAAGTGCGACGTGATCGCGCGCGGCGTGGTGGCTGCCGCGCGCGAGGTCCAGTTGGCGGTGCCGCTGGTGGTGCGCATGAAGGGCACCAACGAGAGCCTGGGCAAGACCATCCTCGGGCAGTCGGGCCTTCGGATCATCAGTGCGGACGACATGGCGGAGGCGGCGGGGCTGGTGGTGGCTGCTGCGCGGCGGGGAGGCTAGGACCATGAAGCACCGCTTTGTGTTTGACCTACCTTGTCCGGGGCGCGCTCCCGCCGACGGGGTACCTTGCTCCGCGAATGTCCCCCGCCCTTCGGGCTCCTCCTTTATTTCGCTGCGCAAGGCACCCCATCGACGGGAGCGTTGGACAGAGCGGTGGTTGATCAGCGGTGCACAACGAGCGTGTCCTCGTGCACAGGGCATCGGGTACTCCCCGCAGCGAAATAAAGGAGGAGGCGAAGCCGGGGGACATTCGCGGAGGGGAGTACCCGGTGGCCTGTGCACGCGCCCCGAAAAAGAACAACAGCGAGGCTGAAATGTCGATCCTCATCAACAAGCACACCCGCGTCATCACCCAGGGCATCACGGGAAAGACCGGCCAGTTCCACACCGCGATGTGCCGCGACTACGCCAACGGCCAGAAGTGCTTCGTCGCCGGCGTGAACCCCAACAAGGCGGGCAAGTCCTTCGACGGTATTCCGGTGTTCGGCACCGTGAAGGAAGCCAAGGCCGAGACCGGCGCCACCGTGTCCGTGATCTACGTGCCGCCGCCGTTTGCCGCCGCCGCCATTGATGAAGCAGTGGACGCGGGGCTCGAGCTTGTCGTGTGCATCACCGAAGGCATTCCGGTGCGCGACATGATCCGCACCCGCCATCGCATGGAGGGCAGCAAGACCCTGCTGCTCGGCCCCAACTGCCCGGGCCTCATCACGCCCGAGGAAATCAAGATCGGGATCATGCCCGGCCACATCCACCAGAAGGGCCGCATCGGCGTGGTCTCGCGCTCGGGCACGCTGACCTACGAGGCCGCGAGCCAGCTCGCGAGCTTCGGCATCGGGCAGTCGACCGTGGTGGGCATCGGCGGCGATCCGGTGGGCGGGCTGCGGCACATCGACGTGCTGAAGATGTTCAACGACGACCCGCGCACCGACGCCGTGATCATGGTCGGCGAGATCGGCGGCAGCGACGAAGAAACCTGCGCGCGCTGGATCAGCGAGCACATGCGAAAGCCCGTGGTCGGCTTCATCGCCGGTGCCAGCGCGCCGCCGGGCAAGCGCATGGGCCATGCGGGCGCCATCGTCTCGGGCGGCAAGGGAACGGCGCGGGAAAAACTGGCGGTGATGAAGGAGTGCGGCATCCACGTGACCGACAACCCGGCCGAGATGGGAAAGCTGCTCGCGTCGCTGGTGATCCCCGATTACCTGCCCTTCGACTGAACTGAACACAGAACCACTCCAACAGAAACCAAAGGAAGGCGCGACATGCAGCAGCAGCAACAGCAGCAACAACAACGATGGGTCCGTTTCGAACACGGCGGCGAAACGGGCTTCGGCACGCTCGAAGGCGACGCCGTGCACGAGCACCGCGGCAACATGTTCGACCGCCCGGAGCCGACCGGCCGCGTGTTCCTGCTCTCGGGCGTGCGGCTGCTCACGCCCACCGAGCCGACCAAGGTCATCGCGCTGTGGAACAACTTCCACGCGCTCGGCGAAAAGCTCAAGCTCGCGGTGCCGGCCGAGCCGCTTTACCTGCTGAAGGCGCCCAACTCCTACCTTGCGCCCGGCGCGCCCATCCGCAAGCCGCTGTGCGAGGGCAAGGTGGTGTTCGAGGGCGAGCTCGGCATCGTCATCGGCAAGGCCTGCACGGCCGTGTCCGAGGCGGATGCGCTCGGCCATGTGTTCGGCTACACCTGCGCCAACGACGTGACGGTGGCCGACATCCTGAACCGCGACGCGTCGTTCGCCCAGTGGGTGCGGGCCAAGGGCTTCGACACCTTCTGCCCGATGGGCCCGGTGGTGGCCACCGGCCTCGATCCCGCCGCGCTCACCGTCACCACGCTGCTCGATGGCGAGGTGCGGCAGAACTATCCGATCAGCGACATGCGCTTTTCGGTCCAGCAACTCGTGAGCCTGATCTCCCAGGACATGACCCTGCAACCCGGTGACGTGATCCTGTGCGGCACGTCCATCGGCGTCGGCTCGATGAAGCCCGGCAGCCTGGTCGAAGTGGAGATCGGCGGCATCGGCAGGCTCGGCAACCGCTTCGGCTGAGAGAGACCGACCTGCGCCGGAAGAATCAACAACCTTGGGGATCGACATGAAGATAGCAGTCATTGGAGCGGGCGCCATCGGCGGCCTGGTGGGCGCAAAGCTCGCCCTGGCCGGCGAGGACGTGACGTTCATCGTGCGCGGGAAGAATCTCGACGCCATTGCCACCCACGGCTTCAAGCTCATCGGAGCCGATGGCACGCAGCAGGTGGCGCGCAACGTCAAGGCCACCGACCGCTACGAGCAGGCGGGGCCGCAGGACATCGTCATCCTTGCGATGAAGGCGCACCAGGTCGAGGCGGTGGCCAACGACGTGCCCAGGCTCTTCGGGCCCGAGACCGTGGTGGTGACGATGCAGAACGGCATCCCGTTCTGGTACTTCCACAATCACGGCGGCGCGCTCGCGGGCACGCCGGTGCGCAGCGTCGACCCGAGCGGCCTGGTGGCCGCGAAGATCCCGGCCGAGCGCGTCATCGGCTGCGTGGTGTATCCCGCCTCCGAGCTCACGGCGCCGGGCGTGGTGAAGCACATCGAAGGCGACCGCTTCCCGGTGGGGGAACTCGACGGCTCTTCGAGCGAACGCGTGAACCGCGTCTCGGCCTGCCTGGGCGCGGCCGGCTTCAAGGCGCCGGTGCTCGACAACATCCGCGCCGAGATCTGGCTCAAGCTCTGGGGCAACCTGACTTTCAATCCGATCAGCAGCCTGTCGCACTCCACGCTGGTCGACATCTGCCAGTACCCGCCCTCGCGCGAGCTGGCTGCCGCGATGATGCGCGAGGCGCAAGCGGTGGCGCACAAGCTGGGCATCGAGTTCCGCGTGACGCTCGACAAGCGCATTGCGGGCGCCGAGAAGGTCGGCAAGCACAAGACCTCGATGCTGCAGGACGTGGAGGCCGGCCGCGCACCCGAGATCGATGCGCTGGTGGGCGCCGTGGTCGAGCTGGCCCGGCTCACCGACACGCCAACGCCGCACATCGACACCGTGTATTCCCTGGTCAAGCTGCTGGCGCGTACGATGGAAGAACAGCGCGGCCGCGTCTGCCTTCACGAGATGGCGGGCTAGCTCCCTCAGGCTGCGCAATCCGGCGCCGAGGAGGCGCCGGTCGTGCGCTGTGATCGATCGATGAAATGGAACGGATGATGCGACGTACACGCAGCGCGAAGATCGTGGCCACGCTGGGCCCTGCCACCACCGACGAGCCGGCCATCCGTGCCCTGTTCGAGCGCGGCGTGGATGTGTTCCGGCTCAACTTCAGCCATGGCACGCAGCATGACCATGCGCGCCGCCTCGACACCATCCGGCGGCTCGAGAAAGAGTTTGGCCGGCCGATCGGCGTGCTGCTCGACCTGCAGGGGCCGAAGCTGCGGCTGGGCACCTTCGAAGGTGGCCGCGCACAGCTCGATGCGGGTTCGCGCTTCAGGCTCGACATGGACGCCGCGAGCGGCAATGCGCGCCGCGCGCCGCTGCTGCATCCGGAAATTTTCGCGGCGCTGCAGGTGGGCACCGACCTGCTGCTCGACGACGGCAAGCTGCGGCTGCGCGTGGACAGCTTCGGCCCCGACTTTGCCGAGACCACGGTGCTGGTCGGCGGCCCGATTTCCGACCGCAAGGGCGTCAATGTGCCGAGCGTGGTGCTGCCGATCTCGCCGCTCACACCCAAGGACCTGGACGACCTGGCCTGCGGCCTGGCCATGGGCGTGGACTGGGTGGCGCTGTCCTTCGTGCAGCGCCCCGAAGACATCGAGGAGGCGCGCGCCATCATCGGCAAGCGCGCGTGGATCATGGCCAAGCTCGAGAAGCCCGCGGCCATCGACCACCTCGACGCGATCGTCGACCTGTGCGACGGCGTCATGGTGGCGCGCGGCGACCTCGGCGTGGAGCTGCCGCCCGAGCGCGTGCCCGAGCTGCAGCGCCTGATCGTGCGCGCCTGCCGCAAGCGCGGCAAGCCGGTGGTGGTGGCCACGCAGATGCTCGAGTCGATGATTGCCGCGCCGGTGCCCACGCGCGCCGAGGTGTCCGACGTGGCCACCGCCGTGTACGACGGCGTGGATGCGGTGATGCTGTCGGCCGAATCGGCCTCCGGAAAATATCCGCTCGAGGCCGTGGCCATGATGGACCGCATCATCTCGCGCGTGGAGGCCGATGCGTCCTACCGCATCGGCATCGACGCCACGCACGAGGCCTCGCTGTCGACCACGGCTGATGCGGTGTGCGCGTCGATGCGCCAGGTGGCCGCGCTGCTGGCGCCCGCCGCCACCGTCACCTACACCTCGTCGGGCTTCACCAGCCTGCGCGCCGCGCGCGAGCGGCCGGCCGTGCCCATCATCAGCCTCACGCCCGACGTGGCCACGGCGCGCCGCATGGCGATGGTGTGGGGCGTGCACGCGGTGCTGGTCGACGACGTGCACGACGTGGCCGAGATGATCGAGTGCGCCTGCCGCAACGCCTGCACCGAAGGCTTCGCGAGCAGCGGCCGCGACGTGGTGGTGGTTGCGGGCCTGCCGTTCGGGCTTTCGGGAACGACGAACCTGCTGCACGTCGCGCGCATACCCTAGGCGGTTCACGCGAGCGGACTCGGGCGCAGGTACGATGCCCGCTCGATTGCAGCAGCCACTTTTTTCCGAATGAAGCACGCGACCCTGCGCCAGTTGAAAGTCTTCGAAGCGGTGGCGCGGCTGCTGAGCTTCTCGCGCGCGGCGGAGGAGCTTCACCTGACGCAGCCGGCCGTTTCCACGCAGGTGCGCAAGCTCGAGGAACACGCGGGCAATGCACTGTTCGAGCAGTTCGGCAAGAAGATCTACCTGACGCCGGCCGGCACCGAGCTGCTGCAGATCAGCCGCGCCATCATCCAGCAGTTCGAGGCGGCCGAGAACGCGATGCTGCAGTTCAACGGCGTCTCGGGCGGCAAGCTCAACGTGGGCGTGATCAGCGCGGGCGACTACTTCTTTCCGCGCCTCCTGGTGGAGTTTGCGAGCCGGCACCGCGGCGTCACGCTGAACTTCACGGTGCACAACCGCGAAGGGCTCATGACCCACATCGCCGAGAACCTCACCGACCTGGCGATCATGGTGCGCCCGCCGACCGACCTGGACACCGTCAACCAGCCGTTCGCGCCGCATCCCTACGTGATCGTCGCGGCGCCCAGCCACCCGCTGGTGGGCGTGCCGCGCATCCCGCTCGCGCGGCTCATGCGCGAGCCCTTCGTGGTGCGCGAGAAGGCCTCGGACACCTGGCATTCGATGGAGGAGGGCTTCGGCGGCGACCTGCGCGGCATCAACATCGCGATGGAGATCCGCAGCACCGAGACCATCAAGCAGGCCGTGATCGCGGGCATGGGCGTGAGCTTCGTGTCGGCCCACACCATCAGCCAGGAGCTGCGCGCCGGCAGCCTGCGCGTGCTCGACGTCGAGGGCTTTCCGCTGATGCTCAACTGGTACGTGGTGCACCGGCGCAGCAAGCGGCTGCCGCCGGTGGCGCAGGCCTTCAAGGACTTCCTGCTGGCCGACGGACCCGCGCTCATTTCGCAGATCGTGCCGTTCGGAAGCCCCAACGAAAAAGAGCGCGGCGAGTAACTCGCGCGCGCTCTTCGATGAGAGTGAATGGGCTGCTGCGGCTCAACGCTGCACGGCCGCCGAACGGCGCTGCATCAGCGCGGCGCGTGCGGCCTTGTAGAAGATCACGATGGGCATTGCGGCGAACAGATCGCGCATCGCATTGTTGGCGGTCGACGACGAGGCGGGTGTGCGGAAGGCGCTGGAATTCAGGGTGGTGTGGCTCATGAGAGGCTCCAGGAAGATTGAATCGAAAAGACTGAAGGGATTACCCTCGATTTTAGGGTTTACCCTAGACGAGCGCAAACGCGATTTTTGCGTTTCTTGACCTAGGTCAATTTTTTCGGACGCAAACGGGTCCTGCATGCGCGGGCTCCTGCAGCGCCTCGCGGGGCCTTCCGGCAGGCGCGCAACGCGCATCGGCACGCACCCAGCACCCCTTCGCGAACCATCGAAGCTTCGAACCCGCTAGGGATACCACGGGGGTCTCGCGAGAGCGCGATTCGAATGAACTTGACTGCGGTCAAGAGTTTTTGGGGCGCTCGGTCCGACAGTCATTCACGCGCAGAAACTGGCGATCCCACTGCCGTGTAGCGATGTCAAAAAAAGCCTCGTCGCCTGTCGATGCGCATCGATCGCTCGACTGATTGCTCCGTATTCGCAGCCTGTCGGAATTCAACGAAAACACTTAGGACAACTCCATGACCCGGCCCACCTCCACGATCGCAGGTTCCAATCCTGCGATGTATTCCCCATCCGAAACCTACGGCACCGGCGCGACCCGTTCCGAGGCCTACCGATGGGGCCAGCTGCTGATCGGCATCGTCTGCATGGCGATGATCGCCAACCTGCAATACGGCTGGACGCTGTTCGTCAATCCGATCGCGGAGAAGCACGGCTGGAGCCGCGCCGCCATCCAGGTGGCCTTCACCATCTTCGTGCTCACGGAAACATGGCTCGTGCCGATCGAAGGCTACCTCGTCGACCGCTTCGGCCCGCGGTCGGTGGTGCTGGTGGGCGGCATCCTGTGCGGCCTCGGCTGGGTGATCAACTCGGTGGCTTCCACGCTGCCGCTGCTCTACATTGCGGCGGCCATCGGAGGCATCGGCGCGGGCGCGGTGTACGGCACCTGCGTGGGCAATGCGCTCAAGTGGTTTCCCGACCGGCGCGGCCTTGCGGCCGGCATGACGGCCGCGGGCTTCGGCGCAGGCTCGGCGCTCACCATCATCCCTATCTCCGCGATGATCCGCACCAGCGGCTACGAGGCGGCGTTCCTGTATTTTGGGATCGGGCAGGGACTCATCGTGTTCCTGCTCGCATGGATGCTGACCCGCGCGCCCCACCACGCGAAGGCATCGAACAGCCGCAACGTGCAGCAGGCGGGCCGCGACTACGCGCCCTCCGAGGTGCTGCGCTCGCCCGTCTTCTGGGTGATGTACGCGATGTTCGTGATGGTGGCCGCGGGCGGCCTCATGGCCACCGCCCAGCTCGCGCCGATCGCGCAGGACTTCAAGATCATGGACGTGCCCGTCAACATCATGGGCCTGGTGCTGCCCGCGCTGACCTTCGCGCTGGCGATCGACCGCGTGCTCAACGGACTCACGCGGCCCTTCTTCGGCTGGGTGTCCGACAAGATCGGGCGCGAGCAGACGATGTTCATTGCGTTCGCGCTCGAGTCGGTGGGCATCCTGATGCTCTATCACTACGGCCACAACCCGATCCTCTTCGTGGTGCTCACCGGCATCGTGTTCTTTGCCTGGGGCGAGATCTACAGCCTCTTTCCTTCGACCTGCGCCGACACCTTCGGCTCCAGGTACGCGGCGTCCAACGCCGGCATGCTCTACACCGCCAAGGGCACGGCCTCGCTGCTGGTGCCGCTGTCCAGCGTGCTTGCGGCAGCCACAGGCAGCTGGCAGGCCGTCTTCATTGCCGCGAGCGCGGTCAATGCGGCTGCGGCGCTGCTGGCCTGGTTCGTGTTGCGGCCGATGCGGCGCAAGCACATCGAGCAGAGCCGGCTTTCTTCGTAGTCTGTTCATGGTTCGTGCGGCAGGCCAACAGCCGCGCCGCACGCCGCCTCAGCGCAGGCCGATGCGCGAGGCGCGCGAGCGCAGCAGCTCGGCCTGCGCCGGATCCGTCGGCTCGATGTCGTCCGCCGCAACCTGCAGCGCGCGCATCTGCTCCACCTCGCCGATGATCTTGTTCGGGCTCAGCAGGGCCTCGACGAGCATCAGGGTTTCGTCGAGCAGCCCCTTGAAGGCGTCGGCAAGGCTTTCGGCGGCACCGGCATGGAATGGTTCGCGAACGGTGGACATCGATCAACTCCTGGTTGCTTGGGATGCCTTCATCTTGGGCCCGCGTTCGCATCAAGTAAAACGATATTAATTGCCAGTTGAGTGCAAAATTTATGCACTCAAAAGGATGCGGCATGGACATCAACCTGGCCCGGACTTTCCTCGAGATCGTGGACACGCGCAGCTTCCAGCGCGCCGCCGAGCGGCTGCACGTCACGCAGACTTCGGTGAGCGCGCGCGTGCGAACGCTCGAGGAGCTGCTGGGCCGACCGCTCTTCGTGCGCAACAAGGCGGGCGCGGTGCTCACCGCGGCCGGCGAGCAGTTCCTGCCGCACGCCACCATCCTGGTGCAGGTGTGGGAGCGCGCGCGCCACCAGGTAGCGGTGCCCGTCGGCAGCCGCGCGGTGCTTGCCATCGGCTGCGAGATCAGCCTGTGGGATCCGCTGCTGCTGCAATGGCTGCTGTGGATGCGCACGGCCGCGCCGCAACTGGCCATCCGCACCGAGGTCGGCTTTCCGCACGACCTGCTCGACAAGGTGGCCGCGGGCGTGCTCGACATGGCCATTGCCTACGCGCCGCAGCAGCGGCCGGGCCTGCGCGTGGAGCTGCTCATCGAGGAGAAGCTGGTCATGGTCACGACCGCGCAGCATCCGCGCGTGCCGCGGCCGGCGGACTATGTGTATGTGGACTGGGGCCCGGAGTTCGCGGCGCAGCACGGCCTCGCGTTTCCCGAGCTCTCCAACGCCGCGGTGAGCGCCGGGCTCGGGCCGCTCGGGCGCGAGTATCTGTTGGCCGCGGGCGGCACCGGCTACTTCCGGCACGACGTGGTGCGCAGCCACCTCGAGTCGGGCCGGCTGCGCCGCGTGCCCGGCACGCCGGAGTTTCTTTATCCGGCCTATGCGGTGTATGCGGTGGGAGCGGACGCGGCCATCGTCGATCCCGCGCTTGCGGGCCTCAGGCAAGTGGTCAAGGCGAAGCCGGAGGTCCAGGCGGAGGCCTAGCCGGCCAGCATGTGCCGCGCGCGCTCCACGCGCTCTTCATGCGACTGCAGCAGCGACTCGTAGTACAGGCACAGCGGCATGGCAACGAACACCATGCCCGCCACGTAGACGATCAGGCCCATCAGCGGAAAGTCGTCGCCTCCCCAGTAGGGAAGGGACGCCACCGCGGCGCCTGCTGCAATGACTGCAATCACGCACTGCAGCGCGTGGCGCAAGAACGTGGTTCGCGAGTAGCCCGGTGGGTCGTACTTCTGACGGTCCAGCATGGAACACTCGCCCTTGTCTCCTTCACCGTGCATCGTCGTTCCTTGTTAGAAGGGCGTTAACGATTTTTAACCCTGTGAATTACCGCGGTCAAGGCGGCAGACCCGCAGCTCAGTCGTACTTGAGCGTGTAGATCAGGTCGAGCCCGCTGGTCTGGCCGGCCTGTCCGCGCAGCGTGAGGCGCTGCGTCAGGTCGTAGAAGATGAAGATGGTGCCGAAGGTGCCGCCCAGGCTGCGTTCGTAGGTGAGATAGAAATCCTTCGACAGCCGCTTGCCGAGCGTGACCGCCGATTCGCGCAGGTCGCCGCCGCTGCCGGGGCCCTTGAAGCCGAGTTCGTCCAGGCCGAAGCGGCCGGCCAGGCTGCCGCCGCTCGTGCCCTTGCTGACGTGGCCGATCAAAGCGAGCGCCGCCTGCTGCAGCAGCGCCGATTCGCCGCCGCTGGTGGCCGAGGCGCGGCCGAGCACCACCCACGAGAGCGTCTCCGCGTCGGACAGCGCGGGCTCCGAATAGAGCTTGACGCGCGGCGACTGCGCGGTGCCCGTGATCTGCACGCCGGCGCGCTGCGAGATGTTGGGCCGGATCGCCAGGATGTCGAGCGCGGGATTGTCGAAGGGCCCGTTGAAGCGGGCCACGCCGGTTTCCACGTCGAGCTGCTGGCCGTAGGCGCGGTACTGGCCCTTCACGGTCTTCACTTCGCCGGTGATGCGCGGCGGCGCATCGAGGCGCGTGCTGCGGATCTCCAGGTCGCCCTCGAGCCGCGTTGTGATGCCGCGCCCCTGCACCGCGAAGTCGTCGCCCAGGTCGAAGTTCACCACGATGTCGGGCGGCTTCGCGGTCTGCGGCCTGGCGGCCTGCGCCTCGTTGCGCGCGGCGTCGCGCTGGGCCTGCTCGGCCATCTCGCGGTCCTTGGCGGCGGAGCGCACCACCACGTCGGTGCCCAGGCTCGGCGCGGTCTCGTCGGGCAGGATGATCACCGCGCGGTCGGTCCTGAGCTTGCCGCGCACGCTGAACTGGCCGGCGTCCAGGCGCGCCTGCAGGTTGCCCGAGAGCGTGAGCTGCCGGTCGGTGCGCACCAGCACCCGCAGCGCGCGCAGGTCGGCCTGCAGCGCCATGCGGATGCCTGTGCCCGAGGCGCCGGCCGCGCCCCAGGCCATGTCGCCGCGCGCCGAGAGCGAGCCGCCGTCGCTCGCGGCCTGGCTGGCCGCGGTGCTGCGGTTGCCGCTCTGGCCGCCGATGCGCACCGTGCTGCCGGCGCCGCCCTTGAGCGTGAATTCGGTGATCTCGATGCGCTCTCCGGTGAGCGTGGCGCGCAGCCGGCCGTCGCGCAGGTCGAGCCCTTCGACCGGCGCGCGCAGCGCGAGCTTGTCGGCGCCCAGCGTGCCGTTCCAGCGCGGCGCTGCGCGGTTGCCCGAGAGCGCGGCATCGGCGTCCAGCGTGCCCGCCACGCGCCAGCCGGGCGGCGCGAGCATCGACCACACGCCAAGGTTGGGCAGCGTGGCCTTGATGTTGCCGGCCAGCGGCGCATCGGGCGCCCATTGCCAGCCGCCCGCGCGCTGCTGCATGCGCGTGTTGAGCTCTGCACCGATCTTGCCCGCGCGTTCGCTGTCCCAAGCCAGCGTGGCGCGCACGGCCTCGCCCTGCGCATCGAGCCGCAGTTCGGCCTGGCGCAGGCCGGCCGGCGTGCTGGGCGCGGTGCCCTGCGCGGTGGCGGAATTCATTGTGCGCTCGCTGGCCGTGCCGGTGCCGCGGCTCGTGATGCGCGTGACCAGCGCGGCCTCGCCCGCCTGCACGCGGATGTCGCCGCTCTGGCGTGCGATCCGCGCATGGGCGCGCAGGGTGTCGCCGGCGTCGATGTCCCAGTCGCCGTCGAACACGAGGTCGCCGCTCACGCCGATCTCGTTGAAGGTGGCGCTGGCGCCGAAGGCCTCGGCCCAGGCCATCGGAAGGCCCTGCAGCTTGCCCTTGGACTGCAGGCGGAAGGCCTGGTCCGGGGCCGCGCCGCTTCGGGTGAAGCGCAGCGGCTGCCACTCGATGCGCACGGTGCCAGGTGCCGGGCCGCGCAAGGTGGCGGCAGCGGCCGAGGCTTCGAGATCGAGCCGGCTGCTGCTGCCGCTTCCGCTGGTCTTGAGGGTGGCGGTGAGCTCGCGGCCGAGCTCCAGCGTCCAGGGCGCGCTGGCGGTGGCGGGCTTCGCGCTGTCCTGGGCCTGCAGGCGCAGGCTGGCGAGCGCTGCGCGCCATTGGTTGGGCCCTGCAAGGCCGCCGCTCGCGCGCGCGTCGAGCGTGAGCTTCTGCGTGCCGGTGCTGGCTTCGCCCTGCAGCGCGAGCGTGGCCTGCGCCAGGCTGCCGGCAAGGTCCGCGTGCAGGCCCTTGAGCTGGACGGTGGAGGCCGCTGCGTTGCCATTGCCCTCGGCAGCCGGCATGCGCAGCTCCAGGCGCGGCACGCCGAGCACGGCCTTGAGGCTGGGCTCCGCAATGCCGCGCTGGGCCGGCGCATTGGGGTTCTCGAGCCGGCGCTGGATGGTCTGCCAGCCGCCCTGCCAGCTGGCGTCGAGCTGCGCGGAGCCCTTGGCGGACTTGCCCGCGAACAGCTTCGACATCTGGGGCAGGCCTTCGATCCAGCGCTGCACGGCTTCGGCGTCGTCGATGCGCGCCTTGATCTCGCCGGCCCCTTGTGCGGGCGCGATGCGGCCTTCGAGCTGCGCGCCACCGCCCGGCAGCGTGAGGTCGAGCTTGCCGCTCGCGGCCTGCTCGGCCACGCGCACCTGCAACCGGCCCCCGATGCTGGCGCGTTCGGCTTCGACGCGCAGCGTGCGCAGGTCCAGCACCTGGTTCTTCCACTGGCCCTGGGCGAGCACGCGGTCGAGGCCGAAGCCGGGCATGGCCGCGCTGCCGGCACCGCCTTGGGCCCGCAGCGCGAGGTCGAAGCCGATGGTGTCCTCGCGCTGCTGCGCCGTGGCCGTGCCGTTGATCGGCGCGCCCGACAGCTCGCTGTGCAGCAGGCCGGGCCGCACGCCGCGCACGGTGGCGCGCGCCTGCCAGGGTGCGGGCGCGGGGCTCCAGCGGCCTTCGGCATCGATGCGGCCGCCGCCCGCGCGCAGCGTGGCTTCGGGCACGGTCCAGCTGGTGCCGTCGAAGCCCACGCGCGCCTCGACCTGTTCGAGCGGCAGCGCGCCCTTGTCCCAGGGCCCGGGCAGCGCGTTGCGGATGCTGGCCGAGGCCTGCCAGGCGGCGGGTCCGGTGGCCGCGTCGGGCTGCAGCGCCACCGTGCCGGTCAGCCGCGTGCGCGGTGCGCCGGGCCAGAGGCTGGCCGCATCGACGTTGCGCAGGTCGGCCTTGGCATCGATGACGGGCTGCGGCAGCCAGGGCGCGACGTTCGCCTGCAGCTTTGCTTCCATCGGGGCCTCGGCATCGGGCTCGGACGGCTTCAGTTCGGCGGCCACCTGCAGCCGCGCGCCGGTGCCGGCAAGCGTGCCCTTGATGGCGGCCTGGGCCAGCACCTCGATGCTGCGGCCTTCGGCCAGCGGTGCCTTCACGCGGCCGTCGAGCGTGGCGTCGAGCGCCATCGGCGCGGGCCCTTGCAGCTTGACGCGCGCGCTGTAGTGGCCGTCGGCAATGTCGACGCCCTTGACCTCCAGCCGATGCTCCGCGCCGGTGTAGCGGTAGCTGCCCGCGAGCTGGCTGGCCTGAAGCGCGGGCGGGCCGGTCCAGCGCAGCTCGTCGATGCGGAACGGCAGCTCGACCTCGATCGGCAGCGCGAGCTGTTCGAGCGGCTCGGTGGGCGTGTCGCTCGGCGGGCCGCGGCGTTCGATGAGCAGGCGCGCCGCATGCACTTCGCCGAGCTGCAGCTTGCGCTGGAACAGCGGCGCGAGCTGCCAGCCGACGCTTGCCTCCTGCACCTCGACCGCCAGCTTGTCGCTTTGCCAGCGCAGCCAGCCGATGCGCCCGCCGGTGCGCAGCGAGCCCGTGACCTCGCGGCTTTCGAGCGTCTGCCCGGCGGGCAAATAGCGCGCGGCCTTGGCGAGCGCGAAGGCCAGCGACTGGTTGGAGCCGATCCACCACCACGCGGCCGCGCCGACCACGAGCACCAGCGCGAGCAGGCCCGCGAACATCCAGCCCAGCGCACGCAGCGCGCGCCGCGTGCGCGAGCGCCGTGCGCGTGCCGGTAGCGTGGACTGGGGTTCGGCGTCGGTCTGCATCGATGCGTGCGCGTTCAGAAAGTGAAGCCCAGGCGAAAGTGCAGGCGGAACTTGCGCGTGTCCACGCCATAGGCGAGGTCGGCCTGCACCGGCCCGACCGGGCTGCGCCAGCGCGCGCCCACGCCCACGCCGACCTTCGGCTTGAGCTCGCCGGGCTTGTCGGCCACGGCGCCGGCGTCGGCAAACACCACGCTCTCCCATTCGGTGAGCTTGTCCTTGTAGACGAAGGGCCGCTGCCATTCGACGCTCACCACGCCCAGGTAGCGGCCGGCCACGATCTGGCCGTCGCTGCGCACGGTGCCGATCTGGCGGTAGCTGTAGCCGCGCACGGTGGTGTCGCCGCCCGTGAGGAACATCAGCGTGGAGGGAATCTGCGCGCTGTCCTTGGCGGACACGGCACCGGCTTCGGCGCGCAGCTGCAGCCGGCTGCGGCGCGCCAGCGTGTCGGCGTCGCGGTCTTCGGCGAAGCCCAGCGGCAGCACGCCGAGCCAGCGCGCATAGGTGCGCGTGAAGGGCAGGCGCTCGCCGGTCAGCGTGTAGCCGGCGCCCAGTTCGAGCGCCAGGCCGAAGCCGCGCGTGGGCGCGGCGTTGTCGTCGAAATAGCGGCCGGTCCAGCCCCAGTTGGCGGTCACGGCGGAGGCCGAGGGCGGGGCGTTGATGCCGCGGTTCTGCGCATAGTCGTACTGCAGGAAGTAGCTGCGGTCGATGTGGCCGCTGGACTTGCTGCGCCCGCTGCGCAGCCGGCCGCTGTCGACCACGTAGCTGCCCGAGGTTTCGCTCTTGAGCCCGGCGCCCGCGAACCAGCGCCATCCGCGGTCATCGGGAATGGCGTTCCACTCGGTGCCCAGCGACTTGATGTCGCGGTCCACCGACAGCCGCGACACGGCGCGCCAGCCGAGCAGCGGCAGCCGGTTGTGGATGTGGTCCACCGACAGCCGCGGGCCGTTGTCGGTGGTGAAGCCCGCGCCCAGCACCACCTTCTGCATCGGCGCTTCGCGCAGCTGCGCAATCACCGGGGCGGCCAGCGGCGTGCCGCTCTCGGTGTCGAGCGTGAGGAACACCGAGTCGTAATAGCCGCTGCTGGCCAGGCGCTGCTGGGCATCGAGCAGCTTCTGCTGGTCGTAGTCGGTGCCGGTGGGAAGCTGCGCGATGCGGCGCGCGCCGTCGGCGTCGTAGCGCTCGGTGCCGCGCAGCACGAGCGGGCCGAAGCGGTAGGCCGGGCCCGACTGGTAGGTGACGCTGAGGCGGGCCTCGTGCCGGTCGGCATCGACCTCGGCGCGGCTCACTTCGACGCTGCCGGTGGGAAAGCGCCTGGCCGTGAGGCTGCGCAATGCAATGGTCTTGGCGTTGTCCCAGCCCTGCTGCGTGAAGGGCTGGCCCGGGCGCAGCGTCCAGCCGGTGCGGATCGAATCGCGCTGGGCCTCGGCCGTGGGGTCGTTTGCAATGGCGCCGCCGTAGCTGATCTGCACGTTGCTCACGCGCGTGAGTTCGCCCGGCTCCACCGTGATGACGATCTCGCGCGGCGCCTTGTCGCTGGCCGGCGTCTCGTTGAGCTCCAGCGTCAGCGTGGGCGTGAAATAGCCCAGCGTGCCGAGCAGTTCGCGCGCATTGCCTTCGGCCGCCACCATGAGCCGCGAGATCTCGGTGGCGCCCAGGTCGTCGAGCGTGCGGTAGCGCTGGATGTCCAGGTGCAGCGTGAGGTACTCGCGCACCGTGTCGGGCCCGCGCACCTCGACGGTGAAGGCGTCGCGCCGCGGCCCGCTTCGCTCGCTGTCCTTGCGGTCCGCATCGGCGGCCGCGCCGTCGCTGCGCACCAGCGCGGGGGTGGCCGTGTCCTGCGCGCTGTCCTTCTTCGGCAGCAGGCTGCATCCCTGCAAGAGCAGGACGCCGCAAAAAAGCAAGGCCGGCAACCACGCCGGCGCAATGACTGGAACCACCCTGAGCATGGGCGGATTTTGACAGCAAGGCGGGCCGGTTCCGTAAGCATCCGGAAACAGTTCCGGGCTTCGCACCGGCCTTACTTAGAAAGCATTCGCATTGCTTCTTCGAGGCCGCGCAGCGTGAGCGGGTACATGCGGTTGGACATGAGCTGCTGCATCACCGCGATGCTCTGGCGGTACTGCCACACGCCCTGCGGCTCGGGGTTGATCCAGGCGAACTTGGGGAAGGTGTGCGTGAGGCGCTGGATCCATTCGGCGCCGGCTTCCTCGTTGTTGTACTCGACGCTGCCGCCGGGCTGCAGGATCTCGTAGGGGCTCATGGTCGCGTCGCCGACGAAGATGAGCTTGTAGTCCTTGTTGTACTTGCGCAGGATGTCCCAGGTCGCGAACTTCTCGGAGAAGCGGCGCTTGTTGTTCTTCCACATGAAGTCGTAGACGCAGTTGTGGAAGTAGAAGAACTCCAGGTGCTTGAACTCGGTCTTGACGGCCGAGAACAGCTCCTCCACGCGCTGGATGTGCTCGTCCATGGTGCCGCCCACGTCCATCAGCAGCAGCACCTTGACGTTGTTGTGGCGCTCGGGCCGCATCTTGATGTCGAGGTAGCCGGCATTGGCCGCGGTCGAGTGGATGGTGTCGTCCAGGTCCAGCTCTTCCTCGTGGCCCTCGCGCGCGAACTTGCGCAGCCGCCGCAGCGCCACCTTGATGTTGCGCGTGCCGAGCTCCTGGCTGTCGTCGTAGTCTTTATAGGCGCGCTGGTCCCACACCTTCACGGCGCTCTTGTTCTTGCCCGCGCCGCCGATGCGCACGCCCTGCGGGTTGTAGCCGCCGTGGCCGAAGGGCGAGGTGCCGCCGGTGCCGATCCACTTGTTGCCGCCCTCGTGGCGCTCCTTCTGCTCCTCGAAGCGCTTCTTGAGCGTTTCCATGAGCTCGTCCCAGCCCATCTTCTCGATCTTGGCCTTTTCCTCGGCCGTGAACTCGCGCTCCAGCGTCTTGCGCAGCCAGTCGAGCGGCACTTCCTTGGTGAAGTCGGCCAGCATCTCCACGCCCTTGAAGTAGGCGGCAAAGGCGCGGTCGAACTTGTCGTAGTGCTTCTCGTCCTTGACCAGCGCGGTGCGCGAGAGATAGTAGAAGTCGTCCAGGCCGAAGGCGCCGTCGGAGTTGGGCCCCACCACGTCGGCCTGCAGCGCCTCGAGCAGCGTGAGGTATTCCTTGACCGAGACCGGCAGCTTGGCCGAGCGCAGCGTGTAGAAGAAATCGATCAGCATGGTCGGGCTTTCCTTGGGCTTCTCTTCAGCTTCGCGGCTTGTCGAGCAGGTAGAGCAGCTGGGCCTTCACCTCGGGCCACTCGCCCGCGGCAAGGCTGTACATCACGGTGTCGCGGATGGTGCCGTCGCGGCGCATCGCATGGCCGCGGATCACGCCGTCCTTCTTGGCGCCGAGCCGCTCGATGGCGCGCTGCGAAGCAAAGTTGAAATTGTCGGTGCGCCAGCCCACCACGTTGCAGCCGAGGGTATCGAAGGCGTGCGTCAGCATGAGCAGCTTGCAGGTGGTGTTGACGTGGGTGCGCTGACAGCGCCGGGCGTACCAGGTGTAGCCGATCTCCACGCGCTTCACGGCCGGCAGGACGTCATGGAAGCTGGTGCTGCCGAGCACGGTGCCGGTTTCGGCTTCGGTCACGGCAAACGCGAAGCGGTGGCCGGCCTCGCGCCCCTGCAGCGCGGTTTCGATGTAGGCGCGGGTTTCGTGCGGCTCGGGCACGGAGGTGACGCGCAGCTTCCAGAGCTCGCCGTCGGCCGCGGCGGCGCGCAGGCCCTCTTCATGATCGAGCGAGAGCGGCACCAGCGCGAGGTCGCGGGCCTTCAGCGTGACAGGTTCGACGAACGCCATTTCGCGGGCCCCGGAGCAGTTATCGGTTATTGCGCTGCATGAAGACGAGCTTCTCGAACAGGGTCACGTCCTGCTCGTTCTTAAGCAGCGCGCCCACCAGCGGCGGCACGGCGACCTTGTCGTCCTTGCTCTGCAGGGCCTCGAGCGGAATGTCCTCGGCCACCAGCAGCTTGAGCCAGTCGAGCAGCTCGGAGGTGGAGGGCTTCTTCTTGAGGCCGGGCAGGTTGCGCACGTCGTAGAAGGTCTTCATCGCGGAGGTGAGCAGCTCCTGCTTGAGGCCGGGGAAGTGCACCGCCACGATGCTCTTCATCGTTTCCGCGTCGGGGAACTTGATGTAGTGGAAGAAGCAGCGGCGCAGGAAGGCGTCGGGCAGCTCCTTCTCGTTGTTGGAGGTGATGAACACCACCGGCCGGTGCTTGGCGCGGATGAGCTCGCGCGTCTCGTAGCAGTAGAACTCCATGCGGTCGATCTCGCGCAGCAGGTCGTTCGGGAATTCGATGTCGGCCTTGTCGATCTCGTCGATGAGCAGCGCCACCGGCTGGTCGGCCGTGAAGGCCTGCCAGAGCACGCCCTTGACGATGTAGTTCTGGATGTCCTTGACGCGCTCGCCACCGTCCACGTCCGCCAGCTGCGAGTCGCGCAGGCGGCTCACGGCGTCGTATTCATAGAGGCCCTGCTGCGCCTTGGTGGTCGACTTGATGTGCCACTGCAAAAGCGGCAGCCCGAGCGATTGCGCCACTTCCTCGGCCAGCATGGTCTTGCCGGTGCCGGGCTCGCCCTTGACGAGCAGCGGGCGCGTGAGCGTGATGGCGGCATTGACGGCCAGCATCAGGTCCTGAGTGGCGACGTAGTTGTCTGAGCCCTTGAATTTCATGAGTGAACGCGAGCAGGGTGGAGGAGGCGGGGTGGAGAAAAGAACACACTCGATTCGCTTCGTGCAGCCACTTGGACGGCTTGAAGGGGTTCCCGGAGGACCCTTGCATATAATCGAATGTTGATTCGAAAAACTGTATCTCCACGAGATTGTGCGCGCAAAATGAACAAGTTGTTGACCACGATGTTTGCCTTCGCTGTCGCTTGCGTGACGGTCTCGGCGCAAGCCCAGCAAGTCACGGGCAATGCCCAGGAGGGTGCCAAGAAGGTTGCCATGTGCGTGGGCTGCCACGGCATCATCGGCTACCAGGCCAGCTTTCCGGAGATCCACAAGGTCCCGATGATCGCCGGCCAGAGCGCCAGCTACATCACCTCGGCCCTCACCGCCTACAAGGGCGGCGACCGCAAGCACCCCACCATGCGCGCGATTGCCGACACCCTGAAGGAGCAGGACATCGCCGACCTGGCCGCCTACTACAGCCAGCTGGGCCTGAAGGAAGGCGACGCGCCCCCGGCTGCGCTCGCCAAGCCCATGCCCGAGAACGTGCAGGCCCTGGTGTCGCGCGACAAGGACAACAGCTGCACCAAGTGCCACGGCGCCAACTTCAGCACGCCCAATGACGGCACGGTGCCCAAGCTGGCCGGCCAGCATGCCGACTACCTCTTCGTGGCGCTCAAGTCGTACCGCGTGAAGAACAACCTGCACCTGGGCCGCTCGAATGCGGTGATGGCGCAGCAGGTCGAGCCCAAGAAGTTCAGCAACGCCGAACTCAAGACGCTCGCGAGCTACATCAGCTCGCTGCCCGGCGACCTCAAGACGGTGCCGGAATCGCGCATCCACCGCGCCGCCGAGTAAGCGCCCTCCCGCCCCATCAAGAAGAAAGCCCGCATCGCGCGGGCTTTCTTGTTTGCGGGGCCGGCTGCTGGTGTCAGACGTCGAAGAACACCGTCTCCTGGGGCCCCTGCATGCGGATGTCGAAGCGGTAGCTCACCGCGCCGCCTTGCTCCACGCGCTCGGCAATCAGCGTGTGGCGGCGCTCGGCCGGCACGCTGGCCAGCACGGCGTCCCTGGCGTTGGCTTCGGCCTCGTCGCTGAAGTAAACGCGCGTGAACGCATGCAGCAGCAGGCCGCGCATCAGCACGATCACGTTGATGTGCGGGGCTTCGCCCGGCGATTCGGCGCCCGGCTTCACGGTGTGGAACACGAAGCGGTTCTGCGCATCGGTGCCCGTGCCGGCACGGCCGAAGGCGCGAAAGCCGATCTCGCGCGCCTCTTCGGGCGTTTGCGGATAGCGGCCCTCGCCGTCGGGCTGGCTGATCTCGACCAGCGCATCGCCGATGGGGTTGCCGTCGCCGTCGATCACGCGGCCTTCAAGGCGGATGCGCTCGCCGCTGGCGTTGTCCAGGGCCACCACGCCGTCGAAGGGCTGGTCGAAGTCGTAGCCGTACTGCGCGGCGGTGAGGCCGTAGGCGAAGTAGGGGCCCACGGTCTGGGAGGGGGTCTGGCCGAAGTCGGCTTCCTGTGCGGTCATCAACATGGTGTGTGTCTCCTTCTTGCTCAGCGGTTTTCGAACGGCGTTTCGTCGGCGCCGCGCAGCACAATGTCGAACTGGTAGCCCAGCGCGTAGCCTTCCTCGGTGATGTCGAGGCTGAAGTCGGCGATCAGCCGGTTGCGGTAGCGCTCGGGCGTGCCGGTGACCATGGGGTCGTACTGCAGCAGCGGGTCGCCGGGGAAGTACATCTGCGTGACCAGCCGGCTCGCAAAGCTCTGGCCGAACAGCGACAGGTGGATGTGCTGCGGGCGCCAGGCGTTGGGGTGGTTGCCCCAGGGATAGGCGCCGGGCTTGATGGTGAGGAAGCGGTAGCGGCCCTCGCTGTCGGTCAGGCAGCGGCCCGCGCCCAGGAAGTTGGGGTCGAGCGGCGCGTCGTGCTGGTCGACCTTGTGCACGTAGCGGCCGGAGGCGTTGGCCTGCCAGAGCTCGACCAGCGTGTTGGCCACGGGGCGGCGGCGCTCGTCGAGCACCTGGCCGGTGAGGATCATGCGTTCGCCCAGCGGCTCGCCGTTCTTGCGCGCATTGCGCGTCAGGTCGTGGTCGAGCTCGCCGATGCTGTCGTGGCCGTACACCGGCTGCTGCAGCTCGCCGAGCGAGGCCTTCAGCGGCACCAGGGGCTTCTGCGGGCCGCGCTTCGCGGTCGACTTGTATCCGGTGTAGATGTACGAGGGATGGGCTTCCCAGTCGCGGGGGGTGAGGGTGGCCGGGGTTTTCGTCAACATGCCGTTGTCTCCTGTCGTGGGACGAATCGAATTTGGAAGCTGAACTTTAGAAGCCGCGTTCGATGATGTAAATTGAAGATTGGTCTGTTTTACATAACCACCAGTAATTGAAAACTCCCGCCGACCTTCGCCAGGACTTTGTGCGCAACGTGCAGCTGCGCCACCTGCGCTGCCTTGTCGCGGTGGCGCAGGAGCGCCATCTCGCGCGCGCCGCCGAGCGGCTGTCGCTGAGCCAGCCGGCGGTGTCCAAGACGCTGGCCGAGCTGGAGGCCATCGTCGGGGCGCGCCTGGTGGAGCGCGGCAATGCCGGGCGGCGCGGGGTGCAGGGGCTCGCGCCGGCCGGCGAGCAGCTGCTGGCCCATGCGCTGCGCGTGCTCGAGGCCATCGACGCCAGCGCGCAGGCGGTGGCGCCCGCCTCGGGCGAGCGCGTGGAGCGGCTGCGCATCGGCGCGCTGCCGAGCGTGGCGCCGGCGCTGCTGCCGGCGGCACTCGCGCGCTTTCGCGAGCGCTGGCCGTCGGTGCAGGTTGTGGTGAAGAGCGCGGCCAACCCGGTGCTGCTCGACGAGCTGCGCGCCGGCGAACTCGACCTGGTGGCCGGCCGCATGAGCGATCCGCGTCTGATGGGCGGGCTCAGCTTCGAGCTGCTCTACACCGAGCCGCTGGTGTTTGCCGTGCGCCCCGGCCATCCGCTGGCGGGCCGGTCGACCCGGGCGGTGTCGGTGCAGGCGGTGCTCGGCTTTCCGCTCGTGGTGTATGGCGAGGGCACCATCCCGCGCCACAACACCGAAAGCTTCCTGTCGGCGCGCGGCCTGGCGCTTCCGCCCCACGCGCTGCAGACGCTCGACGTTGCGGTGGCGCGCGGCCTGGTGGCGGTGTCCGACGCGGTCTGGATCACCCCGCTGGGCGCCGCGCGCGGCGAGCTGGCCGACCAGCGGCTGGTGCGCCTGCGCATCGAAACCGCCGGCACCGACGAGCCCGTGGGCCTGCTGCTGCGCAGCGACGCCGAGCCCTCGGCGCTGCGCAGCGCCATGGCCGCGCTGCTGCGCGAGGGAGCGAAGCAGCAGGGCGCGCTGCCTTCCCGGAAGGCCGGCTAGTCCTTGGTTGCGCGGCGCTGCACGCAGGCTACGTAACCATCGCCATCGGGCGGCCGGCCGGCGCGCTGGCTCTCCCACATCATCTGGCCGAGGCATTCCATGGCCTCGTGATGCGCATCGAGCAGCGAGCCGCGGCGGGCGGCCAGCAGTTCGACGGCCTGGCGGATGCCGCGCGGCTGGTCGATGGAGCATTGCTCGCTGATCGAAAGATGCATCGACAGGTGCAGGAACGGGTTCTCGCGGCCGTTCGAGCCGTCGTACACGCGCGCCACGGCCGCATCGGCGTCGGCCAGGTCCTCGTGGTATTCGGGGTGGGCGTCGATCCATCCCGCGGCAATCGTCTCGAGCGCTTCCATCGGCAAGCCTTGGCGGTGCTTGGCGTACACGTCGCAAAAGAAGCGGCGCACGTCTTCCTGGGAGGGATTGAACATATCTGTATGGAGAAGCTGGAAAGGAAAAAGAGGGGAGGGGAAAACCGCGCGCCGGCAGCCCGGAATGCGCCCGATGTTCCGGTAGCGGGACGTTACGCCGTAACGTAACGAATGGTCAAAACAGCGTCCAAAGCGCTGTTCCGGCCGACAGCGCGGGCACCCGTTTTCAGAAAAATATCCATAAAAATCAATAACTTGCGTTCTTGGCGAACCGGTGGCTCAAAAGAGTTGGCAGCACGGCACGCTAGTTGCCCCTGTAGATGCATCTTTTGTCACAGAGGCTGTCATGAACGCACCACAAGCACCGACCCATTCGACCGAAGGACTTGCCGCCAGTGGCGTTGCTCCTGTGGTCATCGCCCAAGCCACCAGCACACCGCTCGGCGCTCCCGCCGCGATGAGCTCGTCGGCACCTGCCGCTGCCGCGGCGCCCTCGAGCATTGGCACATTGTCCAATGCTACGCCGGGCGTCGCGGTGATGCGCGAGGGTGTCCGCATTCCGGTAGACGGCAACCAGACCCTGATCGCGGGTGACCGCGTGATCGTTCCCGAAGGCGGGCAGGCCAACGTCCTGTTCCCCGGCTCGGCCACCAACAAGGCGCCGCTGGCCGGCGTCTTCACCGGCGGCACCGACGCCACCATCGGCTCGACCAAGCTGCCCGGCGGCCTCGAACAAGTGAATGTGGATGTCGCCTCGGGCGACCTGCAGGTGACCCCGCCCGACAGCGACGCCGACGCGGCCGCACTGGCCGTCACCAAGAAGGTCGCGGCCGGCAGCGGCCTCGGCCTCGGCGAATTCGCGCTCGGCGCACTGGGCGCCGTTGCGCTCGGTGCCGCGCTGGGCGGCGGTGGCGGTGACGACGGTGGAACGATCCCGTTCTTCGCCGGCAGCGGCGGTGGTGGTGGCGGTGAGAGCGATGCGGATGCTGATTCCGATGCGGATGCTGACGCGGATGCCGACGGCGATGCGGATGCCGACGCGGATGCCGACGCTGACGCGGATGCCGATGCCGATGCCGATGCTGATGCTGATGCTGATGCTGATGCTGATGCTGATGCTGATGCTGATGCTGATGCCGATGCCGATGCGGATGCCGATGCCGATGCGGATGCGGATGCGGATGCGGACGCTGACGCTGACGCGGATGCCGACGCCGACGCCGACGCCGACGCCGATGCAGACGCCGATGCAGACGCAGACGCAGACGGCGACAGCCTGCTCGATCCGGGCGACGGCGCGGCTGGCGGCCTGGTCGGTTCGATCGGCGACACCGCGGGTCTCGGCGACTCGCTCGACCCGGTGCTGGGCGTGGTCGACGGCGTGAGCGACGTGGTCGACGACGTGCTGGCCCCGGTGCTCGGTTCCGAGTTCTCCCAGAACGATCCCAACCAGTTCGATCCGGCGGACGACTTCGTCGAGACCGTGGCCGATGGCGTGGGCGGCGTGGCCAGCCCGATCGTCGACGGCCTGCTCGGCGAAGGCGCCACGGGTGCGCTGGTCGACCAGCTGGTCAAGCAGGTCGACTACGTCACCGACGCGCTGCAGAACGGCCTGGACAACCTGGTGGGCGATGAAGGCATCCTGAGCGGCCTCACCGGCAGCCTCGGCCTGGACGGCGCGCTCGACGGCCTCGTGGGCGAGGAGGGCGTGGTCGGCAACGTGGTGGACGGCCTGCTCGGCCAGGACAGCCTCCTCGGCGAGCTCGTCAGCGAAGACGGCCTGGTGGGCGGCCTGCTCGGCGAGAACGGCACGCTTGGCGGCCTGATCGGAGAAGGCAGTGCCATCGGCAGCCTGCTGGACAACGTGATCGGCGACGACGGCATCGTCGGCGGCCTGCTGGGCGAGGACGGCGCCCTCGGCGGCGTGGTCGGCGGCGTACTGGGCGAAGAGGGCCTGCTGGGCGGCCTGATCGGCGCGGGCAGCCCGGTGGGCAGCCTGCTCGGCGGCGACGGCGTGGTGGGCGGCCTGCTTGGCGGTGACGGCGCGCTGTCCAGCCTGCTGGGCAGCGACGGCCTCACCGGCGGCCTGCTGGGCCAGGACGGCGTGGTCGACAACCTCCTGGGCGACGGCGGCGCCGTGAGCGGCCTGCTCGAAGACAGCCCGCTGGGTGGCTTGCTCGGCGGCGAAGACGGCCTGCTCGGCGGCGTGACCGATGGCGTGCTGGGTGAAGGCGGCCTGCTGGGCGGCGTGCTTGGCGATGACGGCGTGGTCGGCGGCCTGCTCGGCGAAGACGGCTTGCTCGGCAGCGGCGGCGCCATCGGCAGCCTCCTTGCGCAAGACGGCCTGCTCGGCGGCGTGCTCGGCGAGGATGGCCTGGTCGACAACCTGCTGGGCGACGGCGGCCTGCTGGGCGGTGTGCTCGGCGAAGACGGCCTGGTCGGCAACCTGCTCGGTGGTGATCTCCTGGGTGGTGATCTGCTCGGCGGCGACCTGCTCGGTGGCGTGCTGGGTGAAGACGGCCTTGTCGGCAATCTGCTCGGCGGCGATCTCCTGGGCGGTGATCTGCTCGGCGGCGTGCTGGGTGAAGACGGCCTTGTCGGCAACCTGCTCGGTGGTGATCTCCTGGGTGGCGACTTGCTCGGCGGTGACCTGCTGGGTGGCGTGCTGGGTGAAGACGGCCTCGTCGGCAACCTCCTCGGTGGTGATCTCCTGGGTGGCGACTTGCTCGGCGGCGACCTGCTGGGTGGCGTGCTGGGTGAGGACGGCCTTGTCGGCAACCTGCTCGGCGGCGACCTCCTGGGTGGCGATCTGCTCGGTGGTGACCTGCTGGGCGGTGTGCTCGGCGAAGACGGCCTTGTCGGCAACCTGCTCGGCGGTGACCTCCTGGGTGGTGATCTGCTCGGCGGTGACCTGCTCGGCGGTGACCTGCTCAGCGGCGTTCTCGGCGAAGACGGCCTGGTCGGCAACCTGCTCGGTGGTGACCTCCTGGGCGGTGATCTGCTCGGTGGTGACCTGCTCGGCGGTGTGCTCGGCGAAGACGGCCTGGTCGGCAACCTGCTTGGTGGCGACCTCCTGGGTGGCGACCTCCTGGGTGGTGATCTGCTCGGCGGTGATCTGCTGGGTGGCGTGCTCGGCCAGGACGGCGTTGTCGGCAGCGTGCTCGGTGGCGACCTTCTGGGTGGCGACTTGCTCGGCGGTGATCTGTTGGGCGGCGTGCTCGGCGAAGACGGCATCGTCGGCGGCCTGCTCGGCGGCGATCTGCTTGGCAACGACGGCCTGGTCGGCAGCGTGCTCGGCAGCGGTGGCCTGCTGGGCGGCGTGCTGGGCGGCGGCAGCAGCCCGGTGGCCAACATCCTGGAGCCGGTGCTCGACACGGCAAGCACGGCCGGTGCGGCGCTCGAACCGGTGGTTGCCACGGCATCCACGGTGGCAGCGCCCGTGACCGACATCCTGGCCGGCGCAGCCCCGACGGTCGCTCCGGTGGTCGACACCGTCGCGAGCGTGGTCGACACGGTGGAGCATGCCGCTCCGATCGTGACCGACGTGGTCACCCCGATCACCAGCCTGGTGGACCAGGCCGCCGGCACCGGCAGCGTTCTCACCCCGGTGACGAACATCCTGCACGGCCTGCTGGGTTAAGGAACAAGAGCAGTAGAGGAGAAGGAAGAAAAACAACGCACCAGGGCCAGGCCGCCGCGGCCTGGCCCGCGAAAGGAATCGATATGAAGAACAGCAGCAGCAGCTACCGGATACTGGCCATCGTCGCCCTTGCAGCAAGCCTTGCCGCTTGCGGAACGGCCTCCAAGAGCGGACGCGAGGACGCCACCTACTACTACTCGAACAAGGCGGCCCCGGTGGCCAAGGTGGAACCACCCCCGCCCGCGCCGGTGCAGAACGGCCCCGCACTGAAGATCGTGTACTTCGACTTCGACAAATACGACGTCAAGCCGCAATACCGCAACGTGGTGGAAGCGCATGCGAGCTACCTGCGCAACCGTCCCGCCAGCAAGGTGGTGATCGAGGGCCACACCGACTTGCGCGGCGGCCGCGAATACAACCTTGCGCTGGGCCAGCGCCGGGCCGAATCCGTGCAGCGCGCGCTCACGCAGCTTGGCGTGCCGGGCGAACGCATCGAGGCCGTCAGCTGGGGTATTGAAAAACCCGCGTCGCTCGAAACCACCGAGGAGGGCCATCAGCTCAATCGCCGAGCCGAATTCAGCTACCGCTGAAACACGGAGAAACGCGATGCCTTCGATGGGAGTTCCCGGTCCGGGTGCGACCGGCCTCCCGCATTCGACTGGGGCCGAATGATGTCCTTCTCCGACCAGCTCCATGCCTGCCACGAGCGCCTGGCCTCGGTGTGCGCGGCGCTGCCGGCGCCTTATCCGGCCTTCACGCTTTTCTTCTCGGTGAGCGACGGGTCGCAGCGCGCGCACGTGGTGCACGCGCGCGCGGCCGATTTCGAAACCGCATGGCACGAAGGCGCCGAGGCCGTGGAGCGCTGGGTGCGCGACTGCGGCATCGTCTCGCCATGGCTGCGCATCGACTGGGTCGAGGGCGCAAGCCCGATCGACTGGGCGCAGTTCAAGGCCCAGCTCGCCGGCGTCAAGCGCAACTATTTCCGCCTCGGCCTGGCCTTCGACCAGGATTTCGAGACCGCGTTCACCGAGCAGGAGCTCAACGCCAACGCCATGCTGAGCGGCGATTCGACCATTGCGCATGCAGTGGTGAATGCGCGCAACTTCGAGGCCTATGCCCAGGCGCGCTTCGCACGCGCGCTGCCGCTCGAGCTGCCGGCCGACCAGCGCGTCTACCTGCTCGCGACCGTGGGCGTGTTCTGCCAGGCCGACTGCGTGGTGCACAAGCTCGTGGGCACGGGGCTCGATGCCGGACGGCGCCAGGCGCCGGCGCTCGCGCCGCAGTCGGCGCTCGACCTGGTGCGTAGCGGCGCCTCGTACCTTGCGCGCCAGGTGCAGGACGACGGGCTCTTCGTGTACGGCTACTTTCCGTGCTTCGACCGCCGCATTCCGACCTACGACGCCATGCGCCATGCGAGCGTGCTCAGCGCCATGGTCGAGGCGTGGGAGCTCGTGCGCGACGACAAGCTGCGCCTGGCCATCGACCGCGCGCTCGACCATCTCGCGAACACGCTCATCCGCAGCTACACGCTGGCCGACGGCACCGAGGTCGCCTTCCTCGTCGACACCGGCGAAGAGATCAGGCTGGGCGGCAATGCCGCCTGCGTGCTGGCCCTGGTGAAGTACTGCGAGGCGATGGACACGCGCGACTGGCTGCCGCTTTTGGAGAAGCTGGCGCTGGGCATCGCTTCGCTGCAGGATGGCGCCACCGGCAGCTTCAGCCACGTGCTGCATGCCGGCGACCTGCGCGTGAAGCAGGCCTCGCGCGTCATCTACTACGACGGCGAGGCGGCCTATGGCCTCATGCGCCTGTACGGCCTCACGCGCGATGCGAGGTGGCTCGCCGTGGTCGAGAAGGCCTTCGACCACTTCATTGCAAGCCAGCACTGGCAGGCGCACGACCACTGGCTGAGCTGCTGCGTCAACGAGCTCACGCGCTGGAGCCCGCAGGAAAAGTACTTTCGCTTCGGCCTGCAGAACGTGGCCGGCTACCTGGACTTCGTGCTCGACCGAAAGACCACCTTTCCGACGCTGCTCGAACTCATGCTCGCGGCCCAGCAGATGCTGCAGCGCCTGGAGGCCACGCCCGCCATGCGGCACCTGCTCGACGAGCTGGACACCGAAAAGTTCTACCGCGCGCTGGAGTACCGCGCCCACTACCTGCAGAACGGCTTCTTCTGGCCCGAGATGGCGATGTACTTTCGCCGGCCCTCCACCATCGTCGGCTCCTTCTTCATCCGGCACCACGCGTTCCGGGTGCGCATCGACGACGTGGCGCAATACGTGTCGGGCTTCGTGGCCTATCGCCGCTACCTGCTGGAGCGCCCCGCCGTGCCCGGCGCCGGCAGCGCGAGGGACGACGGTGCCGCCGCCTGGACCGCGGGCGAAATGGCGCGCGTGACCGGCGGCGAATGGGTGGTGCGCCCGGAAGACGGCTGGCGCGCCAGCGGCGTGACGCAGCGCTCCTTCCTGCGCAAGGGCCGCGTGGTGTTCGAGCACCAGGCGCGGCCCTCGAAGACGCCGCTGGCCGCGGTGGCGCTCAAGGGCGTGCTGCAGCCGGCCGCCGCCGTGCTGTGCACCGATCCCGCACCGCACCTCGACAAGCGGGTGCCGGTGCTCCAGGTGGACGACGTGCCGCAGGCCGTGCTTGCGCTGGGCGCGCATGCGCGCACCGAGTTCACGGGGCGCGTCTGCGGCGTGCTGGGCAGCGGCACCGCCGGCGCCACCGTGGCCGCGATGCTGGCCGACGCCCTGGCCGTGTGGGGCGAGGTCGGCCGGCCCGAAGGCAACGTCAGCCTGCCCTCGGGCATGGCCTGGAACCTGACCTGCATGCCGCGGCATGCGGCCTACTGGGTGCTGGAGATGGGATCGCCGCACATGCTGGCCACGGCCCAGCTGGTGCGGCCGATGCTGGCCGTGGTGACGGGGCTGTCGGCCGCGTCGCAAAAGCACCGCGGGCCTTCGGAAGCCGCCGCGCGCATGGACAGCCGCATCTTCGAGGGCATGGCGCCCGGCGACAGCGCGGTGCTGAACCGCGACCTCCCCGAGTTTGCGACCTTTGCCGAAGCCGCCATGGCGCACCAGCTGCAGATCGTGACCTATGGCGAGCACAAGGACGCCGACGTGCGGCTGCTCTCGTTCGACCATGGCGAGGTGCAGGCCCAGGTGCTCGGCGAGCCGTTCCAGTTGCGGCTCAATGCGCCGGGGCGCCACATGGGCGTGAGCGCCGTGGCCGCGCTGGCGGCCCTGCAGGCGATGCGCCTGAAGCTGGCCGCCGCGGTTGAGCCCTTCGCGCAGTTCGAGCCGCCGGGCGGACGCGGCGCGCTGCACACCATCCACATCGGCGGCGGCAGTTTCAAGCTGATCGACGAGACCTATGACGCCAACCCGAGCTCGATGCGCGCCGCGCTCGAGCTGCTGTCGCAGGCGCCCTGCGAGCCGGCCCGCCGCGTGGCGATCCTCGGCGACATGCAGGAGCTCGGCCCCGCCGCGCAGCGGCACCACCTGGACCTGGAGCCCGAGCTGCTCGCATCGCAGCCCGACCGCGTGCTGCTGTGCGGCCCGCTGATGCGGGCGCTGCATGCGCGCATCCGCACCAAGGTCCGCTCGCACTGGTTCGTCGATGTGTCCGACCTGTCGACCGCGCTGGGCGGCCTGCTGCAGCCGGGCGACTGGGTGCTGGCCAAGAGTTCTGCCGGTGTCGGTCTGTCCCGGCTGGCCCGGGTTCTGAAAGCATTGCCATGATCAAACTGAACGCTCAGGCGTCCTTGCCCTATCAACGCCAAGCCGCGCCGCAGCGCCGGTGGTGGCTGGGCTGGCTGCAGTTGTTGTGCGCATGGCTGCTTTGCATGTTGCTGTGCGCCAACGTTGCGCTGGTGCTGGCGCAGGGCCTGCCGAAAGACGAAGCGGCGCCGGTCGTGGCTAGAAAAGCGGCGGACTGCAGCCTGTCTGTCGAGGCCGCCAAGGACGCCGCTGCGGCCAATGCAGAAACGGTGTCGCACACGCTGAGACGTATGTCACGCTGCAGCGCTTCGTAAGTATTGATTTTGTCTTGTAACAACTGGGTAACAGTCGATAATGGCGCAGGCGTCATTGCCTGACGGATCGGCCCTTCCCATGATCAAGTTTCTCTTGCCCAGCCAACTGGTGGCCGAGGTGCCCGAAAAAGCAGGTGCGAGCCCGTACGCGGGTGCCCTGCATACGGCGTTCCGCGCCGCCTACCCACTGGTCAAGAGCGCGGCCTGGCGCTCGCTGCCCATCAGCCTGTTCGGCCTGCTGCCATCGATCTTCCTGCTCCAGGTGTATGACCGCGTGCTGTCGCGCAGCGGCGTCTCCACGCTGGCCGCGCTGGTGTGCGGCATCCTGTTCTTTCTTTGCATCGAGTTCTGGCTGCGCTCGGGGCGTTCGCGCCTGTTGCGCAATGCGGGCGCCATCATCGACCACGGCGTGTCGGGCGCGCTGCTGCATTCGATGCTGAACCGTCCGCTGCGAGCGCTCGAAGCGCGCCCGGCCTCGATCTGGCACCAGTTCTTCCGCGACGTGGCCTCGGTGCGCGGCACCGTCACCGGCGGCCTGGCGCAATCGATCTTCGATCTGCCGATGGCGGTCTTCGCACTGGCCGTGATCGGCATCGTGGCCTTGCCGGTATTGCCGGTGGTGGTGCTGTTCCTTGCCATCATGGTCTTCCTGGCCTGGTGGTGGGCCGACGAGGTGCGCAGCGGGCGGGTCGAGGAAGTGCAGCGCGGCCGCGGCCTCGAGCGCATGACCTCGGAGATCTGCAACGCGCGCGAAACGCTCAAGACGCAGGCCAACGACGGTCCCACCATCGAGATGTGGCGCCAGTCGTACAACTCCTGGCTGAGCGAAAGCTTCAGCAAGAACGGGCAGATCGAAACCGCGCGCGACGGCACCACCGTGCTGATGACGGTGTTCTCGGTCATCGTGGTCACGGTGGGCGCCATCTCGGTGATGGAGCAATGGATGACGGTGGGCGGCCTGGTCGCCTCCAACATGCTGGCCCTCAAGGCGCTGCAGCCGGTGGCCGGGCTGGTGTCGAGCTGGCGCTCGCTGGCCGCGGCCAAGGAAGCGGCCAAGCGGCTCGAGACGGTGCTTGGCGAGCCGGTGGAGAAAGCGCCCACCGGCATGACGCTGCCGCAGCCGCTGGGCCGCGTCACCTTGAAGGACGTGAGCTTCAGCTTCACGGAAGACGCGCACCGGCCGGTGCTGGAGAACGTCGACCTGGACATCGGGCCGGGCGGGCTGCACGTGATCGTCGGGCGCAACGGCGCCGGCAAGTCGACGCTGGTCAAGCTGCTCTCGGGCCTGTACACGCCCACGCGCGGCGTCATCAGCATCGGCGAGTACGACCTTTCGCAATTCGGCCGCGAAGAGCTTTCGCGCTGGATCAGTTACCTCTCGCAGGAGGTGTACTGGTTCGGCGGACCGCTGATCGACACCATGCGCCGCACGGCCCCGGGCCAGAGCGACGAGCAGGTGGTGGCGGCCTGCAAGCTCTCGGGCGCGCACGAGTTCATTTCGCGCATGCCCGACGGCTACCGCACCGTGGTGGGCGAGGGCGGCACGGGCCTGTCGGTGGGCGAGCGGCGCAAGCTCGCGCTGGCCATGAGCTTCCTGCGCAAGCCTTCGGTGCTGGTGCTCGACGAGCCCAGCAACGACCTGGACTTCCAGAGCGAGCGCACCCTGCTGGCCACGCTGCTCGCGGTGGCCAAGGTGCGCACGGTGGTGGTGGTCACGCATTCGCTTCGCATCGTGTCCGCAGCCAGCGTGGTCTACCACGTGACGGGGCAGGGCAACGTCGAACAGGGCACGGCCGCCGTCATGGTGCCCAAGCTCTTCGGCGTGAAGAAGGCGCTGGTGGCGCTCCCCGATTCCACCGCAGGCGAGGACGATGCCGACGTGCACTCGCAGCAAGCCGCCGCCAACCGTTCCATGGCCTGAGCGGCCGATCGATCGAAGAGTAATTGGGGACCGCGACTTGAAATCAGATTTGCCGCAGATACTGCAGGACGAGGATCACAAGCGCGCGGCGCAGACATCGCCCAAGGGCCGGCGCCGCAAGTGGGTCATTGGCGGCGCGGTCGCGCTGCTGGCCGCGGTCGGGCTGGGCTTTCCCATGGAAACCGTGGTGGTGGCACCGGGCCGCGTGATCCCGTCGGACCGCGTCAAGTCGATCCAGCATCTGGAAGGCGGCATCGTCAGCAGCGTGCTGGTCAAGGAAGGCGACAAGGTCACGCAAGGCCAGCCGCTGGTGGAGATCGACCTGGGCGGCAGCGGGCTCAATTTCGAGGAACTCACCGCGCGCTATGCCGCCACGCAGGCCACCCGCATCCGGCTCATGGCCGAGAGCCGCGGCCAGCCGCTCAGGCGCGAGAGCTTTGCCGCCGACATCGACGAGAGCGTGCTCGACGGCGAGACCGGCGCCTACGAGGCGCGCGCGCTCGAGCAGCGCGGCGTGATGGCCGGCGCGGTGTCGGGCCTGGAGGGCGCGCGCAGCCGGCTGCTCGAGCAGCAGGCCAAGGTCAAGGGCCTGAACGACCGCCTCGCACTGATGCAGAAGGAACTCGAGATCTCCGAGCAGCTGCTCAATGAAAAGCTGGTCGGCCAGGTCGAAGTGCTCGAGAAGCGGCGGCAGGTCGAAAGCGTGCGAAGCGAGCTGGCCGTGGCGCGCCAGGGCGCCATCTCCGCGAGCGCTGCCATCACCGAGGCGCAGGCCAAGATGGCCGAGGCCGAAGGGCGCTTCCGGCGCCGCGCGTCCGACGAACTGGCCACCGTGGAGCGCCAGTTCGCCAGCCTCAACGAAGACCTGGCGCGCGCGCGCACGCAGCGCTCCCGCACCATGGTGAAGGCGCCCGCCGACGGCATCGTCAAGGGGCTGCGCAGCGCCAGCCCGGGCTGGGTCATCAAGCCCGGCGAAGCCATCATGGAAGTGGTGCCCGACAAGGACGAGATCATGATCGAGGCGCGCCTCAATCCCAACGACCGCGGCTTCGTCGAGGTCGGCCAGGCGGCGCGCGTCAAGATCACCGCCTACGACTACCTGCGTTACGGCGCGGTCGAAGGCAAGGTCACCCTGGTGGCCGCCGATGCCGACCGCGACCCGGCCATTGCCAACGCGGCGCCGTACTACCGCATCCTCGTGAGCACCGAGCAGGCCCACGTGGGCCGCGAAGAGAACCGCATCACCGCCGGCATGGAGTCGGAGGTCGACCTGAAGGTGGGCACCGATCCGTTCATCTGGTACATCCTTCGGCCCGTGCTCAAGCTGCGGCGCGAAGCCTTCCGCGAACCATGATGGGCAGCAACGTGGCCGGCCGGCGCCCAGCGGGCACCGGTGTTCTTTGTGCAGTGCTGTGCGCGAGCTTTGCGCTTCCTCCGGGCGCCCTGGCGCAGGAGGCGCCCGCGCAGCTGATGCCGGCGCGCCGCCTTTCCGCGCCATCGATCGGCGCCGCCAGCTATGCGCAGCGCGTGAAGCAGGCGCTCATTGCGCTGTCGCAGGACTACCCTGAAGTGCAGACCGCGCAAGCCGCCGCCAACACCAGCAGCTTTGGCGTGGACGCCGCCAAGAAGGCCCGCTACCCACGCTTCAAGATGGGCACCGCCTCCGGCACCTACAACAGCGGCGCGGACAACGCGAAGACCGAGAACTACACCGTGCTCACCGCCGAGGCGCGCCTGAGCCTGATCGACGGCGGCGCCATGAACGCCGCGATTCGCGCCGCCGAGGCCGGCAACCAGGCCGACGACGAGGCCGTCGTCACCACTTCGCAGAAGGTGGTGCTCGATGCGCTGACCGCCTACCTGCAGGTGCAGCGCTTCGATCTCAAGAAGCAGATCGCGCGCAAGTCCACCGAGGTGGTGGCCGAGCTTTCGAAGGCCGAGGCCCGCCGCGTGGCGCTCGGCGCCGCCGGCGAGAACGACCTGAACATGGCGGCCGCGCGCCGCGCCAGCGTGGCCGCGCGCGAATCCGACTTCCAGGCGCAGCGCGACGAGGCGCTGGCCAAGTTCAACACCTATTTCAAGTTCACGCCCAACACCGATTCGCTGCCCGTGCTGGCCGCGCCCGCGTACTGGCGCATCGCTTCGCACGAAGAGGCCCTGCGCCGCGCCGAGGAGCGCAGCACCGAAATCTCCGAAGCCAAGGGCCGCGTGGCGCGCGCCCAGGCCCTGGTCGACCAGCAGGAGGCCAGCATCTGGCCGACCGTGGATGCGGTGGTCGTCAAGAGCAAGGACCCGCGCGGCGTGTCGCCGCAAGACCCGACGCGCGCGGCCTTCGAGCTCAACTGGAACTTCGGCAACGGCTTCGATCGCCAGCTGCGCCTGAAGTCGGCCCTGGCCGAAGTCGCCAACCAGGAAGCCAAGCTCGAAGGCGTGAAGCTCAACCTGCTGGAGCTCACCTCGGCCTCATGGTCGCGCGCCGTGTCCGGACGCGAGCGCGAGCGGCAGCTGGCGGAGGCCGTCAGCACATCGGGCCAGGCCTTTCGCGGGCGCCGCCGGCTGATGGAGTTCGGCCGCGAAACACTGCCCGCCGTGCTCGACGCACAGCTCGACTACTACAACCTGCTGTTCGACTACGTCGACGCCGTGTTCGACCTGCGCATCACCGAGCTGCGCCTGGCGCGCACCACCGGCGAACTGCGCATCGACGCCGACGCGAGCAATTCCTGGATCGACCGCATCTTCGGCCCGCCGAACCGGCCCGCGCTGAGCGAAGACGGCCTGCTCACCGCGCTGTGCATCTCGAGCAACGCAAGCTGCGCCAGCGAACCGGCGGCCGAGCGCGGTGCCACCGCAACCGCGGCAAACCCGCCGCTGCGCCGCACCGCGCGGCTGGCAAACCGCTAAGCGAGCCGCAGCGAGTTCAGGCGTCTTCGGGGATGCCGGGCTCGCCGTCGAGGATCTGGTACTTGCGCATCTTTTCCCACAGCACCTTGCGACTGATGCCCAGGTGCTGCGCGGTGTCCTGGCGCTTCCAGTCGTTGATCTCCAGCGCCGCGATGATGCGGTTGCGCTCGCTGCTGTTCCATCCCTTGCGCTCGCCATTGCCGTCGAGCGCCACGCCGTTCATGGTGCCGCCGCCGCCATGGCCGTTGCGCTCTGCAGCAGCGCCTGCTGCCAGCGTCGGCGTGCCGCGCGTGAGTGCAATGGCGCGCTGGATCAGGTTCTGGTCCCAGCTGTGCAGCTGCCGCGCGATCACGCCCACCCGCTCGGCCAGGTTGCGTAGCTGCCGCACGTTGCCGGGAAAATAGGTCTCGGCCACCGCATCGCTGAGCCAGTGCGGCGTTTCCCCGAGCGTCTCGAGTTCGTCGCCCAGCACATTGGCCAAGAGCGCCTTGAAGATCGCAATCTTGTCGATCTCCCCGCGCTCCTCCAGGCTGGGCACATGCAGCTCGATCACCGCGAGCCGGTAGAACAGGTCGGCGCGGAACTCGCCGCTCGCCACCATCTCGCGCAGGTTGCGGTTGGTGGCCGCCACCAGCCGAAAGTCGACCCGGATCGGCGCCGTGGCACCCAGCCGAGTGACCGCGTTGTCTTCCAGCACGCGCAGCAGTTTTACCTGCTGGTAGCGCGGCAGATCGCCGATCTCGTCGAGGAACAGCGTGCCGCCCGTGGCCTGCTCGAAGTAGCCGCGGTGCGCATGCACGGCGCCCGTGAACGAGCCCTTGGTGTGGCCGAAGAAGAGCGATTCGAAGAGCCCGTCAGGAATCGCGCCGCAGTTCACCGCCACGAACGCGCCCTTGCTGTAGTGCTGGTGCCCCAGGTGCAGCTGCTGCGCGATGCGCTCCTTGCCCACGCCCGTTTCGCCGCGCACCAGCACGCTGTGGTTGCAATCGGCAAAGGCACCCACTTCGGCCAGCAGCGACTTCATCGCGTCCGAATGCGCCACCAGCACATCGGGCGCCTGCGGCGCCACGTCGCGCGCGCGCAGCTGCCGCACCAGCTTGGCCACCATCGTGCGCAGCTCGGCGCAGGTGAAGTCGTAGGGCAGCACGTGCAGGTACTCGGGCGGATACGTGCGCGAGTCCCGCTCCCGCGAGGCGGCCGCCACCCAGATCACCGGCATGCCCTGCAGCAGCTCGGTGGCATGCGCGAGGCCGCCACTGTCGATGACCGTCACGCTGAGGATGGCCACCGAAGGCCGAAGCGCAGTGCCGCGATCCTGCTGCGGAGGCGGCAAGCCATCGGCCCGGATCACCTCCACGTCGAAGCTCGCCATGCACCGCGCGATACGGTCGAGGATGTCGGCCTTGCCTTCCCAGACAAAGAGGTCGAGTTCGTCGAAGTTGGCGGGGGAGGACATTCAGTTAGTGTTTGCGAAGGCGCTGGATCTACCGATCAGCGGACCAGCTTGGTGTTCTTGCAACTTAGCGATTGCAGGGCAACACGGGAGCGGCCGATGTCGAGACCGGCAATATCGGAGAGAACGTTTTTTGAGATGAGCTGCCCAACCATGTTCAGCGTGGGACGCAGCAACTCAATAACGGGAGAAAGGATGCCCGCCAGGAGATTCTGCTTCGGAACGCCGGGCGCCGTAGGGTTGCCCGTACCGAGCAGTCCGCCGATCAGATTGCCGACGGTGTTTAGCACGGTGCCCAACAGGCCACCGCCTTGGGTTGTCTGAAGCTCGTCGATCAGCTTCGTTCGAACACAGCTGTTGTATGCAGCTGAAGAGCCCGTACAGCCCGGATTGACCAGGAAGATCGGAGTGATTTCTTCTTTCCATTTGCTCGGCATTGGGCAAGTTCCCAGTGTGAGCAGGCCGCAAGGCCGATCCCAAGTGAGGTCGTCCTTCGAAAGCAAGCTAACCACCGAATCGGTGTTGTATTTTCCGGTCGAGAGGGTGCCTGCTCGCGTTAAGTAGTCGTCGGCCGCAGACGTTGCGATGCTGGCGGGAAGTGGAGCAATCGCGACATCGCTTCCGGGTTGTGCGAGCACCAGTTTGAGCAACTCGCTGGCCAATGTTGCGACCGTGTCGGCAATCGCCAAACCATTGGGAGGTGTGTCGGTGTATCCGCCGACGGGTACGGTCACCGGGTCTAGCTGGCTTAGGGCCGGTACGTAAGCCTTGCCAGAGAGGAAATTGAGTCCAAGCAGCTTGACTAGCGTCATGTTTTGCAGGCCGGCATCGCAAATCTTCGAGGTGGAGAAGACGGCCGCTTCGAACTGGGCAGGCGTTGGATTGGCGACGCCAATGACAGGGTTTCCAATACAGGCATTGAGGATCGAAGACCGGACATCGAACGTGGCAGTGTTCGGGGACGTCGTGCAATCGATGGATTTGAGTTCGGCGTAGGCGTTCGTCACGTCGATCATGATGGGCAGGTCGATGCTGGTGCCCAGCAGGTTGAGCAGGGTCGATACCAGTCCGCCAGCGACCGTGCTGATCTTTACGTAGAGCCGGACCTGCGCGTTGTAGGCTGTCGTGCCGATGCTTCCGATGCCGATCGAAGGCGGCTCAATGATGCGCAGCTTGGCGTCTGCTGAGACGCCTGTCAGCGCCGTGACACCACCCAAGCCCAAGTCCAGAGTAGCTGCGTGTGTCTTGGTTCCGACGCCGACAGCGGCGGTCAGAAGAGACATGGCATCTACATCGACGTTGAGCGCAGAAGCTGTCGTGGGCGCTTGAATGGCTGCAAAAAGTCCCCGGCTGGTCTCGGGTACCGAACCAGTCGAGCCAAGTTGCACGGTGAGTGCGTCAAGGTCGATGCCCAGACCCCCGATCGCGCCCAGGAGAACCTGGGTGTTGGCCACGCCCTGTTGTCCGGCCAGTGAAACTACGGCATTCACGACATTACTGATCGAGACTTTGCGCGCTGCGAGCAAGGCGTTGAGTTCGCCAACACCGATATCGGTCGATACATTCACTCCCAGCGCCTGCAGAAGGCCGGAAGGCTTGATGTTGACGCCTGCAAGTCCGCGGAAGGTGAGCAAATTGATCGAAGGATCGACGCCGACCAGCCTCAGCACATTGATGAGTGCGCCTTCGGGATTCGTGTTGACCAGATTCGATCCTACGGAGAAGACCGACATCGGCTCATCACGGACCGCGATGGCTTCCACGCCGATCACCCGGTTTCCCGAAAAGAAACTGAGGATCGAAGGTGGGGCCTCGTTGATCGAGACGTGAACCGCATTCGGCTTTGTGCCAGTGACAGTAATCGCCTTGGGCGCTGCTGTGGACCATTGCCCGCACTCGACCTTTGTCAGCGAGATGCCCGGCAGATTGACTGCCGCATTGGACTTGGCCGCCTGAGTCTCCTTGGCGCAATCCGACGACGAAATTACGGGTAGATATTGCGCACCTGCGAGAGCCGCCAGATCAGCGGTCTTCTGAAACTCTCTCTTCATGTAGAAGAGATAGCCCAGCTCTGTACCGATTAAGGCAATAACGATCAAGCTCATCGCAATGGCCGTGTTGACCAAGATGGACCCGGTTTGTCGGCCATGGCGAAGCACTCCTCGTGAGGGGCTCGAAGTTGTAGGTTTATCGCGTTGAACGGTCATGCCAGTGCGTTTTTTTGAAGCTAAAGTGCAACGGTGGCACGGCCCGTCAGTCTGTCTGGCATCAAGACGCTGATACCAGGCAGCCTGATTACTGGCAAGAGTTGATTGGCACCATAGGGATAGATCACTGTCACCACACCGGTTTTAGATGAGCCTGTACCCACCGTGGCCGGATTGACTTCGACCTTGTCGACGATCCATTGGCGCGGATTACCGGTCGCGGTATTGGGAACAATCAGTGCGGCCGCGAGGGAGTCGTACACCACATCCTTGATCCGGGCCTTCTCGGTGGCTCCAAAGCTGGTGCTTGACGGCAGAAGGGGAATGGCGCGAGCCCCGTCTTCCGCCGCGCGCGATACCACCTGCTGGATGTAGAGAACAGAGCCGAAAGTCGCAATCCCGTACAGCACTAAAAAGAGCACCGCGAAGACCAGTGCGAACTCGATCGCGGCGACCCCGCGCTGGCGCGTGGCAGAGGGTGCGCACGGGATAGACCTGGAGAATGTGGCGATCACAAGGCTCTCCCATCAAGCAGCATGCTGGCGCGTCCCGTCAACTGATCGGGAACGGCTAGGTTCATTAGTGGGGGAAGCACCGATCTCATGCCCGCCGTCGTGACTGTCACCACAACTTGGCAGCGCTGGCTCCAATCGGCGCTACATACGCGCGACGGGCCGCAGATGTTTCCTTCGATCTGACAGATGTGCGCATCTACGATCGGCGCGGTAGGTGCCCAGCCGCTCGACTGCGCTATTGCGACATTCTTCGCTTCGATCTCCCGCTTGCCCAAAGTGTCCTGGTAGTGCAGCGCCGCCCGCGCTCCATCCTCTGCGGCATTTTGTAGGCTGAGCCGAAGAGTGAGCACGATGCCAAGCGAGATGATCGCGTACAGCACGGAAAAGAAGATCAGGAAAACCAGGGCGAACTCCACCGCATAAGCACCCTTTTGGATATGAGCGCGAGACGAAGGAGTGGTGATTCGCATACGAGGGAAGGGGTCGATGACGCGTCGAAGGGAGCGCTACCGCGCCGAACTTCCACTATCGCCTTTCGACTTGACCGTCGAATTGAAATGTTCGGGAATAGGGAATTCGAAGCTCTTCAGGTAACGCTCGTAACTACGGCGAGCGACGTCACCCGCGATCGGGCGCGGAGTCGGCGAAGAAGTTGCGCCTTCACGTTGCAAGGCCAGCAGTCCCATGGCGGAGTCGCCTACCCGCAGGGCCGGGGTGTACGCGTACGGCTCTTCGCCCGGCGGGGCAACTTCGGCTGCATTTTCCTGTGCGGACAGAGCGGCGGCAGGAGCATCGGGAATCTTCTGTGCGGCAGCAGAGATGGAGAGCAGCGCCAGGGTGAGACTGGCCAGCGGCAAGACAGTGATGTGCCTTGGCAAAAGTTTTTTCATTCTGTACCTCGTGATGACGAGCTGGATGGATTACTAGCCGGAGCGGGACTCATGATGGCCCGTCGTCCGCCCAGATCGGGCCAACGGGCAGTCTTGAGCCTTAGCGGCGCGGCACCGTCGCTGGCGGACATGACGATGTCATTCGATCTGGCAGCGCGCGGAGCATTTCCGATCTGCCGCGCGCTCTCACGGATGGCGGCGCGCGTGGCAGCAGACATGCGATGAATTTCCATCAATGCATCCGCCTGAGCGTGCTGTTGTGTGACCTCTAGATAGAGCGCTAGATTGGCCTGTGCTTGCAGATTGTCCGAGCGAAGCTGAAGCGCCTGCATCAAGGGCAAGCGCGCATCGGCGACAAGGCCCGCTCGAAGGTTGGCATAACCCAAATCGCTCAACAGCACAGCGTCGGTCGGATTGCGGCGCTGCGCTTCCTTCAGGAGCTTTACAGCTTCGAAATAGTCGCCGCGGCTCCCCGCGAGGAGGCCGAGCCCGTGATAGCCGGCTGCCTCGAGTGGCGTGCCGATCAATTTCTTGTAGGCATCTTCGCTGCGTGCAGTTTCGCCTGTTTGGCGCAGCGCATCCGCACGCATGCGGCTCGATTCGGGTGAAACGCCCCAGCGCTTCTCAAGCGCATCGATGTGCGCCAGCGAGGCAAACCACAGACCGTCCGTTTGCATCTGCTCGACGAGCTTCAGATAGGTGGCTTGACTGTCGATGCTGGCCGTACCCTTCTGCGTTGCCGCGGCCTCGGCAGCCATCCGCTGCTGCGCTTCGGCCGCAGCAGGATAGTGTCCCTTGGAACCGGCGCAGCCGATAACCGCTAGCGAGGCACACAGTAACGCAACGGCCCGAGTGGCATGCTTCAGAGATATGGTCATTTGGACATCGCTGATAGGGAACGGAAGATGGCGATGAAGCCAGGGCCCGCAGTCACGATCACCAAAGCGGGCAACAGCGTGCCCACCATCACGGCGGTCATCTTCACGGTGATCTTGCCGATGCGCTCTTTCATCTCGGATTTACGGTGCTCCCGCAGGCGGTCACTGAAAATCCGAAGAGGCTCCTGTACCGCGCCCCCATGGCGATCGACCTGCACCAGCAGGGAAACCATGCCTGCCAGGTTGTCGTTGGCATGAAGTGTCCCGAGTCGATTCAATGAATGCTCGCGGGTGCGACCACGGCTGTACTGACTGTTTGCGATCGCTAATTCGTGGCCGAGCACCGGCATGACATGCGAGAAGTCACTGGCCATGATCTGCAAACTCTGATCCAAGCTCAGGCCAACGCCCTGGAGAAGCCGCAGCAGATCGATGAACAGCGGCAGCTCGTGCGCAACACGCTCGCGCCGGCCTGCGGCTATCCTGCCGAGCACGAACTTGGGAACCATGAACCCGATTCCGATGGCGGTCGTCAGAATGATCGTTAACTTCTGGGTCGATATCGGACTGGGCCAGAACATGACTGCCACGAGTGGCAGCAAGATCGCTAATAAGACCCGGGTCACGAGAAAAACAAGTTGCGCCCGCATCGACGAAAAGCCGCACTGATCTATCAGGCGCCGGTCCTCGTTTGCGACCAGAGCGCGCCCAACACGGGTATTCAGCCAGTGAAGCGGCAGGTCTGCATCGGCACGTCGTGCGCTGTCAACGACCCCTTCCGCTTCCGCTCCAGGGTCTAGCTCCTTCGGCGCCAGGACGTCATCGCGCTGAATGGCTCTTCCAATGGCTTTGCCGCGTTGTACACGCTGTAGTTCGGTGACCAGCAATCCGGCGGCCGCGGCGAAGAGACCTAATGCCAGAAGCACCAGGCTCCATATCGCGAGTTGGGCGGGCGTAAACGTCATGTCAGCTTCGCCAACCGATAGAGTAGTAATGCTCCGAGCATCTGCAAGCCCAAAGCGCCAAATATCAGTATCTGCCCAGTGGAGTCCTGCCACATCCGCAGGAAGTAGCTGGGATTGGCGATGATGATGAAGCCACCGACGCCGACCGGCAGCAATCCAAGAATCCAGGCTGACAGGCGTGTTTCGGACGAAAGCGCAATCAATTCGTGTTCGGCTTGGTCCCTGTCGCGCATGAAGTTAGCAACTCGTTCGAGGAGCAGGTCGGCCCGTCCGCCATAGCGCACCCCAAGCCCAAGGATGGAGGCCAACAAATACATCTCTTCAACGCGCACGCTCGCGGCCGTCTGGTGAAGCGCCCGATCCAAGTCAACCCCAGCGCGCACCAGATTCGCCGCACGTTCGAGATAGCCGCGCAGCGGTGTCTCTGTCGATGCGATCGCCAATTGAAAAGCAGCTTGCGTCGAATTTCCAATCGTGATCAGCCGAACCATGGCGTCGATGAACGCCGGGAGTTGCCTCACGAGCTGACGACGAAATTTCTGCACCTTCAGCCAGATGCCGAACATGGCCAACAGCGTCAGAACAATGAGCGAGCCAATAGCGCTGATCCATCCGGCGACGAGACCGGCTACGGCACTCAACAAAATGATAAGAAGACCGATGAGAACGATGGTCCGCGCTGCGACAGCGCCTTCGAGCCAAGAGGGCATCAGCGACTGGAGCTTGCTCTTTTGAACCTGCACGCTTGGTTCGGCGTTCGCATTCATCCACGGGTCTACATTCCCACCGTACGTTGATGAATCGATGAATGACGTGCTCGGCGGCGACGATGCGCCTTCGACGGGCATCTGCTTCGCTTCAATTTGCTGCGCCAGATGTCGTTGTGCGGCCCCTCGCCGCTGGCGGCCCTTCGCCCACTGCCATAGAAAGATGCCTGCCGCCGCCAGCAGCAGGGCAAGGCACATCACGATGAGCAGTGCTTCACGCACGCCTGTCCCCCTGTGCACGCGTCATCATCTGGCGGAAGCGCGTGATCTTCGGCGAATGAGGCGCGATGCCGAGGGATATCCAACGGTCACGCTCCTCGCCATCAGGCGAAACGATGGGGTCGTACCGATACAGTTCCTGCATCGCCACCACGTTGTCGTTGACCCCGGTAATTTCGCTGAGCGACATGATGCGGCGCTGACCGCCGGACATGCGGCCGATCTGCACCACAAAGTCGATTGCGTTCGCAATCTGGCGGCGCAGGCTCACCTCGCTGCCCTGATAGCCCGCGAAACCCGCCAGCATTTCCAGTCGGTAGAGGCATTCGCGAGGTGAACTTGCGTGAATGGTGCCCATCGAGCCTTCGTGGCCGGTGTTCATGGCCTGAAGCATCTCGATGACCTCGGCGCCGCGCACCTCACCGACGATGATGCGGTCAGGACGCATGCGCAGGCTGTTGCGGAGCAGGTCTCGAATGGAGACCACACCCGTTCCGTCGAAGCCGCCGGGCCGGCTTTCCAGACGAACGACGTGCGTGTGGCCGAGCGAGAGTTCGGCCGTGTCTTCAATGGTGATGACGCGCTCGGCCGGAGGAATGAAGCTCGCCAGGGCGTTCAGCAGAGAAGTCTTTCCGGAACTCGTTCCGCCACTCACGAGAATGTTGCAGCGAGCTCGTACCGCAATCTCGAGCAGTTGCGCCATGCCTGCGTCGAAAGTGCCCAGCTTCACCAGATCGGCTGGCGTCAACGGCTCCTTGCGAAATTTCCGGATCGAGACGGAAAGGCCATCAATGGCCAGCGGTTCGATGATGACGTTGATGCGTCCGCCGTCGGGAAGCCGCGCATCGACCATCGGGTTGGCTTCGTCGAGACGGCGGCCCAATGGCGCGAGGATGCGGCGCACGATGCGCATGACATGCTCCGTATCGGCGAAGCGCAGCGTTTCGCGTTCCAGAACCCCGTTGCGCGACACGTACACGTTCGTGTGGCCGTTTATCAGAATGTCTTCTACGGCGGGGTCGTTGAGCAGGTCTTCCAAAGGGCCGAAACCGGCAAGTTCCTTTGTCAGCGCATCGGAGATGAGCTGCATCTCCCGGTCGTTGATCGGCACGCGACGAAGGCGCACGAAGCTGTCGACTTCCAGTTCCACGAACTGCTGGATGGAGGCGCGCGACCAGCGGCCGAACTCCGCCCCCAGTTCTTCGATCCGGCTCAGCAGATGGTCATGCGTCCAGCTCTTGATGTCCTGGAACTGCTGCGAATTGATGAATGCCTGGTCGTCGTCGGCAAATTCGATATCGGAGGACATTGGCTCAACCTTCGTTTGAACTCTTCCAGAGCCCGGTGATTTGCGACATGAGCTTCACCCAACGTGGATCTTTGGCTGGAGGCTGGCCCGAAACCGACATGTACTGCTGATGAAGACTGCGCGCGAGGCCTGTGACGGCCTGTGAATAGGGATCGTTGCGCGCCGTGCGAACCAACATCTCGCCGCGGCTCGCAGCCGCCAGCAGTTGTGTGCTGCGGGCGGGAAGTACGTGATGCAGCGATAGCTCCAGCCGCTCGGCAATATCCTTGGCCGGCAGGCCCACATTGGGATCGAACTTGTTAACGACCAGTGAGAGCCGGTCGGTTTCGACGCCGCGTGTGCGCAGTTCTTTCAGCAGGTTGGCAGTCGAGACAATGCTGCCGATGCTCTGGTCACAGACAACCCAGGTCTGCTGTGCTTCTCGGAGAGTTTGCGCAATGAAATCGATGGTCGAGAAGCCGCCAAGGTCGACTATCTGGAAATCGAAGAAATCGGCAAGACGCTTGATCAGTGCGACGGAATCGGCGTGCGAGATCTCGCGTATCTGCGAGAGGCTCGCCGGCAGCGGCAGGACTGCGACGCCGCTGGTGTGATGCGCGAGTGCGGTGTGCAGAAGCGTCTGGTCCAGGCGGCGCAGGTTTCGCACCCCATCAACGAAGCTGAAACCGCTCTGCGTGTCAAGGTAGAGCAGCCCGTCGCGCGCCGGCAGACCCAGATCAAGCAGGGCCACACCGTGCCGAGCCGCGCGCCCTTGAGGACGCGCCGGCGTCTGTGTCAATTGAGCGTTCAGCGTCAGGGCCAGGCTGCTGGCGAGCGTGGTCACTCCAAGCCCTGCACGAGCGCCCAGCAATGCAAGTGTGTTGCCACGCATGCCACCTTGGATGCTGCTGCGCCGCTCCAGCAATGCCCGCAGCGTGTTCACCGCTTCGGCAGGAGGAGCCGCGATATCGACGAAATCGTCCACGCCTGCGCGCAGTGCCGCGAGCATGGCGGCCGGTTCGGCGGAAACACCGGTGGCCAGCACGGGTAGCGCCGGCCAGTCTCGCTTGAGTCTCTGGTGGAGCTGGCTTGCTGCGGCGCTTTGATCCGGAGAGAAGTCAAGGAAGACAGCGACTGGGCCGAGCAACGCGATGCGTTCGTCGATCGACTTCGTGTCGGGCGCAAGCACAACGACCGACCCGAGCCGAGTGAGTGCATCGGTCAGCCACGTAATGTGACCACCATTGCTCGAAGCGAACAGGTAGGTTTCTGCACCAGTTTCCGGGATGCTGTCGCGTGGAGCGTTCATATGAGGAGCGCTTGTTGCATCACGACGGGGCTCTCAGCGGGAGAAGCCCGGCAGCGCTGTGTTGGAGGCGCCACCCAGGAAGATGGCGCGCCACACTGCGCCATCGCGTTGCTCGGCCGTGCCTGGGAGATAAGGTGTCAGGTCGGTGCCGCGTGCAAGCGGCTTGACCAGATGCGGCGTGACCATGATCACGAGCTCCTTTTCACTCATCTGGTATTTGTTCTGCCTGAAGAACGAACCGATCACGGGGATGTCTCCAAGCAACGGCACTTTGTCGACATTGGACGACGTGGTGCGGCTCACAAGGCCGCCGATGATGAAGCTCTCACCATCTCCGAGTTCGACCGTCGTATCTGCGCGGCGTGTGCTGATGGCGGGCACTGCGATGCCGCCGATGCTCAACGCGTTGGTGTAGTCGAGGTCGCTTGCTTCCGGGGCCACTTTCAGAACAATGCGGTCGTTCGAGAGAACCGTTGGCGTCACCGAGAGGCCAATGCCGAAGGACTTGTATTCGATGGTCGTGGTGCCCAGGCTTTGAGGCACTGGAATAGGCAACTCGCCACCTGCCAGGAAACTGGCACTTTGCCCCGACATGGCAACCAGCGTCGGTTCCGCGAGCACTCTCGCAAGTCCGTTTCCTTCGAGCAGGTTGAGCGTCAGCGACATGCCTCGCCCCTTGTTGGCATTGCCGAACCCCAGCGCGAGACTGAAGGCATCGGCGAGCACGCCGCCGGGAGTGATGTTGCTGAAACTGAAGCCGTGGCTGTTGGGGCCATACGAGGAAAGATTGAACCCTGCCTCCTTCAGAACGCTACGGCTGAATTCAACAACCTTTACCTCAACCTGGACCGTATGGCTGCGCACGTCCACGACGGAACGATCGATCAAGGCAGCTTTGTCCGGGGAACTGGAAAGCGCAACCTCGCGTGCCTGCTGATTCGCTGGAAGGCTGTCTGTGGAGCCGGTCAGCGTTGCCGCCCTGCGTTGCACTTCGACCGCATAGGTCGTGGCGGTGGCGCGGCCCTTTTCCCAGATCATCAGCGTTGTACGGCCGGCCGTCTTGCCAGTGAGGATCAGGCGGGCCGCTGGTGCACCTTGGGTTTTTCGGGCCAGGGTGACGCCAATGACAGCCTCATCCGCAATAGCCATGCGCTCCAGTCCTTTGTCGATCACTAACTCCTTCTGGGTGCCTGCACCCAGAATCAGCGTGATTGGTTGCTGAGCTTCTTGTTGCGCCGAAGGCGTAGGCTTGGTCGCTACGGGCGCAGCGCCTGCATTCAGTGACGCAGCGGGCAGGAGGCCGGATGCGAAGAGACACAGTGCGAGCAGCGATGGTCGAAGCAGATTCGGCAGCAGCCCCACAGAGCGGGGTCTAGCGTCGTTCAGCTTCGCGCGGGGCATATGCGGCATGTGTCTTCTTTCGTGAGCGGGGGCAGTCATTGGCATCGCAGTCAGTAGCGCATGGTCTCGCTGCGCTCGCCTCGGATCACCTCGACCTCATTGCTTCCTCGTGCCGCGCTGCCGGTTCGGCCGCCAATGTTTGTCGGCACAGCGGGGCGGACGATTGCGGCAGCACGCCGGTTTCCCTCAGCCGTACCGCCAGCAATGAGATCCAAGGCTGTCAGACCAGCCTGCGCCTTGTCCAAACCCGCAAGCGAAACGCGGCGCGGCTCGCCAGGTTTGGCAGGCAGTGGCTGGAGCGCCGTCGGGAGTTCAGCAAAGAGCTTTGGATCAGGCTCCGCCGTGTCGGTTGGGTTGCGAAGCGCGAGCAGCAGGCGGCCGCTGGACTCGCCAAGCGTCAGACGGTTGACCTCGTCCACTGCAACGGCGAGCACGGCCGTACGCGGTGCCTCGGTGCGTTGTTGAGCTTGTGCATTTGCCTTTCCGTCGGCCCCCTTTGAGGGCAAGCCGTCGATCGAGGCACTGCCAAAGGCGAGGACCCGCTTGCGCGAGAGCAGCAGACGAGCTTGGCTACGGTCGACATCCCTGCCGTCGGACTTGAGCATCACGAATATGTCTACGAAGTCACCGGGTTGAACTTTGTTGCCAACGCCCATGACTTCATCGGCTCGGACGGCAATTGCACGTTCCCCTTCCGAGACGCGCAGCGCCAAGCCGGAAACAAGCTGAGCCTCGAGCAACGGCGAACCTTCGCCAAGATCGAACACTGGGACGCGGCCGGCTACGACGGCGGCGTCCTGGAATGCGCCCGCCGGATTGATGGAGAGTTGTGCCACGCGCAGCGCGTCCGCCGGGATGACCTGTCCCGCGGGAAGGGCCTTCGAGGCAATTACGACTGGGTATGTCGGCGCATCCTGGACCTTGGATGGGCTGGCAATGGGAGCCGCCGCAATCGGAGCCGGTGCGGGTGCTCGGCTGAGCATGAAGGCATAGCCGCCCAAAGCTATGGCGAGCAGCACCAGGATGGCGGCAATGATTTTCGTGAGGTGGATCATGGGCGGTGTAAGAGGGTGGTGAGCAAGCGATCACGAAATCGACGGCGAAAGGCTCGCGACGCGAGGGGGCTGAAGAACTACCCCTGTCGCCCCCAAACCATCCACACCACAGTGGCCAGTGCAAGGTAAGCCGCATAGGGAATAAAGCGCGCGCGGCCATGACTACGCACGTTCCCTTCGTCAACGGTGGCTGGCCGCTGATCCGACAAGAGCAAATAGAGCCTCGGAAACGACGGCCAACGTCGCAACACCAGCCAGAGGACGCTGTGCAACGCGGCGAGCAAGCTGGCAATGACCCAGATTGGAATCAATGCCGATAGGCCTACCCACAATCCGAGAGCGCCTGCAAATTTCACGTCGCCTGCTCCCATGAGGCCGGCGACGTAGAACAGCAACAGAAATCCGAAGCCCGCCGCAGCGCCTGTGGCTGCCGCTGTCCAACTGATGCCGAAAGGCTGTGTCCCGATGGAAAGAGCCGCCAAGGCCAGTACGGACCCGGCAAGCACCAACCAATTGGGGACCCGGCGCTTTCGGAAATCATAGACAGCGACGAAGAGCAACCAGAACAGGCAAACCAATATGAACACTGGCTACGTTGAGCCCGGTTTAAGGATTGGTGGTTGTGGCAGGAGCAGCCGGCAGCGCGTTCGTAATATTCGTGAAAACACGCGCCAAACGAGGACCAAGACCATCAGCGGTACTCAAAACGCCCACGATGGCAATTGAAATCAACCCCGCAATAATTCCATATTCAATTGCAGTAGCACCTTCTTCATCGCGCAGAAAACGAGTAATAGAGCGAAGCATGATTTCCCCTTAAAAAAGTGTTAACAAGTGAGGCTGGCCAGGTGGATGTTATACAGCGTAACTCCGTGTATCAACAACAGTAACCCGTGGGTTCGAGGCTTTCCTGTGCTAGGCCATATGGTCTAAGCAGGAAGGCGGCCAACCCTTTGCCGTCCTCAGGAAGCCTCCGCCTGGGAGCAGGAGTAACAGTCCTGAGACACATTTTTCCCTCTGACACGGTGTGTGCGCATCCCATGAATGGGTGAACAACGTTACGTTCCCTGGGAACATTCAAACGACGTTTGTTACGGGAACAAAGTCGTTACGTGTTACGTAGCAGGGGTGTGTAACGGTAGTTGTAACGCCCAAGATAGGTGCATCTCTTGTGCAAAAAGTCACACCTTTGGGGTACCTACCCCTCAGCCGGGAGGGTCTCAGCCGAGGATTTCTTCGTGGAAAAGCTTCCACTCGCTGCCTTGGCGCAGCCAGTATTGGCGCCGGGTGCGCCCGCTTTTTTCGCCTTCGAAGACTTCGCCGAAGGTGGCGACCATGGTGTCGTCGCCGTCGCGCCAATGCAGGAAGGACATGTCCTTGAACTGCACGCGTTTGCCCTGGGCATATTCCACTTCGTCGTGGAGCACCGAAAAGCCATCGGTGTTTTTCTTGTTGCCGCTGCTGCGCTGGAAATCGGGCAAATAGAATTTCTTCAATTGCGCTTCATTTCCGTTGGCCCTGGCATCTTTCCAGGCAGAAATTGCGCTGGTGAAGGTCTGGGCCTCTTTTTCGGCCTGCGGGCGCGCAATCCACTGCAGGCTGGATGCGGTGACCACGGGGGTGGCGCCGATCTGCACCTTGCGCAGCAGCTGCTTCAGGTCGGGGTTGGCCATGACGACGCAGCCGTCGCTCGCGAGCGGCGCGCGCGAGAACTGCTGGGGCGGGGTGCCGTGCAGCCAGATGCCGCTGCCGGTCTTGCCGCGCCGCACGTCGTAGGGGTTGGGGTAGTTGATGGGCAGCGCGCCGGCGCCGTAGAAGTCGCGCAGCGACTTGGGGTCGAGGCTGCTGGTGACGTAGTACACGCCCAGCGGCGTGCGCGCATCGCCCTCGGTGGCCTTGCCGATGCCCGACTTGCCGACCGATACGTAGTAGTCGGCCACCAGCTGCAGGCCCTTGTCTGAGTTCTCGAGCAGGTAGAGCCGCGAGCGCGAGGCGTCGACCGCAATCGCATAGCGGCTGCGCGTGGACAGCGCCAAAAACTGCGAAGGCACGGTGCCGGCCGGCGGCCTGTCGCGCAGGGCCTGCAGGCGCCGGCGGGACTCTTCGCGCAGGTCGGCCATGGCCGGATCGCTGCGCAGCCGCCCGATGCCGGTGGCATCGGAAAAGGCGTGCGCGGGCGGCACCTGCGTGGCGAGCAGGTCGGCATAGACGAGCTGCGCGAGCTGGAAGTTGGGATAGTCCCGCACGAGGTCGCGGGCCTTGGCCAGCGCGGGGCGCGGCTGGCCGCGTCCGAACAGTTCATAGACGGCGATCAGGCGGGCTTCGGCGCTGCTGGCCTGCTGCAAGGCTGCAGAAGAAGAAGCAGAAGCGGCTGCCGCCTTGCTGCGCGGGGCGCCTTTGGCTGCGGCGGCGGCAGCGGTTCTTGCCTCTGCGGCGGAAGCTTTTCGTGCCGTCCTGGCCTTGGCTTCCCTGGCGGCCGGGCGGCTGGCGGAAGCCTTGTTGGTCTTGGTGCCGCTGGTCTTGGCGCTCGCGGACTTGGTCGATGCGGCCGCTGCCGTGCCGTGCGCTGCCAGCAGCAGGGCTGATGCCGCCATGAGCGCGGCAAGCATGTTCGCGCCGCGCCGCAGCGCAGGCTTCCGAAGCCGGCCGCGCCGGACGATGTCTGCCACTAGCCGCCGACGCTTTCCTTGCGGATGTGCCACTGGTTGCCGGCGCGTTGCAGCTCGAGCGTCTTGCGGCTCGAGATGTTGAGGTTGTCGGCGCGGTAGATCTGGCGGAACTTGGCGGTAGCGGCCTGCCCGTTGACGCTGATCACGAGGTTCTCGATGTTCACGCTGATGCTCGACTTGCCGACGATGCGCGCGCGGCGTTCTTCTTCCCAGCTCTTGCGGCTTTGTCCGCCGCCGGGGTTGAAGTCGGGGCCGTAGGCGGCAAGGTAGCGGTCCATGTCCTGGCCGGCCCATGCGGCAGCCCATCCGCGCACGGCCGATTCGACTTCGGCGGTGGAGGTGGAAGAGGGCGCCGCAGCCGGTGCTGGCGCGGGCGCCGCCGGCACCGGCGCAGCCTCGGGTGCCTTGGCCACCACGGTGGGCGGCGGCGGCGGTGCTGCGGGCGCAGGTGCGGGGGGCGCTGCTGCCTTGACGGGAGCCGGCGTCGGCACCGGCGCGGGCGCCGGAGCGGCGGGCGCCTTGGCGACGGGCGCGGGTGCCGCAGCAGGTGCCGCGCGGAGCGTGGCTTCGGGCGCTGCCGCCGCGACAACGGCGGATGGCTTGCCGCCGACCGGCGCAGGCGTGAACAGGGTGCGGATCACCGCGAGCTTGGGCTGCACGGCGGTGTTGTTCTGGTCGAGCTGCAGCGCCTTGCTGTAGGCCTGGCTGGCCAGCCGCGCATACACGTCGCCGAGGTTCTCTTGCGCGGTGGCATAGCTCGGGTTGGTGCGAATCGCGCTCTCGAGCGCGCTGCGCGCCTTGTCAAACTGGTTCTGGCTCGCGTAGATGACGGCGAGGTTGTTGTAGGGCTCGGGCAGTTCGGGCGCGTCCTGCGTGAGCTGGGTGAAGGCGGCAATGGCTTCGGCGCGCTTGCCGGTGTCGAGCTGGATCACGCCCTTGAGGAAGCGCATCTGCGGGTCCTTGGGCTTGTCCTTCAGGAAGGCATCGGCGCGCGTCATGGCCTCGTCGAGCTTGCCGGCCTGCATGAGCCGGTCGACCTCGTCGTGCTCAATGGCGGCGAGCACCGGCAATGCCATGCCACAGGCGGTGGCCAGGAGCAAGGCACGCACGGTGGGAGAAAAGCGAAAGCGCGTGCGCGGCAGGGGGCTCTTGGGCATTGCGGACGAGACCTGGTAGGGGGAAGGAATGATGCGGCAGGGATTGTAAGTGGGGGAGTAACCTTCGGACACAGTGCGGACACTCGAATTGACCGCTTCCAACCTGTGTGGCCGAGGGGTGTGTTACGTAACAGGCACTGTGGCAAATACGTAACGCAGGGCCCCAAAACGACCGTTCCAGCCGCCCTTTTCAAGCCTCTGAAAAGCGGGTCCGCAGCCGCTTCGCCAATGAAGATCGGAGTGCCTGCATGCGTCGAAGCGCCGGGCGCCACGCCGGCCTCCTTGGCCGGGCATCGTTCATGCAATGTTCAAGCCAAAGATCAATCTCGGCACGCCTTGTGCGGCCGAAAGGAAGTGCGCGTGGCCAATCAGATATCCGCCGGCAGCCCTGCTGCCGGCATGCGTGGTGGCGCCCTCGTTGTCGAGGGCAGCCGGGGCGTGTCGGAGCGCATGCGGCGCATCCTTGCCACGGTGGTGCCCGGCCTGGAGCTGGCGGCCGCGTCGACGCAGGCCGAGGCCCGCTTCATGCTGGCCACGCAGGCCTTCAGCCTCGTGCTCGTGGGCATGGACGGGCCGGATGGCGATGGCGCGGCATTGATCCGCCACGTGCGCATGGCCTATCCGCACATCGACGCCATCGCCATGTCGGAAACCGACGATGACGGCCTGGTGGGCGCCGCCATTGCCGCGGGTGCGGTGGGCTACGTGCTGACCGAGGCCGACGACGCCGAACTCGCGTTCCTGCTGCGCTCCATCGAACGCGGCGGCGCGCCGGTGGATTCACGCATTGCGCGCCGCATCCTCGGCCTGTTCGCTGCTTCCGCCCAGCCCAAGCCGATTGCCATCCACCCCGTGCCCGCGAGCCTGGCGGAAGGCAAGCCGCTGCTGTCTCCGCGCGAGCTGAAGGTGCTGCGCCTCATCGCCCAGGGCTGGAGCAACCAGCAGATCGCCGAGGCCGTGTCGCTTTCGGTCAACACCATCGAGTTTCACGCGAAGAACATCTACCGCAAGCTGTCCGTCAAGTCGCGGACCCAGGCGGTGCACCAGGCCACGCAGCAGGGCCTCTTCAACTGACGCGAACGGAGGCGCGGAGGCGGGGCGCGGGGCGTGCCCGCAACAGGGTCAACGGTTGCGCAATGCAGCACGATCCTGTAACGTTCTGTAAGTGCGACGTCAGCAACGTTGCCGGACTCTCTCCCACTCTTTCTGGAGCCATCTTGAAGATCACCAAACGCCGCTTGCTCGAAAGCGGCGCAGCAGCAGTTGCCGCATCGCTTTTTGCACCCGGATCGTGGGCCCAGCGCGCCGGTACCGCCGCTGCCGGCGGCGACGCCGCCTGGCCGACCAAGCCCGTTCGCATCCTCGTGGGGTTTCCCGCGGGCGCATCGCCCGACCTGGCGGCGCGCGCCATTGCCGAGCCGCTGTCGAAGATCCTGCGCCAGCCGGTCACGGTCGAGAACAAGCCCGGCGCCAGCGGCAACCTGGTGGCCGACCAGGTGGCCAAGGCGACCGACGACCACACCATCGGCGCGCTGATCAACGGCAATCTCACCATTGCCAGGCTGCTCAATCCCAAGCTGAGCTTCGATCCCGAGAAAGACTTTGCGCCGGTCGGCATGATCGGCACCGCGCCGCTGGTGCTGGCGGTGTCGGGCAACGCCACCGGCAAGACGGCGGCCGAGCAGCTGCTGTGGGTGCGCAACCTCGGCAGCGGCGGCAAGTACGGCACCCCGGGCGTGGGCACCGTGGGCCACCTGGGCATGGAACTGCTCAAGAGCCGCGCCGCCATCACCGCGCAGCACAAGCCCTACACCGGCAATCCGCAGGTCATTGCCGGCTTGCTGGCGGGCGAGATCCAGCTGGCGCTGCTGCCGCCGGGCCTGGCCCTGCCGCATCTGAAGTCGGGCAAGCTCAAGGCCATTGGCGTGACCTCGCCCGAGCGCAGCCCGCTGGCCAGCGAACTGCCCACGATCCGCGACGCCGACGTGCGCGGCGCCGACCTCGAGATCTGGACCGCCCTGGCCGCGCCCGCGGGCATGAAGCCCGCCGCCATCGCCAAGCTGAATGCCGCGCTGGCCGAGGTGCTCGGCTCGCCCGAGGTGAGCCAGGCGCTCTTGAAGACCGGCTGGCAGGCGCAGCCCGGTTCGCCCGACGCGCTGGCCAAGCGCATGCGCGCCGACACCACGCGCCTGGGCGGGGTCATCATCATGAAGGGCATCCACTCCGAAGCTTAGGACGCCCCCCGAAGCGCCTTCTCGTTACAGCAGCCGCGAAACCTTCTTCGCGGCATCCATCAGCGCCGGCAATATCGTCTCCTGCATCACCTTGGCGCTGGTGCGGTTGGCCTGCCCGCTGATGTTCAGCGCGGCCACCATGCGGCCCTGGCGGTTGACGATGGGCGCGGCCACGGAGATCAGGCCTTCTTCCAGCTCCTGGTTCACCAGGCACCACTGCTGCCTGCGCGCCTGCGCCACCTTGGCCATGAGCGCGTCCACGTCGGTCACCGTGTGCTTGGTGAGCGCCTGGCGATCGGAGGCCTCGAGCCGCGCGCGCACCTCTTCGTCGTCCAGGTCGGCCAGCAGCAGCCGGCCAAGCGAGGTGCAGTAGGCCGGCAGGCGCGAGCCCACGCCCAGGCTGATGTGCATGATCTTCTTGGTGGGCACGCGCATCACGTAGACGATGTCGGTGGCGTCCAGCACCGCGGCCGAGCAGGACTCCTGCACCTGCTGCACCAGCGCTTCCATCACGGGCTCGGCGCGGTTCCAGATCGGCATCGAAGAAAGATACGCAAAGCCCAGGTCGAGGATGCGCGGCGTGAGCGTGAAGAGCTTGCCGTCGCTCACCACATAGCCCAGCGTCTGCAGCGTGAGCAGGATGCGCCGCGCGCCCGCCCGCGTGAGGCCGCTGGCGGCCGCCACCTCGCTGAGCGTCTGGCGCGGCGCGCTTTCTCTGAACGAGCGGATCACCTGGAGCCCGCGCGCGAACGACTGCACGTAGCTGTCGCCGGGGGCGGGCGTCTCTGCTTGCGGGGTATGGGTTGCCATGTGGAACGATCCTCTTTAGAATTCATTATACGAACAAATGTTCTTTATACGAACAAATCGGCGATTCGCAAGACACGGAATCGGCCCGGTCTGGTCGGATGGCTGGGGCAGGTCGTTCGCACGGTTCGATTTCTCTTTCTTTCCTCACTCCCGGAGACAGGCTTCATGATCAACAAGATCGCGCGCTCGGTCGCCGATGCCCTGGCAGGCATCCCAGACGGCGCCACGGTTCTCATCGGCGGTTTCGGCACCGCCGGCATTCCCGGCGAACTCATCGACGGCCTCGTCGAGCAGGGCGCCAAGGACCTCACCGTCGTCAACAACAATGCCGGCAACGGCGAAACCGGCCTGGCCGCGCTGCTCAAGGCCGGCCGCGTGCGCAAGATCATCTGCAGCTTTCCGCGCCAGGCCGACAGCCAAGTGTTCGACGGGCTCTACCGCAGCGGCAAGATCGAACTCGAACTGGTGCCCCAGGGCAACCTGGCCGAGCGCATCCGCGCCGCGGGCGCCGGCATTGGCGCCTTCTTCTGCCCCACGGGCTACGGCACGCAGCTCGCGGGCAACCGCGAAACCCGCGAGATCGACGGCAAGCAGTACGTGCTCGAATACCCGATCCACGGCGACGTGGCCCTCATCAAGGCCGAGCGCGGCGACCGCTGGGGCAACCTGGTCTACCGCAAGGCCGCGCGCAACTTCGGCCCGGTGATGGCCATGGCCGCGAAGAAGACCATTGCCACCGTGCACGACATCGCCGAGCTCGGCACCCTCGACCCCGAGACCGTCGTGACCCCGGGCATCTTCGTGCACCAGGTGGTGCGCATCGAACGCGTGGCCACCCAGGCCGGCGGTTTCAAGAAGGCAGCATGACCATGAGCACCACTTACACACGTCGCACCAAGGACCAGCTCGCCGCCCGCGTGGCGCAGGACATCTTCGACGGCGCCGTCGTCAACCTGGGCATCGGCCAGCCCACGCTGGTGGCCAACCACCTGCCCAAGGGCCGCGAGGTCATCCTGCAGAGCGAGAACGGCATCCTCGGCATGGGCCCCGCGCCCGAGGCCGGCGAAGAGGACTACGACCTCATCAACGCCGGCAAGCAGCCCGTCACGCTGCTGCCGGGCGGCTCGTTCTTCCACCATGCCGACAGCTTCGCGATGATGCGCGGCGGCCACCTCGACATCTGCGTGCTCGGCGCATTCCAGGTGTCGGCCACGGGCGACCTGGCCAACTGGCACACGGGAGAGAAAGACGCGATTCCCGCAGTCGGCGGTGCCATGGACCTGGCCATCGGCGCCAAGCAGACCTGGGTCATGATGGACCTGCTGACCAAGCAGGGCGCGAGCAAGCTGGTGCAGGAATGCAGCTATCCGCTGACCGGCATCGCCTGCGTCAAGCGCGTGTACTCCGACCTCGCCACGCTCGAATGCACGCCCGAGGGCCTGAAGCTCGTCGACCTGGTCGAGGGCCTCAGCCGCGAAGAGCTCGAAAAGCTGGTCGGCCTGCCGATCGCCGCCTGACCGCATTCAACCAAGTAATCAGAGAGAGAGACAACTCACATGACCAACCAAGCCTTCATCTGCGACGCCGTTCGCACCCCCTTCGGCCGCTACGGCGGTTCGCTCAGCAGCGTGCGCACCGACGACCTGGGCGCGGTGCCGCTCAAGGCGCTGATGGAACGCAACAAGAACGTCGACTGGCAGGCCGTGAGCGACGTGCTCTACGGCTGCGCCAACCAGGCCGGCGAAGACAACCGCAACGTCGCGCGCATGTCGGCGCTGCTCGCGGGCCTGCCGCTCGAAATCGGCGGCGGCACCATCAACCGCCTGTGCGGTTCGGGCCTCGACGCGCTGGGCACCGCGGCGCGCGCCATCCGCGCCGGTGAAGCCGGCCTCATGATTGCCGGCGGCGTCGAAAGCATGAGCCGCGCGCCCTTCGTCATGCCCAAGGCCGAGAGCGCCTTCAGCCGCAACAACGCGGTGTACGACACCACCATCGGCTGGCGCTTCGTCAACAAGCTCATGAAGGCGCAGTACGGCGTCGACTCCATGCCCGAGACGGCCGAGAACGTGGCCACCGACTACAAGATCGAGCGCGAGGCGCAGGACCTGATGGCGCTCAACTCGCAGCTGCGCGCGGTGGCCTCGCAGAAGTCCGGTTTCTTCGATGCCGAGATCGTGCCCGTGACCGTGCCGCAGAAAAAGGGCGACGCCATCATCGTCAACAAGGACGAGCATCCGCGCGAAACCAGCCTCGAATCGCTCGCCAAGCTCAAGGGCGTGGTGCGCCCCGACGGCACCGTGACGGCCGGCAATGCCAGTGGCGTGAACGACGGCGCCTGCGCGCTGCTGCTGGCCGACGAAGCCAGCGCCGCCAAGCATGGCCTCACGCCGCGCGCCCGCGTGGTCGGCATGGCCACCGCCGGTGTCGCGCCGCGCGTGATGGGCATCGGCCCCGCGCCCGCCACGCAGAAGGTGCTGGCGCTCACCGGCCTCACGCTCGACCAGCTCGACGTGATCGAGCTCAACGAAGCCTTCGCGGCGCAAGGCCTTGCCGTGCTGCGCCTGCTGGGCCTGCAGGACAACGACCCGCGCGTCAACATCAACGGCGGCGCCATTGCGCTCGGCCACCCGCTCGGCGCCAGCGGCGCGCGCCTGGCCACCACCGCGGTCAACCAGCTGCACAAGGGCGGCGGCCGCTACGCGCTGTGCACCATGTGCATCGGCGTGGGCCAGGGCATTGCCGTGATCCTGGAACGCGTCTGATGGACCGCGCCCGTCGCGGCCTGCTGCTGGGGCTGCTGGCGGCGGCGGGGCTGCCTGCGCACGCGCAGAGCGAGGCCCGGCCGATCCGCATCGTCGTGCCCTTTGCGGCCGGCGGCGGCAACGACGTGTTCGCGCGCCAGATGGCCAAGGGCCTGGGCGAGCTGCGCAAGCAGGGCGTCATCGTCGACAACAAGCCCGGCGCGGGCGGCAACCTCGGCACCGAGCAGGTGGTGCGCAGCGCGCCCGACGGCAGCACGCTGCTGCTGGGCCACACCGGCACCGTGTCGATCAACCCGGCGCTCTACAAGGACCTGAAGTTCGACGCGCGCAAGGACCTGCTGCCCGTGGCCATGTTCGCTTCGTCCGCGCTGGTGCTGGTGGTGCCCGCGGCATCGAAGATCCGCACCGTGGCCGATCTGGTCGCCGAGGCCAAGGCCCGGCCGGGCCTGCTCGACTACGCCTCGAGCGGCAGCGGCACCGGCGGCCACCTGACCGGCGAGCTCTTCGCAGAGCGCACCGGCACGCGGATCAATCACATTCCCTACAAGGGCACCAACCCCGGCCTCACCGACCTGGCGGGCGGGCAGGTGCAGATGATGTTCAGCGTCGTTCCGCCCGCGCTCGCGCTGGTCAAGGGCGGGCGGCTGCGCGCCGTTGCGGTCACGGGCGCCAAGCGCCTGCCTTCGCTGCCCGAGGTGCCCACCGTGGCCGAGTCGGGCCTGCGCGAACTCGCGGGCTTCGAGAGCACGCTGACCTACGGCGTCCTCGCGCCGCGCGGCACGCCCGACGCTTTCGTGAAGGAGCTTTCGGCGCAGATGCTCCAGGTGGCGGGCAGCGCCGAGTTCCAGTCGCGCCTGGGCGTGGAAGGCGCCGTGCCGCTGCTCGGCGGCCCGGCCGAATACGCCGCCCTCATCGCGAAGGAAAGCGCGCTCTGGGCCGGCATCGTCAAGGCTTCGGGCGCTACTGTGGAGTGAGCACGCGGCCTCTGGAACCTCAACTAAAGTCGAGGTCCAGAGGTCTCGATGAAATCCAAGCCAGCAGAACCACCGCACGATTTTCCCGCCACGCTGTCTGTGGGCGAGGTCGCGCACCGCAGCGGGGTGCCGGTGTCCACCGTTCATTTCTACGAATCCAAGGGGCTCATCGCGAGCCACCGGGCGCCCAGCAACCATCGCCGCTATGGGCGAGACGTGCTCCGGCGCGTGGCGTTCATCCGCGTCGCGCAGCGCGTGGGCATTGCGCTGGCCGACATCGCCGATGCGCTGGCCACGCTGCCCACCTCGGCCGCGCCCAGCCGCGCAGACTGGGCGCGGCTTTCGGCCGGCTGGCGCGCCGAGCTGGACGAACGCATGGCCCAGCTCAAGAAGCTGCGCGACACGCTGGACGACTGCATCGGCTGCGGCTGCCTGTCGATCGACCGCTGCCGCCTGCGCAACCCGGCCGACAAGCTGTCGTCGGAAGGGCCCGGCGCCCGCCGGCTCGTGATCAGGCGCGCGGAAGACTGAGGGATTGCCGCTCCTCGCCGATGGGAAGCCGCGACATCAGTTCGTTCGTCTCGGCGGCAGACATCGCGAGCACCAGCCGCTCGAACTCGGCGCGGTAGCAGGGCAGCATCAGCGTGGCCGTCAGCGCGTGGGCATCGTCACTGCGCGCAAGGTACGCATGGCATGCGGCAATGCTTCGATGGATCTGGAGCGCCTCTGCGACGCGGGCGGAGGTTTGCGGGTCATGGTTCATGCTGCGCAATGTGCAGCCTCAACCTAACTTGAGGTCAAGCGGAATGAATACCGAGCCGGTCAGTTCATGGCTTCGACGGCCGAAGCGAGCACATAGCCTTCGCTGCGCACGGTCTTGATGTAGCGGGGCTCGCGCGCATCGTCGCGCAGCCGCTGGCGCAGCCGGCTCACGAGCAGGTCGATGGAGCGCTCGAAGAGCTCGGCCTCGCGGCCCTGGGTGAGGCTGAGCAATTGGTCGCGGCTCAGCACCTTCTGCGGATGGTCCAGGAACACGCGCAGCAGCCGGTATTCGGCGCCGCTCAGCGCCACCATGACGCCGCTGTCGTCGATCAGGTGGCGCGCCACCGTGTCGACCTGCCATTCGCCGAAGGCCAGTTTCTGGGAGGGTTCGACCGCACCCATGTTCGGCGGCAGCATGCGCGTGCGCCGCATCACGGCGCGCAGGCGCGCGAGCAGCTCGCGTGCGGAAAAAGGTTTGGCCAGGTAGTCGTCGGCGCCCATCTCCAGGCCCAGGATGCGGTCGGCCTCCTCGCTGCGCGCGGTCAGCATCAGGATGGGCGTGGCCTTGTACTTGCCGGTGCGCAGGTCGCGGCACAGCGTGAGCCCGTCTTCGCCGGGCAGCATCAGGTCGAGGATGATCAGGTCGAACGGACCCGACTCTTCGAGCGCGGCGCGCATGTGGCGGCCGGTGGGCACCGCGACCACGCGCAAGCCGTTCTTCACCAGGTAGGTGGTGAGCAGTTCGCGGATTTCCCGGTCGTCGTCGACGATGAGGATGTGGTCGGAGGTCTTTGGCGTCATGGCGGTGAGCAAAAAAGGGTGGGTGCGGAAAGCGCCCCGCAGCCGCAATGTAGCCGCCCGCCCGCTCTGGGCCGGCGGTTTTGTATTCGCAAGTATCTGGCGCGGCGGGCGCCGTACACAGGCATACGCAATCCGCGCGGGCAGGGGGAAGGCGGCTCAACAATCCGTGCGTTCCCGAACCAACCCACCCAAGGAAACCACCATGACCCGCATCGAAAAAGTTCTCTACACCGGCAAGACCCACACCTCTTCGGGTGGCCGCGACGGCGAGGCACGCAGCTCCGACGGCCGCCTGGACATCAAGCTCTCGTCGCCCGGCAGCGCCGGCAGCGGCACCAACCCGGAGCAGCTGTTCGCGGCCGGCTGGTCGGCCTGCTTCATCGGCGCCATGGGCAAGGCGGCGGGCAGGATGAAGGTCGCATTGCCGCCCGACCTGGCCGTCGATGCCGAGGTCGACCTGGGCACGGCGGGCGGCGAGTACTTCCTGCAGGCACGCCTGAACGTGAGCCTGCCGGGCCTGGACCGCGAAGTGGCGCAGGCCCTGACGGACGCGGCGCACCAGACCTGCCCCTATTCGAAGGCCACCCGGGGCAATATCGACGTTTCCATCCACCTGGTGTGAGCCAGCGGCGGCGTGCAGAGCCGCGCCGCATGAACGAAGAAGAAGGTGTCCATGTCCACTCCCGCGAATCCTCCCGCGAACCCGGCCGGCACTGTGCGCGGCTGGCGCCGGCTGCTGCCCGGCTCGCTGTTCTCCCGCGTGACGCTGATCATCGTGGTGGGCCTGGCGATTGCGCAGCTGCTCACCTTCGCGGCGATCCGCTACGAGCGGAACATGGCGCTGCGCGAGCTGATGATGATCGGCATCGAGCGCGACATCGCGAGCTCGGTCGCCATCCTCGACCGCCTGCCCGCCGCCGAGCGCGCCGGCTGGCTCGACCGGCTGGAGCGGCGCAACTACCGCTTCGTGCTGGGCGGCAGTGCAGAGGGCACCGAGCCCGGCTCGCTGCAGTCGCGGCAGTTTGCCGCGGCCATCGTCGATGCAATGCGCCCGTTCCAGGTCGTCAAGGTCGGCGAGGTGGCCTGGCCGCCGGAGGGCCTGCAGATCCAGGTGCGCCTGGGCGACGGGTCTTCCGTGGTCGTCCATGCAGTGCGCGTGGGCATGCCGGTGTCGGGCTGGGTGATGTGGCTGCTTGCGGCCCAACTGGTGGTGCTGGCCGTGTGCGCCTGGTATGCGGTGCGGCTGGTGACGCGGCCGCTCGCGCAGCTTTCCGAGGCGGCCGACCGGCTCGGGCCCGACCTCAAGGGCCGCACGCTCGCGGAAGAGGGCCCCACCGAAGTGGCGCATGCGGCGCGCGCCTTCAACGCCATGCAGCAGCGCATTGCGGGCTACATGTCCGAGCGCGTCGAGATCCTCGCGGCCATCTCGCACGACCTGCAGACGCCCATCACGCGGATGCGGCTGCGCACCGACCTGATGGACGACGAGCACGACCGCGAGAAATTCCGCCAGGACCTCGACGCCATGCACTCGCTGGTGCGCGAAGGCGTGACCTACGCGCGCACGCTCCATGGCGCCGCGGAGCCGCCGCTGCGCATCGATGCCGACGCGCTGCTCGAGAGCATGGTGGCCGACTACGAAGACGTGGGCCAGCAGGTGCGGCTCGAAGGCAAGGCCGGCGCGCCGATCGTGAGCCGCCCGCATGCGCTGCGCCGCATCCTGATGAACCTGATCGACAACGCGCTCAAGTTCGGCAGCGAGGTGCGCCTGCGCGTGCATGCCGAAGAAGACGGCCGGCTGGTGCTGAGCGTGCTCGACAACGGCCCCGGCATTCCGCCGGACGAGCTCGACGCCGTGCTCAAGCCTTTCTACCGCGTCGAGAGCTCGCGCAACCGCAGCACCGGCGGCACCGGGCTGGGCCTGGCCATTGCGCACCAGCTGGCCATGGCCATGGGCGCCGAGCTCACGCTGAAGAACCGCACCGAAGGCGGGCTCGAGGCCCGGCTCGCGCTGGCCGCTCCGGCGCGCACCAATCTCCAGGACTGAATCATGCTCATCCTCTTCATTGCCTACCTGGGCGGGGTGCTCACCATCCTGAGCCCCTGCATCCTGCCGGTGCTGCCCTTCGTGTTTGCGCGCGCCGACCGACCGTTCCGCTCGCACGGCCTGCCGATGCTGCTGGGCATGGCGCTGGCCTTTGCCGCCGTGGCCACGCTGGCGGCGGTGGGCGGCGGGTGGATCGTCACGCTCAACGAATACGGCCGCCATGCCGCCATCGCGCTGCTCGCGCTGTTCGGCCTGACTTTGCTGTTCCCCGGCGTGGCCGAGCGCCTCGGCCGGCCGCTGGTGGCGCTGGGCGTCCGCATGTCCGAGCCGCGCGGCGGCGATGGCGCGGCACCTGCATCCGGGTTCTCGCCGCTGCTGCTGGGCGTGGGCACGGGCCTGCTCTGGGCGCCGTGCGCGGGGCCGATCCTCGGCCTGATCCTGACGGGCGCGGCGCTCAATGGCGCGAGCGTCGGCACCTCGCTGCTGCTGCTGGCCTATGCGGCCGGCGCCTGCACCTCGCTCGCGGCCGCGCTGCTGTTCGGCGGGCGGGTTTTCTCCGTCATGAAGCGTTCGCTGCATACCGGCGAATGGGTGCGGCGCGCCGCCGGCGCGGCCGTGCTGGTGGGCGTGGGCGCCATTGCGCTCGGGCTGGACACCGGCTTGCTCGCCCGCCTGTCGGTGGGCACCACGTCGGCGCTGGAGCAGGCGCTGGTGGACAGGATCAAGCCAGGCAAGCCGCAGCCGGAACCGGTCGCGCTGCGCGAAGACGCGGGCCTCCTGCGCGTGTCGGACGATCGCACGGCCCCGCCGCCCGCGCGCGAGCTCAGGGTCGAAGGCCGCTTTCCCTCCTTGGCCGGCGCCACCGAATGGATCAACTCCGCGCCGCTCGCGCCCGAGGCCCTGCGCGGCAAGGTGGTGCTGGTCGACTTCTGGACCTACTCGTGCATCAATTGCCTGCGCACGCTGCCCTACCTTCGTGCATGGGCCGAGAAGTACAAGGACGCGGGGCTGGTGGTCATCGGCGTGCATTCGCCGGAGTTCGCGTTCGAGAAGCAGCCGGCCAACGTGCGCAAGGCCGTCAAGGACCTGGGCATCGGCTTTCCGGTGGCGCTGGACAACGACTTCGCGATCTGGCGCGGCTTCGACAACCAGGCCTGGCCCGCGTTCTATTTCATCGATGCCGAGGGCCGCATCCGCCACCACCAGTTCGGCGAGAACCGCTACGACAAGGCCGAGCAGGTGATCCAGCAGCTGCTGGCCGAGGCGGGCCAGACCCGCATCGCCGCCGGGCTGGTGGCGCCGCTCGGGCAGGGTACCCAGGCCGCGCCCGGCGCCGAGCCGGCGCTCTCCGGCGAAACCTACCTGGGCCACGAGCGTGCGCACGGCTTTGCCTCGCCCGGCGGCATCGCGCGGGACCATGCGAAGGCCTACCAGCCGGCGGCCTCGGCGCTGCGCACCAACCAGTGGTCGCTGGCCGGCGACTGGACGGTGGAGGCCGAGCGCGCCGTGCTGAACGGCGCCAACGGCCGCATCGCCTATCGCTTCCAGGCGCGCGACCTGCACCTGGTGCTGGGCCCGGCGGCCAATGGCAAGCCGGTGCGCTTCAGGGTGCTGATGGATGGAAAGCCGCCGCTCGCGGACCACGGTTCCGACACCGACGCACAGGGCTACGGCGTGATCGATGCACAGAAGCTGTACCAGCTGGTGCGGCAGGCGGAGGGCAGCCGGGAGCGGCTGTTCGAGATCGAGTTTTTCGACGCCGGCGCGCAGGCCTACGCGTTCACTTTCGGTTGAGCGCTGACGCGGCTCGGGCGTGGAGCGGGCGGCCGAGCCTGCCTGTCAGGCGGCCCAGGCGCTCAGCGAGAGCCGCCGCAGCATGTCGGTCTGGCGCGATTCCTCGGCATCCCGCAGGCTCTTGGCCGCGCGGGCCGCCACGTAGCTGACGTACAGCGTCTCGATGGCCTTGGCCCAGTCGTGCATCTTCTGGGACACCGCACCGGCCGAGGCATCCTCGGCCGGACAGGCGGGCACCTCGAAACCGGCTTTGCTGAGGATGGTGGCTTTCTGGAAGATGGTGAGCATGGGGCGGGCCTCCTGGCCTTTGGGTATGGGCATCAGGTTAACGTTGGCGCAAGAGGCGTGCCATCCGCTGCATGACGTATGTGACTGTCGGTAAGCGGGCTTCCCGCAGCGCGGTGGCCGCGGTTTTCTAGGCCTTAAGCCTTAGGCCGGAATCGATTCGGCGTGCTGCCAGACCAGCGTGGCGGCCGCCAGGTCTTCGAGCGCGCTGCCCACGGCCTTGAAGACGGTGCGCTCTTCGCGGCCCGCGCGGCCCGCGCATTCGCCCCGGCAGAGTGCGGCCAGCGTGCCTTGCACCTCATCGGCGCGCAGCGTGCCGGCCGCGATCGCGTCGAGCAGCTCGCCGGCCTTCTGCAGCGCTTCGGTGGTGTCGACGAAGGTGCGCGCACCCTCGAAGCAGCGCACGTCGGCCTCGCGCATGGCGGGCGTGAAGCTGCCGATCAGGTCCAGGTGCGAACCCGGCGCCAGCCATTCGCCGCGCACCAGCGGCGCGGTGGCCAGGGTGGCGCAGCTCACGATGTCGGCCTGGCGCACGGCCGCTTCGAGCCCGGTGGCGGCCCGGGCGTTGAACCCTTCGGCGCGCCATTGCGCGGCCAGGGCCTGGGCGCCTTCGGGCCGGTGGTTCCACACGAGCACCTCGTCGATGGGCCGCACGCTCGCATGCGCGGCGGGCAGCAGCCGCGCGACGCGGCCGGTGCCCAGCACCAGCAGGCGGCGCGCATCGGCGCGCGCCAGGAACGAGGCACCCAGCGCCGATGCGGCGGCCGTGCGGCGCGCGGTGAGCTCGTTGCCGTCCATCATGGCCAGCGGCACGCCGGTGCGCGCGTCGTACAGCACATAGGTCGCATGCAGGCCGGGCAGGCCGCGCGCGCTGTTGCCCGGAAAGATGTTGATGGTCTTGATGCCCAGAAAGCCCGCGTCGCTCCACGCCGGCATGATGAGCACGGTGCCCTTGTCGGCGCCGGCGGTCTCGATGGCGTGCACATGGCGCGGCGGCACCTGCGCCTCGGCCGCGAAGGCTGCGCGCAGCGCGGGCACGAGCCGCGCAAAGTCCAGCGGCTCGCGGGTGGCGGTTGAATCGAAATGCTTCATGGCTGGCGTGGACGCAGCGAGGCGTCGAAGAATTCCACCAGCGCCCGCTGCCAGGTGGTGCCGAAGCGCTCGGTCATGGGCTCGAGGTGGCCGGCGCCGGGCACCTCGAGCAGGCGCCTGGGCTCGCGCGCGGCCTCCAGCAGGCGCCGCGAATGGGAATCCGGAATGACCATGTCGGCCGTGCCGTGGATCAGCAGCAGCGGAATGGGCGCAACGTCGGCGACGTATTTCGATGCGGCGTAGTCGTCGCTCACCAGCAGCCCGGCGCCCGGGAGCTTCTCGTTCGCGATCGAGGAGTACGAATAGAAGGTCGATTCGATGGCCGCCGCCTTCACGCCGGCCCGGTTGCCCGAGCCCAGCACCGCAATCGCATTGGCGCCGCCCAGGCTCTGGCCGAAGACGAGAAGGCGCCCGGGGTCGACATCGCCGCGCGAGCGCACGTGGTCGAGCGCAGCGCTGGAATCCTCGAACACGCCCTTGGGCTCGGGCTTGCCGGCCGATTCGCCGTAGCCGCGGTAGTCGAACACGAACACGTTGAAGTCCTGCTTCGGCAGCCAGGCCACGAAGCGCCAGTGCGCGCTCATGTTCTGGGCGTTGCCGTGGAAGTGGACCACCGTGCCCTTGGCCTCCTTCGGGTTGCTGCGGCCCGCGGCCGGAAGAAACCAGCCGGCCAGGCGCGTGCCGTCGGCGCTGGCGAACTGCACCGCCTCGTAGCGCAGCCCGAGCGCGTCGGGCGTTTCGTAGCGCACGCGGTCGGGGTAATAGAACATCGACTGGACGCAACCGGTGAGAAAGGCGGGCAGGGCTGCGAACAAGGCCAGCTTCCAGTTCATGGGGAGTGCTTGCTTTCCGTGGCGCCCGGCCGCGTGGGGCGCCTTGCGGATCGGCCGCTCAGGCTTGCTGCTGCCGGAATGCAAGGTGGTAGCCGTTGCAGTCCACCACCGCGAACTCGCTGGAGCCGTAGGGCATCTGCTGCAGCGGCCACGCAATGGAGGCCTTGTCCTTGACGGCGGCGTAGTAGGCCGCCGCATCCGGCACGACGAAATAGAAGGTGCCGGAGCAGGCGGGCGGGCTCTGCCAGAGATCCTGCTGGGTGAAGATGAGCTTGCCGCCCTGCTTCTCGACCGTCAGGGTGCCTTCTGCCGAATGCGCAGCCGCGAAGCCGAGCACATCGGCGTAGAAGCGCTGGGTTTGGTCCAGATCGTGGCAGCGCAGGAGCAGTGTCAGCGACATGGGTTTCTCCTTGGAATGTGGCAGTTCCGGCGCAGGATAGCTCAGCCCGCCGCGATGCGGCTCCATTCGAGCCCGTGCTTGGTCAGGTACTTGCGCAGCCGGTCGGCATCGTTCACCACGCTGCGCTGCGCGCGCGAGGCCTGGAAGAGCTGCCGCCCCGCATCCGACAGGCTGCGCGAGTCGCGGCACACACGCACCACCGCTTCGAGCTGCAGCCGGTCGAACAGGTCGAGCGCGGCCGCGCGGTCATCGCCGAGCAGGCTGCCGAGGTCGACGTCGGCAGCGCCTGCGCTTCGCCTGGCCGGGCCCTCGCGGTTCCAGAGCCAGCGCAGCCGCTCGATCTCCGCCTCGACCAGCGCCACCGGAATGCGCCCGCCGTCCGCGAGCGTGGCCAGCCGCGTCACGCTGGCCGAGAGGTCGCGGAAGTTGCCGCACCACAGCGCCTCGCCGCTCTGCGCGAAGCGCAGGTAGGCTGCGCGCGCCTCGGCGTTGAAGCGCACCACGCGGTGGTTCTCGGCCGCATGGATGGCCAGCAGGTGGTCGATGTTGGGCTCGATGTCCTCGGGCCGCTGCGCGAGGCCGGGCAGGTCGTAGGTCCAGAGGTTGATGCGCGCGAACAGGTCTTCGCGGAAACGCCCCTCGGCCACGTCGCTGCGCAGGTCGCGGTTGGTGCCGGCGATCAGCTGGAAGTCGCTCTCCACTTCCTTGTCGGCGCCCACCGGGAAGAAGCGCTTCTCCTCGATGGCCTTAAGCAGCATCGCCTGCTCGTCGAGCCCGAGTTCGCCGATCTCGTCGAGGAACAGCGCGCCCTGGTTCGCCGTGCGCAGCAGCCCGGCCCGGTCGCTTGCCGCGCCGGTGAAGGAGCCCTTCCTGTGGCCGAACAGGGTGGAGGCCGCGCCGTCGCCGCGCAGCGTGGCGCAGTTCACTTCGACAAACGGCCCGCTCATCTGGTGGCGCGCCTGCTTCAGCTCGAACATGCGCCGCGCGAGGAAGGACTTGCCCGCGCCCGTCGGCCCCACCAGCAGGATCGGCGCGCGCGAACGCACGGCCACGCGCTCGATCTCGTCGATCAGCGCGTTGAAGCGCGCATTGCGCGTGGCGATGCCGCTCTTCAGGAACGCGACCGCGTCGCGCTGCTCCGCATCGAAGCGCCGCGCGATCACGTCGTAGCGCGACAGGTCGAGGTCGATCAGCGTGCACTTGCCGGCCTCGCCTTCGCGCTGCTTCCGGGGCGGCGAGGTCTGCGCGAGCACGCCCGGCACCACGCGCGATTCCGACAGCAGGAACATGCAGATCTGCGCCACGTGTGTGCCGGTGGTGATGTGCGTCCAGTACTGCTCGCGCTCGGTGTCGAAGGTGTAGGCGCGCGCCCAGTCGTACAGGCGCGTGTAGACCTCGCCGAAGTCCCAAGGATCTGCGAGGTCGAAGGGCACGAGGTTGACTGTGGTCTCGGGCGACACGGCGGCGATGTCGGCCTTGACCACTTCGGCCAGCGCCTTGTGCTTGAGCGTGTAGAGCAGCTCCATGCGCGAAACGACCATGTCGTCGTGCTGCGCGAGCGAGACCGTCGGGCGCCACTTGTTCCAGCGGCCCGCGCCTTGGCCGGCGTCGAGCTGGGTGCCGAGGAAGCCGATGACGACGATGGGTTTCATTCGATGAAGCTAAATTACTAGCCAATATTCTAGTTTCATGAAGAGACAGCAGAATCATTTCTCACGCGAAATATCGAAAAAATCCAATGACATCAACGACTTGAAGAAAGTCGCGGCACGCGGGCCATATTGGCACGCTCTTCGCAAGGAGAGGTCCCAAGCGCCGTTGTGGCGTGAGTCGGGGGAGGGTGCATCGGCATCCTCCCCGCCGGACAATTTGATGATCAGAGGGCAAAAAGATGGCAAACAACTACAAACTGCACGAAGTCGCCAACGGCGTCCCCGTGAAGATGTGGACGAACGGCGTGCCCGTGGAAGACGAGGCGCAGAAGCAGCTCGAGAACGCGGCGCGCCTGCCCATCGTGTTCAAGCACATCGCGGCCATGCCCGACGTGCACTACGGCATCGGCGCCACCGTGGGTTCGGTGATCCCGACCTTCAAGGCCATCATCCCGGCCGCGGTGGGCGTGGACATCGGCTGCGGAATGATGGCTTGCAAGACCACGCTCAACGCGCGCGACCTGCCCGACAACCTGGGTCCGCTGCGCTCGGCCATCGAAAAGGCCGTGCCGCACGGAAGCAACCCCAAGCGCATGGGCCGCGACAAGGGATCGTGGGAAACGCCGCCCGACGAGACCGATGCCGCCTGGGCCAAGCTGGTGGATGAGTTCGACCTGATCTGCGAGGACTACCCGCGCATCAGGAACACCAACAACCACAAGCACCTGGGAACGCTGGGTACCGGCAACCACTTCATCGAGGTCTGCCTCGACGAAGCGGGCGCCGTGTGGTTCATGCTGCATTCGGGTTCGCGTGGCGTGGGCAATGCCATCGGTACGCACTTCATCGAGCTTGCGAAGAAGGACGCCGAACTGCACCAGCGCAACCTGCCCGACCAGGACTTGGCGTACTTCGAGGAAGGCGCCCAGTACTTCGGCGACTATGTGCGCGCGGTGGGCTGGGCCCAGAAGTTCGCGCGCGCCAACCGCGAGGTGATGATGCAGCGCGTGGTCGCGGCCGCGCGCAAGGTGATTGCCAAGCCTTTCGAGGCGCATGTGGAAGCGGTGAACTGCCACCACAACTACGTGAGCCGCGAGACGCACTTCGGCGAAGAGGTGCTCGTCACGCGCAAGGGCGCGGTGAGCGCCAAGGCCGGCGAGCTCGGGATCATTCCCGGCAGCATGGGCGCAAAGAGCTACATCGTGCGCGGCAAGGGCAACCCCGAGAGCTTCATGAGCTGCAGCCACGGCGCGGGCCGAAAGATGAGCCGCACCAAGGCGAAGAAGCTCTTCACCATTGCCGACCAGATCGCCGCGACCGAAGGCGTGGAATGCCGCAAGGACGCCGACGTGATCGACGAGATCCCGATGGCCTACAAGGACATCGACGCGGTGATGGAGGCGCAGAAGGACCTGGTGGAGGTGGTCTACACGCTCAAGCAGGTGGTGTGCGTGAAGGGATAACCCATGAAAAGCAACAAGCAACGCCGCGCCGAAATCAAGGCACATCGGCTCGAACGCGCCGCGCGCAGGTTGGCCGAGCAGCGGCTGCCCGCCGGCGCGCGGCCCGTGAGCGGTGCCGGCCTGGTGGTCGCCGATACGGCGCTGCTGGCCGCGCACAACAATACTTACGGACCCTTGCCCACGTTCTACGTGGACAAGGCCTTCACCTGCCGCGACTGCGGCGCCGACGAAGTGTGGACGGCCAAGCAGCAGAAGTGGTGGTACGAGGTGGCGCTGGGCAACATCAACAGCACGGCGGTGCGCTGCCGTGCCTGCCGGCTCGCAAGGCGCGCGCTTTCGCGCTCCGGCGCGGCCGTGGTCGCCGCGCAACAAGGAGGCCGCCCATGATCGAACTCGACGGTTCGCAAGGCGAGGGCGGCGGGCAGATCCTGCGCACCAGCCTGGCGCTTTCGGTGGCCACGGGCCAGCCAGTGGCCATCGAGAAGATTCGCGCAGGCCGCGCCAAGCCGGGCCTGATGCGCCAGCACCTGGCCTGCGTGAATGCAGCGGCACAGATCAGCGGCGCGCAGGTCGAAGGGGCAGAGCTCGGATCGCAGTCGCTGCGCTTCGTGCCGGGGCCGGTGCGCGCGGGCGAGTACCGCTTCGCGATTGCCAGCGCGGGCAGCTGCATGCTGGTGTTGCAGACGGTGCTGCCGCCGCTGCTGCTGGCCGGTGCGCCGAGCCACCTGCATCTGAGCGGCGGCACGCACAACCCGATGGCGCCGCCTTTCCACTTCCTGGAACGCGCCTTCGCACCGCTGGTGCGCCGCCTGGGCGCCGACCTGCAGCTGGTGCTGCGCCGCTGTGGTTTCTATCCGGCCGGCGGCGGGGAGGTCGAAGCGGCCATCGTGCCGGCGGCCGATGGGCTGCAGCCCTTCGACTTGGTGAGCCGCGGCGCGCTGCTGTCGAGCCATGCGGAGTGCCTGGCGCCGGGGCTTGCGCGCCACATTGCCGTGCGCGAACTGGAGACGCTGGGCAAGGCCATGGGCTGGTCCGGCGAGCAGCTGCGCACCGCAGCGGCGCGCCAGAACGAAGGCCCCGGCAACGCGCTGCTTGCCACGCTGGCGTACGAGCATGTCACCGAGGTCTTCACGGCTTTCGGCGAAAAGTCGCTGAGCGCCGAGCAGGTGGCGCACGGGCTGGTGAAGGAGCTGCGCGAATTCCAGAAAAGCCAGGCGGCCGTGGGCCCGCACCTGGCCGATCAGCTGGCCCTGCTGCTGGGCCTGGCGGCATGGCAGAGCGGCCGCGGCGGCGCCTTCACCTGCAGCGAAGTGACCGAGCACACGCGCACCAACTGCGCGGTGATCGAGCGCTTCCTGCCGGTGCGCTATGCCATCGCGCAAGCGCCGGGCGCGGCCACCGTGACGGTGGCGCCGGCCTGAAGCGCAGCGCGTCGGCCGGCCGCTGCTGCTAATCGCAGCAGATCACCGCAATCGGCTCGGAGCGGCCGCGCACGGCCAGCATTTCGACCTGCCCTCCCGCATGCGCGAAGCCGGCCTGCTGCGCGGCAAACACCGAGACCACCAGGCGCGATGCGGCCGTCTTGGCGTGGTCCTGCAGCCGGCTCGCGGTGTTGACCACCTCGCCGATCGCGGTGAAGGTGGTGGTGTCGAGGTAGCCCACCTCGCCCACGGCCGCGCGTCCGGCGTGCAGGCCCATGCCAAAGTCCAGCTGGTGGCCGAACTGGGCTTCGAAGCCCTCGCTCCACGCATCCATGCGCTGGCCGATGAGTTCGATCGCGCGCAGCGCCTGCCGGCAGGCGGTGGGCAGGTCGGTGTCGAGCCCGAAGATCGCCATCACGCTGTCGCCGATGAACTGGTTCGGCACGCCGCCGCATTCGCGCACCGCGGCGCCCACGGTGGCGAAGTAGCGGTCGAGCACATAGGCCAGGTCGAAGGGCCATTGCCCCTCCGCCAACCCCGACCAGCGCCGCAGGTCCACGAACAGGATGGCCACGTCGCGCTCGCGGCCGAAGCTGCTGGCCGGCGCCGGCTGCCTTCCGCGGCTTGCCGGTGCGAACAGCGGGATGACCTCGATGTCGCCTCGCGGGCGCAGCTGGCAGGCCAGCCGCACGCCGCCCGGGGCTCGCACGCGGTCGAGCGTTCGCTGCTCGTCGCGGTCGGGCGGGTCCGTGTGCTGTGTGGGGCCGAGCACGCGCACGCGGCAGGTCGAGCAGCGCGCCCGCCCGCCGCACACCGAGAGATGCGCGATGCCGTGCGAGCGGCTCGCTTCCAGCACGCTCCAGCCGCGCGGCACGTGCACCGTGCGGCCGGGATAGCGCAGCGCGATCGACGCCCCCCGCGCGCGGCGCGCGAACCAGTTGCGCGCCGCATAGGCAGCCAGCAGGGCGGCCAGGCCGAGCGCGTAGAAGAGCTTGATGCGGCCCTCCGCCGTGTCGAGCGCACGGCCCTCGGCCGGAGTCGGCAGCACCGCGGGCGGCACGCCGGTCCACTGGAACTCGCGCCCCATCGAGATGAAGCCCATCATTGCCGTGAGCGGCAGCACCACGGCAATGGCCAGCAGCAGGTAGGAAAAGCGGCGGTAGGCCGGCCGCGCCCGCAGCGCGAAGTGGATGCCGAGGCAGCCATGGGTCCAGGCCGCGAGCAGCATCGTGAACTGCGCGCCGGCGCCCGGCAGGCTCCACAGGCCGGCGACCACGCGCACATAGGAACCCTCGATGCCGTAGGCGAGGTAGGCGCCGCGCATGGCGGTCAGGTGGGTGGCCAGCAGCAGCGGCAGCGCAAAACCCAGCAGCACGCGCAGGCCCTCGAGCGGCGGCATGCGCAGCGTGCGGCGCTCCCACAGCGCGGCCACCGCCAGCGCCAGGTGCGCGCCGGCCGCGCCGTACAGCAGCAGCGTGCCCGGCAGGCTGTGCCAGAAGAGCTGCACATTGCGCAGCACCGCCTCGGCCGCCGCAAAGGACGCGATGCCCAGCGAATGGTTCAGCAGGTGCGCCGTGACATAGGCCATCAGCACCAGTCCGCTCGTCCATCGGAGGTTGCGCCGGGTTGGCGGTTTCGGCAGCCGGGCGATGGGTGGGGAGCGTCTGTCCATGAATGGCTTCGAAGGGCACCCGAGCATAATGCGCGCGCCCCTCTTCACCGGCATGGCCTTCACTCCAGACATTCCCCGTTCCAGCCTCGCGCTGCGCCGCATCGCGCTGTTCGAAGGCTTGCCAGACCAGCGGCTCGACCTGCTTGCGCAGCAATGCCTGTGGCACAGCGTCGAGGCCGGCAAACCGCTGCTGCTGCGCGCCGAACAGCAGCAGGGCGAGGTGTTCCTGCTGGTCTCGGGCCGGGTCCGCGTGACCACCTATGCGGCCAACGGGCGGCAGGTGACCTTCAGGGATTCGGAGGCCGGCGAGCACTTCGGCGACATTGCCGCCATCGACGGCGGGCCGCGTTCGGCCGACGTGGTCACGCTGCTGCCGAGCGTGCTGGCCAGCCTCGACCGCGCCGCCTTCCTGAGCCTGCTGCGCGAGGAGCCGCTGGTGGCCGAGCGGGTGATGCAGCGGCTGGCGTCATTGGTGCGCCAGCTGTCGGAGCGCGTGATCGACCTGAGCACGCTGGGGGTCCAGAACCGGCTGCATGCCGAGCTGCTGCGCCTCGCGCGAACCGCGGGCGTGGCGCACAACCAGGCGCGGCTGGAGCCGGCGCCCAGGCACGCGGCGCTCGCGAGCCAGATCAGCACCAACCGCGAGCAGGTGACCCGCGAGCTCAACGTGCTGGCGCGCAGTGGCGTGCTTCAGAAGGACGGCAAGGCTTTGCGGGTGGCCGACGTCGCCCGGCTCGAGGCGATGGTTTCGCAGGTCAGGGGCGACTGATGAGCCGGATCAGTTCCAGCGGCCGCGCAGCCCGCCAAGGCTGAATCGGCCCGCGCCCAGCAGCACCACGGCGAGCGCGCCGAACAGGTACAGGCCCTGCAGCTCGAGCGCCCAGCCGCCTTGCTTGGTCAGCGCGAACAGGTCGGCCATGTGCACCAGGCCGAAGGCCGCAAGCATGTTGATGACCACCACGCCGGCGGCGGCGCGGGTCCAGAAGCCGGCGATCATGAGCAGCGGCGCCACGATCTCGCCCACGTACACCAGGTAGGCCAGCCCGCCCGGCAGCCCGGCCTTCGCCAGCATCGCGCTCACGAAGCCCACGCCGGCCGAGATCTTGAAGATGCCGTGCAGCAGCACGAGCACGCCGATCGCCAGGCGCAGCAGCAGCTTGCCGGCGTCGTCGCGGGCGGCGGGCGTGGCAAGGAAAGACGAGGAAGAAGACGCCGAAGCGGCGGAGGCGATGGAGGCAGCCCGGGTGTTCATGGCGGATCCTTGAGAAAAAATGGGAGGGAGTCGCCGCGCAGTGCGGCGGTTGCGCTTCCAGTGTGCGCAGCTGCCACACGCCGGTATGTGCGTTTACGCACAATTTCCGACGGCAACCCATGGCCGGCGCCATCCTGCTACGCTCAGGCGGCCCGCTACCCGGTACACAGCGGGCTTTTTTCTGCGCCGCTTCCTTCCCCATGGTCTTTCCCCTCATCACCGATCCGCATTTCTATGCGGTGGCCATTCCCGCCGTGCTTTTGCTGGGCATCAGCAAGAGCGGCTTCGGCGCCGGCTTCGGTTCGCTGGCGGTGCCGCTGATGGCGCTGGCGGTCACCGTGCCGCAGGCCGCGGCCATCCTGATGCCGCTGCTGCTCTTGATGGACCTGCTCGGCCTGGCCGCCTTCCGCAACGACTTCGACCGCGCATTGCTCAAGTTCCTGATTCCCTTCGGGCTGCTCGGCACGGTGATCGGTACGCTGCTTTTCCGCACGCTCTCGGCCCACACGGTGGCCGGCATCGTCGGCGTGTTCACGCTCTTGTTCCTGGCGCAGCGGCTGGTGTTTCCGCCCAAGCCGGACGATCCGCTGCCTTCGCGCGCGGTGGGGGCGGCGCTCACCGCGGTGTCGGGGTTCACCAGCTTCATCGCGCATGCCGGCGGGCCGCCGATCAATGCCTATGTGATTCCGCTGCGGCTCAAGCCGGTGGTGTTCACCGCCACCATGGCGTACTTCTTCTTCGTGGTGAATTTGAGCAAGTGGATTCCCTACGCATGGCTCGGCCTGATCGACCTGCGCACGCTGGCCACTTCGGCGGCGCTGATGCCGCTCGCGCCGCTCGGCGTGTGGGTGGGCATCCGCATTGCCCGGCGCATCGATGCGGCGTGGTTCTATCGCTTCGTGTACCTGGGCATGCTGCTGACCGGCCTCAAGCTCGTCTACGACGGATTCTTCGCCTGAGGCCGGGGGTCTCAGGGTCTCGGCTCAGAACTCGACGATCGACTTGAACCCGCCGAAGATCATCCGCTTTCCATCGAAGGGCAGGGTCTTGGGGTCCATCGCGGCAAGGCGCGGGTCGGCCATCACCTTGGCGTTGACCGCGTCGCGGTGCTTGCGCGACTTGTAGACGATCCACGAGAACGCCACGGTTTCGTCGGCCTTCTGCTTCACGCTCTGCGGAAAAGACGTGAACTTGCCGGGCTTCACATCGTCGGCCACGCATTCCACGTATTCGAGCGCGCCGTACTCCATCCAGATCTTGCCGGCCTTGCGCGCCAGCTTGCGGTAGGCCTCGATGTTGTTCGAGGGAATGGGAACGATGAAGCCATCGACATAGCGAGCCATTGGAAGTCTCCTTGAAAGAAACGGAAGAAAGGAAAGAAAAAGGGGCCGCCCGGCGGGCGGACCCTCAGGACGCCGCCGCACGGTTGGCCGTGCCTGCGGATGCCGCGGACCCCTTGCTGTTGTTGTCTTCGTTGTTCTGGGTGGACCCTGGCGATGCGGTGCGAAGCAGCACGGCCCCGAGCAGCCCCGCCACGGCCGCGAACACGGCGCCGATCAGGAACGCGAGGTTGTAGCCGCCGGTGAGCGCGAGCGCCAGCTTTGCGCCGGCCGCCTCCATCGACGTGGTGCGCGCGACGGCCGCGCTGGCCAGCACCGCCAACCCGAGCGCGCCGCCCATCATGAAGGCCGTGTTGACCACGCCCGAGGCCAGGCCCGACTCGGTCGGGCTCACCTCGCTCATGGCCGCGAGCAGCAGCGGGTTCAGCGCCATGCCCGCCCCCAGGCCCAGCAGCAGCATGCCCGGCAGCACGTCGACCACGAAGCTGCCGTTCACCGGCGCCCGCGCGAACAGCGCCAGCCCGATGGCCGCGAGCCACAGCCCCACGGACAGCGGCCGGCGAATGCCGAAGCGCATCACCAGCCGGGCCGAGATGCCCAGCGAGAACAGCGCCATGATCAGGTTGGCCGGCAGGAACGCCAGGCCGATCTGCATCGGCGTGTAGCCCAGCACCAGCTGCATGTAGAGCGCGGAAATGAAGAACCACGCGAACATGGCGGCCGCCCACAGCACGCCCACCACGTTGGAGACAGAAACGCTGCGCAGCCGGAACAGGCCGAGCGGCATCAGCGGATGCTGCACGCGGGCCTCGATGGCGATGAAAAGCGCCATCAGCACTACCGCGGCGCCCAGCAGGCCGAGCGTCTGTGCCGACTGCCAGCCGGCCTCGTTGCCGTTGACGATGGCATACACCGCGAGCATCAGCGACAGCGTCACCGCCACGGCGCCGGCCACGTCGAGCTTCTCGCCATGGGCGTGGCCGCGCGCCGAGGGCAGCAGCGCGAGGCACAGCGCATACACGGCCACGCCGATCGGCAGGTTCACCAGGAAGATCCAGTGCCAGCTCAGCGTGCTCGTGAGCAGTCCGCCCAGCAGCACGCCGATGCTGCCGCCGCCCGCGCAGACGAAGCCGTAGACGCCCATCGCCTTGGCGCGGTCGGCCGGCTCGGTGAAGATGTTCATGATCAGCGAGAGCGCCACCGCCGAGACCACCGCGCCGCCCAGCCCCTGCACCGCGCGCGCCGCGACCAGCAGCGCCTGCGAGTTGGCGAGGCCGCAGGCCAGCGAGGCCAGCGTGAACAGCACGAGGCCGATCAGGAAGAGCCGGCGGTGGCCGTACAGGTCGCCCAGCCGTCCGCCCAGCAGCAGGAAGCCGCCGAAGGTCAGCATGTAGGCATTCACCACCCAGACCAGCGAGGTCTCGGTGAAGCCGAGGTCGGTGCGGATCGAAGGCAGCGCCACGTTCACGATCGTGGTGTCGAGCACGATCATCAGCACGCCCAGGCACAGCACCATCAGTGCGAGCCAGCGCTTGCGGTTGTTGTCGAGTGTGTCGGTCATGAAGAGCGATTCCTGCAAATGGCGTGTGAGGTGATTTCAGACCAGCGGCTTGCCGCCGTTGATGAGCCAGGGCGTGCCGAAGCGGTCGGTCACCATGCCGAAGCCCTCGACCCAGAAGGTCTTCTCGAAGGGCATGGAGACGGTGCCACCCTCGGCAAAGGCGTCGAACACGCGGCGCGCTTCGACGACGGTCTCGAGGGTCAGCGCAACGCCGAAGCCTTTCATGCCTTCGTAGGCCTGGCCGGGCATGGCGTCGGAGGCCATGAGCATGCCGTCGCCGTAGGCCAGGGACGCATGCATGATGCGCTTCTTGGCGTCGGCCGGCATCTGCTCGGTACCGGGCGCTTCGCCGACGGTCATCATCATCTGCATGGTGCCGCCGAGCGTCTTCTCGTAGAAGCGCATGGCCTCGGCCGCGTTGCCGTCGAACGTCAGGTAGGCGTGGATGGGAGACATGGTGTTTCCTTTCGGGGGTTATTTTTCGGAGGCCGTCTTGAGGTTGGCAAGGCCGGTTTCGAAGTCCTTGCCGATCATCTGGTCCATGTTGAAGAAGATGCCCATGAGCTTTGCGACGTAGGGGCTCGGGCCGTGCATGGCCCAGGTCACCTGTGTCGCGCCGTCCTGCGGCTGCAGCGTGAACTCGGCCATATTGCGGGCTTCGAAGGGCTTGATGAAATCGAGCCGGATCGCGATCCTCGAAGCCGGCGTGGACTCGGCGATTTCCATGCGGCCCGCGCCCGCCTTGTCGTTGCCTTCCCACGCGTAGGTCGTGCCCCGGCCGGCGGGTGCCCCGCCGAAAGCGCGCTTCATGCCCGGGTCCAGCTTCTCGTAGGGCGACCACTCGCCCCAGCGGTGGAAGTCGTTGATCAGCGGAAAGATCTTCTCGGCCGGCGCCGCGATGCGCGCCGTGCGCTCGACGCGAAAGCTGCCGGGGCGGACGGCGGCGTAGATGAGCACGATCGCGATCAGCGCGAGGATGGCGAGGGCGATTTTCTTGAGCATGAAGGTATTCCTGGAGCGGGAGCGGGCGTCGCGGCGACGGGTTACTGGCCGGCGTGCACCACCAGCAGCCAGCCCACGCCGAAACGGTCGGTGAGCATGCCGAAGCTGGAGCTGAAGAAGGTCGGGATCAGCGGCTGCATCACCTGGCCGCCGTCGGCCAGCGCATCGAACCACTGGCGCGCCTGGGCGTCGGTGGCGGCGGTGAGGGCCAGCATGATGCCCTTGAACTCCGGCTGGCCCGAGCACCGGCCGTCGGAGGCCATCAGCTCGGTTTCGCCGATGCACACCACCGCGTGCATCACCTTGTCGGCCGCCGGCGCGCCGCCGCCGCAGCTGGCGTCGGCATCGGACGAGGGCGGCATCTGCGGCGCCTCGCTGTAGCGCATGAGCTGCACGACTTCGGCGCCGAGCGCCTTCTTGTAGAACGCGAGCGCTTCGTCGCAGCGGCCTTCGAACGACAGATAGGACTGGACTTTCATGGCGTTTCCTTTGGACTGAGGATGAAAGGATGCGCAGAGACCTGCGCGCATACGGAATAACTAAGTTTGTGTACACCGTCCACAAAGAATAGCAGACATAATGGACACTGTCCACATGGAGATTCCTGATGAGCCCCCGCATCGTCCCGCCAGCCCCGAGCCCGCCCGCGGCCCGCAGCACCTACCGCCATGGCGACCTGCGCCGCGCGCTGCTCGACGCTGGGATCGAACTGGCGCGCGACGGCGGCCCCGATGCGGTGGCGCTGCGCGAGGTGACGCGCCGCGCGGGCGTGGTGCCCAATGCGGCCTACCGCCATTTCGCGAGCCGGCGGGAGCTGCTGCTGGCGGTGCGCGCGGCCGCGCTGTCGGCGGCGGCCAGTGCGATGGAAAAGGAGCTGGCGGTGCTGCCCTGCGACCAGCCGCCCGTCGACTTCGCGCGGGCGCAGGTGCGGGCCATCGGCACCGGCTACCTGCGCTTTGCCCAGGCCGAGCCGGGCCTGTTCCGCACCGCTTTCGTGGTGTCGTCGGAAGACGCCGAAGGCGAGGTGGGGCCGGGAAAGGAGGGGGCCAGCGGCAAGGATCCGTTCCAGCTGCTGGGCGCGGCGATCGACCGGCTCGTGGAAGCAGGTGCGCTCGACCCTTCGCACCGCCCCAATGCCGAATACCTGGCCTGGTCGGCCGTGCACGGCCTGGCGCTGCTGATCATCGAAGGACCGCTCAAGGGCCTGGACGCGCAATCCAGCCATGCGCTGGGGCAGCGGCTGATCGACATGGTGGAGCGGGGGCTTTAGCCTGGGTGGCCCCGGCTACAGGTAGATCTTCTGCAGCAGCCGGATCAGCGTTTCGCGCTCGCGCACCGTGAGCCGGGCGCTGGCGTCGGCCTCGAGCTGCGTCACGGTCTGCTCGGCCTCGCGAATCAGCTTTTCTCCGGCCTCGGTGAGGTGCAGGCCCACCGCGCGGCCATCGTGCGGATGCGGGCGGCGCTCGATGAGTCCGCGGCTGTCGAGCGTGGCGACCAGGCTCACCAGGTTGGGCGGCAGGATGTCGAGCGTGTTGCACAGCTGGCGCGAGGTGGCGCCCGGGTTGTGCGCCAGCAGCGACAGCACCGAGAAGTCGATCTGCTTGAGGCCGTACGGCGCCATGCGGTCGGCGAACACGCTGCTCACGATGAGCCAGGCGCGGCGTGCGTTGTAGCCGACCAGGGCTTCCAGCATGCGGGCGTCGAGCCGCTCCGATTTGCCGTTTGGCGCTGCGGCCGGCTCTGCCTTGGCGGGACTGTTCTTGGATGGACGGGGCATGGCCCGAGCGTAACTCGTGGCCGGCCCGACCGGGCTTCCGTCAGCGCGCGGCGGCCGGGGTTTTTGCGGCGTGGTGCGTCATGGCGACACCTTCGCAGGCGCGCTTGACGATGGCCAGCCGCATGTCGAATTCGGGCAGCACCCAGCGCCGCAGCGCGGCCGCCGGGCCGGCCCTGGCGGCGCGCTCGGCCTCCGGCGCCTCGGCCGCATCGATGCGCGCCCAGGCCCAGGCCAGCATCGCGAGCATCACGGCGCGCAGGTAATCGTCGGCCACTTCGTAGGGCAGCACGGGGTTGGCCTGCGCGGCCATCGCGATGGTGGTGCCCAGGTAGCGCAGCTGCGCGAGCCGGCGCTGCACGTCGGCATCGGCGTCGCGCGAGGCGTCGAGCGTGTCGCGCAGTTCGAGCAGCACGGCCGACATGGCGGCGCCGCCGTCGGGCAGCACCTTGCGCACCAGCAGGTCGATGGCCTGGATCTCGTTGGTGCCCTCGTAGATCATGGTCACGCGCGCGTCGCGCACGATCTGCTCGATGCCCCATTCGCGCACGTAGCCGTGGCCGCCGAACACCTGCAGGCATTCGCTCGCGCCATGGAAGGCCTGCTGCGTGCACGCGGCCTTGAGCACGGGCGTGACCAGCGAGCACCAGCGCTGCGCGCGTTCGCGCGCCTTGGCATCGGCATCGTGCGCGGCCACGTCGAGCATCAGCGCGCTGCGGTAGGCGAGCGTGCGCGCGCCGTCGATCCAGGCGCGCTGGGTGTCGAGGATGCGGCGGATCGCGGGATGCTCGGCGATCAGGTCCGCGGCCTCGCTGCCGCGGCTGGCGGGCACGGCGCCGGGCGCGCGCATCTGGCGGCGCTCGGCCGCATAGGCGTCGGCCTTCTGCCAGGCGGCGTCGAGCAGGCCGATGCCCTGCAGCGCCACATGCAGGCGCGCCGCATTCATCATCACGAACATCGCGGCCAGGCCGCGGCCCGGCTCGCCGACCAGCCAGCCGGTGGCGTCGTCGAAGCGCATCGTGCAGGTGGGGCTGCCGTGCAGGCCCATCTTCTCCTCGATGCGCTCGCAGTGCACCGCATTGCGCGTGCCGTCCGGCAGCAGCTTGGGCACGAGCACCAGCGACAGGCCCTTGGGGCCGGCGGGCGCCTGTACTTCCGATCCATGCATGCGGCACAGCACCAGGTGCACGATGTTGGGCGTGAGGTCGTGCTCGCCGCCCGAGATGAAGATCTTGCCGCCGTTCACGCGCAGGCTGCCGTCGGCCTGCGCCGTGGCGCGCGTGCGCACCTGGCCCAGGTCGCTGCCCGCATGGGCTTCGGTCAGGCACATGGTGGCGAGCCATTCGCCGGTGGCGATCTTCGAGAGGTAGAGCGCCTTCAGTTCGTCGCTGCCGTGGTGCTTGAGGCAGGCATAGGCGCCGTGCAGCAGGCCCGGTGCCATCGTGAGGCCATGGTTCGCCGCGCTCAGCCATTCGTAGAGGATGGCCTCGAGCACGGTCGGCAGTCCCTGGCCGCCGTCTTCAGGCGCGGCCGACAAGCCGGGCCAGCCGCCATCGACGAAGGCCTGGTAGGCCGCGCGGAAGCCGGGCGGCGTGGCGACCTCGCCGTTGGCGAAGCGGCAGCCGGTCTCGTCGCCGCCGCGGTTGATGGGCGCCACTGCCTCGGCCACGAAGCGCGCCGCTTCCTCGAGCACCTGCTGCTGCAGCGCTTCGTCGACCTCGGCGAAGGGCGCGAGGGCGCGCAGCTTCGAAGGTGCGTCGAGCACCGCGTTCAGGATGAAGCGGCTGTCTTCGGGGCGGGGGCGGTAATCCATGGGTGCGTCAGGACTCGGCGGTGAAGCCGATCTTCTTGACCAGCGGACCCCAGCGCTCGTATTCGGACTGGAGCGATTTCTTCATGTCCTCGGGCGAGGAACCGTGGGCCACCAGGCCGACCGACAGCAGGCCCTCGGCCACGGCCTTGTCCTTGAGCGCGGCCTGGATCGCCGTGCTCGCGGTGGCAATGACGGCGGCGGGCGTCTTGGCCGGCGCGAAGAAGCCGAACCATTCGTCGGCCACGATCTCCGGAAAGCCCTGTTCGGTGAAGGTGGGCACGTCGGGCAGGTAGGCCGCGCGCTGCGCGCCCGAGGTGGCGAGCACGCGCAGCTTGCCGGCCTTGGCGAAGGGCAGGTAGTCGCCGACAGGCGTCATGCTCGAGGCGATCTGCCCGCCCACCACATCGTTGATGGCCGGCAGCGAGCCGCGGTAGGGAACGTGGCGCAGGTCGGTGCCGGTGTTCAGGCCCAGCAGCGCGCCCAGGAAGTGCGGCGTGGAGCCCGCGCCCGGCGAGCCGTAGCTGGCCTGGCCGGGGTTGGCCTTGGCCCAGGCGATGTAGTCCTTCAGCGTCTTCACGCTGGCCGGCACCATCGGGCCGACGGCCAGGCCGTGCGTCATCACGGCGCCGATGGACACCGGCGCGAAATCGGCAAGGCTGTAGCTCAGCTTGGTGTAGATGTGCGGGTAGGTCGAAAGCGCCGAGGCCTGCGCGAGGCACAGCACCGAGCCGTCGGCCGGCGAGCCCTTGAGCGTGTCGAGCGCAATGCGCCCGCCCGCGCCGGGCTTGTTCTCGACCACCGCGTTGATCTTCGAATAGGGCGTGTCGCCCAGCTTCTCGGCCACCCGGCGCGCCACGCTGTCGCCCGCGCTGCCGGCCGGAAAGCCGTAGTAGATCTTGGCCTGCTGCACGGCCTGGGCGAGTGCGGCAAGCGGATGCAGGGCGCCGAGCGCGGCTGCGCCGCCGAGTGCCTGCACGAATTGGCGTCTGTTGGTCATGGTGTTGTCTCCTTGCCTTGCGGGGCTCTCTCTGTTTGCTGGGGCTGAAAATCAGCGCGGCGCCATGCGCAGGGCGCCGTCGAGGCGAATGACTTCGCCGTTGAGGTGGCCATTGGTCACGATGTGGCAGGCCAGCTCGGCAAATTCCGAAGGCTTGCCCAGGCGCGGCGGAAACGGGATCGACGCGGCCAGCGATTGCTGCACGGCTTCGGGCAGTTCCATCAAAAGCGGCGTGGCAAAGAGGCCCGGCGCCACGGTGCAGACGCGGATCGCGTGCTGCGCGAGGTCGCGCGCCATCGGCAGCGTCATGCCCACGAGGCCGCCCTTGGAGGCGCTGTAGGCCTGCTGGCCTACCTGGCCATCGAAGGCCGCGACGGAGGCGGTGAAGAGCATCACGCCCTTCTCGCCGTTGTCGAGCGCGTCAAGCTTGGCGCAGCGTGCAGCAAAGAGGCGCGCCATGTTGTAGCCGCCGACCAGGTTGATGTTGACCACGCGCACGAAGTCTTCGAGCGGCGCGGGGTTGCCGTCCTTGCCGACGATGCGCTTGGCGCTGCCGATGCCGGCCACGTTCATCAGGATGCGCGCGGGGCCGTGTGCGGCCGCGGCCTTGTCGAGCGCGGCATTGACGCTCTCGGTGTCGGTGATGTCGCAGACGCACGCGACGCCGCTGATCTCTGCGGCCACCTTGGCGGCGAGCTCTGCATTGCGGTCGAGCACCGCCACCTTGGCGCCCAGGCGCGCGAGTTCGCGCGCGGTGGCTTCGCCCAGGCCCGATGCGCCGCCGGTCACGAGTGCGGCTTGTCCTTCGATCTTCATGGTGTGTGTCTCCTCGGGTGGTGGTTCAGCGGGGCTTCAGGGTGAAGGGCAGGGTGTCGGCATGCAGCGCCTCGACGAGCTCGGCGCGGTGCTTGAGCACGGCGCGCTGGTTGATGGAGCCCTTGTCGGTCACTTCGCCCTTGTCGATGGAAGGCGGCTCGGCCATCAGGTGCAGCCGCGCGATGCGGTTGGCGCTGCCGGTGCCCATGGCCGCCAGCGCATTGGCCACCTGCTGGAAGTGCGCCTGCACCGGCGCGCTTTCGAGCACCTGCTGCATCGATGCGCCTTCGGACAGGCCGGCCAGTTCCCGCACCTTCTGCGTCGGAAAGACCAGCGCGCCGACTTCCTTCAGGTTGATGCCGGTCAGCACCGCGTCCTGCACGTAGGGCGCGCCGGCCGCGATGATCTTGGCGCGCAGCGGACCCACGCTCACGAAGGTGCCGGTGGCGAGCTTGAAGTCTTCGGCAATGCGGCCGTCGAAGCGCAGCCCGCGGTGGATGTTCGACTCGTCGATCCACTTCACCGCGTCGCCGGTCGAGAAGAAGCCCTCGTCGTCGAAGGCCTCGGCCGTGGCCTCGGGCGCGCGCCAGTAGCCGGGCGTGATGTTGGGGCCGCGGTAGCGCACCTCGGTCTTGCCGTCGACCTCGATCAGCTTGAGCTCGATGCCGGCCGCGGGCAGGCCCACGTCGCCCGACTTGACCTCGGGCCCCGTGACGTAGAGCGCGAACGGCCCCGATTCGGTCATGCCCAGGCCCGTGCCCATCACGATGCGCTCGCCGACTTCGGACTCCTGCGTCTTGTGCAGGCTGTCCCACACGGGCTGCGAGAGCGCGGCGCCCGAGTAGAAGAACATCTTCACGCGCGACAGCAGGTTGCGGCGCAGCACCGCATCGGTTTCCATGGCGTGCGCAATGGCCTCGAAGCCGGTCGGCACGTTGAAGTAGATGGTGGGCGCGATCTCGCGCAGGTTGCGCAGCGTCTCGGCCATGCCGGCGGGCGTGGGCTTGCCGTCGTCGATGTAGAGCGTGCCGCCGTTGTCCAGCACGATGCCCACGTTGTGGTTGCCGCCGAAGGTGTGGTTCCAGGGCAGCCAGTCGACCAGCACCGGCGGCTCCTCGCCCAGGGCGGGAATCGACTGGCGCAGCTGCTGCTGGTTGGCGCACCACATGCGGTGCGTGTTGATCACCGCCTTGGGCATCTTGGTGGAGCCCGAGGTGAAGAGGAACTTGGTGATGGTGTCGGGGCCGGTGGCGCGCATCGCGGCATCGATGGCGGGCGTGGCCGGCGTGGCGGCCAGCGCATCGAACGAGGTGGCGTCGCGGCCTTCGAGCGCGCCTTCAGCGATCACCACTTCGGTCCCGGCAGGCACGGTGGCGGCAATGGCGCGGCCGAAGCGCGCGGCATCGGCCGCGAACACCAGGCCCGGCGTGAGCGTGTCCAGCACGTGGCGCAGCTTCTCGAAGTCCTGGCTCACCACAGAGTAGGGCGGCGACACCGGGCAGTACGGCACGCCCGCGTAGAGGCAGCCGAGCGCCATCAGCGCATGTTCGATACCGTTCTCGCTCAGGATCGCGACCGGGCGCTCCGCGCTCAGGCCGCGATCGAGCAGCGCCTGGCCGATGCCGCGCGCCTTGTGCAGCGCCTCGGCGTAGCTCACGCGCTGCCAGTCGCCGGTGCTGCCATCGGCCAGCCGTTCGCGGCGGGCGATGAAGGTGCGCTCGGGCGCCTGCTCGGCCCAGTGCGCGAGGCGGTCGGTCATGCGGTCGCGGTAGGGCGCGAGCTGGGTTTCGGCCCGCAGGTACTGGGTGCCCGGCGCACCTTGGCGCAGCACGGCGCGCGTGACGCCGAAGGCCAGCGGACGGTATCGGATGGTGGTCATTCCTTGCTCACCTTGGCGCCGCGGCCTTCGAGGAAATCGCGCACGCGCGCCTTGGCCTCGGGCGCGTTCTGCACGATGCCGGACATCAGCGCCTCGGTGAAGAAGCCGTGGTCGGCCGACTGCTCGGCAATGCGCGGCAGCGCATGCATCAGCGCGTAGTTGGTCAGCGGCGCATTGGTGGCCACGCGCTTGGCGAGTTCGAAGGCCTTGTCGAAGGCCGCGCCCTCGTCGACCAGGTACTGCGCGAAGTTGGCGCGCTCGCCGTCCTCGGCGTTGTAGACGCGGCCGGTCATCATCATGTCGGTCATGCGCGCCACGCCGATCAGCTTGGGAATGCGCACCGAGCCGCCGCCGCCCACGAAGATGCCGCGCGAGCCTTCGGGCAGCGCGTAGAAGGTGCTGCGGTCGGCCACGCGGATGTGGCAGGCGCTCGCCAGCTCGAGGCCGCCGCCCACCACCGCGCCGTGCAACGCCGCGATCACCGGCACCGGGCCGTGCTGGATCAGGTCGAGCGCGCCGTGCCACAGCCGCGAGTGCTGCATGCCCTGGCCGGCGTCGCGCTCCTTCAGCTCGCTCAGGTCGAGGCCGGCGCAGAAGTGCGGGCCTTCGCCGTCGAGCACCGCGGCGCGCACCGTGGAAGGCAGCGTCTCGAAGGTATTGCGCAGCGCGAGGATCAGGCTGTCCGAGAGCGCGTTGCGCTTGGCGCCGCGCGTCAGGCGGACGATGGCCACGTCGTCGCGGATGTCGAGTTGGAGGTCGGGATTGGTCATGATTGCATTCGTGTGTGAGTTGGATTATGGTTATGATAAATAATCAATTCAAGGCACTTGAGACCCCCGATCCCTAGGGACTTACCCGTACTGGAGACAACGACATGGACCACCAGAACCTGATCGCCATCGACATCCACACCCACGCCGAAGTGAGCTGCTGGAACCCCTTCGACAACTACGGCGAGGAATACGACCGCGCCGCCGACAAGTACTTCGGCTCCAGCGGCCGGCCCACCATTGCCGAGAGCGTGGCCTACTACCGCGAACGCAGGATCGGGCTGGTGATGTTCATGGTCGATGCCGAATCGAACATGGGCCGCCGCCGCATCCCGAACGAGGAAATCGCCGAAGCCGCGCAGAAGAACAGCGACATGATGATCGCCTTCGCGAGCATCGATCCGCACAAGGGCAAGATGGGCGCGCGCGAGGCGCGGCGCCTGATTGAAGAGCACGGCGTGAAGGGCTTCAAGTTCCACCCGACGGTGCAGGCCTTCCACCCCTACGACAAGATGGCCTGGCCGCTGTACGAGGTGATTGCCGAGCACAAGCTGCCGGCCATCTTCCACACCGGCCACAGCGGCATCGGCTCGGGCATGCGCTGCGGCGGGGGCCTCAGGCTGGAGTACAGCAACCCGATGCACCTGGACGACGTGGCCATCGACTTTCCCGACATGCAGATCGTGATGGCGCACCCCAGCTTTCCCTGGCAGGACGAGGCGCTGAGCGTGGCCACGCACAAGCCGAACGTCTGGATCGACCTTTCGGGCTGGAGCCCCAAGTACTTTCCGAAGCAGCTGGTGCAGTACGCCAACACGCTGCTGAAGGACCGCATCCTGTTCGGCAGCGACTATCCGCTGATCACGCCCGACCGTTGGATGAAGGACTTCGAGACCGCCGGCTTCAAGCCCGAGGTGATGCCGGGCATCCTGAAGGGCAATGCGGTCAGGCTGCTGAAGCTGGAGGGCTGAGCGCCAGTAGGCGGGGCCCGGCGCGGGCTACGCGTCCGCCTCTTCCTTTTCCTCGATCAGGTCCCAGTCGAGGCCCGAGCGGCGCTGCCGTTCCTCGCGTTCGCGCGCCATCTGTTCCTCGAACTGCTGGCGGCCGGCCTTGCTGGCCGCGATCAGCTGGGCGCGGTCCTTGTAGTGCGGGTACATCTCGTCGCCGAGCTTGAGGTTCCGGCGGCGAAAGCGCATGGCCGATTCGCGCGCCTCGTGCGCCGGCCAGCCCAGCGCCTCGAGCGCGGTGCGCGCGCTGCGCAGCGACGACTCGAACACTTCGCGCTCCACGTCCGTCACGCCGCGGTCGCGCAGCTGGAACAGGTGGTTCACGTTGCGCGCCCGCGCGATGATGCGGGCCTTCGGAAAGTGCTCCTTCACGAGATCGACGATCTCCAGCGACTGCTCGATGTCGTCCACCGCCACCACGATGGCCTTGGCCGTGCCGGCGCCCGCGGTGCGCAGCAGGTCCAGCCGCGTCGCGTCGCCGTAGAACACGCGAAAGCCGAACTGGCGCAGGCCCTCCACGGTGTCGGCGTCGTGGTCGAGCACCGTCACGCGCAGGCCCTGCGATATCAGCATGCGGCCCACGATCTGGCCGTAGCGCCCGAAGCCGCAGATCAGCACCTTGGCGTCCTGCTGCTCTGAAATTTCTTCCAGCTGCGTGCCGTTGCTGCGGCTGTAGCGCGGCAGCACGAACTTGTCGAGCAGCACCAGCAGGAGCGGCGACAGCAGCATCGACAGCGCCACCGCGCCGATCAGGAGCGAGGTGGTCTCGGGCGGCAGCACGTCGGGCCCCGCGGCCTGGAACACCACGAACGCGAACTCGCCGCCTTGCGCCAGCAGCAGCGTGAACACCGGCCGCTCCTGGTAGGCCAGGCCCATGGCCTTGGCCAGCGCGTAGATCACGGCCAGCTTGATGGCCATGAAGCCGACCACCAGCAGCGCCATCAGCCCGGGGCTCGCGATCAGCACGCCGAAGTTGATCGACATGCCCACGGCAATGAAGAACAGGCCCAGCAGCAGGCCCTTGAAGGGCTCGATGTCGGTCTCGAGCTCGCGCCGGTATTCGCTCTCGGCCAGCAGCACGCCGGCAAGGAAGGCGCCCAGCGCCATCGACAGGCCCACGAACTGCATCAGCGCGGCGATGGCCACCACCAGGAGCAGCGCCGCGGCGGTGAAGATCTCGGGCGTGTTGCTGCGCGCGATCCAGCGCAGCAGCGGACGCAGGGCCAGCCGGCCGCCGAGGATGATGCCGGCGATCACGCCGACGATCTTCAGGCCCTCGAGCGTGCGGTCCAGCCCGCTGAGCGACTGCTCGGCCGCCGTGGCGCCGGCCAAGAGCGGCAGCAGCGCGAGGATCGGAATGGCTGCCACGTCCTGGAACAGCAGGATCGAGAAGCCCGCCTGGCCGCTCGGGGTCTTCAGCAGGTTGCGTTCGCCCAGCACCTGCAGCGCGATGGCGGTGGAAGACAGCGCCAGGCCGAGCGCCGCCACCAGCGCCACCCGCCACGCCACGCCCGCGGCAAAGCCGACGGCAAACAGCACCGCGGCGCAGCTCAGCACCTGCGCGGTGCCCCAGCCGAAGATCGGCCGGCGCAGGTTCCACAGGCGCTTGGGTTCGAGCTCCAGGCCCACGAGGAACAGCATCAGCACCACGCCGAACTCGGCGAAATGCAGCACGTCCTCCACGCTGGAGACGAGCCCGAGCCCCCACGGGCCGATCGCGATGCCGGCCACGAGGTAGCCGATGATGGAGCCCAGGCCCAGCGCCTTGGACAGCGGCACCACCAGCACGGCGGCGCCCAGGTAGATCAGGCTGTTGGTCAGCCAGGCGGGTGCGTGTTCCATGCTCAGGCCATGCCTTTTTCGTTGTTCTGTTCATCGTTGGCGGCGGACGCCGCCTCGTCCAGGCCATCGGCTTCGGCCGGGCGGTCGGTTTCGGGCACCGGGCAGGCCACGCAGGCGTCGAGCTCCTCGAGCTCGGGCCATTGCGGGTAGCTGCCGAGCCGCTGGGCGAACACCTCGACGTGTGCCGCCACCTCGTCCTCCGCGGCGCTGCGCGCGCCGTGCAAGACCAGCGGCGGCAGGAAGCGCATGCCGCACAGCGCCGCGGTCTGCTCGTAGGGCGGCAGGAAGGCGTCGAAGAAATAGCGGTGGTAGCTCTGGGGGTGGTAGCTCGCCTCGGGGCTTCCCGTGGTGGCGACCAGCCAGCAGTCCTTGCCCTGCAGGGCCGTGCCGCCGGGGCCGTAGGCCCATCCGTAGCTGAGCACGTCGTCGAGCCAGAGTTTTTGCAGCGCCGGCATCGAATACCACTGGATCGGGTGCAGCAGCACCACCAGGCGGGCCCTGGCGAGCCGGGCGTGTTCGGCCTCGACGTCGATCGAGAAGTCCGGGTAGCTGCCGTAGATGTCGTTGACATCGACCCCCGGCACGCCGCGCGCGGCGGCCAGCATGCGCCGGTTCACGCGCGAGTCGCGCCAGTGCGGATGGGCCGCGAGCACGTAGATGCCGCCGGTGTCGCCGGCGGCCGATGTTGTTGTCGTCATGCCGCGAACATAGCGCAGGTTTGGCGCTTGCCGGGGCCGAACGCATCCCGTGTCGCTACGATGCGGAGGTTTCCAGCTCTGGAGGAGATGCTATGCCGGTGGTTCTGGTCGCCAATCCCAAGGGTGGCGTGGGCAAATCGACGCTCGCAACCAACATTGCGGGCTACTTTGCGAGCCGCGGCCATGCGGTGATGCTGGGCGACGTGGACCGCCAGCAGTCCTCGCGCCTCTGGCTGGGCCTGCGCCCGCCGCAGGCGCGGGCCATCGCCACCTGGGAAGCCACCGGCGACAGCGCCGTGGTGCGGCCGCCGCGCGGCACCACGCATGCGGTGCTCGACACCCCCGCAGGCCTGCACGGCTGGCGCTTCAAGGAGGTGCTGGCGCTGGCCGACCGGGTGATCGTGCCGCTGCAGCCGAGCATCTTCGACATCTACGCCACGCGCGACTTCCTCGACCGGCTGAAGGAGCAGCGCCGCGCCGAAAAGACGAAGATCAGCCTCGTGGGCATGCGCGTGAACGCCCGCACCCTGGCGGCCGACCGGCTGCACGAGTTCATCGCCAGCCTTGGCGTGCCGGTACTGGGCGAGCTGCGCGACACCCAGAACTACGTGCAGCTCGCGGCGCGCGGGCTCACGCTGTTCGACATCGCGCCGGGCCGGGTGCAGCGCGACCTGGCGCAGTGGCAGCCGATCTGCGACTGGCTCGAAGGCTGAGGATCGCGGCTGTCGCAAGGCCGACAGCCGCGCCGCCGGCCTTCGCGCCAGAATGCCCCGCATGACCAAAAAGACATTCCAGACGCTTCAGGATCTTGCGGCCTGCGTCGGCCAGGAAGTTGCCGTGAGCGACTGGATCACCATCACGCAAGCGCAGGTGAACCAGTTCGCCGAGGCCACGGGCGACCACCAGTGGATCCATGTCGACGTCGAGCGCGCCAAGGCCGGGCCCTTCGGCGGGCCGATCGCCCATGGCTTCCTCACGCTGTCGCTGCTGCCGCGCTTCTTCGAGGCGGCGCTCGATGTGGTCGAGTCGCGCATGGGCGTGAACTACGGGCTGAACCGGGTGCGCTTCATGTCGCCGGTGCCGGTGGGCAAGCGGCTGCGCGCGCGCATGAAGCTGCTCACGGCGGAGCCGATCGCCGACGACGGCATCCAGATGACCTGGGAAGCCACGATCGAGCTCGAAGGCGCGGCCAAGCCGGCCTGCGTGGCCGAATCGGTGGTGCGCCGCTACCGCTGAGGTCTTTGCTCAGCCGAAGCCGTTCTGGCGCCAGGCTTCGAAGACGGTCACCGCCACGGCATTCGAGAGATTCAGGCTGCGCTGTCCTTCGCGCATCGGCAGCCGCAGGCGCTGCGGTTCGGCAAAGCCCTCGCGTACAGCGGGCGGCAGGCCGCTGGTCTCCGAGCCGAACACCAGCCAGTCGCCCGGCTGGAAGCGCACGTCGTGCACGGCCCGCGTGCCGCGCGTGGTGAGCGCGAACATGCGCTCGGCGGCCGGCCGCTCGGCCTCGAGCAGCGCCTGCCAGCCGGCGTGGCGCTTCACTTCGGCGTATTCGTGATAGTCGAGCCCGGCGCGGCGCAGCAGGCGGTCGTCCATCGAGAAACCCAGCGGCTCGACCAGGTGGAGCGTGCAGCCGGTGTTGGCGGCAAGGCGGATCACGTTGCCCGTGTTCGGCGGGATTTCGGGCTGGACCAGGACGATATGGAACATGCGCCGATTGTCGCGGTGCTCAATGCGGCGGATCGGTGCGCGCGAACACCAGGGCCGTAACGTGCGCCGCGCCCGCCAGCCGCAGCGCCGCGGCGGCCGCGAACAGCGAGGCGCCGCTGGTCATCACGTCGTCGACCAGCACCACGCGCCGGCCTTGCAGCTCGTGGGCGCGCAAGGGCTCCACCGCGAAGGCGCCGCGCAGGTTGCCAAGGCGCTCGGCGCGCGCGAGGCCGCTCTGCGCCGGCGTCTCGCGGGTACGCAGCAGCAGCGCCGCGTCGGTCTTGGCGGGCGCGAGCCGGCGCGCCAGTTCGAGCGCCTGGTTGAAGCCGCGCTCGCGCAGCCGGGCCGGCGCCATCGGCATGGGCAGCACCCGGTCGCATTGCTCCAGCGCCGGCTCCACCCACGGCACGCTGCGCATCAGCGTGGCGAGCGGCCCGGCCCAGCCGGCCTCGCCGTGGAACTTGAATTGAGCGATGCAATCGGGCCAGGGCCACGCATAGGCGCAGGCTGCAAAGCAGGCATCGAGCGGCGGCGGATCGCGCATGCATTCGCTGCACCGCGCCACGCCCTCGGGCACCGGCAGGGCGCAGCTGCCGCAGCGCGCGGCCGGCGGCGCGAAGCGCGCCACGCAGCCATCGCAGATGCGGCGCGAGGGCCATGCGCGGCACACCTCGCACTGGCTGGGCAGCCGTGCGAGCAGAGAGGTCAAAGGCCGGTCGGCCCAACGGCTGAACATGGGCTCAATATACTCACGGCCCCATGGCCACCGACCCCGCAAGAAGACCGCCGACCATCGATCCCACGGCGGCCGCGCGCTGGAGCCGGCTCGCGCCCGCCGACGGCTCACCCTGGCTGCACGAGGAAATCGGCCGCCGCATGGAAGACCGGCTGCAATGGATCAAGGCGCAGCCACGCACCTGGGCCGACTGGGCGCCGCTGCGCGGCGGCCTCGAGGCGCACGAGCTGGTGGCCCGGCGCTACCGCGAAGCCGCCTGCTTCGTGATCGAACCCGAAGCGAACCTGGCCGCCGCGGCCGGCGAGGCGCTGGCCGCGCCCTGGTGGAGCGCGCGACGCTGGCAGGGCAGCAAGCTGCGCTTCGACGCACCGCCCGAAGACGGCGTGGACCTGCTCTGGGCCAACATGTCGCTGCACATGGCGGCCGACCCCGAGGCGCTCATCGCGCGCTGGCACCGGCTGGTGGCGACCGACGGCTTCCTGATGTTCTCGTGCCTGGGCCCCGACACGGTGCGCGAGCTGCGGGCGCTGCATGCCCGGCTTGGCTGGCCGGCCGCGGGCCACGAATACACCGACATGCACGACTGGGGCGACATGCTGGTGCATGCCGGCTTCGCCGAGCCGGTGATGGACATGGAACGCATCGTGCTCACCTGGGCCACGCCCGAAGCGGCACTGGCCGAGCTGCGCACGCTCGGGCGCAACCTGCATCCCGCGCGCTTCCCGGCGCTTCGGGGCAAGGCATGGCACCAGGCGCTCAAGCACGCATTGCCCGAACTGGCGCCGGCGCAGGAGGGCGGCGGGCGCATCGCGCTGACCTTCGAGGTCATCTACGGCCATGCCTTCAAGCCCGCGCCGCGCGTGGCGCTTTCGGCCGAGAGCGCGGTGTCGCTGCGCGAGATGCGCTCGATGCTGCAGCGCGGTCGGCCCGGCGCCTGAGCGGCGCGCCCGGCCCGCTCCCGCATCCGCGACCGGGCGCCTGTGTCTACCCGCTACAATCCGCCGTTGCGTGAAACTCGCGGGTAGTGTTCCGCGAACGAGGTCTGTCCGATCCTGTGGAGACAAGGGGTCTGGCAGCGTCGACGCACCGATTTGCTGAACTCGCCCGTGTCGAATTCCGTGTTTCGTTTTGCCACCGTTTCAGGCCAGAACATCCACTGGTTCCTGAAGCGCAATTGCTCGGTGACGCCGAGCCAGCTGGGCTGGCTCTACGCCTCGCTGTGCGTGGTATCGCTCGGTATCGGCGCGGTCTTCTGGATGCTCGGTGCGCCGCTGGTTCTGCCTTTTGCCTGGCTCGAACTGGCCGCGGTGGGTTTCGCGTTCATGCTGTACGCACGGCACGCAACCGATGGAGAACGGATTGCGCTGCAGGGCGGCCGGCTGGTGGTGGAACTCGAGAACGGTGGCGACTACGAGCGCACGGAATTTCTGCCGCACCAGGTGCGGATCGAACCGCAGGCCAGCGATCGTTCGCTGATCGAGGTCTCGGGTCAGGGTCGATCGGTCAGGGTGGGGCGCTATGTACGCCCGGAGTTGCGAGCCGCATTGGCGCGCGAGATTCGCATGGCGTTGCGTGGCGCCTGAGGGCTCGCGCGGCGCTGCACGGTTGGGTTTGTTGAAAAAAATTGAAGAAACGTGAACACGATGAAGAGCATTTGGCGCAATAAGTACAGGCCGGCGAATCTGTTGCTGGCGGCCGGCGCGGCTTTCAGCGGCGCGGCGCACGCAGTCAACGATCTGCCCGGCGGCCCCTCGGTGCGCCAGCTGAACCTTCCGCTGGGCGTCACCAAGATTGCGCAGGAACAGCATTTCCTGCACACGGTGATGATGATCCTGTGCACGGTCATCTTCGTTGCCGTGTTCGCGGTCATGTTCTATTCGATATGGAAGCACCGCAAGTCGGTCGGCCACAAGGCGGCCAACTTCCATGAATCGGTGGTGGTCGAGGTCATCTGGACCATCGTGCCCTTCATCATCGTGATCGTGATGGCGCTGCCCGCCACCAAGGTGCTGGTGGCCCAGAAGGACACCACCAACGCCGACCTCACCATCAAGACCACCGGCTACCAGTGGAAGTGGGGCTACGACTACCTGAACGGCGAAGGCGAGGGCCTGGCCTTCATCTCCACGCTCGACAGCTCGCAGCGCGCCATGTCCGACGCCGGTGCCAAGGGCGCCATGCCCGACGACTACCTCTTCAAGGTCGACAACCCGATGGTGGTGCCGGTCCAGAAGAAGGTGCGCATCATCACCACCGCCAACGACGTGATCCACGCGTTTGCCGTGCCCCAGCTGGGCATCAAGCAGGATGCGGTTCCCGGCTTCGTGCGCGATACCTGGTTCCGCGCCGAGACCGTGGGCGACTACTACGGCCAGTGCCAGGAACTCTGCGGCAAGGAACACGCCTACATGCCGATCCACGTGAAGGTGGTCTCGGCCGCCGACTACACGGCCTGGGTCGATGGCAAGCGCAAGGAAGCCGCGGCCAAGCTCGACGATCCGAGCAAGGTCTGGACCCTGCCCGACATGTTGGCGCGCGGCGAGAAGGTCTATGCCGCCAACTGCGCGGCCTGCCACCAGGCCAACGGCAAGGGCGCCGGCCCGATCAAGCCGCTGGACGCCAGCCCCAAGGTGCTCGACACCGACCACAAGGTGCAGCTCACGGTGCTGCTCAACGGCCAGAACAATGGCGCGATGCCCTCCTGGAAGCAGCTGAGCGACACCGACCTCGCGGCCGTTGCCACCTACACCAAGAACAGCTGGTCGAACAAGACGGGCCAGCTGGTGCAGCCGGCCGAAGTTCTGGCCCTGCGCGGCAAGTGACCGCGTCCAAGCGCCCCGCGACGAAGAAATTGCAAGGAACAACGAAATGAGTGCAGTCCTCGACCCCCACGGTCACGCCCACGACGGCCACGCACACGACGAGCACCACGCAGCGCCCACCGGCTGGCGCCGCTGGGTGTTCGCCACCAACCACAAGGACATCGGCACGCTCTACCTGCTGTTCAGCTTCACCATGCTGATGGTGGGCGGCGTGCTTGCGCTCCTGATCCGCGCCGAGTTGTTCCAGCCCGGCCTGCAGCTGGTGAACCCCGAGCTGTTCAACCAGTTCACCACCATGCACGGCCTGATCATGGTGTTCGGCGCCATCATGCCCGCCTTCGTCGGCTTCGCGAACTGGATGATCCCGCTGCAGATCGGCGCATCCGACATGGCATTCGCGCGCATGAACAACTTCAGCTTCTGGCTGCTGATCCCCGCCGCGCTGATGCTCGTGGGCTCGTTCTTCATGCCCGGCGGCGCGCCCGCCGCGGGCTGGACGCTCTACGCGCCGCTCACGCTGCAGATGGGCCCCTCGATGGACGCCGGCATCTTCGCGATGCACATCATGGGCGCTTCGTCGATCATGGGCTCGATCAACATCATCGTCACCATCCTGAACATGCGCGCCCCCGGCATGACGCTCATGAAGATGCCGATGTTCTGCTGGACCTGGCTCATCACCGCCTACCTGCTGATCGCCGTGATGCCCGTGCTCGCAGGCGCCATCACCATGACGCTGACCGACCGCCACTTCGGCACCAGCTTCTTCAACCCCGCCGGCGGCGGCGACCCGGTGATGTACCAGCACATCTTCTGGTTCTTCGGCCACCCCGAGGTCTACATCATGATCTTGCCGGCCTTCGGCATCATCAGCCAGATCGTGCCGGCGTTCTCGCGCAAGCGGCTGTTCGGCTACGCCTCGATGGTGTACGCCACCTCGTCGATCGCGATCCTGTCGTTCATCGTCTGGGCGCACCACATGTTCACGACCGGCATGCCGGTCACGGGCCAGCTGTTCTTCATGTACGCGACCATGCTGATCGCGGTGCCCACGGCCGTGAAGATCTTCAACTGGATCGCCACCATGTGGCAGGGCTCGATGACCTTCGAGACCCCGATGCTGTTCGCGGTGGGCTTCATCTTCGTGTTCACGATGGGCGGCTTCACCGGCCTCATCCTGGCCATCGCCCCGATCGACATCCAGCTGCAGGACACCTACTACGTGGTGGCCCACTTCCACTACGTGCTGGTGGCCGGCTCGCTCTATGCCATGTTCGCGGGCTACTACTACTGGGCGCCCAAGTGGACCGGCGTGATGTACAACGAAACGCGCGGCAAGATCCACTTCTGGTGGTCGCTGATCTCGTTCAACGTCACCTTCTTCCCGATGCACTTCCTCGGCCTCGCGGGCATGCCGCGCCGCTATGCCGACTACCCGATGCAGTTCGCCGACTTCAACGCGGTGGCTTCGGTGGGTGCGTTCGCCTTCGGTCTGGCCCAGGTCTACTTCTTCTTCTTCATCGTGCTGCCGACCATGCTCGGCAAGGGCGAGAAGGCAGCGCAGAAGCCCTGGGAAGCGGCTGAAGGCCTCGAGTGGGAAGTGCCGTCGCCGGCGCCCTTCCACACCTTCGAGAACCCGCCCAAGCTCGATGCGACCGCCACCAAGGTGATCGGCTGAACCGCACCGGCCGCCGGCTTGCATGACCACGATGACCACGCCCGAACAGAAAAGGAACAACCGCCGCATGGGGCTCACGCTGGCCTCCATCGCCGTGCTGTTCTTTCTCGGATTCCTGGTCCGCATGATCTGGTTCAGCGGACGCTGAAGCACGAGCCAACGGAGCCGCCCGCATCATGAGCCTCGGTCAACGCATCAAGCGCGCCAATGTCCGCATGGTCGGCAAGCTGGCCGTGGTGGCCTGCGGCATGTTCGCGTTCGGCTATGCCCTGGTGCCGCTGTACCGCGCCATCTGCGAAATGACCGGCATCAACATCCTCGCGCTCAGCGAACTCGAGGTGCCGGGGGGCGCAAGCGGCGGCAAGAACGTGCGCGTGCCCGACAACACGCAGGTCGACACCACGCGCACCATCACGGTCGAGTTCGACTCCAACGTGCGCGGTGCCCTCTGGGACTTCAAGCCCGCCGAGCGGACGATTCAGGTGCACCCCGGCCAGCTCAACACCGTGGTCTACGAATTCCAGAACGTGCAGAACCGCCGCATGGCGGCGCAGGCCATCCCGAGCTATGCGCCGCAGCAGGCCGCGCCGTACTTCAACAAGCTGGAGTGCTTCTGCTTCAACCAGTACACGCTCGACCCGGGCGAGAAGAAGCAGTGGCCCGTCGCCTTCGTGATCGACCCGAAGATCTCCAGGGACGTGAAGACCATCACGCTGTCCTACACCTTCTTCGAAGTCGGCGGCAAGACGCCCGCGGCCCCGGTGGCCGCTGTTTCGAATGCTGCCCATGAGCCCCGTTCGTGACCGCACCGAACACGCCGCCCAAGGCCACGCTGTGGGACACGGTGAAGGCCGTGTGCTGGTCGTTCTTCGGGGTGCGCAAGAAAAGCGCCTACCAGGACGACCTGGCCAAGCTGAACCCGCTGCACATCATCGCGGTGGCCTTTGCAGCGGTCATCGTTTTCATCGTCGGCCTGGTGCTGCTGGTGCGCTACGTGGTTGCGCCCTGAGCCCGGTCCGCATGGCCCACGACATCCAGAACCCATCGAATCGAGAGAAGAAAGAAAGCCAGGAGCTGATATGAGTTCAACCACCCACGGCGCCACGCCCTACTACTTCGTGCCGGGGCCATCGGCCTTTCCGGTCATGGCTGCGACCGGCCTGTTCTTCGTGATTCTCGGCGCGGCCCAATGGATCAACGGCCACCAGTGGGGCGCCTGGTCCCTGCTGGCGGGCATGGTCGGGTGGCTCGCCACGCTGTTCGTGTGGTTCCGCACCGCCATCGGCGAAAGCGAAAGCGGCCAGTACGGCCACAAGATCGACCTCTCGTTCCGCTGGAGCATGAGCTGGTTCATCTTCTCCGAAGTGATGTTCTTCGGTGCCTTCTTCACCGCGCTGTGGTGGACCCGCACCCATTCGCTGCCGGCGCTCGGCAGCCTGGACAACGCGCTGCTCTGGCCCGACTTCAAGGCCGTGTGGCCCAGCGTTGCAGCCGGCGCCACCGGTTCGCCGGCCGACATCGTCGAGCCCTTCCAGACCGTCGGCCCGTTCTGGCTGCCCACGATCAACACCGCGCTGCTGCTGAGCTCGGGCGTGACGCTCACCATTGCCCACCACGCGCTGCGTGCCGGCCATCGTGCCCAGACCATCCGCTTCATGTGGCTCACCGTGCTGCTCGGCGTGCTGTTCCTGGGCGTGCAGGGCTACGAGTACCACCACCTGTACACCGAGCTGAACCTCAAGCTCAGCTCCGGCGCCTACGGCTCGACCTTCTTCATGCTGACCGGCTTCCACGGCCTGCACGTGTTCATCGGCATGCTGATGCTGCTGTTCATCACGCTGCGCCTGCAGAAGGGCCACTTCACGCCGGAGCGCCATTTCGGCTTCGAGGGCGCGGCCTGGTACTGGCACTTCGTCGACGTGGTGTGGCTCGGCCTCTACATGCTGGTGTACTGGCTTTGAGCGACCCCCGCGGCATGCAGAAAAAAAGGCGCCGGAAGGCGCCTTTTTCATGGTTCTCGTGGAACGAGCACCATCTACTTGCCGAGCGGGAGCCCGGTGGGCTGGATGTAGCCGAATTTCCAGGCCAGCAGCATGCAGAGGAACAAAAACACCGACAGGCCGATCCGAAAGGTGAGGGCGCGCGCCATGCCGCCGCTCTTGGCGCGCCCGTTGCGCCCGTCTTTCAGCATGTAGAAGAGCGCAAAGGCAAGGCTCGCGAAGATGCCCACGAAAACCAGGGCGACGAAATATTTCATGACCCCGATTATCGGCCGCACGCCTCATCCACTCCAGTGACGCCGGAACCCCTTCATTCCGCCCGCCAGAGGCCCAGGCGGGGCCGCTTCCTGCTGGTCACGCTGGCCGCCGTGCTGGCCCTTTGCGCCACGGTGTCGCTGGGCCGCTGGCAGCTGTCGCGCGCCGCGCAGAAGGAGGCGCTGCAGGCCGAGATCGAGGCCCAGAAGCAGAAGCCGCCGCTGGCCCAGGCCGAGTTCCTGGCGCTCGAGGCGCCGGCCGGCGAGCTGCACCGGCCGGTGCGGCTGCGCGGCCTCTGGCTGACGCCACAGACGGTCTACCTGGACAACCGGCAGATGCATGGCGTGCCGGGCTTCTACGTGCTGACGCCGTTCGCGCTGGAAGGCAGCGACCAGGCCGTGATGATCCAGCGCGGCTGGGTGCAGCGCAACTTCAACGACCGCACGCAGCTGGGCGCGGTCGAGACGCCGCCGGGCATCGTCGAAGTCACGGGCCTGATCGAGCCGCCGCCGGGCCACTTGTTCGAGCTCGGCAAGCCGGCCGCGGCCGCCTCGGCACCGGAATCCGCGGGGTCTTCGCCCATCCGGCAGAATCTCGACCTGGAAGCGTTCCGCGCCGAAACCAAGCTGCCGCTGCGAACCGACGTGTCGCTGCAGCAGGCCGGCCCCGCTTCCGAGGGGTTGCAGCGCGACTGGCCGGCCCCCGCTCTGGGTCTGGAGAAGCACTACGGCTATGCATTCCAGTGGTTCGGGCTTTCGGCCCTCGTGGTCATCCTCTATGTCTGGTTCCAAATCATTTCCCCCTACCGCCGCTCGAGGCGCCGCGCACGCGATGAACGCAGCCTCTGACGAACCGCTGGGCCTGACGGTGCACTCGATGCCGTCGCCCAACCAGGCGCTCGACGGTGCCGAGGGCCGCCGCACGGTGGCCGGGCGCTGGAAGATGATTGCCGTGATGCTGATGTGCGCCGCGCCCGTCATCGCGTCGTACTTCACCTACTACGTGATCCGGCCCGAGGGGCGCAGCGTCTACGGCGAGCTCATCGATCCGCAGCGCACGCTGCCTGTGCTCGCCACCACGGACCGCAGCGGCGCGCCGGTCGACCTGGCCACGCTCAAGGGCCAGTGGCTGCTGGTGGCCGTGGCCGATGCGGCCTGCGACGCGCTCTGCGAACAGCAGCTCTACCTGCAGCGCCAGCTGCGCGAGAGCCTGGGCCGCGAGAAGGACCGGCTCGACCGCGTCTGGCTCGTGAGCGATGCGGCGCCGGTTCCGGCGCGGCTGGACAACGGCCTGCGCGGCGCCACCGTGCTGCGCGTGCCGGCCGAGCAGTTGGCCAAGTGGCTCGCGCCCGCCCCGGGCCACGGGCTGGCCGAGCACCTGTACGTGGTCGATCCGATGGGCAACTGGATGATGCGATTTCCGGCCCGCATGGACGCCGCGGGCGCGAGCCGCGCCAAGCGCGACCTCGACCGCCTGCTGCGCGCCTCCGCCTCCTGGGACGAGCCCGGCCGCTAGCACCGCATGATGGACACCGGCTCGCTCTACGACCTCACCCCCGTCGCCTGGCTGATGGCTGCCGGCGTGCTGATCGCGCTCGGCCCGCTGGTGTGGGTGTGGCGCCGCAACGCGGGCGCCGGTCCGGCGCGCCGGCTGCATGCGCTCACCGTGCTGACGCTGTTCCTCACCTTCGACCTCACGCTGTTCGGCGCCTTCACCCGGCTCACCGATTCGGGCCTGGGCTGCCCCGACTGGCCGGGCTGCTACGGCAACGCGAGCCCGGTGGGCGCGCGCCACGAGATCGCCATGGCGCAGTCGGCCCAGCCGACCGGCCCCGTCACGCACAGCAAGGCCTGGGTCGAGATGGTGCACCGCTACCTGGCCACCGGCGTCGGTGTGCTGATCCTCGCGCTGGCGGGCGCCACCTGGGCCGTGCGGCGGCGCCAGCGCCGCATGCCGCCCGCGCCGGCGGACGGCGAGCACGCCACGCTCAGCGCCTGGTGGCCCGCGCTCACGCTGGCCTGGGTCTGCCTGCAGGGCGCATTCGGCGCGCTCACGGTCACCTGGAAGCTCTTTCCAGCGATCGTCACGCTGCACCTGCTGGGCGCCGTGGTGCTGCTGGTGCTGCTGTGCATCCAGGCGGTGCGCTACCGGCAGGCCGCCGCCGACCGCCTGCCCACGCCGGTGTCGCCTGCGCTGCGCAGCGGGCTGATCGCCACCTCGGCCCTGCTGCTGCTGCAGATCGCGCTCGGCGGCTGGGTCAGCACCAACTATGCGGTGCTGGCCTGCACCCAGTTCCCGACCTGCCAAGGCAGCTGGTGGCCGCCGATGAATTTTGCCCAGGGCTTCGAGATCTGGCGCCACCTGGGCGTGACCGGCAGCGGCGTGCCGCTCGATTTTTCCGCGCTCACCGCCATCCACTACGTGCATCGGCTGATGGCCTACGCCGTGTTCGCCGCGCTGGGCGTGCTCGCGTGGCAGCTGCGCCGCACGCCGCCGCTGCGGCCGCAGGCGCGCTGGCTCGCGGGACTCGCGCTGCTGCAGCTGGCCACCGGCCTCGGCAACGTGCTGCTCGGCTGGCCGCTGGTCGCCGCGGTCCTGCACACCGGGGGCGCCGCGGCGCTGGCCGTGGTGCTGACATGGGCGCTGTGCGAGAGCCGCCGCGTGGCCGTGGCCGCGACCGCGACCGCACACGATACGGACAAGGCGCCCGGCGCCCCACACAACAACCAGAGGGAGGCCGCCGCGTGAGCACGCCGATTTCCGTGCAGCAGACAAGCACCGCCAACGTGCTGCGCCAGTTCTATGCGCTGACCAAGCCGCGCGTGGTGCAGCTGATCGTCTTCTGCGCCCTCATCGGCATGGTGCTGGCCGTGCCCGGGCTGCCCTCGTGGGCCGACGTGCAGCGCGCCGTGCTGGCCTGCATCGGCATCTGGCTGGTGGCGGGCGCGGCGGCGGCGTTCAACTGCCTGGTCGAGAAGGGCATCGACGCCAAGATGAAGCGCACCGCCTGGCGCCCCACGGCGCGCGGGCAGCTCAGCGACCTGCAGGCGCTGGTGTTCTCGGCGCTGCTGTGCGCGGCCGGTTCTGCGCTGCTCTGGTTCCAGGTCAACCCGCTCACCATGTGGCTGACCTTTGCCACCTTCGTCGGCTATGCGGTGATCTACACCGTGATCCTCAAGCCGCTGACGCCGCAGAACATCGTGATCGGCGGCGCCTCGGGCGCGATGCCGCCGGTGCTGGGCTGGGCCGCAATGACCGGCGACGTGGGCCCCGAGGCGCTGATCCTGTTCCTGATCATCTTCCTGTGGACGCCGCCGCACTTCTGGGCGCTGGCGCTCTACCGCGTCGAGGACTACCGCAAGGCCGGCCTGCCGATGCTGCCCGTCACGCACGGCAACGAGTTCACGCGGCTGCAGGTGCTGCTCTACACCTTCATCCTGTTCGCGGCCTGCCTCATGCCTTTCATCTACGGCATGAGCGGCTGGCTCTACCTGGCGGTGGCGGTGGGCGTGAGCATCGGCTTCACGGGCTATGCCTTCGCCCTCTGGCGCAACTACTCCGATGCGCTGGCGCGCAAGACCTTCCGGTTCTCGCTGATCCATTTGAGCGTGCTGTTCGCGGCGCTGCTCGTCGACCATTACCTCCGCTGATTGATTGACTGACCGAATGCCCGTGCCCATGAACAAGCGAAATGCCCTCCAACTGATTGCCGGCGGTGCGGGATGGGCCGCCATGGCCGCCACCCTGGGCCTCGGTCTTTCGGCCTGCAGCGAAGCCAAGCCCAGCTTCAATGCGGTCGACATCACGGGCGCCGACTATGCCCGCGACTTCTCGCTCAAGGATGCCGACGGCAAGCTGCGCACGCTGGCCGATTTCAAGGGCAAGGTGGTCGTGCTGTTCTTCGGCTACGCGCAGTGCCCCGACGTCTGCCCCACCACCATGACCGAGATGGCGCAGGTCAAGCAGCAGCTCGGCAGCGATGGCGACAAGCTGCAGGTGCTGTTCGTCACGGTCGACCCGGCGCGCGACACGCCCGAGGTGCTCAAGGCCTACATGGGCGCGTTCGACCCGGGCTTCGTCGCGCTGATTCCCACGGCCGACCAGCTCGCCCAGGTCGCCAAGGACTTCAAGGTCTACTTCAAGAAGGTCGAGGGCAAGACTCCCACGAGCTACTCGATGGACCATTCGGCCGCCAGCTTCGTCTACGACACCGACGGCCGGCTGCGGCTCTACGCGCGCTATGGCGCCGGCGTGGCGCCGATGGTGTCGGACGTGAAGGCGCTGCTCAAGTCCTGACCGCGCGCCCATGGACGCCGCCCTTGCCCTGGCCTCCGTCGAGCACCTGAAGGCGCGCCGGGGCGCCTTCCGCATCGCACTCATTCCGCCCGAGGTGCTGCGCGCGCTCAACGACGGGCTGCTCGAGACCGTCAACCTCAACGAATTCTTGGCGCTCGAGCTGCCGCGGCTCGCGCGTAGCGTGGCGGCCCACATCGGGCTCGATCCGGCCAGCGAGCGGCTGGCCGACACCATCGCCATGCTCGGCGCATTCAAGCCGATGCAGCGGCACGGCCACATTGCCCGCGCGCTCTACGACCTGGCGGCGCTGCATGCCGAGCGCGACGCCGTCGCCCACCGGCTGGCCACGCACGCGAGCGACGTCGCGCGCTGCTGGGCCGCGCAGTGGGTCACGCTTTCGGGCCTGCCGCTGGCGGCGCAGCTGGAGGCGGTGCGGCGTTTTGCCGCCGATCCGCACTTCGGCGTGCGGGAAATCGCCTGGATGGCGGTGCGCGACGCGGTCATCGCCTCGCTCGACGAGTCGCTCGCGCTGCTGCAGCCGTGGACGGCCGATGCCGATCCGAACATCCGCCGCTTTGCCAGCGAGCTCACGCGCCCGCGCGGCGTCTGGTGCGCGCAGATCGACGCGCTCAAGGCCGAGCCCTGGCGCGCGCTGCCGCTCCTCGCGCCGCTGCGAGCCGACGCCAGCCGCTATGTGCAGAATTCGGTGGCCAACTGGCTCAACGACGCGAGCAAGACCCAGCCCGAGTGGGTCGACCGGCTCTGCGCGCGCTGGGTGGCCGAGTCGGACACACCGGCCACCCGCTACATTGCCAGGCGGGCGCTGCGCACGCTGGCCAAACAGGCATGAAAAAGCCCGGCACGCGGCCGGGCTTGTTCGGGTGAAGCTCAGAGGGCTCAGGCGTAGTCGGCCAGCGCCTTCTTCATCTTCTTCATGGCCGCGACTTCGATCTGGCGAATGCGCTCGGCGCTCACGCCGTACACCGCCGCCAGGTCGTGCAGCGTCATGCCGCCCGAACCGTCGTCGTTGACCTTGAGCCAGCGCTCTTCGACGATGCGGCGGCTGCGGTCGTCCAGCGCTTCGAGCGCGGTGGCAATGCCGTCGCTCGAAAGCCGGTCGCGCTGCTGCGACTCGAGCAGGGCGGTGGGTTCCTGCGTGGCGTCGGCCAGGTAGGCGATCGGGCCGAAGGCCTCGTCGCCGTCGTCCGACGGACCCGGATCGAGCAGCACGTCGCCGCCCGACAGGCGGGTTTCCATTTCCAGCACTTCTTCAGGCTTGACGTTGAGCCGGGTCGCCATCTGCGACACCTCGTCGGGGCTCAGCGTGTCGCGGTGCGTGCCGTTGTCGGCCGCGGCCGAGTCGGCCTTGAAGCCCTGCTTCATCGAGCGCAGGTTGAAGAACAGCTTGCGCTGGGCCTTGGTCGTCGCGACCTTGACCATGCGCCAGTTCTTCAGGATGTACTCGTGGATCTCGGCCTTGATCCAGTGCATGGCGTAGCTCACGAGCCGCACGCCCTGGTCGGGGTCGAAGCGCTTCACGGCCTTCATGAGGCCGACGTTGCCTTCCTGGATCAGGTCGCCGTGAGGCAGCCCGTAGCCCAGGTATTGGCGCGAAATGGACACCACGAGGCGCAGGTGCGAGAGGATCAGCGCACCGGCCGCTTCGAGGTCGTTGTGGTCGCGCAAACGGCGTGCGAAGCCCTGCTCTTCTTCGAGCGTGAGCATCGGCAGGCGGTTGGCGGCCGAAATATAAGCATCCAGGTTGCCCAGCGGCGGCACCATCGACCATGGATTGGCGACGGCGAGCTGGTTGGCAGAGGCTCCAGACAGCGTGGTCATCAGGGGAAACTCCTTTGTATTGGCCATATTAGCACTCGATTGGAGGGAGTGCTAAGCCAAGGGTTCCCCCTAAGTTTCTATCGCACCGATAGCCAAAGTTGTCAGCCGGACGGCGATCCGGCCTGCGGCGGCGTCCGACCCTGGGAATCACCAGCGGATACCGAGGCGCAAAAACAGCTTCGAGAGTACGAACAGCGGCCCCACCCAAAGATATTGGATGTCTTCGAAGAAAGAAGGTTTCCTGCCTTCGATCTTGTGGCCGATGAACTGGAAGATCCACGCCACCACGAAGATGGCGGCGGAAACCGGCAGTACAAGGCTCCCCATCGCATGGACCAGCGCCAGCACCAGGGCCGTGCCGGCCAGCATGGCGAGCAGGAACGCAGGGGAGCGGAGCAGGGCGTAGTAGACCAGGCTGGCCGCCACGAAGAGGTAGGCGGCCCACGGGTGCAACGCGAACAGCAGGCCGACGAGGCTCAGCATGATGGCCGGGATCGCGGCGAAGTGAATCAGCTCGTTGATCGGATGGCGGTGGCTTTCGCCATAGTGGGCCAGCAGCCGGTCGACCTTGCGCTCGCCCGCTGCCAGCGGGGCATCGGCGGTGTGCATCATGGTTGTTGTCTCCAAACGCCGTTCGGTGCGGCGGGTAGCGCATGGTGCTCCCGCGCGCAGGGGATGGCAAGTGCTATTAAAACAAGAGCAAGCGATGCCCCGGAACGGCGGCTACCCCATGACTTAGTGCACTGTTGCGCGCCGGGCGCGTCGCTAAGATCGACCGCGTGCCTTCGCTCGAATCTTCCTCCAACCCGCCGCCGCCGCTTCTGGCGAGCGGCATCCCCGCGCGGGCGCCGGGTGCCATCCTGGTGGTGGACGACCACGACTTGCTGCGGCTCGGCGTGCGTGCGCTGATCGAGGCGCAGACCGCCTCCTCGGGGGCGAGCATCGAGGTCTTCGAGGCCGCCAGCGCGGCCGAGGCGCTGGCGCTGTACGACAGGCACCGCGAGTCGATCCGCCTGGTGCTGCTGGATCTGGCGCTGCCCGACACCCACGGCCTGAGCGGCCTCGCGGAATTCCGCCTGCGCCACCCGTCCGCCCGCATCGTGGTGCTGTCGGGCACCGGCAACACCTCGCTGGCGCAGGGCGCGGTGGCGCTGGGCGCGAGCGCCTTTCTTCCGAAGTCGGCGGACCTGAAGGAGGTGGTGGGATTCATCCGCGCCTGCGGCCTGCTCGAGCCCGGCGCGCCTGAAGCTTCCCCTTCCGCCGCCATGCCGAAGGCGCCCGGCGGCTACGCCGAATCGGCCCGGGCCAGCGCCTGGCAGGAGCTCACGCCGCGCCAGATGCAGGTGTTGCAATGGGTGCTCGACGGCAAGGCGAACAAGGAGATCGCCCAGCTCGCGAACCTGAGCGAAGGCACGGTGAAGAACCACGTATCGACCATCCTGCTGCTGTTCGGCGTGCGTTCGCGTGCGCAGCTGATCAGCAGCCTGCGTTGAGCCGCCGCGCATGGCCGACACGCCGCTGAACCAGCGCGTGCTGCGCGAACACGTGGCGTCGGTCTATTTCAACTACAACGCCACCTTCCTGGCCCGCGTCGTCTTCGTGCTGGTGCTCGGTGCATTCATGTACCTGCAGCTGGGCGACCCGATGGTGCTGCCCTTCGTCGTGCTGCACCTGACGCTGTACCTGGGCATGTACTTCACGCCGCGCTGGAATCCGTCGGTTCCGGCGGCGGACAGCGCCTGGTGGGCGCGCAGGATCACCCGCATCGTGACCCTGCTGGGGTTTGCCGATGCGCTGGCGCCGTGGATCTTCGTGCCCGCGGGCAACCTGCCGGTCACTGCCGCGCTGATGGTGGTGATGATGGGCAACTGCGCCCGGGCCGTGCAGTCGCTGCGGCCGCTCCAGGCAGCGCTGTTCGGCCACACGCTGCCCATGATGGGCGGGCTGATCGTTGCGCTGGCGTGGCAGCGCGACTCCATCCATCTCTTTCTCGCGGCCTTCGCCTCGATCTACCTGTTTCTCATGCTGCGCGTCGGCGTGCAGGAGCACAGGCTGCTGGCGGATTCGCTGGTCCTGCGCTTCGAGAAGGAAGCCCTGGCCGTGCGGCTGGAAGAGCAGATTGCCGCCACCGAGCGCGCCAGCCGGGAAAAGACCCGCTTCCTGGCCAGCGCCAGCCATGACCTGCGCCAGCCGCTGCATGCCATTGCGCTGTTCGGCGCCGCGCTCGAGAACGAGTTGCGCGGCCGTCCGGAGGAGCTCAACGCGCAGCGCCTGATGCGCGCCGTCAATGCCCTGGGCGCCTCGCTCGACATCATGCTGGACATCTCGCGGCTGGACGCCGGCGTGGTCACGCCCGTGCGCCAGGCCGTCCAGCTCGATGCCTTGTTCCTGCCGCTCAACCACACCTTCTCGGCCCAGGCCGAACAAAAGCAGCTGCAGCTGCGCGTGCGCGCCAGCGGGTTGTGGGTGCGCAGCGACCCTCAGCTGCTGCATCGGATGCTGTCCAACCTGCTGGACAACGCCCTCAAGTACACCGCGCGCGGCGGAGTGACCGTGACGGCTCGCGAACGCGGGGAGTTCGTGTGGATCGAGGTGCGGGACACCGGCATCGGCATTGCGCCCGAGCAGTCGAACCGGATCTTCGAGGAGTTCTACCAGATCGACAATCCGGGGCGCGACCGCTCGAGGGGGCTGGGCATCGGCCTGTCGATCGTGCAGCGGCTCTCGCACCTGCTGGGCCATCCGGTGCAGATGCACTCGCGGCTCGGGCGCGGCACCCATTTCCGCGTGGTGCTGCCGGCCGTTGCGCCGCAGGCGGGCGCGCTGGCCGGACCTTTCCTGCCCGAGGCTGCGGCGCCGCGGCAGGAAAAACGGCCCGGGCGAGCGGCCCCGGCACTGCCCGCGCGGGTGCTGCTGCTGGACGACGAATCCGAAATCCGCGAAGCCATGACGGGCCTGCTGCGCTCGCATTCGATCGACGCGCTCGCCGTCGCGGACGAAGCCGCCGCTGCCGCCGCCTTGCAGCAGGCGAGCAGCGAAAGGCGGCCTTTCGACCTGCTGATGTGCGACTACCGGCTGGCCGATGGCGTCGATGGGCTGGACGTGGGCCTGCGCCTGAGCGGCCGGCGGCAGGGCGGGCCCACGATTCCCTTGCTGCTGATCACCGGCGAAACCTCTCCCGACAGGCTGCAGCGCGTGCGGGAATCCGGGATTCCGGTGCTGTTCAAGCCGGTGGCCGCCGATTCGCTGTTCCGGATGATGGCCCGAGCGGCAAGCGCTTAGCGGCTCGGAATCGAATACTTTCGAATGTGTGGCTGGTAATTGCCGGGGCGTTAGCCGGCGATGTCATGACTTTCGGCACTGGTGGCCGTCAGCCCCCCGGACGTACCTTCCCTGGGTCGCACACACACATTGATCAGGGAGGATTCCGAATGAGATTCAAGTTTGCAGCGGTAGCAATCGCAACCACCACCATGCTGGCCCTCGCGGCATGCGGCGGCGGGGGTGGAGGAGGCGGTGGTGGCTTGCCGGTTGGCTGGGGCAACGGGGTTCCGCCGCCTCCTGCACCCGCGCCGGCCCCGGCACCCGCCCCGGCCCCGGCCCCGGCACCCGCCCCGGCCACCCGCACCTTCATGTACGAGGCGCTGCCGCCCGCCGCCGACGCTTCGGCGTTTCTCGACCAACTCAATGCCCAGGGCGCCAGGGCCTTCCGCTTCTTCAGCGGCCTGGCCTTCCCCACGAGCCCGACCAGCACGGAGGTCGTCGAGGCCTACGTGAAGGATGCCGGCACCACCTACGCCTTCGAACTGCTGCCGGACACCGGCTCCACGGCGGACCTGCAGGCCCAACTCAACGCCCAGGGCGCCCGGGGTTTCAAGTGGGGCGGGCCATACGTGGTCGGCGGCCAGATCCGCACGCTCTACCGCAAGGACAACGGCTCGGCATCGACCTACACCTATGCCGTGCAGGCGGCACCCGCCGACAGCGCCGCCTACCTGTCGCTGATCAATGCGCAGGGCGGCAACGGCTACTACAGCGTCGGCGGCGCGTACATGATCGGCGGAGCCACGGTGCTGGTCTTCCAAAAGGACGCGCAAGGCAATGCCACCTACGGCTATGAAGCGCTGGACCAGCCCGGCAGCGACTCCGACTTCCTGGCCCAGTTCGAGGCGAAGGGCGCCCAGGGCTTCCGGTTCAAGACCGGCTACGTCTTCTCGGACGGCCTGAAACTGCTCTACGAGAAAGACCTGTCGCAAGCGGCCACGTTCAGCTACCAGAGCCTGCAGCCCGCGGCCAACAGCGCGGACTACATCGCGCAGGCGAACGCCGAGGGCGCCAAGGGCAACGCGCTGGTGGGCGACTACGGCCTGCCGAGCGGCCAGATCAGGACGCTCTACGTCAAGCCTGCCAACTGCAGCGGCTTTCTCTGCGACACCCGCTCGCTCTTCGGTTTTTGAGGGCGGGCGGCCGCTGCCGGCGCGTCAGCCCAGCAGCGCCAGCGCGAACTCGCGCGCGTTGAAGGTCTCGAGGTCTTCCAGCTTCTCGCCCACGCCGATGAAGTAGACCGGGATCGGCCGCTCGCGCGCAATGGCGCAGAGCACGCCGCCCTTGGCCGTGCCGTCGAGCTTGGTCACCACCAGGCCGGTGAGGCCCAGCGTCTCGTCGAAGGCCCGGACCTGCGCCAGGGCGTTCTGCCCGGTGTTGCCGTCGATCACCAGCAGCACCTCGTGCGGCGCGGTGGCGTCGGCCTTGGTGACAACGCGCTTGATCTTCTTGAGCTCGTCCATCAGGTGCAGCTGCGTCGGCAGCCGGCCGGCGGTGTCGACCAGCACCACGTCCTTGCCGCGCGCCTTGCCGGCCGTGACTGCGTCGAAGCTCACGGCCGACGGGTCGCCGCCTTCCTGGCTCACGATCTCGACCGTGTTGCGGTCGGCCCAGACCAGCAGCTGCTCGCGCGCCGCCGCGCGGAAGGTGTCGGCCGCGGCCAGCAGCACTGAGGCGCCTTCGCTGGCCAGGTGCTTGGTGAGCTTGCCGATCGAGGTGGTCTTGCCGGCGCCGTTGACGCCCGCCACCATGATCACCGTCGGCGTGAACTGGCCGATCACCAGCGGTTTTTCGAGCGGCTGGAGCAGGTCGGTGATGGCATCGGCCAGCAGCCGTTTCACTTGCGCCGCATCGGTTGCCATCTGGCGCTTGACGCGGCCGCGCAGGTCGTCGAGCAGGTATTCGGTGGCCTTGACGCCGGCATCGGCCATCAGCAGAGCCGATTCGAGCTCCTCGTACAGCGCTTCGTCGATCTGCGCGTTGACGAACACGGCCTGGATGCCGGTGCCGGTCTTGCGCAGGCCGGTCTTGAGCTTGTCGAACCAGCCCTTGCGCTCGGCGGGCATGGCGGCTTCGATGAGGACGGCGGGAGCGGGAGCGGGCACCGGCGCAGGTGCAGGTGCAGGTGCTGGTGCTGGTGCTGGTGCTGGTGCAGGCACGGGTGCGGCGGGTGGCGCAACCGCGGGTGGCGGCGGAGGAGGCGCCACCGGGGGCGCTGCAGGCGGAGGCGCCGCTTCCTCCGCGGCAGGCTTCGAGCCGAACCAGCTCGACGGAGAGAACACCGAGCGCGCGGGTGCGGCAGCGGGCTCAGGCGCGGGCTCGGGCGCAGGGGCCGGCTCGGCGGCCGGTGAGGGCGCCGGCGCGGCCGGGGCTTCGGCAGGCGGTTTTTTCTTGAAGAAACTGAACATCGGGAGCTTTTTACAATCCGACCCATTCTATGAAACACCCCTCGCCACGCCGTGCTGCGTCCGGTGCGGTGCTGGCAATGGCGCTTTGCGCGCTGTGGGCCATGCCTGCGCAGGCCCAGCCCACACCGGTTCCCACCGCCGCTCCCTCCGACGCTGCCGCCGCGGCCGCATCCGCACCCCGGCAATTCACCCTGGCCAACGGCATGACGCTGCTGGTGCAGCCCGACCGGCGCGCGCCCACCGCGGTGCAGATGCTCTGGGTGCGCGTGGGCTCGGTGGACGAGGTCGACGGCACCTCGGGCGTGGCCCACGTGCTCGAACACATGATGTTCAAGGGCACCAAGGACATCAAGCCCGGCGAGTTCTCGCGCCGCGTGGCGGCGCTGGGCGGCCAGGAGAACGCCTTCACCACGCGCGACTACACGGGCTACTACCAGCAGATTCCCGTGGCCAGCCTGGAGCAGGTCATGAAACTCGAATCGGACCGCTTCGCCAACAACCAGTGGTCCGACGACGAGTTCAAGCGCGAGATCGAGGTGGTCAAGGAAGAACGGCGCCTGCGCACCGAAGACCAGCCGCGCGCATTGCTCGGCGAGCAGCAGAACGCGGCCGTGTTCACGGCCTCGCCCTACCACCGCCCCGTGGTCGGCTGGATGAGCGACCTCGACGCGATGACGCCCGACGACGCGCGCGCCTTCTTCCGCCACTGGTACGTGCCCGCCAATGCCGCCGTGGTGGTGGTGGGCGATGTCGACGTGGCCCAGGTGCGTGCGCTGGCCGAGAAGTACTACGGCAGCATTCCCGCGCGCGCCGTGCCCGCGCGCAAGCCGCGCACCGAGCCCGCGCAGCGCGGCATCCGCCGCATCGAGTTCAAGGCGCCGGCCGAGCAGGCCTACGTGTCGCTCGCGTTCCGCATTCCGCAGCTGGAAAGCATCGATGCCGCGGACAGCGACGTGTGGGCGCTCGAAGTGCTGTCGGCCGTGCTCGACGGCTACACGGGTGCACGGCTCGACCGTGCCTTGACCCAGGGCCCCGACCGCGTGGCCGATTCGGCCAGCGCCTACTCGGGCCTGGCCGGCCGCGGGCCGCAGCTGTTCACGCTGGTGGGCGTGCCGGCCCACGGCAAGAGCGCCGAAGCGGTGGAGGCGGCGCTGCGCGCCCAGGTGGCGCGCGTCGCGAAGGAGGGCGTGAGCGAAGCCGAACTCGCGCGCGTCAAGACGCAGTGGGTGGCCAGCGAAACCTACAAGCGCGACTCCGTGATGGCGCAGGCCCGCGAACTCGGCAGCAACTGGGTGCAGGGACTGCCGCTGGACACCAGCGCGCGCATCGTCGCGAAGCTGCAGGCCGTGACGCCGGCCCAGGTACAGGCCGTGGCCGCCAAGTACTTCGGCGACGACCAGCTCACCGTGGCCACGCTGCGCCCCTTGCCGCTCGAAGCCAGGCCGCGCGGCCGCGGTTTTGCCGCCCCGCAGGGCGAACTGCACTGAAAGGCCCGGATTCTTCAATGACCCCCATGACAAAAATCCTGCGCTCCGCGCTGTTCGCGGCCGCCACGGCCTTCGCCGGCCTGAACGCCGCACAGGCCGCGCTGCCGATCGAGCACTGGACGCTCGCGAGCGGCGCCAAGATCTACCTGGTGTCGACCCAGGCGCTGCCCATCGTCGACGTGCAGATCGATTTCGATGCCGGCAGCCGGCGCGATCCGGCCGGCCAGGCCGGCCTGGCCAGCGCAACCGCGACCATGGTCGAGAAGGGCGTGCGCGCCGGCAAGAACGGCGAGCCGGCGCTCGACGAGAACGCGCTCGGCGAAGCCTGGGCCGACCTGGGCGCCGAGTTCGGCACCAGCGCCGGCACCGACCGCGCCAGCTACTCGCTGCGCACCTTGTCCGACCCGGCGCTGCGCGCCAAGGTGGTGGCGCTGGCCTCGCGCGAGATCGGCGAGCCGGCCTTTCCCGACGACATCTGGCAGCGCGAGCGGGAGCGCATCAATGCCTCGCTGAAGGAGGCCAACACCAAGCCGGCAACCATCGCGGGCCGCGCCTTCGCGAAGGCCGTCTACGGCGGCCATCCCTACGGCCAGGAAGTCACCGAGGCCACGCTCGCGCGCATCGACACCGCCGCCATGCGGCAGCGCTACCAGGAGCTGATCGTGCCGTGCCGGGCCAAGCTCAGCATCGTGGGCGCCGTGACCCGCGCCGAGGCCGAGGCCATGGCCACCGCGCTGCTCTCCCGGCTGCCGGGGCCCGAGGCGTGCACGCCGCTCCCGGCGATTGCGCCGGTGGCCGCGCTCACCGCGCCCAAGGACGAGCGCATTCCCTTCGCTTCGGCCCAGGCCCACGTGCTGATCGGCCAGCCCGGCTATCCGCGCAAGGATCCGGACCATTTCGCGCTCACGCTCGGCAACTACGTGCTGGGCGGCGGCGGTTTTGTCTCGCGGCTGACCAACGAAGTGCGCGAGAAGCGCGGCCTGGCCTACAGCGTCTACAGCGGCTTCGCGCCGGGGCTGGACGCCGGCGCCTTCCGCGTCGGTTTCCAGACGCGCCCCGATCAGGCCGAGGAAGCGGTGAGGGTCTCGCGCGACGTGCTCGCCAGGTTCGTGGCCGAAGGCCCGACCGCCGCCGAGCTCAAGGCTGCCAAGGACAACCTGATCGGCGGCTTCCCGCTGCTGCTGGACAGCAACCGCAAGCTCATCGGCAATGTGGCCAACATCGCCTGGCACGACCTGCCGCTCGATTATCTCGACACCTGGACCGCGCGCATGGACGCGGTCACGGCGGCCGAGGTCCGGGCCGCCTTCGCGCGCAAGCTGCAGCCCGAACGCATGGTGACGGTGGTGGTGGGCGGCAAATAGGGCCGCGTCCCGAGGCCGCGTTTTTCAGCGCAGCGCGTGCGCGCCGCTCGCGGCGGCTGCGCGCACCGCGGCCTTGAGGCGCTCGAGCAGTTGCGGCGCGGCGCGCGCCTGCTGCCAGTAGAGCGGCACCTGCAGCGCCGAGCCGGGCACCAGCTCCACCAGCGCGCCCGTGCGCATTGCGTCGGCCGCCATGCTGGCCGGCAGCATCCCCCAGCCCATGCCGGCGCGCGCCGCTTCGACGAAACCCTGGGCCGAGGGCAGCCAGTGCCGCGGCGTCTCGATGCTGCGGTGGCAGATGCGCCGCACCCAGCGTGCCTGCAGCCGGTCCTTGCGGTCGAACACCAGGCTCGGCGCATGGGCCAGGGTGCGCGCACCCACGCCCTTGGCGAAGTACCGCTCGACGAACTGCGGGCTTGCGGCGGCCACGTAGTGCATGGCGCCCAGCGCCTCGCTGTTGCAGCCGGCCACCGGTTGCGCGAGCGCGGTGACGGCCGCCAGCACCGCGCCGCTGCGCAGGCGCTCGGCCGTGTGGTCCTGGTCGTCCACGGTCAGGTCGAGCAGGGCGGATTCTTCCTGCCTTGCAAAGGCGGCGGCAGCGGCCATGAACCAGCTGGCCAGGCTGTCGGCGTTCACTGCCACCCGCACCGTGACCCGCTCGGCTCCCTCGCCGCTGCGGCCGCCCATGCCGAGCGCGGGCAGCGCCTCGCGCAGCTCATGTTCCAGCATGCCCACGCGTTCGATGTGCCGGCACAGCTGCTGCCCGGCTTCCGTCGCGATGCAGGGCTGGCCGCGCACCAGCAGCGCGCCGCCCGTGCGCTCCTCGAGCAGCTTCACGCGCTGCGAGACGGCCGAGGGCGTGACGTGGAGGGCGCGGGCCGCGCGCTCGAAGCTGCCTTCGCGCACCACGGCGGCCAATGCATTCAGGGCGGCGTAGTCGAGCATGGTTCGCGTGAATTAGAAAAACTGAATATGGCTTAGGAAGTTTAGTTTGAATTAATAGAGACGAAGCGGCAAGCTGGCGCCATGGTGATCGAACAAATCTCTGCCGCATTCGTCAATGGGTTCCTGATGAGCCTGGTGCTCATCGTCGCCATCGGCGCGCAGAACGCCTATGTGCTGCGCCAGGGGCTGCGGCGCGAGCATGTGAGCGCCGTGGTGCTGTTCTGTGCGGCCAGCGATGCCATCCTGATCACGGCCGGCGTGGCAGGCATGGCGCAGGCACTGAAAGGGCGGCCGGCGGTGGCCACCGCGCTCGCCGGCCTCGGCGCGCTGTTCCTGGGTGCCTACGGGCTGCGCGCGCTGTGGCGTGCCCGGCAGCCCGGCGCGCTGCAGGCAAAGGCCCAGGGCGTTTCGCTCTCGCGCACCGCCGTGCTGGCGCAGGCGGCGGGCTTCACCCTGTTGAATCCGCATGTCTACCTCGACACCGTGCTGCTCGTGGGCAGCACCGGCGCCCAGTACGGCGGCGCACTCAAGGCCTGGTTCATCGCCGGGTCCGCGGTTGCGAGCGCACTGTGGTTCTCGGCGCTGGGCTTCGGTGCGCGCTGGCTGGCGCCGGTGTTTGCACGGCCGCGCGCCTGGCAGATGCTCGACGCGCTGATCGGCGGCACGATGCTGCTGCTGGCCGCGCTGCTGGCGCGGCGGGCCTTGCTCGGGGCCTGAGCCCGCATGCGGCGGCGTTAAGCTTGCCGCATGCCCCAGAAGAAAGCCGCAGCCGCCAGGCGCTCCCCTTCGACGCCGCCCTCGTCGCCGTCGCCACGATCGAAATCGCTGCCGCACGAGGTGCGCATCATCGGTGGCCAATGGAAGCGCAGCCGCCTTTCGGTGGCCGACAAGCCGGGCCTTCGCCCCACGCCCGACCGCGTGCGCGAGACGCTGTTCAACTGGCTCGCGAGCATCGCGGGTGCCGGCGGAGGCGAACTGCCGGGCTGGCACTGCGTCGATGCCTTCGCAGGCACCGGGGCGCTCGGCCTGGAAGCCGCATCGCGCGGCGCCGCGAGCGTGCTGCTCTGCGAGCAGGACGCCGCGCTGGTGGCCCAGCTGCAGGCCGCCAAGGCCAAGCTCTCGGCCGAGGCCGTGCGCATCGAGCGCGGCAGCGGGCTCACCGCGCTCGAACGCGCCCCGGCGGGCAGCCTGGATGCGGTCTTTCTAGATCCGCCTTTCGAGAGCATCGCCCTCTACGAACCCTCGCTGCGGGCCGCCGCGCGCGCCATGAAAAGCGGGGGCGCCGTCTACCTGGAGGCACCGCGCCGCTGGAGCGACGAGGAGCTGGCCACGCTCGGCCTTGTTGGTTTTCGTTACCTCAAGGCAGGGGCGGTGCACGCCCACTTGCTGCGGCAGGCCGCAAACGGGACTGCATAATCCGCCGAACAAGCCGCACCGGCTGCATGAGGAAGAAGCAACCATGGCCAGCAACGTGATCGCGGTTTATCCCGGCACTTTCGATCCCATCACCCTCGGCCACGAGGACGTGGTGCGGCGTGCAACCCAGCTCTTCTCCAAGGTCATCGTCGCGGTGGCGGCGGGCCATCACAAGAAGGCGCTGTTCAGCCTGCAGGAGCGCATCGAGATGGCGCGCGAGGCCGTGAAGCCCTACAGCGACCAGGTCACGGTCGAGAGCTTCTCGGGCCTGCTGCGCGACTTCGTGGTGGCGCGCGGCGGCAAGGCCATGGTGCGCGGCCTGCGCGCCGTGACCGACTTCGACTACGAATTCCAGCTCGCGGGCATGAACCGCTCGCTGATGCCCGACGTCGAAACCGTGTTCCTCACGCCGAGCGACAAGTACCAGTTCATCTCGAGCACCTTCGTGCGCGAGATCGCCATGCTCGGTGGCGAGGTCCACAAGTTCGTCTCGCCCGACGTGGAGAAGCAGCTCGCAGCCAAGGTGCGCAGCTTGGGTCGTGAGTAGCCGGCTTCCCTTGCCGCGCCTGCATCCGCTGGGCGATGCGGCGCTGCTTTGCGAACTGCCGCCGCCCGCCACGCTGGCGCAGCAGCAGCAGATCTGGGCGCTGGGCGCCGAGGTGCAGCAATGGGCTGGCGTGGGCGAGGTGCTGCCGGGCATGAACAACCTCACGCTAACCTTCGATCCGACCGCGGTCGATATCGAGGCATTGATGGCGCGCGTGAACGAGGCCTGGCCTCGGCTGTCGGCCACGGCCATCGAGGGCCGCCGGGTGGAGATTCCGGTGGCCTATGGCGGCGAGCACGGCCCCGATCTTGCCGATGTCGCGGCGCACACCGGACTCACGCCGGCCGAGGTGGTGCGGCGCCACAGCGCGGCCGACTACGTGGTCTACCTGCTGGGCTTCCTGCCCGGCTTCGCCTTCATGGGCGGGCTGCCGCCCGAGCTTGCCACGCCGCGCCGCGCCGAGCCGCGCACGGCGGTGCCTGCGCGCTCGGTCGGCATCGGCGGCGAGCAGACCGGCATCTATCCGCTGGTGTCGCCGGGCGGCTGGCAGCTGATCGGCCGCACCTCGCTCGAACTCTTCGATCCGTCGGCCGAGCCGCCGACCCTGCTGCGCCCCGGCGACCACGTGCGCTTCGTCGTCGAAAGCGTGCAGACATGATGCTGGTGCACAAGCCCGGCATGCTGGCCTCGGTGCAGGACCTGGGGCGGCACGGGCACCGCCAGCTCGGCATCTGCCCCGGCGGCGCGCTCGACGTGCTGGCGCTCACACTGGCGAACCGGCTGGTCGGCAATGCCGACGGTGCAGCCGGCCTCGAGCTCACCATGGGCGGCTGCGAGATTCGCTTCGAGACGGCCACGCGCATCGCGCTGGTGGGCGACGGCTTTGGCGCCCGGCTCGACGGCGCGCCGCTCTGGCCCTGCTGGAGCGTGCCTGTCGCGGCGGGGCAAACGCTCAAGCTCGCGGGCGCCAACGCGGCTGGCGCCAAGAAGGCCGGCTTGCGCAGCTGGCTCGCGGTGGCGGGCGGCATCGACGTGCCGCCGGTGCTCGGCTCGCGCAGCACCGACCTCAAGGCCGGCTTCGGCGGCCACCAGGGACGCGCATTGCGCAAGGGCGACCGGCTCCCACTGGGCGCCACGGCGCTCGATGCCGCCCGGCTCGCGCGGCGCCCGTTCGGCCTGCGCGGTCCGGACTGGGGAGCGGAGGAAAGCGATTCGGCCATCGCCCTGCGCGTCTTGCCCGGCCCCGAGTTCGACCAGTTCACCGTGGCCTCGCAGGCGCTGCTGTGGAGCGAGCGCTGGCGCATCACCGCGCAGAGCAACCGCATGGGAAGCCGGCTCGCGGGCGCCGAGCTCAAGCGCCGGCGCAGTGCCGACATGCTCTCGTCGGGCGTCATTCCCGGCACGATCCAGGTGCCGCCCTCGGGCCAGCCGATCATCCTGATGGGCGACGCGCAGACCACCGGCGGCTATCCGCGCATCGGCGTGGTGATCCGCGCCGACCTGTGGAAGCTCGCGCAGGCGCCGCTGGACGGCCGACTGCGGCTGGTGCAGGTCGACATGGCCGCGGCGCTCGAGGCCTGGGCCGGGCAGCAGCGCTATCTTGCGCAGGTCGCGCAAGGGCTGGCGGCAGCGGGCTGGACGAGACCGGCATAGACTGTGCGAGCAGCGCAGGCGCGCCGGCTGGCCCGACGCGCCGGCCCGTCTTGAAGAAGGAACCCACCCCATGCAAATCGACCTGAATGCCGACCTCGGCGAAGGCGCCGGCAGCGACGAAGCGCTGCTCGGCCTCGTGAGCTCGGCCAACATCGCCTGCGGCTGGCATGCGGGCGACGCCAAGACCATGCGGCAATGCGTGCGCTGGGCCATCGCGCACGGCGTGGCCATCGGCGCCCATCCGAGCTTTCCGGACCGCGAGAACTTCGGCCGCAGCACCATGCACCTGCCGCCCGACGAGATCGTGGCCAACGTGCTCTACCAGGTCGGCGCGCTGGCCGCGATCGCCAAGGCCGAGGGCGGCCAGCTCTCGCACGTGAAGGCGCACGGCCAGCTCTACAACCAGGCCGTGAAGGAGCCCGAACTCGCCGACGCACTCTGCGAAGCGGTGCGGCGCTTCGATCCCTCGCTCCGCTTCTTCGGCCTTGCGGGCAGCGGCATGATCGACGCCGCGCGCCGTGCCGGCCTCACGCCGGTCGAAGAGGTTTTTGCCGACCGCGGCTACATGCCCGACGGCAGCCTGGTGCCGCGCAGCCAGCCCGGCGCGCTGATCGAGGACGAGGAGCAGTCCCTCGCCCAGACGCTCTCGCTGGTGCGCGACCGCAAGGTCAAGGCGATCGACGGCAGCATCGTGCCGGTCAATGCCCAGACCGTGTGCCTGCATGGCGATGGCGCCCACGCGCTGGCCTTTGCGCGCCGCATTCGCGAGCGCCTGCAGCAAGAGGGCATCGCGGTTCGCGCGATGGCCTGATTCAAGCCGTGGCGCAGCGAACCGATGTCCTGTTGACCGGATTCGATCCGTTCGACCGCGAAGCCCTCAATCCCTCATGGGAGGCCGTGCGCGCACTCGACGGCTGGCGGTGCGGCCGCGCCACCGTGCATGCGCGCCAGATGCCCTGCGTGTTCGGCCAGGCCATCGAGGTGCTCGCAAGTGCGATGGACGAACTGCAGCCCCGGCTGGTGCTGTGCATCGGCCAGGCCGGCGGCCGCGCCGAGATCACGCCCGAGCGCGTGGCCATCAACATCGACGACGGCCGCATTGCCGACAACGCTGGCCGCCAGCCCATCGACCTGCCCGTGGTGCCCGGCGCGCCCGCCGCGTATTTCTCGACGCTGCCGATCAAGGCCATGGTGCGCGACCTGCGTGCGGCCGGCATTCCGGCGGCGGTCTCGAACACGGCCGGCACCTTCGTCTGCAACCACATCTTCTACGGCCTGATGCACCGCATCGCCATGCATCCGGCGGCCGGGCTGCGCGGCGGCTTCATCCACATTCCCTACCTGCCCGAGCAGGCGGCGCGCTTTCCCGGCGTGCCGAGCATGTCGCTGGCCACCATGATCGAGGCGCTGCGCATCTCGGTGGCGACCGCGCTGGCCGTTGAAAAGGACGTGGCCGAAACCGGCGGTCAGCTCCACTGAGCGAGCCAGCCGAGCAGCGCCTCATTCACGGACGCGGGCTGCTCCATCGTCAGCATGTGGCCGCATTGCGGCACCCACACCACTTCGGCATGCGGCACCAGCGCCGCGATCTCGCGCGTGCAGTCGGGCGGGGTCAGCCGGTCCGTATCGCCGCACACCAGCAGCACCGGCGCGCGCAGCGAGGGCAGGTGGGTGCGCGCGTCGGGGCGCCGCATCACCGCGCGGTTCTGCGTGATGAGCTGCTGCGTGCCGGCGTCCAGCACGATCTCGACGTAGCGCTGCACCAGCGCTTCATCGGCGGCCTGCGCGGGGTGGAAGGCGAACACCACATTGGGCTCGATCACGTCGCGCAGCTCGCCGCGCTCGAACAGTTCGATCGCGCTTTCGCGCAGCTCGTACATCTCGGGCGCCTCGGGCCGTGCGTTGGTGCCCAGCAGCGCGAGCCCCGCGATGCGCTCGGGCGCCTGCCGCGCGGCTTCCATCGCGACCATGCCGCCCATTGACGCGCCGCACAGCAGCAGCGGGCCGGGGTTCTCGCGCAGCACGGCCGCAGCCATGGCTTCGATGGTGTCGTGCCGCATGTGGGCATCGGTCACGCGCGTTTCGAACAGGGGCTCGAGCGCGGGAAGCTGGGCCTCCCAGATGCGCTCGTCGCAGGCAAGGCCGGGCAGCAGGACAAGGTGGGGCATGGCCGGATTTTGCGCCATCGCCGGCGCGGCGAGTGCGGCGCCGTTCGAGCTGCAGGTGGCGGCGCTGCAACAGATGCCGCCACCCAGGTCCCGAGCGTCACGCACGCAGTGGAGAATGGGCGTCCATGCCCACGCCTTCACCCGACTCCGCGACCGAACTCATCCTGATCCGCCACGGCGAAACCGCCTGGAACCGCGAGCTGCGCTTCCAGGGGCATGCCGACGTGCCGCTCAACGACATCGGCCACGAGCAGGCGCGCCGCCTCGGGCTGCGGCTGGCGGGCGACACCGCGCAGCACATCATCAGCAGCGACCTCATGCGCGCGCAGCAGACCGCCGCGCCGGCCGCGCAGCAGCTGTCGCTGCCGGTGGTCACGTCGGTGGGCTTGCGCGAGCAGTATTTCGGCATTGTCGAAGGCATGCGGGCCGACGAGATCCAGGCGCTGCATCCGCGAGCCTGGGAGCAATGGCTGGAGTTCCGCGAGGACCACGCCATGCCCGAAGGCGAAACGGCGCGCGAATTCCACACGCGCATCGTCGCGGCCATCGGCGCGCTGGCGGCTGCGCACCGGGGGCAGCGGCTGGTGGTGGTCACGCACGGCGGCGTGCTCGACATGGTGTGGCGCACCGCGCGCGGGCTCAGCCTCAGCGGGCCGCGCCAGAGCGACATTCCCAACGCGGGCTTCAACCGCATCCGCATTGCCGACCCGGCCATGCCCGACGCCATCGAGATCCTCGACTGGGCCGACACGCGGCACCTGGCCGACCTGCCGCCGCAGCCGACCTACGACCAGCGGCGGCATCTGAAGAAGAGCTGAGCCGCGTCAGGTGCAGCTGCCGGCCTTCGGCGTGCGCAGCAACGGCTGGCCCGCGCCCACGCCCGTGGGCTTGCCGGCATCCACCGCGAGGCGGCCGTTCACCAACACCGTGACCACGCCCTCCGACAGCAGCGTCGGCTGCGTGTAGGTGGCCTTGGCGGCATAGCGCGCGGGGTCGAACACGACCACGTCGGCGTAGTAGCCCGGCCGCAGGTGCCCGCGCTGTTTCAGGCCCAGCGTGTCCGCGGTCAGCGACGAGCTGCTGCGGATGAACTGGCCCAGCGAGATCGTGTGCTCCTTCACCACGTACTGGTCGTACTTGCGCGCGAAGGTGCCGTAGGCGCGCGGATGGCCCAGCGAGGAATCGGAGGAGGTCATGACCCATGGCCGCTTCATGAACGCGCGCACGTCGTCGTCGCTCTGGTTGAACGAGGCGATCATCAGGTCGCCGTCGCGCAGCACGGCGATGGCGGCATCCACCGGGTCGGCACCCGAGGCCTTGGCCACGTCGGCCAGCGTCTTGCCCACGTACTTGGTGCTGCCGGCCGAAAACAGGATGCTCTCAGGACCGCCGCGCAGGCGCAGGTTCTCGCGCATGCCGGTGCGCAGGCGCTCCTGCACGGCCGGGTCATCGAAGCGCTTGAGCATCGCCGCGCGCCCGCCGTCGACCGCCCAGGGCGGCACGAGCGCGGCCGAGAAACGCGTGCTCGATGCCGTCCACGGGTAGTGGTCGGCCGTGATGTCGAGGCCGGCGGCACGCTCCTTCTCGATGCGGCGGATGATGTCGCCGCTCTGGCCCTGCACGTCCACGCCCAGTGCCTTGATGTGCGCCACATGCACCGGCAGGCGGGCTTCGCGGCCGATGCGGATCACTTCCTCGATGGAACCCTTGAGCCCGATGTTGTACATCGACTCGCCGCGGATGTGGCTGTCGTAGAGGCCGCCGTGGCGGGCCGCGACCTTCGCGAGCTCGATCACTTCCTCGGTCTTCGAGAAATTCTGCGGCGGATAGAAAAGCCCGGTCGAAAGCCCCAGCGCGCCGTCGCACATGGCGCGGCTCACGTGCCGGCGCATGGCGTCGAGCTGCTCGGGCGTCGGCGTGCGATTGGCTTCGCCGAGCTGGTCGATGCGCACGGGGCCGAAGCCCACGTACATGGCGACGTTGGTTCCAACGGGCGCCGATCGCAGGCGCTGCGTCTGCGCGGCAATGTCGAAGCCGCCGAAGCCGTCATTGCCGATGACCGCGGTGGTCACGCCCTGGGTGAGAAAGGGAATGTTCAGGCGCTTGCGCGGATCGGTGGAATGCAGGTCGGCATCGGCGTGGGTGTGGGCATCGATGAAGCCCGGTGCCACGACGAGGCCGGCCGCGTCGATGGTTCGCCGCGCGCTGAACTGCGGCGGCGCCTTCCGGCCCGCGAAGACGATGCGGTCGCCCACGATGCCGACATCGCCCACCACGGGCTGGTCCGAATCGCCCGTGTAGACGGTGCCGCCGCGCAGCAGCAGGTCGAGTTCGACGGGGGCATCGGTCGCAGCTGGGGCTGCGGACGAGAGGCCTGCCAAGGCCGCGGAGATGGCGAGCACGACAACTGGTTTCTGCATGGGAAAGGAACCGGAGCGATGTGGAGCGGGCAGTTTAGAAGTCGCCCCCGCGTGTCCGTTAATTCCTTTTGCGCCAACTCCCATGACCGGAAGGCATGGCCTTTCTCAAGGACGGGAGGCGAGCTGCCCGAGGCCGAGCCGCGCATAAACCTCGCCGGCCTGGCGCCGCAGGCGCAGCGATTCGGGCTGGCCGTTGAGCTGCTGCTGCAGGATGCCCTGGGCACCCGCGAGCGCGGCCTGGCTGCCGGTGCGCACGAGCGCATCGAGGTACACCTGCTCGAACAGGTCGCGCTGCGCATGGCTGCCGCCGATCTCGAGCATGCGCGGAAGGGCGCTGCCGAGTCCTTCGATGGCGGCGGCGAAATCGCCGCGCGCATGGGCAACGAGCCCGCGCGCGGCCGGCACGCACACGCTCTGCCAGGCGGCGCGCGTGGAGAGCGGCGCGCGCGCCGCATGGGCTTCGATGTTGCGCAGCAGCGTGTCCGCTTCGGGCCGCCCGGCGCGCGCCAGGCCATACAGGTACTGCAGGTCGAGGAAGGGCAGCACGTGGTCGGCCGTGCGCTGCAGCAGGTGGCTCGCCACGTCGTCCCACCGCGCACCCACGCCGATGCCCGCGAGCTCGAAGCGCGCCAGCAGCGAGACGGCGCCGATCTGGTCCTGCGAGTAGTCCTTCACCACGCCCCACACCTCGCGGTCGTACAGCGCGAGCGCTTCATCGTCGCGGCCGAGCTCGATCAGGAACAGCGCCACGTGCCACCAGTTGTGCGTGACCATGAACGAGTTGAGCCCGCTCCAGCTGTCGCTCACGCCCTGCATGAAGGCCAGCCCCTCGCAGAGCCGGCCCTCGGTGAGCATCACATGCGCCAGCGCATGGTGCGCCCACGGCTCCTTGCGGCACATGCCGATGGCGCGGCGCGCGCTGGCCTCGGCCTCGCGCATCAGGTGGCACTGCTCGTAGCCGAAGGCCGCCATGCCATGCACATAGGGCACGTCGGATGCGGCCGGCAGCGCGGCGAGCGCCAGGCGCAGCATGCCCGGGCAGTCGCCGGTGTTGAAGCAGTGGTATTGCCCCAGCTTCACCGACACGAGGTCGCGCGGATGCTCCCGAGCCTGCTCGGCGTGCAGGGCGATGGCCTTGGCGATGTCGCCCTCGGCCCAGGCTTCGATGGCCGCGATGTAGCGCCGTTCGCGCGGCGTGGCGCGTTCGGATGCGGCGCGGGCCTTGGCAAGAAAGGGCCGCGCATTGGCCGCGGCATCGCGCGATTCGGCGAAGAGGTGCAGCGTTGCGCAGTAGGCCTGCACCATCGGGCTCGCGTCGCTGTCGGCCAGGGCCAGCAGATTGACCGCGCGTGCCTCGGTCGACACGAAGCCCATGGTGAAGTCTTCGACCAGCGGCAGGCTGGCGGCATCGTCGAGCGTGAGCGGGTTGCCGAAGCTGTCGGCGTGCAGGGTGGCGGGGGGCATGGCCGCATGGTGCCATGCCCCGCCGCGGGCTTCAAACGCCCGCTTGCTGGTGGCGGTACTCCTGTGTCTTTCCGCCGTAGCCGTAGGCCGCGCCGCGGGCGTCGATCACGTGGATGTACGAAACCTCGTGCAGGTCGGGCCGCAGCCGCGCCATGGCGGCATGCACCTCGCGCAGGTAGCGCGCCTTTTCCGCCTTGGTGTTGGTCTCGTCCGTGATGCTGATGTCGAGGTGGAAGGCCGACTTGCCGAGCGAGGCCAGCGACTGCCCGCCGATGAACCATGTGTCGGCGGCGATGTACTGCACCGTGACGGCGATCACCGGCAGCTGCTTGCCGAGCACGCTCTGGGTCAGTTCGGCGACCACGTCGACCGTCTTGCGCGTGAGCTGGGCGTCGGGCTCGCCCGAGAGGTGGACAACGATGTGCGGCATGGGGAGCTCCATGAAGGAATGAGTGAACGATGGGGCTATTGTGGGAACTGCAGTGAAATCGGAAAAGCGGGAAGATATGATGGTATCCATCGGGTAAACGGATGGATGAACCATGCAGACCTTCGACCTGGAGCAGCTTCGCACCCTGGCCGCCGTGATCGATGCCGGCAGCCTCACGGCCGCGGCGCCGCGCGTGTTCTTGTCGCAGTCGTCGGTCAGCGAGCAGATCCGCAAGCTCGAGGAGCGGGCAGGGCAGTCGCTGCTCACGCGCAGCAAGGCCGGCGTGGCGCCGACCGAGGCCGGCACGCGCCTGCTGGCCTATGCGCGTCGCATCCTCGCGCTCAGCGACGAGGCGTTCCGCGATCTGCATGGCGAGACGCTGCAGGGCGAATTGCGGCTCGCCGTGACCGACTACTTTCGCCCCGGCGATCTCACGCGGCTGCTGGGGCGCCTTGGCGAGAGCTATCCGCAGGTGCGGCTGCACGTGAGCATCATGAAGAGCGACGCGCTGCGGGCCGCCTATGCGCACGGCGATTTCGACGTGGGGCTCGCGATGAACATCGCCGGAACGTCGCCATCGACCGAGCCGGGTGCGAAGGCTCCGGTGATCCGGCGCGAATCGCTCGCGTGGCTCGGCGCGGCCGGCATGCGGCTCGCACGCGGCGAGCCGGTGCGGCTGCTGGCCTTGCCGGACACCTGCTCGTTGCACCAGTACACGGTGGCGCTGCTGCGGCGGCGGCGCGTGCCGTATGTGCTGGCGCACGTGGCGTCGGGCGTCGCGGGGTTGCAGTCGGCGCTGGCTGCGGGGCTGGGGGTGGCCTGCCTGAACGAATCGGCGGTGTGCGAAGGGGTTGGCCGGCTGGCGCCGCCGCACGGCCTGCCGGCCCTGCCCCGGGTCGCGTTCCAGTTCCTGCCCGCGCGCCGCGGAGAGACCGAATTCGTGACGCGGGCGCGGGAGATGCTGGCGACCCACCTGGTCTGAGGCCGCCAGGTGGCGCGGGATTTGCGTCAGGCCCGCCATGGATGCGCCACAACAACCCGCCACGCGCCCCGAACTGCTGCGCCACTCGCGTTTCGACGATGCGCAGGCCATCTTTTCGGGCACCCTGTTCGTCGCCATTGCCATGATGCTGTTCGGCCAGGCGGGGCTGCTCACGGGCGGCACGGCCGGTGTCGCATTCCTCTTGCACTACGCCACGGGCGTGAGCTTCGGCAAGGTGTTCTTCCTGGTGAACCTGCCGTTCTACTGGTTTGCATGGCGCCACATGGGGCGGGCCTTCACGGTCAAGACGTTTTCGGCGATTGCACTGCTGTCGGTGATGACCGACTGGGCGCCGCGCTACATCTCGATCGATTCGCTGCACCCGGCCTTCGCAGCGGTGCTCGGCGGCCTGCTGCTGGGCACAGGATGCCTGTTCCTCGCGCGGCATCGTGCGAGCCTGGGTGGCGCGACGGTGCTGACGCTGTACCTGCAGGAAAAGCGCGGCTGGCCCGCCGGCAAGGTGCAGATCGGCATCGACTGCACGGTGGTGCTGCTCGCGCTGTTCGTGATTCCGCCGCAGCGCGTGGGATGGTCGGTGCTGGCTGCGGTGGTGATGGGGCTTTTTCTATGGATCAACCACAGGCCGGGGCGCTACGCTGCGACTTGATTTCTTGTTGCTGCTGTTTTGTTCGAGCGCTGTCGTTTTTCAGGGCGCGTGCCCAGGCCACCGGGTACTCCCCTCCGCGAATGTCCCCCGCCTTCGGCTCCTCCTTTATTTCGCTGCGGGGAGCACCCGATGCCCTGGGCACTGGGGCACGCTGCTGGTGTACCGCTGATCAACGACCGCTCTGAATAACGCTCCCGTCGATGGGGTGCCTTGCGCAGCGAAATCAAGGGGGAGGCCGCAGGCCGGAGGACATTCGCGGAGCAAGGTACCCCGTCGGCGGGAGCGCGCCCTGAACAGCAGCGGCTGTCCCATCGTTCAAGGCGCCACAGGCCAGGGCCGCTGAGGCTCCCGAATCTGCTCGAACGCGCGCGACACGCGCAGCACGCCGAGGTCGTCGAAGCGCTGCCCTGCGATCTGCAGCCCGATCGGCAGCCCGCTCGCCGAGTACCCGCAGTTCACCGACGACGCCGGCTGCTCCGACATGTTGAACGGCACCGTGAAGCCGATGTGCTCCAGCGGCCGCAGCGGATCGTTGGTGGGGGACGGCGCCTCCGCGGCCGCAGGCATGTTCGGCGACACCGGCGAGATCACGTAGTCGAAGCGCGCGCAGGCCTGCACCGTGGCCACGCGGGTCGCATGGAACTGGCTGAAGCCGCGGAACACATGCTCGCCGCTGAACTCGGCCGCGCTCTCGGCCCATTCGCGGATGTAGGGCAGCACCTTGGCGCGCTGGTCGGGGCGCAGCGCCTTCATGTCCACCAGCGAGCGCATGCGCCACAGGTGGTCCATGCCGTCGAGCATGGCTTGCGACATGAACGGCTGCATCGGCTCGACGATGGCGCCGGCCTTTTCGAACAGGCGCGCCGCATGCTCGACCGCCGCCTGGATCTCGGGCTCGACCGCCAGGCCGCAGCCCGCGTCCAGCAGCAGGCCGATGCGCAGCCCGCGCAGGTGGTCGGGCGACACGTCGAAGCTCTCCCAGTCGATGTCCTGCGGCGGCAGGCTCATGCTGTCGCGCGCATCGGGCTTCGAAAGCACCTGCATCATCAGCGCCGCATCGCCCACGCTGCGCGTCATCGGCCCGGCCGCGCGGCCCATGTAGGGCGGGTCGATCGGGATGCGGCCCAGGCTCGGCTTGAGCGTGAAGATGCCGCACCAGCTCGCGGGCAGCCGCAGCGACCCGCCGATGTCGGTGCCGATGTGCAGCGGGCCGTAGCCCGCGGCGGCCGCGGCACCGGCGCCGGCGCTCGAGCCGCCGGGGGTCCGGCTCAGGTCCCACGGGTTGCGCGCCAGCGTGTGGAAGCTCGATAGCCCCGAAGACAGCATGCCGTAGTCCGGCATGGTGGTCTTGCTCACGATCACCGCGCCGGCCTCCTTCAGGCGCGCGGCGGGCGGTGCATCGGCGGCCGCGGGCTTCAGGTCGACGGCGGCCGTGCCGGCCGGCATCGGATCGCCGCGGGTCGCGATGTTCTCCTTGATGGTGGCCGGCACGCCGTCCAGCGGGCCGAGCGCGTCGCCGCGCTGCCAGCGTGCTTCCGAAGCGCGTGCCTGCTCGAGCGCGGCTTCGGGCCTGAAGAGCCAGGTGGCCTGCAGCCTGGGCTCGCAGCGCTCGATCTGCGCGATGACGGCTTGCGTGACTTCGACAGGCGACAGGCGCCTGTCGCGGTAGGCGGCGGAGAGTTCCTGGGCGGAAAGCTCGTTCAATGAAGAAGAGGATGAGGAGGAGGACACGTCGGCACTCATCCCCACGACAGCGCCGAGAGGTCGTTCACGAAGATCGGGTTCTCCTTCCAGAGGCCCTTCACGTTCTTCTTCGCGATGGTGGGGAACTGCGGCTGGTAGAGGAAGCCGTTGGCTGCATCGACGGCCAGCATCTTCTGCGCTTCGCCCAGCAGCTTGTTGCGCTCGGCCGCATTGGCTGTGGCCTTGATCTTGTCGAACAGCGCGTTGAAGGGCTTCGACTGGTAGCCCCAGTAGTAGTCGGGCTTGGCGTAATTGCCGAGGTCGAAGGGCTCGACGTGCGAGACGATCGACAGGTCGTAGTCCTTGTTGCCGTAGGTGCCGCTGAGCCACTGCGCCCACTCCACGTTCTGCACCTTGACCGTGATGCCGATCTTGGCGAGCTGCGCCACGATCACCTCGCCGCCCTGGCGTGCGTAGGGCGGCGGTGGCAGCGTCATGGTGAGTTCGAGCGGCGTCTTCACGCCGGCCTCGGCCATCAGCTTCTTGGCCTTCTCGAGGTCGAAGGGGTTGATGCCCGTGGTGTCGACATAGCCCGCGGCGCCCGGCACGTAGTGGCTGCCGATCGGCACGCCGAAGCCGTCGGCCGCGCCTTCGATCACGGCCTTGCGGTCGATGGCCGCGAGGATGGCGCGGCGCACGCGCACATCGTCCAGCGGCTTCTTCTTGTTGTTGATCGACAGGATGGTCTTGGCGCGCGAGCCGGCCAGGATCACCTGGAACTGCGGGTTCATCTTGAACTGCGGCACCGCGCGCGTGCCGATGCGCGTGAACACGTCGACGTCGCCGGCCATCAGCGCGGCGGCCTGCGCGGCCGTGTCGGAAATGAAGCGGAAGGTGACCTTGTTGATCTTGGCTGTGGCCGGGCTGCGGAAGCCCTCCCACTTGCTCAGCGTGATCGACGAGCCCTTGGCCCAGTTGTCGAGCTTGTAGGGGCCGGTGCCGACCGGCTTGGTGGCGTTGCCGTCGGCGCTCTTGGGCTCGACGATCACGGCCGTGGCCTGGCCCAGCACGAAGGGCAGGTCGGGGTCGATTTCCTTGTTGATGACCACCACGGTGTAGTCGTCGACCACCTGCGTGCTCAGGTTCGCGAAGGTGCGCTTGTCCTTGTTGGTGCTCTTCTCGCCGCCGGCACGGTCGAAGGAGAATTTCACCGCGGCGGCATTGAAGGGCTCGCCGTTCTGGTACTTGACGCCGCGCCGCAGCTTGAAGGTGTAGGTCTTCAGGTCGGGCGAGATTTCCCAGCTCTCGGCCAGGAGCGGCGTGACGCTGCCGTCGGCGTTGATCTTGGTGAGCGTCTCCAGGATGTTGTAGTGCACCACCTCCGCGATGGCGGCCGCGGCGCCGGCGGTCGGGTCCAGGCCCGGCGGCTCGAGCGCCATGCCGATCACGATGGCGTCCTTCCGCCCCTGCGCCATGCCGGCGATGGGAGAGGCCAGCGCCACGGTGGCGCCGGCGGTGGCAAGGAGGGTGCGACGGTTCAACATACGTTGTGATCTCCGGAAAAACGATGGATGCGAATGGCTGCTTCCCATGCGCGGCGCGCCCCGAATGGAGGCGCGGCGGCACGAAGGAAGGACACGCAGCACGAAAGATGCCACGCGCGGGCAGCGAGCCATTCTCTCGCAGCGCAGGCTTCGGCGCTGGTCCGCGCAGGCGCTATTTCCTCGGGACGTTCCCGGATGCCGGGCTCAGCTCCAGGAGAGCGCGGCGATGTCGTTGACGAAGATCGGCGTGTCCTTCCAGAGCCCGCGCAAGCCGCGCGCCGCCACTGTGATGAACTGCGGCTGGTAGAGGAAGACATTGGCCGCGTCCTCGGCCAGCAGGCGCTGCGCATCGCCCAGGTAGCGCAGCCGGTCGGCGGTGCGCGCGCTGTTGCGCGCCTTGTCGAACAGCTCGTTGAACCTGGCCGACTGGTAGCCCCAGTAGTACTCGGGCTTGGTGTAGTTCACGAGGTCGAAGGGCTCCACGTGAAGGATCAGCGAGAGGTCGTAGTTCCTGTTGCCGTAGGTGCCGCTGATCCACTGCGCCCACTCGACGTTCTGGACCTTGGCGACGATGCCCACCTTGGCCAGCTGCGCGGCAATGAGCTCGCCGCCCTGCCGCGCATAGGGCGGAGGCGGCAGCACCAGGTCGAGTTCGAGCGGCGTCTTCACGCCCGCCTCGGCCAGCAGCTGCTTCGCCTTCTCGACGTTGTAGGGGTTGATGCCCGTGGTGTCGACATAGCCCGGCGCGCCCGGCACGTAGTGGCTGCCGATGGGCACGCCGCGGCCGTCCGCGGCGGCCTCGATCACTGCCTTGCGGTCGATGGCCGCGGCAATCGCGCGGCGCACGCGCACGTCATCGAGCGGCTTGCGCCTGTTGTTGATGGCCAGGATGGTCTTGCCGCGCGAGGCGTTGAACACCACCTGGAAGCGCTTGTCGTTCTGGAACTGCGGCAGGCTGCGCGAGACCGAGGCGTGCGGGAACAGGTCGACATCGCCCGAGAGCAGCGCCGTCGTCTGCGCGGCCGGCTCGGAGATGAAGCGGAAGCTCGCCTTGCGGATCTGCACCGCGTCGGCGTTGCGCCAGCCCTCCCACTTGGCGAGCACGATGGCCGATCCCTTGGCCCAGCTGTCGAGCCGGTAAGGGCCTGTGCCCACGGGCTTGACGGCGTTCGTCTCCACCGTCCTGGGCTCGACCATGATGGCCGAGGCCTGGCCCAGCAGGAAGAGCAGCTCGGGCTCGATCTCCTTGCTGATCAGCACCACCGTGTGCGCGTCCACCACCTGCGCGGCGATGTTGGTGAAGGTGCGCTTGTCCTTGTTGGTGCTGTTGGCCGCGGCGGCGCGGTCGAACGAGAACTTGACGGTGTTCGCGTCGAAGGGCTCGCCGTTGTGGAACTTCACGCCGCGCCGCAGCTGGAAGGTGTAGGTCCTGAGGTCGGGCGAGATTTCCCAGCGCTCGGCCAGCAGGGGCGAAACGCTGCCATCGGAATTGATCCTGGTGAGCGTCTCGAAGACGTTGTAGAGCACCACCTCCGCAATCTCGGCGCCAGCCTTGGCCGTGGGGTCGAGCCCTGTAGGTTCGAGCGTGAGCGCCAGCACCAGCGCGTCCTTCTTTCTCTGCGCGAAGGCGGTCGCCGGCAGCGCGAGAGGAGCCAGGGCGGCGGCGCCGGTGGCGAGCAGGGTGCGTCGTTTGAGCATGAAGCGGTGTCCTCGGAACAAGGGCAGGCATCTTGCGCGCAGGCAGGCGGCCGCGCAACCAGATGCTTATGACCCACTGATCCTAGAACCAGTCCGCGAAGCTCCGATGTCAGGCCGCCAGCAGCGTGCCGCCGACGGGCGTGCGCGGCACCGCGTCGAGCAGCGTGCGCGTGTAGGGATGCTGGGCATTGCGAAAGAGCTCGCCGGGCGAGCCCTGCTCGACGATCTTGCCTTTCCACACCACGCAGACCTCGTCGCACAGATGGTTCACCACCGCGAGGTCGTGGCTGATGAGCAGGTAGCTGACACCGAACTGCTGCTGCAGGTCCTGCATGAGATTGAGCACCTGCGCCTGCACCGACACGTCGAGCGCGCTCACGGGCTCGTCGGCCACGATGAGCTTGGGCCGCGTGATGAGCGCGCGCGCGATCGCGATGCGCTGGCGCTGCCCGCCCGAGAATTCGTGCGGGTACTTGTCCATGTCGGTGGTGCGCAGGCCCACGGCGGCCAGCGCCTCGGAGGCGCGCTCGCGCTGTTCGGCGCGGCTGGTTTCGGCCAGCGCTTCGAGCGGCTCGGCGACGATGCGCGCCACGGTCTGGCGCGGATCGAGCGAGCCATACGGGTCCTGGAACACCATCTGGAAATCGCGCCGCGCCGCGCGCAGCTCGCCCTTGGGCAGCCGGTGCAGGTCGCGGCCCAGCATGCGCACGCTGCCCGAGGTGGGCGTGTCGAGCGCCATCACCAGGCGCGCGATGGTCGACTTGCCCGAGCCCGATTCACCGACGATGCCCAGGCTGCGGCCGGCCGCGACGCTGAAGCTCACGCCGTTGAGCGCCTTCACCAGCGGCGGCGGCCCGAAGAGCTTTTCGCGCGGCAGCGCGTAGTGGCGCACGAGGTCCGTCACCTCGAGCAGGGGCTGCGTGCTGGCGGGTTGGTTCATGATTCGAGCGCGCCTTCCGCCGCAATTTCCTCGAGCCGGATGCAGCGCACCGCGTGCGCGTGCCGCAGCACGGCGGGCGGCGGCCGCGTCGTGTGGCAGGCATCGACCGTGTACTTGCAGCGGCCCGCAAAGGGGCAGCCCGGCGGCAGGTCGACCAGTTCGGGCACGCTGCCCCGGATGGTGGCCAGGCGAATGCCGCGCGGCGCGCCAAGCGCCGGCCGCGCCGCAAACAGGCCCTGCGTGTAGGGATGCGCGCGCTCGGCAAACACGGTGTCGGTCGGGCCGCTCTCGACCACGCTGCCGCCGTACATCACCAGCATCTTCGAGACGCTCTGGGCGATCACGCCCAGGTCGTGCGAGATCAGGATCAGCGCCATGCCGCGCTCCGCGACCAGGCCCTGGATCAGTTCGAGGATCTGCTTCTGGATGGTGACGTCCAGCGCGGTGGTGGGCTCGTCGGCAATCAGCAGGTCGGGGCCGCAGGCCAGTGCCATGGCAATGCCGATGCGCTGGCGCTGCCCGCCCGAGAACTGGTGTGGATAGGCATCGAGCCGCGAAGCCGCATCGGGAATGCCCACGCGATCGAGCAGCGCCAGCACTTCCTTGCGCGCGTCGGCGCCCGTGAGTCCGCGGTGCAGCCGCAGCGGCTCGCCGACCTGGCGCGCAATGGTGTGCACCGGGTTCAGCGCCGTCATTGGCTCCTGGAAGATCATGCCGATGCGGTTGCCGCGGATCTGGCACATGGCCTTTTCGCCGAGGCCGACGAGCTCGGTGCCATCGAAGCGGATGCTGCCGCTGACCTTGGCGGTCGATGGCAACAGGCCCATCAGCGACATCACCGTGATCGACTTGCCGCAGCCCGATTCGCCCACGACGCCCAGCGTTTCGCCGCGCTCCAGCGTGAAGCCGATGCCGCGCACGGCCTCGGCGGGGCCGCGCTGCGTTTGCAGTTCGACGTGCAGGTCTTTGACTTCGAGCAGTGGCATATCGCTTAGCGGGCGCGCGCAAGGCGCGGGTCGAGCAGGTCGCGCAGCCCGTCGCCGAGCAGGTTGAGGCCGAGCACCGCCATGGCAATGGCCATGCCGGGAAACACCGCGAGCAGCGGCGACTGGAACATCATGGTCTGCGCCTCGCTCAGCATGCGGCCCCACGAGGGCTGCGGCGGCTGCGTGCCCAGGCCAAGGTAGGAAAGGGCGGCCTCGGCCAGGATGGCAATGGCGAAGCGGATCGTGATCTGCACGATCAGCACGGCCGAGATGTTGGGCAGCACGTGCTGCATCGTGATGGCGAACGAGCCCTTGCCGCAGGCCCGCGCGGCCGCCACGTATTCGCGCGACCAGATGGCATTGGCCGAGGCGCGCGTGATGCGTGCAAAGGTCGGGATGTTGTAGATGCCGATCGCGACGATCGCGTTGACGATGCCGGCGCCGAACACCGCCGTCATCATGATGGCCGACAGGATGGCCGGAAACGCGAGCGAGAAATCGGTGAGCCGCATGATCGCTTCCTCGACCCAGCCGCGCCGCGCCGCGGCGAGCAGGCCCAGCGCGGTGCCCACGACAAGGCCGATGCCCACCGCGATCACGCCCACCAGGATGGAGGCGCGCGCTCCCACCAGCAGCAGCGAGGCCACGTCGCGCCCGAAGGTGTCGGTGCCCAGCCAGTGCGCGCCCGAGGGCGGCTTGAGCTTGCTGGCCATGTCCATCTCGTAGGGCGACCAGGGCGTCCACACCAGCGAGAGGGCGGCGGCCAGCAGCAGGAGCAGCGTCAGCACGCCGCCGAGCACGAAGCTGCGGTGCCGGAGCGCGCGGCGCCAGAACCCGGGCACCTTGAGCGCGGCCGCGCTCGGAATGGTGGTGGTGCTCATATGTCGCTCGCCTTGATGCGCGGATCGATCACGGCATAGAGCACGTCGACCACGAAGTTCACGATGACCACCAGGGCCGCGAGCAGCATCACGCAGTTGCGCACCACGATCAGGTCGCGGTTGCTGATGGCCTGGAAGATCAGCCGGCCCAGGCCCGGCAGGTAGAACACGTTCTCCACCACGATGGTGCCGGCCAGCAGCTCGGAAAACTGCATGCCCATCACGGTGACCACCGGGATCATCGCGTTGCGCAGCACATGGGTCCAGAGCACCGCGCGCTGCGAAACGCCCTTGGCGCGCGCGGTGCGCACGAAGTCTTCGCGCATCACCTCGAGCACCGCCGAGCGCGTGATGCGCGCGAGGATCGCGGCCTGCACCACCGCCAGCGACAGGGCCGGCAGCAGCAGCGACTTGAGGCCCGCGAAGATGCCTTCGCCCCAGCCCTCGAAGCCGCCGGCCGAGAACCACTGCAGCTGCACCGAGAACACCAGGATCAGCAGGATCGCGAACCAGAAATTGGGAATGGCGATGCCCACCTGGGTGAGACCCATCAGGCCCACGTCGCCGAGCTTGTTGTGGCGCGCGGCGGCGGTCACGCCCACCAGCAGCGCAAGCACCGTGGTGAAGGCCATAGCGAGCAGCGCGAGCGGCACAGTGAGCGCCAGCCGTTCGAGGATGAGGTCGAGCACCGGCGAGCTGTAGGCGTAGCTGTCGCCCAGGTTGCCGGTCAGAAGGCCCGCGATCCAGTGCCAGTAGCGCGTCCAGGCTGGCTGGTCGAGGCCGAGCTTGGTGGCCAGCGCGGCCACCGCCTCGGGCGCGGCGTCGGGCCCCATGAGCATCTGCGCGGCATTGCCGGGCAGGATCTCGAGAACGAGGAAGACGATGACCGAGGCGCCGATCAACGTGGCGATCAGCGTGGCGAGGCGCTTGAAAATGAACAGACTCATGGGGCGGGGCGCAGCATAACCCGACTCGTGCAACAACCGTGCCTTGTTCGCGATAATCGGGGCATGGCTCTCATGATCACCGACGAATGCATCAACTGCGATGTCTGCGAGCCCGAGTGCCCGAACGATGCGATCTACATGGGCGCGGAGTTCTACGAGATCGACCCGCACAAGTGCACCGAATGCGTCGGCCACTTCGACGAGCCGCAGTGCGTGCAGGTGTGCCCGGTGGCGTGCATCCCGATCAACCCGGCCCACGTGGAAAGCCGCGAGACGCTCTGGCAGAAGTTCGAGCGGCTCGCCGCGGCCAAGGCAAAGGCCGCGGCTGCCGAGCCGCCCGCGCCCTCAGCCGGCGCTTGAACCGTTGCGCTTTTTCCTGCGGCTTCCGCCTTGCGCGGCGGCGGGCCCGTCGTCGGCCGCACCGCTGAAGCGCGGGCTCGACTTGCGGGGTTCGGCGCCGAGTTTTTGGGCGCGTGCCCGCGCGAGCTGTTCGGAAGCCGCGAGCCGGCGTTCGGCCATGGCGGCCTGCCGGGCGTCGTGCGCCGAGCGGCGGCTGCGCTCGTAGGCCTCCTTTTCCTGCGACAGGCGGATGCGTTCGAGCTGGTCGGCGCGCTGCTCGGCGCGGCGCGTGGCGGCCTCTGCGGCGCGGCGGTCCGCCTCGGTGCGCGCGTCGTCCAGCGCGAGCTGCTTGCCGCCTTCGCAGGGGCGGTCGGTGTAGGTGTTGCCGCAGCGGTAGGTCGCGGACTTTCCCTGTGCCGCAGCGGGCATCCAGAAAGTGCCGCAGGCCGCCAGAAGCAAGGCGGCAGCCGCTGCTTTCCTGGTCCTGGTTCTATTTTTCATTTCTTTTTCTCTCCCTTTTCTCTTCTCTCCCGCGCTCTCTTGGCCGGCTGACTAGGCGGTGGCGGGCGTGCCTCCGTCGCCGGGCTCCCGCCGCGGCGGTTTGGGCCGGGGCGGTTTGCTCGTGTGGATGATCAAGGTGGCCTTTTCCATTTCGCCCGCCACCAGCGCGGGCGCCGCGTGCAGCGTGCGCACGATGGCGTCCTCGATGGCTTCGCGCTGCTCCTTGAGTGGCTTCTTGAGCACCCAGTTGATGACCTCCGACTTCACGCCGGGGTGTCCGATGCCCAGGCGCAGGCGCCAGTAGTCGCCGGTGCCCAGTTGCGCATGGATGTCGCGCAGGCCGTTGTGGCCCGCGTGGCTGCCGCCGAACTTGAGCTTGGCCTGGCCGGGCACCACGTCGAGCTCGTCGTGCACCACGAGGATTTCCTCGGGCGCGATCTTGAAGAAGCGCGCGAGCGCGCCCACCGACTTGCCCGACAGGTTCATGAAGGTCTGCGGCTCCAGCAGCCAGACGCTCTGCCCGCCGATGTTCGTGCGTGCCGCAAGGCCGTGGTAGCTGCGCTCGGGCACGAGGTTGAGCTTCCAGTCGCGCGCCAGGGCGTCGATCCACCAGAAGCCGGCGTTGTGCCGGGTAGCTTCGTATTCAGGCCCCGGATTCCCGAGGCCGACAAACAGCTTGATCATGAGGGAATTATCTCGCCGCCCAAAAAGCAGAAGGCCCGCACGCGGCGGGCCTTCTGCAGGGAAGCGAGGGAAATTACTTCTTCGCGGCGGGCTTTGCCGTCTTGGCGGCAGGCTTGCCACCGGCTGCTGCTGCTGCTGCGCCTTCGGCAGGTGCTGCGCCTTCGGCGGCGGGTGCCGGCTCTTCGGAGACCAGCGGCGGCACGGCCGACACGATGACCGGGTTCAGCTTGCCGTGGCTCACGAACTTCACGCCCTTGGGCAGCTTGATGTCGTTGACGTGCAGCGTGGCGTTCTTCTTGAGGCCCGAGAGGTCCACTTCGATGAACTCGGGGAGGTCGGCCGGCAGGCAGCTGACTTCGAGTTCGGTCATGACGTGCGTCACGAGGTTGTGGTCGAGCTTGACGGCGTCGGACTCTTCTTCACCCTTGTAGTGAAGCGGCACCTTCATGTGCATGCGGGTCTTGGCGTCCACGCGCTGGAAGTCGATGTGCTGCACCAGCTGGCGGAACGGGTGGTACTGCACGTCGCGCAGCAGCACCTTGCTGGTGGCGCCGCCGAGTTCCATTTCGAGGATCGACGAGTGGAAGGCTTCCTTCTTGAGGGCGTGCCACAGCGCATTGTGATCGAGCTCGATCAGCTGGGGCTTGCCTTCACCACCGTAGACGATACCGGGCGTCTTGCCCGAGATGCGGAGACGGCGGCTCGCACCCGTGCCCTGCTTGGCGCGCTCAAAAGCGACGAATTTCATAACAACTCCTGTGAGAGTCCACCGCGACCAGTGCGACTCCGGTTCAACAAGGGCGCCATTCCAGAAAGGGAAGGTGGCGCCCGCTTTTTGCCCAGATCAGAACAGGTTGTCCTGGTCCGAGAACAAACTCATCACCGACTCGCCCTTGGCAATGCGCTGGATCGTTTCGGCGATCAGCGGTGCCACGGAGAGCTGGCGGACCTTTCCGCACGCCAGGGCGCCGTCGGAAAGGGGAATGGTGTTGGTCACGACCACTTCGTCGAGCGCGGAGTGGGTGATGCGCTCGATGGCCGGGCCCGAGAAGATCGGGTGCGTGCAATAGGCGTAGACGCTTTTCGCACCGCGCTCCTTGAGCACTTCGGCCGCCTTCACCAGCGTGCCGGCGGTGTCGATCATGTCGTCCATGATCACGCAGTTGCGGCCGTCGATTTCGCCGATCACGTTCATGACCTCGCTCACGTTGGCCTTGGGGCGGCGCTTGTCGATGATGGCGAGGTCGCAGTTCAGCTGCTTGGCCAGTGCGCGGGCGCGCACCACGCCGCCGACGTCGGGCGAGACCACGATCAGGTCTTCGTAGTTCTTCTGGCGCAGGTCGCCCAGCAGCACCGGCGACGCATAGATGTTGTCGACCGGAATGTCGAAGAAGCCCTGGATCTGGTCGGCGTGCAGGTCCATCGTGAGCACGCGCTCGACGCCCACGGTTTCGAGCAGGTTGGCCACCACCTTGGCCGAGATCGGCACGCGGCTCGAACGCGGGCGGCGGTCCTGGCGGGCATAGCCGTAGTAGGGAATCACCGCGCTGATCCGCTCGGCCGAGGCGCGCTTGAGCGCGTCGACCATGATCAGCAGTTCCATCAGGTTTTCGTTGGTCGGTGCGCAGGTCGACTGCACCACGAACACATCGCGCGCCCGGACGTTCTGGTTGATCTCGACGGTGACTTCGCCGTCGGAGAAGCGTCCAACGCGCGCGGCACCCAGCGAGGTCCCGAGGTTCTGCGCGATTTCTGCGGCAAGGCCAGGATTGGCATTGCCGGTGAAAACCATGAAATCAGGGTGATTAGCCTGCATGAGCGCGTCCCGGCAGTGCGAATTGGCTTTTAGGAAGCCGCCAAAGAGTTCGAGTCGTGGCAGCCCGAGGGCTGTCGATTATTGCAGCGGGCATGCTGCAAAAGAAGCACTGCGGCCGGTGGGCCGCAGTTTGAAAATTTGGCAGGGGAGAAAGGATTCGAACCTTTGCATGCTGGAATCAAAATCCAGTGCCTTAACCAGCTTGGCGACTCCCCTACACGGGTCGATGGCTTTCGCCACAAACCGATATGTCGCATCGGACCCATGACGGTCCGATTATCTTCAGGTCGCCCATCCCCAAAGTGGATGAACGGCCAGGTTGCTGCATTGGCGAACCTGCCAGCCCGGTGGGGCTTTTGCCAGTTCCGCTTCCTGCGGCCCTTGCGGCATTTTCGCGAAAACCGAACTTCCGGAGCCGGTCATCCGGGCTTTCAATCCTTGGGCGCCGAGCCATTCGATGGCGTCGGTGACCGCGGGGCAAAGCCGCTGGGCAACCGGCTGCAGGTCGTTGTGGCCGAAGTCGAAAACCTTGAAAGCGCTGCTTTCGGGGTTTGGGGCTTCAAGCTGTTCGCTATCTGCAGCAAAGCCCGAGATTGTAGCAACAGGAGTGGCGCGTTGAAGGTCGGGCGCAGAAAAAATTAAACGGGTATCGAGTCCCTGGGGTGGCTTGGCCACCACGAACCGCGCGGAAGGGATGGCCACGGGCCTGATTTTCTCGCCGATTCCCTCGACCCAGGCATTGCGCCCGCCCAGGAAGAACGGCACGTCGGCGCCGAGTTTCACGCCGATCTCGGCCAGGCGCGAGAGCGGCAGGTCCAGCCCCCACAGGCGGTTCAGCGCCAGGAGGCAGGTGGCGGCGTCCGAGGAGCCGCCGCCCATGCCGGCCTGCGCCGGCACTTGCTTGGCGATGCCGATGTGGGCGCCCTGGCCGGGCGCCGCATGTGCCTGCAGCGCCCGTGCCGCGCGCAGCACGAGGTCGTCGGGCGGCAGTTCGGTCGTGAGGTCTTCGCGGCTGAGCTGGCCGTCGCTGCGCAGCTCGACGTGCAGCGTGTCGCACCAGTCGATCAGCATGAAGACCGACTGCAGCAGGTGGTAGCCGTCGTCGCGCCGGCCGGTGATGTGCAGGAAGAGGTTGAGCTTGGCCGGTGCGGGAAGGTCGTAGATCGCCTTCATGACCGCTCGAACACGATGCGCAGGTCCGCCGTGGGGCCGGGAGACTCGCGGGTGGCCTGCAGTCGGCCGTTCGCGACCTGCGCGAGGTCGGGCCGCCAGCCGGGTACGGGCTCGTTGCGGCCCGCGAGCCAGCCGAACAGCGCGCCGACCGGTATGGCCGCGCCGGTGGCGGCCTCGATCAGTGCGTCGACAGATTCGAAGCGCCGCACCTCGCTGCCGTTCTTGAGCAGGGCCTGGCCGGGCGACCAGTGCAGCTGGGCCAGGGTGCTGCCGATCGGGCTCGTGAGCGAGAGCTCGCCCGCTTCGGGAGAACCGCGCAATTCGAACAATGCCGAGAAGGTCTGCACCGGCTGGCTGTCGATGCGCAGCGACATGCGGCCGCTCCAGCTGTCCGTGCTCCTGGGGGCGGAGGGGCCGCCCGCCAGCTGGGCGCAGCCGGCCATCGAGAGCAGTGCGGCCGCGCCCGCGAGCAGCAGGGCGCGGCGGCCGCCATCGGCCAGCCGCGGGGCGGGCACGCTCACGGCTTGACCCGCAGGCGCTTGAGCGTTTCCTGCAGGGTCTCGTTCTCGGCGTCGCTCAGCAGGGCTTCCTTCCAGATCGTGACCGCGCGGTCCTTCTGGCCGGTGGCCCAGAGCACCTCGCCGAAATGCGCGCCGATCTCCGGATCGGGCCGGGTCTTGTAGGCCGTCTCGAGGATGCGGATGGCCTCGGTCGTGTTGCCCAGCCGGAATTCCACCCAGCCCAGGCTGTCCGCGATGAAGGGGTCTTCCGGCGCCAGCTGCACGGCCTTCTGGATCAGCGTGCGGGCCTCGTCGAGGCGGATCTTGCGATCGGCAAAGGAGTAGCCGAGCGCGTTGTAGGCGTTCTGGTTCTCGGGCTTGAGCTCGATCAGCCTGCGCAGCAGCCGCTCCATCTCGTCGAGGCGGTTGAGCTTTTCGGCCACCATGGCCTGGTCGTAGACCAGGTCGCTGTCGTTCGGGGCGGCGGCGGAGGCCTGCGCCAGCATGTCGTAGGCCGCCTGGTACTGCTTGGCATCGCGCAGCAGCTGCACTTCGGCGAGGAATTTCTGCTTCTTGTCCTCGGGCGCACGCTCGGGCAGGCCGCGCACGAGTTCGCGCGCCTGCGGCAGCTTGCCCTGGCGCGCCAGCAGGCCCGCGCGGCGCGTCTGCGCGACCACGAGCTCGTCGGTGCCGTCGACGCGTGCGAGCCAGCGCTCCGCGGCCGTGAAGTCCTTGCGGCGCTCCGCCAGCTGCGAGAGCACGAGGTAGGCCTGGGTGGTGCCGCGCTGGCGGTCGTCCGGGTCCTTCTGGTTGGCCGCCAAGTCGATGTAGCGCTTGAGCGAGGTTTCGGCTGCCGCGTCCTGCCGGGCCTGCGCCTGCAGGCTGCCAAGCAGCAGCCAGGGCTCGGCCAGTTCGGGGCGCGCCGCGGTGAGCGCCTGCAGCTGCGCGGTGGAATCCGCATAGCGGCGGTTCTCGACCAGCACGCGCGCGTAGGCGATGCGCAGGTCGGGCGGCGCCTTCGGGTTGTTGGCCAGGTAGCGCGTGACGATCGGCTCCGCGAGCGGCTGGCCGGGGTCGATCATCTCGAGCGCAAGTGCGGCCGGAGCATCGGAGGCGGGGTCCATCTGCTGGCCCTTGAACGCGGCGTCCAGTGCGCCCGAGGTGTCGCCGGCATTCAGGCGCATGCGGCCGATGGTGGCCCAGGCCAGCGCGCCGGTGGCCGGGCTCTTGAGTTCGTCGGCCAGCGCCTGCTCGACCACCGAGGCGGCCTGCTTCTTGTCTGAGGCGCGCGAGTAGTTGCGCGCGATCACCGCCATCAGCAGCGGCTTCTCGATCTGCGGCGTGGCCGCGATCTCGACCCGCAGCGGCTCCACCGTTTCGCCGATGCGGTTGAGCGCGATCAGTATCTGCAGCTCGATGCGCCGTGCATCACGCGAGTTGGGCAGCGTTTCCTGCCATGCGCGCGAGGCCGCGAGCGCCGCGTCGCCGGAGCGCGACTGCAGCGCGATCTCGACCGCGCGCTGGAACAGCTTGCCGTCGCGCAGCCGCCGGGCTGCATCGAGCACCAGCGCATAACCCGATCCGGGATCGCCGGAGCGCGCGGTCATCTCGCCCATCAGGATTTCGTAGAACAGCTCGGCCGTCAGCGCGGAGCGCTGGGCCTCGGGGTCGCCGGCCGGCTTCGCGGCGGCTGCGGCAGCGGCCGGCGCCGGCTTGGTGCCGGGGCGGGAGGGTGCCGGCCGTTCGATGATGGGTGCCGGGCTCCTGGGCGCGGCGGGATCGGAGCTTTGCGCATGCGCGGCGCAAGCCAGCAACACGACGAAAGACGCGGCCGCCGCAAGGCGGTGTCGGCGGAGCGATGGAATCATCGAACCATAATAATCCAAGCTTTTGAGCGAGCACCGCGTGGGGCTTCGTCGCAGCCCGGAGTTTTTATTTCATGCCAGAGCTTCCCGAAGTCGAAGTGACGCGGCGCGGTTTTGCCGAACGCATTGCCGGTGCACGCATCGATGCGGTTCGCATCGGCAAACCCTTGCGCTGGGCACTCATGGTGATGCCCGAGGCGCTGGTCGGTCGCCGCGTGCTGCAGGTACGCCGGCGCGGAAAGTACCTGCTGATCGACCTGGACCGCGGCCTGCTGCTGCTGCACCTGGGCATGTCGGGCAGCCTGCGCTTCGATGCGGCGCTGCCCGCGCCGGGCGTTCACGACCACTTCGATCTGGTGACCGAACTCGGCACGCTGCGGCTGAACGATCCGCGCCGCTTCGGCGCCGTGGTCTACGTGGAGGACGAAGCCGCGCCCTGGGCCATCAAGCTGCTCGGCGGCCTCGGCATGGAGCCGCTGGGCGACGGCTTCGACCTGGACGCGTTCCACGCCGGCCTTCGCAAGCGCAAGGCCGCGGTGAAGCAGGTGCTGCTCGCGGGCGACGTGGTGGTCGGCGTTGGAAACATCTATGCGTCGGAGGCCTTGTTCCTGGCCGGCATCCGGCCCACGCTTTCGGCTGCGCGCATCAGCCGGCCGAGGGCAGCCCGGCTCCATGCGGCCGTGCGCGAAATCCTGGCCCGGGCGGTCGAGAAGGGCGGCAGCACGCTGCGCGACTTTTCCAACGTGGATGGGCAGAACGGCTATTTCCAGCTCGAAGCCACGGTCTACGGACGGGCCGGCGAGCCCTGTCGGGTCTGCGCAACGCCGATCCGGCTGCTGCGCCAAGGGCAGCGTTCCACTTACTATTGCCCCAATTGTCAAAAATAGTGTCTTAGCCGCCGGGTTGGCATATCCTGCAATCGCCTGCTTCCCAGTTTGCAATGCTATATTTGTAAGTTCTTTCTTACATATTCCCCTTGAGTCGCTCTTTCAATCAACAACTCGATCAGCACGGTGCCTGGCGGAGCAATTTCGCGCACCGCCTGCAGTGGCTGTCCCGCTGGCTGACCGAGAACGAGCTGCTCGATCAGGCAGTGGCCGAGCGCCTGCGCGGCCTCGAGCTGCAGATCCGCACCAGCAAGGTCATGGTGGCCTTCGTGGCGGAGTTCTCGCGCGGCAAGTCGGAGCTCATCAACGCAATCTTCTTTGCCGCCTACGGTCGCCGCATCATGCCGGCCAGCGCCGGGCGCACCACGATGTGCCCGACCGAGCTGGGCTACGACGCCGCGCTGTCGCCCAAGCTGCGGCTGCTGCCGATCGAGACCCGCCTGGAACCCCATTCGCTCACGCACTGGCGCGAAAAGGCCGGGCGCTGGACCGAAATTGCGATCGACGTGGCCGATGCCGACCAGCTGGCGCAGGCCATGAGCAAGGTGGCCGAAGTGCGCTGGGTCAGCAAGGACGAGGCGCACGCGCTGGGCTTCTGGAACGAGGAGACGCCCGACGACAACCCCGTGCAGGACGCCGAAGGCCGGGTCGAGATTCCGCGCTGGCGCCATGCCATCCTGAACATGCCGCATCCGCTGCTGGAGCAGGGGCTGGTGATCCTCGATACCCCGGGCCTGAACGCCATCGGCGCCGAGCCCGAGCTCACGGTGAGCCTGATCCCGCAGGCGCATGCCGTGGTCTTCATCCTGGGCGCAGAAACGGGCGTGACGCGTTCAGATCTGTCGATCTGGCGCGAGCACCTGGTCACCGAAAGCGAAGGCAGCGACACGCGCTTCGTGGTGCTCAACAAGATCGACACCATGTGGGACTCGCTGAGCACGCCCGCGCAGATCGAGCTCCAGATCGAACGCCAGCGCGAGGTTGCGGCCAAGTTCCTCGAGGTGCCGCTGGTGCAGGTGCTGCCGGTGTCGGCGCAGAAGGGCCTGCAGGCAAAGATCCAGCGCGATGCGCGGCTGCTCGACGCCAGCCGGCTGCCGGCTTTCGAGGCACTGCTCGCCGAAGGCGTGCTCGGCAAGCGCGAAACCATGCTGCGGCTCGCGGTGGACGCCGGCATGGTCGCGTTGCGCACCGAGGCCGAGCGCATCCTGAAAGTGCGCCAGCGCGACCTGTCGGAGCAGGCGCTCGAGCTGCAGGGATTGCGCGGCAAGAACGTGTCGGTCATTCGGCACATGCGCGCGCGCATCGACCAGGAACAGACCGAGTTCGAGGGCAGCAACACGCGCATCCTCGCGCTGCGTTCGGTGCAGGGCAAGCTGCTGCGCGAGGTGTATGCCGTGCTCGGCCGCACCGCGCTCAAGGAAGACATGGTGCGGCTTTCGGCCGCGCTCAAGCGCCCGGGCGTCAAGTTCAACGTGCGCAAGGTGTACGGCGAAACCTTCGACTCGCTGCGCAACAACCTGCGCGAAGTGCAGGCCACGACGGCCGAGATCCAGTCGATGCTGCACGCCACCTTCCGCCAGCTCAACGCGGAGCAGGGCTTCACCTTGCAGGCGCCCGCCGAGCCCGACCTGACGAGCTTCGAGCAGGAGCTCAGCCAGATCGAGCGCAGCCACATCCACTACCTGGGCGTGGGCAACCTGCTGAAGCTCGCACAGGCGGACTTCTGCGACAAGCTGGTGCGCGCGCTCGCAAGCCGCCTGCGGCTGGTCAACGAAGCGGCCATGACCGAGGTCGAGCGCTGGAGCAAGGGCGCCAGCGCCCAGATCGATGCGCAGCTGAAGGAGCGCCGCCGCAATTTCAGCAAGCGCATCGAAGCGATCGAGCGCATCCAGAATGCGGCAGGCAACCTCGACGAACGCCTGCTCGAGCTGGCCCAGCAAGAGAGCAGCCTGGCCGAGCTGCAGCTTCGGCTCCATGAATTCACCTCGGCCATCGCGCAACAGGGAAGGCCGGCAGCAGCCGCTGCCGCCGTCGGCGAGCTGCGTGCGGCGGCCTGATCGTCCGGTGCCGGCTGCGGCCGTGGAGCCGCAGGCGCCGGCCGATTTTGCCGAGCGCGTCGTGGCCTGGCAGCGCAGCCACGGGCGCAGCGCGCTGCCGTGGCAGAACACGCGGGATCCCTACCGCGTGTGGCTGTCGGAGGTCATGCTCCAGCAGACGCAGGTCTCGACCGTGCTCGGGTACTTCGCGCGCTTTCTCGAACGCTTTCCGACCGTGCGGGCGCTGGCCGACGGCACCGAGGACGAGGTCTTCGGGCTCTGGAGCGGCCTGGGCTACTACAGCCGCGCCCGCAACATGCACCGCTGCGCGCAGGAGGTGGTGGCGCGCTTCGGCGGCGAGTTTCCGCGCACGGCTGCCGAGCTCGAGACCCTGCCTGGCATCGGCCGCTCCACCTCCGCGGCGATCGCGGCCTTCTGCTTCGGAGAGCGGGTCGCGATTCTCGACGGCAACGTCAAGCGCGTGCTGACGCGCGTGCTCGGCTTTGGCGGCGACATGTCCTCGTCGGCGCAGGAACGCGCACTGTGGGACCGGGCCACGCAGCTGCTGCCGCCGGCCGAGCAGAAGGAGGCCATCGCGAGCTACACGCAAGGCGTGATGGACCTGGGCGCCACGGTCTGCCTGCCGCGCAAGCCGAGCTGCATGATCTGTCCGCTGAACAAGGCATGCGTGGGGCTGCGCGAAGGCCAGCCGGAGCGCTATCCGGTCAAGACGCGCAAGCTCAAGCGCAGCGCCCAGTCGCTCTGGGCGCTGCTCGCGCGCGATGCGCAAGGCCGCGTCTGGCTCGAGAAGCGGCCGGCCAAGGGCATCTGGGCCGGGCTCTACTGCCTGCCCGTGTTCGATAGCCGAGAAGAGTTGCTGGCCGCGCTGCCGCCGGCGGCGCTGGCCGGCGCACAGGACCTGCCGCCTTTCGTGCATGTGCTGACCCACAAGGACCTGCACCTGCACCCGGTGCTGCTCCAGGGCAGCCAGCCGAAAGGCGATGCGGCGCGCTGGGTGGATGCGCAGGAGTGGGGCCGGCTGGGATTGCCGGCGCCGATGCGCAAGCTGCTCGAGAGCAGCAGCGCGGGCTAGCCGGACGGAGCGAACTCAGCCTGCGTCGAGCTCGCGGTGCCGCTTGAGCGCGACCCAGCGCGTTCCGAACGCGCGCGCGAGCTGCTCGACCAGGAACACCGAGCGGTGCTGGCCGCCCGTGCAGCCGATGGCCACGGTCACGTAGCTGCGATGGTCCCGCGCCAGCGCGTCGAGCCAGCGCGAGAGGAACTGCTCGATGTCGTCGTACATGCGCGCAACGTCGTCGTGCTCGCGCAGCCATTCGACCACCGGCGCATCGCGGCCCGTGAGCGGCCGCAGCGCGGGCACGTAGTGCGGATTGGGCAGCATGCGCACATCGAACACGTAGTCGGCATCCAGCGGCACGCCGCGCTTGAAGGCGAAGGATTCGAACACCAGCGTCAATGCGCTGCTCTGGGGCGCCGAGATCAGCGCCTTGATGTAGCTCTGCAGCTGGGCCGGCCGGATGAGGCTGGTGTCGATCACGTCGGCGCCGTCGCGCAGGTCGGCCAGCAGCTCGCGCTCGAGCTCGATGGCCTGCACCAGCACGCGCTCCTGTTCGGGCACGTCGTTGCGGCCCTCCTGGCGCGACAGCGGATGGCGCCGGCGGGTTTCCGAATAGCGCCGCAGCAGCGCGTCGGTGGTCGCGTCGAGGAAAAGCGAGCGCAGCGAAACGCCGTCCTGCCGCAGGGCTTCGAGCTGCTGCGGAACGATTGGCAGCGACACGCCGCTGCGCACGTCCATCGCAATGGCCACGCGCGTGGCCTGCTGCTCGTGCTGCAGCGCGATGAAGGCCGTCAGCAGTTCGGGCGGCAGGTTGTCGACGCAGTAGTAGCCGGCGTCTTCCAGCGCATGCAGCGCCACCGACTTGCCCGAACCCGACATGCCGGTGATGAGCACCAGGTCGAGGTCCATCACAGCGCCGCCGAAGTCTTGTGGCCCAGCATTTCGCGGGCATGCGCCAGCGAGGTCTGCGAAAGCTTCTCGCCGCCGAGCATGCGCGCGATTTCGCGGGCGCGGGTGTCGTCGTCGAGCCGCGAGACGCCGCTTTCGGTGCGCGGGCCGTCCTGGCCGGCTGCCGCCGTCTGGCGCTTGGCCACCACCAGGTGGTGGTCGGCGCAGGCGGCAACCTGCGGCAGGTGGGTGACCGCCAGCACCTGGCGATCGCGCCCGAGCTGCTTCATGAGCCGGCCCACGGTCTCGGCCACGGCCCCGCCGACGCCGGCATCGACCTCGTCGAAGATCAGCGTCTGCGCGGCGCCGAGCTGGCTGGTGGTGACCGCAATGGCCAGTGCGATGCGCGAGAGCTCGCCGCCCGAAGCCACCTTGCCGATGGGGCGCGGCGTGCTTCCGGGATGGCCGCTCACGAGAAAGGCCACGTCTTCGAGACCCGCGCGGCCCGGCTGCGCCAGCGGCAGCAGCTCGACCTCGAAGCGCCCGCCCTGCATGCCGAGCCCCTGCATCGCCTGCGTGACCGCCTCCGCCAGCCGCGGGGCGGCCAGCTTGCGGGCCTTGGCGAGCGCCTTGGCTTCCTTCAGGTAGGCCTGCTGCGCGCCTTGCTCGGCGCGCTCCAGGCCTGCGAGATCGCTCTGCGCATCGAGCGCCTGCAGCTCGGCCTGCCAGCTGGCCAGGAGCGCCGGCAGGTCGTCCGGCGTGCGCTTGTAGCGGCGCGCGAGCGACATCCACAGCCCCATGCGCTCGTCGAGTTCGGCCAGTTGCTTCGGATCGGCCTCGGCGTCGCGCAGGTAGCTGTGCAGCGTGTGGGCGGCATCGGAAGCCTGGGCGACGCTGGAGGCCAGCACTTCGCCGAGGGCGCGGAATTCAGGCTCGATGTGCTCGCAGTTCTGCAGCAGCGCGACGGCGCGCGACAGCGCGGCGAGCGCGCCGCTGTCGTCGTCTTCGAGCGCCTGGCTCGCGCCCTGCGCCGCATCGATGAGTGCCTGCGCATTGGAGACTCGCGCGTGCTGGGTGGAAAGCTCTTCCCACTCGCCTTCGGCCGGCGCCAGCTTCATGACCTCGGCGATCTGCCATTGCAGCCGCTCGCGTTCGCGCAGCAGCGAATCTTGTGCCGAGCGCGCGTGGTCGAGCGCGGAAAGCGCCTGGCGCCAGCTCTGCCAGGCTGCGTCCAGCGCATCGGTGCGCACGCCGGCATAGGCGTCGAGCAGGCCGCGCACGGCCTCGGGGCGCGTCAGGCTCTGCCATGCGTGCTGGCCGTGGATGTCGAGCAGGCGGTCGCCGAGTTCGCGCAGCTGGGTGGCGGTGGCCGGGCTGCCGTTGATCCAGCCGCGGCTGCGGCCCTGCAGGTCGACGGTGCGGCGCAGCAGCAGGGCGTCGCCGTTTTCGAAGCCGCCCTCGTCGAGCCAGGCCGCGAGTGCCGGGTCGGCATCGAATTCGGCGCTGACGTCGAGCCGTTCGGCGCCTTCGCGCACCGCGCCCGCGTCGGCCCGGTTGCCGAGCGCCAGCTGCAGCGCATCGATCAGTATCGATTTGCCCGCGCCGGTCTCGCCGGTCAATACCGTGAAGCCTGCCGACAGGTCGAGTTCGAGTGATCGCACGATCACGAAGTCGCGCAATGCGATGCGTCGCAGCGCCATTTCAGGAGCCCCCTTCGTTCCAGTGAAGTTTCTTGCGCAGCGTGTCGAAATAGCTCCAGCCGCGCGGGTGCAGGAAGCGCACGCGGAAGTCGGAGCGGCGCACCACCACGCGATCGCCGATCGCGAGCGAGGCCAGCGACTGCATGTCGAAATTGGCGCTGGCGTCGCGCCCCGCCACCAGTTCGATCACGATCTCGTCGGCGTCGGGCAGCAGCACGGGGCGGTTCGACAGCGTGTGCGGCGCAATGGGCACCAGCACCCAGCCCGGCACCGCCGGATGCAGCAGCGGCCCGCCGGCCGAGAGCGCATAGGCCGTCGAACCCGTGGGCGAAGCGATGATCAGGCCGTCGGCGCGCTGGTTGGCCACGAAATGCCGGCCCACCGAAACGCGCAGCTCGACCATGCCCGAGGTGGCGCCGCGGTTGACCACCACGTCGTTCATTGCCAGCGCGTCGAAGACCGAGGCGCCGTCGCGCATGACCTGCGCATGCATGAGGCTGCGGTGGTCTTCCTCGTATTCGCCGGCCAGCATGGGAATCAGCGTGGCCTGGTAGTTGTCCAGCGGAATGTCGGTGATGAAACCGAGCCGGCCGCGGTTGATGCCGATCAGCGGAATGCCGTAGCAGGCGAGCTGCCGGCCGATGCCCAGCATGGTTCCGTCGCCTCCCACCACCAGGCCCAGATCGCAGCGCTGGCCGATTTCCTCGACGCTCAGTGGCTGGTAGCGGCCGCCGACGCTGGCGTCCGCATCGGCCTCCTCGGCCGCCGATTTTTCGACAAAGACCTCGCACCCTTGCGATTCCAGGAAGGCGCCGATATCTTCCATCACGCCGTCGCGGGCATCGGCCTGCGCCCGGGCGCCTGAAGCCTGGTATTTGCCGATCAGCGCGACGTGACGAAAGCGGGAAGTCATCTACAAATTACAACACTAAAATCTTGCAATGCTGGACGACCGTGCCAAGTTGCTCCTCAAGACGCTGGTCGAGCGTTATATCGCCGAAGGCCAACCGGTCGGGTCGCGGACTTTGTCGCGCGCCCCGGGCCTTGACCTGTCTCCCGCGACCATCCGAAACGTCATGTCAGACCTCGAGGGTTTGGGGCTGATCACCAGCCCGCACACCTCGGCCGGACGCATTCCCACCGCGCGCGGCTACCGGCTGTTCGTCGACACCATGCTCACCGCCCAGCGCGAGCACATGAACGCGCCGAGCCACCTGCCCCCTGACCAGCCGCAGAAGGTGATTGCCAACGCGGCCAACCTGCTGTCCAACCTGTCGCAGTTCGTCGGCGTGGTCATGACGCCGCGGCGCGCCTCGGTCTTCAAGCAGATCGAGTTCCTGCGGCTCTCGGACCGGCGGCTGCTGGTGATCATCGTCTCGCCCGACGGCGACGTGCAGAACCGCGTGATCTTTCCGGAAGCCGATTACACGCAGTCGCAGCTGGTGGAAGCATCGAACTACATCAATGCCCACTACGCGGGCCTGACCATCGAGCAGGTGCGCGACCGCCTGCAGTCCGAGGTCGAAAAACTGCGCGGCGAAATTGCCGCGCTGATGCAGGCGGCGGTCAAGGTCAGTTCCGAGGTGCTCACCGAGGCGCAGGAAGACGACGTGGTGATCTCCGGCGAGCGCAACCTGCTTTCCGTCACCGATTTTTCGAGCGACATGGGGCAGCTGCGCCGTGCCTTCGAGCTCTTCGAGCAGAAGGCGCAGCTGATGCGGCTGCTCGACGTGTCGAGCAAGGCAGAGGGCGTGCGCATCTTCATCGGCGGCGAAAGCCAGGTGGTGCCGATCGAGGAGCTTTCCATCGTCAGCGCCAACTATGAAGTCGACGGGCAGGTGGTGGGCACGCTGGGCGTGATCGGCCCGACCCGCATGCCGTACGAGCGCATGATCCAGATCGTGGACATCACCTCGCGGCTGGTCAGCAATGCGCTGAGCCACCGCAAGTGAGCGACGCCGCGAATAGAATCGTGGCCTCTCGTGGGCCGTTAGCTCAGTTGGTTAGAGCAGCGGACTCATAATCCGTTGGTCGATGGTTCAAGCCCATCACGGCCTACCAATTGCATTCATTTCTGAGCTTGGTCCGCCAGGGGCCAAAAATGGATGCTATAATCGATAGCTGTGCGGCTGTAGCTCAGTTGGATAGAGTACTTGGCTACGAACCAAGGGGTCGTGGGTTCAATTCCTGCCAGCCGCACCACTCTTTGAAGGGTTAGGACATTACGTGTCCTAACCCTTTTTCTTTTGCGCGGCTCTCTGCGGAATATTTTTCCGTTCAACGAGATCACGGGCAATGTTCCCGCTCCGGGGCTCCATTCGATGCGATCGATCCTGCACCGGATCGCCCTCGACCTTCGGGTGCTGTTGAGGCATTCTTGTTGTTCACCGGAGGAGCCGGAAGAAAACGAGCCGCTTGAGAACCTTCGTCTTCCTTCACGCCGGGTGAGCCGCTGCCTCGAGGCGCCGCGCCCGGCCAGACCTGTTTTTCGATGCCAGAACAGTTGCAGAAACCAGACGATCGTCCTGCTTCGACAACAACACTGCGGCCGCCGCCCGTCATTTGGCTCACGGGGCTGTCCGGCGCGGGAAAGTCCACCATCGCCGCCGCCTTGCAGCCCTTGCTGCGCGCCAGGGGCGTGGGTGCCGTGCGGCTGGATGGCGACGAGGTCCGCAAGGGACTGAACCGCGGGCTCGGCTTCAGCGCGGAAGACCGCCACGAGAACATCCGCCGCATTGCCCACATCGCGCGGCTGTTGAACGAGCAGGGCATGGTGGCAATCGTTGCCGTTGTTTCACCGCTGCAGGCGCTCCGGGATCTCGCACGCTCGATCGTCGGGCCTTCGTACCACGAGGTCTTCGTGCACGCGCCCCTGGAAGTCTGCGAGCGGCGCGACCCCAAGGGGATGTATGCGCGAGCGCGGCAGGGCGCGATCGCGCGCTTCACCGGCGTGTCCGACATCTTCGAAGCCCCGGCAAACCCCGCGCTCACAGTCGACACTTCCAGCTGCGATGTCTCGGCTGCGGTGCAGCAGATCATGGCTTCGCTGGAGGGAACGGCGCCAACCCGGACGCTGCATCAATGACGCCCGCAAGAAAAAACCACCTGATGATTGCCGGCACGGGGCGCGCCGGCACGACCTTCCTCGTCCAGTACCTGGCGGCTTGCGGGCTGGACACGCATCTTGCAAGGCATCCGGCCGCGAGCACCTACAACGAGGACGCCAACGCGGGCCTCGAGGACCTGCCCTTCGACAACCCCGATCTGCCCTACGTCATCAAGTCGCCCTGGCTGCATGCCTATGCCACGCGCCTGCTCGCGGACCCGTCCATCGCGCTCGATGCGGTGATCTTTCCGATGCGCAGCATCGTGGAAGCCTCCACCAGCCGCGTGGTCAACGAGTTGCGCGCACGGTACGCTATGGAGGGCCTGCCGGACGATTGCCGGCTCTGGGAGTCGTGGGGGACCACGCCGGGCGGCATCGTCTATTCGCTCAATCCGATCGACGAAGCACGCCTTCTTGCGCTGGGCTTTCATGAGTTGATGCACACGCTGGTCAAGCACGACGTGCCGCTGGTGATGCTCGACTTCCCGCGTCTCGTGGAGGACCCGGCGTATCTCTACGACAAGCTGCATCCGGTCCTGGGTGCGAAGCTCGACAGGGAGCGGGCGCTGTCGGCCCATCGGGAGACGGCGGTGCCGTCGAAGGTCCGCGTGGGCAGGGAGCTTGCTGCCCACACCGCGCAGGCGCCGGCCAGCATCGAATTTCCTTCCCAGGCCACCCTGGACCGCGTGGCGATCAAGCGTGAGCTGGACAAGGCCGTGTCCGAGCGCGCGGTGCTCCAGCGGAAACTCGACGAGGCAATGGCTTGCCGCGCTGAGCAGCAGCGCGAACTGGACGAGGCCATTGCCGGCCGCACGGCCTGCCAGCAGCATTTGAGCGAGGCAATCGCCGAACGCGATGCGCGCCAACATGAACTCGCCGAATGCCAGCGCAGCCAGGCCGTTCTCGCGCAGGACCTGGAGCGCGCGAGATCGCGCACCTCGCACCTGGAAGCGCAATGCACGGCACTTCGGGCCTCAAATTCGTGGCGCGTGACGGCGCCGCTGCGCACCCTGTCGCGAATGTTGAAAATACGGTGAAAAGCCCATTCCCTTCCTTGAGACCAGAGGTTCTACCAAGTTGAGCAAAGCATTCACCAAGGAAACCGAGAGCGACGGTGACGACGACGGCGGCGAAAGCGCCGCCCCCGCGCTCCCGAGCGGCAGCAAGAACTACATGACGCCGGCCGGCTATGCCCGACTGCGCGACGAACTGCTTCAGCTGATGGACGAAGAGCGCCCGAAGGTCGTCGAGGCGGTGCACTGGGCCGCCAAGAACGGCGACCGCTCCGAAAATGGCGACTATCTCTACGGCAAGAAGCGGCTGCGGGAAATCGACCGGCGCATCCGTTTTCTCACCAAGCGGCTCGAAATTGCCGAAGTGACCGATCCTTCGGTGCATCACGGCAGCGACCAGGTGTTCTTTGGCGCAACGGTGCGCTACATGGACGAAACGGGCGACGAGCGCAGCGTGACGATCCTAGGCATCGACGAGGCGGACAGCGCCCAGTCGCAGGTCAGCTGGATTTCCCCGATCGCCCGCGCGCTGCTCAAGTCGCGCGAAGGCGACGTGGTGAAGCTCGTGACGCCGGGCGGCGCCCATGAGGTCGAGCTGCTGTCGGTCAGCTATCCGGCACCGGGCACGGCGCGCTAGCTTTCCTGCCCGCCGGTCAGGGCGCGGGAACCGTCCTTGCGGCGGTCAGCACCGAGGCCGTGCGCCGCGCGGCGCGCAGCACGCTGTCCAGGTGGGTGCGGTCGCGCACCGCAATCACGAAGCGCAGGTCGGTCGAATCCTGCGGCGTCTCGTCGGCCATTTCGACGTGCGTGATGTCGGCTTCGGCGTCCGCCAGGGTCGCGGCCACGCGCGCCAGCACGCCCTTGTCGTTGCGCACCGTGATGACCACGCCGGTTTCGAAGGTGCGGGTCGGCTCGTCCGCCCACTCGACCGCGAAGAAACGCTCGCTGTCCTTGTGGCGCAGGCGCTGGCCCACGCCGCAGGACTCGGTGTGCACGACCAGCCCTTCGCCATGGCCGAGGTAGCCGACGATCTCGTCGCCCGGAATCGGCCGGCAGCACAGCGCAAAGCGGACCGACGAGTTCTCGCTGCCATCCAGCGTGACGGCGCCCTGGGAAATGGTCTCGTGCGAGATGAAGCGCTCGCGGCTCAGCAGCAGCGCATCGGGCCGCTCGCCGAGTTCGGACAGCATGGCCACCAGCCGCTTTGCCACGATGCTGGCAATCCGCTTGCCCAGGCCGATGTCGGTCAGCAATTCGGCGCGCGTTCGGTTGCCGGTGAAGCGCAGCAGCTTTTCCCACAGCGCCTGGTGCTCGGCGTCCTCGGCCGGCAGCTTGCTGAGGCCTTCGGCGCGCAGTGCCTGAGCCAGCAGCTTCTCGCCCAGGCCTTCGGATTCGGCATGGGCCAGGGTTTTCAGGTAGTGGCGGATCTTGGAGCGCGCCCGGCCGGTTCGCACGAAGCCGAGCCATGCGGGATTGGGCGTGGACACGGGTGCGGTGATGACCTCGACCACGTCCCCGTTCTTGAGCTCCGTGCGTAGCGGCACTTGGTCGCCGTTGATGCGTGCCGCGGAGGTGTGGTCGCCGATGTTGCTGTGGATGGCATAGGCAAAGTCGACCACCGTGGCGCCGCGCGGCAGCGCGAGGATCTGGCTCTTCGGCGTGAAGACGTAGACCGCGTCGGGGAACAGGTCGACCTTGACGTGGTCCCAGAACTCGGCGGCGTCGCGGGTTTCGTCCTGGATGTCGAGCAGCGACTGCAGCCACTTGGTGCCGAGCCGGTCGTTGCTGGCCGCGTTCGGCTCGGCTGCCTTGTAGAGCCAGTGCGCCGCCACGCCGGATTCGGCCACCACGTGCATGGCCTCGGTGCGCAGCTGGAACTCCACGTTCACGCCGGCCGGGCCCACCAGCGTGGTGTGCAGCGACTGGTAGCCGTTGAGCTTGGCGATCGCGATGTGGTCCTTGAACTTGCCCGGCAGCGGCTTGTACATCTGGTGCAGGATGCCCAGGCCCGTGTAGCAGGCGATCACGTTCGGCACGATCAGGCGAAAGCCGTAGATGTCGGTCACCTGGGCGAAGCTCAGGTGCTTTTCCTCCATCTTGCGGTAGATCGAATAGAGCGTTTTCTCGCGTCCCGCGATGCGCAGCGTCATGTTGGCGTTGGCAAAGGCGGTCTCGACCTCGCGCTGCACCTTCTGGATCAGGTCGCGGCGGCGCCCGCGCGCCTTGGCCACGGCCTTGGACAGGGTGGCATAGCGCCACGGTTTCAGATGGCGGAACGACAGTTCCTGCAGTTCGCGGTACGTTTGGTTCAGGCCCAGCCGGTGCGCGATGGGCGCGTAGATTTCGAGCGTTTCGCGTGAGATCCGGGCCCATTTCTCGCGCGGCGCATCGTCGAGCGTGCGCATGTTGTGCGTGCGGTCGGCCAGCTTGACCAGGATCACGCGCACGTCGCGCGCCATGGCCAGCAGCATCTTGCGGAACGACTCGGCCTGGTTTTCCTCGCGGGTGTTGAACTGCAGCTTGTCCAGCTTGGTGAGCCCGTCGACCAGCTCGGCCACCGGCGCGCCGAAGCGCTCGATCAGTTCGGGCTTGGTGACCCCGCAGTCTTCGATGGCATCGTGCAGCAGGGCGGCCATCAGCGCCTGTGCGTCGAGCTTCCATTCGGCGCATTGCGCCGCCACGGCAATGGGGTGGGTGATGTAGGGCTCGCCGCTGTTGCGCAGCTGGCCCAGGTGGGCTTCGTCGGCGAAGCGGTAGGCGCGGCGGACCAGCTCGGTGTCTTCGGGGCTCAGGTAGTCGAGCCTGGCGGTCAGCGCGGCAAAGCTCGCGGCAGCCGCATTCAGCGCCGCCGGGCTCGGCTTGGGCGTGCCCCCCGTGGGGGCATGGGACTGATGTTTGGCAACCGCGCTCATGGCTACCACTTTAGCGTGACCGCTCTATGGACGCGTCCAGACGTAAAAAAAGCACCGCTTTGCGGTGCCTTTTCGTTGCAGGGCTGCGTCAGAAACAACGATCAGCCCGGCACCTTCTTGAGCATTTCAAGGCCGATCTTGCCTTCGGCGATTTCGCGCAGGGCCGTGACGGCGGGCTTGTTCTTGCTCTCGATCTTGGGTGCATGGCCCTGGCTCAGCATGCGCGCACGGTAGGTGGCGGCCAGGACCAGCTGGAAGCGGTTGGGGATCTGAAGCAGGCAATCTTCGACGGTGATGCGGGCCATGATGGAGTCTTTCGGTCGGTGAGCAGGAAATCAGGGGATGTTCAGGGCGGCGAATGTGTCGGCACGTGCGCGGCGCTGTGCAGAATACCGAAGCCGCTGAGCGTGGACGATCGCCTTGAGATCGAAAAGCGCGCGCTCAAATAACTCGTTGATTATAACGAAGTCGAATTCCCCTGCCCGGGCCATCTCTTCGGCGGCATTCTTGAGGCGCAGCTCGATGACGGCCGCGCTGTCTTCGCCGCGCCGCTCCAGCCGGGAGCGCAGTTCTTCCCAACTGGGCGGCAGGATGAAGATCATGACCGCGTTGGCGAAGGTCTTGCGGATCTGGATGGCGCCCTGGAAGTCGATTTCCAGGATGACGTCGGCCCCCTGGGCGATGCGCTCCTCGATGGCTTTCTTGGAGGTGCCGTAGCGGTGCCCGTGCACGTGGGCCCACTCCACGAACCCATCCGCCGCGATCATGGCGTCGAATTCGGAGGGCGAGGTAAAGAAATACTCCCGGCCGTGCTTTTCCTGCCCGCGCGGTGGCCGGGTGGTGTGGGAAACCGAGGGCTGGACGGCTGTGTCCAGCTCCATGAGCGCCTTGACCAGGCTCGATTTGCCGGCACCGCTGGGTGCCGCCACGACAAAGATGTTGCCTGGATAGTCCATTCGCTCGCTCATTCGATGTTCTGTACCTGTTCGCGCATCTGCTCGATCAGCACCTTCATGTCCACGCCGATGCGGGTGAGCTCCAGCGCGGCCGACTTGGAGCCCAGTGTATTGGCCTCGCGATGCAGCTCCTGGATCAGGAAGTCCAGCCGCTTGCCGATTTCGCCGCCCTTCTTGAGCAGCCGCTCGATCTCATCGAGGTGCGAATTCAGCCGCGTGAGCTCTTCCGCCACGTCGATCCGGATGGCAAAGGCGGTGGCCTCGGTCAGCGCGCGGTCCTGGGCGGCCTCGGGCAGGGTGCCGCCGGTCAGGCCCATGGCTTCCTGCCAGCGCTCCAGGAAACGAGCGCGCTGCTGCTCGACCAGCTGCGGAATCAGCGGACCGGCCTGTTCGACCAGCGCGCGCAGCTGGGCGAGGTGGGCCTCCAGCATCTTGGCGAGCCGCGCGCCTTCGCGCTGGCGGGCCGACATCAGCGCATCCAGCGCCTTGCCGGCCACCTCGAGCAGGTCGCCGCCCCAGTCGCCGCGGGCGGCACTGTCGCCGCCGGCCAGGCGCAGCACGTCGGCCACGCTCAGTTCGCGGGCGCCCGGCAGCCAGGCCTTGATGCCGTCCTGCACGCCGTTGAGCCGCTGCAGCAGCTTGACGGAGGGCTCGACGACGCCCGCCTGGGCGGTGTTCTCGATGGCGGCGCGCACCTCCACCTTGCCGCGCTTGAGCTTGCCCGTGAGCAGCTCGCGCAGCGCGGTTTCATGCTGGCGCAGTTCCTCCGGCAACTTGAAGGTGAGGTCGAGGAAGCGGCTGTTGACCGAGCGGATTTCGACCCCGAGACGGCCCGCGGCGGCAGGCCGTGCCTCGGCTTCGGAGTGGCTGCCGGCGGGGCCGTTCTGGCCACTGGCATAGCCGGTCATGCTGTAAACTGGCATTGCGCCTCACTATGGTTTTGCTTGCAAGCACCGAGGCGTCGGCATGGCGTTCGCTTGCCGCACCATCGCCTTCGGGCGAAACTCCCGGATTATGTCAAAGGTCAAGCCTTCGCCCCTGCTGCCCGATACGGTCATTGGCGGTTACCGCATCGTTCGCCGGCTTTCCGCAGGCGGTTTTGGCGTTGTCTACCTCGCCATAGACCCCAGCGGACAGCAGGTTGCCATCAAGGAATACCTGCCATCTTCGCTCGCAACGCGCGGGCCGGGCGAGCTGACGCCCGAAGTGGCGCCCGAAAAGCTCTCGCTCTACCGGCTCGGCCTCAAGAGCTTTTTCGAGGAAGGGCGCTCGCTCGCGCAGATTTCGCACGCCTCGGTGGTCAGCGTTCTCAACTTCTTTCGCGAGAACGAAACCGTCTACATGGTCATGAACTACCTGGAGGGCGCCACCCTGCAGGACTTCGTGGTGACGGCGCGCGACCTGAAAAGGCCCAAGGTCTTCCGTGAATCGACCATCCGGTCGCTGTTCGACGAGATCCTGCGCGGCCTTCGCATCGTGCACCAGTACAAGATGCTGCACCTGGACATCAAGCCCGCCAACATCTTCGTCACCGACGACGACCGGGCGGTGCTGATCGACTTCGGCGCCGCGCGCGAGGTGCTCAGCAAGGAGGGCATCTTCATCCGGCCGATGTACACCCCCGGCTTTGCCGCGCCCGAGATGTACCGGCGCGACTCGTCGATGGGTCCCTGGACCGACATCTACGCCATCGGCGCCTGCATCTACGCCTGCATGCAGGGCTATCCGCCCAACGACGCGCCGCGCCGCATCGAGAAAGACCGGCTCAGCCTGTCGCTGTCGCGCCTGCGCGGCGTGTACTCCGACAACCTCATCGAGGTGGTCGAATGGTGCATGTCGCTCGATCCGCTCTCGCGCCCGCAGTCGGTCTTTGCGCTGCAAAAGGAGCTCAGCCGCGAAGGCGAGCGCCGCTACACCAAGCTCACCGTCGGCGAAAAGGTGCGGCTTTCATTCGACAACATCCGCTCCTTCGACAAGAAGGCCCTGCCCAGGGCGGCGGCACCTACCACGCGCCCGGCATGAAATTCTCGGTATTCCAGGTCAGCCGCAAGGGCGGCCGTCTCAAGAACGAAGACCGCATGGGCTACTGCTACACGCGGGAGTCGGGCCTTTTCGTGCTGGCCGACGGCATGGGCGGCCACCCCGAGGGCGAGATTGCGGCCCAGCTGGCGCTGCAGACCATCGCGGCCCTCTACCAGCGCGAAGCGCGCCCCACCGTCAAGGACGTCAAGGCCTTCCTGGCCGAATCGGCCATGGCGGCGCACCAGCAGATCATGCGGTACGCGAGCCACAAGGCCATGCTCGACACGCCGCGCACCACCGTCGTCGCGGCGCTGCTCCAGGGCACCACGGCCACCTGGATGCACTGCGGCGACTCGCGCCTCTACGTGGTGCGCGACGGCCGCCTGCTGACCCGCACGCGCGACCATTCGCATGCCGAGCGCCCGCGTCCGCATGGCGCGGACATGCCGGTCAACCGCAACCTGCTGCTCACCTGCCTGGGCTCGCCGACCACGCCGCTGTTCGATATTTCGGCCCCGCTGCAGCTGCAGCGCGGCGACCGCATCATGCTGTGCTCCGACGGCGTCTGGGGCGTGCTCGACGACGCCGTCATCGTGCACACGCTGTCCTCCGACAAGCCGGTGTCCGACGCCGCGCCCGACCTGGCCGAAATGGCACTGCGCAAGGGCGGCGCGCACAGCGACAACGTCACGCTCATCGCCCTCGAATGGGAAATGCCCGATTCGACGGGCGAAGACCGCGGCGTTTCCACCGAGACCATCGACGACGGCGTCTTTGCTTCCACCATCCAGGCCGGCATGCCCGCTGACGGCGAACTCGACGCGCTCGACGACCTCGACGAAGACGCCATCGAGCGCTCGATTGCCGAAATCAACGAAGCCATTCGCCGTTCGGCAGCCAAGAAGACCTGATCGCCCGGCTGCTCCGGCTTGCGGGCCGTCTGCGCTTTTTGTTCCACATACCTCTCACAAAAAAATGACTGCTTTCACACGAAGCGGCGGCCGTGCCGCCGACCAGCTGCGCCCGGTGCGCATCACCCGCGGTTTCACCATCCACGCCGAGGGTTCGGTGCTCATCGAATTCGGCCAGACGCGCGTGCTGTGCACCGCCTCGGTCGAAGAGCGCGTGCCGCCGCACAAGCGTGGCAGCGGTGAAGGCTGGGTCACGGCCGAATACGGCATGCTGCCGCGCGCCACCCACACGCGCAGCGACCGCGAAGCCGCCCGCGGCAAGCAGAGCGGCCGTACGCAGGAAATCCAGCGCCTCATCGGCCGCTCGATGCGCGCCGTGTTCGACCTGGCTGCGCTGGGCGAGCGCACCATCCACCTCGACTGCGACGTGCTGCAGGCCGATGGCGGCACCCGCACGGCGGCCATCACCGGCGCCTTTGTCGCCGCGCAGGACGCCGTCAACAAGCTGCTGGCCGCTGGCACGATCCCCGCGTCGCCCATCAAGGGCCATGTCGCGGCCATTTCGGTCGGCATCGTTGCCGGTACGCCGCTGCTCGACCTCGAATACACCGAAGACTCCGCCTGCGATACCGACATGAACGTCGTGATGACCGGCGCCGGCCACTTTGTCGAAGTGCAGGGCACCGCCGAGGGTGCGGCCTTCTCGCGCGAGGAGATGAACCTGCTGCTCGGCCTGGCCGAAAAGGGCATTGGCGAACTGATCGTGCTGCAGCAGCAGTCCCTCGTTTCGAAGTGATCGATCGGTCGATGGCGATGAAACTGGTCCTGGCCTCCAACAACGCCGGCAAGCTTGCCGAACTCCAGCAATTGTTTGCGGAGCTGGCCGTGACGCTCGTGCCCCAGTCGGCGTTGGGCGTGGGCGAGGCCGAGGAGCCATTTCGCACTTTCGTCGAAAACGCGCTGGCCAAGGCGCGCCATGCCAGCGCCGCAACCGGCCTGCCGGCCATTGCCGACGACGCAGGCCTTTGCGTCGACGCCTTCGGCGGCCTGCCGGGCGTGGACACCGCGTTCTATGCCACGCAGTTCGGCTATGCCAAGGGCGACGCCAACAACGTCAAGGCGCTGCTCGAGCAGCTCGACGGCGTGGTCAATCGGCGCGCCGCGCTCGTCAGCACGTTGGTCGCGCTGCGCGGGCACGACGATCCCGAGCCGCTCATCGCGGTGGGCCGCGTGGTCGGCGAAATCACCAAGGCGCCGATCGGTGACAACGGCTTCGGCTTCGATCCCGTCATGTACCTGCCCGGCTTCGGCAAGACCTTTGCCCAGCTGCCGCCCGAGGTGAAGAACGCCAACAGCCACAGGGGCCAGGCGGCCAAGGCCATGCTGGCCCTGATGCGCGAACGCTGGCTCTGAGCGATGGCCTCTGTCGTTCCCATCCAGCCCGTGCAGCCCACGGGCGCACCGCAGGCCAACGACGTGCTGCACTGGATGCGGCCCGGCCCGCTGCAGCTCGCGGCGCTGCCGCCGCTCTCGCTCTACATCCATCTGCCGTGGTGCCTGCGCAAGTGCCCTTACTGCGACTTCAACTCGCACGAGTGGCGCGCCACCAGCGAGGCCGAGGCTGAGGGCATTCCCGAGTCAGCGTATCTCGACGCGCTCATTGCCGACCTGGACGCCGCGCTGCCGCTCATCTGGGGCCGCACCGTCCACACCATCTTCATCGGCGGCGGAACGCCGAGCCTTTTTTCGCCCCAGGCCATCGACCGCCTGCTCGGCGACGTGCGCGCCCGCCTCAAGCTGGCGCCCGAGTGCGAGATCACGCTCGAAGCCAACCCCGGCACCTTCGAGCGCAACCGCTTCCGCGCCTACCGCAGCGCGGGCGTCACGCGGCTTTCGGTGGGCGTGCAGAGCTTCAACGACGAGCACCTGAAGGCGCTGGGCCGCGTGCACGACCGCGCCCAGGCCATTGCCGCCGTGGAAGAAGCCGCGAGCGCGTTCGACACCTTCAACCTCGACCTGATGTATGCGCTGCCGGGCCAGACGCTCGAGGGGCTGGACGCCGACCTGACCCAGGCGCTGGCGCTCGCGCCGCCGCACATCTCGGTGTACCACCTCACCATCGAACCCAACACCTGGTTCGCCAAGTTTCCGCCGGCCCTGCCCGAAGACGACCTGGCCTACGCCATGCTCGACCGGATCACCGAGCGAACCGCCGCCAGCGGCATGTCGCGCTACGAAGTGTCGGCCTATGCGCGCAGCGGCCACGCCTGCGCGCACAACCTCAACTACTGGCAGTTCGGCGACTACCTGGGCATTGGCGCCGGCGCACACAGCAAGCTGAGCTTCGCGCACCGCATCGTGCGCCAGGTACGCTTTCGCGAGCCGCGCCTGTACATGAACAACGCCCGCACCGGCGCCGCCGTGGCGCAAAGCGACGAAGTGGCGCTGGCCGACCTGCCGTTCGAGTTCATGCTCAACGCGCTGCGCCTGAAGGAGGGCTTCACGCTGCCCCAATTCAGCGAACGCACCGGGCTGGCCATGACCAGCATTCAAAAGGGCCTGGAGGAAGCCGAGCGCAAGGGCCTCATCGCGCGCGACCTGCATCGCGTGTGGCCCACCGAGCGCGGGCTGGATTTCCTGAGCGACCTGCAGTCGCTCTTCCTGCCCGACGAGTAACGGGCCGGCGTCAGCATAAAATCGACGGTTCCGGAGAGTTGGGTGAGTGGTTTAAACCAGCAGTCTTGAAAACTGCCGACGTGAAAGCGTCCGTGAGTTCGAATCTCACACTCTCCGCCGGCAACCCAGTATCCATGCGGATTTGCGGGCGGGGCAGGCACTTTACCCCCCATTTTTACCCCCTTTTCTTTTCGCGCTCAGGTGGGCTGCTTTGGATCACCTTGGGCGAGGTGCGCCGAACCACCGGTCTCTAGGGGGCTGGTGTCCCAGGGGCCTTTGGCTCAGCTCGGGCTCTGCGCAACCCGTTGCGGCACTACCCCCGCCGGGGCGGGCCGGCGCTTGCCGCCGTCTGCCGAATGCCGTTTTGAGCCCAATCCGACGGGCCAATTGGACCTGACTGAGCCAGATCTTGGCCAAAAAATGTTACATCTTGTCGCATTTATGCTATAATTTATTCACGGGCCAGGCCTGCCTGGCGCAACCCAGGCTAGACCCTGCCCGTCTGTGGAGCCCACCACCTGTAGCCCTTGATGGCCGCCAAGCCAGCGCATTTGCGTCGCCTTCGGCCACCACGAGGGCAACACAACAGCAAACTGGTCAGGCGTGCACCCTGACGGTGTTTCGCCCCTCCTGCTTGGCAAGGTAGAGTGCTTCGTCCGCGGCTCTCAGCAGTTCGAACGGCGTGCTGCCGGGCTGCGGAACCCCGGACGCCACGCCAAGGCTGACGGAGACGGTGCCCAGCGCCGACGCCGCATGAGGGATCTGCAGATCGGCCACGGCCAGCCGCGCCCTTTGCGCAACCTCGAGTGCACCTGCGGCGTCCGTCGCGGGCAACAACAAAACCATTTCTTCGCCCCCGTAGCGCGCGACAAGGTCGCTCGAGCGCCACACGGCCGACCGCAGTGCCTGGGAGACCCGCCGCAAGCAGTCGTCGCCTTCAAGATGCCCGTACAGATCGTTGTACTTCTTGAACTCGTCGACGTCGACCATGACGACCGCCAGCGCCGTTTGGCTTGCCAGCGCCTGTTGGAAGTTGAGGGCCAGGCGGGCGTCGAAGTAGCGGCGGTTGGCCAGGCCTGTCAGCCCGTCTTCCTGCGCAAGATGTTCCAGGCGCTCATTGGCCTCCGTCAGCGCGTCCCGGGCACTTCGCAGCCGCAGTTCCGCCACCAGTCGCCTGCGCATCGACCGGATCAAGTGGCGGCCTGACACTCCGACGACCAGGCACAAAAGAACCACCCAAGCCGTTTGATAGATCGACGCGGATTTCCATTCCTGCAGCGCCTCGTCCTTGCCGACGGCAACGGTCACGAAGAGCGGGTAGTTCAGCAAATGCTCGAAGCTGATGATCCGTGTCACGCCATCGATCGCCGATCTTCCCTCGACGGTGCCCGAGCGCGAGGCCCGGAAACGTTGCTGCAACGGCGTATCTGTACTGCGCCTGCCCAGGTCGGCTTCCCTGAAGGGGCGGCGGAGCAGCAGTTGGTCCGTCCCGAACAGCGCAATTGCTCCTTGCTCGCCGATCTGAAAGTGGTCCAGGACACTCAGCAGATGCTTGACGCTGAGCGTGACCAGCACCACGCCGGCGAAGTTGCCGTCCGGGTCGTTGATCCTGCGCGACACCGGGATCACCCACTCGCCCGAAGAGCGGCTCACGATGGGGCCGCTGATCAGCGTCCGCGCGCTCGGGTTGGTCCGGTGGTGAATGAAATATTCGCGATCCGAATTGCTTCGGGTACCCGCCGGGGATGCATCGGAATAGACCAGCCATCGGCCTTGCTCGTCGTAGATGAAGATTCCCTTGATGGCTTGAACTTCGGCGACATGGTTCACGAGGACCGGTTGAAGACGCTGCAGGGAGTCGGGCGTGATGTCCGCGCGCTCGAGTTCGAAGACGAGGCCCGAGATGATGTGCTCGGCCAGGGCAGCCGTACTATCGATCTGCTGGCTGACCGCGCGTGCCAGGTTGGTATTCGCCCGCGCGATCTGCTCGTTTTCCGCCGTGCGCGCACGAACGACCAGCCATGCGTTCATGACCAGCAACGCCGCGCACACAAAGACTACAAACAAAGTAGTACCGTAGATGACGCGGCTTCGTTGCGCGTCTGTTTTCCGGGCAAGAGAACTGGCGTCGGTCGCCGGCCATGGACCAATGGACGTGTCCGGAATGGTCTCGGCCGCGAGGGGAGTGGAAGCTTCTTTCATCGAAGGCCAAAATCCATAAAGAACTCCAAGTGAGAAGCCGAGCGTGAGCTCCAACCGGAGACGCGTGCGCGATCTGATCATCTCATCCCAGCAGCAGCTATGACAGCGCCGCGCGGCTGACCTAGACCGAATTCAGCAGCTACACCAACGATACGGCTGAGCGCGTGGGCAGCCTCACGCAGAGCCTGCTCAGTCCGCTGACAGGACACCCCATCCAAAGCACCATTGCTGCGGCCGATGTCACCTGAAGCATCGGCGACAGCCCAACAGGCCGCATCACTGGTTTCGACGCGGCCCACAGTGGCAGCTTCGGCTACGGCGCCAACGGATTCTCATGGCTTGAGGGTGCGTGGCCAATCAACGGTAAGGGGGTATTGACGTGCCTTTGGTTATCGACGGTTGGGCCGCGGCGTCGGGCTTCGAGGCAGCCTACGCGCCGTACATGGACACAACCGTGGCGCTGTGATGCTTTCACGAGATCTTGCGATCGACGAAGTCGCCTGGCGCTGCACGCGAACAACGTCGTAGAGATCGCATGGTCGACGCCGCTGCAGTAGAGTGGCCCTGCTGTGTTCAATAGCATCTTGCAGCGTCTTCTGCGCAACACAGCGTCGATGGTTTGAGACGCATGCGCAGATGGCACCCCAGCTTGCGGAGCGCGCCGTAGCGTTGTGCTTCCACGGCATGGTTGCTTCCGCGAAATTGAGCGATACGCGGCAGGCGCTTGTGAATGGATGTATTTCAGCCCTCTGCTTCTAGGTCGGATGGTCGGGTGCGCCGCCTCCCATGCGCGTTTCAAGCAATTTCAGCAGTGCACGCAGGGCTGCGCTGTTGTGCCGGCGCTGCGTGTACGCTGCGTAGAGCCAGATGTCACGAGGCATGAATTCTTTGAGCACTGAGACCAGGCTGCCGCGTTCTGTGTACGGCTGAGCCAGCAGCGCCGGCACACACACTGCGCCGATGCCGGCGAGTGCCGCGGCGACGAGAGTGCCTGAGTCGTTTGCATCCATGCGTCCGTAGATCGGGAGGTTGTATGGCTCGCCATCGACTTCGAACGGAATATGCGGGGCGCCCGCCGATAGCGAGTAAGTGAGCACGTCGTGCCATCGCATGTCGTCGGGCATTTGAGGGATGCCGCGCCTGGCCCAGTAACTGGGCGTGGCGCAGAGGGTGAGTTCCACTCGTTGGAGGCGACGCACGATCAGGTTCTCGTCGCCGATGCGCCCGAACCTCAGGGCAATGTCGACACCCTCCTCCACGAGATCGACCACGCGATTGCCGATCTGCAGGTCGATATGCACATCTGGGTAGAGCGTGAGGAACTCGCTCAGCAGGCTCGGGAAGTCGGTGTACACGAGCCCATGAAGCCCCGCGACGCGCAGACGACCGCTTGGGCGTGAGCCATGTGCCTGCAATTCGCTGTGCGTCGACTCGACCATCTCCATCAGCGGCGCGCTGCGAAGCTGGAGCAGCCTTCCAGCATCGGTCAATGTCACCGACCGCGTTGAGCGGTTCATAAGTCGTACGTTGAAGCGCGCCTCAAGCGTCGCGACATGCTTGCTCGCGCTGGCCTTGGAGATCCCCAGCTTGCCCGCTGCGCGCGAGAAGCTGCCGACGTTGGCGACCTCCAAAAAGGTCTTCAGAAGATCAAACCCGTCCATCAAGCATCGCGGCCCGCTCGGACTGACGTTTTGGAATTTTCGTTTGCCCCATATTTCGCTTGAGAAACGCTCAGGCGTGCGCTAATGCACGGCATTCACGAGGACCTCATCGGCTTCCCAACCACCTCCCAGCGCCATGAATACGGCGACTTGATCCTCTGCCAACAGGGCAGCGGACGTTGCCAGAGCGGCTTCGCTGGCTGCCAGGGTGCGCTCTGCATCCACTGCTTCAAGCTGACCGGTCTTACCGTTGACATAGAGCTTGCGCGCCTGCCGGGCGACGATGGCACTTTGCTCTTGCGCGGCCGAGAGCGCAGCATGACGTTCCAACTCGTGCGCGTAGACATCGAGCGCCGTTTCGACCTCGCGCAGTGCCGTCAGTACGGTCCCATCGAAGCGGGCAGCGGCAACCCGGGTGGCCGCCTCGGCCTGCGCGATGCGAGCGCGGGCAACGCCGGTGTTGGGTAGCGTCCAGTTGATCAGCGGGCCCAGGCTGTAGCTGAGTGTTTCCCGGTTTCCAAATCTTGCCAAGAAGCCCGCCGAGCTGGCCGAGAGGCCCAGCGACACCTTGGGGTAGAGGTCGGCTGTTGCGATGCCGATGCGGGCGGTGGCGGCGGCCAAGCTGCGTTCCGCTTGGCGAACGTCGGGCCGCCGTCGCAAAAGAGCCGCGCCGTCTCCTACCGGAAGCAGTCCTGCCAAGCGCGGCGGCTGCTCGCACGTGGCCACGGCCGCAGGGAAGTCGCGAGGTGCTGCGCCGGTCAGTGTTGCCAACCGGTACAACGCACCTTGGCGCTGGGCCCGAAGCGGCGGCAGCGCAGCACGTAGTTGTTCCAACTGACCTTGCGCACGTGCAATGTCGATCTCCCCGACCTTGCCCCCTTGTTGAAGCCGCTCGGAGAGTCGGATCGCCTCTTCCTGCAGACGAACCGACTCCTGCGCTGCGCGCAAGCGATAGCCGCTTGAACATGCTTGCGCATAGGCATGTGCCACGCCGCCGGCCACGCTCACACGTACAAGGTCCAACGCCGCCTGCGCGGCGCCGGTGTCGGCCTCGGCCGCTTCGACGGCGCGACGCAGTTGACCGAACAGGTCCAGTTGATACGACAAGGAAACCCCCGCGCTGTATGTGCCGCGGCTGGGCGGTTCGTAGTCGCGCTGCAGGAGGCTCAAGCCCGAGACGTGCCCGAAGCCGGGACCACCGCTGGCCGCCACCGTCGGCCTCTCATGTCCGTGCACTTCGGCTGCCAGCGCCTGGTCGCGTTCCAGGTTGGCCACGGCCTGCCGCAGATCGGTGTTGTGTTCCAGCGCCTGTGTGACCAACGCGTCCAGCTGCCGGTCGTCGTAGAGCCTCCACCAGTGTGGCGGCAGAGTCGCGTCCACTGCTTGGCCGCCGGCAGATCGGAAGGTGCCCGCGGAGGCGGATTGCGCGAAAGACAGAGGGACGGGAGGCACGTAGTCCGGTCCCACGGGTGGGTGGGCACAACCGGTGAGCAGTGCGCTTGCCGCCGCGGCGGTGGCCAGGAATCGGGACATGGCCTTCATTCCCGGCTTTCCGAAGCCCGGGCCGTGGCGGCCGTGGTTCGAGCAGTCTCGAGGATTTCAACGGTGACCGTCTGGCCTGCGACCAAGCGGGTGCTGGAGGACGTCTGATCGAGCTTCACGCGCACGGGCACGCGCTGTGCAAGCCGCACCCAGTTGAAGGTGGGATTGACGCTGGGAAGCAGGTTGGCACTGGTGCTTCGGTCACGGTCAGCGATGCCGGCGGCGATGCTTTCGACGGTGCCATCGAGCGCCGGGCCACCCATCGGCGTGACTCGTACGCGGTCGCCCTGATGGATCCGAGCCAGCTTGTTTTCCTCGAAATAGCCTTCGACATAAATTGAGCCCGCGTCAACCAACGCCATCACGGGGTGGCCGGCGCTCGCATAGGCGCCCTGGCGCAGGTCGAGGTTGGTTACGAGCCCTGTGGTGGGTGCGCGCACCTGGGTGCGCTCCAGGTTCAACGTCGAGGTATTCAACGCGGCTTGCGCCTGTCGCAACGCCGCTTCGGCCGCTTGAAGTGCGCCCTTGGCTTGGTCCACCTTCAGCCGCGACTGCTCGCGAGCCTCCAGTGAGATCAGATCGCCCAAGTCGGAATTGCGCTGGCTCTCGCGCTGCGCCTGTGCGAGCGTGATGCGCTGGTTGCTGATCGCGATGCGCTGCGTCGCGACGACGGCCTGGGCCTGTTCCAGCGCCAACTCGAAACGGGCCTTGTCCACCGAGAACAGCAAGGCGCCAGCGGCAACGAACTGGTTATCACGCACCGCCACATTCGCGACCATGCCAGACACGTCAGGAGCGACTTGCACGACATTGGCCCGCACGCGTCCGTTGCGTGTCCACGGGGCGAGTTCATAGTGGTCCCATACGCGCCAGCCTGCCCAGCCGGCTGCAGCCACCATCAGCACGGTGACCAACAGACGAACGACGGGACGGGCAAGACGTGAAGTCCAGGCGGGCGAGGGGAGGGCGTCAGGTTTCATGGGTTGAAGCGGTCCGGATATCAGAACGAGGCGGCGGTTGCGCCGGTGAGACAAGCCAAGGCACTGAGCACCAGGACGTACAGCGCAAGGTCAAACAGGGCGGGGTGCCAGATCCATCGGTAGGCACCGACGATGGCCAGCAGGCGGCGCGTTGCCCAGGAGCACGGCAGCGCACCGGCTGCCAGCAGCAAAAGCCCGGGCAACTGCACGCCCAAAAAGTTGACTTCGATCATGGTTGGAGCGCGGCGGGAGCGGCCGGAAAGAGGTTGCGTCGAAGGCCCACGAGTGCCGCGACGGCAGGCCGCTCGGCGCCCGCCGCCAGGGCGTCAAGCAACAGCCGATCGATATGCGGCCGCAGCGAGGCATGACGCGGTGGCGCGCCTGCCACATGGGCGCGGAAGACGAGGGCCAATTCCCTGAAGAGGTGACTGACGGGTTCTTCCGCAAGGCGGCCGCGATGCCGCTGCAGCGCAGCGATGTCTGCCCCCAGGCGCAGTTCGCGAAGCGCGCGGTGTGCCGCGGTCTGGACCGCTTCGGGACCGTCGGGCGCCACGCGCGGCGCCAACAGCGCCATCCTGTCGAGCATGCGTGAGCCAAAGGCGTCTCGGGCGGATGCGTCCTGCGGATGGGCAGCCAGATCGGCAAGGTCGTGCCATGTCGCGCGGCGTATGCGCCTGGCCGTCCAGTCACGCCCCACGCTGCGCATGAGAGCGGTGACGCGGGCCGCGATCACCGCACCCACGAACAAGGCCAGGTTGGAACTGATGAAGCTCACCCAATCGGCGGCGGCCGTATCTTGAAGGGCGAGCGTTCCGGCGACACCGAAGAACATGCCAAGGGCCGACAAGGAACTGGCCGGCCGTGCCATGTAGCACCCGACCACCAAGAACACAGGCGCGATGCACAGCACCAGCATGCCAAAGTCATCTGCCAGCGGCATGACCCCCAGGACATAAAAAGCCGACACCGGCAACGACCACAACAGCGCCGTGATGAACTTGTGCATGGCTGGCACCGGATCGTCCATGGTGGCGAAGAAGCTGCAAAAGACGGCAGCGCCCATGGCCATGGCGGATCCCGAGGGCCAGCCCGTCGCAATCCACAGCGCGCACGAGAGGCAGGTGCCCAACACCGCAGTGATCGCCGACCGCAGCGCAAGCCCTCTGTCCAGGTGAAGCACCCTGCGATCCAGGGCCGCGGTGCGCCGCAACGGCACCGGGTTCCCGGCAACGCCAGCGTCGATAGCATTGCGCAACGTGGTGCAGGCATCCCAGTGCTCCACCAGGTCCTCCAGGCGGGTTGCCAGATCGATCCGCAGCGCGCGGATCCAGGGCGAAGCGGCGGGACCGTCCGCGATGGCGCGAAAGGCCGCGTGCGCTTCGTTCACTCCCGCGTTCGTCGCGCTCGGGGCCAGCCAGACCGAATGCTGCGCGAAGGTCGCGCCGATGTCGTCCGGCACACCGCCTGTGGCGGTGCACAGCGCTTGCAGGCGATCTTCCACCGCCGACAGCACCGGGGTGAGGGCGGCCAGACGGTCCTGCAGTGCGTCGATGGCGCCCCCGCTCCAGCGCAGATGGGTGTCAAAGGGCACATGCGTGGACAGCAGTCGCAGTTGTGTGATGTCCAGGGCCAACCGCTGGCGGTCCGCCGACATTCGAGCGTGATTTGCGTCGCTCGGCGGCTCGCGCAGCAGGTCAATGAGCCATTGCCGCGCATCGCCAAGTGCGCGATCCATCACGCCCAGCAGGGACGCGGCCAGGCCGGCAGGAAGCGCGATGCCGTGGACCACGCTGGCACACAGGATGCCCAGCCCGATTTCGGTGACCCGTGCGACGGCCGTGTCGAACATCGCCGCAGGCGCTTCTACCAATGGGAAGCCGATCAAAGCGGCTGAGTAGCCAGCCAGCATGAAGACGTAGGAACGCGCGCTGCGGTCCAGCAGCGACACATAGAGGCACAGTCCCACCCACAGCGCCAAGGCCAGCGACAGGAGTTCCGGGGAGCCGGACAGCGAGGGGACGAGCACCACGGTCGCAGCGCACCCCAGCAAGGTGCCCACAAAGCGGTAGAGCGCCTTGGAGCGCACATGGCTGGCCAGAGGGTGGGCCACGATATAGGCGGTCATCATGGCCCAGAAGGGCCGGGGCAGCCCAAAGCGGCTCGACAGGTAAAGCGCAAGCACGGCGGCGACGAAGCTCTTGAAGGAAAAGAGCAACTCCTGCCGAGAGAAACGCGGCAGCGCGATCATGCGGCGCCCCGAGAAGGCGCACGCGCACGCTTGCACGCGAAACGGCAGTGCGGGCGAAAGCGAGAGCGCAAACCGCCGACCGTGATGCTGGCTAGATCGCGAAACCATGGGTGAGCGGAGCCGGCCAACTGCGCCACTTCCTGCGCCGAAACCATCTCGTTCTTATTGCGAATCATTTTCATGCGACGATGCTAGTGATCAGCACATGCGCCGAGAATTGCAAAGTTGGACGAATGACTTCTCTTTTCGGTCATCGCGGAGGAGGCGTGGCCCGGCAACGATGTGGAGCCTGCGTCAACGCGGATGTCGTGACTCGGTGTGAGGCCTGAAGTAGGGCCTTGCCCGTCAGCACGTCCGAGCGACAGGCACTGCAGCGGCGGTGATGCCTTCGGTTGAGCAACGGGAAGAGTGGTCCGTCTGCGTGCCTTGGCCGATCTCAACCGCCACGAACAGAGCACCCATTCCAAGGCACGAGCGAGCCCGGTGGCGGGAGCAACACGAACTTTCTCAACATGCGAAGCGCAGAATTCGGCGAACCAGCTCTGGACTACGAACCGTCAGTACCTGTGATGGCACTGCGCGTCGATGTGGCGGCGCGCGAGCGAGAGATCCCTGTGCACGAGCACCGGTCCGGCCAGCTCGTGATCGCGCTGCGCGGTGCCGTCTCCTGCGAAGTGCCCGGCGCGCTGTGGATGGTCCCACCCCAGGCGGGCGTGTGGATTCCCGGCGGTACGCCGCACAGCAACCGAGGAACGGCCAACGCGCAGATCTTCTACCTCTTCGTGGAACCTGGCGCTGCCCCCTTGCCGGATCGTTGCTGCACCTTGCGCATCAGCCCGATGCTCAGCGAGATGATTCAGTACCTCGCAGGATTGCCGCCCTTGTACGAAGCCGGCGGGTCGACCGATCGACTGGCGCAGGTGCTGCTCGACCAGCTGTGCGCGATGCCCACGGAGGAAATGTTCCTGCCGATGCCTGAGGACGCAAGGCTCAGAAAGATCTCAACGGCGATGATGCGCGATCCCTCCGATCGCAGGACCCAGACGAACTGGGCAAGCGAACTGGGCATGAGCGATCGAACGTTGAATCGACTGTGCACCTCGCTGACGGGCCTGAGCTTTGGCCGCTGGCGGCGCCAGCTGCAGATGATCGTGGCACTTCGCGAGCTGTCCGGTGGCGCGACCGTCCAGCAAGTCGCCTACGACCTGGGCTATGAATCGCCCTCTGCCTTCAACACGATGTTCAAGAAGGCTTTTGGAAAGCCGCCCGCCACCTACATCAACGACCGCTTTCGAGTCGATGGATGACACGTGATTTCAGGTCAGCCGCACACCAGCGGCCATCCCATCGACACACTCACCTGTAAGCCCGGGCGTGGGTCACACCACCGTCCACCACCAGGGTAGCGCCCATCACGTAGTCACCTGCACGCGACGCCAGGAAGATCGCCGCGCCTGCGATGTCCTCTGAAGTGCCAATGCGTTTGGCGGGTATGTGTTCGGACAGTTCGTCGCCGCGGTCGCGCGCGTTGCGGTTCATCTCGGAGGGAAACGCGCCCGGTGCAATGGCGCTGACCGCGATGTTGTCCTGCGCCAGGCGCAGCGCCATGCGCCGGGTCAGGTGGATCAAGCCCGCCTTGCTGGCGACGTAGGAGTAATTCTCCTGAGGGTTGAGCGCGATGCCATCCGTGGACGCAATGTTGATGATCTTCCCCACACGCTCCTTGGCCGCGGCGCGCAGTGGTTCGGAGAGCGCCTTCGTCAAGAAGAAGGGTGTCTTCATGTTGAGATCGACCACCTTGTCCCAGCCGCTTTCGGGGAAAGCATCGAAGTCTTCTCCCCAGGCAGCGCCGGCGTTGTTGACCAGGATGTCCAAGGTGGTCTCATGTTGCGCGTAGGCAGCGGCCAGGGCTTGGCAGCCGTCGACGGTGGAGACGTCGTAAGGCAGCGAGACGCAGTGTCCGTGCTTTGACAGTTCCGACGCCGCCAGATCGCATGCCGCGGCCTTGCGCGCGCTGATGTAGACGCGTGCGCCTTGCGCCAAGAATCCCTCGGCGATCATGCGACCAATACCCCGTGAGCCACCCGTGACGAGAGCCGTGCGGCCTCGCAGAGAAAAAAGATCTTGCGTCATCATTGCAATGCCTCGGCAGTTCGGTGAGATCAGCCAACCTCGAGGAGAGCTCGCCTCACGTAGGCGGTTCCATCCAACAGCCGCCGAGCGGTTCGGGTGAAGTGCACTTCTCGGACCGTCCACTCGTCGTCGGCAGTGCGAGCCACGCTCGCAAAAATTCCGATCACACCACTCGGATGGCCGATGCGGATGCGCGTGGGACCGGCATGACTGCCTCGCGCCTCAGCCGGGATCGTTCCTGCGATCTGTGCTGCCACGGAAAGGCAGACCGAGCCACCGCCTGGAAAAGCCTTGTGCATCGCGCCGCCATTGAGAACCATGCGCGCCACGAAGTCGCTCTCCGACGACTTGACGATTCGATCGCCGCCAATGGTTCGGTAGTCTTGCGCTTCGCCGATGAGGATCTGGTAGGGCGTGAGGGTTCCTGACGCTGGCAGGTTGCAACGATCGGCGGCCCAGCGCCTGACTTCCTCGGCCATTTCGTAGATGTCGGAGCCGAGCTGACCGGGAAGCTCCGTGCCGGTGACGCCCAGATCCGCGGCGCGAATGAATACACACGCCGTTCCCACATCGACGATCGACACGGGTATCTCGCGACCGAGTTTGGAGACGTAGACCGAATCACGTGCCTGCCCGGTGGGCAGCAACCTGCCCGTGGTGGCGCCGCTGGTGCCGGAGTAGTCCAATGCGACCTCGGCGCCCTTGGCAGGCACCCCATCCACTTCGGTGTCGCCTTCCACGCGCGGCTCGCCGTGCGCACATTGCACCACCATGCGCAGAATCTTGCCGGTGTTGGTGTTGTGCACTCGCACCGTGGTGGCGGGCTCCTGCACGGGGATGAGGCGCTCCTGCAGCGCGTAGACGCCGGTGGCCGATGAAATGTTGCCGCAGACGATCTCGAAGCTCACGCTTGGCTGATCGATCCCGATCTGCACAAAGGTGTAGTCGATGTCCGCGTCAGGTCGTGACGGCGGCCCAATGATTGCGCATTTGCTTGTGAGGATGTCGGCGCCTCCAAGCCCGTCGATCTGGCGCACGTCCGGGCTGCCGAACAGTGCCAGAAGGAATCGCTGCAGCGCTTGCGGATCGGACGGTACGTCACGCTGTGCGAGAAAAACAGCCTTGCTTGTGCCGCCGCGCATCAAGGTGACCGGAACGCTTATTTGTTCTTTCATTCATTCAGTATGCGCGTGCGCAGGGCGAGCGTCCTTGCAGTTCGGCTGCTCTGGCTTTAGCAGAACTACACGCTTTGCACGCTTTAGGGCGGCTAAAGAATGCGCAGCACAAATCCAATGACGGGGCGGCCCTGGGTCACCAAACTTCCTGTTGCCGTGGCCATCGCCACCGGAACAGGAGACACCTTTGAAGATCATCAAGCGCACGGATTCCCACATCCGTGACACCCCTGGCGGCATGGTGCTTGTGGCCACACAGGCAGGTGGTCAGCCACCCCAGTTTCCGCCGATCGAGTTCGTCCACCACGACCAACCGATCGACGAAATCGAGACCGGCCCGACCGGGTCCCTCTACAGCTTCACGGTGGTCCATCCCGGCAAGGACAAGCCCGCCTACGCATTGGCGATGGTCGACTTCGAGCCGGGCGTTCGCGCCTTCGGTCGGCTCTTGTTCGATGGAAGCCCGCCTGCGATCGAAAGCCGCGTGCGCGTGGTGCCCTTCGCATTGCCGGACGGCACACCCGATTACGCCTTCCAGGAGCAATGAGATGAAGCAACCAATGATCACCGGCGTGGGCATCACCGACTTCGGCCGCTTTCCGGAGCTCACCGAAGAGGCCATGGTCCAGTCGGCCATTCTTGATGCCCTGGAAGATGCCGGTACGCGACTCTCCGAGGTACAGGCGTTCTACTGCGGCAACGCGCTCGGCGCCATGTTGCCAGGGCAGCGGGCACTGCGTGAACTGCATGCGCACGGGGGCGCCGTCTACAACGTGGACAACGCCTGTTCCAGCGGCGCGACCGCACTGAATCTCGCATTGCAGGCGCTCAAGGTCGGTCAGTACGACACCGTCCTGGTGTTCGGGATGGACCATCTGAGCGGTCTGGGCGGCGGGCCGCTGCAGCTGAGCCAGCAAGACTGGAACAACAGGCGGGGCATGATCATGCCCGCCTTGTACGCCATGCGCGCTCGGCGCTACATGCACGACCGCGGGCTCAAGCTCGAGACGCTTGCGGACATCTCCGTGAAGAACCGAAAGCATGGTGTTCTCAATCCCATCGCCAAGTTTGCAAAGCTGGCGACCCGCGAGGAGATTCTTGCGTCCCGCCCCGTGGCCGAGCCGCTCACGCTGCTGCAGTGCTGTCCCGCCGTGGTCGACGGTGCAGCGGCCCTCGTGCTCAGCACCAAGCCCTCCCAAGGCGTAGCAAAGCCGGTTCAGGTGCTGGCGTCCGTGGTGCAGTCCGGCTTGTTCGAAACCACGCCGGTCGATATGACAGAGGCCGAGATCACGGCGCGTGCCGCCAGGCTGGCCTATGAGCAGGCCGGTGTGGGACCACAGGATCTCAGTCTGCTGGAAGTGCACGACGCCTTCACCATCTCCGAATTGCTCTACTACGAAGCGCTGGGGCTTTGCGATCGCGGCGACGCGGCTGCGTTGCTGCACAGCGGTGCGACCGCCCTGGGCGGGCGGGTGCCGGTCAATCCTAGCGGCGGCCTTCTCGCCAAGGGACATCCGCCCGGCGCGACCGGCGTCGCACAGATCGTGGAGGTCTGCGAGCAGTTGCAAGGCCGCGCGGGAGCACGGCAAGTGCAGGGGGCGCGCATCGGCCTCACGCAGGTGACTGGCGGCGGTATCTGGGGCGTGGATCACGCCGCCTGCGCCATCCATATTCTTTCGCTCTGATCGGGTCGACATGAACCAGACAAATCCAACCGCGCCTGCCTCGTTGCAAGGCCTCGTCGCCGTCGTCACTGGGGGGGCGAAGGGCATCGGCCTTGGCATCGCCCGCGAGCTTGCGCAGGCCGGCTGCCGCATCGCGCTGTGGGACTTCGACGACGAAGCCCTGCAAGCGGCCCAGCGCGGCCTTGCGAGCGAGGGGTTCGACGTGAAGACCTTCAAGGTCGACGTGAGCTCCGTGGAGCAGGTGGAGTCGACGGTGGCCCAACTGCTGGCATCCCATGCCCGCATCGACATCCTGGTCAACAACGCCGGCATCGGTGGAGACAAGCTTGTTTCCAAGATGGACCTGGCGTTCTGGAGCCGCGTGATCGAGGTCAACCTCCATTCGCAATTCATTTGCTCCAAGGCGGTCTTGTCCCAGATGGCGGAAAACCGGTTCGGACGCATCATCAACATCGGTTCGCGTGCCTGGCTGGGCAATCGCGGCCAGGCGGCCTATTCCGCTTCCAAAGGGGCCGTGGTGAGCCTGACCCGCTCGCTGGCGCTGGAATATGCGCGCAAGGGCATCACCGTGAATGCCATCGCCCCGGGCATCGTCGAGACGCCGCTGTTTGAAACGCTTACCGAAGAGGTCAGGCAGGGCCTTCACAAGACTGTGCCGATGGAGCGCATCGGCCAGCCGGAAGACATCGGTCGTGCCGTTCGATTCTTCGCGGAGCCAGGCTCCAGCTACGTCACGGGGCAGCTGCTTTACGTTTGCGGCGGACGCAGTCTCAGCAGCCCGTCGGTGTAGTGAACCGATGCGGATCCAAGAAGAACATCCAACGAGATCGAAGGTCGCATGCTCGCAAATGCATTGAGCGGATTGAAGGTGATCGACTTCACCCAGGTCATGGCGGGCCCCACGTGCACGCTGTGCATGGCCGACCTCGGGGCCGACGTCGTGAAGGTGGAAGCCCCCACAGGAGATCTGTCGCGAGCGCTGTCGCCCTGGGTTCATGGCGAGGGCGTTCCTTTCCTGGCGCTCAATCGCAACAAGCGCAGCATCGTGCTCGATCTGAAGCAGCCGACCCACCGGCAAGCGGCGCTGCAGTTGGTCGCGCAGGCGGACGTGCTGGTGGAGAGCTTCCGCCCGGGCGTGATGGAACGCCTGGGGCTTGACTACGCCACGGCGGCTGCGGCCAATCCGCGGCTGATCTATTGCTCCGTCTCCGCGTACGGTCAGCACGGGGCCGCCAAGGACCTGCCCGGGGTGGACGGCGTGCTGCAAGCCGTCAGCGGCCTCATGAGTGTCACCGGCGCGCCCGGCGGCGAGCCGTGCAAGGTGCCGGTGCCCGTGGTCGATCTTGTCACGGGGTCGTTCGCGACCATCTCGATCCTGGCTGCCCTCGCGCAGCGCCAACGCACCGGGTTGGGCCAGCACGTGGAAGCAAGCATGTTCGCCAGCGCCATCGCGCTGCAGCATGTGAGTTTCGCGTCTTATTTCGCGGACGGCCATGTGCCCGGCCCGCAGGGAAACGCCGCGCCGTATTCGACGCCGAACGAGGCCTTGCGTTGCGCCGACGGGTGGATCATGGTGGCGGCCTATCACCCCGCGCGATGGCAGGCCTTGTGTGCCGCCATCGGTGCGCCTGAGCTCGCATCGGACCCGCGCTTTGCCGAGAACAAGGATCGGTTGCAGCACCGCGAGGCGCTGTTGCGCCTGCTCGAAGCACGCATGCTCGCGCATTCCCGTGCCTTCTGGCTCGAGCAGTTCGCGGCCGTGGACATCATCTGCGGGCCGATCAACAACTATGCCGAGGTCGCGCGGTCCGCGCCGTTCGTCGAAGCAGCGCTCACAGAGACCTTGCAGCACCCGGTCGCAGGTGCGTTGACGATGCCACGCAGCGTGATGGGTGCGGTTGGCGAGCGGCCCCAGGCGCGACGAGCGGCTCCCACACTCGGACAGCACACCCGCGAGGTGTTGGTCGAACTGGGCATGCCACCGGAAAACATCGAGGCGGTCATCGCCGCCGACTCTCCTTCGAACTGAGACACACCCATGCCCATCGTCAAGACAGTCCAGGACGGCGTCGCCATCGTCACCCTGAATCGGCCCGAAGCCATGAATTCCATCGACCCGGAATCCAACGAGCAGTTGCTCGCGATCTGGGACGAGGTCTCCAGCGACGAGGGCATCCGCGTCCTCGTGCTGACGGGCGCGGGCGAGCGGGCGTTCTGCACAGGTGCAGATCTCAAGAAAACGATGCCGCCTGCCGACAGCGCAGCCCGGCAGGTCTTTCGCGCCGGTACCCGGCATTCCAACTTCGGCACGCTGCAGACCGACAAGCCTGTCATCGCCGCGATCAATGGCTATGCCCTTGGCGGTGGACTGGAACTGGCTTTGCTTGCGGACATCCGCATCTGTTCCGAGAACGCGCAGTTCGGCTTGCCGGAAGTGCGCGTCGGCAGCATCCCGGGCGCCGGTGGCACGCAACGCCTGATCCGCGCGGTGGGCCAGTCGGACGCGATGTGGATGCTGCTGACGGGCGAACGCATCGATGCCAACGAAGCGTTGCGGATCGGACTGGTCAGCAAGGTCGTTCCCCTTCCCGCGCTGCAGGAAACCGCGATCGACCTGGCACGCGCAATGGCCGCCAATGCGCCATTGGCGATGACCGCGGCCAAGCGTTTGGCGATGACCGGACGGGAGTTGCCGCTTGCAGGTGGACTGGAACTGGAGCGCCAGGCTTTTGGCGTGCTCAGGGACAGCGAGGACCGGCTGGAGGGGCGTCGTGCTTTCGCCGACAAGCGCGCCCCGGTCTTTCGCGGTCGCTGACTTTGCCTCGCGCAGTGGCGCCAGCGTCGTGGGTCGCTGCGCGCTCGAATCCCTCTGGTGGCCTCGTGCCGACGCCGCAACAACCGACGTGACCTCGCTGAATTTTCCTGGAGCAGCTCTTGAACAAACCGAGCACCGCCTGGCTCTACAGCCTCGCACTCATCGTTGCCGTGTCCTTCGGCACGCCCTCGGCCATCGCGCAGTCGGCCAGCCGACCGCCCGCAAGGATTCTTGTGGGTTTCTCTCCTGGCGGGACACTCGATGTCGTCACACGAGCGCTTGCGGATCAGCTGCATGAGCCGCTCAATCGCACGGTCGTGGTGGAGAACAAACCCGGAGCCGGCGGAAAGATCGCGGTCGATGCGCTGCGTGCCGCCCCTGCCGACGGAAGCGTGGCCATGCTGTGTCCTGACTTCCTGCAATCGATCTATCCGTTCGTCTTCAACAAGCTCAACTACGCTGCGCAGCGGGATATCCTGCCGGCGTCGACGGTGGTCGAGTTTCCGATGGCGCTGGCTGTACCCGCGACCTCGCCCATCAAGACGTTTGCTGAATATGCCCAATGGGTGCGCGCCCATCCCGAGCATGCCAACTTCGGCCATGCCGCATCGGGAGGTCCGACCCATTTCTTGGGATTGCAGATCGCCAAGGTCATCGGAACGCCCCTGCAGGACGTGCCGTTTCAGGGCGCAGCCCCGATGATCGTGAACCTGGTCGGTGGCAATGTCGCCGCGGGAAGTTCCACGGTCGGAGACTTCGCACAGCACCACAACGCTGGCAAGCTTCGCGTGCTGGCAGTCACCTCTGCGCAGCGCTCGCCGCTTCTGCCTGACGTTCCGACGTTCGGCGAGCTCGGTCGAAAGGAGCTCACCGCGGTGGGCGTATTGGCCATATGCCTGCCTCCTGGAACGCCTGCCGTCGTCGTCTCCGAATGGAGCACTGCGATCCGAAAAGCGGTGGCAACCGAGCAGTTCGCGCGCAAGATCCGCACGCTCGGCTTTGTGGAGACGGCAAGCTCGCCGGCCGAGGCTCGAGCCAGGTTCGGCGAAATGCGCGCCTTCTGGGAGCCGGTGGTCAAAGCTTCGGGGTTCAAAGCGGATTAGGGCCGTGGCGCCCGGTGATCGCGCACCGGCTGGACAGCAACTCGACTGAGATTGCGGCGCCCGCGGCAAGGAGGAAGAGGCGCGACAGTGCGCTCATCGGCCGCAGGATCAGCCAGGGCCGTCGCTCGCGGCCGCGAGCAGCGGCACCAACATATCGCTGATCGGCGTCGGGACCCCCCGAGCCCGGCCGCGACGCGCGACCACACCGTTGCGGATATCCCATTCGAGCGGCCGGCCGGCTTCGCGATCCGTGAGGATGGACGTGCCCATGTCTGCGGGAGCTGCCTGGAATTTGTCGAGAATCTCCTGCGGCACCCCGTCGTCTAGTTCTGCGCCTTCGGCGCGCGCCACGGCCAGGCATTCCCGCAGATAGGCAAGGGCGAGCGCGGCGATATCGGGCCGCCCGAACATGCCCGAGCGGCGTTGCGTGAGCACCATGAATCCGGCCACCGCGTTCTGCAGCAGTTTGCGCCAGGCCAGCGCGTGGAAGTTCGCGGCCAGCTCGACGCGGCACCGTGTGCCTTGCAGCGCCTCGGCTACGACGCGGGCATGCGACGTGTCTGGCAGGCTCAGGCGCATGTCTGCGCGCAGGCGCACCGAGCCGTCGGCTTGGGCCTGCACAGGGAACCACACGACCGCGGGAACGACCTGCGCGGCCCAGGCATGCAGGGCGACCCGCTCCAGCTGCTCGACGCCGTTCTGCAAAACGCACACGACAGTCTTGGGGCCACCCAAAGCGGTGAGCCAGTCTGCAGTCGCCTCGATCTGTGTCGCCTTGACCGCCAGAAACACGAGGTCCACCGCCCCACCGATTTGGATGGGATCCACCCGCACCGGAACGGGCACGGTGATGAGGCGATCGCCATCCTGAAGCGTCAGGCACGCCCGGGGTGTGCGGCCGCACAGCAACGGTGTGCGACCGGCTTCGTGCAGTGCCGCCGCGACCGCGGTGCCGATGGCACCGGGACCCACAACGGCGATGGATGCAGCCCTTGTTGTATTCATGAACACAGACTCCTTCGAGCGTCCCTTCAGCGTTCCGTACGCGCCATGCTTGCGCTCGTCACCGGTGCAATGTAATCTATTACTGAATATGAAGAGAGATGGTAATAGAGTTTCAGGCAATGCGCGCTTGTTGCAATGGATCGGAAGCATCCAGGCCCGAACTGGCGATCTCGCTGCCAGCGAGGCAAAGGTCGTCGAACTGTTGCTCGCCGATCCCTTGTTCGTGGGCGCGAGCACGACCGCGCAGGTGGCTGCCCGTGCCGGCGTTTCGCCGCCGAGCGTGATCCGCGCAGCGCGTGCGATCGGGTTCAGCGGTTTCACCGAACTGAAGATCGAGATCGCGCGTGCCCGCGGTACCACCGGGTTCTTTGCGCCGCCTGGCGTGCTCACCGCGGGTGCGACGACTGCAGCGGTGCTCGAAGCCTCGACCCGCGCAGGCACTGACGCACTGACTGCGCTCGGCGGAGCCCTGGAGCTGTCGGCGCTCGAGCGGGCGGTCAGCACCATCGAGCAGGCGCGCCAGGTGATCGCATTCGGAGCCGGCCCCTCCGCGACGGTCGCCGCCGATGCGGTCTTCCGACTGCGCGCGGTCGGCGTGACGACCATCGGCATTGCGGACCATCTATCGGCAATGATCGCGACGCGGCTCCTGGGCCCCGATGACGTCGTCATCGCCATCAGTTCGACTGGGCGCACCTCGACGACGCTCGCCATCGCCGATGCGGCATCTTCTGCCGGAGCCTCGCTCATCGCCATCACCAACCAGTACGGCACACCGCTGGCGACACTCGCGAACATCGCGCTTGTGGTCGGCGGGGCACCACTGACGGCCCAGATGGCCGCGGCCGGGAGTCGGCTGGCGCAGCTCGTGGTGATCGACGCCCTGGTCGCGGCTGTCGCGCTGCGCGACCCGCAGCGCAGCCGCCGCGCCGAACGGGCGGGCATCGACCTGCCCGATATCGCCTGATGCCGCCCGGCACCGTCGCGATGGTCCTCGCCGCGGCGGTCGCCCATGCGGTATGGAACCTGGCCTCGAAGTACAAGCGCGGTGATGCCGTCCTGTTCGTCTGCGCCTACACCTACGCTTCGGCGCTGCTGTGCATACCGATCAGCCTCGCCTTCATGGCGGATGGGCAGCAGGTGCCCGGCTGGCAGCTCGCGGCGGGCGCCGCCGTCTCGGCCGTGTTGCACACCGCTTACTCCCTGACCTTGCAGGCCGGCTATGAACGCGCCGAACTGGGGGTGGTTTATCCGGTCGCCCGCGGCACCGGGCCGGTGCTGGCGATGCTGTTCGCGATCCTGCTCCTGGACGAACAGCTCACCGCTGCCGCGATGTTCGGCGCTTCGCTTGTCGTGGCGGGCATTCTCGTCGTCACCGGCAACCCGTTCAGAAGCGCAAGCCGCCGGCCGCTTCAGGGCTTGCTCTGGGGCGCCGCGACGGGGGCGACCATCGCCGCCTACACGGTCTGGGACGGCTATTCGGTCGTCGCGCTGCACCTGGCGCCTGTGAGCTACTACGCCGCCACGCTGCTGCTGCAGAGCCTGATCCTGACCCCCAGTTTGCTGCGTCGGCGCCATCGCATTCGAGCGGCCATCCGTGCCGACGCCGTGCCGATCCTCATCGTGGCTGTGTTCTCCCCGCTCGCCTACATCCTCGTTCTCACCGCCATGCTGAAGGCGCCGGTGGCGCTTGTCGCGCCCTTGCGCGAGTCGTCCATCGTCATCGGCTCACTCGTCGCGTGCAGACTGTTTGGCGAGGGTCATCTCGCGCGCCGCATTGCCGGCGCGGTGATCGTGCTGGCGGGGATCGCGGCGATCAGTCTTTGACGCCTTCTTCGATACCCCTTGCTACCGGACAGAACGGATCCAATCTCTGAAAAGCTTCACGGGAGCCTCTGCCGCTTTCAGCGGATCGCAGACCAGGTAGTACCCGGACTCCGTTCTGGCCACGTGATCCACGGCGATGACGAGCCGCCCGCTTCGCAGGTCGTCATCCACGTAGGCGCGCTGGGCGATGGCAATCCCCAATCCATCGGCCGCCGCCTGGTAGCACAGCGCAGCATTCGCCAAGGTGATTCCATGCAGACGCGGGGAATCTACAAGTTCGGCCGAACTGAACCAGAGCGACCAGGCTTCCGGCCGCATCATCGAGTGCAGCAGGTTGGCTTGCAGCAAGTCTTGAGGTGTCTTCAAATGCCTGGCCAGGTGGGGTGCGCAGACAGGAAGAAATTCGTCGTCGAAGAGGTGGTCCAGCTCGACATCGGCCCACTCTCCCATGCCATGCCGGATCGCGCAGTCAGCGCCCTCGAGCCGGATGTCGTCGGCCATTGCAATGGTCGAAATCTCGAGGTCAATGTCGGGGTGTTGCGCGTAGAAGCCGCGCAGGCGAGGCACCAACCATCGGATGGCCAGGCTCGGCGTCACCTTCAGGCGCAGCCGCTTGTCCAGCTGGATATCGACCACGTCATTGAGCGCATCGTTCAGGCGATCGAAAGCATCCGAAACGCGGTGGGCCAGTCGTTTGCCCACCGCGGTGAGCTCGATCTCGCGGCCGGATTTCTGAAACAGCTGCGCTCCGAGCCCGACCTCCAACAGCTTGACTTGCTGGCTGACTGCACCGGGCGTCACATGAAGCACCTGGGCGGCGCGTGTGATCCCTTTGGCGCGGCACACTGCATCGAACACGCGCAGCGGGCCCAGGAGCGCACGGAGACTGTGCATCGTGACCAGTGAAGGCGTAGCGAACTCAGCGCTCGCCCGGACCCGCCGCTGCGACCGTGCCGCTCGCGTGCCTGGCGGCCGGACGTTCCATGAGGCAGAGCATTGCGGCCGCAAGCAGCAGTCCCGCTGCCAGACAGAGCCACGAGACATAGCTGCCGGAAATGTCAAAGAGCCGTCCCGCGAGGAATGGCCCGATGCCGGCGCCAATGGCCACCGTGGCATAGACACCCCCGAAGAGGGTGCTGTAGAGGTTCAGCGGGAATTTTCGGCTCACCAGGTAGGCTGCGAGGTCGAACTCCGCGCCGACCGCGAAGCCAGTCATGAGCAACCCGGGAAGCACCAGCGCCGGTTGGCCCGTTGCCAGCAGCAGCATGCCGGTGGCAGACAGCATGAAGAGCGTCGCCGACAAGCGCGCGGCATCGAACATGTCCAGCAGAAAGCCGGTGACGATTCGTCCGACGATGACCGCCACGCCAAGGATGCTGGCGAGACCGGCGGCGCGGTTCGGGGAAAGCCCGAGGTCGGTGAGCATCGGAACGACGTGCACGATCGTGCCGAAGATGCCGACCGAGCACAGCAGGAAGACAGCGGCAATGCGGAAGAAGCGCGGATCGGCCAGCGCCTTCAGGTTACTTCCGGCTGGGGCACGGCGGCCCTTCTCTGCAGGGGCCGCATCCGCGCCCCGCAGGAAGTAGGCAATCAATGGCAAAAGTGCAAGGACGACCGCCGCAAGGCCCAGATAGGTGGCTCGCCATCCGAAATTGGCAATGGCCGGCGTGACGATCAGCGGAATCAGGATGGCCCCAACGCCCGTCCCGGTGATGGCGATGCCCAGGGCCAGTCCGCGTTGGCGAGAGAACTTGCCCACGAGGATCCTTGTGAAGGACAAGGGCGAGGTCGCGCCACCGAGTAGCGTCAGGACCGTGACCAACGCCAGAAAACTGGCCAACCCCTGTGTCCAAACGCCCAGAAGCAGGAACGATGTCGACAGGCCCACCAGGGAGAGCAGGGTGACGCGTCGCGCACCGTACCGGTCGATCACCTGTCCGATGAACGGCGCCGCGCATCCGAGCAGCACGCTGCTGATCAGCGAGCCCAGGGACGCGGTGCCTCGGGTCCATCCGAACTCGGCGGCGAGCGGCTTCAGGAACAGACCTGAACTGTAGAAGTACAGGGATGAGACGCCACTGGCCAGGCCGAGGAAGCAACCCAGGACGTAGCGCCAATGCTGCCGCAGTTCCGAAGGTGAATGAGGAGAGGGCGTCATGTGCGGATCCACGTTGAACAAATGATGAATTCGTCTTCAGCACTTCTGGATGCCGATGGTGCGGTTCAGCAATGCCTCTTCGCCGCTCAGCACCGCGGCTGACCCGGAGTAGGCAGCGAGGCCGCGTTCCAGCACGATCACGTTGTTGGAAAATTCGAGAACGACATCCACGTGCTGCTCCACGATGATGCAGCCCACGCCGAGCTGATCACTCATTCGGACGATGGCGTCCATCAGCTCCTCGCGCACCATCGGCGCCAGGCCTTCCAGCGGTTCGTCGAGCAACAGGATGCGCGGCTGCCCGACGAGTGCCCGTGCCACGGACAGCATTTGCTGCTCGCCGCCCGACAGCTGCGTGCCTCCGTTGCGTCGCCGCTCCTTGAGCCGCGGAAACAGCGCATAGATCGGTGGCAGGGCAACGCTGGCCGAGCGTCCCTGCAAGCCCGACAGTAGGTTCTCCTCCACTGTCAGCGAGGGGAAGATGTCGCGGCTCTGCGGTACGTAGCCGAGGCCAGCGCGCGAGCGTGCGTAGGTGCTCGCGTTGCCGATGTCATCGCCGCCGAAATGAATGCGCCCCTTCATCAGGTCGGCCAGGCCCATGGCTGTCGCGAGCGTCGTGGTCTTGCCGGCGCCGTTGCGTCCGATCAGACCAAGGCGCTCGCCTTCGCGTACGCTGAAGCTGAGATGCTCGAGGACGGGCAGGCCGCCATAGCCTGCGGTGACGTCGTCGAACCGGAGTTCAATGGTGGGCTTGGGCATGACCGTCTCGTCCGAAGTAGATTTGCTTGACCTGCTCGTTGGCAGCGACTTCCTGCGGCGTCCCCTCGACCATCACCGCACCGGCGACCAGGACGATGATGTGCGACGCGAACCGGAACACCAGGTCCATGTCGTGCTCGATCAGCAGGACGGATAGATCCTTCGGCAAGCTCCCGATGGCTTCCATGATCCGGCCGCCTTCTCCCTGCGGTACGCCTGCGCCCGGTTCATCGAGGAGCAGCACCTGGGGCTTCATCGCGAGTGCCAGGGCGATCTCCGCAAGTCGCTGCTCGCCCAGTGCCAGTTGTCCCACCACCCGGTTCGCATAGGGGTGCAGTCCCAGCATGCCGAGTGTCTCGTCGACATCTTCCCGCACGCGTGCGGAACGCGCCGGCGAGGGCCACCACTGCATGGAAGCCCGGTGCCGCTGCAACACGGCGACCCTGACGTTGTCCGCCACGGTGAGTTCCTTGAAGAGGCGGCTGATCTGGAACGTGCGAACGATGCCGTTGCGCACGCGTGCGTACTGCGGCAGCTGGACGATCGAGCGGCCGTCCAGCTGGATGTCACCCGACTGCGGGCGCATCGCCCCGCTCAGCAGGTTGACCAAAGTCGTCTTGCCAGCGCCATTCGGACCGATCAATGCAGTGCGGGCTCCTAGGGGGAGGGACAGCGTGACGTTCTGCGTGACCGCCAGGCCGCCAAAGGAGTGACACAGGCCGTGGGTTTGGAGTCGGTGGGTCATCGAGCCACCCCACTGCGGCCAGGCCGCTTGGTGTACGCCACAGTGCGGTCCACAAGTCCGATCAAGCCTTCGGGCAGGACGATGAGTACGACGATCAGCATCGACCCAATGAAGAACAACCAGTGATAGGGGTTCAAGGTCGATGCGATGTGATGGATGGTCATGTACGCGACAGTGCCGAGCACGGCGCCCGACAGACGGCGCGTTCCACCCAGAACGATCATGACCACGACACCGGCCGATGTCGTGAAATCCAGCATGAAGAGGTTGGCGACTTTGCTGGTCTGTGCCGTCAATGCGCCAGCCAGCCCGGCCACGATGCCGCCGACCGTGTAGACGGCCAGCAAGTGCAAATAGACGCGCCCTCCGAGCGCCTGAACGCGTCCGGGATCCTGGCGGATCGCCCGGGCCGTGAGGCCGAACGGCGACTCCACAAGGTTCCTCAGCAGGAAGTACACAAGCACAAGTGCGCCCAGGGCATAGAAATAGCCCGTGTAACTCAGGAAGTTGAATTCCCAGATGCCCAGCAAGGGACCGATGTTGAAGCCGGCAAGTCCATCGTCGCCGCCCGTGAGCCACCTCGCCCAATTGGCCAGTTCAAGCAGCAGCTGGGCGACCGCGATGGTCAGCATGACCAGCGTCAGTTTGGTCGACCGCAGCATGACGGCGCCGCTCAGCAGCGCGATCACGCCGCCGCCCAGCCCGCCCAGCAGCAAGCCCACAATCGGATCTGCCGTCAGATACAGCGCCGTCCAGCCCGCGACGTAGGCGCCGCTGCCGTACAACGCGGCCTGGCCCAAGGTCGCAATGCCTGCCTGCCCCAGCACGAGACTCAGTGACAGCGCGAAGATGGACATGGTCGCCATGTTGGTGAGCAAACCGAGGTCCTGCGGGAACAGCACGAAGGCCAGAAGCCCCACCAGCATCAGCACGAGCTCCCCCCGCAGCTGCATCCACGGGCGGACGCGAGACGGTGCGGTCACCGTCATGGGCGCACTGACCGCGTTCATGCGTGTCTCCCGAACAACCCCTGCGGTCGAACCAGCAGGACGATGATCATCGTCAGGAAAAACGCAGCCGATGCGAGCTGCGGAACCATGTATTTCATCGAAGTCTCCACAATGCCGAGCAGCAACGCTGCAAAGAATGAGCCAAACAGATTTCCGTTGCCTCCCACGGCGACGACGGCCAGGAGGATCACCAGGTATTTGGAGGCGTAGGTCGGCTCCATGGGCAGCAGTTCCGCGCCAGCGATGCCTCCCAGAGCTGCGAGCGCTGCACCCATCACGAAAGTGGCGGCATAGATCTTCGTCGTGTCGATGCCGATGGCCCGTGCGATGGGCGCGTTGTCGACTGCAGCGCGTACCCGGATGCCAAAGGAAGATTTGTCCACCGCCAGCCAGAGAATGCAGACGACCACGAGCCCACACGCCATAACGATGAGCCGATGCCGAGGGATGGACCGAAAGCCCAGATCGACCGTGCCGTTGAACAGCTCCGGCAGCGCCACCGATGTCACAGTGGATCCGAACAGCAGATTCACCGCGGCTGTTGCCACGAACATCAGCCCGATCGTCATCAGCATCTGATCGAGGTCGTCACGTCGATAGAAGCGCCGAAGCAGGATGCGCTCGAACAGCAGCGCAACCAGTCCGACCAGAACGATGGCCAGCACGAAGCCCAGCCAGATCGGCACGCCCAGGCGCTGCGGGATCGTGGCTGCGAGGAAGCCACCGAGCATCGCGAAGGCGCCATGGGCCAGATTCACCACCCGCATCAGGCCCATCGTCATCGACAGGCCCACTGTGATCATGAACAGGATCATCGCGTACGCGACCCCGTCGATCAGAATGCTGCTAAGAAGCGCGAGAGACATGCTGCAGACTCTGCGTTACTTGGAAGCGTTCTGCGTGCGGCCGTAGTCGGGCTGCATCTCGAACGTCCGGAATTCCCGGTTGACGTAGCGTCCGGACGGGTCCTTTTCGACCACGCGCATGTAGACGTTCTGCACGAACTCGCGCGAAGCCGGGTCGATCTTCACGGGGCCTCGCGGACTTTCCCAGGAATGACCCTTGGCGCTGACAAGCGCCTTGGCGCCGTCCCGCTTCCCGTCGGTTGCCTTGACCATGTGATAGATCACATGCAGACCGTCATACGCGTTCGCAAGCTGGACGGTCGGAATGGCCTTGGGGGCAACCTCGCCGAGGGCCTTGATGACGGCGTTGTTCAGAGGAGAGTTGTGCGTCGCCGAATAGAACATGCCCGTCTCGATGCCGAGAAGATCCGGGCCGATCGCTCGCAGCTGGTCCTCATCGGTCTCGGCCGTGCCGAGAAAGCGCACGCCGGCGGCCCTCAACCCAGCCTCGTTGTATGCCTTGACCATCGCGTAGGTCGCAGGACCGCCTGGGGCGAAGACGTAGAGGGCGTCGGGCTTGAGCGCCTTCACGCGCTGCATCAGAGGACCAAAGTCGGTTGTCTTTAGCGGCGCGCGGATGGCCTCGAGCAGCTTGCCTCCGCCGCTGACGAATGCCGTGGTGAAGCCCTTCTCGGCGTCCAGGCCGGGACCGAAGTCGCTGACGAGCGTGACGGCATTCCTGACATTCTTCTCCAGCGCGTACTTGGCCACAGGGACCGCCATCTGCGGCAAGGTGTACGACGTGCGCAGCAGGAAGTCCGACTTGTCCAGAAGCGAGGACGTCGACGCGTTGAAGATCACGACCGGTACCTTGGCCTCCTGCGCGAGCGCAGCCACAGCCAGGGTGTCAGGAGTGAAATAGAGGCCGGCGATGTACTGGGCGCCTTCCTTGACAATCAGTTCCTGTGCCAGGGCCTTGGCTTGCGCGGGATTGATCTCCGGAAGGTCGCGATAGATGACCTCGATCGTGTGCCCGCCCGCGGTCGTGCCATTGAGCTTCTGGTATGCCTTGGTCGCACCCTCCCAGGTTTGCCCCACGGCCGAAAACGGTCCGGACATCGGCGCGATGACGCCAACCTTGATGACGTCGGCGCGGGCCTGAAAGGCGATCGTCGCGAGTGAGACCGCCAAGGCGGCAACGAATTTGATGGTCATTCTTTTCTCCAAATAGTGGGGCGTGCCTGGCGCGGTGAGCGCCAGGGGTTCGAACGAGGTGACGGACCTTCGAACGGATGTCAGACCGAGGCGCCGTTTTCTGCCCTGGTGGTCGCCTCAAGGGCGACATCACGGGCCATCAAGGTCGCGTACTTCTGATTCATGTCGAACAGGTTGGCCTCGTGGGCCTGCAGCGACCGGTCCCCCACGCAGTCGGTCACGACGAGGGGGCGGAACCCGTGGCACATGGCGTCGACCACACTGGCGCGGACACAGCCGCTGGTCGTGCACCCGGCAATCAGGAGGGTCCGTATGCCGCGCAGGGACAACCAGGCGGCCAGCGAAGTTCCGAAGAAGGCCGAGGGACTTGTCTTGCGCAGCACCAACTCCCCGGCCACCGGCTGCAGTTGCGGAACGATCTGGCTTTCAGGCGCATCCTCGCGCAGGGCAAGGATGGGGGGCACCTTGAGCGCGAAGATGTTGGCGTCGGCGCCATCGTCCTGATACACGACCCGCGTGTGCACGATCGGCCATTGGCGCTGGCGGGCTTGGGCGAGAAGCCCGCGCGTGCATTCGATGGCGGGGCCGATGTTGCCGCCGCCGAACGTGAGCGGATCGGCGAAACCATTGATGAAGTCGATGATCAACAGTCCGTAGGGCGCCATGGGCGCCACGGCATTGCCGAACCCTTGCTTCTGGTAGATGTCTTGATCGAAGCTCATTGGAAAGCCCCGTCGATCACCTTGCCGTCGCGAACCACGACGATGCCATCCAGCGCCACCGTGCAATTGCGCAGCGGAATGTCGAGGTGACAAGGCGTGGTGCGAGAGCCGCCGGCCTCGTTGTTCGGGCCCAGGGAGAACAGGAAGTTGCCTTCGAACGAGCGCGCATCCTGGCCGGTCGTCGCTTCGCGGTCCATCAGCGACAGCGTGTGCCAGTAGCACCGTGGCTGCATCCCCCAGCCGATGTGCGCGATGGCGTAGGCCTCGGGGTCCTTGTAGGCTTCCATGAATTCGCGCAGCAGGGCGGCATCGACGTCGCCTTCGATGCTGCGCACGAAACCGCCGCTCAGATTCATCGTGATCTTGTCCGAGACGTAGTTCTTCTGCGGCAGCAGGATGTCACCGCGATCGATCACGATGGTGCCGTCGCTGCCGCCTTCGTTGGCGAAAGTGAAGAGAAAGCCGCTCGGCCAGTGGTCCCAGCGACCGGGTTCCTCGCAGAAGCCGTACTCGGTGATGACCGGAAATTCGCCGAGCTGGAACGTCACGTCCGTGCCGGCCGGCGAGGTCACGTGCATCGTCTTGGCCTTCTTGAGCAGCTTCGACGCGTCCAGCACGCGCTTGCGATCGGCTTCGGTCGGCACCGCCCGCACCAGGACCTCCGGCGGCTCCACGGCCAGCAGGATCTTCGTTCCCGACTCCAGGATCTCCATCTGCTCGGGCGAGAACAGCAGCAGCATCAAGTCCAGGACGAGGTCGCTGTTCTTCATCGCCGCCAGCGCGACCGGGTTGTCGGTCAGGGGCGTTGCGCCCAGGTAGCTCATCAGGTCGCGGCTGGTGGCCTTTTCCGCGTTGATGGGTTGCAGTTCGATCCTCGTCACGATCGCGCCTGCGGCCTGCGCGGCGATCGTCGCTGTCTGGAGCGTCTGCGGGTGCGTGTGGGGGCCGCACAGAATGGAGACCGTCTGTCCGCGCTCCACTTTGCTGAGCTTCAGGACCTCGTCCCAGGCCTTGATCATCTGATAATCGCTGACTGCCATTTTTTCGTCCTTTGGAGTGAAGTGTCAGAACTGCAGCAGCGCCAGGTCTTCCGGGCTGCCTAGCTTGAAGAGCCGGCGCGCATTGCCATGGCACACCTGTGCCCGCGTCTTGTCGTCGAGAGGTGCGTCTTCGATGAAGGTGCAGGCCTCGGCCGTGGACTCGTAGGGGTAGTCCACCGAAAAGAGCACGGCCTGTGCCCCGAGCTCGCCAATGGCGCCCAGGAGGGCCGGTGCAGAGCACACGCCGGACGTGGTGATCACGATGTTGCTGCCGATGTACTCGCTGGGTTTGCGCGCCAACTTGATGCCGGATGGATACGCGGCGAAGCGGCTGTCCATGCGCCAGCGCTGGTACGGAAGGGCCTCCCCCATGTGGCCCAACACCAGGGTCAGGCGCGGGAATCTGTCGAACACCCCGCCGAACAGCAGGCGCAACGCATGGCCCGCCGTTTCGACGCCCCATCCCCATGCAGCGCCCTGGAGCACCGGCATGCCTTCGAGCAGGGCCGGCGCTTGGCTGAACGCGTTGGGATGCAGATAGATGGGAACGCCGAGCGCCTGCGCGCGCTCCCAGAACACATCGAACGCGCCACCTTCGTAGTAGCGACCCAGGGTATGGCCGTTGATCATCGCGCCTTTGAAGCCGTGTTCGACGACGGTGCGCTCCAGCTCCTTGGCTGCGGCGCTCGGGTCCTGCATGGCCACGTGGGCGAAGGCGCCGAAGCGTTGCGGATGGCGCGACACGCGCTCGACAAGGAACTCATTGTTCTCACGTGCTCGGCGCACGGCGGTGTCGCGATCCGCCTCAGCCTGTACACCGGGCATCGTTTGCGACAGCACGACGTACTCGATGTTCCCTGCGTCCATTTCCGCAAGGCGCTGGTCGTCGAAGTCGGCCAGCCTGGCGTCGAGCTTGGCGACGAATTCGGCGGGAAGCGCTCGCGTGTATGGGGCTGAGTAGGCATTGAAGCCGGGAGCGGAGAAGTGCTCCTCCAGCGCGATTTTTGGGGTTTGATTCATGGTCTTCCTAGGTGGCCTCAGACGGGGTACGCCAAGGCGGTGTCGAGAATTTCCGTGTCGTGGATCACTTCACGGCTGGCAAGCAGCAGCCGTTCGCCTTCGCGCACGAAGCGGTCGTGATAGACCCCGGCCAGGTGCACCGTGGATGGGCCCTCCACCAGGGTCTGCATGAGGATGAAGGGCGTCTGGGAACTGATCGTGTTTCCCGTCTCTTGCAGCACGCGCGCAATCCCCAGCACATGCAGCATGTGCCGCGGCGCGAACATCTGCGAGTGCGCGACGGCGAGGGCGCGGTCGATGATCATGTCCAGGCCTTCGCAGTAGATGAGTCCCACGGGCATGTTCAAGAGCGCGTTCTGGCGCGAGGTCACGCGGTACGTCGCTTCCTGGCTGAAGAAGTCCGGCCAGCGTTCGACGTCGTTCGCATCCAGGACCGCGCAGTACTCGACGTGAAACGACTCGATCTCGGCGCGCAGCTCGGCTGCGCGTCGCGGCGAGAGGGTGGTCCTGGCGTAGGCGAGGCGATCCTTCATGCTGCTTTCTCCGCGACACGGATGTCCATCACGTCCCGGTAGTACTGGTAGAGGGAGCGGATACAGGACTCGGAGATGAGATTGCGTGCCGTGCCCTGGTGGCCTGCATCGAGCTTGACGACGTTGTTGTCCGTGGAAGAGTTGCGCAGGCCTTCCTGCACGAACTTCAATGCCTCGTTGTCCTCGAGGCCCAGGAAGCCGGCCGGGCCCATCAGGTTGCCCTGACGCAGGCGGTGCCGTGTCATCTCCGGCGTGTCGTCCTCGTACCCAAACATCGTCCACTGCATCACCATGCTGTTCGGACCGTTCGGGATGATCTGGCGCACACCCATCGTGTTCATCTGGCGCTGAACGATGAGGTTCGGCCACATGGTCATCATGTTGGCGGACCAGGGCGACTTGAACTCCCGTACATAGTCCAGGAACCGTTCGTCGCGCAACCGGAGGTTGTCGCTGAAGGATCGCATCTGCGCCTTGTCGTCGTCGGCGACAGTGGCATAGATCTCGTCTGGCTTGGCCGACGCCATGAAGCCATGGCGACCATGCGCCTTGTCTGCAAACACGATCGACTTGATGCCAGGCACGAGAAGGCCAAACACCACGAGAAACGAATGCAGTAGCGTTGCGTGGTACGGATCCTTGAGGTTCTCGTGGTACATCTTCCAGTTGCAGGGAAGCTCGTTGCGGCAATAGCCCAGGATCTTGAGTTTCTTGCCCGAGAAGGGAACGTCGAACTCCTCGACGATCTCCTGGGTCATGTACTCTTCCAGAGGAGGGGTCTTGTCGGAGTAGGTGGCGAACACCACGCCGTTGCGTGTGGCCACACGCAACTGGCGGGTGCCGTGGTCGGCGTTCTTGAAGTCCGCTGGCATGCCGCCCACCTTGTTGATGCCGCGCTTGAACGGAACGCCCTGCAGGTTTCCCTTGAGGTCGTACGACCACTGGTGGTAGGGGCAGACGAACTCCTTCGTATTGCCCTGGCTGGCGCGGCAGAACTCCGCGCCGCGATGGGCGCAGCGGTTCTCAAAGACGGAGATCGTGTGGTCCTCCGCGCGCACGATCACGACGGCCGTGGCGCCGACATAGCCGCGCTTGTAGTCGCCCGGGTTGGGGATCTCCGCTTCCAGGGCGACAAAATTCCAGGTGTCGCCGCGAAAGATGCGCTCGATCTCCTGGTCATAGATCGCCTGGCTGGTGTAGACCCAGTCCGGGATGTTGTTCATGGCGTCCGCTGGCCAGACGCAATGTTCCAAGGGCGGGTTCTTTCGGGCATTCGTGATGCCGATGACCGCCTGCGATTGATACATGAAAGCTCCTTAGCTTTGAGAGAGGTGGTTAAGCGGTGGTCGCGACGTCGGCCTGCATCTGCTTGGCCCATGTGCGCAGATTGGTGGCGTCCAGTTGAAAGTCCTCCAGCTGCACGGGCCGCCCACGTTCGAAGAGAGGGCGAACGGCTCGCAGGTCGGCGCCCGCATTGATGGCGACGCCGTGCAAGGGGACAGAACCCCGATGGCCGATCCACAGCACCTTGTCGTCGGCCGGGTCGCCGCGGCGCACATATTCGAGATCGTTGGCCGGCAGGCCCAGCATCTGGATGTTGTGTTTCCCCTGGTCGGTCCAGAACCACGGCACCGCGGGTGCAGGAAGAGGCAGGCCCAGCATGGCGGCAGCGGCAGTGCGCCCCTGCTCGTTCGCGTTCTGCCAGGATTCGAGGCGCGTTGGTGCCGCCTGGCCGGGGCGGCGCTGGCTGGTGCAGTCGCCACATGCAAACACGTGTGCGTCGCTGGTGCGGCAGGACGTGTCGACCAGAATGCCGCCGCCTGCCGCGATCTGCAGCCCCGCATCGCGCGCCAGCGCGTCGTTGGGCAACAGGCCGATGGCGACGACCACCTCATCCACTTCCAGATCGCCGGTGCTGGTGCTCAGGCGCGACCGACCGGCCGGCAGTGAATGGACGCCGCTGCAGGAAGCACCGAGCAGGAGCGTTGCGCCCGCTGCACGCGTTCGCGATTCCAGCCATGCCGACGCCTGCGGCGGCACAAAGCGATCGAGCAGGGCTGTGGCGCGTTCGAGCACTGTCACCGAAGCGCCTGCGGACAGTGCCGAGTGGGCGATTTCGAGGCCGAGGAAACCCCCGCCAAGAATTGCGACTTGCGGCGTTCCTTGAAGGGCTGCGCGTAGCCTGCGCGCGTCATCCAGAGTCCGGATGTAGTGCACACCCGGCCGACCGGCGGGGACGGATGCGAGCGTGACGGCCTCGCCGCCGGTGGCGAGCAGGCAGATCTCGTACTCGAGCACCTGCCCGTCCGCAAGGCGGACGTGCTGCTGCGCAAGATCCAGTGCAACCGCATCGCTGCCGCTGAGCAGGTCAATCTTGCTGCGCGCCCAGGATTCGTCCGTGAGGACGTCGAGCCGGGGGGCGTTGGCAGCGACCAGGACGGCCTTGGACAAAGGCGGGCGCTCGTACGGTCTGTGGCGCTCGCGCCCCAGCATCGTGATGCGCCCGCTGTAGCCATGCTCGCGCAGGGCGTGTGCCGCGACAGCCGCCGACTGGCCCGCACCGACGATGACGATACCGCGTGAGGTCATTTGCCGGCAGGCGACAACACGTAGATGTGATCGCCTTCCCGCTTCACGGCATGGGTGCGCAGGTCCACGGTGACCGGCGCACACATCGCTTTGCCCGTACGAATGTCGAAGCGGCCCTGATGCAGGGGGCATTCGACACAACCGTCTTCCACGTAACCCTCCGACAGCAGAGCGGTGGCATGGGTGCACATGCTGTCTGTGGCGAAAAACTCGTCGTCGATCCGGTACAGCGCAACCCCGTAGCCAGCGACGTCGACCGTCTTCGCTTCATCGTTGCTCAGCTCTTGCGCCGAGGCGACCTTGATCCAATCCATGGCTCCATCCAGTCGTTGAAAGATCCGAAATAAATACTCAGTGAACTGTCATATTAGTTGGATCGGTCTGTCTTTTCAAGTGCGGGTTTGTACTTGTTGGCACTGCACCAGAGTGGATGGAAATGCACCCAAAAACCGGACGGAAACGGTGCGTTTACGCTCTTGATTCGCACCGAATCAGTGAGTTTGTCGTGTCAGGGTTTTCATCAAGAAACGCTACCTTCACACACGCGCACCGCACGTCTATACTTTTGCATGTGTACTGTCATAAAATGGAAGCGGGGCATGAATGGCCTGCTGACACCGCGATGCAAATGGTGGGAAGCGGCCGGTGAACATCTCTTGATGGGTGCCGATCGTGTGGGCAAGCACGCGCCGATGTGGCCTGGGAGGTGCCTGGTCAGGATCGCCGTGCCGCACATCCTGTGCGGCGCCTGGAGAAAATCAGTCAAGCAAAAGGAAACGCATGAACCAAGCAGACATTCCGGCGAGAGTGCTCAAGCGCGAGGGCATCGGAGCCCGGGTGCCTCGCAAGGAGGATGCGCGCCACATGGTGGGCAAAGGCAACTTCGTGGGCGACTTCGTGCTGCCGGGTCTGCAGGAGGTCGCGTTCCTGCGCAGCCCTCTGGCGCACGCCACCATCACGGGTGTCGAGATTCCGGAAGCGCTTGCGGGGAAGGTGTTCCTGCGCGAGATGATGCTGGATGCAGCGGACATCGGTTCCCCTTCTTCGCTACCCACATACCAGTACTCGGCCTTGCCGCCGTTGGCTTCGGGCAAGGTCCGGCACGTGGGAGAGGCGGTCGCCATGGCTGTTGCGCCAACGCGTGCAGTGGCGGAAGACCTGCTCGAAGAGGTGCAGGTCTCCTATGACGAGCTGCCCGTCTACCACGGCGCCGAGTCTTCTCTTGCGGCGACGGGAGACTTCCTTCATCCTGGGTGGAAAGACAATGTCTTTCTCACGCTGCGGGCCAATCGCGACTTCGATGAACTTGCCGCGAAGGCGGAAGTGAAGGTCAGCCGCACCGTCGAGCTGTCGCGTCAGTGCATCGTGCCGCTGGAGGGCAAATCGGTACTGGCCTACTGGGACTTCCAGGCCGATCAACTCGTGGTCGTCAGTGCGACACAGGTCCCGCACCTGCTGCGCGTCGGTATCGCCCAGCACCTCTCGATGAATGAGGAGGCGGTGCGCGTGGTGTCCCCCGACGTGGGAGGCGCCTTTGGCTACAAGGGACAGCTGTACCCCGAAGACCTGTGCATCGCCTGGCTGGCCAAAACATACCGAACGCCGTTCCGCTATCTGGAGGATCGGCGTGAGCATCTGATCGTCGGCGCCAACACGCGGCAGCATCATTACCAGCTCACTGCCTACGCGGACCGCACGGGAAAGCTCCTCGCTTTGGACGCCGTCATCACCATCGACGGCGGCGCCTATTCCTACTATCCCTTCTTCGTCGGTCTGGAGCCTGGGCAGGCGATCGGCAACCTGCCGGGCCCCTATACCTTCCGTGGCTATCGCTGCGAGACCCTGTGTGTCGCGACCAACAAGCCGGGCTTCATGGCTTACCGCGGCGTGGCGCGCACCGGCGTCTGTTTTGCGATCGAACTCCTCATGGACGCCGTGGCGCGTGAAGTAGGCCGAGAACCATGGGAGGTCCGCATGGACAACCTCGTCCCGGCCGCCGCCATGCCTTATGTCAACGTAGCCAACAAGCACTTCGACAGCGGCGACTTTCCCGCGAGCCTGCGTCGCGCCGTGGAGATGATCGGACTCGCTACAGTCCGTGAGCGGCAAGCCCGGGGAGAGCCGGACGGACGTCGGATCGGGTTCGGGACGGCAACCTACACGGAGCAGTCTGCCCACGGCACGACCGTTTTCGCCAACTGGGGGTTGCCGGTGGTGCCTGGCTTCGATCAGGCGGTCGTCAGGATGACCGCGGATGGCGGGCTGGAAGTGCGCGTCGGCGTGCACTCGCATGGCCAGGGCATGGAGACCAGCTTCGCGCAGATCGCGAATGACGTACTTGGCATTCCTGTTGCCCGGATCCGGGTCGTGCATGGCGACACCGCGCTCACGCCCTTCTCCTCGGGGACCTACGCCTCTCGGGCCACCGTCATGTCAGGAGGCGCCATCTCGACGGCGTGCAAGGAACTGTTGCCTCGCATCCAGTCGATCGCCGGCTATCTCATGGGCGTGGACCCGCAGGCCGTCGCATTGGTCGAGGGGTTCGCCGTCGCCGGGGAAAAGTCGATTCCGCTGTCCCAAGTGGGCGGCGCGTGGTATCTCACGCCACAGGATCTGCCCGAGAACGTGCATCTCGGTGGACTGGAGGTTTCGCGTGCATACAAGCCCAGGGTCGACACGGGTACCTTTACCTATGCCACCCATGCCGTGGTGGTCGCCGTCGACACGCAGACAGGCGAGGTCGAGATCCTCGACTACGTCGTTGTCGAGGATTGCGGCACCATGGTCAACCCGATGATCGTGGAGGGTCAGACCATAGGGGGCATCGCGCAGGGCATCGGCACCGCGATGTATGAAGAAAGCCCATACGACGACCAAGGCCAGCCCCTGGCTTCCACGCTGGCCGACTACATCTTGCCTGGCGCCACGGAGGTGCCGCGCATCCGTATCGAGCACTTCGAGACGCCTTCGCCTCATACCGAGTTCGGCGCCAAGGGCGTGGGGGAGGGGGGCGCGATCGCGCCGCCGGCGGTGATCTTCAATGCCGTGAACGACGCGTTGCGAGGCACGGGTGCTGCGGAGGTGCTGATGACGCCCCTGACGCCGCGTCGCTTGCTCAAGGCCCTCGAAAGCGCGAAGCCGGAACAGGGGCTCGTCAAATGAAGGCGGCGAAATTTGCGTACACGCGGGTCTTCGACGTGGATGAGGCGATCGAGGTGCTGGCCAAGGGCGGCGGCACGGCCAAGGCGATGAGCGGAAGCCAGTCCCTCGGTCCCATGCTCAACTTGAGACTGGCGCGACCGGCGCAAGTGGTCGACGTCGCTCATATCGCAGTGCTGCGCGCCGTCAGTCGCAAGGGCGAGTGGGTCGAGATCGGCGCTGCCGTCACGCATGCCGAGATCGAGGATGGTGTGTACCCGCCGCTGGCGGCGCATCCCATGCGTCAGGTCGCGGGAGGCATCGCCTACCGGGCGATCCGAAGCCGCGGCACTGTCGGAGGCAGCCTGGCGCATGCAGATCCAGCTGCAGACTGGGTGGTGACGCTCGCTGCGCTTGGTGCCCGCATCGTGCTCAGGTCGCCGCGTGGCGAACGCACGATCGAGGCGGACGGCCTCATGCTCGGCGCCTATACGACGGTGCTCGAGGCTGACGAGCTGATCGTGGCCATCCACGTGCCATCCGAGACGCCGACGACGCGCTGGGGGTATCACAAGGTCTGCCGCAAGCCTGGCGAATTTGCCGAAGCCAGTGCAGCGGTTTATTTCGATGTCTCGCGCAAGTGTGCACGCGTGGTTCTGGGGGCCGCAGACGGGCCACCGATCCTGTTGAACGAATTCGCGGCGGAAGTTGCCAGCAAGGGTGCGCAGGCCGCAGGGCGTGACAAGGTGAGCGCGGCCGTCGGCCCTGCGCTTCCTGATCGCGACGGCATCGACCGGAAGCTCTTCACGGCCTGCGTCGAGCGCGCACTCGAGCAGTCGGGTGTGTTTTCCAACCACAAGCTAGCGGAGTAAGAAGACTTGAACCCCATCTCTATTCAGGTCAACGGCCGCGGCTTCAGCCGGCAGGCGGAACCGCGGATGCATCTTGGTGACTTCCTGCGGGACGAACTGCGCCTGACAGGAACCCACCTTGGCTGCGAGCATGGCGTCTGCGGCGCATGCACGGTGCTCGTCAACGGGCAACCGACGCGATCGTGCATCACTTTCGCCGTGGCATGTGAGGGCCAGGAGGTCACCACCATAGAGGGCTACGACGATGATGCGGTGATGCAGAAGCTGCGTCCGGCGTTCACGCGCCATCACGCACTGCAGTGTGGGTTCTGCACACCCGGAATGCTCACCACGGCGCGCGACATCGTGCTGCGCCTGCCACACGCCGACGAGGCGCTCGTGCGCCTCGAGCTGTCCGGGAACCTGTGCCGTTGCACCGGATACCAGGGCATCGTGGACGCCATCCTGGATGTGCTGCAACAGCAGCGTGACACCCCCGACGCGGAAGTCGAAAAGCTGCGGCAGACACTGAGCTTGCCGCGAACCATGGCACTGGGCCCGGTCACGACACCGAGTCCGGCGCAGCCGCCCACGGCGGATCCGGTGGTTGCCGCGGAAATGGCCGAGGTCGATCCCATCGCGATGGCCAAGGCCAAAGCCAAGGGCAACGCGATCGAAGTGCATTTCGATGTGCCCTATCCGGCCGATCAGGTGTGGGAGTTCATGGGCGACCTGCCTGCGGTTGCATCCTGCTTGCCCGGTGCGACCATCGACTCGCACGAGGGAGAGAGGGTCAAGGGCACCATCGCGATCAAGTTCGGCCCGATGTCGGCGGCATTCGCCGGTGCAGCGCGGCTGGAGCGTGACGACGCTGCCAGGCGCGCAGTCCTGCGCGGTGCGGGCCAGGACAGCCTGAGCAAGTCGCGCACCCAGGGAGACATCACCTATCGCTTGGAAGCACTGACGGCCGGAAGCACTCGTGTGCACGTGGACATGATCTACGCCCTCCAGGGTCCACTGGCCCAATTCTCGCGCTCCGGACTCGTGAAGGATTTCGTGCGCCGCATGGTCGCGGACTTCGGAAAACAGATCACGCGACGGTTGGGCGGGCAAACGGTTGCGTCCAATGAACCACAACCCACGGTTTCCGTCGCCGGGATGATGTGGAGCGTGCTCTGGAGTCGCATCCGTGGCTGGTTTGGAAAATCGCCGCGGCCCTGACATAACTCGCTTCAGGTGCGATGAGCAAAACACGCGAGCGATTGGATGGTGCTTTCACCGCAGCTTCCAACGGGACGCTGGATCCTCGCCTGCGGGCGAGTGAGTGAATCTTTTTTGGAGTCTCAATGAGTTCCTTTCTTCATGGCTATCACGTGCGTGCGGACGGGGTGCGGCTGCACCTCTTGCGCTACGGCGGGCAGGGCCCTCGACTGCTCCTGCTGCCGGGAATCACGAGTCCTGCAATCACCTGGGGCTTCGTCGCCGAGCGATTGGCTCGGCACTTCGACGTCCATGTCCTTGACTTTCGTGGGCGCGGTCTGTCCTTCAGCGCGCCGGGGATGGTCGCGAGCCTTGATGCCATGGCGGCCGACGTGCTGGACCTGCTGAATGTCCTGGAATGGTCGTCCGTGACGGTGCTGGGTCACTCCATGGGCGCCCGCGTGGCAATTCGCGCCGCGGCGTGCGATCCGGGACGCATGGCCAAGCTGCTGCTTGTCGATCCGCCCATGTCCGGCCCGGGCCGCCGACCTTATCCAGTTCCTCTGGCTTGGTATGTCGAGTCGATCCAGATGGCCGTCAATGGCATCACGGCCGAGGAGCTTCGCCCCTATGCACCCACGTGGACAGACGAACAATTGCGGCTGAGGGCCGAATGGCTCCATACCTGCGACCAGGATGCCGTTGTCCAGGCGCATGCTGGCTTCCATGAGGACGACATCCACGCCGATCTACCCAAACTGCAGACGCCGGGACTTCTGATGGCGGCGGGCCGAGGAGGGGTGATGCTGCCGGAAGACCTTGCTGAGATCGAGACTCTCGCGCCTGGATTGTCGCAATGCACGGCTTTGAACGCGGGGCACATGATCCCGTGGGATGACGAGGAAGATTTTTATCGCTTGCTGGGTGACTACCTGAAGGTCGACCTGCGCTAGCGCAGCCTGACGCGCGGTTTGGTTTTCCATTCACCCTCAAGGGAGTCGATAAACTCGTCGGCTGACACCTTCAGCGATCTTGAGATGATGACAAAGCGTTCTCCCGCTCAAAAAAAGACAGTCGGCTCGGCCGATGTGGCAAAGCAACCGGTCCTGGAGCCTTTCAATCCGTTGCGCCAGGTCATGTGGCGTCGCCCGGGTTTCCTCATCCGCAGGCTGACCCAGATCGGACAGGCGATCTTTTTCGATCTATGCAAATCCGAAAGCATCACTCCGCTTCAGGTCGGCATGCTGACGGCGCTTTCGATGAACCCTTGGCTGGATCAGAAAGCGATCGGTCGAGAGCTTTCGCTGGACAGGACAACGACGGCGGAAGTGCTCAAACGTCTCGGTGACAAGGGGTTGGTCGAAACCCGCGTCAACCCGGACGATCGTCGATCCAGGCTTTCGGTGATCACCACGGATGGGCTCAACCTGATCAATGACTTGCAAGAAAGCATTCACCGCTCTCAAGAACTGCTGATCGAACCGCTGTCGCCGGAAGATCGCGTTGTCTTCATGAGGTTGCTTGCGCAGCTCGTCGATGCGCATGAAAAGAAGGAAAAGGGAGCTTGAGTCGTCTGACGGGGTTTTCGTCTTTCACAGACTGATGAATATCGGCGCACTGATTTCTTTCAGTTCCCGTATTCCTTGCTGATCGTTCGCAGCAGCTGCCGTCTTCGTGCGACTCGGTATCTCCGTGCATCGGTCTTCTGCTGAATTTCTCTGGCTGCCTTGAGAGTCGTGGGAAGCCGGCAAACATCAGGCCTTGGCCGTTGGTTGATCCGCACGTAAGTTGTGTTTACTAAGTAATTTGGGACTGCTTCTGGAAGCAGGATTGAGATGAGCTACACCGCCCCCCTCAAGGACATGCTGTTCGACATCGAGCACCTGGCCAACATCGGCGAGATCGCCAGGCTGCCGGGCTTCGAGGACGCCGGCCTCGAAACCGCGCAGGCCGTGCTCGAGGAATGCGCGCGCTTCAACCAGGACGTGGTGGCGCCGCTGAACATCGAAGGCGACCGCAACCCCTCGTCCTTCAAGGACGGCCAGGTCGCGACCACGCCGGGCTTCAAGGAAGCCTTTGCGCAGTACGTGTCGGGCGGCTGGCAGGGCCTGCAGCATCCGGCGGACTTCGGCGGCCAGGGCCTGCCCAAGACCATCGGCGCGGCCTGCGGCGAGATGCTCAACTCGGCCAACATGAGCTTCGCGCTGTGTCCGCTCTTGAGCGACGGCGCCATCGAGGCGCTGCTCACGGCCGGCTCCGACGAGCTCAAGGCGGTGTACCTCGAGAAGCTGGTGAGCGGCCAGTGGACCGGCACCATGAACCTGACCGAGCCGCAGGCCGGCAGCGACCTTGCGCTGGTGCGCAGCCGCGCCGAACCGCAACCTGACGGCACCTACAAGGTCTTCGGCACCAAGATCTTCATCACCTACGGCGAGCACGACATGGCCGAGAACATCGTGCACCTGGTGCTGGCCCGCGTGACCGGCGCACCCGAGGGCGTGAAGGGCATCAGCCTGTTCGTGGTGCCGAAGTTCATCGTCGGCAAGGACGGCTCGCTCGGTGCGCGCAACGACGTGCACTGCGTGAGCATCGAGCACAAGATGGGCATCAAGGCCAGCCCCACCGCCGTGCTGCAGTACGGCGACCACGGCGGTGCCGTCGGTTATCTCGTGGGCCAGGAGAACCGCGGCCTCGAGTACATGTTCATCATGATGAACTCGGCCCGCTATGCCGTGGGCATGCAGGGCATCGCGATTGCCGAGCGTGCCTACCAGCACGCCGTGGCCTATGCGAAGGACCGCGTGCAGAGCCGCCCCGTCGATGGTTCGATGAACGCGAGCGCGCCCATCATCCACCACCCCGACGTCAAGCGCATGCTGATGACCATGCGTGCCTACACCGAAGGCTGCCGCGCCATGGCCAGCGTGGCCGCCGCGGCCTACGACGCCGCGCACCACCACCCCGATGCCGAGGCGCGCAAGCAGAACCAGGCCTTCTACGAATTCATGGTGCCGCTCGTGAAGGGCTACAGCACCGAGATGAGCCTGGAAGTGACCTCGCTGGGCGTGCAGGTGCATGGCGGCATGGGCTTCATCGAGGAGACCGGCGCGGCGCAGTACTACCGCGACGCCAAGATCCTCACGATCTACGAGGGCACCACTGCGATCCAGGCCAACGACCTCGTGGGCCGCAAGACCGCGCGCGACGGCGGCCAGACCGCCAAGGCCATTGCCGCGCAGATCGAGAAGACCGAGGCCGAACTGGCCAGGAGCAGCAGCCCCGCCGCGGCCGCCGTCCTCAAGCGCCTGAAGCCCGCGCGCGAGGCCTTCATCGAGGTGGTCGACTTCGTCGCGGGCCAGACCAAGGCCTCGCCCAACGCGGTGTTCGCAGGCAGCGTGCCCTACCTGATGCTTGCGGGCAACCTCGTGGCCGGCTGGCAGCTGGCGCGCTCGCTGATCATTGCAGCGGACCTGGCGTCGCACAACGTCGACGTCGACTTCATGCAGGCCAAGATCGCGACCGCGCGCTTCTATGCCGAGCACATCCTGAACAAGGTGCCGGGCCTGCGCGACAGCATCGTCGATGGTGCCGAGAGCGTAATGGCGCTACCAATCGATATGTACTGAAGGGAATTCGCAGGCGAAGCTCTTACTGCGAAGTATCAGTTCCTCGTGGTTGGTGGATGTCGACTTACTTCCCCCCGAACAAGGGAGTTCATCGCGAGGTGTCCGTTCAGCGTAAGCGTTCGGGCCATTCGCCTTGACGACGAGTGCAGCGGTCAACGCTGCCGCCAGCGACGCGGCAGGAGCTCTTCGTCGGTACGTCGCGCAGGTAGGCATGCGGGTCGCGAGACAGGCCTGTACGCCTGGCTATTTCGTGAATGGACATCTGCTCGTGGAGGGCCCAGCGTCTGATGACACTCAATGTCGCCACGTCTATCACTCCTCGGATCCCCTGCCTTAAAAATGAGCAGAGTAGGGTCTTGCGTGGGTCAGTCCTAGACGGAAATTAGTGGGTTAGCCGGGTCAGTTTGCGGTGGCAATCAACACGCCGGGCACAACCGTTCTCGCTCCGGGACGCGTTTTGTGCTGTCTACAAGTCGCAGCTTGGGCGCCACGTCGGAGCACTCTAAGTGTTTACGATAGTGTCGATCAAAATATCAACATCATTGTTGACAACATTGTCGACGAAACTTAGATTCGCCCTACAGCCTGTGTTCGACGCCTGAAGAGCGGCAGCGGCGCCGGCTGCAGTCCTGCCGATGGGCCGCGGAGCCCCGATGCGCCGAAGAGCGCACGGGCCTCTTTGCACAGCGGCTTGCCGTGCTTCAACCATGCGATGGGAAGCGCCATTGCGCCCCGGGGTCCAGACCCCGCGGCAGTGCGCCTCCAAGGAGACAACCAATGCAATCGACAACGACGGTATCGGCGCCCGCGGCGACCGCCAATCCAGCCCACCAGCCCACCAAGGTGCGCTGGAAGATCTTCCTGATGATGTTGTTCCTGATCTCGATCAACTACATCGACCGCGCCTCGCTGTCGGTGGCCATGCCGCTGATCGCCAAGGAATTCGACATCGGCCCCGCGGTGCAGGGCCTGCTGCTCAGCTCCTTCTTCTGGACCTATGCGCTGATGCAGATTCCCGGCGGCATGCTGGCCGACCGCTTCGGTCCGCGCGTGGTGATTGCCGGCGCGACGCTGGGCTGGGGCTTCTTCCAGGCGATTGCCGCCGCCTGCACGGGCTGGGTTCCGCTGCTGCTGACCCGCCTGGGGCTGGGGGCGGCCGAGGCGCCGATCTACCCTGCGGGCGGCAAGCTCAACGGCATCTGGATGACCCAGACCGAACGGGGCCGCGGCGCCACCTTGCTCGATGGCGGCGCGCCGCTGGGCGCCGCGCTCGGCGCGATCCTGATCTCGGGGCTGATCGCCGTGCTCGGCTCCTGGCGCATGGCGTTCGCCATTGCCGGCGGCGGGACCGTGCTGGCCGGCTACTTCGCCTGGCGCTACATCCGCAACCATCCGCGCCAGCATCCCGGCGTGAACGAGGCCGAGGCGCGCTTCATCGAGGCCAGCCATGCGGCCGACGCGGCCAAGGAATCGGCGGACGCGAGCGGACGGGTGCTCGACTTCTTCCGCTTCCGCTCCGTGTGGGGCATGTTCTTCGGCTGGATGTGCTTCAACGCGCTGTTCTACGGCCTGCTCACCTGGATGCCCAACTACCTGTCGAAGGTGCACGGCTTCGACATCAAGCAGATGGGCGGCGCGGTGTTCATCATGTTCTTCTCGGGCTTCGTGGGCGAGATGTTCGGCGGCTGGCTGGCCGACAAGTGGCAGGCGGCCGGCGCCTCGCAGAGCAAGGTGCTGCGCACGCTGTTCGGCATCTCGTCGATCATCGCGACCATCGCCATCTTCATGGTGACGCAGATCAAGGACCCGATCGCCGTGGTCGTGCTGCTGTCGGTGACGCTGTTCTTCCTGCGCTGGTGCGGCCTGTTCTGGTGCGTGCCCTCGATCCTCGGCACGCGCGCCCGGGTCGGCTTTCTCGGCGGCACCATGAACCTGGGCGGCAACGTGGCGGGCATCGGCGTGCCGATCGTGGTGGGCCTGATCGTGCAGGCCACCGGCTCGTACTTCATGGCGCTGATGCTGTTCACGGCCGCGGGCGCGGGCTTGTTCGTCTGCTCGACGATGCTGATCGACTACAGCAAGAAGCTGCCGGTCTGAGGCACGCAACCCTCCAGGAGAAGACAACCATGTCCATGTCCCATGTCCGCCTTGCGGCCATCGCGCTGGCCCTGAACCTGGCCTCGGCCGGTGCCGCGCTGGCCCAATCCGTGGCCCCGGCCGATGACGCCGGGCCCGCCGTCGCCGCCGCAGTGCCCGAGGCCGTCGGCGTCGATTCGCGTCCGCTGGTGCGGCTGTCCGAGTGGATCCGCAAGGAAGACCTCGACGTGCGCAGCTTCCTCGTGATCAAGGACGGCAAGCTGGTCTTCGAGCGCTACAGCCGGGGGCTCGGCCGCGACCACAACTACGAGCTCTACTCGATCACCAAGAACGTCACCGCGCTGGCTGCGGGCGTGCTGATCGACGAGGGCCGCAGCCGCCTCGACGAGAAGGTGGCGCCCGTGCTGGCCAAGGCGCGCCCCGACCTGAAGGCGGCACTCGCGGACAAGCAGGCCATCGAGCTGCGGCACGTGATGTCGATGTCGACCGGCCTGTTCTACGACTTCAAGCCGACCGACGACCCGATCTACTACGGCGCGCCCGACCGCCTGAAGCTCGCCGCCGAGACCACGCCCAGGCGCCCGCCCGGCGAGGCCTTCGACTACACCGACGTCAACCCGATCCTTGCGAGCGCAACGCTGGGCGCCGACGCCGGCATGCCGCTGCAGGCCTTTGCCGAGCAGAAGATCTTCAAGCCGATGGGCATGGCGCACTACGCCTGGGAGCGCGCCGACGGCAAGGGGCTGGTGTCGGCTGGCTGGGGCCTGCGGCTGCGCGCGATCGACATGGCCAAGCTCGGCATGCTGGTGCTCTCCGGCGGGCGCTGGAACGGCCGGCAGATCGTGTCGCAGGCCTGGATGCGGACCATGACCGCGCCGTCGTCCGCGCCGTGGTACGGCCAGTTCTGGTGGATCAACGACATCGTCGCCACCGAGCCCGAGGTGCATGCCATGGGCTTCAAGGGCCAGTTCATCGTGGCGCTGCCCGAGCGCAACGCGGTGGTCGTGATGACCAGCATGCTGCCCATCGAAGGCGGCCTGCGCGAGTCGAAGAACGTGCTGGCGATCCGCAAGATGGTCAATGACTTCGTGCTGCCCGCGCTCGACAATCCCTCGCATGCCGGGCCGACGCCCGCCCGCCGCAAGGCCCTGGCGCACGAGCTCGACCTGGCCTCGCGCCACCAGGGAAAGCCGGGCGCACCGGCCGACCCGACCGACACCCCTCGCCTCTGAAGACGACCATGATCCCACGCAAACTCATCGGCGTGCTCACGCCTTCCTCGAACACCGCGCTGGAGCCGCTGACCAGCGCAATGGTCAGCGGCGTGCCCGGCGTCTCGGCGCACTTCTCGCGCTTCACCGTCACCGAGATCTCGCTGCGCGGCGCCTCGCTCAGCCAGTTCGACGACAGCAAGATCCTCGAGGCCGCGCGGCTGCTGGCCGATGCGCGCGTCGACACGATCTGCTGGAGCGGCACCTCGGCCAGCTGGCTCGGCTTCGAGAAGGACCGGGCGCTGTGCGCCCGCATCACCGAGGCGACCGGCATTGCGGCCAGCACCTCGGTGCTGGCGCTCAACGAGCTGCTGGTCGCGCAGGGCGCGCGCACGCTCGGCCTGGTGTCGCCCTATGTCGAGGACGTGCAGCGGCGCATCGTTGCCAACTACGCGGGCATCGGCATCGACTGCGTGGCCGAGCGGCACCTCGGGCTGACGGTGAACTTCGCATTCAGCGAAGTCGACGCCGACACGCTGCGCCGCATGCTGCGCGAAGTGGCGCAGCAGCGGCCCGACGCGATCACCATCATGTGCACCAACCTGCACGGCGCGCAGTTGGTCGAGGAGATGGAGCGCGAGCTCGGCATCCCGATCTACGACTCCGTCGCCACCGTGGTGTGGCGGGCGCTGAAGACCGTCGGCATCGATCCCCGCGCCGTGCGGGGTTGGGGCCGGCTGTTCGGGCCGCCGGCCTGAACGCCGTCGCGCAGCCGCGCAGACAAGACACAGACAGACCCACAGAAGAAAGACCATGACCTTCCGCGACCTCGACCTCGTGGTGCGCAACGCCCGCGTTGCCACCGCCAGCGACACCTTCGATTCGGACATCGGCATCCGCGACGGCCGCATCGTGCAGCTGGGCCTCGCGCTGCCCCCCGGGCGGCGCGAGATCGACGCCGCCGGCCGCTACGTGACGCCGGGCGGCGTCGATGCCCACTGCCACCTCGACCAGCCGATGGAGCCGCCGGTGCGCATGGCCGACGACTTCGACACCGGCACCCGCGCCGCGGCCTGCGGCGGCACCACCACGGTGATCCCGTTCGCGGCGCAGCACAAGGGCCAGTCGCTGCGCGCCGCCGTGCAGGACTACCACCGGCGCGCCGAAGGCCGTGCCCACGTCGACCACGCCTTCCACCTGATCGTGAGCGACCCGACGGAGGAGGTGCTCAAGCACGAGCTGCCGCAGCTGATCGCCGAGGGCTACACCTCGTTCAAGATCTACATGACCTACGACGACCTGAAGCTAGACGACGGCCAGATCCTCGACGTGCTGGCGGTGGCCAGGGAGCACGGCGCGATGGCCATGATCCATGCCGAGAACGCCGACTGCATCGAGTGGCTGACCAAGCGGCTCGAAGCCAGCGGCCGCACCGCGCCGCGCTTCCATGCGCATGCGCGGCCGATGCTGGTGGAGCGCGAGGCGACCCACCGCGCGATCGCGCTGTCGGAGCTGGTCGACGTGCCGATCATGATCGTGCACGTGTCGGGCCGCGAAGCCGTCGAGCAGATCCGCTGGGCGCGCGCGCACGGCCTGAGCGTGTTTGCCGAGACCTGCCCGCAGTACCTGTTCCTGACGGCCGAGGACCTGGGCATCGACGACAGCTACCAGGGCGCGCGCTGCGTCTGCAGCCCGCCGCCGCGCAACCGCGAGAACCAGCAGGTGATCTGGAACGGCCTCGCCGACGGGCTGTTCACCATCTTCTCGTCGGACCACGCGGCGTTCCGCTACGACGCGCCCGAGGGCAAGAAGCCCGGCGGCGAAGAGGTGGCCTTCCGCCACATTCCCAACGGCATTCCGGGCATCGAGACGCGGCTGCCGCTCCTGTTCTCGCACGGCGTGCTCGACGGGCGCATCACGATCAACCGCTTCGTCGAGCTCACCTCCACCAATCCCGCCAAGGCCTACGGCCTGCATCCGCGCAAGGGCACGATCGCCGTCGGCGCCGATGCCGACCTCGTGGTGTGGGGCACCACGCCGCGCGCCATCCGCAACGCTGACCTGCACCACGATGTCGACTACACGCCCTACGAAGGCATCGACGTCAAGGCATGGCCCGCGCTGACATTGGCGCGCGGCGAAGTCGTGTGGGACGGCGAGCGCTTCCATCCGCGCGCCGGGCGCGGCGAATTCCTGCGCCGGGCCGGGCCCACCTTGCTGCCCACCCGTCGACCCGCCTAAGCCTCACGCTGGAGACATTGCCATGAACCTGCTGCTGATCAACCCCAACACCTCGCAAAGCGTCTCGGACCTGATCGCGGCCGAGGCCCGCCGCGCGGCCGCCGGCGACACGCGCATCGAGGTGCTGACGGCGCCCTTCGGCGTCGCCTACATCGAGACCCGGTTCGAGTCGCTGATCGGCGCCTATGCCGCCGCCACGCTGGTCGCGGAGCACCACGCGCGGCACGATGCGATCGTGGTCGCGGCCTTCGGCGACCCCGGCATCGACGGCCTGCGCGAGGCGCTCGACATTCCGGTGGTCGGCCTCACCGAGGCCGCGCTGATGAGCGCCTGCCTGCTGGGCAAGCGCTTCTCCATCATCGCGATCTCGCGCCGCATCACGGCCTGGTACCGCGAGTGCGTGCAGGCCAACGGGCTCCTGGAGCGGCTTGCGAGCATCCGCAGCCTGGAGGGGCCGCTCAAGGACATCGGCAGCGTGCAGGACGACCATGGCGAGCGCCTCGAGGCCCTGTGCATGTCGGCCGTCGAGGACGACGGCGCGGACGTGATCATCATCGCCGGCGCGCCGCTGGCGGGCCTTGCGCGCTCGATCAAGGACCGGATCCCGGTGCCCGTGGTGGACGGCGTGTCCAGCGCCGTCTGCCATGCGCAGACGCTCGCATCGCTGGCGCCCGCGCCGGCGCGCAGGGGCAGTTTCGCGCCGCCGCCGGTCAAGCCGAACCAGGGACTGCCCGATGCACTGTCACGCCTCCTGGCCCGCGATGCCGGCCGCGCCTGAGGCCGCCGGGGGCGCCGCGCGCAAGCCGGCTGCGGGGAGGGCTCGTCGATAGAATCGGCTGCGATGTCCACCAAAGCTTCAGTACGCAAGACCAGTGCCGCCAACTCCCGCGAGCACAGCGTCGACGAGATTGCCGAGAAGATCTCGGCGGCGATCCTCGAGCACCGGCTCGCGCCGGGCACCAAGCTCGGCGAGGACCGGCTGGCCGCGATCTTCGCCACCAGCCGCGCGAAGGTGCGCGAAGTGCTGGCCCGGCTGGCGCACGAGCAGATCGTCGAGCTGGTTCCGCAGAAGGGGGCCTTCGTCGCCAAGCCGACCATCGAGCAGGCGCAGGACGTGTTCGAGGCGCGCCGGCTGATCGAGCCGGGCGTTCTGCGCCGGCTCGTCCGCACGCTCGACGACGTCAAGCGCCAGCGCCTGCGCCGCCACATCGACCTGGAGGCCGAGGCGCGCAGCCGCGACGACAAGCGCGCCATCGTGCGCCTGTCGGGCGAATTCCATGTGCTGCTGGCCGAGCTCGCCGGCAACTCCGCGCTGGCCCGCTCGATGCGCGAGCTGTCGGCGCTGACCTGCCTGATCATCTCGCTGTACGACGCGCCCACCGCCACCAGCTGCCGCGCGGACGAGCACGAGGAAATCGTCGCGGCGGTGAACCGCGGCGACGCCCAGCGCGCCGAGAAGCTGATGCTCCATCACCTCGACCACATCGAGCAGAGCCTGAAGCTGGACAGCAGCGCGGAAGAAGCCGATCTGGAGAGCGTGTTCAGCTGACGGTGCGGCCGGCGGCGCCATGAAGCTCGACTCCACCACCGTCCAGCTGGTCCTGTGCATCGCCGAGGAAGGCAGCATTTCCCGGGCTGCCGACCGGCTGAACCTGGCGGTGGCGGCTGCCTCCAAGCGCGTGAGCGACCTGGAGGCGCAGCTGGGCGCCAGGCTGTTCAAGCGGGTGGCGCACGGCGTGCTCGTCACCGAGGCCGGCAACCGGCTGATGGCGCACATCCGGCAGATCGACAACCTCATCGGCCGGCTCGAGGGCGATGCCCAGGTGCTGGGGCGCGGGCAGGACGGGCGCATTCTCATCGGCGCGCCGAAGGCAGCCATCATCCAGTTCCTGGCGAAGGACATCGCCCGGCTGCGTGACGCCTACCCGCAGATCACGCTGAAGATCCTGGAAGAGAACAGCAAGATCGTGCAGCAGCTGCTGCGCGACAAGGTGATCGACGTCGGCATCTACGAGAAGAAGAGCGGGTTCCTGGACCTGCCGAAGTTCGACTACCGGCAGGACCGGCTGGTGCTCGTGTACAGCCGCCGGCATTTCCAGTTTGCGGCGCAGCGGCCGGTGGGCATCGACGACTTCCTGGACCTGCCGGTGGTGAGCCTCGGCAAGGGCTCGGCGATCCTGTCGGCCTTGCAAGGGGCCTACCGCAGCCGCGGCCGGTCGTTCCCCAACAACTTCTCGACCAGCGGCTTCGACACCATGCTGGCGCTGGTGCGCCATGGCCTGGGTGTGGGCCTGATGCCGCCCGAGGTGCTGCGCAGCTTCCATCCGGAAGACGACCTGGGCTCGGCCGAGATCGAGGGCGACTGGCACCAGCGCGCCTATGTGCTGTCGTGTGTCGAAGGCCATGCGCAGGAGCAGACCTTGCGCAACGTGGTGGCCCAGCTGATCGGCATCAGCACCTAGAAGAAGAAAGCAGCGTTCCTGCGGCCCTGGCTTCGCGGATCACGAAGCCAGGCATGCCTTCCACATTCTTGCGACGTCCTCTGCGCTACGGGAGAGTAGCGGCACTACTACAGCAGAGACAGAGGACGCACACATGAAACGCCGAGACTTCATCGCGGCCAGCGCCGGCGCGCTGGCCGCGCCCTGGGCCCTGGGAGCCACGGAGCTGCCCAAGGGCATCGTCAAGATCTACGTGGGCTGGGCGCCCGGCGGCGGCACCGACGTGTTCGCGCGCATCGTGGGCCAGCAGCTGTCGCAGCTGTGGGGCCGCTCGGTGGTGGTCGAGAACAAGCCCGGCGCCACCGGCGCACTGGCTGCGGACTTCTTTGCACGCACCCGCTTCACCGAGGGCGTGAACCTGCTGATGGCGCACGTCAACACGCATGCCATCTCGCCGCACATCTTCAAGAGCATCAGCTACGACCCGCTGAAGGACTTCGCGCCCATTGCCATGGTCGGTGCCACGCCGCACATCCTGGTGACCCGCGCGAAGAACTCCGCCGGCTCGGTCAAGGAAGTGGCCGAGCAGTGCAGGCAAAGCCCGGGGAAGATCAGCTTCGGCTCCTCCGGCACGGGATCGGTGCAGCACCTGGCGGCCGCGATGTTCAACATGGCGGCCGAGGTCAAGAGCATCCACGTGCCCTACAAGGGCTCGGGCCCGATGCAGACGGACCTGATCGGCGGCCAGATCGACTACAGCTTCGACACCATGACGGCCGCCACGGCGCAGGTCAAGGCCGGGCGCATGGCGGGCATCGTGCAGACGCGCCTGCAGCGCGCCAAGGGCTTTCCTGAAATGCCGACCATGGACGAGCAGGGCTTCAAGGGCTTCGACGTGTCCAGCTGGTATGGCGTGGTGGGCCCCAGGGACATGTCCAGGGACCTGGCCCTGCAGATCAATGCCGACATCAACAAGGTGCTGGCGCTGCCCGATGTGGTGGCGCGCTTCGATGGCTATGGCGTGGAGGACGGCGGCGGATCGGTCGACAAGTTCGCGGCCTTCATGGCTGCCGAGTTCAAGAAATGGGGCGAGGTGGTGCGCACCGCCAAGGTCACCGAGGAGGGCTGAAAAAATGAACCACGCGCGACAACTGCCGCTGCAGGGCATCCGGGTGCTGGACGTGAGCCAGGTCATGGCCGGGCCGTTCGCCTGCATGCTGCTGGCCGACCTGGGCGCCGACGTGATCAAGGTCGAGCCGCCGGGCGGCGACCAGACCCGCGGCGCCATGGGCTTCAAGATGAAGGGGCCGGACAGCATGGGCTTCCTGAACATGAACCGCAACAAGCGCTCGCTGACGCTGGACCTCAAGAACGAGGAGGACCGCGCGTCCTTCTACAAGCTGGCCCGGACCGCCGATGTGATCGTCGAGAACTACCGTCCCGGCGCGGTGCAGCGCCTGGGCATCGACTACGAGTCGATCAAAAAGATCCACCCGAAGATCGTGTACGTCAGCATCTCCGGCTTCGGCCAGAGCGGCCCCTGGGCCGAGCGGCCGGGCTTCGACCTGATGGCGCAGGCCATGTCCGGCGTGATGAGCGTGACCGGCTACCCCGGCGAGAAGCCGGTCAAGGCCGGCGTGCCGGTGGCCGACATCGGCTGCGCGCTGTTTGCCACCTATGCGCTGCTCGCGGCCTACATCGGCGCGCAGAAGTCGGGCGTGGGCCAGCACATCGACGCCTCGCTGTTCGACGCGGCCATGGCCTTCTCGGTCTGGGACATGTCCGCGTACTGGGGCACGGGCGTGCCGCCGGCGCCGCTGGGCACCAGCAACAAGATGAGCGCGCCCTACCAGGCGGTCAAGGCGCGCGACGGCTACTTCGTGATGGGCGCGACCAACCAGAAGCTCTGGACCCGGCTGTGCGAACTGCTGCAGCGGCCGGACCTCGCCGCGCACCCGGACTACGCGAGCGTGTCGCAGCGCCTGAAGCACCGCGAGGCGCTGATCGAGGCGCTCGAACGGGAGTTCGGCCAGCGCGACAGCGCCGACTGGATCGACGCCATGCTGGCCGCCGGCATCCCGGCCGGCCCCATCCTGTCGTATCCGGAGGCCTTCGAGGGCGAGCACGGCAGGCACCGCCGCATGTGCATGGAGATCGACCATCCGATCGAGGGCAAGGTCAAGAACATCGGCTTTCCGGTCAAGCTGCTGGGTACGCCGCAGCAGGTGCGCCGGCATCCGCCGCTGCTGGGCGAGCACAACGAGGAAATCCTGGCCGAGATCAACACGCCAGCCGGCGCGGCGGAGGCCTTGTGAGTTCAGCTGAATGCGTGCAGCTCCGCGTTCACGCCTCGGGCGTGGCCGAGATCGTGATCCATCGCCCCGAACGCCACAACGCGATGACGCGGGAGATGTACGAGGCGCTGCTCGAGCGCATCGGCGCGTGCGCGCGCAACCCGGCGGTACGCAGCGTGCTGTTCAAGGGGGCGGGCGGCAAGTCCTTCATCGCGGGCACGGACATCGCCCATTTCAAGGGCTTTCGCGGCGGCCGCGACGGCATCGCCTACGAAGCCTTCGTGGAGCGCGTCATCGATGCGGTCGAGCGCATCGCGGTACCCACTGTGGCCGTGATCGACGGCTGGGCCGTGGGCGGCGGCCTGGCCCTGGCCACGGCCTGCGATTTCCGGGTCTGCAGCGACGCCTCGCGCTTCGGCGCGCCGATTGCGGGAACGCTGTCCAACACCTTGTCGTCGCGCAACATCGCGCGGCTGCAGGCCGCCCTGGGCGTGCCGCGGGTCAAGCGGATGCTGCTGCTGGCCGACCACCTGACGGCCGAGGAAACGCTGGCCTGCGGCTATGTGCACGCCGTCTGCACGGCGGGCGAACTCGATGCCGCTGCGCATGCGCTGGCAGTGCGGCTCATGGCGCTGTCGCCGGTCACGCACAAGGCCGTGAAGGAGAGCATCCGCCGCCTCGTCGTCGAGCAGCGGCTGGACGACGATGACCTGGTCGAGGAGGTGTATGGCAGCCAGGCATTTCGCGACGGTGTGGCCGCTTTCATTGGCCGATGACGGCGAATATCGATGCCTGATATCACCCAAATGGGGTAACCAGCAGGTCAGTTTTTAAATCACGCAGCTTGTAAACGTATTAAAAAAGCTAACAGCGGATTCGAAAGTCATGTAATTCTTAAGCATAACTTGTCTCGATGCCGGCCCAGATTTTTGAAGGATTCAAGATGATTGGAGACATCTTATTGCCACACGCGAGCTTGAAACGCTCGGGTGCTTACTTCGAATCGGGACTCGAACGCAAAACCGACGCCATTACCGCCAATGCCACTTATTTTGGAAATGCGCAGTGGGCGCAGGAATATCTGGATTTCTGCCACCGCGATGCGCATTTCAGGAGCCGGTGGCTCGCGGCTGCCGGCGACTGGACCGACAAGGTGGTCATCGACCTGGGCTGCGGGCCGGGCAACATCTTTGCCACCCTCGGCGGCAAGCCGCGGCTGCTGATCGGCGTGGACGTGGCGCCCGGCTCGCTGGAGCTGGCGGCCAAGCTGGGCTACACGGCGGTGCTGGCCGATGCGGCCTACACCCCTTTTCGCTCGCAGGTGGCGGACATCGTTGCCATCAATGCGTCGCTGCACCACTGCGACGACATGGCCGCCGTGCTGCGCGAGGGGGCGCGGCTGGTGAAGCCGCATGGCCTCCTGGTCACCGACCATGATCCGCAGCTCACCGCCTGGGATTACAAGGGCCTTGCCAAGCTGATGTGGGATGCGCGGCTGTGGGTCTACCGGGCGATCGGGCATGGCTTCCACAAGACCGGCAGCCAGCAGTCGTGGGGGCTGCGGACCGAGGTCCATCACCAGCCGGGCGACGGGGTCACGAAGGAATTCTTCCATTCGACGCTGGAACCGCTGGGCTTCGAGGTGAGCGTCTACCCGCACAACCACCAGATCGGCGCCGATGCGCTGCGCGGCGTGGTGGGGCCGGCGAAATGGAAATACCGGCTGGGCAACATGCTGTCCGGCCGGCGGCCCTCGTCGCCTACGAGCGCGCTGTCGCTGATGTGCGTGGCAAGGCGCCGCGGCGATCCCGCAGCGGCTGTGGCGGCGGTCCCGGACCGCTGATCCCGAGGTTCTCACACCCGGTTAGCACCGCGAAGCCGCCCGGAGCGCGGCGCAGACACGATCGGTATCGTTACCGAATCTTCCTTTTGCCCACTTGCCGACGGCTGCGCGTTCAAATGCCGGAGGGCCCGGCGAACCGCGCTTTGGCGTGCCCCGCTGAGGGCTTCCCAGGGGAAACCCGAGCCTCGCATCAGTCCGCATGCCTGATGCGGCCTTTTGTGGTCAATGGCGCGCTATCCGACGCCAATGTAGGACTTTTACCCGACCATCGGTGTTGCCGGAATGTGAATTCAGCACATCTTGTTTCGCACCGAAGCAGTCCTGACCAGGGTTTCGACGTACCTTGATATTGCACCGCAACATGCGGACGCAGGCCTGTGGCTTGGCGTCGGCTTGCTGCGGGCGGTCTTTCAATCTTGGTGTCGCGCCGCTTGTGGGCGGCGCTACGTGGTTCTCACGAGAGGTGGCTATGCGTGTGTCAAAACCGGATTCGGTTCTCTTTTCTCTTCGCCAGCGGCGCATCGCTGGCGCCGCGAGCGCTCGCGCCCTGGGCCGGAACGGCCGGCGAAGGCAATCGGGCGCCTTCGTTCCCAAGCTGGCGGCCTATGCGCTGCTGGCCTTCGTGCTGTGGCTGATGATTGCCACGCTGGTCCAGCCGCTGCTGTCTTCGCAGGCCACCCGCGCCGTCCTGCAGGCGCCGGTGGGGCTGATCACTTCGCCGATCAACGGCGTGGTGTCGCAGATGGTGGTGCATGCGCGCGACAAGGTGGAGCCCGGCACCATCGTGGCCACGGTGCGCAACCCGACCGTGAGCCAGGAAATCCTCACCACCCTGAGGTCGCAGCGCCTGTCGCTGCAAAGCCAGCTGGCCCAGCTCGGCAACCAGTACAAGTCCGACAACCAGGAGATGCGGTCCGTCGGGCAGGAAGCCGGCGTGCACCGCGAGGCCTCGCTGGCGCAGGCCTGGGAGGCCTGGCAGATCGCCCGGCGCCAGCGCGACGTGGCGCACAGCGTGGTGGAAGAGCAGGAGAACAAGGTCCGCACCAACCAGGCGCTGCTGGAGCAGGGCGCGATCAGCGAGCAGGTGATGAACGCCTCGATGGCGCAGCTGAACACGGCGCGCGCCAATGCCGCGGTGGCGGAACAGTCCTTCGCGGGTCAGGCCCAGACGGTGGCGAGCGCCGGGCAGGGTGCCTTCGTGGGCACCGGCGGCAGCAACCTGTTCCAGACGCTCGCCAGCCGCCGCGAGGCGCTGCGCAACAGCGTCGGGCGCGCCCAGCAGGACGCCACCGCCATCTTCAAGCAGCTCAAGGAGGTCCGCGACCTCGAGGAAGAGGAGCGCCGCCGGGTGGAGAAGCTCTCCTTCTATGAAATCAAGGCGTCCCAGGCCGGGCAGGTCCACTCCGTGCTCGCACCCGAAGGCGCGTATGTCACGGCAGGTGCCTCGCTGGTGCGGGTGACCGATTGCAGCCGGCTCGGCGTGGTGGCGGTGTTCCCGGCGCGCGTGGCCAAGCGGCTGGGCATCGGCTCCGTGCTCGACGTGAAGCTCGACGATTCCGCCAAGTCGATGCCGGCGCGCGTGGAGCAGCTGCTGCCCGTGGCCTCGGATGCGCTGCAGAGCACCTACAGCGTGCCGTTCCCGTATGCCGAGCAGGGCTCCATCTACGCCGTGGCCCGCATCGAAGGCAAGGAGCCGCAGGAGGCTCCGCCGGACGGCGGCAGCAACATGTGCGCGCCCGGCAAGGTGGTGTCGGCCAGCCTCAGGTCCTGAGCGCAGGCGCCAATGCACCCCTTGCATGCATCGGAACAGAACCATGTCGGTCTTCCCGTTTTCCCGGCCCCTGGCGTCCTGCCTTGCCGCATCGATGGCACTGGCCTTGCCGCTGTCCGCAGCGCTCGCCCAGCCGTCTGCGGGCCGGCCGCCCGGCCCGCAAGCCGCCAGCGCCACCCAGCAAACGCTGGCGCGGCAAAGCTGCGAGGGGCTGCGGCGCGCGGTGGCGGAGGACCAGAAGGGCGCGGCTTCCGGACCGCTGTTCCTGGCCAGCTACCGCGTCGCCGACCCGAAGCAGGGCACGCCGCTGGAACCTGCATTGGCGGGCGCCGCCTTCACCTATGACAACGCGCTCGCGGGCATCGCGCTCCTGGCCTGCGGCGACGCAGCCTCGGCCCGGCGCATCGGCGACGCGGTGGTGCGCGCGATGGAGCGCGACCCGAACACGGCCGACGGGCGCGTTCGCAACGCCTACCGCGCCGGCCCGATGACCGAGGAAAAGGCCGCGCTGCCGGGGCGTTGGGATGCGGCCAAGAACCAGTGGATCGCCGATGCCTACCAGGTGAGCACGGCCACCGGCAACGTGGCCTGGGCCGCCTTGCTGCTGCTGAACCTGAACGAGGCCGAGCCTTCGCCCGCCTACCTGGCGGGCGCGCGCCGGCTGCTCGGCTGGATCGAGCAGCGCACCCGCGCGCGCAACGCCCCCGACGGCTACAACGGCGGCTGGTACGGCTGGGACAACGCGCAGCGCGCCCAGACCTGGAAATCCACCGAGCACAACATCGACATCGCGGTGGCGGCCGCCTGGGCGGCGAAGAGCGCCGGCGGCGAGGCCGAAGCCGAACGCCGGCAGGCGCGCACCGCGCTCGAATTCGTCAGCCGCATGTGGAACGCATCGGAGCAGCGCTTCAACATCGGCACCAAGGAAGACGGCGCCACCATCGCCACGGATGGCTCCGGCCTGGATGCCCAGCTGTGGCCGCTGCTGGCGGCGCCCGAGGGTTCCTGCCCCTGGATGCGCGGGCTCGACTGGGTGGAGAAGCACCATCGCTTCGGCGAAGGCTACGGCTTCTCGCGCAGCCCCGACGGCATCTGGACCGAGGGCACCGCCCAGGCCGCCGCCACGCTGGTGGCGCGCAAGGGCGCGGCGCCCGAAGCCCTGTGGCAGCTGCTGGCCTCGCAGCGCGCCGGCAACGGCCTGTACTACGCCACCCCCAGTGCCCGCATATCGACGGGGCTGGCCATCGGCCCCGACTCGACCGGCGCCGACTTCTTCTACTACCGCTGGCCACACTTGGGCGCGACTGCCTGGATCGCGCTGGCCGCCACGGGGTTCAACCCCTTCACCGGCAAGACCGCCGCAACAGGAGCTACGTCACCATGTCCCACCTGATCGCCACACCGGAGTTCCAGCTCAACGCACTCGTCGCGGGCCTGGCCCTCCTCCTGATGACGTGGGGGCGGATCGACCGCACCTCCCACCGCGTGCTGTTCGGCGCGCTGACCGCGCTGCTGCTGATGCGCTATGCCGTCTGGCGCGTGGTTGCGACCATGCCGCCGTCGGACCTGGGCTTCGAGACCCTGTTCGCCTGGGTGTTCCTGTGCTTCGAGCTCACGGCCATCGTCTACACGCTGATGTCCATCCACATGCTGGTGCGGCGGCGCGACAACCACCAGCTGGCCGACCGCGGCGAAGCCCTGCTGCGCGGCCGCGGTGCGCAGGTGCCGGCCGTGGACGTGTTCATCTGCACGTACAACGAGGATCTGGCGGTGCTGGAGAAGACCGTCATTGCCGCGCAGGCCATCGACTACCCGAACCTGAACGTGTGGGTGCTCGACGACACCCGTCGCGACTGGCTGCGCGAGTATTGCGAACGCAAGGGCGTGCACTACGCGCGCCGGCCCGACAACAGCCATGCCAAGGCCGGCAACCTCAACAACGGCCTGCGGCTGTCGGCGGGCGTGACCAATGCGCCCTACATCCTGGTGCTCGATGCCGACTTCGCGCCGCAGCGCCAGATCGTCTACCGCATGCTGGGCCTGTTCGCGGACCGCAAGGTCGGGCTGGTGCAGACGCCGCAGTTCTATTACAACGCCGACCCCATCCAGCACAACCTGCGCGCCACCGACAGCTGGGTCGACGAGCAGCGCGTGTTCTTCGACGTGCTGCAGCCGGCCAAGGATGCCGCCGACTCGGCCTTCTGCGTGGGCACTTCCTTCATCGTGCGGCGCGACCTGATCACCGCCGCGGGCGGCTTTCCGGTGGGCAGCGTGTGCGAGGACATCCACACCACCTACCTGCTGCTGCGCCACGGCCACATCACGCGCTGGCTCGGCGAGCGGCTGTCGAACGGCCTGTCGGCCGAGAGCATCATCGACTACATCAACCAGCGCAGCCGCTGGTGCCTGGGCACGGTGCAGCTCGCGCTGCTGCCCAACGGCCCGCTGCGCGGCCGGGGCTTCAGTTTCTCGGCGCGGATGCACTTCCTGCACGGGCTGCTGCACTGGCTCGGCAAGCCGTTCATGGCCATGGTCATGCTGGCGCCGGCGCTCTACTGGTATGCCGGAGTGTCGGTGTTCCATGCCACGCCGCAGGCCTTTGCCTCCTTCGGGCTGCCGCCGCTCCTCATGTTCTGGGCCTACAGCTACTGGATCAGCGGGCGGCGCTGCCTGCCCGTGTTCAGCGAGGTGAGCCAGCTGGTGGCGGCCATGGCCGTCACCAGCACGCTGGCCAGCGCCATGCTGCGGCCCTTCGGGCGGCCCTTCAAGGTGACGAACAAGGGGCTGGACCGCACCAAGACCGTCGTGCACTGGAAGCTGGTCGCGATGTTCGGCGGGCTTCTGCTGGCGCTGCAGCTCGGCGGCGCGTCGGTCGCGCTGAGCGGCGAGGCGCTCACGCCTGGCGACGAGCTCAATCTGGTGTGGACCGGTATCGCACTGCTGCTGTGCCTGGCCGCGCTCATGGCCTGCGTCGACCTGCCGCGGCCGGAGCAGGAAGAGCGCTTCCCCTGGCGTGCGCGCACCCGGGTGCGCACCGCGGCGGGCGAGGGCGAATCGCGCTTCGTCAACATCGCGGCCGATGGCGCGCTGCTGGAGGCCAAGGCCCTGCTGAAACGCCTGCGCGTGGGACAGCCGCTGGAGGTCTACGTCGACCCGGTGGGATGGCTTCCGGCCCGCCTGGCCGCCAGGAGTTCCGCGGGCGCCGAGCTGCGCTTTGCCGGGACCGAGGCTCAGCGAGAGCAATTGGTGAGCCACGTGTTCAACGTGCCGCCGAGCCACGTCGCGGTCCAGGTGCGGCCATGGAAGGCCGCCTCGGCCTTGCTGGCGAGCGCGGGCTTCGGATCTCCCGGCGCCGGCTTCGTGCGCCTGTCCCTGCGGCTGCTGCTGCTGGTGCTGGCGACCTGCGTGGTTCTGGTGGTGAGCGGATGCAATCTCACGCCGCCGCTCAAGCAGCCCGACCTGACGGTGCCTTCGCAATGGCCGGCCGGCACGACGGCGCCGAACGCGGAACCCGTCGACTGGCGCAGCTTCGTGCAGGACGACGAACTGCGCGGGCTCATCACCACCGCCCTCGCGCAGAACCGCGACCTGCGCGCCTATGCCGCGCGTGCCCGCGAAGCCCGGGCCGTGTATGCCGGCAGCCGCGCCTCGCTGTTTCCGCAGATCGGGCTGTCGGGCCATGCGCAGCGGGCGCAGACCACCCCGCAGGGCTCGCTCAGCCCGCTGGGCAACATTCCGACCGACGGCCGGACATCGAACAGCTTCGACATCCAGGCCGGCGTGACCTCGTACGAGCTCGACTTCTTCGGCCGCCAGCAGAGCGCGACCCAGCAGACCGGCTCGCTGGCCGAGGCGGGCAACAAGGACTTTGCGGCCGCCCACATGAACCTGGTGGGAGAGGTGTCGAATGCCTACCTCACGCTGCGCGCCGACCGCGCCCTGCTCGCGCTGGCCAATGCCAACGAGTCCGGCCTGGCCGCCAATGCCGACATGATCGGGCGCGCCAAGGCGGCGGGCGGTGCGGCGCAGCTGGACGTGTACCGCGCGCAGTCGCTGCTGCAGAACGCCCGCGTCAAGCAGGAAGAATTCCGCATGCGCGTCGCGCAGGATCTCCAGTGGCTGAACGTGCTGGTCGGCCAGCCGGTGTCGCCCGACACGGGCAGCGCACGGCCGTGGCCGGAGCGCTCCACTGCGCAGGTGGCGGCCGGCCTGCCGTCCAGCCTGCTGCAGCGCCGGCCCGACCTGCTGGCGGCCTATTCGCGCGTCGAGGCGGCCAATTCGGGCGTGGGCGCGGCCAAGGCCGCGATGCTGCCGACCATCTCGCTCACCGCGCTCGCGGGCGGAGTGAGCCGGGAGCTGTCGACGCTGCTGAGCAGCGGCAACAGCAGCTGGGCCGGGGTGCTGGGGGTGTCGCTGCCGCTGTTCGACTGGGGCCGCCGCTCGGCCAACATCACGGCCAACGAGGAGCGGCTGGCAGCGGCCATGGCGTCCTATGAAAGTGCCGCGCAGATGGCATTCCGAGAAACCGCCAACGCCCTGATCGCCGACGACCACCTGCGCCCGCAGCTGGAAGCGCAGCAGGCCCGCGTGCAGGCGCTGGAGAAGGTGGCGAGCATTGCGCGTACGCGCTTCCGCAGTGGCCTGGAAGACTATTTTGCGAGCCAGGACGCCCAGCGCGAGCTCTATGCCGAGCAGCAGCAGCTGATCGAGCTGCAGCTCAAGGAGGCCGTGAACAGGGTCAACCTCTACAAGGCGCTGGGCGGAGGGTGGCAGGGCGCACAGGCCTGAGCCGCCGCCCCCCGGGGACGGTCAGCCGACCTGGTTGATGGCGTCCTTCAGCGCCTTGCCGGCCGCGAATTTCGCGCTCTTGCTCGCCTTGATCGTGATCTGCTCGCCGGTCGACGGATTGCGGCCGGTGCGCTCGGCACGGTCGGCCACGCTGAAGGTGCCAAAGCCGATCAGCTGCACCGTCTCCCCACGCACCAGGGCGCGCGAGAGTTGTTCGAGCGCCGAGTCGAAGGCGCGGCCGGCGTCGGCCTTGCTGAGGTTGGTGTCTTCTGCAATGGCGGCGATGAGTTCGGTCTTGTTCAAAACAGGAATTCCTTTCGATAGAACATTTGTGAAAACCACGGAGGGTCGTACCCGAGTTTGACCGAATGCGGCGGCCGGATTCCCGCCCGGGCCTGCAGATGTGCTTCTAAATCTGCACACCTGTGACGGATGTCCGCTTCGCGCATTCGTGAAGTACTGGGCAGAACGGAGGGCTGGTTACGGTTTCTCACGTAAACCAAAGCCGATCGTGAAGCATTTCCTGTCTAAATGTTAGTAATTCACATATCTTGTCGCCTCGCTGATGGCCACGGCGCCATCTGAAGCAGCGCCAGGCAATTTCAACCAAGGAGTCCGCATGAAAAAAACAGCCGCCACCGTGATCTTCTCGTTTGCGATGACCTTGCTCCTGAGCGCCTGCGTTGTGGCGGACCCGGGGCCAGGCCCGGGCAAGGGCGGCTTCTGCCCTCCTGGGCAAGCCAAGAAGGGCAACTGCTGACCCGGTGTTCCCGGACCGCAGGCCCGACCCCGGCCGGGAACACCAAGCCGCCACCTCCATGACATCTGCACCCACGCTCCGCCAGAACCGGATCGCGCTGGTGGACTCCGACGCCCTGCAACGCCTGTGCACCGGCAGTTCGCTGAAAGCCATCGGCCTCGACCACGCCTCCTTCGCGCATCTTCATGGCCTGATCGACGCCGCCCGCGAAGGCCGGCGCTTCGATGCCATTCTTCTTGGACTGCACGCGGATGCAGCGCCGGTCGTGGCGCTCATTGCCGACGCGTGGAGCGCGCTCGGCCAGCGCGTTCACGTGTTCTTCATGGCGCATCCGACCGAGCTGCCCCATGCGCGGGAGGCGCTGTCGCGGTCGGCTGTCAGCGGATGGCGTTCGCAGATGATCCTTTCCCCCGCGAGCGATGCCGATTTGCGCGCCGCCTTCCACGGCAAGGGATTCCATGCGTAGTCCGTTCCTCGCAGACCCGAGTCCGGACGAGCCGCCGGCACCGCCCGGGCGGCCGGCCTGGCTGGCCCTGCTGCCCGTGCTCCTGTATGCCCTGGCGACCATTTCCTTCCTGGCCATCGCCATGCGGGTGCCGAACATCGTTGCCGCGGCGCTGTTCGTGACCGCGGCCGTCGTGTCGCTCGGGGCGGGCGTCATTCTTGGCTTGAGCCTGTGGCTCTTCCCGGAGCTTCCGCGCTAGTGCTCCTCTGCCGACTCGGACGACAACGATGAGCAAGCCCCCACCGTCGATCTTCCGCATCCAGGACTGGCGCGGAACCTTGGTTGCCGCGCTGGTCGGCCTCCTGATCGTGATGGCCGTGGTCATGAAGTGGCTGGTCGAATTCCAGGTTTCGGCGGCGCAGGAACGCCGATCGCTCGAGGCGCTTGCCCGCCGGGCCGAGGCGCACTGCTTCGGACTCGCAACGCATCGCGCCACGCAGGCCTGCCTGGCGCAGCGGGCGGTCCAGGCCAAGCTTTCAAAATAGAAAGAAAGCCCCGCGCGGGCAGCGGGCCCGCGGCGCCGCTAGCGTGCCCCGGGCTGCTTGCCAGCCTTCGGCTTCTGGCGCGCGGCCGCCTCCAGCGGCGCGCATTGCGCGAACTCCTGCGAGCCCATGTTCAAGAGCGGCAGCAGCGCGGCGGCGGGCGCCACCGCACCCAGCGCAATCGCGGAACCCAGCTTGAGCGCCACGGCACCCTTGTCGACGCCGACGTCGGGGTTCTTGAACGTGCCCTGGACGTACAGCGGCGAGCGCAGCGAAAGAACGCGCAGCGCCTTGTTGCGCGGCTGGATCTCCAGCGCGAGCTGTTCCTTGGAAAGATCGATGAGCCCGCTCACGTTGACGACCGATTCGTCCGTGTCCAGCACGAAGGAGCGCGTCTGCATGACGCCCTGCGTCACCTTGAAATCGCTCGCCAGGCAGTTCAGCTGGACCTGCCTGTCGCCGAACAGCTGGGTCGCCACCACGCTGCCGATGTTCAGTCCCATGGCCTCGAGCAGGAACTTGCTCACCGTGCCCTTGCTCACCAGCGCCTTCACCTCGCCGTTCGAAGTGCCCAGCAGGGCCGCGACGGAGTTGCCGGAGGCGGACAGCGCCGCGTCGCCGCCGACTTCGCCCAGGCTGGCCTGCAGGGTGTCGAGCGTCGGGAAGAGTTCCTTGATCCGGAGCCGGCGCGCCGACAGCTGCAGGTTGGCGCGGATCGGGTCCTGCCGGCCGTCGAGCTTGACCGTGGCGGCCACGGTGCCGCCTGCCACGCCAAAGCTCAACGGCGTGAGCGAGAGCACGCTGTCCTTCAGGTGAAGATCCGCCACCAGGCTGTCGATGGGCAGGTCCTTCGCGTGGAAGATCTTGCGGCCGGCAAACTTGACGTCCGCATCGATGCTGCCCCAGCTTGCGGTATCGAACTTCTCCACCGGCAGCACCTTGCCCGCCGGTTGGACGGCCGGGGCGCCCCGCTTGGCCTTGCTCGCGTTCGAATCGGCGCCGATCAAGGGCGCCAGGTCTTCCAGCCGCAGCTGGTTGGACTGCACCTGGCCGCGCAGCAGCGGCCGCGGCTGCTGCGAGACGTACTCCAGCGTGCCCGCAATGTCGCTGGCACCCACGCGGCCCTTGAAGTTCTCGTACAGCCAGCGCCCGCCGGCCTTGTCGAGCTTGCCGACCAGATGGCCTTCGGTGCTGAACGGCGGCGTATTGGGCAGCGTGATGCCGGTGATGGGATACAGGTGCGCCATGCTCGCGCCCGACAGCTTGAGCCGCAGGTCCAGCGCGGCCAGCGCGTCGGGCTTGGTCAGCGTGCCGGCGATGTCGATGCGCGTGGCACCCACCTGCACGCCGGCCTGCAAGGGGTAGGGCTTGGTGTCCTGCTGCAGCGAGAGCACGGCGCCGGCCTTGCCGCTTCCCTGCACCGGCGTCTGGCGGAAGGTGCCGCCGAGCTTCCAGCCGATGCCGTAGCCTTCGGCGCTTTCCGCGGGCAGGCTGTCGATGTCGACCTTGAGATCGAGCCTTGCCGTTGCATCGGCCAGCTTCACCGTGCCCTGGCTCAGCACCAGCCGCTGCAGGTCGAGCTTCCAGCTCGAGGGCTCCGCGCCGCCGCCGGCGGCCAGCGTCCAGTTGTTCTTGCCGTCCGCGGTGCGTTCGAGCGAAAGAACGGGGCCGGCGAGCTCGAGCGTGGGAATGCGGATCGTGTGGTTCAGCAGGGGCAGCGGGTTCAGCGAGAAGGTCAGCTGCCGGATCTCGGCCAGGTGCGGACCGGTCTTGCCCCAGTCGGCATTGCCCAGCGTGATGTCCTGTGCGCTCAGCCTCGGCCAGGGCACCCAGCGGCGCCAGCCCGTTTCGGCTTCGGGGCTCGACCACTGCAGCGCCAGGTCGCCGCGGATCGCGAACGGGCGGCCGGTTGCTTCGCTCACGCGCTGGTTGATCCAGGGCCGGGCGCGGTTCCAGTCGAAGCTCAACAGGACCGCGATGCACAGCGCCGCGAGGGCCGACAGCAGAAGCAGGCCCCAGCCCACGGCGCGGGGAAACATCGATGATTTCATTTTCACTCCCTTGAAGCGGCCCTTGCGCAATGCAGCCATTGCAGGGCACTGTACCTTCCGCAGCCCTGCGCGAGCTGCGGATGGCAGTCAGGGAGTGAGTCGCACCAGGAGCGGCGCGTTCACGAGGAGCGGCCGATGCCGGTGCCCGGCCGTGAAAAATTTCACCTCGGGCGCACTTCGATCAGGCTTCTATCGCAGCACCAGCACCGGAATGTGCGAGTGGGTCAGCACATGCAGCGTCTCGCTGCCCATCAGCAGCCGCGCCAGGCTGCGCCGGCCGTGCGAGGCCATCACGATCAGGTCGCACTGCTGGTTCTTGGCCGTGGCGATGATGGCTTCGGCCACCTGGTTCGACTTCATGACGATGGCCTGCGCGCTGCGCACGCCCCGGGCGATGGCGGCGCTCCTGACCGCATCGACCAGGCGCTGCGCGGATTGCTCCACCTGTTCTTGCGAGGCTTCGATCTCGCGCTGGTTCAGCACCATCGAGCCTTCGAAATAGCCATAAGGCTGGATGTGCGCGACAGTGACGCTCACCAGTTCGGCACCCGCCAGCAGCGCCAGGTCGATGGCAGTGGCAACCGCCTGCTCGGAGAGCGAAGAGCCATCGGTGGGGACGAGGATGCGCTTGTACATGGCCGACTCCTTGGCCCCCGGCACTGCGGGTGCCTTCGCATTCCAGTCTAGTTCGCGGGCAGGGGCCCTTCAAGCAACGAAGCTGGGCTGCGGCCCCTAATCGCAAACGACGGGAGAGCGCCCACGCACGCTCAGGCCTGGGCCGGCGCCTCCCACGCAAACCCCACGCCGTAGACCGAGCGGATCCAGTCGTGCGAGGGCGTGACGGCGCCGAGCTTGCGGCGCAGGTTCTTCACGTGGCTGTCGATGGCGCGCTCCGTCACGTCCATGGTGTCGTCGTAGGCCAGCTCGAGCAGGCGGGCGCGCGAGAAGATGCGGCCCGGGTGCCGCGACAGCACCTGCAGCAGCCCGAACTCGCGGCGTGTGAGATTGAGCGGCGTGCCTTCGAGCGACGCGCGCCAGTGCACGTCGTCCAGCACCAGGCCGGACATGCCCTGGCGCGCCTGGCCGCGCTCCGCGGGCGGCTCGGTGCGCCGCAGCACGGCGCGCACGCGCGCCACCAGTTCGCGCGGCGAGAAGGGCTTGCAGACGTAGTCGTCGGCGCCCAGCTCCAGCCCGAGCAGGCGGTCGACCTCCTCGATGCGCGCGGTGAGCATGATGATCGGATGGCTGGTGTGCTCCCGCGCGCGGCGCAGCACCTCGATGCCGTCGAGACGCGGCAGCATGATGTCGAGCAGCGTGAGCTCGGGCGGCGAGGCGATGAGGTGGTCGAGCGCGCTCTGGCCGTCGGCGAAATGCGTGGTCTCGTAGCCGGCGTGGCGCAGGTAGTCCTGCACCACCGATGCGATGTCGAGCTCGTCCTCGACGATGACGATACGGGTCATGGCGACGCGCTCCTCGACAGCGGAAGGGTGATGGTCACGCGCAGTCCGCCGAGCTCCGAAGCCTGGGCGTCGATGGTGCCGCCATGGGCCTCGATGGCCGCGCGGCAGATCGACAGGCCGAGCCCGGAGCCGCCGAGCTCGCGGCTGCGCGACGACTCGCCGCGGAACAGCCGGTCGAACAGGCGCGGCAATTCCGCTTCGGCAACGCCGGGCGCGCTGTCGTCGAATTGCAGGGTCAGGTTGTTGCCCGTCCACGCCCCGTCGACCGTGGCGCCGATGCGCAGCCGGCCGCCGGCGTCGGTGTAGGCGAGCGTGTTCTCCAGCAGGTTCATGAAGACCTGGTGCAGCCGGTGCGCGTCGCCGTCGATCATCGGCTGGGCGCGCGCCGAGACACGGTCGATGGCGCTGCGGTCGACCGCGATGCCGCGCGCAGCGAACCGGTCGCGCGTGTGGTCGAGCGCTTCCTTCAGCAGCGAGAGCGGGAACACGGTGGTCGCGAGCAGGTCGTTCTGCGGCTCGCGCATGCTGCTGCGCAGGTCGTCCACCAGCTGGCCGAGGCGGATCACCTGCCGATGCAGCCGCAGCGCGGTGCGCTCGTCGAAGCTGCGCACGCCGTCCTGCAGCGCCTCTATTTCTGCGCGCATGGCGGCCAGCGGCGTGCGCAGTTCGTGGGCCGCATCGGCCAGCCAGGCGCGGCGCGAGGCCTCCACCGTGTCCAGGCGCTGCGCCATGTCGTTGAAGGTCTTGCCGAGCAGCGCAAGCTCGTCCGAGCCATGCACGGCCACGCGCGTGGACAGCCGCCCGCGCGCCACGTGCTGCGCGGCCTGCGTGAGCTCGTCGATCGGCCGGAACCAGCGCCGCGCGAGCAGCCACGACAGCATCAGCGCAAAGGCCAGCCCGCACAGGCCGGTGAGGGCGATCACGCCGGACTGGCGCGCGAGGAAGGCGCGGTCGGCCTCGCTCTCCAGGCCCTGCATCGGCGCAAGCACCAGGTAGCCGACGACCGAGCGGCCGTGGCGGATCGGCAGGCGCGCGGCATTCTCCGGGTCGACCTTGGCGCCGACCACGTGCGCACCGTGCGCGTCGACCACGCCCAGGCGCTGGAAGATCGAGTCGGCGGCTTCGCGCGGATCGGGAAAGAAGCCCAGCGGCGGTGGCGGCGGAAAGCGCCGGGGCAGCAGCTCGAGCTGGGGCGAGGGCGCAGGAGGCGGCGGGCGCGATCCGTTCTCGGGGTTGCCTTCGGGGCCGTTGCCGTTTGCGCCCGGCCCGCGGTTCTCGTACCAGGGCGGGAGCTTTCTTTCGTCGGCATTGCTGGCGCCGTCGAGCACCGCGGCGAGCCGGCCCATCTGCAGGCGCTGCCAGGCATCGTCGTTGCCCTGCAGCTTCTTCCAGTCGCCGTTGGCCGCATAGTGCTTGAGCAGCAGCTGCGAGAGCCAGTCCATGCGCCGGATCTCGATCTCGGCCACGTAGGAGCCGAGGCCGCGCTGCAGCGCCACGATGGAAAGCCCCGCGAAGCTGAGCAGCAGCACGATCAGCAAGGCGGCCAGCGCCAGGAAGATCTTCCTGGAAAGTGTCAGGCGCGGCATGGGCTCGGGGGAGGCATGGCCGCATTCTGCGGCATGCGTACGGGGCGGGAATGCGTCATGGAGGAGCGGCCGATCATGGCCGCGAATCGAGGAGGAAATTGGGAGAACCGCTCTCCCACATTTCTCCCGAATCGAACCGCACGATGCGCGCCATGAACCCGCTCACGCACCGATGCTCCCCGAAGAAGAAGGCCTGGCAGGCCCTCGTGGCCCCCGCGCTCGCATGGGCGAGTCCGGGGTACTGCGCGCCGGCGCCTTCGCCGTGGTCCTGGACCGAGCTCTGGTCCGATCCGGGGATGGACGCGCTGTTGCTGCTGCTGGCCGCGCTGTTCTGGGCGGTGGCCCATGTCTGGGCGCTGCTGGTGGTGTGGGCGGAAGCACGCGCCACCCGATCGGGCGGGACCGGCACCGCCACCGAGCCTCCGCGCACATGAGCGCCGTCTGGCACGTCCGCGCCGAGGCTGCGGAAGACCACGGGCCCATGCTGGCGCAGCGCCTCCTGGGGTTGCTGGCCGCCTGCGGCCTGGTGGTCGGCGCCGTGGTGGCGGCGAGCGGCGGATGCGTCGCGGCCGGCCGGGTCCGCGCGGGCAGCTCGGCGCTTTCCACGCTGGCGCCGATCATGGTCACCGACAGCCGCGCCGCCCGGCCGCCGCGCGAGCTCTGCGCACGCGCTCAGGCCGGCCGCTCCTCGAAGGCAAAGCCGACCCCGTAGATCGAGCGGATCCAGTCGTGCGCGGGCGATGCGGCGGCGAGCTTCCTGCGCAGGTTCTTGATGTGCCCGTCGACTGCGCGCTCGTTCACATCGAGCGCATCTGCAAACGCCGCCTCGAGCAGCGCGGAGCGCGAAAACACCCGGCCCGGCTCGCGTGACAGCGCCTGCAGCAGGTTCAGCTCGCGGCCCGTGAGCGCGAGCAGCTGTCCCTCGATCCTCACGCTGTGGGCGCTGCCGCCGAAGGCCACCGAAGGCGAGGCCATGGCGATGCGCTGGCGCTGCGCATGGCGGCGCAGCACCGTGTTCACGCGCGCCACCACTTCGCGCGGCGAGAAGGGCTTGCACACATAGTCGTCGGCGCCCAGGTCCAGGCCGCGCAGGCGGTCGGCCTCGCGCGTGCGGGCCGTCAGAACGATGATCGGATGGTCGCTGTGCGAGCGCACCTGCTCCAGCACCCGGAGGCCGCCGATGCGCGGCAGCGCGGTGTCGAGCAGCGTGAGCGCCGGCGGCGAGCTGAGGATGCGGTCGAGCACCGCGGCGCCATCGGCGATGTGCTCCACGTCGTGGCCTGCGCGCTGCAAGCCTTCGAGCAAGACGGCGGCCATCTCGCGGCCTTTTTCGGCCAGCAGGATGCGGCTCATCGAGGGGTGCTCCGCTTCAGAACGAGGTGCCGATCTGGAACTGGAAGCGCTGCGTCCGGTCCGCCGCAATGCCGTTGGCTTCGTCGAGCTTCTGGTACACGAGCGGCACCGCATAGGCCAGGCGCAGCGGGCCGAGCGGGGAAATCCAGCTGATGCCCACCCCCGCCGAGGCGCGCAGGCGGTTCTGCGCCTTCCACTGCGCGTCGGTCATGCTCGCGGTGCGCTCGGCAAACACGTTGCCGGCATCGAAGAAGGTGTACAGCCGCAGCGACCGGTCGTTGCCCGCGCCCGGGAAGGGCGTGCTGAACTCCATGTTGAAGATCGCCTTGCGCGTGCCCCCGAGCGCACCGCCCGTGACCGCATCGACCGGCCCGAGCGAGTTCTGCTCGAAGCCGCGGATCGAACCGAGCCCGCCCGCATAGAAGTTCTTGAAGATGGGGTACGTGGTGCCGCCCAGCGCCTTGGCATAGCCGAGCTGGCCGTTGACGGCCAGCGTGTACTGCTTGGACAGCGCGAAGTACTGCTGGTACTGGTAGGTGCTCTTCAGGTAGCGCAGCTCGCTGCCCACGCCCACCTCCAGGTTGGCGCTCTGCAGCCGGCCGGTGGTGGGCACCAGCGCGCTGTCGCGGTCGTCGCGTGCCCAGCCGATGGTCGCGGGAATGCCCACCATGTTCCTCGATGCGCACACCACGCTCGGCGCGGTGCCCGTGCACTGGAAGTAGTCGAGGTAGGCCTGCGGCGTGCCGGTGTAGACGTAGGAGCCGTCGACCAGCGTGTAGGCGCCGTTGGTGCCCGGCGTGAAGCTGTAGCGCTCCACGCCGATGCCCAGGTAGACCGTGTCCAGCTCCCCGAGCGGCAGCCCGAAGCGCACCGAGCCGCCATCGCTCGCGAGCTTGTAGTTGCCGTCTGCCTGGTAGTAGGGGCGGGTGGTGGTGTGGAACACATTGAAGGTGCGCGAGATGCCGCCCGGCGTGAAGTACGGGTCGGTGGCCGTGAGGGAGACGGTGCGGTTGTACGAGCTCGTGTTGACCTGCAGGCCCAGGTAGTTGCCCGTGCCGAACACGTTCTCCTGCGTGATGCCGAAGCTCAGCGAGACCTTATCGGTCGACGAGTAGCCCGCGCCGAGCTGCAGCGAACCGGTGGGCTTCTCGGTCACGTTGATCGCCAGGTCGACCAGGTCGGGCGAGCCCGGCACCTCGGTGGTCTCGATGTTCACGTCGGTGAAGAAGCCCAGGCGGTCCACGCGGTCGCGCGAGAGCTTGATCTTGTTGCCGTCGTACCAGGCGCCCTCGTACTGCCGGAACTCGCGGCGGATGACTTCGTCGCGCGTTCTTGCGTTGCCCCCGATGTTCAGGCGCCGCACGTAGGCGCGCCGCGAAGGTTCGGCCCGCAGCACCAGCGTGACGCGGTTGTTGTCGCGGTCGATCTCGGTTTCTGCCTTGACGCGTGCGAAGGCATAGCCGAAGGTGCCGAAATAGTCGGTGAAGGCCCGGGTGGTGGCGTTCACGTCTTCGCCGTTGTAGGGCTGGCCGGGGCGGATCGTCACGAGCGACTTGAACTCGTCTTCGCGGCCCAGGTAGTTGCCCGCGAGCTTGACGCCGGCCACCGCGAACTTCTGCCCTTCGGTGATGTTGACCGTGAGCGTGAGCGTCTCCCGGTCCGGCGACATGGCGACCTGCGTGGAGTCGATGCGGAACTCCAGGTAGCCGCGCGTGACGTAGAAGGAGCGCAGCGTCTCCAGGTCGCCGTTGAACTTGCTGCGCGAATACTGGTTCGACTTGGTGTACCAGCTCAGCCAGCCGCCGCTGTCCTGGTCGAACAGGTCGAGCAGGGTGCTTTCGCCGAAGGCCTGGTTGCCGACCACGCGCACTTCCTTGATGCGCACGGACTCGCCCTCGGTCACGCTGAAAGTCAGGTTGACGCGGTTGCGCTCCAGCGGCGTCACGGTGGTGACGACTTGCGCGCTGTAGAGGCTCCGGCTGATGTACTGCCGCTTGAGTTCCTGCTCCGCGCGGTCGGCCAGCGCCTTGTCGTAGGGCTGGCCCTCGGCCAGGCCCACGCTGCGCAGTGCCTTCTGGAGCGCGGCCTTGTCGAATTCCTTGGTGCCGACGAAGTCGACGTCGGCAATCGACGGGCGTTCCTCGACGATCACCACCAGCACGCTGCCGTTGATGTCGATGCGCACGTCCTTGAAGAGGCCGAGTTCGAACAGCGAGCGGATGGCTGCGCTGCCGCGCTCGTCGCTGTAGGTGTCGCCCGCCTTGATGCCGAGCGTGGCAAACACCGTTCCGGGCTCCACGCGCTGCAGGCCTTCGAGCCGGATGTCCCTGACGGTGAACGGATCGGCGGCCCAGGCGGGCGCGCAGGCGATCGAGAGAAACATGGCGGCAAGGACGCAGGCGGGCTTGGAAGGATTCATCGCCGCATGGTCCCCGCCAAAGTCGGAGAAATCTGGGATGCCCTGCGCCGCGCGGTGGCGTGCCGCAGGCGCCGCCTACTGCAGCCCGATGCCTGCCGCTGCAGCAGCGCCCGCGCCGTTCCAGCGCGTGGAGATCTGCTCGCTTCTTTCGCGGCAGTTCTGCATGTGCTCGTCGAGCGAGAGGCTGCCCTGGATGTCGAGCAGCCGCTGCGCGGTGCGGTCGATGGCGCCGGCATCCAGCAGCGGATAGGTGCGCGCGGTGCGGCCGTTGTTGCGCACCAGGCGCGCAATGTAGGGCAGGTCCTGCTGGGTGATCACGGCGGCGGGCATCACGCCTTCGAGTTCGACGCCCTCGCAGGGCAGCAGCACGAAATACTGCAGCCGCAGTTCGTCGCTCAGCAGGCTTCGCAGCTGCGTGGTCTTGCGGCCGCCCTGCCAGGCGGGGTCCTTCACCTCGCGTGCCCGGCTGCAGCCCTGCAGCCGCAGGAACCAGCGCGGCGGCGCCGCCTCCGATTTCTTGCGGTAGACGAAGGCATTGCGCCAGGCCTTGATCTCGAACAGGTAGACGCCGGTTTCGCACACCAGCACCGCATCGATCATGGCGGTGCGAACCACGCTGCCCTCGGGCATCGGGATGATCAGGTCGCGAAGAATGCGCAAATGGGAAAAGGCCGGGCTGAATGCGCTGGCGAGCTGCTGCACACCCAGCGAGGCTGCGATGGTGTTCTGCAATGCAATGGTCATGTCGGGCTCCTTCGGGTGCCGAGCATTGCGTGCCATTTGGGAGATTTCTGGTACGAGGCCTTGCAGGGCCCAGGGGCTTGGGCGTGCGCACAAACAACAGTCGATGCAAAGCCGGCTGCATCGACCAGATTCCTCCAATTTTGAACGGGACCATCCGTCCAGCTGCTCGATGAAGAGCTGCTGAAAACCGGAGAAACCTGTATGAAGAAATCCCTCACGGCACTCGCCGCGCTGGCCGTTGCCGGCCTGGCCTCTGCCCAATCGTCCGTCACGTTGTTCGGCGTCATCGATGCCGGCGTGACCTACCAGTCGGCCACCTCGCGCGACGCGGCCACAGGCCTTGCCTCCAAGCAAAGCAAGTGGAGCCTCGCCAACTCCGGCTACAACTCCAGCCGCATCGGCTTCCGTGGCACGGAAGACCTGGGCGGCGGGCTGGCCGCCAGCTTCTGGCTCGAAGCGCCGATCACCAACGATGACGGCGCCACCGGCATCTCCACCTTCAACCGCCGCTCCACCGTGAGCCTGTCGGGCAGCTTCGGCGAACTGCGGCTGGGCCGCGACTACACCGCCACCTTCTGGAACGACACGGTCTTCGATCCGTTCGGCACCAACGGCTCGGGCGCCAGCGTGATCAACACCGTGAGCGGCAGCACCGGCCTGAACAACACCAACTACGTGCGTGCGAGCAACATGGTCGGCTACTTCCTGCCGCCCAACCTCGGTGGCTTCTACGGCCAGCTGCAATACAGCCTGAACGAGAACACCCGGACCGGCGCCACCGACCTCACGGCCGCCACCAGCAGCAGCGCGGGCCGCTACGCGGGCGGGCGCTTCGGCTATGCGAACGGGCCGCTCGACGTGGCACTGGCCGTGGGCGAGAACGTTGCGGTGGACACTACCTCGCTGACCCGCAAGGTGCAGACCATCAACCTCGGCGCGTCGTACGACTTCGGCCCGGTCAAGCTGTTCGGCGAGCTGTCGAACGTGAAGAACAAGTTCGACCTGGCCGTCGGCAACAGCCACGACAGCTACAACGGCTACCTGATCGGCGCGAGCATGCCGGTGGGCGCGGGCGTGATCCGCGCGTCGTACTCGACCGTGCGCTACGACGAAGGCGCCGCGGGCATCACGGGCGAGGATCCGCGCGCGCAGAAGCTGGCCATCGGCTATGTGCACAACCTCTCGAAGCGCACGGCCCTGTACGCGACCGTGGCCCGCGTGAACAACCGCAACGATGCGGCCTACACCGGCAGCCTGAGCGCCGCGAGCACCACGGGCTACGGCAGCGCCGGCGTCAGCTACACCGGCCTGCCGCGCTCGTCCACGGGCTACGACTTCGGCATCCGGCACGCGTTCTGACGACAGGCGAGGTGCGGCGGGGCCTTGCAATGCACAGCCCCGCCGCATGTGCCCGTGAACTTGTTCATGAGGTTCGAATGACCAGAATCCACCCCTACCTGGCGGGCCTGCTCGCCGCGGCCGGCTTGTCCGGCTGCATCATGCTTCCCCCGCCGCCGCCCCATGGCCCGCTGCCCGGCTGGCACGCGGGTTTTCGCGGCGAAGCACCGCCAGGGCCGCCCATGGCCGCATGGGACGTGTGCGACGGCCAGGCCGAAGGCGCGCGTCCGGTGCTTCCGGGTCCTCGCGCCGACAGCTTGACCGGGACTTGCGAACGCGGTCCCGGTGGTGCGCTGGAGTTCCGGCCGCCGCAGGGGCGCTGAAGGCGCACGAGCCATGTATTCAAGCAACCTGGGCCTGGCCATTGCCATCGTCGTTGCACTCGGCCTGGCCGCGGTGCTGGCCTTCATCGCCTCCCTGTTCGTTGCCAACCTCAAGGCCGGCGCGCAAGCGCGCGAAATGGCCGCCGAGGCCCGCCACGAGGCCGAGCAGAAGATGCGCGAGAGCCGCATGCAGGACCTGCGGCCGCTTGTCGCGTCGCTGCGGAGTTTTGAAGATTCAGAAGGCGCGTCCGGCTGGCCGATCCGCTTCGACATCCGGGTTCCGCACGAGGTGGTGCCCGTGTTCGGCATCGAGGCCGAGCTCGAGGAACTGCTTTCGAAGATCGCGCGTTATGCGGCAAAGGTCATGTCCCCCGGCGCCACGCTGCAGGTCTCGGCGCGGGTGGAACGCGGCCAGGCCGTCATCCACTGGAGGGATCTCGATGCTTCCGATGCGAGCCCGCCGCTGGCGCGTTTTCTCGAGGCGACGCAGGCCGTCGGCCATGCCGGTGCGCGCGTGTGCGAGCGCATCGCGAGCCGCCACGGCGGGCGCATCTATGCGGCGCCGGACGCGGGCGGCGCGCTGGGCTTGACGCTGCGGCTGCCGCTGCCCGGGCGGGCGGCGTCGGCGGGAGGCTGAGTGCCGGGCCTTCGCTCGCACGATACTTGCGGCTTGCTCGCTGCCTGTGCTGGCCGCAAATTGATTCTTTCCTGTTCCGATGTCGAAGCTGCGATCCCTCGTTCCCCCGCTCTTTTTCGGTCTGCTCGTTCGCGCACTCGCCGCGAGCGCCGCAGTCTTTGCTGCCGGGGCGCTGCATGCGCAGGCGCTGCCGCCCGGCGTGCGGCTCGGCATGACGGCCGTCGAGCTGCAGGCCGCAATGCCCACGATCGAGCGCGTGCCGCGGCCGCAGCGGCTCGCGGGCCGCCTGGTCGGCGGCTGGCAGGGGGCGCCGGTCTCGATGGCGGGGCTGGTGTTCGAACCGACCTTCTTCTTTGCCGATTCGCAGCTGCGGCGCGTCGAGTACCTCGCGTCCGCATCGGCGGTGCCCGACGGCGGCGCGGCCGCGTTTGCCGAACTGCTCCGATGGGGCCGCGCGGCCTTCGGCGCCGAGCTGGCCTCGAACGATCCCGGCAGTGCCTACGCGGCGTGGACGCACGAGGATGCCGACGTGTACCTGCAGCACGTGCGCGATGCGCGCCGCGGGGGCGTGCGGCTGGTCTACAAGGCGCGGCAGCTGCGCGACGGCAGCGAACTCTGAGGGCGTGCCTCAGTCTGCGGTCAGCATGCCGCGCTTCTCGATGAACGCCACCACCTCGGCCACGCCGGTGTGGGTCTTGAGGTTGGTCATCACGTAGGGCCGCTGGCGGCGCATGCGCTGCGTGTCCTGCTCCATCACGTCGAGGTTCGCGCCGACGTAGGGCGCGAGGTCGGTCTTGTTGATGACGAACAGGTCGCTCTTGGTGATGCCGGGGCCGCCCTTGCGCGGAATCTTCTCGCCGGCCGCCACGTCGATCACGTAGATCGTCAGGTCCGACAGCTCGGGGCTGAAGGTGGCCGCGAGGTTGTCGCCGCCCGATTCGACGAACACCACGTCGGCATCGGGAAAATCCTCGAGCATGCGGTCGATGGCCTCGAGGTTGATCGACGCGTCTTCGCGGATGGCGGTGTGGGGGCAGCCGCCGGTCTCCACGCCCATGATGCGTTCGGCGGGCAGGGCGCCGGCCACGGTGAGCAGGCGCTGGTCTTCCTTGGTGTAGATGTCGTTGGTGATGGCGACGAGGTCGTACTTGTCGCGCATGGCCTTGCAGAGCATCTCGAGCAGCGTGGTCTTGCCCGAGCCGACCGGGCCGCCGATGCCCACGCGCAGTGGCGGCAGTTTCTTGGTGCGATGGGGAATGTGGTGCAGGGCGGAGGTCATGGGCGTTGTCCGGTTCGGTCAGCTTCGAAAGAGGCGCGAGTATTGTGTTTCATGCCGTGCCGACAGCACGGCCAAGAGGGGCGCAAAGGCCTGGCGCTCGTCGTCGCCAAGCTGCATGGCGCGCTCGACGGCGGCGGGAATCTCGTTGGCGAGCCGGGCCAGGATGCGCTGGCCCGCGCTCTGGCCGAGCGGCACGGCCTTGACCGCCGCGGCCACCATGTTCTCGGCCCAGCCGAAGGCAAAGGCCAGGCAGCCGTCGTGCACCGAGGCGCCGGTGCGGCTCGCGGCAAAGGCAAAGGCGACGGGATAGCTCGCGGGCAGGCCGGCAAAAACGGCAGCCGTGTCGCCGTGGTGCAGCCTGAGCCATTCGACGAAGGAGCGGCCCATCTGTTCGGTCTGCAGGAAGAACTCGGCCGATTCGCGGGTGGCCATCACCCAAGTGTTGAGTTCTCGGATGCGCACTGCGTCGCCTGCGCGCCAGGCCGGGATGGCCTGCGCCACCAGCGCGAGGTCGCCGCGCGCGAAGCTCAGGTGCAACTGGTCGGAGAGCCACTCGATGGCCTTGGCTTCCGAATCGATGCCGGCCCATTCGACGGCCGCCTCGACGCCTTCCGAATAGGAAAAACCGCCGACGGGCAGGGCGGGGGAGGCGAGCCAGATGAGCTGCAGGAGGCTGTGGGGGTCGGGCATGTCAGCTCTTTGCTGCGCGTCGTGTTGGGGGGCGCTGTTGTTCGGGGCGCGTGCACAGGCCACCGGGTACTCCCCTCCGCGAATGTCCCCCGGGGCTACGCCCCTCCTCCTTGATTTCGCTGCGGGGAGCACCCGATGCCCTGTGCACTCGGGCACGCTGCCGGTGAACCGCGATCAACGACCGTGGCTGATAACGATCACGCCGATGGGGTGCCTTGCGCAGCGAAATCAAGGGGGAGGCCGCAGGCCGGAGGACATTCGCGGAGCCGCGTACCCCGTCGGCGGGAGCGCGCCCTGAATGACGCACAACGCACCAAGCCGATCTCATTTCAGTGCGAGTGCCCATGATGGCCGTGATCGTGCGAATGATCATGGTCATCGAGCAGTTCCGGTGCGAGCACGAGCGGCTTCGCGCCTTTGCTGCTGCCATGCGCGTGGCCATGGTCGTGCGCGTGATCATGGCCGGCCCCGTGCGAATGCTCGTGCGAACCATAAGCGCCGCCCTCGGGCTCGAAGGCTTCCTCGACCGCGACGACGATCAAGTGCATCGAGCGCAGCATGTCGGCCAGCACATGGTCGGGCTCGATCTTCAGGTGGTCGGGCTTGAGCTCGATCGGCACATGCCGGTTGCCCAGGTGATAGGCCGCGCGCGTCAGGTCGAACGGCGTGCCGTGGGCCGTGCAATGCGTGATGCGCAGCACCGGCTGCGGCGCCGCGATTACGCGGACCAGCGAGCCGTCCTCGGCCACCAGCACGTCGCCGCCGCGCACGGCGGTGCCGCGCGGCAGGAACACCCCGATCTGCCGGCCCTGTGAATCGGTGGCGTCGAAACGGCTTTTCTGGCGCACGTCCCAGTCGAGCTCGATGGTGGCGGCGCGCTTGAGCAGCACGGGCGCAAGGCCGCGGCCTTGGGGCATGAGTTTGTTGGCGGTGAGCATGGTGGCTTGCGACTCCCAGTAAGGCGGAATAATATAACGCTTGTTATAACTTCGATTGAATGGAGCTTTCCATGTCCGCCCTCAAACTGACCCAGATCGGCAACTCGGTCGGAGTCATCCTGCCCAAGGAAGTGCTGGCGAGCATGAATGTCGGCAAGGGTGACACGATTTACCTGACGCAAGCCGCAGGCGGGGGGTTCACCATGACTCCGTATGACGAGGAGTTCGAGCGCCAGATGGAAGCAGCCCGCCGCATCATGAAGAAGCGGCGCAACGTGCTGCGCGAGCTCGCCAAGTGAGCGCCGCGAACGACGCCTGGGTCTGGCTCAGCCTTCAATTGATTCATGCTGTCCACGAAGAACAGCTGGCCGAGCATGGAGGTCCCGCCGGAGTACGCGACGAGGGGCTGCTCGTTTCCGCCATGGGGCGACCGCAAAACCGGGCGCTTTATGAATCGCCCGACGCGGCGGCACTGGCTGCGAGCTACGCCTTCGGGATTGCCCGCAACCATCCATTCACCGACGGCAAAAAAAGAACGGCTTTCGTCGCCATGGAAGTTTTTCTGGACCTCAATGGGTTTGAGCTTCGCGCGACCGACCACGATTGCGTGCTGACCACACTCAAGCTCGCCGCCGGCCAGCTCGAGGAAGAGGCGCTTGCGGAGTGGATCCGCGCTCATCTCGCGCCTCGGAGCAGCTGACATTTAGAACAGAAAATACCGCTGCGTCAGCGGCAGCTGCACCGCCGGATCGCAGGTCAGCAGATGCCCGTCGGCGCGCACCGCATAGGTCTGCGCATCGATCTCCATCTTCGGCGTGTAGCCGTTGTGGACCAGGTCCTTCTTGCGCACATTGCGGATGTTCTTCACCGCGCTCAGGTGCTTTGCCAGGCCGTAGCGTTCCTTGATGCCCGCGGCCAGTCCGGCCTGCGAGACGAAGGTCAGCGAGCTCCTGGCCAGCGAGCCGCCGTAGCTGCCGAACATCGGGCGGTAGTGCACCGGCTGGGGGGTGGGGATCGACGCGTTGGGGTCGCCCATGGCGGCCATGGCGATGGTGCCGCCCTTGATGAGGGTGAAGGGCTTCACGCCGAAGAAGGCGGGTTTCCAGATCACGATGTCGGCCCACTTGCCGACCTCGATCGAGCCCACCTCGTGCGCAATGCCGTGCGAGATGGCGGGGTTGATCGTGTACTTGGCCACGTAGCGCCTGGCGCGGAAGTTGTCGTTGCGCTCGTTGTCTTCGGGCAGCTTGCCGCGCTGCAGCTTCATCTTGTGCGCGGTCTGCCAGCAGCGCAGCACCACTTCGCCCACGCGGCCCATGGCTTGGCTGTCGGAGCTGAACATGCTGATCGCGCCCAGGTCGTGCAGCACGTCCTCGGCGGCGATGGTTTCCTTGCGGATGCGCGACTCGGCAAAGGCCAGGTCCTCGGCAATGCCGGCGTCCAGGTGGTGGCACACCATGAGCATGTCGACGTGCTCGTCGAGCGTGTTCACGGTGTAGGGCATGGTGGGGTTGGTGGAGGAGGGCAGGAAGTTCTCCTCGCCCACCACGCGCAGGATGTCCGGCGCATGGCCGCCGCCCGCGCCTTCGGTGTGGAAGGCGCAGATCGAGCGGCCGCCCACGGCCGCGATGGTGTTCTCGACGAAGCCCGACTCGTTGAGCGTGTCGCTGTGGATCGCCACCTGCGTGTCGGTGGCGTCGGCCACGTCCAGGCAGTTGCTGATGGCCGAAGGCGTGGTGCCCCAGTCCTCGTGCAGCTTCAGGCCCATGACGCCGGCTTCGATCTGCTCGTGCAGCGCATCCGGAAGGCTCGCATTGCCCTTGCCGAGGAAGCCCAGGTTCATCGGGAACGCATCGGCCGCCTGCAGCATCCGTTCGATGTGCCAGGGGCCGGGCGTGGCGGTGGTCGCGAAGGTGCCGGTGGCGGGGCCGGTGCCGCCGCCCAGCATGGTGGTGATGCCGGAGGCGAGCGCTTCCTCGATCTGCTGCGGGCAGATGAAGTGGATGTGGCTGTCGATGCCGCCGGCGGTGACGATATTGCCCTCGCAGCTGATGATCTCGGTGCCCGGGCCGATGACGATGTCCACGCCGGGCTGCACGTCGGGGTTGCCGGCCTTGCCGATGGCGGCGATGCGCCCGTCCTTCAAGCCGATGTCGGCCTTCACGATGCCCCAGTGGTCGAGGATCAGCGCGTTGGTCAGCACGGTATCGACGGCACCTTGGGCCCTGGTGCGCTGCGATTGCGCCATGCCATCGCGGATGGTCTTGCCGCCGCCGAACTTCACCTCTTCGCCGTAGCCGCCGGCGCGCAGCGTGTAGTCGGCCTCGACCTCGATCAGCAGGTCGGTGTCGGCGAGCCGCACGCGGTCGCCCACGGTGGGGCCGAAGATTTCTGCATAGGCGCGTCGCCCGATGGTGGCCATTTTTTAAAGTTTCCCTTGAACGAGGCCGCGAAAGCCGTAGACGATGCGATCGCCCGAAAGGTCGACCAGCTCGACCGTGCGCTGCTGGCCCGGCTCGAAGCGCACCGCGGCGCCCGAGGCGATGTTCAGCCGCATGCCGCGTGCGGCCGCGCGGTCGAAGCCGAGCGCGCCATTCGTCTCGGCAAAGTGATAGTGCGAGCCGACCTGGATCGGCCGGTCGGCGGTGTTCTGCACCACCAGCGTGAGGGTGCGGCGGCCCGGGTTGAGCGTGTGCTCGCCGTCGTCGGTGAAGAGTTCGCCAGGGATCATGGCCGGCCTCAGATGGCCTGGGCCAGCAGCGTTGCGCCCAGGCCGAGCACAGCGGCGCCGGCCACGCGTGGCAGCCAGGCGTTGGCGCGGCGCAGCGCCCAGCCGATCGCCATGCCGGCGGCGTGCAGCAGCACCGTGGCGCCGACCATGCCGGCGAGCGTGAGGGCCGCACCGTCTTCGCTGGCCAGCTCGTAGCCGTGGGCCACGCCGTGGAACACCGCGAACACGCCGACCACCGCCACGGCCACCACGGCCGGCAGATGCACGCGCGTGGCGACCAGCAGGCCCAGCACCAGCAGCGAGGCCGCGATCATCGGTTCGACGGCCGGCAGCTGCACGCCTGCGAGCCCCATCAGCCCGCCCACCAGCAGCATGCCCGCGAAGGCGAGCGGCGCCCACAGCAGATCGGGCCAGGCGCGGCGGGCGGCCAGCGCGCTCCAGAGGCCGACCGCGACCATCGCCGCCAGGTGATCGGCGCCGGTCAGCGGGTGCAGGAAGCCGGTGGCAAAGCCGTGGTGCACGCCGCCGTCGGCGCCGGTGTGGGCGCTGGCCGCGAGCGGCAGCAGCATGGCAATGAGGGCAAGCGTCTTGGAAGCGTTGTGGCGCATGGCAGGCTTTCTTGTTCCGGGGGGAGAGTCAGACGATGGGTTGGTGCACGGTGACCAGCTTGGTGCCGTCGGGAAAGGTGGCTTCCACCTGGATGTCCGGGATCATCTCGGCGATGCCGTCCATCACGTCGGCGCGGGTGAGCACGCTGCGGCCCTCGCTCATCAGCGCCGCGACGCTCTTGCCGTCGCGCGCGCCTTCCATCACGGCGGCGGAGATCAGCGCGACGGCTTCGGGGTAGTTGAGCTTCAGCCCGCGCGCCTTGCGGCGTTCGGCCAGCAGTGCTGCGGTGAAGATCAGCAGCTTGTCTTTTTCGCGCGGGGTCAGTTCCATTGGGGCGGCTTCGGGTGGCGGGAGGTCGGCCATTATTGGGCAGGCTTCGTCTTTGCAACAGTCGTGCCGGTGTTCGCCAAAAGACGTATGGATGGCACGAAAGATGCACCGAAACGGTGTGAACCCGGATGCCGCCACCCCCAGCCCCGACGACGCGCCCCAGCGCATCGTCAAGGTGCGGCGCGACTACAACAGCTGGGTGGCGAGCGAAACGCTCGAGGACTACGCGCTGCGCTACACGCCGCAGCGCTTTCGCAAGTGGTCCGAATGGCGCGTGGCCAACACGGCCTTCGGCGCGGCTTCGTTCCTGGTGCTGGAGGCCGTGGGCGCGACGCTGCTGGTGCAGTACGGCTTCGCCAACGCGTTCTGGGCCATCGTGGCGACGGGGCTCATCATCTTCCTGGCGGGCCTGCCGATCAGCGTGTATGCCGCGCGCTACGGCGTCGACATGGACCTGCTCACGCGCGGCGCGGGCTTCGGCTACATCGGCTCCACGCTCACCTCGCTGATCTACGCCTCGTTCACCTTCATCTTCTTCGCGCTCGAGGCGGCGGTGATGGCCTATGCGCTCGAACTCGCGCTGGGCGTGCCGCCGGTCTGGGGCTACCTGGTGTGCGCACTGGTGGTGATTCCGCTGGTGACGCACGGCGTCTCGGCCATCAGCCGGCTGCAGCTGTGGACCCAGCCGCTCTGGCTGGTGATGCTGGTGGTGCCCTTTGTCTTCGTGCTGGTGCGCGATCCTGGTGCGTTTGCGGGCATCGTGCACTACAACGGTGTGAGGGCCGGCGCCAAGGGCTTCGACCTGCACCTGTTTGGCGCGGCGCTGACCGTCGGCATCGCCTTGATCACCCAGATGGGGGAGCAGGCCGACTACCTGCGCTTCATGCCCGCGCGCACCGCCGCGGGCGCCCGGCGCTGGTGGGCCGGCGTGCTGGCCGGCGGGCCGGGGTGGGTGGTGCTGGGCGTGTTCAAGATGCTGGGCGGCGCGCTGCTGGCCTACTTGGCGATCACGCACATGGTGCCGGTCGAGCGCGCGGTCGATCCCAACCAGATGTACCTGGCGGCCTACGAGTACGTGTTTCCGAACTACGGCTGGGCCGTGGCCGCGACCGCGCTGTTTGTGGTGATCTCGCAGCTCAAGATCAACGTGACCAACGCCTATGCGGGCTCGCTGGCCTGGAGCAATTTCTTCTCGCGCGTGGCGCACAGCCATCCAGGGCGCGTGGTGTGGGTGGTGTTCAATGCGCTCATCGCCTTCATGCTGATGGAGATGAACGTGTTCGAGGCGCTGGGCGACGTGCTCGGCCTGTTCGCCAACATCGCGATCGCCTGGATGATGGCGGTGGTGGCCGACCTGGTCATCAACAAGCCGCTGGGCCTGTCGCCGCCGGGCATCGAGTTCAAGCGGGCGCACCTGTGGGACATCAATCCGGTGGGTGTCGGCGCGATGGCGCTGGCCTCGGTGCTGTCGATCACCGCGCACCTGGGCGTTTTCGGGCCGCTCGCGCAGGCCTTCTCGGCGCTCATTGCGCTGGGCACGGCGCTGGTGGTGTCGCCGCTGCTGGCCTGGGCGACGGGCGGCAAGTACTACCTGGCGCGGGGCTCGGCCGGCCATGGCGCGGTCGCCTTCACACCGGCCGCGGGCCCGCGCGCGGTGCGCTGGGCGCGGGTCGAGCATGCCGTGGACGAGGGCGGCGCGCAGGGCAGCTACCAGCGCCTCAAGGTGCAGCACTGCGTGATCTGCGAGCGCGAGTACGAAGGCCCCGACATGGCCCACTGCCCGGCCTACCAGGGCGCGATCTGCTCGCTGTGCTGCACGCTCGACGCGCGTTGCGGCGACCTGTGCAAGCCGCATGCGAGCCTCTCGGCGCAATGGTCGTCGGTGCTGCGCTGGCTGCTGCCGCGCTTCAGCTGGCGCTACCTCGACACCGGCCTCGGACACTTCCTGCTGCTGATGCTGATCATCGTGCCGGTGCTGGCGGTGGTGTTCGGCGTGCTCTACCAGCAGGAGCTGCGCGCATTGGGCGAGAGCGCGCTGCAGCTGGCCTCGCAGTCGGAGCTGGCCGAGGCGCTCGCCGGCGTGCAGCAGTCGGCGTTGCGCTCGGGCTTTCTCAAGGCGTACATGGCGCTGCTGGTGATTGCGGGCGTGGTGGCCTGGTGGCTGGTGCTGGCGCACCAGAGCCGGAGGGTCGCGCAGGAAGAATCGAACCGCCAGACCCATCTGCTGATGCGCGAGATCGAGCTGCACCGCGCGACCGACCGCGCATTGCAATCGGCCAAGCAGACGGCGGAGGAAGCGCGCGAAGTCGCCGAACAGGCCAAGCTCGCGGCCGAGCAGGCGCGCCGCGCCGCCGACCAGGCCAACCAGGCCAAGAGCCGCTACATCAGCGCCATCAGCCACGAGCTGCGCACGCCGCTCAACAGCATCCTGGGCTACGCGCAGCTGATGGGCGAGGACCCGTCCGTGCCGCCGCACCGCCAGCAGGCCGTGGCGGTGATCAAGCGCGGCGGCGAGCATCTGCTGTCGCTCATCGAGGGCACGCTGGCCATCGCGCACATCGAGGCCGGCAAGCTCACGCTGCATGCCCGGCCCATGCGCTTTGCCGACACCTTGCGCGAGCTGGCCGACATGTTCGAGCTGCAGGCGGCCGAGAAGGGCTTGCGGTTCCGCTTCGAGACCACCGGCAGCTTGCCCGAGCTGGTGCGCGCCGACGAGAAGCGCGTGTGCCAGATCCTCATCAACCTGCTGGGCAATGCCATCAAGTTCACGGCCGCGGGCGAGGTGAGGCTGCGGCTGTCGTATGCGCGCGAATTCGCCTCGGTCGAGATCGAGGACACCGGTCCCGGCATGACGGCCGAGGACATCGAGCGCATCTTCGAGCCCTTCACGCGCGGCGATGCGGCCGCGGCTGCGACGCCCGGCGCGGGGCTGGGCCTCACCATCGCCAAGATGCTGACCGACCTGATGGGCGGTGAGATGAAGGTGCGCAGCACGCCCGGCGAAGGCTCGCTCTTCTGCGTGCGGCTCTTCCTGCCGCGCGTGCACGACGCGGCCGGCGCCTCGGGCCGGCCGGCGCCGGTGCAGCCTGCGCGCCGCGGCTACGAAGGCCCGCGCCGGCGGCTGCTGGTGGTCGACAACGAGGAGGCCGACCGCGACCTGCTCGGCCATGTGCTGGCGCCGCTCGGCTTCGAGCTGCGCAGCGCCGCCAGCGGCCACGATGCGCTCGACCTCATTGCGGCCGGCTACCGGCCCGACGCGATGTTCGTCGACCTTGCCATGCCCGGCATCGATGGCTGGGAGACCATCCGCCGCGCACGCAGGCTCGGCCTGGCCGATGCCAGCGTGGCCATCGTCTCGGCCAATGCCTTCGACAAGGGCCTGGAGAACGACGTGGGCATTGCGCCGGAAGATTTCTTCGTCAAGCCGGTGCGCCACACGGAACTGCTCGACTGGCTCGAGCGCCGGCTCGGCCTGCGATGGACCGACACCGCCGCGAAGCCGGCGCCCGCCGCCGCGCCGCGCGCCATGCAGGCGCCGTCGCTTTCGAGGCTTCGCGCACTCGACGAAGCGGTGAGCCTGGGCTACTTTCGCGGCATCATGAACCAGCTCGACGAGATCGACGCCGACGAGCCCGAATGCATGGCCTGGACCGAGGCGCAGCGCGTGCTCGCGCGCCAGTTCCAGTTCGAGGCCATGAGCCGGGCGCTGGCGGCCGCAGCCAGCGCGGCCTGAAGAACACCTCCCATGGAAACCACACCGCTTGCAAGAACGCTGCGCGAACAGGGCGCCAACAGCGACCTGGTGCTGATCGTCGACGACGTGCCCGACAACCTTGCGGTGCTGCACGATGCGCTCGACGAATCGGGCTACACCGTCCTCATTGCCACCAACGGCGAGCAGGCGCTGCAGCGCGCCGCGCAGGCCCGCCCCGACATCGTGCTGCTCGACGCGATGATGCCGGGCATCGACGGCTTCGAGGTGGCGCGCCGGCTCAAGGCCGATGCCGCGACGGCGCACATTCCCATCGTCTTCATGACCGGCCTCACCGAGACCGAGCACCTGGTGGCCGCGCTCGAGGCCGGCGGTGTCGACTACGTCACCAAGCCGATCAAGCCCAAGGAAGTGCTGGCCCGCATGAACGTGCACCTGCAGGGCGCCCGCCGCGCGCGGCAGGACGCGCGCCAGGCCGGCCAGGCGCGCAATGCGCTCGACGCCTTCGGCTACGCGAGCATCACGGTGCGCCTGCCCGAAGGCAAGCTGATCTGGCAGACGGCGCTCGCGCGCGAGCTGCTGCAGCGCTACTGCGACACCCGCGCGCCCGAGACGCCGCCCGTGGTGCTCGAATGGCTGCGGCGCCATGCGCCCGAGGCCAGGCAGCAGGGCATCGAGCCGCCGGCGCTTTCGATCGTGCGGCCGAGCGTGGGGGCCACGCCGAGCGCCGCCGGGCCGCCCCAAGGCGCGAGCGGCCCCCTCGGGGGGCAGCGAGGACACGCAGTGCCGAGCGTGGGGGCTACGCCGAGCGCCGCCGGACAGCCCCAGGTGCCGAGCGTGGGGGCCACGCCAACCACGAGCAGCCTCAGCCTGCGGCTGCATCGGCAGACCGGGCAGGACGACGATGGCGACGAATGGATGATCGTCATGCGCGAGATTTCCGACACTGCCGTGATCGAGGCCATGAGCCTGAGCCTGAAGCTCACGGCGCGCGAGGCCGAGGTGCTCTACTGGGTGGTCAAGGGCAAGACCAACAAGGACATCGGCGAGATCCTGGGCAGCAGCCCCGCCACGGCCAAGAAGCACCTGGAGCGGGTGTACGTGAAGCTCGGCGTCGAGACCCGCACGGCCGCTGCCGGCGTGGCCATCAAGCGCATCCGCGAGCTGCAGCCGCAGTTCGAGATCTGAGAATCCGCCTTGCGGGCGCCGCGCCGCCGCGGTGACTTTGGCCATCCCTAGAATGCCGGGACTTCGGGATGACGGGCGATGAAAAAGAACAGACGCAGAACAACAACGATTCGACGACTTCGGCCGCAACCCGCCTGGCTGCCGGCGGCTGCCTGCCTGCTGGCCAGCGCGGCTGCCCAGGCCGCGGGCCATTTCGACGTGGACGATGCAGGCATGCTCGATCCGGGCCAGTGCCAGTACGAAGCCTGGTGGGGCCGCACCGGCACCGAGCCGGTGAACGGGCTGCACATCGGCCCGTCCTGCCGCGTCGGGCCGGTCGAGCTCGGGCTCGGCGCCGACCGGCTGTCGGCGCAGGGCGTGCGCTCGGTCATTGCGGGCCCGCAGCTCAAATGGAATTTCCACGGACCCGCTGCCGATGCGCCGCTGAGCGCGGCGCTGTCGCTCGGCGCCGTGTTCGACCTCAGGCGCGGCGGCCGTGCCGGCGGTCAGCTGGTGCTGCCGGTCACATGGCGGCCGGCGGACAGCCTGCAGGTCCATGCAAACCTCGGCGCCGACTGGGCCACCGGCACCGGCGCCCGCACGCCACGCGGCGGGCTGGCGGCGGAGTGGGCGCTCGATGACAAGGTTTCGCTGATCGCCGAGCGCAGCCGCGCATCGGGTGTGTGGACTTCGCGCCTCGGCGGGCGCTTCAGCCTCACGCCGCTGGTCAGCGTGGATGTGAGCGCCTCCAGGACGGGGCCCGGCGGCGTGCGCGGCTTCGTCGTGGGGCTGAACCACGAGTTCGGCTTGAAGTAGCAGGGAGAAGAGAGGAGGCGCGCGGCTTCAGCGCAGGTAGCGCTGGATGCGCTTCTCGTCCTCCGCCAGCTGCCGGCGCATGAGCGAAAGAAAGTCGCGCGCGGTGGTGGACAGCACCTTGCCCGCGGGCAGCGCCAGCACGCACGAAAAGAACACGTCGACCGAGAGGCGGCGCACGACGAGGCCGCGCTCCGCGTAGTCGAGCGCGGTGACCGGGTTGACCAGCCCCACGCCCAGGCCGCGCACGGCCATCTCGCACACGCTGGCCGCGTAGGGCGTCTGCACCATCACCCGGAGCGACGCGCCGCGCTCGGCCAGTGCGGTTTCGAGCCCGCGGTGCGAAGGGTCCTCGGGGTTCAGTGCCAGGAAGGGCACCTGCGCGAGCTGTTCGGGCTCGACGCGCTTGAAGCGCGCCAGCGCATGGCCTTGCGGCATCACGACCACGCCGGGAAAACGCGCGAAGGTCGAGTGATCGATGCCTTCGAGCGGCAGTTCATCGGCCATCAGGCCGAAGTCGGAGACGCCCTTGGCCACGCGGTCGCGCACGTCCTTGGAACTGAGCACCTGCAGCGACACCTGCGGCCAGGGGTTGTCGCCGCGCTGCGCCTTCAGGCGTTCCAGTGCGCGCGGCATGAAGCCCAGGCCGAAGGCCGGATAGCAGCTGAGCTCGAGCTGGTTGGTGCCGAAGTCGCGCAGGCTGCGCATGCGGTGCTCGATCGCCTCCATGCCGATGAAGACGCGTTCCACCTCGCTCCACAGCGCCTGCGCCTCGGGCGTGGGCACCAGCCGCCCGCCGGTGCGCTGGAACAGCAGCATGCCGGCCTGCGCTTCGAGCCGCTTGAGCGACTGGCTGATGGCGGGCTGCGTCACATGCAGCAGCGCCGCGGCCTTGCGGGTGGAGCCGGCGCGCATCAGGGCCCGGAACGTCTCTATTTCGGCGAAGCGCATCGATAAGTTTTCTTATCGCTTGAGTATTTCAAGCTAGATGATTTTATTTGCAGATGCCTAAGATTTCGGCACGACTTCCCCCAGCCAAGACCCCCTGAACATGCCTGCGCCCGTCATCCACTTCAAGCTCGCCTCGGCTTCCGAGCCGTCCGGCACCGCGCGACCCCGTCCGCCGCGCCCGCTGAAAAACCCCCGCCTGCAGGGTTTTCGGTGCCTGCGCTGCGATGCCCCCTATCCGCTGACGCTGGCGAACGACGGCTGCCCGGCCTGCCGCGGCATGGGCGTCCATGTCGGGCTGCACGCGAGCTACCTGCCGGGCGGCGACAGCCCCGTGCCCATGCCCTACGCGCCGGGCTTCACGCTGGGCGAGGGCGGCACGCCGCTGCTCGACATGCCGGAATTGGCGCACGAATTCGGCGTGGCGCGGCTCGCGCTCAAGGACGAATCGTGCAACCCCACGGGCTCCCACAAGGACCGCATGACCGCGGTGGGCGTGGCCCAGGCGCTGGACTTCGGCGCCCACACGCTGGTGCTGGCCTCATCGGGCAATGCCGCGGTCTCGGCGGCGCACTATGCATGGGCTGCGGGGCTGGGCTGCGAAGTGGCCACTTACGAAGGCCTGCCCGCCGCCTACGCGCGGCAGCTCGATGCGCTGGGCGCGCGGCGCCACGCCTTTGCCGACAACGCCGGCCGCTGGGCCTTCGTGCGCGAGCGCTCGCAGCATCCGGGCTATTTCGCGCTGACCAATTACCGCCTGCCCGCCCTGGGCAGCGCGCCGCTCGCGATCGAGGGCTACAAGCCCATCGCCCTGGAGTGCCTGGCCGAGGGCGGCCTGCCCGACCACCTCGTGATTCCCACGGCGCGCGGCGACCTGGCCTGGGGCATCTACGCGGGCTTTCGAGACCTGCTGGCCGCCGGGCGCATTTCGCGGCTGCCGCGGCTCTGGCTGGTGGAGCCTTTTGCGCGCCTCTCGCGCGTGCTGGCCGGCGGGGCGCTCGACGGCGCATATCCCGGCCACACCGCGCAGTTTTCCACCGCCGGCTCCACCGTGACCTTCCTGCAGTGGCAGGCGGCCGTCGCCTCGGGCGGCGGCGCGGTGGTGGTGGGCGACGAGCAGGCCCGCGCGGCCCGGCAAAAGCTCACGGCGGCCGGCGTGAGCGCCGAACTGTGCGCGGCGGCCGGGCTCGACGCGCTGCGCCAGCTGCGCGAGGGCAACGCGATTGCCGCCGACGCCCACGTGGTGCTGATGCTCACCGCCAACGCCTCGCGCGACCCGAGCTGGCCCGACCGGGCCGCCTGAACCTCCGAAGCACCACAGAAGGAATCGAAACCATGCACGCAATGCAACGCCGCGCCTTCCTGGCTGCCGGTTCGGCCGCCGCCCTGTTTGCCGCCACCGCGCAGCGCGCCTGGGCGGCCTTTCCCGACAAGCCCATCAAGCTGATCGTGCCCTGGGCCGCCGGCGGCAGCACCGACGCCATTGCCCGCGCCATGGCGCAGCGCATGAGCCAGACGATCGGCAGCTCGGTCATCGTGGACAACCGGCCCGGCGCCGCCGGCCAGATCGGCACCGAGGCGGCGGCCAAGGCCGCGCCCGACGGCTACACGCTGGCCATCGTCGAGCTGCCGCACGCCATTGCGCCCGCGGTGACGGCGCGGCTGCCCTACGACCTGCTGCGCGACTTCACGCCGGTGACGATGATCGGCACCTCGCCGCTCGTGTTCTTCGCGGGCATGGACAACGACAGCCGCGATTTCAAGACCTTCGTCAAGACCGCGGCCGCGCGGCCGATGCCGCCGGCCATCGCGCACAGCGGCGCCGGCACGGTGAGCCACCTGGCGGCCGAACTGCTGGCGAGCCGCACCGGCATCAGGTTCAACATGGTTCCCTATCGCGGCTCGGCGCCGGCGCTCACCGACGTGGCGGCGGGCACGGTGGCCGGGCACTTCGCCACGCTGGCCAGCGGCTCCAGCCTGCTGGGCGCCAACCGGATCCGACCGCTGCTGGTGACGAGCGCACAGCGCGTGGCCATTCCGGGGCTCAAGGAAGTGCCCGCGCTGGCGGAGAGCGGGCTCAAGGGCATGGAGATCGACCAGTGGTGGGCGCTGGTGGCGCCGGCCACCACGCCGCTGGAGCTGATCGAGCGGCTGCGGCGCGAGGCGATCGCGGCGCTGGACCATGCGTCGGTGAAGGAGCGCATGGCGGTGCTCGGCGTGCAGCTGAAGGGTTCCACCACGGGCGAGCTGCGGGCCTTCATGCGCTCGGAGGCCGAGCGCTGGCAGAAGGTGGCGCACGGCATCGGGCTGCAGCCGCAATAGGCGCGGCCGCCTGGCCGTTCGAGGGGACGGCTTTTCTTGCTCAGCGCCCGGACTGCACCTTGATCCGGATCGTGTTCACGTCCCAGCCCTTGCTGCGCAGCCGCGTGACCAGCATCGGCGACAGCTGGCGCAGCTTGGCCGCCGCCGCGCTGCCGTTGACCAGCAGGCACCACACATCGCCCTCGGCCGGGCCGGCCTGCACGGCCGGGCGCATGGCCGGCGGGATCAGCCCCTCGACCGCCCGCAGCCGTTCGTTCGCGTCGCGCGCACGGGCGATCAGGCTCGCCAGGGTGGGCGAACCTTCGGCGGCCTGCTGCAGCGTGAAGGGGGGGACGGAGCGGCGATTCATGGGTAATCCGGAGGGTGGAACAAGGGCAGCTAAAATGCCCGGTTTGCCGACGCTTGCGCCGGCAGATCCGGTCTGGAGCCGCTTGCCTTCTTCGGAGCTTGCATTCGAAGAAGATGCGCCCAACTGCTTTCACCATATCTTAGGGAATCCGGTCGCAGTGCCTGCCTGGTCAGGTGCACGCCCATCTCCACGCCAATGGCAACCAACTTCCTGACCCAGATTTTCGGCAGTCGCAACGACCGGCTCCTCAAGCAGTATCGCAAGACGGTGGAGCGCATCAATGCACTCGAACCCGAATTCGAGAAGCTCAGCGACGATGGGCTGCGCGCCAAGACCCAGGAGTTCAAGGACCGCATCGCCAAGGGCGAAAGCCTCGACGACCTGCTGCCCGAAGCATTCGCCACCGTGCGCGAAGGCTCCAAGCGCGTCATGAAGATGCGCCACTTCGACGTGCAGCTGCTCGGCGGCATGGCACTTCACAACGGCAAGATCGCCGAAATGCGCACCGGCGAGGGCAAGACCCTCACCGCCACGCTGCCGGTGTACCTGAACGCGCTGGCCGGCAAGGGCGTGCACGTGGTCACGGTGAATGACTACCTGGCCAACCGCGACGCCCAGTGGATGGGCCGCCTGTACAACTTCCTGGGCCTCACGGTGGGCATCAACCTGCCGCAGATGCCGCGCGAGGAAAAGCAGCAGGCCTACGGCAGCGACATCACCTACGGCACCAACAACGAGTACGGCTTCGACTACCTGCGCGACAACATGGTGTACGAGCCCGGCGACCGGGTGCAGCGCATGCTGAACTACGCCATCGTCGACGAGGTGGACTCCATCCTGATCGACGAGGCCCGCACGCCGCTGATCATCAGCGGCCAGGCCGAAGACCACACCGACCTCTACCTGGCCATCAACAAGGTGGTGCCGCTCCTGACCAAGCAGGAAGGCGAGGCCGATCCGCGCACGGGCGAGGGCGTCACGGTGCCGGGCGACTTCACGGTCGACGAAAAGACCCACCAGGTCTTCCTGACCGAAGACGGCCACGAGAAGGCCGAGCAGCTGCTGGGCGAATTCAAGCTGCTGCCCGAAGGCGCGTCGCTCTACGACCCGGCCAACATCACGCTGATGCACCACCTGAACGCCGCGCTGCGTGCACGGCACCTGTATCACCGCGACCAGCACTACGTGGTGCAGCAGGGCGAAGTCGTCATCGTCGACGAATTCACCGGCCGCCTGATGACGGGCCGCCGCTGGAGCGACGGCCTGCACCAGGCCGTGGAAGCCAAGGAAGGCGTGCAGATCCAGGCCGAGAACCAGACGCTGGCCTCCATCACCTTCCAGAACTACTTCCGCCTGTACGGCAAGCTGGCCGGCATGACCGGCACGGCCGACACCGAAGCCTACGAGTTCCAGGAAATCTACGGCCTCGAGACCGTCATCATTCCGCCGAACCGCCTCAGCAAGCGCGACGACCAGCTCGACCGCGTCTACAAGACCACGCGCGAGAAGTACGAGGCGGCCATCCAGGACATCCGCGAGTGCTACGAGCGCGGCCAGCCCGTGCTGGTGGGCACCTCGTCGATCGAGAACTCCGAAATCATCGACGGCCTGCTCACCCAGGCGGGCCTGCCGCACCAGGTGCTCAACGCCAAGCAGCATGCGCGCGAAGCCGACATCGTGGCGCAGGCTGGCCGCACGAAGATGATCACCATCGCGACCAACATGGCCGGCCGCGGCACCGACATCGTGCTGGGCGGCAACATCGAGAAGATGATCGAGGCCATCGAGAACGACGAAGGCCGCGACGAAGCCACCAAGGCAGCCGACATCGCGCACGTGCGCGACGAATGGACCCGGGACCACGAGTTCGTCAAGTCGCTGGGTGGCCTGCGCATCATCGCGACCGAGCGCCATGAGTCGCGCCGCATCGACAACCAGCTGCGCGGGCGTTCGGGCCGCCAGGGCGACCCGGGCTCCTCGCGCTTCTACCTGAGCCTGGACGATCCGCTGATGCGCATCTTCGCGGGCGACCGCGTCAAGGCGATCATGGACCGCCTCAAGATGCCCGACGGCGAGGCCATCGAAGCGGGCATCGTCACGCGCAGCATCGAGAGCGCGCAGCGCAAGGTCGAGGCGCGCAACTTCGACATCCGCAAGCAGCTGCTCGAGTACGACGACGTCTCGAACGACCAGCGCAAGGTGATCTACCAGCAGCGCAACGACATCCTCGACGCGGCCGACCTCTCGGCACAGATCGCGGCGCTGCGCGAAGGCTGCTTCACCGACCTCGTGCGCCAGTACGTGCCGGCCGAGTCGGTCGAGGAGCAGTGGGACCTGCAGGGCCTGGAGAAGACGCTTTCCAATGAATGGGGCATCGACATGCCCCTGAAGCAGCAGGTCGAGGCGGCCGAGGCCGTGAGCGACGAGGACATCGTCGACATGGTGGTGAAGGCCGCCAACGACAGCTTCGATGCCAAGGTGGCGCTGATCGGCCAGGAAAACTTCACCCAGTTCGAGCGCATGGTGCTGCTGCAGAGCATCGACACGCACTGGCGCGAGCACCTGGCCTCGCTCGACTACCTGCGCCAGGGCATCCACCTGCGCGGCTATGCGCAGAAGCAGCCCAAGCAGGAGTACAAGCGCGAGGCCTTCGAGCTCTTCGGCCAGCTGCTCGATTCGGTCAAGAACGAAGTCACGCGCCAGCTCATGACGGTGCGCGTGCAGTCGGGCGAGCAGCTCGAGGAAGCCGCCGATGCGCTGGAGAGCCGCGGCGAGAACGTCTCGAACATCACCTACAGCGCGCCCACCGAGACCGGCGAGGTCGAGGTGCGCCTGGACGAGGAAAACCAGCGCCGCATCGCGGCCGCGGGACTGGGGCTGGGCACGCTCGGCGCCGAGGCCGCAGCCTTCGCGCGCGTCGGCCGCAACGATCCCTGCCCCTGTGGCAGCGGCAAGAAGTACAAGCACTGCCACGGCAAGCTCAGCTGACCCAGAAACTCCAGAGAAGAGAAAACCGCCATGCCCGTGAACCTGTCCGCCCCTGATCCCGCCGCCTTGTTCGCGGTGCCCGGCGTCCGCATCGGCGTGGCCGAAGCGGGTGTGCGCAAGGCCAACCGCAAGGACCTGACCGTCGTGCTGATCGACGAAGGCTCCGCGGTCGGCGGGGTGTTCACCCAGAACCGTTTCTGCGCGGCGCCGGTGCAGGTCTGCCGCGACCACCTGGCGGCCGGCTACGGCATCCGCGCGATGGTCATCAACACCGGCAACGCCAACGCCGGCACCGGCGAAGACGGCCTGATGCGCACGCGCTCCACCTGCATCGCGCTCGCGCGCCAGCTGGAGATCGCGCCCGAGCAGATCCTGCCGTTCTCCACCGGCGTGATCATGGAGCCGCTGCCGGTGGATCGCATCGAGGCCGGCCTGCCCGCCGCGCTGGCCGACGCGGCGGAGAACCACTGGGCGCGTGCCGCCGAAGGCATCATGACCACCGACACGATCCCCAAGGCGTTCAGCCAGCGGGTCCAGGTCGGCGGCGCCACCGTCACCATCACCGGCATCAGCAAGGGCGCCGGCATGATCCGCCCGAACATGGCGACCATGCTGGGCTTCATGGCGACCGACGCGAAGATCGATCCCTCGCTGATCCAGCCGCTGGCCCGGCGCCTGGCCGACGCCTCGTTCAACCGCGTGACCATCGACGGCGACACCTCGACCAACGATTCCTTCGTGGTCATCGCCACCCAGAAGGCCGCGCACGCCGCCATCACCTCGCTCGATTCGCCCGAGGGCAAGGCCCTGGTCGATGCCATGCAGAACGTCGCGCGCCTGCTTGCGCAGGCCATCGTGCGCGATGGCGAGGGTGCCACCAAGTTCATCACCATCCAGGTCGAAGGCGGCCGCAATGCCGCCGAGTGCAAGCAGGTGGCCTATGCCGTGGCGCATTCGCCGCTGGTCAAGACGGCCTTCTATGCGAGCGACCCGAACCTCGGCCGCATCCTCGCGGCCGTCGGCTACGCGGGCATCGAGGACCTCGACCAGACCGGCATCGACCTGTTCCTGGACGACGTGCACGTGGCCGTCAAGGGCGGGCGCAATCCGTCCTACCGCGAGGAAGACGGCCAGCGCGTGATGAAGCAGAGCGAGATCACGGTGCGCATCGGCCTGGGCCGCGGCAACGCCAGCGAAACCGTGTGGACCTGCGACTTCAGCCACGAGTACGTCACGATCAACGCCGACTACAGGTCATGAACGAGCAGTTCCAGAAGCTGATCGAGCGCGCCGAACAGCTGATCGGCCGCATCGAGTCGATCCTGCCGCAGCCGCTCGCGGCCCCCGCCGACTGGAACGCGTCGATCGCCTGGCGCTACCGCCGCCGCAGCTCGGGCCATGGCGTGCTCGAGCCCGTCAGGCACGTGGCCGCCATGGCGCTCGACAGCCTGAAGGAAATCGACGTCCAGAAGGAAAAGATCGAGCGCAACACGCGCCAGTTCGTCGAGGGCAAGCCGGCCAACAACGTGCTGCTGACCGGCGCGCGCGGCACGGGCAAGTCGTCGCTCATCCGCGCCTGCCTGCAGGCCTATGCGCCGCAGGGGCTGCGCTTGATCGAGGTCGACAAGGCCGAACTCACCGACCTGCCCGACATCGTCGAGGTGGTGTCGCAGCGGCCCGAGAAATTCATCGTGTTCAGCGACGACCTGAGCTTCGACGAGGGCGAGCCGGGCTACAAGGCGCTCAAGTCCATTCTCGACGGCTCGATCGCCGCGGCCACGCCCAACGTGCTGATCTACGCGACCAGCAACCGGCGCCACCTGCTGCCCGAGTACATGAAGGACAACCTCAGCTACACCCACACCGAGGACGGCGAAGTCCATCCCGGCGAGGTGATCGAGGAAAAGATCTCGCTGTCGGAGCGCTTTGGCCTCTGGGTCAGCTTCTATCCGTTCAGCCAGAACGAATACCTGGCGATCGTCGCGCAGTGGCTGTCGTCGTTCGGCGTCGACGCCGCCGCCATCGAGGCGGCGCGGCCCGAGGCGCTGGTCTGGGCGCTGGAGCGCGGATCGCGCAGCGGCCGCGTGGCCTACCAGTTCGCGCGCGACTACGCCGGGCGGGCGACGGCATGAGTGCAGAGCAAGGCCGCAAGCACACCGAGGTGGCCGTCGGCGTGCTGATCCGGCCGGCCGACGGCGCGCTGCTGCTGTCCACCCGGCCCGAAGGCAAGGCCTATGCGGGCTTCTGGGAATTTCCGGGCGGCAAGATCGAGGCCGGCGAAACGGTGGAGCAGGCGCTGCGCCGCGAACTGGAAGAAGAACTCGGCATCACCATCGCGGGCGCCGAGGTCTGGAAGATCACCGAGCACGACTATCCGCACGCGTTGGTGCGGCTGCACTGGTGCAAGGTCACGGCCTGGAGCGGCGAGTTCGAAATGCGCGAAGGCCAGGCCATGCGCTGGCAGCAGCTGCCGCTGGACGTGGCGCCGGTGCTGCCGGGCGCCTTGCCGGTGCTCGAATGGCTGACCCAGGAGCGCGGCCTGCCGGCCTCGGCGGCGCTGGCGGTCTCGACGCTGGCCTGATGGACGGGGCCGCGCGGGCGGGCGGGCGCGCGCAGCCGGCGCCGCGGGCCTGGAGCACCAGATGATGCACCCCAAGTACCGCCCCGACATCGACGGCCTGCGCGCCGTGGCGGTGGCCTCGGTGCTGGCCTTCCATGCGTTTCCCGATGCGCTGCCGGGGGGCTTCATCGGGGTCGACATCTTCTTCGTGATCTCGGGCTTCCTGATCACGACCATCATCATGCAGAGCCACGCGGCCGGCGACTTCAGCTACCGCGACTTCTATGCGCGGCGCATCCGGCGGATCTTTCCGGCGCTCACGCTGGTGCTGCTGGCCACGCTCGCCTTCGGCTGGTATGCGCTGCTGCCCAGGGAGTTCACCGAACTCGGCAAGCAGGCAGCGGGCGGCGCGGCCTTCATCGCCAATTTCGTCTTCTGGGGCGAGGCCGGGTACTTCGACACGGCGGCCGAGACCAAGCCGCTGCTGCACCTGTGGTCGCTGGGCATCGAGGAGCAGTTCTACATCTTCTGGCCCATGCTGCTCGCGCTGGCCTGGCGCCGGCGCTGGCCCATTCTTCGGCTGCTGTGGGTGCTCGCGGCGGTGTCGTTCCTGGTCAACGTGCTGACCATCCACCCTTACCGCACGGCGGCCTTCTACTCGCCCGCTTCGCGCTTCTGGGAGCTGATGGTGGGCGGCATCCTGGCCTGCATGCGCCTCAAGGCCGCGGGCAAGGCGCCGGCCTGGCGCAGCCACCTGCAGTCCTGCCTGGGCGTGGGGCTGATCGTGCTCGGGCTCGTGATGACCCGCAGCGACAAGGCCTTTCCAGGCTGGTGGGCGCTGCTGCCCACGCTGGGCGCGGCAAGCTGCATCGCGGCCGGGCCTGCGGGCCTGCTCAACAGGCATGTGCTCGCGAGCCGGCCGATGGTGTGGATCGGGCTCATCAGCTATCCGCTCTACCTGTGGCACTGGCCCTTGCTGGTGTATGCGCGCATCGTGGAAGAGGGCGAGCCGGCGGCGTGGATCCGCGCATGCCTGGTGCTGGCGAGCGTGGCGCTGGCCTGGCTCACCTATCGCTTCGTCGAGCGCTTCACCCGGGCGCGAGCCCAGGCCGGCATGCTGCGTTCGCTGGTGGCCGGCAGCACGGCGATTGCGGTGGCCGGCCTGCTGGCGCTGGGCGGCATGCCGCCGCGCAACGGCAGCGACCTGCTGCGCAAGGTGACCGACGCCACCGTGGACGACAACTACTACGCCGGCTTCGAGCAGCAGAAGATCGGCGCCTACCCGGTCAAGCGCGTGGGCAGCGGGCCGCGCACGGTCCTGCTGATCGGCGACAGCCACATCCTGCAGTACGCACCCCGCGCCCTGGCGCTCGCGGGCAGCGCGCCCGCGCGCATGGCGACCACCTACTTCTCGACCTATGGCGCCTGCCCGCCGGTGCCCGGCATGGTCGCCGAAGGCAACCCGGGCTGCGAAAAGGCGCGCGGCGAGATGCTGGCGCTGGCGCTCGATCCGCGGATCGACACGGTGGTGGTGGGCGGCTGCTGGAACTGCTATTTCACGGGCAATTTCCCGCTGCCCTTCTACTTTCGCGAAGGCGATGCGGCGTACCTCGTGAACAACGGCGGCGAAGGCCTCGGCCGCTCGCTGGCTTCGCTCGAGAAACTGCTGGCCGAACTGGTGCGGCAAAAGAAGAAGGTCTACCTGCTGCTGGACAACGCCAGCGGCCCCGAGTTCGAGCCGCGGCGCCTCATCGAAGGCAGCCGCATGGGCCGGATGGTGGCGCTGCACAGCACGCCCACGGCGCCCCTGCCGCCGGACCAGGCGCAGCTCAACGAGCAGCTCAAGGCGCTGGCGCGGGCGAGTGGCGCGGAGCCCATCGATGTGATGGCCCGGCTTTGCACCGGCGGGCAGTGCCTGCGCGCAACGCCGGACGACGCACCGGTCTACAAGGACCGGGAGCATCTGCGCCCGGCCTATGTGCGCGGCCATGCGGACTATCTGGACCGCATCCTGCTCGCGCCGCAGCCGTAGCGCGCCTACTGGACTTTCTTCGGATCGCCGAAAGGCTCGTCGTCGGCCGGCGCTTCGGCCGGCATCCGGAATTCCTCGCTGGCCCAGGCGCCGAAATCGATGCCCTTGCAGCGTGCGCTGCAGAACGGGCGGTAGGGGTTGCGTTCGGCGTAGACACTGTCGCCGCCACACGAGGGGCAGCGGACGATCCGCTCGCCGATCTTGTTCACGTCGCTCATGATGGGATGGATAACCTTCGTGCTTGCCCTGCGGTGCGCGCCCTGGAGACGAGCCGGCGGCTCAGGCGCAGAGCGTGAGTTCGAATGCGACGTCGTCGCTGCTCGGGTGCAGGCGGTCGTCGGCTTCATGCCGCATCATCCGCACCGACACCATGAGCCGGTTGCCGCTGATTTCGGGAATCAGCCCCAGTTGCGGATCGATGCGCAGGCGCAGCAGCTGGAAGCTGCGCCCCTGCGGCAGGTTCTGCTGGAATTGTCCGCTGGTGGCGATGACCTTGTAGGGCACGTCGGCATCGCGCAGCAGCTTGAGCAGCAGGTAGATGGATTCGGCCAGCGGCGAGAGCGTGGCCGACCAGCGTTCGAGGTCGGCGCGGCGGCTGGCCGCGCTGCGGTGCTGCCACGCGTAGTAGGCGGGCAAATCGAATTCGCAGGTGCCGCCCGGAATGCCTGCGCGGCTGCGAATGCTCATGAGCCATTCGTTTTCGGTCAGCGACTGGCCGGCCTTGCCGGCAACGGCATTGAGCGTGGCGAAATTGCGTTCGAGCTGGCCGACCACCTGGTCGAGCACGGCCTCGGCAATGGCGGGATTGCCGCGGTAGCTGTTGAAGACGTTCTTGTGCTTGTCGAGGTCGCGCATCACGTCGGCCTTGAGGTCGGCGCGCGCGGCGACATCCATGATCTCGAAGATCGTGACCAGCGCGTAGTGGTGCGAGAGCGCGGACTCCGAGGGCACCAGCTCCCCGAGGCGGCGGAACAGGTGCTCCAGCCGCAGATAGGTGCGGATGCGCTCGTTGAAGGGGTACTCGTAGAGGATCACGCGGTTCTATAGCTTTCCTGTCGAGCCATCATAGCTTCAGGGCGATTTCGAGGGAGGCGTCGGCACCACCTCGCGCACGGCCGCCAGCATGCGTTCTCCCAGCGCGAGCTGGCCATGCATGGACATGTGGGTGTCGTTCGAGAAATAGAAGTCCCGGATCTGCGTGTGCTTTTCGCGCGTGAACGCAAAGAGATCCGGTCCTGGCAGCCCGGACGTGCGGAACCCGGCTTCGAAATCCTTCGAGTAGTCGGGCTTCAGGTACACGGTGGTCTTGTTGGGAATCACCATCCACATGATAGGAAGCTTGCTGTGCGCCTTTGTGAAATTCTTCATCCATTCCAGGTGCGCAAGGGTCAGCGGCCCATTGTCGTCATCTTCAGCGAAAAAGGGCATCTTGTCGCATGAGCGATGCGAAAAGAGCTTGCAACCATCGGGCACCGGGCGCACCCAGGTGTTCCAGTCGAAGTGGATGTCTGTTGCAGACTTTTTCGCTTTCCAGGTGTTGTAGTAGGTCGTGATGCCGGTCAGGAACTGCACGTTCCAGTTGGGCGCGGGGCTCGGCACGGTCTCGTCGGGCGTGATCAGCGGATGGTCCATGGCGTCGTAGGGCCGGATCATCTTCTGGCACTTCATGCTGTCCTTGGTACGGTCGCCGAACAGGCGTTCCACGCTCTCGATGATGATCAGCTTGCCCTTGAAGCCCGTGCGCTCGACCCACTGGTCGAAGTCGCTGCACAGCGCGTTCTCGTACTGGCCCCAGTAGGTGGTCGAGACGCGGTAGCCGGCCCTGGTGAGCACCGACTGCCAGCGGAAGGTCATGGAGAAGCTGTCGCCGATCACCATGATGTCGGCCTGGTCCACGGGCGTGCCCTTGAGGTAGGCAGGGTCCACCTTGGGCGGCGGGGCGGTCCAGCCGAATTCGCGCTCGGACAGGCGGCCGATCCGCGTGAGGTCGCCGTAAGGCACGGGGCTGGTGAGCGAAACGATCCACAGCACCATCAGGACGATGTAGCCGGTCAGGAAGAACCGCAGCCAGACTTTCGCGGGCGTCGTCATGTCGAATCAGAATTGGAAGTAGAGGAACGGGCTGTAGTTGCCCAGCTTCGAGACGCACCAGGCGAAGAGCGCGAAGGTACCGATGGCCAGCACGGCCGAGGAGCACCAGGCCATGACGCGCTGCCCCGCCACCGCCTTCGGGTGGGGAATCCAGCGCTCGAGCGTGATCGTCGGCGGCAATGCGAGGCAGATCACGATGCCCACGAGCATGGTCTGGAAGAACTCGGGCTTGCGGAACGGAACCGGCCCCAGCTCGCTGAACGCGGAAGGCGGTGCGCCATGCAGGCCGAGCATGCCCTTGTAGATGGCCATGGCCGTGTGCAGGCCGTCGGCGCGGAACACGATCCAGGCCAGCACCACGCACAGGAAGGTCAGCAACCAGCCCAGCACGTGCGCGACCGGCCCCGCCGGAATGTTGCGGCGCACCTTGGCGTTCCAGAGGTGGTTGATCATCAGGAACACGCCGTGCAGCGCGCCCCAGATCACGAAGGTCCAGGCGGCGCCGTGCCAGAGGCCGCCCAGCAGCATCGTGAGGAACAGGTTCAGGTAGCGCCGCGCCGGGCCCTTGCGGTTGCCGCCCAGCGGCACGTAGAGATAGTCGCGCAGGAAGTTCGACAGCGAGATGTGCCAGCGCCGCCAGAATTCGATGATGTTGGTCGACTTGTAGGGCGAGCGGAAATTCAGCGGAAGCTGCACGCCCAGGCACAGCGACAGGCCGACCGCCATGTCCGAATAGCCCGAGAAGTCGAAATAGATCTGCAGCGTGTAGGCGAGCGCGCCGAACCATGCGGTGTAGAGCGTGGGCTCGATGCCCTTGTGCACGCCGTTGAACATCATGTCGGCGTACTGGCCCACCGGGTCGGCGATCAGCAGCTTCTTGGCGAGGCCGAAGGTGAAGATCGCAATGCCGAGCGCCACCTTGTTGGGGTCGAACCGGTAGGTGGCCGCATTGGCGAACTGCGGCATCATCTGCGCGTGGTGCAGCACCGGGCCCGCGATCAGGTGCGGAAAGTAGGTGACGAACAGCACGTAGTGGATGAAGCTGCGCTCATGCACCTTGCCTTGCCAGCAGTCGACCAGGAAGGCGATCTGCGTGAAGGTGTAGAACGAGATGCCGATCGGCAGCACGATGTGCAGCAGCGGGATCTGCGACAGGCCCGCCGCGGCCAGCCCGTCGTTCACGTTCGAGACGAAGAAGTTGGCGTACTTGAAGACCGCGAGCACGCCCAGGTTGACCACCAGCGCCAGCACCAGCAGCGACTTGCGCTTGCGGTCGTCCCGCTCCGGCGCGGGCGACAGGCGCAGCCCGAACCAGTAGTTGATGCAGATCGACGCCACCAGCAGCGGCAGCGCCTTGACGCTCCACCAGCCGTAGAAGAACAGCGAGGCCAGGGCGAGAAAGCCCGCGGCGGACCGGGCGTTGCGCTTGCCGATCAGGAAGAACCCGATCAGTACCAGCGGGAAGAAGACAAAAATGAAGGGATACGAATTGAAAAGCATCGCAGGAGGTGAGGGCACTCCGGCGAGCGCCTTTTTTGTCTTGGTCGTTGTGCGGCCGCTCTGGCGGCCAGTCTCGGATTATCGCGTGCCGGGCGGAACCCACCGCTTCCAGAGACTCCGGACCTCTGCAGCGAGTTCCTCCAGCGAGAGCGACTCGTTGAAAATGACCGCGTCCGCGGCCGCCCTGCGCAGCCCGCGCGGCGCCTGCTGGGCGATCACCGCGCGCACCGCCTCGGGCGTCCAGCCGGAGCGCGCCACCACGCGCCGCAGCTGCGTTTGCTCGGTGGCATCGACCACCAGCACGCGGTCGACCCGGGCCCGCCAGCGGCCGGATTCGACCAAGAGCGGCACGTCGAAGACCACCACCGCGTCGGGGCCGGCGTTGGAGGCCATGCGTTCGGTCTCGGCACCGATCAGCGGATGCAGGATCGATTCGAGGCGCTTTTTGGCGCTGTGGTCGGCGAACGCGAGCTGCCGCATCGCCGCGCGGTCGAGCCCGCCGTCCGCCGCGATGACGCCGCGGCCGAAGGCGGCCTCGAGGGCGGGCATCGCGATGCCCGCGGGCTGCGCGATGCGGCGTGCGATGGCGTCGGTGTCGACCAGCACGGCGCCTTCGGCGACCAGCAGGGCCGCGACCGTGCTCTTGCCGCTTCCGATGCCGCCCGTGAGGCCGATGCGCCGCATCACGCGCTCCTCAGCGGGCGAATGCGCCGAGCGGGAAGGCGAAGGGAATCCATTGCCTCACGAGCTCCGGGCCCGCCACCAGGCAGACCAGGCCGGCACCGGCAAGAAAGGGACCGAAGGCCATCGGAATGTCCTTGTGCGCCAGCTTCCCGACAAGGCGCAGCGTGAGGCCGATCACGGCGCCCACCAGCGATGAGACCAGGATGATGGCAATGAGGTAGTCGGCCCCGAGCCAGGCGCCGAGCGCCGCCAGCAGTTTGAAGTCGCCATATCCCATGCCTTCCTTGCCCGTGGCCAGGCGATAGCCATGGTACACAAGCCACAGGCTCAGGTAGCCGAAGACGGCGCCCCAGACCGCCGAGCTCAGCGCGGTGCCGGTCCAGCCCATGGCCGCGCCAACGAGCCCGAGCCACAGCAGCGGATAGTTGAGCGCGTCGGGCAGGAACTGGGTGTCGAAGTCGATCAGGAACTGGCAGATCAGGAAGGCCGCGAACGCTGCCCAGAGCGCGCCGGTGGGCGTGAGGCCGAAGCGGTAGGCGCACAGCGCGAACAGCGCGCCGGTCACCAGTTCCACCAGCGGATAGCGCGGGCTGATGGACGTGCCGCAGGCGGCGCAGCGGCCCCGCAGCACCAGGTAGCTCAGCACCGGGATGTTCTGGTACCAGCGGATCCGGTGGCCGCAGGCGCCGCAGCGCGAGGCCGGGCGGGCGAGGTCGAAGGGCGGCAGCGCCTCGATGGCCACGGCCGCCTTGTCCGCCGCCGCCTCGAGGCCGGCCGGCGGCTGCGCCTTCGGCCCGAACACCAACGTCCAGAGCGACGGGACGTCCTTGGACGACATCAGGTTGGCCACGGCATCGGCCAGCCAGCCCCGGTACATCATGACCGGGGTGCGGTAGATCACCACGTTGAGAAAACTGCCGACCAGCAACCCGAGGACGCCGGCCAATGCGGCGTCGAACTCCTGCGACACCAGCATCAAACGACCTGGCCCAACTTGAAGATCGGCAGGTACATCGACACCACGATGCCGCCGATGATCACGCCCAGGAACACGATGATGATGGGCTCCATCAGGCTCGAGAGGCCGGCCACCATGTCGTCCACCTCGGACTCGTAGAAGTCGGCGGCCTTGCCGAGCATGTGGTCGATCGAGCCGGACTCCTCGCCGATGGCCGTCATCTGGATCACCATCGAGGGGAACAGGTTGACGTTGGTCATGGCCGTCGTGAGGCTGGTGCCGGTCGAGACTTCCTGCTGGATCTTGGCCGTGGCGTCGCCGTAGACGGTGTTGCCCGAGGCGCCGCCCACCGAGTCGAGCGCCTCGACCAGCGGAACGCCGGCCGCGAACATGGTCGCAAGGGTGCGGGTCCAGCGGGCCACGCACGACTTCTCGATCAGCGTACCGAAGATCGGCACGCGCAGCAGCGCGCGGTCCATGACCCGCTGCACGCGTTCGTTGCGCTTCCAGGCCTGCAGGAAGAAGTAGGTGCCGCCGCCGACCACGCCGAAGATCAGCCACCAGTAGGAGACGAAGAATTCGCTCATGGCCATCACGAACAGCGTGGGCGCGGGCAGGTCGGCGCCGAACGAGGTGAACACCTGCTTGAAGGCCGGAATCACGAAGATCATGATGATGGCCACCACCACGAACGCGACCACCACCACGGAGGTGGGATACATCAGCGCCGACTTGATCTTCGACTTGATGGCCTCGGTCTTTTCCATGTAGGTGGCCAGGCGGTCCAGCAGGTCTTCCAGGATACCGGCCGCTTCGCCGGCTTCCACCAGGTTGCAGTAGAGGTTGTCGAAGTACTTCGGAAACTTGCGGAAGGCGGACGACAGCGAGGTGCCGGTTTCCACGTCGCTGCGGATGTCGTTGAGCAGCTTGGCCACGCTCGGGTTCGCATTGCCGCGGCCCACGATGTCGAAGGACTGCAGCAGCGGCACGCCGGCCTTCATCATGGTTGCCAGCTGGCGCGTGAAGATCGCGATGTCCTTGGGCTTGATGCTCTTGCCCGAGCGCATGCGGCGCTTCTTGATCTTGGACGCCAGGACGCCCTGGCGCCGCAGGGCGGCCTGCACCTGGTTCTCGCCGGCGGCCCGGAGCTCGCCGCGCACCAGCTTGCCGTTGCGGTCCTTGCCCTCCCACTCGTAGACAAATTCCTTGAGCGTGTTCGAGGTGCGGGTGGATGCCACTGTTGCCATTCGATCTCCGATTTCTTGCAGTGTGTTCGTTATTCGTTGGTGACCGCCACCACTTCTTCGAGTGAGGTGAGCCCTTGCATGACTTTTCGCAGGCCCGATTGCCGCAGCGAGCGCACGCCCTCGGCCTCGGACTGGCGTGCGATGTCGAGTGCGCTGCCGTCGCGCAGGATGATCGCCTGGATGGCTTCCGAGATCGGCATCACCTGGTAGATGCCGACCCGGCCCTTGTAGCCGTTGCTGCACGCCGCGCAGCCGACCGGCCGATAGGGCTTCCAGGTACCGTCGAGCTGTTCTTCCTTGAAGCCCGCATCCAGCAGCGCCTGGCGCGGCATGTCGGCCGGCGCGCGGCATACGTGGCACAGGCGCCGCGCGAGCCGCTGCGCCGTGATCAGGATCACGCTGGAGGCAATGTTGAACGGCGCAATGCCCATGTTGCGCATGCGCGTGAGCGTGGTCGGCGCGTCGTTGGTGTGCAGCGTCGAGAGCACCAGGTGGCCCGTCTGCGCGGCCTTGATCGAGATGTCGGCGGTTTCGAGGTCGCGGATTTCGCCGACCATGATGATGTCGGGATCCTGCCGCAGGAAGGCGCGCAGCGCCGCCGCGAAGGTGAGCCCGGCGCGCTCGTTGACGTTCACCTGGTTCACGCCGGGCAGGTTGATTTCGGACGGGTCTTCCGCCGTGGCGATGTTGACGCCGGGCTGGTTCAGCAGGTTCAGGCAGGTGTAGAGCGACACCGTCTTGCCCGAACCCGTGGGGCCCGTCACCAGCACCATGCCATAGGGGCGGCCGATCGCATGCAGCAGGCGCTCCTTTTCGTCGGCGTCGTAGCCCAGTGCGTCGATGCCCAGGCGCGCGCTGCTCGGGTCCAGGATACGGATCACGATCTTCTCGCCGAACAGCGTGGGCAGCGTGCTGACGCGGAAGTCGATCACGCGGTCGGGCCCGATCTTGAGCTTCATGCGGCCGTCCTGCGGCACGCGCTTCTCCGAAATGTCGAGCCGCGAGATGACCTTGATGCGCGAGGCCAGCTTGTCCTTGATGAGCGTGGGCGGGCTCGCGATCTCGCGCAGCTCGCCGTCGATGCGAAAGCGCACCCGGTAGTTGTGCTCGTAGGGCTCGAAGTGGATGTCCGAGGCCCGCATGCTGACACCGTCGAGCAGCATCTTGTGCAGGAAGCGCACGACCGGCGCGTCCTCGACCTCGGCGATGGCCTGTTCGTTGGCATCGCCCGAGGTGTCCGCCGAGACGTCGTCGAACTCGAACTCGGCGCCGACGATGCTGTTGATGGTTTCCGCCGCAGTGACCGCGGCGGCTTCGATCATGCGCGAGAGCTTGTCGTATTCGGCAATGACCCAGTCCACGCCCATCTGGGAGGCGAACTTGATCTTTTCCACCGCCTGCTGGTCCGAAGGGTCGGCCGTTGCAACGATGAGACGGTTGTTGCGCTTGCTGAGAACCACGATCCGGTAGGCGTGGCACAGCTTCGGGTCGAGCAGGTCCTTGGGCAGGCGCTGGTGGTCGATGGCGTCCAGGTCCAGCAGCGGCGCGCCGAAGGCGCTGGACAGCGTGTGGGCGAGGTCGGCGGCCGAGACGGCGCCGCTGCCGGTCAGCTCGGCAATGAAGCTGGTGCGGCCGCTCAGCGACTTTTGGTAGATGTCTTCCGCGGTCTTCGCAGGAAGCTTGCCGGCCGAGACCAAGGCACGCGCAAGGCCCGGGAGGGCGATTTGCGTGTTTTCTTTAACAGGAAGTTCGGCAGCAGCCATTCAGCGAATTGCAAGAGATGTGAAAAAGTGCTTCACGATCATCGCTGAACCACCCGTCCCTGTAAATCGCTACGCAGCAACAGGCACGGGCATTATTTGTGCCAGCCAAAGGCTGGTCGGGGTGAGAGGATTCGAACCTCCGGCCTCTACGTCCCGAACGTAGCGCTCTACCAGGCTAAGCTACACCCCGATTGGTTGCAAAAAAAGAGAATTCGTCCTTGCCAACTCTTGTGAGGTGTTCAGGCACGTCGCTCAAGCAACTGAGCCGCCAATTGTAGCAAACCGTCGGCATGCAAATTGGACGGGAAGTCGCGCAATGCGTGAATCGCGCGTTTTGCCTCGTCGGCTGCGGCGGCGCGCGAGGCTTCCAGGGCGCCCGTGGCGTGGACGATTTCGACGATCTTGCCCAGCTGGGCGGTGTCGCCGGCCTCGATGGCCGCACGCACCAGCGTCGCCTGCGCGGGGCTGCCGCGACGCATGGCGAAGATCAGCGGCAGCGTGGTCTTGCCTTCGCGCAGGTCGTCGCCCACGTTCTTGCCCGTTTCGTGTGCGTCGCCGGCGTAGTCGAGCACGTCGTCGATCACCTGGAAAGCCGTGCCCAGGGCCTGGCCGTAGGTGGCGCAGGCTTCCTCAACTTCGGGCGTGGCGCCCGCCAGCACGGCGGCGAGCCGCGTGCTGGCCTCGAACAGCTTGGCGGTCTTGGAGCGGATCACGCGCAGGTAGGCGGATTCGTCCAGCGTGGCGTCGTGCATGTTCATCAGCTGGAGCACTTCACCTTCCGCGATCACGTTGGTCGCCTCGGCCAGGATCTGCATGATGCGCATGTTGTTTGCATCCAACATCATCTGGAAGGCGCGCGAATAGAGGAAGTCGCCGACCAGCACGCTGGCCGGGTTGCCGAACGATTCGTTGGCGGTCGGGCGCCCGCGCCGCAGGGTCGATTCGTCGACCACGTCGTCGTGCAGCAGGGTGGCCGTGTGGATGAACTCCACCACCGCCGCCAGGTTGAAGCGCTGCTCGCCCGTGTAGCCGAGCGCGCCCGACATGAGCAGCAGCAGCGCCGGGCGCAGGCGTTTGCCGCCCGCGGAGATGATGTACTTCGACACCTGGCTGACCAGGGGCACGCCCGTGTCGAGGCGCTGCGCGATCACACGGTCGACTTCGACCATGTCGCCGGCGATCAAATCCAGCACGGTGGCGGTGGGGGAGGTATCGGCGGCGTGGACTGGCAAGGCGTTTGCGCGCGGCGCGTCTGAATGCGAAAGTGACAGCGGCACGAGGCCGGAAGGCGCAGATTATAGGGAGGAGCGCGCGCCGTCCCGGCGGCGCCTTGGCTCAAACCATGTTAGCGCGTGCAAACCGTGCTAGAATCTTGGGCTCTGCGGAATTCGCCGTAGAGCTCATTCCTTAAGAGGTTCACATGTACGCGGTCATAAAAACCGGCGGCAAGCAGTATCGCGTTGCTTCCGGCGAAAAAATTAAAGTAGAACAGATTGCTGCGGATGTAGGCCAGGAAATCGTGATCGATCAGGTTCTTGCAGTCGGCAACGGCAGCGAAATCAAGATCGGTACGCCCCTGGTGTCCGGCGCAACGGTGACAGTCACGGTACTGTCGCACGGCAAGCACGACAAGGTCGGCATCTTCAAGATGCGCCGTCGCAAGCACTATCAGAAACGTCAAGGCCATCGCCAGCAGTTCACGGAACTGCAAATCGGCGCGATCGCTGGCTAAGGAGCAGATTCCATGGCACAGAAAAAAGGCGGCGGCTCAACGCGAAACGGGCGCGATTCCAAGCCCAAGATGCTCGGTGTGAAGGCCTTCGGCGGCGAACTGATCAGCGCAGGCTCGATCATCGTGCGCCAGCGCGGCACCCAGTTCCACCCCGGCGTGAACGTCGGCGTGGGCAAGGACCACACGCTGTTTGCACTGGTGGACGGCCACGTGTCGTTCGGTGTCAAGGGCGCACTGAACAAGCACATGGTCAACGTGACCCCGGCATAAGCCTGAGTCACTTCGATCAGCTCGAAGCCCCGCTTTGTCGGGGCTTCTTCATTTGTACACTGGATACCCCATGAAGTTCGTCGACGAAGCCTTCATCGACATCGCCGCAGGCGATGGCGGCAACGGCTGCGTGTCGTTCCGTCATGAAAAATACAAGGAATTCGGCGGCCCCAACGGCGGCGACGGCGGCCGCGGCGGCCACGTCTACGCGGTGGCCGATTCCAACCTCAACACCCTGGTCGACTTCCGCTATTCGCGCCGCCACGAGGCCAGGCGCGGCGAGCACGGCATGGGCTCCGACATGTTCGGTGCCGCGGGCGACGACATCCTGCTGAAGATGCCGGTCGGCACCATCATCAGCGACGCCGAAACCGGCGAAGTGCTGTACGAGCTGCTGAAGGAAGGCGAGGTCGTCACCATCGCCAAGGGCGGCGACGGCGGCTTCGGCAACATGCGCTTCAAGAGCGCGATCAACCGCGCGCCGCGCCAGAAGACCCCGGGCTGGCCGGGCGAGAAGAAGAGCCTCAAGCTCGAGCTCAAGGTGCTCGCCGACGTCGGCCTGTTGGGCATGCCCAACGCGGGCAAGTCGACCCTGATCAGCGCCATCTCGAACGCGCGCCCGCGCATCGCCGACTATCCCTTCACCACGCTGCACCCGAACCTCGGTGTCGTGCGCGTCGGCCCGGAGCAGAGCTTCGTGGTGGCCGACCTGCCGGGCCTGATCGAAGGCGCATCCGAAGGCGCGGGCCTCGGCCACCTGTTCCTGCGCCACCTGCAGCGCACGCGGCTCTTGCTGCACGTGATCGACATGGCGCCGTTCGACGATGCGGTCGATCCGGTCGCCCAGGCCAAGGCCATCGTCGGCGAGCTCAAGAAGTACGACGCCGCGCTCTATGAAAAGCCGCGCTGGCTGGTGCTCAACAAGCTGGACATGGTGCCCGCCGACGAGCGCGCCGCGCGCGTGAAGGACTTCGTCAAGCGCCTGCGCTTCAAGGGCCCGGTGTTCGAGATCTCCGCGCTCACGCGCGAAGGCTGCGAGCACCTGGTGCAGGCCGTGTACCAGCAGGTCAAGGCGCAGCAGGCGGCTGAACATGTGCCGGTCGAGGTCGATCCGCGCTTCGTCGAGCTGCCGCCCGATACTTCTTCCTCCTCCTCCTCCTGACGCTCCGCACCCCGCATTCACGACCGCCACGCCCCTCCATGACCTCGAACTCCGGATCCACTGCCTTGCGGGATGCCCGCCGTATCGTCGTCAAGGTAGGCTCCAGCCTCGTGACCAACGAGGGGCGCGGTCTCGATGAAGCCGCCATCGGCGAATGGTGCCGGCAGCTGGCGGTGCTGGTGCAGGGCGGCCGCGAGGTGGTCATGGTGTCCAGCGGCGCCATTGCCGAAGGCATGAAGCGCCTGGGCTGGCGCACGCGGCCGCACGAGGTGCATGAACTGCAGGCCGCCGCGGCCGTCGGGCAGATGGGCCTGGCCCAGATGTACGAGACCAAGCTGCGCGAGAACCGGATCGGCAGCGCCCAGGTACTGCTGACCCATGCCGACCTGGCCGACCGCGAGCGCTACCTCAATGCGCGCTCGACGCTCGTCACGCTGCTCGGGCTGGGCGTGGTGCCGGTCATCAACGAGAACGACACCGTCGTCAACGACGAGATCAAGTTCGGCGACAACGACACGCTCGGCGCGCTTGTGGCCAATCTGGTCGAAGCCGATGCGCTGGTGATCCTCACGGACCAGAAGGGCCTCTACACGGCCGATCCGCGCAAGGACCCGCAGGCCAAGTTCGTGCACGAGGCCGCGGCCGGCGACCCGGCGCTCGAAGCCATGGCGGGCGGGGCGGGCTCCAGCCTCGGCCGCGGCGGCATGATCACCAAGATCCTCGCTGCCAAGCGCGCGGCCGGCTCGGGCGCCTCCACCGTGATCGCCTGGGGCCGCGAGCCCGATGCCCTGCTGCGCCTCGTGCGCGGCGAATCCATCGGCACGCTGCTGGTGGCGCAGACGGCCAAGCACCAGGCGCGCAAGCGCTGGATGGCCGACCACCTGCAGCTGCGCGGCGCGGTCACCGTCGATGCCGGCGCGGCCGCCAAGGTGCGCGCCGAGGGCAAGAGCCTGCTGCCGATCGGCATGACGGGCGTCTCGGGCGAGTTTTCGCGCGGCGACGTGATCGCCGTGCGCGACGCCGACGGCGTGGAACTCGCCCGCGGCCTGGCCAACTACTCGAGCGTGGAGGCCCGGCTTTTGTGCCGCAAGCCCTCGTCGGAATTCGAGCGGCTGCTGGGCTATGTGGCGGAGCCGGAAATGGTCCACCGCGACAACATGGTGCTGATGCGCGGCTGAGGCCGGGCCGGAATGGAAAACGGGGCCTTCAAGGAGGCCCCGTTCGATCGTTCTGCCGCCTTGCCTTATTGCAGCTGGCGCGCCGGGTCCCGCATGTTGGTGACCATGTCCTTGACCGAGACGCGGGGCGCATGGCCGCGGCACAGGCCCTGCTGCGCCAGCTGCCTGGCGTAGCTCGAGTTCAGGTCGCGGAAGCTCTTCCACTCGGACCGTTCGACCTTGCTCCAGGCGCCGTTGTTGAATCGCGCGTAGCTCTTCACCTCGTCGGTCGAGCAGCGCACGCCCTCGTAGAAAGCGTTCAGCGCCGCGTCCCCGCCGCTGCGGCTGGTGGCGACCACCACGTAGCGCACCACGCCGTCGCCGGTGATCGTGATGGTGGCCGGATCGACGCCGAACTTCAGCGACATGTAGGGCGGCATTGCGATCGGCTCGAGGCGCTTGACGTCGAAGGCCGGCGGCGGAGGCGCTTCGCTTTCCTTCCATTCGGCATCGGTCTCATAGCGCTTGGGCGGCGGCGGCAGGCCGGCCTGCGCCCAGTCGGGGTTGTCCGTGTCGTGCGGGCCCGATGCGCATCCGGCCAGCAGGGCCAGGCACACGGCGAGCAGGGCGCCCTCAGCGCTGCGACGGAAGGAAGGGCGCTTTGTTGTGGGGAGGAGGGGAAGGGTCATCGCTCGCAGAAGTAATGTCGGGATGTGGATCGAAACTGCCGCCGGGCGGCAGGTCCAGCCCCGCGGGCGCGCCGCCGTCTGGCATGTGGCGCTCGAACTCCCGGGCGCGCACGTTGCTGCGCAGGAAGCGGTTGCGGAAATCCTGCCGCGGCAGGTAGCGAGCAAGCTCGGTCAGTGCCATCTCGTAGACGCCGCGTTTGAATTCGACGACCACATCGAGCGGCACCCAGTAGTCGTGCCATCGCCAGGCGTCGAATTCGGGGTGGTCGGTCGCGCGCAGGTTCAGATCCCAGTCGTGACCGATCAATTGCAGCAAATACCAGATTTGCTTCTGGCCCTTGTAGTGGCCCCGTGCGTCACGGCGAATGAACCGATCCGGCACCTCGTAGCGCAACCAGTCACGGGTACGGGCCACGATGCGCACGTGCTCCGGATGGAGTCCGACTTCCTCGTGCAGTTCCCGGAACATGGCTTGCTCGGGACTTTCGCCGCGGTCGATGCCGCCTTGCGGAAACTGCCAGGAATGCGTGCGTATGCGTTTGCCCCAGAAAACCTGGTTTCTCTGGTTGAGCAGGATGATGCCGACGTTGGGCCTGAAGCCGTCCCGGTCGAGCATAATCAAACCCCAATTTTTGAACTGAGTCGATTATGCATGCCGGGTTGCACACGGCAAGCGGCCAGTTCGAGGCCCGCGGGTTCCCGGAGGTCTCTCCGCCGGCATCCGTCTTCCCCAAGATTCTTAAATCCACCAGCGCGATCCCGATGAAAGCTTCCCGATTTTTTGTCTCCACCCTCAAGGAAGCGCCCGCTGACGCCGAGGTCGCGAGCCATCGGCTCATGATGCGCGCGGGCATGATCAAGAAGCTCGGCACGGGCATCTACACCTACATGCCGATGGGGCTGCGCGTGATCCGCAAGGTCGAGGCGATCGTGCGCGAGGAAATGAACCGCGCCGGCGCGGTCGAGCTCACGATGCCCGTGGTGCAGCCGGCCGAGTTCTGGCAGGAGACCGGCCGCTTCGACAAGATGGGCCCCGAGCTGCTGCGCATCAAGGACCGGCACGACCGCGACTTCGTGGTCCAGCCCACCAGCGAAGAGGTGGTGACCGACATCGCGCGCCAGGAAATCCGCAGCTACAAGCAGCTGCCGAAGAATTTCTACCAGATCCAGACCAAGTTCCGCGACGAGCGCCGTCCGCGCTTCGGCCTGATGCGCGGGCGCGAATTCATCATGAAGGACGCCTACAGCTTCGACCGCGACCTGGATGCGGCCAAGGCCAGCTACCAGGCCATGGCCGATGCCTACCGCCGCATCTTCGACCGCTTCGGCCTGCGCTACCGCGCGGTGGCGGCCGACAGCGGCGCCATCGGCGGCGACCTGAGCGAAGAGTTCCAGGTGATTGCCGCCACCGGCGAAGACGCCATCGTCTACTGCCCCGGCAGCGACTACGCGGCCAACATGGAGAAGGCCGAGGCGCTCGCTCCGGCCGGCCCGCGCCCCGCGGCGGCCAAGGCGCTCGAGAAGACGCCCACCCCGGGCAAGAGCACCTGCGCAGCCGTGGCCGAACTGCTCGGCGTGCCGCTCTCGACCACCGTCAAGTCGCTGGTGCTGGCAACGGACATCCTCGACGAGGCCGGCAACCCGAAGGGTTCGCAAGTCTGGCTGCTGCTCCTGCGCGGCGACCACGACATGAACGAGATCAAGGTCGGCAAGGTGCCGGGCCTGGACAAGGGCTTCCGCTTCGCGACGCTGGCCGAGATCGACGACCACTTCGGCTGCAAGCCCGGCTACCTCGGCCCGCTGAACCTCAAGAAGCCCGTCAGGCTCGTGGCCGACCGCGAGGTGATGGTCATGGCCGACTGGATCACCGGCGCCAACGAGGTCGACTTCCACATGACCGGCGTCAACTGGGGCCGCGACCTGCCCGAGCCCGAACTGGTGGCCGACCTGCGCAACGTGGTGGCGGGCGACGCCTCGCCCGACGGCAAGGGCGTGCTCGCGATCGAGCGCGGCATCGAGGTGGGCCACGTGTTCGTGCTCGGCACCAAGTACAGCAAGGACATGAGCGCCACCTACCTGGACGAAGCCGGCAAGCCGCAGTTCCTCGAGATGGGCTGCTACGGCATCGGCATCACGCGCCTGCCGGCCGCCGCCATCGAGCAGAACCACGACGAGCGCGGCATCATCTGGCCCGACGCGCTGGCGCCGTTCACGGTGGTGGTCTGCCCGATCGGCATGGACCGCAGCCCCGAGGTCAAGGTGGCGGCCGAAGCGCTGTACGAGCAGCTGCTCGCGGCCGGCGTCGACGTGCTGCTGGACGACCGCGGCGAGCGCCCGGGCGCGATGTTCGCCGACTGGGAACTGATCGGCGTGCCGCACCGCGTGGTCATTTCCGACCGCGGCCTGAAGGAAGGCCAGCTCGAATACCAGCACCGCCGCGACACGGCAGCCACCAAGGTGCCCGCCGCGGGCATCGCCGAATTCATCGCCGGCAAGTTCGCGCAATGAGCCTGGAGGGCGGCCTCTCGCGGCGCCGGTGCCTGGTGGGCGGCGCCGCGGCGGCGGGCGCCCTGGCCGCGCTGTCGCTGCCGCAGGCCGCGCACGCCGGCGCGCAGATCGAGGAGCCGCTGATCGACTCGGTGCGCACCGCGCTGAGTTCGGCCGTGCACAACAAGGCGCCGCCGGTGCCCGAGTTCTCGAGCACCGAGGCCCGCCTGACCTACCTGCGCTGGCTGGGCGAGATGAGCGAGCGCCTCAAGAAGAAGATTGCCGACTGGCCCACGCGCAAGGAATTCCTGCAGACCGCCTGGTATGAAGCCAAGCGCTCGGGCCTGGACGTGAGCCTGGTGCTCGGGCTGATCCAGGTCGAGAGCAACTTCCGCAAGTTCGCGGTGTCCAGCGCCGGTGCGCGCGGCTACATGCAGGTCATGCCGTTCTGGACCCGCGTGATCGGCGACAGCGACCCGGCCAAGCTGTTCCACATGCAGACCAACCTGCGCTTCGGCTGCGTGATCCTGCGCCACTATCTCGACCGCGAGAACGGCGACCTGTACATGACCCTCGGGCGCTACAACGGCAGCCGCGGCAAGGCGCCTTATCCCAACGCTGTGTTCGCGAACCAGCGCCTCTGGACCTTCGTGGACCGCGACCGCTCGGCCGCCTGAGGGCGAGCTAGGTTTTCGTGACCATCACCTGGTCGATGCGGTAGCTGTCGACGTCCATCACCTCGAAGGTGTAGCCGCCCCAGCTCACGCTGTCGGTGCGCTTGGGCACCCGCCGCAGCATCACCATCAGGAAGCCGGCCAGCGTTTCGTAGTCGTCCGGGTGCGGCATCTCGTCGATGTGCAGCGCGCGCTGCACGTCCTGGATCGGCGTGACGCCGTCGATCAGCCACGAGTTCTCGTCGCGCTTCACGATCTGTTCCTCGTCGGGCATGGAGACGAGGTCGCCCATCACCGTGCTCATCACGTCGTTGAGCGTGATCACGCCCACCACCAGGCTGTATTCGTTGACCACGATCGCGAAGTCTTCGTGCGCCTGCTGGAACTGCTCGAGCACCTCGGTGAGCGTGAGCCGGTCGGGAATGACCAGCGCCTTGTGCAGCGTGAGGCCCTGGTCGAAGGCCAGCGGCTGGCCGCTGAGCACGCGCTGGAACATCTCCTTGGCGTCGACATAGCCGAGCACATGGTCGATGTCGCCGTCGCACACCGGGTAGGCCGAAAAAGGCTCGGCCACGATGCGCGCCCGCAGCACAGATTCGGGGTCGTCGTGCAGGAACCAGGCGATGTTGTCGCGCACCGTCATCACGCTGCTGACCAGCCGCGTGTCGAGTTCGAACACGTTGGCGATCACCTGCTGCTCGCGCACCGCGAGCACGCCCGCGCGCGCACCGGCCTCGGTCATGGCCAGGATGTCGGCCGAGGTGATCTTGTCGTCGCGCACCAGCGGCATGCCCAGCAGCTTGAAGAGCATGTCGGTGGAGCGCGTGAAGAACCACACCAGCGGCTTGAAGGCGGTGATCAGCACCATCATCGGCCCCACCATGCGAACCGCGATGCGCTCGGGGTCGCTCATGCCCAGGCGCTTGGGGAACAGGTCGGCGAACACCAGGAACACCGCGATGACGATCACGAACGAGCACAGGAAGGCCACGTTGGCCGAGGCTTCCACGCTCATCCAGCCTTCGAGGAAGCGCGCGAAGTAGGGGCTGAGCGAGCCCTCGCCGACCACGCCGCCGAGGATCGCCACCGCGTTGAGGCCGATCTGCACCACGGTGAAGTAGTGGCCCGGCTGCTCCTGCACGCGCAGCACGCGCTCGGCCCGCGCATCGCCCTCGTCGGCCATCTGGCGCAGGCGCAGGCGCCGCGAGGCGGCCAGCGTGATTTCGGCAAGGGAGAAGAACGCGCTCATCGCGATCAGCAGGACGATGATGAGCAGGCTTTGGGTGAGGGTCATGGTGGCACGGCGAAGTGCACGATGGTACCATGACCCGGAGCACATTCCAGCGAACACCGCGGAACCGGCTTTGCCGGGCCGCTGGTGTTGCCCCCGGAAGGGGGAGGGAGAAGCGACACGAAGTGCGCGCAGCCTGGGGGAGAGCCTAGACCCCGCCGTGCGGGTGGGTCGGGTCGACCCACAGGACCGATTCGGGTTTTTCTACCGGCTCGATATCGAGATTGATCGCCACCGCCTCGCCGTCGCTGCGGCACAGCACGCATTCGAGCGGCTCGGTGGCGCTGGCGTTGATTTCCTGGTGCGGCACGTAGGGCGGCACGTAGATGAAGTCGCCCGGGCCGGCCTCGGCCGTGAACTCGAGCTTCTCGCCCCAGCGCATTCGGGCCCGGCCGCGCACCACGTAGATCACCGATTCGAGGTGCCCGTGGTGGTGGGCGCCGGTCTTGGCGTCGGCATGGATGGTGACGGTGCCGGCCCAGAGCTTCTGCGCGCCGACGCGCGCAAAGTTGATGGCCGCGGCGCGGTTCATGCCGGGCGTCTGGGCGGTGTTGGCGTCGAGCTGGTTGGCCGCGATCACGCGCACGCCGTCGTGCTTCCAGGCCGGTGCGGCCTTGCCCTCGTGGCCGTGGCCGTGGTCGTGGCTCATGGCGGGCCGGGAAATCAGGCCGCGTTGCTGCCGCCGCCCAGCACCTGCTGCAGTTCGCCCGACTCGTACATCTCCATCATGATGTCCGAGCCGCCGACGAATTCGCCCTTGACGTAGAGCTGGGGGATCGTGGGCCAGTTGCTGTATTCCTTGATGCCTTGGCGGATGCCGTCGTCTTCGAGCACGTTGACGGTCTTGAGCGTCCTGGTGTCGACGCCGACCGCCTTGAGGATCTGGATCGCGCGGCCGGAGAAGCCGCACATCGGAAAGCTGGCGTTGCCCTTCATGAAGAGCACGAGGTCGTTGGTCTTGACGAGATCGTCGATGCGTTGCTGGGCGTCGGACATGGGAACTCCTGAAAAATGGGCTGGGGGGATTATTTCACCGTGCGCCAGATCCCGCCGGAACAGCGCTGGATGCCGGCAAGGTCGTCGCGGCTTTGCACTTCGGCAAAGCCGCGCGCGCCGAGCAGCTGGCGCACGGCCGCCGCCTGGTCGTGGCCGTGCTCGAGCAGCAGCCAGCCGCCGTCCGCCAGGTGCGCGGGGGCCTGCTGCACGATCTGGCGGATGTCGGCCAGCCCGTCGGGGCCGGCCACCAGCGCTGCCAGCGGCTCGTGCTGCAACGCCGCCAGGTGCGGGTCGCCGGCCGCGATGTAGGGCGGATTGCTGGCAATGACCGCGTAGCCGCCGGCCGCGCCGTCGAGCCAGTGGGCCTGGCGAAAGCGCACCGGCAGGCCCAGGCGCTGCGCATTGGCCTCGGCAACGGCCAGTGCGTCGGCGCTGGCATCGACCGCGTCGACCAGCGCATCGGGGCGCGCATGCTGCAGCGCCAGCGCTATCGCGCCGCTGCCGGTGCCCAGGTCGAGCACCTGCGGGGCCTTGCGGCCTTCGAGGCATTGCAGGGCCCAGTCGACCAGCGTTTCGGTGTCGGGGCGCGGCACCAGCACCCGTGCATCCACCTGCAGGCCGAGGCCGTGGAATTCCTTCTCGCCGAGCAGGTAGGCCACCGGCTCGCCCGCCAGGCGGCGCGGCAGCTGCACCGAAAGCGCGGACCAGGCCGCGTCGGAAATGGCGTCGGTGTCGTGCGCCAGCAGCCAGGCGCGGTCGTGCGGCGCGCGGCCCAGCGCATGCAGCAGCAGCAATTGCGCGTCGAGCCGGTCGACGCCCAGCGCGACAGCCGCGGCCAGCGCCTGGGCCACGGTGGACGGCGTGGTGGCCGTGGCCGTCATGCCGGCAGGCTCGATTCGAGCTCGGCCAGCTGCTCGGCCTCGCGCGCGGCGCGCAGCGCGTCGAGCACGTCGCCGAGGTCGCCTTCCATGATGGCCTGCAGCTTGTAGAGCGTGAGGTTGATGCGGTGGTCGGTGAGCCGGCCCTGTGGGAAGTTGTAGGTGCGGATGCGGTCGGAGCGGTCGCCGCTGCCGATCAGGCCCTTGCGCATGGCGGCGTCCTTGGCGGCGCGCTCGCTGCGGTCCTTTTCCTGGATGCGCGCGGACAGCACCTGCAGCGCCTTGGCCTTGTTGCGGTGCTGGCTGCGGTCGTCCTGGCACTCGGCCACGATGCCCGTTGGAATGTGCGTGATGCGCACGGCCGAGTCGGTCTTGTTGATGTGCTGGCCGCCGGCGCCGCTGGCGCGGTAGGTGTCGATGCGCAGGTCGGCCGGGTTGATCTGCACTGCCACGGTTTCGTCGGGCTCGGCCAGCACGGCGACGGTGCAGGCGCTGGTGTGGATGCGGCCCTGGGTCTCGGTGGCCGGCACGCGCTGCACGCGGTGGCCGCCCGATTCGAAGCGCAGGCGGCCGAAGACGTCGTTGCCGGCGATGCGGATCACCACTTCCTTGTAGCCGCCGAGCTCGCTCTCGCTCTCGCTCACCACTTCGCAGCGCCAGCCGGCGCGCTCGCAGTAGCGCGTGTACATGCGCAGCAGGTCGCCCGCGAACAGCGCCGACTCGTCGCCGCCGGTGCCGGCGCGGATTTCGAGGAAGGCGTTGCGCGCGTCGTCCGGGTCCTTGGGCAGCAGCAGGCGCTGCAGCTCTTCCTCGAGCTGCACAAGCTCGGCCTGCGCGGCGGCGATTTCTTCGCGGGCCATCTCGGCCATGTCGGGGTCTTCGAGCATTTCGGCCGCGCCGGCGATGTCGGCTTCGCGCTGCTTGTAGCGCTCGTAGCGGCCCGCGATCTGCGTGATCTCGGCGTGCTCCCGCGAGATGGGGCGGTACTGAGCCATGTCGCTCATGATGTCTTCGCGCGAAAGCAGGAAGTCGAGTTCGCCCAGGCGCTGGGCGTAGCGTTCGAGTTGGTGGCGCAGAAAGGTCTTCACGGCGGAAAGGAGCTCGGAAAAATGGGGAAAGGGCGCCGCGGTGCCGCGGCAGGGCGCATGGGGGACCGCGGCCGGCAGGGCCGGGCCGCTGGCGAGCGTCGCTAACGCTCTTTGCGCAGGAACAGGCGCGAGATGGTCTGCGCGGTGTGCTCGCGCGATGCGGCGTCGCCCGCGTGCAGCTCGGCCATGGCGCCGTGCAGCAGCTTCTGCGTGAGCCCGCGCGACATGGCCTCGAGCACCGCATCGACCGATTCGCCCTTGGCCAGCAGCTTGCGCGCGCGCGCCATCTCGGCGGCGCGCCACTCGTCGGCCTGGGCATTGAGCTGCTGGATCAGCGGCACGGTGCCGCGCTGGCCGAGCCAGTGCATGAAGCTCTGCACGCCGGCGTCGATGATGACCTCGGCCTCGGCCACGGCGGCCTGGCGGCTGGCCTGGCCCTGCTGCACCACCTGGGCGAGGTCGTCGACGGTGTAGAGATAGATGTCTTCGAGCGCCTTCACCTCGGGCTCGATGTCGCGCGGCACGGCCAGGTCGACCATGAACATCGGGCGGTGCTTGCGGGCCTTGAGTGCGCGCTCGACCGCGCCCAGCCCGATGATCGGCAGCGTGCTGGCGGTGCAGCTCACCACGATGTCGAACTCGGCCAGCCGGCTGGGCAGGTCGGCCAGCCGCATGGCCTCGCCGCCGAAGCGCGAGGCCAGCTTTTCGCCGCGCTCGAGCGTGCGGTTGGCAATGGCGATGGCCTTCGGGTCCTTGGCCGCGAAATGCGTGGCGGCCAGGTCGATCATTTCGCCCGCGCCGACGAACAGCACGCGCGTCTGGTGCAGGTCTTCGAACAGCTGGCCGGCCAGCCGGACGGCCGCCGCGGCCATGCTGATGGAATGCGCGCCGATCTCGGTGGCGGTGCGCACCTCTTTCGCGACCGCGAAGGAGCGCTGGAACAGCTGGTTGAGCGTGCTGCCGAGCGCGCCGGCGGTTTCGGCCGCGCGCACGGCGTCCTTCATCTGGCCGAGGATCTGGGCTTCGCCGAGCACCATGGAATCGAGCCCGCTGGCCACGCGGAAGACGTGGCGCGCAGCCTCGTCGTCCTGCAGCGTGTAGGCATGCGAGCGCAGCAGCGCGGGCGCGACGCCGCCGCTCTCGGCCAGCCAGCCGACCGTGTGGTCGAGCGCGGCATGCTCGGCGGCGCAATAGATCTCGGTGCGGTTGCAGGTGGAGATGATCGCGGCCTCGACCTGCGGATGGCGGCCGCCGGCAAACGAACTGCGCAGGCTCTGCAGCGTGGGTGCCAGCTGATCGAGCGCGAACGCGAAACGACCGCGCAGATCGAGCGGCGCGGTCGTGTGGTTCAACCCGAGGGTCCAGACTGACATATCCACTGATTATAAAATCAGCAGCAGCCATGCGGCCGCCAAGGGGCTTGGCCGCATGCAACTCCACACAACAAGGGCGCCGCGAGCGCCCTTGGCCTTATCCGGCGGCCCTCGCTCGATACCCATTTCCTACCCATGTCGCTGCTGGATCTTCTCAATCACCTGCTGAACTTCGTGGCGCCCGCGCTGGCCGTCGGTTTCCTGTGCGCGCTCATGGGCCACGTCTTCCGGCGCAAGGCGGGCGGCAGGGCATGGTGGGCCCAGGGCGCGATCAATTCAGGCGTGGGAGCGCTGGTGCTGCTCGGCGGCGTCGTCCTTGCAGGGCGCGACGGCGCGATGGCGACCTACGCGGCGCTCGTTGTCGCCTGCGGTACAAGCCAATGGCTGGTCTCGGGCGGCTGGCGCGCGTAGTTCGCCAAGTCATGCGATGATGTTGCGTGTCCAGATGTTACCGACTGTTAGTATATGAGTCTAATCTGGTAAATATTCACATTTAGAGAGCGGGGAGAGTTGCAGGCAGCCGCTTTGAGCCAATATGCGGCAAGGCAGCCCATGGACGGTACAGATGTATTTGCATCCTCTTATTGCCAGCGTTCCCCCGGATGAGCGCGCAGCCTTCGTTCAGCGCATCGAGCTTCGGTCCTACCGGCGCAACGAAGTGGTGCTGGCGGCGGACGAATGGTCCGACCGCATCTACTGCGTGGCCACCGGCCTGCTGCGGGTGGTGGTGCAGGGCAGCGGAGACAGCGGCGACGTCACGACCGACTTCATCCGGCAGGACGACTTCTTCCTGAACTCCGCCCTGATCGAGGAGCGCTACCAGGCCGGCGCGACTCTGGTGGCGGCCTTGCCCACCTCGCTGTACCTGGTGCCCACGCTCGAATTCAAGGCGCTGTGCGACCGCCATCCGGCCGTGACGATGGGCCTGCTCGACGTGGTCATGAAGCGCACCACGGTGCTGCGCAGGCAGATCCGGCAGATTTCATCGGCCTCGTCGGAGCGGCTCATCAGCCGCATCCTGCACGAGCTCACCGTGCTGGCGCCGGGCACCGACGGCGGCTACGACAAGCGCATCACCCAGTCGGTCATCGCCTCCTATTCGGGGCTTTCCAGGATGCAGGTCAACAAGACCATGCGGGACCTGGAGCGCCGCGGCCTGGTCAGGCGGGACGAGCACGGGGTGTATGTGCCGCCGCACTTCGCGTCGTCGGACTTCCAGGAGCTGCCGTCGGCTGAGCCGAGTCCAACTGCCAAGGATTCCGGCGAGGTGAATCAGTCGTTCTTCTCGGAGCTGTTCGAGGCGCCGCCCAAGTCGGGCAAGACGACCCGCAAGTAGATCTGCGGCTCAGCCCACCGCCAGCCGCGTTCCCGCGGCGCTGGCGGCCTTGCGGATGCCGTCCGGCCCGTAGAAGGGCTGCGCGCCGGCCTGCAGGTAGTGCAGCGCGTTCTGCGTGAAATCGAGCTGGCTGTACACCATGGCGCCATTGCGGCGGTTGCTGGCCTTGGCCTGCTGCGCCAGCTCGACCAGTGCCGTCCAGGCGGCAAGCGAGGCCTCGCCGTCCGCCGCGGCGGCGGCATCGGCGCCCGCGCGCCCGGGCTCGAAACCCCGCGCCACCTGCGCCGATTCGCGCGCCTGGTCGAGTGCCGCCATGCGGTCGAGCAGGCCGGCCTTGCGCCCGGTGAGCGAGGGCAGCTCGGCGAAGAGGCCGTTCTTCATGGCCTCTGCCTCCCGCTCCAGCACCGACAGGAATTCCTCGACACAGGTTTTTTCGGCCAACAGGTGAAGCAGCATGGCGTTCAGAGCTTTCCGTTTTCGTGGAGCAGATCGCGCACGCTGGCGAGCAGGCCGCGGGCGATCCGGTCGGGGTGGATTTCATAGCGCCCGGCCCGGATGTCCTCGCGGATCGAGGCAACGCGCGCCGCGTCGAAATCGGAGTTGGGCGCCTCGGGCAGCGAATGCACCTGCCCCGGCGAGAGCTTCACCGCGTTCCTGCCGCCCTGGACGGCATCGGTGCCGCTGGCGGGCGAGGACGCCGCGCCCTTGTTCGTTCGGGGGAGCGGTGTGGCCGAAGGGGCGAATGGATCGATTTTCAAGATGGTTCCTCAAAGGGCTGCCTGGTGTATCGGCAGTTCGGGCCAGAACTTTAGGGCAGTGCGCATCGAATGCGGCTACTGCGGCAGGCGGACCTGCCCCTCCTCGTCGGCCACGCCGCTGACCATGCGGCCGTCCACGGTCCTGGCCCGCACGGCCGCACCGGCGCTGGCACTGCTCATCGCGCGTGCTTCGGTGCTGACCACATAGCCTGGGCCTTCGGCAACGACCTTGATGGTCTGGCCCTGCTGGATCACGGCCACGCCGCGCATCAGTTCGCGCCTGAGCGGCGCGCCGGACGCGATGCGGTTGGCGGCCACCACGCCCTGCAGTTCGGCAAGGTCGGTCACGACCGAGCGCGGCAGGGCGGTGAGATCGCCATTGCGGGCGATGAAGTCGCCCGCGCCCAGGGCCTGGCCGGTATCGATGTTGCGCGCGGCCACCAGGTAGCGCCCCTCGACCGCCACATGGGCCAGCACATAGCGCGTCCAGGGCTTTTGCTCCGAGTGGCAGCGCAGGCCGACCGACACCCGGCCCCACGCCGCGGCGCCGCGCGGCAGGAAGGCCTCGAGCGCATCGCAGGCGGGCAGCGGGCCCGATGCCGGCGCCTCGACGCGGATGCCGACCTTGCCCGGGAGTCCGGCGCTCTGGGCCTGCAGCAGCCGGTCGACGGCGGCGCGCGCATCGCCCGTGAGCGGCGCCGCGGCCACGCACATCGCCGCGCCCAGTCCGGCCGCCAGGGCAGGCAGCACGAGCTTCAGGCGGCGTGGGCGGCAAGGGATTTTTTCCATGATGGGTGCCCGGCAATTCTAGGAAGGCGCACCCGATCCGAAGATTCGAAGTGCACGCCAAATGCCCCTTTGTTCGGGCCATTGCGAACGCAGTGCATGCATAGACTCGCTTTCCATCTGTCGCCATGCCCCGCCAGGGACGCGACGCCTCGAAAGATGGAAACACATGATCGACAAGCTGGATGCGGCGCTTCGCTTCAACCGCGAAGCACTGAACCTTCGGACGCAGCGCCAGGAAGTGCTCGCGGCCAACATCGCCCACGCCGACACGCCCAACTACAAGGCGCGTGACTTCGATTTTGCGAGCCGCCTGACGCAGGCGGTCGAGCACGGCCGCGCAACGCAGCAGCCGGTGCAGATGGCCGCCACCTCGGCGCGCCACATCCAGGCCGATGCGCCGTCCTCGATGCCCGAGCGCGACCTGCTGTACCGCGTGCCGAGCCAGGCCAGCATCGACGGCAACACGGTGGAGATGGACGCCGAGCGCATCAACTTCGCCGACAACGCGCTGCGCTACGAAGCCAACCTCACGGTGGTCAGCGCCAAGATCAAGTCGCTGCTCTCCGCTGCGCAATAAACAGGAAGGAGCCGCACATGCCGCATCCCGGTGCTTCCATGAACATCTTCAGCGTGGCGGGCTCCGCCATGGCCGCGCAGTCGCAGCGCATGAACGTGACGGCCAGCAATCTTGCCAACGCCGAGAGCGTGGCCGGCGCCGACGGCAAGCCTTACCGCGCCAAGCAGGTGGTCTTCGAAGTCGACGCCTCGGGCCAGCAGGACATCGGCGGCGTGAAGGTGGCCGGCGTCATCGAGGACCCCTCGCCGCTGAAGATGGTCTTCGACCCGAAGAACCCGCATGCCGACGCCAAGGGCTACGTGGCCATGCCCAACGTCAACGTGGTCGAGGAGATGACCAACATGATTTCCGCCTCGCGCAGCTACCAGGCCAACGTCGAGGTGCTCAACACCGCCAAGACGCTGATGGTCAAGACGCTGAGCATCGGCCAGTAACCCCCCACATCCCAACAAGAACCATGGCCATTTCCGACACCTCTTCCATCTCCGGGCTCAACGCAGCCACCGCCGCGTCGAGCGCCGGCAACGTCTCGGGAGCGGACAGCGAGCAGCGCTTCCTCAAGCTGCTGGTGACGCAGCTCAACAACCAGGACCCGCTCAACCCGATGGAGAACGCCGAGCTCACGTCGCAGCTCGCGCAGATGAGCACCGTGAGCGGCATCGAGCGGCTCAACAGCGCGCTCAGCGGACTGGTGAACCAGACCGGCGCCAACCAGGTGCTGCAGGCGGCATCGCTCATTGGCTACAACGTGCTGTCGCCCGGCAACACCATCGCCGCCACGGAGCCCAAGGCCGGCGAGGAACCGGCGGCCGTGCCCTTTGCCGTGCAGCTGCCGGCCACCGCCGGCACCGTCGAGGTGAAGATCGTCAACGCCGCGGGCAACACCGTGCGCACCTTGACGCTCGGGCCGATGACCGAGGGCGTCAACGCCGTCAGCTGGGACGGCAAGGCCGACGACGGCAGCACGGCCCCGGCGGGCGCCTACAGCTTCAGCGTCGCGGCCGCCAACAACGGCACGCGCGTGGAGGCCACTTCGCTGGTCTTCTCGCAGGTGGCCGCCGTCAAGCAGGGCGCCAGCGGCGTCACGCTCGAACTGATGTCGGGCCAGAGCATCGGCCTGGCCGACGTGCGCATGTTCCTCTGAGCAGCTGTCGCGCGCCGTCTTCCTCATCGGCAGCGGCCCGTGCGCCGCGGGCCATTTCTTCTTCTTCATTGCACTGAAACAAGGATTCGATCATGGGCTTTTCCCAAGGCATCAGCGGCCTGTCCGCAGCCGCCGCCAACCTGGACGTCATCGGCAACAACATCGCCAATTCGGGCACGGTCGGCTTCAAGTCGGGCGCGGCAACCTTCCAGGACGTGTATGCGGGCTCGCGCGTCGGCCTGGGCGTGGCGGTGTCGGGCATCGTGCAGAACTTCACGCAGGGCTCGGTGCAGACCAGCAGCCGGCCGCTGGACGTGGCGATCCTCAACGGCGACGGCTTCTTCCGCCTCAGCAGCCCGAGCGGCGAGGTGATGTATTCGCGCAATGGCCAGTTCACGCGCGACAAGGACGGCTTCATCGTCAACGCCGCGGGCCTGCGCCTGACGGGCTACGGCGTCTCCGCCACCGGCGGCCTGGACGGCGGCACGCCGGGCCCGCTGCAGGTCCAGACCACGGCCATGAGCCCGAAGGCGACCACCGCCATCAACGCCACCTTCAACCTGGACGCGCGCGGCACGGTGCCCACCAAGACGCCGTTCTCCGCCACCGATTCGGCCACCTTCAACTATTCGAACGCGCTCGGCCCGGTGTTCGATTCGCTCGGCAATCCGCACGAGCTCGGCGTCTTCTTCGTGAAGACCGGCGCCAATGCCTGGGACGTGTACGGCGCGGCCGACGGCAGCGCGCTCAATGGCGGCGCGCCGATCTCGACGATGAGCTTCGACGGCAACGGCAACCTGCTCACGCCGGCCGGCGGCAAGCTGACGCTGCCCGCCATGAACTTCGGCAACGGCTCGGTGGCGCTCAACGCCACGGTCGACCTCTCGGGCACCACGCAGTTCGGCAACGTCAACGAGATCAAGACGCTCAAGCAGGACGGCTACACCTCCGGCACGCTGACCTCGTTCTCGATCAACCCCGACGGCACCATCACCGGCAAGTTCTCCAACGAACAGACCACGCTGATGGGCCAGGTGGTGCTGACCTCTTTCGCCAACCCCAACGGCCTGGAACCGATGGGCGAGAACGTCTGGGGCGAAACGCTGGCCTCGGGCCAGCCGCTCACCGGCACGCCGGGCGCGGGCACCAAGCAGGGCTCGCTCGCCTCGGGCGCGCTGGAGGCATCGAACGTTGACCTGACCTCCGAGCTCGTCAACCTGATCGTCGCGCAGCGCAGCTACCAGGCCAATGCGCAGACGGTGAAGACGCAGGATCAGGTCGTCCAGACCCTGATCAACATCCGCTGAGCCGCCCATGGACCGCATGCTGTATGTCGCGATGAGCGGCGCCAAGCAGGCCATGGAGCAGCAGGCCTCCGTGGCCAACAACATGGCGAACGCCTCCACGCCCGGGTTCCGCGCGCAGATCAACAGCTTTCGCGCGGTGCCGGTGACCGATGGCGCCGAGGCGACGACGCGCGCCTACGTGGTTGCCACCACGCCGGGCGCCGACTTCAGCCACGGTCCGCTCACGGAAACCGGCCGCGCGCTCGACATCGCCATTCACGGCGACGGCTGGCTCGCGGTGCAGACGCCCGATGGCGGCGAGGCCTACACCCGCGTGGGCAACCTGCAGGTGAACGCCGAGGGCCAGCTCACCACCATGGGCTCGCTGCCTGTGGCCGGCGATGCCGGCGCACTGACGGTGCCGCCCGGCTCCACTGTCGCGATCGCGGCCAACGGCCTGGTCACCGCACGCGGTGCCGGCGACCCGGCCATCGGCATTGCCGAGGTGGGCCGGCTGAAGCTGGTCAACCCGCCCGTGGCCGACCTGGTGCGCGGCGCCGACGGCCTCTTTCGCATGCGCGAGGGCCTCGCGCCGGCCGAGCCCGATGCGGCCGTGACCGTGACCACCGGCGCGGTCGAGGGCAGCAACGTCAACGGCGTGGAGGCCATGGTGGCCATGATCGCCAACGCCCGCAGCTTCGAGATGCAGATGAAGTCGATGCACAGCGCGGACGAGAACGCGCAGTCGGCCAACAAGCTGCTGGCGTACGGCTGAGCCCGCGCCCCACCACCCATTTCCCCAAGGATTTTTTGCCATGATGCGCTCGCTCTACATCGCCAAGACCGGCCTGGATGCCCAGCAGACCCAACTCGACGTGGTGTCGAACAACCTTGCCAACGTCGGCACCACGGGCTTCAAGCGAAGCCGCGCCGTGTTCGAGGACCTGATGTACCAGAACCTGCGCCAGGTCGGCGGCCAGACCTCGGACCAGACGCGGCTGCCTTCGGGCCTGCAGGTGGGCACCGGCGTGCACGTGGTCGCCACCGAGCGCATCCACTCGCAGGGCAACCTCACCAAGACCGACAAGCCGACCGACGTGGCCATCAACGGCGGCGGCTTCTTCCAGGTGCTGATGCCCGACGGCACCACCGCCTACACGCGCGACGGCTCGTTCCAGACCGACCGCGACGGCCAGCTCGTCACGGCCAGCGGCTTTCCGGTGCAGCCGGCCATCACGCTGCCCGCGAACGCCACCAGCCTGACCATCGGCCGCGACGGCATCGTGTCGATCACGCAGGCCGGGCAGACCAACACGGTGCAGGTCGGGCAGCTGCAGCTGGCCACCTTCCTGAACCCGGCCGGCCTGCAGAGCAAGGGCGAGAACCTCTATGCGGAAACCGATGCCTCCGGCGCGCCGAACCAGGTCAACCCCGGCGTCGACGGCGCGGGCATCCTGAGCCAGGGTTACGTGGAGGCTTCGAACGTCAACGTGGTGGAAGAGCTCGTGAACATGATCGCCACGCAGCGCGCCTACGAGATCAACAGCAAGGCGGTCCAGACCTCGGACCAGATGCTGCAGCGCCTGGCGCAGTTATGACCTCCCGCACCTTGCGCCTGGCGCCGTGGGTGGCGGTTGCCGTGCTGGCCTCGGGCTGCGCGCAGGTTCCGCGCGAGCCGCTGGTGCACCAGCCGATGACGGCGCGGGCGGACAACACGGCTTCTTCGATGCCGCGGCGTGCCAACGGCGCGATCTTCCAGGACGGTCCCGGCGGCAGCGCGCTGTTCGAGGACCGCCGGCCGCGCAACGTGGGCGACATCCTGACCGTCGTCATCAGCGAGCGCGTCAACGCGAGCAAGAACTCGGGCGCGTCGGCAAGCCGCACGGGCAGCCTGGCGGCCGACTTCGCCGGCATTCCGAAGCTGCTGGGCTCGCTGCTCGACGGGCAGGACGCCAAGCTGTCGGGCGGCAACAAGCTCGACGCCAAGGGCGGCGCCAACGCCAACAACACCTTCAACGGCGTGATCACGGTCACGGTGGTGGACGTGATGCGCAACGGCAACCTGCTGGTGAGCGGCGAGAAGCAGATGGGCATCAACCAGGGCACCGAATACATCCGGTTCTCGGGCGTGGTGAACCCGCGCACGGTCTCGGGCAACAACACCGTGCCCTCGACGCTGGTGGCCGATGCGCGCATCGAGTACACGGCCAAGGGCTACATCGACGAGGCGCAGCACATGGGATGGATGCAGCGCTTCTTCTTGAACGTCATGCCGTTTTGATGACTCACCCCCAAATCATGAATTTCTTCTGCAATGTGCGTTCGTTGATCGGCTTTGCGGCGCTGTGCGCCATCACCCTGTGTTCACCGGCGCAGGCCGAGCGGCTGAAGGAGCTCGCGAGCATCCAGGGCGTGCGCGACAACCCGCTGATCGGCTACGGCCTCATGGTCGGGCTCGACGGCACGGGCGACCAGACGATGCAGACACCGTTCACCACGCAGAGCCTCAACAACATGCTGCAGCAGCTGGGCATCACGATTCCGCAGGGCGTGAACATGCAGCTCAAGAACGTGGCGGCGGTGATGGTCACGGCCACGCTGCCTTCGTTCGCGCGGCCCGGCCAGAACATCGACGTGACGGTGTCCTCGATGGGCAATGCCAAGAGCCTGCGCGGCGGCACGCTGCTGATGACGCCGCTCAAGGGCGTCGACGGGCAGGTCTATGCGATCGCGCAGGGCAACATGGTGGTCGGCGGCGCGGGCGCGTCGGCCAACGGCAGCAAGGCGCAGGTCAACCAGCTCAGCTCGGGCCGCATTCCGGCCGGCGCACTGGTGGAGCGCAGCGTCGAGGCGCCGGTGGGCGGCGAAGGCAGCTTCACGCTCGAGCTCAACCGCTCCGACTTCGGCACCGTGCAGCTGGCGGCCGAAGCCATCAACCGGCAGTTCGGCGCGGGCACGGCGCAGGCGCTCGACGCCCGGGTGATCCAGGTGCAGGCACCCGCGCCGCAGGAGCGCGTGGGCTTTCTCGCGCGGCTCGAGAGCCTCGAAGTGACGCCGACGCAGGCGGTCGCGCGCGTGGTGGTCAATGCGCGCACCGGCTCCGTGGTCATGAACCAGGCGGTGCGCGTGAACGACTGCGCGGTGGCGCACGGCAACCTCTCGGTGGTCATCAACACGGATCCGGTGGTGAGCCAGCCCAATGCATTTTCCGGCGGCTCCACGGTGGTCGGGCAGACCTCGCAGATCTCGATCAGCCAGGGCGGCGGCGCGCTGCAGATGGTGCGCGGCGGCGCCTCGCTGGCCGATGTGATCAAGGGCCTGAACAGCCTGGGCGCCAATCCGCAGGACCTGGTGTCGATCCTGCAGGCCATGAAGTCCGCCGGCGCGCTGCGCGCCGAGCTCGAGATCATCTGAGCATCGCCATGGCCATCACCGAAAGCAGAAGCGGCGCGCTGGACCAGCGCCTTGCACTCGACGTGCAGGGCGTCGATGCCTTGCGCTACACCGTGCGCAGCTCGCCCGAAGAGGGGCTGAAGCAGGTGTCGCGCCAGTTCGAGGCACTGTTCATGAACATGGTGCTCAAGAGCATGCGCGAGGCCACGCCTTCGAGCGGACTGCTGGAGAACCGCGACCAGAAGATCTACATGTCGATGCTCGACCAGCAGCTCGCGCAGAACCTCTCGGGGCGCGGCGTGGGCCTGGCCGAGGCCATGCTCGCGCAGCTCAGCCGCGCAGCGCCCTCGGGAGAAACAGACGGCGGCGGCAGCGAAGGCATCTCGCTCGCGCCCCGCGCGGGCATTCCGCTCACACCGCAGTCGGGCATTCCGCTCGGTTCGTCGCCACTGCCATCGTCATTGCCATCCGCACCGGCAAGGCCATCGGCCGCATCGGTGGACCTGGGCATCTACCAGCGCAACAGCGACCGCTCGGCCGCGGGCGCCGTGGCCTCGCTGCAGGGCAATGTCGACAGCTTCGTGCAGCGCATGGGCGGCTCCGCGCAGGTGGCGAGCGAGGCGAGCGGCGTGCCCGCGCCGCTGATCCTCGCGCAGGCCGCACTCGAATCGGGCTGGGGCAAGCGCGAGATCCGGGCCGACGACGGCACCCAGAGCTTCAACCTGTTCGGCATCAAGGCCGACCGCAGCTGGAAGGGTCCGGTGGTGGAGACCACCACGACCGAATACGTGGACGGCGAGCCGCAGCGCGTGCGCGCGAAGTTCAGGGCCTACGCGTCCTACGACGAGGCCTTCACCGACTACGCCCGGTTCATCACGCGCAACCCGCGCTACGCCGGCGTGCTGGCCGCCGATACACCGGCCGAGGCCGCGCACGGCCTGCAGAAGGCCGGCTACGCCACCGATCCGCAATACGGGCAGAAGCTCGTTCGCATCATGCAGAAGTTCAGCTGAAGGAATCCATATGGCAGAGATCATGACCCCCCCACAACACCGGGGCGCCGCGGCGCCTGCCACCTCGAGCCGGCTGGAGGTGGTGACCTTCACGCTGGGCCAGGAGGAATACGGCATCGACATCCAGAAGGTGCAGGAGCTGCGCGGCTACGACGCGGTGACGCGCATCGCGAACGCGCCGGAATACATCAAGGGCGTGGTGAACCTGCGCGGGATCATCGTCCCGATCATCGACATGCGCATCAAGTTCAGGCTGGGCACGCCCAGCTACGACCAGTTCACGGTGGTGATCGTGCTGAACATCGCAGGTCGCGTGGTGGGCATGGTGGTGGACAGCGTGTCGGACGTGATCACCTTGAGCGCGGAGCAGATCAAGCCGGCGCCGGAGATGGGCTCGGTGCTGGACACCGATTACCTGATCGGCCTGGGCACGCTGGACGAGCGGATGCTGATCCTGGTGGACATCGACCGGCTGATGTCCAGCGACGAGATGGGCCTGGTCGAGAAGATCGCCGCCTGAGACGGCGCGCACGGAGCAATCGACATGAAGAACCTCAAGATCGGCACGCGCCTGGGCATCGGTTTTGCGCTGGTGCTGGCGCTCATGGCCTGCATTGCGGGCATTGGCGTGTTCCGCCTGCAGGGCGTGGGCGACGCGGTGCAGGAGATGGTGCAGCGCTCGCTCGTGAAGGAGCGCCTGGCCGCGAACTGGCTGCTCAACACCAGCAGCAACAGCGTGCGCACTTTCGCGCTGGTCAAGAGCAACGATGCGGAAGTGCAGGACTACCTGCAAAAGCAGATGAGCAAGACCAGCGCCGGCATCTCCGAGACGCAGGCCAAGCTCGAGGCCATGCTGGATTCGCCCGAGGAGCAGGCGATCAGCGCCGGCATCAAGGAAAAGCGCAGCCAGTACGTGGGCCTGCGCAACACCATCCTCAAGCTCAAGGCCGAAGGCAAGCAGGAGGAGGCGGCAGCGATCACCAACGGCAAGCTGGTGCCGATGCTCGAGGTCTACGACGCGAGCATCCGCGGCATGCTGACGCACCAGGCCGAGCGCATCGACAAGGCCGCCGATGCGGTGGACAGCCTGAACCGCGCGGGCCGCATGAACGTGATCGTGCTGGCCATGGCTGCGCTGCTGCTCGGCGGCGTCCTGGCATGGCTGCTGACGCGCAGCATCACGCGGCCGCTGAACGAGGCGGTGCGCGTGGCGCAGACGGTGGCGGACGGCGACCTCACCAGCCGCATCGAATCATCGTCCCGCGACGAGACGGGCCAGCTGATGCTGGCATTGAAGAACATGAATGCGAGCCTGGCCACCGTGGTGAGCGGCGTGCGCCAGGGCACCGATGCGATCGCCACGGCTTCGGGCGAGATTGCCGCGGGCAACCAGGACTTGTCTTCGCGCACCGAGGAGCAGGCCAGTTCGCTCGAGCAGACCGCGGCGTCGATGGAAGAGCTGACCTCCACGGTGAAGCAGAACGCGGACAACGCGCGGCAGGCGAATCAGCTCGCGCTCTCGGCCTCCGAAGTGGCAGTGAAGGGCGGCAATGTGGTGGGGCAGGTGGTCGACACCATGGCCTCGATCAATGCGTCCTCGAAGAAGATCGTCGACATCATCGGCGTGATCGATGGCATTGCGTTCCAGACCAACATCCTCGCGCTCAATGCTGCGGTGGAAGCGGCACGTGCCGGCGAGCAGGGCCGCGGCTTCGCAGTCGTCGCTTCCGAAGTGCGCAACCTGGCCCAGCGCTCAGGCGCCGCCGCCAAGGAAATCAAGGGCCTGATCGACGACTCCGTCGGCAAGGTCGACATGGGCAGTGCGCTGGTCGGCGAAGCTGGCAAGACCATGGCCGAGATCGTGGGCAGCGTGAAGCGCGTGACCGACATCATCGGGGAGATCACGGCCGCGAGCCATGAGCAGAGCACCGGCATCGAGCAGGTGAACCAGGCCATCGCGCAGATGGACCAGGTGACGCAGCAGAACGCGGCGCTGGTCGAAGAAGCCGCCGCCGCGGCGCAGTCGATGCAGGAGCAGGCCGCGAGCCTGGTCGGGGCCGTCAGCGTGTTCAGGCTGGATGGAACACCGGCCGCTCGTTCCGGGCTCGCATTCGCCGCGCCGAAGGCCCTGCGGCCGGCGCCGGCCAGGAAGAGCGAGGCCACCGCAGCCCCGCAACTGGCCGTGGCCGCCAGCGCGGCAAATGGCGATTGGACGGAATTTTGAGCTGAAGGCCTCAAGTCTTGCGCGCGGATGCCGATAACCCTGTGGACAGAGCACCGCACAAAAGACATCCACCCAAGGAAGAGACCATGTTCAACCGCTTGAATCCGCGCGCCCTCAGCATCGGGCAGAAGCTCGGGCTGCTCACGGCCAGCGCCATCCTGGGCGTGGCGGCGCTGACGGCCCTTTTCCTGGTTTCGGAGCGCAAGCTCATCCTGGAAGAGCGGCAGGCCAGCGTGCGCCAGGTGGTGGAAAGCGCGCATGGCCTGCTGGTCCACTACCACGCGCTCGCGGCCAAGGGCACGCTGACCGAGTCGCAGGCGAAGGAGCAGGCGATGCAGGCGATCCGCGGCCTGCGCTACAGCGGCAGCGAGTATTTCTGGATCAACGACATGCAGCCGCGCATGCTGATGCACCCGATCAGCCCGGCGCTCGAGAACAAGGACCTCTCGTCCAACAAGGATGCCACCGGCAAGCGGCTGTTCGTCGCCTTCGTCGACACCGTCAAGGCCGATGGTGCGGGCTTCGTTCCCTATCTCTGGGCCAAGCCGGGCAGCGACAAGCCGGTGCCCAAGGTCTCGTACGTGAAGGGCTTCGAGCCCTGGGGCTGGATCATCGGCTCGGGCGTCTACGTGGACACGGTGCAGGCCACCATCATGAGCCGGGCCATCGGCCTGTCGATCAGCGCGCTGGTGCTGGCCGCGGCACTCTTCGCGCTCGGCTGGGCGATCTCGCGCGGCCTGCTGAAGCAGCTCGGCGGCGAACCGATGGTCACGGCCGGCATCGCGCACCGCATCGCCGACGGCGACCTGGCGGTCCGCATCGACCTGAAGCACGGCGACCAGGCGAGCCTGCTGCACGCGGTCCAGGCCATGCGCGACAGCCTAGCCAAGGTGGTGGGCGAGGTGCGCCACGGCACCGATGCGATTGCGACGGCTTCAGGGCAGATTGCCGCGGGCAACCAGGACCTGTCTTCGCGCACCGAGGAGCAGGCGAGTTCGCTCGAACAGACCGCGGCCTCGATGGAAGAACTCACGAGCACCGTCAAGCAGAACGCCGACAACGCACGCCAGGCCAACCAGCTGGCGGTCTCCGCCTCTGAAGTGGCGGTGCGCGGCGGCGGCGTGGTGAGCCAGGTGGTGGACACCATGGGTTCCATCAACAGCTCGTCGAAGAAGATCGTCGACATCATCGGCGTGATCGATGGCATCGCGTTCCAGACCAACATCCTGGCGCTCAATGCTGCTGTCGAAGCCGCAAGAGCCGGCGAGCAGGGAAGAGGCTTCGCAGTCGTCGCCTCCGAAGTGCGCAACCTGGCCCAGCGTTCAGGTGCAGCCGCCAAGGAAATCAAAGGCCTGATCGACGACTCGGTGGACAAGGTCGAGGCCGGCAGCCGCCAGGTGGCCGAAGCGGGCCGCACGATGGACGAGATCGTCGACAGCGTGAAGCGCGTGACCGACATCATGGGCGAGATCACGGCGGCGAGCCAGGAGCAGAGCACGGGCATCGAGCAGGTGAACCAGGCGATCGCGCAGATGGACCAGGTCACGCAGCAGAACGCGGCGCTGGTGGAAGAAGCCGCGGCTGCGGCGCAGTCGATGCAGGAGCAGGCCGCGAGCCTGGTCGAGTCGGTCAGCGTGTTCAGGCTCGAACCCGGCAGCGCCGCTGCCATGCCCCCGGCTTCCGAGAAGTCCCGGCGCCTCGCGCCGGGCAAGAAGACCCACGAAGCCCCCGCGTCCCCGCAGCTGGCCATGGCCGGCGCAACCGGCGGCGCGTGGCCCGAGTTCTAGCCAACAGCGACAGATATCCGATGAGCACAACAACATCCCAACAAACCGCCGACAGCCGCAGCATCGCCCCGTTGCGGGCCGGCCGTCCCCTGGAATTTCTTTCCTTCACGCTGGGCCAGGAGGAATACGGCATCGACATCCAGAAGGTGCAGGAGCTGCGCGGCTACGACGCGGTGACGCGCATCGCGAACGCGCCGGAGTACATCAAGGGCGTGGTGAACCTGCGCGGGATCATCGTCCCGATCATCGACATGCGCATCAAGTTCAGGCTGGGCACGCCCAGCTACGACCAGTTCACGGTGGTGATCGTGCTGAACATCGCGGGTCGCGTGGTGGGCATGGTGGTGGACAGCGTGTCGGACGTGATCACCTTGAGCGCGGAGCAGATCAAGCCGGCGCCGGAGATGGGCTCGGTGCTGGACACCGACTACCTGATCGGCCTGGGCACGCTGGACGAGCGGATGCTGATCCTGGTGGACATCGACCGGCTGATGTCCAGCGACGAGATGGGCCTGGTCGAGAAGATCGCCGCCTGAGGCGGGCGCGCACAACCCTTTCCTGCGGCAAGCGCGCGTTCTGCGTGCTTGCCCTTTCCTGATTTTCTGGAGTGATGAGCATGTTTCTGAGCAATATTTCCATCGGCAAGCGGCTGGCCGTCGTGATCGGCGTCATCCTCGCCCTGTCTCTCACGAGCAGCGTGCTTGCCGTGCTGAAGCTGCAGCAGCTCGGCGAGGAAATCAATGCGATGGTCGAGAAGAACATCAAGACCGAGCGCGCGGGCTCCGACTGGCTGCGCAACACCAACTCGGGCGTCCAGCGCGCCGCGGCCATTGCCAAGAGCAGCGATGCGAGCCTGATCGCCTACTTCGCGCCGGCCACGGCGCTCTCCATCAAGGAGACCAACGAGCTGCAGAAGTTCATCGAGGAACAGATGGACACGCCCGAAAAGAAGGCGCTGTACGACAAGGTCGGCGAGCTGCGCAAGGCCTACCTCGCGGCCCGCGAGGAGGTCAGCAAGGCCAAGCTGGCGGGCGACATGGAAGGCGCCAACCGGATCTTCAACGAACGCTTCGAACCCACCTCGCGCAGCTATCTTGCAGGTGTGCAGCAGATGGTGGACACGGAACGCGCGCTGCTCGACGCCGCGGCCGAGCGCAGCAAAGAGATGCGCGCCAGCACCAGCCTGATGCTGGTCGTCTTCGGCGTGCTGTCGCTGGGCCTGGGCCTGGTGCTCGCCTGGCTGCTGGTGCGCAGCATCACGCATCCGCTGCGCCGCGCCGTCGAGGTGGCCGAGGCGGTGGCCGCCGGCGACCTGACCAGCCGCATCGAAGTGACGACGAAGGACGAGACCGGCCAGTTGATGCACGCGCTCAAGGGCATGAACGGCAGCCTGGCCAAGGTGGTGGGCGAAGTGCGCCACGGCACCGATGCGATCGCGACGGCCTCGGGCCAGATTGCGGCGGGCAACCAGGACCTGTCTTCCAGGACGGAAGAGCAGGCGAGCTCGCTCGAGCAGACCGCAGCCTCGATGGAAGAGCTCACGAGCACCGTCAAGCAGAACGCCGACAACGCGCGGCAGGCCAACCAGCTGGCGGTCTCCGCCTCTGAAGTGGCGGTGCGTGGCGGCGGCGTGGTGAGCCAGGTGGTGGACACCATGGGCTCCATCAACAGCTCGTCCAAGAAGATCGTCGACATCATCGGCGTGATCGACGGCATCGCGTTCCAGACCAACATCCTGGCGCTGAATGCGGCAGTGGAAGCCGCAAGAGCCGGTGAACAGGGCCGCGGCTTTGCAGTCGTCGCTTCCGAGGTGAGAAACCTCGCGCAGCGCTCAGGCGCAGCCGCCAAGGAAATCAAGGGCCTGATCGACGACTCGGTGGACAAGGTCGAGGCCGGCAGCCGCCAGGTGGCCGAAGCGGGCCGCACGATGGACGAGATCGTCGACAGCGTCAAGCGCGTGACCGACATCATGGGCGAGATCACGGCGGCCAGCCAGGAACAGAGCACCGGCATCGAGCAGGTGAACCAGGCGATTGCGCAAATGGACCAGGTGACGCAGCAGAACGCGGCGCTGGTGGAAGAGGCGGCCGCGGCAGCGCAGTCAATGCAGGAGCAGGCCGCGAGCCTGGTGGCGTCGGTCAGCGTGTTCAAGCTGGACGGCGACAACGCACCGCGCCCGCTCGTGCAGATGCAGGCCCGGGTGCAGCCGGCGCTGCCGCCGCGCAAGGCGGTGCCCGCGCTGAAGGCGCCCACCCGGCCGGCGGCGGCCCGCCGCGCCGCCGGCACCCGTTCCGCTCCAAGGCTCGCCGCGGCCCAGGCTGCCGCGCCGGGCGACTGGACCGAGTTCTGACACGCACCACAGGAAAAAGCAAAATGAAATGGTTCCTGGAGCTTCGTGTCGCCGCCAAGCTGGTTCTGAGCTTTCTCGTGGTCGCGGCGGTGGGCGCCGCGGTTGGCGGGCTCGGCATCTTCCACATGGGGCGCATCAACGCCTCGACTGAAGACCTCTACAGCCATGACCTGCGCGCGATCAAGGCCGTGCAGGCGGCCAACATCCAGCTGCTCGACGCGAGCCGCGCCCAGATGGGCCTGCTGTCGGCCGGCACCAAGGGCGAGCGCAACACCGGCTTCACGGAACTGAAGAACGCCGTGAGGGCGCTCGAATCGAACGTGGCCGAGGTCAAGCCCCTGCTCGAGGAGACGCCCGAAGGCCGCGAACTCAGCGAGCAGTACCAGCGCCTGATGCCGCCGCTGCGAAAGCACCTGGCCGATTTTGCCGACCTCATCGCCAAGCAGTCGCTGGACAGCTCGCAGTTCGAAGGCAGCGTGCCGCAGGAGAGCGAGCAGCTGCTCAAGGAGTCGCGCGCGCTGGAGAAAGTGCTCCAGCGCATGGTGGCCTACAGCGACCAGCAGGCCAAGGACGGCATGGAGGACGCCGCACGCACCTTCAAGACCTCGCGCCTGCTGATGGTGCTGATGGCGCTGGCCGGCATCGCCATCAGCGTGGGGCTCGGCGTGGTGGTGGCGCGGTTGCTGGGGCGGCAACTGGGCGGCGAGCCCGGCTACGCCGCCGACGTGGTCGGCCGCATCGCGAACGGCGACCTGAGCGAAAGCGTGCAGGCCCGCTCGGCCCGCGCCGGCAGTCTCTTGTTCTCGATCAAGCGCATGCAGGACCAGCTGACCGAGGTCGTGGTGCGGATCAAGAGTTCCAGCGATGCGATCGCGACCGCCTCGGGAGAGATTGCCGCGGGCAACCAGGACTTGTCTTCACGCACAGAGGAACAGGCCAGTTCGCTCGAGCAGACTGCGGCGTCGATGGAAGAGCTGACCTCCACGGTCAAGCAGAACGCGGACAACGCGCGGCAGGCGAACCAGCTGGCCTTGTCTGCCTCCGAGGTGGCCGTCAAGGGCGGCAACGTGGTGGGCCAGGTGGTCGACACCATGGCCTCGATCAATGCGTCATCCAAGAAGATCGTCGACATCATCGGCGTGATCGACGGCATCGCGTTCCAGACCAACATCCTCGCGCTCAATGCCGCGGTGGAAGCGGCACGTGCCGGTGAGCAGGGAAGAGGCTTCGCAGTCGTCGCTTCCGAAGTGCGCAACCTGGCCCAGCGCTCAGGCGCAGCGGCAAAAGAAATCAAGGGCCTGATCGACGACTCCGTCGGCAAGGTCGACATGGGCAGTGCGCTGGTCGGCGAAGCCGGCAAGACCATGGCCGAGATCGTGGGCAGCGTGAAGCGCGTGACCGACATCATCGGAGAGATCACGGCCGCGAGCCAGGAGCAGAGCACGGGCATCGAGCAGGTGAACCAGGCCATTGCCCAGATGGACCAGGTGACGCAGCAGAACGCCGCGCTGGTCGAAGAAGCCGCCGCTGCGGCGCAGTCGATGCAGGAGCAGGCCGCGAGCCTGGTGGAAGCCGTCAGCGTGTTCAGGCTCGAGGGCGCGGCCCCAACCCTGCATGCGCAAGCACCGCGCACGCCCGAGGCGCCGGCCCGGCCGCTCGCGAAGCCGCGCAAGAAGGAAGCCATGGCCTCCGCTCCGCCGCTGACCCTGGCCGGCGGCGCCGCGGGTGCCGCAGGTGCCACGGGCGATTGGACCGAGTTCTAGACACCCACAGGAGAGAACTCTGATGAAAGCCGCAGCCACGGACCCGTCCCAGCCAACGCGCCCCTTCGTCTCGCTGGCGCGCACGCTCACCGTCAGGGCCGCCCTTGCCATTCTTCTGGTGACGGGGCTGCTGCTCGCGGCGTTCTATGCGATCGGCTCCGCGCAGCAGCAGCGCAGCGCCGCGCAATACGCCAATGCCAAGGCCGAAGCGATTGCGCGGTCGCTCGACATCTTCGACCGCACCATGCAGCTGACCGCGGAGAACGCCTACGGCGTCTTCCGGCGCCAGTTCTCGGCCACCTTCGCTGTCGAAGATGCGGCCCAAGGCATCGTGAGCAGCTACGGAACGCAGATCAATGGCGCGAGCACGAGCGAGGTGGATGCCTTCGCGCGGGATTTTCCCGGCGCCAACGCCACGGTGTTCGTGGCGCAGGGCGAAGACTTCCGCCGCATCACGACCTCAGTCAAGAAGGAGAACGGCGAGCGCGCCATCGGAACGCTGCTCGACCGCAAGAGCGCAGCGTATCCGGTGCTGCGCTCGGGCAAGAAATTCATCGGCCGCGTCATGCTGTTCGGGCGCCCCTTCATGACGGTCTACGAGCCGGTGCGCGACGCGGCGGACCATGTGGTCGCCGTGCTCTACATCGGCCTGGACATCTCGCAGCAGCAGGCCTCGTTCGGCGAAGCGGTGGGCCAGAGCCGGATCTTCGACACTGGCGGGCTCTACATCGTCAACCCGGGCGCAGACCCTGCCGCTGCCACGCTCGTGTTCCATCCGTCTGCGGCCGGCAAGAAGCTGTCCGAGGTTGTGCAGGGCGCGGATGCGGCCGGTTGGCTCGCCCGCCTGAAGGGCGAGGACGCCGCGTGGATCGAGGATGCGCCCGCGGTGCTGCAGTCGGCGCAGCCGGGGCAGCGCTATGCGTCCGTGAGCAGGAGCGATGCGACCGGCTGGCTGGTGGTGGCGGAGATGCCCGCCTCGGAAGTGATGGCCGATCTCTACCGCGAGATGCGCCTGCTCGGCGGCGTCATTGCGCTGGCCGCGCTGCTGCTGGGCACGGGGCTGATCGTCTTCATCCGGCGCATGGTGCGGCCGCTTCGCGTACTGAGCGAGCATGTGCAGGCCATCGGCCAAGGGGACCTGTCGCGGCCGCTGTCGTCCGACCGCCGCGACGAGATCGGCGTCATCACGCGGGCCGTCGAGTCGATGCGCGGCGGCCTCGCCAAGGTGGTGGGCGGCGTGCGCCAGGGCACCGATGCGATCGCCACGGCTTCGGGCGAGATCGCCGCGGGCAACCAGGACCTTTCGTCGCGCACCGAGGAGCAGGCCAGCTCGCTGGAGCAGACCGCGGCCTCGATGGAAGAGCTGACCTCCACGGTCAAGCAGAACGCGGACAACGCGCGGCAGGCGAATCAGCTCGCGCTCTCGGCCTCCGAAGTGGCAGTGAAGGGCGGCAATGTGGTGGGGCAGGTGGTGGACACCATGGCCTCGATCAATGCGTCCTCGAAGAAGATCGTCGACATCATTGGCGTGATCGACGGCATCGCGTTCCAGACCAACATCCTGGCTTTGAATGCTGCGGTGGAAGCGGCACGTGCCGGCGAGCAGGGCCGCGGCTTCGCAGTGGTCGCTTCCGAAGTCCGCAACCTGGCCCAGCGCTCAGGCGCAGCCGCCAAGGAAATCAAGGGCCTGATCGACGACTCGGTGGGCAAGGTCGACATGGGCAGCGCCCTCGTGGGCGAAGCCGGCAAGACCATGGCCGAGATCGTGGGCAGCGTGAAACGCGTGACCGACATCATCGGAGAGATCACGGCCGCGAGCCAGGAGCAGAGCACCGGCATCGAGCAGGTGAACCAGGCGATTGCGCAGATGGACCAGGTGACGCAGCAGAACGCGGCGCTGGTCGAAGAAGCCGCGGCCGCGGCGCAGTCGATGCAGGAGCAGGCCGCGAGCCTCGTGCAGGCCGTGAGCGTGTTCAAGCTGGACGGCCCGCCGCGCCAGCCCGCAACCGCCCTGCGCCAAACCAGCCCTGTCCATTACCACGCGCCCGAGGTGGCGCCCATCTGAGGCCGCGCGCCTCCTTCACTCCCATTCGGTATTCAAAGATGAACTTCCTTTCCAACATGCGCATCGGAACGCGCCTGGCCATCGGCTTCGGCCTGGTTCTCGCGCTGACCCTGGTCTCGGCCGCCTTCGCCCTGGTGACCGCCCGAAGCAATGCCGAGGCCACGCGCCAGATGATGCAGAGCCCGCTCGCGAAGGAGCGGCTCATCTCCGACTGGTACGTGCTGACCTACTCGGCCATCGCGCGCACCGCGATGATTGCCCGCACCACCGACGAGACGCTTCCCGTCACCTTTGCCGACGTCATCTCCGACAGCGTCAAGAAGGGCGGCGAGACCATGGCCAAGGTCGAGGCCCTGCTGGTGACCGACGTCGAGAAGTCGACCTTCAAGTCTATCGTCGAGCTGCGGGCCAAGTACCAGGCCGCCAAGGACGCGGTGCAGAAAGCCAAGGCCAGCGGCACTCCGGGCGAAGCGGAGGCGGTTTTCAAGAACATCTTCCAGCCGGCCGCCAAGGCCTATGAAAGCCGGGTGCTCGAACTGCTGGCGCTCGAGCGCAAGGCGATCGACGACATGAGCCATGCGATCGACGCGGCCAACGAGCGAGGCTTCAACCTGCGCATCGTGCTCACGGTGCTCACGCTGGTGATCGGCGCGGCCTGCGCCTTCCTGATCGCGCGCAGCGTCACGCAGCCGCTGGGCCGCGCGGTGAAGGTGGCCGAAACCGTGGCGAGCGGCGACCTGGGCTCGGTCATCGAAGCCGACTCGCGCGACGAGACCGGCCAGCTCATGCAGGCGCTGAAGCACATGAACGAGAGCCTGGCCAGGGTGGTCGGCGAAGTGCGCCAGGGCACCGACACCATCGCGACCGCATCGGGCCAGATCGCGGCGGGCAACCGGGACCTCTCGGCGCGCACCGAGGAGCAAGCCAGTTCGCTCGAGCAGACGGCAGCCTCGATGGAAGAGCTCACGAGCACCGTCAAGCAGAACGCCGACAACGCGCGGCAGGCCAACCAACTCGCGCTCTCGGCCTCCGAGGTCGCGGTGAAGGGCGGGGGCGTGGTGGGGCAGGTGGTCGATACCATGGCTTCGATCAATGCCTCGTCCAAGAAGATCGTCGACATCATCGGCGTGATCGATGGCATCGCGTTCCAGACCAACATCCTCGCGCTCAACGCTGCAGTTGAAGCCGCAAGAGCCGGTGAGCAGGGAAGAGGCTTCGCAGTCGTCGCCTCCGAAGTGCGCAACCTCGCCCAGCGCTCGGGCGCAGCGGCAAAAGAAATCAAGGGCCTGATCGACGACTCGGTGGACAAGGTCGAGGCCGGCAGCCGCCAGGTGGCCGAAGCGGGCCGCACGATGGACGAGATCGTCGACAGCGTCAAGCGCGTGACCGACATCATGGGCGAGATCACGGCGGCCAGCCAGGAACAGAGCACCGGCATCGAGCAGGTGAACCAGGCGATTGCGCAAATGGACCAGGTGACGCAGCAGAACGCGGCGCTGGTGGAAGAAGCGGCGGCTGCGGCGCAGTCGATGCAGGAGCAGGCCGCGAGCCTGGTCGAGTCGGTCAGCGTGTTCCGGCGCGCCGCCTGAAATGTTCCACCGGGCACTTCATTTTCCGCGCCGCCTGCCGATAGACAGGAAGCAGGCATCGCAAGCGATGCCCGGTGCCAACAAGAAAACGTTTTACAGGTAAAGCCTCATGTCGATGTTCCAAACGGGCCTGTCCGGCCTGAGCGTCGCGCGATCCGCGCTCATGACGACGGCCCACAACACGGCCAACGTGTACACCGCCGGCTACAGCCGGCAGACCGCGCTGGTCTCGTCCAACGGCGGCACGACGACCGGTGCGGGGTTCATCGGGAACGGCGCGCGCGTCACTACGGTGCAGCGCAGCTACGACGGCTATCTCACGGCCCAGCTCAACGGCGCCGAGGCCGCGGGCGCGGCGCTCGCGAGCTACGGATCGCAGATCAACCGCATCGACTCGCTGCTGGCCGACAAGACCGCGGGCCTCACACCGCTGATGCAGAGCTTCTTTGCCAGCGTGCAGGGCGTGGCCAACACGCCGGCCGATCCGGCGGCGCGCCAGCAGCTCATCAGCGCGGCGCAGACGCTGGCCAACAAGTTCCGCGCCACCGACCAGTACCTCACGGACCTGAACGGTTCGGTCAACGACCAGATCGAAGGCAGCACCGGGCAGATCAACACCTATGCCAAGCAGATCGCGAGCCTGAACCAGCAGATCAGCCAGCTCAGCGCCATGGCCGGCGGCCAGCCGCCCAACGACCTGATGGACCAGCGCGACCAGCTGGTGAGCGAGCTCGGCAAGATCGTGGGCGTGAAGGTGCTGGAGCAGGACAGCGGCCAGTACAACGTCTTCATCGGCAACGGCCAGACGCTGGTGCTGGGCGACCGGGCCGCGCAGCTGCAGGCGGTGTCGTCCGCCGCCGATCCCACGCGCAAGGCGGTGGCGCTGGTCGGGCTCACCGGCACGGTGTCCGAACTCAACGACGACGTGATTGCTGGCGGATCGCTGGGCGGCCTGCTGGCCTTCCGCGCCGAGACGCTCACCCCCACGCAGAACGCCGTCGGCCGCCTGGCGATGGCGCTGGGCAGCGAGTTCAACGAGCAGCACAAGCTGGGCGTCGACCTGAACGGCGTGCTGGGCACCGACTTCTTCTCGCAAGCTGCGCCGGGCGTGTTTTCCAATGCGCGCAACGGAGGCGACATGGTGCTTGGCGCCAGCGTGGCCGATACCTCGCAGCTCACGACCAGCGACTATTCGGTGCAGGTGAAGGACGTGGCGGGCACGCTCACCTACAGCGTCACGCGGCTGTCGGACAAGCAGCCGATGGGCGACTTCACCAGCTTTCCCGCCAGCTTCGACGGCGTGAGCCTCTCGCCGGCCAGCGGCACCGCGCAGGCGGGCGATTCCTTCCTGGTGCAGCCGACGCGCACCGGCGCGCGCGACATGGACGTGCTGGTGCGCGACACCGCCAAGGTGGCGGCCGCGTCGCCGCTGGCCACGGGCAAGGCGGTGGGCAACAAGGGCACCGGCGCGCTGAGCCCGGCCGTGGTCGACGCGGCCTACCTGGCCACGCCGCTCGCCGGCACGGTCACGCTCGCCTACGACGCCGCGGCCAACACGCTGTCGGGCTTTCCGGCGACCTCCGCCGTGACGGTGACGCTGGCCGACGGCACATCGACCAGCTATGCCGCCGGCACGGCCGTGCCCTACACCGCGGGCGCTTCCATCCGCTTCGACGGCATCGAGGTCAAGCTCAGCGGCGCGCCCGCCGAGGGCGACACCTTCACCATCGGCAAGAACGCGGGCGGCGTGTCCGACGGCAGCAACGCGCTGCGTCTTGGCGCGCTGCAGCGCAAGACCGCGATGGACGGCGGCACCTCCACCTTCAACGGCGCCTTCGCCAAGCTGGTGAGCGAGGTGGGCAACCGCGCCATGGAAATCCGCGTGGCCTCGGCCACGCAGGAAGGCGTGACGAGCCAGATCCGCGCGAGCCGCGATTCGATCTCGGGCGTGAACCAGGACGAGGAAACCGCCAACCTGCTGATGTACCAGCAGATGTACCAGGCCAATGCCAAGGTGATCCAGACCGCGTCGACCATGTTCGACGCGATCCTGGGCATCCGCGGCTGAGCCGGCCGCATTTTTCCAAAGAAGATCTTCAGGAGCCGCGATGCGCATCAGCACCCAATCCTTCTACGCCCAGAGCATGAGCTCGCTGGGTTCGCAGCAGCAGCAGCTGTTCCGCATCCAGCAGCAGCTCGCTGCGGGCACCAAGTTCCTGACGGCTGCCGACGATCCGGTGGCCGCCGCGCGCGCGCTGGGCGTGAGCCAGTCGATGGCGGAGTCGGCGCAGTACGCCACCAGCCGCAGCCGCGCGATGCTCTCGCTCTCGCAGGAAGAGACCGCGCTGAAGTCGGCCACCTCGATCATGCAGAACATGAAGACGCTCGCGGTGCAGGCGGGCAACGGCACGCTGTCGGATGCCGACCGCGCCTCGCTGGCCACCACGCTGCAGGGCAACCTGGACCAGCTCGTGAACGTGGCCAATGCCGACGACGGCAACGGCCAGTTCCTGTTCGCCGGCTTCAAGAGCGGGAGCCAGCCCTTCGTGGCCGGCGCCGCCGGCGGCATCCAGTACATGGGCGACCAGGGCCAGCGGCTGATGCAGGTCGACGTGTCGCGCCAGATGTCCACCACGGACGACGGGCGCAGCGTGTTCCAGTCGGTGCAGGGCGGCGCGGGCTACGTGAGCTCGGCGGGCGCGGCCAACACCGGCTCCGGCGTCTTCGGCGCCGTGGGCGTGACCGACGCGGGCGCGGCCAACTACGGCAAGGACTTCGTCATCAGCTTCAGCGGCGGCAACTACACGGTGGCCACGCAGGAGACGCCGCCCGTGGTGGCCGCATCGGGCGCCTATGTGCCGGGCGCCGCCATCTCGTTCGGCGGCCTGCAGATCACCATGAGCGGCGCGCCGGCCGATGGCGACACCTTCCAGGTGGCCACCGCGCGCAATGCGGGCACCGACGTGTTCGCCGCCATCGGCGAACTGGTCACCGCGCTCAGGCAGCCGCTCGCCGGCAATGGCGATTCGGCGAAGGCCGACCTGCTCAACGCGCTCAGCACCTTCAATGTCAAGATCACCAACGCGCACGACAACGTGCTCACCGTGATGTCGTCGATCGGCTCGCGCATGAACGAGATCGACGCGCTCGACACCAGCGGTGCCTCGCGCGGCCTGACCGACAAGGCCTACCTCTCGGAACTGGTGGACCTGGACCCGGCCAGCGCCATCTCGGAATTCCTGCAGCGCCAGACCTCGCTCCAGGCCACCCAGCAGACCTTCGCGCGGCTGCACAGCATCGCGCTGTTCAACTACCTGTGAATGGGAAGGGGCGTGCGGCTCAGGGCCGCAGCGCCTGCATCAGCTGCGGCAGCGAAGACAGCGCGGCGGCAAAGCGCGGCTCCAGGAAGGCGCCGAGCTGCGGCATCAGCAGCTGCAGCATGCCGATGCCCGCCAGCAGCGTGAGCGGAAAGCCCACCGCAAAGATGCTGAACTGCGGCGATGCGCGGTTCAGGATGCCCATCGCAAGGTTGAGCGTGAGCAGTGCGGTCACCAGCGGCAGCGCCAGCATCAGCCCGTTGGCAAAGATGCGGCCGCCGCCGGACACCAGCAGCGTCCAGCCCTGCGCCGCCAGCGGTGCATCGGCAATGGGCAGCGTGTGGAAGCTGTCGGCCAGCGCGGCCAGCATCAGCAGGTGGCCGTCCACCGCCAGGAAAAGAAGAATGGCCAGCATGTGCATGAGGCGCGCGACCACCATGGTGGCGCCGCCGGCCATCGGGTCGAAGAAGGACGCGAACGACAGGCCCATCTGCAGGCCGATGTACTCGCCCGCGGCCAGCACGGCCGCGAACACCATGCGCATCGTGAAACCGATCGCGCCGCCGATGAGCACCTGCTGCACGATGATCCACACGCCGCCCGCGGAGACCACCGGCACCGCGGGCATCGGCCCGAGCGTGGGCGCAAGGGCCACCGCCAGCAGCGCGGCAATGGCCACCTTGGTCTGGCGCGCGACGCCGGGCTCGCCGAACACCGGCGCGGTGCTCACCAGCGCCAGCATGCGGACGAAGGGCCACAGGAAGGCCGTCAGCCAGGCGGTCAGCTCCGCCGAGGTGACGGAGAAGATGGCGGGCATGTCGGCGCGCGCTCAGGCGACCAGCTGCGGGATGCTCGAGAACAGCGTGCGGATGTAGTCGAGCATCTGCGCCAGCATCCAGGGGCCGGCCAGCACCAGCACCGCGAACACCGCCAGCAGCTTGGGAATGAAGGACAGCGTGGCTTCGTTGATCTGCGTGGCGGCCTGGAAGATGCTGATGACCAGGCCCACGACCAGCGCCACCAGCAGCATCGGCGCGCCCAGCAGCAGCGAGACGTGGATGGCCTGGCTGCCCAGGGACATGACGGATTCGGGAGTCATTGCGCGCCTCTAAAGATAAAAGCTCTGGGCCAGTGCGCCGATCAGCAGCTGCCAGCCATCGGCCATGACGAACAGCATCAGCTTGAAGGGCAGCGCGATGGAGGCGGGCGGCACCATCATCATGCCCATCGACATCAGCACGCTGGCCACCACCAGGTCGATGATGAGGAACGGAATGAAGATGGTGAAGCCGATCTGGAACGCGGTCTTCAGCTCGCTGATCACGAACGAAGGCAGCAGGATGCGCAGCGGCACTTCTTCCGGGCCCTGCATGTCGGGGATCTTCGCGAGCCTGGCGAACAGGGCCAGGTCGTTCTCGCGCGTCTGCTTCAGCATGAAGGACTTGAAGGGCGCAATGCCTTTCTCGAGCGCCTTCTCGGCCGTGATCTTGTTCTCGGAAAAGGGCTTGTAGGCCTCGTCGTGGACCTTGTCGAACACCGGCGCCATCACGAAGAAGGTCAGGAACAGCGACAGGCCCACCAGGATCTGGTTGGGCGGCGACGACTGCGTGCCGATGGCCGTGCGCAGCAGGCCCAGCACGATGAGGATGCGCGTGAAGCTTGTCATGCTCAGCAGCAGCGCCGGCAGGAAGCTGAGCGAGGTCAGCATCACCAGCGTCTGCACGCTGAGCGACCAGGTCTGGCTGCCGCCCGGCCCGGGCGTGTTGGTGAGGCCGGGCAGGCCCTGAGCCGACGCCGCCGTCGGCAGCGCGAGGGCGAGCAGCATCAGCGCGAAGCCGGCAAGGCTTCGTTGGCGGACGGTGCGCATCATGGATGGGGCCGCTGAAGGCCGAGCGAGTCGCGCAGCTTCTGGGCGAACAGGCCCGCCGCGCCGGCCAGGCGGGCATCAGGCATGGCACTGGCCGGCGGCGCCGCGGGCAGAACCTGTGCCGGCAGCGAATGCAGTGCGTTGACGCGGCCGGCCGCAACGCCCAGCACCAGCCAGGTGCCGCCGACCTCGACCACGACCACGCGCTCGCGCTGGCCGACCATGGTGCTGGAGACCACCTTCACCGATTGGCCGCCGCCCAGGCGCTGCAGGCCGAAGCGGCGCGCGGCCCAGGCGCACAGGAAGATCAGGCCCAGCACCGTGAACATGCCGAAGCCGGCCTGCAGCAGGCTGGAGGCGCCCACGGCCGGCGCGGCGGCCTCCACGGGCGAGGGCACGGTCGGCAGCGCAGCGTGGGCGGCAACGCAGGCCGCGGCCGCGAACGAAGCCGCGGCCTGCCGCAGCCGGCGGGCGAAGAGGCTCATGACCGGCCGAGCTTCTGCATGCGCTCGGAGGGCGTGACGATGTCGGTCAGGCGGATGCCGTACTTCTCGTTGACCACCACCACTTCGCCCTGCGCGATCAGGTAGCCGTTGATCAGCACGTCCAGCGGCTGGCCGGCCAGGCCGTCGAGCTCGACCACCGAGCCCTGCGAAAGTTGCAGCAGGCTCTTGATGGTGATGCGGGTGCGGCCGAGCTCGGCCGTGAGCTGCACCGGCACGTCGAGGATGCGCTCCACGTCCACCGGCGAGCCGGCGCCGGTCGCCATGGCCTGCAGCGGCTGGAACACGCGGCTGCCCGCGGGAGCGGCAGCCGGTGCGGGAGCGGGAGCGATCGCCGGCGGGGCGGCGGGGGCGAAGGCGGGCGTGGGCGCGGAGGCCGCGGTCTGCTCGGCCAGCGCGCTGGCCCAGTCGTCCGCATCGCTGGTGGATGGGGTGTTGTCAGTCATGGTCGTTCTTCGGATCGCTGTCTTGGTGGGAGATCATCTGCAGCACGCGCAGGGCATAGCGCTCGTTCGACACCCCGTAGCCGCATTCCATGACCGGAATGCCGTCCACGCGCGCGGTGATCGACGTCGGAAGCTCGATGGGCAGCACGTCGCCCACCTGCAGCTTGAGCACCTCGCCAATGGTCGAGGGCAGCGTGATGAATTCGGCGCTGAGCTCCACGTCGGCGCTCTGCATCTGCTGGGACATCTGGCGCACCCAGCGCTTGTCGACCTCGATCTCGTCCTGCACCGGGTTGGACAGCAGGTCGCGGATCGGCTCGATCATCGAATAGGGAATGCACACGTGCAGGAAGCCGCCCACCGGGCCGAACTCGATCTGCAGCGTGGTGTTGATCACCACCTCGTTGGGCGCGACGATGTTGGCGAGCTTGCCGTGCATCTCGGCGCGCACGTAGTCGAAGCTCAGCGGGAACACCGGCTGCCAGGCGTCGGCATAGCACTGCAGCGTGAGGTTCAGCAGCCGCTTGATGATGCGCTGCTCGGTGCGCGTGAAGTCGCGCCCCTCGACGCGCACGTGGTAGCGCCCGTCGCTGCCGAACAGGTTGTCGACCACCAGGAACACCAGCTTCGGATCGAACACGAACAGCGCCGTGCCGCGCAGCGGCTTCATGTGCAGCATGTTGATGTTGGCCGGCACCGGCAGGTGGCGCACGAACTCGCCGTACTGCTGGATGTGTACCGGCCCGACCGAGATGTCGGGGCTGCGGCGCATGAAGTTCAGCAGCGAGCTGCGCAGGTGGCGGGCAAAGCGCTCGTTGATGACTTCGAGCGTGTGCATGCGGCTGCGCACCACGCGGTCGGGCGCACCCAGGTCGTACACCGGCAGGCCGTCCGCGCGGGCGGCGGCGCCGTCGCTCTGCTCGGGCGCGCCGCCGGTGACGCCCTGCAGCAGCGCGTCGACCTCGTCCTGGGAGAGCACTTGTTCATAGGCCATGGATCGGCGGTCCGGAAAGGGTTACTGCACCACGAAGGTGTTGAAGGACACGCTGGCGATCTCCTGCGGCGGCAGGCCCGCGCCCAGCGGGCGGCTCAGCTCGACGCGGATCTCCTCGGCCAGGCGGGCCTTGTCGGCGGTCGTCACCAGCGACTCGGGCGGGCGGTTCGACAGCAGCAGCAGCACCCGGCTGCGGATCTCGGGCATGAATTCGACGATGCGCGCCTTGGCCTGTTCGTCGTGCACCTTGAGGGCCACGCCCACGTGCAGGAAGCGGCCGCGGCCTTCGGACTGCACGTTGACGGTGAGCGGCTCCAGCGTCACGAAGATCGGCTTCTCCGGCACCGGCGCAGCGGCTGCGGCGGGCTCGGCCGGTGCGCGCTGGCGCAGCAGGAAATAGCCGCCGGCAGCGGCCAGCGCGCCAACCAGCGCGACGATCAGGAGCACGATCCACAGCTTCGATGGACGTGCGGGGGAAGGGGGAACGGGGGCGAGTGCGACAGGAGGACTGGTAGCCATAAGGGTGCTGCGAAGCGAATCGGTTTCGGACTATTCTTTGCCAGGTGGCTGGCAGGCGAAGGGCTGATCAAGCGCGGGAAAAGGCCTCAGATCCCGCGTTCACCGTCTCATGCGAAGGTGTCGACGCCGGCACTGGGCCTGCGAAGCGTTGCGGGCGCCGGCATGCTGCGCAGCGGCTCGGTGGCGGCGATGGCTTGCGCGCGGCTGGCGCCCGGGTAGTCGGCCTGCCGCGGCGATCCCTGCTGCTGGGGCGGCTGGCCGAAGGCGCCGCCCTGTCCGGCCGAGGGATGCGATTGCGAGCCGACCGAGGCCTGGCCCAGGCTGATGCCGTGGTCGGCAAGGCTGGTGCGCAATTGCGGCAAGGCCACTTCCAGCGCCTTGCGCACGCTTTCGTGGGCCGAGGCGAACATCGCCTGCGCCTGGTTGTCGCCCATGGTGAGCGTGACCTTGAGCGGGCCGAGGCCGGCCGGGTTGAGGTTCAGTTCGGCCACCTGGTAGCCCGCCGCGGTCATGCGCAGCACCTGGTGGCCGATGGCCTTGCCCCAGGCGGCCGAGCCGACGGACGGCTCCACGCTGAGGATGGGCGTGTGCGGCGAAGCCGGCGGCACGTTTGTGCGCGCAGCCGCGGCCGCGGCCGGCGTGAACGGCATCGAGGCGGGTACGCTGGTGGAAGCGGGCGCCGCGTCGGAGGCGGCGGCCAGGTCGGCGGTCTTGTCGGCGGAGATCATGGCGGTGGCCGGTGCCGGGTCGGTGTCGGCATCGGCGGAGAGGGAGGCGGTGGAGGCGCCACGGGGGTCGGTGGCTGCTGCTGCGGAAGCCGCGGCGGTGGTGGCGGCGGCGTCGGGCGCTGCAGCATCGGCAGCCGGGATCGCGGCTGGGGCCGTGCCCGCGGCGGCCGGCGGCGGCACAGCGGCTGCGGCCTGCATGGCGGCGCGTGCCTCCGCCGGCTGCGCGGTGTCCGGGGCCGTGGCCTGCTGCGCACCGTCTGCCGGCTTCGCCTGCGCGGTGCTTTCGCCTTCGGCATCCGCCGCGACGGCCGGCTTGCCTGCCCCAGCGTGCGCGGTATCACCAGCCAGCGTGTCGGCCGGCGCATCGCCCGGCACCACGGCCTGGACGCCATCGGGCACCGAGGCGGCCGTGGACGCACCGGCTGCAAGTGCAGCAGTAGCGGCAGCTGGCGGCGCCACCAGCGGCGCAAAAAAAGACATCGGCAGCAACTCGGCGGGAAGCTCGTCCTTGCGATCGCCGGCGCGCGAGGCCTTTCGGCGGTGCGTGGTTGCCAGTGCGGACGATTCGGCCTCTTCGGGCGCCTGCGCTGCGCCTGCGTTGCGCGAGCGGGCCAGCGCCGCGTCGAAGCTGCGGCCGCCGGGTTCCTCGGCGTTGCGGCCGCGTGCACCGGCGGCGGTGGAAGAAGCCGCGGAGGCAGCCGCGTTCGGGCTGAAGGAAGGGGCGATGGGGGAAGGCATGTGCGTCAGGGTGTCGGTTGGGAGGCGCGGTCGAAGAACTTGCGTGCCGTGCGCTCGTCGCTGTCGCGCTGCTCGCGCCGCGCGCCGACCACGAGTTCCTGCCGCCGTGCGCGTTCGGCCAGCGCGTCGAAGGAGTTCAGGCGCCGCTTGTGCTGCTGCCATTCGCTGCGGCCATGGTCGAGCCGGCTGGCCGCCTGTGCGGCGATGGCCTGCTGCTGCTGGATGGCGCCGTCGAGCGTGCCGAGGAAGTTGCGGTAGTTGTGCCACTGGGCCGAGGGCAGGCCGTTCTCCATCAGCACCTGCAGCTGGTCGCTGTAGTCCTGGCGGTACTGCAGCAGCAGCTCCAGCTTCTGGTGGGCGCTGACCTGCGCGTTCTGCAGCAGGCCGAGCTGGCGCGCCGCATCGTCGGTCCGTGTGCGGGCGAGGTCGGTGAGCGTGTCGAGCGGAAGCTTGTGCGGCATGGCAACTCCTGTGGAAGGGAAATGGATCAGGCGGATTCGAAGAGGCTGCCCATGCGCTCGATCGAGGCGGCGTAGTCGCAGCGCTCGTGCATCGATTGCTGCAGGAAGGCCTCGATGCGCGGATAGAGCGCAATGGCCTGGTCGAGCTGCGGGTCGTGGCCGGCCGCATAGGCGCCGACGCTGATCAGGTCGCGGTTGCGCTGGTAGCGCGAGAGCGCTTGCTTGAAGCGGCGCACGGTGTCGAACTGCGAGGGCTCGATCAGCGCCGTCATCGCGCGGCTGATGGAGGCCTCGATGTCGATCGCCGGGTAGTGGCCGGCCTCGGCCAGCGTGCGCGACAGCACCACGTGGCCGTCGAGGATGGCGCGGGCCGAATCGGCGATCGGGTCCTGCTGGTCGTCCCCTTCGGACAGCACGGTGTAGAAGGCCGTGATCGAGCCGCCGCGGCCGTTGGCGTCGCGCGCGCCGTTGCCGGCGCGCTCCACCAGCGCGGGCAGCTTGGCGAACACCGAAGGCGGGTAGCCCTTGGTGGCGGGCGGCTCGCCCACGGCCAGCGCGATCTCGCGCTGCGCCATCGCATAGCGCGTGAGCGAATCCATGATCAGCAGCACGTCGCGGCCCTGGTCGCGGAAGTACTCGGCCAGGCAGGTGGCATAGGCCGCACCTTGCAGCCGCAGCAGCGGCGAGTTGTCGGCCGGCGCGGCCACCACCACCGAGCGCGCCAGGCCTTCCTCGCCCAGCGTGTTCTCGATGAAGTCCTTGACCTCGCGGCCGCGTTCGCCGATGAGGCCGACCACGATCACCTCGGCGCTGGTGTAGCGCGCCATCATGCCCAGCAGCACGCTCTTGCCGACGCCCGAGCCCGCGAACAGGCCCATGCGCTGGCCGCGGCCCACCGTGAGCATGGCGTTGATGGCGCGCACGCCCACGTCGAGCACCGAATCGATCGGCGCACGCGCCAGCGGATTGATCGGCGGCGCGCCCAGCGGCACCCTGCGGCTCACGTCGAGCGGGCCGAGCCCGTCGAGCGGCCGTCCGGCGGCATCGACCACGCGGCCGAGCATGCCTTCGCCCACCGGCAGCCGCTTGGTGTGGGCATCGCCGGAAGCGCCGCCCGCAAACTGCGCAGGACCGGGCCGCGCAAACACGCGCGCACCCGGCAGCAGGCCGGCCACTTCGCTTTGCGGCATCAGGAACAGGCGGTCGCCGGCAAAGCCGACCACTTCGGCCTCGGCATGGCGCTGCGGATAGCCGGGCGGCAATTCGATCAGGCAGTCGCTGCCGACCGGCAGCTGCAGGCCCACGGCCTCCAGCACCAGGCCGACGGCGCGCGTCAGGCGGCCCGAGGTCGCGATGGTTGCGCACAGGCCGACCTCGCCGCGGGCCTGCGCGAGCGTGCCGAGCCAGGACTTGAGGTGCGGGTTGATGGCGCCGGGCGCGGCGGTGTTTGCAGTGGCTTGCATGGCTTCAGGCTCCATCGGGTTCGGCATCGCGCGAGAAGGCACCGGCCACGCGCTTCCAGCGGGATTCCAGGCTGGCATCCATCTCGCCGCTCGCGGAACGCACGCGGCAGCCGCCCCGGGCCAGGGTGTCGTCGGCGCGCAGCTGCCAGCCGGCGGCCTGCAGTTCGCCGCCGAGGCTGTTCTTCACCAGCGCCAGGTCTTCGGGGTGCAGCAGCAGGCGCGGTTCGCCCTGCAGCGCGGGTTCGGTGTGCAGCAGGTCCTGCACCAGCGCCAGCACCCATTCGGGTTCGACGCGCAGGGTGCGGTGGATCACCTGGCGCGCGACGTCGAGCGCGAGCGCCAGGATGGCATCGGCCAGCTCGCTTTCCGCGCTGCGCAATGCGGCCGGCAGCGAGGCGGCCAGTGCGCGCAATTGCTCGGCATGCGCGCTGGCCGCGGCCAGGCCGGCCGCCAGGCCTTCGGCGCGCCCTTCGGCATGGCCTTGCGCCCAGCCCTCGCGGCGGCCTTCGGCCTCGCCGGTGGCGCGCGCTTCCCGCCGCAGGCGTTCGAGCTCGGCCTCGCGTGCCAGCGCGGCCGGGTCCACGCGCGGCGCAGCGGGCACCTCGATGCTGGCGCTGCGCGCCGCGAGCGCATCCGCGTCGATCGCGCCCATCTCCCAGCGCTGCCAGGCAGACAGGCGCGGACGCGCGGCGAAGGAAGCGTCAGACGAAATCATCGGTTCCAGGCGCGGCTACGACGATCTCGCCGGCATCGGCCAGGCGGCGCACGACCTGCAGGATCGCCTTCTGCTCGGTCTCGACCTGCGACACGCGCACCGGCCCGCGCAGCTCGATGTCCTCGCGCAGCGTCTCGGCCGCGCGCTGCGACATGTTCTTGAGGAACTTCTCGCGCAACTCGGGCGCCGAGCCCTTGAGCGCGACGATGAGCGAATCGGACTCGATGTCCTTGAGCAGGCGCTGGATGTAGCGGTCCTCCAGGTCGAGCAGGTTCTCGAACACGAACATCTCCTCGACGATGCGCTGGGCCAGCGCCTCGTCGTGGGCGCGCACGTGGGCAATGGCCTCTTCCTCCTGCGCGCTGTTCATCAGGTTGACGATCTCGGCCGCGGTGCGCGCGCCACCCAGGCGGCTGCGCTTGAGGCCTTCGCCCGAGAGCATCTCGGTGAGCACGTCGGTCAGCTCGGCCAGCGCGGCCGGCTGCACGCCGCCGAAAGTGGCCACGCGCAGGATCACGTCGTGGCGCAGGCGCTCGGGCAATCTTTCGAGCACCTCGGAGGCCTTCTTGCGGTCCAGGTGGACCAGCAGCGTGGCCAGGATCTGCGGATGCTCGTCGCGCACCAGCTCCACCACCTCGCCGGCTTCCAGGTCGTTGAGCCGCTCGATGCCGCCGTGCGGCTCGTCGGGCTGCAGGATGTCCTCGAGCAGGTTGCTCGCGCGGTCGTCGCCCAGCGCCTTGCGCAGCACGGCGCGGATGTAGCTGCCCGAGCCCAGGTGCAGCGCGGACAGCTGCTCGGTCTCCATGCGGAACTCGGCCAGCACGGCCGCGAGCTCGTCCTTGGAGACCTGGCTCAGCCGCGCCATGGCCACGCCCAGTGCCTGCACCTCGGTGGCGGGCAGGTGGTGCAGCGTGGCCGCGGCGCGGTCTTCGCCCAACGACATCAGCAAGATTGCGCTCTTCCGGGTGCCTGCGTCGCTCATGAATTCATCCAATGCTTGATCAGCGTGGCGACCAGGCGCGGGTCCTGGTCGGCGGTCTGGTGCGCGTAGTCGAGGTCGGCCTTCTGGCGCTCGATCTCGCGCAGCCGCGCGTTGTTCTGCGCGGCCGTTCCGTCGTCGTCGGCCGTGCCAGGGGCGGCCGGCGCCGCTTCGGGCACCGCGGCGGCGGGCGGCGCGAGGTGCTTGCGCAGCAGCGGCCGCAGCACCGCGAACCAGGCGAACAGCGCGAGGCCGGCCATCAGCAGGTACTGCGCGACGCTCATGGCGAGTCCGAGGTTGGCGGGGTCGCGCCAGAACGGCAGCGCGGGCCCGGCTTCTGCGTCGCCGCCTTCGCGGGCGAAGGCGCTGTTGACCACGTTGAGCGAGTCGCCGCGCTCCTGGCTGAAGCCCATCGCTTCCTTGACCAGGTTGCGGATCTGCTCGATCTCGGCCGGCGTGAGCGCGCGCTGGCCCGGCTTGCCGGCGCTGTCCGCGGTGTCGCGGTGGTTCACCACCACGGCCACCGACAGCCGCCTCACGCCGCCCGCGCCCTGCTGCACATGGCGGATCGAACGGTCGAGCTCGTAGTTGGTCGTCACGTCCTTGCGCGAGCTGCCCGGTGCCGTGCCGGCTGCCGTGGCGGTTGCCGCGGCCTTCGGCGCAGCTGCCGCGGCGTTCGGCGGCGCGGTGATGGGCGCGCTCGGGGTCTGCGGCGGCTGGTTCGACAGCGCGCCCGGCACGCCGCCCGGCGGTGTGGCGCCCTGCTGCGTCGACTCGCTCGACTGCTGGCTGCGGATGGCCGCGGCGCGCGGGTCCTGATTCGGCTTGTAGCTTTCCTCGGTGCGCTCGACCACGGAAAAGTCGATTTCGGCCGCCACCTGCGCGCGCACGTTGCTCGCGCCCACGAGGGGCTGCAGGATCGCCTCGATGCGGCGGATGTAGCCCTGCTCGATTTCCTGCGCGTACTTGAGCTGGCTCACGTCCAGCCCGCGCGCGCCGGCATTGGCGGCCGACAGCAGGTTGCCGCGCTGGTCGACCACGGTCACGCTCTTGGCGTCCAGGTCGGGCACGCTGCTGGAGACCATGTGCACGATGGCGCTGACCTGGCCCTCGTCGATGCTGCGGCCGCGGTGCAGCGTCAGGATCACCGAGGCCGAGGGCTTCTTCTGGTCGCGCACGAAGAGCGAAGGCTTGGGCAGCGCCAGGTGGATGCGCGCCGATTCCACCGAGCCGATCGATTCGACCGAGCGCGCCAGCTCGCCTTCGAGCCCGCGCTGGTAGTTGACCTGTTCGGCGAAGTTGCTGGTGCCGAACTTCTGGTTGTCCATCAGCTCGAAGCCGACCCCGCCGCCCTTGGGCAGGCCCTGCGACGCGAGCTTCAGGCGCACTTCGGGCACCCTGTCGCGCGCCACCAGGATCGCGCCGCCGCCTTCGGCGAACTTGTAGGGCACGTTCATCTGCTGCAGCGACGCGATGATGGCGCCGCCGTCGCGGTCCGTCACGTTGGTGTAGAGCACGCCGTAGTCGGGCGCGCGGCTCCACAGCAGGAACGCCGCGGCGGCCGCGGCAATGGCGGCCGCGCCGACGATCAGCGGCAGCTTCGGCTGGATGCGCAGGCGCTCGGCAAGGCCGGAGGCGGGCGAGGGCGCCGGGCCGGTGCCCGCGGGGGCCGCCGAACTCATTGCGCAGGCTCCGCCGCGGCCAGGTGCACGGGGCGGCGCGGGATCATGTCGAGGGGCTGGAGGCTTCGATGTTCTGGGGTCATGCCGAGGGGGCCGTGGTGTCGTCAGCGAGCTATGGGTTCGGCGTTGATTCTCAGCAGCCGGGCCATATTCGATTGGTCGAACAACTGCGGGTTTTGCCGTCAGTTGGGCGCATGTCGCCGGGGCTTCGCCTGCTACGCTGAAAACACGCGGGAAGGCCCTGGGCCTCCCTCTTCATATCCAGATCCAACCCATCCAGAGAGAGCTCTCCATGTCGATCACCGCCATCGAATCCGTCCTGCAGCAGATGCGCGCCACCGCGCTGCAAAGCGGCATTGCGCAACCCGCCGCCGAGGCGGCCCAGCCCGGGGGCTTCGCGGCCGAGCTGCGCCGCTCGCTCGACAGCATCAGCACCGCGCAGACCAAGGCCTACGGCCAGGCCGAGGACTTCGAAATGGGCAAGCCCGGCGTGGCGCTGAACGACGTGATGGTCGACCTGCAGAAGGCCAACGTCGCTTTCCAGACCGGGCTGCAGGTGCGCAACCGGCTGGTGGCGGCTTACCAGGAAGTGATGAACCTGCCCGCCTGAACGCCGAGGTTGTGGGGCGCGCATCTTTTTTTGCGCCGGACTCTAAATGTTTGAAAAGCCCTGCCGATAACTAAACCAACGATGGCTTGAGTCTCACAGTGGGAGCGGGTCCAGCGTTGCGGCCTGAGGGCCGGAGTCCACAACCTTTGTCTATCAGGAGTCGAACATGGCGCAAGTCATCAACACCAACAGCCTTTCCCTGCTCACGCAGAACAACCTCAACGCGTCGCAATCGTCGTTGAACACGGCGATCCAGCGCCTGTCCTCCGGCCTGCGCATCAACAGCGCCAAGGACGACGCCGCCGGCCAGGCCATTGCGAACCGCTTCACGGCCAACATCCGCGGCCTGACGCAAGCCTCGCGCAATGCCAACGACGGCATCTCGCTGGCGCAGACGACGGAAGGCGCGCTCAAGGAAGTGAACAACAACCTGCAGCGCGTTCGCGAACTGTCGGTGCAAGCCGCCAACGGCAGCAACTCGGGCAGCGACCTGCAATCCATCCAGGACGAAATCAAGCTGCGCCTCGGTGAAATCGACCGCGTGTCCAAGCAGACCGACTTCAACGGCGTGAAGGTCCTGTCGTCGTCGGCCAAGCCGCTGACCGTGCAGGTCGGCGCCAACGACGGCGAGACCATCGACATCGACCTGAAGGAAATCAGCTCGAAGACGCTCGGCATGCAAGGCTTCAACGTGGCCGGCCCCGGCGCCACGGCTGCCTTCGCATTCGACGGCGTGACCGGTTCGGCCGCTGGCGATGCGCCCACGGTTGCCCAGCTGAAGTCGCTCTACGGTTCGACCACGGCCGTCACCACGACCACCGTCGCCGAGAAGACCACCGACGACCTGTCGACCAAGCTCGGCCTGGCCGCAGGCGGCGCCACGCTCACCGGCAACACCGTTGCCGACAAGAACGGCAACCTGTTCGCCGAAGTCTCGATCACGCCCACCGGCGCCGGCGAAACCTCGTCGCTCATCAACCAGGGCTTCACCGGCGCGGTCGACGGCACCGCCATGTTCCGCTACATCGCGCTCGACCCGGCTTCTGCCGACACGGCCACGACCGCCGGCACGGCTGCCTTCACCGTCGACACCTCGAAGGTCTCGGTCGCCAGCCTGCAGACCGGCTCGACCGCCAACCCGCTCGAAGCCATCGACGCAGCGCTCAAGCAAGTCGACGACCTGCGCAGCTCGCTGGGTGCGGTGCAGAACCGTTTCGACTCGGTGATCTCCAACCTGGGCACCGCCATCACCAACCTGTCGTCCTCGCGCTCGCGCATCGAAGACGCTGACTACGCAACCGAAGTGTCGAACATGACCCGTGCGCAGATCCTGCAGCAAGCCGGTACCTCGGTGCTGGCCCAGGCGAACCAGACCACGCAAGGCGTGCTGTCGCTCCTGCGCTGATCTGAAAGGCATTGCGCAGGCCGCCGGGCGAAAGCCCGGCTCCGCCTGCGCTGTTCCCTGCGGCCTGGTTCCGGCCAGGCCGCAGACGACAGCGAAAGCAATCCTGACAGCCGCCGCCGCCTCCTCATTCACAGACATCAGGAAATTTCAACATGGCATCGATCAGCAGCCTGGGCGTGGGCTCCAACCTCGACCTGAGCACCTTGCTCTCGCAGCTGCAGACGGCGGAGAGCCAGCCGCTGGTGGCGCTGCAGCAGCGCCAGGTGAGCTACACGAGCAAGCTCTCGGCCTACGGCACGCTGCAAAGCTCGCTGGGCACGCTGCAGGCCGCGGCCAAGAAGCTCTCGGACCCGGCGCTGTTCCAGGGCGTGAAGGCCGTCTCCAGCGCAACCGACGTGCTGACCGCGGCAGCCGCAGGCACGGCCGCGGCCGGCACCTATGCCGTCGAGGTGACGCAGCTTGCGCAACCGCAGTCGCTGGTTGCGGCGGGCCAGGCGAGCACCACTGCCGCCATCGGCAGCGGAACCATCACCATCGATTTCGGCGCCATCACGGGCGGCACGCTCGATGCGGCCACCGGCACCTACAGCGGCTCCGGCTTCACCAAGGACGCCACCCGCACCGCCGTGCCGATCACCATCGACAGCAGCAACAACACGCTCGCGGGCATCCGCGACGCCATCAACGCCGCCAAGGCCGGTGTCTCGGCCAGCATCGTGAACGACGGCAGCGGCACGCCCAACCGGCTGGTGCTGACCTCCTCGCAGACCGGCGAGGCCTCGAGCATGCGCGTCTCGGTGGCGGGCGATGCAGCGCTGCAGAACCTGCTGAACAACGATCCCGCGGGCACGCAGAACCTGCGGCAGACGGTGGCAGGGCAGAACGCCAAGCTCAGCGTCAACGGCATTGCCGTGACCAGCGCGAGCAACACCGTCAAGGAAGCCATCCAGGGCACCACGCTGACGCTGCTCAAGACCGGCAGCAGCAGCCTCTCGACCCAGGCCGACACGGCCGCGGTGGAGACGGCCATCAACGATTTCGTCAAGGCCTACAACAGCCTGCAGGCCACCGCCAACACGCTGACCGCCTACAACCAGGACTCCAAGACCGGCGCCGCGCTCGTCGGCGATTCGACGCTGCGCAACCTGCAGACGCGCATCCGGCAGGCGCTCACCACGCCGCAGGCCGGCGGCCCCGACGACATGAAGGTGCTGTCCGAGATCGGCGTCGCCTTCCAGAAGGACGGCACCATGGCGGTCGATTCGACCAAGCTCAAGTCGGCCCTGGCCGGCAACCTGGCGGGCGTCTCGGGGCTGTTCGCGAGCGCCACCGGCAGCACCGCCGGCTACGGCAAGCAGCTGAGCGCGCTGGTGGACGACCTCACCTCCACCGGCGGCGCGCTCAAGGTCGCGTCCGATGGCATGACCGCCTCGCTCAAGCAGCTCGACGAGCAGTACGCCGACATGAAGACGCGAGTGGACGCCAAGGTGGAGCGCTATCGCACGCAGTTCACCCAGCTCGACCTGCTCATGAGCCAGATGAACCGGACCAGCAGCTATCTCACACAGCAATTCGCGAGCATGCAAAGCAGCAGCAAGTAGCCATTCCAGCGGAGCAAGCAGTCATGTACACCCCCCACACCTTCAGGACCGGCGCCAGCGCGTATGCGCACGTCGGCATGGAGACGCGCACCATGAGCGCGTCGCCGCACCAGCTCATCGTCATGCTGTTCGACGGCGTCGTCACCAGCATCGGCATGGCCCGCCACCACATGGCCACCGGCGACATGGCCGCCAAGGGCAACGCGATCTCCAAGGCCGTGAGCATCGTCGACAACGGCCTGAAGGCCGCCCTCGATGCCAAGGCCGCGGGCGCGGCCGGCGCCGAGCTGGTGGGCAATCTCTCGGCGCTGTACGACTACGTCATTCGCCGGCTGCTCTATGCCAACCTGCACAACGAGCCCAAGGCACTCGACGAGGCCGAGGCATTGCTCGAGAACGTCGCGTCCGCATGGCGCGAGATCGGCGGCGCCAGTGCCGGCAATTGATTCCAACCCCACCGCATTGGAAGCGCAGGCCGTGCCAGTCCGCCACGAAGTCGTCCACTGCTATGGCGAGCTCGCCTCGGCCATGTCGCTCATGGCTTCGCTGGCCCGCGCGAGGGAATGGGACCGGCTGCCCGAGCTCGAAGCCCGCTGTGCGCAGCTGGTCGACCGGCTCAAGGCCGTGGGCGCGGTGTCGCTCGATGCCGCGCAGCTGGAACAGGTGCGCGGACTGATCGCGCGCATCCACGCCGACCAGGACGAGGTGTGCGCGCTGGTCAAGCCGCAGCTGGAGCGCCTGGTGGCCAAGATGGCCCAGCTGCAGAACCGCAGCGATCTTGGCAAGGCCTACGGCCTGCCGCACTGATCGCCGGACGCTGCACCCGAAGCCATGAACAGACCGATCGGACCTGCCGTCGATGCGCTGCTTGCCTCGAAGCTTTCTTCGGCGCGGCCGGACCTCGCCGTGCTGCAGACCGAGGTCGGCACCAGCATGCCGGTCGGGCCGATGGCCGAGATCCAGAAGGTCAAGAACGATGTCCGGCTGCCGTCCCATGCGCCGCTCGAAACGCGCCTTGACACTGGCGCCGCGCCCGCACTGCCGCGCGCCGATGCGCCGCCCTCGATCGACACGCGGTGGTCGGCGGCGGCACGCGTCATCGGCGCCGTGCTGGCGGACCTGCATGCCGAACCGGAGCCGGTGCGCGGTGCGGCGCCGCTGTGGGCGTCGCCGCAGGAAGCTCCGTCCGGCGCCGTGCTCGCGGCCGCGCTGGGACGATCGGTGAGCGGCAGCGGGCTGTTCTACGAATCGCACCTGCTCGAATTCGCCACGGGGCTGCGCACGCTGTCGCAGCTGGCCGAGGAGCCGCAGGTTCGGTTGACGCAGCCGCTGCCGATGCTTCAGCAGCCGGCCGGGCCTGGCACCTCTCGGGCGCAGCCGACGGCGATGGCCCAACCCGCTGTGGCCCAGCCCGCTGGCGCCGCGCCGGCCGCCCAGATCCACCAGGCCGCGGTTGCCTCGGCCAGCCACATGGCCGCGATCGCCGCGATGGCCGCGCCGTCCGGCGAGGAGCGCATGGCCAGCCTGGGCGTCGGCGAAACCGATGCGGCCAATGCGCCGGCGCGCGCGCCAGCGCCGGCCGCGGCCGATCTGATCCATCCGCAGACCGCCGCGCTGGTGCACCAGCAGCTCGACCTGCTGGCCACCGCCGTGTTCCGCTGGAGCGGCCAGGCCTGGCCGGATGTGCCGATGGCGTGGTCGATCCACGAGGAAACCGGGCAGCCCGGCGATGCGCCGGAAGGCCGCGGCGACGGCGGCGGCACGCCTACGCGCCGCTGGACGACCACGGTGTCGCTCACGCTGCCGAATCTGGGGGCAGTGGACCTTCGCCTGAGCCTTGCGGGCGAAATGGTCCAGGCGCACCTGGCCGCACGCGAGGCCGCGACGCTGGCCCGCCTGCGCAGCGACGGCGGCGAACTGGCACCGCGCCTCGCGGCCGCGGGCCTGCGGCTGCAGGACCTGCAGATCACCGCCATGGAGCGCACCGCATGACGACCCCGGCACAACCGCGCCAGAGCGCCGTGGCGCTGTCCCATGCCGACACCGCGAAGGCGCCGGTGGTCGTGGCCAAGGGCTATGGCGTGACGGCGGAATCGATCCTGCGGCAGGCGCGCGAGAACGGTGTCTACGTGCACGCCTCGCCGGACCTGATCCGGTTGCTGATGCAGGTGGACCTCGATCGGCAGATTCCGCCGCAGCTCTATCTGGCGGTGGCCGAGGTCATGGCATGGATCCACGGAATCGAGAACGGCAGGGGCCAGGCGGCAGGGCGATTCGATTAATGCTTTGTCATTAGATTCACATCTTTTTTGAGAACTGGTCGCAGCGACGGAAGCCCCGTCGTGCTATTGCAACAAAAGCTTACATGTACTTGTAGCCCTGTTTACAGTTTGAGTAGTGCAGAAGGTTACAAGTGTTAAATATTGTGAATAATCCAATCAGGACATGACTGAACGGAGTGCATTTTGGAAACGGATAACGTGATGAGCGTAGCCAACGGCGAAATCTCCCGGGAAATCGGCGACATCAATCTCGCCTACATGCTGCTGGCGCAGAAACTGGTCAAGCAGGACCGCGTGGCGGCGATGTTTAGGCTCGGCGTGAGCAGCGAACTGGCCGACATGCTGGCCGGCATGTCGCTGGCGCAGATCGTCAAGCTGGCGGCGTCGAACTTCCTGCTGTGCAGTTTCAGGCTCGACGAACACGCCTCGATGTCGGCGGTGGTTGGCGAAGGTAAGGACACGATGCTGCAACAAGCACACATGTCGATCCTGATGTCGGCACGGAGCCTGCAGACCCGAAAAGCAGCGGTGCCGGCATGACGCGCAAGAGCGTGCTGGGCGAGGTGCGGGAAGTGCAGCTCGCGATCCAGCTGATCCAGCTGGGCGCCCGCCTGCAGTTCCTGGAGTCGGAGGTGGGCCTGAGCCGCGAGCGCCTGATCCGCCTCTACAAGGAAATCAAGGGAGTTTCACCGCCCAAGGGATTGCTTCCATTTTCAACCGATTGGTATATGACGTGGCTGGCGAATATCCATTCGTCAATGTTTTACAACATGTATCAATTCATGAAAATTCATTCGGACGAAGAAAAAGTCTGGATATTGATTAAAAGCTACAAGCTTTATTTGCAGCAAATTGCAGCCCAGGACAGCGAGCCAATTCTGGATTTCACGCGCGCCTACACGATGGTGCGCTTTTTCGACAGCGACATGCTGCAGCTGAGCACCTGCTGCCGCTGTTCGGGCCAGTTCGTCGCGCATGCGCACGACCACAAGAGCGGCTACGTGTGCGTGCTCTGCAGGCCGCCGTCGCGCGCGGGCAAGGCGCGCGGCGCCAAGCGCGGCGCCGATGGCGAGGCCGGCGCGCTCGGCATCGAAGGCATGGGTTTTGGCGTGGAGGCGGCGCCGGGCGGCGCGGGCCTCCACTGACACGGACCCTGCCCGCCGGGCAGGGCTTTTGAATCGACGCCTCAAGGGCAATAGGGGAAGCGCGTGCTCCTTCTGGTTGGGTATCTGGTGGTGGTTGGCGCCGTCTTCGGCGGCTATGCGCTCATGGGCGGGCACTTCGGCGTGCTGTTCCAGCCGGTCGAGCTGCTGATGATCGGCGGCGCCGCGCTGGGCGCCTTCCTGGCCGGCAACAACGGCAAGACGATCAAGGCCACGCTCAAGGAGCTGCCGCTGCTCTTGCGCTCGTCCAAGCACAACCGGCAGCTCTACCTGGACCTGCTCGCGCTGCTCTACGAGCTGCTGGCCAAGGCGCGCAAGGAAGGGATGATGAAGCTGGAGTCCGACGTGGAGGACCCGGCGCAAAGCGAGATCTTCCGCCGCTACCCCGAGATCCTGGCCGATGCCGGCGTGATGGAGTTCCTGTGCGACTACCTGCGCCTGGTCATCAGCGGCAACACCGATGCGTTCGAGATCGAGGCGCTCATGGACCACGAGATCGAGACCATCAAGCACGAGGCCGAGATGCCCGTGCACAGCCTCTCGCGCGTGAGCGATGCGCTGCCCGCGCTGGGCATCGTCGCGGCCGTGATGGGCGTGGTGCATGCGCTGGGCTCGGCCGATTTGCCGCCCTCGGAAATGGGCGCGCTCATCGCGCACGCCATGGTGGGCACCTTCCTTGGCGTGCTGCTGGCCTACGGCTTTGTCTCGCCGCTGGCTTCGCTGATCGACCAGAAGGTGTCCGAGGGCATGAAGCTGTACCAGTGCACCAAGGTCACGCTGCTTGCGAGCCTCAACGGCTATGCGCCGCAGCTGGCGGTGGAGTTCGGCCGCAAGGTGCTGTTCTCGACCGAGCGGCCCAGCTTCACCGAGCTGGACAGCCACGTGCGCGAAGTCAAGGCGCGCTGAGCGGCGCGGCGCATCGTCATGAGCACCGAAAAGCACAGGGTCGTGGTCAGGCGCGTGGCCGCCCATGGGGGCGGCGGGCACGGCGGCGGCTGGAAGATCGCCTATGCCGACTTCATGACCGCCATGATGGCGTTTTTCCTCGTGATGTGGCTCTTGTCCAATACCTCGCCGAAGCAGCGCGAGGGCATCGCCGAGCACTTCCGCATGCCGCTGAAGGTGGCGCTCAGCGGCGGCGAGAAGAGCAGCACCAGCATCAGCGTGGTGCCCGGCGGCGGCATGGACCCGAGCACGCGGGCCGACGGCGAGGTGCAGCGCGCCGACGCCGAGGACGACGCCGATGCGGACCGCCTGGCCAGCATGAAGGAGCGGCTGGACAAGCTCATCGAGAACAGCCCGGTGTTCCGCCAGTTCCGCTCGCAGATCCTGATCGACATCACGACCGAGGGCCTGCGCCTGCAGATCGTGGACAACGAGAACCGCCCGATGTTCGACCTGGCCAGTGCGCAGGTGGTGCCGCACATGCGCGCCATCCTGCGCGAGCTCGGACCCACGCTCAACGAGCTGCCCAACAAGATCACGCTGTCGGGCCACACCGATGCCTTCGTCTACAGCAACGGCGACCGCTCCTACGGCAACTGGGAGCTGTCGGCCGACCGGGCCAACGCCTCGCGGCGCGAGCTGGTGATGGGCGGCATGGCCGAGAACAAGGTGCTGCGCGTGGTCGGCCTGGCCGACAGCATGCACCTGGACCGCAGCAATCCGCGCAACCCGATCAACCGGCGCATCAGCATCATCCTGCTGAACCACCGCACCCAGCAGCAGATCGAGAACGAGAACAGCGGCGGTGGCGGTGCCGGCGCCATCCTGCCGGCAAGGGCGAAGGCATCGCCGCCGCCACTGCTTTCCGCGCCCACCGACAACCTCAAGGTGACCGTCAAAGGGTCGCCGGCAGCCACGCACCCCTAAAGACATTGACGCCGGCACGCATGCACGCCGGTTCGGAGCAACGATGGATCTCAGTCAGTTCACACAGGCATTTTTTGTCGAAGCCGTCGAGCTTCTGGCGCAGATGGAGCAGCTGCTTCTCGAGCTGGACGCCGAGGCGCCCGACAGCGAGCAGCTCAACGCCATCTTCCGTGCCGCGCATTCGATCAAGGGCGGCGCGGCCACCTTCGGCTTCGTTGCGCTGACCGACACCACCCATCTTCTGGAAACCCTGCTGGACCGCGCGCGCCACGGCCAGCTGACGCTGAGCCGCTCGATGATCGATTCATTCCTGGAAACGAAGGACGCCTTGCAAGAACAACTGATCGCCTACCAGGCCGAGAACGAACCCGACCCCGAGCGCGTGGCGCACATCTGCGAGGTGCTGCGCCAGCTGGCGCTGGAGAGCGACGTTGCCCAGGCGGCGCCTGCACCGGCACCCGTGCCTGCACCCGCACCCGCACCCGCCGCCATGCCCGTTGCTGCCGTCGCCGCTGTGTCCGCGGCGGGCGGGGCGCTGCGCATCCGCTTCTCGCGCCTGTCCGACAGCGAATGCGAGCTGCTCGCCGACGAGCTCGGCAACCTCGGCAAGCTGCTGTCGCGCACGCGCAGCGGCGACCAGCTCACGGTGCTGCTCGACACCAGCTGCGCGCCAGACGACATCGTGGCCGTGTGCTGCTTCGTCATCGACGAATCGCAGATCGAGATCACGGCCGAGCCGGCTGGCGGCGATGCGGCTCCTGCGGCCGCGCCCATGGCCGCCGCGCCGGCCGCACCGGTGGCCGCGGCATCGCAGCCCGCTCCAGCGCCGGCCAACGCAGCACCCCGGGCGGCTTCCGCTTCGGCCGCCGCAGCAGGCGCCAAGGATTCGAGTTCGATCCGCGTCGACGTGGAAAAGGTCGACCAGCTCATCAACCTGGTGGGCGAGCTGGTGATCACGCAGTCGATGCTCACGCAGGCCGCCACCATGCTCGACCCGGTGGAATGCGAGCGCTTCCTGAGCGGCCTCGGCCACCTGGAGCGCAACGCGCGCGACCTGCAGGAATCGGTGATGTCGATCCGCATGATGCCGATGGACTATGTGTTCAGTCGCTTCCCGCGCGTGATCCGCGACGTCAGCGCCAAGCTCGGCAAGGAAGTGCGCCTGGACACCTTCGGCAAGGAGACCGAGCTCGACAAGGGCCTGATCGAGCGCATCATCGACCCGCTCACGCACCTGGTGCGCAACAGCCTGGACCACGGCATCGAGACGCCGGCGCAGCGCATCGCCAAGGGCAAGGAAGCCGAAGGGCAGCTGCTGCTGTCGGCGCAGCACCATGGCGGCAACATCGTGATCGAGGTCAGCGACGACGGCGCGGGCCTGAACCGCCAGAAGATCCTCGCCAAGGCCATGCAGCAGGGCCTGCCCGTGACCGACACCATGCCCGACGACGAGGTGTGGCAGCTGATCTTCGCGCCCGGCTTCTCCACGGCCGAGCAGGTCACCGACATCTCGGGCCGCGGCGTCGGCATGGACGTGGTCAAGCGCAACATCCAGGAGATGGGCGGGCACGTGGAGATCAGCTCGCGCGAGGGCTGGGGCACCACCACCCGCATCGTGCTGCCGCTCACGCTGGCCATCCTCAACGGCATGTCGGTCAAGGTGGGCAGCGAGGCCTACATCCTGCCGCTGAGCTACGTGATCGAGTCGCTGCAGCCGCGCACCGAGCACCTGCATTCGATCACCAGCGATGGCCATGTGATCAAGGTGCGCGGCGAGTACCTGCCGCTGATCGAGCTGCACGGCGTGTTCGACGTGGCCGGCGCGCAGACCGATCCGACCCAGGGGATATTGGTGATCGTGCAGGCCGGCGAGACGCGCTTCGCGCTGCTGGTGGACGAGCTGCTCGGCCAGCACCAGGTGGTGGTCAAGAACCTGGAGACCAACTACCGCAAGGTGCCGGGCATTTCGGCCGCCACGATCCTGGGCGACGGCAGCGTGGCTTTCATCATCGACGTCGATGCCATGCCGCGCATCCAGCGCGCGCACGTGGAGCGCGCCACCGTGCTGGCCCGCGCGGCGCGCACGGAGCCGGTCGCGGCCTGACGGATACGACAGAGACAACCCCACGGAGACGATGCAATGCGTTTTGATTTTTTCCGGCGCAGCGCGGCCGAGGAAACGCCGGCAGCCGAAACGGCCCAGGGCCTGGCGATGCCGCGCAATGCAGAGGGCTTTGTGGCCTACACCTTGCTGCTCGATGCGCACAAGCGCGTCGCAGGCTACAGGCTCGCCTGGCGCGCGGCCGCCAGGCCCGAAGAAGCGCCGGATGCGATCAGCCAGTTCAAGTCGCTCGTGGCCTGCGTGACGGAACACCTCAACCCGCCGGACACGCCATGGCGGCTGGGGCGCAGCGAACTGTTCTTCGACGTGAATGCCGAATTGCTGGCGCTGGGCGCGCTGCAGTCGCTGCCGCCCGAGTACACCGTGCTGTGCGTGGAGCTCGGCGACCTGGCCAACGAGGAGCTGCGGCCGATATTGCACTTCCTGCACGAGCAGGGGTTCAGCTTCATGCTGTGCCGCGCCAAGGCGCTGCCCGAAGATCCCGAACTGCTCGGCCTGGTGAGCCATTTCGACGTGGGTGCCGGCGATCCCCTGCTGGTGGCGGCCGCGCGCGGCAAGGAGCTGCCCGACCACATGCCGATCCAGCCGATCGCCACGCGCATGGCCTCGTGGAAAGACTTCGAAGCCTGCGCCGTACGCCGCGTCGACGTGTTCGCCGATCCGAGCTGCGGCCTGCCGCTGCCGCCTGCGGCGAGCACCGGCAGCCATGCGCTGCAGCCCGAGTCGGTGCTGATCATGCGGCTCTTGCAGATGATCCAGCGCAACGAGGACCTGCGCGAGATCGAGGCCGCCCTCAAGCGCGATGCCGCGCTCACCTACCGGCTGCTGCGCCACATGAATTCGCCGGCCGTGGGTGCCGGCGTCGAGATCCATTCGCTACACCACGCGGTGACGATGCTCGGCTACTCGCCGCTGTTCCGCTGGCTCTCGCTGCTGCTGGCCACCAGCAACCCCATGGGCAGCCCGCCCTTCATGATGAAGAAGGCCATCATGCGCGGCCGCTTCGTCGAGCTGATGGGCGAGATCATGCTGCCGCGGGGCGAGTCGGACAACCTGTTCGTGGTCGGCATGTTCTCGCTGATCGACCAGCTGCTGGGCATTCCGATGCAGGAGGTGCTCAACAAGGTGCAGCTGTCCGATTCGGTCCAGCAGGCCATCCTCACGCGCGGTGGCGTGTACGGCCCCTTCCTCTCGCTGGCCGAGGCCTGCGAGCTGGACACCGGCGAGGCGGCGCGCCTGGCGGAGGCGCTGCTCCTGAGCGCGAGCCAGGTGAATGCCGCGCATTTGTCGGCACTGGCCTGGTCGCAGGACGTGATCCCGGCCGAAGCCGCCTAGCGAGATGCGCGCATGACTTCCGAATTCCTTTTCACCGACGGCGATTTTTCGCGCATTCGCACGCTCATCCACCGGCGCGCCGGCATCGCGCTGGGCGAGCACAAGCGGCAGATGGTGTACAGCCGGCTCTCGCGCCGGTTGCGCGAGCTCGGGCTGCCCGAATTCTCGGCCTACCTGGCCATGCTGGAAGACAGCCGCGACGGCCAGGAGTGGCAGCTGTTCATCAACTCGCTGACCACCAACCTGACCTCGTTCTTCCGCGAGGCGCACCACTTTCCGGTGCTTGCGGAACTGGCGCGCAAGTGCACCCAGCCGCCCACCGTCTGGTGCGCAGCCGCATCGACGGGCGAGGAGCCCTATTCGATCGCGATCACGCTGATGGAGGCGCTCGGCGAGCGTGCGAGCGCAGCGCGCGTGATTGCCACCGACATCGACACCGCGGTGCTGGCCCGCGCGTCGGCCGGCGTCTTCACGATGGAGCAGGTCAACCGCATGTCCACCGAGCGCCTGCGGCGCTTCTTCAACAAGGGCACCGGCGCGAACGCCGGCAAGGTGCGGGTGCGTCCCGAGGTGGCCGCCATGGTCAAGTTCTCGCGGCTCAACCTGCTCGATACGTCATGGCCCGTGAAGGAGCCGGTGGACGCGATCTTCTGCCGCAACGTGATGATCTATTTCGACAAGCCCACGCAGAAGAAGCTGCTCGACCGCTTCATGCCGCTGCTCAAGCCGAACGGCCTGCTGTTCGCAGGGCATTCGGAGAACGCCTCGCTGGTCAACCAGAGCTTCAAGACGGTCGGGCAGACGGTGTACGCGCTGGGCAAGGCGCGTGCATGAACACGAATGCGAACACCCATCTTGCTGCGCAGAAGGGCTTCCTGCCCGCGGCCGTGCCGGGTTCGGTGGCCACGCACCACTACTTCGACCGCGACTTCGATTGCGCCGCGGTCAAGCTGCTGCCGGCGGAGTACTACGTGACCGATGCCGGTGTGCTGTTGACGACGGTGCTGGGCTCCTGCGTGGCGGCCTGCATCACCGACGTGGAGGCGGGCGTGGCCGGCATGAACCACTTCATGCTGCCCGACGACGCCGAGGCGGGCTCGCGCGAGCAGGCCGGTGCCATGCGCTACGGTGCGCATGCGATGGACGTGCTGATCGCCGAGCTGCTGCGCGCGGGCGCACGCCGCGAACGGCTCAAGGCCAAGGTCTTTGGCGGCGCCGCGGTGCTGGCGAACATGACCATGCTCAACATCGGCGGGCGCAATGCCGACTTTGTCCTGCGCTACCTCGAGAAGCAGCGCATCGCCGTCGCTGCGCAGGACCTGCGCGGCCTGCATGCGCGCCGCGTGTGCCTGCTGCCGGAGAGCGGCAAGGCGGTGGTGCGCAAGCTGCGCGCGCCGGTCGACATCCAGGCGGTCCAGCGCGACGAGGGCGAACTGCTGCGCAAATGGTCCGCCACATATGGCAAGGGAAGCTGGATCGCATGAAGAAAATCAAGGTACTTTGCGTCGACGACTCGGCGCTGATCCGCAGCGTGATGACCGAGATCATCAACAGCCAGGCCGACATGACGGTGGTCGGCACCGCGGCCGATCCGCTGCAGGCGCGCGACCTCATCAAGGTGACGAACCCCGATGTGCTCACGCTCGACGTCGAGATGCCGCGCATGGACGGCCTCGAATTCCTCGAGAAGCTCATGCGCCTGCGGCCGATGCCGGTGGTCATGGTGTCGTCGCTGACCGAGCGCGGCTCGGAGATTGCGCTGCGCGCGCTGGAGCTGGGCGCGATCGATTTCGTGACCAAGCCGCGGCTCGGCGTGCGCGACGGCCTCTTGCAATACACCGAGCTCATCGCCGGCAAGATCCGCACGGCCGCCGCGGCGCGGCTGCTGCCGGGCCGGCACGGCGCCTCGGCCAAGAGTGCGGGCGAAAACCCGCAGGAGCCGCTGCTGCGCAGCCCGCTCCTGAGCACCGAGAAGCTCATCATCATCGGCGCCTCCACCGGCGGCACCGAGGCCATCCGCGAGGTGCTGCTGCCGCTGCCGCCCGATGCGCCCGCGGTGCTCATTGCGCAGCACATGCCGGCCGGCTTCACGCGCTCGTTCGCGCAGCGCCTGAACGGCCTGTGCCGCATCACCGTGAAGGAAGCCGAGCATGGCGAACGCGTGCTGCCGGGCTACGCCTACATCGCGCCTGGCGGCTTTCACCTGTCGCTCGGGCGAAGCGGCGCCAACTACGTGGCGCAGCTCGACCAGGAGCCGCCGGTGAACCGCCACCGCCCCTCGATCGACGTGCTGTTCGATTCGGCCGCCAGGCACGCCGGCAAGAACGCGATCGGAATGATCCTCACGGGCATGGGCCGGGACGGTGCCGAAGGCCTGCTGCGCATGAAGCAGGCCGGTGCCTACACCTTTGCGCAGGACGAGGCCAGCTGCGTGGTCTTCGGCATGCCGCGCGAGGCCATCGCCCTGGGCGCGGCCGATGAAGTGGCGCCGCTGGCAGAGATGGGGCGCCGCGTGCTGGCCCATCTGCGCACCTTCGGCGAACGCACGAACCGTGTTTGAAAACGAACTGTTGGAGTTGAAGAATCGTGATTGACAAGAGCATCAAAATTTTGGTCGTGGACGACTTCCCGACCATGCGGCGCATCGTGCGCAACCTGCTGAAGGAACTCGAGTTCCTGAACGTCGACGAGGCCGAGGACGGCGCGGCCGGCATCGAGAAGCTGCGCGGCGGCAACTTCGGCTTTGTGGTGTCGGACTGGAACATGCCCAACATGGACGGCCTCACCATGCTGCAGACCATCCGCGCCGACCCCGAGCTTGCCAAGCTGCCGGTGCTGATGGTCACGGCCGAGGCCAAGAAGGAAAACATCATCGCGGCCGCGCAGGCCGGCGCCAACGGCTATGTGGTCAAGCCCTTCACGGCGGCCACGCTCGAGGAAAAGATCACCAAGATCTTCGAGAAGCTCCAGAAAGAGGCGGCCTGACATGACACACGCTGCGCTCGAACCCGCGGAGCACGGGAACACGGCCGAAGAGTTGCTCGGGCGCATCGGGCACCTGACGCGGCAATTGCGCGAAGGCCTGCGCGAGCTGGGCCTGGACAAGCAGGTTGCCAAGGCCGCGCAGGCCATTCCCGATGCGCGCGACCGCCTGGGCTACATCGCCTCCATGACCGAGCGGGCGGCGCACCGCGCGCTCAACGCCATCGACCTGGCGCAGCCGCTGCAGGAAGACCTTGCAAGCAACGCCAAGGGCCTGAGCCGGCGCTGGGACGAATGGTTTGCAAACCCGGTCGAGCTGGACCATGCGCGCCAGCTCGTGATGGACACACGCGGCTACCTGCAGGACGTGCCGCAGAAGGCCGGTGCCATCAACACGCAGCTGATCGAGATCCTGATGGCGCAGGACTTCCAGGACCTCACGGGCCAGGTCATCAAGAAGATGATGGAAGTGGTCAACGACGTCGAGACCCAGCTGCTGCAGGTGCTGATCGACAACTCGCACCTCGACAAGCACGCCGAGAAGCGCCACGAGGCCGAAGCGAGCAGCCTGCAGAACGGCCCGCAGGTGGTGCCCGGCAACCCGGAGGCCGTCACGGGCCAGGCGCAGGTCGACGACCTGCTGGAGAGCCTCGGGTTCTGAGGCTGCGCGGGTCCGCCGGCTTACCATCGGGCCATGACTTCCAGCCCCAAGGCAGACCATGCGCAGAGGCTTGCCGCCATGGTGGCCGCATCGGACGAGTTGATGGCCGCACTGCGGGCCGTCCGCTCGCTCGGGCTGCGGTCCTGGTGCATTGGCGCCGGCGCGATCCGGTCCCTGGTGTGGGACACCCTTCACGGGTTCGACCGGCGCTCGGCCGTCGAAGACCTGGATGTCGTCTACTTCGACGTGGAGGCCAGTCCGGAGCACGATGCCGGCCTTGAAAACCAGCTTCGTTCGGCCATGCCAGGCTTCAATTGGGAAGTGACGAATCAGACGGCCGTGCACCGCTGGTTCGCCGCCGCCCTCGGCCAGGTGGTGCCTCCTCTCGCATCGCTGGAAGAAGGCGTTGCAACCTGGCCGGAATTTGCCACCTGCGTCGGTGTCTGGCTGAACGAGGATGAATCGCTGGGCGTCGTCGCGCCGCATGGACTCGACGACCTGTTCGCGCTGCGCGTCCGGCACAACCCCCTGCGGGCGAGTGTTGCGACCTACCGGCAGCGGGTTGTGGCAAAACGGTTCGGCGAGCGCTGGCCGCGGCTTTTGGTCGAGATGGGCTGAAGGGACAGAATGCGGCCAGCAGCCGGCTTTCAACCCATGAGCAACTTCGAGATCTACACCCCCACGGCCGAGGAAGTGCACTCGGGCGAATTGGGTCGCCGCATGCGGCAGTTCAACTACCGATTTGTCGGCGAATACGGACAGGTGCAGCCGGTCTGGGTCAGCGCGAAGGACCAGGACGGCGCGCTCGTAGGTGGCCTGCGCGGGTTTGTATTCCTGCAATGGCTGAACGTGGAGTTGCTGTTCGTGGACGATGCAGCGAGGCGCCAGGGCGTGGGCCGCAGGCTGCTCGCCATGGCAGAACACAAAGCCCGCGAACTCGGCGCCCGCAACGCGACGCTGAACACATTCGAATGGCAGGCCCGCGCCTTCTACCTCAAGCAGGGATACGAAGAGTTCGGGCGCATCGACGACTACATTCAGGGCTTCTACATGGCGTACATGAAGAAAGCGCTGGAACCATAGCGGCTCCGAACGCCTGCATTCAAAGTCAGGAGAGGAAGGATATGACGCTTAAACGCATGGACAACGTCCTTATCGTTGTCGACGACCTTGAAGCGACCAAGGCGTTCTTCATCGAGTTGGGCCTCAAGCTCGAGGGCGAAACAACAGTGGAAGGGCCCTTGGTCGGACAACTGATCGGGCTCAAGGATGTCCGCGCCACCCTGGCGATGTTGCGGACGCCCGATGGACAGGGGATCGAGCTGGACAAGTTCCACACGCCCAATGCGATCAGGTTTGGTCCCGTGAATCAACCGGTGAACACGCTGGGCATCCGCCGCATCATGTTCGCGGTCGATGGCATCGACAGCGTCGTCGCGCGCATGCGCGCCCATGGGGCCGAGGTCATCGGCGAGATGCAGTATGGAGACAGCTACCGGCTGGCCTACATCCGCGGGCCCGAGGGCATCATCGTCGGGCTTGCCGAGCAGCTTGGCAAGTTGTAATCCCGCGATCGTTTTACGTGAAGCACATGATGATTATTCCTGACGGTCGCAAAGTTTTGGTTGGCGGATGCCTCCTGCTGGTTGGGCTGGCTGCTTTCGCGCAGCCGCAACTGCCGCGGAGCGTTCTGGATCTGAGCTACAAGGTCGGAAAGCCGGCATTCCCGATCGCTGCTTATAGAAATATCGGTGTTGCGGAATTCAGGTCGATGGTAAGCAAGGCATTCCAGAAGTCCGGCTTCTCTTTCATTGCCGTGGATGCGCAGAAAAGCAAGTCGACGGTCTTCGAGTTCAAACTTGATGTCGATCCGAAGTTGCGGTTGGTTCCGACCGTCCTTGTATCTGCCGACGAGTTGCTTGATGGCAGGGGGAAGTGCAATCCATGTTTCTTGAGATTTGCCGATATCAAGAATGCGCAGGATTTCAAGGCGCTTCCGTGGATGGCGCAGTACGAACTGAGCGCGCTACTCGTGCCGGCAATCGACAACGCGTACTCGACGATTGAGTCCGTCGGGCGCGAGCATCTCGACCCTTCGTTCAGGTTCAACTACAAGCGGCAATGGGAAGGCGAGCAGAACTTGTTCGGCAACTCCTTTGCCGGCATCAGTTTGTCCAGCTTCAAGGAAAGCATCGTTCGCGCTTATCGGAGCGCTGGCTTCATACCCATTGAAAGCGAGGCTGCTGACAAGGCTTCCGAATTCGCTCTGGCTTTCAGCTTTCCCGTGGATCCGGCCAAAGACGGCGGCGTGGTCTACAAGGTGAGGATCCGCAGCCAGTACGACGCAGAGGGGCACTGCTACCCCTGTGAGCTCACCGAATACTACGATCCGTACCAGCAACTTCCCCCGGCGGGTTTGTCCGGTGTCCTGAGCCGTGCAACCCTCGAGTCGAGATTCACGGCAGCGCGAGATGCGGCATACCAGAGCTTGCGCACCGACCTCGAGCGCTATCTGCGGCCCCGCTCCGTATTTTCGGTACCCCCCAAACAAGCGCCCCTCGGATCGCCACGTCCACCGCCTGCTCCAATTGCCGTGACATGACCACCGTCCACGTGCAGCCCGCCTCGGGGAGTCCCGTGAGCGCCACGATGCGCCGGGAGCACTGGCTCATCTTTGGCAACCTGTTCGCAGCGTTATCGGCCGGCGCGCTGGCATCGTGGTCGGCTCCGATGATGCTGGCCGTCCTCTATATCAACATATGGCTGCTGGCGAATCCTCATCTGGTTGCGACATACACGCGCATCGGAGCCATCTCATCGCGCATTCGCCTGCGTTGGACTCTGATCGCGGTGGCGCCAATCTTGATATTGGCGGGCTTGACGATCGTTGCTCTTGCATATGAAGCGGCCGGGTTGCTCGCCCTGTATTTCGTACTCCAGGCCTTCCATGTTTCTCGCCAGAGCTATGGGATCGCAAGGCGCCATGACTGTCGGCTTGAGGTGCCTCGGCGCGGCCTGCCCTATCTGCTGATCTACTTGTTTCCCGCGTGGGGATACCTTCATCGCAGTGCGCAGATGCCCAACAGCTTCCTGGGATATCCGATCTGGTTGCCTCCCGTTCCACAGGAGCTGGCCGTTGCGGTTGGAATCGTGGCCGTCACCGGTGCATTGTGCTGGTTTGCATGTCTCGGATACCCCAGGAGCGCGAAGCGGGCGGATGGGCCTTTCAACAGCTTCGTGTTCTCGCACTTGATGATTTCGTTGGTCGGTTACGTCTGGATCAGCGACATCACCGTCGGCTGGTTGGTGGTCAACGTCTGGCACAACATTCAGTACCTGATATTCGTTTATCGCCAGCGTCGGTCCGGAGCCATGACGGGCAAAAGCAGCGAGACATCAGGCAGTGTCTCGGCGCGTCGCAAGTCGCTGGTCGAGGTTTTGAAACCCCCAGCGACTTTTTTTCTGGCTTGTTTAATTGTGGGCGCCGTTCTGTATGCGGCAGCCAGCCGGGTTGGAGAAAGCCTTCTTTGGCTGGGGCTTCCGACCGTTCTAATCGCGCACTTCGTCTTGAACTTTCATCACTATTTGGCGGACAGCGTGATATGGAAGCGTCGTCGTGCCGGCAGACTCGACGATGTCTCGTAGTGCTGATTGACAGGGCTCGTCCTAAGCCCCATCACAACCCCTAAAGCGAATCCTTCAACTTCGCCCGCAACCTGCTGATCGCCTGGCTGTGCAGCTGGCACACGCGCGACTGGGTCACTTCCAGGATCGCGCCGATCTCTCGCAGGTTCAGCTCTTCCTCGTAGTACAGGTTCAGCAGCAGCTGGTCGCGTTCGGGCAGCGCGGCAATCGCATCGACGAGCTCATGGCGGAAACCCGCTTCGAGCAGCTGCGCGAGCGGATCGTCGCCGCCGAGCCGGGCGTCGTTGTGCGCCTGCCGTTCGAGCCAGGGGTTTTCTGATTCGCCGTCCTGTGCGAAGTCTTCCACGTAGAGCAGCTGGCAGCCCTGGATGTCCTGCAGCAGCGACTGGTAGTCGTCCAGCTCCATCTTCAGTTCCCGGGCGATCTCTCCTTCGCTGGCGGAGCGGCCGAGCCGGTGCTCCAGCGCCTGGATGGCCTGTTCGACCTTGCGCGCCGACTGGCGCAGGCCGCGCGAGCCCCAGTCGCTCGCGCGCAGTTCATCGAGCATGGCGCCGCGGATGCGCTGGCTGGCGAAGGTCTCGAACTGCGCGCCGCGGTTGTCCTGGTAGCGCGTGGAAGCGTCGAGCAGGCCGATCATGCCGGCCTGGATCAGGTCGTCGAGCTCCACGCTGGCGGGCAGCTTGGCCAGCATCTGGAGCGCCATGCGGCGCACCATCGGCTGGTGCTGCTTCAGCAGGTGGGACTTCTCAAAGGTTCCCTGCGCGGTGTACACGGCCGTCCCTTTCGTCTTCCGTCTCTTGCTCTTGTGCCGCCACGGGCTCCGATGCCAACGCCTCGGGCCGCCAGAGCGCGGTCCGGGTGTCCTGCGGCCGCACGGCCGGACGCCAGGGCCACTGCGCGACCGCGGCGGCAATGACGCGGAAATCGACCGCCGCCGGGCTGGCCGGGAAGGCCTCCACCGCGGTGCGGGCGAGGCGCCTGGCATCGGCCATGTGCGGGTCGGCGCGGACCCAGCCGGCCGGCTGTATGGAGACCGCGAGGTAGCGGCTGCCGGTGTCGACCAGGTTGGCCATGGTCTGGCGCGCGGCCTCGGGGTCGGCCACGCCATTGACCAGCAGGCGAAGCTGCCTGAGCGCGTGCGCGTAGTGCAGCCGCTTGATGCCCGAATAGGTGGCGGTGATGGAGGCCGGGTGGGGCTGCAGCACCACCACCAGCTCGTCCGCCAGCCGCGCGAGCGGCGACAGGTTGCCGACGGCGTCGAGCGCCGCGTCGACCAGGATCATGCTGCCGTCCCACATCAGGCGCGGGTCGGTGTGGTCGGGTTGGCCGCCGAGCGGTGCCGGCAGCACGTGCACGCCGCACTCGGTGCGCGCGGCGGCGCCCTCGCAGGTCAGCCGCTGCGAGGCGACGTCGGCCAGCGTTCCAAGCGGGTCGGCGGCCCATGCGGCGCACGCCGTATCCGGCCCTGGCCCGTGCTCGTCGAGCAGCAGCACGTCCTTGCCCATGTGGGCCAGCGCGGCGCCCAGGTTCATGGCCGCCGTGGTGGCGCCGGGGCGGTTGCCCATGCTTGCGATCGCGATGATGCGCGCCGACGACTGCGCAAGCAGCCGCCGCAGCCCATCGGCTTGATCCGACACCAGCTTGCTCACGTGTCCAGCGCCTCCAGCAGGAAGAACAGCTTGCCCACGCCGGCATACAGCACGTTGCCCGACACGGGGCGGCCGGGCCGCGCGGGCCGGCCGGTCAGCTGCGACAGCAGCGCGCGGGTGCGGCCGGCCCAGTCGCCGCCAGCCTGCTGCAGGCGCCAGACGGTGGTGGTCACCTGGCCGGCGATGAGCAGACGCTTCATCATGTGCGGATCGCCCGCCTCGCCAAGCCCGCCCAGCACCGAGAGGCCCTGGCGCAGCAGGCGCAGGCAGGGCTCGGCCTCGGCGGCCCAGCTTTGCCATTGCGCGAGTTGCTGCGGCCCGATGTCGCGGCCGATGTTGGTGAGCGCATAGCTCTGCGCCAGCACCTTGTGGCTGCGCGCATCGGTCAGGCGCGTGGCAATGCAGCGCAGGCCGGGCAGGCCGCCGTCGGTGCGCAGCGTGACGCGGGCCTCGGCCACCGATTGCAGCGCGGCCCGGCCCTTGAAGACCACGACGCGCGCCTCGCCAAAATTGAAGTCCAGGCCGGTCAGCGTGGCGTATTCGCCGGTGCGCGGATCGGTCACGGCCGTGGAGCCCGGCGCGCGCGCCATCCATTGCTGGCGCTGCACCTGCCACTGCAGCATGAGCTCGGCCGCGGGCAGCCGCGGCAGCATGTGCACCACGGCCTTGCCGAAGTCCTGCTGGCGCAGCCACTGCACCTGCCGCACGCCGGGCTTGCGCGTGGGGTCGGTGGCGCTGCGGGTCGCGGCGGTGGAAAGCCACTGGTTGGGCGCCGCGAGCGGCTGTCCGCCGCGGTCGGACAGGAGCAGGCTGCCCTGGCACTGGTAGGCGTCGCCGCCTTCGTCGGACTTGAGGCCGACCTGGCCGCTGAGCGCCAGCACGTGGGTGTCGCAGCTTGCGGCAATCTCGCTCGCGGCATGCGCCATGAGCGCCTGCAGCACCGCCTTGTGGCCGACGTCCTCGTCGGCGGCCATCCGCCAGAGCGCGCGCGCCTGCTCGAAGCCCAGCGGCGCGGCCGCGAGTGCCGACGCCGCGGCGGCCACTTCCTGCGCGTCGTGCGCCATGGCGCGGATCAGCTGCCGGTACTGCAGCCGCTGGCGTTCGGCCTCTGCGTGGGCCGCGGAAGCCTCGGCATTTGCCGATCCGTCCTGCAGGTCGCCTTCGCCGGGCACGAACAGCGCGCTGCGGCTGTTGGCCTGGAACGCGCTGTCCACCAGTTGGGCGCGGTCGGCGCGCATCAGGTTCTCGGGCACCTTCTGGCCGCTCGAGACGTAGTGCACCGGCAGGCGGTGGCGGATCACGGTGTCGATCAGCGCGCCGGGGTGCGTGGCCTCGTCGACCTTGGTGAAGATGCAGCCCGCGAGATCGCTGCCGCTGCCGTGGCGGTAGGCATGCACCACCTCGTTGAGCGTGTCGCCGTGGCTCGTGGCATTGAGCAGCAGCAGCCGCTTCACGGGCCGCTGGCTGTTGCAGAGCATGGCGATCTGGTCGGACACGGCGCGGTCGCGCTGGCTCATGCCGACGGTGTCGATCAGCACCATGTGCTTGCCCTGCAGGTCCTGCAGCACCAGGTGCAGGTCGGCCGCGTCCTTCACGGCGTAGACCGGCACGTTGAGGATCTGGCCGTAGATGCGCAGCTGCTCGTAGGCGCCGATGCGGTAGCTGTCGGTGGTGACCAGCGCGAGCTTGTCGGCGCCGAAGCGCATCACGCAGCGCGCCGCGAGCTTGGCCGTGGTGGTGGTCTTGCCGACGCCGGTGGGGCCCATCAGCGCATAGACGCCGCCCTGCGCCAGCAGCGCGTCCTCGTCCTCGTGCACCGGCAGCGTGCGGATCAGTTCGGAGCGCACGAAGGCCATGCCCTGCGCGTAGCTCTGGCCCGTGGGCAGGTGCTCCAGCATGGCCTTGGAGAGGCGGGCGCTGAAGCCGGCGCCCAGCAGCGTGCGCAACAGGCGCCCGCGCATCGGGTCGCGCCGCTGCTTCTCGTTCCAGGCCACGCCGGCCAGTTGCTCCTCGATCATGCAGCGCATCGAATGGAGTTCGCCGAGCACGCTGTCCGCGGCCAGGGGCGCGGGGACAGCGGCAGGCGCTGCGATGGAGGCAATGGTGGGCGCAGGAGCCGCCATGGCTGCCGGCAATGGCTGGGGTGCCGGCGGCGCGGCAGCGGCGCTCGCACGCACGCCTTCCACGTCCTCCTGCACCATGGCCACGATCTCCACGCCTTCGGCGGTCACGCGGTTGGTCAACACGATGGCTTCGTCGCCGAGCGCCTGGCGCGCCAGGCGCAGTGCTTCCCGGCTGGTGGGCGCGACGAACTTGCGCGCGCTGGTGCGGACGTCTGTCGGGATGTTCAAACTCTTCCTCCGATGGTGGCGGTGATCTTGATGTTGCGGGTGTCAGGAATCTCTGCATGCGAGAGAACCTTGAGCTGGCGGAAGCTGCGGCGCAGGAAGCGCGAGAGCAGCACGCGCAGCGAATGCTGGACGACCAGCACCGGCGCCAGGCCCAGCTGCTCCTGGCGCGCGATGGCGGCGCGGGTCTGCTGCATGAGGCTGTTGGCAAGACCCGGCTCGATGCCGTTGTTGTTGGTGAGCGCCTGCTGCAGCACGCTGTCGAGCGCGCTGTCCAGGCCGATCACCTGCAGCTCGGAATCGCCCGGGAACAGCTGCTGCGTGATCGCGCGGCCGAGCGCCAGGCGCGTGAGCGAGGTGAGCTCGGCCGCGTCCTTGACGGTGGGCGCATGCTCGGCCATCACGTCGAGGATGGTGCGCATGTCGCGGATCGGCACCTCTTCGTCGAGCAGGTTCTGCAGCACCTTGTGCAGCGTGCTCAGCGAGATGACCTTGGGCACCAGATCCTCGGTGAGCTTGGGCGCGGTCTTGCCGATCTGGTCGAGCAGCTGCTGCACTTCCTGGCGGCCGAGCAGCTCGGCGGCGTGGGTCTGGATCAGGTGGTTCAGGTGCGTGGCCATCACCGTGCAGGCATCGACCACCGTGTAGCCGAGCACCTGCGCTTCCTGGCGCAGGCTGGCGTCGATCCACACCGCGGGCAGGTGGAAGGCCGGGTCCTGCGTCGGCGTGCCGGGCAGGGTGCCGCTCACCTGGCCGGGGTTGATGGCCATCCACTGGTTGGGGAAGGCCTCGCCGCGGCCGATCTCCACGCCCTTCAGGCTGATCACGTAGGTGTTGGGCGGGATCTCCAGGTTGTCGCGGATGTGCACCACCGGCGCCAGGAAACCGATCTCCTGGGCCACCTTCTTGCGGATGCTCTTGATGCGGCCCAGCAGCTCGCCGTTCTGGGTCTGGTCCACCAGCGGGATCAGCCGGTAGCCGACCTCCATGCCGAGCGGGTCGACCAGCGCCACGTCGTCCCAGGTCGCCTCGGGCGCCTCGGCCGACGGCATGGCCGCGGCCTGGGCTGCGGCGGCCTGTTCGGCAGCGGCCTGCGGCGCGCGCTTCAGCATGCGCCGGCCGAGCCACGCGAGGCTGCCCGCAATCAGCAGGAAGGCCAGGTTCGGCATGCCGGGGATCATCCCCATCAGGCCGATCAGGCCGGCCGTGAGAAACAGCACCTGCGGGTTGGAGAACAGCTGGCCGGTCAGCTGCCGGCCCACGTCTTCGTCGGTGGTGACGCGCGAGACGATCACGCCCGCGGCGGTCGAGATCACCAGCGCCGGAATCTGCGCCACCAGGCCGTCGCCGATGGCCAGCAGCGTGTAGGTCGTGCCCGCGGTGCCGAAGTCCAGCCCGTGCTGCAGCATGCCCACCACCAGGCCGCCGATGATGTTGATCACCATGATCAGCAGGCCGGCAATCGCGTCGCCGCGCACGAACTTGCTGGCGCCGTCCATCGAGCCGTAGAAGTCGGCTTCCTGCGCGACTTCCTGGCGGCGCTTGCGCGCCACCTCCTCGCCGATCAGGCCGGCGTTCAGGTCGGCGTCGATCGCCATCTGCTTGCCCGGCATCGCGTCGAGCATGAAGCGCGCGCCGACCTCGGCGATGCGTCCCGCGCCCTTGGTGATCACCATGAAGTTGATCAGCACCAGGATGATGAACACCATCACGCCCACGGCAAAGTTGCCGCCCACCAGGAAGTGGCCGAAGGCCTCGATCACCTTGCCCGCCGCGTCCGGCCCGGTGTGGCCGTGCATCAGCACCACGCGCGTGGAGGCCACGTTGAGCGACAGGCGCAGCAGCGTGGAGAAAAGCAGCACGGCCGGAAAGGCCGCGAAGTCCAGCGCCTTCATGGTGTACATGCTCACCAGCAGCACCATCACCGACATCGCGATGTTGAAGGTGAACAGCAGGTCGAGCAGGAAGGGCGGCAGCGGCAGCACCATCATGCTCAGGATCAGCACGATCAGGATGGGGCCGGCAAGGCCCTTCCACTGGCTGCCGGAGAACAGTTGCGACTGCAGGCGCGTGAGGGTGGCCATGGCGTTCATGCGGCGGCCTTCGGTGAGTATTCGAGCGATTCAGGAATCGGCAGGTCGGCCGGCGTGCGCGGCGCTTCGCCGCCTTCGCTTTGCCAGCGCTTGAGCTGGTAGACCCAGGCCAGCACCTCGGCCACCGCGGTGTAGAGGCCGGCCGGGATCTCGTCGCCGAGCCGGGTGTGCTTGAAGAGCGCACGCGTGAGCGGCGGCGCCTCCAGGACCGCCACGTTGTTCTCGCGCGCGATCTCGCGGATGCGCGCGGCCATCAGGTCGCTGCCCTTGGCCACCACGCGCGGCGCGCGCATGTCGTGGTCCACATACTTGAGCGCCACCGCAAAGTGCGTGGGGTTGGTCACCACGATGTCGGCCTTGGGCACCTCGGACATCATCCGCCGGCGCGCCATCTGCTGCTGCTGGCGGCGGATCTGCGCCTTGATGTGCGGATCGCCCTCGCTCTCCTTGTGTTCCTGGCGCAGGTCTTCGCGCGACATGCGCAGCTTGCGGTGGTAGCTCCACAGCTGGTAGGGAACGTCGACCAGCGCCACCAGGAACAGCGCGGAGGCGATCAGCGCGCAGTTGTGCGCCACCAGCACGATCATCTGCGGCAGCGCGGCGCGCTCCGATTGCGCCATCAGCGCGGAGACCTCGTCCACGTTGCCCATGATCACCAGCCAGGCCACGCCGCCGATCAGCAGCGACTTGGCCAGCGCCTTGAACAGCTCCGACAGCGCCTGCGCCGAAAACATGCGGCCCACGCCGGCCACCGGGTCGAGCTTGCTGAACTTGGGCGCCAGGGCCTTGGCCGAGAGCAGCCAGCCGCCGAGCATCAGCGGCGCCGCCACGGCCGCCACCAGCATCATGCCGAACAGCGGCACGAGCGCGAGCAGCGCCTGCTGGCCCATGAGCCCGGCACGCGCCAGCATGTGGGAAGGGTCGAACGCCGCGGCCCGGTCGAAGTGCAGGCCCTGGGCCAGTGCGCCGCGCAGGGTGGCGCCGAGCGAATCGGCCGTGAGCCACAGGCCGGCCACGGCGGTGCCCAGCAGCACGAAGGTCGCCAATTCGCGCGACCGCGCCACGTCCCCTTGCTCGCGGGCCTTTTCGAGGCGCTGCGGTGAGGCGGGTTCGGTTTTTTCGAGGTCGCTTTCTTCAGCCATTGATGCTCCGGGCGAGCGTTGGCGTCAGCACGCCTGCTCATGGCTGATTGTTGGTTTGGGAGCCTCCGGACAATTGATCGATCAGCGCGGGCATTCGCCCGCTGCTTGGACGATCGGTGCGGCGCCTAGGCGGCGGGGGTGGCGGCCGGGCCGGCGCCGTCCGCGGCATCCGGCGCGGGTGCGGACGCAGGCACTGGCGCGGGCGCAGGCGGCGCCGCATACGGCACCAGCGGCAGCTGCTCCGCATCCAGGCGCTCCAGGATGGTGAACAGCAGGTCGCTGCGCACGCTGCCTGCCAGCCGCGGGCTCGGCACATAGGCAATGGCCTGGAAGATCAGCAGCCCGCCCTCGATGCCTTCGAGCGTGAGCGAAGGCGCCGGCGTTTCCAGCACGCTCTCGTGTGCGCGGCAGGCGTCCAGGATGAGTTCGCGCACGCGCTGCGCGTGGGTGGTCAGCGGCATCGGCAGGCGGATCAGCACCCGGCCCTCCGCGTTGGTCAGCGTCATGTTGCGCACGGTCTTCGTGATGAACTCGGAGTTCGGCACGATCACCGTCGAGCGGTCGCCGAGTTGGATCTCCGTGGCCCGCACGTTGATGCGCCGCACGTCGCCCTCGGTGGTGCCCAGCACCACCCAGTCGCCCACCTTCACCGGCTGCTCGGCCAGCAGGATGAGGCCCGAGATGAAGTTCTGCACGATGGCCTGCAGGCCGAAGCCGATGCCCACCGACAGCGCGCTGGCCACCCACGCGATGCGCTCGATGCCGATGCCCAGCGCCGACAGCGAGAACGCGATCACCAGGATGCCGCCCACGTAGCCCAGCAGCGTGGTGATCGAGCTCTGCATGCCCGGCTCGAACTGCGTGCTGGGCAGGTAGCTGCGCGCGAGCCAGCGCTTGAACACCCTGAGCACGATGAAACCGATCACCGCCACCGCCACGGCGCTCAGGATGGCGCCCGGCACCAGCTGGAACTCGCCCACCTTCACGCCGGTGCCGAATTTGCCGCTGCGCTGGAACACTTCGCTGGGCCCGGTGCCCAGCGGCGCCGCGAGCGCGATCAGCATGTAGAAGAACAGCGCCACCCGGCTCAGGCCCGAGAGCACGGTGGCCGCCTGGTCGAGCGTCTGCGGCGCCAGGCCGAAGCTCTTCTGCAGGCGCTGGCCGAAGGTGCTGCGCGACGACACGCCGGCCATGAACACGTCGTCGGCAAACTTGAACAGCACGTAGAAGGCGGCCGCGACGATGCCGCTCCAGGTGAGCTGCGAGGCCAGGAAGCTCGCGAGCGCCACGTAGCCCACCGCCACCAGCACCCAGATGGCCACCATCAGCACGCCGATGCAGGCCACCAGCAGGCCCACCCACATCGGGCGCTCGGGCGGATCGGCGTCCGGCGTATCGGCGCGCATTGGCCGCAGGCGATGGAGCACCGCGCCCACGAGCGCGGTGAGCACCAGCGCCGTGAGCACGTGCGTGGCCACCACGGCCGCAAAGCTGGCTTCCACCAGCGCGTTGATCTCCACCGGCGCCCAGGCCAGCGCCGCCACCGCCGCAACCAGCCAAGGCAGCGGCGCCAGGCGGGTGGCCATGGCGTCGGGAATCGGCGGCAGCCGCCACGATGGGCGGCTGGTGGCCAGCAGCCCGCGGCCCAGCCCGATGACGAAGGCCATGAACACCAGCGCCTGCGCCATCGAGCGCATCGCCTTGCGCGCCTGCGGCTCCCAGGTGGCGTATTCCTCGAGCACCCACACGAAGCCGTGCGCCGCCACGGCCACCAGCACCACGTGGCTCGCGACGATGGCAATCACCAGCAGCGAACGCCGCAGCCGGCCCGCCGGCAGCAGCCGCGCGGCGATCCGCGTCAGCAGGTGCTCGGCCACCCAGTTGCCGAGCACCGCGAGCAGCACTGCCAGGATCAGCGCCCAGAGCACCGCCATGCGGGGGCCTTGCTGCATGGCCTGCGAGAACCCGTCGCGCAGGTCGGAGGCCATGGCCTTCAGGCGCGCCAGGTCGCTCGGCCAGGCGTCCTGCAGATCGCCCCAGAACTCGCCGGTGAGCGGCGAGGGCGCGCGCTCGGTGATCTGCGCCTCGAACAGCGCGCGGCGCTGGGTCACCAGTTCGGCCGCGCGCTGCCGCACGTCGATGGCCAGCAGCCGTGCGAGCCGGATGTCGGCGTCCAGCGCGTTGCGCTCCTTCGTGAGGCGGGCGCGCTGGCGCGTGATGTCGGGGTCTTCGGTCGCGCCCGCGGCCGGCGGATTGCCGAGTTCGCCGAGGCGGGCGTTCAGGTCGGCCAGCTCGCCGGTGCGCGCGGCAACGAACTTGTCGGCCTGCGTGCCGATGTCGCTGATCTGCGCGAGCAGTTGGCGCAGGTCCCCGGTGGAATCGGCATCGGTGCTGATCTTGTTGAACTGCTCGCGCAGCTCGGCCACCGTGGGTTCGGGCGCCGGGGCCGCGGCAGCCGCGGTGCTGCCGCCGACGCCGCTGGTGCCCGGCTGGGCCGTTGCGGCGCCGCACATCAGCAGCAGCAGGGCGGCCAGGCAAAAGGCAATCAGGCGGGGGATCGAACGCATGGCTGCCATCATAGAAGGCGCCATTTGCGGCCCGCGGCGCGGGGCGTGACAGCGTGTGTCTGCCGGGCCGCGCCGGCGGGAAGCGGTCAACCGGCCGGGCTGAACAGGTCGACCCGGTCGGTGATGATGCCGTCGGTGCCCAGCTCGACGAGCCGCTCGGCGGCCCATTCGTCATTCACGGTGTAGCTCAGCGCGCGCATGCCCGCGCCTTGCACCTGCGCCACCGTGGCGGCGTCCCAGAGCGCGTGGTTGCAGACCACCGCGGCGCAGTCCAGGCCGGTGGCCGCGGCCAGCCAGCCGTCCCGCAGCGTGTCGAGCAGCAGCCCGCGCGGCAGCTCGGGCTGCACCGCCCTGGCGCCCGCGAGCGATTCCATCTGGAACGAGGTGAGCAGCGGCGGTATGGCCGCGCCCTGCCACAGCCGGGCCGCGAGCCGCGCCACCGCTTCGCCGGTTTCGCGTTCGGTGCCCGGGGTGGGCTTGATCTCGATGTTGAGCAGGTGGCCGTTGGCCAGGCAGAAGCGCGCGAGGTTCTCGAGCGTGGCAAGCGGCTCGCCCGCGAAGGCGCGCGAATGCCAGCCGCCGGCGTCGAGCTGAGCCAGCGCGCTCCAGGGCTGCGCACCGCCGGTGCCGCGGCCGTTGGTGGTGCGGTCGAGCGTGGCGTCGTGCATCAGAAAGGCCACGCCGTCGGCGCTGAGCTTCGCATCGCACTCGAACATGCGGTAGCCGTGCGCCGCGCCAAGGCGGAAGGCCGCCAGCGTGTTCTCGGGCGCCAGCTTGCCGGCGCCGCGGTGCGCGATCCAGCGCGGATAGGGCCAGGGCTTCATCCGTGCCGGCATCGTCAGTCGGCCCGCTTGCCGGAGCCGGCATCGAACCAGTGCAGCTTGTCCTCGCGCGCCGCGATCTTCACGGTGTCGCCCGCGACCGGCGGATGATCGCTTTCGTCGGTGCGCATGATGATCTGCTCCTCGCCGATGCGGCCGTACACCAGCCGCTCGGCGCCCAGCAGTTCGACCGACTCCACCTGCACCGACCAGCCGCTTTCGTCCAGCGTCAGGTGCTCCGGGCGGATGCCCAGGATCTGGCCGGGCCGCACGCCGGGGGCGTGCTGCAGCAGGTTCATCGGCGGCGAGCCGATGAAGCTGGCAACGAAGGTGGTGGCGGGCCGGTTGTAGACCTCTTCGGGCGTCGCGAACTGGTCCATCACGCCGCCGTTCATCACGATGATGCGCTGCGCCAGCGTCATGGCCTCGACCTGGTCGTGCGTGACAAACAGCGAGGTGATGCCGAGCTCGCGGTGCAGCTTCTGGATCTCGATGCGGGTCTGCGCGCGCAGCTTGGCGTCCAGGTTGGACAGCGGCTCGTCGAACAGGAACACCTGCGGCTGGCGCACGATGGCGCGGCCCATGGCCACGCGCTGGCGCTGCCCGCCCGAGAGCTCGCGCGGCTTGCGCTCGAGCAGGTGGCCCAGCTCCAGGATCTTGGCCGCCTTGTCGACGCGGGTCTTGATCTCGGGCTCCGGCACCTTGGCGATCTTCAGGCCATAGGCCATGTTCTTGAACACGCTCATGTGCGGATAGAGCGCGTAGTTCTGGAACACCATGGCGATGTCCCGCTCGGAGGGTTCGAGCTGGTTCACCACGCGCCCGCCAATGGAGATTTCGCCGGCCGAGATTTCCTCCAGGCCGGCCACCATGCGCAGCAGGGTGGACTTGCCGCAGCCGGAGGGGCCGACGATGACGACGAACTCGCCTTCCTTGACATCGGCCGAGACGCCGTGGATGACCTGGTTGGCCTTGGCACCGTGGCCGTAGCGCTTGATGACGTTGCGAAGAGAAATGGCAGTCATTGTGTCGTTTGCTTCTTTGTCGGTTACTTCTCGGTGTCCACGAGGCCCTTGACGAACCAGCGCTGCATCACCACCACCACGATGGCCGGTGGCACCAGCGCGAGGATGGCCGTGGCCATCACCAGGTTCCAGTCCACTGCGGCGTCGCCCGAGGCGATCATTCGCTTGATGCCGATCACCACCGGATACATGTCCTCGCTGGTGGTGGCCAGCAGCGGCCACAGGTACTGGTTCCAGCCGTAGATGAACTGGATCACGAACAGTGCCGCGATCGATGTCTGGGACAGCGGCACCAGGATGTCCTTGAAGAAGCGCATCGGCCCCGCGCCGTCCATGCGGGCTGCTTCCACCAGTTCATCGGGCACGCTCAGGAAGAACTGCCGGAACAGGAAGGTGGCAGTGGCCGAGGCAATCAGCGGTACCGTCAACCCCGCATAGGTGTTGAGCATGTGGAGGTCGGCCAGCACCTTGTAGGTTGGCAGGATGCGCACCTCGACCGGCAGCATCAGGGTCACGAAGATCATCCAGAAGACGATCTTCTTGAACGGAAAGCGGAAGTACACGATCGCGAAGGCCGACAGCAGCGAGATTGCGATCTTGCCAAGGCTGATGACCAGTGCCGTGACCAGGCTGATCCACATCATCCGCCCCACCACCACGCGCGCGCCCTGGGTGTCGGCGCCGAGCAGGGCGGAGCTGTAGTTCTCGAACATGTGGCCGCCCGGCAGGAGCGGCATGGGCACCCGCAGGATCGCGTCGCGGGTATGGGTGGACGCGATGAAAGCCAGGTAGATGGGGAAGGCCACGATGGCAATGCCCAGGAGCAGCACCGCATGCGACAGGACCGTGAGGCCGGGGCGGCGTTCAACCATGGTGAGGCCTCAGGGAAAGGGCGAGGGAAGAGGCGGAGGAATAGGCGGTCATCAGTACTGGACCTTCTTTTCGACGTAGCGGAACTGGATCACGGTCAGCACGACAACGATCATCATCAGCACCACCGACTGCGCAGCCGAGCCGCCCAGGTCCAGCGCCTTGAAGCCGTCGTGCCAGACCTTGTAGACCAGGATGGCGGTGTCGCGCCCCGGCCCGCCTTCGGTGGTCGCATGCACGATCGCGAAGGTGTCGAAGAAGGCGTACACCACGTTGATCACCAGCAGGAAGAAGGTGGTGGGCGACAGCAGCGGGAACTGGATCGTGAGAAAGCGCCGCAGCGGCCCGGCGCCGTCGATGGCGGCGGCCTCGATCAGCGATTTGGGAATGGACTGCAGGCCCGCCAGGAAGAACAGGAAGTTGTAGGAAATCTGCTTCCAGACGGCAGCCACCACGATCAGCGCGAGGGCGTGGTTGGAGTTGAGCAGGTGGTTCCAGTCCATGCCCATGTAGTGCAGAAAGTACGACACCACGCCGATGCTGGGCGAGAACATGAAAACCCACAGCACGCCCGCGATGGCCGGCGCCACGGCGTAGGGGATGATCAGGAAGGTCTTGTAGACCAGGCTCCCGCGCAGGATGCGGTCGGCGAAGATGGCCAGCATCAATGACAGTGCAATACCGCTGCCAGCCACCAGAACAGAAAAGAGCGCCGTGACCTTGAAGGACTCGATGTAGGCCGGGTCGTCGAACAAGGTCTGGAAGTTCTCCAGGCCGACGAAGACGGAGGATGTGCCGAAGGCGTCCTCCGTCTGCATGGATTGCCAGATGGCCTGGCTCGCCGGCCAGAAGAAGAACACCAGGATCACCGCCATCTGCGGCGCGATCAGCAGCCAGGGCAGCCAGGCAGATCGAAAGAGGACGCGTTTTTCCATGGAAGTTAGAACATTGGCTCGGAAAAAGAAGAACCCACCGGCCCTGCGGTGGGCGCGGCGGGTTGCGAGTGTAGTGGGTGAGGCGCCGCAGATGCCGGCGCCTCACACCCGGCTCAGCCCTTGTTTGCCTTCTGGAAGCGCTCGAGTTGCTCGTCGCCGCGCTTGACGGCGGCGTCGAGTGCCTCCTTGGCGGTCTTCTTGCCGCTCCAGATCTGCTCGGTCTCCTCGTCGATGATGGTGCGGATCTGCACGAAGCTGCCCAGGCGCACGCCGCGCGACTTGTCGGTGGTCTTGCGGATCATTTGCGTCACTGCCACGTCGGTGCCCGGGTTTTCCTTGTAGAAGCCCGAAGCATCGGTCAGCTTGTAGGCCGCCGTGGTGATGGGCAGGTAGCCGGTGCGCTTGTGGCTTTCGGATTGCACCTTGGTGTCGGACAGGAAGGTGAAGAAGCTGGCCACGCCCTTGTAGTGGTCGGCCGGCTTGCCGGACATGACCCACAGGCTGGCGCCGCCGATCACGGTGTTTTGCGGGGCGCCCTTCACGTCGGGGTAGTAGGGCATGGTGGAGATGCCGTACTTGAACTTGGCGTCCTTGGCCACGCGTGCGTACAGGCCCGACGAGCCGGTCATCATTGCGCATTCGCCCGAGGGGAAGGCGGCGTCGGCCGTGTTGTTGCGGCCCTTGTAGACGAAGGTGCCGTCCTTCGACATCTTGGCCAGGTTCTCGAAATGGCGCACCTGCAGCGGCGAATTGAAGGCCAGGCGTGCCGAGGTGCCGCCAAAGCCGTTGTTCTGCGTGGCATACAGGGTGTTGTGCCAGGCCGAGAAGCTTTCGAGCTGGGTCCAGCTCATCCAGCTCGTGGTGAAGGGGCACTTGTGGCCGCTGGCCTTGAGCTTGTCGGCTGCGGCGATCACCTCGGGCCAGGTGGTGGGAGCCTTCTCCGGATCGAGGCCGGCCGCCTTGAAGGCATCCTTGTTGTAGTAGAAGATGGTCGTCGAGCTGTTGAACGGGAAGCTCAGCATCTGGCCGTTCGGCGCGGTGTAGTAGCCGGACACGGCGGGCACGTACACACTGGGGTCGAACTTGGCACCGCCCGAGGTCATCACCTCGCCCACCGGCTTGATGGCGCCCTTGGAAGCCATCATGGTGGCGGTGCCCACTTCGAACACCTGCAGGATGTCCGGCGCATTACCTGCGCGGAAGGCCGCGATGGCGGCGGTCATCGATTCGTCATACTGGCCCTTGTAGGTCGGCACGACCTTGAAGTCCTTCTGACTGGCGTTGTATTGCTTGGCGAGGTCGTTGACCCACTCGCCGAGCGGACCGCTCATCGAATGCCACCACTGGATCTCAGTCTGGGCATGTGCCACATTGAACAGCGTGGTGGCGGCCAGCGCCGATGCCAGCGCGAGCGTCTTGAATCGCATGAAGACTCCTGATGGGAAAATGAAAGCGCGGATGCTAGGCCACGTGGATGACATGGCCGCGTCACATTTGCGCACGGAGTGTTGTTAATTTCCAATCGGGAAAACCCCTTTGGCGCAGGGCTTCCCACGGCGTGCGCGCCCTCATGCTGCGGCGCAGCATGCTAGCATCGACCTCCCCTTTTTCGGCCTAGCCTGTTGCCGCGGCCGGGGCTTCCGCGAGTACGCCATGAGCAGCAAAACCTCCCTCGAAAAAAGCCGGATCAAGTTCCTTCTGCTCGAGGGCATCCATCCTTCGGCGGTGGAGGTCCTGCGCGCCGCGGGCTACACCAACATCGAGTCGCTGCCGGGTGCGCTGCCCGATGCGGAGCTCAAAGCCAAGATCGCCGACGTCCACTTCCTGGGCATCCGCTCGCGCACGCAGCTCACGGCCGAGGTCTTCGCGGCCGCCCACAAGCTGGTGGCGGCGGGGTGCTTCTGCATCGGCACCAACCAGGTCGACCTGGAAGCCGCGCGCGAGCACGGCGTGGCGGTGTTCAACGCCCCGTATTCCAACACCCGCTCGGTGGCCGAGCTGGTGCTGGCCGAAGCCATCCTGCTGTTGCGCGGCGTGCCCGAGAAGAGCGCGGTCGCCCACCGCGGCGGCTGGCTCAAGTCGGCCGAGAACGCCTTCGAGATCCGCGGCAAGACGCTGGGCATCGTGGGCTACGGCTCCATCGGCGCCCAGCTGTCGGTGCTGGCCGAGGCGCTGGGCATGAAGGTCGCCTTCTACGACGTGGTGACCAAGCTGCCCCTGGGTAATGCGCACCAGGTGCGCGAACTGCACCAGTTGCTGGCCCAGAGCGACATCGTGACCCTGCACGTGCCCGAGACGCAGGCCACCCAATGGATGATCGATACGGCCGAAATCGCCGCCATGAAGCCGGGCGCCATCCTGATCAACGCCTCGCGCGGCACGGTCGTGCGGATCGAGCCGCTGGCCGAGGCGCTGAAGCAGAAGAAGCTGCTGGGCGCCGCGATCGACGTGTTCCCGGTCGAGCCGCGCAGCAACAAGGACGAGTTCCAGTCGCCGCTGCGCGGGCTGGACAACGTGATCCTCACGCCCCACATCGGCGGCTCGACCATGGAGGCGCAGGCCAACATCGGCCTGGAGGTGGCGGAAAAGCTGGTGAAGTACAGCGACAACGGCACCTCGACCTCGTCGGTCAACTTTCCCGAGGTGGCGCTGCCGGCCCACCCCGGCAAGCACCGGCTGCTGCACATCCACCGCAACGTGCCCGGCGTGCTGTCGGAGATCAACAAGATCTTCTCGGACAACAACATCAACATCTCCTCGCAGTTCCTGCAGACCAACGAGAAGATCGGCTACGTGGTGATGGACATCGACGCCGCGTATTCCGACCTGGCGCTGGAAAAGCTGGCCAAGGTGAACGGCACGATCCGCAGCCGCGTGCTGTTCTGAACCCTGAACCAAGCGCCTCCGTCTTGCTCCCTCTCCCTCCGGGAGAGGGCCGGGGTGAGGGCAGCGGCATCCACACCACGGCACCGCCTGCCGGGCGCCTCCCAATAGGGGAACAGCGAAGGCGCAAGGCAGGCCCCCCGCCCCTGCCCTAAAATCCCACCCCCGGCTAGATGGGCGCGCAGCGCCTGGCCGAGGTGCCACCCCCGATGAATGCTCCGACCGCGTTGACCACGCTGTTGTCGCAGGCCGCAGAGCCTGTACGACTGCGCGAGATCCCCTATAACTACACCAGCTTTTCCGATCGAGAGATCGTGATCCGCCTGCTGGGCGAGCGCGGCTGGGAACTGCTCCAGACCCTGCGCGCCGAGCGCCGCACCGGCCGGTCGGCGCGCATGCTCTACGAAGTGCTCGGCGACATCTGGGTGGTCCAGCGCAACCCCTACCTCGTCGACGACCTGCTCGACAACCCGCGCCGCCGCGGCCAGCTGGTCGATGCGCTCAGGCACCGCCTGGCCGAAGTCCAGAAGCGCCGCACCCCCGACAGCGACCTGCCGCGCGACCAGCTCGTGGGCGAACTCACGGGCCTTGTCGGCCAGGCCGTCGCGGCCTTCGACACCGCCTTTCGCGACGTGGCCGCCCTGCGCCGCAAGGCCACGCGCGTACTGGGTCGCCTCACGGCCAAGGACAACATCAAGTTCGACGGCCTCTCGCGCGTCTCGCACGTCACCGACGCCACCGACTGGCGCGTCGAATATCCCTTCGTGGTGCTCTGCCCCGACACCGAGGCCGAGATGGCCCTGCTCGTCAAGGGCTGCATCGAGCTGGGCCTGACCATCATCCCGCGCGGCGGCGGCACCGGCTACACCGGCGGCGCCATTCCGCTCACCTGGAAGAGCGTGGTCATCAACACCGAGAAGCTCGAGGCCATGACCGAGGTCGAGCTGGTTCCGCTGCCCGGCCTCGACAACCCCGTGCCCACCATCTGGACCGAAGCCGGCGTCGTCACCCAGCGCGTGGCCGACGCCGCCGAGCGCGCCGGCTACGTGTTCGCGGTCGACCCCACTTCCGCCGAGGCCTCGTGCGTGGGCGGCAACGTGGCCATGAACGCGGGCGGCAAGAAAGCCGTGCTCTGGGGCACGGCGCTCGACAATCTCGCGTCGTGGCGCATGGTCACGCCGCAGGCCGAATGGCTCGAAGTCACGCGCATCGGCCACAACCTCGGCAAGATCCACGACGCCGAGAGCGCCGAGTTCGAACTGCAGTACTACGCCGCCGACGGCAAGACGAAATTGCGCACCGAGCGCCTCGACATTCCCGGCCGCACCTTCCGCAAGGAAGGCCTCGGCAAGGACGTGACCGACAAGTTCCTTTCGGGCCTGCCCGGCATCCAGAAAGAGGGCTGCGACGGCCTCATCACCAGCTGCCGCTGGGTGGTGCACCGCATGCCGGCGCACACCCGCACCGTGTGCCTCGAATTCTTCGGCAACGCGAAGGACGCGGTGCCCAGCATCGTCGAGATCAAGGACTTCATGTTCGCCGAGCAGAAGCGCTCGGGCGTGCTGCTCGCGGGCCTCGAGCACCTGGACGACCGCTACCTGAAGGCCGTGGGCTACGCCACCAAGTCGAAGAAGCATGGCGGCCTGCCCAAGATGGTGCTGTTCGGCGACATCGCGGGCGACGACGCCGATGCGGTGGCGCGCGTCACCTCCGAAGTGGTGCGCATCGCCAATTCGCGCAGCGGCGAAGGCTTCGTCGCCATCAGCCCCGAGGCGCGCAAGAAATTCTGGCTCGACCGCAAGCGCACCGCGGCCATCAGCAAGCACACCAACGCCTTCAAGATCAACGAGGACGTGGTCATTCCGCTGCCGCGCATGGCCGAGTACAGCGACGGCATCGAGCGCATCAACATCGAGCTCTCGCTGCAGAACAAGCTCGCGCTCACCGACGCGCTCGAAGCCTTCCTGCTGCGCGGCAACCTGCCGCTGGGCAAGACCGACGACGCGCACGAGATCCCGGCCGCCGAGCTGCTCGAAGACCGGGTGGCGCAGGCCGTGGCGCTGGTGCAGGGCGTGCGTGCGCTCTGGGCCGAATGGCTGCGCGACGTCGACACGCTGTTCCCGCAGCTGCAGGACCACACGCTGCGCGCCAGCTGGAAGACCCAGCTGCGCCAGCCGCTGCAGGAAATCTTCTCGGGCGCCGAATTCACGCCGATCCTGGCCGAGTGCACCGCCATCCACCAGCAGGTGCTCAAGGGCCGTGTGTGGGTGGCGCTGCACATGCACGCAGGCGACGGCAACGTGCACACCAACATCCCGGTCAACAGCGACAACTACGAGATGCTGCAGACCGCGCATGCTGCGGTGGTGCGCATCATGGCGCTGGCGCGCAGCCTCGACGGCGTGATCTCGGGCGAGCACGGCATCGGCATCACCAAGCTCGAATTCCTGAGCGACGAAGAGCTGAAGCCCTTCATGGACTACAAGCAGCGCGTCGATCCCGAGGGCCGCTTCAACAAGGGCAAGCTGCTGCGCGCGCCCGCCGGCGAAGCCGCGCTGCCGCATGCCGACCTGACCAACGCCTACACGCCGAGCTTCGGCCTCATGGGGCACGAGTCGCTCATCATGCAGCAGAGCGACATCGGCGCGATTGCCGACAGCGTGAAGGACTGCCTGCGCTGCGGTAAGTGCAAGCCGGTGTGCGCCACCCACGTGCCGCGCGCCAACCTGCTGTACAGCCCGCGCAACAAGATCCTCGCAACCTCGCTGCTGGTGGAGGCCTTCCTGTATGAAGAGCAGACCCGGCGCGGCATCAGCATCAAGCACTGGGAAGAATTCGAGGACGTGGCCGACCACTGCACGGTCTGCCACAAGTGCCTCACGCCCTGCCCGGTGAAGATCGACTTCGGCGACGTGTCGATGAACATGCGCAACCTGCTGCGCAAGATGGGGCAGAAGAGCTTCCGCCCCGGCAACGCCGCCGCGATGTTCTTCCTCAACGCGACCAACCCGCAGACCATCAAGGCGGTGCGCGCCGGCATGGTGGGCATCGGCTTCAAGGCGCAGCGCCTGGCCAACGACCTGCTGCGCGGGCTTGCCAGGAAGCAGACGGCCGCGCCGCCCGCCACGCTCGGCCCGGCGCCGGTCAAGGAGCAGGTGATCCACTTCATCAACAAGAAGATGCCGGGCAACCTGCCCAAGCAGACGGCGCGCGCGCTGCTCGACATCGAGGATGCCGACTACGTGCCGATCATCCGCGACCCGAAGGCCACCACGTCCGAGACCGAGGCGGTCTTCTACTTTCCGGGCTGCGGCTCGGAGCGCCTCTTCTCGCAGGTGGGCCTCGCCACCCAGGCCATGCTCTGGCATGCGGGCGTGCAGACGGTGCTGCCGCCCGGCTACCTGTGCTGCGGCTATCCGCAGCGCGGCAGCGGCCAGTTCGACAAGGCCGAGAAGATGATCACCGACAACCGCGTGCTGTTCCACCGCGTGGCCAACACGCTCAACTACCTCGACATCAAGACGGTGGTGGTGAGCTGCGGCACCTGCTATGACCAGCTGCAGGGCTACCAGTTCGACAAGATCTTCCCGGGCTGCCGCATCATCGACATCCATGAATACTTGCTCGAAAAGGGCATCACGCTCGCCGACGCAAGTGGCGGTGGCTACCTGTACCACGACCCCTGTCACAGCCCGATGAAGCTGCAGGACCCGATGAAGACCGTGAAGGCGCTGGTCGGCGACAACGTGCTCAAGAACGACCGCTGCTGCGGCGAATCGGGCACGCTGGGCGTCTCGCGGCCCGACATCTCGACGCAGATCCGCTTCCGCAAGGAAGAAGAACTCAAGAAGGGCGAGGCCGCGTTGCGCGCGAACGGCCAGGTCGGCGAGAAGGACAACGTCAAGATCCTCACCAGCTGCCCGAGCTGCCTGCAGGGCCTCTCGCGCTATGGCAACGACCTGAACAACGGGCTGCTCGAGGCCGACTACATCGTGGTCGAAATGGCCAACAAGATCCTCGGCAAGGACTGGATGCCCGAATACGTCGCTGCGGCCAACCAGGGCGGCATCGAGCGGGTGCTCGTATGAGGGTGAAGAACTGTCCCTTCTGCGAAGGCCCCGGCGGCCGCATCGTGTTCGAGGGCGCGAAGCTTCGCGTCATCCATGCCGAGGAGGCCGGCTTCCCGGCCTTCTACCGCGTGATCTGGCGCGAGCATGCGGCGGAGTTTTCCGACCTCGACGCGGCCGACCGCGTGCTGTGCATGGAGGCCGTGACAGTGGTCGAGCAGTGCCTGCGCGAGCATCTGTCGCCGGCCAAGATCAATCTTGCGGCGCTCGGCAACATGGTGCCGCACCTGCATTGGCATGTGATCGCGCGCTTTGCGGACGACACGCATTTTCCGGGCTCCGTGTGGGCGCCGGTGCAGCGCGAAGCCGATGCGGCCCAGCAGGCCGCCGTGGCCGCGCGCCTGCCCGCGCTCGAGAGTGAGATGATGGCCCGACTGGGCACAAGGAGCTTCTGATGGCAGGTTTGCAAGCCGGCGCACCAACGCCGCAATCGATCACCGTGCATGGCCAGTCGCGCGTGCTCGAGGTCGGCTTCTCGGACGGCGCGAGCTTCCGCATTCCGTTCGAGCTGATGCGCATCTATTCGCCATCGGCCGAGGTGCAGGGCCACGGCCCGGGCCAGGAAGTGCTGCAGACCGGCAAGCGCGAGGTCGAGCTGGTCGACCTGAAGCCGGTGGGCAACTACGCCGTGCAGCCGGTCTTCAGCGACGGCCACGACACCGGCATCTTCTCGTGGAACCTGCTGTACGAACTCGGCGCCAACCAGGCCGCGCTCTGGGCCGAATACGAGCGCCGGCTTGCCGCCGCGGGCGTCGACCGCGACGCGCCGATGATCGACAAGGGCGGCTCCGCCTGCGGCAGCCACTGACCCGCCAGACCCCGTTCGCTCCTGAAAAAGTAGCCCCGCACGCAGGCGCGGCGCGCCTTGCCGCGGCCCGCGATTTCAAGAAAAAGCAACAAATGTCCGCCGTCGCCGCAGGGTCGCCTTCTTGAGCTGTGTGCTTCCGGCCTAATATCAGGCGCATGAGCACCACCCACTTCGGCTTCGAGAAAGTCGACGAAAGCGAGAAAGCGCAACGTGTCCGCGGCGTCTTCGATTCCGTCGCCACGCGTTACGACCTCATGAACGACCTGATGTCGATGGGGCTGCACCGCGCCTGGAAGGCCTACACCGTGATGGTGGCCAACGTGGGCGAGGGCTCGCGCGTGCTCGACATTGCGGGCGGCACCGGCGACCTCGCGCTGGCCTTCTCGAAGAAGGTGGGTGCCAGCGGCCAGGTGGTGCACACCGACATCAACGAAGCCATGCTGCGCACCGGCCGCGACCGCCTGCTCGATGCCGGCGTGGCGCTCCCCACGCTGGTGTGCGACGCAGAGAAACTGCCCTTCCCCGACAACCACTTCGACGTCGTGACCGTGGCCTTCGGCCTGCGCAACATGACGCACAAGGACCTTGCGCTGAAGGAAATGAACCGCGTGCTCAAGCCGCGCGGCAAGCTGCTGGTGCTTGAGTTCTCGAAGGTCGCCAAGCCGCTGGCCAAGGCCTACGACTGGTATTCGTTCAACGTGCTGCCGCGCCTGGGCAAGCTGGTGGCCGGCGACGACGCGAGCTACCGCTACCTGGCCGAATCGATCCGCATGCATCCCGCGCAGGACGAACTCAAGACCCTCATGAAAGAGGGCGGTTTCGGGCATGTGGACTATCACAACATGACGGGGGGCGTGGTGGCCCTTCATGTTGGAATCAAATGTTGATGAAGCGAATTCTTCGCTCGAAAGAGGAGACGACATGAAAAGTTTGAGTTCTTTGTTCCTGGCTTGCGTGCTGGCCCTGGTCAGTGTTCAGGCAGACGCAGCTCGCATCGGTGGCGGCAAGTCGTTCGGCCGCCAGTCGTCCAACGTGACGCAGCGCGAATCCGCAGCGCCCACCGCACCCGCACAGCAAAGCGCGACCAATGCGGCGCCGAGACCCGCAACGCCCGCGCCCGCCGCCGCTGCGCCCAAGCGCCCGTGGGGCGCCATGCTCGGCGGCCTCGCTGCCGGCCTGGGCCTCGCATGGCTCGCACACTCGCTCGGCCTGGGTGCCGGCTTTGCGAACATCCTCCTGATCGGCCTGCTCGTGATGGCCGGGCTGTTCGTCTGGCGCATGTTCAAGGCGCGATCGGCCGCATCGTCGGGTGCCAACCGCCCCGGCGGCTTCGCATTCGAAGGCGCCGGCAATCCGGCCAACGCCAGCGCGCCCGCGCAGTACAGCCCCGCCAATGTCGGCAACGACGCGTCGGCGCGTCCCTGGGAGCGCAACACGACCGCCTTCGACGCCGGCTCCTCCGCGCATGGCAGCAGCCTGTCCGCGGCCGGTGCGGCGGCTGGCGGCAGCATGATCGGCTCGGCGCTCTCGGGCTCGCAGTCGTGGGGCATTCCGGCCGGCTTCGACGTGGACGGCTTCCTGAGCGCCGCCAAGCGCAACTTCGTGACGCTGCAGGACGCATGGGACCGCGCCGACGTCGGCATGCTGCGCTCGATGATGACCGACGACATGGTCGAGGAAATCCGCAGCCAGCTGGCCGACCGTGCAAGCCACACCGGCGGCGCCTCGAACAAGACCGAAGTGGTCATGCTCGACGCCAAGCTGCTCGGCATCGAGGAACTGGCCGATGCCTACCTCGCGAGCGTGGAGTTCTCCGGCATGATCCGCGAAGATGCCTCGGCCGGCCCGGGCCCGTTCCGCGAAGTCTGGAACATGACCAAGCCCACCAGCGGCACCAGCGGCTGGCTCGTGGCGGGCGTCCAGGCCCTGCAGTAAGCGCATTGCGGCGGCCGCGGGGCCGCCTGCAGAACCGATAATGGGGACATGGCTACACCATCGTCCCCATTTTCTTTTCTCGACGATCTGTTCAACCGCATCGGCGAGCGCCTGCAGCCGCCCGCCTGGGCGGTGCACGAGATCCAGCACCGCGCGGTGCTGTTCCTGAACCATGTGCTGCAGCAGGAACCCGAGGCCCAGCAGCGGCTGCTCCGGCAGCAGGGGCGGGTGGTGCGCTTCCAGTGGCGCTTCGTGACGATGGATCTGGTCGCCACGCCGGCCGGCCTGCTGGACCTCGCGCCTGCCGGCTCGGTGCCTGAACTCACGCTCACCGTCACGGACGAATCCCCCTTCGAGCTGGCCCGCGCCACGCTGCGCGGCGGCAAGCCCTCGGTGCAGATCATCGGCGACGTGCAGCTCGCCGCCGAGGTCAACTGGCTGGTCGACCACGTGCGCTGGGACGTCGAGGACGACCTCGCCCGCCTCGTGGGCGACGTACCGGCGCACACCATCGCCAACGGCGCGCGCCGGGTCGTGGAAGCGCTGCGCCAGTTCGCCGGCGGCCGCAAGCCACCGCAGGCCGGCGGTCCGTCGACCGGCTCGGCGAGCACGGCCGAATGAGGCGCTTCTACCGCGGAATCTTCATCGTCTGGGTCGCGCTGCGCTACGGCCTGGACGAGCTGGTGCTCACGAGCTTCCAGAAACCCTGGCTGCGCGTGGTGGCGCGCATCGTCTCCATCGGCCGCAACCTCGACGCACCCCGCGGCCAGCGGCTGCGCGAGGCACTCGAACGCCTGGGGCCGATCTTCGTCAAGTTCGGCCAGGTGCTGTCGACCCGGCGCGACCTGCTGCCGCCCGACATCGCCGACGAGCTCGCCTTCCTGCAGGACCGCGTGCCGCCGTTCCCCTCGTCGGTGGCCATTGCCACCATCGAGCGCGCCTTCCGCCGTCCGGTGGGCGACGTGTTCGTGCAGTTCGACGAGACGCCGATCGCCAGCGCGTCGATCGCCCAGGTCCACTTCGCGACCATCCGCACCGACGAAGGCGAGGTGCGCGAGGTCGCGGTCAAGGTGCTGCGCCCCAGCATGCGCGGCGTGATCGAGAAAGACCTGGCGCTCATGGCCATGATGGCCGGCTGGGTCGAGAAGCTCTCGCCCGACGGCAAGCGCCTGAAGCCGCGCGAGGTGGTCGGCGAGTTCGACAAGTACCTGCACGACGAGCTCGACCTGGTGCGCGAGGCGGCCAACGCGGCCCAGCTGCGCCGCAACATGGCCTCGCTCGAGCTGGTGCTGATCCCCGAGATGTTCTGGGACTTCTGCCACCCCGAGGTGATCGTGATGGAGCGCATGAACGGCGTGCCCATTGCCCAGCTCGACCGCCTGCGCGCGGCCGGCGTCGACATCCCCAAGCTGGCGCGCGACGGCGTCACGATCTTCTTCACCCAGGTGTTCCGCGACGGCTTCTTCCACGCCGACATGCACCCGGGCAACATCCAGGTGAGCCTCGCGCCGGAGACCTTCGGGCGCTACATCTCGCTGGACTTCGGCATCATCGGCACGCTGACCGAGTCGGACAAGGAATACCTCGCGCAGAACTTCGTGGCCTTCTTCCGGCGCGACTACAAGCGCGTGGCCGAGCTGCACCTGGAGAGCGGCTGGGTGCCCGAGGGCACGCGCATCGACGAGCTCGAAGGCGCGATCCGCACCGTCTGCGAGCCGTACTTCGACCGGCCGCTGAAGGAAATCTCGCTCGGCATGGTGCTGATGCGCCTGTTCCAGACCTCGCGCCGCTTCCATGTCGAGATCCAGCCGCAGCTGGTGCTGCTGCAGAAGACCCTGCTCAACATCGAGGGCCTGGGCCGACAGCTCGATCCGGAACTCGATCTCTGGCACACCGCCAAGCCCTTCCTCGAGAAGTGGATGGTCGACCAGATCGGGCCGAAGAAGCTGTTCCAGCAGCTCAAGGCCGAAGCGCCGCGCTACGCAAAACTCTTGCCCGAGCTGCCGCGCCTGCTGCACGATTTCCTGGAAAATCGGCCCGCCGACCACCGCCGCGAGCTGCTGGAGCTGCTGGCCGCCCAGAAGCGCACCAACCGGCTGCTGCAGACCATCATCTACGGTGGCATAGGATTTGTATTGGGGTTGCTCGCCATGCAATTGCTGGTGCGCGTGAGATTGTTCTAGAGGAGTGTCCCCGTGCTGCTGACGCTGGTTGTCGTTTATCTGCTGGTCACCATCGCGATCGGCCTGTACGCCGCCAAGCGGGTGAAGAACACCACCGACTTCGCCATCGCCGGGCGGCACCTGCCGCTCTACATGATCGTGACGACCACCTTCGCGACCTGGTTCGGCTCCGAAACGGTGCTCGGCATTCCGGCCAAGTTCATCGAGGGCGGGCTGAACGGGGTCATCGAAGACCCGTTCGGCGCGGGCACCTGCCTGATCCTGGTGGGCCTGTTCTTCGCGGGCAAGCTCTACCGCATGACGCTTTTGACCATCAGCGACTACTACCGCGAGCGCTACGGCCGCGGCGTCGAGGTGGCCTGCTCGCTCATCATCATGCTGAGCTACCTGGGCTGGGTGTCGGCGCAGGTCACGGCGCTCGGGCTGGTGTTCAACGTGCTCTCGGCCGGCGCCATCCCCATCCCGGCGGGCATGGTGATCGGCGTGGTGTCGATCCTCGCCTACACGCTGTTCGGCGGCATGTGGTCGGTGGCCGTGACCGATTTCATCCAGATGATCATCCTCGTGGCGGGGCTGGCCTGCATTGCGGTGTTCGCCGGCAACATGGCCGGCGGCGCCGACAAGGTGGTGGCCTTCGCGGTCAGCAAGGACCTCTTCAGGTTCTGGCCCGAGCCCAGCTGGCACGACATGGTGTTCTTCTTTGCCGCGGCCATCACGATGATGCTCGGCTCCATTCCGCAGCAGGACGTGTTCCAGCGCGTGATGTCGGCCAACAGCGTCAAGTCCGCCACCCGCGGCCCGGTGATCGGCGGCGTGGCGTACATCCTGTTCGCCTTCGTGCCGATGTTCCTGGTGGCCAGCGCGCTGCTGATCATGCCGGAGCAGACCGCCGCGCTGCTGAAGGAAGATCCGCAGAAGGTGCTGCCCACGCTGGTGCTCGAGAAGATGCCCTTCGTGATGCAGGTGCTGTTCTTCGGTGCGCTGCTGTCGGCCATCAAGTCGACCGCTTCGGCGACGCTGCTGGCACCGAGCGTCACGTTCACCGAGAACATCTGGCGCCAGTTCCGTCCCGCCGGCACCGACCGCCAGAACCTCATGACCATGCGCATCACGGTGCTGGTCTTCAGCGCAGCCGTGCTGGCCTACGCCGTCCGCATGCAGGGCACCCCCATCTACGAACTGGTGTCGGGCGCCTACCAGGTGCCGCTGGTCGGTGCCTTCGTGCCGCTGGTGTGCGGGCTCTACTGGCGCCGCGCCACCACGCAGGGCGCCCTTGCTTCCATTGTGCTGGGCATCGGCACCTGGCTGCTGTTCCTGGCCATGCCCTGGGGCAGCGCATTCCCGGCCCAGCTGGCCGGCGTGCTGGCCTCCTTTGCCGGCCTGGTGGCCGGATCGCTGGCGCCGCAGTGGGTGGCCAACACCCGCACGCCGCACCGGATGCTGGCTGTCTAGGACGCCCCGAAGGGCGGGGCGCCCTTATAATCGAGGGCTTTGCGAGCGGCCCCTGCCTCGTTTTTGCGCCGCTTTTTCACTCAATTCCATGCCCATCTACGCCTACAAGTGCAGCGCCTGCGGCTTCGCCAAGGACGCCCTGCAGAAAATGTCCGATGCACCCCTCACGGTGTGTCCGGCGTGCGGCGCTAGTGCATTCGAGAAGCAAGTCACCGCCGCCGGTTTCCAGCTCAAGGGTTCCGGCTGGTACGTGACCGATTTCCGCGATGGCGGCGGCAAGAAGGCCGAGCCTGCGGGCGCCGCCAAGAACGGCGACGCCGCAGCCGCGCCGGCCGCCAGCACCGCGGAAGCTTCCAGCCCAGCGCCCGCCGCCGTCCCCGCCCCCAGCCCGGCCCCCGCGCCGGTTGCTGCCGCCAAGAGCGACTGAGAAGCCATCCATGCTCGCCCTGCGCAAATGGCTGTTCTCCGGCTTGCTGGTGATCGTTCCGCTGTTCATCACCCTGGCGGTGCTGAAGTGGATCATCGACACGCTGGACCAGACGCTCTGGGTGCTGCCCTCGGTCTGGCAGAAATGGCTGTACGACAACAACGTGCGCGGGCTCGGCGTGCTGCTCACGCTGGCCATCCTGCTGGGCGTAGGCGCCATTGCGAGCAATTTCGTGGGCAAGCGCCTGCTCGGATGGGGCGACGCCGTGGTGCGGCGCATCCCCGTCGTGCGCTCGATCTACTCCAGCGTCAAGCAGGTGTCCGATACGCTGTTCTCCGAGAACGGCAACGCCTTTCGCACGGCGGTGCTGGTGCAGTGGCCGCGCGAGGGAGTCTGGACCATCGCCTTCGTGACCGGCACGCCGGGCAGCGAGGTCATTGGCCACCTGGGCGGCGGCGACTACCTGGGTGTCTACGTTCCGACCACGCCCAACCCCACGGGCGGTTATTTCGTGATGCTCAGGCGCAGCGACTGCATCGAACTCAAGATGAGCGTGGACGAAGCGCTCAAGTACATCGTCTCGATGGGGGTGGTCGTTCCCGGCGGCCCGTCCTCCCTCGCGAACAAGTAAAAAACGCGCCCCCGCGGCGCCGGAATCCAAGATATGGCCATGCGTACTCACTATTGCGGTCTCGTGACCGAAGCCCTGATGGGCCAAACCGTCACCCTGTGCGGCTGGGTCAACCGCCGCCGCGACCATGGCGGCGTGATCTTCATCGACGTGCGCGACCGTGAAGGCTACGTGCAGGTGGTGTGCGACCCCGACCGCGCCGCCACCTTCGCCGTGGCCGAGAACCTGCGCAACGAGTTCTGCGTGCAGGTCACCGGCCTGGTGCGCGCGCGCCCCGAAGGCACCACCAACGACCAGCTCAAGAGCGGCAAGATCGAAGTGCTGTGCCACGAGCTCAAGGTGCTGAACCCCTCGGTCACGCCGCCGTTCCTGCTGGACGACGACAACCTCTCGGAAACCACGCGCCTCACGCACCGCGTGCTCGACCTGCGCCGCCCGGCCATGCAGCGCAACATGATGCTGCGCTACAAGGTCACGATGGAAACGCGCAAGTTCCTCGATGCCAACGGCTTCATCGACATCGAGACCCCGATGCTCGGCAAGTCCACGCCCGAAGGCGCGCGCGACTACCTCGTGCCCAGCCGCGTGCACGACGGCAGCTTCTTCGCGCTGCCGCAGTCGCCGCAGCTCTTCAAGCAGCTGCTGATGGTGGCCGGCTACGACCGCTACTACCAGATCGTGAAGTGCTTCCGCGACGAAGACCTGCGCGCCGACCGCCAGCCCGAATTCACGCAGATCGACATCGAGACCTCGTTCCTTGCCGAGGAAGAAATCCGCGAGATGTTCGAGGGCATGATCCGCAATGTGTTCCGCAACGCCGCGGGCATCGACCTGCCGGTGTTCCCGACCATGACGTACGGCGACGCGATGTTCAAGTACGGCTCGGACAAGCCCGACCTGCGCGTGAAGCTCGAGTTCACCGAGCTCACCGAACTCATGAAGCGCGTCGAGTTCAAGGTGTTCTCGAACGCCGCCACCATGCAGGGCGGCCGCGTGGTCGCGCTGCGCGTGCCGGGCGGTGGCGCCGAGGGCGGCCTTTCGCGCGGCGAGATCGACGCCTACCAGGAGTTCGTCAAGATCTACGGCGCCAAGGGCCTGGCCTACATCAAGGTCAACGATGCCGCGGCCGGCCGCGAGGGCCTGCAGAGCCCGATCGTCAAGAACCTCGACGATGCCTCGCTGGCCGAGATCATCGCCCGCACGGGTGCGCGCAACGGCGACATCCTGTTCTTCGGTGCCGACAAGGAAAAGATCGTCAACGACGCGATCGGTGCGCTGCGCGTGAAGATCGGCCACAGCGCCTTCGGCAAGAAGAGCGGCCTGTTCGACGACCGCTGGGCGCCGCTGTGGGTGGTCGACTTCCCGATGTTCGAATTCGACGAGGAAGGCCAGCGCTGGAGCGCCGTGCACCATCCGTTCACCGCGCCGAAGGACGGCCATGAAGACCTCATGGACACCGCGCCCGAGAAGTGCATTGCCAAGGCCTACGACATGGTGCTCAACGGCATCGAGATGGGCGGCGGCTCGGTGCGTATCCACCGCGAGGAAGTGCAGAGCAAGGTGTTCCGCGCGCTCAAGATCAGCGCCGAGGATGCGCAGCTCAAGTTCGGCTTCCTGCTCGACGCGCTGCAGTACGGCGCCCCGCCGCACGGCGGCATCGCCATCGGCCTGGACCGCCTGGTCATGCTCATGACCGGCGCCGAGTCGATCCGCGACGTGATCGCCTTCCCCAAGACCCAGCGCGCGCAGGACCTGCTCACGCAGGCGCCGAGCCCGGTCGACGAGAAGCAGCTGCGCGAGCTGCACATCCGGCTGCGCAACGTACAGCAACCCGCCTGATGCGCCCATGACCGCCAGCACTCGGCCCTGGAAGATTCCGGAGTCGGTGCTGGTCGTCATCCATACGCCGGCGCTCGAGGTGCTGCTGATCCGCCGCGCCGATGCCGAGGATTTCTGGCAGTCGGTCACCGGCAGCAAGGACCTGGCCGACGAGCCGCTGGCGCTCACCGCGGCGCGCGAAGTGGCCGAGGAAACCGGCATCCAGTGCGGGGAGGGCAGCCCGCTCGCACCGCGGCTGGTCGACTGGCAGTTGCGCAACGTCTACGAGATCTATCCGCGCTGGCGCGCGCGCTATGCGCCCGGCGTGACGCACAACACCGAGCACCTGTTCGGCCTGTGCGTGCCCGAGCGCGTGGTGCCCACGCTGGCGCCGCACGAGCACACCCACTGGAAGTGGCTTCCCTACCGCGAAGCGGCCGATGCCTGCTTTTCCCCGTCGAACGCCGAAGCCATTCTGTTGCTGCCAGAATTTGTGCGATGAACCTGCCGGCATACAACCTCCGGGTGGCCACCTACAACATCCACAAGGGTGTGCAGGGCATCGGGCTGGCCCGGCGCCTGGAGATCCACAACCTGGGGCATGCCATCGAGCAGCTCGATGCCGACATCGTCTGCCTGCAGGAAGTGCGCAAGATGAACCGGCAGGCCGCGCTTCGCTTCGAGCGCTGGCCCGAGCTTCCGCAGGCCGACTTCCTCGCGCCCGAGGGCTACACCGCCGTCTATGAAACCAACGCCATCACGCGCCACGGCGAACACGGCAATGCGCTCCTGACGCGCTGGCCGGTGATCCGCACCGGCCACCAGGACATTTCCGACCACCGCTTCGAGCAGCGCGGCCTGCTGCACGTGGTCATCGAGGTGGAGGGTCGGCCGGTGCATGCCATCGTGGTGCACCTGGGGCTCATCAAGGGCAGCCGCGTGCGGCAGGTGGCGCGGCTGCGCGAGTTCATCGAGCGCGAGGTACCGCCCGGCGAGGCGGTGGTGGTCGCGGGCGACTTCAACGACTGGGGCGCGCGCATGCGCTACGCCATGAACGCCATGGGCCTGCGCGACACCAGCGACCTGCGCGGGCCGCGAACGCTCACCTACCCCTCGCGGCTGCCGGTGGCGCAGCTCGATTTCGTCTACGGGCGCGAGCTCGAGCCGGTGGCCTGTTCGGTGCCGCGCGGCCCGATCTGGGCGCGCATGTCCGACCACCTGCCGCTGGTGGCCGATTTTGCGCTGGCATGAATGGCGCCGGCGCGGTGTTCCCCGCCGGCCCCGGCTGGAATGCGTTCGCTGATACCATGCGCGGATGCTGAGGAAAACCGACGTGGAACCGCGCCCTGACGGCAACAACGACGACGAGGGCACCCCCGTCTCGGTGAAGATCCGCGAGCGCCTGACCGCCGCGCGCAGGCGCTTCAATGCCAACGACAACATCGCCGAGTTCATCGAACCGGGCGAGCTCGAATCGCTGCTCGACGAGGTCGAGGTCAAGATGAAGGGCGTGCTCGAGAGCCTGGTGATCGACCTCGAGAACGACCACAACACCGGCAACACCGCGCGCCGCGTGGCCAAGATGTACCTGAACGAAGTGTTCAAGGGCCGCTACGTGGCGCCACCCTCGCTCACCGAATTCCCGAACGCCGAGCACCTGAACGAGCTGATGATCGTCGGCCCGATCACCGTGCGCAGCGCCTGCTCGCACCACTTCTGCCCGATCATCGGCAAGCTGTGGATCGGCATCATGCCCAACGAGCACACCAACGTCATCGGCCTGTCGAAGTACGCGCGCCTGGCCGAATGGGTCATGGGCCGACCGCAGATCCAGGAAGAAGCGGTGGTGCAGCTGGCCGACCTGATCCAGGAAAAGACGCAGCCCGACGGCCTCGCGCTCGTGATGGAAGCCGAGCATTTCTGCATGGCCTGGCGCGGCGTGAAGGAAATGGACAGCAAGATGATCAACTCCGTGATGCGCGGCGTGTTCCTGAAGGACCCGAGCCTGCGGCGCGAATTCCTTTCCCTCTTGCCAAGAAGGAGCTGATCATGCTGGTCCGACTTCTCTACGCCAGCCGCGCGGTCGATACCAGCCCCGAGGCCATCGAAGCCATCCTCTCGCAATCGCGCACGCACAACACGGCCTGCGGCATCACCGGCATTCTTTGCTATGGCGCGGGTACCTTCCTGCAGGCCATCGAGGGCGGACGCATGGCCATCAGCGAGCTCTACGGCCACATCCAGCGCGATGGGCGCCACAAGGACGTGGTGCTGCTGCACTACGAGGAAATCTCCGAGCGCCGCTTCGGCGGCTGGACCATGGGGCAGGTCAACCTCTCCAAGCTCAATGCCTCGACGCTGCTCAAGTACTCGGAAAAGCCCGAACTCAATCCGTACGCAGTGTCGGGCAAGGTCTCGCTCGCGCTGCTCGAAGAATTGATGGCCACCGCCGCCATCGTCGGGCGCCATTAAGCCCCGTTTTCCGGGGTGCCGCTTTCCGCCTTCGCGCTGATCCTGCTCGCCGGGATCGTCCATGCCAGCTGGAACATCGCCGCCAAGAAGGCGAACGGCGATGCGCGCTTCGCATTCCAGAGCGGCGTGTTGATGGCCATCGTGTGGGCACCCGTGGGCATTGCGCTGGGCTGGCGCGTGGTGCCGGGCTGGGGTTTGCGGGAGTGGGGCTTCGTCGCGCTGAGCGGCGTGCTGCACGTCTTCTACTACGTCATCCTGCTACGCGGCTACCGCAAGTCCGATCTCACGGTGGTCTATCCGCTGGCGCGCGGCTCGGGCCCGCTCTTGTCGTCGCTGGTGGCCATCCTGTTCCTGGGCGAGCGCATCAGCCTGGTGGGTGTGGCGGGCATCGCGGGCGTGGTGCTCGGCGTGTTCCTGGTGGCGGGCGGCCCGGGCCTCTGGCGCAAGACGCATGACCCTGCCCAGCGCGCGCGGGTGCACAAGGGCCTTCGCTACGGCGTGCTGACCGGCGCCTTCATTGCGGCCTACACGGTGGCCGACAGCTATGCCGTGAAGTTCCTGGCGATGTCGCCGATCCTGCTCGATTACTTCAGCAATTTCGTGCGCGTGGGCCTGCTGCTGCCCGCGGCGCTGCACGACCGCGCCACCACCGCGCGGATGTGGCGCGCGCAGTGGAAATACGCGCTGCTGGTGGCGGCGATCAGTCCGGTCTCGTACGTGCTGGTGCTCTATGCGGTGCAGCAGGCGCCCATTTCGCATGTTGCGCCGGCACGCGAGGTCTCGATGCTGTTCGCGGCGCTGATCGGTGGCCATCTGCTGCGCGAGGGCGACCGCCTGCTGCGGCTGCTGGGGGCCGGCTTCATAGCGGCCGGCGTGGTGGCGCTCGCGCTGGGCTGAAGATGAGCGAGGCGCTGCTGTTCGGCTGCGATTTTTCCTGCGCACCCACGGCGCGCAAGCCGATCGTCGTGGCCAGCGGCAGCATCGGCGGCGATGTAGGCGAGTTGGTGGTGGCCGGCCTGCAGCGCTTCACGTCGCTCGATGCCTGGGCCGCGTGGCTGCGCGGCGAACCGGCGTGGATCGGCGGCTTCGATTTTCCGTTCGGCCTTCCGCGCGAACTGGTGGAGCATCTGGGATGGCCCACGGAGTGGAACGCGCTCATGAGCCACTATGCGGGCCTCGGCCGCGCCGAGATCCGCGCCACCTTCGCGGCCTTCTGCGCCGCCCGTCCGGCCGGCGGCAAGTTCGCGCACCGGGCGACCGACGGACCTGCGGGTTCGAGCACGTCGATGAAATGGGTCAATCCGCCGGTGGCTTTCATGCTCCATGCGGGCGTGCCGCCGCTCTTGGACGCGGGCGCGAGCCTGCCGGGGCTGCACGCCGGCAGCAACGGCCGCCGCGTGGCGCTCGAGGCCTATCCGGGGCTGCTCGCGCGCGAGCTGATCGGCCGCCGCAGCTACAAGAGCGACGAATCCGCAAAGCAGACGCCCGAGCGGCTGGCCGCGCGCACCGACCTGCTCGCGGCGCTCGAAGCCGGCACCACGCGGCTCGGGCTGCGGCTGGCGCTCAGCGGCGCCCAGCGCGCCGAGCTGCTGGGCGACGCCCGTGGCGACCACATCGATGCGGTACTTTGCCTCGTGCAGGCCGCCTGGGGCGCGCAGCGCGCTTCCACGCCCGGTCCGGGCTACGGCTTGCCGGAGCAGTTCGATCCGCTCGAAGGCTGGATCGTCACGGCTTGACCCCTTCCGTCCTACAGGGTTTCGCGCCGCCGGCCATCCCTGCCGGTTCGCTCCGAAAGCTAGAGTGAGCCGTGGCCCGTCCCTTCGGGCCACGCCTTTCCCTGCTCCCTGCGAGCGACTGGAGGATTCCCAATGAACAATATTCGCCGAACAACCATCGCCATGCCGTTTTCGCGCGCATGGCTCGCCGTGCTGCTGGCCGGCGCCGCGCTGACCCTCGCCGCCTGCGACAACGCGGGCAACCGCACCGCGGGCGAGAAGCTCGACAGCGCCATCGCAAAGACCGAGAAGGCGGCCGACACGGCCGCCGCCAAGACCGCGGAGGCCCTGAAGGAAGCGAAGGCGAAGATCGACGCCTCCGGCACCGCCGCCGAGGTGAAGGACGCCGCAAAGAACGCCGGCGCGGCCGTGAGCGCCACGGTGGACGATGCCGCGATCACCGCGTCGGTGTCCGCGGGCCTCGCCAAGGATCCGGACCTGAGCGCGATCAAGATCGACGTCGACACCAAGGGCGGCGTCGTGAGCCTGAAGGGCCCCGCACCCACGGCCGCCGCCAAGGCGCGCGCCGAGGAGATCGCCAAGGGCGTGCAGGGCGTGACCTCGGTGAACAACCAGCTCGAGGTCAGAAGCTGACCGTTTCCCTTGCCCAGCAAAAAGCCCGGTTCGTCCGGGCTTTTTAATGGGAGAGAGGGCTGTTGCGGCCTCAGGAATCGCGCTCAGTGGCCGAGCCAGTCCTTGAGCTCGTCCGCGTGCTCTTCCTCGTCGGAAAGAATGTCTTCCAGCATGCGGCGGGTGGTCGGGTCCTTGTCGCCGATCAGCGCGATCATCTGCCGGTACGTTTCCACCGCGATGCGCTCGGCCACGAGGTTGGCGCGCACCATGGCCTGCAGGTCGGTGGATTCGTCGTAGCTCGCGTGGCTGCGGTCGAGCAGGTGCGTCGGCGCGAAGTCCGGCTCCCCGCCCAGCTGGACGATGCGTTCCGCGATGCGGTCGGCATGGGCCGATTCCTGGTTGGCGTGCACCATGAATTCCTCGGCGATCTTGGGCGACGACACGCCGTTGGCGGTGAAATAGTGGCGCTTGTAGCGCAGCACGCAAACCAGTTCGGTGGCCAGCGCGTCGTTCAGCAGCTTGAGCACATCGTCGCGCCAGGGGCCGTAGCTCGGCGTGACCGCGCCTTCGTCGAGGCTCTTGGCGGCGGCGCCGATGGCCTGCTCGTCGAGCACCAGGCGCTGGTGTTGTGCCGCGCCCGTGGCGGTGGAAGCATTGGCATTCATGGAGAATCCTTTCGTGGGCTGGTGTTTTTCTGCATCAACGTGTTGACGACGTCAGCCACGTCCGATGTCTTGAGCACAGCCGCCAGCACCGCCGTGAAGGAGAGCAGGCGCCACGGCTTGGTCAGCACGATCACCGCCCCGGTGGCGGCCGCCAGCGCCATGAGCTTGGCGGGCTCCTTGCGGGCATAGTGTTCGAGCAAAGGGCGGGCGAGCTGGCCCACCGCATGGGCCGGATGGCGGCGCCACCAGCGCTCGGTCATGCTGCGGGCCATCGAAACCCATTGGTTGCGGCCGCGCGCCGGCGAGGCCCGCCGGTGGTCCGCCGCTTCGCCGGCGGCATGCATTCCTTCCGGACGTTCCTGCGCGGCGTGGCGCCGGCCGCGGCCGCCGTCGTCCGCCGGCTCGTCCTCGCCATTCAACTGCCTGACGAGCGCACGGCGCGAGATGGCCAGCCGCTCCTGCGGCGTCAGGAAGCTGCGCTCAGTGCCGTCCATGGCGAACTCCTGCTTCGTGCAGCGCCCGGAGGTCGGCGTCGACCTGGGCGCGCAGGTCGTCGAATCCATAGCCGGGGAAGGGCCGGACCGCCATCCAGGCGCAAATGGCGGCGATCACCAGCGCGACGCCGGGCACCGCCACCAGCACCCAGTGGAAGCTGCCGTGGAGCACGCCCATCAGCACGGCCACGCCGATGAGCCCCAGGGCCAGCAGGGCGCTGCCGACCGCCAGCACGCCGGCCACGATGCGGGCAACGATCCCGCGCCCCGCTTCCGAGGCCTCCTGTCTTACCAGTGCCGCGTAGTTGGCGGCGTGGTCGGCGATGAGTTCCGGATGCCCGAGCACCGTGGAAAAAATCGGATGAAGCATGGTGCGCGGAACGGGTGGAACTGCCTGCGTGCCTTCAGCGGATCAGATCAATAGTCGTCCCGGCGGTTGCGGCTGGCCAGCACGATGAGGGCGGTGATCGCGGCGCCGGCGGCGGCCGCAATCAGCACCGATCGCACGGGCTGGTCGGAGATGTAGCGTCCGGTGACGTCGGCTGCCTGTTCCAGCCGGCGCTGTGCGCGCGCGCTGGTGGTGGAGGCGGCGTCGAGGCCGCGCTGCACGGCCTGCTGCACGCGTGCGGCCAGTTGTTCGACCGCGGGTTCCGCGTCGCGGCGCAATTCGCGGACCTTCTCGCCGGCCGCATTCACCGCGTTCTGTGCATAGGCCCGGGTCGTTTCCACCGCATCGTTGGCGGTCTGGCGGGCCTCGTCGGCAAGTTGCGAGGGAGTCTTGGTCGTGTTCATGAATCTTTCCTTTCCGGGGAGATGAATTGCGGGAGCCTGTGGATCGTACCTACGCTACTTGCGTCGTAGCAAGCCGGCCAGGAAACTGGCGATGGCAAGCACGGCGAAGATCACGAAAAGGATCTTGGCGATCCCTACCGCGCTGGCCGCAATGCCACCGAAGCCGAACACGGCGGCGATCAGTGCGATGACCAGAAACACCACTGCGTAATACAACATGTGGACTCCTTCGAGGCTTCGCTCGTTGTTTGGAAATTGCGCGTCCAAGAGGAAATGAACGGCACGTGGCCAACCTTAAGTGGACCCCCCTGCGAGGGGCTGTCAGCGGCTGGGCGCGGGGAGCGTAGGAGATGGCCGAGTTCCTTGCGCGCCGATCCGTGCAGAAATACCGCAGGGGTGCCGGCAAGCGCTCAGAGCGTCTTCGCGATCGGCAGCATGGCGCTCACGCGGGTGCCGCGGCCCGGCGTCGACGAGATCGTGAGCCTGCCCCTGGCCGCCTCGACCCGGTGGCGCATGCCGGCCAGGCCGTGCGTCGACGGACGGATGCGCTGGGGGTCGAAGCCCTTGCCGTTGTCGGCCACTTCAACGACCGCGTGGTTCTCGTAGTTCTTCAGCACGATCGTCGCTTCGCTGGCCTCGGCGTACTTGCCGATGTTGGTCAGGCTCTCCTGCACCATGCGGTAGATCGTGAGCTGGCGCGATTCGTCCATGGCCACCGGTTCGAGCACCATCTGGACCTGGATGCCCGAGCGTTCGGCGAACTCGCGCCCGAGGATCTCGAGCGACGCGACCAGCCCGAGGTTCGACAGCGACGACGGCCGCAGGTCCTCGATGATGCGGCGCTTGAGCGCGATGCCGCTGTTGAGCAGCTCGGTCAAGTGCTGCAGCCGCTGGGTGGCGTCGGGCGCCTCCAGCAACCGCGACTTGAGGCGTGCCACGTCCAGCTTGGCGGCGGTCAGCAGCGAGCCGAGTTCGTCGTGCAACTCCCGCGCGAGATAGCCGCGCTCGGTTTCGCGCACGTCCTGCAGGTGCGTGGCCAGTTCGGCCAGCGATGCGGTGCGTTCGCGCACTTCGTCTTCGAGCGCATTGCGCTCGCGCTGCAGTGTTTCCTGCTGGCGCTCTCCGATGGAGCGCAGCGCGTGCGCCTGCCGCAGGTACAGGAAGAAGGCAAGGAACGCGGCAAGCGCGACGATGGCGGTGCCGATGCGCGCGAGCCGCAGCGACTTCATCACCTGGATCTGGCTCTGGTGCAGGGTCTGGTTGCTGATCTCCGCCAATTCGCCGGCGGCCTTGCGAATGGAATCCATTTCCTCGCGCCCCACGTCCGTCGTGATGACGAATTTCCAGGCCTCGTCCTTGCCGTCCTGCCGCAGCCGCACGCTCATGTCCATTTCAGCGATCTTGCGCAGCACATGCTTCGAAAGCTCCGCCAGCCGCGTACGCTCGGCCGGGCGTTCGGCGTACAGTTGGCGTAGCGCCGCAAGGTGGCCGTCGACCTGCTTGACCGCCGTGTCGTAGGGTTGCCGGTAGCTGGCTTCGCCCGTCAGGAGGTAGCCTCGCTGGCCGGTTTCGGCATCGAGCATGTTCTGCAGGATCTGGTTGAGCGTACCGCGCACCTTCAGCGCCGCGTCGATGTCTGCCAGGGCGCGGCTCGACTGGCGGTAGCCGGCCTCGTTGATCCCAACGAGGGCCAGCGCGGCCAGCGCCGCGAGCAGCAGGCTCACGGCCATTTTTGGAGGGGCTAGCCAATGCATGAAACTTTCGAAGGTGCTTTCAACACAAGTTCGTGAATAATTGACAACAAGCAGGGGACCGGCATGCTGCGGCTTGCGCAGGCGCGGCACAACGAAGAAAGTAACAGATGATCAAAATTGGAATTGTGGACGACCACGCCATCGTCAGATCTGGCCTCAGGCAGTTCTTCTCCGAACACGTCGATTTGCGCGTGGCCGGCGAAGCCGCCAGCGGGCGCGAGGCCATCGAGCTCGTGCGCACCACCGAACTCGACGTGCTGGTGATGGACCTTTCCATGCCGGGGCAGAGCGGCATCGACGCGCTCGCCATGATCCGCGCCAAGGCGCCGGACGTGGGCATCCTCATCCTGAGCGGCTATCCCGAAGAGCACTACGCGATGAATCTCATCCGCCAGGGTGCGAGCGGCTACCTCAACAAGGAATGCGATCCGATGGAGATCGTCAACGCCATTCGCACCATCTCGCTCGGCCGCCGCTACATCACGCCGGCCGTGGCGGAGCTGCTGGCACGCCAGCTCGACCGCAAGGACGATGCCGCGCCGCACGAGCAGCTGTCGGAGCGCGAGTTCCAGGTGTTCCTGAAGCTCGCCAAGGGCGAGACGGCGGGCGACATCGCCAAGACGCTGTCGCTGTCGGTGAAGACCGTGAGCACCTACCGCACGCGCCTCATGGAGAAGATGAACCTGTCCTCCAACAGCGACCTCACGTACTACGCACTGAAGAACAAGCTGATCGATTGATGGAAGCAGCCGCCTTGCGGCTTTTTCTTCAACCGGTGCCGCCGGTGCCGCTGGTGGGGCGGTGAGCCACCGCCTCCAGGATGCAGAAGTCGACCAGCGCGTCGATCTCGTTCGACTTGTCGAACACCGCATCCACGCCGAATTCGGCGCAGCGCCGCCGGATGTCGGGCGTTGCGTAGTTGCTGAGCACCACCACCTTCTGGTTCGCCCGGCGTGAGGTGCAGGCCTGCAGCACGCCCAGGCCGCTGCCCTGCTTGAGGAAAAGGTCGACCACCGCCAGGTCCCACTCCTCGCTGTGGTCGTGCAGCCACTGCCTCGCATGGGCCTCGGTTTCGGCAAAGCCGACCACCGTCGTGCAGGTGAGTTCTTCCAGGGTGCCAATGAGGTTTTCACGGATCGTGAGGTTGTCTTCGACGATGTAGGTCTGCAATCTTGTCTCCATGCCGAACCGCGCTTCCTCTGACGTTGGCAGGTGTCTTCGACGCCCCGCTGGCGAATGCCTGCACACCGGAAATTTGTGGCGCCGCCGACGAGCATCATGCAAGTTTCGGAGGAAGGGTGTTGTAGGCGCGTTCTGACGAAGGCGCTGGCGGGGCCCCTCCGTAGGCATTGCCTCACGGTTTCTGCGGTCCATTGCCGACCCGCGATGCACTGCGGCCGATATATCCCGTCGGCATGGCAACGAACGTCCTTCGCGACCGGCCGCTCTGGCTCAAGCTGCTTGCGGCTTTCGTGCTGCTGCTTGCCGCACTGGCGGTGCTGCTGGCGTTCTTTCCGTGGGACACCTTGCGCGGACCGGTCAACCGCTACGTCAGCGAGAAGACCGGGCGCAAGTTCGAGATCACGCGCCGGCTCGACGTGGGCATCGGCCTGCGCGGCGCCACCGTCAAGGCCGACGGCATCGAGTTTGCCAATCCGCCCTGGGCTCGCGAGCCCTACCTGGTGAAGGCCGAGCGCGCCGAGTTCGACATCCGGCTCTGGCCGCTCGTCTCGCGCAAGGTCGTGATCCCGCGCCTGGCGCTGTCCTCGCCCACGCTGGGCCTGCAGATCGAGCCGGACGGACGCCGCACGTGGGCGCTCGGCAAGGACACCTCCGATGCCGGCACCGTGCCCGTCATCGGCCTGATGCAGGTCGACAGCGGCGCGGTCGACTTCCTGGCCACGCACCTGGGCGTCGACCTGCATGCGGACGTGAGCTACGACACCAGCCGGGGAACGCTCCCGCTCAGCTACCGCATCAAGGGCCGCTACAAGGGCCAGCCGCTGACGGCCGAGGGCCGCACCGGCAACGTGCTGCAGCTCAAGGCGGCCGGCCAGCCGCCGTTCCCGCTGGAGGTCGATGCCGCGGCCGGCCAGACACGGCTGAAGGCCTCGGGCACGGTGACCGACTTTGCCGACCTCGACGGCATCCAGGCCACGTTCGACCTCAAGGGCCAGACCCTCGGCGCGCTGTTCCCGCTGCTGGGCATCGCGCTGCCGGAAACCTCTCCCTATGCGCTGAGCGGCGAGTTGCGCAAGCGCGGCAAGCTGTGGGAAGTGGCCGGGCTCAAGGGCCGGCTCGGCCTTTCCGACATTGCCGGCGACATGCGCTTCGACAAGGCCGGCCAGGTGCCGCACCTGGCGGGGGAGCTGCGCTCCAAGGTCATGGACATGGACGACCTGGGCCCGCTCATCGGCCTGCCGCCGACCGAACGCTCGGCCAAGGCGGTCGAGGGCGTCGCGCCGCCGCCCACTATCAAGGCGAAGCGTGCCCCGGGCGCCAAGGTGCTGCCCAGCGCCAAGCTCGACTTCGAGCGCCTGCGCGCCATGAACGCCGAGGTCAAGTACACGGCCGACCGCATCCGCAACGTGCGCGACGTGCCGCTCGACCGCGGCAGCGTGCAGGTCAAGCTGAACAACGGCGTGCTGACGCTCGATCCGCTCGACCTGGGCGTGGGCGGCGGCAAGCTGGCCGGCGCGATCCGCATCGACGGCGCGAAGGATCCGGCCGACATCCGCGCCTCGCTCGACCTGCGCGGCATGCAGCTCGCCCGGGTGTTTCCGAAGCTGGAGACCACGGGCAACAGCGTGGGCCGGCTCGACGGCCGCATCAACCTGTCGGGCGCCGGCAATTCCGTGGCCAACTGGCTCGGAGGCGCTTCCGGCGACGTCGCGGTGATTTCCGGGCGCGGCCAGTTCGGCAACCTGCTGCCGGTCTTCGCAACGCTCGTGGGGGGCGACATCATCAAGTTCCTGCTGCGCGGCGACCGCAACGTCGAGCTGCGCTGCGCGGCCATGGCCTTCGACGTGAACAAGGGGCTGATGACCGGGCGCACCCTCGTGCTGGACACGACCAATGCCGTGTTCTATGCCACCGGCCAGGCCAACCTCGCGACCGAAACGCTCGACTTCGTGGTCCGCCCGGAGCCCAAGAGCAAGAACATCCTCTCGCTGCGCACGCCGCTGGTCATCGGCGGCACTTTCGGTTCGCCAACGGGCGGCGTCAAGGTGGTCCCGCTGGCAGGGCGCGGCCTGGCGGCGCTCGCGCTGGGCACCGTCAACCCGCTGCTGGGACTGGCCGCGACCATCGAGACCGGACCGGGGCAGGATTCGGACTGCAAGGGCGTGCTGTCGGAAGCGAATCGCCCGACCCCCGGAGCCCCCGCCAAGGGCGCCGCTCGGGCCAAGGGCGCCCGGCAGCCTTGAGAAGGGCGCTTCTTCAGGCCGGGCGCTGCGCGCACACGCTGCAGTGCGGATCGCGCGCGATCTTCAGCGTATCGAAGGCGGTGCGCCGGCCGTCGAACATCAGGAGCTTGCCTGCCAGCGAGGGCCCGATGCCCGCGAGCAGCTTCAGCGCTTCGCTGGCCTGCAGCGTGCCGATGGTGCCGACCACCGGGCCGAACACGCCAAGCACCGCGCAGCGCGTTTCCTCGAAGGCCGCGTCGGGCGGAAAGATGCAGGCATAGCAGGGGGACGCCGGGTCGCGCGTGTCGTACACGCTCAGCTGGCCGTCGAAGCGGATCGCGGCGCCCGCCACCAGCGGCTTGCCATGCGCCACGCAGGCGCGGTTGACGGCGTGCCGCGTGGCAAAGTTGTCGCAGCAGTCGACCACCACGTCCGCGGCCGCGACCAGGCGCGAAAGCAGCGCCTCGTCGGCGCGCAGGGCGTGCGTCTCGATGGCAATGTCGGGGTTGATGGCGCGCATGGCCTCGGCGGCCGATTCGACCTTGAGCCGGCCCACGCGGTCGTTGGTATGGGCGACCTGGCGCTGCAGGTTGGTGAGATCGACCTCGTCGTCGTCCACAAGGGCAATGTGCCCGACGCCGGCGGCCGCGAGATACAGCGCAACCGGGGAGCCCAGGCCGCCCGCGCCGATCACCAGCGCGTGGCCGGCACTGACGCGCGCCTGCCCGTCGATGCCGAACTCTTCGAGAAGAATGTGCCGCGAATAGCGCAGCAGGTCGTGATCGTCCATGCGCGCTCCGGGCCGCCTTGGTGGCAGCGCGGCTTCAGTTTTCCTTCTTTTCTTCCTTGTTCTCGACGATGACCTGGGTCTTGCTCACGAGCACCGGCTGGCCCTTGAGGCGGTTGAGCGCCTGCACCAGCGGGAAGTCCTTGTCGGTGCCGAACTCGGGCACCTTGCGGTCCTGCGGCGGCTTCTTGGCTTCTTCCTCGAGGCGCTTGCGGGCTTCGTCGCGGGCCTTTTCGCGTTCCGGGTCCTTCGTTTCGGGGCCCTGGCCGCTGGCCAGGTGCTTTTCGAGGTCGGCCTCGCGCATGCGCAGGGCGGCAAACGGGCTGCCCTCGGCGCTTTCGTCGATCAGCACGTTGGGCACGATGCCCTTGGCCTGGATCGAGGTACCGCTCGGCGTGTAGTAGCGCGCCGTGGTGATCTTGAGGCCCGTGTCCGGTCCGAGCGGGCGCACCGTCTGCACCGAGCCCTTGCCGAAGGTCTGGCTGCCCATGATGGTGGCGCGCTTGTGGTCCTGCAGCGCGCCGGCCACGATCTCGCTCGCGGAGGCCGAGCCTTCGTTCACCAGCACCACCAGCGGCACGGTCTTGAGCGCCGCGGGCAGGTTGCGCAGCGGATCGCTGCCGGTGCGGCGCTGGTAGAACTCGGGCGCCGCCTTGTAGACGGACTTGCTCTCGGCCAGCTGGCCGTCGGTCGACACCACCGTGACGTTCTCGGGCAGGAAGGCGGCCGAGATGGCGACGGCCGCGTCGAGCAGGCCGCCCGGGTCGTTGCGCAGGTCGAGCACCAGGCCCTTGAGGTTGGGCTCTTCCTTGTAGATGTCCTCGACCTTCTTCACGAAGTCGTCGACCGTGCGTTCCTGGAACTGCGACAGCCGGATCCAGCCGTAGCCCGGCTCCATGACCTTGCCGCGCACCGACTGGGTACGGATTTCCTCGCGCGTGATCGTGACCGGGAAGGTGCGGCTCTCGTCCTTGCGGAAGATGGTCAGCAGCACCTTGGTGTTGGCCTCGCCGCGCATGCGCTTGACGGCCTCGTTGAGCGACAGGCCACGCACGGCCGTGTCGTCGATCTTGGTGATCAGGTCGTTGGGCTTGAGGCCCGCGCGGAAGGCCGGCGAGCCCTCGATCGGCGACACCACCTTGATGAGCCCGTCTTCCTGGGAAATCTCGATGCCCACGCCGACGAAGCGGCCGGTGGTGCCTTCCCTGAATTCCTTGAAGGACTTCTTGTCGAAGTACTGGGAATGCGGGTCGAGCCCGGCCACCATCCCCGAGATGGCGTCGGAAATGAGCTTTTTCTCGTCGACCGGCTCGACATAGTCGCTCTTGACCATGCCGAACACCGCGGCGAGCTGCTGCAATTCCTCGAGCGGGAGCGGCGCGAGCGAGCCGCGTGCAACCGTCTGCAACGAGACGGTGGTCAAGACGCCGGCAACGGCGCCGGCGGCAACCCAGCCGGTAATCTTCAGTTTCTGACCCATCATGAGTGATTGTCCTTGTCGGCTGTCAAACCAATATACACAGCTTGGAAGCAAATTGCCTGCCGGGGTTCCACGGGGGAGCGCCGCCGAGGGGCTTTCTTTTTTCAGCCCTTGCCCTGCGAGGCCACCGCTGCGGCGGCCTTTTCGGCGGCCGCGGCGTCGCCGAGGTAGTAGTGCCGCAGCGGCTTGAGCTCGTCGTCGAGCTCGTAGACCAGCGGAATGCCGTTCGGGATGTTCAGGCCGACGATGGCGTCGTCGGAGATGCCGTCGAGGTACTTGACCAGCGCGCGGATCGAGTTGCCGTGCGCCGCCACCACCAGGCGGCGCCCGGTGCGGATGGCCGGCGCCATCGATTCGTTCCAGAACGGCAGCACGCGTGCCACCGTGTCCTTCAGGCATTCGGTCAGCGGGACCTGCTCGGGCGAAAGCTTGGCGTAGCGCACGTCGGAGCGCTCGCTGCGCGGGTCGTCGGCTTCCAGCGGCGGCGGCGGGGTGCCATAGCTGCGGCGCCAGACCAGCACCTGCTCGTCGCCGTACTTCTTGGCGGTTTCGGCCTTGTTGAGGCCCTGCAGGGCGCCGTAGTGGCGCTCGTTCAGGCGCCACGAATGCACCACGGGCAGCCAGGTGCGGTCGAGTTCGTCCAGCGTGTGCCAGAGCGTGCGGGTGGCGCGCTTGAGCACGCTGGTGTAGGCGACGTCGAAGTCGTAGCCCTCGGCCTTGAGCAGCCGGCCGGCCTGCTTGGCCTGCTCGATGCCGGTTTCGGTCAGGTCGACATCGGTCCAGCCGGTGAAGCGGTTTTCGAGATTCCAGGTCGATTCGCCGTGGCGGATCAGTACCAGTTTGTGCATGTGGGAAGCCTTTGGCAGCGCTTGGGAAAACCAGCATTCTAAAATCCCGGGTTTGCCATCCAAGGAACCCCCGTGAAATTGATCGAATTCGTCACCGCGAACTGGATGCTGATCCTGATCGCACTCAGCTCGGGTGGCATGCTGGCCTGGCCGCTCGTGCGCGGTGCCGGCGGCGGCACGCTCACGGCCCAGGGCGCGGTGCACCTCATCAACCGCGAACGCGCGGTGCTGGTCGACGTACGCGAACCCGAGGAGTTCGCCACCGGCCACATGATCGGCGCCAAGAACGTGCCCCTGAACCAGCTCGAGGAAAAACTGACCGGCGCGGTCAAGAACAAGGGGGTGCCGCTGCTGCTGGTGTGCGCCACCGGCGCCCGCGCCCAGCGCGCCGTGGCCATGGCCAAGAAACTGGGCTACGAGCAGGCCCAAGCGGTTTCCGGCGGCCTCAAGGCCTGGAAAGAGGCTAACCTGCCCGTTGAAAAAGCCTGAGGCTTCCCCAAGGTAAAGCGTATGCAAGCCGTCAAGATGTACACCACCGCCTTCTGCCCGTACTGCGTTCGCGCCAAGCAGATCCTCAAGTCCAAGGGTGTCGAGGAGATCGAAGAAATTCGCATCGACAGCGATCCCGCGGCCCGCAGCACCATGATGGAGATCACCCAGCGCCGCACGGTGCCGCAGATCTTCATCGGCGACACCCACGTGGGCGGCTGCGACGACCTGGTGGCGCTGGACGGCCGCGGCGGCCTGGTGCCCCTGCTCCAAGGCGCCTGACACACAAAGCAGCCGGGCGTCACGGAAGTGGTCCGGCCGCGGGGCGATAATCGCCTGCTCATTCATCTGCAGCCCGCTGCGGGAAGCTCTCCCCGGCGGGCATTGTTTTGATCCTCGAAAGTTCAGCCATGGCCGACCAGCAAGCCCAAGATCCCGTTTTCCAGATCCAGCGCGTCTACCTCAAGGACCTGTCGCTCGAACAGCCCAATTCGCCCGCCATCCTGCTCGAGCAGGAGCAGCCCACGGTCGACATCCAGCTTGGCGTGGACGCCCAGCCGGTGGCCGAAGGCATCTTCGAGATCACCGTGTCGGCCACCGTGCAGACCAAGATCCAGGACAAGACCGTGTTCCTGGTCGAAGCCAAGCAGGCCGGCATCTTCGAGATCCGCAACCTGCCCGAAGACCAGATGGGCCCGATCCTGGGCATCGCCTGCCCGCAGATCGTCTATCCCTACCTGCGCGGCAACGTGGCCGACGTGATCCAGCGCGGCGGCTTCCCGCCCGTGCACCTGGCGGAAATCAACTTCCAGGCGATGTACGAGCAGCAGCAGGCGCAGGCCGCCGGCCAGCCCTCGCCGATCGTCACGCAGTAAAGCCGGCACAGCGCCGCAACGCCGATGAAGATCTGCGTTCATGGCGCCGGTGCCTGGGGCACGGCGCTGGCTGTCAATGCGGCGGGCCGCCACGAGGTCACGCTCTGGGCGCGCGATGCGGCCCAGGCCGAGGCCATTGCCAAGGCGCGCGAAAACGTCCGCTACCTGCCCGGCCTGGCACTGCCGCCCGCACTCACGGTGCGCGCCGGCGACCTGCACCAGGCCCGGGCGGGCGCCGAACTCGTCGTGGTGGCCACGCCCATGGCCGCGCTGCGCCAGCAGCTCATCGCCTTGCGCGGCACGACCGCGCCGGTCGCGTGGCTGTGCAAGGGCGTCGAACCCGCGCTCGATGCTTCGTCTCCCGCCTCCTACGGCCTGCTGGCCCACGAAATCTGGGGGCAGGTCGCGCCTGAACTGATGGCCGGCGTGCTCAGCGGCCCGAGCTTTGCGCAGGAAGTCGCCGAGGGCCGCCCGACGGCGCTGGTGGCCGCAAGCCCCCATGCCGCGGTGCGCGACGCGCTGGTCCAGGCCTTCCACGGCCCGGCCCTGCGCGTCTATGCCAATGACGACATCGTGGGCGTGGAGGTCGGCGGTGCCGTCAAGAACGTGCTGGCCATTGCCACCGGCCTCTGCGACGGCCTGGCGCTGGGGCTCAATGCGCGCGCGGCGCTCATCACGCGGGGCCTGGCCGAAATGACGCGCTTCGGGCTGGCGCTCGGCGCGCGCGCCGAAACCTTCATGGGCCTTTCCGGCCTGGGCGACCTGGTGCTCACGGCCACCGGCGACCTTTCTCGCAACCGCAAGGTGGGCCTGCTGCTGGCCCAGGGCCAAACGCTGGCGCAGGCCGTCGCTTCGCTGGGCCATGTCGCCGAAGGCGTCTATTGCGCACGCACCGTGGTGCAGCGTGCGCGCGGCCTGGGCGTGGAAATGCCCATTGCGGAAGGCGTGGTCGCGCTGCTCGACGGCCGGCTGAGCCCGCAGGAGGCGGTGGCCTCGCTGACCGGCCGCGATCCGGTGCCCGAGTCGGTGCGGCCCTAGAGGCGTCCGGGCCGCATGCCATGACCATGAACTACACACAAGACTGAAGAGACAAGACAGCCATGAGCCCTCGCTTTGATTTTTCGGCGCCGGCCGTGGCCGCGCTGGCCCAGGCCGATGCCGCCCGCGCCCTGCAGGAAGACGTGGCGGACGGCGACCTGACCGCCTCGCTGGTCGACCCCGGCCGCCGCGCCCATGCCCGCGTGCTGGCGCGCGAGGCGGCCGTGCTCTGCGGCGCGCCCTGGGTCGAAGCCACCGTGCGGCAGCTCGATCCGCAGGCCCGCATCCGCTGGCTGTGCGGCGAGGGCGAGCGCTGCGCGGCCGACCAGACCGTGCTGGAGATCGAGGGCACGGCGCGCGCACTGCTGACGGCCGAGCGCACCGCGCTCAACTTCCTTCAGCTGCTGAGCGCGGTCGCCACCAAGACGGCGCTTTATGCCGACGCCGTGCGCGGCACGCGCGCGAGCATCGTCGACACCCGCAAGACGCTGCCGGGCCTGCGCCTTGCTCAGAAGTACGCGGTGCGCACGGGCGGCGGCGTGAACCACCGCATCGGCCTTTACGACGCGGTGCTCATCAAGGAAAACCACATTGCCGCGGCCGGCGGCGTGGCCGCGGCGCTGCGTGCGGTGGCGCCGGCGGCGCAGCGCGCGGCCTTCGTCGAGGTCGAGGTCGAAACCCTGGCGCAGCTGCGCGAGGCACTCGAGGCGGGCGCGCGCATGGTGCTGCTCGACAACATGGACCTGCCGACCCTGCGCGAGGCCGTCCGCATCAACGCCGAAGCCGGCGAGGACCGCAAGGCCGTGCTCGAAATTTCGGGTGGCGTGACGCTCGAGGGCCTGCGCACGCTGGCCGACACCGGCGTGGACCGCATCTCCGTCGGTGCGCTCACCAAGGACGTGAAGGCCACCGACTTTTCGATGCGTTTCCAGGAAGGCTGAGCGCGTCCATGGCTGCCCCTTCTTTCGTCATCGACGTCGACTACGAACAACCCGCGGCAGGCGCCGGCGCGGCCTGCGACACGCGCCACGCCTGGGCCCGCGTGCCGCCCGAGCCCTCGCAAGATGAGCGCATCGCACTCAAGGAGCGCATCCGCCGCCTGCTGCGCGAGCGCAATGCCGTGATGGTGTCGCACTTCTACGTGCATCCCGACCTGCAGGACCTGGCCGAGGAAACCGGCGGCATCGTGAGCGATTCGCTCGAGATGGCGCGCTTCGGCCGCGACCATGCGGCGCAGACGCTGGTGGTGTCGGGCGTGCGCTTCATGGGCGAGACCGCCAAGATCCTCTCGCCCGAGAAGCGCGTGCTCATGCCCGACCTGGACGCCAACTGCTCGCTCGACCTGGGCTGCCCGGTCGACGAGTTCAGCGCCTTCTGCGACGGGCACCCCGACCGCACCGTGGTGGTCTACGCCAACACCAGCGCGGCCGTGAAGGCGCGCGCCGACTGGCTCGTCACTTCGAGCTGCGCGCTCGACGTGGTGAGCGCACTCCATGCGCAGGGCCGCAAGATCCTCTGGGGCCCCGACCGCCACCTGGGCGACTACATCCAGCGCCAGACCGGTGCCGACATGGTGAGCTGGAACGGCGCCTGCATCGTGCACGACGAGTTCAAGTCGCTCGAGCTCGAGCTGCTCAAGAAGGCGCACCCAGCCGCGAAGGTGCTGGTGCATCCCGAATCGCCGGCCGACGTGATCGCGCTGGCCGACGCGGTGGGCTCCACCTCGGCCATCCTGAACGCGGCGCAGCGCATGGACGCGAGCGAATTCATCGTTGCCACCGACACCGGCATGCTGCACAAGCTGCGCACGCTGAACCCCGGCAAGACCTTCATCGAGGCCCCCACGGCCGGCAACGGCGCCACCTGCAAGAGCTGCGCGCATTGCCCGTGGATGGCGATGAATGGGCTCGTGGAACTGGCGAATGCGCTGGAAACGGGCGCGGGCGAAATCCACGTCGACCCGGCGCTGGGGCTGCGCGCGCGCGTGCCGATCGACCGGATGCTGGCGTTCACGGCGGGGCTGAAGAAGGGGCAGGCGCCGGGGAGCCTGGTGGCGGGCATCGGCGCGGCCTGAGGTTTTGTTCCCTCTCCCTCCGGGAGAGGGTTAGGGTGAGGGCCTGGGCCTCACAACATCGCGCGGCCTTCGCTGCCGCTCACCCTCACCCCAACCCTCTCCCCGAGGGGAGAGGGAGCGAGACTCAGAACTCCAGCGTACAACTGTCCCCCAGCGCCTCGCGCCACACGCGCACGCGCGCGAGCGAGGGCCTGAATTCCGGCAGCGCATCTGCAATGAACAGGCACAGGTTCTCGAGCGTCGGCGGATGCAGCCCCGCCACGTCGTCGAGCAGGTGGTGGTCGAGCTGCTCGCGCACGTCGCCGAGCCGGCGGCGCAGCACTCCCAGGTCGACGACCATGCCTGTGACGGGATCGCGCTGGCCCGCGAGCCAGACTTCGGCGTGGTAGGTGTGGCCGTGGATACGGCGGCTGCCTTCGGCTTCGATCTCGCGCTTGAGCGTGTGCGCGGCGTCGAAGAAAAAGCGTTGGCTGATGGTGAATCGCATCTGAAAAATGTCCGCGCTCAGCGGATGCCGGTGATCTTGTGGGTCTGCACGCTGAGGCGCCACGCCGGATGGCGCATGCATTCGGCAATGCACAGCTCGGTGTTGGCTATGCGGTCGGGCCCGTCCATCGGCTGCAGGAAGCGGTGCGTGAACTCGCCGGTGCGCGCCATCGTGTCGAGATCGAATTCGGTCTGAGGCCACACCAGCTTGAGCTCCTGCCCGCGCTGCTGCACCCACGGCGCGCCGGCCTTGGGGCTGATGCAGAGCCAGTCGATGCCCTCGGGCGCAGCGACCGTGCCGTTGCTTTCCACCGCGATGCGAAAGCGCCGCGCATGCAGCGCATCGACCAGCGCGGCGTCCACCTGCAGCAGCGGCTCGCCGCCGGTCAGCACCACCAGCCGGTGCTCGGCGTCTTCGGCCGGCCATTGCGCGGCGATGGTGTCGGCCAGCAGCTCGGCATTCTTGAACTTGCCGCCCAGCGTGCCGTCGGTGCCGACGAAATCGGTGTCGCAGAAACGGCAGACGGCCGTGGCGCGGTCTTCCTCGCGGCCGGTCCAGAGGTTGCAGCCCGCGAAGCGGCAGAACACGGCCGGCATGCCGGCCTGGCCGCCTTCGCCTTGCAGGGTGTAGAAGATTTCCTTGACGCTGTAGGTCATGAGGGCATCGCGTCGATTTCGAGGTTGTCGATCAGCCGCGTGCCGCCCAGCCGCGCCGCGGCCAGTGCCACGAGCGGCTCGCCAGCCAGATTGGCGGAACTGGGCGCCTGCAGGTCGGAGCGGCGCCGCAGCACAAGATAGTCCGGTTGCCAGCCGCGCTGCGCCAGCGCCTGCATTGCCCGCGCTTCGATCGCGGCCAAATCGCGCTCGCCGGCTTGCACCGCCTGGGCCATGGCCTTCAGCGCCTTCGAGAGCTGCACGGCCTCCACGCGCTCGGCCTCGCTCAGGTAGCCGTTGCGCGAGGACAGCGCGAGCCCGTCCTCCGCGCGGAAGGTCTCGCTGCCCACGATCTCGATCGGCAGCGCGAACTGCCGCACCATGTGGCGGATCATCATGAGCTGCTGGTAGTCCTTCTTGCCGAACACCGCCACGCGCGGCTGCACGCACTGGAAGAGTTTCATCACCACCGTGCACACGCCGACGAAGAAGCCCGGGCGGAAATGGCCTTCGAGGATGTCGGCGAGTGCCGGGTCCGGGTGCACCTTGCAGGTCTGCGGCTCGGGGTAGAGCGCCTTTTCGTCGGGCGCAAAGAGCACGCCGCAGCCGGCCGCGCGCAGCTTCTCGCAGTCGCTGTCCCAGGTGCGCGGGTAGGTGTCGAAATCCTCGTGCGGCAGGAACTGCAGGCGGTTCACGAAGATGCTGGCCACGGTGACGTCGCCCAGCGGCTTGGCCTGCTTCACGAGCGCGAGGTGGCCCTCGTGCAGGTTGCCCATGGTGGGGACGAAGGCGGGGCGCTCGAAGGCGGCCAGGTGGCTGCGCAGCTCGTCGATGGTGCGTGCGATGTACATGTCTCGGTTCCTTCCTTACCAGGCGTGGAGTTGGTCGTCGGGGAAGCTGCCGTCCTTGACGGCCTGCACGTAGGCCTCGAGGGCGGGCAGCACGCCCGGCGCATCGGCCATGAAGTTGCGCACGAACTTCGGCATCTTTCCAAGGTTGATGCCCAGCATGTCGTGCAACACGAGCACCTGGCCGGCGGTGCCCTTGCCGGCGCCGATGCCGATGGTGGCGCAGTGCTTGAGTTCGGCGGTGAGCTCGGCGGCCAGCGCGGCCGGCACCATCTCGAGCACCAGCATGGTCGCGCCCGCGTCCTGCAGCGCATGCGCCTGCTGCTTGAGCAGCGCGCCGGCGTCGCCCTTGCCCTGCACGCGGTAGCCGCCCAGCGCATGCACGGTCTGCGGCGTCAGGCCCAGGTGCGCGCACACCGGAATGCCGCGCTCCACCAGGAAGCGCACCGTCTCGGTGGTCCAGCCGCCGCCTTCGAGCTTGACCATGTGGGCGCCGGCCTGCATCAGCACCGTGGCGCTGCGCAAGGCCTGCTCGCGCGATTCCTGGTAGCTGCCGAAGGGCAGGTCGGCAATCAGCCAGGCCGTGCCCTGCACACGGCGCAGGCCGCGCGAGACGCTGTCGGTGTGGTAGCGCATGGCGTCCAGGCTCACGCCCACGGTGCTGTTCAGGCCTTGGCAGACCATGCCGAGCGAGTCGCCGACCAGCAGGCAATCGATGCCGGCCGCGTCGGCCATGGCCGCAAAGGTGGCGTCGTAGGCCGTGAGCATCGAGATCTTCTCGCCGCGCGCATGCATGTCGGCCAGGCGCGGCAGGCTCAGGGGCTTGCGCGAGGCGGGCAGCGAGGCCGGCGGCAGCGTGCCGTAGGGCGAGGCTGGCGTGGTTTCCGGCGGTGGGGTGGTGGTGTTCGACATGGTTGGGTTTCTCCCTGCGGGCGTCGGTGGCCGGGCATCCTTGAGTGAAGAAAACGTGAAAAGCGGGTGGTTTTCAGTCCGCCGAGGGCACCAGCACGGTCGGTGCGGTCGGCTCGGCGAGCGAGGGATAGTCGCGGCTGAAATGCAGCCCGCGGCTTTCGTGGCGGGCCTGGGCGCAGCGCACGATCAGCTCGGCCACCTGCACCAGGTTGCGCAGTTCGAGCAGGTCGCGCGTGACGTGGAAGTTCGCGTAGAACTCCTGGATCTCGGCCTGCAGCAGCGCGATGCGGTGGCTCGCGCGCTCCAGGCGCTTGTTGGTGCGCACGATGCCGACGTAGTCCCACATGAAGCGGCGCAGCTCGTCCCAGTTGTGCGAGATGACCACGGCCTCGTCGGCATCGGTCACGCGGCTTTCGTCCCAGGCCGGCAGTTCGATGCGCTCGCGCGCCGGTGCCGCGGCAATGGCGGCGGCCGCGGCGCGTGCGAACACCATGCACTCGACCAGCGAATTGCTCGCAAGGCGGTTGGCGCCGTGCAGCCCGGTGCAGGCAGTCTCGCCGATGGCGTAGAGGCCGGGCAGGTCGGTGCGCCCGGCCAGGTCGCTCAGCACGCCGCCGCAGGTGTAGTGCGCGGCCGGCACCACGGGGATGGGCTCGCGCGTGATGTCGATGCCCAGCTCGGCGCAGCGCGCGAGGATGTTGGGGAAATGTTCTTTAAGAAATGCCGGCGGCTGGTGCGAGATGTCCAGGTGCACGCAGTCCAGCCCGTGCTTCTTCATCTCGAAGTCGATGGCGCGCGCCACCACGTCGCGCGGCGCGAGTTCGGCGCGCTCGTCGTGCTTTGGCATGAAGCGCGTTCCGTCGGGCAGCTTGAGCAGCCCGCCTTCGCCGCGCACCGCCTCGCTGATCAGGAATGACTTGGCGTGCGGGTGGTAGAGGCAGGTCGGGTGGAACTGGATGAATTCCATGTTCGATACCCGGCAGCCCGCGCGCCAGGCCGCGGCAATGCCGTCGCCGGTGGCGGTGTCGGGGTTGGTGGTGTAGAGGTACACCTTGCCCGCGCCGCCCGTGGCCAGGATGGTGTGCGGCGCGCGGAAGGCCAGCACTTCATCGGTTTGGTCGTCGAGCGCATAGAGGCCCGCGCAGGCGGGATCCTTCAGGCCGAGCCCGGTGCCGGTGACGAGGTCGACCAGCGTGTGGTGCTCGAAGAGCGAGATGTTGGGCGTGCGGCGCACCTGCTCGATCAGCGTGCGCTGCACGGCCGCGCCGGTGGCGTCGGTCACGTGCACGATGCGGCGCTGGCTGTGGCCGCCTTCGCGCGTCAGGTGCAGGCCGCCGCCTTCCTCCGAGAACGGCACGCCGAGCTCGCGCAGCCAGGCGATGGCCTCAGGCGCGCCCTCGACGACCAGGCGCGTGGCCTCGGGGTCGCAGAGGCCGGCGCCGGCCACCAGCGTGTCTTCCACATGGGCGTCGAAGCTGTCGCCCGCGGCCAGCACCGCAGCGATGCCGCCCTGCGCCCAGGCGCTGGAGCCGTCGTTGAGCGCGCGCTTGGTCAGCACGGCCACGCGGTGCGTGGGCGCCAGATGCAGCGCGGCGGAGAGGCCTGCAAGGCCGCTGCCGACGATGAGGACGTCGAAGTCGTGCACGGCGGATTTCTCGGAAGTAGGAAAGAGGCTCAGGCGGGCGAGTAGGCCAGCCGCACGTAGATCGGCGCGAAGGCCTCGGCCTGCGTGATGTCGATCAGCGTTTCCTTCGCGAGCTCGAGCATCGCGATGAAGGTGACGATCAGCACCGGCGCGCCGCGCGACACGTCGAACAGCTTCTCGAATTCGACGAAGCGCTGCCCCTGCAGGTGGCGCAGCACGATGCTCATGTGCTCGCGCACGTTGAGCTCCTCGCGCGAGATCTTGTGGTGCTGCACGAGCTTGGCGCGCTTCATGATGTCGGCCCAGGCGTCGCGCAGCTCGATCACGTTCACATCCGGAAAGCGCGGCTTGAGCGACTGCTCGATGTAGACCTGCCCCTTCCAGAAGTCGCGTCCGTAGGTCGGCAGCGCGCTGATGGCGGCGGCCTGCAGCTTGGTCTGCTCGTACTCGAGCAGGCGGCGCACGAGCTCGGCGCGCGGGTCTTCGGCCTCTTCGCCGTCGGCCACCTTCTTGGGCGGCAGCAGCATGCGCGACTTGATCTCGATCAGCATCGCGGCCATCAGCAAATACTCGGCCGCGAGCTCCAGGTTGGTCTGGCGGATCTCGTCGACGTAGCTCAGGTACTGCCGCGTGAGCCCCGCCATCGGGATGTCGAGGATGTTGAAGTTCTGCTTCCTGATCAGGTAGAGCAGCAGATCGAGCGGGCCCTCGAAGGCCTCGAGGAAGACCTGCAATGCCTCCGGCGGGATGTACAGGTCCTTCGGCATCGCGAACAGTGGCTCGCCATAGAGCCTCGCGAGCGCGACCTGGTCGACCACTTCGGGCATGCTGGCCACGAGCGTGTCGCTGTCCTCGTTGTCCTTCATCGGGTGCTTGCTATCATTTCAATAGCTGCGCACGACGGCGGCAAACGATGGATGCCGGCTGGGCACCATTACTTGGCTTGGGTCTGGTAGACGTACGGCTGCTGCGGCACGCGGGCTTCGCTGTACTCCTCGAGCAGGCTGCGGTCGAGGTGCTTGTCCCAGAGCAGGGCGCGGCCGGCGCGCTGTTCGGCTTCCAGCGTCGGCTTCTTGGCTTTCATCTCCTCGATGAAGTTGGTGATCTCGGAGGTGTAGTGGGGGCGGCGGAAGATGGACATAGACTGGACCTTTGTGGCGCGAATTTTACCGGGGATGGAATGAAGCAGCGAAAACAGTGGCGGATCGGCATGGCGGCGGCACTGCTGGCGGGTGTGATCGGGCTTGCGGGCTGCGACAACCAGCGCATCAGCGAACTGGAAGAAGGCGTCTCCACCGAAGCCGACGTGCGCGCCAGGTTCGGCCAGCCCGAGAACATCTGGGATGCGCCGAACGGCCGCGTGTTCGAGTACAACCGCCAGCCGCAGGGCCAGAAGAACTACATGATCACCATCGGCGCCGACGGCAGGATGAGCGCGCTGCGCCAGGTGCTGACGCCCGAGAACTTCGCCAGGGTGCAGCCGGGCATGATGATGGAAGACCTGCGCAAGATGCTCGGCAAGCCCGCGAAGATCACGCCCTATGCACTCAAGCGCGAAACCGAGTGGGAGTGGCGCTGGGTCCAGCCGCCGAATTCGCCCATGGTGTTCACCGCAACCCTCAACGACGACCAGCGCGTGGTGCGCAGCGGCTCGTCGCCCGACCGGAGCACCGAGGCCAACTAGCCTTCGGTGCCGTGCGGCTGGCCGCTCGTCAGCTCGTCGGCAAACCCCGAGCGCACGATCACCTCGAGCGGCTGCGGCTGCAGCGATTCCACCCGCAGCAGCCCGCCGCGCGCCAGCACCGCGCGGTGCAATTGCCGCAGCGCGTCGACGCCCGTGGCGTCCAGGTAGATGAGGTGCGTGGCGTCGAGCACCACCGTCATGCCGCGCGGTGCGCTTTCGGCCGCGTTGACGGCCTCGTCCAGCTTGGCCGCCGCCCCGAAGAACAGCGCGCCGTAGAGCCGGTAGGTGAGCACCGGCGGCTGCATCGTGACCAGCTCGACGCTGAACAGCTCGCTCATGCGCCGGATGAAGAGCGCGCAGGCCAGCACAAGGCCCGCCTGCACCGCCACCGTCAGGTCGAACACCACCGTGAGAAAGAAGGTGCCGAGCATCAGCAGCCGGTAATGGCGGCTGAAGTGGCGCAGCTGCCCCGGCGTGAACTCGCGCCATTCGCCCATGTTCAGGCCCACGAAGACCAGGATGCCCGCCAGCACCGCGAGCGGCACGTGGCGCGCGAGCGGCGCGGCCAGCAGCACCACCACCATCAGCGTGACCGCATGCACGATGCCCGCGATCGGCGAGCTGGCGCCCGAGCGGATGTTGGTCACGGTGCGCGCGATGGTGCCGGTGGCCGGCATGCCGCCGAAGAAGGGCGCCACCACGTTGGCGATGCCCTGGGCCATCAGCTCCTGGTTCGGATCGTGGCGCGGCTGGCCGCTGAGCTGGTCGGACACGCGCGCGCACAGCAGCGACTCGATGGCGCCCAGGATCGCGATGGTCAGCGTTGGCGTGACCAGCTGCTTGACCGTTTCCCATGAAAAGTCGGGCAGCGCAAAAGCCGGCAGGCCTTCGGGAATGCCGCCGAAGCGCGTGCCGATGGTTTCCACCGGCAGGCTGAAGCCCCACGACACCAGCGTGAGCGTGACCAGCGCGACGATCGGCCCCGGCATGCGCGAGCCCACCTGCACCGCGCGCGTGCGCGCCATGCGCCCCGCCAGGCGCTGCACCGCATGGCCCACCTTCGATTCGCCCTGCAGCAGCAGCGGCCAGATCGCAAGGCCGGCCAGGCAGGCCAGCCCGAGCGCGAAGGCATAGGGATTGAAGGTGCCGATCTGCAGCGCCATGGCATGCAGCTGCGAGAACACGTCCGCCGGCATCTTGGCGACCGTGAGCCCGAGCAGGTCCTTGAGCTGCGACAGCAGGATGAGCACCGCGATGCCGTTGGTGAATCCGACCACGATCGACAGCGGCACGAAGCGCACCAGCCGCCCGAGCCCGAACAGCCCCGCAGTGAACAGCAGCACGCCGGCACAGGCGGTGGAAATCAGCAGGTTGGCCACGCCATAGCGTTCGACGATGCCGTAGACGATCACGATGAACGCGCCGGCCGGCCCGCCGATCTGCACCGCCGAGCCGCCCAGCAGCGAGATCAGGAAGCCCGCGATGATCGCCGTCCAGATGCCGGCCTCGGGCTTGAGCCCGGAGGCGATGGCAAAGGCCATGGCCAGCGGCAGCGCCACGATGCCCACCGTGGCGCCGGCCCCCAGGTCCTTGAAGAAGCGCTCCCGGCTGTAGCTCGCCATCGCGTCCAGCAGGCGCGGGCGGAAGCGGGTGATGTTCAGCGGTGACTGCATGTGGCGCCATTGTGACCCGCGCGCCGCGTGCGCAGGAAGGCTTGCGGGCAGCGCCGGGGCGCCGCCGGCTCAGTCGCTGTCGGGAATCACCGCGTCGGCGGCCGCGCCCACGGCCTTGCCGGTGATGCGCGCGGTGCCGATGGCGGCATCGGCCGCGAGCCCGACCGCGCCGGCGCCCACGCTCACGGCGGTGCTGGCCACGGTGACCACGGCGCAGCCGCCCAGCAGCAGGGCGCCGGCGAGGCCGAGCGCCGCGAGAACGAAGGGGCGGAAGCGGGGGCGGGGGCTTTGCATGCGCGGATTTTGCACCGCGCGCTCATTGCCGCGCCAGCCCCGCCAGGATGGCCTCGCGGTCCTGGTCCAGCCGCGGCGGCTGCCTTGCCACCTGCGTGCGGTGCCCGCCCACGTGCACCGGGTTGCCCGCCACCGTGAGCGGCCGGCCGCCCTGCGTGCGGACCTGCACCAGCATCTCGCGCGCCTGCACCTGCGGATCGTTCACCACCGCGGCCACGTCGTTGTACTCGCCGGTGGGAATGTTGTGCTGCATCAGCAGCGCCTGCCAGTGCGCGCAGGGCGCAGTGGCCAGGCGCTCTTCGAGCAGCTGCTTCAGCGCCTCGTGGTGCCGGCAGCGCTCGGGGTTGGCGGCAAAGCGCGCATCCTCGGGCAGCGCCGGCAGCTCGAGTGCCGCGCACAGGCGCTGGAACAGCGCATCGTTGCCCGCGGCGATCACGAACCAGCCGTCGGCCGCGCGGAACACGTCGAACGGCGTGATCGACGGATGCCGCGAACCGATCGGCCCGGGCGCGCGCCCGTCGGCCTCCATGCGCGAGATCGCGTTCTCCAGCAGCGCGACCTGGCAGTCGAGCATCGCCACGTCCACGCGGTCGCCCAGGCCGGTGCGTCCGCGCTGCAGCAGCGCGGCCTGCGTGCCGACGGCCGCGTACAGGCCGGCGCCCAGGTCGCCGATCGACACGCCCACGCGCGTGGGCGGCGCGCCCGGGTGGCCGGTCAGGCTCATGATGCCGCCCATCGCCTGCACCACCATGTCGTAGGCGGGCCGCCGGCTGTAGGGGCCGGTCTGGCCGAAGCCCGAGACCGAGGTGAACACCAGCCGCGGAAAGCGCGCATGGAGCTGCGGCCAGCCGTAGCCGAGCTTCTCCATCGTGCCGGGCCGGAAGTTCTCGACCAGCACGTCGGCCGTGGCCAGCAGCTGTTCGAAGACGGCGCGGTCGGCCGGTGCCTTCAGGTCCAGCGCGATCGACTCCTTGTTGCGGTTGACCGACATGAAGTAGGCCGAGTCGCCGTCGACGAAGGGCCCGATCTGCCGCGCGTCGTCGCCCAGGCCCGGCTGCTCCACCTTGATCACGCGCGCGCCCAGGTCGGCGAGCAGCAGCGTGCAGTAGGGCCCCGCGAGCACGCGCGTCAGGTCGATGACGGTGAGGCCCTGCAGCGGGCCCCCTGGCGAGCCTTGCAATGCGGCCGGCGTCATTCGACGGTCGCGCCGGAGCGCTCGGTGAGTTCCTTCGATTTCGTGCCTTCGGCCTGCGCCCAGCTGCGGAATTCGGCCAGCGACTTCGAGGGCGCCGCCTCGTTGCCCGATTTTTCGAGCCGCGCCTTCACCTCGGGATCGTTGAGCGCCGCCACGCTGGCGTCGAACAGCTTCTGCGCCAACTCGGGCGGCAGGCCGGCCGGTGCGAACAGGCCAAACCAGAAGGTGAAGTCATAGCCCTTCACGCCGGCCTCGGCGACGCTCGGCACGTCGGGAAAGAGCGGCGAGCGCTGGCCCGAGGTGACAGCCAGCACGCGCAGCTTCTGGCCCTGCGCCATCGGCAGCACCGAGGGCGGTGTGCCGAAGGTGAGCTGCACGTCGCCGGCGGCCACGGCCTGGATCGACGGCGCGCCGCCCTTGTACGGCACGTGCAGCATGGTCACGCCCGCGGCCTTCTCGAACGACAGGCCCGCCAGGTGCGTCACCACCCCGGTGCCCGACGACGAATAGGCCAGCTTGCCCGGGCTCTGCCGCGCCTGGGCGATGAGCGCCTGCACGTTCTGCGCGCTCACGTCCTTGTTGACCGCGAGCAGCATCGGCGCGGAGCTCCAGCGCGAGATCGGCACGAAGCTCCTGGCGCCGTCGTACTTCACGGCCTTGTAGAGCAGCTTGTCGCTGCCGTAGAGGTTGCCGCTGCCCAGCAGCAGCGTGTAGCCGTCGGGCGCCGCGCGCGCGACCTGGTCCGACGCGATGGTGGTGCCCGCGCCGGGCTTGTTGTCGATGACGATCGGCTGCCCGAGGATCTTGGCCAGCTTGTCGCTCACGATGCGCGCCACCGTGTCGGCGCCGCCGCCCGCGGGGAAGCCCACCACCAGCGTGATCGGGCGCGAGGGGTAGCTGTCCGCGATCGCGCCGGCCGAGGCGAGCCATGCCACGGCCGCGAGCGAAACGGCCCGGATTTCTTTCTTCATGCCTTGTCTCCTGTGTCTTGTCGGGGCGCCGGGGAAGGCCGCGCTCAGCGGCCCTTGAAGACCGGCGGGCGCTTCTCGCGCCAGGCGCGGCCGCCTTCGGCCAGGTCTTCGGATGCGACGGTGCGCTGCACCTCGTGCTGGATCGACGCGGCATCGGCCGTGCCGCGCGCGATCTGGTTCAGGTGCTTCTTCATGCCCAGCAGCGCGAGCGGCGCCATGCCGGCGAGCGTGGTGCGAAGGCGCAGCACTTCGGCGTCGAGCGCCGCCGCGTCGTCCACCAGATGGGTGAGGAATCCGCAGTCGCGCATCGCGCTGCCGTCGAGCTTCTCGGCCGTGAGGAAGAGCCGCTTGGCCGTGTCCAGCCCGAGGCGGGAGACATAGCGCTCCATGCCGCTCTGGTAGTAGTGCAGGCCGAGCCGGGCCGCGGGCATGAACATTTCGGCAGCGCGCACGCCTACGCGGAAGTCGCAGGCCAGCACCAGGTCGGTGGCGCCGCCGAACACGCCGCCATGCACCGCCGCAATCGTGACGGCGCGGCAGTTTTCCAGCGCATCGACCATCTCGCCGAAACTGCGGCCCTCGGTCTGGCTGCTGGTGGCGACCTCTGATATATCGTAGCCACTGCAAAAATACTTGCCCTCCGAGCGGACCACCAGCACCAGCACGCCGGGCGAGCCGTTCACCGTCTCCAGGTGGCCGACGATGGCCGGCAGGTCTTCCGGCGTCAGCTTGTTGGCGGCCTGCGGACGGCGCAGCGTGAGATAGGCGACGTGGCCGTCGATCTGGAGGGTGGGAAGCATTGATGTACCAAATAGATCAATTGATATATCTACAAGGTTAGCTAATATCCACGCACCCATGCAACCCGCGAAAACCCTCGACGCCAGCAGCCTGCAGGACCAGATCCGCGGCCGGCTTGAAAAAGACATCCTGGACGGCACGCTGTCGCCCGGCATGCCGATCGACGAAAAGGCGCTGGCCGCGAGCTTCAACATCTCGCGCACGCCGGTGCGCGAGGCCCTGCTGCTGCTGAGCGCGCGCGGGCTGGTCGACATCGTTCCGCGCACCGGCATCTACGTGCGCCAGCTGCGCGCGAACGAACTCGTCGCCATGATGGAAGCGCTCGGCGAACTCGAAGGGGTGCTGGCGCGGCTGGCGGCGCTGCGCATCGGGCCGGCGCTGCGCGTCGAACTGCAACGCGCGCTCGAAGGCACGGCCGCCCGGGCGCAGGCGGACGACGCGGAGGGCTACCAGCTTGCCAATGCCGCGCTGCACGACGTGATCTACCGCGCGAGCGGCAACCCCTTCATCGTCGAGCAGGCGCAGACCGTGCGCCTGCGCATCGCGGCCTACCGCGGGCGGATGTTCGAGAAGCCCGGTCGCCTGGCCGCCTCGCAGCGCGAGCACGAGCGGGTGGTGGAGTGGATCCTCAAGGGCCATGCCGACAACGCCGCGGAGGCGATGCGCGACCACATCTCGGTGGGCGGCAAGGTGTTTGCCGACCTGGTGCTGGTCAACAAGCTCGGCTAGTACTCGGCTAGTAGTTACCCAGCCGCAGCCTGTTTCTCAGCGAACGCGCATGCCCGGCGTCGCGCCCGGCCAGGGCTCGAGCACGTGGATGCCGGGGTGGGCTTTTTCGTCGCCATGGCTTGCGGCCAGCACCATGCCTTCGCTGATGCCGAACTTCATCTTGCGCGGCGCGAGGTTGGCGACCAGCACCGTGAGCTTGCCCACGAGCTGCTCGGGCTGGTAAGCGGAGGCGATGCCGCTGAACACGTTGCGCAGAACAGGACTCCCCTGCGGGTCGGTGCCCTCGCCCGCGTCGAGCGTCAGGCGCAGCAGCTTGGTCGAGCCCTCGACCTTCTCGCAGGCGACGATCTTTGCGATGCGCAGGTCGATCTTCGCGAAGTCGTCGATGGTGATGGCGGGCGCGATGGCTTCGCCGCCCGGCAGCGATTCTTCTGCCGCGGCGGCGGCCGGTGCGGGCTCTGGCGCGTCGAACAGCTTGTCGACCATCTTGGCGTCGGCGCGCTGCATCAGGTGCTTGTATTCGCCGATGGCGTGGCCGGCCGGCAGGCTCTGCGCGGCGTCGGCCCAGGCGAGCGGCTCGATCCTGAGGAAGGCCTCGACATTGGCGGCGAGCGCCGGCAGCACCGGCTTCAGGTACAGCGTGAGCAGGCGGAAGGCCTCGATGCACACGGTGCACACGTCGTGCAGCCGCGCTTCCTGGCCTTCCTTCTTGGCCAGTTCCCAGGGCTTGTTCTGGTCGACGTACTCGTTCACCTTGTCGGCCAGCGCCATCACCTCGCGCAGCGCGCGGGCGTAGTCACGGCCGTCGTAGAGCGAATGCAGCTGCGGCGCTGCATCGCGCAGCGCGAACAGCAGTGCGTCGCCGTCGGCCGACACCTCGCCCAGCTTGCCGCCGAAGCGCTTGCCGATGAAGCCCGCCGCGCGGCTCGCGATGTTGATGTACTTGCCCACGAGGTCGCTGTTGACGCGCGCGACAAAGTCTTCGGGGTTGAAGTCGATGTCCTCGTTGCGGCCGTTGAGCTTGGCCGCGATGTAGTAGCGCAGCCATTCGGGGTCCAGACCGATCGACAGGTACCGCAGCGGGTCGATGCCGGTGCCGCGGCTCTTGCTCATCTTCTCGCCGCTGACCGTCAGGTGGCCGTGCACGTACACCGCATCGGGCGCCTTGCGGCCGCTGAAGTGCAGCATCGCGGGCCAGAACAGGGTGTGGAAGGTGATGATGTCCTTGCCGATGAAGTGCACCTGCTCCAGGTCGGGGTCGGCCATGTACTCGGTGTACGAGATGCCGTCGCCGCCCAGCTCGATGCAGCGCTTGTCGAGCAGGTTCTTCAGCGAGGCCAGATAGCCCACGGGCGCATCGAGCCACACGTAGAAGTACTTGCCCGGCGCATCGGGAATCTCGATGCCGAAGTAGGGCGCGTCGCGGCTGATGTCCCAGTCGCCGAGGCCGCCCTTGCCTTCGTCGTCCTTGTAGAGCCACTCGCGGATCTTGTTCTGCACCTCGGACTGCACATGGCCGGGTGCCGCGGTCCATTCCTTCAGGTAGGCCTCGCAGCGCGGGTCCGAGAGCTTGAAGAAGAAGTGGTCGGAGCTGCGCAACTCGGGCTTGGCGCCCGACAGCGCCGAGTAGGGGTTGATCAGCTCGGTGGGCGCGTACACGGCGCCGCACACCTCGCAGTTGTCGCCGTACTGGTCCTTGGCGTGGCAGTTGGGGCACTCGCCCTTGATGAAGCGGTCGGCCAGGAACATGCCCTTTTCGGGGTCGTAGAACTGCTCGACGCTCTTGGTTTCGATCAGGCCGTTGGCGCGCAGGTCGCGGTAGATGTCCTGCGCGAGCTGGTGGTTCTCGGGCGCGTCGGTCGAGTGCCAGTTGTCGAACGAGATGTAGTAGCCGTCCAGGTAGGGCTTGCGGCCCGCGGCGATCTCGGCCACGAAGGCCTGCGGCGTCACGCCGGCCTTGTCGGCCGCGATGGTGATGGCTGCGCCGTGCGCGTCGTCGGCGCAGACGAAGTTGACGTCGGCGCCATTCATTCGCTGGTTCCGCACCCAGATGTCGGCCTGGATGTATTCCATCATGTGGCCGATATGGAACTTGCCGTTGGCATACGGCAGGGCGGTGGTGACGAAGAGCTTGCGCGGGGCGGACATCGGGGAGGGCGCTTTCGGGGAGTGGGCGACGAACTTGCGGGAACCGGGCATTTTAGGTGGCAGCATCGCAGCATGCCGAATGCCATCGATCTCACCGCCTACATCGCCGGCTTTGCCGCCTCGCCGCTCGCGCGCTGGGGTGGGCTGGTGCCCTGGGAAATCACCGCGCGGGCGGCGGAAATCGTCCGCGAACTGCTCGTGGCGCTGCCGGCGGGCGAATTTGCCGTCGAAGGCGAAGTGGCGATCCACCGCAGCGCCACCGTGGAAGCCGGTGCAGTGCTGAAGGGGCCGTTGATCATTGGCGCCGGCTGCTTCGTGGCGGCCGGCGCCTATCTGCGCGGCGGCAACTGGGTGGGCGAGCGCTGCACCCTCGGCCCGGGCTCGGAGCTCAAGTCGTCCTTCGTCTTCGCGGGCACGGCCCTTGCGCACTTCAATTTCGTCGGCGATTCGGTGCTGGGCGCAGGCGTGAACCTGGAGGCCGGCAGCATCGTCTGCAACCACCGCAACGAGCGTCCCGCCAAGCAGATCTTCGTGCGAGGCGGCGAGGGCGGCGCATTGCAGGCCACGGGCAGCGAGAAGTTCGGCGCGCTGGCGGGCGACGGCGTGCGCATCGGTGCCAACGCGGTGATCGCGCCCGGCGCGCTGCTGCGTCCCGGCCTCGTGATCGCCCGCGCTTCGCTGCTCGACCAGGAGTTGCCGGACCCCCAGTGACCCGAAAGGCGCCGGGGTGTCTCCGGCGCGACGTATGCTCCATGCCGCGCGTTTTGCGAACGCCCTCTCTGCTGATAGGGCAAAGAGATATACAAGATGGATATACAGAAAGCGAGTTTCCGATGACCACCCCCATTCCCGCAACCCTGATTCCCGGCGATGGCATCGGCCCCGAGATCGTCGACGCCACCCTGGCCGCGCTCGATGCGCTGAAGGCGCCCTTCGAATGGGACCGCCAGATCGCCGGCCTCGGCGGTGTCCAGGCCTCGGGCGATCCGCTGCCGCAGGCCACGCTGGACAGCATCCGCCGCACCCGCCTGGCCCTCAAGGGCCCGCTCGAGACGCCCTCGGGCGGCGGCTACCGCTCGTCGAACGTGCGGCTGCGGGAGGAATTCCAGCTCTACGCCAACCTGCGCCCCGCGCGCACCATCATTCCGGGCGGCCGCTTCGACAAGATCGACCTGATGGTCGTGCGCGAGAACCTCGAGGGCCTGTACATCGGCCACGAGCACTATGTGCGCATCGACGGCGATCCGCACGCCGTGGGCATGGCCACCGGCATCAACACGCGCCAGGGCTGCCTGCGCCTGCTCGAATACGCCTTCGAGACCGCCATTGCCGCCGGCCGCAAGAAGGTCACGCTGGTGCACAAGGCCAACATCATGAAGGTGCTGACCGGCCTGTTCCTGGAGACGGGCCTCAGGCTCTACGAAGAGAAGTACAAGGGCAAGTTCGAGCTCGACACCATCATCGTCGACGCCTGCGCGATGAAGCTGGTGCTCAATCCGTGGCAGTTCGACATGCTGGTGACGACCAACCTGTTCGGCGACATCCTGTCCGACCTGGTGGCGGGCCTGGTGGGCGGCCTGGGCATGGCGCCCGGTGCCAACATCGGCGCCGATGCGGCGATCTTCGAGGCCGTGCACGGCTCGGCGCCCGACATCGCCGGCAAGGGCATCGCCAACCCCACGGCACTGCTGCTGGCCGCCGCGCTGATGCTCGAGCACGTCAGGCTGCCCGATCTGGCCACGCGCCTGCGCAAGGCCATCGACGACACGCTCAACATCGACAAGGTGCGCACCGGCGACCTGGGCGGCAGCGCCGGCACGGCGGCGTTCACCAAGGCGCTGGTCGCCCGCATCCAGAACGGCTGAAGCCAGAGGCGGCTTTCCGTGGCTTCATGAGAAAGCTGCTGCTCCTGCTGGCGTTGTGCCTGGCCGGTGCGGCCAGCCTGGCATCCGCGGCCGCCGCCGAGCCGCGCTACACCGTCGTGAAGATCGACGTGCGCAAGGAGCGGCTCGAGCTGTTCCTGCACGATGACAGCGGCGCCCCGTTCAAGCGCTTCGACCGCCTCGAAGCCTGGCTCGCCGCGCGCAACCGGCAGCTCGTGTTCGCCATGAATGCCGGCATGTACCACGCGGACTTTTCCCCGGTCGGCCTGCTGGTGCAGGAGGGACGCGAGGAGGCGCCGCTCAACCTGGCGGCCGGTGCGGGCAACTTCTTCCTCAAGCCGAACGGCGTGTTCCTGGTGTCCGATGCGGGGCCGCGCGTGGTCGAGTCGTCCGAATATGCGGCGCTGCCGAAAGAGGGCGTGCGGCTGGCGACCCAGTCGGGCCCGCTGCTGCTGCGCCGCGGCGTGGTGCATCCCGCCTTCATCCCGGATTCCGATTCGCGCAAGATCCGCAACGGCGTGGGCGTGTCGGGCCACACGGCGATCTTCGTGATCAGCGAGCAGCCGGTGAACTTCTACGAGTTCGCGCTCTACTTTCGCGACGTGCTGCATTGCCGCGACGCGCTCTATCTCGACGGCACCGTGTCGGCACTGCATTCGCGTGCCTTGCGGCGCAGCGACTTCACCAGGGAGCTGGGACCGATACTCGGCGTGGCGGTGCCGTGAACAAGCGGCCCTTGCCGCCCTCGTTTTCATTCAGGATTCCTTGAGCAATGACCCAGGCCCTTCCCATTCTTTCGCTCGTCGAAACCCGCGTGCTCGGCGTGCTGGCCGAGAAGCAGCGCACCGTGCCCGACAGCTATCCGCTGACGCTCAATTCGCTGGTGTCCGGCTGCAACCAGAAGACCAGCCGCAACCCGGTGCTCGACCTGAGCGAGGCCCAGGTGCAGGCCGCCATCGACAGCCTCAAGGGCTACAGCCTGGTGGCCGAAACCAGCGGCGGCCGGGCATTCCGCTACGAGCACAACATCGACCGCGTGCTGCGCATTCCGTCGCAGTCGGTGATCCTGCTCACGGTGCTGATGCTGCGCGGTCCGCAAACGGCGGGTGAACTGCGCATCGCCTGCGACCGCATGCACAACTTCGCGGACATTTCGTCGGTCGAGGGTTTTCTCGACGAGCTCGCCGAGCGGCCGGCCGGCGCACTGGTGGTGAAGCTCGCGCGCTTGCCGGGTGCGCGCGAAAGCCGCTGGGCGCATCTTTTGAGCGGCGCGCCGGCGGAAGAGCTTGCGGGGCCGGGTGGTGCATCGGCCGACGGGGCGTATGCATCGCACGATGCATCGCTCGGCGAGGTGGCCGCGCTCAAGGCCAACGTGGCGCGGCTCGAGGCTGAGCTCGCATCGCTGAAGGCGCTGGTGGGGCGGGTGTGCTCGGAGCTTGGGATTTCCGACGCGGGGTAGCGCGTTGAGGAGTGTTCCTGGCGACAGCGGCGGTGCGCGCTGACCTGCTTCAGGCCGCCGCATCCCACCCGAAGAAGCTCAGCACCTCGGCCTGCTGGCGCAGCGTGTCGGCACGCCCGAGCGCCATCAGCTCGCGCGTGTAGCCCGCCTCGAACAGCAGGTAGCTCGCGAGCGCGCCGCCCTTCACGTCGGCCGCAACCTTGGAGCCGCCCAGCAGGTGGCGCACCGCGCCGGGCAGTGCATCGACATGGCGCGCCGCGATCACGTCCAGGCGCTCCGACGGCGCGATCACCAGCAGGTCGAGCGGGCGCAGCGTGCTCGATGCGCGCGCTTCCTCGGGAATGAGGCCGAGCGTGTGGTTGATGCGCCGCAGCCGCTCGATGTCCACCGCCAGCGCATCGAGAAAGATGCTCGACAGCGCATGGCCCGCGATCTGCGCCATGGTGGGATAGCCGCTGTAGGTGTTGGGCGCGTCGGCGTCGCGCGGCTCGTGCATGCGGCCCGCGCCGATCACCAGGATGCGCTGGGCACCCAGGTGGATGGCCGCGGCGATGGGCGCCGACTGGCGCATCGAGCCGTCGCCGAAATATTCGGTGTGCCCCTGCATCGGCAGCGCGGTGGCCGGAAACACGAAGGGAATGGCCGACGAGGCCAGCAGGTGCGCGTGGCTGAGGCGGTCGCGCACCGACAGCCGCTGCGAACGCACCCAGGGCTCCATCGGCACCGCGGCCTCGAAGAAGGTGACGTGCTCGCCCGAGCTGTAGCTCGACGCGGTCACGGCCAGCGCCTGCAGGTGGCCCTGCTGCATGAGCCGGGGCAGGCGCTCGAGCGGCACCATGCGCGCCAGCAGCTCGGCCAGCGGCGCGTTGTCCAGCAGCGAGCGCGGCTTGATGCGCATCCAGTTGGCGGCAAAGCGCCCGAGCCCGAGCAGCATGCGCCAGCGCGTGCCGCTGCCGAGCACCGAGAGCGAATCGGCGCGGTAGACCTGGCCCGCGTGGAAGTCGCGCCAGACCTGCGCGATGCGCTCGACGGCCCCGTCGAAGTCGTCGGCGCCGCAGGCCAGTGCAGCCGCATTGATGGCGCCGGCCGAGGTGCCGGTGATCACTTCGAAGGGATTGCGCCGGCCGGCCAGGCCCGCCGCGCGCCGGATGCCGGCAATGGCCTCGAGCACGCCGACCTGGTAGGCGGCCCGGGCGCCGCCGCCGGTGAGCAGGAGACCGGTGGCGGGGGGTGTCTCTGGCATTTGATAGGGATATTGTTGTCCCCGGTGGGGGAAAGGCGATGCATGCGCACCCGGGGGCGAGCCATGAGACCCACTAGACTACCCGCCATTCAGGAGTTAGATCAATGGCACTCACCCCAGAGGGGCTCATGGACGCGCTCAAGGCCGTCGCAGACCCCAACACCGGCAAGAATTTCGTGGCGACCCGGTCGCTCAAGAACCTGCAGATCGCGGATGGCGACGTGTCGTTCGACCTCGAGCTCGGCTACCCGGCCAAGAGCCAGCACGCGGCCATGCGCAAGGCGCTGGTGGCGGCCGCAAAGACGGTGCCGGGCGTGAGCAACGTCTCGGTCAACATCACGACCAAGGTCATCAGCCATGCGGTGCAGCGCGGCGTGCAGCTGATGCCCAACGTGAAGAACATCATCGCGGTGGCGTCCGGTAAGGGCGGCGTGGGCAAGAGCACCACCGCCGCCAACCTGGCGCTGGCGCTGGCCGCCGAAGGCGCGGCGGTCGGGCTGCTGGACGCCGACATCTACGGCCCGAGCCAGCCGATGATGCTGGGCATCGAGGGCCGGCCCGAGAGCGAGGACGGCAAGACCATGGAGCCGCTCGAGAACCACGGCGTGCAGGTCATGTCGATCGGCTTCCTGGTCGACCAGGACGAAGCCATGATCTGGCGCGGTCCGATGGCCACCCAGGCGCTGGAGCAGCTGCTGCGCCAGACCAACTGGAAGGACCTCGACTACCTGATCGTCGACATGCCGCCCGGCACCGGCGACATCCAGCTGACGCTTTCGCAGCGCGTGCCGATGACCGGCGCGGTGATCGTCACCACGCCGCAGGACATCGCGCTGCTCGATGCCAAGAAGGGCATCAAGATGTTCGAGAAGGTCGGCGTGCCGATCCTGGGCATCGTGGAAAACATGGCGGTGCACATCTGCTCCAACTGCGGCCACGTCGAGCACATCTTCGGCTCCGAAGGCGGCAAGAAGATGGCGGCGCAATACCAGATGGACTACCTGGGCGCGCTGCCGCTGGACATCAACATCCGCCTGCAGGCCGACAGCGGCAAGCCGACCGTGGTGGCCGACCCCGACGGCGAAGTGGCCGGCATCTACAAGGCCGTCGCACGCCAGGTGGCCGTGGGCATTGCCGAGAAGGCCAAGGACTTCTCGGCGAAGTTCCCGACCATCTCCATCAGCAAGAACACCTGACCGGCGGCGCGCCCCGTGAATCTTCTCGCGTCGATGCGCTACCTGGTCGCGCTCAGCGAGCACAAGCATTTCGGACGCGCGGCGCAGGCCTGCCACATCACGCAGCCGGCGCTGTCGAATGCGCTGCGCTCGCTCGAAAGCGAATTTGGCGTGGTCATCGTCAAGCGGGCGCGCGTCTACGTGGGCCTCACGCACGAAGGCGAGCGGGTGCTGGCCACGGCCCAGCGCATGCTGCGCGACAACGAGGTGCTGCAGCAGGAGCTGCGCAGCGAAGAGGGCCATCCGCGCGGGCGGCTGCGCATGGCGGCCGTGCCCACCGCCATTCCGATGCTGTCGCGCTTTGCCGCGATGCTGCACGAGATGCATCCGGGCATCGTGCCGGCGGTGCTCTCGATGAGTTCGCAAGAGCTGGAAACGGGGCTTGAAAGCCTCTCGGTCGACCTCGCGCTCGGCTACACCGAGCGCATGCATTTGCCGGGCATCAAGCTCACGGCATGGCCGCAGAGCGTGGAGCACTACTTCCTGCTGCGGCGCGCGGCCAAGCCCTCGGCCGACCGGCTGCGCATCGGCCAGCCGATCTCGTGGGCCGAGGCCGGCCAGCGGCCGCTGTGCCTGCTCACGCCCGACATGCACAACCGCTCCATCATCGACCAGGCGCTGCGCGACGCCGGCATTGCGCTGGAGCCGGCCATCGAAACCAACTCGGTACTTACCCTTGCATTGGCCGTGCTCGCGGGCACCGTGAGCAGCGTGCTGCCGGGGTCGATGGTCGCGGCCGTGCGCAGCTACCGCGAGCTGGAGGCCTTGCCGCTGGTCGCCCCCGAGGTCAAGACGCCGCTGGGCTTCATGACCCAGACCGGCGTGCGCCCCTCGCGCGCGCTCGATGCCGCCCTGGTGTTCCTGCAGACGCCGGCATGGCGCGAGCAGGTGCGGCTGCACAGCGGCGCGCTCGGCGAATAGCCTCGGCGCGGCACCGTCGCCTGACGGGGGCCATTTAGTTATTGAATCGATCGATGTGCCGATCGAATTTGACGCGCCCAGGGCCGCCCCACACACTCGGTCAGCTCTCAAGCCTTGCTGGGGGGCATTCCCGAGACATCGAAAAAAGGCCCAGGCAGTGAACAACCACCCAGCCACGACCCGCGAGACAACAACAAAGGCAGCAGCCAGCACGCACACCATCGTGCCGCTCGCCACCGCCGACGAAATGCGCGAGCGCATCCGCCGCAAGAGCAAGCTCAAGGGCCGCCAGCCCGACGAAGCGGCGCTCGTCGAAGTGCGCACGCTGATCGGCGCGCGTCCGGCCGAGGGCCACCGGCGCGACCTGCTCATCGAGCACCTGCACAAGCTCAACGACGCCTTCCGCTGCCTGCACGACCGCCACCTGGTGGCGCTGGCGCGCGAAATGAACATCCCGATGGCCGAGGTCTACGAGGTCGCGACCTTCTATCACCACTTCGAGGTGGTGCGCGGCGACGAGGCCGCGCCGGGCCTCACGGTGCGCGTGTGCGACGGCCTGGCCTGCGAACTGGCCGGTGCCAGGGATCTGCTGGCGCGGCTGCCCGAACTGCTCGGCGTCGAGGGCGGCGACGTGCGCGTGATTGCGGCGCCCTGCATCGGCCGCTGCGAGCAGGCGCCCGCGGTGGCCGTCGACCGGCAGGCCGTGCCGCTCGCGACCACGGCGAAGGTGCTGCAGGCCCTGAAGTCCGATCCTGAGGAAGCCACGGTCGCGTACTTCGACGCGGCCGCGTTCGCCGAAAAAAGCATCTCGCCGCTGCCCGGCGCCATCGAGCGCATGCCGGCCTTCACCGACTACGCCACCTACCGCGCGCACGGCGGCTACGCGCTCGCGTCCGCGCTCGTCAACGGCGAGGAAGACGCCGAAGCCATCATCAAGACCATGGAAGACTCGGGCCTGCGCGGCCTGGGCGGTGCGGGCTTTCCGGCCGGGCGCAAGTGGCGCATCGTGCGCGACCAGCCGGCGCCCCGGCTCATGGCGGTCAACATCGACGAAGGCGAGCCCGGCACCTTCAAGGACCGCACCTACCTCGAGCGCGATCCGCACCGCTTCCTCGAAGGCCTGGTGGTGGCGGCGCAGATCGTCGGCATCGAGCAGTGCTACATCTACCTGCGCGACGAATACCACGACTGCCGCGCGCTGCTCGAAACCGAGCTGGCGCGGCTGCAGGCCGATCCGCCCTGCGCGCTGCCGCGCATCGAGCTGCGGCGCGGCGCGGGCGCCTACATCTGCGGCGAAGAGTCGGCCATGATCGAAAGCATCGAGGGCAAGCGCGGCGAACCGCGCATGCGCCCGCCCTACATCGCGCAGGTGGGCCTGTTCGGCCGCCCGACGCTGGAACACAACTTCGAAACCCTCTACTGGGTGCGCGACATCGTCGAGAAAGGCGCGGCCTGGTTCAGCGGCTTCGGCCGCCATGGCCGCAAGGGCCTGCGCAGCTTCAGCGTGAGCGGCCGCGTGAAGCACCCGGGCGTCAAGCTCGCGCCCGCGGGCATCACGGTGCAGGAGCTCATCGACGAATACTGCGGCGGCATGCTCGACGGCCACTCGCTCTACGCCTACCTGCCCGGCGGCGCGTCGGGCGGCATCCTGCCGGCGCGCATGAACGACATTCCGCTCGACTTCGACACGCTGCAACCTTACGGCTGCTTCATCGGCTCGGCCGCGGTGATGGTGCTGAGCCAGCACGACCGCGCCCGCGACGCCGCGCTCAACGTGATGCGCTTCTTCGAGCACGAAAGCTGCGGCCAGTGCACGCCCTGCCGCGTCGGCACCGCCAAGGCCGCGGCGCTGATGCATGCGCCGGTGTGGGACAACGCCACGCTCGAAGACCTCGCGCAGGTCATGGGCGACGCCTCCATCTGCGGACTCGGACAGGCGGCCCCCAACCCGATCCGCTGCATCCAGCAATACTTCCCGGAGGAGGTGGCATGAACGCCCCGTCCAAGCTCGCGGAGCTGATGCCGCAAACCATCGAATTCACCCTCGACGGCCAGGCCATCCAGGCCTTCGATGGCGAGACCATCTACAAGGCGGCCGAGCGCCACGGCGTCGAGATTCCCCACCTGTGCTTCAAGGACGGCTACCGCGCCGACGGCAACTGCCGCGCCTGCGTGGTCGAGGTGAAGGGCGAGCGCACGCTCGCGCCCAGCTGCTGCCGCAACGTGACGGCCGGCATGGAAGTGAAGGCCACCAGCGAGCGCGCGCTCAAGAGCCAGAAGATGGTGGTCGAGATGCTGCTGTCCGACATGCCCGACCAGGGCTACAAATGGATCGGCGATGACGCCACCCAGCAGCACGGCGAGCTCAGCGCCTGGGCGAAGAAGCTCGACATCGCGGTGCGGCCCGAACTCAAGGCGCTGCGGCGCGAGCAGCCCAAGGCCGACATCTCGCACCCCGCGATGGCCGTCAACCTCGATGCCTGCATCCAGTGCAACCGCTGCGTGCGCGCCTGCCGCGAAGAGCAGGTCAACGACGTCATCGGCTACGCGCTGCGCGGCGGCGACAGCAAGATCGTGTTCGACCTGGACGACCCGATGGGCGACAGCACCTGCGTGGCCTGCGGCGAATGCGTGCAGGCCTGCCCGACCGGCGCGCTGATGCCCAAGAGCCACATCGGCTCGCAAGCTGTCGACCGCAAGGTCGATTCGGTGTGCCCGTTCTGCGGCGTGGGCTGCCTCGTGACCTACAACGTCAAGGATGAGAAGATCGTCAGCGTCGACGGCCGCGACGGCCCGGCCAACCACAACCGCCTGTGCGTGAAGGGCCGCTTCGGCTTCGACTACGCGCACCACCCCCAGCGCCTGACCAAGCCGCTGATCCGCAAGGCCGGCATGCCGAAGGATTTCGGCGATGCACCGCGGCCGGACGACTGGAGCGAGTATTTCCGCGAAGCCACCTGGGAAGAGGCGCTCGCGCTCACCACCGGCAAGCTCTCGGGCCTGCGCGACAGCCACGGGCCCAAGTCGCTCGCGGGCTTCGGCTCGGCCAAGGGCAGCAACGAAGAGGCCTACCTGTTCCAGAAGCTCGTGCGCACGGGTTTCGGCAGCAACAACATCGACCACTGCACGCGGCTGTGCCACGCCTCCAGCGTGGCCGCGCTGCTCGAAGGCGTGGGCTCGGGCGCGGTGAGCAACCAGGTCAACGACGTGGAGCATGCAGGGCTGATCTTCGTCATCGGCTCCAACCCCACGGCCAACCACCCGGTGGCCGCCACCTGGATGAAGAACGCCGCCCAGCGCGGCGCCAAGATCGTGCTGGCCGACCCGCGCCGCACCGACATCAGCCGCCATGCCTGGCGCACGCTGCAGTTCAAGGCCGACACCGACGTGGCCATGCTCAACGCGCTGATCCATGCCGTGATCGACGAAGGCCTGGTCGACCAGGAGTTCGTGCGCACGCGCGCCAGCAACTACGAGGCGCTGCGCGAGAACGTCAAGGGCTACAGCCCCGAGGCGATGGCGCCGATCTGCGGCGTGCCGGCCGAAACGCTGCGCGAAGTGGCGCGCGCCTTTGCCACGGCCAAGGGCGCGATGATCCTCTGGGGCATGGGCGTGAGCCAGCACGTGCACGGCACCGACAACGCGCGCTGCCTCATTGCGCTGGCCACCGTCACCGGGCAGATCGGCAAGCCGGGCTCGGGCCTGCATCCGCTGCGCGGCCAGAACAACGTGCAGGGCGCGAGCGACGCGGGCCTGATCCCGATGATGTTCCCCAACTACCAGCGCGTCGACAACCCAGCGGTGCATGCGTGGTTCGAGGATTTCTGGGGCACGCCGCTCGATGCGACGCCGGGCTACACCGTGGTCGAGATCATGCACAAGGCGCTCGCGCCCGACAGCGATCCGCACAAGGTGCGCGGCATGTACATCATGGGCGAGAACCCGGCCATGAGCGACCCCGACCTGAACCATGCGCGCCATGCGCTCGCGAGCCTGGAGCACCTGGTGGTGCAGGACATCTTCATGACCGAGACCGCGTGGCTCGCCGACGTGGTGCTGCCCGCAAGTGCCTGGCCCGAGAAGACCGGCACGGTGAGCAACACCGACCGCATGGTGCAGCTGGGCAAGCGCGCGCTCAACCCGCCGGGCGACGCGCGGCCCGATCTCTGGATCATCCAGCAGATCGCCAGCGGCATGGGCCTCGGGTGGAACTACGAGGGCGAGGAATCGGGCGTGGCCGCGGTCTACGAGGAGATGCGCCAGGCCATGCATGCGGTGATCAGCGGCATCAGCTGGGAGCGGCTGCAGCGCGATTCGAGCGTGACCTACCCTTGCCTCAGCGAGGAAGATCCGGGCCAGCCCACGGTGTTCATCGACGACTTCCCCACGGCCGACGGCCGCGTGAGGCTGGTGCCGGCCGACATCATTCCGGCGGACGAGCGGCCCGATGCCGAGTACCCCTTCGTGCTCATCACCGGCCGCCAGCTCGAGCACTGGCACACCGGCAGCATGACGCGCCGCGCCACGGTGCTCGATGCGCTCGAGCCCATGGCCACGGCCTCGATGAACCAGGCCGACCTGCTGAAGCTCGGCCTCGAGGCCGGCGACGTGATCACCGTGCAGTCGCGCCGCGGCGAGGTGGCCATCCACGTGCGGCGCGACGACGGCACGCCCAGCGGCGCGGTGTTCGTTCCCTTCGCCTACTACGAGGCGGCGGCCAACCTGATGACCAATGCCGCGCTCGATCCCATGGGCAAGATCCCGGAGTTCAAGTACTGCGCGGTGCGCATTGCGCGCGGCGGCCAGCCGATGGCGGCGGCCGGCTACGGCACCGGCTCCGGCGTGCTCGCGGCGGTGGACTGAGGGCGGGGCGGCGAGGGCGCGGGGCCATGGTTTAACCTTGGCGCCAAGCTCCTCCCGCACCGTTCCTTCGCATCACCACCGGCATGAAAACCAGAGTCCAGTTCCGCCTGCGCATCTACAGGGACGACAGCATCGCCTTCGGCCCCGGCAAGATCGCCGTGCTGGAGGCGGTGGCGGAAACCGGCTCGATCTCTGCCGCGGCGCGCCAGCTGGGCATGTCGTACCGGCGCGCCTGGATGCTGATCGATGAGATGAACAACGCCCTCAGTTCCCCGGCCGTGAACACCGCGGCCGGCGGCTCGCGCGGCGGCGGCACCGCGCTCACGCCCGTGGGCGAGGAAATCGTCAAGCACTACCGCGCCATCGAGAATGCCGCGCGCCTGGCCACGGCGGCCGACGTGCGCGCGCTGACGCGCCTGCTCGCACCCTGAGCTCTGTTCCCCGCGCTGTATCCGAAGGGATATCGGCGCCATCCTCCCGCACCCGCCACGCATGCCTCTTCAGGGGGAAGCGCCTGTTCGTGCAACAATTGCGTTGTATCTTCATGAATACGACGAACTCCCTCATCGCCTCGGCCGACTGGTTTCCGCTGGTGCTGTCGCTCAAGGTGGCCGCGGTCGCGACCCTGCTGGCGCTCGTGGCCGGCGTGGCGCTGGGCTGGGTGTTCGCGCGCAAGCGCTTTCCGGGCCGCACGGTGCTCGAGGCGGTGTTCATGCTGCCGCTGGTGCTGCCGCCCACGGTCATCGGCTACGCCATCCTGGTGGCGGCGGGGCGCCACAGCCCGCTCGGCGGCTGGCTGCGCGAGCATTTCGACTACAGCATCATCTTCAGCTGGCATGGCGCCGTCGTCGCCTCTGCCGTGGTGGCGCTGCCGCTGGTGCTGAAGTCGGCCAGCGCCGCCTTTGCGGGCGTCGACCGCTCGCTCGAAGCCGCCGCCAGCACGCTGCGCCAGTCGCCGTTCTCGGTGTTCCTGCGCGTGACGCTGCCGCTGGCCTGGCCCGGCATCCTGGCCGGCACGCTGCTCGCATTTGCGCGCGCCATGGGCGAATTCGGCGCCTCGCTGATGGTGGCGGGCTCCATTCCGCAGCAGACCCAGACCCTGTCGATGGCCATCTACGACGCGGTGCAGGCCGGGCATGACGAGCTCGCGCTGCTGCTGGTGGTGGTGACTTCGCTGCTGTCGGTCACCGTGCTGGTGCTGTCGAACCGCTTTTTCTCGCTGCGCTGAGCGCCTTATCCCCAATCTGGAAACCAACATGCGTGCGTTCCGCCTCCTGCTTCTTGTCCTGGCCATGGCGCTGCCGCTCGCTGCAGCGGCCCAGCAGATCACCGTGTCCGCGGCCGCCAGCCTGACGGACGCGTTCAAGGAACTCGGGCCGAAATTCGAGGCGGCGAAGCCGGGCGCCGCGGTGCGCTTCAATTTCGCGGCCTCAGGCGTGCTGCTGCAGCAGATCGGGCAGGGCGCGCCGGTCGACGTGTTCGCTAGCGCCGACCAGGAGACCATGGGCCGCGCCGCCGAACAGAAGCTCATCGATGCGGCCACGCGCCGCAACTTCGCAAGCAATGCCCTGGTGCTGATCGAGCCGGCCAGGGACGGGGCCGGCGTCCAGTCGCTGCAGGACCTGGCCGGCGCGGGCGTCCGGAAAATTGCCGTGGGCAAGACCGCCACCGTGCCGGTCGGCCGCTACACGCGGCAGGTGCTGGAAGGCGCGGGGCTCTGGAGCGTGCTGGAGCCGAAGTTCGTGCAGGCCGACAGCGTGCGCCAGGTGCTCGACTACGTGGCCCGCGGCGAGGTCGAGGCCGGTTTCGTCTACCGCACCGATGCGGCCGTGATGAGCGAGAAGGTCCGGGTCGCCTTCGCGCCAACCACCGCCACGCCGGTGAGCTACCCGGTCGCGGTGGTGGCCGACAGCCGCCAGAAGGCGCTGGCCGGCGATTTCGTGGCCTTTCTTTCCAGCGACCCGGCGCGCGAGGTGCTCGCGCGCCACAGCTTCGGCAAGCCATGATCGACGTCGACCTGAAGCTCACCGTCACCGATGGCGCCCGGCGCTTCGACCTGGCGGCGCGCTTCGCGACCGACGTGCCTTTTGCCGCGCTCTACGGCCCCTCGGGCGCGGGCAAGACGCTCACGCTGCAGGCCATCGCGGGGCTGCTGCATCCGTCCGCGGGCCATGTGCGGCTGGACGGCCGCACGCTCTACGACTCCGCCCGCGGCATCGACGTGCCGGCGCCGGCGCGGCGCATCGGCTACCTGTTCCAGAACTACGCGCTGTTCCCGCACCTGTCGGTACGCGAGAACGTGGCCTTCGGCCTGACCGCCTGGCACCGGCGCCGGCTGCCGCCGCGTGAGGCCGAGCGGGTGCAGGCGCTGCTCGAAGGCTTCGGCCTGGCGGCGCTGGCCGACAGCCGGCCGCAGAAGCTCTCGGGCGGCCAGCAGCAGCGCGTGGCGCTGGCCCGCGCGCTGGCCTGCCAGCCGCAGGTGCTGCTGCTCGACGAGCCCTTTGCCGCGCTCAACCCCATGCTGCGCAGCGAACTGCGCCAGGAACTCGCGCAGGTGCGCCGCCAGTGGGGCATTCCGGTGCTGATGATCACGCACGACATCGAGGACGTGCTGGCGCTGGCCGACGTGGCCTTCGTCTACAGCGACGGCCAGGTGGTGCGCGAGATCGACCTGCACAACGCGCAAAGCCGCGATTTCGCGCTGCGCGAGGCGGGCGGCGTGCCGGCCGCCGAGGCTTCGCCGCTGCACCGCAAGCTGCGCGGCCTGCTGCTGCAGGACGCAACCGGCCGCGGATGACCCTCGGCGCGAAAGCGGCATGCGGCGGCGCTACGATCGCCGCATGAATCCTTCCATCGATGTTGCCGTCGTGATGCGCCGCGAGCGCGTCGAGAGCCGTTGGCAGTCCTGGCGCTGGATTCTCGAAAGCGTCGGCCCCGACCAGCCCGGCTTCGGCACCGAGCCGCGCCTGCTCGAGGCGAACGAGAGTGCGCAGCGCTGGCTGCACCCCGGCTTCAAGACCGAGCTGTTCCGCGACGACGTGGAGGGCTACCACCTGAATGCCACCACGCCCGCGCCCTGCTGGTTCGTGCTGTGGCGCATGGAGGAAGAGCCCACCGTCGCCGACGAGCCGATCGCGCGGCCGGTGGTGGTGAGCCTCAGCTACAACGAGGCCGGCCGCTGGCTCGACGCGCAGGAAACGGTGGAGCAGGTGCCCGCGCCCGAAGAGGTGATCGAGTGGATGCGCGGCTTCGTGCAGGCGCATTACGTGATCGAGCCCAAGCGCCGCAAGCGGCCCGAGAGTTTCCGCCCGCTGGTCGACCGCTTCGGCAATGCGGCCAGCGTGTCGACCGAGAAGAAGCGCGGACGCGGAGCGGGCGATGTCTGAGAATTTCTTCGGCCGCTGGTCGCGGCGCAAGCAGGAGGCGCGCGAAGAGGTGTTGCCGCCTCCCGCCGCGCAAGAGGTGCAGGAGGCCGCCGCGCGCATCGATACGGCAGCACCCCTGCCCGCGGCGGCTGGCCCGGAAGCCGGCCCATCCTCCGAAGCGCAAGCGGAAATCCCCCCGCCCACGCTCGCCGACGCACAGGCGCTCACGCCCGAGTCCGACTTCCGGCCCTTCGTGGCCAGGAACGTCGCGCCCGAGGTCAAGAACACTGCTTTCAAAAAGCTCTTTGCCGACCCGCAGTTCAATGTGATGGACGGCATGGACACCTACATCGACGACTACTCCCGGTCGACGCCCATCCCCGACAGCGTGCTGCGCCAGATGGCCAGCGCCAAGTTCCTCAGGCTGTTCGAGCACGAGGAAGAAGCCGAGGTGCAACAGGCACCTGCAGTACCCGCGGAAACCCCGCAAGCCGCCGCGCCGCCGGACATGGCACAGTCCGAGCCTCCGGAGGAATTCCTCCCCAGCCAGCAGGTTGCAAACGTGCAGCCCGCAAGCCAGAAGACCGATGACCACAACGCTGATCTGCGACTGCAACCAGACGATGCCGCTCGAGCCGAAGACGCTCGGCGCGGCGCTGGCTGAGCCGCTGCCCCTTCATTCCACGCTGTGCCGCCGCGAGGCGCCGGCCTTCCAGCGCGCCATCCGCTCGGGCGACGAGGTGGTGGTGGCCTGCACGCAGGAGCGCCGGCTGTTCACCGAACTGGCCGAACAGACCGAGGGCGCGACTTCGCCGATCCGCTTCGTGAACATCCGCGAAACCGGCGGCTGGAGCCGCGACGCCAAGAGCGCAAGCCCCAAGATCGCCGCGCTGCTGGCCGTGGCCCATCTGCCCGAGCCCGATCCGGTCTCGACCGTGAGCTACGCAAGCCAGGGCCGGCTCCTGATCGTCGGCCCGCTCGACGCGGCCGAGAAGGCCGCCGCGCTGGTCGCCGATTCGCTGCAGGTCTCGATCTTTTCCACCGGCCCGGGCGCGGCCGGCGGCGCGCAGGAACGCCGCTGGCCCGTGATGGCGGGGCGCATCGCATCGCTCACGGGATGGCTCGGCGCTTTCTCGCTGAAGTGGACGCGCGACAACCCCATCGACCTGGACCTGTGCACGCGCTGCAATGCCTGCCTTGGCGCCTGCCCCGAGCAGGCGATCGGGCTCGACTACCAGATCGACCTGGCCAGGTGCACTTCGCACCGCGACTGCGAAAAAGCCTGCAGCGTGGCCGGTGCCATCCATTTCGGCCGGGCACCCGAGGCGCTCGATGCCGAGTTCGACCTGGTGCTCGACCTGGGCGCGAACGCGCTGATCGACTGGCATGCGCCGCCACAAGGCTACTTCCACCTGGCGGGCGGGCTCGCGCATGCCGAAGGCCTGTCGACCGTGCTGCGCCTGCGCGAGCTGGTGGGCGAATTCGAGAAGCCGAAGTTCTTCGACTACAAGCAGAAGCTCTGCGCCCACAGCCGCAACGAGGTGGTGGGCTGCAACGCCTGCGTCGAGGTCTGCTCGGCGCACGCCATCTCGAGCGACAAGGAGCGCCAGCGCATCGTCGTCAATCCGCAGCTGTGCGTGGGCTGCGGCGCCTGCACCACCGTGTGCCCGACCGGCGCGCTGGGCTACACCTACCCGCGCACGCCCGACCAGGGCCGCAAGCTGCGCACGCTGCTGGCCACCTACCTTGGCGCCGGCGGCCGCGACGCCACGGTGCTGCTGCACAGCGAAGAGGGCGGGCAGGCGCTCATCGAACAGCTCGGCCGCGCGGCTCAGCTGGGGCGCGGCAAGCGCGACGGCCTCGCCGGCGTGCCCGCGCATGTGCTGCCGGTGGCGCTCATGCATGTCGCGAGCACCGGCATCGACCTGTGGCTCAGCGCCATCGCCTTCGGCGCCTCGCAGGTGGCCGTGCTCGCCACCGGCGAGGAGGCGCCGCAGTACCTCGATGCGCTGAGAAAGCAGATGGCCGTTGCGCAGGCGCTGCTCACGGGCCTGGGCTACACCGGCACGCATTTCCACCTGCTCGAGGCCGGCACGCCGGCCGCGCTCGATGCCGCCCTGGCCGGCCTGCGCGCCACGCGCCAGCGCGTGCCCGCCACCGCGGCGCGCTTCGCGGTGGGCGCCGAGAAGCGCGGCACGCTCGAGATGACGCTCGACCACCTGATGGAACAGGCGCCCGCGTTGTCGGCGCCGCCTGCCGATGCCGCCGCAGCGCTTGAAATTGCGCTGCCCGCCGGTTCTCCCTTTGGCGCGGTCACGGTCAACAAGGACAGCTGCACGCTGTGCCTGGCCTGCGTGAGCGCCTGCCCTGCGAGCGCGCTGCAGGACAACCAGAATGCGCCGCAGCTGCGCTTCATCGAGAAGAACTGCGTGCAGTGCGGGCTGTGCGCAACCACCTGCCCCGAGAACGCGATTGCGCTGGTGCCGCGCCTGCTGGCCGCGCCCGAGCGCAAGCAGCCCGTGCTGCTCAACGAGGCCAAGCCCTGGGCCTGCATTCGCTGCAGCAAGCCCTTCGGCACGCAGAAGGCGATCGAGGCGATGCTCGGCAAGCTTGCGGGCCACGCCATGTTCCAGGGCGAGGCACTCGAGCGGCTCAAGATGTGCAGCGACTGCCGGGTGATCGACCTGTACAGCGCGCAGAACGAAATGAAGATCACGCAGCTATGAGCCAGTTTCCTCCGATGACCTACGCCCTCGACGAGGAAATTGCGCGCGCCGAGGTCTACGGCCTGCTCGCGCGCCTCTGGTATGCGGCGCCCGATGCCGAGCTGCTCGGCGCCTTCGGCGTGGCGCCCACCGAGGCGCCCGCGGCCGGCGCCTTCCTCGAGGAGCCGTGGCGCCAGCTGGTCGGCGCAGCGCGCGGCACCGACGCGGCCGCGGTGCATGCCGAGTACGACGCGCTCTTCGGCGGCATGGGCAAGCCCGAGATCTACCTCTTCGGCTCGCACTACCTGAGCGGCTTTCTCAACGACAAGCCGCTCGCGCTGCTGCGCACCGACCTGGCCCGCCTGGGCCTCGCGCGCGGCGACTCCGTCTCCGAAAGCGAAGACCATGTTGCCTGCCTGTTCGAGGTGATGCGCTACCTTATTGCCGGTGACGACGCGGCGGTGGCCAACCTCGCGCAGCAACAGGCTTTTTTCGCCACCCATCTGCAGCCGTGGCTGCCGACGCTCTGCGACGCAGTGGCCCAACATCCGAAGGCGCATTTCTATGCGTCGCTGGCCGGCTTCACCCGGGCCTTCGCCGAGGTCGAGGTCCAGGGCTTCGACATGCTCGGTTAACCTTTTCCAAAGGAAGAGCTTGATAGTCGGGAATAAGGGTCTCGACTAGTATCCAGATGTATGCAAATCAGTTCATATCTGGTTTTGCCCCCAGCCACTCCTGGAGATCACATGCAGGACAGCCAAGCGGTCGGCAACAAGCCGGCCTCGCGTCGAGGTTTCTTTCTAGGTGCCGCCGGCGCCGGTGCCGCGGTTGCCGCGGTGTCGGTGCTCCCCAAGGTCGCGCCGGCCCCCGAGGCCGTCGAGGCCGTTGCGCCCGCGGCGAAGCCCGCGCCTGAAAAAGGCGGCGGCTATTCGCTGAGCGAACATGTCAAGCGCTACTACAAGACCGCTTCGGCCTGAAGCGGAACGCCCAAGATGTTGTTGACCAAGAAAACAGCCCCCGCGAACAGTGTTTCGCGGCAAGGGGAGCGCGAGTCGTCCTCCCCGTTCATCCACAGCCTGCGGCGCGGCCTTTCGGGCGCGCTGCCCACCATGGACCGGCGTGCCTTCCTGCGGCGCTCCGGGCTCGGCGTGGGCGTGGGCCTGGCCGCGGGCCAGCTCACGCTGATGCGCAAGGCCGAGGCGGCCGGCGAAGCACGGCCCACGGCGGTAGGCGCCGGCAAGGTCGAGATCAAGCGCACCGTGTGCTCCCACTGCTCGGTCGGCTGCGCCTCCGATGCGGTGGTCGAGAACGGCGTCTGGGTGCGCCAGGAGCCGGTGTTCGATTCGCCCATCAACCTCGGCGCGCATTGCGCCAAGGGCGCCGCGCTGCGCGAGCACGGCCACGGCGAATACCGGCTGCGCTATCCGATGAAGCTGGTCAACGGCAAGTACGAGCGCATCAACTGGGACACCGCGCTCGACGAGATCACCGCCAAGCTCAAGGAACTGCGCCAGGCCAGCGGGCCCGATTCGGTCTACTGGATCGGCTCGTCCAAGCACAGCAACGAGCAGTCGTACCTGCTGCGCAAGTTCGTGAGCTTCTGGGGCAGCAACAACTGCGACCACCAGGCGCGCATCTGCCACTCGACCACCGTTGCCGGCGTTGCGAACACATGGGGCTACGGCGCCATGACCAATTCGTACAACGACATGCGCAACGCCAAGGTGGCGATGTACATCGGCTCCAACGCCGCGGAGGCCCATCCGGTCAGCATGCTGCACATGCTCCATGCCAAGGAGAACGGCTGCAAGATGATCGTGGTCGACCCGCGCTTCACGCGTACTGCGGCCAAGGCCGACGAGTACGTGCGCATCCGCTCGGGCTCCGACATCGCCTTCCTGTTCGGCATCCTGCACCACATCTTCAAGAACGGCTGGGAAGACAAGCAGTACATCAACGACCGCGTCTTCGGCATGGACAAGGTGCGCGAGGAAGTGCTGGCCAAGTGGACGCCCGACAAGGTCGAGGAGGCCTGCGGCGTGAAGGAGGCGCAGGTGCTCAAGGTGGCGACCTGGCTCAACGAGAACCGTCCCGGCACCGTCGTGTGGTGCATGGGCCAGACGCAGCACACCATCGGCAACGCGATCGTGCGGGCCTCGTGCATCCTGCAGCTGGCACTCGGCAACGTGGGCAAGTCGGGCGGCGGCACCAACATCTTCCGCGGCCACGACAACGTGCAGGGCGCCACCGACGTGGGCCCGAACCCCGATTCGCTGCCCGGCTACTACGGCATCGTCGAAGGCTCGTGGAAGCACTTCGCCGCCACCTGGGGCGTGGACTACGAATGGATCAAGGGCCGCTTCGCGTCGCCAGCGATGATGACCAAGCCCGGCATCACCGTGTCGCGCTGGATCGACGGCGTGCTCGAGAAGAACGAGCTGATCGACCAGGACTCGAACCTGCGCGGCGTGTTCTATTGGGGCCATGCGCCCAACTCGCAGACGCGCGGCCTCGAGATGAAGCGCGCCATGGATAAGCTCGACCTGCTGGTGGTGGTCGACCCCTATCCCTCGGCCACCGCCGCGATGGCGGCCATGCCCGGCAACCCCGACGACCTCAACAAGAACCGCGCCGTCTACCTGCTGCCCGCATGCACGCAGTTCGAGACCAGCGGCTCCGTCACGGCGTCGAACCGTTCGATCCAGTGGCGCGAGAAGGTCATCGATCCGCTGTGGGAAAGCCGCAGCGACCACATGATCATGCAGCAGTTCGCCGACCGCCTGGGCTTCGGCAAGGAACTCAGCAAGAACTACAAGATGCAGAAGGTCAAGGGCATGGACGAGCCCGTGCCCGACGACATCCTGCGCGAGATCAACAAGACCTGCTGGGCCGTGGGCTACACCGGCCAGAGCCCCGAGCGGCTGCAGGCGCACATGCGCAACATGGGCGCCTTCGACGTGCGCACGCTCAAGGCCAAGGCCGGCGTGAAGGACAAGGCCAACGGCTATGACCTCACGGGCGACTACTTCGGCCTGCCGTGGCCCTGCTACGGCACGCCCGAGTTCAAGCACCCGGGCTCGCCCAACCTGTACGACACCTCCAAGCACGTGATGGAAGGCGGCGGCAACTTCCGCGCGAACTTCGGCGTGGAGCGCGACGGCAAGAACCTGCTGGCCGAGGACGGCTCGCATTCGCTGGGCGCCGACATCACCACCGGCTACCCCGAGCTCGACCACGTGCTGCTCAAGAAGCTGGGCTGGTGGGACGAACTCACCGAGGCCGAGAAGCCCAAGGCCGAAGGCAAGAACTGGAAGACCGACAGCTCGGGCGGCATGATCCGCGTGTTCATGAAGAACCACGGCTGCCATCCTTTCGGCAATGCCAAGGCGCGTGCAGTGGTCTGGAACTTTCCCGACGCGATCCCGCAGCACCGCGAGCCGCTGTACGGCAACCGGCCCGACCTCATGGCCAAGTACCCGACGCACGACGACAAGATGGCGTTCTGGCGGCTGCCCACGCTCTACAAGAGCGTGCAGCAGAAGAACATCGCCGACAAGGTGGCCGAGAAGTTCCCGTACGTGATGACCTCGGGCCGCCTGGTCGAATACGAGGGCGGCGGCGAGGAAACCCGCTCGAACCCCTGGCTCGCCGAGCTGCAGCAGGAGATGTTCATCGAGATCAACCCCAAGGTCGCGGCCGAGAAGGGCATCCGCAACGGCGAGCGCGCCTGGGTGCACACGCCCACGGGCGCCAAGCTCAACGTGCAGGCCCTGGTGACCGAGCGCGTGGGGCCCGACACGGTCTTCATGCCGTTCCACTTCTCGGGCCATTGGCAGGGTGCCGACATGCTCGGCTACTACCCCGCCGGCGCAGCCCCCGTGGTGCGCGGCGAGGCCATCAACACCGGCACGACCTACGGTTATGACAGCGTGACCATGATGCAAGAGACCAAGACCACGGTCTGCAACGTAGAAAAGGCATAAGGAAGCACCATGGCACGAATGAAATTTGTCTGCGACGCGGAACGCTGCATCGAATGCAACGGCTGCGTCACGGCCTGCAAGAACGAGAACGAGGTGCCCTGGGGCGTGAACCGCCGCCGCGTGGTCACGCTCAACGACGGGGTGCCGGGCGAGAAATCGATCTCGGTGGCCTGCATGCACTGCTCCGACGCGCCCTGCATGGCCGTGTGCCCGGTGCAGTGCTTCTACCGCACCGAAGAAGGCGTGGTGCTGCACGACAAGGACGTGTGCATCGGCTGCGGCTACTGCTCGTACGCCTGCCCGTTCGGCGCGCCGCAGTTCCCCTCGCAAGGCACCTTCGGCGTGCGCGGCAAGATGGACAAGTGCACCTTCTGCGCCGGCGGCCCCGAGGCCAACGGCTCCGAAGCCGAGTTCGAGAAATACGGCCGCAACCGGCTCGCCGAAGGCAAGCTTCCGGCCTGCGCCGAGATGTGCTCGACCAAGGCGCTTCTGGCCGGCGACGGCGACGTGGTGGCCGACATCTTCCGCACCCGCGTGGTCCAGCGTGGCAAGGGCGCCGAAGTCTGGGGCTGGGGCACCGCCTACGGCTCGCAGCAGGCCGGCACGCCGCCGGCCGGTGGAGTGCGCAAGTGAAGCGGCCGGGCCTCGTCTTCGCCGGCGTTGCGCTGGCCGCAACCTGCCTCGCGGCCTGCGGCGAGAAGCCGCAGACCAACGCGCAGGGCGTCAAGCACGACGCCGTGCCCTGGAGCGGCACGGGCACCCAGGAGAACGCCGGCACGGTGTTCACCGCGCCCGGCTGGAAGGTCGGCGACAAGACCGCCTGGGAGCAGCAGCTCAAGACCCGCGCGCAGAACGGGCAGAACGAATACAACAAAGAGAACTGAACGGAGAGCCCATGAAGCAAGCGCTGACCGCTCTCGCTCTTTGCTGTGCCGTGCTGGGTACGGCCTTCGCGCAGGCGCAGCCGCCGGCCGCCCCTGGAACGGCGTCCGCACCCGCGGCACCTGCCGCAACCGCCGCGCCGGAGGCCGCCGCGGGAGGCATCCGCGGCCAGAACATCTTCGAGGTCAAGCCCGAAGCCAGCGCCGACCCCAACTACGCGAACCAGACCAATGGCGAGCGCATGAAGGTGCAGCCCGGCAACAACGCGCCGATGTGGCGCCAGGTGGGGCAGGGCGTGACCGGCTACAGCAGCCTGCCGAAAAGCCAGGCGCCCGAGGCCGGCAACCTGATCCAGCCTTTCGTGCAGTACCCCGGCTCGCGCTTCACCAATGCCGGCGAAGCCTGGCGCCAGGTGCGCAACGACTGGATCATTCCCTATGGCGCGGCGCTGCTGTTCGTCGTGCTGCTGGCGCTGGCCATCTTCTATTTCACGCGCGGCCCGATCCGCCTGCACGGCCAGGAAACCGGCCGCAAGATCGAGCGCTTCACGCCCTTCGAACGCGCCACGCACTGGTCCAACGCCATTGCCTTCGTCACGCTGGCCATCACCGGCATCGTGATGGCCTTCGGCAAGTTCTTCCTGATGCCGTGGATGGGCAGCGCGCTCTTCGGCTGGATTGCCTACGCGCTCAAGAACGTCCATAACTTCGTCGGGCCGCTGTTTGTGGTGACGACGGTGTTCATGGTCTTCACCTTCATCCGCGACAACCTGCCGCGCGCCAGCGACCTGCAATGGCTCGCGCGCTTCGGCGGCCTGTTCGGCGGCAAGGAAGTGCCATCGCACCGCTTCAATGCGGGCGAGAAGCTGGTCTTCTGGGGCGGCGTGCTGTTCCTCGGCCTCTTCATCATCGGCTCGGGGCTCTTCCTGGACAAGCTGCTGCCGGGCTTCGTCTACACGCGCGGCGAGATGCAGGTGGCGCACATGGTGCACGGCGTCGCCACCTTGCTGATGATGGCGATGATCATGGGCCACATCTACATCGGCACGCTCGGCATGACGGGCGCCTACAAGGCCATGCGCACCGGCTACGTCGACGAGACCTGGGCCAAGGAGCACCACGAACTCTGGTACGACGACATCGCCGCGGGCAAGATCCCTGCGCAGCGCACGGCGCCGGCCGGCTCGGCCGCTGCACCGGCCGCGCGGCCCGTGAGACCCGCCGAAGGAACACCCTCATGAAGCTGCCGTTGAATCTTTCTTGCGCATCGCTGCTGGTGCTCGCGCTGGCGGCGCCCGCGGCCTGGGCCAAGCTGCCGCCGCCTCCCGCCACCCCCGAGGCCAAGGCCAAGGCCGCCGAAGCCGCCGCCAAGACCGCCTGGAGCGGCAAGGTCGATGCCTACAAGCTCTGCCAGGCGCAGGACCGCGTCGCGGCCAAGTACCGCGCGAGCGCCACCGCGGCCGGCAAGCCGGTGCCGCCGGCGCCTGCCACGCCGCCCTGCGCAGACCCCGGCCCCTTCGTTTTCACGCCGCCAGCGGAAGCCAAGCCCATCGAGGCTGCGGGCGCGCATTCGCCGGCCACCACGGCCGCATCGCCGCCCAGCACCACGCAGCCGGCCGCCGCCGCCAATCCCACGCCGAAGGCGCAGTGACGACGCCGCTGCCGTTGCCGCTCCCGCGTCTCACCCAGGCCCGCGCCGCGCTGACGCGCGAAGTCGAGGTCGTCGATGAGCATGGCGCGCGCGGCACCGTCTCCATTCCCGCCGAGCGCGACCTCACGGTGTACGTGGACCGGCGCGAACTCGTCACGCTGATGACGCTCGGCGCCCAGCCCGAACTGCTGGTGCTGGGCTACCTGCTGAACCAGCGCCTGATCGAAGCGGCCAGCGACGTCGAGTCGGTCACGGTCGACTGGGAGGTGGGTGCCGCCGCGGTCAAGACGCATGCCGGCATCGACCGCATCGAGGAGCGCACCGCCAAGAAGGTGGTGACCACCGGCTGCGGCCAGGGCAGCGTGTTCGGCGACCTGATGGCCGACATCGACAAGCTCCAGCTGCCGCCCACGCGCATGACGCAGGCCCAGCTCTATGCGCTGGTCAACGCGATCCGGCTCCAGGAGAGCACCTACAAGTCGGCCGGCTCGGTGCACGGCTGCGCGCTGTTCACGCTCGAGCCCGGCGGCACCGAGGCCACGATGCACTCCTTCGTGGAAGACGTGGGCCGCCACAACGCCATCGACACCATTGCGGGCTGGTGCGCCATGCAGCCGCCTGGCGCGCTGGCCGGCGACCGCGTTTTCTACACCACCGGCCGGCTCACGAGCGAGATGGTGATCAAGTCGGCGCAGATGGGCGTGCCGATCGTGGTCTCGCGCAGCGGCATCACGCAGATGGGCCACGAGGTCGCAACGCGCGTGGGTTTGTGCGCCATCGGCCGCGCGACCAACCGGCACTTCGTCTGCTACGCGGGCATCGACCGGCTGGTGCTGCAGCCGGAACTCGCGCGCCGCAATCCGGCCTAAAGCCTGTTTCCCTGCTCGCGACAAGCCCCTGAAAGGCGCCGGCGCACGCGCGTCGGCTATCGTCTCGCCCATGAATGCCTCCTTCCGCCTTGGCTGGCGCACCCTGTGGCGCGACCTGCGCGCCGGCGAACTGCGCCTCTTGATCGTTGCCGTGCTGCTGGCCGTGGCCGCGCTCACGGCGGTCGGCTTCTTTGCCGACCGGCTGAAGGGGGGCCTGCAGCGCGATGCGCGGCAGCTGCTCGGCGGCGACGCGGTGGTCGTGAGCGACAACCCCACGCCTGCGGCCTTCATCGCACAGGCCCGTGCATTCGGGCTCGAGGGCTCCGGCACCTACGGCTTTCCCACCATGGCGCGGGCCGACGACGCCCAGGGCGGCGCGAGCAAGCTGGTGGCCTTGAAAGCGGTGGCCGCGGGCTATCCGCTGCGCGGCAACCTGCAGACCGCCAGCGCCCCCGATGCGCCCGGCAGCATCACGCGCGACATTCCACCGGCGGGCGAGGTCTGGGTCGACGCTTCTCTGCTGGATTCGCTCGCGCTCAAGCTGGGGGACGCGCTTCTTCTTGGCGACAGCAGCTTGCGCATCGGCCGCGTGATCACGCTGGAGCCGGATCGCGGAGCGGGGTTCATGAGCTTTGCGCCGCGCGTGATGATCAACCAGGCCGACGTGCCGCGCACCGGCCTCGTGCAGCCTGCGAGCCGTGTCGGCTACCGCTATGCCGTGGCCGGCGAGAACGCGGCCGTCAAGCGCTTTTCCGACTGGGCCGAGGCCGCCATCAAGAAGGGTGAGCTGCGCGGCGTGCGGCTCGACTCCTTCGAAGGCGGGCGCCCCGAAATGCGCCAGACGCTGGACCGCGCCGAGAAATTCCTGAGCCTGGTCGCGCTGCTCGCGGCGCTGCTGTCGGCCGTGGCGGTGGCGTTGGCCGCGCGCGGCTTCGCGGCCAGCCACCTGGACGACTGCGCCATGCTGCGCGTGCTCGGCCAGAGCCAGCGCACCATCGCGCTGGCCTATTCGTTCGAATTCGCCGTCGTCGGCATCGTGGCCAGCAGCCTGGGCGTGGCGATCGGCTTTGGCGTGCACTACGTATTCGTGGTGCTGCTCGCAGGGCTGGTCGAAACGGCATTGCCCGCGGCCACCCTGTGGCCCGTGGCCTTCGGCCTGGGCATGGGGCTCACGCTGCTGTTCGCCTTCGGCCTGCCGCCGGTGCTGCAGCTGGCCCGGGTGCCGCCGCTGCGCGTGATCCGGCGCGACGTCGGCGGGCTCAAGCCGGCCTCGCTCGCGGTGCTGGGCATTGGCGTGGCCGGCTTCGCGGCGCTGCTGATCGCGGCCAGCAGCGACCTGAAGCTGGGCCTGATCGCCGTCGGCGGCTTCGCGGGCGCGGTGGCCGTGTTCGCCCTCTTGAGCTGGCTTGCGGTGAAGGTGCTGCGCCGCAGCGTCAATGAAAGCACCGCGCCGCGCTGGCTGGTGCTGGCCACGCGCCAGATCTCGGCGCGGCCGGCCTACGCGGTGGTGCAGGTCAGCGCGCTGGCCGTGGGCCTGCTCGCGCTGGTGCTGCTGGTGCTGCTGCGCACCGACCTGGTCGCGAGCTGGCGCAAGGCCACGCCGCCCGATGCGCCCAACCGCTTCGTCATCAACGTCATGCCCGACCAGAGCAGCGCGTTCCAGAAGTCGCTGCGCGATGCCGGCGTGCGCAAGTTCGATTGGTATCCGATGATCCGCGGCCGCCTTGTGGCCGTCAACGACAAGCCGGTGTCGCCCGACGACTACCCGGAAGACCGCGCCAAGCGCCTGGTGGACCGCGAGTTCAATCTCAGCAACAGCGTGGAGGCGCCGGCGCACAACAGCATCGTGGCCGGCGCATGGAAGCCCGATGCGCCCGGCGAAGTGAGCGTGGAGGAAGGCCTGGCCGAGACGCTCGGCCTCAAGCTTGGCGACGTGCTGCGCTTCGACATCGGCGGCATGCAGAACGATGCGCGCATCACCTCGCTGCGCAAGGTCGACTGGGGTTCGATGCATGCGAACTTCTTCGTGATGTACACCGTGGCCGCGCTGCCCGACGTGCCGGTGACCTACATGGGCGCCTTCCGCGCGCCCGAAACCCGCGGCTTCGACAACGCGCTGGTGCGCAGCTTCCCCAACGTGACCAACGTCGACATGAGCGCCACCATCAACCAGGTGCAGCGCGTGCTCGACCAGGTGATCCGCGCGGTCGAGTTCCTGTTCGGCTTCACGCTCGCGGCGGGGCTGGTGGTGCTGTTTGCCGCGGTCACGGCCACGCGCGAGGAGCGCGCGCGCGAGTTCGCGGTGATGCGCGCGGTGGGTGCGCGGGCCAGTCTGCTGCGCCAGGTGCAGCGCGCCGAGCTGGCGGGCGTGGGCCTGCTGGCGGGCTTCCTCGCGAGCATCGTGGCCTCGGCCATCGGCTGGGGCCTTGCACGCTACGTGTTCGATTTCACCTGGACGGCCTCGCCCATCGTGCCGATCGCCGGTGCGCTCGCGGGCGCGGTGCTGGCGCTGGCGGCGGGCTGGTGGGGCTTGCGCGACGTGCTGCGCAGGCCCGTGGTCGACACGCTGCGGCGCGCGGCCGAATAGATTTTTCTGCGTGCGGGGGCGAAGAGGGCCGGGGAATGCAATACATTCCCCGGCCCTGCAATCATTCATTCGATGAGAAGAAACCCCCTCCATGCGCTTGGCGTCATTCCAGATCACCAACTTTCGCTCGATCAACGACAGCGGCTCCATCGACACCTCGCAGATCACCGCGATCCTCGGCCGAAATGACAGCGGCAAATCGAACCTGCTGCGCGCACTGCACAGCCTGAACCCGGCCGAAGGCCTGGCCGAACTCAGCCCGATCAAGGACTTTCCGCGGCACCGCCGCCTCGAAGAGTGCCAGGGCGACACGCCGGTCGTCGCGACGCGCTGGGCCCTCGAAGACAGCGAGCGGGCCGAGCTGGCGCAGATGCTTCCGCGCGCGGCCAAGGTGCGCCACGTCACCGCGGGCCGGGGCTACGGCACGGCGCGCTGGAGCGGCCTCGAAGGACTCGGCGACCTGTCGCTCGACGTGTCCGACATCAAGGCCAAGGTCCGCAAGATCGTCCCCGCCGTCAAGGCCGCGGCCGAGAAGCTCGCCGACGACGCACGCGCAATGCTGGAGCAGGCGGCCGACGCCTTCGACGCCGCGATGATCCTGAGCCCCGACTACATCCGCTGGTCCACCGGTGCGGTGGCAGCGCTGCAGTCGCTGCGCCAGGCCATGGCGGCAGCGGATGCCGAACTCAGCGACAAGCAGGAGCAGATGCTGGCCGAGCTCGAGGAGATGGCCCGCGCGATTGCCAACGACACGCCGGCGCTTGCAAGGGCGAAGCAGTGGGTGCTCGACAAGCTGCCGAGGTTCGTCTACGTGGACGAGTACCCGGCGCTGCCCGGCCGCCAGAACATTGCCGAGCACCTCGCGCGCAAGGGCTGGGGGCAGGACGCGCCCGGGCAGCGCAACTTCGAGAAGCTCTGCAAGGCCGCCGGGCTCGATCCGCAGCAGCTGCAGGAGCTGCTGGAGAAAAACGACCAGGCCACGCGCAACCAGCTCGCCAACCGCGCCGGCTCCGTCGTCACCGCCGAGATCCGCCGGCTCTGGAAGGACCGCGAGCTCAAGGTGCGCTTCAACCTGGACGGGCCGTACATGGACACGCTGGTGTCCGACCCGAACCGTGCCTACGACGTGGAAGTGAACCTCGACGAGCGCAGCCGCGGCTTCCAGTGGTTCTTCTCGTTCTACGTCACCTTCTTTGCGGACACCAAGGGTGCCGGCGATGCGATCCTGCTGCTGGACGAGCCCGGCCTGCACCTGCATGCGCGCTCGCAGGCCGACCTGCTCGCGCACTTCGAGCAGGACTTCGCCAACCAGATCATCTACACCACGCACTCGCCGTTCATGGTGCCCGTGCACCGGCCCGATGCGGTGCGCACGGCCAGCATGAGCGAAGCCGCCGGCACCACCGTGAGCAACAAGGCCGAGGGCGACGCGCGCACGCTCTATCCGCTGCAGGTGGCGCTTGCGCTGAGCCGGATGGCGGGCGAGGGCGCGAAGCCGCAGCAAAGGGAGGGCGCGGCGCGTGTCGAGATGCCGTCGCGCGAGCTCAGCGAACCGGTGGATCTTCCTGTCCAATAGCGGCATGGACCATTCACCGAACGAGCTCGCAGAGCGCCTGACCGAACTCGAGATCAAGTCGAGCTATGCCGAGGACCTGCTGGAGCAGCTCAACATGACGATCTACCGGCAACAGCAGCAGATCGACAGCTTGATCCTGCAGGTCACCCAGCTCAAGCAGCAGAGCCAGAACGCGGGGCAGGACGGGGCGGCGCGCAACTTGCGCGACGAGTTGCCGCCGCATTACTGAGCATTGTTGTTCAGGGCGCTGTTGTTTTGTTCAGGGCGCGTGCACAGGCCACCGGGTACTCCCCTCCGCGAATGTCCCCCGGCCTGCGGCCTCCTCCTTGATTTCGCTGCGGGGAGCACCCGATGCCCTGTGCACCAGGGCACGCTGCTGGTGTACCGCTGATCAACCGGTGCTCTGTCCAACGCTCCCGTCGATGGGGTGCCTTGCGCAGCGAAATAAAGGAGGAGGCCGCAGGCCGGGGGACATTCGCGGAGCAAGGTACCCCGTCGGCGGGAGCGCGCCCTGAACAACAGCGCCCCAAAAAAAGATCAGCCGTGCGAATGCCAGAGCACCGCAAAGAAGTGGCAGGTGCTGCCCGCCAGCACGAACAGGTGCCACACCGAATGGGCAAAGCGCACCTTGTTGTCGAACAGGAAGACCACCGCACCCGCGGTGTAGAACAGCCCGCCGGCCACGAGCCATCCCAGGCCCGCTGGCGACATGCGCTCGTACAGCGGCACCGCCGCCATCAGCGCCATCCATCCCATCGCCACGTAGAGCCCGGTCGACCACAACGGATGCTGCAGCCGGTTGAACAGCTTGGCGCCCACGCCCAGCGCCGCCGCGGCGCAGATGCAGCCGAACAGCGTCCAGCCCCAGGGCCCGCGCAGCACGCCGAAGAGAAACGGCATGTAGCTGCCCGCGATGAAGAGGTAGATGGCCGCGTGGTCGAGCCGGTTGAACCAGGCCTTGGCCCGGCCCATCGGCAGCGCGTGGTAGAGCGTGGAGATCAAATACAGCACGATCGCCGTGCCCGCAAAGAGCGAGGCGCCGACGATGCCCGCGGCCTGGCCCTTCTGGGCGGCGCTGTAGACCAGGATCGGCAGCGAGGCCACGGCCAGCAGCAGGCCGAGGCCATGGCTCAACGCGTTGAAGATCTCTTCGAGCGCGGTCTGGGCGCGGACCGCTGACGCCGGTTTGCTGGAAGCCATGCTATTTCGCCTTTGCCTTTACTTGACCTGCTGCTTGCCGAGCTTGCGCGCCAGCGTGCGCCGGTGCATGCCAAGCCGCCGCGCGGTTTCGGAAATGTTGAAGCCGGTCTCGGCCAGCGTCTCGTGGATGCGCTCCCATTCGAGCGTCTTGATCGAGGTCGAGCGGTTGGTCAGTTCCACCTCCGTGGTGCCGGTGGCGCGGCCGAAGGCGGCCTCGATGTCGTCGGTGTTCGACGGCTTGGCCAGGTAGTGGCAGGCGCCGAGCTTGATGGCCTCCACCGCCGTCGCAATGCTGGCAAAGCCCGTGAGCACCACGATCAGCATCTTCGGGTTGTGCCGGTGCAGCATCTGCACGCAGGCCAGGCCCGAGGCCTCGCCGTTGAGCTTCAGGTCGACCACCGCATAGCCGGGTGAATGGGCCTGCAGCAGGGCCTCGACCTCCTCGGCATTGCTGGCCTGCGTGACCGCGTAGCCGCGGCGCTCGAAGGACTTGCCGAGCGTGCGCGCGAAGGCCGCGTCGTCTTCCACGATCAGCAGCTGGCGTTCGGTTTCGGCGGTTTCCGTCATGGCTTTGCGTTTCGATTGGTGAGGGTGTCGGCCGCTTCGTGTTCTTCGTCGTCGTCCTCTTCTTCTTCCAGCACGATGGCCGCGAGCGGCAGCGTGATGGCCACGATGGCGCCGCCCTCGGGCCGGTTGTGCACCGCGACGCGGCCGCCCAGGGTGCGCGCCACGTTGACCACCAGGAACAGCCCGAGCCCGCCGCCCGGGCGGCCCTTGCTCGACTGGTAGGGCTTGCCGAACTCCTTCAGGATGGCCGGCAGGAAGCCCGGGCCCGCATCGGTGACCGTGAGCGTCAACGCATCGGCGTCATGCGCCACTTCGAAGCGCAACCAGTGCGGCGAGGCCTCCAGGGCATTGTCGAGCACGTTGCAGATCATCTGCTTGAGCGCCGAATCGGAGACCATGGGCAGGTCCTGGCCAAAGCGGTTCTCGTAGTCGAATTCCTCGACCGGACGCGTGCTGCGCCATTCCTCCACCAGCTCGTCGAGGAAGGTGCGGACGGTGGTTTCTTCCGACGATTCGCCGCGCGCCTCGCCGGCCGACAGCAGGATGCCGCTCACGATGCTCTTGCAGCGCTGGATCTGCAGTTCCATCTCGGCCACCTCGGTCAGCAGCTCGGGGTCGGAGCTGAAGTGCGGCAGGCGGCGCCAGTCGCCCAGGATCACGGCCAGCGTGGCAAGCGGCGTGCCCAGCTCGTGCGCGGCGCCCGAAGCCAGGAGGCCCATGCGCACGATGTGCTCTTCTTCCGATGCGCGCTGGCGCAGGTCGGCCAGCCGCGCATCGCGCGCACGCAGGTTGCGGCTGATGCGCGTGATGAACACCACCAGCAGCGCCGCGTTGAGCGCAAAGCACACCAGCATGCCCTGAACGTAGGGGCTCCAGAGCCCGCGGTCGTGGTCCAGCGGCAGCGCAAGCGGGCGAGAGAAAAGCGCGAGCCCCGCAAAGCACAGGCAGGTGACGGCCACGATGGTCCAGGTCGACCAGGCCTTCAGCAGCACCGCGCCCAGGATGACCTGCAGCAGGTACAGGAAGACGAAGGGATTGGTGGCGCCGCCGCTCAGGTAGAGCTGGGCGGTGAGCGTGGCCACGTCGACCAGCAGCGCGAGAAAGAGCTCGCCGTTGGTCACGCGGCGCGGGCTGCGCGAACGCAGCAGGCTCACGCCGTTGAAGAGCGCGAGGCAGGTCAGCACCTGCAGCATGTGCTCCAGCGGCAGCCGGATGCCGAAGCCGTAGTGCACGACCAGGATGGTGGCGACCTGGCCGACCACCGCGAACCAGCGCAGCTCGATCAGCTGCTGCATGTTCTTGTGGCCGGTGGCGTTGTCCAGGCTTGCCACGCCCGCACGCGGTGGATGCAGTTCCCCCGCGACCGCGACGGCTTCAGTCGCGGCGGGCATCGGGGCGGGCGGTGGCGTTGGCATGGGCGGTATTTTCGCCTGTGCCGCCATCGGCTTCGCCGGCGCGCCGGCGCCCCTCGCGCCAGCCGAACCAGGCCGCGCCAAGGACCATCAGCGCCAGGCCGTACCAGGTGATCGCATAGACCAGGTGGCTGTTGGGAAAGGCGATGACCGTGAGGCCCGCGGCCGGCCAGGCGGGCGCTGCGCCGGGCGGGGAGGGCACGGCCTCGGCATCGACGAAGTACGGTGCCACGTTGGAGAGTCCGCGTGCCGCGGCAATGGCCTGCACGTCGCGCGAGAACCAGCGATCGGCGGCCGGCTCGTTCTTGCGCAGGAAGCCGCCCTTGGGTTCGCTCATGCGCAAGAGGCCGGTCACGGTGCTTTCGCCCTGGGGTTCGGTGGCCGCGCGGGTGGCGCGCTCGCGCGCCTCGGGCGGCACGAAGCCGCGGTTGACCAGCACGATGCGGCCGCCTGTGGCCTGCAGCGGCGTCAGCACCCAGAAGCCGGCGCCGAGCCGGGTGCTGGCCTGCACCAGGGTTTCCTTGTCGTGGAGGAAGCGGCCGGCGATGCGCACGCGGCGGTATTCGTCGTCGGCCGCGTTGACCTGCGGCCAGCGCTCGCGCCCGGGCACTTCGGAGGCCGGGGCATGCACGCGCTGCTCGACGCGGGCAATGAGATCGAGCTTCCAGGCCCGGCGCTCGACCTGCCAGGTGCCGAGCGCGAAGAAGCCCGCAAAAGCCAGGGCCGCGCAGACCGCCAGAGCCACCCGGGCCGCCGCGCCGCGCGGGCGGCCGGCTGGTGTGCCGTTGCGGGTGCTGGGGACTGGCGGCGGGGGCGTCAAGGCATGTTCTTCATGTCGTGCACCGACATGGGCATCATGTTGGCGTTCATGTGGTACATGACCCAGAGCGATCCGGCCAGCGTGATGACGACGAGCACGATCGTGAAGATCAGCGCCAGCATGTTCCAGCCGCTCTCGGACTTGGCGTCCATGTGCAGGAAGTAGATCATGTGGACCACGATCTGCACCGCGGCAAAGCCCAGGATCACGAGCGAGGTGGTGCTCGGCTTGCCGAGCACGTTGCCCATGACGAGCCAGAACGGAATCGCGGTCAGGACCACGGCCAGCACGAAGCCGGTCATGTAGCCCTTGAAGGTGCTGTGGCTGACGGGGCCATCGTCGTGATGGTCGTCGTGCGCTGCGGTTTCGGTGTGGGCGGTGCTCATGCCATCGATCCCATCAGGTAGACAAAGGTGAAGACGCCGATCCACACCACGTCCAGGAAGTGCCAGAACATCGACAGGCACATCAGGCGGCGGCGGTTGGCGGCGGTGAAGCCGTGCTTGGGCAGCTGGATCATCAGCACGATGAGCCACACGATGCCGAAGGTCACGTGCAGCCCGTGGGTGCCCACCAGCGCGAAGAACGACGACAGGAACGCGCTGCGCTGCGGGCCCGCGCCCTCGTGGATCAGGTGCGCGAATTCATAGAGCTCCAGGCCGATGAAGCCCGCGCCCAAAAGGCCCGTGATGGCCAGCCAGGCGAGCGTGCCGCCCATGCGCTTTCTCTGCATCTCGAGCACTGCGAAGCCATAGGTGATCGACGACAGCAGCAGCAGCGAGGTGTTGACCGCCACCAGCGGCAGGTCGAACAGGTCGGCGCCCGAAGGGCCGGCCGCGTAGCTTCGGCCCAGCACGCCGTACACCGCGAACAGGCAGGCGAAGACCAGGCAGTCGCTCATCAGGTAGAGCCAGAAGCCGAGCAGCGTGCCGTTTTCCGGGTGGTGGTCGTTGCCGACGTGGAACAGCTCGAAGACGGGCGGCTTGCCCGTGGCGTCGCTGTGGGCGTGGCCGGCCGCGGGGGAGTGGAGGGCGGTGGTATCAGACATGGGCTGCTGCCAGGAGGCGGGTGCGTTCGTCCTCGGTGCGAACGACCTCTTCCGCGGGGATGTGGTAGTCGCGCTTGTAGTTGAAGGTGTGGATGATCACGGCCGCCAGCATGGCGAAGAAGGCCACGCCCGCCACCAGCCACATCTGCCAGATCAGCGCGAAGCCGCAGGTGCCGGCCAGGGCCGCGATGATGAAGCCGGCAGCCGTGTTCTTGGGCATGTGGATGGGCGTGAAGCCGTCGACCGGGCGGTTGTAGCCGCGGCGCTTCATGTCGGTCCAGGCGTCGTTGTCGTGGATGCGCGGCGTGAACGCGAAGTTGTAGGCCGGCGGCGGCGACGAGGTCGACCATTCGAGCGTGCGGCCGTTCCACGGGTCGCCCGTGGTGTCGCGCAGCGAATCGCGGCGGATGTAGCTCACCACCAGCTGGATGATGAACGAGGCGATGCCCAGCGCGATCAGCACGGCGCCGAAGGCCGCCACCTGGAACCAGATCTGCAGCGACATGTCCTGGAAGTGGCTCATGCGGCGCGTGACGCCCATCAGGCCCAGGATGTACAGCGGCATGAACGCGAACCAGAAGCCCACCAGCCAGAACCAGAACGAGCACTTGCCCCAGAACGGATCGAGCTTGTAGCCGAAGGCCTTGGGGAACCAGTAGGTGATGCCCGCCAGCATGCCGAACAGCACGCCGCCGATGATCACGTTGTGGAAGTGGGCGATCAGGAAGAGGCTGTTGTGCAGCACGAAGTCGGCCGGGGGCACCGCGAGCAGCACGCCCGTCATGCCGCCGATCACGAAGGTGATCATGAAGCCGATGGTCCACATCATGGGCAGCTCGAAGCGGATGCGGCCGCGGTACATGGTGAAGAGCCAGTTGAAGATCTTCGCGCCCGTGGGGATCGAGATGATCATGGTCGTGATGCCGAAGAACGAATTCACGCTGGCGCCCGAGCCCATGGTGAAGAAGTGGTGCAGCCACACGAGGTACGACAGGATCGTGATCACCACCGTGGCGTAGACCATCGAGGCGTAGCCGAAGAGGCGCTTGCCCGAGAAGGTGGACACCACTTCCGAGAAGATGCCGAAGGCCGGCAGGATCAGGATGTAGACCTCGGGGTGGCCCCAGATCCAGATCAGGTTCACGTACATCATGGCGTTGCCGCCGAGGTCGTTCGTGAAGAAGTTGGTGCCGACGTAGCGGTCCAGCGACAGCAGCGCGAGCACGGCCGTGAGCACCGGGAAGGCGGCCACGATCAGCACGTTGGTGCACAGGGCGGTCCAGGTGAAGACCGGCATCTTCATCATCGTCATGCCGGGCGCGCGCATCTTCACGATGGTGGCCAGCAGGTTGACGCCCGAGAGCAGCGTGCCGACCCCCGCGATCTGCAATGACCAGATGTAGTAGTCCACCCCCACGTCGGGGCTGAAGAGAAGGCCCGACAGCGGCGGGTAGGCGAGCCAGCCGGTCTTGGCGAATTCGCCCACGAAGAGCGACGCCATCACGAGGCCGGCGCCGAAGGTGGTCATCCAGAAGCTGAAGTTGTTCAGGAACGGGAAGGCCACGTCGCGCGCGCCGATCTGCAGCGGCACCACGAAGTTCATGAGGCCCGTGACCAGCGGCATCGCCACGAAGAAGATCATGATCACGCCGTGGGCGGTGAAGATCTGGTCGTAGTGGTGCGGCGGCAGGAAGCCGGCGTTGTCGCCGAAGGCGACGGCCTGCTGGGCCCGCATCATGATGGCGTCGGAGAAGCCGCGCAGCAGCATCACCAGGCCAAGAATGATGTACATGATGCCGATCTTCTTGTGGTCGATGCTGGTGATCCAGTCGCGCCACAGCACGCCCCACACCTTGTAGTAGGTGATGGCGCCCAGCAGTGCGAGGCCGCCGAGGACGACCGCGATGAAGGTGACGAGCAGGATCGGCTCGTGGTAGGGAATCGCCTCCCACGTGAGGCGGCCGAAGATGAGCTTCGTCAGGTCAAGGTTCTCGAACATCGTCATTCTTCGGTGGTGCACATCGCCGTCACGTACTTGCGCGTGGGCGAATTGGTGAGGGTGTCAGCCTGCCAGGCCTTCCTGGTGGCAATGTTGAACGCGCCGGGCTTGCCCAGTCCGCCGTCCGCGTCGATGGCCATCATTTCCTTCATGCACATCTTGTTGCGGTCGACGCACAGGTTGAGGATGGCGTCGTACAGGTCGGGCGCCACCGCGGCGTAGTGCCGCACCGGCTCGCGCTCGCTCGGCGCTTCGAGCTTCTTGTACTGCTCGCGCGTGAGTTCGCCGTCCTTGCCGGACTTGACCTTCTGCACCCACTGGTCGAAGTCGGTGTTGCTCAGGCCGTGGAACTTGAAGCGCATGCCCGAGAAGCCGGCGCCGCTGTAGTTGGCCGAGAAGCCCTCGAACTCGCCCGGCTTGTTGATGACGGCGTGCAGCTTGGTTTCCATGCCCGGCATGGCGTAGATCTGGCCGGCCAGGGCGGGGATGAAGAAGGAGTTCATCACCGAGGAGGCCGTGATCTTGAAGGTGATCGGCCGGTCGAGCGGCGCGGCCATTTCATTCACCGTGGCAAAGCCCTGCTCGGGGTAGATGAAGAGCCACTTCCAGTCGAGCGCCACCACTTCGACCACCAGCGGCTTGGCCTCGGCGGGAACCGGGCGCTCGGCGTCGAGCCGGCTCAGCGGCCGGTACGGGTCGAGCGTGTGGGTGCTGATCCAGGTGATGGCACCCAGCGCGATGATGATCAGCAGTGGCGCAGCCCAGATCGCGAGCTCGAGCTGGGTGGAGTGGTCCCAGTCGGGGCTGTAGTCGGCCTCCTTGTTCGACTGGCGATAGCGCCAGGCAAAGAAGAGCGTCAGCGCGATCACCGGAATGATGATGATCAGCATCAGCACGGTGGAGACGACGATGAGGCGTCCCTGCTGGTTGGCGATGTCCCCGGAAGGGTTCATGAGCACCGTGTTGCAACCTGCCAGCAAGGCAAGCGGAAGCAACAGGGGCCATCGGCGGAGAGATTTGAGGGTGGGCATGCCGAAAGAAAGAAGTGCGTGGGCTGCGCAAAGACTCCACAATCTACGACCAAAGGCCTTCGCCGCCTATTGGACGTTTTGTCCTATGGCGGGAATCCTCATTCGGTGAGACGCTTGGAACCTGTTCAATGGTCTACCTCTGTCACTGCCGGTGACACCCGAATTAAAAAACGCAATGACGACGACGTCCAGCATCAGTCCGCAAGGCGCACAGCCTGTGCCGAACACGTCCGAAAACGCCGCCCGGCAGGGCGACGAACATTCACACATCGCACCCGGCGAAATCGCCGTGGGCGTGATCATCGGCCGCGCGTCGGAATATTTCGATTTCTTCGTCTACGGCATTGCCTCGGTGCTGGTGTTCCCGGCGGTGTTCTTTCCGTTCGAGGCGCGTCTGGAGGGAACCCTCTACGCCTTCGTGGTTTTTTCGTTCGCATTCCTCGCACGGCCGTTCGGAACCGTCATTTCGATGGCCATCCAGCGGCGCTTCGGGCGGGAAGCCAAGCTGACCATTGCGCTGTTCGTGCTGGGCACCTCCACCGCGGGCATCGCCTTTTTGCCGGGCTACGCGAGCCTCGGCTTCACGTCGATCGTGCTGCTGTCGGTGTTCCGCTTCGCCCAGGGCCTGGCGCTCGGCGGCTCGTGGGACGGCCTGCCGTCGCTGCTGGCGCTCAATGCGCCCGAAAACCGCCGCGGCTGGTACGCCATGCTGGGCCAGCTGGGTGCGCCGCTCGGCTTTTTCGTGGCCAGCGCGCTGTTCGCCTACCTCTACGCCAACCTGCCGCTCAAGGACTTTCTCGACTGGGGCTGGCGCTACACCTTCTACGTGGCCTTCGCGATCAACGTGGTGGCGCTGTTCGCGCGCCTGCGGCTGGTGGCCACCGAAGAGTATTCCCGCCTGCTCGAGGAGCGCGAGCTGCAGCCCACCAGCGTGGTCGAGCTGGCCCGCTCGCAGGGCGCCAACCTGCTGATCGGCGCGTTCGCGGCGCTGGCCAGCTATGCGCTGTTCCACCTGATCACGGTGTTCCCGCTGTCGTGGATCACGCTGTACTCCGACCAGTCGATCACCGAGTTCCTGGTGGTGCAGATGATCGGCGCGGTGTTCTGCGCCGGCGGCATCGTGGCCTCGGGCGTGGTTGCCGACCGCGTGGGACGGCGTTTCACGCTGGGCGGCCTGGCCGCGATGATCGCGGTGTTCAGCGGCTTTGCGCCCACGCTGCTCGACGGCGGACGCCTGGGGCAGGACATCTTCATCCTGCTGGGCTTCGTGCTGCTGGGCCTGTCGTACGGCCAGGCGGCCGGCGCCGTGACCTCGAACTTCGAACCCAAGTACCGCTACACCGGCGCGGCCCTCACGGCCGACCTGGCCTGGCTCATCGGTGCCGCCTTCGCGCCGCTGGTGGCGCTGGGGCTGTCGGCGAATTTCGGGCTGGCCTATGTGAGCGTGTACCTGCTGTCCGGCGCGGTCGGTACGCTGGCGGCGCTGGGACTCAACCGGGCGCTGGTGCGCGACTGAAGAGGCGGATCGCGGCCGTTCATTCAAAAAAGGGGCCGTCGGCCCCTTTTTGCTTTCCGCCGCACGGGCTTAGGATCACCCCATGTTCACCGCCGCCATCTTCGACATGGACGGGCTGCTCATCGATTCGGAGCGGCCCATCATGGCCGCCTGGATCGAAGCGGCCCGCACGCTCGACATCGAGCTTTCGCACGCCCAGTACCTGCAATGCGTGGGGCTGGCCATGGCCGAGTCGAAGCAGATCCTTGCGGCGCTGCTCGGCGGCGCGGCCGCCTACCAGCATGCGGCCGCGCAAGTGACCGCCGCGCTGCAGCTGGAACGCGCCGACGGCGACGCCCGGCCGCTTTTTCCCATCAAGCCCGGTGCGGCCGAGCTGCTCACGGCCCTGCGCGGACGCGGCATACGCTGCGCGGTCGCCTCCTCGTCCGGGCGCGGCCAGATCGCGGCCTGCCTCGGCAGCCTCGACGTGCTCCATCACTTCGAGGCCTTCGCGGGCGGCGACGAGGTGGCGCGCGCCAAGCCCGATCCGGCGCTCTACCTGCTCGCGGCCGAGCGCCTGGGCGTCGATCCCGCGGAATGCGTGGCCTTCGAGGACAGCGAGAACGGCGCCAAGGCCGCGCTGGCGGCGGGCCTTCGGGTCGTGATCGTGCCGGACCTCAAGCACCCGCCCGCTGCGATCATCGAGCGGGCGTTCCATGTGCTCGACTCCCTGCATGAGGCCGTGGCACACGTACCGCGATGGTTTCCCTGCCAGGTGATGCGCACATGATCAAGATCGGGACCCTCTGCCACGTGCTCGACAGCTGCCTCGCGTCGCCGATGACCGAGCGCGCGGTGGGGCGCATCGTGGAGGTGGTCTCGGCGCCCTACGAGGCGCCCAGCGAGCGCTACCTGCCCGGCACCTATTACGACGTGCTGTTCGAGGGCTGGACCTTCTACTGCCGCAGCGACAAGCTCGCGCCCATCTCCGATCCCGATGCGGATGTCGGCCACTGGGAGGACGAATTCATCGGCGTTCCCGCCGGCCCTCCGTCAAAAGCGCCTCAGAGCACCTCGTCGCGCAGCTGCGGAAACACCTTCGACACCTTGGCGAGCAGGTAGTCGCCGTAGCGGCCGCTGAAGGCGTGCACGTTGGCGCGGTCCCAGCGCCCGGCGCTGTCGTCGCGCGCCTCGGCACCCGCGAGCCCTTCGATGCGCTGCACGCGCGCCTCGAAGTTCGGATCGAAGAACAGCGGAAACGAGAGCCGGTCCCGGCCCGAGGTGTTGCGCTTCACGCGGTGCGGCGTCGACTTGTAGAGCCCGCCGGTCATGCGGTCGAGCATGTCGCCGATGTTGCAGACGAAGGCGCCCGGAACCGGCGGCGCATCGATCCAGCCGCCGGGCGTGTGCACCGCGAGGCCGCCCACGTCGTCCTGGTGCAGGATGGTGAGCAGGCCGTAGTCGGTGTGCTCGCCCACGCCCCATTGCACGTCCAGGCCCTCGGGCACGGGCTGGGAGGGATAGTTGAACAGGCGGAACAGGATCAGCGGGTCAGCGGTGTAACGCTCGGCGAAATACGCGGCCGGCAGGCCGAGGCTCAGCGCGATGCCCTCCATCAGCCGGTGGCCCAGCTGCGTGACGGCCGCCATGTAGGCGAGGATGGTTTCGCGCAAACCCGGCACATCGGGGAACAGATTCGGCCCGTGCACCGGCGTCTTCGCCTGCACCAGCGGATGCGAGGTGGGCAGCTCGGTGCCGAGGTAGAGGCCTTCCTTCCAGTCGGGCCGGCCCGAGGTCAGCTCGCCGCCGAGCGGAAAGTAGCCGCGCCAGGCGCGCCCACCCAGCGCCATGCGCCACTGCATCTTGGTTTCTTCGGGCAGCTCGAAGAAGCGGTGGCTCAGCTCTTCGAGGCGCCGCACCAGCGCCGCGTCGACGCCGTGGCCCGTGGCATAGAAGAAGCCGTGCGCGCGGCAGGCGGCACCGATCTGCGCGGCCACGCCTTCGCGGCCAGGGGCGCCGGCCACGAGCGGGGCGACGTCGATCACGGGAAGCGTCTGCGGGTCGGTCATGGGCGTGGAGAGCATCTCATGCGCCGCGCGCGAAGGGCGAGCGGATGTCCGAAAGAAACTGCTGCGCGCGCGGATGCTGCGGCCGGTTGAAGAAGTCGTCGGGCGTCGCGCGTTCGAGCACCTTGCCTTCGTCCATGAAGAGCACGCGGTCGGCCACCTCGCGCGCAAAGCCCATCTCGTGCGTCACGCAGACCATGGTCATGCCGTCCCGCGTGAGGTCGCGCATCACGAGCAGCACCTCGCCCACCATCTCGGGGTCGAGCGCGCTGGTGGGTTCGTCGAACAGCATCAGCGGCGGCTGCATGGCCAGGGCGCGCGCGATCGCCACGCGCTGCTGCTGGCCGCCCGAGAGCTCGCTCGGCCATGCGTTGGCCTTGCCGGCCAGGCCCACGCGCTGCAGCAGCGCCATGGCGCGCTCGTCGGCCTCCTTGCGCGAGAGGCCGCGCAGCTGCATTGGCGCCATCGTGCAGTTCTGCAGCACCGTGAGATGCGGAAACAGGTTGAACTGCTGGAACACGAAGCCGATGCGCGAGCGGAACGCATTCACGTCGGTGCCCGCCGCATGGATGTCCTTGCCGTCGATGAGGATGCGGCCCGACTGGATCGGCTCCAGCCGGTTGAAGGTGCGGATCAGCGTCGACTTGCCCGAGCCCGAAGGCCCGCAGACGACCACCACTTCGCCCTTGCGGATGGTCTCGTCGATGTCGACCAGGGCGTGGTAGCTGCCGTACCACTTGTTGACGTTCTGGAGTTCGATCATGCGGATACCTTGGGAGCCGAGACGGCGCTGGCGGTGGACATGCCGCGCCGCGCGAGCCGGCCTTCGAGCCAGTAGGCGAAGCGTGAGAGGCCGAAGCACAGGATGAAATAGGTCAGGCCCAGGATCAGGTAGATCTGCGCGGGCTTGGTGAACACCTGCGTGTTGATCTGCGTCGCGATGAACGACACCTCGGCCAGCCCGATGATGTAGCCGAGCGAGGTCTCCCTGATGGTCGAGACGAACTGGTTCACCAGCGAGGGCAGCATGCTGCGCAGCGCCTGCGGCAGCACCACCAGGCGCATCGCGCGGCCGTAGTCCAGGCCCAGCGCGCGGGCGGTTTCCATCTGGCCGCGCGGCAGGCCCTGGATGCCGGCGCGCACGATCTCGGCCAGGTAGGCCGCATCGAACACCACCAGCGCGATCAGCATGGTGGTGAACTGGTCGGTCTTCACGCCCGTGACGCTCGGCAGGAAGAAATAGGCCCAGAAGATCACCATCAGCAAGGGAAGGCCGCGCACCACGAAGACGAAGCCCGTCACCGGCCAGCGCAGCCAGCGCCACGGGCTCACGCGCGCCAGGCCGAGCACGATGCCCAATGGCAGCGCGAGCACCAGGCCGCAGGAGGCGAGCAGCAGCGTGAGCACCAGTCCGCCGAGCGGCCCGTTCGGGTACTGCCCGATCAGGAAGTAGACCCAGTAGTCGTGGATGATCTCTAACATCTCGTCGACAGCCCTAGATGGTCCGCACCGGGAACCGGTGGTGGTACCAGGTCGCCAGCCCCGTGATGGCGAGCGACACCGTCAGGTACGCCGCGCTCGCGAACGCGAACGACTCGAAGCTGCGGAAGCTCGCGCTCTCGACCTGCCCGGCCTGGTACATCAGCTCGGCCACGCCGATCACGGTGGCGATCGAGGTGTTCTTCCACAGGCTCAGCGTCTGCGAGATCAGCGGCGGCACCGTCACGCGCAGCGCCTGCGGCAGCACCACGCGGCGCATGGCGCCCAGGAAGCTGAAGCCCAGCGCGCGGCCGGCCTCGAACTGCACCGTGGGAATCGCGCGGATGCCGCTGCGGATGTCCTCCGCCATGAAGGCGGCCGTGTAGAGCGACAGCGCGATGATGGCGCTGTAGGCCTCGATGTGGCCCGCATAGAGCCACTGCTTGATGCCCTCGGGCAGCAGCTCGGGCGCGCCGAAGTACCAGAAGAGCATGTGCGCGAGCAGCGGGATGTTGCGGATGGTCTCCACGTATGCAAAGCCGAGCCAGCGCAGCGGCGCGAGCGGCGAAAGGCGCAAGAGCGCCACCACCAGCGCGATCGGCAGCGCCAGCACGAGCGAGGCCGCGAGCAGCTGCAGCGACAGCCACAGGCCCGCGACCAGCATGTCGTGGTACTTGCCGGTCAGCAGCAGCGAATAGTCGAACAGGGGCATGGGGGGCGACAGTATCACTGCCGAGGACTGTTCAGAGGCCGCAAGCCCCCATCCCGGCCTTCCCCCGGAAGGGGAAGGAGAAATACCATGTCAGTCGATCTTGTCGCTCTCGAGCTTGAAGTCGCGCGTCTGGAAGCCCGAGGCGGTATTCGGCCCATACCACTTGACGAAGATCTTCTGCGCTTCGCCCGACTTCTCGAGCTCGCGCAGCGTGTCGTCCACCACGGCCTTGAGTGCGCTCTCGCCCTTCTTGATGCCGATGGCCAGTGCCTCGGTGCTCAGGTTCTGCTTGAGCACCACGTACTGGGCCTTCTGCGGGCCGAGCTTGGCGTAGCTGCGCAGCAGCGCGGCCTCGTCGTCCACGTAGCCCACGCCCTTGCCCTGCTGCAGCGCCTGGAAGGCCTGCTGGCTGGTGTCGAAGGTCACGACCTCGGCGGTGGGCACGGCCTTGCGGATGTTGGGCTCCTGCGTGCCGCCGCGGATGGTCAGCACCTTCTTGCCGGCGAGCTGCGGCACCTCGGTGATGCCGCTGTCCTTCTTCACGATGGCCTTCTGGCCGGTGACGAAGGTGGTCAGCGAGAAGTCGATCTGCGCCTCGCGCTCCTTGTTGTGCGTGAGGCCGGCCGCCACCAGGTCGACGTGGCCCTGCTGCAGTTCGGGAATGCGCGCGGCCACGGCAATCTGCTTGAGCACCGGCTTCACGCCGATCTTCTTGGCAATGGCGTTCACCAGGTCGACCTCGTAGCCGACGATCTGCCGCGTCTTCGGGTCGATGAAGGTCGCGGGCTCGTCGGTGCCGAGCACGCCGACCACGAGTTCGCCCTTCTTCTTGATGTCGGCGAGCTGGTCGGCATGGGCGGCGATGCCCGTCAGCAGGGTGGAGGCGGCGAGGGCCGCGGCAAGCAGGGTGTGGCGCATGGTTGTTCTCACTCCGGATGAAAAGACGAAGGGCTGGACCCTATCAACAAAACCCACGATTATTAAATCCTCAATCGACATATGCATATGGCCTTGCCGGATCGGCCCTGGCACGGCCTGGGTTAAATTCGCGGCGCAAAAACCCGCGCCCCCGGCCCCCGCGGCATCCATCTTCAGCGAGCGAGCTCTTCATGATCATCAAACCGCGCGTGCGTGGCTTCATCTGCGTCACGACCCATCCTGCGGGCTGCGAGGCCAACGTCAGGCAGCAGATCGGCTATGTCAAGGCGAAGGGGCCGATTGCGGACGGGCCGAAGCGGGTGCTGGTCATCGGCGCATCGACCGGCTACGGCCTGGCCGCGCGCATCACCGCGGCCTTCGGCTGCGGCGCCGGCACGCTGGGCGTCTTCTTCGAGCGGCCCGGCAGCGAGAGCAAGCCCGGCTGGTACAACACGGCCGCCTTCCACCGCGCCGCCGCGCAAGAGGGCCTCTACGCCAAGAGCATCAACGGCGACGGTTTTTCGGACGACGTGAAGCAGAAAACCATCGACGCCATTCGCGAGGACCTGGGCCAGGTCGACCTCGTCGTCTACAGCCTGGCCGCGCCGCGGCGCACCCATCCGAAGACCGGCGAGGTCTTCAATTCGACGCTCAAGCCCATCGGCAAGGCCGTGAGCCTGCGCGGCCTCGACACCGACAACGAAGCCGTCAAGGACACCGTGCTCGAGCCCGCCACGCAGAAGGAGATCGACGACACCGTGGCCGTGATGGGCGGCGAAGACTGGCAGATGTGGATCGATGCGCTGCAGGCCGCCGGCGTGCTGGCCGATGGCGCGAAGACCACCGCCTTCACCTACCTGGGCGAGCGCATCACCCACGACATCTACTGGAACGGCTCCATCGGCGCCGCCAAGAAGGACCTCGACCAGAAGGTGCTCGGCATCCGCGCCGGGCTGGCTGCCAAGGGCGGCGATGCGCGGGTCTCGGTGCTGAAGGCGGTGGTCACGCAGGCGAGCTCGGCGATTCCGGTGATGCCGCTGTACCTGTCGCTGCTGTTCAAGGTGATGAAGGCCGAGGGCACGCACGAGGGCTGCATCGAGCAGGTGTACGGGCTTTTTGCCGACAGCCTCTGCGGCAGCGCGCCGCACCTCGACGAGGAGGGCCGGCTGCGCGCAGACTACAAGGAACTGTCCCCGCAAGTGCAGGCGCGCGTGACGGGGCTCTGGCCGCAGGTCACGAGCCAGAACGTCCACGAACTCACCGATCTCGCCGGCTACAAGGCGGAGTTCCTGCGCCTTTTCGGCTTCGGCATCGAAGGCGTGGACTACGAGGCCGACGTGAATCCCGACGTGGGAATTCCGAACCTCGTCCAGGCCTGACAGGCGCACAGAGGGATACTCCCGCCATGCAGATTCACGAAAAGCCTCCCGCCGATACCCCCTTCGAATGGATCGGGGGCGAACCCCGGGTGCAGGCGCTGGTCGACCGCTTCTACGACCTGATGGAGCTCGAACCGGCCTATGCGCAGCTGCGCGCGGTGCACGGCACCAGCCTCGACAACGCGCGCCAGCGCCTCTTCTGGTTCCTGTGCGGCTGGCTCGGCGGCCCGCAGCACTACACCGACCGCTTCGGCCATCCGATGCTGCGCGCGCGGCATCTGCCGCAAAGCATCGGCGGCCACAGCATCGGCATCAAGGAGCGCGACCAGTGGCTGGCCTGCATGGACCAGGCCATGGGCGAGACCGGCGTGCCCGAGGGGTTGCGCGCACGCCTGCGCGATTCGTTTTTCCAGACGGCCGACTGGATGCGCAATCGCGGCGAATAAATAAAACAGGCAACGAAAGATCCTCTTCCATGAATTCCATCGTCATCATCGGCGGCGGCCACGCCGCGGCCCAGCTTTGCGCGGGGCTGGCTGAAGCCGGGCAGGGCGCGCGCGTGCACCTGGTCTGCGAGGAGGCTTGCGAGCCGTACCACCGGCCGCCGCTGTCGAAGGCCTTTCTCAAGAGCGCCGAGGAAACCACGCAGCCGCACAAGGCCGCCGACTGGTACCGCGAAGCGGGCATCACGCTGCACCTGGGCGACGCGGCGGTGGCCATCGACCGCGAGGCGCACACCGTCACCTTGCGCTCGGGCGCGATCCTGCCGTGGGAGCGGCTGGTGCTGGCCACCGGCACGCGCGCGCGGCAGATGCCCGACCTGCAGCCCGGCCTCGAGAACGTGGCCAGCCTGCGCGCCGCCGACGAAGCGCATCGCCTGCGCTCTCGGCTGGCTGCCGCGCAGCAGGTCACGGTGCTGGGCGGCGGCTTCATCGGGCTCGAAGTGGCGGCCACCGCCAAGGCGCTCGGCAAGAGCGTGCAGGTGATCGAGAGCGCGCCGCGGCTGCTGGGCCGCGCCGTGTCTCCCGAGCTGTCGGCGCACGTGCTCGCCACCCATCGCGCAGCGGGCATCGACATCGTGCTCGGCGCGCGCACCGGCGCGTTCGAGGTCGAGGGCGAGCGGCTGCTGTCGATTCAGGTCAACGGCGTGAAGCAGCCGGTGGACCTGCTGCTGCTGGGCATCGGCGCGGTGCCCGAGACGGCGCTGGCGCAGGCCGCAGGCATCGAGTGCGCCGACGGCATCGTGGTCGATGGCCACATGCAGACCAGCGCGCCCGACGTGCTCGCCGTGGGCGATTGCACGCGCTTTCCCGACCGCCGCGCGGGCCGCGCGCTGCGGCTCGAATCGGTGCAGAACGCGAACGACCAGGCGCGCACCGCCGTGGCCACGTTGACCGGCGCGCCGCGTCTGCACGACGCGGTGCCATGGTTCTGGTCCGACCAGGGCAGCATGCGCCTGCAGATGGTCGGCCTGATGCCGGCCGAGGGCACGCCGGGCCTGGTCAGCGTGCGCCGCGCCGGCCCCAAGCCCGAGGCGTTCTCGCTGTTCCACTATGTCGACGGGCAGCTCGCGTGCGTCGAGTCGGTCAATGCGCCGGTCGATCACATGATGAGCCGCAAGCTGCTCGAGGCGGGGCGCAGCCCCGATGCGGCGGCAGTGGCGGATGCCTCGATCCCGCTGAAGAACCACCTGTCCTAGCGGCGGGCCCGCAGTCAGCGCCGCGCCGGCGCCAGCAGCACCACGAGCGCGCCGGCCCCGCCTTCGGCCGGCTTGGCCTGCACGAAGGCGATCACCTCGTTCTTCTGGATCAGCCAGCGCTGCGTCTTGGTCTTGAGCACCGGCTGCTTGCCGGGCGAGCCCAGGCCCTTGCCGTGCACCACGCGCACGCAGCGCAGCCCCTGCTTGTAGGCATTGCGGATGAAGCCGCCGAGCGCCTCGCGCGCCTCGTCGCTGCGCAGGCCGTGCAGGTCGACCTGCGCCTGGATGCTCCAGTCGCCCTTGCGCAGCCGCGCGGTCACGTCGGTGCCGATGCCGGGGCGGCGAAAGCTCATGGCGTCGTCGACGTCGAGCAGGGTGGTCACGTCGAACTCGTCGGACAGGGACTCGCGCAGCACGCGCTGCTCGTCGAGCTGGTGCTGCACCGGGATGGGCGCCGGCGGCTCGGGCGCGAGCGGCACCACGGCCTTGCGGCGCAGCGGCTCGGTGGCGCCGATGGCGCGCGCGAACAGGTCTTTCTCGGCCAAGCGCTTGCGCTCGGCCGCGGCCTTGGCGGCGGCTGCCGCTGCTTCGCGCTCGCGGGTCTCGGCCAGGGCGCGCTGCACCTGCTTCAGGTCGGCCAGGTTCTTGATGGGCGGCGTGCGGGAGGCCATCAGAGCAGCCCTTTCTCGGCCATCGAATAGCTCTGGCCGGCGCTGACGATCACATGGTCGAGCACGCGCACGTCGATCAGCGAAAGCGCGGCCCTGAGCGTCTGCGTGAGCGACTCGTCGGCCCGCGAGGGCTCGATGCTGCCGCTCGGATGGTTGTGCGACAGCACCACGGCCGCGGCCTGGTGGTGCAGCGCACGCGTGACCACTTCGCGCGGGTAGACGCTGGTCTGGGTGAGCGTTCCGCGAAACAGCTCCTCCAGCACGATCAGCCGGTGCTGCGCATCGAGAAACAGCACCGCGAACACCTCGTAGGGGCGCGATCCGATGTGCAGCTGCAGGTACTGCTTGACGGTGCCGGGCGAGTCGAACACCGTGCGCTCCTTCAGGCGCTCGGCCATGGCGCGGCGCGCCAGTTCGAGCACGGCGATGAGCTCGGCGCGCTTGGCGTCGCCGCCCATGCCCTTGATCACCTTCAGGTCCTCGGCGCTCGTCTGCAGCAGGCCCGAAAGGCCGCCGAAGTGGTCGAGCAGCTCCTGCGCGAGCTGGAGCACGTTTTTTCCCGCCACGCCGGTGCGCAGCAGCAACGCCAGCAGCTCGGCGTCGGCCAGCGCGGCGGCGCCCCGCGCGATGAGCTTTTCGCGCGGGCGGGCGTGGGCGGGGAGATCCTTGAATGCCATCGAAAACCTGGGTGAAACCTTGAAAGAGCGGGTGGAAGCCCCCGTTCCTTAAAATGCAGTCCAGTTTATCGGGACACCCACCTTGTCTTTGCCTACCTCCGCTGCACCCATGTCCCACGTTGTGACTTCCGGCTCGTTCCTGACCCTGCATTACCGGCTGGCCGGTCCGGCGGGCGACATCATCAACACCTTCGCCGACAAGCCCGCGACCCTGTCGCTGGGCACCGGCGAGCTCTCGCCCGCCATGGAGCAGCGGCTCATGGGCCTGGAAGAGGGCACCCATGCCACCTTCGAGCTGCCCGCCGGCGAGGCCTTCGGCGAGCGCAATCCCGAGATGCAGCAATGGGTGGCCAGGAAGCTGCTCGCGCAGATGGGCGACCCCGACGAGCAGTACGCGGTCGGCGACGTGGTGCAGTTCCCCACGCCCGATGGCGCGGGCAGCTATGCGGGCGCGGTGGTCGAATCGAACGAGACCGCGGTGCGCTTCGACTTCAACCATCCACTGGCCGGGCAGCCCGTGACCTTCGAGGTCCGGCTGATCGGTGTCCTATGAGCGGCCCGGCTGCAAGAACCGCAGGATCCCTGGCATGAACCCGAACATCGAGGAAGTGATCCTTGCCGAGCCGCGCGGCTTCTGCGCCGGCGTTGACCGCGCCATCGAGATCGTCGAGCGCGCCATTGCCAAGTTCGGCGCGCCGATCTACGTGCGCCACGAGATCGTGCACAACACCTACGTGGTCAACGAGCTCAAGGCCAAGGGCGCGATCTTCATCGAGGACCTGGCCGACGTGCCGCCCGGCGCCACGCTGGTGTTCAGCGCGCATGGCGTGAGCAAGGCGGTGCAGCAGGAGGCGCGCGACCGCGGCTTCGACGTCTTCGATGCCACCTGCCCGCTGGTGACCAAGGTGCACGTCGAGGTCGCCAAGCTCGCCAAGGAGGGCTACGAGTTCATCATGATCGGCCACAAGGGGCACCCCGAGGTCGAAGGCACCATGGGCCAGCTTTCGAGCGGCATCCACCTGGTGGAAGACGTGGAAGACGTGGCAAAGGTGGCGCCCGCGCAGACCGAGAAGCTCGCCGTGGTCACGCAGACCACGCTCAGCGTGGACGACGCGGCCGAGATCGCGGCGGCCGTGCGCACGCGCTTTCCGAAGGTGCGCGAGCCCAAACAGCAGGACATCTGCTATGCCACGCAGAACCGCCAGGACGCGGTCAAGATCCTGAGCCCGCAGGTCGACTTGGTGATCGTGGTCGGCAGCCCCACCAGCTCCAACAGCAACCGGCTGCGCGAGCTGGCCGAGCGCCTGGGCACCGAAAGCTACATGGTCGATTCGGCCGACGAGCTCAAGCCCGAGTGGTTCGAGGGCAAGGGCCGGGTCGGCCTCACGGCCGGCGCCTCCGCCCCCGAGGTGCTGGTGCGCGAAGTGGTCGAGCGCGTGAGGGCGCTGGGCGCGGTGTCGGTCCGCAAGATGGACGGCATCGAGGAAACCATCAAGTTTCCGCTCCCCAAGGGCCTCAAGCTCGACGACATTCCCCCTCCTGGACACATCTCTTGAACAACGAAAACACCCACTGGCGCTCTGAAACCGAGAGCGCCTCCCGCAGGCTGCGCGAGCGCGCCGGCGGTTTCCTGCGCCAGACCCCGCTCTGGAAGCTGCCGTCCGCGGCCTTCGGCCTGGCGGCGCCGGGCGTCGAGGTGTGGCTCAAGCTCGAGCACATGCAGGTGAGCGGCAGCTTCAAGGCCCGCGGCATGATGAACCGCCTGCTGGCCAACGACATTCCCGAAAGCGGCGTGATCGTGGCCTCGGGCGGCAACGCGGGCATTGCCACCGCGGCGGCCGCCAAGGCGCTGGGCGTGCGCTGCCAGGTGTTCCTGCCGGGCGTCTCGCCCGAAGCCAAGCGCGCCCGCCTGAGGGCGCTCGGCGCCGAGGTGGTGGTGGTCGGCGAGCTCTATCCCGATGCGCTGGCGGCCTGCCTCGCGCGCCAGGAGGAAACCGGCGCCTTGCTCACGCATGCCTACGACCAGCCCGAAGTCGTGGCCGGCGCGGGCATGCTCGGCCAGGAGATCGAGGCAGAGGGCGGCCTGCCTGATTCCGTGCTCGTGAGCGTGGGCGGCGGCGGCCTGATCGGCGGCCTTGCCGGCTGGTTCGAAAAGCGCGCCCGCGTGGTGGCGCTCGAGCCCGAAAAGGCGCCCACGCTGTACCGCGCCCGCCAGGCCGGCGAGCCGGTCGACGTCGACGTGGGCGGCATTGCCGCCGATTCGCTCGGCGCGCGCCGCATCGGCGCCATTTCCTGGGACATCACCCAGCAATACGTGCAGGACGCGCTGCTCCTGTCCGACGAATCCATCCGCGCCGCGCAGCAGTGGCTGTGGAAGGAATTGAAGCTCGCCGTGGAGCCGGCCGCCGCGCTGCCGCTGGCGGCGCTGCAGACCGGCGCCTACCTGCCGCGGGAAGGCGAGAAGGTCTGCCTGATCGTCTGCGGCGCGAATGTCGACCCGGCCACCGTGGCCTGAGGTGGACAGCGAGGCGGCGGCCGCCGGGCCGCCCCAAGGCGAGCCGCGCCTCCCCCTCGGGGGGTGGCGAATTACACGCAGCGCAGCGAAGTGAAAAGCCGGGGGGCTCTATTTACTTCTCGCAATTGACCATCCACGGCACACCGAACTTGTCCTTCAGCATGCCGAAGCCCGCGGCCCAGAACTGCGGGCCGAACGGCATCGTGACCTCGCCGCCTTCGGCCAGCGCGTCGAAGAGCTTCTTTCCCTCGTCCACGCTGCTGCCCTGAACCGACAGCGAAAAGCCCTTGTGCCCCTCGAAGGGCATGCCGGGCGGCATGTCGGAGGCCATCAGCTGGTGGCCACGGGCCTCCAGCGTGGCGTGCATGATCTTGTCCTTGTAGGCGGCCGGCGTTTCGGCACCCATCGGGCTTTCGCCGAAGCTCATGCTGAAGACGACCTTGCCGCCCAGCGCCTTCGCGTAGAAGGCCAGCGCCTCGGCCGCGTTGCCGTTGAATGTCAGATAGGCTTGCATCGCTCTTTCCCTTCGGTTGAAGTTGCGGGAGGGCGATGCTACGCCCACCTAAAATCCCCCCATGCTTGACATCACTCTGCTCCGCAAAGACCTGGCCTCCGCTGTGGCCGGCCTCGAAAAACGCAAGAAGAACCAGCCCTACCTCGATGTGTCGGCGTTCACCGCGCTCGAGGCCGAGCGCAAGACGCTGCAAACCCGCACCGAGGAAATCCAGGCCCGGCGCAACGCGCTGAACAAGCAGATCGGCCCGCTCAAGGCCAAGGGAGAGCCGGTCGATGCGCTGATGGCCGAGGTCAATGCGCTCAAGGCCGAGCAGGAATCGCAGTCCGCGCGGCTCGACCAGATCCAGCCCGAACTGCAGGCACTGCTGCTGGCCGTGCCCAACCTGCCGCACGCCAGCGTGCCGGTCGGCGAGGACGAAACCGGCAATGTCGAGATGCGCCGCTGGAGCCCGCAGGGCGGTGCCGGCGCCAATGCCGCGCCGCTGCCCTTCGCGGCCAAGGACCACGTCGACCTGGGCGCGCCCCTGGGGCTCGACTTCGAGATGGGCGCCAAGCTCGCGGGCTCGCGCTTCACCGTCATGAAGGGGCCGATCGCCCGGCTGCACCGCGCGCTCGCGCAGTTCATGCTCGACATCCAGACCGAGAAGCACGGCTATGCCGAGTGCTACGTGCCCTACATCGTCAACGCCGCCACCCTCAGCGGCACCGGCCAGCTGCCCAAGTTCGAAGGCGACCTGTTCGCTGCCAAGAAGGGCGGCCAGGAGGGCGAGCCCGCGCCCGACCATTCGGCGCTCTACCTCATTCCGACCAGCGAAGTGCCGCTCACCAACTTCGTGCGCGACGAGGTGGTGGCCGAGGCCCAATTGCCGATCAAGCTCACGGCCCACACGCCGTGCTTCCGCTCCGAAGCGGGCAGCGCCGGGCGCGACACGCGCGGCATGATCCGCCAGCACCAGTTCGACAAGGTCGAGATGGTGCAGATCGTCCACCCCGAAAAGAGCTACGACGCGCTCGAGCAGATGACCGGCCACGCCGAGGCCGTGCTGCAGGCGCTCGAGCTGCCGTACCGCGTGGTGCTGCTGTGCACCGGCGACATGGGCTTCACTGCCGCCAAGACCTACGACCTCGAGGTGTGGCTGCCGGCGCAGAACACCTACCGCGAGATCAGCTCGGTGTCGAACTGCGAAGCCTTCCAGGCGCGCCGCCTGCAGGCCCGTTTCAAGAACGCGCAGGGCAAGAACGAACTCGTCCACACCCTCAACGGCTCGGGCCTGGCGGTGGGCCGCACATTGGTCGCGGTGCTGGAAAACCACCAGAACGAGGACGGCTCGATCAACGTGCCCGCGGCGCTGCGGCCCTACCTCGGCGGACTGGAACTGTTGCGCGGTTGAACGAACGGGCTTCAAAAGCCCGGTTTTGGTCTGCTATAATCGCAGGCTCGACAGCACCGGAGAGGTGGCAGAGTGGTCGAATGTACCTGACTCGAAATCAGGCGTACTAGCGATAGTACCGAGGGTTCGAATCCCTCCCTCTCCTCCAAGAATGGCCCCGCAAAGGGGCTATTTTTTTGCCCGTTGCACGGCCCGGCCATCCGCGCCGGCGAAACCGGAGCCTTTCGTTTCCCATGCCTTCGCATTTTTCGCGGCCGCTGTTCACGGCGTCCAGCCAAGCTTCGAAGCAACTGTATCGGGCCGTTAAGATCGCCACCTCCCCATGCACCGCATGCCGGGATTTTTCCTTGTAGTCCCGAATGAACAAGAGGCTCCGCGCCACATGGCCAATCCGTCGATCGCGAGCGTGACACCGGTCCCGGCTTCGGCCGACGAAGCTGAATCCTGGGTACGCGGCGAGCTGATCCGCAGCCTCATGCGCTCCGCGCGCGGGTCCTACATTGTTTCGGCGGCGCTCATGCCGGGGATGGTCGGCCTGAACTGGAGCTATGTGCCCCGGTGGGAACTGCTGACCTGGCTTGCCGCGGGCCTCATTGCCACGGCCTGCAGGGCCTGGGGCGCCAGGGTCTATGCCGTGCGCTACGCCGGCCGGAGCGCCGCGGCGCAGCAGCAGTTCACCGAACGCTATGGCTTCATCTGGAGCACCAGCGCGGTGGTCTGGGGCCTGTCGATCCTGCTGTTCTTCGAGCGCACGCCGCAGGTCAACCAGTTCATGAGCTGGCTCATCGTGGCCGGCGTCGGCACCTTTCCGCTCAACGGGCTGGCGCTGCATCCACCGCTGCTCAAGCGCTACGTCAACACGCTGTTCATCACGATGCTGGGGGCGGTTCTGATCCGGCTCGTGAGCATCAACCTCGTGGAGCCGCATTTCCAGTACGGTTTCCTGATGCCGATCCTGCCGATCCTGCACTGGTTCCTGCTGCTGCGCGCGGGGCGCCACATCCACGAGACGGCGCGCAACAGCCTGGAGCTGCTGTTCCACAACCACATCCTGATCAAGTCGCTCACGCAGCAGCGGCAGGCCGCGGTGGCGGCCGTGGCCATGAAGAACCGCTTTCTCGCGAGCGCCGCGCACGACATGCGCCAGCCGGTGCTGGCCCTGTCGCTCTACGCCGACTGGCTGCGCAACGAGCCCGAACTGGTGCTGGAACTCGCACCCAAGATCGTTCGCGCCACGCACGCGGTGAACGCGCTGTTCGATTCGATGTTCGACCTCGCGCGCATCGATTCGGGCCAGGTGCGCCTGCACATCGAGCGTGTGGACGTGGCCGAACTGCTGCATGACCTGGAACTGCAATACCGCCCGGTAGCGGAAAGCCGGGGGCTCGATTTCCGCGTGCACGTGACCGAGGGCAGCTTCCTGACTGACCCGATCCGGGTGCGCCGCATGCTCGGCAACCTGCTGGCCAACGCGATCAAGTACACCACCGACGGCGGCGTGCTGCTGGCCTCGCGGCAAACGCGCGACGGCCTGCGCGTGGAGGTGTGGGACACCGGCATCGGCATTGCGCCCGAACACCTGCGCGACGTGTTCCTGGAGTTCTACAAGGTGGCCGACCACGCCGGCACCTCCGACGGCTTCGGCCTGGGCCTGGCCATCGTCGCGCGCCTCTCGCACGTGCTGGGCCATCCCGTCAGCGTGCGCTCCCGCCTCGGCAGCGGCAGCGTGTTCCGCGTCGCCCTGCACGACGCCGACGAAGCCGTGGCCCAAGCCCGCGTCAGCGCCTCCGGCGGCTGAGCCAGCGGCCAATAAAAAACCGCGCATAAGGCGCGGTTCAACCCTTCCAGAAACACCGAGGAACCGGCTTTGCCGGGCCTCCGGCGTTGCCCCCGGTAGGGGGTTGGCGAAGCGACACGAAGTGCGCGAAGCTTGGGGGGGAGCCTAGTGCCACCGTGGAACCGGCTTCGCCGGGCCACTGGTGTTGCCCCCTTGAGGGGAGGTGGCTGCACGAAGTGAGCCGCTTCGGGGGTGGGCTCAGCTACCGGAAAGCAACCCGTTGGTCCGCGCGTAATGCAGCGCCTGCGTGCGGCTCTTCACGCCCAGGCGGCGGAACAGGCGCCACAGGTGCACCTTCACGGTGTGCTCGCTGATCTCGAGGTCGGTGGCGATGTCGCGGTTGCTCATGCCCTTGTCGAGCATCGCGATCAGCTGCGTCTGGCGCTTCGACAGCTTGCTGTTGCTGGCCAGCGCCGGCTCGTCCGCCTCTTCCGAGCCCGCCATCAGCAGGCCGCGCAGCGCGGCGGCCAGTTCGGCCGAGCTGGCCGACTTCTCGATGTAGGTGTCGGCGCCGGCTTCGATGCAGGCGTCTTCCATGTCCCCGGCCGGTGCTGCCGAATAGACGGCGATCGGCACGTTGGGATAGACCTGCTTGACAGCGACCACGCCCGAGACGCCATTGGTGTCGGGCAGCTTCTGGTCGAGGCAGAAAAGCGTTGGCTCGCCGCGCTGCTGGACCGCACTCGCGAGCTTGTCGAGGCGCTCGAGCTCGACGATGTTTTCGGCCGGCCGCAGACGCCGCAGCACCATCACGATCGCGTCGCGCATCAGGGGGTGGTCGTCGATGACATAAATGCTCATGTTTTCTTCCTTAGTGATCGCACGGTCTTCTCTCGTCAGTCCTCGGCGGGTAAGCCGATGGATATTGCCGGATCAACTTCCGTTGGTAGAGGTTGTTGTCTCCGCCAGTGCTTCCAGCGCCTCGTTCGCGGCGCGCAATTCTTCCGGGCCGGCCGGCTCGAGCTGTTCGGCGAGCGCGGCCAGTGCCGCGCCGCGCTGCTGCTGCAGGGCGGCGATGGCGCGGCCGGCTTCCTGCGGCGAGGCGAATCCGCGGCTCTGCAGCAAGGTGGCGCCGTGGGCGTCGAGCAGCTTGAAATAGAACAGGCCGTCGCGCTCGCGGTACTGCTTGAAACTCGGCTTGGCTATCTTGGCCGCCTTGCGGGCACCGCCCTTGTCGCGGCCCGATGCAAGGTTGCGCAGCCCCACCGCGTGGCGCAGCTCGGCCATGAAGGGGCGCGAGAGCTTGCGGGCCTTTTCGGCGCCGATGAGCAGGATGCGCTCGATCTCCGCCGGGTCGTTCATCAGCGCTTCGTAGCGCGCGCGCAGCGGCGTCACCTCGAGGTCGATGCGCTCGAACAGCATCTGCTTGGCGTCGCCCCAGCCGATGCCGTCGGCGTACGCCTTGCGCAGCGCCTCGGTTTCTTCGGCGCTGGCAAAGGCCTGGTAGATCTGGAACAGCGCCGAGCCTTCGGTGTCCTTGGGCTCGCCGGGCGCGCGCGAGTCGGTCACGATGCTGGCGATCTGCTTTTGCAGCTGCGCGCGCGGCGCGAACATGGCAATGGTGTTGCCGTAGCTCTTGCTCATCTTGCGGCCGTCGAGGCCGGGCAGGGTGGCGACGGCATCGTCGATCTCGGCTTCGGGCAGCGTGAAGTGCTCGCCGTACTGGTGGTTGAAGCGCTGCGCCATGTCGCGCGCCATCTCGATGTGCTGCACCTGGTCGCGCCCCACAGGCACCTTGTGCGCGTTGAACATCAGGATGTCGGCGCCCATCAGCACCGGGTACATGAAGAGGCCGGCTGTGACGTCGGCGTCTGGGTCTTCGCCCTTGGCGATGTTCTTGTCGAGCTGCGCCTTGTAGGCGTGGGCGCGGTTGAGCACGCCCTTGCCGGTCACGCAGGTGAGGAACCAGGTGAGCTCGGTGATCTCGACGATGTCCGACTGGCGGTAGAAGGTGACGCGTTCCGGGTCGAGCCCGCAGGCCAGCCAGCTCGCGGCGATCTCGAGCGTGGAGCGCTGGATGAGGGCCGGCTCCTGCACCTTGATGAGCGCGTGGTAGTCGGCCAGGAAGAAGAAGCTCTCGACGCCCGGCGCGACGCTCTGGCGTACCGAATGGCGGATCGAGCCGACGTAGTTGCCGAGGTGCGGCGTGCCCGACGGCGTGATGCCGGTCAGGACGCGCAGGGGAGCGGGGGAAGACGAAGCCATGGCAGGAGAGGAGAACTTAACGCAGCAAAGCCGTGAGCGGAGAGATGAGCAGGTTGATGGCCATGTAGCCGAAGTCCATCAGCGGACGCAGCCAGAAGGTGCTGACGATGCCCGCGAGCACCAGGCCCATCACGATGAAGAAACCGAAGGGCTCGATGCGCGCGAGGAAATTCTGCGCCGGTCCGTTGGGCAGCAGGCCTGCAAGAACGCGGCCGCCATCGAGCGGAGGCAGCGGAAAGAGATTGAAGGCCCACATCACGAGGTTGACCAGCACACCGCCCTGCGCCATCTTGATGAAAAAGGTTTCATCGATGCCGGCCGCTACCAGCCCCACGAGCACCAGCGCCCAGAGGATGGCCTGCACGAAATTGGACGCAGGCCCTGCCAGAGCCACCCAGATCATGTCGCGCTTCGGATGGCGAAGGCGCCCGAAGTTCACCGGCACCGGCTTGGCATAGCCGAACAGGAAGGCTCCGGAGGTTGCGAAGTACAGCATCAGCGGCATCAGGATGGTCCCGATGGGGTCGATGTGCTTGATCGGGTTGAGCGTGACGCGGCCCATGGCCTCGGCCGTGTTGTCGCCGAAGTGGCGCGCCACATAGCCATGCGCCGCCTCGTGCACCGTGATCGCAAAGACCACGGGCAAAGCGTAAATAAGTACGGTCTGTATCAGGTTGGAAATATCCACTGGGCGATTGTGTCAGACGGAGTGAAAGCTGCGGTGCCGCTTGTCAGAGGCCAAGCACCGCCAGCGTGCCGCGGCCCTGCCGCACCACCACCGGATCGTCGCCCGTGCCCATGGGCGTGAGGTCCACCACGGTGGTGGGTTGCGAAGGGCAGGCGCCGGCGTCGATGACGGCGCCGATCTGCTTTTCGAAGCGCTCGCGGATGGTCTGCGCGTCGTTCAGCGCCTCGGTCTCGCCAGGCGCGATCAAGGTGGTGGCCAGAAGCGGCGCGCCGTGCAGCATCAGCAGCTCGAGCAGCACCTTGTGGTCGGGCACGCGCAGGCCGATGGTCTTGCGCTGCGGATGGCTCACGCGCCGCGGCACTTCCTTGGTGGCCTCGAGCAGGAAGGTGTAGGGCCCGGGCGTCGCGGCCTTCAGCAGCCGGTACTGCTTGTTGTCGACGCGCGCGTAGTTGGCCAGCTCGCTCAGGTCGCGGCACAGCAGCGTGAGATGGTGCTTCTCGTCGACCTGGCGGATGCGGCGCAATTGGTCGACCGCGTCCTTGTCGTCGAGGTGGCAGGCCAGCGCGTAGCTCGAATCGGTGGGCACGGCCACGATCTCGCCGCGCTGCAAGAGCGCGGCGGCCTGCTTCAGCAGCCGCTGCTGCGGGTTCTCGGGGTGGACTTCGAAATACTGGGCCATACAAAAGACTCCTGATCAGGATTCGGCCGGCTCGATCGGCACGCGGCGCTCGCGCACCGTGAGCCAGGCGCCGGCCGCGCCGCACACCGCGATCATCGACATGCCGATGAGCGAGAAGCGGTCGGGCACGTGGGAAAAGACCAGCCAGCCACCGAACATGGCAAACGCGATCTGCGCATAGAGGTAGGGCGTGAGCGTGGATGCCGGTGCGCGCTGGTAGGCCAGGATGAGGATGAAGTGTCCCACCGTGCCCATGAACCCCATGAGGCACAGCAAGGCCCACCAGTGCCACGAGGGCAGGGCGGTCCACACGAAGGGCAGCGCCAGCGAGGCGATCAGCGCGCCCACCCAGCCGGTATAGAAATGCATCGTGAGCGGATTCTCGGTCTGCGCCAGCTTGCTCGTGAGCACCTGGAACCAGGCGTTGGTCAGCACCAGCCCAATGGGCAGCAGCACGGCCCAGCTGAACGCATCGCCGCCCGGGCGCAGGATGACCAGCGTGCCGGCGAAGCCGCCGGCCACCAGCACCCAGCGCAGCGCAGAGACCTGCTCCTTGAGCGTGGTGGCCGCAAGCAGGGTGATGACGAGCGGCGCAATGAGCACGATGGACGTGAACTCGGCCAGCGGCATGTAGCGCAGGCTCAGGAAGGCCAGCGTGCTCGACACCAGCAGCAGCGCGCCGCGCAGCAGCTGGTAGCGCGGATGCTGCGTGCGCAGCAGGGCGGTGCCGTGCCGCGGCAGCAGCACCGCGGTGGTGGCCACGGCCTGGAAGGCATAGCGGAACCACACGCCCATCAGAATGGGCACGGCGGCGGTGGAGGTCTTGGTGGCGGTGTCGAGCGTGGCAAAGCAGGCCACCGCCACCAGCACCATGCCGATGCCCGCGAGGATGCGTTCGGACTCGAGGTCGCGCGTCTGGCGTGCCGCGGCGCGGGCGTTCGCCAGTGCCGCCGTTGCCGCGCTGTCGCTGCCGGACCCGGGGCTCTGGCTCACTGCTGGATGCGGTGGCTGAGCAGTTCCCACACCGGCGTGAGCGCACCGGGCAACGGTGGCAGCTTGCCGAGATCGCAATGGCTTTCGTCGGGGCTGTGGAAATCGCTGCCGCGCGAGGCGGCGAAATCGAACTCGAGCGCCTTGTCGGCGTACTCGACGTATTCGGCGGTCGTGTGGCTGCCGGTGACGACCTCGATCGCCCGCCCGCCATGCGCCTTGAATTCGAGGAACAGCGCGTATTCCTCGTTGGCGGTGAACTTGTAGCGCCCCGGATGCGCGATGACGGCCATGCCCTTGGCGGCCGTGATCCAGTGCACCGCATCCTTGAGCGAGGCCCAGCGGTGCGGCACGTAGCCGGGCTTGCCTTCGGTCAGGTACTTGCGGAACACCTCGGGCGTGTCGCGGCAGTGGCCCTGCTCGACCAGGAAGCGCGCGAAGTGGGTGCGCGAGATCAGCTCGGGATTGCCGACGAACTTGAGCGCGCCTTCGTAGGCGCCGTGGATGCCGACCTTGGCCAGCCCCTCGGACATTTCCTGCGCGCGCTTGCCACGGCCGCCGCGCGTGTCGTAGAGGCCCTGCGTCATGGCGGCGTCGTCGGGGTCGAAGCCCAGGCCGACGATGTGCACGGTCTCGTTGGCGAAGGTCACCGAGATCTCGGTGCCGGTGAGATAGCGGATGCCGTTGGCGCGCGCCGCGGCGGCCGCGCGGTGCTGGCCGCCGACTTCGTCATGGTCGGTGAGCGCCCAGAGCTCGACCCCGTTGGCGGCGGCGCGCGCGGCCAATTCTTCGGGCGTCAATGTGCCGTCGGAAACCACGGAATGGCAGTGCAGATCGGCATTGAGAATGGAGGACACATTTGCATTCTATTGGGTCTGGAACATCGATGCGGGCGCATGGATGCTATTGTGGTTGCTATTAAATAAATAGCATTACTGCGGCGGCCGGCGCGGCTCAGCGCTTCTTGCGAAAAGCCGCCCACGCGGCCACCGCGGTGAAGCTCGCGACGATCGCCACCACGATCCAGAACCCGTGCTTGTGCTCGGCCAGCGGAATGCCGCCCACGTTCATGCCGAACAGGCCCGCCAGGATATTGATCGGCAGCGCGAGCACGGTCACCACCGTCAGCACGAACAGGCTGCGGTTGTTGTCCTCGTTCACGTTGGCGGCGATTTCTTCCTGCAGCAGCTTGATGCGCTCCTGCAGCGCCTGCATGTCGCGCAGCACCACCGAGAACTCCTCTGTCGAACCCCGAAGCTCCTGCGCATCGGGCTCCGCCATCCAGGCCGGCGGGCCCTGCAGCAGGCGGAAGAGGGCGGCGGGCTCGGGGGCCAAGAGGCGCTGCAGCCGCACCAGCAGCCGGCGCAGCACGCCGAGCCGGGCGCGCTTGTGGTCGAGCCGGCCGGCCAGCAGCTCGTCCTCGATGCGGTCGATGCGCGAAGTGACGCCGCGCACGATCTTCACCAGCACGTCGGCCTGCGCGCGCAGCAGGTGCTCGAGCAGTTCGGTGCTCGAGCGCGGCGCGTCGCCGGCCTTGACCGCCGTGCGCAGCGCGTCGACCGAGCGCAGCGGCTTGGTGCGCGCCGTGACCACCAGCCGCGGCCCCACGCTGATCCAGAGCGTGGAGATGTCCGAGGGCTCGAAGCTGAACTCGAAGTGCACGTCATTGATCACGGCGATCAGCGAATCGTCGGCGCGCTCGATGCGCGTGGAGGGCAGGCCTTCGTGCAGCGTTTCGTAGAAGGTGTCGGACAGGCGCGCATGGCGCAGCAGCCAGCGCTCCGCTTGCGCGTGGCTCAGGTTGAAGTGCAGCCAGAGGAAGGAAGACTCCGGCGAAGAGGGCGCAGCGGCGTCCAGCCAGGCCGCAGCCTGCGCCGAGTCGATCGCGCGCACGGGTTCCGGCGCCGCGGCGTCGAACAGGTAGCCGCAGATCAGTCCGGCTTCGTCGCCGCCATATGAATTGGCGGCCAGGTCATGGAGTGCCGGCAAGGTGCGTTGGATCAGGAAGGACGGAGGGTGTGCACCGGATGGTGTTCGCCATATGTGACAACTTCGTGTCGGCGCCATGCGGCCCGTCACGCAACCGTCATCTGCGGCGGGCAGCATGCCCCGTTCCACCCCACACCTTCTTTTTGCCCATGATGCTGACGAGCGCACTTCCGGACCACGAGGAGCTGATGCAACGCATCGCCCGCGACTTGATCGACAGCTACGACGAGGAGCTCGAACTGGAGATCGAGGACCGCAACATCGACGGCCTCGACCCCGCGTCGCGCACGGACGACAAGGCGGCGCGCCAGGCCTACTTCAAGGAATTGTTCCGGCTGCAGGGCGAACTCGTGAAGCTGCAGGACTGGGTGCAGCACAGCAGGCAGAAGGTGGTCATTCTTTTCGAGGGCCGCGACGCGGCGGGCAAGGGCGGCGTCATCAAGCGCATCACGCAGCGCCTGAACCCGCGCGTGGCCCGCGTGGCCGCGCTGCCTGCGCCCAACGACCGCGAGCGCACGCAGTGGTACTTCCAGCGCTACGCCGCGCACCTGCCGGCTGCCGGCGAGATGGTGCTGTTCGACCGCAGTTGGTACAACCGCGCCGGCGTGGAACGCGTGATGGGCTTTTGCAGCGACGACGAGTACGAGGAGTTCTTCCGCACCGTGCCGGAGTTCGAGAAGATGCTGGTGCGCTCGGGCATCAAGCTCATCAAGTACTGGTTCTCCATCACCGACGACGAGCAGCACATGCGCTTCCTGGGCCGCATCCACGATCCGCTCAAGCAATGGAAGCTCAGCCCCATGGACCTGGAAAGCCGCCGCCGCTGGGAGGAATACACCAAGGCGAAGGAAATCATGCTGGAGCGCACCCACATTGCGGAAGCGCCGTGGTGGGTGGTGCAGGCGGTGGACAAGAAGAAGGCGCGGCTGAACTGCATCAGCCACCTGCTGGGCCAGCTGCCCTACCAGGAGGTGCCGCATCCGCCGGTGGAGCTGCCCGCGCGCGAGCGCCATGCCGACTACCTGCGCCAGCCGGTGCCGGCCAGCATGATCGTGCCGGAAATCTACTAGGGCCTCGGCCGCTGTTTGGATGGCCGGCGCTTTGCGTCACACTGCGCCATGGCCCGCCGTTCCACCGCTTCCCTGTTCGCCCGCGCGTATGAGCGCAACCTGAAGGCCCTCACGAAGATCACGCTCGGCAACAGCAAGCGCGTGGCGGGCCAGGTGCAGCGCGCAACCGCCAAGCGGCTCAAGCCGCCGCCGGGCAAGGGCGACTGGCTCGGCGGCATGGCGCTGGGGCCCGGCGGTGCGCGCGGCTACCACCTGTTCCGCCCGGCCGGCCTGCAACTGCAGCCCGGCGAGAAGTTGCCGCTCATGGTCATGCTGCACGGCTGCGGCCAGACCGGGCGCGACTTCGCGGCCAGCACGCGAATGAACGCGCTTGCGGTGCGCCAGCGCTTCCTGGTGCTCTACCTGGAGCAGGACAGGCTGGCCCATCCCCAAGGCTGCTGGAACTGGTACGAGCGGCGCTCCGGCAAGGCCGACGCCGAGGCCGCCACCTTGATGGCGGCCATCGACCAGGCCTCGATGCTCTATCCGGTGGACCGCGAGCGCATCGCGTTGGCGGGCCTGTCGGCCGGGGCCAGCATGGCGGCGCTGCTGGCCACGCGCTATCCGGCGCGCTTTCGCGCCGTGGCCATGCATTCGGGCGTGGCGCCGGGCGCAGCGAAGTCCTCGGCCACGGCCCTGGGCGCGATGCGCGGGCAGCACGCGCCGCCGATGCCGACCACCGCGGTCGGCAAGGCCATGGGCGCGGCCGCCGTGTTCGCGACCCTGCCGCCGATGCTGGTGATCCATGGCGAGGCCGATGCCGTGGTGGCGCCGAGCAATGCCGTCAACAGCGCGGCCGTGTGGGCCACGGCCGTGGGCGCCAAGCCGGGGGCCGCGCGCACGCTGCAGCGCGGCAAGCGGCACGCCATGCGGCTGACCGAGTTCCGGCGCAAGGGCCGCACGCTGGTCGTGCTGTGCGAGATCGCGGGACTCGGCCATGCCTGGAGCGGCGGTGCCGCCCAGCTGCTCTTCAGCGACCCGGCCGGGCCCGATGCCACGCGTATGGTGTGGGCCTTTGCGGCGGCGCAGTTCAAGCACGCGGCCAAGATCAAGGCGGGCCTTCCGGCGGGCGCCTAGGCGGCAGCGCCCTCGCGCGCCGCGGCGCGCCATGCGCCCGGTGCCATGCCCATGCGGCGCTTGAAGGCCTTGCTGAAGGCAGCTTCCGATTCGTAGCCCACCGCGCCTGCGATCGCACCCACGGCCGCATGGCCCTGGCCCAGCATGTTGCCGGCCTTGAACATGCGCCACTGCGTGAGGTATTCGAGCGGCGCCTGGCCCACGCGCTCGCGAAAGCGCTGCGCGAAGGCCGAGCGCGACAGGCTCGCTGTCGAGGCCAGCGCCTCCACCGTCCAGTCGCGTGCCATGTCCTTGTGCATGGCGCGCAGCGCGGGGCCGATGCGCGCGTCGGCCAGCGCGGCCAGCCAGCCCGTCTGCGATTCGCCATGGGCCGCCACATGCGCGCGCACCGCCTGCACGAACACGATGTCGGCCAGCCGGCTCACGAGCAGGCTCGAGCCCAGGCCGGGCTCGCCGGTTTCCATCGCGAGCAGCTGCAGCGTGCCCTGCAGCGCCAAGGCGCGCGCCTCTTCCATCTTCACGTGCAGCAGCACCGGCAGCAGGTCGAGCAGCGGGCGCGCGGCGCGCTGGTCGAAATGGAACCAGCCGCAGATCACCGAGGCCGCGGTGCCCGTGCCGCCCAGCTCGACCACGCCGCCGATGCGGTCGCGCACCACCGAGGCGCAGCTCACCGTGGGCGTGTTCGGGTGGTCGCGCAGCACATAGGGCGTGCCGTGCGCGAGCACGTAGCAGTCGCCCGCGGCCAGGGGCACGGGCTGTGCGACGCCCGGCGCCTCGAGCAGGCAGCTGCCGCGCACCACGAGGCCGAAGCGTGCGCTCTCTCCGCCAGCCAGGCTCACGCCCCAGGGCGCGCCGGCCTCGAGCCGGGCGTACAGCGCGCTGCGCACGCGCATGGCGGCGAAAACATCGTCGAGTGGGTCCATGAAGGCTCCGGTGGCAGTGGACGAATGGACAAGATTGTCGGCTTTGCGGGCATTCACTGTCCACTCGCCGCGGCAGAAACTGCGACTTCACTCTCATCGCACAGGAGCAGACACCATGCATGCCAATACCAACACTGCAGAGCTCGCCGACCGCTACGTCGCCCTCTGGAACCTGAGGGACGCCGGCGCCCGCCGCGACGCCATCGCCAGCCTCTGGGTGCCCCAGGGCGAGCATTACGTGCGCACCCTGCAGGCCAAGGGCTACGAGGCGCTGGAGCAACGCGTCGCCAGCTCGCACGAAAAGAATGTGCGCGACAACGGCTTTCGCTTCATTGCCACCGGCGATGCCCAGCTGCTGCGCGACACCCTGATGTTCCATTGGCAGATGGTCCCTGCCGCGGGCGGCCCGGTCGCTGCGCTCGGGCTGGAATTCCTGCTGCTGGCCGAGGACGGCCGCATCGCCATCGACTACCAGTTCATCCTGCCGACGCCCGCCGCCTGATCGCTTGAACAAGGGCCGGCCATGACCTGCGAGGTCATTGCCGCCATACGCCGCCACCCCAACACTCGAGGCCATCATGACCCAGTCCAATCCCGCTGTTCCCGCCGCATCGCTTTCCTCCTCCCCTGGCATCCACGGCACGGGCGCGACGAAACCCGGCCCGCTTGGCCTGTGGGTCATGCTCAGCGGCACCTTCCTGGTGGTGCTGGACTTCTTCATCGTCAATGTCGCGCTGCCCTCGATGCAGCGCGAGCTGCTGGCGAGCACCGCCACGCTGCAACTGGTGGTCGCGGGCTACGGCCTGGCCACCGCCGCGGGCCTCATCACCGGCGGCCGCCTGGGCGACCTTTTCGGCCGCCGCCGCATGTTCATGCTCGGCCTCTTGCTGTTCACGCTGGCCTCGGCCGCCTGCGGCTTTGCGCCGAATGCCGAATTGCTGGTGGCGGCCCGCGTGCTGCAGGGCCTGGCCGGTGCGCTGCTGCAGCCGCAGGTGCTCGCGATGATCGGCCTGGCCTACACCGGCGAAGACCGCGCGCGCGCCTTTGCGGCCTACGGGCTCACGCTGGGGCTGGGCGCCACGCTGGGGCAGCTCGTGGGCGGCCTGTTGATCCACGCCGACCTGGCGGGGCTGGGCTGGCGCAGCTGCTTTCTCATCAACGTGCCGATCGGGCTGCTGGCGTTGGCGTTGGCACCGCGCCTCATTCCGCCGCTTGCGAACAGTGGCAGCAACAGCAAGCTCGACCTTGCCGGCATGCTGCTGGTGGCCGCGGGTTCGGTCGCCGTGGTGCTGCCGCTGGTGGAAGGCCGCCAGCAAGGCTGGCCGCTGTGGAGCTGGCTGTGCCTTGCCGCCGCGCTGCCGCTGCTCGCCGCGTTCGCTTTCCAGCAGCGCCGGCTGGCTGCGAACGGCGGTGCGCCACTGGTGGCGCCCGTGCTGCTGGCGAACCGTCGCTTCGTCATGGGGCTTTTCACCACGCTGGCCTTCTATGTCGGCAATGCCTCGCTCTACTTCGTGCTGGCGCTCTACCTGCAGCAAGGCCTGGCGCTCGGCCCGCTGAGCTCGGGCATCGTCTTCACCTCATTGGCGGTCGGCTTCTTCGCAACCTCGATGGCCGGCGCGCGCCTGGCACGCCGCTTCGGCGGCAAGCCTCCGATCGCGCTCGGCGCCCTGGTGCTGGCCGCGGGCCATGCATTGCAGTTCGTCAACGTGGCGGGGTGGGCCGGGCAGACGCACGTGGCCGCGTGGATGGTGCCGCTGCTGCTCGTGCAGGGCGCGGGGCTCGGCATGGTGATGGCGCCGCTGGTGTCTACCGTGCTGGCCGGCCTGCCGCCGCAGCATGCGGGCGTGGCGTCGGGCGTGTTGTCGATGGTGCAGCAGGCGAGCAATGCGCTGGGCGTGGCGCTGATCGGAATCCTGTTCTATGGGCGGCTGGGCGATGCACCGGATGCTGCGGCCTATGCGAGCGCGTTCGGTGTGGCGCTGGTGTACCTGATGGTGTCTGCGTTGGTGGTGGCCCTGCTGCATCGGCGCGCGAACCGGAAGCCATCCGCGCAAGTGTGAAGGCCGGGTCGCCATGCCAAACTCCTGGCCGCACGGCAGGAATGACATGGACACCGATCTGAACAAGCTGAATCAGGCATTGCGCGAGTTCGCCAAGGCCCGCGACTGGGAGCAGTTCCATTCGCCCAAGAACCTCGCGTCGGCGCTCTCGGTGGAAGCGGCCGAACTGCTGGAGCACTTCCAGTGGCTGACCGAAGCGCAGAGCCGCTCGCTCTCGCCCGAGAAGCGCGACGAGGTCGGCGCCGAGATGGCGGATGTCTTTCTCTACCTGCTGCAACTGGCAGACAAGCTGGGCGTCGACTTGATCGATGCGGCACAGCGCAAGATGCTCGTCAACGCACAGAAGTACCCGGTCGAAAAAAGAAGCGAGCCCTGAGCCCGGTGTTGCCGGACTGTCCTTCGGGTATCGGATGGCGGTGCTTTCCTGATTTGGCGGCTGGGGGCGCAGGGCGCTCGCTAGTCTGCGCTGTCCTTTCATCAAGAACGAACAGGGAGACTTCGAATGCCCAAATGTCTTTGGACCGCCATTACCGCCTTGGCGCTGCTCATCACCGCATCGGCAACCGCTTCAGCCAATCCGCTTCCGATCAACCAGTTGCCGATGTACGGCGGTCGCGCCAAGACGGAAGAGATGAAAAGCGCCGATGCCGACTTCATCGCGTCGATGAAGAAGGGTGGCCTCTCTCGCGCCGACGGAGCGAAGCAGGTGCTCGGCCGGGGTTGGGCAGCCTGGGCCAAGGGAGACACGACGACGGCAATGGCGCGCTTCAACCAGGCGTGGCTGCTGGACCCCGAGAACGGCAACGTGTATCACGGCTTCGCGCTGATCACGGCGGGTCGCGACGGCACGGCATCGGAGGTGGAGCGCTTCTTCCGATTGGCAACATCGAGGCCGAAGGTCGATGCCGAGGCCTTTGTCGACTACGGCAAGTTTCTCTGGATGGTGAAGCGGCTCGATGAAAGTCAGGCCGAGCTGAACAAGGCGCTCCGGATCTCGGCGACCGCGCGCAATGCGCGCTCCCACGTGGCTTTCACGTACTACCTGAAGAACGACTTCACAAATGCCTGTACATGGGCATGGGAAGCAAGGAACAACGGCGACGAGCTCGAGAGAGGTTTTCTCGAGGAAATGTGCAACCGCGCCGGCAAGCCGGACGAAGGGAAGCCCGCTTCCCCGGCCGGCCCACCCGCCTGAGTACCTCCGTGTACGCCACCCGGCGTATTTCTCGCGGACGGGCGAATCCGCAGACTCTCCTCCATCGTCCGGCTCGACCGGCGACCAGGTTTCAACCACCCCCGGAGCAGGAGTCCACATGCAACGTCGTTTCACACTCAAGGCGCTCACCGCCGCCGTCGCCCTGGCCAGCATCTCCGCTGCGCCGGCCTTTGCCGCCGACACCATCAAGGTCGGCGTGCTGCACTCGCTGTCGGGCACGATGGCCATTTCGGAAACCGTGTTGAAAGACACGGTGCTGATGGCCATCGACGACATCAACAAGAAGGGCGGCGTGCTGGGCAAGCAGCTCGAGCCCGTGGTGGTCGACCCGGCGTCCAACTGGCCGCTGTTCGCAGAAAAGACCAAGCAGCTGCTCGGCCAGGACAAGGTCTCGGTGATCTTCGGCTGCTGGACCTCGGTGTCGCGCAAGTCGGTGCTGCCGGTGGTCGAGGAAATGAACGGCCTGCTGTTCTACCCCGTGCAGTACGAGGGCGAAGAGCTCAGCAAGAACGTGTTCTACACCGGCGCCGCGCCCAATCAGCAGGCCATTCCGGCGGTCGACTACCTGATGAGCAAGGAAGGCGGCGGCGCCAAGCGCTGGGTGCTGCTGGGCACCGACTATGTCTACCCCCGCACTACCAACAAGATCCTGCGCGCCTACCTCAAGAGCAAGGGCGTGAAGGACACCGACATCGACGAGAAGTACACCCCCTTCGGCCACAGCGACTACCAGACCATCGTCGCCGACATCAAGAAGTTCTCCTCGGGCGGCAAGACCGCGGTGGTCTCGACCATCAACGGCGACTCCAATGTGCCCTTCTACAAGGAACTCGGCAACGCAGGCCTCAAGGCCAAGGACGTGCCGGTGGTGGCCTTCTCGGTGGGCGAGGAAGAACTGCGCGGCGTGGACACCAAGCCGCTGGTCGGCCACCTGGCTGCATGGAACTACTTCATGTCGATCAAGAACCCGACCAACACCGCGTTCATCAAGCAGTGGAGCGACTACGCCAAGGCCAAGAACATCGCCGGCCACAAGGACAAGCCGCTCACCAACGACCCGATGGAAGCCACCTGGATCGGCATCCACATGTGGAAGCAGGCCGTGGAGAAGGCCAAGAGCACCGACACCGACAAGGTGATCGCGGCCATGGCCGGCCAGACCTTCACGGCCCCCTCGGGCATCGTCTCGAAGATGGACGAGAAGAACCATCACCTGCACAAGAGCGTGTTCATCGGCGAGATCAAGGCCGACGGCCAGTTCAGCGTAGTCTGGAAGACGCCGGGCCCGGTCAAGGCCAAGCCGTGGAGCCCGTACATCGAAGGCAATGACAAGAAGCCGGACCAGCCGGCCGGCAAGTCGCTGTAAGCGTGTTTCTCCCTCCCCTTCCGGGGGAGGGCAGGGGTGGGGGCTGGCGGCGGTTGCTACGGGCACTGCGCCTGGACAAGTGCCGCGTGCCCCCACCCCGACCCTCCCCCGGAAGGGGAGGGAGCCAACCCAACTTCCGGTTTCACGATGCTTCGACGACCCCTTCACTGTGCACTCGCCGCCATGCTGTTCATGGCATCGGCCGTCCACGCGCTGACCGCCGACGAAGCCCGCGCCATCGCCTCGGGCGAATCCGAGGCGCGCATCAACGCGCTCAACAAGGCCGTGCTCACGGCCGACGACAAGACCGCCGCGTTCATCCAGGCGATGTCCGAGGATGCGGTCAAGTACACCGAAGACAAGGTCTTCGTGATGAAAGACGACAAAGGCTACGACCCCGTGACCGGTGCCGAGCTGAAGGTGCCCGACACGGCCGAGGACGTGGTCAACAACAACCTCATGCGCGGCGCGCTCGATGCCGCGCAGGCCGCGCTCAAGCTCACGAGCAAGGACGACGCGGTGCGCGCCGAAGCCGCGCAGGCGCTCTTCAAGGAGCCCGACGAATCGCGCGTGCCGATGGTCGAGAAGGCGCTGGCCGCCGAGACCAACCCCGGCATCAAGGCGCAGCTGCAGCTGGTGCGCGCCGCCAGCATGCTCACCAGCGCCGACAAGGCCAGGCGCCTTGCCGCGGCCAAGGAGCTCGGCGCCAACACCAGCCCCGACACCAAGCTGCTGCTCAACCAGCGCCTGGCCGACGAGACCGAGGCCGACGTCAAGGCCGCCATCGTCGCCTCCATCGCGAGCATCGACGGCTCGCTGGTCTGGGGCGACCGCATCAACGCGGTGTTCAGCGGCATCAGCCTGGGCTCGGTGCTGCTGCTGGCCGCGCTGGGCCTGGCCATCACCTACGGCCTGATGGGCGTCATCAACATGGCGCACGGCGAGCTGATGATGATCGGCGCCTACGCCACCTACGTGATGCAGGGCATCTTCCAGCGCTACATGCCCGAGGCGGCTTTCGGCTGGTACCTGGTGGCGGCCATTCCGGTGGCCTTCCTGAGTTCCGCGCTGGTGGGCGCGGTGCTCGAGCGCGGCGTGATCCGCTTCCTCTACGGCCGGCCGCTCGAGACGCTGCTGGCCACCTGGGGCATCAGCCTGATGCTGCAGCAGCTCGTGCGCTCGCTGTTCGGCGCGCAGAACGTGGGCGTGGAAAATCCCGGCTGGATGAGCGGCGGCTTCACCATGCTGAGCAACGTCACGCTGCCGTGGAACCGCATCTGCATCATCGTCTTTGCGGTGCTGGTGCTGCTTGCGATGGGCTGGCTCATCGGCCGCACGCGGCTGGGCCTGTTCGTGCGCGGCGTCACGCAGAACCGGCCGATCGCATCGTGCATGGGCGTGAACACCGCGCGCATCGACACCTACGCCTTCGCGCTCGGCTCCGGCATTGCGGGCCTCGCGGGCTGCGCGCTGAGCCAGATCGGCAACGTCGGGCCGGACCTCGGCCAAAGCTACATCGTGGACAGCTTCATGGTGGTCGTGATGGGCGGTGTGGGCCAGCTCGCGGGCACGGTGTATGCGGCCATGGGCCTGGGCATTCTCAACAAGTTCATCGAAGGCTGGGCGGGCGCGGTGCTCGCGAAGATCGCGGTGCTTGTTTTCATCATCATCTTCATTCAAAAGAGACCTCAAGGCATCTTCGCCATGAAGGGCCGGAGCGCAGAAGCATGAGCAAGGTTGTGTTGCCAACCAAAGGTCCGCTGTTGAGCGGCAAGGGCTGGACGGCCTTCTTCGTCGCGCTGATCGTGGTGTGCGCGGTGGCACCGGTGCTCAACATGGTGGTGCCGGCCGGCAGCCCGCTGCACATGAGCGACTACGCGGTGGCACTGGTCGGCAAGATCATGTGCTACGCGATCTGCGCGCTGGCCATGGACCTGATCTGGGGCTACACCGGCATCCTTTCGCTGGGCCACGGCCTCTTCTTCGCGCTCGGCGGCTACATGATGGGCATGTACCTGATGCGCCAGATCGGCCGCGACGGCAACTACAAGAGCGACCTGCCGGACTTCATGGTGTTCCTCGACTGGAAGACGCTGCCCTGGCACTGGACCTTCAGCGACAGCTTCATTGCCACGCTGGTGCTGATCGTCGCGGTGCCGGGCCTCATTGCCTTCGTGTTCGGCTTCTTCGCCTTCCGCTCGCGCATCAAGGGCGTGTATTTCTCGATCATCACGCAGGCCATGACCTTTGCCGCGATGCTGCTGTTCTTCCGCAACGAGACGGGCTTTGGCGGCAACAACGGCTTCACCGACTTCAAGCGCATCCTGGGCATTCCGATCGCCACGCAGGAAATGCGCATGACGCTCTTCGCGCTCACAGGCCTCACGCTGCTGGGCTTCTTCCTGTTTGCGAAGTGGCTCATCGCAAGCAAGTTCGGCCGCGTGCTGCAGGCCATCCGTGATGCTGAAACGCGCGTGATGTTCTCGGGCTACAACCCGCTGCCCTACAAGCTCACGATCTGGGTCATCTCGGCCGTGATGTGCGGCGTGGCGGGTGCGCTGTACGTGCCGCAGGTCGGCATCATCAACCCCGGCGAGATGAGCGCGGCCAACTCCATCGAGATCGCGATCTGGGCCGCGGTGGGCGGGCGCGCGACGCTGATCGGGCCGATCATCGGCGCCTTCATCGTCAACGGCGCGAAGAGCTGGCTCACGGTGGCCTACCCCGAGTACTGGCTGTACTTCCTGGGTGCCTTGTTCATTGCCGTCACCCTGTTCCTGCCGAACGGCATCGTGGGCCTGGTGAAGAAATGGCTGTCGCGTGAAAAGGCGGCGCCGAGCGCCGGCCGAGAGGAAGCACAGCGCGCCATGGCTGCCGCGCAAGGCGTGGAGCCGGAGGCGCTGCACGCGCCGCTGGTCGTGCCCGAAGTGAAGGGAGCGCGTGCATGAGCCGCCGGGCCGCTCCCAAGGCGAATACCGCAGCGCGAAGCGCGGAGGTTTCTGAAATGAGCCGCCGGGCCGCTCCCAAGGCGAATACCGCAGCGCGAAGCGCGGAGGTTTCTGAATGACACCCGACCTGATGGAAGCCGGCGCCGAGCGCGCCGCCCGCGCCAAGGGCATGCACCACGCGGGCGGCAGCACCGAATCGGGCGGCCGTTCCGCGGACTTCGGCCGCATCGCAACGCCGGGCGAAGTGGACGTGACGCACGGCCGCATCCTCTACCTGGAGGACGTGAGCGTGAGCTTCGACGGCTTCAAGGCCATCAACAAGCTGTCGCTCGACATTGCGCCGGGCGAGCTGCGCTGCATCATCGGCCCGAACGGTGCGGGCAAGACCACGATGATGGACATCATCACCGGCAAGACGCGGCCCGACGAGGGCACGGTGTTCTTCGGCAGCACCATCGACCTGCTGCGCCATCGCGAGGCCGACATCGCGCAGCTGGGCATCGGCCGCAAGTTCCAGAAGCCGACGGTGTTCGAGCATCTCACGGTGTTCGAGAACCTCGAGCTCGCGCTCAAGACCAACAAGGGCGTGCGCGCGTCGATGCTGTTCAGGCTCGACTCGGCGCAGAGCGATCGGCTCGCCGAGGTGCTGCAGACCATTCACCTGGCCGACAGCGTGTCGCGCCTGGCCGGCAACCTGAGCCATGGCCAGAAGCAGTGGCTCGAGATCGGCATGCTGCTGATGCAGGACCCGAAACTGCTGCTGCTCGACGAGCCCGTGGCCGGCATGACCGACGAGGAAACGGCGCGCACCGCCGAGCTGTTCCTCACGCTCAAGGGCAAGCATTCGCTGATGGTGGTGGAGCACGACATGAGCTTCATCCGCACCATTTCCGAGATCGTCACCGTGCTGTGCGACGGGTCCGTGCTGGCGCAGGGTACGCTGGACGAAGTGCAGGCGGATGAACGCGTGATCGAGGTTTATCTTGGGCGGTGAATGGGTCACTGTTGGTGTCCGGGGCTCGGCGACGGGGGCTGTGCCCTTGAGCGGCCGACGTCACCGGCCCTTCGGGCTTCCCTGCGCTGCTCGCGACGGGCGGGGTCTCGCAGAGCTCGCTTCGCTCAAACAGCTGCGAGCCCTGATCCGCCCGTCGCTGCGCTGCTCGGCGGTGCCTCAACGGCCGCCCAAGGGCACAGCCCCCGTCGCCGCGGTCAGAGCCGCGGTGCACCCCCTGCCTTCCTCCCTCTCCCTCCGGGAGAGGGCAGGGGTGAGGGCCGACGGCCTCAGCACGACGACCAGCGCCCGGTATGCGGCGCGGCGTGGGCGGCCCCTCTGTGCCGCCGAGGAGCGCAGCGTTTCGCGGATCAGGGCTCGCAGCTGTTTGAGCGAAGCGAGTTCTGCGAGACCCCGCGAAACGCGAGCACCGCAGGGGAGCCCGAAGGGCCGGCATAGTGGGGCCGGCCGCGCCGTGCCGCATACCGGGCGCCTCCAACAAGAACAAAGGAAGGCGCCAACAAAATGCTGACAGTCAAAAACATCCACCAGTACTACGGCGGCTCCCACATCCTCAGAGACGTGAGCTTCGAGGCCACGCTGGGCAAGGTCACCGTATTGCTGGGCCGCAACGGCGTAGGCAAGACCACGCTGCTCAAGTCGCTCATGGGCTTGGTGCCCATCAAGAGCGGCAGCATCGAACTCGAAGGCAAGCCAATCCACAAGGCCACGCCTTACGACAGGGCAAGAGCAGGCATCGGCTTCGTCCCCCAGGGCAGAGAGATCTTTGCCAGGCTCACGGTCGAGGAAAACCTGCGCATGGGCCTGGCCTACAAGAGCGGCAGCACGCCCATTCCGTCGGAGCTGTTCGACCTGTTCCCCGTGCTCAAGCAGATGATCAACCGGAGGGGCGGCGACCTCTCGGGCGGCCAGCAGCAGCAGCTTGCGATCGCCCGCGCGCTGGCGCCCAAGCCCAAGCTCTTGATCCTCGACGAGCCCACCGAAGGCATCCAGCCCAGCATCATCAAGGACATCGGCCGCGTCATCCGCATGCTGGCCGACCGCGGCGACATGGCCATCGTGCTGTGCGAGCAGTACTACGACTTTGCGCAGGAGTTGGCCGACGACTACCTCGTGATGGAGCGCGGCGAGGTCATTGCGCGCGGCCTCGGCAAGGACATGGAAGCGCAGGGCGTGCGCCAGCTCGTCGCGATCTGACAACGGGCCACGGGCCGGCATCCCGGTATCAGCCCCGCAGCATCGCCGTATCGGCAGAAATTCAGGGTTTACCCTAAAATCAGGCCTCTGCCCGCTGCCGCCGGGCACCCCCCCAGGAGCCTGGCCTTGAACGCCTCCCCACCCGCGCTGGACGGCGCGGACACCGACATTTCCGTTGTTTCCCCCGCCGCACGGCCCGTGAATTTCCTGCGCGCCGTGCTTGCGCTCGGCGTCGGCGGCTTCGCCATCGGCACCGGCGAGTTCGTGATCATGGGCCTCTTGCCTGAAGTGGCCAAGGACATCGACGTCAGCATTCCCCAGGCCGGCCACGTCATCAGCGCCTATGCGCTCGGCGTGGTCATCGGCGCCCCGGTGCTCGCGGTGCTGGCCGCCGGCTGGCGCCGCCGCGCGCTGCTGATCGCGCTCATGGCCGTGTTTGCCGCCGGCAACTTCGCGAGCGCGATGGCGCCCGGCTACCTGTCGCTCAACCTGCTGCGCTTTGCCACCGGGCTGCCGCACGGCACCTACTTCGGCGTGGCCGCGCTGGTGGCCGCCACGCTCGCGCCGCCGGGGCGCCGCGCGCGCGCCGTGGGCCTCGTGATGCTGGGGCTCACCGGCGCCACGCTGGTCGGCGTGCCGATCGCGGCCTGGCTCGGCCAGCTGTTCGGCTGGCGCGCGGCCTTCGTGTTCGTCGGCCTCATCGCACTGGTGGCCGTGGCGCTGCTGCGCCGCGACATCCCCGACCTTGCGGCGCCCGCAGGCGCCAGTCCCTGGCGCGAGCTCGGCGCACTCAAGCGCAAGCAGGTGTGGTTCACGCTCGGCATCGGTGCCATCGGCTTCGGCGGCATGTTCTCGGTGTTCAGCTACATCAAGCCCACGCTGATCGAAGTGGCGGGCCTGCCGCTGGGCGGCGTGCCGTTCGTGCTTGCGCTGTTCGGCCTGGGCATGGTCACCGGCAACCTCGTCGGCTCGCGGCTGGCCGACAAGTCGCTGATGCGCACGATCGGCGGCCTGCTCGTCTATGCGGCGCTGGTGCTCGCGATGTTCTCGTTCGCGGCGCACCACGTGGTCGCCGCGGCGGTCAACGTGTTTCTCATCGGCACCACCGTGGCCATCGGCCCGGCGCTGCAGATCCGCCTGATGGACGTGGCCGGCGACGCGCAGACGCTCGCCGCGGCGCTCAACCACTCGGCCTTCAACATGGCCAATGCGCTGGGCGCCTGGCTCGGCGGCGTGGCCATTGCGGCCGGGCTGGGCTGGACCTCGACCGGGTGGGTGGGTGCGCTGCTCGCGCTCGCGGGCATGGGGGTGTTCGGCTGGGCGATCGCGAGCGCGCGTGCCGAGGCGCGGCCGGGCAAGATCGCCTGCGAAGGTTCGGCGGGCTAGGGCCGCTGCGGCCCGGTGCGCTCGCGCATCAGCGAGGCAAACTCCCGCAGCTCGGCCGCATTCAGGTCCGACACCGCCCACGCCTGCATGCCGCCCTCGGCCCAGTGCGCGAGCTGGTAGCCCTGCCGCGTGGAGAACGCGGGCGGCTGCACCTTCGCATCGGCCGCGGGCCAGACAAACAGGTTGATGACGTGCGGCCCTGAGCGATAGACCAGCGCCGCCACCGTCCGCCCGTCGAGGTAGTCGAGCCGCCCGCCCGCCAACGGAAAACCGTCGGACGCCAGGTCCACCACCGGCGGCGAGAAGTCGAGCTTGCCGGCAAACCAGGGCTTCACCGTGTGCTGGTCGGACGAGGCCACGTCCGCCAGGTGCGCCGCCATCAGCGAGCGCACGTGGTTGGCCGTGACCGCCTCGCCGAGCGCGTCCTGCGGCGGCACCGGCGTTGCCAGCAGAACGAGCGCGAGACCCCAGGCCGTTGCCGCCCCCGTACCGAACCAGGCGAGCCCCCGCCACACGCCGTGCCGGCCGGGCACTGCAGCGGCAGGCGCGGCAGCCGCTCCGGCCTCGGACCGCACCGACTGCGCGATGCGCTCGGCCAGCCCCGCGGGCGGCGCGTGCCGCACGGCGTGGCGCCGGATCAGCGGCCCCAGCTCGTCGTCAGGAATTTGCATGCTGTGTCCTTTCGGTCCCGTCGCCGGGGCGTTCATCGCGCAGGCTTTCGCGCAGCAATGCCCGCGCACGCGACAACCGCGACATCACCGTGCCCAGGGGGACACCCGCGATGCGTGCGATGTCCTCATAGCGCATCTCTTCGAGCTCGCGCAGCACGATGACTTCGCGATAGGCCGCGGGCAGGGCGTCGATGGCGGCGTTGATGCGCTCGCCCTGCGCGCGCTGCTCCCACTGCCGGGCCGGGTCGGCGCATTCCGCGGAAGCGGGTGGCATGGCCCCGCTGTCGCGCAACTCGTCGAACTCGAGCTGGTCGGCCAGTTGCCGGTTCTGCCGCATCCAGTCGTAGCAGGCGTTGCGCACGATGCCGAGCAGCCACGGCCGTGCGCTCTCGCCGCGCAGCCCGTCGAAAAAGCGGAAGGCACGCAGGTACGCCTCCTGCACCGCATCGTCGGCCAGCTGGTCGTCGCGCAGCAGCCAGCGCGCAAGGTTCCATGCCGCATCGAGATGCGGCAGCGCGGCGGCTTCGAACTGGCGTGTGCGGTCGGTCAACGGGCTTCTTCTTCCTGCATGACGTGGCAGCTGCGCGTTCTATTCCATCTTTTTTTTGGACCGGGGAATAAGCAGGGCACGCCATGCGTCATGCCCTGTGCCGATTCTCTTCCTACTCTTTCAGGAGTTCTTCATCATGATCGCCATTCCCGGGTTTGTGCGCATCCTCGTCGTTGTCGCGGCGCTGGGCGCTTCGGCCTTCTGCGCGTTCGCAGCCGGCCCCAAGGCCTACGTCGGCAATTTCAAGGACAGCACGGTCAGCGTGATCGACACCGGCACCGAGCGCGTGCTCGCCACCGTGCCGGTGGCCACGGGGCCGGACGGCATCGTCATCTCGCCGGACGGGCGCAGCGTGTTCGTCAGCGGCTCCGGCGCCTCGGCGGTGAGCGAGATCGACGCAGCCAGCGACGGCGTGGCGCGCACCATCGAGGTCGGCAAGGGCCCGCAGGGCCTCGCCGCCACGGCCGACGGACGCTGGCTGCTGGTGGCCGTCAACGGCGACGACCGCGTGGCCTTCATCGACACCGCGACGCACGCCGTCAGCGCCACCGTGCCCGTGCCCAAGCCGCACACCATCGCCGTGCGGCCCGACGGCCGGCAGGCCTACGTCGCCTCGCAGGAGCCGGGGCACTTCGCACTGGTGGTGGTCGACCTGGCGGCGCGCACGGTGGTCGCGGAGATCCCGCTCGAGAAGGCGCCGCGCGACCTGGAGTTCGGCCACGACGGCAAGGCGCTGTACCTGACCCTGGCGGGCGTGCCCGCCGTGCAGGTGCTGGACCCGGCGACGAACCAGTGGCTGGCGCCGATACCGACCGGCGTATCGCCCCACATCGCCCAGCACTTCGCCGGCATGGCGAGCGGCGTGGTGGTCGTGCAGGGGCCGGGCGAGGTCTTGCTCTTCGACCCGGCCACGCGGGCGCCGGGCCGCAGCATCGGCGTGGGCAAGCAGCCGCACTGGCTCGACCTGTCGGCCGACGGCAAGAAGCTGTGGGTGAGCAACGAAGGCTCCAACGACGTCAGCGTGGTCGACCTTGCCGGCGGCCCGATGCACACCGTGCCGGTCGGCAATGCGCCGCGCAAGGTGGCGGTGCAGCGCGCCGCGTCCGCAGGCACCGCGCATGCGGCAAACGCCGGCGGTCCCGCGCAGGTGGTGGCGATCCGCAACTTCGCCTTCGAGCCGGCGCAGATCACCGTCAAGGCGGGCCAGGGCGTGACCTGGAAGAACGACGACGGCGCGCCGCACGGCGTGGCCTTCAAGGACGGCACCGCGGGCATGGACCTCATGCTGCCCGGCAAGACCTTCACCCGGACCTTCGACAAGCCGGGCGTGCACGACTACGCCTGCTCGGTGCATTCCTACATGACGGCGCGCGTGACGGTGCTCGCGCCCTGAGGGAAGGCTCAGCGCTCCTGCAGCGCCTGGTAGAGCTTCAGCGCCGTGCGCGCCGTCTGCTCGTCGCAGATCAGCACCGACAGCAGCCTGGCCCGCAGCACCGCCGCAATGATCGGCGCCTTGTTCTCGCCGCCCGAGGCGACGATCACCGTCGGGATGCGCGCCAGCTCCTCGAGTGAGGGCGCGACCACGCGCTGGTTCAGCGCATGCTTCACCGGGTTGCCGTGGCGGTCGAGGAACTGGCCGATGATGTCGCCCACCGCCTTGGCCTGGCGCAGCTCGGCCACCGGCACGTCCTTCGGCAGGCCGTAGCGCACCAGCAGCGAGCGCGTGCTCAGGTCGCCCACGCTCAGCAGCGCGACGTCGTTGGCCGCGATCTGGCCGAAGGCTTCCTTGAAGACATCCTGCGAGACGATGGTGTCGCGCGACCTGGCGCTGCCCGCATACAGGGGCGCCGCCAGGTAGCTGCACTGCGCGCCCAGCCGCGCGGCCAGTGCGCTGGCCGTCTCGAAGGTGTTGATCTCCAGGCCGCGCGTCAGGCCGCCCATCATCGAGTTGACGTGCACCTCGGGCCATTGGCCGGGTGCCACGTGGCGGATGGCCTCGCGCAAGGTGGCGCCCCAGCCCACGCCCACGCCGCGCACGCGGTTCGTCTCGATGTGCTTCGACAGGTATTCGCCGGCCGTGCGCCCCAGCAGCACGGGAATGAGTTCGGGGCTCTCGGGCGTGGGAATGATCGTTGCCTCGCGCAGGCCGCAGACGCTGCGCAGCTCTTCTTCCAGCCGCAGGCAGCTCTCGTGGCGCGAGTTGATCTTGATGCTGACCAGCCCGCTCTCGCGCGCCTCGCCCAGCAGGCGGTTCACGCGCAGCCGCGTGAGGCCGAGCTTCGTGGCGATGCCGTCCTGCGTCAGGCCCTCCATGTAGTAGAGCCAGGCCACGCGCACCGCCACCTGATCTTCCTCAGCCATCCGAATTCTCCGTGGTTGTCGTCGTCGATTCTGCGGCCGCGATGGTGGCACGGGTGTGGCGGATTCCGCGCCGCGGGCCCGCCGGTCTACGGGTAGTCACGTGGTTGAAACAAATGTCTTTCAAACTATACACTTGTTCATCGACCGGAAAACGGCGTCCAGATTGCAGGAGACATGAGCGATTCGTCATCCCCCCTGAAGGCCGCGCTGCGCGATGCGGCGGTCACCAAGGAAGTCGTCATCGAGCACGCCGCGGTGCGCTCGCTGCCCGGCGTGCTGCAGCGCTGCGCGCCGGGCCGGCGCTGGATGCTGGTGGCCGACGAGAACACCTGGGATGCGGTGGGCGCCTCGGCGCAGGCCCTGCTCGAATCGCAGGGGGTGTCCTGCGCGCCGCCGCTGGTCTTTCCTGCGAAGCCTCGCCTGAAGCCGCGCGTGGCGCGCTCGGCGGCCATCGCACAGCAGCTTTCCGCGCAGGCGGCCACCCCGATCGCGGTGGGCTCGGGCGTCGTCAGCGACCTCGCCAAGCATGCGGCCTCGCTCGCCGGCCAACCCTATGTGTGCCTTGCAACCGCCGCCTCCATGGATGGCTACGCGGCCTCCGGCGCCGCACTGCTCGATGAAGACGGCTTCAAGCGCACGCTCGCATGCCCGCCGCCGGTGGCGGTGCTGGCCGACCTCGACGTGCTGCGCGCCGCGCCCGCGCGCATGACGGCCTGGGGCTACGGCGACCTGGCCGGCAAGTCCGTGGCCGGCGCCGACTGGCTGCTGGCCGACGCGCTCGGCGTGGAGCCCATCAATCCGCGTCCCTACGCGCTGGTGCAGGACCATCTCGGCGACTGGCTCGGCGCGCCGCAGCGCCTGGCCGTGCATGAGCCGCAGGCGCTGGCCGGCTTGCTGGCCGGCCTGCTGGTCAGCGGCTTCGCCATGCAGGCGCATGGCAACTCGCGCCCCGCGAGCGGCAGCGACCACCAGTTCTCGCACCTGTGGGAAATGGAAAACCTGCAGGTCGGTGGCGAGCCTGCGGCGCATGGCGCCTGCGTGGGTGTCGGCTGCGTGGCCATGCTGGCGATGTACGAATGGCTCATTGCGCAGCCCGCGGCCGCAATCGCGGCCGCCGCAGCGCAGGCGCATGACGGCCAGGACGAGGCCGCGCTGTCGCGCGAGATCGAGGCCGCCTTCGGCAATGAGGAATTCAGGGCCGCTGCGCGCGGCGAGATGAATGCGAAGGCCGCACTCGGCAGCCGCCGCGCCCGCCTCGACCAGCTGGTGCGCGCCTGGCCCGCGCTGCGCGCACAGCTGAAGCGCCAGCTGATCGGCGCGCGCGACATGCAGCAGCGGCTGGCCACCGTCGGCGGCGCGAGCCATCCCGAAGAACTCGGCATCGGCGCCGCCAGGTTCGCCGCCGACCACCGCCGCGCACGCCTCATCCGGCGCCGCTACACGCTGCTCGACCTGCTCGACGACCTGGGCTGGCTCGACCGCGCAATCGCCGGGCAGTTCGCGCCCGGCGGTTTCTGGACCGCCTGAACGCAAGAACACCCCCGGCATCGACACACCCCACAGGAGAACGCGATGAAGATCCAACGACGCAGCACGCTGGCCATGCTGGCCCTTTCATCCACGCTCTGGCTCGCGAGCGGCGCACCCGCCGCTGCGCAGCCGGTGCAGGTGCAGTGGTGGCACGCGATGGGCGGCGCGCTCGGCGAGCGCGTGGAAGAACTGGTGAAGAATTTCAACAGCTCGCAGAACAAGTACGCCGTCACCGCTGTCTACAAGGGCAACTACGACGAGGTCATCAACGGCACCATTGCTGCCTACCGCGCCAAGCGCGCGCCGGCGCTCGTGCAGATCTACGAGCGCGGCTTCATGACCATGCTGCTGTCCGATGCAACCATGCCGGTGCAGGACCTGCTCGACCAGCGCGGCTACAAGGTCGACTGGGCCGATTTCGTGAAGCCGGTGGCCGGCTTCTACAGCTACAAGGGCAAGCTGATGACGATGCCCTTCAATTCGTCCTCGCCGATCCTCTGGTACAACAAGGCGCACTTCGAGAAGGCCGGCTTCGCCGGGCCCGCGCAGACCTGGCAGGAGCTGGAGAAGCAGCTCTACGCCATCAAGCAGAAGGGCATCTCGGCCTGCGGCTCGGTGCTCGCGGGCGACTACCACTGGAGCCTGCTCGAGAACTACAGCGCCATCAACGACCTGCCCTATGCCACCAAGGCCAACGGCTACCAGGGGCTGGACACCGAGTTCGTCTACAACAAGACCTCGGTGGTTTCGCAGGTGGCACGCATCAAGAAATGGATCGACGACGACGTGATGCAGATCGCCGGCCAGGGCCTGAGCCCCGAGCAGCTCTTCACCTCGGGCAAGTGCTCCACCTACTTTGCCTCGACCGCTGCACACAGCGGCATCGAGCGCGAATCCAAGATCGACTGGAGCGCCACCTACCTGCCGTGGGAAGAGGGCAAGCAGCCGAAGAACAGCACCATCGGCGGCGCGTCGCTCTGGGTGATGAAGGGCCAGAAGCCGGCCGAGTACGAGGCCGTGGCCGCCTTCCTCGACTACATCGCCAAGCCCGAGACGCAGTTCTGGTGGGTCAAGGCCACGGGCTACGTGCCGCTGACCAACAAGGCCTACGAGTTGGCCAAGTCGCAGGGCTACTACAAGGAGCATCCGACGCGCGAGATTGCGATCCTGCAGCTCACGCGCGGCACGCCCACGGCCAACTCCACGGGCTTTCACTTCGGCAACTTCACGCAGACCATGATGGCGCAGCGCGACGAGTTCCAGAACGTGGTGGCGGGCAAGAAGACGCCGCAGGTGGCCATGGACGATGCCGTCAAGCGCGGCAACGAGATCCTGCGGCAGTACGAGAAGCTCAACAAGGGCCGCTACTGAGCGGGCGGTACCCATGGCGGCAGCGATCGAAGCGGGCCTGAAGCGCGCGCACTTCAAGGACGTGCGCCTGCCGGTGCTGCTTTTGCTGCCGCAGCTCGCGATCCTGCTGTTCTTCTTTTTCATTCCGTCGTTCCGCGCGCTCGGGCAGGCCTTCTTCCTGTCCGATCCGTTCGGCAACACGGTGCACTTCGTCGGCTTCGACAACTTTGCGCAGCTGCTGCAAAGCGCCACGTACCACGAGTCGGTGCAGGTCACGGTGGTGTTCACCATTTTGCAGAACCTGCTGACCATCGCGGTGGCGCTGGTGCTGGCCTTTGCGAGCGACCGGGTGATCCGCGGCCGCGGCGTCTACAAGGCGATCATCCTGCTGCCCTATGCCATTGCACCGGTCATCGCAGGCATCCTGTGGGCCTTTCTTTTCAACCCCGCAGTCGGTCCGCTCGCGCAGCTGCTGCATGCGATCGGCCTCGCGTGGGACCCGAACCGCGTGGGCTCGGACGCGATGGTCCTGGTCATCCTGGCGGCCTCGTGGAAGCACGTGTGCTACGACTACATCTTTCTGCTGGCCGGCCTGCTGGCGGTGCCTTCTTCCTTGATGGAGGCGGCGGCGGTCGATGGCGCGGGGCCGCTTCGGCGCTTCTTCACCATCGGGCTGCCGCTCTTGATGCCCACGATGTTCTTCCTGGCCGTGATGAACTTCGTCTACGGCTTCTTCGAGATCTTTGCCATCGTCGATGCGGTCACGCAGGGCGGGCCGGCGGGTGCAACCAACGTGCTGGTGTTCAAGGTGTATGTCGACGGCTTCATCAACCTGGACCTCGGCTCGTCGGCGGCGCAGTCGGTCATCCTGATGATCTTCGCGCTGCTGATGACATTGCTGCAGTTCCGCTACGTGGAGCGGCGCGTGAGCTACGACGTATGACGCGCGGCGCAAAGGATTCATCGCATGGTTGAACGCGCTCCCGTTCTCGACGGCATCTGCCACGCCATCCTGCTGGTGGGCGTGGCCTTTGTCTGCGTACCGCTCTACCTGGCCTTCGTCGCAGGCTCGCTCAGCATTGCCGAGGTGCAGCAGGTGCCGCTGCCCTGGCTGCCCGGCGACCAGTTCGTGCAGAACCTGCGCACCGCATGGATGCAGGCCAACTTCGGCCGGCTGTTCTTCAATTCGTTCATCGTGGCGGCGGGCATCACGGTGGGCAAGATCGCGGTGTCGCTGCTGTCGGCCTTTGCCATCACCTACTTCCGCTTCCGCTTTCGCATGACGGCGTTCTGGCTCATCTTCGTGTCGCTGATGCTGCCGATCGAGGTGCGCATCTCGCCCACCTACGAATCGGTGGCGAACGCGGCGCTGCCGCTGCAGTGGCTGGTGGAGGCGCTGCACCTTTCGTCGGCGTGGAATGCCATCACGGGCCACACCATCGACATCCAGCTGCAGTGGAACATGGTCGACACCTACCCGGGCCTGATCTTGCCGCTGATCGCCTCGGCCTCGGCCACCTTCCTGTTCCGCCAGTTCTTCCTCACGGTGCCCGACGAGCTGTGCGAGGCGGCGCGGATCGACGGCGCTTCGCCGATGCATTTCTTCTGGACCATCCTGCTGCCGCTGTCGCGCTCCAACATCGCGGCGCTGGCGATCATTCTTTTCCTGTATGGCTGGAACCAGTATCTCTGGCCGCTGCTCTTCACCACCGACAAGGACATGGCCACCGCGGTGATCGGCCTCAAGCACCTGATCCCGCGCGCCGATTCGCAGCCGGCCTGGAACGTGGCGATGAGCGCCGCGCTCCTCACGATGCTGCCGCCCATCATTGTGGTGGTGGCGCTGCAGCGCTCGTTCGTCAAGGGGCTGGTGGACAGCAGCAAATAAGGACATTGCAGAAATGATCATCGTCGGACACCGCGGCGCGCGGAACCTCTGGCCCGAGAACAGCATGAGCGGCTTCCGCCGCCTGATCGCGCTGGGCGCGGATGCGGTCGAATTCGACGTGCAGGAAACGCGCGACGGCAAGGCCGTGGTCATCCACGATCCGCTGCTCGACCGAACCACCCAAGGCACGGGCGCGGTGCGCGAGCACGATGCGGCCGAGGTGCTGGCCACGCGCCTGCGCAAGGGGCAGGGCGCGCAGGGGGAACAGCGGGGCGATGAAGCCGGCGAATGCGTGCCCTCGCTGGCCGAGGTGCTCAAGCTCTTCGCGCCCACGCGCATGGAGCTGCACGTCGAGATCAAGACCGACGCCGCCGGCGAGCTGCCGCCCGGCGCCATCGCGCGCACGGTGCAGGCGCTGCACGATGCGGGCGTGGCCGAGCGCAGCATCCTGACCTGCTTCGTGCCCGAGGTGCTGGCGCAGGTGCTCGCCCACTGGCCGCGCGGACGCGTGCTGGCTTCGCTCGACCACCGCTCGGCCGAAATGCTGGGCGGCATCACGCGTGCGCTGGCGCGCTACGCGGCGCTGCCGGGCTGCATCGTCGCGGTCGAGAAAAAGCTCTTGGCCGCCACCTGGCCGCAGTGCCTGGCCGCGCTCGGCAGCGAGCGGCTGGGTGCCTGGGTGGTCAACGAGCCCGATGAAATTGCACAATGGCTCGCCATGCCCCTGCGCCAGATCACCACCGACCGACCCGACCTGGCGCTGGCCGCGCGCGCAAGGACATGAGGGTCTCGCGCCGCCGCCTGCTGCTCGGCGGAATGGCCGCCGCCTCGCTCGGCCACCCGTTCCTCCGGCTCCACGCGCAGCAGGCCGCGCGCGGGTTTCCGTTCACGCTGGGCGTGGCGTCCGGCACCCCCAGGCCCGACGGCATGGTGCTGTGGACCCGGCTGGCGCCCGATCCGCTGCAGGGCGGCGGCATGGGCGAGGCCCCGGTCGACGTGCAGTGGGAAGTGGCACACGACGAGGGCTTTGCACGCATCGCGGCAAGGGGCAGGGCGACGGCCACCGCGGCGCTCGCGCATTCGGTACATGTCGAAGTGCAGGGCCTCGCGCCCGGCCGCCCCTACTGGTACCGCTTCACGGCCCTTGGCGCGCGAAGCCCCGTGGGCCGCACCCGCACCGCGCCGGCCGAAACCGATGCCGCACCGCAACCGCTGCGCTTTGCCTTCGCGTCATGCCAGCAGTACGAGCAGGGCTACTACGCGGCCTACCGCGACATGGCGATGCAGCCTTTGGACTTCGTCGTGCACCTGGGCGACTACATCTACGAAAGCTCCTGGGGCTCGCGCCACGTGCGCCACCACCAGGGCGGCATTCCCACGCAGCTCGGCGAGTTCCGCGACCGCTATGCGCTCTACAAGACCGATCCGCACCTGCAGGCCGCGCACGCCGCCTTCCCCTGGCTCGTGACCTGGGACGACCACGAGGTGGCGAACGACTACACCGACGATGTTTCGCCGCGCAGCATCGATCCCGCGCAGTTCCTTGCGATCCGCGCCGCGGCCTACCAGGCGTGGTACGAGCACATGCCCGTGCCCGCCAGCATGCGGCCGACCGGCGCCGCGGCCACCATCTACGGCCGCCACCGCTTCGGCCGCATGCTCGACGTGTTCCTGCTCGATGGGCGGCAGTACCGTTCGCACCACGCCTGCCTGGCCGGCCGCAGCGCCTCGCCGCTGGCCGACTGCGCCGACCGGCTGGCGCCGGAGCGCAGCTTCCTCGGCGCGAAGCAGGAGGCCTGGCTCGCGAACGAACTGGCCGCACCGCCGGCCCGCTGGACCGTGATCGCCCAGCCCACGCTGCTGGCCGAGGCCGACCGCAAGCGCGGCCCCGAGCACGGCTACTGGATGGACGGCTGGGACGGCTACGCTGCCTCGCGCACGCGCCTGCTCGATGGCCTGGCCGCGAACAAGGCGCGCGGCGGCGACGCGCTGGTCATCAGCGGCGACGTGCATGCCTTCTGGGCCGCCGACCTGCGCCGCGAGCCGCAGGGGCCGGCGGTGGCCACCGAATTCGTCGGCGGCGCCATCACCTCCGAAGGCCCCAGCGCCGCCGGCGTGGCCAACATGCTCGCCAAGAACGAGCACCTGCGCTACGGCCGCGGCGACAAGCGCGGCTATGCGCAGATGGCGCTCGATGCGCGCGGCTGCACGGTCGAGTTCCGCGCCGTGGACGACGAAAAGGCCGAGGACGCCGCCGTCGCGCCGATGGCACGCTTTGCGGTGGAGCGCGGCGCGCCCGGCGTGCATCTTGAAAGCACCTGATCGCTGCAGCCTTGCGCTGTCGTGACTATGATGGCCGTCGCACTTCCATCGCCCGGAGCGACACCCCCATGAGCATTCCGACCACCCGACTCGGCCGCACCGGCCTCACCGTCTCGCGCCTTGCGCTCGGCACCATGACCTTCGGCCTGCAGACCGACGAGGCCGTGTCGCACCAGATTCTCGACAAGGCCGCCGAGGGCGGCATCAACTTTCTCGACACCGCCGACGTGTATCCGCTCGGCGGCACCGTCGAAACCACGGGCCGCACCGAAGAGATCATCGGCCGCTGGCTGCAGAAGCAGGGCGCCGCGGGCCGCCGCCGCTTCGTGGTGGCCACCAAGGCCGTCGGCAAGGTCGGCCCCAGCAGCTGGGACCAGGGCGCCTCGCGCAAGCACCTGCTCGACGCCATCGATGCCTCGCTCAAGCGGCTGCAGACCGACCACGTCGACCTCTACCAGCTGCACAGCGACGACCGCGAGACGCCGCTCGAAGAGAGCCTGGAGGCGCTCGACGTCATCGTCAAGTCGGGCCGCGCGCGCTACATCGGTGTCTCCAACTTCCTGGCCTACCGGCTGGCCCGCGCACTCGGCAAGGCCGAGCTGCACAAGCTCACGCGCTATGTGTCGGTGCAGCCGCGCTACAGCCTGCTGTTCCGCGAGATCGAACGCGAGCTGCTGCCGCTCGCGGGCGAAGAGGGCCTGGGCGTGATTCCCTACAACCCGCTGGCCGGCGGCCTGCTCACCGGCAAGTACAAGCCCGGCGCCGCGCCCGAGCAAAACACCCGCTTCACGCTCGGCACGGCCGGCGGCATGTACCAGGACCGCTACTGGAACGAGCGCAGCTTCAACACCGTGACCCAGCTGCACAAGCTGGCCGACGAAGCCGGCGTGCCGCTGGCCACGCTGGCGGTGGCCTGGGTCATGGCCAACCCGCTCATCACCGCGCCGCTGCTTGGCGCGAGCCGTCCCGAGCAGCTCGACGCCACGCTGGCCGCGGCCAGCTACAGGCTGGACCCCGCGCTCAAGCAGAAGCTCGACGAGCTCACGGCCGAATACCGCAAGGGCGACGCGCCCCGTTAGGCCGCAAGGAGTGAACATCCCCCAACTCGCGCTGCTGCCATGGCACAGCTGATGTCGCTGCTGGTGCAGAACGCGATCGCAATCGTCTTCGCGGCGAGCTTTGCCGCGCGCCTCGGACTGCCGGTGCCCGCGGCCGCGGTGCTGGTGGTGTCGGGTGCGCTGCTGGCGGCCGGCAATGTCTCGGTGGCGGGCGTGGTGCTGGCTGCGGTGCTGGCCAACGTGCTGGGCGATGGCGCGTGGTTCTATGCCGGGCGCCGCTTCGGCTACCGTTTCATGCGGCTTCTGTGCCGCATCTCGCTGTCGCCCGATTCATGCGTGCGGCGCGGCGAATCGCTGATCGGCCGGTGGGGCGGCCTCTCGCTGGTGGCCGCCAAGTTCGTGCCGGGCGTCTCGGTGGTCGCGCCGCCGATGGCCGGCGCGCTGGGCATGTCGGTGTGGCGCTTCATCGGCTTCGACATCGGCGCCGCGCTGGTCTGGACCGTCGTCTTCCTCGGGCTGGGCTGGGCCTTTCGCGACCAGATCCAGGAGGTGCTGGCCATGCTGGCCCAGGCCGGCGGCATCGCGACCGCGGCCCTGGTGGTGGTGCTGGCCGTGATGCTGGCGGTGCGCTACTGGCGCCGGCGCGCCTTCATGCGGCTCACGGGCATGCCGCGCATCAGCGTGGACGAGCTGCACGAGCTGCTCGCGAGCGAGGCGCCGCCGCTGGTGATCGACGTGCGCGGGGAGGCCGGCGTGCAGGTCGATCCGCGCCGCATTCCCGGGGCGCTGCCGTACACGCTCAAGGCACTGCAGCAGCGGCATCCGGAACTGCCGCTGGTCGGCGGGCGCGACGTGGTGCTTTACTGCAACTGCCCCAACGAGGTGTCGGCCGCGCTGGCTGCGCGCGTGCTGCTGGCGCGCGGTGCGCGGCGCGCACTGCCGCTGACGGGCGGGCTCGATGCCTGGGTGGCCTCGGGCCGGCCGACGAGCCTGCACTGAGGCCGTTCGTCGACGACGAGGAAATGTCGCGCTCAGTCCAGCCGGACCATCGGGCAGGACAGGACCATTCGCTCATCGCGGGGCGAATGGTGCCAGCCGGGCAGGGCGCGCTTCTGGTACGCCTCGAGCGATGGGTAGCCCTGCACGCTCCAGCCGTAGGTGCTGATCTGTTCGGCCTCGACCACCTCGTAGCGGCACTGCCGGCTGCGCGCCATGAGGCGAAAGACGATGCGGCCATGCTCCGCGGCAAGGTCTTTCTCCAGCACGCTGTAGCGGCCGGGCTTGCAGATGCTGAAGCTCGAATTCCATTCGATGGTTTGCGTCCGCACGTACAGCCCGCCCGAACATGCGCGCCCGGTGCCGCTGAACACGGCCGTGAAAGGCGCCGCGGCAATGGCCGTGCCAGCCAGGGCATGAAGGGCCAGTGCGGCCATCCAGCGGTTCTGCATGCGATCTGCTCCCGTGTGTTGCATCCCCCGTGCCCTTGCGATCTTAAGGTTCGCGGCGCCGCCCGGTGGTAGTCTTGCCTCCCGATGAACCTCCGCACCAAGATCGTCGCGCTGGCCGTTGCACCGCTGCTGGTTGCACTGGTGCTGGTGGCGCTGGCGGTGCGCCACCAGGAGCATGACCTGGCGCAGCGCGAGCGCGCGCTGATCGAGAAAAGCTACATGGCCCAGCGGCGCAGCGAACTGCGCAGCTACGTCGACCTTGCCGTGAGCACCGTGCGGCCGCTGTACGACGCCGGCCAGGACGACGAGCAAGCCCGCAGCGAGGCCCTGCGCCGCCTGGCCGCGCTCGACTACGGCGACGACGGCTACTTCTTCGTCTACGACATGCAGGGCCGCTCGCTCATGCATTCGCGCCAGCCCGATCTGGTGGGGCAGAACCTCTGGGACATGCGCGACTCGCGCGGCCGCTTCACCATCCAGGACCTGATCGCGGGCGCGCGCGCGGGCGGCGGCTATGTGGAGTACGAATGGCGCAAGCCCTCCAGCGAGCAGATGGCGCCCAAGCTCGGCTACGTCACTGCGCTGCCGCGCTGGAACTGGATGGTCGGCACCGGCCTGTACCTGGACGACATAGAGACCACCATGCAGGCGCTCGACCGCCAGATGAGCGCCAACGTCACCACCACGCTGCTGTGGATCGCCGGCATCGCGGCGCTGTGCCTGGGCGTGGTGAGCGCCACCGGGCTGCTGCTCAACCTCAGCGAGCACCGCACGGCCGAGGCCAAGCTGAGGTTGCTGGCGCGGCGCGTGGTGCAGTCGCAGGAAGAAGAGCGCGGCCACCTCGCGCGCGAGCTGCACGACGGCACCAGCCAGACGCTGGTGTCGGCCAAGCTGCTGATCGAATCGGCCGTGGATGCGCTCGACCGCGAGCGCCAGCCCGCGCCGCCCGCGCTGAGCAAGGCGCTGCAACGGCTCAACGATTCGCTGATCGAGGTACGCCGCATCTCGCACCGCCTGCGGCCGGCCCTGCTCGACACGCTCGGCCTGCCCGCCGCGCTCGAGCGCCTGGGCGACGAATTCGCCGAAGAGGGCGCCATCGACGCCTCCATCATGATCGAGGGCGAGGCCTTCGAACTCTCGCAGGAGGCCAAGACCGCGCTCTTTCGCGTCACGCAGGAGGCGCTCACCAATGTGCGCAAGCACGCGCAGGCGCACCGCGTGCACATTGCGCTGGGCTTTTCCGACGAGGACGGCGTGCGCCTTTCGATCGGCGACGACGGCATCGGCTTCGACGTGGAGGCGATGCAGCTCGATGCGCGGCGCGGCATCGGCCTGCGCAACATGCGCGAGCGCATGGAGTCGATCGGCGGGCGCCTGGACGTGCAATCGGGCGAAGGCGGAACCACCATCGTGGCCGAAGTGCCGGCCCGCAGCGCGAGGCCCGAGCCGGCATGAAGAACGACGCCGCCCCCGTCCGCCTCTTCCTGGTCGACGACCATCCGCTGGTACGCGACGGCCTGCGCGCGCGGCTCGGCGCCATGCCGGGGCTGGAGATCGTCGGCGAGGCCGGTAGCGCCGCCGAGGCGCTGGCGCTCATTGAAACGCTACAGCCCGACCTGCTGCTGATGGATGTCGGCATGAAGGACATGAACGGCATCGACCTGGCCGCACTGGTGCTGCAGCGCCATCAGCCCGCGCCGCACGTGGTGATGCTCAGCATGTACGACAACCCCGAATACGTGCAGAAGGCCCTGCAGGTGGGCGCGCGCGGCTATGTGCTGAAGGACGCGCCCGCGGCCGAGATCGTCGCGGCCATCGAGGCGGTGTCGGCCGGCGGCACCTTCCTGAGCCCGGCCGTGTCGAAGAAGCTGTTCCGCAACCAGGCGCCCAGGCCGCTGCTCACGCCGCGCGAGAGCGAGATCCTCAGCGCGCTGGGCCGCGGCGAATCGAGCAAGCAGATCGCGCGCGACCTGGGCCTGAGCGTGCGTACCGTGGAGGCACACCGGCAGAGCATCAAGCGGCGGCTCGGCATCGAGGGGCAGGCGGAACTCATCAAGTATGCGGTGGAGCATGCGCGGGAGTTCGGGCAAGGCTGAACCGCACTGTCTTTCCCAATCAAACCACACCTATCCAAGCCGATTTCGCATGTCCGACCTTCCCCACAGCCCCGCCGCCGACCGCAACAAGCAGCCCATCCTCGAGGCGCTGGCCCGCATCCTCGGCGAGCGCGGCAGCGCGCTCGAGATCGCATCCGGCACAGGCCAGCATGCCGCATGGTTCGCCGCGGCCATGCCCGGGTGGACCTGGCAGCCCACCGACGCAGACGCGCGCATGCTCCCCGCGCTTGCAAGCCGCGTCGCGCAGGCCGCACTGCCCAATCTCCGTGCGCCGCTGCTGCTCGACGTGACGGCGCCTCGATGGCCGTCGCAAGGCGCCTTCGTTCGGGGAGAAGAAAAGTTCGACGCGATCTACTGCGCCAACATGCTGCACATCGCGCCCTGGGCCGCATGCGCCGCGTTGATGCAAGGCGCCGCGCGGCATCTGCTTGCCGATGGATTGCTGGTCACCTACGGCCCCTACTTCGAAGAAGAAGCCCCAGCGGCGCCGAGCAACCTGGCATTCGACCAAGACCTGCGCGCCCGCAATTCCGAATGGGGCATACGGCGCCTGGAGGACGTGGCGGCCGAGGTGCGCCGCGCAGGGCTTGCGCTACGCGAGCGGCATGCGATGCCCGCGAACAACCTGCTGCTGGTCTTCGGCTTCTAGGCTCAGCGCACGCGGGGCACCGCAGCGGTCAGCAGCGCCAGCGCCTGGTTCAGCGTCGAACCCGCGAAGCGCTCTCCCTTCGAATGCCCGATCCGCACCACGACCAGGTCGTGCGACGGAACCACCAGCACGAACTGGCCTCCTGCGCCGAGCATGTAGTAGGCCGAGGCCGGCACCGCGAGCGAGCCCATCCCGTTGATCCAGAAGAAGCCGCCGTAGATCGGACGCTTGTCCGCGGCCCAGGCCGGCGCCACGCTGCTCACGAAGTTGACGAAGCCCTCGGGAAGAATGCGCTCGCCATTCCACATGCCGTCCTGCAGGTAGAGATTGCCAAGGCGCGCCCAGTCGCGCGCCGACATGAAGTCGTAGCCCTGCGTGAGAAAGTTGCCGTAGGGGTCGGTCTCGATCACCATCGAGCGGATGCCGATCTTGTCGAAGAGCGCGCGCTGCGGAAACGACAGGTAGTCCTCGCCGCGCTTTTCCACCGCGAGGCGGACCAGGTAGTTGGCCAGCACCGGATCGGTGTTGCGGTAGCGGCCCACGGCACCGGGCGGCCATTGCTGCGGCCGGGTGGCGGCATAGCTGAAGGCGTTGATGCGGCCCGTGTAGTAGTAGATGTGATCGGGGTAGGTGCCGTTGGGGTCGAAGTCCGGATCGTCCGGCGCCTTGATGCGCAGGCCGCTCGACATCTGCAGGATGTCGGAGATCTTGATCTGCTGCCGCGCATCGCCGGCGCCTTGCCATTCGGGAATCGGCGCCGGCTGGTCGAGCTTGTACACGCCCTGCTTGATGAGCACCCCCATCATCGTGGCCACGACGCTCTTGCCCATCGACCACGATTCGAGCGGCGTCGCCGGGCCGATGCCGCTCATGTAGCGCTCGGCGACGATGCGGCCCTTGTGCGTGACCACGAAGGCCGATGTGTAGGCCTCGGGCACGGCGAACGCGGCATCGACGGCCCGGGTCACCTTGGCCATGTCGACCTCGGCGGGCGGCGCATCGCCCGGCAGCACGTCGCCCATCGGCCATGGCTGCGTCGCGGGGTCGGGCAGCGTGCTCCTGACTTCGACCGGCGTGAAGAACACGTCGTCCCGGCCGGCCGGCAGCGTGACGCAGCCCTGCGAACCGAAGTGGCGCGCCACCAGCGTCGGGCCATTGGGAATCGAGATGCGAACCTCCTTTTTCACGCGGTCGACCACGGGCTTGCCGACGTTCTTGCGCTGGTCATAAGGGCCCACGAAATAGCCCAGGCTTTCGGCGGCGACGTCGGGGTCGATGCCGGTGATGAACACGGCAGAACACATCGTCTTGGCATAGCCGGAGGTGTGGTGCTCCAGCACGTTGCCGGGCGGCGGCACGTAGGGCGTGTTGATTTCGAGGGCCCGTGCGCGGGCAATGAGCGCCTCGCGCTCCGGCAGTTGTGCCGTGGTCGGCGGCAAGGGTGCGCCGATGCCGATCCCCCCGCCACCTCCACCCCCGCCGCCGCCGCCCCCACCGCAGGAGGCCAATGCAACTGCCAGGCCCAGTGCCGCGGCGGTGGTGGCGAGGGAGCGGCGGATCGAGCACTTCATTGGCGGTCCTTGGGTTTTCGCGAGGGTCGATGGCGGTGTGCAACTTTCGACACCGGCGGGATTGTGGGTGAATCCCGGAAGGGCGGCCAGCGCTTTCGAGTGCAGTGCGTGCGATGTAGCGCCAAGGTTCTCACCACTGGATTCGATGATTGCGGAGTCCCCGCATCGTGCTTGCCTGCAGGACGCGGCAATATTCCATGATCGCAGGAGACGGCCCGTGTGAACGTAGCCTTTCGGGTGGCTGGCAGCACGAACTTGAGTCGATAAGATGCGGCGGACTCACAGTGGTCCATGGTCAGTTCGCTGGGCCAAGCTAGATAAGCACAGGAAGGAAAAACAGATGCCACTTCCCGAAATGGCAAAGCCGATATCGTTCGAAGCGATATGGAAGAACTACCCCAGTGATGACCCTTGCGTGAACCCTCGCACGGGCAAGAAGGCGTATGACGACCAATGCGCAATACGGGTCGGCATTGCGTTGGAAAAGTCGGGTGTCAGTTTCAAGTCATTTCCCGGCCCACGCTGCGAATTTGGCCCTTCCGGAAACGGAATGGTGCTGCGCGCGACCGAATTGGCCAACTGGCTGATGCGTCGTCCGTTCGCTGGCTGTCCAGATGCGGAAACACACCAGGGAAAAAGCTTCGACAAGAGTCTCTCCGGTCGCACGGGCATCATCTATTTCGAGGACTACTGGTTGCGTACCGCTGAGGCGAAGTTTCCCACTGGAGATCACATCGACCTGTGGGATCGAAATCGATTGACGCCGTCATGGACGACGTTCCTTCGCTTCTCGCTCGGCATTGATACCTTGCGATCACCGTGGAGCGGCAACGGATACCTCTACTCCGATCTGCACGCGTCGCGTCGAGTTGTCTTCTGGCCGATAAGCTGATGAAGCGCCCGATCTTCACCCTGTGCGGGGCTTTGCTCGGCGTCGCTCTGTTCCTGGGCTTGCCCATCCTCTTTTCGCTCGCGTTTCCAGGTACGGGGATCGGGCATCACGGCGAAGATGAAGCCGCTCGGATGCTGCGCGTGTATGTCCTGATGGGTGGCGCGGCCTCTGCGGCGTTGGGTGCCTGGGTCGGCGGCGTCGCCGCGACAAGTCCGCGGCGGGCGCTTGGAATGCTTGCTGCCATTGCGGCCGCCAGCATCGCCTTCGGCATCGTTCCGATCCAATTGCCGATGAAGCCCGAGAACGCGATGGCTGTTGGCATTGGAGCCTGGGCCATCGTCAGCGCAGGTCTCGCCGCGTTGGCGGCACGCAAGAAGAGCGAAACCTCTGCGTAATGCCAGCGCTTCGGGATGCTAGCGGCACATGTCGTACCCGCCGGTCTCCAGGTGGAAGTGGTCCTTGTGCGCGGCGTTGTAGTCGGGGCCCAGCACGCCATTGAAGAAACGGCAGGCGCCGCGGTGCGCATCGCGCAGAAGCAGCGGCGCCGGATCGTCCGTGCTTGCGGCACTGCCGTCGCGGGGCCAGTCATGCAGCACCGTGATGCGGCGGCCGTCGGCCAGCGTGAGGCCGGCGACGTCCAGCGCATCGGCCGTGGCATGCCGGCTGCGCGAAGCGCCCGGCACGGCGCCTTCGCCGCGGTTCACGTTGCGGCAGGCGTAGCTGCCGAGATGCTCGATGGCCGCCACCGGCTGGCCGAAGCGCTGCCTGGCGGCTGGCTGCAGCGCGTGCCGCTCCCACATGAAGAAGGACAGTGCCATCGGGCAGCTCAGCGAAGGCGAAGTGCCCAGGCGCACGCCGGCGGAGCGCAGCCGCAGGGCGTTCTCGAAGCCGCAGCCGGGGCCGGTGACGCGGTCGGGCAGCAGGTCGTACTGCATGCCGGTTTGCGCCAGCGCCGCAAGGCAGCGCGCGGGTTCGCGGCGGGCCCGCTCGAGCTTGAAGCCGGTCAGCCAATCGGGCGGCGCCGCCACGTCGAGCGGCGCCCACGGATTGAAGCGCTCGGGAATCTCGATGGTGCCGGTGGCGACGGCCCATGCACCCAGGGCAAGCGCGGCGCATACCGCGGCCATGCCGAGCCAGCGCTTGCGGCGCGAAGGCGCGGGCTTTAGCGGGCGTTCGGAAGGATCCAGGGCCATGGTCTCGATGAATGCCAGGCAGGGAACCGTGCCTGAAATCCTTCCTCAGGGCTGTGCGGCAATGAGCGGATCGAGTTCGGCCCGTACGCGCCTGATCGCCACTTCATGCCGCAGCGTCTGCGCCCCGCGCCCGTAGGTCATGGCCTTGCGGATCAGCCGCAATTGCTCGCGCTGCAGCTGCGTCTTCAGGCGCCTGGCCCTCAGCCCGAAGGTCCAGCCCATTTCGCGGCGAACCTTGTAGCGCTGCAGGGGCGCGCCCAGGCGGATCCATTCGTCGTCGCGGATCAGCTCGCGCTCGGGCACGAAGTAGGCGGCCAGCGCATGCAGGTAGGCGCCGTTCTCGCGCGCGGCAACACGCCAGAAGAGCCCGGCCGCCACCATCGCGGGAATGCCCTTGACGGCGAGCATCACGGCCATGTCGCCGTAGCCGCCGTCGAAGAGGTCTTCGAGCCACGGCGAGTTCCAGATGAAATGCATCGCCCACGCAAGCGCGAAGCACAGCAGGGCGCAGGCGATCCTCGCCGCCAGCGAACGCTCCGGATGCAGCAGGAACCATGCGACGCCGAAGGACGCGATCGTCGTGTAGGCCGCATGGCTCCACAGCCCGCTCAGCAGCCCGCGCGTCAGCAGGTTGACGAGCACCGGGGACACCTGGTTCTCGAGCGGAAAGTGCATCGAGGCGTTGACGGTGTACGTGAGGTTCTCGACCACCTGGAAACCCAGCCCCGCCATGGCACCCACGATCAGCACCGACAGGTAGGTCTGGAACTGGTTGCGCGCCACCAGCACCAGCAGGATGACGCCCGCGATCTTCAGGAACTCCTCGGTGACCGGCCCTGCGACGGCGGCCCCCCAGAGCGCCGCGAAATCCGGCGACACCAGCTTGGCGCACAGGCTCTGGATGGCGATGTTCGCCGGCGCGGCAAAGTAGACGGCGCCGAGCCCGCCCCAGGCAAAGGCCAGCACGAAGGCTTCCGGCGGGTGCTGCTCGAGCAGGTCCAGCGTGCGGAAGACCAGGAGGAAAAGCAGCGTGTAGATGCCCCACACCAGGATGCCCAGCAGGGCCGTGACGGGCACGACGCGGAACCCCATCGAGACCATGTTGACCGTGTAGAACAGCCCGTTGACGATCAGCGCCGCCAGCAGCCAGAAGGCCGCGCGCTGCGGCTGGAAGAACGAATCGGTGCCGATCGGCCAGTCGCCGCGGTCCTGCTGGCCTTCGAAGGCGGGCGGGCTCACTGCGGTGCCTCCAGGTCCATCGATTCGAGCATGCTGCGCGCATCGGCCATTGCCTCGTTCAGGCCTTCGCTGGCGCCGTAGCAATCGATCTGCACGAGCGAGCGGCGCTGCAGGTCGACCACCTGCCAGAAGCGGCCGGCCAGCTTCGATCCATAGTACGCAAAGGTCTTGCCCTGCAGGCCCCACGAGGTGACGAAGTCGGACACGTCGCCATCGATGTTCAGGCGCTGGCCGCGCTCCATGAGCCTTTGCTGGCGCACCAGCGGGCCGTCGGGTCCGCCGGCCCAGGCGCGCGTGGTCACCAGGAACTTGTGGCCGCCCTTGAACAGCATCAGCGACTGGCCGGCCCTGGAGCGCGACACGTCCATCTCCCATCCGCTGGCGGGAACGAACCTCGCGTGGCCGACGGACACTGTTTCCCCCGCAGCCAGCGGCCGGCTGCCGGGCGTGCGGCTGTCCCAGAAGCTCAGGCCGCCCACGTAGGCGGCAATGGCGAGCAGCACCGCGAGCGCGCCTGGCCAGGTGCGGTACGGTATGCGGCGGGAGGGCTCTGGCATGCGGCGATCGTGCCATATGAACGGGCGGGACACGGGCCATGCTTGCATTGCTTCGATGCATGGCTATCCTCCACGGTCATTGCAATGAAGCTGCTTCGGAACCTCCAGGACAGAACATGAAAAAGTCGGACGCGAGCACCGGCCAGCCGGCATCGGAACTCATCTCGCAACGCATCGCCGAGCTCGGCGGCTGGCGCGGCGAAACGCTGGGCCGCATGCGCAAGCTCATCCAGCAGGCGGACCCGGACGTCGTCGAGGAATGGAAGTGGATGGGCACGCCGGTCTGGTCGCACGGCGGCATCATCTGCACGGGCGAGTCCTACAAGGACAAGGTGAAGCTCACCTTCGCCAAGGGCGCCTCGCTGCCGGACCCGGCCGGCCTCTTCAACGCGAGCCTGGACGGCAACATGCGCCGCGCGATCGACATCTTCGAAGGCGAAGAGATTGACGCGGCCGCCTTCAAGGCGCTCGTGCGCGAGGCGGTGGCGCTCAACAGCGCCGGCAAGTCCAAGCCCGCGAAGAAGACCGCCAAGTCCTGAGGGAACCACATGCACGACGCCTCCGCACCCACGCCACGTCCCCGCATGCCGCTGGCGCTGCTTCGGCTGCTCCCGATCGGCGCCTGCCTGCTGGTGCTGGGCTGTGCAGGGCCGCGGGCGCCGCAGCCCGGGGCCGCCTACGGGCCGCCTCCCGTGCTGACGGCCGAGCAGTCGAGCAGCGTCGCGATCCATGCGCTGGGCCTGGTCGGCACGCCGTACCGCTACGGCGGCAACACGCCGGAGGGCGGCTTCGATTGCAGCGGGCTCATCGGCTACGTGTACAGAAGCAGCACAGGCCAGGCCACGCCGCGCACCGTGGCGCGCATGGCCGGCTTCGGCCGTCCCGTGCCCGCATCGGAACTGCGCTCGGGCGACCTGGTGCTCTTCGGTTCCTCCACGCCGTCGCACGCGGGCATCTACGTGGGGGCCGGGCAGTTCGTGCATGCGCCCTCGACGGGCGGCGAGGTGCGGCTCGACCGGCTGGACGGCATCTACTGGTCGCGCCAGCCGATGCAGGCGCGCCGGCTCTAGCCCGGAAAAAAGCGGCCCGAATCCCACTCAACGCGCGGGTGTTGCCGTTGGTTCTACGGGGATGCCTGCGTTGGGACGGCCTGGCCGGTGTGGCATGCTGTGCCGGTATCACCGAAGCTCGGAGAGGTCCCCCATGAAAAAAATCCTAGCCCTGGCCGTCCTGGGCATTGCCACCATCCTCCCGGCGTTCGCGCAGCGCGGCGACTTCTACGAGAACGACCGCCGCTACTGCGCCAGCGGCCGTTCCGGTGTCGACTTCAACACCTGCATGTGGCGCATCCAGCGCGACCGCGAAGAGCGCTATGACCGCCGCGAGCAGCGCGCCTACGAACGCGAGCAGCGGCGCGAATACGAACGCCGCGAGCGCTGGGCCGAACAGCCGCCTCCGCCGCCGGCCTACCGCCAGTGGGACGGCCCGCCGCCCGGCGAGCAGCCCCGGCTCAGCGACATGCAGCAGCGAGCGCTGGACAACTGCAACCTGCTGGCGCCGCGCGACCAGCCCCGCTGCCGCGCGACGGTGATGTCGACCGTCCGCTAGGGCTGTTCACAGGCCCTTCAGGGTTTTCCATTACGCAAAGCCACGCACGCGGGCCGCGCGGTCCGACGGATGCGCCCGCGCGCCCATGCGGCAAAACTCCCGGGTTCATTCCCAGGAGACATTCCCATGCACAGCATCCGCCGCCACCTGGTGTGGCTCGTCGTGGCCGTGGCCGGCGCATTCGCGCTCGGCACCGTGGCCCTCACGCGCGGTGAAAGCGTCAACGCCCTGTGGGTGGTGACCGCCGCGGTCTGCACCTACCTGATCGCCTACCGCTACTACAGCCTGTTCATCGCCGAGAAGGTGCTGGGACTGGACGGCAACCGCAAGACGCCGGCGCACCGCCACAACGACGGCCTGGACTACGTGCCGACCGACAAGAACGTGCTGTTCGGCCACCACTTCGCGGCCATTGCGGGCGCCGGTCCGCTGGTGGGCCCGGTGCTCGCAGCGCAGATGGGCTACCTGCCCGGGCTCTTGTGGGTGCTGGCGGGCGTGGTGTTCGCGGGCGCGGTGCAGGACTTCATCATCCTGTTCATCTCCACGCGGCGCGACGGCCGCTCGCTCGGCGACCTCGTCAAGCAGGAGATGGGCACGGTGCCCGGCATGATCGCGCTGTTCGGCACCTTCATGATCATGATCATCATCCTTGCGGTGCTGGCGCTGATCGTGGTGAAGGCGCTGGCCGAATCGCCGTGGGGCACCTTCACCGTGGCGGCCACCATTCCGGTGGCGCTCTTCATGGGCGTGTACCTGCGCTACATCCGGCCGGGGCGCATCGGCGAGGTGTCGCTGATCGGCTTCGTGCTGCTGATGCTCGCCATCTTCGGCGGCCAGGCCGTGAGCCAGGACCCCGCATGGGCGCCGCTCTTCACCTTCGACGGCAAGGCGCTTACCTGGATGCTCGTGGGCTACGGCTTCGTGGCCGCGAGCCTGCCGGTGTGGCTGCTGCTGGCGCCGCGCGACTACCTGTCGACCTTCCTGAAGATCGGCACCATCATCGCGCTGGCGCTGGGCATCGTGTTCGTCATGCCCACGCTGCAGATGCCGGCGCTCACGCAGTTTGCGAATGGCGGCGGGCCGGTGTGGTCGGGCAGCATGTTCCCGTTCCTGTTCATCACCATCGCCTGCGGCGCGGTGTCGGGCTTCCATGCGCTGATCTCCTCGGGCACCACGCCCAAGATGCTCGACAACGAGCGCCATGCGCGCTTCATCGGCTACGGCGGCATGCTGGCCGAATCCTTCGTGGCGGTGATGGCGCTGGTGGCGGCCTCGTGCATCGAGCCCGGCATCTACTTTGCAATGAACAGCCCGGCCGCGCTGGTGGGCAGCACCGCGCAGCAGGCGGCGCAGACCATCTCGAGCTGGGGCTTCGTGGTCACGCCCGAGATGCTGATGCAGACCGCCAAGGACGTGGGCGAAAGCACCATCCTCGGCCGCGCGGGCGGTGCGCCCACGCTGGCGGTGGGCATGGCCCACATCCTCCACCAGGTGATCGGCGGGCAGGCCATGATGGCCTTCTGGTACCACTTCGCGATCCTGTTCGAGGCGCTCTTCATCCTCACGGCCGTGGACGCCGGCACCCGCGCCGGCCGCTTCATGCTGCAGGACCTGCTGGGCAGCTTCGTGCCCGCGCTCAAGCGCACCGATTCGCTGGCGGCCAACCTGTTTGCCACGGCGCTGTGCGTGGCGGCCTGGGGCTACTTCCTGTACCAGGGCGTGGTCGATCCGCTGGGCGGCATCAACACGCTGTGGCCGCTGTTCGGCATCTCCAACCAGATGCTGGCCGCGGTGGCGCTGCTGCTGGGCGTGGTGGTGCTGTTCCGCATGAAGCGCGAGCGCTATGCCTGGGTGGCGATTGCGCCGGCCGCATGGCTCCTGGCATGCACGCTCACGGCCGGCTGGCAGAAGATCTTCTCGCCCGATCCGAAGATCGGCTTCCTCTCGCATGCAGCCCGCTACACCGAGGGCCTGGCCAACGGGGTGCTGGTGGCGCCGGCCAAGACGCCCGAGGCCATGTCGCGCATCGTCTTCAACGACCGGCTCGACGCGGCGCTGTGCGCGCTCTTCATGTTCGTGGTGCTGAGCGTGCTGGTCTACAGCATCAAGGCCTGCCTCGCGGCACGCGCGGCCCACCGGCCGACCGCGCAGGAGACGCCGTTCGAACCGCTCGCCGCCTCGGCGGCGCGCTGAGCGCGGGGGTCCCATGGCTCTCGCATTGCCGGAAGCCGGGCGCTACTTCGCGCGCTCGCTCAAGCAGTCGCTGCGGCTCATGGTCGGGCTGCCCGACTACGACGCCTACCTGACCCACATGGCGGCCACGCACCCCGAGCAGCCGCCGATGAGCTACGAGGCCTTCTTCCGCGAGCGGCTCGAGGCGCGCTACGGCGGGGGCAAGGGGCGCTGCTGCTGAAGAGGGCGGCGGCGGCGCCGCGCGCAAGCAGCGCGGCTGTGTTTACAATCCCGCCGTTCGCGCGAAGCGAACTTTTGTTGCAGGAAGCCCCGGCCACGCGCCAGGGCGAACCGGGCAAAGGACCCAACCCAGATTTTTCTCCAGGCAGGGCGCATGCGGTTTCTCCATCGGTCGATGGAAGAAGCGGCATGGCGCTTCGCGATCCCAAAAAATCGCCCTGAGGGAAATTCTCCATGTCCGCTCGCCCGCCTGCCGTGCGTCGCCGCCTTCGCCGCACGCCGCTCTTCCTTGCCATCCTTGCCGCACTGCATTGCGCGGCCGAGGCCCAGACCTCGGCCAGCACGCTGCAGGAGATCACCGTCACCTCCGAGCAGGAGCCCGGCTATGCCCCGTCGGTCGGCAGCACGGCCACGAAAGGCAGTGCGCCGCTGCGCGACATTCCCCAGGCGGTCAACGTGCTGCCCGCGCAGCTGCTGCGGGACCAGGGCGCCACCTCCATGCAGGACGCGCTGCGCAATGCGCCCGGCGTTTCCTTCAATGCGGGCGACGGCCAGCGCGACCAGGTGGTGATCCGCGGCTTCACGGCCATTGCCGACTGGTTCGTGGACGGCGTGCGCGACGACGCGCTGTACTTCCGCGACCTGTCGGACACCGAGCGCATCGAGGTGCTCAAGGGCCCGGCCGCGGTGCTGTACGGCCGCGGCTCGTCGGGCGGGCTGATCAACCGCGTGACGAAGAAGCCGATCTTCGAGCGCCCCTTCGGCGAAGTGTCGCTCGGCCTGGGCACCCACGACTTCAAGCGGCTCACGGCCGACCTCAATCGCCCCATCGGCGAGAACATGGCCTTCCGCCTGAACGTGGCGCGCGAAAAGTCGGGCAGCTATCGCGACCAGCAGTTCATCGACCGCTACAGCATCGCGCCCTCGCTGGCCATGAAGTTCAGCCCGCAGACCGACCTGCTGCTGCAGTACACCAACGCCTACGACCAGCGGCTGACCGACTTCGGCATTCCGGCGCTCAACGGCCGCCCCGTGAACGTGCCGATCGGCACCTACTACGGCTCGGCCTTCGCGAAGCGCGACGACACCACCACCACCCGCGTGCAGTCCTTCACCGCCACGCTCAACCACCGCTTCAGCGACACGCTGAGCCTGCGCAACACCACGCGCTACTACAGCTACAAACTCGACCGCTTCAACACGCTGCCCAGCGGCACCACCGACCCGGTGCGCATGACCGTCGGCCGCACCCGCGGCTTCGTCGACCGCGACGAGAGCGGCTGGTTCAACCAGACCGACCTGACATGGCGCAACGAGCTCGGCGGCTTCAAGCAGGAGTGGCTGATCGGCGCCGAACTCGGCAAGCAGGACAAGCGTGCGTACACGGTGTCCTCGGCCACCGGCTTCGAGCGCGTGAGCATCCTGAACCCGGTCTCCGCGCCGCCGCCCATCCCGCTCGCCAGCTACCTGGCCAACAGCGCGATTCCGAGCAACTCCACCTTCAAGACGGCCGCGCTCTATGCGCAGGACCAGATCACGCTGGCGCCGCAGTGGAAGGCGCTCGTCGGCGGACGCTACGACGACTTCCGCCAGGAGACTTCCTTCGAGCGCACGCTGGCTCCCTTCTCGCGCACCGACCGCAAGTTCAGCCCGCGCGCGGGCCTGGTCTGGCAGCCGAGCGACTCGCAGTCCTACTACGTGTCGTACAGCCGCTCGTTCCAGCCTTCAGCCGAGACCTTCGCGCTGTCGGCCAACAACGCCGCCAACGATCCCGAGATCACCGTCAACAAGGAGATCGGCGCCAAGCTCGACTTCCTGGACGGCGCGCTCAACCTCACGGCCGCGCTCTTCAACCTGGAGCGCTCGGGCATCAAGAACACCGATCCGTCCAACCCGGCGCGGCAGATCAACGTGGGCACGCAGCGCACCAACGGCATGGAACTGGCGTTGGCCGGCAAGCTGCCGGGGCGCTGGGACGTCAGCGCGGGCTACGCCTACCTGGACGGCCGCATGGTCAAGTCGCTGGCCACCGTGAGTTCGCTGCAGCTGCCCATCGGCGCCGCGATGCCGGTGCAGGGCAAGGTGGCGCCGCTCACGCCGCGGCACTCGGCCTTCGTGTGGCTCATGAAGGACCTGGGCCATGGCCTGAGCGCGGGCGGCGGCGTGAACTACGTGGCCGCGCGCTATGCCTCGCTCAGCAACCTGGTGACGCTGCCTTCGTATGTCACGGCCGACCTGGCCGCAAGCTACAGGACCGAGCGCTACGAGCTCTCGGTCAACCTGAAGAACATCACGGGCAGGAAGTACTACGTGTCCGCGCACGGCAGCGTCGACAACCTGATCATGCCGGGACCGGGGCGCGAGCTGCAGGTGGCGCTGACCGCAAAGTTCTGAAGCGCGTGACGACGCGCAAGGGCTCAGGCGCCGGCTGAGCCTGGCTGCGCGAAATCCAGTTTCTCGCGGCCGCCGCCTGCTGCCACGATGGCCTCCACGCAAACGAGTGGTGGAGAACATCGATGGCTTCCGAATTGAATCAAATCGCAAGCTGGTCGCTGCGCTGGCGCATCGGCCTTTCGGGCGCCCTGTGCCTTGCGGCGGCGCTCTCTGCGGCGCAGCCGCCGGATGCGGGCGTCGTGCTGCACGCCGAGCAGCGCTTCCAGCTGGCACTGGAAGCGCAGGCCGCCCGCGACTACCGCGCGATGCTCGAACAGCTTCGGCAAGCGGCGGCCGAGGACCACGCCGAGGCGCAGGAGATGCTGGGCATGGTGCTGCTGGCGGGGCCGACGCTGTACGGCGCCGCCATCAGGGCCGACCGCTGCGAGGCCCGCCAGTGGATGCTGCGCGCCGCCTCGCAGGGCAGCGAGACGGCCAGGGTGCAGCTTGCCTTCCTCAACAGGCTGCGCCAGTCCCCGGCCGGAAGGAACGCCTGCGGCTGAGCCTGCGAGTGCGCGGTGCGGGCAGTGACGCCTGGTTACCGCATCGTGCGCGAGGATGCGTCGCCGGAAAATGAAGGGCTAGACTCTTTGTTTGCCAAACCCTCCGCTGCGAGGCCGACTCATCATGAAACCCTGGTTGATTCCCATGGCGCTTGCCCTGGCGGGCACCGCCCACGGCGCCGAAAACTGCGAAGCCCTGCGCACCCAGATCGAAGCGAAGATTGCTGCGGCCGGCGTGACGCGCTTCGCCGTCATCACCGTCGATGCCAACGCAGAGGCGCCCGGGCAGGTGGTGGGCAGCTGCGATCTCGGCAGCAAGAAGATCGTCTACCAGCGCGAAGACGCTCCCGCAGCAGGCGCGGGCCCGGCGCATCCGAGCGCAGGCCCGGCCGGCGAAGAGATATTGACGGAGTGCAAGGACGGCACGGTGTCCGTCGGCGGCGACTGCAAGAAGTAAGCAGGAGCCAAGCCTTGTCATCTTCCAAAGCCTTTCGCATTGCACTCTCGGCCTCGGCCGCCGCCATTGGCGGCATGGCGGCGTACTGGACCCTTCTTGCCACGCGGCAGGGGCACATCCTCTTCAACGCCAGGAAGCTTCCGGTCGTCCATCTGTCCGACGACTTTTCCACCTACTCCCACACCGTGCCGGGCGGCATGGTGCGCGGCTACGTCTACCACCCGCAGGGCGAAGACGCGCTGCAGGACCTGTTCATCTATTTTGCCGGCCGGGGCGAGGACGTCCGCGCCACCGCGCAGGCGCTGCACTGGCTGCCGGAGGGCTTCGGGTTTGCGGCGGTCAACTACCGCGGCGTGGCCGACTCCGAAGGGCATCCCTCCGAGATCGCCTCGGTGGCGGACGCGATCCAGTTTGCCAACCACCTGCGCAAGGCCTTTCCGCAGGCGCGCCTGCACGTGGTCGGCCGCAGCCTGGGCACGGGCGTGGCCATCCAGCTGGTGGCGCAGCAGGACTTCTCGAGCCTGCAACTGGTCACGCCCTACGACTCGATGCTCGAAGTGGCGAAGAAGCGCTTTCCGCTGGTTCCGCTCGCGCTCTTGCTGCGGCACCGCTTCGACTCGCTCACGCACTGCAAGGAAGTGGCCGCCAAGACCCAGGTGCTGCTGGCCGAGCGCGACGACGTGGTGCTGCCCGAGCGCTCGCAGAAGCTGATCGCGGCCTGGCCCACGCCCATCAGCGTGCAGACCGTGCCTGCCTCGGACCACCACAGCATCATGGGGCTCGAGGCGACCTGGCTCCATCTGGTCGACTTTGCGCTGACGGCCATTCTTCCCGAGCCGATCGCGGCCTGAGCTGCTGCACAGGTGCCTCAGCCGGCACCCAGCGCCGCAAAGCCGCATTCAAGATCGCGCAGCAGGTCCGAAGGCGACTCGAGCCCCACGTGCAGCCGGATGACCGCGCCGCGTGCGCTCCAGTCGGTCACGCTGCGCGCCGCGCGCATGTCGGCCCAGGCCACCAGGCTTTCGTAGCCGCCCCAGGACGAGCCCCGGCCGAACAGCGACAGTGCATCAACGAAGCGCTCGACCGCGGCGTTCTCGGTGCCCGGCTGCAGCTCGAACGAGACCAGCCCGTTGGTGCCGCGGCAGTCGCGCTTCCAGAGCGCGTGGCCCGCGTGCTGTGGCAGCGCGGGGCAGAACACCGCCGCCACTTCGGGCCGCGCCTGCAGCCAGTGCGCCACCTCCATCGCATGCCGCTCGTGCATCTGCAGCCGCGCGGACAGCGTGCGCATGCCGCGCAGCACCAGCCAGGCATCGTCCGGGCTCACGGTCATGCCGAAGGCGTCGCAGCGCTCGTTGAGCGGCTGCCAGGCTTCGCGCGTGGTGGCCACGGTGCCCATCATCACGTCGGAGTGGCCCGAGAGGTACTTGGTGGCGGCCATCAGCGAGATGTCGGCGCCCAGTGCAAGCGGCCGGTATTGAACGCCCGAGCCCCAGGTGTTGTCCGCGGCAACGAGCGCGCCGCGCGCATGGGCCAGCTCGGCCAGCTTCGGCAGGTCGCACATCTCGTAGACCAGCGAACCGGGGCATTCGGCATACACGAGCTTCGTGTTGGGCTCGAACAGTTCCTCCACACCGCTGCCGTCCGCGGCAAAGAAGCTGCAGCGGATGCCATAGGGATCGAGGAAGGAATGCACGAGCTTGCGCGCCGGCTCGTACACGCTGTCCGACATCAGCACATGGTCGCCGGGCTTCAGGTACGACAGCAGCACCATGCCGATGGCGGCCAGGCCGGTGGGAAAGAGGCGCGTGCGGTGGGCGCCTTCGAGTTCGCTCACCGCGTCCTCGAGCGCGAAGGTGGTGGGCGTGCCGCGTGCGCCGTAGCTGAAGGCGCGCTCTTCGCCGCGCCGCGCGCGCGTCTCGCGCATGGCTGCCACGCTGTCGAACAGCACGGTGCTCGCGCGCACCAGCGGCGTGTTGACCGGCGAGCCGCCGAAGTAGGCCGGGGCCTTGCCGGCGTGGGCGAGCCGGGTGTCGAGGGAGTGGCCTGCGGTGTCTTTGGACGAATCGGACATGGTGTGTTCCAGCGAGCGCGGGCCTCTATGGTGCGTCAATCGGCCTTGGCGCCCGAAAGCTTGACGATGCGCGACCAGCGGTCGATGTCCTGGCGCAGCTGCGCGGCAAAGGCTTCGGGCGTGTTGGCCACCACCTCGCTGCCGCCGTCGTTCACGAGCTTGGTCACCTCGGGCAGGCGCAGCGTGCGCACGATGGCTTCGTTCAGGTAGGCCACGCGCTCGGGCGGCGTGCCGGCCGGCGCAAAGAAGCCGTACCAGTCCTCGAAGCGGGCATTGGCATAGCCCAGCTCCTCGAGCGTGGGTGCCTTGGCGAACACGCCGATGCGGCGCGGGCTGGTGACGGCCAGCACGCGCAGCTTGCCGTTCTGCACCATGCCCGCGACCGAGGAGGTCGAGGTCACGAGCACGTCGACCTGTCCGCCGAGCAGGTCGGTGAGCGCGGGGCCGGCGCCCTTGTAGGGCACATGCGTCATGTCCACGCCGCTGTCCTTTTGCAGCACCACGCCGACCAGGTGCGAGAGCGTGCCGTTGCCCGGCGTGGCATAGGTGAGCTTGCCGGGGCTGGCCTTGGCGCGCGTGGCCAGGTCGGCGAAAGTCTTGTAGGGCGAATTGGCTTCCACCACCAGCGCGAGCGGCGCCGCGTTGATCTGCGTGATCGGCACGAAGTTCTTGATCGGGTCGAAGCCGGGCGCCGAGTAGAGCGAGGGGTTCACCGCCATGATCGACACCTGCGAGGTCAGCACCGTGTAGCCGTCGGGCTTGGCCTCGGCCACCGACTTGGCGCCGATGTTGCCGCCCGCGCCGCCGCGGTTGTCCACCACCGCGGCCTGTCCCATGATTTCCGGCAGCCGCGTGGTCACCAGCCGCGCCGTGGCGTCGTTGCCGCCGCCCGGGGGAAAGGGCGAGACGAACTTCACCGGCTGCGACGGAAAGCCGTTGCGCGCAGGCAGCGGCTGGGCCGAGGCCGGCTGCAGCGCCATGGCCGCGAGCCATGCGGCAGCGATTGAAAGACGGGCAAGGCTCGGAATGCGAAAGGCAGACGACATGACGAAACTCCTGGAATAGGAACTGACAACGGCGAACGGAGAAAGCGAAACCGGGGGAGCTAGGCGTGCCGCGCGGCGGAAGCGGTGGGCAGCCTGAAGGCCGAGCGCTCCTGCGCATCGAGCTGCGCGACCAGGCCGGTCTCCCAGGCGAGGTAGCGGCGCGCCGCTTCCTTGTTGCCGTCGTGGCGGTCGTGCACGAAGAACAGGTAGTCGATGCAGTCCGCGTCCGCGGGCAGGGCGGGCGTGGCCTGCACCGGCAGGCCGGCATTGCGCCATGCGGCCATGCCGCCTTCGAGCAGCAGCGGCGCGGGCGAGAGGCCGGCCAGCTCGGACGCCGCGGCCCATGCCGCGAGCGCAGCGTCGTCGGCCACCAGCACGAGCTGGCGCGTTTCGCTCTTCACGTCCTGGGCGAGGCGCGGGCGTATCGACCAGCGCGCCTGCGGGATGTGGCCGGCGCGGAACTGCATGCTCGGGCGCAGGTCGACCAGCGCCACCTCGCCCTGCGCAAGGCGGGCGGACAGCGCCTCTGCATCGATCGTCGCCAGCGCGGGTGCAGCGGGCGCGGCGGCGGGCGCGAGCGACAGCCCGCTCGCGAGTCCGCCTTCGAGCACGCTCGCTTCGTGGCCCATCTGCCGCAGCCAGTGCGCAATGGTGGGCGCGCGCACGCCGTCGTCGTCGAACAGCACGAGCCGCGCGCCGCGCACGCCGACGTACTGGTCGCCGGCCTGCATCAATTGCCCGCCGGGCGTGTGCTGCGCGCCGGGCAGCGTGCGGGCCGCGAATTCCTCGGGCGTGCGCACGTCGCAGAGAAACAGGCTGCGGCTGCCGTCGCCGGCCCATTGCTGCACCGTTTGCGCCGTGACCGTGGGCACGCCGAAGCGCTCGGCCAGTGCCTTGGCGGCCGGCCGCAGGTCGGTGTTGCCGCTGTCCGGCGCATAGCGCCGCGTGCCGCCGTGCTCCAGCGCGTGGTCGTTCAGGTACCAGCCCTGCGTGCCGTTCTCCAGCGCATAGACCGGGTTGGGCAGGCCCAGGTTGATGAGCGTCTGCGCGCCGATGATGCTGCGCGTGCGGCCCGCGCAATTGATGACGATGGGCGTGGTGGTGTCGGGCACCAGCCGGCGCACGCGATAGGCGAGCTCGCCATTGGGGCAGCAGGTGGCCGTGGGGATGTTCATCTTGTGGAACTCGCTCACCGGCCGGCCGTCGAGCACCACCACCTTGTCCTTGCGCGCCAGCATCTCGGCCAATTGGTCGGCGCTCACGCGCGGCGTGTGATAGGCCTCTTCGGCCAGTTCGCCGAAGGTCTTCGACGGCAGGTTGACGCCCGCGAAGAGCGCATGGCCTGCGGCCTTCCAGGCGCGGGTGCCGCCCTGCAGAACGTGCACGTCGGTGTAGTCCAGCGCGGCGAGGCGGCGGGCGGCGCGCTCGGCCACGTCGGAATCGCCACCGTCATACGCGACCACGCGCACGCTGCGGCGCGGCATGAGGCGCGGCGCATCGAGTTCGAGCCGGCTGAAGGGCAGCGGAATGCCGTAGAAGAGGTGCGCCTCGCCGTACTGGCCGTGCTCGCGCACGTCGAGCAGCGCGATCTCGCCGCCGTCGTGCAGCCAGGATTTGAGGGTCTTCGGATCGATGAAAGAGGTCATGGAAAGCAAGCCGTTGGAACGAACGCGGTCCTGCGAGGCCGCGCCCGGCGCGGCCCGCATGAAAGAGACGAGGTTGGAAGAAGAGGGGCCTAGCGGCGCGTCTGCACGCCGATGCCCATCGTCTGGCAGGTGCCGGCTTCCAGGTCGTACGCGGTGCGCTGGTTCAGCGTCTCGAGCGCGCGGCCGTACATGTGCAGGTGCCGAATGACCTGCTCGCCCTGGATCTCGACCGAGTGGATGTCCTCGGGCATCAGCGCAATGCCCTTGCCGGGCGCAACCACGACCAGCGCGGTTTGCTCGAGCTTGCCGACGCCCGGCACCGAGCCGTCGTCGCGCCGTTCGTACACGCGGTTGTGCTCGGTGCCTTCCACCGCGGCAATGCAGGCCCAGGTGGTGTGGTTGTGCGGCACGATCTTCTTGCCCGGGCGCATCACGTTGAGATAAAGCGCAAAGCTCTGGTCCGGGTCCTCGGCAATCAGGTAGCGGGCCTGGTGCTCGCCGGCCTCGGGCGCCGGAAAGTCGGCGGGCCCCCAGTAGTCGGTGCGCGCGGCCAGCCCTTGCAGCGCTTCGAGCACCGCATCGAGCTTTTCACGGGTTGGTTCAGCGCCGCCAATGGCTTTCTTCATCCGGTCGATGGACGCGGCGACCGCCTCGCGGCGTGGGTCGGACAGGGTGCTCATGCAGGGTTCTCCAGTGGGGATGCGTGTCTTGGTGTGCATTCACTGTAGTGACCAGAGCGTGACCCGACAATCCAGCCGGCGCAACAAATACATCAATAAAATTAATGTATGCCCACGCTCGATCTTGAATTGCTGCGCTCCTTCGCGGCCGTCGTCAGCCACCACAGCTTTGCGGCGGCGGCCGTGCACCTGGGTCGCACGCAGTCGGCCATCACGCAGCAGATGCAGCGGCTCGAAGAGCAGGTGGGCCACGCGCTGTTCGCCAAGCAGGGCCGGCAGAAGCGCCTCACCGAACATGGCGAGCGGCTCCTGACCTACGCGCACCACCTGCTCGCGCTCAACGACGAGGCGCTGCGCAGCCTGCGCCAGGGCGAGCTCGAAGGCAACCTGCGCATCGGCGCGCCGCACGACGTGGCCGAGACCATGCTGCCGCTGCTGCTCACCGAGGTGGCGCGCACCTCGCCGCTGCTGCAACTGGACATCCACATCGGCCGCAGCCCCTATCTCATGACCTCGCTCAAGAGTGGCGAGGTCGACATGATCATCTCGAACCGCGCCGACCCGCAGTTCGACGGCGTGGTGCTGCGCAATTCGCCGACCGTGTGGCTCTGCGCCGCCAGCTACGTGCACGACCCATCCAAGCCGGTGCCGCTGATCATGGCCGACGGCCCCAGCATCTTCCGCCGCATCGGCCACGAGGCGCTCGACGCCGCGGGCGTGGCATGGACGCCGCGCTACACCTCGTCGAGCCTGATCGGCATCAAGGCCGCCTTGCGCGCGGGCCTGGGCGTCACGGCGCGCGGCGTGGAGCAGCTCGACGCCGGCCTGCGCGTGCTGGGCGCCGGCGACGGCATGCCGCGCCTGCCCGACCTGGCCTACTACCTGTACGTGCGCAGCCACGTGGTGAATCCGGTCACGCGGCAGGTGTTCGAGACATTGAAGAAGCACCTGCGGCTGCCGCGGACCGACATGCCGGCTTGAAACATTCCGCACGTTGTGCGCCGCTTGATCACCTTGGCTTGGCGCGTGCCCCCGTCACCACCAGTGCGACCCCGCCCATCACCAAGGCAATTCCGGCCAGGGTGAGCGCAGCCGGAATTTCCTTGAGAAACAGCGCACCGATCAATGCAGCGAGCGCCGGCGCGAGGGCACCGAAGATGGCCGCCCTGGGAGCGCCGAGCCGGCGCACGGCCTCGGTATAGAAGTACATCCCGAGGATCGCGACCAGAATGCCTTGCGCGACAACCTGGAACCCGACGGCCGCCGGTGGCGCAGTGAAGATGTTCGGGGTGAACCAGAAGAAGTAGATCGGTGCGAACAGCACGGCGGAGCACACGTTCACCAGCGCGGTGGCGTGCCAGGGACTGATGCCGGAGCGGCGCTGCGCAATGGTGAAGCTTGCAAAGCACAGGCCAGCCAGCAGGAACAGCAGATCGCCTCGCCACTCGCCTGCCGCACGATTGGCAAGGAGCGCATAGCCGCCGATGCAGAGCACGCCGGCGAGGACGACCGCCATGCCGCCGAGTTGCTGGCGGCTGAACTTTTCACCGAACAGAACGCCGGACAGCACCGCCACCCAGATCGGCATCGTTCCGATCATGAGCGTGGCGACATGCGAGGCGAGTGCGAAGCGCATGCCTACAGAACCGAGCATCATGAAAGGCACTCCCGCGCCCAGCACCATCACCAGCAGCCGCGCGACGCCGATCTGTGCGAGGCCAAGGCCCTTTCGAGCCAGGATGGGCCACAGGAGCAGGGCCGAAACACTGAAGCGAAGGAACGTCACGTCATGCGGCCCCAGGGTGGTGGTCACGGCAAACCGCGTGGCCACCGACCAGCTCGACCAGATCAGCGCAACCGCAAGGCCGCACAGCACGCCCGCGGCCAGCGAATGCCGCCCCGCGGATCCCGCGAGTGCGGTGGAAGAAGCTGCGGACATGGCTACCTGCCCCTGCGCAGGATCTTGATGATGCCGATGGCATCGTCCTGCGATTGCCCGGCCTGCATGGCCTCCGCAAACAGCGAACGGTTGGCCGTGGCAATCGGAAGCCACACGCCGCGTTGCTCCGCTTCGTCGCAAACCAGCCCGATGTCCTTGGCCACGTGGCGGATCGGGGCCTGCTGGGCAAAGTCGTTCGACACGAGCTTGGCGACTTTCGAGCGCAGCACGTCGTTGGCCAAAGGGCCGGCCTGCGCCATCTCGAGAAACTGCTGCACGTCCAGGCCGATGCCTGCAGCGAAGTGCGTCGCCTCCGAAATCGCCTCGAAGCAGGCGATCAGCAAGAGCTGATTGGCCAGCTTCATGCGCATGGCCATGGGAACCGGGCCGCAGCGAACCGTCTTCTTTCCGATCGCATCGAACAGTGGCTGCACGTGGTCGATGTGCGCCTGTTCGGCGGCCGACGCCAGGATCACGAGCTGCGCCGTTTCGGCGGGCAGCCTGGAGCCCGAGACCGGTGCTTCGACGTAGCGGGCGCCCGCGGCCGCGAGGCTGGCGCCAAGCGCCGTCGAGTACGCCGGTGCCACGGTGGCCATCAGCACGATGGTCCGGCCCGTCACGGGCGCGGCGATCGCGCCCTCCGGGGAGCGCTCCAGGACCTGGTCCACCTCCAGATGGCTCGGCACCATGATGATGACGGCCTCCGCGGCCTCGAAGACCTGGCCCGGCGTGTCTGCGACCTCGATGCCCAAGGGGCGCAGCACATCGCAGCGAGCAGGCGTCCGGTTGTAGACCGTGACGCTGTGCCCGGCCTTCTTGAGATTCTTCGCCATGGGTTCTCCCATGACGCCAACACCGATAAGCCCGATTTTCATGATGATGTTCTGCGGGTATTCCTGACTCAGGAAACCATTGCCTTGTTGAAGTTGCAGGGAACTCTAAAGAGAATGCGCTTGGCAAAGAAACGACAAATACAGAACGAACAGTTCAGGGAAGGCGATGCATGGAGTTCTCGGATCTGCAGATTTTTCGGACCGTGGTCCAGGCCGGCGGCGTGGTGCGGGCGGCCGAGGTGCTGCATCGCGCACAGTCGAGCGTGACGGCTCGCATCAAGGTGCTGGAGGAAAAGCTGGGCGTCCCGCTGTTCCTGCGCGAGGGGCGCCGAATGCAGCTCACGCCCTCCGGCAGGATACTTGTCGGCTACGCCGATCGCATGCTCGACCTGGCCAGGGAAGCGGCCAACGCCATCAAGTCGGACCGGCCCACCGGCGTGCTGCGCCTCGGCGCGATGGAAAGCACGGCTGCGGCCCGCCTGCCCGAGCCGCTCGGCCGCTTCCACGATCGCTACCCCGATGTGGCGTTGGAACTCTTCTCGGGCGATCCTCTCGACCTGGTCAAGCAGATTCTTTGCTCGGAACTGGATGCAGCGCTCATCGCAGACCCCGTCTCCGATCCTCGGCTCGAGTCCATCGAGATCTATGACGAAGAGCTCGTGATCGTCGCCGAAGCCAGGCACGCGCGCATTTCGTCGCCGAAGGATCTGCCATCGAAGACGATCCTGGCCTTTCATCCAGGCTGCCCGCATCGCAAGAGGCTCGAGGACTGGTTCCTGCGCGGCCGCGTCGCGCCCGGCCGTATCGTCGAGGCCGGCTCGTACCACCTGATCCTTGGCTGTGTCGCTGTCGGCATGGGCATTGCGCTGGTGCCGCACAGCGTGCTCGACAGCTACGCGGAGCGCGATCGCCTGAGCGTTCACAGGCTGCATTCGAAATTCGGCCGCGCCAAGACGAGGTTGGTGTGGCTCAAGGAAGCCCCCCAGACCAAGATACTCGCGCTGTCCGCCGTCCTGCTGGAAAGCTACGGCGCACGATAGGCCCCCCGCGCTAGGTCGCCCAGATCCGCGGCGAGCTCGCCGGCAACTGCCACAGCTCGGCGCGCCAGGCCTGCCACACCTGCCGGAGCAGTTGCATCGCGGGCTCGACCACCGGCGCCAGCACGCGCAGCACGACGATCTCCGCATGCGGGCTGGTCGCGCCGGCGCTTTCCTGCAGGCCGTGCGCATCGATGGCGGTGCGCGCGAGCGCAAGCAGCGCCTCGCGCCGCGCCCGCGCGGCCGGCGAACCCGACACGAAGAACAGCGACGCGATGCAGCGATGCCCGCCGAAGCCCAGTGGGCTCTGCAGCAGCCGATGGTCGGCCGCGTCGATGCGCCCGCGCTCCAGCCACACGCCCGGCACTTCGATGTGCTGCAGGTAGGTGCCGCGCTCGAACGGCTGGTTGGCGTTCGGCAGGCCGAGGGCCGTCACGTCCCAGCCGATCATCTCGGCGCCGGGCTCGGCCTCGATGGTGAGCCGGTTCTCTGCGCGGCAGCCGCTGTAGCAGATGGCCTCCAGCGGCAGCCACTCGAGCCGCGCGCCCTTGGCAAGCCGGATGCGCGTGCGCTGCAGCGCAAGCTCGCCTTCGGAGCGGTAGAAGCGCGACGCGCCCGGCGTGGTGATCAGGCCATGGCTTGCGTCGGCCGCCTCGATGTCGATGTCCAGCGTGTCGCCGCCCACCAGCCCGCCCGGCGGATGCACCAGCACGTTGTGGCAGATCGCATCGCCTTCGGGGTAGAGGCTTTGCAGGATGCGCAGCGGCCCGTCATGGCGAAAGCGCGCGACGCTGCGGGCGGCTTCCTGTCGGTAGTCGAGATGAAGATGGGCGTGCCAGGACATCCAACGAGTCTATTCGCCCGGCACCGCCGCGCGCGGCGGCTAGCTGGCCCAGGCGCCGTCGTGCGCAGCGCTGGCCTCGTCGAGCAGCGCGGGCCCGATGCATTCGATCGGATGCGGCGAGGCGCGGAACACGTCGCGGCACGACAGCTCGGCATCGCGCTGGTCCTGCCGCTCGCCGCGGAACACGCGCAGCCGCTCGGCGTCGATGCCGAACACCACGCGGCCGATGTTCGACCAGAAGATCGCGCCCGCGCACATCACGCAGGGCTCGCCCGATGCATAGATGGTGGCGCCGGCAAGCTCTTCGCGCGTGAGGCCGCGCCCCGCGAGCGCACGCAGCGCGTTCATCTCCGCGTGCGCCGTGCAGTCGCCGGATTCGGTGTTGCTGTTGGCCGCTTCGGCCAGCACTTCGCCGGCGGCCGAGACGATGACCGATCCGAAGGGCCGGTTGCCGCGGCGGCGCGCCGCATGCGACCAGACGATGGCCTTGCGCAGGTAGCGTCCGTCGCGTTCGTCGAGCGTGGTTTCTTCGGGGAGGGTGGATTGGAGGTTGCTGTTGCTGAAGTTCATGCCTTGGTGGGAATCATGCGTTCGTTGCGCGATGGCAGCATCGACGTGTTGAAGATGGCGTCGGACGAGGGCTTGACCTTGAGGCCGAATACGTCGGCGACCTCGTCGACCTGCTGCTCGAGCGTGAGCTTGCGGATGTCGCCGAGGCCGTGGCCGCGCGTGTCGGCGGCACCTACATATTGCGCCGTGACACCCCAGCGTTCAAGCTCCATTTTCTCATCGAGGATCGGTTCGCGCTGGCGCATGGCCGCAATGCTGGGCGCCGGATTGGCAAAGGTCTCGACGATGGCGCGGTTGGTGGCGCGCAGGAAGGCCGCAACCACCCTGGGGTTCTGCGCAATGAGGTTGCTGCTCGCGAGGATGGCGTTGCCGTACAGGTTGACGCCCGCGTCCGCATATTTGAGCACCGACAGTTCCTCCGCCTTCATGCGCGCGAAGAGCGAAATGGCAGAGTCATGAAAGTAGGTCGCGGCATCGACGTCGCCGCGCACCATCACGTTGTCGCGCGCGCTGAAGTCGGTGGTCTGCCACTGGAAGGCGTCGCTGCGCATGCCCTGCTTGCGCGCCACCATCGGCCATGCGCGGCGGGTCGATTCGACGGCGGCCGCGGCCACCTTCTTGCCCGCGAGGCTTTTGAAGTCGGCCGTGACGCCGCGGTCCTTGCGGCCGATGATCACGAAGGGTGCGCGGTTGTAGTACTGGTACACCGCCTGCACCATCGGGGTGCCGGGGTTCTGCGCATTGAACTCGACCAGCGAGCTGATGTCGCCCAGCCCCATCTGGTAGACGCCGCTCGCGATGCGCGTGATCGACGCGACCGAGCCGGCGCCGGTGTCGATGGCCACGTCCAGGCCTTCGTCCCGGTAGTAGCCCTTGCTGTGTGCGAGGAAGAAGGGCGCGGTCTGGCCGTTGATGCGGAAGTCGAGCGTGAACTTGAGCGGGGTCGGCTTGCCGCCGCCCTGGGCGAAGACGGCGGGAGCGGCAAGGGTGCTGGCGGCGGCACTGGCCGCAAGAAAAAAGAATCGACGACGTTGCATGGTGGGCCTCGGAATCCTCGGGTCTTGAATCCCTCCGCGCAGGGCGGAAGGCACTTCAAGAGCAATTTCCGGGCGGGCGCACAAGGGTGGTGCGTGCGCTGCTGAACGCTTCTACTCTTGCGGGAGTCGATGCACGAGCCATGCCAGGGCTTGAATGCGTGGCGGACCCAAGCCACAATGCAGGCGCGCAATTTGCATGGCAGGTGGCGCAGAGTAGAAGCGTTCAGCCCTTGCGGCAGGAAATTGCTCTTTCAGGTTCGTTCGTACCCACGCGCAACAACAGAAGGAGTCCACGCATGCTCGTCACCCAACAACCCGTCTTCCGCAAGTTCTGGCATGCCGTCATGCCGCTCACCGAACTGGCCAATGGCCCGAAGCCCTTCAGGCTTCTTGGCGAAGACATCGTTCTTTTCATTGATGCCGGCGGCCAGCCCGCCGCATTGCGCGACCGCTGCTGCCATCGCACCGCGAAGCTGTCGAAAGGCTGGTGCGTCGATGCCGAAGGCCAGGCCTGCGGGCAGGGCGCCATCCAGTGCGGCTACCACGGCTGGACCTACGACCGCAGCGGGCAGGTGATCCGCATTCCGCAGTACGAGGCCGAGCGCAAGATTTCGCCCGAGTACCGCACCACCGCCTACCGCTGCACCGCGCGCTACGGCTATGCCTGGGTGGCGCTGGAAGAACCGATTGCCGACATTCCGGCCATTCCGGAGTTCGACGATCCGGGCTACCGCACGATCTTCCAGTTCTATGAAGAGTGGCAGACCAGCCCGATGCGCGCGCTCGAGAACTCGTTCGACAACTCGCACTTCAGCTTCGTGCACCGCGCCACCTTCGGCGTGGCCGCGAGCCCGAAGCCGAGCAAGTACGAACTGGTGGAGAACGAGGGCGGCTTCTACGCGGAGACCATCATCGAAGCGGCCAACCCGGTGAAGTTCCACGCGATCAGCGGCGTGACCGATGCGATCACCACGCGCCACATGCGCAACGCCTACTTCCTGCCGTTCTCGCGCCGGCTCGACATCGAATACCCGAGCGGCGTGCGCCACATCATCATCAACTGCTTCACGCCCATCGACGACGGCCGCATGCAGCTGTGCCAATGGCTGTTCCGCAACGACACGGAGGCCGACTGCACGGCGCAGATGCTGATCGACTTCGACGAGGCGGTCACGCGCGAGGACAAGGACATCCTCGAATCGACCGACCCTGATGCGCTGGTCGACACGCGGCGGCGCGGCGTCGAATATTCGATGGAGTCCGATCGGCCGGGGATGCTGATTCGCAAGCACCTGATGCAGCTGCTTGCGAAGCATGGCGAGGCGGAGGTCTACCGCGGGATGAGCAGCGGGACGATTCCGATTGCCAAGGCTGCCTGAGCGGGGTTGTTGTTGTCGTTCAGGGCGGCGCTCCCGCCGACGGGATACCTTGCTCCGCGAATGTCCCCCGGCCTTCGGCCTCCTCCTTTATTTCGCTGCGCAAGGCACCCCATCGACGGGAGCGTTATGCGGAGCGGTGGTTGATCAGCGGTGCACAACGAGCGTGCCCAGGTGCACAGGGCATCGGGTGCTCCCCGCAGCGAAATAAAGGAGGAGCCGAAGGCGGGGGACATTCGCGGAGGGGAGTACCCGGTGGCCTGTGCACCCGCCCCGAATAGCCCCCCAAAAAACGCAGGCGTCAGGCCGCCGCAGTCGCGGGATTCGAACGCGCAGTGCGCGGCGCACCTTGCGCATAGCGGTCCATCGCCAGGCCATCGGTGCGGATCTCCGGACGCTGGCCCGTCACGAGGTCGGAGATCAGCTTGCCCGAGCCGCAGGCCATGGTCCAGCCGAGCGTGCCGTGGCCGGTGTTGAGGAACAGGTTCGCGTAGCGCGTGGCGCCGACGATGGGCGTGCTGTCGGGTGTCATCGGGCGCAGGCCGGTCCAGAAGGTGGCGCGCGGCAGGTCGCCGCCGGGGAACAGGTCGCTCACCACCTTTTCGAGCGTGGCGCGGCGGTGCGAGTTCAGGCGCAGGTCGAAGCCGCCGAGCTCGGCCATGCCGCCCACGCGGATGCGGTTGTCGAAGCGCGTCACGGCCACCTTGTAGGTCTCGTCGAGCACGGTCGATTGCGGAGCCAGCGATTCGTCGACCAGCGGCACCGTGAGCGAGTAGCCCTTGACGGGGTACACCGGAATGTCCAGCCCCAGCGATGCGATGGCGGCGCGCGAATAGCTGCCGAAGGCCATCACGTAGCGGTCGGCCGTGAGGATCTTGCCGGCGCCGGTGCGCACGCCCGTGATGCGGTCGCCCGCCATCTCCAGGCCTTCGACCGACTGGCCGAAGCGAAAGTCCACGCCCAGGCTGCGTGCGATGTCGGCCAGGCCGCGCGTGAACAGGTGGCAGTCGCCGGTTTCGTCGTTCGGCAGGCGCAGGCCGCCCGCGAGCCGGTCGCGCGCACCGGCCAGCGCGGGCTCCACGCGTGCGAGCGCATCGCGGTCGAGCAGTTCGTAGGGCACGCCGCATTCCTCGAGCACCGCGATGTCGCGCTGCACCGCATCGAGCTGCGCCTGCGTGCGGAACAGCTGCAGCGTGCCGCCGGTGCGGTGCTCGTAGCGCAGGCCGGTTTCCGCGCGCAGTTGCTGCAGGCAGCCGCGGCTGTATTCGGCCACGCGCATCATGCGTTCCTTGTTGACCGCATAGCGTTCGGGCGAGCAGTTGCGCAGCATCGCGGCCATCCAGCGCAGCTGGAACAGCGTGCCGTCGGGGCGGATCGACAGCGGCGCATGCTTCTGGAACATCCACTTGATCGCCTTCAGCGGAATGCCGGGCGCGGCCCATGGCGTCGAGTAGCCCGGCGACACCTGCCCGGCGTTGCCGAAGCTGGTTTCCTCGGCCGGGCCGGCCTGCCGGTCGAGCAGCGTCACGTCGGCGCCGGAGCGCGCCAGGTAGTAGGCCGTGGTGGTGCCGATCACGCCGCCGCCGAGAACGATGACTTTCATGGGTATTTACGCGAATGAAGGTGAATGCATGGAATCTAAAGCGCACAATCCAGTGGATTCCATTGTTTTTCTAAGATTCACAGTGGAATTCGCTGCAGATAGCAAGCCAATTGCCAGCCCCGGAGTGAAATGCCCGAACTCGACCGTATCGACCGCAAGATCCTCGACCTGCTGCAGCGCCAGGGCCGCATTTCCATGACCGAACTCGCCGAGCGCATCGGCCTGTCGGCATCGCCCTGCGCCGAGCGCGTGAAGCGCATGGAACGCGAGGGCGTCATCAGCGGCTACCACGCGCATGTGTCGCCCGAGGCGCTGGGCAAGACGCTGCTGGTGTTCGTGGAAATCAAGCTCTCGGCCAAGTCGGGCGAGGTGTTCGACAAGGTGCGCAAGGAGCTGCTGCACATGCCCGAGGTGCTCGAGTGCCACCTGGTCTCGGGCAGCTTCGACTATCTGGTGAAGGCGCGCCTGAGCGGCATGAGCGAATACCGGCACCTGCTGGGCGACATCCTCAAGAAGCTGCCCGTGGCGGCCGAATCGCACAGCTACGTGGTGATGGAGGAGATCAAGGAAACGCTGATGCTCGCGGTCGACCGCTGAAGCGGGTGGCGGGCTACCATCGCGCCGGCATCCACACCCCACAAGGACATCGGCATGAGCATCACGGTCCGGCGCGACGGCATCACGGGCACGCGTCACATCCTCAAGATCCGCAACCACGAGATTCCCATCGATGCCTCGCCGGCCGGCGGCGGCAGCGATGCGGGGCCGCAGCCGCATGACCTGTACGACGCATCGCTGGCCGCCTGCAAGGCGCTCACCGTGCTGATCTACGCGCGCCGCAAGGGCATGCCGGTGGAAGACATCGAAGTGATCATCGACCGCGACGACAGCGAGGAACGCAAGGGCGTCTACCGGCTCAAGTCGAGCCTGCGCGTGACCGGCGAGCTGACCGCGGCGCAGCGCGACGAACTGCTGCGCGTGTCCGGCAAGTGCCCGGTGCACCGGCTCATGACCGAGGTGAAGACCGAGATCGAGACCGGCTGGGCCTGAGTGGCGCCCACTCGCGCAGGGCGTGGCGTGCGGGTCCTGGACATCGCTGGACAGGGCCAAAAAGGGCTTGGTCAGGTCGAATTTGGGGCGACGAATTACACTACCCGGCTACCCCCGCGCCGTCTACAGGACACTTTCAACAATGAAGTGGGTCATTCTTGCCATCTTCGCGCTCAGCGCGCTCTACGTTCATTTCCGCGGCCAAGTCCGGCATCGTTTCTTCAGGCAGCTGTCTGATCACTCGACCTTCCTCGCGCCGCTGAACGCCTTCATGTACATCTTCTCGAAGGTGCCGAGCACGCCGTACCTGTCGCCCGCGCAATTTCCCGAGATGCGCGTGCTCGAGGAAAACTGGCAGGTCATCCGCGAAGAGGCGCTCGCCATGCGCAACGGCGGCAGCATCAAGGCGTCGAGCCAGTTCAACGACGTGGGCTTCAACTCCTTCTTCAAGAGCGGCTGGAAGCGCTTCTACCTCAAGTGGTACGACGAGGCGCATCCCTCGGCCGCCGTGCTGTGCCCCCGCACCACCGAGCTGCTCAAGGGCATCGGCACCATCAAGGCGGCCATGTTCGCCGAGCTGCCGCCGGGCAGCCGCCTGGTGCGCCACCGCGACCCCTTCGCCGGTTCGCTGCGCTACCACCTGGGCCTGTGGACGCCGGGCGTGGAGGGCTGCTACATCGACGTGGACGGCCAGCGCTACCACTGGCGCGACGGCGAGGCCGTGGTGTTCGACGAAACCTACATCCACTACGCCGAGAACACGACCGACCACGACCGCGTGATCCTGTTCTGCGACATCGAGCGTCCGCTCAAGTACCGCTGGGCCAGCGCCGTGAACCGCTGGTTCGCCAAGAACCTGCTGGCGGCGGCCGCCTCGCCCAATGATGCCGGCGACAAGACGGGCGGCATCAACCGCGCTTTCAAGTACATCTACCAGATCCGCGTGATCGGCAAGCGGCTCAAGGCCTGGGACAAACGGGTGTACTACCTCGTGAAGTGGGCCATCTTCGGCGGGCTGGCGCTCTGGATCTTCTGGTAAGGCGCAAGCCTGCCGCGCGGTGCCCGGCCACCGCCGCCAGCCCATGTCCATCGCAGACAAAGACCTGCCCGTTCCGGTCGATCTTGCCAGTGCCCAGGCGCTGATCGCGAGCGTCCAGTCGCTCCTTCAGGCCCGGGGTCTTGCCTTGCGCATGCCGCCACCGGAGCCCACCACCTGCTGCGGACGCGGCTGCAACGGCTGCGTGTGGGAGGGCTGGCTGGGGGCCGTTGCCTACTGGCGCGACGAGGCCACGCTGCTGCTGGCCTAGTCGCTGCCTAACGCGCTTCCCAGAACCCGCGGTGCGTGGCGATCATTTCTTCCGCCACTTCGGGCACCGGCCCGATGACCTCGATCTTCTTCTGCCCGCGCGCGAACACTTCGCGGCAGGGCAGGTTCAGCGTGGGGTTCTCGGGGTGGTCGCCCGTGAGCGCGAGCAGGGCGCTTTCTTCGGCGCCGTAGACGATGCGGCCGATGTGGGCCCAGTAGCTGGTGCCCGCGCACATCGCGCAGGGCTCGAAGGTCGTGACCAGCGTGCATTGCCACAAGTAATCGGCCGGCCAGTTCTGCGCCGCATGGCGCGCCAGCGTGGCTTCGGCGTGGTTGACCGTGTCGATGTTGCCTTGCTCGGCCAGGATGGTTTCGCCGTCGGGCGCGACGAGCACGGCGCCGAAGGGGTGGCGGCCCATGGCCATGGCGCGGCGGGCCACTTCGTCGGCGCGGCGCAGCGCGCGGATGATCTGGTCGCGTGTCATCCGTGGTGCCCTATTGGTTTTGCGATCCGCGATGCGCCCAGCCGGTCGTGTGTTTTTCGATCACGCTGAAGAGTTCGTACATCAGCATGGCCATTGCGCCCACCACCATCAGGCCCGCGAAGGCCAGGCCCATCTGCATGGCCGAGCCGGCCGAAATGAGCAGGTAGCCGATGCCTTCGTTGGCCGCGGTCATTTCGCTGACCGTGGTGCCGACGAAGGCCAGCGTGATCGCCACCTTGAGCGAGCCGAAGAAGTAGGGCATGGAGCGCGGCAGGCCGATCTTCATGAGCACGTCCCAGCGCTTGGCGCCGAGCACGCGCAGCACGTCCTCGAGCTCGGGCTCCAGCGTGGCAAGGCCGGTCGCGATGTTGACCATGATCGGGAAGAAGCTGATCAGGAAGGCCGTGAGGATCGCCGGCCCGACGCCGATGCCGAACCACACCACGAGGATCGGCACGAAGGCCGCCTTGGGCAGCGCGTTGAAGGCCGTCATGAGCGGATAGATGGCCGCATACGCGATGCGCGAGCTGCCGATCACGAAGCCCAGCAGCACGCCCACCACAATGGCCAGGCCGAAGCCCGCCATCGTGACCCAGAAGGTGCGCCACGCATGGCCCGCGATGATCTCCTTGAACTCCCAGAACTGGGTCCAGATGCGCAGCGGGCTCGGAAAGATGAAGTCCGACACGCCGAAGCCCGCGCAGATCACCTGCCACAGCAGGATCACGGCCACGAGCAGCAGCCAGGGCGACCAGCGTTCGATTTGCTTGGTGTTCTTCATGGCCCGCCTTCAGTGGGACACCGCGGCAGCGGCCGTTTGCGCCGCGCTGATGCCCGTGTTGCGGATGGCGCCGATGTGGCCGCGCAGCTCGAGCACGATGTCGGTGAATTCCTTGGTGTAGGTGAGCTCCAGCTCGCGCGGACGCGGCAGCTCGATCTCGCGCTTGACCACGAAGCGGCCCGGGCTCTTGCTCATCACGTACACCGTGTCGGCCAGGAACACCGACTCGCGCAGATCGTGCGTCACCAGGATGACGTTGAACTGCTGCTCGGTCCAGAGGTCGCGCAGGATGCACCAGAGCTCCTCGCGCGTGAAGGCGTCGAGCGCGCCGAAGGGCTCGTCGAGCAGCAGCATCTTGGGCTCGTGGATGAGCGCGCGGCAGATGCTGGCGCGCTGCTGCATGCCGCCCGAAAGCTGCCATGGAAACTTGTCTTCATAGCCCGCGAGGCCGACCTTCTGCAGCAGCTTGCGCGCGCGCTCGACGTATTCCTTGCGTTTGGCCTTGAAGCTCGAGCGGTAGGGCTCGACGATCTCGAGCGGCAGCAGCACGTTGTCGACCGTGGTGCGCCACGGCAGCAACGACGGCGCCTGGAACGCCATGCCCGAGATCTTGAGCGGCCCGGTCACGGGCTGGCCGTCGATGCGGATCTTCCCCATCGACGGCATCTTGAGGCCCGTGGTGAGCTTCATGAAGGTCGACTTGCCGCAGCCCGAGGGCCCGACGATGGCAATGAATTCGCCGCGCTTGACCTTCAGGTCGATGGCCTCCACCGCGAAGTGGTTGGCGCGCAGCAGCTCCTCGTTGTAGGCGAGCCAGACGTCCTGGAAGTCGACGAAGGGAGCAGCGGCCGCGTTCGATGCGTCCGCCATCACTTGCGCAGCACGCCGCTCAGTTCGGCCGCGGGCGGCAGCAGCGCGGCGGTCCACACGGCATCGGGGCTCACGCGGGTCTTGGTGTTGAACGCGTCCGACACCTGCGAGGCCATCAGCGACATGCGGCCCGCGTTGACCACGCCAAAGCCTTCGCTGCGCGCGTCGGCGCTGTTGATCACGGTGTCGATGGCCAGCTGCAGGCGGCGGGTTTCGAGCTTGCTGTCGATGATGCCGTCGCGCGCTTTCACCGACTCGATGGCCACCGCCGGATTGGCGATCACTTCCTTCGCCCCCTTGGCAAAGGCCGAGAGGAATCTCTTCACCGCTTCCGGGTTCTCCTTGATGAGCTTGGGCGAGGCGATGATCACGTTGCCGTAGAGCTTCACGCCGTAGTCGGGGTAGGGCAGCACGACGATGTCGGCGGCCTTGGCGCCGCGCGCCTCGAGGTTCAGCAGCGAGGTGAAGGTGAAGCCGGTGATCGCGTCGATGTCGCCGCGGATCAGCATGGTCTCGCGCAGCGTCGGGTCCATGGCGGTCCAGTTCACGGCGCCGATGCTGTTGGCCTTGGCGAAGATCGGGAACGCGCGGCGGCCCGCGTCGAACACCGGCGCGCCGAGCTTCTTGCCCGCGAGGTCGCCCGGCTTGGCGATGCCGCTCTTCTTGAGCGCCATGACCGAGGCCGGCGTGTTGTTGTAGACCATCATCACCGCCACTGGCTTGTTGGGGCTGTCAGGGTTGTTGGCGTGGAATTCCATCAGCGCCGCGAGGTCGGCAAAACCCATGTCGTAGGCGCCCGAGGCCACGCGCGTGACCGTGCCGCCCGAGCCGTTGCCCGCGTCGATGGTCACGTCCAGGCCCGCGGCCTTGAAATAGCCCTTGGCGGCGGGGTGCAGGAACAGCGCGGCCGGTCCTTCGAAGCGCCAGTCGAGCTGGAACTTGATCGGCGTCATGGTCTGGGCCAGGGCCGGGGAAAGGCCGAAGCTGAGGGCCGAGGCGGCGAGGAAGGACTGGAGCAATTGGCGCTTGTTCATGCGGGATCCGTTGGAGGTGAATGCTTCTGCATTCAAGCAAAAACGGTGCCCGCACGCGATTGGTGCGAACCCTTCCGCGGAACTGTTGTGGTGCGCAATGGGTCGGCGGCGCACCGGCCTGGTTCAGAGCGCCGCGCCGATCTTGCGCAACTCCGCGATCTGCGGCGCCTTGGGCAGCCAGATCTTGTCGAACTCCGCGATGACCGGCGCGGGGTTGTAGCCGGCGTCGCTCTTGATCGTGATGCCGCTCGCCTTGAACTTGTCGATCAGGCCGAGCTCGGTGGTCACGATGTCCTTGATCTGCGCGTCGAGCGACTGCTTGACCAGGTCGGTGATCAGCGCCTTGTCCTTGCCGTCGAGCGTCTTCCAGATGCGGCCCGACACCAGCGGCGCAAAGGGCATGAAGAGCGCATTCATCGGCAGCATTGTTTTTGCGACGCGGTCGAAGCGCTGGTTCCACGAGAACTCGATGTCCGCCTCGAGCCCGTCGACCTGGCCGTTGGACATGGCGTCGAAAACGGCCGGCGTCGGAATCGGCGTGGGCGCGGCGCCCAGCAGCTGGTAGAAGTCGCGGTACACGGGCGTCGGGTTGATGCGCAGCTTCATGCCCTTGAGGTCGGTGGGCGTGGAGATCGGCTTGGTGGCAAACACCACGCGCATGCCCGTGATGCCCCAGCCCAGGCCGATGGTGCCGGTCTCGCGCGGCAGCACCTCGAGCAGCTTCAGCGCGGCGGGCGTGCGCACCAGCGAGGCCACGTTGGTGGTCGAGCGCACGAGGTAGGGTGCGTTGATGGCCGCCACGCTGGACACGCGCGAGCCGAGTTCGGCCGCCTGGATCCAGCCCATGTCCAGCGCGCCCGACTGCAGCTGCTGCATCATGGCCGACTCGTTGCCCAGCTGGCCCGAATGGAACACCGTCGCGCTCAGGCGGCCGTCGGTGGCCTTCTTGAGCGCTTCACCGAAGGCGAGCGCGGCGCGGTTCCACGAGTGGCCGGCCGGCGTGATGAGGCCGAGGCGGAATTCCTTGGCGGCCGCCGCGCGCGACACGGTGCAAAAGAGGGCGGACGACGCGGCAGCGGTACCGGCTGCAGCCTGGACGACGAATTTGCGGCGAGAAAGGGACATGCGGGGCTCCGGTTGTGTGAAGGGAAAGGAAGGCGGCGGGACTTACTTGATGAGCGCGAGCGACAGGCTCGGGAACAGCGACAGCAGCACCAGCGCGGCGCAGCAGATCAGGAAGAACGGCAGCGTGACGATGAACATCTTTCCGGGCTTGGCCCCGGTCACGGCGGAGGCCACGAAGAAGCTCAGTCCCACGGGCGGCGTCATCAGCCCGAGCACGAGGTTGATCACCACCACCACGCCGAAGTGGCGCGGGTCGATGCCGTAGATCTCGGTGGCAATTGGCAGCAGGATGGGCACCGTCATGATCAGCCCCGGAATCCCGTCGATCACGGTGCCGATCACCAGCAGGATCAGGTTCACGAGCAGCAAGAACGCGATCGGATCCTTGGCCACGGTCTGGATCCATGCGGCCGTGGCCTGCGGCACCTTGCCGTAGATCAGGAGCCACGAGAACACGGCCGCCGCGGCCACCAGGAACAGCACCACGGCCGAGTAGATCGCAGACTTGAGCAGGATCTGCGGAATCGTCGCGAAGCGGAATTCCTTGGTGACGTAGCGGCCCACCAGCACCGCGGCCACCGCGCCCACGGCGGCCGCTTCGGTGGGGTTGGCGAAGCCGCCGAGGATCGAGCCGACGATCACGATGGGAATCAGCAGCGTCGGGCAGGCCGTGAGCACCGTGTGCAGGCGCTGCCGGATGGTGCGCTTTGCGGTGCGCGGATAGTTGTAGAAGAAGCCCATGCACGCGATCACGATGAAGAACAGCACCGTGAGGATCACGCCCGGGATGATGCCGGCAATCAGCATGTCGCCCACCGCCACCTGTGCGAGCACGCTGTACACCACGAACATCACCGAGGGCGGAATGATCGGCCCCAGCATGCCGCCGTACACCGTGATGCCGGCCGCAAAGGTCTTGTCGTAGCCCTGCTTCTCCATCTCGGGCACCATGATCTGGCTCATGATGGCCACCTGCGCGGTGGCCGAGCCGATGATCGACGACACCAGCATGTTGGCCAGGATGTTCACGTAGGCGAGGCCGCCTTTCACCGAGCCGATGAAGGCCAGCGCGAGGTCGACCAGCCGCTTGGTGATGCCGCCGCCGTTCATGATCTCGCCGATCAGGATGAACAGCGGAATCGCGATGAGGCTGTAGCTGTCGACGCCGCCGAACATCTGCACCGGGAACGACTGGAACAGCACCGTGTCGCCGGCGTCGAGGATGTACACGATGCCCGCCAGGCACAGGCAGGCGCCGATCGGCACGCCGACCAGCATGATCAACAGGAAGAATGCGGAAGTCAGCATGTCAGTTCACCGCGTCTGCATTGGTCACGTGGAACTCGGCGTGCGTGCGCCGCGGCTGCAGGCCCAGGTCCTCGACGAGGTTGGACAGCGCGTGCAGGCTGAGTGTGAGGGAGAACACCGGCAGGATCAGCTGGACGGCCCAGGTCGGCCAGTTCAGCGTCTGCGTGCGCTCGGTGTAGAGAAAGTTGAAGGATTCGGCCGCGTACTCCTTGGCATCGAAGCCATAGCGCACGATGCCCACCGGGTCCATGTAGAGCCAGCACATTGCCAGCAGCGCAAGGCCCAGCAGCAGCACGCCGCCGGAGGCGCTGGCCTTGGCGATGCGCGCGGCCTTCTCGCCGAGCTTGTCGGTGAGCAGCGTCACCGCAAAGTCCAGCCGCAGCCGCGTCATCGCGGAGGCGCCGATGAAGGTGAGCCACACCACGCAGTAGACGGAAGCTTCGTCGACCCAGTAGAGCGGCACGCCGGCGTAGCGCGTGACCACGTTCAGCAGCACCAGCGCGATGAGCAGCCCCATGAGGCCCGAGAGCAGCCGGCGCTCGCAGCGCAGCACGAAGTCGGACGCATCGAGCACCCGGCGGGAGAAGCTCCCGCGTTCCAAGGCATGTTCTTCCATGTGAGAAGAGAAGAGAAAGGAGGGTTGGAAGGGAGGATTGGCGAAGGGCCCGGAGGCTGCGATTCTGTAAATATATTAATAAGATATTTGAAATATCCGATCAGGGTATTAGCAGATTGCATGCCAGCCGAAAAAATGATGAGCGGGCGAAAACGGTGCGTGCACCGCCCGGCCCGCAATGAAAAACGCCCCGCTGCGTGCTGCAGCGGGGCGTTGGTTCAGGGGAAGCGCAAGCGGCCTGCTACTTGAGCGCGGTCGTCGCGTTGGCCACCGCCAGCGCCGTCATGTTGACCACGCGCCGCACCGTCGACGAGGGCGTGAGCACATGCGCCGAGCCTGCGGCGCCGAGCAGGATCGGGCCGACGGTGATGCCGTTGGCGCCCGTCATCTTCAGCACGTTGTAGAGGATGTGGGCCGAGTCGAGGTTGGGGCACACGAGCAGGTTGGCTTCGCCGGTGAGCGTGCTCTCGGGCAGGGCGGTGCGGCGTACCTCTTCGGACAGCGCCGCGTCGCCGTGCATCTCGCCGTCGCATTCGATGTCGGGCGCCATCTGCGCGAACAGGTCGCGCGCGAGCCGCATCTTGCGCGCCGAGCCGCGGCTGGAGGTGCCGTAGTTCGAGTGCGAGAGAAAAGCCACCTTCGGCGGCAGGCCGAAGCGGCGCACCTCTTCGGCGGCCATCATGGCGATGCTCGCGAGCAGCTCGGCGCTCGGGTCTTCGTTCACGTTGGTGTCGGTGATGAACACCGTGCGCTTCTCGAGCGTGAGCGCATTGAGCGTGGCGAAGCCCGGCGCGCCGCGCTTCAGGCCGATCAGGTTGCGGATGTGCTCCAGGTGCACGTCGAAGCGCCCGACCAGGCCGCAGATCATGGCGTCGGCATCGCCCAGGTGCATCATCAGCGCCGCAATGGTGGTGTTGGAGCGGCGCACCATGGTCTTGGCGGCCTCGGGCGTGACGCCGCGGCGGCCCATGACCTTGTGGAAGGTCTCCCAGTAGGTGCGAAAGCGCGGATCGTCCTCGGGGTTGACGATCTCGAAGTCGGTTCCCGCGCGGATGTGCAGGCCGGCCTTCTGGATGCGCGCCTCGATCACGGCCGGGCGCCCCACCAGGATGGGCTGGGCCAGGCCTTCGTCGATGGCCCACTGCGCGGCGCGCAGCACGCGCTCGTCCTCGCCTTCGGCATAGGCCACGCGCTTGGCGGCCGCGATCTTGGCGGCGCTGAACACCGGGCGCATGAACATGCCGGTCTGGAACACGAAGCGCGTGAGGTGCTGGCGGTAGGCCTCCAGGTCCTCGATCGGGCGCGCGGCCACGCCGGAGGCGGCCGCCGCCTTGGCCACGGCCGGCGCAATGCGCAGGATCAGCCGCGAATCGAAGGGTTTGGGAATGATGTAGTCGGGCCCGAAGGACAGTTCCTGCCCGGCATAGGCGGTGGCCACTTCCTCGCTGATGTCGGCCTTGGTGAGCTCGGCGATCTCGCGCACGCAGGCCAGCTTCATTTCTTCCGTGATCTTGCTGGCGCCGCAGTCGAGCGCGCCGCGGAAGATGTACGGGAAGCACAGCACGTTGTTGACCTGGTTCGGGTAGTCCGAGCGGCCGGTGGCGATGATGCAGTCGGGCCGCACGGCCTTGGCGAGCTCGGGGCGGATCTCGGGCTCGGGGTTGGCCAGCGCCAGGATGATCGGCTGGCCGGCCATGGTCTTGACCATGTCGGCGCTCATCACGCCGGGCGCGGAGCAGCCCAGGAACACATCGGCGTCCTTCACCACGTCGGCCAGGGTGCGGGCGCCGGTGTCTTTCTGGGCGTAGCGCGCCTTGGAGTCGTCGAAGCCGCCCGCGCGGCCCATGTAGATCAGGCCCTTGGAGTCGCAGGCGTAGATGTTGGCGGGCTTGGCGCCCAGGCCCACCATCACGTCGAGGCAGGCAATGGCGGCCGCGCCGGCGCCGGAGACGGCGATCTTGACCTCCTCGATCTTCTTGCCGACCAGTTCGAGGCCGTTGATGAGCGCCGCGGCCGAGATGATGGCCGTGCCGTGCTGGTCGTCATGGAACACCGGGATGTTCATGCGCTCGCGCAGCTTCTTCTCGATGTAGAAGCACTCGGGCGCCTTGATGTCTTCCAGGTTGATGCCGCCCAGCGTGGGCTCGAGCGCCGCGATGATCTCGACCAGCTTGTCGGGGTCGTTCTCGGCCAGTTCGATGTCGAACACGTCGATGCCGGCGAATTTCTTGAAGAGGCAGCCCTTGCCCTCCATCACGGGCTTGGCGGCCAGCGGGCCGATGTTGCCCAGGCCCAGCACCGCGGTGCCGTTGGTGACCACGCCCACCAGGTTGCCGCGCGCGGTGAACTCGGCCGCCATCGACGGATCGGCCGCGATGTCCAGGCACGGGTAGGCCACGCCGGGCGAATAGGCCAGCGACAGGTCGCGCTGGTTCAGGAGCGGCTTGGTCGGGCTGATGGAAATCTTGCCCTTGACGGGCGAGCGGTGGTATTCGCGCGCTGCTTCGCGAAGTGCTTCTTCGGCGGGTGACAGGTTAGCAGCCATGAAAAGTCTCCTTGTTTCTGACGGGCAATGAGGCTACCCCAAAAAACGGCCGCCTCTTCTCCGGGTGGGCACGGGTTTTGGTGCTCCAGGCGTGAATTTCCTGCATGCCGACTCGCTAAACTCCCGGCTGTTACCAGGATTTAACGCTTGGCCAACAGCCCGTGCATCGGCCTTGCGGCCGTCACCATCCACAACGAAGAACGACCAGGAGGGGAGCGCATGACGCCCGGACCTTTCACGAGTACAGAGCCCGACGTCGTGGTCATCGGCGGGGGCCCGGCGGGTTCCACCGTGGCCGCGTTGCTGGCGGACAAGGGCCACGACGTGGTGCTGTTCGAGAAGGCGCACCATCCGCGCTTCCACATCGGCGAATCGCTGCTGCCGATGAACATGCCCCTGTTCGACCGCCTGGGCGTGCGCACCGAGGTCGAGGCCATCGGCATTGCCAAGCACGGCGCCGAGTTCGTCTCGCCCTGGCACGACCACACCAGCCACTTCTTCTTCGGCGAGGCCATGGACAAGAGCTTTCCGTATGCGGTGCACGTGCGCCGCTCGGAGTTCGACGAGCTGCTGTTCCGCCATGCCGCCCGGCGCGGCGCGCGCACCTTCGAAGGCCAGCGCGTCATGGGCGTGGACATGGACGCCGGCAAGGGCGCGGACAAGCGCGCGCTGGTGAAGATCAAGGCCGAGGACGGCAGCGAAACCAGCTGGCGCCCGCGCTTCGTGATCGATGCGAGCGGCCGCGACACGGTGCTGTCGAACCAGTTCGACGCCAAGCAGCGCAACCGCAAGCACGCCAGCGCGGCCCTGTTCGGCCACTTTGCCAATGCGGAGCGCCGGCCCGGCCGCTACGAAGGCAACATCTCGCTCTTCTGGTTCGACCACGGCTGGTTCTGGTACATCCCGCTGAAGGACGGTACCGTGAGCGTCGGCGCCGTGGCGTCGCCCGCGTACTTCAAGCGGCGCAAGGGCACGCTCGAGGAGTTCCTGATGGAGACCATCGCGCTCGCGCCCAAGCTGGCCGCGCGCCTGAAGAACGCCACGCTGATGGAAGGCGCCACCACCACCGGCAACTACGCCTACGACTCCAAGTTCTGCCGCGGCGACCGTTTCATGATGGTCGGCGACGCCTATGCCTTCGTCGACCCGATGTTCTCGTCGGGCGTGTACCTGGCAATGAACAGCGCCTTCGAGAGCGCCGCCGCGGCCGACCTCTGGCTCAGGGGCGAGATGAAGGAAGCCGAGAAGGCCTTCCGCCGCTTCGACAAGGTGATGAAGCATGGCCCGAAGATGTTCTCGTGGTTCATCTACCGCATCACCTCGCCGGCCATCCGCCGGCTGTTCATGAACCCGCGCAACATCTGGCGCATGCAGGAGGCGCTGCTGTCCATCCTGGCGGGCGACCTGTTCCGCAACACGCCCATCGGCCCGCGCTTCTGGGGCTTCAAGATCACCTACTACGTCTCGTGCATCGGCATCCTGCCGCAGGCCATCAAGACCTGGGCATGGCGCCGGCGCAACCTGAAGGAATCGCTGGAAGCAGCGAAGACCTGAGCCTCAATCTGGCGTAACGGTGTGCTGCGCGAGTGCCTCGAGCGCACGCACCAGCGCCGAATGGTCCTGCTGGCCATGGCCCAGTGCGGCGCAGGCATTCATGAGCTGCGCCGCGCCCGCCGTCTGCGGCAGCGCCACGCCCAGCGCCCGTGCGCTCTGCAGCGCCAGGTTCAGGTCCTTCTGGTGCAGCGAGATGCGGAAGCCCGGCGCGAAGGTGCGCTTGATCATGCGTTCGCCGTGCACCTCGAGGATGCGCGAGCTCGCGAAGCCGCCCATCAGCGCCTGGCGCACCTTGGCCGGATCGGCGCCGGCCTTGGAGGCGAACAGCAGCGCCTCGCCCACGGCAGCGATGTTGAGCGCCACGATGATCTGGTTGGCCACCTTGCAGACCTGGCCGTCGCCCACGTTGCCGACCAGCGTGACGTTCTTGCCCATCTTCTCGAGCAGCGGCCGCACCTGGCCGAAGGTGCCTTCGTCGCCGCCGCACATGATGGTGAGGCTCGCGGCCTTGGCGCCCACTTCGCCGCCCGAGACCGGCGCGTCGATGTAGCCGCAGCCCAGCGCAATGATCCGCTTGGCAAAGCCCTTGGTGGCAATCGGATCGATGGAGCTGCAGTCCACCACGATCTTGCCGCGCGAGTCCTTCAGGCCCTCGGCCACGCCCTGCGTGCCGGGCTCGCCGAACAGCACTTTTTCCACGTCGGGCGTGTCGGGCACCATGATGAAGATCACGTCGGCCTGGCGCGCCACCTCGGCCGCCGAGGCGCAGATGGTGGCCTTCGAGATGAAGGGCTCGGGCGTGTTGCCCTGGGTGTTCACGAAGAGCTGGTGCCCCCCGTCGAGCAGGTGGCCCGCCATGGGTGCGCCCATGATGCCGAGGCCGATGAATCCGATCTTTTGCGATTGCGACATGTCTTTGTTTCCGATCTGAAGTTGTCTTTTATTGCGTGAGCGCTTCGCGCCAGCCGAGGCCGTCCACGGTGTCGCTGCGCGGCTTGTATTCGCAGCCGATCCAGCCCTCGTAGCCGATCGAATCGATGTGCCGGAAGAGCCAGGGGTAGTTGATCTCGCCCGTGCCCGGCTCGCCGCGCCCGGGGTTGTCGGCCAGCTGGATGTGGCCGATCTGCGCAAGATGCTTCGAGAGCGTGTTGCCGAGCTCGCCTTCCATGCGCTGCGCGTGGTAGATGTCGTACTGCACCTTCAGGTTCGGCGAGCCCACCGCCTCGATGAGCGCGAGCGCCTTGTCGGTGCGGTTCAGGTAGAAGCCCGGGATGTCGAAGGTGTTGATCGGCTCGACCAGCAGGCGCAGGCCCGCGGCCTCGAGTTCGCGCGCGGCCAGGCGCAGGTTGTCGATCACCGTGCGGTTCACTACGTTGATGTCGGCGCCCTCGGGCACCTTGCCGACCAGGCAGTTGAGCTGCGGGCAGCCCAGGGCGGTGGCGTAGTCGATGGCCATGGCAATGCCTTCGCGGAACTCGCTGGTGCGCTCCGGATGGCAGGCGATGCCGCGCTCGCCCTTGTCCCAGTCGCCGGCCGGCAGGTTGTGCAGCACCTGCTGCAAACCGTTGGCGCGCAGCGCGGCTGCGAGCTCCTTCTTTTCGAAGGGGTAGGGGAACAGGTATTCCACCGCCTCGAAGCCGGCCTTGGCGGCGGCCTCGAAGCGCTGCATGAAAGGCAGCTCGGTGAAGAGCATCGTGAGGTTGGCTGCGAACTTGGGCATGGTGTGTTGTTCCTCTTCAGTCCAGCATCTCGGCCGCGACGGCGGTCGGCGCATCGGCCGGATGCTCGGCCAGCGGCTCGAACTCGGTGATGTTGTCGATCTCGGTGCCCATCGCGATGTTGGTCACGCGCTCCAGCATCACCTCGATGACGACCGGCACGCTGAACTCGGCCATCAGTGCTTCGGCGCGCTGGATGGCCGGCGCGATCTCTTCCTGCCGGTTCACGCGGATCGCCTTGCAGCCCAGGCCCTCGACCACTTTCAGGTGGTCCACGCCGTAGCTGCTTTCGATGCCCGCATCGGGCCCCGCGTTGATGTTGTCGAATGCGAGCTGCACGCAGTAGTCCATCTCGAAGCCGCGCTGCGCCTGGCGGATCAGGCCGAGGTAGGAGTTGTTGACCACGATGTGGATGTACGGCAGCTTGAACTGCGCACCCACCGCGAGCTCCTCGATCATGAACTGGAAGTCGTAGTCGCCCGAGAGCGCGACGATCTTGCGCGTCGGGTCCGCGGCGCGCACGCCGAGGGCGGCCGGAATGGTCCAGCCCAGCGGGCCGGCCTGGCCGCAGTTGATCCAGTGGCGCGGGTTGTACACGTGCAGGAACTGCGCGGCCGCGATCTGCGAGAGCCCGATGGTGCTCACGTAGCAGGTGTCGTTGCTGAAGTTGTTGTTCATGCACTGGTACACGCGCTGCGGCTTCATCGGCACTTCGTCGAAGTTGGTCTTGCGCAGCATGGTCTTCTTGCGCTCGATGCACGACCTGGCCCACTCGCGGCGGTCGCGCAGCTTGCCGGCGGCCTTCATCTCCTCGGCCACTTCGACGAAGAGCGCGAGCGCGGCCTTGGCGTCGGACACGATGCCGAAGTCGGGCGTGAACACGCGGCCGATCTGCGTGGGCTCGATGTCCACGTGAACGAAGGTCCGGCCCTTGGTGTAGACGTCGACCGAACCCGTGTGCCGGTTGGCCCAGCGGTTACCGATGCCCAGCACGAAGTCGCTCGCGAGCATCGTCGCGTTGCCGTAGCGGTGGCTGGTCTGCAGGCCGCACATGCCGGCCATCAGCGGATGGTCGTCGGGAATGGCGCCCCAGCCCATCAGCGTGGGAATCACCGGCACGCCGGTGGTCTCGGCAAAGCGCACCAGCAGGTCGGCCGCATCGGCGTTGATGACGCCGCCGCCGGCCACGATCAGCGGGCGCTCGGCGGCCTGGAGCATGCCGATGGCTTTTTCGATCTGGGCGCGCGTGGCGGCGGGCTTGTAGGGGGTGAGCGGCTGGTAGGCGTCGATGTCGAACTCGATCTCGGCCATCTGCACGTCGAAGGGCAGGTCGACCAGCACCGGGCCCGGGCGGCCTGAGCGCATCAGGTGGAAGGCCTGCTGGAACACCTGCGGCACCTGGCCGGGCTCGCGCACCGTGACCGACCACTTGGTGACCGGCTTGGAGATCGACTCGATGTCCACCGCCTGGAAGTCTTCCTTGTAGAGCCGCGCGCGCGGCGCCTGGCCGGTGATGCAAAGAATGGGAATCGAATCGGCCCAGGCCGAATAAAGGCCCGTGATCATGTCGGTGCCCGCAGGCCCCGAGGTGCCGATGCACACGCCGATGTTGCCGGCCACGGCACGCGTGTAGCCCTCGGCCATGTGCGAGGCGCCCTCGACGTGGCGCGCGAGGATGTGAGAGATGGTGCCGCGCTGGCGCAGCGCGGAATACATCGGATTGATGGCCGCGCCGGGCACGCCGAAGGCCTGCGTCACGCCTTCCTTTTCCATCACCAGCACGGCGGCCTGGACCGCTTTCATTTTTGCCATGGGACTGTCTCCTTGAGTGGCGTCCACTGTAGGAAGCGCGGGCCATTCGAAGAAGACGGCTGCGGACCATAAAACCTATTCCAACGCGGAATAAGTGATTAACATAGGTCGCCGCCGGGCCGCCCCAAGGCGACCGCGCCCCCTCGGGGGGCAGCGATACACGCAGTGATGAGCGTGGGGGCCCAAGGAGTGACATGGACAGATTGTTGGCAATGGAAATGTTCGTGCGCGTGGTCGAGACCGGCAGCTTCTCGAAGGCGGCGCTCGAATTCCACACCACCCAGCCCACCGTGACCAAGCAGGTCGCGGCCACCGAGGCGCGGCTGAAGGTGCGGCTGCTCAACCGCAACACGCGCGGCGTGAGCCTCACGGAGCCGGGCGCGCTCTACTACGAGAAGTGCAAGAACATCGTGCGCGAGGCCGAGGAGGCCGAGAGCATCGTGCAGTTGCGCCAGAACCAGGCGCAGGGGCTGCTGCGCATCGGCACCTCGGTGGCCTTCGGCCGCCGCGTGGTGGTGCCGCTGGCGCTCGAATACATGCGCCGGCATCCGCAGGTGCAGCTCGACCTGAGTTTCGAGGACCGCTATGTCGACCTCATCGCGCAGGGCATCGACGTGGCCATCCGCATGGGCAAGCTGGCCGATTCGTCGCTGGGCGCGCGCTACCTGGGCACCAATCCCTGGGCCATGGTCGCGGCGCCGGGCTACCTGAAGAAGCACGGCACGCCCAAACGCGCGCAGGACCTGAGCGCGCACGTGGCGCTCATCTACAGCAGCGTGGTGGGCGACGAGTTCTGGCGCATGCACACGCCCAAGGGCGATCCGGTGACAGTGCCGGTCTCGGGCCGCTTCCGGTCCAACAACCTTTCCGCGGTGCTGGCGGCGGCGCGCGACGGCCTGGGCATTGCGCTCATGCCGCGCTACGTGGCGAGCGAATCGCTGGCCTCGGGCAAGGTGCTCGAAGTGCTGGGTGACCACAAGCTGCCCGAGCAGGAGATCCACGCCGTCTTTCCCTCGCCCAAGCTGGTGCCGGGCAAGGTGTCGGGCTTCGTGGCCTTCCTGCAGGGGCGCTTTGCCGAGGGCTGGTGGGGCGGCTGAGCGCGCCTCTTCTTCAGGCTGGCACGAAGGCGCCGTGCAGGCCCAGCGGCAGCGCATAGGGCAGGGTGGCTTGCGCCACCGGTCCCGCCGCCAGGTGGTCGGCCGCAAAGCACGAGAGCACGGTCTTCTGCCGGCCGAAATCGAGCACCGTGCCCAGCACCCAGCCCGGCCCGGTGCCGTCCGGCACGAAGACATGCTCTTCCACCATGGTCTGCGCGCCGTAGCTGAAGCGCTGGCTGCGGCCACTTTCGACATCGGTCCGCGCGATGGCGCCGAAGCCCGGCACATCGAGGCGCGTCTGGGTGGCATGAACCACCTGGCGGTGCCGCAGGCCGACGCGCCGCGGGTCGATGCGCGGAAACTCGGCTTCTTGCGCCAGCGCCTGCTGCGTGGCCCGGCCGGTGCCGAGGTTCAGCGTGGCGACGGTCAGCCGCGGGTGGGTGCTCTTCACGCGGCGCGCGCGCATCACTTCGCGGTTGGTCGTGAACACCGAGTCGGCGTTGTCCGAACGCACGTAGTCGATGTGGACGAGGGTGCCACGCGGCGTGTCTTCTTCCCAGGCATTGCCGACGTGGAACAGGAAGCCGGCCGGCAGCGCGAGCATCTGGCGCCGCTTCCAGTTCTGCTTGTCGACCACCAGGGCGCGCATGCCGAGTTCCGGCCGCCAGACGTGGGCGTCGAGAAAGCTCGCACCTGCCTCCTTGCGCTTGCCGTCGTAGACCAGCGGCGGCATCAGGAACACCAGGTGCCGTTCGGTCACGGCGAAGTCATGGACCATCGGCATGTCGGCCACCGGCACCACGGCTGCGCGCCGCAGCGTGCCTTCGGGCGCAATCTCGTACAGCGCCAGCAGGCCCTGGCCGGAGCTCACGCCAAAGTTCCACACCGTGCCGTCCGGATCGACCTTGGGATGGGCCGAGAACGGCATGCCCGCGAGGTCGGGCCGCCAGGTCTTCACGCCCAGCGTGTCCAGCGTGCGCGCATCGACGCGCGTGGCCGAGCCGCCTTCCCAGAGCGCCAGCACCTCGCCCTGCATCGGCAGCACGCTGGTGTTGGCCACGTTGATGCTGTCGGCCGAGGTCGGCGGCTCGACGCCCGGCGGCATGGTGCCGAAGGCCTCGAACAGGCGGCGGCCGGCCCGCACCTCGGCCACGCGCTTGGGCGTGGCGACATAGCGGCCCTGGTGCCGCACGTCGGCCCCGTCGATCACGAAGCGGTGCACCATGCCGTCGCCGTCGAACCAGTGGTGGTAGCGCTCGCCGCCCAGGTCGTGGCCGGCCGGGCCGATGCGGAAAAGCGTGCCGGCCACGGCATCGGGGAAGCGCCCGCGCACCGTGGCGCGGGTCAGGGGCAGGTCGTCCGGGGGCGTGGCGAAGCCGGTCTTCCAGGGCGCACCGGCGGCTTCGAACCGGGCCTGCCAGTCGTCGGCCGCGCCGGCCGCGCGGGCCAGCGGTGGCAAGAGATGCAGGGCGCCGGCGGAGGCCAGCAGGCGCAGGAGCTCGCGTCGTTCCATGGCGGTTTGCTCCTCAGCGCAGGTGGATGACGGTCTGCTGGTCGGCATCGATGCTGATCGCCGCGGCCTCGAAGGCGGGGGCGGCGCGGTTGCCCTTCGCGTCGTTCGAGAAGCCGTAGCGCTCGGTCGGCATGCCCATGAGGTTGGTGTCGAGCTTGCCGTTGCCGTTCTCGTCGGCGAACGCCCGCAGCGCGTACCGGCCCGGCGCCAGCCCTGTGAAAACGAGCCGGGCCTTGCCGCCCTGCATGGGCGCGGTCTGCGAGGCCACGGCCTTGCTGTCGGCGTAGCTCGCGGCGTCGTTGTACAGCGCCAGGTACAGCGTGGCTTCGCCGGCCGGGCCGTCGGCCACGTTCACGTTCAGGTCGGCCGCGAGCGCGGCCAGCGGGGAGAGCAGCGCGGCGGCGCAAAGGGCGCGCAGGCTCGCTGGGGGCTGTAGAAAGTTCATGGGACAGAGGCCTCGTCGGAAGTTGGAGGCCCCGACGATCCCGCAAGCGCCGCGCGCCGCCCAGCGCGATGCGACGAAATGCGGAAACGCCCGCGCGAAATGCACCCGGCCGGCGCAGGGCGCGCCCGCTTCGGCCGCCTCAGCCCGCTGGCCGCGAGCCGGGCTTCAGCTGCCCTTCTTGTCCTCGCCGGGGCTGGTCTCCAGCTGGCCCGATTCCACGAACAGGCTCCACGCCGCCATGAACAGCGCCGCGATCACCGGACCGATCACGAAGCCGTTGATGCCGAAGATCGCCATCCCGCCGATGGTCGACATCAGCACGATGTAGTCGGGCATCTGCGTGTCCTTGCCCACCAGCACCGGGCGCAGGATGTTGTCGACCAGGCCGATCACGAACACGCCCACGAAGATCAGGATGCCGCCCTGCCAGAAATGGCCGGTGGCGAGGAAATAGATGGCCACCGGCCCCCAGATGAGCGCCGCGCCCACCGCGGGCAGCAGCGAGAGAAAGGCCATCAGCACGGCCCACAGCAGCGCGCCCTGCACGCCCAGCAGCCAGAAGGCCAGCCCGCCGATCGCGCCCTGCGCAATGGCCACCGCCACGTTGCCCTTGACGGTGGCGCGGATCACGGTGGTGAACTTGTTGAGCAGGTAATGCGTGTGCGGCCTGGCGAGCGGCACGGCCTCGCGCATCGACTTCGAAAGCGCCGAGCCGTCGCGCACCAGGAAATACAGCAGGTACAGCATCACGAAGAAGCTGATGACGAAGTCGAAGGTGTTCTGGCCGATGGTCAGCGCCTGGCCCGCGATGAGCTGGCTGCCCTGCGCCGCGCCCGCGGAGATGCGGGCCTGCCAGGCTTCCATGTCGCCGAGGTTGAAGCGGTCGAACAGGTTCAGCAGCCATTGCGGCACGGCGTTGAGGATCTGCTGGAAGTAGGCCGCGAAATTGATCTGCCCCGAGCGGATGCTCTGCGTGACCTGCACGATCTCCTGCACCAGCGACACGCCCACCATGGCCAGCGGGAGAATCACGATGAACAGGCAGATGGCCAGCGTCGACAGCGCCGCGGCATTGGGCTTGCCGGGCATGGCCTTGAGCAGCCGCTTGTAGAGCGGCGTGAACAGGATGGCCAGGGCCACGCCCCACAGCACCGCGCCGAAGAACGGCATCAGCACCCAGAGGAAGGCGACCGTGACGGCGGCGAGCAGGGCGAGGAACACGCCGCGCTGGAGTTGGGGTGAATTCATAGGTGATTCGGACTGTAGCCGAGCCTGAATGCACCGCCGTGTCGGTCGGCACGCCCTTGTGCGGTGGCGCACCGGGCGCCCGGAGGTCAGCGCCTGGCGCGCGGCAGCGCCACCGGCGCCAGCGTGGCGCGCAGCCGGGCGGGCGCGTCGGGCCCGGCCGTGGTTTCGACCTCGAGCGAGCGCTCGACGTTGCCGATGTGCTCGATCATCAGCTGGCGCGCCCGGGCCGTGTCGCCGGCCTCCAGCGCGGCCACGATGGCACCGTGCTCCGCGCAGGACTGCCCGGCCTCGTGCCTGGACTGGTAGAGCGTGGCGGCCAGCGTGGTGCGGGCCGTGAGGTCGCGCAGCACGTCGACCAGCAACTGGTGGCCCATCTGCTCGGCCAGGCAGACATGGAAGTCGGCCAGCAGGAAGGCGCGCGTGGCGGCGTCGGCGCCCTCGATGGCGCGCTGCTCGTCGGCAATGTGGTCGCGCAGCTTGCGGATGGCCTGCTGCAGCGGCCGGCCTTCGCTTTCGGCCAGGATGCCCGCCTCGACGATGCGCCGCGCCGAGAAGGCGTCGCGCGCTTCCTCGGCCGAGGGCTCCACCACGTACCAGCCGCGGCGCGACTGCACCTCGACGAAGCCGCGCGCCTGCAGCTGCATGAGCGCCTCGCGCACCATGGTCCGGCTCACCGCGAAGTTCTCGGCCAGCGCCTGCTCGCCGAGCCGCTCGCCCGGCGCGAGCTTTTGCGCCAGGATGGCCTCGACCACGCGCTCGGCGATGGAGGTGGGGTTGACGTCAGTGGCCATCGCGCGTTTTCAGCGGCTGGCGGCGCCTGCGCCCACGGGGACGGCCGGCACCTCGGGCTCGGCCAGCGGCTCGTCGTCCGGCGAATAGGAGCCGTCGAGCACCGCATGGGCGCGCTCGCGGTCGATGTCGCCTTCCCAGGCCGCGATGGCCACCGTGGCCACGCAGTTGCCGATCAGGTTGCCCAGCGCGCGCGCGATGCCCATGAACCAGTCGACCGAGAGCACCAGCACCAGCCCGATGGCCGGAATGGCGGGAATCGCGTGCAGCGTGGCGGCCAGCACCACGATGGCCGAGCCCGGCACGCCGTGCGCGCCCTTGGAGGTGACCAGCGCAATCGCCAGGATGGTCAGCAGGTCCGCCATCGAGATCGGCGTGTTGGTGGCCTGCGCGATGAACACCGCCGCGAGCGTGATGTAGATCGAGAAGGCGTCCAGGTTGAACGAATAGCCCGTGGGAATCACCAGGCCCACCGTCGAGTCGCGGATGCCCATGCGGCGCAGCTTGGCCATGATCTGCGGCAGCACGCTGTCCGACGAGGTGGTGGCAAACACGATGGCCAGCTCCTCGCGCAGGTAGCGCAGCAGCTTCCAGAGGCTGAAGCCCGACATGCGCATGACCAGCCCGAGCACCACGAACACGAAGACCAGCACCGCGCCGTAGAAGAGGGCCACCAGCATGCCCAGCTGCTTGAGCGAACCGATGCCGTACTTGCCCACCGTGAACGCAATGGCGCCCAGCACGCCGAGCGGCGCCAGCTTGATGAGGATGCCCATGATCTTGAACAGCACCAGCGAAAGCGCATCCACCACCGCGGCCACCGGCTTGCCACGCTCGCCCAAGAGCGACAGCGCGCAGCCGAACAGCACCGCGAACAGCAGCACCTGCAGCACGTCGCCGGTGGCAAAGGCGGCGACGACCGTGGTGGGGATCAGCTTCATCAGGAACTCGACCGTGCCGCCGCTGGTGAGCTTGTCGGCGTTCGAGGCATAGGCGCTCATGGCCGTGGCGTCGAGCTTGCCCGGGTCCACGTTCATGCCCACGCCGGGCTGGAACACGAAGGCCAGCACCAGCCCCAGGGCCAGCGCAACGGTGGTGAGCACCTCGAAGTAGATCAGCGCCTTCACGCCGACCCGCCCCACGCGCTTGAGGTCGCCCGCGCCCGCGATGCCGTGCACCACCACGCAGAACACCAGCACCGGGATGATCATCTTGATCAGCTTGATGAAGCCGTCGCCGAGTGGCTTGAGCTTGACGGCGAACTCCGGCAAGAAGAGGCCGGCGAGCATGCCGAGCACCAGGGCAATGACGACCTGGCCGAAGAGCGATTTGGCGAAGCGAGGCATGGAAGTCTCCTTGTATGTCTTGGCGGTGTTTGCATGCAAGGATCGCTTTTCTTGCATACAAGCAATGTAGGCAAGAAGACTTCGAGGGAGGCAGAGGGTATTCCCGGGCTCCTGGGGTGAAGGGGCCGGGGCGCAGCGTCTCCCAGTGTTGTTAACAGTCTCCAAGAATGTAACCAGACTGTTCGCGTCGTTTGTCGAGAGTTACATTCGATGGAACACTCGAGAGCGACATGAACGAAGAAGGCCAGAAGGCGCTGCAGCCAATGATTTACCTGCCCGTGTCGGGCAAGTTTGTCATTGCGTTGATTGGCGCCAGCGCCTGGATGTGGTTCTCGATATGGGCCGCGGGCCCCTGGCTGGCCGACCTGACGGATCGGGTGGGGATGGCCCTGGCCATTTTCCTGGTGTATGGCATTGCCGTTGTTCCGGGCTTCATGAATGCGTTCCTGGCCATCAGCCTGCTGCTGGACAGGAGGCCGGCGCATCCCGCGTTGGCCGTCTATCCCCCGATCTCCATCCTGATTGCCGCCTACAACGAGGAAGCCTCCATCGACGAGACGCTGGTCAGCATCGATCGGCAGAACTACCCGGGCGAACTGCAGGTGATCGTGATCAACGACGGGTCCGCGGACGGCACCTCGCTTGTCGTGCAGCGTGCCCGGGAACGGTATCCGTGGCTGACCTTCCTGGACCTGGAAAAGAATGGCGGCAAGGCGCGCGCGCTGAACATCGGGTTCAAGGAGGTGGCGCACGACCTGGTCATCACCGTCGATGCCGACTCCTTCCTCTACCGTGGCGCTTTGACCAGCATCGTCGAGCGCTATCGCGCCGACCCGCCCCATACGCGGGCCGTCGCAGGAAAGATCCTGGTCCGCAACTCGCGGCTGAACTGGATCACCCGCTGCCAGGAATGGGACTACTTCCATGGCATTGCCGCCATCAAGCGCGTGCAGTCGCTGTTCCAGGGCACCCTGGTTGCGCAGGGTGCGTTTTCGATCTACGACCGGGCCGCGCTGGTCGAGGTTGGCGGATGGCCCGAATGCGTGGGCGAGGACATCGTGCTCACCTGGGCCCTGCTGAAAGCCGGCTACCGGGTGGGCCACTGCGAGGACGCGTGCCTGTTCACCAATGTGCCCACCACCGTCAAGCAATTGGTCAAGCAGCGCCAGCGATGGGCGCGGGGCATGGCGGAAGCCTTCATCAAGCACCCGGGGATCCTGGTCAAGCCGCGCCTGTCGACCTTCTTCATCTATTGGAACCTGCTGTTTCCGTGGCTGGACCTGGCATGCACCATCGGCTTCATTCCCGGAATCATCCTCGCGTTCTTCGGCCACTACTGGATCGTCGGGATCATGACCCTCGCGTTGATCCCGGCCACCTTCGCATTGAGCCTGCTCATGTTCCGGATCGAACGCCGGATGTTCAGGAAGACAGGCCTCGTGGTGCGAAAGAACGTCCAGGGCTTCTTCGTCTACGTGCTGCTGTACAGCCTGATCCTGCAGCCTGCCAGCGTGCTCGGCTACCTCGATGAACTGTTCAGGAAGCCCAAGGCCTGGGGAACCAAATGAAGGGGCTGCCGAGGTGTCTTGCCGCCGCTTCCCTGGGGTGCCTGGTGCTGGCCGCTCCCTGCAGGGCGGAGGAAGAAAAGGCAAACGAAAAACCGACCGGCATGGCCTTTGGCCCGGAATTCTTCATCACCGGCGACAGCGACAATTTCCAGTCGCGCCGGGTGTCGGTGGAGTTCTTTCCCGCGTTTGAAAATGCCGACCGCTACCTGGGGTTCCGGCTCGGTGACTACCAATACAAGCAGGGCAACTGGCAAAGGGCCGGCAAGAAGATCTCGTTCCTGGCCCGTTCGGTCGAAACGAAAACCACGGACGGTGGCGCAATCGAGGTCGGCGCGTTCGAGCAGGGCGGGCACACGCTGCTCACGCTCGACGGCAGCTACCGCCTGTCGCCCACCAAGAGCACGGCGGTGGAATTCCTCGTGACGCGCGACTGGGTCGAAACGCCGAAGTCGCTGGACCGCGGCATCGATTTTTCCTTTGTCGGCGTGGCCGTCGACCAGGGGCTTGGAAGCCACGTGACCCTGGTCGGTCTCGCGGCGCAGCAGTATTTTTCCGACGGCAACCGGCGCGACCACGGCCGCCTGCGGCTGATCTACCAGCCGTCGCTCGATCTGGGCCTGACCCTGCAGGCGCGCTATCGGACCTACCGCAGCAGCCACGAGGACGTGGACCGGGCCTATTTCAATCCGAAGAACTACAGCGAGGCGATGCTGGCGGTCGGCTGGCGGCAGCGCTTTTCGGGCTGGACCCTCGCGGTCACGGCCGGGCTCGGCACCGAGACGATCAACCACGAGTTCCGGCAGCCGACGCGGCTTTTGGACGTGAACCTGCAAAGCCCCGTGAGGGGATCGCAGGTCTTTCGCTTTGGCGCCGGCTACAGCCGCAGCACCACCTTCTCGGGGCCCAGCTACCAGTACCGCTACCTGCGCGGGGAGTGGGTGATCCTTTTCTGAGGCGGGCGCCGCTTGCCCGGCTACTTGTCGTGGTGCAGGTAGCTCGCCTGCTTCGGCAGCAGCAGGCTCACCAGGAAGGCCACGCCCATCATCGCGGTCACGTACCAGTAGAAGTACGACTCGTGGCCGATCGACTTCAGGCCCAGCGCCACGTATTCGGCGCTGCCGCCGAAGATGGCGTTGCCCACCGCATACGACAGGCCCACGCCCAGCGCGCGCACTTCGGGCGGGAACATCTCGGCCTTCACGATGCCGCTGATCGAGGTGTAGAAGCTCACCACCGCGAGCGCCAGCGTGATCAGCACGCCGGCCATCAGCGGGCTGCCCACGCTCTGCAGGTTGCTCAAGACGGGCACCGTCATCAGTGCGCCGAGCGCGCCGAACAGCAGCATGTTGCTGCGCCGGCCGATGCGGTCCGACAGCGCGCCGAACAGCGGCTGCATGCACATGTAGATGAACAGGCAGGCGGTCATCACGTTGCTGGCGGTCTTGATGGACATGCCGGCCGAGTTCACCAGGTACTTCTGCATGTAGGTGGTGAAGGTGTAGAAGATCAGCGAGCCGCCGGCCGTGTAGCCCAGCACCACGAAGAAGGCGCGCTTGTGGTGTTTGAACAGCTCGGCGACGCTGCCGGCGCCCTTGGCGGCGCGGGTCTGGGTGCTGGCGGTCTCGGTCAGCGTGCGGCGCAGCATCAGCGCCACGATGGCCGCCACGGCGCCCAGCACAAAGGGAATGCGCCAGCCCCAGGCCTTGAGTTCGGCATCGTCGAGCAGCTGCTGCAGCACCACCACGACCACCACCGCCAAGAGCTGGCCGCCGATGAGCGTGACGTACTGGAACGACGAGAAGAAGCCGCGCTGGCCGCGCATGGCCACCTCGCTCATGTAGGTGGCGGTGGTGCCGTACTCGCCGCCGACCGACAGGCCCTGCAAGAGGCGCGCGGCCAAAAGCAGCGCGGGCGCCCAGGCGCCGATCTGCGCATAGGTGGGCAGGCAGGCGATGACCAGCGAGCCCACGCACATCATGACGACCGAGGTCACCATCGAGGTCTTGCGGCCCTTGCGGTCGGCCAGCCGGCCGAACAGCCAGCCGCCGATCGGGCGCATCAGGAAGCCGGCGGCAAACACGCCCGCCGTGTTCAGCAGCTGGACCGTGGGGTCCGACTTGGGAAAGAACGAGGGCGCGAAGTAGATCGCGCAGAAGGCGTAGACGTAGAAGTCGAACCACTCCACCAGGTTGCCGGACGAGGCGGCAAAGATGGCGAAGATGCGCTTGCGCTTTTCCTCGAAGGTGTAGGGCGTGGTGTTGGGCGCGTGGGCGCTGGTCGCGTCCGGGCTGGAGGCACCGGCGGTGGCGCTGGCGCTGGCAATAGCGGTCATTCGGGGGTCCTTGTCTCTGGCTGTGGGCCCCCGCGGAGCCGCGGAAAGCCGTGCCGGCGAGTCTGTCCGGCCGGGGCCAGGCTGTCGTCCGTAGCCGCCCGCCGCGCCGCTACGTACCTGTACGCAAGGGTAAATACCTAGAAAGCGTTACAGGCCGTGCTCGCGCAGGAAGCGGTCGAGCTCGTGGCTGTTCGACAGGCCGAGCTTGGCGAACACGTGGGCGCGGTGCGTTTCCACCGTGCGCTGCTCCAGCGGCGCGAGCTCCAGCGCAATGCGCTTGTTGGGCAGGCCCTGGGCGACCAGCCGGGCCACCTGCATCTCGCGCGGCGTGAGCTTGGCCCACAGGGCCTCGGCCGCCTGCCGGGCCTGCCGGCGCAGGGCGATCTCTTCGGCCTTCTGCAGTGCCTTGGCAATGCTCTCGAGCAGGCGCTCGTCGCTGCAGGGCTTCTCGAGCCAGCCGAAGGCGCCGTTCTGCACCGCCTCGACCGCCATCGGAATGTCGCCGTGGCCGGACAGGAAGATCACCACCAGCGGACTGTCCTGCGCGCGCAGCGCATCGAACACCTGCAGCCCGCTCATGCCCTCCATGCGCAGGTCCAGCACGACGCAGCCCGGGCGCTGCAGGTCGGCGCCGGCCAGGAAGGCCTCGCCCGAGGCAAAGGCCTGCACCGCATGGCCGCGCGACAGCAGCAGGAGGCCCAGCGAGCGGCGCACGGCCTCGTCGTCGTCGACGATGCACAGGTGGTTGGCAAGGGCGGTCACGGTGCCGAGATTTCCAGTTCGAGGGTGAAAACTGTGCCACCGCCGGCCCGGTTGGCAAAGGACAGCCGGCCGCGGTGGGCCTCCACGATGGTGCGGCAGATGTTCAGGCCCAGGCCCAGTCCGCCGGTCTTGGTGGTGAAGAAGGGCGCGAACACCTGCTCGGCCAGCGCCGCGTCGATGCCCGGCCCGCGGTCGGCCACGTGGATGTGCATGCGGCCTTCGCTCACCTCGGCGTCGATTTCCACCAGCCGCTGCTCGGGCGGCGCGGCCTGCATGGCGTGCAGGCTGTTGGACAGCAGGTTCAGCAGCACCTGCTCCAGCAGCACGCGGTCGCCGCGCACCTCGGGCAGGTCTGGCCGCAGGCGCACCTCGGCGCGCGCCTGGCGCATCCGCATCTCGCCCTGCAGCAGCGCCAGCGCGTTGCTGACCAGCGACGCCACCGCGCAATCCTCGCTGCCGATGGTGCGCTGGCGCACGAAGCCGCGGATGCGCCGCACGATCTCGGCGCTGCGCCGGGCCTGCGCCATGGTCTCGTCGAGGCTGCTGGCCAGCAGCGCCTGGTTGCCCTGTTCCGCGAAGGCCTTGGCCGCGCTCGCGAAATTGCTCAGCGCCATCAGCGGCTGGTTCAGCTCGTGCGCCAGCGTGGAGGCCATCTCGCCCAGGCTGGCCAGGCGCTGCGCATGCTGCAGCTGCTCGTCGTTCTGGCGCTGGCGCAGCTCGGCGCGCTTCTGCTCGGTGATGTCGACCACCGAACTCATCCAGCCGCTGTGGCGGCCATCGGCATCGATGAGCGGCGCGGTGTAGACCATGGTGATCACCTCGTGCCCGTCGCGGTGCCGCAGCCGCGACTCGAAGCCCGAGCGCGCGGGCTGCCCGCTCATCATCGCCTGGTAGTGCAGCCAGTGCTGCGTCACGTCGTCGGGGTGCCAGTAGGGGTAGGGCGGCAGCCGGCCGAGCAGTTCGTCGGCGCCGTAGCCGGTCATCTCGCAGAAGGCGGGATTGACGTAGATGATGCGGCCTTCGAGGTCGCGTGCGCGCATGCCCACCAGCAGCGAGTCTTCCATCGCCTTGCGGAAGGCGTGGGCCTCGTCCAGCGCGTGCGTGCGCTCGCGCACGCGCAGCTCCAGGTCGCGCCGCGCGTCGCGCTGTTCGGCGAAGCGGCGCTCGCGCAGCTGCCAGTAGAGCCCGCCCAGCAGCAGCACGCCGGCGCACAGCAGGCCCAGCATCCAGGTGCGTTCGCGCGCGCGGGTGACCTCCGAATGGTCGGCCATCACGGTCAGCGTCCAGCCCAGGTCGGGCAGCGGCTCGTCCAGCGCGAGGAAGCGGCGCGCCTTGCCGGCGATGTCGGTGCGCACGAGGTAGCCCGGATGCCCTTTCTCGCGCGCCACCGTCCATGGCAGCGGCGGGAAGCCGGTGCGGTCGCCGTACTGCTGCTCGCGCTTCAGGCGGTCCAGGTCGGCGGCGGCGAGCGGCCGCTTGGCCTGGTACATCCAGGCCGGCACCGAGCTCAGGAACACGATGCCGCGCGCATCGGCCAAGAGGATCGGCTCGCGCGCGAAGGTCCAGGCCTCCTGGAGCTGGCGCAGGCTGATCTTGACCGTCAGCACGCCCAGCACGGCGCCGGCCTCGGAGCGCACCGGCGCGGACATGAAGAGCCCCGGTTCGCCGGTGGTCTGGCCCACGCCGTAGAAGAGGCCGCTGCGGCCCGCGCGCGCGTCGATGAAGTAGGGCCGGTTGGCATAGGACTCGCCGACGAAGCTCTGCGGCGTGGCCCAGTTGCTTGCCGCCAGCGTGAGGCCCTGCAAGTCGATCAGGTAGAGCGCATCGGAGCCCGCATGGCGGTTCACCTCTTCGATGTAGCGGTTGGCGCGCTGCTGCGCCGCCGGGTCGCGCGGATGGGCCAGCACCTCGAAGACGTCCGGGTGCATGCCCGCGGTGCGCGGCAGGTAGCCGTACTTGCCGGCGGCATCGCGCAGGCCCAGCACGTGGACTTCCATCGCGCGGCGGATCGAGTCTGCCTGGAAGCTCGCCTCGCGGGCCGCGGCCCACTGGCCCGCCGCGCCGATCAGCAGCAGCGCCACGGCCACGGCGGCCGTCCACGCGAGCAGCGCGCGCCAGCGGCCGCGGTGCGGGCGAGCCGTGGGCGTGTCGGGTGGGAGGGAAGGCAGGGGAGGCATGGCAGGGGAGGGCCGACCGGGCGGCGAGCGGGGATTTTGCCCTGATCCCCGGATCGGCCGCCGGGGCCGCCGTACCATCGCGCCCATGCGAACCCTTTCACTCCCGGCCGGCGGCGAGATGCCGGTGCTCGGCCTCGGCACCTGGCGCATGGGCGAAGCCGCAGGCCGCCGTGCGGCCGAGGTTGCCGCGGTGCGCGAAGCCATCGCCATGGGCTACCGGCTGATCGACACCGCCGAGATGTATGGCGAGGGCGGCGCGGAAACCGTGCTCGGACAGGCCCTGGCAGAGGCCCTGCGCGCGGGCGACGTGCGGCGCGAGGCGCTCTTCATCGTCAGCAAGGTCTATCCGCACAACGCGAGCCGGCGCGGCACGCCCGAGGCCTGCGAGCGCAGCCTGAAGCGGCTCGGCCTCGACACGATCGACCTCTACCTGCTGCACTGGCGCGGCAGCCACCCGCTGCGCGAAACGGTCGATGCGATGCAGGCGCTGGTGGCCAAGGGCCGCATCGCGCGCTGGGGCGTGAGCAACTTCGACATCGACGACATGCAGGAACTGGTGCCGCTCATTGGGTCGGGTCCTGGCTGCGCGGCCAACCAGGTGTACCTGTCGCTGGCCGAGCGCGGCCCGGAGTTCAGCCTGCTGCCCTGGCTGCGCGAACGCGGCATGCCGCTGATGGCCTACAGCCCGATCGACCAGGGCGCGCTGGCTTCGGACGACGCACTGCAAGCGTTGGCCGCGCAGCTCGGCATGAGCGCCGCGCAGCTCGCACTGACCGTGGTGCTCGCGCGGCCCGGCGTCGCCGCGATCCCGAAGGCCGTGCGCAGCGCGCACCTGCAAGAGAACCTCGCCGCCGCCGACCTGAAGCTCGATGCGGCCACCCTCGCCGAACTCGACCGCCTGCATCCGCCGCCGCGCCGCAAGGCGCCGCTCGCAATGATCTGAGCAGGCTCTAGTGGGCTTCGGCTTGCTTGGCTGCCGCGATCACGGCGTCTTCGTCGTGCTTCGCGCCATTGAGGAACAGGTTCAGCAGCACCGCGCTGATCGACGCCAGCAGGATGCCCGACTCGATCAGCGAGTGGATCGCATGCGGCATCCACTGCTTGAAGTTGGGCGCAATGAGCGGAATCATGCCGACGCCGATCGACACCGCCACGATCATCGCGTTGTGGCGGTTGGTCTTGAAGTCCACGCCCGAGAGAATGCGGATGCCCGTGGCCGCCACCATGCCGAACATCACCAGGCCCGCGCCGCCCAGCACCACCGTGGGCAGCGACTCGACCAGCGCCGCCATCTTGGGCAGCAGCCCCAGCACGATCAGGATCACGCCGCCGGCCACGCAGACGTACCGGCTCTTGATGCCCGTGACGGCCACCAGGCCCACGTTCTGCGAGAAGCTGGTGTACGGAAAGGTGTTGAAGATGCCGCCGATCAGCGTGCCCAGGCCGTCGGTGCGCAGGCCCTTGGCCAGGTCCTTCTGCGTGATCTTCCGGTCGGTCATCTCGCCGAGCGCAAGGAACATGCCGGTCGACTCGATCATCACCACGATCATGATCAGCGTCATCGTGAGGATCAGCACCGGGTCGAACTGCGGCATGCCGAAGTGAAAGGGCAGCACGATGTCGACCCACGCGGCCTTGCCCACCTTTTCATAGGTCATGAGGCCGGTGATCGAGGCCACCACCGCGCCAATCACGATGCCCAGCAGCACCGAGATGTTGGCGACGAAGCCCTTGGCGTACTTGACGATCAGCAGGATCGACACCAGCACCAGCGCGGCCACGCCAAAGCCCGAGAGATCCGCGTACTTGGGGTTGGGAACCGTCGGCATGATCGCAAAGCCCTTGGGCACTGCCGGGATCGAGCTGCCCGGCGAGGTCACCTCCGCGAGCCACTTCGCATACACCGGGTCCACCAGCGCGGGCGCCGTCGGCCCCACCGGGTTGCCGAAGATCCAGTTGATGCCCACGCGCATCAGGCTGATGCCGATCACCGCGATGATGGTGCCCGTGACCACCGGCGGAAAGAAGCGCAGCATGCGGCTCACCAGCGGCGCGATCAATATCGACACCACGCCCGCGCCGATGATCGCGCCGAACAGCAGCTGCGCGCCGTTCTGGCCCGGGTTGGCGTTGGCAATGGCCACCATCGGCGCGACCGATGCGAAGGTCACGCCCATCATCACCGGCAGCCTGATGCCGAACCACTGCGTCGCGCCCAGCGCCTGGATCAGCGTGGCGATGCCGCAGCAGAACAGGTCGGCCGAGATCAGGAGCGCCACCTCGTCGGGCGAGAGCTTGAGCGCGCGGCCGACGATCAGCGGCACCGCAACGGCCCCCGCGTACATCACCAGCACATGCTGGAGACCGAGGGCCGCGAGCTTGCCCGAAGGCAGCCGCTGGTCCACCGGATGGACTGTGGAAAGGGTGTCGGCCGTCATTGCGTTTCTCCTGCAGCGGCAAGGGGAAAGGGGCGTGGACGGCGCGGTGCCCGCGGCGTCCACTCGTTGTGTACGCCAAACTGTATACAATTTATGCAGCAATCCGGATGCAGGAAAACCCGGATCAGTTTTCCATCTTGAGCCTTCGCATGAGCCAGTTCGCGGTGAACTCGAAGTGCTCGCCCATGTTCGACTCCGCCGTGTGGCCGTCCTCCCCGAACACCAGCTGCGTCACGTTGAAGCCCAGCGCCGCAAGGGATGCGGGCTCGTCCCGGGAGACGAGGTCTTCGCGCGCGCCGTTCACCATGAGAATGGGCTTGCGCAGCTGCACCGTGGTCGGCTTCTTCAGCTGGCGCGAGAGCTGGAATGCTTCGTAGTAGTCGCACATCGCTTCGCGCGGCGTGGTCTGCGGATTCATGTTCGCAAACATCGTGTAGGGCGCGACGATCCATGCAGGAGCCACCTTGCAATGCGCCTGCCCAAAGCTCGAATCGCTGGGGCCGCCCACATTGACGATCGCCTTGTAGAAGTCGTTGCCGAGGCCCCCCAGCGTTCCCAGGTAGCCTCCCATGCTCCAGCCGTACACGGCCACGCGGCTCGCGTCCAGGTCGCCGCGGGTCTTGATGTAGTCCGCCACCGTGTCGAACATCGCATGGGACTCCGGACGGAAGCCGAGCTGGTTCTCCCCGGTGTCCGGGTTCTCCACAATGATGGTGGCGAAGCCGCGGCCCATGAAGTAGTCGCTGTGCCGGATCATCTCGGTCTTCATGTTGTCGAGGCCGCCAAGAATGACCAGCACCGGCAGCTTCTCGTTGCCGCCCGGCCGTGCCGGCGGCGCCCGGAAGTAGCCGATGAATTCCTTGGCGCCGCTCTTGAACGCGATCCGCTGCAGCGGCTTTCCCAGGAGCGCATGGGCTCGTTCGGTCGCCTGCAGGTCCGCCATGGGGACGCGCTTGGGAAGCCGGTTCATCCGAAGGTAGAAAGCGGCCTTCTTGTATTCGGCCGATGCAGCCGTGCCGTTGCCCCGCTCTTCGAGCGCGCGGGCCCGTTCCAGATGCATCTGGGCCGGCTTGTCGAAGGTTGCTTGCCAGGCTGCCTGCGACGGCCCGGCGTGTTCCGGCAGCGCCGCGGCGATTTCGTCGAAGCTGCGTGCTTCGATGCCGGCATCCTCGAGCCACCAGCAGATGTTGAATTTGAACGAAGGGTGCATGCGGGCGATGCCTCCCGGGTACTCCGCCTGCCCCTTGCTGCAGAACTCGGCCATGCTGCCCGCGGTCCTGGCGGCAGGGAGGCCCTGGGCCGCGGATTCCTGCGGCGCTGCCGCGATGCAAAGAACGGCTGCGAAGGCCGCGGAGAGGTTCAGGATCGATCTGTGGGTCACGGTTTTTTTTCTCTTGTTCAGGATTCGGTTCGGGCCGGCACACCGGGCAGCCAGCCATTGCCGCGATACCAGGCGAGCGTGTCGGCAACGGTCTGCTCGATCGGGCGAAACTTCAGCTGAAGCTTCTGCTCGCTCTTCGTGTGATTGAAATGGCTGCGCCCCGCCTCCTTGCGCATCAGCCGCACGGTGGCCAGGCTGAGCAGGATGGGCTTGCCGGTGGCCCGCGCGTAGAGTTCCTGCACTGCCGCCAGCAGGTACAGGAGCGGAAAGGGCAAGTGGCGCGTCGGCGTCTTGATGCCTGCGATCTTTCCCACCAGGGGCACCAGTTCCTGCATCGTCATGTGGCGGCCGGCCGCCAGGTAGCGTTCGCCGCGCTGCCCGTGCTCCGCGGCCGAGATCTGCGCCCTGGCCACATCGCGGGCGTCGACGACGGAAAAACTGCCGGGCACCAGCCCGGGCAGTTTTCCGAGCACCACGTCATTGACGAATTGCCCTGACGAGGTGGGGCCGATATCGGCCGGCCCCCACATCCATCCGGGCAGGACGAAGCTCGCATGCATGTCCGGGTGCGTGCCCAGAAAGGCCGACACGACCTGGTCGGCCATGATCTTGCTGCGGTAGTAGTCGTCGCCGGCGTCGGCCAGCTCGCGCAGGCAGGTCTCGTCCATGGGCACGCCCGGCTCGCCGTTGAGCACCGCGATGGACGAGGTCTGGACGAAGCGCCGGATGCCCGCACCGTAGGCCTGCTCGATGAGCTGCCGCGTGCCGTCCACATTGATGCGCTTGAGCTCTTGCCAGTGGCTGCCGCCCTTGAAGTTGTCCCGGAAGAACGCGGCGGTGTGGAACACCACGTCGCAGCCTTGCAGCGCGCCGGCGAAGGCGGGCACGTCGGCCATGTCGCCCAGCACCAGTTCGACGTCCTTCACGCCCGCAAACTGCTGCTGGCCCTTGGCCTTCGAGCGGACCAGGGCCTTGACCGAGACGCCGCGCGCGACCAGTTCGCGCACCAGGTTGTTGCCGAGAAGGCCGGTCGCGCCGGTGACGAACGCGGACCTCAAGGCCTTGGGTTTTTCCATATCAATCGAATTTCAAAAATCAAACGAGTTTTGAATGTAGCCGCGGCATTTTCAAATATCAAGTGATTTCTGAAACTTGGATGGACGATATCCAAAGTTCATGTGATATCTTTTGAGGCATGAGCCCGACGACAGCAAGAAAGCGCCTGACCCGCGAGGAAAGCCGCGCGCAGACGCGCGAGCGCCTGGTCGAAACCGCGCAGCAGCTGTTTGTGTCGAACGGCTATGGCGGCGCGTCGATCCGCGACATCGCGGACAAGGCGGGCTACTCCCAAGGCGCCTTCTATTCGAACTTCTCGAGCAAGGAAGACGTCCTCTTGGAGCTGCTGCGGCGGCACATGGAGGCGGAGGCGACGCAGCTCTTCAGCGTGATGGGCAACGAGCAGCAGGAGCCCGGGCAGATGCTGGCCGAGTTGGAAGCGTGGGCTTCCACGCTCAATCACGATGCCGACTGGTGCATGCTTTCCATCGAACTCCAGCTGCATGCCAACCGCAGCCGAAGCTTCGCTGCGGAATACCGGAAGGTGTGGGACAGGCACCGGTCCGAGCTCGGCGGCGTGATCGGCCAATTGTTCGGCAAGCTCGGGCGCACGCCTCCTGCCGCACCGGACGAACTGGCCGCCGCCTTCATGGCCCTGTCGCATGGGCTGGCGCTGCAGAGGATCAGCACGCGCCCGGATCCCTCGGGGCGGCTGATCATGGTGTTCCTGCGCGGACTGATCGCAGGTGCGGAAGACCTCGGAACGGCCGCTGCCGCACCGGCCGGCACTCCTGCGCGCGCGCCAACGAAGCGCGCTCCGAAAGCCGGGCGCTGAATCGTCCCCAGGCTCCCTCTAGGCGAGCAGCGCCTTCACCAGGTCGAGCTGGCGGTCGGGCTTCTCGGTGCCGAGTTCCAGGCTGGCCTCGATGCGCTCCAGGTGGTCGATCATGCAGAGCACGGCGCCTTCCACGTCGCCCTTGCGGCAGATGCGAAGGAAGTCCGAGTGCTCGTCCGACGAGCAATGCGGGTCGTTCGACGAGTGGTAGAGCATCGCGATCAGCGAGCTGCGCGCGACCAGTTCGCGCACCAGCTCGGCCAGCGTCTTGTTGCCCGTGGCCTCGGCCAGCGCCACGTGGAAATCGCCCAGCACCTTCTCGCGCACCGTGCCCGTGGTGGTGGTCTGGCGCAGCGCCGTGCGCTCGAACTTGATGTGCTGCTCCAGCACCTGGTAGTCGCGCGGCCGTGCATTGGCGATGAACAGGCGCACCACCTCGCTTTCGAGGATGCGGCGCACCGCGAACACCTCGCGTGCCTCCTGCACCGTGGGCTGGCAGACGAACGCGCCCTTGTCGGGAATCATCTCGATGAGCTTGTCCTTCGAGAGCATCAGCAAGGCCGCGCGGATCTTGGTGCGGCTCACCGAATAGACGCGGCCCAGCGCCTCCTCGCGCAGCCAGGTGCCGGGCGGCAGGCGCTTCTCGACGATGGCGGTGGCGATGTCCTGCGCGATGCTTTCGATGGAGCTGCCCTTGTCGGTGGCGGCTGGGCCGTTCTCGGCCACAGCGGCGGTGGCAGGGGATGCGATGGATTTGGTGCTGGCGCGGGGCATGCGCAGATTGTGGCTCAGCGGATAGCGGCCGCGCGCGTCGGGCGCCGTCAGCCGCGCAAGGTGAAGCTCTCGAGCGCGCCCTTCATGGCCTTGGGCAGCGGGTGGGCCAGCTCGCCGCGCTTGCTGGTCGAGAGCTTCAGCGCGACCAGCGATTCGACCAGCCTGGTGGCCGCGGCCACGCCGTCGATCACCGGCACGCCGAGCAGGCCGCCGATGTGCTCGCACAGGTCGGTCATGCCGGCGCAGCCGAGGACGATGCAGTCGGAGCCGTCTTCCGCGAGCGCGCGGCGGCATTCGTCGACGATGCGCTCGCGCGCCTGGGAACCGGGCTCCTCGAGCTCGAGCACCGGCAGCTCGCAGGCGCGCACCTGGGCGCAGAAGCGCTCCATGCCGTAGACCTCGGCCAGGTGCCAGGCCTGGCCCATCGTGCGGCCGAGCGTGGTCACCACGCTGAAGCGGCTGCCCACCATGCTGGCCAGGTGCATCGCGGCTTCGGCGATGCCCACCACCGGGCCGCGCGCCAGTTCGCGCGCCGCCTTCAGGCCCGGATCGCCGAAGCAGGCGATCACGTAGCCGTCGAAGCCTTCGCGCTCGCCGGCCGCAATTTCCTGCAGCAGGCCGGGCACGGCCAGCGCCTCGTCGTAGTGGCTTTCGATGGAGGCCGGCCCCATGGCCGGGCTGACCGCGACGATCTGCGTGCCGGCGCTCGCCACCGCGCGGGCGCAGGCGCCGATCTTCTCGGTCATGCTCCAGGTGGTGTTGGGATTGATGATCTTGATGCGCACGGCGCGGCCCTTTCTTTCTCTTTCAGTGTTTCAAGTCTTGTTGCTGCGGTTCAGCAGGGCGTAGATGACGAAGCCCAGTGCCATGCCGATGAACCATGCATAGTTCGCGCCACCGCGCAGCACCGGCACCATCACGCAGAGGATCGGCACCAGCGCGGAGGGGACCAGCGCCTGGATCGCCTTCGGGTTGTAGCCGCCGCTGTACCAGTATTCGCCCTTGGGGCTCATGGTGTAGAGCGCGTCCACGTCGATGCGCTGCTTGCGCACGATGTAGTAGTCGGCAATCAGGATGCCGAACAGCGGGCCGATGAAGGAGCCCAGCACGTCGAGCGTGTAGTGGATGACCTCGGGGCTGTTGTAGAGGTTCCACGGCGTGAGGAACACCGAGCCCACCGCCGCGATCATGCCGCCCGTGCGCCAGCTGATGTGCTGCGGCGCCACGTTCGAAAAGTCGAAGGCCGGCGAGACGAAGTTGGCGACGATGTTGATGCCGATGGTCGCGATCATGAAGGTCAGCGCGCCCAGCACCACGGCGGTGGTGCTGTCGATCTTGCCCACGGTATGCACCGGATCGGTGATGAGTTCGCCGAACACCGGCAGCGTGGCCGCGGTGGTGATCACCGTCAGCAGCGAGAAGAACACGAAGTTGATCGGCAGGCCCCAGAAGTTGCCCTTCTTCACCGCGTCGAAGCTCTTGCCGTAGCGCGAGAAGTCGCCGAAGTTGAGCATCGGGCCGCTGAAGTAGCTCACCACCAGCGCAATGGCCGAGAGCATCACCGGCAGCGCGTCCCAGCCCTGGAACTTGATGCCGCCCAGGTTCAGGTCGATCTTGCTCCAGCCGGCCTTCCACACCAGCCAGCCGCAAAGCACGGCCATCACCACGTACACGGCCGGGCCGGCCCAGTCGATGAACTTGCGGATCGCTTCCATGCCGTGCCAGAACACGAAGGCCTGCAGCACCCACATGACCATGAACGCCACCCAGCCCAGCGCCGAGAGCCCCACGAAGCCGTGCTGCGCCACGTCGGCATACGGCGCGAGGTTCGGGAACAAGTGCAGCGCCAGCACCATGAAGGCGGCCGAGGCCAGGTAGGTCTGCACGCCGTACCAGGCCACCGCGATCAGCCCGCGGATGATGGCCGGGATGTTGGCGCCCAGCACGCCGAAGGGCGCGCGGCACACCACGGGATAGGGCACGCCCGTCACCTGGCTCGGCTTGGCCACCAGGTTGCAGAAGAACTGCACGATCACGATGCCCACCAGCAGCGACACCAGCACCTGCCAGCTCGACAGGCCCAGCGCAAACAGGCTGCCGGCCGTGATGTAGCCGCCCACGCTGTGCACGTCGGACATCCAGAACGCAAAGATGTTGTATTGGCCCCAGGTCTGCTTGCGCAGCGGGGCCAGGTCTTCGTTGGTCAGCCGCGGGTGGTAGCCGGGCTTGATCAGCGCATTGGATTCGGCATGCGGCGCATGGCCGGCTTCGCTTGCCCCCGCGGGAGCCTGGCTGACGACTGTGCTCATGGTCTTTCCTCGTGCGAATGGGTGGATGGAGGACCGTTTCCAGCGCAGATTCCGCACCGGTGATCGGGTGCGTTATTTGTATACAAAAACCGTGTGCAATCAAGCCCATCCGGCAAATCATATATCCGTAGATTCCCTGAGATGGCGGCCGGCAGCGCCAACGAAAAAAGGCGCCCTGGCCCGTGGCCATGGCGCCTTTCGAGGGCGAGCGGAGCCGGTGGGCGGTCAGTCGGCCTCGGCCGGGGACAGCATCGTTCCGCGGCAGTGGGGCGAGCCGCAGTGGCAGGGGTATTTGTCGGCGGTCGAGCCGTCGTCCGCGGTCAGCGAGTAGTCGATGAACAGCTCGTCGCCGGCATCCACGGCAACCAGGGTCTGGAACTTGAGCATCAACTCGCCCGCCTCGTCGTACTCCTCGACCGCTTCGCAGTTGGGGTCGCAGGCGTGGTTCAGGTGGCGCGTGCCGTTGCCGCCCTTGGCGCCGTCGATCGTTTCCTGGTTGGAGAGCGTGAACAGGTAGGTGAGCTGGTCGTTCCACGTCCTGGCGGCGATCTCCTGCTGCGTGTAGCGCCGGCCTTCGTAGAGGCCGAGGAAGGCCTGGGCGGGCAGGTCGCGCGTCGCGAAGGCGCCGAGCCCGTGCACGCCGCTGGGGCCGACACGGATGAAGGGCGTGGACGAGGTCTGCTTGCGGGTTTTCATGCCGCTCATTCTGCAGGCTCTTCGTCCTGCTGCGCCTGGAACATGCGCGTGAAATCGCAGCATTCCTGCGCCAGCATCACGATGGAGGAGGTCAGCGCGCTGCGGTGCTCGCCCTTGTGCATGGCCACGTAGCGCACCACCGGCAGCGCGGGCTGCACGTCGATCACCGCGAGCATGCCGGCCGAAACCAGCGGGTCCAGGCAGCGGCGCGGAAGATAGCTCACGCCGAGGCCCGACACCGTGAGCCCGGTCAGCGCCACCAGGTTGCTCACCACGATGGTGTCGGCGGGCTGCACGCCCTGGTCCTTCATCCAGGCGTCGTAGGCGCGCCCCGTGCCCGAGTTCTTGCCCTGCACCAGCATGCGGTGGCGCGCGAGCTCGTGCAGCCGCACGGTGCCGGTGGCGGCCACCACGCCGGGCTTGCACATCCAGGCGCTCTGCACCTTGCCGATGGCCTTGCTCTGCATGCGCGAATCGGCAAAGGTGTCGGGCACGATCACCAGGTCGAGCTCGTCGGCCAGCAGCTTGTCGCGCAGCTGCAGGCTGTCGTCCACGTCGGGCTCGAGGACGACCTTGGGGTAGTGTCGCTGGATCACGCCGACCAGCCGGGGCAGCCAGGTCATGGCCGTGAGCTCGGTCACGCCGATGCGCAGCCGCCGCTGCACCACGCCGGGCTTGCTGAACTGCTCGACCGCGGCATCGCGCTGCTCGAGCAGCCGGGACGCGAGCACGAACATCTCCTCGCCCTTTTCGGTGAGCCGCGCGGTGCGCTGGCTGCGGTCGAACAGTTCGGTGTCGAACAGCAGCTCGAGTTCATGCACCCGCTTGGACACGGCGGACTGCGAGGTATGCAGCTGGTTGGCCGCCTGCGCGAAGCCGCCGAGCTTGGCGATCCAGTACAGGGCCTCGAGCTGCTTGAAGGTCATGACGGTGCACGCGCCTTGAATTGAATGCTTTTATTCATCTTATTCCATCACAAAAAATCGCTTTTGGAAATTTGAGGCGGAGCCGAAGATTCGCCCCGTGCAGTCCCGCGTACTTCCGGCCTCATCTTCAAAGGAACATTCCATGAACTTCAAACTGTCCCTCGCTTTCGGCGCCGGCATTGCGCTGCTCTGCGGTGCCGCGGCCGCGCAGGAGAGCCCCACGCTGCGCAAGATCAAGGAAACGGGCACGGTGCAGATCGGCAGCCGCGACACGCAGATCCCGTTCTCCTACAAGACCGGCGCCGAGAGCGCGCCCATCGGCTTCACCAACGAGATCTGCCTGAAGGTGGTCGATGCCATCAAGGCCAAGCTCGGCCTTTCGAAGATCGAGGTGCGCTACACGCTTCTCAATTCGACCAACCGCATTCCGCTGGTGCAGAACGGCACGGTCGACCTCGACTGCGCGACCACCACCAACACCGTGCAGCGCCAGCAGCAGGTCGACTTTGCGCCGAGCCATTTCGTCACCAACATCACGGCCGCGGTGAAGAAGAACTCGGGCATCAACTCGATCGCCGACCTGCAGGGCAAGACCGTGGCCACCGTGGCGGGCAGCACCTCGATGCAGCTGCTGCGCGGCTTCCGCAAGACCGAGAACATCGAGGTGCAGGAAATCGCGGGCAAGGACACGGCCGATGCCTTCCTGCTGCTTGCGAGCGACCGCGCCGCGGCCTATGTGCTGGACGACGTGCAGCTGGCCGGCCTCATCGCCAACCAGCCCAATGCCGCCGACTACAAGCTGCTGAAGGACGTGCTGCGCCAAGAACCCTACGGCATCATGATGCGCAAGGACGACCCCGAGTTCAAGACGATCGTCGACCAGGCGGTGACCGAGATGATGAAGTCCGGCGCCATCGACAAGCTCTACGCGAAGTGGTTCATGTCGCCCATTCCGCCGCGCAACGTGAACCTCAACTTCCCGATGTCCGACGCGGTGCGCGAGGCCTACAGGAACCCGAACAACAAGGGCGTTTGAGCATGCCGGCCAACACACAGCACGCCAACGGGCTGGCGTTTTCCGATGCGCTGATGCGCGAGGTGAAGCAGCGCTTTCTCAACGTCGACCACGACCACCACGGGCGCGAGCGCCTCTACTTCGACAACGCGGGCGGCTCGTTCCGGCTGAAGGCGGCGGCCGAGCGCTTCGCGCAGGTCGACGCCATTCCCGACAACGCCGAGCGCATCCATGCCACCGCCGTGGAGCTGCAGCAGATCCAGGCCCGGGGCAGCGACGACGTGCGCACCATCCTCAACGCGCAGGGCGGCAGCGTCTATGCGTCGCTGACGGCATCGGGCGCGATGTTCGACATGGTGCGCGCGGTGGCCGAGAACGTGCCGGGCACCAACATGGTCACCACCGTGCTCGAGCATCCCTCGTCGTTCGACGCGATGAGCCTCTATGCCCAGAAGGCCGGCCGCGAGCTGCGGGTGGCGAAAAGCAACCGCGAGACCGGCGGCGTCGATGCCGACGAGATCGTGCGGCTGGTGGACAAGGACACCTGCCTGCTCAACGTGATCCATGCCTCGAACATCTCGGGCGCCAAGCTCGACCTGGAGCAGATCGTGCGGCGCGCGCGCGAGATCAAGCCCGATCTCTACATCGTGGTGGATGCCGTGCAGCACGCACCGCACGGCCTGATCGACCTGCAGAAGACGCCGGTGGACGGGATCAACATGGCGCCCTACAAGTTCTTCGGCTGCCGCGGCTCGGGCCTGTCGTGGGTGTCGGAGCGCGCGGCGCAGCTGCCGCACCACAAGCTCGCGGGCAAGAAGCCCGACTTCTGGGACCTGGGCAGCTCGGCCCCGTGGCAGTTTGCCGTGCTCACCGAAATCGTCGACTACGTGTGCTGGCTCGGTGGCCATTTCACGCAGGCCACCGGGCGCCGCGCGCTGTTTGAAGCCGGCATCACGCACATCGAGCTGCACGAGCGGGCCCTGCTGTCGGCGCTGCTGGACGGAAGCGGCGGCGCCCCCGGCCTGCGCAGCATCGAGGGCGTGAAGGTCTTCCTCGACCATCCGGACCTCACGAAGCGCGACCTGATCATCGGCATCGGCTTCGAGCGCCTCGACTGCACGCAGGCCGTGGTCGAGTACGGCCTGCGCGGCGTGACGGTCTATGAGCGCGTGGCGAGCAGCATCTATTCGAAGCGCATGCTCGACTCCTTCGGCCTCGAAGGTACCGTGCGGGTTTCGCCGCTGCACTGCCACTCGGCGGCCGACATGGAGAAGTTCCTGCGCGTGACGCGGGAGATTGCGCTCAGCGCGAGTGGGCCGCGGACAGGAAGCGCCGGATGACCGGCACCACCTGCGCGAGGTGCGTCTCGAGCAGCCAGTGGCCGCCGTCGGTCAGCACCAGCTCGGCTTTCGGCAGGTCGCGCAGGTAGGCGCGCGCGGAGGCCTCGGGCATGTAGCCGTCGTTCGGCCCCCAGACGATGAGCGCGGGCGGCTGGTGCTCGCGCAGAAAGGCTTGGTAGCGCGGAAACCACTCAAGGTTTTCTTTCAGGCCCTCCATCAGCTGGCGTGCGAGTTCCCGGCGCTGCGGCGTGTTCATCAATGGCCAGTGGAGCTTCCACAGCTCGGGCGGAATCTGCGCGGCCTGGGCCTCGGGAACCTCGCCGACGAACTCGGCGCGAAAGCCCTCTTCGTTCACCGCCTTCTCGAGCACCGCGCGGTTGCTGGCCGACGGATCGCGCCAGAAGGCCTGGATGGCGCGGTACTTGGGGCCGAGCGTGTCTTCGTAGATGTCGCCGTTCTGGATGATCACCGCGGCCACGCGCTCCGGATGGCGGATGGCCAGCCGCAGGCCGATCTGCGAACCGTAGTCGTGCAGGTAGAGCGCATAGCGATCGAGCCCCAGCTTGCGGCAGAAGGCCTCGAGAAAGCCCGCATAGGCATCGAAGTCGAAGCCGAAGGCCTCGGCGGGCGGCGTGTCGCTGAGGCCGAAGCCCGGGTAGTCCGGTGCCAGCAGGCGCCACCGGTCCGCCAGCATGGGCATGAGCCGGCGGTACTGGAACGACGAGCACGGGTAGCCGTGCGGCAGCAGCAGCACCGGCGCGTCGCGCGGGCCGGCTTCGCGGTAGAAGACCTGCATCCCGTCGACGTCGGCGAAGCGATGCGCGACGGCATGGGCATCGGCCGTGAGGGTGGGCGTGGAACTGCGTTCGGTCATGCAGCCGATGCTGCGCGCCGGCGCGCGGACCGATGTAGGCGGCGACTGATGCGCGGCGTCGGACGCCCGCAACGCGGGCGCCGCCTGCCGCTTCGGATCAGGCCAGCAGGTCGCTCAGCGTGCGCGCGATCACCTTGGTGGCGCGGCGCAGGTCTTCGAGCACCACGCGCTCGTCGCTGCGCTTGGCGTGCGATTCGAGCACGGTGCGCGGGCCGGCGCCGTAGATCACGCCCGGAATGCCGGCTTCGCCGTAGAGGCGCACGTCGGTGTACAGCGGCGTGCCCATGGCCTTGATCGGCTCGCCGAACACTTGCTGGCCGTGCTTCTGGATCGCATCGACCAGCGGCTTGTTGCCGGCCAGCGGCTTCATCGAATTGGCGAGCAGCAGGCGCTTGATCTCGACGGTGATGCCGGTGCTTTCGGCCGCGGCATCCGCGATCACCTTGCGGATCGTGGCCTCGACCTCGACCGGGTTCTCCTCGGGGATCATGCGGCGGTCGAGCTTGAACACCACCTTGCCGGGCACCACGTTGGTGTTGGTGCCGCCTTCGACGCGGCCCACGTTGAGGTAGGGGTGCGTGATGCCCTCGACCTTCGAGGTCACCTGCTGGTAGAGCGTGTTCTGCGCATAGAGCGCGTTGAGGATCTTCACCGCGCCCTGCAGCGCATCGATGCCGCTGGTGGGAATGGCGGCGTGGGCCATCTTGCCGTGCACCGTCACTTCCATCTGCAGGCAACCGTTGTGCGCGGTGACCACTTCGTAGCTGAAGCCGGCCGCGATCATCAGGTCGGGCCTGGTCAGGCCTTGCCTGAGCAGCCAGCCCGGGCCGAGGATGCCGCCGAATTCCTCGTCGTAGGTGAAGTGCAGCTCGACGCTGCCCTTGGCGGGCTTGGCCACGGCTTCGAGCGCGCGCAGCGCGAAGGTGAAGCTCGCGAAGTCGCTCTTGCTCACGGCGGCGGCGCGGCCGTAGAGGCTGCCATCGGCAATCTCGCCGGCGTAGGGGTCGTGCGTCCAGCCTTCGCCGGGGGGCACCACGTCGCCGTGGGCGTTCAGGGCCACCGTGCGGCCACCGTCGCCGTCCTTGCCGTACTTGCGGCGCACGATCAGGTTGGTGATCGACTCGAGGCCGTAGTCCTTCACTTCCTGCGCGGGTACGGCGTGCTTCTCGGCGTCCAGGCCGAAGTCCTTCAGCAGCTCTGCCGTGCGCTCGGCGTGCGGCGCGTTGTTGCCGGGCGGCGTGTCGGTGGGCACCTGCACCAGTTGCTGCAGGAACCGCACTTCCTCGTCGAAGTGGGCGTCGATCCAGGCGTCGAGCTTGGCGTAGTCGGTCATGGTTTTTCTTTTCAGTGGGCTTGTTCGGCGGCGAGGCTGTCCAGCAGGTGCTGGAAGGCCTGCACGGCCAATTGAATGTCGTCGTTGGTGCTCGATTCGAGCGGGTTGTGGCTGATGCCCGAGTTGATGCCGCGCACAAAGAGCATGGCCTGCGGCATCACCTCGTGCAGCTTCATCGCGTCGTGGCCGGCGCCGCTGGGCATGCGAAAGAGCGGCACGCCGAGCGATTCGACCGCCTTTTCCCAGCGTTGCTGCCATGCGGGCGCGCTGGGTGCGGCGGCCGCGCGCATGGCTTCCTCGATGACGAAGCGCACGCCGCGGCGGTCGGCAATCTCCTGCAGCGCGGCCAGCACGTCGCGCACCACGGCGTCGCGCTGCGGATCGTTGGGCGCGCGGATGTCGAGGCTGAACTTGCAGCGTCCGGGCACCACGTTGATCGAGCCGCTCGGCACTTCGAGCATGCCCACGGTGGCGACGGAATCGCCGTCCTTTGCCGCGCGCTGCTCGGCGAAGAGGATCAGTTCGGCCACTGCGGCGGCGGCATCGCGGCGCCGGCCCATCGGCGTGGTGCCGGCATGGCTGGCCATGCCGATCATCTCGCCCACGTAGCGCACGCCGCCGTTGATGGAGGTGACGATGCCCAGGGGGATGTCGAGCTCGGTGAGCACCGGCCCCTGCTCGATGTGCACCTCGACGAAGCCGAGGTAGCGCGCCGGGTCGCGCTGGATCTTCGGAATGTCTTCTTCCTTCAGGCCCGCGTGCCGCATGGCCTCGCGCATCGTGATGCCGTCGGCATCCTTCTGGTCGAGCCAGCGCGGGTCGAAGTGGCCGATGAGCGCGCCCGAGCCCAGGAAGGTGGCCTTGTAGCGCTGGCCTTCTTCCTCGGCAAAGCCCACCACCTCGAACGCGAACGGCAGGCGCCGGCCCTGGCGCTTGAGTTCGCGCACGCAGGCTACGGCCACGAAGATGCCCAGGCGGCCGTCGTACTTGCCGCCGTTGCGCACGGTGTCGTAGTGCGAGCCGGTGAGCAGCGCCTTGGCACCGGGCGTGGCGCCTTCGTAGCGGCCGACCACGTTGCCGACGGCATCGATGTGCACCGAGTCGAAGCCGCAGTCGCGCATCAGGCCGGAAATTTGTGCAGCGCAGGCGCGGTGCGCATCGGTCAGGTAGGTGACGGTGAGCTGGCCTTTCTCGGCGTAGCCCGGGTCGGTGTGCGCCGAGAGCGCTTCGTGCCAATCCCAGACGTCGTTGCCGAGCGAGACGTCGGCGCCGAACTTGTCATTGAGCCGGATCTCGGCGATGCGGTGGATGTTGCGCAGCGCCTCGCCCAGCTCGAAGTCCGGGTGATGGTGCAGCCGGCGCTCGAAGGTGTCGATGATCTCGCGCTTGGAAAGCCCGGTGCCGCGCGGCCCGCGCACCGCCAGGATGAACGGGAAGCCGAACTTCGCGTTGTAGTCGGCATTGAGCTGCTGGATCTTCGCGAACTCTTCGGGCGTGCAGTCGGTGAGGCCGGCCTTGCCTTGCTCATGGGTCGATTCGGCCGTGAGCGTCTTGCTGACCATGGCCTTGCCCGCGAGCTCGGGGTGGGCGCGGATCAGGCCCAGCTTTTCGTCGGTCGAGGCCGCGGCCACCGCCTGCACGAGCGCATGCTTCAGGTGCGCGAGCGAGCGGAACGGGCGCGCCGCGAGCGCGCGCTCGGCGATCCACGGCGAATGTTCGTAGGTGCCGTCGAGCAGCGCCACGGCATCGCCCGGCGCGGCGGCATTCAGTTGGTCGAGGGTCAGGCTCATGACGGGTCTCCGGTGGCGGCCGCTTCGTAAGGATGGGCCTGCTTCCAGTGGCGCGCGATGTCCACGCGCCGGCAGACCCACACGTCCTCGTGCTGGCCGATGTGATCGAGAAAGCGCTGCAGCGCGGTGATGCGGCCGGGCCGCCCGAGCAGGCGGCAGTGCATGCCGATGCTCATCATCTTGGGGCTGTTGTCGCCCTGCGGATCGCCTTCGGCATAGAGCGCGTCGAAGCTGTCCTTCATGTACTGGAAGAACGGGTCGGCGTGCGAGTAGCCCTGCGGCAGCGCAAAGCGCATGTCGTTGCAGTCGAGCGTGTAGGGCACGATGAGCTGCGGCACCACGGTGCCGTCGGTCTTCTGCACTTTCATCCAGAAGGGCAGGTCGTCGCCGTAGTAGTCGCTGTCGTACTCGAAGCCGCCGTAGTCGGCCACGAGGCGGCGCGTGCGCGGGCTGTCGCGGCCGGTGTACCAGCCCAGGGCGCGCTCGCCGGTGAGCTTTTCGATCGCTTCCATGCCCAGGCGCATGTGCTCGCGCTCGGTGGCCTCGTCGAGGTTCTGGTAGTGGATCCAGCGCCAGCCGTGGCAGGCGATCTCGTGGCCGAGTTCCTTGAAGGCCGCGGCCAGCTCGGGGTAGCGTTCGAGCGCCATGCCCACGCCGAACACGGTGAGCGGCAGGCCGCGCTTTTCGAACTCGCGCAGGATGCGCCAGACGCCGGCGCGCGAGCCGTATTCGTAGATGCCTTCCATGCTGATGTGCCGGTCCGGAAAGCTTGCCGGGTTGAACATCTCGGAAAGGAACTGCTCGGAGCCCGCGTCGCCGTGCAGCGTGGCGTTCTCGCCGCCCTCTTCGTAGTTGAGGACGAACTGCACCGCGATGCGCGCGCCGCCGGGCCACTGGGCATGGGGCGGATTGCGGCCGTAGCCGACGAGGTCGCGCGGGTAGGGCAGGGTGGTGTCGTAGACGGTCATGGGCATTCGTTCAGGACAGGGCGAGCGAGATGTCGTTGGTGGGCACCTTGCGGTCGAAGGTGAGGTTGGCCTCGACGTGTTCCAGGTGTTCGGTCATGAGGCGCACGGCGCGCTCCTCGTCGCGCGCGGCCAGCGCCTTCACGATGTCGGCGTGCTCGTCGTTCGAGTGCTCGGCCGCGCTGGTGCTCTGGTACATGAGCGTGATGAGGGCGCAGCGCGAGATCAGCTCGCCGAGGATCTGCGCCAGCACCTGGTTGCCCATGAGCTCGGCCATGCGCACGTGGAAGTCGCCGAGCAGTTCGGTGCGGCCCGAGATGTCCTCGCCCGACACCGCGGATTTTTCGAGCGCCACGTGCTCCTTCAGCGCCTTGATCTTGGCCGGCGTGACGGTGCGCACGAACTCGCGCGTCATCTCGGCCTCGAGCATGCGGCGCACCGCGAACACCTGCCTGGCTTCGTCGACGGCCGGCGCTGCCACGAAGGCGCCGCGCGCGGGCTCCAGGCGGATGAGCTTGTTCTGCGACAGCTGGAACAGCGCCTGGCGCACCAGCGTGCGCGACACGCCGAAGTGGTCGGCCAGCTTCTGCTCGGCCAGCTTGGTGCCGGGCTGCAGCCGGTGGTCGACGATCGCCTTGGTGAGCGCGTCGACGATCGAACGGGTGGTGGAGGACTCCATGTTTTTCATGATAGACCCAAAGCCGGTAACTGTATACACTTTTGTCCACCGGAATTTCCCGCACCTGATTCGACCTTCGAAGGAGCGCCCCATGGGCTTGAGCACTCACGTACTGGACACGATGCACGGCGGCCCCGCGGCCGGCATGGAGGTGGCGCTGTACACCACCCAAGGCGAGGACGCCACGCTGGTGAAGCGCTTCACGCTGAATTCGGACGGCCGCAGCGACGGGCCGCTCTACGACAACCACTCGCTCAAGGCCGGCACCTACCGGCTGGTGTTCGACGTGGCGGGCTACTTCAAGGCGCGCGGCGTGAAGCTGCCCGAGCCGAACTTCCTCAACAAGGTGTCGCTGGACTTCGGCGTGGCCCACACCGACCAGCACTACCACGTGCCGCTGCTCGTGAGCCCGTGGAGCTACTCGACCTACCGCGGGTCCTGAGGTGTCAATCCCCCTGGGACTGCCCTTCGGTGAGGGTGTCGAGCTGGAAGCGCCCGCTCTTGTCCCACAGCCAGGTGTCGGTCCAGGTGACCGGGCCGAGGCGCGTGGCGGCGGGGAAGGGCGCGGCCTGCAGCACGGCGCGTTCGATCTCGGCGATGACCTCGGGCGCATGCTTGGGCGCGCGCATCCAGTGCATCGACACCACGCGGCCGCCGGCATCGAGGTTCACCTGCAGCGTGCCCACGGCATAGAGCAGCGGCGGCAGCTGGCCGCCGTAGATGCGCGAGCGGTTGATCTCGTAGATGTGGCGCGCGGCATCGCGCCGGTAGTCGCGCGCGGTGGTCGCGTTCGATGCGCGCGGCGCGGGGCCGCTGGCGCTGCGGTCGGCCGTGGCCCCGCTCAGCTGGCCGGGCACAGAACCGGCGCCGGGGCCGGTGGTGCCGCATCCGGCGATCCAGAGGGCGCAGAGGGAAGAGGCAAGAAGGGCGAGGCGGCGCGGCGTAAGCTGACGGTTCATCGCCGGGTTTATACAGTGAGTCACGCGCATCCCCGCAACCGAAGGTATCGAGAATGAACGGCTTGGTCGATCAGCTGCTGGCGCGCCTCGCCCGCGAACACGCGGTGCTGGTGCGCGTCGAATCCACGCAGGGCTCGGCGCCGCGCGAGGCGGGCACCTGGATGGCGGTGTGGGCCGAAGGGCTCACGGGCACCATCGGCGGCGGCCAGCTCGAATTCCAGGCCACGCGGGAAGCGCGCGAACTGCTCGCGGGGCGGCGCACGATCGACGGCATCGAGCGCTATCCGCTTGGCCCGAGCCTGGGCCAGTGCTGCGGCGGCGTGATGTTTCTCTCTTACCGCCGCATCACGGCGGCCGATGCGCCGGTCTTGCAGCGTGAACTGGTTGCACAGCTCCAGCCCGTGGCGCTGTTCGGCGGCGGCCATGTGGGCGCTGCGCTCGCGCGGCTGCTGGCCAGCCTGCCGTTTTCGGTGCGCTGGATCGACAGCCGCGACGGCGTGTTTCCCGACGCACTGCCCGCGCAGATCGAGACCGAGCATTCCGAGCCCGTGCAGGACGCCGTGGCCGGGCTCGCGCCGGGCAGCCGCGTGCTCATCATGAGCTTCAGCCACGCCGAAGACCTGGACATCGTCATCGCCTGCCTCAAGCGCCTGCGCACGCATGGCGACCTGCCCTACATCGGCCTGATCGGCAGCAAGACCAAGTGGGCCACCTTCAGCCACCGGCTCGAGGCGCGCGGCTTCAGGCCCGAGGAACTGGCGCGCATCACCTGCCCGATCGGCGTGCCCGGCATCACCGGCAAGGAGCCCGAGGTGATCGCGGTGGCGGTGGCGGCACAGTTGTTGCAATCGCTGGGCTGAACAGGGTTTTCCCGGCGGCGACGCCTTCAAAAAAGCATCCCGCCACTTGCCAAAACTGTATACACTTTCGGTCCACAACAAGCCGCAGCGGAGCGAGGCCCATTTCATGGAGCCTGCGTTCGCGGCACTTTCTCTGCTTACAGCGCCCGCAGTGGTGAGCAGGCTGAAGAAACCCCTTCGCGGCGCCCCCACGCGCCGACGGGGTTGAGAGAGAGCACCACACATGGAAAGCTATTACCTCGACTGGGCCAACCTGCTGCTGCGCTGGGTCCACGTCATCACCGCCATCGCCTGGATCGGCGCCTCCTTCTACTTCGTGATGCTGGACAACAGCCTCGAGAAGCCGCAAGACCCCGAGTCGCTCGACAAGGGCGTGGGCGGCGAGCAATGGGCCGTGCACGGCGGCGGCTTCTACAACATGCAGAAGTACGCGCTGGCGCCCAAGCGGCTGCCGGACCACCTGCACTGGTCGTACTGGGAGAGCTACAGCACCTGGCTCACGGGCTTTGCGCTCTTCACCATGTCGTACCTGTGGAACGCCAGCACCTACCTGATCGACAAGTCGAAGATGGACTGGCAGCCCGGCGCCGCCATTGGCGTGGCGCTGGCTTTCTTCGTGGTGTTCTGGATGGTCTACGACGGCATCTGCCAGGTCTTCGGCCGCCGCAAGAACGGCGACACCATCGTCGGTGTGCTGATCGCGCTCTTCATCGTGTTTGCGACCTGGCTCGCCTGCCAGTGGTTCGCGGGCCGTGCGGCCTTCCTGCTGGTGGGCGCGATGATGGCCACCACGATGAGCGGCAACGTGTTCTTCTGGATCATTCCGGGCCAGCGCAAGAACGTGCAGGCGCTGCGCGAAGGCCGGCCGGTCGATCCGGTGCACGGCCAGCGCGGCAAGCAGCGCAGCGTGCACAACACCTACTTCACGCTGCCGGTGCTGTTCGCGATGCTGAGCAACCACTACAGCTTCACCTACACGCACAAGTACAACTGGATCGTGCTGCTGCTGATCATGCTCGGCGGCGCGGCCATTCGCCAGTTCTTCGTGGTGCGGCACCGCTTCAAGCTCGGCAACGCGGGCAACCCGCTGCCCTATGCGCTGATCGGCATCGTGGTGCTGGGGCTCACCATCGTCTGGATGAAGCCCGAGCCGGCGGCCGCGCCTGTGGCTGCGGCAGCAGCGCCCGCCGTGGCGTTCAAGGACGTGCAGAAGGTGCTCGAGCAGCGCTGCTTCATGTGCCACGGCGAGGCCACGCAGATGAAGAACGTGCGCGTCGATTCGCCCGACCAGGTGGCGGCGCATGCGCAGGCCATCTACCAGCAGGTGGTGGTCACGAAGATCATGCCGATGAACAACGCGACCGGCATCACCGACGAAGAACGCGCGCTGATCGGCCGCTGGTTCCAGGCCGGCGCCAAGACCAACTAGCTGGATTGGACAGTGACCGCGGTCAAGAGAGCCGGCCGCCCTTCGCCGCACAATCGCCCGATGGAGACAAAGCAAGCCATGACCGCATCGAACCCTTCCTTCGGCCCCGCACCCGATCCGCGCGAAACCCCGCGCGCCTTCCTCGAACATCTCTACCGCGTGGCGGTGGACCGCGCGCTGCCGCTGTCCACGCTGGGCGCGCACCTGCCCAAGCCGCCCAAGGGCCGCACGCTGGTGCTGGGCGCGGGCAAGGCGGGCGGCTCGATGGTGCAGGCGCTCGAGGCCCTGTGGCCGGCCGATGCGCCGCTGTCGGGCCTGGTCGTCACGCGCTACGACCACATCCCGCCGCGCCCCGAGGGCGTGCCGCAGCGCATCGAGCTCGTCGAGGCCGCGCATCCGGTGCCCGATGCGGCGGGGCAGCAGGCGGCGGCGCGCATCCTCGCGCTCGCGCAAGGCCTCACGGCCGACGACCTCGTGCTGTGCCTGATCTCCGGCGGCGGCTCCTCGCTGCTGGTGCTGCCGGCCGAAGGCCTCACGCTCGAGGACAAGCAGCGCATCAACAAGCAGCTGCTCGACAGCGGCGCCGGCATCGGCGAGATGAACTGCGTGCGCAAGCACCTCTCGCGCATCAAGGGCGGCCGTCTGGCGGCGGCCTGCGCGCCGGCGCGCGTGGTCACGCTCACCATCAGCGACGTGCCGGGCGACGATCCGGCCGTCATCGCGAGCGGCCCCACGGTGCCCGATGCCACCACCTGCGCCGATGCGCTGGCCATCCTCGACCGCTACGGCATCGAAGTGCCGGCGCCGGTGCGCGCGCAGCTCGAAAGCGGCGAGCTCGAAACCCCGAAGCCGGGCGATGCGGTGTTCGCGGGTCATGAAGTCCACCTGATCGCCACGCCCCAGCAGTCGCTCGAAGCAGCGGCCAAGGCGGCGCGCGAGGCCGGCATCGAGGCGCACATCCTCAGCGACGAGATCGAAGGCGAATCGCGCGAGGTCGGCAAGGTGCATGCGGCCCTGGCGCGCGCCGTGGCGCACCGCGGCCAGCCGTTTGCGCGGCCCTGCGTGATTCTTTCGGGCGGCGAGACCACGGTGACCATTCGCCCGCGCCAGCCCGGCCAGGCCAAGGGCCGGGGCGGGCGGGCCGGCGAGCTGTGCATGGGCCTGGCCGGCGCGCTCATGGGCCAGCCGCAGGTCTGGGCGCTGGCGGCCGACACCGACGGCATCGACGGCGTGGAAGACAACGCCGGCGCCTTCGTCACGCCCGACACGCTGGCGCGTGCCAGCGCGGCCGGCAGGAAGCTGTCGGACCACCTCGACCGCAACGACGCGTACGGCTACTTCGACGCGATCGGCGACCTGTTCGTGACCGGCCCGACCAACACCAACGTCAACGACTTCCGCGCGCTGCTGATCCTGTAGCGGCTGCAATGGCAAAAGGGGCCGGTTTCCCGGCGCCGGCGGGTTTGGCGAACTCGGGTTAATCTATGCACCCGGCGGCAATTTGCCGCCGTTGTCGCAAGCGCACCTTCCGGGTGCCGCGCCGCGCACCCAGATTTCCCCTTTTCACCATCATCCAGTCCTCGAAGGAAAAGTTCGCCATGACCGCCACCTACACCGACACCCGCCTGCTGATCGACAACGAATGGGTCGACGCCACCGGCGGCAAGACGCTGGACGTCGTGAACCCCGCCACCGGCAAGGCCATCGGCAAGGTGGCGCATGCCAGCATCGCCGATCTCGACCGCGCCCTGGCCGCCGCCCAGCGCGGCTTCGAAAAGTGGCGCAACACGCCCGCCAACGAGCGCGCCGCCGTCATGCGCCGCGCCGCCGGCCTGATCCGCGAACGCGCCCCTGAAATCGCCAAGCTGCTCACGCAGGAGCAGGGCAAGCCGCTGGCCGAAGCCAAGGGCGAGACGCTGGCTGCCGCCGACATCATCGAGTGGTTCGCCGACGAAGGCCGCCGCGTCTACGGCCGCATCGTGCCCTCGCGCAACCTGGCTGCGCAGCAATTGGTGATCAAGGAGCCGCTGGGCCCGGTCGCCGCGTTCACGCCCTGGAACTTCCCCATCAACCAGATCGTGCGCAAGCTCGGCGCCGCACTGGCCACCGGCTGCTCGTTCCTGGTGAAGGCACCCGAAGAAACCCCGGCCTCGCCGGCCGCGCTGTTGCAGGCTTTCGTCGATGCCGGCATTCCGCCCGGCACCGTGGGCCTGGTGTTCGGCAACCCGGCCGAAATCTCGAACTACCTGATCTCGCATCCGATCATCCGCAAGGTCACCTTCACGGGCTCCACCCCGGTCGGCAAACAGCTGGCCGCGCTGGCCGGCTCGCACATGAAGCGCGTCACCATGGAGCTGGGCGGCCACGCGCCGGTCATCGTGGCCGAGGACGCCGACGTGGCCCTGGCCGTGAAGGCCGCGGGTGCCGCCAAGTTCCGCAATGCGGGCCAGGTCTGCATTTCGCCGACCCGCTTCCTGGTGCACAACAGCCTGCGCGAGGAATTCGCCCGCACGCTGGTCAAGTACACCGAAGGCCTGAAGCTCGGCGACGGCCTGGCCGAAGGCACGACCCTGGGCCCGCTCGCCAACGCGCGCCGCCTCACGGCCATGGCCCATGTGCTGGACGATGCGCGCAAGAAGGGCGCCACCGTGGCGGCCGGCGGCGAACGCGTCGGCGACACCGGCAACTTCTTCGCGCCCACTGTGCTGACCGACGTGCCGCTCGATGCCGACGTGTTCAACAACGAGCCCTTCGGCCCGATCGCGGCGATCCGCGGCTTCGACACGCTGGAAGAAGCCATCGCCGAAGCCAACCGCCTGCCGTTCGGTCTGGCCGGCTATGCCTTCACCCGGTCGATCAAGAACGCGCACCTGCTGAGCCAGAAGCTCGAGCTCGGCATGCTGTGGATCAACCAACCCGCCGCGCCCTCGCCCGAAATGCCGTTCGGCGGCGTGAAGGATTCGGGCTACGGCTCGGAAGGTGGCCCGGAGGCGCTCGAGGCTTACCTGAACACCAAGGCTGTCTCGATCATGAGCGTCTGAGCGGCCCCGTTCGGTCCGCTCCGGTTCTTATAAAAAACGGCATCGCTTTGCGGCGGTGCCGTTTTTTTTGTCCTTGTTTTTTCAGGGCGCGCTCCCGCCGACGGGGTACGCGGCGAAGCGAATGTCCTCCGGCCTGCGGCCTCCCCCTTGATTTCGCTGCGCAAGGCACCCCATCGACGGGAGCGTGATCAGAGCACTGGTTGATCAGCGGTGCACCACGAGCGTGCCCAGGTGCACAGGGCATCGGGTGCTCCCCGCAGCGAAATAAAGGAGGAGCCGAAGGCGGGGGACATTCGCGGAGGGGAGTACCCGGTGGCCTGTGCACGCGCCCTGAACAACAGCGCCAAGAACAAAGCAAAACATCACTGCCACCCAAACCGTCGCGCATACCACCCCTTGACCGCCTGCGTGAGCGTCGCATACCCCGCCAGCATCGCTGCGAGCCATGGAAAGTAGGCCAGCGGAAGCGCCTGCAGCCTGAAGTAGTGCGCGAGCCGACCCATCGGCAGCCAGATGCCCGCCGCCGCAATCGCCGCGCCCATCGCCAGCAGCGGCCAGGCCGCGCGGCTTTGCAGGAACGGGATCTTGCGCGTGCGGATCAGGTGCACGACCAGCGTCTGCGACAACAGGCCTTCGATGAACCAGCCCGACTGGAACAGCGCCTGGTGCGCCACCGTGTTCGCCGAGAACGCGAACCACATCACGGCGTAGGTCAGGATGTCGAACACCGAGCTCAGCGGCCCGAAGAACAGCATGAAGCGGCCCAGGTCGGCCGGGTTCCAGCTCTGCGGCTTGCGCAGGAACTCGGCGTCCACGTTGTCGAACGGAATTGCGATCTGCGACACGTCGTACAGCAGGTTCTGCACCAGCAGATGCAGCGGCAGCATCGGCAGGAAGGGCAGGAACGCGCTCGCCACCAGCACCGAGAACACGTTGCCGAAATTCGAGCTCGCCGTGAGCTTGATGTACTTCAGCATGTTGGCAAAGGTGCGGCGGCCTTCCACCACGCCCTGCTCCAGCACCATCAGGCTCTTCTCGAGCAGGATGATGTCGGCCGATTCCTTGGCCACGTCGACCGCGCCGTCCACCGAGATGCCGATGTCGGCCGCACGCAGCGCGGGCGCATCGTTGATGCCGTCGCCCATGAAGCCCACCACGTGCCCGTTCGCATGCAGCGCACGCACGATGCGCTCCTTGTGAGCAGGCGTGAGCTTGGCGAACACCTGGTGCCGCTCGACCAGCGTGCGCAGGCCGGCGTCGTCCAACTCTTCGATCTCGCGGCCCGGCACGACCCGGCCGACCTCGATGCCCACGTCGCCGCAGACCTTGCGCGCCACCAGCTCGTTGTCGCCCGTCAGCACCTTCACCGCCACGCCGTGCGCGGCCAGCGCGCGCAGCGCGGGCGCGGTCGACTCCTTCGGCGGATCGAGAAACGCGACATAACCCAGCAGCGTGAGCGCCGTTTCGTCGGCCACGCCATAGGCCACCTGGGCCTGCCGTTGCGTCCCGGCGGCCAGCACGCGGCTGGCCACGGCCACCACGCGCAGGCCCTGGGTGTTGAGCTCCGACGCAATGGCGTGGATGCGTGCGAGCAGGCCGGCGTCGAGCGGCAGCACCTCGTCGCCGCGTTCGACCGAGCTGCAGACCGAGAGGATCTCTTCCAGTGCGCCCTTGCAGACCAGCAGGTGCTCGCTCCCACCGTTCTCGACCACCACCGACATGCGCCGGCGCGCGAAGTCGAAGGGCACCTCGTCGATCTTGCGCCAGGCCGTCTGCAGCCGCGTCTCCAGCCGCACCTCGGCATGGTTCAGCACCGCCTTGTCGAGCAGGTTCTTGAGGCCCGTCTGATGGAAGCTGTTCAGGTAGGCCATCTGCAGCACGTGGTCCGAGGCCTCGCCCCAGGCGTTGGTGTGGCGCTCCAGCACGATGCGGTCCTGCGTCAGCGTGCCGGTCTTGTCGGTGCACAGCACGTCCATGGCGCCGAAGTTGTGGATCGCTTCGAGCCGCTTCACGATCACCTTCTGCCGCGACATCACGACCGCGCCCTTGGCCAGCGCAGCGGTCACGATCATCGGCAGCATCTCGGGCGTGAGGCCCACTGCGATCGACAGCGCGAACAGCGCCGCCTCCCACCAGTCGCCCTTGGCCAGGCCGTTGATCACCAGCACCAGCGGCGCCATCACCAGCATGAAGCGGATCAGCACCCAGCTCACGCGGTTGATGCCGGCCTGGAACGCGCTGGTGCCCTGGTCGGCGGCGGTCACGCGCTGCGCCAGCGCGCCGAAGAAGGTGCGGTTGCCCGTGTGCACGATGAGCGCGGAGGCGGTGCCGCTGACCACGCTGGTGCCCATGAAGAGCAGGTTGTCGCGCTCGAGCACGCCGGCTTCATGGCTGCCGCGGTCGATGCAGAACTTCTCCACGGGCATCGCTTCGCCGGTCAGCGCCGACTGGCTGATGAACAGGTCCTTGGCCGCGAGCAGCCGGCAGTCGGCCGGGATCATGTCGCCGGCCGAGAGTGCGATCACGTCGCCCGGCACCAGGTCGCGCATCGGCACTTCGATGCGCAGCGCGCTCGCAGCGCCGGGCGTGGGCCGCAGCACGGTGGCGGTGTTGCTCACCATCGCCTTGAGCCGCTCGGCGGCCTTGCCGGAGCGCGATTCCTGCAGGAAGCGCAGCACCGTCGACAGCACCACCATGCTGCCGATCACGAGCGCGGCCTTCATGTCCTCGGTCACGTAGGAGACCAGCGCCAGCACGGTCAGCAGCAGGTTGAACGGATTGCGGTAGCACTGCCACAGGTGCGTCCACCACGGCAGCGGCTGCTCGTGGCGCACCTCGTTGCCGCCGAACTGCCTGCGCAGCGCCAGGGCCTCGTCTTCGGCCATGCCTTGCGGCGAACTGTGGAGGCTTGCGAGCAGTGCGGCGGCATCGGCGCGCGATGCGGCGGACAGTGCCTGGGCGATGCCGGACGGCATGGCCGCCGAGGCGGTGCCCGCGGGCTTCGGGCCCAGCAGTGCCTGCCAGCGCTCGAAGTGATGCAGCATGCGGCGGCTGCGCAGGAAGCTCTCGAAAAGGGACTTCAGGACGTTCTTCATTTTTTATTCCTTCACGGCGCCGGCCGCGAAGGGAAGAACCTCCCGCGTCAATCAGGCGTGGGAATCCCCTTGCGGCGCGGCGCGCTGCATTTCGGTGTGGCCGGTCGGGCGGGAGAGGGGTGGCGCGCAGGGGCGCCCATGAGAAGCGGGGTCCATCGGGCCTCCTTGTTTCTTGCGTGTCGTGCGGCGGGAGGTGGCGGTGCGGCGCGTCAGCGCTGCCCGGCGCGGGGCGGCCGCTCGAGCAGCAGGAAGAAGCTGCGGATGCGCCGCGTGGTCCAGAGCGCGGCGGCGCGATCCAGCATTTCGTTGTCGATGTCCTGCGCCGTGACCGCGCGCGCAGGCGCAGACGCAGACGGGCGAGCGGTTTCCTGCACCGGCTGCTTTAGCTGTTGCTGACGAGACTGGAATTGGCGCATGGCAAGGCTCCTTCGCAATGAAGGGCCTCGTGCACGGACACACGCAAGCTGACTGAAAAAGTCAGTGACGAAGAACGGCGGGATTCGGAAGAGGGAGCCGCCCGCCTCGGATGGCGAACGGGTCAGGCTGCGTGCACGGCGGCCGCAGCGCAAAAGAGCCTGCGCTAGAGGGCCGGATGTGTCACGCCTGCCGAGGCACGCGTCTTGTCACTGATCCAACTGGCACTGTCCACGCACGGGGCTCCGAAATAAAGATGCGGGATTGTTGCACCGCACCACAACGAGCGTCAACCTTTTTGGCTATGTCCCGCGGCGCAGCCGGGTCGTTGCCGGGCCGCGGCCGAACTGGCTCAGTAGCACTGGAACAGCACGCCGGCCTCCGCGGGCGCCTTGCCGAGCCAGCGCGGCGTCTGGCCCTTGGCGCTGCAATGGTCGGCGGCCTGCGTGTACGTGGGTGCGCGCAGCACGCCTTCGCGCACGGGCACCACCTCGTTGGGGAGCGTCGAGCAGCCGGTGACGAGCAAAGCGAGCGGAAGAAGAGTGCGCCAGTTCATCGGGCCATTCTAAGACGCGGCCTCGTCGCAGAGCGCCCGGATGGACGGCGGAATCGGCACCGCGCGGATGCCGCCGCCTTCGCGCCTGGCCGCGAAGATGCGCACCTCCTCGCATTCGAGGATCAGCTCGTCGCCGCGCAGCACGCGGTAGGCCTGCACGAAGCTCTTGTCGCGCCACTCGGTGACGCGCACCGCGATCTGCAGCGTGTCGCCGTAGCTCGCGGCCTTGACGAAGCGCGTGTGCGTGTCGACCAGCGGCGTGCCGATCACGCCCAGCGTCTCGGCCGTTTCTTCCCAGCGCGGCACGCCGCATTCGGCAAAAAAGTGACGCGACGCCGCATCGATCCAGCGGAAGAAGTTGGGGAACCAGACGATGCCGGCGGGATCGCAGTCGCCGAACTCGACGCGTGCGGTGTAGATGATTTCCTTGGCCTTGCTCATCAGTTCATTCTCGTCGGCAGCCACAGGGCGATGATGGGAAACGCGATCAGGATCACCAGGCGCACGATGTCCGTCACGATGAACGGCAGCACGCCCTTGAAGATGGTGGTGAAGCTCACGTCCTTCACCACGCTCTTGATCACGAACACGTTCATCCCCACCGGCGGATGGATCAGCCCCAGTTCCACCGTCATCACGATGATCACGCCGAACCAGATCGGATCGAAGCCCAGGTGCACGATCACCGGAAAGATGATCGGCACCGTGAGGATGATCATGGCCATGGCGTCCATCAGGCAGCCGAGCACCAGGTACATCAGCATGATGAGCGCAAGCACGCCGTAGCGGCCGATGCCCAGGCCGGTGAGGAATTCCGTGAGCTTCTGCGGGCTCTGCGTGATGGTGAGGAAGTAGCCAAAGAGCAGCGCGCCGATCAGCACCGTGAACACCGCCGCCGCCGTGCGCGTGGCCGACAGCAGCGCCTCGCGGATCTTCGGGCCGTCGAGCTTGCGTCGCAGCAGCCCGAGGATGAAGGCGCCGCTCGCGCCGACGCCGCCGGCCTCGGTGGGCGTGAAGAAGCCGCCGTAGAGCCCGCCGATCACGAACACGAACAGCACCAGCGGCGCCCACACGTTCTTCAGGTCATTGAGGCGTTCCGACCACGGCTTGACCTCGCCGCCGGGCAGCCAGCCGGGCCGCGCCTTCACGATGATCGCGATGGTCAGCACGTACATCGCCATGGCCAGGATGCCAGGCACGATGCCCGCCATGAAGAGCTTGCCGATGTCCTGCTGCGTGAGGATGGCGTAGACCGCGAGCACCGTCGAAGGCGGAAGGATGGCGCCCAGCGTGCCGCCCGCGGCGATCACGCCGGTGGAGAACGACTGCGGGTAGTTGAAGCGCCGCATCTCCGGATAGGCCACCGCCGAGAAGGTGGCGGCCGTGGCCACCGAGGAGCCGCAGATCGCCGCGAAGCCGCCGCAGGCCACCACCGTGGCCACGCCGAGCCCGCCGCGCATGTGGCCGATCATCGAGTTGGCGGCCTTGAAGAGTTCGCGGCTCACGCCCGACACCGACACCAGCGCGCCCATCAGCATGAACATCGGGATCACGCCGAAGGTGTAGTCGGTCACGGTGCGCATGGAGGTCTGGCCGACCAGCTTGAGCGCGGGCCCGGGGCCCACGAGGTAGCTGTAGCCCGCCACGCCCACGAGGCCCATCGCCATGCCCACCGGCACCCGCAAGAGCATCAGCGCGAAGAGGACCACGAAGCCAAGAATCGCAACTGCATCGGGGCTCATTCATCGGCTTTCTGTTCAGCGTGGACTTCTTCCAGCTGCTCGGGATGGAAGATCAGCCGATAGGTGCGGATGGCGATCAGCAGCACCGCACAGACGTCGCCGGCCCAGGCCACGGCATAGAACGGCCAGGTCGGAATATTCATGTCGTAGGTCAGCACGTTGTCCACGTAGGTGCCGCGCACCTTGTCGAACAGCATGGCCGTCTGCACCGCCACCACGAACAGCAGCACCAGCGTGGCGAACACGTCGATCACGCGCTTCATGCGCGGACCCGCGGCCGTCCACACGAGGTCGACCGTGATGTGGCCGCCGCGGTAGCTGGTGGCCGCAATGCCCCAGAAGATCAGGATGCCCAGCAGCATGCGGCCGAAGTCGTAGGCGTCGGGGATCGAGGTGTCGAAGAACTTGCGCAGCACCACGGCCACGAAGATGTTGAGCGCGACGATCCCCACGAAGATGGCGGCAAGCCATTCGATCGTGTTGATCGCGCGGTCCATGTAGCGAGTCATTGGCTCGCCCCCCAGGCTCCGCGCACTTCGTGTCGCTTCTCCTCCCCCCCTACCGGGGGGCGGGCCGGCCGCTTCGGGCGGCCGTGCGCGGCGGCCCCCGGGCAATACAGATACTGAATCACAGTGCCGACTTGTACTTGGCGAGGCTGGCCTTGAGCGCATCCATCACGGCCTTCGGGTCTTCGCCCGCCTTCTTCACGGTGTCGGCCCACTGCGCCTCGGAAGGCGCTGCGGCCTTGCGCCAGGCATCGAGCTGCTCCGGCGTGAGCTTGTAGACCTCGTGGCCCGGCTGCGCGGCGATCTTCGCGCGCCCGCCGAACTCGAAGTCGGCCCACGGCCCGGCCACCTTCTGGGCCCACTCGCTGGTGCAGTGCTCGTCGATCACCTTCTTCTGGCCGGCGGACATGGCGTCGTACTTGCCCTTGTTCATCACCCAGACGAAGGGCGTGACGTAGAGCGGCGCGTCCATGTGGTACTTGACCACCTTGTCGATGCCGAACAGGCCGATCGATCCCCAGGGGAAGGTGATGGCATCGGCCACGCCGCGCTCCAGCATGTCGCGCGACTCGGGCGCCGAGGCCTGCACGTTGGTGCCGCCCAGCGAGGTGATCAGCTGGCCCACGGTGCTGGTGGCGGGCCGCACCTTCATGCCCTTGATGTCGGTGGGCAGCGTGATCTTCTTGCGCGAGTGGAAGGTGCCGGGGTCGTGCACGAACGCGAAGCAGTACTTCACGTCCTTCATTTCCTTGGCCGCGTAGTTGCGGTACCAGGCGTCGATGGCGGCCGAGCCCTCCTTGCCGTTGGCGAACAGGAAGGGCAGCGACGCACCCGCCATCACCGGAAAGCGGCCGGGCTGGTAGCCGGGGTTCACGTAGGCGAAGTCGGCGATGCCGTCGCGCGCCATGTCGTAGTGGTCGAAGGCCTTGCCGAGCTGCTCCGATGGAAACAGGATCGCGGTGATGCTGCCGTTCGACGCCTTCTTGATGTCGTCGGCCCAGGCCTGCAGCGCGGGGTTGAGCGGATGCTGCGCGGGCACCCAGCTCGAGAGCTTGATCTGCACGGCCTTGTCCTGCGCCTGCACGGCGGGCGTGCCGAGTGCAAGGGCGGCGCAGATGGCGATCAGGGCCGGCGCAGCGGGGCGCTTCGGATGATGGGGGTGGCGGTGGGTTTTCATGGTCTCCTTCGTTATGTTTCTGAACTAATCCGTGCAATCTAGGCAGCGGCGCGCGCCGCGTAAATGGCGGGTTTCCCTTGCAGGGTGTCCTTGGGCGGCGGCTCGGGCCGGCCGACGTGGCGCGGCCCGAGCTCGGCCGCGTGCGTGGCGCCGAGCAGCGTCATGGTGCGTTCGGTTTCCTGTGCCAGCAGCTGCAGCACCGACAACGCGCCTTGCTCGCCGCCGCAGGCCAGGCCGTAGAGCGGCGCACGTCCGGCCAGCACGCCGCGCGCGCCCAGTGCCAGCGCCTTCACCACGTCGCTGCCGCGCCGGATGCCGCCGTCCATGAGCACCGGAATGCGCCCGCCGGCGGCATCCACCATGGCGGGCAGCACGGCGATGCTCGCGGGCGCCGCATCGAGCTGGCGGCCGCCGTGGTTCGACACCACGATGCCGTCCGCGCCGTGGCGCACGGCGCGCCGCGCGTCCTCGGCGCCGAGCAGGCCCTTGACCAGCAGCGGGCCGTCCCACAGCTTGCGCAGCCAGGCGAGGCTTTCCCAGGTGAGCCGGCGGTCCATGGTGCGCGAGAGCAGCGCGGCCTGCGCCTGCGCGGACACGGGCGCGCCGTCGTCGTCCGGCAGCAGGTTCGCGAACTGCGGCATGCCGCTGCGTGCGAGCCGCATCAGCCACGCCGGATGGCGCGCCATGTCGAGCACGGTGGCGGGCGTGAGGCGCATCGGCAACCGGAAGCCGTGCCGCAGGTCGCGCTCGCGCAGCCCGCTGACCGGCACGTCGACCGTGAGCACCAGCGCCTCGAAGCCGGCCGCGCGTGCGCGCCGCACGATGCGCTCGGCAATGGCGCGTTCGCCCATCACGTACAGCTGCATCCACAGCGCGGCGTCGGGCGCGGCCGCGCGCACGTCCTCGATGCGCGTGTTCGATGCGGTCGAGAGAACGAAGGGCACGCCCGCGCCCTGGGCCGCACGGGCCAGCAGGGCGTCGGCGCCGGGGCGCACCAGGCCGGCCAGGCCGATGGGCGCGACCGCGAAAGGCGCGCGCCAGCGGCGGCCGAACAGTTCGATGCCGATGTCCACCGTGCTGGTGTCGCGCAGGCATTCGGGAATCAGCGGCAGCTGTTCGAGCGCATCGCGGTTGCGCTGCAGGCAGCGTTCGTCCTCGGCACCGCCGTCGACATAGTCGAACACGAGGCGCGGCAACATCCGGCGCGCACGGCGCCGGTGTTCTTCGACATTGAGCAGCGGCATCGTGGGTGCCTCGGCCTCAGGCGCTGCCCGCGGGCTTGCGCTTCATCCAGCGGATCGGCTGGGCCTTGACCGGGCGGGCGGGCGCGCCGTGCGCCACCAGCGCGGCATCGAGCGCGCGGCCGGCATCGTCGGCCAGCGCGGCGTTGCGCGCCGCCGCCACCGATTGCGCGCGCTCGGCCGGCGCCACGCCGGGCTGCGCCGCCAGATGGCCGGCCAGGTGCAGCAGGTTTTCCTTGCCGCGCTCGTTGGTGCTGCCATAGCCCTTGATGAGCCGGCCGCACAGCGCAAGCTCGTGGCCCAGCACCCAGGCTTCGCGCGTGCCGGCCTCCACCGCCGCGAGCCAGCGTTCGATCAGCGCCTGTTCCTCGGCAAAGCGCTGGCCGCGGCGGCGCAGCCACTTCAGCGATGACAAGAGGCGCAGCGACGCCATGCCGGCCACCGAATGGCTGCCCACCTTCAACGGCAGCGCCCAGGGCGCGAGGCCGCGGGCCTGCCGGCCGCGGTCCCATGCCGTGATGCGGCGCGCCAGGCCCGGCGGCAGCAGCGCGGCGAATTCGGCCGCGCCGGGCTTGAAATGGTCGTAGACCTTCACGATGTCTTCCTCGGCCGCGCGCACTTCATGCCGCACGCGTTGCGCACGGCTCGCGCGGCCCTTGAGCGCGGCCACGCGCACGATGTCGTCGAAGGCCATCCACAGCGCGAGCCAGCGCGCGGCTTCGCGGGTGGTGGCAAAGCCCTGCGCGCCGGCCGGGTCGGCCGCGCGTTCGGCATCGAGCACCCGGCCCAGCCGCTCGGCGTAGAGCGCGGCGTAGGCGGCGTCCTGGTAGTCGAGCACGCGCGCATGGCCGAGCGCGAGCATGTCGTGCACGGCCGGCGGAAAGCGCCGCGCGAGTTCGTCCGGCAGGGCGCGCGGCGGGGGCGGCGCGTCGCGCGTGTCGGCGGCCAGCACGCTGCTCACGAAGGCGGCCTGCGCGCGCGGCGTGCCCACGGCCTCGAAGCCGGCCGCAAAGCCGCGCAGGCTGGCCGCGGCCATCCTGCCCAGCTTCTCGGGCGCGCGGGCGTCGCCGCCGCGCACCACGTGTTCGTAGGCCTCGCGCGGGAACGGGAACAGGCCGCTGCCCGCGATGGCGCCGAGCATCACCGCGCTGACCACCGTGCCGGTTTCGCGCGCCATCGCATTCATGTCGAACACATGGTGTTCGCGGCTGAAGGCCTTGACCACGTCGACGAGGCGCTGCGCATCGGCGCGGCCGTCGCCGGGCTGCATGCGCTCGGCGGTGGTGAAGATGCGCGCCGACGAACTGATGACCAGCGTGCGCAGCGGCGCGCTCATGCCGTTGCCGATCTGGCGCGCGGTCTCGAGCAGCTCCGACGACACGATGGCGTCGAGCGCGCCCGGCACCGGGCTCAGGCTGAACACCGGGCGCCGGCCGGCCAGCTGCGCGAGCGGCACCGGGAACACCTCGATGTAGTAGGTGGTGGCGCCGGTGCGCTGCGCCACGCCGGGAATCGACGTGCTCTGCGCGGCATGGCCGGCATGGCGCGCGATGTCGACCAGCCATTCGGTGAGCACGCCGCCGCCTTCGCCGCCCAGGGCGCAGACGAGCAGGGAGATGGGGCGGTTCTGTTCCATGTGGTCGTCTCTCATGCGGGTTGCAGCACGCGCACCACGGCGCCGCGCAGTGCGTGCAGCAGGCGCTCGTGCCACTTCGGGTTTTGCACCACCTCGGCGCGGTAGAAGCTCGGGCACAGCGTGGCCGCATGCGCGTTCTCGCCGCACAGGCCGCAGCCCACGCAGCCGTCGATCACGGTGGCCACGGGGTCGACCTTGAGCGGGTCGGGGTTGTCCTTGAGCGTGAGCGTGGGGCAGCCCGACAGGCGGATGCAGGCGTGGTCGCCGTTGCACACGTCCTCGTCCACGCCGTACTTCACGCGCACCACGCGCTCGCCCTTCTTGAGCAGGCCGGCAATCCAGGGCTTGATGCGGCGCTGCCGCTCGAGCTGGCATTCGCCCTCGGCAATCACCACCTTGAGGCCGTTGAAGTCGCTGGTGAGCGCCTCGGTCAGGGTCTTGCGCATGCGCTCCACGTCGTAGGTGGTGACGGTGCGCATCCACTTGACGCCCAGGCCCGTGAGCGTGGCCTCGATGGTCTGGTTCTTGTCGACCAGGCTCTGCTGCTTGTCGACGGCGCGCTCCTTCGTCTCGTCGTCGGGCGTCGAGATGATGTCCTGCGTGCCGGTGGCCGAGGTGTAGCCGTTCTTGAAGATCAGCAGCACTGCGTCGTCGCCGTTGAAGAGCGCGCTCTGCACGCCGGTGAGCAGGCCGTTGTGCCAGAAGCCGCCGTCGCCCATGATCGACAGCGTGCGGCGGTTCATCATGGGCGCCACGCCCGCGCGGCTTGCCAAGCTCATGCCGTAGCCCAGGATCGAATGCCCCATCGAGAAGGGCTCGAAGGTGCCGAAGGCATGGCAGCCGATGTCGGCCGCGATGTGCACCGGCCCCGTCTCCTGCTGCGCGAGCTTGAGGGCCGAGAACACCGGCCGCTCGGGGCAGCCGACGCAGAAGCTCGGCGGCCGGTTGGGCAGCAGCGTCTCGAGCTGGCGCGCCACGGCCTCGCGGCGCTCGCGGTTGCCGGCGAGCCAGGCCTTGGCGGAGGACGAAGCCTCGCCGCTCTCGATGTACTTTGCGGCGAAGGCGCCAAGGCCGCCTGCGAGCACCTCGACGCCGTATTCGCCGGCCGCGGGCAGCATGTCCTTGCCATGCAGCGGCGTCTGGATGTCGCGCCGGCGCAGCAGGGTGGCGATGTCCTGCTCGATGTATTCGGGCTGGCCTTCCTCCACCACCAGCACCGCGCGCTTGCCGATGCAGAAGTCGGCCACCTGCTCGGGCACCAGCGGGTAGGTCACGTTGAGCACCAGGATCGGGATGTCCGTCTCGCCGAAGGCATCGGCCAGGCCCTGCTGCTGCAGGCTGCGGATGAGCGCGTTGTAAAGCCCGCCCTGCACCACGATGCCCAGGTCGGCGTGGGTGCGGCCCGGTATCAGTTCGTTGAGGCCGTTCTCGACGATGTAGCGCCGCGCCGCCGGAATGCGCTCATCGCCCTTGAGCTTCTCGTGGCGGAAGGTGACGGGCGGATGCGCGAGCCGCATGTAGTCGAAGCCCGCGGGCTCGTTCATCAGCGCGCGGGTCGACACCGCGGGCGCGATGTTGTCCTTGCATTCGAAGCTGCCGCGCACGTGGCAGGTGCGGATGCGCAGCTCCATGAGGCAGGGCATGTTCGAGGTCTCGGACAGGCGAAATCCTTCTTCCACCATGCGCACCATCACGCCGAGATCGGGCCGCGGATCGAGCAGGCACATGCTCGACTTGAGCGCGTAGGCATGCGTGCGCTCCTGGATCACGCTGGCGCCTTCGCCGTAGTCCTCGCCCACCACCACCAGCACGCCGCCGGTCACGCCGGGCGACGACAGGTTGGAAAGCGCATCGGCTGCCACGTTGGTGCCGACTATCGACTTCCAGGTGACGGCGCCGCGCAGCGGGTAATGGATGGAGGCGCCGAGCATGGCCGCGGCCGAGGCCTCGTTGGAGCAGGCCTCCACGTGCACGCCGAGCTCGTCCATGTAGGCCTTGCCCTGCACCATGACGTCGAGCAGGTGCGACACCGGCGCGCCCTGGTAGCCGCCCACGTAGGCCACGCCGGACTGCAGCAGGCCCTTGGTGATTGCGAGGATGCCCTCGCCGTGGAAAGTTGCGCCGGCGCCCAGGCGCAGCAGCTCGACTTCCTTGCTGAATGAAACTTCCATCGTGTCTCTTTTTTCTGGGGGTCTCGCAGTGTGGTCGGCGCGCCGCCATACATCAATAAAATAAGCAAGCTATCCAACATGAATGCCATGCATATCGAAAAGCTCGACCTCAACTTGCTGCGGCTCTTCGATGCGGTCTTCCGCGCCCGCAGCGTGAGCCGCGCGGCCGACGCGCTGGGCCTCACGCAGCCGGCGGCCAGCCATGGCCTCACGCGGCTGCGCCTGCTGCTGGGCGATGCGCTCTTCACGCGCACCCCCGGCGGCGTGGCGCCCACGCCGCGGGCGGAGCGGCTGGCGGTGCCGGTGCAGGCGGCGCTGGCCATGCTGCAGCAGGCACTGGCCGAGCCCGAGCGCTTCGACCCGGCCGCTTCGCGCAAGCTGTTCCGCATCCACATGAGCGACATCGGCGAAGGCCGCTTCCTGCCCGCGCTGATGGCGCGGCTGCGCGAGCTGGCGCCGGGCGTGCGCATCGAGACCATGCCGCTGGCCACCGGCGACATTGCTGCCGCGCTCGACAGCGGCCGGATCGACTTCGCCTTCGGCTTCCTGCCCAAGGTGAAGGACACGCAGCGCGCCCAGTTGCTGAAGGACTGCTACATCGTGCTGCTGCGAAAGGGGCACCCGTTCGTGACGAAGCGGCGCCGCAGCGGCCAGGCGCTGCTCGAGGCGCTGCAGGAGCTCGACTACGTGGCGGTGCGCACGCACGCCGAGACGCTGCGCATCCTGCAGCTGCTGAACCTCGAGGACCGGCTGCGCCTGACCACCGAGCACTTCATGGTGCTGCCGGCCATCGTGCGCGCCACCGACCTGGCGGTGGTGATGCCGCGCAACATCGCGCGCGGCTTTGCCGAGGAAGGCGGCTACGCCATCGTGGAGCCGCCGTTTCCGCTGCGCGACTTCACGGTGTCGCTGCACTGGAGCAGGCGCTTCGAGGCCGATCCGGCGAACCGCTGGCTGCGCCAGGTGATCACGGCGCTGTTCTCCGAGCGGGCGGGGTAGGGGGAAAGGCGCAGGATATTCACGGATTTTTTCGGCGAAAAGCCTGCGCAAGATCATCTGGCGGTCAGGCTCGGCGTGCCACGATCGGGCCACATGAAGAAACGTATTCCGTCGTTCCTGCGCCACGTGGGGCCCGGCGTCGTCACCGGTGCGGCCGACGACGACCCCTCCGGCATCGCCACCTACACCCAGGCCGGCGCCCAGTTCGGCACCGGCCTGCTCTGGACGGTGTTCCTGTCGCTGCCGTTCATGGTGGCGATCCAGCTGGTGTCGGCGCGCATCGGGCGGGTCACGGGCAAGGGCGTGGCGGCCAACCTGCGCGAGCACATGCCGCGCGGCTTCCTGTTCGCCCTGGTGGCGCTGCTGGTGGTGGCCAACACGATCAACATCGCGGCCGACATCGCGGCCATGGGCGAGGCGCTGCAGTTGGTGGTGGGCGGCGGCGCGCATTTTCATTCGCTGATCTTCGGCGTGGTCACGGTGCTGCTGCAGGTGTTCGTGCCCTACCGCAAGCTGGCCCACATCCTCAAGTGGCTGACGCTCACGCTGTTTGCCTACGTGGCGGCGGTGTTCGCGGTGCAGGTGGATTGGGGCCGCGTGCTGCACGACCTCGTCGTGCCCCGGCTGCAGTGGAACGGCAGCTACTGGATGATGATCGTGGCGCTGCTGGGCACCACCATCTCGCCGTACCTGTTCTTCTGGCAGGCCTCGCAGGAAGTCGAGGAGCTCCGGCTCAGGGGCGGGCGGCGCGGCACCGACCAGGAGGTGTGGCGCGACCTGCGGCGCGTGCGGCTCGACACCTGGCTGGGCATGACCTTCTCGAACCTGATCGCCTTCTTCGTGATGGTGGTGGGCGCGGCGGTGCTGTTCGCGGCGGGGGTGCACGACGTGTCTTCGGCGGCGCAGGCGGCCGAGGCGCTGCGGCCGCTGGCGGGCGATTTCGCGTTCTGGCTCTTCGCGGGCGGCATCATCGCCACCGGCTTGCTGGCGGTGCCCGTGCTGGCCTCGTCGGCTGCCTATGCGGTGGCCGAGGCCTTCGGCTGGGAAGAAGGGCTGGAGCGGCACTGGCGCGAAGCCAAGGAGTTCTACGGGATCATCGCGGTGGCCACGCTGGTGGGCACCGCGCTCGACTTCACGCCGATCGATCCGATGAAGGCGCTCTACTGGAGCGCCGTGATCAACGGCGTGGTCGCCGTGCCGATCATGGCCGCGATGATGGTGCTGGTGTCGCGCGAGAAGGTGATGGGCCTGTTCACCTCGGGGCGCCGCACGCGCTGGCTCGGGTGGGGCGGCACGGCCCTGATGGGCTTCGCGGCGCTGATGATGGGATGGGACATGGTGCGCTGACGCGGACCGCGCCCGCAGCCCGGGCATCCATCGAAAGTACGCGCCGCGGGGCGCGTTTTTTTTGCGCGGCCGTTCGCACGCCGATGGATGCCCCTACGGAACTTGTACCAAGTTGCTGCGTTGCAACAACGGTTTTCCGGGTGTCGGGCCCCGGAAATACGATGAAAGCCTTCGCATTCGACCATCGCCGATCGAATGTTCACTTCCCGCTGAAACCTTTCTCGCTCAAGGCCGCGCGTGAAATTTTCGTGCCCGGAAAAGCGTCACTGAAATTGTTGCAACCACTTGTAGAGTGGTTTGGCGCTGCGTCCATTCCACGCGCCCATGCAGCGTTGCGTTGCCGATTTCATTCAAGAGCTGGAGAAGTGCATGACTACCGCCGATCACCTGGGCCGCACCGCGCCCCTTACCTCGGGTCAGATGGCGATGTGGCTCGGCGCAAAGTTCGCGTCGCCCGACACCAATTTCAATCTTGCCGAAGCCATCGAGATCGATGGCGCCATCGACCCCGCCATCTTCGTTGCCGCCATGCGCCAGGTGGCCGATGAAGCCGAAGCCACGCGGCTCGGTTTCATCGACACGGGCGACGGGCCGCGCCAGGTCGTGGCGCCCACCTTCACCGGCGAGATCCCCTACCTCGACCTGAGCGGCTGCAGCGACGCGCAGGCCGAGGCCGAGCGCTGGATGCGCGCCGACTTCACGCGCAACGTCGACCTGGCGACCGGGCCGCTGTGGCTGTCGGCGCTGATCCGCCTCTCGCCCGCGCGCCACATCTGGTATCACCGCAGCCACCACATCGTGCTCGACGGCTTTGGCGGCGGACTCATTGCGCGCCGCTTCGCGGACGTCTACAGCGCCATGGCCGAAGGCAGCGCGGCAGTGCCTGATGAATCGCGCCTCGCGCCGATCTCGCAGCTGGCCGAAGAAGACAACGCCTACCGCGCATCGGGGCGCTTTCCGCGCGACCGCCAGTACTGGGTCGAGCGCTTCGGCGATGCGCCGGATCCGCTGAGCCTGGCCTCGCAGCGTTCGGTCAACATCGGCGGCCTGCTGCGCCAGACGGTGCACCTGCCGGCCGCCAGCGTGCAGGCCCTGCAGGCCATTGCGCAAGAGCTCGGGACCACGCTGCCGCAGATCCTCATCGCCACCACCGCGGCCTACCTGTACCGCGCCACCGGCATCGAGGACATGGTGATCGGCATCCCCGTGACGGCGCGCCACAACGACCGCATGCGGCGCGTGCCGGCGATGGTGGCCAACGCGCTGCCGCTGCGCCTGGCGATGCGCGCGGACCTGCCGATCCCGGAACTGATCCGCGAGGTCGGCCGGCAGATGCGGCAGATCCTCAGGCACCAGAGCTACCGCTACGAGCACCTGCGCAGCGATCTCAACATGCTGGTTGCCAACCGGCAGCTGTTCACCACGGTGGTCAACGTCGAGCCCTTCGACTACGACTTCCGCTTTGCGGGCCATGCCGCCAGGCCGCGCAACCTGTCGAACGGCACGGCCGAGGACCTGGGCATCTTCCTGTACGAACGCGGCAACGGGCAGGACCTGCAGATCGACTTCGACGCCAACCCCGCGGTGCACAGCGCGCAAGGGCTGGCCGACCATCAGCGCCGGCTGCTCGCCTTCATGGCCGCGGTGATCCGCGAGCCGGACCAGGCCATCGGCCATGTCGACCTGCTGAGCATGCATGAGCGCACGCAACTGCTGGTGGAGTGGAACGACACGGCGCACTCGGTGCCCGCCACCCATCTCACCGCGTTGATCGAAGCGCAGCTTGCAGCCAACCCGCAAGGCATCGCGCTGCGCTTCGAGGGCGAGGCGATGCGCAACGACGAACTGAACCGCCGCGCCAACCGCCTCGCGCACCTGCTGCGCGCACGCGGCGCGGAGCCGGAGCGCACCGTGGCGCTGGCCATTCCGCGCTCGATGGAGTTGATGGTGGCGCTGCTCGCCACGCTGAAGACGGGCGCCGCCTACCTGCCGGTCGACCCCGACTTTCCGCAGGACCGCATCGCCTTCATGCTCGGCGACGCGCAGCCGGTGTGCCTGGTCACGACCATGGCGCTTGCGGAGACGCTGCCGGGCGGCGCAGGGCAATTGCTGCTCGACCTGCCGCAAACGATTGCCGAACTGGGGAGTTGCGCCGACAGCGATCCCGCCGCGGCGATCGATCCGGACCATCCGGCCTATGTGATCTACACCTCGGGCTCCACCGGGACGCCGAAGGGCGCGGTGGTGTCGCACCGAGCCATCGTCAACCGCCTGCGCTGGATGCAGCACCGCTACGGCCTGCGGGCCGGCGACCGCGTGCTGCAAAAGACGCCTTCGAGCTTCGACGTGTCGGTCTGGGAATTCTTCTGGCCGCTGATCGACGGCGCCACGCTGGTGCTCGCAAAGCCGGGCGGCCACAAGGATGCGGCCTACCTGGCCGATCTGATTGCCAGCGAAGCCATTACCACGATCCACTTCGTGCCGTCGATGCTCGAGGTCTTCCTGCGCGAGCCCGCCGCGTCCGCCTGCAGCACGCTGCGGCGCGTGATCTGCAGCGGCGAAGCCCTGTCGCCCGCGCTGGTGTCGCAGTTCCAGCAGCGCCTGTCCTGCGAGCTGCACAACCTCTACGGCCCGACCGAGGCCGCCGTCGACGTGACCTCGTGGGAATGCCCGCGCGAGCCGCAAGCCGCAGCGGCACTGGCGAGCGTTCCGATCGGCCGCCCGATCTGGAACACGCAGATGCATGTGCTGGACAGCGGCCTGCAGCCCGTGCCGCCGGGCGTGGCCGGCGAGCTCTACATCGCGGGTATCGGCCTGGCGCGCGGCTACCTCGGGCGGCCGCTGCTGAGCGCCGAACGCTTCATTGCCAACCCGTACGGCGAGCCCGGCAGCCGCATGTACCGCAGCGGCGATCTTGCGCGCTGGCGCAGCGACGGCAGCCTCGACTTCCTGGGCCGCGCCGACCAGCAGGTGAAGATCCGCGGCCTGCGCATCGAGCCCGGCGAGATCGAATCGGTGCTGCTGCGGCATCCGCAGGTGGCGCAGGCCGCGGTGCTTGCGCGCGAGGATGTGCCGGGCGAGAAGCGCCTGGTCGCCTACGTGGTGGCTGCCGATGCGGCCGATCTGCAGGCCGCCGAGCTGCGCACGCACCTGGCGCAGGCCTTGCCCGAGTACATGGTGCCCTCGGCCTTCGTGAGCCTGCCGGCGCTGCCGCTGGGCCCGAGCGGCAAGCTCGACCGCAAGGCGCTGCCGGCGCCCGAACTGCAGGCCGCCACGCCGTATGCGGCACCGCGCACGCCCACCGAAAGAATATTGGCCGGGCTCTGGGCCGAGACGCTGCACCTGCCGCGCGTGGGCATCCACGACAACTTCTTCGAGCTCGGCGGGCACTCGCTGATGATCGTGCAGCTGATCTCGATGATCCGGCAGCAGTTCATGATCGACCTGCCGCTGGACACGCTGTTCCAGGTCTCCACCATCGCCGGCCTCGCGGAGCTGCTCGACCAGGAGACGGTGGCGCGACCCAGCCTCGTGCCGATGCCGCGCCCGGCGCGCATTCCGCTGTCGTTCGCGCAGCGCCGCCTGTGGCTGATGAACCAGCTCGAGGAAGGCAACCCGGCCTACAACATGCCGCTGGCCCTGAGGCTTTCCGGTGTGCTGGACCGCGCAGCGCTGCACGAGGCGCTGGGCGACCTGGTGCAGCGCCACGAGAGCCTGCGCACCATCTATCCGAACGACAACGGGCTGCCCTACCAGCACATCCTGGACGGTGCCGAAGCGCGGCCGGCGGTGATCGAAGCCGACAGCAGCGAGGAAGACATCGCCGCGCAGCTGCATGCCGCGGCGCACCGCGGCTTCGCGCTCGGCACCACGCCGCCCCTGCGCACGCACCTGTTCAAACTGGCCGCCGACGAGCACGTGCTGCTGCTCTTGACGCACCACATCGTCGGCGACGGGGCCTCGCTGCTGCCGCTGGCGCGCGACCTGAGCGCGGCCTATGCGGCGCGCCGCGAAGGCAGGGCGCCGGGCTGGGCGCCGCTGCCGCTGCAATATGCCGACTACGCGCTGTGGCAGCAGGAACTGCTCGGCAGCGAAGACGACCCCGACAGCATGGCCGGCCGCCAGCGCGAGTTCTGGCGCGAGACCTTGAGCGACTTGCCCGAGCGGCTGAGCCTGCCCGTCGACCGCCCGCATCCGGCGGTGCCCAGCTACCGCGGCGACGTGGTGCCGATGCAGATCGCGCCGCGCGTGCACGAGCGCATGCTGCAGCTGGCGCGCGACGGCCAGGCCAGCGTCTTCATGGTGCTGCAGGCCGCACTCGCGGGGCTGCTGCACCGGCTCGGCGCCGGCGACGACATCGCCATCGGCACGCCGGTGGCCGGGCGCAGCGACCACGCGCTGGACGAGCTGATCGGCTGCTTCGTCAATGCGCTGGTGCTGCGCACCGACCTCTCGGGGCAGCCGAGCCTGCGCGAGCTGATCGCGCGCGTGCGCACCACCAACCTGGCGGCCTACGCCAACCAGGAGCTTCCGTACGACCGCATCGTGGAGCTGCTGCGGCCGGGCCGCTCGGGCGCCAACCTGCCGCTGTTCCAGGTCATGCTGGGCTTCCAGCAGGGCAGCAACCGGCTGTCCTTCAGCCTGCCGGGCCTGTCGATCACGCCGCAGCCGGTGGCCGTGGACACCGCAAAGTTCGACCTGTCCTTCATCCTCGACGAGCAGCGCGGCGCCGACGGCCTGCCCGGCGGCATTGCCGGCGGCATCCAGTACAGCACCGACCTGTTCGATCGCGGCACGGTCGAGGCCATTGCGGCGCGGCTCGCGCGCCTGCTCGAAGAGGCCTGCGATGCACCCGACGAACCCATCGGCAGCCTGGCCATCCTGAGCGCCGAGGAAAACCGCCGTGTGCTGGAGGACTGGAGCGGCCGCACGCGCGAGCTGGCGCCGCTCACGCTGGCCGCCATGGTGCAGGCCCATGCCGCCGAGCGCCCGCATGCGGCGGCGGTGGTGCGCGACGATGCGACCGTGAGCTATGCCGAGCTCGACCTGCGCGCCAACCGGCTCGCGCACCTGCTGCGCGGCCGGGGCATCGGCGCTGGCGCCATCGTGGCGACGGTGCTGCCGCGTTCGCTCGACCTCGTGGTCGCGCACCTGGCCATCGTCAAGGCCGGCGCGGCCTACCTGCCGATCGATCCGGCCCACATGGCCGGGCGCAGCGCCTTCGTGTTCGAGGAAGCGGCGCCCGCCGCCGTGCTGACCCATGCCGCGCTCCTGCCGCAGCTGGCCGGCGTGCCGCACTGCATGGCGCTCGATGGCGACGAGACGGCCGCCGCGCTGGCAATCCAGCCCGACGGCCTGCCGGCGCAAGCTGCCGATTCGCAGCAGGCCGCCTACGTCATCTACACCTCGGGCTCCACCGGCGTGCCCAAGGGCGTGGTGGTGCCGCATGCGGGTCTCGCCAGCCTGGGCGCCGCGATGACGGAGCGGCTTGCGATCACGCCCGATTCGCGCGTGCTGCAGTTCTCCTCCAGTGGCTTCGATGCTTCCGTGATGGACCAGCTGATGGCCTTCCACGCCGGCGCCGCGCTGGTGCTTCCCGCGGCGCAGCCGCTGCTGGGCACGGACTTGGCCGAGCTACTCGAGAGGCAGGCCATCAGCCACGCGCTGATTCCGCCTGCCGCGCTGGCTACCTTGCCGCCAGGCGAATTTCCGCGGTTGCAGACGCTGGTGGTGGGCGGCGACGCCTGCCCCGCGGCGCTGGCCGCGCGCTGGTCGCAGGGCCGCCGCATGGTCAACGCCTACGGCCCGACCGAGATCACCATCTGCGCGAGCATGAGCGCGCCGATGGATGCGACGGAGCCGCCCTCCATCGGCCAGCCGGTCTGGAACACGCGGATGTACGTGCTCGACGACAGCCTGCGGCCGGTGCCGCCCGGTGTCGCGGGCGAGCTGTACATCGCCGGCAGCGGCGTGGCGCGCGGCTACCTCAAGCGGCCCGTGCTGAGCGCCGAACGCTTCATTGCCAATCCGTATGGCGAGCCCGGCAGCCGCATGTACCGCAGCGGCGATCTCGCGCGCTGGCGCAGCGACGGCAGCCTCGACTTCCTGGGCCGCGCCGACCAGCAGGTGAAGATCCGCGGCTTCCGCATCGAGCCCGGGGAGATCGAGTCGGTGCTGCTGAAGCATCCGCAGGTGACGCAGGCCGCCGTGGTCGTGCGCGAGGACATCCCGGGCGACAAGCGCCTGGTGGCCTACTTTGCCGCCGCCCCCGATCCGCAGCCGGTCGAGCTGCGCGCGCACATGGCGAAGGCGCTGCCCGACTACATGGTGCCCTCGGCCTTCGTGCACCTGCTGTCGCTGCCGCTGACACCGAGCGGCAAGCTCGACCGCAAGGCGCTGCCCGCACCCGAGCAGCAGCAGGCCGGCGCGCGGTACGTGGCACCGCGCACGGCCACCGAGAAGCTGCTTGCGGGCCTGTGGGCCGAGACGCTGCAGCTGCAGCGCATCGGCATCCACGACAACTTCTTCGAGATCGGCGGCCATTCGCTGATGGCGATCCAGCTCGGCATGCGCATCCGCCAGCAGCTGCGCGCGGACTTCCCGCATGCCGAGGTCTACAACCGCCCCTCGATTGCCGAGCTGGCCGCATGGATCGACGACAACGCCGGCGGTGGGGCCGAGGCGCTGGACCTGTCGCGCGAACTCGAATTGCCCGCGCACATCCGCCCGCAGGGCACTGCTGCACCGGCACTGAAACCCAAGCGCGTGTTCCTCACCGGCGCGAGCGGCTTCGTCGGCAGCCACCTGCTGGCCGCATTGCTGCGCGACACCGCGGCCTGCGTGGTGTGCCACGTGCGCGCCGAGGACGCGCAGGCCGGCGAGCTTCGCCTCAAGCGCACGCTGGCCCAGCGCCGGCTGGGCGCGGTGTGGGACGAGGCGCGCATCCAGGTCGTGACCGGCGACCTCGGCAAGCCGCGCCTGGGCCTGGAGGAGCACGCCGTGCAGCTGGTGCAGGACGGCTGCGACGCCATCTACCACTGCGCCGCGCAGGTCGACTTTTTGCATCCCTATGCGAGCCTCAAGCCCGCGAACGTCGACAGCGTGGTCACGCTGCTCGAATGGACGGCGCAAGGCCGCGCGAAGAGCATGCACTACGTTTCCACGCTCGCGGTGATCGACCAGAACAACAAGGAAGACACCATCACCGAGCAATCGGCGCTGGCCTCGTGGAGCGGGCTGGTCGACGGCTACAGCCAGAGCAAGTGGGTCGGCGATGCGCTGGCCCGCGAGGCGCAGGCGCGCGGCATGCCGGTGGCGATCTACCGGCTGGGCGCAGTCACCGGCGACCACGCGCATGCGATCTGCAACGCCGACGACCTGATCTGGCGCGTGGCGCACCTCTACGCCGACCTCGAAGCGATTCCCGACATGGACCTGCCGCTCAACCTCACGCCGGTGGACGATGTGGCGCGCGCCATCCTCGGCCTGGCGGCGCAGCAGGCCTCGTGGGGCCAGGTGTTCCACCTGACGAGCCAGGAGGCGCTGCGGGTGCGCGACATTCCGCCGGTCTTCGAGCGCATGGGCATGCGGCTGGAGCCGGTGGGGCTCGAGTCCTGGCTGCAGCGCGCGCACCAGAGGCTGGCCACCGTGCAGGACCGCGACCTGGCCGCGGTGCTCGCGATCCTCGACCGCTACGACACCTCGGCCACGCCGCCGCAGGTGAGCGGCGCCGCCACGCATGCGCAGCTCGAAGCCATTGGCGCGCCGATCCGCCCGGTGGACCGCGAGCTGCTGCAGCGCTACTTCATCGACCTGGGCATCGACACCAAGGCGCGCCGCGCCGCGGAAACCACCGCTTCATAGGAAGGAGCAAGAACGCAAATGGCAAGCTATCTCATCGCCGCCACCGCCTTGCCGGGCCACGTGCTGCCGATGCTCGCGATCGCGCAGCACCTCGTAGGCCGCGGGCACGAGGTGCGGGTGCACACCGCGAGCCAGTTCAGGGCGCAGGCCGAGGCCACCGGCGCCAGCTTCACGCCGTTCGCACCCGCGATCGACCACGACTACCGCGACCTCGACAAGCGCTTTCCCGAGCGCCAGCGCCTGTCGTCCGCGCATGCGCAGCTGTGCTTCGGCCTCAAGCATTTCTTTGCCGATGCCATGGCCGCGCAGCACGTGGGGCTGCGTTCGATCCTCGAGGAGTTCGAGGCCGATGCCATCGTGGTCGACACCATGTTCTGCGGCACTTTCCCGCTGCTGCTGGGCCCGCGCAACAAGCGCCCGGCCGTCGTCGCCATCGGCATCTCGGCGCTGCCGCTGTCCAGCTGCGACACCGCCTTCTTCGGCACCGCGCTGCCGCCGTCGAGCACGCCGGAAGGGCGCGCGCGCAACCGGGCGATGAATGCCAACCTCAAGCAGGCGATGTTTGGCGAAGTGCAGCGCCATTTCGACGGCTTGCTGGCGCGCGCGGGTTCGCCCGCGCTGCCGGAATTCTTCGTCGATGCGATGGTCAAGCTGCCGGACCTGTACCTGCAGCTCACGGCGCCTTCCTTCGAATACCCGCGCAGCGACCTGCCCGCATCGGTGCGCTTCGTCGGCCCGCTGCTCGCGCCCGCGAGCCGCGGCTTCACGCCGCCCGACTGGTGGCACGAGCTGGACGACGGCCGCTCGGTCGTGCTGGTGACGCAGGGTACGCTGGCCAACCAGAACCCGGCGCAACTGATCGGCCCGGCGCTGCAGGCGCTGGCAGGCGACAGCAAAGTCCTCGCCATCGCCACCACCGGCGGCCCGGTGCCGCCTGCGCTGGCTGCGAACCTGCCCGCCAATGCGCGCGTGCTGCCGTTCTTGCCCTACGACCGGCTGCTGCCCAAGGTGCATGCGATGGTCACCAACGGCGGCTACGGCTCGGTCAACCATGCACTGAGCCTCGGCGTGCCCCTGGTGGTGGCCGGCACCAGCGAAGAGAAACCCGAGATCGCCGCGCGCGTGGCCTGGTCGGGCGCGGGCATCAACCTGGGCAGCGGCCAGCCGGGCGCGCGCCAGATCGGCGACGCCGTGCGCAAGGTGCTGGGCGAGTCCACCTATCGGCAGCGCGCGGCCGCATTGCGCGAGGATTTCGCGCGCCATCAGGCGCTCGCCGGCATCGCCGAGGCGCTGGCGGCGCTGCGCCGCACCACCACAACTCCCGCATCCGCGGCCATGGCCTGAACCCCGAGGAAATCGACATGAGCAACCCGTTCGACGACAAGAGCGCCAGCTTCCTGGTGCTGGTGAACCACGAGGGCCAGCACTCGCTGTGGCCCGCCTTCATCGCCGTGCCCGCCGGCTGGCAGGTGGCGCTGGCAGCGACCGACCGGGCCGCCTGCAATGCCTTCATCGATGCGAACTGGGTCGACATGCGGCCGCGCTCGCTGGCGGCGGCGGGCGGCGGCTGACGGTACCCGGCGCTCGCCACCATGGGCGCGCTCAGGCCCATGGCCCGGGAATTGCTCTCGCTCTCCAGGGTTTCCCCTTAGGCCGCATACCCGCGTCCACATACGCAATATGGCGCCTGCGGTATGTGGGCAGGGGCACAAGCGGCTAACGTCCAGGCTTGGCCGGGAAACCGAGCCGCCCACGAGGCCAAAGAGCATGAGCACAGAGAGCAGCAGCAGCAACAACAACAGCACGCAACCCGTCCGCTTCTTCCACCGCGGCAGGATCGTCGACGTCAGCGGCGTCCATCCGACCCGTTCGGTGCTCGATTGGCTGCGCGAGGACGCGCATTGCACCGGCACCAAGGAAGGCTGCAACGAGGGCGACTGCGGCGCCTGCACCGTGGTGATCGGCGAACTGGCCAGCGACGCCAACGCGCCGGGCACGGTCGGCGGGCTGCAGCTGCAGACGGTCAATGCCTGCATCCAGTTCCTGCCCACGCTGCACGGCAAGGCGCTGTTCACGGTCGAGGACCTGAAGGCGCAGTGCGCCGCGGCCCAGCCGCAGGACAGCGGCAACAAGAAGCACGCCGTCCACACGCTGCATCCCGTGCAGCAGGCGATGGTCGACTGCCACGGCTCGCAGTGCGGCTTCTGCACGCCGGGCTTCGTGATGTCGCTGTGGTCCGCCTACGAGCACCACCAGGCCGAGGGCACGCAGCCCACGCGCCAGCAGCTGGCCGACGAACTCTCGGGCAACCTGTGCCGCTGCACCGGCTACCGGCCGATCCTCGATGCCGGGCAGCGCATGTTCGACCTGCCGGCCGTGCGGCTCGATACCCAACCCGTGGTGGCGGCGCTCACCGCATTGCAGAACGATGGCCTGGACTACGCCGCACCGCTCGGCGCCCGCATCGACCACTTCCATGCGCCGCGGACACTGGCACAGCTGGCCGCGCTGCGCGAGCAGAAGCCGCGCGCCCAACTGCTGGCCGGCTCGACCGACGTCGGCCTCTGGGTCAACAAGCAGTTCCGCGACCTCGGCGACATCATCTACGTGGGCGACGTGGCCGAGATGAAGGCCATTGAAACGCGTGCCGATGAGCTCTACATCGGCGCCGGCGCCTCGCTCGAAGCCGCCTTCGAAGCCCTGGTGCAGCGCGTGCCGAGTCTCTCGGACGTGTGGCTGCGCTTTGCCTCGCCGCCGATCCGCCATGCCGGCACCATGGGCGGCAACGTGGCCAACGGCTCGCCCATCGGCGATTCGCCACCGGTGCTGATGTCGCTGGACGCCCAGATCGAGCTGCGCCGCGGCGACGCGGTGCGCCGCATGCCGCTGCCCGACTTCTACGTCGACTACATGAAGAACCAGCTGCAGCCCGGCGAGTTCGTGCAGGGGCTCGCGGTTCCGCTCGCGGCCATGCAGCGCCAGGTGCGCGCCTACAAGATCAGCAAGCGCTTCGACTGCGACATCTCTGCCCTGTGCGCAGGCTTCGCGATCGAGCTCGAAGAGGGCAGCGACACGGTCAAGGCCGTGCGCCTGGCCTTCGGCGGCATGGCCGCCATCGTGAAGCGCGCCGCAAATGCCGAAGCGGCCCTCGTCGGCAAGCCGTGGACGCAGGCCAGCGTCGCCGCCGCGAAGCTCGCGCTCGCGCAGGACTTCAAGCCGCTGTCGGACATGCGCGCCTCGGCCGACTACCGGCTGCAGGTGGCGCAGAATCTGATCCAGCGCCTCTGGCTCGAAACGCGCACCGAAGACGCGCTGTCGCTCGAAGAGACCAGTGTGTGGAGCGTGATGCCGCATGCCGTCGTCAAAGCCACGGCCGAAGGAGCCTGACCATGAACAAACCCATCGACGCCCGCCTGCTGCAGCCCGCCGAGGCCTTTGCCGACTACCTGAAGAACACCGCCGCGCGCATCGACCCCGTGGCCGAAGCGATCGCGCATGATCTTGGCGCGCGTGTCGGCATCAGCCGGCCGCACGAGTCGGCGCACCTGCACGTGGCCGGCGAAGCGACTTACATCGACGACATTCCCGAAATCACCGGCACGCTGCATTGCGCGCTGGGCCTGTCGCCCGCCGCCAACGGCCGCATCACGGCGCTGTCGCTCGACGCCATCCGCGCGATGCCCGGCGTGGTCGCGGTGCTCACGGCCGACGACATTCCGGGCACCAACGACTGCGGTTCGATCATTCACGACGATCCGATCCTCTTGCCCGTGAACGAGGGCGGCGAGATCCGCTACCTTGGCCAGCCCGTGTTCGCCGTGATCGCCGAGACGCGCGAGGCCGCGCGCCGCGCCGCTTCCAGGGCCAAGGAGGCGATGACCATCGAGGCCGAGCCGCCCGTCATCACGCCGCAGGAGGCGCATGCGCGCGGCCAGTACGTGGTGCCGCCGATGCACATCGTGCGCAGCGGCGGCAGCGCCAACGAAGGCGACGAAGCCGCCGTGCGCGCCGCTATCGCCAGGGCGCCGCACCGCCACAAGTCCACGCTCGACGTCGGCGGGCAGGAGCAGTTCTACCTCGAGGGCCAGATCAGCTACGCCATTCCGAAGGAAGGCGGCGCGCTGCACATCCACTGCTCCACGCAGCACCCGAGCGAGATGCAGCACCTGGTGGCGCATGCGCTGCACCTGCAGTCGAACGAAGTGCATGTGGAATGCCGGCGCATGGGCGGCGGCTTCGGCGGCAAGGAGTCGCAGTCGGCGCTGTTCGCCTGCGTGGCGGCCATCGCGGCGCGGCAGCTGCAGCGCCCGGTCAAGCTCAGGCTCGACCGCGACGACGACTTCATGATCACCGGCCGCCGCCACTGCTTCTGGTACGAGTACGAGGTGGGCTACGACGACGAGGGCCGCATCCTCGGCGCGGAGATCACCATGGTGTCGCGCGCCGGCCACTCGGCCGACCTCTCGGGCCCGGTGATGACGCGCGCGCTGTGCCACTTCGACAACGCCTACTGGCTGCCCAACGTGGCCATGCACGGCTACTCGGGCAAGACCAACACGCAGAGCAACACCGCGTTCCGGGGCTTCGGCGGGCCGCAGGGCGCGATTGCCGTCGAGAACATCATGGACTCGGTGGCGCGCGCGCTGGGCCGCGATCCGCTCGACGTGCGGCGCGTCAACTTCTACGGCACGACGCAGAACAACGTCACGCCCTACCGCCAGACCGTGACCGACAACATCGTCCACGAACTGGTGGCCGACCTCGAAGCCAGCAGCGGCTATCGCGCGCGGCGCGAAGAGATCGCGGCGTTCAATGCAAAGAGCGTGGTGCTCAAGCGCGGCCTCGCGCTCGCGCCGCTCAAGTTCGGCATCTCGTTCAACGTCAAGCATTTCAACCAGGCCGGCGCGCTGGTGCATGTGTACACCGACGGCTCGATCCTCGTGAACCACGGCGGAACCGAGATGGGGCAGGGCCTCAACACCAAGGTGGCGCAGGTGGTGGCGCACGAGCTGGGCGTGAGCTTCGAGCGCGTGCGCGTCACGGCAACCGACACCACCAAGGTGGCCAACACCTCGGCCACGGCCGCATCGACCGGCGCCGACCTGAACGGCAAGGCCGCGCAGGATGCCGCTCGCCAGATCCGCGAGCGCCTGGCCGAGAGCGCCGCCGAGCGCCATGGCGGCAAGGCGAGCGAGGTGCGCTTTGCCAACGACAAGGTCGAGGTCAACGGCCGCTCGCTGGCCTTCAGCACCGTGGTGGGCGAGGCGTATCTCGACCGCAAGCAGCTCTGGTCCGACGGCTTCTATGCCACGCCCGGCCTCAGCTGGGACAAGGACAGGATGCAGGGCCGCCCGTTCTACTACTACGCCTACGGCGCGGCGGTGAGCGAGGTGATCGTCGACACGCTCACCGGCGAATGGAAGCTCTTGCGCGCCGACATCCTGCACGACGCGGGCAAGTCGCTGAACCCGGCCGTGGACATCGGCCAGGTCGAGGGCGCCTTCATCCAGGGCATGGGCTGGCTCACCACCGAGGAGCTGGTGTGGCATCCGCAAAGCGGCAAGCTCACCACGCACGCGCCCAGCACCTACAAGATCCCGACCGCCAACGACTGCCCGCCCGTCTTCAACGTGCGCCTGTTCGAAGGCCAGAACTTCGAGGACTCGATCCACCGCAGCAAGGCCGTGGGCGAGCCGCCGCTCTTGCTGCCGTTCTCGGTGTTCTTCGCGATCCGCGATGCGGTGTCGGCGGCGGGTGGGCACAAGATCGATCCGCCGCTGAAGGCGCCGGCCACGAGCGAATCGATCCTTCGCGCCATCACGGCCGTGCAGTCCGCCTAGCCACTCGTAGACTTTGGCGCATGTCCAAAGTCATCCCCATGCCCCACGCCCTCGTCCTCTTCGCGAAACACCGCGGAACCGGCTTTGCCGGGCCGCTGGTGCGGCCCGCTGCCCGGGGGGGACGCCATGCGTGACCAGGCATTGTTCGACAAGATCGATCTTCATCTGATCAGGGTGCTTCACACCGTGCTGACCGACCGCAGCGTCTCGCGCGCCGCCATTCGCCTGGGCATGTACCAGCCGGCCGTCTCGGCCGCGCTGAAGCGGCTGCGCGAACTCTCGGGCGATCCGCTGCTGGTGCGATCGGGCTCGGGCATGGTGCCGACCGATGCGGGGCTGCGGATGATCGAGCCGGCCGCAAGCATCCTGCGCGCCGCCGAGATGCTTTTTTCCGATGCGCGCGGCTTCGAGCCGCAGTCGGCGGCCACCACCTTCCGCATCGCCGCAAGCGACTACATGGACCCGCTGTTCCTGCCGATGCTGGTGGCGCATGTCAAGCGCGAGGCGCCGCTGTGCCAGATCGAGATCCATGCGCTCACGCCCGATTCCGACTACCACGGCCACCTCGCGCTCGGCCAGGTCGACCTGGTGATCGGCAACTGGCTCAAGCCGCCGGAAGACCTGCACATGGCGCGGCTCTTCGGCGACGAGGTGGTGTCGCTGGTCAACCAGGACCACCCGGCCGTGCGCCGCGGCTGGGACCTGGAGACCTGGCTCGCGGCCGAGCACATCGCGCCCACGCCCATGCACCCGGGCGGGCGCGGCATCATCGACCAGATGCTCGACGAGCTCGGCCGGCAGCGCAACATCACGGCGCGCTGCGCGCACTTCAGCCTGATCCCGGACATGGTCGCGTCGAGCCTCCTGGTGCTCACCACCGGCCGCCAGTACTGCGAGCGCTTTGCCGCGCGCCTGCCGGTGAAGATCCTCGAGTGCCCGGTGGCGCTGCCGCGCCTCATGTACTACCAGCTCTGGCACGAGCGCACCCATTCGTCGAGTTCCGCGCGCTGGCTGCGCGAATGCATCAAGGACGTGGCGGCGTCGCTGCGGCCCGCCTTCACCACGCCGGCCTCGCGCGCCTTCGCGGCCGAAGCCCCCGATCCGCCCTGACGATTCTTCCTCTGGCCGCGCCGGCGTCGCGGCCAAGGCATGTTTGAACGAACCGCCACATACAACAGCTGGAGACAAGCGACATGAACAGGTTTGAAGAGGTGCCCAAGGTCACCGATCCCCACGCCTCGGGGACAGCCGCGCGCAGCGCGCCGCAGGGCGCGAACTGGCTTGAACGCATGTTCAAGCTGACCGAGCACAACACCACCGTGCGCACCGAAGTCATCGCAGGGCTCACCACCTTCCTGACGATGGCCTACATCATCTTCGTGAACCCCTCGATCCTCGGCGATGCGGGCATGCCCAAGGGCGCGGTGTTCGTGGCCACCTGCCTGATCGCGGCGCTGGGCACGCTGATCATGGGCCTGTATGCCAATTACCCGATCGCGATGGCGCCGGGCATGGGACTGAACGCCTACTTCGCCTACGTGGTGGTGCTGGGCATGGGCTACACGTGGCAGGTGGCGCTGGGCGCGGTGTTCATCTCGGGGACGCTGTTCCTGGTCGTCACGGTCACGGGGCTGCGGGAGCTGTTCATACAGGGCATACCGCAGTCGCTGCGAACGGCGATCACCGTGGGCATCGGCATGTTCCTGGCGCTCATCGCGCTCAAGAGCGCGGGCGTGGTCGCGGCATCGCCGGCCACCTTCGTCACGCTGGGCGACCTGCACTCGGCGCCGGTGGTGCTGGCGACGCTGGGCTTCCTCGTGATCGTGACGCTCGACCGGCTCAAGGTGCGCGGCGCCATCCTCATCGGCATCATGCTGGTGACGGTGCTGTCGTTCTTCTTCGGCGGCAACAAGTTCCATGGCGTGTTCGATGCGCCGCCGTCCATTGCGCCCACCTTCATGCAGCTCGACATCCTGGGCGCGCTCAAGGGCGGCATCCTGAACGTGGTGCTGGTGTTCTTCCTGGTCGAGATGTTCGACGCCACCGGCACGCTGATGGGCGTGGCCAAGCGCGCGGGCCTGTTGGTGCCCGGCAAGATGGAACGCATGAACAAGGCACTGCTGGCCGACAGCGGCGCGATCTTCGCGGGCTCGCTGCTCGGCACCTCGAGCACCACGGCCTACGTGGAAAGCGCGGCTGGCGTGCAGGCGGGCGGGCGCACCGGCCTCACGGCGGTGGTGGTGGCGGCGCTCTTCCTCGCCTGCCTGATGATCTCGCCGCTCGCGGGATCGGTGCCGGCCTATGCCACGGCGCCGGCGCTGCTCTTCGTGGGCTGCCTGATGCTGCGCGACCTCGTCGAGCTCGACTGGGAAGACACCACCGAGGTGATCCCCGCGGCCGTGACCGCGCTGGCCATGCCTTTCACCTATTCGATCGCCAATGGCCTGGCCTTCGGCTTCATCACCTACGCGGTGCTCAAGCTCTGCACCGGCCGGGCACGGGAAGTGCATGCGATGGTCTGGGTGATCGCGGCGATTTTCCTGTTCAAGTTCGCCTACATCGGCGGACACTGAGGGGCGCGCCGTCGGGCGCCGATGGATGCGGAAGCTGCTATTAAACTTATAGCTGCTTCCGCTTTGTTGCTGTTGAACGAGACAAACCCACGAACCCGGCATGACAACCCCCAGACTCCAGCTCGCGAACATCACCAAGCGCTACCCCGCGGTGGTGGCGAACAGCGACATCTCGCTGGCCGTGGCGCCCGGCGAGATCCATGCCGTGCTCGGCGAGAACGGCGCCGGCAAATCGACGCTGATGAAGATCATCTACGGCTCGGTCAAGCCCGACGAAGGCACGGTGGTCTTCGACGGCCAGGCCGTCAGCCTGCGCAACCCGCAGCAGGCGAGGGCGCTGGGCATCAGCATGGTGTTCCAGCACTTCAGCCTGTTCGACACGCTGACCGTGGCCGAGAACGTGTGGCTGGGCCTGGACAAGTCGCTGCAGCTGGCCGAGGTGGCGCGCAGCATCACGGCCAAGGCCAGCGAATACGGCCTGGACATCGATCCCTCGCGGCCGGTGCACACGCTGTCGGTGGGCGAGATGCAGCGGGTGGAAATCATCCGCGCGCTGCTCACCAATCCCAAGTTGCTGATCCTCGACGAACCGACCTCGGTGCTCACGCCGCAGGCCGTCATCAAGCTCTTCGGCGTGCTCAACAAGCTGGCATCGGAGGGCTGCAGCATCCTCTACATCAGCCACAAGCTGCACGAGATCCGCGAGCTGTGCACGGCCTGCACGGTGCTGCGCGGCGGCAAGGTCACGGGCGTGTGCAACCCGCAGGACGAAAGCAACGAATCGCTCTCGCGGCTGATGATCGGCAGCGAGCCGCCGCCGTTGCAGCACCGGCCGGTGCATGCGGGCGCGGTGGCGCTGCGCGTGAACGGACTCACGCTGGCGCGCGAGGACCAGTTCGGCGTCGACCTCGACGGCATCTCGTTCGAGGTGCGCGCCGGCGAGGTGGTCGGCATTGCGGGCGTGTCGGGCAACGGCCAGAAGGAGCTGCTCTACACGCTCTCGGGCGAGGACGTGCGCGCCGAGTCCGCCATGGTGCAGGTGTTCGGCAAGCCGGCCGGCCGGCTGCGGCCGCGTGCGCGGCGCGCGATGGGCCTGCACTTCGTGCCCGAGGAGCGGCTGGGCCGCGGCGCCGTGCCCACGCTCGGCCTTGCGCACAACCTGCTGCTCACGCGCGGCAATGCGGTGGGCAAGGGCGGCTGGATCCGCACCGGGGCGCTCGAAAAGCATGCAAAGGCCATCATCGAGCGCTTCAACGTCAAGGCCGGCGGGCCGAATGCCGCGGCGCGATCGCTCTCGGGCGGCAACCTGCAGAAATACATCGTGGGCCGCGAGATCGACGCCAACCCCAAGCTCTTCATCGTCTCGCAGCCGACCTGGGGCGTGGACGTGGGCGCGGCCGCGCTGATCCGCGGCGAGATCCTTGCGCTGCGCGACGCCGGCTGCGCGGTGCTGGTGGTGAGCGAAGAGCTCGACGAGCTGTTCGACATCAGCGACCGGCTGCACGTGATTGCCAAGGGCCGGCTGTCGCCTTCCGTCGACCGCGCGGCCGCCACGCTGCCGCAGATCGGCGAATGGATGAGCGGCCTCTGGGAGAAGAAAAAGAACAACAACATCAAGGAGGCGACCCATGCTTAAGCTCGAACCGCGCCCGGAGCTGTCGCGCTTCTGGACCTTTGCCTCGCCGATCCTCGCGCTGCTGATCACCGTGCTGATCGGCGTGGCGCTGTTCGCCGCGCTCGGCAAGGACCCGGTCAAGGGCCTCTTGGTGTTCTTCTACGAGCCGATCAAGAGCGGCTATGCGATCGGCGAGCTCACGATCAAGGCGACGCCGCTGCTCATCATCGCGCTCGGGCTGGCGGTGTGCTTTCGCTCCAACGTCTGGAACATCGGCGCCGAGGGCCAGTTCGTGTTCGGCGCCATTGCCGCGGGCGGCGTCGCGCTGATGGCCGACAAGAGCACGGGCTCGTGGATCGTGGTGGCCATCCTCGTTGCGGGCACGGTCGGCGGCATGGTGTGGGCGGGCATCGTGGCCTTCCTGCGCGACCGGTTCAACGCCAACGAAATCCTCGTGAGCCTGATGCTGGTGTACGTGGCCACGCTGCTGCTGGGCTACATGGTGTTCGGCCCCTGGAAGGATCCGCAGGGCTACAACTTTCCGCAATCGAAGACTTTCGAGGCGGTGACGCAGATCCCGCGGCTCTTCAAGGGTTCGCGCGTGAGCATCGGGCTGATCATCGCGCTGCTGGGCGTGGGCGCGCTCTGGGTGTTCCTGTTCCGCACGCGGGCAGGCTTTGCGCAGCAGGTCGGCGGGCTCGCGCCGGCGGCCGCGCGCTATGCGGGCTTCTCGGCACGCCGCGCCATCTGGATCGCGCTGCTGACCTCGGGCGGCGCGGCGGGCCTGGCCGGCGCGCTCGAAGTCGCCGGCCCGCTCGGCCAGCTCACGCCCTACGTGCCGGCCGGCTACGGCTTCGCGGCCATCATCGTGGCTTTCGTCGGCCGGCTGCATCCGGTGGGCATGGTGTTCTCGGCCATCCTCATGAGCATGTTCTACATCGGCGGCGAGCTTGCGCAGTCGCGCCTGGGCCTGCCCAAGTCGCTGACCGGCGTGTTCCAGGGTTTGCTGCTCTTCACGCTGCTGGCCTGCGACACCTTGATCGCCTATCGCATCCGCCGCAAGGCCGCGGCAAAAGCGGCGGCTTCCGCGGGAACGACGAGTTCGCTGCAAGCCAGCACGCCGCTGACGGCGCCGGCCGTGCGTTCGACCGAAGGAGTGCTTTGAATGGCCCGCCGCACAACAGCAGCGTGCCCAGGTGCACAGGGCATCGGGTGCTCCCCGCAGCGAAATCAAGGAGGAGGGGGCGCAGCCCCCGGGGGACATTCGCGGAGGGGAGTACCCGGTGGCCTGTGCACGCGCCCTGGACACGAGCGCCCGAAGACAACCGAACAACGAAACGCACGGGGAAGCCAGTGACATGGACAGCTACGCACTCCTCCTAGGCTCGACCCTGAGCGCCGGCACCGTGCTCGCTATCGCGGCACTGGGCCTGCTGATCAACGAGAAGGCCGGCATCGTCAACCTCGGTGCCGAGGGCATGATGCTCTGCGCCGCCATCGCCGGCTTTGCGACCGTCGTCATCACCCACAACCCCTGGCTCGGCTTCCTGGCCGGCATGGCGGCCGGTGCCCTGCTTGCCGCCTTCTTCGGCGTGCTGGTGATCTGGCTCAACACCAACCAGTACGCCACCGGCCTCGCCCTCAGCCTTTTCGGCGTCGGCTTCTCCGCCTTCGTGGGCATCAACTTCGTGCAGGCCAAGCTGCCCGAGAGCGTGTCGTACGCCGTGCCGGTGCTCGGCGACGTCCCGCTCGTCGGGCCCGCGCTCTTCCGCCACCACCCCATGGTGTATTTCGCCGTGGTGCTGACCTTCGGCCTCATCTGGTTTCTCTACCGCACCCGCGCCGGGCTCGTGCTGCGCTCGGTGGGCGAGTCGCCCGAGTCGGCGCATGCGCTCGGCTATCCGGTGCGGCGCATCCGCTTCATGGCGGTGATCGCGGGCGGCGCGCTCTGTGGCCTGGCGGGGGCGTACCTGTCGACCGTCTATACGCCGCTATGGGTCGAGGGCATGGTCGCGGGCCGCGGCTGGATCGCGCTGGCGCTCACCACCTTCGCCACCTGGCGGCCGATCCGCGTGCTGCTGGGCGCCTACCTGTTCGGCGGCGTCTCGATGCTGGGCTTCCACCTGCAGAGCAGCGGCGTCGACGTGCCGCCGCAGTTTCTCAGCATGCTGCAGTACATCGCGCCCATCGTGGTGCTGGCGCTGATCTCGCGCAACCCGGCCTTCATCCGCATCAACATGCCCGCTTCGATCGGAAAACCGTTCTACCCCGGCTCATAATCTCGCTTCTCGATTTCCGCCAACCTGTCCTTTTTGAGGATTTCCGACAATGAATGATCTGAACAAGCGCTCCCTGCTCAAGCTGGCCGCCCTCACGGCGGTCGCTTCGGCGGCCCTGATCGGCTGCGGCAAGAAAGAGGAAGCGGCTGCACCGGCTGCAACCCCCGCGCCGGCGCCGGCACCCGCTGCCGCCGCTCCGGCACCGGCAGCGCCGCTCAACATCGCATTCGCATACATCGGCCCGGTGGGCGACGGCGGCTGGACCTTCGCGCACGACAACGGCCGCAAGGCGCTCGAGAAGGAATTCGGCGACAAGATCAAGACCACCTTCGTCGAGAGCGTGCCCGAGGGCGCCGACGCCGAGCGCGTGTTCCGCGACATGGTCGGCCAAGGCAACAAGCTGATCTTCGGCACCACCTTCGGCTACATGGAGCCGATGCTCAAGGTGGCCGCCGACAGCAAGGACGTGAAGTTCGAGCATGCCACCGGCTACAAGACCGCCGAGAACATGCGCACCTACGACAGCCGCACCTACGAAGGCGCCTACATGGCCGGCGTCATTGCCGGCGCCATGACCAAGAGCAACACGCTCGGCGTGGTCGGCTCGGTGCCGATTCCCGAGGTGCTGCGCAACATCAACAGCTTCACGCTGGGCGCGCAGTCGGTCAACCCGAAGATCACGACCAAGGTGGTGTGGGTGAACGAATGGTTCAGCCCGCCCAAGGAAACCGAAGCCGCCACCGCCCTCATCAACGGCGGCGCCGACGTGCTGTTCCAGAACACCGACTCGCCGGCCGTGCTCAAGACCGCGCAGGAAAAGGGCAAGCGCGCCTTCGGCTGGGATTCCGACATGACCGCCTACGGCCCCAAGGCCCACCTGGCCTCGGCCACCATCAACTGGGCGCCGTACTACATCAAGGCCACGCAGGACGCACTCGACGGCAAGTGGGCCACGGGCCAGGCCTGGTGGGGCGTGAAGGAAGGCGCCATCGACCTCGTCTCGATCGCCGAGGACGTGCCGGCCGAAACCAAGGCCAAGGTCGAGGAAGTGAAGAAGGGCCTGAAGGACGGCAGCTTCGCGATCTGGAAGGGCCCGATCCTGGGCCAGGACGGCAAGGAAGTGGTCGCCAAGGATGCGGTGGCCGACGACAAGTTCCTGTCGGGCGTGAACTTCTACGTCAAGGGCGTGGAAGGCAAGGTGCCGGGCGGGGACAAGAAGTAAAGCGCTGCGCGCGCTTTGCATCAAAGGGTCGCCTGCGGGCGGCCCTTTTCATTTGTGGGCCGTGCCGCGCGGCTTCACTTCGGCCACCCTCCGCGCGCTGTCGACAAAGCCCTGGATCAATCGCAGGCGCGGCGATGCGCGCTGCCACAGGACGCCGAAGCGCCGCGGTTCCGAAGGCAGCGGCAGCGCGATCTTCGCCACGCGCTGGCCGTCGAGCAGCGGCGAGGCGATGTCGGGCACCAGCGAGACGCCCAGGCCGCGGTCGACCATCATGGCAATGGCCAGCAGCGAACTCAGTTCGAAGCGCTCCTGCGGCACGATGCCCGCGGCGCGCAGGTAGCGGTCGGCCTGCTTGCCGCCGCCCAGGTTGCGGTCGTAGCGGATCAGCGGCGAGGTGCGCAGCAGCTCGTGCGGATCGCGCCGCGCGAGGCGGCTGGGCGCCAGCAGCACCAGCGGCTCTTCGCGCAGCAGCGACCAGTCGAAGGTCTTGGCAAGCACATACGGCGGGTAGAGGCACACGGCCGCATCGAGATCGCCCTGCTGCACTGCCTTGTAGAGCGTGGCCGTGGTGCCCGACTGCAGGAACACCTTGACGCCCGGATGCGTCTTCACGAAGCGCGCAAGGATGTCCGGCAGCAGGCTGTGGATGGCCGTGTTGATGGTGCCGACCAAGAGCTCGCCGCCGGCCGTGTCGCTGCCGAGCAGCGCCTTGATGTCGTTCACCTCGCGCAGCAGGTTGCGGGCCCGCTGCACCAGCTGGTGCCCGGCCTCGGTGGGCTGCACCGTGCGGCCGGCGCGCGCCAGCAGCGGCGCGCCGAGTTCGCGCTCCAGCGTGCGGATCTGCTGTGCCACGGCCGCGGGCGTCAGGTCGAGGCGGCGCGCGGCTTCCGACATGGAGCCCGACTCCACCGCCAGAAGAAAGCTTTGCAGATAGGCTGTTTCCATGAACGATAGATTTTCTATCATCTGATCATAGGGAGCCTGTGTTTTTTTGATCTCGTGAACCGCACACACTGCGGCGCATGAGAAGCAAACTCTTCGTTCCCGGCACGCGCCCCGAGCTGTTCGCCAAGGCGCTGGGCAGCGCAGCGGACGGCGTCTGTTTCGACCTGGAAGACGCGGTGTCCGAGTCGCGCAAGGGCGAGGCGCGCGACGCCGTGCGGCAGCTGCTGCTGCAAGGCGGCGGCACGGCCGCGTCGGGCAAGACGGTGATCGTTCGCGTCAACGCGATGGACACGCCGCATTTCGCGGAGGACATCGCGGCCGTGGCGCAGCCCGGCGTGCACCTGATCAACATCCCGAAGCCCGAGAGCGCGGCCCATGTGCGCAGCGCGGTCGAGGCGATCGAACGCGCCGAGCGCACCAACGGCGTGGGCACGCCGATCGGCCTGCTGCTGAACATCGAGGCACCCGCGGCCTTGCGCACCGCCGCCGAGCTTGCGCTCGCGCATCCGCGCGTGGCGGGCCTGCAACTGGGCCTGGGCGACCTGTTCGAGCCGCTGGGCATTGCGCGGCGCGAGCCGGCTGCGATCCAGCAGGCGATGTTCGCGGTGCGCATGGCGGCGGGCGAGGCGGGCGTCTATGCCTACGACGGCGCGTTCGCGGACATCCGCGACGCCGATGGATTCCGCGCCGAAGCCATGCTCGCGCGCAACCTCGGCTTCCTCGGCAAGACCTGCATCCACCCAAGCCAGATCGCGATCGCCAACGAGGTGTTCCGTCCCACCGACGAGGAGATCGCGCACGCATGCAAGGTGGTCGAGGCCGCGCGCACGGCCGACGCCGGCGGCGTGGGCGCCTATGTGGTGGACGGAAAGATGATCGACATGCCTTTCGTGATCCGCGCGCGCGCCATCGTTGCGAGCGCGCGCAGCCTCGGCCTGCTGCCGGGCTGAGCCTTTTTCAAACAAGACCAGGAGACAAGACAGATGCACATTCACTCTCACTCGCCCTTTCGCCTGCGCGCGCTCGCCGTGGCCGCCTTTGCCGGCGGCTTGCTGTTGAGCGGCGGCGCGTTCGCGCAGGCCGCGGCCTACCCGAGCAAGCCCGTCACCATCGTGGTGCCCTATCCGGCGGGCGGCTCGAACGACACCTTTGCGCGCCAGGTGGCCAAGGAACTGGGCGACGAGCTCAAGCAGCCGGTGATCATCGACAACCGCCCCGGCGCGAGCGGCAACACCGGCACCGGCCAGGTCGCCAAGGCCGCGCCCGACGGCTACACGCTGGTGGCCGTGTCCTCGAGTATGACGACCAACGCGGCCGTACAGTCCAAGCTGCCGTTCGATCCGATCAACGGGCTGGCGCCGGTGGCCATGTTTGCCAAGGGCCCCTTCATCGTCGCGGTGAACAACGAGTTTCCCGCCAAGACGCCCACCGAGCTGATCGCCGCCATCAAGGCCAAGCCGGGGCAGTACAACTATGCGTCCTCGGGTTCGGGCAGCGTCAACCAGTTCGGCACCGAGCTGCTCAAGGCCAAGGTCGGCGACATGCAGATCACGCACATCCCCTACAAGGGCATGGGCCCGGCCGTGACCGACCTGGTCGGCAACCAGACGCAGCTGCTGATCTCCAGCGGTCCTTCGCTGCTGCCGATGGTGCGCGCGGGCAAGCTGCGCGCCGTGGGCATCACGAGCCTGAAGCCGAGCCCGATCGCGCCCGAGCTCATCCCGATGTCCACCGCCGTGCCGGGCTACGAGTTCGAACTCTGGTGGGGCCTGCTGGCACCGGCCGGCACGCCGGCCGACGTGGTCGCCAAGCTCAACGCCGCTGTCAACAGGATCCTGGCCAAGCCCGAGATCGCGGCCAACTTCCTGCGCGAAGGCGCCATTGCCACGCCGCTCACGCCGAAGCAGTTCGGCGCGGTGATCGCCGAAGACGTCGAGCGCTGGAAGAAGCTCGCCAAACAGCAGAACATCACCGCCGACTGAGGAAGAAAGAAAGATCCATGAGCTTCGACGCCCCCCAAGACGACGCACGCCTGCCCGCACGCAGCGGCCCCACCGGTCCGCTCAGCGGCCTGCGCGTGCTCGACCTCAGTGCCTACATCGCGGGCCCGTACGGCTGCTCGCTGCTGGCGGACCAGGGGGCCGAAGTCATCAAGATCGAGCCGCCCACGGGCGACAACCTGCGCAAGTACCCGTCGACGCTCGAAGCCGAGAGCCGCGCCTTCATCGGCGTGAACCGCAGCAAGCTCGGCGTGGTGCTCGACCTGAAGGCGCCCGACGGCCTTGCCGCGCTGATGGCGCTGGTGCGCGCGGCCGACGTGCTGGTGCACAACTTCAGGCCCAGCGTGCCGCCGCGGCTGGGCATCGCCTACGAGCAGTTGAAGGCCGTCAATCCGCGCCTGATCTATTGCAGCCTCACGGGCTATGGCGAAACCGGTCCGCTGCGCGAGAAGGCGGGCTACGACCAGGTGCTGCAGACCATGACCGGCATGTGCGCGCTGCAAGGCAAGCGCGGCGAGCCACCCGAGATCATCTATGGCTCGGTGGTCGACTACTATGCGGCCGCGCTGGTGGCCGCGGGCGTGGCCTCGGCGCTGTACGAGCGCGAGAAAAGCGGCCAGGGCCAGTTCGTCGGCGTGTCGCTGCTGCGCTCCGCGCTCACGATGCAGTCGGCGCGCATGGTGTGGGCCGAGGGCGAGCCCAAGGACGTGGGGCGCGACATGCGCTCGGGCGGCATCACCGGCATCCATCCGACGCGCGAGGGGCATCTCTACATCTCGGCCAACACGCCGCATTTCTGGCGCGCGCTGTGCGACAAGGTGGGCCTGCCCGAACTCGCGGCCGACGAGCGCTACGACTCGGTGCGCAAGCGCGCGCAGCATTTTGCCGAGATCGTGCCGCGGCTGCGCGAGGCGCTGGCCGCACGCAGCGCGCTCGAGTGGGAGGAACTGTTCGGCGAGGAGGTGCCCTGCGCCGCAGCCCGCACGGTCGAGGACATGTTCGACAACGAGCAGGTGCTGGCCGAGGACATGGTGGCGACTTTCGCGCATCCCACGCTCGGCTCCTACCGCGGCTTCACACGGCCTGTGCAGTTCGGCCGCACGCCCGGCCCGGAGCCCTTTGCGGCGCCCACGCTGGGGCAGCACACGCAGGCGGTGCTGGCGGCGCACAAGGCCGCGGACGCGGCCGGCTGAACGACGCGCATGCAAGTTCCCCACAGCAGCGGCACGCGCAAGCCCGCCTGCACCGCGCCCGCGGGCGCCTGCGATGCGCACATGCATGTCTACGACCGCCGCTTCGCACTCCACGGCTCGCCCGAGGCGATGCTCGACGACGCCACGGCCGCCGACTACCGCCTGCTGCAGCAGCGCATCGGCACCGAGCGCACGGTCGTCGTGCAGCCGCGCGTGCACGGCACCGACAACAGCGTGACGCTCGATGCCATTCGCACATTGGGCACGGCGCACACCCGCGGCGTGGCCGTGGTCCGGCCCGACGTGAGCGATGCCGAGCTCCAGCGCCTGCATGCGGGCGGCATTCGCGGTATCCGCTTCACGCTCTACACGGCCGCCAATGCGATGACCGGCTTCGAGATGGTCGAGCCGCTCGCGCAGCGCGTGCATGCGCTGGGCTGGCATGTGCAGTTGCACTGGAACGCGGACCAGATCGCCGGGCATGCGGCCCTGCTCGCGCGGCTGCCCTGCACGATCGTGTTCGACCACCTTGCGCGGCTGCCGCTGCCCGATGCGACGGCGCATCCTGCATTCGGCGTGGTGAGCCGGCTGCGCGACAGCGGCCGCACCTGGATCAAGCTCTCGGGCGCCTATCTCGATTCGAAGGCCGGCGCCGCTGGCGGCTATGCCGACACGACCCCCATCGCTCAGGCCTGGGTCCGCCAGGCGCCGGAGCGCGTGGTGTGGGGCAGCGACTGGCCGCATCCGACCGAGCCCGCGGCCGCCAAGCCCGACGACGCGCTGCTGTTCGACCTGCTGGGCCAATGGGTTCCGGACGAGGCCCAGCGCCGCCGCGTACTCGTCGACAACCCCGCGCTGCTGTACGACTTTCCTGAAACGACCAAGACCGAGACGACCGAATGACGAAGAAGAAACGCATCCTGAAATCGATGGCCGCACTGGCCGCCTGCGTGCCGCTGCTGGGCTGGGCCGCATGGCCCGAGAAGCCGATCCGCATGGTGGTGCCGTACGCCGCGGGCGGCGGCGCCGACAACACCGCGCGCGTCGTCGCGCAGCAGATGAGCATCGCGCTCGGCCAGCAGATCGTCATCGACAACCGGCCGGGCGCGGGCGGCGTGATCGGCGAGGACAACGTGGCCAAGGCGCCCGCCGACGGCTACACCGTGCTCTACGACGCCTCGGCGTTCTCGGTGAACCCGTCGCTGCGCAAGCTGCCCTTCGATGCCGCGAAAGACTTCATCCCGGTGTCGCTGGTGGCCACCGCGCCGCAGATCCTCGTCGTGCCCGCCACGGCGCCGTACCAGACGGTGGCGCAGTTCCTGGACTTCGCGCGCAAGAACCCCGGCAAGCTGAGCTTTGCCTCTGCGGGTGGCGGCACCGGCTCGCACCTGGCGGGCGAGGCGCTGAACGAGCAGGCCAGGCTCAGCCTCATGCACGTGCCCTACAAGGGCGGCGCACCCGCGCTGACCGACGTGATGGGCGAGCAGGTGTCGGCCTACTTCGGCAACGTGGCGTCGACGCTCGGCTACGTGCAGTCGGGCAAGCTGCGCGCGCTGGCCGTGAGTTCCGCCAAGCGCGTGCCCGGCCTGCCCGACACGCCGACGCTCGCCGAGTCGGGCCTTCCGGGCTACAACGTGGTCGAGTGGAACGGCGTGTTTCTTCCCAAGGGCACGCCGCCCGACATCGTGCAGCGGCTCGGCAAGGCGGTGCAGGCGGCCGTCAACGAGCCGCAGGTCAAGCAGAAGCTGCTGCAACTTGGCCTGGAACCCGCCGGCACCACGCCGGAGGCCTTTGCGAAGTTCGTGCAGAACGAGACGGCGCGCGTGGGTGCGCTGGTGAAGGCGCGCAACATCCGGGTCGATTGAATCCGGCCTTCTTCCCTTCTTCTCTTCATGCAGCCGGCCGCCCACCCCCGCAGGCTGCTGCAACCGAGGCCGCCGGGTATTCCATCTCCAGCATCACCCAGTCGCGCCGCGCCGCGCCATAGCGCTCGCCGATCTCGCACAGCGTGCGGTCCAGCTGCGGCACCGGCTTCAGCGACGAAGAGAGCGGCAGGCGCTCCGTTCCTTCTCGGGGCGGCTGCGCCAGCAGCACCAGCCCGCTGCGCAGCCTGACCGGGCCCGCGGCCGATGCGGCATCGACGCCGATGTGCCCGGTGCGCGTCCACGCATCGACGGCCAGCGCCAGGGCGATGTCGTCGGCGCCGTCCTGCACATCCACGCGCCAATGCTCGCCGCGCCAGAACGCGGCCTTGTTGAGCAGGAAACCCGCCCTGCGCCCGGTGTCCAGGTAGAACGGCGAACTGTCGTGCACCGGCGTCCATGAAGCCACGCCGAGTTCCGTTGCAAGGGCCCTGGCTTTCTCTGGCCCGCCGATCGCCTCCACCAGCGCCAGCATGGCCGGCACCGAGGCGGTGATGCCGGTGGTGGTGGCAACCCCGCGGTCCACCACGTAGCGCTGGTGCGGCACGTAGCTGGCGCCGGGGTGGCGCGCAAGCAGCGTGCCGCGGTCGTACCAGTGGCCCGCGAAGCGCCGGCCGTCGAGCAGGCCGGCGCGGCCGACCACGCGTGCCCCCGAGCAGACGCCGATCACCCGTGCACCGCGCGCCGCCTGCTGCTGGAGCCAGGCCGCCACCTCAGGGTTGTCGTCGGCGATCATCGCCGGCACGATCACGTAGTCGGGCCCTGCGGGATGAAGCCGGTCGAATGCGGCAAAGTCCTGCGCGCCGTCGACCTCGAGTGCGGGATACAGGCTCACGCGCCCCGCGCGCGGCGCCACGATCCGCACCTCGGCCACATCGGCGCGCCGGAGCACCGCATGCGGCAGCAGCAGGTCGGTCATCTCGGTGCCTTCGTTCAGCGCGAGCACGGCCACCACGGGCCGGCCGGCGCGATGCGGCTTCAGCGCCTCGACGAAGGCCTGCTTCTCGCGCTCGCTGCGCGCTGCATCGGCCGGCGCGGGCGGCAGCGGCGGCGCGCCCCCCGTGCAGCCTGCCAGCGCAAAGGCTGCAATACTTGCACCGATCAGCGCTCCTATCGATCTCCACATGGCCGTTCCCCTGTCGACTTGATGATGACGATGCCCAGAGACTACGAATGCCCACCCTGACCCGCAAGGACGAAGAAACCGCGGTTTCTGCCAGCGACGTGGTGCTGGTGGTGTTCGACGGCGTCGAGGTGATCGACGTCGCCGGCCCGGCCAGCGTGTTCAGCAAGGCCGAGCAGATGCATCCGGGCAGCTACCGCCTGCACATCGCATCGCCGGCCGGCGGCACCGTGTCGACGAACGGCGGCCTGAGCTTTTCCGGCACCTGCAGCCTGCCGCAGCTGCCCGCGTCGATCGACACGCTGATCGTCGCCGGCGGCGACGAGCCAGCGGTGCGCGCGGCCATCCTCGAGCAGCGCATCGGCGCCTGGCTCCGCCAAGTGGCGCCGCGCACGCGCCGCATGGCGAGCGTGTGCAGCGGCGCCTTCGCGCTGGCCGCGGCGGGCCTGCTCGACGGCCGCGAGGCCACCACGCACTGGCGCGTGTGCGACCAGCTGCAGGCGCTGCGGCCGCAGGTGCGGGTGCAGCGCGAGCGCATCTACGTGCACGACGGGCCGGTGTGGACCTCGGCCGGCGTCACCACCGGCATCGAGCTTGCGCTTGCGCTGGTCGAGGACGACCTCGGCCATGCCGTGTCGATGGAAATCGCCCGCACGCTGGCGCTGCCGATGCTGCGCGGCGGAGGGCAGCCGCAGCTGACGCAGGCGCTCCAGGCGCAGGCCTCGGCCAGCCACCGCCTGCGCGAACTGGTGGCGTGGATCGGCACGCATCCGCAGGACGACCTGTCGGTCGAGGCCCTGGCCGAGCGCGTGCAGATGAGCCCGAGAAACTTCGCGCGCGCCTTCGCGGCCGAGACCGGCTGCACGCCGGCGCGCTTTGTCGAACAGGTCCGCGTGGCCGCCGCCGCGCAGCTGCTGCGCCAGACGCGGTGGCCGCAGGACCGCATCGCGAGCCGCAGCGGCTTCCGCTCGGTGGACGCGCTGCAGCGCGCCTTCGCGCGGCAGCACGGCCTGACGCCGCAAGCCTATCGAACCCATGACGACACCTGACGCCACTTCCCTTGCACTGATCGACGACTGTTCCCAAGCTTCGCTGCAACTGCTCGAACGCAACCTCACGCCGCACGGCATCCTGGCCGCCACCCGCACCGAGGCGGCCGTGGCGCGGCGCTACACGCGCATCTTCGGGCGCGACGCGGCCATCTGCGTGATGGCCATGTGCGGCAGCGGCGTGCCCGCGCTGGAGCAGGGCGCCGTCGCCAGCCTCGACGCGCTGGCCGCGCAGCAGGCGGCCAACGGCCAGATTCCCAAGTACGTCGACCCCGATGGCCAGGATGCCGACTTCTGGTACCTGGGCTGCATCGACGCCACGCTGTGGTGGCTGATTGCGGTGGACCACGTGCGCCGCCACGGCCAGGTCGGCGCCACGCACTGGAGTGGCGAGGTGCAGCGCGCGATCGGCTGGCTGCTGGCGCAGGAGCACCAGCACTTCCGGCTGCTGCAGCAGAACGAGGCCAGCGACTGGGCCGACATCATGCCGCGCTCGGGCTATGTGCTCTACACCAACGCGCTCTGGTACGAGGTGAAGCGCCGCTTCGCGCTGGACCATGCCGAGGCGACGCAGCACCACTTCAACCACCTGTTCAATCCGTTCCAGCAGGACCTGCCCGAATACCACCGCGCCCGGCTGCTGCGGCACTATGCGCGCCGCGGCCGGACCGACCCGGGCCTGTACCTGAGCTTCGTCAACCTGTCCTTCGTCGGCAACGAGGGCGACGTGTTCGGCAACGTGCTGGCCATCCAGGGCGGGCTCGCCGATTCGGAGATGGCGAACCGCATCGTCCGCACCATTGCCGCGGCGCGCGCCTGCGACCCGTACCCGGTGCGCGTGGTGCTGCATCCGCTGACGCGCGAGCATGCGCTGTGGCGGCCGTACATGGCGCGCCACCAGCAGAACGTGGTGCACCAGTACCACAACGGCGGCATCTGGCCTTTCGTGGGCGACTTCTGGGTGATGGCGCTCGCGCGGCTCGGGCTGCACGACATGGCCTGGCCCGAGCTCGCGCGCCTCGCGCATGTGAACCAGCTCGGCGGCTGGCGATTTACCGAGTGGTTCCACGGCCGCACGCTGGTGCCGATGGGCATGGCCGGCCAGAGCTGGAACGCCGCGGCCTTTCTGCTCGCCCGGCGTGCGCTGGAGGGCAGCGGGGCGGCCTGGTGACTGACTTCAGGGAGGTGGCTGCGAAAGAACCCACCCGGCCAGCGCCTTCGCCTCTTCATCGCTCAGCTGCGGCTGGCGCGGCATGATGACGCGCCCCCAGGTGCCTACGCTGCCGCCCTGGATCTTTGCGGCCAGCCGGGAGGGCGCCGCCGCGTCGCCGCGGTAGCGCTCGGCGATCTGCGCGAAGCCGGGGCCGACCTGCTTTCGGAGCATGCCGTGGCAGGCGAGGCAGCCGTGGTCGCGGGCCAGTGCCTGCGCCCCGTCGACAGTGCCGGCGAATGCCGGCGCGGACATCAGCAGCGAAACCCGCAGCGCGAGCGACAGAAGTTTCCGCCTGTTGCGCGATGGACGTTTTGAAATGAGAGGCATGGGCCCTATACGTTCTGGCGCATCTCCCTCGGGGCGGCTGCGCTTATGCTGTGCGGAAATCACAACGCCGATTTTCCCACCATGACCGACTACCGCCCCGTCTTCGACCAGAGCTTCGGCAAGATCGCCGCCGAGCGCCTGCCCGAACTGCTGCGCGCCATGCCCAAGGCCGAGCTGCACATGCACATCGAAGGCTCGCTCGAACCCGAGCTGATCTTCGCGCTCGCGCAGCGCAACGGCGTGGCCCTGCCGTACGCCAGCGTCGAAGCGCTGCGCCGCGCCTACGCCTTCACCAACCTGCAGAGCTTTCTCGACATCTACTACGCCGGCGCCAGCGTGCTGCTGAAGGAGCAGGACTTCTACGACATGGCCTGGGCCTACCTGGAGCGCGCCGCGGCCGACAACGTGGTGCGCACCGAGATGTTCTTCGACCCGCAGACGCACACCGCGCGCGGCGTGCCGATGGAGACGGTCGTCCACGGCCTGCACCGCGCATGCGCGGATGCCGAGGCGAAGCTCGGCGTGAGCGCGGCGCTGATCCTGTGCTTCCTGCGCCACCTGAGCGAGGAAGAGGCCTTCGAAACGCTGGAGCAGGCGCTGCCGTTCCGCGACAAGTTCATCGGCGTGGGCCTCGATTCGAGCGAGGTCGGCCATCCGCCCGAGAAGTTCGCGCGCGTGTTCGCGCGCTGCCGCGAGCTGGGCTTCCACCTCGTGGCGCATGCGGGCGAGGAGGGCCCGCCGGCCTACGTGTGGAGCGCGCTCGACGTGCTCAAGGTCGAGCGCGTCGACCATGGCGTGCAGAGCGCAAAGGATCCGGCGCTGATGAAGCGGCTCGCGCAGGACCGCATTCCGCTCACCGTGTGTCCGCTCTCCAACCTCAAGCTCTGCGTGTTCCCCGACCTGGCGCAGCACAACCTGGGCGCGCTGCTCGACGCGGGGCTGGTGGCCACCGTCAACTCGGACGACCCGGCCTACTTCGGCGGCTACATGAACCAGAACTTCACACAGACCTTCGCGGCCACCGGGCTCGGCGTGCAGCAGGCCTGGCAGCTCGCGGCCAACAGCTTCGAAGGCAGCTTCATCGACGCCGCCGCCAAGCGCGCCTATGTCGACCGGCTCAACGCCGTCTTCGCGAGCTTCTGATCGGCCGCGGCGGCCCGCGGCACCAACAGCGGCATCGCCACCAGCGCGCAGGCGCTGGCCGCAAGCCACACCAGCGGCCAGCCCTGCAGCGCGAGCAGGTGCGGGATGGAGAAGGGCGTGATGAAGCACACCAGGAACACGCTGGTGTTCGCCATGCCGAGGGCGGTGCCCGCGCGCGCCGCGCCGGCCAGCGTGGCCAGTTCCGTGTAGGCCACGCCGTGCCAGGCCGATACGCAGACGCCGCTGGCCGCGAGCAGCCCCACCAGTGCGATGCGCAGCGCCGCTGAATCGGCTGCGTGCGTGCCCGCCGCCATCACCAGTACTGCGAGCCCTGCGAACAGCAGCACGCTGAGCGCACTGCAGGCGCGCAAGTAGGCGGGGCGGTTGCGGCGGCGGTCGGTCCAGCGGCCGCTCCATACGCGCATCGCCATCGCGCCGACCTGCACGAACACCATCGTGGCCGTGATGGTTGCAAGGCCCGCATGGCCGAAGTCGTGCAGGAACACCGTGCCGAAGGACAGCACCGCGAACTGCGGCGCGCACAGGATGCCGATGCCCAGCACGATGCGCCAGACGCGGGCATCGCGCAGCGGGCCGCTCTTCTTCGGCATGGCCGCGGCTTCGGCAACACCGGCCCTGGTGCGCGGCGCGTCGGGCGCAACAGGGGGCTCATGCACCCAGGCCCAGCTCATGGCCGCGCTCAGCGCGCACAGCAGCGCCAGCAGGCCGTAGAGCGCGGCAAAGCCGAAGTGCAATGCGACGAACGGCAGCACCAGCGCGCCGATGCCGCCGCCCAGCGGCACCGCGGTCTGGCGGATGCTCATCGCGAGCCCGCGCTCGCCGGCATCGAACCACGTCATCACCGCGCGGCCGCTCGCGCCGTTGACGCTGCCGCCCAGCAGGCCCACCAGCAGCAGGCCGGCACCCAGCCAGCCGAGGCCGGGGACGTGCTGCGCGCTGGGCGCGGCCCAGAGCGCCATCGCCACGAGTGCGATGGCGGTGCTGCCAAGACCCGTGAGCAGCACCGGCCGGTCGCCCCAGCGGTCGGTCAGCAGTCCCCACGGCAGCTCACTGACCGCGATGCCCAGGCCCATGAGGCCGAGCACCAGGCCGAGCGTGGCGTTGTCGAGCTGGTAGCCGGTGCGCATCAGCACCGCGGTCATCGGGATGCCGCTGAAGGCCACGGAAAACGCCGCATTGGCGGCCACGCCCGCGGCCAGCACCTTCCAGCGGTGGCGCGGGGAACAGGAAGGGGAGGAGGTCGAATGAATCATGTTGCGGCGCAGTGTCCGCCGTTGCAAAGCTTTTGAAAATCAGAAAATAATGAGCTAATCGTCCCAAAAAACAGGATGATCAACGAAGGGGTGAATCCATGTCACAGGTGATGTTCGATCTCGATGTGCTGCGCAGTTTTTCCACCGGCATCGCGCTCGGCAGCTATGCGCGAGCGGCCGACCGGCTGGGCCGCTCCACATCGGCCGTGAGCGCGCAATTGAAGAAACTGGAGGCGCAGGCCGGCACCGCGCTGTTCCGCAAGGCCGGCCGCGGGCTGGAGCTCACTGACGCGGGCGAGACGCTGCTGGCCTATGCCCACCGCATGCTCGAACTCAACGAGGAAGCGGGCGCCGCCATGCGCGGTGCGGACCTGCAGGGCTGGGTGCGGCTCGGCCTGCAGGAAGACTTCGGCGAAACGCTGCTGCCCGCGGTGCTCGGACGCTTTGCGCGCGCGCATCCCAAGGTGCGCATCGAGGCCTGCGTGGCGCGCAGCGCCGAACTGCGCGAACGGCTCGAGCTGCGGCAGCTCGACCTGGCGCTGGTGTGGGACACCGGCGAGCAGATGACGCCGCACGGCGAGCGCGTGGCGCGGCTGCCGCTGCAATGGATCGGCCCGAGGTCGCCCGATGCGCTCGACGCCGCCTGGTGGAAGGAGCGCGAGCGCCGCGGCAGCAGCGTGCGCAAGTCGAAGGAGCCGCTGCCGCTGGTGCTGCTCGATGCGCCGTGCCCGCTGCGCGAGATCGTGGTTGCCGCGCTCGACCGCGCCGGCACGCCGTGGCGGCATGCGTTCACGAGCGCCAGCCTGGCCGCGCTGTGGGCCGCCACCTCGGCCGGGCTGGGCCTGTCGGTGCGCACGCCCTTCGGCCTGCCCGCGCATGTGCGTGCCATCGACCGCGCGGCCGCCGGCCTGCCGGCGCTGCCGCAGATGTCGCTCATGCTCTATCGCGCGCAGGCCGCGGCCGAGGCGCCGGTGTCGCGCCTTGCCACGCTGCTGCTGGAGGCCGTGCGCGAGCATGTGCAGGCGGAGCCGGCGCAGCTTCATTGAGCCGCACCGGGCACAATCCCGTAGCCCTTGCGCCGTGCCGATGCATGAGAATCCGCCGCCGGAGACAAGACAAAAAAGAGACACGGCATGACCACGCAGCAAAACTTCCTGCACCTCTGGGACGACAGGTTTCTCTACATCACGCCGGCGATCCAGTCGGGGCTCACGGCGCGCTCGTCGGCGACGCTGCTGGCGTCGGTCAGCGGCCATCCGTTCATGCTCGAGGCGCTCGATGGCACGCGCGTGCACTGCACCGCCGCGCTGGTGGCCCCGCATGTGTCGCGCCGGCTCGACGTCGATGGTTGCGGGCTGCTGTCGCTCAACCTCGATCCGGCATCGAGCGCCTACCGCATGCTCGCACGCTGCATGGGCGGCCACGGCATCGAGCCGATCGATGCGCGCTGCTTCGGCAAGCTGCGCGACGACTTCGAACCCGCGCAGCGCGGGCTGCTCGGCGACGCCCGGCTGCAGTCGCTCAGCGCCAGGATGGTCGAGGCGATCACCGGATGCCCGGAGCTCGTGCCGCCGATCGACCGGCGCATCGAGCGCGTGCTGCAGGCCATCCGCGAACACGCCGGCCAGATCCCGCTGAAGAAGCTCTCGGCCGTGGCCTGCCTCTCGCCCGACCGGCTGACGCATCTCTTTGCCGAGCAGGTGGGCGTGTCGGTCAAGCGCTATGCGCTGTGGACCAAGGTGCGCCGCACGGTGCAGCAGTTCACCGGCCACCGGCCGCTCACCGACGTGGCGCTGGTCAGCGGCTTCACCGATGCGGCGCACATGAGCCGCACCTTCCAGCGCTACTTCGGGCTCCCGCCGTCGTTTCTCGCGAGCCGGGTGCATGTGACGGCCGACGCGCAGGCGTCGCACGCCTGGGGCCACGCGACCGTCCACTGAGCGGCGCGCATGACAGCGGCTGCGTTCAAGCCGCGGCCTGTCTCCCTGCGTAGGCTGCAGGTGCTCCATCAAGAGAGCATCAACCGGAGACATCCATGAGACAGACATCCTCGCGCGGCGCCATGCCGCTGTCCCTGCTCGCGTTGGCCACCACGGCCGTGCTCACTGCCTGCGGCGGCGGTGGAGGCAACGGGTTCTCGTTCCTCCCCGTCACCGGCCAGCCGCCCGGCAACCCGCCGGCCGACAGCACCTACAAGGCCGAGATCCGCCGCACCGCGATGGGCGTGCCGCACATCAAGGCCGACACCTGGTCCGGCGCGGGCTACGGCTACGGCTACGCGCAGGCCGAGGACAACCTCTGCACCATGGCCGACTCGTTCCTCACCTACCGCGGCGAGCGTTCGCAGTACCTTGGCGGCGACGCGCAGCTCGTGGCCGGCAGCACCATCGGGCGGCCGAAGAACATCGATTCCGACTTCTTCCACAAGCACGTGATCTCGGCCGACGTGCTCGAGAAGATGATCGCCGCGCAGCCCGACAACCTCCGGCAACTGGTCGAGGGCTTTGCCGCGGGCTACAACCGCTATCTGCGCGACCTGAAGGCCGGCGGCGCGGCGCACGAGGCCTGCCGGGGCGAAGCCTGGGTGAAGCCGATCGCGGCCGAGGACATCTACCGCCGCATGTACGCGGCCAATCTCGCGGGCGGCTACAGCAACTTCCTGCCGAACATCGCCAACGCGATCGCTCCGGCGCCGGCGGCGCCCACCAAGACCGCCGCACGCGGCAGGCTCGGCAAGGCGGGGCTGCAACTCGCGGCAGCCGGCATGCGCATGCCCGAGCTGCAGGTGGGCGGGCACGAAGGCGTCGGCAGCAACATGATCGGCTTCGGCACCGCGGCCACCGGCGACGCGAGCCCGCTGCTCTTCGGCAACCCGCACTGGTACTGGCGCGGGCCCGACCGCTTCTACCAGGCACAGCTCACGATCCCGGGCCAGCTCAACATCAGCGGCACCTCCTTCCTGGGCGTTCCGGTGATCCTGATCGGCTTCAACGACAACATCGCATGGAGCCACACGGTGTCGACCGCGCGCCGCTTCGGCTTCTTCGAACTCAAGCTGGCGGCGGGCGACCCGACCCGCTACATGCGCGACGGCAGCGCCGTGAAGATGCAGGCGCTGAACATCACGGTCAACGTGAGGCAGGCCGACGGCAGCGTGGCGCCGGTGACGCGCACGCTCTACAAGTCGGAGTACGGGCCGATGGTCAACCTGGCGCCGCTGAACGCCGCGCTGGCCTGGAGCCAGAGCACGGCCTTCGCAATCCGCGACATCAACGGCGAGAACTACCGCACCTTCCGCAACTGGCTGCGCTGGAACCAGGCGAAGTCGCTCGACGAGTTCATCGCCATCCAGCGCGAGGAGTCGGCCATTCCGTGGGTCAACACCGTGGCCGTGGGCCGCGGCGCGCCCAAGGCCTGGTATGCCGACATCGGCGCGATCCCCAATGTGTCGCCCGCCCAGGTGGCGAGCTGCACGACGCCGCTGGGTGCGGCGATCGGCGCTTCGCTGCCGCGCGTGCCGGTCTTCGATGGCTCCAGGAGTGCCTGCGACTGGCAGACCGATGCCGATTCCGCCCAGAAGGGCGCGCTCGGCGCCTCCCGCATGCCGAGCCTGATGCGCGAGGACTACGTCGAGAACTCGAACGACAGCTACTGGCTCGCGAACCCGAAGGCGCCGATGACCGGCTACCCGGACATCATGGGTCCGGCCGGCACGGAGGCCGTGAGCTTCCGCACGCGCCTGGGCAACCTGCTGGCGCAGGGGCGGATCGACGGCACCGACAACTACGCCGGCAAGGCGGCCACCGCCGACACCGTCAAGCAGATGGTGCTGAACAGCCGCGTGCTGACGGCCGAGCTGTTCAAGGACCAGGCGCTGGCCATGGTGTGCGCCACGCCGACCATCAACGTGGCGACCGATCCGCAAGGCGGCGCCGCCATCGGGCGCGACGTGGACACCGGCCCCGCCTGCGCGGCGCTCCAGGCCTGGAACAACACCGGCGTGACCGGTGCGCGCGGCGCGCACATCTGGGACGAGTTCTGGAACCGCGCATCGTTGCAGTCCGCGGCCGCGCTCTACAACGTGCCCTTCAGCGCGAGCGACCCGATCCACACGCCGCGCGACCTGAAGCCCGGTGCGCAAGCCGCGCTGCAGCAGGCTTTCGGCGCGGCCATCGCACGCGTGGAAGCCAGCGGCTTCGCGCTCGGTGCGCAGCGCGGCGACTACCTGTTCGCCACGCGCGGCGGCCAGAAGATTCCGCTCTACGGCGGCTGCCACGGTCCGGGCTACTTCACCATCGCGTGCTCGGAGAACCGGCTCGACAAGGGCGGCTACACGATGGACGGCAACCCGAACGGCAACAGCTACATGCAGGTCGTGCGCTTCCCCGAAGGCGGCGTGGAGGCGCATACCTTCCTCACGTTCTCTCTGTCGGACGACCCTGCCTCGGCCCACAACGCCGACTACACGCGCGCCTACAGCGCGGGGCAGTGGCAGAGGGTGCCGTTCTCCGAAGCCGAGATCAAGGCCGACGCGGCCTACCGCAGCGCGGTGGTGAGCGAATAGGCCCTGCGCGCGGCGCGCCGGCGGCACCGCACTAAAATCCCGACCCCGCATCAGGCGCCCCGGCCTGTTGCGGGGTTTGTCATTTCCGGGGCCATGTAGAGGACCACCATGTACAAAAACCTCGCGGGCCGCGCCGTCCTGGCGTGGGCAGCCGCTTGTTTTTTAACTCCCGCCTTTTCGCAGCCGCAGGCTTCCAAGGAGCCGCTGAAGATCGGCTTCGTCTACGTCACGCCGGTCACCGATGCCGGCTGGGTGCGCCAGCATGAAGAGGGCCGCAAGGCCGTCGATGCGGCGCTCGGCGGCAAGGTCAGCACCACCTTCGTCGAGAACGTGCCCGAAGGCACCGACGCCGAGCGCGTGATCCGCGACCTCGCGCAGCAGGGCCACCGGCTGATCTTCACGCCCAGCTTCGGCTACATGGAGCCGACGCTCAAGGTGGCGCGCGATTTTCCCGGTGTGAAGTTCGAATCGATCACGGGTTACAAGACCGCGCCCAACGTTGCCACCGCCAATGCCCGCTACTACGAAGGCCGCTATCTCGCGGGCATTGCGGCCGGCCGCATGACCAGGACGAACATCGCCGGCTACGTGGCGGGCTTTCCGATTCCGGAGGTGCTGCAGGGCATCAACGCCTTCACGCTCGGCATGCGCTCGGTGAACCCGCATGCCAAGGTCGTCGTGGTGTGGCTCAACGAATGGTTCGATCCGCCGAAGGAGCGCGACGCGGCCATGGCGCTGTTCAACCAGAACGCCGACGTCATCGCCTTCCACACCGGCTCCACGGCGGTGATGGCCGCGGCGCAGGAACGCGGCAAGCTGGCCGTGGCCTATCACTCCGACATGCGCAAGATCGCGCCCGACGCGCAGATCGTCGCCGTCACGCACCAGTGGGGCGGCTACTACACCGAGCGTGCGCGCGCGGTGCTCGACGGCAGCTGGAAGAGCGGCAACGTGTGGGGCGGCGTGAAGGAAGGAATGATCCGCGTCGGCGACTTCGGCCGCAAGGTGCCCAAGGCGGTGCAGCAGGAAGTGCTGGCGCGGCAGCAGGACATTGCGGCGGGCAGGCTGCAGCCCTTCCGCGCGGTGGCGGCCGACGTGCGCGACAACGAGGGCCACGTCGTCATCGCCAGGGGTGCGCAGCTGAACGACGCGCAGATCCTGAAGATGAACTGGCTCGTGGAAGGCGTGCAGGGACGCGTGGGGCGTTGACCCGGCCGGGCGCTCGCCGAGTGGCTTTGGCATATAGCACTCATACGCACATGGAAATTGCAGCGGCCCGGGCGTGGATTACCCTCGGCAGCCACGATGAAAAAAGCCTACCGCGCCTCCCTCCTGCGATTCGACGATGCCGGCCTGCCCGTTTTCGATGAAGACGGCCTGCTGGTCGTCGCGCCCGACAGCGCCGGCCGCCAGCGCGTGCTCGATGCCGGCAGCCATGCCGCCGTGTCGCCGCGCCACCCCGATGCCGAGCTGACGCACCTGCCGGGCCGCATCCTCGCGCCGGGCTTCGTGGACATGCACATCCACTTTCCGCAGACCGACATCATCGGCTCGCCCTCGCCGGGCCTCTTGCCCTGGCTCGAGAACTACACCTTCCCGGCGGAAGCCAGGTTTGCCGACACTGCGCATTCGAACGAGGTGGCCGACGTGTTCTTCGGCGAGCTGCTGCGCAACGGCGTCACGACCGCGCTGGCCTTTGCGACTTCGCACGTGGCCTCGGTCGATGCCTTCTTCGAGGGCGCCCAGCGCCGCGGCCTGCGCATGATCAGCGGCAAGGTGCTGCAGGACCGGCATTCGCCCGACGGCGTGCGCGATGAAACCGAGCAGAGCCTCATCGACACCGAGGCGCTGATCCGCAAGTGGCACAACACCGGCCGGCTGGGCTACGCCATCACCCCGCGCTTCGCGCCCGCGAGCACCGACGCCCAGATGCGCGGCGCGGGCGAGCTGGCCGCGAAGTACCCCGACACCTGGATCCAGTCGCACGTGGCCGAGAACCGCGACGAGGTGGCGTGGGTGCGCGAGCTCTATCCCCAGGCGCGCTCCTACCTCGACGTGTACGCCGGCTTCGGGCTGATGCGCGAGCGCGCCGTGTACGCGCATTGCATCTACCTGGACGACACCGACCGTGCGCTGCTGCGCGACACCAAGACGGCCGCGGCCGTGAGCCCGACCAGCAACCTGTTCCTGGGCAGCGGCTTCTTCGACTTTGGTGCGGCCGACCGCGTGGGCTACCCCTACGGCCTCGCCAGCGACGTGGGCGGCGGCACCAGCTTCAGCCCCTTCCACACGATGCTGGCCGCCTACTACGTGGGCCGCGAGGGCCAGACCAAGGCCGGCCTGAGCATCGCGCCTTCCGAGCTCTGGTGGCGCCACACCGGCGGCGCGGCGCGCGCGCTCGGGCTGGATGGCGTGGTCGGCAACCTGCAGCCTGGCTGCGAGGCCGACTTCCTCGTGCTCAACCCCCAGGCCACGCCGCTGCTGGCCCGCAAGGCCGCGCGCGCGAACAGCCTCGAGGAGCTGCTGTTCGCGATGATCGTGCTGGGCGACGACCGGCTGGTCGAGCGCACGGTGATCTCGCAGGCGGGTTAGCCGCAGCCGGGAGGGGCGGGGCATGGCGCATGCCACAATTCGCGCCATTCCTCCCCGCAGCAGCATCAGCGACCGCATATGAGCATAAAGAGCGACAAATGGATCCGGCGCATGGCCGAGCAGACCGGCATGATCGAGCCCTTCGAGCCCGGCCAGGTGCGCGAGGCCGCCGGCCACAAGATCATCAGCTATGGCACCTCGAGCTACGGCTACGACATCCGGTGCGCGCCTGAATTCAAGGTTTTCACCAACATCCACAGCACCGTGGTCGACCCGAAGAACTTCGACGAGAAGAGCTTCGTCGACATGCACGGCGACTACTGCATCATCCCGCCCAACAGCTTCGCGCTGGCGCGCACGGTCGAGTACTTCCGCATCCCGCGCAACGTGCTCACCATCTGCCTGGGCAAGAGCACCTATGCGCGCTGCGGCATCATCGTCAACGTGACGCCCTTCGAGCCCGAATGGGAAGGCTACGTGACGCTCGAATTCAGCAACACCACGCCGCTGCCCGCCAAGATCTATGCGGGCGAGGGCTGCGCGCAGGTGCTGTTCTTCGAGAGCGACGAAGTCTGCGAAACCAGCTACAAGGACCGCGGCGGCAAGTACCAGGGACAGCGCGGCGTCACGCTGCCCAAGACCTGATCCGCGCATTCTGACCGCCGGTTACGCAGCCGGCGGCCGGGCCAAGTACCATCCAGAGGCGATCCGGCAAAACCCTGCAAGGCCGGCAAGGAGACTGCGATGAGATGGGAAGGCAACGAACAATCCGAGAACGTGGAAGACCGCCGCGGTGAAGACGGCGGCGGCGGTGGCGGCGGCTTCATCGGCGGGCGCAGCATCGGCATCGGCACCATTGCCGTGGCGCTGATCGCAGGCTGGATCTTCGGCATCAATCCGCTGACCGTGCTGAGCCTGCTGAGCGGCGGCGGCGGTGGCGAACAGGTGCAGGTGCAGCAACAGCAAGGCCCTGCGCCCAAGCCGCCCTCGAACGACCGCGAAGCGGCCTTCGTCTCGACCGTGCTGCGCAACACCGAGGTGGTGTGGAGCGGCATCTTCCGGCAGAACGGCGGCAGCTACCAGCCGCCGCGGCTCGTGCTGTTCCGTGGCGCCACGCCCACGGCATGCGGCACCGGCCAGGCGGCCATGGGGCCGTTCTACTGCCCCGGCGACAAGAAGGTCTACATCGACCTCGCCTTCTACGACACGCTCAAGAACCAGCTCGGCGCGCCCGGCGAATTCGCGCAGGCCTACGTCATTGCGCACGAGGTCGGCCACCACGTGCAGGACGAGCTCGGCGTGACCGCCAAGGTCGACGGCATGCGCGGGCGCCTGAGCCAGTCGCAGAACAACGCGCTGAGCGTTCGCGTCGAGCTGCAGGCCGACTGCTTTGCCGGCATCTGGGCGCACCATTCGCAGGAGTCGAAGAAGTGGCTCGACCCGGGCGACATCGAAGCCGCGATGAATGCCGCGCAGAAGATCGGCGACGACGCGCTGCAGCGTTCCGCGGGCCGCGCCGTGGTGCCCGACAGCTTCACCCACGGATCGAGCGCGCAGCGCCAGCGCTGGTTCGGCGCGGGCTATCAAAGCGGCGATGTCAAGTCCTGCGACACCTTCAATGCACGCAATCTTTGAGCATTGATGCCGGAAAGGCCGCACAGGCACTGAGTTTGTTGCTATGAAATAAGTAGCAATACAGCCGGCGCGGAGTTTGTCGCGCGGCTGTCACTGCCATTTTTTGCGGCAGTGCGACAATAGAAGGCTTAATGACAAGCTCCTTCTCCAATCTATCGCTGGCGGAACCGCTGGCGCGCGCCGTAGCCGAAATGGGCTACGAGACCATGACTCCCATCCAGGAACAGGCCATTCCGGTCGTGCTTTCGGGGCAGGACGTGATGGGGGCCGCGCAGACCGGCACCGGCAAGACCGCGGCGTTTTCGCTGCCGCTGCTGCAGCGCATGCTCAAGCACGAGAACGCCTCCACCTCGCCCGCGCGGCATCCGGTGCGTGCGCTGGTGCTGTTGCCCACGCGCGAACTGGCCGACCAGGTGGCCCAGCAGGTCAAGCTGTACGCCAAGTACACCAACCTGCGCAGCACGGTGGTGTTCGGCGGCATCGACATGAAGCCGCAGACGCTCGAGCTCAAGAAGGGCGTCGAAGTGCTGGTGGCCACGCCGGGCCGGCTGCTCGATCACATCGAGGCCAAGAACGCGGTGCTCAACCAGGTGGAATACGTGGTGCTCGACGAGGCCGACCGCATGCTGGACATCGGCTTCCTGCCCGACCTGCAGCGCATCCTGAGCTACCTGCCCAAGCAGCGCACCACGCTCCTGTTCTCGGCCACCTTCTCGCCCGAGATCAAGCGGCTTGCTGGCAGCTACCTGCAGAACCCGGTCACCATCGAGGTGGCGCGGCCGAACGAAACGGCTTCCACCGTCGAGCAGCACTTCTACAGCGTGACCGACGACGACAAGCGCCGCGCGCTCAAGCAGATCGTGAAGCAGCGCGGCATCACGCAGGCCTTCGTGTTCGTCAACAGCAAGCTCGGCTGTGCGCGCCTGGCGCGTTCGCTCGAGCGCGACGGCCTTCGCACCACCGCGCTGCACGGCGACAAGAGCCAGGACGAACGCCTGAAGGCGCTCGCCTCGTTCAAGGCCGGCGAGGTCGACCTGCTGGTGTGCACCGACGTCGCGGCCCGCGGCCTCGACATCAAGGACGTGCCCGCGGTCTTCAACTTCGACATTCCATTCAACGCCGAAGACTACGTGCACCGCATCGGCCGCACCGGCCGCGCCGGCGCCTCGGGCCTGGCCGTGAGCTTTGCGAGCGGCGGCAACGACGCGCGCCTGGTGGCCGACATCGAGAAGCTGATCAAGAAGAAGATCGAGCTCGAACCCGTCGAGTTCGAGGAAGACCGCCCGCGCGGCCGCATCAACGACGGACGCCGCCACTGGCGCGAAGAAGGCGAAGCCGGCGATGCGCGCGACGTGCTCGACCAGCCGCGCGAGCGCCGCGAGACCGAAGCCCGGCGCGGCGGCGGACGCCCGCACCGCGCACCTTCCGCGCCGCGCGATCCGTTCTTCGACAAGCCCTACGAACCGGGCCAGGCCGACGCCACGCCGGCCTGGGAAGCCGCCGCCAAGGCAGCGCCTTCACGCGGCATCTCGAGCAACATCAAGACCAAGCGCAAGGTCGCGGCCCTCTTCAAGAGCGCCGAAACCAGCTGAGGCCCCGCCGGGGCTCACCTCCATCCGCGGTGCCAGCCGTAGCGCGGGTGGTGCCAGCCATAGCCGTAGCGCGGGTGGTAGCTCCAGACGAAACCCACGCCCGGCGACACATAGGTCGGGGCCACGTAGGCGACGCCCGGTGGCGCCGTGTAGACAGGTTGCGCCGGCGCGACCACGCAGCCGGTCAGGATGGCCGCCAGCGCGGCGGCCGAGAGGGCGAGAACAGGCAGTCTCATGGCGATGCTCCTGGGACGAGTTGTGATGGGTATTCCCAGAAAACGCCCCGCGCGAACGGCGGATGACCTCCTTTACCCCCGCGAAATAATGTGACCGGCCGGTTGCAAGCCGGCCGTCGCACCGCGCCTCAGATCACGTGGAAATGGTGCGTGCCGTCGCGCGCCAGCTGCGCGACCAGGCCGTATTCCCAGTCCAGGTAGGCCTGCATGGCCTCCGCCGGTGCATCGGTGCCTTCGTAGGGCCTGCGGTAGCGGTCGGTGCGCGGCGTCGCAAGCCGCGTCTCGCCCGATTCGGCCTCGAGGCCCGCCGCAAACCATGCCGCGTTGCCACCGGCCAGCACCAGCACTTCCACGTCGCGCTGGCCGCGCGCATCGAGCAGCAGGCGCAGGTCGGCCGCGGCATAGCGTGCGAGCAGGCTGCTGCCGCAGGTCAGCACATAGCGTTGCGATGCGGGAATGGCCGCGTCGATCGCACCCGCGAGCTGCGCGCGGATGGCGTACCAGGCACCCGGGATGTGGCGCTTCACGTAGTTGGCGCTGGTGGTCACGTCGATCACCGCGGTGCCGATCTGCTGCTTCAGCAAGGCCGCCAGCTCCGCGGGCGAGATCTCCGCCACGGCGGCCGCGGCGGGCGGGTAGGCGGGCGGCGGCGCAGCCGTCTCGGTGAAGGCCGAGGCGGGCGGCACCGCGTCGGGCACGTAGACCTCCCAGCCCATCTGCGCGAGCCACGACGCGCTCATCGATGCCCGCACGCCGTCGTCGTCGGCCAGCACGATGCGTGCGCCGCGCACCGGCACCTGGTGATCGGTTTCCTGCACCAGCTGGCCGCCGGGTGCGCTCGCAAAGCCGGGCAGGTGGCCGGCCTCGTATTCCTCGGGCGTGCGTACGTCGAAGCGGTACACGGTGCGCCCCGGGGCCTCCAGCGCGTGCAGCGCATCGAGCCCGATGCGGCGCACGCCGGCCCTCTCGGCCACGCGCCGCGCATCGGCCTGTGCCTGCACGCGGTGCGCATCGGACACCACGGCCGGCGCCTTGCGGTCCGCGCCATGGTCGAGCACCTGCCCCGCGAGCTTCCAGCCGATGGTGCCGTTGCGCAGCGCCGCCACCGGATTCGGAATGCCCGCATTCACCAGCGACTGCGTGCCGATGATGCTGCGCGTGCGGCCCGCGCAATTGACGATCACCTGCGTCGCCGGGTCGGGTGCCAGCTCGCGCACGCGCAGCACCAGCTCGGCGCCGGGCACGCTGGTGGCCGAGGGGATGCTCATCGTGCGGTATTCGTCGAAGCGGCGCGCGTCGAGCACCACCACGTTGGCCTGGCCCTCGACCAGCGCCTTCACCTCGGGCGCGGAGAGCGAGGGCGTGTGCCGTTCGTGCTCGACCAGTTCGCCGAAGGACTTGCTCGGCACGTTCACGTCGCGGAACAGCTCGCCGCCGGCCGCGCGCCAGCCTTCGAGGCCGCCTTCGAGCAGGTGCAGGTTGGTGTAGCCGATTGCAGCCAGCGTGCGCGCGGCGAGCGGCGCCAGGTCGACGCCGTTGTGCGCGCCGTACAGCACGATGAAGGTGTCCCGCCGCGGAATGCGCCGCCAGGCCTCGATCTCGATGCGCGAGAGCGGCAGGTTCGCGGCCCACAGCGGATGTTCCTGCGCGAAGGGATCTTCCTCGCGCACGTCGAGCAGCGCGGTTTCCTCGCGTGCGAGCAGGCGCGCGCGCACGGCGGCGAAGGGCAGCAGGGGGAAGGCGGTGGTCGTCATGCGGATGTCGTCGTCGATCTGGGTTCGGATGAGCGGTCCCACAGGTTGGGAAGCAGCGTGTTGGAGTAGCCCGAGACAAAGGGCTTGCGTGCGCCCTCGGCCGGGTAAGTATGCCGCTGGACGGCGCCGATGTTGGCGCCGTACACGTGGATGCTGATGGATACGCGGTCCGCATGCGCGTTGTGCACGCGATGCAGGTCGCCGATGGCGGGCGACACGGCCTCCACGTCGCCGGCGTCCAGCCGCACCGCTTCGCCTTGCGGCCGCGCCAGGCCGTCGCTGCCGACGGCATAGGCCTGGCTGTATTCGGCGCCGCGCAGCATGCCGATCAGGCCCCACACCGTGTGGTCGTGCACCGGCGTCGCCTGCCCCGGTCCCCAGACAAAGCTCACGACCGAGAAGCGTTCGGTGCTGTCGGCATGCAGCAAGAACTGCTGGTAGCGCGCCGGGTCGGGCTGGGCAAAGGCATCGGGCAGCCAGTCGCCCTGCGCCACCAGCTGGCGGAGCAGGGCGCCGCCTTCGGAAAGAATGCGCGGCTCGTTGGGGCCGCTGTCGAGCAGGCGGCCGAATGCGACGATGAATTCACGCAGCGGCGCGATGGCGCCAGACGCGCGGCTCACGCGGGACGCTTCCACAGCTGCGCATCGGTGATGGCGCGCACGTCCACGCGCAGCGGCAGGATGCCGTCGCGCGCCGAGCGGTCGGCCACCGTCTGCAGCGCGGCAATGTCGGCTTCGGACACCGGCCGGCCCGTGACCGAGGCGCGCGCCGTGATGATGCGGGCCGATTCGATCGGCAGGCGCGTGAGCTGGCTGTAGGCCTGCGCATAGGCCTCGGGGTTGGCCAGCGCCCATTCGCCCGCGCGCGCCAGCCGGTCCAGAAACTGCACGATGGCGGCGCGCTTGGCAGGGTCGGCCAGCGAAGGCTCGCTCGCGGTGATGAAGCCCAGCGCCGTGTTGATGCCGCGCCCATCGCGCAGGATGCGCCCGCCCTGCTGCAGCGCGATCGTGTAGTAGGGATCGAACACAGCCCAGGCATCGATCTGCTTCGAGGCAAAGGCTGCGGCCGCATCGGTCGGCAGCACGAACTTCACCGTGACCTCGTCGCGCCGCACACCGGCTTCCTCGAGCGCGCCGTAGAGCTGGTACTGCGAGATGCTGCCGCGCGCGGACGACACGATCACCGTCTTGCCGCGCAGGTCGGCCACCTGGCGCAGCGGCGAATCGGGCTGCACCACGATGCCCAGCGCATCGGCCTTGCCGACGCGCGTGGCGACGATCTTGAGCGGCGTCCGGCCGACCGCCGCCGCCAGCACCGGCAGGTCGCCGGCCACCGCGGTGTCGACGGCCGCGCTGCGCTGCGCCTCGAACAGCGGCGCCGCGCCCTGGAAGTTGGCCCAGCGGTAGGCGAAGGGCGCGCCCTCGAGGGCCTTCGAGGCTTCGAACAGCGCGCGCAGGCCGCCGGCCTGGTCGCCGAGCACCAGCGTGGTTTGCGGCTGGGCCCATGCGCGCAGCGGCGCGGCGGCTGCGAACGAGAGCGCCGCGCCCTGCTTGAGCCAATGGCGGCGCGAGGCTTTGGAGAACAGCAGGTCGGTCATGCGGCGGCCCCCTCGGAAAGCAATGCGCGCTTGCCGGCCGCAACCAGGATCGCGTCGTTCTGCGGCGTGTGGATGCGGCTGCACAGCACGTCGCGGTAGTGCCGCTCGAGCGGGTTCTGCCGCGCGAGGCCGTGGTTGCCGCTGAGCTGCAGCGCGAGTTCGACCGCACGGATGGCGTTGCCCGTCACGGTGTACTTGAGCAGGCCGCTGTCGGCGGCCGGCTGCGCGCGGCCTTCGTCGACGGCGCGCGTCGCATCGTCGAGCAGCACGCGGTTGGTGCGAAGCAGCGCCTCGATCTCTCCCACATGCTCCTGCACGCGCGCAAGGCTCGCGAGCGGCGCACCCAGGCTGCCGGGCGCACGATGGTTCAGGAAGCTCACCAGCCAGCCGCGCGCGGCCTGCGCCACCGCGTCGTAGAGGCTGCCGAGCAGCACCGTCATCCAGGCCTGCTGCGCGGCGTGGGCGTCGATGTCCGTTTGGCTGCCGGCATCGGGTGCCCAGTCGGCCGGGGCACGAAGGTCGACCGCGTGGTCGAGCTCGATCGCCACGTTCTCGAACACCACCTCGTGGCTGCCCGAGGCGCGCAGGCCCAGATGGTCCCAGCTCGCGATCACGCGCACACCGGGTGCATGGCGCGGCACCAGGAACGTGCCGGTGCGCGGCGCGGCTTCGTCGGTGCGGGCCCATACGGCGAGCCACGACAGGCCTTCGATGCCCGTCGTGTAGAGCTTGTGGCCATCGATCCTCCAGCCGCCGCCCTCGCGGCGCGCAACCGTCGCGGGCAGCCCGCCGCGTGCGGGCGAGCCGAGCGCGGGCTCGACGCGCAGCGCATTGATGAGCGCGCCGCGTTCCACTGCGCTGCGCAGCACGCGTTCGCGCAAGTGCGGCGGCCAGCGGCTGTCGCTGCGCGCGAGTGCGTGGTGCTGCAGGTAGGTCATCGTCAGGATCAACGCGGTGGCCGGCTCGCCGCGCGCCACGGCCGCAATCACGCGCCGTGCCGTGGCCAGCGTGGCGCCGCCGCCGCCATGCGCCGCGGGCGCCACCAGGCCGATGAGGCCGTGCGACTGCAAGGCCGCGAAGTTCGGATGCGGAAAGGCGCCGCTGCGGTCGTGGTCGGCCGCGGTGGCGGCGAACTGCGCCGACAGATGCGCGAGCAGCGCGGCATCGACGGTGGCAGGCGTGGGGTGGTCTTCATTCGTGGCCGGCGGGCGGCGCAAGGGGAGTGCACTCATGGCTGCGCACGGTACCGGGGCCGCGCCGCACCGGAAACGACGCATCCCGCATATGCAAACTCGTTTTTCTGCGTTCGCTTTTGCCGGCTGCCTCGGTACGGTCCGGTGCATGACATCTGACTTCCCCATCGACAGGCGACGCCTGCTCCAGGCCGCCGCGGGCTGGAGCGCCCTGGGCGCGGTGGGCGCGGCACCGGCGCGCGACCTTTCTGGCGTGACACTGCGCGTGGGCACCTACAAGGGGCTCTGGCGGCCGCTGCTGCAGGCCTCCGGCCAAGCCAATACGCCCTACAAGATCGACTGGCGCGAGCTCAACAACGGCGTGCTGCACATCGAGGCCATCAACGGCGATGCGCTCGACCTGGGCTCGGGCAGCGAGATCCCGCCGGTGTTCGCGGCGCGCCAGAAATCCAGCGTGCGGCTGGTGGCCGTGACGCATGAAGACCTCAACAACCAGGCCACGCTGGCGCGCAAGGATTCATCGATCCGCCGCATCGCCGACTTCAAGGGCAAGCGCGTGGGCTACGTGCGCGCCACCACCTCGCACTACTACCTGGCCAGGCAGCTGGCCGAGGCGGGGCTTTCGTTCAGCGACATCCAGGCCGTGAGCCTCACGCCTTCGGACGGCCTCTCGGCCTTCGCGCGCGGCGACCTCGATGCCTGGGCCATCTACGGCTACAACGGCCAGCTGGCGCGCACGCAGTACGGCGCGCGCACCATCAAGACCGGCGTGGGCTACCTTTCGGGCAACTTCCCGATCTACGCCAACCCGCGCGCGCTGGACGACGAACTGCGCCGCGCAGCGCTGGGCGACCTGCTGCAGCGCCTGCAGCGCGCCTTCGCATGGATCAACGGCAACTTCCTGGCCTATGCGCGTGCGCAGTCGGCCGAGACGCGCGTGCCGGTCGGCGACCTGGTCGAGCTCTTCAACGGCCGCAGCGGCGACTACAGCCTGGGCCCGGTCACCGATGCGGTGGTGCGCAGCCACCAGGAGGTGGCCGACACCTTCCTGAAGATCGGCGTGCTCGACGGACCCGCCGACGTGAAGCCCCTGTGGGACCGCCGCTTCGAGAGCGTGCTGCGCTTGCCCGCCGCCTGAACAACACACACATCACCCTGAAAACACGAGGACACCATGAGCCAGAACGACGTTGAATTCATCGGCATGATCCAGGGCCAGAAGGTCTCGGAGATCCACGCCGCCAAGGGCCCGGCCATCGACCGCGACTACGTGCGCGCCTTTGCGCAGGCGCATGAGAACGCCGGCTTCGACCGCGTGCTGGTGCCGCACCATTCCACAGGCCCCGACGCCACGCTCACCGTGGCCCATGCGGCATCGGTCACCGAGCGCATCCACTTCATGCTTGCGCACCGCCCGGGCTTCGTGGCGCCCACGCTGGCGGCGCGGCAGTTCGCCTCGCTCGACCAGTTCAGCGGCGGCCGGCTCGCGGTGCACTACATCTCGGGCGGCTCCGACGAGGAACAGCGCCGCGACGGCGACTGGCTCGGCCACGACCAGCGCTATGCGCGCACCGACGAATACCTCGACGTCCTGCACAAGGTGTGGACCGCCGACAAGCCCTTCGACCACGAAGGCGCGCACTACCGCTTCCAGAACGCCTTCTCCGAAGTGAAGCCGCTGCAGACGCGCAACGGCAGGCCGCATGTGCCGGTGTACTTTGGCGGTGCCTCGGAGGCGGCGATTCCCGTGGCCGGCAAGTACGCCGACGTGTATGCGCTCTGGGGCGAGTCGCTCGACCAGGCGCGCGAGCTCACGGCGCGCGTGCGCGCCGAGGCCGCGAAGCACGGGCGCAGCGTGCGCTTCTCGGTGTCGTTCCGCCCGATCCTGGCGCAGACCGAAGAGGCCGCCTGGGCGCGCGCCGACAGCATCCTGGCCGAAACCCGGCGCCTGCGCGTGGTGCAGGGCTACAACCGCGGCGGCCCGCAGCAGAGCGAGGGCGCGAAGCGCCTGCTCGCCGCGGCCGAGAAGGGCACGCGGCTCGACAAGCGCCTGTGGACGGCGGTGGCGCAGGAGATCGGCGGCCGCTCCAACAGCACCGCGCTGGTCGGCACGCCCGAGCAGGTGGCCGATGCGCTGCTCGACTACTACGACCTGGGCGTGACCACCTTCCTGATCCGCGGCTTCGATCCGCTGGAAGACGCGGTCGACTATGGACGCGAGCTGATTCCGCGTGTGCGCGAGCTGGTGGCGCAGCGCGCGGCTTCCATCCGCAAGGCCGCCTGATCTGTCTTGCTCCCTCCCCTTGCGGGGGAGGGCAGGGGTGGGGGCAAGCGGCCTCGACCACCGCCATGGCGTTTGAAGCCGTCGTGCCCCCATCTCAGCCTTCCCCCGGAAGGGGAAGGAGCAACACCCAATACCTCAAGAGATCTCCGATGAATGCCGTTCTTTCCATCGACCGCAACGCCCCCCAGCCGCTCGAGCTCAACCCCCACCCGCAGCAGAAGTACTGGTTCGACCCAGTCCCGCCGCGCACCAGCGTGCAGGCCGAGCGCCGCCACCGGCAGGAGCGCTTGGCAGGCGCGTTCCGCCTGTTCGCGCGCTTCGGCTTTGCGCAGGGCCTCGCGGGCCACATCACCGCGCGCGACCCGGAGCTCAGCGATCACTTTTGGGTCAACCCGCTCGGTATCCATTTTTCGCGCATCAAGGTCTCGGACCTGCTGCTCGTCAATTCGAAGGGCGAGACGGTGATCGGCGACCGGCCGCTCAACAAGGCCGCCTTCGCCATCCATGCCGCGATCCACGAACACAACCCGAAAATCGTTGCCGCCGCCCACACGCATTCGACCTACGGCAAGGCCTGGTCGACGCTCGGCCGCAAGCTCGACACGATCACGCAGGACAGCTGCGTGTTCCACGGCGACGTCGCGCTGTTCGACGACTTCACCGGCATGGTGGTCGACACCAGCGAGGGCGAGCGCATCGCACGCGCCCTGGGCGACAGGAAGGGCGCGATCCTCAAGAACCACGGCATCCTGACCGCAGGCCCGACGGTCGAGGCCGCCGCCTGGTGGTACATCGCGCTCGATAACGCCTGCCACACGCAGCTGCTCGCCGAGGCCGCCGGCAAGCCGCAGCCCATCGACGAAGACACAGCGCGCCACACGCACAGCCAGATCGGCGGCCCGGAGGGGGCCATTCATTCCTTCGACAGCCTTTATCAAGGCCTGGTCGAAGCCGAACCCGAGCTGTTGCTCTAAAGAAAAAAACTTCCGGAGTTCTCGATGACCGCTTCTTTCTCACGCCGCAGCATCCTGCGCGCAGGCGGCGCCGCCGCCGTGGTCGCCTCGGGCGGCCTGATCGCGTCGCAGGCCTTCTCGCAGCAGGCGCGCAAGCTCACCTTCGCATGGAACGCCGCTGCATTCTGCCTCTCGCCCGTCGTCGTCGCGCAGGAGCGCGGCTACTTCGAGCGCAATGGGCTGCAGGTGGACCTGATCAACTACACCGGTTCCACCGACCAGCTGCTGGAGTCGCTGGCCACGGCCAAGGCCGATGCGGCGGTGGGCATGATCCACCGCTGGCTCAAGCCGCTGGAGTCGGGCTTCGACGTGAAGATCGTCGGCAGCTCGCACGGCGGCTGCGTGCGGCTGGTGGGCGCCAGGAGCGCGGGCGCGACCAGCCTTGCGAGCCTCAAGGGCAAGATCATCGGCGTGTCGGACATCGCGAGCCCGGGCAAGAACTTCTTCTCGATCCTGCTCGCGAAGAACGGCATCGATGCCGACAAGGACGTGACCTGGCGCCAGTACCCGGCCGACCTGCTCGACATTGCCGTGCAGAAGGGCGAGATCCATGCGATTGCAGATGGCGACCCGAACGTCTACCTGATCGAAAAGCGCAACAAGGGCGCCTTCGTGGAGATTGCGAGCAACCTCTCGGGCGAATACAAGGACAAGGTCTGCTGCATCGTCGGCGCGCGCGGCGAACTCGTGCGCAAGGACAAGCCGGCCGTGGCTGCGCTGGTGCGCGCCATTGCGCAAGCTTCCGACTACGTGGCCGAGAACCCGAACGAATCGGCCAAGCTGTTTGCGAAGTATTCGCCCAAGGTGCCGATCGAAGACCTGCGCGCACTGCTGGGCACGCTCACGCATAACCACCATCCGCTCGGCAAGAAGCTGCGCGACGAGGTGGAGTTCTATGCACGCGATTTCCGCGGCGTCGGCGTGCTCAAGAAGACCACCGATCCGGTGCGCTTTGCCGAGCACGTCTCTTTCGATCCACTCGCATGAGCACCCCCGACCCCGCATTGGGCTTCGATTCCCTCCCCTTCCGGGGGAGGGCCAGGGTGGGGGCCGCGGCGCCCGAACGCACGCCGGCTCCTGCTTCGACATCGCCCCGTATCCAAGCGGCCCTGCCCCCATGGCGCATCGGCTTCGCCGCCGCAGCCACATGGTTCGCCCTCGGCCTGCTCACGCTCTACTGGCCGAACAAGGCCGTCGGCTTCAGCGACTGGGCCTACACCGACGAGTTCGGCATCGCCGCCCTCGCGGTCGGCGCACTGCTGCTGGCCGCCGCATCGCTCGGACCGCGCGCCGGCCGCGTCGCACATGCACTGCGGCCCGCGGGCCCGTGGCTCGTCGCGCTGCCCGTGCTGTTCGCGATCTGGGAGATCGCGACCGCCAAGCTCGCGCTGCTGCCCACGCCGTTCTTCGCGCCGCCGCAAAGCCTGGTCGAGACCTACATCGACGACTGGCGCCGCCTCGGGGAAAGCCTGCTGCATTCGACCCGGCTGCTCGCGCACGGTTTCGTGCTGGGTGCGCTGGCGGGCTTTCTCACGGGCGTGACCATCGGCTGGTCGCGCATCGCGGGCTACTGGGTGCATCCGGTGCTGCGCTTCGTGGGGCCGGTGCCGGCTTCGGCACTGCTGCCGCTGGCGTTCTTCTTCTTTCCGTCGAGCTATGCGGCCGCGGTGTTCCTGATTGCGCTGGCGACCGGCTTTCCGGTGGCGGTGCTCACCTGGTCGGGCGTCGCAGGCGTCAATCGCAACTACTACGACGTGGCGCGCACCATGGGCGCGAGCGAGCGCTTCCTGGTGCTGCGCGTGGCCATTCCGGCTGCCTTGCCGCAGGTGTTCGTGGGCCTGTTCATGGGGCTGGGCGCGGCGTTCTCGGTGCTTGTCACGGCCGAGATGATGGGCGTGAAGGCCGGGCTCGGCTTCTACCTTTCGTGGGCGCAGGGCTGGGCCTCGTACTCGAACATGTATGCCGCGCTGATCGTGATGGCCGGGCTGTGCTCGGGCTTGATCACGCTGCTCTTCAAGGTGCGCGACCGCGTGCTGTCGTGGCAGAAGGGGACCGTGAAATGGTAGCCGCCGCCGTTGCCGAAGCAGGCGTGCGCCAGGCCGGCGCGCAGATCGACATCCGCGGCGTGAGCCACTGGTTCGATGTGCCCGCAGGGCCGCTGCAGGTGCTCGACGACATCGACCTTGCGGTGAAGCCCGGCGAGTTCGTCGCGCTGCTGGGGCCGAGCGGCTGCGGCAAGTCGACGCTGCTGCGCCTCGTGGCCGGGCTCGAGCCCGCCACGGCCGGTCGCATCACGCAGGACGATGCACCCATCACGCGGCCCGACCCTTCGCGCATCGTCGTGTTCCAGGACCCGACGCTCTACCCCTGGCGCAGCGTGTGGGACAACGTGGCGCTGGGCCTGCAGGCGCGCGGCGTGCTCAAGGCGCAGCGCGGGCGCGTCGACGAGGCGCTGAAGCTTGTCGGCCTCAGCGACTTTGCCAAGGCCTTTCCGCACCAGCTCTCGGGCGGCATGGCACAGCGCGTGGCGCTGGCGCGTGCGCTGGTCAACGATCCGCAACTGCTGGTGCTCGACGAGCCGCTCGGCAAGCTCGATTCGCTCACGCGCATCGCGATGCAGAGCGAGCTGGTCAACCTGTGGCAGCGTGCGGGCTTCTCGGCGCTGCTGGTGACGCACGATGTGGAAGAGGCCCTGTTCCTCGCCAACCGCGTGATCGTGCTGAGCGACCGGCCGGCGCGCATTGCGGCGGAGATCGTGGTCGACCTGCCGTATCCGCGGCATCGCGGCCATGCGCGTTTGGCGCAATTGCGGCACGAGGCGTTGCGGCACCTGGGGCTCGACGCCACCTGGTGAGATGAACAGCACGCCCGAGGCCGATTGGCTCAACCTGCTGATCGGCCTGCTGCAAGGCGCCCAGCTGCAACTGCTGCGCGCGCTCGATGCGCTCGGCCTCACGCAGCATGTGCACGGCCAGCCGGCGTGGCCATGGGCACGCCGGCTGTCGGGCGAGAACCTGCTGATCGACCTGGGGCAGGCGCGCAGCCTCGCATGGACGCTGGTGTTCGTCGCCGTGGCGGCACTGGCGTTGCTGCTCACGCTGTTCTGGCGGCGCCCGCGCTACTACCTGCTGGCGCTGGTGCCGATGCTGCTGATCGCCGCGCCCTGGCCCGAGTCGCACGTGGTGCTGGTGCCCGCGACGCCCGCGAGCTTCCACGCATCGCCGACCGGCTTCGCGGCCGCTTCCATCGCGCAAGGCCGCGTGCTCTACCAGCAGAACTGCGTGGCCTGCCACGGCGCAGACGGCAAGGGCGAAGGCCCGCTCGCCGCCTCGCTGGCGGTGTGGCCGCCGGACCTCAGCGGCCCGCTGCTGTGGCGGCGCGCCGATGGCGACCTGCTCTGGCGCATCCTCCACGGCACGCGCGATGCGCAGCGGGGTGGCCAACCCACCATGCCCGGCTTTGCCGGAAAGCTCGGCGAGGCCGAGGCCTGGGCGCTGGTGGACTACATGAAGGCGCAGGGCGCGGGCCAGAGCCTGCGCGCGCTCGGCAGTTGGCCGCAACCCATCGGCCTGCCCGACATGGCGGTGCGCTGCGGTTCGCAGCCGCCGCGCTTGCTTGCGAGCTGGCGCGGGCAGCGCGTGCGCATCGTGGCGGGCGATGCGGTGCCCCCCGAAGACCCACGCCTCGTCACCGTGCTGCTGCGGCCGCCTTCGAGCGCGATGGCAACGTCCGCCGATTGCGTGGCCGACTCCGCCGCCGCGTGGGAGGCGCTGTCGCTCATCGCCGGCACCGATCAACTCGCCGGCACCCAGCTGATTGCCGATCGCGACGGCTGGCTGCGCGCACGCGGTGCGCCCGGCAAGACGGGCTGGTCGGACGACGACCTGCTGTGCCGCAGCGAACGTGCGCCCGTCGCGTGGGGGCAGGGCGCTGCCGCACCGCCCGCCGATGGCCTGGGCGCGCTGATCGCCCGCATGGACGCGCAGCCGGTGCGCTTCGTCGAGGGCGGCTTCATCCATTGACCGATTTTTCACTGCACACGGAGAACCCATGAACCCACACCACAACCGATCACGCCGGCAGCTCCTCGCACGCGGCCTCGCCGCCGCCGTGGCCTTGCCCGTTTTCTCATTGCAGGCTGGCGCACAGGGCCGCCCCGTTCTCAAGGCCGGCGATCAGAAGGGCGGGCTGCGCGCGCTGCTCGAAGCGGCCGGCGGACTCGAAGGCCTTGGCTATGACATCCAGTGGTCCGAATTCCCCGCCGCTGCGCCGCTGGCCGAAGCGCTGAATGCCGCGGCGGTCGATTCCGGCCCCATCGGCGACGCGCCGCTCATCTTCGCGCTTGCGGCCGGCACGCGCGTCAAGGCCATCGGCGCGAACCGTTCGGATTCGTACGGCACGGCAGTGCTGGTGCGGCCCGATTCGCCGCTCAAGACCGCGGCCGATCTCAAGGGCAAGAGCATCGCGACCAACCGCGGCTCCATCGGCCACTACGTGACGCTCGAGGCCATCACCGCGGCGGGTCTCAAGCCCGAGGAGGTCAACATCCGCTTCCTTGCCCCGGCCGATGCCAAGCTCGCGCTCACGCAGGGCTCGGTCGATGCCTGGGCCACCTGGGAGCCCTACACCGCGCTGGCCGAGGTCAGCCGCCACGCGCGCGTGCTCGTGAGCGGTCGCGGCCTGCTGCCCGGGCTCAGCTACCTCGCGGCCACCGACGCCGCCATTGCCGCCAAGCGGCCGGTGCTGCAGGACTTTCTGCAGCGCGTGGTCAAGGCCCAGCTCTGGTCGTACCGCAACGTCGATGCCTACTCGGCCGCACTGGCCCGCATCATCGGTATTCCGCCCGAGGCGGCCAAGCTGCAGTTCGAGCGACGCCAGCAGAGGTGGATACCCATCGATGCGCAAGTCATCGCCGACCAGCAGGGCACGGCGGATTTCTATCGGCAGGTGGGGCTCATCAGACAGCCGCTGGATGTGAAGGGGACCTTCGACACGGGGTTTGGCGTGGCGGGTTGAGTGGGAGCGCGGCTATCGACCGACGCCCGCTATCGGCTATGGCTCACGAGGCAGGTGATTCGGGGTCGCTGCAGCCAATGGTCGCGGCGTCGCGGCGTGCCTTTGCCTTCACGAGGGCCGCCTTGATCTTCACGCCGAGCCATATCGCCACTCCCAGCAAGAAGAGGATGGGTCCACCGAGCAGGAAACCCATCATCATTGGCTCCGGGAGCAGGTCATGCCCTCCGCCTCCACCAGAGATCGAAGCGGCAGCCCCTAGAAAGACGACAAAGCCGATTTTCGCCAGGATGGCGCCAATGACAGCGAGAACGATCCCGACGGTAGACAAACGCATGACGATTCCTCACATCTGGTTCCTGCATGGCCCACATTGGCCAGCGGATCCTCGGCAAAACAGTGTTGGTTGATCTCTCTCCACCAGGCCCTTTCGATCTGCGCCGAATGGATGTCCGGGTGCTGCTCGCATAGCCGGGGAAGGGCATCCATTGGCGTGTTTCCGGGCATCAAGGCTTGCAGTTCCATTGCATAGGTTCTTCGGGGCCGATGCCGCTTTCTCGACGCTTCTGGCCACAGTCGCTGTTCCATCCTTCGGGGAACGTTGGCCAGTAGCACAGCCGCTCGGCCAGGCTGTGCAGCGGCGCCCAGAGGAAATTCGCTGCGTAGTTCCCATAGGTTGCCCCCGAGGTTCCCTTGCCGACGATGTCGTCGCGCATGTGCGAGCCGTGCATGACGGTTTCCTCCAGGTGCTCGCTCGTTCCACTAAAGCCCTTGCGCAGCCACTCATGCTTCGAAGGAGGGGGCACGACATGCATGCCGTCCTCCATGAAGGTGCGGATGTACTGCCACAGTGATTCACCGCTGCCGGTGGGTCCAACCCAGAGTACGTCTTCTCCTTTGCGCTCGGGATCGTTGCCGTGCAGCGGGGGCCAGTACAACAGCAGGTTGCTGTCCAGCCCGGCCGAGCGCAGACGCTCTTCGCGCGCAGCCTCGCTCGTTGCCAGTTGCTCGGCCGTCCACGCCTTGGGTGGTGCCCATCGAACATGCGCTTGCACGCGATCCCAGTCGAGCACCACATTGCCGCCGTACTTCTTTGGGCGCAGTGTGTAGACCTTGCGGGTTGTTCGGTTGAAGCGGTAGCGCGCGCGTAAGCCGGTGAAGAAAGCCGGGGCGAGAAAATGAGGCCACAAGAAAAAATACTCCAAGGCAAAAACGCCTATGACCATGAGGCACAGAACCCAATCCAGCACTCCATGTCGCAGGAAATGGGTGGCGACGCCGAATATCGGTACTGACAGAATCAGCGCACCCAGAAGCAGCAGCATGAAACCAAGGGAACGCTTTTCTTCTTCCGCATTGCTCAACTCAATGAAGTGCTCGTTGAAGTCGAACAACGTGCGCATTTCGTAAAGTTGAGGCTTTGCGGGATTTTGCTGCTTGAGCTTTTCCTTTCTCGTAGGTTTGGGCCCACCCTCTCGACGAGACGTCTCCCCTTCATGGATTCCGTACAACCGCGTGTGCTGGTTGATGTCTGCGTAATACGCCAACGCCCTTGAGGCACCCAGGCTGCGACGCTCATTCTGATAACCGCTCTCCGAGAGGAACACAATCAACTCGCTTTGAGTTCGCCATTGCGTCCACCAAGCAACCTTCCGTGGATTGGCGTGGCTCTAGGCATCAAGGTTTGCAGGTCCATCGCATGGGCTCCTCGGGGCCGATGCCGTTCTCGCGACGCTTCTGGCCACAGTCGCTGTTCCATTCTTCGGGGAACGTGGGCCAGTAGCACAGCCGCTCGGCCAGGCTGTGCAGCGGCGCCCAGAGGAAGTTCGTCGCGTAGTTGGTGAAGGTCGCACCCGAGGTGCCTTTGCCGATGATGTCATCACGCATGTGCGAGCCATGCATGACGGTTTCTTCCAAGTGCTCGCCAGGGCCGCTGAAGCCTTTGCGCAGCCACTCGTGCTCGGAGGGCCTCGGCACAGCGTCCATTCCATCTTCCATGAAGGTCCGGATGTACTGCCACAACGATTCGCCGCTGCCGGTGGGCCCGACCCAGAGTAGGTCTTCTCCCTTGCGCTCGGGATCGTTGGCATCCAGCGGGGCCCAATAGAGCAGCAAATTACTGTCCCGCCCCGTTGAGCGCAAACGTGCTTCGCGTGCCGTTGCATCCGATGCCAATTGCTCGGCCGTCCAGGATTTGGGCGGTGCCCACCTTACATGCGCTTGCACACGGTCCCAGTCGAGCACTACGTTGCCGCCGTACTTCCTCGGACGCAGCACATAGACCTTCCGGGTCGTCCGGTTGAAGCGGTAACGCGCGCGTAGGCTGGTGAAAAAGGCCGGCGCGAGCACGTGCGGGTAGATCAGGAAATAGATCAGAAGAAAGGCCAGAAAGCCAATGGCCAGCAAGATGCCCATGGCGATGTACCAATCCTGCGGATACGGCTTCTGATCGGTCAACAGAAGGCCAATGAAGTAGGCCGGCATCAGGGCGATCAAGCCGAACAGCACGAAAAGCATGAATCCGAGTGAGCGCTTCTCCTCTCCCGCATTACTCAATTCAACGAAATGTTCGTTGAAGTCCAACAAGGTCCGCATGCCAGACAGCCGGGGCTGGGCGATTTCCTGTTGCTTGAGCCTTTCCTTTCTCGAAGGCTTGGGCTCTTGCTCCTGGCGAGGGCGCGCGCCTTCGTCGATACTGTACAGCCGCGTATGCTGGTTGATGTCGGCGTAGTACGCCACCGCCCTGGAAGCACCCTCGCTGCGACGCTCGTTGTTGTAGCTATTCTCCGAGATAAACATGCTTCAACTCACTCCATATCCGCAATCGCATTTGCCAGCTGACTGAGCATGAGCCGCTCGCTGGTGTGCGGGGTTTTCTTGCTGTCCAACTTTCGGAATGGTTCGGCCTGGAGCCAGTCGATCCATTCCTTTTCCTTGAGCTTTTCAATCGCATAGCTGGCAACCAGTGTGAGGGCGCCCGCAAGAAGGTTGATTCGCGTGCAAATACGGACGATCTTGACCACATCGTGGAAATAAGCGCCTGTGAGCGCCGTGCCGATAGTGACACCACCTGCGAAAGCGCGTCCGACATAGGCCGCCATCAAGAGGCGATTCTCCTCGCGATGCGCGGTTACGCCATCGATCACATCCCAGATCACCCCCACCACGGCTGCGGATGCCACCCAATGGGCCGCGCCAATTTTCAGCATGCGCAATTCGTGGTCAAGCGCCTTCATCAGGTTCTCGCGTGCCTTCAGTGGCATATCGGCCTTGATCGCTTCGTAGACGTTCTTTTCGTAGTAATCGGAGCGCCAGCTACTCCAGGTTCCCATCGCACTGACGATTGCCCCAGCCCCCTGGCTGCCCGCCCTCGGATCATCGCTGCGTTCGCTCGCTCGCCCCAGAGTTGGAATCAGGCCGAAGATTTCGAGACCACCGATCACCGAGGGAATGCGCATGTTCTGCACCGCTTTCTCCGTGCCCAGGGTCAGCGCCCGATCCACACGCGCCTGTAGCTTCTCGGCCTTGTGGTCGTAGCGCCGATTCCATGTTCGACCACCTGGCTGGGGGTTGTGCTTGTTGCTGTACGCGACGCGTTTTCCATCGGCCTCCAACTTCTCGTTCAGCAGACGTTTCTCCTGGCGTACGAACTCGATGGCGTTGTCACCCAGGCCGTGTGACAGCAACACAATCTGCGCTTTTGCCAAGTTCAACTCCAACGCCGAGGCCCCCAGATTCCGGGCTGCCTGCACCACTGCGATACCCCATACCGAGTGAACATTCTTCATCGCCGTTTCGGCGATCTTCTGCAGCGACTGAACTCTTGCCAGCGTGCTCGATCCGCGGTCGCCGAGCTTCTTGGCCTCCTTGATCAGCGTCTGGCTGCCCTCAAGCGTCTTCGGGATCTTCTCCAGCGCTGCCGCCATCGCGGCCCAGGCGCGCTGCTGCCGCGCGCTTTCTTCGGCCGTTTCCGCATCCGTCACTTCGGTGGCCGGCGGCAGCGTGTCCTTCAGTGTGTCCAGCACGCGCAGCAACTCCTGCGAGATCGCCTCGTTGTTCAGCGTCGCCATGCGCCACACGAGGTTCTTCGGCTCGTCCTTGAACAACTGGAGATCGGCATACCACTTGCGCCCGCGCGGGCTGCTGTCCATGGTTTCCAGAATGGCGCACAACTGGCCCGCGCAGCGCGCACCATCGCGGGTTTCGATGCCGCTCGGCTTGCGGTCGTATCGCCCGAGTGTCTTGACCAGGAGGGCATCGCATTGGAGCCAGGCGATCAGGTCTTCGCTGATCTTGTCCATGCACTTGTCGCGTTTCTCGATCTGCGCCATGTGATCGGCGTCGAACTTGTTGAGCCGGGCTTCATCGACATGCGCAAGCGTCGTCTCGAGGGCGGCCTTGGACTCCGCATCGCTGATGAGCCGCCGATCCGATTCACGCGCGGCAATTTCTCCCTCCAGTGCTTCCCGGCGCTGCGCCCGCATCGCCTCGACGGACATCTCGGCATAGGTTCCGTCCTTTTGCCGAACCATCGTCGTGCTCACGGGGTAGGCGCGCCGTTGGCCCAGGACGTCGTGCACGCTCTTCAGGCGGTCCGTTTCGGCGTCGTACATGCCCATGGCCTTCTTGTAGAGGGCTCCGCGCACGGTCTTGATGCTCTCGCTGGCGGCGTGCTTCCATGCATTCGTCACGGTCGCGTTGCCGGGGTCCGAGGCATCGACCTCCTTGAGCCACTGCACATACGGCATGGCCGCGGTGAGGTGGTGCAGGCTGAGTTCCTGGGCAATGCCGATGGGGTCGTCGCATGCGACGACAGCGCCCTTGTGCTGCGTCAGGAATTCGGCCATCTTCCGCAGCCGGGGGCCATGCGCGTCCTTGTAGAGCGGGCCGGTGATGCGTGCGATGTAGGGCCCCACGGCCATGCCGGTGACGGGGCCTGTGTCGGTGACGACCACGCTGCCGTCGGCGCGGCGGGTCTCGTTGCGCACCTTTTCGAAATGCCGGCCGGTGCGCGCCTCCTCGTAGGTGCCCCACTCGCGCTCAGCGCCGTGTACGCCCATGAGGCCGTAGTGCTGTTCGCTGCCCACGGTCTGTACGGCGGTGTCCTTCAGTGCCGAAAATTCCATCACCTGGCTGTTGAGCTGTCCGGGTTGGCAGGTGTCTTTCTGGCTCGTGTTGCCGCCCAGCCATCCTGCGACATCGAACTTCTGCATGTAGGTGTCGCGCTGGGGCTCGATGTGCTCGAACAGGTGCTTGGGCACGATGGGGTCCGGGTGGAACATGTAGTGCAGCTCGGTGACGTTCTTGGCGTCCGCCACCCACACCATGGAGGCATTGGCGCCGCGCACTTCCATTTCACAGGCGGGGTTCGACTTGGCGGCCTCCGGAAACCCGACGTCGAACTGCGCCAGGTAGCCGTGGGGGTGCACGATGTAGGCAAGCCACTCGGGGTGGGCCTTGCACACGTTCTGAATCCGCACATACAGATAGCCTGGCCGCAGCATGCGCACGCCGTAGAGGGCCGTGCGCATGGCCACGCCGCCGGGCTGGGCCTGGAAATTCCCCGTGGGCTGCAACTGCTTGAGCGCAGCGAGCCCCTGCTCCTGCGCGCTGAAGGCGGCGGCATAGCGGGTGAACAGGATCGGCAGGCCCTTGCGATCGCAGTTTCGGCAGGGGGTGGCGCAAGGCATGGGCTTCAGTCTCTCCGCGGAGTGTTTGGTTTGGTCGAGATCGAGAGGGCTTGCTCGGCTTCATGCAGCGCGCTGGCAAAGCCAGGTGAAGCAACGTGGCTGTTGCCCGGCTGGCCCATGCGATCGCGCGTCGGATGCATCAGGGCGAGCGTCTGCCGCAACACGGCCGCGTCCCGGGGTGTCGACCAGTCGCGCACGATGAGTCGGTCATCGTAGTGATGCGCCCGCCATGACGCGTCCACGAATTCGGACAGATCCGATTCCTGGCTCAATCCCAATTCAACCCCTTGGCGAAGGAGCCGGGTCATCGTCTCTCCATCGGGTTGGCGTTGAACGGGGATTCGTCGCGAAGCCATGCTCAGCCACAGCCGTGTACCCGTCGTTGCGCCGTGTGCCGCATGCCATTGATCGAGGCGCAGAAGATGGCGCATGGTTTCGTGCCGTGGTTCTGGAGCCGCAGCCTGGGACAAGACCGGCCGGGTGGCAATGAACCATTCGGGCGCATCTTCGCCACTGCCGGCAGGAACTTCTTCACCGGTGGCGAATGCTTCGGCGTATGGCCAAGGCCGCCAGGGTTGGCTCAACGCCCACCACTCCGTCACTGGCCCGAGCCACTGCAAGCGCTGCTCGTTGTCGAGCAGCGGCCACACGCGCTGCATGACGCGTGCATCCTGATAGCGGAACAGTTTGTCTTTTCCGTCAGCGGGCGAGGTCTGAAAGCCGAGCCGGGCCCAGTGCATTGCAATGCTCGCAGGCGTTGCCGGACTGAAGACGATGGCGCACAACATCTGCTCCACAAGGCGGCGCTCGCTCTGCAGCCGTGCCGCGGCCAGCGCGAGCGCCATCGTGTGCAGGACAGCCTGGGTGCTCACACCGGTCTCATCGATTACCCAGTCTTCGGGCAGCGGCACGAGGGTGGGCGCTGCTTCGGGGCGTCCGCGGTAGATCTCGTCGGGCACGTCGACACGTTCGTCGGCCAGCAGCGGATGGTGCTCCTGCAGGTGCTCGGCGAGCGGGTTGTCTCGCCAGCGTTCGAGCACCAGGAAGGCCGACAACGGTCGGGCGACGGAGGTATGCGCAGGCGACGCCTGCGTCCGCGCCCTGGCAAAGCCCTTTTGCAGACTGCGCAGCAGAAGCGAGGCATCCGGGTGCACGGGCAGCGCGCTGTTCATTAACGGGAGGCCGATGCGCCGCCCGCGGCGCCGCTGTCCTGCAGGTCGCACTTGGCCTCGTAGCCCTTGGAGGTCGGCAGGCTCTTCGGTCCCACCATCGAATGCGAAGCCGCATGCGCGCGCCACTGCCCATTGGTGCCGCTCTCGATGCCATTCGCATTCCACCGGGTGTAGCTGGAGCCGCCGTTGATCAGCACCTCGTCCCTGGCCGTGATGGTGATCCGGTCGGCTTCCAGCTTGATGTTGAGCTTGGCCAGCGCGTTGATGCTGGCTTTCATGGCCGTGATGTCGATGTCGTCCTTCGCGGCGGTCATGCGGATGCCGGCGTTGGCCGCGGACAGGCGCACCGCATTCTTGGCGCTCACCAGGAAGCTGTTGCCGGTGGCCAGGCTGGTGTGCGCGCCGCTGGTGATGGCGGTGTGCTCGCCGCTCACGATGTGGGTCGAGCCCTGCGTCGTCGTCTGGATGCCCGCGGGACTGGCCAGCGTGAGGTGCGGCTCCTGGAATTCGGGGAAGAGGCCGTGCGCCTTGTCTCCGCCGCTGCCCTTGATGGCGTCGTTCTGCGCCTTCAGCGCCTTGGCCACCTCGTCCTGGTCGCCGGGCTCGTGGGCCTTGGCCGCCTGCGCGGCCTGGCTCAGGCTTTCGTGCAGATCGCGCCCCTCTGTGAGCCGGGCGACCGTCTCGGGCATGTCGGTGATGTGGGCCTGGGCGTTGGGGCGCGCCTCGGTGCTCAGCAGCAGGCCCTGGCCGGCCCGCAGGGCGCCGTGTCCATCGGTGCGCAGTTCAGCCCCTTGGCCCCGGTCGTCCCGGCGGCCGGAGACATCGTCGATGCGTCCGACGTGGCCCAGGCTCAGGCTGGTGCTCTGGTGGTCGCTCTTGAGTTGGGCCTGCACCTTGCCGCTGGAATCATCGAGCGCCAGGTGGTTGGAGCGGCTGCCGCCGAGCTCGCGGCTGCGCAGGCCTGACAACTGCTTCTGATGCGGCAGTTCCCACGCGGGCATTTCGTCGGCGTTGTGCACCCGGCCGGTGACGATCGGGTGGTCGGGGTCGCCGTTGAGGAAGTCGACGATCACTTCCTGGCCGATGCGCGGCAGCGCGGCCGCGCCGAAGGTGGCGCCGGCCCAGGCCGTGGACACGCGCACCCAGCAGCTCGAGTTCTCGTTGCGCTGGCCGATGCGGTCCCAGTGGAACTGGACCTTGACGCGGCCATACTGGTCAGTCCAGATTTCTTCGCCGGCCGGGCCGACCACCAACGCGGTCTGCGGGCCATCGGTCCACGGCTTGGGCGTGGTGCGCGGAGGACGCCAGGCGTAGCTGGTGGGCTGGGCCTCGAAGGCGAAGCGCTGCACCGAGCCCTCGGAGGCGTTCGCGCCTTCGCTGGCTTGGAGGTTCTCTTGAAGGTCGTAGTCGACGGCCAGCAGCAGATGCTCCCTGTTCTGATCTTGACGCGGATGGTGCGTGAGCGTGAAGGTGCAGCCCGGGGCCAGATCGCGCCGGTTGGCGCGGCCTGTGGCCCGGCTGCGTTCGCTCAACTGTTCTTCGGTGCGGACGCGCGCATAGCTTTCGCCATCGTCGTGCTGGGTGAAGCCGCCCGGCCATTCATAGCGTTCGAAGTCGTCGTGGTCGTGCCCGGGCGGCATTTGCCGCAGGTGCGACAACTCGGCTCGGGGCTTCTCGAAGTCGTAGTCGTCGTTGAAGTAGTGGCCCGGGCGCACTTCCTCCGAGGACGCCCATTCGTAGATGCGTTCGCTGGCCTCCAGCCCACCGGTCATGCCGGCCTTCTCGTGCGGGTGGTAGCGAACCGTCTCTCCGCCGTGCAGCGGGGCGTGGGAGGCGGCGATGTCGTCGGCGAAGACCAGCACATGCTGCTCGGCTTCGTGGCGGAAGTGGTAGTAGATACCTTCGTGCTCGCACAGCCGCGAGATGAAGTCGAAGTCGCTCTCGTGGTATTGCACGCAGTAGGTCCACGGGCGGTAGCTGCGGTGGAGCTTCTGCTCCATCGGGTGGCCGTAGCGGCCCAGCACGGCCGCAACGATCTCGGGCACGGTCTGGTCCTGGAAGATGCGGAAGTCGGAGCGGCGCGTGGCCAGCCACAGCCAGGGGCGCAGCCGCATCCTGTAGAAGGCCTGGCGGTCGTCTTCGTGCGACAGGCCGAAGCGGGTGACGAGGCCGGCCAGGTAGCGCGGGGCGCCGCTCTCGGTTTCCATCACCACGGTGGCGGGCTTGCCCAGGACGGACTTGGGGTCCAGCGCATTGCTGCTGCCCAGCAATTCCAGGTCGAAGGCATAGGCCTGGCTGAGCGCCTCGCGCCCCGCCAGCCGATGGAATTGCAGTGCCTCGCCCAGCGGCGTCTGGATGGTGACGCGGCGCTTCATGGATGGCGCCTCCACGCGATCGGCAAGATCGCCGGGGACGCGACGGATGATGTCGCAATGGCGTGTTTCACGCGGACTCCCTGCAGTCGCTTTTGTTGATTACTTTTTGCTTAAGAGGGCGACGTGGCCGCTCTGGATGCGTCGTTGTCGTACGCTGCGACAAGACGTTTCAAGCGATCGCAATTATGCGATTTCAATGCGCGGCGAGGCGCAAGTTCTCTTTCGTTTTGGGGGATTTTGTTGCAGTTGCAGCAGCGATTTGAATTTCCGGAAAAACGCACTCATACGACGTATGTAGTCAATGAATTCGCGATCCGGTTTTTATTCAAACAAAAGAACTCTTAATTGCGTTCCGCCGCACGCGCCAGCTGCGACAGTCTTTTGACCAGCGGCTCGAAGAGCTCCGCCGATGTGTTGCCATAGCCCAGCACCAATCCGTTGTCCGAAGGCCGCGGCCGCATCGCAAAGCTCGACAGCGCGGTGGGCGCGAGCCGGTGGCGCAGCGCATCGGCGGCGATGCGCTGGTCGTCGAAGCGCGGCGGCAGCCGCACCGTGAGGTGCAGTCCGCAGTAGCCGCCGTCGATCTCGTGCGGCACCTTGAAGTGCCGTGCGAGCGCCGCCCGCAGCGCCTGTTGCCGCTCGCGGTAGAGGCGCCGCATGCGGCCCAGGTGGCGGCTGAACTGGCCGCTCTCGATGAAGTCGGCCATCGCGAGCTGCTCGTGGCGGTGCCCGCCGCGCAGCATTTCCTCGAGCGGCTTCTGCACCGTGGCCATGAGCGGCGCGGGCAGCACCACGAAGCCCAGCCGCAGCGACGGAAACATGGTCTTGCTGAAGGTGCCCACATAGAGCACAGGCGCATCGTCCACCAAGCCCTGCATCGCGCCGATGGGTTCGCCGGTGTGGCGGAACTCGCTGTCGTAGTCGTCCTCGATGATCCAGGCACCATGGCGGCGCGCCTGTGCGATCAGCGCCAGGCGGCGCGCAATGCTCAGCACCGCACCGGCCGGGTACTGGTGCGAAGGCGTGGTGTAGACCAGCCGGGGCGGGTGTTTGTGCCAGTCGCGCTCGCTCGCGCACAGGCCTTCGGCATCGACACGCATCGGCACGATGCGCATGTCGCCGGCATGCATGGCTGCCTTCGCGCCGCGGTAGCCCGGGTCTTCGACCCAGCCGGTATCGCCGGGGTTCGACAGCAGCCGCACGCACAGCGCAATGGCTTCCTGCGCGCCCTCGGCAATCACGACCTGGTGCGGCTCGCAGCGCACGCCGCGCGCAATCGCCAGGTGCCGCGCGATGGCCGCGCGCAGCGGCGGTTCGCCCAGCGGATCGCCATAGCCGAGCGTGGCGGGGCTGGCACTGCGGATCGCACGGTCGACGGCGCGGCGCCATGCGGCCGCGGGAAAGTGCGAGAGCGCGGGCATGCCGGGCCGCAGGGCCGCGTCCATCTCGGCGCGGGGCGCGCCGGGCTGGATGCGTGCGAGCCGCCGCGCCGTGGCCGGCGCGGTGCCGGATCTGGCGGCGCGCATGGCCTTTGCGGGCGGTGCCAGTTCGGTCACGCGCGTGCCTTGCCGGTCGGGCTGCACATAGCCTTCGGCCGCCAGGTGCTCGTAGGCCGCGGTGACGGTGTTGCGGGAAACCGAGAGCGCCTCGGCCAGCGCGCGCGAACCGGGCAGCCGGCTTCCCGGCGCCAGGCCGCCATCGAGAATGGCGCGCTTCAGGCGCTCGTGCAGCTGGCGCTGCATCGGGCCGGCCTCGCGCTCCCTGGCGAGCGGGGATTCGAGCCATGCGGTGGCGGTGGCATTGCGGGGTGGCGGGCTCATGAGCGAAGAGGGCGCGTGGCACCATGAAATGAAGGGATCGTGGCGCTTCCTGTGGCGCCACGCAAAGGGTACTTTAGCGGTTCCCTCGGCCGTGCCGCTTCATCCATCTCCTCCGCTGAAAGCTTTTCTCCATGCCAGATCGCCACAACGCATACGGCCAGCCGGTCGGCCCGCTGCTGCCCGGTTGGACCGCGCGCCCGCTGCCGCCGCGCCGCGCCATCGAAGGCCGGTACTGCGTGCTCGAACCGCTCGACGCCGCAAGGCATGCCGACGACCTCCATGCCGCCTACGCGCAGGCACCCGACGGCCGCGACTGGACCTACCTGGGCGTCGAACGGCCCGCGGATCTCGCGGGCACCCGTGCCCACATCGAGCGCGCTGCGCAAAGCGCCGATCCGATGCACTTCGCGGTCGTCGACCGGCAGAGCGGCCGCGCCATAGGTACGCTCGCGCTGATGCGCATCGACCCCGCGAACGGCGCGATCGAGGTCGGCAGCGTCAACTTCTCGCCGCTGCTGAAGCACACGCCGATGTCGACCGAAGCCCAGTACCTGCTGATGAAGCTCGCGTTCGACGAACTCGGCTACCGGCGCTACGAATGGAAGTGCGACAACTTCAACGAGCCATCGAAGCGCGCAGCCATGCGCCTGGGGTTCCGATTCGAAGGTGTCTTCCGGCAGGCGGTGGTCTACAAGGGCCGCAGCCGCGACACCGCGTGGTTCTCGATCACCGACGGCGAGTGGCCCATGCTGCGCACGGCCTTCGAGCGCTGGCTCGCGCCCGCGAACTTCGATGCCGAGGGCCGGCAGCGCATGGCGCTCGACCGCTTCAGGCTGACGCGCGGCTGAGGCCGCTCAGTCCGGCTTGCCGGGCTCTTGCGACTGCTCGCACTTCACCTGGATCAGCTCGCGCTCGTCCAGGGTAGCGCCGATGCGCACCGCGCTCAGGCACCCGCCCCAGACGCAGCCGGTGTCGGTGGAGAGCAGGTCGGGCCGCGAGAGCCAGCCCAGCGTGGACCAGTGGCCGAAGGCGATGGTGGCATTGGCGGTCTTGCGGCCGGGCACGTCGAACCAGGGCACGAAGCCTTCGGGGCCGGGCAGCATGCCGTCCTTGCTCTCGAATTCCATCACGCCCTCGGCGGTGCAAAAGCGCAGCCGCGTGAGCGCGTTCACGATGGTGCGCAGCCGTGCGCTGCCTGTGAGCGCGTCGCTCCATTGCGCAGGCTCGTTGCCGTACATGCCAAGCAGGAATTCGCCCAGCGCCGGGCCGCGCAGCACCGATTCGACCTCCGACGCCAGCGCAAGCGTGTCGCCGACCGTCCACTGCGGCAGCACGCCGGCATGCACCATGAGCAGGTCGCCGCCATCGATCTGCATGTGCAGCGCCATGTGCTGCTGGCGCACCCATTCGAGCATGGCTTCGCTGTCGGGCGCTTCGAGCAGGCCGGCCAGCGTGTCCTTGCGGCTGGACTTGCGCGCGCCGTGCGCCACGCCCAGCAGGTGCAGGTCGTGGTTGCCCAGCAGGCTCAGCGCCGAGGCGCCGTAGCCCTGCACGCGCCGCAGCACGGCGGCCGAATCGGGACCCCGGTTGACCAGGTCGCCCAGCAGCACGATGGTGTCGCGGCTGGGTGAAAAACCGATCTTGTCGAGCAGTTTCTGGAGGGCGGCGTCGCAGCCCTGGATATCGCCGATCAAGTAAAGTGCCATGTCCTCATTTTCACCCCCCGTTCATGGATGTTCTCCTGCTGGCCTTGCTGACCACGCTGAATGCGTTGTTTGCGATGTCCGAAATGGCCCTTTCAACCAGCCGGCGTGCGCGCCTGGCAGCACTGGCCGAGACGGGCGATACCGGGGCGGAGGCCGCGCTCCGGCTGATGGAGGAGCCGACCCACTTCCTGTCGACCGTGCAGATCGGCATCACCTCCATCGGCATGCTCAGCGGTATCGTGGGCGAGGCCGCCTTCGCGGCGCCGCTCGCGGTCTGGATGGAGAATCTGGGGATGGGCCGCGGCACGGCCAGCGTGGTGTCCACCGCGGTGGTGGTGACCGGCATCACCTTCTTCACCATCATCTTCGGCGAGCTGGTGCCCAAGCGGATCGGCCAGCTCTACCCGGAACCCGTGGCGCGCTGGGTGTCGCGCCCGATGCGCAGTCTTGCCAAGGGCGCCAAGCCGTTCGTCTGGCTGCTCGCGAGCGCCACGGCCGCCGTGCTGAAGCTGCTGCGCATCGACGCCAATGCCGCGCGCTCCATGACCGAGGAAGAAATCTCGGCCAGCCTGGAAGAGGGCGTGGACGCCGGCGTGATCGAGCAGCACGAGCACCAGATGGTGCGCAACGTGTTCCACCTGGACGACCGCCGGCTGTCGTCGCTGATGATCCCGCGCGCCGACATCGAATGGCTCGACGCCTCCGACACGGTGGCCGAGGCGCTGCAGAAAGTGGCCGACGCCGGCGCGCTCAACCTGGTGCATTCCTGGTATCCGGTGTGCCGCAATTCGCTCGACGACGTGGTCGGCGTGATCAGCGTGGCGCACCTGCTGCGCCTTGGCACCGGCCATGTCGGCGTGTTGGGCCAGGAAGCGGCGCCGGCCGTGTTCGTGCCCGAGACGCTCACCGGCATGGAGCTGCTCGAGCAGTTCCGCGAACGCGGCGGCCGGCTGGTGTTCGTGGTCGACGAATACGGCGTGGTGCAGGGCCTCATGACGCCGCGCGACATGCTCGAGGCCATCACCGGCGAACTGCAGCCCGGCACGCTGACCGACGCCTGGGCGCGCGAGCGGCCCGACGGCGTGTGGGAGCTCGACGGGCTGATGCCGGTGTCGGAGCTGCGCGCGAGGCTCGGCATCCGCGAGCTGCCGGAAGAAGAGCGCGGGCGCTACAACACCGTGGCCGGCCTGCTGATGGCCGTTTCCGGCCACCTGCCCAAGACCGGCGAAGTCATCGACTGCGCGGGCTGGCATTTCGAGATTGCCGCGCTCGAGGGGCGCCGCATCGACCGGGTGCTGGCCACGGCCGACAAGTCGGCATCGACGATGGACGACTAGGGCCCGAGCCCGTTCACCCCACCAGAAATCAGAAGAAGTCCGCACACCATGAACCCCACCGAAGACATCTACACCGAGCCCAACGCCGACCCCGACACGCTCGCCAACCTCGGGCCGCTGCGCGCCATGGCCGGCATCTGGGAGGGCAGCCGCGGCGTGGACGTCAAGCCCAAGCGCGAAGGCCCCAAGACGCAGGTCTATGTCGAGCGCTACGAGCTGCAGCCCATCGATCCGCAGACCAACGGCCCCCAGTTGCTGTACGGCCTGCGCTACCACACCTACATCCACAAGCCCGGCCTCACCAAGATGTACCACGACCAGGTGGGCTACTGGCTCTGGGAGCCGGCCACCGGCACGGTGCTGCACACGCTGGCCATTCCGCGCGGACAGGTGGCCATGGCCAGCGGCCATGCCAAGGCGGACGACACGCGCTTCACGCTCAGCGCCGAGCGCGGCAGCCTGGTGAACGGTATCGTGTCCAACCCCTTCATCGAGCACGCGTTCACCACGCTGGCGTGGAACATCACGGTAACCATCAACGCCGACGGCACCTGGTCCTACGACCAGGACACGGTGATGCAGATCCAGGGCCAGGCCGAGCCCTTCCACCACACCGACCGCAACACGCTGACGCGCGTCGAGGGGCCGGGGCGCAATCCGCTCGCGATGCCCGACGCGCCGGCCGCCGTGGCGGTGCGGCCAAAGTAGCGGCGAAGGCGCCCGCCGGGCGCCTCGCATTCACCAGCGGATCTTCAGGCCCACGCTGGCATTCACGCCGCTCTTCATGCGCGCGTCGCCGCCCGAAGCCCAGAACTTGCCGACCTCGCCATACAGGCTCATGCTCTGCGTGAGCTGCAGCGTGGCGCCGGCCGCCAGTTCGGTGCTCGTGCCGCCGGTGCGGGTGGCAATGTCGGTAAAGGCCGCGGGGCCGATGAAGCGCGTGACGTCCGTGCCGCTGCTGCTGCGGTAGAGGTTCAGCCGCGCATAGGGCTGCAGCGGGCCGGCGCTGGTGGTCATCTCGCCCTTGACCCGCACGCCGGCGCGCACCAGCCAGCCGCTGTGGCTGTGCTGCTGCACCACCGCGCCGATGATGCCGGCGTCGTCCAGGCTCACGTGCTGGTGCACCAGCTGCAATTGCGGCTCGACGATCCACTCCGGCGAGATGTGGAAGCCCTGGCCCACCTCGATGGAGGCCAGCAGGCTGTGGCCCTTGCCCGAGCCGGCCGAACCCAGCGTGGTGGCCGCGGTGTAGCGGTGGCGCCCGGCCTGCAGCACGCCGTCCACGTACAGGCCGCTGTCGTTCTTCCAGGTGGCGTAGGCGCCCAGGTACTGGCTGCGCAGGTCGCTCGAGCCGACCCCATAGCCCTGCACGCCGCGGGCAAAGCCGTTCACGCGCATGTCGCCCTCGAGCTGGCCGACATAGATGCCGACGCGCCAGTTGGGATCGGCCCACAGGTCGTTGCCGGCCTGGAAGCCTGTGAGGCGCCCCTTGCTGGTGGGGCTCACGGTGCCGGCCTGGCCGATGGTGCGGTCCATGCTGATGATGCGGGCCCAGCCCTGGCGGTAGCCCTGCTCGGGCGTGGCCGTGGCAAGGCCGGCCGTGCCGTCGTCGCCCACGCGCTGGTGGAGGTTGCCCACCATGGCCAGGTTGGACTGGCGGAACTGCTCGGGCAGCGCCGCATACAGCGGGACTTCGGCACGGTAGGTGGGCACCGTCACGCCCCCAGGCGGGAAGCCGCCGTCGCTGCTTCGCGGGGTGCCGCCGTCGCCCGGCGCAGGCGCAGGCGCAGGGGGTGCTGGTGGTGCCGGCGGTGCAGGCGGTGCCGGTGGCGCGGGCGGCGCCGGTGGTGCAGGTGGCGGAGGCGGCGGAGGCGGTGGGGGAGGAGGCGGCGGCACGACGATGACGCCGGAGCGCAGGTACCAGTTCTCGCCCGCGCCGGTCGCGTCGGCGGCGTGCAGCCGGTACTCGTAGGCGCCGGCGTCGACGTGGCCGCCTGCCAGGCGGAAGGCATCGCGGGTGGTCTGCGCCGTGGTGGTGGCGCCGTTCATCGCGGTCACCACTTCGATGCCGTTGCCGATGGTCAGCGCGCCCAGTCCGCCCAGGTTGGTGATCTGTATGTTGGTGGTGCCGCTGGCAATGGCGGTGGTGCCGCAGAGGATCAGCCGGTCGCTCAGGCTGGCGCTGTTGCCCAGCGCCGTGCCCAGGCGCAGCGTGCCGTCGTTGCCCACCCAGGGGCCGTGCACCGTGAGGGTGGCACCGGGCGTGCCGCTCAGCAGCGAGACGATGCCGCTGTTGGCCATCGATGCGATCGTCTGGCTATGGCCCGCCAGGTCGAGCGTGGCGCCCGCGTTGACGGTGAAGGCGCTCGCGCTGCTGAGCGTGTCGGCCGCGCCGGCGCGCAGGGTGCCGGCCGCGACGTTGGTGGCGCCGGTGTTCGTGTTGGTGCCGCTCAGGGTCAGCGTGCCCGCGCCGACCTTCACCAGGTCGCCGGCGCCCGAGATCGGGCCCGACCAGCCCATGCCGTGGCCGTTGGTGTCGATGGTGCCCGTGCCGCCCAGCAGCAGTGCGTTGTCCAGGCTCAGGCCGTCGGCGCCGGCGATCACGCTGGCGCTGGCACCGCTTCCGATGGCAATGGCGCCCAGCATCGACGAGCCGGTGTTCACGGTCAGGCTGTTGCTGCCGCCGGTGAACGACACGGCCGGTGCGCGCGTGGCGCCGTCGCCGCCAAGGCCGCCTGAAATGCTGCCGCTGTTGCTGATGTTCAGGTTGGCGCCCGCGATGCCGGCGCCGCCGGCGCCGGGCGCGCCGCTTGCGCCGCCGTTGCTGTTGGCCCCTCCGGTGCCGCCCGCGCCGCCGGCGATGGTGCCGCTGTTGGCAATCGCCGCGCCGCTGCCGGTGGAGAGAAGGCCCACGCCGCCGTCGCCGCCGCCGCCGGGCGCACCGGTGCCGCCCGCGCCGCCGCCGCCCGCACCGCCAGCGCCGCCGGCGCCGCCGGTGATCTGGCCGGTGTTGGTCACGTCGAGGGTGCTGCCGGCCAGCGTGGCACCGGCGCCGCCCGCGCCGCCGCCGCCGCCCGCGGCATTGCTTCGGGCCGGCAGCAGTTCGGACCCGCCCGCGCCGCCGGCACCGCCCGCGAGCGTGCCGCTGTTGCCGAAGCCGAGGCCCGGCGTTGCCGCGCTGATGAAGAATCCGCCGCCGCCACTGCCGCCGCCGCCGCCCTGCGAATAAGCATTGCCACCGTTGCCGCCGGTGCCGCCCACGGAAGAGCCGAAGGCGTCGTAGTTGCTGAGCGGGCCGATCAGCACGGAGCCGTAGCCGCCGGCGCCGCCGCCGCCGGCCGCCCAGTAGCCGTTGCCGCCCGCGCCTCCGCTGCCGCCGGTGTAGCTGCCGGACGACGCGAAGGTGCTGGAGCCCAGCAAAAGGCCGTAGTAGCCGCCGCCGCCCCCGCCGCCGTATCCATTGCCGTTGCTGAAATCGCCGGTCTGCGATTGGCCCGCGCCGCCGCTGGCTCCCTGCAGCACGCCGGGGGAGACGACGGTGCTGGAGCTGCCCGCCGCACCGCCCGCGCCCGCGGTGGCGCCGCTGAAACTCCCGACGTCGGCGGCGGAGCCCGCCGTGACCGCGGCGTCGGTCGACGATCCGCCGTCGCCGCCATGCGCTGCAACGGAGGTGTCATTGAGTCCGCCCGCGCCGCCGCTGCCGTTGCTGCCGCCGGTGCCGGCGTGCAGCGCGCTGTCCACCGGCTGGCCGCCTGCGCCGCCCTGGGCCAGGGTCGGGCCGGCACCCAGGCACAGCACCGCCATGGCAACGGCATGCAGGCCGGTCGTGCGCACATGGCCGCGTGCGATTTCCGGCGCGGCCACCCATGCGCCGAGCGCCGGATTCCAGAGGGTTCGGAAGGTCTTGTTCATGGATTTACCTTTTTCACGGCTTGTTTCCCCTAAGTGATCTGCCAACTGGCGACGCCTGCGGTCCATGGCGGACCCAGGCGTTTTCCCGTGAAATCACTGTAGGAATTGCGGCGCCCGCGCACATGAGCGGTGCGTCCCTTCTGCGGGGAGACAAGCGTCCCGACCGCGCGCGCCCCAACCATGACAAAGCGCCTGCCGGCCGGGCTGCCTCTTGTCCTACAGGAAAGATGCGGCCCAGCCGCGAGGATCGAGGGCATGAGCAAATCGATCTTTGCGTGGGCGAGTGCGGCCGCGTGCTGCTGCGCCATCGCCACCGCCGCAATGGCGGAGCCGGTGAAACTGCCCCTGGACAGCGACGACAAGGGCACCGTCTACGTGGCGCCCAACATCAATTCCACCGAAACCTCGGCCTACACCAAGGGCGCGACCGTCGGCGTGCAGCGGCCCGACGGCAGCGGCAGCTACATCGGCACCGACACCTCCACGCCGCGGCCCACCTACTCGCTGGGCGCGAGCACGGGCGGCAATGTGTCGCTCACGGGCGGCGTGCTGACGGACGGCAAGGCCAACAACGGCGTGAAGGCCGGTGTGACCATCAAGTACTGAGCTTTACCGGGCGATGTTCAGACCATGGTGCCGTACACGATGAAGCCGTCGTGCGTGGCCACCTTGTCGTAGAGCGCGCGCCCGGCGACGTTGGTCGTGTGCGTCTGCCAGTAGACGCGGTGCGCGCCCACGCGCTTCACATGCGCGTACACGCCTTCGATCAGCTGCCGCCCCACGCCGCGGCCGCGCTCCGAGGGCAGCGTGAACAGGTCCTGCAGGTAGCAGTTCGGCTCGATGCGCGTGGTGCTGCGGTGAAAGAGGTAGTGGGTGAGGCCCACCAGCCGGCCGTCGCGCTCGGCCACCAGCGCGTGCACCGGCTCGTAGGCATCGAAGAAGCGCTGCCAAGTCACCTGCGTGATCTCCTCAGGCAGGGCCGTGGGGCCCTCGCGCTGGTAGAAGGCGTTGTAGCCGTCCCACAGCGGCTTCCATGCCGCGTAGTCGTCGGGCGCCGGAGGGCGGATCAGGAGCGAAGAGGTCGTCATGCGTCGGTGGCTTGCACGTTGAAAACATGCAATTGCAACACGGCCCGGCTCAGCGCGCGAAGAAAAGGCCCGAGGCCCTGCTCGCCGCACCGCTACTTCTCGTCGCGCAGCCAATACCACTTGTAGAGCATGCGCTGGCCGATGCGCCGGAACGGCGCGAAGGCGGGCGATTCCACCATCCCCAGCACATTGGGAAAGGGCAGCGCCGACTTGTAGATCGGAAGCTCGAACACGTCCTTGCCCGTGTCCTTGCCGGCCACGCGCTCGGCCAGCCGCTTGCCGGCCCAGGTCGAGAAGGACACGCCGTTGCCGCCGTAGCCCACCGCATACCAGATCTTCCGGTCCGCCTCGGGCTGCGTGATGCGCGGCATCATGTCGTGGCTCATGTCGACCCAGCCCCACCACGAGTAGTCGATGCGGATGCCCGCGAGCGGCGGGAACTTGCGCGCGATGGCGTCGGTGAGCAGCTTCAGGTGCACCGGGTGCTCGGCGTCGGCGCCGCTCACCGAACTGCGGCTGCCGATCTGCAGCCGGTTGCCCTTGAGCAGCCGGTAGTAGAAGCGCAGCGTGCGCGTGTCGGTCAGGAAGGTCTGCGACCTGAAGTTGGTGGCCTGCAGCTCGGCCTCGGTGAGCGGGCGCGTGACCACCGAGTTGGAGAGGATCGGCATGATGCGGTTCTTCAGGAGCGGGCTCAGCGCCTGCCCGGTGTAGCCGCCGGTGCACACCGCCACGCGGCGCGCGCGCACCACGCCGCCGGGCGTCTGCAGGTGGTGCACGCCGTCGATGGTCTGCCAGCCCTGCACGGGGCTCGAGGTGTGCACCTTCACGCCCAGCGCGCGGGCCTTGCGCATCAGGCCGAAGGTGAACTTCAGCGGGTGGATGCCCACGCCTTCGGGCTCGAACATGGCACCGGCCGCCTCGCGCTCGTCGCAGTAGTCGCGCCGCACTTCTTCGGCCGTCAGCATGCGCGTGGCGTAGCCGAACTGCTCGCGCATCACGCGCGCCTCGGCGTCGAGCACCGCGAGCTTTTCGGGCCGGTGCGCCAGGTAGAGATGGCCGCCATCGAAGGCGTCGCAGTCGATCTGCGTGGTCAGGTGCTTGAAATTCTCGAAGCCGCCGCGGATCTCGGCGTCGAGCCGCCTGGCGGTGTCCAGGCCCCAGCGCTGGATCCACTGCGAGCGCTTGAGCCGGCCGCTCGCGTTCTGCCCCTGGCCGCCGCTGCGGCTGGAGCAGCCCCACGACGCCTGGTTGGCCTCGAGCACCGTGGCCTGGATGCCGTGCTCCTGCGCCAGGTAGAGCGCGGTCGACATGCCGGTGGCACCCGAGCCGATGATGGCCACGTCGACATCGATGTCGTGCACGAGCGGCCCGTCGTCCTCCGGCGGCGTGCCGGCGCTGGCCACCCACCAGGTGGGCGCATAGGCGCGGCCGGCGCCGGGATCGGGCGCGACCAGCGGGTCGTAGCGCGGGTCGTAGGGCCGGCTCGGGGGCTGCGGCTGTGGTTGCGGTTGCGGTGCGGAGAAGGAGGCAGTGCCGGACAGGGTCATGATGCGGGAGCTCCCGGAACGGCGGGCCTAGCGGGCCGCCGGCAGGTTGGGGCGGGCCTTGCGGAACACGTTCTTCAGGTGGATCTTTCCGCCCCTGAAGGTGAAGACGTCGATGCCATCGGCCTCGATGCGGCTGCCGTCGGAAGCGGTGCCCGTGAAGGTCCACTGCGAGGTGCCGAAATCGCCGTGCACGAAATGCCGGCCGTTGACCCACTGCGCATCGGGCACCGCCTGCCATGCCGCCGCGAAGGCCTTTCGCACCGCCTCGGTGCCCACGTGGCGGGTGCCGCAGGCGTCGGGGCCGGCGGCTGTCTGGAAGATGCAGTCGGCGGTCATGAAGCCCATCAGCGCGTCGATGTCGTGGCGGTTCCATGCATCGCTGAAGGCGGCCAGGGTTTCGGTGCTGACGGAAGAAGCAGAAGAAGAGGAAGAAGAAGGCTGTGCGGTCACGCGGGGCTCCGGGATTGAATGGCGCAAGCGTAGGCAGCCGGCCGCCCGCGCGATAGGGCCAGATGCGGGGATTCGACCGAGCCAGAACGCCGCGCTTGCCCTAAACTGCGGCGCACCATGGCCAACCCCAGAGCCACTCAATGGGCGCAGCTCTTCGCGCTGCCCGACCAGCCCGCCTTGCCGCTGCAAGCCCGTCTGCGCGCCGCCGTGGTGCAGGCCATCCTCGAGGACCACCTGAGCCCCGGTGCCTCGATGCCCTCGTCGCGCGAGCTTGCCGCTCTGCTCGGGCTGAGCCGCAACACCGTCACTTCGGCCTACCTGCAATTGATCGACGAAGGCTTCCTGGAAGCGCGTCCGCGCAGCGGCGTGTTCGTGGCGCACAACGCGCGGCCGCTGTCCGCTGCGCATGCCGAGCCGCTGGTGGGCCGCAGCGGCCAGGCCAGCCAGCCGCCCGACTGGTCGGGGCGCGTGCTGCGCTCGCTGGAGGGCAAGCCCACGCTCGCCAAGCCCGACCGCTGGCGCGACTATCCGTTCCCGTTTGTCTACGGCAACTACGACCCACAGCTTTTTCCGACCGAGGATTTTCGCGAGTGCTGCGCGCGCAGCCTGGCGCGCTCGCAGCTGCCGCACTGGACGCCCGACTTCGAGACCGACGACGTGCCCGACCTGATCGAGCAGATCCGCACGCGCTTGCTGCCCAAGCGCGGCGTGTTCGCGCTGAAGGAAGAAATCCTGGTGACGCTCGGCGCGCAGCATGCGTACTACCTCTTGGCCGATGCGCTGTTCGACGAGCACACCCGCGTCGGCCTGGAAGAGCCCGGCCATCCGCATGCGCGCAACAGCTTCTCGATGCGCAACCCCAAGTGGGTCGAGGTGGCGGTGGACGAGGAGGGCCTGGTGGTCGATGCGCTGCCCGCGGCCGACTATCTCTTCGTGACCCCTTCGCACCAGAGCCCGACCACCGCCACGCTGAGCCTGGAGCGCAGGCAGTGGCTGCTGCGCAAGGCCGAGCTGCAGGACTTCGTGATCATCGAGGACGACTACGAGGCCGAGAACCTGTACGAAGGCACGCCGATGCCGGCGCTCAAGAGCCTGGACAAGACCGGGCGCGTGATCTACGTGGGCTCGGTGTCCAAGAGCCTTTCGCCCGCGCTGCGGCTCGGCTTCATCGTGGCGCCGCGCGCGCTGATCAAGGAACTGCGCGGCATACGGCATGCGATGGTCCGGCATCCGAGCGCCTTTTTGCAGCATGCGTACGCGCTGTTCCTTTCGCTCGGGCACCACGAGTCGCATGCGCGGCGCGTGAACCACGCAATGCAGGAGCGGCTCGCGCTCGCGGCCAAGGCGCTGCGCGAGCACCTGCCCGAGTTCGAGTTCACGCTGCCGCAGGGCGGAGCGTCGATCTGGGTGCGGGCGCCGGCGTGGGTTGACGCGGGCGAGCTGTCGCTGATGGCGCGCAGCCATGGGGTGCTGATCGAGGCGGGGGATGTGTTCTTTGCGAAGCCGCCTTATCCGTGCCCGTTTTTTCGGTTGAGGTTGTCGTCTATTGCTGCCTCGCAGATTCCTTTGGGGATTCGGGCTCTGGGAGTTGCGTTTGAGGAATTGGCTTTGGCTCGGGGGGAGGTGAGGGCGCATTGAATTGTTTTGTGGTCGGGGGCCGGGTCTCG
>NZ_BCUT01000006.1 GCF_001591365.1 Variovorax paradoxus NBRC 15149
CCCCGGAAAACAAAAAAACGCACCTCCCCCGTGCACACCAAACAGCCATCGCACCAGAACAAGGGTATTCACGGACAGGCTGGCTCCATGTTCGCCCCGGTGCTGGTACTTCCTGGCTGGATGCGATGAGTGCAAAGTCGCTGCGAGATTCACCTACCGGAGAAACCCGATGACCATGTCCCGCCGTCTCCCCCTGCAACTGGCCGTGCTCGCCACCACGCTGGCAGCCTTGTGCGGCAGCGCTTTTGCACAGCAGGCCAAGGAACTCACCTTCGCCCACCAGGACATGCTGGTCCCCCTGCGCCTCGTCATGGAATCGGGCGAGGTCGAGAAAGCCACGGGCTACAAGATCAACTGGCGCATGTTCTCCGGCGGCGGCGACGTGATCCGCGCCATGGCGTCGGGCGACGTGCAGATGGGCGAAACCGGCTCCAGCCCGCTCACGGCCGCGGCCAGCCAGGGGCAGGACATCAAGCTGTTCTGGATCTCGGCCGACATCGCCAATGCCGAGGCGCTCATTGCGCGCAACGCGTCGGGCATCAACAGCATGAAGGACCTGGCCGGCAAGAAGGTGGCCACGCCGTTCGTCTCGACCGCGCACTACCAGCTCATGGCCGGCATGAAGATGGACGGCGTCGACCCCAGGAGCGTCAACGTGATGAACATGCGCCCGCCCGAGATCGCGGCGGCCTGGGAGCGCGGCGACATCGACGCCACTTTCATCTGGGACCCGGTGCTCTCCAAGATCAAGGGTACGGGCAAGACCATCGCCACTTCGGGCAGCATCGGCAAGCGCGGCGCGCCCACCTTCGAGGGCATCGTGGTCAACGCCAAGTGGGCCGCCGCCAACGAACCGTTCATGATCGCCTTCGTGAAGGCGCTGAACCGCGCGAACGAGGAATACAAGGCCAGCGGCAAGAGCTGGACGCCCGATTCGCCGCAGACCAAGGCAATGGCCAAGTGGACCAAGGCCGATCCGAAGGACGTGTCGGCCGCGATGGCGCTCTACAGCTTCCCGACCATGGCCGAGCAGGTCTCGCCCACCTGGCTGGGCGGCGGCGCGGCCAAGGCGATGGCGGGCACGGCGGCGTTCCTGAAGGAGCAGGGCCGGGTGCAGGAGGTCAAGCCCGACTACAGCGCCTTCGTGACCACGGCCTACGTCGAGAAAGCCATGGGGAAGTAAGCCGCATGCCCACGCTCGACATCCGCGACCTCACGGTCAACTACGCCGTCAAGGGCGGCACGCTGCAGGCGCTGGCGCCGGTCAACCTCACGATGCGCGACGGCGACTTCGTCGTGGCGCTCGGCGCCTCGGGCTGCGGCAAGACCACGCTGCTCAACAGCATTGCCGGCTTTCTGCCGCCTTCCACCGGCGACATCCTGCTCGACGGCAAGCCCGTGGTCGGCCCCGGCGCCGACCGCGGCGTGGTGTTCCAGAAGCATGCGCTGATGCCCTGGCTCAACGTGCGCGACAACGTGGCGCTGGGCCTGCGCCTGGCCGGCGCGGGCAAGGCCGAGCGCGACCGCGTCGCGGAAGAAAAGCTCGCGCTGGTGGGCCTGCAGCAGTACGCGGACCGCGCGGTGTACGAACTCTCTGGCGGCATGCAGCAGCGCGTGGGCATTGCGCGCGCGCTGGCCAGCGACCCGGCCGTGCTGCTCATGGACGAGCCCATGGGCGCGCTCGACGCGTTCACGCGCGAGCAGGTGCAGGAGATCCTGCTCAAGGCCTGGTCCAAGTCGAACAAGATGGTGTTCTTCATCACGCATTCGGTCGAGGAGGCGCTGTTCCTGGCCACCCGGCTGATCGTGATGAGCCCGAGCCCGGGGCGCATCTCGCACATCTACGACGAGGTTCCGTTCTCGCGCCAGTTCCTGTCGCACGGCGATTCGCGCAAGGTGAAGTCGGAGCCCGAATTCATCCGCATGCGCGAAGAGGTTCTTTCGATCATTCATCATCGCGAGGCTGCCCATGCCTGAGGCCACCATTGCAACGCCTGCCGCCATGACACCCCCTTCCAAGCCCGCCGCGCCGCCGCCGGTGGCGGCCGGCGCCAAGCTCAAGACCAGCGCCTTCAAGGTGCCGGGCGAGGGCTCGAGCGTGACCATCAGCGTGGTCACGGTGGTGGCGCTGGTCGCGCTGTGGTTCCTCGTGACCAACATGGGCTGGGTCAAGCCGCTGTTCCTGCCGACGCCGCAGGCGGTGTTCCAGCAGTTCTACGAATACCTCACCGGGCAGGCCAACGACAAGCCGCTGTGGCAGCACTTCCTCGCGAGCATGTTCCGCGTGTTCTCGGCGTTCCTGCTGGCCTGCATCACGGCCATTCCGGTGGGCATCGCGATGGGCATGAGCCGCTTCTGGCGCGGCATCTTCGATCCGCCGCTGGAGTTCTACCGGCCGCTGCCGCCGCTGGCCTACCTGCCGCTGATCATCATCTGGTTCGGCATCGACGAGCTGCCCAAGGTGCTGCTGATCTTTTTGAGCTGCTTCGCGCCGCTCGCGCTGGCCGCGCGCTCGGGCATGCGCAGCGCCTCGCAGGAGCAGATCAACGCCGCGTATTCGATGGGTGCGAGCTACATGCAGGTGATACGGCACGTCATATTGCCGTCGGCGCTGCCCGACATCCTGGTGGGCATGCGCATTGCCATCGGCTTCGGCTGGACCACGCTGGTGGCCGCCGAGATGGTGGCGGCCAACATGGGCCTGGGCCAGATGGTGCTGAACGCGTCGAACTTCCTGCGCACCGACATCGTGATCATGGGCATCATCGTCATCGGCGTGGTGGCCTATCTGTTCGACCTGCTGATGCGGTGGCTCGAGCGGCGCCTGGTACCCTGGAAAGGGCGCATGTAGCAGCAGTAGCCACAGAAGAAGAGGGAGGAGAGGCCAGCACCTGCAGCGCGGGCGGCAGCGGCGGCATCGCGGGCGGATTGCCGTGCCGGGCCATCGACTGCTCCAGGAAGTCGAGCATGGTGCGCATCGCGGCGCTGTTGTGGCGGCGCTGCGAGTAGGCGGCATACAGCCAGTGGTCGCTCGGCATGTGCTCGCGCAGCACCGGCACCAGCGCGCCGCGCTCCAGGTGCGACTGCGCCAGCGGCTCGGGCACGTAGGCCACGCCCGCGCCGCGCAGCGCCAGCTCGATGAGCGCAACGGCGTCGTTGGCCTCCATGCGGCTGTGCACCGGCACCTCGACCGCCTTGCCGCCGGTCTCGAAGGGCAGGTGGGTGGTGGGCTTGGCCGAGTAGGTGAGCACGTCGTGGCGGCCCAGGTCTTCGGGCACCGCGGGAATGCCGCGCCGCGCCCAGTAGGCCGGGCTCGCGCAGACCACCATGTCGAAAGGCACCAGCCGGCGCACGATCAGGTTCATGTCGTCGATGCGCCCGCCCGTCAGGTGGATGTCGATGCCTTCTTCGATCAGGTCGAGGTCGTCGTTGGTGAACACCAGGCTCACGTACACGTCGGGGTAGAGCTGGATGAACTCGGCGATCACGTCGGACAGCCAGCCCGCGATCAGCCCGTGCGGCGCGCTCATGCGAAGCCGCCCCTGCGGGTGCGAGCCGTGGGCCTGCAGGTCGTTGAGCGTGTTCTCGGCCATGGCCACCAGTTCGGTGCTGCGGTCGAGCAGCACCTGGCCGGCATCGGTCAGGCTCAGCGAACGGGTGGAGCGGTTGAGCAGGCGCACGCCGCTGCGCGTTTCGAGTTCCGCCACGTAGCGGCTGACCGTGGCTTTCGACATGCCGAGCGAAATGGCCGCGCGGGAGAAGCTGCGCCGGAACGCCACTTCGCGGAATGTTTTGATGAGATCGAGGCCGTCCATGATGGGCGCATTGTTCCAGCATCGGGGGTGGGGCCGCGGGCCGTAGGGGCATCCCCCGTTTTTCCTCCCTAGCGCGTGCGCTGCTTCGCCACGAACTCCGGGGTCACCGCTGCGCCCTGCTTGTTCCCGAATTGCGCGATGACGTAGTTGGCGAGCGCCGCGACCTCGGTGTCCGTGTAGGCCTTGCCGAACGCCGGCATGTAGACCTCCTGGTCGCGCACGCGCATCTTCACGCCCTGCAGGATCATCTGCGTGACATTGGCGCCGTCCGGGTCGTTCACGCCGCGCGTCCCCAGCAGCGACGCGTTGGCGCTCTGCTGGCCTTGTCCGTTCCACTGGTGGCAGCTCGCGCACGCCGCGGCGAAGAGCCGCAGCCCCTGCTCGTGGCCTTCGGCCGTGCTGGTGGCGGGCGCTGCCGCGCTCGCGGCCACGGCCCATGGCGCCTTCGCATCGATTTCGATCGGGTTCTTGCCGGCCTTCGCGGGCACCGTGCGCAGGTAGCTCACGAGCGCCGAGGCGTCCTCCGGCTTCAGGTACTGCAGGCTGTGCTCCACCGCCTCGCCCATCGGCCCCGAGGCCGAGCCGCGGCCCGCTGCGTGGCCGGTCGTCAGGTACGAGGCAACCTCGGCATCGCTCCAGGCGCCGATGCCGTGCTTCGCGTCCGACGTGATGTTGTAGGCGCGCCAGCCCTGGATCGATTCGCCCGCGAGGTTGTTGTCCGCATCCATCGCGAAGGCGAAGTTGCGCGGCGTGTGGCATTCCGCGCAGTGGCCGAGCGCCGTGGCAAGGTACTTGCCCTGGTTCCACGCGGGCGGCTTCGATGCATCGGCCTCGAAGCGGCTGCTCTTGAAGAAGGCCGCGTTCCACAAGCCCATCGCCCAGCGCTGGTTGAACGGAAAGCCCAGGTCGGCCTCCCGGTTCGGCTGGCTCACCTTGGGCAGGCTGAACAGGTAGGCCTTGATCGCGAGCACGTCATTGCGGCTCAGCGCGGTGTACGAGGTATACGGGAACGCCGGGTACAGGCGTTTTCCGTCCGCGCGCACGCCGTCGTGCAGCGCGCGCACGAAGTCGTCGTCGCTCCATTTGCCGATGCCCGTTTCCGGGTCCGCGGTGATGTTCGACGAGTAGATCGTGCCGAAAGGCAGCACGAAGGGCAGGCCGCCCGCGAAGGGCTGCCCCTTGCCGCCGGGCACGGTGTGGCATGCGATGCAGTCGGCCGCCTTGGTGAGGTATTCGCCGCGCACGAGCAGCGCCGCATTGGCGGGCGCGCCGGCCAGCACCGGCGCCTCGCCTTCGGACTTGTCGCTGCGGTTCAGGAAGAAATACAGCGCCGCACCCACGACGAACACCGCCACCAGCAGGTTGAACAGCCGCTTCATGCTGCACTCCTTGCGCCGAGCCCGGAGGGCCCCGCATCGGCGATCTTCTTCTTCAGCGCCTCCTTGTCCTGCGCCAGCAGTGCGCGGTTCACCGGCAGCGCGCGCAGCCGCACGCCCGTCGCCGCGAAGATCGCGTTGGCCAGCGCCGGCGCGGCGATGGCGGTGCCGACTTCGCCAAGCCCGCCGGGCGCTTCGCCGCTCTTCACGGTGTGGACCTCGACCGTCGGCGCCTCGTTGATGCGCAGCATCCGGTAGTCGTGGAAGTTGCTCTGCTCGATGGCCCCCTCGCGCAGCGTGATCTCGCTGAAGAGCGCCGCGCTCAGCCCGAACAGCAGCCCGCCCTGGATCTGCGCCTCGATGGAGCCTGTGTTCACGGCAATGCCGCAATCGACCGCGACCACCGCGCGCCGCATGCGCACTTCGCCCTGCGGCGTGACCTCGGCCTCGACGATGGCGCACACGCGGCTGCCGAAGGCATCGCCCACGGCCACGCCGCGCCCGACGCGCGCCGCCAGCGCGCCCTGGCCCCAGCCGATCTTGCCGGCCGCCAGGTCGAGCACCGCGAGCGTGCGCGGGTTCTTCTTCAGCATGGCGCGCCGGTAGGCCACGGGGTCTTTCTTCGCGCGGTGCGCGAGCTCGTCGATGAAGCTCTCCATCACGAAGAGGTTGTGCGTCGGCCCCACGCCGCGCCACCAGCCGACGTTCAGGCCCGCCGGCATGTCGTGCCGCACCCACTCGACCTTGAGGTTCGGCAGGTCGTAGCAAGGTTCGGCGACGCATTCGATCAGGTCGCTGTCCATGCCGTCCTTGCCCATGAAGGCGGGGGCCCAGCGGCCCAGCACCGTGCCGCCCGCGATGCGGTCGCCGAACCAGAGGATCTGGCCGTCGCCGTCGACCACGGCCGAGATGTCGTCGTGGTACATCGGGCGCACGATGTCGTGGCGGATGTCTTCCTCGCGCGTCCATACCACCTTGAGCGGGTAGGGCACCTGCTTGGCGAAGGCCACGGCCTGCTCGACCGAATCGGTCTCCAGCCGGCGGCCGAAGCCGCCGCCCAGGTACTGGTTGTGCAGCACGACCTTGTCTTCGGCAACGCCCGCGATCTTGGCCGCGGCGCTCACGCAGCGCGTCGGCACCTGCGTGCCGACCCAGATCTCGCACTGGTCGGGCCGCACGTGCACCGTGGTGTTGAGCGGCTCCATCGTGGCGTGGGCCAGCATCGGCAGGTCGTAGGTGGCCTGCACCAGCGTGCCTTCGGGCCGCTTGCCGGTTTCCTTGCCGACGATGGCCTTGTCCTTGGCCAGCGCGTTGGCCAGCGACGCGCGCAACTGCTGCGTCGTGAGCGCGGCGTTCTGCCCCGGCGTCCACTGCACCTTCAATGCATCGAGTCCGCGCTTCGCGGCCCAGAAATGCTCGCCCACCACGGCCACCGCGTCCTTGATGCGCAGCACGTCGACCACGCCGGGAATCGCCCGCGCCGCCTTGTCGTCCACCGAGGCCAGCACGCCTCCGAGCGTGGGGCAGGCCCTGACCGTGGCCACCTTCATGCCCGGCAGGCGCACGTCGATGCCGAATTGCGTGGAGCCGTCGACCTTGCCGGCCGAATCGACGCGCCGCAGGGGCTGGCCGATCAGCTTGAAATCCTTCGGCTCCTTCAGCGTCACCTTTTCCGGCATCGGCAATTTGGCAGCGGCACCGGCGAGTGCGCCGAAACCGAGCTGCTGCCCCGAAGGCGCATGGCTCACCACGCCGCGCGCGACCGTGCAGCCCGCGGGGTCGACCTTCCACTGCGCGGCGGCGGCGCCCACCAGCAGCGTGCGCGCCACCGCGCCCGCCTCGCGCAGCACGCCGTAGGTGCCGCGCGTGCTGGTCGAGCCGCCGGTGATCTGGCCGCCGAGCAGCGGCATGCCGTAGAGCGCTTCGCTCGGCGGCGAATGTTCCACGCGCACCTGGTCGAGCTCGACGCCCAGTTCCTCGGCCAGCAGCATCGCCGAGCCGGTGTAGATTGCCTGGCCCATCTCGGCCATCGGCATCACGAGGCGCACGCCGCCGTCGGCATCGATGCGGACAAAGGCATTCGGCGCGAATGCCGGGCTGCCGTCCGCGAGCGCGGCGGCCGCGTCGCCCGGCTGCTGCCTGGGGCTGATCGCGGCAAAGGCCTTGCCCGCGCCGAACCAGGTGAAGGCCAGCGCCAGGCCGCCGGCCTGCAGCGCGCTGCGCCGGCTGATGCCTGCGGCGGGCTTCACGATGCGCTCCTGGCCGGCATGGCAACCACCGACTGCAGCACCTCGGCCTTGCCGGTCGCGGCCTGCTTGATGGCCGCGCGGATCCGCGAGTAGGTACAGCACCGGCAGACGTTGCCCGCCATGGCCAGGTCGATGTCGGCATCGCTCGGGTTGGGCGTGCGCTGGATCAGCGCGGCCGCCGACATGATCTGGCCGGACTGGCAGTAGCCGCACTGCACCACGTCGACGTCGAGCCAGGCTTTCTGGATGCTCTTGCCCGCAGGGGTCTGCGAGACGGCTTCGATGGTGGTGATGGCCTTCTTGCCGATCGAGCCGACCGGCAGCACGCACGAGCGCACGGGCTGGCCGTCGAGGTGCACGGTGCAGGCGCCGCACTGGGCGATGCCGCAACCGAACTTGGTGCCGGTCAGGCCGACGATGTCGCGCAATGCCCAGAGCAGGGGCATGTCCTCGGGCGCGTTGACGGCAACGGACTGGCCGTTGATGTTGAGATCGATCATGGGCCCTGCCTTTTCTCTGGGGTTCGCCGTGGGTGGCAGCGAACCATAGCGCGACTTCGGAAAGCGCGCTTGGCGGGCAGGGCAGCGATCGACCGGGTTGCCCGGACTTCATCGACGGGTGCTCATCGAACGCACCCGAAGGTATTCATCGCCGTGCGGAGACGGCGGCCGAGACCCGCGAAAGTCTCAGGCGGGGGTCGCCTGCGCAGGCGCCTGCAGCGGCGGCGTGCCGGTCTTGAACATGCTTGCGAGCTGCGCGCGCAATTCCGGCGTGTCGGCGTGGCCGTGGACGGCCACGGCGTGCTGGATGGCGGCATCGAGCAGTTCGCTCTCGCTATCGGCGGAGAGCGCGACACTGCAGTTCATCGTGCTTGGAAACTCGCGGCAGTCGATGTATTGGCGTGACATGGTGGCTCCTGGAATGCCCTTTCGGGCGTGATTCGAAGGCCAGGCCGGCCGGCAGGGGCCGGCTGGGGGCTACCCATGCAGGCGTCAAACCGTGTTTCGTCGATGGCCATGTGTATCCCCGCCGCCGGCAGGCGGCCTGCGCGCCCCGTGTCTGCCTATACTGCTTTGGTGGTGAACTTTGGTGGCAAAGGGCCTGCGAGCATCCTGCGTCTCGATGCGTGCAGGCGCCATACGCAGCAATGCGTATGCACCGTGAAAGGGGCATGCCATGACACACCTGATGCGCAACGACCGTGCGGGCGCGCTTCGCCTGCTGGAGCAGCTGGAGTCCGGGCATTCGCCGATGCGGCCCCATGGCGCCGGCAGCAGCGGCCTGCGCACAAGTCCGCGCATCGCCGCCAAGGCACCGGGCCGCAGCGAGTTCCGCCGCGCCGCATGGCAGGCCGACCGCTACCGGCGCGCGGGGCTGGAGCATGCGGTGGCGGTGGCCTTCCTGTACCGGCTCGCCTGCCGCGCCGCGGTTCCGCTGCCTGATGTGCCGCTCTCCGATGCCCCGCTGGCCGGCCTCACACCGCGCGAGGGCGACGTCATGCACTGGCTCTCGCGCGGCAAGACCGACGCCGAGATCGCCGCGCTGCTGGAGATCAGCCCGCGCACCGTCCACAAGCACCTGGAGCATGTGTACGTGAAGCTGGGCGTCGAGACGCGCACCGCGGCCGTGGTGCGCGCGCTTGCCATGGGCAGGACCTCCTGAGATCCTGTCTGCGGTCTGCTTTGTTCAGGGCGCGATCACGCCGACGGGGGACATTCGCGGAGGGGAGTACCCGGTGTCCTGTGCACGCGCCCTGAACTGATGCCCTCAGCGCGAGGCCACCGCCACCGGCGCATCGGTCGGCGATGCGGACCGCCCGATCATCCAGGCGCACGCCGCCGACACCACGCCGGCGAACAGCACGTACATGCAGATCTGCCACGGCTGGCCGCCGCCCGACTTGAGCAGCGCGGTCGCGACGATCGGCGTGATGCCCGAGGCAAAGATGCCCGAGAACTGGTAGACGAAGGAGATGCCGGTGTAGCGCACCTTGGCGTCGAACAGGTCGCAGAACAGCGCCGCCTCCGGCCCGTACACCGAGGCATACAGGATGCCGAAGGGAATGATGATCGCGAGCCACACCAGCAGCACGCTGCCGCCGCTGTGCGTCATGAGCCAGAAGCCCGGAAACGCCGACACCGCAGTGATCAGCGAGCCCCACATGTAGACCTTGCCGCGCCCCATCCGGTCGGACAGGCGGCCGAAGAAGGGAATGAAGAAGATCATCACCACCGCGGCGGCCATCACGCCCAGCAGCGCGTCGGTGCGGCTGATCTTGAGCGTGCCGGTCAGGTAGTTGATGGAGAACACCCCGAAGATGTTGAAGAACACCCCGTCGATGTAGCGCGCGCCCATGCCCTTGAGCACGTTGCCCGGATAGCGCCGCAGCATGTCCATGAACGGAATGCGCAGCTCGGCGTTGCGCGCCTTCACGGCCGCGAACTCCGGCGTTTCCTGCACGTGGAGCCGGATGTACATGCCCACGCCCACCATCACGCCTGAGATCAGGAACGCGATGCGCCAGCCCCATGCCAGGAACTGCTCGTCGGTCAGCAGCCACGACAGCAGCGCCACCACGCCCGAGGCCATGCACAGGCCAATGGCCAGCCCGATCTGCGGCAGCGACGCATAGAAGCCGCGCTTGCCCTTGGGCGCGTATTCATACGCCATCAGCACCGCGCCGCCCCATTCGCCGCCCAGGCCGATGCCCTGCGCCACGCGAAGCAGGAGCAGCAGCAGGGGCGCCGCGATGCCGATCTGCGCATAGGTGGGCACCAGGCCGATCAGGAAGGTGGCCACGCCCATGATCATCAGCGTGATGATCAGCATGCTCTTGCGGCCGATCTTGTCGCCGAAGTGGCCGAAGATCACGCCGCCCAGCGGCCGCGTGACAAAGCCCACGGCAAAGGTGGTGTAGGCCAGCAAGGTCGACACCACCGGGTCGCTGCCCGGGAAGTAGAGCTTGTTGAACACGATGCCGGCCACCACGCCGTACAGGAAGAAGTCGTACCACTCGATGGTGGCGCCCACCAGGGCCGAAGCCACCACCCTGCGAATCGCTTTCTCGTCGCTTGTGCTCATGTCGTTGTCTCCGATGTGGTTGTCGCGGCGGCTGCCGCCCTCACGTCCTCCCTGATCATGTCGACGGCCTTCTCGGCCATCATCACGGCCGGTGCGTTGGTGTTGCCCGACACCAGCGTGGGCATGGCCGAGCAGTCGACCACGCGCAGCCCGGCCACGCCGTGGACGCAGAGGCGCGCATCGACCACCGCGAGCGGGTCGCTGCCCATGCGGCAGGTGCCCGTGGGATGGAAGATGGTGGCGCCGTTGTTGCGGCAGAACTCCAGCAGCTCGGCATCGCTCGCGGCCTCGGGGCCGGGCTTGACCTCGCGCTTCACGTAGGGCCGCATCGCGGGCGCCTCGGCAATGGCGCGCGCCGCCTTCACGCCGGCCACGGTGGTGGCGCGGTCGAGCTCGGTGGCCAGGTAGTTGGGCTGCATCTCAGGCGGCTCCGCCGCGTCGAGCGAGCGGATGCGCACGTGCCCGCGCGACTCGGGCCGCAGCTGGCACACCGACATCGTGAAGCCCGAGTACGGATGCACCTTGCCGCCCGCCATGTCGGCCGAGAGCGTGGCCACGTGGAACTGGATGTCGGGCGTCGCGGCCACCGGCCGGCCGTTTGCGTCCTTCAGCGCGCGCATGAAGCAGCCGCCCTGGTTGATGCCCACCGCGAGCGGGCCGGTGCGGCGCATCAGCCATTCCAGGCCCATGCTCGCCTGGCCGAACCAGGAGTTGAGCTGGTCGTTGGTGGTGATGGGCTTGCTGCACTCGTAGCCCAGCCGGATCTGCAGGTGGTCCTGCAGGTTCTCGCCCACGCCGGGCAGCACCTGCACCGGCGCAATGCCCATGCGCTCGAGCAGCGCGCGCGGACCGATGCCCGAGAGCTGCAGCAGCTGCGGCGACTGGATCGAACCGGCCGACAACAGCACCTCGGCGCGGCAGCGCGCGGTTTTCATCTCGCCGCCTTGGCGATAGGTGACGCCCACGGCGCGCCGGCCGTCGAACACCAGCCGGCTGGCCAGCGCATCGGTCTCGATGCGCAGGTTCGGCCGGTGGCGCGCCGGCACCAGGTAGGCCTTGGCGGTGCTGCAGCGCCAGCCCTTGTGCGTGGTGAGCTGGTAGTAGCCCGCGCCTTCCTGCGCGGCGCCGTTGAAGTCGCCGGTGCGCGGCACGCCGATCTGCTGCGCGCCGCCGATGAAGGCCTCGATGAGTTCGTGCTTCGCCGCAATGTCCGACACCTTCAGCGGCCCGTCGCCGCCATGGAAGGCGTTCGCGCCGCGCTCGTTGCCTTCGCTGCGGATGAAGTAGGGCAGCACCTCGTCATAGCCCCAGCCCGCATTGCCGAGCGCGGCCCAGTGGTCGTAGTCCTCGCGCTGGCCGCGGATGTAGATCAGCCCGTTGATCGAACTCGAGCCGCCCAGCGTCTTGCCGCGGGGCCAGTAGATGCGCCGGCCGTTCATGTTGGGGTCGGGGTCGGTCTCGAAGCGCCAGTTGTAGGTGGGGCTCCACATCGTCTTGCCGTAGCCGATGGGCAGGTGGATCCAGAGCGACCTGTCCACCGGCCCTGCTTCGAGCAGCAGCACGCGCGTGGCCGGATCTTCGCTCAGCCGGCCAGCCAGCACGCAGCCGGCCGATCCGGCGCCGACGACGATGTAGTCGAACTCTTCATCACGCATGCAGGGCACCCGGGGAGTGGAACAATCGCTTCGCTTGTCTGCATCCTAGGTTAATGTTTTTCGGAACGCAATGTTCCATTTTTAAGGTTTACCCGCATGCCACGTCCCGCGCGCCCCGCAGCCGCCGTGTCTTCGCCATCGCTTTCCGTGCCCGCCGCGGAGGAGTCCGCCTCCGGCTCGTCGGCCGAGCGCAGCCTGCGCCTGCTGGCCCTGCTGGCCAGCGAAGGCCGCGCCCTCACGCTCGCCGACCTGGCCGCGCAGCTGGGGCTGCCCAAGGGCACGGCGCACCGCATCTGCACCCAGCTGCTGGCCACCGGCTTCCTGGCGCGCGACGTGGACGAGCGTTCGTTCAGCGTCGGCCCCGCGCTGCGCAAGCTGGCCTTCGACACCCTGAACCACGGCACGGTGCGCGGCCTGCGGCACGAGGTGCTGTCCGAACTCGTGCGGCAGGTGGGCGAGACCTGCAACCTCACCACGCTCGACGGCGCCCAGGTGCTGTACCTCGACCGCGTGGAGGCGAAGTGGCCGCTGCGGCTCACGCTCGACGTCGGCTCGCACGTGCCGCTGCACTGCACCGCGAGCGGCAAGCTGTTGCTCGCACAGATGCCGAAGAAGGAGCGCGATGCGCTGATCGACCGGCTGCCGCTCGCGCGCATGACGGCCAACACGCTCGTCAAGGCCGATGCGCTGCGCACCGAATGCGATGCGATCGCCAGGCGCGGCTATTCGCGCGACTGCGAGGAATTCATCGCGGGGCTGGTGGCCGTGGCCGTGCCGGTGCGCGACGCGGCCGGGCAGGTGCGCGCGGCGCTCGCGGTGCACGCGCCGACCGCACGCATGTCGATGGAAGAGGCGGTGAAGCGCATCGATGCGCTCAAGGCCGCCGCGGAGCGCATGGGCACGCTGCTCTGAGCGCAGGTCCTTTGGCTTGCGGCGCGCCGCCTCAGCGCCACTGCAGCAGCAGCGACCACGGCTGCCAGCTCATGTGGCGCTCGGTGCAGCCCGCCGCGCCGACGGTGCAGCCGGCGGGCAGGTAGTAGCTGGGGTCAAGGGTGCGCGTGCCGGGGGCAAAGTCGAGCCGCCTGCGCGTGACCGACTGCAGCACATTGCCGCCGATGGTGTCGAAGCCCCGCTCGTCGACCTTCACCACCACGTCGCAGTGCATCGGCAGCGGCTCGCCGCCCGTGGCCCGCTTTGCCAGCACGGCGCCGATCCTTTCGAAGCTGTCGAGCTCCGATGCCGCGCCGCGCGTGTGGCAGGCCAGGTCGCCCACGCGCGGCGGCGTGCGCGCGAGGTCGCAGGCGCGCATCGCGTAGCGCGTCTCGTGGCCGGCCGCTTCGGCGGCGCCGGCCTGCCAGGCGGCGCCCGCGTAGTCCGCATGCGCTTCCGAGAATGCGAACTCGTCCGCGCCCAGCCCCGCCTGCTGCGCGAGCCAGCTCATGAAGGCCGCCGACCATGGCGTGTCGATGGCCGCGACGCGGTTGACCGCGGTGGCCATCGCACGCAGCTCGGCCGCGTCGAGGCCCTGGTCCGGCCCCACGCCCAGCCCCCGCAGGTGCGAGGCGCTCGCCTGGTTGAGCGCCTGCAGCAGCAGCGTGCGGTCGGCCGGTTGCAGCGCGCCGAAGCGCACCAGCGAAGGCAGCGGGGTGTGGGGCTGCGGCACCGCCTCCCAGTAGCCGAGCACGCGCTGCCACGGCGCGGCGCTTGCGAGCGTGGCGCGCGAATCCTCGGCCTCGGAACGGCCCGATTCGACGAGCCGGCCTTCGGCGTCCATCGTCTGCGCGCCGAAAGCCTCGTGCTCGCGCTGCGCGGCGGCGACCATCGCGAGCGCGCGCGGGGGCGGCGGAATCCGCGCGGCGGTATTGAGGCAAGCCGATTCGGCGGCGGCACCCGCCGATGCGAACAGGAGCACCGTGGCCGCCGCAAGCGCGCGTCCCGGTGGCCGAGAAAAGAATGAAGAAGTCAGCATGTCGCGCGCAGCATAGCCAGCGCGGGCGCTGCCGTGCGGAATCTTGCCGCTCAGGCCATGGCCAGCGCGGCCACGGAGCGCGCCACGCTCACCGCCGCCAGCGCCACCAGCAGGTTCAGCACATGCCGGCGGAACTGCGCGGGCGACACGCCCTTGAACGAGCGCTGGCCCCACCAGATGCCGGCCAGCATCGCGGGCGCGAGCCACAGCGCCCACTTCAGCGTGCCGGCCCCGAGCAGGTGGTGGCCCGACGCGGCATGCGCGGCCGCGGGCATGAGCGCGGCGCTTGCGAGCGACACCACGTCGCTGAAGAGCAGCAGCGCGATCATGGTGGCGCGCAGGGCGGCCGGCGCCATCGCGGTGGTGCTCAGCAGCACCGCAATGGCAATGCCGCCGATGGCCGCCACGCCGTTGATGAAGCCCGAGGCCAGCCCGGCCGCAAAGCGCACCGCGCGCGTGGGCACCAGCGTGGCACGCGTGCCCGCGCGCAGCAGCAAGGCGGCGGCCATCAGCAGCGCGCCGATCAGCAGGCGCAGCGGCGTCTCGGGCAGCCAGGCCAGCAGCGCGACGCCGAGCGGAATGAACAGCAGGTTGCCCAGCATCAGCCAACCGAGCCAGGGCATGTCGACGTCGCGCGCAATGCCGCGCAGCTGGCTCAGGCTCGCGAGGATCTCGAGCATGAAGATGGCCGGCACCACGAGCGCGGGCGACACCACCAGCGAGAGCCCCGCCACCGTGACCGCCGAGAAGCCGAAGCCCGCAAAGCCGCGCACCACGCCGGCCGCGAACACCACGCACAGGCTGTAGGCGAGCAGCGCCGGCGCCAGCGGCGGCACCAGCAGTTCCGCCACCGTCATACCTTGAAAAGCGGCAGCAGCTTCAGCCGTTGCACCTTTCCAGAAGGCCCGCGCGGCAGGTCGGTGACAAAGCGGTAGTGGCCCGGCGCCTTGTAGCGGCCGAGCGCCTCGGCGCTGAAGGCGCGCAGCTCGTCTTCGGTGCAGGCGCAGCCGTCGCGCAGCACGATGCACACGCCGATCTCTTGGCCGTAGTGGCGGTCGGGCACGCCCACCGCCGCGGCCTCGAGCACCGCAGGATGCCGCAGCAGCGCCTCGTCGATCTCGCGCGGCGCAATGTTCTCGCCGCCCTTGATGATCAGCTCCTTGATGCGGCCGGTCACGAAGAAGAAGCCATCGGCATCGCGGTGGCCGAGGTCGCCGGTGCGCAGCCATCCATCGGGCGTGAAGCTCGCGCGCGTGGCTTCTTCGTTCTTGTAGTAGCCGCGCATCACGTTGGGGCCGCGGATGGCCAGCTCGCCGGTGTTGCCGTCGGGCACCTCGGCCAGCGCGGCATCGATGACGCGCGCCTCGCAGCCCGAGGCGCGGCCCACCGAGCCCAGCTTGCGCAGCGCGGGGTCGAGTGGGTTCGAAAAAGACGGCGCCGCGGTTTCGGTGAGCCCCATGGTCTCGACGATGCCGATGCCGAACTTCTGCTCGAAGGCGCGGTGATGCTCCGGCGGCAGCGCGGCCGACGCCGAGCGGCAGAAGCGGATGGCAGTGGTCTGCGCGGGCGGCGGCTCCTCGCCTTCGAGCAGGTACGAGATCATGGTGGGCACCACGTTGATCCAGCTGCACTGCGTGCCCGCTGCCTGCTCCCAGAAGCGGCCGGCCGAGAACTTCGGCGGCATCGCGAGGCTGCCGCCGTGGGCGAGCGGCGCGAGCATGGTCACGGCGAAGGCGTTGATGTGATAGAGCGGCAGCACGGCCAGCACGCGGTCGGCGGGCTGCAGCGCGTGCTCGGCGCTGATCGCATGCGCATTGGCCGCGAGGTTGCCTTGCGTGAGCATCACGCCCTTGGGCATGCCGGTGGTGCCCGAGGTGTACATCAGCAGGGCCACGTCGCCGGCGGCGGGCGGCGCAGCCTCATGCAGGGGCTCCGCCTGCGCCTCCTGCGCTTCGCCCGGCAGCGCATCGGCGTCGGGGCTCGCCACCAGCACTTCGACCGGCCGGCCGATGCCATCGAGCATCGCGCGCACGCGTGCTTCCCACTCGGGCGCGACGCACACCACGCGGCAATCCGAATGCGCGAGCACATAGCGCATCTGCTCGGGTTGCGACAGCAGGTTGACCGGGTTCACGCACAGGCCGCCATGCATGGCGCCGAGCAGCAGGCGCAGCGTCTGCAGGCCATTGGGCATGACCACCGACACCGTGTCGCCCGGCCGCGCGCCATGCGCGTGCAGCACCGCCGCCACCGTACGGCAGCCGCGCGCGAGCTCGCCAAAGCCGATGCTCTTGCGCCCGCCTTCGGTGGACAGCGCATACACCGCCTGCGGCCGTGCCGCCGCCTGCAGTTCGATCAGCTCATGAACGGTGGAGGCCGCCACGGTCAGCTTGCACCGTATTCGGCGAAGTAGGCGCCGAAGATGTCGTCCTCGCTGGGCACCCGCTCCGGAATCGGCCGCGACACGCGCGTGATGTTCAGGTAGTGCCGGTAGTTCATGTTGTCGGAGAAGTTGTTCTTGCCCCAGGTGCCGCAGCCCATCGACAGCGAGAACGGCAGGCCGTTGTCGAAGCTGCCGCCGGTGGCGATGCAGTGCGCCTGGTCGACGATCACGCGCGACACCGGCAGCGTGAGGCCGAGCGTCAACGCGCGCTCGGGCACCGTGCTGTGCAGGCCGACCGAATGGCCCGCGCCTTCGTAGGCGTAGATGCGCTCGACCGTGGCGGCAGCCTCGTCGAAATCGCGCGCCGAATAGATCGCGAGCACCGGGCTCAGCTTCTCGCCCGAGAACGGATGCTCGTGGCCCACGCCGTCCTCGGCCACCATGAGGACGCGCGGGTCCCTGGCCGCAATGGCCAGCCAGCCCTCACGGTTGGCGCCGTCGAGGGCCGCCGCGCGCTCGGCGATCACGCGCGCCGACTGGCCGATGACGGCGGCGGAGAGCTTGCCATCCGGCCACATCAGCGACTGCAGCGTGGCCTTCTGCGCGGCCGCGAGCATGAACGCGCCGCGGTCCTTCAGTGCCGAGAGCATCTGCGCGCGCACCGCGTCCACGATCACCAGGCTGTTCTCCGACGAGCAGCTGGTCGCGTTGTCGAAGGTCTTGGAAAGCAGGATGCGGTCGGCCGCCGCATTCACGTCGGCCGATTCGTCGACGATGCCCGCCACGTTGCCCGCGCCCACGCCGAAGGCCGGCGTGCCGCTGGCATAGGCCGCGCGCACGTTGGCCTGCGAACCGGTGGCCACCACCAGGTCGCACAGGCGCATCAGCTCGGCCGTCGACTGCTTGTTGACCGGCGATGGCAGCAGCTGCACCAGGTCGCGCGGCGCGCCGATGCGGTCGAACTGCGCATGGATGAACTCGATCAGCCGCGCCGCCGTCGACCAGCCCTTGGGCGAGGGCGCCACGATGACCGCGTTGCGCCCCTTGAGCGCATTGATGATCTTGTTGGCCGGCGTGGCGCCCGGGTTGGTGGACGGCGTGACCGCGCACACCACGCCCACGGGCCGCGCAATCTCGATGATGCCGCGCGCCGGGTCTTCCGAGATGACGCCCACCGAGCGCGCACCGCGCAGGTCGCGCAGCAGGCCGAAGGTCTTGCGGTGGTTCTTTCGCACCTTGTCGGGGGCATTGCCCACGCCGGTGTCGGCCACCGCCAGTTCGGCCAGCTCGCGGTTGCGCGCCGGCTCGATGATGGCCCAGCCCGCGGCCACCACGGCGGTGTCGACCTGTTCCTGCGACCAGGTTTCGTAGATGCGCTGCGCGGCGCGGGCGCGCGCCACCAGTTCGGCGATGGGGGAGGAGGGTGAATGTTCCATAGTCGTCATCTTTGCCTTGCGTATTCAGTCGGGGAACACCGCGGAACCGGCTTTGCCGGGCCGCTGGTGTTGCCCCCGGTAGGGGGTGGGAGAAGCGACACGAAGTGCGCGGAGCCTGGGGGCGAGCTCTAGTCCACCTTGATGCTGGCTTCTTTTGCGAGCTTCTGCCAGCGCACGAGTTCCGTGGTCACCACCTTGCCCAATTGCTCCGGCGTGCCGCCGACGCCTTCGCTGCCCTGCGCCAGCAGCTTGTCGCGGATCTCCGGTTCCTTGACCACCGTGTTGATGACGCGGTTGAGCTTGTCGATGGTGGGCTGCGGCGTCTTCGCGGGCACGAACACCGCGTACCAGGAGTCGACGTCGAAATCGGCAATGCCTGCTTCCTGCATCGTGGGCACGTCGGGGAAGGCCGCGCTGCGCTTGGTGGTCGACACCGCCAGCGCCTTGAGCTTGCCGGCCTTCACGAACTGCGCGGCCGCGGGAATCGACACCCACAGCAGCGGCACCTGCCCGCCCATCACGTCGGTCACGGCCGGGCCGCCGCCGCGGTAGGGGATGTGCGTCATCTGGGTGCCGGTGCGCAGCTTCAGCAGCTCGCCCGCCAGGTGTCCGGGCGAGCCGTTGCCCACCGAGGCGAAGGAAAGCGAGCCCGGCTTGGCCTTGGCGAGCGCCACCAGCTCGGCCACCGTGTTGGGCGCGAACTGCGTGTTGGCCACCAGGATCTGCGGCAGCGAAGCGACCAGGCCCACGGGCGCGAAGTCTTTCGCGGTGTCGAACGAGAGCTTGGTGTAGATCGCCGGGTTGATGGTGTGCGAAGACAGCGTGAACAGCACCGTGTAGCCGTCGGGCGGGGCCTTGGCCACGATCTCGGTGCCGATGGAGCCGGCCGCGCCGCCGCGGTTGTCGATGAGCACCTGCTGGCCGAGCAGCGACGAGAAGCGCTCCTGCACGATGCGCGCGATCACGTCGGTGCCGCCGCCGGGCGGGTACGGAACGACGAGCCGGATCGGCTTGTTCGGATAGTCGGTGCCGTTTTGCGCCTGCGCGGCAAAGGGCAGAGCCAGGGTGGCCGCGGCCAGCAGCGCAGCGCGCAGCCAGGGGGCGGGGAACAACAGGTTCATTCGAGTCTCCTTCTCCTTGTGGTGGATGTCGGCAGCGGGCTCGCCCGGTAGCCGAGCGTGACGCTCGCGTCGCGCGCGCAGGCCATGAGGCGGTCGGCCAGTCCGCGCGCCTGCGTCCGCGCGAAGCGGATCGAGGGCACGCTCATGCCGACGGCCGCGACGGCCTCGCCGCGCGCGTTGAACACCGGCACGCCCAGACCGCAGACGCCGAGGCGCCATTCCTCGCGGTTTTCCGCATAGCCGCGAACGCGCGTGCGTTCGAGTTCCGAGAGAAGGGCATCGAAGCTGGTGATGCTGTTCTTGGTGTGCGCCGCGAGCGTGCCGAGGCGCTCGTGCAGCGCGGAAAGGTCCGGCGCGGCCGCGGCAAGCAGGGCCTTGCCCGAAGCCACGCAGTACGCCGCCGCCCGGCCACCGATGCGCGAATAGGCGGCCACGGGCAGGGGGCTGTCGAACTTGTCGAGGTAGACGATCTCGGCGCCGTCGAGCACCGCAAGGTGGATGGTCTCGCCGGTCTGCTGCGCCAGCGCCGCGAGGTGCGGCCGCAGCAGCGAGCCCATGTCGGTGGCCTCGGAGACCAGCGCGCCCAGTTCGAACAGTCGCAGGCTCGGGCGGTAGGCGCTGGTGTCCGGGTCCTGCACGGCCCAGCCGCAGTCGACCAGGGTCTGCAGGGTGCGGTGCGCGTTGCTGCGCGCCATGCCGAAGGCCTGGGCGAGGTCGGTGACGCGGCAGTCGCGCTGTTGCCGCGTCATCCATTCGATGGCGGCAAGGCCTTTGGCGAGGGTGGAATCCATGAGGTTCTGGGTGTTCCAAATATTGGAACGTTGTTCCTGGATGTGAGACGCGATGTTTGGACTGATCGGTTGTTTTGTCAATCGGGGACTTGGATGTAGTTCTAAATGTTTCAGGTTTTGCTTGTTATTTTTCAGGACGCTTTTGTTCAGGGCGCGTGCACAGATCACCGGGTACTCCCCTCCGCGAATGTCCCCCGGCCTGCGGCCTCCTCCTTTATTTCGCTGCGGGGAGCACCCGATGCTCTGTGCACCTGGGCACGCTGCTGGTGTATTGCTGATCAACCACCGCTCTTTGCAACGCTCCCGTCGATGGGGTGCCTTGCGCAGCGAAATAAAGGAGGAGGCCGAAGGCCGGGGGACATTCGCGGAGCAAGGTACCCCGTCGGCGGGAGCGCGCCCCGAACAGCAGCGCCTCGGTGGCGCTCAGCGCCGATGCCGACCCGCCATCAGGTCGATCACCTCGCGGAAGATCGTATTGCCGCAAGACGTCGCAAGGTCCAGCACATGGCTGCGGCTGTAGTACGGGCTCAGATCGAGCCCGACACCAATACCGGCTATCTCGATGTCGCGCCGCTGCTCCTGCCGCGCCACCACGTCGCGCAGGTGGTGGTCGAGATAGTGCGCATCGTTGGCCAGGTGCGTCGCGCTGTCCATCGGCGAGCCGTCGGAAATCACCAACAGGAGCTTGCGTGCCTCCGGCCGCTCGCGCAGGCGCGTGCAGGCCCAGTCGACCGCTTCGCCGTCGATGCCCTCGCGGAACAGGTCGGCCTTCAGCAGCGCCGCCATCGCGGGCCGCGCGCGGCGCCAGGGCGTGGCGGCGGCCTTGAAGACGATGTGGCAGCGCTCGTTGAGGCGGCCGGGGTGAGGCGGCCTGCCGGCACGCACCCACTCGCGCTGCGCGCGGCCGCCATTCCAGGCGCCGGTGGTGAAGCCCAGCACCTCGCTGGCCACGCCGGCCTGCTCCAGCGCGCGCGCGAACACGTCGACCATCATCGCGACCGATTCGGCATGCTCCTTCATCGAACCCGAGCAGTCGATCAGGAACGTCACCATGCAGTCGGCCACCGGCTCCATGCGCTCGGTGCGGAACAGCCGGCGCTCGGTCGGCGAGGCCACCAGCTGCGCGAGCCGGCGGCCGTCGACCAAGCCTTCTTCCTGGCCGCTGTCCCAACCGTCGCGCGTGGGGTCGGCGAGCAGGGCACGCAGTTCGCGGGCCAGGCGCGCGATGTTCACGCCCTGCGCGGCGATGCGGCGGTCGAGCTTTTCGCGGTGGCCGGCGAGCACTTCCCTGCGCGCGAGCGCGGCGGCGTCGTGTTCGCGGTCGTAGGCGGCGGTGAAGACGCGGTAGGCGCCGCCCGCGCCGTCGAGCACCGCGCTGCGGCCCGACTCGGCGGTGGTGAAGCGTTCGATGATCTCGCGGTCCATGTCGGCGACCAGCATGAACACGCTGCGCTTGTCGTCCACATGCGGGTCGCGTGCGTCGCTGCTGTCTTCGCCGGCCTCATGCAGCATCGCGGCGACGGTGCGCGCGATGGCGAGTGCGTGCACGGCGTAGGCGGCCTGGTCGGCGCGGTCGCGGCGCAGGCCCGCGAGCGCGTGGCCGATCAGCGGCGCAAGGTGAAAGCGCGTGGCTTCGAGCATGTCTTCGGTTTCTTCCACCACCTGCTGGCCGCTCACGCGGGCGCGGCAGATTTGCGCCACGGCGTAGAGCAGCAGGCCGCGCGCCGTGTCGGTCAGGCCCGAATGGTGGAAGGCGAGCGACCACTGTTCGTGGCGGTGCCGCAGGTTGTGGCGCATGCCCGCCATGACCTCGGGCGCCATGGCTTCGGCGCGGAACTGCTCGAGCATCTCGAACAGCATGCGTTCGACGGGCTCTTCGGGCCGCAGGCTGTCGTGCAGCGCGGCATCGGACACCGTGAGCCGCAGCGCCAATCCGTCGGCCACGCCGCGAAAGGAGGCGAAGTCGTCGGTTTCGGGCGAAGGATGCAGGTGCGGCGCGAACCACGGCAGCGCCACGCGGCCGCGGTGCAGGCGTCGGCCGCGAAAGTGCAGGTCGCGTTCGCCGCTGAAGGCCCGCACCACGCCCGCGCAGAGTTCGGCGACCTGCTCCTCCTGCCGCACGCGGCGCTGCATGGCGCTCGCGGGCATGTCGGTCATTCGTGCGGTCCCGACGACAGCTGGTGCGACTCCTTCAGTTCCTGGTCGAAGCAGCGCTGGAAATATTCGGCCACCAGAGGCCGCTCCGCGTCGTCGCACTTGTTGACGAAGGACAGGCGGAACGCCAGCGCCGGATCCTTGAAGATCTCGACGTTCTCGGCCCAGGTGATCACGGTGCGCGGCGACATCAGCGTCGAGAGGTCGCCCGCGGCGAAGCCCTTGCGCGTGAGATCGGCCACGGCCACCATCGATGCGACCAGCCGGCGCCCCGCATCGTCCGCCAGCGAAGGCACGCGCGCCTGCACGATCGCGATCTCTTCATCGGCCGGCAGGTAGTTGAGCGAGGCCACGATGTTCCAGCGGTCGATCTGCGCATGGTTGAGCCGCTGCGCGCCGTGATACAGGCCGTTGAGGTTGCCCAGGCCGACCGTGTTGGCGGTGGCGAAGAGGCGGAAGAAGGGGTGCGGGTGCAGCACCCGGTTCTGGTCCATCAGCGTGAACTTGCCGCCCTGTTCCAGGATGCGCTGGATCACGAACATCACGTCGGGCCGCCCCGCGTCGTACTCGTCGAACACCAGCGCCACCGGCCGCTGCAGCGACCACGGCACGATGCCTTCCTGGAACTCGGTGACCTGCTTTCCTTCGCGCAGCACCACCGCGTCCTTGCCCACGAGGTCAAGCCGGCTGATGTGGCCGTCGAGGTTCAGCCGCACGCAGGGCCAGTTCAGCCGCGCCGCCACCTGCTCGATGTGGGTCGACTTGCCGGTGCCGTGCAGCCCCTGCACCATCACGCGCCGGTCGCGCATGAAGCCCGCGAGGATGGCGAGCGTCACGTCGGGGTTGAAGCGGTAGACCGCATCGATCTCCGGCACGTGGTCGTCGCGTTCGCTGAAGGCGGGCACTTGCAGGTCGGTGTCGATGCCGAACACCTCGCGCACGCTCAGCATGCGGTCGGGCCGAAGGTCTGCGATGTCGGTCACGGTGGGCTTTCCAGAATGGAGTGGGTCAGGCCTGCGCGCGGCTGGTGGTGCCCGCGTCGGCATCGATGCGGCTCAGCGCCAGTGCGGCGCGCTGCAGCGCGGGCAGCAGCGCCTTCGCCTTCGCGGCATCGAGCCGCATGACCGGCGCCTGCACCGCGATGCACAGGTTCGAGGGGCCGTCGTCGCCCGAAGGCACCAGCGCGGCAATGCAGAGCAGGCCGGGCAGGAACTCTTCGTTGTCGATGGCGTAGCCGTCCTTGCGCACGCGCTGCACTTCCTTTTCGAGCGCCTCGGGGTCGGTGAGCGTGCGGGGCGTGTAGGGCTCCAGCGGCGCGTTGGAGAGCAGGCGGCGGCGCTGCGCTGCGCTCATCTGCGCGAGAAAGATCTTGCCGCTGGCCGAGCAGTGCACCGGCACGCGCGAGCCGGAGTGCAGGTAGAAGCGCAGCGGCGCGGCGGTCTCCACGCGGTCGAGGTACACCACCTCGCTGCCCGAGAGCGCGGTGAGGTTGCAGCTCTCGCCGATTTCTTCCACCAGTTGACGCAGCACCGTATGGCGTGCACCGTGGAGGCTGTCGTTGAGCAGCAGGTTCTCGGCCAGCCGCCGCAGCCGCGTGCCGATGCCGTAGTGGCGGCCGTCGCCCTCGCGCTGCAGCAGGCCCGCGCCTTCGAGCTGCTGGAGCATGCGGTGCAGGGTGGGCTTGGGCATGCCGGTCTCTTCCACCAGGCCCTGCAGCGAGTAGCGCTGGTCCTTGGCGGCCATGGTTTCGAGCAGCCCGAACAGGCGCATGGTGGGCGTGTCGCCCGGCGCCGGCTCCAGGGTTTCGGGCGTGGGCCCCTTGACGATCTTCATGGGCCGGATCATAGTCTTTTTACAAAAAACAAGACAAGACGTACCGGTTTTTGTAAATTGTTTGACGCCAAGGACTTGCCGTCCTATATTCCGCCGGAGAGAAATCGGAACAACCCGTTCCGGCTTTTGAAACCCGCCGACCGCCCCATTCCCTTCAGGAGACGCCTTCCATGAGCCAGAAGCAACCCGCCGCACCCACCCGCGAAGCCGTCGCCGGCGTGCAGAAGATGACGCCCTCCGAGGCCTTCGTCGAAACCATGGTCGCCAACGGCGTGACCGACATCTTCGGCATCATGGGCTCGGCCTTCATGGACGCGATGGACATCTTCGCGCCCGCCGGCATCCGCCTGATTCCGGTGGTGCACGAGCAGGGCGGCGCCCACATGGCCGACGGCTATGCGCGCGTTTCGGGCCGCCACGGCGTGGTGATCGGCCAGAACGGCCCCGGCATCAGCAACTGCGTGACGGCCATCGCGGCCGCCTACTGGGCGCACAGCCCGGTCGTGATGATCACGCCCGAGACCGGCACCATGGGCATGGGCCTGGGCGGCTTCCAGGAAGCCAACCAGCTGCCGATGTTCCAGGAGTTCACCAAGTACCAGGGCCACGTCAACAATCCCAAGCGCATGGCCGAGTACACCGCGCGCTGCTTCGACCGCGCCATCTCCGAGATGGGCCCGACGCAGCTCAACATTCCGCGCGACTACTTCTACGGCGAGATCACCACCGAGATCCCGAAGCCCATGCGCGTGGAGCGCGGCGCGGGCGGCGAGAACAGCCTGAATGCGGCCGTCGAGCTGCTGGCCTCGGCCAAGTTTCCGGTCATCCTCTCGGGCGGCGGCGTGGTGATGGGCGATGCGGTCGAAGAGTGCAAGGCGCTGGCCGAGCGCCTGGGCGCGCCCGTGGCCAACGGGTATCTCCGCAACGACTCGTTCCCCGCGAGCCATCCGCTTGCCGCCGGCCCGCTCGGCTACCAGGGCTCCAAGGCCGCGATGAAGCTGATCGCGCAGGCCGACGTGGTGCTGGCGCTCGGCTCGCGCATGGGGCCCTTCGGCACCTTGCCGCAGCACGGCATGGACTACTGGCCGAAGGACGCGAAGATCATCCAGGTGGAAGCCGACCACACCAACCTCGGCCTCGTGAAGAAGATCACCGTCGGCATCCACGGCGACGCCAAGGCCACTGCCCGGGAACTGCTCAAGCGCCTGCAGGGCAAGACCCTGGCCTGCGACGCCACCAAGGCCCAGCGCGCCGACAAGATCAAGGCCGAAAAGGCCGCATGGGAAAAAGAACTCGACGAGTGGACCCACGAGCGCGACCAATTCAGCCTCGACGCCATCGAAGAGGCCAAGGGCGAGAAGACGCCCACCGGCGGCACCTACCTGCACCCGCGCCAGGTGCTGCGCGAGCTCGAGAAGGCCATGCCGCCGCGCGTGATGGTCTCCACCGACATCGGCAACATCAATGCCATTGCCAACAGCTACCTGCGCTTCGAGGAGCCGAGGAGCTTCTTCGCGCCGATGAGCTTCGGCAACTGCGGCTACTCGCTGCCGACCATGATCGGCGCCAAGTGCGCGGCGCCCGACCGCCCGGCCGTGGCCTATGCCGGCGATGGCGCCTGGGGCATGAGCATGGTCGAGATCATGACCGCCGTGCGGCACGATATCCCGGTGACGGCCGTGGTCTTCCACAACCGCCAGTGGGGCGCCGAGAAGAAGAACCAGGTCGACTTCTACAACCGCCGCTTCGTCGCGGGCGAGCTCGAGAGCGAGAGCTTCGCGGGCATTGCCAAGGCCATGGGTGCCGAGGGCATCGTGGTCGACAGGCTCGAGGACGTGGGCCCGGCACTGAAGAAGGCCATCGACATGCAGATGAACCAGAAGAAGACCTGCGTGATCGAGATCATGTGCACCCGCGAGCTCGGCGATCCGTTCCGCCGCGATGCGCTGTCCAAGCCGGTGCGCTTCCTCGACAAGTACAAGGACTACGTCTGACCGATTCGCTGTTCACCCTCAACGCCGGGTCGTCGTCGATCAAGGTGGCACTGTTCGCCGCGCCGGGCGAGGGCGGCGCGCTGCCTGCCGCCCGCTGGTCGGGCCAGGCCGACGGACTGGGCGCGGGGCTGAAGGCGCGGCTGCGCGTGCGCGACGGCGAAGGCCGCACGCTGCACGACGCGGCGCTGGAAGGCGACAGCCGCTCGCACCAGGGTGCGCTGGCCGCGCTGCTCGAATGGCATGTACAACAAGGCGACGGCGGCCGCATCGCGGCGGTCGGCCATCGCATCGTGCATGGCGGCGTGAACTTCGTGGCGCCGGTGCGCATCGACGATGCGGTGCTGGCCGAACTGGCCGCGCTCGAGCCGCTTGCGCCGCTGCACCAGCCGCACAACCTCGCGGGCGTGCGCGCCGCCATGAAGGCTTTCGATGGCGTGCCGCAGGTGGCGTGCTTCGACACCGCCTTTCATGCCAGCCAGCCCGATGTGAACCGCCGCTTCGCGCTGCCGCGTGCGCTGCACGATGCAGGCGTGCGGCGCTACGGCTTCCACGGCCTGTCCTACGAATCGATCGTGACGCAGTTCGCGCAACTGGCGCCGCAGCTGGCACGGCAGCGCGTGATCGTCGCGCACCTGGGCAACGGCGCATCGATGTGCGGCATGGCCGAGGGCCGGTCGGTGGCCACGACGATGAGCTTCTCGCCGCTCGACGGCCTCACCATGGGCACGCGCTGCGGGCACCTCGATGCGGCCGTGGTGCTGTATTTGATGCGCTCGCAGGGCATGTCGGCGGACGATGTCGAGAAGCTGCTGTTCCGCGAATCGGGCCTGCTGGGGCTGTCGGGAATTTCCAGCGACATGCGCGAGCTGGAGGCTTCGGCCGTGCCCGCCGCCGCCGAAGCCATCGCGCATTTCATCGAGCAGGTGGTGCAGCACATGGGCATGCTGGCTGCGGCGCTGCGCGGCGTGGATGCCATCGTGTTCACTGGCGGCATCGGCGAGAACGCCGCCGCGCTGCGCGAGCGCATCCTTCTGCAGTGCAGCTGGCTCGGCTTGCGCGTCGACGTGGAAGCGAACCGCGCGGGCAGGGCGCAACTCACCACGCCCGAGAGCCCCGTCAGCGCCTGGGTGCTGCGCACCGACGAAGAGGCCGTGATCGCGCGCCACACCGCGCGGCTGCTGCGGCTCAGCCAGGCTGGATAGCCGCCGCCTTGATGACGTGCGCCCAGCGCGCGATCTCGTCAGCCAGGAACGCCGCAAAGCGGTCCGGCCCGCGCGCATCGATCACGAAGCCCTGCTGGCGCATGCGTTCGTCGAGGCCGGGCTGCGCGAGGATCTTCACCACCTCCGCGCCCAGCTTCTGCACCGCGGCATCGGGCATGCCGGCCGGCGCCATCATGCCGGTCCAGTTCTCGACCTGCAGCGCGGGCATGCCGGCTTCGGCGGTGGTCGGCACCTCGGGCAGCAAGGGGTAGCGGGTCTTGCTTGCAATGGCGAGCGCGCGCAGCTTGCCGCCCTTCACATGCGCGATCGACTCCGGAATGTTCGAGAACACCACGTCGAGCTGGCCGCCGATGAGGTCGGTGATGCACGGCGCGCCGCCCTTGTAGGGCACGTGCTGGATGTTGGACTTGTTGAGATCGTTGAAGAGCGCGAGCGTCAGGTGGGGCGGCGTGCCGTTGCCGCTGGAGCCGGCGTTGAGCTTGCGCTCCTTCGCCGCCGCGACCAGGCCCTTCATGTCCTGGATGGGGCTGGCCACGGGCACCACGATCAGCATCGGGCTGCCGGCCAGCAGCGCCACCGGCCGCAGGTCCTTCTGGAAGCTGAACGGCGACTTCGGAAACAGCGTGACGTTGGCCGCATGCGTCAGCGTGACCGCGAGCAGCGTGTTGCCGTCGGGCGGCGCCTTGGCCACCAGGTCGGCGCCGATCTGCCCGTTGCCGCCGGGCCGATTGTCCACCAGCACGTTGACCTTCCAGCGCTCGCCCAGCTGCTGGCCGATCTGCCGCGCCATCACGTCCGTCAGGCCGCCCGGCGGAAAGGGCACCACGTAGCGCAGCGTGGCGTCCGGCTTGGGGTAGTCGCCGCCCTGCGCGCGTGCCAGCATCGGCATGAGCGCGCCCAGCGATCCCGCCGCAGCCAGGGCGGTGGTCCCCTGCATCCATTCGCGTCGTTTCATCGTGTTGTCTCCTGTTGTTGTGTGGGTCGTGGCGCCTAGCTTCGCCACTGCGCGAGCAGCGCCTCGGGCACCTCGATGCCCTCTGCCTCGGCGCGCAGCCGAAGTTCCTTGCGCCGAGTGCCGGGCAGGCGCACGCCGTCGTCGCGCAGCATCTCGCCCACCAGCACCTCGACGCGGTCGAGGTAGCCCGCAGAGCCCGCGAGCGCGCCGGGGTCGATGACGATGAAGGCCTGGCCGATGCGCGGCCGGTTGCCGGCATCCTCGAAGAAGCTCGATGCCTCGAAGCCGAACTGCGCACCGATCAGCGCCGTCACCAGCAGCTCGACCACCAGCGCCAGCATCGCGCCCTTGGGGCTGGTGGCCGCGCCGATGGGCAGCATCGAGCCTTCGAGCGCAGCCTGCGCATCGGTGGTCGGCTGGCCGTGGCGGTCGACGGCCCAGCCGATCGGTATGGCCTTGCCCTGCTTCGCGGCCACCATGACCTTGCCGCGCGCCACTTCCGAAAGGCTCAGATCGATGGCGAGCGGCAGCGCACCGCGGCGCGGAAAAATCGCCGCCACCGGGTTGGTGCCGAAGATGGGGTGGCGCCCGCCGGCCGCCGGCATCGCGGCCGGCGAGTTGGCAAAGCCGAGCCCGACCATGCCGGCCTCGGCCACCGGCCGCAAATGGTCGACCACCACGCCGCAGTGGTGGCTGTCCGTGACGCCCGCAATCGCAATGCCGAAGTCGCGCGCGCGGCCGATAGCCTCGGCAACAGCCATTTCGCAGGCGGCGAAGGCCAGGCCCTCCTGCGCATCGACCAGTACGACCGCGCCTTTCTGGCGGCGCAGCGCCGGCATGGCATTGCCATTCACCCGGCCGTTGCGCAGGTGCGTGGCGTACTGGGCCACGCGGGAGAGGCCGTGCGAGCCCAGGCCCTGCGCCTCGGCCAGCACCAATGCGCGTGCGGCGGCGGCCGCCATCGCCTCGTTCGCGCCAGCCGCGCGCAAGGCCGCGGCCACCGCGTTTCGCGCTTCCTCAAGACTCAGCATCGTCATGGTTCCAGCGCCTCCAGCACCTTCTGTGCAATGAGGCTGCTCACGCGCTCGTTCGACTCGGCCGTCACGCCCGCGATGTGCGGTGTCAGCAGCAGGTTGGGGCAGCCCTCGAAATGCGGGCTGGCCGCGAGCGGCTCGGCCTCGAACACATCGAGCGCCGCGCCGCCGAGCCGGCCTTCGCGCAGCGCAAGCGCCACGGCGGCTTCGTCGACGATGCCGCCGCGCGATGTGTTGACGAGCACCGCGCCGCCCTTCATGGCCGCGATGCGCGGCGCATGGAACAGGTTGCGCGTGCCGTCCACCAGCGGCAGGTGCAGGCTCACCACGTCGGCCTGCGCCACCAGCGCATCGAGGCCCAGTGGCTGCGTGCCCGTTGCGGCGAAGGCCGGGTGGCTGCCGTCCATCATGGCGTCGAAAGCCACCGTGCGCATGCCGAGCGCCTGCGCAAGCCGCGCCGTCAGCTGCCCGATGGCGCCGAAGCCGACCAGCCCGAGCGTCTTGCCCGCCAGCTCGCGCCCGTTCGACAGCGCATTGCGCGGCCAGCGCCCCGCCGCCACCGCGGCGGTGGAGCCGTAGGCGCCGCGCAGCAGCAGCATGGCGCTCGCGATCACGTACTCGGCCACGCTCAGTGCATTGGCGCCCGTGGCCGGAATCACCCGGATGCCGCGTGCTTCGCAGCCCGCCACGTCGATGTTGTCCAGGCCCACGCCCAGCCGGCCCACCACCGTGCACTGCGTGAGTGCATCCAGCAGTTCGCCGCGCACCTGCGTGCGGTTGCGCACGATGAGCGCGTGGGCCCACTTCGCTTCCTTGTAGAGCCGGGCGCCGTCGTCCACCAGCGCCACGTCGTAGAGAACGTCGTGCCGCTCGCGCAACTGCGCAACCGCGGCGGCGTCCATGAACTCCGCAATCACTATCCGCTTCATGATGCCTGCCATCGCGCGGGCGCCGTCAGGCCGACTCGTACAGCCGCGTCAGCACGAACTCGCGGTGGCCCAGCGCTTCGGCCGCGGTGAGCCGGCCGTTGGCGGTGCGCAGCATGCATTCGAGCAGCTGGTCGCCGGCCTGGTCGAGCGTCATCTCGCGCTGCAGCAGGCCCGAGGTGTCGACGTCGACGTGCTCGCTCATGAGCCGCACGGTGCGCGGATTGGCGCAGATCTTGATGACCGGCAGGATCGGGTTGCCGATCACGTTGCCCTGGCCCGTGGGGAAGAAGTGCACCGCGTAGCCCGATGCGGCGCACAGCGTGACCATCTCGGCCGCCGCGCTGGACGAGTCCATGAACCACAGGCCCGGGCCGGTGGGCACCTCGGCCTTGTCGAGCACGCCGTCCACCATGCACTTCTTGCCGATCTTCTGGATGTTGCCGAGCGCCTTTTCCTCGATGGTCGTCAGGCCGCCCGCGATGTTGCCCTTGGTGGGTTGCGAGTCCGACAGGTCGCTGGTCTTGTGGCGGTTGATCATGTCCTGGTAGCGGTTGAACATGAACATGAAGCGCTCCTTCACGTCGGGCGTGCGGCAGCGGTCGGCCACGATGCGCTCGCCGCCGGTGATCTCGGAGGTCTCGCCGAACACCAGCGTGTTGCCGGTCTCGTAGAGCTTGTCGAAGGCGTTGCCCACGGTGGGGTTGGAGCCGCAGCCCGAGGTGGTGTCGCTCTCGCCGCACTTGGTGGACACCCACAGCTCGTGGATGCCGCAGGGCTCGCGCTGCTTCTCGCTGGCCGCTTGCACGAACTCGCGCGCCACCTTGCTCGCGCGCAGGATGGTGTCGTGGTCGCCGTGGCCCTCGATGCCGAAGCCGGCCACCGGCTTGCCCGTGGCGGCGATGCCGTCGACCACCTTCTGCGTCCAGCTGTCCTCGATGCCGATGACGACGACCGCCGCCACGTTCGGGTTGCAGCCCGCGCCGATCAGCGTGCGGAAATGCAGCTCCAGGTCGGCGCCGAACTGCAGCCGGCCATAGGGATGCGGAATGGCCAGCGCGCCCTTGATGTTGTGGGCCACCGCTTCGGCGGCCGCGTTGGAGAGGTCGTCCAGCGGCAGGATGATGACGTGGTTGCGCACGCCGACGCGGCCGTTTTCGCGGCGGTAGCCGAGGAAGGTGGTGTCTTTGGAAATGATGGACATGCGGTGCTTTCTGATTCGTGGGGGAATGGAAGTGGGCGAAGCGGGGCGGTGTCTTACCAGCGCTTGGTCTTGATGTTCTGCACGTGCGCGTGCTCGCCGGCCTTGATCGGCGCGACCACCTTGCCCATGTCGATGCCGTACTTCCACACCGTGTCGCCGGGCGCCATGTCCTTGAGCGCGACCTTGTGGCCGATCGGGATGTCCTGGCGCGCATCGACGCTGGTCATGCGGTCCTCGTCCATGATCCAGCCGCTGAGCGACATGCCGGCCTTGACGCCTTCCACCACCACGACCGCGACCGTGTCCTTCGCGTCGTGCAGAACGAAATGAATCATCGTTGTCTCCTGTTGTGACTCGCTGAGAATTTGCAGCCGGGCCAGTGTCCGAGTGCGCGTCTCCGCGTGTCAAACAGGTCATATGAATGACTTGGATGAATCGCGATGCGGCCGCCACAATGCGCCATGCCCCGCTCGACAGACATCTCCGCGTTCGAACCGATTCCCGCCGAGTCGGCGGGTGCGCCGCTCTACCGGCTCGTCAAGCGCTCGCTGCTGCGCGCCATCGAATCGGGGCGCTGCGCGGCCGGCAGCGTGCTGCCGAGCGAGAGCGAGCTGGCGGCGGCGCTGGGCGTGTCGATCGGCACGCTGCGCCACGCGACCGACGACCTGGTGGCCGAGCACATCCTCGTGCGGCGGCAGGGGCGCGGCACCTTCGTTGCAGTGCACAACGACGACCGCTTCATGTTCCAGTTCTTCCACGTGGAGCGCAGCGACGGCCTCAGGCAGGCGCCGCAGGTGGAGTTCGTTGCCTTCGAGCGCGTGCGCATGGACGAGGAGCCGGCGCAGGCGCTGGGCCTGCGAACCGGCGAGCCCGCCATCCAGATCGACAACCGGCTGCTGCTGCAGGGCAGGGCGGTGATCCACGACCGGCTCACGCTGCCGGCGCTGCTCTTCAAGGGCCTGACCGAGAAGCGCTTTCGCGAGCGGCCGAGCACCATCTACCACCTCTACCAGACCGAGTTCGGCATCACCGTGACGCTGGCGCGCGAGCGCGCACGCGCGATGGCGGCCGACCGCAGCGTGGTGCGCATCCTGGGCGTGGCGCCGGGCGCGCCGGTGATGGAGGTGCGGCGCACCGCGCTCACCTTCGGCGACAAGCCGGTGGAGTACCGCGTGTCGACCATCAACACGGCGCAGTACGAGTACGTGCACCTGCTGTCGCGGCCGGCTTGATCGGCTTCGTGCGGCCTATCGCGCGGCCGGCGTGCGCGGCACGGTCGCCCCGCAATGCCGCAGGAAGTCGGCCGTCGCGCGGCCCAGCAGCTTGTCCCGGTGCATCACCGTGGCCAGCCGCCGCATGCCGGCCGGCAGCCGCGTGCGCAGCTCGATCAGGTGGCCGTCTTCCAGCGCCTGCGCCACCGTGTAGCGCGAGAGGCAGGCCAGCCCGGTGCCCGAGGCCACCACGCGCTTGATGGCCTCGGTGCTGCCAAGCTCGAAGCCCACGCGCACCTGTTCCAGGTTCTGGATCAGCCATGCATCGGTGACCTGCCGCGTGCCCGATCCGTGCTCGCGCAGCACCCAGGTGGCCTGCGAGAGCTGGTGGTGGGTGGCAATGCGCTTGGCGAGCGGATGGCCCGGTGCGGCGACGATCACCAGCTCGTCTTCGCGCCAAGCGCGCACCACCAGGTCGGGGTGCGTCTGCGGCCCCTCGATGAAGCCGACGTCCACGTCGAACCCAGCCACCGCCTCGATCACGTCGCGCGTGTTGGCAATGTGCAGGTGAACCTGGCTCTGCGGATGGAGCGCCGTCCATTGCGACACGCGCTCGGGCAGCAGGTATTCGCCGATGGTGAAGCTGGCTGCCACGCGCAGCGGCGCCGCATGCTCGCCGCTGAACAGTGCCTCCACCTCGCCGGCCTGGTCGAGCAGGGCCTGGGCCTTGGGCAGCAGCGCGCGGCCGTTCTCGTTGAGCACCAGGCGGCGGCCGAGCCGGTCGAACAGCAGGGCGCCCACGGAAGACTCCAGGTCGGCCAGCGCGCTGCTCGCGGCCGACTGCGAGCGCGCGACGCGGTCGGCCGCGGCGCGCGTGCTGCCGCCCCGGGCCGTGGCCACGAACACTTCGAGCTGGCGCAGGTTGAGCCGAAGCCGCTGCGCGGTCTGCTGCTGATCTGTTTTTCCGGTCATCGTGAGCGATATTCTCCGCTTTTTCGTTTGATCGATGCTCTCTAACATCGGCGCAGCCCCGCACAAAAAAACGAAGGACCGCCAGTGTTCAGTTTCCTGTCCCGAGAGCCCGTCCACGATCCGCTCGCCGCCCCCACGCCCACGGCGGACACCGAGGTCAAGACCACCACCTGCTACATGTGCGCCTGCCGCTGCGGCATCCGCGTGCACCTGCGCGAAGGCGAGCATGGCCCGGAGGTGCGCTACATCGACGGCAACCCCGAGCATCCGCTGAACAAGGGCGTGATCTGCGCCAAGGGCTCCTCGGGCATCATGAAGCAGGTGTCGCCCGCGCGCCTCACGCAGCCGCTGCTGCGCAAGGCCGGCAGTGAGCGCGGGGCCGGGGAGTTCGAGCCCATCAGCTGGGAGCGCGCCTTCGACATGCTGGCCGAGCGGCTCGGCAAGATCCGCGCGACCGATCCGAAGAAGTTCGCGCTCTTCACGGGCCGCGACCAGATGCAGGCACTCACGGGCCTGTTCGCACGCCAGTTCGGCACACCCAACTATGCGGCGCACGGCGGCTTCTGCTCGGTCAACATGGCCGCGGGAATGATCTACACCATCGGCGGCAGCTTCTGGGAATTCGGCGGGCCCGACCTCGACCGCGCCAAGCTGTTCGTGATGATCGGCACGGCCGAGGACCATCACAGCAACCCGATGAAGATCGCCATCAGCAAGTTCAAGCGCGCGGGCGGACGCTTCATCTCGATCAATCCGGTGCGCACGGGCTACTCGGCCATTGCGGACGAATGGATTCCGATCAAGCCCGGCACCGACGGCGCATTGTTCATGGCGCTGCTGCATGAGCTGATCGCGAACGACCTGATCGACCACGCTTTCTTGAAGCGCTTCACCAATGCGCCGCAGCTCGTGGTGCTGGACGACTGCGAGCGCCAGGGCCTGTTCGCCTTCGACCCGGACCCCACGCGCGGGCCGCCCGGCGACGGCCGCCATCCGCACAACAAGCTGGTGTGGGACAGATCGAGCGGCAGCGTGAAGAACGCCTACCCCGAAGGCATTGCCGACGGCTGCGATCCCGCGCTCGAAGGCCACTACACGCTGGCCGACGGCACGCGCGTGGCGCCCTCGTTCCAGCTGCTGCGCGAGCGCGTGGCCAGCTGCACGCCCGAATGGGCCGAGGCCATCACCGGCATCGATGCCGAGCGCATCCGCAAGCTTGCGCGCGAGATGGGCGAGACCGCGCTGCACCAGGCCTTCGAGCTGCCCATTGCGTGGACCGATGCCTGGGGCAAGAAGCACCCGACCACGCAGGCGCGGCCTGTGGCCTTCCACGCGATGCGCGGGCTCGCGGCCCATTCGAACGGCTTCCAGACCGTGCGCGCGCTGGCGGTGCTGATGAGCGTGCTCGGCACCATCGACGCGCCCGGTGGCTTCCGCCACAAGGCGCCGTACCCGCGCCACATCGTGCCCAACTACCGCGCCTTCAACGACCCCGGAATGATCCAGCCCAACACGCCGCTCAATGCCGCGCCGCTGGGCTTTCCGGCCAACCCGGAAGAGCTGGCCATCAACCCCGATGGCTCGCCGATCCGCATCGACCATGCGTTCTCGTGGGAGCACCCGCTGTCGGCGCACGGGCTCATGCACAACGTGATCACCAATGCGGTCAAGGGCGACCCCTACCGCATCGACACGCTGCTGATCTTCATGGCCAACATGGCCTGGAACTCCAGCATGAACACCATGGCCGTGCGCGAGATGCTCAACCGCAAGGACGAGAAGGGCGAGCACATGATCCCCTTCCTGGTGGTGTGCGACGCCTTCCAGAGCGAGACCGTGGCCTTTGCCGACCTGGTGCTGCCCGACACCACCTACCTGGAGCGCCACGACGTGATGAGCATGCTCGACCGGCCGATCTCGGAATTCGACGGCCCGGTCGATTCGGTGCGCATTCCGGTGGTGCCGCCCACCGGCCAGTGCAAGCCTTTCCAGGAAGTGCTGATCGAGCTGGCCTCGCGCCTGAAGTTTCCGGCCTTCACCACGCCAGAAGGCGGGCGCAAGTTCACGGGCTATCCGGACTTTGTCGTCAACTTCCAGCCGCAGCCGGGCATCGGCTTTCTGATGGGCTGGCGCGGCAAGGACGGCACCGAGCACCTGCGCGGCGAGCCCAACCCCAAGCAGTGGGAAGCGTATGCACGGAACAACTGCGTGTTCCAGTACCACATGCCCGAGACCATGCACTACATGCGCAACTGGAACCGCGAGTACCTCGACTTTGCAAAGGACAAGGGCTGGCGCCAGCGCAACGACCCGGTGCAGCTGGCGCTGTACTCCGACACGCTGCAGAGCTTCCGCCTGGCCGCGCAGGGCAAGAGCGCGGGCCGGCAGCCGCCCGATGCGCTGCGGGAGCGCATCGACACCTACTTTGATCCGCTGCCTTTCTGGTACCCGCCGCTCGAGGAGGCCTCGACCGATCTCGACGCCTATCCGCTCAACGCCATCACCCAGCGGCCGATGGCGATGTACCACTCGTGGGATTCGCAGAACGCGTGGCTGCGGCAGATCCACAGCCACAACTACCTGCACGTGAACCCGCTCACCGCGCAGGCCGCGGGCATTGCCGACGGCGGCTGGTGCTGGGTCGAGAGCCAATGGGGCCAGGTGCGCTGCATGCTGCGCTACAGCGAGGCCGTGGAGCCCGGCACCGTGTGGACCTGGAACGCGATCGGCAAGGCCGATGGTGCCTGGCAGCTGGCGCCGGGTGCGGACGAGGCGCGCAAGGGCTTCCTGCTCAACCACCTGATCAGCGAGGAACTGCCTTGCGCAGGCACCGCGAGCGGCCGCATCAGCAATTCGGATCCGGTCACGGGGCAGGCCGGCTGGTACGACGTGCGCGTGCGCATACGGCCCGCGGAACCGGGCGAGCCGGAAGAAAGCTTTCCGCAGATGGCGAGCATGCCGAGCGCACCGGGGGTGCTGGGGAAGGCGGCGAGCGTGCTGACGTACTTTGCGGGGAGGGGGAAGAAATGATGCAGTGGCTCAAGGACCTGATGGCCCCGGATCTGCTCCCTCCCCTTCCGGGGGAGGGAGAAATGCCAGCGTCCGCGCCGAGCCGGGCGAAACCCTCGCCAAGCAACTCGCCCTCGTCATCGACCTCAACGTCTGCGTCGGCTGCCATGCCTGCGTCACTTCGTGCAAGCAGTGGAACACCTCCGGCAGCGCCGGCCCGCTGGCCGACGCGCAGCCCTACGGCGCCAACCCCTCCGGCACTTTCTTCAACCGCGTGCAGACCTACGAGGCCGGCACCTTCCCGGCCACGCAGACGGTGCACTTCCCCAAGAGCTGCCTGCACTGCGAAGACCCGCCCTGCGTGCCCGTGTGCCCCACGGGTGCCAGCTACAAGCGCAAGGAAGACGGCATCGTGCTGGTCGACTACGACAAGTGCATCGGCTGCAAGTACTGCGCATGGGCCTGTCCGTACGGCGCACGCGAGCTCGACGAGGAGCGCCAGGTCATGACCAAGTGCACGCTGTGCGTCGACCGCATCTACGACGAGCACCTGCCCAAGGAAGACCGCAAGCCCGCCTGCGTCAAGGCCTGCCCCACCGGCGCGCGCCTGTTCGGCGACGTGAAGGACCCGGACTCCGAAGTGTCCAGGGCCATCCGCGAACGCGGCGGCTACCAACTGATGCCCGAGTGGGAAACCAGCCCGGCCAACCAGTACCTGCCGCGCCGCGTCACGCAGCAGACCGCGGGGCAGGAGGAATAAGAGCATGCATCCCGCGTTCTCCATTCTTTTCTTCACCACGCTGGCCGGCGCCGCGCAGGGCCTGGTCGTCGCGCTTGCGCTCGCGGTGCTGCTGGGCCTCGCGCTCGCCCCCGGCTTTCTCGCGCTGGCGCTGGGCGTGGCCGAAGTGCTGCTCGTGGCCGGCCTGGCCGCATCGTTCATGCACCTGGGCCGCAAGAGCCGCGCCTGGCGCGCCGTGCTGATGTGGCGCACCTCGTGGATGTCGCGCGAAGTCATCGTGCTGCCGGCCTTCATCGCACTGGTGGCGCTGTGGTGGCTGTCGCTGCGCTTCGGCGCCGGCGCGCCGTGGACGTGGCTGCTGCCGGTGCTGGTGCTGTGCGGCGCGGCCGCGCTCTGGTACTGCACGGCCATGATCTATGCGTGCCTGCGCTTCATCGAGGAATGGGCGCATCCGCTGACTGTCGTCAACTTCACGCTCATCGGTTTGTCGTCGGGGCTGGTGCTGGCCTGTGCGATGGCGGTGCTGTCGGGCGAAGCACATTTCGTGCACCTGTTCGGCCCCTGGGCGCTCGCCGCCACGCTCGCGGCATGGGCCGCACGCGGCGGGGCGCTCAGGCGCAACGCGGCGATCCGCCACAAGTCGACCCTGCAATCGGCCACCGGCATCCGCGCCGAGAAGCTCGTGCAAAAGTCGATGGGCATGTCGGCCGGCTCGTTCAACACGCGCGAGTTCTTTCATGGCGCGACGCTGGCCGCGCTCAGGAACATGAAGCTCGGTTTCCTGCTGCTGGCCTTCGTGCTGCCTTCGCTGTTGCTGCTGTGGGGCGTTGCCAGCGGGGCCGTGTGGCCGTGGCTGCTGGCGGTGCTGGTGCAGGCGCCCGGGCTGCTCGCGGAGCGCTGGTTCTTCTTCGCGCAGGCGAAGCATCCGCAGAACCTGTACTACCAGGTGGTGTCCTGAGGATCGGACCAAGAAGGACTTCGGTCAGGCCTGGACAGGCCCCCCTAAGCGTGCGGCCGTCAGGCGACAGCGCGATGCCGTTGGCGTCATCACCGGCCGCGCCCACGTCATGCCTGGATCGGCGTCAGCAGTTTGTCGGGCGTGATCGGCAGGTCCCGCACGCGGCGTCCGGTGGCGTTGTACACCGCGTTGGCAATGGCGGCGGCCACGCTGGTGATACCGATCTCGCCCACGCCCTTCACGCCCATGCGGTTGACCCGGGTGTCGGTTTCGGGCGCAAAGAGCACCTGCACGTCGCCGATGTCCGCGTTCACGGGCACGTGGTAGTCGGCCAGCGTGCGCGTGACGAAGTGGCCGCTGCGCTCGTCGAGCACCGACTCTTCCATCAGCGCGTTGCCAATGCCCCAGACGATGCCGCCGATGATCTGCGACGCCGCGGTCTTGGGGTTGAGGATGCGCCCGGCCGCAATCACCGCCATGTAGCGCGGCACGCGCACCAGCCCCAGGTCTTCGTCGACCCACACTTCGGCAAAGTTGGCACCGAAAGCGTAGTGCGACCAGGCGGCGATGTCTGCGCCCGGCGTGGCCGTGTTGCTGGCGCGCCATTCGTTCAGCTGGGCCGCCTGCAGCAGCTCCGCCACGCTGGGTTCGCGCACGAAGCGCAGGTTGACCTTCTCGCGCAACTGCCGCTTGGCCGCTTCGCAGACCGCGAGCGCCGCGGTGCAGAAGGTGTTGGCGCCCCAGGAGCCGCCCGAGCCGGGTGTGGGAGGCAGGGCCGAATCGCCGAGCCGCACCTGCACCTTGTCGAGCGGCAGGCCCAGCGTTTCGGCCGCGGTCTGCGCAATGACGGTGTAGCTGCCGGTGCCGAGATCGGTCGCGCACATCTCGACCACCGCGCGCACGTCACGGCCGCTGCGCGTAAGCAAAAGATTGGCCGAAGCGCCGCGATGCGGTGCGCCGCGCGATGCTGCGCTCATGCCGTAGCCCACGAGCCAGTGGCCCTGCCGGCGGCTGCGCGGCATGGCGCTGCGGTTGCTCCAGCCGAATTTCTCGGCGCCGATGCGCAGGCATTCGACGAGCGATCGGCTGCCGAAGGGCTTGCCCGTGTCGAGGTCGGTGCGGGCATCGTTCCTCACGCGCAGTTCCACCGGGTCGATCTTCAGCTGCTCGGCAAGCTCGTCCATCGCCGATTCGAGCGCAAAGCTGCCGGGCGCCTCGCCCGGTGCGCGGGTCCACTTCGGCGTCTGCACGTTGAGCCTGAAGGCGCGGTGGGTGACCTGCGAGTTGGGCACCTCGTACATCATTCGCGAGATGACGCCGGTCTGCTCGACGAACTCCTCGTGCACCGAGGTGTGGGTGACGGTGTCGTGGCCCAGCCCCGTGAGCCGGCCGCTCGCATCCGCGCCCAACCGCATGTGCTGGCGGTTGTGCTGGCGGAGGCCCACCACCATGAACATCTGCTGCCGCGTGAGCACATGCTTGACCGGCCGCTTCACGAGGCGCGCGGCCAGCACCGTGAGCATCGCGTTGTCGCGCGTGAGGATCTTGCTGCCGAAGCCGCCGCCCACGAAGGGGCACACCACGCGCACGTTCTCGCGCGGAATGTCGAAGGTGGCGGCAATCGCGGGCGCGGCATCGCTCACCATCTGCAGCGAGTGGTGCACCGTGACCTTGTTGTCGCCCTCCCATGCGGCCACCGTGGCGTGCATCTCCATCGGGTGGTGGTGCTCGATGGGCGTGTTGTAGACCGCATCGACGGTGCCCGCCGCTGCGCGCAGGCCCTGGTCGAGGTCGCCGCGCCGCGTGTCGGTCTTGTAGCCGGCGTTGATGGCCGCCGGCGCATAGGCGTTGCGGACGTTGGCGTCGAAGCCGATGCGGGGCTGCGCCGCGTCGTAGCTCACCTTCACCAGCGTGGCCGCATGGCGTGCCTGCTCCAGCGTTTCGGCCACCACGAAGCCGATGAGCTGGCCGTGGTGGTGAATGGCCGTGTCCTGCAGCAGCGGCGTGGCGCGCGTGAAGCGGTTCTGCGGCGTCTCGGGCGCGGGCGGCGCCATTTTGGGCACGTTCTTGTGCGTGAGCACCAGCAGCACGCCGGGCAATTGCTCCGCCGCCGCGGTGTCGATGTCGCGCACGCGCCCGGCCGCCACGGTGCTGCCCAGCGCAACGCCGTACACCAGCCCCGGGTACGAGAACTCGGCCGCATAGCGCGCCTGGCCGGTCACCTTGAGGCGGCCGTCCACGCGGTCGACGGGCTGGCCGATGAGGGGAGTCGCTTGCCTGTTCATGCCGTGCTCCTGCTCGTGGTTTCCAGCGCGCGCACGATGCTTCGCTTGGCCAGTTCGATCTTGAAGCGGTTGTGCTCGAAGCCCGTGGCGCCGGCCAGCGCGGCATCCGCCGCCTGGCGGAACAACGCCAGGCTGGGCTCGGTGCCCTGCAGCAGCGCCTCGGCCTCGCGCGCGCGCCAGGGCATGTGCGCCACGCCGCCCAGGCAGATGCGCGCCTGCCGGATGCGGCTGCCCTCCATGTCGAGCGCGGCCGCCACCGACACCAGTGCAAAGGCATAGCTGGCACGGTCGCGCACCTTCAGGTAATGCGAGCGCTGCGCGAAGCGGGCGCTTTCGGCCGGCAGGTCGATGGCGGTGATCAGCTCGCCGGGCGCAAGGTTGGCATCGAGTTCGGGCGTCTCGCCCGGCAGGCGGTGGAACTGCGCAATCGGAATCGTCCTGCGGCCTGAGGGCCCCTGCAGCTGCACCACCGCATCGAGCGCGTGCAGCGCCTGCGCCATGTCGCCCGGGTAGCTCGCGATGCACTTCGCGCTGGTGCCCAGCACCGCGTGGTTGCGATTGAAGCCCTGCAGCGCGCTGCAGCCCGTGCCCGGCTCGCGCTTGTTGCAGGGCTGGGTCACGTCGTAGAAGTAGGGGCAGCGCGTGCGCTGGCGCAGGTTGCCGCCGTTGGTAGCCGCATTGCGCAGCTGGCCCGAGGCGCCCGCAAGAATGGCCTGCGCCACCAGCGGATAGCGCGTGCGCAGCACGGGGTGGCTGGCCGTGTCGCTGTTGCGCGCCAGCGCGCCCAGCCGGAGCCCGCCACCGGGCTGCGCCTCGATGGCCGCGAGCGGCAGGCGGTTGATGTCCACCAGCTGGTCGGGCGCTTCCACGCCTTCCTTCATCAGGTCGACGATGTTGGTGCCACCGGCCAGGAACCGGGCGCCCGGCTGCGTGGCCGCCCGGACGGCCGTGTCCACGTCGGTGGCGCGGGTGAATGCGAAGGGCTTCATGCGCGGCTCCTTCGGCCGTTGCCCGCACGCGGCATCAGGCTCACTTCGCGCACCGCGGCCACGATGCCCGGGTAGGCGCCGCAGCGGCAGATGTTGCCCGACATGCGCTCGCGGATCTCGGCGTCGCTCAGCTGCGCCACCGGCCCGGTGCGCCGCACATCGGCCGTGACATGGCTCGGCGCGCCTTGCTCCGCCTCGCGCAGCATGCCCACGGCCGAGCAGATCTGCCCCGAGGTGCAATAGCCGCACTGGAACCCGTCGTGCTTGATGAAGGCGGCCTGCATCGGATGCAGCTCGCTGCCGCGCGCCAGCCCCTCGATGGTGGTGACTTCCGCCCCGTCGTGCGAGAGCGCGAGCGCCAGGCAGGAGTTGATGCGCCGGCCATTGACGAGCACCGTGCACGCGCCGCATTGGCCGTGGTCGCAGCCTTTCTTCGTACCCGGCAGCGCCATCTGCTCGCGCAGCAGGTCGAGCAGGGTCGTGCGCGGATCGACTTGCAGCGCATGCGGCTTGCCGTTGACGCGCAGGGCCAGGGCCATGGAAGACGAAGAGGGCGGCGCTGGATCGGCATTCGCCTGCGCGGCCGTTGCGACGGACGCTGCCATGGGCGCGGACGCCAGGATGCCGGCGATGCCGGTCGTCCCGCTTTCCGCAAGGAAGGCGCGGCGGGTCAGCTGGCCGGCGGGTGAGGGGAGAAGAGGGTTGCTGTTGTCGTTATCGTCGTCAGGCAAATCATCGGCCTGCCGTTCATCGGAAAGGAGGGATGTCATCGTGTGTGGCACCTGGGGATGGATCGATCGATGAAGGAGCCTCGTCGTGCGGGGCGTGGCCCATGCGCTGTCGAGGGGCGTCGATTCCCCAGCTTAGCTATCGATAGCTTGTTGCAGGCATCGGTTTTTTTAATACCTGCTGCGGGAGGCGAGTCAATCCCCTCCGCATCCCCCGCGCTCCAGCACCGGCAGCAATTGCGGCCCGAGCGACTTCAGCAGCTGCGTCGGCAGTGCGCTCGTGAACCGGTAGCGCGCGGCGTACGGCTCGTTCACGTAGGCCATGATGGTGCCGAAGTAGCGGTCGCCGATGGTGAACACGAAGGTGGCCGAGCGGCTGATCTTGCGCTCCGGGCCCGCGCCAGCGCCGCGGCCGTTGTGGCCGTAGCGGTGGTCGCCGGTGCCGGTCTTGCCGCCGATCTCTATCGCCCGGCCGTTCGCGTCCACCAGGGCATCCTTCAGGCGCCGCGCCGTGCCGTCCTGCACCACCTGCACCAGCGCGCGGCGCAGCGTTGCGGCCACTTCGGCGGGCAGCACGCGCTCGGCGCCCGCGCCTTGCGCCTCGAGCCGCGTCTCGTAGGGCGTGTCGCGCGCAAAGTGCAGTGCGCCGACGCGCTGCACCGGCCGCCGTACGCCGTCGCTGGCGATGATGCCCATCAGTTCCGCCAATGCGGCCGGCCGGTCGCCCGAGGCGCCAATGGCGCTCGCATAGGACGGCGTCAGCGATTCGAAGGGGTAGCCCAGGCGCTGCCACGAGCGATGGATTTCCGCGAACGCATCGAGCTCGACTAGCTCGCGCAAGCGCTTGTCCTGTGCGCTCTTGTGCCGCGTCTTGAAGAGCCAGGCGTAGACCTCCTGGCGTTCGCTCGCGCTCGCGTCGAGCACCTCGGTCAGGGTTGCGCCGGGGTGGCGCCGCAGGTATCCCACCAGCCAGAGTTCGAGCGGATGCACGCGCGCGACGTAGCCGCGGTCCGCGAGCGACAGGCCCGAGTAGGTGGTGTGCAGCGCCCGCAGTGCGCGCGGCGAGCCGGCGCCCTTGCCCAGCCGCTGCGTGAGCAGCTCGTCGAGCCGTTCTTCGCTGGCCCCGGGCTCGATCGTGAACAGCGCGCTTGCCAGGCGCGGCGCCGATGGCTTCAGGCTGCGCAGCAGCAGTGCCTCGGCGCCCGCGGCCGACTGGCGCTGGTACTTGCGATAGAAGCGGATCAGGTAGGCCGAGCCTTCGCGGTCGGCAAAGCGCTCGAGCATCTCGCGCCGGCGCGGGTCGGCCGGGTCCTTCAGCAGGCTCTCGGCATCCGATGCGCCGCCGAACATGCGGTGGCGCACCACGTCGCGCATCAGGCGGATGAACACCAGGTTGACCGAATGCTTGAAGCCTTCGCGCACCGTCATCGATTCGCTGTTGCGCGAGCGCTCGAAATTCTCGAACTGGTGCAGGCCGCCACCCGTGAAGAACGATTCGCCGGGGTTCGCCGAATACTTGCGCTCCATGGCCGCCTCGAGCATCGGCGTGAGGCGGCGATCCTTGGCGCGCAACAGGTACTGCCGCGCCCACGCGCCGAGCGGATCGCGCGGGTTGTTCGGCAGCGCCGTCAGCTGGGCGGCGCCCAGGTCCGCCCAGCGGGCATGCAGCTCGGCCACGATCTCGAGGTAACTCACCAGCGTGCGCAGCTTGGCGGTGGAACCCAGGTCCAGCCGCGCGCCCTGGTTCACGTCGAAAGGCTGGTTGATGTTGTCGGCCTGCACGCGCAGCAGGTTGGCCTGCGCGCCGCGCTCGAACAGCGTGAAGCTGTAGATCAGCGGGGCCGGGTCCGCGCCCGGGTCGAGCATGTGGGCGCCGAACAAGCCCGCGGCCTTGGCGGCGGCGGGCGTGCGCAGGCCGGTCAGCACCTGCGCCGCCAGCGCCTGCGCTTCGCCGTCCAGGCTGGTCTCAGCCTCCAGGTCGAGCCGTTCCAGGTCGTAGGCGCGCGGCACGTCGAGCAGCGTGGAGATGTGGGTGCGCAGCGCGATGGTGGCCTTGCGCTGCACGAAGTCCGTGCGCGGCCTGGTCGGCAGTTCGGGCCGCAGATTCAGCGGCAGCGGCAGCGCCGCATCGCGCAGCGTGGGCGCGATCAGGCCCGCATCGCCCATCAGCCGCAGGTAGCTGTCGGTCAGCCGCGCCAGGCCGGTGCCGTCGCCGAGCAGGTGCTGCGAAGGGCGGCGCTGCGCGATCATCAGCGACAGCGCCTGCTTGAAGGCCTCGGCCTGGCGCTGGAGCGCCTCGGGCGTGGGCGTGGTCGCCCCTTCCGCGTTGTCGGCGAGCAGGCGGTTGACCTCGCGGAAGTCGCGCCCGTACCAGGCCCACAGGCCATCGCCCATGCCGTGCACTTCGCCGATGCCGGGGCGCGCGGCCAGCGGCACGGTGTCGAGGTAGTCGACGACGATCTGGCGGCGGCGTGCCAGCGTGTCGTCGCCGTCCTGGTAGGCGCGCACCGAGGCCGAGGCCATCTGGCGCAGCTTCTCGCGGACCGACCCGGTGCGCCCCTGCGGCGAATGGCGGTACTTTTCGATCTGCGTGGCCAGCGTGCTGCCGCCGGTCGCGGTCGCGCCCGGGCTGAACACCCGCAGCCCCTGCTCGACCGCGGCCTTGGCAAAGCGCTCCGGATCGAGCGCGGGATTGCGCTGCGCCGGCTCCGCGTCGAGCAGATGGCGGTCCTCGACGAACAGCAGGGCGCTCACCAGCAGCGGCGGCACGTCTTCGAAGCGCTCGTAGGCGCGCTGGGGCACGCGCGTGTGCAGCAGCGCCGTGTTGCGGCAGTCGCGCACCGTCAGGCCGGCCTGGTTCTTCTCGCGGTAGGGCGTGAAAAGCCCGCGCTCTTGCAGTTCGACCAGCCGCGGCGACATGCGCGCCTGGCGCGTGATGGCAAAGCCCCGCGGCTGCAGGCGTTCGATGAAGTCGGGAAGATCGTGGTAGCCGAGCCGCGCGTCGTACGGCCCGCTATGAGGAAAGCGGATGGCGTCGCTGGCGCCGTCAACGACGCTGAAGCCCGCGCCGCTGGCAAAGTCGCGCCACAGGGCCGATTGCCATCGGGAGGTCTTCAGCTCGTCGACCACCGCAAAAGTGGCAAGCGCGCCTACCACGGCGAGTCCAGTGCCGATCCAGAAGACCTTCTTGAACCTTGTCATGCTGCCTCGCACAGTCTGAACCGGGGGTCCGTCCAGCGCGATGATGCGCTTTCCGCGGCCACTTGGCTCGCGTGCGCGGCAATCTTGCGTGCCGGAAAACTACCTATGGCGAGTCAGCGCCGCGTTGGCATACAAGTCGTAGTTCGGTTGTTTCAGCGGTAACGAGGTAGGTGGCTGGGGGTTTTTTCAGCCCACCGCCTTGATGAGCCGCTCGCGCCCCGCCTTGGCCAGCATCGAAGCCACCGCGCAGGAGGCCAGGCGTGCCGGCTCCGAGTCGGCCCGGCTCGTCAGGATCACCGGCGCCCGGGTGCCCAGCACGATGCCCGCCGCATAGGCCCCGCCCAGGAAGCTCAGGCTCTTGGCCAGCATGTTGCCCGCGTCCAGGCTGGGCACGATCAGCACGTTGGCGCGGCCCGCCACCGGCGAGACGATGCCCTTGATGCGCGCCGCCTCAGGGTCGATGGCGTTGTCCATGGCCAGCGGTCCGTCGAGCTGCGCCCCGGTGATCTGGCCGCGGTCGGCCATCTTGCACAGCGCGGCGGCATCCAGCGTGGAAGGCACCTTGGTATTGACCGTCTCCGTGGCCGAGAGAATCGCCACCCGCACCGCCGGCATCAGCAGCGCATGCGCCAGGTCGATCGCGTTCTGCACGATGTCGACCTTTTCATCGAGCGTGGGCGCGATGTTGATGGCGGCGTCCGAAATGATCAGCGGCTGCGAGTGGCCCGGAATGTCCATCACGAAGCAGTGACTGATGCGCCGCGAGGTGCGCAGCCCGCCTTCGCGCCGCACCACCGCGCCCATCAGCTCGTCGGTGTGCAGGCTGCCCTTCATCAACGCATCGACCTCGCCGCGCAGGGCCATGGTGACGGCGGCGTCGGCTGCGGCGTGGCTGTGCGGGGCGTCGACGATGGGGATGTTGGAGAGATCTGCGTTGGCTTCGCGTGCCGCAGCCTCGATCTTTGCGCGGGGGCCGACCAGGGTGGGGGCGATGAGACCGAGCGCGGCTGAAGCCAAGGCGGCTTCGAGCGAGACGGCGTTGGCTGGGTGGACGACCGCGACGCGCAGCGGTGGGAGGGCGCGCGCTGCGGCGATCAGGCGGTCGTAGTGGGGGTGGGTGGCGGGAGATGCGGGTGGCATGCGGGCTCCGGAGAGTGGGGGGGCACTACGATGTCACGGATTTTCCCTTGTCGCGTAGATCGATCGATGCGGCAGCCTCACGCAAGCGGCCGAGCAACTGCATCTCTGTGATCGCCGTTATGACGAACACCTTGAACAACTTCGGAAGGAAGGGCTGATCAATGGCTAAGAAATTTGCAGACCTGCGGGCGAAGATGAAGCCCGATGCTCAGGCACATTCCAACACCAAGGTGCTGGAAATGCTGGCAGAAATGCCGCTCTTCGAACTGCGTCAAGCGCGCAGCCTGTCTCGGAAGATGCTCGCCGAAGTTTTGCACGTGCAGCAGCCGTCGATTGCAAAGCTGGAGCGACGCACGGATATGTACCTCTCGACCCTGCGTAGCCACATCAAGGCGATGGGCGGCGAATTGGAGGTAGTGGCTCGCTTTCCCGATGGTGCCGTGAAGATCACCAACTTTGCCGAAATCGATGATGTCGAAGGCATCGCTCGTATATAGCTTGGCGACCTGGATCAGACAGCCTTTCGCGAGCGGGTCTTACGACGTGGAGTGGGACATGATCAAGAGCGGAACGCGGCGGCCCGGTCACTCCGGCGGAGTGGACGGCGGTGCTTGCCGCCCGGATGCCGAGCGTGCAAAGCGCGTTTCAGCACTTCAGATCGAAGAATCGCTTGCGGGCCTTGTAAAGGTCGACATCGGCACGAGCCTTTGCTTCGCCCGATGCTCCCGCTGCGTCCGACTCCAGTTGGGATAGACGATTGTCGAGATTGGCGCACTGGGCCTGATCGTCCCTGGGCAGCTTGACGCGGCGACGCATCACGTCCATGTCGGCATGCGAGCGGCCATGGAGCGGACGGAGTGCATTGTCGAAGGTCGTATTGAACTCTTCGCGCTGCACCTCGCGGCCTTTGCGGGACTGCCCGCTCATCTTGTCCATGCCTTGCGTGGGTGTCGCGTCGATCACCTTGGCCCCGACGCATGGGGCGTCCGAGTAGCTGACCTTGCCGTTCGTCTCGCAGCGATAGACCGGGTGTTGCGCCGCGGCTGGGAAGATCGCGATGGCCAACAGGGCAGTGGCCAAGCACAGCGGGCGCCAAAGCGCATGGCGGGTAGGAATCGGCGTGGAATGCGACAGCATCAGAGTCATGCCTCAAATCCTTCTTACATCGCCTAAGACAAAAGCCCCGTCGCTATCGTCCTGATAGCAACGGGGCTTTTTATTTGGTGCCGGAGAGATGAATCGAACACCCGACCTTCTCATTACGAATGAGCTGCTCTACCGACTGAGCTACACCGGCGAAGCCTCGGATTATAGCAACACCGTCAGGCCTTTTCTGCGTGGTACTTGGTCAAACGCTCGACTTCGTTACGCGAACCCAACATCACGCTCACGCGCTCGTGCAGTTTGGTGGGCTGCAGCTCCAGGATGCGCTGCTTGCCGTTGGTGGCGGCGCCGCCTGCCTGCTCGACCAGCCAGCTCATGGGGTTGGCCTCGTACATCAGGCGCAGCTTGCCGGCCTTTTCGGGCTCGCGCTTGTCCCACGGGTACATGAACACGCCGCCGCGCATCAGGATGCGGTGCACGTCGGCCACCATGCTGGCAATCCAGCGCATGTTGAAGTCCTTGCCGCGCGGGCCTTCCTTACCGGCCAGGCATTCGTCGATGTAGCGCTTCATGGGCTCGTCCCAGTGGCGCATGTTGCTCATGTTGACCGCAAATTCTTTTGTATCGGCCGGGATCTGGATGTCTTCCTGCGTGAGCACGAAGCTGCCTTGCTCGCGGTCGAGCGTGAACATGGCCACGCCGTTGCCCACGGTCAGCACCAGCGTCGTTTGCGGGCCGTAGATGCAGTAGCCGGCGGCCACCTGCTGGGTGCCGGGCTGCAAAAAGTCGGCTTCCTGCACGCCGGGGGTGTCGTCGGGCTTCTTCAGCACGCTGAAGATGGTGCCGATGCTCACGTTCACGTCGATGTTGCTGCTGCCGTCGAGCGGGTCGAACATGAGCAGGTATTCGCCCTGCGGGTAGCGGTTGGGCACCACGTAGATGCTGTCCATTTCCTCGCTGGCCATGGCCGCAAGGTGGCCACCCCATTCGTTGGCTTCGATGAGCACTTCGTTGGCGATGATGTCCAGCTTCTTCTGGATCTCGCCCTGCACGTTCTCGCTCTCGGCGGTGCCGAGCACTCCTCCCAGCGCGCCCTTGTTGACGGCCTGGCTGATGCTCTTGCAGGCGCGGGCCACCACTTCGAGCAACAGGCGCAGCTGGCCGGGAATGAGGCCGTCGGCGCGTTGCTGTTCGACGAGGTAGCGGGTGAGGGAGATCTTTTGTTGAGCCATAGGGTTCTGCTTCCTGGATGGGGTTCGGTTGCGATGTCGTGGTTGGCCGGGGTCAGTCGGCGTTGTCTTCGGGCCAGGGGGCGCCGAGGTCGTAGGCGATGCGCGTTGCAACGTCGGTGGCCGCCTTGGCGAGCCCTTCGTTGAGCAGCTTGCCCTGGTTTGCCAGCCACAGCGCGCGGCGGGTGCTGCGCTGCGTATTGGCGTCCTTGCCGCGCAGTTCCTGTTTCAGCGAAGGTCCGACGAGGTCCGACAGCGACACGGTCGAGCGGTACGAATACTCGTGCCAGAGCGTTCGCTTGTCGGCAGAGCCGATGAGCACATTGGCGCGCACGACGGCCTGGTCCTCGTCGTCGGAAACACTGGCCCAGCCTTCGACCACGGTTTGGGCATTGCCGGCGTTCAGTGGGTAGCCCCTGAACTGATCGCGGGTGGGGGGCTGGTAGGTGGCGTCGCGATAGTGAGGGCTGGTGCGCAATGCCTTTTCAAGGCGCGCGCCGAGTTGAGGCGCCAGTTCATAGCTTCCCATGACCGCCAGATAGAGGGCCGACCGAGACTCGCTGTCTTCCTGAAGCGATGCCTGGTAGCCCTGGTTGGCGGCCCCGGCCGCGCCACCGAGGGCCATGGCGCCAATGATTCCCACGCCGGGAATCGCCGACAAGCCGGCGCCCACGGCTCGCATGCGCTTTGAGCCTGCTGCGGGATCGTTTTCCACGCCGATGCCGGTATCGGGCGCTACCACCTGCACGGTCGAGCCGGGCAGGGTGGCCAGCTGCGAAGACTTGATCCACGGCTGCCGCGAGCTGCTGCCGCCCGCGCAGCCGGCGAGCGCTGCGCAGAGCAGCATCAGCACCGCCGCGAGTGCCGGCCGCTTCGGAAGGCGTTCAGTTGCCGGCCAGCGCACGCGTCACCACCTCATGCGTGTCCTTGCTCAGGTCGGGCTTGGCCGCCACGCGGGCAATCGCTTCGCGCGCGGCGCTGCGGTAGGGCTCGGCCAGCTTGCTCCAGCGGTCGAGCGCGCGGGCGAGGCGGGCGGCCACCTGGGGGTTGATGGCGTCCAGCTCGATGACGCGCTCGCTCCAGTACACGTAGCCGGCCGCGTCGGGGCGGTGGAACGCGCCGGGGTTGGCGCTGCAGTAGCTGAAGATCACGCTGCGGGCGCGGTTGGGGTTCTTGATGGAGAAGTCCGGGTGCTTCATCAGCTGCTTGACCAGCGGCAGGATGTCGCCGCCGCGGTCGGGCGCGCCGGCCTGCAGCGAGAACCACTTGTCGATGACCAGCGCCTCGTCCTTGAAGATGGCATGGAAGCGCGCAAGCGCCTGCGCAGCCAGCGTGTGGCCCGACGACACCAGCGCGTTGAGCGCGTTGAAGCGGTCGGTCATGTTGCCGGCGTCCTTGAAGCGCTGCAGCGTCTTGCCGGGCCACACGGTGTCGCCAGATGAGCGCGCCGCCAGGCACAGGAAGTTGAGCGCCATGCCGGCCAGCGCGCGGCGGCCCGACGAGGTCGGGTCGGGCGTGTAGGCGCCGGTGTCGTGGTTTTCTTCGTAGACCTGCTGCCAGTCCTGGAAGAGGGCGGTGGCCAGCTGCGCGCGCATGGCTTCGCGCACCAGGTGCACGCGCTGCGGATCGACCACGTCGAGCTGCTCGGAAATGTAGGTTTCCGAAGGCAGCGTGAGCACCAGTTCCTTGAAGGCGGCGTCGAGCTTGGGGTTGCGCAGCACGCTGCGCATGGCGTCGAGGTAGGCGTCGTTCAGCACCGGGGTGGTGTCGGTGGCCAGCGCGGCAATGCCCTGCAGCGCGGCGCGCAGGCCCAGGCGCTGGCCGGCTTCCCAGCGGTTGAAGGGGTCGGGGTCGTTGGCCAGCAGGGTGAGCAGCTGGGCGTCGGTGTACTCGAAGTCGAGGATCACCGGCGCGCTGAAGCCGCGCAGGATGGAGGGCACGGGTTCGGCGTCGAGGCCGACGAAGGTGATCTGCTCGCCGGCGCGCGAGAGCACCACGGTGCGCGTGCAGGGCGTGCCCGGCGCGCCGCGGGTCACTTCGCTTTCGCCTTCGAGCTGCAGCGGCAGTTCGCGCCCGCTGGCGTCGAGCAGGCCGATGTTCACCGGAATGACGAAGGGCTCCTTGGTGGGCTGGCCCGGCGTGGGTGGGCAGCTCTGGACGATGCTCAGGGTGTAGCTGCGGTTCTGCGCGTCGTACACGCCGTGGGCGGCCAGGCGCGGCGTGCCGGCCTGGCTGTACCAGCGCTTGAACTGCGGCAGCAGGCGGGCGAGTTCGGAATCGGGGTTGGCGTCGGCAATGGCCTGGGCGAAATCGTCGCAGGTCACGGCTTGGCCGTCGTGGCGTTCGAAGTAGAGCGTGATGCCCTTCTCGAAGCCCTTGCGGCCGACCAGCGTCTGCATCATGCGCACCACCTCGGCACCCTTTTCGTAGATGGTGACGGTGTAGAAGTTGCTGATCTCGATGTAGCTGTCGGGCCGCACCGGGTGGGCCATGGGGCCGGCGTCTTCGGGGAACTGGGCGGTGCGCAGCACGCGCACGTCCTCGATGCGCTTGACGGCACGGGCCGAGGCGTCGGCGCACAGGTCCTGGCTGAATTCCTGGTCGCGGAAGACGGTGAGGCCTTCCTTCAGCGAGAGCTGGAACCAGTCGCGGCAGGTCACGCGGTCGCCGCTCCAGTTGTGGAAGTACTCGTGGCCGACCACGCTTTCGATGTTGCTGTAGTCGGCGTCGGTGGCGGTGGCCTGGTTGGCCAGAACGTACTTCGTGTTGAAGATGTTCAGGCCCTTGTTCTCCATGGCGCCCATGTTGAAGTCGCTGGTGGCCACGATCATGAAGCGGTCCAGGTCCAGCGGCAGGCCGAAGCGCGCTTCGTCCCACAGCACGGAGTTGACCAGCGAGTTCATCGCATGCTCGGTCTTGTCGAGGTCGCCGGCGCGCACGTACACCTGCAGCAGGTGTTCCTTGCCATTGCGCGCGGTAATGCGTTGCTCGCGCGCCACCAGCTTGCCGGCCACCAGCGCGAACAGGTAGCAGGGCTTCTTGAAGGGGTCGACCCACTTGGCAAAGTGGCGGCCTTCGGGCAGATCGCCCTGCTCGACGAGGTTGCCGTTCGACAGCAGCACCGGATACGCAGCCTTGGCGGCGCGCAGCGTGACGGTGTACATCGCCATCACGTCCGGACGGTCGAGAAAGTAGGTGATGCGGCGAAAGCCCTCGGCCTCGCACTGCGTGAAGAAGGTGTCTTCGCTCACGAACAGGCCCATCAGCTTGGTGTTCTTGATGGGGCAGCAGGTGGTGAAGATCTCGAGCTCGAAGGCATCGGGCAAACCGTCGATGACGAGCTGGTCGCCTTCCATGCGGAACGATGCGCCCTGGCCGTTGACCAGCACGCGCGCCAGGTTCAGCTCGTCGCCGTCCAGGCGCAGCGGCTGGGCCGGCGCGTCGGGGTTGCGGCGCAGCTGCATGCGGTTGAGCACGCGGGTCTTGGCGGGGTCGAGGTCGAAGGTGAGGTCGACGGTGTCGATCCAGAATGCCGGAGCGGCATAGTCTTCGCGGCGAATGGCAATCGGTTGCCCTTGGGCGTCACGCTGCAGCAGCATCGAGTGTCTCCAGAAAATTCGAATGGGCGAGTTCGTCGTAGTCGCGAACCGCGGCAATCACATGGGGGCCGGCAAGCTCGGCGGCGGAATGGGTGCTGCACACGGCCACGGCACGCATGCCGCCGCGGCGCGCGGCCTCGATGCCGAAGGGCGCATCTTCAAAGACGATGCAGCGCTCGGGCGCCACGCCGATGCGGCGCGCGGCTTCCAGAAAGATCTCGGGCGTGGGCTTGCCGGCAAAGCCTTCGTCGCCGCCGACAATGGCCAGCGGCAACGGGTCCATCTTCAGGCGCGACATCGCAAACTCGATGTTGTGCCGGTCGCCGGCGGTGCCCACGGCCACCTTCAGGCCGCGTGCCACGGCGGCCTTGGCAAAGGCGGTGAAGCCGGCCACTTCGGTGAAGTTGTCGCTGAACATGGCGCGGTAGATTTCTTCCTTCTCGTGCACCAGGCCCAGGCACTCGGCGTCGGAAAGCTCGCGCTGGAACAATTCGCGCATGCACTCGGCGCCGGTGCGGCCCGTGGTGCGCGCAAGGATGTCGGTCACGTCGAGCGTGAGGCCGTGGCGTTCGACAAACTCCACCCACGAGCGCGCATGCCACGGCATGGAGTCGATCATGGTGCCGTCCATGTCGAAGATGAAGGCTTCGACCTTCCCGTGCTTCAGGCTCATCGCTTACACGCCCTGCTTGAGCGAGGCTTCGATGAACACATCGAGGTCGCCGTCGAGCACCTTTTGCGTGGCCGAGACTTCGACATTGGTGCGCAGGTCCTTGATGCGGCTGTTGTCCAGCACGTAGCTGCGGATCTGGTGGCCCCAGCCCACGTCGGTCTTGCTGTCCTCGAGCTTCTGCTGCTCTTCCTGGCGCTTGCGCATCTCGTGGTCGTACAGGCGCGAGCGCAGGCGCTTCCACGCCACGTCGCGGTTGCTGTGCTGGCTGCGGCCGTCCTGGCACTGCACCACGATGCCGGTCGGGATGTGCGTGAGGCGCACGGCCGAGTCGGTCTTGTTGATGTGCTGCCCGCCCGCGCCACTGGCGCGGAAGGTGTCGGTGCGCACGTCGGCCGGGTTGATCTCGATCTCGATGGAGTCGTCGATTTCCGGGTAGACAAAGATCGAGGCAAAGCTGGTGTGGCGCCCGCCCGACGAGTCGAACGGCGACTTGCGCACCAGGCGGTGCACGCCGGTTTCGGTGCGCAAGAGGCCGAAGGCGTAGTCGCCCTCGACCTTGATGGTCGCGCCCTTGATGCCCGCGGTGTCGCCCGGGGTTTCGTCCTCGATCTGCGTCTTGAAGCCCTTGCGCTCGGCGTACTTCAGGTACTGGCGCAGCAGCATGCTGGCCCAGTCGCAGGCCTCGGTGCCGCCGGCGCCGGCCTGGATGTCGACGAAGGCGTTGAGCGGATCGGCCGGGTTGTTGAACATCCGGCGGAATTCGAGCTGCTTGATGTCGGCTTCGAGCGCGGCGGCGTCATCGGCAATGGACTGCAAGCCGTCCATGTCGCCGTCTTCCTTCGACATCTCGTAGAGCTCGGTGTTGTCCGACAGGCCGCTGGTGAGGCGGTCGAGCGTGACGACCACGTCGTCGAGCGACTTTTTCTCGCGGCCCAGTTCCTGGGCCTTCTTGGGGTCGTTCCAGACGTTGGGATCTTCGAGCGAGGCGTTGACCGTCCTCAGGCGTTCGGCTTTGGCATCGTAGTCAAAGATACCTCCGTAAATCCGCAGTCCGGGCGCTCAGGTCTGCAAGCGTTGCGCCGATCTGGTTGATTTGTTCTGCGTCCATGGGGTGTCCTGACTGTGTTCGGGGGAAACCCGGCATTTTCTCACGGACCGATAACCCGCCCTGCAGAGCCCCTGTATTGCTCCTTCCCCTTCCGGGAGAAGGCTGGGATGGGGGCGGTTCCCGCATTCGGTGCGGCCTATTCCAGCACCGCCGTTGCCGCCTCGGGGTAGAGGTTCGGAAACAGGATGTTCAGCGAGCGCAGCGGAAAACCGATGCTCAGCTCCGAACGATGGCTGTCGCTTTTCAGAAGTCCGTCCTTGATGAATCGAGAAATCACTTTTCGGGCCGTTCGCTCTTCCAGTCCGGTCATCCGGATGAACTCTCCGCGCGACACCGTGCCACCAACGGCAATCGTATGCAGCGGCAGCAGTGCCTCCTGGCGATATTCCGTGATGCCCTCCGTCGCGCCGCGCACCAGCAAGTAGGCGCGCATGCGGTCCTTGAGCTTGGAAAGGTCGAGCATCGAAGCCATGAAACTGACTTGGTCTTCGCACAGTTCGAGGAAGTAGCGGCACCACTCCCAGAGCATTTTTTCGCTGAGATTCCCCCGCCCGTCGAGATCTCCCTGCCTTGCGCTGTCCGCGTTGTCCAGCATCCCGAAGTAGCGGTCGCGCTGGCGAGCCAGGCCGCGATTGACAGACCAGAGGCCGCCGCTCATCAAATGCAGGGCGCAATGGGTCTGCAGCCGGATGGCACGCCCGTTTCCGTCTTCGAAGGGATGCGTCCAGGCCATTCGATGATGTGCGGCTGCGATGGTGTAGATCACAGCATCGATGCCCTTGAGGCCACCGTAGACCTCATCCATCCTCTTGAGAAACCGAGGGATCGATTTCCACGCTGGCGGCTGGTGGCGGCCCACCGCGACGTCATGCGTGCGGAGGCTTCCGGGAATGATGACCCGACCGTCATCGGTGAGGCGATCGGGTTCCGGGAGGCGGCGGTACAGGTTCTCGTGCGCTTGTTTCAGGAAGCCGCTGCTCAGTGCGCCCGCTTCGGTGGTGACGATTTCTTCCAGTTCCCGTTCGGCGTCGATGTGTGCCAGTGCGACACGCTGCCGTCTGGCGACGTCCGGCGTGTCGGAAAAGTCTTTGCTCAGCGCGCGCTCGATGTTCACGGGATGTGTGCTTTGTCCCTCGATGCGGTTCGAGTAGTACGAGTTCATCGATCGGACGATCTCGCGCAGCGCAGCCCGTGCTTGCGGACTTGCGGAGCCTTTCATCTCGGACGACTTCTCGAATATTCGGCGCGTGATTTCGCTCAGTTCGCCGAGTTTTTGCGTTGGCAGCAATGGCTCGAACTGATGAGGTTGGTCGTAGACCTGCAAAGGTGCGGGATTGACGGACATGGATTCCGGTTTAAGTTCTGGTTAGTTTAGGATGAAAGCCTTTTAAATTCAATAAGTTACTGAAAAACTGACCGCGATGATTTTCCGGTTGTAGTTCTGGTTGGGAATACCGGAGGAGGTCATCGATGGCAACCCGCCGTAGAAGCAAAAAGCCCCCTGTGCGCGGCGCGGGCGCACAGGGGGCAAGGGGGAATCTGCGTTTGGATCAGAACGCGGGCACCAGCGAGCCCTTGAACTGCGTCTCGATGAAGCTCCTCACCTCGGGCGACTGGTAGGCCGCCACCAGCCGCCTGGCCCAGGGCTTGTCCTTGTCGGCGCGGCGCACGGCGATCAGGTTGGCATACGGACTCTTGGCCGATTCCTTGATCACGGCGTCCTTGTTGAGCGACAGCCCGGCCTTCTCGGCGTAGTCGTTGTTGATGGCGGCAATCGCCAGGTCATCGAGCGAGCGCGGCAATTGGGCGGCGTCCAGCGGCACGAGCTTGAGCTTCTTGGGGTTGCTCACCACGTCCAGCGGCGTGGCCGTGTTGTTCTTCACCGCCTCGGCCTTCAGCGTGATGAGGCCGGCCGACTGCAACAGCAGCAGGGCGCGGTTGCCGTTCGACGGGTCGTTCTGGATGCCGACCGCCGCGCCGTCGGGCAACTGCTCGATCGTCTTGATCTTGCGCGAGTAGAAGCCCAGCGGCGCGGTGATGGTGAGGCCCACGGGCACGATGTCGAAGCCGCGCGCCTTGTTCTGGTTGTCCAGGAAGGGCTGGTGCTGGAAGGCGTTGGCGTCCAGGTCGCCCGAGGCCAGCGCGGCATTGGGCAGCTGGTAGTCGTTGAACACCACGAGCTGGATGTTCAGGCCGTCCTTGGCGGCCACCTTCTTCACCACCTCGAACACCTGCTCGGCGCTGCCGACCGAGATGCCGACCTTGACGGTGTTCTTGTTGCCGTTGTCCTGCGCGAAGGCGGCGCTGCCGCAGAAGATGAGGGAGGCGGCCAGCGTGGCAAGGACGAGGCTGCGGCGGCGAAAGAGGTTCTGCATAGATCGGATGTGCGTTTCACAACAAAAAAGAAGGCGCGAATGTGGCATTGCCCGGCGCGTTTGGGAACGAACGAATCTTCATATCGATATGGCAATGCGCAACGCTCAATCCGAGGTCTTATGTGTTTTTCCGCATAAGCACGAGCCAATTTGTTCGTTCCCTTTTGACGCCTTTGTTTTCATACTCGGCCCCTTTTCGCGAACCTTTGCGGCCGGCTCCGCGCCCGCCGCTGCCTTTTTTATGAGCAACCCTCCGTCCGATGCGGGCCGCGGCAACGCGCAGCCCGTGATCCGTCTTCAATCCGTGCAGAAGTCATTCGCACTGCCGAGCGGCGAGGTGTTCGACGCCGTGCAGTCGCTCTCGCTCGACATCCACCAGGGCGACGTGTTCGGCCTGATCGGCAAGAGCGGCGCGGGCAAGTCGACGCTGCTGCGCCTCATCAACCTGCTGGAGCGGCCCGATGCGGGCCAGGTCTTCGTGGGCGGGCGCGACCTCACCACGCTCTCGCGCCGCGAGCTGCGCGACACGCGCCAGAACATCGGCATGATCTTCCAGCAGTTCAACCTGCTGCAGAACGCCACGGTGTTCGACAACGTGGCCTTCCCGCTGAAGATCCACGGCCGCCATTCCAGGGCCGAGATCGACGCCCGCGTGCGCGAATGCCTGGCCCTGGTGGGCCTGGCCGAGAAGATCGACACCTACCCGGCCCAGCTCTCGGGCGGCCAGAAGCAGCGCGTGGCCATTGCGCGCGCGCTGGCCCCGCGGCCGCAGGTGCTGCTGTGCGACGAGCCCACCTCGGCGCTCGACACCGAAACCACGCGCGCGCTGCTCGAGACGCTGCGCGACATCAACCAGAAGATCGGCGTGACCATCGTGATCGTCACGCATGAGCTCTCGGTGGTCGAGGTGCTGTGCCGCAACGTGGCCATCCTGGAGAAGGGCCGGCTGGTAGAGCAGTTCGCGGTGGTCGATGCGCCGAGCGAAGAGCGCAAGACCGCGCTGGGCCGCGAGATCGACGAGCTGGTGCGCCGCCGCGAACGCGAGGCGCGCGAACCCATCGCGCCGCGCCCGCCGTCATTGCAGCGCAGCCCGCAGGAGGTGGCCTATGTTTGAGAACATCGCCCCCATCCTCCCCGAGCTGTGGGTGGCCACGGGCCAGACCTTCATGATGCTGGCCATCGGCCTCTCGGCCGCGGTGCTGATCGGCGGCCCGCTGGGCATCCTGCTGTTCCTGCTGGGGCCGGGCCAGTCGCTCGAGAACAAGCCGGCGTTCCTGGTGCTCAACTGGATCGTGAACACCGTGCGCTCGTTTCCTTTCATCATCTTGCTGGTGGCGCTGGTGCCGTTCACGCGGGTGATCGCGGGCACGTCCATCGGCCCGCTGGCGGCCGCGGTGCCGCTGTCGTTCGCGGCCATTCCGTACTTTGCGCGGCTGGTCGACCAGTGCCTGCGCGAAGTGCCGCGCGGCGTGATCGAGGCCGCGCATGCCATGGGCGCCTCGGAGCTGCAGATCGTCTGGCGCGTGCTGGTGGTCGAGGCGCGCTCCGGATTGGTGCTGGCGCTCACGGTGCTGGCGGTGAGCTTTCTTTCCTACTCGGCGATCGCCGGCGTGGTGGGCGGCGGCGGCATTGGCGACCTGGCCATCCGCTACGGCTACTACCGCTTCCAGACCGACGTGATGGTGCTCACCGTGGCGCTGCTCGTGGTGCTGGTGCAGATCCTGCAGTTCGTGGGCAACACCACGGCGCGCAGGCTGGACAAGCGTTGAATCTCTTTTTCTCTCGTTCCTTCTTTTTTTGATTTCATGAAAACCGCTCTGCTGCGCCGCTCCGTCCTTGCCCTGTCCCTGGTCGCCGTGTCCTTCGGTGGCCTTTCGTTGGCGCAGGCCCAGGAAGCCAAGAAGAACCTCGTGATCGGCGGCACCGCCGGCTCCAACATCGACCAGCTCAAGGCCGGCATCGTGCCCATCCTCGAGAAGAAGGGCTACAGGGTGAAGCTGGTCGAGTTCAACGACTACGTGCAGCCCAACCTCGCGCTCGCGCAGGGTTCGCTCGATGCCAACTTCTTCCAGCACCAGGTCTACCTGAAGAAGTTCTCGGCCGACCAGAAGCTGGACCTTGCCGAACTGGTGCAGGGCCCCATTGCACCGCTGGGCGTGTACTCCACCAAGCGCAAGACGCTGGCCGAGGTGAAGGAGGGCGACCGCTTCACGCTGCCCAACGACCCGAGCAACCTGGCCCGCGCGCTGGTGCTGCTGGAGCAGAACAAGCTCATCACCATCAAGCCCGGCGTCGATCCGCTGCGCGCGTCCGAGAAGGACGTGGCCGAGAACCCGAAGAAGCTCAAATTCATTCCGCTCGAGGCCGCGCAGCTGCCGCGCTCGCTGGGCGACACCGAGTACGCCATCGTCAATGGCAACTTCGCGATCTCGTCGGGCCTGAAGCTGAGCGAAGCCGTGGTGCTCGAGAAGACGCCCGACTACTATCTGAACGTGGTGGCCGTGAAGAGCGCGGACAGGAACGCGCCCTGGGCCAGGGACATTGCCGAGGCCTACCGCTCGAAGGAATTCAAGGCCGTGGTCGACAGCAAGTTCCAGGGCTACGCCAAGCCCAGCTTCCTGCAGTAGTTCTTCTTCTCAAGCCAAGGACGCCCATGCCCGTGCTCGCCGTTTTCGATGCCGAAGGAAGCTGGCGCGACACGCATGTGTGCGACGGCTGGATCACCGAACACCTGGCGCGGCAAGGTGTGGCCTGGGGCCGCGAAGACGACGCACCGGAAGGCCAGCGGGTTCTCGACCGCGTGGGGCTTTTCTACCTGCCCACGCAGGACGGCTACCTGGGCCTGCTGTTCGAGGCCGGTGAATGGGTGGCCCTGCCGGCCGGCAAGCCGCATGTCTTCGACGCCGGCGAGGCGCATTCCTTCGATGGACTGCCCGCCGCACTGCCGCTGTTCGAGGCTTTCGTCGAACAAGTGCTGTCCCTCACGGGCAACGACGCCGACGACGAAGCGTGAACGAAAGCGTCCCCTGAGCGGCGGAGAGCCGGAGCGCGTGCCTACGCGCCGGAAGACGGATGGCCGCGCAGTGTGTGCAGTTCGCGGCGCAGCGCCTCGGACTCCTGCTTGAGGGCAAGGATGGCCTCGTAGGCCTTGCCGAGCTCGCCTGGCGCGCTGGCGGCCTGGGCCCGGAGTTCGTCGCGCTCCCGTTCGCAGTTCTGCAGCTGCTGCCGTGCCTGCGCCAGCGCGAGCATGTCGAAGGTTTCCGCGTGGTGGCGCAGGAGCTCCGTGGACTCGGCGTCGTATCCGTTCTGGGTTTCGCCGAAGTCCGCCAGCCGTCCCAGGCGCACGAGGGGCGGTCCGGGCCTGCGAAAGACCGCGACGAAATCGGCCCAGCCGGACGCCGCGGGGCGGGCGACGAAGGACTCGACCAGTTCGACTTCGACGCCCCGGCGCCGGCCCCATTCGACCAGCGCCACACCGGCATCGGGATAGAAGCGCCAGCAATCGACCGGATACCGGTGAAACGCATGGTTGCTTGGCGCATTGACATAGAGCAGACCGCCGGGCCGCAGCAGACGCACGAGCTCCAGAAAAGTTTCCCAGAAGCAGGGGTCATGCTCGAGGGCCGAACTCGTGACGACCACGTCGGCGCAGGCGTCGGGCAGCGGCAGGGGGTCGCCCGGCGTGACCACCTTGTCCACGCCCCGGCCAGGCGCGGCGTCGAGACCGAGATAGCTCGCCGTGGCGGGGGCATGGTCCCTCAGTGAGCCGTTGACGTCCTGGCTGCCGAGCTCGACCACATCCCTGAAATGCGGCTGCCAGTACAACGCGAAGAAGCGGCGGCCATGTTCGTAGGCGGTGTCATGCATGGTTCATTTTGTCTCGCAGTTCGTGCGCAGCGCAATGGCTCTCAGGGCGAAAGAATCATCACCTTGCACTGGCTCGGCACGATGCGCATGCCCACCATGTTGCTGCGGTTCTGCGTGCTCAGGCTGGTCATGCGCGTGGCCGGCGTCCCCTTGATGAGCACGGTGAACGCGCCCGTCACGTGCCGCGACTGGCTCATGAAGGTCTGCGAGACGATGCCGCCGCCCGCCCCGGTGGTATCGCCCAGCGTGATCGGCGTGGTGGTTGCCATGTTGTGCGCGGGCATGCACATGAAGAGGATGTTCCACGCGTTGGGCACGGCCGTGGGGCCGAACGCCATGTTGGGGTAGGGAATGGGCGCCATCGCGGCGGGTGGGGTCTTGCAGACGTCGGGAAAGGCGAGGTCCATTCCCATCAGCTGGCAGTTGGCAAACATTGCGGTGCTCCTTTTGCTGCGGGCCGGGTCAGCCCATGTGGATCTGCGCGGCATCGACCTTCACGAGCTCGCTGGCCGTGACCACCGTGTGCCGGGCATGCAGGCGCGCCGTGCCGCCGGCTTCGCAGTCGAGATGGCCCACGCGGACCTGCTCGGTCTCGTCCACCACGCGCAGCGCATTGCGCGCCATCTGCACGATGCGATCGGCCACCGATTCGAGGACGCGCCCGACCAGCCGCAGCCGCCCCACCGTGGCGTCGAGGGCCTGGCCGGTGAAGTGCAGGTCGTCGACGCGGCACTGTCCGCTCGCGGCCTGGAGCTTCCATTGCGCGGCGTGCATCTGGAGCTCGCCGCCGCTGCGCAGCCGTACGTCGCCGGGGCTTTCGATCGAGAGGGCGCCTGATGTGTCGATGCGGCTGACCGCGTCGTCGGCCTGTTCGAGCACGGCGATCAGGTACACCCGGGCTCCGTCCGGTCCGGACAGCAGCACGGTGTCGCCCACCTCGGGCCGCAGCAGGCAACTGGCGGCTCGGCGGCAGCGCCAGGTCCCGCCGCCCTCGTCTTCGACATCGAAGTGGGCATCGGGCAGTGCGGCCGCCAGCCGGCCCACGAGATGAACCGGCGCGGTGGCTGCCGCAAGGGCGGGGCGCAGTGGAATGACATTCATGGCGGATTCCCTTCTTGATGTGGGTGTGGACGTCTGGAAAGCGGGCGGGCGGTTGCGGGGCTCAGTGCGAGTCGGACCAGGCCTGTGCCTTGAAGAGTTCGGGCTCGTTGTCGATGATCCCGTTGCGGCTGGAAAACCGCGCGCCCTGCTGCTGGGCGCGGTGCAGGCGCGTGCGAAGGAAGTGCGCACCGCCCAGGTCGGCACCGGTCAGGTCGGCATATGAAAGATCGGCGTCCTGCATGTCGGCGTTGCGGAAGTTCGCGCCGGCGCAGCGCGCGTGGTGAAACACGCCGAGCGGCAAGCGGGCTTGCGAGAAGTCGGCGCGTTCCAGCAGGGCCCGGGCCCAGATCGACTGGTCGAAGCGCCCGCCGCTGCAGTTCGCATCGCTGAGGTCGGCTTCAGGGAACAGCGCCTGGCATGCGTCCGCGTTCGAGAAGCTCGCGCGCTTCAGCGTGGTGCCCTTGAAGTTGGCTTGGGTGAGCGTGGCGCCGCTGAAGTCGGCATCGTCCAGGCGGCTGTCCGTGAACTGGCACATGCACAGCGAGAGGTCCGCGAAGCGCTGGCCGCTCAGGTCGCACTCCAGGAACATTGCGTTGAGGCCGGATGCACCCTGGAAAATCGCCGTCTTCAGGTCGAGGCGGTAGAAGGTCACATGGCCCAGCGCCGCGCCGGTGAAATCGGCCCGGTCGAGCTGCGATTCCATGAAGCTCGCGCGCTCGAACTGCCGCGACTGCAGGCGGCTTTCCGTGAGCTCGCAGCGAAAGAACTTGGTGAGATCGAGCCTGGCCTGCGCGAAGCTCGCCCGCGCCGCGTGGCACTCGACGAAGGAGGCGCCTTCCAGCGTGGCGGCATCGAACCGTGCCGTCTCCAAGCGGCTGCGAAAGAACTGCGCCTCCTTCAACCGGGCGAAGGAAAAGTCGCATCCCGAGAGCTGGCAGTGCGACAGCGAGCTGCCTTCGAGGTTGGCCCGGGCGAGGTTCGCGCCGCTGAAATCGACGTCGTCCATCATCGCGCCCGAGAGGTCGAGGCCGCTCAAGTCCCATCCCCTGCAATCGGCGTTGCCGACCTGGGTGCCATGGCGGATCCTGTCGACGAGTTCATCGCGGGTCATTCGGGCGCTGCGGCGCGCCGTGCGGGCCAGGTCTTGGCATGCCGTGTGTAGGCGCCGAGCAGGTGGGTGCTGCCGTCGATCAGGCTTTGCGACACGTCGGTGCGAAACAGGTTGGCGCCGCTCAGGTCGGCCTGCGCGAAGACGGCCTTCGAGAAGTTGGCGTCGATGAGGTTGGCGCCGCGCAAGCTGGCGCCGGTGAGGTCGGCGCGCACGAAGAGGCTCTCGCCCGCGACGAGCCGCTCGAGCTTGGCGCCCTGCAGCGCGCATTCCGAAAAATCGCAGTTGTCCAGGCGCGCTTCGCGCAGGTCCGCCTGTTGCAGCGACGTCGTGCGCAGGCCGCATTGCTTGAGCGCGGCGCGGCGCAATACCGCGCCGGCCAGCGTGCTGCCGTGCGCGAAGCTGCAGGCATCGAGCCGGGCGTCGGAGAAGTCGACCGACCGGCTGCAGTCGCTCGTGACGAAGCTGCAGCGCACCAGGGACGCATTGGTGAAGCGCACATCCTCCAGCGCGCATTCGAGCCATACCACCTGCTGGAAGGAGGCGCCGTCGAAGGCCATGCCGCTCATGCGCAGCTTCGTCAGGAAGACCTGGTGCCAGTCGGAGCCGCGAAAGTCGCAATGGCTCATCTCGCTTTCGGTGAAGCGCGTCTGGTCGAGCACGGTGTTGGCCATGCTGCAGGACGCGAAGCGCGTCTTCTCGCAGTTGGCGCTGCTCAGGTCGGCGCCGGAGAAATCGGCGAACTCGCAGTGCGCGCCGCCGAGGTTGGCGTTGCGGAAGGTCGCACTGGCCAGCGAGGTGCGCGAGAGCCGGGCCCGTGCCAGCACCGCGCCGCTGAAGTTGGCGTCCGACAGTTGCGCGTTGTCGAGGTTGGCGTCTTCGAGCGCGGCGCCGGAGAAGTCGGCCCCGCGCAGGTCCATGCCCGAGAGATCGGCCCCGACGAGCCGCATGCCCGAGAAATTGCGCGCCCCGGGCGCGGCCTCGGCCAGCCGCCGCCGGATCTTCGCGGCGCGGAACGAGGGCATGGGCGGCGCGGCGTCGGACAGGTGGGCGCCGTGGAGGTAGCCCTGCCTGATCTGCGCGGTCATCCGATCCTTGGTGCCCAGGGAGATGAGCGTGGGCGGGGGGCTTTCGGGGTTCCCGGCGGGTGGCGCGGCGGCAAGCTGTTCGAGCTGCCGTATCAGCGCGTCGGGATCGAAGCGCTGCGGCTGCTCGCGGCTTTTCTGCAGCAGCGCGGGGTCGATTTCTTCCTCCTGCCTGCGGCGCATCTGTTCGCCCTGGGCTTGCAGGTTTTTTCGGGCTTCCATCATTTCCCCTTGCAAGCGCTCGAAGTACTCGGGCACGTCGTCGAATTCCAGCGGCGCGGCCGGGGGCTGGGGCGCGGGCAGGTACTTGTCGGGATCGACGCCCAGCGCGATGAGTTCGGCGCGGCGGCTTTCGTGGTCGCGCTGCTGGCCGGCACGCAGGTTGCGCAGCAGCGGCCGCGCCATCGGGTCGGGCGCGTCGAGGATGCCCCAGCGCCCGAGGACCGCCTTGGGTGCGAGGTCGCTGTCGCGAAAGGCGAGCAGGCCGCCGCGCGCGGTGTCCAGGCGCTGCAGCAGCACGGATTGGTAATGCGCGAGCTCGCGCGGCTCCTGCGGCAGCTCGAGTGCCGGCATGATGTGCCGCACGTCTGCCGCGTCGTCCTCGCGCACCGGCAGCACGCCGTGCCAGATCAGCGCCACGCGCTCGCGGTGCGGGAAGAACCAGGCCGTGGTCAGGCGCAGGCCGATCTCGTGCAGGCCGCGGCCTTCCTTGTCGAAGCTTGCGAAGCAGCGCGCGCGCCAGTCGGGCAGGCGGCCGCTCAGCACCGGCTTTTCCGGGTGCATGTTGAGAATTTCGTAGGGCGCGCCGGGCGGGAGCTCCTGGCGCGCGGGCCAGCGCTGGTCTTCGGGCGCGGCGTTGAAGAAGCGCCAGTCCATGTCTTGCGCGAACCCCGGGAAGTGGTGCTCCAGCCAGTGCTGCCCGAACTTGCTGCCCATCAGGGCCATGCGCTGCGGGCTGTCGATGGGCACGGCGCCGAAGCTCGCGGGCGCCACCGCCTGCCCGCGCGAGCGCACGCGAGCATGAACGGCCTCCACGTTGGGTGCGCGTCGCGTGCGGACGCCGTTGATGAACTCGTCGAACGCGCCGATGCCTGCCGGGTTCTCCGGCACGCCCGGCCCGCCGTAGGCGTGCGCCCAGTCCAGCGGCATGGCCTCGAAGGGCTGCGGTGCGGTCAGGCGGCCGTCGAGCCAGTAGCGCTCGCCCGACACGTGCAGGGACTTCTCGAGATCGGCGACGCGCAGGCGCACGGCGCAGGCGGTCTTGTCTTGTTGGTGGTGGGTGTAGCCATGGCCGCTCGCGAGCACCTCCGGCATGCACTTGGGCACGCCCGCATCGAACACGCCCAGGCCGCCGATCTCTTCGCCGACGACCTGCCACAGCTCCTGGTCGGCCATGAGCTTCGGTTCCGCCTCGAGGCTGGCGAAGGCCGTGACGGCCACGCCGAGCTGGTCGACGCCCTGCCAGCGGTATGGCCGGGTGAGGATGCCCAGGCGCAGCGGCTTGACGGTTTTCATCGGCCGGGAACCTCCGAAGGTGCACGAAGCCGGGAGCTGTCGGCGCCGTAGTGGGCGGCCGAGGTACCGCTGCGCTCGACGGCGACCTCGCGGCTCGCCGGATCGAAGCGCACCGCGATGGTCCGGCCGGCCGCGTGGCCGGGCAGTTCGGCGAGGGGAATGGCGGTGGTCTGGTCGACCTCGAAGGTCTCGCCGGTCTCGGCGGCCTGCACGCGAAGGCGCAGCTGCGCGATCGCCCAAGTCGTGCCTTCGCCCGAGCGGCGCTGGCCGGTGTCGGAAAAGGCAATCACCTGCGCCATGGCAGGCGTGCCGCGCGCGAGGATGCGAAGCGCCCTTCGCGTGCGCGACAGGCTCTCGGCGTGCTTGCGGCGCTCGCGCACGAGCGTGACGCAAAGAGTGAACCCCAGCCACGCAAGCAGCGGTGCCAGCACCCACCAGATCGAGAAGGGGACATTCGGCATCCGGCCAAGGCGTTCAGCCGAAGAGCACGAAGCCCTTGAGCGCGCCCCAGAAGCCGCCGGTGTGCTCCGAGGCCACCACGTTCGAGAAGCTCACCGCGCCGAAGTTGGCCTGGTGTGCGTACATGTTCATGATCTGCGCGGTGGCATCCATCTTCTTGATGTTGGTCGTGAACGTGAAGCCGGCGTTGCTGTTGTTCACGCCGTAGGTCGCGCTCGACAGGCCGGTGGCCGTCACCGCCGTCGGCGACCAGTCCCACAGCAGCACGCGGTTCACGCGCTTGACGTGGTTGCCCTCGAAGGTGAAGTCGCCGCTGGCCTTGATCTCGACGTCGCCCGCCGTGGCCTCGATGGTCACCTTCTGGGCCTTGCCGTTGTAGTTGCCGGCCGAGACGGTCGAGTGGTGGTCGCCTGTCTCGATGGTTTCGGTGAGGCCGTCCTTGATGTTGTCCTTGCCGCCGCCGCTCACGATGGTTCGCTGCCAACCGGTCTGGTAGCTTTCCTGCCGGTTGCCGTCGAGCGTCTTCAGTATGGAGTTGCCGGTGTGGATCTCCTCGTCCATGCCGAGCTTCACGTCGACCAGCAGCCCCTTGTCGAAGGTCTCGTGGCGCAGGCCGCCGTTGACCGTGACCTCCGACAGGCCGCTGAGCACCGTCTCCTTGGAGCCGAGCTTGGTGGTGGTCTCGATGCGGTTGTCGAAGAAGTGCTCGGTGAGCGCGCCCGAGACGGTGAGCTTCGAGCCGTTGCGGTATTCGGCAGTGTCCTTCTGCTTGACGAGGGTGTCGCGGGTCTGGTCGACGGTGAGCGTGTCGGTCTTCAGGATGTGGGTGATGCGGTGGCCGTCGACGGTTTCTGTCTCGTCGTTCTCGACGTGGATCCGCAGGTCGTTCTCGACATCGATCTCGAAGTCCTTCTCGGCGTGGATGCGCACCAGCTCGCAGCCCGGCGCGTCGTCCAGGATGAATTCGTTCGCGTTGGCCGGCGAGCCGTCTTGGCTGCGGCTCACGAAACCGCTCACGGTCACCTGCGCCGGCAGTTCGAGCGGGGGCATCTGGTCGGCGTTGTAGACCCGGCCGATGATGATGGGCCGGTCGGGATGGCCGCCGATGAAGTCGACCACCACCTCCTGTCCCTTGCGCGGATGGTTGACGGCGCCGTAGTTGGAGCCGGCCCATGCGCTGGAGACACGCACCCAGCAGGAGCTGTTCTCGTCGCTCTTGCCGTAGCGGTCCCAGCGGAACTGCACCTTCACGCGGCCGTACTGGTCGACCCAGAATTCCTGGCCCGCCTTGCCGACCACGGTGGCCGTCTGCGGCCCGTTGGTGCGCGGCAGCGGCGTGACGCGCGGCGCGCGAAAGACATAGGCGCTGGGCTGCACGGCAAAGTCGAAGCTGTAGTGGCCTTCGGCGCCGCCGCTGGCGTAGCCGCCCTCGCGCAGCGCATACGACACCGACACCACGAGGTATTCGCGGTTGTCTTCCTGCCGCGGGCAGTTCTGCATGGTGAAGCGGTAGCCGGGCGCCATGCCGCGCACGTTGGTGTGGCCGATGTCGCGCTCGGCCTGCGCCTGCGCTTCCTCCAGGCGGATGCGCGAGTAGTGCTCGCCCTGTTCCGCCTCGCTGAAGCCGCCGAGCCATTCGTACATCTCGTACTGGCCGTGCTCGTTGCCGCGCGGCTGGCTGCGCATGTTCATCAGGTCGGCGCGGGGCTTCTTGAAGTCGAAGTCGTCCACCACGTAGCTGCCGGGGCGGATCTCCTCGGTGACCTGCCACTGGTCGATCACTTCCTGCCGCGGGTCGGCGCCGCGGTCGGCGGCCAGGTAGCCGATCTTCGCGTAGCCGGGCAGGGTCTCGTGCGCGCCGATGTCGTCGGCCAGCACCAGCGTGTGCTGGCCCTTCTCGTGCGTGAAGTAGTAGTAGATGCCTTCGTGCTCCATGAGGCGGCTCACGAAGGCGAAGTCCGTTTCCTGGTACTGGACGCAGTACTCCCACTGCCTGTAGCTCGCGCTGAGCTTCTTCTCGAAGGCAAAGCCGTAGTCCGCAAACACCTCTTCGAGGATGTCGACCACCGACTTGTTCTGGAATATCTTGCAGTCGCTGGTGCGCGTGAGATACCAGAGCCATGGCCGCACCGTGGCGCGGTAGACCACGTAGCGCGAGGCGCCGTCCTCCTTGCCGATCATCGTGAAGCGGACGATCTGCCCGTTCAGGAAGCGCGGCGCGCCCGCAGTCTGTATCTCCAGCGCCAGCGGCTTGCCCAGCACGGCCTTCATGTCGATCGACATGCTGGGACTCAGCAGTTCGACCTCGAACTCGAACAGCTGCGACAGCCCCTCGGTTCCGTGCATCGAACGGAACATGAGCTGGTCTTCGCCCAGCGGCGTGTGTGCGCGTACGACTCGGGGCATGCGAAAAACTCCCTTGCTCAAGACAGCACCTCCTGCACCAGCATCGCCCACTGCGTGGCGGCCGAAGCAGTGATTGCGAACTTATGTTTGAAGCGCTCGTTCACCGGTGAACCCGCATGGGGCCAGGGGTGCTTCATCGTTGTGCCTTTTGCGTCTGGCATGTGCGCTTCTTTGCAAGTAGCAGGCCAGCGCGGGCCGGGCCTCATGCCGCGTTGCGGCTTCGGCGCCGCCGCCTGTAGGATGTGCGAATGACCCAGCACATCGGAATCGTCGGGTGCTCCGCCGAAGGCGCGGCGCTCTGCTACCAGACCATCTGCGTGGAAGGGGCCAATTTGCTCGGCCCGCATGCGCATCCTGAAGTGGCCATGCACACGCCCTCGCTTTCGGACTACATGGCGCACATCTACCGCGGCGACTGGCACGGCGTGGGCGAGGTGATGCTGGCCTCGGCGAGCAAGCTCGCGAAGATCGGTGCCGACTTCCTGGTCTGCCCCGACAACACGATCCACCAGGCGCTGCCCTTCATCGAGGCGCGTTCGCCGCTGCCGTGGCTGCACATTGCCGAGTGCGTGGCCGACGAGGCCGCGCAGCGCGGCTTCCGGCGCCTGGCCATCACCGGCACGCGCTGGCTGGTCGACAGCGAGGTCTATCCCGAGAAGCTCTCTGCCCGGGGGCTCGAATACGTCCGGCCCACGGCCCTGGAGCGCGAGGAGATCAACCGCATCATCATGGACGAGCTGGTGCGCGGTGTGTTCACGCCCGACGCGGTGCTGGCGTTCCGGCGCGTGATCCAGCGCATGAAGGACGAAGACGGCTGCGATGCGGTGGTGCTCGGCTGCACCGAGATTCCGCTCATCATGAACGACGTGAATTCGCCGCTGCCCACGCTCGACTCCACGCGGCTCTTGGCGCGCGCGGCGCTGCGGCGCGCCGCGGCCTGAAGCGCCGGCCGCCTCAGCCGGCCAGGAACTGCTCGATCAATCCCGCCACGCGCTGCGGCTGGTCGTGGTGCAGCATGTGGCCCGCGTCGGCCAGCTGCTCGATGCGCACCGACGGCACGGACTTCAGCCGCTCGTGGAATTCTTCGAGCGTGTAGCGGTTCTTCCACCAGCCGTGCAGGCTGTCGTCGGCGGCCTCGATCATCAGCGCGGGCGCCGAGATCCGCGCATAGAGCGCCAGCGTTTCGTCGACCCGGAAGATGTTCGCGTTGATGATCTTGTGCGCGGCGTCGCCAAGGATCTGCCAGCGCTCGCTGCCGTCGGGCTGCAGCTGGAGCGCGGACCAATGGCTCGCGAGCCAGCCGGCCTTGTCGGGCGTGAGGCGCGGGTTGGTCTTCATGAGCCGCCGCGCCACGCCGTCCACACCCGAGTAGCCCGCCAGCGCCATCTCGCCGCGGTGCAGGCGCTTGAGCTCGTCGATCCATTGGCCGTAGCGCGCGGGCGCTTCCTCGGGCTTGCGCGCCGGCATGCCAAAGCCTTCGAGGTTGACGAGGCGGCGGATGCGCGCGGGCCGGGTGCCCGCGTAGTGCATGGCGACATTGCCGCCCATGCTGTGGCCGACCAGGTCGACCGGCCGCGCCGCATCGCCTTCGCCCGCGTAGTGGTCGAGCAGCCATTCGAGATCGGCGAGGTAGTCGGGCAGCCAGTAGTTGTCGACACCGCCGCCGTCGGTGAGGCCGAAGCCGCGCCAGTCGGGCGCGACGATGAAGCGTTCTTCGGCCAGCGCATCGACCACGAACTGCCAGGAGGCCGCCACGTCCATCCAGCCGTGCAGCAGCACCAATGGCGGCTTGTGGGGCGAGGCCTCGCCCCAGAGGCGCACGTGGTAGCGGAGATTGCGCACGGGCACGAATTCGCTGCGCGAGGGGCGGAGGGCTTGGTACATGGGCGCCGATGATACGGAGCCGGGCGGCGGGCCGCAGTCCGGCACAGGACAGCACGCGTCCGGGTTTTGGCTGCGCCGCGAGCGCGCCGCGGAGGAGGGCGGTAGCATCCCGCGCATGAAAAAAATCCAACTCGGCCAGAGCGACCTGCACGTCACCCCCATCTGCCTGGGCACCATGACCTTCGGCGAACAGGTGGACGAGCCCACCTCCCACGCCATCCTGAGCCGCTCGCTCGAGCGCGGTGTCGACTTCATCGACACGGCCGAGATGTACTCGGTGCCCACGCGCCAGGAAACCTACAGCGTCACCGAAACCATCATCGGCAACTGGTTTGCGGCCAACCCCGGTGCACGGCAGAAGCTCGTGCTCGCCACCAAGGTGGCCGGCCCGCTGCGCAACACGCCGTGGGTGCGCGAAGGCGTGGGCATGACGGCGGCCGACATCGTGGCCTCGTGCAACGCGAGCCTGAAGCGCCTGAAGACCGACGTCATCGACCTGTACCAGATCCACTGGCCCGAGCGCCATGTGCCGGCCTTCGGCAACATCTACTACGACCCGGCCAAGGAGGTCTCGCAGACCCCGATCCTGGAGCAGCTCGAAGCCCTCGGCGGACTGGTGAAGGCCGGCAAGGTGCGCGCGATTGGCCTGTCGAACGAAACGCCCTACGGCGTGCACGAGTTCGTGCGGCTGGCCGAGCAGCACGGGCTGCCGCGCGTGGCCACGGTGCAGAACGTCTACAACCTGGCGAGCCGCGGCGTCGAGAACGGGCTGGACGAGACGATGCACCGGCTGGGCGTGTCGCTGCTGGCCTATTCGCCGCTGGCCTACGGCCTGCTCACCGGCAAGTACGACCAGAGCGGCATCACCGGGCCGGATGCGCCCCAGGACGCGCGCATCACACGCTACGAATCGGTGCGCAAGCTGCGCTGGGGCCGCCCCGAGGCGCTGAAGGCCGCGCGCCTGTACAACCAGCTCGCGCGCGACAACGGCCTCACGCCCACGCAGCTTGCGCTGGCCTTCTGCTACACCAAGTGGCAGGTGGCAAGCACCATCATCGGCGTGACGACGGTGGCGCAGCTGGACGAAGACATCGATGCCTACGGCACCGCGCTCTCGCCCGAGGTGCTGGCCGAGATCGACAGGATCCGGTGGGAGATCCGGGACCCGGCGGCGTGAGCAAAAATAAAAGCGCCCACGTTTCCGAAACCCCCGCGACGCAGCTGCTGCGAGCGAACAAGGTCGCCTTCACCGAGCATCCGTACGAATACCTGGAGCACGGCGGCGCGCAGCACAGCGCGGCCGTGCTGGGCTTCGATCCCTTCACGGTGGTGAAGACGCTGGTGATGCAGGACCAGGACGCCAGGCCGCTGATCGTGCTGATGCACGGCAACCGCACGGTGTCGACCAAGAACCTCGCGCGGCAGATCGGCGCCAAGTCGGTCGAGCCCTGCAAGCCCGAGGTCGCGCAGCGCCACAGCGGCTACATGGTGGGCGGCACCTCGCCCTTCGGCACGCGGCGCGCAATGCCGGTGTACATCGAATCGACCATCCTCGAACTGCCGAGGATCGCGATCAACGGCGGGCGGCGCGGCTACCTCGTGGGCATCGACCCGCAGGTGTGCGTCGCCCTGCTCGGCGCCACGCCGGTGCAGTGCGCGCTGGCAGAATAGCCGGCGTCGCCGAACAAGAACAACCATTCCTCCCCGCGGAGCGCCGCCTTGAGCTTTCATCTGCCGTCTTTCATCGCCATCGTGGCTTCGTACCTGATCGGCTCGCTGTCCTTTGCGGTCATCGTGAGCAAGGCGCTCGGCATGGCCGATCCGCGCAGCTACGGCAGCGGCAACCCCGGTGCCACCAACGTGCTGCGCTCGGGCAACAAGGGCGCGGCGCTGGCCACGCTGCTGCTCGATGCGCTCAAGGGCTGGCTGCCGGTGTTCCTGATCCGCCATTTCGGCGCCCAGTGGGGCCTGGGCGAAGGCGTGGCCGCGCTGGCCGGCCTGGCGGCCTTCCTGGGCCACCTCTACCCCGTGTTCTTCGGCTTCCAGGGCGGCAAGGGCGTGGCCACGGCGGCCGGCGTGCTGGTGGGCATCGCGCCCTGGCTGGGGCTCGCGACCGGCGCCACCTGGCTGATCATCGCGGTGTTCTTCCGCTATTCGTCGCTGTCGTCGCTGGTGGCGGCCTTCTTTGCGCCGGCCTATTACCTGCTGGGCGGCAATATTGCGTGGCCGCTCGACCGCACGGTGCTGATTGCGATCATCATCATGAGTCTGCTGCTGGTCTGGCGGCACCGCGAGAACATCCGCCGGCTCGCGGCCGGCACGGAGTCGAAACTCGGCTCGAAGAAAAAGGCTTGATAAACACCATGGCATCCATCACACGCTTCCACGTCGGCCCGCGCCTGTCCGAAACAGCCGTGCACAACGGCACCATCTACCTCGCGGGCCAGGTGCCCGACGACACCACGCAGGACATCCGCGGCCAGACCACCCAGGTGCTGGCCATGGTCGACCGCCTGCTCGCCGAGGCCGGCAGCGACAAGTCGCGCATCCTCATGACGCAGATCTTCCTGGCCGACATCACCGACATCGCGGCCATGAACGAGGTGTGGGATGCCTGGATTCCCGCCGGCAACACCCCGCCGCGCGCAACGGTGCAGGCCAAGATGGCCAATGCAGCCTACAAGATCGAGATCGTCGTCACGGCCGCCCAGGCCTGACGCGGGCGGTCAATAGCGTTTTTCGAGGACCATCTGGTCCGCGTCGCGGCGCATCGAGAAACGGTTGATGAAGCTGTTGCCCAGCAGCACGAAGGGCATGGGCTGCGGCGAGACGATGGCGTCGATGTCGTACACCTCCACGTCGCCCACGCGCACCGATTGCAGCCGCAGCTTGTAGCCGCTGGACACGCCGTTGGCGGTGCTCATCTGGATGCGCTGCCCCTTGCTGTAGTCCAGGCCGATCCGCTGGGCATCGTCGGCCGACAGCGCGATCGACGTGGCGCCCGTGTCGAGCATGAAGGTGACGGGGCGGCCGTTGATGGCGCCCTGCGTCATGAAATGGCCGCGGCTGTCGGCTGGCAGCACGATGCGGCTGCCGCCACCGGTGCCTCCCCCGCCGCCGATGCTGACCGGCGTGTCCATGCGCAGATTGACGCGCTTGCCATCGAGTTCGACCACCGCCTGCTCGGCCTGCAGCGACACCAGCTTCACGCCCTGGAAGGTCTCGCCGACCGCCACCGTCTTGGGCGGCGCGCCGTTCACGATCAGGATCGCGCGGCTGCCGATGGTGCCGGTCAGCATCACGGAGCCGGCCGCATGCGCCCCGGCAGCGGCAGCCAGCAGCTGCGCTGCGACGACGAGGGCCTTCATTTGCGGCTCAGTCGCGGAAGTTGTTGAAAGACAGCGGCATGTCGGGCACGTCTTTCTTGATGAGTGCCATGGCCGCCTGCAGGTCGTCGCGCTTGGCGCCGGTGATGCGCACCGCGTCGCCCTGGATGGCCGCCTGCACCTTGAGCTTGCTGTCCTTGATGATGCGGGTGATCTTCTTGGCCTGCTCGGATTCGATGCCGCTCTTCACCTTGATGACCTGCTTGACCTTGTCGCCGCCGATCTTCTGAACGTCGCCCTTGTCGAGGAAGCGCACGTCGACGCTGCGCTTGGTGAGCTTGGCGCGCAGGATGTCCTCGACCTGCACGAGCTGGAACTCGGCGTCGCCGATCATGGTGATTTCCTTGTCCTTGAGCTCGACGGCGGCGGCCGTGCCCTTGAAATCGAAGCGCGTTGCGATTTCCTTGGCGGTGTTTTCGACCGCATTCTTCACTTCGGGCAGATTGGGCTCGCAGACGGTATCGAAAGACGGCATGGGCTCTCCTGAATTCACGGGGTGCTGGATGCGACAATTCTCCCATGATCGTGGAGAACAACGTCCCGCTGCAGCCGTACAACAGCTTTGGCATCGTCGCGCGCGCGCAGAACCTCGTGCGCATCGCCAGCGAGGCGGATGTGGCCGAGCTGCGGGCCGACCCCCGCTGGCGCGATGCGCCGCGCTTCGTGCTGGGCGGCGGCAGCAACATCGTGCTCACCGGCGACGTCAAGCCGCTGGTGCTGAAGGTCGAGATCAAGGGGCTGCGGCTGGTCGAGGAAACCCCGCGCGCCTGGATCGTGGAGGCCGGCGCGGGCGAAATCTGGCATGACGCGGTGCAATGGATGCTCGAGCACGGCTATCCGGGGCTGGAGAACCTGGCGCTCATTCCGGGCACCGTGGGCGGCGCGCCGGTGCAGAACATCGGCGCCTACGGCGTCGAGCTGCAGGACCGCTTCGATTCGCTCGATGCCATCGACCTGGACACCGGGCGCGGTTTCACGCTCGACGCCGCGCAGTGCGCCTTCGGCTACCGCGACTCGGTGTTCAAGCATGTGCGCAGCGGCCCCAACGACTTCGGCCTGTCGGGCCGGGCGCTGATCACCCGCGTGCGCTTTCGCCTGCCCAAGCCCTGGAAAGCCGTGGTGGGCTACCTCGACCTCGAGCGCAAGATGGAAGAAACCGGCAACTTCACGCCCAGCGCCACCGACGTGTTCGACTGGGTCTGCGCCATCCGCCGCGCCAAGCTGCCCGACTGGCGCGTGCTCGGCAACGCCGGCAGCTTCTTCAAGAACCCCACGGTCACGCCCGAGCAGTGCGCCGACATCATTGCGCGCGACCCCAAGATCGTGCACTACCCGATGGACGACGGCAGCATCAAGCTCGCGGCCGGCTGGCTCATCGATGCCTGCGGCTGGAAGGGCAAGTCGGTCGGCAATGCCGGCGTCTACGAAAGGCAGGCGCTGGTGCTGGTGAACCGCGGCGGCCTCGAGAACCCGGTCACGGGCGGCGAGGTCATGACCCTGGCCAAGGCCATCCAGACCAGCGTGTACGAGCGCTTCGGCATCCGGCTGGAGCCGGAGCCGGTGGTCGTCTGACGGCATGGACCTCGACTTCCTGCACCTGAACTACCGGCGGCGCATTGCCGCCTTGATCTGGACCCGGCGGGCGGTGGTGGCGGGCGCCTTCGTTACCGTGTTCTTCGCCTTGCGCCACGGCCGGCTGGCGCTGGTGCCGTTGATCCTGGCCGCCTGGGCGCTGGCGGCCGCGCTCGGCTTCATGGAAACCAGCCTGCGCCGCCAGTTCATCCGCGAGGCCCGGCTGCCGCCCTTCCTGGCCGGCAAGCTGCGCGCGGCCCATCCCGGCCTGAGCCAGCGCGACGCCGAACTGGTGCTGCGCGGGCTGCGCCAGTTCTTCATGGCGCATTTGCGCAGCGGCCGCAAGTTCGTCGCCATGCCGTCCAAGGTGGTCGACACGGCCTGGCACGAGTTCATCCTGCACACGCAGGGCTACCAGAACTGGTGCAAGGCGGCCTTCGGCGGCATGCTGCACCACAGCCCGGCCGAGGTGCTGGGCAAGGACCCCAAGCGCAACGACGGCCTGCGCCGCAGCTGGTACTGGGCCTGCAAGGAGGAAAGCATCGATCCGCGCACGCCGGCGCGCCTGCCGCTCCTGTTCGCGCTGGACGTGAAGTTCGGCATCCCGGGCGGCTTCGACTACGTGCCCGACTGCAGGGCGGTCGACCGGCATGCCGGCTCCGATGCCCATTGCGGCACCAGCTTCGGCGACTCGTCGTCCGATGGCGGCGGCTCGGGCGATGCCGGCGGCTTCGGCGGCAGCGAATCAAGCAGCGGCGGCGGCGATGGCGGCGGGGGAGGGGATTCGTCCGGCGGCGACGGCGGCGGGTGTGGCGGCGGCTGCGGGGGCGGCGGCGGCGATTGACCGGCCGGAGCGGCGCACCAGGCGTACGCACCAAAGCAAACGGGCCCGCGAGGGCCCGTTCGTCATTGGAGGAAGCGCGTGGCGCTTACTTGGTCTCGTCGTCGTTCGAGAGCCGCGGCACCGCGGTGCCCTGGCCCGGCGACAGCAGCCCGGTGCGGGTGTAGATCGCGAGCTTCTCGCGCGTGTCGACGATGTCGAGGTTGCGCATCGTGAGCTGGCCGATGCGGTCCAGCGGCGTGAACGCGCCCGCAACCTTCTCCATGCTCAGCCGCTCGGGCTTGTAGGTGAGGTTGGGCGAGACGGTGTTGAGAATCGAATAGTCGTTGCCGCGGCGCAGTTCGATCGTCACTTCGCCGGTGACGGCGCGCGCCACCCAGCGCTGTGCGGTCTCGCGCAGCATGATGGCCTGAGGATCGAACCAGCGGCCCTGGTAGAGCAGGCGGCCGAGCTTGCGGCCGTGGTCGCGGTACTGCTCGATGGTGTCTTCGTTGTGGATGCCGGTCACCAGGCGCTCGTAGGCGATGAACAGCAGCGCGAGACCCGGAGCCTCGTAGATGCCGCGGCTCTTGGCCTCGATGATGCGGTTCTCGATCTGGTCGCTCATGCCCAGGCCGTGCCGGCCGCCGATGCGGTTGGCTTCCAGGATCAGCTCGACGAGGTTCGCATGTTCGACGCCGTTCAGGGCGACCGGGCGGCCTTCCTCGAAGCGCACGCTGACCGTCTCGCGCTTGACCTCGACCTCGTCCTTCCAGAACGCCACGCCCATGATCGGCTGCACGATCTGCATGCCGCTGTCGAGGTTCTCCAGGTCCTTGGCCTCGTGCGTGGCGCCGAGCATGTTGGAGTCGGTGCTGTAGGCCTTCTCGGCCGACATCTTGTAGCCGAAGCCGGCCTTGGTCATGAAGGCCGACATCTCGGCCCGGCCGCCGAGCTCGTCGATGAACAGCTGGTCGAGCCAGGGCTTGTAGATCTTGAGGTTCGGGTTGGTGAGCAGGCCGTAGCGGTAGAAGCGCTCGATGTCGTTGCCCTTGTAGGTGCTGCCGTCGCCCCAGATGTGGACGTCGTCTTCCTTCATGGCCGACACCAGCATGGTGCCGGTCACCGCGCGGCCGAGCGGCGTGGTGTTGAAGTAGGTGACGCCGGCGGTGGTGACGTGGAAGGCGCCGGCCTGCAGCGCGGCAATGCCTTCGTTGGCGAGCTGCGCGCGGCAGTCGATCAGGCGGGCGTTCTCGGCGCCGTAGAGCATCGCCTTGCGCGGGATCTCGTCGTAGTCGGGCTCGTCGGGCTGGCCGAGGTTGGCGGTGTAGGCGTAGGGAATCGCGCCCTTCAGCTTCATCCAGTGCAGTGCCGCGCTGGTGTCCAGGCCGCCCGAAAAGGCAATGCCGACCTTCTGGCCGGCGGGAACGTTTTGGAGAATGGTCGACATGTGGGTGTCCGGTTCGCGGTTCAGCCGAAATGGCAGATGTAGCTGTAGGGCTCGCCAGTGACCCGGATCTGGAAGCTCGAATTGCCCGGCACGCTGAACTTCTGGCCGGGGCCCGAGGCGATCCATTCGGTGGTTCCCGCCAGCTGGTACTCGCAGCTGCCGGCGGTGCCTTCCATGATCTCGGGCGCGCCGGTGTTGAAGGTCAGGGTGGACGGAAGGATCACGCCGACCGATTTCCTGGTGCCGTCGGCCAGCGTGAGGCTGTGGCTCACGCACTTGCCGTCGAAATACACATTGGCCTTGGTCGCCACTGCGGCGCTGTTGAGAGTGTCGGTAGTCGTCGTCATTGGAGGGCGCCGGCGCATGCGCGGTCGGCTTGTCGAGGACGCGCCACCGCGGCGGCGCACCCCTTTGGGGTTGGAAAAGTCCTCGATTTTAGGGCTTGGCCGGCACCGGCAGCCCGGCCCGCCGCATCGGGCGGCTCAGCGCCAGTGGCGGTAGCCGTACCCGCGGTAGCCGCCCCAGCCTCTCGAGTACCCCAGGTTGAGCGAAATGCCCACCGGCGGATAGGCATAGGGATAGGCGTAGGGATAGGTGTAGGCGGGCTGCACGTAGACGGGCGGCGCATACACGGGTGCCGGCTGCACGTAGACCGGCGCCGGCGCATTGGAGACCACCACGCCCGGTTCGGGCACGACGTTGTCCCAGGGCGAGCCGCCCGGCTGCGCGTATTGCGGCTGCTGCTGGTACTGCTGTTGGTACTGCTGTTGCTGGCCGGTGTTGTTGGCCTCGACGGGGTAGGGCTGCAACTGCGGCTGCGGCGCCACAGGCGAGGTCGTCACGCCATAGGCGCCGACCTCGACCGGGATGGTCGCGCCCGGCCGGCTGTTGGTGCGGGTGGTGTACTGGCGGCCGTTGTATTCGTAGGTGACGTTGTAGCTCACGTCGCTGCCGGTCGTCTCGCGGATCGGGGTGGCCGAAATCACCCGGGCCTGGACCACTTGCTGGGCCTGCACCACGCTGGCGCCGGTCGCCAGCAGGCCGGCCACGGAAAGACCCGCAAGGGTGCGAAAAACGTGCTTGTTCATGGTGTTCTCTCCTGCAGATCGAGGTTGGAGGCCGGCCGGCGAGGCGGGGTTCCGGCATTTACACGGCATTCACGGCGTTCACGGTGGCCCAGGCTTCAGCGTCGAACCCCGTCGTAACGCCGGTTTTCGGGCCCCAGTTGACCACCGGCCGCTTGATCAGGCTGGGGTTGGCCAGCAGCACGGCGCGCGCCGAAGCGGCGTCGACCACCGCATTGCGGGTGGTTTCGTCGAGCTTGCGCCAGGTGGTGCCGCGGCGGTTGACCAGCGCCTCCCAGCCGGGCTTCCTGAGCCACTGGTCGAGCTCGGCCTCGGGCACGGCCTGTTTCTTGAAGTCATGGAAGGTGTAGGCCACGCCGTGGTCGTCGAGCCAGGTGCGGGCGCGCTTGACGGTGTCGCAGTTCGGAATGCCGTAGAGGGTTGTCATGGACGCCAATGATGCCGATAAAACGCGCCGCGCCGGGCGCTTTGCGGGTCGGCGACAATGCCGGGCTCCATGGAAACCCTTAACGACTGGCTCGCGCGCGCCGAGCAACTCCATCCCAAGAACATCGAGCTCGGCCTCGACCGCGCCAAGGAAATGGCCTCCCGGATGGGCCTGCGCTTCGACTGCCCGGTGATCACCGTGGCCGGCACCAACGGCAAGGGTTCGACCTGCGCCATGCTCGAATCGATCCTCACGCACGCCGGCTACCGCACGGCGGTGTTCACGTCGCCGCACCTGGTGCGCTTCGAGGAGCGGCTGCGGCTGGCGGGCGAAGCGGTCGATGCTTCCAAACTGATAGCAAACTTCGAGGCGGTGGAAACGGCCCGGGGCGACATGCCCCTGACGTACTTCGAATTCACCACGCTGGGCATCCTGCGCTGCATGATCGAGGAAAAGCCGGATGTGGCCATCCTGGAAGTCGGCCTCGGCGGCCGGCTCGATGCGGTCAACATCATCGACACCGATTGCGCGGTCATCACCAGCATCGACCTCGACCACATGGACTATCTCGGGCCCGACCGCGAAAGCATCGGCTTCGAGAAGGCCGGCATCATGCGCGCGGGCAAGCCGGCCATCGTGAGCGATCCGATGCCGCCGCAAAGCGTGATCGACCATGCGGCGGCCATCGGCGCCGACCTCTGGCGCTTCGGGCACGACTTCAATGTGTCGGGCGACAAGCAGCAGTGGGGCTGGTCGGGCCGCGGGCGGCGCTACAGCGGGCTGGCCTATCCCGCGCTGCGCGGCGCCAACCAGCTGCTCAATGCCGCCGGCGTGCTCGCGGCGCTCGAGGCGCTGCGGCCCCGGCTGCCGATCACTGCGCAGGCGGTGCGCACGGGGCTCGCGATGGTCGAGCTGCCCGGCCGCTTCCAGATCGTGCCGGGCGAGCCCACGCTGGTGCTCGACGTGGCGCACAACGCCCACGCGGTCGCGGCGCTGGCGGAGAACCTCGACGCGATGGGTTTCTACCCCACCACGCATGGCGTGTTCGGCGTCATGGCCGACAAGGACCTGGCCCCGATCCTCGCGCGCATCGGCCCGATGATCGACCGCTGGTACTTCACCGACCTGCCGACCCAGCGCGCCGCCAAGGCCGCAGATCTGCTCGCGAGCTGGCAGGCGCAGAACACGCGCACCGACGTGTCCGGCAGCGTGCATGCGAACCCGATGGAGGCGCTGCGCGCAGCCATCGAGCGCGCGGACCCCGCTGATAGAATCGTGGTCTTCGGATCGTTCTTCACCGTGGGTGGCGTGCTGGAGCATGGCACTCCGCGGCTGCAAGCCAAACACCTGCTGCCCGGCGGCTGATCGCCGGCCCGTCCGCACCATCTGGCACACACCTCGCTGCACTCCTTCAGGGATCGAACTTCATGGCGTTTTTCAAGTTCCGCACGCGCGGCCAGCAAGGCAACGAAGGACGCAGCGCACCGGCCGCCGTCCCCGCGGAAAGTGTCGAAACCATGCGGCGCCGTGCGCGCCACCGGCTGGTGGGCGCGGCGGTCCTGGTACTGCTTGGCGTGATCGGATTCCCGCTGCTGTTCGACACCCAGCCGCGCCCGGTCGCGGTCGACATTCCGATCGAGATTCCCGACCGCAACAAGGTCAAGCCGCTGCCCGTGCCCGCCACGCCGGCACCCGCCGCACCGGCGACCGGCGCGGCCGATCCCGGCGCCCGCGTGGCCGCTGCACCGTCGGGCAGCGGCGGCATGATCACCGAGAGCGCCGACGGCACCGAGATAACCGATCCCGGCAAGCCGGCGGCCAGCACGCCTGCGGCCGAGACCCGGCCCGCGGCCGAGGCCAAGCCGGAGCGCAAGCCAGAACCCAAGCCCGAGCCCAAGCCGGAACACAAACCCGAGCCGAAGCCCAAGCCCGAAGCCAAGCCGGAAGCCAAACCCGAACCCAAGCCCGCCGCCCCCAAGCCGGCCTCGGCCGACGACGGCAACCGCGCGCGCGCCTTGCTCGAAGGCAAGCCGTCCAACACCAGCACCAAGCCCGCTGCGTCCGAAGACGGCGGCCGCTTCGTGGTGCAGGTCGGCGCCTTTGCCGATGCCGACAAGGCCCGCGAGGTGCGGCAGAAACTCGAGAAGGCCGGCCTCAAGACCTATGTGCACGTGGCCAAGACGGCCGATGGCGAGCGCACGCGTGTGCGTGTCGGCCCGTTCGGCTCGCGTGCCGAGGCGGACAAGGCCGCCGAGAAGGTCAAGGGCTTGTCTTTGTCGGCTGCCATCCTCACGTTGTAGTAGCCATCGCCCGCCGCCGTGGCCCTGCTCGACTGGATCGCCGTCACGCTCGTCGTCGTGTCGATGCTGTTCGGCCTGGTGCGCGGCCTGGTGTTCGAGGTGATTTCGCTGGTGGGCTGGGTGGCTGCATTCATTGCCGCCCAGTGGCTGGCGTCGGATGTGGCGGCCTGGCTGCCCTTCGGCGACCCGCAGGCCACCTGGCGCTATCCGCTGGCCTTCGTGCTGGTGTTCGTCGGGGTGGCGTTCGGCGTGGGCCTGGTGGCGGCGCTGACGCGAAAGCTGATTGCTGCTGTCGGCCTCAGGCCGGTGGACCGGATATTGGGTGGGGCCTTCGGGGCGGCGCGGGGTGTGGTTGCCCTGCTCGTGCTGGCGGTCATTGTTCATTTGCTGGCGTTGAGCGACAGTGCCTGGTGGCACGAATCGCACAGCGCCAATGTTCTCGATGCGGCATTGCAGGGCCTGAAACCCGCGCTGCCTGAAAAGTTGGCAAGCTACCTGCCCTGAGAGGAATCGTTCATGTGTGGAATCGTCGGCGTTGTCAGCAACGCACCCGTCAATCAGCTGCTCTATGACGCCTTGCTGCTGCTGCAGCACCGCGGCCAGGATGCGGCCGGCATCGTCACCCTGCTGGAGCGCAAGTTCTTCATGCACAAGGCCAAGGGCATGGTGCGCGACGTGTTCCGCACGCGCAACATGCGGGCGCTGCCGGGCAGCGTGGGCCTGGGCCAGGTGCGCTACCCGACCGCGGGCAACGCCTACAGCGAGGAAGAGGCGCAGCCCTTCTACGTGAACGCGCCCTTCGGCATCGTGCTGGTGCACAACGGCAACCTGACCAACGCGCATGCGCTGCGCTCGGAGCTGTTCTCCACCGACCATCGCCACACCAACACCGAGAGCGACTCCGAAGTGCTGCTCAACGTGCTGGCTCACGAGATCGAGCGTTCCTCGCGCGGCGTGCCGTTGCATCCGGCCGAGGTGTTTGCCGCTGTCAAGAACGTCTACAAGCGCCTGCGCGGCTCGTACGCCGTGGTCTCGCTGATCGCCGGCCACGGCCTGCTGGCCTTCCGTGACCCCTACGGCATCCGTCCGCTGTGCATGGGCCGCAGTGCCGACGGCACCGTGATGGTGGCGAGCGAATCGGTGGCGCTCGAAGGCTCGGGCCACGTGTTCGAGCGCAACATCGAGCCGGGCGAAGCGGTGTTCATCGACCTCGAAGGCAACGTGCACTCGATGCAGTGCGCCGAAGGGGCGACGCTCAACCCGTGCATCTTCGAATTCGTCTACCTGGCAAGGCCCGACTCGGTGCTCGACGGCATTTCGGTCTACCAGGCGCGGCTCAACCTGGGCGAAACGCTGGCCAAGCGCGTGGTGTCCACGGTGCCGCCGAACCAGATCGACGTGATCATTCCCATCCCCGAATCGAGCCGGCCGAGCGCCACGCAGCTCGCGCACCTGCTCGGCGTGCCGTACCGCGAAGGCTTCGTGAAGAACCGCTACGTGGGCCGCACCTTCATCATGCCGGGGCAGGGCGTGCGCAAGAAGTCGGTGCGCCAGAAGCTCAACGTGATTGCCAGCGAGTTCAAGGGCCGCAACGTGCTGCTGGTCGACGACTCCATCGTGCGCGGCACCACCAGCCGCGAGATCGTCCAGATGGCGCGCGACGCCGGTGCGCGCAAGGTCTACCTGGCCAGCGCGGCGCCGCCCGTGCGCTACCCCAACGTCTACGGCATCGACATGCCCACCAAGGACGAGCTGGTCGCGCACGACCGCACCGTCGAGCAGATCCGCGAGCTGATCGGCTGCGACGCGCTGATCTACCAGGACGTCGACGCCATGAAGCGCGCCATCGGCTCGCTCAACCCCAAGCTCGACGGCTTCGATGCCTCCTGCTTCGACGGCGTGTACGTGACCGGCGACATCGACACCGAAGCCATCTCGCGCATGAACGGCAACCGTCCGCGCGTCGAGGAGACCGAAGAAGATTCTTCGCGCCTGGCGCTTCCCAACCACAGCGAGTGAGAGCCGAAGAAGTGACCGACGAACGAACCCTGCCGCCCGGGCTGCACCGCGACACGCTCGCGCTGCGCACCGGCCTGGCGCCGAGCCAGCACGGCGAGCACTCCGAAGCGCTGTTCCTGACCAGCGGCTTCGTGCAGCCCGATGCCGAGACCTCGGCGCGCCGCTTTGCCGGCACCGAGCAGGGCTTTACCTACTCGCGCACTTCCAACCCCACCGTCACCAGCTTCGAGCAGCGCCTGGCCGCGCTCGAAGGCACGGAAGCCGCCATCGGCGCCTCCACCGGCATGGGCGCGATCCTCATGATGTGCATGGGCCTGCTCAAGGCCGGCGACCACGTGGTCTGCTCGCGCTCGGTGTTCGGCTCCACGCTCAACCTGTTCGGCAAGGAGTTTGCCAAGTTCGGCGTCGAGACCACCTTCGTCTCGCAGACCGACGTGGCCGAATGGCGCGCGGCCCTGAAGCCCAACACCAGGCTGCTGTTCGCCGAAACGCCGACCAATCCGCTGACCGAGGTCTGCGACATCCGGGCGCTGGCCGACCTGGCGCACGGCGCCGGTGCGCTGCTCGCGGTCGACAACTGCTTCTGCACGCCCGCGCTGCAGCGCCCGGCCGAACTGGGGGCCGACCTCATCATCCATTCGGGCACCAAGTACCTCGACGGCCAGGGCCGCGTGATGGCTGGTGCGATCTGCGGCCCCTCCAAGCTCATCGTCGACGTGTTCGGCCCGGTGGTGCGCACCGCCGGCATGGCGCTCTCGCCGTTCAATGCGTGGGTGGTGCTCAAGGGCCTGGAAACGCTCGGCATCCGCATGCAGGCGCAGTGCGCCAATGCATTGGCCGTCGCGCAGTGGCTCGAAACGCAGCCCGGCATCGCACGCGTCTACTACCCCGGCCTGGCCTCGCATGCCCAGCACGAACTGGCCATGCGCCAGCAGTCGGGGAAGGGCGGGGCGGTGCTGTCGTTCGACGTGGTCGGCGACACGCCCGAGGTGGCGCGCGCCAATGCCTTCCACGTGATCAACAGCACGCGCGTGGTGAGCATCGCCACCAACCTGGGCGACACCAAGACCATCATCACGCACCCCGGCACCACCTCGCATGGCCGCCTGACCGAAGCACAGCGCCAGGCCGCCGGCATCAGCCAGGGGCTCATCCGCCTCGCGGTCGGCCTGGAGCACATCGACGACATCAAGGCCGACCTGCTGCGTGGCCTGGGCACCCTGAAATCCTGATTGATCCATGACCGGCAAAGTTCGCACCCGCATCGCTCCGTCTCCCACCGGCTTCCTTCACCTGGGCACGGCCCGCACCGCGCTCTACTCGTGGGCCTATGCACGCCATCACGGCGGCGAGTTCGTGCTGCGCATCGAGGACACCGACGTGGCCCGCTCCACGCAGGACTCGACCGACCAGATCCTGGCTTCGATGCACTGGCTCGGCCTGGACTACGACGAGGGCCCCATTTATCAGATGCAGCGCCTGGAGCGCTACCGCGAAGTCATCGCACAGATGCTTGCGGCCGGCACGGCCTACCACTGCTACTGCACGCCGGCCGAGCTCGATGAAATGCGCGAGGCGCAGCGCGCGCGCGGCGAGAAGACGCTGTACGACCGCCGCTGGCGCCCCGAGCCCGGCAAGACGCTGCCGCCCGTGCCCGAAGGCGTGCCGCCGGTGGTGCGCTTTTGCAATCCGCCCGAAGGCGACGTGAGCTGGAACGACCTCGTCAAGGGCGAGATCACCATCAACAACCGCGAGATCGACGACCTCATCATCCTGCGTCCCGACGGTGTGCCCACCTACAACTTCGCGGTGGTGGTCGACGACTGGGACATGGCCATCACGCACGTGTTCCGCGGCGACGAGCACATCAACAACACGCCGTGGCAGATCAACATCTTCCACGCGCTCGGTGCGCCGCTGCCTGCGTTCGGCCATGTGCCGGTGATCCTGGGCGACGACGGGCAGAAGCTCTCGAAGCGCCGCGGCGCGGTGAGCGTCACCGCCTATGAAGAGAACGGCTACCTGCCCGAAGCCATGCTCAACTACCTGGCGCGCCTGGGCTGGAGCCATGGCGACGACGAGCTCTTCACGCGCGAGCAGATGGTGAGCTGGTTCGACGGCTCGCACCTTTCGAAGAGCCCCGCGCAATGGGATGCCGCGAAGCTCGCGTGGGTCAACGCGCAGTACATCAAGGCCAAGGCCGACGCGGAGCTTGCACCGCTCGTGGCCGCGCAGCTGAAAAAGCGCGGCATCGAGGCCGACGATCGGCTGCCCGCCATTTGCGCGCTCTTCAAGGACCGCTGCGAAACCACGGTCGCGCTGGCCGACTGGGCCGCCGCGTTCTACGCGGACGTGGCGCCGAGCGAAGCCGACCTCGCGCAGCACGTGACCGATGCAGTGAAGCCCGTCATCGCAACGCTCGCCGAGAAGCTCGCGGGCGTGGCATGGGAAAAAGTTTCGATCGCCGCGGCCATCAAGGAAGTCCTGGCCGCGCATTCGGTGAAAATGCCTGTGTTGGCGATGCCGGTTCGCGTCCTCCTGATGGGAACACCGCAGACGCCATCCCTCGATTCGGTGCTCGCCATCTTTTCTCGTGAAAAAGTTATCGAGCGTTTGAAAAGGGCCTGATTTTTCGGTCTATAATTTGAGGCTCGACAGCGACGCAGGGTAATTCTGAAAAGAAAAGCCTGAAAGTCAAATGGGGGTATAGCTCAGCTGGGAGAGCGCTTGCATGGCATGCAAGAGGTCATCGGTTCGATCCCGTTTACCTCCACCATCAAAGTGTCGAGAAGATAAGTGCTGATCGCAGCACGGTTCCTAAGGTTTTGACCCTATCGTCTAGAGGCCTAGGACACCACCCTTTCACGGTGGCTACCGGGGTTCGAATCCCCGTAGGGTCGCCAGTTTCGCGCAAGTGAAGCAGGCACAAGTCGTCAGCACTTGGCTCCGCAAGGAGTGAACGTTGTCTACCAGGAGTGGTAGTTCAGTTGGTTAGAATACCGGCCTGTCACGCCGGGGGTCGCGGGTTCGAGTCCCGTCCACTCCGCCAGTCAAAGAACGGGTTGCATCAGAAATGGTGCAACCCGTTTTTCTTTGGGCTGTACGCACGCGCGCTATGCGTACGAGCGCTCGATGCCGCCGGGAGCCGGATCCTGGCTTCCGCCCAGTCTCGCCTGCAGGATGGCCAGCAGCGCCAGCACCGGCAGGGCCAGCTCCAGGATTTCCTCGAAGCTGTGCATCAGGTAGCTGCGAAAGGCCGCGGAAGAAGAACCCACGGCGAGCAGGTCCGGCTGCTGTCCGGCGAGCGAAGCGGGCAACTGGTCGAGGATGACCGCGGCCCCGATCACCGCAACGAAGGTCAGCGAGGTGGCGGCTTCCGGGCGCCATTGGCGCCAGGAGCGCATCGCGCGGCTGGCCGACCATGCGCGCCTGGCCAGCCATCCGGCTGCGGTGGCAATGAGCGTGAGGATGGCCGCACCAGCAAGCACCCGCGGAAGGGGTGCGTCGAGCAGTCCGGCGGCGCCGAAATGCGCCAGGTGCCAATCGGCCTCGCGCGCTGCAAAGGCAAGAAGCAGGACGCCGATGGCCGTGCGGTCCAGGCGCGAGAGAGAGGCCATACGAACCATCGGCAGGCAAAGCACCGCGGCCAGGTACAAGAGCACCGTGCCTTTCTCGACCGGCCCGTCTTCTTCCAGCATGCCCGGCCCGACCATGCCGGGTGTATTCGAGCCGACCCACGCGGCAACGAGCACGAACACCATCACCAGGCATGGCCCGGCCCTGCCGTCGGCCAGGGCGCGCAACGGCCGCGCCAGGGTTGCCGCAGCCTGGGGCGCGAGCCTCGGCGCAATCGCCTGCATCGCAAACAGCGCTGCGGCAATGGCCGCACCCAGCAGCGCGCCAGCCGCGACATCGAACGGAAAATGAATGCCGACATGGATGCGAGCCCAGCCCGTGGCCAGGGCGGCGGCAAGAATGACGAGCCCGACGTCGCGCATCGGGCGCCGCAGCAGCAGCACGAAGGCCATGGTGAACATCACAGAAGCATGCGTGCTGGGCAGTCCCGCGCGCAGGCCGTGGGGAACGTGCGCAGGGCTCAGCCCCATCATGAAGGGACGGGGCATGCCCACGGAGGCAGCGATCTCCTGCGAGACCAGGGAAGCCGCTCCTCCGGCGGCCAGCACCGCCAGCACGCAAGGCCGCTGCGCAACTCGCCGCCACGCGGCCCAGGCCAGAACTGCTGCACACGCCCACGACGAACCCAGCGCGATGGCCGATGCCAGCTGGAGCACCGCGGGCGAGGGAGAAAAGCCCGCCGCAAGTGCATCGAAGAGCGCGAGATTCAGCGGATGCATCCTTTTTGATTCACTTTCCTTGCGGGTTCGGGCCGTCCACGCGAACGGCGTGGCTGCATCGTAAAACGAGCTTCGCCGCGCGGGTGTGACACGACGCTTCTTCTTCGGTCTCGATCGATCAATCGACGCGCTCGACGCCGCACCAGCGCGCCATGAACACCGCCAGCACGGCGCTCACCTGCACCAGGCTGTCGATGGAAACCCACTCGTCGATGCCGTGGATGCTGGAGCCCGTGGGGCCGTAGCAGACCGCGGGCGTCTGCCCATAGATGTTGAAGAACTTCGCGTCCGTCGTGCCCGTGAAGGCCGTGGGTTCGAGCGGCTGCCCGACGATGTCCTGGTGGCACTTCGAGAGCTCGGTGACGATCGGCGAATCCAGGCCGAGGTCGAAGCCGTCGGCCTGGAAGCCTTCGTAGATCAGCCGGTAGCGCAGGCTCTCGCGGGCCGGATGCGCAGCGTAGGCGGCGGCCAGCACGGCCTCGACCTCGGCCTTGGCGCGGGCCACGTTCATGTCGGGATAGAAGCCGATGCGAATGTCGCTGCGGCAGGCCGAGGGCACCGACGAAGCCCACTCGCCGCCCTGGATCTTTCCGAGGTTGAAGTTGATCGGATGCGCATGGTGCGCGTAGCTGCGATAGCGGTTGGCGGGCTCGTTCCAGCGCTGCTCGAGCTTCTTGAGTTCAGAGAAAAGATACAGCGAGAAGTCGATCGCGCCGACGCCGGTCTGGGCCACCGAAGCATGCACCGGCTTGCCCAGCACCTCGAGCGCGAACCACAGCACGCCCATCTGGCAGGTCATCACGCCGCCGAGCGGCTCGGGGATGATGGCCGCGTCGGCGCGATAGCCCTCGACCAGGCAGGCCAGTGCGCCGTTGCCCGTGCACTCCTCTTCCACCACCGACTGAAAAAACACCGGCGATGCCGGTTCGAGCCCGAGCGACTGCAGCGCCGCATACGCCATCGTGTAGGCCGCGACGCCGGCCTTCATGTCGGCCGCGCCGCGGCCGTAGAGCCGGTCTCCCTCGATCACGGGTTGGAAGGGCGGGTGCTTCCAGAGCAGCTCGGCGCCGGTCGGCACCACGTCGATGTGGCCATTGAAGATCAGCGATCGGCCCTTCTGCCGCCCGCGGGGTCGGTGAATGCCCACGACGTTGGTGCGCCCTTCGTACGGCACGATGGAGGGCGAGTAGCCCGGATGCTGGCGGATCTTCTGCTCGTCGATCTCGAACTGGTGCACGCGCAGGCCCAGCTTCGTGAAGGTCTCGGCCATGAAGGCTTGCGCGCCTTGCTCGTGTCCCAGCAGCGAAGGATGCGCAACGAGCTGCTCGAGCATTCGAACGGCCGGCGCGCGCAGCGCGTGGGCGGCCTCCACGATGGCGGCTTCGGTGATCCGGTCTTCAGTGGGCTGGGGCATGGGGTCGGGGCCGCCTGCGTTGGCGGCGCTGGAAGAAGGAGCTTCATTCTTCCACGCCGCGCAGGCGCCGCCGCAGCCGCGGGTGGCCGGGCTGCAGGTGCCATGCCGACAAGGTAGTTTCCCCACGTCGGGCCCTCGTTCGCCAATGGCTCGACTTCGCGTAGGCCGTTTTCCCAAGTCGGCTCCAGCGGTATTTTGCCGTCTTAGCATGGCTGTTCGAACAGGCTGCCGAGGGCCGCGAAAGAAGAAAGCGCCTCGGCCTTTCCATCGTTCCAGCCAGTAAAGGAGAGCGTCATGCGATCCATCCAGTTCAGAAACCTTGCGCTCGCGTGTGCCGTTGCAGTGGGCGGCGCCGCAGTGGTGGGCTGCACCACCACGCGGCCCCAGGACCATGCCAGCACCGCTTCATCGCGTGCATCGATCGATGCCCAGGTCGACGCCGCACTGTCCAAGTTGTACGACTCGGTCAAGGGCTCGCGCGAGGTCGTCTCCTCGTCCAGCGGCGTGCTGGTGTTTCCTGCCGTGGTCGGCGCCAGCATGGGCATCGGTGCCGAATACGGCCGGGGCGCGCTGCGCGTGAACGGGCGCACCCAGGCCTACTACAGCACCACCGCGGGCTCGATCGGCTTCCAGGCCGGCGCGCAGTCGAAGGCCGTGATCTATGTGTTCACCACGCAGGCCGCGCTCGACAAGTTCCGCAACAGCAAGGGATGGACGGCGGGCGCCGATGCCACCGTGGCCGCCGCAACCATCGGCGCGAACGGCAGCATCGACACCAACACGCTGCGCCAGCCGGTGGTCGGCTTCGTCTTGACCAACGTGGGGCTCGAGGCGGGCGTTTCGCTGTCGGGCGCGAAGATCACGGAGATCCGGCTGTAGCCAACTGCGCCCGCAGTTCGGCGACTTGCCTGCGCAAGCCGTCGTTCTCGGCCGTCAGTTCGGCCACGCGCCGTTCCAGCATTTGAACGGCGTCGAGCTGCTGCCCTGCGAGCTGGTCGGCCGTGTCCGATTCGGCCGATGCCTCGCGCGGCTTGCGCCTGGCCTCGCGCACCCGCTTGGCGGCCTGCCTGAGTTCGTCCTTGCCCGCGTTCGCCGCCGAGACCTGCTCTTCGGCAGGCAGGCTGGCCACGGCCGCCGCCGTGTTGATGGAGATCACGCCAGACTTCACGGCCGCCACCAGTTCGGGTGCGGCCTGCTTCTGGATCTTCTCGATCATCACGACCTGGTTGCTGCTCAGGCGCGCGGCCCTCGCGATGGCTTCGCGGCTGCTCAAGGGAGCGGGCGAGGGCAGGGCCGCGGCGCTCTCGGCGGGCGATTCGGCGGGCGATTCGGCAGCGGGCGTGTCGGCGTCGAAGGGCGCGCCGTCGTCGGGCTGCGCCGTCTCGGCCAGCGCACGCGCACGGCGCTCGTCGACGATGTCCTTCTTTCTGAGCGCCAGCACGCCGCGCAGGAAGTCCGAGATGCTGCGCCGGCCGAGGTGCTGGTCGATCATCCACAGGTGCACGTCCTCGATGGTCTTGAAGCGCGTGTTCTGCACCGTCTGGAACGGCAGCCCGTGCTTCTGGCAGATGCCGTAGCGGTTGTGGCCGTCCACCAGCACATCGCCCCACAGCACCAGCGCGTCGCGGCAGCCTTCGGTGAGGATGCTGCGTTCCAGCGCTTCGTGCTCCTCCGGAGTCAATGGATCGATATAGGCTTTGAGTTCTTCGTTGACGACGATGTTCATGGGGACGGGATCGGAGAGAGGGGCGGAATTCTAGATGCAGGGTGGGCCCGATCATCCTGCCGTCATGCAAGCGCTCCACCATCGATGAGCGGACCGGCCGATTTCCGGCGCCCGCCTGTCTCGCTTTTGCGTGCTCGAACGTCTAATGGATATGGAGCAAGAAGAGGTCGGGACATCGGGTTTTTTTGTAGCCACAAGTAGTAATAATTCTCATTTGTATTGAAAACTTCAGGAGCACCGCCTTCATGTTGATGTGTCTGCATCCTCCCCGACCTTCTCCCGGGCGGTCCGCGCCCCGCCTCGCATGATGCGAGAGCCGGTCGACAGCGCGCTGCATCTTTCGGAGCCCACGCTCGCGGAGGTCTTCATCGCGAACCGTGCCCAGCTCCTGCGCGTGGCGCGAAGGATCGTTCGCACCGCGGAGCTGGCCGACGATGTGGTGCAGGACGCCTACCTCAAGATCACCGACGGCCCTTGCGTGCGCAAGGCCGACCGGCCGATCGGCTATTGCTGCCAGGTGGTGCGCAATGTCGCGCTCGACTGCTGCCGGCGCCACACCGTCGAGGCCAACTACCGCAGCTTCGATGTCGATGTCGAAGCGCTCGACGTGGCCGGCCCGCCTTCGCCCGATCGCCTGATGCGCGAACGCCAGGCGATCCAGGCCATCGACAAGGTGCTCGCGGGGCTGCCTGCGCGCACGCGCCTGGTGTTCGAGCTCTACCGGCTCGAGGGCCTCACCCAGCGCGAGATTGCGCAGCGCCTGGGATGCGCGCTCGGACTGGTGAACGGCCTGATTGCCGAGGCGGCGCTGGCGATCAAGGAATGCGGCCGCCTGCTCGAGGACGACTGAGCCTTCGCACGCCTGCGGGATTGGTGTAGGGTAAAAGCCTTAACTCCCGCGCGGCGTGCCGATGTACTGTCGCGTGATGCATCACACCCTTCACGCATGACACAAGAACAGGACGATCCCATCTGGAGCACCGCATGGCAGTGGGTGCAGCGCGAGCACGACCACGAGCGCTTCGATGCCCCGGCGCGCGCCGAGATGACGGCCTGGCTTCTTGCCGATCCGCTGCACCGCAAGGCCTACGACAGAGCCGCCCGGCTGTGGCTGCTGGCCGGACTGGTGCCACCGGCCGCCAAGGAGTAGTGAACAGATCGCGTCCTGAAACGTCTTGTTGATCAGGAGCGATGAGATGGCCGCCTGGCCACCTGATCGCCTTTCACCCTGTTCAACCGCACAAGGACGCACCCATGTCGACGAGCTGCTTCGATCGCGAAGACGAGACCTTCATCGTTCTGGTCAACCACGAAGACCAGTACTCCATCTGGCCCCACTGGAAGGCCGTGCCGAAGGGCTGGACAGCGGTCGAGGGCGTCAAGGGCGACAAGAAGACCGTGCTGGCCCACGTCGAGCAGAACTGGACCGACATGCGTCCCCGCTCGCTGCGCGAATGGATGGCGCAGCAGAACCCGGCGACCGGAACTGCAGCCCGAACCACGGCTGGCTGACGCGCATGGACGCGAGCGTCTCGCTGCTGTGCCTGCCTTGTGCGGGCGCCAGCGCAACGATGTACCTGCGCTGGCGGCGGCTGCTGCCGCGCTGGGTCCACATCGTGCCCGTGGAGCTGCCCGGCCGCGGTGGCCGGCTGTCCGAGCGGCTGGTCCGGAACTTCGATGAGCTCGTCGCGCAGGTCTGCGCGGAGCAGGTCGAGGCGCTGCGCGGCGAGTTCGCGATCTTCGGCCACAGCATGGGATCGTTGCTGGCCTACGGCATCACCCGCCGGCTGCGGTCGATGGGGCGCCCGTTGCCGCTTGCGCTGCTGGCCTCCGGCAGCTGCGCACCTTCGCGGCGCGATCCCGCGCGCTTCGCCGGCAAGACCGATGACGCATCGCTCGCGGCCGAGTTGCGCAAGCAGGGCGGAACGCCCGAAGAAGCCTTCGCAAGCGCGGAACTCATGCGCATCACGCTCGACATGCTCGGTGCCGACTACCGCGTGTGCGAGAGCTTCCGATACCGCGAAGAAGAAGCGCCGCTGCCCATGCCCGTGCATGTCTTTGCCGGGCGCGAGGACGACATCGACGCGGCATCCGTCCATGCATGGTCGGCCGAGGCGGGCGGTGTCTTCACGCTCGACTGGTTCGACGGCGGCCACTTCTTCATCCGGCAGCACGAAACAGCATTCCTGGCCGCACTCATCGAGCGGCTTGGCCAGGCCGTTGCAGGAGAGCGCCATGCGCCTCGTGTCCTGGCCTGACCCGCTCCCCGCAGGCATCGAGGTCCACCGCCTCGACCTCGACCTGGACGCCGATGTCTCGGCCGAGCGCCAGCTGCTGGCACTCGACGAGCGCGCGCAGGCCGACAGGTATGCGCGCAGCGCCGACCGCGTGCGCTTCACCGCCACGCGCGCGGCCCTTCGCGGCCTGCTTGCCCGACGCGTGGGCTGCCAGCCGGCCGATGTGCGGTTCGCAATGGGCCCGCACCGCAAGCCCTTCCTCGACGTGGCCGGTGGTGATGCGCCGCTCTTCAACGTCTCGCACTCGGGCGCCCATGCGCTCATCGCGCTCGCCGATCCCCGCGTGGTGAGCGCCGTGGGCATCGACATCGAGGCCTGCAGGAGCGACGTCGATATCGAGGCCGTCGCTTCGCTCGCCTTCACCGGCAGCGAACGCCGCGCGCTGCAGGAAGCCGGCGACCCGCTGCAGGCCCTCTACAGCCGCTGGGTGGGCAAGGAGGCGGTGCTGAAAGCCGTCGGCGTCGGCGTGGCCGAGCACCTTCAATCCATCGGCATCCATCCCGGTGCGCAGGGGCGATACGTCCTTGAATGCGCCGTTCCCGAATGGTCCGGCCTTCACGCCGTGGCGCTCGATGCGCCCACGGGCTATGCCGCCGCGCTCGCGTGGCGTGCCAAGGAATCGACATGAATGAAACGCTCACCCGCTTCGTGCGCAGCAAGGCGCCCGCCGGCTCCGACTTGCCCGTCCTCATGACGCCCGCGCATGCCGGCGAAGACCTGCTCTCGGCCGTGCAGCGCCTGCGTCCGCAGATCGAGGAGGCGCTGCTGCTTGCGGGCGGCGTGCTGCTGCGCGGCTTCTCGGTGCCGGCAGTGGAGACCTTCCAGCAGTTCGCCTCGTCGTTCGGCCATCCGCTGCTGAAGTACGAGTTCGCCTCCACGCCGCGCTCCGCGGTGTCGGCCTCCACCGGCGCAGGTGTCTACACCTCGACCGAATACCCGGCGCACCAGAGCATTCCGCTGCACAACGAGCAGGCCTACACGCGCGAGTGGCCCATGAAGATCTGGTTCCACTGCGTGACCGCCTCGCTCGAAGGCGGCGAGACGCCCATTGCCGACAGCCGCGCGGTCTACCGCCGCATGCCCGGGCACATCCGCAAGCGCTTCGAGCCCGGCATCCTGTACGTGCGCAACTTCGGCGAGATGGACGTGCCATGGCAGAAGGTGTTCAACACCGAAAGCCGCGCCGAAGTCCAGGCCTTCTGCGAGCGCTCGGGCATTGCGTGGGAATGGAAGGACGACGACGGCCTGCGCACCAAACAGCTTTGCCAGGCCGTGGAGACGCATCCCGCGACCGGCGAGCAGTTGTGGTTCAACCAGGCCCACCTGTTCCACATCTCTGCGCGCGAGGCCGAGGAGCGCGAAGTGCTCGAAGAAATCTACGGCATCGAGAACGTGCCGCGCAACACCTTCTTTGCCGACGGCTCGACCATCAGCGACGAAATCTTCGCCGAGGTGCGCGCAGTTCTCGATGCGGAGACGGTGGCCTTCCCGTGGGAGGAGGGCGACGTGCTGATGCTTGACAACATGCTGGTGGCGCATGCGCGCTCGCCATTCAAGGGGCCGCGCAAGGTGATCGTGGCCATGGCCGAGCCGCACGGCAATCTGGGCCGCTTCTAGAACCGCAGGGAGTCCGCAGGATGGAAAAGAACACACAGGCGCAGCAGGCGCCGATCTCGCCGCGCCCAACGAATTTCGTGGCGCACCTTCGCGCGCTGGCCGACGCGCGGCGCGACGACATCTGGCTCACCGTCGTGAGCGCGGTGGATGGCACGGACCGCGCAGAGCCGATCAGCTACGGCACCTTCGAGCGCCGCGTGCGCGCGCTCGCGGCCCGGCTGCAGCAGCAGTTCGCCAAAAAAGGCGAGCGCGCGCTCGTCATGCTGGACAACGGCGACCACTATGCGGTGAGCATGCTGGCCTGCTTCTACGCGGGCGTGATCGCGGTGCCGGTGTTCCCGCCGGAATCGGCGCGCCCGCAGCACCTTGCACGGCTGACCGGCATTGCCGCCGATTCGCAGGCGCGTTGCGTGCTGACTTCCGAGGCCATGGCGCGCGCGATGAATGAAACGAGCGCCGGCCTGCGCCAGTTCGGCGAAGCGGACATCGTTGCCGTCGACAGCGTGGACATCTCGCTCGCCGATGCATGGACGCCCTTCGAGCCGGCTGGCGGCGACGTCGCCTTCCTGCAATACACCTCGGGCTCCACCTCGGCGCCCAAGGGCGTGATCGTGACGCACGGCAACCTGATGGCCAACGAGGAGGCGATCCAGCGCAGCATGGGTGTCGGCCCGGGCGACAGCTTCGTTTCGTGGGCGCCGCTCTATCACGACATGGGCCTGATCGGCGGATTGCTGCAGCCGCTCTACAGCGGCATTCCGCTGGTGCTCACCTCTCCGGGCTACTTCCTGGAGCGCCCGGTGCGCTGGCTCGAACTGATCTCGCGCCATCGCGCGACGCTCAGCGGCGGCCCCGACTTTGCCTACCGCCTGTGCCTGGAACGGGTGAAGGATGCGCAGCTGGCCCCGCTCGACCTGTCGAGCTGGCGCGTGGCCTACACCGGCGCCGAACCCGTGCGCGCCGACACCGAAATCGAATTCATCTCGCGCTTCGCATCGGCGGGTTTCGATGCGGCAGCCGTCTATCCCTGCTACGGCCTCGCCGAGGCGACGCTCTTCGTCACCGGCGGCCGCCGGGGTGGCGGCCTGGTCGCGCCCACGTTTTCCGCCGCCGGCCTCGCCAGCGGCACGGGAACGCCTGCGGACGAGGGCACGGCGCTGGTCGGCTGCGGCGACGTCGCGCCCGGCCATCGCGTCGAGATCGTCGATGCCGAATCGCTATCGGCCGCGGCCCCCGGAAAGATCGGCGAGATCTGGGCCTGCGGCCCGAGCATCGGCCACGGCTACTGGGGCAAGGAGCGCGAAACCCGTGAGACCTTCGTCGAGCGGGACGGCCAGCGCTGGCTGCGCACCGGCGACCTCGGCTTCATGCACGAAGGCCAGCTCTACGTCACCGGCCGCATCAAGGACCTGATCATCGTTCGCGGCCACAACATCTACCCGCAGGACATCGAGCGGCTCATCGAGGCCGAGGTCGATGCGGTGCGCAAGGGCCGCGTCGCGGTCTTCGCCACGCAGGGGCCGGGCGGCGAAGGCATCGGCGTGGCCGCCGAGGTGTCGCGCAGCATGCAGAAGCTGGTGCCGGCCGCGGTGCTGGTCGATGCGCTGGGCGCCGCTGTGAGCGAAGTGTTCGGCGAGACCTTGTCGGCCGTGCTGCTGCTCAACCCCGGCGGCATGCCCAAGACCACCAGCGGCAAGCTGCAGCGCAGTGCCTGCCGCGCGGGATGGCTCGACGGCAGTGCCGACGCGTATGCCGTCTACCAGCACGGTGCCTTCGTGCGCGGAGGCCCGGTCGAGGCTGTTGCCGAGGCGCCGCTCGACGAAGTCGAACAGGCCGTCGCCGCCATCTGGCGCGAGGTCTGCAAACACGGCGACGACCGCCCGCTCGGTCGCGATGCCCACTTCTTCAACCGCGGCGGCAGCTCCCTCACCGCCACGCACGCGGCCGCGCGCATCGGCGCGCGCTGGCAGATCGACTTTCCCGCGCGCAGGCTCTTCGAGCAACCGCGCCTTCGCGACTGCGCGTCGGTCATCCGCGAACTGCAGCGGCAGGGCGTGCGCCCGCAGCCCGCGCCAATCGCCGTGCTCTCCGCGGAGCGGCGGCTGTTGCCATTGCCGCTCTCGCACGCGCAGGAGCGCCAGTGGTTCCTCTGGCAGATCGATCCCGAGAGCGCGGCCTACCACGTGAGCGGCGCGCTGCGCCTGGCCGGCGCGTTGCGGGTCGATGCCCTGCAAGCAGCGCTCGACGATCTGGTGGCGCGCCACGAGTCGCTGCGCACGGTCTTCAGCGCCGGTGCCGATGGCAGCGTGGAGCAATGGATCAGGCCGGGCGGCTCCGTGCCGCTGGCGCTGGTCGACCTGCGCGGCGCCGAAGCCGAAGCCGATGCCCGATTGGACGAAGCCACGCGGCGTCTTAAGGCCGAGCCCTTCGACCTCACGCAGGGCCCGCTGCTGCGCGCCGCGCTGATCCGCACCGCCAACGAGGTGCATGTGCTCGCCGTGGTGATGCATCACATCGTGTCCGACGGTGCCTCGATGCAGTTGCTGATCGACGAACTGGCCGCAGGCTACGCCGCGCAGCTGAAGGGCGACACCGTGCGCCTGCCCGCGCCGCGCATCCAGTACGCCGACCATGCGCTCTGGCAGCGCGAGTGGCTGGCGGCGGGCGAGGGCGAGCGGCAGCTGGCCTGGTGGCGCACGCAGCTCGGCGACATGCACACCGTGCTCGACCTGCGCACCGACCACCCGCGCAAGCCGCAAGCCGGCTACGGCGCTGCGCGTCACGCCTTCGAGCTTCCGGCAAGCCTGCTCGCGCAGTTGCGCAAGGCCGCGGACGGCGGTGGCGCCACGCTCTTCATGGTGCTGTTGGCCGGCTTCCAGGCGCTGCTGCACCGCTACACGGGCCAGGAAGACATCCGCATCGGCGCACCGTTTGCCAACCGCAATCGCGTGGAAGCCGAAGGCGTGGTCGGCCTGTTCGTCAACACGCTGGTGCTGCGCAATCCGATCGATGGCCGCCTCGGTGCATCGCGCGTGCTGGCGCAGGCGCGGGACGCGGTGCTGGGCGCACAGGCGCACCAGGATGTGCCCTTCGAGCAACTCGTGCAGATGCTGCAGCCCGAGCGCAGCCTGAGCCGCACGCCGCTGTTCCAGGTGATGTTCAACCACCTGTTCGAGGACTACCGCTCGCTCGGCCAGTTGCCCGGCATCGCCGCGCAAGACCACGTGCTGCCCGATCTCGCGGCGCAGTTCGAGCTCACGCTCGAAGCGCGCGAGCGGCCGGGCGGCCAGCTATCGCTCGCCCTGATTTACGCGGCCGAGCTGTTCGAGCCCGACACCATGGCGCGCATGGCCGGCCACTATGTCGCGATCCTGCAGGCGCTGGTCGATCGTCCTCATCAACCCATCGGCGACATCGAGTTGCTCGGCGCGCCGGAGCAGGCCCAACTCGCGCAGTGGGGCGTGAATAGGCACCGCGAGCCGCAGCCCGAGCCGGTGCACCGCATGATCGAGCGGCAGGCCCGCATGCAGCCCGACGCCATCGCGCTGCTCTTTGCCGACGAGTCGCTCGGCTTCGCGGAACTGAACCGCCGCGCCAACCGCGTGGCGCACCGGCTCATGGCGCTGGGCGTGAAGCCCGAGGTGCTCGTGGGCATCGCGATGGAGCGCTCCGTCGAGATGGTGGTCGCCATCCTGGGCGTGCTGAAGGCGGGCGGCGCCTATGTGCCGCTGGACCCCGAATACCCCGCCGAGCGCCTGGCCTACATGGTGCAGGACAGCGGCATCGGCCTGCTGCTCACGCAGCGCAGCCTGGCCGATTGCGTGCCCGACCGCCGCGCGCTCATGGTGCTCGAAGTCGATGCCGCCGATTTCAGCGCCGAGCCCGAGAGCGATCCGCAGGTCGGCCTGCACATCGAGAACCTCGCCTACGTGATCTACACATCGGGCTCGACCGGCAAGCCCAAGGGCGCGGCCATCCGCCACAGCGCGCTGCACAGCTGCATGGCGTGGATGCAGGGCATCTACAAGCTCACGCACGCCGACACCGTGCTGCACAAGGCGCCGTTCGGCTTCGACGTGTCGGTGTGGGAGCTGTTCTGGCCGATGAGCTCGGGCGCGCGGCTGGTGGTGGCCAACCCCGGCGATCACCGCGACCCGGCGCGCCTGGTCGAGCTGATCCAGCGCCACCAGGTCACCACGCTCAATTTCGTGCCCTCGATGCTGCAGGCCTTTCTCGCGCACAAGGGCATCGAGGCCAGCACGCGCCTGCGCCACATCATCTGCGGCGGCGAGGCAATGCCGGCCGAGACGCAGAAGGAAACGCTCGAGCGCCTGCACGGCGCGGGCCTGCAGAACCTCTACGGCCCCACCGAGACCACCATCCACGTCACGCACTGGGCCTGCCGCAACGATGGCCGGAGCCAGGTGCCCATCGGCAAGCCGATCAGCCACACCAGCACCCACGTGCTGGATGCCGAGCTCAACCTCGTGCCGCAGGGCGTGGCGGGCGAGCTATACCTGGGCGGCATCAGCCTCGCGCGCGGCTACCTGAAGCGCGCCGGCCTGAGCGCCGAGCGCTTCGTGGCCGACCCGTTCGACAGCGCTGGCGGCGGGCGGCTCTACCGCACCGGCGATCTCGTGCGCTGGAACGGCGAAGGACAACTGGAGTACCTGGGCCGCATCGACCACCAGGTGAAGATCCGGGGCTTTCGCATCGAGCTCGGCGAGATCGAGGCGGAACTGCTTGCGCAGCCCGCCGTGCGCGAAGCCGTCGTGGTGGCCAGGGAAGGCCCGGCCGGCGCGCGGCTCGTCGGCTACCTCGCGCCGCATGCGGGCGAGACCATCGACACCGCGGCGCTGAAAGAGCGGCTTGCGCAGGTGCTGCCCGACTACATGGTCCCGCGCGCCTTCGAGCTGCTCGATGCACTGCCGCTGAACGCCAACGGCAAGGTGGACCGCAAGGCACTGCCCGAGCCGGCCCTTGCCGGCGGCCAGGCCTACGAGGCGCCGCAGGGCCATGTTGCGCAGACGGTGGCCGCGGTGTGGTCCGAGGTGCTTCAGGTCGCGCAGGTCGGCCTGCACGACAACTTCTTCGACCTTGGCGGCCACTCGCTGCTGCTGATCCGCGCGCACCGGCTGCTGGAAGGCCGGCTGCACACCACCATCCCCGTGGTCAATCTCTTCAAGTACCCCACCGTCCAATCGCTGGTCCAGTGGCTGGAGCAGGCGCCCGCGCGTGCCGCCGCATCGGCCAGCGCGGCCACGGCGAGCGACGACCGGGCGCTGCGCCAGCGCGCCGCCATGCTTCAACGCCGCAAAGCGGCAGAGAGAGTCAACTGATGTCCCACCCCTTCGAATCCTCCGAGCCGAGCGGCATCGAGATCGCCATCGTCGGCATGGCCGGGCGCTTTCCCGGCGCGGGCGACGTGGACGCCTTCTGGCGCAACATCCGGGACGGCGTGGCCTCGGTCTCCCGCTTCAGCGACGAGCAGCTGCGCGCGCAAGGCGTGCCGCAGTCGCTGCTGGACGATCCCGACTACGTGAAGGCCGGCGTGATGTTCGAGGGCTTCGACAAGTTCGATGCCGGCTTCTTCGGCTACTCGCCGCGCGAGGCCGAAACCCTCGACCCGCAGCAGCGCATCTTCCTGGAATGCGCCTGGGCCTCGCTGGAGCACGCGGGCTGCGACGCCACCCGTTGGCCGGGCAAGGTCGGCGTGTATGCGGGCGAGGGCGCCAACGTGTACCTCATCCGCAATCTGCTGCCCTCGTTCGGCCTTGGCGCGGGGAGCGGCATTGCCGACCTGCTGGGCCTCATGAGCGGCAACTCGGGCGGCTCGCTGTGCACCCGCGTGTCGTACAAGCTCGATCTGCGCGGTCCCGCGGTGACGGTGCAGACCGCCTGCTCCACGTCGCTCACCGCGGTCCACACGGCCTGCCAGGCGCTGTTGAGCCACGACTGCGACATGGCGCTGGCCGGCGGCGTGTGGCTCAACCTGCTGCAGGAGGGCGGCTACCGCTACCAGGCCGGCGCCATCCTCTCGCCCGACGGGCACTGCCGCGCCTTCGACGCGAAGGCGGCCGGCACCGTCATCGGCAGCGGCGCGGGCATCGTGGTGCTCAAGCGGCTGGACGACGCGCTGCGCGACGGCGACACCATCCATGCGGTCATCAAGGGCAGCGCGGCCAACAACGACGGCGCCGCCAAGGTCGGCTTCACGGCGCCCAGCGTGGACGGCCAGGCCGAGGTGATCCGCGCGGCCCAGCTCATCGCGGGCGTGCCGGCGGACACCATCGGCTACATCGAGGCGCACGGCACCGCGACCACGCTGGGCGACCCCATCGAACTCGCCGCGCTCACGCAGGCCTTTCGCGCCGAGACCGCGCGCCGCGGCTTCTGCGCCGTGGGCTCGGTGAAGACCAACATCGGCCACCTGGATGCCGCGGCCGGCGTGGCCGGGCTGATCAAGACGGCGATGGCGCTCAAGCACCGCATGCTGCCGCCCAGCCTGCACTACGAGAATCCGAACCCGCAGATCGATTTCGCGTCCAGCCCGTTCTACGTCAATGCGCAATTGCGTGCATGGCCTGAAGGCAAGGCGCCGCGCCGCGCAGGCGTGAGCTCGTTCGGCATCGGCGGCACCAACGTGCACGTGGTGCTCGAAGAGGCGCCGGCCGTTGCCGCGGCACAGCCTGCTTCCGGCTGGCAGGTGCTGCCCGTGTCGGCAAAGGACGAAGCCGCGCTGGCGCAGGGCCGCTCGCAACTCGCAGCGCATCTGCAGGACCATCCGGAGCTGGCGCTGGGTGACGTGGCTCACACGCTGCAAAGCGGACGCCGCTCCTTTGCCTGGCGCAGTGCCGTGGTGGCCAACCAGCCGGCGATGGCCTCGGAGATGCTGGCTTCGCCGATGACCCCGTCGTCGCGCGCACCCGCCGCCGCGCCCGAGGTGGTGTTCCTGTTTCCCGGCGGCGGCACGCAGCATGCGCGCATGGGCGAGGCGCTCTATCAAGGCAGCGCCGTGTTCCGCGAAGAGCTCGACCGCTGCGCCGAACTGCTGGAGGCCGGCAGCGGCATCGACCTGCTCGCGCTGGTGTTCCCGGCCGGCGGCGATGAAGCCGCGGCGAACGAACGGCTGTTCCGCATGGAATACGCGCAGCCCGCGCTGTTCGCCGTCGAGTACGCGATGGCGCGCTGGTGGATGAGCTGCGGCGTGCGGCCCGCGCTGATGCTTGGCCACAGCCTCGGCGAATACGTGGCGGCCTGCCTGTCGGGCGTGTTCTCGCTCGAAGACGCGCTGCGCATCGTCGCCGCGCGCGGCCGCCTTATGCAGACACTCGCGGCGGGCGCCATGACGGCGGTGTCGCTGCCCGAATCGGCGCTGGCCGAATTCCTTGGCGACGGCTGCGACCTGGCGGCGGTGAACGGCGAGCAGCTCTGCGTGCTGGCCGGCCCGTTGGACGCTATCGAGCGCGCCGAGGAAGCGCTGCGCGCGCGCCAGCAGCTGCCGCGCCGCCTGCATGTGGCCATCGCCTCGCATTCGAGCCTGGTCGACCCCATCGTGGCCGAGCTGGAGCAGCTGATCGCCTCGCTGCCGCGCCATGCGCCGCGCATTCCCTTCCTGTCGAATGCGACCGGCCAGCCGATCACCGAAGCAGAGGCAACCAGCCCTGCGTACTGGGGCCGCCACCTGCGCGGCACCGTGCGCTTTGCCGACGGCCTGCGCGAGATCTTCGCCGCGCCGGGCCGCGTGCTGCTCGAAGTCGGCCCCGGCGAAACGCTCGCGGGCCTGGCGCGCCAGCATGCGCAAAGCCGCGAGGCCGCGGGCATCTGGGCGAGCCAGGCGCACCCGCAGCAAACGGCGCGCAACGCCCAGCAGCTGGCCGTTGCGGTGGCGGGACTGTGGACCGCGGGCGTCGACATCGACTGGGCGGCCTGCCGCGCGAAAGGCGCAAGCCAGCGCCGCGTGCCGCTGCCGACCTATGCCTTCCAGCGCAAGCGCTTCTGGATCGAGGCGGGCCAGGCCGCGCAGCCTGCGAAAAGCACGGCGCCGAACCTCTTCTACGCGCCCCTCTGGGAACGCAGCGCGCCACTTTCGCCCGCTGAAAAGCAGGGCGAGCGCGCAGGTTGCACGCTGGTGCTCGGCGATGCGAACAGCTTCACCGACCGGCTCGCGCGCACCCTGCGCGAGCGCGGCGAAAAGGTGGTGCTGGCCTTGCGCGGACCGCGCTTTGCCCGCATCGCGCCGGGCCAGTACGCCCTGCGCGCGGGCGAGCGCTCCGACCACGAAGCGCTGCTGCGCGAGGTCGAAGCCGAAGCCGGGCCGGTGCTGCGCCTGCATCACCTGTGGAGCCTGGACGGCGACCGGCCCGCGGCATCGCACGCGCAGGTCTTCGAGGCCGGCTACTTCAGCCTGCTCGCGCTCGCGCAAGCGCTCGATGCGGCGGGCGCAGCGGGCCGCGAGACCATCGCACTCACCGTCGTCACCGATCGCGTCGAAGACGTTGCCGGCACCGAGCCGCTCGCACCCGAGAAGGCCACGCTGCTCGGCCTCGCGAAGATCCTGGGCCAGGAGTACCCGTCGATCGCCTGCCGCGTCGTGGACGTGGTGCTGCCCGCGCCCGAGAGTGCAGCCGAGGCCGAGCTTGCGCGCCGCGTGGCCGACGAGGCGGCAGCGCCACCGGACGAATTCCTGGTGGCCTACCGCGGGCCGCATCGCTGGCGGAAGCGCTATGCGCCGCTGTCCGATGTGCCCGCGCCCGCCGCAAGGCAGCGCCTGCGCGAAGGCGGCGTCTACCTCATCACCGGTGGCATGGGCGGCGTCGGCTTGGCGATGGCGCGCTACCTGAGCCGCACCTGGAAAGCGAAGCTCGTGCTGCTTGGCCGCACGCTCCTGCCTGGGCGCGGCGATTGGGAGCGCCTCGTTGCGGACGCCGGCCAGCCCGTGGTGCTGCGGCGCAAGCTGCAGCAGCTGATCGATCTCGAAGCGGACGGCGCCCAGGTGCTGCCGGTGGCGGCCGACGTCAACGATGCCGCGCAACTGCGCGCGGCCCTCGCCGCCGTGCATGCGCGCTTCGGTGCGGTCCACGGCGTGGTGCATGCCGTCGTGCACCCCGACCGCGGCATGATCGCCCAGCGCACGCCGGCGCTGGTCGAAGCGGCCTTCGCGCCCAAGATCGCGGGCACGCTCGCGCTGCTCGATGCGCTGCGTGCCGAGCCGCTGGACTTCGTGCTGTTCTGCTCGTCGATCTCGGTGCTCATCGGCGGCCTCGGCCGCAGCGACTACGCCGCCGCCAATGCCTACCTGGACGCACTGGCCACGGCCAGCCGCCGCAGCTCGCCGCTGCCGCTGTTCTCGGTCAACTGGGATGCGTGGCGCGACGTTGGCGTGGCGCTCGACATGGACCTGCCCGAGGGCGTGGGCCTGGACGAACGCACCGGCGTGCTCGCTTTCGAGCGCATCGCCAACGGCCCCGACCTGCCGCAGACCATCGTGTCCGTCTCGCCGCTGGCGCCGCGCCTCAAGCCGCTCGACGACCTGTTCGATTCACTCGACGACGCGCCTGCGGCCGAGGTGCGCACCGGCCATTCGCGCCCCGTGCTGCAGACGCCGTATGCCGCCCCTGAAGGCGAGCTGGAAGAAGCGCTTGCCGGCTTCTGGAGCGATGCGCTGGGCATCGTGCCCGTGGGCGTGCACGACAACCTGTTCGAGCTGGGCGGCGATTCGCTGCTCGCCATCCGCCTGCTGGCCCGCGTGCGCAAGGCCTACGGGGTGGAACTGCATCCCGCCGCATTCTTCAAGGCGCCGACCATCGCCGAGCTGGCGACCCTGGTCGAGCTGCGCCTGATCGAGGACATCGAACGCGAAGCCGAAACCGCAGAAACCACCGAAGACAGCGCACCATGAGCGAGATACCGAACCTTTCCGAACGACGCGCCAGGCTGACGCCCGCGCAACTGAGCCTGCTGCAGCAGCGCCTGAAGCGCGACGCGGCGCCGGCGCCGGCGCGCGCGGCGATCGTGCGCGGCCAGGACGAGGGTGCCGCGCCCGTGTCCTTCGCGCAGCAAGGGCAGTGGTTCCTGTGGCAGTTGAACCCGGGCAACACCGCCTATCACGTCGGCGGCGGGCTCGGCTTCTCGGGGCCGCTCGACATCGCTGCCTTGCGGGAAGCCATGCAGGCGCTCGTGGCGCGGCACGAGGCGCTGCGCACCGTCTTCCGGCCGGGGGAGGGTGGGTTGCCCGAGCAGTGCGTCCAGGCGGCGGTCGAGATCGGGATTCCCTTCATCGACCTGGCCGCGCTCGACGCAGCGGCGCGTGAATCGCGCCATGCCGAGGTGGTGGCGGACGCCTGCCGCACACCCTTCGACCTGAGGGCAGGCCCCTTGCTGCGCGGCACGCTGTTGAAGATGGCGGACGGCGAGCACCAGTTGCTCCTGATGATGCATCACATCGTTTCCGATGCCTGGTCGGTCGAGCTGATGCTCGACGAGCTGGCGCAGCTTTATGCGATGCGCGTTCAAGGCTTGCCGGCATCGCTGCCGCAGCCGGAGATCCGCTATGTCGACTTCGCCCGCTGGCAGCGCAAGTGGCTGGACGACGGCGAAGGCGAGCGCCAGCTCGCCTACTGGCGCGGCCGGCTCGGCGACAGCCACCCGGTGCTCGCGCTCGCCACCGACCGGCCGCGCTCCGCCGACGCGGACTACAGCGCGGCGCAGCACACGCTGGATGTGCCGGCAGCGCTCGTCGAGGCGCTGAAGCGCCAATCCCGCGAGCAGGGCGGCACGCTGTTCATGGCCTTGCTCACTGCGTTCCATGCCCTGCTGTTCCGCCACACCGGGCAGCAGGCGATCCGCGTCGGCGTGCCGGTGGCGGGGCGCGGCCGGCCGGAGACCTCGGGCGTCATCGGCGCCTTCATCAACACCGTGGTGCTCGATGCGCGCATGCACGGGCAGATGCGCCTGGCCGACCTGCTGCTGCAGGTGCGTGATGTGTCGCTCGAGGGACAGGCGCACCAGGACCTGCCGTTCGAGCGGCTGGTGCAGGCCCTGCGGCCCGAGCGCGGGCATGCGGGCTCGCCGCTGTTCCAGGTGATGTTCAACCATCTTGGCCAGGGCGACCGGCCGTTGCAGGGCTGGCCCGGACTGCGCGTGCGCCGGATCGACCTCGCCCAGCGCGCCGCACCGTTCGAGCTCACGCTGGAAACCATCGAGCGCGCGGACGGCAGCATCCAGGCCGACTTCCGCTATGCGGCCGAGCTGTTCGAGCCGCAGACCATCGAGCGGCTTGCAGGCCACTACGGCCGCGTGCTCGAAGCATTGGCCGCGCGGCCCGCATCGACGCTCAACGAGCTCGACCTGCTGGGCCCCGAAGAAAAAGCGCAGCTTGGCCAGTGGAGCGTCAACACGCACAGCCACGGCGACGCCATGCCGGTGCACCGCCTCATCGAACAGCAGGCGGCCCGGCATCCGGATGCGGTCGCGGTGCTCTTCGGCGATGCATCGCTCAGCTACGGCGAACTCAACCGCCGCGCCAACCGGCTCGCGCACCGGTTGATCGCCGAGGGCGTGGGCCCCGAGGTCAAGGTGGGCGTTGCGCTGGAGCGCAGCCTGGAACTGGTGGCCGGCCTGCTCGCGGTCCTGAAGGCCGGCGGCGCCTACGTGCCGCTGGATCCCGAGTATCCGGCCGAGCGCATCGCCTACATGGTCGAAGACAGCAAGCTCGGCCTCGTGCTCACGCACAGCAGCCTGGCCGATCGCCTTGCGCTGCCGGCCGGCGTCCCGGCGCTCGCGCTCGACACGCTGGACCTCGGTGGCATGGCGCAGGCCGACCCGGCAGTCGCACTCAGCGGCGAAAACCTCGCCTACGTGATCTACACCTCGGGCTCGACCGGCCGCCCCAAGGGCGCGGCCAACCGGCACGCCGCATTGCACAACCGGCTGGCCTGGATGCAGGCGGCCTACCCCATCGATGGCGCGGACACCGTGCTGCAGAAAACGCCGTTCAGCTTCGACGTGTCGGTGTGGGAATTCTTCTGGCCGCTCATGGCCGGTGCGCGGCTGGCCGTGGCGGCACCGGGCGATCACCGCGAGCCCGCACGCCTCGCACATCTGATCCAGCGCCACGGCGTGAGCACGCTGCACTTCGTGCCCTCGATGCTGCAGGCCTTCCTGGCGCACGATGGCATCGAGGCCTGCACCAGCCTGCGGCAGATCGTCTGCAGCGGCGAGGCATTGCCCGCCGAGGCGCAGCTGGGTGTCTTCCAGCGGCTGCCGCAAGCGGCGCTGCACAACCTCTACGGCCCCACCGAGGCGGCCATCGATGTCACGCACTGGACCTGCCGCAGCGACGGCCGCGGTCAGGTGCCGATCGGCCGGCCCATTGCCGGCACGCAGGCCTTCGTGCTCGATGCCGACCTGAACCTCGCGGCCCCCGGAGTGGCGGGCGAGCTCTACCTGGGCGGCATCGCGCTTGCACGCGGCTATGTGGAGCGCGCGGGGCTCACCGCCGAGCGCTTCGTGGCCGACCCCTTCGGCATGGCCGAGGGCGCGCGCCTCTACTGCACGGGCGACCTCGTGCGATGGAACAGCGAAGGGCAGCTCGACTACCTGGGGCGCATCGACCACCAGGTGAAGATCCGCGGTTTTCGTATCGAACTCGGCGAGATCGAGGCCCAACTGCTCGCGCAGCCTGAAGTGCGCGAGGCGGTCGTCGTTGCCAGCGAGGGAACGGCTGGCGCGCAGCTCGTGGCGTATGTCTCGCCGCAGGCGGGCCGGGCCGTCGACGCCGCGCAGCTGCGCGAACGCCTTGGCCGCGTGCTGCCGGACTACATGGTGCCGGCCCTCGTCGTCGCGCTGGACAGCTTGCCGCTCAACCCGAACGGCAAGGTGGACCGCAAGGCGCTGCCGCCGCCCGGGCTGGCGAGCGCGCGCGTCTACGAAGCACCGCAGGGCAAGGTGGAAGAAGCGCTCGCCGCCATCTGGGCCGAAGTGCTCGGCGTGGCGCGCGTCGGCCGCCACGACAACTTCTTCGAGCTCGGCGGCCATTCGCTGATGTCGGTGCAGGTGGTGGCCCGCGTGCAGGGCGCGATGCACGCGGAGCTCTCGGTGAAGGACGTCTTCCAGCACCCGGTGCTCGCCGCCATGGCGGGCCTCGTTGCCGCGGCGGCGGCCAGAAAGCCCGTCGCCCAATCCCTTTCGGACATTGATTCCTTCATCGACAGTCTGGAGATCGCTTGATGGAAATCACGGCAACCCACCTTCACATCGGCAAGCGCTTCTCGGGCCTCGATCCGGCGCAGCGCCGCGCGGTCTACCAGAAGATCCGCGCGGAGGGCCTGGCCATCGGGCAGTTCCCGATCCTTGCGCGCGATGCGGCGGCGCAGGCGCGGTGCCCCGCCTCGTATGCGCAGCTGCGCCAATGGTTCCTGTGGCAGCTGGAGCCCGGCAGTTCGGCCTACCACATCTCGGGCGGGCTGAAGCTCGGGGGGCTGCTCGACCGCCAAGCGCTGCAGGCCAGCTTCGACGCCCTGCTCGAACGCCATGAGTCGCTGCGCACGGTGTTCCAGGCCGATGCCGAAGGGCATGTCGAGCAACTGGTTCGCGAGCGCATGGCGCTGGAGATTCCGTTCACCGATCTCTCGGGCATCGATGCCGAAGTGCGCGAGGCCCGCGCGCGGGAGGCGGCCGTTCGCCTTGCCGAAACACCGTTCGATCTCACGGCCGGGCCGCTGCTGCGCGTGGCGCTCATCCGCCTGGCCGAAGGCGAGCACCTGCTGGTCGTCGTGATGCATCACATCGTGTCGGACGGCTGGTCGATGCAGGTCCTGGTCGACGAATTCGCCGCGCAATACCACGCGCGCGCCGCCGGGCAAACGCCGCGGCTCGCGCCCCTGCCGATCCAGTACGCCGACTACGCGCTGTGGCAGCGCCACTGGCTCGAAGCGGGCGAGAAGGAGCGCCAGCTCGACTACTGGAAGGCCCAGCTGGGCGCCGAGCACCCGGTGCTGCAGCTGCCCACGGACCACGCGCGGCGCGGCGACGGCAAGTACCGCGTCGCCCGCCACGAGATGGCGCTGCCCCAGTCCGTCGTCGATGCGCTGCACCGGCGCGCGCAGGCCGAGGGCTGCACGCTCTTCATGGTGCTGCTCACCGCGCTGCAGGTGCTGCTGCACCGCTACACCGCGCAGCAGGACATCCGCGTCGGCGTGCCCGTGGCCAACCGCCACCGGGTGGAGTCGGAGCGCGTCATCGGCTTCTTCGTCAACACGCAGGTGCTGCGCAATGTGCTGGGCAGCCGCACCAGCCTGCGTCAGGCACTGCAGCAAACCCGCGAGGCGGCACTCGGCGCGCAGGCTCATCAAGACCTTCCGTTCGAGCAGTTGGTCGAGGCCCTGCAGCCCGAACGCAGCCTGGGCACGGCGCCGCTGTTCCAGGTGATGTTCAACCACCAGCGCCGCGACCAGGCCGCGCTCGCCAAGCTGCCCGGCCTCACGCTGCAGGACTACGAGATCGGCACGCAGACGGCCCAGTTCGAGTTGACGCTGAGCACCGTCGAAGACGCGCAAGGCCACGTTCAAGCGAGTTTCCATGTGGCGCAGGAGCTGTTCGGCCCCGAGAGCATCGCCCGCATGGCCGCGCACTACCTGGGCGTGCTGCGCGCACTCGCCGAACGGCCCGAACAGGCGGTGGGAGACATCGACCTGCTCACCGCGGGCGAGAAGGAGCGGCTCGCGGCATGGGGCGTGAACGACTCCGGTGGTCGCAGCACCGAGCCCGTGCATCGCCTGATGGCCCGGCACGCGAAGGCCAACCCGGATGCGCCCGCGCTGCTCTTCGGCGACGAGGTGCTGAGCTATGGCGAACTCGACCGGCGCGCCAATCGCCTGGCGCACCGGCTGATCGCGATGGGCGTGAAACCCGAGACGCGCGTCGGCATCGCGGTGGAGCGCTCGTTCGATATCGTGGTCGGCCTGCTTGGCATCCTGAAGGCCGGCGGCGCCTATGTGCCGCTCGATCCGGAGTACCCCGCGGACCGCCTGGCCTACATGGTGGAGGACAGCGGCATCGCACTGCTCCTCACGCAGAGCCATGTGATGGCCGGCCTGCCGCTGCGGGACGGCCTGCGCGTGCTGCAGCTGGACACCGCCGACCTGGCCGGCGAGCCCGACGACGCGGCCCATGTGTCCGTGCATGCGGGCAACCTCGCCTACATCATCTACACCTCGGGCTCGACCGGCATGCCCAAGGGCGTGATGGTCTCGCACGGCCCGTTCGCCGCGCACTGCGTCGAGACCGCGGTGCTCTACGAGATGGGGCGGCAGTCGCGCGAGCTGCACTTCCTGTCGTTCTCGTTCGACGGGGCGCACGAGCGCCTCTTCACCGCGCTGTGCTGCGGCGCCTCGCTGCTGTTGCGCGATGCCTCGCTCTGGACCGCCGAGCAGACGCTCGACGCCATGCAGCGCCACGGCGTGACCAACGCCGGCTTCCCGCCGGCCTACCTGCGGCAGCTGGCCAACTGGGCGCGCGACACCGGCCGCTGCCCGCCGGTGCACCTGTACTCCTTCGGCGGCGAGGCGATGTCGCGCGAAGGCTTCGACGCCGTGCGCCGGCACCTGAAGCCTGCGCTGCTGATCAACGGCTACGGCCCGACCGAGGCGGTCGTCACGCCGATGCTGTGGAAGGTTGCAAACACCGCGGCATTCTCCGAGGGCTATGCGCCCATTGGCCGGCCCGTGGGCAACCGCAGCGCCTACGTGCTCGATGCGGACCTGAACCGGGTGCCGCGCAACGTGGCCGGCGAGCTGTACCTCGGCGGCGAGGGCTTGGCGCGCGGCTATCTGCATCGCGCGCCGCTCACGGCCGAGCGCTTCGTGGCGGACCCCTTCGATGCCGGAGGCGGGCGTCTCTACCGCACCGGCGACTGGGTGCGATGGCGCGACGACGGGCAGCTCGAATACCTGGGGCGCATCGACCACCAGGTGAAGATCCGGGGCTTTCGCATCGAGCTTGGCGAGATCGAGGCGCAGCTGCTGGCCCAGCCCGAAGTGCGCGAAGCGGTGGTGGTCGCAAGGCCAGGGCCGAGCGGTGCGCGGCTGGTGGGCTATGTGTCGCCGCAAGCCGGCCAGCTCGCCGATGCCGCCGAGCTGAAGGAGCGGCTCGCCCGCGCGCTGCCCGACTACATGGTGCCGGGCACGCTGGTGGTGGTCGATGCGCTGCCGCTCGCCCCGAGCGGCAAGGTCGATCGCAAGGCGCTGCCGGAGCCGGCCGCCGAACACGGCAAGGCCTTCGAGCCGCCGCGCGGCGCGGCCGAAGAAGCCATTGCGGCGGTATGGACCGATGTGTTGGGTCTCGCGCGCGTGGGCCGGGGCGACAACTTCTTCGAGCTCGGCGGCGATTCGATCCTGAGCCTGCAGATCGTGGCGCGCCTTCGCCTGGCCGGCTGGAAAGTCGCGCCCAGGCAGATCTTCGAGCGGCAGACGGTGGCGCAACTCGCGGCCGTCATGGCACCGGCCGATGCGTTGCTTGCGGCGGTGGGCGATGTGCAGGGTGAAGCGCCGCTGCTGCCGTTCCAGCATGAATTCTTCGAGATGAACATGCCGGTGCGCGCGCACTGGAACCAGGCAGTGCTGCTGAAGAACCGCGAGCCGCTGCAACTGCCGGCCTTCAGGCAGGCACTGCGCGCACTGGTGCGGCAGCACGACAGCCTGCGCCTGCGCTACCGGCAGGACGCTGGCGGGCCGTGGCGCCAAACCTATGGGAGCGTGCCCGAAGACCAGTTCGCGGAGCTGGTGTGGGTGCGGCGCGCGGCGGATGCCGCGCAGGTGGCGCCGCTGTGCGAAGAGGTGCAGCGCAGCCTGGATCTTGCGCACGGCCCGCTGGTCCGCGCGCTCGCCATCGAGTTGCCGGACGGCGACTCGCGGCTGCTGCTGGTCGTTCACCATCTGGTGGTCGATGGCGTGTCGTGGCGCATCCTGCTCGAAGACCTGCAGGCCGCGTACCGGCAGAGCCTCGCGGACCAGCCCGTCGCGCTGCCTGCCACGAGCAGCAGCTGCAAGGACTGGGCTGTCGCATTGCAGGGCTATGCCCGGGCCCATGGCGACGAGCTCGCCCACTGGCAGTCGCTGGCCGATGTGCCGGCCGCGCTGCCATGCGCGCGTCCGCATGGATCGAACACCGCGGCCGACCAGGAGAGCGTCGAGTTGCGGCTCGACAAGGCCACCACGGAAGCGTTCCTGAAAGATGCGCCCTCGGCCTACCGCACACAGGCCAACGACCTGTTGCTGACGGCGCTGGGCCGCGCGCTGTGCGCATGGAGCGGGCACGACAGGCTGCTGGTCGACCTGGAAGGCCATGGCCGCGAAGACCTGTTCGCGCACATCGACCTGTCGCGCACCGTCGGCTGGTTCACCACGCTGTTCCCGGTGGCGCTCGATCCGCTCGGCGCGCACGGCGAGGCACTCAAGCGCGTGAAAGAAGACCTGCGCCGCGTTCCGCGCAAGGGCGTGGGGCATGGAGTCTTCAAGCACCTGGGCGATGCCGCGCAGCGCGAGGCGCTGCGCGCACTGCCCAGGGCGCAGGTGGTCTTCAACTACCTCGGCCAGTTCGACAACAGCGGTGCCGATGCGCAGGCGCAATGGAGCCTTGCGCAGGAGCCCAGCGGCGCGCCGGTGGATGGCGGCGCGCCGCTCACGCACGAGTTCTCGATCAACGGCCAGGTCTACGGCGGCGAGCTTTCGCTGCGCGCAAGCTACAGCCGCGCACGCCACGACCGTGCCGCGGTCGAGGGCTGGATGCAGCGCTTCCGCGAGGAACTCGAAGCGCTGGTGCGGCATTGCACCGGCGGTGCCGAAGGGGTGACGCCGGCGGATTTTCCGCTGGCCGCCATCGGCCAGCCGCAGCTCGACGCGCTGGCACTGCCGGTGGCGAACCTCGCGGACCTGTACCCGCTCTCGCCGATGCAGGCCGGCATGCTGTTCCACAGCCTGCTCGCGCCCGGCGGCAGCGCTTACCTGAACCAGTTGCGCGTGGACATCGACGGGCTCGATGCCGAACGCTTCAAGGCGGCCTGGCGCGCGGCGCTGCAGCGGCACGAGGTGCTGCGCACCGGGTTCGTCCAGGGCGAAGCCGCGTGGCAATGGGTGGCGCGGCAGGTCGAGGTGCCGCTGGCCGAACACGACTGGCGGGGGTGCGCCGATGCGCCCGAGGCCCTGGACGCACTGGCCGGCGAGCAGCTTGCGCAGGGTTTCGACCTTGCGCAGCCGCCGCTGATGCGGCTCATGCTGGTGCGCGTTCGCGATGACCGGTACCACTTCGTCTGGACCATGCACCACCTGCTGCTCGACGGCTGGAGCACGTCGCAGCTCATGGGCGAGGTGCTGCGGCACTACGCGGGCGAGGCACCCGCGGCCCCCGGCGGACGCTATGCCGACTACATCGCGTGGCTGCAAGGGCGCGACGTCGCTGCCGACGAGCACCACTGGCGCCAGGAACTCGCCCGCCTCGACGGTCCGACCTGGCTGGCCAACACCTTGCCCAAGCCAGCAGTCGAACAGGGCGGGCACGGCATGCACCGCCACGAGATCGACGCGCCGCGCACGCGCGCGCTGCTCGAAGCGGCCCGGCGCGAACGCGTGACCCTCAACACGCTGGTGCAGGCCGCGTGGGCGCTGCTGCTGGCGCGCCACACGGGGCAGCGCAGCGTGAGCTTCGGTGCCACCGTGGCGGGCCGGCCGGTGGATCTTCCCGGCGCGCAGCAGATGCTGGGCCTGTTCATCAACACGCTGCCGGTGATCGCCACGCTGCAGCCGGACCAGCGCGTGGGCGATTGGCTGCGCGCGCTGCAGGCGCGCAACCTCGTGGCGCAGGACCACGAGCACACGCCGCTCTACGAAGTGCAGCGCTGGGCCGGGCAGGGCGGGCAGGACCTGTTCGACAGCCTGGTGGTGTTCGAGAACTATCCGCTCGACCAGGCACTGAAGCAGCAGGCGCCCGGCGGCCTGCGCTTCGGCGAGGTGCGCAACCGCGAGGAAACGAACTATCCGCTGACCCTTTCCGTGCACCAGGGCGACACGCTGGTGCTGAGCTACAGCCACGCGCGCAGCCAATTCGACGAAGCGGCGGTGCATGCATTGGCCGTGCACATGGACAGGCTGCTCGGCCTGCTGGCCCACGCGCCGGACGCGCGGCTGGGGGATGTGGGGCTGGCGGACAAGCTGCCGCCGCCGGGCGAGGCCATGCGCAATATGTACAACGACGCCGAGCCCGTGCACCGCTGGATCGAGCGCCAGGCCAGGGCGAACCCCCAAGCCATCGCGCTCGTGCTCGGCGACGAGGCGCTCGGCTACGGCGAGCTCGACGCCCGTGCCAACCGCCTGGCGCACCGGCTGGTCGCGCTAGGCGTGAAGCCCGAAGTGAAGGTCGGCATCGCGGTCGAGCGCTCCATCGAGATGGTGGTGGGCCTGCTCGCCATCCTGAAGGCCGGCGGCGCCTATGTGCCGCTGGACCCCGAGTACCCCGCCGACCGCCTGGCCTGGATGATCGAGGACAGCGCGATCGGCCTGCTGCTCACGCAAAGCCATGTGAAGGCGAAGCTCCCGCTGGGCGATGCCCTGCAGGTGCTGGCGCTCGACACGCTCGACCTGCGCGGCGAGCCGGCGCACGCACCCGAGGTGACGGTACACGCCGACCACCTCGTCTACGTGATCTACACCTCGGGCTCGACCGGCCGCCCCAAGGGCACGCAGCTCACGCATCGCAACGTGGCGCGCCTGCTGGGCGCCACTCACGGCTGGTTCCGCTTCGGCCCACAGGACGTGTGGACGAATTTCCATTCCTACGCCTTCGACTTCTCGGTGTGGGAAATCTTCGGCGCGCTGTGCACCGGCGGCAAGCTGGTGATCGTGCCGTATTGGGTGAGCCGCTCGCCCGACGACTTCGTGGCCTTGCTGCGCGCACAGCGCGTGACCGTTCTGAACCAGACGCCGTCGGCCTTCCGCCAGCTGATCCACAGCCCGGCGCTGGACGGCGGCGAACGCCTTGCGCTGCGCTGCGTGATCTTCGGCGGCGAGGCGCTGGAGCCCGAGAGCCTGCGGCCCTGGATCGATCGCTTCGGCGATGCGCAGCCGCAGCTGGTCAACATGTACGGCATCACCGAGACGACGGTGCACGTCACCTACCGGCCCATCGTGCGCGCCGACCTCGACGAGAAGCGCAGCCCCGTGGGCGTGTGCATCCCGGACCTCGGCCTGTGGGTGCTGGACAGCGATCTCAACCCGCTGCCCGTGGGCGTGGCGGGCGAGCTGCACGTGTCCGGCGCCGGCCTGGCGCGCGGCTATCTCAACCGCGCCGGCCTGAGCTCGGAGCGCTTCATCGCCGCGCCCTTCGGCGAGCCGGGCAGCCGGCTGTACCGCACCGGCGACCTGGTGCGCTGGCGTGCCGATGGGCAGCTCGACTACCTCGGGCGCATCGACCACCAAGTGAAGATCCGGGGCTTTCGCATCGAACTTGGCGAGATCGAAGCCCAGCTGCAGGCGCAGCCCGAGGTGCGCGAAGCGGTGGTCCTGGCCAAGGACGGGCCGGCGGGTGCGCGGCTCGTCGCGTATGTGTCGCCGCGCGCCGGCCATGAGCTGGATGTCGCGGTGCTGCGCGAGCGGCTCTCGCAGCACCTGCCCGACTACATGGTGCCCTCGGCCATCGTGCCGCTCGACGCGGTGCCGCTCAACGCGAACGGCAAGGTCGACCGCAGGGCACTGCCCGATCCGGAGCTGGCCAGCGCAACGGACTTTGCCGAGCCGCAGGGCGAGGTCGAGACCGCGCTCGCGGCGATCTGGTCCGAGGTGCTGGGCGTGGAACGCGCCGGGCGCCACGACAACTTCTTCGAGCTCGGCGGCCATTCGCTGCTGGCGGTGCAGCTGGTGTCGGGCGCCAGGCGGCGCTTCGGCATCGAGCTGCCGCTGCGCACGGTGTTCGAGCAACCCTCGCTGATGGCATTCGCCGCCGCCGTCTCGGCCGCGGCCGCTGAACCGCCGGCCGGCGCGGCGGTCTCCCAGGACCGCGGCGCCGAGCGCATCAATGCCCTCCTGGGCGAACTGGAGATGGAAGACCTATGAGCCTGGAAATGACCGCGCTGTCGCGCCGCTTCGCTGCCTTGCCGGCGGCCAAGCAGCGCGTGTTTCTGGAGAAGCTGCGCGCGAACGGCGTGGGCTTCGACGCGCTGCCCATCGTGCCGCGCGATCCCGCGGCACCGGTGCCGATGGCCTATGCGCAGCGCGCGCTGTGGCTGGTGTGGCAGCGCGCGCCGCAGTCGCCGGCGTACAACCTGTCGGGGCGGCTGGCGCTGCCCCTGCCGTGCACGCCGCAGCAGGTGCAAGCCTGCCTCGCCCAGCTGGTGGCGCGGCACGAGGTGCTCTGCACCACCTACCCGGCCGGCGCCGAAGGGCAGCCGCTGCAGCACATCGACCCCGGGCATCGCTTCGGCTGGGCGGTGCGCGAATGGACTGGCTCGCGCGCGGACAGCGAGCGCGAGCTTGCGGCTGCCGCCACCGAGTTTGGCGCGCGGCCCTTCGACCTGGAGCACGGGCCTGTCTTTCGCGGTGAACTGAACGTCTTTGCCGATGGCGCGCCCGAACTCTTTCTGGCGGTGCATCACATCGCGGCCGACGGCCAATCGGTGGCGCTGCTCGTCGCCGAACTGCAGGCGCTGCTCGCGGCGCCCGCCGGGAGTGCACAGCCCGCGGCACCGGCCCTGCAATACGCCGACTACGCCATGTGGCAACGCCAGTGGCTCGAAGCCGGCGAACTCGAAAGGCAAACTGCGTATTGGCGCGAACAGCTGCGGGATGCGCCGCAAAGCACGCCGCTGCCGCTGGACCGTCCGCGCCAGAAGGCGCGCGATGCGCGCGGCGGGCAGATCAGCTTCGCGCTGCCGCCCGATGTATCGCAGCGCCTGAAGGAGCTGGCGCGCAAGCACGCCGCATCGCCGTACATGGTGGCGATCGCGCTGCTCGGCCTCTTGGTCTACCGCTACTGCGGCGAGCGCGACGTGTGCATCGGCTCGCCATCGACCACGCGCGACCGCCCTGAGCTGGCCGCCCTGGTGGGCCACTTCACCAACGTGCTGGTGCTGCGCATGAAGGTGGACCCCGCGGCCGGCTTCGTCGCGCTGCTGTTGCAGGTGCGCGAGCGCGTGCTCGAAGCCAAGAGCCACCAGGACCTGCCGCTGGACATGCTCGTCGAGGCGCTGGCGCTGGAGCGCACGCCGGGCTTGCATCCGCTGTTCCAGATCAAGTCGACGCAGCAGGCGGCAGGGGCTGTGCCCGCCGATCCGGCCGCTGCCGCGCACGGCATCGGCGTGGACGAGGTGCATTTCGACCTGAGCTTCGACCTGATCGACGCCGGCAGCGCGCTGTCCTTCGTTCTCGCGTATGCCGCGGACATCTTCGACCACGCGACCATCGAGCGGCTGGCCGATGCGCTGCGCAGCCTGGCCGCCCAGGTCGCGGCCGATCCGGCGCGCGCATTGGCCGCAACGCAACTGTCCGGCGATTCGAGCCTGCGGGGAGAGCCCACCTCCTGGCCCGCCGACAACGTGCTGGCCCTGTTCGACCAGGCGGCCGCAAGGCGCGGCGGCGCGACGGCGCTCACTTTCGGCGACCGCGCGCACAGCTTCGATGAACTGTCGCGCGCGGCCGGCCATTGGGCCACCGAGCTCGAAAGCCGCGGCATTGGTGCCGAGCAGCGCGTGGCCGTCTGCATGGAGCGCACGCCCGAGTTCGTGCTGGCGGTGCTGTCGGTGCTGAAGGCCGGCGGCGCCTACGTGCCCATCGACCCGGCGCTGCCGCAGCAGCGCATCGACGAGCTGCTGGCCGATTGCGGCGCCGCGCTGGTGCTGGTGTCCGGCGGCAAGCCACGGCAGGCAGCATTGCCATGCATGCAGGTGGGCTTCGACTTGCCGGGCGGCTTCATGCCGCATCGCGCGCGTGCGGTGCACCCCGCGCAGGCGGCCTACCTGATCTACACCTCCGGATCGACCGGCCGGCCGAAGGGCGTGGTCGTTCACCACGGCGCGTTGGCCAACTATGTGCAGGGCGTGCTCGCGCGCCTGGCGCTGCCCGAGGGCGAGAGCTTCGCGATGGTCTCCACCGTCGCGGCGGATCTTGGCCACACCTCCTTGTTCGGTGCGCTGTGCTCGGGTGGTGCGCTGCACCTCGTCCCGAGCGAGGCGGCCTTCGATCCCGATGCGTTTGCGGACCGCATGGCGAAGACGCGCGCCGGCGTGCTGAAGATCGTGCCCAGCCACCTGAAGGGCCTGCTGAACGCGCAGCGCGCGGCCGCGGTGCTGCCGTCGCACGCGCTCGTGCTGGGTGGCGAGGCGACGGACGCGGCAACGCTGCAGGCCATTCGCGCGCTGCGGCCGGACCTGCGCATCTTCAACCACTACGGGCCGACCGAGACCTCGGTCGGCATGCTGACGCATGCGGCGCCGGCGCAGGCTGACGATGCCGGCAACCTGCCCCTGGGCAAGCCCATCGCGAACATGGACGCCTGGGTGCTCGACGACGCATTGCAGCCCGTGCAGCCCGGCATGGCGGGCGAGCTCTACATCGGCGGTGCCGGCGTGGCGCGCGGCTATCTTTCGCGCGCCGGTCTTTGCGCCGACCGCTTCGTTGCCTCGCCCTTCGGCGACGGGCAGCGCATCTACCGCGCGGGCGACCGCGTGCGCCAGCGCAGCGACGGCACGCTGGAGTTCCTGGGCCGCAGCGACGACCAGGTGAAGATTCGCGGCTACCGCGTCGAGCCGGGCGAAGTGGCGGGCCGCATCCGCGGGCTCGATGGCGTGGCCGATGCCGTGGTCGTCGCGGAGCAGGGCGCGCAGGAGAGCACGGTGCTGCGCGCCTACGTGGTCGCCAGGCCGGGCACTTCGCTCGATGTGGAAGAGCTCCGGCACGCGTTGGCGGACAGCCTGCCGGCGTGGATGGTGCCCGAGCGCATCGTGCTGCTCGACGCGCTGCCGCTCACGGCCAACGGCAAGATCGATCGCAAGGCGCTGCCGCGCCCGGCGCAGCCCGAGCCCGCGCGCGGTTTCGACGCCCCGCAGGGCCCGACCGAAGAGGCGCTGGCCCGCATCTGGAGCCAGGTGCTCGGCGTGGACCGCATTGCGCGTGGCGACAACTTCTTTGCGCTGGGTGGCGACTCCATCCTGAGCCTGAAGCTGGTGGCGCGCATCCGCAAGCAGCTGCCCGGCGGCGGCCAGCTGAGCCTGCCGGATGTGATGCAGGCCAGCAGCCTCGGCAGCCTCGCCGAGCGGCTGCGGCAGAAGTTCGAGGGTTCGCACGATGCCGTCTGCCTGAGCGCGAGCGGCACCGGCGTGCCGCTGTTCTGCCTGCCGGGCCTCATCGTGAACACGCGCGAGTTCCTGCCGCTCGCAGAGGCGCTGCAGGGCGAGCGCGTGGTGTACGGCTTCGTGAGCCACGTCTACACGCGCAAGCGCTGGCGCGGGTTCGACCTGCAGGCGCTGGCCGCCGAGTACGCGAGCTTCATCCTCGCCACGGCCACCGAGGGGCGCTGCGCGCTGCTGGGCTGGTCGTCGGGCGGCGACCTGGCCTTCGAGCTTGCGCGGCAACTGCAGGGGCGCATCGAGATCGTGTTCACCGGCATGCTGGACGTGTTCGAGACCGCGCCGCTGCGCGCCTCGGCGCCGCTCGGTGCGGCCCGGCGCGCCCAGGCCGACGAGGTGCTCGCGCAGTGGCTGGGCCGCTCGGAAATGGCCGGGCACTGGAAGGCGCTCTTCGCCCGCATGGACGGCGAGGAGCTTGCCTGGGTGGCCGAGCAGGTGCTGAACCCGGCGCAGCCGCTGCCGCTCGACGGCACCGGGGACGAGGCGGCCGAGTACCTGCTGTGGGCGACGATCGACAAGCGCGTGCAGGCCGCGCGCTACACCTGCGCGCGGTCGCCGCTGCCGCTGCATGTGTTCCTCGCGGACAGTTCGCTGCGCCGCGAGGAGACGCTGCGCAACTGGGCCGACCATGCGCCGGTGGTGTCGGCCGAAGTGCTGCCGCAGGCCGATCACCTGGACATCGTTCGCCACCCCGCGCTGTGCGCTTCGCTGAAGGGGCTGCTGCGCGAGGCCGATGCGGCGCATGGCACCGTGCAGGCAGCCCAGTCCGCGGCCTACCAGCGGTAGGTGGCCGTGGCCGTGACCTTGCGCTGGTCGCCGTAGTAGCAGTTGCCGTACTGGTCGCAGTTCGCGAAGTAGGTCTTGTCGGCGAGGTTGCGCACGTTCAGCGCGAGGCTCCAGCGGTCGATGTCATAGCCGATCATTGCGTCGAACACGGTGTACGAAGGCACTTGGACCGGCGCCTTGTTCAGGTCGCCGCGGTTCGAGCCGGTGAAGCGCGCCCCCAGGCCGACCTTGATGCCGTTGTCGAAGCGGTAGTCCGCCCAGAGCGCGGCGCGGTGCCTGGACACCGCGAGCAGCGGCGTGCCGATTTCGCTCGGCGTGCTGCTGGCCGTGATCTCGACCTTGGGCGTGTAGGCGTAGGACACCGTCACGTTCATGCGCTTGACGGGCTGGAAGGCCGCCTCGAGCTCCAGGCCGCGTACCAGCACCTCGCCGGTCTGGCGCGGGCGGAAGTTGGCGTCGGCGGTGATGTAGTTCTGGCGGCGCAGGTCGAAGAGGGCGGCGCTGTAGCTGTCCGTGGTGCCCACGGGCTGGTAGCGCACGCCGGCTTCGTACTGGCGGCCGGTCTCGGGCTTGAACGGGCTCTGGGTGTCCGGGTTCAGGCGCGCCGAGGGCGAGAACGATTCGGAGTAGCTCAGGTAGGGCGCCCAGCCGCTCGGGAAGGTGTAGACCAGGCCGCCGCGCTTGGTGAACTTGTGCTCGGGGATGTCGCTGCGCGTGCCGTCCAGGTTGCTGTGGATGACCGTGGAGGCGCGGTCGTAGCGGCCGCCGAGCGTGAGGCTCCAACGCTCGCCCCACTTGATCTGGTCCTGGATGTACAGGCCGGTCTGCGTCAGGCGGGTGTTGGCGTCCACATAGGGCGCGGGCACGAAGAACGGACCGCCGTACACGGGCGCGTAGATGTTGATGCTCGGCGCACTGCCGCCGCTGTAGCTGGCCTGCTCGATGCCGGTGCGCTGGTGGTCCAGGCCGATCAGCACCTTGTGCTTCCAGTCGCCCGAGACGAAGTTGGCTTCGAGCTGGTTGTCCAGCGTGAAGGTCGAGACGCTCTCGCGGCTGCCCGAGATGCTCCGGCGCAGCATCTGGTAGTTGCGCGGGTCGGAGACGTTGCTGTTGAGCGGCACGATCGCGCGGCCCTGCACGGCGCCGTAGTCGACGTCGAGCCGGCCGTAGCGCAGGTTCTGGCGCGCGGTGAAGGTGTCGTTGAAGCGGTGCTCGAACTCGTAGCCGACCATCCACTGGTCCACGTCGAAGTGGTTGAAGTTGGGATCGCCCACGAAGAGCGAGTCGGGAATGTAGTTGCCGAAACGCGTGGGGACCAGCGAGCCGACCGTCGGGCGCCCGCGCGTGTACACACCGCCGCGCACGCGGTTGAAGTGCGACAGCAGCGTGAGCGTGGTGTCCGCCGAGGGGCGCCAGGTGAGCGAGGGCGCGATGTAGAAGCGGTCGTCGTCCATGCTGGCGGCCGGCAGCTTGCTGTCGCGGCCCACGGCCGTCAGGCGGTAGCTGAGCTTGCCCTCGGCATCGATGGGGCCGGAGAAGTCGGCGGCGACCTGGGTGCGGTTGTTGCTGCCCAGTTGCAGCTGCACTTCGCGCAGCGGCTCGGTGGTGGGGCGCTTGCTCACGACGTTGACCACGCCGCCGGGGCTGGCCTGGCCGTAGAGCACCGAGGCCGGTCCGCGCAGCACTTCGATGCGCTCCATGCCGTAGGGCTCGATCTGCCAGACGCCCCAGTTGCCGTTGTTGCGCAGGGGCATGCCGTCCAGGTAGAAGCCCGGCGCGTAGCCGTCGAAGCCGCGGATCGAGATCCAGTCGTAGCGCGAGTCGGCGCCGAAGACGGTGGTGGTGACGCCGGGGGTGTAGCCCAGCGCGTCCTTCACGGTGGTGGCGCCGATGGCGGCCACGCGGTCGGCCGTGACCACCGAGATCGACTGCGGGGTTTCCAGGATCGGGGTGTCGGTCTTGGTGCCGGTGGCGCTGCGCTTGGCCACGTAGCCGTTCACATGGCCCTTGGCCGACGCTTCCGTATCGGCCGTGACGGTCACCGCCGGCAGGTTGCTGCTGTCCTGCGAGAAGGCGGGGGCCGCCCACAGGGTGCAGGCGGTTCCGAAGGCCGAGGCAAGCGCGGCGCTCAGCAGGCGGGGTCGGGGCAGGGGACGCATAGGTTGAGGTACTCCAGGAGCAGTGAAAAAACGACGTGTTCGGGTTTCAGCGCAAGGCCTGCCGTTTCCGCAGTTCTGGCGCTTCCGTACATGAGACGTTTGAACTACAAAAAGAGAGACACCCTGTACCCCATGCTTCAGCGCGTGCCGTCCGCCCGCGTCACCGGGCTTCGGCGGCTGCCTGGATGCGGACGGCCTGGCGCTCGCTCCGGCCGGCACCGGCGGCGCTGGCCTTCAGCAGCGCGCTGCCGATCTCCCCCGTGCGCACCGAGGTCACCGACAGCAGCGTGTCGCTCAGGCCGTGCGAGGACTCGCAGGCGCCCTGCAGGAAGATGGCGGGGCGGAAGTCCCCGGTGCTGCGCACGCGGTAGTGGCGGTCCACCGAGAAACCGTCCAGGTACGGCGCGAGAGGCGTCAGCAGTTCCTTGTGCTGCTCGCGCGCGTAGCCGGTGGCCAGCACCACGGCGTCGTAGCGGGAGGTGCTTTCGCGACCGGTGTTCTGGTCGCACATGGTCAGGTGGATGCCGTCGGCGGTGGCGTGGGCGGCGTGGATGTCGTGCCGGCGCAGGAAGCGCATGCGGTTCTCGCCGCGCACCTTCTGCTGGTAGAACATCTCGAAGATCTGCTGGATCAGCTCCAGGTCGGCCACCGCATAGTTGGTGTGGCCGAACTCCTCGAGCAGGGCGGCGCGCTCGTCGTCGGGCCGGCTGTACATGTAGTCGGTGAACTCGGTGTTGAACACCTCGTTCACGAAGGGGCTGTCGTCCGAAGGAAGGATGGAGCGGGCCCGCATGACGAGATCGACCTGCGGCGCATGGGGGCGGCCCTGCAGGTCCATGAAGATCTCCGCGGCGCTCTGGCCGGCGCCGACGATGGCAATTCTTTGCGCGCCGTCCTGCGCGGCAAGGCCCTGCAGGTAGGTGCTCGAATGGAACACGCGCGGGTCGCCGCGCAGCGCCCGGAAGCAGTCCGGAATGTTCGGCATGCCGCCGACGCTCACCACGAGGTTGCGCGCGAGGCGCTCGCTCTGGTGGCCCGTGCGGTCGCGCGAACGCACGCGCAGCAGCGTCACGTCGTCGCCATGGGCCTCGCGCTCGGGCAGCACCTCGAACACTTCCTCGCCGTAGACGCAGGCATCCTCGAACTGCGCGGCGGCCCAGGCCAGGTAGTCGTTGAACTCGTGGCGGCTCGGAAAGAAGGTCTTCAGGTTGATGAAGTCCTGCAGGCGTTTTTTCTCGTGCAGGTAGTTGATGAAGGTGAAGCGGCTGGTCGGGTTGCGCAGCGTGGCCAGGTCCTTCAGGAAGGAGATCTGCATGTGCGCATGCTCCAGCATCATGTCCTTGTGCCAGGCGAAGGCCGGCTGCTTCTCGATGAACATTGCGTCGAGCCGGTGCCCGTCGCGCCGCTTCTCGTCGAGCGCGATCGCCAGCGCGATGTTCGAGGGGCCGAAGCCGATGCCGATGACGTCGTGGATGACCATGGCGGATTCCTTTTGCTGCGAAGCGGTTGGGGAGTTAGACGGGCTTGGCGCGAGTGGCTGCCGGCGCGTCGCCGCGCGGCAGCCAGAGGCCGTCGATGAAGTAGCGTTCGCGCAGCATCATCACGAGCTGTGCGCGCTTGTGCGGCAGGTCGAACTCCTTCACCTTGGCGTAGCCCGACTTGTCGAGGTTGCGGATCTGCTGCACGTGGTCGATGCGCGGCTCGCCCACGGCGCGCTGGGTGCGCGGGTCGCACAGGAAGATGTAGTGCGAGATGGAGGTGAGCCACGCGGTGGCGAATGCCTTGCCGCGGAACGACGGCTCGCCGACCAGCACGTGCCAGCCGCGGTCGTAGTCCTGCACGTCGTAGAAGGGCGCGATGCGGCTTTCCTTGGCCCAGTACATCTCGAAGTAGGCAAAGGGCTCGCCGTCGAAGCTCGCGATCATCGAGTACATGTGCGGATCGCGATCGATGCCCGAGAGGTAGGCGCGGTGCTTGTCCAGGTCGCCTTCCTCGTCCCAGATCTCGGCCACGTCGGGGTCGTTCATCCAGCGGTTGAAGATGCCCAGGTCGCGCTCGAAGTCGATGCTGCGAAACGAGAAGGTCTTGCCGAGCCACGGAATGAAGCGCTGGTAGAGCACGCCGCGGGGCTTGGGCGTGCGCAGCGGATGCACCTTGCCGTTGCTGAGCGCATAGCGCTGCGCCATCGGGGCATGCACGGCGGGAAGCCACAGCCGCGGCTGCTGCCAGAGCATGTCGCGAAAGGCGCGCACGCCGCCGTCCGGCGACGCGAGCAGCACGCCGGTGTGGGCCAGCTCCTCGGCCAGCGCGGGCGCCGCCACCGCGAGGCTCTTGTGCGCGGGGAGGTGCTCGAAGGCGGCTTCCAGGGCCGCGAGCAGGTGAGGGGTGGAGGCCGCACTGCCGTCGACCCATTGGAGCGCGGCATCGGCCCCCCCGGTCGCGAGCCGCCAGAGCGAGCGCGTGTCGCCCTGGCGGCTGCGCACGGCGAGCATCCCGCCGTCCAGGGTGATGTCGTGCGGCGTGCCGTCGGCGTAGGAGGTGAGGGTCATGGGGTTCCTTCGGTGGACCGGCGGCTCGCGAGCAGGGCCAGGCCCTGGTGGAGCGCCGGAAAGAGGCTGTGGTTGAAGTTGTTCCAGCGCAGCTCGAGGATCGAATCCGCGGGGTCGATGTGCGTGCCGAGCACGTCGTGGATGACCTCGCCGGAGTCGATGCCGTTGTCCACGTAGTGCAGCGAGGCGCCGGTCTTCAGGAGCGGCGGGGCGGCGATGCTTTCCATCGTCTGCCAGTTCACGACCTTGCGGCCCTTGGCGCCGTGCAGCGCATCGAGCGTGGCGCGGGCGCCGCGGCGCTCGTAGGGCGACTCGATGCACGTGATGCCGGGGTGGATGTTGACGATCCTGCGGTGGAACGGCGCACCCGGGCGCACGAGCTCGTCCAGGATGACCAGCAGGCCGTCGAGCACGACGATGTCGGCCTGCAGCGTGAGCAGCTTGTCCAGCAGGCGGCGCTCGAAGGCGCTCTTGGCGGCGGGGCGTTCTTTCGCATCGAGCGGAAGCCGCCGGTATTCGGACGGCACCGCGTGGAGCATGCCGTTGAGCTGCTTGCCCTGCGTCTTCAGGTCGCCCGGAAATATCCACTGGCGGCCGGGCTGGCAGGAGAAGCCGTAGTCCTGTAGCGCCGCGCGGTCCCGCGGCGAGCCTTCGTCGTCGTCGTAGACGATGCCTTCGAGCGAATAGGCCTCGCCCAGCGGGCTTTCGTCCAGTGCCTTGGCCAGGTATTCGAGCGGGGACGCCATATAGCGCTGCGTGCCCTTGAAGTCGATGTACTGGCCGGCCTTGTCGGCGGCCGCGTTTCTCAAGGACAGGATGTAGACGAGCTTTGCCTTGGACATGGGTGTGGCGTGAAAGGATGGATCGGCGTTGGAGTTGGCTCGGGAGCAGGCAGGCGTGGGGCCTTCAGGAGAGAAGACGTGGCAGCGCGCCATCTGTTCACGGCTGCAGGATTTCGCCGGCGCTCTTGCGGTGCTGCGGCGCGAGCGGGCAGGCGCCGCAGTAGTCCTCGCGCGGAAGCAGGTAGTAGAGACAGCACTGGCGGTGCAGCTTGACCGGCCGGCCCTGGCCGGCGCCGGCCGGCCGCACCTCGCGGCAGCGGGCGTGCAAGGGGTTGAGCGGCCGGGCCTCGTCCGGCCAGGCGGGGTGGTGCAGGAGACGGTCGCGGTCGTGTGCGATGTGGGCTGCACCGCCGGTCGCGGCCAGCGCCATGTCGAAGATCGGTTCGAGGTGGCGCGCGGTGTTGCCCCACAGGATCTTGGGCGCAAGCCGCGTGAGGCTGCACAGGGCAGTGAAAAGCGGCTGAAGGTGCTGCCACAGCAGCGGCGCATAGCGCTGCGCGGTGTCGGCGCCGCGGCGCGCATCGCCCAGGTGCAGCACATGAAAGCTCGCGGGCGCGCCCTTGTCGTCGAGCCGCACCCAGATGTGCTCCGCTGAAACGGGAAGCACGTGCTGCAGCACGCTGGCGGCGGCCACCACGGGCGGCAGCAACGCGGAGAGATAGTCCAGGCTCCATGCCGAGGCGACCGGCCGCAGGTCGAGCGCGCCGGCCGCGCCGCGCGCTCGCGCGTGAAGGTGCAGCACGTCGGCAAGGAGCGAAGGCGAATGCGCCAGTTCGGCCACGCGCAGTGCGCCGGCCGGTACCGTGTCCGCGCACTGCAGCCGCTCGGCATGCACGGCCAGTGCACCGGGGAACAGGGGTTTCAGCAGCGCGATCACGAGGCGGCCTGCAAGAGGTGCGGGGAATGCATCCCTTGAAGACGGTTTGGCGGCGAGGGTGTTCATCCGGCGCCGCGCATGAACATTGGCCGGACCCAACCGTCTATGCAGTAAGCGGCGTGCAGCCGCACGGGCGATGTCGACAGGGCATGGCCGTTTTCAAGCCGTTTTGCCCCGGGTGGGCGGAAAGAGCCTTTGCATGACACCGACCACCACCACGACCCACCGTGGCAACACCGCCGAGCTCGGGCGCCTGCTCAAGCCGTTTCTTCCGTGGATCCTCTTGTCCGCGGTCACCGGCATCAGCGCGGGTGCGGCCACCGTCGCGCTGCTGGGCACCATCAACCAGGTGCTCAACCGCGAGGGCGGCATGGCGGGCGGGCTGCTGCTGACCTTCGTCGGGCTGTGCGCGGTGGCGCTGCTGGGGCGCATGGCCTCGGACGTGTCGACCAACTTCGTCGGCCAGCGGCTGGTGGCGCAGGTGCGCAAGAGCCTCGCGCAGAAGATTCTCTCGGCGCCCATCGATGCACTGGAGCGCTACCGCACGCACCGGCTGATGCCGGTGCTGTCGCAGGACGTGGACATGATCAGCGACGTGGCCTTCGTGCTGTCGTCCACGCTCATCGCGTTCGCGATTGCGCTGGGTTGCCTGGCGTACCTCGCGTACCTGTCGCTGCCGCTGTTCTGCCTCTTGGTGGTGGCGCTCGCGATCGGCGCGGCCATCCAGACACGCGCGCAGGTGCGCGCCGAGGTGGGTTTCTGGAAGGCGCGCGAATACGAGGAGCAACTGCACAAGACCTACCGCGCGATCAGCGAAGGCGCGAAGGAATTCCGCATGCACCGCGCGCGCCGCACGCGGATGTTCGGCGGGCAGATCGAGCGCATCGTGGACAACATCCGCACCGTCAACGGACGCGCCATCAACACCTATGTGATGGCGACGGCCTTCAGCTCGGCGCTGTTCTTCCTGCTGATCGCGCTGATCCTGGGCTGGGCCGCGTTCCGGCCGACCGAGCCGGCGGTGCTGAGCGGCTTCGTGCTGGTGATGCTGTTCCTGAAGGGGCCGGTGGACCAGATCGCGGGCGCGCTGCCGGGCGTGGGCCGGGCCAAGATCGCATTCCGGCGCATTGCCGACCTGTCGGCGCGCTTTGCAACGCCGGAGCCGCACCTGCACCTGGAGCGCGCATCCAACGGCGTGATGCTTCACCGCGAGATCGCCATGCGCGGCGTGCGCTACAGCTTCGATGCGCCCGAAGGCGGCGAGGCTTTCACGCTCGGGCCGATCGACCTGCTGCTGCGGCCCGGGGAGATGGTGTTCATCGTGGGCGACAACGGCTCCGGCAAGACGACGCTGATCAAGCTGCTGCTCGGCCTTTATGCACCGCACGGCGGCGAAGTGCTGCTCGACGGCGGCGTGGTGACGCCACAGGGGCGCGACGACTACAGGCAGCTGTTCACGACGGTGTTCTCGGACTTCTACCTGTTCGAGGACCTGGCGGCCGGCGAAGACGGCGCGGGCACGGCCACGCTGCCGCAGACCGCGCTGCCTTACCTGGAGCGCCTGGAAATCGCGCACAAGGTGAGCGTGAAGGACGGCGCCTTCACCACCACCGACCTTTCGACCGGGCAGCGCAAGCGGCTGGCGCTGGTGCATGCGTACCTGGAAGGCCGACCGGTGCTGGTGTTCGACGAATGGGCCGCCGACCAGGACCCGGCTTTCCGGCACCTGTTCTACACGGAGCTCCTGCCCGAACTGCGCGCCAAGGGGCACCTGCTGGTGGTGATCTCGCACGACGACAGGTACTTCCACCTGGCCGACCGCGTGGTCACGATGCGCGCCGGAAAGATCGAGGAAGACAAGGCGTACGTCCCGCCCGAAAGCCTGGCTGCATGATGCGTGACCGTGTGCCCGACGATCCCGCCTTCGACGCCGCGTGGACGCTCTTTTGCACGCTGCACGACTCGCCCTCGCCGGAGCGCGCCGAAGAGCTCATCCGCTGGCTCGGCGTGGACCCCGGAAACATCTGCGCGCTGGACGACGTGCTGACCCTCTGGGCGCTGGCCGGGGCCGCGCTGATCAAGCCGTCGATGCAGGAGGCGCTGCGCGAAGAGGGGCGCCTGCAGTGAAGCCCGGCCGCTACTTCTGCCGGTCGCGCAGATCCGCCGCGATGCCGCCGAGCGCGTCCCAACGGCGGCGCGCTTCCTGGGCCGCGGCCGCATGCTCCGCCGACCGGCTGCGCCACCGCACAAGCGCCAGGCGGGCGGCCATGGCGGCGTCTTGCGCAGCGGCGATCTCGCTCTGCACGATCAGCGCGAGGGCTCGCTCGATGAGCTTCTCGTTCGGAACGCTTGCCACGGTGCAACCGTCCGCTCAGGCGAAATCTTCGGCGAACACTGCGTCGAAGCCCGGCCGCATCGAGACGACCGGTTGCTCGACCAGTTCCGAACGCAGCCGGGCGAACACGCGCGAGCAGTCGATGGCGGCGCGCAGCAGGTGCTTGGCGACTGCCATCTCGGTGATCTTCAGCTGCTGGGCGATTTCGGCGCGCGTGTGTCCATAGGCGCGGAACAGCAGGAACACTTCGCGCCGGCGGGGCGGCAGCGTTTCAAGCGTCTCGACCACGCGCGCCAGCACCTGCTGCTGGGACGCGATGAATTCGCACGACGGCGCTACCTGGCGCGAGCCCGAGTTGAAATGCGTGCTGACCCAGTCCTGTGCCACCTTGCGGCGGCGCGCATCGTCCACGCACAGGTTGCGCGCCACGCGAAAGAGCAGGGCGCGGGGCGATTCGATGCCGCCGGAGCCTTGTTGCGCGCCGTCCGGCGCCGCATCGTCGATGCGGATGCCGTTGTTTATCTTGAGCGCGTGCGCATACACGCGCTCGAAGCTGGATTGCGCGATGTCCGCCGCGTAGTGCGGGTCGCGCAGGTCGCGCGTCAGCTGCCGGCGCAAGTCCGCATAGTGGGCCAGCAGTTCCTGGACGATGTCGCGCATCCGATCGCCTTCTCGCAAGCATCAACGTGTGGTTTCCCTGACCGGCCACCGCCGCGTGACGCGGGGTGGCTCGGGCGATTGAATAAGAATTATTCTTATTGAAGTGTAACCTTAACCGCTTCTGAACGAAGCCGGAAAAGCTGCGGAAACCCCGTGCGCGTGCCTGAAAAAGACACTCGGATCGAAAAGTGAGTAGCTTTGTTTTCGCTTGGGGCGCGCGCTGCGGCCCCGAAGGCCGGTCAGCCGCGCTTGGGAATGCCCAAGCCCTTCACGACGGCCGGCCGCGCCACGAAGGTTTCGAGCACCCGCGCCACATTCTTGAACTCGCTGAAGCCCACCAGGTCGCCCGCTTCATAGAAGCCGATCAGGTTGCGGATCCACGGGAACGAGGCGATGTCGGCGATGGTGTAGTCGTCGCCCATGATCCAGGCGCGGTTCGCCAGGTGCTTGTCGAGCACGCCGAGCAGGCGCTTCGATTCGGCCACGTAGCGGTCGCGCGGGCGCTTGTCCTCGTAGTCCTTGCCGGCAAACTTGTTGAAGAAGCCGAGCTGGCCGAACATCGGGCCGATGCCGCCCATCTGGAACATCAGCCACTGGATGGTTTCGTAGCGGCCCGCCGCATCCTGCGGAATGAGCTTGCCGGTCTTGTCGGCCAGGTACAGGAGAATGGCGCCCGATTCGAACAGCGCGAGCGGCTTGCCGCCGGGCCCGTCGGGGTCGAGGATCGCGGGGATCTTGTTGTTCGGATTGAGCGAGAGGAATTCCGGCGACATCTGGTCGTGGGTCTCGAAGCTCACGAGGTGCGGCTCGTACGCAAGGCCGGTTTCCTCCAGCATGATCGACACCTTCACGCCGTTGGGCGTGGGCAGCGAATACAGCTGCAGCCGGTCAGGATGCTGTGCGGGCCATTTCTGGGTGATGGGAAAGCGGGACAGGTCGGTCATGGGCGATTCATGAAAAGCGGAGTTTGGAACGCCGCGCCCGCAGGGGGTCAGATGCCCAGCCAGCTCATCAGGGCCGTCTCGACCTCGGCCGAGGGTGCGACAAAGCCAGTGTAGGTCGATGTGGCGAGCGCGCGCTTGCCGGCATCGCTTTGCGCCAGGCCGAGCAGGGCTTCGCGCGCCGCGCTGGCCGTGGCGGCATCGAGCTTGCGCGAGGCCAGCCATTGCTTGATGGGCACCGCCCGCGATTCCGCGCACACATTGCCGCCGCCGTCCTTCCAGGTCTTGACCACGCCCGATGCCGCGGTGGCGCCGTAGGCGGCGAAGCCGTTCTGCACGTAGAAGGGCACCGCGTCCTGGTAGCGCGTGTTGGTGAGCTTGAGCGCGGCCGGCTGCAGGCCCTGCTCGCGCAGCATGGCGCGCGTGATCACCGAGGTGATCGAATCCGCGTCGGGCATCACCAGGCCCTTGCCGGAGATGCTCTTCCAGTTGGAGATGGGCTGCGGCTCCTTGCACAGCAGCGACACCTTGTAGGCCGTGAAGCCGCTGGTCCAGGCCAGCGCCTGGTAGCGGCCGCTCTTGACGGCCTCGAGCGCCACGTGGGCCGGGTGGATGAAGGCCAGGTCGACCTGCTGCTCCTTCAAGGCCTCGCGCGCGCTGGTGTAGGAGATCAGCACCTTGATGGTCACGGGCTGCTTCAGCGCCTTGCTCAGCACCTCGGCAAGGGGCTCGAAGCGGGGCGCGATCTGGCTTTCGGTGGTCTGGTAGCTCACGCCTTCGGTCACGCCGATGACCAGCGCGTGCGCCGGGGCGCCCGCTGCCAGCAGCAGTGCTGCCACCGCCGGGGCGGCAAGGCGAAGCGGGTTCGGATGGCGGGTGCGGCTACCGTCGGGTTGGCCGGAGCGGAGGGGGGCTGGGATGTACATCAAAAGATCATAGGGGGCCGCCGCCCGGCCGCCGATGATCGCAAGCACCTATGCGCGCAGCCGCCCGCCCGTGGCATGGCAGCCGCGCTGCGGGGGGCTCAGAACCTCGCCTTGAGGAAGGCCGAAGGCCCGTGCAGCTTGACCTTGACGCGGGTCTCCGCCGTGCTGCTCTGGCGCGCCAGGTCGATGTTGGTGACGCCATAGGCCAGCACCAGGCCGACGTTCTTCACCGGGAACCACTCCACGCCCGCGCTGGCGTTGTAGATGTTGCCGTGGAAGCGGCCGCCGCCCTTGCGCACGCCGGAGAGGTCGGCAAACAGGCGCAGGTCGGGGTTGATGGCATGCCGCACGCCAAGTTCGAGCAGCGGCGCAACGGCGTTGTCGCTCGCATCCTCGTTCAAGGTACGGATCCGTCCGTTCACCGCGACGTTGGCGTTCGTGCCCACGTCGATGCTGTAGTAGGCGGCGCCGGCGCCCAGGCCGAACACCGTGTTGCCCGAGCCGAGCCACCACTTGTACGAGAGCTTGGCGAAGTCGAGCTTCACGTTGATGTTGGCATTGCCCACCGCGCTGAGCGTGCCGAAGCCGCCGAAGGAATCGCTGCCCGCGGCCTGGCCGAAGTAGTCGCGCTTGTAGCGGTAGTAGTCGAACGAGAGGCCATGGCTGTCGCCGATCAGCAGGTCGGCCGTGATGCGCGGCATGGTCACGCGGCCGGGCTCGAGGTCGCGCGTGCGCAGCGCGCCGTAAGGCGAACTGACCGATGCGTTGAATTTGGGGTCCGCGCTGAAGGCCCCCGCCGAGAAGCTGAAACGGTCCAGCGCGGGCGACGGCTCGGCCCAGGCCAGTGCGGGAGCAAGGAGAAATCCGGCGCCAGCCAGGGCACCCAGCTTCGTCAGCCTTGCGGGGCCGGCAAGCGGGCAGGAGCGGAGCAACAGCATGGAGAGATCCTTAAGAGGAGGAAAAGGCAAAAAAATACGCCTCGGGATCGACACGCAATTTGTGTGCGCGCCAGTCTTCCGGGCGGTTGCTCCCTGTTGATGAGCGCCAAGTTAATAGTCCCCTTGCGCAAAGCCCATGCGCCGATTGCCGCTGTGCGTGTAGGACGATGGCGACCCAGGCGTTCGCACACCTCAAAAAGTACTCAAGGTAAGCTTTGGAGATGCCAAAAAGTCTGTCCACCACCACCGGGCCGCAGCGTCTTCTCTATGCCGGCGTGGCGGGCATCGCCGTCGCGGCCGTCCCTTGGCCGCTCGACGCCATGGCGCGCGGGCTCGCGGGCTGGTGCACCAGCGCGGCGGTGTTCCTGCTGCTCACGTGGTGGCTGGCCGACACCTTCGATGCGGCGCAGACCCGCAAGCGCGCCCAGTCGCTGGACCAGCCCAACGTGGTGATCCTGGTCTCGATGCTGGTGGTCATTGCGGCGAGCGTGGTGGCCATCGCGATGCTGCTGCAGCAGGTCAAGCTGATGAGCGGGCCGGCGCGGGCAGGCCACATCGCGCTGGGGCTGGTGGCGCTGGTGGGCTCGTGGCTCATGATGCACACGATCTACGCCTTTCACTACGCGCACCGCTACTACATCGACCAGCGCGACGGTTCGCCCGACGGCGGGCTGGATTTTCCGGGCAAGGAAGAGCCGGACTATTTCGATTTCCTGTACTACGCCTACGTGGTCGGCATGACCACGCAGGTGTCCGACGTGCAGGCCACCTCGCGCGAGATGCGGCGCATCACGCTGGTGCACAGCGTGCTCGCCTTCGCCTTCAACATGCTGGTGCTCGCGCTGTCGGTCAACGTGGTCGCGGGGGCGATGTAGCGGCCGCGCCGCCCGCGCGCGGCCACAGCTTCACGATGCCGGTGGAGAGCGCCACGCCGCAGACGATCACGCCCGCGCAGATCAGCATCCATTGCGTGATGTTCTCGCCCAGGAACACGGCGCCGTAGAACACCGCGAACACCGGCACCAGGAAAGTCACCGTGAGCGCGCGCGCCGGTCCCGCATTGGCGATGAGCCGGAAGAACAGGATGTACGCAAGGCCGGTGCATGCGATGCCCAGGGCCAGCAATGCCAGCCAGGCGCGCAGGCTCGGCATCTGCGCGGGCCAGAACCACAGCGCCGGAAGCGCAAGGAACAGCGTGGCGCCGATCTGGCTGCCGGTGGCGGTGGCCAGCGCGGGCACGCCGCCCAGGTAGCGCCGTGTGGCGCTGGCCGCCACGCCGTAGCTGGCGCAGGCGCCGAGGCAGGCCAGCACGGCCCATAGCGCGGCGTTGCCGTTGGCGTCGGCATGCAGGCCCGCGCTGCGGCTCGCCAGCATGGCGACGCCCGCGAAGCCGATGACCAGGCCCACGATGCGCGAGCCATCGGGCCGGTCGCGAAACCAGGCCCAGGCCACCAGCGCGCCGAACATCGGCACCGTGGCATTGATCACCGCCGCCAGGCCGCTGTTGATGGTCAGCAGCGCAAAGCAGAACAGCGCGAACGGAATGCCCGAATTCAGCACGCCGATGGCCATCGACGCCTTCCAGTGCTGCGCCAGCGCCGCGCCGTGGCCGCGCATGAACAGGAGCGGCAGCAGGAACAGCGTGGCCACCGCCACGCGCACCGCGGCCGCCGGCAAGGCGCCGAACTCGGCCGCGCCGATGCGCATGAAAAGGAAGGACGCCCCCCAGAGCGCGCCGAGCAGCACGAGGTCGATGAGCCAGGGCTTGTTGGGCTTGGGCGAGGGAAGGGCGGTGGTGCTGTTGTCTTTTGTTGTCGTGCTCATGGGGTCTTCGCGGCCCTCGGGCGGGCGCGCGCTCTCTATTTCGCTTCGAGTTCCAGTAGTGCGGTCTTGCGGTGGAGCCCGCCAGCGTAACCGGTCAGCGAGCCGTCGGCGCCCAGCACGCGGTGGCAGGGCACGATCACGCTGATCGGGTTGCGCCCCACGGCCGCGCCCACCGCGCGCACCGCGGCCGGGTTGCCCACGTTCGCGCTCAGCGCGCCGTAGGTCATGGTCTTGCCCGCCGGAATGGCGAGCAGCGCCTGCCACACGCTCTGCTGGAACGCGGTGCCGTGCGACAGGTCGAGCTTCACGTCGAAGCTGTCGCGCCTGCCCGCGAAGTAGTCGCGCAGCTGGGCGCCGGCCTCGACCAGCGCGGGATGGTCGTCCCTGGCCTGCCAGCCCGTGGTGTCGGGCCAGTGGCGCTGCTGGTCGAACCAGACGCCTGCCAGGCCCTCGTCGGTGGCCGCCATCGTGATGCCGCCGAGCGGCGTGTCGATGTGCGAGGTGTAGATGACTTTGCTCTTGAACTTCATGGCATTTCAGGCGGAGGCGCCTGCCGTAGTGAGGTTGTTGAAAGGCGCTGCCGCCGCCGACGGGGCCGCAGTGGCGGCAGCGGGAGAGGAGGGCGCCGGCGCATGCCAGGCGCGCAGCACCGCATAGCTGCGCCAGGGCCGCCAGGCCTGCGACGCCTGGCTGGCCGCGCGCTCGGTGCTCACGCCCAGTGCCTTCTGCAGCGCCACGTCGCCCGCGGGGAAGGCGTCGGGCCAGCGCAGCGCGCGCATCGCGATGTACTGCGCGGTCCAGGCGCCGATGCCGGGCAGCTCCTGCAGCGCGGCAATGGTCGAAGGCACGTCGGCGCCCGCATGCAGCGCGAGCTTGCCGCCAGCGACGTCGCGCGCGATGGCCTGCAGCGCGGCCTGGCGCTGCCGCACGATGCCGAGCTTGCCGAGTGCATCGCCGCTCGCGGCGGCCAGTGCCGCGGGCGTGGGAAACAGGCGGTCGAGGCCCTCGATGGGCGTGGCGATGGCTTCGCCGAAAGCCTCCACCAGCCGCGAGCCCAGCGTGCGCGCCGCGGCCACGGTGACCTGCTGGCCTAGCACCGCGCGCACCGCCAGCTCGAAGCCGTCGACCGTGCCCGGCACGCGCAGCCCGTCGCCGTGCGGAAAGGCCTCGTGCAGCGCGGCGTTGATGGCCATCGGCTCGGCATCGAGGTCGAGCATGGCGCGTGCGCGGCTGATCACGATCGGCAGCACCGCGGCGAGCGAGTCGCTGACCGACAGCAGCATCTGCTCGCGCTCCATGTCGAAGCGCAGCTGCAGCCAGCCGGCGTGTGCCTGTCCGCCCTGCTGCACGCGCAGCGTGCGGACCAGCCGAACGAAGGTGGGCGTGCTGCCCTTGGCCGGCTCCTTGCCGTCGGCCGTGCTGGCCAGCTCGACCCCGCGCAGCGCGCGCCGGGCAAAGAAGCCGAGCATCGCGCCCACGTCGTAGGGCGGCCGAAAGCCCAGCCGCACCTCGATGGCCTTTCCCTCGCCGCTCTCGGCGCCGCCGGCACGCCGCAGCGCGCTCGGGTTGAGGCCGTAGTGCTCCAGGAACGCGGCGTTGAAGCGGCGCACGCTCGCAAAGCCGCTGGCCAGCGCCACCTGCGTCATCGGCAGGCGCGTGTCGGCGATCAGCTGCTTGGCGGCCAGCAGGCGGCGCGTCTGCAGGTATTGCAGCGGCGAGACGCCGAACTGCGCCTCGAAGATGCGCCGCAGGTGGCGGTCGCTCACGCCGAGCCGTGCGGCGATCTGCGCCGCGCCTGGGCCCTCCTCGGACCAGGCATCGGGCTCGTCAATGAGCCGCGCGGCCTGCAGCGCGAGGATGCGCGAGGCATCTTCGGTCGACCAGCTCGCCGCCCGCGGCGCGAGCTCGGGCCGGCAGCGCAGGCAGGGGCGGAAGCCCTCGGCCTCGGCCTGCGCCGCGTGGCGGAAGAAGCGGCAGTTCTCGCGCCGCGGCAGCTTCACGCGGCAGACCGGCCGGCAGTAGATGCCGGTGGAGGTCACCGCGGTGAAGAAGGAGCCGTCGAAGCGCGCATCGTGCGTCTTCATCGCCAGGTAGCAGGCGTCGCTCTCGAGTGCGTCGGTGGATGCATGTGAGGTAGGCATGGGCAAATGATACGGTTTCGACTCGTTTCAACTGGCCGTTTTCGGACATGTGGGCCCCCAGGCGCTTGCCTACAATGGCCCGTTCTCCAGAACCTACAGGGAATGCCTCTTCATGCAACTCAGTGCGTCGATTTTCAAGGCCTACGACATCCGAGGCGTGGTGCCCGTCACGCTCGATGCCGAGGTCGCGGAAGCGCTCGGCCGGGCCTTCGGCAGCGCCGCCCGCGCCGCCGGTGAAAAGACCGTGGCCGTGGGCCGCGACGGCCGCCTCTCGGGGCCCGCGCTCGCCAAGGCACTGATCAGCGGCCTGGTGGCCAGCGGCATCGAGGTGATCGACGTGGGCGCGGTGACCACGCCGATGCTCTACTTTGCGGCCCACACGCTGTGCACGAGCGGCATCCAGGTCACGGGCAGCCACAACCCCAAGGACTACAACGGCTTCAAGATGGTGCTGGCCGGACGCGCCATCTACGGCGACGAGATCCAGGGCCTGCGCAAGGTGATGGAAGAAGGCACCGCCAGGCTCGCCCCCGGCGGCAGCGTGCGCAAGGTCGACGTGACCGACGCCTACACGAAGCGCATCGTCGGCGACATCCAGCTGGCCCGTCCGCTGAAGATCGTGGTCGATTCCGGCAACGGCATTGCGGGCGCTTCGGCCCCGGCCATCTTCCGCGCCATCGGCTGCGAAGTGACCGAGCTCTTCAGCGAGGTCGACGGCAACTTTCCCAACCACCACCCCGATCCGAGCAAGCCCGAGAACCTCAAGGACCTGATGGCCGCGCTGGCCTCGGGCGACGCCGAACTGGGCCTGGCCTTCGACGGCGACGGCGACCGGCTGGGCATCGTCACCAAGGATGGCCAGAACATCTTCCCCGACCGCCAGATGCAGCTCTTTGCGCAGGACGTGCTCTCGCGCGTGCCGGGCGGCACCATCGTGTACGACGTGAAGTGCTCGCAGCGCCTGGCGCCGGCCATCGAGGCCGCGGGCGGCAAGCCGATGATTTTCAAGACCGGCCATTCGCTGATCAAGGCCAAGATGAAGGAAATCGATTCGCCGCTGGGCGGCGAGATGAGCGGCCACATCTTCTTCAAGGAGCGCTGGTTCGGCTTCGACGACGGCACCTACGCGGGCTGCCGCCTGCTCGAGATCCTGAGCAAGACGCCCAATGCGAGCGACACGCTCAACGCGCTGCCCACGAGCTTCTCGACACCCGAGCTCAACGTGAAGTGCGCCGAGGGCGAACCGCATGCGGTGGTCGACAAGCTCGTCGCGGGCGCGAGCTTCGCGGCCCCCGCGGTGGTCTCGACCATCGACGGCCTGCGCGTCGACTGGCCCGATGGCTTCGGGCTCATTCGCGCGTCCAACACCACGCCGGTGCTGGTGCTGCGCTTCGAAGGCCAGACCGATGCGGCCCTCAAGCGCATCGAGGCCGAGATGCTCGCGCTCCTCAAGACCGTGAAGGCCGACGCGACGCTGGCCGAAGCGTCGCACTGAGCACCGTGCGTTCGCTGCTGCTGCGCCTCTACGGCGCCTTCACCACCGCCGTGCAACCGCTGGTTCGCCGCAAGCTCCGGCGCAGGGCCGAGGCCGAGCCCGGCTACGGCGTGGCCGTGGAGGAGCGCTTCGGCCACTACGACGATGCAACCACCGGCGAGGGCCAGTGCTGGGTGCATGCGGTCTCGCTCGGCGAAACGCGCGCCGCCGCCATCCTGATCGCGGAGCTGCGCAGGCAGTACCCGGGCATACCGATCCTGCTCACGCACGGCACCGCCACCGGCCGCGAGGAGGGCGCCAAGCTGCTCGAACCCGGCGACACGCAGGTCTGGCAGCCCTGGGACATGCCGGGCGCGGTGCAGCGCTTTCTCGACCGCTTCCAGCCGCGCATCGGCGTGCTGATGGAAACCGAGGTCTGGCCCGAGATGGCCGCCGCCTGCGCCGAGCGCCGCATTCCGCTGGTGCTGGCCAATGCGCGGCTCAACGAGAAATCGCTGGCCGCGGCCGAACGCCTCGGCTGGCTCGCGCGGCCCGCGTACTCGGCGCTGGCCGCCGTGTGGGCGCAGACCGAGGCCGACGCGCACCGGCTGGTGTCGCTGGGCGCCAAGGTGGCCGGCATCTACGGCAACCTCAAGTTCGACGCCTCGCCCGACGCGCGCCAGCTGGCCGCGGCCGCGACGCTGCGCGAGCGGCTGCCCAAGCCCATGGTGGTGCTCGCGAGTTCGCGCGACGGCGAGGAGCGCATGCTGCTCGACGTGCTCAGGCGCTTCGGCGCCACGGCGCCCGTGCCGCCAGAGCAGGGCGCCATCCGCTCCATTGCCAAGCGCGTGCACGACGTGCAGTGGATGATCGTGCCGCGCCATCCGCAGCGCTTCGACGAAGTGGCCGCGCTGATCGAGGCCGAAGGCTTTGCCGTGGCGCGCCGCAGCGCCGCGGGCGAGCCGTCGGACGCCGAGATCTGGCTCGGCGATTCGCTCGGCGAAATGGCGCTGTACTACGGCCTGGCCGACGTCGCGCTGCTCGGCGGAAGCTTCGAGCCGCTGGGCGGGCAGAACCTCATCGAGCCGGCCGCCTGCGGCTGCCCGGTGGTCATGGGGCCCTCGACCTTCAACTTTGCCGAAGCGGCGCAGCTCTCGCTGGCGGCCGGTGCCTCGCTGCGCGTCGAGAACATGGAGCAGGCGGTCACCGCGGCGCTCAAGCTGGTCGAGAACCCCGAGCGGCGCGCCGCCATGGCCGAGGCCGCGCTGGCTTTCTCGTCATCGAACCGCGGCGCCGCCGAACGCACCGCGGCCGCGGTGCTGGCCATTGCGCAGGCCGCCGATCCGGTGGCGACCGAAGCCGCGCCGCTCGAGGATGCGCGGGCGGAACCCACGCTCGAGTAGCTGCGGGTTGATTCCTCAGCGCACCGGCGGGTTCAGGATGACCGGCGGCGGCGGTGCCGAAGGCATCGTCGGTGCCGGCGGGTTGAACGGCTGCACCGGCACCGGCGGCACCACGGGAATGGGCGGCGGCGTCACGGGCACCGAAGGCGCGGCCTGCGGCCGTTCGCCGGGCGCAGGCGTTGCCGCCGTGCTGCCGTTCTTTGCCAGCGTCGCGTTGATCGCGTTCATGTCGTCAACCGTTAGCGTGCCGTTGGCCTGGCGCAGCTTCAGGTTGCCCAGCAGCACGTTGTAGCGCGCCTGCGCGAGATCGCGCTTGGTCTGGTAGAGCTGGCTCTGCGAATTGAGCACGTCGATGTTGATGCGCACGCCCACCTGGTAGCCGAGCCGGTTGGCATCGAGCGCGCTCTGGCTCGATGCCTCGGCCGCCTCGAGCGCCTTGACCTGCCCCGCGCCCGACACCAGCCCGAGGTAGGCCGCGCGCGTGGCCTGCGCGACGCTGCGGCGGGTGCCTTCGAGCACGCTGCGCGACTGGTCCTCGAGGGCCAGCGTTTCCTTGATGCGGTTCTCGGTGGCAAAGCCCGCGAAGAGCGGCAGGTTGAACACCACGCCGACCGAGGCGGCATCGATGCGCGTGCCCACGGTGCTGGTGCTGGTGCCCTGCGGATTGCGCGTGACGTTGTAGCCCAGGTTGGCGTCGAGCGTGGGCTTGTGGCCGGCTTCGGCCTTGCGGATTTCGAGCCCGGCCACGTCGAGCCCGAGCTGCGCCTGGCGGATGGCCGGGTGCGCTTCCTCGGCCTGCGCCACCCAGGCTTCGATGTTGGCCGGCGTGGCGGTCGGCAGCACCACCGGCTGCGCCAGCGGCACCGGCACGCTGCCCGGCCGGCCGACCAGCTGGTCGAGCACCACCTTCTTGACCTGCAGATCGTTCTCGGCGGCGATCTCCTGCGCAATGACGAGGTCGTAGCGGGCCTGGGCCTCGCGCGTGTCGGTGATGGTGGAGGTGCCGACCTCGAAGTTGCGCTTGGCCGACGCGAGCTGCTCGGCCACCGCCACCTTCTGCGCGCGCACCAGCGTCAGGCTGTCCTGGCTTGCGAGCACGTCGAAGTAGGCCTGGCTCACGCGCACGATCAGGTCCTGCTCGGCAATGGTGAGCACCGACTGCGCGATCTCGGCCTGGCGCTTGCCCTGCTCGTAGGTGGCCCAGTTGGCGGGCCGGTACAGCGGCTGCGTGGCGTTGATGCCGATGTTCTGCGTGGTGAAGTCGCGCGGCGTGGTGGTTCCGCGGCCGGGCCCCGTGAGGGTGTCGATGTCCAGGTTGTTGCGCGTGGCGCCGGCCGTGAGCCCCACGGCCGGAAGAATGCCGGCCTTGGCCTGCGCAGCGCGCGCCACGCTCGCGTCGTACTGGGCCCGCGCGCCCTGGTAGGTGGCGTCGAAGCCGCGTGCGGATTCGTAGAGTTCGTTCAGTGTCTGGCCTTGGGCCGGCAGCGCGAGCAGGGTGGCAAAGAGACTTGCGAGCGCTGCGGAAAGAGGCAAAAGCCTGGGCCTGAAAGGCATTGAACGTCCTTGAAGAAAGAATCAGTAGCGCGGCACGGAGGGATCGTGCTGTGCGGACCAGGCGTCGATGCCGCCGGCCACGTTGGCGAGCTCGGCAAAGCCGTTCTGGCTCAGGAAGGCCGCCACGCGTTGGCTGCGCGCACCGTGGTGGCAGAGGCATGCGATGCGCTGGCCCTCGTCGAGCTCGGCAAGCCGCGCCGGAATCTCGTTCATCGGGATGGCCACGAGCGTGAAGCCCTGCGGCGCAACGCTGGCCGTCTGCAGCTCCCAGGGCTCGCGCACGTCGAGCAGCACGGGCGGCGCCTCGGGATGCTGCGCAAACCAGGCGGCAAGATCGGCGGGGCGGACTTGGTCGATCATTCGAAGCCGCCGTTCAGAACGAGAAGCGCGAGGGCTCGGGGAAGTTGAGCAGCCGCGGCGCCACGGTGTCCCAGGGCTGGATGGTGTCCCACTTGCTTTCGCTGCTGCGGGTGACGAAGTGGGCGCGCATCATCGGCTCCTCGCCCACGATGGCGGCAAGGCGGCCGCCCACCTTGAGCGAGCCGAGCAGGTTCTGCGGAATGCGCGCCACCGAGCCGCTGAGCACGATCACGTCGAAGCTCGGGCCGCTCGGCAGCGGCACGGCGCCGTCGGCATTGCGCACCTCGACATTGGCCACGCCGTTCTGGCGCAGCGTCTCGGCGGCGCGGGCGGCCAGCGCGGGATCGATCTCGAGCGACAGCACCTGGGCCGCGCGATGGGCGAGCAGGGCGGCCATGAAACCCGAACCCGTGCCGATCTCGAGCACCGATTCGTGCTTTTGCACATGCAGGTCCTGCAGCATGCGCGCCTCGACCTTGGGCGAGAGCATCACCTGGCCGGGAACCGAGCCGTCGCCCAGCGGGAGTTCCATGTCGAAGAAGGCCAGCGCGCGGTGCGCGGGCGGCACGTAGTCTTCGCGCCGGATGGCGGCCAGCAGATCGAGGATTTCCAGATCGAGCACATCCCAGGGCCGGATCTGCTGTTCGATCATGTTGAAGCGCAGGCGCTCGAGGGAGGGGGTGGGGTTCATGGGAGGCTTTTCCTTGTGGGGCTCAGGACAAACCTTCAATTTTAGGTTGCGCGGCGCGGGCGCGCGGCTGGCCGGCGATGCATTTGCGCGTCATGCGGCGGCTCCGGGCTGCCGGGTGAGGCCGTAAAGCACGGTTTCGGCCTGCGTGGCGAGGTATTTTTCGGGGTCGAGCGAGGTGTCCGCGTCGACGCAGACCATGGCCGAATGCTTCCACAGCATCAGGAAGATCATGGGTGCCACCACCGCGTAGATCGCGTGGTCGATGTCGACCGGCGCGAATTCGCCACGGTCGATGCCGCGCTGCAGGATGCGCCGCAGCAGCGCGTGGCCCGGCCGCACCACCTCCTTGCGGTAGAACTCGGCCAGCTCGGGAAAATTGGCGCCTTCGCTCATCATGAGCTTGGTCAGGCCCGAGGCCTTGGTCATGCCCACGCGCTCCCACCAGACGCGCATGCAGTAGCGCAGCATGTCGGCCGTGGTGCCCTCGAAGGCCTCGAACTCGTCGTTCCACTCGGCGAACCGGCCGCCGAGGTTCTCGACCACCACGGCCTTGAAGAGCTCTTCCTTGCTCGGGAAGTAAAGAAAGAGGGTGCCCTTGGAGACGCCCGCGCGCGCCGCCACTTCCTCGGCGCGGGTGGCGGCAAAGCCTTTTTCGACGAACAGGTCGAGCGCCGCCGCCAGCAGTTCGCCCGGACGCGCCTCCTTGCGGCGCTCGCGCTTGGCGCGCACCGGGCAGATCTTGTCGGCAAAGAATCGGGGGGTCGGCATGATTTTAATGACTCGCGGGTTAGTAATGTAGTGACCAGCATCCGGCCCGTCAAGCCGCGACAATATCGGGTTCGCTTTTCCCCCACCTGCCGGAGCAGCCATGTCCTCTTCATCGTCGCCCACTGAAACCATCGTGCTCGGCGGAGGCTGCTTCTGGTGCACCGAGGCGGTGTTCGACCGCGTGCAGGGCGTGGTGGACGTCGAATCGGGCTATTGCAACGGCCAGGTCGTCAACCCGAGCTACGAGCAGGTCTGCACCGGCCGCACCGGCCATGCGGAGGTGGTGAAGGTGGAATTCGACCCCGCGGCCATCAGCCTGCGCGAGATTCTCGAGATCTTCTTCGTGGTGCACGACCCCACGAGCCTGAACCGCCAGGGCAACGACGTGGGCACGCAGTACCGCAGCGGCATCTACTACACGAGTGATGCGCAAAAGCAGGTGGCCGAAGAGGTCATCCGCGAGATCGAGGCAAGCAAGACCTACAGCGCGCCCATCGTGACCGAGGTGGCGCCGCTTGCCAACTATTCGGCGGCCGAGGCCTACCACCAGGACTACTTCCTCAACAACCCGAACCAGGGCTACTGCGCCTTCGTGGTCGGGCCCAAGGTCGAGAAGTTCCAGAAGACTTTCGCGTCGCGCGTCAAGGCCTGACCGTTCTCTTTCAGGCCCAGCGTTCCGTGCACCTCGCCAACCCTGCTCCGAACCGGTCGATCCTGTCGACCCGCGCGATCGCCGTCGCGCTGATGGTGGCGCTGTGGTTCGCGGGCACGCTGGGGCTGGTGCACCGGACGCTGCATGTGCCCGGTCTTGCGCAGGTCCACTCGGCCGCTTTGGCGGCGCACCCGGCGGGCGCGCATGAGCATGCGGCGCACGCCCACGGCATCGGCGACCTGTTCGGCGACCACTCCGACGCCGAATGCCGGCTCTACGACCAGCTCTCGCATGGTGCGGGCGCACCCGGCGTGCCGATGGTGGTGCTGCCGGTGCTGCTGCCCTCGGCCACTTTTGCCTACCTGCAGGGCGAGGCCATCGCCCGCTGGGTTGCGCTGTTCGACGCGCGCGGCCCGCCTTCCACTCGCTGAATCCCCCTGTGTTCCGGTTGCTGCATCCGCGCCTTGCGGATGCCGGCGATCGCCCCCTGGTTCAACGAGTGTTCATCATGATTCCCAATTTCCGTCGCAACGCCATCGGCGCTGCCGTTCTTTCGCTGGCCTCCTTCGCGGCCATGGCCCAGGCCCAGCCTCAACCCGCGCTCCAGGCGCAGCCCGCCGAAGCGGCCCCGCCGGCCCTGCCGGAGATCGCCGTCACCGGCAATCCGCTGGGCGCGAGCGAACTGATCGCACCCACCACCACGCTCTCGGGCGACAGGCTCCTGATGCGCTCCGAATCGACGCTCGGCCAAACGCTGGACAACCTGCCCGGCGTGAGCAGCAGCTACTTCGGCCCCAATGCCAGCCGGCCGATCATCCGCGGGCTGGACGGCGACCGCATCCGCATCCTGCAGAACGGCGGCGGCGCGCCCGACGCCTCGTCGCTGAGCTACGACCACGCGGTGCCGATGGACGCGCTGGTCACCGAACGCGTCGAGGTGCTGCGCGGCCCGTCGGCGCTGCAGTACGGCGGCAGCGCGGTGGGCGGCGTGGTCAACGTGATCGACAACCGCATTCCGAGCGAGCCGATCAACGGCTTCGGCGGCCGTGCCGACCTGGGCTTTTCCACCGGCAACAAGGAAAAGAACGGCGGCGTGGTGCTCGAAGGCGGCAACGACCGCTTCGCGCTGCACGTCGATGCGTTCAACCGCGACTCCAAGGATGTCTCGGTGCCCATCGACCTGGAATGCAGCAAGCCCGGCCGGCCCTGGCTCGCGCGCAAGATCTGCAATTCGGCCAACGAGGCGCATGGCGGCGCGGTGGGCGGCACGCTGTTCTTCGACCAGGGCTGGATCGGCGCCTCGGCCAGCACCTACCGCAGCACCTACGGCACCGTGGCCGAGGACGATGTGACCATCGGCATGAAGTCCGACCGCCAGGCCATCGAAGGCGAGTGGCGCCCGGGCGGCTTCATCAGCAGCATCCACGCCAAGGCCAGCCACACCAACTACCGCCACACCGAGTACGAAGGCGGCGAGGCCGGCACCACCTTCTCGAACCTGAGCAACGACCTGCGCATCGAGGCGCGCCACCAGAAGATCGGCAACTTCGAGGGCCTGGTCGGTTTCAGCAGCGAGAGCAACCGCTTTGCCGCGGACGGCGCGGAAGCCTTTGCGCCGCACAGCCGCACGCGCTCGAATGCGCTGTTCCTGTACGAGGAACTCGGCACGTCGTGGGGCCGGCTGAGCTTTGGCGCGCGCACCGAGAAGGTCCGCGTCAGGTCGCTCGGCTATCCCGACGATCCGTCGGTGACGCGCTTTGCCATCGGCGAACGCACGTTCAACCCGCACAGCGCGGCCGTGGGCGCGCTGGTCAACCTGGCGCCGCAGTGGCAGCTCACCTCGAACCTGGCCTACACCGAGCGCGCACCGAAGGACTACGAACTGCTCGCCAACGGCCCGCACGTGGCAACGGCGGCCTGGGAGGTCGGCAACCCGAACCTCGACAAGGAAAAGTCGGTCGGCTTCGACCTCGGCGCGCAATGGAAGTCGGGCGCCAACACGGCCCGTGTCAACGCCTACGTCACGCGCTTTCGCAACTACATCGGCCTGACGGCATCGGGCCGCACGCTCGACGAAGAAGGCCAGGTGGTGACCGACCCCGAAGCCACCGACACGCTGGCCGAGTACCTCTACAGCGGCGTGCGCGCGCGCTTCACCGGCATCGAGGCGAGCGGCAACCTGCGCCTCCTGGGCACCGACGGTTTCGGGCGGCTGGCCGATGCCGCGACGCTGGACCTCGAATGGCGCGGCGACGTGGTGCGTGCCAAGAACCTCGACACCGGCGAGCCGCTGCCGCGCATCGCGCCGTTCCGCGCGGGCGCGACGCTGGCCTACGGCAACGGCCCCTGGAGCGCACGCCTGGGCTTCGACTACAACGCCGCGCAGCGCCACGTGCCGAGCGTGGGCGCGCGCGAGACCGATGCCTACACGCTCTGGAATGCCTCGATCGCCTACCGCATGAAGGTGCAGCGCGCCAACCTCACCTGGTATGCGCGCATCGACAACATCACGAACAAGCTGGCCTACAGCCCGACCTCGATCCTGACGACAACGGTGTACCCCAACGCGCCGCTGCCGGGGCGTTCGCTGAAGGTCGGGCTGCGCGTGACCTTCTGAACGAACCCGCCGGCGTTGCCTGCAGGCTTGAGGCTATCCTCGGCGGGTGAATTCGTTCGTCATTTCTTCGCTGCTGCCGGTCGTCGTCCTGATCGCGGCAGGCTACCTGGCCGGCCGGCGCCGCTGGATCGGCGGCACTGCCGTCAAGGACCTTTCCAACCTGATCTTCCTGCTGCTTGCGCCGGCGCTGCTTTTCCGCGCGATGAGCACGGTGCACGTGCAGGAGCTGAGCCTGAAGCCGGTGGCGGCGTATTTCATCGCCTCGGGCCTGCTGTTCGCGGGCACGCTGGCGCTGCGCGGCTTCAACCGCACGGCAGCCGTCATTGCGCTGGCCAACACCTACAGCAACACGGTGATGATCGGCATCGTACTGGTCGGCCTGGCCTATGGCGAGCAAGGCATGGTGGTGCTGCTCACGCTGATCTCGCTGCACTCGCTGGTGCTCCTGACCAGCGCCACGGTCGTGCTCGAACTGGCGGTGGCGCGCGAGCATGCGCAGCGGGACGGCCACGAGAAGCGCCCCATGGCGCGCACCGTGCTGCGCGCACTGCGCAACGCCATCATCCACCCGGTGCCGATGCCGATCATCGCGGGGCTGCTGTTCGCGCAGACTGGGCTTGCAATGCCCGATTTCCTCGACAAGCCGATCCTGCTGCTCGGCCAGGCCTTCGGTCCGGTGGCGCTGGTGATGGTGGGCATCACGCTCGCGCTGACGCCCGTGGGGCGGCACTGGCGCGAAGCGACGGTGCAGGCGCTGGTGAAGAACCTGCTGCATCCGCTGCTGGTGGCCGGCATCGGCTGGCTGCTGGGCGTGCGCGGCATACCGCTCACCGTGATGGTGGTGGCGGCGGCGCTGCCGATCGGCGCCAACGTCTTTCTCTTTTCGCAGCGCTACCGCACATCGGAAGACCTGGTCACGGCCAGCGTCGCGGTGTCGACGGTGCTCGCGCTCGCGACGCTGACCCTGGTCATGACGCTGGTGCAGTGGCTGCCTTGAGACTCTCATAGCGTTGACGGGCCCTATGCCATTCGGCAGGGTGGCCATTTGGCGAGATGGCGAGCGGCGCCTCTCGCTCTACATTTGCCCGCTGATGATTTACCCGCCGCGGTCTTCGCCGTTTTCCGCCATGGCGCCGATTGCGATGGTGATCGCGCTGTGCGGCGGCGCCATGCCGGCGGCCGCCGATACGAAGCCGTGCCGGACGCCCTGCCTTTCAGCCGCCGTGCCGCGCGAGCCGGCGCCGGCCCCGCCGGCTGCGGCCGGCCCGGTGGAGCCGAAGCCGGCGCCTGCCCCGGCTCCGAAGCCGAGCGCCAGGCCGAAGCCGCAGGCGGTTGCCGTGGCTGCGCCGCCGACGGCGGAAGCGGAGAAGGCCCCGGCCCCGAAAAGGCCGCCGCCCTCCAGGCGCTGCAGCGAAATCAACATGCGCGCAGCGGTGGGGGAGCCGCTGTCGGATGAAGACATGAAGATCCTGAGGAGCCAATGCTGATGACGAAGACCACCCACCCGATCCGCACGGCCCTGCGCGCGCTCGCGCTGTCGTGCGCCGCGCTGCTTTGCGCCGCCTGCGCGCACCGGCCGGCGCCGGGCAATGCCATGCCCTTCGAGCAGGCCGTCAACCAGGCGGTGGACGACCTGATCGTGCAGACGCAGAAGCTGCCGGCCTTCCTGGCCAAGGTGGAGTCGTCGATCAAGCAGAGCCGCATCGTGATCGACCCGCTGCTCGAGGGCGCGAGCGGCCAGCAGACCGAGGTCACGCGCGTGGCCGAGCAGCGCATCGTGCAGCGCATGCAGTCGCAGTTCAGGCAGTTCACCGTCACGCCCTTCAACAACGCCGAGATCGAGCGCGCGCAGTACGTACTCAACGGCACGCTGGTGCGCGACAAGGATTCGGCCGATGGGCGCTACCGTCTGAACCTGGCGCTGACCGAGATCAAGAGCGGCATGGTCATCGCGCAGTCGGTGGCGCGCATCAGCGATGCAACGCTCGACACGCGCCCCACGGCCTTCTTCCGCGACAGCCCGGTGAACGGCAAGGACCGGGGCGTGGAAGGCTACATCCGCACCGCCGAAACGCAGCCCGGGCAAGCCGCCGATGCGCTCTACCTGGAGCGCCTGCCCACGTCGACCGTGCTGCAGGAAGCCACCGCCGCCTACGAGGCCGGCCGCATGAGCGAGGCGCTCAGCCGCTACGAGGCCGCTTCACGCCGGCCCGACGGCCAGCAGCTGCGCATCTACAGCGGCCTGTATCTCACGCAGGCCAGCCTCGGCCGGACGGCCGATGCGGAGAAGACCTTCGGCACCCTGGCGCGGCTCGGGCTCGAAACCAACAACCTGAGCGTGAAGTTCCTGTTCAAGCCCGGCTCGACCGACTTCCTGGCCGACCCGAAGATCAGCGCCGCCTATCCGATGTGGCTGCGGCAGATCGCGCGCCAGGCGGCGCAGATCGATTCCTGCGTGGTGGTCACCGGCCACACGAGCCGCACCGGCTCGGAGTCGGTCAACGAGCGCCTGTCGCTGCAGCGCGCGCTCAGCGTGAAGACCCGGCTGGTGGGCGAGGCGCCGCCGCTGTCGAAGAAGCTGCGCGAGTCCGGCATGGGCTTCCGCGAGAACATCGTGGGCACGGGTGCCGACGACGCCAGCGATGCGCTCGACCGGCGCGTCGAGTTCAAGGTCGCGCCCTGCGAGGCTTGACCAGGCTCAGGGCGCCAGCCGCTCGCGCACCCAGTTGCTGCCTTCGAGCCGGTAGCGCAGCCGGTCGTGCAGGCGGCTCTTGCGGCCCTGCCAGAATTCCCAGCGGTCCGGCACCAGGCGGTAGCCGCCCCAGTGCGGCGGGCGCGGCGGCGACAGCAGGTGCTTGGCGGCGGCCACGGCCGCGTTCTTGACCAGCACGTCGCGGCCGCTGATCACCTCGCTCTGCGGGCTGGCCCAGGCGCCGATGCGCGAATCGAGCGGGCGGCTCGCAAAGTAGGCGTCGCTTTCCTGCGCGCTCGCCTTTTCCACCCGGCCCTCGATGCGCACCACGCGTTCGAGCTCGACCCAGTGGAACTGCAGGGCCGCGTACGGGTTACCCGAAAGCTCGCGGCCCTTGCGGCTTTCGTAGTTGGTGTACCAGACGATGCCGCGCGCGTCATAGCCCTTGATGAGCACGATGCGGCTCGAGGGCCGCAGGTCGCCGCCCACCGTGCACAGCGTCATCGCGTTGGGCTCGGGCACCTGCGCGTCGATGGCTTCGCCGAGCCAGCGCTCGAACTGCCTGAGCGGATCGTCGGCGCTGTGGGTTTCGCCGAGTTCGGCGCGCTCGTAGCTCTTGCGCAGCGCGGCCAGCGCTTCGCTGGTGGGAGGGGAAGAGGAAGAACTCATGCCGGCATTGTTGCGCATGCGCCGCCGCCGCAAGGCACCGCGGGGCATTCCGCGCACATACTCGGCGCATGGCGACAAAGGCGAATTCCCCGTGCGTGATCGTGCTGGCCTCGGGCCGCGGCGAGCGCTTCATCGCGGCCGGCGGCACGGGCCCCAAGCTGCAGGCGCCGCTGGCGGGCAAGCCGCTGATCGAACGCACGCTGGACGCGGTGCGTGCGAGCGGCCTGCCATGGCGGCTCGAAGACGCGGGCCATCCGGGCATGGGCGACTCGATTGCCGCCGCGGTGCGCGCCACGCCGGATGCCGCCGGCTGGCTCATTCTTCCGGGCGACCTGCCACTGGTGCGCCCGGAGACGCTGCGGGCCGTGGCCGGCGCGCTGGTCGGCCGGGCGCGCGCGGTGCAGCCGCAATACAGGGGCGAGCGCGGCCATCCGGTGGGCTTTTCGGCCGGCTGCGGCGCGCAGCTTGCGGCGCTCCGGGGACCGCTGGGCGCATCCTCCATCCTGAAGGCGATGCGCGCCATCGATGCAGTGGCCGAGCTCGCGGTGGACGACGTCGGCATCGTGACCGACATCGACACGCCCGAGGCGCTGGCCGCCGCCGAGGCGCTCTGGCTGGCGCGCCTGCCGGGCTAGCCGGTCAGCGCCGCGCGATCACCGCGCAGGCGGTGCGCGGGCCGGAGTTGCCGGCCGGCTGGGTGGTGAAATCGTCGCGGTCGCGGTGCACCACGAGCGCGCGGCCCACCACGTTGTTGGCAGTGCCTTCGGCCAGCGAGATCGAGTGGACGTCGACGCTGAAGCGGGCCACGCCGCTGCCGTCGGCCACCAGGCTCGGCAGTTCGCCGGCATGGCTGCCCGGCGCGCTGAACTTGCCGTGCGTGCCGCCGGCCGGGTTGAAGTGGCCGCCCGAGGCGTTGCCGTTGTCGCCGCAGTCGCCCTTTTCGTGGATGTGGAAACCGTGCTCGCTGCCCGGTGCCAGGCCGCGCACCTCGCCGGCCACGCGCACGCCATGGTCCAGCGCGGTGAAGATCACCGTGCCCCGCGTGGGGTTGGGCGAGATCGCGGCGGTGGGCATCAGTTCGGCAGCCGCGCTCGGCTTGCCGCCCATCATGCTGCCGCAGGCCGAAAGCAGGGCGCTGGCGAGAAGGGCGGTGCCGGTGGCGGCGAGAAGGCGATGGTTCATGGTTTTTCCTTGGACGGTCCGGAGGATTGTTGGGGAAGGGGGGACGAAGAATTTTTGTCCGGAGACCCTGGAACATATACCGGAGGCTGCGGCGTCCCGCAATCGGCCGCCGCCTCGGCCTGTGCCTGGCGCTCCTGTTCCTCCTGCCGCTCCTGCGCCAGCGCGACCAGCCGCGCCAGCGCCGCATCGTGGATCGAATGGCGGCGCAGCTCCAGCAGGGTCTGGCGCGCGTAGTCGAGCGAGCTGCCGTAGCGGCCCACGGCGTGCGTGAAGATGTGGCGGTAGCGCTCGTCGCTGAGTTCGCCGGTGAAGTTGGGGCTGCGCCTGGAAAGCGTGAAGGCCAGCGCGCGCACCGGGCCTTCGGGCGTGTTGCACTTGAGCCACCGCGGGTCGTACACGCCGGTGGGCATTTCGCGCAGCCAGAGCCTGCGCAGCGTGTCGAGCCCGTGGGCCGACGGCACGCGGAACACCATGCCGCGGCAGCTGCCGCCCGACAGCAGGCCGAAGACGAGGCCGGGCGTCTGCACGCTGCCGCGGTTGATGCGGCTCCACATCTTGAGCGCGCGATGCCAGCCGTGCACCGAGGCCGGGCGGCGCTCCGCAAAATCGAACTCGGGCCGCCAGATCAGCGAGCCGTAGCCGAAGAGCCACAGGTCGTCGCGCCCGCCCCAGTCGGCAATGGCCTGTTCGAGCATGGGCTGCGGGTCGCGCAGCGGCCTGGGCATCGGGTCCAGGCCCGGCGGTCCGGGATCGGGTGCGGGGCCGGAGGGGCCGCCGCCTACAATTTCGCGATCATGGTTCACCGCACCATTATTTACCGGCCTCTTTCTTCTTACGGAGTACGACCCCTCATGAGCGACGACGACAGCCAGCAAAACTTCATCCTCGGATTTCTCCTGGCACTGATCGCGCTGGTGATTTTCTTCGTGTTGGGCATCGTGCTCTGGCACAAGAACCATGCCGCGGCGCCGGCTGCCATGCCTGCCGTCGCCGTGGCTGCGGCGGCCGCAGGGCCGGCCACCCACACCACGGTGGCGGAGGTGACCGAGACGGTGACAGTCGTCATTCCCGACGGGGCCAGCATCCGCGTGGCCGACGGCGTGGTGAATTTCTACTTCGCCACCGGCAGCGCCGACCTGGCGCCCGGCGCGGCCGAGGCGCTGGCCGCCGTCATCAAGGGCGTGGAGAGCGGCCGCAAGGCCGTGGTCTCGGGCTTCCATGACACCACCGGCGACGCGGCCATCAACGAGCAGCTCGCCAAGAAACGCGCTGAAACAGTCCGTGACGTGCTGGTGGGCCTGGGCGTGCCGGCCGGCAAGGTCGACCTGCAGCGGCCCGCCGTCACCGCGGGTTCGGGCAACGACGCCCAGGCGCGGCGCGTCGAAGTCAAGCTGGTCGACTGAGCCAGCCGCGGGCCCTTGCGGCCCGCCAATCCGTATTGCCGGGGTGCGGATTTCCATCGGCCTCGGCCGCGGGGTCTTGGTACCATTGACTTCCACGTCGAAGGTCGCAAAAGCGACAGTGGCCAGAGGCCGGCAGCGCGACCGAAACCATCCCCATGAGCACACATCCCACCGTCCTTGACGTTACCGATCGCATTCGCGAGCGCAGCCAGGGGCCGCGCAGCGCATACCTCCGGCGGCTCGCGGAAATCCGCAACCGCGACAGGGGTTCCGACCGCATGGGCTGCGCCAACGTCGCGCACGCCGTGGCCGGCATCCCGGCCAACGACAAGTTCAAGGTGGTGACGGAGCGCGCGCCCAACATCGGCATCGTCACCGCCTACAACGACATGCTCTCGGCCCACGCGCCGTACCAGGGCTACCCCGACATCATCAAGCAGGAGGCGCGCAGCCTCGGCGCCACCGCTCAGGTGGCCGGCGGCGTGCCCGCCATGTGCGACGGCGTGACCCAGGGCACGCCCGGCATGGAGCTGAGCCTTTTCAGCCGCGACGTGATCGCCATGGGCACCGCGATCGCGCTCACGCACGACATGTTCGACGGCGCGCTGCTGCTGGGCGTGTGCGACAAGATCGTGCCGGGCCTTTTGATCGGCGCGCTGCACTTCGGCCACCTGCCCACGGTGTTCGTGCCCGCCGGCCCCATGCCCTCGGGCCTGTCGAATAACGAAAAGTCGAAGGTGCGCGAGCAGGCGGCACAAGGCCTGGTCGGCCGCCAGGGCCTGCTCGACGCCGAGATGGCGGCCTACCACACCATGGGCACCTGCACCTTCTACGGCACCGCCAACAGCAACCAGATGCTGCTCGAGGCCATGGGCCTGCACGTGCCCGGCACCGCCTTCATCCAGCCCGGCGACGCCATGCGCGAGACGCTCACGCGCGAGGCCGTGCGCACCGTGCTGGGCCGCGCGGGCGAGGCGAAATTCAGTTGCCCCCCCATCGGCGAAATGGTCGATGAGCGCTGCATCGTCAATGCCATGGTGGCGCTGCTGGCCACCGGCGGCTCCACCAACCACCTGATCCACTGGGTGGCCGTGGCGCGCTCGGCCGGCATCGTGATCGACTGGGACGATTTCTCCCGGCTCTCCGACGTGATCCCGCTGCTGACGCGCGTCTATCCCAACGGCAGCGCCGACGTGAACGCGTTCCAGGCCGCGGGCGGCCCGGGCTTCGTGATCGGCGAGCTGCTCGACGCCGGCCTGATGCACGCCGACGTGCTCACGGTGCGTGCCGGCGGCATCCGCGAATTCGCGAACATTCCCTCCCTTGCGCAGGACAAGCGCCTGGCCTGGACCTCCGCCGCGCCTTCCAAGGACGAAGCCGTCGCGCGGCCCGTGGAGAACCCCTTCAGCGCGACCGGCGGGCTGAAGCTGCTCAACGGCAACCTGGGGCGCAGCGTGATCAAGGTGTCCTCGGTGCCCGACGACCGCCACGTGATCGAGGCGCCGGCGCGCGTCTTCGATTCGCAGGCTGCGCTGCACCAGGCCTTCACCGCCGGCGAGCTGGAGCGCGACGTGGTCTGCGTGGTGCGCTGGCAGGGGCCGCAGGCCAACGGCATGCCCGAGCTGCACAAGCTCACGCCGCCGCTGTCGGTGCTGCAGGGCAAGGGCTTTCGCGTGGCGCTGGTCACCGACGGCCGCATGAGCGGCGCCTCGGGCAAGGTGCCCGCGGCCATCCACGTTTCGCCGGAAGCCGCCGCGGGCGGCCCGCTCGCCAAGGTGCGCGACGGCGACGTCGTGCGCCTGGACGCCGTGGCGGGCACACTGGCGGTGCTGGTGCCCGACGACGAATGGGCCGAACGCGAGATCGCCGAGCTGCCCGAGGCCCAGCGCATCGCAGACAGCCACGGCCTGGGCCGCGAGCTGTTCGCTGGCATGCGGCGCAATGCGCTGACGGCGGAAGAAGGCGCATGCTCGTGGCTGTGAACATTGGAGCAATGAAATGACAGACAAACTCACCGCACTCGAGGTCATGCGCGATGCACCGGTCATTCCGGTGATCGTGCTGCACGACGTGAAACATGCCATTCCCCTGGCGCGCGCGCTGGTGGCCGGCGGCATCCGCATGCTCGAGGTCACGCTGCGCACGCCGCAGGCGCTCGAATGCATCGAGGCCATTGCCAGGGACGTGCCCGAGGCCGTGGCCGGCGCGGGCACCATCCGCAGCGCGGCCGATGCGCAGGCCTCGGCGCTGGCCGGCGCGAAGTTCGGCGTGAGCCCGGGCTATACGCGTGCAGTGGGCAAGGCCTGCCACGACCTCGGCCTGCCGCTTCTGCCCGGCGTGGCCACCGGCAGCGAGATCATGACGGCGCAGGAAGACGGCTACACCGAGCTCAAGTTCTTTCCCGCGCTGCAGGCGGGCGGCATTCCCATGCTGAAGGCGTGGCAGGGCCCGTTCGGCGACGTGACCTTCTGCCCGACCGGCGGCATCCATGCCGACAACGCAGCCGAGTTCCTGGCGCTCTCGAATGTGGCCTGCGTGGGCGGCTCGTGGATCGTGCCGGCCGACGCCATCCGCAACGGCGACTGGGCGCGCATCGAACAGCTCGCGCGCGCGGCGAGCCAGCTCTCGCGCTGAGCCGGTCATGCGTGCGGATTTCGACGCCAGTGACCTGAAGGTCATTGCCTTCGACGTTTTCGGCACCGTGGTCGACTGGCACAGCGGCATCGCCGCCGAGGCCGAGCGCGCATTGCCGGGCGTCGACGGCGCCGCCTTTGCGCTGGCCTGGCGCGCGGGCTACCAGCCCGCCATGAAATCCGTGATGGAGCGCATTGCGGCGGGCGAGGGCGGCTTCACGCTGCTCGACGAGCTGCACCTGAGCATGCTCGAACAGGTGCTGCACGACTTCAGCCTGGCCGACCGGCTCGACGGCGCCGCCAAGCGCGACCTGAGCCGCGCCTGGCACCGCCTGCCGGCGTGGCCCGATGCGGTGGAGGGGCTCACGCGCCTCAAGAAGAAGTTCACCATCTGCACGCTCTCCAACGGCAACATCGGCCTTTTGACCGAAATGGCCAAGCGCGCCGGCCTGCCCTGGGACTGCGTGCTGTCGGCCGAGGTGTTCAAGGCCTACAAGCCCGATCCGCGCACCTACCTTGGCGTGGCGGGCGTGTTCGATGCGACGCCGGGGCAGGTGATGCTCGCCGCGGCGCACCACGACGACCTGGCGGCGGCGCGCACCTGCGGCCTCAAGACCGCCTACATCGAGCGGCCCCATGAATTCGGCCGCGCCCAGCCGAAGGACGTTTCGCCGAACCCCGACAACAACCTGCACGCGCGCGACATCAGGCAGCTGGCCGACCTGCTGGGCTGCTGAAGAACCATCGGCATCTGCGCGCGCGGCGCCGTCACCTTGCCCTGGCCGCGCTGAAGGATTTCGCGGACTTGATCATTCCCCGCATCATCTGCGTGAGCGGGAATTCCACGAAGCGGTAGACCATGTGCGAAGCCCAGATCGACGCGATACAGATCGCAACGGAAATGGCGAGGATCTGAGGCGTCGACCTGAAGCCCAGCAGTTTGACTGTGAGAGGGATCGCAACCAGGATGAACGGGTGGAACAGGTACAGCGAATAGGAGCTGTCCCCGATGGCCAGGATCACGCGCAGCCTGGCCCAGAACGCCCCGAGCGATATCAACCCGAAGAAAATCATTGCGGAGGGAATTGCCAGCGCAAATCCCCGGAGTTCGCTGCTGCCAAGGCCTTCCGAAATGGCCAGGTGCGCAAGAAATGCCCCGGCGGCCATCAGGACGATGGACACCGGCGCGCTCTGCCGGATCAGCCCTTTCTTGAACGCCACGCCAATGGTCACGCCGAATGCGAACTCCAGGAACAATGAAAAATTCATGACCTTGTAGTCGAGGCCGGAAAGCAATCCAATGAACGATGCCGCGGCCAATACCAGGCACGCGAGATAGGCGTTCCTTGGCCTGGCGGTCGGCAATGCGACCAGCGCCCACAAGCCGTAGAAAATGATTTCGTAGGTGAGCGTCCATCCGTTGTTGACCAGGTACGGGGCGGACGTGGGCCACAAGAAGAATGACGCGGCAATGTCGGTGGGCTCCTGCGCATTGCTGTTGATCAGCTTCGGCGCAAGCATGAAGACCACCAACGCCAGCAAGGACAGTCCCCAATAAAGGGGAAACACACGGATGATCCGCTTCTCCATGAATTCCACGTGGGTCATGGTCTTGTTGGCCGTGACAAAGTAGATGATGAAGCCGCTGATCATGAAGAAGATATCGACCCCGATGATCCCGAAATCGAACAGCGGAATGGCGCCGCCGGAAAGCGCATGGGCTTTCTGCGCCGCGTGATGAATCACGACCAGCAGCGCGGCAATGCCTCGGCCTGCCTGGATGGATTCGACGTACTGTGGCTGGTCCACCGCAATGGATTGGGATTTCACGAAATTCGATCCTGACGAGTGGGGCGGACAAAGAGCGGGTTGCTCGAAATGGCAGCGGCCTGCCTGCGCCGCAGCAGCCTTTTTTCGGCCAGTTCGGTTTTCTGCGCCAGTGCCATGGCCGAAAAGACGAGCGGACTCACAATGGCGAAGTGGCGCGCAAACGAGCCGAAGTCTGGCTCGAACACCCCCTCGATGATGAGAAAGGACAAAGGCGCAAGGGCCACCTTGCCGGCCTGGATCAGGTTCTTGTTGCCCGACTTCGCGCCCTCGACGATGACTTTCACCATCCACACGAACGTGAAAGGCATGATCGAGATGAACGCCAGTTGGCTGACCGAACCAAAGCGCAGAAGCTCGAGCGGAAAAGCCAGGCGGAAGAAGGTGATCGTGGCGTTGAGCGCCTGCAGCAGGGCATTGTCGGAAGCGATGACCGCCTCGATGACCGTCCGCGATCCTTCGGCGCCGACCTCCCGGTTCTCATTGACCGTTGCGCGGGCAAAGTCCAGGGTGGCGCCCAGTGCGATCTGGAAGGTCAGCGCGAGCGCGATATAGACCAGGACGATGATGACCAGGAGCCTGAATACGGTGAGCTGCTTTCTTATCAAGCGCAGCCCGAGCCAGACGGCGCTGACCAGCAGCCAATACTTTCTGACCACCCAGCCGTAGATCGTCGACGACAGGAACCACGTCAGCCCGAACCCGCTGTGCTGCGCCGCCATCACCGAAAGCAGCACCACGCAGGCCGACAGCATGTCTTTCGAAAGAACCGAAAGAAAAATGGCCCTGATGAATCCCCAGCCGAGCGAGACGAAAAATACGCCAAGGGGAATTCGGCTGAATTGGAGTATGGGGATGACGGTGAGCGTGACGCTCAGAAAGGCGCCGGCAATGGGCGCCGTCTTGGCGCTGAGCCCGGCCGACTCCAGCAGGAATGCGCTGCAGGCGTAGGAGTTTCTTTCCTCGATCGTGGTGGAGGTGAGCTGGCACAAATCGGCGCCGAAGAAACTCAATAGCGTTTCTTCGTCCGGAAAATTCTGGGCCGCCGTGTCGTGGTAGAGAAACGGAATGACGCCGACGATCAGGGCGGAAAAGAAAAAGATGATCAGCGATATGGCCGGATCAATAGGCTTGCCGCGTATGCTCAGAATCGTCAATTTTCATTCCGCTTGGAAGAAAGCGCTCATGTAGAAGATAGTTCAAGGAATAAGGAGCATTCGGCGCCGCGTCCGAATGGACGATCTTGCTGAACTGTGAAGCTCTTCGATCGCGATTCCGGGTATCAGAATGTGATGCGTCCTGCATCAGCACTACCCCTTGAAAATACCAGCAAAGAATATGCCGATCGCCTTTAAAAGGTGATCATTTGTATCCTCAATTCAGCGGCCGCGAAGCGCTGATGGCGGCGCCGGGCGCGGGCGCCGCGGGGGCCCGGCTAGGACGCGCGCAGGGCGTCGGAACCGGCGGGGCTGCCGTCGCCGGAAGCCTTTGCCTTGTCCTGGATGAGCTCGATCTTGTAGCCGTCGGGATCGGTCACGAAGGCGATCACCGTGGTGCCGCCCTTCACGGGCCCGGCTTCGCGCGTGACGTTGCCGCCGGCGGCCTTGATCTTTTCGCAGGCCGCGTAGGCGTCGGGCACGCCAAGCGCGATGTGGCCGTAGGCCGTGCCGAGTTCGTAGCTTTCGGTGCCCCAGTTGTAGGTGAGCTCGATCTCGGCCTGCCCGGGGTTGCCGCCGCCGTAGCCGACGAAGGCGAGGCTGTATTTGTACTCGGGGTTCTCCGAGGTGCGCAGCAGGCTCATGCCAAGCACCTGGGTATAGAAATCGATCGAACGCTGGAGGTTGCCGACGCGCAGCATGGTGTGGAGGAGTCGCATCTCGTGGGATCTCTGTTGTTGCGGGGGGAAGAATTCCATTGTCGGCGCTAGGCGAGCGCGAGCAAGTGCGCCTCGTGCTTGCGCAGGAATTCGCGCAGGTGCTGCGGATACTCCGGCACCACCGCGCTCTGCACGCTCGGCCGCGCCGCCAGTGCCTTGCGCCACGCATTCACCTTGGGCAGGGCATCGAAGATGTGCGAGTTGCTGATCTCATCGAACACCTCGAAGTAGCGAAAGATCGGCGCGAACACCGCGTCGACCAGGCTGAAGTTCTTGCCTGCAAAGTAGGGGCCGGCGCCCAGCGCGGCTTCGACGCGCTCGAACTTGGCGGCAAGGGCCAGGCGCTTCTGCTCGAACACTTCGGCGTCGCGCGTGGTCTCGTAGCCCCACAGGTCGCCCAGGATGGCCGAGCCGAACTCCATCCATGCGCGATGCTCGGCGCGGGTGAGCGGATCTTCGGGATGCAGGCGCGGGCCGGGCTGGGTTTCTTCGAGGTACTCGCAGATCACATTGCTCTCGAACAGCACTGCTTCGCTGCCGTCGGGGCGTTGAAGCCGCAGCAGCGGCACCTTGCCCAGGGGCGAGATGGCAACGAACCAGTCCGGCTTGTTCGCCAGGTCGATCACCACGCGCTCGAAGGGCACGTTCTTTTCGGCCAGTGCGATGGCGGCGCGCTGCACATAGGGGCACAGCAGGTGGCTGACGAGGGTGAGGGGCTTGTTGGACATGGCGTGGGCGCTCCGGAAAAGTTGCAGTTGGGACCGCGGCAATTCTTGCGGCCCCGAACAACCTTTTCCCGAAAAGCCCATTCGCCGAACGGGCGCCCTGTGCTATTTGGCAGTGGTGTCCAGCCAGTGCGTGATGCGGCCGCCGTGCATCACGCCGATGCGGTCGGCCATGGCATGGGCCTCGGCCTCGTTGTGGGTGACCAGGATCGCGGTCTGCCCGGCGCGCCGGAGGATGCCGCGCACCTCGGCCGTGAGGCGCTCGCGCGTGCCGCCGTCGAGGTTGGAGAACGGCTCGTCGAGCAGCAGCAGTTCGGGCGAAGGCGCCAGTGCGCGGGCGAGCGCAATGCGTTGCTGCTGGCCGCCCGACAGCTCATGCGGAAAGCGCTCGCCGGCATCGGCCAGGCCCACCAGCGCCAGCATCTCGGCCACGCGGGCCTGCTGCTGCGCACGGCTCGAGCGGCGCAGGCCGAAGGCCACGTTCCGGCTGGCCGAGAGATGGGGAAACAGCGCGTACTCCTGGAACATCATGCCCACGCGCCGCTGCTCGGGCGGCAGGTGCACCTGGGTGGAGGAGAGCAGCACGTCGCCGAGCCGGATGGCGCCCGCGCGCAGCGGCTCGAAGCCCGCGATCGCCCGCAGCACCGTGGTCTTGCCGCAGCCCGAGGGGCCGAACAGGCAGGCGATCTCGCCGGCGCGCAGCGAAAGCGAAAAGTCGTTGACCACGGCATGCAGGCCGCGCGGCGTTTCGTAGGCGAGCTGGATCGATTCGATGGAAAGAGGGGAACTCATTGTGTCTCTGCGGCTGGCGTGCCCAGTTGGTTGCGCGCCAGCAGCACCACCGGCAGCAGGCCGGCCGCCACGATGGCGAGCGCGGCAATCGCGCCTTCTTCATACGTGCCTCGGGCGGCCTCGGCATAGAGCCAGGTGGCCAGCGTGTCGAAATTGGCCGGCCGCAGCAGCAGCGTGGCCGGCAGTTCCTTCATGGCATCGACGAAGACCAGCAGCGCGCCCGTGGCAATGGCGGGCTGCAGCAGCGGCAGGTGCACGCGCCGGAGCGTGCCGCCGCTGGTTTCGCCCAGCAGCCGCGAAGCCTGCTCGATGGCGGGCGGAATGCGGGCGAGCCCGGCCTCGATGCCGCCGACCGGCATGGCGAGGAAGCGGATCGCGCAGGCCACCACCAGCACGATGCCCGCGCCCATGAGCGGCAGGCCCTGCAGGCCGAGCATGCCGGCCAGCGCGGCATCGAAGGCGAGCGCGGGCGTGAGCAGGCCAATGGCGAGCACCGTGCCCGGCAGCGCATAGCCCAGCGTGGCCGCGCGCGCCTGCCAGCGTGCGCGGTTCGGGCGCGATCCCTGGCTGCGCGTGGCCCACGCCACCACCAGCCCCGCGGCCACGGCCGCCACGGTGACGCCGGCGGCCAGCGTGACCGTGTTGCCGAGGCTGGCGAGCAGCCCTTGCGACACGCCGCCGCCCTGGCGCAGCCGCTTGGCGCTTTCCCAGACCAGGTAGAGCGCGGGCGCCACGAAGCCGATCAGCACCGGCAGCGACGCCATGGCGGTGGCGAGCCAGGCGGCGCCGCCGTGCAGGCGCCGCGGCTGCACGGCGCGCATGCGCTGCGCCGAGCCGAAGCGCTGGTGCCGGCGCCCGTTGCGTTCGAGCCAGACCAGCGCGACCACCACGAACAGCATGGCGCAGGCGATCTGCGCCGCACCGGCCAGGTCGGAGCGCGTGATCCAGGTGGTGTAGACCGCCACCGTGAGCGTGTTCACGCCCAGGAATTCGGAGGCGCCGATGTCGTTGAGCGTTTCGAGCAGCGCCAGGCTCAGGCCCACTGCGAGCGCCGGCCGCGCCAGCGGCAGCGCCACGCGAAAGAAGGCGCCGCGCCGGCTTTCGCCCAGCGTGCGCGCCGCTTCCATCAGGTGCGCGGGCTGCGTCATGAACATGGCACGCGCCGTCATGTAGACGTAGGGGTAGAGCACGAAGCCGAGCACGAAGATCGCACCCGGCATCGAGCGCAGGTCCTGCAGGCGGAACTGGCGCGGGCTGTCGAAGCCCAGCGCCCAGCGGATCGCGCCCTGCACCGGGCCGATCGGATGCAGCAGGTCCAGGTAGGCAAAGGCGACGATGTAAGTCGGCATTGCGAGCGGCAGCAGCAGCGCCCAGTTCAGCACGCCGCGCCCCGGAAAGTCGCAGGCCGTCACGAGCCATGCGCAGCCGGTGCCGATCAGCAGCACCAGCGCGCCCACGCCCATGAGCAGCAGGGCCGTGTTCAGCGCGGCCTGCGGCAGCACGTGCGCGAACAGCGGCCCCCAGTGCGCGACGCCCGAGCCGAAGGCGAGCCAGACGAGCATGAGCACCGGCGCGAGCACGCCGATGGCGATGGCCATCGAGGCGAAGCGCCAGACCGGGCCCGCCGCCTGCAGCACCAGCGGGTGGCGCTTCGCGATCAACATCCGGGCATCGGCAAGGCGTGCCCTGCCATTTCCATCACTGATCGAAGCCGACCTTGTCGACCAGCGCGCTGGCCTGCTTGCGGTACTTGGCAATTTCGGCCACCGGCAGCGGGTCGGCCTTCAGCTCGCCGATGGTCTCTCCGATGATCGGATCGAGCGCCACGCCCTTGCGCACCGGATATTCGTAGTTGGCCTGTGCGTAGAGCGCCTGCGCCGGCTCCGACACCAGGAACTCGAGCAGCTTGACCGCATTGGCGCGCTGCGGCGCGTTCTTGGCCACGGCCGCGCCGCTGATGTTGACGTGCGTGCCGCCGCCCTTGGCGCCGGCAAAGGTCGGGCGGACCACCTTGATGGCGTCGCCCCACTTGCGCGCGTCGGTGCCTGCCGCAGCGCTCTTCATCTGGCCGACGTAGTAGGAGTTGGCCAGGCCGATGTCGCAGATGCCGCCCAGGATGTCGCGCGCCACGTCGCGGTCGCCGCCGGTGGCCTTGCGGGCCAGGTTGGCCTTGACGCCGCGCAGCCACTGCTCGGTCTTGGCCTCGCCGTCGTGCGCGATCATGGCCGCGATCAGCGCCGTGTTGTAGGGGTGCTGGCCCGCGCGGATGCAGACCTTGCCCTTCCACTTGGGGTTGGCCAGGTCTTCGTAGCGGAAGCTGGTGATCGGCTGGTCTTTGTCGGCGTAGAGCACGCGCGCGCGCAGCGAGAGCGCGAACCACTGGCCGTCGGCGCCGCGCAGGTTGGCGGGCACGGCCGATTCGAGCGCGGCCGATTTCACCGGCTGCGTCACGCCGCCATCGACCAGGTCCATCAGGTTGCCGATGTCCACCGTCATCAGCACGTCGGCCGGCGAGCGCGCGCCTTCGGCCTTGACGCGTTCGAGCAGGCCGTCCTTCACGAACACCGTGTTCACCTTGATCTTGCTCTGCGCGCTGAAGGCCGAGATCAGGGGCTGGATCAGCGCGGCTTCGCGCGTGGTGTAGAGCGTGAGCTCATCGCTGGCAGCGTGCGCGGGCAGGGCAGCGGCGGCAGCCAGCCAGGCGGCGGTGACGCCGATCAGTGCGCGGGCGGCGCGGCCTTGGACGCCGGGGCGGTCGGTCATGAAGGATCCTCCAGGTGCAGAGACGTGTTGTGGAAAGTCATCGCCACCGCGAGGGTGACGATGAGAATCATTATCACTGCCCTTGGGGCGGTTTTTTACCTCCTTGCACTTACATTGCTAATCCACCCATTGGCAAACCTGGGCCAGCGGCGCCCGCGACGTGCGGAACCGGTTGGCCGGGTGCGAGGGGTCCTCGTAGCCGAAGGCGATGCCGCAGACCACCTGGCGATCGTCCGGGATATCGAACCAGCGATGCAGGAATTTCGAGCGCGAGGCCACGGCCGCCTGCGCGATGCTGGCCACGCCCAGGCTGCGCGCCGCCAGCATGAAGTTGTTGACATAGGCGCCGCAGTCGAGCGCGCCATAGGTGCCGAGCAGCGCCTCGGTGGTGACGAGCGCCACATGCGGTGCGCCAAAGAACCTGAAGTTCTCCTGCGCCTGCCGTTGCGAGGCCTCGCGGTCGCCGCGCGCCACGCCCACGCTTTCATACAGCTGGAAGCCGCATTCGCGGCGGCGCTCACGGTACACGCCGCGGTATTCCGCGGGCGGTGCAATGTCGAATGCGGCATCGGCCGCGGCTTCGTCCGAATCGAAGGCCTGGCGCAGCCGTTCGGTGGCCGCGGCACTGGCCACGATCACCTGCCAGGGCTGCGAGTTGCACCACGAGGCGGTGCGCTGCGCCAGCCGGAGGATGGCATCGATCGTCTCGCGCGCAACGGGCTCGGCCAGGTAGCCGCGGCAGCTGTAGCGCTCCGCGAGCAGGGCCTCGAAGGCCGGCGCGAGCGTGGGGTCGCGGGGGATGGAGGAGGGCATGGGCTGCGGGCCGATCGCGTTCAGCGCGGCGACGGGATCTCGAACACCAGGCAGGTGGTGGTGGCGTGCGCATACAGCGTGCCGTCGGAGCCCACGAGCCGCGCCTCGGCGGTGGCGAGCTGCCGGCCGCAATGGATCACCTTGCCTTCGGCGCGCACCCGCTGCACCTTGGGCGTGAGGCCCTTCACGTAGTTCACGCTGAGTTCGGCGGTGGTGTAGGCGCGGCCGGGCGGCATCATGGTGTGGACCGAGCAGCCCAGCGCCGAATCGAGCACGGTGGCAATCCAGCCGCCGTGGATGGTGCCGAGCGGGTTCAGGTGCTGGGCCAGCGGCGTGCCCTGGAAAACGGCCACGCCGGGGCTCACCGACAGCAGCGTGAAGTCGAGCGTCTTCGCGATGGCCGCAAAGGGAATGTCCCCGTTCAGCATGGCCTGCATCATCTCGAGCCCGGTCTTGCCGGCGATCTGCTCGGGGCGGGCGAGTCCGGGGCCGGGGCCGCTTTCGAGCCGGCCGGCAACCCGGCGTTCTTCGGCGATCCAGGCCTCGAGCTGGGAGGGGGCTTGCGTCATTCCTGTGTTTCTCCTGTGGGCATTGCGGGACGATTAAGTTGCATATGCAATGGTTGTACCTACAATGATAAACCATGGACATCCAGACCAAACCCCGCGGCTGCACCAGCTTCAAGGTGCGCCAGCTGATGCGGCGCCTCTCGCAGCACTATGACGCGGAGGTCTCGCAGAGCGGCCTCAAGACCACGCAGTATTCGCTGCTGTCGAACCTCAAGCGGCTCGGCCCGGTGCGCCCTGTCGATTTTGCGGCCGATCTGCGGATGACGGCCTCCACCTTGAGCCGCAACCTGCAGCCGCTGATTGCCGCGGGCTGGATCGAGCAGAGCGCGGGTGCCGATGCGCGCAGCCGCCTGGTGGCGCTCACACCGGCGGGCGAAGCCAAGTGGCGCGAAGCGCAGCTGCACTGGAAAGCCGCGCAGCAGAAGCTCAATGCGCTCCTGGGCGTGGAGCGCGTGCTGGCGCTGCACCAGCTCATCGACGAATCGCTCGAGCTGCTGGGCACGGACGACTCGCCGGACCTCCAGGACTGAAGCCACCCCGCAAAGAACAACCAAGCCGCGGCAACGGCCGCGTGCGGAACATATTTTTCCTCCCAATCCATTCCAACAGCAGAGGTCCCATGTTCGCCACCCCCGTTTCCGCATGGCTGCAGCGCCGCGGCATCCACTACGGCTGGATCGTCGCCGCGATCACTTTTCTCACCATGCTGACCATGTCGGCGGCGCTGGGCCTGCCGGGCGCCATGCTGCAGCCGCTGGGCAAGGAGTTCGGCTGGAGCACCGAGCAGATCTCCTCGGCGCTGGCCCTGCGCTTCGCGCTGTTCGGGCTCATGGGGCCGTTTGCCGCGGTGCTGATGGAGCGCTACGGCCTGCGGGCCGTGATCTGCACCGGCCTGGCGCTGGTCGGGCTGGGCATGGCGCTGGTCACCATGGCTTCGCAGCTGTGGCAGCTGTTCGTGCTGTGGAGCCTGATGCTGGGCCTGGGCACGGGCATGACGGCGCTGGTGCTCGGCGCGGTGGTGGCCAACCGCTGGTTCGTTGCGCGGCGCGGGCTGGTCATCGGCATGCTCACGGCCAGTTCGGCCACGGGACAACTGGCCTTCCTGCCGTTCGCGGCCTGGATGATCGAGCACTGGGGCTGGCGCTCGGCCATCGTGCCGATCGTGATCGGCAGCGTGCTGATCGCGCTGCTCGCGCTGTGTCTGGTGCGCAACCGGCCCGCCGACCTCGGCCTGCTGCCGTACGGCGAACGGCCCGGCACGCAGCCGGCGGCGCCGGCGGCACCTGCCGCAGCCATGAATTTTGCGACGCCCTTCCGCGTGCTGAAGGAAGTGTCGACCAACCGCACCTTCCTGATTCTTGCGGCCACCTTCTTCATCTGCGGCCTCAGCACCAACGGCCTGGTGCAGACGCACTTCATCTCGCTGTGCGGCGACAACGGCCTGGGTGCGGTGCCGGCGGCCTCGGTGCTCGCGATGATGGGCGCCTTCGACTTCGTGGGCACCATTCTTTCGGGCTGGCTCTCGGACCGCTACGACAACCGCAAGCTGCTCTTCTGGTACTACGGGTTGCGCGGGCTGTCGCTCTTCTGGTTGCCGCATTCGGAATTCACGATCTATGGCCTTGGCCTGTTCGCGATGTTCTACGGCCTGGACTGGATCGCCACCGTGCCGCCGACCGTCAAGCTCGCGGGCGCCGAGTTCGGCGCCGCGAAGGTGGGCCTGGTGTTCGGCTGGGTCTTTGCCGCGCACCAGCTGGGCGCCGCCACCGCGGCCTACGGCGCGGGCTTTGCGCGCACGCTTCTGCTCACCTACACGCCGGCGCTGTATGCGGCGGGTGCGGCCTGCCTGGTCGCCGCGCTGATCGTGATGGCGATCCGCCGTCCCGCAAAGGCTGCCGCTGCGGCCGTGCCGGCCGCGCCGGCGCGCGCCTGAGGGGAGCGGCGCCATGACTGCATCGACGTCCGCAGACCTCGACCCGCGCACGCGCCGCCTGCTCGAGGCGCCGATCGTGCCCACGCTGCTGCGCCTGGCCGCGCCCAACGTGCTCGTGATGGTGGCGCAAGCCTCCGTCGGACTCATCGAAACCTACTTTGTCGGCAAGCTGGGCACCCATGCGCTCGCGGGCATGGCGCTGGTGTTTCCCATCGTCATGCTGATGCAGATGACATCGAGCGGCGCAATGGGCGGTGGCATCGCCTCGTCGATCGCCCGTGCGCTGGGCGCGCGCCGCCGCGCCGACGCCGACGCGCTGGTGTGGCATGCGGTGGCCATCGCGATCGGCTTCGGCCTGTGCTTCTCGCTCGCGCTGCTGGGTGGCGGGCGCTGGCTCTATACCCTCATGGGCGGCACCGGCGCGGCGCTCGATGCGGCCCTGACCTACTCGAACTGGGTGTTCGCGGGCGCGGTGCTGGTGTGGCTCTTCAATTCGCTCTCGGCCATCATCCGCGGCACCGGCAACATGGCGGTGCCGGCGAACGTGACGGTGGTGGGCGTGATGTTCCTCGTTCCGGCATCGCCGCTCCTGATCTTCGGCTGGGGTCCGCTGCCGGGCATGGGCATCGCGGGCGGCGCGATGGCGCTGCTGCTGTACTACCTGCTGGGTTCGGTCGCGCTCATCGTCTACCTGCGCTCGCCGCGCAGCCTGCTGCGTCCCACGCTCGCCGCACTGAAGCTGCGCTGGCCGCTGTTCCGCGACATCCTGCGCATCGGGCTGGTGGGCGCGGTATCGACGGTGGCCACCAACCTCTCGATCGGCATTGCCACGGCCTTGACCGGGCACTTCGGCTCGGGCGCGCTGGCGGGCTACGGCACCGCATCGCGGCTCGAATACCTGCTGGTGCCGCTGGTGTTCGGGCTGGGCGCGCCGCTGGTCGCGATGGTCGGCACCTGCATGGGCGCGGGGCAGCGGGAGCGCGCGCTGCGCGCCACCTGGGCCGGCGCGGCGCTGGCCTTTGCGCTGACCGAAACCATCGGCCTTGCCGCGGCGCTGTTCCCGCTGCCATGGCTGCTGCTGTTCGGCAGCGACCCGGCCATGCTCGAAACCGGCGCGCACTACTTGCGCGTGGTGGGGCCGCTCTACGGCTTCTTCGGCGTGGGGCTGGTGCTGTACTTCGCCTCGCAGGGCGCGGGGCGCCTGCTGTGGCCGGTGCTCGGCAACATCGCGCGGCTCGCGGTGGCCGGCGTGGGTGGCTGGCTGGCCCTGCGCTGGGGCGGCGGACTGGCCGGTGTGTTCGCGGCGCAGGGGGCGGCGCTGGTGGTGTACGGCATCGTCATCGCCTCGGCGATTGCCGGCGGTGCCTGGTTCGGCCGCGTGGGCTGGCCGCGCACCACCCGCGGCCTGCTGCAGCGCGTGGCGCAGGCCTGAACCGCTTCAGGTCGATGCGCCCGGCCGATCAGTAGCGGTAAGGGTTCTCGGGCCGGCGGTCGTAGCGGTTGGGCACGCCGTCGCCGTCGTAGTCCCGGCGGCCGTAGCGGCGCTCTTCCCAGTGGCGATGCCGATGCTCGTAGCGGTCGCGCCCGTGGTAGTAGCCCGGACCGTAGTAGTGCCGCGGAGGCGGCGGTGCGTAGTAGTGGCGCGGCGGGGGCGGCGGTGCGGGCACCACGTACACCTGGGCCTGGATGAAGCGGCCGCCGGTCTGGGCCTGTGCCGGTGCGCTGAGTGCAGCCAGCGAGAGCAGGGCCGCGGCGCCGATGGCGTAAGTGAGCTTTTTCATGGCAACTCCCATGGAGTGGTTGGAAGCCCTATCCTCGCGGCCCCATGTGAACGCTTTGTAAGGCTGGAGCGAAATCGGATGAAGAGCTGTAAGCCGCTTTGCGGCCGCCGGTGCCATCCTGCGCGAAGCTCCGGTGCTTCGCAGCCCGGTGGACGGACCTCAGCCGCGCGGCGGAGGCAGCAGCCGCCGCAGCGCCTCGAAGAACAGGTCCGACTGCTCGCGTTCGCCCTGGATCTGCGCCGCCACATGCGCGGCCATCTTGGCGTCCACCGGAACCAGCGGGCGCCCGGTCGATTGCGCAATCACCTGGTGCAGGCTCGCGCGTTCCAGGTAGTAGAGGTCGTCGTAGGCATGCGCGATGCAGGCGCCCGCCACGATCACACCGTGGTTCGCAAGAAAGGCAATGTCCTTGCCCGCCATGGCGCGCGCGATGCGCTCGCCTTCGGCATCGTCGAGCGCCAGGCCGTTGTAGACCGCGTCGATGGCGATGCGGTTCATGTAGCGCATCGCGTTCTGGCTCAGCGTGGGATCGAGCGCGCGCTCGGCCGTGAGCGTGAGCGCGGTGGCGTAGGGCATGTGGCAATGCAGCACGACCGCGTGGCCCGTGATGCGATGCACTGCGCCATGGATGAAGAGGGCCGTGGGCTCCACGCGGTGGCGCCCCGCGAGCACTTCGCCGTGCACGTCGATCAGCACGATGTCGTCGGCACCGATCTCGCTCCAGTGCAGGCCGCGCGGATTGATCAGGTAGCGGTCCTGCGCGCCCGGCAGCAGCACGCTGAAATGGTTGCAGACCCCTTCGGACAAGCCGTGGTGGGCAGCCGCGCGCAGCGCGAGCGCAAGGTCTTCGCGCAGCTTGCGCACGGCGGGGCTGGCGTAATCTGAATCGGCGGACATCGACGCTCCCTCGTGGACGTTGGAAAGAAGATTTTCTTCAGGTGGCGGCCGCGCCGGTGAAGGCCGCGACGAATTTCTGCGCATCGGCGCGCACGGCCGAAGCCTGCTTGCCCGGCTTGTAGAGCGCGGAGCCGATGCCGAAGCCGGCCGCGCCGGCCGCGCGCCAATCGGACATGTTGGCGGGCGTGATGCCGCCCACGGGCATCAGCGGCGTGCCCTGGGGCAGCACCGCGAGCAGGGCCTTCACCACCGCGGGCGATGCGAGCTCGGCCGGAAACAGCTTGAGCCCGGTCGCGCCCGCGGCCAGCGCACCGAAGGCTTCGGTCGGCGTCAGCACGCCGGGCAGGCAGACCATGCCGAGCCGCACGGCTTCGGCGATCACCTCGGCATTGAAGTTGGGCGACACCACCAGCTCGCCGCCGGCCGCATGCACATAGCGCACCTGCTGCACGTCGAGCACCGTGCCGGCGCCCACCAGGGCCTGCGGAAAGCGCGTGCGCATCAGCGTGATGCTGGCGTAGGGTTTGGGCGAATTGAGCGGCACCTCGAGCAGCCGGAAGCCCGATTCGACGATGGCATCGCCGACGTCGGCGGCCTCGGCCGGCGTGAGCCCGCGCAAGATGGCGACCAGCGGCAGCGCGCGCATCGCGGTTTCGAATTTTTGTTGCGGTGTGGTCATGGCGGATTCCGGTCTGCGTCGAGAAAGCCGGACAGCGCATGCAGCCCGGCCCAGGTGGCTTCGGCGCCGAGCGTGCGCGTGGCGGTGCCGGTGGCGCGCAGCGCCAGGGCATAGCGTTGGGTGAGGGCGGAGGCGCCGATCAGCACGACCTCGCCGGCGGCCTGCAGCGATTGCGTGCGCAGTTCCTCGCCGATCAGCAGGCCCGAGAGATAGCTGGAGAGTTCCGGCGTGGCCATGCGCTCGAACAGCGCCAGCGTGCGCGTGCCGAAGGCGTTGTGCAGCAGGCCGTGGCCGTTCTCGGAGCGCGTCACGCCGTCGAGAAAGGCCGCTTCGTCGAGCGGCGCATCGGCATCGAGCGTGCGCGCAAGAATCGAATGCTGGCTCAGCAGCGCATAGAACTCGCCGGTCATGTAGGTGCGAAAGCCCGCGACGCGGCCCTTCCTGGCCGTGGCCCACTTGTTGTGCGTGCCCGGCAGCACGAAGACGCCTTCGTCGAGGCCGGCGATCGACATGGCACCGAAGATCTGCACCTCTTCGCCGCGCATGACATCGGGAACGCCGTCATGCTCGTCGCGAAGGCCCGGCACGATGGCAATGCGCGAGCCCGGCCGCACGTCGATGTCGATGATGCTGCGGCCCACCTCGACGCGGCCGGCGGGGCAGGCGCAGTACGGCGCCTCGACCCAGCCCTGCTTGCTGCCGGCCATGCCGGAGATCAGGCAGCGCGCGCCTTCGAGGCCCATCCAGTCGCCGAACAGCGCTTCAAAGACCGCGGGGAACCCGCCTTGCGGCACCTTGAGGATGCCGCGCGCATCGCTGCGCTCTTCGAGCACCTTGCCGTCGGCATCGAGCAGTGCGCCGCGCAGTGAACTCGTGCCCCAATCGATGGCGACCAGTCTTGTCATGTCAGTGATTGTCGCGCGGCACGAAGGCCCCGCGGCGACCACGCAGGAAGGCCAGGTCGGCGCCCTGGTCGGCTTGCAGCACCGTGTCGACGTACAGCTTCCAGTAGCCCGAATCGAGCGGCGCCTTGGGCGCGACCCACTTCTCGAGCCGCCTGGCGAGCTCTTCGTCGCTCACATGCAGGTGCAGCTTGCGGTTGGGCACGTCCAGCTCGACGATGTCGCCGTCCTGCACCAGCGCGAGCGGTCCGCCCGCGGCTGCCTCGGGCGCCGTGTGCAGCACCACCGTGCCGTAGGCCGTGCCGCTCATGCGCGCGTCGCTGATGCGGACCATGTCGGTGATGCCCTTGCGCAGCACTTTCGGCGGCAGCGGCATGTTGCCCGACTCGGCCATGCCCGGATAGCCGCGCGGGCCGCAGTTCTTCAGCACCATCACGCAGTGCTCGTCGATGTCGAGGTTCTCGTCGTCGATGCGCTTGTGCAGGTCGTCGGCGCTTTCGAACACCACCGCGCGGCCCTTGTGCACCAGCAGCTCGGGCGTGGCGGCACTGGGCTTGATGATGGCGCCGTTGGGCGCGAGATTGCCGCGCAGCACGCAGATGCCGGCCTTGTCCTTGAAGGGCTCGGCCAGCGGGCGGATCACCTGCGGGTTGTAGTTCTCGGCGTCCTTCACGTTGTCCCACAGCGTCTGGCCGTTGGCCGTGATCACATCCTTGTGCAGGTACTGCGCGATCTCCTTGATGACCACCGGCAGCCCGCCCGCATAGCAGAAGTCTTCCATCAGGAAGCGGCCCGAAGGCTGCAGGTCGACCAGGCAGGGGAGGTCCGAGGCCAGGCGGTCGAAGTCGTCCAGCGAAAGATCGACGCCGATGCGCCCCGCAATGGCCAGCAGGTGGATGACGAGGTTGGTGGAGCCGCCGATGGCCGCATTGACCTTGATGGCGTTCTCGATGGCCTGGCGCGTGAGGATCTTCGACATGTGGAGGTCTTCATGGACCATGTCGACGATGCGCCGCCCCGCCATGCGCGCGAGCACGTTGCGCCGGCCGTCCACCGCCGGGTAGGCGGCGTTGCCGGGCAGGCCAATGCCCAGCGACTCGACCATGCTGGCCATGGTGCTGGCGGTGCCCATGGTCATGCAGTGGCCGTGGCTGCGGTGCATGCAGCTCTCGGCCTCGAAGAAGTCCTGCAGCTTGAGCGTGCCGGCGCGCACCTGCTCGCTCATCTGCCACACGCCGGTGCCCGAGCCCAGCTCCTGGCCGCGCCACTTGCCCGAAAGCATCGGGCCGCCGGAGACGCCGATGGTCGGCAGGTCGACGCTGGCCGCACCCATCATGAGCGCGGGCGTGGTCTTGTCGCAGCCCATGAGCAGCACCACGCCGTCCAGCGGATTGCCGCGGATGCTTTCTTCCACGTCCATGCTCGCGAGGTTGCGGTACAGCATGGCGGTGGGGCGCAAGAGCGTTTCGCCGAGCGACATCACCGGGAATTCGAGCGGAAAGCCGCCCGCTTCGTAGACGCCGATCTTCACCTGCTCGGCGAGCGTGCGGAAGTGCGAGTTGCAGGGCGTGAGCTCGCTGAAGGTGTTGCAGATGCCGATGACCGGGCGCCCGTCGAACTGGTCGTGCGGCACGCCCTTGCCCTTGACCCAGCTGCGGTAGATGAAGCCATCGCGGTCATGGCGGCCGAACCATTGCTGGCTGCGCAGGTCTTCGGGTTTTTTCTTAGGGGAAGTGCTCATCGGGTTGTCTCCGTTTGCGACCGCTTGCGGCCCCAAACCTCAGGGTTTGTCCTGCCGATCGATCATTTCAATCATCATATGATAAGTGCGAAGAGCTTGCCGGACCCTTAGTGTTTTCGAGTGTCGGCATATCAAATTTCACATCACGCACATGATCAAGAACATCCACGGTCGCACGCTCGAGCTGCTCGGCGAAGCTGTCGTGGCCGGCCGCTATGCGATTGGTGCGTCGATCCCGGCCGAACCCATTCTGGGCGAGGAGCTCGGCGTGAGCCGCACCGTGGTGCGCGAAGCCATCAAGTCGCTCGCGGCCAAGGGCCTGATCGTGACGGGCCCCAAGGTGGGCACGCGGGTGCTGCCGCAGGACAAGTGGAACTGGTTCGACCCTGACGTCATCACCTGGCAGTCGCGTGCCGGGCTCACGCCCGAGTTCCTGCGCGACCTGCAGGACCTGCGGCGCGTGGTCGAGCCGGCGGCCGTGCGGCTCGCGGCCGAGCGCGCCAGCCCGCAGGACATCGAGGAAATAGAGCGTGCCTACGCCGGCATGAAGGAAGCCGTGGAGAACGGCGGCGACTACGTCACCTTCGACCTGCGCTTTCATACCGGCCTCCTGAGCGCAGCGCGCAACCGCATGCTCGCGCAGATGAGCAAGGCGCTCAACGCACTGCTTCGCACCAGTTTCGAGATATCGACCAGCAAGCCCGACGGTCCCGCGCTTTCGCTGCCGCTGCATCGCGCGGTGCTCGACGCGGTGATTGCGCACGATCCGGCCAAGGCCGAGCAGGCGGTCATCCGCCTCATCGACGGCGCGCGGCAGGACATCGAAGACGTGCTCGGCTCGTCGCGCCGCCGGCTGCCGCGGCTCAGCCGCCCACCGCCGCGGCTCAAGGCCCACTAGCCGGGCAGCCCGGGTCCAGGCGCGAGCCGGCGCAGGTTGCCACAGATTTTTTTCACCCACGCTCGTGTTCGAGCATTTCCACCGAAAAAGAAGGAGACACCATGAAAGTCGTCAAGTCGCTGATAGCGCCGACGTTGTTCGCGCTGGGGTTGTTGGCGTCGGCAGGTCCCGCCGCCGCGCAGGAAAAGCTCACCGTCTGGTGGGTCAAGGGCTTCTACAAGGCCGAGGACGATGCGTTGTTTGCGGCCATCAAGAAGTTCGAGGACAAGAACAAGGACGTGAAGATCGAGCTGTCGCAGTACCCGATCCAGGACATGATTCCCAAGACCGTGTCCGCGCTCGACTCCGGCAGCCCGCCCGACGTGGCGTATGCCGACGTGTACGACTTCCAGGTCACGGGCAAGTGGGCCTACGACGGCAAGCTCGAGGACATCGGCAGCGTGCTCGCGCCCATGAAGGACCGCTTCGCGCCCAACACGCTCGAGACCGCCTTCCTCTACAACGACCAGACCAAGAAGAAGGCCTACTACGCGTTCCCGATCAAGCAGCAGACGATGCATATCGAGTACTGGAACGACATGCTCAACGAGGCCGGGTTCAAGGAGTCCGACATCCCCACCGCCTGGAAGGACTACTGGTCGTTCTGGTGCGAGAAGGTGCAGTCCGGCAGCCGCAAGCAGACCGGCAAGCGCACCTTCGGCATCGGCATGCCGATGGGCGTGGATTCGAGCGATTCCTTCTATTCGTTCCTGACCTTCATGGACGCCTACAACGTCAAGCTGGTGGACGACAGCGGCAAGCTGCTGGTGGACGACCCCAAGGTGCGCGCCGGCCTGATCAGCGCCTTGACCGACTACACCACGCCCTACACGAAGGGCTGCACGCCGCCCTCGTCGACCAGCTGGAAGGACCCGGACAACAACGTCGCCTTCCACAACAAGACGACCGTGATGACGCACAACGCGACCATCTCCATTGCCGCCAAGTGGCTCGACGATTCGAACAACGCCTCGCTCACGCCCGAGCAGCGCGAGGAAGCGCGCAAGAACTACACCGAGCGCATCCACACGGCGGGCTTTCCGAACAAGCCTGACGGCAGCAAGATGGTCTACCGCTCCGCGGTGAAGACCGGCGTGGTGTTCAAGGACGCCAAGAACAAGGCGCGCGCCAAGGAGTTCGTTGCCTTCCTCATGCAGGAAGAGAACCTCACGCCGTACGTCGAGGGTTCGCTCGGCCGCTGGTTCCCGGTGACCAAGGCCGCGCAGGCGAGCCCGTTCTGGAAGGCCGACCGCCATCGCCTGTCGGTGTTCAACCAGTACGCCGCCGGCACCGTGACCTTCGAGTTCACCAAGAACTACAAGTTCACCGTGCTCAACAACGAGAACGTCTGGGCCAAGGCCATGAGCCGCGTCGTCACCGACAAGGTGCCGGTGGACAAGGCGGTCGACGAGCTGATCGCGCGCATCAAGACGGTCGCGGCGCAGTAAGCCGCATCCCCAAAACACCTTCACCGGGCCGACTCGCATGAGCTCCACTGCCACCGCCGCGCCATCCCTGGCGCCTGTTGTCAATCTCGGGGCGCGGCACGCGCGCTGGCAGTTCTGGGGCGCGGTCATGGTCGTGCCCTACCTGCTGGTGTTCGTGGTGTTCGTGCTCTATCCGGTGGGGTACGGGCTGTGGCTCGCGCGCCATCCGCAAAGCTACGTCAAGCTGGTCGAAGACCCGATCTTCTTCCGCTCGGTGATCAACACGGCCATCTTCCTGGTCGTGGCGATCAACATCAAGATGCTCGTGGCCCTGGTGCTTTCGGGCTTCTTCGTGACATCGCGCTGGTGGATCAAGATCGTCTCGGCGATCTTCATCCTGCCATGGGCGATGCCCTCCATTCCCACCATCCTGTCGGTCCGCTTCATGCTCAACCCCGAGTGGGGCGTGATCAACAGCACCATCTTCCGCCTCACCGGCGCGGATGGTCCCAACTGGCTCAACGATCCTTCGCTGGCACTGGCCCTGGCGATGGTGGTGCACGTATGGAAGTCGCTGCCGTTCTGGACGCTGATCCTGGTGGCAGGGCGGCTGGCCATTCCTGCCGAACAGTATGAAGCCGCTTCGGTCGACGGCGCCTCGACGTGGCAGAAGTTCCGCTTCGTGAGCTGGCCCGCGCTGAAGACGCTCTACGTCACGTCCCTCATTCTTTCGATGATCTGGACGCTGGGCGACTTCAACAGCGTCTACCTGCTGACCGGCGGCGGACCTGCCGACCTGACGCACGTGCTCGCAACCTTGGGCATCCGCTATCTGCGGCTGGACCAGGTCGACCTGTCGATGGCATCGATCGTGGTGGCGCTGCCGCTCGTCCTGCCACTCGTCTACTTCATGATGAAAAGGCTCTCGAAATGAGCCCCCACGCTCACCACTTCGTGTGTTCGCTGCCCCCCGGGGGGGCGCTCGCCCTCCTAGAGGCGGCTCGTCGGAGGACGATATGAAACGCTGGACCCCCAAGGCCATAGCGACCGAGGCCAAGCTGCTGCTGATCGGCATTCCGGTGCTGCTCTGGACGCTGATCCCGGTCTACCACATGGTGCTGTTCGCGATCTCGTCGAAGGACTCCGCGACCTCGGGCCACCTGTGGCCCAAGAACCCGACGCTGGACAACTTCCGCATCGTGTTCCAGCAGAAGCACTTCTACCTGGACCACTTCTGGCTGCAGCTGGGGAACTCGCTGCTGATCGCACTGTCGGTCGGGGCGCTCACGCTGTTCGTCGCAACCACGGCCGCGTTCGCGATCAGCCGGCTGCGCGTGCGGGGCGGGCGCACCGTGATGAACCTGGCGCTCTTCACCTACTTCATTCCCGCGGCCTTTCTTGCCGTGCCCATGTACAAGACCATGGGCAACTACGGCCTGCTCAACAGCCAGTGGGCGCTGATCCTTGCCATGGTGACCATCGCCTCGCCGTACTGCATCTGGGTGCTCAAGCAGGCCTCCGACAAGCTGCCCTACGAGCTCGACGAGGCCGCGCGCATGGACGGCGCCTCGCCGCTGCAGCTGTTCCGCCTGGTGTACCTGCCGCTGATGGTGCCGTCGCTGGTGGCGGTGGGCACCTATTCGCTGCTGCTGGCATGGAACGAATACCTCTACGCCTTCCTGCTGCTGTCGAACGACAGGAGCGTGACCTTGGCGGTGGCGCTCGGCAACTTTCTTTCGGCCGACGATTCGCCGTGGGAGCTGCTGATGGCCACCGGCCTCATCTATGCATTGCCGCCCGCGGCGATCTACTACGCCTTCAAGCGCTACATGGTGGGCGGCCTCACTGCAGGCGCCGTCAAGAGCTGAGCGAACCCTGGGAATAAAAATGGCATCCGTATCCTTTCGCAATATCCAGAAATCCTTCGGCAAGGTCCAGATCATCCAGGGCCTGAGCTTCGACATCACCGATGGCGAGTTCGTGGTGCTGGTCGGGCCCTCGGGCTGCGGCAAGTCCACCTTGCTGCGCATGCTCGCGGGCCTGGAGGACATCAGCGGCGGCGAGATCATGATCGACAGCCGCGTGGTCAACGACCTCGAGTCCAAGGACCGCGACATCGCCATGGTGTTCCAGAGCTACGCGCTCTATCCGCACATGACGGTCGGCGAGAACATGGGCTTCAGCCTGCGGCTGCGCAATGCCGAGAAGTCGGTGACCGACGAGCGCGTGGCGCGCGCCGCGAAGATCCTCAACCTCGATGCACTGCTCGGGCGCTATCCGCGCGAGCTGTCGGGCGGCCAGCGCCAGCGCGTGGCCATGGGGCGCGCCATCGTGCGCGACCCCAAGGTGTTCCTGTTCGACGAGCCGCTCTCCAACCTCGACGCCAAGCTGCGCGTGGCCATGCGTGCCGAGATCAAGGCGCTGCATCAGCGCCTGAAGACCACCACCGTCTATGTGACGCACGACCAGATCGAGGCCATGACCATGGCCGACCGCATCGTGGTGATGCACGACGGCATCGTCGAGCAGATCGGCACGCCGCTCGACCTGTACGACCGCCCCGACAACCTGTTCGTCGCGCAGTTCATCGGCTCGCCGTCGATGAACGTGATCGAGGGCACGGTGCGGCGCTCGGGCGGCGAATGCCATGTCGAGGCACATGGCGCGCGCTTGCCCGTGCCGCCGGGCACCTCGGCGCCCGATGGCCAGCCGGTGCACTACGGCATCCGCCCCGGCGACATCACGCTGGGCGGCGGCAGCGGCGTCGATGCGCAGGTGATCGTGGTCGAGCCCACGGGCGCCGAGACCGAACTGCTGGTGCAGGTCGGCGAAGCGAAGCTGGTGCTCGCGGTGCATGGCCGCGTCGACGCGCAGCCCGACCAGACCGTGGGCCTGGCGATCGATGCCAACCGCGTGCACCTGTTCGACCGCCAGAGCGGCCGGCGCATGCCCTGAGCTTCCGGCTCAGTCGGTGCGCAGCCGCAGCAGCGCGCGCACGAAGCCGTGGTCCGAGCGCGAGCGGTCCCGGCCTTCGTGCAGGTGGTCGTTGAAGTAGTCGACCCGGCGCACGTCGCCCAGGCTGCGCCGGCTCGTCGCAACGAATTCCTCGCTCACGAAGATCTGGTCGAGCACGGCCGGAAAGCCCTGGTGGATGTGCGAATAGGCCACGTCCTTCTTGAGTGCCGATTCGCCCTGCATCTCGTAGGCGTTGAACAGCGCCACGTCGCGCGCGGCCTTGTCGTAGGCCACCTCGGAGGTGGCGGCCACCAGCTGCGTGGTGACGCTGTGCGGGTCGTCGTTGAAGTCGCCCATCACCACCAGCGGCGTGTTGGTGCCCTGCAGCAGGTCGATCACGATGCAGCGCAGAGCCGCCGCCTCGACGCCGCGCATGACCAGCGAGCGCAGCGAAGCCATCACGCCGACCTTGCGGTCCTCCCGGTCTTCCAGGGCATGGCCCTGCGCGTCCTGCAGGAACTTCGGCCGCTTCGATTTGAGGTGCACCGTGAGCACGTGCACCTGCTGCCCGTGCTTCATGCGCAGCGTGGCCAGAAGGGGCGGGCGCTCGAAGCGCGTGTGCGGGCCCAGGCCCGGCACCTCGACCCCGAAGCCGGGCGGAAAGTCGACGAAGGACCGGACCTCGTCCACCTGCAGCCGCGTGGCAATGCCGACCCGAGGCGTGCCCTGTGCGCCCGGCCGTGCAGGCGTGCCCGGCGGGCTCGCGGGCGGCGGCGTGTTCTCCGCGCCGGGGACCGAGACGAAGTCGTAGCGCAGGCCGCTGCGCGCAATGGCGGCCTTCAGCGCGCTCTCGTCCCAGACCTCCTGCACCGCGAGCACGTCGGCATTGAGCGCGTGGAAGCGCTCGCCGGTCCAGGCGATCTTGCGTTCGTATTCGCGCTCGTCATAGGCGTCCTGGTTCTCGTAGTACACCCGGTGCGGGTTCGCGAGATTCAGCAGGTTGCAGGTGGCAACGAAGAGCGTGGCGTAGTTGGGCGGGATGTCTTGCATGGCAAGGGATTGTGTCCGCTGCGGCCGGCGCGCGGGAGAGGCCATACCGGCAACGAAAAAACAAAGGGCACCGAAGTGCCCTTTGTATTTGTTGCCGGGCAGATGTTCCATCTACCCGCTGCGCCGGTCAGCGACCGAACGAACGGCCGCCGCCGCCTGAGCGGTTGCCGCCGCCACCGCCGCCGTAGCCGCCGCCACCACCCGAACGGCCACCGCCGCCCGAACGGTTGCCGCCGTAGCCGCCACCGCCGCCGCCTGGACGGCCGCGACCGCGGCCGCCACCCATGTGGTCGACGCTGGTGCGCAGCGGATCCGGCTGGCCGTCGCCGCCGGCGACCGCTTCGGCGCGCAGGTGCGCGACCTGGTTGGCCTGCGTCGGGCTGTGGCTGTTGCCGTGATGGCGCGGTTGGCGCTCGTCATGCGGCAGATGGTTCTGCGGCGCATGGTGCGGCGCGCGTGCCGGGCCTTGCGGTCCGCGGCCTTGTGCCGGGCGGGCGCCCTGGCCGCGCGGGCCCTGGACCTGTCCCTGGCCGCCGCCATTGGCATTGCGGCCCTGGCCGCCGCCGCCCTGGCCGCCACCGCGGCGTTGGCCGCCGCCGTTGCCGCCACCACCGGCGCGCTCGCCGCCGCCCTGGCCGGCCTTGTTCTCGCGGATGCGCTGCAGCATCTCGGTGCGGGCAGCCTTGGCGGCCGCCTGCATCACGTCGCGGCTCGGCGGACGGCCGGCGCCGCCCCAGATCGTCTGGCGGCCCATGGCGATCGGCTCGGCGCGTTCGCCTTCCTCGGGGCCGAAGCCTTCGACGAACTGCACCGGGATCGTCTGCTTGGTGAAGCGTTCGATTTCCTGCATGAAGCCTTCTTCGTCCATGCAGACGAAGCTCACGGCCTCGCCGCTCGAACCGGCGCGGCCGGTGCGGCCGATGCGGTGCACGTAGTCTTCGCTGACGTTCGGGATCTCGTAGTTCACGACGTGCGGCAGCTCGTCGATGTCGATGCCGCGGGCCGCGATGTCGGTGGCCACCAGCGCGCGGATGTCGCCGCTCTTGAAGCCGGCCAGCGCCTGGGTGCGGGCGCTCTGGCTCTTGTTGCCGTGCAGCGCCATCGCCTCGATGCCGTTCTTGGTGAGGAATTCGGCCACGCTGTTGGCGCCGAACTTGGTGCGCGTGAACACGAGCACCTGGCTCCACTTGTTCTCGTTGATGATGTGCGCGAGCAGCGCCTTCTTCTTGCCGCGGCCCACCGGGTGGATCACCTGCGTGATGCGCTGCACGGTGGTGTTGCGCGGCGTCACCTGGATGCTCTGCGGGTTCTTGAGCAGCGTGGCGGCCAGGTCGCGGATCTCGTCGCTGAAGGTGGCCGAGAACAGCAGGCTCTGCTTTTCCTTGGGCACTAGCGCCAGGATCTTCTTCACGTCATGGATGAAGCCCATGTCGAGCATGCGGTCGGCTTCGTCGAGGATCAGCATCTGGACCTGGCTCAGGTCGAGCATGCCCTGCTGCTGCAGGTCGAGGAGGCGGCCGGGGGTGGCCACGAGGATGTCGACGCCCTTCTTGAGCTTGCTGATCTGCGGGTTCATGCCCACGCCGCCGAAGATCACGGTGGAGTCGAGCTCCAGGTACTTGCCGTAGGTGCGCACCGACTCTTCGACCTGGGCCGCGAGTTCGCGCGTGGGCGTGAGCACCAGCGCACGGATGCCGATGCCGCCGAACTTGTTGGTGGCGCTCGCGCCCGTGCTGAGCTTGTGCAGCATGGGCAGCGTGAAGGCAGCGGTCTTGCCGGTGCCGGTCTGGGCGCCGCCCAGGAGGTCGTGGCCTTCGAGGACCGCGGGAATGGCTTGCGCCTGGATGGGGGTGGGGGTGTCGTAACCGTGCTCGTGCACAGCCTTCAAGATGGCGGGAGCCAGCTTCAGTTCGTCAAAATTCATTGGAAACAATAAGCGCCATACACGGCGCAGTGGCATCGGCCCGCTTGGCGTCTTTTGTGACGCCGAGCCAGTCAAGGCTGATGAAGGTCAGGGGTGGGAGCCGGAAAGTCCGCCCTCGCAAGAGGGTTGAAAGGCGCTTTCTTCGTCCCCGGCAGAGAGCCGGTGTTGCGGGCAACTGGACCCGGCAACGGTGGCTATTGTCGCATGAGTCGATAATCCATGGTTTGCCGCGTTCGAAAGCTTCTTCGGGCGCCCGCACTTTTCCCCCAATTTCCGCTACCCAAGGTAACTATCCACAGATGGCTCAATACGTCTATTCGATGAACCGCGTCAGCAAGACCGTGCCGCCCAAGCGGCAGCTCTTGAAGGACATTTCGCTCTCTTTCTTCCCCGGCGCCAAGATCGGCGTGCTCGGCCTGAACGGCTCGGGCAAGTCCACGCTGCTCAAGATCATGGCGGGTGTGGACAAGGAGTTCGAGGGCGAAGCGCTGCCCATGCCGGGCATGACGATCGGCTACCTGGAGCAGGAACCCAAGCTCGACCCCGAGCACACGGTGCGCGAATCGGTCGAAGAGTCCATGGGCGCGGTGTTTGCGGCCAAGGCGCGCCTCGAAGAGGTGTACATCGCCTATGGCGCCGAAGACGCCGACTTCGACGCGCTGGCGGCCGAACAGGCCCAGCTCGAAGCCATCATCGCCACCGCCGGCACTGATTCCGAGCACCAGCTCGAGATCGCCGCCGATGCGCTGCGCCTGCCGCCGTGGGACGCGAAGATCGGCCTGCTGTCAGGCGGCGAGAAGCGGCGCGTGGCGCTGTGCCGCCTGTTGCTGTCCAAGCCCGACATGCTGCTGCTCGACGAACCCACCAACCACCTGGACGCCGAATCGGTGGAGTGGCTCGAAGTGTTCCTGCAGCGCTTCACGGGCACCGTGGTGGCCATCACCCACGATCGCTACTTCCTGGACAACGCGGCCGAGTGGATCCTGGAAATGGACCGCGGCCGCGGCATTCCCTGGAAGGGCAACTACAGCACCTGGCTCGAGCAGAAGGGCGAACGCCTGGCGCAGGAGCAAAAGAGCGAAGAAGCCCACGCCAAGGCGCTGAAGAAGGAACTGGAGTGGTCGCGCCAGAACCCGAAGGCACGCCAGGCCAAGAGCAAATCCCGCCTCGCCCGCTTCGAAGAGCTGAGCGACATGGAATACCAGAAGCGCAACGAGACGCAGGAAATCTTCATTCCGGTGGCGGAGCGGCTGGGCCAGCAGGTGTTCGAGTTCCACAACGTCAGCAAGTCCTTCGGCGACCGCATGCTGATCGACAACCTGAGCTTCACCGTGCCGCCGGGCGCGATCGTCGGCATCATCGGCCCGAACGGCGCCGGCAAGTCGACGCTCTTCAAGCTGCTCGCGGGCAAGGAAAAGCCGGATTCGGGCGAGGTCGTCATCGGCCAGACCGTGAAGATGGCCTTCGTGGACCAGCACCGCGACGAACTCGCCAACAACAAGACCGTGTGGGAAGACATCTCGAACGGCCTGGACATCATCAACGTCGGCAAGTTCCAGATGGCGAGCCGCGCCTATGCGGGCCGCTTCAACTTCAACGGCGCCGACCAGCAGAAGAAGGTCGGCACGCTGTCGGGCGGCGAGCGCGGCCGCCTGCACCTGGCCAAGACGCTGATCGCGGGCGGCAACGTACTGCTGCTGGACGAGCCGTCGAACGACCTGGACGTGGAAACGCTGCGCGCGCTCGAAGACGCGCTGCTCGAGTTCGCCGGCACCGTGATGGTCATCAGCCACGACCGCTGGTTCCTCGACCGCATCGCCACGCACATCCTTGCCGCCGAAGGCGACAGCCAGTGGACCTTCTTCGACGGCAACTACCAGGAGTACGAAGCCGACAAGAAGAAGCGCCTGGGCGAAGAGGGTGCCAAGCCCAAGCGCATGCGCTACAAGGCACTCAAGTAAGCCTCAGGGCGTTTCGACAAGAGCGCGCGGTTCCGCAAGGGGCCGCGCGCTTTTTTCATCGTCGGCCGCAAACACTTCGCGCGCCGCCGCCAGGCCGTTGAGCGCGGCCGGAAAACCCGCGTACACGGCCATCTGCATGATGGTCTCGACAACCTCGGTGCGCGTGGCGCCGACGTTGAGCGCGCCTTGGATGTGCACCTTGAGTTGCGGCGCGGCATTGCCCATGGCCGTGAGCGCGGCCACCACCGCGATCTCGCGCGAACGCAGGTCGAGGCCGGGGCGCGAGTAGATGTCGCCGAACGGAAACTCGATCAGGAGGCGCGCGAAGTCGGGTGCGATGCCGGCCAGGCTTTCGACGACCTTGACGCCGCCTTCACCGTCGATTTCCTGAAGTTTGGCCAACCCGCGCTCGTAGCGCAGGTTGTTGTCGTTGCCGTTGTGGCTTGCTTGTGGGTGGGTCATCGCTCGTCTTTCCTTCGGGGGCTGTGCCCGGTGACGAGGGACGCTTCTTGTCGATGGCACGGTAGTGCGCGATCTTCAGCGACAGTGCCTGCATCGATTGCTGCAGCGCCGCCACCTTGGCCTGGACCTCGGCAAGATGCTGTTCGAGCATCTCGCGCCGTTCCCCGACACTGGCGTCCCCCTGGCTTCGAAGCCTGGCGAAGGCCTGCATGCCCTGGATGGGCATGCCGGTCTCGCGCAGGCGCAACAGGAAGGCCAGCCAGTCCAGGTCGGCGCTCGCATAGCGGCGCTGGCCGCCCGGTGCACGGGGCACCGCGGCGATCAGTCCGATGCGCTCGTAGTAGCGCAGCGTGTCGGCCGTGAGGCCGGTACGCCGCGCGACTTCCGCAATGGTCAGGTGGACTTCCATGGCGGGAATTCTCGAGGTTGGAGCGCGCTCCAAGTCAAGCGCTTTTTGCGGCTTCTTCGGTCGGCGGTGTGCGGGGCGCGAAATCGCCGGGCTGCGGCCAGCGCATCTGCACGCGCCTTTGCACCGTGTGGATGTTGTTGCGCAGCGCATAGAGCTCGTCGGCATACGACAGCGGAACGGCCACCTTGTTGACCACGCGGTCGAGCTCCTCGAGTTCGTCGAGCAGTTCGTCGCGCCCGCCCTGGCGCGCATCGACCTTGGCCTCGATGTCGCGCAGCCGCGCATACCAGCGGAACACGCGGCGGCGCACGCGGAACTGGTAGAGCGGCGGCACCACGCGGCTCAGCGGCAGCATCAGCACCAGCAGGCCGCCGAGCACCAGCCACATGCGCTCGATCAGGTTGCTGGCCCAGAACGGCAGGTAGCGCTGCCAGAACGGCGGCGTGCCGTTGATGGCGCGGTCGCCCTCGGGGCTCACGGGCAGTTCGCTGGTGCGCGTGTTGGGAAAGTCGCGTGCGCGGTTGAACCAGCCGGCGTCGCTGTGCACGCTTTGCGCGGCCTCTGCGAAGAGCTGGCGCAGCGCGGAGTGGGTCTTGTCGCGCGAGAGCAGCGAGGTGGTGGCCGCGAGCAGCGAGACATCCGTGGGCGGCAGGTCCTTCGACAGGTCGACCACGCCGCGCGGCAGCGTCACCGCCGAGAGAAACGGAAAACGCCGCGTGTACGCATCGGCCTGGCCGAAGTCCATGAGCTTGATGTCGGGCGCGCGCAGCAGCCGCTGCACCTGCGGCGACTGCGGCGCCGAGGACAGCACGATGGCATCGAGCAGGCCGGCCTGCAGCGCTTCGGCCGCGGCCGCCTGTTCGAGGTTGGAAAGCAGCAGCGCATCGGGCTCGAGGTGGTTGGCCTTGAAGAGCCTTTCCATGATCTCGGGCAGGCCGCTGCCCGCCAGGTCGACGTTCACGCGCAGGCCGCGCAGCTGGGCGAGCGAAGTCAGCGTGGCCGTCTTGCGGTCGATCTTCTGCGCGCTGTCGGCGCGGTAGAAGAGCCAGATCGGCTCGAAGAACAGGCTGCCGAGCGAGGTGAGGCCGGCTTCCTCGTCGGCCACCGGGTCGGCGCTGCCGCCGCGCACGAAGCCCACGTCGGCGCCGCCGCTGCGCAGCAGTTCGAGGTTTTCGGAAGAGCCCGTGGTGGCCTTGAGCTCCACCTCGATGCCGCTGCTCTTGAGCAGCTCGGCATAGCGCTTGCCGAACTGCGAATAGGCGCTGCCGGTGGGGCCGGTCGCCAGCGTCACATGCTTGGGCGGCTGCGGCTGCAGCCACCAGTAGGCGGCAATCAGGAGGCCGATCACGAGGAACACGACGGGACCGGCCGAGGCGATCAGGTCGCGGATCGACAGCAGGATCAGCTTCAGTGTCTTGGGCATGGCCATGGGGTACTCAACCTTTCGTTGCGGCGAGATCGGCCGCGCACGGCACGTGCAGCTCGCCAACGGTGACGGAGCGCGCCGCCAGCACCGCGCGCAGGGTGGCGCGCGCCACCGCTTCGGCCGCCATGGTGCCGAGCACGGTCATGCCGGGGCGGGATTCGGCACCGGGGCCTTCGAGCGGAATGCGGCCGGTGGCCAGCGCGAACAGCGTGTCGCCGTCGCTCATGGTGTGCACCGGGTTGATGGCGCGCGCCAGGCCATCGTGCGCCACGCTCGCAAGGCGGTTGGCCTGCACCTTCGTCAGCACCGCGTCGGTCGCGATCACGCCGAGCGTGGTGTTGGTGCCCGCGAGCAGGGGCTTGGGCAGCTCGCCGCGCAGCAGGGCGCGGCGGGTGTCGAGCAGCGCGCGGCCGTCCTCGGTGCGCGCGCCGGCCACCGGCTGCGCGGTGTCGGGGTCGATCACGTCGCCCAGCGCGTTGACCGCGATCAGCGCGCCCACCGTCACGCCGCCCACGGTGACCGAGGCGGTGCCGATGCCGCCCTTCATCGCGCGGTGCACGCCGAAGAGCTTGCCCACGAGCGCACCGCTGCCGGCGCCCACGTTGCCTTCTTCCGGCGCATCGCGGGTGGCCGCTTCGCAGGCCGCATAGCCGGCGGCGGCGTCGGGGCGGATGCGCGCATCGCCCATGGGCAGGTCGAACAGCACGGCGGCCGGCACGATGGGCAGGGTGCCGAAGCGCACGTCCATGCCGACGTTGCGCTCCTCGAGCCAGCGCATCGCGCCTTCGGCCGCGGCCAGGCCCCAGGCGCTGCCGCCCGCGAGCATCACGCCGTGCACCTGCTGCACCAGGTTGCCGGGCGAGAGCAGGTCGGTCTCGCGCGTGCCCGGCGCGGCGCCGCGCACGTCGACGCCGGCCACCGCGCCCTCGCGCGCGAGGATCACGGTGCAGCCGGTGGGCCGGCGCGTATCGGAGAAATGGCCGACTTCGATGCCGGCCACATCGGTGATGGCGCCGGCAGACGAAGCAGCGGAAGAGGACAAAGCGGATGACGGAGCAGGCATGGCGGCCGATTATGGGACCGCCCCTCTACGATAGGCCCCCATGACAGTTGCAAGAAGTTTCTCCGGCGAGGGCGCGGGACGCCACGTGGCCGTGATCGGCGCAGGCGCCGTGGGCAGCGCGACCGCCATCGAGGCCCTGCGCGCCGGCCTGCGCGTGACGGTGGTGGAGCCCGGCGAACCAGGTGGCCCGCAGGCCACGAGCTACGGCAATGCGGGTTGGCTCTCGTCGCATTCCGTGGTGCCGCCCGCGCTGCCCGGCGCCTGGCGCAAGGTGCCGGGCTGGCTGGCCGATCCGCTGGGGCCGCTCGCGCTGCGCTGGCGCCATCTGCCGCGGGCCTTGCCTTGGCTGCTGCGCTACCTGGCCTCGGGCTGGACCGAGGCACGCGTGCAGCGCACGGCCGACGCACTGCGCACGCTGCTGGCCGATGCGCCGGCCCTGCATGCCCGGCTCGCCGCCGAGGCCGGCGTGCCTCAGCTCATCGAGCGGCGCGGCCTGCTGCATGCCTACCGGTCGCGCGAGGAATTCGAAGGCGATGCGCTCGGCTGGCGCGTGCGCGGGCGCACCGGTGTGCACTGGGAGGAATGGCCGGCGGCCGAACTGCGCCGGCGCGAGCCCGACCTCGACGCGCGCTACACGCTTGGCATCTTCGTGCCCGAGGCCGGGCACTGCCGCAATCCCGGTGCCTATGTGGCGGCGCTCGCGCGGCATGCGCAGGAGGCCGGCGCGCAGCGCGTGGCGGCACGCGCCACCGGCTTTCGCATCGAGGGCGGGCGGCTGCGCGCGGTGCGCACCGATGCGGGCGAGATCGCATGCGACGCCGCCGCCATCTGCGCCGGTGCGCGCTCGGGCCCGCTGGCCGCTGCGGCCGGATCGCCGGTGCCGCTCGAATCCGAGCGCGGCTACCACGTGGTCGTCGAAGGCGCTTCGGTGGGGCCGCGCACGCCGACGATGGCGGCCGACGGCAAGCTCATCGCACACTGGATGGACGGCGGCCTGCGCGCGGCCGGCCAGGTCGAGATCGGCGGGCTCGATGCCGCGCCCGACTGGCGGCGCGCCGAGATCCTGCACCGGCACCTGCTGTCGATGTTTCCGGCCCTGGCCGCCCAGGCGCCGCAGGCGGTGGCCGTGAAGCACTGGCTCGGCCACCGGCCCAGCCTGCCCGACGGGCTGCCCTGCATCGGCACGTCCGCGGCCAGTGCGGACATCGTGCTGGCCTTCGGGCATGGGCACGTGGGCCTGTGCGGTTCGGCGCGCACCGGCAGGCTCGCGGCGCAATTGCTCGCGGGCACCGCGCCCGAGACGGCGCTGGCGCCTTTCGATCCCACCCGCTTCGGCTGACGCGCGGCGCGTTCTTCCTCAGCGGTAGCCCTGGTAGACGCGGCTGCCGCCATCGGCCAGCACCAGCAGCACGTCGTAGGGATCGCGCCGATCGCCATAGGCGGCGCCGTCCATGCCGGGCGATCCGACCGGCATGCCAGGGACGGCGAGGCCGATGGCCTTGGGCCTTTCGCGCAGCAGCCTGTGCACCTCGCGCGCGGGCACGTGGCCTTCGAGCGCATAGCCGCCGACCAGGCCGGTGTGGCACGAGCCCAGCGCGGCGGGAATGCCGAGCCGGGTGCGCGCGGCGCTGTTGCCAGCATCGTGCACGCGGGTGGCGAAGCCGTTCGCCTCGAGGTGCCTGACCCAGTCCTGGCAGCACCCGCAGTTCGGGTCCTTCCAGATCTCGACCATCGGTGCGGCGGCCGATGCGGCCAGCGGCCATGCCGCCGTGGATGCGAGCGCGAGCAGCGGGGCGGCGCGCAGAAGAAGGGTGCGTCTTTGCATGGCTTGTTTCTCCTCAGGATGGCAGCTGCGCGCGGGCCTTGTCGGCCCACGCCTGCAGGTTGTCGAGCAGGTCTTTCTGGCTGAAGGAGCAGCTCTCCTCGCTGAACAGCGCACTCGATTCGAGCCGGTCGAGCAGGTTCAGCAGCACCTCGCCATAGCGCGGCGGCAGGGCCGCGAGCAGTTCGCTGCTCGCACGCGCCTCGTTCGAGAGCGCGGCGACCGATCCGCCGCCCCCTTGCAGCGCCGCGATGCCGCCGCCGATGGTTTCGAGTTGCCGTGCGGCGGTGTTCATGGCGAAGCCTTTCCGGGTGGCGGCAGCGAGAGGCCGCGTTCGCGCATCAGGTCGCGCAGCACGTCGGGGTAGTCGGTGATGAGGCCGTCCACGCCCCAGTCCATCAGCCGCAGCATGTCGGCGCGCTGGTTCACGGTCCACGGCAGCACCTTGAGGCTGAGGCCTTGCGCTTCCTTGATGGCGGGCCGTGTCAGGTCGTTGTAGGCCGGCGACCAGATGACGGGCCCGCCCGCCGTGCCGGCCGCGGCCTTGACCAGCTGCGGCGTCGACGCGAACTGCGCCGCGTCGAGGCCGGCCGTCCAGCGGCTGTCCTTGAGCGTGCGCGCGGAGCTCAGGTAGGCCCGCGGCAATTGCGGCGCAAGCTGGCCGACCAGCGCAAGCGTGCGCCAGTCGAAGCTCTGGATGGTCACGCGGCCGCCCATCTGCGCCTTGTCGATCTCGGCGAGCAGGGCGCGCACCATCGGCTCGGGCGCGGCGGTTTCGTCGGGCTTGGTTGGGTCGATCTTGGTCTCGATGTTGAAGCGCACCGTGGCCGCCGCGGCGCCGCGTGCCCGCACATGGTCGAACAGTGCGGCCAGGGTCGGAATGCGCTCGCCGTCGCGCGGCAGCTGCAGCGCGAACCGCTTGCCGTAGTTGCTCGCGGGATTCAGCCGGCCGACGTCGTAGCTCTGAAGCTGGGCCAGCGTCAGGGAGCGGACGGTGGGGCCGGCCTTCGATGCGAGCCACGCACCGTTCGCGTCGCGCGTGTGGTCGGCATTGAGCGCGGTGTCGTGCGAGATCACGACCACGCCGTCGGCCGTGAGCCCGATGTCGAGTTCAAGCGTGCTCACGCCCAGGTCGATCGCGTTGGAGAAGGCCGCCAGCGTGTTCTCGGGTGCAAGGCCCCGTCCGCCGCGGTGGGCCTGCAGGTCGAAGTGCTGCTTTGCCGTGGGGAGAATGGCCGCGCAGCCCGCGACGAGCAACGCGGCGGCAAGCAGTGGGAATTTCATTTCAGCTGCACCTTGATGCCGTCGTCCTGCACCGTGATGTCGCCGATCTCGTAGGTCTTGCGCCCCACCGTGAGTTCTTCGGCCGTGAAGCTGCGCAGCACCTGCCCCTGCAGCAGCTCCTGCGCCACCACCGCGCCCACCTGCTGCAGGCGTTCCGCATCGCGGCCCTGCACGCCCTGCAGCTCGAGGCGCTCGGCCTTGGGATGGTCCAGGCGCAGCGCGCGCGCCGCGGCGTCGTAGCGCAGCGCGCTGCTGACCGAGACCACGCCCTGTACCGGCGAGGCGGCCAGCAGGGGGCTGGCAATGGTCAGCGTGGCCGTGATGGCCGCGCGGTTGCCGCGTGCGTCCAGGCCCAGCTGCGGGTCGCGCAGCCCGACCATGAAGATCTCGGCATAGCGTTCGGCCACCGGAAAGCGCTTGGCGATCTGCGCCTGCAGTTCGTCGCGCGTGGCGGTGTATTCGCTGGTGAAGAAGTTGAAGCCGGCCAGCGCGGCAAGCGGCGCCTGCAGGGCCGCGGCGCCGCACAGCGCGCGCAGCATCCAGCGGCGGGAGGTGGTGAAGGGCAGGGAGCGGATTTGCATACTCCTCGGAGCTTGCCACAGCCCGCGGGGTTCCGGCCAGTACGGCCTCCGGCCGGCGCGCTGGGCCCATGCTGCTATGCGGACAGGAAAATCTCCTACGCGGCCGGGCCGCCCGGCAGGCCACGTTCAAGGCTCCGGAAAAAAAGACCAACGATGCAGGGCACGACGCGAATCGGGATTTCTGGCTGGCGCTATGCGCCATGGCGCGGCCGCTTCTATCCCAAGGGGCTGGCGCAGCGGCTCGAGCTCGACTTTGCCTCGCGCATGCTGCCCACCATCGAGATCAACGGCTCGTTCTATTCGCTGCAGCGCCCCGTGTCCTACCAGGCATGGCACGACGCGACGCCCGAGGATTTCGTGTTTGCGGTGAAGGGGCCGCGCTACATCACCCACAACCTGCGGCTCAAGGAACCGCGCGCCGCGCTGGCCAACTTCTTTGCCTCGGGCGTGTTTGCGCTGGGCGCCAAGCTCGGGCCCATCCTCTGGCAGCTGCCGCCGTCCTTCGCCTACGACGCCGATCGCCTCGAGGAATTCCTGGCGCTGCTGCCCAGGGACGGCCGCTCCGCCCTCAAGCTCGCGCGGCAGCACAACGAGAAGCTCAGCGACGAGCGTGCGTTGCTGAAGGCGCCCGCAAAGCTGCGCATCCGGCATGCGGTGGAAGTGCGCCATGCCAGCTTTGCAAATGCGGACTTCATCGCGATGCTGCGCCGCCATGGCGTCGCGCTGGTGGTGGCCGACACGGCGGGGCGCTGGCCGCTGCTTGAAGACCTCTGCGCCGACTTCGTCTACATGCGGCTGCACGGAGACAAGGAGCTCTACGCGAGCGGCGACGACGATGCCGCGCTCGACCGCTGGGCCGACCGCATCGACGCCTGGCGACATGGACGGCAGGTGAAGGATGCAAGGCTGGCCGTGCCTTCGCGCCGGCTCTCCGGGCGCAAGGGGCGCGACGTGTTCTGCTACTTCGACAACGACGTCAAGGTGCACGCGCCCTACGACGCCGCGCACCTGGCGGCCCGGCTCGGCGTGGCCACCGGGCTGGGGGAGGACGACAACTTCGAAGCGCCGCCGGACATGGCCGTGCGAAAGCCGGCGCGTGCGCGCTCAGGCCGCAAGTAGCGCGGCGCCCGCCTACCGCTTCAGTCGTGCAGCGACGAGAGAAACTGCTTCAGCTCGGCCGTCTGCGGATTGCCGAAGATGTCGGCCGGCGGCCCCATCTCGTGCACGCGGCCCTGGTGCATGAAGATGACGCGGTCGCTCACCTTGCGCGCGAAGCTCATCTCATGCGTGACCATCAGGAGCGTGATGCCTTCGTCGGCCAGCGACTCCACCACGCGCAGCACCTCGCCCACCAGCTCGGGGTCGAGCGCCGAGGTGATCTCGTCGCACAGCAGCACGGCCGGCTCCATTGCCAGCGCGCGGGCGATGGCCACGCGCTGCTGCTGGCCGCCCGAGAGCTGCTCGGGCATGGCGTCGAATTTTTCGGCCAGGCCCACGCGCTCGAGCAGCTTGCGCGCCTGCGAAGCCGCCTCCATGCCGCTGCGCTTCTTCACCAGCGTGGGTGCGAGCATCACGTTCTTGCCGACCGTGAGATGCGGAAACAGGTTGAAGCTCTGGAAGATCATGCCCACGCGCTGGCGCAGCTCGCGCATGGCCATGGCGCTCTCGTGCAGCAGGGGCTTGCCATCGACCGTGAGCGAGCCTTCCTGGAACACCTCGAGCCCGTTGATGCAGCGCAGCAGCGTGCTCTTGCCCGAGCCGCTCTTGCCGATGATGGCAATGACCTCGCCGCGCTTCACCTCGAGGTCGATGCCCTTGAGCACCTCGTTGGCGCCATACGACTTGCGCAGGGCGGTCACGCGCACGATCGGCGCGGCAAAGGTCTGGGATTCAAGCACGGCGGCCATGGGATTTCCTCTCGAGATTCTTGGCGTACAGGCTTACCGGGAAGCACAGCACGAAATAAAGCAGCGCCACGCAGCTGAACACCACGAAGGGCTGGAAGGTGGCGTTCGAAATCATGCTGCCGGCCTTGGTGAGTTCGACAAAGCCGATCACCGAGGCGAGCGCCGTGCCCTTGATCACCTGCACCAGGAAACCCACCGTCGGCGCAATGGCGATCTTCACCGCCTGCGGCAGGATCACGTGGCGCATCTGCTCATTGAAGCTCAGCGCCAGGCTGCCCGAGGCTTCCCATTGGCCCTTGGGAATGGCGGCCACGCAGCCGCGCCAGATCTCGGTGAGGAAGGCGCTGGTGTAGAGCGTGAGCGCCACGCTGGCCGCGGTCCACGCCGACACGTCGATGCCGAACAGCGCAATGCCGAAGTAGGCGAGGAACAGCTGCATCAGAAGCGGCGTGCCCTGGAACAGCTGCACGTAGAGGCCGACGGCGCGGCCCATGGCGCTGCCGCCGCGCAGCCGCAGGAACAGCAGCAGCGCGCCCACCAGCCCGCCGCCGATGAAGGCGATGAGCGAGAGCACGACGGTCCAGCGCAGCGCCATCAGCAGGTTGCGCAGGATGTCCCAGAGAGAAAAATCGACCATGGTGGTGGCGTCCTGCGTTCAGCGGCCGAAGAAGAATCTTGGCCCGGCCCAGTTGAGCAGCCTGCGCAGCGCAACGGCCAGCGCCAGGTAGAGCAGCGTGGCGACGATGAAGGCCTCGAAGGCGCGGAAGTTGCGGCTCTGGATGAGGTTGGCCGCGTAGCTCAGCTCCTCGGTGGAGATCTGTCCGCACACGGCCGAGCCCAGCATCACGATGATGATCTGGCTCACCATGGCGGGCCACACCTTCTTGAGCGCCGGCGGCAGCACCACGCGGGTGAACACCTGCACCTTGTCGAGCGCCAGGCTCACGGCCGCCTCGATCTGTCCCTTGGGCGTGGCCTCGATGCCGGCGCGGATGATCTCGGTGGAATAGGCCCCGAGGTTCATCACCATCGCAATGATCGATGCCACCTCCGGCGTGAGCTTGACGCCCGCCGCGGGCAGTCCGAAGAAGATGAAGAACAGCTGCACGATGAAGGGCGTGTTGCGGATCAGCTCCACATAGCTGCCGACCACCCAGCGCAGCCACGCCGGCCCGCTGGCGCGCGCCCAGGCGCAGGCCACGCCCACGGCCATGCCGATGACGGTGGCGATGGCCGTCAGGCCGACCGTCCACGCGATGCCCTTGGCGAGCAGCCGCCAGTCGACGAGAACAGCACCGAAGTCGAATTCCATGGCCGCGCCTTTGTTCGGGGTTCAGCGAGCGAGGCTCAGACCGGCAGGTCGCCGGCGGCCTTGCCGAGCCACTTCTTCGACATGGCGTCGAGCGTGCCGTCCTTCTTGGCGGCCGCAATGATCTCGTTGACCTTGGTCTTCAATGCGGTTTCGCCCTTGGCCACGCCGACGAAGCAGGGGCTGTCCTTCAGCAGCAGCTTGAATTCGGCGCTCACCTTCGGGTTCTTGGCGAGCATGTCGCCGGCAACCGCCGCGCTGGTGGCCAGGGTCTGCGTCTGGCCGGCCACGAAGGCCGCGATGGTGGCGTTGTTGTCCTCGAAGCGGCGGTAGTCGACGTTCGGCGGCGCCACCTTGTTCAGTTCCTGGTCTTCCATCGCGCCGCGCGTCACGGCAACGGTCTTGCCGGCCATGTCGGCAAAGCTGGTGAGCTTCATGCTCTTGGCGGCATACACGGCCTGGAAGAAGGGCGCGTAGGCGGCGGAGAAGTCGATCACCTTCTCGCGCTCGGGGTTCTTGCCGAGCGTGGAGATCACGAGGTCGGCCTTGCGCGTCTGCAGGTAGGGAATGCGGTTGGCGCTGGTCACGGGCACCAGCTCGACCTTCACGCCGAGCTTGGCGGCGATCAGCTCGGCCATTTCCACGTCCAGGCCCTGGGGCTTCATGTTCCTGTCGACCGAGCCGTAGGGCGGATAGTCGGTCGGCACGGCGATCTTGATGGTCTTGGCCTTCAGCACGTTGTCCAGCGCGTTCTGGGCCTGGGCCGTACCTGCCGCCACCAGCATGGCAACGGATGCAAGCGCGAGAGAGAGGTGGCGTTTGGACGAAGAGAAAGTCATAGCAGGGCTCCTAGGTAAGTCGATGAATCGGTGTCGTCGGGGGAGGGCGCGGCGGCCTTGCGCCGCCGGGGAACGGCCGCGGCGGTTTTCTTGTTCTTCTGCTGCAGCGGCGCCAGCGCGTCGCGCAGCTGCGCGAGCGGATCGGTCGGCGCCTGCACGCGCAGCGCCGACTGCACCGTGCCGATGTGCGCGGCCATCAGCGCCTCAGCGGCGGCGTGGTCGCCCCGCTCGAGGGCGGCGACGATCTGCACATGGTCCTCGCAGGACTGCACGGCATCGTGCGTGGACTGGTAGAGCATGGCGATCAGCGTGGTGCGCGCGGTGAAGTCGCGCAGCGTGTCGGCCAAGAGCGTGTTGCCCAGGCATTCGGCCAGGCACACGTGGAAGTCGCCGAGCAGGAAGCTGCGGTTGCCGACGTCGCTCTCTTTCAGTGCGGCCTTTTCACGCTGCAGGTGCGCCTTCAGCTGGCGCAGCGCGGCCTTGTCGATCTTGCCGGTGCTGCCCGTACTGCGGATGAGGCCGAGCTCGATGACACGCCGGGCCTCGAAGGCTTCGCGCGCCTCGTCCTGCGAGGGCTCGATCACGAACCAGCCGCGCCGCGCACTCACAGTGACGATGCCGCGCGCCGCCAGCCGGGTGAGCGCCTCGCGCACGATGGTGCGGCTGCAGTCGAACAGCATGGCCAGCGGCTGCTCGCCCAGGCGCGAGCCCGGCGCGAGCTTCTGCGCCATCACCGCCTCGACGATGCGTGCACTGATTTCGGATGCGGATGTAGACATTGGCATGCATACCAGCAGCTTTTGTGCCAACTGGTATGCAAGCTATGTGCACCGAAATGGGCCGGCGCTGCGTGCCGGTGGTGCGTGGCGCGCGGCTCAGGGTGCTGTTTTTCAGGGCGCTGCTGTTCAGGGTGCCGCTGTTCAGGGCGCGCTCCCGCCGACGGGAGACATTCGCGGAGGGAGTACCCGGTGGCCTGTGCACGCCGCCCTGAACAAGAGCGACCCGGAACTGCCAGCAATCAATCCATCCGCGCGCCCGAAGCCTTCACCGCCTTGTCCCAGCGCGGCGTCTCGGTGGCAAGAAAGCGCGCGAAGTCCTCGCTGCCCAGATAGGCCGGGTCCGCGCCCTGGCTCACCATCCGGTCGCGCACCTCTGCGCTCGTCAGCACCTGCTTGAACGCGTCGCTGAGCCTGGCGACCACGTCCCTGGGCGTGTCCTTCGGTGCGAAGAAACCGTAGAAGCCCACCACCTCGAAGCCCTTGACGCCCGACTCGATCACCGTCGGCACATCCGGCAGCGCGGGGTTGCGCTCGCGGCTGGTCACGGCCAGTGCGCGCACCTTGCCCTGCTTGTGGTAGTTGGCCGCCTGCGGAATCGACTCGGCCATGAACTGCACCTGCCCGGCCATCAGGTCCGTGAAGGCCGGGGCGCTGCCGCGATACGGGATGTGCACCATGAAGATGCCGGTGGCGGTCTTGAACATCTCCGGCACCAGGTGGCTGATGCCGCCGTTGCCGGCCGAGCCGTAGTTGACCTGGCCGGGCCGCGCCTTGGCGTAGTCGATGAACTGCCGCAGGTTCTGCACCGGCAGCTTGGGCGTGACCAGCAGGGCCAGCGGCTGCATCGCGGTGCGCGCAATGGGCACGAAGTCGCGCTGCGTGTTGTAGGGCAGCTTGCTGTAGAGCGCGCCGTTGATCACGGCCACGCCGGTGTTGGCCAGCATCAGCGTGTAGCCGTCGGGCGGGCTCTTGGCGACCGCATCGGCGCCCACCGAACCGCCCGCGCCGGGCTTGTAGTCGACGATCAGCGGCTGGCCCAGCACCGCCTGCAGCTTGTCGGTCAGGAGGCGCGCATGCTGGTCGAGCGGGCCGCCGGCCGGAAAGCCGATGACGAGCTTGATCGGCTTGTCGGGGTAGGCGGCCATGGCGGCGCCGCCGAGGCCGAAAGACGCGATCGAAAACAAAGCCGCCACGAGGGCGGTGCGGGCTGGGCGGGTCATGGATCGTCTCCTCTTTTCTTCAAGTGGAGACGATCATAAGCAGCGGCTCAAGCGGCGAGCGTCGCCTTCAGCGTGATTTCCGGCACGCTGGCCAGCGCCTTCGACAGCGGGCAGCCGGCCTTGGCGGCGGCCGCGATCTGCTGGAACTTCGCTTCCTCCAGCTTGGGCACGGCGGCGTCGAGCTCGAGCGCGATGCGGTCGATTTTGAAGCCTTCGCCGTCCTTGGCCAGCCGCACCGCGGCCTTGGTGTCGATGCGGGTGGCGGTGAAGCCCTCTTTCTCCAGGGCGAAGGCAAAGGCCATCGTCAGGCAGGCCGCATGGGCTGCGCCGACGATCTCCTCGGGGTTGGTGCCGCGCTTGTCGTCCTCGAAGCGGCTGGCGAAGCCGTAGGGATAGTCCTTGAGGGCGCCGGTCTCGGTGCTGACCTGGCCCTTGCCGGTCTTGCCGGCGCCTTCCCAGTGAACGCTTGCGTGCTTGTCTGCTGCCATGAAAACTCTCCTTCGGTCGGGGTGACGGGTGGTGGGAGACGCAGGTATCGCGCGGAACGCCGCGCTTGTCTGTAGTCGCAGGGCGCATGCGAAGAAGATCGCGAAGATCGAGCAATGCGCGCAGGGCGTCGCCAAGGTGACGCGTCCGGGGGCTTCCCCGATGGGAGCGGCGCGCGGCTCGGCTTAGGCTGCGGCCTGTCTTCTTTCTCTCCCTCTCCCTCCGCCCGCCTTGACCATGCAACCACGCCCGCACCACAAGTTCTGGCCCAAGCGCCTGCCGCATTCGATCACCGTCCCCGCCACCTCGCTGTGGCACAACCTCGCAACCTCGGCGGCGCGCTATCCGGACAAGGCCGCGCTGGTCTTCTTCGGCCGGGTGCTGAGCTATCGCGGCTTCGCGGACCAGGTCGAGCGGCTGGCCGGCACGCTGCATGCCCTGGGCGTGAAGCGCGGCGATCGCGTGGTGCTGGACATGCAGAACTGTCCGCAGCTCGTGATCGCGCATTTCGCGATCCTGCGCGCCAATGCAGTGGTGGTGCCGGTCAACCCGATGAACCGGGCCGAGGAGCTCAAGCACTACATCGTCGACCCCGACGCCAAGGTGGCCATCACCACCGGCGACCTGGCCGGCGAGCTTGCCAAGGCCAGCAACGCGCTGCCGCCCGCGCAGCAGCTGGCCCACATGATCGTGACCCAGTTCACCGACGCCTTCGACGCCGATGCGAGCGGCGACGACGCGCCGGCGCCGGCCTGGAAGGAGTGGCTCGCCACGCGCCATCCGCTGCCCGAGCTCGCGGGCGGCAAGGCCATGGCCTGGACCGACGCGCTGGCCGCGGGCCATGCGGCGCCCGAGCATGTGGTGGGCGCCAACGACATGGCGCTGCTGCCCTACACCAGCGGCACCACCGGCCTGCCCAAGGGCTGCGTGCACCACCATTCGAGCCTCATGCACAACGCGGTGGCCGGCCAGCTCTGGGGCCAGGCCACCTCGGAAGCGGTGGTGCTGGCGGTGGTGCCCATGTTCCACATCACGGGCGTGGTGAGCATGATGCACACCTCCATCCTCGCGGCGGCCACGCTGGTCATCATGCCGCGCTGGGACCGCGAGGTGGCGGGCCGGCTCATCTCGCGCTGGAAGGTCACGAGCTGGACCAACATCCCCACCATGGTGATCGACCTCATGGCCAGCCCCAACTTCGCGAGCTACGACCTGTCGAGCATCACGCACATCGGCGGCGGCGGCGCGGCCATGCCGCAGGCCGTGGCGCAGCGCCTCTTCGAGCAGTACGGCCTCAAGTACCAGGAGGGCTACGGCCTCACCGAAACCGCCGCGCCCTCGCACACCAACCCGTCGGACCATCCCAAGCAGCAGTGCCTGGGCATTCCGTTCATGAGCACCGATGCGCGCGTGGTCGACCCCGACACGCTGGCCGAAATGCCCATCGGCGAATCGGGCGAGATCATCATCCACGGCCCCGAGGTGTTCCAGGGCTACTGGAAGCGCCCCGACGCCACCCAGGCGGCTTTCGTCGAGTTCGAGGGCAAGCGCTTCTTCCGCTCGGGCGACATGGGCCGCATGGACGAGGACGGCTACTTCTTCATGACCGACCGCCTGAAGCGCATGATCAACGCGAGCGGCTTCAAGGTGTGGCCGGCCGAGGTCGAGCTGCTGATGTTCCGCCATCCCGCGATCCAGGAGGCCTGCGTCATTTCCACGCGGGACGACTACCGCGGCGAATCGGTCAAGGCGGTGGTGGTGCTGCGCGCCACGCACAAGGACACCACCGAGCAGCAGATCATCGACTGGTGCCGCGAGAACATGGCGGTCTACAAGATCCCGCGCAAGGTGCAGTTCGTCGACGCGCTGCCCAAGAGCGGCAGCGGCAAGGTGATGTGGCGGCTGCTGCAGGAAGACGAGAACGGCGCGCGGTAACAGCGGGTTCGCGGCCGGGGCGCGGCGCATTTCGCGCCGAGAATCCGGGGCTTCGACCGCCCGATTTTCCCCGCCCATGCGCCTGCGCTTTCCGTTCGCCGTTTGTCTTGCGTTGCTGCTGCCGCTGCTGTCGCAGGCCGCTTCTTCGTCCCGCACCTGCCTGGTGGTCGGCATCAGCGACGGCGACACGCTCACGGCGCGCTGCGGGCGCCTCGGTGCCTACGAGGAGGTCAAGGTGCGCATTGCCGCCATCGACGCACCTGAGCGCGCGCAGCCCTACGGCCAGCGCAGCAGGCAGGCGCTGAGCCGCATCTGCTACTTCGAGCAGGCGGTCATCACCGAGCGCGACACCGACCGCTACGGCCGCACCGTGGCCGACGTGCGCTGCAACGGCGAGGATGCGGGCACCCGCATGGTGGCCGAAGGCTGGGCCTGGGTGTACGACTTCAACGGCATCGCCACGCGCCGCGGCGGCGAACTGTTCAAGCTGCAGGACAGCGCGCGTGCGCAGCGGCTCGGGCTGTGGGCCGGCGCCAGGCCGCAGCCGCCCTGGGAATGGCGGCGCCGCCAGCGCGAGGACCACCCGGACCGCTTCCTGTTCTGAGCCTACGACTCGCTCTTGCCCCGCACGTCCGCCACCACGCGCGCATTGCGCTGGAAGCTCCAGTAGGCGCTGGCCCAGTCCATCAGCACCACGATGCGGTTGCGGAACCCGATCAGGAAGTACGCGTGCGCGAACAGCCAGAACAGCCACGCGAGCCGGCCGCTGAAGCGCAGCGGTCCCAAGGGCGTTTCCAGGTCGACCACCGCCGAATTGCGGCCGATGGTGGCCAGGTTGCCGTAGTCCCGGTAGCGGAAAGGCACGGTCGGCACGCCCGCGATGCGGCGAAGAATGTTGGCGGCCGCCGCGCGGCCCATCTGCTTGGCGCCGGGCGACACGCCGGGCACCGGCTTGGGCGGCTTGCCGGGGGCGTAGCTCAGGGCCGCGGCCAGGTCGCCCACCACGCTGATCTCGGGATGGCCCGGCAGGCTCAGGTCGGGCTCGACCTTGATGCGGCCCGCGCGGTCGCATTCGGCGCCGGTCGCCTCGCCCAGCATGCGTCCGAGCGGCGATGCCGCCACGCCCGCCGCCCACACCACGCAGCTGCTGTCGATGCGGTAGCTGGTGGCCGGAGCGCCGCTGGCACCGCCGCCGGCTTCCACTTCGAGGCCGGTGGCGTCGATGGCGGTCACGCGTGCATTGAGCCGCACCTCGACGCCCAGCCGCTGGAGCTGCTCCAGCGCCTTCTGGCTCAGGCTCTCGGGCATGGCCTGCAGCACGCGCGGCCCGCCCTCGACGAGCAGCACCTGTGCGCTCCCCGGATCGATGCGGCGGAATTCGCCGGAGAGCGTGTGCTTGGCGATCTCGGCCAGCGTGCCGGCCATCTCGACCCCCGTGGGGCCGGCGCCGATCACCACGAAGGTGAGCAGGGCGCGGCGGCGCTCGGGGTCGGTGGCGGTCTCGGCCGCCTCGTAGGACATCAGCACGCGGCGGCGGATCTCGAAGGCGTCGGACAGCGTCTTGAGGCCCGGCGCCAGGGGCGCCCATTCGTCATGGCCGAAATAGCTGTGGGCCGCGCCGGCCGCGACCACCAGGTGGTCGTAGCTCACCAGGCTGCCGTTGGCCAGCCGGACCGCGCGTGCGGCCGGATCGATGGCGCTCACTTCGCCGAGCAGCGTGGTGATGCGCGGCTGTGCGCGGAACAGGGCCCGCACCGGCGCCGCGATCGACGGCGCGGCGAGACCGGCGGTCGCCACCTGGTAGAGCAGCGGCTGGAACAGGTGGTGGTTGGTCTTTTCGATCACCGTCACGTCCACGTCGGCGCGTTCGAGCCTGCGGGCGGCTTCGAGTCCGCCGAATCCGCAGCCGACGATGACGACATGGGGGCGGGCGGAGGCGTTGGTCGTTTGCATCGAACAGATGATACGCAGCCGATACCCAGCCGCCCTGCAAGCCGGCCGATCTTGTGCCAAAGTGGCTCCCCCCACCGATGGTTGCCTGTGCCTCCCCCGGCCCACGGCGTGCTAAGGGCGCGAACTTGTCCTACGCGCCTTTGCAGCGGCCATCGGCTACAAATTGCGGTTGACCCGACTGGAGACACCATGACGCTTTCCCGGCCGATCACCCAGGCGGCGAGCGCACTGCGCGACAAGTTCCGCGAAGTGCGCGCCGCCAGCCTGGCACTCGCCGCGCCGCTCTCCGCCGAAGACCAGTGCATCCAGTCGATGCCCGACGCGAGCCCGACCAAATGGCATCTCGCGCACACGACCTGGTTCTTCGAGACCGTGCTGCTCCAGCCGCATGCGGCGGGCTACCGGCCTTTCGACGAGCGGTTCCACTACCTCTTCAACTCGTACTACGAAGCGCTCGGCCCGCGCCATCCGCGACCGCAGCGGGGGCTGCTCACGCGCCCTTCCGTGGACGAGGTGCATGCCTACCGCGCCCATGTCGACGAAGCGGTGATCGCACTGCTCGACGGCGGCGCCGGCGAGAGCGACTGGGCGGCCATCGAACCCATCGTCACGCTCGGGCTGCACCACGAACAGCAGCACCAGGAGCTGCTGCTCACCGACATCCTGCATGCCTTGTCGTGCAACCCGCTGTTGCCCGCCTACCGGCCCGCGGCCGGGCCTGCGCTGCGGCTGGCCGCCGTGCCGCCGGCCATGCGCTGGCTGCCGCAGCCCGGCGGCATGGTGCAGGTGGGCCATGAGGGGCCGCAGCAGGGCTTTGCCTTCGACAACGAAACCCCGCGCCATGCGGCGCTGCTGCAGCCCTATGCCATTGCCGACCGGCTGGTGAGCTGCGGCGACTATGCGCAGTTCGTTGCCGACGGCGGCTACCAGCGCCCCGAGCTCTGGCTCTCCGACGGCTGGGCAGCGGTGCAGGCGCAGGGCTGGCGCCATCCCGCCTACTGGCTGGCCGCCGACGATCCCCGGCTGCAGGCCCAGCAGCCGCAGGGCGGCTGGCAGGTGTTCGGCCTGCATGGCGTGCGGCCGATGGAGGCCGATGCGCCCGTGTCGCAGCTGAGCTTCTACGAGGCCGCCGCGTATGCCGAATGGGCCGGTGCGCGCCTGCCGACCGAATTCGAATGGGAAGCGGCCTTCGATGCGCCCGGCATCTCGCAGATGAGCGGCCACGTCTGGCAGTGGACGCGCTCCTCCTACGACCCGTATCCCGGCTTCAGGCCCATGCCCGGCATCGCGGCCGAATACAACGGCAAGTTCATGGTGGGCCAACTGGTGCTGCGTGGCGGCAGCGTGGCGACGCCGGCCGGGCACACGCGGCCCAGCTACCGCAATTTCTTTCCGCCGGCGGCGCGCTGGCAGTTCTCGGGGCTGCGGCTCGCGAAAGACATCTGAATCATGCGCAATCCAAGCTCCTCGTCCTCCTTTTCGTTTGCCGCCGCCCAGCCGCAGCAGCGCCAGCCTGTCGCGCCTGCCGCCGCGGAAAAAAATGCGGCGCTGCTCTCCGAGTTCGGCCGCGAGATGCAGGCGGGCCTCGCGCGCAGGCCGCGCAGCATTTCGCCCAAGTATTTTTACGACGCCGCGGGTTCGCAGCTGTTCGACCGCATCTGCGAGCTGCCCGAGTACTACCCCACGCGCACCGAGCTGCGCATTCTTGGCGAATGCGCGGGCGAGATCGCCGCGCAGGTGGGTCCGGGCGCCGAGATCGTCGAGTTCGGCGCCGGCTCGCTCACCAAGGTGCGGCTGCTGCTCGATGCGCTCGAGGCGCCCAGGCGCTACCTGCCGATCGACATTTCCGGCGAGCACCTGGCGGCCGCCGCCGAGCGGCTCAGGGCCGACTACCCGCAGCTGGCGGTGCAGCCGATCGCGGCGGACTACACCATGCCGCTGGTGCTGCCCGCGCCGCTCGCCGGTGCGGGCAAGCGCGTGGGTTTTTTCCCCGGCTCGACGATCGGAAATTTCGAGCCCGACGAGGCACTGGCCTTCCTGCAGCTCGCGGCGCGCATGCTGCGCGGCGGCGGGCTGCTGATCGGCGTCGACCTGGTGAAGGACCCGGGCCGCCTGCATGCGGCCTACAACGACGCGCAGGGCGTGACCGCGGCGTTCAACCTCAACCTGCTGCGGCGCGCCAACGCCGAGCTCGACGCGAACTTCGATCTCGAGGGCTTTGCGCACGCGGCGTTCTACAACGCGCCGAAACAGCGCATCGAGATGCACCTGGTGAGCCGGCGGGACCAGATCGTTTCGCTGAACGGCGAGCGGTTTGCGTTCGAGGAAGGGGAGACCATTCACACCGAGTACTCGCACAAGTTCACTGTGGAAGGATTGCGGGCGCTGGCTGTGAAGGCGGGGTTCCGGCCGGGGGCTGTGTGGACGGATCCGGAGAGGCTCTTCAGCGTGCATTGGTTGGGGGCTTGAATTGTTTTGAGTTTCGGGGCCGGGTCTCGCCCCGGCGGGCGACTCACTTTCTTTTGCTTCGCCAAAAGAAAGTAAGCAAAGAAAAGGCGACCCCTACTGTCTGCGTCCCTTCGCTTCGCTGCGGGCAACCTGCGGTGCTCGATTACGGCGGGGGTCCGCAGAACTCGCTCCACTGCGTTGCGCTCAAACAGCTGCGGCCCTGATCCCGCCTCCATCTCCGCTCCTCGGCGCATACAGAAGGGGTTGGAGCGGGCGGCCTTCGCTTCGCTCGGCCCCAAACCCAACAGCCAACACCAACAGGCCAACCACCGCAGGCGCTGCGCGCCTGCGGTGGCTTGGTGGCCGAGCGAAGCAAAGGCCCGTGTGGTTTCGAAGCCCCTCTGTATGCGCCGAGGAGCGCAGCGTTTCGCGGATCAGGGCTCGCCCTTGTTTGAGCGAAGCGAGTTTGGGCGAGACCCCGCGAAACGCGAGCACCGCAGGTTGCCCGCAGCGAAGCGGAGGGTCGCAGACAGTGGGGTCGCCTTTTCTTTGGCTACTTTCTTTTGGCGAAGCAAAAGAAAGTAGCTCGCCCGCCGGGGCGAGACCCGGCCCCAAAACTCAAACAAACCCAGAACCTCAATCCGTCGGCATACCGCCCCCATGGATTCGCCCCCCAAAAGCAACGGGCACAATATCCCTTCCCCGCGCGCCACCGCATCCGCCAACTGCGCCCCGCGCCCCCCGCCCCTTGGAGTGCAAGACATGAAAGCAACCTGGAACGGCGTCACCATCGCCGAAAGCGACGACACCGTGCTCGTCGAAGGCAACCACTATTTCCCGATGAGCTCGCTCAATCGCGACCACGTGACCTTCAGCAACCACAAGACCACCTGCCCCTGGAAGGGCACGGCCAGCTATTACTCGCTGCTGGTCAACGGCGAGCTCCACACCGACGCTGCCTGGTACTACGCCGACCCGAAGCCCGAGGCCGAGGAAATCCGCGACCGCGTGGCGTTCTGGAAGGACGTGAAGGTCACCGCGTCGTGACCACGGCCGCGTTCGCTCCACCCTTCGTCCAGCCTGCCGAGCTGCAGGCCGCGCTGCGCGAGCAAGGCTATGCCGTGCTGAGCCCGCAGGGCGTGAGCGACTGGCTGGGTGTGCCGCTTGCGCAGCTCGAAGCACTGCATGCCGACTGGAACGATCTCCCGCCGGACGAATACCTGAAGGACGGCGGCCGCTATCGCACGCGGCGCCACGCCTGCTTCACGGTCGAAGGCGATTCGATCGTGCAGGCGCCGCACCGCGCGCACTGGCAGCCGGTCGAATACAACGCGCTGCATGGCGGCATGCAGCGCTGGTTCGCGCCCATGCACGAAGCCACGGTGGCGCAGCCGGCCTGGCAGCGCCTGCTGCAGCGCCTGGGCGAGGCCGCGAGCGGCATGCGCGGCGCGGCGGCGGCGCAGCCGTGGTTCGTCGAGGCGCACCAGTTCCGCATCGACACCGCGGGCGGCATCGGCCGGCCCACGCCTGAAGGCGCGCACCGCGACGGCGTCGACCTGGTGGCGGTGGCGCTGGTCGGGCGCAGCGGCATCAAGGGCGGCGAGACGCGCGTGTTCGAAGCCAGCGGCCGCCGCGGCGAGCGCTTCACCATGACCGAGCCCTGGACGCTGCTCCTGCTCGACGACGCGCGCGTGATCCACGAGTCCACGCCGATCCAGCCGCTCGAGGAGGGCGGCGCCGGCTGGCGCGACACACTCGTCGTCACCTGCCGCGCCGGGGCTTTCCAGGGGGATTGATCCTGCTGGCTTGAGTCCTACAGCCACTGCCCGGCGCAGAGGTTAAATTCGGGGCCCGGCTCGGTTGCGAGCCGCGCCTGTCCGCGAACGAAAAAGTGAGGTCCGCCATGTTCAATCACATCCTGGTTCCGATCGACGGCTCCGAAACTTCCATGCTCGCGGTCAGCAAGGCCAGCGGCCTGGCGCTGGCGTTCGGAAGCCGCATCACGTTGATTCACGTGATCGACAACTACCCCTTCATCGGCGTGGGTGCGGACTATGCGCTGGGCCAGAACGAGTACCTGGCCGCGGCCACCGCGAGCGCGAATGCGGCGCTCGCCCGCGGCGTGGCGGCGCTCGCCGCCGAGGGCCTGCACAGCGACCAGCGCGTGATCGACGGCCACGTGGTGCACGAAGGCATCGTCGACACCGCCATCGCCATTGCGGCCGACCTGATCGTGATGGGCTCGCACGGGCGCAGCGGCATCGAGAAGCTGCTGCTGGGCAGCGTCACGCAGCGCGTGCTGCAGGACGCGCCCATGCCGGTGCTCGTGGTCAAGGGCGGGCTGTAAGGCGAGAGAAATCGAAGCCGGACGGGCTCTGCAGGCAAAGGCTCTGCTGCGTGACCGGGTGCACGAAGCCCAGTTCGCTGGCATGCAGCAGCAGGCGCGGCGCACGTGCCTGGACATCGGCGCTGCCGTAGAGCGCGTCTCCCAGGATCGGATGGCCGATCGACAGCAGGTGCACGCGCAACTGATGCGAGCGCCCCGTGAGCGGCTCCAGCAGCAGGTGCGTGGCCTGCGAATTCCCATCCGGTGCTGAAGACGAAGACGAAGACGAAGACGAAGACGAAGACGAAGACGAAGACGAAGACGAAGACGACAGCGCACGCCAGCGCGTGAGGCTCGGCTTGCCGGCCGGGTCCACCTTCTGCAGCGGGCGGTTGGGCCAGTCGGCCATGAGCGGCGCGTCGATGACCGACCATTCGTCCTGCACCGGCATCGCACCGTCCACGATGGCCTCGTAGCGCTTGTGCACGCGGCGCTCGGCAAAGGCATCGCCGAGCGCACGCTGCATGGCCGCGCCGCGCGCCATCAGCACCAGGCCGCTGGTCGCCATGTCGAGCCGGTGCACGATCAGCGCATCGGGCCAGCGCCGCATGGCGCGCGCGCTCAGGCAGTCCTGCTTGTCTTCGCCGCGCCCGGGCACGCAGAGCAGGCCGGCGGGCTTGTTCAGCACCAGCAGGTGGGCGTCTTCGTGGATGAGGTCGATGTCCGGCATGGGTAGCCCGGAGTGTAGAGAGCAGAGCCCGCGCTCGCTGCTGCACCTTGGCGCTGCGCTCATGCGAAGCTCATGAAGCCTCGGCTATCCTCGAACAGATGTCCGGCCCTGCCTCTTCTCCCGCCTCTTCTCCCGCCTCCGCTCCCGTTTCCCCGGGCTTTACCGAACTCCGGCGCGAGCGAGCGTTCATGCAGATGTGGGTGGCGCGGCTCTTCGGCACCGCGGCCTCGCAGATGCTGCTGGTGGCCATCGGCTGGCACATGTACGAACTCACCGGCAGCGCCTGGGACCTCGGGCTGGTGGGCCTCTACCAGTTCGTGCCGGCCTTGCTGCTCGCGCTGCTGGCCGGCCATGTGGTCGACCGCCACCACCGCGGCCGCATCGTGGCGGCCTGCTTTGCGGTGCAGGGGCTGGTGGCGCTGGTGCTGCTGCTCGCGGTGGTGCAGCGCTTCGACACGCGCGGCCTGCTGCTGGGCCTGTCGCTGGTGCTGGGCGCGGTGCGGGCCTTCCAGATGCCGGCGCAACAGGCGCTCACGCCGCTGCTGGTGCCGCCCGCGATGCTGCCGCGCGCCATGGCTTTCAGCTCGGCCGGCATGCAGGGCGCGATCATCGGCGGGCCGGCGCTCGGCGGCCTGCTGTTCGTGGCCGGCATGGCGGTGGTGTACGGCGCCAGCGTGCTGTGCTTCGCGGTGGCCTGCGCGCTGGTGCTGCGGCTGCGCTATGCCTACACGCCGGCCGCGCGCGAGCCGGTCACGCTCGCCACGGTGTTCGCGGGCGTCGATTTCATCTGGAAGCGCAAGCCGGTGCTCGGCGCCGTCTCGCTCGACCTCTTCGCGGTGCTGCTGGGCGGCGCGGTGGCGCTGCTGCCGATCTACGCCAAGGACATCCTGCACACGGGGCCCTGGGGGCTCGGCCTGCTGCGCGGTGCGCCCGCGGTGGGCGCGCTGGCGATGTCGATCGCCCTCACGCGCCGGCCCATCGAGCGCAACATCGGCCGCACGCTGCTGATGGCCGTCGGGCTCTTCGGGCTGTGCATGGTGGTGTTCGGCATTTCGCGCAGCTTCATCGTCTCGCTGATTGCGCTGGCCGTGTCCGGCGGGGCCGACATGGTCAACGTGGTGATCCGCCAGACCCTGGTCCAGCTCGAAACGCCTGACGCCATGCGCGGCCGGGTGAGCGCGGTCAATTCGATCTTCATCGGCGCCAGCAACCAGCTGGGCGAGTTCGAATCGGGCGCCACGGCGGCGCTGCTCGGGCCGGTGGGCTCGGTGGTGGTGGGCGGCGTGGGAACCATGATGGTGGCGCTGGGCTGGTTCAAGCTGTTCCCGTCGCTGGCGCGGCGCGACCGGCTGGTGGTCGCGATGCCCGCGGCGGCCAAGTAGGGCGCCGCGCCGCGGCCGTCAGAACACCGAAAACGCCTGGGGCGCATCGATCGTGAGGTCGCTCTGTGCCTCGGCCACGCAGGGCAGGATCCAGCCCTCGGCCTTTTCCTCGGCGCTCAGGCCGGGCCATTCGATGACGTGGCGGATGGAGCCCGCCACCAGCTGGCAGATGCAGGTGCGGCAGGTGCCGTTGCGGCAGGAGCTCGGCATTTCGATGCCGGCCGCCTCGGCCGATTTCAAGAGCGTGGTGCCGGCCTCGGCGTCGAAGCCGAGGCCCGACGGTTCGAGCCGGACCCTCATCGCTGCGGGGGCTGTTGTTGCTGCTGCTGCTGCTGCTCGCGGCGCTGTTCGCGCAGCATGAAGAGATAGAGGCTCTCGACCTTCTCGCGCGCCCAGGGCGTCTTGCGCAGGAACTTGAGGCTGGAGCCCACGCTCGGGTCGATGGCGAAGCAGCGGATCGGAACGAGCTCGCCGAGCTGCTCCCAGCCGTAGTGGTCGGCCAGCGCCGTGACGATGGCTTCCAGCGTGAGCCCGTGCAGCGGGTTGCGGGGCTGGGCCGGCTTGGCGGGCGCCGGGGCCGGCCCGGCGGGGGCCTCGTCGGTCACTTGTTCTTGAGCTTGCCGCGCGGGATCACCGCCGTGGTGATCGTGCGGACGGGTTCGATGCCGCCGGTGCCCACCGGCTTGGGCGGCGAAGTGTCCTTCTTCGGTTTCTTGGCTTCCTTGTTTGCGCGCTGTTGACCCTTGGCCATATCGACTCCTTTTGATGCTGCGTATGCGGCGTAGTAGCGGGCAGTTTAGCGGTGCGGCGACAATACGCAGTTCCTTTTGATTTCCCCGCATCCATGTCAGATCACGAAGTTCGCCCCGCCACCATGCGCGACGCCAAGGCCGTCGCCGAAGTCCATGCCCTGGCCGCCAAGGCTGCCTACGAAGGCATCCTGCCCGAAGAAGAGCTGCGCGTGCTGGCGCCCGCCTCCCGCGAAGCCAAGTGGCGCGAGGCCATCGAGTTCAGCGAGCCGCAGGTGCAGGTGGCGGTGCAGGACGGCGAGATCGTCGGCTTCGTCGGCTTCGACCGCTCGCGCGACCCCAAGACGCCGTCCACCACGGGCGAGATCTGGGCCCTGTACGTCAAGCCCGAGCATTGGGGCAAGGGCATCGGCGTCGCCCTCTGGGACGCCGCGCGCGAAGGCCTCGAGGAAGAGGGCTGCACCACGGTCACGGCCTGGGTGCCCATCCGCAACGACCGCGCCATGCGCTTCTTCGAGCTCGCCGGCTTCAAGCGCGAAATGAAGACCGCCAAGACCACCGCGCTGGGCACGGTGCGGGTCGAGGAAATCCGGCTCAAGCGCAGCGTTGCCTGACGCCTGAGCCCGGCGGCCGGCCGCGTACGGGTATTGCCGGCGCGCGCCGCGGTTGCGGCTAAGCTCGCCGCTTCTTTTTTTTCCACACCGACCCTTGCCATGGCCACCAGCCTGCTTCTGCTGCTCGACGACATCGCCACCGTCCTGGACGACGTCTCGGTCCTCACCAAGGTGGCCGCCAAGAAGACGGCCGGGGTGCTCGGCGACGACCTTGCGCTCAATGCGCAGCAGGTCTCGGGCGTCAAGGCCGACCGAGAGCTGCCGGTGGTCTGGGCGGTGTGCAAGGGCTCGTTCGTCAACAAGCTCATCCTGGTGCCCGCGGCGCTGGCCATCGGCACCTGGCTGCCCTGGCTGGTCACGCCGCTCCTGATGGTGGGTGGTGCCTTCCTTTGCTTCGAGGGCTTCGAGAAGCTCGCCCACAAGTTCCTGCACAGGCAGGCGCACGAGGCCGACACCGCGCGCCACGAGCGCGCCGTGGCCGACGAGGCCGTCGACGTGGTGGCGGCCGAGAAGGACAAGATCAAGGGCGCGGTGCGCACCGACTTCATTCTCTCGGCCGAGATCATCGCCATCACGCTGGGCACCGTGCAGGGCCAGTCCTTTCTCACGCAGCTCACCGTGCTGGCGGGCATTGCACTGGTCATGACCATCGGCGTCTATGGCCTGGTGGCCGGCATCGTGAAGCTCGACGACGCGGGCCTCTACCTGAGCCGGAAGGCGAGCAAGGCCGCGCAGGCCCTGGGCCGCGGCATCCTCGCGGCCGCGCCCTGGCTCATGAAGGCGCTGTCGGTGGCCGGCACCGCGGCCATGTTCCTGGTGGGCGGCGGCATCCTGGTGCACGGCGTGCCGGCCCTCGGCCATGCCGTCGAAGACTGGGCCCAGGCCACCGGCGGCGTGTTCGGCGCGCTCGGGTCGATGGGGGTGAATGCGGGCATCGGCATCGTGGCGGGCGCCATCGTGCTGGCGTGCGTGGAACTCGCCGGCAAGCTGCGCGGCAAGAAGGGCTGAGCCCTGCCGGCTGCGGGCCGGCCCGTTGCCGCGCTACTTGCCGCGCCGGACCAGCCCGACCACCACCAGCGCCACGCCCAGCACCAGCGCGAACCAGCCGACCAGGTAGGCGCCGGCCACCATCTCGAACCAGCGCGTGCCCTGCAGGAAGCGCGGCGCCAGCAGAACGGCGGCGCCGATCACGAGGCAGAGAATGCCGCGCTCGAGCGTGCGGAGTTGTCGTTTGGGTTGCGCCATGGCTTCTTCGTCTGGGGTGGTGGGTTGCGTCAGTGCGACATTGTCCCGCGCATTGCGGCCGGATGGCCCTGCAGCGCAAACGACTTGCCCGTGGGCACCAGCGTGTCGCCATCCACGCGCAGGATCGTGATGTCCTGGTCGATGAAGTTGCCCACGTAGAGGTACTGGCCGTCGGCGCTCCACACCGCGCCTTCGGGCAGGCCGCGCACCACCACCTCGTTGGCGCGCGTGACCTTCTTGCCGTCGATCTTCAGCAGCACCACCGACCCGTTGCGGTTGTAGAAGTAGGCGTTCTTTGCCGAGTTGCTGCCGCGCAGGATCACGGCCACCGCATGCTTGCCGGTCGGGCTCACGGCCAGGCCCTCGGGCCCGTCGCCGACCACCACCTTGTCGACCACGCGCGGCGGCACCGCCTCGAGGTCGATCACGCTCACCGTGTCGACCTGTCCGTCCGATGCGCCGGAGTTGCCGTTGTCGGCCGTGAGCGCGAGCTTGCCGTCGGGCGTCACGTCGACGTTGTAGGGCCACAGGCCCGCCGCGAGGTCGACCTTGTTGTAGCTGACCTTCTCGCCGTTCACCTCCAGCAGCGCGATCTTGTGGCTGGTGAACTTGGCCGCCAGCGCGCGCTTGCCATCGGGCGTGAAGCGCACGTGCGCCACCGAGTCGCCCATGGCGACGGTGTCGATCAGCGTCACCTGCTTGCCCGCGATGCGCAGCACGCTGACCGAGTTGTCGGCGCGGTTGGCCACCAGCGCGAGGTTGCCGGCGCGGTTGATCGACAGGCCCGAGGGCTGCTTGCCCACGGTGAGCGTGTCGATCAGCCTGGGCGGCGTGGTGCTCAGGTCGATCACGAACAGGCGGTTGTCGGGCACCTGCCGGCGCACGCCGTTCTCTTCCACCACGTTGAGCGAATTGGCCACCAGCGCCAGCGTTTCGCCGGGGGTGATCGCGAGGTTGACGGGCGGTCCGGCGATGGTGTTGTCCAGCTGCAGGCTGCCGACGAGCCTGGGCGCGAGCGGATCGGTGCCGATGTCCAGCACCTGCACCGTGTCGCGCCCCATCGGCGCGAGGATCACGGCGCCGGCGTCGCTCCACGACTGCTTCTCGTCGTTGGCGACCAGCATCAGCTGGCGCTGCGCCGTGGCGGGGGTCAGATTGGTGCAGCCCGAAACCGCGGCGAGTGCGGCCAGGGCAAGGGTCGCCAGTGCGGCGGGGCGAAACTTCATGGGGCGGTCTCCGTGTTGTATGTTGTTGTCGTGCCGGCCCTGGGGCCGCAGCGCATGGTAGCGGCACAATCGATCGATCCACCAGCGAGAGCCGCACGCATGACCATCGAAATCTCCAAGGAAGCCCGCCAGCAGGCCATCGCGTCGATCGAGCGCTACTTCAACGAGAACATGGAAGAGAAGATCGGCAACATCGCGGCCGGCGCGCTGCTCGGCTTCTTTCTTGAAGAGGTCGGCCCCATCGTCTACAACAAGGCCGTGGCCGACGTGCAGGAGCGGCTGCAGTCGCGCATCTCGGAGGTCGACCTCGAAGTGCACGAGGACGAGTTCCAGTACTGGCGCAAGTTCGATCGGCAGAAAAAGAGCCGGTAGCCCGCGCCAGGCGTCGTGCGCACGCATCGCCCGGCGTTCAAAGATGCTTCCAAACGTTGCAAAATCCCAAGCCATGCAACCACACCGTCCCATTTCGCGTTCTGCGCCTTCCTCGCTGCTGCGCACCCTTGCCGCCTTGCCGCTCGTCCTGGCCGCTTCCCTTGCGGCCGCCCAGCAGGACCCGGCGTCGTTCCCGCTGGATTCGGTCGGCTACCTGAACGAGGAGCTGCCGCGCATGGAGGCCGCCATCGCGGCCAGGGACCGCAGCTTCTTCCACGGTGCGATGGCCCGCACGGTGGAGTTCTCCGAGCGCTGGGGCTTCAAGGCGCAAGCCAATCCCGACCTGGCCAAGTACCCGATGTGCACCGAGGCGGTGATGGACTACGTGGTCGTCGGCATGTGCAGGCTCAATCCCGCGAGCGATGGATGCGAGCCCGGGCTGGCGCCGCGCTTCGAGGCCAATGTGCAGCGCTGCCGCGAGGTGGCGGCGCGAAAATAGGCGTCCCGTCCTTCGACGCAAAAGCAAGTCCCCGCATGCGATGCGGGGCGGAGACACGCCATGGAATACACACGCTACCAGACCCTTGCCATCACGCGCCGCGGCGCCCATGGCGCGGTGCTCGACATCCAGATGCGCGCGGCCAACGGCAAGCTGCCCACGGCCGGCCACGACGGCCACCGCGAACTGGCCGAGATCTGGCGCGACGTGGCGGCCGACGACACGGTGCGCTGCGCGGTGCTGCGGGGCGAGGGGCTGGGCTTCTCGGGCGGCGGCGACCTGGCCATGGTGCAGGACATGACCACCGACGACGCGGTGCGCCAGCGCGTCTGGAAAGAGGCGCGCGACCTGGTCTACAACATCATCAACTGCGACAAGCCCATCGTGAGCGCCATGCACGGCCCGGCCGTGGGCGCGGGCCTGGTGGCGGGGCTTTTGGCCGACATTTCGATTGCCGCCAGGGACGCGAAGATCGTCGACGGCCACACGCGCCTGGGCGTGGCGGCGGGCGACCACGCGGCCATCGTCTGGCCGCTGCTGTGCGGCATGGCCAAGGCCAAGTACCACCTGCTGCTGTGCGAGCCGGTGAGCGGCGCGGAGGCCGAGCGCATCGGCCTGGTGTCGCTCGCGGTGGACGAGGCCGAGCTGCTGCCGCGCGCCTACGAGGTGGCCGACCGGCTCGCGGTCGGCAGCCAGAGCGCGATCCGCCTGACCAAGTACGCGCTCAACAACTGGCTGCGCCAGGCCGGCCCGGCCTTCGATGCCTCGCTGGCGCTCGAATTCATGGGCTTCGCGGGCGCCGACGTGCGCGAGGGCGTGGCCTCGCTGCGCGAACGGCGCGCGCCGAACTTCGGCTGAAGTCCACTCGCCGAATCAGGCCTTCTTCAGGCCCTGCAGCGTCTGCAGCAGCACCACGCGCGTCTGGCCGAGCACCATGCCCTTCCATTCGTCGTTGTCGCAGTAGAAGGCATCGCGCAGTTGCTGGCGGATTTCGCGCCTCTGCGCTTCGGGCGCCTCGGGATGGCGCCGCAGCCAGGTGTCGGCGCGCAGGCGGGTCAGCACCTCGCTGTCGGGCAGCGTGCCGAACTCCAGGCCCATGGGCGCGATGCTCGCATCGGGGCACTCGTCATAGGCAATGGAGACCACCGGCCCCGACACGTCGGCCGAGGCCGAGTCGCCGGCAAAGGGCGCGAACACGTCGGCGCCCCACCAGGCATGCGCCTGCGCAAGGTCGGCCGGCGCATTGCGGCCCGGGTAGATCTTCTCGCCATGGCCGTAGGGGCCGAGGCCGGTGTGGATGTCGATCCAGCCGATGTGCGTGGCCGACGCGGCATAGCTGCGCAGGATGGCGCGCATCGTGCGGTTGCTCCAAGAGGGCGCCGTGCCGCCGTAGAACAGGCCGTCGGGCGAGCTGTACTGGCCCCGCGTGACGGCCGCGCGGAATGCGCGCATGCCGTGTTTTTCGATGTAGGCCGCCATGGCGGCATCGTCGGCGGCAGTGGGCGGCCAGCTGGCGGGCAGCACCAGCGGCTCGACCTCGGCGTACTCCGCATTCACCGGCAGCGGCGCGCCGAAGTCGATGTGGTTGCGGTTCAGGTCGATGTTGTCCTCGTTGGTGCGGTGCAGGTGCGAGAAGCCGTGCGGATTGACCGCATGCACCAGCAGCAGCGCCACGCCCGCCTGGTGGAGCCGCCCCAGCAGGTCGGCGTCGTGCAGCGTGGCAAGCTGCGCGCCCGAGCCGCAGAAGCCCTCGGGGCCGTGCGTGCCCGAGGTGACGAGCAGCAGCTTCTTCGCATCCCTGGCGCCGATCAGCGCCACGTCGGTCGCCAGCTCCTCGCCGAGCGCGCCGCGGTGCGTCGGCAGCACGAAGGATTCGACCGCGGCGCCGCGCATTGCCGCGGCATCGAGGAACTTGGCGCGCGCCTCGGCGTACGTGCCCGAGAAATGGCGGGTGGCGGCGGTGGAGGGGGTGTGCATGGGTGAGGGGCTCCTGTGCGTGGATGTAGGGGAGTGCTGTCAGGCCGGCGGGTAGGCGGCGCCTGCTTCGCCCGAGGCCCAGGGCGCGTACTTGTGCATCGCGCGCTCGAACAGCGGCGAGGTCGTCCAGCCCGCGAGCCAGGCGCGCAGCAGTGGCCAGGGCTGGCTTTCGAACCATGCGGGCTCGACCATCGCGAACTGCCGCACGAAGGGCATGACGGCGGCATCGGCCAGCGCCGCGCGCGCGCCGAAGAGCTGCGGCCCGGGGCCATTGGCGAGCCGGGCTTCCAGCTCCAGCAGGAACTGCGCACCCAGTTCGCGCGCAGTGCCGGCGGGCGCGTCCGCGAAGCGGCCCGGGTACTTGTAGCGGTCGAGCTGCGGCTTGAAGTGGTTGTCGCACGCGGCCACGAGCGCGAGCATGCCGTCGAGCGCGCCTGCCTCGGGTGCGAGCCAGCGCAGCGGATCGTTGCGGCGCAGCGCCCACAGCATGATGTCCAGGCTTTGCTCCAGCACGGCGGCATCGGGCAGCACCAGCACCGGCACCGTGCCCTTGGGCGAGGCGGCGAGCATGTCGGGCGGCTTGTTCTTCAGCACCACTTCGCGCAGTTCGCAATGCTCACCGCTGGCGGCCAGGGCGAGCCGGGCACGCATCGCGTAGGGGCAGCGGCGAAAGCTGTAGAGGATGGGCAGGCGAGGGTCTTGCATCGAGCGCAGGAGTCTATGCGCGCAACCTGGCCGCATGGGTGCCTGGCGCCTGCTCCCTCAGCCCCTGCATTCCCCGCAGGTGCCGTGCAGCGTGAGCGCGGTGTGGCGGGTGTCGATGCCCTGCTTGCGCAGCTCGCGGCCGAGCCGGCTCATCACCTTGGGCAGCTCGGGATCGGAGGGGAGCGCGAGCACCTTGTGGCACTGGTCGCATTCGAAGGTGTTGCCCGAGGCGGCTTCCACATGGCGCGAAAAGCGGTTGACGCGGTCCGCACCCACGCGGCGGTCGCACAGGCCGGCGTCGACCAGGCGGTCGAGCACGCGGTACACCGTGACGCGGTCGGGCGCCTCTCCGGTGGCCGTGGTGTAGGCGGCCACCACGTCGTCGTGCGTGAGCGGCTGCGAGGCGTGCTCCAGCAATTCGAGCACGGTTTGCGCGGCGCGCGTCACGCGCAGCCCGCTGCTGCGCAGCAGGGTTTCGCTGTCGGGCGCCGCGGCGGCGATGGGAGGCTTCGGATGCGGGCTCATGGGTTTTCCGTGGAACCGGCATTGTGTTGCATTCCGTGAGCCCGCGCCCTGGGCCGCCCGAATGCGCTAAGGTCTGGTTTTTCGCGTTTTTTGAATACCTTCTACCGACCATGTCCAGCTCCCCGATCGAAATCGAGACCGCTCCCAATCCCACCGCCACTGTCATCGTGATGCACGGCCTGGGCGCCGACGGGAACGATTTCGTGCCGATTGCCAACGAGCTCGACCTCTCGAGCGTGGGCCCGGTGCGCTTCGTGTTTCCCAATGCACCGGTGATCCCCGTCACCATCAACGGCGGCTACCGCATGCCGGCCTGGTACGACATCGCCGTGGCCGACCTGGTGGCGCGCGAGGACGAGGCGGGCCTGCGCCGCTCGCAGGCCGCGATCGAGGCGCTGATCGCCAGCGAGAAGGCCCGCGGCATCGCGGCCAACCGCATCGTGGTGGCGGGTTTCTCGCAGGGCTGCGCCATGGCGCTGATGACGGGCCTGCGCCACACCGAGCGGCTGGCCGGCATCGTCGGCCTCTCGGGCTACCTGCCGATTGCCGCCACGACCGCGGCCGAGCGGCATGCGGCCAACCACGACACGCCGGTCTTCCTGGCCCATGGCCGGCAGGACCCGGTGGTGCCGCTCGAAGCGGCGCTGCGGTCGCGCGACGCGCTCGCCGCGCTGGGCTATCCCGTCGAGTGGCATGAGTACACGATGGCGCACTCGGTCTGCATGGACGAGATCGCCGACCTGAACCGCTTTCTTCTGCATGTACTGGAGACAAAAAAATGATCCTCGTCATCGGACACGCCATGGCGAAACCCGAAACCCTGCAGGCGATGCTGGCCATCAGCGTGGAGCACGTGCTGCGCTCGCGCACCGAGCCCGGCTGCATCTCGCACGAGGTCAGCGCCGACGTGCAGCAGCCGCTGCGGCTGAGCTTCGTCGAGCGCTGGAGCGACATGGCGGCGCTGAAGGCGCATTTCCGCGTCGAGGCGTCGCGCGCCTTCGGCAAGGCGCTGGCCGCCATGGCCGACGGCACGCCGCAGATCTCCATCTACCAGTCGGAAGAAATCGAGCCCGCATGAGTCAAGCTATCAAAACAATAGCGGCGCGCAGCATAGCGGATGGCGGGATTCCCTGCACGAGCAGCGCCCGCGCGGCCGTGCTACCTTCCAGCCCCTCAGAGATTGACGGGTCATAACAATATGAGCAGCAGATTGCAGGAGAGGCTGGGTGCGCTCTCAGCCGCGCGGTTGAAGGGCATGCGGCGCGGCATCGAGAAGGAAAGCCTGCGCGCGCTGCCGGACGGCAAGCTCGCGCTCACGCCGCACCCGCTGGCCCTGGGATCGGCGCTGACCCATCCGCACATCACCACCGACTTCAGCGAATCGCAGCTCGAGCTCATCACGGGCGTGCATGCCAGCGCCGAGTCGGCGCTGGAGGAGCTCACGCGCGTCCACCAGTTCACCTACCGCGTGCTCGACTCGCTCGGCGACGAGCGCCTCTGGGTCTCGAGCATGCCCTGCGGCCTGCCGACCGACGAGACCATTCCCATCGGGCGCTACGGCTCCTCGAACGTCGGGCGCGCCAAGAGCGTCTACCGCATGGGGCTGAGCCACCGCTACGGGCGGCGCATGCAGACCATCTCGGGCATCCACTACAACTGGTCGCTGCCCGACGTGTCGAGCGAACAGTATTTCGCGCTCATCCGCAACTTCCGGCGCCATGCCTTCCTGCTGCTGTACCTGTTCGGCGCTTCGCCCGCGCTGTGCTCCAGCTTTGTCGCGGGGCGCCCGCACGAGCTGCAGCCGCTGGGCGACGGCAGCATGTTCATGCCGCACGGCACCTCGCTGCGCATGGGGCGCCTGGGCTACCAGAGCGACGCCCAGGCCTCGCTGGCCGTGAGCTACAACAGCCTCGAGGGCTACGGCGCCTCGCTGCAGGACGCACTCACGCGGCCCTGGCCGGCCTACGAGGCCATCGGCATCCGCAACCTCGGAGGCGACTACAACCAACTGGCCACCAGCCTGCTGCAGATCGAGAACGAGTTCTACGGCACCATCCGCCCCAAGCGCGTGATCCACTCCGGCGAGCGCCCGCTGCATGCGCTGCGCGAGCGCGGCGTCGAATACGTCGAGGTGCGGCTGATGGACCTCGACCCCTTCGAGCCCGTGGGCATCAATGCCCAGACCATGCGCTTTCTCGATGTGTTCCTGCTGCAGTGCCTCCTGAGCGACAGCCCGGCCGACACGCCCCAGGAAATCGCCGAACTGGCCCACAACCAGCACCTCACGGCGGCGCGCGGACGCGAGCCGGGCCTGCAGCTCTTGCGCGGCGGCCGCGAAGTGGGCCTGGCCGACTGGGGCATCGAGCTGGTCGAGCAGTGCCGGCCCATCGCCGCCGCGCTCGACGCCGCGAGCGGCGGCACGCAGCATGCCGATGCGGTGCACGCCGCACTGGCCGCGCTGCAGGACCCCGGCAGCCTGCCTTCGGCGCGGGTGCTGGCGGCGGTCGAGGAGCAGCACGGCAATTCCTTCATCGGCTTCGTGCGCGCCCAGGCGGAGCAGACCCGCGCCACGCTGCTGGCGCTGCCGTTCTCGGCCGAGCAGCAGGCCGAATTCGAGCGCATGACCGAGGAATCGATCCAGGAGCAAAAGCGCATCGAGGCCGCCGACACCATGCCTTTCGAGATCTACCGGGAGCAGTACGTGTCCCCCGCGCGCCTGGGAATCGGGCGCGGGCGGGTGGCCGTCGCGGCCTGAGCGCCCGGCGCGTCCCACTGCCACACGGCCCGCCTGACGACAGGCGCGAAGCGCGATGGCCTACAGGCATTGGCCGGCATCGCCCACCGTGGCCGCCGCTGCCGGGGCGACCATGGGCGGCATGCAACCCGCCAGTTTCAGATTTCGACTCCGGCCCCTGGTTCGGCCGGAGATTGCGGCATGACTTTCAAGGCCTACCTTGTCGAGGACAGCCCGCTCATTCGCGAAAACCTCGTCGGCTTCCTGCACGACGTGGCCGACGCGGACGTGGTGGCCTGCGCCAGCAGCGAGGAAGAAGCCGTGCACTGGCTCGACCATCACCGCGACGACTGGGACCTGACCATCGTCGATCTTTTCCTGGAGCACGGCAACGGCCTGGGCGTGGTCCGGGCCTGCCGCCACCGCGCGGCCAAGCAGAAGGTCGTGGTGCTGAGCAACTACGCCACCTCCGAGATGCGCCAGCGCTCCGCGCAGCTGGGCGCCGATGCCTTCTTCGACAAGTCCGCCGAGCTCGACCAGCTGGTGGCCTACTGCGAAACGCTGCGTCACGCGCGCGACTGAGCCCGCTTCCGGGTGGTCCCGCCGGGACGCCTTTCTGGGGTAAAACGCCACGCGGCCGCCGTGGCGGCCTTCGGCACACCCATTCCCAAGGAAAGAAAGCAGCGAGATGAGCAACAGCACCATCGACTTCAAGGGCCGAGTGGCCATCGTGACCGGAGCGGGCGGCGGCCTGGGCCGCCAGCATGCGCTGGCCCTGGCGGCGCGCGGCGCCAGGGTGGTGGTCAACGACCTGGGCGGCGCCCGCGACGGCTCCGGCGGCTCGGTGAGCGCGGCACAGGCCGTGGTGGACGAAATCGAGGCCGCGGGCGGCGAGGCGATGGCCAACGGCGCCTCCGTCACCGATTTCGAGGCGGTGCAGGCCATGGTGAAGCAGGCGGTCGACGCCTGGGGCCGGGTCGACATCCTGGTCAACAACGCCGGCATCCTGCGCGACAAGAGCTTTGCGAAGATGGAGCTCGCCGATTTCAAGCTGGTGGTCGACGTGCACCTGATGGGCGCGGTGAACTGCACCAAGGCCGTCTGGGCGCTCATGAACGAGCAGAAATACGGCCGCATCGTCATGACCACGTCGTCGTCCGGCCTTTATGGCAACTTCGGCCAGAGCAACTACGGCGCCGCCAAGCTTGCGCTGGTGGGGCTCATGCAGACGCTGAGCATCGAAGGCGCAAAGAACGACATCCGCGTCAATTGCCTGGCGCCGACCGCGGCCACCCGCATGACCGAGGGGCTGATGCCGCAGGAAGTGCTGGACGCGCTCAAGCCCGAGGCCGTGGTGCCCGCCATGCTGGTGCTGGCGGCCGAGAACGCGCCGAACCGCACCATTCTCTGCGCCGGCGCCGGCACCTTCGAGGCCGCCCACATCACGCTGACGCAGGGCGCCTGGCTCGGCATCGGCGCGGACACGCCCGAGCAGCTGGCTGCGCGGCTCGCCGAAGTGACTTCGCGCGAGGGCGAGATCGTGCCGCAGAGCGGCTCGGCCCAGGGCAGCAACGAGGTCGGCAAGGCGATGGCGAACGCCCGCAAGGGCTGATCCGCCATCCGGTCCATGGCCGCTTGACCTCGAGTGCACTCGAGCATTTCCAATGGATTCACCGGGCCTTCCGGTTCATTCATCCATCCGGGGAAAGCAGCCATGAACACGACAGACGACAGCAGGGCGCTGGTGCAGCGCATCCATTCCGAACTGGACCAGGGCAACGGCCAGTTCTTCATCGACAGCCTGGCCGACGACGCCCGCTGGACGCTCGAAGGCAGCACGCCGTGGTCGCGCACCTACACGGGCAAGGCCGCGATCCGCGAAGAGCTGCTCAAGCCGCTGTTCGCGCAGTTCGCGGGGCCCTATGTGAGCAGGACCGAGCGCATCATTGCCGAGGGCGACCGGGTGGTGGTGCTGTTCAGCGGCGACGTGCCCACCCGGGCCGGCAAGCGCTACAACAACCGCTACTGCTACATCTATCGCATCGAAGGAGGCAAGGTGAAAGAGCTGACCGAGTACTTCGACACCGCGCTGGTCGAGCGGGCGCTCGAGGCGCCGCCGGCTGCGGTTCCTGCCCATGCCGGCTGAGGGCGGCACCCCATTCCACATCGGCGAGCTGGCCCAGCGCACCGGCCGCACCGTGCATGCCATCCGCTGGTACGAAACGCAGGGCCTGGTGCCGGGCGTGGTGCGCGACGAGGGCGGGCGGCGCCTGTATGGCGAGCTGCACGTCGGCTGGCTCGACCTGATGGACCGGCTGCGCCGCACCGGCATGTCGATTGCCGAGATGCGCGAATACACCGCGCTCGCGCTTCAGGGCAAGGCCACGCTGCGCCAGCGCCGCGACCTGCTGGCCGCGCACCGCGCGCGCGTGGCCGAGACCATCGCGGATTGGAACCAGGCGCTGTCGCTGGTCGAGCGCAAGATCGATTTCTACGACGACTGGATGCAGAGCGGCCACAGGCCGCCGCTGCTGCCCGCCGAAGCGCCGCGCGCGCCGCCGCCCGGGCAGAAAAGGCGCGGCGGCCGGCCGCCTACTCCGCGATGAAGCCCGTGTCCTTGCGGATCGAATCGCGGTCGCGGTGGTTGTTCAGGCGGCCCAGCGTGTTGTCGAGCAGGCGCTTGAGCTTGTCGGCCGCGCCGCGGAAGGCCTCGTCCAGGGTGGTGGCGTGCTGGGTGACGGCCAGCGGCTGGTGGTGGGCCAGGCGTGCTTCCATCACGCAGCACTTGTCTCCGCCGCCGGCCTTGTCGTGGTTCTCGTCGCTCAGGTGCACTTCGACGCGGGTGACGTCGTCGACGAAGCGGCCCAACTGCTGCTTGATTTCCGCGTCGGCCCAGCGCTCCAGCGCATCCTTGTTGTTGACGCCGTTGCTCGTGTTGACCTGGATCTGCATTGTCTTGTCCCTGATGATGGATGAACGAAGCCCTACTGTGCACCCTGAACGCCCCGGGTACGCGTAGCGTGTTCCCCAACCCCCGGGACGAGGCGGGATTCAGCTCTGGATATAGGTCGTGAGCTGCGCGATGGTTTCCTCGTGGTCGGCAATGATGTCGTCCATCAGGTCCTGGATGGAGATCATGCCCACCACCTTGGCGCCGTCGACCACCGGCAGGTGGCGGAACTTGCGCTGGCTCATCAGCGCCATGCAGGCGCGCGTGCGGGTCTGCGGGGTCACGGTCATCACGTCGGGCGTCATGATCTCGGAGACCTTCATCTCCTTGGAGTTCTTGCCCTGCAGCGCCACCTTGCGGGTGTAGTCGCGCTCGGACAGGAAGCCCACCAGCCGGTCGCCGTCCATCACCATCAGCGCGCCGACCTCGAAGCGCGCCAGGGTGGCCAGCGCATCGAACACGCTGGTGTCGGGCGAGGTGCGCCAGGCCGCGGAATCGTGGCGCTTGAGCAGTTCGGAGACGGGTTTCATCGCGGTAGCTCCATCAAAAAGTTTGGCTCGGGCCGGCGCGTCCATGCGCCGCACTCGGTCAAATGATAGGGGCGGAACCGTCCCCCGCGATGCAAAAACCTCTAGGGGATTGCGCGCGCCGCACCGCGACGCGCGCTGAAGCGAACTAAGGTGTTGCTGCGAGCACGCGGCTGAGCGCCACCGGGTCGCCCACCACGGCCTTGACCAGGCCCTTGTCGTCGAAGCTCACCTGGTACTCCGACCAGCTGTCGCGCCAGTAGCGCCAGATGGGCGCATCGAGGCTGGGGTTCTCGCTGGCCACCGGGTAGCCGATGGCCATCAGCACCTGTTCGCGCGTCATGCCGGGCGCCACCTTTCCGGCCATGATGGCGTCGCGCACGGCGGGTGCGAAGGCCGCCATCTTCTGCTTCGGGTCCTGGGTCACCACGTAGCGCTGCGCGAAGTCGATCAAGGTGATGTTGCGGCTGTAGTCGTTCTTGATGCGCTGGGGCTTGCCCGCGAGATCGAGGTTGAACCAGCGGAAGTCGTAGCCCGTGATGCGCGCCGGCGTGCCCACGGCCACGATGCTGGTGCCCTGCTCGTCGTAGTTGATGTCGCTGATCGAGTTGCCGTAGGTGCGCATGTTGCAGCACAGGTAGCCGCTGACCAGCGGGCCCGGCGGCGGCGAGGGACGCTGGGCATGGACGACGGTCGCGGGAACGACGGTGGCTGCCAGCAGGGCGGCAGCGGCAAGGCGCTTGAACATGGATTTCCCTCGTATTTATTGAAAGTGGCTGCGCATGCAGCGCGCGGATTCTAGAGGGCGCGGTGCGCCCGGGCACAGGCAAAATGGGCCTGCGCAGCTACACAAAGCCCACAATGCGCACCGGCCTTCGGGCCAACCTTCCCCCACAGAGCGAAAGAAAGAACATCCATCGATGGCGATCCAGTGGTTCCCCGGGCACATGTACACGACCCAGAAGGCCATCACCGAGCGGGTGAAGGACATCGACGTGGTCATCGAGCTGCTCGACGCGCGCCTGCCCGGCTCCAGCGCCAACCCGATGCTGGCCGAACTCACCTCCGGCCGGCCCACGCTCAAGGTGCTCAACAAGCAGGACCTGGCCGACCCGGCGCGCACGGCGCTCTGGCTTGCGCACTACAACGCGCTGCCGGCCACGCGCGCCATTGCGCTCGACGCGAGCCTGACCACGCCCGCGCAGGCCATCGTGCGCGCCTGCCGCGAGCTTTCGCCCAACCGCGGCGGCATGGCCAAGCCGATGCGCGTGCTGATCTGCGGCATTCCGAACGTCGGCAAGTCGACGCTCATCAACACGCTCACCGGCAGCCGCAAGGCCAAGACCGGCGACGAGGCCGGCATCACCAAGCTGGAGCAGCGCATCACGCTGGCCGACGACTTCTACCTGTGGGACACGCCCGGCATGCTGTGGCCGCGCATCGTGGTGCCCAAGAGCGGCTACAACCTGGCGGCCAGCGGCGCCGTCGGGCGCAATGCCTTCGACGAGGAAGAAGTGGCGCTGGAGCTGCTCAACTATCTGAAGACGCACTACGCGGCAGGCATCACCGAGCGCTTCAAGCTGGCCGAGCTCGATGCCGCGGCCATTGCCGCCATGAAGGACGAGGAAGTGCTCGACGCCATCGGCCGCAAGCGCGGCGCGCTGCTGGGCAAGGGCCGCGTCAACCTGCAGAAGGCGGCCGAGATCGTGATGCACGAGTTCCGCGCGGGCAACCTCGGGCGCGTCACGCTCGAGACGCCCGAGGAGTTTGCGCAGTGGCTCGCCGAGGGGCTGCGCGCCGATGCGGAGCGTGCGGCCAAGAAGGCCGCGCGCGGCAAGAAGCGCAAGCCGGCTGCCGAATCGGCCGAGGGCGAAGGGCCACGGCCGGACTGACCGGCTGGAGGCCACCCGCCCACTATCATCGAGCCATGCAACGCCTCACGCGCCAACGCAACGCGGTCTTCTCGGCCTTCAGCGACACCGGCCTGGTGCTGACCGCACCTGAAATCCTCGAGCGCGCCCGCGCCATCGTGCCCGAGATCAGCCTCTCCACCGTGTACCGCCAGGTCTCCATGCTGCTGGCCGACGGCGAGATCGCCAAGGTCGAGCTGCCCGGCGAGCCGGCGCGCTACGAAGTGGCCTGCAAGCCCGATGCGCACCGCCATTCGCACCAGCACGGCCAAGAGACCGACCACCACCATCACTACTTCCACTGCAGCAGCTGCGGGCAGGTCTTCATGCTGCATGCCTGCCCCGGGCCCATGACCGACCTGGTGCCCAAGGGCTTCCAGGTGAAAAGCCACGAAGTGACGCTGCATGGCGTGTGCGCGGCCTGCGCCGGTGCCGCCCGCAAGGCGCGGTCGCCCAAGGCCCACTGACGCCCGGCGGCAGGCAGGTCAGCGCATCTGCAGGCGCGCGTCCTTCGGGTAGCTGATGCTGTAGTCGGCCGCGACGCGCGCGGTCTTTCCGGGCTCCAGGTCGAAGCGCCACATGGCAAGCCCGGGCTGCTTGTTCCAGGCCAGCTCGCCGGGCTGCGGCGAGAACTGCGCAGCCACGCGCACCTGCTCGTCGACCGAGACGGGGGCCGCCTCGAGCACCTGCACCGCGATCGGCGTGCGGTGGCGGTTCTCCACCACGTAGGCGCGCTGCACCTTGCGCTCGGCGCGCGAGCCGGCAAAGCCGCCGGTGCCCTGGCTGTCGTTCTCGGGCTCGGCCTGCACGCGCACCAGTTCGTCGCGGCCGAAGGAGAGCGTGAGCCTGGCGTCGCTCGGCGCGCTCCACCGGCCGCTGCCGACGAAGTTGCCGTCGCGGTAGAGCTGCAGCGCACCGGCCGGCCATACGCCGGCCGGCTGCGCGAGCTCGGCCACCAGGAACGCGCTGGCATCCACGCGCGGGCTGGTGCGGGCCGCGAGCTTGGCCGTGTCTTCGTGCTGGCCCAGCGCCAGTGTCACGCGCTGGCCGCTGGAGGGCACGTCGATGCTCTGCGGCACCGCGAATTCGGTGGCAAAGCTGTTGTCGAACACGTTCACGTCGAACAGGGGCTCCGTGGCCTCGGCCATGGCGCGCCGGTCGGCGGATGCGGCGGGCGCGGCGGGCGCCGGCGCCATCATCGCGGCCATGCCCCCCTGGACACGCGGCGGCGGCTCGATGCCGATGCGCCACGCCGTGGGCGTGCGGCCCGCGGTTTCGCGGCGCGGCTGGCCGGTGGAGAGCACCAGCTTCACGCCGCGCCAGTCTTCGCCCGTGGCCTGCGCCACCAGCGCCTGGCGCTCGATGCGCACCTTGCTCGTGGCGGTGTCGAGCAGCGCGCGGTAGCTGGGCGTCCAGCCGGGGCCGGCGACCTGGTAGCTCAACTTCACGTCGGCATCGGCGCTGGCGGCCAGCGTCACGGTCACGGCCATCACCTGCGCGCCGTGGCCTTGCGAGCGCTTGCGTTCGGCCAGCAGCGGATTGAGCTGCCGGTCGATGTCGGCCTGCCTGCGCTGGATCTGGTGCTGCTTGAGCAATGAGTCCTGCCCGGTGCGGCGCATCGCCTCGGCCATGGCCGCGAGGTTGCGTGCATCCATCGGCGCGCGGGCGCCCTGGGCCGATTCGCCGCTGCCGCCCGAGAGGCCTTTGAGGTAGCCCGTCACCATGCCGAGCGCATCGGTCTCGGCCTGCAGGGCGGCCTTCTGGTCTTCGAGTTCGCGGATGCGGCCGTCGAGCGCGCTGGTGGCGCAGCGGGGCGACAGTTCGCGCGCCTCGCTGAGCACCGAGGTCTCGCCCACGCGCACCGATGCGCCGGCCGACACCTGGAGGCTCTGCACGTCGAGACTCGCGGGCAGGCAGGCGAAGGTGACCGACCGGCTGCCGGCCGCCACCCGCGCGACGCGCTCCACCGTGGCGCTGCCGGGATAGACCTTGACCTGGGTGATGCGCGAGTTGTCGGCTGCGGCTTGCGCATGGGCGCCGGCGCTCGCCGCCAGCCAGGCAGTGGCGGCGAAGGTGGCACGGAGAAGAAAGAAGGCGGAGGAGGGTGCTTGCATGGAGAACCTTCGGAAGTGGATGGGTGGCTTGTCTCCACTCATACGGCCGGGCTCGTCCAACGGGGTTAAGCCATCGCGAAGTTTTTTGAGGCGGGCGTTGCTGTCGCCAACGCAACCGCGGCGCCGCGGCCGGTCGCGCGCGCGACGAGGCATGGCGGCTGCGCTTCGTAGAGTGGCTCGTGTGCATCGCCCGTGCATTTCCGCTCCAAGGAGACCTTCCATGCTCGACACCATCCAGGCCATCAACAAGACCGCTGCCTTCAACCGCTGGGCCGGCTTCGAGGTCACGCGCGCCGCCGACGGCGAAGCCGAATTGCGCATGCAATGGCGCGAGGAAGACATGGGCCAGTACGCCGGCTTCCTGCATGCCGGGCTGATCGGCGCCATGCTCGACACCGCCTGCGGCTTCGCGGCCGCCACGGTGGCGGGCCGCGTACTCGCCTCGCACTTCTCGGTGAATTGCCTGTCGCCCGCGCTGGGACGTGCCTTCATCGCACGCGGCAAGGTGGTGAAGGCGGGGCGCAAGCAGGTGTTCACCACCGCCGAGCTCTATGGCCAGGGCGATGGCGACAGCCTCAAGCTCGTGGCGACGGGGACTGCCATCCTGGTTCCGGTGGAAGCGCCTCCGCCCGCAAAGTGACTGCGGTCTTGGCGCTGGCGCGCCGGCGCTTGAGCCCGAACAGCGGCCGCAGCCCGTTGAAGCGGCGGATCAGCCCGTCGTTGAGCAGCCAGCAGCCCACGATGGTCAGCGCGACCAGCAAGGCCGGCTCCAGCACCGGCCCCAGCGCGAGCGGAGCCAGCAGCGCAACGCCCGCGATGATCAGCGTCTGGTGCAGCACGTACCACGGGTACACCGACTCGTTGGCCCAGCGCAGCCAGGGCCACGGACGGTTCAGGTGGCGGTGGCCGTGGCCCAGGATGGTGGCGACCGCCAGCCACAGGTAGAGCATGCGCAGGGCGTCCATCGGTACGCCGGAGGGCGGGCCCTTGGCGCCGAGCCGCAGCACGATGAAGGTGGCGATCGCCGCCGCGGCCAGCGCCAGCGACACCCGCCGCAGGCGTTCCAGTTCGCGCCACACGCCCGTGTCCACGCCCATCCAGTAGCCGTAGAGGAACACGGTGAAGTAGATGCTGTGCAGGTGAAAGTCGCGGACCAGGTTGTGCGTGGGCGGAAAGTGCCGCGCCAGCAGCATCGTCCAGACCAGCAGCGGAAGCGCCGGCAGGAGCAGCAGCTTCCAGCCGCGCAGCCCGTTGAATCGGCGGCGCATCCACTGGCCGGCGGGTGACCGCCACAGCGGCAGCGTCAGCGCGATGAGCGCCGTGTAGCTGAACAGGTAGGGCAGGTACCAGAGGTGGTTCCAGGTGATGCCGAACTCCGCGCCGTCGAAGGCCGCCTTCGGCCACGGATCGCCCATCGAAAGATAGCGCAGCAGGAAGGCACCGAAGCCCGGCGCCACCAGGCCGCTGGCCACGCCCTGGGCATAGGCCTGGTAGGGCACGACCACCGCCATGCCGAAGGCCAGCGGCAGCATCAGCCGCACGCCGCGGCTGCGCAGCAGGCTCCAGGTGCCTTGGCTGCGGCTCAGGAAGCCCAGCGACACGCCCGAGACCAGGAACACCAGGTCCATGCGCCAGAGGTTGAGCACGCGCATCGGCCACTGCAGCCATTCGGCCGCATGCGGGCTCTTGAGGTGCCAGGGCCAGTCGGCCACGTAGTACATCGCCACGTGGTACAGGATGACCAGCAGGAAGGCCAGCGCGCGCAGCGCGTCGATGTCGTGCCGCCGGTCGGGCGGGGGGGCTGGGGTTGTGCTCATCGGCCGATGGTTGCGTCCACCCGCCGCGCGTGGCCTGCCCGCGGGACGGATCGCGGGCCTTTTGTGACGAGCGGTGCCCTGCAGGGACGAAATTCGCCCGCCGGGTGCGGGGATCGCGAGAATCCCGGGCATGGCAGATTCCCGGAAGAACCTGTACGAGCGCTACGAACCCATCCGCCGCCGCGTGGAAGTGGGCTTCTGGATCGTCTTCATGGCGCTGCAGGCGGTGTTCAACACCACCGTCGCGCTGGTCGACGCCCGCGACCGCGCCGTGCCGCGCGCCGCCTGGGAAATCGTCACCTGGGAGGTGTCGAGCCACCTCGTGCTGCTGGCGCTGGTGCCGGCGGTGGTGGCCATCCAGCACCGGCTGTCGCCGCTCGCACGCACCCACCTGTTGCGCTACCTGGGCTGGCACCTGGCCGCCAGCGTGGTCTTCAGCGTGGTGCACGTGGCGGCGATGTTCGCGCTGCGCGCGATGGTCTACGCGGCGGTTGGCGAGCGCTACGACTTCGCGGGCTGGACCGGGCGCTGGGGCTACGAATACCTGAAGGACGTGCGCGCCTACCTGTCGATGGTGTTCGGCATCTGGGTGTACGGCGTGTTCATGCTGCGGCTGCAGGGCGAGGCGCGCGTGCTCGACCCGCCCGAGGCGGCGGCGGCAGCGCCGGCCGAGCCCGCCGAAGCCCATCGGGCAGCCGCGCCGCCCGCGCGCCCCGAGCGCTTCCTGGTGCGCAAGCTGCGGCGCGAGTTCCTCATTGCCGCGAGCGACATCGACTGGCTCCAGGCCGAAGGCAACTACGTCGGCCTGCACGTCAACGGCCACGACTACCTGCTGCGCGCCACGCTCACCGATTTTCTGGCGCAGCTCGACCCCGCCCATTTCGTGCGCGTGCACCGAAGCCACGCCGTCAACCTCGGCCGCATTAAGGAAATCGAGCCGCTCGACGGCGGCGATGCCCGGCTGCACATGCACGACGGCAGCACGGTGCCCTGCAGCCGGCGCTATCGCGACGCCTTGCGCGCCGGGGCGAGCTGACTGGGGCGGTGCGTCGATTCGTCCTGTTCCGGTGCGGCTCTGCACTGAGAAGGCTCATTTCCCTCCGTGACGCACCACTAGAGAGCCTTCAGGCACCATTTTTGCTTTCTTGCGGCGCTGCCCCGAGCAATTCGGGTGCATGCACCAATTCAAACCAAAAACTGCAAGAAGCTCCAATGGACGCACTCAAACAGGGCGCAGACGCGCTGTTCATTCTTCTCGGCGCGATCATGGTGCTGGCCATGCATGCCGGTTTCGCCTTTCTGGAACTGGGCACGGTGCGCAAGAAGAACCAGGTCAATGCGCTGGTCAAGATCCTGGTCGACTTCTCGGTCTCGACCATCGTGTACTTTCTGGTGGGCTATGGCGTGGCCTACGGCACCCACTTCTTCGTGGGCGCCACCGAGCTCGCAGCCAAAAGCGGCTACGAACTCGTGAAGTTCTTCTTCCTGCTCACCTTCGCGGCGGCCATTCCGGCGATCATCTCGGGCGGGATTGCCGAACGCGCCAAGTTCTGGCCGCAACTGATCGCTACCGCGGTCATCGTCGGCTTCGTCTATCCGCTGTACGAGGGCATTGCCTGGAACAAGGCCTTCGGCATCCAGGCCTGGATCGCTTCGGCCACGGGCAGCGAGTTCCATGACTTTGCCGGCTCGGTGGTGGTGCACGCGGTGGGCGGCTGGCTCGCGCTGCCGGCCGTGCTGCTGCTGGGCGCGCGCCGCAACCGCTACCGCGGCGACGGCTCGCTGAGCGCGCATCCGCCGTCGAACATTCCTTTTCTGGCGCTGGGTGCCTGGGTGCTGTGCGTCGGCTGGTTCGGCTTCAACGTGATGAGCGCGCAGAGCATCGACAAGATCTCCGGCCTGGTGGCCGTCAACTCGCTCATGGCGATGGTCGGCGGCACGCTGGTGGCGCTGGCCCTGGGCAAGAACGACCCCGGCTTTGTCTACAACGGCCCGCTCGCCGGCCTCGTGGCCGTGTGCGCGGGTTCCGACCTGATGCATCCGCTGGGCGCACTGGTGGTGGGCGGCGTGGCCGGGGCCATCTTCGTGGTGATGTTCACGCTCACGCAGAACAAATGGAAGATCGACGACGTGCTCGGCGTCTGGCCGCTGCACGGCCTGTGCGGCACCTGGGGCGGCATCGCGGCGGGCATCTTCGGCACCCGGGCGCTCGGAGGCATCGGCGGCGTGAGCGTCTGGGCGCAGCTCATCGGCACCTTGATGGGCGTGGCGTGGGCGGCGCTGGCCGGAGCGGCGGTGTACGGCGCGCTCAAGGCGACGATGGGGCTGCGGCTCACGCAGGAAGAGGAATACGACGGCGCCGACCTGTCGATCCACCACATCTCGGCGACGCCGGAGCGTGAGGTGAACTGGTAGGCCGGGTTCCTGCAGGACCGGCCTGCCTGGGCTATTCTCGGCGCCCCTTACAACCGCCGAGGAGTAGACCCCATGACAACAACAACACCCGCTCGCTGGCTGCGCCGCGGCGTCGCCGCACTGGCCGGCAGCCTGCTGATGCTTTCGTTTTCTTCCACGGCGCAGGCCGGCGCTCCGCAGGTCAAGACCCAGGCGCCGGGCTTCTACCGCACGATGCTGGGCGACTTCGAGGTGACGGCGTTGTTCGACGGCACCATCGACCTCGAGCCCAAGAAGCTGCTCACCAACACCACGCAGGCACAGGTCGGCAAGCTGCTCGATCGCGGCTTCGAGAAGGACACCGTGCCCACCTCGGTGAACGCCTATCTCATCAACACCGGCAGCAAGCTGGTGCTGGTCGACACGGGTGCCGGCGGCCTGTTCGGCCCCACGCTCGGCAGCCTGCAGGCCAATCTCAAGGCCGCGGGCTACCAGCCCGAGCAAGTCGACGACGTGCTCATCACCCATATGCACGGCGACCATGTCGGCGGCCTCGTGCAGGACGGCAAGCTGGTGTTCCCCAACGCCACCATCCACGCCGGGCAGGAAGACGCCGACTTCTGGCTCGACAAGGCCAACCTGGAGAAGGCTTCCGCCGAGATGAAGGGCTTCTTCCAGGGTGCGATGGCCTCGCTGAACCCGTATGTGGAGGCCGGCAAGTTCAAGGGCATGAAGGGCAACACCGACCTGGTGCCCGGCATCAAGGCCGTGCCCGCCCATGGCCATACGCCGGGCCACAACATCTACCTGGTCGAGTCCAAGGGCCAGAAGCTGGTGCTGTGGGGCGACCTGATGCACGTGGCCGCCGTGCAGTTTGCGCAGCCGCAGATCACCATCTCGTTCGACGTCGATTCGAAGCCGGCGGCGGCGGAACGCAAGAAGGCCTATGCCGATGCCGCCAAGGGGCGCTACCTGGTCGGCAGCGCGCACCTGCCGTTCCCGGGGCTGGGCCATGTGCGGGCCGAAGGCAAGGGCTACGTCTGGGTGCCAGTGGATTACCAGCAGGTGCGATAGACAGCCGGCCGGCCGGCTGAAGCTTGAACGGCGCGGGCAGGTGTTGCCGCGCCAGCAGCACGAATGTGCGCGCTGTAGCAAACTCGCCCGACCGCTCCGCTCCACACTCCACGCCAACATGACCCAAGCTCCCCCCGCCCTCGAAGTCCTCCCGCGCGATCTCTCCGCCTACCGCAAGGGCAACGTCGGCATCGACTACGTGCACCGCTTCGAGTCCGGCAAGCCGGGCCCCCACGTGCTGATCAACGCGCTCACGCACGGCAATGAAATCTGCGGCATGACCGCCGCCACGCACCTGCTCGACACCCAGGTGCGTCCGAAGATCGGCACGCTCACCGTGAGCTTTGCCAATGTGGAAGCCTACGAGTCCTTCGACCAGGCGCTGCCCTTCGACAGCCGCCAGCTGGTGCACAACCTCAACCGCATCTGGTCGCCCGAATGGCTCGACGGCACCGAGGACAGCCCCGAACTGCGCCGCGCCCGCGCGCTGCGGCCGGTGGTGAGCGCGGCCGACCACATCCTGGACATCCACTCCACCAGCCAGCCGGTGATTCCGTTCTGGGTGTATCCCGCCTTCGAGCGCAACGCCGAGGCGGCGCTGGCCATCGGCCGTCCGTCGGTGCACCTGGTGATGCCCGACGGCCTGGGCTCCGGCACGCCGCTGATCCAGCATGGCCGCCATGGCCTGCCCGATGGCAAGGGCGTGGCACTGGTCGCCGAATGCGGCCAGCACTTCCTGCGCTCGGCCTCCGAGCTGGCCACCGCCATCTCGCTCGACTTTTTGGCGCACTTCGGCCTCATCGACAAGGACCCCGCCGCGCCGGCGCCCGGCCCGCAGCGCCGCTTCGAGCTGCTGCAGACGCACGTCATCAAGTCGGAAGAGTTTGCGTTCGTGCGCCCGCTGATCGGCTTCGAGACCTTTGACAAGGGCGAGCTGATCGCCACCAACGGCCCGGACGAGATCCGCGCGCCCTGCGACGAGTGCACGATCTTCATGCCCGCGCAGCGGGTGATCGTGGGGCGCGAGGCGGTTTATTTGACGAAGCCGATCTGAGCCAGCGATGGAGCCCTCAAGGCTCCATCAATTTCGAAATCTGTTCGCGAAGTGATGGCAGATCCACAAGACGCTGCGGATCACCTCGGCTCATACCGGCACCGCCTCGCGCAGCACCTGATCGCGGAACTTCGGCGGCAAGCCGTTGGGCGTGAGCACGTCGACTTCCATGCCAAGAAGGGCCTTCAACTCGTGCCTGATGGCGCCGATGTCCATGAGAGTGGTCTGTTCCGTAGGTTCGACCAGCAGATCGAGATCGCTGTCGGGTCCGTCTTCTCCACGCGAAGCCGAGCCGAACACTCTCACGCTGCTGACGTGATGACGCAGTGCGATCTCGCGGATGCGGACGCGGTGCTGTGACAGAGCTTCAGAAGGACGCATGGGGCGCAGTGTAGTGCGGCTGCGGGTTCAATTCACGCCGCAACGAACAACGCCGGATCCACCATCGCCCGATTGAGCATCACGGACCAATGCAGATGCGGTCCCGTCACGCGCCCGGTGGCGCCCACGGCGGCGAGCTGCTCGCCGGTCTTCAGCACGTCGCCCACTTTTGAATCGATGCGGCTCAGGTGGCAATACATCGTGAGCAGGCCGCCGCCGTGGTCGAGCCACACCGTGCCGCCGTTGAAGAAGTAGTCGCCGGTGTCGATCACGCGCCCCGGCAGCGGCGCCAGCACGGGCGTGCCGGTGCCGGCCGCGATGTCCATGCCGCTGTGCGGATTGCGCGACTGGCCGTTGAACACGCGGCGCAGGCCGAAGGAGCTGGAGCGGCGGCCGGGCACGGGCACGCGCATCTGCAGCGCAGCGTCGGGCCGCAAGTCGGTGAAGGTGGCCATCACGGTGGCGAGGTGCGCGCGCTCGCGCTCGTAGCGTGCTTCGTCCTCCGGCGACAGGTCGACGGTGCGCGGCGGGACCGTGAGGCGCTGCTCGCGGTATTGCTTGGGGCTCACGGTGTAGGCGATCTGCTTTTCGTTGCCGCCCTCGGTGCGCACGGCGATGCTCGCCTCGCCGGGCACGGCTGCGAGCGGAATGCCCACGAGCGCGGTCCACTCGATGGCGTCGCCCACCACCAGCAGCGGCAGGTCGCCCGAGAAGGCCTGCGGGCGCCTGGCCGCCGGACCGAGCGACAGGCGGCCCACGCCGCCCGGCACCTGGGATGCATGCGGCCAGACCTCCGGCTGCTTCTTTTTGGCCGAGGGAGCCGCCGCAACGGCGCGCGCCGAGGCCAATGCCACGAGGCCGAAGGTGCCGAGCAGGGCAGAGCGGCGGCCGAGGCCGGATGGAGCGGAGTCGGGAAGCGAGGGATGCATGGCGTTGAACTCGAGGCTTGCGAAGCGAACAAACAAGGGCGCAGCGAACACAAAGGAACGGACATGAACATCCGAGCACTGGGCCGATGGGGCTTGATGGTAAGCGCGGCCGCGCTGGCTGCCGGGTGCAACAGCACCGCGATCCGTGTAGGCGGCGCGCCCGAGGCGAGCATCAAGAACTGCGTGGCCGCGGCCTCGCGCGAGTTTCGCGTGCCGGCGTCGAGCGTCGTTGCGGACAAGGGCACGACGCCGCGCGACGGCGTCTACACGATCAACCTGAAGATCGGCGCGCAGGGACGAACGGCGCTGTGCACGACCGATGAGAACAGCGCGGTGTTGGGCGTGGTCTACAAGCGGGCGCAATAGGCAATAAAAAACCGGCGCTATTGCGGCCGCCGGTTTTGTACGAGCAGGGGGCGGTCTTACTTGCCCCAGCTGTCCCGCATGCCCGCAGCGCGATTGAACACGCGCTTGCCGCCGGCACTCGCCTTCGCATCGAGCACGAAGTAGCCGTGCCGCTCGAACTGGAATGCCGCACCGTCCTGCGCCTTGGCCAGCGACGGTTCGACATACGCGGAGCAAACCTCCAGGCTCGCCTTGTTGAGCTCGTCGAGCAGCTCGCCGCTGCCCGGATTGGCCGCCGCAAACAGCCGCTCATACAGCCGCACCTCGGCCTCGACCGCATCGGCCGCAGCCACCCAGGTGATGTTGCCCTTCACCTTGATGGCGTCCGCGCCCGGCGTGCCGCTCTTGGTGTCGGGCACCAGCGTGGCCTGCACTTCGACGAGCTTGCCGCTCGCGTCCTTGGTGCCGCCGGTGCATTCGATGACGTGGCCGTACTTCAGGCGCACCTTGTTTCCCGGGAACAGGCGAAAGAACCCCTTGGGCTGCACTTCTTCATAGTCGGTGCGCTCGATCCAGACCTCGCGGCCGAGCTTGAATTCGCGTTTGCCCATTTCGGGGTGGTGCGGATGCACGGGGGCGGAGCAGTCGTCGAGCACGTCGTCGCCGCCCATCAGTTCGCCCCAATTCGTGATCACCAGCTTGACCGGGTCGAGCACGGCCATGGCGCGCGGCGCGATGGGGTCGAGGGTGTCGCGCAGCGCGGCTTCCAGGCTCGCGTAGTCGATCCAGCCGCCGGACTTGGTGGTGCCGCTGCGTTCGCAGAACAGGCGCAGCGCCTCGGGCGTGTAGCCGCGGCGGCGCAGGCCGGCCAGGGTGGGCATGCGCGGGTCGTCCCAGCCGTCGACGTGCTTTTCCTCGACCAGTTGGCGCAGCTTGCGCTTGCTGGTGAGCACATGGGTGACGTTGAGGCGCGCGAATTCGTACTGGCGCGGATGCGGGCTTGCGATGAGGCCGCCTTCGGCCAGGCGGTCGAGCAGCCAGTCGTAGAAGGGGCGCTGGTCTTCGAATTCCAGCGTGCAGATCGAGTGGGTGATCTGCTCGAGCGCGTCCTCGATGGGATGCGCAAAGGTGTACATCGGGTAGATGCACCACTTGTCGCCGGTGTTGTGGTGGGTGGCCCGGCGGATGCGGTAGAGCGCCGGGTCGCGCATGTTGATGTTGGGGCTCGCCATGTCGATCTTGGCGCGCAGGATGGCGGCGCCATCGGGCAGCTGGCCGTCACGCATGGCGCGGAAGCGGGCGAGGTTTTCTTCCGCGCTGCGGCTGCGGAACGGGCTGTCGGTGCCGGGCGTGTTGAAGTCGCCGCGGTTGGCGCGGATTTCCTCTGCGCTTTGCTCGTCCACATAGGCCAGGCCGGCGCCGATCAGGTATTCGGCGGCCCGGTACATGAAGTCGAAGTAGTCGCTTGCGAAGTATTCGTGCGGCTGCAGGGTGCCGGGGGCCGTGGGGCGGTCGGCCAGGTGGGTTTCGTAGCCGAGCCACTGGACGGCGTCGCGGATGGAATCGACGTATTCCTGCTCTTCCTTCTCGGGATTGGTGTCGTCGAAGCGCAGGTGGCAGACGCCGCCGTATTCCCTGGCCAGCTCGAAATTCAGCCAGATGCTCTTGGCGTGGCCGATGTGCAGGTAGCCGTTGGGCTCGGGCGGAAAGCGCATGCGCACCTTGGCCGGGTCGGGCATGCCCTGGGCGTGATGGGCGGCGTCGCCGGGCGAGCCACCCCATTTGCGGCCAGAATAGGCCCCCTGCGCAAGGTCGTTTTCGATCACGTGGCGCAGGAAATTGCTCGGTGCAGCGGCTGTTTTTGCGCTGTCTTTGTCGGTCGGGGAGGTCATTGCGGCATTCTAGAACGCACCCCCTGCCGGTTACCTTTGGCTACGTTCTTCACATTGCGGCGGGCAACCGCTTTGCATTTGGCGCGTTCAATACACACATGGGCGGGAAACGCCCCAACAAGGAGTCCAACATCATGAGCCTCACACGTTCAACCTTCTTCAAATGGGCCGCCGCGGGTGTCGTGGCAGCCGGTGCATTGTTTGCGGCCACCTCGGCCAGTGCCCGTGGCGACGTGAGCTGGTCGGTCGGCGTGGGCCTGCCAGGGGTTGCCGTGGGTGTGGGCGCTCCGGCCTACTACCCGGCGCCGGTCTATACGGCCCCCGCGCCGGTGTATTACGACGCGCCGCCGCCCGTGTACTACCGTCCGCCGCCGCCGGTCTACTACCGCCCGGCCCCGGTGTACTACGCGCCGCCGGCGTACTACGGACCGCCGCGCTACTACGGTCCGCGCGGCTACTACCACGGCCATCGCCACTGGCGCTGAGCGGCTCCGCAGGCGGCAAGCAGCCGCCGGATGAAAAAGCCGACCTCCCGGGGTCGGTTTTTTTATGCGCGAACGCCGCGCCCGCTATTTCACATGGCGCGAAACAGGTGGCCGTAGAGCCGGCTGACGGGGATTTTCTCGGGTCGGCCGCGCAGGTCGAGGTGCAGCTTGCCGGCCTCGTCGCGGTGCACGGCCTCGATGGCCGAGCTGCGCACCACCACGGCGCGGTGCACCTGCCAGAAGATTTCGGGGTCGAGCTGGGCCAGCAGCTGCTTGAGCGGCGTGCGGATGAGGTATTCGTTCGTGGCGGTGAGCACGCGGATGTATTTGTCGGCGGCTTCGAAGTACAGCACCTCGTCGATCGGAACCATGCGCACGGTGCTGCCACCGGCTTCGCTGGCGGCAATCATCTTCAGCGGGGCGGTGGAGGCGGCGGGCGGCGCCGACGCGCCATTGCCTGCTGCGGCGGCAAGCAGCTCGCGCCACTGCGCAAGCGTGCGCTCCAGGGCCTCGTCGGCGGCGGCAGGCGCTGGCTTGGCCTGTTGCTGCTGCTGCGCAGCCAGCGCCTGCTGAAGCCGCAGCACGGTCTTGCGCAGACGCTCGGGCTGCACGGGCTTGAGCACGTAGTCGATGGCCTGCGTCTCGAAGGCGCGGGCGGCGTATTCGTCGTACGCGGTCACGAAGACCAATTGCGGCATGGGCGCCTCGTCGACGGGCCAGCGGTCGGCCAGTTCGGCGGCGGCGCCCAGGCCGTCGAGGCCCGGCATGCGGATGTCGAAGAACAGCACCTGCGGCAGCAGGCGCAGCGCCTCCCGCACGGCGCTGCGGCCGTCGCCCGCGGTGGCGAGCACCTGCAGTTGGGGCCATGCCGCGGCGAGTTCGGACTTGAGGGCCTGGGCGAGCAGCGGTTCGTCTTCGGCGATGAGGGCAGTGGAATTCATGAACGGGGCTGCAATGGAAAGCTGAGTGTGGCAAGGGTTCCGCCCGAAGGCCCGGCGGCCAGGCTCATGCGGCCCTGGTCGCCATACACGGTGGCAAGCCGTTCGCGCACCTGCTCGAGCCCGAAGCCGCTGCCTTCGGAAGTCTGCGCTGCATCCAGGCCGACGCCGGTATCGCTCACTTCGATGATCAACCGGCCGTCGAGCTGCCGCGCGCGCACGTCGATCGCGCCGCCTTCGACCTTGGGTTCGAGCCCGTGGCGGATGCTGTTTTCGACCAGCGGCTGCAGCAGCAGCGGCGGCACCGGCGTGCCGCGCAATTCATCGGGCAGATCGAGCGTGTAGCGCAGGCGCTCGCCCATGCGCACGGACATCAGCTCAAGGTAGTCGGCCAGCCGTTCGAACTCGGCCGACAGTGGGTGCGACAGGGCGCGCGAGCCGCTGAGCGTCATGCGCAGGTAGTTGTTGAGGCGGTCGAGCATGGCCACGGCGCGCGGCGGATCGGCCGTGATCAGCACGCGCAGGTTGGCCAGCGTGTTGAACAGCATGTGCGGCTCCAACTGCGTCTCCAGCAGCTTGAGCCGGGCTTCGGTGGCGTTGCGCTGCGCCAGGTCGAGCTGGCTGCGCATGTACTTGCTCCGGCCCAGGCTGTAGAAGAAGAAGCACATGCAGACGGTGGCCGTCAGCGTGATGACGATCGTGGTCGCGAGCTTGCGTTCCGTGAAGTTGCCGAAGTCGAGCAGGGGCTGGTGGGTCCAGGCATCGCCGATCGCATTGCCCCCCAGGAAGCCCACCGCCACGCCGCCCGCCACCAGCAGATAGCCCCAGGGGCCGGGCGGCCAGAGGACCTCCCGGTGGCCGCTGATCAGCAGCCGGCCCACGTCGATGAAGAGCCAGCTGATCAGCCCGATCGACAGCGAATACACCATCTGCGCCCCCCAGTCCCCGTGCTGTGTGATGGCCAGCGCGGCGGCAATGAAGCAGCAGAACACGACGGTGATCAGGCCATGCCGCAGCATGCCCCGGACGTTCTCCGCGCGGAAACGGGGAAGCGCTTCAACACTCATCCGCGCTCCCCGGGATGCAGCGCTCGCCGTTCGCGTTCCACCAGCCGGTCATAGAAGCCGCCGCCGGGCGCGACGAACCAGATCACGGCGCCGTGGATCAGGAGGCCCAGGCCCCAGCCCATGAGCGGATACACGGCCCAGGTGTGGCCGCGCGATGCGGAGAGGGCGACCAGCCCGAGGTTCACCAGCACATAGACGAAGGCATGGATGTACCAGCCCATCTTGGCACCGGCGCGGCGGCGGGCGAGTTTTTCGATGTCGGGACGGGACGCGTTCTGAAGGGTGGGGTTCATGACAACTCCTTGAATTGAACCGGAATGAATTCGGGGGCGGACGGCGGCTGCGCTGGCGACGATTGCAGCGCCGCCCGCTGCCGCAGCTCCTCGGTCGTCTCGCCGGGCCCGTCGGGCCGCCAGCCCGGCGGCTTGACGAGGTAGCCGACAAAAGCCCGCACCGAGCGCGCCGAGCGCAGGTCGCGCAGCAGCGCGCGCCAGTGGGTGAACTCGATCTCGAAGATGTTGTTGGAGACGATCGGCTGCACCAGCCCGTAGCGGCAGGGCAGGTCGGCGCGCTCGGGGATGTAGGTGCCGAACAGGCGGTCGAACACGATCAGCACGCCGCCGTAGTTGCCGTCCAGGTACTCGAGGTTCGAGGCGTGGTGCACGCGGTGGGCCGAGGGCGTGTTGAGCACCCATTCCAGCGGGCCGAGCTTGGGAATCCAGGCCGCGTGGATCCAGAACTGGTAGAGCAGGTTCAGCGTGAGCATCAGCAGGATCACCTTCGGCGGCATGCCCAGCAGCGGCGCGAGCATGAAGAAGGCGAGCGTGCCGCTGAGCCGGCCGGTCCAGCCGAAGCGGTAGGCGGCCGACAGGTTGAGCTGGTTCGGCGAATGATGGATGGCATGCGTGCACCAGAACCAGCGCACGCGGTGGGCGGCGCGGTGGTACCAGTAGTAGCAGAACTCCTGGCCGATGAAGCAGGCGACCCAGCCGCTCCAGTGGTCCATGGGCAGCGTGAAGAGCCGGTGGTTCCAGAACCAGTCCATGGCGCCGGTCCAGAAGGCCAGCGGCAGCAGCCAGCGCAGCGGGTATTCGCGCACCAGGAAGTCGACCACCGAGACGCCGGCCGCCTTCCAGTCGTAGCTGCGCCAGCCGTGGCGCCACGACAGCACCAGCGCTTCGGCGATGGAGGCGGCGAGCACCACCGTGACGGCAATCTTGAGGATCAGAAAGAGCACGGCCATGGTGGTTCCTGGAATGTGGGCGTCGGCGATCTTAGGCTGCGCGGGCACCGGCCGCCACGGCGTCGGTGCCGATCGCGAGCTTCCACAGCCGCACGGCGCGTGCCGCGAAGATGCCGCTGAAGGCGCCGTACAGCATCGGAACGCCGATCTCGAAGGCGGCCTGCTGGCGCAGCTCGGGGTGCATGGCCAGGGACGCGCCCACCACGTACTTGGTGAAGAAGATGCCCATCATCAGCAGCAGCGGCACCGCGCTGCCGGCCACGTGGAACTCGCGCGCCGCGCGGTCGTAGCGCGTGCTGGCGGGCAGCGGGCTCTGGAGCACCAGCAGCACCAGCGCGGCGGCCGCCACGGCCCAGCCGAGCAGGGGGCCGGGCGAATCGCCGAAGGCCGAGACCACGCCGGCCAGCGAAAGGCCGGTCATGGCGATCGGTATCACCGTAACCTTGGCCAGGCTGACGCTGCCGGACAGCAGCTGCCTGCAGCCCAGCCACACGAGGAGGACGAAAACGGCGAAGACCCACTTGGGGGTGTGAAGAATGATCTGCAGCAGCATGGCGTTTCTCCGGGTTGAAAGACGATTCGATGGAGCGGACTGTGCCGGCGCCCCCGCGCCGCCGCCACGCTCCTGCGACGAAATGCAGATCGGCGGCGCCAGCCGCAGCGAACCGGTGCGAAATGCAGCCCTTGCACGCAGCTTTACCGGCGCTTTACGGTTCATAAGACAGGCGCGCTACGATGCGGCGCTCCACTAGCGGCTGTACTTGCGCACTGCCACACCTCATGGAATCTCCGAACTCCGAGCCTTCTTCCGGCGATTCGCCTGCCGTCCCACCGGCAACTCCCCCTTCTTCGTCTCCGCCTGCGCGGCCGCCCTCGCGCCGCAGGCTCTGGCTCGGCAGCCTGATCGCGCTGGTGCTGCTGCTGGTGCTGGGAGGCGGCGCCTGGTATCTCATCAACCGCAAGGGCAGCTCTGCCGGCGGGCCGGGCTTCGGCGGCGCCACCGTCACGGTGGGCCATGCGGCGGCGCGCGAGATCGAATTGCCGGTGACCATCGATGCGCTCGGCACGGTCACGCCACTGGCCACCATCACGCTCAAGGCGCAGGTCGGCGGCGTGCTGACCGAGGTGCTGTTCACCGAAGGGCAGACCGTGGCAAGGAACCAGCTGCTCGCGCGCATCGATCCCAGGCCCTACGAGCAGGCGCTGATGCAGGCCCGCGGCACGCGCCAGCGCGACGAGGCGCAGCTCGAGGCCGCGCGCGTCACGCTCGCGCGCTACCGCACCCTGCTGGGGCAGGACTCCATCGCCCGGCAGGACGTCGACACCCAGGCCGCGCTGGTCCGCCAGCTCGAAGGCACGGTCACCACCGACCTGGCCGCCGAGGCCGCCGCCAAGCTGAACCTCGACTACACCCGCATCACAGCGCCGGTGGCCGGCCGCATCGGCCTGCGCGCGGTGGATGCGGGCAACACCGTGACGGCCAACGCGACCACCGGCATCGCGGTCATCACGCAGATGAACCCGATCGACGTGCAGTTCTCGGTGCCGCAGGACCGCGTGCCCGACATCCAGGCGCAGCTGGCCAAGGGCGAGCCGTTGCCGGTCACGGCCTTCGACCGCACCCGCGCGGCAACGCTCGACACCGGCACCTTCTCCACGCTCGACAACGTGGTCGACACCACCACCGGCACGGTCAAGGCCAAGGCGCGCTTCGGCAATGCGCAGACCACGCTGTTCCCGAGCCAGTTCGTCAATGTGCAGATGCTGCTGCGCAAGGTGCGCGCGGTGGTGGTGCCGGTGACGGCGGTGCGCACCGGCCCCAACGGCGACTACGTCTATGTGATCAACGAGGACCGCACGGTGTCGATGCGCGCGGTGAAGCGCGGCGAGGCCAACGTCGAGGTGGTGGCCATCACCTCGGGCCTGAAGGCCGGCGAGAACGTGGTGACCGAGGGCGGCGACCGCATCAAGGACGGCGCGGTCGTGCAGCTGCAGGGCGACCGGCCCGCGGCAGGTCCGCGCGGCGGCGCTTCGGGGCCGCGCGGTGCGGCTTCGGGCCCGCGTGGGCAGCGCGGCGAAGGCGGTGGGGAGCGGCGGCGCCAGCGTCCGCCGCAATGACCGGCAGCAACAGCAACCCACGGAACAAGCGAGCGCGTTCGCGATGAGCCCCTCCCGCCCCTTCATCGAACGGCCGGTGGCCACGGCGCTGCTGATGGTCGCCATCGTGCTGGCCGGCCTCGTGGGCCTGCGGCTCCTGCCGCTGGCCGCGCTGCCGCAGGTCGACTACCCGACCATCCAGGTGCAGACCCTCTACCCCGGCGCCAGCCCCGAGGTCATGAGCCGCACCGTCACGGCCCCGCTGGAGCGCCAGTTCGGCCAGATGGCGGGGCTCAACCGCATGAGCTCGGTGAGCTCGGCGGGCGTGTCGATCGTCACGCTGCAGTTCGCGCTCGACCAGACGCTGGACGTGGCCGAGCAGCAGGTGCAGGCCGCCATCAACGCCGGCGGCTCGCTGCTGCCGGCCGACCTGCCGGCGCCGCCCGTGTACGCCAAGGTGAATCCGGCCGACGCGCCCATCCTCACGCTGGCCGTGAGCTCCGGGACCATGCCGCTCACCGAGGTGCAGAACCTCGTGAACACGCGGCTCGCGCAGAAGATCAGCCAGGTCGGCGGCGTGGGGCTGGTGTCGCTTTCGGGCGGGCAGCGGCCGGCGGTGCGCATCCAGGCCGACACCAACGCGCTCGCGTCGGTGGGCATCGGGCTGGACACGCTGCGCAGCGCCATCACCGCGGCCAACGCCAACAGCGCCAAGGGCAGCTTCGACGGACCGCGGCGGGCCTACACCATCAACGCCAACGACCAGCTCGTGACGGCGGACGACTACAAGAACCTGATCGTCGCCTGGAAGAACGGCGCGCCGGTGCGCATGACCGACGTTGCGCGCGTGGTCGACGGCGCCGAGAACACCCAGCTGGGCGCCTGGGCCGCACTGCGCGCGGGCGAGCGGGAACCCGTGCTGTACCCGGCCATCATCCTCAACGTGCAGCGCCAGCCCGGCGCCAACGTGATCGGCACGGTCGATGCCATCAAGAAGCAGCTGCCCGAGCTGCAGGCCTCGTTGCCGGGCTCCCTCAAGGTGGAGGTGCTGAGCGACCGCACCACCGGCATCCGCGCCTCGGTCTCGCACGTGCAGCTGGAGCTCGGGCTGGCCGTGGTGATGGTGGTGCTGGTGATCTTCTTCTTCCTGCACAGCGTGCGCGCCACGGTCATTGCCAGCCTGGCGGTGCCGATCTCGCTCGTGGGCACCTGCGGGCTGATGTACCTGCTGGGCTACAGCCTCAACAACCTGAGCCTGATGGCGCTGACCATTGCCACCGGCTTCGTGGTGGACGACGCGATCGTGATGATCGAGAACATCGCGCGCTACCTGGAGGAGGGCGACCCGCCGTTCAAGGCCGCGCTCAAGGGGGCCACGCAGATCGGCTTCACCATCATTTCGCTCACGGTGTCGCTCATCGCGGTGCTGATTCCGCTGCTGTTCATGGGCGACGTGGTGGGCCGGCTGTTCCGCGAGTTCGCCGTCACGCTGGCCATCACCATCCTGATCTCCGCCGTGGTGTCGCTCACGCTGGTGCCGATGATGTCGGCGCGCTGGCTCAAGCCGCAGGCCGAGGAGGGCGGGCGCTTCGGGGTCGGCGTGCAGCGCTTCCTTGATCGCGTGATTGCGCGCTACGACGTGTGGCTGCAATGGGTGCTGCGCCACCAGCCGCTCACGCTGGTGGTGGCGGTGGCCACGCTGGCGCTCACGGTGCTGCTCTACGTGGTGATTCCCAAGGGCCTGTTCCCGACGCAGGACACCGGCCAGCTGCAGGCGCGCATCGAGGCTGCGCAGGACGTGTCGTACACGCGCATGGCCGAGCTGCAGCAGCAGGCCGCCAACGCGATCCTGGCCGACCCCGAGGTGGCCAGCGTGAGCTCGGTGGTGGGCGTGGACGCCGCCAACAACACGGCGCTCAACACCGGCAGCATGCTCATCAACATGCGCACCGACCGCGGCAACCAGGAAGCCACGATGCAGCGCCTGCGAGAGCGCGTGCGCGCCGTGGCCGGCGTCACGCTGTACCTGCAGCCCACGCAGGACCTGACCATCGACGCCGAAACCGGCCCGACCGAATTCCGCGTCTCGCTCGAAGGGGTGGACACCAACACGGTCGATGCCTGGGCGCAGAAGCTGGTGGAGCGCCTGCGCACCGAACCGCTGGTGCGCAACCCCACCACCAACGCGGGCGCGAAGGGCCTGGCCGCCTACGTGGACATCGACCGCAACACGGCCTCGCGCCTCTCGGTCACGGCCAGCTCGGTGGACGACACGCTCTACAGCGCGTTCGGCCAGCGGATCGTCTCGACCATCTTCACCGAGACCAACCAGTACCGCGTGATCCTGGAAGCTCAGCGCGAGGCATTGGCCTCGCCGCAGCTCCTGGGCAACCTGCAGCTGCGCACCGGCGGCGGCAGTGCCACCACGCTCTCGTCGATTGCCACGGTGCGCGAGCAGGCCGCGCCGCTGCAGGTGACGCACGTGGCGCAGTACCCGGCCGCCACCGTGGGCTTCGACACGGCCGACAACGTGGCGCTCGGAAAGTCGGTGGCGGCGATTCGCGCGGCGGCCAAGGAGATCGGCATGCCCGCGAGCATGACCATGAGCTTCCTGGGTGCGGCGGGGGCCTACGAGAAATCGCTTTCCAACCAGCTGTGGCTGATCCTGGCGGCGGTGGTGTGCGTGTACATCGTGCTGGGCGTGCTGTATGAGAGCTACATCCATCCGCTGACGATTCTCTCGACGCTGCCCTCGGCCGGCGTGGGCGCGCTGCTCGCGTTGATGGTCACGGGCAACGACCTGGGCGTGATCGGCATCATCGGCATCATCCTCTTGATCGGCATCGTCAAGAAGAACGCGATCATGATGATCGACTTTGCCATCGACGCCGAGCGGCGCGAGGGCAAGTCGCCGCAGGAGGCCATCCACCAGGCGGCGCTGCTGCGCTTCCGCCCCATCCTCATGACCACGCTGGCGGCGCTTTTTGCGGCGCTGCCGCTGATGTTCGGCTGGGGCGAGGGCGCCGAGCTGCGCCGGCCGCTGGGCCTGGCCATCTTCGGCGGGCTGGTGGTGAGCCAGGTGCTCACGCTCTTCACCACGCCAGTGGTCTACCTGGCCTTCGACCGCATGGGCCGGCGCTTCGGGCGCAAGCGGGAGGCCGCGGCCGCATGAACCTGTCCAGGCCCTTCGTCGAGCGCCCGATTGCGACGGTGCTGCTGACCATCGGCATTGCACTGGCCGGGATCGCGGCGTTCTTCGTGCTGCCTGTGTCGCCGCTGCCGCAGGTCGACTTTCCCACCATCTCGGTGACCGCCAGCCTCTCGGGCGCCAGCCCGAGCACCATGGCGTCGAGCGTGGCCACGCCGCTGGAGCGGCGGCTCGGGGTGATCGCGGGCGTCAACGAACTCACCTCGACCAGCTCCAACGGCTCCACCCGCATCAGCCTGCAGTTCGACCTCAAGCGCAACATCGACAGCGCCGCGCGCGAGGTGCAGGCGGCCATCAACGCGGCGCGGGCCGACCTGCCCGCCACCCTGCGCAGCAACCCCATCTACCGCAAGCGCAACCCGACGGCCGCACCCATCGCGATCCTGGCGCTCACCTCCAGGACGCGCACGCCGGGCCAGATCTACGAGGCCGTGTCCAACATCGTGAGCCAGAAGCTCTCGCAGGTGGAGGGCGTGGGCGAGGTCGAGATCGGCGGCGGCTCGCTGCCGGCCGTGCGGGTGGAGCTGGAGCCTTTCTCGCTCAACCGCTTCGGCATCAGCAGCGAGGACGTGCGCGCCGCCATCCAGGCCAACAACGCCAACCGGCCCAAGGGCGCCATCGAGAACGACGAGCGCCGGCTGCAGATCTACACGCCCTCGCCGGGCCGCCATGCCGTGGAGTACCGCGACATGGTGATCGCCTGGCGCAACGGCTCGGCCGTGCGGCTGGGCGACGTGGCGCGGGTGATCGACAGCGTGGAGAACACGCGCACGCTGGGCCTGTTCAACGGCCAGCCCGCGGTGATCGTGCTGGTCACGCAGGAGCCGGGCGCCAACATCATCGACACCGTGGACGGCGTGCGCGAGCTGCTGCCGGAACTGCGCGCGCAATTGCCGCAGGACATCGAGGTGCAGGTGGCCTCCGACCGCACCAACTCCATCCGCGCCTCGCTGCGCGAGATCGAGGCCACGCTCATGATCTCCATCGCGCTGGTGGTGCTGGTGGTGGGCCTGTTCCTGCGCCGCGCGCGCGCCACCATCATTCCGGCGGTGGCCACGGTGGTGTCGCTGCTCGGCACCTTCGGCGTCATGCACCTGCTGGGCTACAGCCTCAACAACCTGAGCCTGATGGCGCTCACCGTGGCCACGGGCTTCGTGGTGGACGACGCCATCGTGGTGCTGGAGAACACCAGCCGCCACATCGAGGCCGGCATGGGCCGCATCGAGGCGGCATTGCGCGGCGCGCGAGAGGTCGGGTTCACCGTGCTGTCGATCAGCCTGTCGCTGGTGGCGGTGTTCATTCCGTTGCTGTTCATGGACGGGCAGATCGGCCGGCTGTTCCGCGAATTCGCGGTGACGCTGTCGGTATCGGTGCTGATCTCGCTGGTCATCTCGCTCACCACCACGCCCATGATGTGCGCCATGCTGCTGCGCGCCGAGGAGCCCGGCGCGAAGCCGCCGGGGCGCCTCGCGCGCATGGCCGAGAGCGTGTACCAGTGGAGCCTGCGCACCTATGCCCACAGCCTGGACTGGGCGCTTGCGAGCAAGGCCGTGGTCGTGGTGGTGCTGCTGGCGGTGGTGGGCCTGAACGTGTACCTGTTCTCCGCCATTCCCAAGGGCTACTTCCCCGAGCAGGACAACGGCCAGCTCAACGCCGGCCTGCGCGCGGACCAGAGCATTTCGTCGGTGGCGCTCAGCGACAAGCTGCGCCAGGCCGTCGACATCATCCACAAGGACCCGGCGGTCGACACCGTGGTGGGCTTCTCGGGCGGCAGCCGTTCGGGCGGCGGCTTCATGTTCGTCAACCTGAAGCCGCTGTCGCAGCGCACCGAGAAGACCGCCGCCGTCATCAACCGGCTGCGGCCGCAGCTCAACCAGCTCACCGGCCTGCGGGTGTTCCTGAGCCCGGTGCAGGACCTGCGCATGGGCGGGCGTTCGAGCAATTCCACCTACCAGTACACGCTCAAGGGCGACAACCTGGCCGACCTGCGCACCTGGACCGCGAAGCTGGCCGACCGGCTGCGCCAGGAAACCGCACTGACCGACGTCGACAGCGACCAGGCCGACAACGGCGTGGAGACCTTCGTCGACGTCGACCGCGAAAGCGCCGCGCGCCTTGGCGTGACTTCGAGCGCGATCGACAACGCGCTCTACAACGCCTACGGCCAGCGCTCGGTCGCCACCATCTACGACGAGCTCAACCAGTATTCGGTGATCATGGAATGGGCCCCGCGCTACCAGCGCGCGCCCGTGGTGCTGAAGGACCTGTACGTGCCTTCGACGCTCACCACCAGCACCACCGCGAGCGGCGCCACCACGGTGAGCTCGCTGGCCAACACCACCGACGCGAGCACCGGCACCTCGACCACCACCTCGGCCAACCCGGGCCTGCGCACCGCTTCCACCGGCCAGGCGCTGGCGGCCAGCACCACGCTGATGGTGCCGCTCTTGGCCATTGCCAAGGTCAGCGAGCGCGCGGTGCCGAGCTCCATCGACCACCAGGACACGGAGCTTGCGAGCACCGTCTCGTTCAACCTGGGCGAAGGCGTGACGCTGCAGGACGCGCGCCGCATCGTCGCGCAGGCCGAGGCCGACATCGCGATGCCGGTCAACGTGCGCGGCAGCTTCCAGGGCACGGCGCTTGCGGCGCAGCAGTCGCAGGGGCAGCAGCTGGCGCTCATCCTGGCGGCGATCGTGGTGATCTACATCGTGCTCGGCGTGCTCTACGAAAGCCTGATCCACCCCATCACGGTGCTGACCACGCTGCCTTCGGCGGGCGTGGGCGCGGTGCTGGCGCTGCTGCTGTTCCGCATGGAGTTCTCGATCATTGCGCTGATCGGGCTCTTCCTGCTGATCGGCATCGTGAAGAAGAACGCGATCCTGATCATCGACTTTGCGCTCGAGGCCGAACGTGCGCGCGGCATCTCGGCCGTGGAAGCGGTGCGCGAGGCCTGCATGCTGCGCTTCCGGCCGATCCTCATGACCACTCTGGCGGCTGCGCTGGGCGCGCTGCCGCTGGCCATCGGCTTCGGCCAGGGCGCCGAGCTGCGCCAGCCGCTGGGCGTGGCGATCATCGGCGGCCTGATCGCGAGCCAGCTGCTCACGCTGCTGACCACGCCGGTGGTCTACGTGCTGCTCGACAAGCTGCGCCGGCGCTCGGGCAACGAGCGGCACCTGAGCCGCGCTGCAGCCTCGCCGACCTGAACCGAAGAATGAACGAAGCCGCCATGACACACCGACAACGCATCCTTTCGCATCTGCCCGGCAGGCTGTCCGCGCTCGCCTTTGCGGCCGTGCTGGCCGGCTGCGCCGTGGGCCCCGCCTACGAAGTACCCACCTCGGCTGCGCCCGCCGGCTGGAAGGAGCAGAAGACCGCCGAGGGCTGGCTGCCCGCCGCGCCGGCCGATGCGCTCGACCGCGGCGAATGGTGGAAGCTCTTCGGCGACGCCACGCTCGACGAGCTGGCTGCCCGCGTGCAGGTGTCGAACCAGAACATCGCCGCGGCCGTGGCCAACTACGCGCAGGCCCAGGCGCTGGTGCGGGGCGAGCGCGCCGCGCTGTTCCCCACGGTGTCGCTCGACGGCAGCGGCCGGCGCAGCGGCAACATCGGCGGCACCAGCAACGCGTCCAATGCTTTTTCGGCGACGCTCGGGGTCGACTGGGCGCCCGACGTGTGGGGGCGCCTGCGGCAGGCCGTGAGCAGCGCGCAGGCCAATGCCGAGGCCAGCGAGGCCGACCTGGCGTCGGCGCGCCTGTCGGCCGTCGGCGACCTGGCCACCAACTACTTTTCGCTGCGCGAGGCCGATGCCGAGATCGTGCTGCTCGACCAGACCATCGAGGGCTACCAGCGCGCCTTCGAGATCACCAGCAACCGCTACAAGGCCGGCATCGCGGCCCAGACCGACGTGCTGCAGGCGCAGACCCAGCTGGTGAACGCGCAGGCCGAACGCGTGGGCCTGCAGCGCACCCGCACCACGCTGGAGCACGCCATTGCCATGCTGGTGGGCGTGGCGCCGGCCGATTTCAGCCTGCCCGCGGCGCAGTGGACGCCCACGGTGCCCGGCATTCCGACGGGCGTGCCTTCCACGCTGCTGCAGCGCCGGCCGGACATCGCGGCGGCCGAGCGCGCGGTGGCTGCGGCCAATGCGCAGATCGGCATCGCGCGCTCGGCGTACTTCCCCAACTTCGGGCTCAGTGCCTCGGTGGGCAGCAGCGCGAGCCGGGTGAAAGACCTGTTCAACGCGTCCAATACGCTGTGGGCGCTGGGTCTGTCGGTGGCGCAGGTGGTGTTCGATGCGGGCGCCATCGGCGCCACGGTCGACTCGGCCAAGGCGGCGCACGAAGCCAGCGTGGCGCGCTACCGCCAGACCGTGCTCACCGCCTTCCAGGCCGTGGAAGACCAGCTCACTGCCGGCGCCGCACTGGCGCAGCAGGAGGGCCTGCGGCGCGAGGCCTCGGCCGCGGCCGACAAGACCGAGCAGCAACTGCTCAACCGCTACCGCGCGGCCCAGGTGAGCTACACCGAGGTGGTCACGGCGCAGGCCGCCGCCCTCGGCGCGCGGCGCACGCTGGTGCAGCTGCAGGTGAATCGCCAGACCGCCGCGGTGGCGCTGATCCAGGCCCTGGGCGGCGGCTGGCATGCCGGCGGGGCGGGCGGCACCGTGTCGTCCACGCCTTCGACGGCGCAGGCTGCCCCTTCTCCGCAGCGCGGAGTGAAGTAGCTGCCGGGGAGGGCGGCTGCCCGTCCCCTCAGCCCCGCTGCACGTGGCGGGCGGGGCCGCTTCTCACGACGCGATCGCCTGCGTGCTCAATGCGCGTGGCGATCCATGCTCCCGCCCAGGTAGTCCTTGTCGGTGACAAGCACCCACAGCGCGAGCACCAGGATGGCCGCAGCCACGAGCACCGCGTTGACCATCGCGTTCTCCACGGTGGCAAAGCCGAGCACCCAGGGCGACACGGCCAGCCAGATGGCGAGTGCGCCTTCGGTCCACTCTTCCCATGCACGCGGTACCAGGGTCGCTCCCAGCGCCACGGCGCCCAGCACGACACCCGTCGCCACTGCGCTCCACATCGCGGCAGTGACGCCCTGGAAGCCCAGGACCCAAGGCGAGATGATCAGCCACGCACCCAGGGCGACGTTGACCGGATCTTGCCAATGCTTCACTTGCTTCATGGTCATTACCTCCTGTCGCGACACACAACCGCGACAGCGGTTGGACCATGCCGATCCGGCGGGGTTCCGCGATGCGGCGCTGCAGCATGCAATCGAGCCTGCCGGGCCTACCCCCCGCGCGCCACCGGCGCCACCAGGTAGGCACCCGACTCGAACAGCTGCGCCTCGGCCTGGTCGATGCGCCGGATCACCGGCTTGCCCGCGCGGCTCGCGAGCAGCTCGACCAGCGCCTCGGTCACGGCCACGCCGGCCGCCACCGAAGGAAAGAACGAGGGGCTGTTGATCGTGAAGAGCAGCGTTTCGTCCGCCAAGAGCGACAGCGGCGAGGCCACGCTGTCGGTGATGGCCACGATGCGGCAGCCGGCCGCCCGGGCCGCCTGGGCCACCTGCAGCGCCTCGCGCGAGTAGGGCCTGAAGCTGGCCACCACCAGCGCGTCGCCCTTGGCAAAGGCGCGCTGCTGCATTTCGAGCGAGCCGCCCTGGCCGTCGACCAGGTGCACGCTGGCGCGGAAGAGCCGGTACACATAGACGAACGAGAACGCGATCGGAAAGCAGGCCCTGAAACCCGCCGCATGCACCGCCGGCGCCTTCTCGATCAGCGCGCAGGCCTTTTGCAGCGCCTGCCCGCTCTGCTGGTGCGTGGCCTCCAGGTTGCGGCGCTGCACCTCGAACATCTCGGCCGTGAGGCTGCGGTCCTGCGCGCGGCCGATCAGCTGCTTGGCGCGCCCGCCATAGGTTTCGCTGGCCAGGCCCATGTCGCCGGCAAAGGCTTCCTTGAGCTGCGGCCAGCCCGCATAGCCCAGGTGCTGCGCGAAGCGCACCAGCGTGGCGGGCGTGCTCTGCGCGCGCGTGCCCACGTTGCGCATCGACGCGGTCACCACCTCGTTGGGATGGTCGAGCACATAGCGCGCCACCTGCTGCAGGGCGGGGCTCAGTTCGTTGAAACGCTGGCGGATCTGGTCTCTGGCGCCCATGGCGGTGTCTCTCTTCTGGCGGTCGTTGGAACGAATGTACCGGACATGGAACGCCGGAACAGTTGACGGAACAAATGTTCCAAACAATAATCCGGTGGAAACGTTAGTTCCATAACCGGATCCGCAGCCACCCGCCATGACGCACGTCTTCCACCGCCACCTTCGCCACACCCCGCCGGTTGCCGCCGGCTCCAGCGGCATGTTCATCCGCGATGCCGAAGGGCGCGAATACCTCGACGCCTCTGGCGGCGCGGCCGTGTCTTCGCTTGGCCATGCGCACCCCGAGGTGCTGGCCGCCATGCATGCGCAGCTCGACAAGCTCGCTTATGCCCACACCAGTTTCTTCACCAGCGAAGTGGCCGAGCAGCTGGCCGACGAGCTGATTGCTTCCGCGCCCGAGGGCATGAGCCACGTGTACCTGGTGAGCGGCGGCTCCGAGGCGGTGGAGGCGGCGCTCAAGATGGCGCGGCAGTATTTCGTCGAGACCGGCCAGCCGCAGCGCACGCACTTCATCGCGCGCCGCCAGAGCTACCACGGCAACACGCTGGGCGCGCTGGCCGTGGGCGGCAACGCGTGGAGGCGCGAACCGTTCGCGCCCATCCTGGTGCCGGCCACCCATGTGGCGCCGTGCTATCCGTACCGCGAGCAGCGCGCCGATGAAAGCGCCGAGCAGTACGGCCTGCGCCTGGCGGCCGAGCTCGAAGCGGCCATCCTCGCGCAGGGTGCCGACCGCGTGATCGCCTTCGTGGCGGAAACGGTGGGCGGCGCGACGGCCGGCGTGCTCACGCCCGTGCCGGGCTACTTCAAGGCGGTGCGCGCGGTGTGCGACAAGTACGGCGTGCTGCTGATCCTCGACGAGGTGATGTGCGGCATGGGCCGCACCGGCACGCTGCACGCCTGCGAGCAGGAGGGCGTGGTGCCCGACCTGGTCACCATTGCCAAGGGCCTGGGCGGCGGCTACCAGCCGATCGGCGCGGTGCTGGCGCAGCGCAGGATCGTCGAGGCCATGTCCAGTGGCAGCGGCTTCTTCCAGCATGGCCACACCTACCTCGGCCATCCGATGGCCTGCGCGGCGGCGCTCGCGGTGCAGCAGGTGATCCGGCGCGACGGCCTGGTCGCCAAGGTGCGCGAAGACGGTGCGGTCTTCGGCGCGATGCTGGCCGAGGCGCTCGGCGGCCACGCCCATGTGGGCGACATCCGCGGCCGCGGCTTCTTCTGGGGTATCGAGCTGGTGGCCGACCGCGCGAGCAAGGCGCCGTTCGATCCGGCGCTGAAGCTCCACGCGCTCATCAAGAAGGACGCGATGTCGCGCGGCCTGCTGTGCTACCCCTTCGGCGGCACGGTCGACGGCCGGCAGGGCGACCACGTGCTGCTCGCGCCGCCCTTCATTGCCACGCGGCAGCAGCTGCAGGAGATCGCGGCCCGCCTCGCGGCCTCGATCGATGCGGTGACGCGCGCCGCCGCGCGCTGACTGCTTCGCTGCCGATTTTCTTTCGCCCGTTTTCTTCAACCGCCGTTCCGAGGAGCGCTTCCATGCCCAAGCTTCGTCTGCCGATTCCTTTCGGTGCTGCCGCTCTCGCGGTGGCCTTTGCCGCCCTGTTGCCGCACGTGGCCGCGCAGGCCCAGGAGAACGACACGCTCGCCAAGATCAAGGCGAGCGGCGCCATCACCTTCGGCTACCGCGAGTCGTCGTTCGGCTTCTCGTACCTCGACGGCAACCTGAAGCCGGTGGGCTACAGCATCGAGATCTGCAACCGCATCGTCGAGGCGGTGAAGACCGAGCTCAAGCTGCCGGCCATCGAGATCAAGTACCAGGCCGTGACCTCGGCCAACCGCATTCCGCTGGTGCAGAACGGCACGGTGGACATCGAGTGCGGCTCCACCACCAACCTGGTCGAGCGCCAGAAGCAGGTGGCGTTCTCGCCCGACATCTTCCGCTACAACGTGCGCATGCTGGTGAAGGCCGATTCGGGCATCAGGAGCATTGCCGATTTGCAGGGCAAGACGGTGGCCACCACCACGGGCACCACCTCGTTCCGCCTGCTGCGCGAGGCCGACAAGGGCCGCAACCTCGAGGTGAACAACCTGGGCGGCAAGGACCACAGCGACTCCTTCCTGCTGGTGGAGAGCGGCCGTGCGCAGGCCTTCGTGCTCGACGACATCCTGCTGGCCGGCCAGATCGCGAATGCGCGCAATCCGAAGGACTTCATCATCACGGGCGAGAGCCTGCGCACCGAGAACCAGTCGCTGATGTTCCGCAAGGACGATCCGGCCTTCAAGGCGCTGGTGGACCGCGTGGTGTCGGGCATGATGAAGTCGGGCGAGATGGAGAAGCTCTACAACAAGTGGTTCATGTCGCCGATTCCGCCCAAGGGCATCAACATCAACTATCCGCTCAACGCCGAGACGAAGGAGGCCTTTGCCAACCCGTCGTCCAAGGGCATCTGACCATCGTTCCCGCATGACCCGCATCGCACTGATCCACGCGCTCTCGCACTCGGTTGCGCCCGTCAACGCCGCCTTCGAGCGCGACTGGCCCGAGGCCGTGCGCATGAACCTGCTGGACGACAGCCTCTCGGCCGACCTGGCGCGCGGCGGCAAAGGGCTCGACGCGGCGATGCACGAGCGCTTTCAACGGCTCGCGCAGTACGCGGTCGACACGGGCGCCGAGGGCATCCTCTTCACCTGCTCGGCCTTCGGGCCCTGCATCGAGGCCGTGGCGCAGCGGCATGCGGGCATTCCGGTGCTCAAGCCCAACGAGGCGATGGTGGCCGAGGCCGCGCAAGGGCAGGGCAAGCTCGGCCTCATCGCCACCTTCGCGGCCACGCTGGTGTCGATGCCGCCGGAGTTTCCGCCGGGCATCGCGCTCGAGCCCATGCTGGCCGAAGGCGCGCTCGACGCGCTGAACGCCGGCGACGCGCAGCGGCACGATGCGTTGATTGCCGCCCAGGCGGCGGCGCTGCGCGAGCGCGGCTGCACGCGCATTGCGCTTGCGCAGTTCAGCATGGCGCGCGCGCGTGCCGCCTGCGAAGCGGCCAGCGGCCTGCCGGTGCTCACCACCGTCGACAGCGCGGTGCGGGCCCTGCGGCTGCGCACGGATCAGGCTCTTCGATAAAGCCCGCAGATGCCAGGGGCCAGCTGAACCTGGCCTGACTCGATGCCTCGCCATAATTGCTGCTCTTTAAAGGAGTAAGCGTGGACATCGTTTTGCTGGTGAAGGCCGCCGTCATGGGCATCGTCGAGGGGTTGACCGAATTTCTTCCGATCTCGTCGACAGGGCATCTGATTCTTGCGGGCTCGCTGCTCGGTTTCGACGACGACAAGGCCAAGGTGTTCGACATTGCCATCCAGACCGGTGCGATCTTCGCGGTGATCCTGGTGTACTGGCAGAAGATCCACTCCACCGTGGTGGCGCTGCCGCGGCAGGCCAAGGCGCGGCGCCTCGCGCTCAACGTGGTCATCGGATTTCTGCCCGCCGTGGTGCTGGGCCTGCTGTTCGGCAAGATGATCAAGGCGCACCTCTTCATTCCCGTGGTGGTGGCCAGCACCTTCATCATCGGCGGCTTCATCATCCTGTGGGCCGAGAAGCGGCCACCGGGCTCGGTGCGCATCGAGCATGTCGACGACATGACGATGTGGGACGCCCTCAAGGTCGGCCTGGTGCAGTGCTTCGCGATGATCCCGGGCACCAGCCGCAGCGGCTCGACCATCATCGGCGGCATGCTGCTCGGCCTGTCGCGCCAGGCGGCCACCGACTTTTCGTTCTTCCTGGCCATTCCGACGCTGATCGGCGCCGGCGCCTACAGCCTCTACAAGGAGCGCGCGCTGCTGTCGGTGGCCGACATTCCGCTGTTCTCCGTGGGGCTGGTGTTCTCCTTCATCAGCGCCTGGCTCTGCGTGCGCTGGCTGCTCAAGTACATCAGCACGCACGACTTCATTCCCTTTGCCTGGTATCGCATCGCCTTCGGCATCGTGGTGCTGGCCACGGCGTGGACCGGCACGGTGGTCTGGGCGGAATAAGCGCAGCAGCCGGCCCGGCGCTCAGGCGCCGTTCCCGTGCCCCAGGATGGCGCTCGCGGCACGGGCTTCCTGCCGCACCGCGGTGGCGATCGGGCCGTCGATGGCCGGGTCGAAGCCGCCTGTGGCGCCCAGCGCGGTCAGCACCGCGCACACCCGGCCCGCATAGTCGTAGACCGGCGCCGCCACGGCGCTGATGCCGCGCAGGTAGGTGTCCTTCACGCTCGCGCAGCGGGCCAGTTGCACCTCGCGCCGCAGCTGGCCGATGGGGTCCTTCGCGTCCAGCGTGGCCCGCATGTCTTCCGGTGAATCGGCCAGTTCCTGCTCGGCCAGCGCCAGCACCCGCGACTCGTCGAGCAGGCCCAGGAACGCGCGTCCGGTGGCCGACCAGAGCATCGACATCACCGAGCCGGCGCGCACGTTCACCGTGACCGGCAGGCCCGGCTCCTCGAAGCGCACGATGGTCGGCCCCTTGTTGCCCATGACCGCGACGAAGCAGGTCACTTCCAGCGATTCGCGCAGCCGCACGAGGCAGGGCTCGGCCGCGCGGATCGGGTCCGCCTGGCGCATGGCGGCCAGGCCGATCTGGATGGCTTCCGTGCCCAGGTAGTAGTGCTGCGAGACGGCGTCCTGCAGCACCAGCCCTTCCTCCATCAGGCTGGCGAGGTAGCGGTGCACCTTGGCCGGGCTTTCGCCGACGTGGGCCGACAGGGCCGTGAGGCTGCTGCGGCCGCCCAGGTGGGCCAGCCCCTTGAGCACCGCCATGCCGGTTTCGGCCGATTGCACGCGCTGGCGGCGTTCGCGGGTCGCGGGGGAGAGAGGGGGGAGCTCCGGAGCTTGGGTCATGTGGGCTGCATGTTAGGTGCTGGGACCGGGCGCCGAGCGGCCGCTCGGGTTCAGGGTTGTCCCTTGAATCAAAATTACGCAATGCGTATGATAATTACGCAATACACAATCATGCCGGAGACATCCATGAAAAACCGCCTCGCTCGGTGCCTTGCCGTTCTTTCCCTTGCTGCCGTGGCAACAAGTGCCGGCGCCCAGGCCTTTCCCGCCAAGCCGATCCGCTGGCTCGTTCCGTACGCGGCCGGCGGCGGCTCCGACTTTCTCGCGCGCACGGTGGCGCAGACGCTCTCCACCCAGGTGGGACAGCCGGTGCTGGTGGACAACAAGCCCGGCGGCAACACCGCGCTGGCCGCGGCCGAGACAGCGCGCGCGCCGGCCGACGGCTACACGGTGCTGTCGGCCGACAACGGCACGCTGGTGTTCAATCCGGCGCTCTACAAGTCGCTCTCGTACAGCCCGACCAAGGACCTGGCGCCCGTCACGCTGATGGGCAAGTTCCCGATGATCCTGGTGGTCGGCGCCAACTCCGGAATTGCCACGGCCAAGGATTTCATCGCCAGGGCCAAGGCCAAGCCGGGCGATGTGAGCTACGCCTCGGCCGGCGCGGGCAGCCCGCACCACCTGGCAATGGAACTGCTCAAGGTGGAGGCGGGCCTTTTCATGGTCCATGTGCCGTACCGCGGTGCGGCGCCGGCGCTGGCCGACGTGGTGGGCGGGCAGCTACCGGCCATGATGGTCGACCTGGCGGCCGGCGCCGGCTTCATCAAGGGTGGCAAGGTCCGCGCGCTGGCGGTCGCCAACCCGACGCGCCTGCCGCAGCTGCCCGACGTGCCCACCTTCGCCGAGCTCGGCTACAAGAACGTCGAGGCCGCCGCGCTGGTCGGCGTGGTGGTGCCCTCGGCCACGCCGCCGGAGGTGGTGAACACGCTCAACCGCCAGCTGGTGGCGGCCATCCATGAGCCCTCGGTGAACAAGCGCATGGTCGACTTCGGCGTCGAGCCGGTCGGCAACACGCCCGCGCAGTACACCGCGCTGCTGAAGGCCGAGACCGTGCGCTGGCACAAGCTGATCCGCGATTTGAAGATCACGCTGGACTGAGTCTGCTGCCATGTCCGATACCGCCATGCCTTCGCGCACTTCCGGCTGCCCCGTCGCGCACGGGCCGCTGTCTTCCGAGCGCACGCCCACCGGCTGCCCCGTGAGCGCGCGCGCCGCCGAGTTCGACCCCTTCGAGGACGGCTACCAGCAGGACCCGCCCGAGTACGTGCGCTGGGCGCGCGAGAAGGAGCCGATCTTCTTCAGCCCCAAGCTCGGCTACTGGGTGATCACGCGCTACGACGACATCAAGGCGGTGTTCCGCGACAACATCACCTTCAGCCCCTCCAACGCACTCGAGAAGATCACGCCCACCGGCGACGAGGCCAACGCCGTGCTCGCCTCCTACGGCTTCGCGCTGAACCGCACGCTGGTGAACGAGGACGAGCCCGCCCACATGCCGCGCCGCCGCGCGCTGATGGACCCGTTCACGCCCGAGGCGCTCAGGCACCATGAGCCGATGGTGCGCGAGCTGGCGCGCAGCTATGTCGACCGCTTCATCGACGACGGCCGTGCCGACCTCGTCGACCAGATGCTGTGGGAAATTCCGCTGACCGTGGCGCTGCACTTCCTTGGCGTGCCCGAGGAAGACATGGACACGCTTCGCAAGTATTCGATTGCGCACACCGTCAACACCTGGGGCCGGCCCAAGCCCGAGGAGCAGGTGGCCGTGGCGCATGCGGTCGGCAACTTCTGGCAGTACGCCGGCAAGGTGCTCGAGAAAATGCGGCAGGACCCCGACGCGCCCGGCTGGATGCAGTACGGCATCCGCAAGCAGAAGCTGCACCCCGAGGTGGTGACCGATTCGTACCTGCACTCGATGATGATGGCCGGCATCGTGGCCGCGCACGAGACCACCGCCAACGCCACCGCCAATGCAGTCAAGCTGCTGCTGCAGCATCCGCAGGTCTGGCAGGAGCTGTGCGAAGACCCGGGCCTCATTCCCAACGCGGTGGAAGAGTGCGTGCGCCACAACGGCTCGGTGGCCGCGTGGCGGCGCCTCGTCACGCGGGACACGCAGGTGGGCGGCGTCGACCTGCCGGCCGGCTCGCGGCTCCTGATCGTCACCTCGTCGGCCAACCATGACGAGGCGCATTTTTCCGATGCCGACCTGTTCGACATCCGCCGCGACAACGCCAGCGACCACCTGACCTTCGGCTACGGCTCGCACCAGTGCATGGGCAAGAACCTCGCGCGCATGGAGATGCAGATCTTCCTGGAGGAATTCACGCGGCGGCTGCCGCACATGCGGCTCTCGGAGCAGCGCTTCAGCTACGTGCCGAACACCTCGTTCCGCGGGCCCGAGCACCTGTGGGTCGAGTGGGACCCTGCGGCCAATCCGGAGCGCAGGAACCCCGCGCTGCGCGCGGTGCAGGTGCCGGTGCGCATCGGCGAGCCCTCGCGGCACGCGATCACGCGGCCGGTGGTGGTGGAGCGCGTGACGCCGGTGGCCGAGGGCATCGTGAAGCTGCGCCTGGTGTCGCCCGATGGCAAGCCGCTGCCGCGCTGGACCGCGGGTTCGCACATCGACGTGGAATGCGGCTCGCCCGAGCGGTCGCGCCAGTATTCGCTGTGCGGCGATCCGGGCGAAGCCGGCGTGCTCGAGATCGCGGTGCTGCATGAGCCCGAGGGCCGCGGCGGCTCGGCCTGGGTGCATGCGCAGGTGAAGGCGGGCGACCGGCTGCGCATTCGCGGGCCGCGCAATCACTTCCGGCTCGACGAGTCGCTGGCGAAGGCGATCTTCATCGCGGGCGGCATCGGCATCACGCCCGTCAGCGCGATGGCGCGCCGCGCGAAGGCGCTCGGCATGGACTACGAGCTGCACTACAGCGGCCGCAACCGCGCGCGCATGGCCTTCCTGGACGAGCTCGCGGCGCTGCACGGCGAGCGGCTGCAGGTCCATGCGAGCGACGAGGGGCGGCGCTGCGACCTGCGCGCGCTGCTTGCCGAGCCGGTGGCCGGTGCGCAGGTCTATGCCTGCGGACCGCTGCGCATGCTCGAGGCGCTCGAAGACTGCTGCGCCGCCTGGCCCGAGGGTGCCTTGCGCGTCGAGCATTTCGAGTCGACGCTCGCCACCCTCGATCCGTCGAAGGAGCAGGCCTTCGAGGTCGAGCTGAAGGATTCGGGCCTGGTGGTCAACGTGCCGCCCGGCCAGACCCTGCTGTCGGCGCTGCGCGCCGCCAACGTCGACGTGCAGAGCGACTGCGAGGAGGGGCTGTGCGGCTCCTGCGAAGTGCGGGTGCTGTCCGGCAAGGTCGATCACCGCGACGTGGTGCTGACCCGCCCGGAACGCGAGGCCCACAACAAGATGATGGCCTGCTGCTCGCGCGCCTGCGAAGGCCGGCTGGTGCTCGAGCTCTAGGGCTGGTCAGCGCGCCAGGGCGTGCCCGCCGCCCATGTGCGCCGTCTCGGCGCGCGAGCCAAGCGCCAGCTTTCTGTAGATGCCCTTGATGCGGCATTCCACCGCCAGCCGGGGCATCGCCAGCGCCTGGGCGACGTCGCGGTGCTCGAGCCCCTGCACCACCAGTTCGAGCGTCTTGCGCTCCTGCGGCGTCAGCGCCGCTTCGGGCATCGACCCCGGATCGGCCGCGTGCCCCGCATGCCAGGCCAGCACGCGCCGCGCAATGGCCGGATCGATGGTGGCGCCGCCCTGCTCGATGCTGCGCAGGCCGATGCTCAGCTCGAGGTCGTCGCGCTCCTTCAGGAGATAGGCCACCGCGCCGGCGCGGAGTGCGGAAAAAATGGTTTCTTCGCTGCGGGAGGCGGAAATGGCCACGGCGGGCGTTTGCGGATGGTGGGCCTGCAGCCATTCGACGAGCTCGACCGCGTCGTCGCCAGGCAGGCCGATGTCCACCAGCATCACGCCGAAGCTCGGCTTTTCCAGCAGCTGCATGGCCATCTCGGCATCGTCGGCCCAGGTGATCTGCGGCTCGTCGCAGCCGAGCGTGGGCAGGATGTAACGCAGGCGTTCCTGCATTGCCGTGTCGTTTTCGACCACGAGCACCGAGCTCAGCGAAACGGTTTCGGCGGCTTCCGAGGAGAACATTTGGGCGGCATTCTGAGACTGTGGCCGAGAAACTGGGACGTTTTGACTTATTTTGCGCGAATGTTGCCGGAATTGACATTTATGTCCCCCGGTTTGCCCATGCCCTGAACAGGGCCTTGCACAGAGGGGCCGGACCGGGTGGCGCAACCCGCTCCGGCACGGGCCGGGACGGGAGTGCGCAGGCCCCTCAGGACGCCGCTGCCAGCGGCATGCGCAGCGCCAGCTGCGTCTGGCCGGGGCGCGACTGCAGCTGCAATTCGGCCCCCAGGCGGCGTGCGCGCGTGCGCAGGCTGCGCAAGCCCGCGCCGGCGCCCTTGTCGGCGCCGTCCACCACGAAGCCGCGGCCGTCGTCGCGCACGCTGAGCTGCAGTTCGGCGCCGGTGCGCGTCACCGCCACGTCGACGCGGCGGCTTGCGCTGTGCTTGAGCACGTTGGTCAACGCCTCCTGCAGGAAGCGCAGCAGATCCAGGCTCTGCGACGGCGGCAGCTCGAGCGTCTCGATGTTCGATACCTGCCAGCGGCAGTCGATGCCGTTGGCGTCGAGCAGCTGCGAGGTGCGGTGCCGCAGGGGCACGAGCAGTTCGCCGAAGGCCCGCGTGCCATCGTGCTGGCCGGTGGCCTCGATGATCAGCCGCAGGTCGTCGCGCAAGCGCTTGAGCATGGCGAGCAGTTCGGGCGCGGAGAGTTTCTCGGGTTTGCGTTCGAGCGTTGCGATGCTGCCGACCAGCATGCCGCCCAGCCCGTCGTGCAGGTCGCTCGCGAGGTTCACCCGCTCGCCGATGCGCGCATGCGCCAGCTCGAGCGCATGCTGCTGCGCCAGCGTGACGCCCAGTTCGGCCTTGGCGGTGTTCACCTCTTCGATGAGCTCGGTGTTGAAGTTCTCGATGCGCTTCAGGCTGCTCACGAAGCGCCCGGCCTGCGTCAGCGCCATGCCCAGCAGCAGCACATACGACGACATGGTCGTGTAGTAGGTGTTGCTGTGGATCACCTGCATGAACACCAGCAGGTCGTGCATTGCCGTTGCCGCCGACACGGCCATGAAGGGCGCGAGCGAACGCATCGGGCTCGCGCGGTGCCGCAGGGCGTGCACGATCGATGCGCTGTTCACCGCAATGACCGTGAGGCCGCCCACCAGCGTCCAGATGGCGCGGTGAACCGGCAGGTCCAGGCCGCTCGTCAGCCACAGGTCGAGCACGCCGGCCAGCGCGACCGCCAGTGCCGCCGCTTCAAGGCGCGGCATGCGCGATGCGCAGAAGCGCAGCGCAAAGACGATGTAGGACACGCCGAAAACCAGAAGCAGCGAAGTGTTGAGCGCCTGCCACCCGTGGTTGGAGGCAAACGGCCAGGGACTGGTGGCGATCTGGTTGTAGCCGAACAGCAGCCACAGCACCGACATCAGCGCGAACCATCCGTAGGCCGCCTCGCGCCGCCGCAGCAGCCACAGCGCGGCGAAGAACCCTGAGACCGCCGCGCTGACCGCGAGGCCCAGCACCTGCAGGTCGCGGCGCACGAACCGCTCCCGCTCGTAGGTCGCCTGCACGGCGGCGGGCCTGCCGAAACTGACCGGGCCCAGGCCGGCCTGGTAGGCAGACAGGCCCGAGACGCGGACCGTCAGCATGTTGGTGGCGCCCGGCTTCAGCAGCGGCGGCGCCAGCAGCCAGTAGCGCGGGCTGTTCCAGGCGCGGGTCAGCGGCTCGACCAGGCTCTGGTCGCGCCAGATCGGCGTGCCGTTGAGCGAAACCTCGCCGGCCATGTTGAGGTAGTGCATCAGCAGGCCCGTTTCATTGGTCTGCGCGGGCTGGTCCCAGGTCAGCCGGTACCAGACCACGCCGTCGAAGCCGGGCCAGCGTTCGGCCCAGCTGTCGGGCAGCGTGACGCGCGTCCATCCGCCGGTCGGCGGGCTGGTCTCGTTCCAGCCCGTGCCGCGCACTGCCTCGACATGGAACTCGGGAGGAGGGGGCTGCTGCGCGAGCGTCGTCGCAGGGATGGAAACAAGGAGGAAGAAAAGAAGGGCGCCCATCAACGCGGCAAGCAATGCCTGTGCGGGCGATGCGGGCTGCCGGCTCCTCATCCGATCCAGATCCTTCATTTACCAGTTCTCGGGGATGGCCTCGATGAAAACGAAAAGACACACTTTGCCATGTTTTGTCTTGGTTGTTCACAAGGGGAGAAGTCCATGTCCATCCGGATCCACGCGCAGCTGCTGGCGATTGCCTTGTCTTTCGCGGGAAGCGCACATGCCGCCGGCTATGCGGCCGGTGGCGCGGGCAACGCAGGCCCCGCCCAACCCGGCTGGTCGTCGAGCGCCGGCGGCGGTGCGGCTACGGTCTCAGGAGACGGTTCCACTGCGATCGGCGCGGGTGGCGATGGCAGCAACGGAACTGCTGGCGGAACAGGTGGAACGGGCGGCGTTGGCGCCAGTGCGACCGCGAATGGTTCGACGGCCATCGGGGGCGGCGGAACCGCGGGGCAAGGTAGGGCGGGCGGCACGGGCGGGGCAGGGGGAAGCGGCGCCCAGGCCACGTCTTCCGGCGCCATTGCCGTCGGCGCTGGCGGCGCTGGCGTTGACGGTTGCTGCGGCTTCCCCGGCCGCGCCGGCGGCAGCGGCGCGCAGGCCACGGGCAACTCGGCGGTCGCCATCGGGAGCGCCTCTGGCACCAGCCAGGGCGCAGTGGCGTCCGGCAATGGCAGCACGGCGATCGGCGGCGCGAACGGTGGCGCTTCGGGCGCGGCGGCGCTTGCGACAGGCGGTGTGGCGATCGGCTCGGGCAGTCGGGTCGAAAGCGGCGCGAGCGGCAGCGTGGCCATCGGCGCGAATTCCGTCGCCACGGCGGCCAATACGGTGTCCTTCGGGTCTGCCGGCCAGACGCGCGGCCTGGTCAACGTCAGCGCTGGATCGGTGGCATCCACGAGCACCGACGCCGTCAACGGCAGCCAGCTGTACGCCGTGCAGAGTGCTGCAGAAGTGGCTCGAGCAACTGCGAACGGCGCAATGGGCCGGGCGATGATTGCTGAACTTGATGCGACGCGAGCCCAAGACACGGCGAATACCGCACTTGCAATTGCCGACGGCGCAATGGGCCGGGCGATGATTGCTGAACTTGATGCGACGCGAGCCCAAGACACGGCGAATACCGCACAGACCACGGCCGTTGGCGCTCAAGGCACGGCAAATACTGCGCTCGCGAATGCGGCAACTGCACAGACCACGGCCAATGGCGCTCAAACGGCTGCGGCTGCCGCCCAGGGCACCGCAAGCACTGCCCTTGCCAACGCAGGCACCGCGCAGACCACGGCCGTTGCCGCTCAGGGCACGGCAAATACTGCGCTCGCGAATGCGGCCACTGCGCAGACCACAGCCAACGGCGCCCAGACCGCGGCGGCTACTGCGCAGGGCACAGCAAATACCGCGCTCGCCAACGCAGGCACCGCGCAGACCACGGCCGTTGCCGCCCAGGGCACGGCAAACACTGCGCTCGCGAATGCGGCCACTGCTCAGGCCACGGCCAACGGTGCCCAGACCGCGGCGGCTGCCGCCCAGGGCACGGCGAACACCGCCCTGGGCGTGGCCAACAACTCGGTCCAGTACGGCCCGGGCGGTACGAGCGTCAGCCTGAATGCCAACGACGGCGCGGGAACCACGCTCAACAACGTGCGCGCCGGCACCGCCGCAACGGATGCCGCCAACGTCGGGCAGGTCCAGCAGGCGGAGCAAGGCGCCGTCACGGCCTCCAACAGCTTCACGATGCAGCAGGTGACTGCCCTGCAGAGCGTCATGAACCAGGCCCTTGCCAACGGCCTGTGCAGCTTCAGCGGGGGCAGCGTGACCTGCGGCACAGGCAGCAAGGCCACCGGCGCGGGTGCCACGGCCATGGGCACCAACGCCATTGCCGACGGCGAGGGCACCACCGCGCTGGGCAGCGGCGCCGAGGCCCGCCACGCCGGCTCGGTGGCCATCGGCGCCGGCGCCAGGGCGCTGGCCGATCCCACCACGGCCGTGGGCAACAACGCGGTGGCCACCGGCAACAACGCGGTCGCGCTGGGCGCCAACACGCTGGCCTCGGGCAGCAATGCGGTGGCGCTGGGCCAGGGGTCGGTGGCGGACCGCGACAACACCGTGTCGGTGGGCAATGCGGCCACCGGGCAGTTGCGCGGCATTGCGAATGTCGCCCCCGGCGTGCTGGGCACGGATGCCGTCAACGTCAACCAGTTGCAGCAGGCGGTGAGCAGCGCGACCAGCCAGGCGAACGCCTTTGCCGCGCAGGGCGTGGCGTCGGCACTGGCCATGCCGTCGATGCCGGCCCTGTCGGCGGGCAAGAAATGGATGGGTGCGGCGGTCGGCAACTACGCCGGCGCAGCGGCCATCGGCTTTGCCTTCGGCTACCAAGTCAACGACAACCTGAACCTGGGGCTGGGGGTTTCCACCGCCACCAGCAGCGGCAGCAGCAACCGCATTGCCGCCCGCGTGCAGGCCGGCTATTCGTGGTGAGGCGCGCAGGGAAGAACGCGTGCCCTCAGTCCAGCAAGCCGTGCCTGCGGGCCTGGTAGACGGCCTCGGTGCGTGAGCTGACGGCGAGCTTGCGGTAGATGTTCTTGGTGTGGCATTCCACGGTCAGCCGGGAGATCGACAGCGATTCGGCCATGTCGCGGTTGCTCAGCCCCTGCGCCACGAGTTCGAGGATCCGGCGCTCCCGCGGCGTCAGCGCGACGGGCAGCGCAGCGGGTGCATCGGCCGCCGGCACGGCGGGCGGCGAAGGCAGCTGCGCCGCAAGCCAGCCCAGGATATGGCGCGCAATGGCCGGATCGATCGGCGAGCCCCCCTGCTCGATGCTGCGAAGCGCAATGCCCAGTTCGAGATCGTCGCGGTCCTTCAGCAGGTAGCCGATGGCGCCGGCCCGCAGCGCCGCGAAGATGACGTCCTCGGTCCGGAAGGCCGAGATCACCACCGCGGGCACCTTGGGATGCTGCGCCTGCATCCAGCCGATCAGTTCGACCCCGCTGCCGTCCGGCAGTCCGATGTCGACCAGCGCGATGCCGAAGCTCTGCGCATCGAGCAGTTCCTTGGCCGCGGCAATGCTGTCGGCCCAGGCGATCTGCGGCGCGCCGTGGCCGAGCGTGGCCAGCACATGGCCCAGGCGCTCGCGCATCGCGGGATCGTCTTCGACCACCAGCGAAGGGCTCAAGGAAACGCCTTCGACGGCTTCCGGCCTGGAATTGGACATATGTTTCCGTGCGATCAGCCCATCAGGTTGCGCAGCGCCGCTTCCACCGCCGCCGCGGTGGCCAGCGGCTTTTCCATGGGAAACAGGTGCGTGCCGTCGAGCATGGCGATGCGTCCCCGGGTGACCTTCTGGGTCATGGCCATGCCCACCTGCTTCATCTCGGCGGACTGGCGCCCGCCGATGAAGGCCGCCTTGCACTTGAGCGGATGGCGGCGCAGCAGCGCGCCCAGGTTGTGGGGCAGGGTGTCGTAGATGGCCGTTTCCACGTCGCGGTCGAAACTCAGCTCTCTCATGTCTTCGCTCGCGAAGGTGCCGTGGTCGATGTAGTCGTGCAGCACCTGCTCGTCCCACCTGGCAAAGGCCTTCTTGCTGCGGAAGTGCTCGAACACCGCTTCGCGGTGCGCCCAGCTGTTCCTGCGCTTGCGGCTGATGGCACCGGGCGAAATGCTCTTCATGAGCGGCGTGCGCTTGACCACGTTGAGCGTGTTCGCGCGCCAGCCGCTGAGGACCGGCGAGTCGAGCAGCACCACGCCGCAAGCGAGCGCCGGATGCAGCGCCGCGCACATCAGGCTCAGGATTCCGCCCAGCGAATGGCCGACCAGGAACACCGGGCCGCCGGCGCGGTCGGCATGCCGCTGCGCGAAGTCGGCCAGCTGTTGCACCAGGTGCGGCCAGTTGTCGGTGACGGGGTACTTCGGGTCGTGCCCGAATTTCTCGATGGCATCGACCTCGAAGCCGCGGCTGCGCAGGCTGTCCAGGACGACGCGGTAGGTGCTCGCGGGAAAGCTGTTGCCGTGCGAGAACACGACGGGAGGCATCGGCATGGCCGCGGTCGGCTTCAGATCAGCTTTTCGTCGGGCGTCGAGATCTTGCGCAGCGGGCTGTGCCGCGTGGCCGGCATCTTCAGCGGATGCTCGGTGGCGGAGTCGTCCCACACCGGGTCCTCGATGCTGTCGAACACCTCGCGCAGCTTCTGGCCCCAGCTGTTGTGCATCATGCGGTAGTAGGGGTTGTCGGCGTCGATGCAGATCACGCGGTCGGTCTCGAGCTTGTTGGCCTCGTACACCACCAGGTCGAGCGGCAGGCCCACCGAGAGGTTCGACTTCATGGTCGAGTCCATCGACACCAGCGCGCATTTGGCGGCTTCGTCCAGCGGGGTCTCGGGCGTGAGCACGCGGTCGAGCACCGGCTTGCCGTACTTCGACTCGCCCACCTGGAAGTAGGGCGTCTCGGTGGTGGCCTCGATGAAGTTGCCGGCCGCATAGACCAGGAACAGGCGCATGCCTTCGCCCTTGACCTGCCCGCCGAAGATGAAGGACACGTTGAAGTCCAGCCCCGCATGCTTGAGCGCCTCGGCGTCGCGGTCGTACACGTGGCGCACGGCCGAGCCGAGCACGCGCGCGGCATCGAACATGCTCTTGGCGTTCCAGATGGTGATGGGGTCGCCCTGCGAGCCGTCTTCGCGCGTTTCGCGCAGTTCCTCGATCTGCAAAATTTCGCGCACCGACTGCGAGATGCTCAGGTTGCCCGAGGACAGCAGCACCATGACGCGGTCGCCCGGCTGCTCGTAGACGATCATCTTGCGGAAGGTGCTGATGTGGTCCACACCCGCATTGGTGCGCGAGTCGGAGAGAAACACCAGGCCGGCGTTGAGTTTGATGCCTACGCAATAAGTCATTTTTTCATCTCGCACGAAGGATGCCCGCTACGCGGCGCCGCGTTCGCGCGTGTTCAGTTTTTGTAAGGCATAGAGCGCGTCGAGCGCCTCCCGTGGCGTCATCGCATCGGGATCGAGCGCGGCCAGGGCGGATTCTACGGCGCTGGCCATCGGCGTTTCGGCCGCCGGGGGCGGGGCGAACAGGTCGACCTGCGCGCGCGTCTGGGCGTGCTGCGACTCCAGCGCCTCGAGCGCCTGCCGCGCGTGGTTGACCACCGCGGCCGGCATGCCGGCGAGCCGCGCCACCTGGATGCCGTAGCTCTTGCTGGCCGGGCCGGGCTGCATTTCGTGCAGGAACACGATGTCGCGGCCCGCCTCGGTGGCGCTCACGTGCATGTTCACGGCGCAGTGGTGCGTGGCCGGGAATTCGGTCAGCTCGAAGTAGTGGGTGGCAAAGAGAGTGAAGGCCTTGCTGCGGTCGTGCAGCTGGGCCGCGATGCCCGCGGCCAGCGCCAGGCCGTCGAAGGTGCTGGTGCCGCGGCCGATCTCGTCCATCAGCACCAGCGACTGGGCGGTGGCGCTGTGCAGGATCTGCGCGGCCTCGGTCATCTCGAGCATGAAGGTCGACTGCGCGTTGGCCAGGTCGTCCGCGGCGCCGATGCGGGTGTGGATGGCATCGATCGGCCCGAGCCGGCAGGCCGCCGCCGGCACGTGCGAGCCGATGGACGCCAAGAGCACGATGATCGCCACCTGCCGCATGTAGGTTGACTTACCGCCCATGTTGGGGCCGGTGATGACCTGCATGCGCTGCTGCGGCCCGAGCTGCGTGTCGTTGGCGATGAAGCCGCCCGACGATTTTTCGGCCAGCCGCGCCTCCACCACCGGATGGCGGCCCTGCTGGATCTCGATGCAGGGGTGCGAGACGAAGCTCGGCGCGCGCCAGTGCAGCGTGTGCGAGCGCTCGGCCAGCGCGCACAGCGCATCGAGCGTGGCAATGGCGCCGGCCAGCTGCGTGAGCGCCGGCACCGAGGGCTGCAGCGCGTCGAGCAATTGCTCGTAGAGCCACTTCTCGCGGGCGAGGGCCCGGTCCTGCGCGCTCAGCGCCTTGTCCTCGAAGGCCTTGAGTTCGGGCGTGATGAAGCGCTCGGCATTCTTCAGCGTCTGGCGGCGGCGGTAGTTGTCGGGCACCTTGGAGAGCGCGCTTTGCGTCACCTCGATGTAGAAGCCGTGCACGCGGTTGAACTGCACCCGCAGGTTGCTGATGCCGGTGCGCTCGCGTTCGCTGACTTCGAGCTTCAGCAAAAAATCGTCGCAGTTCTCGCTGATCGCGCGCAGCTCGTCGAGCTCGGCGTCGTGGCCGGTGGCGATCACGCCGCCGTCGCGCACCAGCGCCGAGGGATCGGGCTTGATCGCACTCGCCAGCAGGTCGGCGCAGCCCGGCGGCGGCGCGAGCCGTTCGATGATGCGGCCCAGCAGTTCGCCGGACGCCGGAAGCGCCGGGGCCAGCTGCTCGGCCTTCGCGAGTGCGAGGCGCAGCGCGAGCAGTTCGCGCGGACGCACCTGCCTGAGCGCGATGCGCGCCGCGATGCGTTCCACGTCGCTGGTGTTCTTGAGCTGTTCGCGCAGGGTGCGCCAGGGCGCGGCGGTGCCGCCCAGCACCGTGGACTGGAGCGCGGCAATGGCTTCGAGCCGGGCCTGCGCCTCGCCGCGGTCGCGCCGGGGCGACAGCAGCCAGCGCTTGAGCAGCCGGCTGCCCATGCCCGTCATGCAGGTGTCGAGCAGCGAGAACAGCGTGGGCGAGTCTTCGCCGCGCAATGTCTGCACCAGTTCGAGGTTGCGCCGCGTGGTGGGCGGCAACTCGACCAGGTCGCCGTCGCGCTCCACCGACAGGCGCTGCACATGCGACAGCGCGCGGCCCTGCGTGTGCTCGGCATAGCCCAGCAGCGCGGCCGCGGCGGCATGCGCGTTGGCGAGCGATTCGGCGTTCCAGGCCGCGAGGCTGTTGCTGCCCATCTGCTCGCTGAGCTTGCGCTCGCCCAGGCCGCCGTCGAACTGCCACGCGGGGCGGATCGAGAGCGTGAAGGGCGTGGCCGCGCGCGCGGCCTTCAGGCGCTGCTCGAAGGCCGGCGTCACCTCGGCGCTGTAGAGCAGCTCGCTCGGCGCGATGCGCGCGATCCAGGCTTCGAGCGCATCGGCCGGGCATTCGGCCAGCCGCAGCTCCGCGCCGGTCACGCTGAGCCAGGCCAGGCCGCAGAAGTTGCGCGTGCCCGCATGCACTGCGAGCAGCAGCGATTCGCTCTTGTCGTTGAGCAGTTCCGAATCGGTCAGCGTGCCGGGCGTGACCACCCGCACCACCTTGCGCTCGACCGGGCCCTTGCTCGCGCCGACTTCGCCCACCTGCTCGCAGATCGCCACCGATTCGCCCAGCTTGATGAGCCGCGCAAGATAGGTGTCGACAGCATGGAAGGGCACGCCGCACATCACCACGGGCTGGCCGGCCGACTGGCCGCGCTGGGTGAGCGTGATGTCGAGCAGGCGCGCGGCCTTTTCGGCGTCGGCCCAGAACAGCTCGTAGAAATCACCCATCCGGTAGAACAGCAGGGTATCCGGATGGTTCGCCTTGAGGCCCAGGTACTGCGCCATCATGGGCGTATGCCCGGAGAAGTCGCTGGTGGAGGGGGAGGGTTGCGCGGTCGTCGTTTTCACTCGGACGATTATCGGGGACGGCGAATGGCTCGGCCGGGCGGACAGCCCGCCTTTAAAATCCGCCGGCGCGAACCCCGCGCGAAAGAAACAAGGCGCCCATGGTCCACCCGGATGAATTCAAAGGCCCCGAAGCGGACGCGCTGCCCGACACCGCCACCGTGCCCGCAGAACTCGCCGCGCTGTACCTCTGCATGCCGCCGGCCCAGCTCGCCGACCTGCGCAAATCGAAACGGCCCGACGGCCGGGCAGGCAATGGCGCGTCCATCATCAAGCCGGTGGAAGGCGGCGCGAAAGACCCGGTGCTCTACCAGCTGGGCACCTTGCGCGGCTTTGCAAAGACGCACACCGCCCCCACGGCCTTCGACACCGCGCTGGACTCCGGGCTGCCGGGCTGGGTGGCCGCCAGGCTGCCTTTCTTTGCCGAGCGCGAACCCCGCATCAAGCGCGGCCGCCGCGTACTCATCGGCGGCGCCTGGGACCGGGCGGACCCGCTGCGCGAGAAACGCTTCGCCGATTTGGCAAAGGGCCGCATCCGCTTCACCTCATTGACATGCGCCGAAGCCGCCGCGAGCCTGTGGGCCGACGTGGCAAGCCACAGCGCGCTTGCCGAAAAGGGGCTCGCCCTGCTCAGGCGCGAGACCGAGGCCATCGAGGCCGCGCTGGCGGCCACCGGGCAGCTGGCCGCGGCTTCCAATCCGGATGCGGTGGCCTGACCCGCTTCCTTCCAGACCGACCATGGACGAGTACCGATGCTGATCAACTGCGTGGCCTACGAGAACGGCGCCAAGCTCGCCGACATTCCGGTCGAGGACATCAGCGAGTACATCTCCCGGCCCGGCTGCTTCGTCTGGGTGGCGCTGAGCGACGCCACGCCGCAGGAGCTGGCCCAGATGCAGGAGGAGTTCAACCTGCATCCGCTCGCGGTGGAAGACGCCCAGCACGGCCACCAGCGGCCCAAGGTCGAGGAATACGGCGATTCGCTCTTCGTCGTGATGCACCTGGTCGAGCCCTCTGCCGAGGGCGAGCACTGCGTGAACGTGGGCGAGGTCGACGTGTTCGTCGGCAAGAACTACGTGCTGTCGGTGCGCAACCGCAGCCAGCAGGGCTTCCTGGGCGTGCGCGAGCGCTGCGAGCGCGAGCCCGAGCTGCTGCGCAATGGCGCGGGCTTCGTGCTGTATGCGCTGATGGATGCGGTGGTCGACCGCTACTTTCCGGTGATCGATGCGCTCGAGGTGGAGCTCGAATCCATCGAGCAGCAGATCTTCACGCAGGGCGGCGCGGCGCGCGACAAGATCAAGCAGCTGTACGACCTGAAGCGGCGCAGCATGATCCTCAAGCGCGCGGTGGCGCCGCTGGCCGAGGCCGCGGGCAAGCTGCATGGCGGGCGGGTGCCGCAGATCTGCATGAGTTCGCAGGAATATTTTCGCGACGTGGCCGACCACCTGGTGCGTATCAACGGCTCGATCGACGCCATGCGCGACACCATCGGCACGGCCATTTCGGTGAACCTCTCGATGGTCACGATCGAGGAGAGCGAAGTCACCAAGCGGCTGGCGGCCTGGGCCAGCATCTTTGCGGTGTGCACCGCGTTCGCGGGCATCTGGGGCATGAACTTCGAGCACATGCCGGAGCTGAAATTCCGCTATGGGTATCCGGTGGCGCTGGTGCTGATTGCGGCCACCTGCAGCTATCTCTACTACCGGTTCAGGCGCGCGGGCTGGCTCTGACTCTTTTCTTTCTCCCTCCCCTTCCGGGGGAGGGCAGGGGTGGGGGCTGGCGGCGTATCAAGCATCGGCGGCACTTGCAAGTGCCGCTCGCCCCCATCCCAACCTTCCCCCGGGAGGGGAAGGAGCAATACCAAGGCGCTTTACTCGTCGTGCGTATCGTGCGTGGCCACCGCACCGCGCCGCCAGTAGCCCGAGGCGCGAATCCACTTGGGGTTGGCGCCGCGTTCGCCCACGAGGTGCGCGCGCAAGGCCTTCGCAATCGCCGATTCGCAGCCCACCCAGGCGTGGAAGTCGCCGGCCGGCAGCGCCATGGCCCGCAGCGCATCGATCAGCACCGGGCTCAGGCCCGGTTCGGCGCCGTTGCGGTGCACCCACTTCAATGTGAGCTGCGCCTTCGTCTCGAACGGAACCTGGTCGGCTTCGCTGTCGACCTCGGCCAGCACCACCACCCGGGCACCGGCCGGCAGCTCGGCCAGGCGCCGCGCGATGGCGGGCAGGGCGGTGTCGTCGCCGATCAGCAGGTGCCAGTCGAAGGCCGTCGGCACGATGAACGAGCCGCGCGGGCCGCCCACGCCGAGCACATCGCCGGGCTTGGCCTGCTCGGCCCATTGCGTGGCGGGGCCGGCGTCGTGCAGCGCGAAGTCGAGCTCGAGCGTGTTGGCGCTGGCGTCGTGACGGCGCGGCGTGTAGTCGCGCATGGTGGGCCGGCCGCTCGCGGGCCACACCGGGCCGTCGGGCCCCACGGTCGGCAGCGTGAGCTGGCCGGTCACGGCATCGGGGAAAAAGATCTTGGCGTGGTCGTCGAAGCCCGGGCTCGTGAAGCCCGCGAGGTCGTCGCCCGTGAGCGTGATGCGGATCAGGTGCGGCGTCAGGCGCTGCACGGTCTTGACCGTGAGCTGGCGAAAGCGAAGCTCGTGGCGCACGCGGTGCGGCGTGCGGTCGGGTGTGGTGGAAGCAGAAGTGGTTGTGAAGTCGGTCATTTCAAAAGAAGAAGTTCAGATGCGCTCTAGCTGTTGAGCGGCGCTGTCGAGCACCGCGGCGAAATCGTGGGCTTGTTGTTCGGTGAGGGGGGCGCCCGAGAGGCGCATGCGCATCGCGAGCTTGAGGTTCTCGATGGCGCGCGTGACCTGCGGCGGGCGGCCGCCGCGCGGGCCGGCGCCGTCGACGCCGCCGCTCATGCGGGCCATCATGGCGTCGGCCGTGTCGCGGTTGGCGGCCAGGAATTCCCGGCCACTGGCGGTGATGCTGTAGCGCTTGCGCCCGCCAGTGTCGGCCGTTTCCACGCTCAGGTAGCCCATCTCCTCGAGCAGCGTGAGGGTGGGGTAGACCACGCCGGGGCTGGGCGCGTAGCTGCCGCCCAGGCGGTCTTCGATAGCCTTGATGAGCTCGTAGCCATGGGCGGGCTTGTCGGCGATGAGCTGCAGCAGCACGAAGCGCAGGCCGCCATGGCCGAACACCCGTCCGCCGCCGCGTCCGCCGCGGCCTCCGCCGTGCATGCGCTCTTCGCCGCCGTGGCGTCCACGACCGCCCGAGAGGCCGTCCTCGTGTTCGCCGCGCGGAGAGTGGCAGTGGTGATGATGGTGGTGGCCGAAGTGGAAATGTCGCATGATCGATGCCTTCTCGATGTGTATTCGACTTATTTTAGATATATCTAAATAAAAGTCAAACCGATACGCATCCGAATGCCCCGAGGGGCGCGTTGCCCTCAGGGGCGCGGCGCCTGGGCGGCGGCCACGAAGCGCCGCTGCCGCATCCATTTGGTCGCCACCCACTTCTCTCCGCGCAGCACGGGCGCGCCCGCGTGCAGCGATGCGTGGTCCACCTGGCCGAGGCTGTTGCAGTACTCGAAGTACACCGCGCCGCCGCGTTGCGGCGACACCGACCACCCCGTCTCCGGAAACACCGTTTCGCCGCCTTCTTCCACCTCGTTGAGGTAGGCCACGAGCGTGCTCACGCGCTGGCCGCTGCGTTGCAGCGAGGCCTGGTTGGCGGCGTTCGACGGCACCAGGAAATCGAAATGCGGCAGGCTCTGCGCGCCGGCCGGGTAGTGCAGCACCTGCAGGCCTTCGCCGTTTTCCACCGGCAGGTTCATGAGTTCGGACAGGCGTTCGTCGAGCCGCGCGATGAAGGCGTTTTCGCGCAGCCGGAAGAACATGCCCAGGCTGCTGCGCTGTGCCCCCGAGCGGTTGCGTCCGGTCAGCGGATCGACGCTGGTGGAGGGCGCGAGCCGCGGCCGGGCCAGTGCGATCAGCGCCTCGCATTCCTCGGCGCTGAAGACGTCGCTCAGCACCGCGAGGACCGGCTGCGCCGCGCGCGCCGCCACGCGCACGATGCGGTCCGCGGTGCGGATCGATGCGCCCGGCGGCAGCCGCGATGCTTCATGGCGGTAGGCCGGCGCCACCGTGACCGAATCGGTCGGCAAGGGGCCCGCGGTGCGCAGCGCGAACACGAAGGCGTCGACGATGGCCTTGGCCGCATCAGGCGGCATGTCCTGCGTGCGCATGGCCTGCACCACCTGCGCGGGCGTGCAGCCCTGGCGCAGGTTGTGCAGCACCCAGTCGCTCAGCGCGGGCGAAAAGCGCAGCACGGCATCCATCGGGTCAGATGCCCTCTGCAGCCCAGCCAGTGGGCGTGCGCCTGAAGTTCTGCTTGAGCTGCATCGTGCCGGCCCCGCGCACCACGCGGTCCACCATCGGAAAGACCCTCTGCGCGTCGGCATCGCCGGTCCACGGTGCGGCATCGATCCTGTAGGTGTAGGTGACGGCGACGGCGGACGCGTCCTTGGCCGCTTCCCAGCCCACGATCCTGTCGAGCGTCAGGTGGGCGGCGCAGAAATCGCCCTGCGGCTCGCGCGCGTGGAAGTATTTCTTTCCTTCGTCGGTCAGCGCATAGCGCGTGACGGTGACCTGGGTGGGCTGCTCGCCTTCCCTGGCTTCCCCGACCTGTGCCGCGGATGCGCTCACCAGCCCCAGGTGCTCCAGCACCGGCATCTGCACGGCGTTGCGCGCGCGCGTGCCGGCTTCGCGCTGCGGCACGTCGATGGGCCAGCGGGTCTTGCCCAGGCACAGGTCGCCCTTGGCCGCGAGGTAGGTGTTCATCGCGGCGGTCAGGTCCTGCAGATTGGCCTGGGGCTGCTGCGGGCCGCAAGCGGCGAGCATGGCGAGCGCAGCCGCAGCCAGTGCCGTGGAGATTTTTCTGTTGTTGTTCATGGAAGAGAAAGAAGGGATCAATTGGCGCAGGCACCGGGCTTCGCGGGCGCCGCGGGTTGGGTGTCCGCGTCGCTCAGGGTGTGGAGGAAGCAGATCAGGTCGGCCATGTCCTGCTCGGACATGGGGGGCGCCGAGCCCGCGGCGCGGCCGTCCATCGGCAGTTGCGCGTCGATGTTCGATGCGTAGGCGGCCGGCAGGTCGTCGTACTTTCGCACCTTGCCGCCCGTGTACTGGGTGGTGACGAGGCCGTAGGCCGGAAAGCCGGGGTCGTTCTTCGCCTTCGGCGTGCCGCCCACGGTGGGATACCAGAGCTCGGGCTGCGTGTCGCGCGTGTTGTAGAAGCGGACGACCTGTTCCAGCGAATGCATCACGCCGTTGTGGAAGAAGGCCGTGCGCGTTGCCACGTTGCGCAGCGTCGGCGCCTTGAACATGCCGCAGAAGCCGTTCGCGGCGTTGGGCGCGGCCGGCGCGTGGTCGGTGCGCATCGGGCCGCACACGCCCATGTCGAAATACTGCAGGTTGCCGTTGGCGGGAATGCCGGCGTTGCGCGGCACGCCGATGGCCTCGTAGGAGAAGTCGGTGAACAGCGCGGAGCTGCCGCCGAGGCCCGCGCCCTGGTAGTGGCACGAGGCGCAGTTGCCGGTGTTCGGATTGGTGAACACCTTGAGGCCGCGCGCTTCGGCGGGCGTGAGCGCGCCGCCGATCTTGTTGCCCGCGTACAGGTCGAACTTGCTGCTGTACGGATGAAAGCTTTTGTCCTCGAGCTGGTAGGCCTGCAAGGCCTGCAGCGCATTGGCGAAGGCCGCGTCGCTGTCGTCGAAGGCCTTGGCACCGAAGGCCTTGGCAATGAGCGGGGCATAGTCGGCGGCCTGGAGCTTCTTCACCACGTCGGCGCTGCTGGCGTTGGCCATCTCGAGCGGGTCGAGCAGCGGGATGCGGGCCTGGGCGGCCAGCGTGTCGGCGCGGCCGTCCCAGGCCAGCCCGCCGCCAGGGCCCGGCACGCTGACGCCGTCGGGGTTGTCCAGCAGGTCGGCGTAGGGCGGGGTCACGTCCTTGTAGCGCAGCGAGGGCACGGCGCGCAGGCCGGCCTGGTCCATGTGCGGGCCGCCGAGCTGCACCGAAAGACCATTGGCCGGCGCGTGCGCATGCGCCGGCTCGTGGCAGCTCGCGCACGACATGGCGCCGGAGCCCGAGAGGTTCTTGTCGAAGAACATCTTCTGGCCGACCTGCGCCGCAAGGCTCAGCGTGCTGGAGGGCGCGGGCGCCGCGGGGGCGGCACCGGCAGCCGCGGCGCCCGCAACCGCACCCGGCGGCACGGAAGCAGCGCCGCTGCTGTTGCTGCCGCCGCATGCAACCAGCAACGCGCCCGCGCCGAGCGCCGCCAGCGCGAGCCGGCCCGTGCGCGCCGCCGCCGCCGGCCCTTTCGGGCCTGAACGGCGCAGCCTCATTGCTTCAGCGACCAGACATTGAGCTGGTTGGCGTCCGGCCCGACTTGCGCCGTGGTCGACACGTCGCCCGACTGCTTCTGCGTGTAGCCCGCCGGAATCACGAAGGCATGGTTGATCGGCCGCACGCTGTCGAAGTGCGTGTCCGCGCTGCCTGCGTATTCGGGCAGGTTCACGATGTTCTGGGCGATGAAAGCCTCGGTGTACTTCGAGCGGTTCATGTACGTGCCGTCGACCGCCGGGTCGGCCAGCTGGAACATGTCCTGCAGCGTGCGCACGAACGAGAAGTGGCTGTAGGCATCGCTGTCGGACACGCCCTTGGGCGCGCCGGCCTGGTTGGTCAGGATGCCGAAGATGCTCTCGCCGTGGCCGCGGTTGCCCTTGGTGTAGTTGTTGATGCTCGCGTCCACCGACCAGCTGCCGTCCGCGTTCTGCTTGACCGGATTGGCGACCGTGCTGTTCGACACGTTCCAGCCGCAGCAGGAGTTGAAGCCGCTGGTGGCGCTGCCCTCGTCGAACATCAGCACGATGGCCACGCGCTTTTGCGGGTTCTGCCACAGCGGCGAAGCCTGGATGCGCTTGACCGTGTAGTCGACGTAGTCGTCGCCGCGCGTGATGATCGGCGAAACGGCGCTGGTCGACACGTTGTTGGCCACGCTGGCGCAGTCGCTCGCGGTGCCGATGCCGCCTGCGCCCTTCACGCTGATGCCGTGCATGTCGTCGCACTGGTCCGGCACCAGGAAGTTCAGGTTGCCGACGTTGCCGCTGGCCAGGTCGGTGCCGAGCTGGTCGTAGTCGTAGCTGGCAGGAATGGCGTAGTCGGTGCTGTTCTTCAGCGCCGCGTCCCACTGGCCGCCGCCCATGGTGCGGTTGCTGTATTTCCATTCGGGCGCGCTGCGCACGTTCTGGTAGGCCATGCCGGGGTGGTGCTTGGTCTTGTACAGGCCGCCCGGCAGCGGCAGCGTGAGCGTGGCGTCGCCAATGGCCGTGGTGTTGCCGCCCAGCGTGCCCGGCGCGTAGACGTTGTCCTTGGCGGTGACGGCGGCATCGGCCACGCTGTCGGTGCGGAAGTCCTGGCCCGGGTTCATCGATTCGCTGTAGGTGCGCCAGGTCAGGCCGGCATGGGTGATCGCATTGAACAGGTTCGGCCTGCCGACGATGTTGTGGTTCACCGCGGCGGCCTGCGTGCAGGTGGCTGCAAAGGGCGACTTGGCCAGGCCCGGCTGGGTGTTGTCGGGCACGGGCAGGTCCTGCACGGCGTTGGCGCCGGTGGCGTCGCAGTTCCATTGGCTGTCGTCCGTGATGCCCCAGTCGTCGGCGCCGCCCAGGGCCGTGTAGTTGGGCTCGCTCGGGTTGCCGGTGGCGTAGTAGCTCACCAGCTGGTTGCCGGCCTTCAGGTAGCCGTTGATCTTGGGCGCATAGGCCGAATTCAGGATCGACATCGTGGCCTTGTTCTCGAGCATCACGATGAAGATGTTGTCGTAGCGCGGAATGCCCTCCACATTGAACGCCGCCTGCTGCGATTGCAGGAAGGTGATGGGCTTGCGGTTGTCCGCGACGTTCGCCGTGGCCGCGGTCACGCCGGCCATGCCTGCGAGGCGCGGGTCGCCGCCGGGGTTGGCCAGCGCGTCGGGGAACTTGTCGCCGCGGTCGAGCTTGGTGGTGGCGTAGGCGAAGCGGTTGTTCAGCGCATTGGCTTCATTGAGCAAGGCGGCCTGCACGGCGCCGCTGGCGGCGTTGACGTCGCCGAGCAGGGAACCGACAGGCACGCCCAGGCGCGCGGCCAGGTTCTGCTTCTCGGCGGCATAGCTCGTGCCGTTGGCCTCGACCAGCCGCGCCACTTCGGAGGACAGCGGGCTGACCACCACGGCCGTGCCCTGTTCCTGCACTTGGTCGAGCATGACGCGCAGCACTTCGCGCGTGGGCACGCTGGTGTTGGTGGCGGTGTTCTTCGCACTGGTGCCGATGTCGGCGATGAGTGCCGACGCGCCGGACAGCGGCAGGCTGAACTTGCCGCCGGCATCGGTGACCGCGGCCGGCTCGCCGGTGTCGCAGCGGCCGTTGCCGTTGCTGTCCACGCAGACGGTGGCGCCGGCGTAGTAGCCCGGCGTGACCACCGGGTCGGTGCTGCTGCCGGGCTTGAAGGCGCTGGCCGTGAGGACGCCGCTGAAGGTGGTGCTGCTGGCCTGGTTCGCGGGCGGCGGCAGGAAGGCTGCCGGGCCGGCGCCGTGGCCGCCGCCTCCGCACGCGGCCAGCAGCGAGGCTGCGAGCACGCTCAGGGTGGGGTACAGCAAGCCGGATCTGATGGTTGGAATGGTTTTTTTCAATTCGTTCTTTCGACGTGGAAGGGCATGACGCAGCGCGGCGCGGCGCTGCGTCGGCACTGGGGGCCGCGAACGAATCTAGGTTTGCCCCGTGTCAGTCGAAAGGCAGAAGACTTAGCTGTGAATGAGCGAGGGCGGGGCGCCCGCCGCGGTGATCAGGCGATCATCGATTCCAGGTCGGACGCCAGCTCGCGTGGTGCCGGCATGTCCTGCATCACGTCTTCGGACAGGCCGATCGCGTCCGCCGGCTGGGCCGGCCAGACATGCTGCGCGTCGCCGATGCGCAGCCCTTCGCGTTCCAGCGCGACGCGCCAGACCGCCAGGTGCAGCACGCTGGCGAGCGGGTCGACCTGCTCGGCCTCCATAGGGTTGGCGAAGGAGGACAGGGCGCAGACGAACTCGGGCGCGAATTCCCAGCGGGCGGCCAGCCGCGCGCCGACCTGGCCGTAATGGAAGCCGAACTTCTGCCGTTCGACCTCGAGCCGTCCCATGCGGTCGAAGGGGTGCGCGGCGTTGAGCTCGGCCATCGGCTGCTTCATGGCGCCGGCCATGATCAGGTGGCCGATGGCGTGCATGCTGCCGACCGTGAAGGCCAGGCTCTGGTCCACACGGCGCGTCTTGCCCGCGAGATAGCGGGCCACGGCGGCCACGCGCAGGCTGTGCGACCAGAAGGCCGGCAGGTTCACGCCCTCGACCTTGCGGAAGGTGCCCGTGAGGCCGGAGCTCACCACCAGGGAGCGGATCGAGGAAAAGCCCAGCAGCTGGATCGCGTCCTGGATCGACAGGATCTTGCGGCGCAGCCCGAAGTACGGCGAATTCGCCATGCGCAGCACGCGGGCCGTCAGCACCTGGTCGAGCTCGATCTTGCGTGCCACCACGGAAACCGCGGCGTCCTCGTTGCGAAGGAGCTCGATGAGATCGAACACCACCTTGGGCACCGTGGGAAGCAAGTGGCTGTCGGTAAACAGTTCGTCCAGGGTCATGGCGATCTCGGGCTGTAGTTTTTTGCTGCCCGGGATTGTCCTGCAACCTTAGTGTTACATGTTGATGTCTTCGGAATCGGGCCGGTTCCCGCGGCCTGGTTGCAGACTTCCTGCAACACCGATGCGGCTGCGCGCTGGTCCGCGCGGTGGCTACCCCGGGCGCGTAAGTAGATGTTTCTCCGTGGGGTGTTTGATCCATCTCAACACGGCCCGCGGCCGCGGCGCGCAGCATGGTTTTCCCGTGCTCTCACCCTTGTCGAGACAAATCGCGTGACGTTCTCGCTCCGGCCATATATATTTCGCGGACGATACAACCTGTTGCGTTCTCTGCCGTGCCGCGCTGCTGCACACGGAACCGACCGGCCTGTGCCGACGACAGGATCAAATCCGATGTCATCGTCCATCTGGGTCAGGATTCGCTTGCCGCTGGTGATTTTCGCGGCTGGCACGGTGCTGTCGATCGCCCTCAGCGTCTCCGCCCGCCAGGAGATCGGGCGCAGCGCCCAGGCGCGCTTCGACGCCACCGCCTTCGATCTGGCGCGCAAGGTCGAGGCCCGCTTCGATGACTACGTTGCCGTCCTGATCGGATTGCGTGCGCGATTCAACACCTCCGAGACCGTGACGCGAAGCGATTTCAGGGACTACGTCGCGGGGCTGGACCTGGCGCGCGCCTACCCCGGTTTCCAGGCCGTCAACTATGCGCCCCGCATCACGGTCAACGACAGGCAGGCCTTCGAGGAACAGGTCCGCCGCGATGCCAGCCTCGACACCGGCGTTGCCTCCAGCTTCGCCATCAAGCCGCCCGGTGAGCGGGACACGTACTACCCGCTGATCTACATCGAACCGCAGGCCGGCAACGAGAGGCTGCTCGGCAATGACCTGGGCGCGATGCCCGACAGGGGAGACGCGCTCGAGCAGGGGCGCGACACCGGCGGGCTCGTCACGTCCGGCCGCAAGGTCCGCATTGCGGGCCGCGAGTCCGACATCGGATTGGCGATGCGGCTGCCGGTCTACCGCCCCGGGCAACCGCTCGATACGCTCGAACAGCGGCGCAGTGCCTATATCGGTTCGGTCGGCTCGGGCTTCAGCGTCGCAGGGATGTTGAGCGACGTGGTGGGTACCGACGCCATGAGGACGCTCCGGTTGCGCCTGATCGATGCCGGGCCGAGCCGGGGAGCGATCGGGACACGGGTCGAGACCAGGTTCGTGACGACGGCCTCGTTCGGCGAACGGCAATTGCTGTTCGACAGCGCGGCCCTGGCCAGGCCCGCTGCCGCACCTGCGCGCAGCCTGGAGCGCATGCTCGGCTTCGAGTTGGGCGGCCACTCCTGGCTCGTGGAAGTCGGCCAGGACGAAAACCAGGTCTTCGGCCCGCTCGACAAGGCGATCCCGTGGTTCATCGTCCTTGGCGGCCTGGCCACCAGCATGCTGCTTGCCGGCATCGTCTTTTCGTTGACCACCGCACGCAGCCGAGCCCAGATCCTGGCGAACGAGATGACCCGCCACCTGCGCACGAGCGAACGGCAGCTGGAGGAGGCCCAGCACCTGGCAAGCCTGGGCAGCTGGATCCTCGATCCCGAAACCGGAGCCCTGCAGTGCTCCGAAGAAGCCCGGCGCATCCTGGGCTTCGAGGCCGGCCACTTGCGGCCGGAACTGCCCGCGCTGCTCTCGCGTGTTCCGGCCGCAGAACGCCCCGCGGTCGAACAGCAGATCGCGCAGGCCTCCCGGTCCATGGAACGCAGCGAATTCGAGCATCACCTGTGCCTGCCCGATGGCACCGAGCGCTGGCTCCACGTCATCGCGCAGTCGGCCGAAGAAGACGGAAAGACGATGGTGCGCGGCACCGTGCGCGACGCCACGCGGCCGCGCAAGGATGCGTTGCGCCAGGGGCTCGAATACAGGATTGCCCGGCTGCTTGCCGGCGATGGCAGGGCCGAGACGGTGATCACCCAAGCGCTGGAAGCCCTGTGCACCGACCTGCGCTGGGACTGCGGCGCGTTGTGGAGCGTTGGCGAGGACGGCGTGGTTCGCTGTGCCGCCGCCTGGCATGCCGACCACATTCCCCCGGCGGTGCGGCAATTCGCCTCCGACAGCCGGTCGTTCGAATACCGGGCCGACGAAGGCTCGCTGGGCCGCGCCTGGAAAACCGGCGGCATCGTGCAGATCGACGTGCTGGCGGCTCCGGGCCATTTCGCGCGCGATGCGATGGCCCGCGAGGCCGGGCTGGCCGTCGGCATCGTCGTGCCGATGGCCGTGACCGATTCGATCACGGCGCTGGAGCTCCTTGGCTCCAATCCGTACGCCGTCGACGCCCAGACGCAGGAGTCGCTGCGTGTGATCGCCTTGCAGATCGCCCAGTACAAGCAGCGCAAGCAGGCGGAGAGAAGCCTTCGTTTCATGGCCAGCCACGACGGACTGACCGGGCTGTTCAACCGCGCTGCGCTGCAACACGAGCTTGCTCGCGCCATCAAGCGCAGCAACCGGCATCAAAAGCAGTTCGCGGTGATATTCGTCGACCTGGATCGCTTCAAGCACATCAACGACACGCTGGGCCACGGCGTGGGCGACGAGATGATCAAGATCTGCGGCGAGCGCCTCACGGCGCTGCTGCGCGAGGCGGATGTCGTGGCGCGTTTCGGTGGCGATGAGTTCGTGCTGCTCCTGGAGAACCTGTCCAGCGCAAACGATGCCGCGGGGCTCGCCGAAAAAGTGCTGGCCTGCTGCGCCGAGCCTTTCTTCCTCGCGGGGCGCGAACTGCACGTCAGCGCCAGCGTCGGCGTGAGCATCTATCCGGACAACGGCGCAGACGCCGAAGCGCTCTTGAAGAACGCCGATACGGCGATGTACCGGGCCAAGGAAAGAGGCCGCAACACCTTCCGGTTCTACGCCGCGAAGATGAATGCGCAGAATACCGAACAGCTGATGCTCGAAAGCGCGCTGCGCCATGCCTTGGAGCGTGGCGAGCTCGAAATGCACTACCAGCCGAAGATGGATCTGCAGACCCAGCGCATCGTCGGTGTCGAGGCGCTGATGCGCTGGCACCATCCGATCCTGGGCATGATCCCGCCGGTGCAGTTCATTCCAATCGCCGAAGAGCTCGGCCTGATCGTGTCCTTGGGCAAATGGGCGCTGGAGAGGGCTTGCGCCGATTCGCGTTCGTGGCAGAAATTCGGTTTGCCGAAGGTGTTGATGAGCGTCAATCTATCGCCGCGCCAATTCGAAAGCCGCACGCTCATCGCCGACATCCAGGCTGTCCTGGAAGCCTCGGGCCTGGAGCCGTCGCTGCTGGAGCTGGAGATCACCGAAGGCGCGGTGATGGCGAACCCCGAGCATGCGGCGAAGTTGCTCAGGGCGATCCGGGACATGGGCGTCGGCCTCGCGATCGACGACTTCGGAACGGGCTATTCCTCGCTCTCCTACCTCAAGCACTTCCCGCTGTCGACGGTCAAGATCGACCGCTCCTTCATCAACGACCTGTCGCAGGACGCCGACGCGCGGGCGCTCATCGACGGCATCATCACCCTGGCCCACGGGCTGCGGATGAAGGTGGTCGCCGAGGGCATCGAGACCACGGCCCAGCTCGATTACCTGCGCAGCCACGGTTGCGACGAGGCCCAGGGCTATTGGCTGTGCAAGCCCGTGCCTGCCGACGAGGTGCGCAATTTCATGGCGCGTCACCTGCGCAACCAGTTTGCTCCATCGGAGGCGGCCTGACGGCCGAGCTCCTGAAGCAATCGTCACCGGGCACGTTCGCTCGGACCTTCCCGCAACTTCACAGGAGCATTCATGATCCATTCCACCCAGCGCAAGACACTGGAGCAGACGATCGCCGCCATCGAGGCGATCGACCTCACGCCGATCAAGTTCAAGGCCTGCCGCAAAGAGGACGGCTACGGCTGGTCGGCCGGCTACGCGGACCAGATGGAGGTGGCCTACAAACGCTACCTGATACTGCACGCCAAGCACCCCGAGCTGACGCTCGCTCCCGAGCAGGACGTCGACCGCTTCTGGCACATGCACATCCTCGACACGAGAAAGTACGCAGCCGATTGCGAAACCACTTTCGGCTACTTCCTGCACCACTTTCCGTACCTCGGCCTGCGCGGCGAGGAAGACGCCAAGGCGCTGCAGGCGGCCTTCCTGGAGATGCAGCGCCTGACCGCCGAGGAATTCGGCGAGCCGGCGGCCGCAGCCCGATACGCGCCGGGCAAGGATGCGCCCGCATGGTGCTCGCTCGAGGCGGGCAAGCCTGCAGCCGCATGGTGTTCGCTCGAGGCGGGCAAGCCCACAGCGGCATGGTGTTCGCTGGAGGCGGGCAAGCCCGCAGCCGCATGGTGTTCGCTGGAGGCGGGCGCTGCCTCCGCGTCTGAACTGGCCGCTTCTGCTCGCAGGGCCTCGCTTGGCGTGAACAGGTGAAGGATCGGCGAAGGGACGCGGCGGCGGGTCCGCCCGTTCCCTCGCCTGGGTTCAGCGCTGCGGCATGTCCTTGACCGAGTAGCCCAGGCTCACCGTCGCATCCTCCGGAATTGAAGGCATGGTTGCGTTCCAGGCCAGCCAGTCTTCCCGCATGGCCGCGAGCCGCTGCGGCTCCTTCTTGCCCAGGTTCGCGCGCTCGCGCTCGTCGGCCGGAATGTTGAAGAGGTACTCGTTGCCGTCGACCTTCAGGTACTTCCAGTCGCCGTCGCGCATGGCCTGCTGGCCGCGGTGGTTCATGCGCCAGTGCAGCGGACGGCGGAAGCTGTGCCTGGCGTCCTTCAGCACGGGCATCAGCGACACGCCGTCCAGCGGGTAGTCCGCATCGGCCTTGACGCCGGCCGCATCGAGCATGGTGGCGGACCAGTCCATGGTCATGCACAGCTGCCGGCTCTCGCCGCCCTTGGCAATCACCGCGGGCCAGTGCGCGATCCATGGCACGCGGATGCCGCCTTCGGTCAGGTCCATCTTGCCGCCCACCAGCGGCCAGTTGTCGGAGAAGCGCTCGCCGCCGTTGTCGCTGGTGAACACCACCAGCGTGTTGTCGGCCATGCCGTGCTTGCGCAGCGCGGCCATGATCCAGCCGATGCCTTCGTCCATGTGATGGATCATGCGGCGGTACACGTGGATGTTGCCGCCGGCCAGGTCGAACAGGTTGTCCTTCACGAGCGGCGCCTTGTCGGCGTCGTCCCGCGTTTCCCAGGGCCAGTGCGGCGCGGTGTAGTGCAGGCTCAGGAAGAAGGGCGCGTCCTGCTTTGCCATGCGCTCCACGTAGTCGACGGCGCGCTTCGAAAGGATGTCGGTGAGGTAGCCCTCTTCCTGCTTGTCTTCCTCGCCGAACCACAGGTCGTGGCGGCCGGTGGAGTCGCAATGCGTGAAGTAGTCGACGCCACCCGACATCGGCCCGAAGAACTCGTCGTAGCCCGAGCGCAGCGGCCCGAAAGTGGGCGGATAGCCCAGGTGCCACTTGCCGATGAGCGCGGTCTGGTAGCCGCCGGCCTTCAGCAGCGAAGGCAGCGTGGGATGGTCGGTCGGCAGGCCGAGCGTGGTGCTGCCGCGGCTCTTGCTGTTGATGGGTTCCTCGGCCGCGCCGCGCAGCCGGTACTGGTAGCGCGCGGTGATCATCGCAAAGCGCGTGGGCGAGCACACGGGCGAGTTCGAGTAGCCCTGCGTGAGCTTCAGGCCGTTGGCCGCCAGGCCGTCGAGCACGGGCGACACGGGGCCGAAGGCGGCATCGCGGCCGCCGTAGCAGCCGAGGTCGGCATAGCCGAGGTCGTCGGCCACGATGAAGATGATGTTGGGTCTGGTCATGTCTTTTGGAAAGCTCAGGGCTGGTAGCCGGACTTCTGGACCACGGGTGCCCATTGCGCCTTGTAGGCCTTGAGCATCGCGGCGGTCTGCGCCTGCGTGCTCACCACCGGCGTCATGCCGGCGTCCTTGAACTTGCGCTGCGTGTCCGCATCCTGCATGACTTCGCGGATGGTGGCGGCCAGGCGCTCGACCTTGGCCTTGGGCATGCTCGCCGGCGCAAAGAAGGTGTTCCAGCCGGTGGCGGCCAGGTCGAGGCCGGCTTCCTTGAAGGTCGGGATGTTCGGCGCGAAGGGCGAGCGCTTGTCGCCCGAGATCGCCAGGATGCGCAGCTTGCTGGTGTCGTGCAGCGGCAGCACCACGTCCTCGGTGTCGACCGAGATGGGCACCTGGCCGCCGATCAGGTCGTTCAGCAGCGGGGCCGAGCCGCGGTAGCCGATCACCTGCGTCTGCACCTTGGCCTTCTCGCCCACCATGAGTCCGAAGAAGTGCGGCAGGCTGCCGGTGGCCGGCACGCCCACGTTGGCCTGGTTGGGGTTGGCGCGCATCCACGCCAGCAGGTGGTTGAGTTCGCGCACCGGCAGCGTGGGCGACACCGACAGCGCGAAGTTGTAGCTGTTGACGTGCGACACGGGCACGAAGTCGCGCTCGGGGTCGTAGTTGTTGTCCTTGAAGACGAGCGGCGCCACCACCATCACGGCCGGGTTGGCGAGCATCAGCACGTTCTGGCTGGCGGGCGTGTTCCTGGCCTGCTGCGCGGCCAGGCGGCCGCCGGCGCCGGGCTTGTTGTCGACGACGACCGGCACGCCCAGCCTCGCGCCGAGCTTGTCGCCCACGATGCGCGCGACGCGGTCGGTGGCGCCGCCGGGCGCGTAGCCGACGACGATGTGCAGCGGGCTGTCGAGCGCCTGTGCGCCCGCGCTGGCGGGCACGGCGGCGATGGACGCCATGAAGCCGGCTGCGGCAAGCAGCGCGGCAAGGCGGCGGGTGATGGGGGCGGTCTTGGGCATGTGGGGGGTTCCTCCTCGGTTCGTTCGTTCGGTTGTTCAGTCGGTAGCCTGGAAATTCACGGCCTTCATGATGCCCGCCCAGCGCGCGGTGTCCTCGCGCATGGTCTTGAGCAGCGCCTCGCTGCCGTCGGCGATCGGGTACATGCCGTTTTGCAGCAGCAGCTGGCGCACCTCGCGGGCATTGACGGCGCGGGTGAATTCGGCGCGCAGCTTGTCGACGACGGGCTGCGGCGTCTTGAGCGGCGCATAGTAGGCAAACCAGGCGGTGGCCACCACGTCCTTGTAGCCGGCCTCGACGAAGCAGGGCAGGTTGGGCATGAGCGGCGAGCGCTTCTCGCCGCTGGTGGCCAGCACCTTCGCGCGGCCCGTCGGCAGCATCTGCTGCGCGCCGCCGACGGTGTCGAAGTACACGGGCACGGTGCCGCCCATCAGGTCCTGCCGCGCGGGCGAGGAGCCGCGGTAGGGCACGTGCACCATCTTGAGCCCGGCCGCACGGTTGAGCATCTCGCCGAGGAAGTGCGAGGGCGTGCCCGCGCCGTAGGAGCCGAAGCTCAGCTTGTCGCCCTGCGCCTTGGCCCAGGCGATGAATTCGGCCAGCGTGTTGGCGGGCACGTCCTTGTGCACGGTGAGGGCCAGCTCGAAGCGCGCCGCGTTGATGATGGGCACGAAATCCTTGATGGGGTCGTACGAGAGGCTGCGGTATGCGCTCGGGAACATGGTCATCATGCTGGCCGTTCCCAGCAGCAGCGTGTGGCCGTCGGGCGCGGCCGTCTTGACGGTTTCGGCCGCGATGCGGCCCGCCGCACCCGCGCGGTTGTCGATGATGAGCGGGCCCAGCGCATCGCGCACCTGCTGCGCGATGGCACGCGTCAGCACGTCCTGCGTGCCGCCGGCGGGCACGCCGATCAGCACCTTGATCGGCTGGCCGGGCCTGAAGGCCTGGGCCTGCGCGTCGAGCGCGAGCGGCGCCAGGGCGAGTCCGCCCAGCGCGGCAAGTGCGCGGCGGCGGTCGAAGCTCAAGGAAAGAGGCGTGCTGGGCATGGGGCGGTGTCTCCGGGGTCTTATAGGGTTGGCGTTGGATCCCGAAGGACTTTAGAGACGCTACATTCGATTGATCTAATCAACCATCCCCCGGACTAACCCCGAATGACCGTGCCGCGCCGTTCGCCCGACGACCTGCTGCTGTACCGGCTCGCGCGGCTGATCGGGGTTGCGGGCAGCATGGTGATCCGGTTGTGCGAGGGCCGCTTCGGCATCACGCGGCGCGAGTGGCGGCTGATCGCGGTGCTCGCGAGCCGCGGCGAACTGGGCTCCTCGCAGCTGGCCGAGCACGCCCAGCTCGACCGCGCCCGCACCTCCAAGACGATCGGCTCGCTGGTCGACAAGCGGCTGGTCTCGCGCGTGGCCCGCGCGGGCGACCGGCGGCAGGTGCTGCTGGGCCTGACCGAGAGCGGGCAGGCGCTGTACGAGGAGCTTTTTCCGCTGGTCACCCAGATCAACGCCGAGCTGATGGAAGCGCTCGACAAGGAAGACGCGGCGCGCCTGGACGCATTCCTGGACCGCCTGCAGGCGCAGGCCGAGCGCATGGTGCAAAAGGCCGTGCTGCCCAAGGCCGACCGCGGGCGCCGCGGCGCGGGCGGCATCAGTCCACCTTCATCCCGGTCGCCTTGACGATGCGGCCGTAGCGCGCCTGGTTGGCTGCCAGGCGCTCGGCCGCAGGTGCGCCGGTCTCGCCGAGCGCCACCATGTCGAGCGAAGCCAGGCGCGCCTTGACCTCGGGCAGCGCCAGCGCCTTCTGCAGCGACTGGCGCAGGACCTGCACCACAGGCTCGGGCGTGGCGGCCGGCACCATTGCGAGGTAGAGCACCTCGAATTCCAGGTCCTTCAGGCCGAGTTCGCCCACCGTGGGCACCTCGGGCAGCAGCGGCGAGCGCTGGCGGCCGGTCACGGCCAGCGCGCGCAGCTTGCCGGCCTGCACCTGCGGCAGCAGGCCCGGCGTGGCGAGGATGCCGGCCTGCACCTCGCCGCCCAGCAATGCCATCACGGCCGGTGCGTTGCCCTTGTAGGGCACGTGCGTGACCTTGGCGCCGGTCGCGGTCGAGAAGATGCCGGCCGCAAGATGCCCCGGGCTGCCGTTGCCGGCCGAGCTGAAGGTGGCGGGCTCGGCCTTGGCCTGCGCGATGAATTCCGGCAGCGTCTTCGCCTTGACGGCGGGCCCGACGCCGAAGCCCAGGCCCGACGAGCTGAAGATCATCAGCGGCTTCAGGTCCCTGGCCGCGAAGGGCATCGACGCGTACAGGTGCGGATTGATGGTGAAGGTGCTGTCGATGCTCAGCAGCACCGTGTAGCCGTCGGGCGGGCTCTTGGCGACGAGGTCGGCGCCGATGTTGCCGCCGGCGCCCGGCCGGTTGTCGACCACGAAGGGCTGCCTGAGCTCCTTCTGCAGCACGTCGCCCAGCGCGCGGCCGAGGATGTCGAGCGGACCGCCGGCCGGGAAGTTGGTGATGAACTTCACCGGCTTGGCGGGGTAGGCCGCGTCGGCATGCGCGGCCGGGCTGCCGAGCGCGAGGCAAAGCGCAGCACAGGCGGCGGCGGCAAGGGCCAGGCGGCGCGATGCGCCCGGGGCGTTCTTCTTCGAGAAACCGGTGGTCATGTCTTTGCTTGTCTCCGTATCGGGGGCCACTCTAGAAGGCGGAAGCGGCCCGCACAACTGAAAGCTCTTCTGCCAGCTATTCCTTCTGGTTATATTTGGATGGCCGCTCCACAGGGAAGAAACCCCATGTCAGCCATGAACAATTTTGCGCGCCTCAAGCTGCGCCACCTGCAGTGCCTGGTGATGGTGGCGCAGGAGCGCAACCTCGTGCGCGCGGGCAAGGCCCTGGCGCTCACGCAGCCCGCGGTGTCCAAGACCATCGCCGAGCTCGAAGAGATCGTCGGGCGCCAGTTGCTGCTGCGCCGCCGCCGCGGCGTCGAGCTCACGCCGGCGGCCGAGGTGCTGGTGCGCCATGCCGTCTCCGCGCTGCGCGGACTGCGCGAAGGCATGGGCCTGGCCATGGACCAGCCCGAAGCCGACCAGCTGCGCGTGGCCGTGGGCGCCCTGCCCAACATGGCGGCCAACCTGCTGCCAGAGGCCGTCGCGCGGCTGTATGCCTCGCACCCGGCGCTGCGCGTGCGCGTGGTGAGCGGCACCAACGCGCAGCTGATGACGCAGCTGCGCCAGGGTGAGATCGACCTGGTGCTCGGCCGCCTCGCGCAAGCCTCGGCCATGGCCGACCTGGCGTTCGAACAGCTCTACAGCGAACCGCTGCTGCTGGTGGTGCGACCCGGCCATCCCCTCGCCGCGCGGCGCAGGCCCACGCTCGATGCATTGACCGCCCATCCGCTGGTGCTGCCGGTCTCGGGCACGCTGATCCGGCACACGGCCGATGCCTTCCTGATCGCACAGGGCATGGCGCTGCCCAGCCGGCTGGTGGAGGCGACGGACACCAGCTTCGTGGTCGGGCTGCTGCAGCGCTGCGATGCGGTGTGGTTTGCGCCGCAGGGTGCCGTCGAGGGCTTGATTGCGCAGGGCGCGTTGAAGCGCGTGGCCATCGACACCTCGGGCACCGAAGGGCCGGTGGGCTTCACGGTGCGGCGCGGCGGCGAAGCGGGCGAGGGCGCGCGGCTGCTGGTCGAGGCGATCCGCGGCATCGTCGCGGCCGCGGCGCGCGGCAACCTGGCCAATGCCGGCATCGGGAAACCCGCATGAACACCGCTCCGGGCGAACGCCAGCAGATGGTCGATGCGCTGCGCGGCTTTGCGCTGCTGGGCATCCTGGTGGTCAACATCGCGAGCTTTGCATCCACCTACTACGGCCTGGGCATTCCCGATCCGATGGCCATCTCGCCGGCCGACCGCGGCGCCTCGTTCGTGCGGGCCCTTGTGTTCGAGAGCAAGTTCTACCTGCTGTTCTCGTTCCTGTTCGGCTACAGCTTCACGCTGCAGATGCGCGCGGCCGAGCGCGACGGCAAGCCTTTCGTGCCGCGCATGGTGCGGCGGCACTTCGGGTTGTGGGTCCTCGGCGTGGCGCATGCCGTGCTGCTCTACTACGGCGACATCCTCACTGCGTACGCCGTGCTGGGTGCCTTGCTGCTCATGCTGCGGCGGCGCAGCGATGTGTTCCTCGCGTGCGCGGCCATCGCGCTGGTGCTGCTCACTTCATTGCTGTGGGCCGCCGTCGGCCAGATGTACACGCATGCGGACATGCTGATGGCGGCGCAGGCGGCCTACGGCGAAGCCGCCGCGGCGCTGGCCGCCTACCGCGCCACGCCCGCCATGGTGGTGGTGCAGCACTTGCGCGATCTCTCGCAGACCTGGTGGATCACGGCGCTGGTGCAGGCGCCCGAGGCGCTGGCCATGTTCCTTGCGGGCTTCATCGCCGGCAAGCGCGGGCTCCTCGCGCAGGCCGAAGCGCATCGCACGCTGTGGTGGCGCGTGTTCTGGTGGGGGCTTGCCCTCGGCCTGCCGGGTGCGCTGGCCTACGCCTGGCCGACCCTGCGGCTGAACGACCCGGTGCGCGACATCCAGGGCCTCGCGCTCACGCTGCTGACGGCGCCGTTCCTGTCGGCTGCGTATGCGGCCGGCCTGCTGCTGGTGTTCCAGCGCCGGCACGGCCGGTGGCTGGCGCAGCTGCTGGCGCCCGCGGGCCGCATGGCGCTGTCGAACTACCTGCTGCAATCGGCGGCCTGTGCGTGGATCTTTCTCGCCTACGGGCTGCGCTGGATCGGAACGGTCGGGCCGCTGGCCACGTTCGCAATTGCCTTCGCGATCTTCGCGGGCAACCTGGCGCTGAGCCACTGGTGGATGCAGCGCTTCGCCTACGGCCCGGCGGAGTGGCTGCTGCGGGCGTTCACCTACCTCGAGCGCCCGCCGCTGCGCCGGCGCCGTCATGCGGATCAGCGCGACAGCAGCGCCGAGAGCTGAAACACCGCAAAGCCCAGCAGCAGTGCGCCCGACAGCCGGTTGATGGACTGGAGCACCCGCGCACCGAGCCTGTGCCGCACCATCGACACCACGGTCGACAGGCCCAGCCACCATATCGCCGACCCGAGGAAAACGCCCGCCACCATCGTCACGGCAGCGCCGCTGCCGCTGCTCGCATGTCCGGTGCCGATCGATGCGAACACCGCGACGAAGGAAAGGATCGTCATCGGATTCGCGAGCGTGAGCATGAACACCGACAGTACGGCTTTGAGCGGCGTGGCGGCGTCCTGCGCGGCGCGGGCCTGGGTGGCGGCCGGCGCGCGCAGCAGCTGCACGCCCATCCATGCCAGGAAGGCCGCGCCGCCGAGCGCCAGCGGCACGCGCGCCGCCACCATGGACGAGATCACCGCCGACACGCCGAACGCGCCGATGGCGCCGTAGCACGCATCCGCCAGCGCGGCGCCGAGGCCGCTGAAAAAACCGATGGCACGGCCGTGCGCAAGCGTGCGCTGGATGCAGAGCAGCCCGATGGGGCCCACGGGTGCGGCGATCGACAGCCCGATGACCAGGGCCTTGAGGAAAAGAGAAAAGTCCATGCCTTCGATTGTTCGGCGCCACCTTCATGGCGAGAATGACGGAATTAAGGCGCGCAGCGTGCCTGGCCTGAAATCGGAAGTGAAATTCCCAACTGCACCTTAGATTCATGGAAATCGACTCCAAGAACTGGCAAATCCTCGACGCGCTCCAGCAGGACGCGCGCACCTCGCTGACGGCGCTGGCGCGGCAGGTGGGCTTGTCCGTGCCCTCGACCTCGGAGCGCGTGAAGCGGCTCGAGGAGGCCGGCGTGATCGAGGGCTACCGCGCGGTGGTTCCGCCGCGCAAGGCGGGCTACACGGTGGCGGCGCTGATCGGCATCACGACCGCGCAGCCCGACAAGGCCCGGCTGCTGAAGCTGCTCGACGGCCGGCGCGAGGTGCTCGAGTGCTTTCACGTCACGGGCCAGGACTCCTATGTGCTGAAGGTGGTGGCCCGGGACATCGAGCATCTCGAGGCCTTCGTGAGCAGCATCAACCACCTGGGCGAGACGCGCACATCGATCGTCATGTCGGTGCCGATCCCGGCGCGCGCGGTGGCGGTGCCGGCGGGCGCCGTGCCCGGCTGAGGCGCTGCGGCGCGCTGCGTCAGGCCGCCGCCGCGCCCTGGAGCGGATCGGCCTCGATGCGCATCTTCGGCAGGAACTGCGGGTACTCGCGCTGCATGAAGTCGAGGAGCCCTTCGCGCACGGTGCAGCGCAGGTCGAAGGCCAGGCCCGATGTGGCGGCGGTGCACAGCACGCGAACCTGCATGCTGCGCTCGGTGGCGTCGGTCACGCGCATGTTGAAGAAGCGGCCGTCCCATTCGGGCGCCGCCTTCACGATGCGCTCGACCTCTTCGCGCAGCGGCGCGAGCGGCATGCCGTAGTCGACGTAGACGAAGACGGAGCCCAGCAGCTGCGAGGAATGGCGCGTCCAGTTCTGGAACGGCTTCTCGATGAAGTAGCTGAGCGGCAGGATCAGGCGCCGGTCGTCCCAGATCTTGAGCACCACGAAGGTGCCCGTGATCTCCTCGACGCGGCCCCATTCGCCCTCGACCACCAGCACGTCGTCGATGCGGATCGGCTGGGCCAGCGCGATCTGCAGCCCGGCGATCAGGTTGCTGAACACCGGCTTGGCCGCGAGGCCCGCCACGATGCCGATCACCCCCGCGGAGGCCAGCAGGCTCGCACCCACCTGGCGCGCGCCCGGAAAGGTCATGAGCATCATCGCGCCGCCGGCCACCAGCACCACCGACATGGCCGTGCGCGCGAGCACGCGCGTCTGCGTGAGCACGCGGCGCGCCTGCAGGTTGTCGGCAACGTCGGAGGGATGCTGCGCGAGTACGCCGTCGGCAAAGCCGCTGATGGCCCGCACCGCGAGCCAGGTGGTCGCGGCGATCAGCAGCAGGCCGTTGAAATGCCGCACGCTGCCAAGGAAGCGCAGGTCCTCGGGCGCGGCCTGGAAGATGAGCAGCAGCGCCACCAGCGGCAGCACCAGCCGCGCCGGTGCGTTGCAGTTGACCACCATCGCGTGCACCGCGGGCGCGGGGCGGGTGATGCGTTTCAGCACAAGGCCGCCGATGCGGTGGACCAGGAGAGCGAGCGGGACGGCGACGAGAACGGCAATCCAGGTGCCGAACCAGGGGTGGGCAAGTATCTCTTGGGTCATCAGGCGGGGGTCGTGGCTGCTTCTGTTGTCTCGTCCAGGTGTTGAAGGATGCGCGCCGCGTCGTCGCGCAGCTGCGTCGAGAGTGCCGTGGCCAGGTCGAGCCGGCGCAGCAGCCAGGGGCTGATGTCGTTGTCGAACGGGTCGGGCAGGGGAATCGGGCCGCCCACGGTGGTGGAGCCGGTGCTTTCAGGGAGCGAGGGGCCGGTGGTCGGCGCGCTGCCGATGGCGGCCTCGATGCGCTGCGCGGTGCGCGCGAGCGGGCCTTCGATCTCGGCGGCCGTGAGCCGGTCGCGCCTGAGCACCAGCATCGACTTGACGGCGCTGAGCTGCGCGAGCAGCTGATAGCTGTGCGCCTGCAGGTGTTCGAGCGGCTCCAGCGGCGGCTGCACCGCGCGCGGCTCCGACAGCGAACGCTGCGTGGCCTGCACCAGCGCCGAGAGGCTGTCGTAGGCCTCGCGGCGCGCGAGCCGCCATTCGAGCTCGGGGCTGCTATCGACGGCCTGCAGCTGGCCGAGGCCGAGCGCCAGCCGTGCATGGCGCGCCTGCGCGGTGAGCGTGCGCGCCACCAGCGCCGGAATCTGCCCGCGCTCCCACGAGGGCAGCACATAGCAGAAGCCCCAGGCCAGCGCGGCGCCGATCAGCGTGTCGGCAATGCGCTCGAACAGCGCGAAGATGGGCGCGGCGCCCACGTTGAGCATGTGCGCCTGCACCAGGCCCAGCACCGTGGCCGCCACCGCCGTGATCAGGTAGCGCCGCACCGCAAAGCTGTGGGCAATGGCCTGCGCCACCGTGAGGATGACCAGCAGCGCGAGCGGCGACGGATGCGCCGAGAGCAGGCCCACCGCGAGCACGCTGCCCAGCAGCGTGCCGGCGACGCGGCTGTTGCGCCGTTCCAGCGTCTGCGAAAGGCTGCCGCGCAGCACCACCACGATGGTCAGCAGGATCCAGTAGTCGTGCGAACCCCAGGGCAGCGACACCGCAATCGTGTAGCCGGCCGCAATGGCCAGGGCCGCGCGAATCGCGTGGCGCAGCGGCGGCGCGTCCCAGCGCCACAGCGCGAGAAAGGGCCGCAGCGACCAGTCGGTCGGGCTCACGAACATCTGCCAGTTGGCGCGCACCACCGCAAGATTGGGCTCGGCATCGCCGCGCGCCATGGCCGACAGGCGCAGCACCTCGTCGTTGATGTGGCCGATGCGGCTGGCCAGGCCGCGCGCGAGCATGGCGGCGTTCGGGCCCGGCAGGCCGTGGCTGGCGATATGGTCTTCGCCCGAAAGATGGATCGACGCGAGCCGCGGGCGCCGGTCGGCCACCGGCTCGGGCTGGCGGCCCATCAGCAGCGCGTCGCCGAGCGCGGTGGTGTCGTCGGCCAGCTCCTCGAGCACGCGGCGCATCTCGATGAGCGCCTCGGCGTGCGCGGGATGGCTCTTGAGCGCGTCCAGGTCGAGCTCGCTCGCGAGCAGCTGGTCGCGCATCTCGAGCACGATCACCAGCATGGCGGCCAGCCGCTGCCGGCGCGGCGTGCGCGGCGATTCGAGCACGATGTCGCGCGTGGCCTGCAGCTGGTCGGCCAGCGCGGCCTGTTCGCGCAGCAGCCGGCCCAGCAAAGGCGCGGGGGTTTCGCGGATGTCGCTGGTGTCGTCGCGCGGCGTGAACTGGCTGGCCTCGGTGCGCATCAGCGCGGCCAGCGAATACAGCACGTCCGAGACCGACTGCACGCGAAAGCGCGAATTCAGCGCATGGTTGGCCAGCGTGGCCCAGATCACGTAGAGCCCGGCGCCGATGCCGAAGTGCCAGGTGCGCTCGAGCGCCTCGGCCATGCCGCTGGGTGCGGGCGTGGCCATCGAGAAGATCATCGAGAACATCACCGCGATGGCGATGGGGATGCCGCGCTTGCCCCATGCCATCGCCAGGAAGGCGACGAAGGTGGCGGGCACCAGCACCAGGCCCAGGCGAATGGGCGCGGCGTGCAGCAGCTGCACCAGGAAGAACAGCGGCAGCCCGATCAGCGGGGCCGGCAGCATCTGGAAGAACTTGCCGCGGCGCGGGCCGGGCAGGTCGGGCGGGGCCGTGACGATCACGCCCACCGCGGCGGCCGAGGCCGCGACGGCGCCGAGCCACAGGTGCGCGCCGGCCGAGATCACGAGCAGGCCGAGCGCGACCGTGAGGCCGCTGGCGACGTACTGGCTCAGCGCAATGCGCAGCGCCGCACGGAAGCGGAGGGCGGCGCCTGGCCCCTGCATCACTTGGCGGAAGCGTCGCCTTCGGAGGAGCCGCCGCCGGCCGGCGCGTCGCGGCGCACGCGCGTGAGCTTGCGCGGCACGGGCGCGGCCGGTGCGGCGGCGGGAGCGGGCGCCTCGCCGTCGAGCGGCGCGGCCGTCAGGTCGGTCACGGTGCTGCGGGCGTACAGGTCGACCGATTCGTCGGCACCGGGCCGCGCGGCGGCCGACACGGCGCGCACGCGGTCGCTGGCGCGCATCTTGTCGTCGATGCCCGCGAACCTGGAGTACTTGGCGAGCAGCGGCACCAATTGGCCGTAGATGCGCGGTGCGCCGGCCAGGCATTCGCGCTGCTCCAGGAAGTCGGGCTCGCCCGTGAAGTTGCCGATCAGGCCGCCGGCCTCGGTGACCAGCAGCGAGCCTGCCGCCACGTCCCAGGGATTGAGGCCCGTCTCGAAGAAGCCGTCGGTGAAGCCGGCCGCCACGTAGGCCAGGTCGAGCGCCGCGGCGCCGGGGCGGCGCAGGCCCGCCATGCGCGGCATCATGTCGGCCATGATGGCCAGGTACTGCTTGAAGTTGTCGCCGCTGCGGAACGGAAAGCCCGTGGACACCAGGCATTCGCTGAGCCGGGTGCGCTTGGACACGCGGATGCGGCGCTCGTTCATGTAGGCGCCGCGGCCCTTGGTGGCGGTGAACAGGTCGTTGCGGCTCGGGTCGTAGATGACCGCCTGCTCGATCTTGCCGCGCACCGACAGCGCGATGGAAACGCAGTAGACCGGGAAGCCGTGGATGAAGTTGGTGGTGCCGTCGAGCGGATCGATGATCCAGACGTAGTCGGAATCCTTGGCGCCATGCTCGGTGCCCGATTCCTCGGCCAGGATGCCGTGCCCCGGATACGCGCCAAGCAGCGTTTCGATGATGACCTGCTCGCTGGCGTGGTCGACTTCGGTGACGAAGTCGTTGACCTGCTTTTGCGAGATGCGCACGGCCTCGACGTCGAGGGCGGCGCGGTTGATGATGGCGCCGGCGGCGCGTGCGGCCTTGACGGCCACATTGAGCATGGGATGCAGGTTGGGGGACGACATTCTGGATTGTGGGAAGAACGGTGGGATAGGTCCCCTGGAGGCGACCCTGCGGTCCGGCGATGCGGGCGGCGAGAATCGGGCATTTTACCGGCTCCGCCGCCTCGTGTCTCCCAACCCCGCCATGCGCACCCGTTTCATCCTGATCCAGACCAGCCACGCCGGCAATGTGGGCGCCGCCGCCCGCGCCATGAAAACCATGGGTTTCGACGACCTGGTGCTGGTCGCGCCAAGGTGGGCCAACGTGCTGCGGCGCGAGGAAACCATCCAGCGCGCAAGCGGCGCGCTCGACGTGCTGACCAATGCCCGCATCGTCGAAACGCTCGACGAGGCGCTCGACGGCGTCACCCACCTGTGCGCCACCGCCATGATCCCGCGCGACTTCGGCCCGCCCACGCGCACGCCGCGCGAGCACCTGGAGCCGCTCGCCAAGCAGGGCGAGCAGCACGTGGCCTTCCTGTTCGGCTCCGAGCGCTTCGGCATGCGCAACGAAGACGTCTACCGCTGCAACGTGGCGCTCAGCATCCCCACCGATCCGAAGTTCGGCTCGCTCAACCTTGGGGCCGCGATCCAGGTGGTGGCCTACGAATGGCGGCTTGCGCTGGGCGGCTACGGGGTGCGCGATGCCACCGCGCCCATCGAGGCGGCCGATGCCAAGGCGGTGGCCGGCATGCTCGAGCACTGGGAGCGTTCGCTGGTGGAGATCGGATTTCTGGACCCGGCGGCGCCCAAGAAGCTGATGCCGCGGCTGCAGCAGCTGTTCAACCGCGCCCAGCCCACGCCGGAGGAGATCCACATCCTGCGCGGCATCGCCAAGGCCATGGCCGACGCGGCGCGCGGGCCGCGCAATGGCTGACAAAACCCCATCGGCGATACGCGAAGACGGCCGGCCTTAGACTTCGCGGCCCTATCGATATAACGACAACAAAGGCTGCGATGTTCTCTCGATTGCGCGCCGACATCCGGTGCATCCTCGAACGCGACCCGGCCGCGCGCAGCGCCTGGGAAGTGATCACGGTCTATCCCGGCTTCCATGCCGTGGTGCTGCACCGCTGGGCGCACGCCTGTTGGACGCACGGCTTCAAGTGGCCGGCCCGCTTCATCGCGCACGTGGCGCGCGGGCTCACGGGCATCGAGATCCATCCGGCGGCGAAGATCGGCGAGCGGGTGTTCTTCGACCACGCAATGGGCGTGGTGGTGGGCGAAACCGCCGAGATCGGCGACGGCTGCACCATCTACCAGGGCGTGACGCTGGGCGGCACCTCGCTCTACAAGGGCACCAAGCGGCATCCGACGCTGGGCAAGAACGTGGTCGTGAGCGCGGGCGCCAAGGTGCTGGGCGGTTTCGTCGTCGGCGACGGCGCCAAGATCGGCAGCAACGCGGTGGTCATCAAGCCGGTGCCGGCGGGAGCGACGGCGGTGGGCATTCCTGCGCGCATCATTCCGTCGAAGGCCGGCGAGAGCGCCGACGTGGCGGCGCCGCAGAAGTTCTCCGCCTACGGCATCACGCAGGAGGACGACCCGCTGAGCCAGGCGATGCGCGGGCTGATCGACAACGCCGCGGGCCAGGAACACCAGATCGCGCTGCTGTGGCAGGCCATCGAGAAGCTGTCTGCGCATCCCGGCACCAAGGACTGCGTGCCCTGCGACGCGGCGCGTGATGAGAGCTTCGAGGCGGAGAAGCTGACGCAGCTGATCGGCAAGTAGAGTTTCGGGATCCCGTTGTCCAGGGCGCGTGCACAGGCCACCGGGTACTCCCCTCCGCGAATGTCCCCCGGCCTTCGGCCTCCTCCTTGATTTCGCTGCGGGGAGCACCCGATGCCCTGTGCACGAGGGCACGCTCGTTGTGCATCGCTGAACTACATCACCCTCAAGCCGAACGCTTCGCGGATGCGCTGTGCAGCGACCCATGCACATGTCCCGCGTGCTGCCCGAAAGGCTCGGCCGCGGGCGCGGCGGTGTCCAGCTCCTGCAGGATGCCGCAGTTGCGTGCCGATTCGGCGCCGCAGCACTGCTGGCGCAGCGCCTTCAGCTGCTTTTCCAGCGTCTTGAGCTCGCGGATGCGCGCGGCCACGTGGCCGATGTGGTCGTCGAGCAGCTGGTTGACCTCGCCGCAGTCTTCGCCCGGCGCATCGCGGAACCTGAGCAGGCTGCGGATCTCGTCGAGCGTCATGTCCAGCGAACGGCAGCGGCGGATGAAGCCCAGGCGCTGCGCATGCTCGTCGTCGTAGATGCGGTAGTTGCCTTCGGTGCGCGCGGGCGCGGGCAGCAGCTGCTCGCGCTCGTAGTACCGGATGGTTTCGACCGGCGTGTTCGCGGCCTTGGCCAGATCTCCGATTTTCATGATGCGGCAAGATGAATGAGTGGAGGAATCGTCGTTTGACTCTACACCTGCTTCAGGGTTTCCAATCGGATTCATGACGAACCAGAATGCCCTGAAACCGATGGCACCGCATGCCCACTCCCATGCGCAGGCCGCTCCCGAAACGGCCTGCTGCGGCAACCCGGCCTGCGGCTCGCCGGCCGTCGCCATGCCCGCTGCCGACATTCCGAAGGGCGCCTTGCTCTTTCGCATTCCCACGATGGACTGCGCGGTCGAAGAGTCCGAGATCCGGCGCGCGCTCGAACCGGTCGCGGGTGTGCGCGGGCTGCGCTTTCGGCTCGGCGAACGCACCATGGCCATCACGGCCGACGAAGGCGCCTTGCCCGGTGCGCTCGACGCCATCCGCAAGGCAGGCTTCAAGCCCGAGCCGTTGAACGACGCGGCAGGCAGGCCGGCCGACGGTGCGCAGCCGGCGGCAGCCTCTGCAGGCATCGCGGGCATGAGCAGCGGCCTCGTGCGCCTCGTTGCCGCGCTGGTGCTCGCCATCGCGGCCGAGGCCGTTGCCTTTCTCGCACCGGAGGGCGCCGGGTCCATGGCGGCGGAGATGGGGCTCGCGCTCGCGGCCATCGCACTGGCCGGCCTCGACACCTACAAGAAGGGGTTTGCCGCGCTGCTGCGCGGGCGCCTGAACATCAACGCGCTGATGGCCGTGGCGGTCACGGGCGCCTTCCTGATCGGGCAATGGCCCGAGGCCGCGATGGTGATGGCGCTCTATGCCATTGCCGAGCTGATCGAGGCGCGCGCCGTCGATCGCGCGCGCAACGCCATCCAGGGCCTCTTGGCGCTGGCGCCCGACCTGGCCGAGGTCAGGCAGCCCGACGGCCGCTGGAAGACGGAGAAGGCCGAGACGGTGGCGCTCGATGCCGTGGTGCGCATCCGGCCCGGCGAACGCGTGCCGCTGGACGGCGTGGTGACCGAAGGGGCGAGCGCCATCGACCAGGCGCCGGTCACGGGCGAGAGCATCCCGGTCGACAAGGCGGTGGGAGACGCGGTGTTCGCGGGCACCATCAACCAGACGGCCGCGCTCGAATTCCGCGTCACCGCGGTGGCGGCCAACACCACGCTCGCGCGCATCATCCATGCGGTCGAAGAGGCGCAGGGCACGCGCGCGCCCACGCAGCGCTTCGTCGACCGGTTCGCGGCCGTCTACACGCCCGCGGTCTTCGTGCTGGCCATTGCGGTGGCGCTGCTCACGCCCTGGCTCATGGACTGGAGCTGGACCGAGGCCATCTACAAGGCGCTGGTGCTGCTGGTCATTGCGTGCCCGTGCGCGCTGGTCATCTCGACGCCCGTCACGGTGGTGAGCGCGCTGGCCTCGGCCGCGCGGCGCGGCATCCTGATCAAGGGCGGCACCTACCTCGAAGAGGCGCGCAGGCTCAAGGCCGTGGCACTCGACAAGACCGGCACCATCACCGAAGGCAAGCCGAAGCTGGTCGCATCGCGCCTGCTCGACCCCGCGGCGGATGAAGCCGCGATCTTTGCCATTGCCGCGAGCATCGCGGGCCGCTCCGACCATCCGGTGTCGAAGGCCATTGCCGACGGGCTGAACCGCGAGCACCAGCCGGTCGGCGGCTTCACGGCCTTGCCCGGACGCGGCGTGCAGGCCGTGCACGAAGGCCGCAGCTATGTGCTTGGCAACCACCGCCTGATCGAAGAGCAGGGGCTGTGCAGCCCCGCGCTCGAAGCCGAGCTGAAGCAGCATGAGGAAGCGGGGCGCACCGTCACGCTGCTGGCCTCCGGCCAGGCCGTGCTGGCGCTGTTCGCGGTGGCCGACACCATCAAGCCCTCTTCGAAGGCCGCCATGGCCGAGCTGCGCGCGCTGGGCGTCACGCCCGTGATGCTGACCGGCGACAACGCCGCCACGGCCAGGGCGATCGGCCTGCACGCGGGCATCGACGACGTGCGCGGCAACCTGCTGCCCGAGGAGAAGCTCGATGCCATCAAGGCGCTGCAGCAGCGCCACGGCATGGCCGGCATGGCGGGCGACGGCATCAACGATGCGCCCGCGCTCGCGCAGGCCGACATCGGCTTTGCGATGGGCGGCGCCGGCACCGACACCGCCATGGAAGCGGCCGACGTGGTCATCATGAACGACGACCTGCGGCGCCTGCCCGAAACCATCCGCCTCTCGCGCCATGCGCATGCGGTGCTGTGGCAGAACATCACGCTCGCGCTCGGCATCAAGGCCGTGTTCTTCGTGCTCGCGGTGTTCGGCAGCGCCACCATGTGGATGGCGGTGTTTGCCGACATGGGCGCCAGCCTGCTGGTGGTGGCCAACGGATTGCGGCTGATGCGCGCACCGAAGGGCGGCTGAGGAACGGCGCCCGCGCGGCGTTGCGGACGAGGTGCCCGAACAAAACTAACATCGGGTGCTTCGCTCACCCCAGGCCACCGCTTCCATGTCCGCCACTTCGCTCCTGCTGCAACTCATCGTCATCCTGAGCACCGCGCGCATCTGCGGCTGGGTGCTGCGCCACGTGGGCCAGCCCGGTGTGGTCGGTGAAATGGCGGCGGGGCTCATGCTGGGGCCGGTGGTCATGGGGGCACTGTTCCCCTCGCTGCATGCGCAGCTTTTTTCGAAGAGCCATCTCGAAGGCCTGTCTTCGCTCTCGACGGTGGGCCTGGTGCTCTTCATGTTCGTGGTGGGCCTGGAGCTGCGGACCACGCAGGGCGTGCGCGCGCAGCTGAAGGCGGCGGGCTATGTGGGCGCGCTCAGCGTCATCGTGCCGATGGTGCTGGGCCTGGCGATCTCGCCGGCGCTGCATCCGGCGCTGGCGCCCGCGGGCGTGGGCTTCTGGCCGTTCGCGCTGTTCATGGCCGCGGCGCTGTCGATCACGGCCTTTCCGGTGATGGCGCGCATCCTGAAGGACCGCGGCCTCACGCGCACGCCCTTCGGCCAGCTGTCGCTCGGCGCCGCGGCCGTGGTCGACGTGTTCGCCTGGATCCTGCTGGCGCTGGTGGTGGCGCTCGCGGGGGCGGGAGAGGGCTACGCGGGCCTTTTGAAGACCACGGCCGGCGTGGCCGTGCTGCTGGCCGTGCTGTTCTTCGGCCTGAAGCCGGCCTTCGCATGGATCCTGCGCACGCGCGCACCCGACGGCGAACCGTCGACCACGGTCATGGCCTCGCTCATGATCGGCCTCCTGGGCTGCGCGATGGTGACCGAATGGCTGCACCTGCATGCCGTGTTCGGCGCCTTCCTGTTCGGCGCCTGCCTGCCGCGCGACGACCGCCTGCTGAGTTCGCTCACCGAGCGCATCGAGCCGATCTCCATCGTCGTGCTGATGCCGCTGTTCTTTGCGCTTGCCGGGCTCGGCACCACCACCCATGCCTTCTCGGGCGCGAGCATCGGCGCCATGCTGCTGATCGTCGCGGTGGCCACCATCGGCAAGCTGGCCGGCGGCGCCATCGGCGCGCGCATGGCGGGCTACGGATGGCGCGACAGCCTGGCCACCGGTTCGCTGATGAATGCGCGCGGGCTGATGGAACTCATCGTGATGAAGATCGGGCTGGATGCCGGCCTGATCGGTCCCGAGCTCTTCACCATGCTGCTGGTGATGGCGCTGGTCACCACCGCGATGACCGGGCCGCTGATCAACCTGGTGATGGGGCGCGCCAAGGCTCCCGCCGGGGCCGAAGAGGCCGAGGCGCGCGCCAAGCCCTGATGCGCCGTCAGCGCGCGAGCGGCACCGCGAAGCCGATGCGGGTTTCGCCGTTCGCGCTGGAGGCGAACACGCGGCCGCCATGCATGCGCGCAATGGCCTCCACGATCGAGAGCCCCAGGCCGTGGTGGCGCGCCGACCGGTCCCGTGCGGGATCGGCGCGGTAGAAGCGCTCGAACAGGCGCGGCAGCGTCTCGGCCGCAATCGGTTCGCCGCGATTCACGACGGTGAGCGTGGCCTCGTTCGGTTCCGTGCCGATCTCGATGCCGATGCAGGACGCCGGCGCCGCGAAGCGGATCGCATTGCCCAGCAGGTTGGAAAGCGCACGCCGCACCAGGGAGGCATCGACGTCGGCCACGGCTTCGCCGGTGACCGTGGCCGCGAGTCCGGCCTCCTCGAGCATGGCTTCGTGGAAGTCGATCACGTCGCGCGCCTGCGCGGCCAGGCTCGTGCCGGCCTTCACGCGCAGCGGCGCGCCGCGCTCCGCCTGCGAGAGAAAGAGCATGTCGGTGACGATGCCCGAGAGCCTGCCGACCTCCTCGAGATTGGAGGCCAGGACGGCCTGCAGCTCGTCGTTCGGCCGCGGGCGCGACAGCGCGAGCTCGGTGGTGCCGATCAGGTTGGCGAGCGGTGTGCGCAGCTCGTGCGCGACGTCGGCATTGAACGATTCGAGCTGCACATAGGCCTTCTGCACGCGCAGCAGCAGGGCATTGAACTGCGTGATCCACGGGTGCAGTTCGCGCGCGAACGCCGAGGCGTCGATGGGCTGGTTGATGTGGTCCGGCGTCAACGCGGCGGTGCGCCCGGCCAGCGCTTCCAGCGGCCGCAGGCCGCGCCGCACCAGCTGCGCGCCGGTCAGAGAGACCAGCAGCGTGCCCAGCACGGCGGCCGCCAGCAGCGTCCATGCAAGGCGGCGCAGCAGCACCACGTCCCGTGCCACGTCGATGCCGATGCGGATCGAAAGCGGTGTGCCGCCGGCTGATCGGCCCCACGTGTGCACGAAGTCGCGCTGGAGCCAGCGTCCGCCTGCGGGCGGCTCGGAGCGGAAGAACACGCTGCCGTCGGACTGCCGCGCAATCGACAGGCGCACGTCGTCCTGCAGCGAGAAGAAGTCCTCGAGCTTGTGGCGCAGGAAGGAAAGGTCGCCGTCCTTCTCGCCTTCCTCGAGCAGGTGCCGCACCAGCTGCGCCTTGTGCTCGAGCTCGCCATCCTGCTTTTCGCCGAAGCTCCACGCCGTCACCAGGTAGACCGCGAGGCAGGCCACGCTCAGGCAGAAGAAGGCCTGCGCGGCAAACCAGGAGGTGAGCCGGTTGCGGATCGAGTGCGGCCGCGCCGGGCTCACGACCAGGAACGATCCTCGAGCACGTAGCCCATGCCGCGCACCGTGTGCAGCAGCTTGACGTCGAACGGGTCGTCGATCTTGCTGCGCAGGCGGCGGATGGCCACCTCGACCACGTTGGTGTCGCTGTCGAAGTTCATCTCCCACACCTGCTCGGCGAGCGTGCTGCGCGAAAGTATCTGCCCGCGGCGGCGCAGCAGCACCACCAGCAGCGTGAACTCCTTGGCCGTGAGGTCCAGCCGCGTGCGGTTGCGAAAGCACTTGCGGCTGGCCAGGTCGAGTTCCAGGTCGGCCAGCCGCAGCACGGTGGACTCCTGCGGCTTGCCGCGGCGCAGCAGCGCCTGGATGCGCGCCAGCAGCTCGGAAAAGGAAAAGGGCTTGACGAGGTAGTCGTCGGCGCCTTGCTGCAGGCCGTTGACCCGGTCCTCGACCTTGTCGCGCGCGGTGAGCACCAGCACGGGCACGTTGCTGGTGCGCCGGATCGCCTGCAGCACCGCGAAGCCGTCGATGCCGGGGAGCATCACGTCGAGCAGGATCAGCGCGTAGTCGCCCTCGGTGGCGAGGTAGCGGCCTTCGATGCCGTCGCGCGCGATGTCGACCACGTAGCCGTTCTCTTCCAGGCCCTTCTTCAGGTAGTCGCCCAGCTTGGGCTCGTCTTCAATGACCAGAATTCGCATCGACGGATGTTAACGATGGGGCAGGAGCGCAGGAGGTTACGAATTCGTAATGAGAGCGACGGGCAAAAGCCCGCACGCCTGTCGTACATTGCGCCGCAACCTGCAAACCGCAGGGGCATTGCAGGCCAGCATGCCATATGCCGCCGATATACTTTTTGCTCCATGCGCCGCTGGCTCCTGATCTTTCTGCTGCTTGTGCTCCCGTTCCAGTTCAGCTGGGCGGCCTCGGCCGCCTATTGCCAGCACGAGCGCGATGCGCAGCCAGGCCACTGGGGCCATCACGAGCACGCACCGGACCGCAGCGCGGACGGTTCGCGCACCGACGATGCGCAGAAGAGCCCCGGCACCCAGCCCAATGCCGTGCTCGGCGATTGCGCCGCCTGCCACCTGGGGCAGGCGCAACACCTGCCGCCGGCAGCCGATCGCGCGCATGCGCCCTTGCCCATCGCGCAGGCGCTGCGCGCCATGCCCGCCGAGCATTTCATCTCGCACATCTCCGAAGTGCCCGTGCCTCCTGCGTGGCCTCTCGCCCTTTGATTCGGCGAGAGAACAAGCACCCCCACCCCTGATACCCGACATCAGCCGCTGAGCCCTCTCGCCGAATTCGTCCGCCCGTTGTTTTGCAACCCAGGAGAATTCGATGCGCACGCTCTTCGTGCCGCTGGCCGTCATGGCCTTGGCGGTGCCCCCGGCATTTTCACAACCCGCTGCCGGTTCCAACCCTTCGCCGATCCGGCACACGGCCGCGGCAACGGCGGAGCCCGCCGGCCCGCTGGACCTGCGCAGCGCGCTCGCGCTTGCGCTGCGCTTCAATCCCGGGCTCTCGTCCGCCTCGCGCGAGCGCGAGGCCGGCGATGCGGCCGTGCTGCAGGCCGGTGCCTGGCCCAATCCGGTGTTCGAGGCGCAGGTGGAAGACCTGCGCCGCGGCAACCGCACCACCACGCTGCAGCTGAGCCAGCCCATCGAGCTGGGTGGCAAGCGCGCGGCCCGCGTGACGGCGGCCGAGCGCGCGCGCGACCAGGCCGCGTCGGCGCTGCTCGCGCGGCGCTCCGAATTGCGCGCATCGGTGATCACGATGTTCTTCGAGCTGCTGGCCGCGCAGGAGCGCCTGCGCCTGGCGCAGGATTCGGTCGGGCTTGCGGAGACGGCCACCCGCACTGCCGCCAACCGCGTGGCGGCCGGCAAGGTCTCGCCGCTGGAAGAAAGCCGCGCGCGCGTGGCCGAGGCCGGCATCCGCGTCGAGCTGCTGCAGGCCGAAGGCGCGCTGCGTTCGGCGCGCCAGCAATTGGCCGCGCTCTGGGGCAACCCGAACCCGCGATTCACGCAGGCGGACGGCGCGCTCGACCGGCTGCCGGCCGATGCTGCTGCGGCGGATGTGGAGGGCCGGCTCTCCGCGGCGCCGGTGTTGCGGCAGGCGCGGCTCGAGGTGGAGCGGCGCCAGGCGCTGTCGGACCTGGAGCAGGCCCGGCGCGTGCCCGACGTCACGGTGTCGCTGGGCGCCAAGCGCGTGCCGGCCGATGAGGGCATGGGCAGCGGCAGCAGCCGCAACCAGGTCGTGGTGGGCCTGTCGGTGCCGCTGCCGATCTTCGACACCAACCGCGGCAATGTGGCCGAGGCGCTGAGCCGCGAAGAGAAGGCGCGCGACGAGCTCGCCGCGGCCGAGCTGCAACTGGGCGCCGACGTGGCGCGCGCCACCGAGCGCCTGCGCTCGGCGCGCGCCACCGCCCTGACGCTGCAGCGCGATGCACTGCCCGGCGCCGAAGCCGCCTACAAGGCCGCCGCCAGAGGCTTCGAGCTCGGCAAGTTCAGCTTTCTCGAGGCGCTCGATGCGCAGCGCACGCTGTTCCAGGTGCGCAACCAGCACCTGCTGGCCGTGGCCGATGCGCACCGCGCGGCCGCCGAGCTCGACCGGCTGCTCGGCATCGGCGCCGATGAAGAAACCCCTGATGCGGCACCCGCCGTGCGCTGACAAGGAATGCACCAATCATGAACACCGAAGAAGAACGCAAGTCTTTCGCCGAGCGCGTCGGCAGGAAGCAGTGGATCGCCATCGCGGTCGTGCTGGCGCTAGGCCTCGGCGCCGGCGCGATGATCCTGCGCACTGCGCCGCCCGCGCCCGAAGCGGCGGGGCATTCGGAAGCCGAGGGGCATGCCGATGGCGAGCACCATGAGGAAGGCAAGGCCGAGGGCAAGGACGAGCACGGCCACGGCCACGGCGAAGCCAAGGGCCATGCCGCCGAGGAGCACAACGAGGAAGAAGAGAAGAAGATCGCCTTCACCGACGCGCAGATCCAGGCCGCCGGCGTGGCCATCGAAAGTGCCGGCCCGGCGCGCATCAAGACCACGCTGCAGCTGCCCGGCGAGATCAAGGTCAACGAAGACCGCACGGCCCACGTGGTGCCGCGCGTGGCGGGCGTGGTCGAGAGCGTGCCCGCCAACCTCGGGCAGGAGGTCAAGCGCGGACAGGTGCTGGCGGTGCTCTCGAGCCCGACGCTGTCGGAGCAGCGCAGCGAGCTTCGGTCGGCACAGCGCCGGCTCGAGCTCGCCCGCACCACCTACCAGCGCGAGAAGAAGCTCTGGGAAGAAAAGATCTCGGCCCAGCAGGACTACCTGCAGGCGCAGCAGGCCATGCAGGAGGCGCAGATCGCCGTGGCCAATGCGAACCAGAAGCTGCTGGCGCTGGGCGCCGCGCCCGCTTCTTCGGCCCTGGGCCGCTACGAGCTGCGCGCGCCCTTCGACGGCATGGTGGTCGAGAAGCACATCTCGCTTGGCGAATCGGTGAAGGAAGACGCCAGCGTCTTCACCATTTCCGATCTCTCGACCGTGTGGGCCGAGATCAGCGTGGCCGCCAGCAACCTGAACCTGGTGCGCATCGGCGAGCCGGTGAACATCCGCTCCAGCGCATTCGAGCAGGCGGCCAGCGGCACGGTGTCCTACGTGGGCTCGCTGATCGGCGCGCAGACGCGCACCGCCACGGCACGCGTCACGGTGACGAACCCGCAGCGCATCTGGCGGCCCGGGCTGTTCGTGAATGTGGAGCTCGTCTCGTCGGAGGCCGAGGCCGCGGTGACGGTTTCGGCCGACGCGGTGCAGGCGGTGGAAGACAAGCCCACCGTCTTCCTCAAGGTGCCGGGCGGCTTCATGCCGCAGCAGGTGCAGACCGGCCGCAGCGACGGCCGGCGCATCGAAGTGTTGAGCGGCCTGAAGCCCGGCGCGGCCCACGCCGCCAGCGGCAGCTTCGTCGTGAAGTCGCAGCAGGGCAAGAGCTCTGCCACCCACACCCACTGAGGACGCCGCATGTTCGAACGAGTCATCCGGTTTTCCATCGAGCAGCGCTGGCTGGTGCTGCTGGCCGTGCTGGGCATGGCCGCGCTCGGCGTCTTCAGCTACCAGAAGCTGCCGATCGACGCGGTGCCAGACATCACCAACGTGCAGGTGCAGATCAACACCGCCGCGCCCGGCTACTCGCCGCTCGAGGCCGAGCAGCGCGTGACCTATCCCATCGAGACGGTGATGGCCGGCCTGCCGGGGCTGCAGCAGACCCGGTCGCTGTCGCGCTACGGCCTGTCGCAGGTGACGGTGATCTTCGAGGACGGCACCGACATCTACTTTGCGCGGCAGCTCGTGAACGAGCGCATCCAGTCGGCGCGCGAGCGCATGCCCGCCGGCATCTCGCCGGTGATCGGGCCGATATCGACCGGGCTCGGCGAGATCTATCTCTGGACCGTGGAGGCCGAGGAGGGCGCGAAGAAGGCCGACGGCAAGCCCTACACGCCCACCGACCTGCGCGAGATCCAGGACTGGATCATCAAGCCGCAGCTGCGCGACGTGAAGGGCGTGACCGAGATCAATTCCATCGGCGGCCATGCCAAGGAGTTCCAGATCGCGCCCGACCCCGCCAAGCTGCTGGCGCACGGCCTCTCGATGGCCGACCTGGTCAGCGCGCTGGAGCGCAACAACGCCAACGTGGGCGCAGGCTACATCGAGAAGCGCGGCGAGCAGTACCTGATCCGCGCGCCGGGCCAGGTCAAGTCGCTGGAGGACATCGGCAACGTGATCCTCGCGAATTCCGGCGCGAGCGCGGGCGGCGTGCCGCTGCGCGTGCGCGACGTGGCCGAGGTCGGCATCGGCGAGGAGCTGCGCACCGGCGCGGCCACCGACAACGGCCGCGAGGTGGTGCTGGGCACGGTGTTCATGCTGATCGGGGAGAACAGCCGCACCGTCTCGCAGGCGGTCGACAGGAAGATGCAGCAGATCAACCGCACGCTGCCCGCGGGCGTGAAGGCCGTCACCGTGTACGACCGCACGGTGCTGGTCGACAAGGCCATTGCCACGGTGAAGAAGAACCTGTTCGAGGGCGCGGTGCTGGTGATTGCGGTGCTGTTCCTGTTCCTCGGCAACATGCGCGCGGCGCTGATCACCGCGCTGGTGATTCCGCTGTCGATGCTCTTCACCTTCACCGGCATGGTGAACCAGAAGGTCAGCGCCAACCTCATGAGCCTGGGCGCGCTGGACTTCGGCATCATCATCGACGGCGCGGTGGTGATCGTGGAGAACTGCGTGCGGCGCCTCGCCCATGCGCAGGCCAGGCACGGGCGGGCACTGACGCGCAGCGAGCGCTTCCACGAGGTGTTCGCGGCCTCGCAGGAGGCGCGGCGGCCGCTGCTGTTCGGCCAGCTGATCATCATGGTCGTGTACCTGCCGATCTTTGCGCTCGCGGGCGTGGAGGGCAAGCTGTTCCACCCAATGGCCTTCACCGTGGTGATTGCGCTGCTGGGCGCGATGATCCTGTCGATCACCTTCATTCCCGCGGCCGTGGCGCTCTTCATCGGCCACAAGGTGAGCGAGAAGGAGAACCGCCTGATGCACTGGGCCCGGCGCGGCTACGAGCCGCTGCTGGCGCGCGCGATGGCGGCCAGGCCGCTGGTCATCACCACGGCGGTGGTGGCGGTGCTGCTCTCGGGCCTGCTGGCCACGCGGCTGGGCACGGAGTTCGTGCCGAGCCTCGGCGAAGGCGATTTCGCCCTGCAGGCGCTGCGCATTCCGGGCACCAGCCTCACGCAGTCGGTCGAGATGCAAAAGCAGATCGAACGCACGCTGAAGGCGAAGTTTCCGGAGATCGAGCGCGTGTTCGCGCGCACCGGCACGGCCGAGATCGCGTCGGACCCGATGCCGCCGAACATTTCCGACGGCTACATCATGCTCAAGCCGGAAGGCGAGTGGCCCGTATTCCAAGGTACATCGCGCCGCACGCGCGACGAGCTGCTGTCCGCCGTGCGTGAAGAAGTCGAGAAGCTGCCGGGCAACAGCTACGAGTTCTCGCAGCCGATCCAGCTGCGCTTCAACGAGCTGATCTCGGGCGTGCGCAGCGACGTGGCCGTGAAGATCTTCGGCGACGACATGGAGGTGCTGAACAAGACCGCGGCCGAGGTGTCGGAAACCTTGGGCAAGATTCCCGGCGCGGCCGAGGTGAAGGTCGAGCGGACCACGGGGTTGCCGATGCTCACGGTGAACATCGATCGCGCCAAGACCGCGCGCTACGGCCTCAACGTGGGCGACGTGCAGGACGCGGTCTCCATCGCGGTGGGCGGCCGCGAGGCGGGCACGCTGTTCGACGGCGACCGGCGCTTCGGCATCATCGTGCGGCTGCCCGAGAACCTGCGCACCGACCTGGAGGCGATCAAGCGCCTGCCGCTGGCGCTGCCCGTGGGCGCGGGCGCGCAGGCCCCGCAGCGCGCGAGCTTCATCCCGCTCGGCGAAGTCGCCACGCTGGAGCTTGCGCCGGGCCCGAACCAGGTGAGCCGCGAGGACGGCAAGCGGCGCATCGTGGTGAGCGCCAATGTGCGCGGGCGCGACCTCGGCTCCTTCGTGGCGGAGGCCGAGGAAGCGATGCGCAAGGTGCGCATTCCGCCGGGCTACTGGACGGCCTGGGGCGGCCAGTACGAGAACCTGGCGTCGGCCGCCGAGCGGCTGCAGGTGGTGGTGCCGGTGTCGCTGCTCTTGGTGTTCACGCTGCTGTTCGCGATGTTCGGCAACCTGAAGGACGGGCTGCTGGTGTTCACCGGCATTCCGTTCGCGCTCACGGGCGGCATCGTCGCGCTGTGGCTGCGCGGCATTCCGCTGTCGATCTCGGCGGCGGTGGGCTTCATTGCGTTGTCGGGCGTGGCGGTGCTCAACGGGCTGGTGATGATCTCGTTCATCCGCAAGCTGCGCGAAGGCGGGCTGCCGCTCGACGCGGCAATCCGCGAAGGCGCGCTCACACGGCTGCGGCCGGTGCTGATGACCGCGCTGGTCGCATCGCTGGGCTTCGTGCCGATGGCCATCGCCACGGGCACCGGCGCCGAGGTGCAGCGGCCGCTGGCCACGGTGGTGATCGGCGGCATCCTGTCATCGACCGTGCTGACGCTGCTGGTGCTGCCGCTGCTCTACCGCATCGCGCACCGGCGCGATGCGGATGAGGACGAGGCCGGCCCGCTCAGCGCCTGATGGCCGACTTCGGTCGGAACGCCTTGCAGACCGTGTCGTCCGTTTCGAGGTACGGGCCGCCGATCAGGTCGATGCAGTAGGGCACCGCCGCGAAGATGCCGGGCACCACCTGCACGCCTTCGGTGTCCTTGAGCCCTTCGAGCGTTTCCGCGATCGACTTGGGCTGCCCCGGCAGGTTGATGATCAGGCTTTGGTCGCGGATCACCGCCACCTGGCGCGACAGGATCGCGGTGGGCACGAAGCGCAGGCTGATCTGGCGCATCTGCTCGCCGAAGCCGGGCATTTCCTTGTGGGCCACGGCCAGCGTGGCCTCGGGCGTCACGTCGCGCACGGCCGGGCCGGTGCCGCCGGTGGTCAGCACCAGCGAGCAGCCGGCGTTCACCAGCTCGATCAGCGTGGCGCTGATGAGGGCCGCTTCGTCGGGAATCAGCCGGGCCTCGAAATCGATCGGATTCTTGAGCGCGCGGGCCAGCCATTCCTTCAGCGAGGGCAGGCCCTTGTCCTCGTAGGTGCCGCTGGAGGCGCGGTCGCTGATGGAGACGATGCCGATGCGGACGGGGTCGGGTGTGGTCATGGTGTTGCTCCTTCCCCTTCCGGGGGAAGGTTGGGATGGGGGCGGCCGGGGCGCCCGATGGATACGCTGCGTACCCCCACCCCGGCCCTCCCCCGGGAGGGGAGGGAGGAAGACAGACGACTCACGCGTCTTCCTCCCGGTCCTGCGCGGCTGCCGCCGCCGCATGGTCCGCACCACCGTGCACCGCAAGCTGCGCGCGCACCAGCTGGAAGATCTCGCGGTAGGCCTTGCCCTGGCGCGGCGCCTCGCCGGCGGGCCCGGCCTTCAGGTCCTTGCGGGCCTGGCGCACCAGGGCGCGCAGCTGCTGGGAATCGGTGGCGGGGTGGGTTTCGATCCAGCCGCCCAGCGCGTCGTCGTCGGCAATCAGCCGGTCGCGCCAGCGCTCGGCCTCGTGCAGCGCGGCGGTTTCGGCCGCGGGCACGCTGTTCTGCTCGGTCAGGGCGAGCTTCACGGCTTCGAGTACTTCGGGTTCGAGCTTGCGCATCAGCTTGCCGATGAACTGCATCTGCCGCCGCTTGCCCTCAAAGTTGGTGATGCGCTTGGCCTCGGCGATGGCGTCGACCAGTTTTTCGCCCAGCGGCAGCGCATCGAACAGGCCGGCGCGCAGGCCGAGCAGTTCGGTGCCGAGCTTTTGCAGTTCATCGCTTTCGCGCTTGAGGTCGGTGCGGCTGGCTTCGTCGGTGCCCTTGAGCTCGCGCTTGAGCTCCAGGTCGAGCTCGCTGCCTTCGGCAACGAACTGGCCACGGACGAAATAGCCTTTTTTGGGTTTGCGGGACATGGGGTGGATTCTGGGCCGCACCGTGCGGCGTTGCAACGCGTGCAATGCGCAACGGAAAGCCGGGACAAAACGGGATATGGGGGGCGCAAGTATCATAGCCACCACATGACGACATCCTCCTCGCGCGCCGATTCCGGCTTCGCCTACAGCCGCTCCTTCTTCGAAAACCTGGTCGACACGGCCCTGGCCCACGCCAAGAAGCTCGGTGCCACCGACGCCGGCGCCGAGGCCTCCGAGGGCTGCGGCCTCAGCGTCTCGGTCCGCAAGGGCGAACTCGAGAACGTGGAGCGCAACCGCGACAAGTCGCTCGGCATCACGGTCTACGTGGGCCACCGCCGCGGCAACGCCAGCACCTCCGACTTCTCCGAGGCCGCCATCGCCCAGACCGTGCAGGCGGCCTACGACATCGCCCGCTTCACCGCCGAAGACCCGGTCAGCGGCCTTCCCGACGAGGAAGACATCGCCAAGGAGCACCCCGAGCTCGACCTGTTCCATCCCTGGAGCGTGACCAGCGAAGAAGCCGCCCGGCTCGCGCTCGAATGCGAAGAGGCGGCGCTCTCGACCGACAAGCGCATCACCAACAGCGAAGGTGCGGGCGTCTCGGCCCAGCAGAGCCACTTCTTCAGCGCCCACACGCACGGCTTCCGCGGCGGCTACGCCAGCTCGCGGCATTCGATCTCGGTCGCGCCGATCGCCGGCAAGGGCGACGACATGCAGCGCGACTCCTGGTACAGCTCCATGCGCTCGGCCGGCGAGCTGGCCAGCCCGCAGGCGGTGGGCCGCTATGCCGCCGAACGGGCGCTGAGCCGGCTCAAGTCGCGCAAGATCAAGACCACCGAATGCCCGGTGCTGTTCGAGTCGCCGCTGGCCGTGGGCCTGCTGGGCGGGCTGGTGCAGGCCGTGAGCGGCGGGGCGCTGTACCGCAAGAGCACTTTCCTGCTCGATTCGCTCGGCAAGCCGGTGCTGCCCAAGCACGTCGACGTGGCCGAAGACCCGCACATCCTGCGCGGCAAGGGCAGCTCGCCCTTCGACGACGAAGGCGTGGTGACCCGTGCACGCAAGGTGGTGGACGCCGGCCGGCTCGAAGGCTACTTTTTGTCGACCTATTCCGCGCGCAAGCTGGGCATGAAGACCACCGGCAACGCCGGCGGCTCGCACAACCTGACGCTGAGCTCGCGCCTCACCCAGCCGGGCGACGACCTCGACGCCATGCTCGCCAAGCTCGGCACCGGCCTCTTCGTGATCGAGCTGATGGGGCAGGGCGTGAACTACGTGACCGGCGACTACTCGCGCGGCGCGAGCGGCTTCTGGGTCGAGAAGGGCAAGATCGCCTTCCCGGTGCATGAGATCACCATTGCCGGCAACCTCAAGGACATGCTGATGGGCATCGAGGCCATCGGCGCCGACGCCTACACCTTCGGCGCCAAGACCACGGGCTCGGTGCTGGTCAACCGCATGAAGGTGGCCGGCAGCTAGCCGGCCGGCGCATCCATCAGACGATGCGCACCGACAGGTTCGGCAGGCCGTCGATGTGGATCTCGATCACATCGCCGCGCACCACCGGTCCCACGTTCTCGGGCGTGCCCGAATAGATGATGTCGCCGGGCATCAGCTCGAAGGCCTGCGACAGGCGGCTGATCTGCTCCGCCACCGACCAGATCATGTGCTTGAGCGTGGCGTTCTGCCTGGTCTGGCCGTTCACCTTGAGCCAGATCGCGCCGTCGGTGTAGTGGCCGACCTTGGCCACCGGATGGATCGGCCCGATCGGCGCCGAGCGGTCGAAGCTCTTGCCGATCTCCCAGGGCTTTTTCTGGTCGCCCATCTCGCGCTGCAGGTCGCGCCGGGTCATGTCCAGCCCGAGCGAATAGCCATAGACCAGGTCCAGCGCATCCGCCGCCGCGATGTTGCGCCCGCCCTTGCCGAGCGCGACCACCAGTTCCACCTCGTAGTGGTAGTTCTTGGTGAGCGAGGGGTACGGATGGTCGGCCACGGTGCCGGGCGTGACGACCTGGATCGCGTCCGCCGGTTTCTGGAAGAAGAAGGGCGGTTCGCGGCTCGGGTCGGAACCCATCTCGCGCGCATGGGCCGCATAGTTGCGGCCGATGCAGTAGATGCGGCGCACCGGAAACGCCTGCTCGCTGCCGACGATCGGCACCGTGGCCTGTGCGACCGTGAAGGGCGTGGGCGCCGGGCGCGATGCGCCGCCGGCCGGCAGCGCGCAGCCGGCCATGGCGCTGGCGGCCACGGCGGCGGAACCGGCCAGCAGGCCGCGTCGTGAATTGGACATGGTCTTTGTCTCCTGGATCTTTGATGAAAAGCGATGAAGGCCGGCCGCAGCCGGCCGGGCCATTCTGGAGCGCGCCGCGGCGGCGCTTGCGCACGCATCTACGCAAAAACAGGACGAAAGCAACACCGTCCCGCCTGTCGGGGCGGCCCTGGGCGAGGGGCTTACCATCGCGCCATGTCGTCGGCTCTTCCATCCAGCAGCCTGCGCCTCTATGGCATGCAGGAGCGCGCGAACCACCTCGACTTCGACATCCGCTTCGAAGGCGCGCGCGACGTGCTCGCGCGCCCGCACCGGCACGAGTACTTCCAGATCCAGGTCAGCATCCACGGCGGCTCGCAACAGGTGATTGGCGGCGCGGTGCGGCCGTTCACCGCGGGGCACCTGAGCTTCGTGCTGCCTTACCGCGTGCACGTGGTGCCGCACCCGCCCGGCGCGCGCTATGCCATCGTGAACTTCGACCAGGGCTTTCTCTGGCCCGAACTCGCGGTCGAGGCGCTCGACCTGGAGGAGGTGCCGGCCGCGCGCCAGCCGGAGCTCGCACTCTTCCTGTTCCAGGAATACATGGACTTCCACTTCGGCGATGCCGATTTCGCGCGCATCCTCGGATGGCTCGATGAGCTTGCCGCGCTGAACCGCGGGCGGCGCTTCGGTGCCGTGGGCGCGATCCGCGGCATCCTGCTGCAGCTGATGGCGCTGGCCTGCCGCCGGCACGAGGCGCCGCTGCTCGCGCAGGCGGCGCTGCAGAGCGGCCGCAGCGCGGGCCACGATGCGCTGCAGCGCGTGATGCGCTACGTGCGCGAGCACCTGGCCGAGGAGATGTCGCTCAACGACGCCGCGGCGGCCGCCATGCTCTCGCCCAACTACCTCGCGCACCTGCTCAAGAAGCAGACCCAGCGCACCTTCACCGAACTCGTGACCGAGCGCCGCCTGGAGCGCGCGAAGGAACTGCTGGTGACCTCGAATGCCCGCATCGGCGACATCGCGCGGCAGTGCGGCTTCGGCGACGCCGTGTACTTCAGCCGCCGCTTCAGGCTGCAGAGCGGCGTGACGCCGCGGCAGTTCCGCAGCCAGGCGGATGCCGGGCTGGCCACTGCCACCCAGGCGCTTTCGAGCCGCTAGGGCCGCGCGCTGCGAAGCGCCTCGGCCATCGCATCCACGATGGTCGCGTTGGCCGCATCCTGCAGCCGTACCACGCCCACGGGCGGCAGGTTCCACTGCAGGCGCTGGGGCATCACGCGGGCGCCGCTCGCGTCGGCCACCTCCTGCGCAATGTCGTCGGGCAGGATGGTGATCGCGTCGGGCATGTGCCGCAGCACCGACACCAGCGTCTTGTGCGCGTAGGCCTCCAGCAGGGGCACCGGCACCGGCTGCCCGGCCGAGGCGAAGATCGAATGGATCATCTGGCGGATCGGCGTGTCCGCCGGCGGGAAGATCCAGTGCAAGGACACGAAGGCCTCCCAGTCGAGCCCGCGCCGCAGCAGCCGCTGGGCGGCCGCGCGCGACACCACGAGGCGCGGTTCCTGCTCGTAGAGGAACTGCTGCGCCAGCCCGGCTTCGGCGCTGGCCGGCGTGAAGCGGCAGATCGCGCAGTCCAGCGTGCGCGCCCGCACGGCCTGCACGAGCGCATGGGTCGTGGCCTCTTCGACCACGAAGCCCAGGCGCGGCCGCACCGCCAGCAGGTGCTGCCAGACGGCGTCCTGCGTGACGCGCGAAAGAAAGGGGATGACGCCGATGCGCAGCCGCCCCTGCAGCCCGGTGCCGAGCGCGGCCAGGTCCTCGCCCAGCGATTGCGCATCGGCCAGCGCAACCCGCGCCCGCGCCAGCACCAGCAGGCCCGCGGCCGTGGGCTCCAGGCCGCGCCGGCCGCGCGTGAACAGCGGCGCCATGAAGATGTTCTCGATCTCGCCCAGCGCGCGCGTGACGGTGGGCTGGCTCAGGCCGAGGTGCTGCGCCGCGCGGCTGACCGAGCGCTGGCGCTCGAGTTCCGCGAGAAGGGCGAAGTGGCGCAGCTTGAGCCGCGGCGTGAGGTGTTGCAGTGTCGGCGCCGGCATGCCGCCGATCCTATGCGAGAGCCATAGCAGCCAATGCATGGATTCATCAGAAAATATGCAGAAGCAGCTATTCGTTGTTTCTACACTCGGCCGGATGTTCACGACCCGTCCTGAAATCGCCGGCACCTTCGGCGTCGCCTCTTCGACCCACTGGCTGGCCTCGCAGACCGCGATGGGCGTGCTCGAGCGCGGCGGCAACGCCTTCGACGCCGCCGTGGCCGCCGGCTTCGTGCTGCAGGTGGTGGAGCCGCATCTCAACGGCCCCGGTGGCGAGGTGCCGATCCTGCTGTGGAGCGAACGCGAGCGGCGCATGCATGCCGTCCGCGGACAGGGCTGCGCACCGGCCGAGGCCAGCGCCGCGGCGTTTCGCGCGCTCGGCTTCGAGCAGGTGCCGGGCATCGGCCTCCTGGCGGCCACGGTGCCGGGTGCGTTCCCTGCCTGGCTCACCATGCTGCGCGAGCACGGCACCTGGTCGCTCGCGGGGGTGCTGGCACCGGCGATCGGCTATGCGCGCGACGGCTTTCCGCTGGTGCCGCGCGTCGCCGAGGCAATTCTTGCCGTGCGCGGCCTGTTCCTCGAACACTGGCATTCGTCGGCCGAGGTGTGGCTGCCCGGCGGCAAGCTGCCCCAGCCGGGGTCGCTGTTCCGGCTGCCGGCGCTGGCCGCCACCTACAGCCGCATCGTCGAGATCGCCGAGCGCGAAGGCAGCGGCCGCACCGGCGTGATCGATGCGGCGATCCGCACCTGGCAGCAGGGCTTCGTGGCGCGCGAGATCGACAGCTACTGCCGCGGCACGGCCGTGCGCGACAGCAGCGGCGAGGCGCATGCCGGCCTGCTGCGCTACGAGGACATGGCCGCATGGCGCGTTGCCACCGAGGCGCCGCTCACGGCGCAGTTCGGCCGCTACACGGTCGCGAAGTGCGGCTTCTGGAGCCAGGGGCCGGCGTTCCTGCAGCAGATCGGCATGCTGCGCCATGCGGGGCTCGAGCAGCATGCGCCTGGCACGGCGGGCTTCGTGCACCGCATCACCGAAGCCGCCAAGCTGGCCCTGGCCGACCGGCTGGCATGGTATGGCGCGGCGTCCGGCGCGCGCGCCGATGCGCAGCAGGCGCTGCTGTCGGATGCCTACCTGCGCGAACGCTGGGCCATGGTCGATCCAGGGCGCGCGTCCGAGGTGCTGCGGCCCGGTGAGCCGCTCGGCCTGGCGCCGCGCCTGCCCGATCTGGACGTGAGTGCGCGAACCCTGCGCACGGCCGACACGCGCTTCGGCGTCGGCGAACCCACCTTCGCCGCGCTGCCGCCGGTCGCCGAATGGGCGGAGCGCGAGATCTTCGTGGGCGACACCTGCCACATCGACGTGATCGACCGGCACGGCAACATGGTCGCGGCCACGCCTTCGGGCGGCTGGCTGTCCTCGAGCCCCGCGATTCCGGCGCTGGGCTTCGCGCTGAACACGCGGTTGCAGATGAGCTGGCTCGACGAGGGGCTGCCCAGCTCGCTCGAGCCGCGTGTCGCGCCCTGCACCACGCTGTCGCCGTCGATGGCGCTGCGCGACGGCGAGCCCTGCATGGCGTTCGGAACGCCCGGCGGAGACCAGCAGGACCAGTGGTCGGTCGGCTTCTTCCTGCGCCATGCGGTGCACGGCCTCAACCTGCAGCAGGCCATCGACGCGCCGGCCTGGCACGTCAAGCACGCGCCCGGCTCCTTCTGGCCGCGCCAGACCACGCTCAACACGCTCACGCTGGAATCGCGCTTCGACCCCGAGACGCTCGAACAGCTGCGCGCAATGGGCCACCAGGTGCAGGTTGGCGATGCTTGGTCCGAAAGCCGCATGTCCGCCTGCAGCCGCGAACACGACGCGCAGGGCCGGCTGGTGCTGCGTGCCGGCGCCAACCCGCGCGGCATGCAGGGCTATGCCGTGGGCCGCTGATTTCCATCTCGTCTTGCTTCAACTTCCTCACCTTCGTTCCAAGGACATCACCATGCTCCAACGTGCCTTGCGGGGCCTGCTTCTGCTGGCCCTCTCATGCGCCGCGCAGGCCGCGCCGGCCACCTACCCCGAGAAGCCGATCACGCTGGTCGTCCCCTGGGCCGCCGGCGGCTCGACCGACATCCTGGCGCGCGCCATTGCCGAGCAGCTCGGCAAGTCGATGGGCCAGCCGGTGGTGGTCGACAACCGCGTCGGCGCTTCCGGCAACATCGGCTCCAACTTCGTCGCCAAGGCCAGGCCCGACGGCTACACGCTCCTGATCGGCTCGATGAGCACGCACGCGATGAATCCCGCGCTGATGCCCGGCATGCCCTTCAAGGGCGCGGATGACTTCACGCCCATTGCGCTGGTGGCCAACGTGATCAACACGATGGTGGTCAACCCCTCGGTGCCGGCCAAGGACCTGCGCGAGTTCATCGCCTACGCCAAGGCCAACCCCGGCAAGCTGGCGTACGCCTCGGCCGGCGGCGGTTCCACCAACCACCTGAGCGCCGAGATGTTCAAGAAGGCGGCCGGCATCGACATGTTGCACGTGCCCTACAAGGGCGGCGCGCCGGCGGTGCTCGACACCGTGGCCAACCAGACCCAGGTGCTGTTCTCCGCCGGCACGCAGACGCTGCCGCACGTCAAGGCGGGCAAGCTGCGCCTCCTGGCCGTGACGGAGCCCAGGCGCTCCGCGCTGCTGCCCGACACGCCCACCGTCGCCGAGACGCTGCCCGGTTATGAGATGAGCGTTTGGTACGCCGCATTCGGACCGGCGGGCATGCCCGCCGAGCTGGTCGCGCGGCTCAATGCCGAAATCAACAAGGCCCTGGCGGTGCCCGAGGTGCGCGCCCGCATGGATGCGATCGGCGTCGAGCTGGTGAAGAGCACGCCCGAGCAGCTGGCCGCCGCGTTGCGCAGGGACACCGAGCGCTACGGCAAGGTCATCAAGGACCTCGGGATCAAGCTTGACTGAGGGGCTGTCCACCGAAGTGTGCGAGCGGCTGTGCGACGCTTTGCCGCGGGCCGCCACGGTCGATGCCGCGCTGGGGCACATCGAGTCGGCGCGCCGCGCGCTGCTCGGGCCGGGGCTGCTCACGGTGAACCTGAACGCGACGGCCCCGGGCGATCCGCCGGACGAAGTGCAGCTGCAGCGCCTCTGGTCATCCGACCCGCAGGCCTACCCGGTGGCCGGCCGCAAGCGCAAGACGCTCACGCCATGGACGCAGCAGCTGCTGCTGCGCGCCGAGGTCTTCGTCGGTGAAGGGGAGGCGGCGCTGGCCGAGGTGTTCGACGACCACGCCCTCATTGCCGCGCTGGGCCTGCGCGCGGTGGTGAACGTGCCGCTGCTGGAAGACGGCCGATGCGCGGCCACCTTCAACGTGCTCGGCACACGCGCGCGCTGGACGCCGCAGGAGATTGCGCTGGTGCGGCTGCTGGCCCTGCTGGCCACGCCGTGGGTGCTGCGCGCGCGCCGCGATGTGCGGGCATCGGAGCTGCCGGGCTCTCGGCCTCCCTTCACCGTCGCGTAAGTCCTAAGTCCTATAGGCATTCGCCGCGCGCAGACTTGCGCTTGCCGGTCCCGTGGCCGGCAAAGCACAAGGAGCGGCATGGCTGCACTGGACCGGATCGGCTGTCATCGCTGCGGGCGCGTTCGCCTGCATGCCGATGCGCCATGTCCGGCCTGCGGTGCGGCGCCTGCCGCGGGAGCGGCGGTGGCGGGCGCGAGCGAGCCCTTCGTCGGGCGCCGCGGCGAATTGCAGCTGGCGCACGATGCGCTCGGCGGGGCGCTGGCCGGGCGCGGCCGCGTCGTCATGCTGAGCGGCGAGGCCGGCATCGGCAAGACGCGGCTCGCCCAGGAGGTGGCGACGCTGGCCCTGCGGCGCGGCATGCTGACCCTGTGGGGCCGCTGCCTCGAGGAACCCGGCGCGCCGCCTTTCCTGCCGTGGAGCCGCGCGATGCAGGCCTGCCTGCGGGCCTGCCGCGACGAGCGCCTGCCCGCGCTGCTCGGGCGCGAGGCCGCCGCGGCGGTCGAGATCGCGCCCGAGCTCGCCGGGCGGCTGCCCCCCGGCATCGCGCTGCCGGCGATCGGCGAGGGCGACCAGGCACGCTTCCGGCTGTTTGCCTCGATCACGCATTTCTGGCGCCAGGTGGCGACGCTGCGTCCGCTGCTGCTGATCCTGGACAACCTGCACTGGGCCGACGCCTCGTCGCTGCGGCTGCTGGCCTTCATCGCCCAGGACGTCGGCGAATCCCGCATCCTGCTGCTCGGCTCCTACCGCGAGGCCGGCCTGTCGCGCCAGCATCCGCTGGCCGCCACCCTGGCCGAGCTGCTGAACACCCGGCAGTTCTGCCGCCTGCCGCTGCAAGGGCTGAGCCTCGAGGAAACCGAGCGGATGGTGGCCGCGGCCAGCGCCGTGACGCCGCCGCCCGCCGTGATCGCGACCATGCATCGCCGCACCGAGGGCAATCCGCTGTACCTGGTCGAGACGCTGCGCTTCCTGCAGCAGGGCCCCTGCGGCAACGACCCGCACGCCGCCGCGGCGCGGGCCGAGACCGTGCCGAGCGGCATCCGCGCGGTGATCGGCCAGCGGCTCAACCAGCTCTCGGCGCCGTGCTGCGAACTGCTCGCGATCGCCGCATGCATCGGCCGCGACTTCGACTTGCCGCTGCTGGCCGAGCTGGCTGGCGCCGGCAGCGAGGCCGCGTTGCTGGGCAGGCTCGACGAGGCGCTGGCGCAGCGCGTCATCGAGGCCGTGCCGCCCGGGCCGCAGTACCAGTTCAGCCACGTGCTGATCCGCGAGGTGCTCTATGACGAGCTGCCCGCGGCGCGCCGCGTCGCGCTGCACGGGCGCATCGCCGAGTCGCTCGAGGCGCGCCACGCCGGGCGGCTCGACGCGGTGCTGGCGCAGCTCGCCTACCATGCGGCCGCGGCCCTGCCCGCGGGCAACGCGGCGCGCGCGCTGGACATCGCGCAGCAGGCCGCCGCGCGCGCCGTGGCGCTGATGGCGCACGAAGAAGCCCTGCGCTGCTATCGCCTCGCGCTGCAGTTGCAGGAGCGCTGGCTGCCGGCCGAGCGCGCGCGACATGGCGCGCTGTTGCTGGCGCTCGGTGCGGTGCAGATGCATGCCGGCGAGAACGATGCCAGTGCCGCCACCTTCCTGGAAGCGGCCACGCTGGCGCGCACGCTCGGCGACGCGGACCTCTTCGCGCAGGCGGCGCTCGGCTTCGAGAACAACGGCTGGCGCATCAGCCGCCCGGGCGAGCAGGCGGCGGCGCTGCTCGAAGAGGCGCTGGCACCGTCAGACGGTTTCGACGCCGCGCTGCGGGTCGACCTGCTGGCCGCGCTGTGCCGCGCCTGCATCTTCTGCGGCCGCCAGCCGCAGGCCAACGCGGCGCAGCACCAGGCCGTTGCGCTGGCGCGCGAACTGGCGATGCCGCACCCGCTGTTCAAGGCGCTGGCGGCAATCCTGCCGGCGCGCGCCGATCCCACCCAGCTCGACGAGCGCCTGCGCTGCGCGCGCGAGGCACTCGAAGTGGCCGAGCGTGCCGGCCACATGGAGTGGGTCGACGCGCTGACCGGCTGGTACTTCGGCGACCTGGTCGAGAAGGGCGAACTCGCCGCGGCGCGCCCGCTGGCGCAGGTCCATGCGCGGGTGGCGGATGCCATCCGCCAGCCCTTCATGCAGGCCATGGGGCTGGCCAGCCTCACGCTGCTCGCAGCCTACGAGGGCCGCTTCGCGGATGCCGAGCGGCTGGCCGGCGAGACCTTCACGATCGGGCAGCGCTTCCTGCCCGGCAACGCACAGGGCGCCTACAGCCTGCAGATCTTCGTGCTGCGGCGGCACCAGGGCCGCCTTGGCGAGGTGCTGCCGGTGCTGCGCGGCCTGGTCGGCAGCGTGCCGCGCGACAGCCTCTGGCAGCCCGGCCTCGCACTGATCTGTACCGAGCTCGACCTGCACGAGCCGGCCCGCGAGGCCTACGAGGCACTCGCGGCCGACGGCTTTGCCGGCATTGCGCGCGACGGCATGTGGCTGACCAACACCGTCTTTGCGGCCGAGGTCTGCGCCCGCCTCGGCGACCGGCCGGGCGCGGCGCTGCTGTACCGGCTGCTCGCGCCTTACGCCGGCCGCAACGTGGTGACCGGCACCAACATCGCCTGCTTCGGCGCCGTGGACCGCTACCGCGGCATGCTGGCCGCGCTGGCCGGCGACGATGCAAAAGCCGCGGCGCATCTGGAGGCCGCGGTCGCGCTGGACGAGCGCTGCGGCGGCCGCCCCTGGCTGGCGTACAGCCGCTTCGAATGGGCGCGCTGGCTGGCCGCGCGCGGCGATGCAGCGGCCGCGGGCACGCAGCTCGATGCGGCACTCGCGCTCGGCCGCGAACTGGGCATGGCCAGCCTGGCGCGGCGCTGCGAGGCGCTGCAGCGCGAACTGGCAGGCGCCGGCGCGATGCCGTCCGCGTCCCCCGAGGGCCTGAGCCGGCGCGAGCTTGCCGTGCTGCGGCTGCTCTGCGCCGGCTGCAGCAACCAGGCGATCGCCGAGCGCCTGTTCATCAGCCCGCACACGGTGGCGCACCACGTGCGCCACATCCTCTCCAAGACCGACTGCCGCAGCCGCACCGAAGCCGCGGCCTGGGCGCACCGCCACCGCGTCGCCGAGGGCCTGGAGCCATCCTGATTGCCGGGGTGGCCCGGCGCGAAATGGTCAATTCGGGCGATGCGCGGCCGCGCGCCCAGGCCTAACTTCGGGTCTCGGGCTCGGCGCCGCCGGGCCCTCAACCCGAAGGAGTGCGCCCCATGCCTGCAACCCTGTACGAACGACTTGGTGGAGAGGAGCGCATCCAGCGGCTCGTCACCGACGTCGTCGAGAACCACTACACCAACCCGCTCATCCGTTCGCGCTTTGCGAACAGCAACCGCGCCGAGGTCGAGCGCCATGTGGTCGAGTTCCTCTGCTCCGGCAGCGGCGGCCCGCAGTGCTACACCGGCAAGGACCTGGTGTCGGCCCACAAGGGCATGAACATCAGCGAGCAGGAGCTGGTCGCCGCAATGGACGACATCGTCGCGGCCATGACCAAGAACGGCTACGACCAGGCCGAGAAGAACGAGGTGGTCGCGATCCTCTATTCGCTCAAGGGCGACGTGGTGCGGCTGTAGACGCAGCCGCAGCTCTCGCTCGCGCTCCGGCGGCGCTTCGCCGGTGACACGGAAGGAAAGGAAGCTCACCATGACACGCCAGCCATTTGCCGCCTGGGCGATCGGCGCCGCCCTGATCGCGGGCATCGCCACCAGCTGGGCCCAGTCCGGCGATCACCGGATGATCTCGCCCGCCGACCTCAAATGGGCCGATGTTCCCTCGCTGCCGCCCGGCGCGAAGCTCGCGGTGATCGAAGGCCCGATGAGCGAGGCCGTGCCTTTCACGGTGCGCCTCAAGGTGCCGGCCAATTACCGGATTCCGTCGCACTGGCATCCGGCCGTCGAGCGGGTGACCGTGCTCTCGGGCACCTTCCACATGGGCCTGGGCGACAAGCTCGACATGCAGAAGTCGATGCCGGTGGTTGCGGGCGGCATGATGATCCTGCAGCCCAAGACGCCGCACTTCGCCTGGACCAGCGAGGAAACGGTGGTGCAGCTGCACGGCACCGGCCCCTGGGGCGTGACCTACGTCAATCCGGCGGACGACCCGCGGGCAAAATGAACTTCAGGCCGACAGGAGGTCGGCCGGCAGCGGCGGCGGGCGCAGCTCGCCGACCTCGACCACCACATCGGCCGGCAGTCCGTTGCGCCGTGCCGCCTCGCGGATCGGCTCGATGCCGGGGGCTTCGTACAGGCAGTACGTCTTCTTCTTGTCGGCGCTGAGGAACGAATACAGCCAGCGCACGCCGACGTCGTCGTTGACGCGGATGATGCCGGCCGCGGCCTCGGGCGAGACCTCGAGTTGATCCGCAAAATTGCGCTCGATCAGATAGAGAGGCATGGCGGCTCCTTCGTCGTGAGGAAGTGCCATCGTAGTACGGCGGGCCGCAAAAACCTAAGATGTGCCCTTCATGGACACATCCCCTGACAACCCGGCGCGCCCGCGGATCTACCTTGCCGGCCCCGACGTCTTTCGCCCGGACGCCAGGGAGCACTTCGTGCGGCTCGCGGCGGCCTGCGACGCGCTCGGGCTGGCGGCCCTGCTGCCGGCCGACGGCAACGAGGAGCCGGCTGCACAGGCGCCGGAAATGCAGATCTACCAGGCCAACATGCAGCGCCTTCGCGGCGCCGATGGCGTGGTGGCCAACCTCGCGTGCTTCCGCGGCCTGGAGCCTGATTCGGGCACCGTGTTCGAGGTGGGCGCCGCGGTGGCGCTGCAGATCCCGGTCGTGGCCTACGGCGTGCCCGCGGGCAGCTATGCCGACCGCGCCAGGGAGGCGCTGCAATGCGCGCCCGATGCGGCCGGGGTGCTGCGCGAGAGCGGCAGCGGCATCGCGGTGGAGGACTTCGGGCAGCCGCTGAACCTCATGCTGGCCTGCTCGATCCACATCGCGCCGACGCCGGAAGCGGCGCTGCAGAAGATGGCGGAACTGCTCGCCGCGCCTGCGCGCTGAGCCGCCCGGGGAAGGGCGCCGCGGCTACTTCGCCGCCACCTGTTCCACCGGTGCCACCAGGTGCTCGAGCATGCGCCGCGCATTGAGCGGCAGTTCCTGCGACGAGCGCACGCACGCCATCAGCGTGCGCTCGGCCCAGGCGTCGCCGAGCGCGGCGCGCGCGATCTTCATCGAGCGGGCGCAGCGTTCGGCCGCCGTCTGCGGCACGATGCCCACGCCGATGCCATGCACCACCATGCGGCACACGGCCTCGAAGTTGCCCACGCGCACCCGGTACGCCAGGTGCTTGCCGAGCGCGCGGGCGTGCTGCGTGAGCAGCAGCTGCAGCGCGCTGTCGGCGGGCAGGCCGACGAATTCGCTGTCAATCACCTCGGCCAGCATCACGCGCCGGCGCCCGGCCAGCGCATGGCCGCGCGGCATCACCAGCACCAGGTCATCGCGGCGGAACGGATGGCATTCGAGGCCCTCGGTGTCGATGGCGTCCGAGACGATGCCGATGTCGCAGCGGCCGCCGCGCAGCGCATCGACGGTGTCGGGGCTGGGGCGCTCCTCGAGGTCGACCGAGATGCGCGGATGCTGCATGAGAAAACGGCTCAGCACCTCGGGCAGGTGCTCGGTCAGCGCCGAGGTGCCGCACATGAGCCGCACATGGCCCTTGAGGCCCTGGCCGTACTCGCCGAGCTCGCCGCGCAGGCGCTCCATCTGCTGCAGCACGACGCGCGCATGGTGCAGCAGCGTGCGGCCGGCCTCGGTCGGGCGCACGCCCTGCGCATGGCGCGTGAGCAGCGGGCTGCCGAGGGCGTCTTCCATGCCGCGCACGCGCTGGCTGGCCGAGGCGAGCGTCATGTGCGAGCGTGCCGCGCCGGCCGTGAGGCTGCCGGCCTCGACCACATGGAGGAAAAGCCGCAGGTCGGTGAGATCGAATCGCATGGTGAGGCCGCAAGGTAGCACGGGAGCCTCAGCCTGTGCCTGAGGCCGGCTGCGCGAATGCCGCATTTCCAGGCGCGGCCGTGGCCGGCAGACTGCGCCGCCATGACGATTTCGAATGATCTTGCAGAACTGGCAACGGGCCACTGGGCGGCGGCCACCCTGGTGTTTCTGCTGGCCGGCGTGGTCAAGGGCGTGATCGGGCTCGGGCTGCCGACGGTGTCGATGGCGCTGCTTGCGCTCTGGATGCCGCCGGTGCGCGCGGCGGCGCTGCTGATCGCGCCGTCGCTCGTCACCAACCTCTGGCAGACCGGGCCGCGCGCGAGCTTCTGGCCGGTGCTGCGCCGCATCGGCGGCATGCAGGCGGGCATCGTGGCGGGCACCCTGGGCGGCGCACTGTGGCTCGGCGTGCCAGCGGGCGAAGGGGCCTCGGTGGCGCTGGGCGTGGCGCTGGTGGCTTACGCGCTCTGGGGCCTCACGGGACGGCAGCTGCAGGTGCCCGCGGCGCATGAGCGCTGGCTCGGGCCGGTGGTGGGCGCCGCCACCGGGTTGGTGACGGCGGTGACCGGGGTGTTCGTGGTGCCGGCCGTGCCTTACCTGCAGGCCCTGGGCTTCCAGCGCGATGCGCTGATCCAGGCGATGGGCATCTCGTTCACCACCTCGACCGTGGTGCTCGCCATCGGGCTCGCGGGCAACGGCGGCTATCCGATGGCGGCGGTGGGGGGATCGCTCGCGATGCTGGTGCCGGCCCTCGGCGGCATGGCGATCGGCACCTGGCTGCGCAAGCGGCTGCCGGTGGCGGTGTTCAGGCGCTGTTTCCTGGCCGGGCTGGCGCTGCTGGGGCTCTACATGGTGGTTCGCGCGCTGGCGTGAACCCGAAGCACCTGGCGACGAGCCCTACGCTGCGAGCAGGGCCGCGCGAACGCGCTCGATGGCCTGCCGGTAGGGCAGGGTGAAGCTGCTGATGTCGTCGCCGGCCGCCAGCCAGCTGAACGGGAACACCAGGCCGTCTTCCTCGGGGCTGCCCATGGCCACGTGGTCGAAGGTTTCGGGCAGCGGGCCGTCGGCGCGCATCAGGAACAGGTGCCACAGCTGGGGGTGGCGCAGCGTATTGCCCTCGGTGCCGGCTTCGCAGTCGCGCTGCAGGGTGCCGAGCGGCTGCAGCTCGCCGACGTGGTCGATGCCCGATTCCTCCAGCAGCTCGCGCCGCACCGCCACCTCGGGCGATTCGCCGGGCTCGACGGTGCCCTTGGGCAGCTGCATGTTGCCGTCGCCGGGGTGGCGGAACACCAGCAGCCGGCCCCTGGCGTCGACCAGGCAGGCGCAGGCCTTCAGGATCGGGCTGGTGCGGCCGCTGCTGCTGTCGTTCATCAGGCGTTGTTCGCGAGGGCGGCCTTGACCGCAGCGCTCACCTGGCCCATGTCGGCCTTGCCCGCGAGGCGGGTCTTGACCGCGCCCATCACCTTGCCCATGTCGCCGGGGCCCTTGGCGCCCAGTTCGGCCACGATGGCCTTCACTTCGGCGGCCACTTCGTCGGCGCCCATGCGCTGCGGCAGGTAGACCTCGAGCACCTTGATCTCGGCCGATTCCTTGTCGGCCAGGTCGGCGCGGCCGCCGGTGGTGAACGCGGCGATCGAGTCCTTGCGCTGCTTGACCATCTTGTCGACGATGGCAACGACCATGGCATCGTCGAGCTCCACGCGCTCGTCGACTTCCTTCTGCTTCAGCGCGGCCAGCAGCAGGCGGATGGTGCCCAGGCGCTCCGAGTCCTTGGCGCGCATGGCGGTCTTCATGTCTTCGGTGATCTGTTCTTTGAGTGTCATTCGGCACAACCTTTCGGAAAAAACAAAAGCCGCGGCAGGTTTCCCTGGCGCGGCTGGGGCAACGGGGCTGGCGGCGACTTTCGTCGGCGGCCGGGCCCGGGTGTTGCTTAGTACAGCTTCTTGGGCAGCTGCATGCTGCGCACGCGCTTGTAGTGGCGCTTGACGGCGGCTGCCTTCTTGCGCTTGCGCTCGGCGGTCGGCTTTTCGTAGAACTCGCGGGCACGCAGGTCGGTCAGCAGGCCGAGCTTTTCGATGGTGCGCTTGAAGCGGCGCAGGGCGACGTCGAAAGGCTCGTTTTCTTTAACGCGGATGGTGGTCATTGATGAATCGTTGAACTGAATTTGGCCTGGGGAGATCGAGGCCCCAAGCCGGGGTTCCTCAACTGAAAATTTTTGCGGCCGTTGAGGGAAGGCCAGAAGTTAGCCCGCGAGTATAGCACTCCGCGAGGCCTCGCGCGCCTCGCGGCCTTTTCAGAAGGAGGTGGCGCAGGCGTGCGCGCTGGCCCAGGCCCACTGGAAGTTGTATCCGCCCAGCCAGCCCGTCACATCGACCACTTCGCCGATGAAATACAGGCCCGGCTGCTTCGATTCCATGGTCTGGGAGGACAGGTCGCGGGTGTCGACGCCGCCGGCCGTGACTTCGGCCTTCTTGTAGCCCTCGGTGCCGCTGGGGATGATCTGCCAGCGGGCAATGCGCTCCGCCAGGGCGGCCAAGGCCTTGTCGGCCGCCTCGTTGATGGGCCGCTGCAGGGCCGGGTCCTGCCCGACCCAGGCATCGGCCAGCCGGGAGGGCACGAGCGCGGCCAGCTCGTTGGCGATGCGTTTCTTCGAGCGCAGCTTGGCTTCGGCCAGGGCCTCGGCCACGTCCACGCCGGGTGCGAAGTCGAGCGTGAGCGGGCTGCCGGGCTTCCAGTAGCTCGAAATCTGCAGCACGGCCGGGCCTGACAGGCCGCGGTGGGTGAACAGCAGGTCCTCGAGGAAGGCCATCTTTTCCTTCCTGGCGCCGGTCTCGATGCGCACCGGCAGCGCCAGCCCGGCCAGTTCGGCATACGGCGCCCAGGCGTCGCCGCCGAAGGTCAGCGGCACCAGCGCCGGGCGCGGCGTGACGACGCGCAGGCCGAACTGCTCGGCCAGGCGGTAGCCGAAGTCGCTGGCGCCGATCTGCGGAATCGACAGGCCGCCGGTGGCGACCACCAGCCTGGGCGTTTCGATGGGACCCCTGGTGCTATCGATCCGGTAGCTGCCCGCGCCCGATGTGCCGTCGCCGGCGGCCGAGAACACGATCTTTCCGAGCTTGCACGGCTGCCAGCGCGTGACGCCGCCGGCCTCGCACTCCGCCAGCAGCATGTCGATGATCTGCTGCGAGGAGCCGTCGCAGAACAGCTGGCCCTTGTGCTTTTCGTGATACGCAATGCCGTGCTTGTGCACCAGGTCGATGAACTGCTGCGGCGCATAGCGCGACAGCGCCGAGCGGCAGAAATTCGGGTTGCCGCCGATGAAGTGGCGCTGCGGCGCGCGCACGTCGAGGTCGCGGTTGGTGAAGTTGGCGCGGCCGCCGCCCGAGATGCGGATTTTTTCCGCGATCTTTTCGCTGTGGTCGACCAGCAGCACCTTGAGCCCGCGCTGGCCGGCCAGGCCCGCGCAGAACAGCCCGGCCGCGCCCGCGCCAACCACCACCACGTCGAAATGAGAAGGAGCGCTCAAGCCGGTCAGGGTCCATCGGCCGCCAGCAGCGGCGGCGCGTTGTACTTGAGGTGGCCCACGTAGCGCAGCGGCTGCGTGGCGGCAATCGAGGGCACGTCGCCCTCGCGCATGTGCAGCAGGTCGGCCGGGCTGACCCAGCGCGGGTCGGCGTCGGTGATCGGCAGGCCGGCCTGGCGGTAGGCCTCGAGCACGAACTGCGAGCAGAAGAACTGGTCGTCGCGGCTCGCGCCCAGCTGCACCATGGCCATGCCGCTGATGCAGTAGTGGCTCACGGCGGAGGGAATGAGCGGCAGCTCGCACAGGCGCCGGTTCAGCACGAAGGGCGCATTCAGCAGCACGCCGGTGGTGTTGTAGCGGATGCCCACCTGCGAGTTGGCCCAGGTGCGCAGTTTCCGGGCTCCCGAGTCATCGAGCCCGGGCACGCGGAAGGCCACGACCATCTGCTCCTCGTCCACCACGTCGGCCAGCGGGCGCGCGCGCACGCCGCTGCCTACCGCCTCGGCGATCAGGCCGTCGCCCAGGTAGAGCACGGCATGGCTCACGGGCGAGAAGGTGCCCAGCCGGATGCCGAAAGAGTTGACCGTGGCGATGGAGGTCAGCAGGATGTCGCCGGGCTGCAGCGCATCGGCGGCAATGAGCTCGCCGCCGTTGCCGGGCGCGATGACCGAGCTCTGCACGCGCAGGCGCAGCCCCGCATCCTTGGACGGCAGGTCGACGCGGGTGGCGCAGGCCGACAGCAGCAGCAGCGATGCGCAAGCGGCAAGCGCCGCCGCGCGGAGATGGCGCCGCGCCATCATCCCTTCCAGACGAAAGGAAACTTCAGCTGCTTGAAGAAGCCGTTGGGCACGTAGTCGCCGAGCACGCCGTATTTCTCGGGCCAGAGCTTGGTGCTCTTCACCGCGGTGCCGAAGAGATAGTCGAGAAAGGCGTAGTGCGCCGAATAGTTCTTGTCGAGCGCCTCCACGTCCTGGCTGTGGTGCCAGTGGTGGAAGTTGGGCGTGACGATGATGTAGCGCAGCGGCCCGAGCCGCACGCTCACGTTGCAGTGGTTGAACACCGCCTGGAAGCCCACCACCACGATGTACGCGTCGATCACTTCCTTGGAAAAGCCCAGCACGTAGATCGGCGCCAGCACCAGCGTGCGCGTGATCAGCAGCTCGAGGATGTGCTGGCGCGAGCCGGCCATCCAGTCCATGCTCTTCACGCTGTGGTGCACCGCGTGCAGGCGCCACAGCACCGGCACCTCGTGGTAGGCGCGGTGGGTCCAGTACTGCACGAGGTCGGCCACCAGGACGATCAGCAGCAGTCCGGCCCAGAACGGCAGGTTGCCCACCCAGCCGCGCACGCCGTCGTTGGCGGCCCAGCCGAAGAACTTGTGCACCATCAGGTTGGTGGCCAGCAGCACGAAGCCCACGATCATGTGGTTGACCACGAAATGGTGGAAGTCGGTCTGCCATTCGGCGCGGAACACCGGCTGGTCCTTGCGCAGCGCAAACAGCTTCTCGATGAAGATGAAGATCAGCGAGGAGCCCAGCAGGTCGAGGATGAACCAGTCCAGGCCGATGTAGGGCGTGTTGTCGGCAAAGTCGTTCACCGGCACCTTGTGTCCGCCCAGCAGCGCGGCCGCAGCCACCAGCAGGAAGGCGGCCGAGGACAGCCAGCGCGAGCGGTTGAAGATGATGTTCACCAGCGCCAGCCCGCCCGAGACCACCATGGCCGCCAGCAGGATGAAGCGCATCACGTCGACGTTGTAGCTCTTGCGCAGCTCGGGCGTCGTGAGGTACTGCGGAAAGTGGAAGGCCAGCACGCCAAGGAAGCACAGGATGCCCAGGCTCAGGGCGATGGTTCCGGTGACGAGGCCGCGGCCGCGCTGCAGCTCGCCATGGTTCTGTGTGAATTCGTTGAGTTTGTCGATGTCCAGCATGCCCGCCTCTCTCTCTTTTGCTTGCGCTTTTGTTGGAGCGCGATTTTAGGCGGCTGTAGGAAAACGCTCACGTCGACCAAAAGGTCTAGACGCGGCCGCCGGTCTCCGGTATCAGCGCGGCCGGACCGCGCGCCGGCGCAGCAGCGCGGCCGTGCCCAGCGCCACGGCCATGACCAGCAGCGAAACGACGGTGGTCACCGTGCCCAGCGCATAAATGGAAGGCGTCGTGACGGTCGAAGTCAGGCCCTGCAGCTCGAGCGGCAGCGTGTTGACGTCGCCGATGGCTTGCGAGGTGCGGGCGATCTCGTCCCACGACAGCGTGAAGCCGAACATGCCGATGCCGACGATCGACGGCCCGATCAGCGGCAGCACCACGAAGCGGAAGGCCTGCCACGGCGTGGCGCCGAGGTCGCGCGCGGCTTCCTCGTAGGTCGGGTTGAAGCGGTTGAACACCGCGAACATGATGAGCAGGCCGAAGGGCAGGGTCCAGGTCAGGTGAGCACCGAGCGCGGAGCTGAAGAGGCCGAGCGCGGTGCCGTAGCCTTCGAGCAGCGTGGTGGCGTCCATTGCCGTGAGCAGGCTCTTGATGCCGGTGTCGAGCAGCCGGAACTGCAGGCCGATGCCGAGCGAGATGATGATCGACGGCATGATGAGGCTCGCCACGGTCACGAAGAAGAGGGCGTTGCTGCCCGCGAGCTTCTTGCGGAACGCGAGCCCGGCGAGCACCGACAGCACCACGGTGAAGCCCATGACCACGGCGCCCAGCGCCAGCGAGCGCCGGAAAGCCGCGCCGATGTCGACGGTGCCCAGGCCCTCGGCCAGCTTGTGGAACCAGTGCAGCGAGACGCCGCGCAAAGGGAAGGTCAGCCCGCCTTCGGGGCCCTGGAAGCTCAGGATGAAGATCGTGATCATCGGGCCGTAGAGGAACAGCACGAAGAGGGCGAACACGATCGCTAAGGGCCAGAAGCCGGGGGCGCGTTGTTCTCCGATGCGTTGGCTCATCTGTGTTTTTCTTTCGGGGGGCTGTTGTTCAGGGCGCTGTCGTTCAGGGCGCGTGCACAGATCACCGGGTACTCCCCTCCGCGAATGTCCCCCGGCCTGCGGCCTCCTCCTTTATTTCGCTGCGGGGAGCACCCGATGCTCTGTGCACTTGGGCACGCCGCCGGTTACCGCTGATCAACGACGGCTCTTTCCAACGCTCCCGTCGATGGGGTGCCTTGCGCAGCGAAATAAAGGAGGAGCGCGAAGCGCGGGGGACATTCGCGGAGCAAGGTACCCCGTCGGCGGGAGCGCGCCCTGAACAACGAAGCCCGAATAAGTTCACCCTAAAGCTCCTTGCGAATGTCGACCAGCCGCGTCAACCCCCAGATGATCATCAGCACCACCGCCAGCAGGATCACCGCGTTGGCCGCGGCCAGCGGAAACTGCAGGTACGAGGTCTGCACCTGGATGATCTTGCCGATCGATGCGATCTGCTGCCCGCCCATCACGCCGATGGTGACGAAGTCGCCCATCACGATCGTGATGACGAAGATCGAGCCGATCAGAATGCCGGTGCGCGACAGCGGCACCACCACGTTCCAGAGCGTCTGCCAGCCCGAGGCGCCCGCATCGCTCGCGGCTTCGAGCAGCGAGCGGTCGATGCGCATCATGCTGTTGAAGATCGGCACGATCATGAACATCGTGTAGAGGTGCACGAAGGCGAGCACCACCGAGAAATTGGAGAACAGCAGCCACTCGACCGGCTGGTTGACCACGCCCAGGCCCATCAGTGCCTGGTTCACCAGCCCGTTGCGGCCCAGCAGCGGCACCCACGAGATCATGCGGATCACGTTGGAAGTCCAGAACGGCACGGTGCACAGCACGAACAGCGCCGTCTGCATGCCCGGCGAGCGCACGTGGAACGCAAGGAAGTAGGCCACCGAAAACCCGACCACCAGCGTGATGCCCCACACCAGCAGGCAGAACTTGAAGGTGCTCAGGTAGGTGTTGAGCGTGACGCACAGGTCGCCGTTGTCGGTGAGATGCGAACAGCCCTCGAACAGGCTCAGGTAGTTGCGCAGCGTGACCGCGGGGATCAGCTCGTACTCGTTGAAGTTCCACAGGCTGACCATCGCGACCAGCGCCAGCGGAACCAGGAAGAACAGCAGGAACACCAGCGCGAACGGCGCCGCCTGCCACCATGCCTTGACGGCGTGGACGGACGGGCTGGGCGCATGCGCGCTGGCGGTGGGGGCGCTCACGGGGTCAGGCTGCGACGAACTCGTTCCACTTGCGGACCATGTATTCGTTCTCGTCCATCACCGCGTTCCAGCAGGCGATGCCGCCCATGCGCTGCTCGTAGCTGCCGCCGTCGCGCACCGCGCCGGCCTTGGCGATCACGTCGCCCTGCGGGCTCTTGATGTCCTGCGCCGCGGGCTTGCCTTCCATCCAGTAGGCCCACTCGTAGGCTTCCATCTTGGTCTTGGCGGTGTCGAGCACGGCGCTGTAGTAGCCCTGGCGGTTGAGGTAGGCGCCGGCCCAGCCGTCGAGGAACCAGTTGATGAACTCATAGGCGCCGTCGAGCTTCTTGCCCGAGAGCGTGGCCGGCAGCCCGAAGCCCGAGGCCCAGGCGCGATAGCCTTCCTTGAGCGGCTGGAACGTGCAGTCGATGCCCTTGCCGCGCACGGCCGTGACCGCGGGCGACCACATCGACTGGATCACCACCTCGCCCGAGGCCATCAGGTTCACCGACTCGTTGAAGTCCTTCCACAGCGCGCGGAACTGGCCGGCCTTCTTGGCTTCGATCAGGGTCTTGATCGTGAGGTCGATCTCGGCCTTGGTCATGTTGCCCTTGTCGGCGTACTTGTGGATGCCCTTGGCCTCCACCACCATCGCGGCGTCCATGATGCCGATCGACGGAATGTTCAGGATCGCGGCCTTGCCCTTGAATTCCGGATTGAGCAGCTCGGCCCAGGAGCCGATGGGGCGCTTGATGAGGTCGGGGCGGATGCCCAGCGTGTCGGCGTTGTAGGTGGTCGGGATCAGCGACATGAACTGCGTGGGCGACTTGGCAAAGGCCTTGCTCTTCTCGCCTTCGAGATAGATCACCTTGATGGGTGCCGTGCCCTGGTCGCCGACCTTCTTGCCGCCCACTTCGCCCTTGGTGAAGAGCGAGGTGATCTTGCCGGCGTTCTTCACGCGCTTGGTGTCGATGCCCTTCAGGTTGCCGGTGGGCACGATCTTCTTGAGCGAGAAGAACTCGGTGTCGATCAGGTCGAAGCTGTTGGGCGCGGTGACGGCGCGTTTGGTCACGTCGTCGGTGGTCACGGCCACGTACTGGATCTCGATGCCGGTGTCGGCCTTGAACTTCTCGGCGATGGCCTTGTCCTGGTTCACCGCCGTGCCCAGGTAGCGCAGCACGATCTTTTCCTGCGCATGCACGAAGGGCGCGATGCCCGTGGCCAGGATGCCGGCGGTGCCTTGCAGCAGGGTGCGACGCTGGAGGCCGGCGGACGAGTCGATGGGGTCGGTCATGGAAGAGTCTCCGTGGAAGAAAAAAGCAGGGGAGGGAACGTGGAAAAAAACGAACGGAAATGCAGGCAATGCAAGAACGGCCGCGCGCTCACAGCGGCATGCTCGCGAGCGCGGCCAGGTCGTCGCGCGCGGGGCGGCTGCCGCTCGCGGCCGGTGCCGGCGCGTGCTCGGCAGGCGGCTTGGCGCCGGGGCCGAGCACGCGCGCATCGGCCTCGGCCCAGGACAGGTGCACCGCATCGCCCGGCGCATGGGGGCTTGCAAGAAAGGCGGCCTCGCCCAGCAGCACCGAGACGCTGCCGCGGCCGGGCGCGGCGTCCTGCAGCGCGAGGCCGAGCAGCACGTAGGTGCCCTGGTATTCGACGTCGGTGACCGTGGCGGGCAGGCCGCCGGCTGCATCGCCGCGGGCGATCCGCATGTGGTCGTTGCGCACGGCGACCGGGCCGGCGGGCGTGTCGAACACGTTGTGGCCGCCCATGAAGCGCGCCACGAACTCGCTCGCCGGATGGTCGTAGACCTGGTGCGGCGAGCCGACCTGCTCGATCACGCCGTGGTTCATGACCACCATGGTGTCGGCCAGCGCCATCGCTTCTTCCTGCGAGTGCGTGACGTGCACGAAGGTCAGCCCCAGTTCCTTCTGCCAGCGCCGCAGCTCGGCGCGCATCTGGATGCGCAAAAACGGATCGAGCGCCGACAGCGGCTCGTCGAGCAGCAGCACGCGTGGCTCGGTGATGAGCGCGCGCGCGAGCGCCACGCGCTGCTGCTGGCCACCGGAGAGCTCGCCGGGCTTGCGCTCGGCCAAGTGCCCCATCGCCACGCGCTCGAGCAGCTCGCGCGCGCGCTTCTGGCGCTCGGCCTTGCCGACGCCTTTCATCTTGAGGCTGAAGGCCACGTTGTCCAGCGCCGAAAGATGCGGGAACAGCGCGAAGCTCTGGAACATCATCGCGGTGCCGCGCGCGGCCGCGGGCAGGTTGGTGATGTTGCGGTTGTCCAGCAGGATGTCGCCGCTCGTGACCGACTCGTGGCCCGCGATCATGCGCAGCGTGGTGCTCTTGCCGCAGCCCGACGGGCCCAGCAGGCAGCAGTAGCTGCCGCTCGCGATGCGCAGGTCGATCTGGTCGACGGCGGCGGGCGTGCCCGCGGCATAGCGCTTGCTGAGCGCGACGACCTCGACGGCGGCGGGCGGGGGCGCGATGGCGGCGGCGCTCATCGAGGGGCCCGGGGGGCGAAAAATGATCGGAAGGCGAGCATGCTGGCGTTAAGCACGCTCCATGCCACGTCGGTGGCTTGCGGCCCAGAGGCACCGCGCGTGCGAGGCCCGCCGGGCCTTCGCCGCGGAACCCCGGAAGCCTAGGTGCCGAAGCGGTTCGCGTCGGCCGGCAGCGCCGCCGCGGCCAGTCCGCGCAGCACGTCGCCCACCACGATCACCGCGGGGCTCGCGATGCCGGCTTCGGCAATGCCGGCCTGCAGCTTGCCGAGCGTGGTCGCAACGTGGCGCTGGTGCGGCAGGCTCGCGTGCTGCACCACGGCCACGGGCGTGTCGCCGGGCAGGCCGTGCAGCAGTTCGCGTTCGATGTGGCCGGCGCCCGCCACGCCCATGTAGATCACGAGCGTGAGCCGCGCGCTGTGCGCGGTGGCGGCCAGCGCGCGCCAGTCGGTCGGGTCTTCGGCCGCGCCGGCGCCGGTCTTGGCATGGCCCGTGACGAACACCACGCCCTGCGCATGGTCGCGGTGCGTGAGCGGCACGCCCAGCGAGGTGACGGCCGCGAGGCCGGCCGTGATGCCGTTGACTACCGTGCATTCGATGCCGGCTTCGCGCAGGTGCTCGACCTCTTCGCCGCCGCGGCCGAAGATGAAGGGGTCGCCGCCCTTGAGCCGGACCACGGTTTCGCCTTCGCGCACCGCGGTGATCATGAGCCGCTCGATGAAGGCCTGCGGCGTGCTCTTGCAGCCGCCACGCTTGCCCACGTGCACGATGCGCGCATCGGGCCGCGCATACGAGGCCAGGATGCTGTCGCTCACGAGGTCGTCCACCAGCAGCACCGTGGCGGCCTGGATCGCCTTGACGGCCTTGAGGGTCAGCAGTTCGGGGTCGCCGGGGCCGGCGCCCACCAGCGTGCAGCTGCCGGCGGTGGATGAAGAAGTGGCTTTGTTCATGCGTGGGATGCCAGTTGCGTGATGTGCCTCACCTGCGTTGCGATGGCCTCCGGCACGGGAAGCTCGCCATCGAGCACACGCCGCGTGTACGCGGCCGTGGTCGCGACGTCGATCTCCTTCGGCAGGCCCGGCACTTCGCTTGCCGTGCCGCTTTCCTGGGCCTGCAGTTCGCTGCGCACGCCGCGCACGAAGCCGTCGATCTGCGCAGTGCGGCGCGGGTCGGACACCACTTCGCCTTCGAGGCCGCGCGAGAGCAGGGCGGTCATGCCCATGAGCTCGAAGGTTTCGCCCATGGTGCGCGCGTATTCCGGATGCGTGTAGCTTGCCACGATCACGCAGGGGCCGGTGGTCGGCTGCATCAGCTTGACCACGCTGTGGCCAGGGTTGCGCAGGCCGACCACGCGGCGCACGTCGAGCAGCCGCTTGAGCGCGGGATTGAGCAGTTCGGTCGGCGCAAAGCCCACCTCGCCGGAAGGAATCTTGCGGATGGCGGGCAGCGCGGGCACGTCCAGCGCCTCCAGCACGTTCGACGCCAGCACGCGCGAGGTTTCGGTGGCGCTGCCGTGCACCAGCACCGGCAGGCCTTCGCGCGCCAGCAGCAGCGCCAGCAGCGGCGTGAGCACCGGCAGCCGGCGCGCGCCGTTGTAGCTTGGCAGCACGATGAGCGGGCGGTCGGCCGCGGGCAGGCGGTTGAGCCTGGCATGCGTGGCATCGAGGAAGCCCGCCATCTCCTCGGGCGTTTCGCCCTTGATGCGCATGGCAAGGCAGAAGCCGCCGATCTCCAGGTCGGTGACGGTGCCGTCCAGCACCTGGCCGAACAGGTCGGCGGCCTGTTCGCGCGTGAGCGGCTTGGCGCCTCGCGCGCCGCGGCCGATTTCCTTGATGTATTGGCTGATTCCCATGGGTGCGCCGATTGTCCCGCAATGCTTATGCCGGAATGCAAGTCGGCTTATGCACCCTCGGCCACGGTCTCGGCGGGCGTTGCGCGCACCATGCGCTTGAGCTCGGGCAGGCAGGAGCCGCAGTTGGTGCCGCATTTGAGCGCACCCTGCAGCGCGGCCAGGCGTTCGTCGGGCGTGCCGGTGCAGCGGCCCAGTTCGGCCTGGATCGCCAGGTCGGTCACGTTGAAGCAGGTGCAGACCGGATGTCCGCGCGACTGCACCGCCACCGGCGCGCGCGCGCCCGGCGACAGCAGCAGCCGGCCGTAGCTCTGCGCCGGAATCTCCTCGCGCAGCAGGGTGCCGATCCAGGCCTCCGCGCTGGTGTCGCCGCCCAGCAGGAAGGCTTCGAGGCCGGCATTGCCGTCGGCGCGCCGCACCAGCCGCGCCACGCGGCGCTGGCCGCGCCGGCGGTCGGCGTAGCGCAGGGCATCGCTGCCGCGCAGGCCGAGCAGGCCTTCGATGCGGTCGATGGTTTCATCGGCCGGCGCATCGTGCGCGGCGGCGCGGAACAGGATGCCGCTGCGTTCCTCGCCCGGCGTGTTGCCCGAGAACGGCACGCAGGTGGCAAACGGAAACATCGCCATCATCGGCTTGAGCGCCTGGTGCGCGGCCAGCGCCGCGTCGGGCGGCAGCCAGGCCATGGCCAGGAGCGACCAGGGCAGCTCGGCCTTGAGGATCTTGACCGGCGTGTGCTTGAGTTCGGGCTGCTTCGAGGTGGGGCAGTAGGCCGAGGTGGTCAGCGCATTGATGCCCGCGAGCGGCGTGCCGGTCGACGAGCAGCCGCTCAGGTATTCCTCGCCCCAGTGCATGGCGACGAAGGCCTGGCTCAGGCCGATCTCGGCGCTGGCCTGCACAGGCAGCAGGATCGAGCCGCGCTTGGAGGTCAGGTGCACGAGGTCGCCGTCCTTCAGCTGGCGGCGCGCCATGTCCTGCGCATTCATTTGCACCAGCGGCTCGGCCACGTGGCCGAACAGGCGGCCGACGGTGCCGGTGCGGCTCATGCCGTGCCATTGGTCGCGCAGGCGCCCCGTGTTGAGCGAGAACGGATAGCGCGCCTCGCGCGCCTCGGCCACCGGTTTGTAGACCGTGTCGACGAAGCGCGCGCGGCCGTCCGGCGTGGGGAAGACGCCGTCTTCGTAGAGGCGTGCGCGGCCGGTGGCCTCGCCTTCCTTCAGCGGCCATTGCTGCGGTCCCGCGCTGTCGAGCATCGCGTAGCTCATTCCGGTGATGTCGAGGTCGCGGCCGCGCGTGGATTCGCGGTGCTCGTTCCAGACCGACTCGGCGGTCTCGTAGGGAAACAGCGTGGGCGTGGCGCCGAGCCGCTGTTCGAGCCGCCGTGCGAAGTCCACGGCAATCGACCAGTCGTGCCGTGCCTCGCCGGGCGCCGCCACCGCGGGCCGCACGCGCGAGATGCGGCGCTCGCTGTTGGTCACGGTGCCTTCCTTCTCTCCCCAGGTGGTGGCGGGCAGCAGCAGGTCGGCGAAGGCGCAGGTGGCGGTGGTCGAAAAGGCTTCCTGCACCACCACGAACTCGGCGCGCTCGAGGGCGCGGCGCACCGTGGCCTGGTCGGGCATCGACTGGGCGGGGTTGGTGCAGGCGATCCACAGCGCGCGGATCTCGCCGTCGGCCGCGGCCTGGAACATCTCGACCGCGGTCTTGCCGGGTTTTTCGGGCACCGAGGGCACATTCCACAGCGCCGCCACTTCGGCCCGGTGCGCGGGATTGGCCAGGTCGCGGTGCGCGCTCAAGAGGTTGGCCAGGCCGCCCACTTCGCGTCCGCCCATCGCATTGGGCTGGCCCGTGAGCGAGAACGGGCCGGCGCCGGGCTTGCCGATCTGGCCGGTGGCCAAGTGCAGGTTGATCAGCGCCGCATTCTTCGCGGTGCCGCTCGACGACTGGTTGAGGCCCTGGCAATAGAGGCTCAGCGTGGCGGGCGAGGTCGCGAACAGGCGCGCCGCGGCGAGCAGGTCTTCTTTCGAGATGCCGCAGATCTGCGCCACCTTGTCGGGCGTGCATTCGCGCACCGTGGCCTTCAGTGCATCGAAGCCGCTGGTGTGGCCGGCGATGTAGCCGTTGTCGGTCCAGCCTTCCCACAGCATCAGGTGCAGCATGCCGTTGAACAGCATCACGTCGGTGCCTGGCTGGATCGGCAGGAACAGGTCGGCGATCTCCACCGTGTCGGTGCGGCGCGGATCGGCCACGATGATCTTGAGCCCCGGGTTCGCGGCCTTCGCATCCTCGATGCGGCGAAACAGGATCGGATGCGCCCACGCGGCATTGCTGCCCACGATGAAAAGGCATTGCGCATGCTTGAGGTCGTCGTAGCAGGCCGGCGGCGCGTCGGCGCCCAGGGTCTGCTTGTAGCCGGCCACCGCGCTGCTCATGCACAGGCGCGAGTTGGTGTCGATGTTGTTGGTGCCGACGAGGCCCTTGGCGAGCTTGTTGAAGACGTAGTAGTCCTCGGTGAGCAGCTGGCCCGAGACATAGAAGCCCACGGCGTCGGGGCCGTGGTCGCGGATGACCTGGGCGAACTTGTCCGTTGCCATGTCGAGCGCGCCATTCCAGCCGATGGCCTCGGGCGTCGCGCCGCGCTCGGCGCGCCGCATCGGCTGCAGCAGCCGCGTCTGCCGCGTGACCGTGGCCGTCGCCGTGAGATGCAGCGTCGAGCCCTTGGTGCACAGGCGCCCGAAATTCGCAGGGTGATCGGGGTCGCCGCGCACGCCGGTGATCTGGGCGCCATCGGATTCGATGATCACACCGCAGCCCACGCCGCAGTAGGGGCAGGTGGAGCGAGTTTCTTCCATGGGTGGTGTCTCGGTTCGCGTCTAGCTGCTGTGCGGCGCCTGCGCGTCGAAAGTCTCGTCGCCCAGCTTGCCAGCCGTGGCGGCACCGGGGCCGGCGCGCGGCGGTGCCAGGTCGAGGGCATGCGTCTTCAGTTCGACCACGTTCATCATGACCTGGCCGTCTTCAAG
>NZ_BCUT01000007.1 GCF_001591365.1 Variovorax paradoxus NBRC 15149
TTCAACGAATCAAGCAAAGGAAGCGCACGGCGCGCGCGGAAAGCATGTGGAGAATGGCGCCATGAGCTTTGAAGTGGACATCGGCTACAGCAGCCAGCGCGGACCGCGCGACGTGAACGAAGACTTCGCGGGCGCCGTGAACGCGCCGCCTGGCGACGAGTCGCGCGGGCTCATCGCGGCCATTGCCGATGGCGTGTCCACAGGCGGGCGCGGCCTGGAGGCGGCGCAGACCACCGTCATGGGCCTCCTGGCCGACTACTTCGCGACGCCCGACACGTGGGAGCCGACCGCCGCGCTCGACCGCCTGGTTGCCGCGCAGAACGCCTGGCTCGCCGACCACAACCGGCGGCGGCAGGGCAGCGCCACCGCGCTCACCACGCTGACGGCGCTGGTGCTGCACGGCCAGAGCTACACGCTCGCGCACGTGGGCGACACGCGCGCCTGGCGCGTGCGCGCCGGCGGCGAGCCGGCCATGCCGCTGACACAGGACCACGCCTTCGAGCATCCCGACATGCGCAGCCGCCTGACGCGCGCCATCGGCCTGGACGACCAGGTGCGCGTCGACTATGCGCAGGGCGACGTGCGCGTGGGCGACTGCTTCTTGCTCAGCACCGACGGCGTGCACGGCGTGCTCAAGCCGCAGCGCCTGGCCGCGCTCGCCCTGCAGGGCAGTGCCGAGGAGGCGAGCGAAGCGCTGGTGCAGGCGGCGCTGGACGCAGGCACGCGCGACAACGCGACCGCACTGGTCATCCGCGTCGTCGGCCTCGATGTGCGGCAGCTGGACGACGAGCTCGGCGACGGCCGCCGCCTGGCACCGCCGCCCTTCCTGAAGGTGGGCGACGCGCTCGACGGCTATGTCGTCACCGCGCTGGTGGCCGACACCGGCGTGCACCTGCTGTACCAGGCGCGCAATGCGGCCACGCGCGAACTGGTGGCGCTCAAGACGCTGCATCCCTCGCGCGCCAGCGACCCGCAGGAGCGCGCGATGCTCGCACACGAAGCCTGGCTGGGCCAACGCGTGGGCAACAGCGGATTCGTGCGCGTGCACGAACGCGCCGAGAACGCGAGCGCGCTCTACATCGTGTTCGACTGGCACGGCGGGCGCACGCTGGAGCAGATGCGCAAGTCCGGCGCGCGCGGCGCGGTGGCCGAGGTGGTTGCCGCGGCCATCGAAGTGACCAAGGCCCTGGGCCGGCTGCACCGCCACGGCGTGGTGCACCGCGACATCAAGCCCGGCAACCTGCACCTGGGCGACGACGGCCGCTGGCGCATCCTCGACCTGGGCGTGGCGCTGTCGGGCCGCGAAGGCGCGGCCCAGCGGGAGCTGCATGCCGGCACGCCGAGCTACATCAACCCCGAGCAGTGGGAGGGCGCCGAAGCCGACACCGCGAGCGACCTGTTCGCGCTCGGCGTCACGCTGTACCAGTGGCTCGGCGGCCATCTGCCCTATGGCGAGATCGAGCCCTACCAGGTGGCGCGCTACCGCCGCGATCCGGCCGCGCTCTCGCGCCTGCGGCCCGATGTGCCCGTGTGGCTCGACCATCTGGTGCGCAAGGCCGTCGCGCGCGATCCGCGCGAGCGCTTCGAAACCGCCGAGGAAATGCTGCTCGCACTGGAGCGCGGCGCTTCCCGCCCCGTGAGCGCGCCCGCCGCCACGCCGCTGATCCGCCGCGACCCGGCCGCGCTCTACAAGATCGCGCTGGCCGTGTCGCTGCTGTTCAACGCACTGCTCGTGGTGTGGCTGCTCTTCTTGCCACGTTGAGGGCGGGCGGAGGAAGGTCATGGCCGCGCCGTCTTCCTCGCCGGGGGCACGTACTTGGCGTCGGCCGTGTGGGGCGAGGTGCGCGCGCGGCCGCCTTTCTCCGCCCAGGTGCGCGTCCATCGGATCTGCATCACGCGCATGACGCCCAGCATCACGAGCGACAGCGCACCGAAGAACACAAAGCCCCAGACATAGCTGCCCAGGTACTGCTTCGACAGGCCCATGGCGTTGGGCACCAGCCCGCCGCCCAGTGCGCCGATCTCGCCGATCATCGAGCCGGCCACCGCGGTGCTCGTGGGCCAGCGCAGCGGCACCAGTTGGAACAGCGCGCCGTTGCCTGCGCCCAGCGCGGCAAAGCACAGGATCAGCAGCAGCGTGGTGAGCGCGAGCGAGCCCGACGAGATGCCCACCAGCACCAGCCCGACGGCCACCACCAGCAGCACCACGGTCAGCGTGTTGACGCCGCCCCAGCGGTCGGAGATCCAGCCGCCGACGATGCGCACCGCCGCGCCCATGAAGGCGGCCAGCATCGTGAGCTGCCCGGCCTGCACCTTGCTCACGCCGAACTGGTCGTAGTAGTAGGAAGGCAGGAAGGTGGTGAGCCCGATGAAGCCGCCGAAGGTCACGCCGTAGATCAGGCTGAACACCCAGCCGTCCTTCTCGAACAGGCAGGCAATGTGCGCGCGGAAGCTCGCATGGCTGTCGACATCGGGCGGCTCCTTGGCGAACACGATCATCACGATCATCGGCACGAGGATCGCGCCGGCCGCCACGCCGTACACCGCCTGCCAGCCCAGCCACTGCGCGAGCGGCGGCGCCACCAGCACCGACACCGCCGTGCCCACGTTGCCGGCGCCCACCAGGCCCATTGCCAAGCCCTTGTGCTGCGGCGGGAACCAGCCCGAGCCCAGCGACAGCGCCACGCCGAAGCTCGCGCCCGCAATGCCCAGCAGCACGCCCATGGCGAGCAGGTCGTTGAAGCTCTTCACGAAGAAGAAGCCGAACAGCATCGCCACGGCGATCAGGCCCATCTCGACCAACGTCGCGTTCTTGCGGCCGATGTACTGCGACAGGATGCCGAGCGGAAAGCGCATCAGCGCGCCCGCGATGATCGGCACCGACAGCATCAGGCCCTTCTGCGCGGGCGAGAGGTCGAAGGTCTCGCCGATGAAGGGCGCCATCGCGCCGTTGAGCACCCAGATGCAGCACGAGAACGAGAAGTACAGGAAGGACGCAAACAGCGTCGGCCCGTGGCCGGAATGCAGAAAGGTCTTGAAGCTGGACATGGCGTTCAATCGTGCGAAATGCCGCGGCGCGGCCTTGCAGGAGCCGTGTCGACGGACGGGGTTGGGGCGGGATGCCGGCGGCGGACGCTGCCGGCGTGGGGGTGCTTCCCGGCACGTGCAGTGCCAGGACGGATGCAGGAGCCTGCAGCCTCACCAAAGCGGTGCTTCGTTACACCGCACCCTGTTCCACGCAAGAGGCGTGCCTGCGAAAGCGCGCGGGCCTGGCCTATGCTTGCACTGCTCTGCATCACCTCGCCATGATTTCCCTTCTCGCCGTCCTGCCCAATGAATTCGCCGGCTCCGCGCCGTTGCCGGAGCTGCCGGAGCCGTTGCGGCTGGCGCTCGAGGGGGCGAATGCCACCGTGCTCGGAAGGGCCACCTGCCACACGCTGGTGCAGCAGGCGAGTGCGCTTGCACCGCAACAGGCCCTGGTCCATCTGCCGGAGCCGGCGGATCAGCTGCCGGCGCTGGTCGATGCATTGCAGGCCTGGGGTGGTGCGCCGCCTTGCGCGCTGAGCCTGGCGAGTGCGCCGCTGAGCGGAGAACAGCACGAGGCGCTGGCCGCGCTCGGCGTGCATGCATGGGCGCCCATCGATGCGCTGGACGCCGTGTCGCTCGCGGCACTGCTCGCCCGCGCGCAGGCCCGCTGGCAGCGCGAGGCCGCGCTGCGCACCGAGCTCGACGCGCTGCGCACGCGCATGGACGAGCGCAAGTGGGTCGATCGCGCCAAGGGCCTGCTGATGTCGGCGCGCGGCATCGGCGAAGACGAAGCCTTCGGCCTGCTGCGCGGCGCCGCGATGCATGCCAACCTTCGGCTGGGCGAGGTGTCGCGCTCGGTCATCGAGGCCGCGCAGTGGGCCGATGCGATCAACCGCGCCGGGCAGCTGCGCATGCTCTCGCAGCGGCTGGTGCGCGTGGCGGCGCAGCTGCTGTCGGGCATCGACGTGCAGCGCGCACGGGTCCTGCGCACGCAGTCGACCGAGCGGGTGCAGCAGAACCTCGATCATCTGGGCACCCTCGAGCTGGGCGCGGCCGGCGTGCTCGCGCTGGGCGAAGTGCAGGCCGCCTGGAGCGCGCTCGCCACCTCGCTGGCCGCGCGTCCCGCGCAGCAGGGGCTGGCCGAGATCGATGCGCGCGGCGAGGCCTTGCTGTCGGCGGCCGAGGCCATGACCGAAGCGCTGGAGGCCTCGGGCGCGCGGCGTGCGCTGCGCATCGTCAACATCTGCGGTCGCCAGCGCATGCGCGCGCAGCGCCTCGCGAAGGATGCATTGCTCGCATCGATCATTGCGGCCGAGGCGTCGCGCGAGCGGCTGCTGCCGACCATGAACGAGTTCGAGGCCGCGCTGCTGGAGCTGGAGCGCGCGCCCCTCAGCTCACCCGAGATCCGCGCCGCGCTGGCGGCCGCGCGCGACGAATGGCTGCGCCTGGTCGGCGGCGTGCAGGCGCTGGACAGCCCCGAAGGCCGCGCGACGCTGGTGCGTTCGAGCGAAGCCCTGGTGGACACCTTCGAGCGCCTTACGGGTTGGTACGAGCACAGCCTGCAGGTCATCATGTCCTGACTCCGGTCGCGCCGCGCCCGTGGGATCAGGCTGCGACTTTCTCCACGTGCGCCTGGCGCGTGTAGAGGAAATCGATCACGGCCTTGCGGGCATGAACATAGGCCGGGTCTTCGGCCAGCTCGACGCGGTTGCGCGGACGCGCGATGTCGACCTTCAGCACCTCGCCGATGGTGGCGGCCGGGCCGTTGGTGAGCATCACGATGCGGTCGGAGAGCAGCACCGCCTCGTCGACGTCGTGCGTGACCATCACGACAGTGCTCTGCGTCTTCTGCACGATCGCGAGCAGCTCGTCCTGCAGCTTGGCGCGCGTGAGTGCGTCGAGGGCGCCGAAGGGCTCGTCCATCAGCAGCACCTTGGGTTCCATCGACAGCGCGCGCGCAATGCCCACGCGCTGCTTCATGCCGCCGGAGATTTCACCCGGGCGCTTCTGCGCAGCCGCCGAGAGGCCGACCATCGCAAGCGCCGCGTCGGTGCGCGCGCGCAGCTGCGCCTTGCCTTCGGTGGCCGCAAAGACGCGCTCGACGGCCAGGTACACGTTCTCGAAGCAGGTGAGCCAGGGCAGCAGCGAGTGGTTCTGAAAGACCACCGCGCGCTCGGGGCCGGGGCCCTTGATTTCCCTGTTCGCGCACAGCAGCACGCCCTGCGTCGGCGTGGTCAGGCCGGCGATGAGGTTCAGCAGCGTCGACTTGCCGCAGCCCGAGTGGCCGATCAGCGTGACGAACTCGCCCTTGGCCACGTTCAGGTTGACGCCCTGCAGCGCAAGGAAGCTGCCCTTGGCCGTCTTGAAGCGCTGCTCGACGTTGTGGATCTCGATGTACTTGGAATCATCATTCATGACTTCACCTCTTCGAACGTGAATGCAGTGGCGAGCTTGATGAGCGCGAACTCCAGCACCAGCCCGACGATGCCGATCACGAAGATCGCGATGATGATGTTGGCGACGTTGAGGTTGTTCCACTCGTCCCACACCCAGAAGCCGATGCCCACGCCCCCGGTCAGCATCTCGGCCGCGACGATCACGAGCCAGGCGGTGCCCACGGCCAGCCGCACGCCGGTCAGCATGTAGGGCAGCACGGCCGGGAACAGGATCTTCGTGAAGATCTTCCACTCCGACAGGTTCAGCACCTTGGCCACGTTCATGTAATCGCTCGGCACGCGCTGCACGCCAACCGCGGTGTTGATCACCATCGGCCAGATCGAGCAGATGAAGATGGTCCAGATGGCCGCCGGGTTGGCGCCCTTGAACACCAAGAGGCCGATCGGCAGCCAGGCGAGCGGCGACACCGGGCGCAGCAGGCTGATGAGCGGATTGAGCATGCGCGAAAGAAACTCGAAGCGCCCGATCGCAAAGCCCGCCGGAATGCCGACCGCCGCCGCCAGCCCGAAGCCCAGCGCCACGCGCTGCAGCGACGAGAGCACGTTCCAGCCCACCCCCTGGTCGTTCGGCCCCTTGCTGTAGAACGGGTCGCTGAACACCGTGAGCGCCTGCTGCCAGGTCGCGAGCGGCGACGGAAAGCCGGTGGTGCTCTTCATGGCCACCAGCTCCCAGATCAGCACCAGCAGGCCGAAGCCCGCGAGCGGCGGCAGCACGCGCATCCAGAAGGCGCGCAGGTCGAGGGGGGGGCGTTGCTTTTTGGGGTGAGGGGCCGCCTCGGCGCGGACCACACCCTCACCCCGACCCTCTCCCGCACGCGGGAGAGGGAGAGATGCGTCCATCGGCGAATGAAATACAGCGCTGACCATGATGTGTTCCTCCTCAGGCATGCAGCTTGAAAGACTCGGCGTACTTCTTCGGATCCTTGCCGTCCCACACGGTGCCGTCGAACAGCTTGCTGCTGCGCATCGTGTCCTTGGGCACCGGCGTCTGCGTGGCGGCGGCGGCCTGCTTGTAGATGTCGATGCGGTTGATCTCGGTGGCCACCTTCAGGTAGTCCGGATGCTCCTTGAGCAGGCCCCAGCGCTTGTGCTGCGTGAGGAACCACATGCCGTCCGACAGGTAGGGAAAGCTCACGGCGCCGCCGTTGTAGAACTTCATGTGGTTGGGGTCGTCCCAGCTCTTGCCCATGCCGTTGACGTAGCGCCCGAGGATGCGCTGGTTGATCGCATCCACGCTGGTGTTGACGTAGCTCTTGTCGGCGATGGTCTCGGCCATCTTGTTCTTGTTCTGCAGGCCGGTGTCGATCCATTTGCCGGCCTCGATGATGGCCGCGGTGACGGCGCGCGCGGTGTTGGGGTACTTCTTGACGAAGTCGCCCGTGGTGCCGAGCACCTTCTCGGGGTGGTCCTTCCAGATGTCCTGCGTCGTGATGGCCGTCACGCCGATGCCGTCCATGATCGCGCGCTGGCCCCAGGGCTCGCCCACGCAGTAGCCGTCCATGTTGCCCACGCGCATGTTGGCCACCATCTGCGGAGGCGGCACCGTGATGTTCTTGACGTCCTTGAACGGGTCGATGCCGGCCGATGCAAGCCAGTAGTAGAGCCACATCGCATGCGTGCCCGTGGGAAAGGTCTGTGCGAAGGTGTATTCGCGCTTTTCGCTCGCGATCAGCTTGGCGAGCGAGGCCGCGTCCACCGCGCCCTTGTCCGCGAGCTTCTTCGACAGCGTGATCGCCTGGCCGTTGTTGTTGAGGGTCATGAGCACGGCCATGTCCTTCTTGGGGCCGCTCAGGCCCAGGTGCATGCCGTAGACCAGGCCGTAGAGCACGTGCGCCATGTCCAGGTCGCCGTTGGAGAGCTTGTCGCGCACGCCGGCCCAGCTGGCTTCCTTGCTGGGCACGATCTTCACGCCGTACTTCTTGTCGATGCCCAGCACCGAGGCCATCACCACGCTGGCGCAATCGGTCAGCGGGATGAAGCCGATCTTCACTTCTTCCTTCTCGGGCTTGTCGGAGCCCTGGGCCCAGACGGCGGCGCGCAGCGCGGGATTGACTCCCACGGCGCCGATGGCGGCGGCTTGCAGTACGCGGCGGCGGCTGAGGCGGGTTTTCAGCGGGTCGGTCATGTGGCGGGCTCCGGTTGAAGAACAACAAACAAACAAAGGAAGGCAAAAAACAAAAAGGCGTCCCGCACCGCGCAGGGGCTGCTCGAAAACGAGCCCTTGCGGGATGGGGGACGCCTTTGTCCGATCGCGGTGGGCAACACCCGCCGTTGGGTGCCGCCTGCCTGGGACCCGAAGGTCCATGGACTACTTCAGCAAGCTGTGTGCCAGCTTTTGCGGCTGCCGGTTGCTATCGAATCGGCAGCAGGAGAGCGGTTGCCGGCGCATGCGCAAGGTCTGCCGGGCGGAAATCCGCAGGCATGCACGCTTGTTGTGCGCTGCACCAATCCGAACGCTTTTTGGGGCGGCGCTCAGCGCCGGGGCGCTGCATCGAGCGGCAGGTAGTCGGCCATGGCGAGCATCGACTCGGCCACGTCGACCAGGCGGCGCTTCTGGTTCATGGCCGTCTGCAGCAGCATCTTGTGCGCCTCGTTCTCGCTCATGCGGCGGTGCGCCATCAGCAGACCCTTGGCGCGCTCGACCAGCTTGCGCTCGTTGAGGGAAGCGCGCACGGTTTCGAGCTCGTCGCCCATGGCCTGCAGCCGGCGCGACTGCTCCTGGACCATGTCGAGCACTGAGCGCTCCAGGTGGCGGCCGTACTGCGCGGGCTCGGTGGCCCGGGTGTCGGCGTCGTCGAAGAACACCGCGCCCTCGGGCTCTGGCGCCAGGTTGCCGAGCACCTGCTGGTAGCGCTGCAGCTCGCTGCGTGCCTGCGCGGTCTTGCGGGCGCAGAGCTCGCGCAGGTCGGCGGCCAGCCGGTCCTCGACGGTCTTCATGGCGTCGATGCGGCGCGTGCACCAGTCGAACCAGGCCTGGCTCAGCCGGGGGTCGGGCGCAGCCGCCGAAGCCGCCTGCGCGGAGCTCACGCTCATGCGGCGCTGGCGCTCGATCTCGGCCATGACGGCCTCGGACTGGCTGTGGTGCCAGAGCGCCAGCACGCCGCTGCTCGAAAAGTCGGTGAAGACCTGGAAGCAGCGCTCCTGCAGTTCGATGAGGTGCAGCCATTGCTGGCGCTGCGCCTCGTCGCCGCGGCCCAACGCCAGCGAGGCGGCGCCGAAGGCACGCTCCTGGCCGGCAAATTCCTTGCCCTGCATGAAGTTGAACATCGCCACCAGCAGGCGCGAGATCTCGGGATCGGTGGCGCCGTCGGCCGCCTCGAATACCACCGCCAGCAACCCGGCAACGAGCTTCGCGAACGCGGCGGTGGCCTGCGCGGGCGTCAGCTCGAGCGCGCCGATGCGCCGGCGCAGGGCGGGCAGGCCGTCCAGCCCCGGAAGCACCCAGGCAATGCGGCTGAAGAGGCGGGCGCTGTTGCCGGCGGTGGCGCCGGGGTGCGCTTCGGTCTCGAGCTGGTCGAATCCGGCACGCACCTCCTGCTCGAGCGCCAGGCATTCGGCGATCTGCGGATCGCGCTGCTCGGCGAAGCGGCCGCCGCGCGAGGCGAGGAACACGTTGGACATGCCGCGCTCCCGCTGCAGCGCATGGACCAGCCGCGCGATCAGGCCGACCAGCTCGCTGGTGCGCGCGAGCTGGTCCAGCTCGTCGATTTCGCACTTTCTGGCGGCGATCAGAAAACTCAGTCCGGATTTCATGGTGGGGGAGGGGAAGCAAAGAGCTTGCTGCAACATCCGTGCCGCACGGGCATTCCTCGCCGCCTACACTCCCGGGCATGCTTCTCCTGGGAATCGAATCATCCTGCGACGAAACCGGCGTGGCGCTGGTGGAAACGCATGGCAGCGCGCTGCCGCAGCTGCGCTCGCATGCGCTGCACAGCCAGATCGCCATGCACCAGGCCTATGGCGGTGTGGTGCCCGAGCTGGCCAGCCGCGACCACATCCGCCGCGTGCTGCCGCTGACCGAAGCCGTGATGGCCGAGGCGGGCCGCTCGCTGGCCGAGATCGACGTGGTCGCCTACACGCGGGGGCCCGGCCTGGCCGGGGCCTTGCTGGTGGGCGCGGGCGTGGCCTGCGCGCTGGGCGCGGCGCTCGGCAAGCCGGTGCTCGGGGTGCATCACCTCGAAGGGCATCTGCTGTCGCCGTTCCTGAGTGCCGATCCGCCGGAATTTCCCTTTGTGGCGCTGCTCGTGTCGGGCGGCCATACCCAGCTGATGCGGGTCGACGGCGTGGGCCGCTACGAGCTCCTGGGCGAAACCATCGACGATGCGGCCGGCGAGGCCTTCGACAAGAGCGCCAAGCTCATGGGCCTGCCGTATCCGGGCGGCCCCTGGCTGGCCAAGCTGGCGGAGGCGGGCAACCCTGCGGCGTTCAAGCTGCCGCGGCCGCTGCTGCACAGCGGCGACCTCGATTTTTCATTCGCCGGCCTGAAGACGGCCGTGCTGACGCAGGCCAAGAAGCTCGGCGCCGAGCTCGAAGCGAACAAGGCCGACCTGGCCGCGTCCACGCAAGCGGCCATCGTCGAGGTGCTGCTGAAGAAATCGCTGGCAGCGCTCGGGCAGACGGGCCTCAAGCGGCTGGTCGTGGCCGGCGGGGTGGGCGCGAACCGGAGCCTGCGGGAACAGTTGAATGCCGCCTGCGCCAAGCGCGGCGTGCGCGTGCACTATCCGGAACTGCACCTGTGCACCGACAACGGCGCGATGATTGCCATGGCGGCCGCCATGCGGCTGCAGTCGGGTTTGGCAGAGGCGAGCGAGCGCTATGCCTTCGACGTCAAGCCGCGATGGCCCATGGCTTCGCTGATGGCGTCATCCGCGGCGCCGGTGGCCGCGTAGCCGACGACCCGCGCGAGCGGCCGAGCGATGGCAGCGGCAGCACATCGAGCACATTGCGCCAGAGCTGGCGCCATTGCGGCCAGTCGTGGCCGCCCTCGGTGGTGAAGACGCGGCCTTCGGGCAGGGCGTCCGCCAGCAGCTTGTGGTTGCTGGCAAAGCGGTCGCTGAGGCCGAAGCCAAGGTAGAGCTGGGGCAGGCTTTGGGATTTCTGCGGCTCCAGGTACTGCTGGAACCAGGGCCACAGCTTGCGGTCGACTTCCTCGTCGGGCAGGGGGCCGGCCGGCGCCTGCCAGGTGCGCAGGCCGCCGGCCTTGAGGATCTCGGCACCCAGCACGCGGCGCCCCAGGTAGGGCGCCAGCGCGACGATGCCGTCGACCGAGCCCGGCCGCGACAGCTCATGGATCAGCGCGCCAAAGCCGCCAATGGAGATCCCGACCAGCCAGATCGACTTGTAGCCCTTGGCGCGCTGCGGCTCGATGACGTCCGCATGCAGCCGCTCGCTGAGCGTCTGGTCGTAGTAGTAGGAAACATCGGCATCCACCAGCAGCGAGTCGGCCGCCAGATGGCGCTCGCGCACGGCGCTGATGAAGCCCTCGCGCTCGAACTCGTCAGGTTTCAGGTAGGCGCCCGGAAGGAAGACCAGGAGCGTATCGGACCGTTCATCGTCTTTGGCTGACTTGAGGTGCGTGATCATGGCGTGCCTTGAGGGGCACCCGAATCCGCACCGTCATGGATTCGGTGCGTCTGTCGAAACGCCCACGAAGAAAGGAAAATGTGAAAACGTCACATGATGTGACGTTATTCGCTGTCGTATTGTGATTAGGGAGCGTCTTCAAAGTCAAAAACAATAGATAACGACACTTTCCTCTTGTGGGCTTTGCAGGCTCAGTTGATCGGCAGCTGCGAAACCTGGCTGACCGGCACCCGCTTGCCCAGCTTCAGCGTGAGCACGCCGTTCTCGAGCTTGGCTTCGCTCGAGGACACGTCGATGTCCAGCGGCAATTCGTAGGCTGCCTTGAACTGGCGCTTGGCTTCTGCCTTGCTGTCGATGCGGACCACGGCGCCTTCGATGCCGATGGCGAGGTCTTCGCGCGAGAGGCCCGGCACGTCGACGGAAAGCGTCCAGCTCTTGTCGTCCTGCTCGACGAGCGGCGAGGTGCGCGTGCCGGCAAAGGCCTCGTTGACGAAGCGCTCGAAGGCGCGGTCGTACGAACGGGGTGCAAAGCGGGCGGTGCGAAGGGTGGGTGCGAAAAACATGTGAGAACTCCTGAATGAACACAATGGGGACAAGAAATGTGTGTCCCTTACACTGCGCGGCCATTCAATCTGAGTGCCGCTTGACACCTCATCTAGGCACAGCCGCACTCGTTTCAAGACAATGAATCCTCCCTTTATTTGGCGTCGCAAGGCCTTGAAATTTGCGGCGCTGGCGCTATGCGCGGCGCCCTTCGCAGCGCAGGCGCAGGCAGCGCCCGCGCCGATCCGCCTCGCGCTGATCGAAAGCATGAGCGGGCCGTTCGCCAACACCGGCGAGGCGGTGTTCCGCAACCTGCTGTGGGCCGTGGAGCGCGTGAATGCGCGCGGCGGCATCAAGCTGCCCGGCGGCGCACGGCCGCTGCAGCTCGACCGCTACGACAGCAAGGGGCAGAACGAAGAAGCGCTGTCGGCGCTGCGCGCGGCCATCGACGACGGCGCGCGCATCGTGCTGCAGGGCAACTCGTCGGCCACCGCCGCGGCGCTGGTCGATGCCATCGAGAAGAACAACGAGCGCGACCCCGCGCGGCGCGTGATCTTCCTCAACTACGCGGCGGTCGATCCGGCGCTGACCAACGAGCGCTGCAGCTTCTGGCACTTCCGCTTCGACGCGCACGCCGACATGCGCGTGGCCGCGCTCATGCAAGTGGTGAAGGACGATGCGGCCATCAAGCGCGCCTACCTGATCGGGCAGGACTACAGCTTCGGCCAGGCAGTGCTGCGCGAATCGAAGCGCCAGCTCGGCCTGCAGCGGCCCGACATCGAGATCGTCGGGGAAGAGCTCCATCCGATGGGCAAGGTGAAGGACTTCGCGCCCTATGCCAGCAAGATCATCGCGAGCGGCGCGCAGGCCGTGTTCACCGGCAACTGGGGCAACGACCTCACGCTGCTCGTGAAGGCCGCACGCGAGGCCGGCTTCAACGGCAGCTTCTATACCTTCTACGGCAACGCACTCGGCGCGCCGGCAGCCATCGGCGACGCCGGCATCGGCCGCGTGATCGCGGTGGCCGACTGGCTGCCCAACGTGCAGAGCGCGCAGTCCGAGGCCTTCTACCGCGCCTTCCGCACGCGCTTTCCCAAGCCTGCCGACGACTACGTGCACATGCGCATGCAATTGCTCATCGAGTCGCTCGCGCAAGCGGTTGCACGCGCGGGCAGTGTCGACGCGGTGGCCGTGGCGCGCGCGCTCGAGCAGGCCGACGTGAGCCTCTACGGACAGCGCGGCCGCATGCGCGCGGCGGACCACCAGTTCCAGCAGCAGCTGGTGGTCGGCGTGATGGACAAGCAGGGCAGCCCGGGCGTGCAGTTCGATGTCGAGGGGTCGGGCTACGGCTTTCGCGTGGTCAAGACCATCGCCCCCGAACGCGCCGAACTGCCGACCACCTGCAAGATGAAACGAATCTAGGAAACAAAAGACATGCGTGAAGCCATCCACAACCTCGAAGCCTCCAAGATCCGCGAGGTTGCCAATGCCGGACTCGGCCGCGACGACGTGCTCGCCTTCTGGTTTGGCGAAAGCGACGAGGTCACGCCCGAGGTGATCCGCCAGGCCGCCATCGACTCGCTGCAGCGCGGCGAGACCTTCTATGCGCACAACCTCGGCCTGCCCGAATTGCGCGAGGCCATCGCGCGCTACACCAGCGCGCTGCATCCCGCGGTCGATGCGTCGCGCATCGCGGTCACGTCCGGCGGCGTCAGCGCGCTGATGCTCGCGGTCCAGGCGCTGGTCGATGCGGGCGACGAAGTGGTCGCGGTCACGCCGGTGTGGCCCAACCTCACGGCGCAGCCCGCGATCCTCGGCGCCCAGGTGCGCACGGTGCCGCTGGTGCCCGCCGATGGCCAATGGACGCTCGACCTGGCCGCGCTGCGCAAGGCCGTCACGCCAAAGACCAGGCTGCTGATCGTCAACGCGCCCAACAATCCGACCGGCTGGACCATGACGCGCGAAGAGCAGCAGGCCGTGCTCGACCACTGCCGCGAGACCGGCACCTGGATCCTGGCCGACGAGGTGTACGAGCGGCTGTACTTCGAGCCCACCCTGAACGGCTGCGCGCCGAGCTTCCTCGACATTTCCAGGCCCGACGACCGGCTGGTGGTGACGCACAGCTTCTCCAAGAGCTTCCTCATGACCGGCTGGCGCCTCGGCTGGCTCGTGCTTCCGCCCGCGCTGGTCGACGGCATCGGCAAGCTGATCGAGTTCAACACCTCCTGCGCCAGCGTCTTCACCCAGCGCGCCGCCGTTGCCGCCATCGAGCACACCGCGGAGATCACACCCCGCGTGGTGGCCCACCTGAAGCAGTGCCGCGACACCCTGGTGCCCCTGCTGGCCGCGCTGCCCGGCGGGCAGGTAGCCCCCGCCAAGGGCGGCATGTACGCCTTCTTTCGCCTCGAAGGCTTCGGCGACTCCCTCGACCTCGCCAAGCGCCTGGTCGTCGAAGCCGGCCTCGGCCTGGCCCCCGGCAATGCCTTCGCCCCCGAAGCCCAGGGCTGGCTGCGCTGGTGCTTCGCCTCCAAGGACCCGCAGCGGCTGGTCCAAGGTGTGGAGCGCCTCAAAACCTGGCTATCCAAACAGTAGAAGGGCACCAGGGGGGGGCGAGGCCGCAGGCGAGCCGCCCGTTCCAGAGATGCCGCGGAACCGGCTCCGCCGGGCCGCAGGCATCGCCCCCGGTAGGGGGAGGGAGGAGCGACACGAAGTGCGCGGAGCCTGGGGGCGAGCTATAATGAATGGCTTTGCATGCCGCAAGGCGCACGGTGAGGGCAGTTCCAGCGCTCACCGCAAGTCAAACATCCCGGAACAAGGAAATCAACATGATCGCAGCCTCCATCAAGGCCGAAGTCGTCAAGGACAACGCCCGCGCCGCCAACGACACTGGCAGCCCCGAAGTGCAAGTCGCACTGCTGACCGCCCGTATCAACGAGCTCACCCCCCACTTCAAGACGCACGCCAAGGACCACCACGGCCGTCGCGGCCTGCTGCGCATGGTGAGCCGCCGCCGCAAGCTCCTGGACTACCTCAAGTCCAAGGATGCCGACCGCTACACCGCGCTGATCGCCAAGCTGGGTCTGCGCAAGTAAATCGAATCGCATGAAAAAACGCCTGGGTTAGTCCGCTAGCTCAGGCGTTTTTTACTTCGCGATCCACTTTCGGAGTGCCAAAACAGAGCGAAGCTGTGTCATTCCAATGAAGTTCCCGCCGAGCTTCGCTGGAATGGCATCGTGTTCTGAGAAGCCTCCGTCCCTGCGGAACCTGCGCCCAATGCAGGTCATCCGCTCTCAAAACAGGAGCAAAACATGAGCCTCTTCAATAAAGTCACCAAGTCCTTCCAATGGGGCGACAAGACCGTCGTCATGGAAACCGGTGAAATCGCCCGCCAGGCCAGCGGCGCCGTGGTGGTCGACATCGACGGCACCGTGATCCTCGCGACCGTGGTCGCCTCCAAGACCGCCAAGCCGGGCCAGGACTTCTTCCCGCTGACCGTCGACTACATCGAGAAGACCTACGCCGCGGGCAAGATCCCCGGCAGCTTCTTCAAGCGCGAAGCCAAGCCCAGCGAACACGAAACCCTGACCAGCCGCCTGATCGACCGTCCGATCCGCCCGCTGTTCCCCGAGGGCTTCCTGAACGAAGTGCACGTGGTCATCCACACGCTGTCGCTCAACCCCGAAGTCGACGCCGACATCGCCGCCATGATCGGCGTGAGCGCCGCGCTGTCGATCTCCGGCATTCCGTTCAGCGGCCCGATCGGTGCTGCCCGCGTGGGCTACATCAACGGCCAGTACGTGCTGAATCCGGGCCAGACCGCCCGCAAGGATTCGCAGATGGACCTCGTGGTGGCCGGCACCGAAGCCGCCGTGCTGATGGTCGAGTCCGAAGCACGGCAACTCAGCGAAGAAATCATGCTGGGCGGCGTGGTGTTCGGCCATGAACAGGCCAACATCGCGATCAATGCGATCCATGAACTCGTGCGCGACGCCGGCAAGCCGGTGTGGGACTGGCAAGCGCCGGCCGAAGACGAAGCCTTCGTTGCCAAGGTCAAGAGCCTGGCCGAGGAAAAGCTGCGCGCCGTCTACCAGATCCGCAGCAAGCAAGCCCGCACGCAAGCCCTGCGCGAAGCCAATGCCAGCGTGATGAACACGCTGAAGGAAAGCGGCGAGCCCTTCGACGCCGGCAAGGTCAACGACCTGCTGTTCGCTATCGAATCGAAGATTGTCCGCAGCCAGATCCTGTCGGGCGAACCGCGCATCGACGGCCGCGACACGCGCACCGTGCGCCCCATCGAGATCCGCAACTCCGTGCTGCCGCGCACCCACGGCTCGGCGCTGTTCACGCGCGGCGAGACGCAGGGCCTGGTCGTCACCACGCTCGGCACCGAACGCGACGCGCAGCGCATCGACGCGCTGGCCGGCGAGTACGAAGACCGCTTCCTGTTCCACTACAACATGCCTCCCTTTGCCACCGGCGAAGTGGGCCGCATGGGCTCGACCAAGCGCCGCGAAATCGGCCACGGCCGCCTGGCCAAGCGCGCGCTCGTCGCCGTGCTGCCGACCAAGGAAGAGTTCCCCTATACCATCCGCGTGGTGTCTGAAATCACCGAATCCAACGGCTCCTCGTCGATGGCCTCGGTGTGCGGCGGCTGCCTCTCGATGATGGACGCCGGCGTGCCGATGAAGGCCCACGTGGCCGGCATCGCCATGGGCCTCATCAAGGAAGACAACCGCTTTGCGGTGCTGACCGACATCCTGGGCGACGAAGATCACCTGGGCGACATGGACTTCAAGGTGGCCGGCACGACCAACGGCATCACCGCACTGCAGATGGACATCAAGATCCAGGGCATCACCAAGGAAATCATGCAGGTCGCACTGGCCCAGGCCAAGGAAGCGCGCATGCACATCCTCGGCAAGATGCAGGAAGCCATGGGCGAGGCCAAGACCGAGGTGTCGCAGTTCGCACCGCGCCTGACCACGCTGAAGATCAACCCCGAGAAGATCCGCGACGTGATCGGCAAGGGTGGCGCGGTCATCCGCGGCCTGCAGGAAGAAACCGGCACGACGATCAACATCGACGAAGACGGCACCATCACCATCGCCTCGACCGACCCTGAAAAGGCCGAGTTCGCCAAGAAGCGCATCGAGCAGATCACGGCCGAAGTCGAAATCGGCAAGGTCTACGAAGGCCCGGTCACCAAGATCCTGGACTTCGGCGCGCTCATCAACCTGCTGCCCGGCAAGGACGGCCTGCTGCACATCAGCCAGATCGCGCACGAGCGCGTCGAGAAGGTGACCGACTACCTGAGCGAAGGCCAGATCGTCAAGGTCAAGGTGCTCGAGACCGACGAAAAGGGCCGCGTCAAGCTGTCCATGAAGGCCCTGACCGAGCGTCCGGCCGGTATGGAATACAGCGAGCGTCCGCCGCGCGAAGACCGTGGCGACCGCGGTGACCGTGGCGGCGAGCGCCGCGAGCGTTCGGACCGCGGCGACCGTGGTGGCGATCGCGGCGAACGCGCTCCGCGTTTCAACAGCGAGCAGCAACAGCAGCCGCGCAGCAACGAGCAGCAGCCGGCACCCGTCGGCGAGCAGCCGTACGCACCGCGCGATTCGCAAGAGTAAGAAGGCAGGGCGCGGCGGCAGACATGCCGCTGCCGTCCCGCTTTCCAGTATTCGCTAACTACGCCCGGAAACGGGCGTTGCAGGCCAAAGACCATGAAAGCCATTGAAATCACTTCGTACGGCGCCCCCGAGGTGCTGCGCGCCGTGGAGCGCCCCGATCCGGTGGCCGGCGTGGGCGAACTGCTGATCCGCGTCGCGGCCAGCGGCGTGAACCGTCCGGACGTGCTGCAGCGCAAGGGGCACTACCCGGTTCCGCCGGGCGCCTCCGACCTGCCGGGCCTCGAAGTGGCCGGCGAGATCGTGTCGGGCGACGCCGCGGCCCTGGCCGAGGCGGGGTTCAAGGTCGGCGACCGCGTCTGCGCGCTGATCGCGGGCGGAGGCTATGCCCAGCTGTGCGTGGCGCCCGTGGCGCAATGCCTGCCGGTGCCCAAGGGCTGGAGCGACATCGAGGCCGCCTCGCTGCCCGAGACCTTCTTCACCGTCTGGAGCAACGTGTTCGAGCGCGGCCGCCTGCAAAAGGGCGAGACCCTGCTGATCCAGGGCGGAACCAGCGGCATCGGCGTGACGGCCATCCAGATCGCCAAGGCGCTGGGTGCCACCGTGATCGCCACGGCCGGCAGCGACGACAAGTGCGAGGCCTGCAAAAAGCTGGGCGCCGACCACGCCATCAACTACCGCACGAGCGACTTCGCCGAAGAAGCGAAGAAGCTCACCGGCGGCAAGGGCGTGGACGTGGTCCTGGACATGGTCGCGGGCGACTACGTGGCGCGCGAGATCGAATGCATGGCCGAAGACGGCCGGCTCGTGATCATCGCGGTGCAGGGCGGCGTCAAGAGCGACTTCAATGCGGGCCTGGTGCTGCGCAAGCGGCTGGTGATTACCGGCTCCACACTGCGTCCGCGGCCGGTGGCCTTCAAGGGGGCCATTGCCAAGGCGCTGCGCGAGAAGGTCTGGCCGCTGCTCGAAAGCGGCGCGGTCAAGCCGGTGATCCACAGCACCTTTGCGGCCGATGGCGAACCCAGCGGGGCAGCGCAGGCGCATGCGCTGATGGAATCCAACCAGCACATCGGCAAGATCGTGCTGACATGGTGACGGACAACAACACGATGACCACGAAAAAGAAGCTGATCGCGGGCAACTGGAAGATGAACGGCAGCCTGGCTGCCAACGAGGCGCTGGTGAAGGCCCTGCAGCAGGGCCTGGCCGCGGCGCCGGCCAACTGCGGCATCGCGCTTTGCGCGCCGGCCCCGTATTTCGCGCAGCTGCAATCGCTGCTGGCGGGCTCCTCGGCCATGGCGCTGGGGGCACAGGACATCTCGGCGCATCCGCAGGGTGCGTTCACGGGCGAGCATTCGGCCGTCATGCTGAAGGATTTCGGCGTGCGCTATGCCATCGTCGGCCATTCGGAGCGCCGCCAATACCATGGCGAGACCGATGAGGCGGTGGCGGCCAAGGCGGCGGCTGCGCTCGCGAACGGCATCACGCCGATCGTCTGCGTGGGCGAAACGCTGGCCGAGCGCGAAGCAGGGCGTACCGAAGAAGTCGTCAAGCGCCAGCTGGCCGCGGTGATCCACGTCAATGGCCATTGCATCAGCGAGATCGTCGTGGCCTACGAGCCGGTCTGGGCCATCGGCACCGGCAAGACGGCCACGCCGGAACAGGCGCAGGCGGTGCATGCCGTGCTGCGCGCACAGCTGCACCATGCCGCGAGCGAGCACGCCGCCGGCATCTGCATTCTTTATGGCGGCAGCATGAACGCGGCCAACGCCGCGCAGCTCCTGGCGCAGCCCGACATCGACGGCGGCCTGATCGGCGGCGCGTCGCTCAAGGCCCCCGACTTTTTGCAGATCATTTCCGCCGCTTCCCGCTGAACGCGGGCAGTGGCCGATATCAATTAGGAGTAAGAACGAATGAATGTGGTCCTCAATCTACTGGTCGGCGTGCAGATGCTGTCGGCCCTTGCAATGATCGGGCTGATCCTGATCCAGCACGGCAAGGGCGCCGACATGGGTGCGGCCTTCGGCAGCGGCAGCGCGGGCAGCCTGTTCGGTGCGAGCGGCAGTGCGAATTTCCTTTCGCGCACCACGGCAGTGCTGGCGGCGGTATTCTTTGCATGCACCTTGCTGCTGGCCTACTTCAGCCACGCACGGCCTGCGGGCGGCGGCAGCCTGCTGGAGCGCGCGGCCGTCGGTACGCTGGCAACGCCCGCTTCGGGCGCGGCAGGGCAGATTCCGGGCGGCACCTCGGGCGCAGCCCCTGCCGGTGCACCTGCTTCGGCGCCTGCCGCACCCGTTTCGGGCGCGGGCCAGATCCCGAACAAATAATCAAGTTGTTTTCATGAAGCTGTCAGTGAGAAACTGCTTCATTTCAGGGTAAACTCTAAAGCTGTTCGGAAAGCCAAACACCTTTCCAGGTACCTCATGCCATCCGAACAAAAAACCGCGGTCGTGGTGAAATTGGTAGACACGCTATCTTGAGGGGGTAGTGGCGAAAGCTGTGCGAGTTCGAGTCTCGCCGACCGCACCAAATCTCACCGGCAGAAAACCTCATCCAGAGTGTTTTCCTGCCGGTGGCAAGCGGTGAAAAATCTCCCGATGAACCTCGATTCCTATCTCCCCGTCCTCTTGTTCATTTTGGTCGGTGTCGGTGTAGGTGTCGCACCGCAAGTCATCGGCTACATCCTGGGTCCCAACCGGCCCGACGCAGCGAAGAACGCTCCCTACGAGTGCGGCTTCGAGGCCTTCGAGGATGCGCGCATGAAATTCGACGTGCGCTATTACCTCGTCGCCATTCTCTTCATCCTGTTCGATCTCGAGATTGCCTTTCTCTTTCCATGGGCCATTGCGCTCAAGGAAATCGGCGCCGTCGGCTTCTGGGCCATGATGATCTTTCTCGCCATCCTCGTCGTGGGCTTTGCCTACGAGTGGAAAAAAGGCGCGCTCGACTGGGAATGACAAGGAATCGACAAAATGGCCATTGAAGGCGTCATGAAGGAAGGCTTCGTCACCACCACCTACGACTCGGTGGTGAATTGGGCGAAGACCGGATCACTTTGGCCGATGACTTTCGGTCTGGCCTGCTGTGCCGTCGAAATGATGCACGCAGGCGCAGCCCGCTACGACATCGACCGTTTCGGCATGCTGTTCCGGCCCAGCCCGCGCCAGTCCGATCTGATGATCGTGGCCGGCACGCTGTGCAACAAGATGGCGCCGGCATTGCGCAAGGTCTACGACCAGATGCCCGAGCCGCGCTGGGTTCTTTCCATGGGCTCGTGCGCCAACGGCGGCGGCTACTACCACTACAGCTATTCGGTGGTGCGCGGCTGCGACCGCATCGTGCCGGTGGATGTCTACGTGCCGGGTTGCCCGCCCACCGCCGAGGCGCTGCTCTACGGCGTGATCCAGCTGCAGCAGAAGATTCGCCGCACCAACACCATTGCGCGCGCCTGAGGGATTGCCGACGATGACTGATTTTGCAATTTCGCCGGAGGTGCTGCGCGCCACCATTGCCGAGACGCTTGGCGCTCGCGCCAAGAGCGTGACGCTCGCACTGGGCGAGGTAACCGTAGTGGTTGCTGCCGACGCCTACATCGAGGCGGCCATGCTGCTGCGCGATGCGCCCGGCTGCCGCTTCGAGCAGCTGATCGACCTCTGCGGCATGGACTACTCCGACTACCGCGAAGGCGAGTGGCAGGGCGAGCGCTATGGCGTCGTCACGCACCTGCTGTCGGTGAGCCTCAACCAGCGCGTGCGCCTCAAGGTGTTTGCGCCGAACGAAGACCTGCCCGTGGTCGACTCGCTCCAGCCCGTGTGGAACGCCGCCACCTGGTTCGAGCGCGAAGCCTTCGACCTCTACGGCATCGTGTTCGAAGGCCACGACGACCTGCGCCGCATCCTGACCGACTACGGCTTCATCGGCCATCCGTTCCGCAAGGACTTCCCGGTGTCGGGCCACGTCGAGATGCGCTACGACGAAGAGCAGAAGCGCGTGGTCTACCAGCCGGTATCGATCGAGCCGCGGGAAATTACCCCTCGCGTGATCCGCGAAGACAACTACGGCAGCGGTTTGCACTGATATGGCCGAAATCAAGAACTACACACTCAACTTCGGTCCCCAGCATCCGGCCGCCCACGGCGTGCTGCGCCTGGTGCTCGAGCTCGACGGCGAAGTGATCCAGCGCGCCGATCCGCACATCGGCCTCCTGCACCGCGCAACCGAAAAGCTCGCCGAATCGCGCACCTTCATCCAGTCGCTGCCGTACATGGACCGTCTCGACTACGTGTCGATGATGAGCAACGAGCACGCCTACTGCCTTGCCATCGAGCGGATGATGGGCCTGGACGTGCCGATCCGCGCGCAGTACATCCGCGTGATGTTCGCCGAGATCACCCGGCTGCTGAACCACCTCCTGTGGCTCGGCGCACACGGCCTGGATTGCGGCGCGATGAACATGCTCATCTACTGCTTCCGCGAGCGTGAAGACCTGTTCGACATGTACGAAGCCGTGTCGGGCGCGCGCATGCATGCGGCGTACTTCCGCCCGGGCGGCGTCTACCGCGACCTGCCCGATGCGATGCCGCAGTACAAGGTCAGCAAGATCAAGAACGCGAAGGCGATCGAGAAGCTCAACGAGAACCGCCAGGGCTCGCTGCTCGACTTCATCGACGACTTCTGCAAGCGCTTCCCCGGAATGGTCGACGAGTACGAAACGCTGCTCACCGACAACCGCATCTGGAAGCAGCGCACCGTGGGCATCGGCGTGGTGACGCCGGAGCGCGCGCTGAACCTCGGCTTCACCGGCCCCATGCTGCGCGGCTCGGGTGTCGAATGGGACCTGCGCAAGAAGCAGCCCTACGACGTCTACGACCAGATGCAGTTCGACGTGCCGGTCGGCAAGACCGGCGACTGCTACGACCGCTACCTCGTGCGCGTGGAAGAAATGCGCCAGGCCAACAGGATCATCCAGCAGTGCTCGGCCTGGCTGCGCGCCAACCCCGGCCCGGTGATCACCGACAACCACAAGGTCGCCGCACCCGCGCGCGAATCGATGAAGGCGAACATGGAGGAACTGATCCACCATTTCAAGCTCTTCACCGAAGGCTTCCACGTGCCCGAAGGCGAGGCCTATGCCGCCGTCGAGCACCCGAAGGGCGAGTTCGGCATCTACCTGGTGAGCGACGGCGCCAACAAGCCGTACCGCCTGAAGATCCGCGCGCCCGGCTTCCCGCACCTCGCCGCCCTCGACGAAATGTCGCGCGGCCACATGATCGCCGACGCTGTCGCGGTGATCGGCACGATGGACATCGTGTTCGGCGAAATCGACAGGTGAGAAAGAGCGAATGACGACTTCCTCGACCCACCATGACACGGCGCCCTCGGCGCCTTCCGCTCCTCTGAAGCCCGCGATTCTCGAGCGCTTTGCGCGCGAGGTCGCCAAGTACCCCGAAGCCGGCAAGCAGTCGGCCGTGATGGCTTGCCTGGCCATCGTGCAGCAGGACGAAGGCTTCATCAGCATGCAGCGCGAGCGCGAGATCGCCGAGTACCTCGGCATGGCGCCGATCGCCGTGCACGAGGTCACGACCTTCTACAACATGTACAACCAGCATCCGGTGGGCAAGTTCAAGCTCAACGTTTGCACCAACCTGCCGTGCCAGCTGCGCGACGGCGTCACTGCGCTGGTCCACCTCGAGAAGAAGCTCGGCATCAAGATGGGCGAGACCACGGCCGACGGCATGTTCACGCTGCAGCAGAGCGAATGCCTGGGTGCCTGCGCCGATTCGCCCGTGATGCTGGTCAACGACCGCACCATGTGCAGCTTCATGAGCAACGAGAAGCTCGACCAGCTCATCGACGGGCTGCGTGCTTCCACCAAAGGGGAGGCCGCCTGATGTCGCCCGAACAAGTGCTCCAGCAATTCCAGGCCACGGGCGTCCAGACCTGTTTCCATGACCGCCACATCGAGCCGCAGATCTATGCCGGCCTGAACGGCACCAACTGGCGCCTGGCCGACTACGAGGCGCGCGGTGGCTACAAGGCGCTGCGCAAGATCCTCACCGAGGGCCTCACGCCCGACCAGGTGATCGCCGAAGTCAAGGCCTCGGGCCTGCGCGGCCGCGGCGGCGCGGGCTTCCCCACGGGCCTGAAGTGGAGCTTCATGCCCCGCCAGTTCCCGGGCCAGAAGTACCTCGTCTGCAACTCCGACGAAGGCGAGCCGGGTACCTGCAAGGACCGCGACATCCTGCAGTTCAACCCGCACATCGTGATCGAAGGCATGGCCATCGCCGCGTATGCGATGGGCATCAGCGTGGGCTACAACTACATCCACGGCGAGATCTTCCAGAGCTACGACCGCTTCGAGGAAGCCCTCGAAGAGGCGCGCGCCGCCGGCTATCTCGGCGACAAGATCATGGGCAGCACGTACAACTTCCAGTTGCACGCGGCCCACGGCTTCGGTGCCTACATCTGCGGCGAGGAAACCGCGCTGCTCGAATCGCTCGAAGGCAAGAAGGGCCAGCCACGCTTCAAGCCGCCGTTCCCGGCGAGCTTCGGCCTCTACGGCAAGCCGACCACCATCAACAACACCGAGACCTTCGCGGCGGTGCCCTGGATCATCAACAACGGCGGCCAGGCCTACCTCGAATGCGGCAAGCCGAACAACGGCGGCACCAAGATCTACTCGGTGAGCGGCGACGTCGAGCTGCCGGGCAACTACGAAGTGCCCATGGGCACGCCGTTCTCCAAGCTGCTCGAACTGTGCGGCGGCGTTCGCAAGGGCCGCACGCTCAAGGCCGTGATCCCCGGCGGATCGTCGTCGCCGGTGCTGCCGGCTTCGATCATGATGGAATGCACGATGGACTACGACTCCATCGCCAAGGCCGGCTCCATGCTGGGCTCGGGCGCGGTGATCGTGATGGACGACAGCCGCTCGATGGTCGAGTCGCTGCGGCGCCTCTCGTACTTCTACATGCACGAATCCTGCGGCCAGTGCACGCCGTGCCGCGAAGGCACGGGCTGGCTGTACCGCGTGGTGGACCGCATCCACAACGGGCAGGGCAGGGCGTCGGACATGGACCTCTTGAACTCCGTGGCCGACAACATCCAGGGCCGCACGATCTGCGCGCTCGGCGACGCGGCGGCCATGCCGGTGCGCGCCATGATCAAGCACTTCCGTCACGAGTTCGAGGCCCTGATCCCGGGCTACGTCCCGAAGGCGTCGGTCCAGGCATGAACCGCCGGGCCGTTCCCAAGGTGAATACCGCAGCCGAAGGCGGAGGCTGTCCGTTGGCGCGAGAAGAAACATACTCATGATCGAAATCGAACTCGACGGCAAGAAGGTCGAAGTGACCGAAGGCAGCATGGTGATGCATGCGGCCGACAAGGCGGGCACCTACATCCCGCACTTCTGCTATCACAAGAAGCTCAGCATCGCGGCCAACTGCCGCATGTGCCTGGTCGACGTGGAAAAGGCGCCCAAGCCGATGCCGGCCTGCGCCACGCCCGTCACGCAGGGCATGATCGTTCGCACCAAGAGCGAAAAGGCCATCAAGGCGCAGCAGTCGGTCATGGAGTTCCTCCTGATCAACCACCCGCTCGATTGCCCGATCTGCGACCAGGGCGGCGAGTGCCAGCTGCAGGACCTGGCCGTGGGCTACGGCGGCTCTTCTTCGCGCTACGAAGAAGAAAAGCGCGTCGTCTTCCACAAGGACGTCGGCCCGCTGATCAGCATGGAAGAGATGAGCCGCTGCATCCACTGCACGCGCTGCGTCCGCTTCGGCCAGGAAGTGGCCGGCGTGATGGAGCTCGGCATGACCCAGCGCGGCGAGCACTCCGAGATCGAAACCTTCCTCGGCGATTCGGTCGACTCCGAACTGTCGGGCAACATGATCGACATCTGCCCGGTCGGCGCGCTCACGAGCAAGCCGTTCCGCTACAGCGCCCGCACCTGGGAACTGTCGCGCCGCAAGTCGGTGAGCCCGCACGATTCCACCGGTTCCAACCTGATCGTCCAGGTCAAGAACAACCGCGTGATGCGCGTGGTGCCGCTCGAGAACGAAGAAGTCAACGAGTGCTGGATTGCCGACCGCGACCGCTTCTCGTACGAAGCGCTCAACGGCCCCGAGCGCCTCACGCAGCCCATGCTCAAGCAGGGCGGCCAGTGGCAGCAGGTCGACTGGCAGACCGCGCTCGAATATGTGGCCAATGGCCTCAAGCAGATCAAGGCCGACCACGGTGCGCAAAGCATCGGCACGCTGGTGAGCCCGCACAGCACGCTCGAAGAGTTGCAGCTCGCCGCCATGCTCACGCGTGAACTCGGCAGCGACAACATCGACTACCGCCTGCGCAACGCCGAATTCTCGGCCTTCGAAGGCGTGCGCTGGCTCGGCACCTCGATCGCATCGCTCACGCAATTGCAGCGCGCGCTGGTCGTCGGTTCGAACCTGCGCAAGGACCATCCGCTGTTCGCGCAGCGCATCCGCCAGGCCGTGCGCAAGGGCGCCGCGCTGTCGGTGATCACCTCGGCCGGCCTGATGGCCGACCGCGACGCCTGGGCCATCAGCGTGGCGCAATCGACCATCGTCGAGGCAGGCCAGTGGGTCGAGGCACTCGCGGCAGTCGCTGCCGCCATCGGCAAGACCAACGGCGCGACCGCACCGCTGGCACCCAAGAACGAGCCCGACGCCGCCGCCCAAGCCATCGCGGCCTCGCTGCTCGGCGGCGAGCGCAAGGCCATCCTGCTCGGCAATGCCGCCGCCCACCATGCAGAGGCCAGCAGCCTGCTGGCCCTTGCCAACTGGATCGGCGCGCAGACCGGCGCCACCGTCGGCTACCTGACCGAAGCCGCCAACACCGTGGGCGCGCAGCTCGTCGGCGCGTTCCCGAAGAACGGCGGCCTCGATGCCGGCCGCATGCTGGCCGCGGGCTCGGGCCTCAAGGCCGTGCTGCTGCTCAACAACGAACCGGTGTTCGACTCGGCCGCGGGCGCCGCGGCCGCCGACGTCATCGGCAATGCACAGATGGTCGTCACGCTGAGCCCCTTCAAGGCCAACCTCGAGTTCAGCGATGTGCTGCTGCCGATCGCGCCATTCACCGAGACGCCGGGCACCTTCGTCAATGCCGAAGGCCGCGTGCAGGGCTTCCATGCCGTAGTGAAGCCGCAAGGCGAGACGCGTCCGGCCTGGAAGGTGCTGCGCGTGCTGGCCAACCTGCTCGGCCTGCCGGGCTTTGCATTCGAATCGACGGCTGACGTGCTGCGCACCATCGGCGACAACGGCGCCGTGCCGGCCAACGCGCTGGACAACGCCACCGCCGCCAAGGCCGTCGCTTTGAGCGGTGCCGCTCCCGCGCCCGTGGTTGCGAGCATCTATCAACTCGACTCTATCGTGCGCCGCGCACCGTCGCTGCAACTCACCGCCGATGCGCGCAACGCATCGGCTGCTCCGGCCCGTGCCGAGGAGGCATTGGCATGATCGACGCAGTGCATGCTTTCGGCCAGGGACTGGTCCACGCGGGCTGGTGGACGGGCCTGGCCTGGCCCGTGATCTGGACGCTGATCAAGATCATCGTGGTCGTGCTTCCGCTGATGGGGGCCGTGGCCTACCTCACGCTCTGGGAACGCAAGGCGATCGGCTTCACGCAGATCCGCATCGGACCGAACCGCATCGGACCGCTGGGCCTGCTGCAGCCCATCGCCGACGCGCTCAAGCTGATGACCAAGGAAATCATTCTTCCGACGGTCGCCAACAAGGGCCTGTTCCTGCTCGGCCCGATCATGACCATCATGCCGGCGCTCGTCGCATGGGCCGTGATTCCCTTCGGCCCCGACGTGGCGCTGGCCAACATCAACGCCGGCCTGCTGTTCGTGATGGCCATCACCTCGCTCGAGGTCTACGGCGTGATCATCGCGGGCTGGGCATCGAACTCGAAGTACGCCTTCCTGGGCGCGTTGCGCGCCTCGGCACAGATGGTGAGCTACGAGATCGCGATGGGCTTCTGCTTCGTCGTGGTGCTGATGGTCTCGGCCAGCCTGAACATGACCGACATCGTGACGGGGCAGGGCAAGGGCACCTTCGCCGACATGGGCATCGGCTTCCTGTCGTGGAACTGGCTGTCGCTGCTGCCGATCTTCGTCGTCTACTTCATCTCGGGCCTGGCGGAAACCAACCGCCACCCCTTCGACGTGGTCGAAGGCGAGTCCGAGATCGTTGCGGGCCACATGATCGAGTACTCGGGCATGAGCTTCGCGATGTTCTTCCTGGCCGAGTACGCCAACATGTGGCTGGTCTCGATCCTGTGCACCGTGCTGTTCCTCGGCGGATGGCTGCCGCCGTTCGAGTTCCTGAGCTTCATCCCGGGCTGGATCTGGCTCGGTGCCAAGACCTTCTGCGTGGTCACCATGTTCCTGTGGGTCCGATCCACCTTCCCGCGCTTCCGCTATGACCAGATCATGCGGCTCGGCTGGAAGATCTTCATTCCGGTCACGCTCGTGTGGCTGGTCGTGGTCGGTGCCTGGATGCAGACCCCGTTCAACATCTGGAAATAACTGGAAGCGCCAACATCATGACTGCTGCGCATACCGCCGGCGCGCTCGCGCGCCCTTCCAAGCTCGCATCCGCGCCTTTCTCGCTCAAGGACTTCCTGGGCAGCTTCATGCTGTTCGAGCTGTTCAAGGGCCTGGCCATCACCGGCAAGTACGCCTTCGCCCGCAAGATCACGGTGCAGTTCCCCGAAGAGAAGACGCCGCTGTCGCCGCGCTTTCGGGGCCTGCATGCGCTGCGCCGCTATGAGAACGGCGAAGAGCGCTGCATTGCCTGCAAGCTCTGCGAAGCCGTGTGCCCGGCGCTGGCCATCACCATCGAATCCGATGTGCGCGACGACGGCTCGCGCCGCACCACGCGCTACGACATCGACCTGACCAAGTGCATCTTCTGCGGCTTCTGCGAAGAGAGCTGCCCGGTCGATTCGATCGTGGAGACGCACATCTTCGAATACCACGGCGAAAAGCGCGGCGACCTGTACTTCACCAAGGACATGCTGCTGGCCGTGGGCGACCGCTACGAAAAAGAAATTGCAGCGAACAAGGCGGCCGACGCCAAGTACCGCTGATCCCGCTCAGCCCGAACCCCGTACCAATTCGAATTCCAATGGACGTCAAGACCGGTCTGTTCTATCTCTTTGCCGCGGTGCTGCTGTTCGCAGCCTTCCGCGTCATCACCGCCCGCAATCCCGTGTACGCCGCGCTGTACCTGGTGCTGGCCTTCTTCCAGGCTTCGGCGATCTGGCTCTTGCTGCGCGCCGAGTTCCTGGCGATATCGCTGGTGCTCGTCTACGTGGGAGCGGTGATGGTGCTGTTCCTGTTCGTCGTGATGATGCTGGACATCAACGTCGACGGCCTGCGGCAGGGCTTCTGGAAGCACTTTCCGCTGGCTGCCGGCGTGGGCGCGCTGATTGCGCTCGAAATGGCCGCCGTGCTGATGGGCGGCTTCCGACTGGAGGCACCGCGCGCCGGTGCCGCCGCGGCAGCCCACGGCTCGAACACGCTCGAGCTCGGCAAGCTGCTGTACTCCGAGTACCTGTATCCGCTGGAGATCGCGGCCGTCATCCTGCTCGTGGCGATCGTGGCGGCCATTGCGCTGACGCTGCGCACCCGCAAGGACAGCAAGTACGTCAACCCGTCCGACCAGGTGCGCGTGAAGGCGCGGGACCGCGTGCGCATCGTGCAGATGCCGGTCACGCGCGCCGCCGAACCCGTGGTGGAAGCACCCGCAGACGCAGCTGCGGCAAAGGAAAACAAGGCATGACGCTCACGCTCGGACACTTCCTATCGCTCGGCGCCATGCTCTTTGCGCTGTCGGTGATCGGCATCTTCCTGAACCGCAAGAACCTCATCGTGCTGCTGATGGCCATCGAGCTGATGCTGCTTGCGGTGAACATGAACTTCGTGGCGTTCTCGTACTACCTGGGCGACATGCACGGCCAGATCTTCGTGTTCTTCATCCTGACGGTGGCCGCGGCCGAGTCGGCCATCGGCCTTGCGCTGCTGGTCCTGCTGTTCCGCAACAAGTCGAACATCAACGTGGACGAACTCAACTCGCTCAAGGGTTGAAAGCAACATGAGCGCAACCCTTTCCGCATCCACCCTGCTGGCCGTTCCGCTGGCACCCCTGGTCGGCGCCGTCGTCGCCGGCCTGTTCGGCACCAAGTTCGGCGGCAATCACATCGGCCGCAAGGTCACGCATTCGCTGACCATCCTCGGCGTGCTCGTCGCCTTCATCATCTCGGCCATGACGCTCAAGAGCGTGGTGGCCGACGGCGCCCGCTTCAACGCCACCATCTATGAATGGATGGTGGTGGGCGGCCTGAAGATGGAAGTCGGCTTCCTGGTCGACGGCCTCACGGCCATGATGATGTGCGTGGTGACCTTCGTCTCGCTGATGGTGCACGTCTACACCATCGGCTACATGGAAGAAGACGAGGGCTACAACCGCTTCTTCGCGTACATCTCGCTCTTCACCTTCTCGATGCTGATGCTCGTCATGAGCAACAACATGCTCCAGCTGTTCTTCGGCTGGGAGGCGGTGGGCCTGGTGTCGTACCTGCTGATCGGCTTCTGGTTCAACAAGCCGACCGCGATCTTCGCGAACATGAAGGCCTTCCTGGTCAACCGCGTGGGCGACTTCGGCTTCATCCTGGGCATCGGCCTGATCGCCGCCTACGCCGGCACGCTGAACTACGGCGAAGCCTTCGCCAAGGCCAACACGCTGGCCGGCATCACCTTCCCCGGCACCGAGTGGATGCTGGTGACCGTGATCTGCATCTGCCTGTTCATCGGCGCCATGGGCAAGAGCGCGCAGTTCCCGCTGCACGTGTGGCTGCCCGACTCGATGGAAGGCCCGACGCCCATCTCCGCGCTGATCCACGCCGCAACCATGGTGACGGCCGGCATCTTCATGGTGGCGCGCATGTCGCCGCTGTTCGAACTCAGCGACACGGCCCTGAGCTTCATCCTGGTGATCGGTGCCATCACGGCGCTGTTCATGGGTTTCCTCGGCATCATCCAGAACGACATCAAGCGCGTGGTCGCGTACTCGACGCTCTCGCAGCTGGGCTACATGACGGTGGCGCTCGGTGCCTCGGCCTACTCGGTCGCGGTGTTCCACCTGATGACGCATGCCTTCTTCAAGGCGCTGCTGTTCCTTGGCGCGGGCTCGGTGATCATCGGCATGCACCACAACCAGGACATCCGCTGGATGGGCGGCGTGCGCAAGTACATGCCGATCACCTGGATCACCTCGCTCCTGGGTTCGCTCGCGCTGATCGGCACGCCGTTCTTCGCCGGCTTCTACTCGAAGGACAGCATCATCGAAGCGGTGCACGAAAGCCACCTGTGGGGCGCGCAGTTCGCCTACTACGCGGTGCTGGCCGGCGTGTTCGTGACGGCGTTCTATTCGTTTCGCATGTACTTCCTGGTGTTCCACGGCAAGGAGCGCTACGACCAGAACCCCGACGCGCACCACCACGACGAACATGCGGAGCACGACGACGACCATGGCCACGGCCACAAGCCGCATGAATCGCCCTGGGTGGTGTGGCTGCCGCTGGTGCTGCTGGCGATCCCGTCGGTGGTGATCGGCTTCATGACGATCGAGCCGATGCTGTTCGGCGAGTTCTTCAAGGGCGCCATCGCGGTCGACGCAAACAAGCACCATGCCATGACGGAGCTCGCAGAAGCCTTCCACGGCCCGATGGCGATGGCCATCCATGGCCTGCAGACCCCGCCGTTCTGGCTGGCCCTGGCAGGCGTGGTGCTCTCGTTCTACATGTACATGGTCAACCCGGCGCTGCCGGCCGCGATCAAGCGCGCCTTCGGCCCGGTCTACCGCCTGCTCGACAACAAGTACTACCTCGACTGGATCAACGAGAACATCATCGCCCGCGGTGCGCATGCCTTCGGCACCGGGCTGTGGAAGGGCGGCGACCAGGCGCTGATCGACGGTGCGGTGGTCAACGGCTCGTGGAAGGTGGTTGGCCGCGTCTCCGGCGCGGTGCGCTGGCTGCAGTCGGGCTACATCTATCACTACGCCTTCGCGATGCTGCTCGGCATCTTCATCCTGATGACGTACTTCGTCTGGTTCAAACGCTGAGCTTTAGCGCTGGAGAAAAACAAAAATGGGTTTGTTGAGCCTTGCCATCTGGGTGCCGATCGCATTCGGTGTCGCGTTGCTGGCGTTCGGCCGTGACGAGCATGCCAGGGGCGTGCGCTGGGTCGCGCTGGTCGGCGCGATCGTGAGCTTCCTGGTGACCGTGCCGCTTTACACGGGCTTCGAGAACGGCACTGCCGCGATGCAGTTCGTCGAGAAGGGCAGCTGGATCGCGCGCTTCAATGTCAACTACCACCTGGGTGTCGACGGCCTGTCGCTCTGGCTGGTGCTGCTGACCTCGTTCATCACGGTGGTGGTCGTGATCTCGGCCTGGGAAGTGATCACCGAGCGCGTGAACCAGTACATGGGCGCGTTCCTGATCCTCTCGGGCTTCATGATCGGCGTGTTCGCCGCGCTGGACGGCATCCTGTTCTACGTGTTCTTCGAAGCCACGCTGATCCCGATGTACCTGATCATCGGCATCTGGGGCGGCCCGAACAAGATCTACGCGGCCTTCAAGTTCTTCATCTACACCTTGCTCGGCTCCCTGCTGATGCTGGTGGCGCTGATCTACCTGTACAACAAGTCGGGCGGCAGCTTCGACATCCTGAGCTGGCACAAGCTGCCGCTGGGCTCGACGGCGCAGACCTTCCTGTTCTTCGCGTTCTTTGCCGCCTTCGCCGTCAAGGTGCCGATGTGGCCGGTCCACACCTGGCTGCCGGACGTGCACGTCGAGGCGCCGACCGGCGGCTCGGCCGTGCTGGCCGCGATCATGCTGAAGCTCGGCGCCTACGGCTTCCTGCGCTTCTCGATGCCGATCGCACCCGATGCCTCGCACGAATGGGCCTGGCTCATGATCGCGCTGTCGCTGATCGCGGTGATCTACGTCGGCCTGGTGGCGCTGGTGCAGGAAGACATGAAGAAGCTCGTGGCCTACTCGTCGGTTGCCCACATGGGCTTCGTGACGCTCGGCTTCTTCATCTTCAACGAGCTGGGCGTGTCCGGCGGCATCGTGCAGATGATTGCCCACGGCTTCGTCTCGGGCGCCATGTTCCTTGGCATCGGCGTGCTCTACGACCGCGTGCATTCGCGCCAGATCGCCGACTACGGCGGCGTGGTCAACACCATGCCCAAGTTCGCCGCGTTCGCGCTGCTGTTCGCCATGGCCAATTGCGGCCTGCCGGGCACCGCCGGTTTCGTGGGCGAGTGGATGGTCATCCTGGGTGCGGTCAAGGCCAACTTCTGGATCGGCGCCGGCGCCGCCACCGCGCTGATCTTCGGTGCGGCCTACACCTTGTGGATGTACAAGCGTGTGTACCTCGGCCCGGTCGGCAACGACCACGTCAAGGAACTCACCGACATCAATGCCCGCGAATTCCTGATGCTGTCGCTGCTGGCCATTGCCGTGCTGTGGATGGGCATCCATCCGAAGCCGTTCACCGATGTGATGGACGCTTCCGTGACCGAGCTTCTTCGCCATGTGGCGATCTCGAAGCTGCCCTGATATGACCCCCACGTTTGCGGCTACGCCGCTGCTCTGCCCCCCGAGGGGGCCCTGGACCGGCTTGGGGCGGCCCTGCGCCGTCCAGCCACGCTGAAGAAGAGAACGAGATGATTGACAAACTCAGCTGGGTCGCGATCTACCCCGAAATCGTGCTGCTGGTCATGGCCTGCATCATTGCGCTGGTCGACCTGTCGAGCACCAGTGCGCAGCGCACGCGCACCTACATCCTGACGCTGCTCACGCTGGCCGCGGTGGCCGTGCTCACGGGCCTTGCCGCCAACGACGGCAAGACGGTCTACGGCTTCGGCGGCATGGTCGTGAGCGATCCCATGGGCAACTGGCTCAAGTGCTTTGCCACCGTGGCCCTGATGGTCACGCTGGTCTACGGACGGCCCTATGCGGCGGACCGCGACATGCTGCGCGGCGGCGAGATGTTCACCATCGGCATGTTCGCGCTGCTGGGCATGTTCGTGATGATCTCGGGCAGCAACTTCCTGCTGATCTACCTCGGCCTCGAGCTGCTCACGCTGTCGAGCTATGCGCTGGTGGCGCTGCGCCGCGACAACGCGGTGGCCAGCGAAGCGGCCATGAAGTACTTCGTGCTCGGCGCCATGGCCAGCGGCTTCCTGCTCTATGGCCTGTCGATGCTGTACGGCGCGACCGGTTCGCTCGACACCAACGAAGTGTTCAAGATCATCGCGAGCGGCAAGGTGAACCACCAGGTGCTGGTGTTCGGCCTGGTGTTCATCGTGGCGGGCCTGGCCTTCAAGGTGGGGGCGGCGCCTTTCCACATGTGGGTGCCCGACGTCTACCAGGGCGCTCCGACGGCGGTCACGCTGCTGATCGGCGCGGCGCCCGAGCTGGCCGCCTTTGCCATCATCATCCGCCTGCTGGTGGAAGGGCTGCTGCCGCTGGCCATCGACTGGCAGCAGATGCTGGCGCTCCTGGCCATCGCCTCGCTGCTGGTGGGCAACCTGGCCGCCATCGCACAGACCAACCTCAAGCGCATGCTGGCCTACTCGACCATTGCGCAGATGGGCTTCATGCTGCTCGGCCTGGTGGCGGGCGTGGTCAACGGCAACACCTACAACGCACAGTTCGCCTACAGCGCCTCGATGTTCTACATCGTGACCTACGTGCTGACCACGCTGGCGAGCTTCGGCATCATCCTGCTGCTGGCGCGCGAGGGTTTCGAAAGCGAAGAGATCACCGACCTGGCCGGCCTGAACCAGCGCAGCCCGCTGTACGCCGGCGTGATGGCCATCGCGATGTTCTCGCTGGCGGGCCTGCCGCCGCTGGTCGGTTTCTACGCCAAGCTGGCGGTGCTGCAGGCGCTGATCGCCTCGGGCCAGGCGCTCTACATCGGCCTGGCGGTGTTTGCGGTGGTCATGTCGCTGATCGGCGCCTTCTACTACCTGCGCGTGGTCAAGGTCATGTACTTCGACGCTCCGGTCACGGCCAGCACCGTGTCGGCGCCGCGCGACGTGCGCACCGTGCTGTCGATCAACGGCCTGCTGATCCTCGTGCTGGGCATCGTGCCCGGCGGCCTCATGACGCTGTGCGCCAAGGCCATCGTGGCCACGCTGGCGAACTGATCCCGGCCCGCCCACGGTGTCGCAAACCGCATCGGTCTGGGTCGTTCTGCTGGTGGCGCTGGTGGCGGCCAACCTGCCGTTCTTCAATGACCGGCTGTTCGGCGTCGTGCCCCTGGCCACGCGGCCCAAGCCGCTTTCGGTGCGGCTCGCCGAACTGGTGGTGCTGTATTTCGCCGCGGGCGGCGTGGGCTTGCTGTTCGAAAGCCGGGCAGGGCAGATCGCCCCCCAGGGCTGGGAGTTCTACGCGGTGACCGGCGCGCTTTTCATCGTGCTGGCCTTTCCAGGGTTCACCTGGCGCTACCTCATGAAGCACAGGCACGGATGACCGACATGACTTCTCCCATCGCCGATTCGCACCTGAAGGAAGAACGCACGGCCAGCGAGGTGCTGGTCAAGGGCAACTTCCTCCAGGTCTGCCGCGACACCGTGCGCCTGCCCGACGGCCACAGCGCCACGCGCGAGTACGTGATCCACCCGGGCGCGGTGGTGGTGATTCCGCTGCTCGACGACGGCCGCGTGGTGCTGGAGCGGCAGTACCGCTATCCGGTCGGGCACGTGATGGTCGAGTTTCCGGCCGGCAAGCTCGATGCGGGCGAAGACCCGCTGGTGTGCGGCCAGCGCGAACTGCTCGAGGAAACCGGCTACACCGCGAGCGAATGGGCCTACGCCGGCGCCATGCACCTGGCCGTGGCGTATTCCACCGAGATCATCCACATCTACTTTGCGCGCGGCCTGTCGCTCGGCAAGCGGCAGCTCGACCACGGCGAGTTTCTCGACGTGTTCACGGCCACGCCGGCCGAAGTTGCGCTCTGGTGCCGCGACGGCACGCTCACCGATGCCAAGTCGCTGACCTGCACGCTGTGGCTGCAGAACGTTCTTTCGGGTGCATGGTCACTTGATTGGCAAGCCACCGCTTCGCAGGGCGGCGCGGGATAATCCGCGCATGAAGGTTCTCGATCTGCGCTGCTCGCATGGCCACGGCTTCGAGGGCTGGTTTGCGTCCAATGAGGCTTTCGAAACCCAGCTGGCCGCCGGACTGGTGGAATGCCCGGTGTGCGCCGACACGCGCATCGTCAAGCTGCTGAGCGCGCCGCGCCTGAACCTGGGCAACGCGAAGGCGCCGGCGGAGGCTGCCGCGGCATCGGCAGCGCCATCTTCGGCACCTGCCAAGGCCCAGGCACCCGCCGAACAGTCCCCGGAGGCCCGCTGGATGCGCGCCGTGCGCGAGGTTCTCGCAAAGACAGAGGACGTGGGCGAACGTTTTGCCGACGAGGCGCGCAGGATGCACTACGGCGAAGCCGAAGAGCGCGGCATCCGCGGCCAGGCGACCCGCGAGCAGGCCGAGGCGCTGCTCGAAGAGGGCATTCCGGTGATGGCCCTGCCCATCCCCGCAGCGCTCAAGGAAACGCTGCAGTAGCCTGCAGCCGGTCCAGCATCAAGCCGTGAACTGCAGCGCGGCCAGGCGGGCATAGACCCCGCCTTGCGCCACCAGCGTGGCGTGCGTTCCCTGTTCGACGATGCCGCCGTGGTCCAGCACGATGATGCGGTCGGCCTTCTGCACGGTGGCCAGGCGGTGCGCAATCACGAGCGTGGTGCGGCCTTCCATGGCCGATTCGAGCGCCGCCTGCACCATGCGCTCGCTCTCCGCATCGAGCGCGCTGGTGGCTTCGTCGAGCAGCAGCAGCGGCGGGTTCTTGAGAATGGCGCGCGCAATCGCGATGCGCTGGCGCTGCCCGCCCGACAGGCGCACCCCGCGCTCGCCCAGGAAGGTGTCGTAGCCCTCGGGCAGCGCCTGCAGGAAATCGTGCGCGAAGGCCGCGCGCGCGGCGGCATGCACTTCGTCGGTGGTCGCGTCGGGGCGGCCGTAGCGGATGTTCTCCAAGGCGCTGGCCGAGAAGATCACGGCGTCCTGCGGCACCAGGCCAATGCGGGTGCGCAACTCGGGCAGCGCGAGCGAGGCCAGCGGCGCGCCGTCCAGCAGCAGGCGGCCGGACTGCGGATCGTAGTAGCGCAGCAGCAGCTGGAACACCGTGCTCTTGCCGGCGCCGCTCGATCCCACCAGGGCCACCGTTTCGCCGGGCGCGATGTCGAGGCTGAAGTCCTTGAGCGCCGGCGTGCCGGGCCGCGAGGGGTAGTGGAAGGTCACCGCCTCGAGCTGGACGGCGCTACCGGCCACGGGGACGGGCGCAGCCACCGGATCGGGTGGTGAAACGATGGCCGCCGGGGCATGCAGCAGTTCCATCAGGCGCTCGGTTGCGCCGGCCGCGCGCAGCAGGTCGCCATAGACCTCGCCGAGTACCGCGGTCGCACTCGCAAGAATGGCCACGTACACCACCGTCTGGCCCAGGTGGCCGGCCGTGATGTCGCCGCGCAGCACCGCCTGCGTGCCCTGGTAGAGGCCCCAGAGCAGCGCCGCCGAGGTGGCGATGATGATGAAGGCCACCAGCACCGAGCGCGCCTTGGTGCGGCGCACCGCGGTCTTGAAGGCGTTCTCGGTCGAGGCCTTGAAGCGGCCGGCCTCGCGCGATTCGGCCGTGTAGCTCTGCACCACCGGAATCGCGTTGAGCACCTCGGCCGCGATGGCGCTCGAATCGGCCACGCGGTCCTGGCTCGCGCGCGAGAGCTTGCGCACGCGCCGTCCGAACCACATGCTCGGCAGCACCACCAGCACCAGGATGCCCAGCACCTGGACCATCACATAGGGGTTGGTCCAGATCAGCACCGCGAGCGCGCCGACGCCCATGACGGCATTGCGCAGGCCCATGCTCAGCGACGAGCCGACCACCGTCTGGACCAGCGTGGTGTCGGCCGTGAGGCGCGACAGCACTTCGCCGGTCTGGGTGGTTTCGAAGAACGCCGGGCTCTGGCGCAGCACGTGGCCGTAGACCGCGTTGCGCAGGTCGGCCGTGACGCGTTCGCCGAGCCAGCTCACCGTATAGAAGCGCGCGGCCGAAAAGAGGCCGAGCGCCACGGCCACGGCAAACAGGGCGCCGAAGTGCTCGCGCAGCGCCATGGTCTGCGCGCCCTTGTCGGCGCTCACCAAACCGCCGTCGATCAGGCTGCGCAGCGCCAGCGGAAACACCAGCGTGGTGACGGCGGCCATCACCAGGAAGATGCCCGCCAGCACGATTTGGACGCGGTAGGGCCGAAGAAAAGGGCTCAGGCCCGACAGCGATCGGGGCGAGCCCTTGGCCGGTGAAGACAGAGGGGAAGAAGCCATGGCGCGGATTCTACCGACCCTTGCCATCGCAAAGGTGGCCTTGACAATAATTGCCCAGACAATTAATATTCCGACCCATGAGCGATGCAGACAATCCGCAACTCCCGCCAGCCTCCGGCGACACCGGGCGCCGGCCGGTCGACTTCTACCGTGCCGAGGACTACAAGGCCGAGGAAAGCATCGGGTATTTGATGCGCCGCATCCTCAGCGCGGTGGCCCAGGCGGTAGAAACCCGTATGTGCGAGCCCGGTGGTCCCACTTTTCCGCAATGGTTGCCGCTGTACAAGCTGCATGTCGGCGCTGCCACCACGGTGGCCGAACTGGCCCGGGCCTGCGAGCTCGACGCGGGTGCCATGACGCGCCTGCTTGACCGCCTCGAGGCCAAGGGCCTGTGCCGCCGCGTGCGTTCGCTGGAAGACCGGCGCGTGGTCAACATCGAGCTCACCGAGGAAGGCCGCGCCGCCGCCCAGGAGGTGCCGTACGTGCTGAGCCGCGTGCAGAACGAGCACCTGGCGGGCTTCACCAAGGAGGAGTGGGAGCAGCTCAAGGGCTACCTGCGCCGCATTCTCGACAACGCCCAGGCCCTGGCGGCCCGTGGAGATAAAAATGACTGAATCCCTTGCCGCGCGCGCCTTGCGCCGCACCCCCGTTGTTGCCGCCGTGCTGCTTGTGGCCGTGCTGGCCGGCTGCGCCGACATGGCCGGCATCGGCTCCGAGGCCAGGTTGCGCGACGCCGCGTCGCTCGGCCTTGCCGCGGACCGCAGCGCCGCCGCCGTGCCGGCCGTCGAGCGCCAATGGTGGCTCGCCTTTGGCGATGCGCAGCTCAACACGCTGATCGACCAGGCCGTGGCCGGCAATCCGAACCTGCAGGTGGCGCGGGCGCGGCTCGCGCGCGCGCAGGCCTCGGCGGACATCGCCGAGTCGGCACTGAAGCCCAAGGTCAACGGCGAACTCGACCTCAAGCGCCAGAAGTTCAACAGCAACTACATCTATCCCGCGCCGCTCGGCGGCTCCACGCAGAACATCGGCCTGCTGCAGCTCGGCGCGAGCTGGGAGCTCGACTTCTTCGGCAAGAACCGCACCGCGCTCGAAGCCGCCATCGGCGCCGCCAACGCCGCGGCGGCCGACGCCGATGCCGCGCGCGTGCTGCTGGCCAGCAACGTGGCGCGCAGCTACTTCCAGTGGGCGCGCCTGAACGAGCAGCTCGGCGTGGCGCGGCGCACGCTGGCCCAGCGCGAGGAAACGCTCAAGCTGGTGCATGACCGCGTGTCCGCGGGCCTCGATACCCGTCTCGAGCTGCGCCAGAGCGAAGGCGGCCTGCCCGAAGCGCGCCAGCAGATCGAAGCCCTCGGTGAGCAGATCGCGCTGCAGCAGCATGCGCTCGATGCGCTCGTGGGCCAGCCCGACGTGTCCGCATCGCTCAAGCCGCCGATGCTCGAAGCCGTCAAGCCGATGGCGCTGCAGGCCAGCATTCCGGCCGACCTGCTGGGCCGCCGCGCCGACATCGCCGCCGCGCGCTGGCGCGTCGAGGCCGCCACCAGCGACGTGGCCAACGCCAAAACCCAGTTCTATCCCAACGTGAACCTCACGGCCTTTGCCGGCTTCCAGAGCCTGGGCTTCGGCAAGCTGCTCAAGTCGGGCAGCGAGCAGTGGGGCGTGGGCCCCGCGATCCACCTGCCGATCTTCGAAGGCGGCCAATTGCGCGCCAACCTGCGCGGCAAGGCGGCCGACCTGGACGCCGCGATCGAGAGCTACAACGCCACCGTGCTCGACGCGGTGCATGACGCGGCCGACCAGGTGTCCAGCGCCCAGTCGATCACGCGCCAGCAGGCCGAGCAGCGCGCCGCGCAGGCCGCTGCCGAAGGGGCCTACGACATCGCCGTGCAGCGCTATCGCGCGGGCCTGGGCAACTACCTCAACGTGCTGACCGCCGAAACCGCCGTGCTCGCGCAGCGCCGGCTGGCGGTCGACCTGGCCGCACGCGCGCTCGACACGCAGGTGGGCCTGGCGCGCGCGCTCGGCGGCGGCTGGCAGCCGCCGGCAACCGCCACCGCCGCGGCCACCGCTTCACCTGCCGCATCGAACTGAACTGAACTGACTTTTTTCGTCTTCGGAAAGAACTCCATCATGAGCGACAACAACACTCCGACGCCCGCTGCAGCCAACGCTTCCGCAGCTCCCGAAGCACCCGCCGGCAACGGCAAGCGCCGCCGCGCACTGACCGCGCTGGCGGCCGTGGTGATCGTCGCCGGCGGCGGCTGGGGCCTCTACGAATGGCTGGTGGCCAGCCACTACGAGGACACCGACAACGCCTACGTGCAGGGCAACGTGATCCAGATCACGCCGCAGATCGGCGGCACCGTCATGGCCATCAATGCCGACGACACCGACTTCGTGAAGGCCGGCCAGCCGCTGGTGCAGCTGGACCCCGCCGATGCGAAGGTGGCGCTCGAGCAGGCCGAGGCCGCGCTCGCGCAGGCCGTGCGCCAGGTGCGCACGCTCTATGCCAACAACGGTTCGCTGGCCGCGCAGATCACGCTGCGCCAGGCCGACATCGTCAAGGCGCAGAGCGACATCGCCAAGGCGCAGGACGACCTGCAGCGCCGCCGCGCGCTGTCGGGCAACGGCGCGGTCTCCAAGGAAGAACTCAACCACGCCGAGACGGCGCTGGACAACGCCAAGAGCCAGCTCGCCGCCGCGCAGGCCGGCGTGGTGGCTGCGCGCGAAGCGCTGGCCAGCAACCAGTCGCTGACCGAGGGCACCAGCGTGGCCCAGCACCCGAGCGTGCTGGCGGCCGCCGCCAAGGTGCGCGAGGCCTACCTGGCCACCCAGCGCGTCGCGCTGCCGGCGCCGGTCGACGGCTACGTTGCCAAGCGCACCGTGCAGCTCGGCCAGCGCGTGGCGGCCGGCACGCCGATGATGTCGATCGTGCCGCTGAACCAGCTGTGGGTCGACGCCAACTTCAAGGAAGTGCAGCTGCGCAACATCCGCATCGACCAGCCCGTGAAGCTCAGGGCCGACGTCTACGGCAAGAAGGTGGAATACACCGGCAAGGTCGCGGGCCTGGGCGTGGGCACCGGCAGCGCGTTTGCGCTGCTGCCCGCGCAGAACGCCACCGGCAACTGGATCAAGGTGGTGCAGCGCGTGCCCGTGCGCATCGCGCTCGACCCCGAGCAGCTCAAGGCCAACCCGCTGCGCATCGGCCTGTCGATGGACGCCGAGATCGACATCTCGCAAAAGAGCGGCAAGATGCTGGCCGACGCGCCGCGCCCCACCGCCATCTCGCAGACGCAGGTCTACAGCAAGCTCGACCAGGGCGCCGACGCCGAGGTCGACCGCATCGTGGCCGCCAACCTGGGCCGCGGCGCACCGGCCGCCTCTGCGGCGCCGGCACCGGCTGCGGGCCGCTCCGCCGTGCCCGCGGCCGCCGCCGGCACCGCGGCACAGGCTGCTTCGCAATCCCATCCCGGCTGATCGCCGTTCACGGTTTCCGAGGCAAAGCCAATGGCCACTGCTGCTCCCGCCTACGTCGCGCATCCGCCGCTCGAGGGCGCCGCCCGCGTCTGGGGCACGATCGCGCTGTCGGCCGCGACCTTCATGAACGTGCTCGATTCGTCGATCGCGAACGTGTCGCTGCCGGCCATCTCGGGCGACCTGGGCGTGAGCACCACGCAAGGCACCTGGGTCATCACCAGCTTCGCGGTGGCCAACGCCATCGCGGTGCCGCTCACGGGCTTCATGACGCAGCGCTTCGGACAGGTGCGCCTGTTCATGGCCAGCGTGATCCTGTTCATGGTCAGCTCGCTCCTGTGCGGCCTGGCGCCGAACATGACCACGCTGATCCTGTTCCGCGCGCTGCAGGGCTTTGTCGCGGGGCCGATGATCCCGCTGTCGCAGACGCTCCTGCTGTCGAGCTATCCGCGCGCCAAGGCGGGCCTCGCAATGGCGATGTGGTCGATGACCACGCTGGTCGCGCCGGTGATGGGGCCGCTGCTGGGCGGCTGGATCACGGACAACATCTCGTGGCCGTGGATCTTCTACATCAACATTCCCGTGGGCATCGTCGCGGCCGGCATCACCTGGGCGCTCTACCGCAAGCGCGAGAGCAACACGCACAAGGTGCCGATCGACGCCATCGGCCTCGCGCTCCTGGTGCTGTGGGTCGGCTCGATGCAGCTCATGCTCGACAAGGGCAAGGAGCTCGACTGGTTCCACTCGCCCGAGATCGTCACGATGGCCGTGATCGCGGTGGTCGGCTTCGCGTTCTTCCTGATCTGGGAGTTGACCGACAAGCACCCGGTGGTCGACCTGTCGCTCTTCAAGCGCCGCAACTTCTGGTCGGGCGCCGTGGCCACCGCCGTGGCCTATGGCCTGTTCTTCGGCAACGTGGTGCTGCTGCCGCTGTGGCTGCAGCAATGGATGGGCTACACCGCCACGCAGGCCGGCATGATCATGGCGCCCGTGGGGCTGCTGGCGATCTTCTTCTCGCCGGTGGTCGGGCTCACCGTGGCCAAGATCGATCCGAGGCGCTACGCCACCTTCTCGTTCCTGGTGTTTGCGCTGGTGCTGTGGATGCGCTCGAACTTCAACACGCAGGCCGACTTCGTGACGATCATCATCCCGACGATCATCCAGGGCATCGCGATGGCGTTCTTCTTCATTCCGCTGGTGACCATCACGCTCTCGGGCCTCACGCCCGACCGCATCCCGGCCGCATCGGGGCTGTCGAACTTCCTGCGCATCACCGCGGGCGCCATGGGCACGTCGATCACCACCACGCTGTGGGAGAACCGCGCGGCGCTGCACCACTCGCAGCTCGCGGAGTCGGTGAACCCGGGCAACAACGCAGCGGCCAGCGCGATGTCGGGGCTGGCGAGCAGCGGCCTGAGCACCGAGCAGGTGATGGGCCAGATCAACCGCATCGTCGACCAGCAGGCCTTCATGCTGGCCACCAACGACATCTTCTATGCGTCGGCGATCCTGTTCCTGCTGCTGATTCCGCTGGTGTGGCTGGCCAAGCCGCAGCGCGGCGGTGCCGGGGGCGACGCCGCAGCCGGCGCGCATTGAGGGCGGTGAGGGCGGTGAGGGCGGGCGCTGCTCTTCAGGCGCCGAGTGCGCGCAGCACGTCGTGGCACGCGCCCATGGTGTGGTAGTCGGTCTTGCCGGCCGGGCTTTTTTCGTCGCTGATCTTGCGGTTGTCGGGCGTGAGGATGCGGTACCACGCGCCATGGCGGTGGTCGACGAAATGCGCCCAGCTGCAGGCCCAGATGCGGTCGTACCAGCTCCAGTAGCCGGCATCGCCGGTGCGCACGGCCAGCAGGGCGGCGGCGGCAAAACTCTCGGCCTGCACCCAGAAGTACTTGTCGCCGTCGCACACCGCGCCGTCGGGGCCGAATCCGTAGGCGAGGCCGCCATGCGCCGCGTCCCAGCCACGCAGCATCGCGGTGTCGAAGAAGTGCCTGGCGCGCGGCACAGCCCACTCCGCTTCGCGGCCCGCGGCAGCCAGCGCGCGCTCCAGCTGCAATAGCAGCTTGGCCCACTCGGTCAGGTGCCCGGTCTGGAAGCCCCAGGGCCGGAAGATGTTGCTCTTGTCGCCGCGGTTGTAGTCCCAGTCGACCGACCAGTCTTCGCGGTAGTGCTCCCAGACCAGTCCGCCGGCCAGCGCCGCCTGCCGGCCCGTGACCGACTCCGCCAGCGCGAGCGCGCGATCAAGGTAGCGCGCGTCCTGCGTGGCCTCGAAGGCCGCAAGCATCGCTTCGCAGGCGTGCATGTTGGCGTTCTGGCCGCGGTACGTACCCACGTGCCAGTCGGGGCTGGCTTCGTCGGCATAGAGCGCGTGCCGAGGCTCCCAGAAATGCCGCTCCATCAGCTGCCAGGTGGCCTCGAGCCCTGAGCGCGCTTCTTCGATGCCGGCCATGAGGGCATGCGCATGCGCGAGCAGCACGAAGGCCAGGCCGTAGCAATGCTGCGTGCCGTCCTGCACGGTGGCGCGGCCCTCGTGCCAGTCGACCTGCCACGCATAGCCGCCGCCGGGCTGCGCATGCGCGCGCTGCACGAAAGCCAGGCCGTGGCGCACACCGTCGAGGTGCTTCGGATCGCCGAAGCGCCGGTACGCCATCGCATGGTTGAAGACGAAACGCGCGCTGCTGACGAGGTGGCGCGTGCGCCGGTCGTACACCGTGCCGTCGTCCTTGAAGAAGTGGAAGAAGCCGCCGGATGGGTCGCGGCAGACCGGCTCATAGAAGGCCAGCGTGTGCACGATGTGGCCGGTCAGGAATTCGGGCGAGCGGAAGTTCGGCATGGGACTGAAGGGTTCGAACCGATGGGTCATTGTCATTGTGACGACAGTCGCGCGCCGCAGTGAGCGGCCGCGGGCGGAAGGTTGCACTGCAGCATAGGCATTTGCCCCAGTATGCAAGCGGGAGGCGGCCACGAACAATCGGTCCGCGCTCGACAGTGGCGCGATGAGATGGACCGCATGACCCACATATCTTTCCTGAACCCGGGCGACTTCGCGAGATGAGCGACGTCATCCTCGAAACACGCCAGCTCACCAAGGAATTCAAGGGGTTCACTGCGGTCAGCAAGGTCGATCTCTCGGTGGTGCGCGGCTCGATCCATGCGTTGATCGGCCCGAACGGCGCCGGCAAGACCACCTGCTTCAACCTGCTCACCAAGTTTCTCGAACCCACCAGCGGCACGATCCTGTTCAACGGGCAGGACATCACGGGCGAGCGGCCGGCGCAGATCGCGCGGCGCGGCATCATCCGCTCGTTCCAGATCTCGGCGGTGTTTCCGCACCTCACGCTGCTGGAGAACGTGCGCCTCGGACTGCAGCGCGCGCTCGGCACCTCGTACCACTTCTGGAAGAGCGAGAAGACGCTCGAGCCGCTCGACGCACGCGCCCGCGAACTGCTGGCCGAGGTCGGCCTCGCGCACGAAGCCGACGAACTCACGGTGAACCTGCCCTACGGCCACAAGCGAGCGCTCGAGATCGCGACCACGCTGGCCATGGACCCCGAGCTGATGCTGCTCGACGAGCCCACGCAGGGCATGGGCCATGAAGACGTGCACCGCGTGGCCGAACTCATCAAGCGCGTGTCGGCCGGCCGCACCATCCTGATGGTCGAGCACAACATGAGCGTGGTCTCGACCATTGCCGACACCATCACGGTGCTGCAGCGCGGCGCCGTGCTGGCCGAAGGGCCGTACGCCGAAGTCTCCAGAAATCCGCAGGTGATGGAGGCCTACATGGGCACCACCGACGGCCAGCTGCAAGGAGCCCATTGAGATGACCGCCGCGCTCGAAATCAAGGGCCTGCACGCCTGGTACGGCGAATCACACGTGCTGCATGGCGTCGACATGGTGGTGCAGCCCGGCGAGGTGGTCACGCTGCTCGGGCGCAACGGCGCGGGGCGCACCAGCACGCTGCGCGCGATCATGGGCCTGACCGGCTCGCGCAAGGGCAGCATCGAAGTCAACGGCGTGCAGACCATCGGCATGGCCACGCACCGCATCGCGCACCTGGGCATCGGCTATTGCCCCGAGGAGCGCGGCATCTTCGCGAGCCTCTCGGCCGAGGAGAACCTGCTGCTGCCGCCGCCGCTCAAGAACGGCAAGGGCGTGGGGCAGGGCATGTCGGTGGCCGAGATATACGAGATGTTCCCCAACCTGGCCGAGCGCCGCAACAGCCCGGGCACGCGGCTGTCGGGCGGCGAGCAGCAGATGCTCGCGGTGGCGCGCATCCTGCGCACCGGCGCCAAGCTGCTGCTGCTCGACGAGATATCCGAAGGCCTCGCGCCCGTCATCGTGCAGGCGCTCGCGCGGATGATCCACACGCTGCGCGCCAAGGGCTACACCATCGTGATGGTGGAGCAGAACTTCCGCTTTGCCGCGCCGCTGGCCGACCGCTTCTACGTGATGGAGCACGGCCGCATGGTCGAGGCCTTCGGCGCCAAGGAACTCGACGCCAAGATGCCCGTGCTCAGCGAGCTGCTGGGCGTGTAGGCGAGCGCACGCCAATTTTTTCTGTCGACGACCCTTTCAACTATTCAGGAGACACCATGCAAACCAAGCTCAAAATCATTGCTCTCATGCTCGGGGCCGCGGGTCTTGCGAGCCATGCCGTGCAGGCGCAGGAGAAGGTCGTCATCGGCTACATCAGCGACCTGTCGGGCCTGTACGCCGACCTGGAAGGCAAGGGCGGCGCCACGGCCATCCAGATGGCCATCGACGACATGGGCGGCAAGGTGCTCGGCCAGCCGGTCGAGGTGCTGAGCGTCGACCACCAGAACAAGCCCGACATCGCGGCCTCGAAGGCGCGCGAATGGATCGACACCGCCGGCGCCACGATGATCTTCGCGGGCACCAATTCGGGCGTGGCGCTGGCCACCGCCAAGGTGGCGCAGGAAAAGAAGCGCGTGTTCTTCACCAACGGCGCGGCCACCTCGGCGCTCACCAACGCGCAGTGCAGCCCCTACACCGTGCACTACGCCTACGACACTGTCGCGCTCGCCAAGAGCACCGGCGGCGCGGTGGTCGACACCGGCGGCAAGAGCTGGTTCTTCCTGACGGCCGACTATGCCTTCGGCCATGCGCTCGAGGCCGACACCGCCAAGGTCGTCAAGGCCAAGGGCGGCTCGGTGGTGGGCACGGTGCGGGCGCCGCTCAATGCGTCGGACTTCTCGTCCTTCCTGCTGCAGGCGCAGAACTCCAAGGCCCAGGTGCTGGGCCTGGCCAATGCCGGCGGCGACTTCATCAACTCGATGAAGGCCTCGAAGGAATTCGGCATCGACAAGTCGATGAAGATCGCGGGCCTGCTGGTGTTCCTCACCGACGTGAAGAGCCTGGGCCTGCCGGCCACGCAGGGCCTGCTGCACACCACCAGCTGGTACTGGGACGCCGACGACGAGTCGCGCAAGTGGGCCGCGCGCTACGAAGCCAAGACCAAGAACAAGCCGACCGACATCCAGGCCGCCGACTACTCGGCCACCATGGCCTACCTCAAGGCCGTGGAGGCGGTGAAGAGCACCGATGCCGACAAGGTCATGGCCTACCTCAAGAAGACGCCGATCAACGACTTCTACGCCAAGGGCGTGATCCGCGCCGACGGCCGCATGGTGCACGACATGCTGCTGGCCGAGGTCAAGAAGCCTTCGGAATCCAAGGGCCCCTGGGACCTGCTGAAGATCGTCAAGAAGGTGCCGGGCGACCAGGTCTACACGACCAAGGAAGAAAGCACCTGCGCGCTGTGGAAGTAAGCGTTGCCTGAGCGGGAGGCGGCCGTACGCGGCGCCCCCCGCGCGAAGCCGCTGCCTCCTTTCTGAACCTCGATTCCATTCACGATGAATATTTCTATGCCTGCCCTGTTGAGCCAGCTCCTGCTGGGGCTGGTCAACGGGTCGTTCTACGCGATCCTGAGCCTGGGGCTGGCGGTGATCTTCGGGCTGCTCAACGTCATCAACTTCGCGCATGGCGCGCTGTTCATGATGGGGGCGGTGCTGTCGTGGATGGCGATGAACTACTTCAACGTCAACTACTGGGTCATGCTGGTGGTGGCGCCGGTCATCGTCGGCCTGTTCGGCGTGCTGATCGAGCGGCTGCTGCTGCGCTGGATCTACAAGCTCGACCACCTTTACGGCCTCTTGCTCACGCTGGGCCTCACGCTGCTGATCGAAGGCGGCTTCCGCTCGGTGTACGGCGTCTCTGGCCTGGCCTACAGCACGCCCGAGGCGCTGAGCGGCGGCACCAACCTGGGCTTCATGTTCCTGCCCAACTACCGCGCGTGGGTGGTGGTGGCGTCGCTGGTGGTGTGCTTTGCCACCTGGTATGCAATTGAGAAGACGCGGCTCGGTGCCTACCTGCGCGCCGGCACCGAGAACCCGCGGCTGGTGGAAGCCTTCGGCGTCAACGTGCCGCTGATGGTGACGCTGACCTACGGCTTCGGCGTGGCGCTGGCGGCCTTCGCGGGCGTGCTCGCGGCGCCGGTGATCCAGATCTCGCCGCTGATGGGGCAGAACCTCATCATCATCGTGTTCGCGGTGGTCGTGATCGGCGGCATGGGCTCGATCATGGGCGCCATCCTCACGGGCCTGGGGCTCGGCGTGGTCGAGGGGCTGACCAAGGTGTTCTATCCGGAGGCCTCGGCCACGGTGGTGTTCGTGATCATGGTCGTGGTGCTGCTGATCCGTCCGGCCGGCCTGTTCGGCAGCGAGAAGTGAAGTCCATGAAGAAAATATCGCTCGTCGTCTACGGGGTGCTGCTGCTGGCGCTCATCGCGGCACCTTTCATCGGCTTCTATCCGGTGTTCGTGATGAAGGTGCTGTGCTTTGCGCTCTTTGCCTGCGCCTTCAACCTGTTGCTGGGCTACACCGGCATGCTGTCCTTCGGCCATGCCGCGTTCCTGGGCGGCTCGGCCTACCTCACGGGCCATGCGCTCAAGGTCTGGCACCTCACGCCCGAGCTCGGGCTGATCGCGGGCACGCTGGCCGGCGCGCTGCTGGGGCTGGTGTTCGGCTGGCTGGCGATTCGCCGCCAGGGCATCTATTTTTCGATGATCACGCTGGCGCTCGCGCAGATGATGTACTTCGTCGCGCTGCAGGCACCGTTCACGGGCGGCGAGGACGGGCTGCAGAGCGTGCCGCGCGGCAAGCTCTTCGGCCTCATCGACCTGCGCGACGACCTCACGATGTACTACGTTGCGCTGGTGATCGTGGTGGCGGCCTTCCTGCTCATTGCGCGCACCGTGCATTCGCCGTTCGGGCAGGTGCTCAAGGGCATCAAGGAGAACGAGCCTCGCGCCATCTCGCTCGGCTACGACGTCAACCGCTTCAAGCTGCTGGCCTTCGTGATCTCGGCCGCGCTGTCGGGCCTGGCCGGCTCGCTCAAGACGCTGGTGCTCGGCTTCGCTTCGCTGAGCGACGTGCACTGGACCGCCTCGGGCCACGTGATCCTCATGACGCTGGTGGGCGGCCTGGGCACGCTGTCGGGCCCGCTGGTGGGCTCGGCGGTGGTGGTGCTGCTGGAGAACAAGGTGGGCGACTTCGGCAGCTTCATGGCGCACCTCACCGGGGTCGACTGGTTCAACACGCTCGGCGAGTCGGTCACCATGGTCACGGGCCTGATCTTCGTGATCTGCGTGCTGGCGTTCCGCAGGGGCATCATGGGCGAGGTCATCGCCTTCATCGACCGGCGCCGCGGCAAGAAGGCCTGAAGCGAAACAAGGCGGATTCTGTCCGCCTTCTTCGTTTCTGGCCCCCCTCAGGGCAGCGCCGTGATGCGGTTGGCCGCGGGCGGCGCGAGCGGGCTGTTCGCCTTGATGTAGGCCTCGAGGGCGTCCACGTCCTGGTCGCCGCCGAGCGTGTCGGTGCCCTGGTTGAAGACCGTGAAGTTGTCGCCGCCGGTGGCCAGGAAGCTGTTCATCGTCACGCGGTAGCTCGCGCCGTCGGTCATCGCGGTTCCGTTGAGCGCCATGTTGCCGATGCGCGAGCCCGCGGGTGCCGAGAGGCTGTAGCTGTAGCTCAGGCTGCGCGAAGGCAGCAGCACCCTCGGCGAGGCGACCGTGTTGCTGCCGCTGTTGAACTGCTGCTCGAGCAAGGCCTTGATCTGCGCGCCGGTCATCGTCTTCACCACCAGGCTGTTGCCGAAGGGCTGCACGCTGAAGATCTGGCCATAGGTCACGCTGCCGTCGCCGGCCGGCACCAGGTCGGCGCGCACGCCGCCCGGATTCATGAACGCGATCTGCGCGCCGCCCTTGTTGCTGGCACTGGTGGCGGCGAGCTGCGCATCGGCGATCAGGTTGCCCAGCACGCTTTCGCGCGAGGCCGCCTGCGTGCGCGTGGCGGGGCCGGAGAGCGTGCCCACCACCCGCTGCACCAGCGGCGCCGCGACGGACAGGTACTGGCTGACGAGCCCGGCCACTTCCTGGTTCTTGCCGAACACGGGGTACTGGTCGGTCAGCGCCACCGTGGTTGCGCCGCTGGTGTAGGCCTCGCCCTGGACGATCACGTTGTCGGCCGACTTGGCCGTGACCTTGCGGGTGCGCGTGTCGATCGTCAGGTTGATGTCGGTCAGCAGGGTGCCGTACTGGCCGGCGCTGGTCAAAAGGAAGGGCTTGGCCGGGTTGGTCTTGCCGTAGTCGCAGGTGTAGGAGCGGTGCGTGTGGCCCGAGATCACCACGTCGACGGAGGCGTCGAGCTTGTCGAGGATCGGCAGGATGTCGCCGTTCAGGCCGGCGCAGCTCTTGTCGTTGTAGCCCACGGTGGTGGTGCCGCCCTCGTGGACCACCACCACGATGGCGTCGGCGCCCTGGGCCTTCAGCTGCGGAATCAGCGCGTTGGCCGTGTCGGCCTCGTCCTTGAAGCTCAGTCCCGCAACGCCGGCCGGCGTCACGATGCTGGGCGTGCCCTTGAGCGTCATGCCGATGAACGCGACCTTCACCGTGGCGCCGTCCTTGGTGAAGCTCTTGATGCCCGTGGCGGGGAACAGCGTGGTGCCGTCGCTCTTCACGGTGTTGGCCGCCAGGAAGCCGAAGTTGGCACCCGGGAAGGCCTTGTTCACGCGGCAGGGCTCCAGCGGCGTGTTCTTGGTGCAGCCGCCGTTCTTCATGCGCAGGAGCTCGGTCTGGCCCTTGTCGAACTCGTGGTTGCCGACCGCGTTGAAGTCGATCTTCATCGCGTTCACGGCCTCGATGGTCGGCTCGTCGAGGAACAGCGCCGACACCAGCGGCGAGGCGCCGATCATGTCGCCGGCCGAGACCACGGCGTTGTTCTCGTTCTTCGCCTTGAGCGACGCGATGGCCGAAGCGAGGTAGGCGGCGCCGCCGGCGGGCACCGGCACCATGCCGCCGCCGTTCGCCGGGGCGGTGATGGAAAGCCGGGGCGGCTCGAGGTTGCCGTGCAGGTCGTTGAAGGCGATGAGCTTCACGTCCATGCTGCCGGGCGCGGCGGGCGCCGGCGCAGGGGGCGGTGCCGGCGCCGGTGCGGGCGGCGGGAGGAACGGAATGAACCCGTTGTTCGAATGGCTGCTTCCGCCGCATGCGGACAAGGTGGCCAGGACCACCCCCGCCAGGGCGAGATGTTTCAACGATGCGTGCATGAGCCTCTCCTCTTTGGATGGAATGCAGCGCATGCTGGACATGGCAGATGACGTCGCCATGACCGCCCCGCGCAGGAAGCGTGATCAGGGCAGGGGAACCACGCGGATGGCCACGCCGGGGCCGAAGGCGCGCTGCAGCAATTCGCCCGCCTGGGCGCTTTGCGCGTCGCCGGGCGACTGCACGGCCAGCCATCCTTCCGCGGCTCGTCGCTGCAGGTGCCAGCCCTCCTGCCCGATGCGGATCAGGCTGGCGAGCGACGCGGCGTCCGCGATGGGCAGCGCCGCGGGCACGATGTCGAGCCAGTCCACCACCTGGTCGGCTTCGCCGCCGAGCCGCGCGGTCGCGCCGTCCACCAGCGCGCGCTGCGTGGCGGCATCCCTGACCGCGCCTTGCAGCACGATGCCGTTGCCGTGCCAGCGGATTTCAAGCGCTGCGTTCGTTGCCGATGGGGCCGGCCGCGCGGCCGCGAACACCCACGCGGCGCCTGCCGCGGCCAGCAGCGCCATCAGCAGCGCGATGAGCCGGAGTCGTCTGTTCATTCGAGCCTTGGCGCACGACCATCGTGCAAACGTCGAGTGCCGAGTTCAGGGGCCCGGCATGACGGCGTGATGACAGCCGCACAGGGCTGCTGCGCGGCCTCAGAGCCGCAGCGGTGCGGCGTAGCCGGTCATCTCGAGGTAGCCCCGGCCGACACGGCGGCCTTGCACATCGACGAGGTCGCTCAGGCCTTCCCAGTACACCCCGCCGGTGGAGCCGCGGCTGTCGAGCTCCTGGTCGTCGAGCAGCGCGCGCACCTCGAAGCTGCCTGAGGGCGTTTGCACGCGCCACCGGGTCGGGTACTTCGCCTGCGTGCGCGGGCTGGTCCACGTATCCGCGCCGTCGAAGCGCACCTCGTCATTGTTGAAAACGCGCAGTGCGCCATCGCGCATGCGAAACGATCCGCCGGCCCATAGCGCACTGCCGTCGCGGCGCCGCAGGCGAAAGGCGGTGAGGGCGCTGCCGTCGTCCAGGTTCATGCCGATCCAGTCCCAGCCCACGGCCTCCGGATGCATCAGCGCCTCGCTCCATTCGTGGTCGAGCCAGGCGGTGCCGTCGACGTCGAAGGCCTGGCCCTTGAGCGCGAGCCGGCCCTGGGTGCGCAGCTGCGGCTCGCTGTAGTAGTAGCTCGCCTGCGCTTCGTCCGGTCCCTTGCGCGAGAGCCCGGCCTTGCCCTGCAGCAGCACCGGCTGCGTGGGCGTGAAGCGCAGGTCGAGCGAGAACTCGCCGGCCGGGATGCGCGCCGAATAGCTGCCGTCGTCCCTGCGCACCAGCGACCAGTCGCGCAGTCGCACATCGGTGTCGGTTTCGCTGGCCGATGCAACGCCGAAGCCCACGCGCGCAATGCGCTGGTCGTGCAGCAGCACGCGGCCTTCGAGATCGGTGACGGCCGCATGCGCGAACACGAGGTGCCTGGCCGCGAAGGCCGAGCGCAGGCCCTGCGCTGCATCGATGCGCGAACGGAAGAAAGTCACCTGGAAGCCGAACTCGCGTCCCGCCGCGGTCTTCGCATGGCCCGTGATGTACCACCACTCGGTCTGCAGGTCAGGGTGGCTGCCGAAGTCGCGCGGGAACTGCAGCGTGCGCGCGGGCAGTGCCCAGCCTGCGGGCGCGGCGGCCAGCGCCGCAAGCAACAGGCTGCGGCGCGAGAGCTTGTGAAAGAAGGCAGGCGGCGGCATCACCCCGCAACCAGTGCGTCGATGCGCCGCTGCGCCGGCCCGATGTCGCCGAACGCGTTCTGTACCCAGGTCGCATCGTGATAGCTCGGCAGGTAGCGCTCGCCCGCATCGCACAGCAGCGAAAGGATGGAGCCCTGCCGGCCGGCCGCGCGCATCTCGCCGGCAATGGCGAGCATGCCGACGAAGTTGGTGCCGGTCGACGGGCCCACCTTGCGGCCGAGCAGCGCCGAGAGCGCGTGCATGGCCGCCACCGAATCGAGATTGGGCACTTCGATCATCCGGTCGACCAGCGAACGGATGAAGCTCGGCTCCACGCGCGGCCGGCCGATGCCTTCGATGCGCGAGCCCGCCGCGGTCAGCGTGGCGTCGCCGCTGCGGTGGTAGGCCGAGAACACCGAGCCCTCGGGATCGGGCACGCACACCTGCGTGTCATGGCAGCGGTAGCGCAGATAGCGCCCGATGGTGGCGCTGGTGCCGCCGGTGCCTGCGCCCACCACGATCCACGCCGGCACCGGATGCCGCTCGCGCGCCATCTGCTGGAACATGCTTTCGGCGATGTTGTTGTTGCCGCGCCAGTCGGTGGCGCGCTCTGCGTACGTGAACTGGTCCATGTAGTGGCCGCCGGTCTGCTCGGCGAGCGCGTGCGCTTCCTCGTAGACCTGCGCCGCATGGTCGACGAAGTGGCAGCGCGCGCCGTAGAAGGCGATCTGCGCCACCTTCTCGGGCGAGGTGCTGCGCGGCATCACCGCGATGAAGGGCAGGCCCAGCAGCCGCGCGAAATAGGCCTCGCTGACCGCCGTCGAGCCGCTCGAGGCCTCGACGATGGTGGTGCCCTCGCGCACCCATCCGTTGCACAGCGCATAGAGAAAGAGCGAACGCGCGAGCCGGTGCTTGAGGCTGCCGGTGGGATGGGTCGATTCGTCCTTCAGGTACAGGTCGATGCCGGCCGCGGCGAGCGCGGGCAGCGGCAGCGGGATCAGGTGCGTGTCGGCGCTGCGCTGGTAGTCGGCCTCGATGCGGCGGATCGCGCCGCCGAGCCAGCCGCTGCAGGAGGAAGAGGAGGGTGTTTGCTGCATGTAGGAGGAAGTCTACAAGTCATCCCTCGCAGCACCCAGCGAACGCGCAAATCGGGATACTGTGCGCTGCCAAATTCCACCCGGCAGGAGACAAGACGCATGAGAACAAGACACCTGCGCCCCACGTCGCGGCGTTCGTTAGGTCAAAGGCATTCCATTGGCGCCACGGCGCTCGCGGCCCTGGTGCTCGCGGGTTGCGCATCCGGACCACCCGATGTGCAGACGCCGCCGCGCGCGCCGTCGTCCTTCGCGGTGCCCGGCCTGGAGAAGCCCGCCGAGGTGCTGATCGACCGCTGGGGCGTGCCGCATCTCTATGCGGGCACGCTCTACGACGCGTTCGTTGCGCAGGGCTTCATTGCCGCGCGCGACCGGCTCTGGCAGATGGACCTCTGGCGCAAGCGCGGCCTGGGCGAGATGGCCAAGGACTTCGGCCCCGCCTGGGTCGAGAGCGACCGCGCCGCGCGCGCCGTGCTCTACCGCGGCGACATGTACCGCGAATGGCTGGCCTACGGCTCCGATGCCAAGCGCGTGGCCGAGGCCTTCACGGCCGGCGTCAACGCCTATGTGGCGCAGGTGCGTGCGCAGCCGGCGCTGCTGCCGAAGGAGTTCGCGCTGCTGGGCTACCAGCCATCGCCCTGGTCGGCCGAGGACGTGGTGCGCATCCGCCATCACGGCCTCACGCTCAACTTCACGTCCGAGATCGACCGCGCGCGCGCCTTCTGTGCCGGCGGCCAGGGCATCAAGGCCGACTGGCTGCGCCGCGAGCTCGATCCGCCGGTCACGCCCAAGGTGCCCGTGGGGTTCGAGCCCTGCACCATCCCGGCGGCCGAGCTGCGCGCGGCCTACCTGCGCGCCACCGAGCCGCCGCGCTTCACCAAGGACAACACACGGCTGGCCGGGGCGGCGACCGCGTCCGTGCTCCTGCAGCCCGGCAGCGCCGAAGCTGCAGCACGCAGTGCCGAGGAGGAGAAAGAGCAGCAGCAGGCGCTGCAAGGCGATCCGACGGCCGCCTATGGCAGCAACAACTGGGTCATCGCGCCGAAGCTCACCGCCACCGGGCGCCCGATCCTTGCCAACGATCCGCACCGCGCCCACGGCGCGCCGAGCCTGCGCTACATGGCGCATCTCAGCGCACCCGGCATGGACGCGATCGGCGCCGGCGAACCCTTCCTGCCGGGCCTCTCGATCGGCCACAACGGCACCATCGCCTTCGGTCTCACGCGCTTCTACATGGACCAGGAAGACCTGTACGTGTACCAGCTCAATCCCCGGAACCCGAACGAGTACCGCTACCAGGGCCGATGGGAGCCGATGACCCGCGTCACCGAGCGCATTGCCGTGCGCGGCGAGAGCGCGCCGCGCGAGGTGGTCAACACCTTCACGCGGCACGGCCCGGTGCTGCTGTCCGAGCCCGGCAAGCGGCGTGCATTCGCGCTGCGCGCTGCGTGGCTCGAGCCCGGCATGGCGCCGTACTTCGGTTCGATGGACTACATGCGCGCACAGAACTGGGACCAGTTCCGCGCCGCCATGAACCGCTGGGGCGCACCCGGCGAAAACCAGGTCTATGCAGACCGCAATGGCAACGTCGGCTGGATTCCGGGCGGCCTCACGCCGATCCGCCCCAACTGGGACGGCCTCATGCCGGTGCCGGGCGATGGCCGCTACGAGTGGTCGGGCTTTCGCAACGGCGACGAACTGCCCTCGGAGTTCAACCCCGCGCGCGGCTATGTCGTGACCGCGAACGAGAACAACATCCCGCCCGATCATCCGGCCGCGAAGAAGGGCATCGGCTACGAGTGGAGCGACGGTGCGCGTGCGCGCCGCCTCAAGGAGCTGTTCGAGAGAAAGGCCGCCTCGGGTTCGCGCTTCACGCTCGAGGATTCGGAGCGCATGCAGAACGACATCGTCGCCACGCCGGCCCAGCGCCTGCTCAAGCTCCTGGCCGGCCTGCGCAGCGACGATGCCCGCACGGCCGCCGGCTTGCGGCTGCTGCAAGGCTGGGACGGCACCATGGACCGCGACAGCGCCGCCGCTGCGCTGTATGAAGTGTGGAGCGCCAAGACGCTGCGCGCGGCGGTGCTCAAGGCCGGTGCCGGCGAAGCCGCGGCCTCGCTGGCAGCACCCGGGGACAACACGCGCATGCTGCTGCTGCTGGAGAACCCCTTCGGCTGGGTGAGCGATGCACAGCGCGATGCGCTCTTGCTCGAAACCCTGCCGCCCGCGATGCAGGAGCTCACGGCCAAGCTCGGGCCCGACATGTCGGCGTGGAAGTGGGGCGCGCTGCACCGCGCGGAGTTCCGCCATCCGCTCGGCGGCGTGGTCGATGCGGCCACGCGCAAGAAGCTGGAAGTCGGCGACTGGCCGATGTCGGGCTCGGCGTTCACGCCGATGGCGGCCAGCTACCGCGCCAATGACTACAAGCTCACGTCGGGAGCTTCGTTCCGGATGGTGCTGGACGTGGGGAATTGGGATGCCTCGCGGGCGATCAATACGCCGGGGCAGTCGGGGGATCCGGACAGTCCGCACTATCGGGATCTGGCGCCGCTCTGGCTCGAGGGGAAGTACGTGCCGCTGGTTTATAGCCGGGGGGCGGTGGAGAGGGAGACTGTGGAGAGGGTTCGGTTGATGCCTTCTTTGCCTTAGGTTTTTTGGGTTCGGGGGCCGGGTCTCGCCCCGGCGGGCGAGCTACTTTCTTTTGCTTCGCCAAAAGAAAGTAGCCAAAGAAAAGGCGACCCCACTGTCTGCGACCCTCCGCTTCGCTACGGGCAACCTGCGGTGCTCGCGTTTCGCGGGGTCTCGCAGAACTCGCCTTCGGCTCAAACAGCTGCGAGCCCTGATCCGCGAAACGCTGCGCTCCTCGGCGCATACAGAGGGGAGGGCAAACCACACGGGCCTTTGCTTCGCTCGGCCACCAAGCCACCGCGGCGCGCAGCGCCGCGGTGGTTGGTATTGGCTGTTGGTATTGAGTTGGGCTGTTGGGGCCGAGCGAAGCGAAGGCCACCCGCTCCCACCCTTCTGTATGCGCCGAGGAGCGCAGATGGAGGCGGGATCAGGGCCGCAGCTGTTTGAGCGAAGCGAGTTCTGCGGACCCCCGCCGGAATCGAGCACCGCAGGTTGCCCGCAGCGAAGCGGAGGGACGCAGACAGTAGGGTCGCCTTTTCTTTGCTTACTTTCTTTTGGCGAAGCAAAAGAAAGTGAGTCGCCCGCCGGGGCGAGACCCGGCCCCCGAACCCAAAACTACCAATCCTCCTTCACAGCCAAAACAACATCCCTCCCCGCAGCAGCCCGCCCCGCCAGCCACGCAGTCACCGTCCCCGCAGCAACCACGGCCGCGCAGAGCACCAGCAGCCGTCCCCAGGGCACCAGCAGATCCATCGTCCAGTGAAAGCTCTGTGGATTGACCACCTTCACCAGCACCACCGACACCGCGAGCCCGAGCAGGAGCCCCGCCACGGCGCCGATCGCGGTCCATGCCGCGCCTTCGCCGGCCACCACCGCCAGCACCTGCCGCCGCGTGAAGCCCAGGTGCGCGAGCAGCCCGAACTCCTTGCGCCGCGCCAGCACCTGCGCGCTGAAGCTCGCGGCAATGCCGAACAGGCCGATGGCAATGGCCACGGCCTGCAGCCAGTAGGTCACCGCAAAGCTGCGGTCGAAGATGCGCAGCGAGGTGGCGCGGATCTGTCCGACCGACGAGATCTCGACGTTCGTCGCAGTCGAATCGGAGCCATCGCCGCGTGCCGCCAGCTCGCGCACCGCGGCCTGCACCGCGCCCTCGGATGTGCCGGGCGCGAGCCACAGTGACACGTCGCTCACGTTGCGTTCGCCCGTCAGGCGCTCGAAGTCGCGTGCGTCCATCGTGATGGCGCCGAACTGCCGCGCATAGTCGCGCCACACGCCCGCGACGAAGAACGAAGCCGGGGCAGAGCCAGCGGTGGCCAACGCCGCCGACAGCGGCGCGAACAGCGAACCCGGCTTCGCGCCATACAGCTCGACCATCGGCTCGCTCACGTAGATGCCGACCTGGCCGGCGGGCACCGGCAGCGCGGGCCCCACCAGCGGCAGCGCCTGCGACGCGCCGCCCTCGAGGCTTCGCGCGATCAGCGTGACCGCGGGTTGCGCGGGGTCGAGTTGCAGCGATCGGGTTCGCAGCGTGCCGATGCGTTCCACGCCCGGCAGCCGTGCCAGCGCCTGCACGAAGGCCGGCGCGAAGGTGGCGGTGTCGCTGCTGCTCTGGGTGCCCGAATTGCCGGAGCGGCCGCTCGAGGTGGCGCGAACATAGAGATCGGCCGGCAGCACCACGTCGAGCCAATGCGTGACCGAATCGCGAAAGCTCGCCACCATCACCGTGAGCGCCACTGCAAGGCTCAGGCTCGCGACCACGCCGCTCACCGCCACGGCCGCGGTGCCGCGCATGCGCCGCGCGCGCTCGATGGCCAGCATCGGCAGCACGCGCTCTGCGAACACAGGCGCGATGCGGTCGTACAGCAGCGCAATGAGCCAGGGCAGCGCGGTGATGCCGCCCACCAGCAGGCAGCCCACCGAGAGATACGCCGCTATCGGAATGCCGCCGACAGCCGGTATGTTGGCCAGCGCCGCGCTGGCGGCAATGAGGCCGAGCGCGAGCCAGTGGCCATGGCTCTGCACGGGTGCGGCGCCCAGGCCTTTGAGCGTTTGCGCTTCGGGCAGCGCCTGCGCCGCGCGCGCGGGCCACCAGCCACCCACCAGTGCCGCGAGCACGCCGAGCCCGCCGTACAGCAGCGCCGAGCCGCTGCTCCAGTGCAGCGTGGGCGCCACGCCCTCGAAGTAGCCGCCGCCCAGGTCGCCGCCAAGCACGCGCAACGCGAAGGCCGCGAGCGCCGTGCCCAGCGCAAGGCCGGCGGCGCTTCCGATCAGGCCCAGCACCAGCGATTCGACCAGCACCAGGCGCAAGCGCTCGCGCGGCGTCAGGCCCAGCACGCCGAGCAGCGCGAACTGCTGCGCGCGCTTGGCCACGCTGAGCGCCAGCACCGAGAACACCAGGAAGGCCCCGGTGAAAAGCGCCACCAGCGCGAGCACCGTCAGGTTGACGCGGTAGGCGCGCGAGAGATTGCTCACGCGTTCGGCCGCATCGCCGGGCTCGGCAAACTGCAGGCCGGCGGGCCAGCCCGGCGAACGCTGCAGCGATGCGGTGAAGGCCGCGCGGTCGGTGCCGGGAGCGAGCTTCAGGTCGACGCGGCTGAGCTGGCCGAGCTTGTCGAACAGGTCCTGCGCGGCCCCGATGTCCAGCACCGCCAGCGCCGCGCCGCCGGCGGCGACGTGGCCTGCCACCTCGAGCTGCCGCCAGGCGCCGCCGCCCGTGCGCAGCTGCACCGTCTCCACGCGGCCTTCTGTTGCTTCGGCCGGGAGCCCGAGCGCGCTGCGCGCCGCGGCGTTGAGAAACACATGGCCCGGCGCGAGCATCGCAAAGCGCGCGGCATTCCTGCCGGGCTGCGGCATCAGCGCCGGCGCGATGCTGGGCAGCGCCAGCGCATCGATGCCGATCACGCGCATCGGCAGCTGGCGTTCGCCGGCCAGCGCGAGCCCCTGGAATTCGAGCACCGGGCTCGCGAGCGCCACCTGCGGATGCTGCGCGAGCCGTGCGAACACCGCTTCGTCGAAGCTGCCCTGCACGGCGCGCACTTCGAGATCAGGCTGGCCGTTGACCGAGCGCACGGCGCTCGAGAATTCATCGAGCGCGGAAGCATTGATCAGCTGCACCGAGAACGCGAGCGCCACGCCCAGCATCACGGCCAGCACGGCCGCGGCGTTGCGCCAGGGATGGTGGCGCAGTTCCTGCCATGAGAAGGTGGAGAGCAAGGCACGCATGCCGCGATTGTGGCCGGCGCGCGCGAAGTTCCGCGGCCGTGGCACCATGGCGCCTCTTCGATGCCTGGGGAATTCCACGATGCGGCTTTCTTGCTCCGCCTTGGCCCGTCGATGGACGGCCGCCTGGCTTGCTGCCCTGCTGCCGGCCGCCGCCGCATGGGCACAGCCGCTGCCCATCACCCTGGCCAGCGATCCCGCCGCCATCGCGAAGACGGCGCTGGGCGCCGAAAGGGGAACGCTGGTGGTCGGCGTGCTGCGCGGCGGCAACGCCGCCTATGGCGTGGCGCACAACCCGGAGCCCGCTGCGGCGCCGCGCGCCATCGAGCCGAACAGCGCCGAGCAGCCGATGTTCGAGATCGGCTCCGTGACGAAGGTGTTCACGGGCCTGCTGCTGGCGCAGTCGGTGGAGCGCGGCGAGGTGAAGCTCGACGACACCGTGGGCCAGCTGCTGGCCGGCAAGTTGGCGGCGCGGCTCTCTCCTGCGGTGGCCTCCGTGACGCTGCGCCAACTCGTGACCCACACCGGCTGCATGCCCGTGATGGCCGATGGCGTGGCCGGCGGGCCCGCGCTGGCCGCGCAGTTCCGTGCCTTCGACAAGGCGGCGTTCTGGGATGCGCTGTCGCGCATCCGGCTCACGGCGCCGGCGCCGCCCTGCGAAGCGGCGTACAGCAATTTCGGGATGGCGCTGCTGGGCCAGGTCCTGGCCGAACGGCTCGGCACCACCTGGGGCGAGCTGGTGCGCGCGCGCATCACCGAGCCGCTGGGCATGAACGACACGGTGATCCAGCTCGGCGACAAGGCCTCGCGCATGGCACCGGCCTTTGCCGGCGACCGGCGCCAGCAGCTGCTCGACATGGCGGCCTATGCGCCGGCCAGCGCGCTGCGTTCCACGGCGGCCGACATGCTCACGCTGAGCCGCGCGATCCTCGCCGGCGCCAGCGGTCCGCTGGGCCCCGCGGCCGTGCGCATGCTCACGCCGCTCGCGCGCTACGAAGGCGCCGAGATCGGCTATGCGGTGATGGTGCGCGGCCCCGAGGGCGGCCGGCGCACCTACTACCACGCCGGCGTGACCGAGGGCTACCGCACGCTGTGGCTGCTTGCGCCCGACACCGCAGAAGCGCTGATCGTGCTCGGCAGCAATGCGCGCGCGCCGCTTCAGTCCGTGATGCTGGCCATCGGCAAGAGCCGCTATCCGGTGCCGACCGCCCAGGTGCCGATTGATCCGCAGCGCCTTGCGGATTACGAGGGCGAGTTCCGCATCAACAGGGCCAAGACGCTGGGCTTTGCGGTGCGCAGCGGCCGCCTGCAGGTGCGCGAGACAGGCCGGGGCTACAACGCGCTCACGCCCATCGGCAGCGACCGCTTCGCGGTCACGGCCATCGGCGCCGAAGTCACTTTCCGGCGCGGCGAAGGCAACGCGGTGGTCGGCGTGACGCTGGCGCAGGGCGGCAGCCGGCTCGATGCGCAGAGGGTGGGCGAGGCGGTGGCCGCTCCGCAGGATTGAGCGCTCGGCGCCAGAAGATCAAAGCCGTTCCGACATTGCGTTGAGGTAGGCGCGCACGGCGGCGTTGCTGCTGAGGCCGATTGCGCGGTCGTAGGCCTGGCGTGCCGCGGCGCGCGCACCGCCGGCCGCGAGCAGGTGCGCGCGGGCGGCCCAGAACGGCTGGTAGCTTTGCACCTCGGCCGCCGGCATGGCCTCCAGCGCGCGCAGGCCGACGTCGGGGCCGCGCGCATTGGCCAGCGCACAGGCCAGGCTGACCTGGGCACCGATGCTGGGCCGCAGCGCCAGCAGTCCTTCGTAGAGCGACACCAGCACTTCGGGCGGCACGGGCGCACCGACGCGGCGCTCGCAATGGGCCGACTGGATGGCGGCCTCCAGCTGGTAGGGGCCGAGAAGTTTCATCTCCGAGGCCCGGCGCAGGCAGCGTTCGGCCTCCGCGAGCAGGTCGGGGTTCCAGCGCAGCGGGTCCTGCTGGTCGAGCGGCACGTAGGCGCCGGCCTCGCTGCGCCGGGCCGCGGCGCGGCTTTCGCAGAAGAGCATCAGCGCGAGCAGGCCCAGCGGCTCGGGCTCATCGGGCATCAGGCTGCACAGGATGCGGCCGAGGTCGATGGCCTCGGCGGTGAGGCCGCGCGGCAGGGCGTCGGCGCCGTCGACGTCGTCCCAGCCGGTGCCGTAGGCGGCGTAGATGCCGCCCTGCACGTCCTGCAGCCGCTGCGGAAGTTCGCGCGCCTGCGGGTACTCGAAGGGAATGCCCGCGGCCCGGATGCGTGCCTTGGCCCGCACCAGCCGCTGGCCCAGCGTGGAAGGCGCGGTGAGAAAGGCACCGGCCATGCGGGCCGCGTCGAGCCCGAGCACGGTCTGCAGCATCAGCGGCGCGCGCGCCGCCGCATCGATGGCCGGATGCGCGCAGACGAACATCAGGCGCAGCCGCTCGTCGGGCACGGCTACGCCCTCAGGGGCGTCGTCCATCTCGCCGGCCAAGAGCAGCAGCGACTGCGTTGCGTCGTCCTGCACGCGGCTGTGGCGCCAGGCGTCGAGCTTGCGGTGCCGCGCCACGCTCAGCAGCCAGGCCTCGGGCTGTGCGGGAATGCCGTCGGCCGGCCAGCGCTCCAGTGCGCGCGCGAAGGCCTCGGCGAGCGCATCTTCCGATGCGGCGATGTCGTGCGTGCGCGCGGACAGGATGGCCAGCAGGCGGCCGTACGACTCGCGCGCCGCACGTTCGGCGGCCTGGTGAGCCGCCGGGTGGTTCACGGTGTGGCCGCCGCGATGGCCGTGGCCGTGAAGACCGGCCGCACCTCCACGCCCCCGCTGGCTGCGCAGGGCGCGCGGGCCGCCCATTCGAGCGCGGCATCGAGGTCCGGCACGTCCACCACGAAGTAGCCGCCGAGCTGCTCCTTGGTGTCGGCAAAGGGGCCGTCCTGCACCTGGCGCTTGTCGCCGCGCACGCGCAGCGTGGTGCCGGTCATCGGCGGCAGGAGGCCGTGCCCGCCGAGCGAAATGCCCGACTGGCGAACCGCATCGGCATACGCCACCCAGCTGGCCCGGTAGGCCTGCGAGGACGCGTCGTTCCGCTGTTCGAATTCGGCCGCGGGCTGATAGAACATCAACATGTACTGCATGGTGTCTCTCCATCGTGGAAAAGAGGCTGAGCAGGATCGCTCACCACAATGACGGCCCGCAGCCGGTCATTTCGACACGGCGTCCGTGTCGAGCAGATGATTTTTTACGCGATTGCCGTTCGGCGCAACGGTTGCGCTACCTAGGCTTTCAGGCCGCCTTGGCCTGCTGCGCGGCGGGGGCGAACATGGCCTCCATCTCGCTTCGCAGCCGGTAGGCGGAGGTCGAGGTGTCCATGGCCACGTCGGCCCAGCAGAGGCTCTGGCCCTTCTTCACCGGTCGCACCAGCTTGACGCTGTGCGCCAGCCCGAGCGGCAGCCCACCCAGGCCGAGCGAGCGCTCGGCCGGCAGCAGCTTGCCCCAGACGGTGTAGCCGCCTTCGCCGTCGAGCATCTCGCCGGGCGCGAGGTCGCGCTTGGCCGTGGCCACCACGTCGGCGTTCCAGCAGGTGGCCACGCCGGTCGGCTCGCCGCGCAAGGCGACGCTGGCCACCGACATGCCGACCTCCAGGCCGATCAGGTGCCAGCGCTTGTAGAGCGTGAAGTAGCGCCCGCTCGGGTCGGTGTGGGCGTTGTATTCCTCGAAGCAGTTCTTGATGTAGTCGGTCTCGGCCTCGACCGTGACCCACACGCCCATGCGGATGTCGTAGGGGATCTTTCGCCCGTCGGCCTCGAGCGAGGAAATGACCTCGACCATGCCCTTGCGTTCGAGCACGCCGCCTTCGCTCCGGGGGCGCGTGACGAAGGGAATGTCCTCCACGCTCGCGGGCGGGTAGAGCAGGCCGTCCGAAGGCACGGTGAGGCCGGTGGCGTTGGCCACCGCCGAGCTTTCGATGGACGGCTTGGAGCCGTCGAGAAAGCTGTTGAACATCTTCGGATTGAGCCCGCCGCGCAGCGCCTGTTCGGGCGTCAGGCCGTAGTTGCCCCAGACGGTCTCGGGCGTCGATTCGGTGAAGTGCGGCAGCCACTTGTGGCCGCGTCCGGCCGCGACCACCGGAAAGCCGCAGGTGCGCGCCCAGTCGACCAGGTCGCAGATCAGCGCGGGCTGGTCGCCGAAGGCCAGTGAATAGACCACGCCGGCCTGCTGCGCGCGGCGCGCGAGCAGCGGGCCGCAGAAGGCATCGGCCTCGACCGTGACGTTGACCACGTGCTTGCCATGCGCAAACGCATCCAGGCAATGCTCGACGGCTGCCACCGGGTTGCCGGTGCACTCGACCACGATGTCGATGGCGGGTTCGCGCGTCACGGCCTGCCAGTCGTCGGTGATCCAGGTGCTGCCCGTCTTCAGGGCTTCCTGCACCGAGCCCGCCGCGGCGCGCTCCGGGTTCCAGCCCACGCGCTCGAGGTTGGCGCGCGCCGCCGCGGGCGAGAGGTCGGCAATCGCCACCAGCTGAACGCCGGGCGTGCGCGGAATCTGCGCGAGGTACATCGAGCCGAACTTGCCGGCGCCGATCAGGCCGATGCGGATGGGGCGGCCTTCGGCGGCGCGCTGCTGCAGGCGGGTGTAGAGGCTCATGGCGTCAGGCCTCCGCGGTGTCGAGGACTTCGAGCGAGGTCTGCAGGGCACTCTCGGGCAGGCCGTTCTTCCACGGCACCTCGACCGGGTAGGGCTTGAGCAGGCAATCGTCGGGCAGCAGCTCGATGGGCGCGAAGTTTCTGTGCGCGATGTACTCGGGCCGCTTGTGGCGGCGGATGTGGTTGCTGACCGCGCACAGGCTCAGGTACACCGCCACGCGGTTGAACGGCGAGAGGTTGCTGCCCGAGGCATGCACGAGGCAGCTATGGAACAGGATCATCGAGCCGGCGGGGCCCTTGGGCGAGACGATGCCGCCCCCGATGTGGCGGCCCGCCGCGTCGTAGTGGCCTTTGCCGCCAGCGCGGTCCACCAGCTGCCGGATCAGGTCGTTGTCCACCGTCCACAGCGGATAGCTGGTGGTCGTGAGGTCGTGCTTCGCATCCACCACGCCCTTGCGGTGGCTGCCCGGAATGAACATCAGCGGGCCGTTGTGCTCGTTCACCTCGTCCAGGAAGATCGCGACGTTCATTGCGCGCTCGGTGGGCATCAGGTCGTCGTTGAGCCAGGTGCCGTAGTCCTGGTGCCACTGCCATACGTCGCCTTCGAACGCCATCTTGCCGTTGATCTTGAACTGGTGCATGTAGACCTCTTCGCCGAAGAGGTCCATCACCGGCTCCACCATGCGCGGATGGCGCGCGAGCCGCGCGAAGGGCTCGCTGATCAGGTGCGCGGCAAAGTTGGTGCGCACCGCGTCCGAGCCCTTCTCGCGCACGTTGAAGGCCTCGCGCTTGCTGTACAGGTCGGGCACCGCATCGGTCAGCGCCCTGGTTTCTTCGGGCGAGAAATGGCCGGGAAAGAACAGGTAGCCGTCGCGCTCGAACTGCGCGCGTTGCTCGGGGGTCAACTTCATGCCTTGTCTCCTTTGCGGGTGGGGGTGGATGCGGATGCGGTGCGCGCGAGCTGCTGCGCGAGCCGCCGGCCCAGTGCCTCGCTGGCCCGGGCGACGTGTTCCTCGCTCAGCTGCGCGGCGCGCTGCGCATGGCCGGCCGCAATGGCGGCGGCGATGGCTTCGTGCTCGTCCCAGAGCGTCTCGCGCTGCGGCTCGGCCTGCAGCACGGCGCCCATCGCGCGGCGCAGGTGGCGCCAGTGCTGGTCGGCGCTCTGGCCGATCAGCGGATTGCCCGAGGCCTCGTAGATGGCCTGATGGAAGGCCAGATCGGCATCGATCATGGCTTCGACATTGCGCCCGCGCGCCGCGCGGCGGCCACGCTCCAGCAGCCTGGGGTCGATGCGAAAGCGCTGTGCGGCCGCGAGCCGCGCGGCCAGCACGTCGAGCGCGCCGCGCACCTGGTAGACCTTGCGCATCCAGTCGGCGTCGAGCGGCGCCACCAGCACGCCGCGGCCGGGCGCGTCGTGCACGAAACCGTCCTTCTTGAGCAGGCGCAGCGCCTGCAGCACGGGCTGGCGCGACACCGACAGGCGCTGCGCAATGTCTTCCTGCGTGATCCGCTCGCCGGGCGCCAGCGCGCCGCTGCTGATGGCGCCGAGCAGGGCGCGGTAGACCTGGTCGACGAGGTCGGGCGCGGCTTCGATGCTGACGAGCTGGGCGGGCATAGACGGCTTTCCTTGAACTCTGTATACAGAGTACGGAATCCGGAGCCGCCGCGTATCTCGGGTTTTTACCCATGGGGGCTGCAAAAGAAGGTAACCCGCCGCTAAGCTCGGCCCATGCAACTACCTACCTACGACGACGTCATCGCCGCGGCCGCGCGGCTCAAGGGCCACGCCCACCGCACGCCCGTGCTGCAATCGCAGACGGCCGACGAGCGCTGGGGCGCCAGCTTCTTCTTCAAGTGCGAGAACTTCCAGCGCATGGGTGCCTTCAAGTTCCGCGGCGCCTTCAACGCGCTCTCGAAGTTCGACGCCGCGCAGCGCAAGGGCGGCGTGATCGCGTTCTCTTCGGGCAACCATGCGCAGGCCATCGCGCTGTCGGCCCGGCTCCTGTCGATGCCGGCCGTGATCGTCATGCCCAAGGACGCGCCCGCGGCCAAGGTTGCGGCCACGAAGGGCTACGGCGCCGAAGTGGTGATGTACGACCGCTTCACCGAAGACCGCGAGGCGCTCACGAAGCGGCTTGCGCAGGAGCGCGGCATGACGGTGATCCCGCCCTACGACCACCCGGACGTGCTCGCCGGGCAGGGCACGGCGGTGAAGGAACTCATCGAGGAGACCGGTCCGCTCGACCAGCTGTTCGTGTGCCTGGGCGGCGGCGGGCTGCTGTCGGGTTCGGCGCTGTCGGCGCGCGCGCTGGCGCCCGGTTGCAAGGTCTACGGCGTGGAGCCCGAAGCGGGCAACGACGGCCAGCAATCATTGCGCGCGGGAAAGATCGTGCACATCGAAACGCCCAAGACCATTGCCGACGGCGCGCAGACGCAGCACCTGGGCGAGTACACCTTCGGCATCATCCGGCGCGACGTGGACGACATCTTCACCGTGACCGACGCGCAGCTCGTCGATGCGATGCGCTTCTTTGCCGAGCGCATGAAGACCGTGGTGGAGCCGACCGGCTGCCTCGCCTTTGCGGGCGCCGTTGCCGCGGGCAAGGCCATCGCGGGCCAGCGCGTGGGCATCGTGGTCAGCGGCGGCAACGTCGACCTCTCGCGCTACGCGGCGTTGCTCGCGTAGCCCGCTCAGGCGCGGATTCCCTCGGCCGTGAGGTGCAGCAGGCGGTCCGCACGGGCTGCCGCGCTCTCGGAATGCGTCACCAGCACCAGCGAGGCGCCGTGCTCGCGCGTCTGGCCGATCAGCAGTTCCATCACCTTCGAAGCGGTGCCCGGGTCGAGGTTGCCGGTGGGCTCGTCGGCCAGCAGCAGGGCGGGCCGGTGCACCAGCGCGCGCGCGATTGCCACGCGCTGCAGCTGGCCGCCCGAGAGCGTCTGCGGCAGCCGCGCGCCCATGCCGGGCAGGCCCACCGCGTCGAGCATGTGCGCGACGCGGCCTTCATGGCGCTTGCCACCCAGCAGCATCAGCGGCAGCGAGACGTTCTGCGCCACGTCCAGGTGCGGCAGCACGTGGAAGGCCTGGAACACGAAGCCCACGTGGCGGCGGCGCCAGAGCGCGCAGGCTTCGCCGTCGAGTGCGCCGATGTCGACGCCGCCCTGCGTGACGGTGCCGGCGTCCCAGCTGTCGAGCCCGGCCATGCAGTTGAGCAGCGTCGACTTGCCGACGCCCGATTCGCCCACGATGGCGACGAACTCGCCGGGCTCGACGCCGAGCGTCACGTTCTCGAAGACGGGCACGTCGCCGTAGTGCTTGGCGAGCCCGGAAATGCGCAGGGTCATGCGGTGGTGCCTGCGATGCGTTGAACAGCGGTCTGCAACGCGCCGGGCGCGTCGCAGGCGATGACGGTGCGCGCCGGCATGCTGCGCAGCCAGGTGATCTGCCGCTTGGCAAGCTGGCGCGTGGCCGCGATGCCGCGCTCGCGCAGCGTGCCGACGGCCTTGGCATCGGGCTGCGCGCCGCCGCATGCGTCGAGCATTTCCCAGGCCTGCCGGTAGCCCACGCAGCGCATCGAGGGAAGCTCGGTGGAAAGATCGCCGCGTGCGCGCAGCGCCCTGACCTCGTCGAGGAAGCCGGCGGCCAGCATGGCGTCGAAACGCTCGGCAATGCGCGCATGCAGCCAGGCGCGCTCGGTGGGTTCGAGCGAGAACAGCGCGCCGCCGGCCAAGCCCTTCACTGCCTTGTCTTTGTCGCCGGCATGAAAGCTCGACAGGGGCTCGCCGCTGCTCTCCCACACCTCGAGCGCACGCTGGATGCGCTGGCTGTCCTGCGGCGCCAGGCGCGCGGCGGTCACGGGGTCGACCTTGGCGAGCCGCGCATGCATGGCAGGCCAGCCCAGCGCGGCGGCTTCGGCGTCGATGCGCGCGCGCACGGCGGCATCGGCGGCGGGCATGGCGTCGATGCCGTCGAACAGCGCCTTGAAATAGAGCATGGTGCCGCCCACCAGCAGCGGCAGGGCGCCGCGCGTGCGGATCTCGCCGATGAGCCGTGTCGCGTCGGCCACGAAGGCGGCGGCGCTGTAGCTTTCGCGCGGATCGAGGATGTCGATCAGGTGGTGCGGCACGGCGGCCTGCTCGGCCCGGCTGGGCTTGGCGGTGCCGATGTCCATGCCGCGATAGACCAGCGCCGAATCGACGCTGACGATCTCCACCGGGCGCACCCGCGCCAGCGCGAGCGCCACCGCCGTCTTGCCGGAGGCGGTCGGCCCCGCGAGCGCGATGTATGTCGGGTTTTCAGGAAGGCCGGAGGCGGCAGCGGAGGGCGGCATAAGCGCCCGAGGGTAACAACAAAACCGGAAGCTTCAGATCGCCTGCGCGCTGGCGCTGGCCTTGCCGCGCGCTTCTTGCGGCAAGGCGGGCGAATCGGTGCGCGGGGACGCCGGTGCGGCCGGCAGCGATGGCGTGCCGCGCAGCACCGGCGTGCCTTCCCCTTGGCGCGAAGCCAGCGTGGTCTCGGGCTTCATGCGAAACAGCTGCGAAAGCGCCGAGCGGTACTGCGCCTCGCCGATCGAATTGGTGTTGTGGTGCGAGCCACCCTCCACCAGCACGAAGAGCTTGGGCACGGTGGCCGCGTTGTAGAGCTTGCGGCCCAGCGTGGGGTTGATCAGGCTGTCGGCGGTGCCATGCACCACCAGCAGCGGCGCGCCGATGTCCTTGACGCGGTTGATGGCCTCGAAGCGCTGCGTGATGAACGGGCCGAACGGCAGCCAGCCCCACTTGAAGCCGCTCACCACGTCGGCAATGGAGGTGAAGGTGCTTTCGACGATGGTGCCGCTCTCGTCGTTGACGCTGGCGGCCAGGTCGATGCCGATGGCGCCGCCCAGCGAGTGGCCGAAGATGTAGCGGTGCTGCCGCGGATGCCGGGCCGCAAGCCAGGTCCAGGCGGCGCGGGCGTCCTCGCGCGCCGATTCTTCCGAGGGCAGGCCCTTGGAGCTCTTGCCGAAGCCGCGGTAGTCGATGGCCAGCACCGAGAAACCGAGCTCGTGCATGCGCTGGATGCGCGGCGCCGATCCGGCCACGTTGTAGCGGGCGCCGTGCAGGTACAGCATGACCGGACGGTCGGTGGTCTCGGGCTCGCCGCCGAGCCAGAGGCCGTGAAGGCGGGCGGATTCGCCGGTGATGGAGGACTGGAAGTCGATCCAGACGTCCTGCATGCCCTCGGTCATGGTCGCGGTGTTGCCCCAGCTGCGGTCGCTGGGTTGGAAGATCCACTCGCGCTGCTGTTCGTCGAACGTGGAGCAGCCGGCCGCCAGGAGGGCGCACAGCGAAAGAACGGAGGCAAGGAGGGACCAGCGTTTCATGGACTAGAGGGACAGCGAAGCCGGCGGAAAGTTCATGCTCGAGCAAGGAGCGCGCCGACACTGCGCCCCAGCACTTCCCCCCAAGCGCCCTCAAGTGGCACTTTGTTCTACATATGCAACGCCCGTGCCCGCTTCGCGGATGACCTCCAAAAACTCCGGAAAAACCCTCAAAATGCCCTGATTTGCTATCTGCCGCGCATAAAAAGCGCGTCCAGCTCCCGAATCGACAGCTGCCGCCAGGTCGGACGGCCATGGTTGCACTGGTCCGAACGCTCGGTGGCCTCCATTTGACGTAATAAAGCGTTCATTTCGTCGATCGTGAGCCTGCGGTTGGCCCGCACCGCACCATGGCAGGCCATGGTCGAGAGCAATTCGTTCTGCGCCCGCTGCACCACGGTGCTGGCATCGTGCTGCGCCAGTTCGGCCAATACGCTGCGCGCGAGCTCCACCGGATCGCCGTCGGCCAGGGTGCCCGGCACCGCACGCACCGCAAGGGTGCGCGGCGAAAACGGCGTGATTTCCAGCCCCAGCGTGGGCAGCACCGCGGCGCAGGCCTCGGCGGTGGCCACTTCCTGGGGCGTGGCCGCGAAGGTGGCCGGGATCAGCAGCGGCTGGCTCGTGATGGCGGCGCCGTCGAGCTGGGTCTTGAGCCGCTCGTAGACGATGCGTTCGTGCGCCGCGTGCATGTCGACCACGATCAGGCCCTGGCTGTTTTCGGCCAGGATGTAGATGCCCTGCAGCTGCGCCAGCGCGCGGCCCAGGGGCCAGGCTTGCTCATTGGTGGACAGGGCGCCAGGAGCCGTCGATTCGGCCGGCAGCCCGGCAGGGGCCCGGAACGCTGCCGGCGCCGCTTCGGCAGCGGGCCAGGGGGAAGCGCCGGATCCGGGGTTCGAGCCGCCGGTCCGCTGGGGCCACAGGGCCTCGAAATCGCCGGCGCCGCGCTCCGCCGCCACGAAATTGATGCCCGGCTGGGCCCAGGCTGCACCCGACGCGGGCACGTTCGGCTTGAAAAAGGGTTGCTGCAGCGCCGCGGGCGTGACGGCATCGCCCGCGCGCGGTGCCGCAAGCGCGTTCTCGATCGCATGGCGCACCGCCTGGTGGACCTCGCGGCCATCGCGAAAACGCACCTCGATCTTGGTCGGATGCACGTTCACGTCGACGCGCGACGGATCGATTTCGAGGTACAGCGCATACACGGGCTGGCGCTGGCCGTGCAGCACGTCCTCGTAGGCACTGCGCACGGCATGCGAGAGCACCTTGTCGCGCACGAAGCGGCCGTTGACGTAGAAGAACTGCTGGTCGGCGCGCGAGCGGGCCGCATCCGGAATGCCGGCACGGCCGGCCACGCGCACCGCGCCGCCCAAGTACTCGACGGCCACGCTCTGCGCCACGAAGTCGTCGCTGAGCGCATCGGCCAGGCGCTGCTCGCGCCGGTCGGCGGCGCGCCATTGCTCCATCAGCTTGCCGTCGTGCCACACCGAAAAGCCGACTTCGGGCCGCGCCAGCGCATGGCGGCGCACGGCCTCGATGCAGTGGGCCAGCTCGGTGGCGTCGGTCTTCAGGAACTTGCGCCGCGCGGGCGTCGCGAAGAAAAGCTCGCGCACCTCGACCGTGGTGCCGGCGGCGCGGGCCACCGGCCGCAATTCGCCGGTGCGGCCGTCGAGCGCGAAGGCGCTGTCGGCGCCCGCAAAGCGCGAAAGAATGCTGAGTTCCGCAATGGCGTTGATGGCCGCGAGCGCTTCGCCGCGAAAGCCCATGGTGCCGACGGTCTCGAGATCGTTGAGGCTTGCGATCTTGCTGGTGGCATGGCGGCGCAGCGCCACCGTGAGTTCTTCGCGCGGAATGCCCTGGCCGTCGTCTTCCACCGAGATCAGCCGCACGCCGCCCGAAGCCAGCCGCACCGTGACCTGGCGCGCGCCGGCGTCCAGCGCGTTGTCGAGCAGTTCGCGCACCACGGAGGCCGGGCGTTCGACCACTTCGCCCGCGGCGATCTGGCTGATCAGCTCGTCGGGAAGTTCGCGGATCGGACGGCGCTGGGGGGACGGAATGGAAGAGGGAAGGGCGCTCACGCGAGCATTCTAGAAGCCGGCTGCCGCCGCCGCGCCGCTGCCCGCAGTAGCCCTTTCAGCCTGGCATCAGCGTGTCAGGCCGCCAGGTACATCGGGCTGCTGGCGCCAGAACAGGTCTGGATGTATCGACCTGTCATGTTGGATCTCCGAATTCGTCTGGGGACGCCATGCGGCGCGCAGCAAGGATAATCCGCGACCATGGAAATCATCAGCTTTCTCGTCGACTTCATCCTGCACGTCGACAAACACCTCGAGGCCTTCGTCGTTGCCTACGGCCCCTGGGTCTATGCGCTGCTCTTCCTGATCGTGTTCGTGGAGACAGGCGCGGTGGTGATGCCTTTCCTGCCCGGCGACTCGCTGCTCTTCATCGTGGGCGCGCTGTGCGGCGTGGGGCTCATGAGCTTTCCGCTGGCCTGCGCAGTGCTCATTGCTGCGGCCATCCTGGGCGACCAGTGCAACTACAGCATCGGCCGCTACTTCGGGCCCAAGGTCTTCAAGTGGGAGGACTCGCGCTTCTTCAACCGCAAGGCCTTCGACCAGGCCCATGCGTTCTACGAGCGCTATGGCGGCATCACGATCATCCTTGCGCGCTTCATGCCCTTCATTCGCACCTTCGCGCCTTTCGTGGCCGGCGTGGCCGAAATGAGCCGCGCGAAGTTCAGCATGTTCAATGTGGTGGGCGGGCTGGTCTGGGTGCTGGGCATCGCGACGGCGGGCTACTTCTTCGGCAACCTGCCGTTCGTGCGCGAGCATCTCGACAAGATCATCTGGGCGCTGATCTTCGTGCCGGGCCTGATCGCGATCTTCGGTGCCTGGCGCGCATCGCGTGCAGAGAAGGCGCGCGCGCAGCTGCCTTCGAAGGCTTGATCGGCACCGGACAAAAAAAGCGCGCCAGTGATGGCGCGCTCGAGCAGAGAGAGAGAGTCAGGATTGGTAAAAGGTCAGTAGTTCGGGCCGTTGCGCGGGTAATAGGTGTTCGGCGGATAGGCGCGCTGGCTCTCGTAGTAGTTGCGCTCGTCGACGCTGCGGCCCACCTGGTTGCCGATCACGCCGCCAATGGCCGCGCCGCCCAGGGTACTGCCGGTGTTGCCGCCGATGGCGTGGCCCACGGCCGCACCGCCGAGCGCGCCGATGCCGGTGCCCAGGTTCTGGTTGGGGCCGGACGCGCAACCGGCCAGCGCCATGACCGCGCCTGCCGCTGCAGCGGAAATCCAGATTCGTGCCTTCATCATCATGGTGTCCACCTTTCTAGAGTGATGGAGCCATGATGGACAAAAGGCGCCGGCCCCCCGTGTAGGAGCCTGCCGCGCCTGCCTGTGCGTTGCCACGGGCCGGCCCGCGTGGGACGGCACGGCGCGCGCGGGCTCAGAGCTGGCGGCTGCGCGCGAGCGGCGGGTTCTGCGCAAAGTAGCGCTGGATGCCGCGCATCAGCGCATCGGAAAGGTTTTCCTGGTAGCTGACGCTGCGCAGGTTGGCTTCTTCTTCGGGGTTGCTGATGAACGCCGTTTCGACCAGCACGCTCGGGATATCGGGTGCCTTGAGCACCGCGAAGCCGGCCTGCTCGACCGCGGGCTTGTGCAGCCGTGCGCCGATGCCGCGGATCTCGCCGAGCATGGCGCCGCCGAGCTTGAGGCTGTCGTTGATCTGCGCCGTGGTGCTCATGTCGAGCAGCGCGCGCTGCACCTGCACTTCGTGGTTGCCCACGTTCACGCCGCCGACCTTGTCGGCTTCGTTTTCCTTGTTGGCGAGCCAGCGCGCGGCGCTGCTCGAGGCGCCGCTCTGGCTCAGCGCAAAGACGCTCGCGCCGCGCGCGGCGGGCGTGGTGAACGCATCGGCATGGATGCTCACGAAGAGGTCGGCCTGCACGCGCCGCGCCTTCTGCACGCGCACACCCAGCGGCACGAAAAAATCGGCGTCACGCGTGAGAAACGCGCGCATCGGGTTGCCGTTGACGCTGCTCGCGTTGATGCGGTCGCGCAGGCGATGCGCGATCTGCAGCACGATGTCTTTTTCGCGCGTGCCGTTGGGGCCGATGGCGCCCGGGTCTTCGCCGCCATGGCCGGGATCGAGCGCCACGATGATGATGCGGTCGGTGCGGCTCGCGGTGGCGCTGCCGCGCGCGGACGCGAGGGGCGCGGGAGGCGCCACGGGTACGGCAGGCGCAATGGGCGGTGCGGGTGGCACGACGGGGCCGGGCCGCGTCGACTGCTGCGCCATCAGCTCGCCCAGCGGATCGGGTGCGGGCCCGGCCGCCGTGGCCGGCGGGCGGGCGGGAGATGGCGCGATGCTGCCGGGCGCGGGGATCGGCGCTGGCACGTTGGGCGACGGCCGCACGAGGATCGGCGGCCCGCCGTCGGGCGCGAGGCCCGAGGAGGGCGCGGCCGGCGGCGGCACCGACGGTGCGCTTGCCACGGCGCCGTTGCTGCCGCCGGCGCTGCTGCCGCGCGGCGCTTCGCGCAGGCGCTCGGTGATCAGCGCTTCCATCGGGTCGATGGCTTTTTCGGGGTAGAGGTCGAGCACCAGCCGGTGCTTGTACGCGGCAATGGGCGCCAGCGAGAACACCTGCGGCACCACGGCCTGCTTGAGGTCGAACACGATGCGCACCACCTTGGGGGCGTTCTGGCCGACGCGCAGGCCGTTGATGTACGGGTCGCCCGGCTTGATCTTGCCGACCAGGTCGCGCAGCTCGGGGTTGAGATCGATGCCTTCGATGTCCACCGCCAGCCGCGGCGGACTGCCCACGACCAGCTGCTGCGAATGCAGCCGCGCATCGGATTCGATGGTCACGCGCGTGTAGTCGGCCGCGGGCCACACGCGCACTGCGAGGATGGTGGCGCCGCGCGCGATCTGGTGCACGCCGAGCATCAGCGCGATGCTGCCGCCCTGCAGCAGCACGCGCCGCTTGAGGCCGGTGGCCTTCATGCGCCGAGCTGCGCCAGCAGGGTGCTGCCGCGGGGAGTGTTCGCCAGGAGGGTCACGCTGCGTGTGTCGTCTGTCATTGCTTCTATTTTAATAGCGAGGTCGGCAATTGGTGTGCGGCCGGCAGCGTTCTCTGGCCACTCCGCGAGCTTGAGGCCCGGGCCCGCGAAAATGTCACGGAAGCCGGCGTCGTCCCACTCGCGCGGATCGTTGAAGCGGTAGAAATCGAAATGGAAGATGGCCAAGCCGTCGGGCGCTTCGTGCGGCTCGACCACGGCATAGGTCGGGCTCTTGATGCGGCCCTCGATGCCGAGCGCGCGCAGCAAGTGGCGCACGAAGGTGGTCTTGCCGGCGCCGAGGTCGCCGTGCAGCGCAATGAAGGCATCGCGCAGCGCGGGCGAGGCCGCCAGCGCGCGCGCGAAGGCGTCGGTGTCTTCTTCGCTGCGCCAGTGCAGCGTGCGGCCGGCGTTCTTCGGCGTTTCTACAATCGGCAAGTGATCGTCAGCCATCCACTCGTTGCTCGTATTCAGGCATTGGCCCGGGAACTCGGATTCTCCCAAATCGGAATCGCGGGCGTCGATTTATCGAGCGCCGAGGAAGGTCTGATGCAATGGCTGGCCCATGGGTTCCATGGCGAGATGAAATACATGGCAACGCACGGCACGCGCCGCGCGCGGCCGGCCGAGCTGGTGCCGGGCACGGTGAGCGTCATCACGGCGCGCATGGACTACCTGCCGCGCGGCACGCCGCTCGACGATTGGCAGGCCGTGGAGTTCGATCGCCTCTCGCGGCCCGGCGAAGCCATCGTCTCGGTCTATGCGCGCGGCCGCGACTATCACAAGGTGATGCGTGCGCGGCTGGCCCGGCTGGCCGAGCGCATCGCCGAAGAAGTGGGCCCGTTCGGCCACCGCGCCTTCACCGATTCGGCCCCGGTGCTCGAAGCCGAGCTTGCGTCCCGCAGCGGCCAGGGCTGGCGCGGCAAGCACACGCTGGTGCTGGACCGCAGCGCGGGCTCGATGTTCTTCCTGGGCGAGATCTACGTCGACATGGCGCTGCCCGAAAGCGAGCCGGTCACCGCGCACTGCGGCAGCTGCAGCGCCTGCATCGACGTGTGCCCGACCAAGGCCATCGTCGCGCCGTACCGGCTCGATGCGCGGCGCTGCATTTCGTACCTCACCATCGAGCACGGCGGGCCGATTCCGCTGGAGCTTCGGCCGATGATGGGCAACCGCATCTACGGCTGCGACGACTGCCAGCTGATCTGCCCCTGGAACAAGTTCGCGAAGAAGAGCGCGCTGCCCGACTTCGATGCGCGCGAGGGGCTCACCGGCCAGTCGCTGGCCGCGCTCTTTGCCTGGAGCGAAGAGGAATTTCTGCGCTTCACCGAAGGCAGCCCGATCCGCCGCATCGGGCATGAACGCTGGCTGCGCAACATCGCCGTGGCCCTTGGCAACGCACTGCGCGCGGGCGAGAGCGGCGCCGCAGAGGCACTGGCCACGCGTGCCTCGGACCCGAGCGAACTGGTGCGCGAGCACGTGGCGTGGGCGCTGGCGCAGCGCCCCGAAACGCCGAACGCGTCCTAGCGCGGCAGCGCCAGCGCAAACGGCAGGCTCAGCACGCCGAGCAGCGTCGACAAGGTCACGAGGCCCGCCACGTACGGTCCGTTGTAGCCCATGCGCGCCGCCAGCACATAGGCGCTGGAGGCCGTGGGCACGGCGGAAAACGCCATCAGCACCGAGGCCTGCGTCGCGTCAAGCCGCAGCGCGAGCGACAGGCCCCATGCCACCAGCGGCAGGAACAGGTGGCGAATGGACAGCACCGACACCGCGAGCACCTTGCCGCGCCCCAGCGTGGCGAACTGCATGCCCGCGCCCGCGGCCAGCAGGCCGAGCGCAAGCGATGCGGCGCCGATGCGCGTGAGCGTGGGCGTGGCCCAGTTCGGCACGGTGAAGCCCAGCACGTTGGCCAGCAGCCCGGCCAGCGTGGCGACGATCAGCGGATTGCGCACCAGCTGCCGCGCAAAGCCGCTCTCTGCATGCCGTGCCATCGGCCAGACGGCCGCGATGTTGAACATCGGCACGCACACGCCGATCAGCACCGCAATCAGCAACAGGCCCTGCGCACCGGCCAGCCGCTCGGCGAGCGCCAGGCAGATGAAGGAGTTGAAGCGGAACCCGATCTGCGCGCTGGCCGCATGGTCGCGGCGGTCGATGTGCGAACCGAGGCCGGGCACGTAGGGCAGTGCATAGGCCATCGCGATGCCGCAAAGGCCGATGCCCACGCCTGCGGTGAGCAGGCTCGAGGTGGCGGCAAAGTCGAGCGGGCTGCGCACGATCGAGTGGAACAGCAGCACAGGAAATAGAAAGTAGTAGACCAGGCTTTCGACCTGGTCCCACACGCGGCGGTCGAGCGCCGTGTAGCGGCAAAGAAGCCAGCCGATGGCGATGAGCGAAAAATCAGGAAAGAGCAGCTGTGCGAAGTTCACCGCTTCGAGCATAAACCGTGGCGGACCATGGGTAATCCACAGCATGAGCGCGGTGTGAAGCCGCTAGCATCCGGGGCTTTGGTTTTTCGACATCAACCATTCAATCAAGGAGTTATAGATGCAACGTCGTCAATGGGGCGCCATGGTGGGAGCCGCCGCGCTGGTCGCGGCCGCGGGCCAGAGCTTCGCGCAGGGCTATCCGAACAAGCCGGTCGAGCTGAGCGTGCCCTTTGCACCGGGCGGCACGACCGACATCGTGGCGCGCGTGATTTCCGACCCGCTCGGCAAGGTGCTGGGCCAGCCGGTGGTGGTGATCAACCGCGCGGGCGGCGGCGGCATCGTGGGCGCAGCCGAAACAGCGCGCGCCACGCCTGACGGCTACAAGCTCGGCGTTGCCACGGTGTCGAGCACGGCGGCCAATCCGGCCATCAACCCCAAGGTGCCGTACGACCCGATCAACGACTTCACGCCGATCATCAACATTGCGGCCACGCCCAACATCATTGCGGTCAACCCGAGCTTCCCGGCCAAGAACTATGCGGAGTTCGTGGCCGAGCTCAAGAAGAACCCCGGAAAGTACTCGTACGCCTCGTCGGGCACCGGCGGCATCGGCCACCTGCTGATGGAGCTCTACAAGAGCCTCACCAACACCTTCGTCACGCACATTCCCTACCGCGGCGCGGGCCCGGCGCTCAACGACGTGGTGGCCGGCCAGGTGCCGATCATGTTCGACAACATCCCGTCGGCCATGCCCTTCATCCAGAGCGGCCGGCTGGTTCCGATCGTGGTGTCGGCGCCGCAGCGCCTGGCCGCGCTGCCCAACGTGCCCACCTTCAAGGAAGTGGGGCTCGAGCCGGTCAACCGCATGGCCTACTACGGCATCCTCGGCCCCAAGGGCCTGCCGAAGGAAGTGGTCGACAAGGTCAGCGCCGGCGTGAAGAAGGCGGTGGAAGATCCGGCCGTGAAGAAGCGCATCGAGGACACCGGTTCGCTGATCGTCGCCAACACGCCCGAGCAGTTCGCCGCGCAGATCAAGGCCGAATACGAGGTCTACAAGCAGGTGGTGGTGAAGCAGAAGCTCAAGCTCGACTGAGCTGCTTTTTCCTTCCGCAAAGCCGCCCGCGCCACGGGCGGCTTTTCTTTTTTTGATATCTTGCAGCGCATGACAGAGGCCGCCGCCACGCAAACCCCCGAGATCGACGACTTCATCGATGCCCTCTGGCTCGAGGACGGGCTGTCGAAGAACACGCTGGCCGCCTACCGCCGCGACCTCGCGCTGTTCGCGCAGTGGCTGGGCAGCCAGCGCAGCGGCCGCGCGCTCGACACGGCGCAGGAGTCCGATCTGCAGGCCTACATGGGCGCGCGCCTGTCGACCCGGGGCAAGGCCACCTCGGCCAACCGGCGGCTCACGGTGTTCAAGCGCTACTACCGCTGGGCGCTGCGCGAGCGCCGCATCGCAGCCGATCCGAGCATCCGGCTCGCGCCCGCGCGGCAGATGCCGCGGGCCGTCAAGACGCTGTCGGAAAAGCAGGTGGACGACCTGCTGGCCGCACCCGACGTGGAAACCCCGCTCGGCCTGCGCGACCGCGCGATGCTCGAGCTGATGTATGCGAGCGGCCTGCGCGTGAGCGAACTGGTGGCGCTCAAGGTCATCGACATGAGCCTCAACGACGGCGTGCTGCGCGTACTCGGCAAGGGCAGCAAGGAGCGCCTCGTGCCCTTCGGCGGCGAGGCGCGGCGCTGGATCGAGCGCTACCTGGACGAGTCGCGCCCCGCCATCCTCGACGGGCAGCAGACGCCCGACCTGTTCGTGACCGCGCGCGGCGCAGGCATGACGCGCGTGATGTTCTGGATCATCGTGAAGAAGCAGGCCGCCGCGGCCGGCATCCATGTGCCGCTGTCGCCGCACACGCTGCGCCACGCCTTCGCCACGCACCTGCTGAACCACGGCGTCGACCTGCGCGCGGTGCAATTGCTGCTCGGCCATGCCGACATCTCCACGACCACCATCTACACCCACGTGGCGCGCGAGCGCCTCAAGCAGCTGCATGCGCAGCACCACCCGCGCGGCTGAAGGCGCGGTGTTCCTTCACTTCACCAACAGCAAAGAGACTTCGTTCATGCAGAAAAGAATCTGGGTCGCGGCGGCATTGCTCGCTGCCGGCGGCGCACAGGCCCAGGCCATTCCGAAGACCATCCGCCTCATCGTGGCGTACCCCGCGGGCGGCGTCAGCGACGTGGTCGCGCGTGCGCTCGGCGACAGGCTCGCCTCGCAGATGGGCACCACGGTGGTGGTCGACAACCGCGCCGGCGCCAGCGGCGCCATCGGCATGGATGCCGTGGCCAAGGCCGCACCCGACGGTGCCACGCTGGGCTTCTCGGCCATCAGCCCGCTGGTGCTGAGTCCGCACCTCGGCAAGCTGCCCTTCGATCCGCTCAAGGACATCGCGCCGGTGGCGAGCGTGATGTATTCGCCGGTGCTGCTGATCGCCACGCCGGCCAGCAGGGCGCGCGACTTCCGCGCGCTGATCGCCGATGCCAAGGCGCAGCCCGGCGCGGTGCGCTGGGCCACCTCGGGGCCGGCATCGCTCGGCCACATCGTGCTCGAGCAGGTGAAGGCGGCCACGGGCGTCGATATCACGCACGTGCCCTACAAGGGCGGCGGCCAGCAGCTCAACGATGCGCTCGGCGGGCAGTTCGAGATTCTCTCGAGCAATGCGAGCCCCACGCTCACTTCGCACATCCGCTCGGGCAAGCTGCGTCCGCTGGCCGTGGGTGCGCCCGCGCGGCTCGAGAGCCTGCCGCAGGTGCCCACGCTGGGCGAGCTGGGCTTCAGTGCCGCGAACATCAATTCGGTGTTCGGCGTCTTCGCACCCGCGGCCACGCCGCCCATATTGGTCGAGAAGTACAACGCCGAGATCAACAAGGCCCTGGCCAGCCCCGAGCTGCGCGCCAAGCTCACGGCCACCGACAACGTGCCGACCGGCGGCACCCCGTCGGCCTTTGCCGCGGAGATCGCCTCGGAGTTCGAAGGCAATGCGCGCATCGTGAAGGCCGCGAACATCAAGGCCGATTGACCCTGCGGCTTGTGCTTCCGATTTCCCTACCTTATAGTAGGTAGATGAGCAGCGCCATCGCCCCCTCGACCGCACTCGCCGCCGGCAGCACCCGGGAGCAGATCCTCGGGGTGGCGCGCCGCCTGATCGAAACGCGCTCCTACCTGGGCTTCAGCTTCCAGGATGTGGCCGATGCGGTCGGCGTCCGCAAGGCGAGCCTGTACCACCACTTTCCGACCAAGGAAGCGCTCGGCATTGCGGTGATCCGGCAGGCCACGCAGCTCTTCAAGGACTGGGACGCGGCGCGGGTGCGCACGCCGAAGGACGCGCTCGAATCCTATTTCCGCATGTACCGCGACACGCTCAAGGCAGGCTCGGGCATGTGCCCCGCAGGGGCGCTGACGCCCGGCTGGGATTGCATCGACGAGGAACTGCGCCAGGCCGTGCAGGAACTGCGCAACACCCAGGTGCTGTGGCTCACGGGCGTGCTGGGCGCACTGGCGCCGGCCCGGCAGAAGAAGGGCGCATCGCTTGCATCGCAGGCGGCCTATGTGTTCTCGGTGTGCCAGGGCGCGCTGCTCGCATCGCGCATGACGGGCCGCGTCGAAGACTTCGACGAAGCCATTGCGCAGCTCAGGAGTTCCTTGCCCGGCTGATCGCCGGGCGGCCTCGCGGGCACGCAGCGCGTGCCTATTTTTTGACCTCGTTGCCTACCGATTGGATGGTAGGTTTTGCCAAGGAGTGTTTCCATGAAAGCCGTCATTTCCGCCTATGCCCGCTCGCCTTTCCACTTCGCGAAGAAGGGTGCGCTTGCCGAGGTGCGCCCCGACACGCTGGCCGCCGGCGTGGTTCGCGGCCTGCTGCAGCGCACCGACCTCGACCCCGCGCTGCTCGAGGACGTCATCCTGGGCTGCGCCTATCCCGAGGCCTCGCAGGGCAACAACCTCGCGCGCATCGTCGGCCTGCTCGCGGGGCTGCCGCACAAGGTGGGCGGCATGACGGTCAACCGCTTCTGCGGCTCGTCGATGCAGGCGGTGCACATTGCCGCGGCGCAGATCGAGGCGGGCATGGGCGAGGCCTTCCTGTGCGTGGGCGTGGAGTCGATGACGATGGTGCCGCAGGGCGGCTTCAACTTCTCGCCGAGCCCCGAACTGCAAGAAAGCACCGATGCCTACATCTCGATGGGCGAGACGGCCGAGAACGTTGCACAGCGCTGGAACGTGAGCCGCGCCGACCAGGAGGCCTTTGCCGTGGAGTCGCACCGCAAGGCCGCCGCTGCGCGCGCGCAAGGGCGGCTCGCGGGCGAGATCGTGCCGGTGCGCCTGGCCTCGGGCGAGGTGGTCGATGCCGATGGCTGCATCCGCCCGGCCACCTCGGCCGAGGCGCTGGCGGGCCTCAAGCCGGCGTTCCGTCCTGATGGCGTGGTGACGGCCGGCACCTCGTCGCCGCTGACCGACGGCGCCGCCGCCGTGCTCGTGACCAGCGATGCCTTCGCCGCGAAGCACGGCCTGCAGGCGCTCGCGCGCATCCGCGCGTTCGCGACCGTGGGCGTCGACCCAGCCATCATGGGCATCGGCCCGATTCCGGCAACGCGCAAGGCGCTGGCGCGCGCCGGGCTCAAGGCCGCCGACCTCGACGTGATCGAACTCAACGAAGCCTTCTCGTCGCAGGCGCTGGCCTGCATCCGCGACCTCGGCCTCGACGCGGCGAGGGTCAATCTCGACGGCGGCGGCCTTGCCATCGGCCATCCGCTGGGCGCGACCGGTGCGCGCATCACGGGCAAGGCGGCGTCGCTGCTCGCGCGCGAGAACGGCCGCTATGCGCTGGCCACGCAATGCATCGGCGGCGGGCAGGGCATTGCCACGATTCTCGAGCGCATCTGAATAGTTCGAGAATGCGCGCAGGCACTGAAAGGAACTCCCATGGCGGCACTCCCTGACGACACGGGCGCCAAGCGCGCGCTTTACCTCGAAGACCTGTCGGTCGGCGATCGCTTCCAGAGCGGCGAACATGCGCTGGATGTGGCGCAGATCAAGGCCTTTGCATCGCAGTTCGATCCGCAGCCCTTCCATACCGATGAAGAGGCGGCGAAGACCACCTTCTTCGGCGGCCTCGCGGCCAGCGGCTGGCACACGGCGGCGCTCACCATGAAGCTGATGGTGGAAAGCGGCATTCCGCTGGCCGAAGGCATCATCGGCTCGGGCGGCGAGCTGCAGTGGCCCAAGCCGACGCGGCCCGGCGACGTGCTGCACGTCGTGAGCGAGGTGCTCGACATCACGCCATCGCGGTCCAAGCCGGGCCGCGCGATGGTCACGATGCGCTGCCGCACGCTCAACCAGCGCGGCGAGGTGCTCCAGTACTTCACGCCCAAGCTGGTTGTGCACGCCCGGCCCGCGTAGGCCTGCCGTTCAGTCCTTGCTGCCGGCCGAGAGCGCGCGCAGCTCCTCGGCGCTGAAGCCCGCGCGGCCACGGGCTTCGAGGTTGAAGGGCGGCTTCAGGCGCGGCGCTTCGTAGCGCGCCACGAGTTCCGGATAGGTCGCCTCCGGGTCGCGGCCGGCGCGTTCGCAGAGCCAGCGGTACCAGCGGTTGCCGATGGCCACGTGGCCCACTTCGTCGCGCAGGATGATGTCGAGGATCTCGACCGCGCGCAGCGCATCGGGCGTGTTCACGCGCTTGAGCTTGGCCTGGATGAGCGGCGTGGCGTCGAGCCCGCGCGCTTCGAGCGTGCGAGGCACCAGCGCCATGCGCGCGAGCACGTCGTCCCTGGTCTTCTCGCACATGCTCCAGAGTCCGTCGTGCCCGGGGAAGTCGCCGTAGCGCCAGCCCATGTCCTGCAGGTGCGAATGCAGCAGCGTGAAGTGCTGCGCCTCTTCGTCGGCCACGCGCAGCCAGTCGCGGTAGTAGGCCTCGGGCATGCCGTCGTAGCGCCAGACGGCGTCGAGCGCGAGGTTGATGGCGTTGAACTCGATGTGGCAGATCGAATGGATCAGCGCGGCGCGGCCCTCGGGCGTGAAGGGCGAGCGCTTTTGCACGGCGGTGGCGGCCACGCGCAGCGGCCGTTCGGGGCGGCCCGGCACGCCGACGTCATCGCCCACGACGCGCAGAGGGTCGGTCGCTATGGAATTGGTAGCGGCCAGGGCAGCAGTGGCGCGCGTTGCCGCAACTTTCTGTTCAGGGTTGGTGAGTCGCAGCGCGGCCAGCGCGCTCAATCGGGGGTGCATCCCTACAATTCTAGGTTTTGCCCCCGGAGACTCCACGATGGCCCTCTATGAACTCGACGGCGTTGCGCCGCAACTCGGCACCGGCGCCTGGGTCGCCGACAGCGCGGAGGTGATCGGCAACGTGCAGTTGGGCGACAACGCGAGCATCTGGTTCGGCGCGGTGCTGCGCGGCGACAACGAGAAGATGACCATCGGGCGCAACAGCAATGTGCAGGACATGTCGATGCTGCATTCCGACCCCGGCAGCCCGCTCACCATCGGCGAGAACGTCACCATCGGCCACCAGGTCATGCTGCATGGCTGCACCATCGGCGACAACTCGCTGATCGGCATCCAGGCGGTGGTCTTGAATAACGCGAAGATCGGCCGCAATTCGATTGTTGGCGCCGGCAGCGTCGTGACCGAGGGCAAGGAGTTTCCCGACAATTCCCTGATCTTCGGCTCGCCCGCCAAGGTGATGCGCACGATCAGCGACGAAGACGCCGCGCGCCTGCGGCACGGCTCCGACCACTACGTAGCAAACGCCATTCGCTATGCGAAGGGCTTGAAGAAAATCGCCTGACATCGCGCAGGCCCAACAGAAAGAAGAATCCGTTTTGAGCGAGCTGCACAAATTCCTGTTCGATGGCCTGCCGGTGCGCGGCATGATCGTGCGCCTGACAGATGCGTGGCAGGAAATCCTGGCGCGGCGCGCCTCCAACACCGCCACCGGCGCCTACCCGCCGCCGGTGGCCGAACTGCTCGGCGAGATGACGGCCGCGGCCACGCTGATGCAGGCCAACATCAAGTTCAACGGCGCGCTGATCCTGCAGATCTTCGGCGATGGTCCGGTCAAGGTGGCCGTGGCCGAGGCCAAGCCCGACCTGAGCCTGCGTGCCACCGCCAAGGTGATCGGCGACCTGCCGGCCGATGCGCGCCTGCCCGAGATGGTCAACGTCAACAACAAGGGCCGCTGCGCCATCACGCTCGACCCCAAGGACAAGCTGCCGGGCACGACGCCCTACCAGGGCGTGGTGCCGCTGTTCGACGAGGAGGGCGAGAAGCTCGGCCGGCTCAGCGACGTGCTGCAGCACTACATGCTGCAAAGCGAGCAGCTCGACACCACGCTGGTGCTCGCGGCGGACGACCAGGTGGCGGCGGGCCTTTTGATCCAGCGCCTGCCGGTGAAGGGCGAGGGCAACCTCGAGGGCACTTCCGGCACTTCCGGCAAGGACCACGACCAGGCCAACGAAGACCAGATCGGCCGCAACGAGGACTACAACCGCATCTCGATCCTCGCTTCCAGCCTCACGCGCGACGAGCTGCTCACGCTCGACATCGAGACCATTCTTCGCCGCCTGTTCTGGGAAGAGAAGCTGCTGCGCTTCGAGCCGCAGGCGGGCCTGCTGGGTCCGCACTTCGCGTGCACCTGCGGCCGCGACCGCGTGGCGCAGATGATCCGCGGGCTCGGCGTCGAGGAGGCCGAGGAGATCCTGGCCGAGCGCGGCGACATCGAGGTGGGCTGCGACTTCTGCGGCAAGCAGTACCGCTTCGATGCGGTCGATGCGGCGCAGATCTTCAGGCCGCCGACGGACCAGATCCCGGGCAGCCCGATCGTCCAGTAACGCTTTTCACCGGGGCGAGATTCGGCGCGCCGGTGAGCCGGCCGCGCGCTCCGCTCAGCGCGGCACCTTGCCGTCGAAATCGCTGAACGCGATGTCGGGCGCGCTGGTGTTGTGGCGCGAAGGCAGGCTGCGCCCGAAGCGCACCTGCGTGGCGTTCAGCGTCTTCACGTCGGGCAGCGGCAGCACCTGCTCCGCGGCCTCGGGCGATTCCTGCCAGCGCAGCTCGCTCACGTCGGCGTTGTCGGGCGCCACGTACATCGAGCGCAGCACGGCAAAGGGCCGCGCGCTCGCCGTGGGCTTGGAAAGCGTCACGTCGAGTGCGGTGCGCTCGCGGCTGATCTCGGACACCTTGGCCACGGCGCTGCCGCCGCCGACGAAGCGCAGGTGGATGGCCAGCGGCTTCGGCACGATGCGGATCGATGCGATGTCGACCACCGGCCGGCTGCCCTGTTCGACCGGGCCGAGCAGGAACGAGGAGCCATACACCCCGTCGCCGAAGCGCGCCTGCGGCAGCGGCTTGATGCGCCAGTAGCCGTCGGCCGGGTAGAGCACCAGCGCTTCGAGCGCCTTGCCCTCTTCCTTGCGGAAGATCTGCAGCATGTGGAAGCCGCGGTCCGTGCGCGCGCCCACGCGCACCGGCACCTGCTGCGGCCGCCAGAAGCTGGGCAGCGTCATGCCGACGATGCGCCACTGCGCGTCGTCGAGCAGCACCACGCGGCGCGGCTTGAACTTGTGCGCGGGATCGGTGGGATGCGCGCCGCCGTCGAAGTTGCAGCCCGAGAAGTCGGGGGCGGTGACGTCGTTGCCGATGCTGTCGAGGTAGGCCGGCTGCAGTGCCTCGATGCGCATGCGCCGGATGCCTTCGCCGCGCAGCACCAGCGACACGTTGTCTTCCTCGGCGCAGGCGGTGGCCGTGGTGGCGTTCTCCACGGTGGCGGCGACAGGCGCGGCCGTGGCAGCCGTTGCCAGCAGCCCGGCAAGGAAGAAGCCGCAAAAGCGAGAGAAGCGAGGCGGGAACATCGATCAGGTCTCCGAGTTGGGGGTTGAAGGCGTGTCGTCGCGGCGTCCGATCAGGTCGCTGAAAAGCCGATGCTCGCATTCCGGGTCGGAGCACTTCTCGCAAGGCCATGACCAGGAGGCGGGTTTGGATTCAAGGCGGCCGCGCGCGCGGGCCCGGCCTTCGCTGCCGGCGATGGAATTGATGGCATTCCATGCATTGCAGAGCCGTTCGCCGCCGGTGCCGTGCACCACGGCAAAGGAAAGCCCCGCGCCCGCGAGCGCCGCGCGCACCAGCGCATCGGTGGGCTCGCGCGCGTGGTCGCCGTCGCGCAAGGGGTCTGCGATCCATGGGATGTCGAGTGCGGTCAGCAGGGTGATCGCATAGCGTGCCTGCGCCGCCAGCGCGTCGGCGTGCAGCGAGGTGTCGCCGAACAGCAGTTCGCTGTAGACCGCGGTCATGAGGGCCGTGGTGTCGGCCACCACCACGCCTGAAGCGGCCGCGGCATCGATGCGGCGCATCTGTTCCTGCGCGATGGCCCGCTGCTCGTCGGGCCGGGGCGTGCGGCCTTCGCGCTCGCACCATTCGCGCAGGTATTCGTCCACCAGTGTGGTGGCAATGCCGCGTTCCTGCAGGCGCTGCGCGAGCGCGCGGGCGAGTTCGGTCTTGCCGGTGCTCTCGGCACCGAGCAGCGCAATCACGCATCCGGCCGGCAGCATCGGCGTCATGCGCGCGCGGCCGCCCCGCCGTGCATGCGCGTGCGCCACGCAAGGAAGCCCGCCACGCTGAGCACCGCGAACACGGCGTAGAGCCCGACCGTGAGCCACAGGCCCTTGTGGATGAAGAGACCCACGCTCACGACGTTCACCGCCAGCCACACCAGCCAGTTCTCGATGAACTTGCGCCCGAGCAGGAACTGGCCGACGAGGCTGAGCCCGGTCGAGAACCCGTCCCACCAGGGCACGTCGGTGTCGGTGAAGCGGCGCAGGAAGAGCGCGACCGCGGGCCATGCCAGTGCGCAGGCCGCGAGTGCCAGCGCCACGCCGCGCGGCGAAAGCCGGCTCACGCGCAATGCGCTGCCATCGGCGCGGTGGCCGCGCAGCCATTGCGACCAGCCCCAGAGCGCGACCACGGCGAAGAACACCTGCAGCGAGGCGTCGCCGTAGATGCGTGCCTGCGCGAACACGGCCACGTAAAGCAGCGAACTGAGGATCGCCAGCGGCCAGCCCCAGTGGATCTCGCGCATGTTGCAGCCGACCATCGCAACCGCCAGCACCGCCGCCACGAGTTCGAGCCAGCTGACCGGTGAGCCCCAGAGCGCGAATGCGGGGGCCGAGAAGAACTCGGGCATCAGCGCGTCAGGCGTCGAGCGCCGCCGGGCCGCCCCAAGGCGCGAGCGGCCCCCTCGGGGGGCAGCGAGGACACGCAGTGCCGAGCGTGGGGGCCATATTTCAGTGCGTGACCTGAACGAACACTTCGTTGGGCTTGACCATGCCCAGCTCCTGCCGCGCACGCTCTTCGACCATCTCGAGGCCGATCTTGAGGTCGTTGACTTCGGAGGCCAGCCGTTCGTTGTTGACCACGGCCTTGGCATTGGCCGCCTTCTGGTCGGCCAGCTTGGACTGCAGCTGCGCCACGTCGCGCACGCTGCCGCGCCCGTTCCACAGCTGCCACTGCAGGATGACCAGCAGCAGCAACAGCACGATAGGTGGAACGAGGCGCGAGCGCATGCCGCCGGCTTCGCGTGCTACTTCAGGTTGTAGAACGCGCCGCGGCCCGGGTAGCTGGCGATGTCGCCAAGGTCTTCCTCAATGCGCAGCAGCTGGTTGTACTTGGCGATGCGGTCCGAGCGCGAGAGCGAGCCGGTCTTGATCTGGCCCGCATTGGTGCCCACCGCGATGTCGGCGATGGTGCTGTCCTCGGTTTCGCCCGAGCGGTGCGAGATGACGGCCGTGTAGCCCGCGCGCTTGGCCATCTCGATGGCGGCGAAGGTCTCGGTCAGCGTGCCGATCTGGTTGATCTTGATCAGGATCGAGTTGGCAATGCCCTTGTCGATGCCTTCCTGCAGGATCTTGGTGTTGGTGACGAACAGGTCGTCGCCCACCAGCTGCACGCGCTTGCCCAGCCGGTCGGTGAGCAGCTTCCAGCCGTCCCAGTCGCCTTCGTGCATGCCGTCCTCGATGCTGATGATCGGGTACTTGTCGACCCAGGTGGCCAGCATGTCGGCCCAGTTGCCGGCCGACAGCGTGAGGTTCTCGCCCGAGAGCACGTAGTTGCCGTCCTTGTAGAACTCGCTCGCGGCGCAGTCCAGGCCCAGCGCAATCTGCTCGCCCGCCACGAAGCCGGCCTTGTCGATGGCTTCGAGGATCAGCTGGATGGCCGCTTCATGGCTTTCGACGCTGGGTGCGAAACCGCCTTCGTCGCCGACGGCCGTGCTGATGCCGCGGTCGCCCAGGATCTTCTTGAGCGCATGGAACACCTCGGCGCCGTAGCGCACGGCTTCGCGGAAGCTCGGTGCGCCCACGGGGATGATCATGAACTCCTGCAGGTCCAGGCTGTTGTTGGCGTGCGCGCCGCCGTTGATGACGTTCATCATCGGCACCGGCAGCTGCATGCCGCCCATGCCGCCGAAGTAGCGGTACAGCGGCAGGCCCGACTCCTCGGCCGCGGCGCGTGCCACCGCCATCGAGACGGCGAGGGTGGCGTTGGCGCCCAGGCGGCCCTTGTTGTCGGTGCCGTCCAGGTCGATCATCGTGCGGTCGAGGAAGGCCTGCTCGCTGGCGTCCAGGCCGAGCACGGATTCCGAGATCTCGGTGTTGATGTTCTCCACCGCCTTGAGCACGCCCTTGCCGAGATAGCGCTTCTTGTCGCCGTCGCGCAGCTCGATGGCTTCGCGCGAACCGGTCGATGCGCCCGAGGGCACGGCCGCGCGGCCCATGGTGCCCGATTCGAGCAGAACGTCGCACTCGACGGTGGGATTGCCGCGGCTGTCGAGGATTTCACGGCCGACGATGTCTACGATTGCACTCATGCGTTTCTCTTTCTTTCAGTCTCGATTCGATTGATCAAAGGCCTTCGACAGCGACCATGCGCATCACCGCGGCGCCGGCACGGGCTTCGCGTGCCTTCAGGTATTCGGGCGTTTCGTAGAAGGCCTTGGCCTTCTCGAAGCTGGGGAACTTCAGGATGACGAGGCGCGAAGGCGTCCAGTCGCCCTCGAGCACTTCGACCTGGCCGCCGCGCACGCACACCTCGGCGCCGTGCGCCTGCATCGCGGCGCTCGACCACTTCTTGTATTCCTCGTACTGCGCCGGATTGGTGACCTCGACGTGGGCGATGACATAACCACTGCTCATGATTGAAAGACGTCCTCTAGAAATGCGTTCTTCTTGGTGACCTGGTCGAGCGCCAGCAGCGTCTCGAGCAGGGCCTTCATGTGCTTGAGCGGCACGGCGTTGGGGCCGTCGCTCAGCGCCTTGGCGGGATCGGGGTGCGTTTCCATGAAAAGGCCGGCCACGCCCACGGCCACGGCCGCGCGCGAGAGCACCGGCACCATTTCGCGCTGGCCGCCCGAGGTCGTGCCCTGGCCGCCCGGCAGCTGCACCGAGTGGGTGGCGTCGAACACCACGGGCGCGCCGGTCTCGCGCATGATCGCGAGCGAGCGCATGTCCGACACCAGGTTGTTGTAGCCGAAGCTCGCGCCGCGCTCACAGGCCATGAAGCTGTCTTCGGGCAGGCCGGCTTCCTTGGCGGCAGCGCGCGCCTTGTCGATCACGTTCTTCATGTCGTGCGGCGCAAGGAACTGGCCCTTCTTGATGTTGACCGGCTTGCCCGACTGCGCCACCGCGCGGATGAAGTCGGTCTGGCGGCACAGGAAGGCGGGCGTCTGCAGCACGTCGACCACCTTGGCGGCCTCGGTGATGTCGTCCTCGGTATGGACGTCGGTCAGCACGGGCAGGCCGAGTTCGCGCTTCACCTTGGCCAGGATCTCCAGGCCCTTCTCGCGGCCCGGGCCGCGAAAGCTGGTGCCCGAGGAGCGGTTGGCCTTGTCGAAGCTGCTCTTGAAAATGAACGGAATGCCGAGCGAGGAAGTGATTTCCTTCAGCGTGCCGGCCGTGTCCATCTGCAATTGCTCGGATTCGACCACGCAGGGGCCGGCAATCAAAAAGAAAGGCTGGTCGAGCCCGATGTCGAATCCGCAGAGTTTCATGCAACCGCCTTCAGGTTCTTTGCGCCGCCCGCGCTCCGGGCCTTGTGGTCGAGCGCCGCCTTGATGAAGGCATTGAAGAGCGGATGGCCGCTCCACGGCGTCGACTTGAATTCAGGGTGGAACTGCACACCCATGAACCACGGGTGCACGTCCTGCGGCAGTTCGACGATCTCGGTCAGGTGCTCGCGCTGCGTCAGCGCGGAAATGACCAGGCCGGCGGCGCGCAGTTCGTCGAGGTAGTTGACGTTGGCTTCGTAGCGGTGGCGGTGGCGTTCGGTCACCACGTCGCCGTAGATGCTGTGGGCCAGCGTGCCGGCCGAGACGTCGGAGCTTTGCGCGCCCAGGCGCATGGTGCCGCCGAGGTCGGACTTCTCGTTGCGCGTCTTCACGGTGCCGTCGGCGTCCTTCCATTCGGTGATCAGCGCGATCACGGGGCAGGGCGTCTCGGGGTCGAACTCGGTGCTGTTGGCGTTCTTCAGGCCCGCCACATGGCGCGCGTATTCGATGGTGGCCACCTGCATGCCCAGGCAGATGCCGAGGTAGGGCACCTTGCCTTCGCGCGCGAAGCGGGCGGCCGAGATCTTGCCCTCGACGCCGCGCTGGCCGAAGCCGCCGGGCACCAGGATCGCGTCGTACTTGGCGAGCCGCGAGACATCTTGCGGGGAAATGGTTTCGGAGTCGATGTAGTCGATCTTCACGCGCGCATGGTTCTTCATGCCGGCGTGGCGCAGCGCCTCGTTCAGCGACTTGTAGCTGTCGGACAGGTCGACGTACTTGCCGACCATCGCGATGCTGACTTCCTGCTGCGGATGCTCGACCTCGTACACCAGCTCGTCCCAGCGCTGCAGCTTGGCGGGCGGCGTGTTGATGCGCAGCTTGTCGCAGATCAGGCCGTCCAGGCCCTGCTCGTGCAGCATGCGCGGCACCTTGTAGATGGTGTCGACGTCCCACATGGAGATCACGCCCCATTCGGGGACGTTCGAGAACAGCGAGATCTTGGCGCGCTCGTCGTCGGGAATCGGGCGGTCGGCGCGGCACAGCAGCGCGTCGGCCTGGATGCCGATGGCGCGCAGCTCCTTGGCGGTGTGCTGCGTGGGCTTGGTCTTGAGCTCGCCGGCGGCGGCGATCCAGGGCACGTAGCTCAGGTGCACGAAGGCCGAGTTGTTCGGGCCCATGCGCAGGCTCATCTGGCGCACGGCTTCGAGGAAGGGCAGCGATTCGATGTCGCCCACCGTGCCGCCGATCTCGACGATGGCCACGTCCACCTCATGCGCGGTGCCCAGGCCGGCGCCGCGCTTGATGTATTCCTGGATCTCGTTGGTGATGTGCGGAATCACCTGCACCGTCTTGCCCAGGTAGTCGCCGCGGCGCTCCTTCTCGAGCACGGTCTTGTAGATCTGGCCAGTGGTGAAGTTGTTGGCCTTGCGCATCCGCGTGGTGATGAAGCGCTCGTAGTGGCCGAGGTCGAGGTCGGTCTCGGCACCGTCGTCGGTGACGAACACCTCGCCATGCTGGAACGGTGACATCGTGCCGGGGTCGACATTGATGTACGGATCGAGCTTGATGAGGGTGACCTTGAGGCCGCGCGATTCGAGGATCGCGGCGAGGGAGGCGGAGGCGATTCCCTTGCCAAGGGAAGATACGACACCACCGGTGACGAAGACAAATTTGGTCATGCCAGTTCCGGACCAGAGATCCGGGCAGTGGGAAATTGCGATTATAGGTGTCCCCTTTGTGCCCCTTCGGCCCAAGGCCATCCCGTTCCTGATCTTGTCGGTATGTGAGCAACAATATGACTCATGCAAGATCTCGCCGGCAAACACATCGTCCTGGGCCTTACCGGTGGTATCGCCTGCTACAAGTCGGCCGAGCTGTGCCGCCTGTTCGTGAAGGCGGGCGCCACCGTCCAGGTCGTGATGACCGAGGCGGCCGAGCAGTTCATCACGCCGGTCACGATGCAGGCGCTCTCGGGGCGCACGGTCTACATCTCGCAGTGGGACGCGCGCGAGCCCAACAACATGCCGCACATCAACCTGAGCCGCGAGGCCGACGCCATCGTGCTGGCGCCCTGCAGCGCCGACTTCATCGCGCGGCTGGTGCAGGGCCGGGCCGACGACCTGCTGAGCCTGATGTGCCTCGCCCGACCCATGGACCGCGTGCCGCTCCTGATCGCGCCGGCCATGAACCGCGAGATGTGGGCGCATCCCGCCACCCAGCGCAACCTGGTGCAGGTGGCGGCCGACGGCGCCACAGTGCTGGGCGTGGGCAGCGGCTGGCAGGCCTGCGGGGAGACCGGCGACGGGCGCATGCTCGAGCCGGCGCAGCTGCTCGAGGACATCACGGCCTTCTTCGTGCCCAAGCTGCTGGCGGGCCAGAAGGTGCTGGTGACCGCGGGCCCCACCTTCGAGCCGCTCGATCCGATCCGCGGCATCACCAACCATTCGTCCGGCAAGATGGGCTTTGCCATTGCGCGCGCTGCGCGCGAGGCCGGTGCCGAAGTCACGCTGGTGGCCGGCCCGGTGCACCTGCCGACGCCGCGCGGGGTGAGCCGCATCGACGTGCTCAGCGCGCAGGACATGCTCGAAGCCACCCTCCATGCCGCGCAGACCGCTAGCATTTTTGTAGCGACGGCCGCCGTCGCCGACTGGCGGCCCGCCACCCATAGCGAGCAGAAGATCAAGAAGGACGGCAGCGGCAAGACGCCGGTGCTCAATTTCGTCGAGAACGCCGACATCCTGCTGGCGGTGGCCAAGAGCGAACGCGCGCAGGCCCGCAAGCTGTTCTGCGTGGGCTTCGCGGCCGAGAGCGAGAACCTGGCCGAGCACGCCAAGGCCAAGCGCGAGCGCAAGGGAATTCCGCTCCTGGTCGGCAACATAGGGCCGCTGACCTTCGGGCAGGACGACAATGCGCTGCTGCTGGTGGACGCAACGAGCACGCGCGAACTGCCGCGTGCGCCCAAGCTCACCCTGGCACGCGAACTCATGACCGAGATCGCCGCCCGGCTGCCCGACTGGAGAGTCTGATGAACCCCCAATGGAACACGCCGCCCAATGGCGACTTCGCCAGCTACGTCGAGCGGCTGTCGGCCCAGGCCGCGCTGCCGAAGCGGGCGGCGCACGAGGGCGACCACGGCCTGGACGTGGGCATCACGCCCGCACCGGGCGCGCAGGGTGCGGCAGCGGCCGCCGCCCAGCGGCGCGAATCGTCGAACGGAGATGCCTCCGCGCCAGGCGCCGGGGCGCTGGCGCCCATGGCGCTCAAGCTCATGGCCGCCGTGGGGGCCGTGGTGCTGCTGGCGCTGTGGTCGGCCGGCGTTTCCCTCGTTGTGCTGGTGTTCCTGGCGGGCGCGGCTTTCTGGCTCGCCAGCAAGCTCAAGGGACTGAAGCTCACACCCGGTGTCGCCAAGTGGCAGCAGCTGCTCGAGGAAGCCGCCCGCAAGCAAAGAGAACAGCAACACAAGCAAGGCAAGTAGAAGTGAAAGTAGACGTTCGTATCCTCGATCCACGCATGGTGGACCAATTGCCCGCCTATGCCACGCCCGGCAGCGCAGGGCTCGATCTCCGGGCCTGCCTCGATGCGCCGATCACGCTGGAGCCCAACGGCTGGCAGCTCGTGGGCACCGGCATCGCGATCCACCTGGCCGACCCGGCCTATGCGGCGCTGATCCTCCCGCGCTCGGGCCTCGGCCACAAGCACGGCATCGTGCTCGGCAATCTGGTGGGCCTGATCGACAGCGACTACCAGGGCGAACTCAAGATCAGCGCCTGGAACCGCAGCGACACACCTTTCGTGCTCCAGCCGATGGAGCGGCTCGCGCAACTGGTGATCGTGCCCGTGGTGCAGGCGCAGTTTCGCGTGGTCACAGAATTTGCAGCTTCGCAACGCGGCGAAGGCGGCTACGGCTCCACCGGCAAGCACTGACCGCTCCCCGTCTTTGCGCGGCTTCGTGTCGGGCCCGTAAAGACCGGAACTGACGGTTCGCGGCGCGCTCCTACGTTTCGGTGTGTGTCCTGCGTCATCCCCACAGCGGGCAAGACGTTGGATACAGGCTTTGGCGCATCGGGATGCGCCGATTTATCCGAGGAGCCTCTCAACATGAAAATTTCAACGCGCTTCATTTCCATTGCCGCTTCCGTGGTGGCGCTTGCCACGCTCACGGCCTGCGTTGCTCCCGCGCCGGTCTATCACACGACGCGCTATCCCTACCAGGCGCCGCCGCAGGCGGTGCCCTACCAGGAGGCGGCCTATGTCGAATACGGCCACGTCGCCAACATCGAGGTGCTGCGCAGCGAAACCGGGGGCACCGGCACCACCGGCGGCGGCGCGGTGGCGGGCGGTGTGCTCGGCGGCGTGGTGGGCAACCAGTTCGGGCACGGCAGCGGCCGCGCCGCGGCCACCGCGCTGGGCATCGTGGGCGGTGCGCTGCTGGGCAACACCATCGAGGGACAGGCCAACGGGCCGCGCGCCTACGAGAGCTACCGCATCTCGGTGCAGACCGACCGCGGCGGCTACCGTGCCTTCGACGTGCAGCATCCGGGCGACCTGCGCATCGGCGACCGCGTGCGCATCGACAACGGCCAGATCTCGCGCATGTAGCCCGTGCGCCGCAGCAAGCAAAAAGCCGGGCACTGCCCGGCTTTTTGCATGTTGCGGCGGTTTGCTCAGCCGGCAGTCAGTGCAGCAGGTCGTTGCCGGGCGCCGTGGGCGGCACCTTGAAGAAGGCTGTGCCCGCCGTGCCGCGGCCGACTTCTTCTTCGGTGGCCTCGCGCACCGAGCGCACCGTGATGTCGAGCCGGATTGCGATGCCGGCGAGCGGATGATTGCCGTCGAGCACCAGATGGTCCGGGTAGATCTCGGCCACGGTGTAGATCACGTCCTTGGGCATGGCGTCGCTCACGCCTTCGGGCAGGGCGGCGCCGTCGAAGGTCATGCCTTCCTCGGTGCCTTCGGGGAACAGCGAACGCGGCTCCAGAAAGAGCAGCTGGTCGTTGAAGTCGCCGAAGCCCTGTTCGGGCTCGAGCTGCAATTGCACCCGTGCGCCGGGCTCGTGGCCCTGCAGGGCGGCTTCGATCACGTCGAAGAGGTCATCGCCTCCCACCATGAATTCCACCGGTTCGTCGAGCACGTCCAGAACTTCGCCCAGGGTGTCTTTCATCGTCCAGGTCAGGCCGACCACGCATTGTTCAGAGATTTCCATTGCAGAATTCTCCCATGGAGATTACACAACCGCTGCCGTTGCTCGGCGGCCTGAGCGCCGCGCAGTTCATGCGGCGGCACTGGCAGAAGAAGCCGTTGCTGGTGCGCCAGGCCATACCCGCCATGGTGCCACCGATCGAGCGCAGCGCGCTCTTTGCCCTGGCCGAGCGCGAGGACGTCGAATCGCGCCTCATCCGCCACGGCAAGGCCGGCTGGACGCTCAGGCACGGGCCGCTCGCGCGGCGCGCGCTGCCGCCGCGCAAGCAGCCGGCCTGGACGCTGCTGGTGCAGGGCGTCGACCTGCATCACGACGGCGTGCATGCGCTGCTGCAGCAGTTCCGCTTCCTGCCCGATGCGCGGCTGGACGACCTGATGATCAGCTATGCGAGCGACCAGGGCGGCGTGGGCGCGCATTTCGACAGCTACGACGTGTTCCTGCTGCAGGCGCAGGGCAGGCGGCGCTGGTCGATCGGCCGGCAAAGCGACCTGCGCCTGCAGCAGGGCGTGCCGCTCAAGATCCTCGAGAACTTCGAGCCCGAGCAGAGCTTCGTGCTCGAGCCGGGCGACATGCTGTACCTGCCGCCGCGCTATGCGCACGACGGCGTGGCGGTCGGCGACGACTGCATGACCTGCTCCATCGGCCTGCGGTCGTCCGCGGTGGGGGAGCTTGGCGCCGACCTGCTGGCCCGCGTGGCGCAGGCCTATGCCGAGGCGCTCGAAGATGCGGGCCCGGCCGAGCTCGCGCGCTACCGCGATCCGACGCAGCCCGCGGTCGAGGCGCCGGCCGCGATGCCGGCCGCGCTGCAGGCCTTTGCGCGCAAGGCGGTCGACGCCGCGCTGCGCGATCCGGACGCCATCGACCGCGCGCTGGGCGAATCGCTGACCGAGCCCAAGGCCAACGTCTGGTTCGACTCTGAAGGCGCCGAGGTGCCGGCCGAACTGCACGCCGTGGCGCTCGACCGCCGCACGCGCATGCTCTACGACGCGCGGCACCTCTACATCAACGGCGAGAGCTTTCGCGCAGGCGGGGCCGATGCAACGCTGATGCGGCGGCTGGCCGACCGGCGAGCGCTCGGGCCGCGCGAATTGGCGCGCGCGAGCGACGGCGCACTCGCGCTGCTGGCCGAGTGGTGCGAAGCGGGGTGGGCCCATGCCGAGTGAGAGTTTCGCGGCGGCCGCACCGGCCTTGCCCGAGGGACGCTTCGATGGCCCCGAAGCCTTCGCGGGCATGGTGCGAGCCGCGCTGTCGAACGCAGCCCGGCAGGGGTGGAAAGAGCTGGTCTTCAGCGACCCCGACTTTGCCGACTGGCCGCTCGGCGAGCGGGCCAGCATCGAGGCGCTCCAGGCCTGGTCGGCCGCGGGCCGCCGCTTCGTGCTGCTGGCGCAGCGCTTCGATGCGGTCGAACGTTCACATGCGCGCTTCGTTGCGTGGCGGCGCATGTGGGGCCACATCATCGAATGCCGCGCGGTGCGTGCGGAGGCGGGCAGCACCGCGGTGCCGAGCGCCATCTGGACGCCCGGGTGGTTCGCCCACCGCACCGATCCCGAGCGCAGCCGGGGCCTGTGCGGCTTCGATCCGCGTGCGCGGCGCGAACTGCGTGAAACAATCGATGAGTCGTGGCGAGCGGGGCGGCCCGCCTTTCCGGCCTCGGCAACGGGCTTGTAAGCCAATGCCGCGAATGAGGCCGCGAGACACAAACGGGCAGCGATGCGGGTCTAGAATTTTTTCGTTCTGACATCCATTGCCAAAGGAGTTTCCATGAAGAAGTCATCGTCCGTCCTGCTCGCTTCGTTGATCGCCGCTGCCGCACTCGTGGCCTGCGGAAAGAAAGAGGACGCCGCGCCGGCGGTTGTGACACCCCCGCCCGCTCCGGTGACCGAACCGGCCCCGCCGCCGCCTGCCGCTGCGCCGGCCCCGTCGACCAGCACCGATCCGTCGGCCGCAACCACGCCTTCGCCGGGTGCATCCTCGGCGCTGGACGCTGCCAATGCCGCGACCGAGGCTGCCAAGAAGAACGAAGCGCCGAAGCAATAACCAGGGTGTTCATTCACCCCAGCAAAAAGCCGCCTGGTGGCGGCTTTTTGCATGGGGGCTCGGAACAACGCCGCGCCGTCACACGTCCAGCCAGGGCGAGCCTTCCGACGCGCTGGCCGTGAGCATCTCGGCCTCGTGCCCGCCGAGGGCTTCGGCCATCAGGCGGCGCACGATGTCGGGACGGTTGTTCTGCTCGCTCAGGTGGGCCGCGACCACGTGGCGCAGGCCGTCGTGGCGCACCGCGCGTGCGATTTCCGCGGCCGCATCGTTCGACAGGTGTCCGTGCCTGCCGCCAACGCGCAGCTTCAGGAAGGCCGGATAGGCCGAATTGGCCAGCAGTTCGCTGTCGTGGTTGAACTCGAGCAGCAGCGCATGCACGCCGCTCAGGCGGGCCAGCACGTGGGCGGTGGCATGGCCCAGGTCGGTCAGCACGCCCAGGGTGCGGGCGCCGTCGGAGCAGCGAAGCTGCAGCGGCTCGCGCGCATCGTGCGGCACGGTGAAGGGCTGCACCGCAATGTCGCCGACCGCAAACTCGGCATCGTCCCGCGCCAGGTTGAGCCGGCCTTCGAAATCGCGCGCCCCGGTGGCCAGCCAGGTGCCTTCGCTCATCCAGACGGGAATGCGGTTGCGCCGCGACAGCGAGTGGGCGCAGCCGATGTGGTCGCCGTGCTCGTGGGTGATGAAGACCGCATCGATGTCGCCGGCCGCGAGGCCGGCCTTGGCAAGCCGCAGATCGAGTTGCCGCAGGCCGAACCCGCAGTCGACCAGGAGCCGCGAAGTGCGCCCGCCGCTGGTGGATTCCACCAGCGCGGCGTTGCCCGTGCTGCCGCTGCCGAGGCTTCGGAAGCGGAGCATGCGGCTTACTTCAGGTCGTCAGCAATGACCTGGACGATGCGCTGCGCGTTCGCCGAGGTTTCGGGCGCGCCGTTCGCGTTCAGCACCGAGACGATGGTGCTCTCGCCCTGGCCGCCCTTCACGAGGATGCGGAACTTGATCGGTGCTTCGTTCTTGTCGGAGCTGCCGAACAGCTTGCCGAAGAAGCCGGGCTCCTTCTTGTCGGGGTTCGGCGTCACGTAGCGCACGTAGTAGATGCCGGCGCTGCGGTCGCGGTCTTCCACGGTGAAGCCGGTGCGATCGAGTGCCAGGCCCACGCGGCGCCATGCGCGGTCGAAGCCTTCGCTGATCTGCACGACCGGCTGGCCGCCCACGTTGGCGACGGTGGCGGTCTTGGACGGTGCGGTGGTGGCGGCCAGGATCTTCGACTGCTCTTGCGTCACGCCGAGCTTGACCATCAGGCGGCGCAGGAACTCGGTCTCGAGCTCAGGATCGCTCGGACGCGGCTGCCACACGGTCTGGTCCTGGCGGCTGTTGTTGTAGACCTCCTGCATGCCGCGGTGGCTGATGAAGATCTCGGTGCCCGTGGGCGTGCGCTCCAGGCGTGTGCGGAAGCGGTCGAGTTCGCCGGTCGAGTAGACCGAATCGACCAGCTTGCCCAGCGTGCCGCGGATGATGTCCTGCGGCAGCTTGGCGCGGTTCTCGGCCCAGTCGGTTTCCATGATGCCGAGGTTGCGCTGCTCGGTGGTCAGGAGAAAGCCGCTTTCCTGCCAGAAGTCCTTCACCGGATCCCACAGCTGGTCGGGCGAGCGGTTGATGACGATCCAGCGCTGCGTGCCCGAGCGCTCCATGCGCACGTCGCCGATGTTGGCCACCGCGGTGGGGATGCCCGGCGCATTGGCGGCACCGGCCTGGTAGGCGTTGGCCGTGACTGCACCGCCCGGCACCGCATAGCGGTTCTCGCGCGAGAGCTGCGACAGGTCGGGCGGGACTTCGAGCGTGGGGGCCTTGCCGGCGCTCTTGTAGTCGATCTTGTCGCTCTCGAGAACGGAGCAGGCGGCGAGGCTGACAACGAGGGTGGCCAGCAGTGCAGCTCGCGAAATGTGCGAAAGGTTCTTCAACGTCGTCTTCCTTGTTGGAATGGGTTCGGTCAATCTGTGGGCCGCATTGCCCGCACTCTCTGAGCACGGTTCAGGCAAAAGGTTGCGTAACCTCGATGCGGCAGGGGAAAGCGATGGGGGTGTCGAGAAGAAAACGGGAGGATCAGCCCTTGAGCAGGCCGGTGGCGCGCAGAGCAGCCTCGACCACGGGCCGGTTCGTTTCCGCCAGCTCGGTGAGCGGCAGCCGCAATGCGCCGCCGCACAGCCCGAGCCTGGACATGGCCCACTTCAGCGGGATCGGATTGGGTTCCACGAACAGGTGGCGGTGCAGCGGCATCAGTTCGAACTGGATCTGCATGGCACGCCGCACATCGCCGGCAATGGCCGCCACGCACAGCTCGTGCATCTTGCGCGGCGCGATGTTGGCCGTGACGCTGATGTTGCCCTGGCCGCCGCAGAGCATGAGGGCGACTGCAGTGGGGTCGTCGCCCGAATAGACGGCAAAGTTCTTGGGCAGGTCGCGGATGAGCCACTGCGCGCGTTCGATGTTGCCGGTGGCTTCCTTGATGCCGATGATGCCCGGCACCTGCGCGAGGCGCAGCACGGTGTCGTGCGCCATATCGGCCACGGTGCGGCCCGGCACGTTGTACAGCACGGTGGGCAGGTCGCCCACGGCTTCGGCGATGGCCTTGAAGTGCTGGTACTGGCCTTCCTGCGTCGGCTTGTTGTAGTAGGGCACGACCTGCAGCTGTGAATCGGCGCCCACGCCCTTGGCGAACTTGGCAAGCTCGATGGCTTCCTTGGTCGAGTTGGCGCCGCAGCCGGCCATCACGGGCACGCGGCCCTTGGCCTGCTCGACCGCCACGCGGATGATCTCGCAATGCTCTTCCACGTCGACCGTGGGCGATTCGCCGGTGGTGCCGACCACGCCGAGGCAATCGGTGCCTTCGTCGATGTGCCAGTCGATCAGCCGGCGAAGGGCGGGGTAGTCGACACTGCCGTCGTCGTGCATCGGCGTGGCGAGAGCGACGATGCTGCCTGTCAGTTGCTCCAAGGGGAATCTCTCTGTCGGGTGGACGAAAGCGCCGATTCTACTGACTCCGGCATTCCCGGAAACGGCTGCCCCGGCGGGCTCAGTTTCCCTGCAGCAGATGGCGCGGGGGCCGGCCGGCGTCGGCATCGCCGGCGCGGATGGCCGCGATGCGCTGCACGAAGCGCGCCGGTTCGGCAACAAAGCCGTCCTCGTAGGCCACCACGCGCAAATCCTTGCATGCGGCCAGCAGTTCGCCGGGCTGCAGCAGGAAGTCGGGGCGCGAGGGCTTGCCCACCGTCTCGTTGCCGGCCGCGAAGGTTTCGTACAGCAGCACGCCGCCGGGGGCGACCGCGGCCACGATGTCCGCCATACGCGGGCGCCACAGGTAGTTGGTGACGACCACCGCGCCGAAGGCCTGGCCCGCGAACGGCCAGGGGCCGGCCTCGATGTCGGCGACCAGCACGCGGCCGAAGGCGCCCGCGGCCTCGGCGGCTTCCGCCGAGCGGTCCACGCCCGTCGCCGCATGCCCGCGCGCCGCGAACCACCGCATGTGCCGCCCGTGGCCGCAGGCCACGTCGAGCACGGTGGCGCCAGCGGCGAGCAGGTGCGACCACCGCACGATCCATTCCGACGGCGCGGTTCCGCCATGCGAAGGCGCTACATCTTTCATAGCAATCATCAGAAGCAGGACCAGACCTGGTCGACCAGCGTCACCAGGAAATCCGGGTGCACGTAGAGCACAAAGACGCCGCCCAGCGCCGCCAGCGCGGCGGCCAGCCAGCCGGCGTGCACGAGGCGGTGGCGCATCTGCGGAGTCATGGGGCCATTGTCCACGGCCAGGGTCAGCCGGGCATGGCGGCCGGCCGGCCGCCGCGCGCGATGGCGCTTTCCTTCACCGGCAGGTTGATCAGCGCCGCGAACACGCCCAGCGCGATCGCGATGTACCAGACGATGTCGTAGCTGCCCGTGGTGTCGTACAGGTAGCCGCCCAGCCAGACGCCGATGAACGAGCCGACCTGGTGGCTCAGGAACACGAAGCCGCTGAGCATCGACAGGTGCGCCACGCCGAAGATCCCCGCAATGATCGCGTTGGTGGCGGGCACCGTCGACAGCCAGAGAAAGCCCATGGCCGCCGAGAACACGTACACGCTGAGCGGCGAAATGGGCGCCAGGAGGAACAGCGCGATCGAGACCGCCCGCGCAAAGTAGATGGCCGCGAGGATCTTGCGCTTGGCCAGCTTCTGGCCCAGCAGCCCGACCGTGTAGGTGCCGAACACGTTGAAGAGCCCGATCAGCGCCAGCGCGTAGCCCGCCACCTCGGCCGGCAGGCGCTGGTCGCGCAGGTAGGTCGGCATGTGGATGCCGATGAAGGCGAGCTGGAAGCCGCAGACGAAATACCCCGCCATCAGCAGCCCGAAGCTCGGGTAGCGGAAGGCCTCGCCCACCGCCTGCAGCACCGACTGGTCGCGGTGCCCGGCGAGCGCGCCGCGCTGCGGTTCGCGCAGGCCGAAGGCCAGCGGCATGATCACCAGCGCCAGCATCGCCACCGCCGCGAGCGCGCTCTGCCAGCCCAGCTGCCTGATCAAGAGCCCCTCGATCGGCGCCAGCAGGAACTGCCCGAACGAGCCGGCCGCCGCCGCCACGCCCATGGCCCAGGAGCGCCGCTCGGCCGGGATCTGGCGCCCGATCACGCCGTAGACGACCGCATAGGTGGTGCCGGCTTGCGCCGCGCCGATCAGCACGCCGGCGCTCAGCGTGAACAGCAGCGGCGTGGGCGAATACGCCATGCCCAGCAGGCCCAGCGCATAGAAGGCCGTGCCGGCGATCAGCACCCGGAAGGCGCCGAAGCGATCCGCCACCATGCCCGCGAACACGCCGAAGATGCCCCACGACAGGTTCTGCACGGCCAGCGCGAACGAGAAGGTCTGGCGGCTCCAGTCCTGCGCCTGCGTGATCGGCTGCAACCAGAGGCCGAAGCCGTGGCGGATGCCCATGGAGAGCGTGACGATCATGGCGCCGCAGATCAGCACCTGCTTGATCGAGAGAGTGGGAGAAGAGGCTTGCATGGCGTCGAATGTAGCGACTTGCCCACTTTGGCAGGTGCGCTGGCGGCCATGGCCATTGATGATTTGTGGCGCGGGCTTTGATGCGCGGTACGCATCAAAGCCCGCGGCTTGCCCTGAACGCGCCGCGTGCCTGTATGGGTATCCAGTTGTTTGGCGGCGACTGACTACAATCCGCCCCCATGGCGACTCCCCCCAAGACTCCCCCCAGTTCATCGTCCGCGTCCTCCGGGTACTCGGAAGGCTCCATCCGCGTGCTCAAGGGCCTGGAGCCCGTGAAGCAGCGCCCGGGCATGTACACCCGGACCGACAACCCGCTGCACGTCATCCAGGAAGTGCTCGACAACGCCGCCGACGAGGCGCTGGCGGGCCACGGCAAGAAGATCAAGGTCACGCTGCATGCCGACAACTCGGTCAGCGTCGAGGACGACGGCCGCGGCATTCCCTTCGGCCTGCATCCTGAAGAAAAAGCCCCCGTGGTCGAACTGGTCTACACCCGACTGCACGCCGGCGGCAAGTTCGACAAGGGCTCGGGCGGCGCCTACAGCTTCTCGGGCGGTTTGCACGGCGTGGGCGTGTCGGTGACCAATGCGCTGTCCAAGCGGCTCGAAGTCACGACCCACCGCGAAGGCTCGATCGCCAGGCTGGCCTTCAGCGGCGGCGACGTGATCGAGCCGCTGCAGGTGCGCAAGCTCGAAGCCGGCGAGCGCAAGCAGGGCACCACCGTGCGCGCCTGGCCCGACGCCAAGTATTTCGAGACCGCCGCGCTGCCGATGGCCGAGCTCACCCACCTCTTGCGCAGCAAGGCCGTGCTGATGCCGGGCGTGAGCGTCACGCTCACGGTCGAAAAGACCAAGGAAACCCAGCAGTGGCTCTACAAGGGCGGCCTGAGCGACTACCTGATGCAGACGCTCAACGGCGACCCGGTGATCCCGCTGTTCGAAGGCAGCGGCCACGCCGACAAGAACGCCGACAACTTCGCCGAGGGCGAGGGCGCCGACTGGTGCGTGGCGTTCACCGAAGACGGCCAGCCGGTGCGCGAGAGCTACGTCAACCTGATTCCCACCAGCGCCGGCGGCACGCACGAGAGCGGCCTGCGCGACGGCCTGTTCACCGCGGTGAAGGGCTTCATCGAGCTGCACTCGCTGCTGCCCAAGGGCGTGAAGCTGCTGCCCGAGGACGTGTTCGCACGCGCCTCGTACGTGCTGAGCGCCAAGGTGCTCGACCCGCAGTTCCAGGGCCAGATCAAGGAACGCCTCAATTCGCGCGATGCCGTGCGCCTGGTGTCGAGCTTCGTGCGCCCCGCGCTCGAGCTCTGGCTCAACCAGCACGTCGACTACGGCCGCAGGCTCGCCGAACTGGCCATCAAGGCCGCGCAGACGCGCCAGCGCGCCGGCCAGAAGGTCGAGAAGCGCAAGGGCTCCGGCGTGGCCGTGCTGCCCGGCAAGCTGACCGATTGCGAGAGCAAGGACATCAGCCACAACGAAGTCTTCCTGGTCGAGGGCGATTCGGCCGGCGGCAGCGCCAAGATGGGCCGCGACAAGGAAAGCCAGGCCATCCTGCCGCTGCGCGGCAAGGTGCTCAACACCTGGGAAGTGGAGCGTGACCGGCTGTTCGCCAACACCGAAATCCACGACATCTCGGTGGCCGTGGGCGTCGATCCGCACGGCCCTGCCGACACGCCCGACATGAGCGGCCTGCGCTACGGCAAGATCTGCATCCTCTCGGATGCCGACGTGGACGGCTCGCACATCCAGGTGCTGCTGCTCACGCTGTTCTTCCGCCACTTTCCGAAACTCATCGAAGCCGGCCACGTGTATGTCGCAAAGCCGCCGCTGTTCCGCGTCGATGCGCCTGCGCGCGGCAAGAAGCCGGCCTCCAAGGTCTATGCGCTCGACGAGGGCGAACTCACGGCCACGCTCGACAAATTGCGTAAAGATGGCGTGCGCGAAGGCGCCTGGAGCATCAGCCGCTTCAAGGGCCTGGGCGAAATGAGCGCGGAACAATTGTGGGAAACCACGCTCAATCCCGATACCCGGCGCCTGATGAAGGTGCAATTGGGGCGCTTCGACTTCAGCTCCACCCAGGGCGAGATCACCAAGCTCATGGGCAAGGGCGAGGCAGCCGCCCGGCGCGAACTGATGGAACTGCGCGCCGACGATGTCGACATCGATGTTTGACCACCCTCGTGAAAATTCCAGATTTCATGCGTCCGTTGCTCCTGGCCCTGCTGCTGTGCGCGCAGCAGGGGCTCGCGCACGCCGCTGACGTCTACGGCTACATCGACAGCAAGGGCGTGGCGCACTTCGCGTCGGAAAAGATCGACGAGCGCTACCAGGTCTTCTTTCGCCGCGGCCAGAGCTTCGACACCGCGCAGGGCCTGGCGCCGTTCGCGCGCGGCGGGCGCAAGCTCGATGGAAAGGTGCCGCAGGCCTCGCAAACCCTGCTGGCGCTGTTCGAGGCCTCGCCAAGCTACAAGACCGCCAAGGCCGCGCTGCGCGATGCGTCGAACAAGCATTCGATCGACTACGAACTGCTGCAGGCACTGATCGCCACCGAATCGGGCTTCGATGCCCAGGCCGTTTCGCCCAAGGGCGCGATGGGGCTCATGCAGCTCATGCCGGCCACCGCGCAACGCTACGGCGTGGCAGCCGACAAGCGCAGCACCATCGAGAAGAAGCTGTTCGACCCGCGCATCAACATTGCCGCGGGCTCGCGCTACCTGCGCGACCTGATCGCCATGTTCCCGGGCCAGATCGAGCTGGCCCTTGCTGCCTACAACGCGGGCGAAGGCGCGGTGCAGCGCGCGGGCAACAAGATCCCCAACTACAAGGAAACGCAGAACTACGTGCAGACCGTGCTGCAGCTCTACGCCTACCTCAAGCCGTCGGCCGGGGGCTCGGCCATGGCGGGCGGCGGCGCGCGCGGCGGCAAGGCGCCGGGGCGCATCCGCATGGAACTCACGGTGCCCAAGGGCGGCGCCCTGGGCCGCGGCAACATGCCGCCCGACGCGCCGGGCGCCATGCCGGCCATGCCCGATGCGCCCGAGCCATCGGCGGTGCCGGACAGCGGCTCGGACGCGCCGGTGTCCTGATGGCCCGCCCCGCCTTTCCCCGCCGATGAAGGAGCCCTTCTTCATGCACCGCCGAAGCTTCGTCCTTGCGACCGCCGCCTGTGCGGCGGCCGGCGCCGCGCGCGCGCAGCACGCGGCCACCCACGACACGCTGCCGCCGGCGCCTTCGTCGAAGGAGCCCTATGCGCGGCTGCAGGGCGGCGTTCCGCACCACATGACGCCCGAGCAGGAAGCACAGCGCGTCACCGACAGCCCCGCACCGGCCGGTCCCGCGGGACGCTGGGAGCCGCGCGCGGCGCTGCCCATTCCGCGCAGCGAGATGGCCTGGGCCACTGCGGCGCAAGGGCGGATGCACGTGGTCGGCGGCTATGGCGAGGGCGCGGTCAACCGCGACTACCACCACATCTACGACCCCAAGGCCGACCGCTGGCTCGACGGCGCACCGCTGCCGCGCGGCGCCAACCACGTGGCGGTGGCGGCCGACGGCGACCGGATCTACGCCCTGGGCGGCTTCGTCGAGCAGAACCGCCGCTCCGACACCAACGCCTACGTCTACGAGATCGCAGCCAACCGCTGGAGCGCCATCGCGCCGCTGCCGCGACCGCGCGGCGCCGCGGCCGCGGTGATGCAGGGCGGCGTGCTGCACCTGATCGGCGGCGCCTCCGAGCCTGCGGCCGAACGCGCGAGCGTGGGCTGGCACGAGGTCTACGACCCCAAGGCGGACCGCTGGTCCTCCGCCAAGCCGCTGCCCGGTGCGCGCGATCACGTGGGCTGCGTGGCGCACGGCGGCCAGATCCACGTGATCGGCGGGCGCTTCAACACCTTCGAATACAACACCGACCTGCACCACGTCTACCTGCCTGCGCGCGACACCTGGGAGCTGCGTGCGCCGCTGCCCACGGCGCGCTCGGGCCACGGCCTCGTGGTGTACCGCGGCCGCTTCTTCGCGATGGGCGGGGAGGGCGGCTTCCTGGTGGGCGGCGTGCCGCGCCAGGCCAGGGTGTTCGGCCAGATGGAAAGCTACGATCCCGTGGCCGACAGCTGGCAGCGCCATGCGCCGATGCCCACGCCGCGCCATGCGGTGGGCGCCGCGGTGATCGGCGACTGGATCTACGTGGCCGGCGGCGGCGCGGTGCTCGGCGGCGCCGTGCAGTCCGCAGTGCACGAGGCTTTCACACTAGGCTGAACGCGCAAGCGCACGGCCCGCAACTGTTTCTCTTTCTCTCTTCTCCATGGACGACTCCCAACCTCCGCTCGATCTCCAGGGTCCCACCGACGGCGACACCACCCTCACACTGGCCGACTACGCACAGACCGCCTACCTCGAATACGCGCTCAGCGTGGTCAAGGGCCGCGCACTGCCCGACGTGTCCGACGGCCAGAAGCCGGTGCAGCGGCGCATCCTGTATTCGATGTCGCGCATGGGCCTGGGCTTCGGCGGCGCCAACGGCACCGTGGGCGCCAAGCCGGTCAAGAGCGCGCGCGTGGTCGGCGACGTGCTCGGCCGCTTCCACCCGCACAGCGACCAGGCCGCCTACGACGCGCTGGTGCGCATGGCGCAAGACTTTTCGCAGCGCTATCCGCTGGTCGACGGCCAGGGCAACTTCGGCAGCCGCGACGGCGACGGCGCCGCGGCCATGCGCTACACCGAGGCGCGCCTGGCCCGCATCACCAGCCTGCTGCTCGACGAGATCGACGAAGGCACGGTCGACTTCATCCCCAACTACGACGGCAGCACCGAGGAGCCGCGCCTTCTGCCCGCGCGGCTGCCCTTCACGCTGCTCAACGGCGCGAGCGGCATCGCGGTCGGCCTGGCCACCGAGATCCCGAGCCACAACCTGCGCGAGATTGCCGATGCCTGCGTGGCGCTGATCAAGTCGAACGGCAAGCTCAGCGACGAGGAACTGCTGCAGATCGTGCCCGGTCCCGACTACCCGGGCGGCGCGCAGATCATCAGCGGGCCGGCCGACATCGCGGACGCCTACCGCACCGGCCGCGGCTCGCTGAAGGTGCGCGCGCGCTGGAAGATCGAGGACCTCGCGCGCGGCCAGTGGCAGCTGGTGGTCAACGAGCTGCCGCCGGGCGTCAGCACGCAGAAGGTGCTCGAGGAAATCGAGGAAATCACCAACCCGAAGGTCAAGGCCGGCAAGAAGGCCCTGAGCGCCGACCAGACCCAGCTCAAGGCCGCGATGCTCTCGGTGCTCGACGTGGTGCGCGACGAATCCAGCAAGGACGCCGCGGTGCGCCTGGTGTTCGAGCCCAAGACCTCGCGCATCAGCCAGGAAGAATTCATCACCACGCTGCTCGCGCAGACCTCGCTCGAAACCTCGTCGCCGATCAACCTCACGATGGTGGGCATCGACGGCAAGCCCACGCAGAAGTCGCTGCGCCAGATGCTCAACGAGTGGATCGCGTTCCGCGAGGTCACCGTCGAGAAGCGCTCGCGGTTCCGCCTGAACAAGGTGATGGACCGCATCCACATCCTCGAGGGGCGGCAGCTGGTGCTGCTCAACATCGACGAGGTTATCGCGATCATCCGCGCGGCTGAAGATCCGAAGGCTGCGCTGATCGCGCGCTTCAATCTCAGCGAAATCCAGGCGGAAGACATTCTTGAAATCCGGCTGCGCCAGCTTGCGCGGCTGGAGGCGATCAAGATCCAGCAACAACTCGACGAGCTGCGCACGGAGCAGAAGAAGCTCGAGGACATCCTCGGCAGCCCGGCCGCGCTGCGCCGCCTGCTGGTGAAGGAAATCGAGGCCGACGCCAAGACCTTCGAAGACCCGCGCCGCACGCTGATCCAGGCCGAGAAGCGCGCCGTGGCCGAAGTCAAGGTGGTCGACGAGCCCGTGACCGTGATCGTCTCGCAGAAGGGCTGGGTCCGCGCGCAGAAGGGCTGGGCGAGCGAGAAGGCCGCCGGCAACGGAGGCACTGCGCCCGAATACAGCTTCAAGTCCGGCGACACGCTCTACGGTGCCTTCGAATGCCGCAGCGTCGACACGCTGCTGGTGTTCGGCTCGGCCAAGGACAAGAGCGTGCGCGTCTACACCGTGCCCGTGGCCTCGCTGCCCGGCGCGCGCGGCGACGGCCAGCCCGTGACCACGCTCATCGAGCTCGATGCCGGCACGCACGTCACGCACTTCTTCGCGGGTCCGGTGGGCGCCAGCGTGCTGCTGGCCAACACCGGCGGCTATGGCTTCATTGCCACCGTCGAGAACATGATGTCGCGCCAGCGCGGCGGCAAGGCCTTCATCGACGTGGGCGAGGGCGAGCAGCTGTGCCGCCCGTCCCTGGTGGGCGGCGCGAGCGGCGCCGAGCCGATGCCGGCCGCCACGCACGTGGCCTGCGCCTCGACCGGCGGCCGCATCCTGACCTTCGACATCGCCGAGCTCAAGAGCCTGCCCAAGGGCGGCCGCGGGCTCACGCTGATCGACCTCGACGCCAGGGACACGCTGGCGGGTGCCGCGGCCTACACGCGCAGCGTGAAGATCGAAGGCATCGGCCGCGGCGGCAAGGAGCGCGATGAAACCCTGGAAATCCGCACGCTCAACAATGCGCGCGGCAGCCGAGCGCGCAAGGGCAAGGCGGCCGACCTCGGCTTCAAGCCGACGAGCATCGTGCGGGTGCTGTGATGGGCGGCATCGACATCAGCGTCATCGGCCTCGTGATCGCGGTGGTCACGGGCCTTGCAAGCTTCTGGTTCGGCCGGCGCATGCGCCTGAAGCGCGGGGCCAAGCAGCGCGAGAAGGACCGCATCGCGGCGCAGGCCGGCGAGACCCGGCAGCAGCGCCGGGCACGCGAGCGCAAGGAACGCGGCTAGCGCCTTTTGGCCTCAGCGCAGGCCCTGCCACCAGCGCTCGTTGGTGCGGGCCTTTCCCACCGTGAGCACTTCGCCGATCACCGGCGTGGCGAGCTCGATCTTCTTGGCCTGCGACAGGTCGGCAATGCGGTCCAGCGGATCGTGCCAGGTGTGGAAGGCGAGGTCGAAGGTGCTGTTGTGCACCGAATAGAGCACCTTGCCGCGCAGGTCCTCGAAGGCCTGCACGCTCTGCTCGGGCGTCATGTGGACGGCCGGCCAGTAGGCGTCGTAGGCACCGTTTTCCATCAGCGCCAGGTCGAAGCCGCCGAAGCGCTCGCCGATCTGCTTGAAGCCCGCAAAGTAGCCCGAGTCGCCGCTGTAGAAGATGCGCTGCTCGCCGCTTTGCACCACCCATGAAGCCCACAGCGTGCGGTCGCGGTCGGTCAGCGTCCGGCCCGAAAAGTGCTGCGCCGGCGTGGCGGTGAGCTTGACGCCGTCGTGCTCGCCGCCTTGCCACCAGTCGAGCTCCGTCACGCGCTCCGCAGGCACGCCCATGGCCACCAGCCGCGCGCGCACGCCCAGCGGCACGAAGTAGCGCTGCACGCGCAGCGCGAGGTACTCGATGGTGGCCACGTCGAGGTGGTCGTAGTGGTCGTGCGAGAGGATCAGGCCTTCGATCGGTGGCAACTGCTCGAGCGTGAGCGGCGGCTTGTGGAAGCGCTTGGGACCGACGAAGGTGAACGGCGACGCGCGCTCGCTGAACACGGGGTCGATCAGCCAGTACTTGCCCCGCAGCTTGAGCAGGTGCGACGAATGGCCGAGCCGCACCACATGGTTGGCCTTGGGATCGAGCGCCTCCAGGTCGGCGGTGGCCAGCATGCGCACCGGGATCGGGTCGACCGGCACGGTGCCCACCTTGTCGCCGACGATGAAGCGCGACCAGATCCGCCATCCGCTGGCCGAAGGCAGCACGTCCGGGTTCGGCGGGTTCTGGAAGCTGCATCCCTTGAACTGCGGCGATGCGTCGTAGCGCGCCTCGCACCCGCTGTTGCTGGCGCAGCCCGCGACGAGCGCGCAGCTGGCCGCGAAGAGCGATGTGCCGTAGCCGCGAAGGCGGCGCTTCAGAAAGGAGATCATGGCGAGGTGTTGTCCGGTTTTGCGGCGCGAGCTTAGCCGCCGCGCCGCCGCCAATGGTTTCAGCGGCAGAAACATTCGGCGCACAGGGATATTTCCGCGCCGCTCGTCGTAGGCCATGCGTTCTATGGCCGCCCGCGGCATCGCGCGGCACACTGAAGCGCGCCACGTTCCGCGGGCTTCAAGGAGGCGACCACACCATGAGCAGCAACCGCTATCCCATCATCTACGTGCGCGGCTACGCCATGACCGAGGCCGAGCGCGACGACACCGCGGCCGATCCGTTCTGCGGCTTCAACGTGGGCTCCACGGTCTACCGTGCCACCGTGAAGAAGGATGCGCCGGCGCAGAAGTTCGTCTTCGAATCGCCCGTGGTGCGCCTCCTGGCCGACTTCCAGTACCAGAGCGTCTACCAGAACGGCCTCGACATCCTCGACAACGACTGGAAGCCTTCGCCCGACGAAACCGGCAAGGACGTGGACGGCATTCCGGCCGCATCGATCGTCATCTACCGCTACTACGACGGCGGCTCGGAGCTGCTGGGCGACGGCAAGTCGCGCGACGTGAAAATCTACGCGCAGGGCTTGAGCAAGCTGATCCTCCGCGTGCGCGACCTGGTGGCACTGCGCGAAGGAGCCGCTTTCTCGCCGGCCGACTTCCGCTGCTACCTGGTGGCGCACTCGATGGGCGGGCTGGTGGTGCGGGCCTTCCTGCAGAACCCGGCGCTCGGCGATGCGGCGGCGCGCGCCTGCGTCGACAAGGTGTTCACCTACGCCACGCCGCACAACGGCATCGACATGGGCGGCATCAACGTGCCGGCCTGGCTCACGGCCAACGAGATGAACACCTTCAACCGCGAGCGGATGTCGGAGTTCATGGACACGGCGCCGGTCGATGGCCGCATGGACTACCTGCCGGCCGCCGCGTTTCCGCCCGAACGCTTCTTCTGCATGGTGGGCTCCAACCGCGGCGACTACGAGGCCGCCAAGGGCCTCTCGCGCATGTTCGCGGGCCACGGCAGCGACGGGCTGGTGCGCATCGAGAACGCCTCGCTCTGGTCCATCGACGAGGCCAGGCGCAGCAAGCCGGTGGCCACCGCCTACGCCTTTCGTTCGCACTCGGGCTACTTCGGCATCGTCAATTCCGAGGAGGCCTACCAGAACCTCGTGCGCTTCCTGTTCGGCGACGTGCGCGTCGATCTCTGGTTCGAGGTCGATGGCGTAACCCTGCCGCCGGACCTGCCCAAGGACGCCGACGTCGACGCGCTCTACCAGGTCGAACTGCTGGCCGCGCCGCGCGGCAAGCGCTGGTACCTGAGCCGGCGCGTGGCCGAGGAAGACTCGCCCGCCTGCCGCACGCACAAGGAACTGACCGACCCCGAAAAGCCCGAGCGCCGCTCGATCTATCTCTCGACCGTGTTCCTTGCCAACAAGGCGCGCGTGAAGCAGGACCGGCCGACGCTGGCCTATGCCATGACGCTCGGCGTGCGCGTGCCCGACTACCAGGTGAACAAGAAGTTCTGGCTCGACGGCCACTACGAAGGCAGCTCGCTGTTCCGCGACACGCTGGTGATCGAGATCGCGCCGCCGCAGCCCGACGACCCGGCGCAGAACTGGAACGTGAAGTACGGCTGGCAGACCGACACCGCAGGGCAGGCCTCGCTGCCGATGAGCCCCAAGCAGCTGGCCGACGGCAAGCTGCAGTTCATCGTGCCGCTTTCGAGCCTGGGCGCGGCGCCGGCGGCACCCGGCATCAGCGGCAAGGTGCGGCTGGAGGTGAGCGCCTGGAGTTGAGGAGCGCGTCGTCCGGCGGGCGCCGGCGTCATACTCGGGGCGGTCCAGGGTCCTGCCTTCTCCTCCTCCCCCATGAAAACTGCCGTTCTCGTCATCGACATGCAGCGTGGCCTCTATGACGACTTGCCGCGGCCACACGAGGCCGCCGAGGTCGCGCAGCGCATCAACGATCTCACCGCGCGTGCCCGTGCCGCGGGCGTGCCGGTGGCCTTCATCCAGCACGAGAACGCCGTCGACCTCGAATTCGATTCCGAGCGCTGGCAGCTTTCGAGCGCGCTGGAAGTCGATCCGGACGACACGAAGATCCGCAAGGCCACGCCCGATTCGTTCCTGCGCACGCCGCTGCAGGCATGGCTCGCGGGGCATGCGGTGCAGTGCGTGGTGGTCTGCGGTTACTCGTCGGAGTTCTGCGTGGACACCACCGCGCGCCGCGCCGCAGCGCTCGGCTACGAGGTCGTGCTTGCGGCCGACGCGCACACCTCGCACGACAAGCCGCACGCCACCGGCGACTTCATCCGCGCCCACCATAACGCCACGCTGTCGGACATCACGAGCTTCGGCGTGCCGATCCGCGCGGTGCCCAGCGCGAAGATCGTGTTCTGACCGTTCAGTCCGCTCCGCGCCGCCACACGCGCGCGAGCGCGGCCAGCTTGCCCTTGAAGCTCAGCCGGTCGTTCGACAGCGCGTCGATGAAGTCCGACAGCCGCTGCGACTTCACCATCGTGTAGATCGTGAGCCAGGTCGTGAAGACGAACACCACGCCGAACCAGAGCGCCTTGCGCCACAGCGGCGCGTCGGCCTCGGCCAGCAGGTTCATGCCGAGGAAGCCCGTGGTCACCGTGCCGATCAGGCCGAACAGCGTGACCACCGTGAGCCGCACCACGGTGCTGGCCTGCCGGCGCAGGCTGTCGGCGTCCAGGTAGGTGTTCATGTCGGCGATGCGCGCCTTGACCTCGTCGTAGAGCGGGTCGAGCCCGAGGTGCGCGGTGCACATATGGGAGAGCGCCCGCACCTGCGCCTGCTCCGAGATCTCGTGGAACCAGTAGCGGTGCGTGAAGCGCAGGAAGCGCTCGAAGCTCGAGCGGATCGCGCGCTTGAACTGCTTCACGCTCGGCGTGCTGTGGATGTCGAGCCGCTTGAGCGCCTCGACCAGCTGGTCCGAGAACATCAGCAGCGCCGCCTTCTGGAAATGCGCGATCAGGAACAGCAGGAAGTGCTGGTGGCGGAACTGCGCGAGCACGCCGCGGTCGCGGCAGCAGAAGAATTCAGAACGTGCATCGCCCACCACGATCAGCGCATGGCCGTTGCACAGGTAGCGCGTGTTGGGCGCCGCGCCGGCATCGACCCAGAAGCGGTCGTAGCAGTAGCGGTGCTCGAAGTCGGCCAGGTGCTGCTCCGCGTAGGGCAGGTGGGCATGCTGCGCCGCGTCGGCCTCGGCCGCGCCGGTGACGAGGCCGAGCCGGATGAAGTCGTTGCGCGAGAGGCGCTTGGGATCGTCGAGCGAAAGGTAGGCCATCAGCGGCATGCGGTAGTACTCGATCTGCCGGTAGCGCAGCGCGCCGGGCTCGTCGGAATGGTCGCTCACCAGCGGCTGCATCAGGTAGGCCCAGTGGGCCGAGATGCGCGGCGCGCGGTGCTGGGCCACGTGCGAGAGAAAGGCTTCGCGCTGCTGCGCATCCGAGCGCGCGAGCACGCGGCCGTCGGCGGCCAGCCATTCGACGCTGGCCATGCAATGCAGCGCGCCGCCCTCGGCGTTCCAGCCCGCGGGATAGGCGCGGCCGAAGCGGTAGAGCAGGTCCTGCGCCTGTGCAAGGCTCAGGTGGTTGGCGCCGACCTCGAGGTTGAGCAGCACCACGTCGATGTCGAAGAAGAAGTACAGGTCGCAATGCACCACGTCGAGCGTGATCGGCGCGTCGCCGGCTTGTGCCACCACGCGCACGGCCGCAATGTCGTGGCGGCGGAAGATGCGCATCGGCGAATCGCCGTCGCTGCCGGTGTCCGCGCCGTCCTTGTTCTTCGAGCGGCCCTCGCCGTAGAGAAAGCGCTGCACATACGGCAGGAAGCTCACGAACTCGTTGTAGTGCCTCTCGTGGAAGCGGCTGCTGTCGCCGGTGTATTCGTCGATCTCCTCGCGCCAGGGCGAGGCCTCGCCCATCTCGCGCAGCACATGCCAGGGGCCGTGGTGCGTGGGCTTGGCGTCGGGCGCCGGCACCAGCCGCAGCGGCCAGAGCAGGGCTTGCCTGAAATGCTGCACGGCAGGAGGTGCAAGTACCTCTGCGGACGCGGTGGCCTCGGATGTATTCAGCATCGCGCGAGTGTAGGCAGAAGGGCTGTCAAAACACTGACCTAGGGAAATCCCTGGCTTGGCCTGAAACCGGTTTCATATAAGCTGCAAGCATTGCTTTCGAGGCATGCGCACGGCCACGCCGTGCTCGCCCCACCCATGAACTACCAGTTTCAATTCGACGCCGTCTTCGCTGCCTGGCCGCTGCTGCTCAAGGGCACCTGGATCACGATCCAGCTCTCGCTCGTGGCCACGCTGCTGGGCCTGGTGGTCGCGATTTTTTGCGCCTGGGGCAAGACCTCGGGGCCCGGTTGGCTGCGCTTTGTCGTCAACGCCTACATCGAGGTGATCCGCAACACGCCGTTCCTGGTGCAGCTGTTCTTCTTTTTCTTTGCGCTGCCGGCCATCGGGCTGCGCTGGTCGCCACAGACGGCCGCGCTGGTGGCCATGGTGGTGAACCTGGGCGCCTACGCCACGGAAATCATCCGCGCGGGCATCGAGTCGATTCCCAAGGGGCAGATCGAGGCGGGCAGGGCGCTCAACCTCAAGCCCTGGGAGATCTTCCGCTTCGTGATCATCAAGCCCGCGCTCAAGGCCATCTACCCGGCGCTCACGAGCCAGTTCATTTTGCTGATGCTGAGTTCGGCCGTGGTGTCGGTCATCTCGGCCGACGACCTGACCTCGGTGGCCGCCAACCTGCAGTCGCAGACCTTCCGCAGCTTCGAGATCTACATCGTGGTGGCCGCCATCTACCTTGCGCTGGCGCTGGCCTTCTCGGCGATGTTCAAGCTGATCTACAAGCGCACGCTCAACTACCCGGACCGCCGGTAGCAGGCCCCAGAGCGGAGCAGGAAAAAACCATGCGTACCTTCGGCTTTCCCGAATTCCTTTTCATCCTCGAAGCGGCCAAGTGGACGCTCGCGCTGTCGGCCATTGCCTTCGTGGGCGGCGCGATCTTGGGGCTCGCCATTGCGCTGATGCGAACGTCGGAGTCGCCGTGGGCACGCGGCGTGTCGACCACCTTCATCCAGATCTTCCAGGGCACGCCGCTGCTGCTGCAGCTGTTCCTGGTGTTCTTCGGCGCGCCGGTGCTGGGGCTGGACATCAACCCCTGGGTGGCGGCCGGCGTTGCGCTCATCCTGAACAGCGCCGCCTTCCTCGGCGAGATCTGGCGCGGCTGCATCGAGGCCATTCCGCGCGGCCAGTGGGAGGCGGCGCAGGCGCTCAACCTCAAGTACGCGGCGCGCATGCGCGACGTGGTGCTGCCGCAGGCGCTGAAGATCGCGCTCGCGCCCACGGTGGGCTACGTGGTGCAGATCATCAAGGGCACGTCGCTCGCCGCGATCATCGGCTTCGTCGAGGTCACGCGCGCCGGGCAGGTCGTCAACAACGCCACCTTCCAGCCGCTGGTCGTGTTCTCGGTGGTGGCCGCCATCTACTTCGCGATCTGCTGGCCGTTGTCGCTGCTCGCAGCCCGCATGGAGCGCAGGCGCGCGCGGGCGCTGGCCCGCTGATTCCTTTTCCCTTTCACATTGCTTCCTTCTTTATCCAGGAGACACTTTCCATGACCCGTACCACCACCCGCCGCGCAGCGCTGGCAGCACTTGCATCCCTGGGATTGGGCGCCGCGCTCACCGTGTTCGCACCCTTCGCCTCGGCACAGTCCGTGGCCGACATCAAGAAGAAGGGCGAGATCACCATCGGCATGCTGGTCGACTTTCCGCCCTACGGCACCACCAACGCGCAGAACCAGCCCGACGGCTACGACGCCGACGTCGCCAGGCTGCTGGCCAAGGACTGGGGCGTCAAGGCCAACATCGTGCCGGTGACCGGCCCGAACCGCATTCCCTTCCTGCTGACCAACAAGGTCGACCTGCTGGTCGCGTCGCTGGCCATCACGCCCGAGCGCGCCAAGCAGGTGCAGTTCTCGCAGCCCTACGCGGCCGCGACCATCGTGCTGTACGGCGCGACCAAGGCGCCCATCAAGGCGGCCGGCGACCTGAAGGGCCTGCGCGTTGGCGTGGCCCGTGCGTCCACGCAAGACGTGGCCGTGACCAAGGCCGCGCCCGAAGGCACCGAGATCCGCCGCTTCGACGACGACGCCTCGGCCATGCAGGCGCTGATCTCGGGCCAGGTCGATGCGATCGGCTGCTCGGTGACGGTGGCGGCGCAGATCGCCAAGCGCGTGCCCGCCGGCAGCTACGAGAACAAGTTCACGCTGGTGCAGCAGTCGATGGGCATCGCGATGCGTCCGGGCCAGGAAGAGCTGACCAAGGCGGTGAACGAATTCGTCGCCAAGAACACCGCCAACGGCGAGCTCAACAAGCTCTACCAGAAGTGGCTGCAGGCCGACCTGCCCAAGATGCAATAAGCGAAAGCGCTTGAAGGGAATCCTGGCATGACGACGGAATCGATCATCCGCATGGAAGCGGTCAACAAGTGGTACGGTGAATTCCAGGTGTTGACCGGCATCGACCTGTCGGTGCGCCAGGGCGAGCGCATCGTGATCTGCGGGCCCTCGGGCTCGGGCAAGTCCACGCTCATCCGCTGCATCAACCGGCTCGAGACGGTGCAGAAGGGCCGCATCGTGGTCGATGGCATCGACCTCACCGCCGGAGGCAAGAACGTGGACGCGGTGCGTGCCGAAGTGGGCATGGTGTTCCAGCAGTTCAACCTGTTTCCGCACCTCACCATCCTGGAGAACTGCACGCTCGCGCCGATGCGCTCGCGCGGCATGACAAAGGCGCAGGCCGAAGAGGTGGCCATGAAGTACCTCACGCGCGTGCGCATTCCCGAGCAGGCAAGCAAGTACCCCAGCCAGCTCTCGGGCGGCCAGCAGCAGCGCGTGGCGATTGCGCGGGCGCTGTGCATGTCGCCCAAGATCATGCTGTTCGACGAGCCCACCTCGGCGCTCGACCCCGAGATGGTCAAGGAAGTGCTCGACACCATGATCGGCCTGGCCGAAGACGGCATGACCATGCTGTGCGTGACGCACGAGATGGGCTTTGCCCGCAGCGTGGCCGACCGCGTGATCTTCATGGCCGACGGAAAGATCGTCGAGCAGGCGCCGCCGCAGGAGTTCTTCGGCAACCCGAAGGACGAGCGCACGCGCCAGTTCCTCGGCCAGATCCTGAGTTCGCACCAGGCCCACTGATGTCCTTCCAGGTACTTGTTTCTCTGTCGTCCTTCGGTGCGGCCGAGGTGGGCAGGCATGGCCAGCTCTGGTGCGCGCAGATGGCGTTGGAGGCCGGTGCCGATTCGGTCGAGGTGCGCGGCGAGATGCTGCGCAACGCCGACGCGGAGCTGCCTTCGCTGGCCGGCCTGGCCGCGGTGTATTCGAGCCCCGAGGGGCTCTGGGCCGAAGGCGGCTGGCTCGACAGCGCCGCGCTGGCACGCGGCATCGCGGCCGCAACCAGGCTCGGCGCCCGGCGGCTCAAGATGTCGATCGGCGACTTTCGCGCGTCTTCGCACGGCTCGCTCTGGGGCCTGAAGGTGCAGCTTGCGGAAACCCGTGTCGAACTGCTGATCGAGAACGACCAGACCGTGCGCGCCGGCACGCTGCCCGCGCTGCAGGCCTTCTTCGATGCGGCCGACCACGCCGGCGTCGAGCTCGGCATGACCTTCGACATGGGCAACTGGCACTGGCTCGGCGAGTGCCCGCTGCAGGCCGCGCAGGCGCTGGGCCGCCGCGTGCGCTACGTGCACTGCAAGGGCGCGCAGCGGCTGCCGCACAAGTGGGTGGCGGTGCCGCTGGCCGACTCCGCCGCGCCGTGGCGCGCGGTGCTGCGCGCGCTGCCTGCCGATGTGCCGCACGCCATCGAATATCCTCTGGCCGGCGACGACCTGCCGGCCGTCGTGCGCGCGCAGGTCGACTTCATCCGCGCCGCGCGAGGCTAGGGAGACACACATGACAGAACCCACCGCTTTCGACGTTGCCCTGTTCGGCGAAGCCATGCTGCTGCTCGTGGCCGACCGGCCGGGCCCGCTGGAGGACGCGCAGGCGTTCCACAAGCGCACCGCTGGCGCCGAGACCAACGTGGCCATCGGCCTCTCGCGCCTGGGGCTCAAGGTGGGCTGGGCCAGCCGCCTGGGCACCGATTCGATGGGGCGCTACCTGATCGCGGCGATGAAGGCCGAGGGCATCGACTGCTCGCACGTCATCTGCGATCCGGCGCAGCGCACCGGCTTCCAGTTCAAGGGCCGCGTCACCGACGGCAGCGATCCGCCGGTCGAATACCACCGCAAGGGCTCGGCCGCGAGCCAGATGGGCCCGGCCGACATCGATGAGGCCTGGCTGCGCTCGGCGCGCCACCTGCATGCCACGGGCGTGTTCGCGGCCATCTCCGACACGAGCCTGCAGGCTGCGCTCAAGTCCATGGACGTGATGCGCGCGGCCGGCCGCACGATCTCGTTCGACACCAACCTGCGGCCCACGCTGTGGCCGTCGACCGAGACCATGCGCCACTGGATCAACGAACTCGCCTCGCGCGCCGACTGGGTGCTGCCGGGCATCGAGGAAGGCCTGCTGCTGACCGGCCATGACAAGCCCGAAGACGTGGCGAAGTTCTACCGCCAGCGCGGCGCGAAGCTCGTGGTCGTCAAGCTCGGTGCAGCGGGCGCCTACTACGACAGCGACGTGGCGGGCACCGGGCATGTCGACGGCTTTCCGGTGAAGGAAGTGATCGACACCGTGGGCGCGGGCGACGGCTTCGCAGCCGGCGTGGTGAGCGCATTGCTCGAAGGCAGGAGCGTGCCCGAGGCCGTGCGCCGCGGCGCCTGGATCGGCGCGCGCGCGGTGCAGGTGCTGGGCGACACCGAAGGCCTGCCGACGCGCGCGCAACTCGAAGAAGCAGGACTCTGACCATGACGACGACAAAAAAGAACGTGCTGGTCTTCCGGCCCCTGCCTGAAGACCAGCTGGCACGCCTGCAGGCTGCGCACCATGTGACCGTGGCCGATCCGCGCAAGGAGCCCGAGGCCTTTGCCGCCGCGCTGCCCGGCGCACATGGACTGATCGGCGCGAGCCACACGGTCGATGCGGCGCTGCTCGACGCGGCGCCGCAGCTCCAGGTGATTTCGAGCATATCGGTCGGCGTCGACAACTACCCGTTGGCGGAACTGCACAAGCGCGGCATCGTGCTGTGCCACACGCCCGACGTGCTGACCGAGACCGTGGCCGACACGGTGTTCGCGATTTTGATGGCCACGCAGCGCCGCGTCGTCGAGCTCTCGAACCTCGTGCGCGAAGGCCGCTGGACCAAGAACATCGGCGAAGAACTTTTCGGCACCGACGTGCACGGCAAGACGCTCGGCATCCTCGGCTTTGGCCGCATCGGCCAGGCCGTGGCTCGGCGCGCCGCGCTGGGCTTTGGCATGCCGGTGCTCTACCACGCGCGCCGCCCGGTCGACCTGGCCGCGCAGGCGCCCGAGCTGCAGGGCCGCGCCACGCACACGCCGCTCGACGATCTGCTCGCGCGTTCGGACATCGTGCTGGCGATGCTGCCGCTGACCGACGCCACGCGCGGCATGATCGACGCCGCCTTCTTCGCGCGCATGAAGCCCGGTGCGGCCTTCATCAACGGCGGCCGCGGCGCCACGGTCAACGAAGAAGCGCTGCTGCACGCGCTCGACCACGGCACGCTGCGCGCGGCCGGGCTCGACGTGTTCGCGAAGGAGCCGCTGCCCGCCGATTCGCCATTGCGCACCCATCCGCGCGTGACGCCGCTGCCGCACATCGGATCGGCCACGCACGAAACGCGGCACGCCATGGCGGAGCTTGCGACGACCAACCTGCTGCAGGTGCTGGCGGGCGAGAAGCCGACGGCGCCATACGACACGGCGGCGGCGTGATCTCCCCGAGGATTTTCTCCCTCCCCTTCCGGGGGAGGGCCGGGGTGGGGGCCCGCGGCGCATCCATCGAGCGCCCTGCCTGCCCCCATCCCAACCTTCCCCCGGAAGGGGAAGGAGCCAATCCATGAACCCCAGCGGCCGCGCCACCATCGCCGACGTCGCCGAGGCGGCCGGTGTTTCCAAGGCCACGGTCTCGCGCTTTCTCAACCACCGCGAGCGCCTGCTGAGCCGCGACATCGCGGCGCGCGTGGAAGCGGCCATCGCCAAGCTGGCCTACACGCCGAGCCCGATGGCGCAGGCGCTGAGCCATGGGCGCTCGCGCCTCATCGGCCTGATCGTGGCCGACATCACCAACCCCTATTCGGTGGCCGTGCTGCGCGGTGCCGAGAAGGCCTGCCAGGATGCCGGCTACCTGGTGATGCTGTTCAACCTGGGCAACGAGAGCGAACGCGAGCGCGAGGCCATCGATGCGCTCGCGGGCTACCAGGTCGACGGCTTCATCCTCAACACCCTGGGCCGCGGCAGCAACGTGGTCGACGCGGTCACGCTGCACGGCAAGCCCGCGGTGCTGGTGGACCGCCGCCACACCGGCATGCACACCGACTTCGTCGCGCTCGACAACCATTCGGCCATGCGCGACACCTGCGGCCACCTGGTCGAGGGCGGCTACCGCGAACTGCTCTACGTGACGGAGCCGCAGAAGGGCGTGAGCTCGCGGCGCGAGCGCACGGCCGCCTTCGGTGCCTGCGTGGCCGCGCACGAGCCGCGCGTGGCGGGCGAGGTGTTCGAAAGCGTGGAGGGCGACGGCGCTGCGCTCGACGAGGCATTGCGCGCGCTGCGCCAGCGCGCCAAACGGGGGCGCCGCGCGGCCGTGGTCGCGGGCAATGCGGTGGTCACGCTGCGCATCGCGCAGTCGATGGCGCGGCTGGGCTGGCAGTTCGGGCAGGACCTGGGCTTCGTCGGCTTCGACGATCCCGAATGGGCCTCGCTGATCGGCCCCGGCCTGAGCACCGTGGCGCAGCCGACCGACGCCATCGGCCGCACGGCCGCCACCTGCCTGATCGAGCGGCTGCGCGGGCTCGATGCCGCACCGCGCCAGCTGCTGCTGCCGGGGCAGCTGGTGGTGCGGGGCTCGTCGCAGGCACAGCCGTAGCGCCGCGAGGCGGCATGGCATCATCGTGCGCTGTTTCCCACCGCCCACACATGTCCGCCGATTCCTTCGTCCGCCGCGTTCGCAGCCAGCTCGACCAGTTGCCCGCAACCGAACGCCAGCTTGCCGATTTCGTCCTGGAGTTTCCCGGCGAACTGGCCAGCTATGCGGGCAATGAACTCGCGGAACTCGCGGGCGTGTCGCCTTCCACGGTGAGCCGCTTCATCCGGCGCATCGGCTACGAGAACTATGAAGAGGCGCGGCGCCACGTGCGGGAAGAAAAGCAGACCGGCTCCCCGCTGTTCCAGAACGCCACCGAAGCCTCCAAGCGCGGCCATCTCGTGGCCACGCACTTCCAGCAGTCGCAGGCCAACCTCGCGAACACCTTCGAGCGCCTGGACGACCGGCAGATGGCCGAGATCGTGAAGGCGATCATCGGCGCGGGGCAGGTGCTGATCTTCGGCACGCGCAGCAGCCATGCGTTCGCGCTGTACCTGCGCTGGCAGATCATCCAGGTGGTGCCGCGCGTCACGGCCATCCCGGGACCGGGCGAAACGCTGGCCGAGCACCTGGCGGGGCTGGGCGAGCGCGACTGCGTGATCGTGTTCGGCCTGCGCCGGCAGACCCGCCAGCTCGACACCCTGCTGGCGGCCGCGCACCGCGCCGGCGCAAAGATCGTCTACATCAGCGACCGCGCCTCGCCTGATTTCGCGGATGCCACCTGGTCGCTGCAATGCGACTGCCGCGGCCCGGGGCTGCTGGACAACCACGCGGCCGTGATGGGCGTGTGCGACCTGATCGCCACGATGGTGGTCGAGGCCGCCGGTTCGGCCGGCCGCAAGCGGCTGGCGGCGATCGAGCTGGGGCACGAGGAAAACGGCGAGCTCTGAGGGGCTGAGCTGGCACCCGGCTGTCGAAGCCGAAAAAAACGGGCACGAAGCTTGCGCAGGCTTGTGACTGGATGAAATTTGGATTTCAATTGCACCAAGTAGGTGAAATCCATATGCCATTCAGGTGCGTTGCCGCCTACCATGCGTTCCGCGACACCGGGCTGCGACGCGCAAACGAGCACTTCAATCCTTTCTCAAGGGGTTTTCCATGGCTGGACCTGCACTCTCCTCCGGGCCCGACTCGCCCCGAGTCGCCGAGCTCGATCGCGCGCTCGACACCATCGGCGTCACGCGTTCGCACCACACGATCATCTTCCTGATCCTCATCGGCTGCCTGTTCGATGCCTTCGAGCAGAACGCGGTGGGCATCGTCGGCCCCATGCTGCGCGAGCAGTGGGGGCTGAGTGCATCAGACATCGGTTTCCTGAACACCGTCACCTTCGCCTGCGCAGCCACCGGGCGCATCGTCTCGGGCTTCATTGCCGACCGCTACGGGCGCCGCGTGATGCTGTCGATCGACCTGCTGCTGTTCACGCTCGGTGCGGGCATCTGCGCGATGGCACCGAACTTCACGGTGATGGCGCTGGGCCGCGCGGTGGTGGGCTTCGGGCTGGGCGGCGAGATCGCCATTGCCGTGACCATGCTGGCCGAGTTCTGCTCGACCAAGTTCCGCGGCACGGCCGTGGGGCTGGTGAACGTGGGCGCCGGCGGGCTCGGCAACTTTCTTGCGCCGGCTTTTGGCCTGCTGGTGTTCTGGATGTTCCCGGGCGACAACGCCTGGCGCTGGCTGTTCGCCTGCCTCATGGTGCCGGCTCTGCTTGGCGCGTTCTATCGCCGCTTCATCCCCGAGACGCCGCGCTTCCTGCTGTCGCAGGGCCGCGTCAGGGAGACGAACGCGGTGCTCTCGCGGCTGGCCTCGGGGCGGCTGTCGGGCAAGCTGGCGGCCGAGCGTGAATACATCACCGACGACCGCACGGGCGCGCAGGCCGCACGGCCGAAGGTGCGCGTGACCGAAATATTCCGCGGCGCGCTGGCGCGGCGCACCGCTGCGCTGTGCATCACGATATGGATGACCTACGGCGCGCAGATATCGGTGCTCACGCTGATGCCGACCATCCTCGTGACGCTGGGCTACAGCATGTCCAAGAGCCTGATGTTCACGATGGTGATGCAGGGCGGCAGCCTGCTGGGCGCCATTGCGGCCTCGCTGCTGGGCTTTCACTTTCCGCGCAAGCGGGTGCTGACGGCCGGCGCCGTGTGCGCCTGCCTCGCGGCGCTGGCCATCGGCTTCGTGGCGAAGAGCATCGCCGTGATCCTGGTCGCGGGCGCGGTGTTCCAGTTCTTCGTGCTGCTGCTCAACACCACCATCTGGATCTTCGCCCCCGAGCTGTATCCGACGCGCGTGCGCGCCTTCGGCACCGCTTTCATCCTGGCCACGGGCACCGCCGCGGGCGCGCTGATGCCGCTGGTGGCGGGCCGGCTGTTCGACGCCTTCGGGCTGGTGGGCGTGTTCGGCCTGGCCGCCGCGATGTACGCGGTGTTCGTTGCCAGCGTGCAGTGCGTGCCCGAGACCTATGGCCAGTCGCCCGATGCGCTGCCGCTGGCCGGCGAGGCCGAGCCTGGCGACGGGACGCCGGCAGCGTCGCTGGCGCGTTCGAACTGAGCCGCGCAACAACCGATCTCCCAAAGAAGAAAGCGTCCTTCCGCATGCCAGACATCCTGCTCATCAACCCCAACGCGTCCGTCGCGACCACCGACATGATGGTCGGGATCGCATCGGCCGAAGCCCCCGCAGGCTGCCGCGTGACGGGCCGCACGGCGACCCAGGGCCCGCCGATGATCGTCAACGAACGCGAGCTGGACGCAGCCGCGGCCGAGGTGCTCAAGGTGTGGCGCACGGCGGCGGGCGAGCGCTGGGACGGCGTGATCGTCAGCGCCTTCGGCGATCCTGGCGTGGAACTGGTGCGGCGCGACGCGTGCGTGCCCGTGGTCGGCATCGCCGAGGCGTCGATGCTCGCGGCGGGCGAGGGCGGCCGGCGCTTCGGCATCGCCACCATCACGCCCGATCTCGCGGCGCCCATCGAGGCGCGCGCCGCCGCGCTCGGGCTGCGCGCGCAGTTCAGCGGCATCCGCCTCACGCAGGGCGATCCGCGCGCGCTCGTGGCCGATGCGCGCGCGCTAGAAGAGGCGTTGGCGCAGGCCGTTCAGCGCTGCATTGCCGACGATGGTGCCGAGGCCGTGATCATCGGCGGCGGCCCGCTCGGGCAGGCGGCGCTCGCGCTGACGCCGCGGTTCAAGGTGCCGGTGATCGCGCCGATCGGCGCCGCGATGCGGCTGCTTTGTTCGAAGCTCGCGGTCACGCCCTGAGGCGGTGCGAGGCAACGAAAGAAGATCAGCCGACTTCTGCGATCAGCTCGATCTCGACGCAGGCGCCCATCGGCACCTGCGCCACGCCGAACGCGCTGCGCGCATGCGCGCCCTTCTCGGGGCCGAACACTTCGGCGAAGAATTCGCTCGCGCCATTGGTCACGAGGTGCTGTTCGGTGAACGTGCCCACGGAGTTGACCAGGCTCATGACCTTGACGATGCGCGTGACCTTGTTCAGGTCGCCCACGGCCGCATGCAGCGTGCCGAGCAGGTCGATGGCAATGGCGCGCGCGGCCTGCTTGCCTTCTTCGGTGCCGATGTTCGCGCCGAGCTGGCCGGCCCAGACCTTGCCGTCTTTTTTGGCGATGTGGCCCGAGAGAAAAACGAGGTTGCCGGTGCGCACGAAGGGCACGTAGGCCGCGGCGGGGGCAGCGACGGGGGGCAGGGTGATGCCGAGGCTGGAAAGCTTGTCGTAAACGCTCATTGAAGATCCTTTTCAGTGGGTTGCGATGGAGTCTGTGATTGTGACTGCGCTGCCTCTTCGGCCTGCGCGCGCAGCTCCTCGATGGGACGCACCGTCACGCCCACCTTGAGCGTGTGGCGCGCGCCGCCGTGCAGCACGCCGCGCATCGGCGAGACGTCGGAGTAGTCGCGGCCGATGGCGAGCGCGACGTAGTCTTCGCCGGGTTGGCGCCCGTTGGTGGGGTCGAAATCGGCCCAGCCGCCGGTGCTTTCAGGACCGTCGCCTTCGCCCGGCAGGTAGACCGACACCCACGCGTGCGAGGCATCGGCGCCCACCAGCCGCGGCTGGCCCGGCGGCGGCTGCGTGAGCAGGTAGCCGCTCACGTAGCGCGCCGGCAGGCCCATGACGCGAAAGCACGCGATCATGATGTGGGCGAAGTCCTGGCACACGCCCTTGCGCTGCGCCAGCGCCTCGGCGGCGGGCGTGTTGATCTCGGTGCTGTCGGCGTCGTAGGCGAAGTCGCGGTACATGCGCTCGGTGAGGTCCATGGCCACGTCGAAGGTGGGCCGCTCGGGTGCGAAGCTCGCGCGCGCATAGGCCGCGAAGTCGTCGTGGCGCGGCACGTAGGGCGATGGAAACACGAACTCCGAGGCCGGGTCGAAGGTGGCGTCCTTGCGGTAGCGGAAGCGTTCGCGCACGGCCTCCCAGGGCAGCTCGCGCGCAATACCGGGCGCGAGCTGCGGCGCCCCGGTCTCGACCACGCTTTCGGCCGTGACGACGAGGCTGTCGTGCGTGGCCTCGAGCGCGAAGAAGGCGCGCGTGTTGCCGTAGACGTCGGGCACTTCGCTGCGCTGCGCGGGCGGCGGCTCGATCGCGAGCTTGTGGCTCACGAGCCGCTGCGAGGCGGTGGCCAGCGGCTTCAGGTGGGCCAGGTGCTGCGCCGTTTCGACCGCGGGCGAATACTCGTAGCGGGTTTCGTGCGTGACGTGAAGGAGCATGGGGGTCCTGTGGGGTTGCAGTGCGAAGCGGCGCGGGCCGTCCCGCCTCAGGCGCCGACCGAGCGCAGCGATTCCGAGGTGAGCGTGAAATAGCGCGTGCCGATGGCGTCGGACACATGGTAGGCCGCCGTCTCGCAACTGGCCAGAAGCTGCACCAGCGCCGGGTAGTCGGCCTCGGCGCCGGCCGCGCAGAGATGCTCGAGCGTCCAGGCGGCGGGGTCGGGCAGCTCGTACGACAGCGCGGTGAGCTTGCCGGGCGCGCTGCCGGCCAGGCGCGCGATGCGTCCGCGCAGCGTCTGCGTGACCCACGCCAGCGAGCGCGGGTTCTCGGCATCGAGCACCAGCAGGTCGACCAGCGTGGCCACGTCGCGCCGCTGCTGGTAGCGGGCGTGGAAGGTGATGGTGCTGTCGAACAGCGCCACCATGGCTTCGAAGCCGCTCACTTCGTGCACGGCGCCGTTCTCGAAACCGGCCTCCAGCGCGCTCGCAAGAAAGCCCAGCCGCTCGATGTGGCGGCCGATCGACAGCAGGCGCCAGGCGTCGTCGCGCGTCATGCGGTCGGTCTGCGCGCCGGTCATGGCGGCGAGCGCGGTGCTGGCGGATTCGAGCGCGCGCAGCGCGGCGCCGGTGGCAAAGCTGCCTTCGCCGGCCTGCTCGGCCGCGCGCCGCAGGAAGTCGGCCTCGGCGCGCACGATCTGGTTCCAGGTGTCCTGCGAGAGCCGTTCGCGCACGGCGGCGGCGGCCTGCCGGATGCAGCGCAGGCTGAAGCCCACGCTGCCGCCGCGCGCCACGTCGCCGAGCTCGGCAATCAGCGCGCGTTCGAACACGCGGCGCGACTGCGGCGCGCTCGGCGCCTCGGCCGGCACCAGCGCATTGCGCAGCGCCATGCGGTGCAGCCAGTCGAGCAGCGGACGCGACGACTGGTCTTCGCTGCCCAGCAGGTTGAGCGTGAGGCGCGCGAGGCGCACGGCGTTTTCGGCGCGCTCGGTGTAGCGGCCGAGCCAGAACATGTTCTCGGCCGCGCGGCTGGTCACGGGTGCGCGGTGCCGCGCGAGCGAGGCCGGCGTGGCATGCGGCTGCAGCAGCGTGGTGCGGTCGACCTCGCCGTGCGTCTGCACCCACACGTCGGCGCTGCTGCCGCCGCGCTGCATGGAGGCGATCTGCGCATCGCGGCCCGCCAGCCGCGCCAGCCCGCCCGGCAGCACGCGCCAGGACTGCGGCCCATCGCTCACCGCGAAGACGCGCAGCAGCATGGCGCGCGGCGCGATGTGGCCGGGGCCCATGTCGTTGGCCCAGGTGGGCATCTGCGACAGCGGCAGGTAGCTCTGGACCGTGTGGGCCTCGCCCTCGCGCACGATGCGGCCGGCCCATTCGTCGAGCTCGCGCCGGCTGAGCTTGCTGCCGAGCACCGCGTCGAAGCTGGTCTGCCCGTCCGACCCGGGATAGGTGGGCTTGATGGCGCAATCGCCCAGCTGCGGCAGCACCGCCTCGAGCGCAGCGCGCTCGCCGCACCACCAGGTCGGCAGCGCCGGCAGCTTGAGCTTTTCGCCGATGAGGCGGCGCGCGAGCCCGGGCAGGAAGCCCAGCAGCGCGGGCGACTCGAGGAAGGCCGAGCCCGGCATGTTGGCCACCAGCACGTTGCCGGCGCGAATCGCCTGCAGCAGGCCCGGCACGCCCAGCGTGGAATCGGGGCGCAGCTCGAGCGGGTCGAGGAACTGGTCGTCCAGCCGCTTGATGAGGCCGTGCACCGGCCGCAGCCCCTGCAGGGTCTTGAGGTAGAGGCGCTGGTCGCGCACCGTGAGGTCGCTGCCCTCGACCAGCGTCAGGCCCAGGTAGCGCGCGAGGTACGCATGCTCGAAGTAGGTCTCGTTGTAGGGGCCGGGCGTCAGCAGCGCGATGTGCGGCGGCACGCCGGCCGGGCACATGCGCTGCAGGCCGTCCATCATGGCGCTGTAGGTGGCGGCCAGGCGCTGCACCTGCAGGGCCTCGAACGCCTGCGGAAACTGGCGCGTGATGGCCAGCCGGTTCTCGAGCAGGTAGCCCAGGCCCGAGGGCGCCTGGGTGCGCTGCGACACCACCCACCAGTTGCCGTCGGGCCCGCGGGCGAGGTCGAAGGCCGCGATGTGCAGCCATGTGTCGCCCGGCGGCTTCACGCCATGCATCGCGCGCAGGTAGCCGGGATGGCCGTGCACCAGCGCCGCCGGCAGCAGGCCTTCGGCCAGCAGCTGCTGCGGGCCGTAGACATCGGCCATGACGCGGTCGAGCACGCGCGTGCGCTGCAGCACGCCGGTCTCGATCTGGGCCCAGCTCTCGGGCGAGACGATCAGCGGGAACAGGTCGAGCGACCAGGGCCGCTGCGGACCGTCGGCGTCGGCATAGACGTTGTAGGTGACGCCGTTGTCCCGGATCTGCCGCTCGAGGCTGACCGCGCGCCGTGGCAGGTCGTTGAATCCGCCCGGGCCGAGCTGCTCGAAGAAGGCGTTCCAGGCGGGCGTGAGGGGCGGGGTGTCGCCGGGGGCGGGCTGAAGGACCTGGGTTTGAGTTTGTGTCTGTGATTGAGCCTGCGACGGACCCGGCGGCTGCGCCGCAGCGTCGTAGAGCATGGGCGGCATCGGCGCCAATGGCGCTGCCCCCGCGGCCGGCCGCGCGGGCACCGCGGGCGTGGCCTGCCCGCGCAGTTCGTCGAAGTGGCCGGGCAGGGCGGCCGGCGCGAGCGCCGACGCCAGGGCGGCTGGAAATTCCAGCGCCTGGGCATCGAACAGGGATTCGTTCAGGGGTTCCACAGGAGGTGGATTGTCACATTGCCGTCACCGGCCGGATGACGGGCGATGTGCTGAATGTCCTCTTGCGGGCTTTTCAAACCCCTGTCAGCGCCGCAAATCGAGCGTGAACGGGAATTCGCGGCTGCCCGCGAGCTCGATGGTGGCCGGCGGCGTGCGCATCAGCCCCGGCGTGTGGCCCATCTGCGTGAAGCGCGACATGCGCCGGCTTTCCGCCTCGTAGGCATTGACCGGGAAGGTGTCGTAGTTGCGCCCGCCCGGGTGGGCCACGAAGTACTGGCAGCCGCCCAGCGAGCGCTTCATCCAGGTGTCGACGATGTCGAAGGTCAGCGGCGCATGCGCGCCGATGCTCGGATGCAGCGCCGAAGGCGGGTTCCAGGCCTTGTAGCGCACGCCCGCCACGAATTCGCCGACCGTGCCCGTGGGCTGCAGCGGCAGCATCTTGCCGTTGACGGTGATGACGTGGCGGCTTTCGTTCAGGCCGGTCACGCGCACCTCGATGCGCTCGAGCGACGAATCGACGTAGCGCACCGTGCCGCCGGCCGAGCCTTCCTCGCCCATCACGTGCCACGGCTCCAGCGCATTGCGCAGCGACAGCTCCACGCCCATCGCCTGCACCTGGCCCACCAGCGGAAAGCGGAACTCCAGGTGCGGCGCGAACCAGTCGGCATCGAAGGCGAAGCCGGCCTGGCGCATCTCGCTGATCACGTCGTCGAAATCCATCTTGACGAAGGTCGGCAGCAGGAAGCGGTCGTGCAGCTCGGTGCCCCAGCGGGTGACGGGCGCCTTGTACGGCTCGTCCCAGAAGCGCGCCACCAGCGCGCGGATGAGCAGCTGCTGCGCAATGCTCATGCGCGCATGGGGCGGCATCTCGAAGGCGCGCAGCTCCAGCAGGCCGAGGCGGCCGGTGCTCGAATCGGGCGAGTAGAGCTTGTCGATGCAGAACTCGCTGCGGTGGGTGTTGCCCGACACGTCGATCAGGATGTTGCGCAGCGTGCGGTCCACCAGCCAGGCCGGCATGTTCTGGCCGTGGATCTCGCGGCTTTTCGCGATTTCCTTCAGCGCAATTTCGAGCTCGTAGACCTGGTCGTTGCGCGCCTCGTCCACGCGCGGCGCCTGGCTGGTCGGGCCGATGAACATGCCCGAGAACAGGTAGCTCAGCGAAGGGTGGTTGTGCCAGTAGAGCAAGAGGCTCGCGAGCAGCTCGGGCCGGCGCAGGAACGGGCTGTCGGCCGGCGTGGCGCCGCCCATCACGAAGTGGTTGCCGCCGCCGGTGCCGGTGTGGCGCCCGTCGGTCATGAACTTCTCGGCCGAGAGGCGGGTCTCGAACGCGGCGTTGTAGAGAAACTCGGTGTGGGCGACCAGTTCCTTCCAGTTGTGGGCCGGATGGATGTTGACTTCGATCACGCCCGGGTCGGGTGTGACGGCCAGCATCTTCAGACGCGGATCGCGCGGCGGCGGATAGCCTTCCATCACGATGCGCATGCCGAGCTGCTGCGCGGTGGCTTCGACGGCCGCGACCAGGTCCAGGTAGTCCTCCAGGCGCGCGAGCGGCGGCATGAAGACGTAAAGCACGCCCGAGGCGCTGCCCTTTTTCTCGGCCGCGGGGCCATTGGCGCGGCGCGGATCGCGCACTTCGACGCACAGCGCGGTGCGCGTGACCCAGTGGGCCGATTCGCCGCGCACCGGCTGGCGCGTGGACGGCGTGGCGGAAGAGCGGGTGGCTGCTGCTGCGTCGTCGGCTGCGGTGGCATCGCCGCTCGCGGCCGTGCCTGCGGCGGCCGTCTCGCCCGGCGCCTGCATGCGCAGGGCCGCAGGCACCACCGGCGGCGCACCGAAGGCATAGGGCACGGCGCCCAGGTCGGCGCCCGCTGCGCCGCCGGCCGGCACGGCATAGCGCGCGCGGTAGTCGGCCGAACTCGGCAGCGCGGCGCGCGGCGCGGTGGGGTCGCGCTCGACCAGGTAGGGGTAGTCGCCCTTGCTGGCCCAGGGCTGCGAATCGAGCGGCAGGCGGTAGCCCATCGGCGAATCGCCCGGGATCAGGTAGAGCCGGTCGTCGCGCAGGAACCAGGGGCCGGTCTTCCAGCCCGGGCCTTCGAGCGCGGGCGCGTCGGCATTGGCGTTGGCGGGTTCCAGCGGCAGCATGTAGCCGATGACCGCGTCGAGCTTCTGCGTGAACACGCGGCGCAGGCGGACGCGCTCGAGCTCGTCGTCGAGCTTCGATTCGAAGGGGTCGACGTTGACCGGCAGGCGGCGTTCGCGCCAGAGGTAGTAGTAGACGTCTTCGTAGCCGGGCTGGACGTAGCGCTCGGTGATGCCGAGCTTGTGCGCCAGCACGGTGGTGAAGCGGCGCGCGTCTTCGCTCGTGTAGTGCGTGGGCACGCGCTCGTCGGCGAAGAGTTCGGGGTCGTGCCAGAGCGTCTGGCCGTCGGCGCGCCAGAAGATCGACAGCGCCCAGCGCGGCAATTGCTCGCCCGGGTACCACTTGCCCTGGCCGAAGTGCAGGAAGCCGCCCTGGCCGTACTCGGCGCGCAGCTTGTGCACGAGCTCGGTGGCATAGCCGCGCTTGGTGGGGCCGAGCGCATCGGTGTTCCACTCGGGCGCGTCGCGGTCGCTGGTGGCCACGTAGGTGGGCTCGCCGCCCATCGTGAGGCGCACGTCGCCGGCTTTCAGCCGCGCATCGACTGCGTCGCCGAGCGCGAGCACCTCGGCCCATTGCTCCTCGGTGTAGGGCTTGGTCACGCGCGGCGATTCGTAGATGCGCGTGACCTTCATCTCATGGCCGAAGTCGACCTCGGCTTCGTCCACCCCCCCTTCGATGGGCGCGGCGCTCGAAGGCGTGGGCGTGCAGGCGAGCGGGATGTGGCCTTCGCCGGCCAGGAGGCCCGAGGTGGCATCCAGGCCGATCCAGCCCGCGCCGGGCAGGAAGACCTCGCACCAGGCGTGCAGGTCGGTGAAGTCGACCGTGGTGCCGCTCGGGCCGTCGAGCGCCTTGACGTCGGGCGTGAGCTGGATCAGGTAGCCCGAGACGAAGCGCGCCGCCAGGCCGCAATGGCGCAGCAGCTGCACCAGCAGCCAGCCCGAGTCGCGGCAGGAGCCGCTGCCGCTGGTGAGCGTTTCTTCCGGCGTCTGCACGCCGGGCTCCATGCGGATCAGGTAGTTGACGTCCTGCTGCACCTGCTGGTTGAGGCCGACCAGGAAGTCGATGGTGCGCTGTTCCTTGCGCTCGATCTTGTCGAGGTAGGCCGACAAGAGCGGCGTGGGTTCCTCGGTGACGAGATAGGGCGCGAGTTCCTCGGCCTGCGAGGCGGTGTACTTGAACGGGAAGTTCTCGGCCTGCGGCTCGAGGAAGAAGTCGAAAGGGTTGTAGACCGCCATCTCGACGACCAGGTCGACCGTGACCTTGAACTCGCGCGTCTTCTCGGGAAACACGAGCCGCGCCTGGTAGTTGGCGAACGGGTCCTGCATCCAGTTGACGAAGTGCTCGGCCGGCTCGACCTGCAGCGAATACGAGATGACGTTGCTGCGGCAGTGCGGCGCGGGGCGCAAGCGCACGACCTGCGGGCCCAACTGCACCAGGCGGTCGTATTTGTAGTGGGTGACGTGGTGGAGTGCGGCGTGAATGGACATGCGTTTTGTGTGCAGTACTGCGAGATTGCATCGAAAAGATGTCTCTTGTGAGACGCATACTAGCCCAGAAGCAAAGCAATTAACGCGCCACTGAGCGCGAGCATGGGGAGGGTTTGCATCATGTGTTCTGGAGTTGGCCGGTGAGGCCGGCACGTGCCGCGGCGGCGTCGTGGGCCTTTGCTGCGCTGGGCGGATCGCTGCTCGGCGCGGCCTTGCAACTGCAGCAGCCGCGGCTGTGGAGCGCGGGTGCCTATGCGGCGCTGCTCTTCGCGGGCCTTGCGGGGCTGGCGGCACTGTCGCGCCGATGGCGATGGCCGCTTCGTGCGTGGCGCATGCCGGCAGGGCTTGCGATGGCCCTTGCGCTGGCCTGCGGAGCGCTTGCCGCCGGCGGGCTCGCGGGCTGGCGCGCGGCGGCTTATGCGCAGGGCGCACTCGACCCGGCCCTCGAAGGCCGCGACCTGCAGGTGGTGGGCGTGGTCGCGCAGATGCCCCAGCGCAACGAGGGCGGCACGCGCTTCAGGCTCGATGTCGAATCGGCCCGCTGGGCCGATGAACGCCTTGGCTCCGCGCCACGCGTTCCGGCGCGCATCGCGCTCGGCTGGTACCGCGAGGACAGCTCTCTCTGGGGACGTGCGACCGAAGGCCGTGCCGCGCCCGGCGATGCGGCCGCGCTGCATGCGGGCGAGCGCTGGCGCCTCACGGTGCGGCTCAAGGCGCCGCACGGCAATCTCAATCCGCACGGCTTCGACAGCGAACTGTGGCTCTGGGAGCAGGGCGTGCATGCCAGCGGCTATGTGCGAACCGGCGCCCGCGATGCCGCGCCGGCACACCTGCAATCCACATGGCTGCATCCGATCGAGCGTGCGCGGGAGGCGGTGCGCGACGCGGTGTTCGAGCGCGTGGCCGACGCGCGGCAGGCCGGCGTCATCGCCGCACTCGTGACCGGCGACCAGGGCGCCATCGACCGCAGCGACTGGGATGTGTTCCGCGCCACCGGCGTGGCCCACCTGATGTCGATCTCGGGGCTGCACATCACCATGTTCGCCTGGCTTGCCGCGCATGCGGTGGGTGCGCTGTGGCGGCGCAGCGGCCGGCTGATGCTGCGCGTTCCCGCGCCGCAGGCCGCGCTGGCCGGCGGCGTGCTGCTGGCCGGGCTCTATGCGCTTTTCAGCGGCTGGGGCGTGCCTTCGCAGCGCACGGTGTGGATGCTCGCGACCGCGGCGCTGCTGCGGCTCACGGGGCGGCGCTGGCCATGGCCCCATGTCTGGCTGCTGATCGCGGCGGTGGTGGTGGCGGTCGACCCGTGGGCGCTGATGCAGGCCGGTTTCTGGCTCAGCTTCGTGGCGGTGGGCATCCTGTTCGCGACCGGCTTCATGCGGCCGGCCGAGGAGGCGGCGGGCCGGTCGGCCCGGCTGCTGGCCTTCTTCCGCGAGCAGTGGGTGATCACGCTGGCGCTGACGCCGCTCAGCCTGCTGCTTTTCCAGCAGGTGTCGGTGGTGGGCCTGCTGGCCAACGCGGTGGCGATCCCCTGGGTCACGCTGGTGGTCACGCCGCTGGCGATGCTGGGGGCGGTGGCGCCGCCGCGATGGGAGCTTGCCGCCTGGGCCGTGCAGGTGCTGGCCCTGCTGCTGCGGTGGCTGGCCGCACTGCCGTATGCCACGCTCTCGATGGCGGCGCCGCCCGTGTGGATGGCGGCCTGCGGCGTGGCGGGCGGCGTCCTGCTTGCGATGCGGCTGCCGTGGTCGCTGCGCACGCTGGGCCTGCCGCTCCTCTTGCCGGTGCTGCTCTGGCACGCGCCCCGGCCGGCCGCGGGGCAGTTCGAGCTGCTGGCTGCGGACATCGGGCAGGGCAACGCGATCCTCGTGCGCACCGCGACGCACAGCCTGCTGTACGACGCCGGTCCGCGCTACAGCCTCGAGAGCGACGCCGGCCACCGCGTGCTCGTGCCGCTGCTGCGCGCCTTCGACGAGCGGCTGGACATGCTGGTGCTGAGCCACCGCGACAGCGACCACACCGGCGGCGCGCCCGCGGTGCTCGCGATGCAGCCGCAGGCGGCGCTGTCGAGCTCGATCGAAGCCGCGCACCCGCTGCAGTCGGTGCGGCCGGCCCGGCGCTGCGAGGCGGGGCAGCGCTGGAGCTGGGACGGCGTGGATTTCGAGATCCTGCACCCGGCGGGGGGCGACTACCTGTCGTTCACCAAGCCCAATGCCATTTCTTGCGTGCTGCGCATCGCCAACGGCGGCGCCACGGTGCTGCTGGCCGGCGACATCGAGCGCCTGCAGGAGGCGGCGCTGGTGTCGCGCACGGCCGACCTGCGCGCCGACGTGCTGCTCGCGCCGCACCACGGCAGCAAGAGCTCGTCGAGCGCCGCGTTCCTCGAAGCGGTGCGCCCGCGCATCGCGCTGGTCCAGGCGGGCTACCGCAACCGTTTCGGCCATCCGGCCCCGGAAGTGGTCGAGCGCTATGCCGCGCAGGGCGTGAAGCTGGTCGAGAGCGTGCGTTGCGGCGCCGTGCTGTGGCGCAGCCGGGAACCGGGCGAAGTCGGCTGCGAACGGGAGCGCAATGCCCGGTATTGGCACCACCGCCTGCCGTGAAAGCGGGCGGCGGCGCGGTGTTTCGCCTCAACATAGGGCTTTCACTGGCCTCGAACTTGCTAAGCTATGGCTCAAGGAGATTGGTCGTTCCATGCACAAATTCGACGAGATGTATGAGCAGTTGCCCTATGCGGGGGCTGCAATCCGACAGCACTACAAGCGCTACGACCAATGGCTTGCGAAGCAACCCGGCGAGGTGATGCGATCGCGGCGCGAAGAGGCGGAAATGATCTTCCGCCGGGTCGGCATCACCTTTGCGGTGTACGGCGCCAAGGACGAGGACGGTTCCGGCACCGAGCGGCTCATACCGTTCGACCTGCTGCCGCGCATCATTCCGGCCCACGAGTGGGAGAGCATGGAAAAGGGGCTGGTGCAGCGCGTGACGGCGCTCAACCGCTTCCTGCATGACGTCTACCACGACCAGGAAATCATCAAGGCCGGCATCATTCCGGCCGAGCAGATCCTGAACAACGCGCAGTTCCGCCCCGAGATGATGGGCGTCAACGTGCCGCACAACGTGTACTCCAACATCTCGGGCATCGACATCGTGCGCGCCCCCGATGCCCAGGGCAACGGCGAGTACTACGTGCTCGAGGACAACCTGCGCGTGCCCAGCGGCGTGAGCTACATGCTGGAGAACCGCAAGATGATGATGCGGCTCTTCCCCGAGCTGTTCAACCAGAACCGCATCGCGCCCGTGGCGCACTACCCCGACCTGCTGCTCGAAACGCTGCGCGCCAGCGCGCCGCCCGCCACGGCCGAGCCCACGGTGGTGGTGCTCACGCCCGGCATGTACAACAGCGCCTACTTCGAGCACGCCTTCCTCGCCCAGCAGATGGGCGTGGAACTGGTCGAGGGGCAGGACCTGTTCGTGAAGGACAACTTCGTCTACATGCGCACCACGCGCGGGCCGCGGCGCGTGGACGTGATCTACCGCCGCGTCGACGACGACTTCCTCGACCCGGAGGTCTTCCGCCCCACCTCCACGCTCGGCTGCGCGGGCCTGATGCGCGCCTACCGCGAAGGCAACGTCGTCATCTGCAATGCCGTGGGCACCGGCGTGGCCGACGACAAGTCGATCTACCCCTACGTGCCCAAGATGGTCGAGTTCTACCTCGGCGAAAAGCCGATCCTGAAGAACGTGCCCACCTACATGTGCCGCAACAAGGACGAGCTGCAGTACACGCTCGACAACATGAAGGACCTCGTCGTGAAGGAGGTGCACGGCGCCGGCGGCTACGGCATGCTGATCGGCCCGGCCGCCACGCAGGCCGAGATCGAGGACTTCAAGAAGGCCGTGATCGCCAAGCCCGACGGCTACATCGCGCAGCCCACGCTGAGCCTGTCGACATCGCCGACCTTCGTCGATGCCGGCATTGCGCCGCGCCACATCGACCTGCGCCCCTTCGTGCTTTCGGGCAGCGAGGTGCAGATGGTGCCCGGCGGCCTCACGCGCGTGGCGCTCAAGGAGGGCTCGCTGGTGGTCAATTCATCGCAGGGCGGCGGCACCAAGGACACCTGGATCCTGGAAGCCGACCGCGCGCCCAGGCCCAACAAGGCGGCACAGTCGCAAAGCCAATCGTAGGAGCACAAAAGATGCTGTCACGCACCGCCGATCACCTCTACTGGATGTCCCGCTACACCGAGCGCGCGGAAAACACCGCCCGCATGCTCGACGTCAACTACCAGACCTCGCTGCTGCCCCAGTCGGCCGAAGTGGCCAAGTACGGCTGGCAGGGCGTGCTGTCCATCAGCGAGCTGCTGCCCTCGTACAACAAGAAGTACGAGCAGATCACGCCGCACGACGTGATGGAGTTCATGGTCAAGGACGAGAGCAATCCGTCTTCCATCCTTTCGTGCCTCAAGGCCGCGCGCGAGAACGCGCGGGCGGTCCGCGGCGCACTCACCACCGAAGCCTGGGAAACCCAGAACACCACCTGGCTCGAGGTCAACCGCATGCTGCGCGCCGGCGATTTCGAGCGCGACCCGGCCCAGTTCTTCGAATGGGTCAAGTTCCGCTCGCACCTGTCGCGTGGCGTCACGCTCGGCACCATGCTGCAGGACGAGGCGTTCTACTTCTCGCGCCTTGGCACCTTTCTGGAGCGCGCCGACAACACCGCGCGGCTGGTGGACGTGAAGTTCCACGCACTCAACAGCGAGTTCTTCGGCACCGCCACGGAAGAAGACCAGGAGTACGACTTCTATCACTGGAGCGCGATCCTGCGCAGCGTCTCGGCCTTCGAGGTGTACCGCAAGGTGTACCGCGACGTGATCAAGCCCGAGCGCGTGGCCGAGCTGCTCATTCTTCGCGCCGACATGCCGCGCTCGCTGCATGCGAGCCTGGTCGAAGTGGTGAACAACCTCGCCAAGGTGCAGAACGAGCAGAGCGCCGAAACCCAGCGCCGCGCCGGCAAGCTGCTGGCCGACCTGCAGTACGCGCGCGTCGATGAAATCCTTGCGACCGGCCTGCATGCCTACCTCACGCAGTTCCTCGACCGGGTGAACGAGCTCGGCGGGCGCATCAGCCAGGACTTCCTGGTTCCAGCGCACTGAGCGGGCAGCCCCGGCGGCCTTTTCGTCAGCGCGAGAACGACTCGACGGCCACCGGGATCTTCGGGGCCTGCCAGCGGTAGGCCGGGTCCAGCACGTTGCGCTCGGGCACTTGGCCGCGCCACTGGATCTTGAGCAGGTCCATCAGCGTCCAGGCCGCCCAGTCGGCGCGAAAGGGCTGCTGCTGCGCGGCGCCGTCCGGCAGCGGCTGCCGGTTGCGCCAGATCACCGCCGGAATGCGGTAGCCCGAAGCGGTCGAAGGGCTGTGGCCCGCACGGTCGCTGCCATGCCCCACTTCCTGGCCGTGGTCCGACAGGTAGATCCAGGCGCGGTAGTCATGCGGCTTGCCCGCGCTGCGCGTCTGCTGCAAAAGCTCGGACACCACGAAGTCGTGGTACAGCAGCGCGGCGTCGTACTCCTGGCGGAAGCGGCGCACCCAGGCCGACCGGCCGTTCTTCACCAGGCCGGTCTCGACCGCATCCACGTCGTCGTCGAAGGGATTGGCGTTCTCGGGAAAGCGCAGGCTGTAGTGCGGGTGCGCGCCCATCAGGTGCACCACGATGAGCTTGCGGTCGGTGCCCGCATCCTGCAGCGCCTCCTGCACGCAGTCGAGGATCTCGCCGTCCAGCGAGGCGCTGGCGCGGCCGGGCGTGCGGTTCACCATGTCCACCACATCGGCGAAGCGCGCATGCTGCTGCTCGATGGCCAGGTCGTCATGGTTGCTGATCCACCAGACCTTGTAGCCCGCGGCGCGTGCCAGCGCCAGCAGGTGCGGCGGGTTCTCGCCGTTCTCCGTGTGGGGCAAGCCGAAGTGGAACAGGTTGCGCAGCGCGGGCAGGGTGCTCGCGTCCGCCGACCACGCGTTGCGCAGCACGGCCATCTGGTCGCCGGCCTGCGCCTTGTGCGCCAGCAGGCGCGGCGTGGTGGGGCGTCCGTAGCCGTAGAGCGCCATGTTGTCGCGGTTGATGCTGTCGGTGATGACCAGCACCACCGTCGACGGGCCGGCTTCCAGCGGCACGGGCGCGATCGCCTTGGCCTGCGCCATCATGCGGTCGCGCACCTGCTGCTGGTCGGCCCATGCGGCGCGCAGCGCGTGGACCGAATGCGACCACTGGGACCAGAACAGCGCGGGATGCAGCCGGCGCCACGGCTTGCTCGCATAGGCCAGGCAGGCGAGCAGCAGCAGCGCGAGCACCAGCGATCTCAGCCAGAACGGAAGGCGCGGGCGCATGCCCGGCGCCAACGAAGCTGAAACCGCCGCCGCACCGCGCCGAACGAACATGCCCGCGAGCACCGCGGCCCCCGCCAGCGCCGCCGACCAGACGACGGCGGACCGCCAGTGCATCCTCAGGTATTCGGTGCTTTCGCGCACGCTGGTGTTGGCCGCGGCGCCCAGCACCATCGCGCCGTCGGGCGCGGCCTGGTAGGTGTCGAGCAGGTAGGCGCGCGCCACGCCGTCGAGCGCGAAGCCCATCACCCAGAGCCAGACGAGCGCCGCGCGCAGGCGCCGCAGCCGTGCGCCGCGCAGCGGCCACGCGAGCCACAGCACCATCGGCGCGGCGAGCAGCGCGAGCTGCGCGATCCGCCGGCCGTCATGGCCCAGCACGATGAATGCCAGCAGCGTGGCACCGACCGCGCCGCAGGCGAGCAGGGGGTGCGAGGCGTTCCGGACAGCGGACGCTTCGGAGTGGAGGGTGGTCAATCGTGCAAAGCGGGAGGACGAGAGGGCGGGCGCATTTTGCCCCCGCGGCGTGTGCGCTGCCTGCCAGTGTCCGGGCTGCAACGGGGTCTTTGCTGCGGCACCGCGGGATATCCCCCACGGAACTTATTGCGCCTCGCAGGCCCAGACGGGCTCGCCCGGCATCGCCGGAGATCTTCGTGAAGCCCGATAGAAAGGAACCCTCCCTCCATGTTCAGATCCAGCCGACTGCCCGCGCTGCTCCTCGCATTCGTTCTCTCGTGGGTGGCACTGCCGTCTGCATCCGCCGCCGAGCGGCAGATGGTCAGTTCCGCGGCCAACACCCTGAACATGCGCACCGGTCCCGGCCAGCACTACGAAGCGCACTGGACCGTGGGCAAGGGCTACCCATTCCGCGTCATCGGCCGCAAGGGCGATTGGCTGCGGGTCAGCGACTTCGAGAACGACAAGGCATGGGTCTACCGCCCGATGACCAGCCAGACGCCGCACCACGTGGTGAAGGCCAAGGTGGCCGTGCTGCGCAGGTCGCCGAGCACGCGCAGCCCGGTGGTGAAGCGGGCAGCCTATGGGGACGTGCTGCGCACGCTCGAGCGCCGGGGCGACTGGGTCAAGGTCCGCCACGAAGGCGGCGGCACCGGCTGGGTGGCGCGGCGCCTGGTGTGGGGCTGGTAGGCCTCAGGTCGCCGTGGCCTGCCGCACCGCGCGCTCCCAGCGCGCCATCGATTCCTCGGCCTGCGCGCGGCCCATGGTCGGCATGAAGCGCCGCTCCACCTTCCACAGCTTCGAGAGCTGCCGCGCGTCGCTGTAGACGCCGGTCGACAGGCCCGCCAGGTACGCCGCGCCGAGCGCGGTGGTCTCGATCACTTCGGGCCGCACCACGGGAATGCCCAGCAGGTCGGCCTGGAACTGCATCAGCAGGTCGTTCACGCTCGCGCCGCCGTCCACGCGCAGTTCAGCGACGGGCGTGCCGCCGGCCGCCACCGCATCGCGGCTCATGGCCTGCAGCAGCGCGGCGCTCTGGTAGGCGATGCTCTCGAGCGCGGCGCGCGCGATGTGCGCCACCGTGGTCCCGCGCGTGAGGCCGGTGATGGTGCCGCGCGCGTCGGCATCCCAGTAGGGCGCGCCCAGACCGGTGAAGGCCGGCACCATCATCACGCCGCCCGCATCGGGCACGCTTTCGGCGAGCGACTGCACTTCCGCGCTGCCCTTGATGGCCTTCAGGCCGTCGCGCAGCCACTGCACCACGGCACCGCCGACGAACACGCTGCCTTCCATCGCGTACTGCGGCGTGGCGCTGGTCTGTGCGGCGCTGGTCACGAGCAGGCCGTTGTGCGAAGGCTGGAATTCGCCGCCCGTGTGCATCAGGAGGAAGCAGCCGGTGCCGTAGGTGTTCTTGGCCATGCCGGCCGCAAAGCAGGCCTGGCCGAAGAGGGCGCTCTGCTGGTCGCCGGCCACGCCGCCGATGGGCAGCGCGCGGCCGAGCAGGGCGGCGTCGGTGTCGGCAAAGTGCGAGCTCGACGGCTGCACGCTGGGCATGAGCGCGGCGGGAATGTCGAGCGCCTTGAGCAGGTCGGCATCCCATTCATTGCGGTGCACGTTGAAGAGCATGGTGCGCGAGGCGTTGCTCACGTCGGTCACGTGCACCTTGCCGCCGGTGAGCTGCCACATGAGCCAGCTGTCGACGGTGCCGAAGGCGAGTTCGCCGCGCTCGGCCTGCGCGCGCGCGCCGGGCACGTTGTCGAGCAGCCAGCGCAGCTTGGTGCCGGAAAAATAGGCGTCGATGACGAGCCCGGTCTTCTCCTGGATGGTGGCGGCCATGCCCTGGTCGCGCAGCTGCGCGCACATCGGCTCGGCGCGCCGGTCCTGCCAGACGATGGCGTGGTGCACGGGCTGGCCGGTCTTGCGGTTCCACAGCAGGGTGGTCTCGCGCTGGTTGGTGATGCCGATGGCGTGGATGTCCGCGGGCTGGAGCTTGGCCTTGGCGAGCACGTCGCGCGCGGTGGCAAGCTGGCTGTGCCAGATCTCCATCGGGTCGTGTTCGACCCAGCCGGGCCGCGGATAGATTTGCGTGAGCTCCTTCTGCGCGATGGCGACGATGCGGCCTTCGCGGTCGAACACGATGCTGCGGGAGCTGGAGGTGCCTTGGTCGAGGGCGAGCAGGTAGGTCATGGCTTGAATGGTCCTCGTCGGGTCATGTCATTTGTTCTTGTCGCTGTTGTTCAGGGCGTGTGCACAGATCACCGGGTACTCCCCTCCGCGAATGTCCCCCGGCCTGCGGCCTCCTCCTTGATTTCGCTGCGGGGAGCACCCGATGCTCTGTGCACATGGGCGCGCTGCTGGTGTATCGCTGATCAACGACCGCTCCGCATAACGATCCCGTCGATGGGGTGCCTTGCGCAGCGAAATCAAGGGGGAGGCCGAAGGCCGGAGGACATTCGCGGAGCAAGGTACCCCGTCGGCGGGAGCACGCCCTGAAGACAGCACCCAACGCCCAAAGGGAAGGACAGAAAAGCACGCTTGCATTTTCAATCGCGTGCAATCTCGAGCCGAACCTGCGCCGCATGCAGCAGATCGGCAAAAGGCGCCGGCGGCTCCGCGTCGGTGAAGAGGCGGTCGATCTGCGACAGCGTGCCCAGCTGGATCATCGCGGGCCGGTTGAACTTGCTCGCATCCGCGGCCAGCCACACCTCGCGTGCCTGCGCGATGATGGTCTGCGCCACCTTCACCTCGCGCAGGTCGAAGTCGCGCAATGATCCATCGGGCTCGATGCTCGACACGCCGATCAGCGCGATGTCCACCTTGAACTGGCGGATGAAATCGATCGTCGCCTCGCCCACGATCGCGCGGTCGCGCGGGCGCACCGAACCGCCCGCCACGATCACCTCGCACGAGGTGTTGCCGCTCAGGATCGTCGCCACGTTCAGGTTGTTGGTGATCACGCGCAAGCCCGTGTGGCGCAGCAGCGCCTTGGCGATGGCCTCGGTTGTGGTGCCGATGTTGAGGATCAGCGAACAGTCGTTGGGCACCAGCTCGGCCACGCGCCGCGCAATGCGCGCCTTGCCTTCTGCATGCAGCGTTTCGCGCTGCTGGTAGCCGATGTTCTCGGTGGTGGAGCTCGGCACGCGCACGCCGCCGTGAAAGCGCGTGAGCAACCCCTGGTCGGCCAGCCGCTGCACGTCGCGCCGCACCGTCTGCAGCGTGACGCCCAGCATGTCGGCCAGCTGTTCGACGGTGACCGAGCCGCGCGTGCGCACGGTATCGAGAAGATTGATCTGGCGCGGATTGGAGTTCACAGAGACGTCGTGGAAAGCGTGAAGACTCTCCAGAGAGTACAGGCCGCGCCACTTTAAAACGAAAGAAAACGAATCCAACTAAGGGAAAACTCGGAGGAAAATCGCGCCAAAAGGAATCCAAATGAAAAGACGCGAAAATACAATGGCGCCCTTCCGTGACCAAAGTCATGAACCAACGGGCCCATCTTCTGTGAGCGATTTCTCCTCCAATCCGCCTTCGCCGGCAACCGATTGCGACGTGCTGATCGTCGGCGGCGGCATCAACGGCTGCGGCATTGCGCGCGACTTGGCCGGCCGGGGCTGGCGCGTGGTGCTGTGCGAGAAGGACGATCTCGCCTCACACACCTCGTCGTCCTCCACCAAGCTGATCCACGGCGGCCTGCGCTACCTCGAGTACTACGAGTTCTCGCTCGTGCGCAAGGCGCTGCAGGAGCGCGAAGTGCTGCTCAAGAGCGCGCCGCACATCATGTGGCCGCTGCGCTTCGTGATGCCGCACGACCCGTCGATGCGGCCGGCCTGGATGATCCGCATCGGCCTCTTCCTGTATGACCATCTCGCCAAACGCGAAGTGCTGCCGGGCTCGCGCAGCATCGACCTGCGCAGCCATGCGGCCGGCGCGCCGCTCAAGCCGCAGTTCAAGCGCGGCTTCGTCTATTCCGACGGCTGGGTCGACGATGCGCGGCTCGTGGTGCTCAACGCCGTCGATGCCAGGGCGCGCGGCGCCGAGGTGCTCACGCGCACCCGCTGCGTGCATGCGCAGCGCGACGCCGACGGCTGGACCGCCACGCTCGAGGCCGCGGACGGCGGCATCCGCGCGGTGCGCGCACGCGCCGTGGTCAATGCCGCGGGACCGTGGGCGGAATCGTTCCTGCGCGGCGTGGCGCAGTCGGCCAAGGGCGAGCCGCTGGCCACGCGCCACCTGCGGCTGGTCAAGGGCAGCCACATCGTGGTGCCGCGCCTGTTCGAACACGACCACGCCTACATCTTCCAGAACCCTGACAAGCGGATCATCTTCGCGATTCCCTACCAGGACGAGTTCACGCTGATCGGCACCACCGACATCGAGCTGAACGGCGACGATCCCGGCGCCGCGCGCATCGCCGAGGAAGAGATCGCCTACCTCTGCATGCAGGCGAGCCGCTATTTCGACAAGCCCGTGAAGCCGGCCGACGTGGTCTGGACCTATTCGGGCGTGCGCCCGCTGCTCGACGATGCGTCGGGCGACCCCTCGGCCGTCACGCGCGACTACATGCTCGAGTCGAACACCACCGCGGCACCGCTGCTGTCGGTCTGGGGCGGCAAGATCACCACCTTCCGCAAGCTGGCCGAGGACGCGGCCGACGAGGTCGGCAAGATGCTCGGCCAGTCGAGCGCGCAGCGTCCGCCCTGGACCGATGGCGCCTTCCTGGCCGGCGGCGATCTTTCCGCATGGATCGGCGCCGCCACTCGGCCCGACGACGATTTCGAACGCTTCGTGGCCGCGGTGCAGGCGCGCCATGCATGGCTGGACGCCAAGCTCGCGCGGAGGCTGGCACGTGCCTACGGCACGCGCGTGGCCGAGCTGCTCGGCGACGCCAAGTCCATGGAAGACATGGGCGAAGCCGTGGCACCCGGCCTCCACGAGCGCGAGCTGCGCTTCCTGCAAGAGAACGAGTGGGCCGTGAGCGCCGACGACGTGCTCTGGCGCCGCTCGAAGCTCGGCCTGCGCTACACGGCCGAGGAGCGCCGTCAGGTGGCCGCCTGGCTGCAGGCGCGCACCACCAACAACAGCTACATGATCAACGGGGAGCGCTGATGCAATTGACTCTGGAGCGCGTCACCAAGAAGGTCGGCGCGCAGACCTGGCTCTACGAACAGAGCATTGCGCCCCAAAGCGGCGCGGTCACCGTGCTGCTGGGCGCCACGCAGGCCGGCAAGACCAGCCTGATGCGCCTGATGGCGGGGCTCGACACGCCCAGCACCGGCCGCGTGCTGGTCGACGGCAAGGACGTGACCGGCATGCCGGTGCGCGAGCGCAACGTGGCCATGGTGTACCAGCAGTTCATCAACTATCCGTCGCTCACGGTGGCCGACAACATCGCCTCGCCGCTCAGGCTGCGCGGCGAGAAGAACATCGATGCGCGCGTGAAGGCGCTGGCCGACAAGCTGCACATCGGCATGTTCCTCGACCGCCTGCCGGCCGAGCTGTCGGGCGGGCAGCAGCAGCGCGTGGCGCTGGCGCGCGCGCTGGCCAAGAACGCGCCGCTGATGCTGCTCGACGAACCGCTGGTGAACCTCGACTACAAGCTGCGCGAAGGCCTGCGCGAAGAGCTCACGCAACTCTTCGCCACCGGCGATTCGACGGTGATCTACGCCACCACCGAACCCGGCGAGGCGCTGCTGCTGGGCGGCTACACGGCCGTGATGGACGAGGGCGAGCTGCTGCAATACGGCCCGACCGCCGAGGTGTTCCATGCGCCGCAATCGCTGCGCGTGGCGCGCGCCTTCAGCGATCCGCCAATGAACCTGCTGGCCGGCACCGCAACGGCCGGCCGCGTGCAGCTCGCAGGCGGACCGGCGCTGGCGCTGGCGGTGCCTGAAAGCGTTTCGGGCGCGGTCACGGTCGGCCTGCGCGCGAGTGCATTGAACGTGGGCGCGGGGGAGGGCGACATCGCCTTGCCCGGCAAGGTGGAGCTGGCCGAAATCTCGGGCTCCGACACCTTCGTGCACGTGGAGACGGCGGTTGGCGAACTGGTGGCGCAGCTCACCGGCGTGCACCGCTTCGAGCTGGGCACACCGATCACGCTGTACTTCAGCGCTTCGCAAGCCTATGTGTTCGATGCCGGCGAAAAGCTGGCGCTCGCGCCAGCCTGGCGCAAAGGAAACTAGCTATGGCACGCATCGATCTCGACCTGGCCCACGCCTACCGTCCCAACCCGAAGCAGGACAGCGACTATGCGCTGCTGCCGCTCAAGATGAGCTTCCGCGATGGCGGCGCGTACGCCTTGCTCGGCCCCTCGGGCTGCGGCAAGACGACCATGCTCAACATCATCTCGGGCCTGCTGGTGCCGTCTCAGGGCACGGTGACCTTCGATGGCCGCGACATGACGCGCGCCACGCCGCAGGAACGCAACATCGCGCAGGTGTTCCAGTTTCCGGTGATCTACGACACCATGACCGTGGCCGAGAACCTTGCGTTTCCGCTGCGCAACCGCAAGGTGCCCGAAGACCAGATCAGGAAGCGCGTGGGCGAGATTGCCGAAATGCTCGACATGAGCGGGCAGCTGAACCAGCGTGCCTCGGGCCTCGCGGCCGATGCCAAGCAGAAGATCTCGCTCGGCCGCGGCCTGGTGCGCAGCGACGTCTCGGCCGTGCTGTTCGACGAGCCGCTGACGGTGATCGATCCGCACCTCAAGTGGCAGCTGCGCCGCAAGCTCAAGCAGATCCACCGCGAGCTCAAGCTCACGCTGATCTACGTCACGCACGACCAGGTCGAGGCGCTCACCTTCGCCGAAGAGGTGGTGGTGATGACGCGCGGCAAGGCCGTGCAGGTGGGCAGCGCCGAGGCGCTGTTCGAGCGGCCCGCGCATACCTTCGTGGGCCACTTCATCGGCTCGCCGGGCATGAACTTTCTTTCGGCGAAGAGCGCGAACGGCGCGCTCGAGGTGGCGGGCACGCCGCTCGTGCCGACGCGCGAACTGCCGCAGGGCGCGCTCAAGATCGGCATCCGGCCCGAGTACCTGCGCCTGTCGAACGCGGGCGCCGCCGGCGCCGTGCCGGCCGTGGTGAAGCAGGTGCAGGACGTCGGCACGCACGCCATGCTGAGCGCCGAGGTCGACGGCGGCGTGGTCAAGGTGCGCCTGCACTCGGACGACCAGCCGCCCGCAGTGGGCGACACCGTGTGGCTGCGGGTGCTCGACACCCACACCTGCTACTACAAGGACGAGGAGCTGGTGGCATGAACACCCCGATCACAAACAGCCTGGTGCCTTTGTCTTTCTCCCTCCCCTCCCGGGGGAGGGCCGGGGTGGGGGCAAGCGGCGCCTCCATCGGGCGCTCCGTCTGCCCCCATCCCAACCTTCCCCCGCAAGGGGAAGGAGCCAAGCCATGAACGCTACCAACAAGCCCATCAACCAAAAGGCCTGGTGGCTCGTGCTGCCGGTGCTGATCTGCGTGGCCTTCTCGGCCATCGTGCCGCTGATGACGGTGGTCAACTATTCGGTGCAGGACATCATCTCGCCCGACCGGCGCGTGTTCGTCGGCACCGAGTGGTTCGCCTCGGTGATGCGCGACGACGAGCTGCACCAGGCGCTGTGGCGCCAGCTGGGCTTTTCGCTGTCGGTGCTGCTGGTGGAGATTCCGCTGGGTATCTGCCTGGCGCTGTCGATGCCGGCCAAGGGCTGGAAGTCTTCGGCAGTGCTGGTGGTGGTGGCGCTGTCGTTGCTGATCCCCTGGAACGTGGTCGGCACCATTTGGCAGATCTACGGCCGCGCCGACATCGGCCTGCTGGGCCATGCGCTGCAGAAGCTGGGCATCGACTACAACTACACGGGCAGCGCGGCGGACGCGTGGCTCACGGTGCTGGTGATGGACGTGTGGCACTGGACGCCGCTGGTGGCGCTGCTGTGCTTTGCGGGCCTGCGCTCGATTCCCGACGCCTACTACCAGGCCGCGCGCATCGACGGCGCAAGCAAGTTCGCGGTGTTCCGCTACATCCAGCTGCCGAAGATGCGCGGCGTGCTGATGATCGCGGTGCTGCTGCGCTTCATGGACAGTTTCATGATCTACACCGAGCCCTTCGTCCTGACGGGCGGCGGGCCGGGCAATGCCACCACCTTCCTGAGCCAGTACCTCACGCAGAAAGCCGTGGGGCAGTTCGACCTGGGGCCGGCGGCTGCTTTCTCGCTGATCTATTTCCTGATCATCCTGTTGTTCTGCTTCGTGCTCTACAACTGGATGCAGCGGGTCGGGACGCAGGAAGTGGAGGTCGAGAAATGACTTGTTGCTGGTCTTCCTATTCAGGGCGCGCTCCCGCCGACGGGGTACCTTGCTCCGCGAATGTCCCCCGCCTTCGGCTCCTCCTTTATTTCGCTGCGCAAGGCACCCCATCGACGGGAGCGTTGGACAGAGCAGTCGTTGATCAGCGATACATCAGCGGCGTGCCCTGGTGCACAGGACATCGGGTGCTCCCCGCAGCGAAATCAAGGAGGAGGCCGCAGGCCGGGGGACATTCGCGGAGGGGAGTACCCGGTGGCCTGTGCACGCGCCCCGAACGGCAGCGCCAAGAACAACAGCAACAAGAACAAAAACAAATGGAGCAACCGACATGAACGATAAGAGATTCCGCAAACGCAGCATCTTCCTGGTGCTGTACATCCTATTCGCGCTGCTGCCCATCTACTGGATGGTCAACATGAGCTTCAAGACGAACGAGGAAATCGTCTCGAGCTTCTCGTTCTTTCCGCACGAGCTCACCTGGGCCAACTACGCGCGCATCTTCACCGACGAGTCGTGGTACTCGGGCTACATCAACAGCCTGATCTACGTGGCCATCAACACCGTGATCTCGCTCACCGTGGCGCTGCCGGCGGCGTATGCGTTTTCGCGCTATTCGTTCCTGGGCGACAAGCACGTCTTCTTCTGGCTGCTGACCAACCGCATGACCCCGCCCGCGGTGTTCCTGCTGCCGTTCTTCCAGCTCTACAGCACCGTCGGCCTGATGGACACCCACCTGGGCGTGGCGCTCGCGCACCTGCTGTTCAACGTGCCGCTGGCGGTGTGGATTCTCGAAGGCTTCATGAGCGGCATTCCGCGCGAGATCGACGAGACGGCCTACATCGACGGCTACTCGTTCCCGCGCTTCTTCGTGAAGATTTTCCTGCCGCTCATCAAGGCCGGCGTGGGCGTGGCGGCGTTCTTCTGCTTCATGTTCAGCTGGGTCGAGCTGCTGCTCGCGCGCACGCTCACCAGCGTGAACGCCAAGCCCATCGTCGCGACCATGACCCGCACCGTGAGCGCCTCCGGCATGGACTGGGCCACGCTGGCCGCCGCGGGCGTGCTCACCATCGTGCCGGGTGCGATCGTGATCTGGTTCGTGCGCCACTACATCGCAAAAGGCTTTGCGATGGGTCGGGTCTAGGAGGAGGGCGGAAACATGTTCGATTGGATGGTCTGGACCACCCCGGTGGCCGTTTTCTTCATCTGCATCGCGCTCATGCTGGTCGGCATGACGGTGTGGGAGTTCAAGTCGCCCACCACCATGCGGCGCGGCTGGCTGCCGATTGCCACCACGCGCGGCGACCGGCTCTTCATCGGGCTGCTGGCCGCGGCCTATGTGAACCTGATCTTCATCGGCCTGGCCGGCAAGTTCCAGGAATGGATGAGCCTGGAAGCCGAGCCCTCGATCTGGATCAGCTTCGTGCTGTCGATGGGGCTGCTCGCGCTGGTGATGCGCAAAGGCTGAGCGGCCGAAGATAGCCTGCTTCGTTTTTTTCCACACAGCGTTCCGGCTCTCCGCCTCCCCGGAGCCGTGATCGGACACAACACCGGGGAAGCACCAACCGAGGAGACAATTTTCATGAAGATGCGCTACACGGCATTGGCACTGGCAGCGGCGATGTTCGCCGCGCACGGTGCGGCATCGGCGGGCGAGGCCGAAGCCAAGAAATGGATCGACAGCGAATTCCAGCCATCGACCTTGTCCAAGGACAAGCAGATGGAAGAAATGAAATGGTTCATCGAAGCCGCCAAGAAGCTTCAGGCCAAGGGCGTGAAAGAGGTGTCCGTCGTCTCCGAAACGCTGACCACCCACGAGTACGAATCGAAGACGCTGGCCAAGGCCTTCGAGGAAATTACCGGCATCAAGGTCAAGCACGACCTGATCCAGGAAGGCGACGTGGTCGAGAAGCTGCAGACCTCCATGCAGTCGGGCAAGTCGATCTACGACGGCTGGGTGTCCGACTCCGACCTGATCGGCACGCACTACCGCTACGGCAAGATCATGTCGCTGACCGAGTACATGGGCGGTGCGGGCAAGGAGTACACCAACCCCGGCCTCGACCTGAAGGACTTCATCGGCACCAGCTTCACCACCGCGCCCGACGGCCAGCTCTACCAGCTGCCCGACCAGCAGTTTGCCAACCTCTACTGGTTCCGCGCCGACCTGTTCGCGCGCAAGGACCTGCAGGACAAGTTCAAGGCCAAGTACGGCTACGACCTGGGCGTGCCGCTCAACTGGAGCGCCTACGAGGACATCGCCGAGTTCTTCAGCGTCGACGTGAAGAACATCGACGGCAAGCCGATCTACGGCCACATGGACTACGGCAAGAAGGACCCGTCGCTCGGCTGGCGCTTCACCGATGCGTGGCTCTCGATGGCGGGCGCCGCCGACAAGGGCATTCCCAACGGCATGCCGATCGACGAATGGGGCATCCGCGTGGCCGCGGACAAGTGCACGCCCACGGGCGCGGCCGTCTCGCGCGGCGGCGCCACCAACTCGCCGGCCGCCGTGTACGCGCTTACCAAGTACATCGACTGGATGAAGAAGTACGCGCCCAAGGAAGCCATGGGCATGACCTTCGGCGAATCGGGCCCGGTGCCGGCGCAGGGCCAGATCGCCCAGCAGATCTTCTGGTACACGGCCTTCACGGCCGACATGACCAAGAAGGGCCTGCCGGTCGTGAACGAAGACGGCTCGCCCAAGTGGCGCATGGCCCCCGGCCCGAACGGCCCGTACTGGAAGCAGGGCATGCAGAACGGCTACCAGGACGTGGGCTCGTGGACCTTCTTCAAGGGCCATGACGCCAACAAGACGGCGGCGGCCTGGCTCTACGCGCAGTTCATCACCGCCAAGACCACGTCGCTGAAGAAGTCGATCACCGGCCTGACCTTCATCCGCGACAGCGACATCCGTTCGGACTTCTTCACCCAGAACGCCAACAAGTACGGCGGCCTGATCGAGTTCTACCGCAGCCCGGCGCGCGTGGCCTGGACGCCCACCGGCACCAACGTGCCCGACTACCCGAAGCTCGCGCAGCTCTGGTGGAAGAACGTGGCCGAGGCCGTCACGGGCGAGAAGACCCCGCAGAAGGCCATGGACAACCTGGCCGACGAGATGGACAACGTGATGGCCCGCCTCGAGCGCGCCGGCATGGCCAAGTGCGCGCCCAAGCTCAACCCCAAGGGCGATCCGGCCAAGTACCTGAGCGACGACCATGCGCCCTGGAAGAAGCTGGCCAACGAGAAGCCCAAGGGCGAGACCATCGACTACAACAAGCTGCTGACGGCCTGGAAGGAAGGCAAGGTGCGCTGAGCGGCTGCTTTCCCGGAGACAACAGCGTTCCACGAAGGGCCGCGCCGAAGGGCGCGGCCTTTTTTTGCTCATTCGTGGGGCCGACGCGACGGCATGACCAATGGCAGATGCGCCAGTGCTACGGTTGGCTTACATTCGACGGCCCCCGCCTTGCCCCAGCACGTGAACTCAAGCATTTCCAGCCCCGCCGCGCGCATCAAGCGTGTCCTGGTGATCCACTATTCGCAGACCGGCCAGCTCGGCAGCGTCGCCGAGCAGATCGTCGCGCCGCTCAGGGCCGATCCGGGGATTTCGGTGCATGTCGAAACCCTGCGTCCGCTGGCGGATTTCCCGTTCCCCTGGCCCTTCCTGGCCTTCTTCGACGCGTTCCCGGAGTCGGCCCACATGAAGCCGCCGCCGCTGGCGCCGCTCTCGCTCACGGGTGACGAGCAGTTCGACCTGGTCATCCTGCCCTACCAGGTGTGGTTCCTGGCGCCGTCGCAGCCGGTCGTCGCCTTTCTCAAGCATCCGCTGGCCCGGCGCCTGCTCGCGGGCAAGCCGGTGGTCACGGTCATCGCCTGCCGCAACATGTGGCTGCTGGCCCACGAGAAGCTCAAGGGCCTGCTCGACGCGGTGGGCGCGCGCCTGATCGACAACGTGGTGCTCACCGATCCCGGCCCGACGCTCGCTACCTTCTTCACCACGCCGGCCTGGCTGATCTGGGGACGCAAGCGCGGTTTCTGGGGCATGCCCGACGCGGGCCTGAGCGATGCGCAGATCCGGGGCGCGGGCCGTTTCGGCCGGGCGCTGCGCGAGGCGCTGCACGGCGACCGGGAGCGCGGATCGCAGCCGCTGCTCGCGGGCCTGGGTGCGGTGCAGGCCGATGCGCGGCTTCTCGTGAGCGAAAAGGCCGGCACGCGCAGCTTTTTCCTCTGGGGCAAGCTGATCATGGCGGCGGGCCGGCCCGGCGCCTGGCAGCGCAAGCCGCTGCTGCTGCTCTACGTGGTGTTCCTGCTCGTGCTCATTGTCACGGTCGTGCCGGTGAGCTTGAGCCTGCAGGCGCTGCTGCGGCCGTTGTTCAAGGGGTGGCTGACTAAAATGACGGCGCGCTTCGAACGCCCTTCGGGCTCGGCCACGGACCGTTCTCCCCTTTATGACGACTGAAGTCTTCCTGACCCGCACCGCCGCCTTCCTGCCCTTTTCCCCGGTCAGCAACGAAGACATCGAAGACGTGCTCGGCCGGATCGGCGGCAAGGCCTCGCGCGCGCGGCGGCTGATCCTTCGCAGCAACGGCATCCAGTCGCGCCACTACGCGATCGACCGGGCCACCGGCCGGCTCGCCATGAGCAATGCGCAGCTCACGGCCGAGGCCATCCGGGCGCTCGGCGACATCGGCCCGGTGGATTGCCTCGCCACCGGCACCTCGCTGCCCGACCAGCTCATGCCCAACCACGCGGTGATGGTGCACGGCGAGCTCGGCTGGCCGCGGCTCGAAGTGGTGGCTTGCGCGGGCATCTGCCTGGCGGGCACCACGGCGCTCAAGCACGCCTGGCTCTCGGTGCGCTCGGGCGATGCGCGGCGCGCGGTGGCCACCGGCTCGGAACTGGCCTCGGCCGTGATGCGCGGCTCCAGGTTCGAAGCCGAACTCGAACACAAGCTCCAGGCGCTCGAGGAGCGGCCCGAACTCGCCTTCGAAAAGGACTTCCTGCGCTGGATGCTTTCCGACGGCGCCGGCGCGGTGCTGCTCGAGCGCGAGCCGCGCGGCCCGCTGTCGCTGCGCGTGGAATGGATCGACCTGTCTTCCGCCGCGCACGAGCTGCCGGTGTGCATGTACGCAGGCGCCGACAAGAACGCCGAAGGCGGGCTCGACGGCTGGGCCCGCACCGATCCCGAAGACTGGCGGCGCGAGTCGACCTTTGCCGTCAAGCAGGACGTGCGCCTGCTCAACGAGAACATCGTGCGCGCCACGCTGGGCGAGCCGCTGGCGGCCATCGTCGAGAAGCGCGGCCTGAAGGCGGCGGATGTCGACTGGTTCCTGCCGCACCTGTCGTCCGGCTATTTCGTCGAACCCGTGAGCCGCTGCCTTGAGGCGATGGGCTTTGCCATTCCGCGCGAGCGTTGGTTCAGCAATCTTGCGACCAAGGGCAACACCGGATCGGCTTCGCCCTACATCATGCTCGACGAGCTGTTCCGCTCGGGCCGCATCAAGCCCGGCCACAAGCTGCTGATGTTCGTGCCCGAAAGCGGCCGCTTCTCGAGCGGCTTCATCTACATGGAAGCGGTGTGACATGGATATCGACGCTGTTCCGCAAGAAGGAAACGCCACCCTCGACGGCCACGCCAAGCTCATGTACGCGCGCGACGCGCAGGGCCGCGTGGTCACCACCCGCTCGCGCGGCTGGGAGGCGGAGGAAATCGTCACCAGCCATGCGGTCGACGTGCTGGTCGAGCAGGCCCGCGAAGCGAAGGAGCGCGTGGCCCGCGGGCTTGCGTCGCCGCTCGAATACTGGATGTACGAGCGCCGCATGGACGTGGCGCTGCTCTCGCAGACCAGCGGCTTCTGGCAATGGCGCGTGCGGCGCCACCTGAAGCCAAAGCACTTCGCGGCGCTGCCCCAGAAACACCTGGCGCGCTATTCGGAGGCGCTGGGGCTTCCCGTTTCCACCTTGCAGGGCCTGCCGTGAAATTCGAACACCAGCAAGCGGCGCATTGCGAAAGCGGCGTCATCTCGAACCTCATGCGCCACCACGGCGTGCCCATGACGGAGAGCATGGCACTCGGCCTGTCGTCGGCGCTGTCCTTCGCCTACCTGCCGTTCATCAAGCTCTCGGGCCTGCCGCTCATCTCGTACCGCATGCCGCCCAAGGCCATCATCAAGGGCCTGCTGGCGCCGATGGCCGCGCGCTTTCGCTTCGAGACCTTCCGCAGCGCCGAGGCCGGCGAGCAGCGCCTCGATGCGCTGCTCGCGGGCGGGCAGATCGTGGGGCTGCAGACCTCGGTCTACTGGCTGCCGTACTTTCCGCCCAACATGCGCTTCCACTTCAACGCGCACAACCTGCTGGTGTACGGCAAGGAGGGCGACGACTACCTGATCAGCGACCCGGTGTTCGAGGAGCCGGTGCGCTGCGCCAGCGCCGATCTTTCGCGAGCGCGCTTCGCCAAGGGCGTGCTCGCGCCCAAGGGCCTCATGTACTACCCGCAGGCGATCGAGCGCAAGACGGTCGATGCGGCGTCGGTGACCAAGGCGATCCGCAAGACGGTGCGCACCATGCTCGCGCCGGTTCCGATCGTCGGCGTGCGCGGCATGCGCACGCTGGCCAGGCGCATGCAGAAGCTGTCGCCGGGCGATCCGCGCAGCGTCGACTTCATCGGCCACGTGGTGCGCATGCAGGAAGAAATCGGCACGGGCGGGGCGGGCTTCCGCTTCATCTACGCGGGCTTCCTGCAGGAGGCGGCGCAGCTGCTCGACAAGCCGCAGCTGCAGCAGATGTCCGAGCGGCTGATCGCCATCGGCGACGATTGGCGTGCGTTCGCACTCAAGGCCGCGCGCATGGTGAAGGGCCGCGAGCCGGTCGATCCCGCGGCGCTGGCCGGCAAGCTGCGCGAGCAAGCGCAGCAGGAAGAAACCTTCTTTCGCGACCTCAGGGCTGTTGTTGCTTGAGATGAAGCATTGCCTTTCTGCTTGCCGCGCTGTGGGGCATTCGGGGCGCGCTCCCGCCGACGGGGTACCTTGCTCCGCGAATGTCCCCCGCCTTCGGCTCCTCCTTGATTTCGCTGCGCAAGGCACCCCATCGACGGGAGCGTTGGACAGAGCAGTCGCTGATCAGCGATGCACCAGCAGCGTGTCCTGGTGCACAGGGCATCGGGTGCTCCCCGCAGCGAAATCAAGGAGGAGGCCGCAGGCCGGGGGACATTCGCGGAGGGGAGTACCCGGTGGCCTGTGCACGCGCCCCGAACAGGAACAGCAGCGCCCCGAACAAGAGCGGCAAGCAGCCCAATGCTGGAACTGAAGAACCTCGGCCACCGCTATCCGCACGCCGACGCGGCCGCGCTGACCGACGTCTCGCTTGCGGTGCCCCGGGGCTGTGTCATGGGCCTGCTCGGCCCCAACGGCGCGGGCAAGACCACGTTGATTTCGCATCTGTCGGGCGCGCTCGCCGTGCAGTCGGGCGAGATCCTCATCGACGGCCAGCCGCTGCAGCAGGTGCGTGCCAAGGCACCCACGCGCGTTGCGGTGGCGCCGCAGGACCAGGCCTTCTATCCGATGCTCACCGTGGCCGAGAACCTCGCATGCTTTGCCGCGGCGGGCGGCCTGGCCGGCGCGCGCAAGAAGGCACGCATCGAGGCCTGCACGCACTTTGCGCAGCTCGAACAGTTTGCCGGCGTGCGCGCCGAGCGGCTCTCGGGCGGCCTCAAGCGCCGCCTCAACCTGGCCATCGCGCTGCTGCCCGAGCCCGAGCTGATGCTGTTCGACGAGCCCACGGTGGGCGTCGATCCACAGTCGCGCGCCTTCATTCTCGATGCCATCAAGAGCCTGGCGCAGCAGGGCGCGGCGGTGATCTATGCCTCGCACTACATGGAAGAGATCGAGGCCATTGCCGATCGCGTGGCCATCCTCGACCATGGCCGCGTGCTGCGCGAAGGCTCGCTCGAGCAACTGCTGTCCAAGAGCGCCATGCTGCTCACGCTGGCCGCCGACGGGCTCGACGCGCAGAAGCTCTCGCGCTTCGGCACGGTGGAGCAGGGCGGCGTGCACTGGCGCATTCACCTGCGCGAGGGCACCGGGCCCGGCCCCGTGCTGCAGGCGCTGGAGGCCGAAGGCATCGAAGTGCGCCACGCCGAGTTCGGCCGCCACGATCTCGAACAGCTCTTCATGGCGCTCACCCATCGCTCGCTGCGCGACTGAAGAAGCACCATGCTCCTCGCGCTCATCAAGAAGGAACTGCTCGCACTCGTGCGCGACATGCACGGGCTGGCGGCGCTGTTCCTGATGCCGATGGTCTTCATCGTGCTGATGTCGCTCACGCTGAAGGACATCTACCGGCCGCCTCTGGCGGAACTGAGCTATGCGGTCGACCGGCGCGATACCGAGACGCCCGCGCAATGGCTGCAGCAGATCTGGCAGCGCAGCCACGGCGCGCCCAGGGCGCTCGATGCCGACTGGCAGGCGCAGCTGCGAAGCGGCGCGCTCAAGTACGTGATCGTGCTGGAGCCCGGCCTGTCGGCGGAACTCGAATCGGCCGCGCTGTCGACCCAGGCCCACATCCGGCTTCTGACGGAGCCGGGCATCGACGCCAACCTGTTCAACGCACTGCGGGCCGAGCTCGTCGGCGCGTCCGGCGAACTGAAGGCGCGCCTGGCGCTCGCGGTGCCCGGCACCTCGGGCCCGCCGCCGGGTGCCTCGATCCAGGCGCTGGTGAACGCCGAGCGCTTTGCCACCGCCGGCCCGCGGCCCACTTCGGTGCAGCAGAACGTGCCCGCGTGGCTGGTGTTCGGCATGTTCTTCGTGGTCGCTTCGCTCTCCAGCCTGTTCGTGCAGGAACGCAGCTCGGGTGCGCTGGGCCGGCTGCGCAGCCTGGGCGTGTCGCGCGTCATGCTGCTGATGTCGAAGGCGCTGCCGTACCTGGGCGTCAACGCGCTGCAGGCCGTGCTGATGCTGGCCGCCGGCATCTGGCTGATGCCGCTGATCGGCGGCGACGCGCTTTCGCTCGCGGGCATCCATTGGGGCGCGCTGGTGCTGGCGCTGGCGGCCGTGAGCCTGGCCGCGGTGAGCCTCTCGCTGGCACTGGCCTGCGCGGTGCGCAGCCATGCGCAGGCCGCCACCATCGGGCCGATGGTCAACGTGCTGATGGCGGCGGCGGGCGGCATCATGGTGCCCAAGTTCGTGATGCCGGGCTTCATGCAGCGGCTGGTCGAGATCTCGCCGATGAACTGGGGGCTGGAGGCGCTGCTCACCGTGCTGCTGCGCGGCGGCGGCGTGGCCGAGACGCTGCCGCAGGTCGGCCGGCTCGTGGTGTTTGCGGCGGCCATGTTCCTTCTCGCCGTCTTTCTGTTTCGCAGGCGCGCATCGTGACCACCCATTTCCATTCCGCCGAATTCATCGCCAGCCTGAAGGCCATGGTGCTCGAGGCCGTCGAAAAGGACGCGCCGCCGGGCGGCCTAGGCGACGACGAGCCGCTGTTCGGGCCCGAGGCCCGGCTCGACCTCGATTCGCTCGACGCGCTGCAGGTGTCCATGACGATCCAGCAGCGCTTCGGCGTGCGCATGCCCGACAGCAAGGAAACGCGCCGCGCGCTCACGTCCGTCGTCCACCTGGCCGACCACCTGGTGCAAGCAGGCAAGGCATGAGCGGTAAGAGCGTGTACCTTGCCGGCATGGGCCTGGCCTGCACGCTGGGCAATGATCTTCCGACCGCCGTGGCCGCCCTGGCGCGCGGCGGCGTTCGGCCTGTACCGGTCGCGGTTTCGGAAGGCGTACAGTGGCCGGTCCACATGCTGCCGCCGCAGGAAGGCGACTGGCGGCAGCGGCTCGCGCGCGTCGTGCGCGGCGTGGCCGCACAGGCGTACGAAGGAACAGAGGCAGCGCGGTCCGGGCCGCTCTTCGTCGCATCGTCCTCGCTGGACATCGGTGGCATGGAGCACACGGTGCAGGACCTGCGCCTCGGCGGCGACCTGCAGGACTTTGCGGGCCTCGTGGCCGCTGCGCTCGACTGGCAGGGGCCGGTCTTCACCATTTCCACGGCCTGCACGTCGGCGCTCAATGCGGTGCTTGCGGCCTGCGACCTGATCCGGGGCGGGCAGGCCGACGAGGCGCTGGTGATCGGCGCGGAGCTCGGCAACCGCTTCACGGTGGCCGGCTTCGGCGCGATGCAGCTGCTCTCGCCCGATGGCGCGCGGCCCTTCGGCGCCGGGCGCAACGGGCTGGTGCTCGGCGAGGCGGTGGCCGCATTGCGGCTCGGTTCGCGCGCGGCGCGCTGGCGCATTGCGGGCGGGGCCAACGTGGTCGAGGGGCGCAACCCGTCGGGCACCGAGGCCAGCGCGGTGCTTGCGATGTGCCATCAGGCGCTGGCGCAGAGCGGGCTGCGGCCGCAGGACATCGGCCTGGTCAAGGTGCAGGCCGCGGGCAGCCCGGTCAACGATGCGATCGAGGCGCTGGCCTTGAAAGAGGTCTTCGATCCGCTGCCGCCGCTGGTGTCGTTCAAGTCGGCGATCGGCCACACGCTGGGCGCCTCGGGTGCCGCCGAGCTGGCCTTGCTCGTTGCCTGCATCGAGAGTGGCGTGTGGCCGTCCGCTGGCTATGCCATCGACGATGAACTCGGCATCGCCCTGAGCACGCAGGCGCCGGCCGGGCTGCGCAACATCCTCTTCAACGTGGTTGGGTTCGGCGGCGGGCATGCCTCGCTGGTGCTGGAGGATGGCCGATGAACGCCGGTTCTGCCCCCGCATGGCGCACCGTGGCGCACTTCTCGGCCGATCCGCTGCCTGCGGACTGGCGCGACCAGCTCGCGCACCGGCTCGGCCGGCGGCCGCGGCGCGTCGGCCTCTGGACCGAGCTCGCGATGTTCGGGGCCCGGCAGTGCCTCGATGCCGCGGGCGAGGCGGCCTTGCCCGCGGGGGCCCGCCTGCGTGTATCGAGCCTGCGCGGCGCCTGGGGCGCGACGCATGCAGGCCTGGCGCAGCTCGACGCCGGCATGCTGATGCCGTTCACCTTCATGCAGGGCCAGCCCGCGCTGATGCTGGCAGAGGTCGGCCGCTGCCTCGAATGGCAGGGCGACGCGAGCTTTGCGCTGTGCCGCGATCCGCAGCAGCTGCTGCAGCTCTCGAAGCTGGGTGCCGGACGCGCCGGCTTGCTGGTCGGCGTGGTGGAAGAGGAGCGCAACGGCGAGAAGCCGCGCTCCGAATGGTGGCGGCTGGTGCCGGCCTGAAGCACCGCAAAGCCGCTCCGGAACCGGGCGATCAGGCCAGCGCCGCGATCGACCGTGCCAGGTTGGCGCGGGCCCTTGCCTCCAGCAGCGCGTGCATTCGCGGCGTGGCGTAGATCGCCTCGCGCGCAAGAAAGCGCTGCAGGATCGCGCGGCGGCGCGGCCGGCGTACCTCGTCGGGCACGAAGGCATATTCGGCATGCACCTGCCGTTCGTATTCGTCGAAGCGCGCAGGATCCGCGCCAAGGATCGACAGGTCGATGTCGACCAGCAGTTCGGCGTCGCGGCCTTCGGGCACGGCATCGTGGCGCGTGGCCATCACGAGGGCATGCACGCGTTCGGCGGCGTCGGACGGAGCACCGGCCGAGACGATGGCGCTGCGCGCCCAATCGGCGCTGCGTGCCTCGTTGTCGTGCGCATGCACGTCGTAGACCGCGTCGTGGAACCACAGCGCGAGCGCCACTTCACCGGGGTGCTCGGCCGCTTCCTTCTCGCGCTCGAACCAGGCCAGGCATTCGCCGAGGTGCTGCAGCGTGTGGTAGTGGCGCTGCGGCTCTCCGTAGCGGCGCTGCAGCTCGATGCCGAGCGCCTCGTCGGCAGCGGCCACGCCCAGCGCGCGCCAGGCAGCGTTCCAGTGGTTCCGCAGTGCCTCGGGCGCCATCGGGCTATGGCTCCATGGCGGCCTTGACCTCCTGGCCGAGGTCGAGCACCGACATCGCGTAGTAGCTGCTCCAGTTGTAGCGCGTGATCACGTAGAAGTTGCGCGTGCCGGCCACATAGGTCGGCGGCGCGTCGGCGCCGTTCTGCAGTTCGATCAGTGCGAGCAGGCCCTTGTGGCGCAGGCCCTCGCCTTCGGGCACCGCACCGGCCGCCACGAAGCTGTCGGTGCTGAAGCTCGGCAGGATGTCGGGCGCCAGCAGCAGCGCCTTCTTGAGGCGGGCCTCCTCGAAATGCACCGGGTAGGTCGCGGGCATGCCGGGCGTCCAGCCGAAGGCCTTGAAGTAGTTGGCCACCGAGCCGATCACGTCGGCGGGGTTGTCGACCAGGTCGATGCGGCCGTCGCCGTCGAAGTCGACCGCGTACTTGGCGATGCTGCTGGGCATGAACTGCGGCATGCCCATGGCGCCCGCATAGCTGCCCACGGGCAGCAGGGGGTTGTCGGCAGTGCGGCTTTCGGTGCTCAGGAAGCTCTCGAGCTCGCCGCGGAAGAAGGCTTCGCGCTCGGCCGCGCGCGGATGGGCCTGCGGAAAGTCGAACGACAGCGTGGCCAGTGCATCGATCACGCGGAAGCTGCCCATGTTGCGGCCGTAGATGGTCTCCACGCCGACGATGCCCACGATGATCTCGGCCGGCACGCCGTACATCGCCTCTGCGCGCGCGAGCGTGCCGGCGTTGTTGCGCCAGAAGCGCACGCCAGCGGCAATGCGCGTCGCATCGATGAAGCGGCTGCGGTAGGCCTGCCAGTTCTTCACCGTGCCGGCCGGGCCCGGCAGCATCAGGCGCGGCACGTTCGGCAAAAAGCGCGCGCTGCCGATGGTGGCGCGCACCCATTCGCGGTCGAGGCCGCGGCGCTCGGCCACCTCGTCGGCAAAGCGCATGGCGTCGTCGCGCGTGGCGTAGGGCGTGCTGCCGGCCACGGTTTTCACGCTGCGGGCACTGGGGGCTTTCTGGGCCTGTGCGGCCATGGACGCTGCGCAGCAGGCGGCGAGGAGGGCGACGGCGGCGGCGCGGCGCGGCGCGGGAAGAAAAAATCGCATGGCGCCGATTGTGCCGTCCGCGCGAACCCGCCTCGGCGGGACGCGTGCGGCCTCAGCGCCGCGCGGTGGGCACGGCCGGCCAGTCCAGGCGCCGGAACTCGGCCCGCAGCGCCGCGAGCGAAGCCGGCGAGGCCGGGGCGTAGCGCTGGGCTTCCAGCTTCAGCAGCCATTCGCGCACGGCCTGTGCCGCCGGGCCGAAGCGCGCCTCGGCCTGGGCGGCCATCTGGCGCGGCGGCGCGGTGTCGGGCAGCTGGAGCCCGGCCTTGGCGAGGCGCGCGCGTGCCTGGCCGAGCAGGCGCAGCCACGGGTCGTGCTGGCTGCGCTCCCACAGGGTCCATGCCGCGCCGGCAAGGCTTGCGCCCACCAGCAGGTAGAGCAGCACGTAGGCCAGGTCCTCGAGGCTCGGCGCGTTGAAGCCGATGCTCTTGAGCAGGTTGAGCTGGCGGCTTTGCGTGTAGTTGAGCACCCACTGGTTCCAGCCGTTGTTCACCGCTTCCCAGGCGGCGCGCAGGTTCTGCGCCAGCGTGGGGCTCATCGCGCCGATGGCGCCGGCGAACAGGCCCGGCTGCGGCACCAGCCGCTGCAGCTGGCCGACCCGCCCCGGCGACACCGCGCCCGTGGGATCGACGCGCACCCAGCCGGTGCCGTCTTCCCAGACCTCGGCCCAGGCATGCGCATCGCTCTGGCGCAGGACCCAGTAGTTGTCGACGCTGTTGAGTTCGCCGCCCTGGTAGCCGGTCACGATGCGCGCCGGAATGCCCGCCGCGCGCATCAGCACCACGAAGGCCGAGGCGATGTGTTCGCAAAAGCCCTCCTTGCGGTCGAACCAGAACTCGTCGGCCGTGTCGTTGCCGTAGACGCCGGGCTCCAGCGTGTAGCTGTAGCCGCCGGTGCGCAGCCGCTGCAGTGCGGCACGGATGAAGGCCTGCGTGCCGGCGTTGGCCAGCGCGGGCTGGGCGCGCATTTCGGCGGCGAGGGCGGCGGTGCGCGGGTTCGATCCGGGCGGCAGCGCGAGATAGGCCCGCAGCGCGGCCGTCTGCCGCAGCGGGCCGCTGTGGAATTGCGTGTAGCTCTCCGCGCGGTAGCGCACGAGGTCGGAGATCGGGCGGTTCACGATCCATTGCAGGTCGGGCGTGCCCGTGACCTCGAAGCCGGGCGCCTGCGGTGCGGTGGGCGCCGCATCGAGCGTGAGCAGCCAGGGGCGGTGGTTGGGCTCGAGCGTGACCTCGTAGCGCACCGGCGGGCCGCTGGTGCGCAGGTTGCCCGATGGCGGCGCGCCGCGCGCCCAGGACGGCAGCGCGCTCCACTCTCGCCCGTCGAACTGCGCGAGCACCGGACCGCGGAAATACAGCTGGCTCTGGGGCGGCGCGCGGTTGTCGTCGAACTTGATGCGCGCCGCAATGCTGTCGTCGAGCGCCAGTTCGGCAATGGTGCCCACGCGCATGGTGTTCGACAGGCCCGTGCGCCCGGCCATCGCATCGGCGGGCGTGCCCCACAGCGGCGCGAAGCGCGGGAACAGCAGGAACAGCGCGAGCATGATCGGCGCGCCCGCCACGGCCATCCAGCTGGCGGTGCGCGCAGCCTGCATCAATGGCGGCTTGCCCACCGGCATGTGCGCATTGACCAGCGCGGTGAGCAGGCCCAGCAGCGCCAGCAGCATGGCGACCGCGGTCATCAGCGACTGCGAGTAGAAGAAGTTCGTGAGCATCGCGAAGAAGCCCAGGAAGAAGATGACGAAGGCGTCGCGGCGCGCGCGCAGCTCCAGCGTCTTGAGCGCGAGCAGGATCACGATCAGCGTGACCCCGGCGTCGCGCCCCAGCAGGGTGCGGTGGGTGGCGAAGGTGGCGGCCAGCGCCAGCACCAGCAGGCCCACGCGCGCCCACTTGCCCGGCAGCGGACGGGCCTCCACGGCGAGCGTGCTGCGCCACACCAGCACCATCGCCGTGATGGCGGTGCACCACCAGGGCAGGTTCGCGGCCTGCGGCAGCACGATGAGCGCGATCACCGCAAGCAGGAACAGCGTGTCCCGGGCGTCCCGTGGCAGCGCCGAGATCTCGCGCATGAACTTGTTCATGTGCGCGGCTCCCGGCCTGGAGAAGAACGAGCGGCGTTCGGATGATTCAACATAGCGCCAGCGCCTCCAGGCAGGCTCTTCGGTGGGCTTCGCCCTGCGAGGGCTGCACCACGCGCGCGGCCACGCGGATGCCGTAGTCCACGCCCAGCCGGTCCGCCATCAGCACCCAGGCGCACAGCCGCGACACGCGGGCCTCGGTGTCGGCCAGTTGGGTGGCCTGGGCGTCGAGCCACAGTTCTTCGCGCTGCGTCTGCTGCGTGTCGCGGCTCACCAGGTCTTCCGAGCCGGTGGCTTGCGCGCGGGCCGCCTTCTTCCAGACCACGAGCTTGAGCGGATCGCCACGCCGGTAGGCACGGAGGCCGTCGTATTCGCCGGCGGCCTGCGCGCGCAGGGCGGCCGACGTGGCAGCCGGGCCCGACAGCGGCTCGCCCGGCGGCAGCGGCGGCGGATGCGCCTCGGGCGCGGGATAGACCAGCATCTTCGCGGCCGGGCGCCACACCGTCCAGACGCGGAAGGTGCCGAGCGGAAAGCGCGTTTCGGCGGTGAGCGTGGGCACTGGATGGAGCCCACGCCGCTCGGGCTTGAAGGCGATCTCGACGGTGGCGCTGCCCTCGGCCGGAACGTCGGTCCAGGCCCACTGGCCGCTGCCGCGCACGGCCATGCCGATGCCGTAGCGCACGCTGCGCCGCGTGTTGTGCAGCACCACGCGAAAGACCGCGGCGGCGCCCGCATAGTGCGCCTCCGGCGCCATCATGTGCATGGCCAGGCCGCGCAGCGTGGCGTGGCTCACGTGCATGCCCACGGCCACGCTGCCCGCAAGCAGGAAGGTCAGCAGGTAGCCGAGGTTGAGCTGGTAGTTGATCGACGCGATCAGCAGCACCAGCAGCGTGGCGCCCAGCGTCCAGCCGGCGCGCGTGGGCACGATGTAGACGTTGCGCTGCGTGAGCTCGAGCGTGTCCGAAGGCGGCCGGCGCGACAGGAACCAGCCCTCGATGCGCGAGCGTAGCGACGCGATCATCGGCGGCCGGCGGGCGTGGTCGTTTTTTTCACGGCAGCGGCACGTCCGCGATCATCGCGCGCACCTGCTCCACCGCGCCCCGGCCCGCGTCGCCCACCGGCGTGAGGCGGTGCGCAATGGTCTGCGGCAGGATCGACTGCACGTCGTCGGGCGCAACATAGTTGCGGTTGGCCAGCAGCGCCTGCGCCTTGGCGGCGCGCAGCACGGCAATGCCGGCGCGCGGCGAGAGGCCCTGCAGGAACCAGCGGCCGGAGCGCGTGGCCGCGATCAGGTCCTGCACGTAGTTCAGCAGCGGCTCGGCCGCATGCACCTGCTGCACGCGCTGCTGCAGCGCCGTGAGCTCGCCGGCTGTCAGGAGCGCGGGCAGGGTGGCCAGCATTTCGCGGCGGTCGGCGCCCGAGAGCAGCTCGCGTTCGGCGGCGCGGTCGGGGTAGCCCAGCGAGATGCGCATGAGGAAGCGGTCGAGCTGCGATTCGGGCAAGGCGAAGGTGCCGAGCTGGTCCTGCGGGTTCTGCGTGGCAATCACGAAGAAGGGCGTGGGCAGCGGCCGCGTCTCGCCCTCGATGGTGACCTGCTTTTCTTCCATGGCCTCGAGCAGCGCGCTCTGCGTCTTGGGGCTGGCGCGGTTGATCTCGTCCGCCAGCAGCACCTGCGCGAAGATCGGCCCGGGGTGGAAGACGAAGGCCTGCTGGCCCCGGTCGTAGATGGCTACGCCCGAAAGGTCGCCCGGCATCAGGTCGGCGGTGAACTGCACGCGGGAAAACTGCAGCCCGAAGGTGTGCGAAAGCGCATGGGCGAGGGTGGTCTTGCCGACCCCCGGCACATCCTCGATCAGCAGGTGCCCGCCCGCGAGCAGGCAGGCCACGCAGTCGCGCACCTGGGGCTCCTTGCCCACGATCACCGTGTTAAGCTGACTCAGCAAAGTGGCAAGCTTCGCAGCAACGTCCATATTTGTATCCATATGCAAACGATACCGTAAGACTGCGCGGCCCCATGCCGTGTGAGGTCTAGATACGACAGAGACACGGCAAACACATGGGCAAGACCGGCTACTTCACACATCGCGATTGCTGGAAGCACGACATGGGCCGGGGCCACCCCGAATGTCCCGAACGGCTCGACGCCATCGAGGACAGGCTGCTGCTCACCGGCGTGGGCGATGCCCTCGAACACCGTGACGTGCCGCTGGCCACCCTGGCCCAGATCACCCGCGCGCACAGCGAGGCGCACCTCGAACACCTCGAATCGCTGCACCAGCGCCTGGTGGCCGACGAGCCGGCCGGCGGCCCCCGCCATGCGCAGCTCGACCCCGACACCATTCTGAACCGCTTCACCCTGCTGGCTGCGCGCCGCGCCGCGGGCGCCGCCATTGCCGCCACCGATGCGGTGATGGCGGGCGAGGTCGACAACGCGTTCTGCTCGGTGCGCCCGCCCGGGCACCACGCCTGCTACGAACAGGCCATGGGCTTCTGCTTCCTCAACAACGTGGCCATTGCGGCGCGGCATGCGCTCGAGGTGCACGGGCTGGAGCGCGTGGCCATCGTCGATTTCGACGTGCACCATGGCAACGGCACCGAGAACATCCTGTCGAACGATCCGCGCGTGCTGATGGTGGGCTTCTTCCAGCATCCGTTCTATCCGTATAGCGGCACCGAGCACCCGGCCTCCAACATGCTCAACCTGCCGATCCCGGCCTACACCAGGGGCATGGACGTGCGCGAGCTGATCGAGGCCGCCTGGATGCCCCGGCTCGAGGAATTCGCGCCCGAGATGATCTTCGTGAGCGCGGGCTTCGACGCCCACCGCGAGGACGACCTGGGCCAGCTCGGCCTCACCGAGAACGACTTCGCCTGGATCACCGGCCGCGTGCGGGACGTCGCGCGGCGCCATGCGCAGGGCCGCATCGTCTCGATGCTCGAAGGGGGCTACAACCTGGACGCCCTCGCGCGCAGCGTCGAAGCCCATATCCGCGTCCTTGCCGATCTGTAGAGCCGCCGGCGCACACACCGCGCCTTGTTTTTCCAAGAGATGAATTTCAACGATTTCACACAACGCCTGGGCCAGGTCGACGCACGCGGCCTGGGCATCGAGCTGGCGGCACTGGTCGCCTGCGTGGTCCTGGCCTGGGGGGCCACCCGCTGGTTCGGGCGCGACCAGCCGAAGGATTCCATCTGGTTCGGCGAGCGCACCTTCGACGGGCTCTTGTTCCCGCTGCTGGCGCTGGTCTTCGCCGAGCTGGCCCGGCGCCTGGTGAGCGGCTACCAGCCCGTACTGGTGCTGCGCATCGGGGTGTCGGTGTTCCTGTCGCTGGCGGTCATCCGGCTGTTCGCGCGCGTGATGCGGGCGGTCTTTCCCGCCTCCAACCTGGTGCGGCTGCTGGAGCGCACGATCTCGTGGCTCGCCTGGATGGCCGCCATCCTCTGGATCGTCGGGCTGCTGCCGCCGGTGCTGGCCGAGCTCGACGGCATCACGCTGGCCTTCGGCAAGACAAGCGTCAGCCTGCAGACCATCATCCAGGGCGTGCTGTCGGCCGGGCTGGTGCTGGTGATCGCGCTGTGGATTGCCGCCACCATCGAGAAGCGCATCCTGCGCGAGGCCGTGACCGACCTGTCGATGCGCAAGGTGGCCTCGAACGCGGTGCGCGCCATCCTGCTGCTGGTGGGCCTGCTGTTCGCGCTGTCGGCGGTGGGGGTCGACCTCACGGCGCTCTCGGTGCTGGGCGGCGCGCTGGGCGTAGGCCTGGGCTTCGGGCTGCAGAAGCTGGCGGCCAACTACGTGAGCGGCTTCGTGATCTTGCTGGAGCGCTCCATCCGCATCGGCGACAACGTCAAGGTCGACACCTTCGAGGGCCGCATCACCGACATCAAGACCCGCTACACGCTCATCCGCGCGGGCAACGGGCGCGAGGCCATCGTGCCGAACGAGTCGCTCATCACCAGCCGCGTCGAGAACCTCTCGATGGCGGACCGCAAGTTCAACATCACGACCAGCATCGTGGTGGGCTACGACAGCGACGTGGCGCAGGTGCAGGCCATCCTGTGCGCGGCGGCCAAGGCCCAGGCCCGGGTGATGACCGACCCCGAGCCCGTGACCTATCTCGCCAGCTTCGCGCCCGACGGGCTGGAGTTCACGCTGAACTTCTGGGTGGCCGACCCTGACAAGGGCAAGGACAACGTGCGCTCGGCCATCAACATCGCCATTCTCGAGGGCCTGCGCAGCGCGGGCGTGGACATTCCCTATCCGCAGCGCGTGCTGCGGGTGGAGTCGCTGCCGCCGGGCGTTTCCGCCACGCGCGAGGCTGCCGTATAATCACGAAAAAGCACGGTCGTTCTTTTTTGTTGCACGGCGGTGCCAAGTCGCCATGGGCGCAGGTGCGGCAAAGGCCGGACCCTAAAATGACCGGCTGCCCTCGAAGCCCCCTTTTTGCAATCCCAATGGAGTCAAGTCAATGAAGGTTCTAGTGCCTGTCAAACGGGTCGTCGATTACAACGTCAAGGTGCGCGTGAAGAGCGACGGCACCGGAGTGGACATTGCCAACGTCAAGATGAGCATGAACCCCTTCGACGAGATCGCCGTGGAAGAAGCCGTGCGCCTGAAGGAAAAGGGCGTGGTCACCGAAGTCATCGCCGTCTCCTGCGGCGACGCCAAGTGCCAGGAAACCCTGCGCACCGCCATGGCCATCGGTGCCGACCGCGGCATCCTGGTCGAGACCACCGAAGAGCTGCAACCCCTGGCCGTCGCCAAGCTGCTCAAGGCCCTGGTCGACAAGGAACAGCCCCAGCTGATCATCCTGGGCAAGCAGGCCATCGACGACGACGCCAACCAGACCGGCCAGATGCTCGCCGCGCTGGCCGACCTGCCGCAAGCCACCTTTGCCTCCAAGGTCGAAGTGGCCGACGGCAAGGCCACCGTCACGCGCGAAGTCGACGGCGGCCTGGAAACCATCACGCTCAGCCTGCCGGCCGTCATCACGACCGACCTGCGCCTGAACGAGCCGCGCTACGTCACCTTGCCCAACATCATGAAGGCCAAGAAGAAGCAGCTCGACACCTTCAAGCCCGAAGACCTGGGCGTGGACGTGAAGCCCCGCCTGAAGACCCTCAAGGTCAGCGAGCCGCCCAAGCGCGGCGCCGGCATCAAGGTGCCTGATGTTGCAACGCTGGTGGACAAACTGAAGAACGAAGCGAAGGTAATTTGAAGGCATTGCGGGACAGACCGCAGTGGCGAAGCCGCAAGCTCTGTCCCCAACTGATCAAGATTTTTTGGAACAAAAAATGACCGCACTTGTTATTGCCGAACACGACCACGCGACCGTCAAGCCCGCGACCCTCAACACCGTGACCGCGGCGCTCGCGTGCGGCGGTGACGTCCACGTGCTCGTGGCCGGTGCCAATGCCGCCGAAGCCGGCAAGGCTGCCGCGCAGATCGTGGGCGTCAGCAAAGTCATCGTGGCCGACAGCCCGTCGCTCGCAGAAAACCTTGCGGAGAACGTCGCCGCCCAGGTGCTGGCGATCGCTTCCAACTACAGCCACATCCTGTTCCCCTCGACTGCCAACGGCAAGAACGTCGCGCCGCGCGTGGCCGCCAAGCTCGACGTGGCGCAGATCAGCGACATCACCAAAGTCGAGAGCCCCGACACCTTCGAGCGCCCGATCTACGCCGGCAACGCCATTGCCACCGTGCAGAGCGCAGACCCGATCAAGGTGATCACCGTGCGCACCACCGGCTTCGACGCCGCAGCCGCCACCGGTGGCAGCGCGAGCGTTGAAACGGCCGAAGGCGTGGCCGATTCGGGCAAGTCCAGCTTCGTGGGCCGCGAAGTCACCAAGAGCGACCGCCCTGAACTGACAGCCGCCAAGATCATCGTCTCGGGCGGCCGGGCCTTGGGCAGCGCCGAGAAGTTCACCGAAGTGATGACGCCCTTGGCCGACAAGCTCAACGCGGGCCTGGGCGCGAGCCGCGCCGCGGTCGATGCGGGCTACGCCCCCAACGACTGGCAGGTGGGCCAGACCGGCAAGATCGTCGCGCCGCAGCTGTACATCGCGGCCGGCATCTCGGGCGCGATCCAGCATCTGGCCGGCATGAAGGACTCCAAGGTGATCGTGGCGATCAACAAGGACGAAGAGGCGCCGATCTTCTCGGTGGCCGACTACGGGCTGGTGGCTGACCTGTTCACGGCGGTGCCGGAACTGGTGAAGGCGCTCTGACGCGATTGCCGCACTGAGCCGGAGGGCATCGTTCGCGATGCCCTTTTCGTATCCGCTGTATCTGGAGACAAGAGATGAGCTACACCGCCCCCCTCAAGGACATGCTGTTCGACATCGAGCACCTGGCCAACATCGGCGAGATCGCCAGGCTGCCGGGCTTCGAGGACGCCGGCCTCGAAACCGCGCAGGCCGTGCTCGAAGAATGCGCGCGCTTCAACCAGGACGTGGTTGCGCCGCTGAACATCGAGGGCGACCGCAACCCCTCGTCCTTCAAGGACGGCCAGGTCACGACCACGCCGGGCTTCAAGGAAGCCTTTGCGCAGTACGTGTCGGGTGGCTGGCAGGGCCTGCAGCATCCGGCGGATTTCGGCGGGCAAGGCCTGCCCAAGACCATCGGCGCGGCCTGCGGCGAGATGCTCAACTCGGCCAACATGAGCTTCGCGCTGTGTCCGCTCCTGAGCGACGGCGCCATCGAGGCGCTGCTCACGGCCGGCTCCGACGAGCTCAAGGCGGTGTACCTCGAGAAGCTGGTGAGCGGCCAGTGGACCGGCACCATGAACCTGACCGAGCCGCAGGCCGGCAGCGACCTTGCGCTGGTGCGCAGCCGCGCCGAACCGCAACCTGACGGCACCTACAAGGTCTTCGGCACCAAGATCTTCATCACCTACGGCGAGCACGACATGGCCGAGAACATCGTGCACCTGGTGCTCGCACGCGTGACCGGCGCGCCCGAGGGCGTGAAGGGCATCAGCCTGTTCGTGGTGCCCAAGTTCCTCGTCGGCAAGGACGGCTCGCTCGGTGCGCGCAACGACGTGCACTGCGTGAGCATCGAGCACAAGATGGGCATCAAGGCCTCGCCCACCGCCGTGCTGCAGTACGGCGACCATGGCGGTGCCGTCGGTTATCTGGTGGGCCAGGAGAACCGCGGCCTCGAGTACATGTTCATCATGATGAACTCGGCCCGCTACGCCGTGGGCATGCAGGGCATCGCGATTGCCGAGCGTGCCTACCAGCACGCCGTGACCTATGCGAAGGACCGCGTGCAGAGCCGCCCGGTCGACGGTTCGATGAACGCGAGCGCGCCCATCATCCACCACCCCGACGTCAAGCGCATGCTGATGACGATGCGCGCCTACACCGAAGGCTGCCGCGCCATGGCCTCGGTGGCTGCCGCCGCCTACGACGCCGCGCACCACCACCCCGATGCCGAGGCGCGCAAGCAGAACCAGGCCTTCTACGAATTCATGGTGCCGCTCGTGAAGGGCTACAGCACCGAGATGAGCCTGGAAGTGACCTCGCTGGGCGTGCAGGTGCATGGTGGCATGGGCTTCATCGAGGAGACCGGCGCGGCGCAGTACTACCGCGACGCCAAGATCCTCACGATCTACGAAGGCACCACTGCGATCCAGGCCAACGACCTCGTGGGCCGCAAGACCGCGCGCGACGGCGGCCAGACCGCCAAGGCCATTGCCGCGCAGATCGAGAAGACCGAGGCCGAACTGGCCAGGAGCAGCAGCCCCGCCGCGGCCGCCGTCCTCAAGCGCCTGAAGCCCGCGCGCGAGGCCTTCATCGAGGTGGTCGACTTCGTCGCGGGCCAGACCAAGGCGTCGCCCAACGCGGTGTTCGCGGGCAGCGTGCCCTACCTGATGCTCGCGGGCAACCTCGTGGCGGGCTGGCAGCTGGCACGCTCGCTGATCATTGCAGCGGACCTGGCGTCGCACAACGTCGACGTGGACTTCATGCAGGCCAAGACCGCGACCGCGCGCTTCTATGCCGAGCACATCCTGAACAAGGTACCCGGGCTGCGCGACAGCATCGTCGAGGGCGCCGAGAGCGTCACGGCATTGGCGCTCGACGCCTTCTGACCCACGGCCCCGTGTCGCCCATCTGACGGGCGATGCAGGCCTTCCTCTTATATAAAACCGAACCCCATCCCCGGAGAAGACATGTCCAAGCTGCCCCCCGTGCTCGCGAACCTGCCGCTGCCGATCATCGGCTCGCCGCTGTTCATCATCAGCAACCCCAAGCTCGTGATCGCGCAGTGCAAGGCCGGCGTGGTCGGCTCGATGCCGGCGCTCAACGCCCGCCCCGCGGCGCAGCTCGAAGACTGGCTGGCCGAGATCACCGAGGAGCTCGCGGCCTACAACAAGGCCAACCCGGACAAGCCCGCCGCGCCCTTTGCCATCAACCAGATCGTGCACAAGAGCAACGACCGGCTCGAGCACGACATGGAAATGGTCGTGAAGTACAAGGTGCCGATCGTCATCACCTCGCTGGGCGCGCGCACCGACGTGAACGATGCGGTGCACAGCTACGGCGGCGTCACGCTGCACGACATCATCAACAACAAGTTCGCGCAGAAGGCGATCGAGAAGGGCGCCGACGGCATCATTGCCGTGGCAGCCGGCGCCGGCGGCCATGCGGGCGTGAAGAGCCCGTTCGCGCTGGTGCAGGAAATCCGCCAGTGGTTCGACGGTCCCATCGCACTGTCGGGCTCCATCGCCACCGGCGGCGCGGTGCTCGCGGCGCAGGCCATGGGTGCCGACTTCGCCTACATCGGCACCGCCTTCATCGCCACCGAGGAGGCGCGCGCGAGCGAGGAATACAAGCAGGCCATCGTGGACGGCACCTCGGACGACATCGTCTATTCGAGCCTCTTCACCGGCGTGCACGGCAACTACCTGGCGCCCAGCATCGTCAAGGCCGGCATGGACCCGGCCAACCTGCCCGAAGGCGACGTCAAGACCATGAACTTCGGCGGCGGCGAGGGCAGCAAGGCCAAGGCCTGGAAGGACATCTGGGGCTCGGGCCAGGGCATCGGCGCCGTGACCGAAGTGGCCAGCGCCGCGGCCTTCATCGAGAAGCTCAAGCGCGAATACCAGCAAGCCAGGCAGCGGCTCGCACTTTGAGCGGCGCGTGCGACCCGGCGCCTGCCGGGCTGACCGCGCAGCGCGGGCGGATGCCCCTGCTCGACATCGCCAAGGGCCTGGCCTGTGCGGTGATCGTCGGGCACCACCTGTCGCGCTACGGCGCGATGCCGGTGGGTGCCTTCCTGCTGGTGCCCGGATTGCTGGGCTGGCTGGCCAGCGACGGCCGGCTCGCGGTGCAGGTCTTCCTGGTGATTGCCGGCTTTCTTGCGGCTTCCAGCCTCGCGCCCGACGGCTTGCTGCGCGTGGACCGGCCGATGGCGCGCATCCTGCAGCGGTACGGCCGGCTGGTCATGCCCTACCTGGCGGCGCTCACGGTGTCGGTGCTGGTGGCGGCCCTGGTGCGCCCCTGGATGGTGGGCGACGACGTGCCCGCTGCGCCGAGCATCGGCCAGCTGCTCGCGCACGGGTTGCTGATGCAGGACCTGCTGGGCTACGAGGCGCTGTCCACGGGCGTCTGGTACGTGGCCATCGACTTCCAGCTGTTCGTGCTGGCGCTGGCGCTCATGGGGCTTCCCGCGATGCTGCGGCGCGCGCCGGCGGGGGCTGCAGCGGCTTCGTACGAGCGCTGGATTCCCGTGGCGCTGGTGCTGGCGGTGGCCACCGCTTCGCTGCTGCTCTTCAACCGCAATGCCGATCTCGACGGCACGGCGTTCTATTTCTTCGGTGCCTACGGGCTCGGCATGCTGGCCTTCTGGATCGGACGCGCCACGCGCGCGAGCACCTGGCGCAGTGCCATCGTGCTGCTCGCGCTGACCGGCGCGGGCGCGCTCGCGGTCGACTGGCGCAGCCGCATCGCCACCGCGCTGGTGAGCGCGCTGCTGATTGCCGTTGCGCAGCGGCGGGGCTGGCTCTCGCTCGGGCGCCGGCCGGATGCGGCCATGCCCTTGCAGCGCCTGGGCCGCATGTCGTATTCGCTGTTCCTGATCCACTTTCCGGTGCTGCTGGCCACCAATGCGGCGGCGGCGCAGTTGGGGCCTCACCCCGCCTGGATCGATGCGCTGGGCCTGGCCGCCACCTTCGGGCTTTCGGTGGCCGCCGCGCAATTGCTGCACCGCAGGGTCGAGCTGCGGCCCGCGTCGTGGCGCGTGGTCGCGGCATTGTTCGCGGGCCTGCTGGTCAGCGGGATGCTCGTCTCGTTCTGACCTGAGCCGCCCGCGCCGGCAGCGCGACGCGCCGGCCGTTTTCACTGAAATGGTTGCAAGAGGGCGCCGGAGCGGTCACGCTCCCGGCTGCTTCAGGGTTTCTCCGCCTTTGATAAGATTGCGAATATTCAGTAAATACTGAAAATACAAAATATCAAGGAATGATCAAGCATCCTCCGCCACGGCGCCCGCTGCAGCTTTCTGCGCGGCCGGATGCCGCAAGCCTCGTGCAAGGCGTGGCGGCGCTCACGTGGATTCCGCAGGCGGCGCTGCTGGCCATGGCCGTGCAGGGGCTGGCGTCGGGGCAGGGGATTGCGGCGGTGCAGTGGCCGGCCTGCGGCATCCTGCTGCTGGGCGTGCTGCGGGCCGTTTGCGAGGCATGGGGCGCGCGGCGCATCTTCGGACACGCGCGGGCGCAGCTCTCGGCGCTGCGCGCCCAGACGGCCTTGGCGCTGGCGGCCGGTTCGCCGCTGGACCGCGAGCGTGCCGCATCCGGCCGCGCGGCCAGCGTGCTGGCCGAGCAGGCCGAAGCGCTGGTGCCGTATCTCGTGCGCTACCGGCCCGCGCGCTGGCGCGCGATGGTGGTTCCCATCGTCATCCTGGTGGCAGTGGCCAGCCTTTCGTGGGTGGCGGCGCTCGTGCTGCTGGTGGCCGCTCCGCTGATCCCGCTTTTCATGGCCATCGTCGGCTGGCGCGCCAAGGCCGCGAGCGAGGCGCAGATGGTCGAGATGGGCGGCATGAACGCCTTCCTGCTCGACCGCCTGCGCGGGCTGGCCACGCTGCGCGCGCTCGATGCGGTGGATGCCGCCGCCGGGCGGCTCGCGCAGGCGGCAGAGGCGCTGCGGGCGCGGACCATGGCGGTGCTGCGCATCGCTTTTCTTTCGTCGGCGGTGCTGGAGCTTTTCTCGGCGCTGGGCGTGGCGATGGTGGCAGCCTACGTCGGCTTCCACCTGCTGGGCAGCTTGGGCTTCGGTGCCTGGGGAAGCCAGCTGAGCCTGGGGGAAGGGCTGTTCATCCTGCTGCTTGCGCCGGCGTTCTTCGAGCCGCTGCGCGAACTGTCGGCGGTGTGGCACGACCGCGCGGCCGGCGAGGCGGCACTGCAGGCGCTCGATGCGCTGCAGAAGCGCGCATTGCCGCTGCCTGGTGCGCAGGCCCCGGTCGCACGTGCCGCAACAGGCGCGGCCCGCACGGGCTCCGCGCCCGCCATCGCGGTCCGCGACCTGCATTTCGCATGGCCGGGCAATGAGCGCAAGGTCTTCGATGGCCTGGACCTGCGCATCGGGGCTGGCGAGCACGTGGCGCTCACGGGTGCAAGCGGCGCGGGCAAGACGGCACTGCTGTCATTGCTGGCAGGGCTGCTGCCGGCTACGCATGGCGAAATCTCGATCGGCGGCGTGCCGCTGTCCGACCGCACCGTGGGTGCGCTGCGCCAGCCCATCGCCTGGATGGGGCAGAGGCCGCATGTGTTCGCGGGCTCGGTCGAGTCGAACGTCGCGCTCGGACGCGCAGGCGTCGGCACCCCGCAGGTTGCGGCGGCGATGCGCTTCGCGTCGCTCGAGACGGTGGCGCAGGCGCATCCGGGCGTGGCGCTGGGCGAGGGCGGCATCGGCCTGTCGGGCGGCGAGGCGGTGCGCCTCGCGCTGGCGCGCATCGCGGTCCACCCCCATGCCGACCTGCTGCTGGTGGACGAGCCCACCGCCCACCTCGACACCGAAACCGCCACCCAGGTGGCCGACGCGCTGCTGGCCCTGGCGCGCGGCAAGACCCTGGTCGTCGCCACGCACGACCCGGTGCTGGCGGCGCGCATGAACCGCTCGATCTGTCTCGATGCCGAGCCGGCCGAAGCCGCCTTGGAGCGCGCCGCATGAGCAGTTCCCAGGGCGGCTGGCGCGATCTCCGGCTGGTGCTGCGGCCGTTCCTGGCGACGCAGCCCCGCGCGCTGCTGTGGGGCGGCGTGCTGGCGGCAGCCACGGTGCTCGCGGGCATGGCCTTGCTCGGCCTGTCGGGCTGGTTCATCACCGCGACGGCACTCGCGGGCCTGCATGCGGCCACGGCCTTCACCTTCGACGTGTTCATGCCCTCGGCCGGCATCCGATTGCTGGCGCTCGGACGCACCGCGTCGCGCTACGGCGAGCGCCTGGTCACGCACGACGCAAGCTTCGGCGTGCTCGCGGCCTTGCGCGTGCGCCTGTTCCGCGGCTGGGCGCGCCCCGGCGCGGCGCACCAACTGGCGATGCGGCCGTCGCGGCTGCTGTTCCGCCTGACCTCCGACATCGATGCGCTGGAGTCGCTCTACCTGCGGCTGCTCGTGCCCGCGGCCGCGGCGCTGGGCGCGGCGCTGCTCGCGGGTGTGGTGCTCGGATTCATGCACATCGGCGTGGGGCTCGTGCTGCTGCTGTGGCTGGTGGCCGTCGGCTGGGGCCTGGTGCTGTTCATCGCGCGGCGCGCCCAGCGTCCGGCGGTGCGCCGCGCGCATGGCATCGAGGCGCTGCGGGCGCGCACCGTCGACCTCGTCGCGGGCCAGACCGACCTGGTGATGGCGGGGCGTGCCGATGCGCAGCGCGAAGCACTGATGAATGCCGATGCGCGCCTGGCCAAGGCCGACCTCGCGCTGAACAGGCTCGAGACGTCGGCCGGCGCGGCCTACGGCGTGGCCGGCACGCTGACGCTGGTGGGCGTGTTGCTGGCGGTGGGTGTGCTCGTGGGCGAGGGCGCCATCGGCGCGCCTGCCGCGGCGCTCGGGCTGCTCGTGGCGCTGACGGCCACGGAGCCGTTCGCGGCCCTGCGGCGCGGAGCGCTCGATGCCGGCCGCACCTGGCTCGCGGTCCGGCGCCTCGCGCCGCGCCTGGCGCCTGACGAAGCGCGACCGGGTGTCGCCGTCGTTGAACCCGGCGCGGCTTGGGCGGTGAGTCTGGCCCACCTGAGTGCGGCGCACTTCGGCAGCGGCATTCCCGCGCTGAACGATGTCTCGCTGGCCATCGCGCCGGGCGAACGCGTGGCGCTCGTCGGCGCGAGCGGTGCGGGCAAGTCGACATTGCTCGCGGTGATCGCCGGAGAAATCGCGCCGCTGGCCGGCAGCGTCAGCGCTGAGCCGGCCTGCCTCCTGACCCAGCGCACCGAACTTTTCCAGGACAGCCTGCGCGACAACCTCCGGCTCGCCGATCCCGCCGCGGACGACTCTCGCCTGTGGAGCGCATTGCAATCGGCCGGCCTCGCCGGCGATGTGCGCGCGTTCCCCGCCGGACTCGATACCGCGCTGGGCGAAGGGGGCCTCGGCCTTTCGGGCGGGCAGTCGCGCCGGCTCGCGCTCGCGCGGCTGCTGCTGCGCCCGGTGCCGCTCTGGCTGCTCGACGAGCCCACCGAGGCGCTGGATGCCGCCATCGCACATGACGTGCTGCAGCGCCTGGCCAAGGAAGCCGGGCCGCGCACGCTGCTGATCGCCACGCACCTGCGCCGCGAGGCCGCGCTGGCCGACCGCCTGGTGTGCATGCGCCAGGGACGCATCGTTGCCGAACTGCGGCGCGGCAGTCCCGCCTTCGAGGCCGCGCTGAACGCGCTGCGGCCCGACTGAAAAGACAGAAGCCAAAGACCAAAAACAGGGAACACAAAAAGGAAGCCACCCCATGGACCTCGACATCGTCGCGCTATCGCGCCTTCAGTTCGCCGTCACGGCGCTCTACCACTTTTTGTTCGTGCCGCTGACGCTCGGGCTGTCGATCATCCTCGCGGTCATGGAAACCGTCTACGTGATGACGGGCCGCGTGATCTGGCGCGACATGACCAAGTTCTGGGGCGTGCTGTTCGGCATCAACTTTGCGATGGGTGTGGCCACCGGCGTGGTGATGGAGTTCCAGTTCGGCATGAACTGGAGCTACTACAGCCACTACGTCGGCGACATCTTCGGCGCGCCGCTGGCCATCGAGGGGCTGATGGCCTTCTTCATGGAAGCCACCTTCGTGGGGCTGTTCTTCTTCGGCTGGGACAAGCTCTCCAAGGTGGGCCACCTGGTCGCGACCTGGGCCGTGGCCATCGGCTCCAACTTCTCGGCGCTGTGGATCCTCATTGCCAACGGCTGGATGCAGAACCCCGTGGGCGCGGCCTTCAACCCGCAGACCATGCGCATGGAGGTGACCGACTTCTTCGCGGTGCTGACCAATCCGGTGGCGCAGGCCAAGTTCGTGCACACCGTGTCGGCGGGCTATGTGTGCGCGGCGGTGTTCGTGCTTGGCGTGTCGGCCTGGTATGTGCTCAAGGGCCGCCACCTTGAATTGGCCAAGCGCTCGATGACGGTCGCGGCCTCGTTCGGCTTGGCGGCGTCGCTGTCGGTGGTGGTGCTGGGCGACGAGAGCGGCTACCTGTCGACCGAGCACCAGAAGATGAAGCTGGCCGCCATCGAGGCCATGTGGGAAACGCACCCCGCGCCGGCGGCCTTCACCGCCTTCGGCTTCCCCGACCAGGAAGCGCGCGAGACGCACTACGCCATCCACATTCCGGCGGTGATGGGGCTGATCGGCACGCGCTCGCTCGACACCGTGATCCCGGGCATCGACGAGCTCGTGAAGCGCGCCGAGGTGCGCATCCGCGAAGGCATCAAGGCCTACGACGCGCTGCAGCAGATCCGCGCCGCCGGCAGCACGCAGGCCGTGCCGCAGGGTGTGCGCGACGCCTTCGAGAACGGCGGCACCGACATGGGCTATGCGCTGCTGCTCAAGCGCTACGTCGACGACCCGCGCAACGCCACGCCCGAGCAGATCGCCAAGGCCGCATGGGACACCGTGCCGCAGGTGGCGCCGCTGTTCTGGCTGTTCCGGATCATGGTGGGCATCGGCATGCTGCTGATCGTGCTGACGGCCACCTTCTTCGTGCTTTCGGCGCGGCGCCGGCTCGACCGCCACCGCTGGCTGCTCAGGGCCGCGGTGCTGGCCATCCCGCTGCCGTGGATCGCCATCGAGTCCGGCTGGCTGGTGGCCGAGTTCGGCCGCCAGCCCTGGGTGATCGAAGGCGTGCTGCCAACGGCGGTGGCCGTGTCGAATCTGGGCGTGAAGACGCTGCTCATCACGCTTGGCGGCTTCATCGCGATCTACACCACGCTCTTCATCATCGAGATGAAGCTGCTGCTCAAGGTGATACGCAAGGGGCCGGAGGCCGAGCATGCGCCCGATGTCGGCGAAGCCCGGTCCCATGTTCCGCCAGTTCGCGCCATGGCGGCGCCAGGGAGTTCCTCATGATCCTGCATCAACTCATCGACTACGACACGCTTCGAATCATCTGGTGGGCGCTGATCGGCGTGCTGCTGGTCGGCTTTGCCGTGACTGACGGCTTCGACCTGGGAAGCGGCATCCTGCTGCCGTTTGCCGCGCGCACCGACCTCGAGCGCCGCCTGGTCATCAACAGCGTGGGCCCGGTATGGGAGGGCAACCAGGTGTGGCTGATCGTTGGCGGCGGCTCGATCTTCGCGGCCTGGCCGCAGCTGTATGCGGTGTCGTTCTCGGGCTTCTACCTGGCGATGTTCGTGATTCTCACGGCGCTCATCCTGCGGCCCGTGGCCTTCAAGTTCCGCAGCAAGCGCGGGGAGCCGGCCTGGCGCGCGCGCTGGGACGCGGTGCTGTTCTTCAGCGGCCTGGTGCCCGCGCTGATCTTCGGTGTGGCCGTGGGCAACGTGCTGCAGGGCGTGCCGTTTCGCTTTGCGACCGACATGCACATTCACTACGACGGCAGCTTCTTCGCGCAGCTCAATCCGTTCGCGCTGCTGTGCGGGCTGGTGTCGGTGGCGATGATGGTCACGCACGGCGCGGCATGGCTGCAGCTCAAGACCGCGGGCCCGGTGGCCGAGCGCGCGCGCCTCTATGGCAGCGTTGCCGCGGTGGCGGGCATCGTGCTGTATGCGCTGGCGGGCGTGTGGATGGCATCGGCCATCGGCGGCTACCGCATCACCAGCGCCGCCCAGATGACGGGGCCGTCCAATCCGCTCCTGAAGACCGTCGAGCTGCATGCGGGCGCATGGCTTGCCAACTATGCGGCCCATCCCTGGACCATGGCCGCGCCGGCGGCGGGCTTTGCCGGGCTGCTGGGTGCGCTCGCGGGCCTGCTGCTGCGCCGGCCCGTGCTGGCGCTGCTGGCGGCTGCGCTCGGCATTGCCGGCATCATCCTGAGCGTGGGCGCCTCGATGTTCCCGTTCATCCTGCCGTCGTCGATCGACCCGCGCGCGAGCCTCACGGTGTGGGACGCATCGTCGAGCCACCTCACGCTGTTCATCATGCTGGTGGTCACGGGTTTCTTCATTCCCATCATCGTGGCCTACACCACCTGGGTCTACCACGTGCTGTGGGGCAAGGTCGACGAAGAAGCCATCCGCGAAGAGAGCGGACACGCGTACTGAACGGAGCAAAAAATATGTGGTACTTCGCCTGGATCCTCGGCCTGCCGCTGGCGGCCGCCTTCGCCGTGCTCAACGCCATGTGGTACGAACTGATGGACGACGATGCCATCCGCAAGGAGAAGCTCGCATTGCCCGAAGCGCCGCAGGGGCAGGAGCGGCTCTGACGAAGCCGCTCAGCCGGCGGCCGGCTTTTTCTTCTTCTTGGGCGCGCTGCCGGTGATGCGGTCCTTGAGGCTCAGCACCTTGGTCACGGTGGCGCCCATGCCCATCAGCTGCATTGCGGTTTCGGGCGCGAGCCGCTGGACGTCGTCGAACCACTTCATGAGCCGGTCGATCAGGTCGTGCATCTCGCGCATGCGCTCCTGCGCGTGGCGCTCGGCATCGCTCGCGGGGGATTCGAGCAGCGCGCTGCGCAGCATCGAAAGCGTCGGCTCGATCTCGCGGCGGCGGCGCTCCTCGGCCAGCACGCGAAAGATCTCCCACACATCCGCCGGCGCCTCGAAATACTCGCGCCGGTCGCCGGGGTGGTGGCGCAGATGCACCAGCCGCCACGCCTGCAGTTCCTTCAGGCCCATGCTCACGTTGGAGCGCGAGAACTCCAGCAGCTCGGCAATCTCGTCGGCATTGAGCGCATGCTCGGAAATGAAGATCAGCGCATAGATCTGGCCGACGGTGCGGTTGATGCCCCACTTGCTGCCCATCTCGCCGAAGTGAGCGACGAACTGGCGGCTGAGCGGGGGAAGGGTGGCGGTGGGCATCCGCAGATTTTCGTTGCGAATTGCTGTAGCTTCAAGAAAGACTGAATCTTTCGGGGATGGGAGGCCGATCGCGTTCAGGCGGCCTGTGCCTGCGCCTGTGCTTGGGCATCGGCGAAGCGCCGCAGGTGCGCGATGAAGGTCGCGGCCGTCTCCGACAGCGGCTCGCCGATGCGCGTCAGCACGCCAAAGCCCTTCAGGTCCTTGCCGATGGGCACGGGCAGCACGCGCAGCAGCTTCGCGCGCACGTGGTCGCGCACGACGGATTCCGGCAGGGCACCCACCGCGTCGCTGGCCTGCAGCAATTGCAAGGTGGCGAAGACCGACGCGCATTCCACGAGGTTGGCCGGCGTGCTCCGTCCCACCGAGGTGAATTCCTCCTCCATCAGTTGCCGCGCCGGGCTGGTCAGCGGCTGAAGAATCCAGGGCCAGGCCGTGAGCGCCTCGAGCGTCAGGCCGCGCTGGCGTGCGCAAGGGTGCCCGCGCCGCACCACCACCTGCATGGTCTCGTTGGCCAGCGGTGCGAAGGCAAAGGTGTTGTGCTGCTTGAGCGAGGAGAAGCGCCCGACGGCGAATTCGATCTCGTGCCGCTCCAGCAGGGCGCCGACCTGATCGCTGGTCTCGCCGAGGATGCGGACGTTCAGGAGCGGGCGCTCGCGCTTGATCTCGGCCATCGCACGTGCAACGAGGTCGGGAGCCGCGCCCATGATCGCGCCGATGACCAGCTGTCCGTGGCCGCCGCGGCGCTTGATCTCCAGGCCTTCGAGGAAGCGGGACAGGCCGGCCTGTGACTGGCGCGCATAGGCGACGACTTCTTCTCCGAGCGGCGTGGGGCGCAGCCCTCGCGAGTGGCGCTCGAACAATGGAAACCGGAAGGCCGATTCGATGTCCGCCAGCATCTTGGTGGCCGAAGGCTGCGTCACGCTGATCGCGGACGCGGCCTGGGCGAGCACCGGGCTCTCGGCCAGCGCGGCGAGAAGCGCCCAGTGCTTCAGGCGCAGGCGATTGATGAGCCGGGGCGCGCTGTTCGGGCTGTCGATTCGATATTCCATTTTGGAAATGCTCATGACAAATTTTCGATTGGATCGTAATGGCGGCGGCTTCTAGAGTCCAGGCCATCGAACACCAAGGAGACAACATGAGACTGCTGCGATATGGCCCCGCGGGCCAGGAGCGACCGGGCCTGCTCGACGCCGACGGGATCCTTCGGGACCTGTCGTCCTTTGCGCCCGACATCACCGGCGAAGTGCTTTCGCCCGCGAGCCTGGCAAAGCTCGCGGCGCTCGACCCGCAAGGCTTTCCGGCCGTGCCTGGCCAGCCGCGGCTGGGTGCGCCGGTTGCGAACATCGGCAAGTTCATCGCGATCGGCCTGAACTACGCGGACCATGCGGCCGAATCGAACCTGCCGCTGCCGACCGAGCCGACCGTGTTCACCAAGGCGACGTCCTGCATCGTCGGCCCCAACGACGAAGTCACCATTCCCCGCGGATCGGCCAAGACGGACTGGGAGGTGGAGCTGGGCTTCGTGGTCGGCACGCGCGCAAGCTATGTGCCCAGGAAGCGCGCGCTGGAGCACATTGCGGGCTACGTGCTCGTCAACGACGTGTCCGAGCGCGCCTTCCAGATCGAGCGCGGCGGCACCTGGGACAAGGGCAAGGGCTGCGACACCTTCGGGCCGATCGGCCCCTGGCTCGTGACGCGCGACGAAGTGGGGGATGCGCAGCAGCTGGGCATGTGGCTCGACGTGAACGGCCAGCGCCGCCAGACCGGCAGCACCGGCACGATGGTGTTCGACTGCGCAACCATCCTGAGCTACCTGAGCGAGTTCATGACGCTGATGCCGGGCGACGTCGTCACCACCGGCACGCCGCCCGGCGTTGGCATGGGCATGAAGCCCGAGCCGGTGTACCTGAAGGCCGGCGACGTGATGACCCTGGGCATCGACAGGCTCGGCACGCAGAGGCAGACCGTGGTCGCATGGAAGGAGGCCGCATGACTGCCGCTTCCTACGCCAACCGCTTCGCCGGCCGCCGCGCCGTCGTCACCGGCGGCGCCGCCGGCATCGGCCTGACCTTTGCCACGCGCTTCGTCGCCGAAGGCGGCTCCGTGAGCCTGTGGGACATGAACCAGCAAGCGCTGGACCAGGCGTGCGCCGCGCTTGGTGCCAGGGCTTCCGCAGTCCCGGTGAACGTGGCCGACTGGGCGGAGGTCGAGGCAGCGGCCGCCGCCTCGGCCGCGCAGCTCGGCGGCGGCATCGACGTGCTCGTGGCCTGCGCGGGCATCACCGGGCCCAACGTGCCGCTGGCGGAGTACCCGGTGGACCAGTGGCGGCGGGTGGTCGACGTCAACCTGAACGGGCTCTTCTATTGCAACCGCGCGGTGCTGCCGTACATGCAGGCGGGCAACTACGGCCGCATCGTCAACGTGGCCTCGGTGGCGGGCAAGGAAGGCAATCCCAACGCCTCGGCCTACAGCGCATCGAAGGCGGCAGTGATCGGGCTGACCAAGTCGCTCGGCAAGGAGCTCGCCAAGGCCAACATCACGGTCAATGCCGTGACGCCGGCGGCAGTGAAGACCGCGATCTTCGACCAGATGTCGCCCCAGCACATCGAGTTCATGTTGTCGAAGATCCCGATGGGGCGCTTCGGCACGGTCGACGAGATCGCGGCGGTGATCGGCTGGCTCGCGAGCGAGGAGTGCTCGTTCACCACGGGCAGCGTGTTCGACGCCTCGGGAGGCCGCGCCACCTATTGAAGCCGTGCGGCCGGCATGCCGCGAACCAACAAACACAAATAACGGAGACCTCAATCATGAATTCCATCGCTACGAGCACCGCGCTCGACAAGGTGATCGCCAAGGCAATCCGCCGCCTGGTGCCCTTCTTGCTGCTGATGTACGTGCTGGCCTTTCTCGACCGTGCCAACGTCGGCTTTGCCAAGAAAGCCTTCCAGCTCGACACCGGCCTTTCGGACGCCGTGTTCGCCTTCGGCGCCGGCGTCTTCTTCATCGGCTATGCGCTGTTCGAAGTGCCGAGCAACCTGATCATGCATCGCGTCGGCGCGCGCGTCTGGATGTGCCGGATCATGGTGACCTGGGGCCTCGTCTCGGCCGCACTCATGTTCGCGCACAACGAGACCAGCTTCTATGTCCTGCGCTTTCTGCTCGGCGTTGCCGAGGCGGGCTTCTTCCCAGGCGTCATCTACTTTCTCACGCGGTGGTTCCCGGCCAAGGCGCGCACACGCGTGATCGGCATGTTCTATTTCGGCGCGCCGCTCGCGTTCATCTTCGGCAGCCCGCTCTCCGGCCTGCTGCTCGAACTGAACGGCGTGTGGGACCTGAAGGGCTGGCAGTGGCTGTTCCTGGTCGAAGGCGTGATGGCGTCGCTGGTCGGCGTGTGGGCCTACTGGTACCTGGACAACAAGCCGCTCGACGCGCGCTGGCTGTCCGCCGAAGAGCGCCAGACGCTGGAGCGCGCCATCGACGCCGAAGAAGAACAGAAGACCGCGCACGGCCCCGCCACGGTGCTGAAGGCGCTGACCAATGGCCGCGTGCTGTTTCTTTCGCTGATCTACTTCCTGATCCAGGTCAGCGTCTATGGCGTGGTGTTCTACCTGCCGACCCAGGTGGCGGCGCTGCTCGGCAAGAACGTGGGGCTGCTGGTGGGCTTCGTCACCGCCATTCCCTGGGTCTGCGCATTGGCGGCCGCGTACTTCGTGCCGCGCCTGGCCGAGCGCAGCGGCCAGCATGCGTTGATCGCGCTGGTGGTGCTGGCGGTTTCGGCGGCCGGCATCGCGGTGTCGGTCAATGCCGCCTCGCCGCTGGTGGCACTGGTCGCGCTGTGCTTTGCGGCCGCCGGCTTCATTGCGGTGCAGCCCGTGTTCTGGAGCTTCCCCACCGCCTACCTCGGCGGCGCGGCGGCGGCGGGCGGGATTGCGCTGATCAATTCGCTCGGCGCGATGGGCGGCTTTGTCGCTCCGAACGTCAAGACCTGGGCCGAGCATGCCTTCGCATCGCCCAGTGCCGGGCTCAACCTGCTGGCCGCGACCACGGTGATCGGCGCCACGCTGTTCCTGGCACTGCGCCAGACGCGCAGCGCCGCAGCAGAGGCTGCCGCGTAGCGCCGCCCTTCATCACTCTCTGCTCGACGAAAGGATTCCCCATGAGCATGCCCACGATCAAGCACGTGCGTGCCTTCACCCTCCGCGGTGGCGGCGCCGACTACCACGACCAGGCCGATGGCCACTGGATCGACGACCACATCTCCACGCCGATGAGCAAGTACCCCGAGTACCGGCAGAGCCGCCGCAGCTTCGGCCTCAACGTGCTGGGCACGCTGGTGGTGGAGATCGAGGCCAGCGACGGCACCGTCGGCTTCTCGGTGACGACCGGCGGCGATCTCGGCTGCTGGATCGTCGAGAAGCACCTGGCCCGCTTCATCGAGGGCGCCCGGGTGACCGACATCGAGAAGATCTGGGACCAGATGTACAACGCCACGCTGTTCTATGGGCGCAAGGGCATCGTGCTTAACACCATCTCGGGGGTCGACCTGGCGCTGTGGGACCTGCTGGCCAAGGTCCGCAAGGAACCGGTCCATGCGCTGCTGGGCGGCCCGGTGCGCGACGAACTGACTTTCTACGCCACCGGCGCCCGGCCGGACCTGGCGAAGGAGATGGGGTTCATCGGCGGCAAGATGCCGCTGCACCATGGGCCCGCCGAGCGCGAGGAGGGCCTCAAGAAGAACCTCGAGATGCTGGCCGACATGCGTGCCAAGGTGGGCTCCGACTTCTGGCTCATGCTGGACTGCTGGATGAGCCTGGACGTGGAATACGCCACGCGCCTGGCGACAGCCGCGCGCAACGAGTTCGGCCTCAAGTGGATCGAGGAAGCGCTGTCGCCCGACGACTACTGGGGCTACGCCGAGCTGCGCCGCAACGTACCGCGCGGCCTGCTGGTGAGCACCGGGGAGCACGAAGCCACGCGCTGGGGCTTCCGGCTGCTGCTCGAGATGGAGTGCTGCGACATCCTGCAGCCTGACGTAGGCTGGTGCGGCGGCATCACCGAGCTGATCAAGATCTCGAACCTGGCCGATGCGCACGGCAAGCTGGTGGTGCCGCACGGCTCGTCGGTCTACAGCTACCACTTCGTCATCACGCGCCACAACAGCCCGTTCGCCGAGTTCCTGATGATGGCGCCGAAGGCCGACGAGGTGGTGCCGATGTTCAACCCCCAACTGCTGGACGAGCCGGTGCCGGTCAATGGCCGCATGAAGGCCTCCGCGCTCGATGCGCCGGGATTCGGCGTGCGCTTGAACCCCGACTGCGCGCTGTACCGCCCCTTTCCCAGATGAGCGCCCCTAGACCCACGGCGTGGGCGGCGGAATCTCGCACACCGGGTCGACGTCGATGCTCTTGAAGTCGGCCGGCGAGACGATCTCCAGGTATTCCATGTCGGGCGAGTAGTCGAACAGGAAGTGCCGGATGCCCGGCCGCTGGTGCACCACGTCGCCGGCCTCGACCCGCGTTTCCTTGTCCTCGTACATGAAGCGGGCCCAGCCCTTGAGCATGATCACGATCTGGAAGTCGGCCTCGTGGCGGTGCCAGCCGGTGCCCGTTTCCGGTGCCATGTTGGCCTTGACGAGGTGCGCGATGACCTTGCCGTTGGTGGCCTCGGCAATGCCGAGGTCGCGGTAGAGAAAGAAATCGCGCAGGCCGCCCGAGACGTACGCGGTGTCGCCGGGCTTGACGTGGGAGAACTGGGTGGCGGTTCGGTCCAGCATGGGGCGCTCCTTCGCGGCAGTGGTGGTGATGGTGCGGCACGCATAAAGCGTTCCCAAAGACACCGGCCGCGAAGGGCTGATGCGGGCATCGCTTGACGCCCCCGCGGTGCGCCAGGATACTCAACCACATGGTTCACTCAGACAATGCCACGCTCGACGCCGTCTTTGCCGCGCTCTCCGACCCCACGCGCCGCACGGTGCTGGAAACCCTGGGCGAGCGCAGCCTCAGCGTGACCGAACTGGCCGAGCCGCATGGCATGTCGCTGACCGGCTTCATGAAGCACCTGCGGGTGCTGGAGGACGCCGGGCTCATCTCGCGCACGAAAGAGGGCCGCATCGTGCGCTGCGAGCTCTCGCCGCACCCCATGCAGGAGGCTGCCGTGTGGTTGTCGCGCTATGAGAAATTCTGGACCGGGCGCCTCGATGCACTGGCGCGCTTTCTCTACCACCAAGAGGAGACCGAATGGCAAAAGCTGCCGCCCCCGCCACCGAGCGACCCTCGCTCACCCTCCGCAGGCACTACCCCGTCGCCCCCGAAAAAGTCTGGCGCGCGTGGACCGACCCGCAAGCGCTGAAGGCCTGGTTCGGCCCTGAAGAAATCGTTTCCGTGCCGCTGGCCGAAGTCGACCTGCGCGTGGGCGGGCGCTTTCGGGTGGCCATGCGCGCGGCCGACGGCGAGACGCACGACGTGAGCGGCACCTACCTGGAGCTTGTGCCCAACCGCAAGCTGGTCTTCAGCTGGGCCTGGCGCAGCACGCCGGAGCGCGAGTCGCGCGTCACGGTGCGCATCGAGCCCGACGGCAATGGCTGCGAACTGGTCCTGCTGCACGAGCAGTTCTTCGACGAGGCCGCGCGCGACGGGCACAGCCATGGCTGGACCGGCGCCATGGGCAAGCTCGGGAAGTGGTTGGCAGGGCAGCATCAGGGCGCCTGAGCGGCTTTCACGCATTGCCGGCGCGCTGGCGAAGACCCATACTGGGGCCTCCACGACGAGACGATGAACGGAGCCTCCCATGAGCAACGAACTTCGCAAGAAGCTGCACGACCTGGCAGAACTGGCCGACAACACCTCGGACCCGCAGACCAAGGCCATCGTCGAGGCCATACGGCTGCAGACTGCCGTGCTGAACGAACGGCTCTTTGCCATCGAACTGCAGCTGGGCACGCTCACCAGGCGCACGGAAAACACGACGGACTGAGTGGCCGCCGCTTTGTAGGGATAATCCCCACCATGAGCGGCAACACCTTCGGAACTCTCTTCGCGGTCACCAATTTCGGCGAGTCGCATGGCCCGGCCATCGGCTGCGTCATCGACGGCTGCCCGCCGGGCATGGAACTGAGCGAGGCCGACATCCAGGGCGACCTCGACCGCCGCCGCCCCGGCACCAGCCGCCACGTCACCCAGCGCAACGAGCCCGACGCGGTGCAGATCCTTTCCGGCGTCTACGAAGGCAAGACCACCGGCACCCCGATTGCGCTGCTGATCCAGAACACCGACCAGCGCAGCAAGGACTACGGCCAGATCGCCCAGCAGTTCCGCCCCGGCCACGCCGACTTCACCTACTGGAAGAAATACGGCATCCGCGACCCGCGCGGCGGCGGGCGCTCTTCGGCGCGGCTCACGGCGCCCATGGTGGCGGCGGGCGCGGTCGCCAAGAAGTGGCTGGCCGAAAAATACGGCATGGTGTTTCGCGGCTGCATGACACAGATCGGCGAGATCGCCATTCCGTTCGAGAGCTGGGACCATGTGCCCGCCAATCCCTTCTTCGCGCCGATGGCCGACGTGAGCGAGCTCGAGGCCTACATGGACCGCTTGCGCAAGGCCGGCGACTCCTGCGGCGCGCGCATCCGCGTGACGGCCGGCAACGTGCCCATCGGTTTGGGCGAACCGCTGTTCGACAAGCTCGACGCCGAGATCGCCTACGCGATGATGGGCATCAACGCCGTGAAGGCGGTGGAGATCGGCGCCGGCTTCGAGAGCATCACGCAGCGCGGCACCACGCACGGCGATTCGATCACGCCCACCGGCTTCGTCACCAACAACGCGGGTGGCATCCTGGGCGGCATCAGCTCGGGGCAAGACCTCGAAGTGAGCATCGCGATCAAGCCCACCAGCTCGATCATCAGCCCGCGCCAGTCCATCGACATCCACAACAACCCCGTCGAGGTGGTCACCAAGGGCCGCCACGATCCGTGCGTCGGCATTCGCGCGACGCCCATCGCCGAGGCCATGCTTGCGCTCGTGGTCATGGAGCACGTGCTGCGCAACCGCGCGCAGTGCGGTGATGTGCAAACGCAAGCCGAGAAGCCGGAATCCGCCTCGCCGCAGGCGTCCTTTCTCTAGTGTCTACCGCGCCGCCTGTGGCCGCCGGGCGCGGCCACCTGCTGGCGTTCGCTGGTCTGTCGGCCAGCTATTTCGCGCACATCGGTTTCTTCAACCCGTACCTGCCGCTGTGGCTCAAGGACCTGGGGCTGCCGATCTTCACGATCAGCCTGCTGGCCTCGGTGCAGTCGATCACGCGCGTGTTCGCGCCCTATGCCTGGGGCGCGCTCAGCGACCACACGGGGCAGCGCGTGAAGCTGCTGCGCTTCAGCGCCGCGGTGGCGCTCGCCAGCTCCTTCGGGCTCTGGTGGCATGGCGGCGCCTGGTGGCTGGCGCTGGTGCTGCTGGTGATGTTCACCCACACCAGCTCGATGATGTCGCTCACCGAGGCTGCCATGGCGCAGCTGGTGGCGGGCGACTGGGGGCGCTACGGGCGCATCCGGCTCTGCGGCTCGGCCGGCTTCCTGGTGACCGTGTTCTTTGCGGGCGAGTGGTTCGAGCGCTTCGGCATGAAGCACTTTCCGGCCTGGGCCGCGGGCACGCTGGCCGTCGTGCTGATCGCGACCATGAAGCTGCCCGACATCCGCGAGCCGGTGGCGGCGCACGACGCGGCCAGGGAGCCGATCGGCCCGGTGCTGCGCATTCCTGCGGTGCGGTGGTTCTTCGCATCGCTGTTCTTCCAGGTGATGTCGCACTTCTCGGTCTATGCCTTCTTCTCGCTGTACCTCGATTCGCTGGGCTACGGCAAGAGCATCATCGGCCTGCTGTGGGCGCTGTCGGTGGTGGCCGAGATCGTCTGGTTCTTCCTGCAGGGGCGGCTCATCGGCCTCTTGCCGATGCCGCGCTGGATGCTGGTGTGCGGCATTGCCGCCGTGGCGCGGCTGGGCCTCACGGCCGGGCTGGGCGGCTCGATCGCGGCGCTCGTCGTCGCGCAATGGCTGCATGCGCTGAGCTTTGCGGCGCACCACACGACCTGTATCGCCGTGGTGTCGCGGCGCTTTCCCGGCCGGCTGCGCGGACGCGGGCAGGCGCTCTTCACCGTGATCGGCTACGGGTTCGGTGGTGTGCTGGGCGTGCTGCTCGGTGGTGCGGTGGCGCAGGAGCTGGGGTACAGGACCATGTTCGCGCTGGCGGCTGTGCTGGCGGCGGTGGGGAGCCTGTGTGCCTGGCGGGTGGTGAGGCTGGAGGGGGCGGCAACGCGCGCCGCCTAGCACTCACGCAAAAAGAAAGCCGCGTTGCACCGCAATTGCGGCACGACGCGGCGTGCGTGATGTGAACGGCACCGGCCTATGCCGGCGCCGTGCAATCAGGGCACCAGGCCGATCTGGAGGTAGCCGGTGACCGGGTTGGTGCGCGCACCCACGACGACCGACAGCGTGCCGTCCTGCATCGCGAAATAGCGGTCGGTGCCTCCACTATTGATGAGTTTCATCGCTGGGATGGATGCGCTCGCCGCACTGAGGCCATAGCTGACGTTGGAGACGGTGCCATCAGGCTTGGTCAGCGCTGCGGTATACGTCGTCGCATCGAAGCCGAGAGTGCCCCAGGTGCCATTGTTGTCTCCACCGCGCGCCGTGGTGTTGAGCCACGTCGACGAATCGACAAGGCCGATGCGGAAGATGGAGTCGTTCGGCGCAACGGAGTTGATGCCCGCCGCGACGTAGACCTTCTTTCCGTCCACCATGATGACCGCCAGAGCACCCTTGTCGCTCGCATTGGCCACGTTCACGGTGCTCCACGACCCGGCGGACGAACCCGCCGAAATGGCGTAGGTTGCGATCGAGGCAGGTGGGCAGGCTGCAATGGAGGTGATGCCAACCTCATTGCACATGAGCAGCGATGTACCGCCTCCCGTCACTTGAACCTGGCGGATCTGCGAGTCGATCACGCCCGGCCGCATATTGATGCCGAAGCGGATGTAGATCCCGTCGAGCGCACTCTGGGTCGTCACGATGGCGCGGGACCCGATGAACGGCTGGACAGCGTAGCTGCCCGGGACCTGTGCAACCTGGAACGGGAACGAGCCCACCACGGCGTCGGTGATCAGCCGGAAACGGCTGTTGTTCGTCGCCGCGGTATTGCGCGAACTCTTGAAGACATAGGTTCCGGTCTGCGCAGCATCGGCGCTGAACGAGTCCGACACGGCAAGGCCGGTCTCGTCGGTCATCACGTACGACATCGTGTCGAAATTGAGCGCGAGCGTCTGCTGGCTGCCGTTCGTCGCGTACACCTTGTAAGACAGGTTCCGGGCATCGCCTGCGGCAACATTGAAGACCGTGTCCTTGGTCAGGGCTGCATTGGCCGTCGCCTTCGCGCTGACAGTAAACATGCTGGCCGCATTGGTGTTGTTCGCGATCTGCGCAGACCACTTGGTGCTGGAAATATCCGCATTGCGCAGGCTCACGGAACCGGCAGGGTCGGAACTGCTGGTCCAGTCCGAGCCAAGGTTCGGGGTCACCGTGATCACGTCACCCGGCTTGATGGAGTACTTGCCGTCCCCATTGGCCGTCGCGGAACTGCCATTGACCTGAACCGTCACGCCCAAGGTGGCCGCGGGCAGGATCGGAAACGGCAATCCGCCGCCCCCGCCGCCACCACCACCTCCTCCACATCCCCCCAACACCCCGACCAAAGCGGCCGCGGCGGAAAAATAAAACCATTTCATTACATTTATTCCATTTTTTGATTGATGTCGCCACCCATCGGAAGACAGGCCCCTCGACTGTCAGATCGTAAATGAATACAGAGAAATGTAAGAATTTATAGGCATTCGGGATATCCCGAACGATGTCTCATCCGCGTCTCCGAGGTGCGCAGGCGGTGTCGACTTTGCCGGCAATTGGATGGGTCTTCGTATTGCCGCTTGCCATAAATCGATACTTAAAATAATTGCACACAAGGAGGCGGGCATGAAGCTCAAATTGAAAACAAAAATCTTATTTCCTGATTTGCTGGCTGTTGAAGCGCGAGGCGCCAAGCCGTCGGCGCGCGTTTGCGCAAATTGCGGGATCGCCGCTCAATACAAGAATCCGGGCAAATAAAAAACCATGACCGCCCAACAAATCATCCTCGACCACGACAAATGGCGCAAAGGCCTCGGCGGCGCGCCCGCTGGGCTGGCCGGCCAGAGCGATGCCAATGCCTACGCCGGGCTCGACCTGGAGACGGCGCAATTCGCCTCGTCGTCCTTCGCGGGCAGCAGCTTCACGGACACGGTCTTCCGGCACGCCGGCTGGACCGCCTGCCAGTTCGACGGCTGCAGCTTCACGCGCTGCAATTTCGAGCACATTGCCATGGTGGATTGCGTGTTCACGCGCTGCGCCTTCGACCAGGCGCAATTCAGCCAGAGCTCGCTTCGCGGCTGCCGCTTTGTCCAGTGCACCTGGAACGGCATGAACTTCGACGGCAGCGACTGGCGGAACGTGCAGGTGCTGGAATGCAAGGGAACGGACGTGCACGCCAGGAACCTGCGCGGCGAGCAGGTCGACTTCACGAACAGCTATTTCGAGCAGCTCGAATTCGAGGGCGCCTTGCTCAACAACAGCCGGTGAAGGGCAGGAAACGGGAGACGCGGCCGAGCCCCGCAACCCCGGGTTTTCGATAACTAAAACCACTTGATTTAGTCGCTCCCCTCATCGATAGTCTCCCTGCGTCCGGCCGCCGCTCCCTTGCACAGAGGGCACGCGGCCGGTTATCCAGCCCTGCGGGCGCGTGCCGCCCGCCAACGAACGTACGGAGACAAACCATGTTCAGCTCCCGCTCCATCCTGGCCATGGCGGCCATGTCCCTGGCTGCATCGTCCGCCGCCTTCGCCGCCGACCAGCCCGTCATCGGCCTGGTCACCAAGACCGAGACCAACCCCTTCTTCGTCAAGATGAAGGAGGGCGCGCAGGAAGAGGCCAAGAAGCTCGGCGCCAAGCTGCTCTCTGGCTCGGGCAAGGCCGACGGCGACAACGCGGGCCAGATCACCGCCATGGAAAACATGATTGCCGCGGGCGCCAAGACCATCCTGATCACACCGAGCGATGCCAAGGCCATCGTGCCGGCGATCAAGAAGGCGCGCGACAAGGGCGTGATGGTGATCGCGCTCGACAGCCCGGCCGATCCGCCGGATGCGACCGATGCACTCTTTGCCACCAACAACTACACGGCCGGCGTGCTGATCGGCGAATACGCCAAGGCCGCGATGGCCGGCAAGCCCGCCAAGATCGTCGCGCTCGACCTGCTGCCGGGCCACCCGGTGGGCGCGCAGCGGCACAACGGCTTCATGAAGGGCTTCGGCCTGCCGGCCAACGACGCCAAGTCGAACGAGCTGTCGAAGGCGCCCGAGATCGTCTGCATGGCCGACAGCTTCGGCGACCAGGCCAAGGCGCAGACCGCAATGGAAAACTGCCTGCAGAAGGCGCCCGAGGTGAACCTGGTCTACACCATCAACGAGCCCGCCGCGGCCGGTGCCTACAACGCGCTCAAGCGCGCGGGCAAGGAGAAGGGCGTGCTGATCGTCTCGGTGGACGGCGGCTGCCAGGGCATCAAGGACACCAGCGCCGGCATCATTGCCGCCACCTCGCAGCAATACCCGCTCAAGATGGCCGCCATGGGCGTGGCGGCGGGCGTGGAGTTTGCCAAGACGGGCAAGAAGGCCTCGGGCTACGTCGACACGGGCGTGACCCTGATCGCCGGCAAGAGCGTCGCGGGCGTCGACAGCAAGGACACCAAGACCGGTGCCGAGCTGTGCTGGGGCAAGAAGTAAGCATCGGAGCGTTTTGATGGCGAAATCTCCGAAGCACCACATCCCGTGGGGCGCCCTGGGGCCGTGGCTGGCTCTGCTTGGCGCATGCATCTTCTTTGCGACGCAGTCCGACCGTTTCCTGACGGGGGACAACCTCTCGCTGATCCTGCAGCAGGTGATGGTGGTCGGCGTGATCGCCATCGGCCAGACGCTGATCATTCTCACGGCGGGCATCGACCTGTCGTGCGGCATGGTGATGGCGCTGGGCGGCATCATCATGAGCAAGTTCGCGACCGAGCTCGGGCTGCCGGTGCCGGTGGCCATTCTGTGCGGCATCGGCGTGACCACGCTGTTCGGCCTGGTCAACGGCCTCTTGGTCACGCGCATCAAGCTGCCGCCCTTCATCGTGACTTTGGGCACGCTGAACATCGCCTTCGCGATCACGCAGCTGTATTCGTCCTCGCAGACCGTCACCGATCTGCCCGCCGGCCTCACGGGCCTGGGCACCACCTTCGCCGTCGGCGGCGCCGCGGTGGCCTGGGGCGCGGTGCTGATGCTGGTGCTCTATGCGCTCGCGTGGTTCGTGCTGCGCGAGACGGCCGCGGGGCGGCATATCTACGCGGTGGGCAACAACGCAGAAGCCACGCGCCTGGTCGGCATTCCCACGCAGCGCGTGCTGCTGGGCGTGTACGTGGCGGCGGGGGCGCTCTACGGCATTGCCTCGCTGCTGTCGGTGGCGCGCACCGGCGTGGGCGACCCCAACGCGGGGCAGACCGAGAACCTCGACGCCATCACGGCGGTGGTGCTCGGCGGCACCAGCCTGTTCGGCGGCCGCGGCGTGGTGCTGGGCTCGCTGATCGGCGTGCTGATCGTGGGCGTGTTCCGCAACGGGCTCACGCTGATGGGCGTGTCCTCGATCTACCAGGTGCTGGTGACGGGCGTGCTCGTGATTTTGGCGGTGGCGGCAGACCAGCTGTCGCGCCGGGGAGCCCGCTGATGAACGCCGTCGCAAACCCCAAGATCGTGATGCAGGCCCGGGGCCTGGTGAAGCGCTATGGCCAGGTCACGGCGCTCGACGGTGTCGACTTCGAGCTGCGCGAAGGAGAAATCCTCGCGGTGATCGGCGACAACGGCGCGGGCAAGTCGTCGCTGATCAAGGCGCTGTCGGGCGCCATCGTGCCGGACGAGGGCGAGATCCTGCTCGACGGCTCGCCGGTGCACTTCCGCAACCCGCTCGATGCGCGGCGCGCGGGCATCGAGACGGTCTACCAGGACCTGGCCGTGGCGCCCGCCATGACCATCTACGAGAACCTCTTTCTCGGCCGCGAGCTGCGCCGCCCGGGCTTCCTGGGCAACATGCTGCGCATGCTCGACAAGAAGAAGATGCTGCACGAAAGCGCGGCCCGCATGGCGGACCTGAAGGTCGGCATCCAGTCGATGACGCAGGCGGTGGAAACGCTCTCGGGCGGCCAGCGTCAGTGCGTGGCGGTGGCGCGCAGCGCAGCCTTCGCGCGGCACGTGGTCATCATGGACGAGCCCACCGCCGCGCTTGGCGTGAAGGAGGGCAACATGGTGCTCGAGCTGATCCGCCGCGTGCGCGACCGCGGCCTGCCGGTGGTGCTCATCAGCCACAACATGCCGCATGTGTTCGAGGTGGCCGACCGCATCCACGTGGCGCGCCTGGGCAGGCGCGCGGCGGTGCTCAACCCCAAGAACATCAGCATGAGCGACACGGTGGCCGTGATGACCGGCGCCATGACCGCCGACCAGCTGCCCGCGGAGGCGCATGCCTGATGCAGAAGCCCCTGCGCGCTCGCCCGACCTGCTGCGGCCCCGCGGGTCCAACCAGGTCGGCATGCGCCAGTTCAACGAGCGCACGGTGCTGCAGGCGCTGCGCGTCCACACCAGCCTGCCCAAGGCCGACCTCGCGCGGCTCACCGGGCTGAGCGCGCAGACCATCGGACTCATCACCGCGCGGCTCGAGGAAGACGGGCTCATCGTCAAGCAGGGGCGCGTGCGCGGCCGCATCGGGCAGCCTTCGGTGCCGCTCGCGCTCAACCCCGACGGGGCCTTTGCCATCGGCATCAAGGTGGGCCGGCGCGGCGCCGAATGGCTGCTGATCGACTTCACCGCGAAGGTGCGCGAGCGGCATGCGATCAGCTACGACTTTCCCGATGCGGACGAGCTGCTGCCCGCCATCGCGCAGCACATCCACCGGCTGCGCGAGGGCCTCGGGCCGCTGGCCGTGCGCAACGTGGGCGCGGGGCTGGCCGCGCCGTTCCAGCTGGGCGGCTGGCACCGCACGCTGGGGCTGTCGAAGGCGCAGGCCGACCTCTGGAACCAGATGGACCTGGCGGCCGAGGTGCGCGCGCGCACCGAGGTGCCCGTGAGCTTTGCGCGCGACACCGTGGCGGCCTGCGTGGCCGAGCTGGTAGGCGGGCGCGGCCATGACCTGAAGAGCTTTCTCTACATCTTCGTCGACACCTTCGTGGGCGGCGGGCTGGTCATCAACTCGCACCTGCACACCGGCGCGCACAGCAACGCGGGCGCGTTGGCTTCGTTGCCGATGCAGTCGGTGCGAGCCGATGGCGCGCTGCCGCCGCAGGTGATGGCCGAGGCCTCGCTGTGGGAGCTGGAGCAGCGCCTGCAAGGCGAAGGGCTCGATCCCGCCGCGGCCTACGACGACCGCGCGTTGCAGCCCCCGTTTGCCGCTGCAACGCAGTCATGGCTCGGCTCCGCATCGCTGGCATTGGCGCACGCCATCGTCAGCGGCACCGCAGTGCTCGATCTGGCCGACGTGGTGATGGACGGTTCCATGTCGCGCGCATTGCTCCAGGCCCTTCTGGAACAGACGCGCGCCGCGCTCGCGCAATGCAACTGGGAGGGCCTGTGGCCGCCGCAGTTGCACGGGGGCAGGGTGGGGGCGCAGGCCTGTGCGCTCGGCGGGGCGATGCTGCCGCTGCACGCCAACTTCGCGCCCGACCATGACGTGTTCCTCAAGGCTGGTTGAGAAGCCGTTGCTGCCGTCGCAACGTACCTCATGCACGCCTTGGCGGGCCGCCCCCTTCTTTGGGCGAAAGTTCAGCCTTTTACCGCCCCCGCGGTCATCCCCGTGATGATCTGCCGCGCTGCTACGAAGGTGAAGATCAGAGGCGGGATGGCGATCAGGCTGCCCATTGCCATCACCTTGCCCCAATCCACGCCCATGTCGGTGATGAACAGCGACGCAGCCACTGGCAGCGTGCGTGTCTGCCGGTCAGTCAGCACCAGCGCGAGGATGAATTCGTTCCACGCGATGCGGAAGGTGAAGATGGACGCCGCCGCGAGACCCGGCCCCATCAGCGGCAGCAGCACTTTGGTGAACACCCGCACCGGCCCACAGCCGTCGATCGCCGCGGCCTCCTCCAGTTCGACCGGCACCTGCAGTACGAAGCCATAGAGCAGCCAGATGGTGAACGGTAGATTCACCGCGACGTACAGCAGGATCAGTCCCCACAGGCTGTTCACCAGTTGCCATTGGCTCCAGATCATGAACACCGGAATCGCGAGCACGGCCAGAGGCACCGTACGCAGCAGCAAAGTGGTGTAGCCCACCGCCGAACGGCCCGGAAAGCGAAAGCGCGCCAGCCCATAGGCGGCCATGCAGCCCAGCACCAGGGTAATGGTTGTGGCGATCACGCCGACGAACAGACTGTTGCCCAGATAGCGCCCCAGGTTGTCTTCAGTGAGCACCGCGCGGTAGTTCTCCAGCGTGGGCATGAAGATGAAATTCAGCGGCTCCGCGAAGATATGCACCTGTTGGCGCAGGCTGGTCGTGAAGATCAGCGCAATGGGCGCCACGCACAGCAGGCCCAGCGCAACAAGCATCGCGTAGTGCGCCACCACCAGGAGCAAAGGCCGCTTCATGCCGACTCCTTCAGCGGGTTGGACAACCGTAGTGCGGCCCACGACAGTGCCGCCACCACGACCAGCAGCAGAACGGACACCGCAGCCGCCACGCCGAGCTGCTGTCCCACAAACGCGGTCTTGTAGATGTGCAGCGACAGTATCTCGGTGCTGTCGCCCGGCCCGCCGAAGGTCAACACGTAGATCACCTCCAGCACGCGGAAGGCGTCGATGAGCCGCATCACCAGCGTGATGGCAATGACGTTCATCACCATCGGCAGCTTGACCTTGAAGGTCATCTGCCACCAGCGCGCGCCGTCGATGCGCGAGGCCTCGATGACCGCGCCGTCGACGTTCGCCAGTGCCGCCACCATCATGATGAAGACGAAGGGCGTCCACTGCCAGACGTCGGCAATGACGATGGCAATGAAGGCCAGCGTCGGGTCGGCCAGCCAGCCCATCGGCGCCACGCCGAATATGCCCAGCAACGCGTTGAGCAGGCCGAACTGCGCATCGAAGATGTAGCGCCACGCGAGCCCCACGGCAATGGGCGCGATCATCATCGGCAGGATGAACAGCGTGCGAAACAAGGCTGTCCCGCGCACCGGGTGCTCCAGCGCCAGGGCCAGCGCAATGCCCAGCACCATCTCGGCGCTCACGCACACGGCCGCGAACATCAGCGTGGTCCACAGCGACGACCACACGCGTGGGTTGGAGAAGGCCGAGACGAAGTTGTCCAGGCCGGCCCAGCGCGCGCCAGACCAGGGCGTGCCCAGGCCCCAGTCGAAGAAGCCGAGCTGGATGGCCGAGACGACCGGATAGAGGCAAGCGGCCGCCATGACGAGCACGGCGGGGCCGACGTAGAAGACAGGAAGCCAGGCGGGTCTGCGCATCGGGGATCGTGCCGTGGCGTCAGACCGTGTAGCCGGATTCGCGCATGATCTTCTTCACCGTCGGCACCAGCTCGTTGAGCGCGGCCTCGGCTGTCTTCTTGCCGATCAGTGCTTCGGAAATGCCCACGCCAAGCGCCTGCACGTTGATCTTGTCCCAGGCCGCGATGATCGGGCGCCAGTCGGGATTGGAATACTTCAGCGCTTCGCGAAAGACGATGTACTCGGGGTACTGGCGCACCAGGTCGGCATCGGCCATCGTCGAATTGCGGATCGGCACGCCGCCCGCGCGCGCGACCGCCTTGTCCTGCGCCTTCGAAGTCAGCCACTGCATCAGCAGGAAACCGGCATCGGCGTTCTTCGCGTTCTTCGGAATCGCAAGGCCCAGCCCGCCCGATTGCGACGAACGCCGCGTCCCCGCAGGATGCAGCGCCCAGCTCACTTTGCCTGCGACGCGGCTCTTGGCGGGGTCGTTGACCAAGCCGGCCAGCAGTGTCGAGTCGAGGTACATCGAGGCCTGCCCCTGCAGGAAGGCCGTGTTGCTCTCGCCCTGCCCATAGCCCGCAATGCCCGCCGGGCCGGTGGCGACCACTTCCTGCAGGAACTTCAGCGCGGCCACGCCTACCGAATCGTTGAAGCGCGGCTCCCATCTGGCGTCGAAGATCGCACCGCCCATCGGGTTCAGGTGCAGCAGCCAGGCATGCACGCACTGGTGGCCGGCCTGTCCGCGCGAGGCCAGCGCGCCCATGCCTTCCTTGTCCTTGATCAGGCGCAGCAGCTTGCCGAACTGCTCGTAGTTCTCGGGCGGCTGCAGGTTGTGCTTGGCGAAGATGTCGCGGCGGTAGGCCAGCACCGAGGTCTCGGCGCCGTACGGCAGGCCATAGAGCTTGGCGCCTGCGCCGGGCAGATAGCCCTTGGGACCGCCGACGAGGCCGAGGTTCTCCAGGTAGATCGGAATGATGTCCTTGATGTCATAGGCCGGATCGGCGAGCGCCGCGTCCGACAGGTAAGGCTCCAGCGGGCGTACCAGGTTCTTGGCTGCGTACTCGCCCTTCCACATGACGACGTAGCTCACCAGGTCGTAGTCGCCCTGGGGCTTGGCCATTTCGAGCAGTTGCTTGTCCTTGAGGCGTGCCATCGCGAGCTTGTCGATCTCGACCTTGATGCCGGTCTCTCGCGTGAACTCGGGCAGTATCTTCGCCATTGCGTCGTAGTGCGGATGCGAAGGCACGTTGAGGGTGACTGTCTGGCCCGCGTACTTGGCGTAGCGGTTCTGCGCGAGCGCGCCACTGAATGGAAGGCCGGCGCCGAACACGGTGATTGCGGTGCGCTTGATGATGTCTCTGCGTTGCATGGAACCTCTCCTTGGGAAAAAAGCGAAAACCGTCAGGGCCGCAGCGATTGGCCGCTGGCCGTGTCGAACAGGTGCATGTCTTCAACGTGGGCGTTCAGCCCCAGCGGACCGTGCAGCAGTCCATGCGCATCGCCCTGCACCGTGGCTGTAATGCGCGCGCCACCCGGCGACGCCAGGTGACCGACGACCTGGCTCTCGGTACCGAGGTACTCGACGATGTCGACCTTGACGTTCAGCGGTGCGTAGCCGTTGGCCACGTGCAGGGCCTGCGGTCGGATGCCGAGCGTGAGTGCCTGGTCCGCCGAGCTCACTTTTTCACGCAGCCAGGCGGGCGCGGGCAGCTCGAAGCCTTCGCCGCACAACGTGCCGTGGCCCGCTGGCCGGTCGGCGAAGCGCACCGGCAGCAGGTTCATGCCCGGCATGCCGATGAATGCCGCGACGAACAGCGTCGCCGGCCGGTTGAAAACCTCCGCCGGCGTGCCGACCTGCTGGATGCGCCCCTTGTCGAAGATGACGATCCGGTCGGCCAGCGTCATCGCCTCCACCTGGTCGTGCGTGACATACACGGTGGTCTTTGCCAGGCGCTCGTGCAGCAGTGCCAACTCGGCGCGCATGTGGCCGCGCAGCTTGGCATCGAGGTTCGACAGCGGCTCGTCGAACAGGAACACCTTGGGCTCGCGCACGATGGCGCGGCCGATGGCCACGCGCTGGCGCTGCCCGCCCGACAGCTCCTTCGGCCGGCGGTTGAGCAGGTGCTCGATGTTCAACACCTTGGCCGCGACCGCCACCTTGGCGCGGATCTCCGCTGCGGGCCGGCCTGCGAGGCTGAGCGCAAAGCTCATGTTCTGCGCCACGTCCATGTGCGGGTACAGCGCATAGTTCTGGAACACCATCGCGATGTCGCGCGACATCGGAGGCAGTGCGGTCACGTCTCGCCCACCGATACGAATCTGCCCTTCGCTCACGCTCTCCAGGCCCGCCACCATGCGCAGCGTGGTGCTCTTGCCGCAGCCCGACTCGCCCAGCAGCACGACGAACTCGCCTTCATGCACCGCAAGGTCGAGCTGCTGCACGACGGTGACATCGCCGAACCGCTTGGCGACGTTGCTCAATTCCAGACCTGCCATGAACACACTCCCTTTTTTATTTCGATTCAATGAAAGGGCCGACGCACGCCCCAGCCGACCGGTGGTATTCGATTGCCAGGGTGCATGGGGTCGGGGCCCCAGATCGCCTGGTAGGTGTCGATGCAGCGCCCCCGCCGTTGCAGTGCCGAGAATGCAACCCCCAGGGCTATCCACCAGAAGCCCAGTACCAGGAGCATCCAGCGCGGCGCATCGGCCACCACCAGCCCGAGCGCGATGACGCCGACGGCCACGGCCACCGCGAGCCAGCCGACTGTTTTGTGGATGCGCTCGAAGGCCAGCCGCCACGGCGTCATGTCGTAGTGGTCGCCGCGAAGCCGGTGATCGGTCGGGCCGCCCTTGCTGCCGCGCAGAAAACCACCGGCCACCTGCGCCCACCCGGCCAGGCACAGCGCCCAACCCGCCGCCGCATGGAGGCGCACGAGCCCGCTACCCCCAGCCCCCTGGGCACCGCGCCACGCGAGCAGCGCGCCTACCGTCATCGCCAACACGCCGCTCCATTGCAGCACGCGGTGCGCACGCCACCAGAAGGGGTTGTCGAGCCGGTGCGGCCATCCCTGCGACGGCATGACCTTGCAGAAGCGGGCCACCAGTGCCCCCAGAGGCAGCAACAGGCCCCATCCCAGCACCATGAGACGTGCGTGCCAAGCGGTCCAGGATGCGATCTCGTGGGTTGTCGCACCACTCAACGGTGCCATGAGCCAGTCGAGCGGCGGCACGGCCTACTTGCCCCACACAGCCTTGTACTGCGTCCGATAGCCGTTGTCCGGATCGAACACATTCTTCGGCCCGCCGTCCTTGCCCACGTTGCCCGCCGTCACCAGGTGCACCTTGGGCACGTAGCCCGACCACTTCTCCTTGGCGAAGGCGCGGTTGAGCTCGTCGACGATCTGCCAGCCCTGCATGTTGAGCGGTTCGGGCACCGTGCCGGCCTGGTAGCGCTGCGTGCGGATGCGCTGGTAGGCGGCCTCGGAGCCGTCGCCGGCCGACACCGCCTTGGGCGATCCGTCGCCCTTCTTGCCCGCCGCGGTGAGCGAGGGGCCCATGAAGTCGAAGTACAGGTCGTTGATGGCGAGCGAGTGCGTCCACTTGTCGCCAAAGCGCTGCAGCAGCGAGGTGGTGAGCTGCGGCATGCGGGTCGAGCTTTCGGAGATCGGGCTGTCCTCGAAGCTCAGCACGGTGCAGCCGCCGCACTTCTTGATGACCGCCTCCATCGCGCGCGCCTTGTAGAGCGCAATCGCGTACTGCGAATCGGTGAAGATCACCACGCCCGCCTTGCCGCCCGAATCGGCCACCACCCACGAGGCGGCGACGTCGGCCACGTCGTCGGTCACGGTGGTCACGTTGGCGAAGAGGCCGGCCTTGTCGTTCGGGCCCGGCTGCTCGCCCGAATGCCAGCCGACCAGCGGAATGCCCGACTTGGCCGCGCCCGAGAACGCCGCCTTCTGCTCGGTGGTGTCGAAGCCGCCGACCACGATGCCCGCGGGCTTCACGGCCAGCGCCTGGTTGAGTGCCGCGGTGCGCCCGCTGACCGTGCCCTGGCCGTCGATGACGCGCACCGTCCAGCCGATGGCGCGCGCCGCTTCCTCCACGCCCTTGCTCACGCCCACGATGCCGCCGTTCTTCATGTCGCCCGCGACGAAGACGATGGTCTTGCCCGCGGCGGCCTTGGGGCCGGTGGTGGGGCCGTCCCACTTCTCCTTGGTCATGGTGGCGATCTCGACCTTCTTCTTCGCGGCATCCAGGAAGTCGTCGGCCATCGCCTTGGGCGCCAGCGCGGCGGCGCACAGCGCCAGCACGGCGGCGGCGACGGTGCGCGCGGGAACCACACTCTTCTTCTTCATGCTTGTCTCCAGTCGTTGCGGTGAACCGTCACTTCGACGGCGTTGAGGGAACCGGTTGTTGCGCATGGTCGAGCTGGCGCTCGGCGATGCGCCGCTTGATCGAGCGGTTGCGCCGCTGCTGCGCCCAGCCCGCGATGCCGATGGACACCAGCAGCGTGAGTCCGTTGAAGAGCGGCTCGACATAGAAGGCACCGCCGAACTGCTGGATGCCCGAGATGCCGATCGCCAGGATCGCCACGCCCACCAGCGTGCCCCACACGTTCACCCGTCCGGGCCGGATGGTGGTGGAGCCCAGGAAGGCGCCGACCAGCGCAGGCAGCAAAAACTCCAGCCCCACGCTGGCCTGGCCGATCTGCAGGCGCGAGGCGAGCAGCACGCCCGCAAAGCCCGAGAGCAGGCCCGATGCGACGAAGGCACCCATCACATGCTTGCGCACCGCGATGCCGTTGAGCTGCGCCGCCTTCGGGTTGGCGCCGATCACGTACAGCGCGCGCCCCAGCGGCGTGAACTCGGTAACGACCCAGAGCGTGACGCTCACCGCGAGCACGTAGAACGCGCCGACGGGCAGGCCCAGCAGGCTGCCGCCCGCGATGCCGACGAAGCCCTCGGGCAGGTCGCCCACCACCTGGCGTCCGCCGCTGTGCCACATCGCGACCGCATAGATCACGGTGCCGGTGCCCAGCGTGGCAATGAAGGAGTCGATCTGCGCAAGCTCGACCAGGAGGCCGTTGAGCACGCCGAACAAGGCCGCGCACAGCAACACGATGAGCACCGCGGCCGGCCACGGCAAGCCGAACTGCGTCTGCAGGCTGATCGCGAGGATGTGCCACAGCACGATGCCGTAGCCCACCGTGAGGTCGATCTTGCCGGTGATCATCGGGATGGTCGCGGCGAGCGCCAGCAGCGCGATCACCGACTTGTCAGCCAGGATCGCGCGCAGGTTGAACAGCGTTGGAAAGGTGTCGGGCAGCAGCAGCGAGAACAGCAGGGCGAGGCCCGCCATCAGCGCCACGAGGCCATAGACCGGCATTGCGCGGCCGATGCGCTGCGCGAAGGAAACGGCCTCGCCGTCGAGCGACTTGTCGGGCTCCAGGGCGGTGGATTTGATCGAACTGCTCATGCGGAAATTTCCTCGTGCGCCACGGCGGCGCCTGCTGCCAATGCCAAAAGTTTTTCCACCGTGATTGCATCGCCCGTCAATTTGGCGGCGATCAGCCCGTCGCGGAAGACGAGCACGCGGGTGCACACGGTCGCGATTTCCTCGAAGTCGGTGGAGACCACCACCAGCGCGGTGCCGGCCTCCGCGCGCTCGCGCAGCACGCCATAGATCTGCCGCTTGGCGCCGACATCGACGCCGGCCGTGGGCTCCTCGAGCACCACGAGCGGCTTGTCCAGGTGGAACCAGCGCGCCAGCACCACCTTCTGCTGGTTGCCGCCCGAGAGCTGCTGCACCTCGGCCGACGGCGCGGGCGGATTGATGTCGAAGCGGCGGATCAATGCGAGCGCGCTGTCGTTCTCGCGACGGGGACGGTCGAAGGCCAGGCCGCGATCGCCATGCAGCGCGGCGTTGGGGAACAGGTTCTCCAGCACCGTCATCGAGCCGGCGAGGTTTTCTTCAAGGCGTTCGCCGGCGACATAGGCCACCCCCGCGCGAATGGCATCGGCGGGGCAGGTGAAATCGCATTCCTTGCCGAGCAGCCGCATGCGGCCGGCCGACAAGGGCTCGCGCCCGAAGATCGCGCGGCTGATGGCCTCGTGCCCCGCGCCGCGCAGGCCGACGAGGCCCAGCACTTCGCCGCGGTGCACAGAGAGGCTCAGCGGGCCGGCATTGCCGCTGGCCGCGCCGTCCAGCTGCAGCACCGGCACGCTTGCTGCCGGAACGCTCGCCTTGGGCACCGAGGCCGAGAGTGCCTTGCCGACGATCAGGCCGACCAGCTCGCCTTCGTTGGTGTGCGCCGTGGTCTTCACCGCCACCAGCTTGCCGTCGCGCATCACGGCTGCGCGGTCGGAGATGGCCATCACTTCGTCGAGCCGGTGCGACACGTAGAGCATCGCCATGCCCTGCCGGCGCAGTTCGCGCAGCACGCCGAACATGCGCTCGACGTCGCTCATCGGCAGGCTGGCCGAGGGCTCGTCGAGCACCAGCAGGCGCGCCTTGACTTCGAGCGCACGGCCGATGGCGAGCAACGATTTCTCGGCCCGCGTGAGCGAGAACACGCGGCGGCCGGGATCGATGTCGCAGCCCACGCGCGCCATCACGCGGCGTGCGGTGTCGTTCGCGGCGGACCAGTCGATGAGCCCGAAGCGGCGCGGGTAGCCGGTGCCGAGGCACACGTTCTCCGCCACGGTCATCCATTCGACAAGGCCCAGGTCCTGGTGAATGAAGGCGACGGGTTGCTCGCGGCGGTCGGCGCGACGCCAGGCGGCTTGCGGCTGGCCGTCGAAAAGAATCTCGCCCTGGTCCGCGGGATAGATGCCTGCGAGCAGCTTGATGAGCGTGGATTTGCCCGCGCCGTTCTCGCCGAGCAGCGCGAGGATTTCGCCGGCGCGCACATCGAGCGTCACGTGGTCCACGGCCTGCGTGCCGCCGAAGCGTTTGCAGAGGGACTGGAATTGCAGGAGGGGCGCGTTCATGGGCAGGTCGCTCCGCGTGTGTGGAGGCGGATGCGATAGAGCGAAGTGGAGGCGCACACGTAGAGCGCGTTGCCGTCGCTGCCGCCGAACGTGAGGTTGCCCACCTTTTCCGGCACGGCGATGCGCGCCATGCGCGTGCCGTCGGGGTGGTAGACCTGCACGCTGTCGGCGCTGCTCGTGTAGAGGAACCCGTTCACGTCGATGCGAAAGCCATCGGAGAGCCCCGGGTTCACCACGGCGAACACGCGTGGGTTGGCGAGGTCCTGTCCGCCGATCACGTCGAAGGCGACGATGTGGTGGTGGCCCGAGCCGTCGGTGCGCAATGCGGCCGAGGTGTCGCTCACATAAAGGATGCTTTCGTCGGGCGAGAAGGCCAGGCCGTTCGGCTCTTCGATGAAGTCGCTCACCGCACGCAGCGCACCGGTGGCGGGGTCGAAGCGAAAGACATGGTTGCAGCCCAGTTCGCTCTCGGCCTTGTGGCCTTCATGGTCCGAGACGATGCCGTAGGGCGGATCGGTGAACCAGATGCTGCCGTCGCGCTTCACGACCACGTCGTTCGGAGAGTTGAGGCGCCGGCCCTGGTAGCGGTCGACCACGACCTCGTCGGCCAGCGGCACGAAGCCCGGGCCGAAGCGGGTGCGCACGATGGCACGCCGGCCGTGCGAGCAATGGAGCAGGGCGCCATCGGCCTCGCGCGTGTGGCCGTTGGTGAACTCCACGCCTTCGCGCCACACGCTCATGCCGGTGTCGGCGTGCCAGCGCAGCATGCGGTTGTTGGGAATGTCGCTCCAGAGCACCGCGCCGTCTTCGCGCATCCACACCGGGCCTTCGCTCCATGCCGCCCCGGTGCACAGGCGTTCGAGCGGCGGGGCGCCATGGACCACGGATGCGAAACGGGCGTCGAAGACTTCGATGGTCATGGCCGAAGTCTGGCATCGAGTGTGATACCGGTAACCTAGGCTTTTCCCGAACAGGAGTGCGGTCTGGCGTCACTCTAGAATTTCCACCATGCCGGACATCGGAAGATCCGGTCCGGATGCGAAATTTTCGTTATCGGTATCCATCGAATCCCTCGCATATCCTCAAGCCCATTCCAGAGAGAGCACTTGCCCCCGACCAAAGCCCCCGCCCCCCCGTCCCGCCCGGCAACAATGGCCGACGTGGCCGCGCGCGTCGGCGTCTCGAAGATGACGGTGTCGCGCGCGCTCAACCGCAGCGCGGGCAGCGACCGCGCGACCTCCGAGGCGCTGCGCCAGCGCATCCTGCAGGCCTGCGAGGAGATGGGCTATGTGATCGACCAGACCGCGCGCACCTTCTCGAGCAAGCGCTCGGGCTTCATTGCGGTGTTGATCCCGTCGCTCAACAACTCCAATTTTTCCGAAACCGCGCAGGGCATCACCGCGGCCGTCGAAGCGCGCGGCCTGCAGGTGCTGCTCGGCTATACCGACTACCGCGTGGAGAACGAGGAGCGCCTGCTGCGCGCCATGCTCGCGCGCCGGCCCGAAGGCGTGATCCTCACCGGCGGCTCGCACACTCCCGCCGCGCGCGCCATGCTGCAAGCGGCGGGCGTGCCGGTGGTCGAGACCTGGGACCTGCCCGCCACGCCCATCGAGCACACGGTCGGCTTCTCCAATGCGGAGGCGGCCGGCGCGATGGTGCGGCACCTGCACGGCCAGGGCTACCGGCGCATCGCCTTCATCGGCGGCACCTCGAACCGCGACACGCGCGGGGCCGACCGGCAGCGCGGCTACGCGCAGGCGATCCGCGAACTCGGCCTGCCCGACGGCCGCGTGATCAGCTTCGGCCAGCCGCCGATCTCGATGGCGCAGGGCGGCGAAGCGGTGGCGCAATTGATCCGCCAGTGGCCCGACGTGGACGCGGTGCTCTGCGTGTCCGACCTGTCGGCGTTCGGCGCCTTGATGGAATGCCAGCGCCGCGGCTGGGAGGTGCCGGGCCGCATCGCGATCGCGGGCTTCGGCGACTTCGAGGTCGCGCGCGCCTCGCACCCGCGCATCACGACCGTGGCGGTGGATTGCGTGGGCCTGGGCAAGGCGGCCGGCGAGCTGCTGCTGCGCGTGATGGACGGTGCCGTCGACGGCCATCGCCCACCGCCGGAGACGGTGCTGATCCCGTTCCAGATCACCCAGCGCGAGAGTTCCTGAGCCCGCTCCCGCGCGGGCTCAGGCGGTTGCGGCTTCCCCGGCGTCCGCAAAATCGATCAGCACCTTCATCGCCTGCTTCCGGTCGCTCGCCAGCTCGAAAGCCTCGCGCGCCTGCAGCATCGGAAAGGTGTGCGACACCACCGGCGACAGGTCGACCCGCCCTTCGTTGATGAGCCGCACCGCCAGCGCGAATTCCGCATGGAAGCGGAACGAGCCGCAAATGCTGAGCTCCTTGGCCACCACCATGTTCTGCGGAATGCTCACGTCGCCGCCCAGGCCCAGCTGCACCACCACGCCGCGCGGGCGCATCACCTCGAGCCCGTCGCGCAGCGCGCGTTCGTTGCCCGAGCATTCGAGCATCACGTCGAACGTGCCCTTGTCGGCCGAATAGCGCGACACCCAGGCCTTGTCCTGCGCGACGTTGATGGCGTGGTCGGCGCCGATGGCGCGTGCAATCGCGAGCGGTTCGTCGACCACGTCGGTCGCCACGATCTCGGCCGCGCCGTGCACGCGCGCCGCCGCAATGGCCAGCACGCCGATGGGCCCGCAGCCCGACACCAGCACGCGCTTGCCCAGCAGCGGCCCTGCGCGCGAGACGCCATGCAGCCCGACCGAGAACGGCTCGGCCAGCGCCGCCAGCCGCAGCGGCACGTGGTCCGCCACCTTCACGCATTGCGTGGCCTCGCACAGCAGCATGTTGCGGAATGCGCCCTGCACGTGCGGCATGCGCATGGCGCTGCCGTAGAAGCGCATCTCCAGGCACTGGTTGGGCAGGCCTTCGAGACAGAACTTGCAGGCGCCGCAGGGGCGGCTCGGATTGATGGCCACCTTGTCGCCGATGCGCACGCTGTCGACGCCGGGCGCCGTGGCCACCACGGTGCCGGCCACCTCGTGGCCCAGCACCATCGGCTCCTTGATGCGCACGGTGCCGAAGCCGCCGTTGTGGAAGTAGTGCAGGTCGGAGCCGCAGATGCCGCCCATGCCGACCTTCACCAGCACCTGGCCCGGGCCGATCTCGCCCGCGTCCTGTTCCTCCAGCCGCAGGTCGTCGGGGGCATGGATCACGAGGCACATACAACGCATACGCATGGAATTTCTCCTTCAGGCCACGGGGGTGATGAGAGGCAGGCCGCCGAAGTGCGCCTGCAGGTTGCGGCGCACCAGCTCGCCCATGGCGCGGCGGGTCTGCTCGGTGCCGCTGCCATGGTGCGGATGCAGCACCACATTGTCGAGCGCCGCGAAGCGCGGGTCGATGCGCGGCTCGTTCTGGAACACGTCGAGCGCCGCGCCTGCGATGCTGCGCTGCTCGAGCGCCTGCAGCAGCGCGCCCTCGTCGACCGTGGTGCCGCGCGACACGTTCACGAACCAGCCATTGGGCCCCAGCGCCTGCAGCACTTCCGCGTTGACGATGCCGCGCGTGGCCTCGCCGCCGGGCAGGATGACGATCAGCACGTCGCACCATTCGGCCATGGCCGCGAGGCTGCCGAAGTGGCGATGCGGGCTGTCCTCGCGCGCCGTGCGGCTGAAGTAGCCCAGCTCCATCTCGAAGCCCGAAAGCCGCCGCGCGATGGTGCTGCCGATGCGGCCGAAACCGGCGATGCCGATGCGCTGGCCGAAGACGCGCGTGGTCAGCGGCATGCCGCCGTTGGCCCAGGCGCCGCTGCGCACGAAGGCATCGCCCGCGGGAATGCGCCGCTGCAGCGCCAGCGTGAGCCCGACAGCGAGGTCGGCCACGTCGCCGTTGAGCACGTCGGGCGTGTTGGTCACGCGGATGCCGCGGGCGCGGCAGGCCGCAAGGTCGATGCCGTCGGTGCCCACGCCGTAGCAGGCGATCAGTTCGAGAGCGGGCAGGGCGGCGATGAGTTCGGCGTTCGCGCCCAGTTCGCCGCGCGTGGCGACCGCGCGGATGTTCGGCGCATGTTCGGCGATGAAGGCCTGCCGGTCGGGTGCCTCCCACAGGCGGTGCAGCGTGTACTGCGACCGCAGGGGTGCCATGTCCCATTCGGGGTAGGTGCCGGGCATCAGCACGTGCGGGGATGGGGTGGCAGCGGTCAAACGGTTCTCCTGCGGTAAATCGCAAACATGATATCGGTAACTCTAGAGGCCGCAAGGGAGAGATGGAATACAGGTTTCACCCATTGACGACAATTCAAGATACCGGTAACTTGAAAGGGCTGTCACACACCCATCCCGCATCCGCTTTCCTCCCCAAGGAGCTTTTCTTGAAATTGTTCGACCTGTCCGGGCGCATCGCCCTCATCACCGGCTCCAGCAAGGGCATCGGCTTCGCGCTGGCGGCGGCGCTCGGTGCGGCCGGCGCTCGCGTCGTGCTCAATGCGCGCGATGCCGCTTCGCTCACCGCGGCCCGCGATGCGCTGCGCACCCAGGGCGTGGCAGCCGAGGCCGTGTCCTTCGACGTCACCGACGCCGCGGCCGTGGAGGCCGGCGTGGCCCGCATCGAAGCGGAGATCGGCCCGATCGAGATCCTCGTCAACAACGCCGGCATGCAGCATCGCGGCCCCTTCGCAGAGTTTCCGATCGATGCCTGGCACAAGATCACCACCACCAACATCGACAGCGTGTTCCTCGTCGGCCGCTTCGTGGCGCAGCGCATGATCGAGCGCAAGCGCGGCAAGATCATCAACGTGTGCTCGGTGCAGAGCGAACTGGGGCGGCCCAACATCGCGCCCTACGCCGCCACCAAGGGCGCGGTGAAGATGCTCACCAAGGGCATGGCGATCGATCTCGGCAAGCACGGCATCCAGGTCAACGGCCTCGGCCCCGGCTACTTCAAGACCGAACTCACCGAGGCGCTGGTGAACGACGCAGCCTTCACCGCATGGCTCTCGGGCCGCACGCCGGCCGGACGATGGGGCGATGTGCAGGAGCTGGGCGGCGCGGCCATCTTCCTGGCCTCGGATGCCTCGAGCTTCGTCAACGGCCACATCCTCTACGTCGACGGCGGCATCACCGCCAGCCTCTGACCATGACATTCCACCGCCAGCGCATCGCCGTGGTCGGCGTGGGCATCATGGGCTCGGCCATTGCGCGCCGATTGCTCGAATGCGGGCACGCAGTGAGCGTGTTCGATCCCGACAAGGCCAAGGTCCAGGCGCTGCAGGCGCAGGGCGCCCACGCCGCTCCCACCGCGGCCGACGCGGCGGCCGCGAGCGACTTCGTGATCACGAGCCTCAACGCGGCCGCCGTGGTCGAGCGCGCACTGTTCGGCGAAAACGGCGTGGCCGATGCGCCGGCGGACGCGCAGCGGCTGGTGATCGACATGTCCTCCATCGATCCGCCGTCCACGCGCCGGCTCGCGCAGACATTGCGCGAACGCACGGGCATGGGCTTCGTGGATGCGCCGCTCTCGGGCGGCGCGCCCAAGGCGCTGCTCGGGCAACTGACGGTGATGGCGGGCGGCAGCGTGGAGGACGTGACGCGCGCCCGCGCCGTCATGGACAGCCTCTGCGCCAACTACACCCACATGGGCGAGAGCGGCGCCGGGCAGACCACCAAGCTGGTCAACCAGCTGCTGTGTGCCATCGGCTTCCAGGCCGTGGCCGAGGCGGTGCGAATCGCCGAAGCCGGCGGCGTCGATGCCTCGAAGCTGCCCGCGGCCCTCGCCGGCGGCCGCGCCGACAGCCAGATCCTGCGCGAGTTCGGGCCCAAGATGGCCGCGCGCGACTACACGCCGACAGGCCGCCTCGACAACATGCTCAAGGATCTCGAGGCGGTCCAGGGTTTTGCGCAAGGCCAACGGCTGCCGTTGCCGCTTGCGGGCATCGTCTCGGAGCTGCATCGCACCTTCGTGGCGGCCGGCCTCGGGCCCGAGGACACCGCGGCCATGATGCGGCAGTTCGACGGCTATGCCCGCGGCTGAACACGCGCCGATTCCCATCCTGTCGAACTCAATCAAGGAAACGAAAAATCATGTTCATCCGCTGCGCGTTTTTCAAGGGGCGGGTCAAGCCCGGCATGGAGCAGGCTTTCGACCGCCATGTGCACGAGACGCTTGTGCCGCTGTGGACCCGCTTTCCCGGCGCGCTCGAAGTGCGCGTGCTGCGCCAGCTGGAAAGCGATGTGGGCGATCCCGAGCTCGCGATGGTGCTGTCCATCCGCTACGCGACCCGCGAAGACATCGCGCGCGCTCTCGATTCACCCGTTCGCTACGAAAGCCGCGAAGCGTCCAAGGCGCTCTTCGACATGTTCGACGGGACCGTTTTCCATACGGTCTTCAGCGCCGAGGAATTCGTGCTCCCCACCGCCTGACTGCGCTCACTGGCTCGCCGACGCGTGCAGGTCGCGCGGCAGCCGCAGCGTGGTCGCGCTGGCTCCCTCGGGGCAGGGGCCGTCGGAATAGATCGCGTTGCCCTCGGGCATGACGCATTTGCTCACCACGGTGACGGCGGGTGCCGCCCTGGCGGGCTCGACGGGAGCTTCGAAGTTCGCATTCGCCGGCGATGCGCGATGGAACAACGGCATGGCCGGCTCCACCGATGAACGTTTCACCGAATCCGGCAGCCCGAGGCGGCCGGCCGATTGGATGGCCTCGACATAGGCCGGCATGACCGCAGGTGGCGTAGCCGGCGTGCGCGCCGCGTTCTCGTGCACCAGGTCTTTCAACGTCACGTAGAAGAGGGACACCGCCACCAGCGCCACCGCCAGGCACGGGGCCCAGTACCGTTCGGAGCCGCCGCGGGACGGCGAGGCCTCGCGCGGCTTGAAGGTGTCGATCCTGTGTTGCAGGCTCATGGCGCAGGCTCCGTGCTCGTGTCCAGCCGTTGTAAACGGCAGGGACCGTGCGCATCTGTAGGCCTGCGCCATGCGCCTTGACGGAATCCGTCCCGAAACCGCTACGGAGAAGATCACTGCCCCGCCCATTGGCGTGAGCGCGCCCAGGGGCCGGCCGCTGACGGGATGCGGCATCGGCCGGTGCTGCTTCGCGTGCTCAGGGCTTCCAGCGGCGCAGTCCGAGTTCGTCCGCGAGCGCCTGGTAGGTCTTGATGCGCGCCTGCACGTAGTCGTCGAGCGCGGCGCCTGTGAGCGCGAAAGGATATAGGCCGTGTCGTTCGCGCAGCGCCGCATAGCCGGGCGCGGCCGTGGCTTCGGCGAAGGCCGCGGTCCAGGCGCGCATGGCGGCATCGGGCACGTTCGCGCTCAGGTACAGGCCGCGCACGGTCGGCCAGACGATGTCCACGCCTTGCTCGCGCGCGGTCGGCACGCCGGCGAGCGCACCGCCCAACCGCGCCTGCGAGAGCACGGCCAGCAGGCGCACCGCCGCGCCGCCCGCAATGGCCTGCAGCGCTTCGGCTGCATCGCCCGGGAACACATCGACGTGCCTTCCCTGCAGCGCGCCCAGCGCATCGCCGCCGCCTTCGAAGGACACGAAGCGCATGGCCCGGTGGTCGCGGCCCGCGGCGCGCACCAGCAGTGCGGCCTTCACCCAGTCCTGGCTGCCGACCGTGCCGCCCGCGCCGAAGGCCACGCGCGAGGGCTCCTGCCGCAGGGCGGCGATCAGGTCCGGCAGGCGCTTGTAGGGGGAGTCGCGGTGAACGGCGATCACGCCGTAGTCGGTGCCGAGCGTGGCGATCCAGCGCACCGCCGTAGGCGGGTGCGGCCCGAAGCGGCCTTGCGCAAGATTGAGCAGCGAGCCGCTCGAGAACGCCACCAGCGTGCCCGGCCCGCCGAGCCGGCCGGTGGCAATGCGGTCGAAGGCCACCGCACCGATGCCGCCCGGCAGGTAGCGCTGGCCCAATGGCGGACGCCTCGGGCGCACTGCCTGCAGCGCGTCGCGCGCGAGGGCGCAGGTGAGGTCGAAGCCGCCGCCGGCCTTGGCGGGAATGATGCAGTCCGCCGCGGCCTCGGACGGATCGTTGGCCGAGGCCGCAGTGGCGCGAAGACTTCCGGGCAGCAGCAATGCCGACAGTGCGCGAAGCGCATGGCGGCGGGTAGCAGAGGAGATCGGCATGGGCTGTGTGCGCCCGGCTAGCTGGCGGCCGGCCGAGGCCACCAGATGATCGCATGCAGGCCCGTGCCTGCCTCGCGTGCCTCGAGCCGCAGCTCTCCCCGGTGCCGCTGCGCGATGGAACGTGCAATGGCCAGGCCGAGGCCGAAGCCGCCCTTGCCCGCGCGGGCGCCGCGGCGAAAGCGCTGGCCCAGCGCGGCGCGCTCTTCGCCGCTCAGGCCCGGACCGTCGTCTTCGACGTTGAGGCTCCAGCCCGCCGCATCGCCCGCCGCGAAGAGCGTGATCGTGCCTTCGGCCGGCGTGTAGGCGACGGCGTTTGCCACAAGGTTGCTCAACGCCTCGCGCAGCAGCCCGCGGTCCGCCACCGCGAAGAACTCCGGCGCGGGCGCATGGATGCCCAGGTCGATGCGCTTGGCGCGCGCGAGCGGCAGCAGGTCGACGGCCACTTCGCGCAGCAGCGCCGCAAGGTCGAATTCGGCGGGTTCCACCGCCACCGTGTCGCTGCGGCCCAGCGCAAGCAGCTGCTGCGCGCTGCGCGTCGCTCGGCCGATCTCGGTGCCGAGCGCATCGAGCGTGGCCTGCACCTGCGCCGGGTCCTGCTCGCGCTTCGCGTAGTCGGCCTGCATCTGCAGCGTGGTGAGGTGGGTGCGCAGCTGGTGGGACGCATCGTCGAGAAACCGGCGCTGCTGCGCCACCAGTTCCTGCGTGCGCGACATCTGCTGGTTGACCGCTGCGACGAGCGGGCGTACCTCGGCCGGCAGGTCGGCCTCCGCGATGCGCGTCAGGTCGTCCGGCGTGCGGGCCTGCACCTCGCGCGCCAGCCTCGACAGCGGCCGCAGCGCCGCCGCAAGCGCAAGCGCGGTGCCGCACAGCAGCATCGCCAGCACCAGCCCGTCGCGCAGCGCGGCGCTGCGGACAAAACGTGCGGTGAACTCCTGCCGGGAGCGCGTGCTTTCGCCCACCTGGATCAGCACGCTGCGTCCGGTGCTGCCGGCCGGCGCGCGGTCGAGGTCGCGCCGGTAGGCCGCCAGCCGCACGGACTCGCCGAAGTAGGTTGCGTCGTAGAAGGCCGGCACGCCCATGGCCAGCGTGGCGGGCGGCGCGGGCAGGTCGGCGCTGCCGAGTTCGACCAGCCCGTCGGAGGTCGCCACGCGAAAGAACACCTGGCCGCTGGCCGTGAGCTCGAAGAACTCGAACATCGTGTAGGGCAGCTCGACCGAGAGGCCGCCCGAGGCCGTGGAGATGTTGGCGTCGATCGACTTGAGCGCGCCGAGCAGCGAACGGTCGTAGGCCGCATTGGCGGCGGCCAGCGCGTCGTGCCGCGTCATCCACAGCTCGATGCCGGTCACCAGCAGCAGGGCAGGGAACAGCAGCAGCGCGAGCCGCTGCCACAGGCTTGCGCGCCGCAGGCGAGCCGCAATGCTCACTCGGTCTCCAGCACGTAGCCCAGGCCGCGCAGCGTCACGATGCGCACGCCGCTGCCGTCGAGCCGCTTGCGCAGCCGGTAGACCAGCACCTCGACGGCTTCCAGATGCACCTCGTCGTCGTCGGAGAACACGCGGTCGAGGATCTGCTGCTTGGACAGCGGCTCGCCGCTGCGCTGCACCAGCGCGCGCAGCACCGCCTGTTCGCGCGGCGACAGCGCCAGCGCCTCGCCGCCCAGCACGAACTGGCGGCGCGCGCCGTCGTACGCGAGCGGGCCGCAGGCCAGGCGCGGATGCTCCACGCCGCGCGCGCGGCGCACCAGCGCATGCAGCCGCGCCTCGAGCTCGGCCAGCGCAAAGGGCTTGGCGAGGAAGTCGTCGGCGCCCGCGTTGAGCGAGGCCACGCGCTCGTTCAGCGAATCGCGCGCGGTGAGGATCAGCGCGGGCAGCCGCTGGTCGCGCTCGCGCAGCCGCTGCAGCACCGTGTGGCCGTCCATGCCCGGCAGGCCGAGGTCGAGCACCAGCGCGTCGTGGTCGCGCTGCTGCAAGGCGCGGTCCGCCAGCCGGCCGTCGTCCACCCATTCGACCTGGATGCCCGCATGCTCCAGCGCCTTGCAGAGCCAGGTGCCCAGGGTGTGTTCGTCTTCGGCCAGCAGGATGCGCATGGCGCGATGCTAGGGGCTGCGCCGTCAGTCGGGCTTGATGTTTGCCCTTGCAATGACCTTCTTCCAGCGCGCCTGCTCGGCCGCGATGAACTGCGCGAACTGCTCGGGCGTGCCGCCGACGGCTTCGGCCGCATCGGCCGTGAGCCGCTGCATCGAATCGGGCGACTTCACGGCCTTCATCGTCTCGGCCGAGAGCCGGGCCAGGTTCGCGGGCTCCATGTTGGCCGGCGCGAGCATGCCGTACCACTGCGTCATCTCGAAGCCCGGAAAGCCCTGCTCGGCCACCGTGGCCACGTCGGGCAGCTGCGCCAGGCGCTTGGCCGAGCCTGTGGCGATGCAGCGCACCTTGCCGGCCTTGATGAACGGAATGATGGCCGCGGCGCCGATGGCCGAGGCGTCGAGCCGGCCCGAGAGCAGGTCGGTCACCATCGGCCCGGTGCCGCGGTAGGGCACGTGCAGCATGAACACGTCCGCGGTCATCTTCAGGTATTCGAAGGCCAGGTGGCCCGCGCTGCCGTTGCCCGCGGAGCCGTAGCTCAGCTTGCCCGGCTTCGACTTGGCGTAGGCGATGAATTCCTTGAGGTTCTTCGCGGGCACGTCGGGGTGCACCACGTAGAGGCTGGGCACCTTGGCCAGCAGGCTCACGGGCTTGAAGTCCTTGTTGGGGTCGTAGGGCAGCTTGGCGAAGATGAAGGGATTGACCGCCAGCGTGCCGATGTGGCCGAGGATGATCGTGTGCTGGTCGGTGCTGCGCGCCACCTCGCTCATTGCGATGTTGCCGGCCGCGCCCGGCTTGTTGTCGACGAACACGCTCTGGCCCAGCGTGCGCGAGAGCTCGGCGGCGGTGGAGCGCGCCACGATCTCCGAGCTGCCGCCCGGCGCAAAGGGCACGACGAAGCGCACCGACTTGCTCGGCCAGCCGGCCTGGGCCGAGGCCAGCGAAGGCAGCAGGCCGCCCAGGGCCAGGGCGCTGCCGCCTTGCAGCCATTGGCGGCGCGTGGGCTGCGGATCGTTCAGGAAGAAGTCGTCGAACATGGTGCTTGTCTCCATCGCTTGTGTGAAAGAAAGCCCGCATCCTGCCCCACGGATGCTGTCGGAAAGCTGTCGGTCAGATCAGGTTGCGCATGGCCTGCGCGGTTTCACGCAGGACCGGCAGCACGCGCGCCACCGCGTCCTCGGAGCTTTCGTGGCCCATCGGCATGGTGATGTTGAGCGCGCCCACCAGCGTGCCGTGGCGGTCGCGCAGCGGCACCGCGATGCCGCGCGAATTGAGGTCCAGCTGCTGCTCCGACAGCGCCCAGCCCTGTGCCCGGATGCGCGCGAGCTCCAGCTTCATGCGCTCCATGCTCGCGATGGTGTGCGAGGTGAACACCTGCAGCTGCCGCGTGGCGAGCCAGCCGGCCAGCTCGGCGTCGCTGCGCAGCGCGAGCATCAGCATGCCCGCGGCCGTGACCTGCGCCGGCACCCGCGCGCCCAGCACGTAGCCGGTGCTCATGCTGCGGTTGGGTCCGTTGCGCGCGATGTAGACCACCTCGTCGCCGTCCATCACGCTGAGGTAGGCGATCTCGCTGGTGCCGGCGGCCACGCGCTGCAGGAAGGGCTGGACGATGCGCGGCAGCCGGGCCGAGTCGAGGTACGACTGCCCGAGCCGCAGCACGCGCGGCGTGAGCCAGAACAATTTGCCGTCGCTCGCCACGTAGCCCATGTGCTGCAGGGTCAGCAGGTAGCGCCGCGCGGCCGTGCGCGTCATGCCGGTGCGTTCGCCGGCCTGGCTGGCGGTGAGGCGCGGATGGGCGTCGTCGAAGGCTTCGATGATGCTCACGCCGCGTTCCAGCCCGGCGATCCAGTCGCGCTTGTCGAGGCCGGCCGGGGCGGGGGAAAGATCGGTGGCATCGGTGCTCATGGCCCGAAGTGTGCCGTGCGGCAGGCGACGCGGCGGCTCGGCCGGATCAGGACAAACCCTGTTTATGTACGATCATCGAACGAACAAGGATGATTGTCGATCGATTGGGGCTTGATTCCTGAGCGAAATCCACGGAGAGGTGGCTAAAGTTCGCCTTGGCAATGGTCCTGGAGCGATTGCCGTACAAAAAAGAGGCAAGACATGACCACCTCCATCAGCGGCAGCACCCTGGCTTACCTGATTCCCGGCGACCCCGTGCGCAACGTGCGCCTGCCGCGGATGTTCAACGCCGCCTTCGAGCGCTTCGGCATCGACGCGGTGCTGGTGCCCGTGCAGGTGCCGCTGCGCGATTTCGCGGTGTTCTTCAAGTCGGCTTTTCTCGCGCGCAACGTGCGCGGCATGGTGATTGCGCCGCCGCACAAGCCGCTGGCGGTCGACCTGCTCGACGGCTGCGGCCTGTTCGGCCGCGTGGCGGGCTCGGTCAACGTGGTGCGCCGCATCGAGAACAGCGAGCTGGAGGGCGACCTGTTCGACGGCGAAGGCCTCTTGGGCGCGCTGGACCACTTCAACATTCCGTTCCGCGGCAAGCGGGTGCTGATCCTGGGCGCCGGCGTGAGCGCCGCGGCCATCGGCGTGGCGCTGGCCGAAGGCGGCACGGTCGACGGCGCCGAGCACATCGCCTTCTACGACACCTCGGCCGGCAGGGCGGCCGGCGTGGCGGCCAAGCTCGACGCCTTCTTCGACGCCAACGTGGTGGCGGTCGACAGCAATGCGCCCGAAGGCTACGACCTCGTCATCAACGCCACGCCGCTGGGCCTGGACGAGGCCGACGCGCTGCCCGTGGACGTCGCGCGCATGGACGGCCATGCCGCGCTGTTCGACATCCTGCTGCGCAACCAGCCGACGCCGCTGGTGCGCGCGGCACGCGCGCGCGGCCTCAATGCGCAGGCCGGCTTCGAGATGCTGATCCAGCAGATGCCGCACTACTTCGGGTACTTCGGCCACAAGGATGCGGCCGAAGCGCTGCGCAAGGATGCGGATTTCCTGCGCGAACTGATCTATCCACCGGCCATGGCCGCGGAGATCGCGCAGCCCCTGCGCTACCAGTCCCCGAGCGTGGCCTGACAGAGGAAACCAATTTACAAGGAGGAGACGCAATGACAAGGATTTTCGACGGCTACTGCAAGCTGCTCGACATGCTGATCGCGCTGGCGCTTGCCATCATGGTGGTGCTGGTGTTCGGCAACGTGGTGCTTCGCTATGCCTTCAACTCGGGCATCACCGTGTCGGAGGAAGTGTCGCGCTGGCTGTTCGTGTGGGTCACGTTCCTGGGGGCGGCGGTCGCGGTCAAGGAGCGCGGGCACCTGGGCACCGACTTCCTGGTGGCCCGCCTGCCGGTGCTGGGCAAGAAGGTCTGCCTGGTGGTGGGCCATCTGCTCATGCTGTATGCGACCTGGCTGCTGTTCAGCGGCAGCCTGGCGCAGGCAAAGATCAATTGGGACGTGGAGGCGCCGGTGACCGGCGCATCGGTGGCGATCTTCTACGCCTCGGGCATCGTGTTCGCGGTGTCGGCGGCGGTGTTCCTGCTGAGCGACCTGGTGCGCGCGCTCACCGGCCGGCTGGGCGAAGAGGAGCTCGTGATGGTGCAGGAGTCGGAGGACCTTGCGCAACTCGGGCGCGACGACGGCAACCCCCATGGCAAGCGCTGAGAGCCGGAGCCCCCAATGACCGTATTCATCTTCCTCGGCTCGCTGCTCGCCGCCATGGCGCTGGGCATTCCAATTGCCTATTCGCTGCTGCTTTCGGGCGTGGCACTGATGGTCCACCTCGACCTGTTCGATGCGCAGATCCTCGCGCAGAACGTGGTGAACGGCGCCGACAGCTTTCCGCTGCTTGCCGTGCCGTTCTTCATGCTGGCCGGCGAGATCATGAACGTCGGCGGCCTTTCCAAGCGCATCGTCCACCTGGCGCTGACGCTCGTCGGCCATCGCCGCGGCGGGCTCGGCTTCGTCGCCATCCTGGCGGCCTGCCTGCTGGCCGCGCTGTCGGGTTCGGCGGTGGCGGACACGGCCGCGCTCGCGGCGCTGCTGCTGCCGATGATGGTGCGTGCGGGCCATGACAAGGCGCGCGCCGGGGGGCTCATCGCTTCGGCCGGCATCATCGCGCCGGTCATCCCGCCCTCGATCGGCTTCGTGATCTTCGGCGTGGCCGCCAACGTGTCGATCAGCAAGCTGTTCCTGGCCGGCATCGTGCCCGGCATCATGCTGGGGGCGGGCATCGCCATTGCGTGGTGGTGGGTTGCCAAGCGCGAGAACGTCCAGCCTGCGCCCAAGGCCACCGGCGCCGAGCGCGCGAAGGCCTTCAAGGAGTCGCTCTGGGCGCTGTTCCTGCCGGTGATCGTGCTGGTCGGCCTCAAGATGGGCGTGTTCACGCCCACCGAGGCGGCCGTGGTCGCGGCGGTCTACGCGCTGTTCGTTGCGATGGTGGTCTACCGCGAGATGAACTTCGCGCAGCTCTACCGGGTCTTCGTGAGCGCGGCCAAGACCACGGCCGTGATCATGTTCCTGGTGGCGGCGGCCATGGTTTCGGCCTGGCTCATCACGGTGGCCGACCTGCCGAGCAAGCTCATCAGCCTGCTGGAGCCCTTCATGGGCAACCAGACCCTGTTGCTGATCGCGATCATGGTGCTCGTGATGGCGGTCGGCACGGCCATGGACATGACGCCGACCATCCTGATCCTCACGCCTGTCCTGATGCCGGTGGTCAAGGCCGCGGGCATCGACCCGGTGTACTTCGGCGTGCTGTTCATCATCAACAACGCCATCGGGCTGATCACGCCGCCGGTGGGCACGGTGCTCAACGTGGTGGCGGGCGTCGGCAAGATGAAGATGGACGAGGTGACGCGCGGCGTGCTGCCGTTCATGACGGCGCAGTTCATCGTGATGTTCCTGCTCGTATTTTTCCCTTCGCTGGTGATGGTGCCCATGCGCTGGTTCGCCGGCTGACCCCACGTTTCACGTTTCTTTTTTTGACTCAATCCCCAAGGAGACCATCCATGAAGAAGACCCTCACCCGGGCCCTTTGCCTCGGCATCGCACTGCTGCTGCCCGTGGCCGCCGCCGTTGCGCAGGACATCAAGGAGCGTTCGATCAAGTTCGCGTTCCAGAACCAGGGCGACCATCCGCAGGCCCTGGGCGCGAAGAAGTTCGGCGAACTCGTCGCGCAGAAGTCGGGCAACAAGATGCAGGTCAAGCTGTTCCCGGGCGGCACGCTCGGCGGCGACGTGCAGACCGTGTCGGCCCTCCAGGGCGGCACCATCGAGATGACCGTGCTCAACGCCGGCATCCTCTCCAACCAGGTCAAGGCCTTCGCGGTCTTCGACTTCCCGTTCCTGTTCGCCAATCCGCAGGAAGCCGATGCGGTGACCGACGGGCCTTTCGGCAAGAAGCTGTTCTCGGAACTCGCGGCCAAGAACCTCATCGGCCTGGGCTACTGGGACCTGGGTTTCCGCAACGTGACCAACAGCAAGCGCCCGATCAACAAGGTGGAAGACCTGGCGGGCCTGAAGATCCGCGTGATCCAGTCGCCGATCTACATCGATCTTTTCAATGCGCTGGGCGCCAACGCCACGCCGATGCCCTTTCCTGAGCTCTATCCGGCGCTCGAGCAGAAGGCGGTCGACGGCCAGGAGAACCCGAACACAGTCATCCGCACGTCGAAGTTCGCCGAAGTGCAGAAGCACCTCGCGCTCACGCAGCACGTCTACAACCCGCAGGCGCTGATCGTCGGCAAGAAGCTCTGGGATTCGCTCAGCGATACCGAGAAGAAAATCATGACCGAGGCGGCCGCAGAAGCCACCAGGTTCGAGCGCGAAACGTCGCGCGGGCAGGCGCAAGCCGCGCTGGAGGACCTGAAGAAAGCCGGCATGCAGGTGACCGAATTCAGCCCCGCCGAAATGCAGCGCCTGCGCGACAAGGTCAAGCCGGTGGTGGACAAGCACAGCGCCCTGGTGGGCGAGGCCGTGGTCAAGGAGCTGTACGCCGAGATCGCCAAGGTCCGCAAATAAGGGCGGGCCGATCTCCATGATTTCCGGCAAGACCACCCTCGTCGCGCACCTGGGCTTTCCCACCGAAAGCTTCAAGGCGCCGATGATCTACAACCCCTGGTTCGAGAAGCAGGGCATCGACGCCGTCGTGGTGCCGATGGGCGTGAAGCCCGAGGACTATCCGGCAACCTTCGCCGCGCTGTTCCGGCTCACCAACATCCGCGGTGCGCTGGTGACCATGCCGCACAAGATCACGACCATGGGCCTGGTCGACGAAGTCACGCCAACGGCAAAGATCGCCGGCGCCTGCAACGCGGTGCTCAAGCGCGCCGACGGCACGCTGGTGGGCGACCAGTTCGATGGCGCCGGCTTCGTGCGCGGCGTGCTGCGCAAGGGCTGCGTGCTCGAGGGCGCGCGCGTGCTGGTCTCCGGCAGCGGCGGCGTGGGCTCGGCAATTGCCGCTTCGCTGGCCGCGGCCGGCGTGGCGGAAATCGCGCTCTTCGATGCCTACGCGGCTTCGGCCGAAGCGCTGGCCGGGCGGCTGCGCACGCACTATCCGGCGTTGGCCGTGTCCACCGGCTCGAACGATCCGGCCGGCTTCGACCTCGTCGTCAATGCCACGCCGCTGGGCATGAAGGAGGGCGATCCGCTGCCCTTCGACGTGGACCGCATCGCGGCCTCGACCTTTGTCGGCGAAGTGGTCATGAAGTCCGAATACACGCCGCTGCTGCGTGCCGTCCGCGACAAGGGCTGCGCCGTGCAGGTGGGCACCGACATGCTGTTCGAGATGATTCCCGCGTACCTCGAGTTCTTCGGCTTCGGCACCGCCACGGCCGATGCGCTGCGGGCCGAGGCGAAGATCAGCTACTGAGCGAGTGCAACGCCTGCCCGCTGCCGTGCGGCGCGAGGGAAGACGCGGTGTAATGCGGTTGCGCTCGCTCGATTTTTTTGACGCAAGAACACATTCACCATGAGCATTTTCGAAGGCTTCCTTTCCACGTCCGAGACGCTTTCCGCCTTCAGCGACCACAACTTCGTCGGCGCGATGCTGCGCTTCGAGGCCGCATTGACCCGCGCGCAGGCCGCGCTCGGGCTGGTGCCGGAGGCGGCCGCGCATTCGATCGTCGGCAGCTGCAAGGTCGAGCTGTTCGACGTGGCCAAGATCGTGCGCGACAGCGGCCGCGCCGGCAGCGTCGCGATTCCGCTGGTCAAGGCCTTGAAGGAGGCCGTGGGCCTGTTCAATCCCGCCGCCGTGCCCTTCGTGCATTTCGGCAGCACCAGCCAGGACGTGATCGACACCGCAATGGCGCTGGTCACGCGCGAAGGCATCGCGCTGATCGAAGCCGATGTCGACCGCGCGATCGAGGCGCTGCTGCAGCACGCCACGCAGCATGCGGCCACGCCGATCCTTGCGCGCACGCTGATGCAGCCTGCGTCGGTCACGAGCTTCGGCCTCAAGTGCGCCGGCTGGGCCGCGCCGCTGGTGCGCAGCCGGGCCCGCCTGCGGGGCGCCGCGCGCCATGCGCTGAGCGTGCAGCTCGGCGGCGCCGTCGGCACGCTCTCGCAGATGAAGGGGCAGGGCGCGGCCGTCGTGCAGCGCGTGGCGGACGAGCTCGGCCTCGGCAACGCCGGCGCCACCTGGCACACGCAGCGCGACGAATGGGTTGCGCTCGGCTGCGAGCTGGGGCTGCTCACGGGCGGCCTCGGCAAGATCGCGCGCGACATCGCGCTCATGGGCCAGTACGAGGTCGGCGAGGTGGCAGAGCCCACCGAGCCGGGCCGCGGCGGCTCCTCCGCGATGCCGCACAAGCGCAACCCGGTGGCGGCGATGGTGGCACTGGCCGCGGCCCAGCGCGCGCCGCAGCGGGTGGCCGCACTGTTGGCCGCGATGCCGCAGGAACACGAGCGCGCACTCGGCGGCTGGCAGGCCGAACTGGCCGAATGGCCGCAGCTGCTGATGTCGGCGCACGGCAGCGCGCGTGCGCTGGCCAGTGCGCTGCCCGGCCTGCAGATCGACGCGGCGCGCATGCGCGCCAACATCGACACCCTGCGCGCGGAGCTGCCGCGCGAGGCGGCGGACGAATGGTTCGACCCCGCGCTGGCCGGCCCGGCCGGCGAAACCGCGCTGCGGCAAGTCGCGGCACTGCGCGCCCAACTGATTGCGAAAGACACCCCCTGATGACCGACGAAGCAAGCACCACGCCCCCCGACGACTACGAAGCCGGCCTGGTCAACCGCCGCCGCGTGCTCGGCGACGCCTGGGTCGACAAGTCGCTGGCCAACCGCAACGCGTTCAATGCCGAATTCCAGGAGCTCATCACCCGCCATGCCTGGAACGACATCTGGGGCCGGCCCGCGCTTGGCGACAAGACGCGCCGCTACATGGTGCTGTCGATGATGCTGGGCATCCATGCCTATGAAGAATTCGCGATGCACGTGCGCGCCGCGCTCGACGGCCCGCCCGAGTCGCGCCTCACGCCCGAGGACATCAAGGAAGTCATCATGATGGCGGCCATCTACTGCGGCGTGCCGGTGGCGAACCACGCCTTCGGCATCGCGACCGGCATCCTGCGCGAGAAGGGCTTGCTGGCCGCGGCTTCCCAGTGACCGGGCCGCGCATCCGCAAGGACCGGTTCGAACTCGGCTTCGGTTTGCTGCTGCCGCTGCTGCTGGCGGCGCAGCCCGTGGCCACCGACAGCTACCTGCCCGCGCTGCCCGCCATCGCGAAGGAACTGGGCTCGGCCAGCACCAGCCTCACGCTGTTCGTGCTGGCCTTCGGCTTTGCGCAATTGCTGTGCGGCCCGCTGGCCGACCGCTTCGGCCGCCGGCCGGTGCTGCTGGCGGGGCTCGGCTGCTACGCGGTCGCGGCCCTGGGCGGCGCGTTTGCCGGCAGCGTGGCGGTGCTCGCGGGCTGGCGCACGCTGCAGGGCTTTTCGATGGCGGCCATCCTGGTGTGCGCGCGCGCCGCGGTGCGCGACCTCTATCCCGCGCACGAAGGCCCGCACGTCATGGCGCGCGGGCTCACGGGCCTGGGCGTGGTGGGGCTGCTGGCGCCGCTCCTGGGCGCATGGCTGGTGCAGGGCGCCGGCTGGCGCTGGGTGATGGCGTCGATGGCGCTCTACGCGCTGGTGCTGCTTGCGCTCTGCTGGCGCTCGTTCGCGGAGACGCGGCGGCCGCTGGCCGGGGAACTTTCGGCGCCGCGCGGCAGCACCCGCGCCGTGTTCGCGAGCCGCAGCTTCCGGGCCTGGGCCTCGGTGGCCGCAACCACCTACGGCGGCCTCTTCTGCTTCCTGCTGCTGTCGCCGATGGTCTACATCGGCTACCTGGGCTGGTCGCCCGCGATGTACGGCTGGATCCCGGCCGGCGGCTCGCTGGTCTACATCTTCAGCACCACGATGTGCCGGCGGCTGCTGCGCCGATACGGGCCGGTGGGCACGGTGCAGTTGGGCGCCACGCTGAGCATCACGGGCGCGGCGATCCAGGCGCTGGGCTGCTGGCTCGCGCCGCTGAGCGCGCTGCCGCTGCTCGCGGGCCACGCGGTCTATTGCCTGGGCCACGGCATCCACCAGCCCTGCGGCCAGGCCGGCGCCGTGGGCGACCTGCCGCACCTCGCGGGGCGGGCCGTGTCGTGGTCGGGTTTCGGCATGATGATGGTGGCGTTCAGCGTCGGGCAGGTGGCCGCGCAGTTCGTCGACACCGATTTTTCGAACGGCGCCTGGCCGATGGTCGTTCCGATGCTGCTCGCGGGCTGCGGGTTGCTGGCCATCGCGTTCCTCTGGCTGCCGCGTCTTCAACATCCGATCAAAGAAAAGGAATCAACATGACCCGTTTGAACGTCGTCCGCGAAGGCAGCGGTCCTTTTGTCGTGCTGAGCCATGCGCTGGGCTGCGACCTGCACATGTGGGACGGCGTGGCCGAGCAGCTTGCGCGCGCCCACACCGTGATCCGCTACGACCACCGCAACCATGGCGGCTCGCAGGTGGTGCCGGGTGCGCTGCGCGTGGAGGCGCTGGCGCAGGACGCGGCCGAGCTCATCCAGCGCGAGGCCGGCGGGGAGCCGGTGCACTTCGTCGGCCTGTCGATGGGTGGCATGACCGCGCAGGCGCTGGCGGTGCGCCATCCCGAGCTGCTGCGCAGCGTGGTGATCGCGAATTCGTCGGCCCACTACCCCGACCAGTCGCCCTGGCGCGCGCGCGCCGAGACGGTCGCCGCCAAGGGCGTGGCCGCCATTGCGCCGGGCGCGGTGGCGCGCTGGCTCACGCACGGCTACGTCACCACGCAGGAGGGCAAGGCCGCGGCCGAGGCGCTGCACGACGTGCTGGTGCGCACCGATGCACAGGGCTACATCGAAAGCTGCAACGCGGTGGCCGCCATCGATTTCCGCGAGGGCAACCGCCGCATCGCCGTGCCCACGCTAGTGATCGCGGGCCTGCAGGACGAGGCCACGCCGCTGGCGATGTCCGAAGCCATCGTGGCCGCCATTCCCGGCGCGTGCCTGGCCACCATCGACGCGGCGCACCTGAGCGCGGTGGAGCGGCCGGTCGAGTTCACGCAGCTGCTGATCGATTACTGGCGCAGCCTTTGAGAAATGCGGGCTCCGAGCCCTGGGGACGGCCCTAGGTCTAACCCCTAATCCGTGCGAACAATGCACGCACGCGTTCGATGATCGAACACTGGGCACATGTGGAGCGTTGTGGGCGGCGGCGGCTGTTCCTACAGTCACCCCCATGCATCGCTCCATTGCCACCGTCTCCCTCAGCGGCACGCTTCGCCAGAAGCTCGAAGCCGTTTCGGCCGCAGGCTTCGACGGCATCGAGCTGTTCGAGGCCGACTTCGTCAACTTCAAGGGCAGCGCCGCCGAGTTGCGCCGCATCGCCTCGGACCTCGGCCTGTCGATCGACCTGTACCAGCCGTTCCGCGATTTCGAGGGCATGCCCGAGGCGCAGTTCCGCCGCAGCCTGGAGCGCGCCGAGCGCAAGTTCGACCTGATGGAGGCCATGGGCGCGCCGCTGATGCTGTGCTGCTCCAACACCTCGCCGCTCTCGGTGAACGACCCGGCGCTGGCCGCCGCGCAGCTGCACGAGCTCGCGGAGCGGGCCGCACGCCGCAATCTGCGCGTGGGCTTCGAGGCGCTGGCCTGGGGCCGCCACACCTCGCTGTACGGCCAGGCCTGGAACATCGTGAAGCAGGCCGGCCACCCGCACCTTGGCCTGATCCTCGACAGCTTCCACACGCTGTCGCTGAAGGACGATGCCACCGGCATCGCCGCCATCCCGGGCGACAAGATTTTCTTCCTGCAGATGGCCGACGCGCCGCTGCTGTCGATGGACGTGCTGCAGTGGGCGCGCCACCACCGCTCGTTCCCGGGGCAGGGCGACTTCGACGTGATCGGCTTCTTCGAGCAGGTGCTGCGCGCGGGCTACACCGGCCCGCTGTCGCTGGAAATCTTCAACGACCTGTTCCGCGAAACGCCCAACCGCCGCACCGCGGTGGACGCGATGCGCTCGCTGCTGTACCTCGAAAGCGAGGCGCGGCAGCGGCTGGCTTCCTCCGCCGATGTGCCGGCGCTGAAACCGCAGGTCGAGCTGTTCAGCCCGCCGCCGGTGCCGGCGCTGTCGGGCCTGTCGTTCATCGAGTTTGCGGCCGACGAGGCCTCGGCCAGCACGCTCGGCGCGCTGCTGGAGCAGCTCGGCTTCCGCCGCGTCGGCCGGCACCGCTCCAAGGCCGTGGCGCTGTACCGCCAGGGCGGCATCAACCTGATCGTCAACGCGCAGCCGGATTCGTTCGCGCGCAGCCGCTTCGAGGCGCACGGCACCTCGGTGTGCGCGCTGGGCGTGCGCTGCGCCGATCCGCAGGCCGCGGTCGAGCGCGCCACGGCCATGCGCTCGCAGCGCCACGACAGCCCGGTCGGCCCGAACGAATTGCGCGTGCCCGCCATCGTGGCGCCGGGCGGCAACCTGATCCACTTCGTGCCCGAGGCCCTGGGCACCAACGGCCCGTACGAGGCCGACTTCATCCTCGAGCAAGACGCCGCGGCCGATGTCCGCGGCGCCGGCCTCGCGCAGGTCGACCACGTGGCGTTCGGCCTCGCGCTCGACCAGCTCGACACCTGGGTGCTGTTCACGCGCGCCGTGCTGGGGCTGGAGCCGGGCGAAAGCCTGGAGCTGGCCGACCCCTTCGGCCTGATCCGCAGCCGCGGCGTGGCCAACGCCGATCGCAGCGTGCGGCTGGTGCTCAACGTGTCGCTGAGCCAGCGCACCCGCACCGCGCGCACGCTGAGCCTGACCGGCGGCGGTGCGGTGCACCACATCGCGCTGCGCTGCGACGACATCTTCGAGAGCGTGGCGCGGCTGCGCGCCGCGGGCACGCGCTTCGTGCCCATTTCGGACAACTACTACGACGACCTGGCCACGCGCATCGACCTGGACCCGGCGCTGCTCGCGAAGCTGCGCGCGGCGGGCGTGCTGTTCGACCGTTCGCCCGCGGGCGACTACCTGCACATCTACACCGAGAACATCGAAGGCGGACTCTTCTTCGAACTGGCACAGCGCACCGCGGGCTACGACGCCTACGGCGCGCTCAACGCACCCGCGCGCATGGCATCGCAGGCGCAGCAATAAAGATTCTTTTCGTCAACCCGGAGACAAACCATGGCAACCATCACGGCCCACGAGCCGAAAGGCAAGCACCAGTCGAAGAAAGCCACCGCGAGCGGCTGGATCGGCTCGGCACTGGAGTACTACGACTTCTTCATCTACGCCACCGCGGCGGCGCTGATCTTTCCGCAGATCTTCTTTCCCAAGGGCGACCCGCAGATCGCGATCATCGCGTCGCTCGCCACCTACGGCGTGGGCTACGTCGCACGGCCGATCGGCGCGCTGCTGCTGGGCCACTGGGGCGACACGCACGGCCGCAAGACGGTGCTGATCCTGTGCATGTTCCTGATGGGCTTTTCCACCGTCGCCGTCGGCCTGCTGCCGACCTATGACCAGGTCGGCCTGTGGGCGCCCGCGCTGCTGGTGCTGCTGCGCCTGATCCAGGGCTTTGCGGTGGCCGGCGAGATCTCGGGCGCGAGCTCGATGATCCTGGAGCATGCGCCGTTCGGACGCCGCGGCTTCTTCGCGAGCTTCACGCTGCAGGGCGTGCAGGCCGGCCAGATCATGGCGGCCGCGGTGTTCCTGCCGCTCGCGCACTACATGGACAAGGACGCCTTCAACGCCTGGGGCTGGCGCATTCCGTTCCTGCTGAGCTTCATCGTCATCGTGGCCGGCTACATCATCCGCAGGGAAGTGGAGGAGACCCCCGCCTTTGCCGAAGTCGAGAAAAGCGCGCAGGTGCCGAAGGCGCCGGTGATCCAGGCCGTGACCGAGAGCTGGGGCGACATGCTGCGCGTGCTGCTGTGCTCGCTGATGAACGTGATCCCGGTGGTCGCGACCATCTTCGGCGCCGCCTATGCAGTGCAGCCGGGCTACGGCATCAACTTCGAGAAGGACATCTATCTCTGGATTCCGGTGATGGGCAACATCCTGGCCGTGATCGTGATCCCGTACGTGGGCAACCTGTCGGACAAGGTCGGCCGCCGCCTGCCGATCGCCGTGGGTGCCATCGGTTCGGGCCTGCTGTCGTTCGGCTACCTGTACGCCATCAGCATCCACAACGTGCCGCTGGCCATCGTGATGTCGCTGCTGATGTGGGGCGTGGTCTACCAGGGCTACAACGCCGTGTTCCCAAGCTTCTACCCGGAGATGTTCCCCACGCGCACCCGCGTCTCGGGCATGGCGATCTCGCAGAACATCGGCACCGCGATCACCGCGCTGCTGCCCGCGCTGTTCGTGGCGGTCGCGCCTCCCGGCGCCGCCAACATCCCGCTGACCGTCGGCGCCATCACGCTGGCGATCTGCGCCATTGCCGCGGTCTCGGCCCTGAGCGCACGCGAAACCTACCGCGTGCACATGAACGACCTGGGCAAGCCCGATGCGGTGCCGGTCGACAAGCTCGAGTACGACCGGCTGCGCGAAGAAACGCTCGCCACCGCACGCATCGCCAAGGCCGCGGCCTGAAGACCTTGCGCGCACCAAGGGCGTCGGGGCGATGAAGAATGGCGGGCATGACCTCCCATCTCAAGATCGATTTCGTTTCCGATGTTTCCTGCCCCTGGTGCGCCGTCGGCCTGGGCTCGCTCGAGGCGGCGCTGCGGCGCGTCGCGCCCGGCATCACGGCGGAGCTGCACTTCCAGCCTTTCGAGCTGAACCCGCAGATGCCGCCCGAAGGCCAGGACACCTTCGAGCACCTGAACCAGAAATACGGCTCCACGCGCGAGCAGCAGGCAGAGTCGCGCGAGATGATCCGCCAGCGCGGGGCCGAGGTGGGCTTCGAGTTCAGCCCCGAGGGCCGGCCGCGCATCTACAACACCTTCGATGCCCACCGTCTGCTGCACTGGGCCGAGCTCGAAAGCCCGGCCAGGCAGGCAGCGCTCAAGAAGCTGCTTTTGAAGGCCTACTTCACCGACCGCCAGAACCCCTCCGACCACGAGGTGCTGGTGCGCCTGGCCGCCGAAGCCGGGCTCGATGCGGCGCGCGCCCGCGAGATTCTTGCCAGCGACGAATTCGCGCGCGAAACCCGCGAGCGCGAACGCATGTACACCGATGCCGGCATCCATTCGGTGCCTGCCATCATCATCAACGACCAGCACCTGATCTCGGGCGGCCAGCCGGTCGAGGTGTTCGAGCGCGCCTTGCGCCAGATTGCCGGCGCTGCACCCGCCAGCGTGGCGGTTGCCTGACTTAGCCGGGGCTTAGCCGCCGCCTTGCGCGGCGCTGCGAAGGTAAAGTGCGTCAACGCGGAGCGGGGCACGGCGGTTGAGGAAGCGTCCTTGAACCGCCGTCACTCCCAGGAGCTCCGAAGATGAAGAAGAAAAGCCTCATCGCCGCACTCGTTCTCATGGCCGCGGCCTCGCTGCCCGCATTGGCCGACGAATACGGCAGGCACCCGTTCTACCTGCACGCCCTGTCCGACCTGCGCACGGCCGCATGGAAAGTGGAGCACCGCCGCCCCGAAGACGGGAACGTCTCGCGCGACGAGCAGGTGGTGCTCGACGAGATCCATGCCGCCATCGGCGACCTGCAGCACGCGGCATGGCTCGACGGCAAGCCCCTCGAATGGCGCGAGCCTACCGACGCGTGGCTGCCGCGCCAGGGCCGCCTGCATGCGGCGGTCGACCTGCTGCGGAAGGTGCGCTCCGATGTGGCGCGCGAAGAAGACGATCCGCGCTCGCGGCCGTACCAGCAGCGCGGCCTGGCGCATGTCGACGTGGCGCTGGGCACCGCGCAGCACGCCATCGGCGACGTGCGCCGCCACGACCTGCGCACGGAGTGAATGCGGTGGCAGCCGCCGCTTCGCAGTGGTTGTTCCCCATGCGTCGCACGGCGATGGCGCTGGCTGCATGCGCACTGGCGCTGCTCGCGGCCTGCGCGAGCGCGCCGGGGGAGCATCGGCCGCTGGTGTCGGTTTCCCTGCCTTCTGCACCCATGAACGAAGCCGCGCGGCTGCGCTGGCTCGACCGCGTGGGCGGGGGTGCCAATGCGAGCAGCGAGGCGCAGCTGGCGCGGCGCGGCCTGCCGCTGTGGATGCGCGACCAGCTCAATCCGCGGCCCGCGCCGCTGCCGCCGGCCGCGCAGGCGCAGATCGATGCCATGGCCATTTCGCGCACGCCGCTCGACCAGCTCGTTACCGGACTCGATGCGCAGCGCAAGGCCGCCGACGCGCTGCCCGACGAAGACCAGAAGAAGGCCGCGCGCCAGGCCTACCAGCGGCAGCTCAACGAACTGGCGCGCGAGGCCCAGCAGCGCTTCGTGCTGCGCGCGCTCTATTCGCCCAACCAACTGCAGGAGCAGATGACGTGGTTCTGGATGAACCACTTCAACGTCAACCTGCGCAAGGACAACATCCGCGCGATGGTGGGCGACTACGAAGAGAACGCGATCCGCCCGCATGCGCTCGGCAGCTTCCGCGACCTGCTCGGCGCCACGCTGCACCACCCCGCGATGCTGCGCTACTTGGACAACGCGCAGAACGCCGCCAACCGCATCAACGAGAACTACGCGCGCGAGCTGATGGAGCTGCACACCATGGGCGTGGGCGGCGGCTATTCGCAAGCCGACGTGCAGGAGCTGGCGCGCGTGCTCACCGGCGTGGGCGTGAGCTACCAGCCGCTGGACGCGCCGCCGCCCAATGTGCGGCCGGCCCTGCGCGCCGACTACGTGCGCCGGGGCCTGTTCGAGTTCAACCCCAACCGGCACGACTACGGGCCGAAGACGCTGCTGGGCCAGCCGATCCAGAGCCGCGGGTTGGCCGAGGCCGACGAGGCGCTCGACCGCCTGGCGCGTGCGCCGGCCACCGCGCGCTTCATCTCGCGCAAGCTCGCCGTGTACTTCGTCTCCGACGATCCGCCGCAGGCCTTGGTCGAACGCATGGCGGCGGCCTTCACGCGCAGCGACGGCGACATCGCCCTCACGCTCAAGGCGATGTTCGAGTCGCCCGAATTCGCCGCCTCGCTCGGGCGCAAGTTCCGCGACCCGGTGCACTACGTGATCGCCGGCGTGCGGCTCGCGTACGACGACCGCGTGGTGACGAACGTGGGCCCGATGCTCGGCTGGATCAACCGCATGGGCGAGCCGCTGTACGGCCACGAGACGCCCGACGGCTATCCGCTCAACGAAGCCGCCTGGGCCAGCGCGGGGCAGATGAACACGCGCTTCGAGATCGCGCGCGCCATCGGTGCGAATGGCGCCGTGCTGTTCCGCACGGACGACAAGGCGCCGCTGGAGAAACCCGCATTCCCGCCGCTGGCCGATTCGCACGCGGTGCGCGCCATGCAGGCGGGCCTGGGCGCGGACACGCGCGAGGCGCTGGCGCAGGCGAGGAACCCGCAGGAGTGGAACACCTTCCTGCTGGCGTCGCCGGAACTGATGCGCCGCTGATGATGAAAAAAGGACACACCGCCATGCAACGCCGAGAACTGCTCAAGCTCATGGCCGCCGTTCCGTTCGCGGGCGCCTCCGGCCGGTTGATGGCCGCGCCCGCGGCCGAAGGCGCCAAGCTGCTGGTCGTGTTCCTGCGCGGCGCGTACGACTGCGCCAGCCTGCTCGTGCCCACGGGCAGCGACTTCTACTACGCCTCGCGCCCCAACATCGCCATCGCCCGGCCTGGCATGCCCGGCGGCGCGCTGCCGCTGGACGGCAGCTGGGGCCTGCACCCCGCGCTGGCACAAAGCCTGATGCCGATGTTCGAGCAGAAGCAGGCCTCCTTCATCGCCTTCGCCGGCACCGACGACCTCACGCGCAGCCACTTCGAGACGCAGGACTCGATCGAGCTGGGCCAGGCGCTCGACAAGCGCCGCGACTACGGCTCGGGCTTTCTCAACCGCCTGGCCTCCGTGCTCGGTGCCGGGCCGCTGGCCGGCGTGTCGCCCATGGCGTTCACCAACCAGCTGCCGATCGCGATGCGCGGCAGCGCCAAGGCCGCCAACATGGCGCTCGCGGGCAGCGCGCGTCCCTCGATCGATGCGCGCCAGAGCGAGGTGATTTCGGCGATGTACCGCAACACGGCGCTGGCACAGCCGGTGGCCGAGGGCTTTCAGGTGCGTGACGAAGTGGTGCGCGCCATGCAGGCCGAGATGGACGCAGCCAGCCGCAACGCCATGACGGCCAAGGGCTTCGAACTCGTCGCGCGCCGCATGGCGCGGCTCATGCGCGAGCGCTTCGACCTCGGCTTTGTCGACGTCGGCGGCTGGGACACGCATGTGGGGCAGGGTGGCGCCACCGGCTACCTTGCCAACCGCTTCGAGGAGCTGGGCCGTGGCGTGGCCGGGTTCGCAGAGGAGATGGGCGACGACGCCTGGCGCCAGACCGTGGTCGTGGTCATCAGCGAGTTCGGCCGCACCTTCCGCGAGAACGGCAACCGCGGCACCGACCACGGGCACGGCAGCGTGTACTGGGTGCTCGGCGGCGGACTCTCGGCGCAGGCCGGCGGGCGCGTCGTGGGCGAGCAGCAGGAAGTGGCGCAGGCCACGCTGTTCCAGAACCGCGACTACCCGGTGCTCAACGAATACCGCGCGGTGTTCGGCGGGCTGTTCAGGCGCATGTACGGCCTTTCGCCGGCACAGCTTGCGCGGGTGTTCGACGGGGTGGCGCCGAAGGATCTGCAACTGGTCTAGCTGTCCCGCGCACCGGCGTTCAAGAGCCGCCGAGAATCGGTGCATGCCCCATGCCGTCTCCCTCCTTCGCGCCGCGCGCCTGGCGCGCAGCGCCAAACCCTTTCTCGCCCGTGGCGGCTTCAAGCGCGAGCGCTGCGCGGGCTGCCGCCTGGTGCCCAGCCATTGCATGTGCGCCGTGCGTCCTTCGGTGGCAACGCGCGCGGGGGTGTGCCTGCTCATGGCCGACATCGAGCCGCTCAAGCCCACCAACACCGGATGGCTGGTCGCCGACGTGGTGGCCGATACTTTCGCCTTCGGCTGGGCCCGCACCGAAACCGATCCCGCGCTGCTGGCGCTGCTGGACGATCCGCAATGGCAGCCCTACGTGGTGTTCCCGGGGCAATATGCGGCGCCCGAGCGCGTGGTCCTGGCCGTTCCGGCGCCTGGAACGGACGGCAGTGGCAGCGCGAAACGCCCGCTCTTCATCCTGTTCGACGCGACATGGGCCGAGGCACGCAAGATGTTCCGCAGAAGCCCTTATCTCGACCGGCTGCCGGTGCTGAGCCTGCAGCCGGAGCGGATCACGCAATACAGGCTGCGCAACTCCGGCCGCGACGACCACTTCTGCACCAGCGAGGTGGCCGCGATGTGCATGAGCCTGGCGGGCGAGCCTGTTGCCGAAGAGACGCTGGATGCCTACCTTGCGGTGTTCACGCACCACTATCTGCATGCGAAGAACCAGCAGCCCATTGCCTGGGACGATGCGGCGCATCGGCGGCTGCGCGAGGTGGCCGGCCCGCGGCCGTCATGACTTCGTGGCGACTTCGTAGGCTGTTGTCACGGCAGAGTCGTCTTGCGCACCAAGTCCCCGCGCCGCGGTGCCGAGGAAGGCAAGGTATGCAGCATGTGCGAGCGCGGCAGGAAATCGCGATTCGCGCGTCGCGTCGAGCACCAGGGACATGTCCTTGACGAAGATATCGACGGCCGACGTAATGTCGTCGAACTTGCCCGCGATCATCCTGGGGCCCCGGTCCGCGAGCATCCAGGACCCGGCCGCTCCGCTGCAGAGAATCTCCAGCGTGAGATCCAGCGGCAGCCCCTGGCGCCTTGCGAGTGCGAGCGCTTCTCCCGCCGCAGCCAGATGGACGCCGCAGAGCAGTTGGTTGAGAATTTTCATCTGCGCACCGCAGCCAGCCGCGCCCAGGTAGTGCACGCGGGTGCCGAAGGTCTCGAGCACAGGACGCGCAAGCTCGAAGGCCTCGCGCTTTCCGGAACCCATGATTGTCAGTTGTCCGTGTTCCGCGCCGACGGCGCCCCCCGTGACCGGCGCATCGACCAGCCAGATCGAGTGCTGCGCCAGCCGCCTGTCAAGGGCACGAACATAGCCTGGATCCATGGTGCTGCAAGTGATGAACACGGTTCCGGCCGCCAGCTTCCCGACCAGGCCGTTGTCGCCAAAGAGCACGGTTTCCGTCTGCTGCGAATTGACGACTAAGCACACCACGACGCTGACCTGGCCGGCCATTTCGGCAAGCGAGCTGGCTGGAACGCCGCCTTGCGCTTGCAGCCACTCGAGTGCTTCGGGACGCACGTCGCAACCCACCACGTCGAAGCCCTTTGCAATCAGGTTGCCGACGGCGCCGCGGCCCATCGCGCCCAGCCCGATGAACCCCACCTTCTTCCTGGCAGTCATGCCTATGCAGGGGGGCTGTTCGGCCGCCGGGCTCATACCCACCCCTTGATCTGCCGGCTCATCATCTGCGCCGAGATGCCATAGCGGTCATGCAGTGTCGGCAGGGCGCCCGCGTCGAGGAACGCATCGGGCAAGCCGATCTGGCGATAGGCCGTCGAGATTCCCGAGCGCATCAGGAGGCCCGCCACCGCCTCGCCAAGGCCGCCGATCACCGAATGGTTCTCCGCCACCACGACCAGCCGGCCCAGCCGCCGGACCTCGGCAAGGATCGTCGCCTCATCCAGCGGCTTGATCGTGGGCACGTGCAGCACGGCAATATCGACGCCGTCATTCCTGAGTTGCTCGGCGACCTCGAGCGAGCGCATCGTCATGAAGCCGCTGGCGATCACCAGTACGCTTTTTCCGTCACGAATCAGCTTGGCCTTGCCGAGTTCGAACTTGTAGTCGTACTCGTCCAATACGCGCGGCACATTGCCGCGCGGCAACCGCATATAGACGGGGCCCTGATGGTCGGCCATCTGAGGTACGGCCTGCTCGATATCGAGCGCGTCGCAAGGGTCGATGATCGTCAGGCCCGGGATGCCGCGCATCAATGCCAGGTCTTCGGTGGCCTGGTGGCTCGGTCCATAGCCGGTGGTTAGCCCCGGCAGCGCGCAGCACATCTTGACGTTGAGGTTCTCTTCCGCAATCACCTGATGCACGAAGTCGTAGGCCCGGCGGGTGCCGAAGACGGCGTACGTCGTCGCAAAGGGAATGAATCCTTCCTTGGCCATGCCTCCCGCGGCCGCCATCAGCAACTGCTCGGCCATGCCCATCTGGAAGAACCGCTCGGGATACTCCTTCGCGAACAGGTGCAGGTCGGTGTACTTGGCAAGGTCGGCCGTCATCCCGACGATCTCCGGACGGCTGCGGCCCAACTCGACCAGGGCTTTGCCGAACGGCGCCGCTGTCACGCGCTGGCCTTCGCTGGCGATGGAGGCGATCATCGCGGAGGTCGTGAGCCTCGGCTTCTTTTCGGTGGTGGTACTCATCACAGGGCTCCTTCGGATTGCGCGCTGTCGACATGGGCGATGGCTTGCTGCCATTCCGGCGGGTCGACGCGGATGAAATGGTTCTTGTCCCGCGTCTCGAGGAAGGGGACGCCCCGTCCCATCAATGTGTCGAACAAGATGACGCGCGGCTTTTCTTCCTTCAGTGCGCGCGCGGCATCGAAGGCAGCCATGACGGCCGGCAGGTCGTTGCCATCGACGCGCTGCACGTGCCAGCCGAACGCTTCCCATTTGGCGGCGAGCGGCTCGAAGCCCATGATCTTTCCGGACGGGCCATCGGCCTGCTGGTTGTTGATATCGACCAGGCAGATCAGATTCGGCAGGCGGTGGTGCGCGGCGCCCATCGCAGCCTCCCAGGTCGATCCCTCGTCCAGTTCTCCGTCCGACATCGAGTTGTAGACGAAGGCCGGGTTGTTCTTCAGACGCAGCCCCAGCGCCATGCCGACGGCAATCGGGAGGCCTTGCCCGAGCGAGCCGCCGGACATTTCCATGCCCGGCGTGTAGGTGGCCATGCCGGACATCGGCAGCCGGCTGTCGTCGCTGCCATAGGTTTCGAGCTCTTCCTCGGGAATGATCCCGGCCTCGATCAGTGCGGCGTAGAAGGCAATCGCATAGTGGCCGTGGGACAGGAGGAAGCGGTCGCGGCCTTCCCACTTCGGCTCCTCGGGCCTGAACGCCAGTGCGTGCTTGTAGGCCACTGCGAGGACGTCGGCCCACCCGAGCGCCTGGCCGATATAGCCCTGTCCTTGCACTTCGCCCATGCGCAGTGCGTAGGCGCGAATGCGGCGGGCGCTTTGTCGAAGCGTCGATAAGTCAGACATGGAAATCTCCTGGAAAAAGTGTGTAGAAAAGGTGGGGCGCGGCGATCGCCAGAGGCGGCCCGGGCGGCCTGGCATGTCAGAGGAATCCGATCGAGATCCAGGGAATCGCAGCCACGGCCACCGTTCCGATGAACAAGGCGACCATGTAGCCGACGATGGGCTTCATGCCCTCGTTCGGATGGATCCGGCTGATGGCGCAGGCCGCGTAGTACCCGACGCCGAACGGCGGTGCGAAGAGGCCGATGCCCATCGCGAGGGTCACGACCATCGCGTAGTGCACTTCGTGGATACCGACCTGGCGCGCAATGGGAAACAGCAGAGGACCCAACAGCACGATGGCCGGGATGCCCTCCAGCACCGATCCGAGAATGATGAAGGCAACAACCGATACCGCCATGAAGGTGATGGCGCCGCCTGGCAGCGCCTTCATCGTGTCCGCCAGCGCGCTCGAGAATCCCGATTGGGTCAGGGCCCAGGCCATGCCGGTGGCAGCACCGATGATGAACAGGATCGAGCCGGAAAGCGACGCGGTGCTGACCAGCATCGGGTAGATGCGCTTCCAGTCGAACTGGCGGTACACAAGAAGTCCGGCGATCACCGCGTAGACGATGCCGATGGTCGACACTTCCGTCGCCGTTGCGACGCCCTCGACCACCGCTGCGCGGATGACGACGGGCAGCGCAAGGGCAGGGATCGAGATCAGGAACGACCTGGCGATCTCGCGGCCGCTCGCCTTGCGCACGCCCGACAGGTCCTCGCCCCGATAGCGCCACCACACGAGTGCGGCCAAGGTCGCGCCGACCACCACTCCGGGCAGCAGGCCGCCCGTGAAGAGGGCCGCAATCGAGACACCCGTCGCGGAACCGATCGTGATCAGCACCAGCGAGGGCGGGATCGTTTCGGTTTGCGCGCCGGTTGCGGAGAGCAATGCGACCAGATCGCCGGGCTTCGCGCCCCGCTTGCGCATCTCGGGGAAGAGTGCCGGTGCCACGGCCGCCATGTCGGCAGCCTTGGATCCCGAGATGCCGGAGACTAGATACATCGCGCCGATCAGCACATAAGAGAGCCCGCCGCGCACGTGCCCCAGCAGGCTGCCCAGGAAGCTGACCATGGCGCGCGCGATCCCGGTCATCTCGATGAGCAGGCCGAGCAGCACGAACAGCGGAACCGCGAGCAGGATGAGATGGCTCATGCCTTCGTCCATCCGGCCCACGACCACCACCGTTGGCGTGCTGGTCGTCAGCGCGATGTAGCCAAAGGTCGCCAGTCCGAACGAGAACGCGATCGGCAGGCCCAGCAGCACCATGGCACCCACGCCGAACACGAAGAAGAGGAGGAGATTCCAGTTGCCCAGCGGCACCAGCAGGGGTCCGGCCAGTGCCATTCCTCCAATGACCACGGCGACCAGGCCCAGCGCCAGGCCCGCATCCTTCCATCGGCCGATGCGCAGGATCTGGATGACGCCGACCAGCAACATCAGTCCGAGGCCGACCGGCAGCGCCGATGCCCGCCAGGAGTTGGGGATGCCCATGGCCGGCGTCGTGACGAAGACCTCGTCCTGCGCGAATTCGTAGGCGGGGTGAACCACAAATGCGAGGAAGGCAATGGCCGCAGCGATGGCGATCAGGTCCAGGAAGGCCCGCTTGCTCGAATCGAGCTTGCCCACGATCGCCGTCATGCGCATGTGCTCGCCGCGCTGGAACGCAACGATCGATCCGAGCATCGCCAGCCAGAGGAAGAGGATCGAAGCCAGTTCGTCAGACCACACCAGAGGTTCGTGGAACACGTAGCGGCTGGTCACGCCGGCAAGAAGCACGACGACCTCGGCCAGCACCAGCAGCGCGGCCGGAATTTCGACCAGCATGGCCAGAGCCTTGTTCAAGGTCTCGAGCCATGCGAGCGGCCCGCGCCGGCATGGCGCAGCCATGGTCCCGGCGGCGCCGGGCTCGTCACTAGAGATGTTCATGGTTTTCTTTCACGCGGCGGACGGCGGACGGCGGTCGATCAGCCGAGCTTGCCGGAGACTTTCTCCAGGAGATCCCATGGTGCAGCGCCGTACTTCGACTTCCATTCGCCGTAGAAGCCCGTGCTCGCCAGCTTGTTGCGGAAGTCTTCCTGCTGCACGTCGATGAAGCCGACGCCCTTGGCCTTGAGGTCGGACACCAGGCTGCTGCTGAGCTTGGCAACGTCGGCCCGCTGATCGATGGCGGACTTGTCGATCTCTCGCGTGATGACCTGCTGGACGTCGGGCGGCAGCTTCTGGAATGCGCGCTTGTTGCCAAGCACCCAGTAGCCGTCCCAGACATGGCCGGTCAGGCTGCAGGTCTTCTGGACTTCGTAGAGCCGCGCGGTCGAGATGATGGCGAGCGGATTCTCCTGGCCTTCCACCACCTTGGTCTGCAAGGCGGTGTAGACCTCGTTGAAGTTGATCGGCGATGGAGCGGCGTCCAGCGCCTTGAACAGGGAGGTCAGCGGAGGTGCGGGAGGCACCCGCACCTTGAAGCCCTTCAGGTCGGCTGCGGACTTGATCTCGCGCCCGGACGATGTGACGTGGCGGAATCCGTTGTCCCAGATCCGCGAGACGGTGAAGATGGGTGTCTTCGCGATCTCGGCTCGAATGTGGTTGCCCAGGTCGCCGTCCATCGCCTTCCAGACGTCGTCGTAGCCCTTGAAGGCAAAGCCTACGCTCGTGATGCCCGAGACAGGCACGAAGGTCGACAGGATCAGCGACGAGAGATTGAAGAACTCGACCGAGCCGTTTCGTACTTGCGCCAGCAGGTCCGTGTCGCTGCCCAATTGGTTGGCCGGGAAGAGCTTGATGTTGACCCGGCCCGAGGTGGCTTCCCGGATGCGGTCATGCGCTTCCTTGGCGCGCAAGTTGACCGGGTGGGTCGGATCCTGTCCGGTGGCGTACTTGAGTTCGAACTCGGCAGCATCCGCGCGGCGCGTGACGATCGAAAACAGGGGCAGCGCTGCGCCTGCGGCCAGCAGTTGCCGGCGTTTGAGTTTCGCAGGGGTGGGCTTGGGCTCGGTCATGGTTTTTGTCTCCTGGTTGTAGAAATGAGAAGGGGTCGCCGGCTCAGGGGCTCAATGGATCAACATGCCGCCATTCACGTCGAGCGTGATCCCCGTGCAGTACAGCGACAGATCGCTGGCAAGGAAGACGCAGGCGCCGGCGATGTCGTTGGCGCGGCCCAGCCGGCCGAGCGGAATGGTCTCGGCGATCTCGGCCTTTTTCTCTTCGGTGAGCTTGCCCTTGATGATGTCGGTGCCGATCAGGCCGGGCGTGATGCTGTTGATGCGGATGCCTTCGGGGCCGAACTCCCGCGCCATGGCGCGCGCCAGGCCAAGCACGCCGGCCTTTGCCGCCGAGTAATGCGGGCCACCCAGGATGCCCCCGCCGCGCTGCGCGGAGACCGACGAGATGCAGACGATCGATCCGCCGCCCTGTTGCTGCATGGAAGGCAGAACCGCCTGCGACATGTACAGCGTGCCCCGCAGGCTGACATCGAGGATGCGGTCATAGTCCGCACCGCTGATCTCGAGCGTCTTGGCCGGCTGCGTGATGCCTGCGTTGTTGACCAGCGTGTCGATGCGGCCGAATGCCTTCAGCACAGCCGCGGCGGCGGCATCGCACGAGGCCTTGTCGGTCACGTCGGCAACGATTCCAAGATGCTCGGGGCCGAGTTGCGCGGCCGCCGCCGCAGGAGCGGCGCGCTCCAGGTCGAGCACCGCGACACGGGCGCCATGGGCCGCCATCAGGCGCGCCGTGGCGAACCCGAGGCCGTTGATGCCGGCGCCGCCGGTAATGACGACGATCTTGTCCTTGAGCAGCATCGATTTGTCTCCAGAGTGGTGCGGTTGGCGATGGTCGTCGGACCAAGGCATGACGACAAGCGATGTGTTTTCAGCCTAAGATGACGATCTGTCATCTAACGACCGGGTTGACCCTATGTCCACACTGCCCGCCGTGACCAACCTGCAGGCCTTCGAAGCGGTGGCACGAAGAAGAAGCTTTGCCCTTGCAGCGTCGGAACTCCACCTCACTGCCTCGGCGATCAGCCATCAGGTGTCGCGCCTTGAAGCGCATCTCGGTGTGCGGTTGTTCGAGCGCAGCGCCCACGGCGTGCGGCTCAGCGCCGCGGGCGACATGTACTTGTCGAAAGTTGGCGGCGCGTTGCTGGCCATCGCATCGGCAACCGACGATCTGCGCCAAGGCGTGAGCAACAGCCTGTATGTGCACTCGGCGCCCAGCATTGCGAGCCTTTGGCTGATGTCGCGGCTGCGTGGCTTTGCGCAGGCTTACCCGGACATTTCGCTGAACCTGTCGGCCGCGCACACAACCAGCGATTTCGCCCTGGGCCAGGCCGACATCGACATCCGCTATGGAATACCGAACTGGCCCGACTTGGTGGTAGAACCCCTGTTCGAGGAGCGCATCGTGCCGCTCGCGAGTCCTGCATTCATCCGGCAGCACGGCTTGAAGCGCATCGAGCAGCTCAGCGGCGTGAAGCTGATCCAGAGCAACGTCAGCGTGGTGCAGTGGTCGGACTGGTTCGGACAGTTCAGCGACAAGCGGGCGCCCGACAGGTTTGCCATTCGTTTCGATCGGGCGCAGATGTCGCTCGATGCAGCCACCCAAGGCCTGGGCGTTGCGCTTGAAAGTGCGACGATTGCCGCAAGGCACATTGCCGAGCGCAAGCTCAGGCCCGTGTTCGGCCTTGATCAGGCTATCAAGGTCAAGGCGCACTTTGCGGTGTATCCACCACGGCACGCCAAGCGGTCATCGGTCGCGGCCTTCCTGCAATGGATCCATGCCGAAGCGGCAAGAAATTGAAAGCATTCACTTCGGCATACTCTCGATGCGCCAAGCTTTGGAGGTTCACATGCCGCCACAACCGGATATCGCCAAGACCGCACCGCAAGCCGCCTGGGGCCCCATTGCGCTCGCGCGCTTTCTGCACGGCGTGGTCGCGCTGGCCGCGGCCGGGGGAATCGGCCTCGAGTTGAGCGCGGCGATCAGTGGCGGCCCCGGCATCGCGCCCACGCATCTGGAGCGCTTCGTTCGGCTGTTCAGCTACTTCACCATCGACTCGAACCTGCTCGTCGGCGGCGTCTGCGCGCTGCTCGCCTTTCGTCCCGCGCACGACGGGCGGCTGTTCCGGGTGCTGCGGCTCACGGCGGTGCTCTGCATCGCGGTCACGGGCATCGTGTTCCACACGGTGCTCACGGGGCTGCGCGAGCTCACGCCCTCGGGGCAGCTTGCCAACTTCCTGCTGCACACGGTGACGCCGGTGTTCACGGTGCTCGGCTGGGCCCTGGTCGGACCGCGGCCGCGCACCGACCGCGGCACCATCGGGCGGGCCGTGCTGCTGCCGCTCGCATGGATCGTCTACACCTTCGTGCGCGGCGCGTTCGTGAGCTGGTACCCGTATCCGTTCATGGACGTGGGCCAACTCGGGTTTGCACGCGCAGCGCTCAATTCGGCGGCCGTCGCGGCTGTCTTCATCGCGATGGCCATCGGCCTGCGCCTGCTGGAGAAGCGGCTTCCCGCAGCGCCTGCCGGCTGAACGCAGGGCTTTGGGCTTCGCCGCAAAATAGGCGCTGGCGCGCACGGCGCATCCAGAAGGAACATCCGACATGACCACTCCCTTGCAGCAACTCCTCGGCACCGATCTGCCGCTGATCCAGGCACCCATGGCGGGCGTGCAGGGCAGCGCCATGGCCATTGCGGTCAGCAACGCCGGCGGTCTCGGCTCGCTGCCCTGCGCCATGCTGGGCCCCGACACCATGCGCAGCGAGCTCGCCGCGATCCGGGCCGGCACCGGCAAGCCCTTCAACGTCAATTTCTTCTGCCACACGCCGCCGGAGCCGAGCGCCGAGCGCGAGGCGGCATGGCGCAGCGCGCTGGCACCGTACTACGCCGAGTTCGGCATCGATGCCGCGAGCATCCCCACCGGCCCCGGGCGCAACCCGTTCAGTGCCGACGTGGCCACTGTGCTGGCGGAGTTCCGCCCGGCGGTGGTGAGCTTTCATTTCGGGCTGCCTTCGGAGGCGCTGATGGCGCAGGTGCATGGCTGGGGCGCGAAGGTGCTGGCCTCGGCCACCACGGTCGAGGAGGCGCGGTGGCTCGAAGCGCGTGGCGTGGATGCGGTCATCGCGCAAGGGCTGGAGGCCGGCGGGCATCGCGGCCATTTCCTGTCGCACGACCTGACGCGGCAGCTCGGCACCTTTGCGCTGCTGCCGCAGCTGGTGCATGCCGTGAAGGTGCCGGTGATCGCGGCCGGCGGCATTGCCGATGCAGCCGGCGTGGCCGCGGCCATGGCGCTGGGCGCTGCGGGCGTGCAGGTCGGCACCGCCTATCTGCTGGCGCCGGAGGCGACCACCAGCGCCGTGCACCGCGCGGCGCTCAAGAGCCAGGCCGCGCGCCACACGGCGCTCACCAATCTCTTCACGGGCCGCCCCGCGCGCGGCATCGTGAACCGCGTGATGCGCGAGCTGGGGCCGATCGGTGCGGCGGCGCCCGAGTTTCCGCTGGCCACCTCGGGCATTGCGCCCTTGCGCGCCAAGGCCGAGGCGCAGGGCAGCGGCGATTTTTCTCCGCTGTGGTCGGGGCAGAATGCCACCGGCTGCCGCGAGCTGCCGGCCGCCGAGATCACGCGCGCCTTGGCGCAAGGTTTTCAATCTCTTACGGCCTGACTTCATGACGCAACTCCACCTGCCTTTCAAGTTTCTCGAGCAGGCCGCAGGGCCGAACGTGCGCGAGCCCTGGCTGCTGGTGCTGATGCACGGCGTCGGCAGCAACGAGCAGGACCTGTTCGGCCTGGCGCGGCTCATGCCGCCGCAGTTCCACGTGCTGAGCCTGCGCGCGCCTTATGTGCTGTCGCCCGATGCGTACGCGTGGTTCGAGTTCGAGGTGCTGCCTGATGGCGAGCGGCGCATCAACGAGGAGCAGGAGCGCGAAAGCCGCTTCCTGGTGGGCGAGATGGTGGCCTCGGCGTCGCAGCAGCTCGGCGTGCCGCCCGAGCGCGTGGTGGTCGGCGGCTTCAGCCAGGGCGGCATCATGGCGCTGTCGCTGCTGCTGACACAGCCCGCGAAGGTTCGCGCCGCAATGGTGTGGCACGGCCGGCTGCTGCAACAGACGGCGGCGCACATCGCGGCGCCCGAGGCTTTCGAGGGCAAGGCGCTGTGGGTGAGCCACGGCAGCGCCGACAACGTGATTCCGCCAAGCGCCGCAGAGGCGTCGCGCGAACTCGCGCGCGGCCTGCCGCTGGCCTTGTCGGGGGCCGATTTTCCGGGCGGCCACGAGATCCGCCCGGCCGAGCTGCAGGGCGCACTGGCGTGGCTGCAGTCGCTCGGCTCGGCGGCGGGCGCCTCCTAGCGGGCGAACTTTCGCGCCGGGAGCGCGTCACAGGGCGTTACGGGATGACGCCGCGGCGGGGTGCCGATCTGGTGCACCATAGCCGCTCGTCTCCCATTGCAATCCTCCAAAAAAGGAAACCGCAGACATGTCCGACCGAGACATCCCCGAAATTCCCGACGTGCGCGATCCGCACGATGCGCCCGCGTACAGGCCGCGGCGCGAGACCTCGACCGGAACCATCGTCGTCATCGTGCTGCTGGCGATCGCCGCCGGATTCCTGGGCTGGCGCTGGTACCAGCAGCAGCAGCAACCGCCGCTGCCGGTCGAACCGCCGGTGGCCGCCGCCCCCAACGACGGGCTTGCGCCCGCACCGCCGCCGCCCTCGCTGCCCGAATCCCCGGAGCCGCAGAACCCGATCGACGCGATCGCGCTGCCCGCTTCGGGGCTGCCCAAGCTCGCCGATTCCGATACGCGCGTGATGAAGGCGCTGGTCGACCTGATGGGCAGCAAGAACGTGGCGGACTTCCTGCAGTTCGAAGGCATCGTGCGCCGCTTCGTGGCCACGGTCGACAACCTCGCGCGCGAGCAGTCGCCCGCGAGCACCTGGCCGGTGCAGCCGACGAAGCAGCGCTTCACCACCCAGGGCAAGGGCGAGGCGCAGACCATCGCACCCGGCAATGCCGCTCGCTACACCCCCATCGTGCAGCTTGCCGAATCGATCAATCCGGCCAAGGCGGCCAAGACCTACGCCCAGCTCTATCCGCTGTTTCAGAAAGCCTATGAGGAGCTCGGCTATCCGGGGCGCTACTTCAATGACCGGCTCATCGCCGTGATCGACCATCTGCTGCAGGCGCCCGAACCCGCCGGCCCGGTGCCGGTTCGCCTTGTCGAGGTGAAAGGCAACGTGTCTTCGCAGCGGCCATGGGTGCGCTACGAATACGCCGATCCGCAGCTCGAGTCGCTCTCGTCAGGCCAGAAGATCATGGTGCGCATGGGGCTGGAGAACGAGCGCAGGATGAAGGCCAGCCTGCGAGGCTTCCGCGAGCAGATTGCCACCGGCGAGATGCTGAAGAAGAAGCAGCAGCGCTGACCCGGTGGCGCGCCGCCGTGTAGGCGCGGGCCGATTGCATGCGGCGCGGATGCCGGGGATGATTCGCGGGATCCCCAGATTTCGAGGACACCCGTATGAACCTGATGAGCGTCGACCTCTACCAGAGTGCCACCGATCCCGAGAAATTCCTGGCGCTTCCCGCGGGCACCGACCCCGCCGAACTCATGGGACCGATGACCTTCGACCGCGATTTCGCGCATGTCAGGTGCTACAAGGAAGGCTTCGAATTCGATCCGTCCCAAAGCTACGCGGGCGTCAACGCCGCGAAGATCGCGGCGGACATCCTCACCGTGAAATGGGCGATGTACCGCCGCGAAGCCTGAGCGGCCTTTTTCAGGCCTCTTCGGTTTCCTTGTAGTCGCCCACGGGCACGCAGCTGCAGAACAGGTTGCGGTCGCCATACACGTTGTCGACGCGGCCGATCGGCGGCCAGTACTTGGCCTGCTTGAGTTCCGCCAGCGGAAACGCGCCGAGTTCGCGCGAATAGGGGTGCGGCCATTCCGCCGCCATCAGGCTGGCCGCGGTGTGCGGCGCATGCTTGAGCGGGTTGTCGTCCTTCGGCCAGACGCCTTCCTCGACGCGGCGGATCTCGCCGCGGATCGCGATCATCGCGTCGATGAAGCGGTCGAGTTCGGCCAGCGGCTCGCTTTCGGTGGGTTCCACCATCAGCGTGCCGGGCACCGGAAAGCTCAGCGTGGGCGCATGGAAGCCGTAGTCGATCAGGCGCTTGGCCACGTCCTCGGCGGTGACACCGCTGCTGTCCTTGAGCGGGCGCAGGTCGAGGATGCACTCATGCGCGACGTGGCCGTTGGGGCTCGCGTACAGCGTGGGGTAGTGGTCCTTGAGGCGCGCGCTGATGTAGTTGGCGCTCAGGATCGCGGTTTCGGTGGCCGCCTGCAGGCCCTTGGCGCCCATCATGCGGCAGTACATCCAGCTGATCGGCAGCACGGCCGCATTGCCCAGCGGCGCAGCGGAAACAGCGCCGACGCCGTTGGATGCCACGCCGGCCGTCGCATGGCCCGGCAGGTAGGGCACGAGGTCTTCGACCACGCACACCGGACCCACGCCCGGCCCGCCGCCGCCATGCGGAATGCAGAAGGTCTTGTGCAGGTTCAGGTGGCTCACGTCGCCGCCGAACTCGCCCGGCGCAGCCACGCCGACCAGCGCATTCATGTTGGCGCCATCGACGTACACGCGGCCGCCGTGCTCGTGCACCAGTTCGCAGAGTTCCTTCACGCGGGTTTCGAACACGCCATGCGTGCTCGGGTAGGTGATCATCACGGCCGCGAGCTTGTCGCTGTGCTTCTCGCAGGCGCGCTTCAGGTCGTCCATGTCGACGTTGCCCTGCGCGTCGCAGGCCGTCACCACCACCTGCAGGCCCACCATCTGTGCGCTCGCGGGGTTGGTGCCGTGCGCCGACGAAGGAATGAGGCAGATGTTGCGGTGCCCCTGGCCGTTGGCCTCATGGAAGGAGCGGATGGCCAGCAGGCCGGCGTATTCGCCCTGCGAGCCCGCGTTGGGCTGCAGGCTGATGCCCGCGTAGCCGGTGGCTTCGCAGAGCCAGGCGCGCAGCTGCGCGTCGAGCTGGGCGTAGCCCACCAGCTGCTCGGCCGGCGCAAAGGGATGGATGTTCGCGAACTCGGGCCAGGTGATCGGGATCATCTCGCTGGTCGCGTTGAGCTTCATGGTGCAGCTGCCGAGCGGGATCATGCTGCGGTCGAGCGCCAGGTCCTTGTCCGACAGCCTGCGGATGTAGCGCAGCATCGCGGTTTCGCTCTTGTGGGTGTTGAACACCGGGTGCGTGAGAAAGGCGCTGGTGCGGCGCAGGTCCTCGGGCAGGCGCGGCGCCGTGTTGGCCAGGTCGTCGAAGCGCGGCATCGGCGTGCCGGCGGGCACGAACAGCGCCCAGAGCGTTTCGATGTCGGCGCGCGTGGTGGTCTCGTCGAGCGAGATGCCCAGGTGCTGCTGCAGCCGCTGGCGCAGGTTGACGCCCGCGGCCTGGGCGCGCTCGATGATCTTGGGCGTGTCGTCGCCGGTGCGGATGGTCAGCGAATCGAAGGCAGTGCCGTTGACCGGCTCGCGGCCCATCTGCGCGAGGCCCTGCGCGAGGATGGCCGTGAGCGCAGCCACGCGCTGCGCAATGCGCGTGAGGCCGTCGGGGCCGTGGTACACGGCGTACATGCTGGCCACCACGGCCGGCAGCACCTGCGCGGTGCAGATGTTGGAGGTGGCCTTCTCGCGGCGGATGTGCTGCTCGCGCGTCTGCAGCGCGAGGCGGTAGGCCGGCTGGCCGTGGGTGTCGACGCTCACGCCCACCAGGCGGCCCGGCAGCGAGCGCTTGAACTCGTCGCGGCAGGCCAGGTAGGCCGCGTGCGGGCCGCCGTTGCACATCGGCATGCCGAAGCGCTGCGTGGTGCCGCAGACGATGTCGGCGTCCCATTCGCCGGGCGGCGCGAGCAGCGTCAGCGCGAGCAGGTCGGCGGCCACGCAGAAGGCGGCGTCGCACTGGTGCGCATGGCCCGCGAGCGGACGCAGGTCGTGCACGTGGCCGGTGGTGGCGGGGTACTGCGCGAGCACGCCGAAGAATTCGCCGCTCACCATCAGGTGCGGCAGCGTCTCGGAGACGGTGCTCACCTTCACCTCGATGCCCAGCGGCGCGGCGCGCGTCCTGATGACCTCGATGGTCTGCGGATGGCAGTCGCCCGACACCAGGAACACGTTGCTCTTGCTCTTGACGCTGCGCTTGGCGAGCGTCATGGCCTCGGCCGCGGCGGTGGCTTCGTCGAGCATCGAGGCATTGGCGATGGCCATGCCCGTGAGGTCGCACACCATGGTCTGGAAGTTGAGCAGCGCTTCCATGCGGCCTTGCGAAATCTCGGCCTGGTAGGGCGTGTAGGCCGTGTACCAGGCGGGGTTCTCGAGCACGTTGCGCAGGATGACGCCCGGCGTGTGCGTGCCGTAGTAGCCCTGGCCGATGAAGCTCTTGAAGACCTTGTTCTTTGCCGCGATCGCCTTCAGCTCGGCCAGCGCGTCGGCCTCCGTGGCCGGCGCCGGCAGCCGCATCGGCTTGGCGCGGCGGATGGCCGCGGGCACGATGCCGTCGATGAGCTCGGCGCGCGTTTCCGAACCGATCACCGGCAGCATGCGCGCCTCGTCCGCCGCATCGATGCCGATGTGGCGGGCGAGAAACTCTTCGGCGTTCTCCAGTTGTTGCAAAGAGGGAAGGGCGGGAATCGGCATGGCGGTGAAGGCTCGGGATGAGGAAAAGGCGGCTTGCGAACTCGGCGGATCAGGACTCGGCAGCGAACTTGTCGTAGCTGGCGGCGTCGAGCAGCGCGTCGAGCTGCGCGGGTTCGCTGAGCTTGACCTTGAAGAACCAGCCGGCGGCCAGCGGGTCGGTGTTGGCGAGCGAGGGATCGGCGCGCAGGGCTTCGTTCACTTCGGTGATCTCGCCCGACACGGGCATGAACACATCGGCCGCGGCCTTGACCGATTCGACGACACCGGCCACCTCGCCCTGGGCAAAGGTCTTGCCGACTTCGGGCAGGTCGACAAAGACCACGTCGCCGAGCGCGTCCTGCGCATGCACGGTGATGCCGACGGTGGCTGCGCTGCCTTCGGCCGAGACCCATTCGTGGTCCTTGGTGTACTTGATGCTCATGGTGGAAAACTCCTCGTGGAAAAAAAGATGATCGGGGGCGCAGCGCCTAGCCGCGGTAGTAGCGCGTCGGCACGAAAGGCAGCGTCGAGACTTCCATCGGCACCGGCTTGCCGCGCACGATGGCCTGCACGCGCGTGCCGGGCTCGGAATACGCGGTGGCCACGTAGCCCATGGCGATCGGTCGGTCGGCCGTCGGGCCGAGCAGGCCGCTCGTGATAAAGCCGATGTCCTTGCCTTCGAAGGACTGCAGCACGGTGCCGTCGCGCACCGGAACGCGTTCCAGCGCCACGAGGCCGACGCGCTTGCGCTTGAGCGTGTCGTGGTCGGTGTGGCCCGCGGCGCCGGCCGTGGCGGCGGCGAGCTGGGCCAGCACCCGGGCCGCGCCCGGAAAGCCGCCTTCGCGCGCGCCGCCGGTGCGGCGCACCTTCTGGATCGCCCAGTTGAGCGAGGCCTCGACCGGCGTGGTGGTGGCGTCGATGTCGTTGCCGTAGAGGCACAGCCCCGCTTCCAGCCGCAGCGAATTGCGCGCGCCCAGGCCAATGGGCTCGACCTCGGGCTGGGCCAGCAGCAGGCGGGCCAGCGCCTCGGCGTTCTGGCCAGCCACCGAGATCTCGAAGCCGTCTTCGCCGGTGTAGCCGCTGCGCGTGGCAAAGGCCGGAATGCCGCCGATCTGCACCGCGCCGCCGGTCATGAACACGAAGCGCTCGATGCCGGGCGACAGCCGCGCCAGCACCGCGGCCGCCTGCGGCCCCTGCAGCGCGAGCAGCGCGTGGTCGGGCATGGGCTGCACATCGCAGCGTGCGCCGATCTTCTGCTGGATGTGGGCGATGTCGGCCACCTTGCAGGCGCCGTTGACGATCACGAAGATCGAGCCGTGGCCTTCGTTGAAGAACATCAGGTCGTCGAGGATGCCGCCCTCGTCGTTCAGCAGCAGGCCGTAGCGCTGCTTGCCGGGCGCAAGGTCGATCACGTCGACCGGCATCAGCGTTTCGAAGGCGGCCGCGGCGTCCGGGCCGACCAGGCGCAGCTGGCCCATGTGCGAGATGTCGAACAGGCCGGCGGCTGCGCGCGTGTGCCTGTGCTCGGCCATGAGGCCGGCGGGGTACTGCACCGGCATCGAATAGCCCGCAAAGGGCACCATGCGGGCGCCAAGCTCCACGTGCAGGCCGTACAGCGGGGTCTTCAGGAGTTGTTCGGCGGAAGAGGAATCGGAGGAAGCGGCCACGGGGCACTCCAAAGGGGCAGACGAATTCCATGGCGCGAGCCATGGGCCACCCCTGCTGTCCGCTTTACCTGAGAGATTCGCCCCACGATCGGGGTTTGCTCCTTCGGTGGGCCGGCGCATCGCGTCGATGCAAGCAACAGCCTCTCTCCAGCAAGGAAGCGCCGGCATGCGCCAACGCTGTGTCAGTCCTTTTGCCTGAGCGTTCGGGAAACCCCTGCGCCTTCGGCGGCCCCGGCTGGCGGGGCTCTCTCCTGACCATGGGAGTGTAGTGGATCGCGGGCGGCCGGTCTGCGGCTCAGTGCACGGTCTCGGCCGGCGGCAGCAGCCGGTCGATGCGCTCGCGCAGCGATTCGGCCCGCTCGGCGCCGGCGGTTTTCTCGACCTCGGTGAGCATCAGCGCGGCGATGGTCAGCATCGCGCCGCGGTCGCGCGCCTCGCGCAGGGCATCGCGCATCTGCAGCGCGAACTTGGGGTCGCGCCGCACGAACATGCGCTCGCAGATGTCGAACAGGAACATGCGCGTGGTGGCCAGCGAGCGCTTGCCGTCGAAGTTGTCGGCCGAGGCGGCGAGTTGGATCGGGTCGGCCGCGGGTACCGGGGCGGGCGGCTGGGCCGCGGCCTGCGCCGCCGCGGCAGCCACCGGCTGCGCGTCCTGCAGGTAGCCCTGGCGCATCAGCGCCTGGATCGCCTGCTCGGCTTCGGTGCGGCTGGCGAACAGCGGGCTGAAATCGGTCAGCGAACGCCGGCCGTCGGCCATCAGCAGCAGGGCGCGCTCGCGCTGGCTCAACGTGCGCTGGCGGCCCTGGAGTTCGTCGCGTGCCTTGTCGGTCTTGGTGGGAAACATGGCGCCACAGCTTTTGGGGATCGAGGGCTGAAGCATCGTTGCAAGCGGTGACATCTTCATGAAACGTTTGCCTTACAGAGCCCGGCAGCGCAAAAAAAAAGCAGCCTGCGAACAGGCTGCCGTTTCTTCCTTGTTTTTCGCGCCGTTTCAGCTACTTGGCATACACCAGGTCGCGCAGCGCCAGCGATATCCACGGCACGTAGGTGATCACCAGCAGGCAGGCCAGGATCACGAGCACGAAGGGCACCAGGTACTTCACGATCCGGTCCAGCGAGATGCGCGCCACGGTGCAGGCCGCGAACAGGTTCACGCCGAAGGGCGGGGTGATCATGCCCAGGGCGAGGTTCACCACCATGATGAGCCCGAAGTGCACCGGGTCGATGCCGAAGTGCACCGCCACCGGCGCAAGAATCGGCGCGAGCACGATGATGGCCGCGCTGGTCTCGATGAACATGCCGATGATGAACAGCGCCGCGTTCACGCCCAGAAGGAACATCGCGGGCGACTTCAGCACTTCCTGCAGCCAGTGGCCGATGGCGTCGGGCACCCCCGCGCGCGTGATCAGGAACGCGAACAGGCCCGCGTTGGCGATGATGAACATGATCACCGCCGACGACAGCACCGACTTGCGCAGGATCACGTACAGGTCCTTGGGCTTGATCTCGCGGTAGATCACCACGCCCACCACCAGCGCATAGAACACCGCCACGGCCGAGGCTTCGGTCGGCGTGAAGATGCCGCCGTAGATGCCGCCCAGGATGATGACGGGCATCAGCAGCGCCCAGCCGGCCTGCCACAGCGCCTTGCCGAAAGGCATGCGGCCGTCGCCGTCGTTCTTGCCCCAGCCCTTCCACTTGCAGAAGGCCCAGACGAACAGCATGAGCGCCAGGCTGATGAGAATGCCGGGGCCGAAGCCCGCGATGAACAACTCGCCGATCGACACCTCGGCGCTCACGCCGTAGAGGATCATCGGGATCGAGGGCGGGATGATCACGCCGAGTTCGGCGCTGGTGGCCTGCAACGCGGCCGCGTAGGCCGTGGGATAGCCGTGCTTGATGAGCGCCGGAATCAGGATCGCGCCAATGGCGAAGGTGGTGGCCACCGACGAGCCCGACACCGCCGCAAAGATCATGCAGGTGAGCACGCAGGTCATCGGCAGGCCGCCCTGCACGCCGCCCACGATGCTCTTGGCAAACTCGACCAGCCGCCGCGAGATGCCGCCGGTTTCCATCAGGTTGCCGGCCAGGATGAAGAACGGAATGGCCGCCAGCGGAAACTTGTTGATCGAATTGAACATCTCCTTGACGGAGATCAGCATGTTGGCATTGGCCACCTGGATGCCCAGGATCGAGGCGAGCCCGATGGACACCGCAACAGAAACCGACAGTGCAAAACACAGCACCATCGTTGCAACCATCACGGGCGTCATTGCGCCGTCTCCAGCTCAAGCCGCTTGGGATCGAGAAAATTCCCGACGATGCCGAACAGGCAGAAAACGGAGCCGACCGGCAGCGCCAGGTACGACCACATCATCGACAGGCTTTCGAGGCCGGCCATCGACTGCACGCGGCCGCGCATCGCGTAGTCCCAGCCCCACCAGAGAATGACCAGCATCAGGATGAGCGCGGCAATGCTCACCACGGCGTCGAGCACGCGCTTGACGCGCGGCGGGCTCCAGCGGTAGAGCACGTCCACGCTCACCATGGCACCCTGGCGAAACGCCATCGGAATGCCCAGGAACACCATCCAGATCAGGCTCACGCGGATCAGGATCTCGCTCCACTCCGCGGGCTGCTCGAGCACGAAGCGCGTCACGATCTGGAACACGCCCAGGGCCGATGCAATGACCAGCATCAGGCAGGCGGCAAGCATCGAGGCGCCGGTGGTCCAGCGCTCGATGCCAAGGAATTTTTCTTTCACTTGTAGTCGCGGATCTTGTCGAGGTTGGCCTTGCCGAAGTCCTTCTCGAACTGCGCATTCACCGGTGCGAGCGCGGCCACGAACTTGGCCTTGTCGACGTTCTCGATCACGGTCATGCCCTTGGCGCGCAGGTCGGCCACGCCCTTGGCGTCGTCCTCGTCCACGCGGGCGCGGTTGGCCTTGGTGCCTTCCTTGGCGGCGTCCAGGAAGGCCTGCTTGTCGGCCGCGCTGAGCTTGTCGAACGCGGCCTTGTTCATCAGGAAGATGCAGGGCGAATAGACGTGGCCCGTGAGCGAAAGATGCTTTTGCACCTGGTCGAACTTGGCGGAGATGATCACCGGCAGCGGGTTCTCCTGGCCGTCGACCGTGCCCTGCTGCAGCGCGGTGAACACTTCGGGGAAGGCCATGGGCGTGGTGATGATGCCGAAGCCCTTGTAGGCGGCGATGTGCACCGGGTTCTCCATGGTGCGCATCTTCAGGCCCTTGAGGTCCTCGGGCGCCTTCACGTCGCGCTTGCTGTTGGTCATGTGGCGGAAGCCGTTCTCGGCCCAGGCCAGCGCCTTGAAGCCCTTGGCGTCGAACTTGGTGAGCAGGTCCTGGCCGATCGGGCCGTCGAGCACGGCGCGCGCATGGGCCTTGTCGCGGAACAGGAAGGGCACGTCGAGGATCTTGGTCTCGGGCACGAAGTTGGGCACCGGGCCGGTCGAGGAGAAAGCCAGCTCCTGCGTGCCCAGCTGCACCGCCTCGATCGATTCGCGCTCGCCGCCGAGCGAGCCGTTGTAGAAGGTCTGGACCTTGTAGCGGCCGCCCGTGCGCTTTTCGACTTCCTTGGCGAAGGTGTCGATGGCCACGCCCTGGTGCGAGTTCTGCGCGGTCGAGATGCTGATCTTCATGGTCGTCTGCGCAAAGGCCGCGCAGGCCATGCCCATGCCCAGAACCAGGCCGGCGGCCAGTCGGGTCAATTTCATTCTTCTGTCTCCTGAGATGGAAAGGGGGTGTCGCAAAGCGTCGGCTCTGCGCGCAACCGATGACTATGCCGCAATAACCAGTTTGACCGCGTCGGGATTTTCACGGACGTAGTCGCGGATCACCGCCTCGAAGCTGGCGTCGGCCGTGAGCCCGAGCTTGCCGGCGCGAACGGTCTCGATGCGCCCGGGCCAGGTCTTCACGATGCGCTGGATGGCCGGATCGGGCGTGCGGTCGAGCAGGGCGGTGGCGGCCTTGCCGGCCACGCGCTCGAGGGCTGCGGCCATGTCGCCCACAGTGGTGGAAAGCGAGGGCAGGTTGAGCGCGGTGCGCGGGCCCCATTCGCCGTCGCTGGCCTCGGCGGCGCGAAGGATGCCTTCGACCGTGCGCGCCGGCGACGCAATCGCCACCGGCGTCCCGTCGGGCACCGGGCAGGCCGCGCGGATGCCCGCGAGCGGCTCGCGGATCATGCCGCTGAAAAAGCCCGAGGCCGCACCGTTGGGCTTGCCGGGGCGCACGCTCACCGTCATGAGCCGCACGCTGCGCCCGCGGATGAAGCCCTTGCGCGTGTAGTCGGCCACCAGCTGCTCGCCGATGAATTTCTGGATGCCGTAGCTGGTCTGCGGCGTCGGCAGCGTGTGGTCCTCGATCACCGGCGGCAGCGGCTGCTCGGGCGAATCGCCGAACACCGCGAGCGAGCTGGCAAACACCAAGAGCGGCCGGGTGCCCACGGCGCGCGCCTTTTCGAGCAGCGCATGGGTGGCGGCGAAGTTGCTGCGCATGCCCAGGTCGAAATCGGCCTCGCATTCGCCGCTGACCGCGGCGGCCAGGTGAAAGATGGCGTCGGCCCCGGTCCAGAGCGAGGCGTCGGGCGAGGCCAGCTGCTCGTTCAGGTCGCCGAGTGCGGTGCCGATGCGCGGGTCGGCCGCGAGGTCGGCCGGCGGCGCGGCGCGGTCGACCAGCGTGATGCGGGAAATGGCGCGTGCCGGCGCACCGGCCAGCGAAAGCTCGCCCTGCCTGAGCAGGGTGCGGGCAAGGCGTGCGCCCAGGAAGCCGGCGCCGCCCGTGATGACGATCTGCATGGTGGTGTTGTCTCCTTCGCCAACGAGCATAGCGCAGCGGAATGCGCGGCTCAGGCGACACTCGCGCCATGAACTTGCGATTCGTCGAAGCCTTCCACTGGGCCGTGGCGCTCAAGAGCGTCACCCGTGCGGCCGAGAAGCTGCACCTCACGCAGTCGGCGCTGTCCAGCCGCATTGCCGCGCTCGAACGCGAACTGGGCGTGCTGCTGCTCGACCGGCGCGACAAGCAGTTCCGCCTCACGGTGGCAGGGCAGCGCTTCCATGCCTTCGCGCAGAAGCTGCTCGAGATGCAGATGCACATCAAGGCCGAGATGGGCTCGGGCGCGGTGCGCGAGGCGGTGCTGCGCGTGGGCGCCATCGAGTCGGTGGTGCACAGCTGGCTCACCGGCTGGCTCAAGCACATGCAGGCCACGCATCCGGACTTCGAACTGGAGCTCACCGTCGAAACCACGCCGGTGCTGGTCGACCAACTGCAGCGCGGCAAGCAGGACCTGGTGTTTGCCGCGCTGCCGGCCACCGGCGACGGCGTACGCACCCGCGCCGTGCCGCCGATGCCGATGTGCTTCGTCGGCCACCGCGAGCTGCACCTGAAGCGGCGCTACCGCCTGCCGGACCTGCTCTCGCTCGACCTCCTGACCTTCCAGCGCGGCTCGCAGCCGCACGTGGCGCTGCTCGAGCTGTTCCGCGAGGCCGGTAGCCCGCCGCCGCGCGTGCATGCGATCTCGTCGATCTCGGCGATGGCGCAGCTGGTGGAGGCGGGCTTCGGCGTGGCCGGGCTGCCGCGCGCGGTGGTCGAGCCGCTGGCGCGGCGCCTGCCGCTGCGCGTGCTGCCTTGCGACGTGACGCTGGAGCCGCTGCCCATCTATGCGAGCTACCGCGACGACCCCTCGTCGCCGCTGCCCGAGGCCGCGCTCGGCTCCGCCGTGGTGCACGCTTCGCACCGCATGGGTTCATCGAAAAAATCGATGGGTTGAGAAAGAAAATTTGCGTTGGCGTTCGTGAGCGCGGATTCCCACAATCCGGCGCATCACACCACAGCGATGCCTCGGGCATCGGAAACGCCAAATGTCGAACCGTCCATCCTTCGCAGAACAGCCCGGCGCCGGCAGCAGCGCGCTGGCCGTGCGCCAGGCCTGCCGCAGCGGCGCGCTGAACGCCCACACCAGCGGGCTCGCAAGCGCCCATGTGCAGGGCAACCTCGTGATCCTGCCGCGGGCGCACGCGGCCGACTTCCTGCGCTTCTGCCAAGCCAACCCCAAGCCCTGCCCCTTGCTCGGCGTCTCGGAAGCCGGCGACCCGGCGCTGCCGGCGCTCGGCGAGGACATCGACATCCGCACCGACCTGCCACGCTACCGCGTGTGGCGTGACGGCGTGCTGGCGGACGAACCCACCGACGTGCGCGCGCTCTGGAGCGACGACCTGGTGAGCTTCGTCATCGGCTGCTCCTTCACCTTCGAGCATGCGCTGATGGCCGAGGGCATTGCGCTGCGCCACGTGGCGCAGGGCCGCAACGTGGCGATGTACCGCACCTCGATGGCCACCGTGCCGGCCGGCGCCTTCCATGGGCCGATGGTGGTTTCGATGCGCCCGCTGCGCGCGGCCGATGCCATCCGCGCCGTGCAGATCACTTCGCGCTTTCCGGCCGTGCACGGCGCGCCGGTGCACATCGGCGACCCGGCGCTGATCGGCATCCGCTCGATCGCCGATCCCGACTACGGCGACGCGGTCGAGGTCATGCCCGGCGAGCTGCCCGTGTTCTGGGCCTGCGGCGTCACGCCCCAGGCCGCGCTGGCCGCCGCCCGGCTGCCGTTCGCCATCACGCACGCGCCGGGCTCGATGCTCGTGACCGACCTGCTGCACCGCCAGCTGGCCGCGTTCTAGACGCGGCGCTTTCGACCCATTCAAAACCCAAGGAGACAAGCACATGAAGACCACCCTCGACGCCACCCAGGCGGGCGACGCCACGCCAGCCGGAGGCAGCTGGCTGCGCACGCTCAACCCGAACGAGAAGCGCACGCTCGCCGCATCCTTCAGCGGCTATGCGGTCGACGCCTTTGACTACTACACGCTGCCGCTGGTCACGCCCATCCTGCTGTCGCTGTGGGGCATGAGCAAGACCGAGGTGGGGCTGATCGGCACCGCCACGCTGGTGGCCTCGGCCATCGGCGGCTGGGTGGCCGGCATCCTGGCCGACATGTACGGGCGGGTGCGCATCCTGCAGCTCACGATCCTGGTCTTTGCCATCTTCACCTTTGCCTGCGGCCTTTCGCGCACGCCGGAAGAGCTGCTGATCGCACGCACGCTGCAGGGCCTGGGCTTCGGCGGCGAATGGGCGGTGGGCTCGGTGCTCATTGCCGAGATGATCCGGCCTGCCTACCGGGGCAAGGCGGTGGGCCTGGTGCAGAGCAGCTGGGCCATCGGATGGGGCGCGGCGGTGCTGGTGTCGATGGCGCTGTTCTCCTTCCTGCCGCCGGAGTATTCATGGCGCGCGATGTTCCTGCTGGGGCTGCTGCCGGCGATCCTGATCGTGTTCATCCGCCGCTCGATCCGCGACCCGGAGATCTACGTGCAGAGCCGCGCCGCCGTGGCGCGCGGCGAGCGCAGCGGCAATTTCCTCGCGATCTTCAAGCCCGGCATGCTGGGCACCACGGTGCTCGCGAGCCTGCTGTTCACCGGCATGCAGGGCGGCTACTACGCGATCGGCGTCTGGCTGCCCACCTTCCTGAAGAACGAACGCCATCTCACGGTGCTGGGCTCGGGCGGCTACCAGTTCATGTTCATCATCGGCGCTTTCATCGGCTACCTGTGCGGTGCCTACCTGTCGGACCGGCTCGGACGGCGCCGCGCCTTCATCCTGTTTGCGGTGGGGGCCGGATCGCTGGTCTATGCCTACACGCTCTTGCCCATCACCGACGGCCTGATGCTGCTGCTGGGCTTTCCGCTCGGCTTCTTCATGTCGGGCATCTTCAGCGGCGCGGGCGCCTTCCTGGCCGAGCTTTTTCCCAATGAGCTGCGCGGCTCCGGGCAGGGCTTTTGCTACAACTTCGGGCGCGGCATCGGCGCCACCTTTCCGGCGCTGGTCGGCGTGCTGAGCGACCGCATGCACCTTTCGCTGGGCACGGCCATCGGCGTGTGCGCCGCGGTGGCCTACGCCATGGTGGTGATCGTGGCGCTCTGCCTGCCCGAGACGCGCGGGCGCGACCTGCGGCAGAACTGATCCGGACCTCTTTCTCCTTTTTCGCGAAGACTTCATGACCACGCATTCCCTTCTCCCGTCCCGCTGGCAGTTCTGGATCGACCGCGGCGGCACCTTCACCGACCTGGTCGGCCGCGATCCCGAGGGCGGCCTGCACACGCTCAAGCTGCTGTCGGAGAACCCCGAGCAGTACAAGGACGCCGCCGTCGAAGGCATCCGCCGCCTGCTGAAGCTCGCGCCCGGCGAGGCCGTGACCCCCGAGCGCGTCGAGTGCGTGAAGATGGGCACCACGGTGGCCACCAACGCGCTGCTGGAGCGCAAGGGCGAGCCGACGGTGCTGGTCGCCACGGCCGGCTTTCGCGATGCGCTGCGCATCGCCACGCAGGCGCGGCCGCGGCTCTTCGACCGCCGCATCGTGCTGCCCGAGCTGCTCTACCAGCGCGTGATCGAGGCCGGCGAGCGCATGGATGCGCAGGGCGGCGTCGTGCAGCCCCTCGATGAAGACGCCTTGCGCGCCGCGCTGCAGGAAGCCTTCGATGCCGGCCTGCGCGCCTGCGCCATCGTCTTCATGCACGGCTGGCGCTACGCCGCGCACGAACTCGCGGCCGAGCGCATCGCGCGCGCCATCGGCTTCACGCAGGTGTCGGTGTCGCACAAGACCAGCCCGCTCATGAAGCTGGTGCCGCGCGGCGACACCACGGTGGTCGACGCCTACCTGAGCCCGATCCTGCGGCGCTACGTGGAGCAGGTGTCGCGCCAGATGCCGGGCGTGCCGCTGTTCTTCATGCAGAGCTCGGGCGGGCTCACGCAGGCCGACCGCTTCCAGGGCAAGGACGCGATCCTTTCGGGCCCGGCCGGCGGCATCGTCGGCATGGTGCGCACCGCGCTCGATGCTGGCCACGCGCGCGTGATCGGCTTCGACATGGGCGGCACTTCCACCGACGTGTCGCACTACGCCGGCGAGTTCGAGCGCTCCTTCGAAACCCAGGTGGCGGGCGTGCGCATGCGCGCGCCGATGATGAGCATCCACACCGTGGCTGCGGGCGGCGGCTCGGTCATCGCCTTCGACGGCGCGCGGCTGCGCGTGGGACCGGAGTCGGCCGGCGCCAATCCGGGGCCGGCCAGCTACCGGCGCGGCGGTCCGCTCACCACCACCGATGCGAACGTCCTGCTCGGCAAGATCCAGCCCTCGCATTTTCCGCATGTCTTCGGACCGAACGCCGATGAAGCGCTCGACCTCACGGCCGCGCGGCGCGGCTTCGAAGCCATGGCGCGCCGCATGGCGGAAGCCACGGGCCGCACCCTGGGCGCCGAAGAAGTGGCGAGCGGTGCGCTGCGCATCGCGGTGGCCAGCATGGCCAACGCCATCAAGCGCATCTCGGTGGCGCGCGGCTACGACGTCACGCAGTACACGCTGCAGTGCTTCGGCGGCGCGGGCGGCCAGCACGCTTGCCTGGTGGCCGATGCGCTGGGCATGCGCAGCGTCTACCTGCATCCGCTGGCGGGCGTGCTCTCGGCCTTCGGCATGGGGCTGGCCGACCAGCTCGCGATGCGCGAGCTGGCGCTGGAGCGTCGGCTCGATGGGCAGGGGCTGGCCGCGGCGCGCGATGCCGCAGGCTCGCTTGCGGCGCAGGCCAAAGGAGAACTGCGCGAGCAGGGCGTGGCCGATGCGGCCATTGCCACGGTGCACCGCGTGCAGCTGCGCTACGAAGGCACCGACACTGCGCTGGCCTGCGCGCTGCCGATGGCGGGTTCGGCCGACGACGCGATCGCCGCGATGCGGGGCGAGTTCGAAGCCGGCTACCGCCGCCGCTTCGCCTTCCTGATGGCCGAGCGGGCGCTCGTGATCGAGGCCGTGACGGTCGAAGCGGTGGGCACTGGCGAGCGCGCAGCGCCCGCAGCCGCACAGGCCGATGCGGCCAGTCATGCACCCGAACCGCTCGCGGCCGTGCGCATGTACTGCGAGGCTGACGAAAAAGCCGCAGGCTGGCGCGATGCCGCGCTGTTCGACGAAGCGGCGCTCAAGCCCGGCGCTTCCATCGACGGCCCCGCCATCCTCGCGGGCCGCAACGCCACCACGGTGATCGAGCCCGGCTGGCAGGCGCGCGCCACCACGGCCGGCATCCAGCTGCACCGCGTGCGCCCGCGCGTCGCCACGCAGGCCCTGGGCACCAGCGCCGATCCGGTGATGCTCGAGGTGTTCAACAACCTCTTCATGAACATCGCCGAGCAGATGGGCCTGCGGCTGCAGAACACCGCCTATTCGGTCAACATCAAGGAGCGGCTCGACTTCTCCTGCGCGCTGTTCGACGTCGAGGGCAACCTGATCGCCAACGCGCCGCACATGCCGGTGCACCTGGGCTCGATGAGCGAGTCGATCAAGACCGTGATCGACGGCAACCCCGGCATGAAGCCCGGCGACGTCTTCGTGCTGAACGACCCCTACCACGGCGGCACGCACCTGCCCGACATCACGGTGGTCACGCCGGTGTACCTGGAGTCGGGCGACGCACGGCCGTCGTTCTACGTGGCTTCGCGCGGCCACCATGCCGACGTGGGCGGCATCACGCCGGGCTCGATGCCGCCGTTCTCGGCCACCATCGGCGACGAGGGCGTGCTGATCGACAACTTCAAGCTGGTGGAGGGCGGGCGCCTCTGCGAAGCCGAGCTGCGCGCGCTGCTCGGAAGCGGCGCCCATCCGTCGCGCAACATCGAGCAGAACCTGGCCGACCTGCGCGCGCAGATCGCCGCCAACGAGAAGGGCGTGCAGGAGCTGCAGGCCATGGTCGCGCAGTTCGGCCGCGAGACCGTGGCGGCCTACATGGGCCACGTGCAGGACAACGCCGAGGAGTCGGTGCGCCGCGTCATCACGGCGCTCCAGAACGGCGAGTTCACGCTGCCGCTGGACAACGGCGCGCAGATCCGCGTGCGGGTCACGGTCGATGCCGTCGCGCGCTCGGCCACGGTCGACTTCACGGGCACCAGCGCGCAGCTGGCCAACAACTTCAATGCACCGCGCGCGATCACCATGGCGGCCGTGCTGTACGTGTTCCGCACGCTGGTGGACGACGACATTCCGCTCAACGCGGGCTGCCTCAAGCCCATCGAGGTGATCGTGCCGGGCGGCTGCATGCTCAACCCGCTCCCGCCGGCCGCGGTGGTGGCGGGCAACGTCGAAACCTCGAGCTGCGTGACCAACGCGCTCTATGGCGCACTCGGCGTGATGGCCGCGAGCCAGTGCACGATGAACAACTTCACCTTCGGCGACGGCGAGCACCAGTACTACGAAACCATCTCGGGCGGTTCGGGCGCGGGCCCGGGCTTCGACGGCACGAGCGTGGTGCAGACCCACATGACCAACTCGCGCCTCACGGACCCCGAGGTGCTGGAGTTCCGCTACCCGGTGCGCCTTGAGAGCTACCGCCTGCGCACCGGTTCAGGGGGAGCCGGGCGCTGGCGCGGCGGCGACGGCGGCGTGCGGCGCGTGCGCTTCCTGGCGCCGATGACGGCCTCGATCCTCAGCAATGGCCGGCTCCACGGCGCGTTCGGCGGTGCCGGTGGCGAGGCCGGTGCGGTGGGCATCAACCGTGTCGAGCGGGCCGATGGGACGGTCGAGACGTTGGAACACATCGGGCAGGTGCAGATGGCGCCGGGGGACGTGTTCGTGATCGAGACGCCTGGTGGGGGCGGGTGGGGCGAAAGCGGCTCTTGAACTGTGCTGTGCATTCTGTCGGCGGGGGTGCGCTCCCGCCGGCGGGGTACCTTGCTCCGCGAATGTCCTCCGCCCTGCGGGCTCCCCCTTGATTTCGCTGCGCAAGGCACCCCATCGACGGGAGCGTGATCAGAGCAGTCGTTGATCAGCGGTACACCAGCAGCGTGCCCAAGTGCACAGGGCATCGGGTGCTCCCCGCAGCGAAATAAAGGAGGAGGCCGAAGGCCGGGGGACATTCGCGGAGGGGAGTACCCGGTGGCCTGTGCATGCGCCCTGAACAACAGCGCCCCGAACAACAGCGCCAAAAACGAGAGAGAGCTACATCCCCACGTAGTTAGGCCCGCCGCCCCCTTCAGGCGTGACCCACACGATGTTCTGCGTCGGGTCCTTGATGTCGCAGGTCTTGCAGTGCACGCAGTTCTGCGCGTTGATCTGCAGGCGCTCCTTGCCGGCGTTGGCCTCGTCGGGCACGAACTCGTACACGCCGGCCGGGCAGTAGCGGCTTTCGGGGCCCGCGAACTTCGACAGATTGATGTTCACCGGCACCGACGCATCCTTGAGCGTCAGGTGTGCAGGCTGCTGCTCCTCGTGGTTGGTGTTGCTGATGAACACGCTCGAGAGGCGGTCGAAGGTCAGCTTGCCGTCCGGCTTCGGATAGGCGATGGGCTTGCACTCCGCCGCCGGCTTGAGGTACAGGTGGTCCGGCTTGTTGCGGCGCAGGGTCCATGGAATGTGGCCCTTGAGCAGCCACTGCTCGATGCCGTTCATGAAGGTGGCAATGCCCAGCCCCTTCTTGAACCAGGCCTTGAAGTTGCGTGACTTGTTCAGCTCCGCGTGGAGCCAGCTCTTCTCGAACGCCGCCGGGTAGGCCGTGAGCTCGTCGTGCTGGCGGCCGGCCTGCACCGCGACGAAGGCCGCTTCGGCGGCCAGCATGCCGGTCTTGATGGCGGCGTGGCTGCCCTTGATGCGGCTCACGTTCAGGTAGCCGGCCTCGCAGCCGACCAGCGCGCCGCCCGGGAACACCGTCTTGGGCAGCGACGTCAGGCCGCCGGCCGTGATGGCGCGCGCGCCGTAGCCGATGCGCTTGGCCGGCTTGATGCCCTGGGCCTCGTCGCCCTCGAGGTACCAGCGGATGTTGGGGTGCAGCTTCCAGCGCTGCATTTCCTCGAACGGGCTCAGGTAGGGGTTGCTGTAGTCCAGGCCCGTGATGAAGCCCATGGAGATCTTGTTGTCTTCCATGTGATAGAGGAAGGCGCCGCCGTAGGTGTCGCTCTTCATCGGCCAGCCGGCGGTGTGCAGCACGAAGCCGGGCTGGTGGCGCTTGGGGTCGACTTCCCACACTTCCTTCACGCCCAGGCCGTAGGTCTGCGGGTCCTTGCCCTCGTCGAGCTTGAATCTGGCGATCAGCTGGCGGCCCAGGTGGCCGCGCGCGCCTTCGGCAAACACCGTGTACTTGCCCAGGAGCTCCATGCCGAGCTGGAAGTTCTCGGTGGGTTCGCCGTCCTTGCCCACGCCCATGTTGCCGGTGGCCACGCCGCGCACCGAGCCGTTCTCGTTGTAGAGCACTTCGGCCGCCGGGAAGCCCGGAAAGATCTCCACGCCCAGGTTCTCGGCCTGCTGCGCCAGCCACTTGGTGAAGGCGCCCAGGCTGATGATGTAGTTGCCGTGGTTCTGGAAGCAGGCCGGAAGGAACAGGTTGGGCGTGCGCAGGCCCGATTTTTCGCCGAGGAACACCATGGCGTCGTCGGTCACGGGCTGGTTCAGCGGGGCGCCCAGCTCCTTCCAGTCGGGCAGCAGCTCGTTGAGCGCGCGCGGGTCCATGATGGCGCCCGAGAGAATGTGCGCGCCGGGCTCGGAGCCCTTCTCGAGCACCACCACCGAGATTTCCTTGTCGTGCTGGGCCGCCAGCTGCTTGAGCCGGATGGCGGTCGAGAGGCCGGCCGGGCCGCCGCCGACGACCACCACGTCATATTCCATGGATTCGCGGGGGCCGAACTGGGCGAGGATTTCGTCGTGGGTCATGTGGGGTCTCGTCGATAATGATTTGAGGCTCGGACGCTTCGAGGGCGCGAAACATTTTATGTGGAGTGCCGGGCGTCGCCTCGGCGACTCGGCAACCGCTCAACAGGACCCCCTTCCCATGGCTTACAGCATCGATCTTTCGGGCCGCGTGGCCTTCATCACCGGCGCTTCCAGCGGGCTGGGCGCGCAGTTTGCCAAGACGCTGGCGCGTGCCGGCGCCGCGGTGGTGCTCGCGAGCCGCCGGCTCGAGAAACTGAAGGAGCTGCGCGCCCGCATCGAGGGCGAGGGCGGCGACGCGCATGCGGTCGAGCTCGACGTGACCGACATCGGCAGCATCAAGGCCGCGGTGGCGCGCGCCGAAACCGAGGTCGGCCCCATCGACATCCTGGTCAACAACTCGGGCGTGAGCACCACCCAGCGCCTTTCGGACGTCACGCCGGACGACTACGACTACATCTTCGACACCAACGTGAAGGGCTCCTTCTTCGTCGCACAGGAGGTGGGCAAGCGCATGCTGGCGCGCGCCGACGGTTCGGCGCCGGGCACCTACATCGGCGGGCGCATCATCAACATCGCCTCGGTGGCGGCGCTCAAGGTGCTGCCGCAGATCGGCACCTACTGCATGAGCAAGGCCGCGGTCGTGCAGATGACCAAAGCCATGGCGCTCGAATGGGGCCGCTTCGGCATCAACGTGAACGCGCTGTGCCCGGGCTACATCGCGACCGAGCTCAACGAGGACCACTGGGCCTCCGAAGGCGGCGCCAAGCTCGTGAGCATGCTGCCGCGCAAGCGCGTGGGCAAGCCCGAAGACCTGGACGGCCTGATCGTGCTGCTGGCCAGCGGCCAGAGCCATTTCGTGAACGGCGCGGTCATTGCGGCCGACGACGGGTTCGCGCTCTGATCCCCTCCATCAAAGCCACCGATGAGAATCGAAATCCCCGAGAAGAAAAAGTTCGTGTTCGAGATGTCCATCCCCATCCGCTGGGGCGACATGGACGCCATGGGGCACCTGAACAACGGCACCTATTTCCGCTACCTCGAAACCGCGCGCATCGACTGGATCCGCTCGCTCGGCATCGACCCCGCGCCGGGCGGCGAGGGCATGGTGATCGTCAACGCCTTCTGCAATTTCTACCGGCAGATCGAGTACCCCGGCGACGTGCTGCTCAAGATGTACGTGAGCGACCCGGCGCGCACCACCTTCGAGAGCTGGGCCACCATGGCGCGGGCCGAGGCGCCCGAGGTGATCTGCGCGGCCGGCGGGGCGACCACGATCTGGGTCGATTTTCCGAAGCAGAAGGCGCTGCCCTTGCCCGACTGGCTGCGCGCGGTGGTGAGCGAATAGGGCGCGCAGCTACGCCGGCCGCAGCACGATGCGCGCCTCGAAGCCATGGGCCGCACCCGGCGGCGGTGATGCCAGCTCGAGCCTGGCGCCGAGCTTCTCGACGATGGTGCCCACGATCGACAGCCCCAGGCCGTAGCCTGCCCGATCGGAGCTGTGGCGCACGTGGCGCTGCTGCAGCGTGGCGAGCTGTTCGGCGCTGACGCCCGCGCCGAAGTCGCGCACCGCGAGCGTGCAGGGCGCCATCACCTCGATCACCACGCGGCCGTTGCCGCCGTAGCGCAGCGCGTTTTCCACCAGGTTGCGCAGCGCGATCGCCAGCGCATCGACGTCGCCCGAGGCAATGGGCGCGGCGTCGTCGGGCACCTTGAGCGCGAGCCGCTCGCTGATCTGCGGGTCGTTCCAGAAGTCCTGCGCCACGGCGCCGGCCAGCTGCACCAGGTCGACCGGCGCGCGCGCGAGCGATGCGGCCGATTCCGCGCGCGAGAGCTGCAGCAGCTTCTCGGCGCGGTGGCTGAGCAGCTGCAGCGCATCGAGCGCCGCCTGCACGTCGTTGCGCCGCAGGTCGTGCTCGAGCGCGGTCTGCAGCCGCAGCCGCGCCGCGGCCAGCGGGGTTCTGAGCTCGTGCGCCGCGTTGGCGGCCAGCGCGCGTTCGACGTCGAGCGAATGCGACAGCCGCTCCAGCAGGCTGTTGACGTGGTCGCCGACCGAGCGCAGCTCGCGCGGCAGGCCGGGCAGCGTGATGGGGCGCAGGTCGGAGCCGCTGCGCTTCTCGATCTCGCCCGCGAGCTGCTGCAGCACGCGCAGCTCGTTGCGCGCCACCTTGCGCAGCACCAGCGCCAGCAGCGGCAGCACGGCACCGAGCGGAATGATCAGCCCGAACAGCGTGCGGTTCAGCGCCGAGCGCCGCTCGTCGAGCGGATCGGCCACCTGGAAGTAAAGGCCCAGCGTGGGATGCCGCACCGTATAGATGCGCCAGGTCTGGTTGTTGGCGAAGCCGGGAGCCAGCGGAACGTCGAAGGCGCCGTCGGGCGCCTCGGCCGAGCGCAGCAGCACGTGCTCGTGGATGTCCACCACCTGGTACATCACGGCGTCCTCGGAGAACAGCTGCTTGGGCGCGATCACCGGCGTGTCCGGCGTGGTGCCTGAATGCTGCATCTTGCCGAATTCCTGCAGCGCCATGTCGAACATGCGGTGCGAGACCTCGACCAGTTCGTTGTCGAAGTTGTGGTTGATCTCGCGGTCCACATACCAGACCACGGCCAGCACGCACAGCATCCACACGCCGCCGACCCAGAGGATCAGGGTGCGCGTCAGGCGGCCGGCCAGCGTGTCGCGGTCGTCCTTCGGGAGTGCCGCGTTCATTCGTCGTCGCCCGACGAGGTCGACAGCCGGTAGCCGAGGCCGCGCAGTGTCTGGATGTGGTTCTTGCCCAGCTTGCGCCGCAGGCGGCTGATGAACACTTCGAGCGTGTTGCTGTCGGCCTCGTCGCCGAAGCCGTAGAGCGCGTCGGCCAGGTTCTCGCGGGTGTGGATGCGCTCGGGCCGCGTGGCCATCACGCGCAGCAGGGCCCATTCCTTCTGCGTAAGGACGACCGGGTTGCCGTCCTTGCGGACCCGATCGTGCGCCAGGTCGATCTCCAGCGTGCCCAGGTGCAGCACCGGCGAGCTGCCGGCGCTGCGCCGCCGCTCCACGGCGCGCAGCCGCGCCAGCAGCTCGGCCGGGTCGTAGGGCTTGATGAGGTAGTCGTCGGCGCCGGCGTCGAGCCCGCGGATGCGGTCGGTGACCTGGTCGCGCGCCGTCAGCACGATGACGATCGGCGGCTCGCGCAGCGCGCGCACCTGGGGCAGCAGCGACAGGCCGTCGCCGTCGCCCAGGTGCAGGTCGAGTAGCACGGCGGCGTACTGCACCGAAAGCAGGGCGCCGCGCGCATCGGCGAGGCTGGGCGCCACGTCGACCACGAAAGCCTTTGCAACCAGGTAGCTGCAGACGGCGTCTGCCAACGCACTGTCATCTTCGACGAGCAATATGCGCACGCGATGGGGTCTTTCCAGAAAAAAACGCAGTCTAGCGCCGACCGTGCGGCCGGACCGCGGCCGTCAGTTCCCGTTCAGGGCCGCTTCAGGCTCGGTTCAGGCCAGGCACGTAGGCTAGAGGGGTTTCAGGCTTGCCGGCTTCTCTCCCCCTCTGTCCATGACGCGTGTCCCGAATCCTCCGAATCCCTCGAACCTTCGCCTGGGCGTGCTGACCCTCCTTGCATTGGCGCTGCTGCTCGCGTGGGACGCTACAGGCGGCGATCTCGCCCTGGCGCGCCTCGCGGGCACGCCCATGGGCTTTCCGTGGCGCGAGAACGCCTTCCTGGTGCACGTGATGCACGAGGGCGCGAAGGACCTGAGCTGGCTGTTCGTGATCGCGCTGTTCGCCGCCATCCGCTGGCCGCTCGGCATCCTGCGCCGGCTGCCGGTTCGCGCCCGGGCCCAATTGGCATTCACGGTGCTGCTCTCGGTCCTCGCCGTCAGCCTGCTCAAGCATGCGAGCCACACGAGCTGCCCCTGGGACCTGAAGGAGTTCGGCGGTGTGGCCAGCCACGTGTCGCATTGGGCATGGAAGGTCTATGACGGCGGCGCGGGCGGGTGCTTCCCGGCGGGCCATGCCTCGGCGGCCTTTGCCTACGCCGGCGGCTATTTCGTGCTGCGCCGGGTGTCGCCGCGTGCCGCGGTCCTCTGGCTTTGCGCGTCGCTGGCCGCGGGACTGCTGCTCGGCCTGTCGCAGCAGCTGCGGGGCGCGCACTACATGAGCCACACGCTCTGGACCGCCTGGATCTGCTGGGTGGCGGGCTTTGCCATCGACCTGGTCGTCGCACCCCGCGCTTCGCGGCTGGCCGCAACCGAACCTGCCGCCGTGTTGCATGCAGGGCCTTGATGTCGCCCTGTTCGCGCTGATCAACGCCAGTGCCGCGGCGCCGGCGTGGAGCATCCATTTCGCTCGCTTCGCGTCCGACGTGCTGCCGGCGCTGCTGGCCGCCGCGATCATCGGCGCCGCGGTGGTCGACCGCCGCCTGCGCTATGCCTGCTTCACCGCGCTGGTCAGCGTGCTGGCGGTCTGGATCTTCGTGAACGTGTTCCGCTCGGCCATGCCGTTCCAGCGGCCCGCCTTCTACGGGCTGGGAATCCAGTGGGCGCCGCAAGGCGCGCGGCCGGGCTTTCCGAGCCTGCATGCCGCCTGCACCTTCGCGGCAGCGTTCTCGCTGTGGTGCCTGCCGTGGCGCGCGCCCATGCTGGCGGCGCTGGCGGTGGCCGCGGTGGTCGGCTGGAGCCGCGTGTTCCTCGGGCTGCACTTTCCGTTCGACGTGGTCGCGGGGGTGATGCTGGCCGCCCTGGTGTCGATCGTGGTGGAGCGCGGCGTGAGCCGGCCGCTCAACCTGGCGCTCAGGGCCTTCATGCGGCCCCGCTTGAGGGCGAGACGGGCGCGAACCTGAACGCTGGCTGAACGCGCAATTCAGGCTGGCTTCAGTTGCGCTTTCTACAGTCGGTAGATGTCATTTTCAAGAATCGAACCCACGCCGGGACGGGACGTGGGTGCGCTGGCGGCCGGCGCCTCCTTCCTGGCACCCGCGCGCGCGCTGTGGGCGCGCATCGACCTGTGGCTCGCGCGGCCCCGCTCGGCGCAGCGCGTGGTCGTCTGGCTTGCCCTCTACCTTGCCGTGGCCGCCAACTGGCCGCTCTGGAACGAGCTCGCGCGCATCGGCGGCGCACCCAGCACCTACCTGCCCACGAGCGCCGCCATGGGGGTGCTCATGGTGTGCGCCACGGTGGCGCTGCTGTCCTTCACGGCCTGGTCGCGCTGGATGAAGCCCTTGTGGTTCGCGGTGGTGCTGCTGGCGGCCTTCGTGCAGCACTACATGATCGAGTACCGCGTGGTGATGGATCCGACCATGATCGCCAACGTGCTGCAGACCGACCCGAACGAGGCGCGCGACCTCATGAGCTGGCGCATGGCCTACCACGTGCTGCTGGTGGCGCTGCTGCCCGCGCTGGCGCTCTGGCGCGCGCGCATCATGCCGATGCGCTTTTTCTCCAAGCTCTGGCGCAACGTGGCGCTGCTGCTGCTGGCGGTGGCGCTCGCCCTGGTGGCCGCGGTGTCGATGAACCGGCAGCTCGCGCCGCTGATGCGCAACAACGTCCACCTGCGCTACATGATGAACCCGGTTGCAAGCCTCTATTCGGCCGGCTCGGTGGTCATCAAGCCGATGTTCAAGCGCAGCCGCAAGCTGATTCCCATCACGGCCGGAACGGCGCTGGGCGCGAGCTACGCGGGCCAGGCGCGGCCGCCGATGTTCGTGCTGGTGGTGGGCGAGACCGCGCGGGCCGACCACTTCGGCCTCAACGGCTATGCGCGCAACACCACACCCGAGCTGGCGGCGCGCGGCGTGCTGAGCTATCGCGATGTGCATTCGTGCGGCACCAACACGCTGGCTTCGGTGCCGTGCATGTTCTCGCCGCTGGGCAAGCAGGGCTACGAATCGCGCAGCGACGACTATGAAAACCTGGTCGACGTGCTGCAGGCCGCCGGGCTGGCGGTGCTGTGGCTCGACAACCAGGCCGGATGCAAGGACGTGTGCACGCGCATTCCCAACGCCTCCGCCTTCGACAGCCTCACGCCCGCGCAGAAGAGCGCGCTGTGCGACGGCGAGGAATGCCTGGACGACGTCATGCTCAAGGGGCTGGACGAGCGCATTGCCGCGCTGCCCGCCGAGCGCCGCGCCAAGGGCGTGGTGCTGGTCATGCACCAGATGGGCAGCCACGGGCCGGCCTACTACAAGCGCTCCGCGCCGGAGATCAAGCGCTTCCTGCCCGAGTGCAAGACCAATGCGCTGGCCGAATGCGGCCATGCGGAGCTGCAGAACGTCTACGACAACTCGATTGCGCAGACCGATCATTTCCTGGGCCAGACCATCGACTGGCTCAAGGCGCAGTCCGGCCAGTACGACCCGGCCCTGCTCTACGTGAGCGACCATGGCGAATCGCTCGGCGAATACGGCCTGTTCCTGCATGGCGTGCCCTACAGCTTCGCACCCGAGGCGCAGAAGCACGTGCCCATGGTCACCTGGTTCAGCCCCGGCATGAACGAGCGCCGCAAGCTGTCGCGCTCGTGCATGGAAGCGGGGCTCGATGCGCCGCTCACGCACGACAACCTCTACCACACGGTGCTGGGGCTGATGGACGTGAGCAATCCCACCTACAAGCCCGGCCTGGACGCGCTCGCATCCTGCCGAGGCAAGGCCTGAGGCGCTGGGCTATTTATTTCTTCTCGCGCGGCAGACGCCCCATCAGGAAGAACTCGGTGTTCGGCTGCATGCCGCTGAAGCTCGCGAGGCGGTTGCTCAGGCCGAAGAAGGCGGTGATGGAGGCGATGTCCCAGATGTCCTCGTCGTCGAAGCCGTGGGCATGCAGCGCGGCGAAGTCCGCGTCCTCGACTTCGTGCGAGCGTTCGCAGACCTTCATCGCAAAGTCGAGCATGGCGCGCTGGCGCGGCGTGATGTCGGCCTTGCGGTAATTCACCGCCACCTGGTCGGCCACCAGCGGCTTCTTCTCGTAGATGCGCAGCAGCGCGCCGTGCGCCACCACGCAGTAGAGGCAGCGGTTGGCCGCGCTGGTGGTGGTGACGATCATCTCGCGGTCGCCCTTGGTGAGCGAGCCTTCCTCCTTCAGCATCAGCGCGTCGTGGTAGGCGAAGAAGGCGCGCCACTCGGCCGGGCGGCGCGCCAGCGCGAGGAACACGTTGGGCACGAAGCCGGCTTTTTCCTGCACCGCGAGGATCGCGGTGCGGATGTCTTCCGGCAGGTCTTTCAGCTCGGCGAGGGGGTAGCGGTCTGTGGCCATATCGTCTCCGGTGCGGGTTGTCTCGATGGGCCATCATAGTTTTTACTACGATGACGTATGACCCGCGGCCCACGCGACTGGCACAGCCAAATGCCAGGAACACCGCGGAACCGGCTTCGCCGGGCCGCTGGTGTTGCCCCCGGTGAGGGGGAGGGAGAAGCGACACGAAGTGCGCGAAGCCTGGGGGTGGGCCTTATTTCAGTGCCTTGCCCTGGGCTGCGCCGAGAGGCGTGTGCAGCTGCGAAGCCACCCACTGGCCGGTGTTGTCGTCGCGGCCCTGCAGCAGGTAGCGCGTGTCGGGCTTGCCGTAGTTCTGCACCGCCATGGCCGAGAACTTGCCGATGTCGGTCTTGGGGTCGCGCAGCCGGTTCACGATCAGCACCTTCTTCGTGTCGGCGAAGTCGGCCATCATGTTCTGGTCGCCCTCGCTGTCGCCCGCAATGAAGCTCGGGCCGTAGCCGTACTTGCTGACCAGGAAGCGCTGGATGTTCTTCGTCTTGCCGGGGCCCTGCGTCTGGTCGTAGCCGCGCCGGTACTCGGGCTGGATCACGCCGTTGGCGTCGCGCTCCAGCTCCATCGCCAGCACGCGGTCGGGCGGGTTGTTGTAGCCGAAGGCGGGGTTCGACGAAATCTCCTTGATCACGTCGACGAAGGAGGCCGAGCACACCCACACGTCGAAGCCCGCGTTGCGGAAGGCGGCGTACAGCTCCTGCATCTCGGGCTGCAGCCGCAGGCCGTTCTTCCAGCTGACCGAGACCACGCCGGCCTGGCCCGGCAGCGCGGCCGGCGAGGTCCATTTCACCTTGGCCACGGGTTCCTTCAGCTGCCAGGCCACCGTGGCGGCCGTGAGCTTGCGCACCTGCGCTTCGGTCATGCCGACGAAGAGGTAGGTCACCCAGGGGTAGGCGGTGTCGTGGTCGAAGGTGTCGCCGATGGCTTCGTACAGGTAACGCACCTTGGTGGTGAAGGCGATGTAGTGCGGGCTGAGCTTCACCGCGGCCAGCGGCTGGCTGCCCTTGAGGCCGCTGTAGTTCTGGTAGAGCCAGGTGTAGCTGGCCACGATGTCGGGCACCACGCGGTCGATGCTGACCGGCTGGCCGGCCGCATTGTTGAAGGCCGGCAGGAAGTCCTTCTTCGGGATGTTCTTGCGCAGCGCCACTTCGAGCTGCGCGGGCGTGGCGCCGAACACCAGGTTCTCGAGCTGGTAGATCAGCGAGGCTTCCTCGATGTCCAGGAACACGCTGGTGTTGTCCCAGTCGAAGACCACGTAGGGCGGCCGGCCGGCGCTGTAGCCCGGGCTCGCCTTGCCGAGGCTGGCGATCAGGCCTTCGATCTGTGCCCGGTTGAAGGCGTCCCAGCGGCCGGGCGAAAGCGTGGTGGACGCAGAGGGGGCCAGGCTCGCGCAGCCCGTGGCGGCGAGTGCGGCGGCGAGCGGCGTGAGAAGAATCAGGCGGCGTTGCATGGAGTTCCTGTTGTTGTGCGGCGTTGATGGAAGGCCGAGCGTAGAGAACGCTCGTGACACTTCGACAAAGGCCTACGCATCAGCCATGCCAGCCGGGGGCCGCTTCACAGGCCCTGGGCACGGATGCGGTCGTACTGCTGTTCGATGAAGGCCGCCACGCGGCGCACGAGCTCACGGTTGCCGCCGGACGCTTCGACGCTGGCCGCGGCCTGCACCGAAACGGTTTCTTCGGTCCGGCGGATGATGCGGTCCGCCTCTGCCGCCGACAGGCCGAAGTGGGGCGCCGCGGCACGCGCCAGCGCAAGGCTCGATGCATGCTGCCCCGGCAGGATGGCAAGCTCCTGGTAGCCCGTATGGCCGCCCAGCTGCATGACAAGATCGAAGGCAGGCGCCAGGCGCCAGAGGCCGTCGCCCTGCCGCAGGGCGCCATGGTTCTTGACGTGGTCGTCGCTGTTGCCCACGGCCAGGTTGAACACCAGGCGGCGAAACAGCTCGGTCAGGTCTTCCTGCGGCCGCGCCGAGATGCGCCGCAGCAGCTGCGCGAGTTCGACATAGCTGCCGCGGCTGGATTCATAGGGCACATCGAGCAGTGCCGAGGCCGACAGGTAGTGGTGGCGCTGCTCGTCGTTCACGGGACCGCTTCGGTCGAAACGCTCCACCAGCAAGGCGTGGCCGGACGCCAGGGGCTGCAGCAGGAAGGCAGGCACGCGGATGCCGCAGGCGCTGGCCAGCCACAGGGTGGCGGCCTCGATCACCTCCACGTCGTGGTCGTCGCCGCGCGAGGAAAACTTGGCGATGTAGCGCCGTCCTTCATGCGCAAAGGCCGCCTTGGGGCGCGCGCCGCCCAGGCTGCCGCCGCGCAGCAGCAGGTGCATGTCGGGCCCGATCTCCATGCCTTCCTCGACGCGGTGCGAGGCTTCGGCAAGTTCCTCCAGCGACCAGAGCATGGAGGGCGGTTCTTCGCTCTGGATGGGCAATGACTCGGCGAACACCATCGCACCGATGCGGTCCTCGTTGGTCAGCAGCAGCGCGTCGATGTCCGACAGGGGTTTGCCGTGCCGGATCTCAAGCACCTTGCGTCCCCAGCTGTCGGGCAGGGCATCGCGCAGCGTGAGCGGCATGGCGCCGCCCTCGCGGATGCGCCGCTCCGCAAGCGCGAAAGCGGCATCGCGCAGCGGCAGGTGCTCGGGGTTGAGCGGCATGGCCGCGGGGTCTTGGAGGTAGCGCCGGCCATAGGCGAATTCGCCCGACTCCACGACGCCGCGGCGAACGAGCTTCATCAGGCCGGCAGGCTGCACCTCGCCGCCCGTGTGGCGCGCGAGCCCGACGTAGATGCGCCGCTCGTCCCCGGCCTCGTCAGAAATCACGCTCGTCCTCCGCGATCACCCCGGCGGGCCCGCGTGCGGCGGACCTGCGGACGCGGCGCCTGGCGGTCAGGCCCGCGGGTGCGGGAGCCAACACGTCGAGCGAATCGATCTCGCCGAACAGCCACAGCGCGTGGGCCAGCAAGCCGATGCTGGTCGCGGGCTTGCCCGATTCGAGCGAGCGCAGGGTGGTGGGCGAGCACAGCAGGCGCTCGGCCATTTCCGCGATCGTCCAGCCGCGATGCACCCGGTGCGCACGAAGGCGCAGGCCGAGATTCCTCAAGGGCTCAGCGGTCTGCTGGGGCAGGGCGGAAAGGCTGTTGCTGCTTCTCGGCATCAATAAAATGGCTATTAAACGGCTTAATAACCATTGTATTGACTATTTTTGATTCCCGCAAAGCCGCGGTCAGCCGGGCAAGGACGGTGCCGGTCGGCCGGGCTCGAGCACTGCAAGATCGCTCTCGTCCTTGAGCCCGACGCCGGTCAGCCCCCGGCGAAGGGATTCGCGCATCAGCCATGCGAGCTTGAGCGCCGCGGCTTCGCAGGGCAGGCCTTCGGGGCGCACGTTCGAGATGCAGTTTCGCTCGGCGTCGTGCCGGCCGCGCTTCGGCGAATGGGTCAGGTAGATGCCGAGGCTGTCCGGCGAGCTGAGCCCCGGGCGCTCGCCGATCAGCATCACCGAGAGCGCAGCGCCGAACAGCTCGCCGACCTCATCGGCCAGCGCCACGCGCGCCTGGGTGGCGATGACCACGGGAGAGAAGCGCGTCTCGGGCGGCAGCTGCGCGCGCAGCGCGGCGAGCAGCGGCGCGGCATGTCGCGCCACCGCGAGCGAGGAGAGGCCGTCGCCGATGACGAGGCACACATCGCAATCGCCTTTTGCGGCGGCCCGCAGGCGCTGCGCATCCGCGGGGTCGAGCTGCCGGCCGAGGTCGGGGCGGCGCAGGTAGGTGGTGCGGTCTTCGGCGCGGCTGCGCGCCCGCATCACTTGCCAATGCTGTTGCTGCAGCGCGGCTTCGAGTGCATCGACGTCGAGCGCCGCATGGATGGCATCGCGCGCCATCGCGTGGGCCCAGCCGAAGCGCAGCGTCTCGTCGGTCGGCATGCCGGCGCCGGCGCGGCCCAGCGCCAGGCGCGCGGGCGTGGCCGAACGCCACTGCGCCCAGGGATTCGGCGTGACGGCGTCCTTGCTCATGGCGCGAAGGCGGCCAGGCCGCTCATGTCCGCCAACAGGCGGTTGGCCGAAGGCGGCGCGAGTTGCCCCGCCGCATCGGTGATCTGCATGCGCTGCAGCCAGGCCTCGAATTCGGGCGCGCGCTTCAGGCCCAGCGTCTGGCGCAGGAACAGCGCGTCGTGGAACGAGGTGCTCTGGTAGTTGAGCATCACGTCGTCGGCGCCCGGAATGCCCATGATGAAGTTGATGCCCGCGGTGCCCAGCAGCACGAGCAGGTTGTCCATGTCGTCCTGGTCGGCCTCGGCATGGTTGGTGTAGCAGATGTCGCAGCCGATGGGCAGGCCCAGCAGCTTGCCGCAGCAATGGTCTTCGAGCCCGGCGCGGATGATCTGCTTGCCGTCGAAAAGATATTCGGGCCCGATGAAGCCGACCACCGTGTTGATGAGCAGCGGCTTGTAGCGCTGCGCCAATGCATAGGCGCGCACCTCGCAGGTCTGCTGGTCGACGCCGAAGTTGGCATTGGCCGAAAGCGCGCTGCCCTGGCCGGTCTCGAAGTACATCACGTTGTTGCCGACCGTGCCGCGGTTCAGCGCCAGCGCCGCGGCGTGTGCCTCGGCCAGCAGTTCGGGCGTGACGCCGAAGGACAGGTTCGCCTTTTCAGTGCCCGCGATCGACTGGAACACCAGGTCCACCGGCGCGCCGGCTTCCGCGAGCTTGAGCGTGTTGGTCACGTGCGTGAGCACGCAGCTCTGGGTCGGAATCTCGAAGCGCTGGATCACCTCGTCGAGCATGTGCAGCAAGCGGCCGAGCACCTGCATGCTGTCGGACACCGGGTTGAGGCCGATCACCGCATCGCCCGCGCCGTAGAGCAGGCCGTCGAGCGTGGAGGCCGCCACGCCGCGCAGGTCGTCGGTCGGATGGTTGGGCTGCAGCCGCACGGCCAGGTGGCCGGGCAGGCCGATGGTGTCGCGAAAGCGCGTGACCACGCTGCACTTCCTGGCGACCGACACCAGGTCCTGGTTGCGCATGAGCTTGGACACGGCGGCCACCATCTCGGGCGTGAGGCCCGGTGCCAGCGCCGTCAGCGCCTGGGTGGTGGCCTGCTCCGAGAGCAGCCAGTTGCGGAAGTCGCCGACCGTGAGGTGCGACACCGGCGCAAAGGCCTCTGCGTCATGGGTGTCGATGATGAGGCGCGTGATGTTGTCGCTCTCGTAGGGAATCAGCGCCTCGGTCAGGAACTGCTTGAGCGGCGTCTCGGCCAGCACGTGGCGCGCCGCCATGCGCTGCTGCGCGGTGGCCGCGCCGATCTCCGCGAGGTAGTCGCCCGAGCGCGCCGGGCTGGCCACGGCCATGACCTGCTTGAGGTCGTCGAAGGCGAAGACCTGGCCGGCGATGGTGGTGCGATAGCGCATCTTTCTCTCTTCTTGTTCACGCGATGGTGCGGGAAGACAGCATCTCGTCGGGCGCCGCCGCCTTGCGCTGCGCCGAGGTCAGCAGGAAGTAGCCGTAGGCCGCTGCCATCAGCACCAGGAACAGCACGGTCAGCATGAAGTTGAACCAGACCATGGCGCCCAGGCAGACCACGCCAAGCCCGAGCGCAATGGCCGGAAACACCGGATAGAAGGGCGCGCGGTAGGTGCGCAGCAGGCCGGGCTCGCTCCTGCGCAGCCTGAACAGCGCGGCCATCGAGATCAGGTACATCACGATGGCGCCGAGCACGGCCATGGTCACGATGTTGGCGGTGAGCGTCTGGCCGCCGAACTGCACCCACTCGTCGCTGAAGATGGCCACCACGCCGATCACGCCGCCGGCCAGCAGCGCGCGGTGCGGCGTGTCGAAGCGCGGGCTCAGGCCCGCGAAGTAGCGCGGCAGGTAGCCGGCGCGCGCCAGCGCGAAGATCTGGCGCGAGTAGCCCATGATGATCCCGTGGAACGAGGCAATCAGCCCGAAGAGGCCGATCCACACCAGCATGTGCAGCCAGCCGCTGTTGTCGCCCACCACCGCCTTCATGGCCTGCGGCAGCGGGTCGTTGATGTTGGCGAGCTTGCGCCAGTCGCCCACGCCGCCCGCGAAGATCATCACGCCGAAGGCCAGCACCACCAGCGTGACGATGCCCGTGGTGTAGGCGATGGGAATGGTGCGGTGCGGATCGCGCGCTTCCTCCGCGGCCATGGCCGCGCCCTCGATGGCCAGGAAGAACCAGATCGCGAACGGTATCGACGCGAAGATGCCCGAGATGGCCGCGCCGTTGAGCACGCTGCCGCCGGCCCAGCCGTTGGCGACGAAGTTGGCCATGGTCCAGCCCGGCGTGACCACGCCCATGAACACCAGCAGCTCGACAATGGCCAGCAGCGTCACGAACAGCTCGAAGGCCGCCGCAATGCCCACGCCGATCCAGTTGAGCGCGATGAAGATCACGTACGCACCCAGCGCGAACCACTTCGGGTTGATGCCGGGGAACTGCACGTTGAGATAGGCACCGATGGCCAGCGCGATGGCCGGCGGCGCAAAGACGAATTCGATCAGCGTGGCAAAGCCCGCCACGAAGCCGCCGGTCGGCCCGAAGGCGCGCCGCGCGTAGGCAAACGGGCCGCCCGCATGCGGAATGGCGGTGGAGAGCTCGGTGAAGCTGAAGATGAAGGTGGTGTACATCGTGGCCACCAGCACCGTGGCCACCAGGAAGCCGAGCGTGCCGGCAGTGTTCCAGCCGTAGCTCCAACCAAAGTACTCGCCCGAGATGACCAGGCCCACGGCAATGCCCCAGAGCTGGACGGGGCCGAGGACCTTCTTCAGATGGCCGGTGCCTGTGGGAACAGTGGCTGCGACCGGCGTGACTGCGGTGGGCTGCATGGGGCTTCCTCTTTTTGCGGATGTTGACAGTGCGTATCCGGCAAAGCAAGGCCCGTTCCATCGCTGGCCATAATCGTGCTTTTCAATCTCCCGAGGTGTTCAGTGAAGTCTTCCTCTTCTTCCTTGTCTCTCTTCTGTGCCGCCCTGGTCTCGCTGTGCGCGGTGTCCGCCGCCTGGGCGCAATCGGCGCCGGTCACCACGCCAAGCGGCCTGGTCTACCAGTCGCTGAAGGAAGGCACCGGCGCATCGCCCGCCGCCACCGACGTGGTCAAGGTGCACTACCGCGGCACCTTCCCCGACAGCGGCAAGGAATTCGACAGCTCCTACAGCCGCGGCGAGCCGACCGAGTTTCCGCTCAACGGCGTGATCCCCTGCTGGACCGAGGGCGTGCAGAAGATGAAGCCCGGCGGCAAGGCCAAGCTGACCTGCCCGCCATCGATTGCCTACGGTTCGCGCGGCGCGGGCGGCGTGATTCCGCCGAACGCCACGCTCAACTTCGAAGTCGAGCTGGTCTCCGTCAAGAAGCGCTGACCGGCAGATCTCGAGAACTCACCCTGGCTGGAACTGGAACAGCCAGGTTTCGGTCAGCGTCTTGTCGCCGGTCTTCAGGTAGAGCCGCATGTCGATGGGCTCGTTGCCTTCGGGCGTGAAGTCGAACTGGGCGCGCCAGTGGCCCGGCACGCCGTTGGGAACGGCCTCGGCAAAGACGTAGGAGAACTTGCCGCGCGGCGCCGTCAGCACCAGCTCGGGCTTGACGCCGAAGGGCACGGTGGTGAGCGGCTGCCCGACGAACTCCACCATGAACTTGCGCACGCCCGGCGGGCGCGGCTGGCCCGGCTGCCCGCCGCGCCCGATGCGCGTGGCCACGCAGCGCGCGAGCGGCGAGGGAAAGGGCTCCTGGTCGGTCCAGTGCAGCCGGTACTGCAGGCTGTAGCTCGCGCCCGCCTTGGCGTCGGCCTTGGGCACCCAGAAGGCGACGATGTTGTCGTGGATCTCGTCGTCGGTCGGGATCTCGATCAACTGCACCGAGCCTTCGCCCCAGTCGCCCAGCGGTTCGATCCACAGGCTCGGGCGCTTCTCGTAGTTGACGCCGTCCTGGTAGTTGTCGAACGCGCGGTCGCGCTGCAGCAGCCCGAAGCCGCGCGGCCGCGTGTCGGCAAAGGCCGAGGCGCGCGTCTGCGTCGGGTTGTTGAGCGGGCGCCAGATGCGCTCGCCCGCGCCGTTCCAGATGGCCAGGCCGTCGGAGTCGTGCACCTCGGGGCGCCAGTCGATGGCGGTGGGCTTGATGGTTTCCGAATACCAGTACATCGAGGTGAGCGGCACCAGGCCCAGTCGCGAGACGTCGCGGCGCAGGAAAACGCGCGCGTCGATGTCCATGATCACGGCCTTGCCGCGCTGCATCACGAACTTGAACACGCCCGTGACGCTCGGCCCTTCGAGCAGCGCGTAGACGGTCATCGAAGTGGTGTTGTTCGCGGCCGGCGTCTCGAAATAGAAGCGCGTGAAGGTAGGAAATTCCTCGGGCTTGTCGGGCACCGCCACGTCGAGCGCCAGGCCGCGCGCCGACAAGCCGTACTGGTAGAGCTCGCCGATCGCGCGGAAGTAGGAGGCGCCCAGAAAAGCCACCCAGTCGTTCTTCTGCCAGTCGAGCTTGCCCTGGTCGCCCAGGCGGCTTTCCTGCAGCCGAAAGCCCGCAAAGCCCGCGCCGGCCGGCAGCGCGCGCGCCGGGCTGTCGGGCGGCATCGAGAAGTACGAAGGGCTGTAGAGCACCTCGCGCGCGAAGGCATCGCCATCGGAATTCTCGAGCACGTGCATGCGCACCGGTGTCTGGAAGAAGCGGCCGAGGTGGAAGAAGGTGACGGGAAAGGCGCCCGGTCCGTCGCGGAAGAGGGCGTTGGCCGGGTCGAACTTGATCTTGCCGTGCGCGTCGTAGTCGATCTTCTCGAGCACCTCGGGTGCGAGCGGCGTGGCGGCGGCATAGGGCTGCCCGGCCAGGCGCTTGGCCTGCGCCACCAGTCGGTCGAACGAGAAGGGCGAAGGCTGGCTCAGCTTCAGGCCGTTGGCGGCCAGTGCCTCTTCGGGCAGTCCAAGGGCGGCGAGTGCGGCGGCGGCACCACCTGCGGCAAGGAAGGATCGGCGATCAAGCATGTGTTTCTTGAGGGTTGCGGTCTTGGGAGTACGTCGTGTGGAGTACGAAAAAAAAGGATGCACGGAAGGCGATGCGGCCGGAGAAACCATCCTAATGCAGCCGGCGCCGGGGATTTTCCACGCACAAGAGCAGGGAGCATGCCGCGGCCGCGGGGTTTGGCGCGTCAGCCAAGCTGCGCAGCGCGAGCCGGACAAGGCCGGGACCTGAGAAATTTGTGCGTTTATGTATCGGCGCTGTCATCAGCGCTGTCGGCCACGCCCAGCGCGTAGACCGCATAGAGCGGCACGCCGAGCAGCATCAGCACCAGCGGCGCGAACAGGGTGTAGGCCAGGCCGATGCCTTCGAACACGCGGTAGGTGGCGTCGAGGCGCAGGCGCGGATGGGGCTGCGTCAGTTCGGCGGCCCGGCGCAGCCCCCAATGAAACTGCGCCCCGGTGGCGCGCAGCGAGGGATGTTGCGCGGCGCGGCCCACGGCGAGCCAGCAGACGGCATCGAAGGCCAGCACCGAGCCCGCGGGCGCGCGCTCGCCGAAGGTCGCGAGCACGGCCTGCGCCTGCTGCGGCTGCAGGTACATCAGGACGCCTTCGGTGAAGAGGAAGACCGGCTGTGCCTGGCGTGTGCGCGGCAGCTCGAGTTCGTCCCACCAGCGCGGCGACGTGAGGTCGAGGTCGCGCGCATCGTGGCGCGGATGGGTCTCGGGAATCAGCTCGCGGCGCAGCGCCATCACCTCGGGCAGGTCGGCATCCGTCATGCGCGACCTTCCGTCGTCCAGCCATTGGAAGTAGTGGCTCAGGCCGCAGCCCATGTTCACCACGCGGCCGCCCGGGTGTTGCTTGAGGAACTCCTGCGCGAGGCTGCGAAAGCGCTGCGTGCGGCTCAGGATGCTGTAGATGGTGGCCCGGTCCTCAGGCAGCGGATGGCCTTCGTCGCGGATCTTCTCGAGGATCGACGCGGCATAGGCGTCCCGCACGGCCATCTGCGGAAACATCGCGTCGCCGGAAGCGCGCGCGGCAAGCGGGATCCGCAAGGTCGACGGCACGGCCGAAAGTTTTCGTGCGGCTCTCTTGCTTGCTGTCATGGGCGCAGGCACCGGGTCATGCGCAAGTCTGGCTGCTCCCGCGCCGCGGAGCAAGTCAGCTTTTCGTCAGCCGGGGCAGGCCGGCATGCCCCCGTGCCGGCCGTCACACCTTTTACTTGGCGGTGGGCATCACGAACTCGGCGCCCTTGCCAATGCTCTCGGGCCAGCGCTGCATGATCGACTTCTGCTTGGTGTAGAAGCGCACGCCTTCCTCGCCGTAGGCATGCATGTCGCCGAACAGCGAACGCTTCCAGCCGCCGAAGCCGTGCCATGCCATCGGCACCGGGATCGGCACGTTGATGCCGACCATGCCCACCTGGATGCGGCGGCTGAACTCGCGCGCCACGTTGCCGTCGCGCGTGAAGCAGCTCACGCCATTGCCGAATTCATGGTCGTTGACCAGGTCGACCGCGTCCTTGAAGTTGGCCACGCGCACGCAGGAGAGCACCGGGCCGAAGATCTCTTCCTTGTAGATGCGCATCTCGGGCGTGACGTGGTCGAACAGCGTGCCGCCCATCCAGAAGCCGTCGCCGCAGCCTTCGCCGGCCTGGCCGCCGTCGAACTGGCGGCCGTCGACCAGCAGCTTCGCGCCTTCCTTCTCGCCCTGGGCGATGTAGCCGGTGATGCGCTCATGCGCGGCGCGCGTGACGATCGGGCCCATCTCGGCCGCGAGGTTCTCGCCGTCGAGCACCTTGAGCGTCTTCGTCCGCTCGATGAGCTTGGGAATGATCTTGTCGGCCACGTCGCCCACCAGCACCGCCACGCTGATCGCCATGCAGCGCTCGCCGGCCGAGCCGTAGCCAGCGCCGATCAGTGCGTCCACCGTCTGGTCGATGTCGGCGTCGGGCATCACCACCATGTGGTTCTTCGCGCCGCCAAGGGCCTGCACGCGCTTGCCGTTGCGAGCGCCGGTTTCGTAGATGTAGTTGGCAATGGGCGTGGAGCCCACGAAGCTCACGGCCTTGACGTCGGGGTGCTCGAGCAGCGCGTCGACCGCCACCTTGTCGCCCTGCACCACGTTGAACACGCCGTCGGGAAGGCCCGCTTCCTTCAGCAGTTCGGCCATGCGCAGCGACGGGGTCGGGTCGGTCGGGCTCGGCTTGAGAATGAAGGTGTTGCCCGCGGCAATGGCCACCGGGAACATCCACATCGGCACCATCACCGGGAAGTTGAAGGGCGTGATGCCAGCCACCACGCCGAGCGGCTGGCGCAGCGTCCAGTTGTCGATGCCGGTGGAGACCTGGTCGGTGAAGTCGCCCTTGAGCAATTGCGGGATGCCGCAGGCGAATTCGACGATGTCGATGCCGCGCGAGACCTCGCCCTGCGCGTCGGTGAACACCTTGCCGTGCTCGGCGGTGATCATGTGCGCAAGCTCGTCCTTGTGCAGGTTGAGCAGCTCCAAAAACTTGAACATCACGCGGGCGCGGCGGATCGGCGGCGTGTCGGACCACTTGGGAAAGGCGGCCTGCGCGGCGGCCACCGCAGCATCGACGTCGGCCTGGACGGCCAGCGCCACCTTGCCCGTGACCTTGCCGGTCGCGGGGTTGGTGACGTCCTGCGTGCGGGTGGAGCTGCCGGCGGCGTGCTGGCCGCCGATGAAATGCGCGATCTGTGTGGTCATCGAGAGTCCCAGGTCAAGTGATTGCGCCAGTCTAGGAAAGGGAAGGGTCCCTGCCTAGGCGCCAGGGTTGAACTGTTTGTTCGCTATAGTGAACAATCCCACCATGGATCTGCAAAAAGCCGAATCGCTCTGGATGCACCTGCACTGGCTGATCGTGCTCGGCCAGCAGGGCAGCTACACCGCCGCCGCCGCGCGCCTCGGCGTGAGCAAGGCCGCCATGAGCCAGCGCATCGCCGAGCTGGAGCGCGCCGTGGGCGTCACGCTGGTGCGCCGCACCACCCGCAGCATGCGGCTGACCGAGGCCGGGCAGCAGCTGGTCGACCAGACGCGCGAGCCCTTCGAGCAGATCGCCCACAGCTTCCTGCAGGCGCAGGACCATGCGGGCGAGCCGCGCGGCCTGGTGCGCGTCACGGCACCGGTGGCGCTGGGCCGGCAGCAGCTCTTGCCCAGGCTCGCCGACTTTCTGCTGGCGCATCCGTCGATCCGCGTCGAAATGGAGCTTTCCGACCGGCTGAGTTCGCTGGCGACGGAGGGCTTCGACCTCGCGGTGCGGCACGCGGCTTCGCCGCCCGACACGCACGTGGCCTGGCGGCTGTGCGACACGCGCTCGGTGCTGGTCGCAAGCCGCGCCTACCTGCGCCGCAAGGGAACGCCGCTGGCGCCGCCCATGCTGACCGAGCACGACTGCCTGCACTATCCCCGCGGGCAGGAAACCAACGTGTGGTCCTTCGAGCGGCGCGGCGGCCGCGCGCGCCATGCCGAGCGCGTGACCGTGCCCATCGCCGGCCCGCTGGCGGCCAACAACAGCGAGGCACTGCGCGACGCGGCCCAGGCGGGGCTCGGCATTGCGCTCCTGCCCGACTTCAGCGCGCAGTCGGGCCTGCAGGCGGGCAAGCTGGTCGAGGTGCTGCCCGACTGGCAGCCCACGGGCGCCTTCGCCGACCAGATCTACGCCATACGGCCTTATTCGCTGCACATTCCGCGTGCGGTCAACCTGTTCGTGAGCCATCTGCGCGAGACGCTGAAGGCGGGGTTCCCGCTGCCCGAGGCCTGATGGCCGGCGGGCTTCCGGCCTCGCTTTCAGATTTCAAGTCGACGACGCCATCAGCTGCCCCACCAGCAGCTGCGCCGCCGGCGACAAGGTCTCGCCGGTCTTGGTGGCCATCAGCAGGCGGCGCACGGCCCAGGCATCCCTGAGCCGCACCACCTTGAGGCCGAGCGCGCTCACCTGCGCCTTGCAGGCTGCGAGCGGCACCACGCCGATGCCGAGGTTGGCCGCGATCATGTGGCACATCGCATCGAAGCTGCGCACCTGCACGCGCAGGCGCATCGGAATGCCAGCCTGCTCGGCCGCGCGCGAGGTGAGCTCTAGCAGCGAGCTGCTGCGGTTCAGCCCCACGAACTCGTGCGCGAGGCAGGTCTTGAAATCGGTCCGGCGCGTGCGCGCGAGCGGATGCTGCCGGGCGCACAGCACCACCAGCTCGTCGGTCTGGAACGGCGCCACGTCGAGCCCGTAGGCCGGCGTGTTCTCGGCGAACACGCCCACGTCGGCCAGGCCGTCGACCAGCGCGCGCACGATGTCGCCGCTCAGCTGCTCCTCCACTTCGACGCGGATGTCCGGATGCCGGCCGAGGAAGGCGGCCAGCGTGGCCGGCAGGAACTCGGTGAGCGCCGACATGTTGGCCCACAGCCGCACATGGCCGCGCACTCCGCTCGAATAGTCGCCGAGCTCGTTGCTGAACTGCTCGAAGCCCTGGAACAGCCGCATCGCATGCTGCATGGCCACGTGGCCGGCCGGGGTCAGCGCGATGCCTTGCGAGCTGCGCTCCAGCAGCTTCGATCCGGTGGCGGCCTCGAAGTCCGACAGCCGCCGGCTGGCGGCCGAGAGCGCCAGGTGGCAGGCCTCGGCGCCCTTGGTGATGCTGCCCGACTGGGCCACGGCGCAGAACAGGCGCAGCGTGACGAAGTCGACGCGGGCGGGGTTGATGGGGCTGGCCATGCTCGCATTCTAGAAAGCCTTCGCATTTTGCGAAGGGCTGCTGCCGTCAAAGCAATTCCGTTCGCTGCGATCCTTTTCTAGAGTTGGGGCAACCAATCAGGAGACAAGATGAACGCACTCGAAGGCCTCAAGGTGCTGGAACTCGGCCAGCTCATCGCCGGCCCGTTCGCCGGCAAGACGCTCGCCGAGTTCGGCGCGGACGTGATCAAGGTCGAGCCGGCCGGCGTCGGCGATCCGCTGCGCAAGTGGCGGCTGCTGCGCGAGGGCACTTCGGTGTGGTGGGAGGTGCAGTCGCGCAACAAGCGATCGGTGTGCCTGGACCTGCGCAGCGCCGAAGGCCAGCAGGCGGTGCGCGCGCTGGCGCTGGAGGCCGACGTGCTGATCGAGAACTTCAAGCCCGGTACGCTCGAAGGCTGGGGCCTGGGCTGGGAGCAGCTGCATGCGCTCAATCCGCGGCTCATCATGCTGCGCATCTCGGGCTACGGGCAGACCGGCCCGTACCGCGACAAGCCGGGCTTCGGCGTGCTCGGCGAATCGATGGGCGGGCTGCGCTACCTGAGCGGCGAGCCGGGCCGGGTGCCCGTGCGCGTGGGCGTTTCGCTGGGCGACACGCTGGCGGCGCTGCACGGCGTGATCGGCGTGCTCACGGCGCTGCACCACCGCACGGCCCATGGCGGAGAAGGGCAGTTCATCGACGTGGCGCTCTACGAATCGGTCTTCAACGTGATGGAAAGCCTGCTGCCCGAATACGACGCGTTCGGCGCGGTGCGCGAGCGCGCCGGCAGCGCCTTGCCGGGCATTGCGCCGACCAATGCCTACAAGTGCAGCGACGGCCACTACGTGCTGGTGGCGGGCAACGGCGACAGCATCTTCCGCCGGCTGATGCGCGCCATCGGCCGCGCGGACCTGGAGAACGATCCGCAGCTCGTGCACAACGACGGCCGCGTGCAGCGCGTGGAAGAGATCGACGCCGCCATCGAGGCCTGGACGCTGCAGCGCAGCCGCGACGAGGTGCTGGCGGTGCTCGATGCGGCCGGCGTGCCGGTCGGGCGCATCTACACGGTGGCCGACATCGCCACCGATCCGCAGTACCTGGCGCGCCAGATGATCGTCGAGGCGGCCACCGCCAATGGCGAGATGCTCAAGGTGCCCGGCGTGGTGCCCAAGCTCAGCGCCACGCCGGGCCGCATTGCGCACCCCGCGCCGCGGCTCGGCGAACACACCGCCGACCTGCAGGGGTTGGGCTGGCCGGCGCGCCGTACCGAAGAAAGCGAGGCCGTATGAAAGAAGGCAAGGGCAAGCGGCTCTTCATCAACGAAGTGGCCACGCGCGACGGCTTCCAGATGGAGAGCCGCTTCATTCCGACCGACGACAAGATCGCGCTCATCGACCGGCTCGGCACGCTGGGCTACGCCAAGATCGAGGTGACCTCGTTCACCTCCGCCAAGGCGATCCCGGCGCTGCGCGACGGCGAGGAAGTGATGCAGCGCATCGCGCGCCGGCCGGGCGTGGTCTACACCGCGCTGGTGCCGAACCTGCGCGGTGCCGAGCGCGCGCTGGAAAGCCGCATCGGCGAATTCAACGTCGTCATGTCGGTGAGCGAGACCCACAACCTCAGCAACCTGCGCATGACGCGCGAGCAGTCGTTCGCGCAGCTGGCCGAGGTCATCGCGCTGGCCAGGCAGGCGGGCGTGCCGGTGAACGTGTCGCTCTCCTGCGTGTTCGGTTGCCCGATGGAAGGCGAGGTGCCGTTGGCCGGCGTGCTGGAATGGATCGACCGCTTCGCGGTGCTGCAGGTGCAGGGCGTCACGCTGTGCGACACCACGGGCATGGCTTTTCCCACGCAGGTGCAGGCCGTCTGCGAAGCCGTGATGGCAAGGCACCCCGGCCTGCAATGGACAGCGCACTTCCACAACACGCGTGGCATGGGGCTCGCGAACACGGTGGCCGCGGTGGAGGCGGGCATCGAGCGGCTCGACATGTCGCTGGGCGGCATCGGCGGCTGCCCGTATGCGCCCGGTGCCACCGGCAACGTCGCCACCGAGGACGTGGTGCACATGCTGCAATGCATGGGCTACGACACCGGCATGGATCTGGGCGGCCTGATCGATGCCGCCTCGGAACTCGAAGCGCTGGTGCAGCACGACTTGCCGAGCCAGGTGCCGCGCGCCGGCCACCGGCTCACGCGGCATGCGCCGCCGGCGGATTTCAACGACATCGCGGCGCGTGCGCATGCGCGCCGAGCCAAGGAGCTGAACCCATGATCGACCATCTGGACCACCTGGTGCTCACCACTTCCGACGAGGGGGCCTGCACCCGCTTCTACGTCGACGTGATGGGCATGGCGCTGGAGACCTTTGGCGCCAACCGCAAGGCCTTTCGCTTCGGCAACCAGAAGATCAACCTGCATGTGAAGGGCCATGAATTCGAGCCCAAGGCGCAGCTGCCGACGCCGGGCTCGCTGGACCTGTGCTTCATCGCGAGCGTGCCGCTGGAAGAAGTGATCGCACGGCTCAAAGACAAGGGCGTGCCGATCCTCGAAGGCCCGGTGATGCGGACCGGCGCCACTTCGCGCATCCGATCGGTCTACGTGCGCGACCCCGACCTGAATCTCATCGAGATATCCGAGCTGGCGCCCTGACACGCCGGCTTCGAATGCAACCCTAAAACACCGGAGACAAAACCATGAAACCCACCCATCGCCTTCTGATCGCCGCAGGCTTTGCGCTGGCGGCCGCCGCGGCCAGCGCCGACACCTGGCCCTCGAAACCGATCACCTTCATCGTGCCCACCGCGCCCGCCGGGTCCACCGACATCATGGCGCGCATGGTGGCCGACCCGCTGCAGCGCGCGCTGGGCCAGCCCATCGTGGTCGACAACAGGCCCGGCGCCAGCGGCAACATCGGCACCGAAGCCGTGGCGCGCGCCGCGCCCGACGGCTACACGCTGCTGATGCAGTACTCGGGCTATCACGTCGGCAACCCCGCGCTCTTTCCGCAGATCAAGTGGAGCCCGACCAAGGACTTCGTGCCGGTGGCGCTGGTGATGCGCGCGCCGCACGTGGTCGCGGTGAGCGGCAAGCTGCCCGTGAACTCGATGAAGGAGCTGATCGAGTACGGCAAGAAGAAGAAAGAGGGCGGCCTGTTCTACGCCTCGTCGGGCAACGGCTCGATCCAGCACATCGCGGGTGAGCTGCTGTCGCGCCAGGCCAAGCAGCCCATGACGCACGTGCCCTACAAGGGCTCGGGTCCGGCCATCAACGACCTGATCGCGGGCAACGTCGACATGTTCATCACCACGCCGCCCTCGGTCATCGGCCATTTCGCGGGTGGGCGCATCAAGGCGCTCGCCTACACGGGCAGCAAGCGCCATCCGTCGATGCCCGATGTGCCGACCTCGGCCGAGGCGGGTCTGCCGGGCTACGAGGTGGAATCGTGGTTCGCGGTGTTCGCACCGGCCAGGACGCCGCCCGACGTTGTCAACAAGCTCAGCGCCGAGATCAGGAAGATCGTCGAGAGCGAGCCGTTCCGCAAGAAGGTGGACGAGCAGGGCGCCTTCGCCACCTACATGGACCCGGCGGCCCTGGGCAAGTTCGTCGACCAGGAACTGGCAGCCTGGGCGAAGGTGATCAAGGCGGCGGACATCAAGCCGGACTGAGCCGGCCGATGCCTCCTGCGGTACTCAGGGCTTGACGCCGAGCATCGACAGGATGATTGCCGCGAGGGTCAGCGTCACCGGCAGCCGGTGCGTGGCGATGGCGTGGGCCTGCGCCACCGACAGCCTGGTTTGCTGAAGGAGGTTCTTTTCGGAATGAAGGGCTGTGGACATGGCATCTGCTCCTGAATGAACGCGAACGATCTGTTCGCATGGCCTTGAAGATAGACCTCTGCAGGGGCAGCGGCACGGGGCTTCCGAAGACACCGCGTTTCCGTTTTTGCAACGATCAGCCCGCGATGAGCTTCTGCACCAGCTCCGCCGTGGTCGCCGCCGCGTACTTGCGCATCAGCCGCGCGCGGTGCAGTTCCACCGTGCGGTGGCTGATGCCGAGCGCCTTGCCGATCTCCTTGGACGTGAGCCCGCGCATCACCTGCGCGGCCACCTCCCGCTCGCGCGGCGTGAGCTCGGCCTTCACGGCGCGGCGCGAGCCCAGGTCCTCGAAGGTCCAGATGCCGGCCTCGTGCGGCGCGGCGCGGTTCATGGCGTGGCCGGTGACATGGCACCAGAAGGTCTCGCCGGCAATGGCGCCGTGCAGGCCGCCCAGGCGCTTCATCATGCGGTTGTCGGCGTAGCGGCCGCTGGCGTTCAGGAACGGTTCCATGCGCTTGCCGATGCGCTCGAACTCGGCCACGCTCGGGTACAGGATGCTGAATGAATGCCCGACCAAGGCACTGGGCGTTGCGCCGAAAATCTCGCACACCCGCTCGTTGCAGGCCACGATGGTGCGGTTGCTCGACACCACCATGCCGACGGGTGCCTGTTCAAAAGCCAGCCGGTAATCGATCTCGGGCATCGGGGGTCACCATTACGAAATACTACGTATGCGACTACGTAGTATCGTTCAAGGCTCTTCAAAGCTTTCGCCAACTCTCCACCATCCATCAAGGAGCCCGAGTGAACAAGATTTATCCCTCCGCAGACGCGGCACTCAAGGGGGTCGTGGCCGACGGGCAGACGCTCGCGGTCGGCGGCTTCGGCCTGTGCGGCATTCCCGAGGCGCTGATCGACGCGCTGCGCGACTCCGGCGCCAAGGACCTCACCTGCATCTCCAACAACGCGGGCGTCGACGGCTTCGGCCTCGGCAAGCTGCTCGAGACGCGCCAGATCAAGAAGATGATCGCGTCCTATGTGGGCGAGAACAAGGAGTTCGAGCGCCAGTACCTCGCGGGCGAACTGCAGCTCGAATTCACGCCCCAGGGCACGCTGGCCGAGAAGCTGCGCGCGGGCGGCGCGGGCATTCCGGCCTTCTTCACCAAGACCGGCGTCGGCACGCAAGTGGCCGAGGGCAAGGAGCTGCGCGAGTTCGACGGCGAAACCTACGTGATGGAACGCTCGCTGGTGCCCGACGTGGCGCTGGTCAAGGCCGACGTGGCCGACAAGTCGGGCAACCTGCGCTTCCGCCTCACGGCGCGCAACTTCAACCCCGCCGCCGCCATGGCCGGCAAGATCTGCATCGTCGAGGTCGAGAAGATCGTCGAGGTGGGCGAGCTGGCCCCCGACGACATCCACCTGCCGGGCATCTACGTGCACCGCATCGTGCTCAATGCCAAGCCCGAGAAGCGCATCGAGAAGCGCACCGTGAGCGCAGCCGCGCCGGCCGATGCGGCCGCCGCCAAGGTCGAAGCGCAGGCTGCCATCGCGCAGGCCGCCGCCGGCAGCGAAGTGCCTGCCCCCGTCAAGAACAACAAAGGAGCCTGAGATGCCCTGGACCCAAGACCAAATGGCCGCGCGTGCGGCGCAAGAACTCGAAGACGGCTTCTACGTGAACCTGGGCATCGGCATTCCCACGCTGGTGGCCAACTTCGTCGGCGACAAGGAAGTGTGGCTGCAAAGCGAGAACGGCATGCTCGGCATTGGCCCGTTCCCGACCGAAGACCAGGTCGACGCCGACCTGATCAACGCCGGCAAGCAGACCGTGACCACCATCCCCGGCTCGGCCATCTTCGGCAGCCATGACAGCTTCGCGATGATCCGCGGCGGCAAGATCAACCTGTCGATCCTCGGCGCGATGCAGGTCAGCGTGAAGGGCGACCTCGCCAACTGGATGATCCCCGGCAAGATGGTCAAGGGCATGGGCGGCGCCATGGACCTGGTGGCCGGCGTGAAGCGCGTGATCGTGCTGATGGAGCACGTCGCGAAGAAGAAGGACGGCACCGAGGACCTGAAGATCCTCGAGAAGTGCACGCTGCCGCTGACCGGCGTGGGCGTGGTCGACCGCATCATCACCGACCTGGCCGTGATGGACGTGGTGCCCGAGGGCCTCAAGGTGGTCGAGCTCGCGCCGGGCGTGAGCTTCGACGCGCTGCAGGCCAAGACCGGCGCCAAGCTGATCCAGTAAGGCGCCGACGCAACGACGACGAAGGGCAGGGCCGCGAGAGCGGGCCCTGCCTTTTTGCTTTGGACGTTCTGGAGAGATGAAATGAATGCGAGCGAAATCCTGAGCGGCATCTGGCAGCAGGCGGGCCTGCCGCCCGAGGCCCTGCAGCATGTGCGGCTCACGGGCGAAGACCCGGTGCTGCCCTCGTCCTTCGCGGTGGGCGCGGCTGCGCAGAGCACCATCGCGGCGGCGGCGCTCGCGGCCTGCGAGCTCGGGCATCTGCGCGGCGCCGCGCGCCAGCAAGTGGCCGTCGACATGCAACATGCGGCGCTCGACTGCACCGGCTGGTTCAGCCTCGACGGGCGCGTGCCCGATCCATGGGACAGCTTCTCCGGGCTGTACCGCTGCGCCGACGGCTGGGTGCGCATCCACGCGAACTTCGCGCATCACAGGGAGGGTGCGCTGCGGCTGATGAAGCTGGACCCGGCCGCCGCCACGCGTGCCGATGCGGAGGCGGTGATGGCCACCTGGCGCGCGCTCGATTTCGAAGACGCGGCCGCCGCGCAAGGCCTGGTGGCGACTGCACTGCGCCGCTTCGACGAATGGGATGCCATGCCGCAAGGCCAGGCGATCGCAGCGCAGCCGCTCTTCACCATCGAACGCATCGGCGACGCGCCGCCGCGCGCGCTGCCGCCGCTGCGTGAAGACCAGCGGCCGCTCACCGGCGTACGCGCGCTCGACCTGACGCGCATCCTCGCGGGCCCCGTGGGAGGCCGCGCGCTGGCGGCCTATGGCGCCGACGTGATGCTCGTCAATTCACCGCACCTGCCGAACATCGAATCCATCGCCGAAACCAGCCGCGGCAAGCTGTCGGCGCATGTGGACCTGCGCACCGAGGCGGGCCGCGCCACGCTGCGGCAGCTCGGCGCCGAGGCCCATGTCTTCGTGCAGGGCTACCGCCCCGGCGGCATCGCGGCGCTGGGCTTCGGGCCGGCGGAACTCGCGCGGCTCGCGCCCGGCATCGTGTGCGTGTCGCTCACGGCCTATGGCACGCAGGGCCCGTGGGCGCAGCGCCGCGGATTCGATTCGCTGGTGCAGACCGCCATGGGCTTCAACCATGCCGAAGGCGAAGCAGCCGGCGACGGCAAGCCCAGGCCGCTGCCGATGCAGATCCTCGACGAGGCCACGGGCTACCTGATCGCCTTCGGCGCCGCCGCGGCGCTCTGGCGGCAGCAGCAGGAAGGCGGCAGCTGGCATGTGCAGGTGTCGCTGGCGCAGACCGGCCGATGGCTGCGCGGGCTCGGCCGCGTGCCCGGCGGGCTGTCGATCGCCAGGCCCGACCTGAAGCCCTATCTGGAGACCTCGGCCTCGGGCTTCGGCGAGCTGGCCGCGCTGCGCCACAGCGCGCAGCTGTCGCGCACGCCGGCCGCATGGCCGCGCCCGTCGATGCCGCCGGGCAGCCATGCGCCGGCCTGGCCCGGCGGCCCCGGGCAGTGAGAAACTTGGCGCATGCAGACGACGAACAGATACGAAGGAAGGCCGTTGCTGCGGCTGGTGGATTGCCTGGTGCTGGACGCCATCGACCAGCTCGACGACGCCAAGCGCGCCAAGCTCGAGGCGCTGGAGCCCACGCTCGCCCAGACCTTCAGTGCGAGCGGCACCTGGCAGGAAATGGTCGGCACCCAGATGGGCTTTGCCGACGACGTACAGGACCAGATCCGGCAGTTCTGGCGCAGCTACCTCGACCGTGCAGAAGAGCAGCAGCTGCGCGCGGACCCGCAGGAGTTCGTGATCGAGTTCGTGGCGCTGAACTTTCCGGACCTGGCTCCGCCGCGGCGCTGAGCCTTCGGCGTCATGCGGGCGCGGGCAGCAGCAGCTGCCGCTGTGCCTGCACCGTCTCGCGCAGGAACTCCCACACCGCCTGCATGCGCACCAGGTGCTTGGTTTCCGCGGGCATCGACATCCAGAACGTGCGCGTGAAATTCGCCTGCCCCGGCAGCACGGGCTTGAGCGCGCCGTCGTTCTCCGCGATGAAGGCCGGCAGCACCGCGATGCCCGCGCCCGCCGCCACCGCGCGGTGCTGCGCGAGCACGCTGGTGCTGCGCAGCGCAAAGGCATCGGGGCGGTGCAGCTCGTCCAGGTACTGCAGCTCCTTGCTGAAGAGCAGGTCGTCCACGTAGCTGATGAAGGTGTGGCCGCGCAGGTCTTCGCGCGCCTTGATGGGCTTGTGCGCGGCCAGGTACTTCTTCGATGCATAGAGCCTGAGCGTGTAGTCGGTGAGCTTGCTCACGACCACCGGCCCGCGCGCCGGGCGTTCGAGCGAGATCACGATGTCGGCCTCGCGCCGCGACAGGTGCACCAGCCGCGGCATCGCGAGCAGGTCGATGGTGAGCTTGGGATGCTGCTGCGCGAAAAGCGCCAACTGCGGCGCCAGCACGACGGTGCCGAAGCCCTCGGTGGCGCCGATGCGGATCAGCCCCGACAAGCCCTCCTGCGAGGCCGGCGCGGTGCTTTCCACCGCCTGGAACGCGCTTTCCATGGCCTCGACCTGCGGCTGCAGCTTGCGGCCCGCCTCGGTGAGCCGGTGGCCGCCCGACTCGCGCGAGAAAAGCGGCGCGCCCACTTCCTTTTCGAGCGCCTGGATGCGCCGCGCCACCGTGGTGTGGTCCACCTCGAGCCGGCGCGCGGCGCTCATCAGCGTGCCCGAGCGGGCCAGCTCCAGAAAGTAGCGAAGGTTGTCCCAGTCCATGTGCTCGCGTTCCCTTGGGTTGGCTCTGCATTTTTGCAAAGCGATAGCGCATATTTGTCTATTGTCATGGCAAATCTGCAAAGCTAGGATGCGTGCTGAACCTGCCATGCAGGCCCCGTATTCACAGGAGACAAAACCCCATGGACGCCACCACCACCCCCAAGACCCAGGTCGCCACCGTCAAGCTGTTGATCGGCGGCAAGTTCGTCGAATCCAAGACCACCGAATGGCGCGACATCGTCAATCCGGCCACGCAGGAAGTGCTGGCCCGCGTGCCGTTTGCCACGCAGGCCGAACTCGACGCCGCCGTGGCCTCCGCCAAGGACGCCTTCAAGACCTGGCGCAAGACGCCCCTCGGCGCGCGCGCCCGCATCTTCCTGAAGTACCAGCAGCTCATCCGCGAGAACATGGGCGAGCTGGCCGCCATCCTCACGGCCGAGCAGGGCAAGACGCTGCCCGATGCCGAGGGCGACGTGTTCCGCGGCCTCGAAGTGGTCGAGCACGCATCGAACATCGGCAACCTGCAGCTCGGCGAACTGGCCAACAACGTGGCCAACGGCGTCGACACCTACACGCTGCTGCAGCCGCTGGGCGTGTGCGCCGGCATCACGCCGTTCAACTTCCCGGCCATGATCCCGCTGTGGATGTTCCCGATGGCCATCGTCACCGGCAACACCTTCGTGCTCAAGCCCTCGGAGCAAGACCCGATGGTCACGATGCGCCTGTGTGAGCTCGCGCTCGAAGCCGGCATTCCGCCCGGCGTGCTCAACGTGGTGCATGGCGGCGAAGCGGTGGTCAACGGCATCTGCGACCACAAGGACATCAAGGCGATCAGCTTCGTCGGCTCGACCAAGGTCGGCACGCACGTCTACAACCGCGCCACGCTGGCCGGCAAGCGCGTGCAATGCATGATGGGCGCGAAGAACCACGCCATCGTGATGCCCGACGCCAACAAGGAGCAGACGCTCAATGCACTGGCAGGCGCAAGCTTCGGCGCGGCCGGCCAGCGCTGCATGGCGGTGTCGGTGGCGGTGCTGGTGGGCGAGGCGCGCAACTGGGTGCCCGAACTGATCGCCAAGGCCAGGACGCTGAAGATCGGCGCCGGTACTGAAAAGGGCGTGGACGTGGGGCCGCTGGTGTCGTGCGCCGCCTTCGACCGCGTGAACAGCCTCATCGAACGCGGTGAAGCCGACGGCGCCAAGCTGGTGCTCGACGGCCGCAAGCCGACGGTACCCGGCTACGAGAAGGGCAACTTCGTCGGCCCGACGATCTTCACCGGCGTGAAGCCCGGCATGACGATCTATGACCAGGAAGTGTTCGGCCCGGTGCTGTGCGTGGCTGACGCCGAGAACATCGACGAGGCGATCGAGCTGATCAACAGCAATCCGAACGGCAACGGCACGGCCATCTTCACGCAGTCGGGCGCCGCGGCGCGCCGCTTCCAGGAAGACATCGACGTGGGCCAGGTCGGCATCAACGTGCCGATCCCGGTGCCGGTGCCGATGTTCTCGTTCACCGGTTCGCGCGCGTCCAAGCTCGGCGACCTGGGGCCGTACGGCAAGCAGGTCATCATGTTCTACACGCAGACCAAGACCGTGACGGCACGCTGGTTCGACGACAGCACTGTCTCGCACGGCGTCAACACCACGATCAGCCTCAAGTGAGCCGCGCGTTCCGCGCTGTCGCGTCATCGGCCGTGCTGCTGCTCGCCGCCGGCGCGCATGCGGCCGATGATGCCAACCCGCTGGACTGCAGGCCCGACGGCAACCAGCAGCAGATGACCGCCTGCGCGGTGCGCGACTTTCGCGCCGCCGACGCCGCGCTCAACATCCACTATGGCGAGGTGATGAAGACGCTCTCGCCGCAGATGCGCGTCGCGCTGCGCACCGAGCAGCGCACCTGGCTCAAGGGCCGCGACCCCTCTTGCAAGCGGGCCTCGAAAGCGAACGAAGGCGGCTCCATCTGGCCGCTGGTGTTCAATTCATGTCTGGAGAAGTCGACCCGGCAACGGACTGCCGAACTGGATCGCTGGAAGGGGCGCGAACAATGAATTTCGAATTGTCCGAAGAGCAGAACGCCTTTGCGCAGACCGCGCGCGATTTTGCACAGGCCGAGTTCGCGCCGCATGCGGCACGGTGGGACGCGGAGGCCATCTTCCCGAAGGAGGCCATCGCCAAGGCCGGCGAGCTGGGCTTCTGCGGGCTCTATGCGCCCGAGCGGATCGGCGGCCTCGGCCTGCCGCGGCTCGACTCGGCGCTGGTGTTCGAGGAGATGGCGGCGGTCGACCCTTCGACCACGGCCTTCATCACGATCCACAACATGGCGACCTGGATGCTCGGCACCTGGGCGACCGACGCGGTGGCCGCGCAATGGGGCGAAGACCTCACGAGCGGGCGCAAGCTGGCTTCCTATTGCCTCACCGAGCCGGGCGCCGGGTCTGACGCGGGCTCGCTCAAGACGCGCGCCGAACTGCAGGGCGCCGAGTACGTCATCAATGGCGGCAAGGCCTTCATCTCGGGCGCCGGGTCGACCGACGTGCTGGTGCTCATGGCGCGCACGGGCGGCGGCGGCGCGGGCGGCATCTCTGCCTTCGCGGTGCCGGCCGATGCACCGGGCGTGAGCTATGGCAAGAAGGAGCACAAGATGGGCTGGAACAGCCAGCCCACGCGCACCATCAGCTTCGACAACGTGCGCGTGCCGGCCGAAAACCTGCTGGGCAAGGAAGGCGAGGGCTTTCGCATCGCGATGAAGGGGCTCGATGGCGGCCGCATCAACATCGCGACCTGCTCGGTGGGCGCGGCGCAGGGCGCGCTCGATGCGGCGCGCCGCTACCTGCATGAACGCCAGCAGTTCGGCAAGCCGATAGCGAGCTTCCAGGCGCTGCAGTTCAAGCTGGCCGACATGGCGACGGAACTGGTTGCGGCGCGGCAGATGGTGCGGCTCGCGGCAAGCAAGCTCGATGCGGGCCATGCCGATGCCAGCACCTACTGCGCGATGGCCAAACGCTTCGCGACCGATGCGGGATTCAACGTCTGCAACGACGCGCTGCAATTGCACGGTGGCTATGGCTACCTGAGCGAATTCCCGCTCGAGCGGCTGGTGCGCGATACCCGCGTTCACCAGATCCTCGAAGGCACCAACGAGATCATGCGCGTGATCGTTGCGCGAAAATTGCTGGAAGGGGACAGCGATATCCGCTGAGGCCCCGCACCCAGAACCTCTCAAGACAATGACCGACTCCGTAGTTCTCTTCGACGAAATCAAGACCGCCGGCGGCAAGCGCTTTGCCACCGCCACGCTCAACGCACCCGCCTCGCTCAACGCGCTGTCGGTGGACATGGTGCGCCTGCTCACGCCCAAGCTGCGCGAATGGGCGAAGGACGACGGCATCGTCGGCGTGCTGCTGCAGGCGGCCGGCGAAAAGGCCTTCTGCGCCGGCGGCGACCTGCGCCAGCTGTACCAGACGCTGCTCGAATGCGGCCCCGCGCGCAACACCTACGCCGAAGACTTCTTCCGCGAGGAGTACGAGCTCGACTACCTGATCCACACCTTTCCCAAGCCCTTTCTCTGCTGGGGCCACGGCATCGTGATGGGCGGCGGCGTGGGGCTCATGTCGGGCTGTTCGCACCGCGTGGTCACGGCGCAGAGCCGCATTGCCATGCCCGAGATCAGCATCGGCCTGTACCCCGACGTGGGCGGCAGTTGGTTCCTGCGCCGCACGCCAGGCCGCACGGGCCTGTTCCTGGCGCTTACGGCCGCCAACCTCAATGCGGCCGACGCCATCTTCTGCGGCCTGGCCGACGTGCTGGTGCCGCACGAACGCAAGGGCCAGGTGCTCGAAGCGATTGCCGCCGCGCCATGGCGCGGCGAGCAAAAGGCCGACCGCGCCGAGCTCTCGCGCATCCTCGCGCGCGCGGGCGAGGGCGCCGAGATGCCGCCCTCGAAGGTGCGCGAACACTACGACACCATCAACGCGCTGATGGCCGGCGACGATCTGCTCGACATCGCCAAGCGCCTGCGCAGCCTGCAGAGCGACGATGCCTGGCTGCAGTCCGCCGCCAAGACCTTCGCCAAGGGCGCACCCAGCTCGGCCGCGCTGAGCTTCGAGCTCTGGCAGCGCGTGCACCGCATGTCGCTGGCCGAGGTGTTCCGGCTCGAATACTGGGCCTCGCTCGGCTTCTGCGCGCACAAGGACTTTGCCGAGGGCATCCGCGCGGTACTGATCGACAAGGACCGCAATCCGCGCTGGAACCCCGCCACCATCGAAGAGATCACGCCCGCCTTCATCGAGGACCACCTGCGCCCGCGCGGCCAGATGCCCGCGGAGCTGGCTGCGCTGGCCTGAGCCTCTTTCACGAATACAACGGAGACAACATCAAATGAAAATCGCATTCATCGGCCTCGGCCACATGGGCGGACCCATGGCCCTGAACCTGCGCAAGGCGGGCTTTGCGGTCAAGGCCTTCGACCTGTCGGACGAGGCCTGCAAGAAATACGCGGCCGAAGGCCTGGCCATTGCCGCATCGGCCGCTGAATCGGTGACCGATGCCGACGTGGTCATCAGCATGCTGCCGGCCAGTGCGCACGTGGAAGGCCTGTTCCTCGGCAGCGGCGGCAGCAAGCCCGGCCTGCTCGACAGCATCCGTGCCGGCACGCTCGTGATCGACAGCAGCACCATCGCCGCCGCCACCTCGCGCAAGGTGGCCGATGCGGCCGCCGCCAAGGGCATCGCGATGATTGATGCGCCGGTTTCCGGCGGCACGGGCGGCGCGATTGCGGGCACGCTGACCTTCATGGTCGGCGGCGAGGCCGACGACCTCGAACGCGCGCGCCCCGTGCTCGAGAAGATGGGCGCCAACATCTTCCACGCGGGCGGCGTGGGCGCGGGCCAGACCGCCAAGATCTGCAACAACATGCTGCTCGGCATCCTGATGATCGGCACCTCGGAGGCGCTGGCGCTGGGCGTGGCCAACGGGCTCGATCCCAAGGTGCTGTCCGAGATCATGCGGCGCAGCTCGGGCGGCAACTGGGCGCTCGAAAAGTACAACCCGATGCCCGGCGTGATGGAAACCGCGCCCGCATCGAAGAACTACGCAGGCGGCTTCGGCACCGACCTGATGCTCAAGGACCTGGGCCTGGCGCAGGAAAACGCCACCGCCGTGCGCGCCGCCACGCCGCTGGGCGGGCTGGCGCGCAGCCTCTATGCCGCGCACAGCCTGGCGGGCCATGGCGCGCTCGATTTCTCGAGCGTGCTGAAGCTGCTGCAGAAGGCTTCGACCTAGCTTTCGGGCTTCTAGCCGAACAGGGCGTCGCTGGCCCACAGAAGGCCCAGCACGCCCACGAACAGCAACAGGAACACGGCCCATGCGCGCGTGAACGCCTGCGTCTCCGTGACTTCGGCGGGAGCCGTTTCGGGCGGCTTAGGAGCGCTGGGCGTGTGTGGGTTCATTCCCGACTGTACCCCGCGCGCCCGGTTTTGACGCCGCACGCGTCCTCGACATGGCCAGCAGCACGCCGGCCGCGAGCAGATTGGCGCCGATGCCGGCGAGGATCGGCAGCAGGTAGCTGCGGCTGAGGTCGAACGCAAAGCCCGCCGCGCTCGGCCCGACCAGGGTGCCGAAGGCCACGCTGGTGTACAGCACGCCCAGGATCGCGCCGATGCTGCGGCCGCCGAAGTAGTCCATGACCAGCGCGGGCAGCAGCGCGACGAAGCCGCCGTAGAACACGCCGTAGGCAAACGCGAATGCGGCCAGCCCCCAGAACCCGCTGGACACCGCCCACACCACCAGCGAAAGCGCCATGCCGGCCGACATCAGCGGCAGAGCCAACTGCCGCCCGAGCCGGTCGGCCAGTCCGCCAAGGAAAAATCGCCCCGCGGTGCTGCCGATGCCGATGGCGCCGAGCAGCAGCACGGCCGAGCCGGCCGGCAGGCCGTGGTCGAGCGCGTAGGGCACCAGGTGGACGAAGGGAACGAACAGCCCGAACGAGCTGATCAGGCAGGCCGCATAAAGGCCGGCGAAGCGGCGCGAGCTGATCGCGTCCCGCACCGTGGAGCCTGCGGGCACGGCCGACGACGCCTGCGGCTGCAGTGGATCGCCGTCGGGCGCGAGCCCGCGATGGCGCGGATCGTCCTCGATCAGCAGCGCCATGCCGGCGCCCACCACCACGGCCAGAACGCCCAGCGCCAGGTAGGCGTGGCGCCATCCCAGCGCCTCGATGAGGAGCGACGCCAGCGGCGGCATCGCCAGCGTGCCCACGCCGATGCCGCTCACCGCCAGCCCCGAGGCGAATCCGCGCCGCCTGACGAACCAGCGCTGCACTGCGCCCAGCACCGGCACATAGGAGGCGCCGACGCCGAGCCCGACGCCCAGGCCGTAGGCCAGGCAGGCCTCGGCCAGGCTGCGCGCCTGTCCCGCGGCCGCCAGGCCCAGGCCCACCAGCACCATGCCCGCGACCGCCAGCCGCCGCGCACCCCACCGGTCCGCGAGCGGGCCGCTGACCACGCCGAGCCCGAAGTAGAGAAAGCCCGCGAGCGAGAACACCAGCGACGCCGAGCCGCGCGAGGCACCGAAGTCGCGCTGCAGCGATTCGAGGAAGGCGCTGAAGGTGTAGGCACTGCCAAAGCCCACGAGCGTGACGGCGAAGGCACCGGCCACCACGAACCAGCCGCGGAAGAGGCGTGTGCGGGGCGGCGGATGGGAGGAGAAGGAGGTCAAGGGCGGGTCTCCGGGTTTGCTCAGAATATCTAATGGCTGGAGAATGGTCTCCGGCGCGGGAGAGTGAATGCTCCTCCTTCCCGGACAGCCTCGCAAACCAGATTTTCTGAAGCGATCGGATCAGATCAGCTAAACCATGGACCACCGGCTCCCGCCGCTCAACGCGCTGCGCGCCTTCGAGGCGACAGCCCGCCATCTCTCGGTGAAGAACGCGGCCGACGAGCTGTGCGTGACCGCCGGCGCCGTGAGCCAGCTGATCAAGTCGCTGGAGTTGCACCTGGGCATTGCGCTCTTTCGCCGCGCGAACCGCGGCATCTTCCTGACCGATGCGGGCCAGGCCTACCTGCCGCCGGTGCGCCATGCCTTCCGGCAGATCAGCGATGCCACGCGCCGCATCGCCGCGCCCGCGGAAACCGGCATCCTCACGGTGAGCACCACGCCGTTCTTCGCGTCGGCCTGGCTGGTGCCACGGCTGAAGAGCTTTCACGATGCGCATCCGGACATCGACCTGCAGGTGGTGAGCAGCACCGCGCTCGCCGATTTTTCGCGCGACGGCGTGGACGTGGCGATCCGCCATGGGCTCGGCCGCTATCCCGGCTTGATCAGCCAGCGCGTGCTCACGGTGGAGATCGTTCCGGTTGCAACGCCGGCCCTGGTCAGGCAGCTCGGCATGCCTGCATCGCCGGCCGATCTCACGCGCTGGCCGCGCGTGAACGATGCCGAGCGCAAGGCGTGGCGGCTGTGGTTCGAGGCGCAGGGCCTCGACGATGCAAAGCCGGCACGCGGCCCGTCCTTCGATGATTCGGGCCTGCTGCTGAAGGCGGTGCTTGCGGGGCAGGGCGCGGGCTTGCTGCCGGCGGCGCTGGTGGCGGACGAGGTGGCCGAAGGCCGGCTGGTCCAGCTGTCGGAAGCCGCGTGGCTCGAAGACTTTGCCTACTACCTCGTGCACCCCGAAGACAGCCGCCACAGGCCGAAGGTCGCGGCCTTCCGCGAATGGATCGCTGCCGAGTCCAGCAGAAAAGCTGCCAGGCCGCCCAGGAAGACGCCTGTCAAAGCAGCTCGATCCCGGGCAGGCTCTTGAAGCAGCTCTCGCGCGTGATGCGCACGAAGTCCGCGAGCCACGGCTGCCCGGACGTGCCCTGCGTGCAGGCCATGTACAGCCGCCCCGTGAGGCCCCGGGCGCCCACGCGCCGCGCCGTGACATAGCCGCGGTCCAGGTAGTTCTGCACCGCCCACAACGGCAGCGTGGCCACGCCGCGCCCGCTGGCCACCAGCTGCAGCATCGCCACCGTGAGTTCGGTCGTGCGCCGGTGCGCGGGCGCCACGCCGGCCGGTGCCAGCACCTGGCGCACGATGTCCAGCATCTCGTCGGGCACGGGGTAGGTGATGAGCGTCTGGTCGGCAAAGTGGCGCGCCGTGAGATGCGGCTTGGCTGTCAGCGCATGGTCGTTGGCGAGCAGCGCGACGATCTCGAAGCGGAACAGCGCGTGGTAGTCCACGGTTTCGTCGGGGTCCTGCTCGGAGACGATCGCCACCTCGGCGCGGTTCTGCATCACCAGCGCGATCGGGTCGGGATGAAAGCCCGAGACGATGTCCAGCTCGATCTCGGGCCAGCGCTGGCGGAAGGCATCCATGGCCGGCATCAGCCAGTCGAAGCAGGTGTGGCACTCGACCACGATGCGCAGCTGCCCGCTGCGGCCCAGCGCCAGCCGCGCCACGTCGCGCTCGGCTTCCTCCACCAGCGGCAGCGCGGCATCGGCCAGATGCAACAGGCGCAGCCCCGTGGTGCTGAACTGCGGCGGCACCGACTTGCGCTCGAAGAGCTGCGCGCCATAGCGGTCTTCGAGCAGCTTGATCTGGTGCGACAGCGCCGACTGCGTGAGGTTCAGCAATTGCGCCGCGCGCACCAGGCTGCCGGTGTCGCGCAGCGCAACGAGCGTGCGCAGGTGGCGTATCTCGAGGATCGACTGCAACATGAATTATTTTCAAGTGAATGGGCAAAATGTTTCGTTTGAATCATAGGCCCCAAAGCCCGACCATTGCCGGTTCCCAAGATCCAGCGACCGGAATACCTGCAATGACCACCCGTACCCACATCCTCGGCTTTCCGCGCATGGGCGCGCACCGGGAACTCAAGTTCGCCCTCGAAAAGCACTGGCGCGGCGAGATCGACCACGCTGCGCTGGAAGAAGTTGGCGGCCAGCTGCGCGCGCGCCACTGGCAGGCCCAGCGCGACGCCGGACTCGACTACGTGACGGTGGGCGACTTCGCCTGCTACGACCACGTGGCCAACCACATCCAGCTCTTCGGCTGCGAGCCGGCGCGCTTCGGCTTCAAGGGCGACGAGCCCGAGCTGTCGCGCTATTTCAAGATGGCGCGCGGCGTGGAAGACCAGGCTGGCCATGTGCACGATGCCGGCTGCGACCACGGCAGCGAAGGCACCTTCGCGCTGGAGATGACCAAGTGGTTCGACACCAACTACCACTACCTCGTGCCCGAGTTCACCGCGGCCACGCAGTTCAAGCTGGCGTCGACGCGGCTCTTCGACGAGGTGGCCGAGGCGCAGCAGGCCGGCCATGCGGTCAAGGCCGTGCTGCTTGGGCCGCTGAGCTTCCTGTACCTCGGCAAGGAGAAAGAGGCGGGCTTCGACCGCCTCTCGCTGCTCGATGCGCTGCTGCCGGTGTACGAGCAGGTGCTGAACCGGCTCAAGCAGCAAGGCGTGGAGTGGGTGCAGATCGACGAACCCATCCTCGGGCTCGACCTGCCCGATGCCTGGCGCAACGCCTTCGAGCGCGCCTACTGGCAGCTGGCGCGCAGCGCGTCCAAGCTGCTGCTGGCCACCTACTTCTCGCCGCTCTCCGACAACCTGCGCCTGGCCTGCCAGCTGCCGGTGGCCGGCCTGCACGTGGACGCCGTGCGCGCGCCGCAGGAGCTGACCGGCGTGGCCGACTGGCTCGCCACGCACAAGGTGCTGTCGATCGGCATCGTCGACGGCCGCAACATCTGGCGCACCGACCTGGACGCCGCGCTCGCCACGCTGCGCCCGGTGGTCGACAAGCGGCGCGGCGAGCTCTGGATCGCACCATCGTGCTCGCTGCTGCACGTGCCGTTCAGCCTGGCCGCGGAAAAAAAGCTCGATGCGGAACTCAGGTCTTGGCTCGCCTTTGCCGTCGAAAAGCTCGGCGAACTGCGCGTGCTGCGCGCCGTGCTCGATGGCAGCGAAGACTCGGTGGCAGAAGAGCTCGAAGCCACACGCGCCGCAGTGGCCGCAAGGCGCAGCAGCCCGCGCGTGCATCGCGCGGACGTGGCGCTGCGGCTCGCGCGCAGCGTGGCCGGCGACGACCAGCGCGCATCCTCCTTCGGCCAGCGGCAGCGGGTGCAGCGCGCGCGCTTCGCATTGCCTGCGCTGCCCACCACCACCATCGGCTCGTTTCCGCAGACCCCGGAGATCCGCGCCGCGCGCGCCGCCTTCAAGCGCGGCGAGCTCGATGCCGCGGGCTACCGCGAGAAGATGCGAGCCGAGATCGCGCTGGCCGTGCGCAAGCAGGAAGAACTGGGCATCGACGTGCTGGTGCATGGCGAGGCCGAGCGCAACGACATGGTCGAGTACTTCGGCGAGCAGCTCGACGGCTTTGCCTTCACCGCCAACGGCTGGGTGCAGTCGTACGGCTCGCGCTGCGTGAAGCCGCCGGTGATCTTCGGCGACGTGGCGCGCCCCGCGCCGATGACGGTCGAGTGGACCGCCTATGCGCAGAGCCTCACCCAACTGCCGATGAAGGGCATGCTGACGGGCCCCGTCACCATCCTGCAATGGTCCTTCGTGCGCGACGATCAGCCGCGCAGCGTCACCTGCGAGCAGATCGCCTGGGCGATCCGCGACGAGGTGGTGGACCTCGAGGCGGCCGGCATCGGCATCATCCAGATCGACGAGCCCGCCATCCGCGAAGGCCTGCCGCTGCGCCGCGCCGGCTGGCCGGCCTACCTGAAGTCGGCCACGCGCGCCTTCCGCATCAGCGCCTCGGGCGTGTGCGACCAGACGCAGGTCCACACCCACATGTGCTATTCGGAGTTCAACGACATCCTGCCCGAGATCGCGGCCATGGACGCCGACGTGATCACCATCGAGACCAGCCGCTCCGACATGGAGCTGCTGCGAGGCTTCGGTGGCGAGAACAGCGCGGGCGGCTTCCGCTACCCGAACGAGATCGGCCCCGGCGTGTACGACATCCATTCGCCGCGCGTGCCCTCGGTGGGCGAGATCGTGCGCCTGATGCGCAAGGCCGCCGGCGTGGTGCCGCCCGGGAACCTGTGGATCAACCCCGACTGCGGCCTGAAGACCCGCGGCTGGCCGGAGACCGAGGCCGCGCTGTCGAACATGGTGGCGGCGGCGAAGCTGCTGCGCGCTGAGTTGGCGGCGGCCTGAGGCAGAGACGGGCAATCATGGCGGGCGCCAATAATGGCGCCATGCTTGCCTCTTCAGTCGCTTCGCGGCGCTTCTTTCGCGCGCCTTTTCTTCTGCTGCTGTCGCTGTTGTTCGCCTCAGCCATTGCCTCTGCGCAAGACCGTGCCCAGGCCCTGCTGCAATTCGAGGGCGTGCAGGCCCGCTACCAGGCGGCCTATGCGCCGGGGGCGGTGTCGCGCGATGCGCGCCAGCTGCTCGAGCCTCCTGACCAGGCCATTGCCGGCAAGGCGCTCCAGGCGCTGGACGCGGCCGCCGCGCGGTCCTTCGACGTGGCCGCATCCGTGGCCGCCATCCAGCAGGAAGTGGCGGCTGCGGGCAAGGGCGGTGCGGCGCCGGGTGCGCAGGTGCAGGCCGCGGTGGCCCGGTTCTCGAAGCTGCGTGCCGACTACGCCGCCATGGACGACGCGGGCAAGCAGGAATTCTTCAACCGTGAACGCGCCAGCCCGGCCGATCCCGCGCGCACCGAACTGCTCGAGCGCATGGCCGTGGCCGACCTGCGCGAAGTCGACTTTTCGAGCCAGCTGCTGCTGAGCTCGGTCGCCAAGCAGCTGGCGCGCGGCAACGCCGGGCAGTTCACCTCGCTGCCGGACCGCACGCTCGACATGGCCGTCGACACGCTGTGGTCGCGCGGCATCACCTCGCCGCGGCCGCGCAACCTGCTGACGGTGGCGCGCGAGTTCGAGAGGCAGGTCACGCAGGCGCTGCTCGCGGCGCTCCCCGATGCGGACGTGGCCGCCTTGCTTGCCTGGCGCAACGATGCGCAGGCCGCGGCCGAACGCGAAGCGCTGGTGGGCAGCTACCGCGCCGAGGTCAAGGGAAGCGGCGCCGTGGCGATCCGGACGCTGGTGCGCGGCTGGCCGCGTTCCTGAGCCCGCAGTGGCTGGCATGCAACATGCGTGGGCCATCTTGCGCGATACTCGCCGCCCGGCGGAGCCAGAGAAAAAAGCACACCGATTGGGACGAATTTCTTAAGCGAAGTGTGCACTTTGGCGTTCACGCCAAAAAGTTCCCCGTCATTGTTTCAGTTTCATGAACACTGCGATTCAGTTTGACTAGGGTTTTCCCTTGTCATCCTGATGCAAACTTCAGGGCATCCAAAGCCCAATCAAGAAGGAAATTGAAATGAAGACCTCGAACATCCTCGCCGCCGCCGCTCTGTCCCTGCTCGCCGCTGCCGGCGCCCATGCAGAAACCTACGAAGGCGTGCAGCCCCTGAGCTCCGGCTACAGCCGCGCCGACGTGGCTCCCCAAGCCGCCGCCGCTGCCCGCGAAGGCAATGTCTACAGCGACGCCGCTTCGGCCACCGTGGCTCCCGTGCTGGCTGCTTCGACCGACCGCGCCGCAGTCCGCAGCGAAGCTGTTGCCGCCGCCCACGCGCCCGGCCAGAACCTGCGCCGCGAAGCTTTCGCCGGCAGCGTGGTTCCCTCGCAAGCACGCAGCTTCACGCGCCAAGCCGGCCTGTAAGAAGGCGGGCACAAGAGAAGGGACGGCGGCATCGGCCGCGCGCTTTTCTCTGCAAGACAAAAGCCGGACGGCGCCCCAGGTGCCGTCCGGCTTTTTGCGTTTTCAGCGCTGCCGCGGCGCGGCGTGGTGGCAGAAGCAGTCGGGTGCGTGGTCGTCGACGATGCCGGTGGCCTGCATCCATGCATAGACGATCACCGGCCCCACGAACTTGAAGCCGCGCTTCTTCAGGGCCGCCGACATCTGTTCCGAAAGCGGCGTCTTCGTCGGCACCGCGCCGGTCCTGTTGACGATGGGCTTGCCGCCGGCCATGCCCCAGACGAATTCCGAAAAATCCTCGCCCGCGGCCTGCATCGCCAGGTAGGCGCGGGCGTTGCCGATGGTGGCCTCGATCTTGGCGCGCGAGCGCACGATGCCTGCGTCCAGCATCAGCCGGTCGACGTCGGCCGCAGTGAACCGTGCCACTTTTTCGGGCACGAAGCCCTCGAATGAAGCACGGAAGGCATCGCGCTTGCGCAGGATCGTGAGCCACGACAGGCCCGCCTGGAAGCCGTCGAGCATGAGCTTTTCCCACAGCGCGCGGCTGTCGCGCTCGGGCACGCCCCATTCGGCGTCGTGGTAGGAGGCCAGCAGCGGATCGCTCTGGGCCCAGGTGCAGCGGGGCTTGGTTTCGGAGGGCATCGGGTGGTGGGTTGGGTTCGTCTTCTACGGGGAGTGGTTCGGACTTTAACCACCGATACTCGAGCCCTCATGATCTCAGTCCATCTCCACGGCCAGCGCTTCCAGGTGCGGGCCGCCGCGGTCATTCTTCATGCGGGCCATGCGCTGCTTCACCGGGCACCAGGGGACGATTACTGGGCCTTGCCAGGCGGCAGGGTCGAAGTCGGCGAAGAGGCCTCGGCCACCATCGTGCGCGAGATGAGGGAGGAGCTTGGCGAAGAAGTCGAATGCGGCCGGCTGCTTCATGTGGCCGAGAATTTCTTTGACCTGGCGGGCCGGCGCAACCACGAGATCGGTTTCTATTTTCTTGTCTCGCTGCCCGAGGATTCGCCCCATCTCGACAAGGCGCGAAGCTACCGGGGCATCGAGAGCCACCTGGAGCTGGAATTCCGCTGGTTTCCGATCGCGCAGCTGGCGGCCGTCAATCTGCGGCCCACCTTTCTTCCGGCTTCGCTCGCGGCCGACCCGCTGGTCTTCTCGCACGCGGTCCAGCGTGAATACCCATGAGTGGCGAGCGCCACCTGTTCAATGTGTTCGGCCAGGTCATGGCCATTGAAAGAGCCGACGACCGCTGGCACGGCTACTTGATGGGGCCCGATGGCAAGCGCCGCAGGATCCAGCTGGCAATTCCATCCGACGTTTCTCGCGCCGAGCTGTCGCAGTATCTCTACGACATCTATCACGAGCAGGCGACGCCGACCAACGGCGATGTCTTCGAGATCTTCCAATGACAAGCAACCATCGATTGCACAAGTCCCGCCGCGAGACGCTGCCCTTGGCCGCGCGCGTGGCCGGCCTCTATCGCGGCGCCTTCCTGGCCGACGCCTTTGCCATCGACCTGCCGCCGGGCGCCACCCGCGATGTGATGGCGCTTGCGCGCTTTGCGTTCGAGCGTCCCGCGCCTTGGGTCAGCGCACTGTTGGCGCTGCGCGACCGCTTGGTCGGCGGCTTCGGCATCAAGACGGCCAGTGCGCTGCGCGCCGGCACGCCGGACGGTGCGCCGCGCATCGGCATCTTTCGCATCTACGAAACGCATGCCAACGAGGTGGTGCTGGGCGAGGACGACCGGCACCTGGATTTCCGCGTTTCGGTGATGCGCTCCGTGGCGGGAGATTCGCTCACGGCCGTCACGGTGGTGCACTGCCACAACCTCTTCGGCCGCAACTACATCCGGCTGATCGCGCCGTTCCACCGGCGGGTGGTGCGTTCTGCGCTCGAACGCGCGGCGCGCTCGGGCTGGCCCGCGGAAGCGGCGGGCTGAACTCGGCGGAACGCCTGGTTACCGATTGGAACGTTTGCTTGAACTTTCCCTTCCGGCAGCGGCTCTGGAGGGGGAAGGCCGAGGGGAGCCGCCGGTGTAGACTGCCAGGTTTTTCGTTCTGGCGGGTATGGCGCAAGTTTCACAGCGCACAGTTTTCAACGGCTCGGCGCTTGTTCGCTTGCTCTCTCGGCTGACCGATGCCGACGTTCGCGAACCCCGGCAGGCCACCGCGGATCGATTGAGCCAATGGTTCGGCTGGACCGACGCCATTTCGCTGTCGGCCGCGCTGGACGGCGCCGTGGCGGCCGCAGCGCCTTCGCGCGCGCGGGCTTCCGCGAGCGCCGAGGAGCGCGAATGCGTCCGTGCGCGAGCCGCATTGGCCAAGGCCGTGGCCGAGGACGGCGCTGTCGCGGCAGCCGTCGACTTCACGCCGTTTCGCCGCCGCCATCTCGCGCTGCAACAGGCCATGGAAGCGGGCATCGGCCCGTTGCGCGGCCGCTTGCGGGCGCTGCTGGCGGCCAGGTCGCCGGCCATGGCCCGGCTTGCGGCCGTGGACGTGGTGATGGAGCAGGTGCTGGCGGCGCGCGAGCACAGCCTGCTCGCGGCCGTGCCCGCGCTGCTCGAAAAGCATTTCACGCGCTTGCGCCAGGCCAGCCCGGAGACGATGGGCGAACCCGAGGGCGAGGCAGAGGCCGGCGAGTGGCTGCATGTGTTCCGCAAGGACATGAAGAACGTGCTGCTCGCCGAACTCGATTTCCGATTCCAACCGATCGAAGGGCTGCTCGAAGCCCTTCGCATGAGGCCACCAGAGTGCCATGAATAGATTCCTCCACTACGCTGTTTTTGCCGCGGGCCTGGCCGTCGTCTGCTGGGTCGGCGCCGGATACGTCGGCTCGCACACGCTGGCGCTCGCCGTCACGATGCTGGTCGGCGCGTTCTACCTGATGGGGGCGCTGGAACTGCACCGCTTCCAGCAGGCCACCGCCACCTTGTCGCATGCCGTGGCGGCTCTTTCCGACCCGCCCGCGAGCCTGGGCGCGTGGCTCGACCGGCTGCATCCCACGCTGCGCAACGCGGTGCGCCTTCGCATCGAGGGCGAGCGCGTCGGCCTGCCGGGCCCGGCGCTCACGCCCTACCTGGCCGGACTGCTGGTGCTGCTGGGCATGCTGGGCACCTTCCTTGGCATGGTGGTCACGCTGAACGGCACCGGCATGGCGCTGGAAAGCGCGACGGACCTGCCGGCCATCCGCGCCTCGCTGTCGGCGCCCGTGAAGGGCCTGGGGCTGGCGTTCGGCACTTCGGTGGCCGGCGTGGCCGCCTCCGCGATGCTGGGGCTGGCCTCGGCACTGTGCCGGCGCGAGCGGCTGCAGGCCGGGCAGATGCTCGACAGCAAGATCGCCACCACGCTGCGCGCCTATTCGCTGGCGCACCAGCGCGAGGCCTCGTTCCAGCTGCTCGAGCAGCAGGCCCACCAGATGCCGCGGCTGGTCGACCAGCTGCAGGCCATGATGGCGGCGATGGAGCGGCAGAGCCAGGCCCTGAACGAGCGCCTTGCCGCCGGGCAGGCGCAGTTCCACACCAAGGCCGAGGCCGTGTATGCCGGGCTGGCGTCCTCGGTCGACCAGTCGCTCAAGCAGAGCCTGAGCGAAAGCGCGCGCATCGCCGGCGCGACGATCCAGCCGGTGGTCGAGGCCACCATGGCGGGCATCGCGCGCGAGACGGCCTCGCTGCACGACACCGTAGCGCGCACCGTGCAGCAGCAGCTCGATGGCCTCTCGAGCCGCTTCGAGGCCACCACCGCCAGCGTGGCGGGCACCTGGCAGGCTGCGCTCGCCGATCACCAGCGCACCTCCGAGGCGCTGTCGAGCGACCTGCGCGCCTCGCATGACCGCTTTGCCGAAACCTTCGAGCAGCGCTCGGCCTCGCTGGTGGAAGGCGTCTCGGCCCGGCTGGAAAGCACCGCAGGTAGCGTGTCGGACACCTGGGGCAGCGCGCTCGCGCAGCACCAGCGCGTCAGCGAAAAGCTGTCGCAGGAGGCGCAGCAGTCGCTCGCGGCGGCGGCGGCCGGCTTCGAGCAGCACTCGGCCTCGCTGCTGCGCACCGTGCAAGAGGCGCATGCCACGCTGCAGGCCGACATCGCAGCGCGCGACGATCAGCGGCTGTCGGCCTGGACAGAGGAGCTGGCCACGGTGTCCGCATCGCTGCAGCAGGAGTGGCAGCAGGCGGGCGCGCACACGGCAAGCCAGCAGCAGCAGCTCTTCGATGCGCTCGCGCAGACCGCGCGCGACATGTCGACCCAGGCCGAGGCGCATGCGAAGAACACGGTCGGCGAGATCGCGCGGCTGCTGCAGGCCGCATCGGAAGCGCCGCGGGTGGCGGCCGAAGTGGTGGCCGAGCTGCGCCAGAAACTGTCCGACAGCATGGCGCGCGACAACGCGATGCTGGAAGAACGCAGCCGCATCATGGAAACGCTGGGAACCCTGCTCGATGCGGTGAACCACGCCTCCACCGAGCAGCGCTCGGCGGTCGATGCGCTGGTGGGTGCATCGGCGGACGTGCTGGACCGCGTGGGAAGCCGCTTCACCGAGAAGATCGACGAGGAAACCGGCAAGATGGCCGCGGTCGCCGCGCAGATCACCGGCAGTGCCGTCGAAGTGGCAAGCCTTGGCGAGGCCTTCGGCTTTGCCGTGCAGCTGTTCAGCGAATCGAACGACAAGCTGGTGGCCCATCTGCAGCGCGTCGAGGGTGCGCTGGGCAAATCGATCGCGCGCAGCGACGAGCAGCTGGCCTACTACGTGGCGCAGGCGAGGGAAGTCATCGACCTGAGCATCATGTCGCAGAAGCAGATCGTCGAAGACCTGCAGCAGATCGCGAGCCGGCAGGCCGCCGTGGGCAGCGAAGCGTGATGCGCGACGATCTCGACGCCGGCCTGGAGCCGAGCGTGCCGGTGTGGGCGGTCTTCGGCGACCTGATGTCGGGGCTGGTCGGGGCCTTCGTGCTGATCCTCGTGGGCGCGCTCGGCATGCAGCTGGACCTGGCCGCCAGGCTGCAGGCCGAGGTGCAGCAGCGCCAGGCCGAGACGCAGCGCCGCGAGGCGCTCGAGCAGGCGCTGGCCGGGCCGCTCGCGGCGGGCCGCGTCACGCTGAACAACGGGCGCATCGGCATCAGCGGCAGCGTGCTGTTTGCCTTCAACTCGGCCGACCTGCAGCCCGAGGGCCGGCAGGTGCTCAAGAGCCTGGCTGCGCCCGTGGCCAGCTACCTGCGCGCGCGCGACGAGGTGCTGATGGTGAGCGGCTTCACCGACGACCGGCAGATGCGGCAGTCGAAGGACGGCAACCGGCCGTTCGCCGACAACTGGGAGCTCTCGGCCCAGCGCGCCTTGACGGTGACGCGGGCCCTGATCGAGGAGGGCGTTCCGTCGTCGTCGGTGTTTGCCGCGGCCTTCGGTTCCGAGCAGGCGGTGGCATCCAATGCCGACGCCGAAGGGCGCGCGAAGAACCGGCGCGTCGAGATGGCGCCCACGCCGCGGCAGGCCGGCGCCGGCACCAAGTCCCGTGAATAGCGGCAGTCGCATGGACCCGGCGGCGGTGCTCGACGCCTGGCGCGCACAGGGCGGCCATCGCCGGGATCCTGTGCGCTTTCGCTTCATCGAGGCGCTTGCGAAGCGCGCGGCCGCCCATGAAGGCGATGCGCGACGCATTCTCGACGAGCGGCTGGCCGCGCTGCTGGCGGCGTATCGCGAGAAGATCGAAGAGGCCCGGTGCGTTGACGGTGCTTCGGCCAATTCAGATGCCAACGCGAAACAGGCGGCCCAGCTTCCCCGCGGTCCGCTCGCGGAACTCGTCGAGCACATGGCACGGCAGGCGCCGCTGCAAGGCGATGACGGCGCGGCGGCCGACGAAGCCGCACCCGCCACCCCCGAGCTCAAGACGCTGCGCTACTTCAGGCGCACCTGGTCGCGGCTCAGTGCCGACCGGCGGCTGACGCAGTCGCTGGCCAAGGTGCCGGAGAACGCGGGCCCGCTCAACTCGCACCACCTGGTGCACCGGTCGCTCATGCTGATGCATGAGCTGTCGCCCGAATACCTCAACCGGTTCATGTCGTACGTCGACACCTTGCTGTGGGTCGATCAGCTGAACGCCAGCACCGGCCCGGCGGCCGCCGCGAACGCGCCGCGCGCCGAAGGCCAGAAGAAGACAACGCGCGGCAAACCGGGCTGATCTGCGGCGCTTGCCCGGCGGCCGCTAGCGAAGCCCGTGCGCCCGGATCACGGCCTTGAGCCGCCGCACCTCGTGCTGCAGATCGAGGATCAGCGCAGCGGCATCGAGGCCCACGCCAAAGTCGCGCTCCAGGCGGCGCGCCTCGAGCGCGCATTGCAGGTCGGTGCTCGAGAACCGCCAGTGCTCGGGCGGCGCCTCTGCCGCGGCGATCTGCACGATGCCCACCTCGACGAGCTGCACCACCCATTCGGTGTCGGCGCCGCAGGCATGGGCCAGCTCGTTGGCCGCGAGCGGCTGCGACGCGCTGATGGCTGTGGTTGTCACGGAAACGGTCGCCATGCTCACACTCCCAGATGCTGGCGTGGGTTGAACGAAGCGGATGCCTGCGCCAGCTGCTCGTAGGCCTTGCGCGCGGCCTCGCTGTCGGCCGGGGGCAGGGCGATGTCGAGCAGCAGGTACAGGTCGCCAGGCTGCTTGCCGGCCAGCCCGCGGCCCTTGAGCCGCAGCTTGAGGCCGCTGCGCGCGTTGCGCGGCACGGTCACCTCGACCACGCCGCCGGTAGGCACGGGCACCTGGACCTGCGCACCGAGCGCGGCCTCGGTCGGCGTGACGGGCAGCGTCATGTAGAGGTCGCGTTCCTCGACGCGGTAGAGCCGGTGCGGCGCGATGCGCACCTCCAGGTACAGGTCGCCCGCGGGTTCGCCGCCATGGCCCGGCATGCCCTGGCCGGCGAGCCGGATGAACTGCCCCGGATGCACGCCCGGCGGGATCTTGACGCTGAGCGTGCGCGTCTTGAAGACGGGCCGGCCCTCTGCATCGAGCTCCTGTGCGCGCAGCGTGATCTCGCGCTCGGCGCCGTTGAGCGCGTCCTCGAGCGCGATCTCGATCGCCGCGTGGTGGTCTTCGCCGCGCGCGCGGTAGTTGCGCCTTGCGGCGCCGCGGCGCTCGGCCTCGCCGAACAGCGACGAAAAGAACTCGCTGAAGTCGGCATGGTCGGCCGGGCCCTGGTTGGGGCCGCGGTGGAACTCGAAGCCCGTGTCCCAGTCCGGCGGCGGCTGGAAGTCGCCCTGCGGGTGGCCGCCGCGCGCCACGCGGTCGGCCAGCGCGTCGTAGGCGGCGCGCTTTTCCTTGTCGCGCAGCACGTCGTTGGCTTCGTTGATGTCGCGCATGCGCTTCTCGGCGTCGGGCTCCTTGCTGACGTCGGGGTGGTACTTGCGCGCGAGCTTGCGGTAGGCCTTGCGCACGTCGTCCTCGGACGCGGTGCGGTCGATGCCCAGGGCGCTGTAGTAGTCCTTGAATTCCATGCTTTTCGGTGGTGTGGATGCCGAACGGTACGCCTGCCGGCCGCTTCAGGCCAGGCTCGAGCCGCCGTCGGCATGCCGCAGCAGCGGCGTCACGGTCCATGTGGGGCCGCTGCGCGAAAAACGCAATGGCTGCGCATTGCCGAGCAGGGCCAGGTCGATCGGCAGGCCGATCAGCGCCGCCAGCGCATAGAGCGTGCCCCCGTGCGCCACCACCAGCACCGGCGCAGGCTGCGCGAGCGCGGCGTTCAGCGCGAGCCGCTTGCGGGCCACGAACTGCGCCAGCGTTTCGCCGCCTTCGGGCTCGCAGGCCCAGTCGATCTCGGCCGACGAGGTGCCGATGAGCGCGCCGAAGTTGCGCTCGCGCAAGGCTGCCTGCGGCGTGGGCACGAGGCGCAGCACGGTGGCCACGGCATGCGCCGTGTCGTGCGCGCGGCGGGCGTCGCTGCAGACGATGGTGCGGATCGGCTCGCCAGCCAGCAGCTGGGCGGCGCGTGCAGCCTGCTGCAGGCCGAGCTCGCTCAGCGGCTCGTCCACGGCCTGGAAGATGCGCTGCGCATTGCGGCCGGTCTGGCCGTGGCGCAGGAAGTAGAAATGGTCGCAGGCCGGTGACAGCGGCTGCCCGGCGGCAATGCGCACCAGCTGGTCGAGGCCGGGGGCCGCGCCGTGGGGGAAGGGTGCCTTCGACATGGGATGGGATGTGAATGAGCGGACGGTCAAAACTTGGGAATGCGCAGCGTCTTGCTGATCATCAGCGTGCCCGAGAGCGCGAAGAGCAGCGCGAGCGGATGCAGCTGCCAGGGGCCGAGCATCCAGGCGCCGCCCCACACCCCGTCGCCGATGCGCCCCTGCCAGGCGGCCCAGGCCAGCACGCCCACCAGCACCACGCTGGTCGGGATGGGCGTGCCTTCGAAGTACTTGACCTTGTCGGCGCCCGCGGACAGCGCCTCGGCCGTGACGTTGTAGCGCGCGAGCCGGCTCACGCCGCAGCACACGAAATAGATCAGCAGCACGCAATCCCAGCCGCCGTCCAGGCCCGCGGCAAAGCCGAGCGCGGCCGGCGCCACGCCAAAGGAGATCACGTCGGCCAGCGAATCGAGTTCGCGCCCCAGCGCCGAATGCGTTTGCCGCCAGCGCGCGATGCGCCCGTCGAACACGTCGAACACGAAGGCCGCCGGCGCGAGCGCGGCGGCCCAGAGGAATTGCGCGAGCGACTGGCTCGCCATGAAGGCCATCGAAAGGAACACCGCACCCACCCCGCATGCCGCGTTGCCGAGCGTGAATGCATCGGCCAGGTGAAAGCCGCGGATCATCGAGAAATGCTTGCGGACCGGTACGGGGGAGGGGGTGGTGGCCATGGGGTGCTTCGGAGTCGGCGGATGCTCCGCACCTTAACGCAAGCGCGCTCGCTTGCCTGTAGTCGCCATCCGACTCCGGAAGGGGGCCGCTCAGCCCGGCAGGCGTTCGTCGTAGGCCTTCTCGAGCGCCGCGTGCTGGGTCCAGAAGCCCCGCGGCTTGCGGCCGTGCAGCACGTCGTCGAGCACGTCGAGGTGGGCATGCCAGCCGCTGGCGACGCTGAGCGTGTCCTTGCGATCGGGCAGGCGGCGGTGCGTGAGCACGAGGCGGGTGGTGTCGCCCTCTTGCGTGAATTCGAAGCTGACCTCGGAGGCGGTGGCGCTTTCGCTGCCCCAGCTGATGGTCAGGCGCTTCAGCGGTTCGAATTCGACGATCCGCGATTTCTGGAGGATGGGGCTGCGGCAGGCGGCGAAGCGCTCGGGGGCCACTTCGCCGGAAAGCCGGGTGTGGTCGAAGCGCAGCTCGAACACGCTGCCGGGCTCCTCGGCCATGGTGCCGCCGGCCAGCCAGGCGGCGCGCTTGCCGGGGTCGACGAAATAGGCCCACACGCGCTCGACGGGGGCGGGCAGGGTGCGCTCCATGCGCAGGGTACCGGGTTCGATCAGGGTTCCGAGGTGGCTCTTGGCCATGGCTTGCTCCTTGAAAAAGAAAGGGGACTTCACTTGCCGCGGGATGCTTCGCGCCGCAGTTCCTTCTCCAGCGCGTCCAGATGGTTGTTCCAGAAGCCTTCGTAGTAGCGCAGCCATGCGTTGGCCGATGCGAGCGCCGCCGGCTCCAGCCGGCAGACGTGCGCGCGGCCCTGCACGGTGCGGGAAACCAGCCCGGCGCGCTCCAGCGCCTTGACGTGCTTGGATGCGCCCGCAAACGACATGCGAAACGGCGCGCCCAGCTCGCCCACGCTGCATTCGCCCTGGGCCAGCAGCTGCAGCATGGTGCGGCGCGTGCTGTCGGCCAGGGCGTGGAACACGGCGTCGAGCCGTTCGTCGTCTAGTTCAACCATGAGGTTGAATATAGTCGTGCTCCGGAAACCATTCAACCGATAAGTTGAATGATTCCTGCAGTTACACCCGATACAGCCGAGACGCGGCTGCGCCTCCCAACGCTGGAGCCTGCGCGATGGCGCTCCTACGATGGCCGCCGTTCCATCCACTCGCAGAAAAAACCAATGACATCCTTCGCCAATCGCCGCACTTTCCTGCTCGCCGCCTCCGCCTTGCCCTTGGCCAGCGCCTGTACCGCCTGGTCCGCCAAGGCGCCGCAAGCCGCCACGTTTTCGAAGGCCGAAGCGCAGCTCGCGGCCCTCGAACGCTCCGTGGGCGGGCGGCTTGGCCTCGCGGCCTTCGACACCGCCACCGGCGCGCGCGTGCAGCACCGCGCCACCGAGCGCTTCCCGATGTGCAGCACCTTCAAGATGATGGTGTCCGCCGCCATCCTCGCGCGCAGCAGCCGCGAGCCCGGCCTGCTGGAGCGGCGCGTGAGCTACGCGAGGAGCGACATCCTTCCCAACTCGCCCATCACCGAGAAGAACCTGGGGCAGGGCATGGCGGTTTCCGCGCTGTGCGCCGCCACCATCCAGTACAGCGACAACGCCGCGGCCAACCTGCTGATGAAGATCCTCGGCGGCCCGCCCGCCGTGACCGAATTCGCGCGCTCCATCGGCGATGCGGTCTTCAGGCTCGACCGCTGGGAGACCGAGCTCAACAGCGCCATTCCAGGCGATCCGCGCGACACCACCTCGCCCGAGGCCATGGCCGCGAGCCTGCAGCGGCTGGTGCTGGGCGACGGGCTCGCTGCGGCGCAGCGCAGCCAGCTCGAGGCCTGGCTGCTGGGCAACACCACCGGCGCCACGCGCATCCGTGCGGGCGTGCCGGCCGACTGGAAGGTGGGCGACAAGACCGGCGCCGGCTCCTACGGCACGGTGAACGACATCGGCGTGCTGTGGCCGCCGGCCGGCGCGCCGCTGGTGATGGCGGTCTACCTGACCTTTCCCACGCCGGATGCGCCGGGCCGCAACGACGTCATCGCGTCGGCGGCGCGCATTGCGTCGGATGCGCTGCGGGGCTGAGCCGCCCCGCGTTCGCTGGGCTCACTCCTCGCTCGTCCACTCCACCTGCGCGCCCAGGCTGCGCAGGTTCTCGGCGAAGCGCGGGTGGGCTCGGCGGATCGGCGCGGCGTTGCGGATTTCGGAGCGGCCTTCGATGCTTGCCGCCACCATGAAGAGCGCGATCGCCACGCGGATGATGTAGGGGCTCTCGACCACGGCCGGCGTCAGCGGGCTGCCGCCGAAGCTGATGAGCCGGTGCGGGTCCGAGGAGAACACGTGCGCGCCGAACTTCGACAGCTCGCCGGTCCATCCCAGCGCGCCGTCGTACACCTTGTTCCAGAACATCGCGTTGCCCTGGGCGCGCACGCCCAGCGCAATGAAGATCGGAAGCAGGTCGACCGGAAAGTACGGCCACGGCGCCGCTTCCACCTTGGTGAGCACGTTGCTGGTGAAGGGCGTCTGCACCTTGAGCGGGCCGTTGCTGCTGGCGCGCGACCAGCCGTCTGCGTGCGTGACCGTCACGCCGAACTTGTCGAAGGTGCGGTCGATCAGCGGAAAGTTCTCGGGCGCGCTGTTGCGCACGACCACGTCGCCGCCCGTGATGGCGCCCAGCGCAAGGAAGGTGGTGATCTCGTGGAAGTCCTCGTCGAAGCGGAATTCCCCGCCGCCCAGCACGCCGCCGCCGTGCACCGTGAGCCGCGAGGTGCCGATGCCCTCGATGCGCACGCCCAGCATCGCCATGAAGCGGCAGAACTCCTGCACATGCGGCTCGGAGGCGGCATTGGTGAGCGTGGAGCTGCCCTTGGCTGCGGCTGCGCACAGCACGAAGTTCTCGGTGGTGGTGACGGAGGTGTAGTCGAGCCAATGCTGCGCGGGCACGAGCGGCCCGGCGCAGCGCACCAGCAGCGAGCCGCTGGCACGCTCCACCACGCCGCCGAAGCGCCGGAACACATCGACGTGCGGATCGATCTCGCGCACGCCCAGCGTGCAGCCCTTGACGTTGTCTTCGAGCCGCGCGATGCCGAAGCGCGCGAGCAGCGGCGGCACCAGCATGATCGACGAGCGCATTTCCTCGGGCAGCCGGTCGCGTGCGGCATCGAAGGCCGTGTCGCGGTGGTGCAGCTCCAGCGTGCCGGTGGCGTGGTCCATGCGCACCTGGCTGCCCAGGCTGCGGAAGATCTCGAGGATCTTGCGCACGTCGGTGATGTCGGGCACGCCGTGCAGGCGCAGCGGCTCGCGCGTGAGCAGCGTGGCGCACAGCACCGGCAGCACGGCGTTCTTGTTGGCGGAAGGCGTGATGCGCCCACGAAGCGGCGTGCCGCCGTGCACGATGAGGCTGGACATGAAGGAAGAGCGCGGCCGGCTTATCCGTTCAGCTGCTCGGCCACTTCGCGCCGGCCGAGGCCCCGCACGGCGGCCAGGCCTTCGAGCTGGGCCTTGCGCGGCCTGGCCTTGCCTTGTTCCCACTTGTAGATGGTCTGGCCCGTCACGCCCACCAGCTTGCCGTAGGCGGCGGCCGAGAGGCCGAGCTTGACGCGGTGCGCAGCCAGCCGGCTTGCGCTGAATCGCCGGTGCGGGCCCGATTCGGCGGCCTCGTCGGCATCGCCTGCGGGCGCGGCGCGCGCCACGGTTTTGGTGGCGCGGCGCAGCTCCTTTTCGAGCTTTTCAACCTGCCGGCGCAATGCGGCGATCGAGGCGCGGTGCAGCGTGGATGCTTTTCTGAGCGTTTCGATCTCCGCGCGAACTTCCTTGCGGGCGACACGGGAAATCTCGGATTTCAGGATGGAGGCGATATTTGGCATGGAGCGCATTTTGCACATCTCACGAAGCGAAAACCTGACGGGAGGTGGTAACAGGCGCTTACACCGGGAGGCTGCACGGCCGCGGCCGCGCATCACAGCACGAACCAGCCCACCGACACGAAGTGGCTTGCCGTCCCCGCCAGCACGAACAGGTGCCAGGCGCCGTGCGCATGCCGGAAGCCCCGCCGGTTGCGATAGAACACCGTGCCCACGGTGTAGAGCACGCCGCCGGCCAGCAGCCACGCAAGGCCGCCGCTGTCGAGCCGCGCGGCCAGCGGCACTGCGGCCAGCACGCCGAGCCAGCCCATCGCGATGTAGAGCGCCAGCGGCGGCTTCGAGGCCGCGCCGCCTGCCTGCAGCAGCTCGCGCCCGATGCCGAAAAGCGCAGCGCCCCACACGGCCGCCATCAGAAGCCAGCCCCAGAGCCCGTGCAGCGTGACCAGCGCGAACGGCGTGTAGGTGCCCGCGATCAAGAGGTAGATGGCGCAGTGGTCCACGCGCTCCCAGAAGCGCTTGCGCGGTCCCCGGGTGCTGTGGAACAGGGTGGAGGCCGCATACAACAGCACGGCCGAGAGCGAGAACACCAGTGCGCCGGCAATCCGCGCGGCGTCGCCGGTGGGCAGGGTCTTGGCCAGCAGCAGCGCGGTGGCCGCGAGTGCAAGCACCAGGCCCAGCAGATGGCTGTATCCGTTGAGCCGTTCGCCGGGGTACATCGCGTGGGGTGGGGTGCAGTCTGGGTGGATGGCGGCAAGGGCCTGCGGATGCTAGGCGGGCCGCGTGACTGCGCAGTGACCGCGCAATGGATGCGCCGGCTCGGCTATTTCTGTGTGCCGAACGAGTTGACGTGCACCTCGACGATGTCCACGAATTCCGGCAGCTCGAGCAGGAACTCGGGGTCGCGCGCCAGCGGCGCCACGCGCAGCGGATCGCCGCGCTGCGCGTGCATCGCATGCATGTGCTCGATCGATTGCCAGTAGGAGACGGTCCTGAATTCTGCGGTGTCGCCGTTCAGCTTGCGGAAGTACTGCACGCCCAGGCATTCGGGCTTCTTCGCGATCTCCTGGATGCCGTGCTCGAAGCTGTAGCGCAGGTATTCGTCGGCCCGCGCAATCGGCGTGCGGCCTTGCCACACGCGGCCGATCAAGGGGGTGGCGAGCAGTTTGCATTCGACGGCCATGGGTGCTCCTTTTTTTCGATGAAGACAAAAAGACGAACGGCACCCCGCGTGCCGTCGATGTCCTCGAAAAAAAGAGTGGGGCGCGCGGCAGCGCCAGCGCGTAGGAATCGGTCGCCTCCGCCTGCAAGCGAAGGCAGGAGCGGCGCTCAGGGTTCGAAGGCGCCCTGCAGCGTGCGCGCCAGATCGGCCGCGAGCGTGTCGCGCTGCGGCGCGGGGCGCCAGAAGCCGCGCGTGGCCACGCCCGCCGATTCCCATTCGGGGTGGCTGCGCGCGGGCCGCGCCGCGCGAACGGCCGCCGCCGTGGCGCGCGTCGGCGCGTCCTGCGTCGCGCTCGTTTCGGCCGCGATGCGCCCGGTGGCCGCGTGCCCGCGCTGCTCCAGTGCGCGCGTGAGCTTCAGCTGCCAGGCCACCAGCGCAAACAGCACGCCGTCTTCCACCGTGAGCTCGTGCACGTTGCGCAGCCGGTTCGCCAGCTTGCGGCCGAACGGGCCCCAGCCCTGCGACAGCGCGCCGCCAATGGCGCCGCCCACCGCCGCGCCCGTGCCCAGTGAGATGCCGGCCACCGCCAGGTCCGCGACCACGCCCACGGCCGCGCCGATGGCGGCGCCCTTGCCGAGCCGCAGGCCCGCGTCCTTCATGGCTTCGGGGCTGAAGAAGTCGAGCGTCCAGCGGCCTTCGATGAGCGGCAGCGGCGCCTCGCCCGCATCGTCCTGGCGAAAGCCGTACAGCGCGAGCAGGTCGTCGGTGCAGCGCTGCGCCTTGTCGAACACCTCCTTCTGCAAGGCCGCGACGAAGGCCTTGCGGCGCGCCGTGTCGGCGAACTCTTCGGCCGGCACCGTGCGGCGCAGCGCCGCCGCATCGACCAGCAGTTCGGCGATGCGCGCGCAGGCCGCGCGGCGGCGCTCGGCGGCTTCGGCGGCGAGCCAATCCGCCACCGCGCGCAATTGCTCGCGCCGGTCGCGCAGCAATGTCGACAGGTCGCCGTAGAGCTCGCGCTCGGCCCCCACGAAGGGCGCCGCGGCATCGAAGCGCACCTGCACGTGCAGGCCGTAGGCCGAGAGCAGTTCCTTCCAGTCGGGCTCGCGGCTGGCCGCATCGCGCACGAAGTTGAGCACCGGCAGCACCGGCCGCGCGCAGGAGTTGAGCAGCTCGATCTCGTCGCGGAACTTGGGCAGCACCGGTTCGCGCACGTCGATCACGAGGAAGGCCGCATCGATGTCCTGCATGGTGCGCAGCACCTTGGCCTCCTGCTCGAAAACGCCATGCGCCTCGGGCCCCTGCAGGAACAGGCGGATGCGCTCGGGCGGCGTGGCTTGCGCACCGTCGAGGCCGGCCAGGTGCTCGCGCAGCGCCACCGCATCTTCCAGGCCCGGCGTGTCGAAGAAGCGCACCGCGGCCTGGCCGTTCACCTCCAGGTCGACCGATTCGACATGGCGCGTGGTGCCGGGCCGCTGCGACACCTCGCCGAAATTGGCGCGCCGCGTCAGCGTGCGCAGCAGCGAGGTCTTGCCCGCGTTGGTATGGCCGACCACGGCGATGCGGATGGCTTGCGTCATGAGACGACCCCCAGGCCTTGCAATGCGTCTTCGAGCCGCGGCGTGGCCGCGACGCGCGCAAGGCCGGTGCCCTGCAGCCAGTCGATCCAGCGCTGCGATGCGTCCGCGCCGGCCGCGTCCCTGGCGGCCGGTGCCAGCCAGAGCCGGCATTCGCCGCACTGGGCCAGCACTTCGCGCAGGAAGCGTTCGGTGCCGCGGTCGGGGCTCGATGCGGCGTGGCACACCAGCAGCACGGCACGCGGGCGGGCCTCTGCCAGCCGGTCGAGCAGCGCGCGCCGCGCGGGCGCGCTGCCGTCGATGCGCTGCACCTGGGCCGGAGCGATGGCGGCGGGCAGTCCCTCGGGCGGCCACGGCGTATCCGCGGGCAGCTCGAAGCCGATGACGAACAGTTCGTCCCGCAACTGCGACGGCGCGAGGCCCGCAGGCGCCGCGCCCGGCGCCCGCCCCGGATCGGCATCGACGATGGCCGGCGGGGCGAGCGCGGCGAAGCGCGCCGCGAGCTTGCGGTAATAGGGCTCGCTCCAGTCGGGCTGCAGCGCGGCGCGGCGCCGCTGCCACACCGCCGCGCTCAGCAGCACCAGCGCCAGGCGCGGCAGCAGCCCGTACACCACGATGCAGCCGGTCAGCCACAGCGCCCAGTCGCGCTGGCCCGCGGCGCCGGGCGAAGGAGAAAGAACGGTCGCGGCATCGGGAACCGGAAAGCCGATCTGCGACGGCGCCCAACCCAGCACCTGCACGGCGTGCACGAAGAACGCCGGGTCAAGGATGGTCGTCTCCCAGCTCAGCGTGTAGCTGCGGAACGCCAACGCGAACAGCAGCGCGGCCAGCACCACCGCGAACGAGAGCGACCAGATGCCGTGGCTCACCAGCCCCAGCGCCCAGGGCAGCAGCCTGGCGCGCGCGAGCAGCCCGGTGGCCGCGCGCAGCAGCACCGGTGCCTGGCCGCGCTTGCCGCCGGCCACGCGCGCGGTGAGCGAAAGCCAGATCCAGCCGAGCGAGCTCGTGTTGAATGCGCCCAGCGGCAGCCACAGGCCGGCCAGCCACAGCAGCAGCGTAAGCGCATGCAGGCCGAGCAGGCTCGCGAGCGCCACGATCACGTTGATGTGCCGTTCGCCGCCGCCGACCACGTTGCCCGCGAGGCCCAGGCCGGCCATGACGATGAGCGCCACCAGCCCGAGCAGCACCCATGGCGCCCACTGGCGGGCGCGTGCCAGTTCGGATTGCAGCCCGATGCGTTCGCCGAGCAGGAGCGCGCGTGCCGTGATGCGTGCCGGCGCGCCGGAGCTGCGGGAGAGGGCGGCGCGCAGGACCTCGGCATCGTCGAGCAGACCTTTCTCCTCGGTCCATCGGATCGCTTCGGTAACGACCGCGTCCGTAAAGGCAGGTTCGCGCAACGCGGTGTTGGTCAACAGGGTCCCTTCGCAGCAAGTTTCCCCGCATGTGCCGGGGCGCGCGAATTATGCCCGGCGCATTCCGGCGGACCCATGAGAAACGGGGCCGCGCGGACGGCCCCGTTCTTGTTCAGCAGGCGAGTCGAAAACGCGTGCCCGGTTTCAGCGCAGGCCGAAGAACGAAAGCACCGCCACGACCACGACGACCAGACCGACGATGTAAATGATGGAATTCACGCGAGGACTCCTCGTTGTTGACGACAGCTTCAGCATCGCGCCCGGGGTGGCGGGCTGCTGTCGGCGAGTGGCGGCGCGTGCTGTAGGACTCGCCAAGGCCCGCCCGGGCGCCGGCGGTGCACGGCCGTAACGCTTGCTGACAAATCGCGGGCTGGGCTCGGCGCTCAGGCGCGCAAGGCTTCTTCTTCCTCGTCGAGATCGTCGCCCAGGAAGCCGCCGCTCTGGTGCGCCCACAGCCGCGCATAGAGCCCGCCCTGCGCCATCAGCGTGCGGTGGTCGCCTTCTTCCACCACGCGGCCTTCGTCGAGCACGATCAGCCGGTCCATGGCCGCGATGGTCGACAGCCGGTGCGCGATCGCGATCACGGTCTTGCCTTCCATCAGCCGGTAGAGGCTCTGCTGGATGGCGGCTTCCACCTCGGAATCGAGCGCGCTGGTGGCTTCGTCGAGCAGCAGGATCGGCGCGTCCTTGAGCATCACGCGCGCAATGGCCACGCGCTGGCGCTGGCCGCCCGAGAGCTTCACGCCGCGCTCGCCCACATGCGCCTCGTAGCCGCGCCGGCCGCTGGCGTCGCCCAGTGTCTGGATGAAGTCGTGCGCCTCGGCGCGCCGTGCGGCGGCCTCGATCTGGGCCGGGGTGGCATCGGGCCGGCCGTAGGCGATGTTGTCGGCCACCGAGCGGTGCATCAGCGAGGTGTCCTGCGTGACCATGCCGATGTGGCTGCGCAGCGAATCCTGCGTCACCTGCGCGATGTCGCGCCCGTCGATCAGGATGCGGCCGCTTTCCAGGTCATGGAAGCGCAGCAGCAGGTTGACCAGCGTCGACTTGCCCGCGCCCGAACGGCCGACCAGGCCGATCTTCTCGCCCGGGCGCACCACCAGGTTCAGGTCGTCGATGACGCGGCGGCCCGCATCCGCATAGCGGAAGCTCGCGTGCTCGAAGCGCACCTCGCCGCGCGGCACCTCGAGCACGCCGGCACCGGGCGCATCGAGCACGGTGCGCGGGCGCGACAGCGTCTTCATGCCGTCCTGCACGGTGCCGATGTTCTCGAACAGGCTGGTCATCTCCCACATGATCCAGTGCGACATGCCCTGCAGGCGCAGCGCCATCGCGGTGGCCGCCGCCACCGCGCCCACGCCCACCGTGCCGTTCGACCAGAGCCACAGCGCGGTGCCGGCCATGCCCGCGGTCAGGCCCATGCTGAGCGTGTGGTTGACGATCTCGAAGGCGCTCACCAGCCGCATCTGGCCGTAGCCCGTGTACATGAACTCGCGCATCGCCTCGCGCGCGAAACCGGCCTCGCGCTGGGTGTGCGAGAACAGCTTGACGGTGGCGATGTTGGTGTAGGCGTCGGTCACGCGCCCGGTCATCAGCGCGCGCGCATCGGCCTGCGCCTTGCCCACCTTGCCCAGGCGCGGCACGAAGTACATCAGCGCACCCGCATAGAGCACTAGCCAGACGATGAAGGGCAGCACCAGCTGCACGTCCAGCACGGTCACCAGCACGATGATGGTCACCACGTACACGCCCATGGCCACCACCACGTCGGCCAGCACGAACAGGGTGTCGCGCACCGCCAGCGCGGTCTGCATCACCTTGGCCGTGATGCGGCCCGCGAACTCGTCCTGGTAGAAGGCCATGCTCTGGCCCAGCATCACCCGGTGGAAGTTCCAGCGCAGGCGCATCGGCAGGTTCACCGCCAGCGTCTGGTGCTTGACGATGGTCTGCAGTGCGACCACGCCGATGCTGATCACCAGCAGCGCGGCCAGCCACGCCAGCGTGTCGCCGCGCTCGGCCCACAGCCGCGACGGCACCTGGCCGCCGAGCCAGTCGACGATGCGCCCGAGGATCGCGAACAGCAGCGCCTCGAAGCCCGAGATGGCCGCCGTGAGCGCCGCCATGACGGCCATCTTGAGGCGCAGGCCCTGGGTGCAGGCCCACAGGAATGCGAAGAAGCCCGTCGGCGGAGGCGCGGGTTCGGCCGCGGGATAGGGATGGAGCAGTTTTTCGAAGAAACGGAACAAGGCGTGCGGTCTCCAGGGGAAGCCGCGACTTTAGCCCGGGGTGGCATGTCCTTGCCCCGAAAGGGTGCGTTCCGGCGCCGTCGGAAGCGATGAAGGGGGCCTGCGGCCGCTCAATCCGCCAGGCGCGTCTGGTGCCGCGTCGGGGGTGTCGAGTGGTGCAGCAGGCGCAGCAGGTCTCCCTGCCTGGAGGTGCCGGTCTTGGAGTAGATCCTTTGCAGGTGGGTGCGGATGGTCGGTTCGCCCACGCCCAGCACGCCGGCGGCCTCCATGCCGCCCAGGCCTTGCGACAGCGCCATCAGCACGCGCAGTTCGCCGCCGGTGAGGCCATGCAGCCGTCCGAATGCCTCCCCGGGCATCAGCGGCGCCTGGACAGGGTCCTGGATGAACACCGCAACGCTCGCCGCGAACGGTGCGAGGACCCCGGCGCGCCGGCCATCGGCAATCGGCAGCAAGGTGGCGACGTAGCCCCCGCCGGTTCCACCGGGGATTCCGATCGCATGGTCCTTGGTGCGCATGTCGGCACCCTCGCGGCCTGAATCCTGGATCGCCTGCGTCAGCGCGGCACGAGCGGCCGGGTGGACCGGGGACAACCGGTTGTCGATCAGGCGCATCGCCGTGCCCGAGCGGACCTGCCGCTCGGCCGCAGTGTTCATGTAGACGACGCGGCCGTCGCGCGCCGCGAGGAACACGCCGGCCGCCAGCCCGTCAAGGGTCCTCTTCAGCACCTCTGAACTCAGCACCTGGATGTCGAGCGCATCGGAAATCGCCAGAGCGCGGCAGACATGCGGCGCAAGGAGCTCGAACAAGGCAAGGTCGCTCTGCTGGTAGTGCAGCGACTCGCCGCTGCGCGACGCGTGCAGGGACGCCATGCGCCCGCCGGTGCGCAGCGCCGGAAACCAGATGATGTCGAGCACGCCGTGTGGCTGCAGCACCTCGCGGTAGAAAGCGCTGTCATGCAAATGGAAACGCTCCATCGACAGCGCGCTCACGTCCCCGGCGTTCGAGAGCACGTCCGCCGCGGCCATCGGGCTCTCGGCGTACCGGGCGCCGAATTTCTGCAGGAACTCCGGCTCATAGCCGAAGACGTACAACTGGTCGTTCTGGATCTGCTTCAGGTCGTGCACGCAGATGCCGCCCCCGGCGCTGTCACAGCGCTGCGCGATCTTTCTGCATGTTGCAGCCCACCGCTGCGGGTCGAGGGAGCAGTCGTAGATCGCACCGATCAGCTCCGACAGCTCGGCGGCGGGAATCTGTTGCGGGGACGTCATTGCACACGGTCCCGAAACGATGCCCGAACCGCTGGCACAAGGTCCGTCGAATGCCATACGATGCGGGGCTGATCCATCGACGGATCGTAGGCAGGCGGGCTGCGTTGCGTAATAACCTAAACAGGTGATCCATTGAATGCAGGAGTTGCGTCCCCCGCCCAGCCTTCAATGCACGATGGCACCGAGCCGATCTACGCGCTGTGGGACAAGCTCGCGAACTACCCCGTCTGCGATGGCGATGAAGCACTCGAGCACCTGCTCTGCAGCCTCTGCTCGATCTTTGGCGCGCACAACGCACTCTGGTCGGTGGTCGTGCGGCTGCCGAGCCCCGCGCTGGGCGACGCCCTGAACGGCTGGCGTCCTCTCTTCGTCCGGCTCCTGCGGCCTTTGCCGCCGATGGCCGCTTCGGTCCAGGAGCAGTTCGACTCCTTGTGGTCGCCGTCCGTCGACCTCTCGCAGATCCTTGCCGTGGCCGGCGAGGAACCGTTCCGCACCCAGCTCCTGTTCGAAGCGCTGCCTCCTGAATGGTTCAGCGGTCCGCACTACCAGCGCCACTACCTGGCCATCGGACACGCGGACAGCATGTCGATGCGCTGCGCGATCAACGACGATGTGCGGGTGCACCTTTTCATTTTCCGAAGCACGGAAGCTCCCCGGTTCTCATCGGCGGACAAGAATCCTTTCGGCCTGGCGCTTCGCGGGCTGCGCTGGTTCTATCGCCAGCAATTGCTCAGCCACGGGCTCCTCATCGCGAACGCGCCGCTCACCGCCACGGAGCGCAGGGTCCTGCTGGGATTGCTCGAGGGCAAGGCGGAGAAAGCGATTGCCGCCATCCTGGGCCAAAGCCCGAATACGACGCACATCCACGTGAAGTCGATCTATGCCAAGTTTGGCGTCCACAACCGGGCGGCGCTGACCTCGCTCTGGCTCGGGCGCCTGCCCGAAGCCCGCTGACCGAACATCGATCGATGGCGCGGCCATCCCGCGCGTCATTGTTTCCGATGACTCCTTGAGCGCGCGGTCTCCCTAGGCTCGGGGCCTCACCGTTCCGCCTGGGAAGACCTCACTCGCGGTTCCAACTTGAGGAGTTCACCGTGAACATGAGCCCGATCCTCCCGCTCCCGCTGCCGGCCGACGCAGCCAAGGTGCCCAGCCCGTCCATGCACGGCACTTTCAAGCGTGCCATCTCCGCTCTTGTGCGGCGCGGCGCTGCCGAAACGGCCGACCCGCGGGAACGCTACCTCGCGCAATCGGCCAATCCTGAAGATCTCGAGAACCGCATGCGTGAATGGGAGGCGTACGAAGCCCGCCTGCGACGCCTTCCCCCCGCACTGTGAGGGGTTCCCGTCCTTCGATTCCCTGATGGGAATGCCTGCGGCTACAGTCGATGCAACGCCTTCAAGGAGCATCGGCTTGACCCACGACAACACCCTCTCGCGCCTGCCCACGTATTTCATCTCGCACGGCGGCGGTCCCTGGCCCTGGATGAAGAAGGAAATGGGCCCCACCTATGACCAGCTGGCCGCCGCGCTGGCCGACATGCCGCGCCAGATCGGCCGCACGCCGGACGCCATCCTCATGGTGTCGGCCCATTGGGAGGCGCCGGTCTTCACGGTGCAGGGCAACCCGCGGCCGCCGATGATCTACGACTACGGCGGCTTTCCCGCCCACACCTATGAAGTGCGCTACGACGCACCGGGCTCGCCCGAACTGGCCCAGCGCGTGCAGTCGCTGCTCGAGGCGGCCGGGCTGCCCGCGGCCATCGACCCGGAGCGCGGCTTCGACCACGGCATGTTCTCGCCCATGAAGGCGATGTACCCCGATGCCGGCGTGCCGGTGGTGCAGCTGTCGCTCAAGCGCGGGCTCGATCCGGCGGAGCACCTGGCGCTCGGCCGCGCGCTTGCGCCGCTGCGCGACGAGAACGTGCTCATCGTGGGCAGCGGCCTGAGCTATCACAACCTGCGCAACTTCGGCCCGCAGGCGCATGGCGTGTCCCAGGCCTTCGGCGACTGGCTCGACCACACGGCCGTGCAGTCGCCGCCGCAGGAGCGCGTGCAGCGCCTCGCGGACTGGGCTGCGGCCCCTTCGGCGCGCATGGCGCACCCGCGCGAGGAGCACCTGATCCCGCTGATGGTGGCGGTCGGCGCGGCCGAGCAGGAGCCGGGCGAGCGCGTCTATCACGAAGACGCGTTCATGGGCGGGCTGGTGGTGTCGAGCTACCGCTTCGGCGCTGGCGCCAGCTGAAAAGGCGGCGCGTTGGCAGAATCGGGTGATGCCTTCCATTCCCGATCCAGATCTCAATACAGAAGCCCGCCTCTTGATCGAACGCATCGCCGCGCGCGGCACGCGCCATGACGTGGTGCACGGCGGCGTCCGCGTTGCTTGGCGCCGCTTCGGCGATGAGAACATCCATGCGCCGCTGGTGCTGCTGCACGGCGGCCATGGCAGCTGGATGCATTGGCTGCGCAACGTCGAGGCGCTCTCGTCCGGGCGCACGCTGTGGCTGCCCGACATGCCCGGCTTCAACGATTCCGATGCGCCGCCACGCGCCGCGCCCGGCGAAGATCCGCTCGGCCCGCTGCTCGATGCGCTGGGTGGATCGCTCGACCAACTGATCGGCGCGGGCACGCCCATCGACCTGGGCGGCTTCTCCTTCGGCGGGCTCACCGCCGCGCGCTTCGCGGTGCGGCGCGGTGCCGTCCGGCGCCTCGCGCTCGTGGGCAGCGGCGGCCACGGCACGATGCGGCGCATGGCGGTGGAGATGATCAACTGGCGCGCCGCGCCCAATCGCGAGCAGGAACGCGCCGCGCTGCTGCACAACCTAGCCGCGCTCATGCTGCACGACAAGGCCGCGATCGACCCGGTGGCCTTCGAGATCCACGACATCTCCTGCCACGGCACGCGCTTTCGCAGCAAGGAGGTGTCGCAGGCGGGCGGCCTGCAGGCCGCGCTCGACACGCTGGGCGGACCTCAGCTGCTGCTCTGGGGCGAGTACGACGTCACCGCCGATCCGCGCCCGCTGGTGGCGCAGCTCACGGCCGGCCATCCGCAGCGTGAAGGCGTGGTGATCGACGGGGCCGGGCATTGGGCGCAGTACGAGCGCGCCGATGAATTCAACCGGCTGCTGCTGCGCTTCCTGGGCTGAACCGCGCGGCCTAGCTATTGCTTCGCCAGCCCCAGCTTGCGGATCATGTCGCCCCACTGCTCGTAGGTCGAACGCGTGAGCTCGGCCAGTTGCGCGGGGCTCGACGACTCGGCCTCGTAGGCGCCCTGGCGGAAGAAGTCGCGCGTGGCGGGCATCGCGAGCACCTGCGCGAGCGCGGCGTTGAGCTTGGCGACCACCGGCGCGGGCATGCGCGCGGGCCCATAGAAACCGAGCCAGCTCGGCATGTCGACCCCGCTCACGCCCTGCTCGGTCATGGTGGGCACATCGGGCAGCATCGCGCTGCGCCTGGGCGCCGCCACTGCGAGCATGCGGACCTTGCCGGTGGCGGTGTTCTGGATCGCGTTGGGCGCGGCGTCGAAGTAGTACTGCACGCGGCCCGCGAGAAAGTCCTTCGCGGCATCGGCGCCGCCCTTGTAGGGCACGTGCACCACGTCCAGCCCCGCCTGCTTCGCGAAGGCCTCGCCGTAGATGTGCGAGGAGGTGCCGGTGCCGAAGGAGGCATAGCTCATCTTGCCGGGGTTGGCCTTGATGTAGGCCACCAGCTCCTGCACCGTGCGCGCGGGCACGCTCGCATGCACCGTGAGCACCAGCGGCCCGCGCGCGCCGAGCGAGATGGGCGTCAGGTCCTTGAACGGGTCGTAGCGCACCTGCGCCAGCGTCTGCGGGTTCTGCGCCACCACGGAAGAGGGCGCGTACATCATCGTGTAGCCGTCGGGCGCGGCGCGAATCACTTCCTCGGTGGCCAGGATGAAGCTCGCGCCCGGCCGGTTCTCCACGATGACCGGCGTCTGCAGCACTTCGCCGAGCTTGTTGGCGACGAAGCGCGCCTGTGCATCCGAGGCACCGCCCGCCGCGAGGCCGAGCACGATGCGGATGCTGCGGCCCTTCTCGGGGAAGGCCGCGGGCCCGGCCGCGAGCGCGCCGCACGGCAGCGCGGCCGCACCGAGAGCGAACACCAGCCACGCGGCCACGCGCCGGCGGCCGACGAAGGAGTGCGGCCGGGCGTTCATTGCTTCGCCAGCCCGACCTGCTGCACCATCGCGCCCCAGCGCTCGTAGGTCGAGCGCGTGACGCCGGCGAACTCCTCGGGCGTGCTGGCCCCGGCCTCGTAGCCGCCGCTGCGGTAGAACTCGCGCACCTGCGGCATCGCCAGCACCTGCGTGAGCGCCGCGTTGAGCTTTGCGACCACCGGCGCGGGCATGTGGGCTGGCCCGTAGAAGCCGAGCCAGCTCGGCAGGTCGAGGCCCGCCAGGCCCTGCTCGGCGAAGGTCGGCACCTCGGGCAGCGCGGCAATGCGCTCGTTCGCGGCGATCGCAAGGATCTTCACCTTGCCGGTGCCCGAGGTGATGATGGCCGAGGAGGCCGAATCGAACATGTACTGCACGCGGCCGCCGATCAGGTCCTTGGCCGCGTCCGAACCGCCCTTGTAGGGAATGTGCACCGCGTCGAGGCCGGCTTTCTTCACGAAGGCCTCGCCGTAGATGTGCGACGAGGTGCCCGCGCCGAACGAGGCGTAGCTCACCTTGCCGGGATTCGCCTTCACGTAGGCGATGAGCTCCTTCACGTTGCGAGCCGGCACGGTGGTGCTCATGGACAGCACCAGGGGCCCACGGCCGCCCATCGAGATGGCGGTGAAGTCCTTGAACGGGTCGTAGGGCACCTGCGAGAAGGTGTGCGGGTTCTGCGCCATGGTCGAGGAGGGCGCATAGAGCAGGGTGTAGCCGTCGGGCAGCGCGCGCGCCACCTCGCTTGCGGCCAGCATGGTGCTGGCGCCGGGCTTGTTGTCGACGATCACGCCGGTGCCCAGCACCTCGCCGAGCTTCTGCGCCACGATGCGCGCCTGCGCGTCGGTGCCGCCGCCGGCCGTGAAGCCCACCACGATGCGGATCGGCTTGCCGCCGCGCACCGGAAAGTCTTGCGCCAGCGCCAGGGGCGCCACGCCCAGCAGGGCCGCCGCGCCGAGCGCCGTGCCGAATGCGCGGCGGGTGCCGCAGGGTTTCTTCATCGATGTCTCCGTTGGGAATGTTCTTCTTATATTGGTTTAGAAAACCATAAAAATCCACATCGACTAGGGAATACCCCGAAGAAATGCCATTTTCAGACTTTTGTGTTTGACAAAATGAACATTGAAATCAAAATACGATGCAACAGCCCATCCAAGACACTCATCCATGAAAACTGTCGTCCGCACCGACGAGCGCATCCTCAGCTCCGACATCTTCGACCGCGACAGCCGCGTCAAGCGGCCTGACCACGGCACCTGGTCCGAGCCCGGCAAGGACATTCCGGTCTACCACCGCTGCGGCGTGCTGGTGGTGGGCGGCGGGCCGTCGGGCACCGCGGCCGCCGCAGCCGCCGCGCGCGCCGGCGCCGACGTGGCGCTGCTCGAGCGCTACAACCACCTGGGCGGGCTTTCCACCGGCGGCCTCGTGATCTGGATCGACCGCATGACCGACTGGGAAGGCCAGCTGGTGATCCGCGGCTTTGCCGAAGAGCTGTTCGATCGCCTGCCGGCCGATGCCATTGCCGGCCCGTCGCGCGAGGACTGGGGCTCGCAGGACGCCGCCAAGGCCGCCCATTGGTCGCAGCGCACGGCCGCCTACCACGGCGTGGTCACGTGGTCGCCCACCATCGACCCGGAGCGCCTCAAGCTGCTCTCGCAGGAGATCGTGCTGGAGCGCAAGGTCAAGCTCATCTACCACTCGTGGGCCGCGATCCCCATCGTGCAGGACGGCGCGGTGAAAGGCGTGGTGTTCGAGAGCAAGGAAGGCCGCATGGCGATCATGGCCGACGTGGTGGTCGACGCCACCGGCGACGGCGACCTGTTCGCGCGCGCCGGCGCGGCCTACGTGAACGACATCGAGGAGGCCGACGTGCACCACTGCATGAACACCTCGTGGCTGTTCGGTGGCGTCGACATGAACCGCTGGATCGAGTTCAAGGCCGGCCAGCCCGAGGCGTTCAGCGCCTTCATGGCGCGCGGGCGCGAAGTGTGCGGCCTGTTCGAGCGGCCCTTCGTCTCGTGGCGCAACGACGTGGCGCTGTTCATGGGGCCGCGGCAGTCGGGCTATTCGGCGCTCGACGTGGACGACCTCACGGCCGTCGAAGTGCGCTCGCACCGCGCCATGGCCGCGCACCTGGACTACTTCAAGGCGCATGCGCCGGGCTTCGAGGAGGCCTACCTGATGCTGAGCGCGCCGCAGATCGGCGTGCGCCATGCGCGGCGCCTCTCCGGCGTGGGCGCGGTGCTGCGCAGCCAGTGGCCCGATGGCGTGGCGCTGGCCGACGAGGTGGGCGTGACGCCCGCGGTGTCGCCCAAGTTCCCGAACATCTCCATTCCCTACGGCGCGCTGGTGCCGCAGCAGCTCGACGGCCTGCTGGCCTGCGGGCGCCACATCTCGTGCGACCGCAACTCGCATGGCTTCATGCGCGAGATTCCGCAGTGCTGGATCACCGGCCAGGCCGCGGGCGTGGCGGCGGCGCTGGCGTCGCGGGGCGGCATCGAACCGCGCTTCGTCGACGTGGGTGCGCTGCAGTCGGCGCTGCTCGCGCAGGGCGTGTACCTGCGCGCCGGCGCCGGGCAGGGCGCGCAGGCGCGGGACGCGGCCGAAGCCGGGATCTGAATCGCATGAACTCGGCCGACGCGCTTTCGCCAGCCTCTACATTGCAGAGTCTTGCAAAGGGTTCCTCCATGTCCACTGACAAAAACGACAGCTCTCTTTCCGCCGCCGATGCTGCCGACACGCGCGGCGACCGCGCCGACACCGTGAGCGCATTGGAGCGCGGCATCTCGGTGCTGCGCTGCTTCAGCGAGGCGCGCCCCGTGCTGGGCCATGCCGACATCGCGCGCATGACCGGCATCCCGCGGCCGACCGTCAACCGGCTCGTCGCCACGCTGCTCTCGCTGGGCATGCTCAAGGCCGCGCAGGTGGCCGACCGCTTCATGCTCGGGCCCGGCGTGGTGTCGCTGTCGCGCGTGTTCCTCGGCAGCCTCGACGTGCGCGCCGCCGCGCGGCCCAGCATGCAGGCGATGGCCGAGGAGGTGGGCGCCTCGGTCTACCTGGCGATACGCGACGGCATGGAGATGGTGCTGATCGAGGCCTGCCGGCCGCGCTCGTCGATGCTGTCGGCGCGGCTCGACGTGGGCTCGCGCGCGCCGCTGGCCAACTCGGCGCTGGGCCGCGCCTACCTTTCGGCGCTGCCCGAGGCGCAGCGCAACCAGCTGGTCGATTCGATGCGCCTCTTGCGCGGTCCCGAGTGGGACAGCATCGCGCCCGGCATGACGCGCGCCATCGGCGAAGCCCGGCGGCTGGGCTACTGCCTTTCGCTCGGCGAGTTCCACCGCGAGATCAACTCGGTGTCGGTGCCGCTCATCGGCCCCGATGGCGAAGTGATGGCGCTCAACGGCGGCGGCGCGGCCTTCGTGTTCACCGAGGAGCGCCTGCGCAACGAACTGGCACCGCGCCTGCACGACATCGCGCTCACCATTGCGCGCGACATCGGCGGCCATGTGCCGACGCCCCTGCCGGGCTAGCCCCGGCCGACCCCTACGACATAAAAAAACGGAGACACAGGGCCATGCACCTGAGCGATGAAGAAAAAGCCATGATGGACGGCCGCGACGGACCGGCCGTGCAGAAAGCGATGGACCTCCTGATGCGCTACGGCGAAGCGCTCGGCGCCGAGCGGCTGGTGGAAACGCGCAACGTCTGCGCCACCATCACCTCGACCACGCCGTTCCAGCGCGACTTCGCGCTGGCCAAGGGCGGCGGCATGGACGCGGTGTTCTCCGAGTTCAGCCTCGACAGCCAGGAGACCGTCGAGATCCCGAAGTTCAAGGTCTTCACGAGCCACCTGCAGCTGGGCTTCGACCCCGGCCAGCCCGAGCGCATGGGCGTGAGCGAGGAGATCGTGCAGTTCTACAACAAGAGCGAGCGGCATGCGGCAGGCCTGGGCGCGCAGATCATGAACACCTGCACGCCCTACCAGGTCGGCAACATCCCGACGCGCGGCGAGCATTGCGCGTGGATGGAATCGTCGGCGGTGGTGTATTGCAATTCGGTGCTCGGTGCGCGCACCAACACCGAAGGCCGCGAGAGCACCGGCGCCGCCATGCTCACGGGGCGCATTCCGTACTGGGGCTACCACCTCGACGAGAACCGGCATGCCACGCACGTGGTCGAGCTCGACGTCGAAGTCGAATCGGTGCAGGACTGGGGCCTCCTGGGCTACTACATCGGCGAGCATGTGCAGGAGCGCGTGCCGGTGGTGCACAGCCGGCGCGGCATCGGCCGCGTGCCCAACCTGCCGCGGCTCAAGCACTTCGGCGCGGCGGCCTCGTCGTCGGGCGGCGTGGAGATGTACCACATCGCCGGTGTCACGCCCGAGGCGCTGACGCTCGAGCAGGCGCTCGGCGGCCGCGCGCCGGTGGAGGTGCTGCGCTTTGGCGAAGCCGAGCGCCGCGCCACCTACGAGAAGATCAACGCCACCGGCAAGGACGCCGAGGTGCAGTACGTGATGCTCGGCTGCCCGCACTACACCATCGAGCAGATCTGGGAAGCCGCGCAGCTCATCGAAGGCCGCCGCGTGCACCCGGATTGCGAGCTGTGGATCTTCACGCCGCGCGCCATCAAGTCGCTGGCCGACCGCAACGGCTACACCAAGATCATCGAGGACGCGGGCGGCATCCTCATGACCGACAGCTGCTCGGCCATGAGCCGCGCCGTGCCCAAGGGCACGAAGACCGTGGCGCTCGATTCGGCCAAGCAGGCGCACTACCTGCCCGCGATCCTCGGCGTGCAGGCGTGGTTCGGCAGCACGGCGGAGTGCATCGATGCGGCCTGCACCGGCCGCTGGAACGGGGGAATGCAATGAGCGACGCCGTCATGAATGAACAGACCATCGTCATCCGCGGCCGCAAGGTCGTCGGCGGCATTGCCGAAGGCGAGGCGCTCGTCACGCGCGACCGCATCTCGGGCTGGGGCGGCATCGATCCGCGCACCGGCACCGTCATCGAGACGCGGCACGAGCTGCGCGGCCAGAGCTTCGCGGGCAAGGTGCTGGTGTTTCCAGGCGCCAAGGGCTCGTCGGGCTGGTCCGCGATGTTCCACATGACGCGGCTCATGAACTCGGCACCCGCGGCGTTCCTGTTCAACGAGATGACCACCAAGATGGCGCTCGGCGCCGTGGTCACGCATGCGCCCTCGATGACCGACTTCGAGCGCGACCCGCTCGAATGCATCGCAACCGGCGACTGGGTGCGCGTGGACGCCGACCGCGGCGTGATCGAGATCACCAAAAAGAACAAGCCCGGAGACCGTCCATGACCACCCGCCCCCTGCGCAGCAACTTCCCGCGCGGCTCCTACCTCTGGTCGGTGCGCAACGCCCACTGGCGCGCGCTCGGCATTCCCGAAGAGGATTGCGAGAAGCCGAAGATCGCCATCGTCAACAGCTCGTCGGAGCTGGCGGCCTGCTTCAGCCACCTCGACAAGGTGGCGGCGGAAATCAAGACCGCGATCCGCGCCGCGGGCGGCGTGCCCTTCGAGATCCGCACCGCCGCGCCCAGCGACTTCATCACCGGCGCCGGCGCGCGCGGCGCCTACATGCTCGGCGCGCGCGACCTCGTGACCAACGACATCGAGGTCGCGGTCGAAGGCGCGCAGCTCGACGGCATGGTCTGCCTCACCTCGTGCGACAAGACCGTGCCGGGCCAGCTCATGGCGGCCGCACGGCTCAACATTCCGACGCTGCTCGTGCCCTGCGGCTACCAGCCCAGCGGCGAATATCGCGGCAAGCACATGGACATCGAGGAAGTGTTCATCGGCGCGATGCATGCGGTCACGGGCCACCTGCCGGTGGAAGAACTCGTGGGCATGAGCCGCGAGGCGATCCGCGGGCCGGGCGTGTGCTCGGGCCTGGGCACGGCCAACTCGATGCACATCGTCTGCGAGGCGCTCGGCATGGCCTTGCCGGGCAGCGCGCCGGTGGCGGCGCTGAGCCCGAAGATGATGGCCGACGTGCGCGCCGCCGGCTCGCGCATCGTGCAGATGGTGTGGGACGACCTCAAGCCGCGCGACATCCTCACGCCCGGCGCCTTTGCCAACGCGGTGCGCGCGGTGCTGGCCATCGGCGCCTCGCTCAACACGGCCAAGCACCTGCAGGCCGTATCGACCGAAGGCGAATGCGGCGTCGACGTGTATGGCCTGTTCGAAAGCCTCGGCCCGAAGACGCCGGTGCTGGCCGGCGTGCGGCCGATCGGCGAGCACAGCATCGAGGCCTTCGAGGCGGCGGGCGGTTGCCGCGCGCTGATGAAGCAGCTCGCGCCCTTGCTCGACACCAGTGCGCTCACCGTCACGGGCGGCACCGTGGCGGACAACCTGCGCGGCGCCGAAGTCGCCAACGCCGAGGTGATCCGCCCCATCGACCGCCCGGTCGCGCCGCATCCCGCCATCGTGCTGCTGCGCGGCAACCTCGCGCCCGAGTCGGGCCTGATCAAGACCGGCATCGTGGAGCGCAAGGTGCGCAGCTTCACGGGGCCGGCCGTGTGCTTCTGGACCTCGGATGCGGCCATCGCGGCGCTCAAGGGCGGTGAGATCCTGCCGGGCCAGGTGGTCGTGATGCGCGGCGCTGGCGCCTGCGGCGGCCCGGCCATGGGCGGCGGTGCCTCGCGCGTGGTGTTCGCGATCGATGGCGCGGGCCTGGGCGACCAGGTCGCGATCCTGACCGACGGGCATCTCTCGGGCCTGGTCTGCAAGGGGCTCGTGGTGGCCGAAGTCTCGCCCGAGGCCGCGCTCGGCGGGCCGCTCGGCCTCGTGCGCGATGGCGACGTGATCACCATCGACCTCGATGCGCGCCGCCTCGACATCGCATTGGCCGATGCGGAACTCGCCGCGCGCCGCGCCGACTGGCAGGCGCCGCCGCCGGCCTTCGACACCGGCTGGCTGCAGCAGTACCGGCGCAACGTGAGTCCGCTCTCGAAGGGCGCCGTGCTCGTGCGCACCGAACGCCCCGAACCCTAGGCCTTTTTTTACCCGGCCTTCGCCAACCGGCGCGCACCCACGCGCGCACCCGGTGGCGCAGCCCTGCGCGCGTACCCGAGTTTTTCAACCAAGAGAAGAAGCAGGAGACAAGAAAACATGAAGAGATTCTTGATGGGGTCGGCGCTGGCGCTGGCCGGCAGCGGCGCGGCGCAGGCGCAATCCAGCGTCACCGTGTTCGGCGTGGTGGACCTCGGCGTGCAGTACACCAAAGGCGAGGGCGGCGGCTCGGTCAAGGCGCTGTCGAACGGCGGCCTGTCGACCAGCCGGCTCGGATTCCGCGGCACCGAAGACCTGGGCGGCGGCCTGCGCGCGGGCTTCTGGCTCGAAGGCAGCCTGAACCCCGACAACGGCACGGGCCGGCCGAGCAACAGCAACAACCAGGCGAGCGGCGCGGGCACGGCGGGCCCGATCACCTTCGACCGCATGTCCTTCGTGAGCCTGTCGCACCAGAAGTTCGGCGAGCTGCGCCTGGGCCGCGACTTCATTCCCACGCACTACAACAGCATCTACTTCGATCCCTTCAACGCCAACGGCGTGGCGCGCGCGGGCAACCTCACGTTCGCGGGCGCGGGCACCGGGCCGCTGCCCACCGGCATCACGGGCAGCAACACCGTGAGCTACTGGCTGCCGGCCGGGCTCGGCGGCTTCTACGGCATGGCGATGATCGGCACCGGCGAGAACGACTCCACCGCGCCCAACCGCGACGACGGCAACTTTGCCGGTGCGCGCCTGGGCTTTGCCGCGGGCGCGTTCGACATTGCGGCGGCCGTCACGCGCACGCACTTCGACGCCACCGCCGCCATCGGCAACTACACGCACGCCAACATCGGCGGCACCTGGGACGCGGGCTTTGCGAAGTTCTTCGCGCTCTACAACAAGGTGACGGTGAAGCTCGCCGCCGGCACGGTGCGCAAGAACACGGCCGAGATCGGCGCGCACATTCCGGCCTTCGAGGTCGGTCGCATCCGCCTGAGCTACGCCTACCTGGACGACCGCAGCGACGAGAGCCTGCGCAATGCCAACGGCATGCCGCGCAACCGCGACGACGCGCGCCAGTTCGGCATCGGCTACGTGCACAACCTCTCCAAGCGCACCGCGCTCTACGGCACCTATGCGCGGCTCATGAACAGCGGCCAGGCGCGCTACGTGGTGAGCGGCGGCGTGGCGCCGGCGGGCGGGCGCCGCTCTTCGGGCTGGGAGTTCGGTGTGCGGCATCTTTTTTGAAGGGAGCCTTTCATGCGACGCAGAGACCTGGCCCTTGCGGCCCTTGCAACGACGATGCTGCCCGGCGCGGCAGCCTGGAGCGCCGAAGGCAGCTATCCGGACAAGCCGCTGCGCCTGATCGTCGGCTTTGCGGCCGGCGGCGGCGCCGACGCGCTCACGCGCATCATCGCGGAGGGGTTGTCCAAGCAGCTCGGCCAGCAGGTGATCGTGGAGAACCGCCCGGGCGCCGACGGCGTGCTGGCGGCGCAGGCCACCTCGTCCGCCAAGCCCGACGGCTACACCTTGCTGATGGGCACCAACACCGCGATGGTGGCCGCGCCCACGCTGCGGCCCACGCCGCCCTACGACCCGTTCAAGGCCTTCACGCCGATCAGCTCGGCCGGGCAGTTCTCGATGTTCCTGGTGGTGCCGGCCAGCCTGCCGGTGAAGAGCGTGAACGAGCTGCTCGCGATGGTGGCGGCCAAGCCCGGGGCCTACAACTCGGCCTCGAGCAACAGCGCTTCGGAACTGGCCATGCTGCAGCTCTTGGGCGAGCGCAAGGTGGTCAACGCGCGCTACAAGGGCGACATGCAGGCCATGACCGACCTGCTGGGCGGGCAGATCCACATGATGTTCACCACCGGCACGCTGGCGCCGGGCTTCGTGAAGGACGGGCGCATCCGCGCGCTGGTCACGCTGCTGCCGCAGCGCAGCGCCTTGCTGCCCGACGTGCCCACGGGCGGCGAGCTCGGGCTGGGCAAGCTCACCATCACGCCGTGGGCCGGCTTCTTCGGGCCGCCGGGGCTGCCGCAGGCCATCACCGACAAGCTGTCGCAGGAACTGCAGAACACGCTCAAGCGGCCCGACGTGCATGCGCAGCTGGTACAGCAGGGCTTCGAGGGCTACGGCATGAGCCCCGCGAAGTTCGCCGAATTCTTCCGCGCGCAGTACGAGGCCTTCGGCGCCACCGTGCGGCAGCACAACGTGAAGTTCGAATAGCCGCGGTGGCGGCTCAGAGCCCGATCGATTCCGCGTTGCGGCGCCAGAACGCCGCATCGGGGAACGCGCCGGCGCCGGCCGCGGCGTTGTCGGCCATGTGCTCGGCGCGGCTGGTGCCGGGAATGGTGCAGGTCACGGCCGGGTGGCTCAGCACGAACTTCAGCAGCACCTGCGCCCAGCTCGAGCAGCCGATCTCGCCGGCCCAGGCGGGCAGCGGCTTGCCGCGCAGCCGGCGCAAGAGGCCGCCGCCGCCGAAGGGCATGTTGACGATCACCGCCACGCCGCGCTCGGCCGCGAGCGGCAGCAGGCGCTCCTCGGCCTCGCGCGCGTCGAGCGAATAGTTGATCTGCAGGAAGTCGAGCTTCTCGGCGCGCAGCACGGCCTCGACTTCGCGATAGGCCGAGGCCGTGTAGTGCGTGATGCCGAGGTAGCGCACGCGGCCTTTTTCTTTCCAATTGCGCAGCGTGGCGAGGTGGGTCTTCCAGTCCATCAGGTTGTGCACCTGCATCAGGTCCATGCGCTGGGTGCGCAGCCGCGCGAACGACTGCTCCATCTGCGCGATGCCGGCCTCGCGGCCCGAGGTCCAGACCTTGGTGGCAAGAAAGGCCTTGGTCCCGCGCGGCTTCGCTGCGGCGGCCAGCAGCTCGCCGGTGGTTTCCTCGGAGCGGCCGTACATCGGCGAGCTGTCGATCACCGTGCCGCCGGCCGCGAACAGCGCGTCCAGCACGCCGGGCAGGCGCTGGTATTCGTCGCTGCCGGGGCGCTGGTCGAAGCCGATCCAGGTGCCGCAGCCGACCACCGGCAGGGCTTCTTGCGTGGAGGGGATGGGGCGGGTGTTCATCGTGATGGCTGGCAGGTGTTGTGCCACCGCGGTCATCGCGGAGGTCATCGGCAGCACTGCGACAAGCTGCAGGAAGCGTGCGCGGTTCAAGCGCGCGTCGAAAAACGGAACTGGCGAGAAAGCGGGCGGGCCGAAGTTCTTCATGGAAGCGCGGTGTCGCCATGCGTCGGACGAGCAGCCGCAATAACGATAGCACCGAGGGTTCGACCGCGTGCGCCGATGCAACACCGCGCTTTCCATTGCTTGCCCGCGGATGTTTCGCAATGTTACGCTGCTTCGCGCAGGCGGAGGGCCTGCCTCTTCCAACAAGAACACCATCAGCCGGTGCGCAAGCTGCACCGCCGGCCATTGCCAATCTATGAATCCGACCTCCCGTTCCATCTCCCGCCTGCTGCACGGGCTCGTGCTGCTGCTGGCTGCACTGCTGCTGGCTGCATGCAGTGCTGCGCCGATCGCACCCGAGCAGACCCTCACGGGGCAGGAGGGGGCGGTGGTCATGAAACTGATTACCAACAGCCCTGGCGAGACCGACCCGGCGGAGACGCTGTCGGCCGTGCGCCTCGAGCGCGTGCTCGAGTCCGGCGAAAAGCAGACCGGGCGGGACATCGTGGTGCTGACGCGCACGCGCAAGGCCACCTACACCACCGCTGTGTTCAGCGGCATGGTCGCGCCCGGGCGCTACATCATCAAGAGCATCACCGGTGCGAGTGGCAACATGAGCTACTTCTATCCCATCGATGCGAAGTTCGGCAGCTTCGACGTGGTGCGCGGCGAAGTCACGCTGCTTGGAACGCTGTTGATCCAGCCGCGCCTGGGCACGCGCTTTGTCGTTGCCTATGTGCCACCGGAGGCTGAGCTGCAGAAGACCTTCGAGACCTTGTATCCCGCATTGGCGGCGCAGACCCGCGGCCGTCCGCAGCATGGCTTCGTTCCCACGCTCGATCTCGACCGCCGCGCTGCGCTGGCGCCGCAGGTCAAGCGCCTGGCGTCCATCTGGCATGGCCTGACGCAGACGGCCGACGGCGAATTCATGGCCGGCAGCAAGCTCGGGAAGGTGCTGTGGCGCAAGAGCGGAGAGAGCCGTTGGAAGGAACTCGACGTGGGTTCCTGGCGCGAGGTGCTCTCGGTCCGCCCCTACCGTGGCGGGCTGCTGGCAGCGGGCGAGGAAGGCCTTCTGCGCCACTCTTCCGACGAGGGGTTGACTTGGAAGAGCCTGGTACCGCCCGATGACGGGCTTATCCAACTGGCGCAGCCGATGCGCGATGGGGGCGTGGTTGCGATCTCGCGCCGCGACAGCCTCTGGACCGTCTACGCCTCGAAGGATCTTGATGCCGGCGTGTGGCAAAAGCTCGGGGAGTTTTCCGATTCCCGCTCGATCAACGTGCCATGGCAGCGCAGCATGAGCTTCGGCCAGCCGGAGCGCGCGGGCGTGATGATGCCCAACGGCGACCTCCATGCCACCGATGGCCGCACGCTGTTTCGCTCCAGCAATGGTCGCTCCACCCTCGACGTGAATGCCTTGCCCGACGGCACCCTGGTGTCCCAGACGGTGGTGATGACAAAAACCACCTTGCTTTCGCCCGATTGGGGGCAAACCTGGGCCGATCTCGACACCAGCCGTTTCGTCGTGACGATCGCCTTCAAGGACCGGCAGACGGCATATGCGGTGGGCCCTGTCGCCCCCAGCCTGATGCCCGGAAAGCTGGGATTGATGACCACGCGGGACGGCGGCAGGAGCTGGTCACAGACCGGCAGCTCGCCGGGAATGACGAATCCCTACGCCGTGCGCCAGATGATGGTGGACCGGGCCGATGGCTCTCTGATCGCCTTTCTGCCCGAAAACCTGATCGTGCGGTCCACGGACGAAGGAAAGAGCTGGAAGATCGTCAAGGACAACTGAGCCAGGCGCCGGGCGAAGGCGCGCCGCACAGGGCATAGGCCACCGTTCGAAGGGCGGGATTTCCATTGCCTTGCGAGGATCGGAATACTGTATAAAAATACAGTTAACGATTCAATCATGGGCCTCCCTTTCCTCGACTCCTTTTCCGCTGCCGCGGGCCGCGGCGTCTGGCATGCCGACGAGCTCGGCCTGGCCGATGCGCAGGTGGTTGCCACCGGCCATGCCGCGCTCGACGCGCAGCTGCCGGGCGGCGGCTGGCCGGTCGGCGCCATGACGGAACTGCTGCAGGCCGCGCCCGAGGCGCATGTCTGGCGCCTGCTGCTGCCCGCGCTGGCGCAGGCGGTGCAGGCGCACGGCGGGCCGGTGGTGCTGGTCGGCGCGCCCTACGAGCCCTGCGCGGCGGCGCTCGCGGCGCAGGGGCTGCCGGTGGAGGCGCTGATGTGGGTGCGCAGCGATGCGCCGGCCGCGCGGCTGTGGGCCTGCGAACAGGCGCTGCGCTGCGCCGACGTGGCCGCCGTGCTGGCCTGGCTGCCGCAGGCCCGGGTGGGCGAGCTGCGCCGGCTGCAGCTGGCGGCCGCCCAGCACGACGTGCTGCTCTTCGTGTGCCGGCCCGCATCGGCCGCGCAGGGCGCATCGCCGGCGCGGCTGCGCCTCCAGGTGGAAAGCTGCGAGGCCGATGCATCGCAGATCGAACTGCGCATCCTGAAGCGCCGCGGACCGCCGCTGGCCGCGCCCGTGATGCTGCCCGCGCGCAACGAGCGCATGGCCGCGTTGCTGGCCGCCGCCCGGCTGCGCCGCAAGCTGCGGCTGCAGCAGCAGGGCACGGCGCCGGCCGCCGAGGCCGCCGGGTCGGCCACCGTGGTGCGCATCGACGCGTGGAAAGGAAACGGGAATGCACTGGATCGCATTGCGGTGGTCGCTTGATGCCGACGCGCCCGATGCCCCGGTGCTTCCCACGCCCGAGGCGCTGGGCTGGTGGGCGCTGCGCTACACGCCGCACGTCGCCTGGCAGGACGAGGCGCTGATGCTCGAAGTCTCGGCCTGCGAGCGCCTGTGGGGCGGGCGCTCGTCGCTGATGCGCCAGCTGGCCCACGAGAACCCCGCGCCCGGTGCCGTGATGCGCGGCGCGCAGGGCGCCACGAGCCCGATCGCGCTGGCGCGGCTGCGCCTGTTCGAACGCAACGAGAACCGGCCCAAGGACATTCCCGCCGGCCTGCCGCTGGACACGCTGACGGCCGCGCACCCCCACCTCGACCTGCTCGCGCGGCTGGGCTGCCGCACCTGGGGCGAGGTGGCGGCCCTGCCGCGCGGCGGCCTCACGCGGCGCTTCGGCGCAGAACTGCGCAAGGCGCTCGACACCGCCTGGGGCCTGTGCCCCGAAAGCCACGACTGGCTCACGCTGCCCGACGTGTTCGAGCAGAAGCTGGAGCTGCCCGCGCTGGCCGAGACCGCGCCCGAACTGATGTGGTCGGCCAACCGCCTGCTCGCGGCGCTGCAGATCTGGTTGCGCGCGCGCCAGCGCGGCGCGCGTGCGCTCGAACTGCAATGGACGCTCGACCTCAAGCGCTTCAACGGCGTGAACCTGCCGCCGCACCAGCAGGTCACCGTGCGCACGGCCGAGCCCACGCAGGACATGGCGCACCTGCGCCGCCTGCTGTCCGAAAAGCTGGCCCTCACCACGCTCGCGGCGCCCGCGAGCTGGCTGCGGCTGCGCACGCTCGAAACCGATCCGTGGGCCGGTGCCAGCACCAGCTTCCTGCCCGAGGACAACCGCAAGGGCGACAGGCTGCACGAGATGGTCGAGCGGCTCAGCGTGCGGCTCGGGCCGCACCAGGTGGTGGTGCCCGCGGCGCAGGCCGACCATCGGCCCGAGCGCAAGCAGGCCTGGCGTCCCGCGCTGCAGCAGGACAAGGCGCCGGCGGACAAGGCCGGCAGGCAAGCGAGGGCCGCGGCCTTGCAGCCCGATGCCATCTACCCGCCCTGGCTGCTGCCCGAGCCGCTGCTGCTCGAAATGGACGGCGAGAGCCCGTGCTACCGCGGCCCCCTGCGCAAGCTGGTCGGGCCGCAGCGCATCGAGGCGGGCTGGTGGGGCGGCAAGGAAGACGGCGGCCAGCCCGCGATGCGCGACTACTACGTGGCCGAAAGCCCCGAGGCCGGCCTGGTGTGGATCTTTCGCGAGCGGCCCTCGGCGCGTTTTTCTCCGGCCGAGGTGCGCTGGTACCTGCAGGGGCTCTATGCCTGACCTGAGCGAAAAGCAGCTGCGCGGGCGCAACTCGGCCAAGGTGCATGCGCTGCCATTGCCTTTGCGCAAGGCTGCGCCCACGCTGCCCGACTACGCCGAGCTGCACTGCCTCAGCAACTTCAGCTTCCAGCGCGGCGCCTCCACGCCCGAGGAACTGGTCGAACGCGCCTACCAGCTCGGCTACACGGCGCTGGCCATCACCGACGAATGCTCGGTGGCGGGCATCGTGCGCGCGCATGTCTGCCTGCGCGAGCTGCCGGCCAAGCTCGAGGAATACGAGCGCGAGCATCCCGCCGAACCACCGCTGCCGCGCAACCCCGGCTTCCGGCTGCTGTTCGGCAGCGAGTTCCGCTTCGAGCGCTTCAGGCTGGTGGTGATCGCGAACGGCACCGAAGGCTGGGGCAACCTCTGCGAGTTCATCACCGCCGCGCGCAACACCGAGCTGCCCAAGGGCGAGTACCGCGTGAGCTGGGAGGGGAGCGACGTGGCCTCGCTGCAGGACTGCCAGGTTCTCTTCGTGCCGCACCGCGCGCCGGGCGCCGCCGTGGACGCGGCCACGCTGCATGAAGACCTGCTGGCCGCCAAGGCGCTCTACGCAGGCAACCTGTGGCTGGCGGTGGAAATGCTCAACGAGCTCGACGACGACCTCTGGTTCGCCGCGCTGATGCAGGCGGGCGAGCAAACGGGCGTGCCGCTGGTGGCAGCCGGCGACGTGCACATGCATGCGCGCTCCGCCAAGCCGCTGCACGACGTCCTCACGGCCGTGCGCGAAGGAAAGACGGTGGCCGAGTGCGGCTTTGCGCTGCAATCGAATGCCGAGCGGCACCTGCGGCAGCGCGTGCGGCTGGCCGAGCTCTATCTGCCCCGGATGCTCGCGAACACGCTGGTGGTGGCCGAGCGCTGCCGCTTCGACCCCGAGGTGATCCGCGAGAACTACAAGTACCCGCTCGAAACCGTGGGCAGCAGCGAAACGCCGGCCGAGACGCTGGTGCGCAAGACGTGGGAAGGGGCGCAGGTGCGTTTTCCGGAGGGCATCCCGGACAAGGTGCGGGCGCAGCTCGAGAAGGAACTCGCGCTGATCGTCGAGATGAAGTACGAGATGTTCTTTCTCACGGTGGAAGACATCGTGCGCTTCGCCAGGTCGCAGAGCATCCTCTGCCAGGGCCGCGGTTCCTCGGCCAATTCGGCGGTCTGCTATTGCCTGGGCATCACCGCGATCAATCCCGAAAAAGGCCACCTGCTGTTCGAGCGCTTCCTGAGCCGCCACCGCCACGAGCCGCCCGACATCGACGTCGACTTCGAGCACCAGCGGCGCGAGGAAGTCATCCAGTACATCTACCAGAAGTACGGCCGCGAACGAGCGGCCATCGCGGCCGTCGTGATCTGCTACCGCGCCCGCAGCGCCTTGCGCGACGTGGGCAAGGCCATGGGCATCGACGAGCGGCTGATCGACGAATTCGCCAAGGACCACTACTGGTTCGACGACACCGTGCTGGGCGAGCAGCTGTTCAAGGCGGCCGCGCGCGTCGGCGTGCAGGAAGACGAGCTCAAGCTGGTGCAGTGGATCGAGATGACGCGGCGGCTCAAGGGCTTTCCGCGCCACCTGAGCCAGCACGTGGGCGGCTTCGTGCTCACGCACACCCGGCTCACGCGGCTGGTGCCGGTCGAGAAGGCGTCCATGAAGGACCGCTCCGTCATCCAGTGGGAGAAGGACGACCTCGAAGCCATGGGCATGCTCAAGGTCGACGTGCTCGCGCTCGGCATGCTCAGCGCGATACGGCGCGGGCTCGACCACATGAACCGCTGGCGCGGCTCGATGGTGCAGATGCACCACATCCCCAACGACGACCAGAAGGTGTTCGACATGATCTGCGACGCCGACACCATCGGCGTGTTCCAGATCGAGAGCCGGGCGCAGATGTCGATGCTGCCGCGGCTCAAGCCGCGCTGCTATGAAGACCTGGTGATCGAGGTCGCGATCGTGCGGCCCGGGCCCATCCAGGGCGGCATGGTGCATCCCTACCTCAAGCAGCGCGAGCGGGTGGCCAAGGGCCTGGAGATCCATTACGAGAAGGAAGAACTCAAGCCCGCGCTGGAGCGCACGCTGGGCATTCCGATCTTCCAGGAGCAGGTGATGCAGATCGCGATGATCGCGGCCAGGTTCACCGCCGACGAGGCCGACCAGCTGCGCCGCGCGATGGCGGCATGGAAGCGCAAGGGCGGCCTCGAGAAGTTCCACCACAAGCTCGTGAAGGGCATGACCGACCACGGCTACAAGGCCGAGTTCGCCGAAGCCATCTTCAAGCAGATCCTCGGCTTCGGCGACTACGGCTTTCCCGAAAGCCACGCCGCGAGCTTTGCGCTGCTGGTCACCGTGAGCAGCTGGCTCAAGAACTACGAGCCGGCCTGCTTCCTGGCGGCGCTGCTCGACTCGCAGCCGATGGGCTTCTACAGCCCCTCGCAGCTGGTGCAGGATGCGCGGCGGCACGGCGTCGAGGTGCGGCCGGCCGACGTGACCTGCAGCGACATCGACACCACGCTCGAAGCCCGCGCCCCTGATGCGCCGCGCATGCCGCCGGGCACCGATGCGCGCTATGCCGATCGCCTCGGCCGCGAGAACCAGCCTGCGGTGCGGCTCGGCCTGAACCGCATTTCGAGCCTCAGCAAGGAAGGCGCCGAACGCCTGCTGAAAGCGCGCGCCCAGGCGCCCTTCACCAGCACCGAAGACCTCGCGCTGCGCGCCGAGCTCGACGGCAAGGACATGGCGGCGCTGGCCGCGGCCGATGCGCTGATGTCGCTGTCGGGCCACCGCCGCCAGCAGGTGTGGGACGCCACCGCGCAGCGGCGCTCGCCGGCCCTGCTCAAGGGCGTGCCGATCAACGAGCCGGTGCTGCAGCTGCCCGCGGCGCCCGAGGGCGAGGAGATCGTCGGCGACTACGCCGCGCTCGGCCTCACGCTGCGCCGCCATCCGCTCGCGCTGCTGCGACCGCGCCTCGCGCGCATGAAGCTCATGAGCGCGGAGCAGCTGCGCGCGCAGCCCAGCGGCCAGATCGTGCGCGCCTGCGGCATCGTCAAGGGCCGCCAGCGCCCGGGCACTGCCAACGGCACCATCTTCGTCACGCTCGAGGACGAGACCGGCAACGTCAACGTGATCGTCTGGAGCCATGTCATCGAGGCCTGGCGCGAGCCGCTGCTGAAGTCGCACCTGCTCGCGGTGCAGGGCACCTGGCAGCGCGACGACGACAGCGGCGGCAAGGTGCAGCACCTGATCGCCACCGGCTTCAAGGACCTGACGCCGCTCATGGGCCGGCTGGCGCAGAGCAACACCAGCCGCGACTTCCATTGATTGAGCGCAGGGCAATCGAATGCAACCGATCGTTCCATGTCTCGCGCGCCCCACGACTTTTAGCTAACCTGTTTCTCCCATGCCCGCACTCGCCCTCGATCCCGTCGTCGACACGCCGATCGGCCCGCCGCCGCCCGCGCCCGACGTGCCCATTCCCGTGCCGCCGCCACCGCCGCCCGGGCCTCCGCCCGAGGGCGATCCGCCGCCCGTGGAGCCGCCGTTCACCGACCCCGGTTTTCCGCGGCCCGTGATCGATCCTCCGCCGCCGATGCAGAAGGCCGGCGAAGTGCCGTTCGGCAAGCTGCATGCGCGGCGGTTGCGCGAGATCTACCGTTCGGCGGGCTGGCCCTGCTGCGACGCCATCGAGGTCGAGCTGCTCGCGGGCGGGTTCCTCGAGCGCGTGCGCACGCCGCATGGCCACGAGACCCTGCGCGTGACCGATGCCGGCATTGCGCGCATTGCCACCACGCTCACCCTCAACCGCGCGGCGCTCTCGCCGCACGAGTCGCTGGTCGAGCGCGTGGCGCGCGAAATGACGCGCGGCGGCCGCATCGCCTGGCGCGGCCTCGGCCTGCGGGCACGCCTGCCGCCGCTCGAAGAGGGCGGCAAGCTGCGCTGGTGCATCGCCAGGCCCGACGTGTTCTCGATCCGCAATACCAGCGTCGAGGCCTATGCGCACCCCATCGTGCACGAGGTGAAGGTGAGCCGCGCCGACCTGCTGGGCGACCTGCGCAAGCCCGACAAGCGCGCGGCCTACCTCGACCTGGGCGGCGAGTGCTGGTACGTGCTGGGCAACGATGCGCGCGGCCGCTGCATTGCCTCTCCCGACGAGATTCCGCCGGAGTGCGGCGTGCTCGTGCTCGAAGGCGAAAGGCTGGTGGTGGCGCGCGCCGCCGTGCACCGCGCCTTCGATCGCATTCCGTTCGGCGTGTGGCTCGCGCTGGCCAAGGCCCAGCCCATTGCGGGCTTCGACGACGACGCGCAGGACCTGCTGAGCGAGCCCGGCGCAGAAGGCAGCGCCTAGGCAATCTCCATTCAGCCGGCCGGCGGCCACCAGTGCTCGGCCGTGGTGCGCAGCACGCGCGCCGCATGCATGCGCACCTCGTTGCCATCGCCAGGAAGGCCGCCGCCGTCGCGGTCTTTTTCGGTGGCCACGCGAAAGGGCCAGGTCGAGATCCGGCCCACGGGCTGGCGCGGCTGCGAACGCCGCAGCGGCGAGAAAAACAGGATTCGCGCTGAGGACGCCGGCGGGCTGGCGGTGGTCATGGTGTCGCCTTGAATGTTTGCTCTTGGAGACGAGTAATTCTAGAGGAAACACTGTACAAAAGAACAGTATTTTTGCGGTGCGCGGAGGCAGCTCAGGTGTCGAAGAGCGGCCGCGCGGCCCTCGGCATGTCGGGCCCGCTGCGCAGGTTGCGCTCGATGAACTCGCGCGCAATGGCGTCCACGTTGGCCGGTGCCGGCGTGTCGAAGGACATGCGGTACTTCAGCAGCCGGCCGTTGCGGGCCGTGAGAAAGGTGAACGACTCGTAGGCCTTGCGCGTGACGGCATGCACGATGCGCAGGCTCACGCGGCGAAAGTCCTGCCCCTCGATCCGCACGTCGGTGATGGGGCCGACCTCCACTTCGGCATAGAGGCCGCGCGCCACCGCAAGCCGGACCTCGTTCACGGAAGACTCGAACTGCGCCGCGAAGCGCGGGTCGTCGATACCGGCCTGCCAGTAGCCCTGCTTCAGGTCGTACAGGTAGACGTCGACCCAGCCGATGCTGCTCTCGTAGCGGTGGCTCACGCCCAGCCCCGGCAGCCGCGCCTCGTGCCAGGTCGAGCGCACGTACTGCCAGGTCACGACGCCGGCCGCGGGCGCCGCTGCAACGGCCGCGGCTGGCGGCGTGGTGCCGGGCGCCGCGCAGCCCGAGAGCAGGGCGGCGGCCAGCAGCGCAGGCCAGAGCTTGGTCACGGCGGATGCTGCGTGGTGGCCGTGCGGTGCTACGGGGCGGGCGCCAGCTGCGGCGCGGCCACCGGCATGGCAGCCACCGCGGGCACGGCGGCCACGCCGGCATCCGGCAGCGGCAATGCATCGCCGCTGCGCGCCTTGATCGAAGGGCAGCGGCCGTAGGTGTCGTCGAAGCGCACGATGTCGTCCTCGCCCAGGTAGCCGCCGGTCTGTACCTCGATCACTTCGAGCATCGTCTTGCCTGGGTTCTCCAGCCGGTGGATGGCACCCAGCGGCAGGTAGATGGATTCGTTCTCGCGCACCAGCGTGACCTGCCCGTCGCAGGTGGCCTTGGCCGTGCCCTGCACCACGATCCAGTGCTCGGCGCGGTGGTGGTGCATCTGCAGCGACAGCTTGGCGCCGGGCTTGACGGTGAGCCGCTTCACCTGGAAGCGCTCGCCGAAGTCGAGCTTGTCGTAGGCGCCCCAGGGGCGCACCACGCGCCGGTGTTCGGTGGCCTCGGCCTGGCCTTCGGCCACGAGCATCCGCACCACCTCGCCGACCTGCTCGGCGCAGTCCGCGCCCGCCACCAGCACGGCATCGGGCGTGTCCACGATGATCAGGCCGCGGGTGCCCAGCGCCACCACGCGGCGGTGCGGCGCGTGGATGAAGGTGTCGCTCGAACGCAGCGCGCTGGCGTTGCCGCTCAGGCGGTTGCCGCTGCCGTCCTGCGGGTGCAGCGTGGCCACCGCGTTCCAGCTGCCGACGTCGCTCCAGTTGCCGTTGAACTTGACGACCGAGATGGCCTCGTGCTTTTCCAGCACCGCATAGTCGATGCTGTCGCTGCGGCAGGCCTCGAAGGCCTCGCGGTCCAGCCGGTCGAAGCTGCCGTCGGCCGTGATGGCGGCGGTGGCGCGTTCGCAGGCCTCGAGGATGTCGGGCGCATGCGTGCGCAGCGCCGCAACGAGGATGCCGGCGCGCGCCAGGAAGATGCCGGCGTTCCAGCAGTAGCCGCCGTGCAGGATCAGCGACTCGGCCACGGCGGCCGTGGGCTTTTCCACGAAGCGCACTACGGCGTGGCTGTGGCCGTCGGCCGCGGGCGCGCCGGCCTCGATGTAGCCATAGGCCGTGCTCGCGAAGCTGGGCGCCACGCCGAAGGTCACGATGCGCCCAGCCAGCGCCGCGTCGATGCCGCTTCGCACCGTCTGCGCGAAAAGCGCGGTGTCGGGAATGTGGTGGTCGGCCGGCGCGAACAGCAGCAGGTCGTCAGGCCCTGCGCGCAGCGCCGCCGCGGCCATGGCGGCCGCCGTGTTGCGTGCCACCGGCTCCAGGATCTGGCGGCCGGTGGCGCCGGCCTTGTCGACCGCCTCGCGCACCAGGAAGCGGTGGTCTTCCGATGCCACGCAGGTGATGTCGCGGTTGAGGCTGCACAGGCGCTCCAGCGTCAGCTGCAGCAGGCTCTTGTTGCCGATCAGCGGTGCGAACTGCTTGGGCAGGGTCTTGCGCGAAAGAGGCCACAGGCGCGTGCCGCTGCCGCCGCACAGCACGACGGGGTGGATGGTGGGGGTGGTCATGGCGTCATCCTCGTGAAGTGTGGTGGGCGCTTCCTTCGGTCAGAGCTGGCCGGTGTGGGTGGCCAGGCTCACGGCCTGCGCGCGCGAATGCACATGCAGCTTCTTGTAGATGTTCTTGATGTGGGCGTTGACGGTCTGCCCCGAGATGCCGAGCCGCACGCTGATCTCCTTGGAGACGCAGCCGCGCGCCACGAAGCGCAGCACCTCGCGTTCGCGCGCCGTCAGCGTGGCTTCGCGCAGCGGCGTTTCCGTTGGCGGCCGCTCGCCGCTGCCCTGCAGGTTCATGCGCGTGAGCAGCCGGCGCGTCAGCTTGGGCGTGATGGCCGCGCCGCCGTTGACCACCTGCAGCACGGCCTCGGCAAAGCTCTGCAGCCAGGCATGCTTGAGCAGGTAGCCGGTGGCGCCGAGCTCGAAGGCGTGCATCACGTGGGCATCGTCCTCCAGCGCGGAGATCACGATGATCTCGCAGTAGCGGTGCAGCTTGCGCGCCTCGCGGATCAGGTCGAAGCCCGAGCCGTCGCCCAGCCGCAGGTCGACCATCAGCACGTCGAACTCGTGGGTGGCCAGCAGGCGGCGGCCGTCGCGCACGCTGCTGCCTTGCCCTTCGAGCTGGATGCGCATGTCCGACAGCAGTTCCTGGGCGATCACGCGCCGCATGAATTCGTCGTCGTCGATGAGCAGCACGCGCACCGGCGCGTCTTCCTGCCCGGTGAGGAAGTGCGGCCACAGCGGTTCGGGCGGTGGACACAGGCCAGGCGGGCTGGCTTTCCGGCGCTCCGGCAGGTGGTCGGCATCCGGCGCGTCGGAAGGAGGAGTGGTGTCGGACATGTGGATCCCCAGGTTGGAGTTGGAGGAAGTGGATGTCGTGGGTGGTGGGTGTGTGGTGGTGTCAGTCGGCAAGGCAGCGCAGCAGCTCGCGCTCCAGGCGCTGCAGGATGGCGTTCTGGTCCAGCTCGGTTTCGGCGAACGAGCGGGCGGCCGCCCCCATGGCTTCGCGCTGCGGGCGCGAGGTGGCGAGCTGCGCGATGGCCTCGGCCAGCGCATCGGCGTCGCCGGGCGCAACCACCAGGCCGCGGCCGGAGACCACGTTGCTCAGTTCGGTGCCCGCATGGGCCGTGACGATCACGGCCTTGCCGCTCGCGAGCATGCCGCCCAGCTTGGAGGGCATCACCAGGTCGGCCGCGTCGGCGCGCTGCGGCAGCACGTGGATGTCGGCCATGCCCAGCAGCTCGTTGAGCCGCTCGGCCGGCTGCAGGTCGAGGAAGTGCACGTGGTCCAGGCCTGCGCAGGCGGCCTTCAGCGGCTCGCGGCTCGGCCCGTTGCCGCAGAGCACGAAGTGGATGTGCCTGGCGGCCGCCAGCCGGCCCGCCGCCTCGGCCAGCACCTCGATGCCCTGCTTGTTGCCCAGGCTGCCCGCATAGAGCACCACGACCGCGTCGTCCGGAATGCCGAGCATGGCCCGGTAGCCGTTCGTGCCCGGTGCGGTGCCAGGGTGCGGGAAGATCGAGCGCACGTCCACCCAGTTGGGAAGAAGCACCAGCCGCGCCGCGTCGATGCCCTTGTTCCTGGCCTTGTCGAGCATGGCGGCGGAGATGGTCGACACCCGGCTGAAGCGGCTCAGCAGCCACCGCTCGGCCGAGAGCGCGAAGCGCCGCACCCGCGCGCCGCGCACCAGTCCCAGGTCGAAGGCGGCGTCCACCTCGTAGTCCTGGATGTGCAGCCACGACTTGATGCCCAGCATCCGCGAGAAGAACAGCACCGCCGGCGCGCAGAAAAGAGGCGGCTCCACGACGAAGACCAGGTCCGGCTTCCAGCGCAGCTGCCCGAAGAGCAGCGGCATGCTCGACAGCATGAAGGAGAACAGGTGCAGCATGCGCGCCAGCGCGCGCGGCCTGGCCGGCACCCAGGTGGGGGCGCGCCAGACCGTGATGCCGTTCCAGTCGGTCTTGCGGTAGGCCCAGGCCGAGTGCCCTTCGAACGGTGCCCAGTGCGGAAAGAACGGCGGCGAGGCGATCACCCGCACTTCATGGCCCTTGGCATGCAGCCACTGGGCCATTTCGCCCGAGTACTTGCCGATGCCGACGAGCTCGGGTGTGAAGTTCATCGAATAGAGCAGGATTTTCATGAAGGTCTCTGGAAGGAACCGCGAACCAGCCGTGCGAGCGGAAAGAAGCCGAGCAGCGCGCGCATCCGCACTTCGTAGAGGAGCAGGTCGGACACGGCGGCAATGAAGAACACGTAGTGCGGCTTGCCGGGAAACATCGACACCACCACGCCGTAGGCCATGAGCCGCAGCAGCACCTCGGCCAGCGCCCACCGGCCCAGCGAGCCCATCGACGCCCTGAGCGCGAGCAGCATCTCGTGGTGGACCGTGTAGGTGCGCAGCAGGAAGTAGGGCGCCATGCACAGGAAGATCTCGAGCGCCTCGCGCCCCACCTTCAGCAGCGGCGCGGCGGCCGTGATCACGACGCCGAGCCCGGCGAAGAGCGCGCAGCCCAGCAGGAAGGAGTGCCTGGCGAGCCGCAGGTCGGTGCCATCCGCGTTGGCGGGATCGGTGCCCAGCATGGGGCGCGTCTTGGTGTAGAGGAAGGCCTGCACGAACTGCGAGGGCGCCTCCGCCAGCAGGAAGGCGATCTTGAAGGCGCCCACGTAGCCGAGCGGCATGAAGAAGGCCACCACCAGCAGGTCTGACTTGCGAAGCAGGAAGATCAGCAGCGAATAGACGGTGGCGCTGCCCTGCGACGCCAGCTCGAGCGCGGCGGGCCCGGCCGGTGGGCCCGCGACCCAGCGCGTCTGCATGCAGGCCGCGCCCACCAGCACGAAGGCCAGCAGGTTGATCAGCAGCAGCTGCGTCGCGCGCAGCTCGGCGCCCCAGGCCGCAAAGGCGGCCACGCCGATCACCAGGATGGTGGAGCGGATGCCTCCCTCCAGGTTGAGCAGGCCGGCGCGGCCCAGTCCCCGGCTGAACGACAGGCGCAGGCTCATGAGCGAGAACACCGCGAGCGTCGCCATCAGCAGCGCGAAGGGCGCGCCCACCACCGGCAGGTGCTGGATGCGCAGCACGGCGGCGCTCAGCAGCGCGGCCAGCGGAAGCCCGATGGCCAGCGTGCGGACCACGTCGCCGCGGCGCACGCCCGGCGGCACGGTGGCGGCATGGCGCGCGAACAGCAGCGGGCTGCCCAGCGTGGCCACCACCAGCGCCACTTCCATCACCGACTGGTAGATCGAGTATTCGCCGAAATCCGATGGCGAGACATGCGCGGCCATCAGGAACAGCGCCGCGAAGCCCGCAAGGTACACGTAGAGCCGCGAAGCCAGCGCGCCCAGGCCGTGGAGCTGCACCGCGCGCATGCCGGTGAGCTGGGCGGTGCGGTGGAGCATGTTCATGGCCGTGCCTGGGTGCGTGCGCGCGGTGGCGTCATTTCGGCCCGGCGGCGCCTGCGAAGCGCGTGCCGCCCGCGGGGCGCTGCGCCAGCCGGCGCATGCCGAAGGCCCAGTTCTTGGCCCGGCGCGCGAGCCGCAGTGCGGCCGTGAGCAGCGCGACCGTGTGCACCCGCCCGTGCAGCACGTGCGCCATCGCGATCTTGGCGCTGCCCTGGAAGTGCAGCGCCAGCACGTTCACCAGTTCGCCCGACGGCGTGACCACGCAGGGCTGGCCGCCGACGAACACGAGGCGCTTGGCGCCGCCCCGGCCCTGGAATTCGTTCACGAGCAGGTTGTGCCCGCCGTTGATGTTGTGGTCGATCACGCGTCCGCCGAACACCCGGTTGATGGGCGCCGCGTTGCCGCTCGCATGGGCCCAGAGGTGCAGCAGGGTCATGTCAGACACCCCGCCGCGCACGCCCCGCGCGGCAAACCGCGCCGCGATCGCGCGCAGCTTCCTGCGGCCGCTGGGCGATGCATAGGTGTTGAGCAGGAAGGCGATGAACTGCTGCAGGCCCGCCGCGGTCCAGTAGCTGACGTGCGGCGATATCTGGCAGGGGTCCCAGCCATCGTTCGTGCGCATATAGGAGCCAGAGAAATCCGCCTTGCCGGCCACGCGCCGGATGTGCGCGCCGATGCCGCGGAACAGCAGCACGTCGCTGTCGATCAGCACGAACTCGCGGTGCTCGGGGTGGGCGCGCAGGTATTCCGACAGCAGGAAGTAGCGCCGGAAGCAGATCTTCTCGAACTCCGGCGGATTGCTCGACAGGTGCACGTAGGTGCGGCACAGGCGCTCGTAGCCGGGCCCGGCGTCGGTGCCCGACAGCACGATCAGCGGCTCCTCGGCACGCGCCGCGGATTCGCGGCACAGCAGCAGGGGCTTGTTCTGGCGGTCTTCCACCACGATGAAGGCAAGTGAATGGGTCATGGTCATGGGGTCAGGGCCGGGGCGCCGTCGCATTGCGGACCAGCGCGACGTGCGCGGGAAGAAACTGGAAGTCGTCGTCCAGCGGCAGGTCGAGCGTGAAGAGCCCGCCGCGGGCGTTCGCCTGCGCGATCCAGCCGCGCACCTGGGCGGCCGTGAAGCGCGGCGGCGTCGGCTGGCCCCAGGAGGCGCCGAGCGGCGTCAGCAGATGGAACTTCAGCTCCGAGCGCGGTGCGTTCAGCTGCGCGGGAGGCTGCATGAATTCGCCGGCCATCAGGTTCTGGCAGGGCGCGGCCTTGGCGCTGAAGCGCGCCGGGCCCTCGCCGGCATTGAAGGCCAGCCAGCGGTCGGGGGCGCCGCTGCGCGCCGCGGCGCACAGCGCATCCCAGCCGGACGGCGAGATGCCCCGGGTGTTGTAGACGCCGTCGAACCACCAGCCCCTGGCCAGCGCGCCGTAGTGCTGCGACCAGTCGCGGATCACCGCGGTCCATGCGGCGATGAAATCGGCCGGCGGCGGCTTCTGCTCGGAGATGTCGCCCAGGCAATTCATCAGCTCGGGGTCTGCCTGCGGCGCGCGAAACGGCAGGTAGAGCACCAGGGCGATGCCGCGGCTGCGCAGCGCGCGGCCGATCTCCAGCGGCAGGTCGCGCGGCGGCCGGTCCGCGGCGCTGTGCGGGCACAGCGCCTCGAGCGCCGCATTCGGCGCGATGTACTGGCCGTTGTTCTGCCCGAGCGTCAGGATGAGATGGGAGGCGCGCATCTGCGCGAGCGATGCCGCAAATGCTTCGACGTCGAAGCGGGCGGCCTCGGCGATCGACTGCCTGTCGGGCAGGTAGTGCACCATCACGCCAAAGCCGCTGTCCGCCGCTGCCGCAGTTGCCGCGCAGGCGGCAGCGAGCAGCCCCGCCGCGAGCAGCTGCCGAAGAGCGCCTGCAGTGCGCGTCATTGCATGGCTCCGGCCAGCGAGACGGCCTCGCGCTTGAGCATGAGATAGCGCCTGGCCACCGCGCCGGGCGCGCAGGCTTCGGCATGCAGCCAGGGCGGCTGCGTGTCCCGGTGCTCGTCCAGGTAGCGCGCCAGCCGGCCCATGTCGCATGGCTCGCTGCCGATCAGGAAGGCGTAGCCGCCGAACAGCTCGCGGTGCACCGGAATGTCCGAGAGCAGCAGCGGCACGCCCAGGGTGGCGGCTTCGGCGGCGGAGAGGTTGAAGCCCTCGAAGGCCGACAGCGAGATGAAGGCCGTGGCGCCGCAATAAAGCCGCGTCAGGTCCTGGCGCGAGACCAGCCCGCGGTGCCGCACGCAGTTGCCGAGCTCGGGTGCCATGCTGGCGACCATCCGTTTCACCTCGGCCGCGCCGTTGCCCGTGATGTCGAGCCAGTCGACCAGACCCTCGCGCTTCATGCGCTCGAAGAGCTTCAGTGCGGCGCCGAAATTCTTGTGCGGGTAGTAGTGGTAGGACGCGATCAGGTAGCGCTCGCCCACGGGCGGCTCGCGGGACGCACTGGCCGAGCCGGCCGCGCGCGTGGCCTCCACCGGGTTGAAGATGACGCTCGCGTGCTCGCAGCATCCGAAGTACCGCTCGAAATCCTGCTGGCTGCTCCTGCTGATGAACACCACGTCGGCCGCGCTGCGGGCCACGCGCCTGAGGTTCCAGTCGAGCCACAGGCGCTTGGTGCGGCTGAAGTACGCGGGGTAGTAGCGGTACTGCAGGTCGTGGACGATCACGATCGAATCCCGGTGGCGCCCGAACAGCGTGAACGGCAGGAAGTAGTTGGGAAACAGCGAGAACACCCGCTCGCCCGATACCAGCGCCTGCAGCCGGTGGTAGTTGTAGAGCAGTATCTCGACCAGGAACCGGCTGATGCGCAGGCGCCGTGCCACCGCGAAGAGGCGCGGATGCCGTTCGCTGGCCGGCTGGATGTGGTCGCCCTTGCACAGGCGCATCCTGCGCAGCAGCAGGTCCGACACGTTCAGCACGCCGCCCGCGCCGCGGTTCAGGCGGATCGTGTCGTAGAACAGGTACTTGTACATGCTGGACCTCAGGCTGCGCGCGGGGCGTAGCGCGCCGCGCGGCGCACCGGGCGGAAGCGCGAACTCAGCAGGCCGGCGAGCAGCGCCGCAATCAGCCCCGATGCCGCGAACGGCCCCCAGCCGAGGATCGGCCCGCGCAGGAACGGCACGTAGGCGGCCAGCAGCACCAGCGCGCACAGATAGCTGCCGGACAGCGCGGCGCGCGGATCGACCATCCTGTCCAGCACCCGGAAGCCGGCCGAGATCGCAAGGCCGAACATCACGGGCCCGGCCAGCCCGAAGTCGAAGTACGCCGTGGTGAAGGGCGGCAGCGACAGGTTGGACTGCGAGAAGTTGCCCAGGATGGCAGGCCACCCCAGCGGATCGAAGTCCGGAAACAGCTTCAGGTCGCGCGGCAGGATGAACGAGAACGCCGACAGCAGGTAGCGCCCCCATCCGAGCTCGGGCTCGGATGCGCGCTCCAGGATGCCGGCCACGACGTACATCGCGTCGAAGTCCGGGCTGAAGGGAAAGGTGGCGAGCGTCTCGCCCCAGAAGCTGCCGCGCGACACCAGGTTGAGCACCGGGCCCAGGCCGGCGATGGCGCCGAAGATCAGCAGGGCCAGCATCCAGCGCCGGCCCCGGCCGAAGAGATGGATGAAAAGAGGCAGCAGGCCGATCAGCAGGACCTGCCGCGCCGTGTTGACCGGGTTCGCGGCGAAGGCAGCCATTGCCAGCGAAAGGCCCGCGGCGCACCACGCCCAGAGCGTGCCGCGGCGCATGGCATGGATCGCCAGCGCCACGAAGCAGACCAGCACGATCAGCTTGGGCAGCGTCGAATAGACGATGTAGTCGACCGGCAGGTTTTCCTCGGTCCCCGGCATGCCGCGCGCGATGAAGTTCAGGTCGGGGCGGATGAACAGCGAGCCGAAGGCCGAGACCGCGCCGCTCAGCAGCAGCAGCGCCGGGTGGGCCACGCCGGCCACCGGCAGCTCGGGCGCCGCCGCGCGCGCGCGCGCCGGCGCCGGTGCCGGTGCCGTTGCGTCAGGCAGGCCCAGCCGGGCTGCTTCGACACCCGCCATGTACAGCAGCAGCAGCGTGAGCGCCTGCATGTGCGCCACCGGGCCGATCACCCCCGTGTCCCAGAACGAGACGTCGGCGGCGATCTGCATCGCCGGTGCCACCGAGAAGTAGGTCAGGATCGTGGCGTAGTGGATCAGCAGGAAGACGCTGGCCCCCGGCGTGCGGAGCATCGACAGCTGGACCAGCGACAGCGCGCACACCGCCGCATAGCCCCAGGCCGGCTCGAGCAGGCCGCACAGGAAGGCGATGGCGATGCCTGACCAGAAGGAGAGCGCTCTCATGGGAGGCCTTGTGCTTGTTTGTTGTTGCGTGCGGGAGCCGGCGCGGGCTCAGGCGTGCGCCAGTTCCTGCGCGGCGGGCTGCAGCGACTTCTGGTAGTCCGCATAGGTGCGCTGCAAGCCCTCGGCCAGCGACACCGTGGGGTGCCATCCGATGGCGGCCGCGCACGACACGTCGAGCAGCTTTCTGGGCGCGCCGTCCGGCCGCGAGGGATCGAAGCGGATGCGGCCCCGGTAGCCCACGACCTCGCCGACCAGCCGCGCCAGCTCGGCGATCGTCTGGTCCTCGCCCATGCCCAGGTTGATGTGGGCGCACATCGGCGTGGTGTGCTGCTCGTAGCCCGCGCGGCTCAGGCCCATCACGGTGGTGCAGCCTTCGGCCATGTCGTCCACGTAGAGGAACTCGCGCTTGGCCTGGCCCGTGCCCCAGATCAGCACCTCGGGCGCATTGGTGGTCTTGGCAAGGTGGAAGCGCCGGATCAGCGCCGGCACCACGTGGCTGTTCTCGGCGTGGTAGTTGTCGCCGGGGCCGTACAGGTTGCACGGCATCACGCTGCGGTAGTCGATGCCGTGCGAGGCGCCGTACTGGCGGTTGTAGCTCTCGCACAGCTTGATGCCGGCGATCTTGGCGATGGCATAGGGCTCGTTGGTGGGCTCGAGCTGGCCGCCCAGCAGCGCGTCCTCGCGGATCGGCTGCTCGGTGATCCGTGGATAGATGCAGCTGGAGCCGAGGAACAGCAGGCGCTTGACGTTCGCAAGGAAGGCCTGGTGCGTGACATTGGCGGCAATCAGCAGGTTCTGGTAGATGAACTCCGCCGGATAGGTCATGTTGGCGTGGATGCCGCCGACCTTCGCTGCCGCCAGGTACACCTGGTCGACGCGCTCAGTGGCGAAGAAACGGCGAACGGCCTCCTGGTCGAGCAGATCGAGTTCCTCGTGGCTGCGCGTGACGACCTCGTGCCCGAGGCTGCCCAGGCGCTTCACGAGCGACTGCCCCACCATGCCGCGATGACCAGCAACGTAGATACGCATATGTTCTTTCGGTTAAAGGTTGAGGGTTGAGGGATGTGGCGCCTAGCGTGAGCCGCGTGCCCCGGCCACCACGAGAAAGGTCTTCAGGAGAATTGCGATGTCCTGGCGGATCGAGAGGGTGGCGACGTAGTCCGCATCCATCGCCGCGCGGCGCCGGTAGCTGATCTCGTTGCGCCCGCTCACCTGCCACAGCCCGGTGATGCCGGGCCGCACGGCGCAGTAGCTGCTCCAATAGACGCCGTACAGCTCCTTCTGGGCAAACATGCAGGGCCTCGGGCCGACCACGCTCATGTCGCCCTTGAGCACGTTCCAGAACTGGGGCAGCTCGTCCAGGCTGTACTTGCGCAGCACCGCGCCGAAGCGCGTGATGCGCGGATCACGGTCCAGCTTCTGGTACATCTCCCATTGCCGCCGGGCCGCCTCGTTGCCGCGCAGGTAGCGCTCCAGCACGGCGTCGGCATCGGGCACCATGGTGCGGAACTTGTAGAAGCTGAAGACGCGCCCGTCCCGGCCGTAGCGCGGCTGCTTGTAGATGCCGGGCTTGCCGGAAGTCAGCAGCACGCCGATCCAGACCAGCGCGAACGCCCACCCCAGCAGAAGGAAGAAGCCGCCTGCCAGCAGCACGTCCACGGCCCGCTTGGTGCCCATCAGCAGCCGTGAATTGCCAGGCGAATGGACGGCGGCATCCGATCGCAGTGTGTTCATGATGCGGCGCTCGCACGGGCGGGTTGGGGAAGCTCGGCCACTGCGCTCGGGTACTCGTGCACCCGCGGCTGGTAGCCGCCGTAGCGGTAGGCCAGCTTGCCGTAGTAGCGGCGGCTGGTGTCCATCGCGTTCAGCACCACGCCCTGGAACTGCGCGCCGGAATGCCGCAGCTGGTTCGCGCTTTCCGACAGGTCGCCCAGTTCGTTGTCCCCGGCGCGCGCCACCATCAGCAGCGTGCCCATCCAGGGCGCCAGCTCGGCGGTCTCGGAAGCCAGCAGCATCGGCGGCGTGTCCACGATCACCACGTCGTAGTGTTCCGAGGCTTTTTCGAGAACCTCGGCAAAGGCGTCGCTCGTCAGGAGCGCGCTCGGGTCCGAGGGCAGCGCCCCGGTGGTCATCACGTCCAGGTGCCCGAGCACGCCCGTGTGGACGGCGTTCTGGAATTCGATCGAGCCGCGGATCAGTTCCGACAGGCCGCCGCGGCGCTTCAGCCCGAACATGCTTGCCAGGCTGCTGCGCCGCAGGTCGGCGTCGATCAGCAGCACGCGGCGGCCGGTCGAGGCGAGCACCGCCGCCAGGTTGCCCGCCACGAAGGTCTTGCCGGCGCCCGGCGTGGCGCTGGAGATCATGACGCGGTTGTTCGACGCCTTGGGCATGGCGAACTTCAGCGCGGTGCGCAGCCGCCGCAGCCCCTCCAGCGCCGGGTCGTTCGGATGCTGCGCTGCCAGCAGGTGCACGCCGGGCTTGGCGTGGCGAATGGCGCGGTCGAGCAGGGGCTGGTTCGTGCTGAGCGTCACGGTGCTGTAGACGTCCAGGCCCGTGTGGGTCTCGATCTCGGCCGGGCTGGCGATGGTCTTGCGCCACGACCTGCGCAGGAACGCGGAGCCCGCCCCGAACGAAAGGCCCGCGATCAGCGCGATGCCCATGACGATCGAGGGCTTGGGCCGGATCGGCTTTTCCGGGAGCAGCGCCTGGTCGAGCACGCGCACGTTGCCGATGCGGCCTTCCTTGGCCAGGCGCATCTGCAGCGAGCTGTTGAGCAGCGACACGTACAGGTCGGTGTTGACCTTGATGTCCCGCTGCATGCGCAGCGAGTTCTGCTGCAGCATGGGCATGCGGCGGATGCGCTGCTCGACGGTGCCCATCGCCTTCTTGAGCGAGGCGATCTGCGCGTCGACGGTCATCACGCTCGGGTCCCTGGACGTGAAGCGCTCGGAGAGCTCGATGCGCTTTTGCGTGGCATCGAACAGCTTCGTCTGCAGTTCCAGGTTCTGCGACAGCGCGTTGCGCGCCTCGTCGTCCAGGCTGATGGTTCCGTTCTGGTTGCGGTACTGGTTGTAGATTTCCTCGGACTGCTCCAGCTGCAGCTTGAGCTTGGGCAGCTCGGTGCCCAGGAAGTTGAGGGCGCGCTGCGCCTGGGCCGTCTTCTGGTCGATGTTCACGCGAACGTAGAGTTGCGCGACCTCATTGAGCAGGTTGGCCAGCTGCGTCCGGTTGCCGTCGCGCCAGCTCACTTCCACGACCGACGACTGCTTGCCCTTCTCGATCACGCGCAGTTCGCGCTGCAGGTCGAGCAGCACCAGCTGCTTGGACTGGCGCACCAGCTCGAAGGCCGCGCCGGGCAGGCCCGAGATCGAGCCGACCAGCAGGTGGATCGGGCCGAGCGGGGTCTGCGCGTCGAGCGGTACGCCGACGGTGCCGGCGATCGGCTTGTCCAGCTTGGGGTGGGTCAGCGTGTAGCTGCCGTTCTCGCCCGCGGTCAGCAGGAAGCGCTTGCCTTCGAGATCCACCGGCACGTCCATCTGCGCGACCACGATCTGCTCCTTGCCGCTCACGTAGCCCGACAGGCCCGCGAAGCCCGGCTCGGAGAGCGCCTTGGCGTGGCGCGCCAGCCAGGCGCCGACGATCGGCACGTACAGCGGCTGCGCCTCGATGTAGAGCTTGGTGTTCTCGATCGCCTGCTCGAGCACCAGGCGCGACTTGAGGATCTCGGCCTCGCCCGCGGTCGGCGTCTTGGCGTTGAGCGCGTTGCTCGCGGAGTCGCCGACCAGCGTGCCGCCCGAGCGGTCCGGGTCCTCGACCTGGATCAGCACGTTGGCCTCGTACACGCGCGGCCCGAACATGGCGTAGGCCGCGCCCAGCAGCAGCGCGACAGCGGTGATGCCCGCGATCCTCCACCGGTTGTCCAGCAGCAGGTCGACATGCTCCCTGAGCCTGGAAGGAGGGTTGTCGGATGCCGCGGCATCGGGGACCGAGGGAGCGGGGAGTGCAGGTTGCCAGTGCGCATTCATGGGGATCACCTTTGTGTGTTGCCTGGACGGAGTGGGGGCGCGGCTTCAGCGGCGGCTGGTGGTGCCGCCGAGGTTCACGACCTGCGCGGCGGGAAGGATCAGGCTGATCACGCGGTTCCAGCGCGCCAGCGGCACGGGGTCGATGTAGACCACGTCGCGCGGCTGCAGCTCGAAGCGGTCGGCCAGCGCCAGCGCCACCGGGTTCTTCGCATCGAGGTGGAACACCTCGGGCACGTCGCCGCTCGAATTGCGCACCACGTAGATCTGGTCGGTCGACGCGGTCTGCAGCGCCGGGCCGCCCGCATCGCCCAGCGCCTCGTTCAGGCTCAGGCGGCCGTCGCGCATCGTCAGGGCCGTCGGGCGCTGGATCTCGCCCATCACGTAGATGCGGCTGTCGTCGCGGCTGCCCACGTTCACGATGTCGCCGTTCTGCAGCGGGATGCGGGTCGGGTCGAGCCCCAGGCGCCGAAGCAGCGGCAGGTCGATCACCATCGTGCGCTCCCCGCGCGTCAGGGTCACGCGCGAACGGTCGCCCGCCTGCGTGATGCTGCCGGCGCGGTTGATGGCCTCGGCCAGCGTCATCGGCACGTCGGTGAAGATCTGCAGGCCCGGCGTGCGGACCTCGCCCTCCACATAGACGCGCCGGCTGCGGAACGACTGGATCCTGACGCTCACGAGCGGATCCTTGACGAAGGGCGAGATCTTGCTGGAGATCATCTCGGCGGCGGACCTCTCCGTCATGCCCTCGATCCTGGTGCGGCCGATGTAGGGAAAGCTGATCTCGCCCTCGGCATCGACGATGAAGCCGGGCGCCACGCTCACCCCGGTCGGGTCCGTCTGCTGCGAGATGACCGCGCCCGCGGTGGGCATCAGCTCGGGATGGCGGTAGACCACGATGCCGACCACGTCGCCCGGGGCGATCGTGTAGGCCGGCGCCTTGCCGAACAGCTGCCGCACTTCGGCCGGCAGCGCGGCGGGGTTGCGCGTTGCCATCGTGCGGATCAGCTCGGGCGTGATGGAGACGATCTTCGGCTCGCCCTTCGCGTCGCCGCTCGAGCGGTAGGCGCCCCAGTTGCCGCTGTCGGGCGGACCGAATCCCGGAACCCCGCAGCCGGCCAGGCACAGCGGCAGCAGCAGCAGTGCCGCCGATCGGATGCGGGGGCGGGTGCGGGCGGGAACGGCGCGGGCGATGCGCAAGGAACTGGCCGGAGCGGGGTGTGCCATGGGGTGTGTCCTTTCTTCCTGGGGAATCGGTTCACTGCGGGACGTAGGCGCCGTGCTCGGGGCGCTCCACGACGGGTGCGAGCGGGCTCGGGCTGGTGCTGGGGCTGCGGCGTTCCGGGCCGGCGCCGATGGCGCAGGCGGCCACCCAGCCGCCGACGGAGCGCAGGAACAGCTGCTGTCCCCGCGCCGTGCACAGCGTGTGGTCGGCTTCGCGCATGAATTCGTACTGCACGGCCTGCGCGAACGGTTCGCTGCGGAACGGGCCGAGCTGGTCGCGGTCGTGGTCGCAGACATGCAGCGAGCCCGAATAGAGCAGCTGCACCGCCACCTTGCGCTCGACCAGGCGCCGCATGGTGGCGCCGAACCACACGGCGTTGACCTCGGGCGGCTTGCGTTCGGCGAAGAAGCCGGGCAGCGGCTTGGTCGAATGGCTGGGCAGCAGGTGGCGCTGCAGCCAACGCTTGGCCTTGCCCGCGAACGACGGATGCGCAGGCGCCGCCAGCGCGCGCCGCAGCGTGCGTTCCCAGCGCGAGCGCCGGTCCGGAAAGGCGAAGCCGTCGAACAGCGAGAGCGCCACCACGCGCGTGTCCGTCGCGGCCGCGGTCATGGCGTGCTCCACGCCCGAGCACATGCCCACGATCGCGAACTTGCGGATGCCCAGCATGTTCTCGAGAAGGTCCATGCCGGCGCGCAGGTCGCGCACCGCGCGGGCCTGCAGGTCGGACGAGGCGTCGGACGCGTCACTGTCCCCCACGCCGCCAAGGTCGAAGCGCAGGCTGCTCACGCCGCGCGCGGCCAGCACGTGCGCCAGCTTCACGTTGATGCGGCGCGGCCCGACCCGGTGGTTGGCGCCCATGTTGAGCATCAGGCAGGCGACGTCGGCCGGCGCCCGGTACATGGGAATGGTGATCATGCCCATCAGTGCGTCTCCTGGTCCGAAGCGGACGGGGCATTGCGTCATGTCATTCATGGAGGGCCCCCTGCAGGCGGTTGAGCGCGTCGGCCGGAACCATGGCGCTGTTGGGATAGGGATCGGCGGTCCAGTCGAGCCGGTGCTGGAAGTAGGCGAGCCGCACCGGCATGTGGCGCGACTGCTGCTCGGCCGCCCACTGCGCGGTGTGCTGGTCGTCGGGCGAGGTCAGCACCAGCGTGTCGTGCAGGGCCGTGAGCGGCAGCGATTCGGGCGCCAGCGCGCCGAGCTGCGTGCGCAGCGCGGGCGACAGCACGGTGCCCAGCGCTTCCTCGGGCAGCGCGTCGGGGTCGTGCGCAAGGTTGCGGCGCCAGACCAGGTCCGGAATGCAGAAGGTCGTGTCGATGGCCGCCACATGCTGCTCGCGCAGGTGGCGCGCATAGCGCCGGCCGTCGATCACCGGCTCCCACAGCACGAGCCGCGCCGGGTCGCAGCGCCCGTTGCGCGCCGCCAGCACGGCCAGGGTGGCGCCGAGCCGCGCGCCGACCCAGACGATGCGGCTTCCCGGGGCCCTGCGGCGCAGCTCCTCGTGGGCCGAGCACAGGTCGCGGCGCCAGCCGTCGAGCTCGCCTTCGCTTTCATCGCCGGGCGAGTCGCCCGCGCCGTGGAAGTCGAAGCGCAGCGTGGCAATGCCCGAGCGCGCGAGGCGCTCGGCCAGCACCTTGAAGAAGCGGTGGGTCCGCAGGCCCTCCTGGCCGAAGGGCGGGCACACGAGCACCGCGGTACTGCCGTGCCGTCCGTCGCCGGCGGCATGGAACACACCGAAGATCTGGCGCGACGCCGGTCCGAACATGAAGGGGTGTGCGTTCATTGCGGCACCCTTTGCGCTGCGCGCCTTTCCGCCGCGCGGGAGCGGGTGCAGGTCTGCGCCGCGAAACTCGGCACGCTGGCGCGCACGTGCGTCTGCCGCCATTCCGCAATCGCTCCCACGCTGTCCACGCGCGGCGGCGCGGGCTGCAGCACGAGCCACAGGATGCGGCCGGCCACGGGCACTTCCACGCTCCGGCAGTCCGGCTCCAGCCCCACCTCGAAGCGCTCGGTCGGCACGATCAGCCCGAGGCCGATGGCCTTGAGGCAGGCTTCCTTGCGCGTCCAGCAGGTCAGGAAGGCATGCTCGCGCTCGGCGGCGGGCAGGGCCAGCAGCGCCTCGCTCTCGCTGTCCGTGAAATGCTGCGCGGCCAGCGCGAGCGCGTCGGGAATCGGCCGCAGCAGCTCGACGTCGGCCCCCAGCGGACCGCGCTCGCCGATGGCGAGCAGTCCCAGCCCCAGGCTGTGGCTCAGCGAGAACCGCACCCGCGGCCAGCCCGACAGCGAAGGCTTGCCGAATGCGCTGCGGGTGAAGCGCAGCGCCTCGGGGCGTTCGCCCGTCTGCGCGGCCAGCGCGCAGCGCAGCGCGGCATGCGCGGCAACGAAGCGCTGCCGGTCGGCCGCGAACCGGAACTGCGCGGCGCGCTCCAGTTCCTCGTCGGAGAGGAGCCGCTCGGCCTCGGGGCCGGGTTCGCCGTCCAGTTCGAGATACCGGCAGACCGGCGCATCGACGGAAGTCAGGGAGAAAGCTGCGGAGCCCATGATGAATCACTCCTTGCGCAGCCAGCTGCCGAAGGCGCGGCTCAGCAGGCCGTCGCTGCGCGCCGTGCCCTTCAGGTTGCCGAGCGGCAGTTTTCCGAGATCCGAGAGCTCCGCGTCCTCCGCGGCCTGCTGCGCGGACGAGGCGATCTGCCCGAGGTTCTCGAACAGGTAGCGGCGCGGCTGCACGCGGTAGCCCAGCGTCTTCTCGGCCTGCTGGATCGCGCGCAGCACCAGCAGCGAATCTCCGCCGAGGTCGAAGAAGTTGTCGCTCGAGCGGATGTCGTTGACGTCGATCCCGATCACCGAGGCCCAGATCTGCGCGAGCCGCGCGTGCTCGGGGATCAGGATGCTGCCTTCCTCCGCGGCCGCGGCACCGGCCGGCGCATCCACCGGCGCCGCGGCCCTGAGCGGATCGACGGCCGCGAGCCTGCGCAGGTAGGCGGCGCTCGCGGAGCCTTCTTCGCTCGCGAGCTCGGCCAGCGAGGCCTCGGGACGCTCGGCCACTTTCTGCAGCAGCTCGAGATAGCGGTCGCGCAGCTGCGCCCCGGTCTCGCGCAGGTAGATGTCGGCGTTGTAGATCAGTGCGCCTTCCAGCCCGTGCGGCTTGTCCATCAGCCACACGCCGATGTCGTCGGTGGCGCCGCGCTGCATCAGGTGCAGCTGCCGCGTCTGCAGGCTGCCGAGCCGGCGCGCACGGTCGCGCGCATCCTGGAACGAGAACATCGCCTGGTAGGGCCCCACGGCGCGGATGCGCGCGGCCAGCGCGGGCTCCGCCATGAGGCGCTCGAACGGCACCTGCTGGTAGTTCATGAGCGAGAGCAGCTCGCGCTTCACGTAGCGCATGAACTCCGCGAGCGGCTGCTGCAGGCCGACCTGCAGCGACACCGGCAGCACGTTGTTGAAGAAGCCGATCACGTCTTCCGTCTCGGGCTGCTGCCGGCCGCGCACCGGGTTGGCGATCACGATCGCCTCGGAGCCGATGATGCTGCTCATGGCAAAGGCATACACGCCGAAGGTCAGCATGCTGAGCGTCACGTCCATGTCGCGCGCCGCCTTGCGCAGCTGCTGCGTGGTGGCCAGGTCGACGCGGATCCAGTGGGCGCCGCCCTGGCCGCTCTTGCCGGCGCGCCGCGGCATGTCGGTGTTGGGCTGGCGCGGCATCGGCGCGCTCGCAAAGCGCTTGAGCCAGAAGTCGAGCTGGTCCTGGAACGAGGGCTCCTTCATCCAGTGGGCCAGCCACTCGGCATAGTCGCCCTGCGTGGTGGCGATCGGCGCCAGCGCGTGCGGCCGGCCGCGCTCCGCCGCGTCGTAGATGGCGGAGAGTTCGCGCTGCAGCAGGTCGAAGGACCAGCCATCCCAGATCAGGTGGTGCGGCACGAAGACGAACACATGCTCGTGCACGTCGAGCTGGAACACCGCCGCATGCAGCATCGGCGCGCGGTGGATGTCGATCGGCCGATCGGCGAGCTCCTGCATGCGTTCGGCCAGCTCGGCCTCGCGCTGGTCGGCCGGCAGGTCGCGCAGGTCGATGAAGGGCAGCGAGAAATCCACCGCTTCCGCGATCAGCTGGACCGGCTGGCCGGTGTGCGGATCGGTCCCCATGCGGGTGCGCATGGCGGGCTGGCGGCGGATGATTTCCTTGAACGCGGCCTCGAAGCGCTCGGCATCGAAGACGCCGGTCAGGCGCTGCGCCGCGGGCGCGTTGTAGACCGAGCGGTCCGGGTGCAGGTCTTCCATGAAGCGGATGCGCTCCTGCGCGGGCGTGAGCGGCGCCGTCTTGCGGTCGATGCGGCAGGGCAGCGGCGCCTGCGCGCCGGCGCCCACGCGCTGCAGGCCCTCGACCACGGCGGCCAGCTTCTCGGCCGTGGGCGCTTCGAACAGCGAGCGCAGCGGCAGCGTGATCTGGAACTCGCGGCTCAGCAGCGTGGTCAGGCGCGAGGCCAGGAGCGAATGCCCGCCCATCGTGAAGAAGTCGTCGCGCATGTCCAGGCCCGGCAGGCTCAGCACCTTTTCCATGGTGGCGAGCACCTTGCGTTCGCTTTCGGTGCGCGGGCCGGCGCCGCGCCGCGCCTCGTCGCGCGACACCGCCTGCGGCGCGGGCAGCGAGACCCGGTCGACCTTGCCGTTGGGCAGCGTGGGCAGCGCGTCCAGCGCCACCACGTGCTGCGGCAGCATGAAGGCCGGCAGGCTCTCGCGCAGGTGCGCCATCAGCGTGTCGAGCTCGAAGTCGACGCCCGGCGTCAGCGCCAGGTAGGCCACCAGCCGGACATCGCCCGGGCTGTCTTCGCGCGCCACCACCACGCAGCGCGAGACGCCGGCCACCTCGCAGCAGCGCGCCTCGATCTCGCCGGGCTCGATGCGGTAGCCGCGCACCTTGAGCTGGAAGTCGAGCCGGCCCAGGTGCTCGATGAGCCCGTCGTTGCGCCAGCGGCCGCGGTCGCCGGTGCGGTACACCGTCTTGGCGCTGCCGAAGATGCGCGCGGCAACGAAGCGCTCGGCCGTGAGTTCGGGGCGGTCGATGTAGCCCAGCGCCAGGCCGTCCCCCGCGATGCAGATCTCGCCCGGCACGCCGATCGGGCAGGGCTGCAGGTCGCCGTCGAGGATCCAGATCTCGGTGTTGTCGACGGGGTGGCCGATCGACACGCCGCGCGAGGCGACGACGTCCGGCCGCACCAGCCAGGCCGTGGAATACACGGTGGTCTCGGTCGGTCCGTAGCCATTCCAGAACTCGTCCATGCGCTCGCACAGCGCGAACGCCATGCTGGGCCGCAGCGGCTCGCCGCCGGTCCAGCCGCGGAAGCCGGGCGCGCCGGGCCACTGGGCGTCGAGCAGCAGCTGCCACATGCCGGGCGTGGCCTGCAGGAAGGTGATGCGCTCTTCCTTGAGCAGCCGGCACAGGCGGTTGCCGTCCATGGCCACCTCGCGCTGCACCATCACGATCTCGGAGCCGCCCGACAGCGGCAGCAGCAGGTCCGGCACCGCCATGTCGAAAGACAGGGTGGTCACCGCGGCGATCCGGTCGTTCGGGCTCAGGGCCGATTTGCGCTGCATCCACTGCAGCAGGACCACCACCGAGTGGTGCCGCGCGCACACGCCCTTGGGCAGGCCGGTGGAGCCCGAGGTGTAGATCACGTAGGCGCCGTCGTCCGGGCCGGCATCATCGCCGCTCGGCGGCAGCGGCTCGCCGCTTTCCTGCTGCCAGGCGCTGTGGCGGTCGATCTCGAACACCCGCTCGGCCGCGTCGGCGCGCCAGTTGCGCGGCGCCACCGCGATGTCCGACGAAGTCAGCAGCAGGCAGAGCACGGCGTCCTTGGCGTAGTGCTCGAGCCGTGCCTGCGGAAACCCGGGATCGAGCGGCACGTAGGCCGCGCCCGCCTTGAGCACGGCCACCAGTGCGGTGACCATCTCGATGCTGCGTTCCAGGCACAGCCCCACGCGCTCGCCGCGGCGCACGCCGCGCGCGCGCAGCGCCCGCGCCAGGCGGTTGGACTCGGCATCGAGCTCGGCATAGCTGCAGACCCGCGCACCGTCGCGCACCGCGGGGCGCTCGGGCTGCAGCGGCACGTGTGCGAGGAAGCGCGCCAGCGCATGCGGCGCGCCCTCCAGCGGCGTGCGCGGCGGCTGCAGCGCGACCAATTCCTGCGCGGCCTCGGGCGACAGCACCTCGAGCCGGCCGACCGTCTCGCCGGGGTTGCGCACGGCCGAGCGCAGCACGCATTCGAAGATGTCGAGCCAGCGCTGCACCGTGGCCTCGTCGAACAGGTCGGTGTTGTACTGCGTCTCGATCTGCAGCCCGCCGTCGAGCGGACGCAGGTTCAGGAAGAGTTCGAAGTTCTCGTACTGGCGCGCGATCGTGTCCTGCGCGACTTCGAGGCCCGGGAAGGTCTGCGCGCTGCTTGCCACGTCGGGGTCGACGTTGAACGCCACGCTCACCAGCGGCAGCCGGCTCGGGTCGCGCTGCAGCGACAGCTTGCCCAGCAGGGCGCCATAGGTGAGCGCCTGGTGCTCGAAGGCGTCGAGCACCGTGGTGCTGCATTCGCTCAGCAGGGCATCGAAGCGAAGCTGGGCATGGACCGCCACGCGCAGCGGCAGCAGGTTCACGCAGTGGCCCACCAGGCCGGGCATGTCGCGCGCGACCTGGCCCGACGCGGGAATGCCCACCACGATGTCGTCCTGCCCCGTGAGCCGGTGCAGCGTGGCGACGAAGCCGCTGAACAGGCCCGCGAACAGGCTGGCGCCGGTCTTCGCGCTCATGGAGCGCAGGCTGCTCACGAGGCGGCGGTCGAGCAGGCGTTCGGTGCGCCGCGAATGGAAGGTGCGCACGGCGGGCCGCGGATGGTCCACCGGCAGGTCGAGCACCGGCAGGGTGCCGCCCGCGAAGCGCTCCAGCCAGTAGTCCACGTGCGGCTGCATGTCGGGATGCGCGGCCTCGGCGGCTTCCTCGGCGGCGAATTCCGCATAGCTGGGCGCGGGCTTCAGCGGCTGCCCGCTGCCGGCCTGCTCGGCGTAGAGATGGCCGAGCTGCTCGCTGATGACCATCCAGGACCAGCCGTCGCACACCACGTGGTGGGCCGACATCACGAGCTCATGCTCGGCATCGCCGAGCCGCAAGAGCACCGCGCGGAACAGCGGGCCGTGCTCCAGCGCGAAGGGCGTGCAGACCGCGTCGTCATGCGCGGCCTTCAGCGCCAGCGCCCGGGCCTCGGGCAGGAGGCCGCTCAGGTCCTGCTGCTCCAGCATGCCTTCGCCGGGCCGGCTGACCAGCATGCAGCTGCCGTCCGGCGAGATGGTGGCGCGCAGCGCCTGGTGCCGTTCGACCAGCTGCGCCACGGCACGCGCCATGGCGCCGGTGTCCAGCGGCCCGCGCAGGCGCAGCAGCACCGATTCGTTGTAGGCCAGCGAGGCGTCGGTGCTCATCGACGCGCCGAGCCAGATCTCGCGCTGCGACTCGGTTGTCGGTATGACGCATTCGATGAGGCCGCCGGTGGCGGCGGGGCGGAGAACGGCGTTCATGCTGCGGCCTTTCCATTGATGAGGGAGGTGGGGCTCGCGGCGTCGGGCACGTACCAGAAGGGCTGGCCGTCGACGTCGCGGGCGAGGACGGAGCCGTCTTCTTCGCAGCGCTTGCGGTAGTCGAAACCCGTGATCACCGTCGCGCGGCGCGGCAGGAAGCCCGATTCCTGCATCTCGGCCACCGACTCCTTGAAGACGCGCTGGATGGTGGCGATGTCCTCGGCGCTGTGCGCGCTAGTGAGGAAGCAGGGGAAGTTGTCCAGGATGTGCACGCCGCGGCTGCGCATCATGGCGAACAGCAGGTCCTGCAGCGGATGCTCCTCGAGCCAGCTCACGCGCCAGAGCGAGGCGAACTGGCGGATCGCGATCGGCGCGCCCACCTCGGCGCACCAGGCCGTGAGCTCGTCGGCCATGGCGGCGGTGCTGCCCGTGAGGCCGGCCTGCAGCGAGGGGCCGGCTTCCTTCAGGTGCGTGAGCGAGGCCTTGGCCGCGGCCAGCGCGAGCGGGTGCCGCACGAAGGTGCCGGCAAAGTAGGTCACGCCCACGCCCGGGATCGAGTCGTCGCCGTACTGCCAGGCGCCGCCGTCGAGCGCGTCCATGAAGGCCCGCTTGCCGGCGATCACGCCCACCGGAAAACCGCCGCCGATCACCTTGCCGTAGGTGGCGAGGTCGGCGCGCACGCCGAAGAGGTCCTGCGCGCCGCCCAGGCCGACGCGAAAGCCCGTGATGACCTCGTCGAAGATGAAGCAGGTGCCGCTCTTCTCGGTGATGGTGCGCACCTCCTGCAGGAACTCGCGCGGCTGGAAGTCGGGCCGGCGGCTTTGCACCGGCTCGGCCAGCACCGCGGCCAGGTCGTCCGCGTTCTCGCGGATGAAGGCCAGCGCCTCCGCCGTGCCGTAGTCCAGCACGCGGATGTCGCCGAACATGCCGCTCATCACGCCCGGAGCCGCAGACAAGCCCTTGCCGCCCTTGCCGGCGCGCACCAGCACCTCGTCGAAGGTGCCGTGGTAGGAGCCGGTGAACACCACCACGGTGCTGCGCCCGGTGACCGTGCGCGCAATGCGCAGCGCGGCCATCACGGCTTCGGAGCCGGTGTTGCACAGGGCGGCGCGATCGCAGCCCGTGAGCTCGCAGATGAGGGCGGTGACCTCGGCCGCCAGCGGATGCTGCGGGCCGATCTCGTAGCCCGCGTCGAGCTGCCTGCGCACCGCTTCCTGCACGAAGTCGGGCTGCCAGCCGAACATGTTCATGCCGAAGCCGTTGAGCGCATCGACGTATTCGTTGCCGTCCAGGTCCCAGAGCCTGGAGCCCTTGGAGCGCTCGATCACGATCTGGTAGGTGATCTCCTTTGTCAGCGGCCGGAAGCCGTTGACCACGCGCGGGTCGGCCATGTGCGGGCGGTTGGCCTGCGTGAACTGCTTGCTCTTTTGCGTGCGCTCCACATAGCGCCGCATGAAGGCCGCCAGCCGCGCCTTCTGCCGGCCACTCGGCTCGGCGGTGCGCTGGGTGTGGATGCGCGCGATCGCGCCGAAGGCCTTGGTGACGTCGTAGCGCTGCGGCTCCCTGGCCGGGGCGGGTTCGTCGGCGGCGGGCTGCGCCGCCACGGCCGCGGTGCTTGCGGCGGCAGCCGGCATGGCGGACGCAACGGGCAGCGTCTCGATGGCCGCGCCCGACAGCAGCGCGAGCTGGCGCCGCATCAGTTCCATCTGCTGCGCCACCAGCTGGACGATCGGCCCGCTGCCGATGTCGCCGCCCGCGGCCGGCACGGTCACCCCGGGGAGGAACGCGGCCGGCGGCTGCGCGGCCGCTGCCTGCACCGGCGCGGCCATCGCCAGCGGCACCGCAGCAGCGGATGCAGGTGCGGATACAGCCGCAACCACGGGCTCGGGCGGCAGGCTCTCGCGCAGGAAGGCGGACAGGGTGTCGAAGCTGCGGTAGTTCTCCATCAGCTGGCGAAAGCTCAGGTTCACCTTGAAGCGCTTCTTGATCTGCGTGGCGACCTGCGTCAGCGTGAGCGAATCCAGGCCCAGCTCGCCGAAGGCGGCATGTCCCTCGGCCTGCATCATGTCGATGCCGGAGATGTCCTCGAACAGGGAGCGCAGCCGCGTGTCCATGGATTCGGTGGGCGCAGCAAGGGCGGGGGACGCGGGAGAAGAGGGAAGTGGCGGGGGCACTGCAGCTGTCACGGTCGGCTCCAAGAAGGTGGGTGGAACGGAGAGCGCGGGCGTGGATGGGGCAACGGGCAGCTGGGCCGGCGGCAAAACCGGCGAGGGGATGGCCGGGCTCGCCGCGGCCGCTGCGATGTCGACCCAGAAACGCTTGCGTTCGAAGGGGTAGGTGGGCAGGCGCACGCGCTGTGCGCCGGTGCGAACGGAAAGGCGCGACAGCTCCACGTCCGCGCCGCAGGTCCAGAGACGGGCCAGCGCCAGGCGCAGCGTGCGGGCCTCGTCGGCGGGCTCGCCGTGCAGCAGCGGCATCACTTCGGCCGCGCCGTGCTGGCGCACCAGCGTGGCCAGCGTGTTGCGGGGCCCCACCTCGATGAAGAGCGGGCGCACCGCCTGCGCCATGGCGCTGCGCACGGCGGGCGAGAACTGCACGGTGCTGCGCAGGTGGCGGGCCCAGTAGGCGGGGCTGGTGGCCTCGGCCTCTTCGAGCAGGCGGCCCGTGAGCGTCGAGAAGATCGGCACCGTGGGCGCATGCAGCGCCACTTCGCCGACCAGTGCCTCGAAGGGCGCGACGGCGCCATCCATCATCGAGGAATGGAAGGCGTGCGAGGTCTGCAGCTGGCGGCTCGCGATGTCTTCTTCCTGCAGCGAGGCGCGCAGCGTTTCGATCGCGTCGAACGGGCCCGCCACCACGCAGGCCGTGGGTCCGTTGTCCGCGGCCAGCGAGAGCAGCGGCCCGAGCCGGGCCGAGAGTTCGGCCGCGCCCAGGCGCACCGACAGCATCGCGCCCGCGGGCTGCGCCTGCATGAGCGCGCCGCGGCGGGCCACCAGCCGGGCCGCGTCTTCCAGCCGCATCACGCCGGCGATCACCGCGGCCACGAACTCGCCCACGCTGTGGCCGATCAGCGCATGCGGCCGCACGCCCAGCGAGAGCAGCCGGCGCGCCAGCGCGTACTCGATGGCGAAGATCGCGGGCTGCGTGACGGCGGTGGGCAGCAGCGCCTGCGGGTCGTCGCCGAACATTCGCTCGCGCAGGTCGAAGTCCACCGCGCTGCCGAAGGCCTTCAGGCAGGTGTCGAAGGCGGCCGCGAACACCGGATCGTTGGCGTGCAGGATCTTGCCCATGCCGGTGTACTGCGCGCCCTGGCCCGGGAACATCAGCACCGGCTGCGGCGCGCGCGCATCGACGCGGCCGCTGGCGCGCCACGGGCTGTCGCCCGCGCGCAGCGCGGCCACGGCCTGCGCCGCGTCGCCGGCCACCACCGCGCGGCGGAAGGCATGCGCCTTGCGGCCGACGCTCAGCGTGTACGCCACATCGGCCAGCGGCACGCCGGGCGTCGCGTCGAGGTGTGCGGCCAGCTGTTCCGTGGCCACCGCCAGCGCGGCCTCCGAGCGGGCCGAGATCGGCAGCACCTGCGGCCCCGCGGCGCTGGCCGTGGCAGGCCGCGCGGGCGCTTCCTCGAGGATGATGTGCGCGTTGGTGCCGCCCACGCCGAAGGCGCTGACGCCGGCGCGCCGCGGCTGGCCGGTGCGCGGCCAGGCCTGCAGGCTGCCGCTCACGTAGAAGGGCGTGCGCGCGAAGTCGATCGCCGGGTTGGGTGCGCTGAAGTGCGCGGTCGGCGGAATCGCCTCGTGGTGCAGCGAGAGCGCGGCCTTGATGAGGCCGGCGGCCCCCGCGGCCGTCACCATGTGGCCCACGTTGCTCTTGAGCGAGCCGAGCGTGCAGTAGCCCAGCGCGCCGGTGTGCTCGGCATAGGCGCAGGTCAGCGCCTCGACCTCGACCGGGTCGCCCATCGGCGTGGCGGTGCCGTGCGCCTCCACGTAGGAGATGCTGCGCGCGTCCACGTTGGCTGCCGCCAGCGCCGCGCGGATCACCGCGGCCTGCCCGTCCACGCTGGGCGCGGTGAAGCTGGCCTTGGTGCCGCCGTCGTTGTTGACGCAGGCGCTGCGCAGCACCGCGTAGATGGTGTCGCCGTCGGCCTGCGCATCGGCCAGGCGCTTGAGCAGCACCACCGCGGCGCCGTCGCTGAAGACCGTGCCCTGGGCCTGCGCGTCGAAGCTGCGCGTGTGCCCGTCGGGCGAGAGCATCGAGCCTTCCTGGTACAGGTAGCCGCTGCGTGGCGGGCAGGTGACGGAGGCCCCGCCGGCCAGCGCCATGTAGCACTGGCCGGTGCGCAGTGCGTGGAAGGCATGGGCCACCGCCACCAGCGAGGTCGAGCAGGCGGTATGGATGCTCACCGCCGGCCCCGTCAGGTTGAGCCGGTTGGCCACGCGCGTGGTGATGTAGTCCTTCTCGTTGGCCAGCATCACCTGGAACTCGCCCACCGCTTCGATGAGGTCGGGCCGCGTGGCGACGTGGCGCTGGAAGTAGCTGGCGTTGTACATGCCGGCATACACGCCGACCGGGCCCGGCGCCGCATCGGGCACGTAGCCCGCGCGCTCCAGGCATTCCCAGCAGATCTCCAGGAACACGCGCTGCTGCGGGTCCATCAGCGCGGCGTCCTTCGGGCCGATGCCGAAGAAGGCGGCGTCGAAGTTCTCGATGCCCTCGATCACGCCGCGGGCCCGCACGTAGGCCGGGTCCTTGCGCAGCGCTTCGCTCACGCCGGCATCGAGCGTGTCGTCGTCGAAGAAGCTGATGGTGTCGCGGCCGGCAACGAGGTTCTCCCAGAACTGCTCGACATCGGCCGCACCCGGAAAGCGCCCGGCGGTGGCGATCAGCGCAATCGCATCCGACATGTGGGCGTCGGGCTCGGCGGGCTGCTGTTGCTGCTGCTCGTGCGCTGTGCGCGGCGCGGCGGAGGATGCGGGCGCCGCGTCGGCGGCGGCCGTCTCCAGCTCGGCCGCGATGGCGCTCGGCGTCGGATGGCGGAAGAACAGGTTTGTCGACAGCGGCTGCGCGCTGTCCTGCTGCAGTTCGGCCAGCACCTGCAGCACGCGCAGCGAGTCGCCGCCCAAGTCGAAGAAGTTGTCGTTGCGCCCGACCTTCTCGATGTGCAGCGCGCGCGCGAAGGCTTCGCACACGCGCTGCTCGGCGGCGCTGCGCGCTTCCTCGAAGGGCTGCGCCAGATCGGGCCGCTCGGCCGCCGGTTCGGGCAGCGCGCGGCGGTCGAGCTTGCCGTTGGGCGTAACCGGCAGCTGCGCGAGCCAGACCTGCGCGGAGGGCAGCAGCGCCGCGGGCAGGCGCGCGGCCAGGTGCGTGCGCAGCGCATCCCACGAGAGCTTGTGCGAGCGTGCGACGAGGTAGGCCACCAGGCGCAGCTGCCCATCGGCGTCGGGCCGCGCATCGACGGCGCAGGCCTGGATCGCGGGGTGCGAGAGGATGGCCGCCTCGACCTCGCCGGTCTCGATGCGGTGGCCGTGGATCTTGACCTGGCCGTCGCGCCGGCCGATGAATTCGATGGTGCCGTCGGGCAGCCAGCGCGCCAGGTCGCCGGTGCGGTAGAGGCGATCGCCCGGCGCGCCGAACGGATCGGGCACGAAGCGCTCTTCGGTCAATTGCGGCTGCCGCAGGTAGCCGCGCGCGAGCCCATGGCCACCGATGCACAGCTCGCCCACCAGGCCGCTAGGCAGCAGCTCCATCGAAGGGCTCAGCACGCGCAGCACGGTGTCCTTGATCGGCCGGCCGAGCGGCACTGAGCGCAGCTCGGCGGGCAGCGCCGCCGGAATGCGGTGGGTGGCCGCGAAGGTGGTGCATTCGGTCGGCCCGTAGCCGTTGCTGAGCGCCAGCGCGGGCAGCGCGGCCAGCGCGCGCCGCACGTGCGGCACCGAGAGCGCTTCGCCGCCGGTGATGAGATGCCGCAGGCCCGAAAGGTGGGCCGGGTCGTCGTCGATCACCGCGTTGAACAGCGCCGCCGTGAGCCAGGCGGTGTGCACCTGGTGGCGCGCAATGGTGCCGGCCAGGCCCGCGCCCGTGGGCACGCGCTCGCCATGCACCACGCAGCAGCCGCCGTTGAGCAGCGGGCCCCAGATCTCGAAGGTGGCGGCATCGAAGCCCAGCGGCGCGGCGTGCAGCACGCTGCGGCCCGGCGCCAGCTGCGCATAGTCGATGCCGACGACCAGCCGCAGGATCGCGCGGTGGCAGATCTCGATGCCCTTGGGCGTGCCCGTGGAGCCCGAGGTGTACATCACGTAGGCCACCGATTCGCCGTCGATGGCAGGAGCGCTCCAGGGCGCGGGTTCGGTGTCCTCGGCTTCGTCGAGCAGCAGCAGCGCACGGGAGGCGGGCACCAGGTGGCGCAGCGCCGAGGTGCTGACCACCTGCCGCGCGTTCGCCTGCTCGAGCATGAAGGCGATGCGCTCGGGCGGGAAATCCGTCGGCACCGGCACATAGGCCGCGCCGGCCTTGAGCACGCCCAGTTGCGCCACCACGGCCTCGATCGACCTGTCGAGCACCAGCCCCACGTTGTCGCCCGCACGCACGCCCAGGTGCTGCAGGCGCTGCGCGAGCTGGCCGGACTGGCGCTCCAGTTCGCCGTAGCTCATCTGCGCATCGCCTTGCGCGAGCGCCATGGCATCGGGCGCGGCCGCGGCCTGGCGCGCGAACAGGCCCACCACGGTGAGGCTCGGGTCAAGGGGAGCGGGGGGCGTGTTCCAGTCGGCGAGCTGGCGCGCACGGTCGGCGGCGGGCAGGGTGCGGATCTCGCGGAGCGGGCATTCGGGCCGCTCGAGCAGATCGGCGGCGGTGTCGGCAATGGCTGCCAGCAGCTGCTGCACCGATGCCGCGTCCAGCAGGCTTGCTGCCGCGCTGGCGTGAAGGCGCGGCGTATCCGATGCGGTGGTGCTCAGCCAGAGGAGGAGGGGGGCCTGGACGCCGTCGACGCCGGGGTCGCAGCCCAGCCAGAGAACTTTCGGCGATGGCTCCAGCGGGCCTGCCGAGCCCGCGGTAGACGCCTGGCGCCGTTCCTGGTCGAGCAAGGCCAGCCAGGTGCGGGCCGATTCGGACGGATCCGGCTGCTGTTCGCCGAGCCAGCGCGCCTGGAGCAGGAGCCACGCCGCCGCAAAGGGGGTGTCGGGCAGCTGGCCGGTGGCGTCGAGCCATTGCGTCCAGCGCCGCGTGCCCTGCTCCCCGAGCGCCACCGAGTCCTGGACCCGTTCGTCCGGCCTGTCCGAATTGAGGCGCGAAACGAACAGATCATCCAATGAAAGTCGGGGGGGCGCGGATGGCGCCGGATCGGCTATTTGAATTTTCATAGAAAAAACGAAAAAAAGAATGCATGCAATAGATGGGATTCATGAATTGGCAATTGGCCAATAAAAATTCATTAGTACGTTAGTTTCTATTTCGAGGCAATCCTAGAGGCTTTGTCCGGCGCGGTGTTGATCAAAGTTTGTCAGGTTACATTCCCGAATCATTCGTTACATACTCGTACTACCTCATATCGCTCGAACAGGGTAACCAGCGCCCATTTCGGGCGCCTTTCCCCGATTCCGCCCGAACTGAGGAGCAGGCGTTTTCACGGAAGGCATTGGCCCAGGGAACTCACTGTAGGAATTGCGCCGCTGCCGCGCATGAGCAATGCGCCCCCTCCAGAGGGAGACAAGCGCCCCCGGCCGCACTGCTTGCGACCATGACAAAGCGCCTGTCGAAAACATGGCAAACCGCTGCTGCGCAAGCCGAATACATCTGCAAAATGGGGAGGCGGGGTAGAGGCGAGACAGGGGAGTGCCGGCAGCCCGGCATCACCTGCGCCAGATGCCGCAGCCGGTCTGCCGGGAGCAGATTGGGCGGGGCCGCGAAGCGCAATGGATGTAATCGCTACCCGCGCGGGGCAAGGTAGCCATTAATTGACTTGGCTTCGGGTGAATATGAAGATATTCCCCGAGGGGGCGCCGCAGTTGTGTAACTCCAGGGTGGTCGGCTGCCTCGCCGATTGACAGGATTCAGGCCGATTTTTTTGTAAATTTAATAAATCAATCGGGTTTGTGGCGTTTTGATAGCAATTCAAGGCCTGGAGGTCCGCAGCAAATCCGAAAAGCGCCGGCTCTTGCCGGAAGTTCGTCCGTGCGGCACCCGAATCGCCAGGGGTGCATTTCAGCCAATGAGGAAACCAGCCCATGCTTCCCAACCTGCTGCCCTTGCGTCACCGCGCCGAAGCCTACAGGCGCAAGTTCCTGGTCAACGAGACCGAGAACCTCTTCATGGGCTCCTTCGAGAGCTTTGCCGCCGCCGAGGCCGGCGCGCCGGAGTCGAAGGCCGTCGGCTACAGCAACGCCAAGGCGGCCGGCGAGCTCTACACCCACCAGATCTACTTCTACGACTACCCCGGCCTTTTCTGGCTCGGGAGATCGTTCGACGAGGGCATGCGGCGCGTGTTCGACCTGGGCGGCCACGTGGGCATCAAGTACTACGCATTCCGCCGCGTCCTGCCTTACCCCGACAGCCTGCGCTGGACGGTCTGCGACGTGCCCGGGGTGGTGCAGTCAGGCAAGGAGCTGGCCGTGCAGCGCGACGCCACCGCGCAGCTGGACTTCACCACCGACTACCAGGGCGCCAGCGGCTGCGACGTGCTCTATGCCTCGGGCAGCCTGCAGTATTTGCCGCAGCGCATCGCCGAGATCCTGTCGGGGCTTGCCGTGAAGCCCAGGCGCATCGTGCTGAACACGACGGCCGTGCACCCCGAGCGCACCATCTACACGATCAACAGCATCGGCATCGCGTTCTGCCCCTACCGCATCCAGCACGTCGAGGAGTTGTGGGCCGAACTCAGGGATGCCGGCTACAAGCGCCGCGATGCCTGGCGCAACGAAGGCAAGCCGATCGAGGTGCCGTTCGTCGAGGGCGGCGACAAGCCCTACTACGCGGGCTGCTGCTTCGATCTGGCGGGATAGTGGGTACCTAGGTACCATCTCCATCTGTTACTCGGCCCCCTGGTTGCGCCAGCCTCGGCGGCCCGAGCCCCCGGCCTTCCGATCCGCTTCGGAGGGCCTCCTTGCTTTAGTGCTTAAGTTGGCGTCTTCGCTACAACGCGGCTGGCTTGCGTCCGACAAGCCAACGCGGCAGGGAAAGACTTTTTTCGAAATTCACGCGAAGGAACATTTCGGCAACAACACCAATCGAGGGATCCGCATGCCTTTGACTTTCCTGATGAGCCTCCAGCACGTACCGCTGCCCAAGAAAGTAGTGACTCCCGAAGACGTTCGACACGTGTCGGTCCTCAAGGCAACGGGCCTGATCGAAGCTGAAATAGCGCCGGCGCTGGACGGCTCGGGCAAATACAAGAACGCACGCAACGCCATCGTGAAGCGCATCACCAAGGAGGGGATGGCCGAGATCAACAGGATGCGGACCGAGGAGAGCCGGTCGAAGCTTGCGCGGCGGCTCTGAGCGGCGTGCAGGCCGCGCAGGAGTGCGGGGCTGGTGGAGCGGGTGAAGGGAATCGAACCCTCGTATGAAGCTTGGGAAGCTGCCGTTCTACCATTGAACTACACCCGCAGCAGGCGCGGATTCTACCGTCAGTCCCGAGGGCGGGCCTCATTGCTTCGGATGACGCGGCGGCGGCTTGGATTGCCTACGCTGGCGCATCCCGTTGCCGCAAGGAAGCCCGCCATGTACGACCGCGTCATTCAGCTCGCCGGCTCCTTTGCTGCGGGGGCGCTGGCCTCCGGCGCCTTGCTGGCGTTCGCGGCAGGCGGTCCGCCTTCCAACGTCGTGGCCCCGCGCAGCATGGCCGCGCGGCCGGCCGCGGTGCCGCTGCCGGCCGTTGCAGGAGCGTCCAGGCTCGGTCTGCTGCGCAACGAAGCGGCCAGCGGGGACGAGCTTTCGAACTGGCAACTCTCCAATGCCTTGTTCGACAGGTACGACGCGAGCGGCGAGGCCGACGATCTCTACGAGGCCCTGATCTGGATGGAGAGGCGCCGGGATGTGTCCGGCAATGCGCAACTGATCGCGCGCGTCGTCGACCGCTACTGTGGGCAGCGCGTGGTGCGCTGGCACTGGTTCTGCGTCGAGGGCGAGTAATTCCCCAGGCAATGCCGACATCACCAGGAGCAGACATGGACTTCCTCAGGATCTTTCACGCAGCAGCACTCTTGGGACTCGGCGCGGCCGGCACCGGGTGCGGGCAGGGCCAGCCATCGACCGGGCCTGCGGGTGCCGAGGCCGGCCACGTCGTGGCGGCAGTGGACGCAAAGGTGGCCGCGGAGCGCCTGGACAGCTACATCGGCGCGGTCTTCTCGCAGCAGCAGCAGGCACTTTCCCTCAAGGCGCCGGAGCCGGACGCCCCGGGCTTTTGAGAGGAGGCGAGCCATGAAGCCCGATTGCTCCCGCATGATGCTTTTTGCGGCCGTGCCGCTGGCCCTGGCCGCGTCGATGGCAGCCGCGCAGCCCGGCATGGACAAACCCGCCTCGATGCCGCTTGCCGAACTCAAGCAGGCCTACCTGGCCTGCGACCGCACGGCGACCCGCCAGATGCTGGACATGGAATCCGCGGCGCGCTGCTCGTTCATTGGCGAAGCACTGCAGGATCGCGCCTTCGACGGCAGCTTCGACCGGCTGCTGGCTTGGTGGCGCACCGAAAAGCAGCTGGCTGCCGCCGTGCAAACCGCGGAACAGCCGCTCGCGCGCGAAGGGCAGTGAAGGGAAGGCGCCCCGGGGCAGGTCGCCCCGCCGCGCGCCACCGGGTCAGCGCCGGAAAACCGAAGGCTCGTTCTGCCCCCGTGCCGCTGCAAGGCACTTGCTCGCCGCCTCCGCAGCCTCCTGCCTCAGTTGCTGATCGAGCGCGTCGGGCGCAGGCCCGAGGTCGCGGAAGTAGGCGATCTGCTTCCTGTGCAGGTCGCTCGCCGCGTCGCGGGAGCGCTGCTCCAGTTCCTTCCACAGCCGCAGGTATGCGACGGTGGCGGGCACGAGCTCCGGTGCAGCCGGCACAACCGGCGCACCCGGGACGAGGTCGGCGCCGATATCGATCTCGTCCGCATGCGCGAACTGTTCCTCGGCCCATGCCGGCTGGGGCTGTATGTTCCCGGCCTGGGCCTCTTCGCCGATGCCGGCGGCAAACCAGCGGTAGGTATTCTTACGTTTGCCGACGCGGCCCGTGGTTCGCACGAACAGGTAGCCCGCTGTCGCGTTTCCCGTTTCATCGACCGGTATGCCGGCTGCCCGAAGCGCCTCCACCCTCTCGTCGACGCTCAAGTAGAAGGACAACTGCAACGTGACTGTTGCGTTGTGAATGACCTGATGGACCATTGCTCCGCTCACATTGGTTGGCAAAGGGCGAAGCATCCCTTTCCCGGCCCTGCAAGTGAAGACTTGAAAGAGGCAAAAAGTGTGAATTTTTTCACTAATTGCAAAGAAAGTTTGCGGTCGTGAACCCTCAGCGCAGGAAGACGTGCTCCATGAACTGCCGGATCGGGTATTGCACCACGGCCTGCACGCCGGCCGGCAGTTCCAGCGGCCGCATCAGCATCTTGAGCGTGGCGCCCGGGCTCAGGTGGGTGCGCACGGTGCTGTTCATGCGCGCGCTCAGCTGCTGGATGTAGGCCGTGTCGGCGGCCCGCCCGGGGGTGCGGGCGCGCACCACGTGGCGGATGGCGCAGTCGGCGTCCTCGCTCTTGAGTTCCAGCGTGCGCCGGCCGATGGTGCCCAGCACGCGGAAGCGGCCCAGCCCTTCCTGTTGCCGGTAGCGCCGGAAAAAGCGGTAGAAGTGCTTGTAGTGGCTGACCTCGTCGGCCGCGATGCGGCTTGCCAGGTCACGCAGCACCGGTTCGGTGGTGCTGCGCGCCAGCGCCCGGTAGTAGCTGGCGGTGCCGGTCTCGATCACGCAGCGCGCGGCCAGCTCGAGCCCGCGCGTCGGCGCGAGCAGCTCCACCTTGCAATAGGTGGCGTATTCCTCCAGGAAGCTGCGGTAGGCGCCTTCCCAGTCGAATTCGGGCCAGACGTGGGACACGTAGGCGCGCAAGGCCCGGCCATGCTGCAGCTCCTCGGCTTCCCATTGGTGGGTGAGCCAGGCGGTGACCTCGTCGTCGCCGCGGAAGAAGTCGACCAGGTTCTGGGTGTACAGGTCCGAGCCGCTTTCGACGAACGAGGCGCAGGCTACGAGATAGAAGAGATTTTCGTCCCGGCGGACCTCCGGCCGCGCGATGCGGGAGAAATCCAGGTCCTCGATCTTCCAGTGTGCTGCCTCATGGCCTGCCATGCATGCTCCTTGATTCACGTTGAAATGAATGGGACGAAGCCGGGCGCATTTGGTTCTGCGCGCTAATTCCCATATTAGCTTTGGCACCCGGGCGGCGCCGGCGCCTCCTGGCGAAGGCGCGGCCCGCAAGCGAAACCTATAATCGATTGTTCAAGCAAATCAAGCAGTCAGGTCGGTTCGCCGCAGTGGTTTCGACGAGAGGGTCGCCATCGCCAGGCCGCCCTCGACAGAAGACGAAATCCAAAGATGAGCCAGCCCACAATCACGGTCGCGGACATCCGCAAGACCTTTCTCGATTTCTTCGCTTCCAAGGGCCACACGGTGGTGGCCTCCAGCTCGCTGGTGCCGGGCAACGATCCCACGCTCATGTTCACCAACTCGGGCATGGTGCAGTTCAAGGACGTGTTCCTCGGCGAAGACAAGCGCCCCTACGTGCGCGCCGCCTCGGTCCAGGCGTGCCTTCGCGCCGGCGGCAAGCACAACGACCTGGAGAACGTGGGCTACACCGCGCGCCACCACACCTTCTTCGAGATGCTGGGCAACTGGAGCTTCGGCGACTACTTCAAGCGCGAATCGCTCACCTGGGCCTTCGAGCTGCTGACCAAGGTCTACAAGCTGCCGGCCGAGAAGCTCTGGGCCACCGTCTACATCGAGGACGACGAGGCCTACGACATCTGGACCAAGGACATCGGCCTGCCGCCCGAGCGCGTGGTGCGCATCGGCGACAACAAGGGCGGGCGCTACATGTCCGACAACTTCTGGATGATGGCCGACACGGGCCCCTGCGGCCCGTGCTCCGAGATCTTCTACGACCACGGCCCCGAGATCCCCGGGGGCCCGCCCGGCAGCCCTGACGAAGACGGCGACCGCTACATCGAGATCTGGAACAACGTGTTCATGCAGTTCGACATGCAGCCCGACGGCTCGGTCAAGAAGCTGCCCGCTCCCTGCGTCGATACCGGCATGGGCCTGGAGCGCCTGGCCGCGATCCTGCAGCACGTGCACAGCAACTACGAGATCGACATCTTCGAGGCGCTCATCAAGGCCGCCGCGCGCGAGACGGGCGAGAAGGACCTGGGCAACAACTCGCTCAAGGTGATTGCCGACCACATCCGCGCCACCTCGTTCCTGGTGGCCGACGGCGTCATTCCGTCGAACGAAGGCCGCGGCTACGTGCAGCGCCGCATCGTGCGCCGCGCCATTCGCCACGGCTACAAGCTGGGCCAGAAGAAGCCCTTCTTCCACAAGCTGGTGCCCGACCTCGTGAAGCTCATGGGCGAGGCCTACCCCAAGCTGGTGGCCGACGAGAAGCGCATCACCGAAACCCTCAAGGCCGAGGAAGAACGCTTCTTCGAGACGCTGGCCAACGGCATGGAAATCCTCGACGCGGCCCTGGCCGGCGATGCCAAGACGCTGCCGGGCGAGGTCGCCTTCAAGCTGCACGACACCTACGGTTTCCCGTTGGACCTGTCGGCCGACGTGTGCCGCGAGCGCGGCGTGAGCGTGGACGAGGCGGGCTTCAACGCCGCCATGGAAAAGCAGAAGGCCGCGGGCCGCGCCGCCGGCAAGTTCAAGATGGACCGCAACGTCGAATACGGCGGCGCGGGCAACGTCTTCACGGGCTACGAGAAGCTCGAAGAAAACGCCAAGGTCGTGGCGCTGTACTTCGAAGGCGCGGCCGTGCAGCAACTGAAGGAAGGCCAGCCCGGCATCGTGGTGCTCGACACCACGCCTTTCTATTCGGAGAGCGGCGGCCAGGTCGGCGACCAGGGCGTGCTGGTGGCCGAGGGCGTGCAGTTCGGCGTGGACGACACGCAGAAGATCAAGGCCGACGTGTTCGGCCACCACGGCACGCAGACCCAGGGCACGCTCAAGGTGGGCGACACGGTCAAGGCCGCGGTCGACACCGCGCGCCGCGCCGCCACCATGCGCAACCACTCGGTCACGCACCTGATGCACAAGGCCCTGCGCGAAGTGCTGGGCACGCACGTGCAGCAGAAGGGCTCGCTGGTCGATGCCGACAAGACGCGCTTCGACTTCGCGCACAACGCAGCCGTCACGAACGACCAGATCCTCGAGATCGAGAAGCGCGTGAACGCCGAGATCCTGGCCAACACCGAGACGCATGCGCGCGTGATGGACATGGAGTCGGCCCAGAAGACCGGCGCCATGATGCTGTTCGGCGAGAAGTACGGCGAGAGCGTGCGCGTGCTCGACATCGGCTCCAGCCGCGAGCTCTGCGGCGGCACCCACGTGGGCCGCACGGGCGACATCGGCCTGTTCAAGATCGTGAGCGAAGGCGGCGTGGCCGCCGGCGTGCGCCGCATCGAGGCCGTCACGGGCGCCAATGCGCTCGGCTACCTGCAGGAGCTCGAAGCCACGGTGCAGAGCGTGGCCGCCACGCTCAAGTCGCCCGCTGCCGAGCTGCAGGGCCGCCTCGTGCAGGTGCTGGAGCAGGTGAGGGCGCTGGAGCGCGAAGTGGGTTCGCTCAAGGGCAAGCTCGCGTCGTCCAAGGGCGACGAGCTCCTGGCGCAGGCGGTCGACGTCAACGGCATCAAGGTGCTGGCGGCCAAGCTCGACGGCGCCGACGCCAAGACGCTGCGCGACACCATGGACAAGCTCAAGGACAAGCTCAAGACGGCGGTGGTCGTGCTGGCCGCGGTCGACGGCGCCAAGGTGCAGGTGGCTGCGGGCGTCACGAGCGACACGGTCGGCAAGGTCAAGGCCGGCGAACTGGTCAACTTTGTCGCACAGCAGGTGGGCGGCAAGGGCGGCGGCAAGGCCGACATGGCCATGGCCGGCGGCACCGATGCCGCGGGCCTGCCGGCGGCGCTCCAATCGGTGCAAGCCTGGGTGGCGGAACGCACCTGATGGCCCGAGCCGAGGTGCCCGGCCGGCCTCCCGGCGAAGTGCTGGTGATGGGGGCGGGCACCATCGGCTGCTTCGTGGGCGGCAGCCTGGCGGCGGCCGGCGTGCCGGTCACTTTCGTCGGCCGTCCGCGCGTGCTGCAGGGCCTGGCCGAACACGGCCTGGCGCTCACCGACCTGGAAGGCGGCACGCACCGCCTGCCGGCCGCGAGCCTTCGGCTGAGCGAGCAGGTGCCCGTCGGCGCGATGCCGTCGCTGGTGCTGCTGTGCGTGAAGAGCGGCGCCACGGCCAGTGCCGCCGCCGAACTGGCTTTTGCGCTGCCCGCGGGCACGCTGGTCGTCTCGCTGCAGAACGGCATCTCCAACTGCGCCTCGGCGTCGCGCGTGGGGCCCACGCTCCAGGTGCTGCCGGGCATGGTGCCCTACAACGTGGCCGAGATCGGGCCCGGTGCCTTCCACCGCGGAACGGCCGGCCGGCTGGCGGCGCAGGACGATGCGGCGCTGCGGCCCTGGCTGCCAGTCTTCGCGCGGGCCGGCGTACCGCTCGACCTTTACCCTGACCTGCTGCCCGTGCAGTGGGGCAAGCTGCTGCTCAACCTCAACAACCCGGTCAATGCGCTCTCGGGCCTGCCGCTGCGCGACGAGCTGCTGCAGCGCGGCTACCGGCGCTGCTTTGCGGCGCTGATCGACGAGGCGCTCGGCGTGCTGGGCAGCGCCGGCATCGCGCCCGCGCAGGTGGCCGCGGTGCCGGCGCAGCGGCTGTCGGCGGTGCTGCGGCTGCCCGACTGGCTGTTTCGCATCGTCGCGGCGCGCATGCTGCGCATCGATGCCAAGGCCCGCTCGAGCATGGCCGACGACCTGGCGCTCGGGCGCCGCACCGAGATCGATGCGCTCAGCGGCGAGGTCGTGCGCCTCGCGCAGGACCAGGACCTGGAGGCGCCGCGCAACGCGAGGATGTTCGCGCTGCTCGAGGAGTGGCCCGCCCAGCCCCGGCGCTGGACGGCACGGCAATTGCAAGACGCACTGGGCCTGTCGTAGCGCGGACGCTGTACCCTCTGGGGCCATCGGTGCGCATGGTTTCAAGGGAGTGTTCTCATGCAGGTTCTGATCCTCGGCAGCGGTGTCATCGGCACCTCGGTGGCGTACTACCTGGCACGCGCCGGCCATGACGTGACGGTGCTCGAGCGCCAGCCCGCACCCGCGCTCGAAACCAGCTTCGGCAACGCGGGCGAGGTGTCGCCCGGCTACTCCGCGCCCTGGGCCGGGCCCGGCGTGCCGCTCAAGGCCATCAAGTGGATGCTCATGCAGCACAGCCCGCTGGTGATCAAGCCCATGCTCGATCCGGCCATGTGGCGCTGGGGCCTGTCGATGCTGTGCAATTGCACGCAGGCGCGCTACGAGCTCAACAAGGGCCGCATGGTGCGGCTTGCCGAATACAGCCGCGACTGCCTCAAGGCGCTGCGCGCCGACACCGGCATCCGCTACGACGAGCGCGCGCTCGGCACGCTGCAGCTCTTTCGAACCCAGCAGCAGCTCGACGGCATCGCCAAGGACGTCGAAGTGCTCCAGGCCTCCGGCGTGCCCTACCAGGTGCTCGACCGCGAAGGCTGCGTGCAGTACGAGCCGGCGCTCGCGGCCGTCAAGAACAAGTTCGTCGGCGGCCTGCGCCTGCCGGGCGACGAAACCGGCGACTGCTTCAAGTTCACGCAGGCGCTGGCCGTGCTGGCCGAGGCGGCCGGCGCGAAGTTCCGCTTCGGCGTGGGCATCCAGGCCATCGAGCACGGCGCCGGCGGCGTCACGGCCGTGCGCACCGATGCCGGCCGCTTCACGGCGGACCGCTACGTGGTGGCGCTCGGCAGCTACTCGCCGGCCATGGTCAAGCCGCTGGGCATCGACCTGCCGGTGTACCCGGTCAAGGGCTTCTCGATCACCGTGCCCATCTCCGACGCCAGCGGCGCGCCCGAATCCACCGTGATGGACGAGACCTTCAAGGTGGCCGTCACGCGGCTGGGCGAGCGCATCCGCGTGGGCGGCACCGCGCAGCTCTCGGGCTTCGACCTGCGGCTCGACGCAAGGCGGCGCGACACGCTCGAGCATGTCGTGACCGATCTCTTTCCGAAGGGCGGCAATGTGCGCGACGCCTCCTTCTGGACCGGCCTGCGCCCCATGACGCCCGACGGCACGCCGGTGATCGGCGCCACGCGCATTCCCAACCTGATGCTGAGCACCGGCCACGGCACGCTCGGCTGGACCATGGCGGCCGGCACCGGCCGCGTGATGGCCGACCTGATCGATGGCCGAAGCCCCGCCATCGACATGGAAGGCCTGACGGTGGCGCGCTACGGTGCGTAAAAAGGGCAGCGCTGGCCCCGCGGCCAGCTGAACAACCCGCCTGAGAACCACCCGCCGACCGCACGGCGGGATGCGGCCGCGCGCGCCGGACTCAAGGGTTTGTACTTAGATTGACGAAGCCATTCGTACTCGGTATTCTTCGTCTCGTTCCATTAATAAATCACTGTTTCATTAGTGAAACAAACAGATCAACCCCACGAACGCCATGCCATCCACACGCCGACAAGCCATTGCAGCCGCGCTCGCCTTCGGCGTCGCCTGCGCCACGGGGCCCGCCAGGGCCGAGAGCAGCTATCCGAGCAAGCCGATCACGCTGGTCGTCGCCTATCCGGCCGGCGGCGACACCGACGCGCTGGCGCGGCTCTTCGCCGAGAAGCTGTCGGCGCGCGTGGGCCAGCCCGTGGTGGTCGACAACCGCCCCGGCGCCAGCGGCATCATCGGCAGCGCCTATGTCTCGAAGGCGCAGCCCGACGGCTACACGCTGCTGCTCGCCCCCAGCACCTTCTCGATCGCGCAGCTGGTGCTCAAGACGGGCGGCACTTCGGGCTACGACGTGCTGAACGGCTTCACCCCCATCGTGCAGACCGGCAGCCTGCCGCTGTTCCTGGTGGCGAGCGGCGCCAGCGGCATGGCGAGCGTGAAGGACCTCGTGGCCGCGGCCAAGGCCGGCAAGCCGCTGACCTATGCGAGCCCGGGCAGCGGCTCGCCGATGCACATCCTGGGCGAAATGTTCAACCGCGCCGCGGGCGTGAACCTTGCGCACGTGCCCTACAAGGGCGTGGCCCCCGCGGTCAACGACGTGCTGGGCGGCCACGTGCCGGCCACCTTCATCACGCTGGGCCCGGTGGCGCCGTACCTTGCCAACGGCAAGATGCTGCCGCTCGCGGTGGCATCGCACGAGCGCTCGGCGCTCGCGCCCAAGGTGCCGACGCTGCAGGAGCTCGGCTACAAGGACGTGGAAGTCACGGCCTGGAACGGCCTCTGGGGCCCGCGCAACCTGCCGCCCGAGATCGTCAAGATGCTCAACGCCCACTTCAACGAGATCCTGAAGATGCCCGAGATCGTCTCGCGCATGGCCGTGCTGGGCACCACGCCCGTGGGCGGCAGCGCCGACGTGCTCGGCAAGACCAACGCCGCGGACTTTGCGCGCTTCGGCAAGGTCATCAAGGAGCTCGGCATCCAGGCCGACTGAAAAAGCACCATGACCGAACCCAAAGCCGTTCCCGATCCCTCGAGCCTGCAAGCCCTGCTGGCCGAGCTGCCCGCCAACCTGCTGGCGGGCCGCCGCATCCTCGTGACCGGCGGCGCGCGCGGGCTGGGGCTTGCCTTTGCGCAGTGCATCGCCGCGGCCGGTGCGCAGGTGGTGCTGGCCGACATCCTCGGCGAACTGGCCGAGAGCGAAGCCAAGGCGCTGCGCGATGCCGGCCACCGGGCGCATGCGCTGGAAGTCGACCTGTCGGACCCGGCCTCCATCGAAGCCTGCGCCGCGGAAGCGCTTCGCCTGCTCGGCGGGCTCGACGGCCTCGTCAACAACGCGGCCATCACCAATTCGGGCGGACGCGATGCGCACCAGCTCGACGTCGACACCTGGGACCGCGTGATGAACGTCAACGTGCGCGGCACCTGGCTCATGGGCCGGGCCTGCCGGCCCGCGCTCGCGGCCAGCGGGCGCGGCGCGGTGGTCAACCTCGCGTCCGACACCGCGCTCTGGGGCGCGCCCAACCTGCTGGCCTATGCGTCGAGCAAGGGCGCCGTCATTGCCATGACGCGCTCGCTGGCGCGCGAGTGGGGCGGCGACAACATCACGGTGAACGCCGTGGCGCCCGGTCTCACGCTGGTGGAAGCCACCGAGTACGTGCCGATGGCGCGCCACCAGAAGTACCTCGAAGGCCGCGCCATCCCGCGCGAGCAGCAGGCCGCCGATGTCTGCGGCGCCACGCTGTACCTGCTTTCCGGCCTCGCGCGCTTCGTGACGGGCCAGCTGCTGGCCGTCAACGGCGGCTTTGCAATGCACTGATTCAAATTTTTTCCGACGAATGGAGTGAACACGATGAGCGATTTGTCCGAACAGCAGAAGATCACCGATACCGCCGGCAGCACGCTGGCGCAGCCCGAAGGCAGCAGCCTGGCCGAGTGGATGAACAGCCGCATCGCGCGCTACGAAACCCGCAAGTACGACTGGGATGCGCTCAAGTTCCAGGCCGACTTCGACCCCAAGTTCCGCCGCGCGCAGATGCGTTACGTGGGCACGGGCGGCACCGGCGTTGCGAAGGACGTCAACACCGTGCCGGCCGAGCACTTCACCTTCTCCACCATGGTGATCCCGGCCGGCCATGAAGGCCCGCCGCACCTGCACACCGACGTGGAGGAAGTGTTCTTCCTGATCCGCGGCAAGCTCAAGGTGGTGATCGAAAAAGACGGCGAACGCTTCGAAACCATCATGACCGACCGCGACCTGATCTCGGTGCCGCCCGGCGTATACCGCGAAGAAATCAACATCGGCGACGAAGACGCGCTGATGTGCGTGATGCTCGGCGCCAAGAAGCCCGTGACGCCGACCTATCCGGCCGACCATCCGCTCGCGAAGATCAAGCGCTGAAGAAAAAGAAAGAGGCCATGAACGACGCCATTGCCACCCACGCGCAGAGCGCCTTGCCCGCTTCCGAGCTGGCGCTGCTGGAGGCCCGCTTTCCGGCGCGCGCCGTGCCGGTCGGCGGCGGTGCCGTGGTGTCGGTGCGCGAATGCGGCGCGGGCCCGGCCATCGTCTGCCTGCACGGCATCGGCTCGGGTGCGGCCTCGTGGCTCGGCCTTGCCTTGCAGCTCGCGCCGCAGGCCCGCGTGATCGCGTGGGATGCGCCGGGCTATGGCGCCTCGACGCCGCTCGCGCCTGCGTCGCCTTGTGCGGCCGACTACGCGCAGCGGCTGCACGGCCTGCTCGATGCGCTGGAGCTGCCGTCCTGCGTGCTGGTCGGCCATTCGCTCGGCGCGATCACGGCGGGCCGCGCCGCGCGCAAGGATTCTGCCCTGGCTTCGCGCATCCGCCGTCTCGTGCTCGTCAGCCCCGCGGCCGGCTATGGCGCCCCGCAGCGCGAGGAAGCCCGCCGCAAGGTGCGCGCCGAGCGGCTTGCAACGCTCGATGAACTCGGCATTGCCGGCATGGCCGCGAAGCGCGCAGGCCGGCTGGTGTCCGGCAACGCCAGCGAACGCGCGCGCCAGTGGGTGCAATGGAACATGGCGCGGCTGAGCGACGGCGGCTATCGCCAGGCCGTCGAGCTGCTGTGCAATGCCGACCTGCTGGCCGACCTGCCGCCCGTCATGCCGGTGCGCGTGGCCTGTGGCGCGCTCGATGCCGTCACCACGCCCGAGGCCTGCGCCGAGGTCGCGCGCCGCTGCGGCGTGCCGCTCGAATCGATTGCCGATGCCGGCCATGCGAGCTACGTGGAGCAGCCGCAAGCCGTTGCCGCATTGCTGCGCGAAGTGCTGGCCGCCTGACAGAAGACACACGACAAGACAACCAAAGGGAAGAACGAACCACCATGGCCACCCACGACAACGAGACAATGGAAGAGGGCGGCGAGCGCTACAACGTGCCGGCGCTCGAACGGGGCCTGCGCGTGCTGTGCGAGTTCAGCCGTGAGAGCCGCACGCTCTCCGCGCCTGAACTGGGGCGCCGCCTCGACCTGCCGCGCTCGACCGTGTTCCGGCTTCTCACCACGCTGGAGAACATGGGTTTCCTCGAGCGCGCCGAAGGCGGGCGCGACTACCGCCTGGGCCTGGCCGTGCTGCGCCTGGGCTTCGAATACCTGGCCTCGCTGGAGCTCACGCAGCTGGGCGCGCCGCTGCTCAACCGCCTGTGCGACGAGCTGCGCACGCCCTGCAACCTGGTGGTGCGCGACGGCCGCTCCATCGTCTACGTGGCCAAGGTGGCGCCGCCCACGCCGTTCGCAAGCTCGGTCACCGTGGGCACGCGGCTGCCGGCCCATGCCACGGTGCTCGGCCGCGTGCTGCTCGAAGACCTCACGCTGCCGCAGCTGCGCGCGCTCTACCCGGAAGACAGGCTCGAGACCTTCTCGCCGAGCACGCCCACGACCGTGAGCGAGCTGTTCGACATGGTGCAGGCCGACCGCACGCGCGGCTACGTGCTGGGAGAAGGCTTCTTCGAATCGAACATCTCCAGCATCGCGGCGCCGGTGCGCGACCACAGCGGCCACATCGTGGCGGCGCTGGGCGCCACCATCACCTCGGGCCACATCGAGGAGAACCGCATGGACGAGATGGTGCAGCGCGTGCGCGCCACCGCCGAAGAAATTTCGGGCCTCCTGAACTATTCGCCCGCCCGCGCGCAAAAGGTGGTGCCGCTTCGCAGCGCATGAACCACGCCATGACACAGCCATCTACTTCTTCTTCCTTCTTTGCCGCCGACGCACTGGCGGGCCGCGTGGCCGTGGTCACGGGCGGTTCCTCGGGCATCGGCCTGGCCACGGTCGAGCTGCTGCTCGAATGCGGCGCCGCGGTGGCGCTGTGCGGCCGCAATGCCGGGCGGCTCGACAGCGCGGTGGCCGGCCTGCGCGAGAAGCACGCGGGCGCGCGGCTCTTCGCGCAGCCCTGCGACGTGCTCGACGGCCCCTCGGTGCGCGCCTTTGCGGCCGCCAGCGAGGCCGCGCTCGGCCCGGCCTCGATGCTGGTCAACAACGCGGGGCAGGGGCGCGTCTCCACCTTCGCCGACACCGACGACGCGGCCTGGACCGAAGAGCTCAAGCTCAAGTTCTTCTCGGTCATCAACCCCACGCGTGCCTTCCTGCCGCAGCTCGCGGCGCAGCGGATCGTGCACGGCGACGCCGCCATCGTCTGCGCCAACTCGCTGCTCGCGCGCCAGCCCGAGCCGCACATGGTCGCCACCTCGGCCGCGCGCGCCGGCCTGCTGAACCTCGTGCGCTCGATGGCCACCGAGTTCGCGCCGCAGGGCGTGCGCGTGAACGGCATCCTGATCGGCCTGGTCGAGTCGGGCCAGTGGCGCCGCCGCTTCGAGGCGCGCGAAGACAAGTCGCAGGACTGGGCCGCATGGAGCGGCCAGCTCGCGCAGAACAAGCACATTCCGCTGGGCCGCCTGGGGCTTCCGACCGAAGCCGCGCGCGCCATTCTTTTTCTTGCTTCACCGCTCGCGTCGTACACGACGGGCAGCCACATCGATATCTCTGGAGGCCTTTCGCGCCATGCATAACCCCAACAACAACAACACGGTCACGGTCGGCGCAGTCGTCGCGGCCTTTCTCGAACAGTGCGGCGTCAAGGCGGCCTTCGGCGTGATCTCGATCCACAACATGCCGATCCTCGATGCCTTCGCGCAGCGCGGCGCGATCCGCTTCGTGCCCGCGCGCGGCGAGGCCGGGGCCGGTAACATGGCCGACGCCTATGCGCGCTCCACGGCCAGCCTGGGCGTGTGCCTCACCAGCACGGGCCCGGCGGCCGGCAACATCGCGGGCAGCATGGTCGAGGCGCTGACGGCCGGTGCGCCGCTCTTGCACATCACGGGGCAGATCGAGACGCCGTATCTCGACAAGGGCATGTCGTACATCCACGAGGCACCCGACCAGCTGACCATGCTCAAGGCGGTGTCGAAGGCGGCCCTGCGCGTGCGCAGCGTGGAGACCGTGCTCGGCACGCTCAAGCGCGCGGTGCAGCTCGCATTGACGGCGCCGACCGGGCCGGTGAGCGTGGAGATCCCGATCGACATCCAGTCGGCGCTCACGACCATGCCGGCCGACCTGTCGCCGCTGCCGATCGAGCGGCCCGTGCCTTCGGCCGCATCGCTCGATGCGCTGGCGGCACGCCTGGCAGCCGCCAGGCGCCCGATGCTGTGGGTCGGCGGCGGCGCGCGCCATGCGGGCGCCGCCATCCGCCGGCTGCAGAAGCTCGGCTTCGGCGTGGTCACGACCACGCAGGGCCGCGGCACGGTGCCCGAGGACGACGCGGGTTCGCTCGGCTCCTACAACATCCACAAGCCGGTCGAGGCGCTGTACCAGCGCTGCGACGCAATGCTGGTCGTCGGCTCGCGGCTGCGCGGCAACGAAACGCTCAAGTACGAGTTGAAGCTGCCGCGCCTGTTGCTGCGCATCGATGCCGACGCCGCCGCCGAAGGCCGCGGCTACGCCACCGACCTGTTCGTCTGCGGCGATTCCGCGCTGGCGCTCGAAGGCCTGGCCGACCGCCTCGAGGCCGCGAAGTACAAGGCCGACCCCGAACTGCTCGCCGACCTGCGCGCCGCGCACGAACAGGCCGTGGCCTCGCTGACCGACGGCCTCGGCCCCTATGCCGCGCTCGTGAAGGAGCTGCAGGCCGCAGCCGGCCGCAGCTTCAACTGGGTGCGCGACGTCACGGTGTCGAACAGCACCTGGGGCAACCGCGAGCTGCGCATCTTCGAGCCGAGCGCGGGCGTGCACGCCACGGGCGGCGGCATCGGGCAGGGCATGCCGATGGCCATCGGCGCGGCCATTGGCGCGGCCGAGACGGGCTCGGGCCGCAAGACCTTCTGCCTGGCGGGCGACGGCGGCTTCATCCTGAACCTCGGCGAGCTTGCCACCGCGGTGCAGGAGCAGGCCGACATGCTGATCGTGCTCATGAACGACAAGGGCTACGGCGTCATCAAGAACATCCAGGACGCCCAGTACGGCGGCCGCCGCTGCTATGCCGACCTGCACACACCCGACTACGCGATGCTGTGCGCCTCGCTGGCGCTGCCGCATGCGCGCGTGCAGCGCATGGACGAGCTGAAGGCGAAGCTCGGCGAGGCGCTGGCAAGGAAGGGCCCGTTCCTGCTCGAGATCGACATGCTGTCGATCGGCGATTTCAAGAGCGCCTTCGCGGGTCCACCGACCAATACCGTGACCCAGATTCCGGCGCTCGGCAAGGCTGCGGCCACGTCGGTGGAGTGACGGGCATGACCGCGCTGCGCGTTGCACTCATCGGCTGCGGTGCCATCGGCACCTCGGTGCTCGAACTGCTCGAGGGCGACACGGCCCTGGCGGTGGCGGCCATCGTCGTGCCTGAAGAAGGCGTGGCCGCTGCGCAGAGGCTTGTGCCCGGCGTGCCGGTTGCAAGCCGCGTGCCGGTTGCGGGCATCGACCTCGTGGTCGAGACGGCCGGGCATGCGGCCATCGAGGAGCATGTGCTGCCGGCGCTCGCACGCGGCACGCCGTGCATCGTGGCCTCGGTGGGCGCGCTGTCGGCCGCGGGCCTTGCCGAAAGGCTCGAAGCCGCCGCCACTGCCGGCCGCACCCAGGTGCAGCTGATCGCGGGCGCGATCGGTGCCATCGACGCGCTGGCGGCCGCGCGCATCGGCGGGCTGGGCAGCGTGCGCTACACGGGCCGCAAGCCGCCGCGGGCCTGGAAGGGCACGCCGGCCGAGCAGGGCCGCGACCTCGATGCGCTCACGCAGGAAACCGTCATCTTCGAAGGCAGCGCGCGCGAGGCGGCGCAGCTCTATCCCAAGAACGCCAACGTCGCGGCCACCGTGTCGCTCGCGGGGCTGGGGCTCGACAGGACGATGGTGCGGCTCATTGCCGATCCGGCCATCGCCGACAACGTGCACACGGTCGAGGCCGAGGGCGCCTTCGGCAGCTTCGAGCTGACCATGCGCAACAAGCCGCTTGCGGCCAATCCCAAGACCTCCGCGCTCACCGTCTACAGCGCGGTGCGCGCGCTGCGCAACCGGGCCGCGGCGCTCGCCATCTGAGCCATTCCCCACCATGATTTCTTCCGAACTTCTTCCGATCTGCGTTGCCGGCGAATGGCGCCTGGGCGGCGGCGACGTGTACGAGAGCCTCTATCCCGCCACGGGCGAGCCGATCGCGCGCCTCAGGGCCGCGAGCCTGGCCGATGTCGAGGAGGCCATCACGCGTGCCGACCACGCGTTCCGCAACAGCGGCTGGGCCCAGCGCCTGCCGCACGAGCGCGCCGCCGTGCTGCACCGCGTGGCGCAGCTGATCCGCGAAGAGAGCGAAAGCCTTGCGCAGAAGCAGCGCCTGGACAACGGCAAGCCGATCAACGAAACGCGCAACCTCGTGGCCAGCGCCGCGGGCACCTTCCAGTTCTTCGCGGCAGCATTGGAGACGCTCGAAGAAACCATCACCCCCTCGCGCGGCGCCTTCGTCACGATGAGCGTGCACGAGCCCATGGGCGTGGTCGCGGCGATCACGCCGTGGAACTCGCCGATCGCGAGCGAAGCGCAGAAGCTCGCGCCCGCGCTGGCGGCCGGCAATGCGGTGGTCGTGAAGCCCGCCGAAGTCACGCCGCTGATGGCGCTGGAGCTCGCGCGCATCTGCGAGCAGGCCGGCGTGCCGAAGGGCATCGTCAGCGTGCTGCCGGGCAAGGGATCGGTCATCGGCGATGCGATCACGAAGCATCCGCTGGTCAAGCGCGTGTCGTTCACGGGCGGCACCACCACCGGCAAGCACATCGCGCACATCGCGGCCGACAAGATGATGCCGGTGTCGCTGGAGCTGGGCGGCAAGTCGCCCACCATGGTGCTCGACGATGCGGACCTCGACCATGCGGTGAGCGGCGTGCTCTACGGCATCTTCAGCTCATCGGGCGAATCGTGCATCGCCGGCTCGCGCCTCTTTGTGGCACGCGGCATCTATGACGAGTTCCTCACGCGGCTGGCCGAAGGCGCCAATGCCTTGCGCGTGGGCGACCCGGCTTCGGAGCGCACGCAGATGGGCCCGCTCATCACCGCCAGGCACCGCGAGGGCATCGAGCGCTATGTGGAGCTGGGCGTGTCCGAAGGCGGGCGCATCCGCACCGGCGGCGTGCGGCCCCATGGCGGCGACTACGACAAGGGCTACTTCTACCGGCCGACCATCATCGAGGGCCTGGACAACAGCGCGCGCATCAGCCAGGAAGAGATCTTCGGCCCGGTACTGGTCGCGATGCCCTTCGACGACGAGGAGTCGCTGATCGCGCAGGCCAACGACAGCGTCTACGCGCTGGCCGCGGGCGTCTGGAGCCGCGACTTCAAGCGCGCCTGGAAGCTCGGCCGCGCGGTGCAGGCCGGCACCGTCTGGGTCAACACCTACAAGCAGTTCTCGGTCTCCACCCCCTTCGGCGGCTGGCGCGACAGCGGCCTCGGCCGCGAGAAGGGCCGCGAAGGCATTTTCCAGTACATGGAGCAAAAGAGCATGTACTGGGGCACCAACGAACAACCTCTGCCCTGGGCACTGACATGAGCGTACTTGGCATCGACCAGATCACCTACGGGGCGGACGACCTGCCCACCTGCCGCCGTTTCTTCGAGGACTGGGGCCTCGCGCTGAAGTCGGAAGCGGCCGACGAGCTCGTCTTCGAATGCCTCAACGGCTGCAAGGTGGTCGTCGCGGCGTTGGACAAGGCGGGCCTTCCGCCCGCGATGGAAGAGGGCCCGACGCTGCGCGAAGTGGTGTGGGGCGTGGAAAGCGACGCGGACCTCGACCGCTATGCCGCCGCCATCGCGCGGGACCCGGCCTTCTTCGATGTCACCGTCGACGGCGCGCGCCGCATCGGCTGCATCGACCCCAACGGCCTCGCCGCGCGGCTGCAGGTCAGCCGCAAGCACGCGGTCGAGGTCGACTGCGGCGCCATGAACACCTGGAACGCCAAGCCGCGCGTCAACCAGCCCGCACCGGTCTATGAACGCGCGACGCCGATCGAGGTCGGCCACGTGGTGTTCTTCGTGAGCGACGTGGCGGCCACCAGCGCGTTCTACGCGCAGCGCTTCGGCTTCGTTTCGTCCGACAGCTATCCGAAGCGCGGCGCCTTCATGCGCTGCGCGCCGGAGGGCGGCCACCATGACCTGTTCCTGCTGCAGATCCCCTCGGGCAAGCGCGGACTCAACCACGTCGCCTTCACCGTGCGCGACATCCACGAGGTGTTCGGCGGCGGCCTGCACTTTTCGCGCCGCGGCTGGGAAACGCAGCTGGGCCCGGGGCGGCACCCGGTGTCTTCCGCGTACTTCTGGTACTTCAAGAATCCGGCCGGCGGCCTGATCGAGTACTACGCGGACGAAGACCAGCTCACGGCCGACTGGCAGCCGCGCGAGTTCGAGCCGGGGCCTACGGTGTTCGCCGAATGGGCGGTCGACGGCGGCCTCGACGGCAACACGCGCCGCCAGAAGAACGCGGAAGGCCCGAAGGGCGCCTTCCTCACGGAGAAAAAGTGAATCCCACAACCACCACCATGCAACGACGCCTTTCCCTTTCCCTTGTGTTCGCCGCGCTGTCGGCCTTTGCCATCGCTTCGCCCGCGCAGGCGCAGGGCGAGGTGCAGAAGCAGCTCTCGAGCGAGCGCTTCACCATCGTCTCGCCGTTCCCGCCCGGCGGTCCGGTCGACACGCTGGCGCGCGTGCTGTCGGACGGGCTCGCCAAGCGCTACGGCCAGGCCGCGGTGGTCGAGAACCTGGTCGGCGCGGCCGGCAACATCGGCATCGACAAGGTCAAGCGCGCCAAGGGCGACGGCCACACGCTGCTCGTGGTGCCCGCGGGCAACCTCACGATCAACCCCACCTTGATGCCGAACTTCCCGTTCGACATCGAGAAGGACTTCGTGCCCGTCACCATGCTGGCCAAGGCGCCCAACGTGCTGGTGGCCTCGCCCTCGTCGGGCATCAAGAGCGCGAAGGAGCTGGTGGCGCGGGCCAAGGCCAAGCCCGATTCGCTTTCGTACGCCTCGCCCGGCGTGGGCAGCGGCCTGCACCTGGCGGGCGAGCTGTTCAAGCAGCAGGCCGGCATCGACCTGCTGCACGTGCCCTACAAGGGCACGGCGCCCGCGCTCAACGACGTGCTCGGCGGCGCGGTGCCGCTGATGTTCAGCAACCTGCCCGCGACCATGCCCTTCATCAAGAACGGCAAGCTGGTGGCGCTGGGCGTGACCGAGGCCGCGCGCAGCCCGGCCGCGCCCGACATTCCGACGCTGGCGGAGCAGGGCATCCAGGGCGTGGCCGTGACCTCGTGGTATGGCCTGCTGGCGCCCAAGGGCACGCCGCCCGCCGTGGTCGAGCAGCTCGCGAAAGACGCCGCGGAGATGCTGGCGCAGCCCGACGTGCGCGAGCGCCTGAAAGCGCAAGGCATGACGGATGCAGCGATGAAGCCGGCCGCGTTTGCCGCGCACATCCGCGAAGAAACAGCCGTGTGGGCCAGGATCATCAAGGCCCGCAACATCGTGGCCGAGTGAGCCGCGAACAACAAAAGGGGGAGACACCCATGAAGACAAGCGAATCCACCATCGGCATCGTCGGCGCGGGCATCGGCGGCCTGGTGGCGGCCATCGCGCTGCGCCGCGCCGGGCACGACGTGGCCGTGTTCGAGCAGGCGAAGCAGTTCGCCCGCGTCGGTGCGGACATCAACCTCACGCCCAATGCGGTGCGTGCGCTGGACGGCCTCGGCGTGGGCGAGGCCGCGCGGGTCACGGCGGCCCGGCCTTCGTACCGCATCAGCCGCACCTACGACACGGGCGAGGAAACCTCGCGCCTCGAGATGGCCGATTCGGCCGAGCAGCGCTACGGTGCGCCGCAGCTCACCATCCACCGCGCCGATCTGCTGGCTGCGCTGGCCGACATGTTCCCGGCCGAGTGCGTGGCGCTGGGCAAGCGCGCGCAGACCATCGCCGCGGACGAGAAGGGCGTGAGCCTCTCGTTCAGCGACGGCACCGGCGCCCGCGTCGGCGCGCTGCTCGGCGCCGACGGCATCCACTCGTGCGTGCGCACCGCGATGTTCGGCGCCGAGAGCCCGCGCTTCACCGGCATCGTCGCCTACCGCGCCGTGGTGCCCGCCGAGCGTGTGGCGGGCGTGCCCAACCTCGGTGCCTTCACCAAGTGGTGGGGCCCGAATCCGCAGAGCCAGATCGTCACGTTCCCGCTCAACCGCGGCAGGGACATCTTCATCTTCGCGACCACGCCGCAGGACAGCTGGCACCTCGAATCCTGGACCGCGCCCGGCAGCGTCGACGAGCTGCGCGAACAGTACGTGGCCTACCACCCCGAGGCGCGCGCCCTGCTCGAAGCCTGCGACACGGTGCTGAAGACCGCCCTGTACGAGCGCGACCCCATGCCGGCCTGGACCGCCGGCCGCATGGCCCTGCTCGGCGATGCCGCGCACCCGATGCTGCCCTTCATGGCGCAGGGTGCGGGCATGGCGATCGAAGACGCCGTGGTGCTGTCGCGCCACCTCGAAGGCGTTGCCATGGCCGATATGCCCTCTGCGCTGCAGGCCTACCAGGCCGCGCGCATCGAGCGCGCCAGCCAGGTGCAGCTTGGCTCGCGCGGCAACAACTGGCTGCGCGAAGGCGGCAATGCCGACTGGGTCTATGGCTACGACGCCTGGGCCGTGCCGCTGGGCGCCCCCGCTGGCGCCACTGCCACCGCCTGATTCACATCCACCTCACCCCACGGAGGCAACCATGCAACAAGACCGCTACCTGCAACCGCACCAGGCGCGCCAGCGCCCCGCGACCACCTATGAAGACCTGCTGGGCGACGTGATCGAGCGCGCCTTTGCCGACGGCATCCACGACCTGCCCAGCCTCGTGCAGCGCCTGAACGACAGCGGCCTGGCCACACCCGGCGGCCAGCCCTGGACCGAGGCGCTGTACCGCAAGGAAATGGCCACGCTGGCCGCCTGAGGAGCATCACACCATGACCATCGCCATCACCCCCGTTGCCGCAGACCCGGTCGACCATTTGCTCGAGATCGGCCTGAAGGATCTCTGGTACCCGATCTGCCCCTCGCACTTCATCAAGGAGAACCCCGTCTCGCTGCGCCGCCTGGGCCGCAAGATCGCGCTGTGGCGCGACGGCGAAGGCGTGCTGCACGCGCTGGAGGACCGCTGCCCGCACCGCGGCGCGCCGCTGTCGCAGGGCGTGGTGCTGGGCGACCGGCTCTCGTGCCCCTACCACGGCGTGGAAGTGCGCCATGACGGCGTCGTCACGCGCGTGCCCGGCAGCCCGGGCTGCAAGCTCGAAGGCTCGCAGGCCACGCGGCACTTCCATGTGCAGGAATGCGCGGGCGCGGTGTTCCTCTACAACGGGAAGGAATCGGTCGACGTGCCGCCGCCGCTCGTGCTGCCCGAGCAGCTCACGGACGACGCCGAGTATTCGTCCTTCCTTTGCTACACCGAGTGGAAGGGCGACTACCGCTACGTGCTCGACAACGTGATGGACCCGATGCACGGCACCTACCTGCACAAGCAGTCGCATTCGATGGCCGAGGGCGATTCGACGGCCAAGTTCGGCATCCGCCAGACCGACACCGGCTTCGTGTTCGAGAAGGAAGGCCAGCGCAACGTCAACTTCGACTGGACCGAATGGGCCGACACCGGCATCCACTGGATGCGCCTGGAAATTCCATATCCGAAGACCGGCGGCCCCGGCGGCAACTTCATCATCATCGGCGCCTTCTCGCCGATCGTGAAGGGCATGACGGCCACCTTCTTCTGGCGCGTGCGCAAGCTGCCGCGGGGCTGGGAGCGCGACACCTGGCGCTTCCTCTACAAGAACCGCCTCGAGGCGCGCCACTGGCACGTGCTCGAGCAGGACCGCGTGATGCTCGAGGAGATGGAGCCCGACGCCAACCAGCACGAGAACCTCTACCAGCACGACCTGGGCATCGTGCGGCTGCGCCGCCACATGCGCAATCTCGCGCAAGCACAGCTCGCAGAAGCTGCCGCGGCCGCGGCCTGATCCATAGAAAGCCTTGCCATGTCTTCCCCCACGCTGAACGCCCTGGTGCACACGATGCGCTACGAGGCCGACGGCATCGTCAGCGTCGAGTTCCGGCCGGCTTCGCCCGAGACGGAGTTTCCCGCCTTCGAGGCCGGCTCCCACATCGACCTGCACCTGCCCAACGGGCTGGTGCGCAGCTACTCGCTGTGCAACCCGGCGAGCGACCGCCAGCGCTACGTGGTCGGCGTGCTCAACGACCGCAAGAGCCGCGGCGGCTCGCGCTATGTGCACCAGCAATTGCGCGTGGGCATGACGCTGCCGATCTCGGTGCCGCGCAACAACTTCAAGCTCGAAGAGGGCGCGGACCATTCGGTGCTGGTGGCCGGCGGCATCGGCGTGACGCCCATCTGGTGCATGCTGCAGCGGCTCGCGGCCCTGGGCAGGCCGGTGGAACTGGTCTACTGCGCGCGCACCCGCAAGGAGGCCGCCTTCTGCGAGGCGATCGAGGCGCTGGCGCGCGAGCATGCGGTGCCGGTCACCTGGCACTTCGACGAAGAGAAGGGCGCGCCGCCCGACCTGGCCGCGCTCCTGGCCGGCAAGGGCGCCGCGAGCCACTACTACTGCTGCGGCCCCACGCCGATGCTCGATGCCTTCGAGAAGAGCTGCGAGACGCTGGGCTATGCCCATGCCCACATCGAGCGCTTTGCCGCAGTGCACGTGGAGGCGCCGAGCGCCACGCAAAGCTGCGTGGTCGAGTGCGCCAAGAGCGGAAGGAGCGTCGAGGTGCCGCCCGGCAAGTCGATCGTCGACAGCCTGATCGATGCCGGCCTGAACCCCGACCACAGCTGCAAGGAAGGCGTCTGCGGCGCCTGCGAAACCGCGGTGCTCGAAGGCGAGGTCGACCACCACGACGGCATCCTCACCAAGATCGAACGCGCGTCCAACAAGACCATGATGATCTGCGTCTCTCGCTGCAAGGGCGAGCGGCTGGTGCTCGACATCTGAGGCCGCCGGCCAGAGAAAAACCAACCCGAAAATCCGATGAAAAAATACTTGATCACGCTGGCCGCGGCCAGCGCGGCTGGCGGAGCGCTGGCCCAATCTTCCGTCACGCTCTTCGGCGTGGTCGACGCGGCCGTCACCTACACGCGCGGCAGCGGCGACGGGTCGGCCCACAAGACGCAGCTGACCAACAGCGGCAACATGTTCAGCCGCCTCGGCTTTCGCGGCACGGAAGACCTGGGCGGCGGGTACTCGGCCAACTTCTGGATGGAGATGGGCCTGCAGAACGACAGCGGCACGGGCTTTCCGTCGAACTCGAACAACCAAGCCAGCGGCAACGGCCCGGCGGGCGTGCTGAGCTTCAACCGCCGCTCGACGGTGAGCCTGGCGGGTCCGTTCGGCGAAGTGCGCCTGGGCCGCGACTACGTGCCGGCGTTCTGGAACACGGCCATCTTCGATCCCTTCGGCACGGGCGGCGGCATCGGCGCCAACCAGATCTATTTCTCGGGCCTGGGCGGCCTGGTCGCACCGACCGGCACGCGCGCCTCGAACAGCATCGGCTACTTCCTGCCCGCGAACCTCGGCGGCTTCTACGGGCAGGTGATGTATGCGATGGGCGAGAACGATTCGAACGCGCTGCTGCCGGGCACCAGGGTGCCGAGCAAGCACGACGGCGAACACACCGGCGCGCGCTTCGGCTACCAGAGCGGCGGCCTGCACGTGGCCATTGCCACCGGCCGCACGCGCTATGCGAGCGGCGACCTGCGCGTGACCAACCTGGGCGCGGCCTACAGCTTCGGCCCTTCGCTCATGAACCTCAAGCTCACGAGCGAGCTGTACAAGGAATCGAAGGGCAGCACCGACGCCAAGGGCGTGCTCGTCGGCTTCCAGCTGCCCATCGGGCCGGGCGAGATCAAGGCCTCGTATGCACGCTACAAGCTGGAGCCCGCGAACGCGGTGCGCGAGCCCACCTCGTCGAAACTGGCCATCGGCTACGTGCACAACCTGTCCAGGCGCAGCGCGCTGTACGGCACGCTCGCGCGCATCAGCAACAGGAACGGCGCCGCGCAGGCGCTGGCGGGTGCCATCACCATGCCGGGCCGCTCGTCCAGCGGCATCGAGCTGGGCATGCGGCACATGTTCTAGGCGCAGGGCGCGCCAGCACCATCCACGCAAAAAAAAAAGGCCGGGCCATGCACAGCAAAAACTTTCGTTGGTACGGCGTCGCCACGCTGTTCGTGATCGTCGCGATCTCCTACGTGGACCGCATCAACATCGCGGTGCTGATCACCGACGCCGCGTTCCTCAGCCACGCGGGCATTGCCGCTTCCGACCGCGTGAGCCAGGGTTTTTTGGCCACGGCCTTCATGCTGGGCTACGGCGTATCGGCCTTCGTGCTCACGCCGTTCTGCTCGGCCTTGTTCGGCGTGCGCCGCAGCCTGGTCTACGGCCTCATCTTGTGGGGCGTGGTGACCTGGGCCTCGCCCCTGTTCGACAGCTACGGCCTGCTGCTGGCCTCGCGCGTGCTGCTGGGCGTGTCGGAAGGGCCGCTGTTCTCGCTCGCGTCGTCCTACATCAAGGCGCACTTCAGGAGCGACGAGAACGGCAAGCCCAATGCGCTCGTGAACATGGGCACGGGGCTCGGGCTGGCGGTGGGCTATCCGCTGGTGGGCTACCTGCTCACGCGCTTCGCGTGGGACAGCTCCTTCCATGTGCTGGGAGTGCTCAACATCGCACTGGGCATTCCGCTGGTGCTGGCCTTCGTGCGCATGCCGGTGGGGCATGAAGACGGGACCAGGCCGTCTTCCCTTGGCGAGGCGATGGCGCGCGTCGGCGGCATCGTGCGGGGTGCGCTGCACACGCGCAACCTGTTCGTCATCACGCTGCTCACTTCGGCGGCGCTGGCCTATCTCTGGGGCAGCAGCAACTGGCTGCCGACCTACCTGCGCGAGGCGCGCGGCTTCTCGCTGCGCGAGATGGGCTGGATCGCGTCGGCGCCGCAGTACGCCACGGTGCTTGCGGTGTTCGTGGGCGGCGTGCTGATCGACAGGCTCGGGCGCGACCGCGTGCCCTTCATCTTCATGGGTGCGAGCGCGGGCGTGGCGCTGTCGGTGCTCATGGCCATCAACGCACGCGATCCGTATGCGGCCGCATGCTGCCTGGTGGCGGCCAATTTCTTCTGGGGCCTGCAGAGCCCGGCCATTCCGAGCACGGTGCAGCATTGCTCGCGGCCCGAGCACACGGCCAGCGCCTTCGGCGTGACGAACGGCGCGGGCAGCCTGGTGGCGGCCTTCATGCCGGCGCTGATGGGCGGCGTGATCAGCGCGGTGTCGCATGGCGGCGGCGCGGGTGCGGCCGTCACCGCGGCGTCGTCGGCGGCGGGCTTCTTCGCGGGCTTTGCGCTGCTCATCGGCACGCAGGCGGTGGTGTTTGCCTGCGGACTGCTGCTGTGGTGGCGCGAACGCGCGCAGCGCATGACTGCAGTCTCTGGTTCACAGCTTTCGTAGCGGCGGCGGGCGCTGGAACCTTCGTACTGTGGCTGTTGCGTCACAGCGAACAGGCCCCGTGCCTGCAGACCACGCGAGCCGATGCTGCGGGCGCAGAACCATCTTCGTATCGCATGGCCCGCAGCGCGGGCCATGACGCCATTCGACTTATGGCGCGCGAACATTTTGAGAGAGAAAAGTTCCGCGGGTCGTTGAGCTGCCAGATTCGATCAGCTACAACTGTGCGCACTTCAACGGACGAGGGAATGCGCGTGAAAACAAAGACAAGAGCCGCTTGCAGGCCTGCCGCTGCCGCTTCGGCGCCGGCCGTTCTTCCTTCGACGCGGCAGAGCGTCGCATCGATGCACGGGCACTGAGCCCGCTCCCACGCGCCGCCATCCGCGCCCGCACTCCTTCCATCACCGCGCCTTGACGGAAATGGCTCCGGTCACTCCGCGCATCCTGGGACCGCCGAAGCCCGAGCGGTGCGATCCGGCCTGAGCGTGCGTTCCTGACGAATCCGGTGTTCGGCGGGAGGGCGCCGTGCCGCCCGCCGTTTTCCGCGGTTGGCTTTTCATCTCATCCCGCGTGCCATGTGCAGCGCCGGCTATCCGCTGGCGTTCGCAGTGCTGCGCATGTTCCTTACCCAGAGTACCCAGAGGCGATCATGAAAAAACTGAATACACCCGTCGTTCACCACCTGGCCCTCTCCGCCGTGATGCTTGCCGCCTTGACGGCGTGCGGCGGTGGCGGAGACGGCGGCGGCGGCGCATCGCTTGGCGGCGCCGGCCTTGGCGCGTCGTCGACGCTCGCAAGCGGCGCGCAGGATTCGAGCAAGGCACCCGAGGACGGCGCGCCTTCGTCGCAGGAATCGGCCGTGGCCGCGGTCGACCGCTCGGTGAAGCCGATGGAGCTGCCCGACACCGTCTGGCCCATCAACTACAAGCTGTGGTTCAGGCCCGATGCGGCGCTGAAGACCTTCGTGGGGCGCGGCGACGTGGAGATCGAGGTGCTCAAGCCGGTGGATGCCATCGTGGTTGCCGCGCACAACCTCAAGTTTGCGAACGGCCGCACCACCTTGCGCAAGCTGTCGAATCCTTCGGAGGTGATCGCGCTGGTGCCCACGCCGCAGACGCTGGGCGACTTTGTGCAACTGCGGCGCAACGACGGGCAGATCGCCAAGGGCAAGTACCTGCTGCACATGGAGTGGGACGGCAAGATCCAGTTCTCCGATGCGGAATATTGCCCGCCCGAGGAGATGGCCCGCAATCCGTTCTGCTCGGCTGCGACCGGCGTCTTCAAGGTGGGCCTTTCCACGCCCGAGGGCGTGAGCAGCGATGCGATCGTGACGCAGGGCGAAACCAACTATGCGCGGCAGTGGTTCCCGGGCTGGGACGAGCCGGCCTTCCGCCACAGCTTCGAGATCTCCGCCGAGGTGCCGGGCGACTGGCAGACCGTGTCGAACGCCGCGCAGAAGTCGGCCGTCAAGCTGCCCGACGGCTACCAGCAGGTGTCGTTCGAGAAGACCCCGTCGATGCCGATGTACCTCGCGTTCTTCGGCGGCGGCAAGTTCGATGTTCTGTCGGACACCTTCAAGAGCCCGCTCGACGGCAGCGAGATGCCGCTGCGCTGGTTCACGCCGCCGGGCCGCTCCACCTGGGCCAACTTTGCGATGGAGTGGACCAAGGTGGCGATGGACTACTACTACAACTACACCGGCATTCCACTGCCGTTCAAGAAGTTCGACACCGTGGCGGCCAACGACAGCTACGACAACAAGCCCAACACAGGCTTCGGCGGCATGGAGAACTGGGGTTCGATCTTCGAGTTTGCCGACCGCGTGCTGACCAAGCCGGGCGAAACGCCCACGCTGTATTCGGTGACGGTGGTGACGCACGAGATCGCGCACCAGTGGTTCGGCGACCTCGTCACGCTCGACTGGTGGGACAACGTGTGGCTCAACGAATCGTTCGCGCGCTGGTTCGACCGCCGCACCACGATCAAATTCCACCCCGACTACTACAGCTTTTCCGACTACGTGCTCGACAAGCACACCGTGATCGTGGCCGACCTGAAGGACACGGCGGTGCCGGTGCAGCGCAACCTCAACGATGCGGGCTCGTTCGGCTTCATCAGCCCGTCGATCTTCGTCTACAACAAGGGCAGCCACGTGCTGGAGACGGTGCAGAACTACATCGGCGAGGAGGCGATGCAGAAGGGCCTGCAGATCTACCTGAAGGACTATGCCTTCGGCAACGCGACGCCGTCGCGGCTGTGGACCTCGCTGGAGAAGGCGAGCGGCGGCAAGAAGGTGGCGGACATCGGCGACAGCTTCATCCGCCAGACCGGCGTGCCGCTGCTGACGGTGGATGCGCAATGCGCGGGCGACCGCACCTTCGTGTCGATCAGCCAGGAGTCGTTCCCCAACCAGAACGCCTATCCGGCCTCGACCTGGACCATTCCCGTGACGCTGGCCTACGGCGACGCGATGGAGCAGCGCAAGACCTTCGTCATGGCCACCAGCACCACGCAGCTGGAGCTCCCGGGCTGCACCGCGGTGCTGGCCGGGCCCACGGGGCAGGACTACTACGTGAGCAACTACAGCACGCAGTCGTGGAGCGACCTGCTGGCCAAGGCGCAGAACTTTGCGGACAACAAGCCGCTCCTGCTGAACATCGAGCGGGACGCGTTCCGCCTGCTGTCGGTGGGGCGCATCACGCAGGGGCAGTACGACCAGATCAAGGGCGTTCTCAACCTGCCGACGACGCTGCTCGCAAAGACCGAGGCAAGCCAGCAGAAGATGATGGCGCAGGACGCGGGCGGCAAGGAAGACTATCCGCATGCGCTGCGCTACCAGGGCAACCTGAAGCTGCGCGAGAACCAGAAGCGCTGAGTCGAGGCCGCACGATCATGATGAACACACTCAACTGTGTTGCGGCCGGCCTGTCGTCGCTGCTCTTGCTGGCCGGCTGCGGCCAGCACGCCGAGCCGGAGGCGCAGCTTGTCGGCGTCTACGCCGTGAAGACGAACGGCGCGTTGCGCGAACTGGTCAAGATCGAGCGCCAGGGCGGCCGCTACATCATGCGAGACAAGGTACGCACCCCCGAGTGGAGCGAGCCGAAGATGCAGATGCAGCCGGTGACGCGCGAGCGCTGGAACCGGATCACCACCGACACCGCGAACACGGAGTTCGTCGGCGTGTCGAGCGACCAGCTCGCGATCTTCAAGGTGCCGCCGGGGTGGCAGAAGAACAGCTTCAAGACGGAGACCGGCTACTTCCTGTTCTATTCGCAGGGGCCGGTGGAGGCGTACAAGCTGTGATGCGGCGCCTGCGTTGAAGGGAGCGGGAGCGGGTTCATTCAGGGCGCGCTCCCGCCGACGGGGTACCTTGCTCCGCGAATGTCCTCCGGCCTTCGGCCTCCCCCTTAATTTCGCTGCGCAAGGCACCCCATCGACGGAAGCGTTACGCGGAGCGGTCGTTGATCAGCTGTGCACCCAGAGCGTGCCCAGGTGCACAGGGCATCGGGTGCTCCCCGCAGCGAAATCAAGGAGGAGGCCGCAGGCCGGGGGACATTCGCGGAGGGGAGTACCCGGTGGCCTGTGCACGCGCCCTGAACAGGACCGACGGCGCCAAGAACTACGGACGAGTAGAACCCGGCGCCACGATCGCCCCCTCGATGCGATGACGCCGAAGCGCATCGGCAACAAAGCCACTCGCCTTCATCTCCTCGACAAAGGAAGACAGCAGCGCCTGCGCCTCGGCACCGCGGCTCGCGGGCGTGCCCATGGCCTGCTGGATCACCATGAAGCGGCCGGGCAGCACGCGCACGCCCGGCTCGCGCCGCACCTCGGCTTCGAGCAGCTGGCGAATGCCGGCGGCCACCTCGACCGCGCCTGAACGCAGCGCCGCCAATGCGGCGGCCGCGCCCTGGAGCCGGACGATCTCGGCCTGCTCGATCTCGCGCGTGAGGAACAGGTCGTAGGCGCTGCCCGCGCCGACCGAGATGCGGTGGCCCTTTGCATCGACCTGCGCGTTGTCCGTGAGCGCTGATGGCTCGCGCACGAGATAGCTGCCTTCGATCAGCACATAAGGCGCGGTGAACAGCAGCCCTTCGCTGCGCGCCGGGTCGATCGCGAAGAAGCCGATGTCGGCCTTCTCGTTCTTCACCGCGTCGACCGATGCCGCCGCCTTCTCGAACACCACCAGCTCGATGCCCACGCCAAGCCGCCGCGCGAACTCGCGCGCGAGATCGATCGATACGCCCATCGGTTCGCCGGTGGCCGCGTCCTTGTTCGCGAGGATCGGGTTGCCGAGGTTGATCGATGCGCGCAGCGTGCCGCCGGGCGCGAAGGCGGAGACAAGGGCAGGGGCAATAGATGGGTTCATGGCGTGCATCGTCCGGGAAAGATGATGGACGCCAGTTTACTGAGCCCGGGCTGCCGCCTCAGCGCGCCGTCAGCGGCTCCAGCCCCGTCTTCGCAATGGTCGGCGCCGCCTCGGGCGAATTGAGATAGCGGATCAGCTGGCGCGCCGCGTCGGGCTGCTTGGAGGCGGTGGCAATGCCGGCCGAGAACACCGTCACCTGCTGCACTTCCGCGGGCAGGGGGCCGATGTAGTCGATGCCCGCGATCGGCAGCAGTTCGCTCACCTGCTGCAGCCCGAGCGCCGCGTCGCCGCGCGCCACCACCGTGCCCACGCGCTCGCTCAGGATGCGCTTGCTCTTGGGCTTGACCTGGTCCTCGATGCCGAGCTTCTTGAGCAGTTCGGTCTCGTAGTAGGTGCCGCTGGCGCTGGCCGAATAGGCGATGGAAGGCGCTGCCAGCAGCGTGCGCTTGAGCGCATCGACCGTCGAGATGTCGGGCTTGGGCGCGCCCTTGCGCACCGCAAAGCCGATCGACGAGCGCACCAGGTCGACCTGGCTGCCGGGCACCACCTTGCCTTGCGCCACCAGCGAATCGAGCGCGGGCCGCGCGAGGATCACCACGTCGGCCGGCTCGTTGCGCGAGAGCCGGCTCGGAATGGAATCTTCGGCATTGCCCATGGAGGCGCCATACGCCGTCTTGACCGTGCGGCCGCTGCTGCGTTCGAAGCCGGGGCGCAGCTCGTTGTACGCGGCCGTGAAGCCGCCCGAGGTCATCACGTGGATGTCGCCGGCCGCGGGCGGTGCGCTGCCGAGGCTGCCGCATGCGGCAAGAACGGATGCGGCAGCCAGCAGGCTGGCGCGGCGGGTCAGGCGGGCGAGCGAGAAGGTGGGGGTGGTCTTCATGGTGTCTCCGGATGAAATTCCCTCGATCGTAGGCAGCGAGGCTGTCAATCGGCCTTCAGCGCCTTCGGGGTAAACACCAGGGCCTGTGGCCCGGCTGGCAGAATCCGGACGGGCGGCACTGCTGCCTTTCACACCCATGACCTACCTTCGCAGCGTGCTCTTCGAAAGCGGCTCCGTCAGCTGCCAGCTGGCCACGCTGGAGACGGCCGAGCCCGGCTGGAGCCCGCCTTATCGCGTGCAGGGGCCGCGCCTGCTGCTGCCGCTGAGCCAGCGCTTCGAATGCCGGCTGGGCGCGGACGCCTTCGTCTGCGATCCCGCGGCCGCACTGTGGCTGTCGCCCGACGGGCCCTACCAGTTGAAGCACCCGATGGCGGGCCAGCGCAGCGTGGTGGTCACGCTCGTCGAAGACCTGGCGCCGGCGGGCCGGGTGTACCTGCCGCTGGGCGGCCAGCTGCTGCTGCGCCGATGCCTGCAGGCCCATGCGATGCAGGCGATCGATGCGCTCGAGGTGCAGGAGCATCTGGCCGGCCTGGTCCAGAGCATGCGGCCGGCCGACCGGCCGGCGCCGCCGAAGGTCCACCGCGCGGTCGAGCGCGCCCGCGACTACATCGCCGCGGCACCGGAGCGCAGCGACACGCTCGACGAGATCGCCAAGGCGGTCCATTGCTCGGCCTTCCACCTGGCGCGCCGCTTCCGCATGCACACGGGAACGAGCCTGCACGGCCTGCGCAACCAGCTGCGCATGACGCTCGCGCTCGACCGCCTGCGCGAAGGTGAGCCAAGCATCAGCGCGCTTGCGGCCGACCTGGGCTTTGCAAGCCATGCGCACTTCACGGTGGCCTTCCGGCGCGCCTTTGGCATGGCGCCGAGCCAGATGCGCACGAATCTGGAAGCGCGCCGCCTGCATTGACAGAACACTGCGGGCTTCGCATTCAACGGAGCCAACAGATGACGGTCAACGTGCGCCTTTCAGCCGGCCTGGCCGCCGGCGTGGCCTCGGCGCTGATCGCGGGCATCTGGCAGGTGGCCACGCGCCATTCGACCACCACCACCATCGCTCCGGCCGACCTGGCGATCCTGCGCTACGGCATACCGGCGATCGTGCTCATGCCCGTGTGGCTGCGCGTCGGCCTGCTGCCGCGCGGGGTGCCGCTGCGGTGGCTGACCGGGATGGTGCTTGGCGCGGGGCTGCCTTTCGGGCTGGTGGCGATGAGCGGCACCAGGTTCGCCCCGTCGGCGCACATGGGTGTCTTCATGGCGGGCGCATGTCCGCTCTTTGCCGCGGGCCTGGCCTGGATGTTCTGGCGCGAACGCCCGGACCGCGCGCGGGCGCTCGGCCTGGTGTTCCTTGCGGCGGGCATCGGCATGCTGGGGGCGGGCAGTTTTCGCGGCGTCGATGCCGGCGCCTGGCGCGGCGATCTGCTCTTTCTTCTTGCGGCCGCGTTGTGGGCCGGCTTCACGCTGTCGTTCAGGCGCGCCGGCCTTGGCGCATGGCAAGGCGCGGCGGTCGTCAGTGCGTGGTCGGCGATCCTGCTCGTGCCATGGCTGCTGTGGCGGGGCGGAACGGGCCTTGCCGATGCGCCGCTGCGCGACGTGCTGTGGCAGGCGCTGATGCAGGGTGCGGTCGCGGGCTTGCTGGGGCTGTGGATCTTCGGCGCGGCCGTTGCGCGCCTTGGTGCGTCGCAGGCGGCGGCGTTCGGAGGGCTGGCGCCGGTCTTCTCCGCGTTGGGCGGGTGGTGGTGGCTGGCCGAGCCCGCCACGGGCATCGACCGGGTCGCGATTGCCAGCGCCCTGATCGGCGTGACGCTGGCCAGCGGCGCCCGCACGCGCAGTGCGCGCGTGGAATCAACCGCGGGGTAGGTCGAACTCGCGCAGCATCACCGGCTCGATCGAGCCCTGCGCCGCCCGCCGGCGCACGGCCGCTTCGAGCTGGTCCGCGTACTGCGCGTAGATTTCCATCGGGTCGTCGCCTTGCGCGCCGGGGCGGAAGCGGTAGCGCAGGACGTCCTTGCTGATGCTCGCGCCCATGTGCTGGCCATCGATGAGCACCCAGAAGCGGACCGTGCCCGAGGCCTCGTGGAAGAAGGGTGGATCGACGGGGTCCGTCCCGGAAAGAGGCTGTTCAGACATGGCGTGTGTTCCGGTAGGAGGAGCCTCAGGATACGCTTCATCGAGTACCCTTTTTTCTCCGGCGCCCGGGCAGTGGCTGTTGGCCGTACCTCCTGTTGTCCTACACGGGCGCATACTCCGGCCAGCATGCGCCTGAGCCAATTCATCAAGGACAACATCGAACCCATCCTCGTCGAGTGGGAATCCTTTGCACGAACGATGATCCCGCCGGCGGAGACCATGTCCGTTGTCGAACTGCGGGACCATGCGCATGAAATCCTGCTGGCCATTGCCGGCGAAATGGAGTCGGCCCAGTCTGAAAGGCAGCGCGAAGCAAAGTCCAAGGGACTTGCGCTGCCGTTCCTCAAGGAGACTTTTGCCGCCGAACACGGTGGCCTGCGCCAGCGGGTGGGTTTCGACCTTTCCCAACTGGGCGCGGAATACCGCGCGCTGCGGGCCACGGTTCTTCGTTTGTGGATGGGACACGTCGGCACGGTCGATGCCGCGGTCCTGGAAGAAGTGATGCGCTTCAACGAAGGCATCGACCAGGGCCTTGCCGAGGCCATGGCCACCTATTCGGAGCACGTGGCCAATTCCAGGGACACCTTCCTGGCCGTGCTGGGACACGACCTGCGAAACCCGTTGAGCGCGCTCAGCTCCTGCATTCATCTTCTCGAACTGGCTGGCGAGGCGAGGCCCAAGGAGCGCACGCTCCAGATCGCCAGGCGAAGCATTGCGTCGATCAACGACATGGTCACCGACCTGCTCGAGTACACGCGCACCCGGCTCGGCCGCGGCATCGAAGTGGTTCCACAGGAAGGCGACCTGAGTGCGCTGTGCCAGGAGGCCTTCGACGAGGTCTGCGCGGCCTATCCCAGGCGGGAGCTCGTCGCCGAGCTTCCAGCCGATGTGGTGCTGATGTTCGATGCGCCCAGGATGCGCCAGGTCCTCACCAACCTGCTGAGCAACGCCGTGCAGCATGGAGACCCCGCCCATCCCGTGGCGCTGGTGATCCGGGACGAGGGGGCGCATGCGAGCCTGATCGTCAAGAACCAGGGAAGGCCGATTCCCCCCGATTCGATGCAGGTCATCTTCAACCCGCTGGTGCAGGTTGCGACACGCGAATCGGCGCCGCACGAGCGGCCCGCCACGAGCCTGGGGCTGGGTCTCTACATTGCGCGGGAGATCGTGACGGGGCACGGCGGCACCATCACCGTGACCTCCTCCGCGGCGGAAGGCACGGCATTCACCGTTCATCTGCCTCGCGGCGGCAAGCAGGCGACCCAGCCCGGCGGGTGATACCGACAGGCGCCGCGCAGCTATCCATTGCATGGCACCGGCGACTGGGCCGGCCCGCCATGAAGACTTTGGACTACAAGCCGGCTTTCCGGCCGTGTCTAGCTTGGCCTTGTCGAAACACCAACAAGGAGATTCCGATGAAGCTGACACGACGTATTGCACCGACCCTGGTGGCGGTTCTCATGGGCGCCTGCGTGGCCCCGCTCGCATTGGCTGCGGGCGGCGGCTCCGGAGGAGGCGGTGGTGGCGGTGCCGGGGGCGGTGGAGGTGGCGGCAGCAGCGCCGGTGTAGGCGCGGGCGTTGGTGCGGGCGCCAATGGCAATGGCGCGGGCGCGGCCAGCGGCTCCAATGCCTCGGCCAACGCGGCGACGCCGGCAACACCCGCCACGCCTGCAACACCGGCCACGGCCACATCGCCTGCAACGCCAGCCACGCCTGCGACACCGGCCACGCCGTCGCCGCAGTCTTCTTCTTCTTCGTCCTCGGCATCGTCCACGATGTCTGCTACGCCCGCGACGCCGGCCGTGCCGGGCTCCAAGGCCGACAGCACCGCGACGACGCCTGCGGTGCCTGCAACGCCGGCAACGAAGAGGTAGGTAACTCGACCAGGCCAGCTGCCCGCTGGATGGCTCGATCAGGCCAGCTGTCCGCTGGCCAGTGCCGCCGCGGCAGCGCGCGTCTCGACGCCCAGCTTCTCGAAGATGTGCTCGAGGTGCTTGTTGACGGTGCGCGGGCTGGTGCCCAGGATCTCGCCGATGTCGCGGTTGGTCTTGCCCTTGGCAAGCCATGAGAGCACTTCGGTCTCGCGCGGCGTGAGCGCCGCTTCGGCCAGCCGCGCCGACGGCTTGCCCGCGGCCCCTTCGCGCTGCGCCGCGAACAGCAGCATGGTTTCGCCGAGCGCCGCGGCGCCGAGGTTGCGCACCGAAATGCGTGCGCCTGCCGCCGTGGCCACTGCAATGGCCGCGCCGGGCGCAAGCGCGGGTGCGAGCGCGGCGGGCAGCAGCCCGGCGGCCGGCGCCGCATCGAGCGCATGCAGCCACAGCGCGGCTTGCGGCGAGCGCCATGCGATGCGCCCGCGCGCATCGACAAAGACCACGCCCATGCCGGCCACGTCGACCGCATCGCGCGCCATGCGCGTGATGCGTGCGTTGCGCGTGTGCGTGTGCAGCCGCGCGAGCACCTCCTGCGCGCGGATCGGCTTCACCACGTAGTCGACGCCGCCGCATTCGAAGCCCTCGACCACGTGCGCGGTTTCCGAAAGGCCGGTCATGAACAGCACCGGGATGTGCGCGAGCGCCGCATTGGCCTTGATGCGCCGGCAGGTCTCGAAGCCCGACAGGCCGGGCATCAGGCCGTCGAGCAGGATCGCGTCGGGCACCACCAGTTCGAGCCGCTGCAGCGCGGCCTCGCCGTCGGCCGCGACCAGCACGGTGTAGCCGCTCGATTCGAGCGTGTCGCACAGCATGCCGAGGCTGCTGGGGGCGTCGTCCACCACCAGCACCACGGGGCGTTCGGCTTCGTCAGGGGGCGAGAGTGTCTGCATCTTGTTCTGCGAGTGCCTTGCGGAGCTTGTCGAGTTCGAATCGGTTGGCCATGCCGCGCAGCCAGGTGCAGGTGGCCGCGGCCGGTGGGGAGGCGGCGGCGAGGCGGTCGAGCACCTGGTGCAGGCCGCGCATGTGGCCCATCTGCACCAGCCGCATCAGCTCGGCGCGGTCGTCTTCGGAGAGCGCGAGCTGCACCGGCCGCGGCGCCATGTCGACGGTGGGCGGCATCGCGTCGTTCGACGCCAGCCATTCGAGGCCGAGGTGCCGCTCCAGCGTGGCGATCAGCTGCGACTCGATGACCGGCTTGCCCACGAAGGCCTGGCAGCCCGCGGCGCGCAGCAGTTCGCCCTGGTTCTCGAACATGTTGGCCGAGACGATGATGATCGGCAGGCGGTCGAAGCCCGAGGCGCGCACCAGCGCCGCGGTCTGCCAGCCATCCATGTCGTCCATGGTGAGGTCCAGCAGGATCGCCGAGGGCAGGTTCTCGCGCAGGCTGTCGAGGCATTCGGTGCCGCTTGCGGCCTCGCGCACCTCGAAGCCCAGCGGCGCGAGCATGCCGGCCAGCATCTGGCGCTGCACCGGCTGGTCGTCCACCACCAGCAGCGTGCGGCGCGCGCCGATGTAGCCCGACACCGGCCGCCGTGTCTCCGCCTGCGGGCCGGGGTCGGCCACTTCGCGCAGGTACACCCGCACGCTGAAGGTGCTGCCCGCGGGCGAGGTGGCGGCCAGCGCCAGCTCGCCGCCCATCAGCGACGTGAGCAGGCCGGTGATCGTGAGGCCCAGGCCCGTGCCGGGCTCGCCGCGCCGGCGCCCGGCGGCGCCGCGCTCGAACGGAAGAAAGATGCGCTGGTGGTCCTGCGGCGCCACGCCGATGCCGGTGTCGACCACGTCGAAGCGCAGCACCTCGCGCCGCGCATCCACATGCAGCGTGACCGTGCCGCTGTCGGTGAAGCGCACCGCGTTGGCCAGCAGGTTGATGAGGATCTGGCGCAGCCGCTTGGCATCGGCATGCACCCAGGGCGGCAGCCGACCGCTGTGGGTGTAGACGAACGCCAGGCCCTTGTTCTCGGCCTGCGGCCGCACCATGTGCACCACCTCGTCCAGGAAGGCCGGCAGCGCGAGAGGGGCGGGCTCCAGCTGCAGCCGGCCGGCCTCGATGCGCGCCAGGTCGAGCAGCCCGTCGATCAGCCCCAGCATGTGCTCGCCGCTGCGCTGGATGGTCTGCACCGCTTCGCGCGGCGGCGCCACGGCTTCGCCCTTGAGCAGGATCTGCGAGTAGCCCAGGATGCTGTTGAGCGGCGTGCGCAGCTCGTGCGTCATGCCGGCCACGTAGCGGGTCTTGGCCTGGTTGGCGGCTTCGGCGGCTTCCTTCGCGGTCTGCAGCGCGGCGTCGGTGCGCTGGTGCGCCTCGATCTCGACGGTGAGCAGGTGGTTGTGGCGGTTCGATTCCTCCTGCGCCATCTGCCGGCTCTCGCTGCCCAGCACGATCCACCAGGCGGCCACCGCCGCCACCAGCGACAGCAGCGCAAACACCTTGAGGAAGGCGCTGCGCAGCGCCGGGTCCACCGCATCGGCGCCCACGATGGCCTCCTGCGCGTACACCACGCCCATCACCGTGGCCAGCAGCGCCACCAGCGAGGTGGCCACCATCAGGTAGTGCGCCACGCGAAAGTTGAGCCGGCCCGACAGCGCGGGCGGCAGCAGCGCCTGGAGCCAGCCGCTCATCTGCTCGGCCGCGCGCGAGTCGGTCTTGCAGCGGTCGTGACAGCGCGATTCGAGCGTGCAGCACAGCGAGCAGATCGGCGCGCTGTAGGCCGGGCAGTGCGCCATGTCCTCGGACTCGAAGCTGTTGTCGCACACCGAGCATTTCACGATCTGCCCCGGCGTCCAGCGCCGGATGTCGCTGCGCGCGAGGTAGTAGCGTCCGCGCGTGCGCCAGGCCAGCAGCGGCGAGACCACCAGCGCCGTTGCCAGCGCGATGAAGGGCGAGAACGCGCGCGCCCACTGGCCCAGCACGCCGGAGTACGCCAGCATGGCGAGCGCCGCCGCCACCAGCATCGCGCCCAGGCCGACCGGGTTGATGTCGTACAGGTGCGCGCGCTTGAACTCGATGGTGCGCGGGCTCCAGCCCAGCGGCTTGTTGATGACCAGGTCGGCCACCAGCGCGCCGACCCAGGCGATGGCGATGTTGCTGTAGAAGCCCAGCACATGCTCGAGCGCCGCGAACACGCCCAGCGTCATCAGCAGGATCGCGATGACCACGTTGAACACCAGCCACACCACGCGCCCCGGGTGGCTGTGCGTGAGCCGCGCGAAGAAGTTGGACCACGCCAGCGAGCCCGCATAGGCATTGGTGAGGTTGATCTTCATCTGCGAGACCACCACGAAGAGGGTGGTGATCGCCAGCACCCAGGCCGGATCGCGCAGCACGTACGAAAAGCCCGTGAGGTACATCAGCGTGGGCTCGACCGCGTGCCGGGCCGGAATCTCGTGCTGGAGCGCCAGAAAGGCCAGGAAGGCGCCGCCCATCATCTTGAGCATGCCCGGCACGATCCAGCCCGGCCCCGCCACCAGCACCGCGGCCCACCAGCGGCCGCGGTTGGCGGCCGTCTTCTCGGGCAGGAAGCGCAGGTAGTCGACCTGCTCGCCGATCTGCACCACCAGCGAGAAGGCCACCGTGGCGGCGGCGCCGAACATCAGCGGATCGAAGCTGCTGCTGTCGGAGCTGCGGCCCACCAGGCCGGTGAAGTCGGCATACAGCCCGGGCTTCTTCACCAGCACCGCGATGAACGGGCAGACGAACAGCACGATCCAGATCGGCTGCGTCCACAGCTGCAGGCCCGAGATGAGCGTGATGCCGCGCATCACCAGCGGCACGATCACGACCGACGACATCAGGTAGAGCAGCGGCAGCGGCCAGTCGAGGTACAGCTGCAGCGCCAGCGCGAGGATGGCCGCCTCCAGCGCGAAGAAGATGAAGGTGAAGCTCGCGTAGATCAGCGAGGTGAGGGTGGAGCCCAGGTAGCCGAAGCCCGCGCCGCGCGTGAGCAGGTCCATGTCCACGCCATGCCGGGCCGCGTAGTAGGAGATCGGCAAGCCGGTGAGAAAGGTGATGAGCCCCACCACCAGGATGGCCCACAGCGCGTTCGAGAAGCCGTAGCTCAGCGCAATGGCGCCGCCGATGGCCTCCAGCGCCAGGAACGAGGTGGCGCCGAAGGCCGCGTTGGCGACGCGGAACTCCGACCACTTGCGAAAGCTGCGCGGCGTGTAGCGCAGCGCGTAGTCCTCCAGCGTTTCGTTCGCGACCCACGCGTTGTAGTCGCGGCGGATGCGGAAGATCTTCTGGCCGGTGACGGGTTGCATGGTGGGGGCTTGCGGCAAGGGCGAGGGCGGCGGCATGGAAGGCAGCAGAGCAAGAAGCGCTCCCTGCGTGCTTTGCGCCCTTGTGCGCGGCTCGCAAGTCTGCAGGCCCGGGCGCTTGCGGCCGCTACGTTGAATGACGTATTCGCGCCGGCGCAGGTGATTTCTAAAGTACCAGCCATGGTGCTCGGGGCACCGTCCGACGCACTGCGATGGTGCGCGGCTCACCCTTCCAACAACCTGCCTGGAGTTTCCCGATGTCGCGTGATTCAGAAGATCTTTCCCTCGATGCCCTGGCATTGCGCCGCCGCCGGCTGCTGCAGGGCGCTGCCGCGCTGCCCGTGATGGGCCTGTCCGGCCTGAGCTTCGGCCAGTCGCAGTTCCCCACGGCCAAAGTCAACACCACCAAGCTCGCGGTGACCGACACCGAAGTGACGGTAGGCCAGCTGCACTCGTCCTCCGGCACCATGGCCATTTCGGAAACCGGCTCGATCCAGGCCGAGCAGCTCGCCATCGACCAGATCAACGCGATGGGCGGCATCCTCGGGCGCAAGATCAAGGTGATCAAGGAAGACGGCGCCTCCGATTGGCCGACCTTTGCCGAGAAGTCGAAGAAGCTGCTGGTCAACGACCATTGCGCCGCGGTGTTCGGCTGCTGGACCAGCGCCTCGCGCAAGGCCGTGCTGCCGGTGTTCGAGAAGGAGAACGGCCTCCTGTACTACCCGACCTTCTACGAAGGCCTGGAGCAGAGCAAGAACGTGATCTACACGGGCCAGGAAGCCACGCAGCAGATCATCTGGGGCCTCGATTGGGGCGCCAAGGAGAAGAAGGCCAAGACCTTCTTCCTGGTGGGCTCCGACTACATCTGGCCGCGCACCTCGATGAAGATCGCGCGCAAGCACATCGAGAACTTCCAGAAGGGCTCGGTCAAGGGCGAGGAGTACTACCCGCTGGGCCACACCAACTTCAACTCTCTGATCAACAAGATCAAGGTCGCCAAGCCCGACTGCATCTTCGCGGCGGTGGTGGGCGGCTCGAACGTGGCCTTCTACAAGCAGCTCAAGGCCGCGGGCATCACGGGCGACAAGCAGTTCCTGCTGACGTTGGCCGTCACGGAAGACGAGATGACCGGCGTGGGCGGCGAGAACTTCGCGGGCTTCTATTCGTCGATGAAGTACTTCCAGTCGCTCGACAACGCGAACAACAAGAAGTTCGTGGAAGCCTTCAAGGCCAAGTACGGCAAGGACGCGGTGATCGGCGACGTCACGCAGGCCGGCTACCTGGGCCCGTGGCTCTGGAAGGCGGCGGTGGAGAAGGCCGGCAGCTTCGACGTGGACAAGGTGGTGGCCGGCTCGCCGGGCATCGAGCTGAAGACGGCGCCTGAGGGCTACGTGAAGCTGGACGCGAACCATCACCTGTGGAGCAAGGCGCGCATCGGGCAAGGGCAGCTGGATGGCACGTTCAAGGTGGTGGCGGAGTCGGCGGAATTGATCAAGCCGGATCCGTTTCCCAAAGGCTACCAGTAACCCTGTCTCGCTCCCTCCCCTTCCGGGGGAGGGCAGGGGTGGGGGCAAGCGGCGCCACCCATGGGCACGCTCTGCCTGCCCCCATCCCAACCTTCCCCCGGAAGGGGAAGGAGCCAATACCCAACACCGGAATCGTTGCCATGACTCTGTCGGACATGATGAACATCGGCCTGATGCAGGGCTTCGCGGGGCTGAGCCTGTTCGCGGTGCTGCTGCTGATGGGCCTCGGGCTCGCGATCATCTTCGGCCAGATGGGCGTGATCAACATGGCGCATGGCGAGTTCATGACCATCGGCGCCTATTCGATCTACCTGGCCGCGCGCGTCACCGAAAGCCTGGCGCCCGCGTTCATGCCGTACTACTTTCCGATCGCGATCGGCCTCGCCTTCGTGTTCGCCTTCATCGTCGGCTGGATCGTGGAGTGGGTGCTGATCCGCCATCTCTACAAGCGCCCGCTCGACACGCTGCTCGCCACCTGGGGCGTGAGCCTGGGGCTGCAGCAGATCTTCCGCACCTTCATCGGCCCGAAGGAAGTGAGCCCCACGCTGCCCGAGTGGCTCATGGGCTCGTGGACGCCGCATGAAGGCCTGGACATTCCGATCAACGGCCTGTTCGTGCTCGCACTCACCGCGCTGGTCACCGGCGGCGTGCTGCTTGCGCTGCACAAGAGCCGATGGGGGCTGCGCGTGCGCGCCACCGTGGCCAACCGCACCATGGCCAACGCGACCGGCATCGACACCATGAAGACCGACCGCCTGACCTTTGCCATCGGCTGCGGCATTGCCGGCATGGCGGGCGCGGCCTTCACCACCATCGGCTCCACCGGGCCGACCTCGGGCTCGCTCTACATCGTGGATGCCTTCCTGGTCGTCACCTTTGGCGGCGCGGCCAGCCTGCTGGGTACCGTGGTCTCGGCCTTCGGCATTGCGCAGACGCAGTCGATCTCGGAGTTCTTCATGACCGGCTCGATGGCCAAGGTGCTGACGCTCTCGCTGATCGTGCTGATTCTGATGATGCGGCCGCAAGGGCTTTTCGCAGTCAAGGTGCGTCGTTGATGAACCCGAACCCTTCCTGGAGAACGTTCCGATGATGAATTTCATCAAGGCCTCGATCCTGCGCTACCAGCTCGGCAGCCTGCTGCTGCTGGTGCTGCTGCTGGCGGTCGTGCTGCCGCTGTCGCTCGACATCTTCCGCCTGAACCTCGTGGGCAAGTACCTCACCTACGCCTTCGTGGCCGTTGGCCTGGTGATGGTATGGGGCTACGGCGGCGTGCTGAGCCTGGGGCAGGGCGTGTTCTTCGGCATCGGCGGCTACGCGATGGCGATGTTCCTCAAGCTCGAGGCCTCCGACCCCGTCACGACCAAGATCCAGTCGACGCCCGGCATTCCGGACTTCATGGACTGGAACCAGATCACCGAGCTGCCCGCGCTGTGGCTGCCGTTCAAGAGCCTGCCGCTGAGCCTGGCGCTGGTGGTGCTGGCGCCGATGGCGCTGGCCTGGCTGGTGAGCTTTGCGATGTTCAAGCGCCGCGTGGGCGGCGTGTACTTTGCGATCATCACGCAGGCGGTGGCGCTGATCTGCACCGTGCTCATCATCGGCCAGCAGGGCTACACCGGCGGTGTCAACGGCATGACCGACCTGAAGACGATGCTGGGCTGGGACACGCGCACCGACGGCGCCAAGTACGTTCTCTACTACGTCTGCGTGGGCCTGCTGGTCGCGAGCATCGTGCTGTGCCGCTGGATCCAGACCAGCAAGCTCGGCACGCTGCTGCTCGCCATGCGCGACAAGGAAGACCGCGTGCGCTTCTCGGGCTACGACGTGTCCAACTTCAAGGTCTTCATCTTCTGCCTGGCGGCCGGGCTCTCGGGCATCGGCGGCGCGATGTTCGCGCTGCAGGTGGGCTTCATGTCGCCGAGCTTCGTGGGCATCGTGCCGTCGATCGAGATGGTGATCTTCTGCGCCGTGGGCGGCCGCATGAGCCTGGTGGGCGCGGTGTACGGCGCGCTGCTGGTGAATGCGGGCAAGACGCTGTTCTCGGAGAGCTTTCCGGACCTGTGGCTGTTCCTGATGGCCGGCCTCTTCATCGGCGTGACCATGGCCTTCCCGATGGGGCTCGCGGGCCTGTGGGAAGACACGATCACGCCGTGGTGGGCCTCGCGCCGCCAGGCCCTGCGCGATGCCGCGGTGAAGCCGCCGCCCGCCGCCGTGTCGGCCCCTTCACCCGTCGCCGTGCCGCAGGTCGAGCCCGTGCTGCCCGAAGGCATCGGCCGCCAGCGCGCCTGACCGAACCCGGAGTCCCATCCCATGAGCAACACCGACTTCGCACTCGCCGTGGAAGACCTCAGCGTCTCCTTCGACGGCTTCAAGGCCATCGACGACCTGACGCTGTACATCGACCGCAACGAACTGCGCGTGATCATCGGCCCCAACGGCGCCGGCAAGACCACGCTGCTCGATCTGATCTGCGGCAAGACGCGCGCGAGCGCCGGCAGCATCAAGTTCAAGAACACCGAGCTCACCAAGATGGCCGAGCACAAGCGCGTGCGGCTGGGCATCGGCCGCAAGTTCCAGACGCCGTCGATCTACGAGAACCTGAGCGTGTTCCAGAACCTGGAGGTGTCGTTCCCGAAGGGCCGATCGGTGCTCGGCGCGCTGGCGTTCAAGTGCGACGACGAGGTCAAGGCCAAGGTCCAGGCGGTGGCCGAGGACATCGGCCTGGCCGACAGGCTGCGCACCGAGGCAGGATTGCTGAGCCATGGCCAGAAGCAGTGGCTGGAGATCGGCATGCTGCTGATGCAGGAACCCGAGCTGCTGATGCTCGACGAACCCATTGCCGGCATGAGCGCGCGTGAACGCGAGCTCACGGCCGACCTGCTCAAGCGCATCTGCCGGAACCGCGCGGTGATCGTCATCGAGCACGACATGGCTTTCGTGAAGCAGATCGCGCACAAGGTCACCGTGATGCACCAGGGAAAGATCCTGGCCGAGGGGCCGATGGAGAAGGTGCAGGCGGACCCCAAGGTCATCGATGTTTATCTGGGGCACTAGATGAAGCGCTGTCTTTCAGGGCGCGCTCCCGCCGACGGGGTACCTTGCTCCGCGAATGTCCTCCGGCCTGCGGCCTCCCCCTTGATTTCGCTGCGCAAGGCACCCCATCGGCGTGATCGTCATGCGCAGCGGTCGTTGATCGGCCAGCACCACAGCCGCGCCCATCGTGCACAGGGCATCGGGTGCTTCCCGCAGCGAAATAAAGGAGGAGGGCGAAGCCCGGGGGACATTCGCGGAGGGAAGTACCCGGTGGCCTGTGCACGCGCCCTGAACAGCAGCGCAAAAAACAAGAGCACTAGAGGAACAACCAGATGAGCAACATCATGCTGAAAGTAGAAGACCTCCACGTAGCCTATGGCCAGAGCGAGGCCCTGCACGGCATCTCGTTCGAAGGCCATGCCAACGAAACAATAGCCGTCATGGGCCGCAACGGCATGGGCAAGACCACGCTGTTCAAGAGTTTGATGGGCGTGCTTCCCATCAAGAGTGGCCGCATCGAAGTGGCCGGACAGGACGTATCGCGCGACGAGAGCTTCAAGCGCGTGGCCAAGGGCATCGCCTACGTGCCGCAGGGCCGCATGATCTTTCCGACCCTCACGGTGGAAGAGAACATCCAGACCGGCCTCGAAAACTCGAAGACCAAACGCATTCCCGAAGAAATCTATGCGCTGTTCCCCGTGCTGTGGGACATGAAACGCCGCAAAGGCGGCAACCTCTCGGGCGGCCAGCAGCAGCAGCTGGCCATTGCGCGCGCCCTCGTCACCGACCCCAAGGTGCTGCTGCTCGACGAGCCCACCGAAGGAATCCAGCCTTCGATCATCAAGGACATTGCCAAGGCCCTCAACGAGATCCGCAAGCTGCGCGGCATCACCATCGTCGTGTCCGAGCAGGTGCTGAGCTTTGCCATGGACGTGGCCGACCGGCTCTTCGTGATCGAAGGCGGGCGGCTCGTGCACGAGACCGCGCGCGACAAGACCGATGTGGATCACATCAAAGCCTACCTCTCCGTTTAACCACAACCAACCCAGGAGCCACTGCAAATGACGGACACGCTGATCAAGGTCGACCTGACCAAGCCGCCCACCGAGAACGAGATGATCCACAACCGCTGGCATCCGGACATTCCGATGGCCTGCTGGGTCAACCCGGGCGACGACTTCATCCTCGAGACTTTCGACTGGACCGGCGGCTTCATCAAGAACAACGACAGCGCCGACGACGTGCGCGACATCGACCTGAGCACCGTGCACTACCTCTCGGGCCCCGTGGGCGTGAAGGGCGCCGAGCCCGGCGACCTGCTGGTGGTCGACTTGCTCGACATCGGCGCCAAGCAGGACAGCCTCTGGGGCTTCAACGGATTTTTCTCGAAGAAGAACGGCGGCGGCTTCCTGACCGACCACTTTCCCGAGGCGCAGAAATCCATCTGGGACTTCAAGGGCATGTTCACCAGCTCGCGCCACGTTCCCGGCGTCAACTTCGCGGGCCTCATCCACCCCGGCCTGATCGGCTGCCTGCCCGACAAGCCGATGCTCGACATGTGGAACGAGCGCGAAGGCAAGCTCATCGCCACCGATCCGGACCGCGTGCCCGGCCTTGCCAATCCGCCGTTCGCCGGCACCGCCCACATGGGCAAGATGACGGGCGAGGCGAGGGCGAAGGCCGCCGCCGAGGGTGCGCGCACCGTGCCGCCGCGCGAGCACGGCGGCAACTGCGACATCAAGGACCTGTCGCGCGGCTCGAAGGTGTTCTTTCCGGTGTACGTCGACGGCGCGGGCCTCAGCGTGGGCGACCTGCACTTCAGCCAGGGCGACGGCGAGATCACCTTCTGCGGCGCCATCGAGATGGCGGGCTGGGTGCACATGAAGGTCACGCTCATCAAGGGCGGCATGGCCAAGTACGGCATCAGGAACCCGATCTTCAAGCCGAGCGTGATCACGCCGCAGTACAACGACTACCTGATCTTCGAAGGCATCTCGGTCGACGAGGCCGGCAAGCAGTACTACCTGGACGTGAACGTGGCCTATCGGCAAGCTTGCCTCAACGCCATCGAGTACCTGAAGAAGTTCGGCTACTCGGGCGCGCAGGCCTATTCGATTCTGGGCACCGCACCCGTGCAAGGCCACATCAGCGGCGTGGTCGACGTGCCCAACTCCTGTGCCACGCTCTGGCTGCCCACGCAGATCTTCGACTTCGACATCAACCCGAACGCCGCGGGGCCGGTGAAGATGATCGACGGCAGCATCGACATGCCGCTCTCGCACGACCTGGCCTGACGGACGCGCCCATGCCCACCTACGACTACGCCTGCGGCCAGTGCGGCGGCTTCGAGGCGCTGCGGCCTTCGGGCCAGCGCGACGAGCCTGCCGCATGCCCCGACTGCGGATGCGCATCGCCGCGCGTGCTTTCGGCGGCACCACGGCTCGCGCTGATGGCGTCTGGTACGCGCCGCGCGATGGAAACCAACGAGCGCGCCCGGCACGAGCCGGGCAGCTCGCGCGACTACGCGCGCTTCAAGCATCCGGCGGGCTGCGGCTGCTGCTCGGGTTCATCGCCGCGGCGCAGTGCGACGGTGACGGCACCCAACGGCGCCAAGTCGGCGCCTGCCAAGCGGCCCTGGATGATTTCGCACTAATGCAGGCCTAACAATCCACGGCATGCAGCGGGCCGGCACCGGCTCGATTGTTTCAATCCCGTGAACGCCGCGATTCCGTTTGCCGCGGTTTTTTGAGGCACTTCAGGATCACACTTCATTTCACCAACCAACCCATTAGGAGATTGAAATGAATGCCTCGAAAGTCCTCGCTGCTGCTGCACTCTCGCTCCTGGCTGCCGCCGGTGCGCATGCAGAAACCTACGAAGGTGTGCTGACCGTGAACTCCGGCGTTTCGCGCGCCGAAGTCGCGCCGCAAGCCGTTGCCGCCGCCCGCGCCGGCAACGAATACGGCGACAGCGCCAGCGCCGGTGCGCAAGCCTTCACCTCGACCGCCGACCGCGCGACCATCCAGGCCGAAGCCGTTGCCAAGGCGCACGACCCGCTCGCAAGCCTCGACCGCCGCGCGTTCTACCGCGACGAAGTGCCGCAAGCCTACAAGAAGCCCAGCGTGTCGTTCACGCGCCAAGCCGGCCTCTGAGCCGAATCGCTCCCTTGATCGGCGCAATGAAGAACGGGCCCCCGACGGGGCCCGTTTTTCGCGTTCTCCGCCAGCCGTTCCTCATCCGATCCTGAATACCTTGGCTTGCCCGTTGCATCGGGCGCGCAGCAGATCGCCATCGATCTCGATGTGCGTCCAAGCCGCGAACACCCCGTCGCCGTCCAGCAGCTCGATGCTGTCGGCGGACAGCACCCTGTAGCGAAAGATCGGCGCGCATGCAGGTCCGTTCTTCTCTCCCAGGATCGCGGCGACCGTGCCGTCCGGACCGAAGCTGTAGCTCTCGGTGCTCGTTTCGCAGATGAGAGCCAGGCGGCGCCCGGCGAGCAGGGGTGTTTTCATCATCGACCGATCGTCCACCGCGCCTCACTCCCGCGTGAGCGCGAAGCTCTTCTTGATGCCGTCTGCGGCCGAAGGTGCCACCCACAGGTCGAATTCTCCCGGCTCCACCGTCGGCTTCATGTCGCGGCCGATGAACTGCAGGTCGTCCGGGCGCAGCGTGAACTCGACCACCTTCGACGCACCGGGCCCGATGCGCACCTTGCGGAAGTTCTTGAGCTCGCGCACCGGCCGCGTCACGCTCGCGGCGCGTTCGGCGGCATAGAGCTGCACCACTTCCTCGGCCTCGCGCTGGCCGGTGTTGGTGACGGTGGCGCGCACGCGCAGCGTGCCGCCGATCGGCAGCCGGTCCTGGCTCAGCTCCATGCCGTCGTAGCGCACCGGCGCATAGCCGATGCCATGGCCGAAGGGGTAGAGCGCCCGGTTCGTGGTGTCCACGTAGCGGGTCTTGAAAGCCATGGCCTGGTCGTAGTCGGGCAGCGGCCGGCCGGTGCGCTTCTGGCCGTAGTAGAAGGGCACCTGGCCGGACGCCTGCGGAAAGCTCACCGGCAGGCGGCCCGAGGGATTGAAGTCGCCGAAGACCACGTCGGCAATGGCGTTGCCGGTCTGCACGCCGAGAAACCAGGTGACGAGGATGGCGTCGGCATTGCGCACCGCACCCTTGAGTGCCATCGCGCGGCCGTTGCTCAGCAGCACGACCACGGGCTTGCCGGTGGCGGCCACGGCCTCGGCCAGGTCCTGCTGGGCCTGCGGAATGCCGATGTCGGTGCGCGAGCGCGCCTCGCCCGACATGCGCTCGCTCTCGCCGATGGCGAGCACCACCACGTCGGCCTCGCGCGCGGCGGCCACGGCGGCCTCGATGCCGCCGGCCAGCGGCGCATCGATGCCCGAGCCGCGCACCACCGCCAGCGCGCCCGGGTCGGCCAGCGCGGCGCGCAGGCCGTCGTCGATGCCCACGGGCGCCGCCTGGCCCGGGAACAGGCTCCACGCGCCGAGCAGGTCCTGCGTGCCCGAGGCGAAGGGCCCGATCAGCGCGATCTTGCGGCCCGCCTTGGGCAGCGGCAGCACTGCGCGCTCGTTCTTCAGCAGCACGATGGAGCGGCGCGCATCCTCGCGCGCCAGCGCGATGTGGGCAGGGTTGTCGGCCCGCGGCTGCGCTGGTGCGGCGTCGAGCCCGCGCAGCGGCTGGTCGAAGAGGCCCAGCTTCTGCTTGACCCACAGCACCCGGCGCACCGCATCGTCCAGGCGCGCCATCGGCACTTCGCCCGAGGCCACGAGTTCGGGCAGGTGGCGCATGTACAGGCCGCTCTGCATGCTGACGTCGGTGCCGGCCAGGAACGACTGCTTGGCCGCCTCGCGGCCGTCGGCGGCGTAGCCGTGCGCGATCAGTTCCTCGTCGGCCGTGTAGTCGGACACCACGAAGCCCTTGAACTTCCATTCGTCGCGCAGCACGCCCGTGAGCAGCGCCGGGTTGGCAATCGACGGAATGCCCGAGATCTCGTTGAAGGCGCTCATGACCGAGAGCGCGCCCGCGTCCAGCGCGGCGCGGAACGGCGGCAGGTAGACCTGGCGCAGCGTGCGCTCGGAGATGTCGGTGGCGGCGTAGTCGAGCCCGCCCTCGGCAGCGCCGTAGGCCGCGAAGTGCTTGGGCGTGGCCAGCAGCGAATCGCCGCGCGAGAGGTCGGCGCCCTGGAAGCCGCGCACGCGCGCGGCCGCGAACTGGTTGGCCAGGTACACGTCTTCGCCCGCGCCCTCGATGCCGCGGCCCCATCGCGCATCGCGTGCAATGTCCACCATCGGCGCGAAGGTCCAGCGAAAGCCGTCGGCGCTCGCTTCCACCGCGGCGGCGCGCGCGGTGCGCTCGGCCAGTTCGGGCTCCCAGCTCGCGGCCTCGGCCAGCGGCATCGGGAAGATGGTGCGAAAGCCGTGGATCACGTCGGCGCCGTACAGCAGCGGAATGCCCAGGCGCGATTCGCGCACGGCCACCTCCTGCAGCACCCGCTTGCGCTCCAGCCCCTCGTTGTTGAACAGGCCGGTGACGCGGCCGGCGCGCACGTCGTCGATTTCCTGCTGCGCGTTGCGCTGGCCGGCTTGCGGGTTGCCGGGAATGTTGGTGTTGGCGGGGCCATAGAGGCTGAGCTGGCCGACCTTCTCCTCGACCGTCATGCGGGCGATGAGCGATTCGATGCGGGCGTCCGCGCCCTTGGCGCCCTCGGCGGTGGCCGGGGCCGGGAGAGACGCGGGGGAGAAGAAAACCGAGGCCAGGCCCAGCAGGGCCGCCGCCATGGCGGGGATTCGAACGTGCATGGCACGCCATTCTCATGCCAAAGCGATGCCGCACGGAACGGCCGGGCTTTGACGGTAAGGCGCGGGCGCCTATTCGGCAGTCGCGCTGGCGTCGCGGGCCACCTTCACCCACTTGGTGGTTTCGCTGCCGATGAAGGCCTTGAGCTCGGCCGGCCGCATGTTGCCTGCTGTTACGCCTTGCTCCTCGAAACGCCTGGCCACGTCCTGCTGCTGCAGCGCGCGGGCGACTTCGGCGTTCAGGCGCGTGACCAGTGCCGGCGGCGTGCCGTGCGGTGCCATGAGTGCGAACCAGGTGGTCATGTCGTAGCCCTTGAGGCCGGCCTCGTCCAGCGTGGGCACGCCCGGGTAGGCCGGCGAGCGCTTCAGCGTGGTCACGGCCAGCGCATGCACCTTGCCGCCGCGCACGTGCGGCGCGGCCGAGGGGCTGGTCTCGATGGCCATCTGGATCTGGCCGCCGATCAGGTCCGCCATCATCGGCGCGCCGCCCTTGTAGGGCACGTGGGTGACGTCGGTCCGGGTCATCGAGCGGAACAGCTCGCCCGAGATGTGCTCGGTGCTGCCGTTGCCGGCCGAGCCGAAGTTCACCTTGCCGGGATTGGCGTTGATGTAGGCCACCAGTTCCGCCACCGACCTGGCCGGCACCTTGTCGTTGACCACCAGCACGTTGGGCGTGGAGGCCACGAGCGCCACGGGATCGAAGTCGCGCTGGAAGTCGTAGGGCAGGCGCTTGTAGAGGCCCGGCGCGATCGAATGCGCGATGGTGGCCAGGAACAGCGTGTAGCCGTCGGCCGGCGCCTTCGATGCGATGGCCGCGCCCACGGTGCCGCCCGCGCCGCCACGGTTGTCGATGATGACCGGCTGCCCGAGCGATTCCGAGAGCTTCTGGCCCATGGTGCGCGCGACGATGTCAGTGGTGCCGCCCGCCACGAAGGGCACGACGATGGTGATGGGCTTGGCGGGCCAGCCGTCTGCGAGCGCGGTCGATGCGGCCGCCGCCGAGAGCAGGGCGGCCATGCCGGCGCGCAGGAAAGAGGAGAGCGTCTTGTTCATCGTGATGGGTCTTGGTGTTGTCGTGGCTTTGAAGATTGCAGGGTCTGGGGTGCACGAGTTCATTCACTCGGCGCCCAGCTGCAGGCGGCTGGGCAGGCGTTTCTCGATCGCGAACTTGAGCAGCGCCGCCGAGCGGAAGATGCCGTGCGCGAACTTGCCGTAGGGCAGCGTGAGGAACAGCGCCATCACCACGCCCAGGTGCACCGCGAGCAGCAGCGCCATGAAGGCGGTGTCGCGCCACGCGAGCAGGGCCAGGCCGGTCGCGCTGGTGAGCAGCAGCAGCGCGATGAAGCCGCGGTCCATCGGCCGCTGGGCCACGTCGCCATGCGCCGCATTGCGCCGCAGGTTCAGCCACAGCAGCCCGACGGGGCCGATCACCAGGCCGATGCCGCCCGCGGTGCCCAGCAGCACCGGCAGGCTCGTGAGCGCATAGGGCGCGTGCAGGCCCAGCAGGTAGTGGTAGAGCGTTGCCACGCAGGTGGAGGCGAAGCACAGCATGAAGCCGTAGAAGGTGAAGTGGTGGAAACGCCGGCGCCAGGGCGTGAAGCGGTCGTCTTCGTTGTTGCAGCCCTCGCCGTGGCCGCCGTCCAGGTAGGTGAGGCGCAGCACGTCGTGCGCGGCCTCGGCGCCGGCCGCGGCGCGCACGCCGGCCACTTCGCCCGGCGCGTTCTCCTGCGTCGGCGACACCTCGCGCCAGAAGCGCCGCACGCCCATCGCCAATGCGAACACCACGAAGGCGAACACCGCGCCGAACACCAGCGCGAGAAAGTTGTGCGGGAAGATCGCGTAGAAGTTGCCCGCGAGCGGCTCGTGCAGCAGCGCGCCTGTCATAGCCACGGCCAGCACGAGGAACAGCGCGAGCCCACCGGCCAGTGCCAGCGCAACGGTGAGCCCGGCCTTTTTGTAGAGCGGGCCCATGGCGGGCGGCCAGGCGTAGTCGTGGTACGTCTGCATGCGCACCTGCGCCATCGCCTGCGGCACGTTCACCGCAAACTCGTGCGGCGGCGCGTACTGGCAGGCATGCAGGCAGGAGCCGCAGTTGTGGCACAGGTTGGCCAGGTAGTGCGTGTCGGCCTTGCCGAACTCAAGCCGCCGCGTCATTGCGGGGAACACGGCGCAGAAGCCTTCGCAATACCGGCAGGCGTTGCAGATCTGCAGGATGCGCGCGACTTCGGCTTCGCTGGCGGCGAGCGGCAGCGCCGGCCGGATGGGAATGACGCGCGCCGATGCGCTGCCGATGCCATCGGCATCCGCACGGGCGCGTGCGACCAGGTCAGTGAGCTGCTGCAAGGGCGGTCTCCGGGGAATTCTTTTTCGAATGGCTCTTTGCTGCGCGTGCCGCCTGCGTGCCCGCGATGCGGCCGAAGGCCGTGCCGATGCTCATGCCCACGCCGGCCGTGTAGCCCTTACCCAGCACGTTGCCGGCCATCATTTCGCCGGCCACGAACAGGTTGGGGCTGGGCCGGCCGCCAAAGCGCACGGCCGCGGTCTCGTCCACCTTCAGGCCGAGATACGTGAAGGTGATGCCGGGCCGCAGCGGGTAGGCGTAGAAGGGTGCGGTGTCGATCGGACGCGCCCAGTGCGTCTTGGCGGGCGCGATGCCTTCGGTGTGGCAGTCGTCGAGGGCCGTGTGGTCGAAGCGGCCGACGCGGCAGGCCGCGTTGTAGTCCTGCACGGTGCGGACGAACGTGGCTTCGTCCAGGCCAATCTTCTGCGCGAGTTCGCCCAGCGTGCTTGCCTGCGTGCCGGCGAACACCGGCGGCATGAAGCGCCCGACGGCCTTCTGGTCGATGACCGACCACGCGATCTGCCCCGGCTGCTGCGCCACGAGCCGGCCCCAGATCGCGTAGCGCTTGGGCCAGAAGTCTTCGCCCTCATCGTAGAAGCGTTGCGCCTCGCGGTTGACCACCACGCCGAGCGACACGCAGTCGATGCGGGTGCAGATGCCGCCGTCGTAGAGCGGTGCGCGCGCATCGATGGCCACCATGTGGCCCTGCGACGGATCGCCGATGCTGTCGGCGCCCGCGTCGATCATGTACTTCAGCAGCACGCCCTGGTTGAAGCGCGTGCCGCGGACGAGGAAATTGTCGGCCGGCCATTCGCCGCGCTCGTTCCGGCCCCAGGCTTCGCGCAGCCATTCACGGTTCGATTCGAAGCCGCCGGCGGCCAGCACGCAGCTCCTGGCTTCGATGCGCTCGCCGGCCTCGGTGCGCACGGCTGCGAAGCGGTCGCCGTCGAGCTCCACCGAGGCCACGGGCGTGTCGTAGCGGATCTGCACGCCGAGTTTTTCGGCGCTCCGGAAATAGGCGTTCACCAGCGCCTTGCCGCCGCCCATGAAGAAGGCATTGGTGCGCGCCACGTGCAGCGCGCCCGACAGCGGCGGCTGGAAGTGCACGCCATGGCTGCGCATCCAGTCGCGGCAGTTCGACGAGGCGCGGATCACCAGCCGCGCGAGGTGCTCGTCGGTCAGGCCGCCGGTCACCTTCAAGAGGTCTTGCCAGTACTCCTCTTCAGGGTAGGCATCGACCAGCACGTCCTGCGGCGCGTCGTGCATGCAGCGCAGGTTGCGGGTGTGCTGCGAATTGCCGCCGCGCCATTCCTTCGGCGAGGCTTCCAGCAGCAGCACCGAAGCGCCGGCCTCGCGCGCCATCAGCGCGGCGCACAGCGCGGCATTGCCGCCGCCGACAACCAGTACATCTATCACTCGTGGGTCTCCTTTGAATCAGGAGACTTTAGGGAGCGCGCCCTTCACGCGAAAGGCCGAAAGAGGCAACGGGTGTTCAGTTATCGAGAAGACTTGCGCCGGTCCATCGGCCCTCGCGCACCAGGGCGCGCGCCGTGTCGGCAACCACCACGCGCGCGGCCAGCGCGGCCGGCGAAAGCTCGTCGTCCGAGAGGCTCACGAGCAGGTTGCGGCGGCCCACGTGCGCATCGCTGATCTGCGTGAGCTCCAGGTCGTCGCGGTCATGCCGGGCCGTGGCGGCGCCGGGCTGCACGGTGGCGCCGTAGCCCGCGCGCACCGCGTCCATCAGCAGCGCGAGGCCGTCGACCTCGGCAACGATGCGCGGCTGGATGCGGGCCCGCGCAAAGGCCGCCATCAGCGTCGCGCGCAGGCCGTGGCTGCCGCTCGGCAGGATCAGTGGCACTTCGGCGAGCTGCGACAGGCGGACCTTGGTGCCCGTGGGGCGCCCCTCCAGCGTCGGCGATGCGATCACGAACAGCTTCTCGGCCAGGAGCGGCGCCACGCTCCAGCGCCGCGGCGTATCGGTCTGGAACAGCACCGCCAGGTCGAGCTGGCGCGCATGCAGCATCGTCGTGAGATGGCCCGACAGCGCCTCGACCATGTGCAGCCGCACTTCGGGATAGCGCTGCTGCATGGCGCGCATCAGCGGCACGCCCAGCACGGTGGCCGTGGTGGGCGCGAGGCCCACGCTCACATGGCCCGACAGGCGCGCCTGCTGCGCCGCGCGCACGGCATCGTCGGCATGCCGCAGCGTGAGCTGGGCCTGCTGCAAAAAGGCCAGGCCGGCATCGGTGGGCGCCACGCCGGTCGAGCTGCGCTGCAAGAGGCGCGTGGAAAGCTCGCCTTCGAGCCGGCTGATCTGCTGGCTCAGCGCCGAGGTGACCACGCCCAGTTCGACGGCCGCACGGCCCATGCTGCGCAGTTCGCAGACCTTGACGAAGTAGCGCAGTTGCCGGAGTTCCATGCCCGCATCATCGCGCAGATGAAAAAATGGCCGCCAACACCCGTCGCGCAGGCGCTGGCAGCCGTGGAAACCGGGATCGGCGCTTGTTGCTTATTGCCTGTAGCTGTCGTCGATGCGGTCGAGCTTGCGGATCAGCGAGGGCCAGACGAACTGCCCGCCCAGGCCGCCGGTCTGCACCTTCATCGCCTGGCCCACGCCCTCGACGATCCTGGGGTTCACCTGCGTGAGCTCGCCGCCGCCCGATTGCGCGGCGATCTGGATCTGGCAGGTGTTCTCGAAGGTGTACATCGAAAGAAAGGCGTCGGCAATGGTCTTGCCGCAAGTCAGCAGGCCGTGGTTGCGCAGCATCAGGAAATTGGCGTTGCCCATGTCGGCCTGCAGGCGCGGCTTCTCGTCGTCGCGGAAGGCCACGCCTTCGTAGTCGTGGTAGGCGAGCGAGGCCAGCACGAAGGTGGACTGCTGGCTGATGGGCAGCACGCCGTTCTTCTGCGCGCTGACGGCAATGCCGGCCTTGGTGTGGGTGTGCAGCACGCACTGGATGTCTTCGCGCGCCGCATGCACGGCGCTGTGGATCACGAAGCCGGCCGGGTTCACGGGGTAGGGCGAGTCGATGATCTTGTTGCACTGCTGGTCGACCTTGACCAGGCTCGACGCGGTGATCTCGTCGAACATCAGGCCGTAGGGGTTGATCAGGAAGTGGTGCTCGGGCCCGGGAATGCGCGCACTGATGTGCGTGAAGACCAGGTCGCTCCAGCCGTAGAGCGCCACCAGGCGGTAGCAGGCGGCAAGGTCGACGCGCAGCTGCCACTCCTCGGCGGAGACGAGCTTCTGGATTTCGGATTGGGTGTTTGCGTTCATGGTGGTGGTTTCCTTGGGGATGGGTCAGGCCGCGGCTGGTTCCTTCATGGCCGCCTTGTAGATGCTCTGCTTCGGCTGCGCCATCAGGCGCTGCAGCATGGGTTCGAATTCGCTGATGGGCAGCGTCTCGGCGCGGGGGTCGAAGGCCGGGTTGTCGTAGAGCGCGCAGAACTCGGCCGTGCGCTCGTAGTGCGGATGGTCCTTGAAGCCGTCGCGCATGTCGCGGTCCAGGCCGATGTGATGGAAGAAGTAGTGGCCCTGGAAGATGCCGTGGTGCTGCACCATCCAGTGGTTGGCCTCGCTCACGAAGGGCTTGAGGATGGCCGCGGCAATGTCGGGATGGTTGAAGCTGCCGAGCGTGTCGCCGATGTCGTGCAGGAGCGCGCACACCACGTATTCCTCGTCGCGGCCGTCGCGCAGCGCGCGCGTGGCGGTCTGCAGCGAATGGGTGTAGCGGTCGACCGGAAAGCCGCCGTAGTCGCCTTCGAGGATCTGCAGGTGCCGGATCACGCGCGCGGGCAGGCCGGCCGCGAACTGCCTGAACTCGCCGCCTATCAGCTGCCAGTCTTCGCGCGTGCTCTCCTGCATGCTCCTGAAACCTGCCCGTTCGCTCATCGTGTTGTCTCCGTGTTCTTTGGGGGGAGCGGCCACTGTAGACCCGCGCTTGACGTTCAACTGTCAAGAATTTGACAATGCAAGGCTCTGGTAAACCCCTGCATGCCGCCTTCCAAACCGCGTCTTTCCGCCCCGCACCGCGCTGCGATGGAGCGCAATCCATGGTTCACCAGCATGCCGCGCGCGCAGCGCGAAGCACTGCTGGGCGCAGGCGAACTCATCCACGTGCGGCGCGGCGCCATGGTGTTCCGCCAGGGCGATCCGGTCCACGCCGCGGGCGGCGGCTTCTACGGCCTCCTGGCCGGCACGATCAAGATCTCTTCGCTGCGGCAGGACGGGCGCGAGGCCATTCTTGCGGTGCTCGAGCCCGGCAACTGGTTCGGCGAGATCACGCTGATCGACGGCTCGCCGCGCACCCACGACGCCACCGCGCTGGAGGCGCTCGACCTGCTCGTGGTGCCGCCCGAGGCCTTTGCCCAGCAGATGCGCGACGTGGTCTTTGCCAACGCAATGGCCGCCATGCTGGCCGCGCGCGTGCGCATGCTCTACGGCCTCACCGAAGACGCCACGCTGCGCAGCCTGCGTGCGCGCGTGGCGCACCGGCTGCTGGTGCTGGCGCGCGGCGACGCCACGCAGTCGGTGCAGCTGCGCCGCACGCTGATGCTGCCGCAGGAAGCGCTGGCGATGATGCTCGGCGTCACGCGCCAGACGCTCTCGAAGGAGCTCAATGCGCTGGCGGACGAGGGCGTGCTGGCGCTGGGCTACGGGCGCATCGAGCTCAGGTCGATCGATGCGCTGCAGGCGCTGGTGAGCAGCGGATAGCGGCTCAGCGCAGCACGCGTCCGTCGGCCGAGATGCTGATCAGGTCGATGGTGCGCGAGGCATCGCGCAGGCCCGGGCGCAGGTTGACGCGGAAGCCGCCCACGTCGTAGTCGGTCATGGCGGTCATCACGCGCTGCAGGCTGGCAGTGGTAAAGCCGCGGCCCGCGCGGCGCACCGCTTCGCCCGCCACCTTGACCGCGATGAAGCCTTCGAGCCCTTCGTAGGAGGGCGTCTGGTCGGAGTTGTCGACCGCGGCGCGGTACTCCTTGACGATCGGAATGGCCGAGGGCCGCGGCGACGGCACCACTTGCGAGATCACGATGCCGCCGATGTCCTTGCCCAGTTCGGCATAGAGCGGGTCGATGCCCACGATCGAGAAGGCCATGAAGCTGCCGCTGTAGCCGCTCTTGCGCAGCTTGCGGATCGCATTGGCCGTGGTGCCCGAGAGCGACACCAGCACGATGGCCTGCGGCGTCTGCTGCATCACCGTCTTCAGCGCCGCGTCGAGTTTGTCGGCGCCGCCGGCCGGCACCATCGCCGAGGCCACCAGCGCGGGCAGCTTCAGCTCGGTGATGGCCTGCTGGACGGCGGCCAGGCCGGCGCGGCCCATGGCGTCGTCGTCGCCCACCAGCGCGATGCGCGTCTGGCCCACGGTGGCGCACTGGCGCACGATCTTCAGGGCCTCGTCGATCATGCCGGGGCGCACGTGGAATACGTGGGGATGGCTGGCCTCGCGCAGCGTGTCGGCGGCGGCAAAGGGCGCGAACAGCAGGCTGCCTTGCTGCGCCGCCACGTTCGCTCCGGCATCGCTGCTGGCGGTGCCCACGAAGCCGAACAGCATGTCGGCCTTGTCGGCACCCAGCAGCGTGCGCGCATTGGCGGCAGCCCGGCCCGCGTCGTAGCCGTCGTCCAGCTGCAGCAGCTTGAGCTGCAGGCCGCTCGCGGCATTGCGCTCGTTGAAGTCGGCCACCGCGAGCCGGCTGCCGGCCGCAAAGGCCAGCCCGATCTCGCCGGCCGCGCCCGTCAGCGGCACCGACTGGCCCAGCACGACCACCCGTGCGCCCGCCGCGCGGCCCGACGATTGCGACAGCGCCGGCAGATGAACGCCGCCGCCCAGCAGCAGCGCCCCGCACGCCTTGCCCAGCCATTCCCTGCGAGAACTGTCCATGGCTCACCTTTTTTAACAGTAGTAAAAAAGTGTAGCAAGTTCGGTGCCGATGGGGAAGGCTGCGGAAAACGAGGCCGCCCGGCGGGCCTCCCGCAGGAGCGGCCTCAGGCGCGCCGGAACACCAGGTCCCAGACGCCGTGGCCCAGCTTGATGCCGCGGTTCTCGAACTTGGTGAGCGGCCGGTACTCCGGCTTGGGTGCGTAGCCTTCGGCCGTGTTGCGCAGCAGCGGCTCGGCGGACAGCACCTCGAGCATCTGCTCGGCGTAGGGCTGCCAGTCGGTGGCGCAGTGGATGTAGCCGCCCGGCTGCAGGTGCTCGGCGAGCTTCTTCACGAACTCGGGCTGGATCAGGCGGCGCTTGTTGTGGCGCTTCTTGTGCCACGGGTCGGGAAAGAACACATGCACGCCCGCCAGCGAGCCGGGCTGCAGCATGTGGTCGAGCACGTCGACCGCATCGTGCGCGCAGATGCGGATGTTGCTGATCGACTGCTCGCCGATGCGCTTGAGCAGCGCGCCCACGCCGGGCTCGTGCACTTCGCAGCACAGGAAGTTGGTCTCGGGCAGCACCGTGGCGATGTGCGCGGTGGCCTCGCCCATGCCAAAGCCGATCTCGAGTACGGTCGGCGCGGCGCGGCCGCCGAAGGCCGCCGTGAGGTCGAGCGGCTCGGGCTTGTAGGGAATGAGGAACAGCGGGCCCAGCTCGGCAAAGGCGCGCGCCTGGCCGTCGGTGGTGCGGCCCGCGCGCTTCACGAAGCTCTTGAGGCGGCGGTGCAGCGGATGCGGCTTGTTGTTGCTGTTGTCGTCGGCCGCGTCGTCGTCGTCGCTGGGCGTGGAATCGTGGGGCACGGTGTCGGGAAAGGTCATTACGGCCGCGAATTGTAGAGATCGCGCCATTCGGGCACCCAGCCGGCCAATGCAGGCGCGCAGGAAGCGGCCGTGGTGGCGCGCAGGCCGAGCACGCGCGCGGCCGCGTCGAGGGCGGCCAGGGCAGCCTCTGGCGTGGCGGTGTCGATGGCGGTGGCGCCGTTCTGCTTGGAGAGCTTGTCGCCGTCGGCGCCGCGCACCAGCGGCGTGTGCAGGTAGCTGGGCGTGGGCAGGCCGAGTGCGCGCTGCAGCAGGATCTGGCGCGCGGTGTTGTCGGCCAGGTCTTCGCCGCGCACCACGTCGGTCACGCCCTGTTCCGCGTCGTCGACCACCACCGCAAGCTGGTAGGCCCAGGGGCCGTCGGCGCGGCGCAGCACGAAGTCGCCAACCTCGCGGCTCACGTCCTGGCATTGGCGGCCGAGGCGGCGGTCGGTCCAGCAGAGTTCGCCGGAGGCCGATGGCGGCTGGGCCGATTCGAACTTCTCGGTGGCAAAGCGCCAGGCGCGTGCGGGCTTGCCGTGCAGGCCGTCGCGGCAGGTGCCGGGATAGACCCGCTCGCCATGGCGCGTGTGCGGCCGGCCGAGCCGTGCCAGCGCCTCGTCGATGTCCTTGCGCGAGCAGCCGCAGGGGTAGGCAAGGCCGAAGGCCTGCAGCCTTGCCAGCGCGGCTTCGTAGCGCTCGGTGCGCTGCGTCTGCCACAGCGGCGCTTCGTCGGGCAGCAGGCCGCAGTCGGCCAGTTGCCCAAGGATGTGCTCGCCCATGCCGGGCAGGCAGCGTTCGGTGTCGGCGTCCTCGATGCGGATCAGCCAGCGCGCCTTCGGGCCGCGCGCGCGCACGTCGAGCCAGCTTGCGAGCGCGGCCACCAGCGAGCCGGCATGCAGCGGGCCGGTGGGCGAGGGCGCGAAACGGCCGGTCTCCCGCATCCGTGGATCAGATCACTGCAAGCGCCAGCGAAAGGCCCGAGAGGAACGCATCCTCGACCCGGTGCCCGGTGCACCAGTCGCCGGCCACGCCGATGCGTGCCTTGGCGTCCCACAGGTGGCTCTTGCCCACGGGCACCTGGGTCTGGGCTTCGGGCCAGCAGCGCGCCCGCGCGTGCGTGGGCGCGGCATGGATGCCGGTGATTTCGGCGAAGGCGCGCAGCAGCTTGGCCTCGACGCGCGCGGCATCGTCGCGCAGGTGCTCCTGCGACCAGGTGGCGCTGGCCTGCAGCGTCCAGCGCTCGACGCGTTCGCGGCCGGGCTTGGACGACTCGCGCGCCAGCCATGCCACGCGGTGATGGGTGCTGCGCGCCGCATTCCATTGCGGGCCGAGGTGCGACATGTTGGCCTGGTTGGCCTGCGGGAAGGCGATCATCAGCGTCCAGCAGGGCGCGATGCGCACCGGCTCGATCTTCTGGCTGATGGCGGCCGAGAGCTTGCCGTCGCCCAGCAGCGCGCGCGTGCGCGAGGGCGGCACGGCCAGCAGCACGGCGTCGAAGCCCGAGTACACGTGCTGCGAATCGTCTTCACCGGCGGTGCGCAGCTGCCAGCGCTTGGCGTCGAGCGCATCGGCTTCGATCTGCGTGACCTGCGTGTCGAGCACGAGGCTGTCGCCCAGCGGCGCGGCCCAGTGGGCCACCAGGGCGTCCATGCCCGGCTGCGCCACCCAATGCGATTCGCGCCCGGGCAATGCGGCCTCGGCCACGCGGCCGTGCGCATCGAGCACGCGCACGAGGTTGGCGCTCCAGGGGCGGCAGAGGCTGGGCGTGGCTTCCAGCGCCAGCGCAAAGCGCGGATCGCGCACGGTGAAGTACTGCGCGCCGCTGTCGAAGCGGCCGAAGGCGGTGTCGACGCTCGCCATGCGCCCGCCGGGCGCGGCCTCGCGTTCGAACACCGTGACCTTGTGGCCGGCCTGTACCAGCGTCCGGGCGCAGGCGACTCCGGCAATGCCGGCGCCGACGACGGCGTAGTGGCGTGGAGCGGCGGGGGTTCGGTGGCGGTCGGCCGCCTTTGCAGTTGCGCGAGTGGTCATGAGGGACTCTTTTCTTGTGTACGGAGACGGATGGATGTGTCCGGACTCTACATCGGTCCGGGAGGGGGCTGGAGGACGTGTCCTGTTCGGGGTGCGTGCACAGGCCACCGGGTACTTCCCTCCGCGAATGTCCCGCGCCGAATCAACGCCCGCGATGCCGTTCAAGCAAAGCCCGCCGCGTGGCCTCGTGCTCGAACTGCGCGAGCCACCATTCGAGCGCGCGGCCCGGCCCGCCCGCGCTGCGCACGCGCCAGGCGCAGTGCATGGTCGCGAGCGGCGGCTGGCGTTCGGTCTTGCGCTCGACCAGGTGGCCGGCCTCGATGTAGGGCCGCGCCATCGGCTCGGGCAGGAAGCCGCCGCCCAGGCCGTGCAGCTGCGCGTTCAGCTTGGCCTGCATGCTCGGCACCGTGAGCACGTCCTGTCCACCGACCAGGTTGACCGTCATGCTCGGCCCGCTGCGCACCGAGTCGGCCGCCGCCACCGCGCGATGCTGGCGAAGCACCGCATCGGTCAATGGCTCGGGCAGGCGCGCGAGCGGATGGTGCGGCGCCACCGCATAGACGAAGCACAGCTCGCCGATCGGCCGGCTGCGGATGCCGGTGGCGGTGAAGGCCAGGCTCGCCGCATCGAGCACCGCGCCGATGGCGAGGTCGGCCTCGCCGCTGGTCAGCGCCTCGATGGTGCCGAGCAGGGTTTCGTCGCGCAGCTTGAGCCGCGTGGGCGGATCGAGCGCGAAGAAGGCCGTGGCCAGGTCGAGCAGCGGGTCGCGCGCGATCACGCTGTCGACCGCAATGGTGAGCATCGGCTCCCAGCCCGTGGCCACGCGCTTGACGCGGTTGGCAACCGCATCGATCTCGCCGAGCAGCCGCGCCGCCTCGCGCAGCAGCTCGGCGCCGGCCTCGGTGATGCGGGCCTGGCGTGCGCTGCGGTCGAACAGCAGCACGTCGAGCGCGTCCTCGATCTGGCGCACGCGGTAGCTGAGCGCGCTGGGCACGAGGTTGAGCGCGCGCGCCGCGCCGGCAAAGCTGCCGGTGCTCGCCACGGTCTGCAGCATGGCGAGCGCATCGGGGGTCAGTACGTCTCTGGCGCTGGGCATGGCGGCTCCTTCGACCGGCGGCCCGATCGATCAAAAAATTTGAATGATGCCATCAAAACCCGGCGCTTTTATCCATGGGGTGCGGGCCTAAAGTTCTTCACATCCGCTGCGCATCCGGCGCGGCATACGAAGAAGGCCCGAGCAACCCCCACAGGGCAGGGCCGAAGGAGTCTGACGATGTTGCAAGTCCGTAAATCACAGGAACGCGGTTATGCCGACCATGGCTGGCTGCGCTCGTTCCACAGCTTTTCCTTTGCCGGCTACTACGACCCGGCCCACATGGGTTTCGGCAACCTGCGGGTGATCAACGAAGACCGCGTGGCCGCGGGCGCCGGTTTCGGCACCCATGGCCACAAGGACATGGAGATCATCAGCTACGTGCTCTCGGGCGAACTGGCGCACAAGGACAGCATGGGCAACGTGGAATCCATCCCGCCGGGCGACGTGCAGCGCATGAGCGCGGGCCGCGGCGTGATGCACAGCGAGTTCAACCACAAGGCCGACGAGACCACGCACTTCCTGCAGATCTGGATCGAGCCGAACGTGCGCGGCATTGCGCCCGGCTACGAGCAGAAGAAGTTCAGCGACGCCGAAAAGCGCGGCAAGCTGCGCCTGGTGGCCTCGCCCGACGGTGCCGACGGCTCGGTCACGGTGCACGCCGATGCGCGCCTCTTCGCAGGCCTGCTCGACGGCGATGAAACCGCCAGCCTGGCGCTCGATTCGAAGCGCAAGAGCTACGTGCACCTGGTGCGCGGCGAGCTCGAAGTCAATGGCCAGAAGCTTGTGGGCGGCGACGCCGCGATGCTCCAGGGCGAATCGCAGCTCACGCTCGGCGCCGGCAAGGATGCCGAAGTGCTGGTGTTCGACCTGGCGGCGTGATCCCGGGCCGGGCGCATGCCGCCCGGCCTTCTTTTTCCCCTGTTCTTTTTTCAATTTCAACAACCCGAGGAGTTTTCACACATGGCAACCACAACCACCACCCCCAATGCAGCCCAGGACACGCTGGCGCTGGTCGGCCGCATCCTGATCGCGTACCTGTTCATCCCGGCCGGCATCGGCAAGCTCATGGGCTTTGCGGGCACCGTGGGCTACATCAACTCGGTGGGCCTGCCGCTGCCGGAAGTCGGCGCCGCGATCGCCATCCTGGTCGAGCTCGTCCTCGGCATCGCGCTGCTGGTGGGCTTCAAGACCCGCTGGACCGCCATTGCGATGGCCGTCTTCACCGTGGTCACCGCGCTGTTCTTCCACAAGTACTGGTCGGCGCCCGATGCAATGAAGATGATGCAGCAGATCAACTTCAACAAGAACATCGCCATTGCCGGCGGCCTGCTCGCCTTCGCCGCCTTCGGCCCCGGCCGCTTCAGCATCGACAAGCGCTGATTCCACAACCTGAACAAAGGAGTCCCTGAACATGGCAAACATCGTCGTTGTCTTCCATTCCGGCTACGGCCATACCCAGCGCGTGGCGCAAGCCGTGGCCGATGGCGCGGACGCGCAGCTGCTCGCCATCGATGCCGATGGCAACCTGCCCGAAGGCGGCTGGGAGACGCTGGCCGCGGCCGACGCGATCATCTTCGGCTCGCCGACCTACATGGGCGGCGTGAGCTGGCAGTTCAAGAAATTTGCCGATGCGTCGTCGAAGGTCTGGTTCACGCAGGGCTGGAAGGACAAGCTCTTTGCGGGCTTCACCAACAGCGCCACCATGAACGGCGACAAGGTCGCGACCATGGGCTACCTGTGGACGCTTGCGATGCAGCACAGCGGCCTGTGGGTCAGCATGGGCATCCTGCCGAGCAACAGCAAGGCGGCCACGCGCGATTCGATGAACTACGTGGGCGGCTACGGCGGCCTGTTGACGCAGTCGCCTTCGGATGCGAGCCCGGCCGAGATGTTCAAGGGCGACTTCGACACGGCAAGGGCATTCGGCGAGCGTATTGCCACAGTGGCAAGATCGCGCGGATAAAACCCAGCCAACCACGGAGCCCCCGATGACCGATACCGCCGCACAGACCCAATTGCTTCAACCACACGACAAGGACCTGGGCGGCGGCTTCAATGTGCGGCGCCTGCTGCCCGCGGCGCAGCGCCGCTCGGTGGGCCCGTTCGTGTTCTTCGACCACTTCGGCCCGGCCACCGAGCAGCCCGGCATGGCGCACGACGTGCGGCCGCATCCGCACATCGGCCTGTCCACGGTCACCTATCTTTTCGAGGGCGCGATGATGCATCGCGACAGCCTCGGCAGCGTGCAGGAGATCCTGCCCGGCGCGATCAACTGGATGACCGCGGGGCGCGGCATCGTGCACTCCGAGCGCAAGCCCGAGCGCCTCAAGGCCGACACCTACGTGAACCATGGGCTGCAGCTCTGGGCCGCCTTGCCGCAGGTGCATGAAGAAATCGAGCCGAGCTTCGAGCACACGCCGGCCGGTGGCATTCCCGAGGTGGTGGAGCAGGGCGTGGCGGTGCGCGTGCTGGTGGGCGAGGCCTTTGGCCAACGCTCGCCGGTCAAGACGCTGTCGCAGACGATCTACCTCGACATCGCATTGCCCGCGGGCGGCCGCTTCGAACTGCCCGCGCTGGCGCCCGAATTGGCGGTGTATGCCGTCGATGCCGATGTGCGCATCAATGGCGAAGCGATTCCCGCGCACACGATGGCGGTTCTGCCCGACGGCCAGGGCGCAGTGCTGGCTTGCGACACCGCGGCGCGCCTGATGGTGATCGGCGGCGAGCCGCTCGACGGCCCGCGCTACATCACCTGGAATTTCGTATCGAGCCGGCGCGAGCGCATCCTCGAAGCCGGCTCCGACTGGGCTGCGCAGCGCATGGGACATGTGCCTGGCGAGACCGAGTTCATTCCGCTGCCCGGCAAGCCCTTTGGCGTGCGCGAACCCGACGTGGGCACCACGCCGGTCTGATCTGCGGAGCGCGTGGCCGGCAACCCGCCGGCTATTTCTTCAGGCCGCTGCTGAGGCCCACGTCTTCCGACGCACGCGCACTGGCATCGGCCGCACGTGCGCTCAGGTCGGGCGCGAGCGCGCGCCGGCCGTCGAACACGAAGCAGTCGCCGTGGTAGTGCGCACCGCCGACCTCTTCGAAATATTTGAGGATGCCGCCTTCGAGCTGCAGCACGTTCTCGATGCCTTCCTCGCGCATCAGGATGGCGGCCTTCTCGCAGCGGATGCCGCCGGTGCAGAAGCTCACCACGGTCTTGCCCGCGAAATCGGCTCGGTGCGCCTTGAGCGCGGGCGGGAATTCGGTGAACTTGGTGATGCGCCAGTCGATCGCGCCGTCGAAGCTGCCTTCGTCGACCTCGAAGTCGTTGCGGGTGTCGAGCAGCGCGATTTCCCGGCCTTCATCGTCGTGGCCCTGGTCGAGCCAGCGCTTGAGCGTGGGCGCGTCCACGCCCGGCGCGCGGCCCGCTGCCGGCTGGATGGCCGGATGGTCCATGCGGATGATCTCGCGCTTGAGTTTCACCAGCATGCGGCGGAAGGGCTGCGCGGCGGACCAGCTTTCCTTGGTTTCGAGGTCGGCGAAGCGCGCATCGGCGCGCAGGCCGGCCACGAAGCTGCGCACGGCGTCGGGCAGCCCCGCCAGGAACAGGTTGATGCCCTCGGGCGCCAGCAGGATGGTGCCCATGAGGCCCAGCGCCTGGGCGCGCCCGCGCAGGTCTTCGCGCAGCACGGGGCTGTCGTCGATGGCCACGAATTTGTAGGCCGCAATATTCAAAATCTCTTGCACGGGCCGAGATTGTAGGGATTGCCAACCCACATCGTGGAGTGGCGGTTTCTACAATGGGCGGATGTTTGTTCACCTGCGCCTGCACACCGAGTTTTCCGTCGTCGACGGCACCAACCGCATCGACGAAGTCGTCAAGGCCGCCGCTGCCGACAAGCAGCCCGCACTGGCCATCACCGACCTGAACAACCTGTTCGGGGCGGTCAAGTTCTACAAGCAGGGGCGAAGCAAGGGCGTCAAGCCGGTCATCGGCGCTGAAATCTTCATCGAAGGCCTGGGCAAGGAGCCCGGCGTGCTCACCCGCATCGTGCTGCTGGTGCAGAACATGGAAGGCTACCTGCACCTGTCCGAGCTGCTGGCGCGTGCCTGGACGCAGAACGTGGGCCGCGGCCAGTCGCAGGCGGCCTGCAAGCTCGAATGGCTCCAGGAGCTGCAGGGCGGACTGATCGCGCTGTCGGGCGCGCAGGCCGGCCCGCTGGGCGCGCCGCTGCTGCAGGGCCAGGAAGAGCGCGCCGCCGAGCTGGCGCTGCAATTGGCGGGCATGTTCCCGCACCGCTTCTACATCGAGCTGCAGCGCGCGGGCCGCCCCGAGGACGAGCCGCATGTGATTGCCGCCGTCAAGCTCGCGGCCCGCCTGCGCCTGCCGGTGGTCGCCACGCACCCGGTGCAGTTTGCCGAACGCCAGGACTACGAGGCGCACGAGGCGCGCGTCTGCATCTCGGAAGGCGAAATCCTCGGCAACCCGCGCCGCGTGCGCAAGTTCACCGAGGAGCAGTACTTCAAGTCGAGCGCCGAGATGCAGGCGCTCTTTGCCGACGTGCCGAGCGCGCTGGCCAACACGGTCGAGATCGCCAAGCGCTGCAACCTCACGCTGGTGCTCGGCAAGCCGCAGCTGCCCGATTTTCCGACGCCCTTCATCAGCGAAGGCGTGCGCATGCCGATCGACGAGTTCTTCCGCCAGGAGTCCTTCCTGGGCCTGGAAGAACGCCTGGCGCACCTCTATCCCGATCCGGCCAGGCGCGAGGCCGAGCGGCCGCGCTATGTGGAGCGGCTCGAGTTCGAGATCAACACGATCCTGAACATGGGCTTCCCCGGCTACTTCCTGATCGTGGGCGACTTCATCAAGTGGGCCAAGAACAATGGCTGCCCGGTGGGCCCGGGCCGGGGCTCGGGCGCCGGTTCGCTGGTGGCCTATGCGCTGAAGATCACCGACCTCGATCCGCTCGAATACAAGCTGCTGTTCGAACGTTTCCTGAACCCCGAGCGCGTCTCGATGCCCGACTTCGACATCGACTTCTGCCAGGGCAACCGCGACCGCGTGATCGACTACGTCAAGGACAAGTACGGCCGCGATGCCGTGAGCCAGATCGCCACCTTCGGAACAATGGCCGCGCGCGCCGCCATCCGCGACGTGGGCCGCGTGCTCGACATGAGCTACATGTTCTGCGACGGCATCAGCAAGCTCATTCCCAATAAGCCGGGCCAGCCCGTCACCATCCAGTATCCGCCCAACCCCAAGGTGGAGGGCGACAAGAACAACTACGCCATCGAGATGGAGCCGCAGCTCGCGGCGCGCATCGAGAAGGAAGAAGAAGTGCGCATGCTGGTCGAGCTCGCGCAGAAGCTCGAAGGCATGACGCGCAACATCGGCATGCACGCGGGCGGCGTGCTGATTGCGCCCGGCAAGCTCACCGACTTCTGCCCGCTCTACCAGCAGCCCGGCAGCGACTCGGCCGTGAGCCAGTACGACAAGGACGACGTGGAGGCCATCGGCCTCGTGAAGTTCGACTTCCTGGGCCTGGCCACGCTCACGATCCTCGAGATCGCGAAAGAGTTCATCGTCAAGCGCCACAAGGGCCAGGAGAACTTCGCGTACGAGAACATCAAGCTCGACGACCGCGAGACCTACAAGCTGTTCTCCGAGGGCAAGACCGAAGCGGTGTTCCAGTTTGAAAGCCGCGGCATGCAGGGCATGCTGAAGGATGCGCGGCCGACGCGCCTGGAGGACCTGATCGCGCTCAACGCGCTGTACCGTCCGGGCCCGATGGACCTGATCCCGAGCTTCGTGGCGCGCAAGCACGGCCGCGAAGAGGTGGAGTACCCGCACCCGGCCGTGGCCGAGATGCTCTCCGAGACCTACGGGATCATGGTCTACCAGGAGCAGGTGATGCAGACCGCGCAGATCCTGGGCGGCTATTCGCTCGGCGGCGCCGACCTGCTGCGCCGCGCCATGGGCAAGAAAAAGCTCGAGGAGATGGCCGAGCACCGCGAGAAATTCCGCGCGGGCGCGCTCTCGACGCACGGCATTCCCCAGGACAAGGCCGACGAGATCTTCGACTTGATGGAGAAGTTCGCGGGCTACGGCTTCAACAAGTCGCACGCCGCCGCCTACTCTCTGCTGGCGTACCACACCGGTTGGCTCAAGGTCCACTACACGGCCGAGTTCTTCTGCGCCAACATGACCGTGGAAATGGACGACACCGACAAGCTCAAGGTGCTGTTCGAGGACGCGCAGAAGAACTTCGGCATCACCTTCGAGCCGCCGGACGTGAACCGCGGCAACTACCGTTTCGAGCCGGTCACCGACAAGGTGATCCGCTACGGCCTGGGGGCCGTCAAGGGCACGGGCCAGCTCGCGGTCGAGGCCGTGGTGCGCGCACGCGAAGAAGGCGGGCCCTTCAAGAGCCTGTTCGATTTCTGCGTGCGCATCGATCGCCAGCGCATCAACAAGCGCACGGTCGAAGCGCTCATCAAGGCCGGCGCATTCGATTCGATCCAGCAGAACCGCGCCTCGCTCATCGCCTCGGTCGACCGCGCCTTCGAGTTCGCGGCCGCCACCGAGGCCAATGCCGCGCAGGTCGACATCTTCGGCGACAGCGAGCATGGCTCGGCCACGCAGGAGCCCGAGCTGGTGGACGCCACGCCCTGGGGCGTGAAGGAGCGGCTCACCTTCGAGAAGACGGCCGTCGGCTTCTATCTCTCAGGCCACCTGTTCGACGAGGTGGCGCACGAGGTGCGGCGCTTCTGCAAGCGCGAGATCGGCGACCTCATGGACACGCGCGAGCAGCAGGTGATCGCGGGCATCGTGAGCGATTTCCGCGTGATCAACGGCCAGCGCGGCCGGCTGGCGATCTTCAAGCTCGACGACAAGTCCGATGCCATCGACGCCACCGCGGACGAGGCGCTGATCAACGCGAACCGCAACACCCTGAAGGACGACGAACTGGTGATCGTGAGCGGCCGGCTGCAGCCGGGCCGCGGCGGCTTCGAGGCCCGCTTCCAGGTGCAGCAGGTGTGGGACCTGGCCACCGCGCGCTGCCGCTTCGGAAAATTCCTGCGCGTGGCGGTCAATGGCAAGGCGCCCGACATCGCGCGCCTGGTGAAAGACTTTCCGCCGCGCACCGAGCAGAGCGAGCACGGCGACCTCGTGCAGGGGCTGCCGGTGCGCCTGTCGATGGCGCGCGGCGGTGCGCAGGTCGAGCTGCAGCTGGGCGAGCGCGCGAAGTTCTTCCCGACCGATGCCGCGCTCGCGAGCTGGACGGCGCAGGCGGAAGCCGGCAAGGCCTCGGTGGTCTACGAGTGAGCGGCGAGGCGGCCGGGCGCGCTTGGCGCCTGGCCGGCCCTGCAACTACCGCTTGGGCCGCAGCGAAACGATCAGCGACGGGAAGATGCGCCCGTCGGTGTCGCGCGGCAGCTTGTCGGTCTTGTGCAGGCCGCGTTCGGCGGCTTCGTCCCAGCTGGGCAGTCCGCTCGACTTGGTCAGCTTGACGCCGACGATGGTGCCGTCCGGTGCCAGGTTCACCTCGAACTCGGCGGCCGGATTGCCGTTGACCGTCTCGGCATCGGGGAAGGTGATGTTGGGGCGCACCGCCGCGGCAATGCGTCCGGCGTAGCCGCTCGACGGTCCTGACGAGCGCATTGCCGTGCCCTTGGAATCGTCGCTGCCGCTCGCGCCCGCGAGGCCCTGCATGCGCTTGAGCGTTGCGGCGCGGTCGGCCGCGGCCTGCTTGGCTGCGGCTTCCTGCTGCTTCTTCGCTTCGGCCTGCTTGGCCTCGGCCTCCTGCTGCTGTTTCTTCTGCTGTTCGGCGAGCTTTTGCTGCTGCGCCTTCTTGCGTTCGGCTTCGTCTTCGGCGCGCTGCTTGGCTTCGAGCTCTTTCTTGCGCTGCTGTTGCTGGCGCTCGAGCTCGCGCTCCTTCTGTTCCTTTTCTTCCTTGAGCTTTTTCTCGCGTTCGAGCGCGATGTCCGGCGCGCGCGGCGCCGGGGCGGGCTCGGGGGCTTTCACCTGAGGCGGTGGCGGCGGGGGAGGCGCAGGCGGCGGCGGCGCGGGAGCCGGCGTGGGTGCCTGCGGCGCGGACAGGCGCGGCGCGGCCTGCTGCACCGTGGAAGACCACAGCTCCGCATCGACGGCGCCTTCGTCGGCATCGCTGCGCCAGCGCACTCCCCACGTCAGCGCGGCAATCAGCAGCGCATGCGCAACCAGCGCGAGCAGCACCGCGCGCGGCGTGCCGCGCTGCGGCGGTGGTGCGAACTCGGGGCGATCCAGGGCGAGCGACATGCCTTATTTGCCGCCCGTGGTGGTGACGGACAAGCCCACGCGCTCGATGCCGCTGCGCTTGAGCTGGTTCATCGCCTTCACGACGGTTTCGTACTTCACGGACTTGTCGGCGCTGATGACCACGGGGCGCTGGTCGTCGCCGCCCTGGGCGGTCTTGGCCGCGGAGCCGATCTGGGTCATGGGAACGGACGTGCCGCCGCTGCCGGTGGACGGGTCCTTCTTGATCTGCGCTTCGTCATCGCTCTTGATGACGATTTCGATCGGCTTGTCGGGCTGCTTGTTGGCGCGGTCGACCGACGGCAGGTTGATCACGCTCGGCGTGATGAGCGGCGCGGTGACCATGAAGATGATCAGCAGCACCAGCATCACGTCGATGAACGGGACCATGTTGATCTCGTTGATCGTGCGGCGGCCTCGGCCCCGGGATGAAACTGCGGGCATGCGCTGGACCTCCGCTCAGCGGTTGGCCGGAGCCGCCGAAGTTGCCGACGCCACCGCGGCCGGATTGGCCGAAAGGTTGCGCTGCAGGATGTTGGAGAACTCCTCGATGTAGGTTTCGAGGGCAATCGCGATCTTGTCGATCTCGCGTGCGAAGCGGTTGTAGCCCACCACCGCCGGAATGGCGGCGAACAGGCCGATGGCGGTGGCCACCAGCGCTTCGGCAATGCCGGGCGCCACGGTGGCCAGCGTCACCTGCGCGAGCGCGGCCAGGCCGGTGAAGGCATGCATGATCCCCCAGACCGTGCCGAACAGGCCCACATACGGCGAAACGGAACCCACGGTCGCCAGGAACGACAGGTTCTGCTCGGCCGCGTCGAGTTCGCGCTGGAAGCTCGCGCGCATGGCGCGGCGGGCACCGTCGAGCAGCGTGGGCGCGTCGCTCACGTGGCGCTCGCGCAGCTTCTGGTACTCGCGCATGCCCGAGGCGAAGATGCGCTCCATGGGGCCGGCGAACTTGGCGTTCTGCGCGGCCGAGGCGAAGAGCTCGTTCAGGCTGGTGCCCGACCAGAACTCGCGCTCGAAGTCGTCGTTGAGCGCGCGCATGCGGCGCAGCGCGAAGTACTTGCGGATGATCGCGGCCCAGCTGGCGATCGAGACGATCACGAGCAGCAGCACGACCAGTTGCACCACGAAGCTCGCATGGAGCAGGAGATTGATGATGGAGAGGTCTTGGTTCATGGCTTGAAAGGTTGAGTCATGGAGCCGCCGCAGCGCTCGAGGGTTCCCGCAACTTGGGCCGGTATGCGCGCAGGACGCAATGTGGAGGCATCCACCCAGCCGATGCGGATCGTGCCTTCGCACAGCAGGACGGGTGCCGCGGCTCCCGTTCGTTCTTGCTCTGTTTTTGATAGCACCTGTTGACCGATTATCAATGACGCCGTGCCCAGTTGTCGGAGATCGGCTGTAACCAGCAGTTCGTCGTCGAGTCGGGAGGGGCGATGGTATTTGAGCTGCGTTTCGCTCACCACGAACTGGCCGCCGGTTTCCTCGCGCAGCTTTCGCTGCTCGATGCCCAGCGAGCGCAGCCATTCGGTGCGGCCGCGCTCCATGAACTTGAGGTAGTTGGCATAGAACACGATGCCGCCGGCGTCGGTGTCTTCCCAGTAGACGCGGATCGGAAACGCGTAGCTCATCGGGCGGGGTTCGCGATCATCGCGCGCAGGCGCTCGACCGATTCCTGCAGGTGCGCCATCGAGCTGGCGGTGGAGAAGCGCACGAACCGGCTGGTCTCGGCCGTGCCGAAATCGCGGCCCGGCGTCACGGCCACGTGGGCGCGCTTCATGGTTTCGAAGGCAAAGTCCCAGCTGCCCGAGATGCCCAGCTTCTCGGCGACCGCGGTGCAGTCGGCCCAGGCGTAGAAGGCGCCATCGGGCACCACCGGCACGTTCAGGCCCAGCGCATTCAGCTGCGGAATGAACCAGTCGCGGCGCGCCTTGAACTCGGCGCGGCGGCGCTCGTATTCGGCAATGCTCTCGGCCTCGAAGCAGGCCAGCGCGGCGTACTGCGACACGGTGCTCGCGCAGATGAAGAGGTTCTGCGCCAGCCGCTCGACCACCGGCACCAGCGCCTCGGGCACCACCAGCCAGCCCAGGCGCCAGCCGGTCATGTTGAAGTACTTGCTGAAGCTGTTGATGCTGATGACGTTGTCGTCGATGGCCAATGCCGTCTGCCCGAAGGCATCGTCGTGCGAAAGGCCCAGGTAGATCTCGTCGATCAGCGTGATGCCGCCGCGCTGCGACACCACCTCGTGGATGCGGCGCAGTTCATCGGGCGCGATCGAGGTGCCGGTCGGGTTGGAGGGCGAGGCGAGCAGCACGCCGCGCGTCTTCTCGGTCCAGGCGGCCTCGACCTTGGCGGCCGTGAGCTGGAAGCGCTCTTCGGCCGTGGTGGGCACCAGCACGGCCTTGCCGTCTGCGGCGCTCACGAAGTGGCGGTTGCAGGGGTAGCTCGGGTCGGGCAGAAGGATCTCGTCGCCGGATTCGATCAGCGCCAGGCAGGCCAGCTGCAGCGCAGCCGAAGCCCCCGCGGTCACCACGATGCGGCGCGCCGGCACGTCGACGCCGAAGCGCTGTGCGTACCAGCCGCTGATGCGTTCGCGCAGCAGCTCCAGGCCGGTGGCCTGGGTGTACTGCGTGGCACCGGCACGCACGGCGCGCGCGGCGGCTTCCTGCACCAGCGGCGGGGCGGTGAAGTCGGGCTCGCCGATGTTCAGGAAGATCATCGGCCGGTCGGTGTGGGCCACCTCGCGGGCGAGCACGCCGGCGGCCTTGGCCACCTCCATCACGTAGAAGGGTTCGATGCGCTGTGCGCGCCCCGAAATTCTCACGCTCTGGCCTTGCCCGAGGCCCGGTCGGCCTCGACCTCGGCGGCGCGCAATTGCGGCGCCAGGCCGTTGAGCACGGCGTTCACGTACTTGTGGCCGTCGGTGCCGCCGAATTCCTTGGCAAGCTCGATGCACTCGTTGAGCACCACGCGCCATGGCACGTCCAGGCAGTGCTGGAACTCGTACACGCCGATCCACATCACGGCGTGTTCGATCGGCGATATTTCTTCGAACTTGCGGTCCAGCAGCGGGCGGATCAGTGCGTCGAGCTGCTCGGCGCCTTCGATCGAGCCGTGCAGCAGAGCGTCGTAGTGCGCGGCGTCGGCCTTGTGGAAGCCCGCGAGGTCGCGCGTGAAGTGGTCGATCTCGGTCGGGTCGTTGCGGCCCACCAGGTGCTGGTAGAGCGCCTGCAGCGCGAATTCGCGCGCGCGGCTGCGGTTCGACTTGGCCGAGGCCTTGCGCGCGCCGGTGCTGGTGAGGCCGGTGCGCACTTGCCGCGCCGGGCGCGGCTTGGCGCCGGCTGCCTTGTTGTTGTCTTCGGTCATGTGAGGGAGGCCAGCAGCCGCGCCATCTCGACAGCCACCTGGGCCGCGTCGCGGCCCTTGTCGGTCTGCCGGGCAATGGCTTGTTCGAGGTTTTCGGTCGTGAGGATCGCGTTGGCGATGGGAAGGCGATGGTCGAGCGCCACGCGGCTCACGCTCGCGCCCGATTCGTTGGCCACCAGTTCGAAGTGGTAGGTCTCGCCGCGGATGATGCAGCCCAGCGCCACCAGCGCGTGGTAGCCGCCGCGCACGGCCATGGCCTGCAGCGCGATCGGCACTTCGAGCGCGCCGGGAACCTGCACATGGTGGATGTCCTCCGCGGCCACGCCCAGCTTCTCGAGCTCGGCCAGGCAGGCGGCGGCGAGCGCATCGGTGATGTCGGCGTTGAAGCGCGCCTGCACGATGCCGATGCGCAGGCCTTTTCCGTCGAGCGGCGTGTTGTGGTCAGCGCCCTTGTTTGCACCTTGCATGGTGGTCAGTCTTTCGTGAGGTAGCCGGCAATTTCGAGGCCGTAGCCTGCGGCCATGCTCGGCATGCGGCGGGGCGTGCCGAGCAGGTTCATCTTGTGCACGCCGCATTCGCGCAGGATCTGCGCGCCGATGCCGTAGCTGCGCAGGTCCATGCGGCCGCGCTCGGGTGCCTGCGCGGGGCGCGCGGTGCCGTCGAATTGCGCGAGCAGCTCGCCGGCCGTTTCGCCGCAATTGAGCAGCACGGCCACGCCCTTGCCCTCGTTCGCGATGTGCGCGAGGCTGGCGTCCAGGCTCCACGAGTGCAGCGAGCGGTTGATCTCGAGCGCATCGAGCACCGACAGCGGCTCGTGCACGCGCACCGACACCGTGTCTTCGGGCGACCACTGGCCGCGCACCAGCGCCAGGTGCACGCCGCGGCTCGGCTTGTCGGTGAAGGCATGGGCGGTGAAGCTGCCCCAGGCGGTCTGGATCTCGCGGCAGCCGACCTTCTCGACCAGCGATTCGGTGCGGCTGCGGTGCTCGATGAGCGCGGCGATGGTGCCGATCTTCAGGCCGTGTTCGGCCGCGAAGAGCTGCAGGTCGGGCAGGCGCGCCATGGTGCCGTCCTCGTTCATCACCTCGCAGATCACCGAGGCGGGCGAGCAGCCGGCCATCGCGGCCAGGTCGCAGCCGGCTTCGGTATGGCCGGCGCGCATCAGCACGCCGCCGTCCACTGCCTGCAGTGGAAAGATGTGGCCGGGCTGCACCAGGTCGCTGGCCACGGCGTTGCGCGCCACCGCCGCCTGCACGGTGCGCGCGCGGTCGGCGGCCGAGATGCCGGTGGTCACGCCTTCGGCCGCCTCGATGGAGACGGTGAAGGCCGTCGAATGCTTGGCGCCGTTGCGCGACACCATGGGCGGCAGCTGCAGCCGCTCGCACATCTCGCGCGAGAGCGTGAGGCAGATCAGCCCGCGCGCATGGCGCGCCATGAAGTTGATGGCCTCGGGCGTGATGTGGTCGGCCGCAATGACGATGTCGCCTTCGTTCTCGCGGTCTTCCTCGTCCACCAGGATCACCATGCGGCCGGCGGCGAGCTCGGCCACGATCTCCTCGACCGAGGAAATCGGCGCGGGTGCCCGCGTGCCGCGGGGAGCGCCGATGGGCGTGACGGAAGCGTTCATTCGGCTGTGTCCTTGGAATACGTGGAAGGAGTCGGCACCAGCACGCCGGCCTGGAGCATGCGCTCCACGTAGCGCGCCACGGTGTCGATTTCGAGATTGACCCTGGAGCCGGCCTGCAGGCTGCCGAGGGAGGTGTTGTCGACGGTGTGCGGAATCAGGTTGATGCTGATCTCCGCGCCGCCGTCGATGTCGCTCACGCTGTTGACCGTGAGGCTCACGCCGTTGACCGTGATCGAGCCCTTGTACGCCAGGAAGCGCGCGAGCGCGGGCGGGGCCACCACGCGCAGCTCCCAGCTTTCGCCAACCGGCGCGAAGTGGCTGACCGTGCCGATGCCATCCACATGGCCGGAGACGATGTGGCCGCCCAGCCGGTCGCTGGCGCGCAGCGCCTTCTCGAGGTTGATGCGGGCGCCTTCTTCGGTCAGCCCCGCGGTCTTGTCGAGCGATTCGGCCGAGATGTCGATGGTGAACTGCTGCCGGGCGGGGTCGAGCGTGGTCACGGTCATGCACGCGCCGTTGAGCGCAATGCTGTCGCCGAGCCCGACGTCGGCCAGATAGCCGTCGGGCACCGCAATGCCGAGTCTTTTGCCGTAGGAGGAGGAGGGGCCGAGGTCGTGGATGGCGGCGATGCGCCCCACGCCGGTGATGATTCCGGTGAACATCCGCGCATTTTCGCAGACATCGGGGGTCCGCCCGGCGGGCGCCTGCATTCGCCCGCTAGAAAGCGTCCCTTCCGGCGACCCGGGCCACGATCCGGACGTCCGGCCCGATCCGCTCGATGGTCCTGAACTCCAGCGGCAGCGCGCCGGCCAGGTCGGCCAGCGGCCCGCCGGCGTGGATGCCAGAAGCCATGTCGAGCCCGTCGCCGATGAGCTTGGGTGCCAGGTACACCAGCAGCTCGTCGACCAGGCCTTCGCGCAGCAGCGAGCCGTTGAGCTTGTGGCCGGACTCGACGTGGAGCTCGTTGACCTCGCGGCGGGCCAGATCCCGCAGCATCGCGGCCAGGTCGACCTTGCCCTGCGCGTTGGGCAGGTAGGCGATGGTGGCGCCGCGCGCTTCCAGGGCCGCGGCCTTGGCCTCGTCCTGCGCCGCGGCGTAGATCCAGACGGGCCGCCCGGCCATGAAGATCCGCGCGTCGGGCGGTGTCTGCAATTGGCTGTCGACCACCACCACATGCGGCTGGCGCGTGGTTTCCACCAGCCGCACGTCGAGCCGGGGATCGTCCTCCAGCACCGTGCCCACGCCGGTCAGCACCGCGCTGGCCCGCGCCCGCCAGGCGTGGCCGTCGGCGCGCGCCGGTTCCGAGGTGATCCATTGGCTCACGCCGTTGCGCAGGCCGGTCTTGCCGTCCAGCGAGGCGGCAGCCTTGAGCCGCACCCAGGGCATCTTGCGGACCATGCGGCTGAAAAAACCGAGGTTGAGTTCGCGCGCTTCCTCCGCGCCCGGCCCCACCTCGACCGCCACGCCGGCCGCGCGCAGCCGCTCGAAGCCCTGGCCGGCCACCAGCGGGTTGGGATCGGCCAACGACGCCACCACCCGGCCGATGCCCGCCACCGCCAGCGCATCGCAGCAGGGGCCGGTGCGGCCATGGTGCGCGCAGGGCTCGAGCGTGACGAAGGCGGTGGCACCGGCCACCGAATGGCCGCGCGCCGCGGCATCGCGCAGCGCCATGACCTCGGCATGCGGGCCGCCGACCTGCTGGGTGCGGCCTTGGCCGATCACCGCGCCGTTCGCGTCCACCAGCACGCAGCCGACGCGCGGATTGGGGTCGGTCTCCGGCCCGGCCTGGCGCGCGAGGTCCAGGGCCTGGGTCATGAAATTCACAATTTCATTTGCATTTGTCATTTTTTATTAAATCAAATCTATTTGGAAATCAATTTAAAAACAATTGAAGTCGATGATCCATTGATCCGTTTATTTCGACCGCTCATCGTTCAATGGGTGGTCAATATGAATTGGCCAAATAGAATTTTTAAAATTGCAGTCAGGGAGAAAGGTCTGCCGCTCCAGCCATTTGGGCGAGGCGGCGGACGGTACAACATGAAAAACGGATTCTGCGCGTCCGTGAGGACGCGTTCCCGCAGAAGCGGAGCCCCATGTGGCTTCACGCTGGTCGAAATGATGGTCGTCATCGTACTGGTGGCCATCCTGCTGGCACTGGCGCTGCCCAGCTTCAACAGCCTGATCGAGAAGTACCGCGTCGAGGGCATGGCGTCGGCTCTGGTGGCGAGCGTGAGCCATGCGCGTGCAGAGGCGGCTCGGCGCGGGCAGGCCGTGACCATCCGGCAGCGTGCGGAGTGCAGCGGCGCGGACTGGAGCTGCGGCTGGGAAACCGTGGTCGGCAGCGGCACCGGGTTCGAAATCCTCCAGCGGCAAGACCCTGACACGCGCGTTGCAATCCAGAAAAGCGCGCTCGGGCCCATGGCCTTCGATCCCATGGGCCATTTTTCGAGCGTCGCCCGCATCAGCTTCCACCCGGTTGGAAGCGCCAGTTCATCCAACGACGTCGCTGTGTGCCTGTCGCTCGGCTGGCGCGTCAGGCGATGCTGAGGGGGCGGAACGTGCCGATCAATTCGATTCGCGCGCCGCGCGGCCAAGCGGGCTTCTCGATGATCGAGGCCCTGGTGGCCATTCTCGTGCTCTCGTTCGGCCTGCTCGCGCTGGCCGGCTTCCAGCTGCGTGTGCTCTCCGACAGCGTGGGCGCGAGCAACCAGAACATCGCCGCGCTGCTGGCCGGCGACATGGCCGATCGCATCCGTGCGAATCCCGTGGCCGGTGCCGTGTCGGCCAGCCCCTACGTGGCCGGCTGGTCGGCGGCGAACGCCACCGCGCCCACCCCCGCCTGCGCAGGAGCGAAGGCCCGTTGCACCGCCGCTCAATTGGCGGCCCACGATCTGTGGACCTGGAAGCAAAGGGTGGCGAGTGCGTTGCCCGGCGGCGTGGCCGACGTGCAGAGCAAGAAGGCCGTCGGCGGCCTGCTGTTCGTGCACATCGCCTGGGACGAGCCCTCCGCAGTCAACCCGATCGCACCGGCCTGGAGCTGCCCGCGCGGCAAGGCCTGCCAGGAAGCCATCGTCGCGGTGCCACAGCCATGAACAACAAAGCCTTCTCTCACCGCCTGCGGCAGGCCGGCTTCACCCTGGTCGAAATCCTCGTCGCGCTGATCATCGGCATGCTGGTGGTGCTGGCCGCCATGGCCAGCATGCTCGGCACGCGCAGCACCGCTGCGACCGGCGACGACGTCAATGTGCTGCACCAGTCGTCGGCGCTGGCATTCAGGCTGCTGGGCCAGCAGATCCGGCAGGCCGGCTACTTCCCGATCGATGCCACCGGGCCGCTGTACTACTTCGATGTGAACGCGGGCACCAAGCTCGATAGCGAGCCGGCCTTCTTTGCGATCAAGGGGCAGGAGGCGGCCGCCGGTTCGGTGAACGACACGCTCAAGGTCGGCTTTGCGCCGAATCCGGATTTCTTCCATGACTGCCTCGGCCAAGTGGCCAAGGACAAGGACTCAGGGGGAGCGGCGTACAAGCCCGCCTCTCCCGCGGACCCCGCGAACGTGCGCCTCATCACCAGTGAGTTCTACGTAGTCAACGGCGCCTTGCGGTGCAAGGGCAGCGGCCATACCACGCCGCAGCCGATCATCGACGGCGTCGAGCGCTTCGATGTCATGTACGGCATCGGCGATGCCGGAACCGAACGCGTGGTGCGCTACGTGACGGCCACGAACGTAACGAGCTTCGATCAGGTTCGCACGGTGCGCGTGTGCCTGCAGCTTGCGGGCACTTCCAGGAGCAACCCGGGCGGCAGCTACGTCGACTGCGATGGTTCGTCCCGGACCAGCAGCGACGGCAGATTGCGCCGCGTCTACACCGCGGTGTTCGCACTGCGGAACCTATGAAACACATTCAGGTCCCCGGCAGACGCTCGGCGCAGCAGCGCGGGTTCTCGCTGTTCATCGTGCTCATCATGCTGCTGCTCTCGGCACTGCTCGCGGTGGGCGGTGCGCGGACGGCCCAGCTGCTCGAATCGATGGCGGGCAACCAGCGTGATTACCAGCGTGCCTTCGAGGCCGCCGAAGCCGCGCTGCTGGATGCCGAGCGCGACATCCGGCAGCAGGCCTTCGATGCCACGACCCAGACCTACGTGGCGTGCTCGGCGCTCGTGAGCTCGCCTTGCCGCAAGGCCGCCGATGGCCGCGTGTTTCCCGACCGGGATACCGGCTGGGTGACCGCCTACGTGGGCAAGGGCGCCAACAGCTGCGATCGTGGCATCTGCTACTTCGCCGGGACCGACTCCGTGGGCGCCGCTTCGGGCAGTGAGGCCTACCGGTTCTGGACCCGTTCCGCCTACGTGGACCAGTACGCCGCCTACGGTGCATTCACGGGCGCGCCGACGGCCGGCAATCCGGCCCTGGCCAGCGCCCGGTACTGGATCGAAGTGATCGACCGCGCGCGCAGCGACGAGCCGCTGTACCGGATCACCGCGCTGTCCACCGGCGCGCGCACCGCAAGCACGGGCGGCGGTACGCGGGTCCTGTTGCAGATGTCCTTCGATCCGGCCGCGGTCAGGAAAGTGAATTGAGCATGGCGGGAAGAATAGATATGAACATCCATAGGTTTTCGAGGAACGCCATGCTGTGCGGCCTCGTGCTGGCGCAGACCGCCGGGCACGCCGCGCAATATCCGCTGTCCCAGGCGCCGCGCAACACGGCGGTCAAGGAGCCGGCGCCGAATGTGATCGTGTCGGTCGACAACTCGGGCAGCATGGCGGCGTCGTCGCGAGCGTCGGACGGAAATTGGGCACCGCCGGCCGGAACACCCACGCGGCTCGAAGCGCTGAAGACCGCGCTCAGGGACAACTTCTCGGCGGCCAACATTCCCAACGGCCGGATCCGCCTTTCCTGGCAGGCGATGAACAACAACAAGGACGGCAGCTGCGTCGGCTTCTTCGGCGACATCGCCCCTGGCATCTATCAGGCCGGCAGTTGTCTCGTCAATGGCCGAGCCAATGCGAACCTGATGCGTTCGCTGGACGACACGCACCGCGCCAATTTCATGAGCTGGGTCGACGCCCTGGCCGCGGAAGGTGGAACACCCTTGCACGCCATGATGACCCGCGCTGGCGAATACATGATGACCACCGGCCGGTACAGCCCGTACTCGAACGACCCTGGCGTGGAGGGTGCCGCCCAATCGAGCTGCCGCAAGGCCTTCCACATCTTCATGACGGACGGCGACTACAACTTCTTCGGCTTCAACCCGGATCCCGCGGCGCTCAACATGCCGGCCATCGGCAACGCGGATGGAACGAGTCGCGCCCTGCCTGACGCCGTGACCTATGTGCCGCGCGCGCCCTACAAGGACAACGCGGGTGCCGTCAGCAACAGCGCCAACTGGAGGAAGTACGGTTCCGGGTGGAGGCCGACGGCGGAATACCGGCCCACGTTGGCCGACATGGCATTTCACTACTGGGCCACTGACCTGCAGCCCGATGTCCCCAACAAACTCAAGAAGATCGTTGCCGAGCCCGGCAATGCGACTGTAGGAAAGGCGACGGTCCCAGAGTACTGGAACCCCAAGAACGATCCCGCCACTTGGCAGCACCTGATCACCTACACCATCGGGTTCGGCGCTGCCTCGTCGTGGGCGGGCACGCCGGCCATTTCAGCGAATGCGTCGCAGCCGACCTACAGTGGGGACTATGCAGGACTGGTCGATGGAACCGCTGCCTGGCGGAATCCGTTGACGAGCACGCTGGAAACGACGGAGTTCACCTGGAACGATGGAAGCGTGACAACGGGAACCCCGCGCTGGAGTTCCGGCGGTGGTGCTTATGGTTATTACCACGAGAGGGCCGACAACGCCGCCGCCGTGCGCATGGACCTCTGGCACGCCGCGCTCAACAGCCGCGGCACCTTCACGCCAGCGGCGAATGCGAAGGCGCTCAGCGATGCCTTCCGGTCCATCCTCTCGCAGATCCTGCTCAACACCAGTGCCTCGCTGACCTCGATCTCGGCCAGCGGCTCCAGGGTTTCGACCGCCACTTCGGCCTACCAGGCCGGCTACGACACGGCCGACTGGTCGGGCAAGCTGACGGCCACTCCGTTCGGCAGCAATGGCAAGCTGGCCGCCGCGCCCGCGTGGTCGGCGCGCGAACTGCTTGATGCGCGCATGGCTGTGCCCGGCGCGCACGACGGCAATCGCAAGGTGCTGAGCTTCTCGGGCACCAGCGCCGCGGCCAGCGGGGCGGGCGTGCCGTTTCGGTGGGGCAACCTGAGCGAGGCGCAGAAGGCGGCGCTCAAGGGCAGCACCGCCACCGACGCGGCAAGCACCGCACTCGGCCAGGGCGTGCTCGACTTCCTGCGCGGCGACCGCAGCAACGAGGGCGCCGGCCTCAACCTGCGCAAGCGCGGCCATGTGCTGGGGGACATCGTGGGCTCCAGCGTCCGGTATGTGGGGAAGCCCAACAGCGGCTTCACCCATGAAGGCTATGCCGCATTCGCCTCGACCATCGCCCGCGCGCCGATGGTCTATGTGGGTGCCAACGACGGCATGCTGCATGCCTTCAACGCGGGCACCGGCCAGGAGGCGTTCGCCTATGTGCCGGAAGGCGTCTATGGCACGGCGGCGGCGCCCCAGCTCAAGAAGCTCAGCGAAAGCACCTACTCGCACAGGTACTACGTCGACGGCAGCCCGTTCGTGGCCGACATCTACATGGGTTCGGCCGCCGACGCCAAGGCCACCGACACCGAGAAGGCGAAGCTGTGGAAGTCCTTCCTCGTGGGGACGCTGGGGGCGGGCGGCAAGGGGTATTTCGTGCTCGACGTCACCAAGCCCGAGAACATCGGCGAGGCCAACGCCGCCGGCGTGGCCCTGATCGATACCACCGCCCTTGCCGACGACGACCTCGGCCACCAGTTCCAGCAACCCGTGCTCGATTCCTTTTCGAGGCGCGCGCTGCAGGTGGCGCGGCTCAACAACGGCCGCAGGGCCGTGATCCTGGGCAACGGCTACAACAGCACGAGCGAGAAGGCGATGCTGTGGATCCAGTACCTCGACGGCGACAAGTCCGTGCTGAAGATCCCCGCGCCGGCCACGCAGGCCGCCGGCACCGGCAACGGGCTGTCGGCACCGCAGGTGGTGGACAGCAACGGCGATGGCAAGGTCGACTACGTCTATGCCGGCGACCTGCTCGGCAATCTCTGGAAGTTCGACCTGAGCAGCGCCAAGAGCAGCGACTGGAAGGCCACCCTGGGCGCATCGAGCCTGGACGACGCGCCGCTGTTCGCCGCCGGCGCCACGCAGCCGATCACGGCCGCGCCGCTGGTCGTCGACCATCCGCGCGGCGGCTACATGGTGATGTTCGGCACCGGCCGGCTGTTTGCCGCCGGCGACGAAGGCAGCACCGCCCAGCAGTACCTGTACGGCGTCTGGGACCGCGCCAACGGCAGCACGGGCACCGCGGCGCTGGCCGACCTGGTGGCGCAGACCATCGGGACCGGCACGGTCAAGGAAGGCGACGTGGAATTCCGCACCGCGTCGAACCACGGCGTGAGCTACAGCGGCTCGGGCGGCAAGCGCGGCTGGTACCTCCAGCTGGGAACCGCCGGCGAGCGCATCGTCTATCCGGGCGATGCGCTGAGCGGGAGCGCGGGGCTGTTTTCGTCCACCATTCCCGGCTCCGCGAGCAATTCGCTCGACTGCGCGCCGGGCACCAGCGACGACGGCTGGTCGATGGTGGTCGACTTCTTCAGCGGCGTGGTCCCCGACGGCATTGCCTACAACGGGTCCACCAGCGCGCTGGGCAGCTACCTCGGCTTCCGGAACCATTCAGGACGGGACGACATCGTCTTCCGGCCGCAGGACGCCGCGGAAAAAGGCAAGCACGTGATCTGCAATGCGGCCGGCGGCTGCAACGAGACCGAGCTGCCGCAAGCCGTGCGCCGCTTCGGCTGGCGCAACCTGATCTCGTCGAACTGACGCCGCAGCGCTCCCCGAGCCATGAACAAACATCCTGAAATGCAGGCCCGCAAAGAGCGGATTCGCCCGCGCGGCTTCACGCTGGTCGAACTCATGATCGTGACGGCGGTGATCGCCGTCCTGGCCGCGATCGCCTACCCGAGCTACACGCGCTATGTGCTGCGGGCCAAGCGGGCCGATGCCAAGCAGCAGCTGCTGCAGGCGGCCCAATGGACCGAGCGCTACCTGACGGCCAACGGCCAATATCCGCCTTTAACCGTTGCGCTGCCGGCGGGGCTGAACCAGGCGCCATCCTCCGGCACGGCAAACTACACCATCAGCTATGCGGCCCGGGACGCGACCAGCTACACGCTGCAGGCCGAGCCGCAGGGCGCGTCGGCCGCCGACGAATGCAAAACACTCACGGTGAACCAGCAGGGCGTCAAGCTGGCGGCCGGCCAGACCAGCGCTTCGAATGCGCTGGTGCAGGCCTGCTGGAACCGCTGAGCGCGGGGCTCTTCTTCAGATGTCGCGCAGCAGCTGCCGGAACTCGTCCACGTCCTCGAAGCTGCGGTAGACCGAGGCAAAGCGCACGTAGGCCACCTTGTCGAGCTTTTTCAGCTCGCGCATCACGAGTTCGCCCACCTTGGTCGAATCGATCTCGCGCAGGCCGCTGGCCAGCAACTTCTGCTCGATGCGCAGCAGGGCGTTGTCGATCTGCTCGATGCTGACCGGGCGCTTGCGCAGCGCCAGCATCATCGAGGCGCGGACCTTGCCCGATTCGAAGTCGGCGCGGCTGCCGTCCTTCTTGACGACCACCGGAAAGTTGACGTCGGGCCGCTCATAGGTGGTGAAGCGCTTGTCGCAGGCGCTGCACTGGCGGCGCCTGCGCACGAAGTCGGCGTCTTCCGAAACGCGGGTCTCGACGACCTGCGTTTCGAGATGACCGCAAAAAGGACATTTCATGCGGCCACTTCTTGCCGGATCAGCGGTAGACCGGGAACCGGCTCGTCAGCGCGTGCACCTTGGCGCGGACCGCATCGATGTTGGCGGCGTCGCGCGGGTTCTCGAGCACGTCGGCGATCAGGTTCGCGGTGATGCGCGCCTCTTCGTCCCTGAAGCCGCGCGTGGTCATGGCCGGGGTGCCGATGCGCACGCCGCTGGTGACCATCGGCTTTTCGGGGTCGTTGGGGATCGCGTTCTTGTTGATCGTCATGTGGGCGTTGCCCAGCACGGCTTCGGCTTCCTTGCCGGTGATGCCCTTGGCGCGCAGGTCGACGAGCATCACGTGGCTTTCGGTGCGTCCGCTCACGATGCGCAGGCCGCGCTCGGTGAGGGTGTCGGCCACGATCTGGGCGTTCTTGACCACCTGCTGCTGGTAGGCCTTGAACTCGGGCGACATGGCTTCCTTGAACGCGACGGCCTTGGCGGCGATCACGTGCATCAGCGGGCCGCCTTGCAGGCCCGGGAAGATCGCGCTGTTGATGGCTTTCTCGTGCTGCGACTTCATCAGGATGATGCCGCCGCGCGGGCCGCGCAGGCTCTTGTGGGTGGTGGAGGTGACCACGTCGGCATGCGGCACCGGGTTGGGGTACACGCCCGCGGCCACGAGCCCGGCATAGTGGGCGATGTCGACCATGAAGATCGCGCCCACGTCCTTGGCCACCTTGGCAAAGCGCTCGAAGTCGATGCGCAGCGAATAGGCAGAGGCGCCCGCGATGATCAGCTTGGGCATGTGCTCGTGCGCCTTGCGTTCCATCGCGTCGTAGTCGATGGCTTCGTTGGCGTCCAGGCCGTAGCTCACCACGTTGAACCACTTGCCGCTCATGTTGAGGGGCATGCCGTGGGTCAGGTGGCCGCCTTCGGCCAGGCTCATGCCCATGATGGTGTCGCCGGGCTTCAAAAAGGCCAGCATCACGGCTTCGTTGGCCGAGGCGCCGCAATGCGGCTGCACGTTGGCGGCGTCGGCGCCGAAGATCTGCTTGACGCGGTCGATGGCCAGCTGCTCGGCCACGTCGACATGCTCGCAGCCGCCGTAGTAGCGCTTGCCCGGGTAGCCTTCGGCGTATTTGTTGGTGAGCTGCGAGCCCTGCGCAGCCATGACGGCCGGCGAGGCGTAGTTTTCGCTCGCGATCAGTTCGATGTGGTGTTCCTGGCGCGCGTTTTCGGCCTGGATGGCAGCCCAGATTTCGGGATCGGTCTGTTCGACCAGGATGTTGCGGTGGTACATGGCAGTCCTTTGAAGACGAGGTCCTTGTTCTTCAACCAAACAAGGGCTGCCCAGGCGAACGGCTGAACGCCTGTATGGATGCCAGGCGGCACGCTTCCCAGTGGTATTCCACGTCAGCGCAGGGCACCGTGCGGGGTGCTGCGCCTATCGCCAGTCGCGTACGGGGTGAAGTGTAGCGCAGGGGCTCAGGAAACGCCCGACAGCAGGGCCACTTTCTGCGGGTCCGCTGCCGGCTCGGCCGCCTGTTGCGGCTTGGGCGGCACGGCAACCGGAATCGGCTGGGCCTGCGCACGCACGACCGGCGCCGCGGGCGTTGGCATGGTCGGCGGATTGCGGCCATTGGCTACCTGAACCAGGCGTTCGTGCTCGGCCAGAACCTTGCCGGCATAGCCGCCGTCGTCCTCGAGGTTGGCCGCGCCCACGTAGTAGCGCAGGCCGCCTTCGAGCGAGCCGGCGCGGGCGATGCATTCCTGCAGCACCTTCACGCCCACGCGCATGTTGGTCACCGGGTCGAAGGCGGTGAGCGTGCCGCCCGCGCTTTCGTACTTGTCGCCATGCACGCGTGTCATGACCTGCATCAGGCCCTGGGCGCCGACCTGGCTCTGGGCGAAGGGATTGAAGCTCGATTCGACGGCCATGATGGCCAGGATCAGCGTCGGGTCGAGCTTGGTGCGCTTGCCCAATTGATAGGCCTCCGCAACCAGCACGCTCAGCGGTTCGGCCGCCACGCGGTACTTCTTGCTGAGCCAATAGGCCACGGCGGCCTGCTGCTTGGGCAGGTCGCCGGGGCTCGCGGCCGTGGTGCGCACGATGGCGGTCGGCTCCAGGTCGGTGGCTTCGGGCGCGGGCTTGCGCGACTGCAGCCAGCCCATGAGCTGTTCCTCGCCGGTCTTGCGCAGGTCGGGCCGCGCCACCAGGGCGAGGGCCGCGAACACGATGGCCAGGCCGACCAGTGCAAACCCGTTGTGGGTGATTTCAAAAAAGCCGTCTGCCACATCGGACACAAAGGTCCTCAGCCCGCGGGCCGTGGCATCAAACGCCTTGTTCATCGCTCTTCCTTTCTGTGCGGCACCTGGTCGCAGCGCCGCGGGGGCGATGGATGAAGGCAGCGGCGCTTGGATTGGTACGAATCAGGCTCCGCGCATGGAGGTGTAGGGGGTGGAGCGCGGCGGCCTGATCAAGCCGGGGGAACTCGGCAGCGGATTCAGGTGGCCCCTGCTGGGTCTGGGGCAGGCCAGGGGCAGGCGGGATTCTAGCGCGGCTAAATACCCGGTCAAGTATAAGAGCCTATTCCCTTATGTGATTACATATTTAAACAAAATCTGAGGGAAAACCCTTGGAAGACGGCATTGCAATGCAAGGGCGGGGCGCCTAATCTGAATACGCCTGAGTTCTCAGGCGGTTTTCCGAAATCCTACGGCCCGAGGTGCAAGTCAAGGGTTGGAACGATGGAGGATCCATGGCGGCAATCTCTTGCTGCCAGCACGGCAGGAACCATTGACTTCCGGTCGCGCGAAACGATGGCATGGGTTTTGTGCCCGCCATCAAGCCCGGTAATGAGACTTTTCGTCGAATTGCCGGGCTTTCTTGTTTCTGGCTCCAAGCTTCTTTGCGGCACACTCCCGCGATGGATGTAGCTTCGCTCAAACAAAACAAATGGGTGCGACGTGGGATCGTCGCGTTGCTGGTTCTGCTGGCGCTCTGGGTCATCGCCTGGCTCGCGGTGCCGCCAATTGCCAAGAGCCAGCTCCAGAAGATCGCGAGCGAGAAGCTGGGCCGGCAGGTCACGGTCGGCAAGATCGATTTCAAGCCCTGGACCCTCGAGCTCGCGCTGAACGACCTGCGTATTGCCACGGCCGACGGCAGCCGGCCCCAGGTGGCGGTCAAGCGCATCTATGCCGACGCCGAACTGCAGTCGATCCTGCGGCTGGCGCCGGTGATCGATGCGGTGACGGTCGAGGCGCCGGCCATCCTGCTCACGCACCAGGCCGACGGCAAGTACGACATCGACGACATCCTGGCCAAGCTCGCGGCCGGACCGCCGCCCGACCCCAAGGCCGAACCGGCGCGCTTTGCGATCTACAACATCTCGATCAGGGACGGCGCGGTCGATTTCGACGACCAGACCGTCAAGCGCAGGCACGAACTGCGCGGCTTCGTGCTCAACGTGCCGTTCCTGAGCAACCTGGCTTCCAAGCGCGACATCAACACCGAGCCCAAGCTGGCTTTCGCGCTCAACGGCAGCAAGTTCGATTCGGCGGCCCTCACCACGCCGTTCGCGGCAAGCCGCAAGACCGACGCCCACGTGCAGTTCAAGGGGCTCGACCTGGCGCCGTACCTGGGCTACATCCCGGGCGGCCTGCCAGTGCAACTGCAGGCGGGCAGCCTGGATGCCGACCTGAAGATCGACTTCGAGCAGGCTGCCACCGCCGGCCTCAAGATCACCGGCACGGTCGAGGCGCACAAGGCCAAGCTCGGCGATGCGCGGGGGCGGGACCTCCTGGGTTTCGATTCGCTCAAGCTGGCGCTGGCCGACGTGCGGCCGCTGGAAGCGGTGTTTCACCTGAGCGAGGTGGCGCTGGCCAATCCGCAGCTTGCGGTCGCGCGCGACGCCAAGGGCCAGCTCAACCTGCTGGCCACCGATCCGGCCACCGGAGCGGCAGAGAAGGTGGCGAAAGCCCCCGCCGCCGCCGCAAGCGCGCCGAACGGCAAGGCCCCCGAAAAGCCGAAGCTGAAGGTCCGCGTCGACAAGGTGGCTCTCAGCGGCGGGCGCATCGGATGGCGCGATGAAACCGTCCAGCCGGCCGCGGCCATCGAGACGACCGCGCTCGGCCTCGACCTGACCGAGCTCACCTGGCCCATGGAGAAGCCGGCCCGGTTCAGCGGCAGCACCGCCATTGCCGGCGCCACGCTCAAGTTCCAGGGCAGCGCCACCGACAAGGTGGCCGAGGTGCAGACCGAGGTCGACGCGCTGCCGCTGTCGCTGGCGGCCCCCTACCTGGCGCAGAGCCTGGAGCCCACGCTCGACGGCAAGCTCAGCGGCCAGGTCGAGGTTGCCTGGGCCCAGCCCGACCTGCGCTTCAAGGCGCGGCGCGTGGCCGTCGACGGCCTGGCGCTCACCCAGGCGAAGACCGCGCTGGCAAGCGTCGGGCGCTTCGAGCTGATCGACGCCGAAGCCGACATGACCAAGCACACGCTCGACGTGGCCTCGTTCACCGCCACCAACCCGAAGGTGCAGGTCGAGCGCGACAGCGAAAAGCGCTGGATGTTCGAGCGCTGGCTCAAGACGCCGGCCGGGAACGGCGGCACGGCGCAGGCCAAGGCGGCTGCGCCCAAGCCTGCCGGCGCCGGCCCCGAGGCGGCCCCGCCCGGCGCCAACACCAAGCCCTGGGCATTGACCATCGGCACCCTGGCGGTCGACAACGGCACGCTGTCCTATGCCGACAAGGCCAGCGCCACGCCGGTGGCCGTGGAGATCACGGCCTTCAGCCTGAAGGCGCAGAAGGTCGCGCCCGAAACCGCCACGGTCTCGCCCTTGCAGGTTTCGGGGCGCATCGGCTCCCGCCGCTCGGAGCCGGGGCGCTTCGACTACAAGGGCAACGTGGTGCTCAAGCCGCTCTCGGCCGAGGGCCGGCTCGAAGTGGCCTCGTTCCCGGCCCATGCCTTCAAGGCCTACTACGCCGACGCGCTCAACGTCGACATCCGCCGCGCCTTCGCCAGCTACAAGGGGACGGTGCGCTACGCGAGCGCGCCGGCGGGCATGACGATCAAGCTGGCCGGGGACACGGCGCTCGACGACTTCCGCGCCAACAGCATCTCGCTGACGCAGTCGCCGGGCTTCGACCGCAACACCAACCAGCTGCTGAGCTGGAAGACCCTGAGCCTGCGCGGCCTGCAGGTGAGCATGGCGCCCAATGCCGCACCGGCGGTGGATGTGCGCGAAACCACGCTGACCGATTTCTTCGCCCGCGTGATCGTCGACCCGACCGGCCGGCTCAACCTGGTGAACCTCACCAAGAAGGGCGAGGCGGACGCCAACGCCGCTGCCGCGGCCAGCGCGGAGGTCAAGACCCGGCGCAGCCTCGGCGGGACCACCACCACGACGCGCGGCGGACCGCAGCAGCCTTCGGGTGGCGGCGGCGGTGCGCCGGTGTCGGCCGAGGCCATGGTCGGCGGCGGTCCCGAGCCTGCCAAGCCGGCCGCGGCGCCCACCGCAACTGCGCAGGCCGAGGCCGATGCGGGGCCCAGGCCGGTCATCAACTTCGGCCCGATGAGCCTGGTCAACGGCCGCATCGACTTCACCGACCTGTTCGTGAAGCCCAACTATTCGGCCGACCTGAGCGAGCTGACCGGCAAGCTCAGCTCCTTCTCGTCGAACCCGCCCAAGGGCGAGGGCGGCCGTCCCGCGCTGGCCGACCTGGAACTGCGCGGCAAGGCGCAGCAGACCGCCGCGCTGGAAATCACCGGCAAGCTCAATCCGCTGGCCAAGCCGCTGGAGCTCGACATCACCGCCAAGATGCGCGATCTCGACTTGGCACCGCTGTCGCCATACTCGGTGCGCTACGCCGGCCACGGCATCGAGCGCGGCAAGATGAGCATGGACGTCAACTACAAGATCGCACCCGACGGCCAGCTCACGGCCTCCAACAAGCTGGTGCTCAACCAGCTGCAGTTCGGCGACGAAGTGCAGGGCGCGCCCAACAGCCTGCCGGTGCGGCTCGCGGTGGCCCTGCTGGCCGACCGCAACGGCGTGATCGACGTGGACCTGCCGCTCAGGGGCTCGCTCAACGATCCGCAGTTCAGCATCGGCCCGCTGATCTTCAAGGCGGTGGTCAACCTGATCGTCAAGGCCGTGACCTCGCCGTTCAGCCTGCTGACCGGCGGACTTGGCGGCGGCAGCGGCGAGTCGAGCACCATCACCTTCGAGCCCGGAAGCGCCGTGCTCAGCGCCACTGCCAAGGAGAGCCTGGACAAGGTCGTGAAGGCGCTGACGGAGCGTCCGAACCTGCGGATGACGGTGGTCGGCACCGCCAGCCTCGAAAAGGAGCGCGACGCCTACCAGCGCCAGCGCCTGCGCCAGCTCGCCCAGGCCGAGAAGCGGCGCGTGGCGGTGCGCGGCGGCCAGGACGGCACCGAGGTGCCGCCCCTGACCGATGCCGAATACCCCGAGCTGCTGACCGCCGTGTACAAGCGCGCGGACATCACCAAGCCGCGCAACATGGTCGGCCTGGCCAAGGACCTGCCGGTGAAGGAAATGGAAAACCTGCTGCTTGCGAGCATTCCGGTCGACGAGGAGTCGATCCGCCAGCTGGCCGTGGAGCGCGGCGCCGTGGTGCGCGACTACCTGCTGGCCCAGAAGCTGCCGAGCGAACGCCTGTTCCTCGGCGCCGTGAAGACCAAGGCGAGCGGTGACGACTGGAAGCCCGGCGCCGAGCTCGACCTGGCCATGAAGTGACGAACGCCCACTTGGTTTTCCGCTCCGCCTCGCCATATAGGTAGCCATCCCGCGCCGCTTCCGGCAGCCATTTGGCTGCGGTTGCGGCATGGAATTCAACCGCCCGCCACAACTGGGTGAAAATGTCGATGTGCGCCGGCCTTTGCCGGCGCCTTCGCTTTCTCTCTTCAGACAACGATTTCGCGCAAGTGACCTCTACTTCTTCCAAGCCACACGACCTCCAGGCCCTCGACACGCTCACCGGCGGCGCCTTCACCGCGCCAACTTCGGGCGAGCGCGCCGCGCGCATCCGCGACTGGCTCGCAGGCAACCCCGCGCCCGAGCAGATGCAGGAAGTCTTCAAGGAGCTGAGCGGCCGCGACAAGGGCGCCGCGCGCCTGCTGCGCGAAAAGCTCGACGAACTCAAGCGCGCCAAGAGCCAGGAGGCCATTGCCGCCGAATGGGCACAAAAGGCCGAGGCGCTGCTGGCCCAGCCCAAGCTCAACATCGCCGATGCGCTCGCCTGGCAGCGCGACGCCGCCAAGGCCGGCGCGCCCCTCTCGCGCGAACCGCTCGCGGGTTTCAAGGTGCAGTTGGCCGAACGCGTCAAGGGCATCGAAGACCTGCAGCACCGCGCCCAGGTGCACCGCGAGGCCGCCGTGCTGCTGGCCCAGCGCTTCGAGGTGCTGTCGACCAAGGGCTGGCAGGACGCCCAGGCCGCCGAGGAATCGCTGCGCGCCGACGTGGCCCATTGGCAGCAGCAGGCCGCCGACATCACGGCCGATGCCAACTGGAACAGCCTGGATGCCAGGTTTGCCCCGCAGCTCGAAGCGTCGAAGGCGCAGTTGCTGGTCGTCTCCGATGCGTTCCATGCGGCATTGGCCCAGGCGCAGGCCGCGGCCGCCGACGCTGCCGCTCCCTTGCCGCCGGTGCCGGTGTGGGCCGACGAACTTCGCGCCGCGCGCGGCGAAGTCGTCGCACCCAAGGCGGCGCCCGCCAAGCCCGCGGCGCCCAAGGTCGACCCGGCCGTGCGTGCAGCGGCGCAGGACGCCGTGCAGGCGGCCCTGGCCAAGCTCGAACAGGAAACCGCCGAAGGCCACGGCAAGGCCAGCGCCGGCGCGGCCGCCGCATTGCGTGCGGTGCTGAAGGAACACGGCAAGCTGGTCGAGGCACCGCTCGAGGCGCGCGTGCATGCGGCGCTGGTCGCAGCCGGCGAGCTCGAAGGCTGGCAGCGCTGGAGCGCCGACAAGGTGCGCGAAGACCTCGTCGCCAAGGCCGAAGGCCTGCTCAAGCGCCCCGAAGGCCAGGCCCTTGGCGGCCGCAAGATGCAGGAAACCCTGCGCTCGCTGCGCGACCAGTGGAAGCAGGCCGACCAGGGCGGCATGCCGAACCATGCGCTCTGGAAGCGCTTCGACGAAGCCTGCAACGAAGCCCACAAGGTGGTCGAGGCCTGGCTCGAGAAGGTGCGCGCCGATGCGGCCGAGCACCGCGCGCACCGCGTGGCGCTGATCGAAGAAGTGCGGGCCTGGGCGGCCGAGCACGCCAACCCCACCGACCTGAAGGCGCACAACCGCGCGCTGCATCAGTTTGCCGACCGCTGGCGCGATGCCGGCCACGTGGGCGAGAAGATCTTCGCCGAGCTGCAGCCGCAGTGGAACGAAGCCTTCGGCGCCGCGCGCGCACCCTTCGAGGCGGCGCAAAAGGCCAGTATCGAACGGCGCCAGGCCATGATCGCGGAAGCCGCCGAGCTCGGCGCCCAGCCCATGCTGCGCATCGATGCCGTCAAGGCGCTGCAGCAGCGCTGGCAGGCCGAGGCCCAGGGCGTGCCGCTCGACCGCCGGCATGAGCAAAAGCTGTGGGACGCGTTCCGCGCACCCATCGACGAAGCCTTCAACCGCAAGACCGCCGAGCGCGAAAAGGTCTCCTCTGCAATGAGCGAGCACGACCGCCATGTGCTCGAGGCCTCCAAGGCACTGGACGCGGCCAATGCCGGCGGCGACGTGCAGAAGATCCGCGCCGCCATCGCGCGGCTCGAAGCCGCGCTGCGCGGCGAGGCGCCTCCGCCTGCGCCGGCACCTGCCGCAAAGCCTGAGCCCTCGAGCGACGGCCCCGCCGTGGGCGCCACCGAAGTGGTTGCGCCCGGACAGGCCGCGGCCGAGTTCGGCGAAAGCGCCGAGCAGGCGCCGGGCTCGAGCGACGCGGAAGCCCAGCCGGGCACGCACGCTCCGGCCCGTGCCGCGGCCAGCCCGGACCTCGTCGCGCCGGCCGACGGTGCCGACGCATCAGCGCGCTCCGACGTGGCGGCACATGACGCCGGCGAAGCTGCCGCGGCCGAAGAAGCCAAGGCACCGCCCGCACCGCCGAAGCCCGCTCCCAAGCCCGTGGTTGCCGTGCGCGGCGACGACCGTCCCGGCAACAAGAAGGCCGACGCCGTGCCCGCGGGCCGTGCAGGCGGCCGCTTCGGCGATCGGCGCGACGGTGCCCGTCCGGGGCCGGGCGGCCCTGGCCGTCCCGGTGATCGCGGCGCGGCGCGTCCCGATGGCCGTGGCGGCGACCGCGGTGCGCCGGCCGGACGCTTCGGCGACCGTCCGCCGCGCTTCGAGGACCGTGGTCCGCGGCTCGGCGACGCCGCTTTCCGCGCCCAGCGCGAAGCGCTCGAGCGCGCCGACCTCGCACTGCGCAAGCTTGCGGCGCAGGCCCACGGCGAAGCGCTCACGCAGGTGCTCGGCGCATGGGAACAGCGCGATGCCTCGCGGCTGCCCAGCGTGCAGGAACTCGGACGCGCGGTGACGCCCGCGGTGCGCAGCGGCTGGTCCCAGGCCATCGGCACGGCGCCCAAGGCCGCGCCCGATGAAGCTGCCGAAGCACTGCTGCGCCTCGAAATGGCCGCCGAAGTGCCGACGCCGGCCGAGCAGCTCGAAGCGCGCCGTGCATTGCAGCTCAAGCTGCTGACCAAGCGCGGCGATCCGGCACCGGCCCAGACCTGGGGCCAGGACGCCGGCAAGGTGCTGGCGGCGGCCCATGACCCTGCGAGCGCGCGCCGTTTGCAGAATGCGCTGAAGGCGCTGCTGCGCAAGTAGGCGGGATCGTCGTCCTGCCAAAGAAGAAAAGCGCCCACGGGCGCTTTTCTTTTGCCCGGCCGCGCGCGGCGATCAGGCCTGGCCGCGTCCGAAGAATTCGTCGAAGAGCGCGAGCACCGACGGAAAATCCCGCGCAAAGGCCGTGCGGTTCACGAAGTAGGCCTCGCAGGCCACCGCGAAGAATTCGCTGATCGACACCGCCCCGTAGTCGTCGAGCCATGGCGGCTCCGCGCCGAAGCGCTCGGCCAGGATGGTTTTCTCGCGGAAGTCCTCGTACGCCGGCTGCAGCACCGCGAGCCAGGCGGCGCGGGCCTCGCGTGCGCTTCGCTTGCCCGCAAAGCCGGGCGGCAGCGGCGGGCAGCCGTCGGCGTCGCCTGCGCGCATGTCGATCTTGTGGGCGAATTCGTGGATCACGACGTTGTAGCCGCCGCCCGTCGTGATGCCGCTCGCGAGCACGTCCTGCCAGCTCAGCATCACCGGCCCGCGGTCCATGGCCTCGCCGGCCACCACTTCGTCGTATTCGTGCACCACCTGCGCCTCGTCGACGATCTTGCGCCGCGCGACGACCTCCGACGGATGCACCACGATACCGACGAAATCGTCGTACCAGTCCAGCCCGCCCTTCAGGTTGAGGATCGGCAGCACCGCCTGCGCGGCGATGGCCAGCGCGACCTCGTCGGTGATGACGAAGCCCTGGGTGCCATGAAATTCCTTGTCGCGCAGGAACTCGGCCGAGAGGGTTCGAAGCCGCAGCTGCATGTCGTGCGGAAGCTCGCCAAGAAAGGCATAGCGCGCCAGCGTGGCCTGCCAGGCGTCTTCAGGGATGGAGGGCAGGGCGCGCAGCCGGCGCAGCCACTTGAACATACCCGCGCTAGCGCAGGTCGACGCGCTGTGCGCCGGCGGGGGACAGGCACAGCAGCTGCGCGCGCGGCGGATGGGCTGCGGCATCCCAGTCGCTGAGGACGATGCGGCTGAGGCCGTCGCCCAGGTCGTGATCGGCCGGGCGGTGCGTGTGGCCGTGCACCAGCGTGTGCGCGCGCGCCTGCTGCAGCCACTGGCGCGCGGCGCCGCCGTCCACGTCGGCCCAGACGGCCGAGGGGTTGCGCTTGCGGTCTTCGCTTTGCGCGCGCATGGAGCGCGCGAGCGCGCGGCGCTCGGCCAGCGGCCTGGCCAGGAAGGCGGCCTGCCATTCGGGCGTGCGCACCTGGGCGCGGAACTGGAGGTAGTCGGTGTCGTCCAGGCAAAGGATGTCGCCATGGCTCAGCAGCCAGCGTTCGCCATGCAGCACCAGCACCGTGGGGTCGTCCAGCAGCGTGAAGCCGCACTGGGCAGCGAGCGCCGGGCCCACGAGGAAGTCGCGGTTGCCGTGCATGAAGTACACCGGCAGCCGCTCGGCCGTGCGGCGCAGCAGCTCGGCGCATTCGGCCTCGAAGCCGGGCAGGGCGGCGGCGTCGTCGCCCACCCACACCTCGAACAGGTCGCCCAGGATGACGAGCGCATCGGCCGGCGTGGTCTCCAGATAGCCGCGCCAGGCCTCGAAGGTGGCGGGCTCGTCGACCTGCAGGTGCAGGTCGGAGATCAGGTCGACGGTGCGCCACGCGGGCGGGGCGAGCAGTTCCTTGAAAACCGGAGGTTCCGCCATGCCCGTGCCGCGCCGCGTTCGTTCGCCGGTCCGCGCGTTATTCCGCGACGAGGACGGCCTTCTCGATCACCACGTCCTCGAGCGGCACGTCGTCGTGGAAGCCCTTGCGGCCCGTCTTCACGGCCTTGATCTTGTCCACCACGTCGGTGCCGCCGGTGACCTTGCCGAACACCGCGTAGCCCCAGCCTTGGGCCGAGGGCGCGGTGTGGTTCAGGAAGCCGTTGTCGGCCACGTTGATGAAGAACTGGGCGGTGGCCGAGTGCGGTGCGCTGGTGCGCGCCATGGCGACGGTGTAGTTGTCGTTCTTGAGGCCGTTGTTGGCTTCGTTCTCGATCTCGGCGCCGGTGGGCTTTTGCTTCATGCCGGGCTCGAAGCCGCCGCCTTGCACCATGAAGCCCGGGATCACGCGGTGGAACACCGTGTTGTCGTAGTGACCGTTCTTCACATAGTTGACGAAGTTCTCGGCCGACTTCGGCGCCTTGGCGCTGTCGAGTTCGAGCGTGATCACGCCGTAGTTCTTGATGTGGAGTTCGACTTTGGGGTTGCTCATGAGGGAGTCCTTCCTTCGGATGTTCGGAAATTATTTCGCCAGTGTGGCGGACTTGATGATGATGGGCTCGAGCGGCACGTTCTGCATGCCGCCCTTGTTACCGGTTTGCACGGCACGGATCTTGTCGACCACCTCGGTGCCGGCCACGACGCGGCCGAACACCGTGTAGCCGTAGCCGTCGGGGTTGGGCGCGTTGAGCGAATCGTTGTTCTTCACGTTGATGAAGAACTGCGAGGTGGCCGAATTCGGATTGCCCGTGCGCGCCATTGCGATGGTGTAGCGGTCGTTCTTCAGGCCGTTGCTGGCTTCGAGCGGAATGGGCGCGCGCGTGGGTTTTTGCTGCATGTCGGCCGTGAAGCCGCCGCCCTGGATCATGAAGCCGTCGATCACGCGGTGGAACACGGTGCCGTCGTAGTGCTTGTCCTTGACGTACTGCAGGAAGTTCTCGACCGTCTGGGGTGCCTTGGCCTGGTCGAGCTCGACCAGGATGTCGCCGGCCGAGGTGGCGAGCTTCACGCGCGGGCCGGGCTGCTGTGCATGGACGGCGCCGGCAAGTGCGAGCGAGGCGGCCAGCACGAGCGCGCCGCGGCGGCTGAAGCGGGTGGACAGGGAAGGGGCTTGGATCGTCAAGGATGGCTCCGTGTGCGAATGATGTGGGGCGCGGGCCGGGCAATGCAAGCGGCCGTGGCCAGGATGCTGCCGGCGGTTGTCGTTTTACTTGCTGGCGCGGCCGACCGGCTTGCGGGCTTCAGGCGGTGCCGCCGGCAGGGCCGCGGCATCGGCCTCGGCCTTGGGCGTGAAGATCTGGCGGATCAGCGAGAGCTTGGGCGCCACGCTGGCGTTGGTGCTGGCGAATTGCTGCGCTCGCACATATTCCTGGGCCGCCAGGCGGGCGTACACGTCGCCGAGGTTCTCGTGCGCGGTGGCGTAGTTGGGGTTGAGCCTGAGCGCCTGCTCCAGCGCGGCGCGCGCCTGGTCGAACTTGCTCTGCGCTGCATAGAGCGCGGCCAGGTTGTTGTAGGGCTCGGGCAGTTCGGGGAAATCCTGCGTCATCTGCGTGAACGCGGCAATGGCCTCGTTCTGCTTCTTCTGCTCGGTGAGGATCACGCCGCGCAGGAAGCGCATCTGCGGATCGCGCGGCTTGCCGGCGATGTAGGCGTCGGCCTTGGCGAGCGCCTCGTTCGACTTGCCCTGGCGCAGCAGGGTGTTCACGTCGTCGTAGTCGTTGGCGTAGGCCGCGGAACCCCACAGGCTGAACAGCAGTGCGAAGGCGATGGAGAGTTTGGAGAACGCGACGTGCTTCATGAAGCCTCGGCAGGAGTGGGAAATGCGGGCTTCGAAAACACCCGGAATGGACACGGCAGCAGCCGTTTATACTGCGGTGCATTGTAGCCGAGGGGCCATGTCCAACCCCTCGTGGCCACTGTCCCGTCACCCCTGAAATACACCGTCGTTCGCCCGTACCGCACGAGCGCGAAGCGACGCTTTCCGAGCCTCATGAGTCTGCGCATCTACAACACGCTTTCGCGTGAACTGGAGGAGTTCTCCCCATTGCAACCGGGCCGGGTGCGCATGTACGTGTGCGGCATGACGGTCTATGACCTCTGCCATCTGGGCCATGCGCGCTCGATGATCGCCTTCGACCTGGTGCAGCGCTGGCTCAAGGCCAGCGGCCTGGCCGTGACCTACGTGCGCAACATCACCGATATCGACGACAAGATCATTCGCCGCGCGGTCGAGAACGGCGAAACCATCCGTTCGCTCACCGACCGCATGATCGATGCGCTGCACGAAGATGCCGATGCGCTCGGCATCGAGCGGCCCACCCACGAACCCCGCGCCACCGACTACATCCCGCAGATGCTGTCGATGATCGGCACGCTCGAGAAGAAGGGCCTGGCCTACCGCGCGGAGAACGGCGACGTGAACTACGCGGTGCGCAAGTTTCCGGGCTACGGCAAGCTCAGCGGCAAGTCCATCGACGAGCTGCACGCGGGCGAGCGCGTGGCGGTGCTCGACGGCAAGGACGATCCGCTCGACCCGGTGCTCTGGAAGAGCGCCAAGCCGAGCGAACCCGAAGAAGTGAAGTGGGCCAGCGAGTTCGGCCCGGGCCGCCCCGGCTGGCACATCGAGTGCTCGGCCATGGCTTGCGAGCTGCTGGGTGAAACGCTCGACATCCATGGTGGCGGCGAAGACCTGCAGTTCCCGCATCACGAGAACGAAATTGCGCAGAGCGAAGGCGCAACCGGCAAGCCGCTGGCCAACTACTGGATGCACAACGGCTTCATCGTGACCGACAACGAGAAGATGTCCAAGAGCCTGGGCAACTTCTTCCTGATCCGCGACGTGCTCAAGAAGTACGACGCCGAGACCATCCGCTTCTTCGTCGTGCGGGCGCACTACCGCCGTCCGCTCAACTACAGCGACGTGCATCTCGACGACGCCCGAGCCTCGCTCAAGCGGCTCTACACGTCGCTCGACCTGGTCGCGCCGCAGGCGTTGGCGGCCATCGACTGGAACGATCCGTATGCGGCGCGCTTCAAGGCCGCAATGGACGAGGACTTTGCAACGCCCGAGGCCGTGGCCGTGCTGTTCGACCTGGCGGGCGAAGTGAACCGCACGCAGTCGCCCGCGCAGGCCGGGCTGCTGAAGGCGCTCGGCGGATGCCTGAACATCCTGCAGGACGACCCGAAGCGCTTCCTGCGCGCGGGCACCACGCTAGCCGAGTCCGCCATCCAGGCGCAGATCGATGCGCGCGCGGCCGCCAAGGCGGCCAAGAACTTCGCCGAGGCCGACCGTATCCGCAACGACCTCCTGGCGCAGGGCATCGTGCTCAAGGATTCGCCCACCGGCACAACCTGGGCCGCAGCGCAGTGAACGGAACCACGAATCCCATGCCTGCTTCCTCGAAAAACCCGGCGGTCCAGATCTTCACGCCGGACTATTGGGAAGAGGCCTGCAAGCACCTGTCCAGGAAGGACCGCGTGATGAAGCGGCTGATCCCGAAGTTCGGCGATGCCTGCCTCGAGTCGCGCGGCGACGCATTCACAACGCTCGCACGCAGCATCGTGGGCCAGCAGATTTCGGTGAAGGCCGCGCAGACCGTGTGGGACAAGTTCGTGGTGCTGCCGCGCAAGCTCACGCCGGCCAACGTGCTCAAGCTCAAGGTCGACGACATGCGCGCGGCAGGGCTGTCGGCGCGCAAGATCGAGTACCTGGTGGACCTGGCCATTCATTTCGATTCGGGCGCGGTGCACGTCGACGCCTGGAAGGACATGGCCGACGAGCTCATCATCGATGAACTCGTGGCCATCCGCGGCATCGGCCGCTGGACGGCCGAGATGTTCCTCATCTTCCACCTGATGCGGCCCAACGTGCTGCCGGTCGACGACCTGGGCCTGCTCAACGGCATCAGCGTCAACTATTTTTCGGGCGATCCCGTGAGCCGCAGCGATGCCCGCGACGTCGCCGTGGCCTGGGCCCCGTATTGCAGCGTTGCGACTTGGTATATTTGGCGATCGCTCGACCCGGTACCGGTCGCATACTGAACAACAGGAGAAGACGTTGGCGAAACGAACCTTCCTCGACTTCGAGCAGCCCATTGCTGAACTCGAAACAAAGATCGAAGAACTGCGCTATGTACAGACCGAATCGGCGGTCGACATCTCGGAGGAAATCGACCAGCTCGGCAAGAAGAGCCAGCAGCTCACCAAGGACATCTACAGCGACCTGACGCCCTGGCAGATCACCAAGATCGCGCGGCATCCGGAGCGGCCCTACACGCTCGACTACGTCAACGAGATCTTCACCGACTTCGTCGAACTGCACGGCGACCGGCATTTTTCCGACGACCTCTCCATCGTGGGCGGCCTGGCGCGCTTCAACGGCACGCCCTGCATGGTGCTCGGCCACCAGAAGGGGCGCGACACCAAGGAGCGCACCGCGCGCAACTTCGGCATGAGCAAGCCCGAGGGCTACCGCAAGGCGCTGCGCCTCATGAAGACGGCCGAGAAGTTCAAGCTGCCGGTCTTCACCTTCGTCGATACGCCCGGCGCCTATCCGGGCATCGATGCCGAGGAGCGCGGCCAGTCCGAGGCCATCGGCCGCAACATCTACGAGATGGCGCAGCTCGAGGTGCCGATCATCGTCACCATCATCGGCGAAGGCGGCTCCGGCGGCGCGCTGGCCATCTCGGTGGGCGACCAGCTCGTGATGCTGCAGTATTCGATCTACTCGGTCATCAGCCCCGAAGGCTGCGCCTCCATTCTCTGGAAGACCAGCGACAAGGCGCAGGAAGCGGCCGATGCGCTCGGCATCACGGCGCACCGCCTGAAGGCGCTGGGCCTGGTCGACAAGATCGTGAACGAACCGGTCGGCGGGGCGCACCGCGACCACCGCCAGATGGCCGCTTTCCTCAAGCGCGCGCTCAACGACGCCTTCCGCCAGGTCAGCGACCTGAAGCCGAAGGAACTGCTCGAGCGCCGCTACGAGCGCCTGCAGAGCTACGGGCGCTTCAACGACACCAAGGCCGACACCGGCAGATAAACAAGCCAGCGCGCTGCTCCTTCCATGAACGAAGCCTTCGAACGCGCCATGGCCGCGTTCGAGCCGGCGCATCTGCCGCTGGCGGTGGGCTTCAGCGGCGGCGCGGATTCCACGGCGCTGCTTGCCGCTTGCGCCTCGGCCTGGCCCGGACAGGTTGTTGCCTTTCATGTGCACCACGGCCTGCAGGCCGCGGCCGATGATTTCGAGCGCCATTGCGCGGCCGTGTGCGAACGCCTCGGCGTGCCGCTCGCGGTGCACCGCGTGGACGCGCGCCATGCCCAGGGCGACAGCCCCGAAGATGCGGCGCGCCGCGCCCGCTACGACGCTTTTGCGGCCATGGCGCGCATGGATACGGCGCTTGGCGCTATCGAATCGATAGTCCTCGGGCACCATGCGGACGACCAGGTCGAAACCCTTTTTCTGGCGCTCTCCAGGGGCGCCGGCCTGCCGGGCCTCGCGGCCATGCCCGCGCATGCGCGGCGCAACGGGCTGGACATCTACCGCCCGCTGCTGGCGGTGCCCGGTGCCGACATCCGCGCGTGGCTCAAAAGCGTCGACCTGCCGTGGATCGAAGACCCGACCAACGAGGACGAGCGCTACACCCGCAACCGGATCCGCGCCGTGCTGCTGCCCGCGCTCGCGCGGACCTTCCCGCAGTTCCGCGCCACCTTCGCCCGCAGCATCGGCCATGCCGCGCAGGCGCAGGAACTGCTGGGCGAACTCGCGGCGCAGGACCTGGTCGTGGTGGGCAACCCGCCCCGCATCGCCGCGCTGCAGGCGCTTTCACGCGCGCGGCAGGCCAATGTGCTGCGGCACTGGCTGATGCAGGCGCACGGCTGCGCGCCCAGCGCGGCGCAGCTCGACCAGCTGCTGGACCAGGTCCGGGCCTGCACCACCCGCGGCCACCGGATCCACCTCAAGGTGGCCAATGGATTCGCCCAGCGCAGGGGCGACCTGCTGCATTGGTACAATTCCGGGCCCTCGCCCAAGGCTTCGCGCTGACGGCTTGCAGGGCGCCGCGCTGGCACTCGGAGGTGCAGCGGCGGCCCTTCCCATTTCTCTGAATTCATCCATGGCATTGATCGTTCACAAATACGGCGGTACGTCGATGGGCTCGACCGAGCGCATCAAGAATGTCGCCAAGCGCGTCGCCAAGTGGGCGCGCGCCGGCCACCAGATGATCGTGGTCCCGAGTGCCATGAGCGGCGAGACCAATCGCCTGCTCGGCCTGGCCAAGGAACTGGCGCCGAGCAAACCGAGCGACGCCCACGGGCGCGAACTCGACATGCTCGCCTCGACCGGCGAGCAGGCGTCGTCTGCGCTGCTGGCCATTGCGCTGCAGGCCGAGGGCATGCAGGCCGTGAGCTACGCGGGCTGGCAGGTGTCGGTGCGCACCGACAACTCCTACACCAAGGCGCGCATCGAGAGCATCGACGACGAGCGCGTGCGCGCCGACCTGGACGCCGGCAAGGTGGTGGTCATCACCGGCTTCCAGGGCGTGGACGACGAAGGCAACATCACCACGCTGGGCCGCGGCGGCAGCGACACCTCGGCCGTGGCCATTGCGGCCGCGATGAAGGCGCACGAGTGCCTGATCTACACCGACGTCGACGGCGTCTACACCACCGATCCGCGCGTGGAGCCCGATGCGCGCCGCCTCTCGACCGTGAGCTTCGAAGAGATGCTCGAGATGGCGAGCCTGGGCTCCAAGGTGCTGCAGATCCGCTCGGTGGAATTCGCCGGCAAGTACAAGGTGCCGCTGCGTGTGCTCTCGAGCTTCACGCCGTGGGACATCGACATCAATGAAGAGGCCAAGTCAGGCACGCTGATCACTTTCGAGGAAGACGAAAACATGGAACAAGCCGTCGTATCCGGCATCGCTTTCAACCGCGACGAAGCCAAGATCTCGGTGCTCGGCGTGCCCGACAAGCCGGGCATCGCGTATCACATCCTCGGTGCCGTGGCAGACGCCAACATCGAAGTCGACGTGATCATCCAGAACCTCAGCAAGGACGGCCGGACCGACTTCAGCTTCACGGTGCACCGCAACGAATATGCGAAGACGGTCGACCTGCTGCAGTCGAAGGTCATGCCCTCGCTGGGCGCGACCGAGATCGTGGGCGACACCAAGATCTGCAAGGTCAGCATCGTGGGCATCGGCATGCGCAGCCACGTGGGTGTTGCCAGCAAGATGTTCCGCGTGCTGAGCGAAGAGGGCATCAACATCCAGATGATTTCCACCAGCGAGATCAAGACCTCGGTCGTGATCGACGAAAAATACATGGAATTGGCCGTGCGCGCGCTGCACAAAGCCTTCGACCTGGACCAACCGGCCGCCTGATGGTGGCATAATCTCGGCTTCTTTCAGGAACTGTGACCGAGTGGCCGAAGGTGCTCCCCTGCTAAGGGAGTATGGGGTGTAGAGCCTCATCGAGGGTTCGAATCCCTCCGGTTCCGCCAGATAGCAAACAAAAACGCCCCTCACGGGGCGTTTTTCATTTGGGCGCTGCAACCGCAGCAGCCGCCCCCTGCAGCGGCCCCCGCGCGCCGTGACACATTGTCCCGCTCCTGGGACATCGCCAGCCTCCTGAACGCGCCCTGGCCCCGGTGTCCCCTCTGGGCGCATGGACGGAACGGCCCTTGCTATGACAAGCGAGTCCATGACCTCGCCTCATCGCACACCGCCGCCCATGATCTCCGCCGATCTCGCCATTGCTTCCAGGCTCGACCAGGGCGTTCGCACCGTGAGCGTGAGCGCGCCCGGGCGCCTGCACCTGGGCTTTCTGGACCCCTCGGGTTCGCTGGGACGCGCGTTCGGCAGCCTGGGGCTCGTGATCGACGGCTTCACCACCGACCTCGAACTGTCGGCGTCCGCGTCATCGGACCAGCTATCGGCCGACACGCCGGCCGGCGGGGCGGAGCTGGCCCGCGCGGCGGACTATCTGGCGGTGTTGAAGCAGCGCAGCGGCCGCCACGCGCCGCTGTCGCTGCGGCTGCGCCATGCGCTGCCGCCGCATGCGGGCTTCGGCTCGGGCACGCAGCTGGCGTCGGCGATCGGGCGGGCCTTTGCCGAATGGCATGGGCTCGATCTGGACACGGGCACGCTGGCGCACTGGCTCGGGCGCGGCCTGCGCTCCGGGATCGGCATTGCGGGTTTCGACAGCGGCGGCCTGCTGCTCGATGGCGGCCCGGGCGCCGACGGGCTGCCCGCACCGCTGCTGTCGCGCATCGAGTTTCCGGAGGAATGGCGCGTCATCGTGGTCCAGGACCCCACGCACAAGGGCCTGTCGGGCGGCGCGGAGAAGAAAGCCATTGCGGCCTTGCCGCCCCTGCCGCAAACGGCCGCGGCCGAGATCTGCCACCAGGTGCTGATGCGGGTGCTGCCCGGCGCCGCGCGCGCGGAGTTCGCGCCGTTTGCCGCGGGCATCAACCGCATGCAGCAGCTGCTCGGCGAGCACTTCGCGCCGGCGCAGGGTGGCATCTACACGAGCGCGGCGGTCGGCCGGCTGATGCACTGGTTCGCGGATGCGAGCCGCGGGCACGACGCGGCCATCGGCCAGAGCTCGTGGGGCCCCACCAGTTTTGCGATCGTGCCTTCGCACGTGCGGGCCGAGATGCTGGTCGATGCGGCACGTGCCTCCGGGCAGCTCGACCCGCGGCTGGAGCTGCGCATCGTCTCGGGCCGCAACCGCGGGGCGGTGGTGCGCGGCCGTGCCGCCGAATCGCGCAACCGCTGAATCCGCAGAGCACCCGCCCTCAACCTTCCACACATCAACATCAACCAACGCAGGCCCTCATGGAACGTCCCCGCATCCTCCACATGTTCACCCCCGGCCAACAGATGAGCCCGTTCGACATCAACATGGCAGCGGACGCCGGCTACCAGATCATCGTGCCGTACTGCGAAGTGGGCCTGGACCGCATCACCGGGCTGACGCAGGACACCATCTTCTCGCGCGGACCGAAGGGCGTGGCGCGCACCGGCATCTTCATCGGCGGGCGCGATGCGCAGCTGGCGGCCGACATGCTCGAGCGCGCGCGAACCTCGATGGTCAAGCCCTTCGTCGTCTCGGCAATGGCCGACCCGAGCGGTGCCTACACCACGGCCGCGGCCATGGTGGCCTGCGTCGAGGCCGCGCTCAAGCGCCACCATGGGCAGGGCCTGGAAGGCCAGCGCGTGGTGATCCTCGGCGGCACGGGGCCGGTGGGCCGCGTGGCGGGCGTGATCGCGGCAGGGGCCGGTGCCGAGGTGTACCTGTCCAGCCGCAACGGCATCGACGCGGCGCAGGAAGCGGCCGACGAAACCGGGCAGCGCTTCGGCGTGAAGCTGCACGGCCTCTCGGGCGGCGACCCCGACGCCGTGCGCCGCTCCATCGCCGATGCCGACGTGCTGCTGGCCTGCGCGGCCGCGGGCGTGCAGGTGGTCTCCCGCGAGGCACTCGGCGCCGCGACGCGGCTCAAGGTGGCGGCCGACGTGAATGCCGTGCCGCCCGAAGGCATTGCCGGCGTCGGCGTGATGGACGATGCCAAGCCATTGGCCGGCACGCAGGCCGTGGCCATCGGCGCGCTGGCGGTGGGCAACGTCAAGTACCAGACACAGCATCGGCTGCTGGTGCAGATGTGCGAGGCCGAAAAAGCGCAGGTGCTGAGCTTTCCCGAAGCCTTTGCGGTGGCCCGCGCGTTCCTGGTCGAGCAGGCCGGAAAGACGGCTTGAAGCCCGCGGGCACCATGCAGACGATCGCCGTTGCCGCCATCTCCGCGCGTGCCATGGCCGAGGCGGCGGCCAGCGAGGGCTTCAAGGTGATTGCGCTCGATCTGTTCGGCGATGTCGACACGCGCCGCGCGGCTTCGCGCTGGCTGCCGATTGGCGCACCCGGCAGTTTGCAGATCGATGCGGCCAGCGTGGTGGCTGCGCTGCGCACGCTCGCAAAGGACAGCGAACCGGTGCAGGGCTGGATTGCAGGCAGCGGCTTCGAGGGCGAGCCCGATCTGCTGGAAGAGGGCGCGGCCGTGCTGCCGCTGATCGGCACCGCGCCCGCGGCCGTGCGCCGCCTGCGCGATCCGGCGGCCTTCTTCGGCTTTCTTGCTGCGCAGGTCATCCCATTTCCGCAAGTGCTGCTGCAGCCGCCCGAGGACCCCGCGGGATGGCTCATGAAAGACGCGCACGGCTGCGGCGGCTGGCATGTGCGCCATGCGCCGTGGTCGATCGACGAGCCGCCGTCTTCGCACCACTACTTCCAGCGCGAAATGGCCGGGCTGCCGATGTCGGCCACTTTCATCGCCAATGGCCGCGATGTGCATGTGCTCGGCTTCAACGAGCAGACCGTGCGCCGCTTCGGCACGCGGCCCTTCGTGTTCTGCGGTGCCGTCGGGCCGGTGCCCGTGGCAGAGGACATCGCGCGCCGCGTGACGGCCATTGCGCGCGCTCTGGCCGTGGAGTTCGAACTGCGCGGCCTGTGCAGCCTCGACTTCATGCGCGACGGCGACGCCATCGGCGTGCTGGAGGTCAATCCGAGGCCACCGGCCAGCATGAGCCTCTATAAGGCGCGCGCCGGTTCACCGGGCGTGATGCAGGCGCATCTGCGTGCCTGCCTGCATGGCGAGCTGCCGCCGCCGGTGCCATCGGCTGCGCAAGAGGTCGAAGGCATCGAGATCGTCTTCGCACGGCAGCCGCTGCAGCTCGACGCGGCTGCGGCGCAGCGCCTGGCTGCATGGCCCGGCATCCACGACCTGCCCGAAGCCGGCCAGCGCTTCGACATCGACGACCCCGTGTGCACCCTGACCGCGAGCGGAAGCAGCGCGCAGCAGGTGCGCACCCGACTGAACGAAGGCCGCGAGCGGCTGCTGCAATCACTGGAGACCAAGGCATGAGCAACACTTCCCCGCCCGCGGCCGCGTCGGGCCTGAGCGTCAACCTGCTGGCCCGTCCGCTGGTCGAGCGCCTGCTGGCCGATGCCGATGCGCTCGGGCTGCAAGTGCGCCGCGACGAGAGCGGCGCGCGCATCGTCGATGCCGGCATCGAGGCGCGCGGCAGCGTGGCGGCCGGCCTGCAGATCGGCGGGATCTGCATGGGTGGGCTGGGGCATGTGAACCTGCGCAGCGGCGCCGCCGCCGAGGGCTGGCCCACGTGGCTCGACGTGCGCAGTTCGCAGCCGGTGCTGGCCTGCCTTGGCAGCCAGTACGCCGGCTGGAGCCTCTCGGCCACCAAGGAAGAGACCGGCGGCAAGAAGTTCTTCTCGCTCGGCTCGGGGCCGGCGCGCGCGCTGGCGGTCAAGGAAAAACTCTTTGCCGAACTGGGCTACCGCGACCATGCACCCTGCGGCGTGCTGGTGCTGGAAGTCGATCGCGCGCCGCCGAAGATCGTGATCGACAAGCTGCTGCGCGATTGCGGCCTGGCTGCCGAAGCGCTGACCCTGATCCTCACGCCCACCACCAGCCTCGCAGGCACCACGCAGGTGGTGGCGCGCGTGCTCGAGGTGGCGCTGCACAAGGCGCACGAGCTGGGCTTTGCGCTCGCCAACATCGTCGAGGGCGCCGGCACCGCGCCGCTGCCGTCGCCGAGCGCCGATGGCGTCGAGGCCATGGGCCGCACCAACGACGCCATCCTCTACGGCGGCCGCGTGCACCTGACGGTCCGCGGCGACGACACCGCGGCACGCGAGCTGGCCCGTGCGCTGCCCTCGCGCAATTCGCGCGACCACGGGCGCTCGTTCGCCGAGATCTTCAAGGAGGTCGAGTACGACTTCTACAAGATCGATGGCGCCTTGTTCGCGCCGGCCGAGGTGTGGGTCAGCAACATCGACAGCGGCAACACCTGGCACGGCGGCGCGACCGACATGGCGCTGCTGCAGCGCCTGTGGCTGCAGGAGGCCTGACCATGCGTGTGGTGATCATGACGGACGAGATCGGCTGGCACACGCGCCAGCTGCAGGCCGCGCTGCGCGCACGCGGCGCGGTGGGGCGCTGCGTCGACCTGGCCGACTGCAACATCGACACCACTGCCGCATGGCATGGCCTGGTCATTCCCGGCTACGGCCGCGAGCTGCCCGATGCGGTGCTGGTGCGCGGCATCGCCGGCGGAAGCTTCGAGCAGGTCACCAAGCGGCTGGGCGTGCTGCATGCGCTGCGCGAACTCGGCGTGCCGGTCTACAACGACGCGCGCGCCATCGAGCGCACGGTCGACAAGTCGATGACCAGCCTGCTGCTGCATGCCGCGCGCATTCCCGCGCCTGCCACCTGGGCCACCGAGTCGGCGGCCCAGGCGCGGCGCATCGCCATGCGCGAGATGGCCGCGGGCCACGCGCTGGTGCTCAAGCCTTTGTTCGGTTCGCAGGGCAAGAACCTCCAGCTGGTGGGCGAGGTCGACGGCGTCCATCATCCGATGCCCGACATCGATGCGCGCTACGCGGGTCTGGCCTATCTGCAGCGCTTCGTGCCGCCCATGGCTTCGCCGGGCTTCGACTGGCGCGTGATGGTGGTGGGCGGACGCGCCGTCACCGCGATGCGGCGCGTCAGCATGCACTGGATCCACAACGTGGCCCAGGGCGCGCGCTGCGAGCCGGCCGTGCTGGAGCCCGCGCTCGCGCAACTGGCCGAAGGCGCGGCGCAGGCGCTCGACATGGACTACGCGGGCGTGGACCTCATCGCGGCGGCCAGCGGGCCGAAGATCCAGGTGCTCGAGGTCAATGGCGTGGCCGCCTGGCAGGGGCTGCAGCGCGTGACGGGCTTCAACATTGCGCGCGCCATCGTCGACGACCTGCTCGACCGCAAGCTCGCGCAGGCGCGCCGCCTCGTGCAGCAGAACCTGCCGCCGCCGGAGCGCCGCGCCTGATGATGACGACGAACGCGCGGCAGGCGGCCATCGAGCGTGCACGGGCCTGCTTCCTGCGCGCCTGCTGGCTCGACGTGGCCGTGCGCAAGCCAGGCAACGTGAGCCAGGCTTCGCCAGGCCACGGCATGCAGGCCTCGATGTTCATTGCCAGCGCCGAGGCCGCGGCCGGTGCGCTGTTCGAGCCCGGCTTGCGCGTCGGCGCGCGCATCGAGGCGGCCGTGGCGGCCACCTGGGCGGTGGCGGGGTGCAACACCAACCTCGGCATCCTGCTGCTGTGCGCGCCCATCGCGCTCGCGGTGGAGCAGCACCCGCAGGCCGCAACCCCCGCGGCCTTGCGCGCGGCCGTGGCGTCGGTGCTGGCCGCGCTCGACATCGACGATGCGCGCGCCGCCTACCGCGCGATTGCGCAGGCGCATCCCGGAGGCCTGGGCACCGCGCCGGCCGAGGACGTGCGCGATGCGCCCAGCGTCGACCTGCGTGCCGCCATGGCGCTTGCCGCCGACCGTGACCTCATCGCGCGCCAGTACCGCGACGGGTTCGCGGACTTGTTCGCGCTGGCGTTCCAGCAACCGATGCAACCGGCGGGCTGGGGCGAGGCGCCGGCCGATGCCGGTGCACCGCCCGATACCGTCACTGTGGCTTTCGTCCAACGGCTTTACCTGGCCTGTCTGAGCGCCTTTCCTGATTCACACATTGTTCGAAAACACGGCGAGCGCGTGGCACAGACTGTCATGACGGCGGCGCAGGCCTGGCAGGAGCGTGCCGGCGCGGGCGTGGCGCTCGACGCCGACCCCGGCTTCGCCGCTTGGGACTTTTCCCTCAAGGCCGCAGGCGTCAACCCCGGGACCAGCGCCGATTTCACCGTGGCGGCGCTGCTGCTTTCGGGCTGGATCCGCTCGTGCGCGGCGCCCGCGCGCGAGGCAGCCAATGGATGGCACGGATCGTGATACCCATGGCTTTGCGCTGGTCTTCCTGACCGGTGTCGTATTGACCCTAAACACCTTGGACCTCTGAGAGGAGACTCGAAACCATGGCAAAAATCGATCGACTGATGGTGGGCGAATCGCTCGTTGGCGACGGCAACGAAGTAGCCCATATCGACCTGATCATCGGACCGCGCGGCAGCGCTGCCGAGACCGCCTTCGCGAACGCGTTGACGAACAACAAGGACGGCTTCACTTCGCTGCTCGCAGTCGTGGCTCCCAACCTGCTGACCAAGCCGGCCACCGTGATGTTCAACAAAGTGACCATCAAGGGCGCCAAGCAGGCGGTGCAGATGTTCGGGCCGGCGCAGCGCGCCGTGGCGCTGGCGGTGGCCGACAGCGTCGAGGATGGCACCATCCCCATGGCGGAGGCGGACAACCTGTTCATCTGCGTCGGCGTGTTCATCCACTGGCTTGCCGACGACGACAAGAAGATCCAGGACTACAACTACCAGGCCACCCGCGAAGCCATCCAGCGCGCCGTGGCCGGCTCGCCGACCGCCGCGGAAGTGGTCGACAAGAAGGGCACGACGGCACACCCGTTCGCAGCCCATCTTTGAGCCTCTGAGCCGCAAGAACAAAAGCCGACGCGGTTCACGCGTCGGCTTTTTTATCTTCGGAGGTTCAGTGCTTGGCGGGCACCATGCCGCTCGCAAGAAAGTTCAGCACGGTCGCGCCGTGCCCCAGCTTCGAGGCGCGATGCGTGGGCGCGTGGCGGTCGATCTGCACCCCCACCGCCTGCACATCGTCGAACTTGCGCGGCTTCACGACCTTCACGCGGACCCAGCTGGCACCGAATTCGTCGATGAGGATGTCGGCAATGGCCTCTGCAAAGGCCTCGAGCAGTTGCAGCCGGTGCTCGGCCATGAGCCGCACCAGCCGCTCGCGCACCATGCCGTAGTCGATGGTGTCGCCGATGCGGTCGGTGTCGCACGCGCGCGCGCGGGGTACGCCGGCGTGCACATCGATCAAGAGGGGCTGCGGATGATGCAGCTCGGAGTCGTGGATGCCGATCACCGTCTGGCCGCTGAAGCCCTCGATGAAGATCAGGTCCATGGGCGCGGCTGCCTCGGCCGCGTCGGGCGATGCGTTCGAGGCAGGCGAGGCATTCGAAGAAGAAAGGCGGGCGACGGAAGGACGCGGGCTGGTGTTCAAGTGGTGTCTCCAGTGATCGAATGTGTTTGAAAGTGTGTCTGGCGGCATGCAAGCCCACCCCAGCGAGATTCGTCAACGCAAAATGCAGGCCAGAGACCGGACCCGCTCCGGCATTGCCAGTGCTTGGTGTTTCACCGGGTGCGCGGCAAGCCGGCAGGCACAACAATGGGCCGAACAAGGAGACACGATGGAACGCGCCGGAGAACTCCAATGACATTGACGCTGAGGCAAGGCGATCGACACGCTGACCGTGTGCTCGACGTGGTGAGGCGGGGCTTTCATGAAGAGGGCAATGACCTGGTCACGCGCTCCTGGAGCCGCTGCCTGAACCAGTACCAGCTCGATCCCGGCCGCCCGCGCGAACCGGTGGTCATTGCATCGTCGGCGCTGCAGAGCCGGCGCAACCAGCATGCCGACGTCATCGAGTGCGCGCGCTACGAGATGACCACGCTCTACCAGCAGCTCGCGGATGCCGAATCCGCCGTGGTGCTGACCGATACCGACGGCGTGATCGTGCACATGGTGTCCTCGCCGGAGTTCGCCGCCGAAGCGGAGCCCATGGGCCTGCGCGCCGGCGGCATGTGGGGCGAGGCCGAGGCCGGCACCAATGGCATGGGCACCTGCCTGGCCGCGGCGCATCCGATCTCCGTGCGGCGCGAAGAGCATTTCTTCAGCCACTTCACGCAGCTCACGTGTTCGGCGGTGCCGGTGTTCGATCCGTCCGGCGAGATCATCGCCGTGCTCGACGTGACCAGCCGCTCCAGCCTCATGCAGCAGCACGTGCTGGTGCTCTTGGGCATGACGGCGCGCATGATCGAGAACCGGCTCATCGACAAGCGCTTCTCGAATGCGCATCCGCTGCACTTCCACAGCCGGCCCGAATTCGTCTACACGCTGCATGAAGGCAAGCTCGCGGTCGGCGACGACGGGCGCATTCTTGCGGCCAACCGCAGCGCCTTGTTCCAGCTCGGCCTGCAGTCAATGGACGAAATCCGCACGCAGCGCATCGACGATCTGTTCCAGACCTCGCTCGAGGACATCGTCCAGCGCAGCCTTTCTTCTTCATTCCATCCGGTGGTGGCCTACCGCGCCAATGCGGCGCTGCGTTTCTTCGCGGTGGCGCGGCGGCCGGCTTCGGACGCCGCCACGCCGGCGCGTGCGCGCGTGGCCGGCGCGGCAGGCACGGCATCGATGGTGGCCGAGACGGGCGCCGACGCTTTCCGTGCGCCGCTGCGGCCGGCGGCCGCGCGTGCGCCGAGCGTTCGCACCTTCAAGGACGCGCGGCTCGTGGCCCATCTGGACACCGCGCGGCGCGTGGTCGCGCGCCGGACCCCGGTGCTGCTGTGCGGCGAAACCGGTTCGGGCAAGGAAGTGTTCGCGCGCGCGATCCACGAGAGCAGCCCGCATGCCGAGGGCGCCTTCGTCGCGGTCAATTGCGCGAGCCTGCCCGAGACGCTGATCGAATCCGAGCTCTTCGGCTACAAGGCCGGCGCCTTCACCGGTGCGCAGCGCAGCGGGCGGCGCGGCAAGATCCTGCAGGCCGATGGCGGCACGCTGTTCCTCGACGAAATCGCCGACATGCCGCTGGAGCTGCAGGCCCGGCTGCTGCGCGTGCTCGACGAGCGCCAGGTCACGCCGCTGGGCACCGAGGACACCCATCCGGTGGACTTCCAGCTCGTGAGCGCGAGCCACCAGCACCTGCCGAGCCTGGTGCGCGAAGGCCGCTTCCGCGAAGACCTCTACTACCGCCTGGCCGGCATCGAACTCGACCTGCCCGCGCTGCGCGACCGCAGCGACAAGCGCGACCTGATCCACGACGTGCTCAAGGACGAAGGCGGCAACGACAGCCGGCTCGGCGAAGAGGCCGAGCGCCTGCTCATGGCCTATTCATGGCCCGGCAACCTGCGGCAGCTGCGCCACGTGCTGCGCAGCGCCGCCGCGCTGGCCGACGGCAAGACCATCACGCGGGAGCACCTGCCTTCGCTGGCCGTGCGCACGGCACCTTCGCCATTGCCCGCGCTGGCCCATGCGGCAGTGTCCGAACCGTCCGATGCGGCCGCGGACGCGGCGCCGTCCGATGCGGCACCGGCCATCAAGCAACTCAACCCGATCCAGGCCAACGAGCGGCAGGTGCTGCTGCAGATGCTCGAGCAGCATCGCTGGAACGTGAGCAACGTCGCCAAGGCGCTCGATGTCAGCCGCAACACCCTGTACCGAAAACTCCACAAGCTTCACATCGAGATCTCTCCACCCGATTGAGCCTGAGGGCTCGCAGACATGACGAACGGGGAGCCGGCGGGCACGGGCAAGATCGATCCACGCGGCGCCGCGCTGGCGGCCGAAGACGGCGAAGCGCCGCTGCCGGCATCGCCGCCGCGCTCGCGGCTGGCCTGGTGCGTCACGGGTTCGGGCCATTTCCTCGAGGAATCGCTCGCCATTGCGGCGCGGCTGCCTTCGGTCGACCTGTTCCTCTCGGCCGCAGCTGAAGAGGTGCTGCCGATCTACAAGCTGCAGATCGAGGCGCTCAGGCCGCGTTTTCGCGTGTTCCGCGACAAGACGGCCAGCGGCGTGCCGGTGGGCATGCTCTACGACGATGTCTATCACACGGTGGTGGTGGCGCCGGCCACCAGCAATACGGTGGCCAAGTGCGCATTCGGCATCAGCGACTCGCTGCCGACGAACATGTTTGCGCAGGCCGGCAAGCTCGGCATTCCTGGCATCGTGTTTGCATGCGATACGGAACCGGTGGTGGTGACCAAGTCGCCGCATGACTGGGTCACGCTGCGCCCGCGGCGCATCGAACTGGACAACGTGGAGCGGCTGCGCGGCATCGACTTTTGCCAGGTGGTCTGTTCACCGGCCCAATTGGAGACCGCGCTCGACACGCGCCTGAAGGAACTTTCTCTCGCATGGAACACATCGTCTTCCTGACCGGGCGCCTCGCCCAAGCCAGCCTCACGCGGGTGCTGGCCGGGATCGAGGCGGCACCGTTCACATGGGAAGTGCGCGAGATCGGCCTGCAGGTGGCGGCGCTGATGACGGCCGACATGATCCGCCGCCGCGTCGCGGCCCCGGTGTTCAGCGAGGGCGAAGGCGAGGGCGCCGCGCCACGCCGCGCCGACCGCATCATGGTGCCGGGCCGCTGCCGCGGCGACGTCGAGGCGCTGAGCCTTCACTTCGGCGTTCCGGTGGAGCGCGGCCCGCAGGAGCTGAAAGACCTGCCGCGCCACTTCAACCGCAGCGCGCGCGCGGTCGACCTGGACGACTACGAGGTCGCGATCTTTGCCGAGATCGTCGACGCGCCGCGGCTGTCGGTGGCGCAGATCGTCGAGCGCGCGCAGCAGCTCGCGGCCGACGGTGCCAATGTCATCGACCTGGGCTGCCTGCCCGAGACGCGCTTCGACCACCTGGCCGAGAGCGTGCAGGCGCTGAAGGCCGCGGGCTTCCAGGTCAGCGTCGATTCGAGCGACACACAGGAGCTGCTGCTCGGCGGAAAGGCCGGCGCCGACTACCTGCTGAGCCTCACGCTCGACACGCTGTGGATCGCCGACGAGGTCGCGGCCACGCCGGTGCTGATACCGCGCGTTCCGGCCGACGAAGCGTCGCTGTACGAAGCCGTCGAGCAGATGCAGCGGCGCGGCCGTGCCTTCCTGGCCGATTCGATCCTCGACCCGATACCCTTCGGCCTGACCGCCTCCATCGTGCGCTACCACCGGCTGCGCGAGCGCTTCCCCGATGCGCCGATCATGCTCGGCGTGGGCAACCTCACCGAGCTCACCGAGGCCGACACCAGCGGCATCAACGCGGTGCTGTTCGGCATTGCCGCCGAGCTGAACGTGGCGGCGGTGCTGACCACGCAGGTGAGCCAGCATGCGCGCCGCGCGGTGAGCGAGGCCGACTGGGCGCGCCGCATCATGCATGCCGCGGCGCGCAACGCCACCTTGCCCAAGGGCATGAGCGATGCGCTGATGACGGTGCACGCCAAGCATCCGTTCCCCGACACGCCCGAGGAGATCGGCGAGATCGCCTCGCAGGTGCGCGACCCCAACTTTCGCGTGCAGATTTCGCCGCTCGGCCTGCACGTGTACAACCGCGACGGCATGCGGCTCGCGCAGGGCGCCTTCGAACTCTGGCCGCAGCTCCAGCTGCAGGACGATGCCGACCATGCGTTCTACATGGGCGTGGAGCTGGCGCGCGCCGAGATCGCCTGGCAGCTCGGCAAGCGCTACGTGCAGGACCAGCCGCTCGACTGGGGCTGCGCCGCGCCGCGCGCCACCGAAGATCTCGCGCGCTGGTGCGCGCCGGGAACTACCATGAAGACATCGAAGAAGAACAGCGCGGCCGAGGCCGATGCCACCAGCAGCAGCACCACCACCGCGCCATCCCCCTCATGAACGACCAGATCTTCGAAGCCGTGGTGACCACCGCGGCCCCCGGCGGCAAGCCGCACGTGGCGCCGATGGGCATCCGCTACCAGGAGGGCGGCATCCTGCTGATGCCGTTCAAGCCCTCGACCACGCATGACAACATCGTGGCCACCGGCCATGCGGTGCTCAACATCGTCTGCGACACCCGCGTGTTCGCGGGCTGCGTGACGGGCCGCAAGCTGTGGCCCACGTTGCCGGCCGAGCGCATCGAAGGCGTGCGGCTCGCTTCTGCACTGCGCCACGTCGAACTCGAACTGGCCGAGCAGCGCGACGACGTGCAGCGGCCGGTGCTGCGCATGGTGGCCGTGCACGAGGCCACGCATGCGCCGTTTGCCGGCTTCAACCGCGCGCAGGCCGCGGTGATCGAAGGGGCAGTGCTGGTCAGCCGGCTGCACATGCTCCCCCCCGAGAAAGTGGAAACCGAAATGACCTACCTGCAGATCGCGATCGACAAGACCGCCGGCCCCGAGGAACGCGAGGCCTGGGAGTGGCTGCGCGCCGCGGTCGCGCAGCACCGCGCCGCCGACCGGGAGCGCACATCATGACGATGCGGATGCTGGTGAGCGTACGCAGCGTGGAGGAGGCCCTGCTCGCTGCCCGCGGCGGCGCCGACTTCATCGACCTGAAGGAGCCCAACGAAGGCGCGCTGGGCGGCCTGCCGGTGGCAACCATCGGCGCCATCGTGAGTGCGCTGCGCCGGCACGGCATCGGCCTGCCCGTGAGCGCGACGATCGGCGACCTGCCGATGCATGCGCTGGACGCGATCCTCGCGCAGGTGGATGCGGTGGGTGCCTGCGGCGTCGACTACGTGAAGGTCGGCATCGAGCGTGGGCCCGAGGCCTTGGCGGTGCTGGATGCGCTCGCGGCCTGCCACTGGCCGGTGGTGCCGGTCTTCATCGGCGACCACGGGCTCGATGCCGCGCTGACCGCGCATGCCTGCACGCTCGGCTTTCCCGGGCTCATGGTCGACACCGCCGACAAAGAGGCCGGCAGCCTGTTCGATGCCGTGCCGATGGCCGATCTGCGTGCCTTCCTCGCCCAGGTGCGCGCCGCGGGGCAAATGGCTGGCGTGGCGGGCGCGCTGCGCACGGCGCATGTTCCGCTGCTGCAATCGTTGGCGCCGGATTTCGCGGGGTTTCGCAGCGCCGTTTGCGTGGGCGACCGCAAGGCGGCCCTGAGCCCGGAGCGGCTTGCGGCACTGGCCGCGCTGCTGCACGGCGAGGCGGTGGAGCCTGTAGCGGTCTGAACTTTTTTTGTGAGCCGGCGCAAGGCCCGCTCAGCGCGGGGCGAAGGTCGCCTCGCCCAGCAGCAGCGCACGCATGGTCGCGAGCTGGTTCTTGTGGAGCAGGGTGATCGGAAACGCCGCATCGCCGGAGCGTTCGGCAAACTGCTGGTCGACCACGCCGGCATCGCCGAGCTCATTGAGCGTCATCTGCGGATCGATGGTGCACGACTTCACCAGCACCAGCTGCTCGGCATTGAGATGCTTGGCGAGGTCGAGCGCGATGGTGTCGGACGTGGCGTCCCAGCTGGTGCGGCCGTCCGGCTTGTCGCGCCGCAGTTCGAGCGGCAGCCACAGCGCGGTTTTTCCGCGCCGCAGCAGCTCGGGGATTTCGGTCTTGCGCGCGGCCAGCTGCAGCGCCGGGTTCAGCGCATGCAGCTGGTAGGCCGTCTGCGCCATGGCGAGCACCGCCATGTTGTGGGCGGCCAGGTCGTTGAACTGCCAGTGCGCCTGCACGCGCCGCACTTCGTCTGCAAAGGTGCCGCCGCCGCAGACCACCGTGACGCGGCCGCCGCCGATCTGCGTGAGCAGATCGAGCCACTGCGGCAGCACCGGGTCGGCACAGAGGCTGCCGCCAATCTTGACCACCCACATCAGTCGTGCTCCCTTTCGAACAGCGCGGCCACCGCCACGCTCGGTGCGCACACCTGCGCCCAGCCGGCGGTGCCCGCGGGCGCATGGCGGGCGACGTTTGCCACCTCACTGCCATAGGCGGCAAAGCGGCGCGGCACGGCTTGCGAAGCTTCGCCCGCCGCAGCGACGGCGGCCAGGCCGGGCACCAGGAAGGCGCCGCATCCTGCGCTCACCACCATGGCATCGCGCGAGAGCGCATGCGCCGCCAGCACGCGGCGCAACTGCGCATCGATGGCCTCGACCTGCGCCGCGCGCCAGGCACGTGCGAGCTCCAGCCATTCTTCAGCGGATGCATCGCGCTCGTCCAGCCCCACCATGCGCGCAAGGCGCTGGCGCGTGGCCGGCAGGCTCTTGGCTGCGTTGTCGGCGCTGGGGTGCAGGTCGTGCGCCGGGTCGAGCTCGCCGCACAGGCGATAGACGTCGGCCGTGGTCGCGAAGAACTCGTTCATCACATGCCTTGCCTGGCCGCGCCATTCGATGCGCTGGGTCAACGCGCACACCGGCGTGCGCACCACGCCGTGGTAGGCGAGCTCGCCGGTCACCAGGCGTTCGGCGTCGGTGCGGCTGGTGGTCAGCACGCGCTGGTTGCCGAAGGCGATCAGGTCGGTGGTGGTGCTGCCGATGTCGACCAGCACGCCTTCGGGGAACACGAGCGCGGCATGCCGAGCGGTCGCGAGCCAGTTGGCCGAGGCGATGTGCTCCCAGTGCCGCGCGACATCGGCCGCCGTGCACCAGCCCGCATCGCCGGCAAAGAAATGCAGCGCGCCCGGCCGCGTGGGCAGCGCGGCCGCCAGTGCCGCGGCGATGCCGCGCACGCCGGCTTCGCGGTCGGGAAACAGGTCGACCATCTCGCCCGTCATGGTGACGGCATGCTGCGCGGACGCAAGCACGGGCCAGCGCGTGCCCGCGGCCTGCAGCGCACGCGCCAGATGGTCGAGGCCCTGCCAGAGCGGACAGCCCCACTGCGCCACGTCGACCACCTCGCCGCCTTGCAGCAGGCAGGCCTTGACATGGGCGCCGCCGATGTCCCAGCCGATGGTGGTGCGTTCAGGCGACGGCACGCGCAAGTTCCCGTTCTTGATGAGTGCCGCCGCCGTGCAGGCGGTCCGCCAGCAGCTCCGCCGCGAGGTTGCGGCCCAGCGCCGCCGAGAGCCCGACATAGGCGCAGGTGACGCGCGGATTGACTTCGATCACGACTGGCCCGTGCTGCGGATGCCAGACCAGGTCGATGCCCGCGAAGCCGCGCAGCCCGGGGATGGCGCGTGCCACCTGCATGGCGAGCGCGGCCAGGTCATGCCGGCGCGGGTCGCCGCGGCCCACCGCATCGACGTTCACGCCATCGAAAGACAGCCTGCCGTGCGCATCGATCGAAATGCATTGGCGGTTGATGCTCAGCATTTCGGCATTCTGCTCCGTGCACAGCAGCGAGAGGCTCAGGGCTTCGCCCTCGATCCAGGGCTCGAGCGTCAAGGTGGCGCCGGCCTGCGTGCGCGTGGCCTGGTCGTCGAGCGCGTCGGCGTGGCGGGCGTGCACATGGGTGGCCACGCCGCCGGCGCCATCGTCGGGCTTGACCACCCAGCGCGCGATGTCGGGCGCATCGGCAAAGGCCAGCGGCGTCTGCACGGCGTGGGCGGCCAGGTGCGCGAGCGTGGCCTTCTTGCCGGCCGTGAGCTCGATGGCCTCGGCACTGCAGCCGAGCCAGCGCGCATCGCCCACCGTGCGCTGGAAGCGCGCGAGCAGGCCGTCCGTCTCGGGCGCCACGAGCCACACCAGGTCGTGCAGCGCGCTCTGCCGCGCGACGAAGTCGAAAGCCGATTCGTTGGCGTGGGGCCGCAGTGGCACGGCTCCTGCAGGCAGGGTGTTCCCCGGTTCGCAGACCGCCGCGGAAACCGAACAATCGGCGGCGCGCACCAGGTCCGCCACCATGGCATCGCGCATCGACAGGCCCAGCGGCAGCAGCTCGTCGGCTGCGGCGTCGTCGCCGTAGTCGCTCCATCCGCCGCCGCTGAGATACTCGTAAATAAAAACGCGTTGGGTCATTTCATCATCCACTTTCCGGGCTCTTCCCCATCTTTTCCATGACTTCCGAACTGAACCTGATCCCTGTCGTCGACCTGCTGAAGGGCCAGGTGGTGCGGGCCGTGCGCGGCGACCGCAAGGCCTACCGGCCGATCGTGTCGGCGCTGTGCGCCAGCAGCGATCCGGTGACGGTGGCGCGCATCCTGTGCGAACACTGCGCGGCGCGCCAGCTGTACGTGGCCGACCTCGACGCCCTGCAGGGCGGGGCGGTGCAGACCGGTGTGCTGGCCGATCTGCTGCAGGCGCTGCCGGGCATCGAGCTGTGGCTGGATGCCGGCTTGGCGGATGCATCGGCCGGCCAGGCGCTGCGCGAACAGCTGGCGCCTTACGCGCCCCGCATCGTGCTGGTGTTCGGCAGCGAATCGCTGCGTTCGCGCGAGGCGCTGGCGCGCTGTTTCGAGGCCACGGCCGCTGATGGCGCCGGCGACCCCGGGGCGGCGCTGTCGCTGGACCGGCGCGATGGCCAGCGGCTCGATGCTGCCGGCTGCTGGGACGCGGTGGAACTGTGGCCGAAGCGGCTGATCGTGATGACGCTGGAGCGCGTCGGCTCCGGCGCCGGCCCGGACCTCGAAACGCTGCAGGAGGTGAGGCGCCTGGCGCCGGGCGCCATGGTGATTGGTGCCGGCGGCATCCGCAGCGAGGACGACCTGGCGCGCGCGAGTGCGGCCGGCGCCGATGCCTGGCTGGTGGCCAGCGCGCTGCACGACCTGCAATTGCCACGCGTGCGCCGCTGATCTGCCGAAGCCGGTGCGACGAGGGTGGGTGAGGCGTGCCATCAGCCCGCTGTACACACGAACCGTGCCATCCACCGGCGGGCTCGCTTGCACTGCCGCCGGCCCCTGCCGGCACGCATTGACCGCCAAAAGCGCAACACTCTGTCTCACTTCGTGTGTGTCAACAGGGCGCCGTCCCAAGGCGCGGCGGCCCTTCGGGTGAATGGCACATGGCTTGCGTGGTGGCCTGCCCATGAATCAACCCGACACTGCCGCGCCGCCCGGCAATGCCCCCTGGACCTGCCCCTTTTGCCCCCTGCTGTGCGACACCTTCGGCGTGGAGGTGGGCACGCCGCTCAAGCTCGTGGGCAGCGACTGCCCGCGCGCGCGCAAGGCGCTCGCCAACTTCGATGCCGCAGCCGGCGCGGCGCAGCCCCGGGCCGGCGGCCAGGACTGCGACCTGGACACGGCGATCGGCAAGGCCGCCTCGCTGCTCGCGGCCAGCCGCCAGCCCCTGTTCGGCGGCCTCGGCACCGACGTCGCGGGGGCCCGGGCGCTCTATGCGTTGGCCTGCGAAACCGGCGCCATCTGCGACCCGGCCCAGGGGCAGGCGCTGATGCATGGCCTGCGCGCGCTGCAGGACCGCGGCGGCTTCAGCACCACGCTGGCGGAAGCAAGGACGCGGGCCGACCTGGTCGTCTGCATGACCGAGGAGCCCACGGCGCACTACCCGGAGTTCTTCCGCCGCATCGGCGTGGGGGAGCGGGAAGGCGTGGCCGTGGAAACGCTGCCGCTGCACGGCGACCTGTTCGACACCGTGGCGCTGCTCGCGGCGCTCGTAGCGGGCCGTGTTTCGAAAGACGATGCCCGCGTGCCGGCCGACCTGGCGGCGCTTTCGGCGCGGCTGCAGGCGGCGCGCTATGCGGTGCTGGTGTATGAATCGGGCCGGCTGCCGGCGCAGGGCGCGCTGATCGTCGAGGCGATCCAGCGCATCGTCGCCACGCTCAACCGCAGCACGCGCGCGGCCTCGCTGCCGCTGGGCGGCGGCGATGGCGCCTCCACCGTGAACCAGGTGTTCGCCTGGCTCTCGGGCCTGCCGCTGCGTTCGCGCGCCGGGCCGCTGGGCCTGGAGCATGAGCCGCTGTGCTTCGACGCGCAGCGCCTGCTGGCCGATGGCGCGGCCGACACGCTGCTGTGGGTGTCGAGCTACGGCCCCGAGCCCGCGCCGCCCGCTGCAGGCGTGCCGCGCGTCGTGCTCGGCCATCCGGCAATGCGCGCGGCTCAGGATGCGCACGAGCTGGTGTTCATTCCCGTGTCCACACCCGGCATCGGCTCCGCGGGCCATCTGTTCCGCACCGACGGTTCGGTGCTGCTGCCGCTGCGGCCCGTGTACGAGGACGGGCTGCCGAGCGTGGCCGAGGTGGTCCGGCGCCTGACGCAGGCGGTGCAGGCGCTGAAGAAGGGGCGCGTGCAATGACGGCGACACTGCGCCTGCGCGGCGGCCGCGTCATCGATCCCGCGAACGGCCGCGACGAGGTGCGCGACCTGTACGTGCGCGATGGCCGCATGGTCGAGCTTGCACCGAACGAAGCCGCCACTGAGGAGATCGACATCGGCGGCTGCATTGTGATGGCCGGCGGCATCGACATGCACACCCACATCGGCGGCGGCAAGGTCAACCTCGCGCGCATGCTGCTGCCCGAAGACCACCGGGCCAACGCGAACCCCATTGCGCTGCCCGACAACGTGCTCGAGCTGGCCTCGTGCGGCACCTGCACGCCGGGCACGCTGGCCACCGGCTACCGCTATGTCGAGATGGGCTACACGGCGGCCTTCGAGCCGGCCATGATGGCCTGCAACGCGCGCCACGCGCACATGGAGATGGGCGACACGCCGATCCTCGACCACGGCGCCTACGTGATGCTCGGCAACGACGAGCTGTTCTTGCGCATGCTGGCCGAGGGCTGGGACTTCGAGCGTATCCGCGACTATGCGGGCTGGACCATCAACGCCAGCAAGGCGATGGGCGTGAAGGTGGTGAACCCGGGCGGCATCTCGGCCTTCAAGTTCAACCAGCGCAAGCTCGACGTCGACGAGAACCACGTGCACTGGCAGGTCACGCCGCGGCAGGTGGTGCACACGCTGGCGCGCGCGCTGCGCGAGCTTGGCGTGCCGCATCCGCTGCACATCCACGGCAGCAACCTGGGCGTGGCCGGCAACATCCAGTCCACGCTCGACACCATCGCCGCGCTCGACGGCCTGCCCGGGCACCTGACGCACATCCAGTTCCACGCCTATGGCACCGAGGGGCCGAAGAAGTTCTCCTCGGCCGCGCTGCAGCTCGCGGAGGTGGTGAACGCCAACAAGAACGTCAGCATCGACGTCGGCCAGATCATGTTCGGCCAGACCGTCACGGCCTCGGGCGACACCATGCGCCAGCATGCGCAGTCGGGCCTGGCCGATCCGCGCAAGTGGATCGGCGCCGACATCGAGTGCGAGGCCGGCTGCGGCGTGGTGCCGTTCCGCTACCGCGAGCAGAGCTACGTGAATGCGCTGCAGTGGGTCATCGGGCTGGAGATCTTCTTGCTGGTCGACGACCCATGGCGCGTGGTGCTGACCACCGACCACCCCAACGGCGGCCCGTTCACGAGCTATCCGCACCTGATTCGCCTGTTGATGGACCGCAGCTTCCGCGAGGAGCAGCTCGCCAAGCTGCATCCCGAAGTGGCGGCGCAGTCCGCGCTGCGCTCGATCACGCGCGAGCTCTCGCTCTACGAGATCGCGATCATGACCCGCGCCGGCCCCGCGCGGCTGCTGGGCCTGCGCGACCGCGGCCATCTGGGCGCGGGCGCCGCGGCCGACATTGCGGTGTACCGCGAGAACGCCGACCGCGAGGCCATGTTCGCGACGCCCGAATACGTGTTCAAGGACGGCATGCTGGTCTCGCGCGCCGGCCGCGTCACGGCGGCGCCGGTGGGCGGCACGCACTTCGTCGCGCCGGACTACGACCGCGGCATCGAGAAGCGGCTGCGCCGGCATCTTGCGGCGCAGGGTTCGGTCAACTTCGACCACATCGCCATCGGCCACAACGAGCTGTGCCAATGCTGCAACGGCGGGCGCCTGCTGCCGGCCGAGTGCTTCAAGGAGTCGTCGTCGTGAAGGCCCTGGAGCGCAACGGCGTCGTCATCGATGAAACCTTTGCCGAGGCCTTTCCGATGAAGGCCACGCGCATCCTCATCACGGCGCACAACATGGCGTGGGCGCGCCATGCGGCGGTGTCGGCCACCGGCTTCGCGACCTCGGTGATCGCCTGCGGCTGCGAGGCCGGCATCGAGCGCGAGATATTGCCGGACGAATCGCCCGACGGCCGGCCCGGCGTGAGCGTGCTGATCTTCTCGATGTCAGGCAAGGAGCTCGGCAAGCAGCTCGAGCGCCGCGTCGGCCAGTGCGTGCTGACCTGTCCGACCACCGCGGTGTTCGCGGGCCTGCCGCGCGGCGCACCGGGCAGCGACGTGGCCGCGCTCGGCAGGAACCTGCGCTTCTTCGGCGACGGCTGGCAGATATCGAAGGTGATCGATGGCGTGCGCTACTGGCGCGTGCCGGTGATGGACGGTGAGTTCGTCGCGCAGGAAGACACGCCCGTGGTGAAGGCCGTGGGCGGCGGCAACCTGCTGCTGCTGGCGCAGGGCACCGATGCCGCGCTGGCCGCCGCCGAGGCCGCGGTGGCGGCAATGAAGCGGCTGCCCAACGTGGTGATGCCGTTTCCGGGCGGCGTGGTGCGATCGGGCTCGAAGGTCGGCAGCCGCTATGCGAACCTCAACGCCTCGACCAACGATGCCTTCTGCCCCAGCCTCGTCGGGCTGGTGGCGCACAGCGAACTGGCGGGCGGAACTTCCGCACAGGAGATCGGCTGCGTGATGGAGATCGTGATCGACGGCCTGACCGAGGCCGACGTGGGCGCCGCCATGCGCGTGGGCATGGAAGCGGCCATTGCCATCGGACCGGCGGGCGGCCTGCTGCGCATTTCGGCCGGCAACTACGGCGGCAAGCTGGGGCCGTTCCATTTCCACCTGCACAAGCTGCTGGGCGCGGCGGGAGACGCGCCATGAGCGGTTGGCACTTCAGGCTGCGGCAGGCGCCCGCGCTGCGCGTCGATCTGCGCGGCATCACGCCGGCCGCGCTCGCGGAACTCTCGGCTGCGCAGGTCGGGCAGCTGCGCGTGGGCCATGGCAACGCGATGCTGGCGCTGGCCGAGCTGTTCGATGTTGCGCCCGGGACGGAGGAGGGCATGCTTCGCTTCGAAGGCGATCTCGGGCGCTTCGACCGCATCGGCTGGCAGATGGACGGCGGGCGCATCCGCGTCGAGGGCGATGCGGGCCACTATGCCGGCGGCTGCATGCGCGGCGGCGCGCTGCAGATCGATGGCAGTGCCGGCCTGCTGGCCGCCTGCGAAATGGCTGGCGGCAGCATCGACGTGAAGGGCGACGTCGGCGACTTCGCGGCCAGCACCTTGCCCGGCAGCATGGACGGCATGCGCGGCGGCACCCTCGTGGTCCATGGCCAGGCGGGCGAGCGCTTCGGCGACCGCATGCGCCGCGGGTCCGCGATTGTCCATGGCGACGCGGGCGCGTTCCTGGGCTCGCGCATGGTGGCGGGCACGATCGCCGTCGGCGGCAAGGCCGGCGCGCATGCGGGCTATGGCATGCGCCGCGGCAGCATCGTTTTTGCAGCGGCGGGCGCGAGGCTGCCGGCGGGCATCGAGGCGGCGTTGACCTTTGTGCCGAACCGCACCGCAACGCCGGCGTTCTGGGCCCTGCTCGCGCGGGATCTGGCGCGCCACGGCGGAGCTTTTGCGGCCTTGCCCGCACGCCGCATCGAACGCCACCTGGGTGATCTTTCAGCCGATGGCAAGGGCGAACTCATCGTGTGCCCGTGACCCGTCCCGGCCCTTTTTTTTCAAACCACTCCTGAATTCCTTTCCATGACGCATCCCTATCTTTTCCACGCCGGCGAAGCCACCGTCCTTGCCAAGGAAGGCCAGTTCACCGACGCCATGCCCGAGATCCTGATCGGCGCGACCGATGGCCCCGTGGGCCAGGCCTTTGCCAACATGATGGCGCAGAGCAAGGGCCACACCGCGATGTTTGCCATCCGCGCCTGCAACCAGCTCGTGCGGCCCGCGACCATCATGGTGCCCAAGGTCACGCTGAAGGACGCGGCCAACATCGACCTGTTCGGCGGCGTGGTGCAGAGCGCAACCGCCGATGCGGTGGTCGACTGCCTGATCGATGGCATCATTCCCCGGGAACATGCCAACTCGCTGTGCATCATCAGCCTGGTGTGGATCGATCCGCGCTGCGCCAAGGACCAGAACCTCGACAAGAAAGACATGTACCGCACCAACTACGAAGCCACCAAGCTCGCGATCCGGCGCGCGCTGAACAACGAGCCGTCGGTGGACGAGCTGATTGCCAACCGCCACCGCATCAAGCACGACATGGACGACTGGAGCTGACCTTGCCTTCGTTCGCGCTCCTCGACGACTGCGGCTCGACGCCCGCGCGGCCCACCAGCCGGCTGCACACCGGCTTCGTGCGCGAGCACCGCTGCGCGGATCCGGCCGAGCTCGATGCGGCCTGGGCGCGCGTCGATGCCGACCTGCGGCAGGGCCTGCACGCGGTGCTGCTGGCCGACTACGAATGGGGCGCCAGGCTGCAGCGCGCGGGGCATGCACGGCTTGCGACCGACGATGCCTCGGCGCTGCGCGTGCTGATGTTCCGCGACTGCGCCATGCTTTCGGCGGACGAGGTTGCCAGCTGGCTGGAGCAGCTCGAGGCGAGCGAGGCCAACCCGCCGCAGCCCGTCGGCGTGATGGACCTGCTGCCCAGCATCGACGCGCCGGCCTTCACCGAGGCCATCGCGCGCATTCACGGCGCCATCGCCGCGGGCGAGACCTACCAGGTCAACTTCACCTACCGGCTGCACGGCCAGGGCTATGGCTCGCCCGTGGCGCTGTACCGGCGCCTGCGCGAACGCCAGCCCGTGGCCTACGGCGCGCTGATCGCCCTGCCCGAAAGCAATTCAAAGGCGGGGGAGGGCGACGCCACCCACGTGCTCTCGTGCTCGCCCGAACTCTTCCTGCGCCACGATGCGGGCGTACTCACCGCGCGTCCCATGAAGGGCACCGCGGCCCGCGCCGATGCGCCCGAGGGCGACAGCGAAAGGGCGCGCCTGCTCTCGGTCGACACCAAGAACCGCGCCGAGAACGTGATGATCGTCGACCTGCTGCGCAACGACATCGGCCGCGTGGCGCAGATCGGTTCCGTCAAGGTGCCGACGCTCTTTGCCATCGAGCCCTATGCCACGGTGTTCCAGATGACATCGACCGTAGAGGCGCGGCTGCGCGCCGGCGTCGGCATGCCCGAGCTGCTGCGCGCGGTGTTCCCCTGCGGCTCCATCACGGGCGCGCCCAAGCACCGCACCATGGAATGGATCGGCGAACTCGAAAGCACGCCGCGCGGCCTCTACTGCGGCGCGATCGGCTGGATCGATGCGCCCGCGGAGGGCGCGGCCATCGGCGACTTCTGCCTGTCGGTCGCCATCCGCACCCTCACGCTGGGCGCGCAGCAGAAGGGCCTGCGGCCGCTGCGGCTGGGCATTGGCGCGGGCATCGTGCAGGACAGCATTGCGGCCGACGAATTCGAGGAGTGCCTGCTCAAGGCACGCTTTCTCACCGCGCTCGATCCGGGCTTCGAGCTCTTCGAGACCATGCTGGCCACGCCCGGCGAGGGCATCCGCTACCTGGACCGGCACCTGGCGCGGCTGGCGCACAGCGCACGCGCGCTGGGCTTCCGGCTCGATCGCGATGCCGCGATGCAGGCGCTGCGGGAGGCCTTGCCCGCGCTCGCGCCGGGCCAGCCTTCGCGCCTGCGGCTCGCGCTGGCGCACGGCGGGCGCATCGGCATCACGCATTCGCCGCTGCCGCCCTTGCCGCCGGGCGCAGTGAAGCTGCTGATTGCCGACCAGCGGCTGCCCAATGCGAACCCGCTGGCCGCCCACAAGACCACCGTGCGCCAGCACTTCGACGCCGGCGTGCGGGCGGCCGAACGCGCCGGCGCCTTCGACAGCCTGTTCTTCACCGAAGACGGCCGGCTCGTCGAAGGCGGGCGCAGCACGGTGTTCGCGCGCATCGGCGGACGCTGGTGGACGCCGCCCGTTTCCGACGGCGCGCTGCCCGGCGTGATGCGCGGCGTGCTGATCGAAGACTCGATCTGGGAGGCCACCGAACGCAGCCTGTCCCGGCAAGACCTGGAGGCCGCGCAGAAGCTGGTGGTGTGCAATGCGCTGCGCGGCGTGCTGCCGGCGCGGCTGGTTCAGCAAGCGCAGCCGCACGAGGCGGCCGCCGCTTGAGAAGCCGGGCCCGCGCCCCGCTCGACCGGGCTTGCCGATGAAGCTGGCGCTGTTCGACCTGGACCACACGCTGATTCCGTTCGACAGCGGCATGGCCTGGACGCGCTTCCTGGTGGCGCGCGGCGTGCTGCCGGCCGATGCCGAGACGGTCTACCTGGGCTACTGCCAGCAGTACGTGGACGGCACGCTGGACATCCATGCGCTGCACCGCGCGAGCGTGGCGCCGCTCGCAAGCTTCGGCATGGCCGCCCTGCGCCGATGGGCGTCGGAGTTCGAAGCCGAGATCGCGCCGCAGGTGCCCGAGCCGATGCGCGCGCTGGTGCGTCGCCACCAGGACGCGGGCCACGTCTGCGCCATCGTGACCGCCACCACCCGCTTCATCGCCGAGCCCTTCGGCCGCCTGTTCGGCGTGGCCGACGTGCTGGCGACGCGCTCCCTGGTGATCGACGACACGCTCGATGGCGCCATCGACGGCGACCCGTGCTACGGCGTGCACAAGCTGATGCATGTGAACCAGTGGCTCGCCACGCGCGGCACGCGGCTCGATGCACTCGAGCAATCGTGGTTCTATTCCGATTCGGCCAGCGACCTGCCGCTGCTGGGTGCCGTGTCCGATCCGGTGGCGGTGGCGCCCGACGATCGCCTGCGCACGCGGGCCGTCGAGGCCGGCTGGCCGATCATCGAACGGACGCCGCCCGGCGGCTAGCTAGACCTGGATCAGCCCCCAGCGCAGCGCCACCCACGTGAGCTCCGCCTGATTGGTGGCGCCCAGCTTCTGCTTGACGCGGTACAGGTGCGAACCCACCGTGCTGAGCGAAAGGTTCAGCGTGCTGGCAATCTGTGCCACCGTCATGCCGCGCGCGAGCTGGATGAAGACCGAGAACTCGCGCTCGCTGAGCAGGTCGGCCGGGTTGGCCTCGCCCTCGATCTGCGCCGTGGCCAGCGCCTGCGCGGTGTTGGCGTCGATGTAGCGGTCGCCGCGCGCCACGGCCTTCACCGCGGCAATCAGCGCATCGGGCGCACTGCGCTTGGCCAGGTAGCCGAGCGCGCCGGCGCGCAGCACGCGGCGCGGATGGATCGTGTCCTCGTGCGCCGACAGCGCCAGCACGCGCGCCTTGGGGTCGTGGGCCAGCAGGCGGCGCAGCGCCTCCAGGCCGCCCATGCCGGGCATCGACAGGTCCATCACCACCACGTCTGGCCGCACCTGCGGGTAGTCCTGGCAGGCCTGCTCGCCGGTGTCGGCCTCTGCCGCCACCTCGATCTGCGCATCGGCCAGCAGCATGCGAAAGCCCATGCGCACCAGCGCATGGTCGTCCACCAGCATCACTCGAATCGGCTGAATCGCCTGGGTGGTCATGTGTTCTCCGCAATGGCCGCCGGCAAGGGCAGGCGCACCGTCAATTGGGCGCCGCTGGGCGCGGCGGGTTCAAGGCGCAGGTCGCCGCCCAGGCTGTCGATCCGCTCGGCCAGCCAACGCAGGCCATAGTGCCCTGTGCTGGTTTCCCTGGCGGCATCAGGGCCGGGCAGGCCGCGCCCGTCGTCGGTCAGCGTGAGCTTCACCGTCTGTTCGTCGCCCTGCAGAGCCAGCACGATGCGCTGCGCTTCGCCATGGCGCAGCGCATTGGTGATGCCTTCCTGCGCGGCGCGGTACAGCACCAGCGCGGTGTCGGTGTCGAGCCGCAGGCGGTCGAGCTCGATCTCCAGGTGCCACTCGACCTGCACGCCGCCATGGCTGTTGCGGGTTCGCTCGACCAGGTCCTCGAGCGCGGCCACCAGGCCGAACTTGTCGAGCACCAGCGGCGTCAGGCGCGGGATCATGCCGTGCATGGCCGTGTAGAGCCGCCCCGATTCCTCTGCGATCAGCCGCGCCGCCTGCTCGGACTGCGGATCGAGCGCCTGTACGCGCTGCGCGATCGACAGGGCCATGCTGCGCATCGCGGTGACCGACTGGCCCAGCTCGTCGTGCAGTTCGCGGGCAATGAGACGGCGCTCCTGCTCGATCTTCTGGTCGACCCAGCGGCCCAGCTCGCGGCTTTCGGACAGGCGGCTCTCGGCGCGCACGGCGCGCCGCTCGGTCTCGATGTGCTGCTGCAGCATGCCGACCATGCGGTTGAAGGCGGCGCCGATGGCCGCCGCCTCGGTACCGGGCAGGGCGCGCAGAGAAACATCGAAGCGCCCGCTCTCGAGCTGGTTCAGTGCATGCACGATGTCCGCGAACGGGCGCGTCGCGCGGCCCACGAGCCAGAACACGCCCGCGTTGACGATCGCCAGCAGGCTCAGCGCGCTGAGCATGAGCAGCACGAAGTCGTCCCACGCGTCGAGCACGGCGCGCGACGCGTTGGAACTCACCATCAGCTTGCCCCCGGGAAAGGCAATCGACATTTGCGACGGCGGCGGCGAGACGAGGCGGTCGAACCAGTCGGGCGCATCGCGGCCCGCCTTGTAGACCGAGTTGGGCGAGCTGTAGAGCACATGCTCGTCGGCATCGAGCAGCGTGATGTCGTTGGAGCGCACACGGCCGACGCCCTGCAGGAACGACAGCATGGCCGGCGTGCCCTGGGCCGCGTAGAGCCAGGCGGTGCGGTTCAGCAGCTGCGCGGCCACGCGGTTGGCCGCAACGACTTCCTCGTGCACCGATTCGCGCATGGCGCGCATCTGCAGCGCGAGCATGGCCGCGACGAACAGCATCGTCAGCAGGCTGACGATCAGGTTGATCTTCAGGCGCAGCGTCATGGTGCGGATGCGTTGCCGAAATGGCCGTGCTGCGCGTAGCTGTCGAGCGCGGCGACCATGGCGGAGGCCATGGCCGGGTGCGTGGGGTCGTGGCCCGCGCCGTCGATCCATTGCAGCAGGCTGTGCGGAATGCGGTCGTGCACGGCCTGTGCGCCCTGCGGCGCGCAGATGCGGTCGTCGCGCGAATGCAGCAGCAGGGTGGGCACGCGCGGCAGCGCGGCCAGGCGGTCCAGCAGCGGGGATGAATCGAGCCAGCAGCGGTGCAGCAGGTAGTGGCTCTGCACGCGGTAGCGGTCGACCAGTGCGTCGAGCGTTTCGCCCTCGGGTTCGGCTTGGGTGGTCGGCGGCTCGCTGGTTGCGGCTCCCGCGCCGCGCGCCAGCGTTTGCTCCCAGCGCCACCAGGCGAGCGCGAGCTGGCGGACGCCATCGGCCGGCGCTTGCTGCAGCCCGCGGGCCAGGAAGCCCAGCATGTCATGGCGCTCGCCGGCCGGCGCCATCGAAGCGAAGCGCGCCCATGCGGCGGGTGCGCGGCCGGTGCTGTCCTGGAAGAAGGCGTCGATCTCCTCGGCGCTCGGCAGGAACACCGCGCGCAGCAACAGCGCCGCCACCGCTTGCGGTTCGGAGACCGCATGGGCCAGCGCCAGCGTGGCGCCCCACGAGCCGCCGACCACCAGCCAGCGCGGCACGCCGAGTTGTTCGCGCACGCGGCGCAGGTCGTCGAGCAGGTCGGCCGTGCGGTTGTGCACCGTCGCGCCGCGCGGGCGGCTTCGGCCGGCGCCGCGCTGGTCGATGCTGATCACGCGGTAGCGCGCCGGATCGAAGAAGCGGCGCAGCAGCGGCGAGCTGCCCGAGCCGGGCCCGCCGTGCAGGACCACGGCGCAGATGCCTTCCGGATTGCCACCTTCTTCTACATGCAGCACATGGTCATGCGGCACCTCCAATGCGTGGGTGCGCCAGGGAGGAGATTCGGGGTACAGGCCGGTGGGAAGCACGAGGCGATGGTACGCGGTGGCCCTGTTGCCGCTATTCATGAAAATCATGAAGTGCGAATCATGATTTCATGGCTGGGTCTGGCCGGTGCATGGGTTCAAGATGGGTACCGGAGCACACGAAGTTCCCGCAGCCGCCACGTGGCGCTGTGCAACCTTGCAGGAGACACCCTATGAAGTGGGAAACCCCGACGGCCACCGATCTTCGCTTCGGCTTCGAGATCACGATGTACGTCAGCGCTCGTTGAGCTGCGCCTCGCCGCAACCCGCCCCGGTACTCCCGGGGCGGGTTGTTTAGAGCCCCTGCGTTCTTCTTCTTTTTTCATTTCCCGATGCGCATCACCGTCCTGGGCTCGGCCGCCGGCGGCGGCTTTCCGCAGTGGAACTGCAACTGCCCCAATTGCGCCGGCGTGCGCAACGGCACGGTGCGCGCCAAGCCGCGCACGCAGTCGTCGATCTTCGTGCGCCCCGACGAGGGCGAGGACGGCGTGCTGTTCAACGCATCGCCCGACATCCTGGAGCAGATCCGCAGCAGCCCCATCTTGCAGCCGGCACGCGCGATGCGCGACACCGCGATTGCAGGCGTGGTGCTGATCGACGGCCAGGTCGACCATGCCACAGGCCTCTTCATGCTGCGCGAGCGCGGCACGCCGCTGCCGCTGTGGTGCACCGACCCGGTGGCCGAAGACCTGAGCGAGGGTAATCCCGTGCTGCGCGTGCTGTCGCACTACTGCGGCGTGGCGCGCCACGCGATCACGCTGGACGGCAATTCCTTCGAGGTGCCCGGCGTGCCCGGCCTCGTCTTCCGCGCGATGGCGCTCACCGGCAAGGCCGCGCCGTACTCGCCGCACCGCGAGCAGCAGGTGCCGGGCGACAACATCGGCGTGACCATCCTCGACCGCAGAAGCGGCAAGAGCCTGTTCTACGCACCGGGCCTGGGCGCCATCACGCCGCCCGTGTTCGATGCCATGGCCAGCGCCGACGCGGTCATGGTCGACGGCACCTTCTGGACCGACGACGAAATGGTCCGCCTGGGCGTGAGCAGCAAGCGCGCGCGCGAGATCGGCCACCTGCCGCAGTCGGGCGAGGGCGGCATGATCGAATGGCTGTCGAAGCTGCCCGCCACCACCGCGCGGCGCATGCTGATCCACATCAACAACACCAACCCCATCCTCGACGAAGATTCCGATGAGCATGCGGCGCTGCGGCGCGCAGGCATCGAGCCCTGCGAGGACGGGATGACGATCCAACTCTGAAAAAGGCACCGAGCCCGCCATGCACGCCGACAGGATCCAAGATTCACCGCGCCCGGCCACAGGCAGCGAGAAAGCCGGCCCGGCATGGAGCCGCGAGGAATTCGAAGCCAAGCTGCGCGAGCGCGGCCGCAGCTATCACATCCACCATCCGTTCAACGTCATGCTCAACAGCGGCCGGGCCACGCCCGAACAGATCCGCGGCTGGGTGGCGAACCGCTTCTACTACCAGATCGCGATCCCCATCAAGGACGCGGCCGTGCTCTCGAACTGCCCCGACCAGCAGGTGCGCCGCGGCTGGGTGCAGCGCATCCTCGACCACGATGGCTTCGAGCTCGGCGGCATCAAGGACGAAGGCGGCGTCGAAGCCTGGCTGCGGCTGGCCGAGGCCGTGGGGCTCACGCGCGAAGAAGTGCGCGACCTGCGCCACGTGGTGCCCGCGGTGCGCTTCGCGGTCGATGCCTACGTGAACTTCGCGCGCCGCGCGCCTTGGCAGGAGGCCGTGTGCTCTTCGCTCACCGAACTGTTCGCGCCCGAGATCCACAAGCAGCGCCTGGCCACCTGGCCCGAGCACTATGCGTGGATCGAGCCGGCGGGCCTCGGCTACTTCCGCAATCGCGTGAGCCAGGCGCGGCGCGACGTGGAGCAGGGCCTGGCCATCACGCTCGACCACTTCGACACCCGCGCGCTGCAGGAGCGCGCGCTCGAGATACTGCAGTTCAAGCTCGACATCCTCTGGGCCATGAACGATGCAATGGCGACGCGCTACGGCGTGAACGGCGCATGACCGCGAACAAAACCATGCTCAGCGCCGAAAGCAAACCCCGCGTCGGCCCCGGTTTCCGCCTGCAGTGGGAGCCGGCGCAGGAATGCCATGTGCTGCTCTACCCCGAGGGCATGGTGCGGCTCAACGGCAGCGCGGGCGAGATCATGAAGCGCTGCGACGGCGAGCGCAGCGTCGCGGCCATCGTGGCCGACCTGGAGCAGGCCTTCGACACCACCGGGCTCGAACCCGAGGTGCGCGGCTTTGTCGAAATGGCGGCGCAGCAGAACTGGCTGCGCTGGGACCCCGCATGAGCACCGCCGCGCCGCCGCGCCCCGGGCCGCCGCTCTGGCTGCTGGCCGAGCTGACCTACCGCTGCCCGCTGCATTGCGTGTTCTGCTTCAATCCGGTCGACTTCGCGCAGCAGGAGAACGAACTGGGCACCGAGGACTGGCTGCGCGTGCTGCGCGAAGGCCGCGAGCTCGGCGCGGTGCAGTGCGGCCTCTCGGGCGGCGAGCCGCTGCTGCGCGACGACCTCGAGATCATCATTGCCGAGGCCGCGCGCCTGGGCTACTACACCAACCTGCTGACCTCGGGCGTGGGCCTCACGGCGCAGCGCGCCGCCGCGCTCAAGGCCGCGGGCCTGGACCACGTGCAGCTGTCGTTCCAGGACTCGACGCGCGAGATGAACGACTTCCTCTCGCACACCAAGACCTTCGAGCTCAAGAACCGGGTGGCGAAGATCATCAAGGACCAGGGCTGGCCGATGGTGCTGAACGTGGTGATCCACCGCATGAACATCGACCACATCGACCGCATCATCGAGATGGCGCACGAGATGGGGGCCGAGTACCTCGAGCTTGCCAACACCCAGTACTATTCCTGGGCCTTCGTCAACCGCGACCAGCTGCTGCCCACGCACGAGCAACTGCGCCATGCGGAGGAGGTGACCGATGCCTGGCGCAAGCGGCTCGGCGAGCGCATGCGCATCTTCTTTGTGGCGCCCGACTACCACGAGGGCAAGGCCAAGAAATGCGTGAACGGCTGGGGCAGCATGTTCCTCACCGTGGCGCCCGACGGCACCGCGCTGCCTTGCCACACGGCCAAGATGCTGCCGGGCCTCGAATTCCCGAACGTGAAGGCGCACAGCCTGCGGGAGATCTGGTTCGATTCGGAAGGCTTCAACCGCTACCGCGGCACCGGCTGGATGAAGGAGCCCTGCGCGAGCTGCGACCAGCGCGAGCAGGACCTGGGCGGCTGCCGCTGCCAGTCCTACCTGCTGGCGCAGGACGCGGCCGCGGCCGATCCGGTGTGCGCGAAGAGCCCGGACCACCACCGCGTGGTCGAGGCGGTGGAGCGTGCGGCCGCGCGCGACCCGGCGGCGCCGACGGAGCATCCGCTGGTGTTCCGCGATCCCGCCAATTCGCGGCGGCTTTCCTCCGTGGCGCTCGTCACGCCGGACGCGTGAGGCCGCGCGGCGCGGCGCCGCGATCGGTGGCCTTTTCTTTTCGCTTCACTGGGCGCCGCGCACGCAGCCAGCCCAGATCCGGCGCGAAGCGCCACGCCAGCAGCAGCAGCGCCAGCAGCGCGGGAATCCACCGCAGGTCCGTATCCGCCGGCTGATACTGGGCGTAGCGGCGGTCCAGCATGGCGGTCTTCAGGGCCTCGGGCGTGTTCAGTCGCCGGTAGTTCACGCCGACCAGTTCGGCCAGCGCACGCAGATGGTCCTGCCGCAGCTCGGAAAGATGTTCGTGGTTCAGCGCGCTGCCGATGGCCGAGCCCTGCACCACCTCGTCGGCGCGCCAGTAGCCGGCGGGCTCGCCGTTGCTGCCGGTCTTGGGAATCGGCATCGGCACGTCGCCGCCCACGCCGATCAGCCAGCCCTGGACCTCGCCGGGCTTGATGTCCGTCATCGGCGGTGTCTCGTTGATGCGCAGCGGCGGCGATTCCTGCCCGTCGCTGATGAAGACGAAATGCGTGTCGGGCCCCACGCTGCGGGCGCCGCGCACGGCCCAGGTCACGCCCTTGCTCACGTTGCTGGCGTTGGCCCAGCGCATGCGGCCGTCGATGCGTTCGAGCGAAGCCAGCAGTTCTTCATAGTGGCTGCAGACCTCGACCGGCGAAAGGATCACCACCGAGCGGTAGTCCGCGAAAACGCTCCAGCCCACCTTGGAGCCGCAGGGCAATGCGCCCAGCACCTCGCGCATGGCGGCGCGCGCGAGGGTGAGGCGGCTCACGGCCGCGTGGTCGAGCTCCACATCCTCGACATTCATGCTTTGCGTGATGTCGAAGCTGACCTGCCAGTTGAACACCGGCCGCTGCAGCTGCACGCGCGGCGGCCAGACCGCGAGCGCCAGCAGCAGCAGGGCGAGCACCAGCGGCCAGCTGCCGGTGCTGCCGCCGATGCGCCGCCAGGCGGCGTGCCACTGCTGCGGCAGCGGCGGTTTCACGGCAGGTCCCCGGCAACGAAGCCCGGCACCCGCACGCGGCGCTGCTCGTGCGCCGGCTGCTGCTCGGCCGAGAAGGCTTCCTGGTCCTCAGGCGCGAGCCGCAGTGCGCGCTCCAGGTTGTAGCGCGCGTCCCAGTCCTCGGGCGCGGCGCGCAGCAGGTCGCGCAGCCGCTGCTTGCCGAGCTCGAACAGCGGCAGCGCACCGGCCTCCTGCGCCATGCCTTGGCGCAGGTACATGTTGCCCAGGTTGAACAGCGCCTGCCGCGCGACCGGGTCGCGCTCACCGGCCTGGATCAGGCTCGCGTAGCCCTTGAGCGCGGCGTCGTGCGCGCCGGCCTTCGAGAGCGCCAGCGCCTGGGCCAATTGCAGTTCGCGCGGCGCCGAGATCGGCGCAGCCGCCGCGTCCTTGCCGACCGGCGCGGCGGCGATGCGCGCGATCTCGGTGTTGAGGTGCATCGTCTGGCGCAGCCGCAGCCCGCGCTCCAGCGCCACGCCCACGCAGCACAGGCTCAGCACGCCGAAAACCAGGTGAACCGTGCGTCGCTTCATGAAGTTTCTTTCCGCCAGCTCTGCAGCTGCACGGCGCGGCAGGCGAGCAGGCCCGCGCAGCACAGCATGGCTGCCAGGTAGAACGCCGCGCCGTGGTCGCGCCGCGGCACCCGCTCGTGGATGGTGAGCGGGAAGTTCTGCTGCCGGTCGATCTCGGCCATGGCGGCGGCCATGGCATTGGAATCGTCCACCTGGTAGAGCCGGTAGGGCGTGCTCAACGTCTTGAAGAACTGGTGCAGGGCCAGTTCCTCGCCGAGGCCGTAGGCCGAGACCGTTTCGGTGTTGAGGTTGGGCGAATTGGGGCCGCTGCGCACGTAGATCCAGTACAGGCCGATCTTCTCGCGCGCGAGGCCGGCGTGGACGCGCTGGCGCGTCGGCTCGTCGAGCTGGGCCCCGCCGTCCGAAACGATCAGGATCACGCGGCTGCCCGAATAGCTGCGGCCCTCGAACTCCTCGATTGCCGCGAGCAGCGCCAAGCCCATGCGGGTTTCGGGCAGGCCGCGGCCGATGGCGGTGGCGGCAAGCGCAGCCTGCACGGTGTCGGCCTTCTGCGTGAACGGCACCACCGCGATCGGCACCGTGCTGAAGGTCATGAACGCAAAGCGGTTGTCCGGCCGCTTGGCGACGAATTCGCTCAGCAGGTCGCGCACGACCTTGGCCTTGGGCTCCTGCGACATGCGGCCCGCGGTCTTGAGGCCGTTGGTGTGCACCGTCGCATCCATGCTGCTGCTGCGGTCCATCAGGATCAGCACCTCGGCGCCGCGCCCGGCGCGCTCGACCACCGCGCCCGACTGCCCCGGCCCCGCGAGCCCGAGCACTGTGAAGGCCAAGGCGCCGACCGCGAACGCGCGCCACAGAAAGCCGACCAGGCGGCCGACGCGGTCAGCCGGCAGCCAGGCCACATACGAAAAACCCAGCGTGTCGCTTCGCTTGCGCAAGAGCGGCAGCAGCGCAAGCGGCAGCAGCGCGAGCATCCAGGGCTGGGCGAGGTCGAAGCGCATGGCTTTGTCCGCCGGTCAATGCCGGTGGCGTTTTTCCGCGTTGCGCAGCGCGCGGCACAGCGGCTTGAGCGGATAGGCGGCCTGGGCCTCGGCCGGTGCGGCCGTGCTTTCGGCGAAGAAGAAGCGCCGGGTCGACTCGCGATAGAAATCTTCCAGCCGCGGCTGCAGCGGGCGCAGGTAGGGTGCGTCGGCCAGCAGCTGCGGCAGGCTGGCGCCGTGCACGACGCGGCCGGCGCTCCGGTTGAGCGCGCGGTGCAGTACGCGCCATGCCTCGGGGCTCGCGGGGTCGTCGATGCGCTTGAGTTCGCGCCAGGCATGCGCGAACGGAAGCTGCTGCGCTTCGCGCATGTTGCGCCAGGCCCACCAGGCGAGCCAGGCCAGCAGCACCGCGAGCAGCGCAAGCAGCGAGAACTTCAGATGCTGTTCGATGGGGTAGGTCGCAAGTGCCGCGACCGGGCGGTCCGGCCGCAGCGGCTGCAGGTCGCCCTGGCCGAAGGCTTCCGCCGGCGCCAGCGGCCCAATGCTCACCGGCCAGGCCGGCAGCGCGAGCGCGGGGCCCGAGGCAGTGGCGATCGTCAGGGCCGGCAGCGAGATGGCGGCCAGCGCGCGCGGGGCGTTGATGACCTGGTATTCGACGGCGAGCCAGCGCTTGCCCTGCGCATCGGTCTCGATGCGCGACGGCCTGCGTTCGAGCCAGAGATCGATGCGCGCCGCGGTGGGCAGCGCGCCGGGCTCGATCGGCCGGCCCTGGTGTTCGAGCAGCACGCGCTGCGTGAGCACGTCGCCGAGCACATGGCCGAAGCTGCGCGGCTGCTCGATGGTGGCGGCTGTGGTCGCGGCTGCGGCGGGTGTGGCGGGTGTGGCGGGATCGGCGGCGCGCGCAGAACCGGCGGGCAGGGCGGCCAGCACCAGCGCCAGTACAGCGGCATGAACGAGGCTCATGCCGCCGTCTCCAGGAAATAGCGCGTGAGCGCCTCGGCCTCGAAGCGGCCCTGCAGGTGAAAGGGCGGCATGCCGTGCGCGTTGAACAGCGCCGTGAGTTCAGCGCGGCGCGCCGCGACCGATTCGCGCCACCGCGTGCGCAGCGAATCGCGCATCCACAGGCTGCGCCGCGCGCCGGTTTCGGCGTCGCGCAGCGCGACCAGCGCGCGGGCATCGGGCGGTTCGATTTCGGCCGGGTCCCAGACCACCAACGGAACGACGCAGGCGGGCGAGAACTGTTCGAGCAGCTCGCCGAGCGCGCCGATCGGCCAGTGGAAGTCGGACGCGAGAAACACCAGCCCGCCGCGGCCCACCAGCCGTTCGGTGGCGCGGCGCAGGCCGGCCAGCGCGCGGTCGTCCGTCGGTGGCGCGCTGGAGGCCGCATCGCATTCGCGCAGCATCCGCGCCATCAGGCTGCCGTTGCCGCGGCTGTGGCGCGCCGGCACGAAGAGGTCCTGGCGCTCGCGCTGGTCGAAGGCCAGCAGGCCGACCGCGTCGCCGGCGCGAAAGGCGCTGTAGCCCAGTGCCTCGACCAGGTCGGCCACCACGTCGAGCTTGCGGCGCTCGGCGCCGAAATGCATCGACGCCGACACGTCCACCACCACGTGCACGGGAATCGCCACGCGCAGCCGATGGATGCGCACCAGCCAGTCGCCGCGGCCCTCGCGCAGGCTCGCGCGCAGGTCGATGCGGCGCGGGTCGGGGTGGTCGAACAGCCGCCGGTGCGCGGCGAATTCCTGCCCGCTGCCCTGGCTCAGGCCGCGCTGCGCGCCCGGGCGCCAGCCGCCGAAGCGGCGCGGCAGCTGGTAGTGGAATTCGTCGACGCGGTCCATGGCGTCAGGGGGCGGCGATCTTGTCCATGATCTGCGTCACCAGCGCTTCCGACAATTCGGCCCGCCGCAGTTCGTACACAGGCGTGAAGAAGACGCGGTGCCCCAGCACCGAGGGCAGCACCGCCGCCAGGTCGGCAGGTTCCAGGTGCGAGCGGCCTTCGAGCCAGGCCACGGTGCGTGCCGCGCGCAGTAGCGCGCTCATGCCGCGCGGGCTGGCACCGGCCAGGATCAGGCGGTCCATGTCCACGCCGTCGAGCCGGATGCCGAACTTCTGCGGCGCCTCGGTGGCCTCCCACACGTCGAGCACATAGCGCTCGATGGTCTCGCTGGCGCGCACGCTGCGCTGCACCTGCGCGCCGATGGCGTTGAGCCGGTCCCAGGGCAGGATGGCGGGCGCCACCTTGTCGATCAGGCTTTCGGTGTCGTGGTAGGCGGTGTCGAACACCAGCGACTGTCGAATGCCGCGGTCGGCCGGCTTGGGCATGTTCAGCTCGAACATGAAGCGGTCGCGCGCCGCCGAAGCCAGTTCGAAGGTCTCTTCGCGCTCGACCTTGTTGCGGTCGGCGAACACCGTCATGTGCGGAAAGCTGTACTCGCGGTCGAAGGCCGACACCGTGCGCTCGGCCATCGCGCGCAAGAGCAGCGACTGCACCTGCGGCCGCGCCCGGTTGATCTCGTTGAAGAAGAAGGTGACCAGGCGCTCGCCGTGGCGCAGCAGCGGCCCCGGATCGATGCGCGGCCGGCCTTCGGCGTCCACATAGGTGTGATAGACCAGGTCGCCGGGCATCAGGTCGACCGTGCCCTCGACGCGTTCGAAGTCGCCGCCGATGGCACGCGAGAAGGCGCGCAGCACCGTGGTCTTGCCCACACCCACGTCGCCCTCGAGCAGCACGTGGCCGCGCGCGAACAGCGCCACGTTGATGAGGCGGATCGTTTCGGCCTGGCCGATCACCGCCTTCGCGACTTCGCTTTCGACGCGCAGTGCGAGGCGGCGCCAGTCTTCGAGTTGTTCTTCGGTGCCCATGGTGGTGTCCGGTGCCCTGGGCTACTTCGACTCCATCATCTTCTTGAGGTGGGCGAGCCCGTCGCGGTAGACGCCGGTCACGGCCTTGATGGCGGCTTCGTCGTTCTTGTCCGGCGGCGGATCGTTGTTGGGGTAGCCGCGGTAGAAGGCGCCGCGCCATTCGACGACCGACTTGCCGCCGTCGGCCACCACCGAGAGCACGGAGGTGTAGTTGGTGACCGGCAGCGCGCCGCCGTCCTTGGCGCGGTAGTTGTATTTCATCTTCGCGTCGTCGTAGCCCTCGAGCGTTTCGACGAGCATGCCCCCGTCCTTGAGCTTGACGGTGCGCACCGAGCCTTCGGCATTGCCCTTGTCGGCCGCGCTGTCGGCCACCGCCGGATGCCAGTCCTTCAGCGCGTTGAAGTTCTTGATCTTGGCCCAGACGGCATCGGCCGGGGCCTCGATGGTGACTTTCTCGCTCACCTTCTGGCGCGTGGGCCCGTGGGCCTGGCTCGGGGCCGATGCGGCAAGCAGGATCGATGCGAGAAGAACGGAGAGCGCCCGTCGGCCGGAGGGATGTGTCAGCATGGAAATATCCGTGATGAGGTGGGAAGAAGAAAAGGTCGGTTCAAAAAAAAACAGGTCAGGGCTCCATCGGCGCGCCGATGAAGGCGCCGAAGCCGCGGCTGTTCTGTCCCGTGGCAATGGTCTTGAGCTTCTGTCCGCTCGCGGCGTCCAGCACCTGCACGTTGTCGTCCATCCAGTTGACGACGTAGACCCGGTCGCCGTGCGCGGCAATGCCTTCCGGGTAGGCAAAGCCGGGGAGGGTGCGCAGCAGCTTCAGCGAGGCGGCGTCGATCACGGTGACCGAGTCTTCGTGCTGGTTGGTCACGTAGAGCAGCGCGCCGCCCTCGGCCAGCGCCGCGCCGTAGGGCGCCTTGCCGACCTTCACGGTGGCAATCACGGCCGGGCGGACGATGTCGCGCATGTCCACCACCGAGACGTCGTTGCTCTGCACGTTGAGCGCGTAAAGGCGCGAGCGCGGCGCGTCGTAGAACAGCGCGAACGGATGGCTGCCGACGCGCACGCGCGCCAGCACGCGCTGCGCGGCGGTGTCGACCACGGCCACGCTGTCGTCGTCGCGCTCGGCCACGAAAACGGCGGCGCCGCCGGGATGCGCGGCCACGCCAGCGGGCGCGCGGCCGACCGCGATCGAAGCCAGCGGCTTGGCGGCGCCGGCGGCCTGCGCATCGAGCACCAGCAACCGGCTGCTGTACCAGTCGGCCACGTAGAGGCGCTGGCCGTCGGCCGAGATGTCGATGCCCACCGGCCCGTCGCCGGCCGGCAGCGTGTTCACGACCTTCTGCTGGCGCATGTCGATGACCGAGATGGTCTTGCTGTCGGGGTTGGAGACGAAGGCCCGGCCCGCGCGGCTCGACGCCACCACGCCGGCCGGCGAGCGGCCCACGGGCACCGTGGCCACCACCTGCTGCGAGGCGAGGTCGATCACCGACACGTCGTGGCTGCCCTGGTTGGTGATGTAGGCGAACGGCGAGGCCCAGGCCGGGCTGCACAGCAGCAGCATCGCGGCAAGCCCGGCGTGCACAGGTGTCGCGGTACCTGTCATGGCGCTGTGCCCGGGACGCGGCTCAGCGCGCGGTCGGCGGGCCGATGAAGCAGCCCTTGTTGGCCTTGGCCTGCAGCGCCTTGTAGCGCTTGATGTCGGCCTGCAGCTTTTCCGAATCGCGGATGTAGCCGCCGCGCTCGCCGCCGATGGTGGTGGCCTTGGCCGCGGTGCTCAGGTCCACGTATTCCGAGTATTTGATTTCCCTGGCCAGCGCATCGACCGCGCAGGAGCACTTGCTGGCCATTTCGAAGTGGCCGGCATCAGGGTGGGCCGCGATGCATTCCTGCACGTACAGCACGCGGTCCAGCGTGGGAAAGTCGTTGGCATGCGTCGCGCCATGCACGGCCATCGGCAGGCCGAGAAGACAGAGAAGAAGACGGACTGTTTTGTTCATGGCGTTCGCTGGAAGAATTTCTGGGGCGGCAACAGGCACCTAGCGCGCCGGCGCCTTGGCCCCGTCGATCAGGAGCTCCTCGACCATGAGGGGCTGGGCCGCGGCGCTGTCGCCCGGAATGGAGGTGCGAATGCCGTAGACGCCGCCCGGCACCGCGTCGGACAGCGTGAAGCGGTAGGTCTTGGTCGCGAACTTTTCGTACTTCGGCCGGTTCGGGTCGTCCAGGAAGGGACTGAAGACGATCTCCTTGCCCTTGATGGCGCGGCCCTGGTAGCGCAGCGCCACGTCGCGCACTTGGGCGTCCTGGTAGATCCCCATGCGGATGCGCTTGCGGAAGTGGTATTCGGAGCCGCGCGTGAGGCGCTTCATCTCGCGCACGTCGTGCTCCAGGAAATAGAGGATCACGGGATTGCCTTCGGCAGCCGGCACGTCGGGCACCGGGAGCTTGTGCGCACCGCTCAGGAACACGCCCTTGGCATCGCAGCAGCGGCCGTCTTCCTTGGCGCTCAGGGACACCGTCACGCTGTCGGCAAACGCTTCCTCGAAGCTGCCGGTCTTGCCGAAGGTGTAGCGCAGCAGCATGGGCGCCTGCAGGTCCTTCAGCTGCGGCGTCATGAACAGCAGGCGTTCGGCGGGCGAGAAGTCGCGCTTGTCGGGCTCGGCCTGCGAGGCCGGGGGAGACAAGAGAAGAACGCAGAGCGAAGCGGCGATGGCGAAGCGCATGGGAAAGAAGAACGAAGAGCGGCAACTCAGTTGGTGGGAACCCCGAACGATGCATCGACCACCGGCACGCCGAACTCCTTCAGGATGGCCTGGATCTCGGGTGCCTTGGACTCGATCAGCCCTTCGACCTGCTGCTTCCATTCGCGCTCTCCGTAGCGCACGCCCATGGCCATCTGGTAGTCGAGGCGCACGCCCTTTTCGGACTTGAGCGGCACCACGACGAGGGCCGGGTTCTTGACGCGCCGCGCGAAGTAGCCCGCGATCGGGCCCCAGACCACCACGGCATCGAGCTTGCCTTCGGCCAGGTCCTTCTCGACGATCTCGCCCGGGTACTGCGCGGGGTCGGCGCTCATGAGCTTGTAGGGCACGCCTTGCTCCAGCAGGCCGTGCTTGTTGAGCCATTGCGAGGCCGGCGAGCGGTCGTAGATGCCGATGCGCAGCGACTTGAGCTTGGCCGCATCGAGCTTGAGGAAGTCTTCCGCCGAGGCCACGTTGTCCATGCCCTTGCCCTTGGGAAAGACCAGCGCGTAGGTCGAGCGGTAGTAGGGCTTGGTGACCGAGACTTCGTCGAGCCCGACCGGCACGCCCATCACGATGTCGCAGGGATAGTCCTGCCCCGGCAGCTTGAAGCGCAGCGTGTTGCGGAAGAAGGCCAGCCGCTGCGGGAACGAGTAGTAGGTGACCGGCAGGCCGAGCGCCTTGCCGAACAGCTCGGCGATGCGGTTCTCGATGCCTTCTGCCTTGGTGTTGGAGAAGGGCATGTTGTTGGGGTCCTGGCAGACGCGCAGCGCCTTGCGCGGCGGGGTCTCCTGGGCCGCGGCCGGAACCAGCGCGCAGCAGCAGGCTGCGCCCAGGAGGCCCGCCCGCAGGCGGGCGCCGATCGAAAGGGGCTTGGCAGCACGCTGCCGGGTGGTCATTTGTTTTCTTCCACTCGGGCGCGGGTGATGGCGCCGTCGGACCGGCCCTTGAGGTAGGCGTAGAGCTGGTTGATGTTCTCCATCACCGCCGGGTTGTTGCCGAAGCTCTGCATGCCCTTGTCGAGCCTGCCGTCGCGCACGGTCTTGATGAAGTCTTCCTTCTTCATCGTCTTGAGGCTGTTGATGAGGGACGGTCCCACCATGCCTTCCTGGTTGGGCCCGTGGCAGCGGTCGCAGGCCGCGGAGCGCCAGGTGCGGAAACCCTTCATGGTTTCGGGATCCACCTTGTAGCCGTCGGTGACCTTGTAGGGGGCGGGGTCTGGCGCGGCAATGGCCAGTGTGCAGGCCACGCCGGCAAGCAGGACGAGGGAAGGCAGCAACGTTGACTTACGAAATTTCATGGCTCCTGGGTCTCCGGTATCTTTTGAAAGTGCGTGGGGGGAGAGCCCTCGAGCGAGTGCTCTCCCGGTTCGCATGTTGCGTCTATCTGTGCAATGGCGCCTCGGTAGTAACGCCTCAGTTGGGCAGCGCGAAGACAGTCAGCGAGCCGCCGAGCTCGGTGTACTGGGCGAGCTCCTTGTAGCCGCCGACGGCGCCGAGGCCTTCGGTGCTCTTCTCGGGGTCGATGCCCGCAGCCATGCCGATGCCGGCCCAGCCGCCAATGCCCGAGAACACGCCGACGTACTGCTTGCCCTTGTGCTCATAGGTGAACACGTTGCCGATGATGCCGGACGGGGTCTTGAACTTGAACAGTTCCTTGTTGATGTCCTTGGCATCCACGCACTTCAGGTAGCCTTCCAGCGTGCCGTAGCAGGAGATCCCGCCCGCGGTGTTCAGCGAACCGCTCCACACCGAGAACTTCTCGGCCTTGGTCTGCACGATCTTGCCGGTGCCCGCATCCCAGGCGATGAAGTTGCCCATGCCGCCATGGCTGCCCGGCGTGGGGTACATCGACAGCGTGGCGCCCACGTACGGCTGGCCTGCCGTGTACTCGACCTTGAACGGCTCGTAGTCCATGCAGACGTGGTTCGTCGGCACGTAGAAGAGCTTGGTGTTGGGGTCGTAGGAAGCCGGTTGCTGGTCCTTGCTGCCCAGCGCCGCCGGGCAGATGCCCTTGGTGTTGACGTCGGCGCCGTTCTGCGCGGTCGAGTACTTGGCCACCACCTGCGGCCGGCCGGTCTTCATGTCGACGTGCGTGGCCCAGTTCACCTTGGGGTCGTACTTCTCGGCCACCAGCAGCGCGCCGGTCACGCGGTCCAGCGTGTAGGCGAAGCCGTTGCGGTCGAAGTGCACCAGCGCCTTGGTCGGCTTGCCCTTGACGTTGATGTCCGCCAGGATCATTTCGTTGATGCCGTCGAAGTCCCATTCGTCATAGGGCGTCATCTGGTAGACCCAGTTGACCTTGCCGGTGTCGACGTCGCGCGACCAGATGCTCATGGACCACTTGTTGTCGCCGGGGCGCTGCGAGGGGTTCCAGGTCGACGGGTTGCCGGTGCCGTAGTACACGGCATTGGTCGCCTTGTCGTAGCTGTACCAGCCCCAGGTGGTGCCGCCCCCGATCTTCCACTGGTCGCCCTTCCAGGTCTTCAGCGAAGAGTCCTTGCCCACGGGCGCCATCTTGCCGTCGGTCCAGGTCATGGTCTTGGCCGGGTCCATCAGCATTTCTTCGTCGGGGCCGGTGCTGAAGCCCTTCCACGCCAGCTTGCCGTCCTTGATGTTGTAGGCCGCCAGGAAGCCGCGCACGCCGAACTCGCCGCCGCTGATGCCGGTGATGACCTTGTCCTTGAAGACGTGGGGTGCGTTGGTGTTGGTGGCGCCGACCTTCGGATCGCCGTTCTTCACCGTCCACACCACCTTGCCGGTCTTGCTGTCGAGCGCCACCAGGGTGGTGTCGGCCTGTTGCAGGAAGACCTTTCCTTCCGCATAGGCAAGCCCGCGGTTCACCGTGTCGCAGCACATGACCGCGATCACCGACTGGTCCTGCTTGGGTTCGTACTTCCACAGGATCTTCTGGGTCTCGACGTCGAGCGCGAACACCTTGTTCGGGAACGGCGAGTGCAGGTACATGACGCCATCGACCACCAGGGGCGAACCCTCGTGGCCGCGCAGCACGCCGGTGGAGAAGGTCCACGCGACCTGCATCTTGCCCACGTTGCTCTTGGTGATCTGATTCAACTTGCTGTATCGCTGGTTGAACATATCGCCCGCTTGCGTGGCCCAGTTCTTGGAGTTGGCGATGTTTTTCTCGACGTCGGCATTGGCGAGCGCCAAGGCCGGAAGAGCCAACATCGCGACGCCGATATGCCGTACGAGACGGCCGGCGATCTGCCTGGAAAACTTCATAGATGTCTCCTCACATTTCAGTGGGTTTTGAACATGGTCAATGGCGGCAGCCTGCGGATCTTTCGATCACCTTGGCGAATGCTGCGGTCCGCAACATCCATGCCTGCCGGTTCCAGCGTGGAGCACTTCGGCAGCCGATGCGCGCTCCATGCAAAGACAGGCGGCTCCACTCGGAAGAGGCATGCACGCGGCGGCTTTCGCACAGCACGCGGCGGCGTGCGGCAACGCGGTCCGGACCTAGGGAAATCCCGAGCGTTCGGTGCGCTGGCCGGGGCCGCCCGCCACGCATTGCCGTGGCCCTGCATCGTGTGCGCATCAAATTTGACGCAAAGTGTCTCGCACGGCGTGACGGATGTCGTGCGGGCATGGCCTGCATCGGGCTGCGCAGGCCTTCGCGCGGGCCAACGAATGGCAATGCATCACAGTGAAAACCCTCGACTTCCAGAGGCACGGAATTTGCGGCTCGAAGACAAACGGCCCCTACCATTGAGACACCCAAAGCCCGGCGAATCCCATCGATCTACATGCTGCGAACCATCGACTTAACCAAGCGCTATGGCACGCGCACGGCGCTGCAGTCGTTGTCGCTGCATCTGCCTGCGGGCCAGTTCGTGGCGCTGCTCGGGCCCAACGGCGCGGGCAAGTCGACGCTGTTCCAGGTGCTCACGGGCATGTTCGCCGCCGACGAAGGCGAGGTCGAGGTGGCCGGCCATTCGCTGCGCCGCTCGGCAACGGCGGCGCTGCGGCACATCGGCGTCGTGTTCCAGCAGATGTCGCTCGACCTGGACCTGAGCATCCGGCGCAACCTGCTGTTCCAGGCCGACCTGCACGGCCTGCCGCGCCGGCTTGCGGCCGAGCGCATCGCGTCGGCCTGCGAGCGCCTGAACATCGACGCCAATCTCGACCGCAAGGTGCGCGAGCTCTCGGGCGGCAACCGGCGCAAGGTCGAGCTGGCGCGCGCCGGGCTGCACCGGCCGGCCGTGCTGTTGATGGACGAAGCCACCGTCGGGCTCGACCCCAGGTCGCGCCAGGACCTGCTGGCGGCCCTGCATGCGGACGTGCGCGAGCGCGGCGTGTGCGTGCTGTGGGCCACGCACCGGGTCGAGGAGGCCGAGGAGGCCGACCGCGTGCTGGTGCTGCACAAGGGACAGCTGCTGGCGGACGGCACGCCGGCGCAGGTGGGCCAGAGCCTTGGCGGCGCCACGCTGGAGGCGGGCTTCATCGCGCGCACCGCCTGAACCAAGAACGATCCGAGCCAAAAAGAATGGAGACATCGCATGCCGCAACCCTTCCTGCCCCCGCCTGCGCGCACCCTGGTCCGCGCGGCCGCTAGCGCGCTCGCGCTGGCCGCCGCGAGCGCCGCCGCGCTGGCGCAGGGCACCGCCTATGTGTCGAGCGAAAAGGACAGCGCGCTGACGATGATCGACCTGGCGACCCTGGCCGTGAAGGGCACGATCCCGACCTGCAAGCGCGCGCGCCACATCCAGCTGACGCCCGAGCGCCAGATCATGGTGGCCTGCACCGATTCCAACCAGGCCGACCTGATCGACCCCGCGAGCGGCAAGTCGGTGCGGCGCATTCCGCTGGGCGACGAGCCCGAGGCCTTCGACCTGTCGCCGGACGGCAAGGTCATCTATGTCTCCAACGAGGACGCGGGCGAGGCCAGCTTCATCGACGCGGCCAGCGGCAAGAAGCTGCGCTCGGTCAAGGTGGGCGCGGAGCCCGAAGGCGTCAAGGTCAGCGCCGACGGCAAGACGCTGTACGTCACGTCGGAGGTGGCGAGCCTGGTGCACGTGATCGACACGGCCAGCGGCAAGGTCGTGAAGAACATCAAGGTCGGCAAGCGCCCGCGGCGCATGGCCATCACGCCGGACGGCAAGGAGCTCTGGGTCACCAACGAACTGGGCGCGAGCGTCAGCATCGTCTCCACCGCCACCCACGAGGTGATCGACACGCTCAAGTTCGAGGTGAAGGGCGCGCGCGCCGAGGACATCACGCCCGTGGGCATCCAGATGACGAGCGACGGCAAGCGGGCTTTCGTGGGCCTGGGCCGCGCCAACCACGTGGCCTTCGTCGACGTGGCCAGCCGCAAGGTCGGCTCGCTGGTGCTGGTCGGCAAGCGGGCCTGGAACGTCACGCTCGACAAGGCGCAGGCGCGGCTCTACGTGGTCAACGGCTTGAGCGACGACGTGACGGTGGTCGACGTGGCCGGCGCCAAGGCCATCAAGAGCGTTCCGGTAGGGCGCGTGCCCTATGGGCTCGTGATCGTCGAATGAGGATGCGCGCAACGGCTTCCTGGCTGGCGGGCGCGTGGTGGATGGCCGTGGCGCTCGTGGCGCCGGCGGCGGCGGGCGCGGCCGTGCTCAAGGCCACGCTGATCACGCCGGACGACGATCCCCGCCTGGAGCGTTCCCGCGTGGAGCGTGCCTACCTGGGGCACCCGGGCGGCCCGCTTTCCGATGGGCTCGAAGTTGCACTCGAGGAGACGAAGTTCGAACTCGAGGCCGCTGGCGCCGAAGTGGCGCTGGCCAGCGCGCCGGCCGCGACCCTCGAGGCGGCGCGCGCCGCGGCGGTGGCGGCCGAGAAGAGCGGCGCCGCGGTGCTGCTGACCGACCTGCCGGCCGAATGGACGCTGGCCGTGGCCGATGCCGTGAAGCTGCCGGTGCTGAACCTGGGCGACGCCTCCGACCGGCTGCGCCAGCAGGATTGCCGCGCACGCGTGTTCCATTTGATTCCCAGCGAACGCATGCGCAGCGATGCGCTGGCGCAGACGCTGGTGTCGCGCAAATGGAGCAAGCTGCTGCTGCTGGTGGGCGGCAGCCCGCAGGACGCGCTGCGCGCGGCCACCGTGCAGGCGTCGATCAAGCGCTACGGCCTGCAGGTGGTGGCCAGCAAGCCGTTCAAGCTCTCGGCCGATCCGCGCGAGCGCGACCTCGCCAACCCGCTGCTGCTCACGGCCGGCAACAACTACGACGCCGTGTGGGTGGTCGACAGCGACGGCGAGTTCGCCCGCATGCTGCCCTACCGCACCGTGCTGCCGCGGCCGGTGGTGGGCGACGGCGGGCTGGTGGCGCTGGCCTGGCATGCGCAGTTCGAGCGCTATGGCGCGCCGCAGGTCTCGCGCCGCTTCGCCAAGGCCGCAAAGCGCCCGATGACCGCGCAGGACTGGGCCGCCTGGATGGCCGGCAAGACCCTGGCGGCCGTGGCCATTGCCGCGCCCAAGGGCCCGAACGCAGCCTGGGCCCAGGCCATCGGCAAGAGCACGCTCGACGGCTCCAAGGGCACCAGCCTGAGCTTCCGCGCCTGGGACGGCCAGTTGCGCCAGCCCATGCTGCTGACGGACGGGCAGGGCGTGATCGCGCAGGCGCCGGCCGAAGGCGTGCTGCACCCGCGCAACGTGCTCGACACGCTGGGCGCCGATGCCCCGGAGAAGCTATGTCCGATCGCGCGCTAGAAACCCCCAAGCCCGCGGACGGGCAGGCCGAACCGCTGGCGCGGCGCGGCATGGGCCACGCGCTGCAGGCGATGCGCGCGATCATGCTGCGCGAGCTCTACAAGTTCTCGCAGCAGACCGGGCGGCTGGTGTCGGCGCTGGTGCGGCCGCTCCTGTGGCTGGCGGTGTTCGCGGCCGGTTTCCGCAACGTCTTCGGCGTGGCGATCGTCGAGCCCTATGACACCTACATTCCCTACGACGTCTACATCGTGCCGGGGCTGGTCGGCATGGTGCTGCTGTTCAACGGCATGCAGTCGTCGCTGGCCATGGTCTACGACCGCGAGATGGGCCTGATGCGCCTGTTGCTCACCGCGCCGCTGCCGCGGCCCTGGCTCCTCTTCTCCAAGCTCTGCGCCACTGCGCTGCTGTCGGTGCTGCAGGCGTTGGTGTTCGTGGTGGTGGCGGCGCTGATCGGCACCGAGCTGCCGCTGCTGTCGCTCTCGGCCCTGCATGCGCTGGTGGCGCTGGCGGCCGGTGCGCTCATGCTGGGCGCGCTCGGGCTGCTGCTGTCGGTGCACATCAAGCAGCTGGAGAACTTCGCGGGCACGATGAACTTCGTCATCTTCCCGATGTACTTCCTGTCGACCGCGCTCTATCCGCTGTGGAAGCTGCAGGAATCGGGCGCCGAATGGGTGTACCAGCTCGCGCGCTTCAATCCCTTCACCTACGCGGTGGAGTGGGTCCGCTTTGCGCTCTACGGCAAGGACCCGGGCGTGGCGCCCTATGTTGTGCTGGGCTGCCTGGTGGTTTTCTTCGGGCTCGCCTGCTGGGGCTACGACCCGCAGCGCGGCTTCGGCGGCCTTACCAAGCGCGGCGGAGGCGGGCCATGAGCCGGAAGCGGGCCACCACGCACGGGCAGGGCGATTCCACCCGGCGCAGTTGGCTGCGCGGCGCCGGCGCACTGGCGCTGGGCGCGCTGCCCTTGGCCCGGGCGATGGCCTCGACCGAGCCCTTTCCTTCGCGCCCCGTCACGCTGTGGGTGCCCTGGCCCGCGGGCGGCGCCACCGACATCTCGCTGCGGATCCTGGCCGAGCTGGCCTCGGTGCCGCTCGGGCAGCCGGTGCTGACCGAAAACCGCGGTGGCGCCGGCGGCACGCTGGCCATGCCGGTGCTGCAGCAGGCGCGGCCCGACGGCTACACCATCGCCCAGATGCCGCAGCCGGTGTTCCGCGCGCCGCACACGCAGAAGGTGCTGTGGGACCCGATCCGCGACGTGACGCCGATCATCCAGGTGTCCAGCGTCACCTTCGGCATGCTGGTCGCGGCCGGCAGCCCGATGCGCTCGCTCGAAGACATGTTCGCGTTCGCACGCGCCCGGCCCGGCGAGCTGACCGTTGCCACCAACGGCATCGGCACCACGCCGCACATGGTGCTGGAGACGCTGTTCACGGCGCGCGGCCTGCGCTACATCCATGTGCCGTACAAGGGCACGTCCGAGCAGCTCAACGCGATTGCGGGCGGGCAGGTGATGGCCGGCGTCAACTCCACCGGCTTCGGGCCGGCCGTCGATGCAGGCACGCTGCGGCTGCTGGCCATCTTTTCGGGTGAGCGTTCGAAGCGCTGGCCACAGGTGCCCGTGCTGCGCGAGCTCGGCTTCGACATCGTGGCCAAGTCGCCCTACGGGCTGGCGGGGCCGCGCGGCCTGCCGCGCGGCGTGGTGGCGGTGCTGCACGATGCTTTCAAGAAGGCCATGTTCGACCAGCGCTTCAAGGACGAACTCGCCAAGTACGACCAGGAGGCCGACTACCTCGGCCCGGAGGCCTACGCGCAGTCGTGCCGCGAAATCTTCGCGCAGGAGCGCGCCATCGTCGAAAAGCTGGGCCTCGCGCGCACCGGCACTTGAGGGGGAGAACACCGTGCGCCGACCGAACAAGCCGAGATCCCGTCGCCTGATCGGCCTTGCCGTGGCGGCCGCTGCCTGCCCCATGCCCGGCCAGGCGCAGGAGGCCGCCGCCGCCCAGCCGGGCAGCCTGCCGGCCGTCGAGGTGGTGGCCACCACGCCCGTGCCGGGCATCGAGGTGCCGAAGGACCAGATCCCGTCCAACGTGCAGACCGCCGACGACCGGCACCTGCGCCGCGCGCAGAGCCTGAACCTGCCGGACTTCATGGCCACGCAGCTGCCCAGCGTGAACGTGAACGAGATCCAGGGCAATCCGTTCCAGGTCGACGTGAACTACCGCGGCTTCAGCGCGAGCCCGGTGCTCGGAACGCCCCAGGGCCTGTCGGTGTACCAGGACGGCGTGCGCATCAACGAGCCCTTCGGCGATGTGGTGAACTGGGACCTGATCCCCAAGGCCGCCATCTCGAGCATCACGCTGCTGCCGGGCTCCAACCCGCTGTTCGGCCTCAACACGCTCGGCGGTGCGCTGTCGCTGCAGACCAAGCGCGGCGACACGCATCCGGGCACCGAGCTGGAACTGCAGGCCGGCTCCTTCGGCCGCGTGAGCACCGAGCTCACGCACGGCCGCAAGCTGGCCGAAGGCGGGCACCTGTTCCTTGCGCTCGGCGGCCTCAACGAGGACGGCTGGCGCAACTACTCGCCCTCGCGCGTGCGCCAGCTGTTTGCGAAGGTGGGGCAGGACAGCGGAAAGCTCTCCTGGGACCTGAGCTTCACCCATGGCGACAACCGGATGATCGGCAACGGCCTGCTGCCCGAGTCGATGCTGATGCAGAACCGCAAGCAGGTGTACACGCGGCCCGACCGCACCGAAAACCGCATGTCGATGCTCACGCTCAATGCCAGCTACCGCCTGAGCGACGTGCAGACGATCTCCATGACGGCTTACACGCGGCGCTCGCGCTACAGCACGCTCAACGGCGACCTCAACGACGGTTTCAATCCGCCGGACAACGAAGCCACGGGCGTGGAGAACCGCACCTACACGCGCCAGCGCAGCGAAGGCGTGGCGCTGCAGTCGACCTATACCGCGGGCATTCACCAGCTCACTTTCGGCGCCTCCGTGGACCGTGCGCGCACGCACTTCCGCCAGACCGAGGCCGAGGGCCTGCTCGACTCCACGCGCGCGGTGGTGCCGCAGGAAGAAGCCGAAGTCGATGCGCTGCTCGCGGGCAAGAGCCGCACCGCGAGCATCTATTTTTCCGACCTGGTGAGCCTGCGGCCGAACCTGCAGCTGAGCCTTTCGGGCCGCTACAACGACACCCGCGTGACCACCCGCGACGACGGGCGCGCCTTGCTCGGGCTGTCCACCCGGCTCGATGGCGAAGGCCATTACAAGAAGTTCAATCCTGCCATCGGCCTCACCTGGCAGGCCACGCCGCGGCTCACGGCCTACGCGGGCTGGAGCCAGGGTAGCCGCGCGCCGAGCCCGATCGAGCTCGGCTGCTCCGATCCGGCCAACGCCTGCGTGCTGCCCAATGCGCTGCAGTCCGATCCGCCGCTGAAGCAGGTGGTGTCGCAGACCTTCGAAACCGGGCTGCGCGGCACGCTCGAGCCGGGCATGCGCTGGAATGCCTCGGTGTTCCGCACCGTCAACAAGGACGACCTGCTGTTCGTGAGCAGCGGGCTCTCGCGCGGCTACTTCAGCAACTTCGGGCGCACCCTGCGCCAGGGCGTGGAACTGGGGCTTTCGCAGCAGACCGAGCGCGTCGACTGGTCGCTGTCGTACAGCTACCTGCGCGCGAGGTACGACTCGCCGGCCTGCCTGGTGGCCGAGGCCAACAGCAGTGCCGAGACCAGCCCCGCCTGCACCGGCGAGGGCGAGATCGCGGTGCGCCGCGGCGACCGCCTGCCGGGGCTCCCGGCGCATTCGCTCAAGCTCAACGTCGACTGGCGCGTGACGCCCGAGTGGACGCTGGGCGCGCAGTACCGCGTGTATTCGAAGCAGACGGTGCGCGGCAACGAGAACGGCCTGCACGCGCCCGACGGGGCCGACTTCAGCGGCAGCGGCCGCATCGGCGGCTACGCGCTGCTCGACCTCACGACGCGCTGGAAGCTCGGGCCCAACGTGGAGCTCTTTGCCAAGGTGGCGAACGTGTTCAACCGCCGCTACGCCACCGCCGGCCAGCTGGGCCGCAGCGGCTTCGATGCGAGCGGCGCGGTGCTGGCGCCCGATGCATGGCGCAACGTGCAGTTCGTGGCGCCCGGCGCGCCGCGCGCGGTGTGGGTCGGCATGCGGGTACAACTGGGCGTCTGAACCGGCGCGTCCGAAGATTCAGGCCGCGCGCCGCACGCTGCGTTTCCTGGCCGCGGTACGCGCCGCCGGCAGCGTGCCGAGCTGCTGCTGGATCTGCGCCTGGCCATGCGTGCGCAAATACTCCTCGAAGGCCAGCGCCACCTGCGGCAATTGCCGCGACGCGAGGTGCATCACGTACCAGTCGCGCACCACCGGATTGCCCGGCACCGGCAGCACGCCCAGCAGGCCGGCGTTCATCTCGAGCACGCAGGTGTGCATCGACAAGAACGCAATGCCGAAGCCCGCGGCGCACATCTGCTTGATGGCCTCGTTGCTCGACAGCTCGGAGCCGATGCGCAGCGGCAGCCCGTGGTCCTTGAAGAAGCGCTCGACCGTGGTGCGCGTGCCCGAGCCGCGCTCGCGCACCAGCATGCGCGTGTCCGAGAGCAGGGCGATGCTCGGCTTGGCCGCGGACATCAGCGGGTGCGAAGGCGCCGCGAGAAAGGCCATCGGGTGCTTGGCGAAGGCGCTGGAGTCGGTCTTCAGTTCCGCGGGCGGGCGGCCCATGATGGCGATGTCGATCTCCTGGCCCGCGAGCATGCGCACGATCTCGTCGCGGTTGCCGACCTGCAGCTTGACCTTCACCTTCGGATGCTCCTTGGCGAAGTTCACCAGGATGGGCGGCAGCAGGTACTCGGCCGTGGTGATGGCGCCCACGCGCAAGGTGCCCGAGAACACGCCCTGCAGCATCGCCATTTCGTCGCCGGCCTCGCGCCACAGGTCGAGGATGCGGCCGGCATAGCCCGCCAGCAATTCGCCCGCTTCGGTCAGCCGGATGCCGCGGCCCGTGCGCTGCAAAAGCGGCGTGCCGGCCGACTCCTCGAGTGTGCCGATCTGTATCGACACCGCCGGTTGCGTCAGGTGCATTTCATCTGCAGCAAGTGAAACGCTGCCGAGCCGCGCCACGGCATGGAAGGTGGCGAGCTGCCTGAAGCTCGCGTGCTTGGAAAGGGGCATCGAGAGATATTAGGTTTGGCAAATGTGAATGTCAAAAGATTTAATTTTTCTTTATCTATCACGCGGCCTACATTCACTTCACCAGACAGCACCACACCCCTTCTTTTTTCGAGAGGCACTCCATGGGCAACATGAATGAAGCAATCCAGATCACCGACGCCAAGAAGCGCTACTCGGCCGGCGTGCTCAAGTACGCGCAGATGGGCTACTGGGACGGCGACTACGTGCCCAAGGACACGGACATCCTCGCGCTCTTCCGCATCACGCCGCAGGAAGGCGTGGACGCCATCGAGGCCGCCGCGGCCGTGGCCGGCGAATCGTCCACCGCCACCTGGACGGTGGTGTGGACCGACCGCCTCACGGCCTGCGACATGTACCGCGCCAAGGCCTACAAGGTGGAGCCGGTGCCCAACAATCCGGGCCAGTATTTCTGCTACGTGGCCTACGACCTCTCGCTGTTCGAGGAAGGCTCGATCACCAACGTGACGGCTTCCATCATCGGCAACGTCTTCAGCTTCAAGCCGCTGAAGGCCGCGCGGCTGGAGGACATGAAGTTCCCGGTGGCCTACGTCAAGACCTTCCCGGGCCCGCCGACCGGCATCGTGGTGGAGCGCGAGCGGCTCGACAAGTTCGGCCGGCCGCTGCTGGGCGCGACCACCAAGCCCAAGCTCGGGCTCTCGGGCCGCAACTACGGCCGCGTGGTGTACGAAGGCCTGCGCGGCGGGCTCGACTTCATGAAGGACGACGAGAACATCAACTCGCAACCCTTCATGCACTGGCGCGACCGCTTCCTGTTCGTGATGGACGCGGTCAACAAGGCCAGCGCCGCCACCGGCGAGGTCAAGGGCAGCTACCTGAACGTCACGGCCGGCACCATGGAAGAGATGTACCGCCGCGCGCAGTTCGCCAAGGAGCTGGGCTCGGTGATCGTGATGGTCGACCTCGTGATCGGCTACACGGCCATCCAGTCGATGAGCCACTGGTGCCGCCAGAACGACATGATCCTGCACCTGCACCGCGCGGGCCACGGCACCTACACGCGCCAGAAGAACCACGGTGTGAGCTTCCGGGTGATCGCCAAGTGGATGCGCCTGGCGGGCGTGGACCACATCCATGCGGGCACGGCCGTGGGCAAGCTCGAGGGCGACCCGATGACGGTGCAGGGCTACTACAACGTCTGCCGCGACACGCACACCAAGGTCGACCTGCCGCGCGGCATCTACTTCGACCAGGACTGGGGCGCGCTGCGCAAGGTGATGCCGGTGGCCTCGGGCGGCATCCATGCGGGCCAGATGCACCAGCTGCTCGACCTGTTCGGCGACGACGTGGTGCTGCAGTTCGGCGGCGGCACCATCGGCCACCCGCAGGGCATCCAGGCCGGGGCCACGGCCAACCGCGTGGCGCTCGAAGCCATGGTTCTGGCGCGCAACGAAGGGCGCGACATCGCCAACGAGGGGCCGCAGATTTTGCGCGACGCGGCCAAGTGGTGCACGCCGCTCGCGGCCGCGCTCGACACCTGGGGCGAGATCTCCTTCAACTACGCCTCCACCGATACCTCGGACTACGTGCCGACGCCGTCGGTGGCCTGAACCCGCCTTTTCCAGTTCCAGGAGCAACAGACATGCGAATCACACAAGGCACCTTTTCCTTCCTGCCCGACCTGAGCGACGAGCAGATCAGCCGCCAGGTCGAGTATTGCCTGGGCAAGGGCTGGGCCATCGGCCTCGAATACACCGACGACCCGCATCCGCGCAACACCTTCTGGGAGATGTTCGGCAACCCGATGTTCGACATCAAGGATGCGGCCGGCGTCATGCTCGAACTCGCGGCCTGCCGCAAGACTTTTCCGCAGCAGTACATCCGCGTGACGGCCTTCGATTCGACGCACGGCACCGAGTCGGTCGTGATGTCCTTCATCGTGAACCGGCCGTCCAACGAACCGGGCTTCCGCCTGATCCGCTCCGAGGAGCCGGGCCGCACGATCCGCTACAGCCTCGAAAGCTATGCGGTGCAGGCGCGGCCCGAAGGCAGCCGGTACTGATCGAAACCCGCCACACGGAGATTGCCGGAGCCACGCATGGACGCCACCGAAACCCCCGCCACCACGGCCGCCGTCGCGACCGCGCCGAGGCAGCTCTTCGAGTCCTCGGGCGTGAAGGCGCTGCTCGACCAGCTCGATGCCGAGCTGATCGGGCTGGCGCCGGTCAAGGGCCGCATCCGCGACATCGCGGCGCTGCTCCTGATCGACAAGCTGCGCCAGGAACAGGGGCTGCAGTCGCAGCCGCCTTCGCTGCACATGTCGTTCACGGGCAACCCGGGCACCGGCAAGACCACGGTGGCCATGCGCATGGCCGAGGTGCTCAAGCAGCTGGGCTATGTGCGCAAGGGCCACCTGGTGGCGGTGACGCGCGACGACCTGGTGGGCCAGTTCATCGGCCACACGGCGCCCAAGACCAAGGAAGTGATCAAGAAGGCGATGGGCGGCGTGCTGTTCATCGACGAGGCCTACTACCTCTACCGGCCCGAGAACGAGCGCGACTACGGGCAGGAGGCCATCGAAATCTTGCTGCAGGTGATGGAGAACCAGCGCGACGACCTGGTGGTGATTCTTGCGGGCTACAAGGACCGCATGGAGACCTTCTTCGGCAGCAACCCGGGCATGGCCTCGCGCATTGCGCACCACATCGACTTTCCGGACTACAACGAGGCCGAGCTGATGCAGATCGCGCAGCTCATGCTGGGGCGGCTGAACTACAGCTTCGACGACGGCGCGGCCTCCACCTTCTCGCGCTACGTGAGCCTGCGCCGGCAGCAGCCGCACTTTGCCAATGCGCGCTCGATCCGCAACGCGCTCGACCGCATCCGGCTGCGCCACGCCACGCGCCTGTTCGGCAGCGACGCGGCCCTGACGCGCGAGCAGCTCTGCACGCTGCAGGCGCAGGACATCCTGGCCAGCCGCGTCTTCCATCCGGCGGCGGAGGCCGCGCAGGCCGAAGGAGAAAAGAGATGAGCATCGAAGCCCTGGTCTTCGACGTCGACGGCACCCTGGCCGACACCGAGGAAGTGCATCGCATGGCCTTCAACCTGGCGTTCGAGCAGCTCGGGCTCGGCTGGCATTGGAGCCAGGCCGAATACCGCGCGCTGCTGGCGATCACGGGCGGCAAGGAGCGCATGAAGGCCTATGTCGATTCGCTGCCGCTGGGCGCATCCGAGAAGAAGCGGCTGCATGAACGCGTGCCGGCCATCCATGCGGCCAAGACGCAGCACTACACCGACATCGCGCGGCGCGGCGGCATCGAGCTGCGCACCGGCGTGCTGCGCTTCCTGGAGGAGGCCCAGCGCGCCGGCCTGCGCCTGGCCATTGCCAGCACCACCACGGCCGTCAACATCGACGCGCTGCTGCAGGCCACGCTGGGCCCGCGCGGCCTCACGATGTTCGACGTGATCGCCTGCGGCGACCAGGTGCGCGCGAAAAAACCCGCCTCCGACATCTACCTGCTGGCGCTCGACACGCTGGGCGTGCCGCCCGAGCGCGCCATCGCCATCGAAGACTCGCCCAATGGCCTGCGCTCGGCGCTTGGTGCCGGGCTCTGGACGCTGGTCACGCCCACCTTCTGGACCGAGGGCAGCGACTTCAGCGGCGCCGGCCTGGTGCTGCCGAGCCTGGGCGACCCCACCCAGCCGCTGCCCGGCGAGCCCGGCGGGCGCCTCGAATCCGCGGCGTTTCTCGGCATCGACGAGCTGTTGCAAATGGCCACGGTGGCCCCGCCCTTGAATGCCGTGCAGGCGCTTTACCGCGAGAACTCCTAGATGCAGAACACAAGAAACGCCATGCGCATCGCACCCAGCCTGCTGTCGGCCAACTTTGCGCGGCTCGGCGAAGAGGTCTCGGCGGTCATCGAGGCCGGTGCCGACCTGATCCATTTCGATGTCATGGACAACCACTATGTTCCAAATCTGACAATCGGTCCGCTGGTCTGCGAGGCCATCAAGCCCTATGCGACGGTGCCGATCGACGTGCACCTGATGGTCAAGCCGGTCGATGCGCTGATCCCGATGTTCGCGCATGCCGGCGCCTCGATCATCTCCTTCCACCCCGAGGCCAGCGAGCACATCGACCGCACGATCCGGCTGATCCGGGACAGCGGCTGCAAGGCCGGCCTGGTGCTCAACCCCGCCACGCCGCTCGGGGTGCTCGACCATGTGCTGGACCAGCTCGACCTGGTGCTGCTGATGTCGGTCAGCCCGGGCTTCGGCGGCCAGAGCTTCATCGAGAGCGTGCTGCCGAAGATCGAGGCAGTGCGCCGCCGCATCGACGCGAGCGGGCGCGAGATCTGGCTGGAGGTCGATGGCGGCGTGAAGCCCGACAACGCCGCGCGCGTCGGCGCCGCCGGGGCCGACACGCTGGTGGCGGGCTCGGCCGTGTTCAACGGCGGCCGCTACCGCGAAGCGATTGGCGCCATCCGCGCAGCGGCGCTGCAGGGCCGCGAGTCCATGGAAGGGCGTCCCGCATGACGAAAGAAGAGCTGTGCGGCATCGATGCGATCGCCTTCGACCTCGACGGCACGCTGGTCGACAGCGCGCCCGACATCCGGCATGCGCTGAACCTCGCGCTCGACGAAGCCGGGCTCGCCTGCTTCGAGCTGGACACCGTGCGCGCATGGATCGGCGACGGCCCCGACGCGCTGATCCTGCAGGCGCTGCGCGAGCACGGGCTCGGCGGCAGTGAGGCGCTGCGCGGCCGGCTGCGCAAGTCCTTCGATGCCGCCACGCTGGCGGCGCCCTTGAAGTTCGGCAGCGTGTTCGAGGGCATCGCCGCACTGGTCGCGGGCCTGCGCCGCACGCTGCCGATGGTGGTGGTCACGAACAAGCCGACGCCGCTGGCACGCGCCGTGCTGGATGCAGCGGGTCTGCTGCCGGCCATGGCGGGGGTCCATGGCGCCGACACCGCGGCGCAGCGCAAGCCCGCGCCGCTCCTGCTGCAGGCCGCGGCGCGCCAGCTGGGCGTGGAACCCGCGCGGCTGCTGATGGTGGGCGACGGCCCGGCCGACCTGCTCGCGGCGCAGGCCGCGGGCTGTCCGGCGGCGCTGGTGGCCTGGGGCTATGGCGGCCATGCGGCGGGGAATGCGGCTGAAGCGGCGCGCGCGTGGCGCGTCTCGACGCCGCAGCAGCTGCTGCTAAGGGCATGCGAGTCGCGCGCCGCGGTACGCCGAGACGAAGAAACGACGACCCGGATTTTTTGATTCAACCAGGAGACGATCATGCCCATTGCAGGCAAGGCCACGCTGACCCAGTACATCATCGAGGAGCGCCGCCGCCACCCCGGTGCCACGGGCGCGCTCAACGCGCTCATCACCGACGTCTCCCTTGCCTGCAAGGCGATCTCGCGCAAGGTGGCGCTCGGCGCGCTGGGCGATGTGCTCGGCAGCGCGAGCACGCAGAACGTGCAGGGCGAGGAACAGAAGACGCTCGACGTGCTGAGCAACGACATGTTCCTGCGCGCCAACGAGTGGGGCGGCCACGTGGCGGGCATGGTCTCGGAAGAGATGGAAGAGCCCTACCTGCCGCCGCAGCAGCAGTACCCGCGCGGCAAGTACCTGCTGCTGTTCGACCCGCTCGACGGCTCGTCGAACATCGACGTCAACGTGGCGGTGGGCAGCATCTTCTCGATCCTGCGCGCGCCCACGCCCGAGGCCGACGCCAAGCCTGAAGACTTTCTGCAGCCCGGCACCGAGCAGGTTGGCGCCGGCTATGCGATCTACGGCCCTTCGACCATGCTGGTGCTGACGCTGGGCAACGGCACGCACGCCTTCACGCTCGATCCGCAACTGGGCGAATGGGTGCTGAGCCATCCGAACCTGAGCATTCCGCGGCAGACCAGCGAATTCGCGATCAACGCCTCGAACAGCCGCTTCTGGGAGCCGGCCGTGAAGCGCTACGTCGACGAATGCCTGGCCGGCAAGGAAGGCCCGCGCGGCATCGACTTCAACATGCGGTGGATCGCCTCGCTGGTGGCCGAGACGCACCGCATCCTGATGCGCGGCGGCGTCTTCATGTACCCGCGCGACAGCAAGGAAGCGGGCCGCGACGGGCGCCTGCGGCTGCTCTACGAGGCCAACCCGATCTCGTTTTTGATCGAGCAGGCCGGCGGCATGGCCAGCACCGGCCGGCGGCGCCTGATGGCGGTCGAGCCGGAGTCGATCCACCAGCGCATCGGCTTCGTCTTCGGATCGTCCGACGAGGTGGCGCGCGTGGAGGCTTACCACAGCGAGGAGCCGCAGGACACCTACCAGGCGCCGCTGTTCGGCAAGCGCGGCCTGTTTGCGACTGCCGCCTGAACCACGAGGCCCTGCCGCCCGCACGATTTCTTCATCTCCCCGAGGCCACCATGTCAGCCAAACATCCCATCGTTGCCATCACCGGTTCGTCCGGCGCGGGCACCACGTCCGTCACGCGGACCTTCGAGAACATCTTCCGCCGCGAGAGCGTCAAGGCGGCCATCGTGGAGGGCGACAGCTTCCACCGCTACGACCGCAATTCCATGAAGGTGGCCATGGCCGAGGCCGAGGCCGCCGGCAACCGCAACTTCAGCCACTTCGGCGAAGACGCGAACCTGTTTGCCGAGCTCGAGGCGCTGTTCCGCGACTACGGCGAAGCGGGCGTCGGCCAGAGCCGCAAGTACCTGCACGACGCGGTGGAGGCGGCGCCCTACAAGCAGGAGCCCGGCACCTTCACGCCGTGGGAAACGCTGCCCGACAGCGAGCTGCTTTTCTATGAAGGCCTGCATGGCGGCGTGACCACCGAGAAGGTCGACATCGCGCGCCACGTCGACCTGCTGATCGGCGTGGTGCCGGTGATCAACCTCGAGTGGATCCAGAAGCTGCACCGCGACAAGAACACGCGCGGCTATTCGACCGAGGCCGTGACCGACGTGATCCTGCGCCGCATGAACGAGTACGTGCACTACATCTGCCCGCAGTTCACGCGCACCCACATCAACTTCCAGCGCGTGCCGGTGGTCGACACCTCCGACCCGTTCATTGCGCGCACCATCCCGAGCCCGGACGAAAGCCTGGTGGTGATCCGCTTCGCCAACCCGACGGGCTTCGACTTTCCGTACCTGCTGAGCATGCTGCACGACTCCTTCATGTCGCGTGCCAACACGCTGGTGGTGCCGGGCGGAAAGATGGAGCTCGCGATGCAGCTGATCTTCACGCCGATGATCCTGCGCCTCATGGAGCGGCGCAAGAAGTCCTACGCAATCTAGCGCGCGAGCGTCTCGACCGCATCTCTCACACAAACGAAACCAACCGGACCTTCGCATGACGATCGACAACCTCGCCTTGCGCACGCAGTGCGCCAACGCCATCCGCGCGCTGGCCATGGACGCGGTGCAAGCCGCCAACTCGGGCCACCCGGGCATGCCGATGGGCATGGCCGACATCGCCGAGGCCTTGTGGCGGCACCGCCTGCGGCACGACCCGGCCGATCCGCGCTGGATGAACCGCGACCGCTTCGTCGTTTCCAACGGCCACGGCTCGATGCTGCTGTATGCGCTGCTGCACCTGAGCGGCTATGCGCTGCCGATGGAGGAGCTGCGGCGCTTCCGCCAATTGCATTCGCGCACGCCGGGCCACCCCGAGGTCGGCGTCACGCCCGGCGTGGAGACCACCACCGGGCCGCTGGGGCAGGGCATCAGCAATGCGGTGGGCATGGCGCTGGCCGAGAAGCTGCTGGCCGAGGAATTCAACCGCCCCGGCCACGAGGTGATCGACCACCGCACCTATGTGTTCCTGGGCGACGGCTGCCTGATGGAGGGCATCAGCCACGAGGCCTGCTCGCTCGCGGGCACCTGGCGCCTGAAAAAGCTGGTGGCGTTCTACGACGACAACGGCATCTCGATCGACGGCGAGGTCGGCGGCTGGTTCAGCGACGACACGCCGGGCCGCTTTGAAGCCTACGGCTGGACCGTGCTGCGCGACGTCGACGGCCATGACGCCCCGGCGCTCGACGCAGCCATCGAACGCGCCACGGCCGCCGACCGCCCGGTGCTGGTGTGCTGCAAGACGCGCATCGGGCAGGGATCGCCGAACCGCGCCGGCACCGCCAAGGCACACGGCGAGGCATTGGGCGAGACCGAGATCGCGCTGACGCGGCAGGCGCTCGGCTGGAGCGCCGCGCCCTTCGAGGTGCCGGCGGATGTTGCAGAGGCCTGGTCGGCGCGCGAATCGGGCGCCGCGCTGCACAAGGCTTGGCAGGAGCGCTTTGCCGCCTACGCACAGGAACATCCGGCGCTCGCACGCGAGCTGCTGCGGCGCCACCGCACCGATGCGCCGCTCACTGCGAAGGCCGAGGCGGCCTTGGCATCGGCCGCGTCGGGCGCGGAACAGCGCAAGGCCTCGGTCGCCACGCGCAAGGCCTCGCAGCAGGTGCTCGACGAGGTCGGCCCCGCGATGCCCGAATTGATCGGCGGCTCGGCCGACCTCACGGGATCGAACCTCACCGACTGGAAGGGCCACCGCGCGCTCAAGGGCACCGGCACCGGCAACCACGTGCACTACGGCGTGCGCGAGTTCGGCATGGCGGCCATCATGAACGGGCTCGCGCTGCATGGCGGCTTCCGTCCCTTCGGCGGCACCTTCCTGACTTTTTCCGACTACGCGCGCAACGGCGTGCGCATGTCGGCACTGATGAAGCTGCCGGTCATCTACGTCTTCACGCACGACTCCATCGGGCTCGGCGAGGACGGCCCGACGCACCAGCCGGTGGAGCATGCCTCGAGCCTGCGGCTGATTCCCGATGTCGATGTCTGGCGCCCCGCCGATGCCACCGAGACGGCCGTGGCCTGGCGCCAGGCCCTGCGCCGCGTCGACGGGCCGAACTGCCTGCTGCTGACGCGCCAGGCGCTGCCGCATGCGGGCGACGGCGAAGAGCGCATCGAGTCGATCGCGCGCGGTGCCTATGTGCTGCGCCGCCCGGAGGCCGAGTGCGTCTGCCTGCTGGCGAGCGGCTCCGAAGTGGGCGTGGCGCTTGCCGCCGCGGCCCTGCTGGCGCAGGAGGGTATCGAGGCGCGCGTGGTGTCCGTGCCGTGCATGGACGTGTTCGAACGCCAGGACGCCGAGTGGCGCCACGCGGTCATTCCGCGCCACCTGCCGCGCGTGGCGGTGGAAGCCGGCAGCACGGGCCTGTGGTGGAAGTTCGTCGGCGAATACGGCGACGTGGTCGGGCTCGACCGCTTCGGCGAATCGGCGCCGGCCGGCGAGCTCTTCAAGCTGTTCGGCCTCACGGCCGAAGTGGTGGCCGAGCGCGCCCGCCGCCTGCTCGCGAACGCCGCGCTGGCCAACGTGAAAGAGGCCGCATGAGCTTCAACACGCTCGACCAGATCGACCTGCGCGGGCAGCGCGTGTTCATCCGCTGCGACCTCAACGTGCCGCTCGATGCCTCGGGCCGCATCAGCGACGACACGCGCATCCGCGCGAGCCTGGGCGGCATCCGCCATGCGCTGTCGCAAGGGGCGCGCGTGATGGTCGCCTCGCACCTGGGCCGCCCGAAGGAAGGCCGGCTTGCACCCGGCGAATCGCTGGCGCCGGTGGCGAAGCGGCTCGGCGAGCTGCTGGGCGCGCCGGTGGCGTTGGTCAGCGACTGGATCGACCGCCCCTTCGACGTGGCGCCCGGCCAGGTGGCGCTGCTCGAGAACTGCCGCGCGAACGTCGGCGAGAAGGCCAATGCCGAAGCCCTGGCGCGGCGCATGGCGGCCCTCTGTGACGTGTACGTGAACGATGCCTTCGGCACCGCGCACCGCGCCGAGGCCACCACCGAGGCGCTGGCCCGACTCGCGCCCATTGCCTGCGCCGGGCCGCTGATGGCGTCGGAACTCAACGCGCTCGGCCGTGCGCTCGCGAATCCCGCGCGGCCGCTGGCCGCGATCGTCGGCGGCGCCAAGGTGTCGACCAAGCTGTCGATCCTCGAATCGCTCGCCGCGCAGGTCGAGTGGCTGGTGGTGGGCGGCGGCATGGCCAACACCTTCCTGCTCGCGGCGGGCCATCCGATCGGCCGATCGCTGTGCGAGCCCGAGATGGTGGACACCGCGCGCGCCGTGGCCGCGGCGCTCGCGGCGCGGGGCGCACAGCTTTTCATGCCGACCGACGTGGTCACGGCCACCGAGTTCTCCCCAAACGCGACGGCAACCGTGAAGGCCGTGGCCGACGTGGCGCCCGACGACATGATCCTCGACTTCGGCCCGGACTCGGTGGCGCGGCTCGTCGCGATGCTCGGCCAGTGCAAGACCATCGTCTGGAACGGCCCGCTCGGCGTGTTCGAGATCGAGCAGTTCTCGCACGGCACGCGCACGCTGGCCCACGCGATCGCGCGCATGGACGCGTTCTCGCTCGCGGGCGGCGGCGACACCGTGGCCGCCATCAACCAGTTCGAGGTGGAGGAGTGCATCGACTACGTCTCGACGGCGGGCGGCGCCTTCCTCGAATTCCTCGAAGGCAAGAGCCTGCCGGCGGTCAAAGCGCTCCAGGACCGGCGGCATTGACGCCCCATTACCGATTTTTCACATCCACAGGAGCTTCCCATGGCCATGATTTCGCTGCGCCAATTGCTGGACCACGCCGCCGAGCACCAGTACGGCGTGCCGGCGTTCAACGTCAACAACCTGGAGCAGATCCAGGCCATCATGCAGGCCGCGCGCAAGACCGACAGCCCGGTCATCCTGCAGGCCTCGGCCGGTGCGCGCAAGTACGCGGGCGAAGCCTTCCTGCGCAAGATGGTCGAGGCCGCCGCCGAGATGTACCCCGAGATCCCGATCGTGATGCACCAGGACCACGGCGCGAGCCCGTCGATGTGCATGCAGGCCATCCGCTCGGGCTTCACCAGCGTGATGATGGACGGCTCGCTGATGGAAGACGCGAAAACGCCTGCGAGTTATGACTACAACGTGGGTGTGACGAGCCGCGTGGTGGAGATGGCGCATGCGGTCGGCGTCTCGGTCGAGGGCGAGCTGGGCTGCCTCGGCTCGCTCGAGTCGGGCATGGCGGGCGAGGAAGACGGCAGCGGCGCCGAGGGCGTGCTGACGCACGACCAGCTGCTGACCGATCCGCAGCAGGCGGTCGACTTCGTCTCGCGCACCGGCGTGGATGCGCTGGCCATTGCCATCGGCACCTCGCACGGCGCCTACAAGTTCAGCCGCAAGCCGACCGGCGACATCCTTGCGATCGACCGCATCAAGGAGATCCATGCGCGCATTCCGAAGACGCACCTCGTGATGCACGGCTCCTCGTCGGTGCCGCAGGAATGGCTGGCCGTGATCCGCGACTTTGGCGGCGACATCAAGGAAACCTACGGCGTGCCGGTGGAGGAGATCCAGGAGGGCATCCGCCATGGCGTGCGCAAGGTCAACATCGACACCGACATCCGGCTGGCGATGACCGGTGCCATGCGCCGAGCGATGGGCCAGGACCGCAGCGAATTCGATCCGCGCAAGTTCCTCAAAGAGGCGACCGCGGCCGCGCGCGACGTCTGCATCGACCGCTTCCAGGCCTTCGGCACCGCCGGCATGGCATCGCGGATCAAGCCGGCGGCGCTGCAGTAAGCGCGGTGCGGCGCTGCTATTCGAGCAGCGCCCGGTGCACGCGGATCGCCTCGGCCGAAACGGGGTTCAGCTCGCCCGGTCCGCCGGCATCCAGGTGCGCCAGCAGCTCGCGCCGCATGCGCGGTTCCCAGAAGCGCTTCAGGTGCAGCGCGAGGTCATGCAGGGCTTCGCTGCGGTCGGGCATGGCTTCGAAGAAGCTGCCCATCTGGTTCACCATGCGGATCAGCTGGTCGACGTGCATTGCAGAAAACCTCAGGCGTTGGCGGGCAGGCCGTTGAGCCGCCACGGGTGGGTGTAGATGACCAGGTCGTCGCCGCGCACGAAGCCTGCCAGCGTCAGGCCCGCGTCTTCTGCAATGGCCGTGGCCAGCGAGGTCGAGGCCGATACGGCGGCCAGCAGCGGCACGCCGGCGGCGACGGTTTTCTGCACCATCTCGAAACTCGCGCGGCTGGTCACCGCGATGAAGCCGGTGGAGGCGGGCACGGTGCTTCTCGCGAGCGCGCCGACGAGCTTGTCGAGCGCGTTGTGGCGGCCGACGTCCTCGCGCACCAGCAGGGCCTCGCCCTCGGCGCTGCACCAGGCCGCCGCGTGCACGGCGCCGGTGACCTTCTGCAGCACCTGCATCGATGCGAGCTCCCGCATGCCGCGCGCGACAGCGCGGGTCGAAAGCGCCGGGCCCTCGGGCAGCGGCGGCAGCGCACGCGTGACATGCGCCAGGCTCTCCGTGCCGCACAGGCCGCAGCCCGTGCGTCCGGCCATCGAGCGGCGGCGCGCCTTCAGCCGCGCGAAGGCCGCGCTCGCCACGTCGAGCTTGAGGGTGATGCCCTCGGGCGCGTACGCTTCCTCGACGCCGTAGAGCTCATTGCGCCCGAGCAGGATGCCCTCGCTGAGCGCGAAGCCCAGCGCGAAGTCGGCGAGGTCGGTGGGCGTTGCAAGCATCACGGCGTGCGCAATGCCGTTGAACTCCAGCGCGACCGGCACCTCCACGGCCACCCAGTCGCGGTTGTCGAAGGCCTGGAGCGCGCGCACGCCGCGCACGGGCAGAAGTTCCGCGCTTCCGGGGCGCAGCGGTACGTCGGACAGGTTCACTTGGCGGCCGCCGTTTCTTCGATACGCTTGCTCAGCAGCTCTTCCTGCAGCGCGTTGAACCGGCTGTATTCCTGCTGCCATTCGGAAGGCTGCATCACCGGCATCACCTGCACCGCGGTCACCTTGAACTCGGGACAGTTGGTGGCCCAGTCGGAGTTGTCGGTGGTGATCACGTTGGCGCCCGATTCGGGGAAGTGGAAGGTGGTGTAGACCACGCCCGGCTGCACGCGCTCGGTGATGGTGGCGCGCAGCACGGTTTCGCCCGCGCGGCTCCGGATGCCGACCCAGTCGCCCTCGGCAATGCCGCGGTCCTCGGCGTCGGCCGGATGGATTTCGAGCCGGTCCTCGCTGTGCCACTGGTTGTTGTCGGTGCGGCGCGTCTGCGCGCCCACGTTGTACTGCGACAGGATGCGCCCGGTGGTCAGGATCAGCGGGTACATGCGCGTGACCTTCTCGTCGGTCGGCACGTACTGGGTGATGATGAACTTGCCCTTGCCGCGCACGAACTCGCCGATGTGCATGGTCGGCGTGCCTTCCGGCGCGGCCTCGTTGCAGGGCCACTGCACGCTGCCCAGCTTCGCGAGCTTGGCGTAGCTCACGCCCGTGAAGGTGGGCGTGAGCGCGGCGATCTCGTCCATGATCTCCTCGGCGCTCGCGTAGTTCATGGGGTAGCCCAGCGCGTTGGAGAGCAGCTGCGTCACCTCCCAGTCGGCATAGCCGGCCTTGGGCGGCATGACCTTGGTGACGCGCGAGATGCGGCGCTCGGCGTTGGTGAAGGTGCCGTCTTTTTCGAGGAACGACGCGCCCGGCAGGAACACGTGCGCGTACTTGGCGGTTTCGTTCAGGAACAGGTCCTGCACCACGATGCATTCCATGGCCATCATCGCCTCGGCCACGTGCTGGGTGTTGGGGTCCGACTGGACCACGTCCTCGCCTTCGCAGTACAGGCCCTTGAAGCTGCCGGTGATGGCGGCATCGAACATGTTGGGAATGCGCAGCCCCGGCTCGGCCCGCAGCGCCACGCCCCAGGCGTCTTCGAAGCTGCCGCGCGCGGTGCTGTCCGACACATGGCGGTAGCCCGGCAGCTCGTGCGGGAACGAGCCCATGTCGCAGGAACCCTGCACGTTGTTCTGGCCGCGCAGCGGATTCACGCCCACGCCTTCGCGGCCCACGTTGCCGGTGGCCATGGCCAGGTTGGCGATGCCCATCACCATGGTCGAGCCCTGGCTGTGCTCGGTCACGCCCAGGCCGTAGTAGATGGCGGCATTGCGCTTGCCGTCATGGCCCTTGGCAAAGAGCCGCGCGGCGGCGCGCAGCTCGGCGGCCGGCACGCCGGTCACGGCTTCCATGGCCTCGGGCGAGTTGGCCGGTCGCGCGACGAATTCGCGCCACTCGTTGAACGACTTGGGCTCGCAGCGCTCGGCCACGAAGGCCTCGTCGACCAGGCCTTCGGTCACGATCACATGCGCCATGGCGCTGATCACCGCCACGTTGGTGCCGGGCCTGAGCTTGAGGTGGTGGTCGGCCTTGACGTGCGGCGACTTCACCAGGTCGATGGTGCGCGGGTCGATCACGATCAGCCGGGCGCCGGCGCGCAGGCGCCTTTTCATGCGCGACGCGAACACCGGGTGGCCGTCGGACGGATTGGCGCCGATCACCATGATCACGTCCGACTTCTCGACCGACTTGAAGGTCTGCGTGCCGGCCGATTCGCCCATGGTCTGCTTCAGTCCGTAGCCGGTGGGCGAATGGCACACGCGCGCGCAGGTGTCGACGTTGTTGTTGCCGAAGGCGGCGCGCACCAGCTTCTGCACCAGGTAGCCCTCTTCGTTGGTGCAGCGCGAGGACACCAGGCCGCCGATGGAATCGGTGCCGTACTTGGCCTGGATGCGGCGGAACTCGCTGGCGGCATAGTTGACGGCTTCGTCCCAGCTCACTTCCCGCCACGGATCGGTGATCTTGCTGCGGATCATGGGCTTGAGCACGCGGTCCTTGTGGGTGGCGTAGCCCCAGGCGAAGCGGCCCTTGACGCACGAGTGGCCTTCGTTGGCCTTGCCGTCCTTCCAGGGCACCATGCGCACCACTTCGTTGCCCTTCATCTCGGCCTTGAAGCCGCAGCCCACGCCGCAATAGGCGCAGGTGGTGATGGCGCTGTGCTCGGCCTGGCCCAGCCAGATCACCGATTTTTCCTGCAGCGTGGCGGTGGGACAGGCCTGCACGCAGGCGCCGCAGCTCACGCATTCGGATTCCATGAAGGGCTGGTCCTGGCCTGGCGACACGCGCGACTCGAAGCCGCGGCCGCTGATGGTGAGCGCGAAGGTGCCCTGCGTTTCTTCGCACGCGCGCACGCAGCGGTTGCAGACGATGCACTTGGACGGGTCGTAGGTGAAGTAGGGGTTGGACTCGTCCTTGGCGCTCTTCAGGTGGTTGGCGCCGTCGTAGCCATAGCGCACGTTGCGCAGGCCCGTGACGCCGGCCATGTCCTGCAGTTCGCAGTCGCCGTTGGCGGCGCAGGTGAGGCAGTCCAGCGGATGGTCGGAGATGTAGAGCTCCATCACGCCCTTGCGCAGTTCCTGCAGCCTCGGGCTTTGCGTGCGCACCTTCATGCCGGCTTCGGCCGGCGTGGTGCACGACGCCGGATAGCCCTTGCGCCCGTCGATCTCCACCAGGCAGAGCCGGCAGGAGCCGAAGGGCTCCAGGCTGTCGGTTGCGCACAGCTTGGGCACCTGCACGCCCGCATCGACCGCGGCGCGCATCAGCGAGGTGCCCTTGGCCACCGTCACCGGCATGCCGTCGATCTCGAGCGTGACTTCCTCGGTGGACTCGCGGCGCGGCGTGCCGTGGTCGATGTCTTGCGATGGGTTCAGCATGGGGTGTCTCCTCTCTGTTCGGTCAGGCTGCGGCGCGGTCGGGGGCTTCGATGCCGAAGTCCTCCGGGTAGTGATTGATGGCCGAGAGCACGGGGTAGGGCGTCATGCCACCCATCGCGCAGAGCGAGCCGTGCAGCATGGTGTCGCACAGGTCGCGCAGCAGAATGACCTGCTGCGGCCGGTTCTGGTTGCTCGTGATCTTGTCGATCACTTCCACGCCGCGCGTGGAGCCGATGCGGCAGGGCGTGCACTTGCCGCAGGACTCGATCGCGCAGAACTCCATCGCGTAGCGCGCCAGCTGCGACATGTCGGCCGTGTCGTCGTGCACCACGATGCCGCCGTGCCCGACCACCGCGCCCACGGCCGCATAGGCCTCGTAGTCCAGCGGCAGGTCCCACTGCGATTCGGGCACGTAGGCGCCCAGCGGACCGCCCACCTGCACCGCCTTGATCGGCCGGCCGCTCGCGCTGCCGCCGCCGAAGTCGTAGAGCAGCTCGCGCAGGCTCAGGCCGAAGGCCTTCTCGACCAGGCCGCCGTGCCGGATGTTGCCGGCCAGCTGGAACGGCAGCGTGCCGCGCGAACGGCCCATGCCGTGGTGCTTGTAGAAGTCCGCGCCGCGCGCCAGGATGAGGGGCACCGACGCCAGCGTGATCACGTTGTTGATCACGGTCGGCTGGCCGAACAGGCCCTGCAGCGCCGGCAGCGGCGGCTTGGCGCGCACGATGCCGCGGCGGCCTTCCAGGCTTTCGAGCAGCGCGGTTTCCTCGCCGCACACGTAGGCGCCGGCCGCCTTGCGCACGGTCAGTCGGAAGGCGTGGCCCGAGCCCAGGATGTCGTCGCCCAGGAAGCCCGCCTGCTCCGCGTTGCGGATGGCCTCGCCCAGCGTGGCAATGGCATGCGGGTATTCCGAGCGAACGTAGATGTAGCCTTCGGTCGCGCCCGTTGCAATGCCCGCGATGGCCATGCCTTCCACCAGCATCAGCGGATCGCCTTCCATCGTCATGCGGTCCGAGAAGGTGCCCGAGTCGCCTTCGTCGGCATTGCAGACGATGTATTTCTGCGGCGCCTCCGCGGCCAGCACGGTCTTCCATTTGATGCCGGCCGGGAATGCGGCGCCGCCGCGGCCGCGCAGTCCGGAGTCGAGCACCTGCTGCGCGATTTCGGCCGGTGCGAGGGTGAGCGCGCGGCGCAGTCCCGCGAAGCCTTCGTGCGCCTCGTAGTCGGCCACGGACACCGGGTCGGTCACGCCCATGCGCGCGAAGGTCAGGCGCTCCTGCTTCTTCAGGTACGCAATCTCTTCGGTCAGGCCCAGGTTCAACGCATGGGCGCCGCCCGAAAGAAAGCCGGCATCGAACAGGCCCGCCACGTCGGCACCCGTGACCGGGCCGTAAGCCACGCGGCCTTGCGGCGTGGCCACCTCGACCAGCGTCTCCAGCCAGAACAGGCCGCGCGAGCCGTTGCGCACGATGCGCACGTCGGCGTTGCGCGCACGGGCTTGCGCTTCGATCTGCCGAGCCACCCGGTCGGCGCCGACCGCCAGCGCCGCGGAGTCGCGCGGGACATAGATGATGGCGGTGGTCATGAGGCGCTCCGTGCTTGCCGCGCGATGTCGTCGAACAGCGCCGGCGTGATGCGCGCATGCACCTCGCCGTTCACCGCGATGGCGGGCGACGAGGCGCACAGGCCGAGGCAGAACACCGGCTCCAGCGAGCACTGGCCGTCGGCCGAGGTGCCGTGCACGCCGCAGCCCAGGCGTTGCTCGGCATGCGCGAGCAGCGCGTCCGCGCCCATCGCCTTGCAGGCCTCGGCGCGGCAGACCTGCACCAGCAGCCGGCCCGCCGGGGCCGAGCGGAAGTGGTGGTAATAGCTCACCACGCCATGCACCTCGGCGCGCGACAGGTTGAACTGCTCGGCGATGAGCGGGACCGCGTCGGGCGGAACATGCCCCAGCGCGTCCTGGATGCCGTGGAGCGCAGGAAGCAGCCCGCCCGGCGTGTCCTTGTGCGCGGCGGCGATGGATGCCGCGATGCCCAGATTGTTCATATGCCTTGAATCTCCTAAAGTTGGAGCTGCAGTACTCGTGGTGGCGCGAGTCTATGGAGAGGCATCGAATGCCACAATATGAAGCGTTCAGCCCAATAAATATGCTTTGGAAAGCCGAAACTCATGCATGAAGTGCACATCAGGCCGCAATGGACCATCCGCCAGACCGACGGCGCGGCACTGGCGCCGCGGGTGATCGAGCTGCTGGTGCAGGTGCTGGAGCACGGCAGCCTTTCGAGCGCCTGCACCGCGTCCGGCGTGTCCTACCGCCATGCCTGGGAGCTGATCCGACAGGGCGAAGCCATGTTCGGCCAGCCGCTGGTGGTGATGCAGCGCGGCAAGGGTTCCAGCCTCACGCCGCTTGGCGAAAAGCTGGTGTGGGCCGACCGCCGCATCACCGCGCGGCTGTCGCCGCTGCTGGATTCGCTGGCCTCCGAGCTGGGCGCGGAAATCGAGAAGCTGATTCCCACCGCGCCCACGCTGCTGCGCATCCACGCGAGCCATGGCTTCGCGATCGAGGCGCTGCATGGCTTCCTGGCCGCGGCGCAGGTGCCGGGCGATCTGCGCTACTGCGGCAGCGAGGAGGCCGTGGCCTCGCTGCACCACGGCAGCTGCGACGTCGCGGGCTTCCATGTGCCGCTGGGCGCGTTCGAGGCCGAAGCCGTCGCGCACTACGGGCCCTGGCTCAATGCCGATACGCAGAAGGTCATCGGCATGGCGACGCGGCACCAGGGCCTGATGGTGGCGCCCGGCAACCCGAAGAAGATCTACACGCCGGCCGACCTGGCGCGTTCCGATGTCCGCTTCATCAACCGGCAGGCGGGCTCGGGCACGCGCTACCTGTTCGACCTGCAGCTGCGCGAGCAGGGCATCGCGCCCGAGGCCATCAAGGGCTACGAGCAATGCGAGTTCACGCATGCGGCCGTGGCGGCCTTCGTGGCCAGCGGCATGGCCGACGCGGGCTACGGCGTGGAAACGCCGGCGCGCCAGTTCAAGCTGGACTTCATCTCCAACCAGGTGGAGCGCTACTTCCTGCTGTGCGAGGAGCGCTCGCTCGCCGCACCCATCGTGCGGCGGATGCTGGACATCCTGCAGAGCGAGGCCTACCAGAGCGCCGTGAACCGGCTGCCGGGCTACCAGGCGGTGAACTGCGGCCGCGTGCTGTCGCTGCCCGAGGCCTTCGAGTCGCTTCGCCCCGCGCCGGCCGGCAAGCGCCGCACGGCCACGCGGTCCTGACAGCAGGGTCGCTCTTTCGCTGTCAGCCAAAAGCACTCAGCAACGCGTTCGTCGCAACTTCGCGACAAATCAGGCTCAAAAGTAACCATCTGTATGGTTAAATCGCCCGAACTATCGCGAAAGAGGACGAGGGATCTCCATGAAGCTGCTGCTGAGCATCGTGTGCGCCGTTGTTGCGTTGGCAGGGTGCGTCAGCACGCCGCCCACACCGACGCAACCCGGCACCGGAACCGGGCTGTCGTACGTGCCCATGGTCGCCATGGAAGGCGTGGACCGGGCCCGCTACGACAGCGACGTGGCCGATTGCCGCACGGCGGCAATGCGGATCACCGCGCGCAGCGAGACCGGCGACGCCATGTGGCTCGCCCTGGGCCTGGGCCTGATCACGGTGCACGGGCAGGGCATCGTGGCCGCGGCCTCGTACACCGGCATTTCGGCCGCGGTGATCGACATGTCCTACCGGCCCAGCGCGGAGCTGATTGCCGAGCACCAGCAGATCGCCGTGGTGCACTGCATGGCCAAGCGCGGCTATCGCAACCTCGACCCGAACGTACGCGACACCTTCTACGGCCATGCCTTCAATCCGGAAGTGGTGCTGGCGCCACGCCGGACCGGGGTCGACACCTACAACGCCGAAGTGCTTGCCAAGGCCGGGCAGTGCAGCATCCAGCCGCGCGCCGAGCTCACGGCCAAGGGCCCGGGCTACGAGTCATACAGCGTGCCGTGCTCGAACGGCACGGCCTGGGCCGTGCGCTGCGAATTCGGCAAGTGCCGCGTGCTGGGCCAGTCGGCCGTCCGGCGCTCCTCCTGACGGCGCGGGCGCCGCTCGTCACTTGATGAGCATGCCCTTGAGGGCGGGGTCGGCGGGCGGTGCCTTGAGCTTCATCTGCCGCAGGATCTTCATCAGGAGCCGCGCGATCATCAGGTTGCGGTGCCGCTTGTTGTTGGCCGGTATCACGTACCAGGGCGCGTGCTCGGTCGAGGTGGCGCGCAGCGCCTTGTCGTAGGCCTGCTGGTAGGCGCTCCACTTGGTGCGCACCTCGAGGTCGCCCACATTGAACTTCCATTGCTTGCCGGGCGTGTCGATGCGCGCCTGCAGGCGTTCGCGCTGCGTGTCCTTGTCGATGTGCAGCATGCACTTGACGATCACCGTGCCGGTCTCGACGAGCAGGCGCTCGAAATCGTTGATCTGCGCATAGCGCCGCTGGGTCTCGGCCTTGTCGATCCAGCCTTCGACCACGGGCACCAATACGTCTTCATAGTGGCTGCGGTTCCATACCGCGATCTCGCCGCTGCGCGGCACCACCGCATGGCAGCGCCAGAGATAGTCGTGCGCGCGCTCGTCGTCGCTGGGCGCCTTGAAGGCGGTGACGCGCACGCCCAGCGGCGAAGTGCGCGAGAAGACCCAGCGGACGGTGCCGTCCTTGCCGCTGGTGTCCATGCCCTGCAGCACCAGCAGGACCTTGCGGCGGCCCTCGGCGTGCAGCAGGTTCTGCATTTCGTCGAGCTCGATGGCCAGGGCGTCGATCTCGGCGAGCTGGTCGGCTTCGTTGCCGTCCAGGAACGGAGATTCGCCGGGGTCCACCTGCGAAAGTTTGAACTTGCTGTCGACGCGGTATTTCTTGAAGCTGGCCATGAATCCGGACTCCGTGCAAAAGCACGCAGCGTACGCGATCAGCGCCGGGTCAGCGTTCGCTCTCGTCCGGGTCGATGGAAGCGCTCCAGCGGCTGTCCCATTCGGCATGCCGCGCGGCGCCGTCGAGCTCGCGCCGGTCGCGCTTGGTGGGCCGGCCCTGCTCGATGGCCAGCGCCGGTTCGCTGCCCATGCGGCGCTGCTCGCGCATGGCCGCCTGCGCCGCAATGCTCTCGGGCGTTTCTTCGTAGAGCTGCTGCGCCACCGGCGCCGGTCCGCGCTGGCCGCTCAGGCCGCGCACCGTGACGGTTCGCGTCACGGCGCCCAGGCGGATGGCCACCGTGTCGCCGGGCTTGACCTCGCGCGAGGCCTTGGCGATGTCGCCGTTGACCTGCACCCGGTTCTTGCCGATTTCGTCCGCGGCCAGCGAGCGCGTCTTGAAGAAGCGGGCGGCCCAGAGCCATTTGTCGATGCGCAGGCGATCCATAGGTTCAGGCATTGTGGTGGAAGAGAGGCAGCCGCACGACAGCATCGAGGCCGATCACCTGTGCGGAATTTTCCTGCGCGCTGCGGTTGTCCAGGCTGATGCGCCCGCCGAGGGCGAGCACGATCTCGCGGCAGATGGCCAGGCCCAGCCCCGAGCCGCTGGCGGTGTCGCCGGCGGAAAATGGCGCGAACAGGCGCTGGCGCAGTTCGGCCGCAATGCCGGGCCCCTGGTCGCGCACCGTCAGCACGGCTTCTGGGCCGTCCGAGCGCACCATCACCAAAAGGGCGCCGCCGCGCGGGCTCTGCTTGATGGCGTTGTGCAGCAGGTTGCGCGTGAGCTCCTGCAGCATCCATTGGTGCGCGCGCACCGTCACGGGCCCGTCGATGGCCAGTTCGAAGTCCAGCGCCTTGTCGGCGATCAGCGGCGACAGGTCGAGCGCAATCTGGCGCACCACCTCGCCAAGCTCCAGCGGCATCGATTCCGGCCGCTGGCGCAGCTGCTCGACCTTGGCGAGCGACAGCATCTGGTTGGCCAGCGTGGTGGCGCGCTCCACGGTCTGGCTGATCTCGCCCAGCGCCTGCTCGGGCGGCACGTCGCCGCGCCGCGCCGATTGCACCTGCGCCTTGAGCACCGCGAGCGGCGTGCGCAGCTGATGGGCACTGTCGCGCACGAAGCGCTTCTGGTGGTCGAGCAGCCGCTGCAGCCGGCCCATGACCTCGGTGGTGGCGTCGACCAGCGGGCGCAGTTCGCGCGGCGCGTCGGGCGCGTCGATCGGGGAAAAGTCGTCGGCCGCGCGCTTCTCGATGGCTTCGCCGAGCTCGCGCACCGGCCGCGTGGCGCGCTGCACCACCAGCACGGTCACCAGCGCGATCACGCCCATCAGCAGCAGCTGGCGCCACAGCATGTCGACCAGCAGCTTGCGCACCAGCGTTTCGCGCAGCTCCAGGGTTTCGGCCACCTGCACCACGGCCATGCCGCGGCCGCGGCCGCTGGCCACGGGCTGCAACAACACCGCCATGCGCACCGGCTGGTCGCGAAAGCGCGCGTCGTAGAAGTCGACCAGTGCCGCATAGGCCCCGCGGTCGGGGATGCGGCCGCGCCAGAACGGCAACTCGGCAAAGCCCGAGACCATCTCGCCGTCGAGCGCGGAGACGCGATAGAAAAGGCGGCTGCGGTTGTCGGCCTCGAAGGCCTCGAGCGCCGAATAGGGCACGATGGCGCGCAGCCGCGCGTTCTCGTCGTAGCCTTCCACGTCGAGCTGCTCGCCGATGGTCTTGGCCGACGCGAGCAGCGTGCGGTCGTAGGCCGTGGTGGCCGCGGCCAGGCTCTGGCGGTACAGGCTCACGCTGTTGATCACGATGAACAGCGCCACCGGCGCGAGAATGCCCAGCAGCAGCCTCGCGCGCAGCGACAAGGCCCTCTTCATGGCTCGGCGCGCAGCAGGTAGCCCAGTCCGCGCAGCGTCATCAGCGCCGCGCCGGTGCCCGCGAGCTTCTTGCGCAGGCGATACACCACCACCTCGATGGCCTCGTACTGCACGTCGGTCTCACCCGGGAACACGAGCTCGAAGAGCCGCTCCTTGCTCACCGCGTGGCCGGGCTTCATCATCAGCGCCTTGAGCAGCGCCAGCTCGCGCGGCGTGAGCTCCAGGATGCCGGCGCGGTGGTAGATGGCGCCGCTTTCGGGGTCGAAGCGCAGCCCGCCCACCTCCTGCGGGTTCAGGACCGCGTCGGCACCGGCGTTCTGGTGGCGCCGGCGCAGTGCGCGGATGCGTGCTTCCAGCTCGTCGAGATCGAAGGGCTTGGGCAGGTAGTCGTCGGCGCCGGCGTTCAGGCCCATGATGCGGTCGCCGACCGTGCCGCGGGCCGTGAGCAGCAGCACCGGCGTGCGCAGCCCCGCGGCGCGCGCCTGGGCCAGCACCTGCAGGCCGTCGAGGTTGGGCAGGCTCAGGTCGAGCGCCACCACGTCGGGCTCCAGGGCGCGCCATTGTTCGACGGCCAGGGCGCCGTCGCCGCAGATGCGCACGTCGATCCTGCTGCGGGCGAGGGCGCGCTGCAGGGTGACCTGCATCGAGGGATCGTCTTCGACCAGCAGCAGCTTCATGGGGTGTGGTGGGGGAATGGTACTTCGGTGTTTTCCCCAGTCCGGTGGACAGCCAACTGACAGCAGGGCGGCGCATGATAGCGGCTCAGGTCCAAGTCAGGTTTTCTTTAGTTCTCAGGAGACAACGATGCGTCGCGACACCTTTTTGAAGTCATTGGCCGCGCTGGCCGCCGCCGGAGCCCTGCCGTTGTCGGCACGCGCCGCAGCCAACGTCAAGATGATGATTCCAGCCAACCCGGGCGGCGGCTGGGATACCACGGGCCGCGCGCTGGGCAAGGCAATGACCGAATCCAAGCAGGCCGACACGGTCACCTACGACAACAAGGGCGGCGCCGCCGGCGCGCTGGGCCTGGCCCAGTTCGTGAACGGCTCCAAGGGCGATCCGAACGCGCTCATGGTCATGGGCTCCGTCATGCTCGGCGGCATCATCACCGGCAAGCCGCCGGTCAACCTCTCGCAGGCCACGCCAATTGCGCGCCTGACCACCGAATACAACGTGTTCGTGCTGCCGGCCAATTCGCCCTTCAAGACCATGAAGGACGTGGTCGAGCAGCTCAAGAAGGACCCGGGCAGCGTCAAGTGGGGCGGCGGTTCGCGCGGTTCCACCGAGCACATTGCCGCGGCCATGATCGCGCAGAAGGTCGGCGCCGATCCGTCCAAGATCAACTACGTGGCCTTCCGCGGCGGCGGCGAAGCCACGGCCGCCATCCTGGGCGGCAACGTCACCGTCGGCGGCAGCGGCTACAGCGAGTTCGCCGAGTACATCGCCGCCGGCAAGATGAAGCCCATTGCGGTCACCTCGGCCCAGCGCCTGCCGGGCATCAACGTGCCCACGCTCAAGGAGCAGGGCATCGACGTGGAGATCGGCAACTGGCGCGGCGTGTATGGCGCCCCCGGCATCAGCGCCGAGCAGCGCAAGGCGCTGACCGACATGGTGCTGGCCGCGCTCAAGAGCCCGTCGTGGGCCGAATCGCTCAAGAAGAACGACTGGACGCCGGCCGTGCTGTCGGGCGACGCCTTTGCCAAGTTCGTCGACGACGACTTCGCGAGCCTGCGCGCGATCATGGCCAAGTCCGGGATGATCTGATTTCGCTCGCCCCCAGTCTTCGCGCACTTCGTGTCGCTACGCCAACCCCCTACCGGGGGCAACACCAGAGGCCCGGCGGAGCCGGTTCCTCGGTGTTCCTGGCAGGGGATGGGGGCTCTTTCGAGTAGTGGGGGCTTTCAGCGAGTCCCCGTTCCTTTCCCTGACTGCGGGAGCAAAAAATGACAACTCCAGAATCCTCGGTCTCGCCGCAAGCTGCGGCCACGTGGCCGCAAACATTGGTCGGGGCCGGCGTGCTGCTGACCGGCTTGGCGCTGGCTTTCGGCGCCATCGGCATTTCTTCCGAGGCCGGCTACGGCGGCGTCGGGCCCAACTTCCTGCCCTGGCTGGTGTCGGGCGTGCTCACGCTGTGCGGCGCCTGGATTCTCTGGGAAGCGCGCACCGGCGGCTTTCGCGAGCTCGACGCACCCTCGGGCGCGGAGCATGCCTACTGGCCGGGCTTCGTCTGGGTGTCGGCCGGCCTGCTGCTCAATGCGGCGCTGATCACCATGCTGGGCTTCATCCTGAGCTGCACGCTGTGCTACGTGCTGGCGGTGCAGGGCCTGCGCCGCGCGAGCGGCCATCCCTCGGCCAACCAGCCGCGCACCTGGGCCATCGACCTTGTGACCGGCGCGCTCATCTCGGCGCCCGTGTTCTGGATGTTCACCAAGTTCCTGGCCATCAACCTGCCGGGCCTCACGACCACCGGCTGGATCTGACATGGACATTTTCAACGCACTCATGATGGGTTTCGCCGCGGCGATCACCCCCGTCAATCTTCTCTGGTGCCTGGTGGGCTGCGCCCTGGGCACGGCCGTCGGCGTGCTGCCGGGCATCGGCCCGGCCGTGGCGGTGGCCATGCTGCTGCCGATCACCGGCAAGGTCGACATCACGGCCTCGATGATCTTCTTCTCGGGCATCTACTACGGCGCCATGTACGGCGGCTCGACCACGTCCATCCTGCTCAACACGCCCGGCGAAACCGCCAGCATGGTGACGGCGATGGAAGGCAACAAGATGGCCAAGAGCGGCAGGGCGGGCGCAGCGCTGGCCACCGCCGCCATCGGCTCCTTCGTGGCCGGCACCATCGCCACCGTGATCGTCACGCTGTTCGCGCCGTTCGTGGCCGAGTTCGCCGTGAAGCTCGGGCCGCCCGAGTACTTCCTGCTGATGCTGCTGGCCTTCACCACCGTGAGCGCGGTGCTCGGCAAGAGCACGCTGCGCGGCATGACGGCGCTGTTCATCGGCCTGGCGGCCGGCTGCGTCGGGCTCGACCAGATCTCGGGCCAGGGCCGCTACACCGGCGGTGTGCCCGAACTGCTCGACGGCATCGAGATCGTGCTGGTGGCCGTGGGCCTGTTCGCGGTGGCCGAAGTGCTGTACGCCGTGCTCTACGAGGGCAAGGTGGTCGAGGCCCAGAACAAGCTGACCCGCGTGCACATGAGCAAGCGCGACTGGAAGCGCTCGATTCCGGCATGGCTGCGCGGCACCGCCATCGGCACGCCGTTCGGCTGCATTCCCGCGGGCGGCACCGAGATTCCGACCTTCCTGAGCTATGCGACGGAAAAGAAGCTGGCCAAGGATGCCGACGCCAAGGCCGAGTTCGGCACCACCGGCGCCATCGAAGGCGTGGCCGGCCCCGAAGCGGCCAACAACGCCACGGTGACCGCGGCGCTGATCCCGCTGCTCACGCTCGGCATTCCCACGTCGAACACCACCGCCATCTTGCTGGGCGCGTTCCAGAACTACGGCATCCAGCCGGGGCCGCAGCTGTTCACCACGTCGGCCGCGCTGGTGTGGGCGCTGATCGCCTCGCTCTACATCGGCAACGTGATGCTGCTGGTGCTGAACCTGCCGATGGTGGGCCTGTGGGTCAAGCTGCTGAAGATTCCCAAGCCGCAGCTCTACGCCGGCATCCTGATCTTTGCGACGGTGGGTGCCTATGGCATGCGCCAGAGCGCATTCGACCTGTTCCTGCTCTACGGCATCGGCCTGCTCGGCGTGGCGATGCGGCGCTTCGACTTCCCGACCGCTCCCGTGGTGGTGGGCATGATCCTCGGGCCGCTGGCCGAAGCGCAGCTGCGCAACGCGATGTCCATCGGGGAGGGCAGTGCCGTGGTGTTCTTCCAGCGGCCGATGTCGATCACGCTTGTGGTTGTCATTGTGGCTGTGCTGGTGTTGCCGCGGGTTGCGAAGCGGATGAGTGAGCGCAAGTTGGCCAGGCTGGCGGCCTAAGGGTGCTGTTTTTTCCCGGGGCCGGGTCTCGCCCCGGCGGGCGACTTACTTTCTTTTGCTTCGCCAAAAGAAAGTAAGCAAAGAAAAGGCGACCCCACTGTCTGCGACCCTTCGCTGCGCTACGGGCAACCTGCGGTGCTCGCGTTTCGCGGGGTCCGCAGAACTCGCTTCGCTCGGACAGCTGCGGCCCTGATCCGCGAAACGCTGCGCTCCTCGGCGCATACAGAGGGGCTTGGGAACCACACAGGCCTTTGCTTCGCTCGGCCACCAAGCCACCGCGGCGCTGCGCGCCGCGGTGGTTGGAATTGGCTGTTGGTATTGGCTGTTGGATATTGGGGCCGAGCGAAGCGAAGGCCGCCCGCTCCCACCCCTTCTGTATGCGCCGAGGAGCGCAGATGGAGGCGGGATCAGGGCCGCAGCTGCCTGAGCGCAACGCAGTGGAGCGAGTTCTGCGGACCCCCGCCGCAATCGAGCACCGCAGGTTGCCCGCAGCGAAGCGGAGGGACGCAGACAGCAGGGTCGCCTTTTCTTTGCTTACTTTCTTTTGGCGAAGCAAAAGAAAGTGAGTCGCCCGCCGGGGCGAGACCCGGCCCCCGTCCTCAAAAAAACTCAACTCAACGCAACATAGAAGACATCGCCGAACAGCAGTTCAGCATCCGCACAGCCGCTTCCACCGTCTCGGCGGAAAACCGCAACGTGACACCGTCGACGCGCTCGAACGACGGCCATTGGCAGAACAGATCCGCCATCATCGGCGACTGCGTGCGCAGTGTGACCACCTGCGGACCCTTGAACACCAGCGGCCTCGCATTACCGCGTGCAGCCAGCGCCTCGGCCACACCCGCCCGGATGGCGGCGCGCGACTGCTCGGGTGACAGCGACACCCCGCTGTTGAACCCCGTGGCACGCTTGGTCTGCACGAAGGTCGCATGCGGAAAAAGCGCCCGGTTCTCGGCGATGAACACGTCGTCCCCGCTGGCCATCACCACCGGCACGCCATATTCGCCGGCCAGTGCGCCGTAGAGCCCGGCCTCGCCCAGTTCCTGCTCGCCGAGCCGGATGCCGGCAAAGGCAAAGCTGTTGATGGTGTGGGCGAGGATGCCGCGTCCCTGCGCGCGCGAGTGGTAGCCCACCATGCAGACGGCGTCCACGCCTTCTTCCTCCACGCCGGCCACCATGCTCAGGTAGCGCGGCTTGCCCTGCACCACGCGGGCGCGCGCATCGAGCACGTCGGGCGGCATGTTGCGAAAGCCGCCGTGCGAATCGTTGACCAGCACCTCGGTGGCGCCGGCCTCGAAGGCGCCGGCAACGGCTGCGCTGGCCTCGTGCGCCATCAGCAGGCGGGCGCGTTCGTACTCGGGGTTGCCGGGCCGCGCCTGCTCGTGGTGGTAGACGCCCGCAACGCCTTCGATGTCGGTGGAGATCAGGACTTTCATGGGAGGGAATGCGGTTGCGCTAAAGAGAAGAAAGGGAAGAGGGCGGCAGCAGTTCCGACAGCGCTGCCCGGTGATTGCCATCGCGGCCTGTCACGGCCGTGGCGCGCCAGAGGGCATGCAGGATCGCCTGCTCGGTGCTGTCGGCCGCGGCCTGGAAGAGGCCGTCGAGCAATCCGTCGTGCACCATCGCGATGGCCGGCATCGGGCGATCGACGCGGTCGGGCACGGTGTAGGCGGTCGAGAAGGCCAGCACGATGTCGCCGCTGCCATGGCCGAAGACCGAGCCGGTGCGCGCCAGCCCCGCGCCCGCGCGCAGCGCGAGGCGGCGCAGCTGGCGCGCATCGAGCGGTGCATCGGTGGCGACGACGATGATGATCGAGCCCTTCTCGGGCTCCCTGGATTCGCGCGTGCCGTGCGCGGCCAGCCGCTCGCCGACCGGATGCCCGGCCAGCACCAGCTGCGGCTGGCGCCCGTAGTTCGCGAGCACCAGCGTGCCCACGGTGTGCAATTCGCCCCCTGGCGCCGAGACGCGCCGCGAGGCGCTGCCGATGCCGCCCTTGAGCTGGAAGCTCGACATGCCGCGCCCCGCGCCGACCGAGCCCTGCGCGAAGTCGGAGCCGGCGCTCTCGAGCGCGCGCAGGTAGTCCGCCTCGGTCACGGCCAGCCGCTGGATGTCGTTCAGAAAACCGTCGTTGCACTCGAAGACCAGCGGATTCACCGTCGGCAGCGACCGGCCGCTCTCGGGGTTGGCCGCTATGCAATGGCGGATCTGCGCCGTGGCCACCGTGCCGACCGAAAACGTGTTGGTCAGCGCAATCGGCGTCTCCAGCACGCCGAGCTCGGCGAGCTGCACCAGCCCCACGCTCTTGCCGAAGCCGTTGAGCACCACGGCGGCGGCCGGTACCTTGTCGCGGAACGGATCGCCCGCATGCGGTCGGATCACCGTCACGCCGGTCTGCACGCTGCCGTCATCGAGCGTCTGGTGGCCGACCGTGACGCCTTCGACGTCGGTGATGGCGTTGCGCGCGCCTTGCAGCAGGGTGCCGATGTAGGGCAGGGAGTTCGCTGGCATCGAATGAATGGGTTATTCGCGGTCGATCTTCGGATCGAGCGCGTCGCGCAGTGCATCGCCCAGCAGGTTGAACGCCAGCACGGTGAAGAAGATGGCCAGGCTCGGGAACAGCGCCACGTGCGGCGAGGTCACCATGTCGGCGCGGGCTTCGCTGAGCATGGCGCCCCATTCGGGCGTGGGCGGCTGCGCGCCCATGCCCAGGAACGAGAGGCTGGCGGCCGTGATGATCGAGGTGCCCACGCGCATCGAAAAATACACGACGATCGACGAGATGGTGCCCGGCAGGATGTGCCGCACGATGATGGTCCAGTCCGATGCGCCGATGCTGCGCTCGGCCTCGATGTAGGTCTGCTGCTTGAGCACCAGCGTGTTGCCGCGCACCAGCCGCGCGAAGGCCGGCACGCTGAACACCGACACCGCCACCACCACGTTCGTCATGCTGCTGCCGAGGATGGCAACCACGCCAAGCGCCAGAAGAATGCCGGGGAAGGCAAAGAGCACGTCGGAGATGCGCATCACGATGCGGTCCCACCAGCCTTCGTAGTAGCCCGCGAGCAGGCCGAAGGCCGTGCCGACGAAGCCACCCACCAGCACCGAGAGAAAGCCCGCCATCAGCGAGATGCGCGCACCCATCAGGATGCGGCTGAAGATGTCGCGCCCCAGCGGATCGACGCCGAACCAGTGCGTGGCCGAAGGCCCCGTGTTCAGCATGTCGTAGTCGAAGAAGTTCTCCGGGTCGAAGGGCACGATCCACGGCGCGAACACCGCGACGAGCACCAGCAGCAGCACGAACAGCGCCGCGACGATGCCCACGGGCTGCTTCTTGAAGCGGCGCCAGCATTCGCCCCAGGGCGTGCGGACCTTGCCCGCAGTTTGGACCGCCACGACGGGCGGAGTGATCGATTCGGCAGTCACGCCGGTGGCTTGCGTCATGTCGGCTGCCTCACTTGTAGCGGATGGTCGGGTTGATGTAGCCGTACAGCACGTCCACCACGAGGTTGATCAGGATGAACTCGAGCGAGAACAGCAGCACCAGCGTCTGGATCACGGGGTAGTCGCGCATCTGCACGGCGTCGACCAGCAGGCGCCCGAGGCCCGGCCAGTTGAAGACCGCCTCGACCAGGATCGAGCCGCCCAGCAAAAAGCCGAACTGCAGGCCCATCATCGTGACCACCGGGATCAGCGCGTTGCGCAGGCAGTGCTTGATGATGACGGTGCGCTCGCGCACGCCCTTGGCACGCGCGGTGCGAACGAAATCTTCCTGGATCACTTCGACGAACGAAGCGCGCGTGAAGCGCGCCATCACGGCAGCCACCGCGGCACCCAGCGTGATCGAGGGCAGGATGTAGTGCTTCCAGCTGCTCGCGCCCACCGTGGGCAGCCAGCCGAGCTGGACCGAGAAGATCTGCATCAGCAGCATGCCGAGGGCAAATGCCGGAAAGGAGATGCCCGACACGGCCAGCGTCATGCCGAGCCGGTCGGGCCATTGGTTGCGGAACACGGCAGAAACAATGCCGATGCCCATGCCGAAGATCACGGCCCACACCATGCTGGTGATGGTCAGCATCACCGTGGGGAAGAAGCGCTCGCCGATCTCCATCGACACCGGCCGCCGCGTGCGGATCGAAGTGCCGAAGTCGCCCTGCAGCATGTGGGAGAAGAAGCTCACGAACTGCTGGGGCAGCGGCTTGTCGAGCCCGAGTTCCGCGCGGACCATGGCCACGGTCTGCTCGTCGGCCTCCTGGCCAGCGGCAAGTCGCGCCGGATCGCCGGGCAGCATGTGGACGAACAGGAACACCAGCACGGCCACGATGAGCAGCGTGGGGATCAGGCCCAACAGTCGTTTGAGGAAGTAATTCAGCATGGCATATAGGCGATCAGGCCTCTCGGGGCCTTTTGAGGCCCTAGTCGGGAGACACCGCGGAACCGGCTCCGCCGGGCCGCAGGTGTCGCCCCCTTGAGGGGGAGGCGGCTACACAAAGTGAGCCGCTTCGGGGGTGGATCAATTAATCGCGATTGCGTCGATGTTGATGTTGCCGTCAGGCATCACGAACACACCCGACAAGCGCTTGGCATGCGCCGACAGGTTCTGCTCCGTGACCATCGGCACGCGCGGCAGGTCCTTGCGGATCTCTTCCTGCGCGGTCTTGTAGAGCGCGGTGCGTTCCTTTTCGTCGACCGTCACCAGCGCCTTGGCCAGCGCGTTGTCCACCACCTCGCTCTTGTAGAACGACATGTTGTTGAGCTTGGGGGCCCAGGCTTCCGAGGCGAACAGCGGGCGCAGGCCCCAGTCGGCTTCACCGGTCGACGACGACCAGCCCGTGTAGTACATGCGGACCTTGGCCGTCTTCGGATCGGGCCATGCATCCACCTGCTCGGTGCGCTGGCCCACTTCGAGCGCCTGCACCTGCAGCTTGATGCCGATCTGCGCGAGCTGCTGCTGCACGAACTGGATCGTTTTCTGGCTGGTCGTGTTGTTGTAGGCGCTCCACAGGACCGACTCGAAGCCATCGGGGTAGCCGGCTTCCTTCATCAGCTCCTTGGCCTTCTTCAGGTCATAAGGAATGGGCGCCATCTTCTCGGCGTACTTGACGCCCTGCGGCACGATGCCTTGCGCGGGGAACGCGTAGCCGCCGAATGCAACCTTGGCCAGCGCCTCCTTGTTGATGGCATAGCCGATGGCTTCGCGCACCTTCGGGTTGTCGTAGGGCTTCTGCAGCATGTTGAAGGCCAGGAAGCGCGTGATGATCGACGGCGTGGCCACCACTTCGAGCTTCTCGCTCTTCTTCAGCAGGTCGGCCTGCTCATAGGGAATGGGATAGGCGAAGTCGGCTTCGCCGGTCTGCAGCATCGCGGCGCGCGTGTTGTTCTCGAGCACCGGCTTCCACGAGACCGTGTCGATCTTCGGATAGCCCTTCTTCCAGTAGCCGTCGAACTTCTTGGCCTTGACGGCTTCGGTCTGCTTCCACTCGACGAATTCGAAGGGGCCGGTGCCCACGGGGTGGAAGGCGATGTCCTTGTTGCCCCATTTCTTGAGCGCGGTGGGCGAGATCATCGCGGCCGAGGCATGGGCCAGCGAGTTGATGAAGGGGCCGAAGGGCTCCTTGAGCGTGATGCGCACGGTGGTGGGGTTGAGCGCCTCGACCTTGCCCACGCGGTTGAACTGGTTGTAGCGCAGCAGCTTGTTGTCCTGGTTCAGCACGCGGTCGAGCACGAACTTCACGGCTTCGGCGTTGAAGTCGGTGCCGTCGTGGAACTTGACGCCGCTGCGCAGCTTGATGGTGTAGACCAGGCCGTCCTTCGACACGTCGTAGCTCTCGGCCAGCACGTTCTGCACCTTCAGGTCCTTGTCGAACTGGAACAGGCCTTCATAGAAGGTCTTGGTCACGGCCGTGGTGATGGTGGTGTTGGTGTTGTACGGGTCCAGCGTTTCGGGCTGGTAGCCGATCGACAGCACCACGTCTTTCGCGGCCAGTGCCGTGCCCGATGCAGCCAGTGCGGCCAGGCCCAGCAGCGCCGATGCCCATCGCAGGGAGGAAGAAGATTGCTTCATGGAAAGAAACTCCAGTCGGTTCGAGAAAAAAGCAGGAGGGCCTGCGGGTTGAAAAAAATCTGCCGGTCGCTCAGAAGGCGCCGCCGATGGCATGCCGCGCCACGAAGTGGCCGGGCGCCACCTGCACCAGCGGCGGCACGTCGGGTTCGTCGCCCACGGCGCGGATCGGACTCGGGATCTCGCCTTCGAGCAGCGCGCGCGGCTTGTGGCGGCGCGACGGGTCGGCCACCGGAATCGCGGCCATCAGCTTGCGGGTGTAGGCGTGCTGCGGCGCTTCGAACACGGCGCGGCGCGGGCCGATCTCGACGATCTGGCCGAGGTACATCACGGCCACGCGGTGGCTGATGCGTTCCACCACCGCCATGTCGTGCGAGATGAAGAGAAAGGCCACGCCCAGCTCGCGCTGCAGGTCGAGCATGAGGTTGACGATCTGCGCCTGGATCGACACGTCCAGCGCCGACACCGATTCGTCCGCCACCACCACCTTGGGGTTGAGCGCGAGCGCGCGTGCGATCGCGATGCGCTGGCGCTGCCCACCCGAGAACTCGTGCGGATAGCGCTGCGCCACCTCGGGCGGCAGGCCGACCTTCTGCAGCAGCCAGTCGACGCGCTGCTGCGCCTCGGCGCCCTTGGCGATGTTGTGGATGAGCAGCGGCTCCATGATCGAGAAGCCGACCGTCACGCGCGGATCGAGCGAGGCGAACGGGTCCTGGAAGATGAACTGGATGTTGCGGCGCAGCGCCTGCAGCTCGCGCGTGGGCAGCTCGCGGATGTTCTGGCCGCCGAACTCGATCGCGCCGCTCTGGCTTTCGACCAGGCGCAGCAGCGAGCGGCCGGTGGTCGACTTGCCGCAGCCCGACTCGCCGACCAGCGCCAGCGTCTCGCCGGGGTAGAGGTCGAAGCTGATCTTTTCCACCGCATGCACGCGGCGCTTCACGCGGCCGAACAGGCCGCTGCGCACGTCGAAGCGCGTGACAAGGTCGCGCACGCGCAGGATCGGGCCGGCGCCTTCGCGCACGGTGCTCTCTGGCGTGGTGTGCGTGCAGGGCACGGTCTCGGGCGTGCCCTCGGTGCGCAGCAGCTCGAACTTGGCGGGCAGGTCGGTGCCCTGCATCGCGCCGAGCTTGGGCACGGCCGACAGCAGCGCCTTGGTGTAGGGGTGCTGCGGCGATGCGAACACCGTATCGGAACTGCCCGCTTCGACCTTGTCGCCGCGGCACATCACGAGCACGCGGTCGGCAATCTCGGCCACCACGCCCATGTCGTGCGTGATGAAGAGCACGCCCATGCGCATCTCCTTCTGCAGCTCGCGGATGAGCTGGAGGATCTGCGCCTGGATGGTCACGTCGAGCGCGGTGGTGGGCTCGTCGGCAATCAGCAGCTGCGGCTTGCACGACAGCGCCATCGCGATCATCACGCGCTGGCGCATGCCGCCCGAGAGCTGGTGCGGAAAGCGGTCGAGCACGTTGCGCGCTTCGGGAATGCGCACCAGCTCCAGCATGCGCAGCGCCTCGGCGCGCGCGGCCGCGTTGTTCTTGCCCTGGTGGATGCGGATGGCCTCGGCAATCTGCTCGCCGGCGGTGAACACCGGGTTGAGCGAGGTCATCGGCTCCTGGAAGATCATCGCGATGTCGGCGCCGCGGATGTTGCGCATCTCGGTGTCGCGCGCCTGTGCGAGGTCGAGCACTTCGCCATTGCGGCGGCGAAAGGCCATGCGTCCGCCCAGGATGCGTCCGCCGCCGTGTTCCACCAGCCGCATCAGCGCGAGCGAGGTCACCGACTTGCCCGAGCCCGACTCGCCGACCACCGCGAGCGTTTCGCCATGGTCGACGTGGAAGGAAAGGTTCTTGACCGCATCGACCGTGCGCTCGGAGGTCGAGAAGCGCACGGTGAGATCGTCGACGGCGAGAACGCGGCCGTCTGGCAGGGCGAGGGAAGGGGAGGACATGGTGCGAGAAAAAAACGTGTGCGTGTCAGGCGAAGATGGCTGTTGCGGGTGCCTCGTCGCCGCGCGCGTGGCCGCGGTACATGCCTTCGGTGTTGAAGGCGAGGCTCAGGTTGCCGTGGCGGTCGATGGCGATCAGCCCGCCGGTGCCGCCGATGGCGGGCAGCGACTGGTGCACCACGGCGTGCGTGGCGGCTTCGAGCGTGGCGCTGCCATAGGCCATGCGGGCGCAGATGTCGTAGGCGGCGGCGACGCGGATGAACATTTCGCCGCTGCCGGTGCAGGACACGGCGGCGGTGCGGTCGTCGGCATAGGTGCCGGCGCCGATCAGCGGCGAATCGCCGATGCGGCCGACGCGCTTGTTGGTCATGCCGCCGGTCGAGGTGGCCGCGGCCAGGTGGCCGTGCATGTCGAGCGCGACCGCGCCCACGGTGCCGAATTTCTTGTCCTCGTCGAGCGGCGGCGTCATGGCCGCGCCTTCGTGGTCCGTCACCACGCGGCCGGTGTCGCGCACGCGGTAGAGCTGCTGGCGCCGCGCCTCGGTGGAGAAGAAGAAGGGCTCGACCATTTCAAGGCCGTGCTCGCGCGCGAAGGCTTCGGCGCCCGCGCCGGCCAGCAGCACATGGGCGCCGTCTTCCAGCACGGCACGCGCGGCGCGCACCGGGCGGCGCACGTGGCATACGCCGGCAATGGCGCCGGCCGCGAGCGTGGCGCCGTCCATCACGGCGGCGTCGAGTTCATGGGTTTCCTCGTGCGTGAACACTGCGCCGTGGCCCGCGTTGAAGAGCGGGCACTCTTCGAGCAGCTCGACCGCGAGGCAGGTCGCGTCGAGCGCGGATGCGCCCTTGAGCAGCTGCGCCTGCGCGGCCTGCACGATCTTGCGCAAGGCGTCGTGATAGGCCTGCGCCTGCGCCGCGCTGGTGGTGGAGGCGCTGATGGTGCCGGCACCGCCGTGAATGGCGATGACGGGCGTGATGCTGTTGTTCTTCATGAGGAGGCTTTCTTCTTTTTCCTAGCGGCCCCGGCCGGTGCCGCGCCGGCGGGCAGTGCCGAGGAGACTTCCGCCCGCGGCAGGCCCTGTGCGCCGTGCAGCCAGGGCCGCACCGCCTGCAGGATGCGGCTCGCGGACTGCACCGCGCGCGGCGCACGCAGCGCCACCGCGCTGGTCAGTGCCTCGATCAATGCCAGCACGCTGGTTTCGCAGTTCGGCCGGTAACTGGTCTCGGTCTGGCAATAGAGCGCCACGTCGGCCAGCGGCGCGAGCGGCGAACTCGGACGGTCGGTCAGCGCCAGCACGGCGCAGCCCTGGCCCTTGGCGATCTGCGCCAGCGCCACCGTGTCGGTGAGGTAGCGCGGAAAGGTCAGGCCGATGAACAGGTCCTGCGGACCAGCGTGCGTGAGCGTGCGCGCCGCATGCGTGACGCCGCTGACGCTGGACAGCATCCGCACGTCGTTGCAGCTGCCGTCCAGCCCGTGCTGCAGCAGCCCCGCGAGCCAGGCGCTGGCGCCAAAGCCACCGATGTAGATCGAGCGCGCCTTCAGGATGCGCTGCACCGCGGCGTCGCAGGCGGCGTAGTCGAGCGACTGGCGCGTGGCCTCGATGTTGCGCCGGCTCTCGTCGAGCGCGGTGGCAAACACCTCGGCCACGGTGGTCGGATGCGCCAGGTTGCCGCGCAGCCGCTCCACCGGCGCCACCAGCGATTCGAAGCCGCGCACGAGCTCGGCGCGGAAGGTGGCGTAGCCGTCGAAATCCAGCGCCCGTGCAAAGCGGTTGGCCGTGGCCACCGACACGCCGACCGCGGCCGCGAGCTCGTCGATCGGCAGCGTGGCGACCTGCAGCGGGTGTTCCAGCACGAAGTCGGCCACCTGGCGGTGCGAACGCGTCAGCCGCGGCAGCGCCTGCGCAATGCGCTGGGCCACGGTGGTGCCATTGGTGTCGACGTTGGTGCTCATGGGGCGGGCGATGCACCTCGAAGGGTGCGCGCAATGAAAATGAATTTACAAATATATGTCAGATAAGAAAATTTTCTGTCATTTTCGAACGATATCGCAAGTAGCGGGCCAGGAACGAGGGGTTTTGGCGTGAAACCAAGGGATTACCCTGACTTCATCTTGGAAGCCCACCATGCGGCTTCTTGACTCTCCCACGGTGTGAAGGCCGAGACTTTGTTCTTTGTTGGCTCTGGAAGGAGAACTCCATGGAACATCCCACGGTACCGGCTGCTGGGGCACGCTTGTCTCTTGCCGAGGTTGTTGCGCGCTCCGGCGCATCTGCGCAACTGCTGCGCGACTGCGAGTCGCTCGGACTGCTCGACGGCACGGCGCGTACCGACGGCGATGGCTGCCGCTATGACGAACGCGCCGTGCCGACGCTGCGCTTCGTGCGAAGGGCGCACGCGCTGGGTTTCGAAACACCGGAGGTCGTCGAGCTGCACGCCTTGTGGCGCGACGGACATCGCGCGAGCTTCGATGTGAAGCGCGTCGCGCTCGAGCGGGCCGACGACCTCGCGCAGCGGATCGAGGAGCTGGCGCACATGCAGCGCCTGCTGGAGCGCCTGGCCCATTGCTGCGAAGGCGACGAGCGCCCGGAATGCCCGATCCTGGATGAGCTGGCCGGGCTTGAGGGGTTCGCCGGCTGCGAGGCGCGGTGAGCCGGCCGGCCCGCGCAGCGGGTTATGCCGCCGCTTTCTCCTTCTGCATGAACACGCTCAGCGGATCGTCGGGATAGTCGCCGAAGCGCTCGCGCCGCGCATAGCCCGCGCGCGCATAGAACGCGAGCGCCTCGGGCTGGTGCACGCCCGTCTCCAGACGGAACACGGCGCATCCGCATGCCGCTGCTTCGGCTTCGAGAAAGCCCAGCACCTTCGCGGCCACGCCTTGCCCGCGGCTCTGTGGGCGCACGTACATGCGCTTGAGTTCGCCGTAGCCGGGGTTCATGACCAGGGCGCCGCAGCCGATGGCCGTGCCGGCCTCGTCGCGCGCGACCGCAAAGAGCACGTGGGCCGCCGACAGCGCTGCAATGTCGATGCCGTAGTGGCTCTCGGGCGGGTACAGCGGCTTCTGGTACGCATCGAGGTCATTGATGAGCTGGATGACATCGGGTTGGCCGGGGCGTTCGAGGGCAATGTTCATGCGGACGACTTCATTGGTTCACGGAATCTTATGGTGGCCCGGGGGCCAAAAGAAAACCCGCAGAAGCAGGTTTGGGAAAGTTTTGCGGTGGTGGGCGCGTCAGGGCTTTTCGCGGCTTCCCCGGAACCACTTCAACCGGCGCTCTACCTCGTCAGGCGGAAATTTCCCTTCAGCTGCCAGTTTCCTCAGCGCTCGCTCGTGCGCGCGATACAGCGCGTCCTTCAGGAGTGCCATCTTGCGTTCGCCGCAAGGAGCGCAATCGTAGAAGCCCGGTGGACTGGCCGCGAGCTTCATCTTTGCGTCGTACTCTTGGGTGCTGATCCGCCCCGTGGGCTCAACGCCGATGGCGAGGACCTTCCCGTTCTGGAAGGTAACGAGCACGCTCCCTTTACACCCCGTGGTGTCGGTGTTTTCGGGGTCGTAGGCCTTCCATGAAACCCTGCGCATGTGTTGCAAGGCATAGCGGACATCCTCTTCTGTCAGCACGACATCGTCGCAGTCAAGGACGTCCTTGTCTTCCCAGGCAGTTCGGCCTGAAGGTTCTGTGATCTCCACTTTCTGCACATATGCGAGGGGATAGCGCTTGTCGGCTGCCTGCGCTGGAGATGCGAGTGAGGCCAAGATCAGCGCCGCCACGGTCGCGAGAATATGGGTCTTGTTCATGGCGTTGGTACGGGAAGACTCCAGTTTGCGCCTCGCGCTTCCGTTGGATTCTTTCTGCTGACCACGGGATGACGAAAGATTTCACTCGAAGGAATCTGCATGGAATCTTCAAGCGCCTTGACAAGCCAGGAGAGAGATAGATTTTGAGCCGCAGTCGGGGTAGCGAATATGCCGAACTCACCTCGTTGTCTTTCGAGCGTCCACTTTGCTGGTTCACTAATTGGCTTGAAGCCTACCGGCAGCGCTGCCCTGCCAACCATCTCTATCCCGATGGCCTCCATGTTGCTCGGATAACGATCACTGGGCGGCTTGCGCATTTCAATGCGATGCATTCCTTCCACTCCTGCATTCGCATAGTCGCGCAGGTTGCACGGCATTGCGGCCCCTACGGCGAGGCATCTCGCCTTCAGCGGTCCGACGTGATTCGTGCGCTGATAGATTGCAGCGGTCTGATAGATGGTTCCATCCGTATCGATGAGAAAGTGCGCGCCATTCGCCTTCGGGCGCTTGTAGCTGTTCAATGAAGACGCCGAGGTATCGGCATCGGTCTGATGCACGACGATGCCCGTGATTGCGCCGGTTCGCCTGCCTCGTTCGATTACGGGGCTGCGAGCATTTCTGACTCGCGCGTGACTAATCATTCCGTTTTCGTCAATTTCGACAAGCATGTGGTTCCTCCTGAAAATTTATTAGTTGTCGTTTTCTCTTGAGAGGCGTTTCTTGCGGGATCAGACGCCGCGCACAGATCGCCTCTCGCGGCACATGCTACAGGCCTCCGAACGGGACTCAGTGAAGGCTTTGTTAACTACTCCTGGTCCGCATCAACATGTTCGACAGCGCGGAGTACTGGCACCAGCAGGGATTCCTCGAGCGCAATCCCAATCCCATCTAGGACGGCGCGAGCCCAAGCACCCAGCGCTCGAAGTGCTCCAGCGCCCCGGAGGCCGGCCGGCCCTCGGGGTAGGCGAAGTAGTAGCCCTGGCGCACCTCCAGGTGCCGGTCGATCGGGATCACGAGCTCGCCGGTGCGCAGCTCGCGCTCGATCAGGATGCGCGGCGCCAGGCCCACGCCCATGCCGGCGGCCGCGGCGGCGGTCACCATGGTGAAGAGCTCGTAGCGCGGTCCGCGCGAGGCGTGCACCGTGTAGTCCCAGCCCTGCTGCGCATACCAGTCGCGCCAGGCATGGGCGCGCGTGCCCAGGTGCACGTGGCGGCAGCGCTCGAAGGCCGATTCGTCCCACGGCCCGTTGGCGTCGCGGAAGGCGGGGCTGCAGACCGGCACCATCTGGCCTTCGGAAAAGATCAGCCCGCCCTGGGTGCCGGGCCAGAATTGGTCGCCGAAATAGATGGCCGCGTCGTAGGCGTTCTCCTGGAACGAGAAGGGCTGCGAGCGCGCCGAGAGATTGACGGTGATGTTGGGGTGCCGCCGGCTGAAATCGGGCAGCCGCGGGATCAGCCATTGCGTGGCGAAGGTGGGCACCACGGCCACTTCGAGCACAAAGCCCATGTCGTGGCCGGCGCTGATCTCCTGCGTGTCGCGCCGGATCTGGTCGAGGTGGCGGCGGATGCGCGCCGCGTACTCGCGCCCGGTGTCGGTGAGCGTGAGGCGCCGCCGCACGCGCGAGAACAGCGCCACGCCCAGCCGCTGCTCGAGCGTGGCCACCTGCCGCCCGACCGCGCTTTGCGTGAGCGCGAGTTCGGCCGCCGCGCGGGTGAAGCTCCCCAGGCGCGCCGAGGCCTCGAAGGCCTGCAAGGCACCCAGGTTGGGAATGTCTTTTCTCATCGTTGCTATTCTGCGTGCCGGGCTCGCGGTTTTTTGCGGCGGCTCGCGCGGATTGGATCTGTCGGCGAACAGCAAGAAAGGAATTTCATGCGTCGTGTGGTGATCATCGGCGGCGGTGCCATCGGCTCCGCCATCGCCTATTTTCTCAACCGGGATCCGCAGGAGGAGCCGTTCGACGTCACCGTGGTCGAGCGCGATTTTTCGTACACGCAGGCCTCGTCGGCCTTGTCGGCCAGTTCGATCCGGCAGCAGTTCTCGAGCGCCATCAACATCGAGATGTCGCTCTACGGCATCGACTTCTTCCGCCAGCTGGGCGAAAACCTGCGCGTCGGCGACAACGTGCCCGACATCGGCCTGGTCGAGCCGGGCTACCTGTACCTGGCGCCGCCGGAGGGCCTCGAGGTGCTGCGCGAGAACCACGCGGTGCAGAAGGCGCACGGCGTCGATGTGGTCCTGCTGGCGCCCGACACGCTGCAGGCGCGCTTTCCATGGATGTCGGCCGAGGGCATTGCGCTGGCCTCGCTGGGCCTTTCGGGCGAGGGCTGGTACGACGGCTACAGCCTGTTGCAGGCCTTTCGCAAGAAAGCCATTTCGCAGGGGGCGCGCTATGTGCAGTCGCAGGCCACGGGATTGAAGCGCAGCGGCCGCACGGTGGCCGGCGTGGAACTGGACATCGGCAACGTGCTGGAGGCCGACGTGGTGGTCAACGCCGCCGGCGCCTGGGCCGCGAGGGTGGCGGGCTGGGCCGGCATCGATCTGCCGGTGCGCGCGCGCCGCCGCATGGTGTTCAGTTTTTCGTGCCCCGAGACCCTGCCGGGCTGCCCATTGGTGATCGACACCTCGGGCATCTGGCTGCGCCCCGAAGGCCGGCGCTTCATCTGCGGCTTTGCGCCGCCCCAGGACCGCGACCGCGACGACGCACCGCTCGAAGTCGACTACCGCGTCTTCGACGATTTCATCTGGCCCGCATTGGCGCGCCGCGTGCCCGCCTTCGAGGCCATCCGCATGACCGGTGCATGGGCCGGCTACTACGAGATGAACCTGTTCGACCACAACGCAATCCTGGGCCTGCACCCGGACTGCGACAACCTGTTCTTCGCCAACGGCTTCTCCGGGCACGGGCTCCAGCAGTGCCCGGCGGCGGGGCGCGGCGTGGCGGAACTCATCCGTCATGGCAAATACCGCAGCCTCGACCTGTCGCCGGTGTCGTTCGCGCGAATTCTGGAGAACCGGCCGCTCGTCGAGAAGAACGTGATCTAGCCTCGGCGCGGGTGGAGGCGTACGATCTTTCCAAGCAAGTGAGGGTCTCATCATCATGACTGCACAGGCATTGATCGACACCGCCCGGGCGCTGGTCGCCGGCGACAAGGGCTTGCTCGCGATGGACGAGAGCAACGCCACCTGCCACAAGCGCTTCGCCAAACTGGGCATTCCGCAGACCGAGGACGCGCGGCGCGACTGGCGCGAGTTGATCGTCACCGCGCCGAACCTCGGCGCGTCCATCAGCGGCGCCATCCTCTTCGACGAAACCATCCGCCAGCGGACGAAATCGGGCGCGTCCTTCGTCTCGGTGCTCAGCGGCGCGGGCATCATTCCGGGCATCAAGGTCGACACCGGCGCGAAGCCGCTGGCGGGCCACCCCGGGGAGACAGTCACCGAAGGCCTGGACGGCCTGCGCGAACGGCTGGCCGAATATGCCGGCATGGGCGCGCGCTTCGCCAAATGGCGCGGCGTCATCACGCCCGGCCCCGGCCTGCCCAGCCGTGCATGCATCGAGGTCAACGCCCATGCGCTGGCCCGCTACGCAGCCTTGTGCCAGGAGGCCGGGCTTGTCCCCATCGTCGAGCCCGAGGTGCTGATGGAAGGCGGCCATTCCCTCGCGCGCTGCGCGGAAATTACCGAGGAGACGCTGCATGCGGTGTTCGCCCAGCTGCGCCTGCAGGGCGTGCTGCTCGAAGGCATGCTGCTGAAGCCCAACATGGTGCTGCCCGGGCAGGACAGCCCGAAGCAGGAGAGCGTGGAAGAAGTCGCCGGCGCCACGGTGTCGTGCCTGCGGCGCACCGTGCCCGCGGCCGTGCCGGGCGTTGCCTTCCTGTCGGGCGGGCAGTCGGCGCAGCTGGCATCGGCCCGGTTGAATGCCATGAATGCGAGAGCCGGTTCGCGCCTGCCGTGGGCGCTGGCGTTTTCGTATTCGCGCGCGGTCCAGCAGCCGGCGCTCGACGCCTGGAAGGGCGACGCCGCCAACATTGCCGTGGCGCAGCAGGCGCTGGTGCACCGTGCCCGCTGCAACCAGGCTGCGCGCCGCGGCGCCTACGATGCGCGGGCCGATGCGCCGGTGCCCGGCTGAGGGGCTTCAGCCGCCCTTTGCCGCATTCACCAGCACCGGCGTCGGCCGGTAGCTTTCGGGAAAGAGCTTCTTCAGGTCGTCGATCTTGGGCAGGTCGTTGAACACGATGTACTCGTGGCTCGGATGGCGCGTGAGGAAGTCCTGGTGGTAGGCCTCGGCCGCATAGAAGGGCTTCGACATTTCGATGGTGGTGGCCAACTGCCTGTTGAAGGTCTTCGCCTGGTTCAGCTGCGCGATGTAGGCCTTCGCAACGCGGGCCTGTTCAGGGTTCTCGGCAAAAACGGTGGAGCGGTACTGAGGGCCGACGTCCGGCCCTTGCCGGTTGAACTGGGTCGGATCGTGCGCCACCGAGAAATAGATCTGCAGCAGCTTGCCGTAGCTGATCTGCCGCGGGTCGTAGGTGATGCGCACCGCCTCGGCATGGCCGGTGCGGCCCGAGCCCACGTCCTCGTAGCGCGCCGTCTTGGCGTCGCCGCCGGCGTAGCCCGACACGGCGTTGTTCACGCCCTTGACGCGCTGGAACACGCCCTGCACGCCCCAGAAGCAGCCGCCGGCGAACACGGCGGTGTCGTACTTCAGGGTGGGCGGGGCGGCGAGGTCGACCGCGGCCGCCGGCACGCGCCGGGCCGGCTCTGCGACCGAAGGTGCGGCATGCCAGGCCAGCGCCGCGGCGGCGAGCATGCCTGCGGTGAGTGCGGGGAATCTCATGTGCTGTCCTTGAAGGAGGCTTGGAGGCCAGGCCGGTGGAAGCGACATTGCCGCCGATTGCGGCGGGCGTCAATGCCGCGTACCCCTGCTGCTTACTTCTTCATCTCGTCCTTGCCCATCGCGTCCTTGGACATGCCGTCCTTCTTCATGCCGTCCTTGGACATGCCGTCTTTCTTCATGCCGTCCTTGGACATGGCGTCCTTCGCCATCGAATCCTTCTTCATGCCGTCCTTGGCCATGGAATCCTTGGCCATGCCGTCCTTCGCCATGTCGTCGGCGGCGAAGGCCGAGGCGCCGGCAAAGGCGATGCAGGTTGCGAACAGGGTTGCAGTGAGCTTGTTCATTCGGAATCTTCCAGTTGAGGTTTCATTTTCAAGAGAATGGCGCGGTCCCACTGGGAACACGGCCTCGCGCTTTCATCGGCAGTCGAGCCGCACGGGTGCGGCTCAGCTCCCTCCGAACCAGTTGTAGCCCTGGTCTTCCCAGTAGCCACCGGAATAGGTGTTGGTGACGAACATCGCCTTGATGTGCTTGGGGTTCTTGTAGCCAAGCTTGGTCGGCATCCGCAGCTTCATCGGAAAGCCGTACTTGGGCGGCAGGGGCTGGCCGTCGTAGCTGAGCGTGAGCAGCGTCTGCGGGTGCAGCGCGGTCGGCATGTCGATGCTGGTGTAGTAGTCGTCGGCGCACTTGAAGCCGACATACCTGGCGGTGGTGTCCGCGCCGATGCGGCGCAGGAAGTCCGCAAAGCGCACGCCGCCCCACTTGCCGATCGCGCTCCAGCCCTCGACGCAGATGTGGCGCGTGACCTGGTCGTGCTGCGGCATGGCGCGCAGCTCGGCCAGTGTCCAGCTGCGCCTGTCGGCGACCATGCCTGTCACTTCGAGCTTGTAGCCGGCCTCGTCGACCTCGCGGACCTCGTCCTCGCCGTAGTAGGCATTGAACGGAAAGGGCCGGGTGATCATCGATTCCGGGTAGGTTTCGGCGAGCTGCGTCGGGCTGAAAATGAGGCCCTGCACCTTGTCATTGAAGCGCGAGATCTTCGAGAGCGCCGCTTCCACATGGCTGTCGTCGCTGATGCTGCATCCCGTAAGCAGCGAAAGGCCGCCGAGCGTCAGCGAGCGCTGCAGGAAGGCGCGGCGCGCGGGCTGGTCGAGCTGCTTCGCGATCAGTGTGCGGGCCTCGCGCACCACGGCGTCGGCATCGACGCCGGTCATCTTTGGGGCTTTGAAGATTCTCATATCAGGCTTTTGGCGCGCGGCCGCGGATCATGGTGAGAAGGGTGCGGGGCACCAGCGCCACCATCACCAGGTGTAGGGCGACGAAGGCGATCAGCGAGGCCATGCCGAAGAAGTGGATGCGGCGCGCAAATTCGTAGCCGCCCAGCAAGTCGCGCAGCACGGCGAACTGCACGGACTTCCACAGCACGAGGCCCGAAAGCACGATCACGGCGATGTCGAGCATCACGAACAGGTAGGCCAGCTTCTGCACGCTGTTGTAGCGGCGCGGGTCGGCATGCGAGAGCCGGCCCTTGAGCGCGGCCAGCGCGTCGTGCCAGACACCGGCCGGCGTGACCGGAAAGAACCTGGCGGCCAGCCGGCCGCTCGCGATGTTGATCGCCAGGTAGACCAAGCCATTGAACACCAGCAGCCACATGGCCGCGAAATGCCATTGCAGCGCACCGCCGAGCCAGCCGCCCAGCGTCACCGCGCCCGGAAAGCGGAATTCAAAGAGGGGCGATGCGTTGTAGATGCGCCAGCCGCTCGTCACCAGCACCAGCACCGCAAGGGCATTGAGCCAGTGCGTGATGCGCATCCACAGCGGGTGGATGGGGCGGGCATCGGGTGCGGTGCTTGCGATGGCGGTGCTGGTCATGGAGCCGATTCTTGGGCGCACCCCATGGCCGATTCATCACGCAGAGTTCAATTAATCGTGATAACTCCGAAAGCCGGTTGGCGGGACAATCGGTGCCATGGACACTGCCAAACGCGTGCTGATCGTCGAGGACGACGCCCACATCGCCGAACTGCTGCGCATGCACCTGCGCGACGAAGGCTATGTGATCGAACACGCCGCGGACGGCCACGCGGGCCTGCGCGAACTGGAGCGCGGCCATTGGGACGCGCTGGTGCTCGACCTGATGCTGCCCGGCGTGGACGGCCTCGAGATCTGCCGCCGCGCCCGCGCCATGGCGCGCTATACGCCGATCATCATCATCAGCGCACGGTCGAGCGAGGTGCACCGCATCCTTGGCCTGGAGCTGGGCGCCGACGACTACCTGGCCAAGCCCTTCTCGGTGCTGGAACTCGTGGCGCGCGTCAAGGCGCTGCTGCGGCGCACCGATGCGCTGGCGCGCAATGCCCGCCTGGAGTCGGGCAGCCTCACGCTGGGCAACCTGGACATCGATCCTGTGGCGCGCGAGGTGCGCGTCGATGCCAGGCTGATCGAGCTCACGCCGCGCGAGTTCGACCTGCTGTACTTCTTTGCGCGCCATCCGGGCAAGGTGTTCTCGCGGCTCGACCTGCTCAACCAGGTCTGGGGCTACCAGCACGACGGCTACGAGCACACGGTCAACACGCACATCAACCGGCTGCGCACCAAGGTCGAGGCCGATCCGGCCGAGCCGCGGCGCATCCTGACCGTCTGGGGGCGGGGCTACAAGCTCTCGCCCACCGGAGCCGGCGAGGAAGGGGGCGCGTGATGGCCTGGGCCAGTTGGGCCACGCTCTCGCGCCGCCTCTCGGTGGTGTTCGCGCTGCTGCTGCTGGCCTGCTGCGGCGCCTCGGCCTGGCTGCAGGTGCGCGCGAGCGGGCTGCACGGGCAGGAGGTGGTGCAGCGCCTGTCGATGGGGCTGGCGGCGCACATCGCCGAGAACTCGGAGCTGATGCGCCCCGGCGGCCTCAACCAGGCCGCGGTGAAGGACCTGTTCGACAAGCTGATGGCGGTCAACCCCGCCGTGGAGGTCTACCTGCTGGGGCTGGACGGCCGCATCGAGGCCCAGGCCGCGCCGCCCGGGCACCTGAAGCGCGACCGTGTGGCACTGGAGCCGATCCGCAAGCTCCTGTCGGGTGCTGCGCTGCCCATCGTGGGCGACGATCCGCGCAGCGCGGATGCGGCCAAGGTGTTCAGCGCCGCGCCGCTCAAGGTGGGCGGACGGGATGCGGGTTATGTCTACGTGGTGCTGCAGGGCGAGGACTACGACGCGCTGGCGGCCAGGCTCGCGGCCGACAACCTCTTGCGCACCACGCTCTGGTCGATGGCGCTGGTGGCGTTGCTCGGCCTCATTGCGGGCCTGGCGGCGTTCCGGCTCATCACGCGGCCGCTGCGCGAGTTGACCCAGGCCGTCAAGCGCTTCGAGACCGAAGGCCCGGCTTCGCCCGGGGGCGAGGCGCCCACCCTTGCGCGGCTCTCGCGCGGCGGCGACGAGATCGCGCTGCTGGGCCAGGCCTTCACGCAGATGACGCGCCGCATCGCCGAGCAATGGCGCGAACTCACGCTTTCGGACCAGCAGCGCCGCGAGCTCTTCGCCAACATCTCGCACGACCTGCGCACGCCGCTCACTTCACTGCACGGCTATCTCGAAACCCTGCTGCTCAAGGCCGGCTCGCTGAGCGAAGAGGAGCGCCGGCGCTACCTGGAAATCGCGCTCGGCCAGAGCCGCAAGGTGGGCCGGCTCGCACAGGAGCTGTTCGAACTGGCGCGGCTCGAATACGGCGTGGTCAAGCCCGAGAAGGAGAACTTCGCGCTGGCCGATCTCGTGCAGGACGTGTTCCAGAAATTCGAACTCGCGGCCGAGGCGCGCCACCAGCAGCTCAGGCCCGACATCGCGCCGGGCCTGCCGGTGGTGTCGGCCGACCTCGGGATGATCGAGCGCGTGCTGACCAACCTGCTGGACAACGCCATCCGCCACACGCCGGCCGGCGGCCAGATCGAGGTGCAGCTGCGGCCCGCCAGCTCGGGCGTGGCGGTGCAGGTGAGCGACACGGGCCCGGGCATTCCGGGCGAGCTGCAGAAGGGGCTCTTCGTGCGCCCGGTGTTCTTGAGCGGGGCGCGCAGCGACGGTTCCGGCAGCGGCGGGCTGGGCCTGGTGATCGTGCAGCGCATCCTGCAGCTGCACGGCAGCGACATCCGGCTCGTGCAGCAGCCCGACAAGGGGGCGGTGTTCCGCTTTCAGCTAGGCGGCGCCACGGCCGCCTGAAGCGCCTCAGGCTTCGGGGCCGACGTGCCGGTTCAGCCGCTCGATGAGCCCCGGCAGGTCGAAGCCCTGCGACGCCACCGACCTGGGCAGCGCATGGAAGAGGCGCGGCATCAGGTAGATGAGCACGAAGCGGTCGTCCTGCCGCCACTTGAGCACGTTCGCCCAGACGATCCGGCTCTCGCCGTGCGGGGCGCGAAGGCGCAGTGCGTCGTCCAGCAGCTCCGCAGAAAACTCTTCGCGGATCGCCTTGTACTTGCGGTAGTGCCGGCGGGCCGTCATCGGCATGACGAAAACGCGCATGGCCAGCAGCACGCCCGCGCCGCCGGCCAGGCCGCCCAGCGCGCTCGCCTGGACCTGCCGCGTGCCGAAGACCGCCGCCAGCACGAGCAGCACGGCCGCGGCCCCCAGGAGCCAGCGCGCTGTGCGCGGCAGGCGCGCGTAGAGCTTCATGGCGTCGACATAGTCGTCCTCGGAGATCCTGAATGTCGCGGTCATCGTGCAGCGCTCGTGGGTGGCCTGTGGGTGGAGGCGATGCTACAGCGCGGGCGCCCAGCATCTGCCGATCCACCTGCCGGTCCCGCCGCTCAGGGCGGGCAGGGGCGTGCCGCGGCTGCGCCCGGACGCGTCGCCTTGCTGGTGGGGCTTTCGTCCAGCGTGCCGAGCGGGCGCGTGAACGTGCAGCCGTAGGCCGGGTCCGCCACCGTGGCCGCGGTGACCACGTCGTCGCCCGCCGGCTTCACGCCGTCGCGCTCCCACTTGACCATCGCGTCGAAGGCCTCGACCTGTTCGGCGATCGTGAAGTCGCAGTGCGAGATGCCGCGCACCGCGCGCTGCACCAGCCAGCCGCCGTTGCCCTTGGCCGCCACGCGCTGGTGGTAGATCTGCTCCATGCTGAAGGGCACGTACAGGTCGCCCAGCGTGTGCAGCGTGACCACCGGAATCCTGAACTCGCCATTGGCCTTGGGAATCCAGCGCAGGCCGTCGGTGCGCAGGCGGTTGGCATCGGCCGCCGCGGTCAGCTTGAGCACCGAGGTGTTCAGCGCCGTGGTGCCCGGCACGTCGCCGTCGATGGTGTAGGTGAAGCGGTTGGTGTCGAGCGTGCTCCGGTTCAGGATGCCGTTGACCGTGCCATCGCTGCCGAACACGCCCCATACCGCTGCGAACGAGCCGCCCTGCGTGAAGCCCAGGTCGAACATCGGCCGCTCGCCGCCCGTGAGGTTCTTCACCACCGAGCCGAACTTCAGGCCGGTGGCCGTGGGCGTGCCTGGGAACGCGGTGTACAGCGTGCCCGTGACCTGCGCCCGGATGTCCAGCCAGTTGACGCTCGGATACTTGGGCAGCCCTGCCAGCGCCTGCGCGGCGACCTGCGCGCCCGCAAAGTAGTCGAACAGCTCGGTGTCGCCCATCACGCCGCACATCGGCACCGCGCCGTGGTACTTCATCTTGTGGTTGGCGGTGGCGTAGGCCTCGTCCTCGATGGCTGCCGCCGTGATGTGGCCGCCCATCGAATGGCCCGTGATGTAGATCCTCGAAGGCGCCGCGAGCTCACGGCCGTTGGCCTTGGCGATGGCGTTGAACTGCAGGGCCAGCGCGTTGGTGTCTTCCACGCCCGCGCGCACGTCGTAGAAATTCTTGCTGTAGCTCGAGGCGGCCCAGGCGTAGCCGTTCTGGATCAGGAAGCGGCGGATGGAGGGGTTGTTCACCTGCAGCAGGTTGCTTTCGCCGGCGTAGCCATGCGCGTACATCACGAGCTTGCCGTTCCAGTTGGCGGGCACCTCGACGCGGTACTGCGCGCCGCCGAGCATGCCGGCCCAGCGGCTGGTGGTGGTGTTGTCGACGGCGTCGCTGGCGTCGGAGGCGAGCGCCGCGAACGTGGTGGCCGCGGGATCGGCGGGCGCGAAGGAGTTGCGGCTGTCCTGCAGGCGGGTTTCTTCGGGCGGCGGGGGAGGTGGAGGAGGCGGTGCCGGCGGCGCGGGTGCCGGCGCCGGCGGCAATGGCATGAAGGCAAAGCCGTTGCCGCCGCCGCCCCCGCCGCAGGAGGCGACGGCAAGGCTGGCTGCAAGGGCAAGAAATGTCAGGCGTGCGGAATGCATGGGATGTCTCTCTCCGTTCTTGTGTTGTTGGGAAGAAGCCCGGCGCAGCGCAGCCTCGCGCGGCCGTAGAGAACGACCGTGCTATTTCGCTGGACCGGCGGCGCAGCGTAGGGGCGTTGCCGGGCGCACCGGCCCGGGCTTTCCCGTAGCTGCTATCCCCTGCGCGACACCCGCGCGCGCTGCGTCAGCCCTTGCGGCGCGTCACCACCACGGTGGCTTCGAGGCCGTCGTAGGCCTCGGCATCGCCATACCAGCTGCCCGAGATCGGCGCGGCCTGTGCCGGGTCGCGCGTGACGCCGACGCGGATCAGCTGGCCGCTGCCCATGAGGTTGTTGGTGGGATCGAAGGCGAGCCAGCCGATGCCCGGCAGGTAGGCCTGCAGCCAGGCGTGCGTGGTGCCGGCGCCGGTCATCGATTCGCCGGGCGCCTGGGCCGCGCGGTCGAGCGCGGCGTCGTACAGGTAGCCCGAGACGAAGCGCGTGGCAATGCCCAGGCGCCGTGCGGCCTCCATCATCAGGAGCGCGTAGTCGCGGCAGCTGCCGCTGCCCAGCGCCAGTGTTTGCAGCGGCGTCTGCGTGCCTTCCTCGTCGCGCGCCTTGTATTCGAGGCTCTGGCCGATGTGCGCGTTCATGCGCGCGAGCACTTCGCGCGTGCTGTTGGGCTGGTCGGTGTGCAGGAACTGGTGGGCCCAGCGGATCAGCGTGCCGTTGGCATCGTCGTCGTGGTGCGGGCGCAGGTAGTGCTCGAGGTCGAGCCGCTCCTGCACCGAATAGGCGAAGGGCAGGAACTCGGCGGCCGGATCGAGCGCGAGCTGGTCCTGCTGCGCCGGCACGTGCTCGATGGTGAAGGAGCACACGATGCGCAGCTCCGTGGCCTCGCCCATGGGCTGCACCAGCGCGACCGAGTTCGAATGCGGGTCCTGGATCAGCCGCGTGAACGACTCGGGGCTCACCTGCAGGTCGGTCGCGAGCACGCGCAGGTCGTGGCTGTCGCGCGGGCGGAACATCACCCGGTGCAGACCGAAGGTGACCGGCTTCTTGTAGCGGTAGACGGTGGTGTGCGTGATGTCGTATTGGATGGCCATGCGCTGCATTCTGGGGCCTTGGCGCGGTAGCGCCTACGCTTGCGTTCGCGCGGTCGAGAGCGCCTTGGCCAGGTTGGCCGGCAGCGGCAGCGGTTCGCCATGCCATTGCGCGGCCAGCAGTTCGGCGCACAGGGCCGCGAAGCTCAGGCCGCGCGAGCCCAGCGCGGTGCAGGCCCAGGGACTTGGCGCACCGGCTGCACCATCGGCATCGAGCGGGCCGACCAGAGGGCGGCGGTCGCCCGATGCGCAGCGCACGCCGACCCAGGCGTGGACCTGGCCCCGATCGAAGCTCGCGGCCAGTGCGGCGGCCGCGGCGGGGTGCAGCCGCTCCAGGCGCTCGCGGTTGGCGGCGGCATCGGCGCCGTTCGCCTCGAGATTGGTGCTGTCGCGGTCGAAGGTGGCGCCGGCCAGCCAGAGCTGGGTGCCGTCGCCGGCGGCGGGTACGTGCGCGATCAGGTGGCCGTCGCCATTGACGGGTGTCGGGGGCAGCCCGTCATCCGCCGCCATCGCGCCCCACATGACTTGGCCGCGCACGGGCTGCAGCGGAAGCCCCGGTGCGAAGCGGCCCGATTCGAAGCCCGCGGCGATCACCACACGCTCCGCCTCCGCCAGCAGCCGGTCCGCCGCATCGAACAGCTGCCACGTGCCGCCGCCTTGCGCCATCCGTGCGACCCGTGCGTTGCCGCGGAACTCGATCCCCGGCCCGCGCAGCCAGGCCGTGATCAGCCGCTGCGGCCGCACCCAGCCCGCGCGCGCATGCCAGAGGGCCGGTGCATCGGCCGGCAAGCGGGCCTCTGCCAATTGCGCGGCGCTTGCGGGCCACGATTCATTGGGGCCGCTGTCGCTCCACCCGGCGGGCACGCGCGTGTCCCCCTCGGGCCGGCGCTCCAGCACGCCGCTGGCGCGCCAATCGCGGCCTTCCTCCAGCAGGCGTTCCAGTTCATGCCAGGTCGCGCGGATGCCGGCGCGCGTGAGCCGCGACAGCAGGGCGTCGTCTGGCGAGACATGCGGCGCCATCACGCCGACCGGCAGTCCGGACGCACCGGCGGCCGGACGTTCGGCCGCATCGAGCACCGTGACCTGCCATCCGCGCCGTGCCAGGCTGGCGGCCACGGCCGCGCCGGCCAGCCCGGCGCCGATCACGGCGCAGCGGCCCGGTGCTTCGAGTTGCTCGGGCGCGGGGCCACGGCGGCGCACCGTCCAGGCCGGCGCGAACACGCCGGCGAGGCAGTCGCGCTTGGGCGGCAGTCCTGGCCGCCTTTCGAGCTGGAAACCGTTCTGCGAGAGCGCATCGCGCACCGCACGCGCATAGGTCCAGGTGGCAAGGCCCGTGCCCTGGCGCGCAAAGCGCGACACCGCCTTCAGCGTGTCGGGCGACCACATGGCGGGGTTCTGCTGCGGGCTGAAGCCGTCCAGGAAGAGGCTGTCGGCCTCGAAGCGCTGGGCGCGCAGCATCGGCTGCACGTCGCCGATGCACAGCGTGAGCAGCACGCGGCCGGCGTCGAAGGCCAGCCGGTGAAAGCCCGGCAGCAGCCCGTGCCACTGCGCGGCCAGTTGCTCGGCCAGCGGCATCAGCTCGGGGTAGGCCCCGGCGGCGCGCAGCAGGTCTTCAGGGCCGACCGGGTACGCCTCGATGGAGACGTAGTGCAGCATCCGCGGCCGGTTCGCATCCGCGCGCCAGGCCTGCCAGCTTGTCAGGAAATTGAGGCCGAGCCCGAATCCGGTTTCGAGAATCCGCCATTGCGGCCGCCCGGACCAGGCGCCGGGCAGGCCGCAGCCGCCCAGGAACACGTGGCGCGACTGCGCCAGCGCCCCGGTTTCGGTGTGATAGATGTCTCCGAAGCGCTCGCTCAACGGCACGCCGTCGGCGCGCCAGGCGACGGGCTCGGCGGCCAAGACGGGCTCAGTTCGAGGGGGGGACGTAGCCCTGCGCGACGTCGGCGCCTTCGCCGAAGAAGTGCTTTTCCATCTGGCGGGCCAGGTACTGGCGGGCGCGCAGATCGGCCAGGTTCAGCCGGTTTTCGTTGACCAGCATGGTCTGCTGCTTGAGCCAGGCGGCCCAGGCTTCCTTGCTGACGTTTTCCCACAGGCGCTTGCCTAATTCCCCGGGATAGGGCGGGAAGTCGAGCCCTTCGGCTTCTTTGCCGAGCTTGATGCACTGAACCATGCGTGCCATTTTTGATTGCCTCTGGTGGGGAAAGCGGTTGCTTAGTTGATTTGGCTATTTAGAACTGAAAACTCGGTCGTTCCAGTTTCTATATGTCGTATTGAGAATACGCAGCTTCATTGATATGCCTTTTTGAGCAAGACACCATGAGCCTTCGCCGCGACTTTATCAAGCTTTCCCTGGGTGCCGGCGTGGCCGGTGCCATGGCCCTGACGGCATTGCCGTCGTTCGCGCAGGGCGCGGCCCCCGTGACGCTGCTCAACGTGTCGTACGACCCGACGCGCGAGCTCTACGTGGACTACAACCGCGCCTTCGCCAAATACTGGAAGGGCAAGACCGGCCAGGACGTGACCATCAAGCAGTCGCACGGCGGCTCGGGCAAGCAGGCGCGCTCGATCATCGACGGCATCGATGCCGACGTTGCCACGCTGGCGCTGGGTGGCGACATCGACGCGCTCGCCACGCACGGCGGCCTCGTCAAGGCCGACTGGCAAAAGCGCCTGCCGCAGAACTCGGCGCCCTATACCTCGACCATCGTGTTCCTGGTCAAGAAGGGCAATCCCAAGGGCCTGAAGGACTGGGACGACCTCGTGAAACCCGGCGTGCAGGTGATCACGCCCAACCCCAAGACCTCCGGCGGCGCGCGCTGGAACTACCTGGCTGCCTGGGAATTCGCCAAGCGCAAGTACGGCAGCGACGCCAAGGCCAAGGAATACATCGGCAGCCTGTTCAAGAACGTTCCGGTGCTCGATGCCGGCGCGCGTGGCGCCACCATCACCTTCGTGCAGCGCGGCGTGGGCGACGTGCTGCTGGCCTGGGAGAACGAAGCCTTCCTGGCGCTGAAGGAATTCGGCGCCGAGAAGTTCGAGATCGTGGTGCCGTCGATCTCGATCCTGGCCGAGCCCACCGTGGCGGTGGTCGACAAGGTGGTCGACAAGAAGGGCACCCGCGCGGTGGCCGAGGAATACCTCAAGTACCTGTATTCGGACGAAGGCCAGGACATTGCCGGCCGCAACTTCTACCGCCCGACCTCGGAAAAGGCCAAGGCCAAGTACGACAAGCAGTTTCCCAAGCTCACGCTGGTAACCATCGACCAGGCCTTCGGCGGCTGGGCCAAGGCCGACAAGGAGCACTTTGCCGACGGCGCTTCGTTCGACCAGATCTACACGGCCAAGCAGAAGTAATCCGCCTCGCACCTCGAAGCGAAATCCCGAAGAAAACCGAAAGTCCCCTGTGTCCGTTCTCCTGATTGCCGGCAGTCCCTCCGCACCTTCGCGTTCCAGCGCATTGCTCGAGGCCGTGGGCGAGCGGCTGGCCGGCCGCAGCGCGCGCATCGAGCGGCTCGCGATCCGCGACCTGCCGGCCCAGGCGCTGCTGCTGGCGGACTGGAACCATCCGGCCATCGAGCGCGCGATTGCGCAGGTGGCGCATGCGCGCGTGGTCGTGGTGGCGACGCCGGTCTACAAGGCCGCCTACAGCGGCGTGCTGAAGGTTTTTCTCGACCTGCTGGCGCAGAACGCGCTCAAGGGCAAGACCGTGCTGCCGCTGGCCACCGGCGGCAGCCCGCACCACATGCTCGCGCTCGACTACGCGTTGCGGCCGGTGCTGCATGCGCTGTCGGCGCGCCACATCCTGCCGGGCGTCTACGCGACCGATTCGCAGATCACACTCACGCCCGAGAACGCCTACCAGGTGCATGCCGACCTGGCCGAGCGGCTCAACGAGGCCGTCGAGGTGCTCGCGACCGAAGGGCTGAAGCTGCCTGCCACGCACGGCTTCGAGCCCGTGCCGTTCTCCAGGGTGCGATGTAGTGTCTAGAACGGGTTCTTGATCGAACCCGAGTCCGGCCAGCCCCATTCCTGTTCCCGTTTTTGAAGTCGCGTCTTGCGCGGCCAGGGCGCAGCCTTGCCCGAAGTTTTTGCACAAGGAATCACGCATGAACCCCGTTGCCACCGAAGACTCCGCGCTCGACGCGCAGCCCCGCTCCATCTGGAAGGCGCTGCGGGACCTGGCCATCAGCACGATCGTGGTGACCGCCATCGCGCTCATCGTCGGCTTCATTTCGGCCTGAGGCCGCCTGCATCCGCATCCGCATTCGAAAAGGACGAGTCCATGACTTCCATCTCCATCCCGCGCCGCCGCCTGCTGCAGGGCGCCGCTGCCGCCGCAATCGCATTGCCTTCCTTCGCCGCGCTGGCCCAGGCGCCGGCGCGGCAGCTGCGCATCGGCCACCAGAAGGGCGCCCTCAGCATTCTCAAGGGCCGCGGCACGCTCGAGAAGCGGCTGGCGCCGCTCGGCGTGGCCGTGAAGTGGACCGAGTTCACCGCCGGCCCCGTGCAGCTCGAAGCCCTGAACGTCGGCTCCATCGATTTCGGCGATGTGGGCGAGGCGCCGCCGATCTTCGCGCAGGCCGCCGGCGCGCCGCTGGCCTACGTGGCCACCACGCTGCCGCGGCCCCAGTCGGAGGCCGTGCTGGTGCCCAAGGGCTCGGCCATCAGGACCGTGGCCGAGCTGAAGGGAAAGAAGGTCGCGCTCAACAAGGGCTCGAACGTCCACTACTTCATCGCCAAGCTGATCGAGAAGCACGGCCTTGCCTACAGCGACCTGAACCTCGTCTTCCTGCCGCCGGCCGATGCACGCGCGGCCTTCGAAAAGGGCTCGGTCGATGCCTGGGTGATCTGGGATCCGTTCCTTGCCGCCGCCGAAAAATCGCTCGAGGCCCGCGTCCTGGCCGACGCGACCGGCGTGGTCGGCAACCGTGGCTACTACTTCTCGTCGCTCGGCTATGCGGCCAAGAACGCCGACGTGCTGGCCATCGCGATCGAGGAGATCAACAAGGTCGACGTCTGGGGCACCGCCCACAAGGACGATCTTGCCGCCGAGTTCGCGGCCCTGTGGGGCCTGCCGAAGCCGGTGGCCGAACTGACGGTGGCACGCGCGGCCTACGGGACCAGTCCCATCAGCAAGGCCGTGCTCGCCGAGCAGCAGAAGATCGCGGACACCTTCTTCGACCTGAAGCTGATCCCCCGAAGGATCAGCGTGCTCGAGGCCGCCGCGGCGGGCATCGCGTGATGCCGGAAGCCTTGCGCGAGCGCGCCGCCCGCGTGCTCGCCACGACCACGCGCGCCTGGGGCCTTGCCGAGCGGCGCGTCCGCACCGCATCGCCGCGCTCGCGCTGCGCGCTGCCCCGCGTGCGCGGCGCCTTGTTCGCGATCTGACGCAGCACCACCGAAAGACGACATGCAGATATTCTGGTTTCTCCCCACCCATGGCGACAGCCGCTATCTCGGCACCAGCGAAGGTGCGCGGCCCATCGACCTGGCCTACCTGCAGCAGATCGCGGGCGCGGCCGACCAGCTCGGCTACGAAGGCGTGCTGATTCCCACCGGCCGCTCCTGCGAAGACCCGTGGGTGATTGCCTCGAGCCTGATCGGCGCGACCAAGAATCTCAAGTTCCTGGTGGCGGTGCGCCCCGGCCTGCACCAGCCCAGCCTGGCCGCGCGCATGGCCGCGACATTCGACCGCCTCTCGGGCGGCCGCCTGCTCGTGAACCTGGTCACCGGCGGCGACCAGGCCGAGCTCGAAGGCGATGGCGTGTACCTGGACCATGCGCAGCGCTACGAGCAATCGGCCGAGTTCATCCGCATCTGGCGCGAGATCCTTGCGCGCAGCCACAGCGGGCAGGCCTTCGACTACGAGGGCCGGCACCTGAGCGTGAAGGGCGCGAAGCTGCTCTATCCGCCGGTGCAGGAGCCTTATCCGCCGGTGTGGTTCGGCGGCTCGTCGGCCGCCGCGCACGAGCTTGCGGCGGAGCAGGTCGATGCCTATCTCACCTGGGGCGAACCACCCGCCGAGGTGGCCAGGAAGATCGCCGACGTGCGCAACCGCGCCGCGCGCAAGGGCCGCACGGTGGAGTTCGGCATCCGGCTGCACGTGATCGTGCGCGAGACCGAAGACGCCGCATGGAAGGCCGCCGAAGAGCTGATCAGCCGCGTCGACGACGAGACCGTGATCCGCGCCCAGGCCGCCTTTGCCCGCATGGATTCCGAAGGCCAGCGCCGCATGGCCGCGCTGCATGCCGGCGGCGCCAGGCGCTCGCGCGCCGAGCTCGAGATTTCTCCCAACCTCTGGGCCGGCGTCGGCCTGGTGCGCGGCGGCGCGGGCACGGCGCTGGTGGGCGACCCCAAGACGGTGGCGGCGCGCATCGAGGAATACGCGGCGCTCGGCCTGGACAAATTCATTCTCTCGGGCTACCCGCATCTCGAAGAGGCCTACCGCTTCGCCGAGCTGGTGTTCCCGCTGCTCTCGCGCAAGGCGCAGTCGCGGCTCGCGGGCGGCTCGCTGAGCGGGCCGTTCGGCGAAGTCGTTGCCAATCTCGATGCGCCTTCGCGCCTCGCCTCCCAAAGCTAAGAAGGATCTCCCATGACGGAACAGGTACAGGAACTGCCGGCGGTCGCGTCTTCTTCGGAAGAAACCACCGGCGGCGCGTTCAAGGCCTTCGGCGCCAGCGTGGCGGTTCGGCTGGTGCCGTGGCTGGTGCCGGTGGGGCTGATCGTCTTCTGGCAGATCGCTTCGTCGCTGGGCTGGCTCTCCACGCGGGTGCTGCCGGCGCCGGTGGACGTGGTCAAGGCCGCCTGGGCGCTGGCCGTGTCGGGCGAGCTCTGGACGCACGTCAAGGTGAGTGCGGGCCGCGCGCTCGCGGGCCTTGCGATCGGCGGCGGCACGGGGCTGGTGCTGGGCCTTCTGACGGGCTCGGTGAAGTTCTTCGAGACGCTGCTCGACTCGACCATCCAGATGGTGCGCAACATCCCCGCGCTGGCGCTGATTCCGCTCGTGATCCTGTGGTTTGGCATCGACGAGTCGGCCAAGCTGTTCCTGATCTCGGTGTCGGTGTTCTTTCCGATCTACCTCAACACCTTTCACGGCATCCGCAACGTCGATCCGCAGCTGATCGAGATGGGGCGCACCTACGGGCTTTCGCGCTGGCAGCTGTACCGCGAGGTGATCCTGCCCGGCGCGCTGTCGTCCATCCTGGTGGGCCTGCGCTTTTCGCTCGGGCTGATGTGGGTGATCCTGATCGTGGCCGAAACCATCTCGGCGCAGGCCGGCATCGGCTATCTCACGATGAACGCCCGCGAGTTCCTGCAGACCGACATCGTGCTGGTGGGCATCCTCTTGTATGCGCTGCTCGGCAAGCTGGCCGACCTGTTCGCGCGCGGGCTGGAGCAATGGTGGCTGCGCTGGCATCCGGGCTACCAGAAGAAGACGGCGAAGTGAGGGCAGGGCACATGAAGAACATCATTTCGCGGCGCGCGGCCATCGCCACGCTGGGCGCACTGGGCGCCGGTGCCGCGTTTGCGCAGGGCGGGGCCACGCGGCCCCTTACCGTGCGGCTCGGCTACCAGAAGTCCTCGACGCTGATCGCGCTGCTGAAGGTGCAGGGCACGCTCGAAAAGCAGCTCGCCCCGCTCAACGCCACGCTGAGCTGGCACGAGTTCACCAGCGGCCTGCCGCTGCTCGAGGCGCTGAACCTCGACAACCTGGACATCAGTGCCGACGTGGCCGACACCGTGCCGGTGTTCGCGCAGGCCGCCGGCGCCGACCTGACCTTTGTCGCGCAGGAAGCGCCGTCGCCTGCCGCGCAGGCCATTCTCGTGCGCGAGGACTCGCCGCTCCGGTCGGTGGCCGACCTGAAGGGAAAGAAGGTCGGCTTCGCCAAGGCGGCCGGCGCGCACTACCTGCTGATCGCGGCGCTGGAGAAGGCTGGCCTGTCCTTCAGGGACATCGATCCCGCCTACCTGACGCCGGCCGACGGCCGTGCCGCCTTCGAGCGCGGCGCCATCGACGCCTGGGTCGTGTGGGACCCGTTCCTGGCGGCCGCGCAGCGCCAGGCCAGGGTGCGCGTGCTGGCCGATGGCACGGGCATCGCCTCGTACCAGCGCTACTACCTCGCCAGCACCAAGTTCGCGAAGGCGCGCCCGGACGTGCTGCGCGTGGTCTATGCCGAGCTCGAGCGAACCGGCCGATGGGTCAAGCAGAACCCGAAGGAGGCCGCGGCACTGCTGTCGCCCGTGTGGGGCCTGGACGCGGCAACGATCGAGCAGGCCAACGCCCGCCGCAGCTACGCGGTGCGCCCGGTGGTGGCCGAGGCGCTGGCCGAACAGCAGCGCATTGCCGATGCCTTCTTCGCGGAAAAGCTGCTGCCTAGAAAGATCAACGCGCTCGACGTGGCGCTCTTCCAACCGGGCCTGAAATCATCATGAATGCTGTTCTGAAAGACACACGGCCGCTGGCCATTGCGGGCGGCGTGCGCCTGGAGGCGCGCGGGCTGCACAAGCGCTATGGCGAACGCGAGGTGCTGCGCAACACGCAGCTCGCCATCGAGCCGGGGCAGTTCATCGCCATCGTCGGGCGCAGCGGCTGCGGCAAGAGCACGCTGCTGCGGCTGGTTGCGGGGCTCGAGAAGGCCAGCGCCGGCGGGCTCTACACGGACGGCAAGGCCATCGACGGCCTGCACGACGACACCCGGATCATGTTCCAGGAAGCGCGCCTCCTGCCCTGGCGCCGCGTGCTCGACAACGTGACGCTCGGCCTGCCCGCCGAGGCCAAGGCGCGCGGCAAGGAGGTGCTCGCGCAGGTGGGCCTGGCCGACCGCGAGAACGAATGGCCGGCGCGCCTGTCGGGCGGCCAGCGCCAGCGCGTGGCGCTCGCACGGGCGCTGGTGCACCACCCGCGGCTGCTGCTGCTCGACGAGCCGCTGGGCGCGCTGGACGCGCTCACGCGCATCGAGATGCATCGTCTCATCGAGAACCTGTGGCAGCGCCACCGCTTCACCGCGCTGCTGGTGACGCATGACGTGCAGGAGGCCGTGGCGCTTGCAGACCGCGTGATCCTGATCGAGGACGGGCGCATCGCGCTCGACGAGAACATTGCGCTCGCCAGGCCGCGCTCGCAGGGCGACCCGGCGTTCGCGGCCATCGAGAAACGCATCCTCGACCGCGTGCTGCAGAAGCCCGGCGAGGCCGAATCCGCCGCCGCGGACGCCAACTGGCTGCAGCCCTCGGCGCACACGCTGCGCTGGGCGATCTGAATCCATCGTTCATCCACAAAGAAGAAAGGCAGTCGCATGTCGCAGAACTGGAAATTCGAAACCCTGTCGGTGCACGCCGGCTACTCGCCCGAGCCGACCACGCGCGCCGTGGCGCCGCCCATCTATCAAACGGTGGCCTATGCCTTCGACAGCGCGCAGCACGGCGCCGACCTGTTCGACCTGAAGGTGCCGGGCAACATCTACACCCGCATCAACAACCCGACGCAGGACGTGCTCGAACAGCGCGTGGCCGCGCTCGAGGGCGGCATCGCGGCACTCGCGCTGGCTTCCGGCCAGGCGGCCGTGACCTATGCGATCCAGACCATTGCCGAGGCGGGCGACAACATCGTCAGCAGCACCGCGCTGTATGGCGGCACCTACAACCTGTTCGCGCACACGCTGCCGCAGTTCGGCATCACCACGCGCTTCGCGGACCACCGCGATCCCGCAAGCTTCGAGAAGCTGTTCGACGAGAAGACCAAGGCGGTGTTCGTCGAATCGCTCGGCAACCCGGCCGGCAACGTGACCGACATTGCGGCCATCGCCGAGATCGCGCACCGCCACGGCGTGCCGCTGATCGTGGACAACACCGTGCCTTCGCCGTACCTGAGCCGGCCCATCGAGCATGGCGCCGACATCGTGGTGCACTCGCTCACCAAGTACCTGGGCGGCCACGGCACCAGCATCGGCGGCGCCATCGTCGATTCGGGCAAGTTCCCGTGGGCCGAACACAAGCAGCGCTTCCGGCGCCTGAACGAGCCCGACGTGAGCTACCACGGCGTGGTCTACACCGAGGCGCTGGGCCCGGCCGCCTACATCGGCCGCGCGCGCGTGGTGCCGCTGCGCAACACGGGCGCGGCGATCTCGCCGTTCAACGCCTTCCTGATCTTGCAGGGCATCGAGACGCTGGCGCTGCGCATGGACCGCATCAGCAGCAATGCGCTTTCGGTGGCCCAGCACCTGAAGACGCACAAGGCCGTCAACTGGGTCAACTACGCGGCGCTCGAGGACCATCCCGACCACGCATTGGCAAAGAAGTACTTCGGCGGCCGGTCCAGTGGCGTGCTGACCTTCGGCATCGGCGCCGGCCGCGAGGGCGGGGCGAAGTTTCTCGATGCGCTCAAGCTCTTCACGCGGCTCGTGAACATCGGCGACGTGCGCTCGCTCGCCACGCACCCGGCCTCCACCACGCACCGGCAGCTCTCGCCCCAAGAGCTGGCGCGGGCCGGCGTCACGGAAGACACCGTGCGCCTGTCGGTCGGCATCGAGCACATCGACGACCTCATCGCCGACCTCGACCAGGCGCTGGCTGCCGCGGGGTGAGCGCCTTGCCCCTGTTCCTCATGCCAGAACCCTTCCTTCAACCTCAAAGAGAAAGAAACACCATGTCCATCCAAGCCATCAATGTCCGCAACCAGTTCAAGGGCAAGGTCCGCGAAATCATCCGCGGCGACGTCGTCTCCGAAGTCGACGTCGAAACCGCCTGGGGCATCGTGACCTCGGTCATCACCACGCGCTCGGTCGACGAGCTGCAGCTCAAGGTGGGCTCCGACGTGGTCGCGCTCGTGAAGTCGACGGAGGTTTCGATCGCGAAGCTTTGACGGACCCTCAAGCTTGCGAACAACCCGGCGCCGTGTTGGCGCCGGGGTTTTTCCGCTTGCAGCAGCCGGGTTTTCAGTTCTTGGCACATCGGCCGCGGGCTTCTACAGTGTGATGTACAAAACGCCCGGAGAGAAAGCCATGGCCAATTTCGAAGTAGGCGGCATCGTGCGCGCGCTGCACGCCGCGCGCGATGAATGGCGCGATTCGCAGCGCCGCTCGCGCGAGCCCGGCACGCGCGAGTTTCCGTCGCGCGATGCGCTGGCGCAGGTCATCGAATCGCTCAAGGGCGCGCTGTTCCCGATGCGGCTCGGCCCGCCCGACTTGCGCCATGAGAGCGAAGACTTCTATGTCGGCCACACGCTGAACACCGCCTTGCAGGCGCTGCTGGTGCAGGCGCGGCTGGAACTCAACTACAACGCCCGCCACGAGCCGCGCCCCTCGAACGAAGTCGACGGCCTCGCCACCGAGGCCATCCGCCAGTTCGCGAACGCGCTACCGGGCCTGCGCCGCCTGCTCGACACCGACGTGCTCGCGGCCTACCAGGGCGATCCGGCCGCGCGCAGCGTCGACGAGGTGCTGCTGTGCTATCCGGGCGTGCTCGCGATGATCCACCACCGGCTGGCGCACGAGCTCTACAAGCTTGAATTGCCGCTGCTGGCGCGCATCGTGGCCGAGCTCGCGCATGCGCAGACCGGCATCGACATCCACCCCGGCGCGCAGATCGACGCGGGCTTCTTCATGGACCACGGCACGGGCGTGGTGATCGGCGAGACGGCGGTCATCGGCAAGCGCGTGCGGCTGTACCAGGCCGTCACGCTGGGCGCCAAGCGCTTTCCGACCGATGCCGAGGGCAACCTGCAGAAGGGCCTGCCGCGCCACCCGGTGGTGGAGGACGACGTCGTGATCTACGCCGGCGCCACCATCCTCGGGCGCGTGACGCTGGGCAAGGGCGCGGTCATCGGCGGCAATGTGTGGATCACCGACGACGTGCCCGCGGGCGCGAGCGTGACGCAGGCCAGCCTGCAGAACGCGCCGAAGGCGAACGCGCCATAGGAACGGCACCAAGGGGCGGCCGGCTTCGGCCGCGCTATGCTTGGCCGTTGTCAACTATGTAGCTTGCCTTCGCATGTCATTGCCTCAAGCCACTTCCTCCATTTCTTCCGCGCCCCCGGCGGCCGACGAGTCCTGCGACGTGCTCGTGATCGGTGGCGGCCCCGCGGGCTCCACGATCTCGGCGCTGCTCGCACAGCAGGGCCGCAAGGTGGTGCTGCTCGAGAAGGAGCACCATCCGCGCTTTCACATTGGCGAATCGCTGCTGCCCGCGAACGTGGAACTGTTCGACAGGCTCGGCGTGCGCGACCAGGTCGAGAAGATCGGCATGCCCAAGTTCGGCATCGAGTTCGTCTCGCCCGAGCATGAGCACCGCAGCTACGTGGACTTTGCCGAAGGCTGGGACAAGTCGCTCGATTCGGCCTGGCAGGTGCGCCGCTCGGAGCTCGACGAGCTGCTGTTCCGCAATGCCGCCGCGCGCGGCGCGCAGGCGCTCGAAGGCTGCAAGGTGCGCGACGTGGCCTTCGATGCCGATGGCGCCACGGTGCAGGCCCAGATGGACGACGGCGCCAGGCGCAGCTGGCGCGCGCGCTTCGTGGTCGATGCCACGGGCCGCGACACGCTGCTGGCCAACAAATTCCGCTGCAAGGAAAAGAACCCCGACCACAACAGCACGGCGCTGTTCGGCCATTTCACCAACGCCGAGCGGCTGGAGGGCAAGAAGGAAGGCAACATCAGCATCTGCTGGTTTGCGCACGGCTGGTTCTGGTTCATTCCGCTGGCCGACGGAACCACCAGCGTCGGTGCGGTCTGCTGGCCGTACTACCTGAAGACACGCGACAAGCCGCTGAAAGATTTCTTCTACGACACCATCGCGCTGTGCCCGGTGCTGGTGGACCGGCTGAAGCACGCCACGCTGGTGGACGATGCGGTGCACGCCACCGGCAACTTCTCGTATTCGAGCACGCACGCCACGGGCGACCGCTACCTCATGCTGGGCGATGCCTTCACCTTCATCGACCCGATGTTCTCTTCGGGCGTGTACCTGGCGATGCACAGCGCCTTCGACGGCGCCGGGCTGGTGGCCACCGCGCTCGACCGGCCAGCCGAACTGGCGCCTGTGCGCGAGAATTTCGAGGCCATGATGCGCAAGGGGCCGCGCGAATATTCGTGGTTCATCTACCGCGTGACCAACCCGACCATCCGCGACATGTTCATGCACCCGGGCAATCCCTTCCGCGTGAAGGAGGGGCTGATGTCGCTGCTGGCCGGCGACATCTACCGCGGCACGCCGATCTGGCGGGCGCTCGGCATGTTCAAGTTTCTCTACTACTTCATCTCGATCACCCACCTGCGCCGCACCTGGGCCGGCTGGAAGCGGCACCGCTTCAACATCCGAGACATGGGCGCACTGAAGGGCGAGACGATCCTCAAGTCGGAGTAGCCGCAGTAGCGCCTCAGGGCGCCCACGCCGAGCGCGAGGCGCGCAGCGTGGCCACGGCATGCGCCACGCCCGGGCCGGGGCTGCCGAGCACCTCGATGCCGAGGTCTGCCAGTTCATCCGCGACAGGGGCCATCGAGGCCTGCGCCAGCACCACCACGTCGGCGCCGATGGCGGCGCTGCGGATCGCGCTGGCCAGCATCTCGATGTAGCGGGCGCTGTCGCCGGCCTCGAAGTGCGGCCAGGCCTCGGCGACCAGCAGCGTGCTCGGCCGGACGCCGACGCCGGCCTGCGCGGCGGCCGAAAGAAGCAACGCGGTGGTCGGCTCCAGCGTGCTTTCGAGCGCCGCCGCAATCAGCACGCGCGGGCCGGCGCGCACGGCGCGGTCGGCCATCGCACGGTCGATGCGCTGGGCCGCGAAGGCGCCGCCCGTCGGGGTCTTTTCCGCGATGCCGCCGATGGTCGAGCAGGTGCACGCCACCACGGCGGCGCCCTCGGAGGCGGCCTCGCGCATGGCCTCGTGCACGCGCGCGGCCAGCATCGGGTTGTCGATGCCCACGGCGCGGGCTTCGTGCAGCAGTTCCTCCATCACCAGGTGGCGCACCTCCAGCTCGGGCGCGATCTCGCGGGTCAGGCGCTCGAAGGTCGGCACATGGACCTGCGCCGTGTGGAGGAAGGCGATGGCGTCGTTCATCGCGCGGAAAGCCCCGTCAGGCCGCTTCGCGGGCGCGCCGTGCCTCGTAGGCCTTCAGGTGGACGTAGGCCGTGCGCAGCACCGAAGGCGCACAGGAAGAAGATGCGGCCGGCGCGCGGCCCAGCAGGTCGCCCACGATGTGGTCGGCCTCGACCGGCGCGCCGCGCACGATGTCCTTGTACATGGAGGCGGTCATCGGGGAGCCCGGCGCCGTCATGATGGCGCGGCCGCGCTCGACGGCTGCGGGGCGCGGCGCGAAGCCGTTGTGCGCGGCGATGGCGCAGCATTCGTCGAAGATCGCGAGCGCCACGTCCTGGCCGCCCGCGCTCGCGATGTCGCCGATGGAGGCGCGCATCAGGCTCGTGAGCCCGGCCGCCGAGGCGATGAAGACCCACTTCTCCCACATGTCCTGCGAGATGTTCTCGCTCAGCGTGGCGTCGAATTTCGCGCCCGCGAACTGCGCGGCAATGGCGTCGACCCGCGCCGAGCGTCCGCCTGCGCGCTCGCCGAAGGCAAGGCCATGCATGTCGTTCAGGTGCAGCACGCGGCCTTCGTCGTCCAGCGTGGCGGAGATCATGCACAGGCCGCCGAGCACGCGTTCGCTGCCGAAGCGCTCGGCCAGGCGGTCGATGTGGCTCATGCCGTTGAGCAGCGGAAGAATGACCGTGTCGGGCCCGACGGCTGGCGCGAACGACGCCATGGTCGCGTCGAGGTCGTAGGCCTTGCTGCCGACCACGACCACGTCGAACGGCGTCCGGATGTCTTCGGCCAGCACGTGGGGCGGCGAGGGCAGCTGCAGGTTGCCGAAGGGGCTCTGCACCACCAGACCGATCTTTGCGATCTGCGCCGCCCGCCGCGGCCTCAGCAGAAAAGTGAGGTCGCGTCCCGCCTCCAGCAGCCGGCCGCCGAAATAACCACCGAGTGCACCGGCACCCACCATCAGAAATCGCATCGTGAACTGCTCCTGGAACCAAAGGGCTCGGGCGATGATGCACGCGATTGCGCAAGCCTGCTGCGCATGCCGCAAAGCCAGGGCGGGGCCGAAGAGCTTTTCTGGAAAAGGTCTTGGGCGCTTCGCATAATCATTCCGGTCATGTTTTCCCCAACCCAAAAGGAGCTTCATCCATGAGCCAGACCCGAATTGCCGTGATCGTCGGCAGCCTTCGCAAGGATTCGTTCAACCAGAAGCTGGCCCTTGCGCTGGCGCACCTTGCGCCGCCGGATTTCACCTTCGAGCATTTGCGCATCGACGACCTGCCCCTGTACAACCAGGACGACGACGGCAACCAGGCGCCTTCGGTGAAGCGGCTCAAGACCGAGATCGTGGCGGCCCAGGGCCTGCTGTTCGTTACGCCCGAATACAACCGTTCGGTGCCTGGCGTGCTGAAGAATGCGATCGACCATGCCTCGCGCCCCTACGGGCAGAGCGCCTGGGCCGGCAAGCCCGCGGGCGTGGTGGGCATTTCGGTGGGCGCCACCGGCACTGCGCTGGCGCAGCAGCACCTGCGCAACGTGCTGGCCTATCTCGACGTTCCGACCCTGGGCGCGCCGGAGATCTTCCTGCAGTTCAAGGACGACCTGTTCGACGACAAGGGCCACATCGGCAATGAAGGCACGAAGAAGTTCCTGCAGGGCTGGATGGACAAGTACGTGGCCTGGATCAAGAGCCACGCGGCAGCCTGAGACGGCCTGGGTCCCTGAGCCCGCCAATGAAAATGCCGCCCCCGGGGGCGGCATTTGCTTTTGGGATGGAACCGAGGCTCAGGCGGCCTGTGCCACGTCCTGCTGGTTGGCGGCTTCGGCCGTGGCCGCAAGGATGTCGGCGCGTGCCGCGGCCAGTGCGGCGGCCTTGGTGGCATCGCCCATGGCCACGCCTTCGGCACGCACGAAGCGCACATCGGTGATGCCGAAGAAGCCGAACACCACCTTCAGGTAGCTCTCCTGGTGTTCCGCGGCCTGGCCGCCTTCGGTGGTCGAGTAGATGCCGCCGCGGCTGGACGCCACGATCACGGTCTTGCCGCCGGCCAGGCCCACGGGGCCCTTGTCGGTGTACTTGAAGGTGCGGCCGATCTGCGCGAGCCGGTCGATCCAGGCCTTGAGCTGGGTCGGCACCGAGAAGTTGTACAGCGGCGCGCCCACCACGATGACGTCGGAAGCCAGGAACTGGCTCACGAGCTGTTCCGAGAGCGCGTTCTCGCGCTGCTGGGCTTCGGTCGGCTGGGCCTGCACGCCGGTCTTGATGCCCAGGGCATCGGCGCCGAAGTGCGAGGGCGCGTTGGCGGCAAGGTCGAGGTACTCGACCTTGGTGTCGGGATGCGCGGCTTTCCAGGCCGCCACGATCTCTGCCGTGAGGAGGCGGGAGGTCGAATTGGCACTCAGGATGCTGGAGTCGATGTGGAGCAGCTTCATGGTCGATCACTTTCGTGTGGAGGTCGGCGCTCAAAGGTGGCCGGCGGTGGGGTAATTCTATTTTTGGTGCGAGTCTCTGATAAGTAGCCAAATTTTGACTGCATCGTTCCACATGCAGGACAATCGGCGAATGCAAGACCTCAACGACATGGTTTTCTTCGCCGAAGTGGCCGAGCGCGGCGGCTTTGCCGCGGCCAGCCGCGCGCTCGGCATTCCCAAGTCGCGCCTGTCGCGCCGCGTCGCGGAGCTGGAAGACCGGCTGGGCGTACAGCTGATGCAGCGCAGCACGCGGCGGCTGTCGCTCACGCCGGCGGGCGAGATCTTCCTGCGGCATTCGGCCGCCGTGCGCGACGCGGCGCAGGCCGCGACCGAGGCGGTGGCGCAGGTGCACACCGATCCCTGCGGCACGGTCCGCCTGAGCTGCCCGATCACCGTCGCCCACAGCGGGCTCGCGCAGCTGCTGCCGCGCTTCATGGAGCGCTATCCGGCGGTGCGCGTCGACCTGCGCGTCATGAACCGGCCGGTGGACCTGATCGAGGAGGGCATCGATATCGCGCTGCGCGTGCGCCCCGCCATCGAGGACAGCACCACGCTCGTGGCCAAGGTGCTGGGCACCAGCCGTGCCGTGCTGGTGGCCCGGCCGGAGCTGCTGCAGCGCCTGGGCCCGGTCCGCACGCCGGCCGACCTCGAGCGGCTGCCCACGGCGGCCATGTCGGCCAACAGCGAGGGCCGCAGCGAATGGCGGCTCGAGGGCCCGAACGGCGAGATCCACGTGCACGTCCATACGCCGCGCTGCGTGGCGGACGATCTCGTGACGCTGCAGCTGGTTGCGCTCGAGGGCGTGGGCGCAACGCTGCTGCCAGGCTACATGTGCCGCGCCGACGTGGAGGCAGGCCGGCTCGTGCAGGTGCTGCCCGGCTGGGGGCCGGCGCCCGTCATTGCGCACATGGTCTTTCCGCCGCGCCGGGCCCTGGTGCCGGCGGTGCGCCAGCTGATCGACTTCCTGGCGGAGCACATGAGCGGGAGCCAATCGGGCATGTATTAGCCGGATTGGCGCCGCTTATGCGGAAAACGCCATAACCAAACAAGTAGATATTCGTTTGGCATTGAAGCTGCACTTCGCACAATCCCAGGTCCCATCCATCCAAGGAGCGACCATGGCGACCCTGCGACTCGGCGACACAGCCCCCAATTTCACCCAGGATTCCAGCGAAGGCCCCCTCGACTTCTACCAATGGGCCGGCGATTCGTGGGTGGTGTTCTTCTCGCACCCGGCCGATTTCACGCCCGTGTGCACCACCGAACTCGGCAAGACCGCGGCGCTGTCGGGCGAATTCGCCAAGCGCGGCGTGAAGCCCATCGCGCTGAGCGTCGATCCGGCCACCAGGCACAAGGAGTGGATCGGCGACATCAACGAGACGCAGAACACCACCGTCAACTTCCCGATCATTGCGGACCACGACCGCAAGGTGGCCGACCTGTACGACCTGATCCACCCGAACGCATCGGCCACGGCCACGGTGCGCAGCGTGTTCATCATCGACCCGAAGAAGGTGATCCGCGCGACCATCACCTACCCGGCCTCGACCGGCCGCAATTTCGACGAGATCCTGCGCGTGATCGATTCGCTGCAGCTCACCGACAGCCACAAGGTGGCCACGCCCGTGAACTGGAAGGATGGCGACGACGTGGTCATCATCCCGAGCATCCAGGACCCGGCCGAACTGGCGGAGCGCTTCCCCAAGGGCTTCAAGGCCGTGAAGCCTTACCTGCGCATCACGCCGCAGCCCAACAAGTAAGCGGACAGGGCAGCGCCTTCATGCAGACTTCCGTGATCATCGTGCCCGGCTGGCGCGACTCCGGGCCCGGCCATTGGCAGAGCCTGTGGGAAGAGCGCATTCCGGGCGCGGCGCGCGTGGTGCAGGACGACTGGGCATCGCCCAAGCGCGAGGCCTGGGTGGCCACGCTCGCCAGGCTGGTGCTCGAAAGCCCCGGGCCGGTGGTGATTGCCGCGCACAGCCTGGGCTGCATCGCCACGGCGCACCTGCCGGCCGAGGCGGCGGCGCGCATCCGCGGGGCGCTGCTGGTGGCGCCGGCCGATCCGGAGCGCCGGGCCGTGCTGTCGGACTTCGCGCCCGTGCCCTATGCGGCGCTGCCGTACCGCAGCATCGTGGTGGCGAGCAGCAACGATCCCTATTGCCCGATCCGCCTGGCCGGCGCGTATTCCCGCGCCTGGGGCAGTGAGTTTGTCCGCATGCAGAATGCGGGGCATATCAACATCGACTCGGGGCACGGAGACTGGCCGCTCGGCCTCGCCTTGCTCCAGTCGCTGACCGACGAGCCCGCCGCCTGGCCGGCGGGCCGTGAATTTTCAGAAAACTTGGCAACCACATGACTTCCAGATTCAAGACCTTTGCCGCCGTGCTCGCGCTGGCGTCTTCCGCGCTCGCGGGCGGCAGCGCCTTTGCCCAGGGCAACACGCTGCTGAACGCCTCGTACGACGTGGCGCGCGAGTTCTACAAGGACTACAACGCGGCGTTCGTGGCCAACTACAAGAAGACCACCGGCAAGGACGTGAAGATCGACCAGTCGCATGGCGGCTCCAGCGCCCAGGCGCGCGCGGTGGCCGACGGCCTCGATGCCGACGTGGTGACCATGAACACCACCACCGACATCGACTTTCTTGCCAACACCGGCGTGGTCGCAAAGGACTGGAACAAGAAATTCCCCGAGAACGCATCGCCCACCACCTCGACCATGCTGTTCCTGGTGCGCAACGGCAACCCCAAGGGCATCAAGGACTGGGAAGACCTGGTCAAGCCCGGCGTGCAGGTCGTGATCGTCAACCCCAAGACCGGCGGCAACGGGCGCTACGCCTACCTGGCGGCCTGGGGCTACGTCAAGAAGAAGGGCGGCACCGACGCCCAGGCGGCCGAGTTCGTCGGCAAGCTGTTCAAGAACGTGCCGGTGCTGGCACGCGGCGGCCGTGATGCCACCACCGCCTTCCTGCAGCGCAACATCGGCGATGCGCTGATCACCTTCGAATCCGAAGTGGTGTCGATCGAGCGCGAATTCGGCTCGGGCAAGGTCGATTCGGTCTACCCGTCGATCAGCATCGTGGCCGAGAACCCGGTGGCCGTGGTCGAGCGCACCACCAAGAAGAAGGGCACCGGCGAACTCGCCAAGGCCTACCTCGACTGGCTCTACTCCGAAGAAGCGCAGGAAATCGCGGCCAAGCACGCGCTGCGTCCGCGCTCGCAGGCCGTGCTCAAGAAGTACGCCGCCACCTTCAAGCCGCTGCAGCTGTTCACGGTGCAGGAACTGTTCGGCAGCCTCGGCGAAGCGCAGAAGGTGCACTTCAACGACGGTGGCCAGTTCGACAAGCTCTACACGCCCGGCGCAAAGTAAATGAGCGGCGCTGTTTCTTCGGCGCTCCCGTCCGCGGGAGCGCCTTTTTCGCGTGCCAACCGGGCAGGGGGCACCAAGCGCGTGCTGCCCGGTTTCCACATCACGCTCGGCTTCTCCATTCTTTACCTGAGCCTGATCGTGCTGATCCCGCTCTCGGCGCTGGTCTTCAAGACCTTCACGCTGAGCTGGGAGCAGTTCTGGGTGGCCGTGACCGCGCCGCGCGTGATGGCCTCGTACCGGCTGACCTTCGGCGCCTCGCTGATCGCGGCCGTGGTCAACGCGGTGTTCGGCCTGCTCGTGGCCTGGGTGCTGGTGCGCTACAAGTTCCCGGGCAAGCGCATCGTCGATGCGCTGGTCGACCTGCCGTTCGCGCTGCCCACGGCGGTGGCCGGCATCTCGCTCACGGCGCTGCTCGCGGGCAACGGCTGGATCGGGCAGCTGCTCGAGCCGCACGGCATCAAGCTCGCGTTCACGCCGGCGGGCATCGTGATTGCGCTGATCTTCATCGGCCTGCCGTTCGTGGTGCGCACGGTGCAGCCGGTGCTCGAAGACGCCGAGAAGGAGCTCGAGGAAGCCGCCACGTCGCTCGGTGCGACGCGGCTGCAGACCTTCACCAAGGTGATCTTCCCGTCGATCGCGCCGGCGCTGCTCACGGGCTTTGCAATGGCCTTCGCACGCGCCATCGGCGAGTACGGCTCGGTGATCTTCATCGCCGGCAACATGCCGATGATCTCGGAGATCACGCCGCTCATCATCATCGGCAAGCTGGAGCAGTACGACTTTGCCGGCGCCACCGCGGTCGCGCTCGTGATGCTGGTCCTTTCATTCGTCCTGCTGCTGGTCATCAACGGCCTGCAGGCGTGGCAGCGCAAGCGCGCGGGAGCCTGAGATGAGCGCGCCTTCCAAAGTCATCCGCCGCGCGCAGGCCGGCACCACCGAATCGGCCTGGGTGCGCTGGCTGCTCATCGGCCTTGCGCTTGCGTTCATGTTCCTGTTCCTCGTGCTGCCGCTGGCCGCCGTGGCGACGGAAGCCCTGCGCAAGGGCCTCGATGCCTACATCGAAGCGCTGAAGGAGCCCGACGCCTGGAGCGCGATCCGCCTCACGCTGATCACGGCCGCCATCGCGGTGCCGCTGAACCTGGTGTTCGGCGTGGCGGCGGCCTGGGCCATTGCCAAGTTCGAGTTCCGCGGCAAGGCCTTCCTGACCACGCTGGTGGACCTGCCTTTTGCGGTGTCGCCGGTGGTGGCGGGCCTGATCTACGTGCTGGTGTTCGGCGCGCAGGGCTGGCTCGGCCCGTGGCTGGCCGAGCACGACATCAAGATCATCTTCGCGGTGCCGGGCATCGTGCTGGCGACCGTGTTCGTGACCTTCCCGTTCATTGCGCGCGAGCTCGTGCCGCTGATGCAGGCGCAGGGCACCGATGAGGAGCAGGCCGCGATCGTGCTCGGCGCGACCGGCTGGCAGACCTTCTGGCGCGTGACCCTGCCCAACATCAAGTGGGGCCTGCTGTACGGCGTGATCCTGTGCAACGCGCGCGCCATGGGCGAGTTCGGCGCGGTGTCGGTGGTGTCGGGCCACATCCGCGGCCAGACCAACACCATGCCGCTGCATGTGGAAGTGCTCTACAACGAGTACCAGTCGGTCGCGGCCTTTGCCGTGGCCTCGCTGCTCGCCATCCTGGCGCTGGTCACGCTGGTGATCAAGTCGGTCATCGAGTGGCGCCACGAACGCGAAATGAAAGCCATTGCGGAGCTGCCGCCAGAGCGGCCCACGGCGGCTTGAGAAGGCTTCGAGTGAGGGGAACAACCCTCACCCCGGCCCTCTCCCCGAGGGGAGAGGGAGAAATCAGAAGAAGGCAGAGGAAGAGATTCCATGAGCATCGAAATCCGCAACATCAGCAAGCAGTTCGGCGACTTCCGCGCACTGAACAACGTGAACCTCGACGTCGAGTCGGGCGAACTCGTCGCGCTGCTCGGTCCCTCGGGCTGCGGCAAGACCACGCTGCTGCGCATCATCGCGGGGCTGGAGACGGCCGACACCGGCAGCATTCTCTTTTCGGGCGAGGACACCACCGACGTGCATGTGCGCGAACGGCAGGTGGGCTTCGTGTTCCAGCACTACGCGCTGTTCCGCCACATGACGGTGTTCGAGAACGTCGCGTTCGGCCTGCGCGTGAAGCCGCGCAAGGAGCGCCCGAGCGACGCGCAGATCAGGCAGAAGGTGACCGACCTGCTCAAGCTGGTGCAGCTCGACTGGCTGGCCGACCGCTATCCGTCGCAGCTCTCGGGTGGCCAGCGGCAGCGCATCGCACTGGCGCGCGCACTGGCGGTGGAGCCCAAGGTGCTGCTGCTCGACGAACCCTTCGGCGCGCTCGACGCCAAGGTGCGCAAGGAACTGCGCCGCTGGCTGCGCCGGCTGCACGACGAGCTGCACGTCACCTCGATCTTCGTCACGCACGACCAGGAAGAAGCGCTCGAGGTGGCCGACCGCGTGGTGGTCATCAACAAGGGCCGCATCGAGCAGGTCGGCTCGCCGCAGGAGGTGTGGGACCAGCCCGCCAGCCCGTTCGTCTACGGCTTCCTGGGCGATGTGAACCTGTTCCACGGCCGGGCCGACAACGGCGCGGTGCAGCTCGACGGCATGCGCCTGGACTCGCCTGAACACAGCGGCGCGCGCGACGCCAAGGCGATGGCCTATGTGCGCCCGCACGACCTCACCGTGGAGCGCTACACCGCCGGCGCCACCGGCATCGTGGCCACCCTGTCGCGCGCCATCGTGGTCGGCCCGATCGCGCGGCTGGAACTTGAGCCCACCGAAACGAATCCAGATAATCCGGGCTCCGGAACCATCATCGAGGCGCAACTCCCTGCGCAACAGTTCCGTGAACTGGGCCTGCACGAGGGCGACACGGTCGTCGCCACGCCGCGCAAGGCCCGGGTGTTCGTAGAAGAAGATTGGGTTTCCCCTTGATCGATTGGTACTTCGGCGCGCCGCGCCGCGCGTATGGGCTGATCTGCCTGGCCTGCGTCCTGATGCTGGCCTTCGGGCTCTACCTGCAGCACGTGGTCGGCCTCGAGCCGTGCCCCATGTGCATCGTGCAGCGCTATGCGCTGGTGCTGGTGGCGCTCTTCACCGGCCTGGCCGGCGTGTTCAGGAGCCGCGGCCTGCAGGCCACGGGCGGTGTGCTGGCGCTGGCGGCAGCGGCCGGCGGCGCCTACACGGCGGCGGCGCAAAGCTGGCTCCAGTGGAACCCGCCCGAGGTCGTGACCTGCGGGCGCGACCTCTACGGAATGATCGAGACCTTTCCGCTCAAGCGGGCGCTGCCGATGATCTTCCGCGGCGGCGGCGATTGCTCGAAGGTCGACTGGTCGCTGTTCGGCCTGACGCTCGCGAACTGGTCGTTCATTGCCTTCGTGGTGCTGGCGGTCCTGCTGCTCGTGCTGCTTTTTCGCCGGCCCGCGGCGCGCTAGCTAGAGCGGCAGGGTGTCGAAGGCCGCGTAGGCGGTCGCCAGCCAGGACTTCACGCGCTGGCGCTCCAGCAGGCCGAGCGCATGCGGCCCTTCGCGGTCGTTCACGGCCTTCCAGAAACTGGTGTTCTGCGCATCGATCTTGCGCATGCTCGCCTCATGCAGGCGCGGCAGCGTGATCACGCGGGCGCCGTTCGCGGTGGCCTTGGAAAGCGACTGCGACGCCAGCAGCATGCCGAAGTCGCTGCCGCGGCCGTAGTTCTGCACCACGATGTAGTTGGGCCGGTTGCCGAAGGTGTCGATCAGCGTGCCGAGCAGGTCGGTGGAGTCCTTGCCGTCGTCCAGCACGTGCCAGAAGTTGACGGCCACGCCCAGCTCGTCGAACACGTCGAACAGGTCCGATTCCTTGATCCAGCGCGACAGCGGCGCGAGCGTCTGGGCCGCCAGGTCGACGATGACGCTTTGCTGCGGATTCGTCTCGAAGCCGTTCACCACGGTGTCCAGGCCCTCGAAGCTGTCGACCACGATGGGCGAGGCAAAGCCTTCGTAGAAGCGCGTGAACGAGCTGTGCGAGCGGTCGGTATCGAAGCCCGTGAAGGGCTTGCTGTGGTCGATGAAGTACTGCGCCAGCACGCGCGCCGTGACCGACTTGCCGACACCGCCTTTTTCGCCGCCGATGAAATTGATGGAGCTCATGAGTTGCTGCTGCCTCGAAAGGGTGGAGGAGTGAAGGGCCGGATCATTCTAGGGGGCGGGCTTTTCTATTTGCCGCGCCGCGCCATCCCCTGCAGCAAGGGATGTGCCTGCAAGCGCTGCTGCAGCCGTTTCTTCCACGCGGCCGGCAGCGCCGATGCCTCGATCATCGCGGGCCAGCGGCTGCGCGCGAGCCGCGCCGTGTCGGCCACGGTGCGCCGCACCAGCGGCTCGTGCAGCCCGGCCGAGAAGCAGAAGGCGCGCACGCTGGCGGGCGTGAACAGGGCGCTGCGCCTGGGGGCGGCCTCGCCAGGCGTTGCGGGCAGAAGAGGCAGCGCATGGCCGTCGACGCCCTGCAGCGCCGCATAGGCCACGATGTCGTAGGCCGGCGCCAGCCGCGGCGCGATGCCGTCGGGGTACAGCACGCCAAAGTTCTTCAGATGCGCGTCGGGGTTGCCGAGCAGGTCGTTCACCGCAAGGCGCCGCACGAGTTCGAGCACCGCTTCCTCGCCCAGCGATGGAAATGCGCGCATCGCCAGCGCCATGTCGAGGTAGCTGGCGCTGTACTTGTGCATCGGGTCGACCGCAAGCACCTGCGCGAAATCCTCGAAATGGATGCGGCGCGCGCCTTCGCGGTCGAAGCGCGTCACGGCAAGAAAGTCGGGCTCGTCGGGCAGCGCGTAGCTGTGCTCGGCCGCAATGGCCGAGAGCGGCGCGAGTTCGGCATGGCAGACCTCGACGCCGGCCGCACCCGCCATCTGCAGCGAGAGCATTTCCAGCTGCGGCATGTGGGGCCGCCCGGCCACCGGCAGCTTGGCGATCACGCGCGTGCTCGCGCCGGCGCGGGTGCGGGCCACGTAGCGCCCGCCTTGCCGGCGCAGGCCGAGCTTGGGCTGCACGCCCGACACCGAGATGCCCTGCGGCATCGGCAGCTCGACCACCGACATCTCGAGCGCGTCCTGGTCCTGGGTGATGAGCCGCTGCAAGGTGCCCCGGTCGACCGAGACCGGCCGGGCGCTCACCGCGCCGGGCAGGTCGCCGCCGCAGGCCGCAAGCAGCTCGAAATGGTCGTTCTCGCGGCAGCCGCGCAGCTGCGCGATGTGGCTGCGCAGGACGCCTTCGGGCAGCAGGTTCTGGAAGAAGCGCGGCAGCTGACCGCCCTGTGCGTTGAAGAGCGGGTTCTTGACGTCGCTCCACAGTGCCGACTGCGCGGAAGGATCGCTGGCCACCATCGACAGCGACAGCACCTCGGGCGGCGGCGCGGCCACCAGTTCGGGTTCCGCCACGAAGCGGCAGAGGTCCGCGTACTGGAACAGCTTGCCGAAGCGGCGCGCGCCGAGCGAGATCTCGAGGATCTTGACGTTCATGGCGAAGGCTTTTTCGAACGCGGCCCGGACGCCGGAGCCGGCGGCGGCGCCGCAGCGCCGACGGCGTTGCCGATGCGCGTGGGCACCGGGCGGTAGCCGGGCTCGGAGTCCGCGCGTTCGCCGAAGCCCTTGGGCGCGAGCTGCAGCTCGAGGCCCAGGGCATCCACCAGCGCCAGCAGCGAGGACATCTGCGGATTTCCCTTCAGGCTCAGCGCATTGCGCACCGAACGTTCGGTGAGGCCGGAGCGCAGCGCGATTTCAGCGTTGCCGAGACCCGCGGCCTCGCGCCGGGCCGCCAGGGCGGTGATGAGTTCCTGCTTGTTCACGGAAATATATTACCGCAAACCACAATTTCGGAAATATGTTTCCGAGAGAGTGTCCGCAATCGCTACCGGGGAATGAGCGTGAAGAAGGGCATCACGACGCCCATGACCCAGTTCTGGCCGAAATCGAGCGCGGCGCGCCGGTATTTCTCGTCGGCCTGGGCGGCCAGCAGGTCGAGCCGCGCCACCACCTTGGACAGTTCGCGGTCGGCCACGAGGTTGCGCCCGCGCTCGCTGATCTCGGTGGCCAACAGCAGCGGCTGGCCGTCGGGGCCGGTCTTGGAGGCAATCAGCCAGAGCGATATCTCGAAGTTGCGCGCGGCCCGGAAGCTGTTCTCGGCATTGACGCCGTCGAGCATGGTCTGGTCCCAGGTGTCGCCGTTGGCCTGTTTGAGCATGGTGGCCCAGCCGACGACCAGCGCCGCCACCCGGTCGCCCTGGTAGCCCTGCGGCCCGGTGTCGAAAGCCATGCGGATGGCGTCGATGCCCGTGGCGCCGCGCAGCTCGGGCAGGGCAGGGCCGGTCAGCACCGCATCCCAGGCGCGCTGCGCGGCCGCCTCGACGCTGGCGGCCGACTTGCGCCATTCGCGCGGGTTGCGCCGGTAGAGCGTGGTCTGCACGCGCCGGATCGATTGCAGGTTGTCGCGCAGCGAGAGGTTGGCGATGCGGTTGGCGCTGGACTGCAACCATTCCTGGTTGCTGTAGGCCTCGGCGCGATCGGTGGAACGCACGGCCGCGCAGCCGCCAAGGCCCAGCAGGGCGGCCGCACCGGCCAGCAGGCAGCCGCGGCGCACGGCAAGAGGTGATGAAACCAGGGAATCGCTCATGCCCTGACGTTATCATCCACGGCTGGGGCGGCGGCCTGTCTCGAACGGCAGGTCCGTGCAATTTTCCTTACAAATCAATACCTTGGCGTCATGCCAAGGCAGGCCGACAAGTCGTGCGTCTCAATTCCATCAAGCTTTCGGGCTTCAAGTCGTTCGCCGAACCCACCAACTTCCTGCTGCCGGGCCAACTGGTCGGCGTCGTCGGGCCCAACGGTTGCGGCAAGTCGAACATCATGGATGCGGTGCGCTGGGTGCTGGGCGAGTCGCGCGCGTCGGAGCTGCGCGGCGAGTCGATGCAGGACGTGATCTTCAACGGCACGACCACGCGCAAGCAGGCCAGCCGTTCGAGCGTGGAACTGGTGTTCGACAACGCCGACCATCGCGCGGGCGGCCAGTGGAACCAGTTCGGCGAAATTGCCGTGCGGCGCGTGCTCACGCGCGACGGCACCAGCAGCTACTACATCAATAACCAGCCGGTGCGCCGCCGCGACGTGCAGGACGTGTTCCTGGGCACCGGCCTCGGACCGCGCGCCTACGCCATCATCGGCCAGGGCACGATCAGCCGGATCATCGAGTCCAAGCCCGAGGAGCTGCGCCTGTTCCTCGAAGAGGCGGCGGGCGTCTCCAAGTACAAGGAGCGCCGGCGCGAAACCGAGAACCGCCTGGGCGACACGCGCGAGAACCTCACGCGCGTGGAAGACATCCTGCGCGAACTCAACGCCAACCTCGAAAAGCTCGAGAAGCAGGCCGAGGTGGCCGCGCGCTACAACGCGCTGCAGGGCGAAGCCACCAAAAAGCAGCACCAGCTGTGGTTCCTCAAGCGCAGCGAAAGCGATGCCGACCAGGCCAAGATCAAGGCCGACTCGGAAAAGGCGATCAATGACCTCGAGTCGCGCACCGCCGACCTGCGCCGCATCGAATCCGAACTCGAAACCGTGCGCCAGGCCCACTACGCGGCCGGCGACCAGGTCAACCAGGCCCAGGGCAAGCTCTACGAAGCCAGCGCCGAAGTGGGCCGCCTCGAAGGCGAGATCCGCTTCGTGGTCGAAGGCCGCCAGCGCGTGGAGCAGCGGCTGGTCCAGCTGCGCGAGCAGATGGGCCAATGGGGCCGCCGCCGCGAAGAGGCCGAGGCGGAGATCGAAACCCTGGCCGGCCAGGGCGTCGACGCGGAAGAGCAGGCCGTGCTGCTGGCCGCGCAGCTCGAGGAACACGACGCGCGCATGCCCGAGCTCGAGGAAGCCGTGCAGCGCGCCCAGGACGAGGCCAACGCCCAGCGCAGCACCGTCTCGCAGGTGCAGCAGCAGATCCAGGTGCTGGCCGCCGACCAGCGCAACATCGAAGAGCAGAGCCGGCAGCTCACGCAGCGCAGCGAACGCCTGCGCGCCGACCAGAACGCCCTGGCCGCGCCCGACGAGGCGCGCCTGCAAGCCCTGCAGGAAGAGCATGCGGCCGCGCAGGAAACCGCGAGCGAGGCCGATGCGCGCCTGCACGAGCTGCAGGAATCGGTGCCGCAGCTCGACGACGACCGCCGCGCCAAGCAGCAGGCCGTCAACACCGAAGGCGCGCGCCATGCCGAGCTCTCGGCGCGGCTCGAAGCGCTGCGCGCGCTGCAGGAAAAGGTCAAGACCGATGGCAAGCTGGCGCCCTGGCTCGCCAAGCACGGGCTCGAAGGCATGCAGGGGCTGTGGAGCCGCATCCACATCGAGCAGGGCTGGGAAAACGCGCTCGAAGCGGCGCTGCGCGAGCGCCTGGGCGCGCTCGAGGTCAGCCGGCTCGACATGGTGCGCGCCTTCGGCAACGATGCGCCGCCCGCCAAGCTCGCGTTCTACAGCCCGCCCGCGGCCGGCGCGCCGCAAGGTACGGCCGCGCTGCCGCGCCTGTCGAGCCTGCTGCGCCTGAACGATGCGGGCCTGCAGGCCCTGCTGACCGACTGGCTGCACGGCTGCTACACCGCGCAGAGTTTCGAAGAAGCGCTCGCGCAGCGCGCCACGCTGCAGCCGGGCGAAGTCATCTATGTGCAGAGCGGCCACGCCGTGTTCTCGCACAGCGTCAATTTCTACGCTCCCGATTCCGAGCAGGCCGGCCTGCTGGCGCGCCAGCAGGAAATGGAAAACCTCGAGCGCCAATTGCGCGCCCAGGCCCTCATCAGCGAAGAGGCGCGCACCGCGCTGGTCCGCGCCGAAGCCGCCTACGCCGATGCGGCGCAGCGCCTCGTCACGGCGCGCCGCGAAGCGGCCGAAACGCAATCGCGTGCGCATGAACTGCAGGTCGAGACGCTGCGCATGACCCAGCTCGCCGAGCAGACGCGCGCGCGCAGCGAGCAGCTGGCTGCCGACCTGGCCGAGGTCGACGCGCAACTGGAAGAACTGCAGGAAAAGCGCATGGCCGCCGAAGGCCGCTTCGAAGAGCTCGACATGCAGCTGGCCGACAGCCAGGAGCGCCACGCGCAGCTCGACGAACGCGTGATCGAGGCCGGCCGCGCGCTGGCCGCGAGCCGCGAGCAGCACCGCAGCCTCGAGCGGCAGGCGCAGGAGGCCACCTTCTCGCAGCGCACGCTCGAAGCCCGCCGCGGCGAACTGAACCGCGCCATTGAAACCGCATCGCAGCAGGTGCTGTCGCTCACCGACGAAGACGAGCGCGCCCGCGCCGAACTCGGCCGCCTGTCCGATGCGGCGGCCCAGGCCGGCCTGCAGGACGCGCTGGCGCTCAAGCTCGAGCGCGAGGCCGCGCTGGGTGCGGCGCGCAGCCAGTACGACGACCTCACGCTGAAGCTGCGCGCCAGCGACGAACGCCGGCTGCAGCTGGAGCGCGAACTCGATCCGCTGCGCCAGCGCATCACCGAATTCCAGCTCAAGGAACAGGCCGCGCGCCTGGGGGTCGAGCAATACCAGCAGCTGCTGGACGACGCCGGCGCCGACCTCGAGGCCGTTGCCCAGTCGATCGAAGCCGACAAGGTCCGGCTCACCGGCCTCCAAGGCGAGATCGACCGCCTGAACCGCGAAGTGGTCGCGCTGGGCGCGGTCAACCTGGCGGCGCTCGACGAGCTTGCCGTGGCCAGCGAGCGCAAGACCTTCCTCGATGCGCAGTCCGCCGACCTGAACGAGGCCATCGGCACGCTCGAAGACGCCATCCGCAAGATCGACGCCGAGACGCGCGACCTGCTGGGCGGCACCTTCAAGATCGTCAACGAGCACTTCAGCCGCATGTTCCCCGAGCTGTTCGGCGGCGGCAATGCACGGCTCGTGATGACCGGCGACGAGATCCTCGACGCCGGCGTGCAGGTGCTGGCGCAGCCGCCCGGCAAGAAGAACCAGACCATCCACCTGCTCTCGGGCGGCGAGAAGGCGCTCACGGCCATTGCGCTGGTGTTCGCGATCTTCCAGCTCAACCCGGCGCCTTTCTGCCTGCTCGACGAAGTGGACGCGCCGCTGGACGATGCCAACACCGAACGCTATGCCAAACTCGTGACCGCCATGAGCCGCGAAACCCAGTTCCTCTTCATCAGCCACAACAAGATCGCCATGGAAATGGCCGAGCAGCTGATCGGCGTCACCATGCAGGAGCAGGGCGTCTCGCGCATCGTCGCGGTCGACATGGAAGCGGCCGCCTCCATGGTCGAGGCTGCTTGATCCGGGCAGCCCATGAGCAATCTCACTCTCGCCCTGGCCATCCTCGGCGGCCTCGTCCTCGCGGCCGTCGTTGCCTACAACACCCTGACCTCGCGCCGCAATGCGCCGCGCCAGCCCGACGCCGCTGACCGCGACCTGTCCGAGGCGGACCCTCGGCCATCGTCCTCGTCCGACGGCGTGGAGCCGATGCTGCACATCGATCCGCACCCGGTGCCGGGCCATGAACGCCACGAACCGCTGTTCGACCCCGACCTGCCCGCGCCCAGCGCGAGCCCGGTGCCCACGGCCGAGCGGCGCGGCGGGCTCGATCCGCTGATCGACGTGATCGCGCCGGTGTCGCTGGACGGGCTCGCATCGGGCGACGCGGCCATTGCCGCCATGCCGCCCACGCGCCGCGCGGGCAGCAAGCCCGTGGCCATCGAAGGTTTGAACGAACACACCGGCCAATGGGAGCCGCCCGTGCCGGGCCAGCGCTACAGCGCCTTCCAAGTGGGCGTGCAGCTGGCGAACCGCACCGGCGCGCTCAACGAGATCGAATACTCCGAATTCGTGGTCAAGGCGCAGGCCTTTGCCGATGCCGTCAACGGCGCGCTCGAATTTCCTGAAATGCTCGACGAGGTGGCGCGCGCCCGCGAGCTCGACCAGTTCGCCAGCGCGCACGATGCGCAGTTGGGCTTCGTGCTGCGCGCGCTGCATGCCGCCTGGAGTCCCGGCTACGTGCAGCAGAACGCGGCGCGGCTGGGCTTTGTGGCCGGCATCATCCCGGGGCGCATGGTGCTGCCGACGAGCGAGGCCGGGCTGCCGCCGATCCTCGGGCTCTCGTTCGACACGCAGGCCGCGCTGGCCGACGATCCGGCGCAGTCGGCCATCCGCGAACTCAGCCTGAGCCTGGACGTGCCGCAGGTCGACCGCGCCGAGCAGCCGTTCCGCCGCATGCGCGAAGCCGCCGCCACGCTGGCGCGCGAGATGGACGGCGTGGTCACCGACAGCGACGGCCAGCTGCTGCGCGAGGAAACCATGGATGCGATCGGCGCCGACCTCGAGCAGCTCTACGACACGCTCGAGTCGCGCGACCTGGCCGCCGGCTCGCCCCTGGCGCGCCGCCTTTTCAGCTGATCCGATCGTTCGGGAGACACCCATGACCACGCGCGACGAAGCGGCACGCGAAGCCGCCGCACTGAGCGAACAGCTTCACCGCCACGCTCATCTCTACTACGTGCTCGATGCGCCCGAGCTGCCCGACGCCGAGTACGACCGGCTGTTCCAGCGGCTGCAGGCGCTGGAAGCCGAATACCCCGAACTGCGCACGCCCGATTCGCCCACGCAGCGCGTCGGCGGCAAGGTGCTCGAAGGCTTCGTGAAGGTGCGCCACAAGGTGCCGATGCTGTCGATCCGCACCGAGACCGACATCTCGCCCGGCGGCGCCAGCGCCTTCGATGCCCGCGTGCGCAAGGAACTGGGCCTGGCCGAGGACGGGCCGCAGGTCGAGTACGTCTGCGAACTCAAGTTCGACGGCCTGGCCATGAACCTGCGCTACGAGAACGGCGTGATGGTGCAGGCCGCGACGCGCGGCGATGGCGAGGTCGGCGAGGAGGTCACGCAGAACATCCGCACCGTGCGCGAGATTCCGCTGCGGCTCAATGGCAAGGCGCCGCCCGTGGTCGAGGTGCGCGGCGAGATCTACATGAAGCGCGCCGATTTCGAGGCGCTCAACGAGCGCCAGCGCGAGAAGATCGCGGCCGGGCAGAAGAACGAGAAGGTCTTCGTCAATCCGCGCAATGCCGCGGCCGGCGCGGTGCGCCAGCTCGACCCGGCCATTGCGGCGGCGCGGCCGTTGAGCTTTTTTGCCTATGGCCTCGGCGAGGTCACGCCGGCCAGCGAAGGCGGGCCGGAATTTCCGACCCAGTTCGACTGGCTGCAGCAGTTCCACGCCTGGGGCTTTCCGGTGGCCACGCAGACCGCACGCGCGACCGGCGCCATCGAACTGATCGCCTTCCACGAGAACATCGGGCGCCAGCGCGATGCCTTGCCCTACGACATCGACGGCGTGGTCTACAAGGTCGACAGCATCGAACTGCAGCGGCGGCTGGGCTTCGTCTCGCGCGAGCCGCGCTGGGCCGTGGCACACAAGTACCCGGCGCAGGAGCAGATCACCGAGGTGCTGGGCATCGAGGTGCAGGTCGGGCGTACCGGCAAGCTCACGCCGGTGGCCAAGCTCGCGCCGGTCTTCGTGGGCGGCGTGACCGTCACCAACGCCACGCTGCACAACGAGGACGAGGCGCGCCGCAAGGACGTGCGCGTGGGCGACAAGGTGATCGTGCGGCGGGCCGGCGACGTGATCCCCGAAGTGGTCGGCGTGGTGCCCGAAAGCCTCGCCAGGCCCGAGGGCGAGCGGGGCCTGCTCTTCACCATGCCGCACCAGTGCCCGGTGTGCGGATCGGAAGCGCTGCGCGAAGAGGGCGAAGTCGACTACCGCTGCACCGGCGGCCTGTTCTGCGCGGCCCAGCGCAAGGAAGCCATCCTGCACTTTGCGGCGCGCCGCGCGGTCGACATCGATGGGCTTGGCGACAAGCTGGTCGAGCAGCTGGTCGATGCCAACCTGATCCGCACCTTGCCCGACCTCTACAAGCTCGGGTTCACCACGCTGGCGGGGCTGGACCGCATGGCCGACAAGTCGGCCAAGAACCTCGTCGATGCGCTCGAGGCGTCGAAGAAGACCACGCTGCCGCGCTTCCTGTTCGGCCTGGGCATCCGGCACGTGGGCGAGAGCACGGCCAAGGACCTGGCCAAGCACTTCGGCAAGCTCGACGCGATCATGGATGCGAGCGAGGAGCAGTTGCTGGAGGTCAACGACGTGGGCCCGGTCGTCGCGCAAAGCCTGCGCACCTTCTTCGACCAGCCGCACAACCGCGAGGTGGTCGAGCAGCTGCGCGCCTGCGGGCTGACCTGGGAGGAGGGCGAACCCGCAGCCCGGGCGCCCAAGCCGCTGGCGGGGCTGACCTTCGTGATTACCGGCACCCTTCCTACGCTGAGCCGCGACGAAGCCAAGGACAAACTGGAAGCAGCCGGCGCCAAGGTGGCGGGTTCCGTCAGCAAGAAGACCAGCTACCTGGTGGCCGGCGAAGAGGCTGGCAGCAAGCTGGACAAGGCGCGCGAGATCGGCGTGGAGGTGATCGACGAGGCGCGTATGCTGGAGCTGCTCGCCGGCGGTGTGCCGGGTTGAAGGGGGGTGAAGCGCGGTTCTTACCGGCAGTTACGCGACTTCACACCACCGCAGTCAACAGGGCCTACAAGCTGGCGTTGAAAACTGAAGGCTGACAAGGAGTCCCTCATGCAGAAAATTCGTGTTCTCGGTATCAGTGTCGCCATCGGCGGCTTCGCGCTGCTTGGCGGCTGCGTGGCTGTTCCTGGCGACCCCTACTACAGCGGGGGCTATTCGCAGCCGTACTACTCGGATCCGGTGGTGGTGAATCCGGCGCCGGTCTATATCCAGGGCGGCGGCTACTACGAAGGCGGGCGCCGCTATTACGACCATGACCGCCCCTACTACGGCGGCAGGCCCTATTACGGGCGCCCGGGCTACCCGGTGGCGCGTCCGGTGCCAGTGCCGGTTCCCGTGCCCGTGCCTTCTCGCCCGGGCTGGGGCGGCGGCGGTGGCGCACGGCCGCCGGCTGCCGGCGTGTCGCCGCTGCCGCAATACCGGCCGGATCCGCCGCGCGGCGCATCGCGGCTGTGGTCGTCGCCCGACTCCAAGGGACAAACCCCTCCATGACGCCGCGGCGGGGCCGCTCGCGATAATCCCGCCATGGCCATCCGCGAAATCCTCAAGATGGGCGACCCCCGGCTGCTGCGCATTGCGCAGCCGGTGGCTGCCTTCGACACCGACGAACTGCACCTGCTGGTGCGCGACATGTTCGAGACCATGCTGGCCGTCAATGGCGCGGGCCTGGCCGCGCCGCAGATCGGTGTCGACCAGCAACTCGTGATCTTCGGCACCGACGTGGTCAATCCCCGCTATCCCGACGCGCCACCCGTGCCGCGCACCGTGCTGCTGAACCCGGTCATCACGCCGATCGGCGACGAGGAAGAAGAGGGTTGGGAAGGCTGCCTCTCGGTGCCGGGCCTGCGCGGCGTGGTGCCGCGCTTTGCCAACATCCGCTATACCGGCTTCGACCCCTACGGCGATCCGATCGACCGCGTCGCGAGCGGCTTTCATGCACGCGTGGTGCAGCATGAAGTCGATCACCTGCTGGGCAAGCTCTATCCGATGCGGGTGCGCGACTTCTCGCGCTTCGGCTATACCGACGTCCTGTTTCCAGGGCTGGACGCGAACGACGACGAGTGACGAAAGAACGGCCGGCACGCCGCCGGCCGCATGCTTCCTTCCTTCTTCCTTCAGTTGTACTTGCCGCCCAGGCCGAACCGGCCGCCGCCGAAGAGCGCAATGGCAAGTGCCGAGAACAGGAACATGCCCTGCAGTTCCAGCGCCCAGCCGCCCTGGCCATTGAGTGCGCCCAGGTCTTTCCGGTGCACGAGCCAGATGGCCACCAGCATGTTGAGCGCAACGATCAGCGCAGCCGGACGGGTGAACAGGCCCACGATGAGCAGCACGGGCGCAAGGATCTCGGCCACATAGACCAGGTAAGCCATGGCGGCCGGCAAGCCGTGGGATGCCAGCATGCCGCCGATGCCGTCGACGCCCTTGCCGACCTTCGCAATGCCGTGCAGCAGGATGAGGATGCCGAGCGCGACGCGCAGAACGAGCTTGCCGGTGTCATCGGATTTGGTCATGTGCAGATTCCTGGTGAAGTGATTGAAGGCCCGTATGTTAGTGAATGCGGCGCCCAAGAAAAACACCGTGCCGGCGCCTGCGGCATATGCATCCAACCGCCCGTTCTTTGGCAGAGTGGCGCGCAGCCTCGTACACTGGCTTTTGCTTGTTGTTGAGGAGAACACACCAATGAAGAACCGATTCCGTCCCGCACTGGCCATGGCCGCAGCCGTTGCAGCGCTTGCCGCTGCCGCCCCCGCCTTTGCCGGCAAGACCCTCGATGCCGTCAAGCAGCGCGGCACCGTCAAGTGCGGCGTGACCAATGGCGTGGCCGGCTTTTCCGCGCCCGATACGCAGGGCAACTGGTCGGGCCTGGACGTCGACACCTGCCGCGCCATTGCGGCGGCCGTGCTGGGCGACCCGAAGAAGGTCGACTTCGTGCCGCTCAATTCGCAGCAGCGCTTCTCGGCGCTGCAGGCCGGCGAGATCGACATCCTCGCGCGCAACACCACCTGGACGCTCACGCGCGATGCGTCGCTGGGCTTCAACTTCACCACCATCACCTACTACGACGGCCAGGGCTTCCTGGTGCCGAAGAAGCTCAAGGTGACGAGCGCCAAGCAGCTCAAGAACGCGACCATCTGCACGCAGTCGGGCACCACCAACGAGAAGAATGTGTCCGACTACTTCCGCGCGCAGAACATCCCGGTCAAGACGGTGGTGTTCGAGAGCTTCGAAGCCTCGTTCAAGGCCTTCTTCTCCGGCCGCTGCCAGGCCTTCACCACCGACGCCTCGGCGCTGGCGGGCCTGCGCAACAAGGAAGCGCCGAACCCCGACGACTACGTCATCCTGCCCGAGCTCATTTCCAAGGAGCCGCTCGCGCCGCTGGTGCGCCGCGGCGACGACGAATGGTTCGCCATTGCCAAATGGGTGCCCAACGCGCTCATCGAGGCCGAGGAATTCGGCATCACGCAGGCCAATGCCGACGAGCTCAAGGCTGGCAGCAAGGACCCGGCGCAGCAGCGCCTGCTGGGCGCCGGCGAAGACCTGGGCAAGCTGCTGGGCCTGGACAAGGACTGGTCGTTCCGCGCCATCAAGGCCGTCGGCAACTACGGCGAGATGTTCGAGCGCAACGTGGGCCCCAAGTCGGTCCTGAAGCTGCCGCGCGGCTCGAACAACCTCTGGAACAAGGGCGGCCTGATCTACGCACCACCGGTTCGATGAGCAGCGGAGCCTCGCGCCGCGGCGCCTGGCTGGGCTGGGTCGTCCAGGCGCTGCTGGTGCTGGCCGTCGTGGCCGGCGCGGCCTGGGTCGTGAACCATGCGCTCGAGGTCTTGCGGGCGCGCGGCGTCCGATCGGGCTTCGACTTTCTTACTGAGCCCGCGGGCTTCTCCATCAGCGAAGGCTGGCTCGACTTCGATGCCAGCCAGCCGTTCTGGCGCGCCTTCCTCGCGGGCCTGGTCAACACGGTGCGCGCCTCGGTGCCCGCCGCCATCTTTTCGGTGGTGCTCGGCACCTTGATCGGCATCGGCCGGCTCGCGCCTCACGTGCTGCTGCGCGGCATCTGCACCGCTTATGTCGAGCTGCTGCGCAACGTGCCACTGCTCGTGCAGCTGCTGATGCTGGCCTTTGCGATTGCCAACCTGCTGCCTGATCCGACCGAACCCGTGCGGCTGCTGCCGGGCGTGTGGCTCAGCAAGGGCGGCCTCAGCGTGCCCTGGCCGGCGTCGGGCGAGGGTGGCTGGTGGCCCACGCATTTCGATTGGCCCGAGCGCGGCGACTTCGGCGTGAGCGGTGGCGCGGCGCTGAGCCCGGAGTACGTGACCATCGTCGCGGGCCTGTCCTTTTACTCGGCCGCGTTCGTGGCCGAGATCGTGCGCGCCGGCATCCTCTCGGTGCCGCAGGGGCAGGTGCTTGCGGGCCAAGCGCTGGGACTCGCGCCGGTGCAGCAGCTGCGCATCGTGATCCTGCCGCAGGCGCTGCGGGTGATCGTGCCCTCGCTCACCAACCAGCTGCTGAGCCTCGTCAAGAATTCATCGCTCGCGGTGGCCGTGGGCTATCCGGAACTGGTGTCGGTGGCCAACACCACCATCGGCTCGAACGGCCGTGCCTTCGAGTGCATCGCCATCATCATGGCGGTCTATCTGCTGCTGTCGCTGCTGATCTCCTTCGGCATGAACCGCTACAACGCGCGCGTCGCGCTCAGGGGCTGGCGATGAGGAACGTGGCCCAGGGCCCGATCGCCTGGCGCAGCGAACTCTGGGGTTCGCCGCCGCGGGCGCTGGCGACCGTGCTGCTGCTCGCGCTGCTGGCATGGGGCGGCTACCGCGCGGTCGAATGGGGCGTGCTGCACGCCGTCTTCCGGCCTGACGCGGAAGCCTGCCGCGCGGTGCAGCATGGCGCCTGCTGGGGCGTGGTGGCCGAGAAATGGCGCCCGATGCTGTTCGGCCGCTTTCCCTACGAAGAGCAATGGCGCCCGGCCATTGCCGTGGCCGTGCTGTCGGCCGTCACCATACTGAGTGCCTGGCCGCGCAGCTGGCGCTGGTGGCTGGCGCCGCTCTGGGTGGTGGCGCTCGTGCTGTTCGTGCTGCTGATGCGCGGCGGCGTGGCGGGCCTCGCCCCCGTGCCGACCAGCCGCTGGGGCGGATTGCCGCTCACCATCGGCCTGGCGGTGGTGGGCCTCGCGCTGGCCTTTCCGCTCGCGCTGCTGCTCGCGCTCGGGCGCCGCTCGGGCTGGCCGGTGGTCCGCACGCTCAGTGCGAGCTACATCGAGCTGGTGCGCGGCGTGCCGCTGATCTCGGTGCTGTTCATGGCCTCGTTCCTGCTGCCGCTGCTCTGGCCCGCGGGCTGGCAGCCCGATGTGCTGGTGCGCGTGCTGGCGGGGCTCACGCTGTTCGTTGCGGCCTACCTGGCCGAGATCATCCGCGGCGGCTTGCAGGCCGTGCCGCGCGGCCAGACCGAAGTGGCGATGGCGCTGGGCTTCGGCCGCTGGCCGGTGCAGCGGGACATCGTGCTGCCGCAGGCCCTGCGGCTGGTGGTGCCGGCGCTGACCAACAGCGTGGTCGGTACCTTGAAGGACACCTCGCTGGTCACGGTGGTCGGCCTGTTCGAGCTGACCGGCGCGCTGGGCCTCGCACTCGGCGGCGACCCGACCTGGCGGCCGTTCTACCTCGAGGGCTACCTCTTCGTTGCGGCGGTGTACTGGGTGCTGTGCTTCGGGCTGTCGCGCTACAGCGTGTGGCTCGAGCGGCGGCTGGGAGAGGGCGCGCGCTGAACGCGCCGGCCGCACTCAGCCCGCCAGCGCCTTGTCGACCAGCAGCTGCGCCTCCTCGAGGATGCGGCCCAGGTGCTCGGCGCCGAGAAAGCTCTCGCCGTAGATCTTGTAGATGTTCTCGGTGCCCGAGGGCCGCGCGGCGAACCAGCCGTTCTCGGTGACCACCTTCACGCCGCCGATGGCCGCGCCGTTGCCGGGTGCGTGGCTCAGCACCTCCTGGATCTTCTCGCCGGCAAGCTCGGTGGACAGCACCTGCTGCGGCGACAGGCTCGAGAGCTTCTTCTTCTGCTCGACGGTGGCCGCCGCATCCACGCGATTGGCCACCGGCTGGCCCAGCGCCTGCGCCAGTTCGGCAAAGCGTTCGCCGGGATCGCGCCCGGTGCGCGCGGCAATCTCGGCCGAGAGCAGGGCGGGCACGATGCCGTCCTTGTCGGTGGTCCATACCGTGCCGTCGCGCCGCAGGAAGGTAGCGCCCGCGCTTTCCTCGCCGCCAAAGCCCAGCGACGAATCCACCAGCCCGTCGACGAACCACTTGAAGCCGACCGGCACCTCGTACAGCCTGCGGCCCAGCCGGGCGGCCACGCGGTCGATCATCTGGCTGCTGACCACCGTCTTGCCCACGGCCGCATGCGCCGCCCACTGCGGCCGGTGCGTGAAGAGGTAGTCGACCATCACCGCCAGGTAGTTGTTGGGCGGCAGCAGCCCCGCACTGCGCGTGACGACGCCGTGGCGGTCATGGTCGGTGTCGCAGGCAAAGGCAATGCCGAAGCGCTCCCGCAGGCCGATCAGCTGGTGCATGGCGTCGGGCGACGACGGGTCCATGCGGATGCGGCCGTCCCAGTCGAGCGACATGAAGCGGAAGGTGGGGTCGACCTCCTGGCTCAGCACATTGAGCCGCCCGAGCTTGTAGCGCTCGGCGATGGCCGGCCAGTAGCGCACGCCCGCGCCGCCCAGCGGGTCGACACCCAGGTCGATCTCCACGCCGCGGATCGCATCCATGTCGAGCACCTGCGCGAGGTCTTCGACGTAGGTGTTGAGGTAGTCGTGGCGGTGCGTGGTCGGGGCGCGCAGCGCCTGGGCGAGCGGCAGGCGCTTCACGCCCTTGAGGTCCGCCGCAAGAAAGGCATTGGCCGCGGCTTCGACCGCCGAGGTGATGTCGGTGCCCGCGGGGCCGCCATTGGGCGGGTTGTACTTGAAGCCGCCGCTTTCGGGCGGGTTGTGCGAAGGCGTGATCACGATGCCGTCGGCCAGCCCCGCCGTGCGACCGCGGTTGTAGACCAGGATCGCATGCGAGACGGCGGGGGTGGGCGTGTACTCGTCGTCCTTCGAGAGCATCAGCTCGACGCCGTTGGCCGCCAGCACTTCCACCGCGCTGTTGAAGGCGGGCGTGGAAAGCGCATGCGTGTCGATGCCGAGGAACAGCGGGCCGTCGATGCCCTTCTGGCGCCGGTAGTCGGCAATGGCCTGGCTCATGGCCAGCACATGCCATTCGTTGAACGCGTTGTCGAAGGAGGAGCCGCGGTGGCCCGAGGTGCCGAAGGCCACGCGCTGCGCGGGCACCGAGGGATCGGGCCGGCCCGTGTAGTAGGCCGAGACGAGGCGCGGGACATTGACGAGCAGGTCCAGCGGTGCGGGCTGGCCTGCGAGGGGATTGGTTTTCTGGCTCATGTCGAGGGTTGCCGTTCGAGTTGAAACAAGAGTCGGCACCATCATGCCGCAGGATGCGCCTGCGGATGAAACAAGCGGCAAGCGGGCCTCAGGAGGCCAGCGCTTCCATCAGGTCGGTCTCGATGGCCAGCTGCGTCTTCTGGCCCTGCAATTCGGGCCCGCTGATCAGGAAGGTGTCTTCCACGCGCTCGCCGAGCGTCGTGACCTTGGCGAGCTGCAGGTTCAGGTGATGCCGGGCGAGCACGCGCGCCACCGAATAGAGCAGCCCGGCGCGGTCGCTGGCCGAGATGTTGAGCAGCCAGCGCTGCGCCTTGTCGTCGGGCAAAAGGCTGATGCGCGGCTTGATCGGAAAGCTGCGCACGCGCCGCGACACGCGGCCCACGCTGGGCGGGGGCAGGGGGCCGGCTTCGGTCAGCGTCTGCGCCAGGCCCGACTCCACCATGCTGATGAGATCGCGGTAGTGATCGGGCAGGAAGGTGGTCACCACCTGAAACGTGTCGAGCGCGTAGCCGTTGGTCGCGGTGTGCACTTTCGCATCGAGGATGCTGAACGAAGCCTGGTCGAAGTAGCCGCAGATGCGCGCGAAGAGGTCGGGCTGGTCGGGCGTGTAGACCACCACCTGCAGGCCTTCGCCCACCGGCGAAAGGCGGGCCCGCACGATCGGCGGCGCCTTGGGGTCGATGGGCACGTTGGGCGGCGGCACGAAGCGCGAGAGCTGCTTGGCATGCCAGGCGATCTCGGTGGCTTCATGGCGCATGAAGTAGCCGACGTCGAGCGTGGCCCACAGGGCCTTGTGGGCCTCGAAGGGCTGCGCGTGCAGGGCCAGCTGCACCAGCGCCTCGCGCTTGCGCGATTCCACCTCGGCGTCGGGGTCGGGCATGCGGCCGCCGAGCGCGCGCAGCGTGTAGCGGTACAGGTCTTCGAGCAGCTTGCCCTTCCAGGCATTCCACACGCGCGGCGAGGTGCCGCGGATGTCGGCCACCGTCAGCAGGTAGAGCGCCGTGAGGTAGCGCTCGTTGCCCACGCGCCTGGCGAAGGCGCCGATCACCTCGGGGTCGCTCAGGTCCTGCTTCTGCGCGACCTGGCTCATCACCAGGTGCTCCGCAACCAGGAATTCGATCAGCCTGGAATCCTCGCGCGCAATGCCGTGCTGCTTGCAGAAGCGCTGCACGTCGCGTGCGCCGAGCGTGGAATGGTCGCCGCCGCGGCCCTTGGCGATGTCGTGGAACAGCGCCGCCACGTAAAGGATCCACGGCTTGTCCCAGCCGGCCGCGAGCTGCGAGCAGAACGGGTACTCATGCGCATGCTCGGCGATGAAGAAGCGCCGCACGTTGCGCAGCACCATCAGGATGTGCTGGTCCACCGTGTACACGTGGAACAGGTCATGCTGCATCTGCCCCACGATGCTGCGGAACACCCGCAGGTAGCGCCCCAGCACCGAGGTCTGGTTCATGAGCCGGAACGCATGCGTGATGCCGTAGGGCTGCAGCAGGATGCGCATGAAGGTCTGGTGGTTGACCGGGTCGTTGCGGAACTTGCTGTCCATCACGTGGCGCGCGTTGTAGAGCGCGCGCAGCGTACGGGCCGACAGGCCCTTCACGCCGATGGTCTTCTGGTAGAGCAGGAAGGTTTCGAGAATGGCGTGCGGCTCGCGCTCGTAGAGGTCGTCGCTCGCAATCTCGATGAGGCCTGCGCGCTCGAAGAAGCGCTCGTTGATCGGCGTGTGCTGCTCGTCCACCGGCTGCAGCCGCTCCGCAATGTTCAGCAGCAGGATCTGGTTGAGCTGCGACACCGCCTTGGCCGCCCAGTAGTAGCGCCGCATCAGCGCCTCGCTCGACTTGCGCTGCGATTCGCTTTCATAGCCGAAGCTTGCCGCCACCGCGGTCTGCAGGTCGAACACCAGGCGGTCCTCGCGCCGGTTGGCAATCACGTGCAGGCGCGCGCGGATCAGCGAGAGCAGCGCTTCGTTGCGCTTGATCTGCTGTGCCTCGAACGAGGTGGCCAGGCCGTTCTTGGCCAGGTCGTCCCAGCGGCTGCCGAAGCCCGCGGCCTTGGTCATCCAGAGGATGGTCTGCAGGTCGCGCAGGCCCCCCGGCGATTCCTTGCAGTTGGGTTCGAGCGCGTAGGGCGTGTTGTCGAACTTCTGGTGGCGGTGGCGCATTTCCTGCGACTTGGCCACGAAGAAGGCCTGCGGATCGATGGCGCGTGCAAAACGCCGGCGGAAGCCCACGAAGAGCTTCTTGTCGCCCGTGATCAGCCGCGATTCGAGCAGCGAGGTCTGGACTGTGACGTCCTTCTCGGCTTCGGCCAGGCACTCGTCGACGGTGCGCACGCTGGAGCCGATCTCGAGCCCCGCGTCCCAGCAGTGGCCGATGAAGGCCTCGATGCGCGCAGGATCGATCGCGCCGGCCTCGCCCTCGGGCGGCAGCAGCAGCAGCACGTCGACATCGGAGTAGGGGAACAGCTCGCCGCGGCCGAAGCCGCCCACGGCCACCAGCGCGAGCGCGTCGCCGAAATCGGCCTCGCGCCAGAGCGTGCACAGCGTCTGGTCGGCCAGCGCCGACAGCTGCCGCAGCACCGTGTGCACGCTGCGCGTGGGCGCGCGCGCAAAGCGCAGGGTGTCGAACAGCGCCAGCTTCTTCGCGCGATAGGCCTCGCGCAAGGTGGCGACGTCGATCTTGGCGGGTTCGATCACGGCAGTGTCCGGAGCCGTGCGCCGCTCGCGCGGCTCACGTTTTCGTGGAAGTGACGAACGAGGGCAGGGGTGGGCTGCCTTCGGACAGCGTGAGCACCTCGTAGCCCGTTTCGGTGACCAGCACCGTGTGTTCCCATTGCGCCGACAGCGAATGGTCGCGCGTGACGATGGTCCAGCCGTCGTACTGGCCACCCTTGAAGTCTTCCTTCACCTCGCGCTTGCCGGCGTTGATCATCGGCTCGATGGTGAAGATCATGCCGGGCTTGAGTTCTTCCAGCGTGCCCGGCCGGCCGTAGTGCAGCACCTGCGGCTCTTCGTGAAAGCGCTGGCCCACGCCGTGGCCGCAGAATTCGCGCACCACCGAATAGCCCTGGCCTTCGGCGAATTTCTGGATCGCATGGCCCACGTCGCCCAGGTGCGCGCCCGGGCGCACCTGCAGGATGCCGTGCCACATGGCCTCGAAGGTGATGCTGCACAGGCGCTTGGCGGCAATGGAGGCATCGCCGATGATGTACATGCGGCTGTTGTCGCCGAACCAGCCGTCCTTGATGACGGTCACGTCGACGTTCATGATGTCGCCCTTCTTCAAGGGCTTGTCATTGGGAATACCGTGGCAGACCACGTGGTTCACCGAGGTGCAGAGCGACTTCGGGAAGGGCACGCTGCTCGCGCCCATGTAGCCCACGGTGGCCGAGGTGGTGCCCTGCTTGACCATGTATTCGGCGGCCAGCCGGTCGACGTCGTTCGTGGTGATGCCGGGCTTGATGAGGGGCGTGAGGTAGTCCAGCACCTCGGAGGCCAGGCGGCAGGCGACGCGCATGGCTTCGATGCCTGCGGCGTCTTTGTAGGTAATGCTCATCCCGGAATTATCCCATTCACCAGAAGAACCTGCCCCCGACGCGGAGCACTTCGTGCCCCGCTGCCCCCCGAGGGGGCCGCCATCTTGGGGCGGCCCGGCGATGGCCTAAAATTCCGGGTTAACGCGGATGACCCCAGTCAGCGGCCATTCGCCCAGATTTCTTGATTCCCAACGCGGCCCCAGGCCCATTCGACCGTGACGCAGCCCGCACCTCAAGCCCTTCCCGTCGTAACCTTTTTCGAGGGCGGCAGCGCACTCAGCGATTTCCGCGCGCGGCAGCTGCTGCCGAAGCTGCAGGCGATCGATGCGCGCATCGAGGGCGTCAGCGCCCGTTTCGTGCACCTGGTGGTCACCGACGCGGCGCTCGACGCGGCCGGCCGCGAGCGCTTTGCCGCGCTCCTGGCCTACGGCGAGCCCTTCGAGGCGCCGGCCAAGGCGGGCGCCTCGGTGGTCGTCACGCCGCGCCTGGGCACCGTCTCGCCCTGGGCCTCCAAGGCCACCGACATCGCCCACAACTGCGGCCTGGCGCTGCGCCGGGTCGAGCGGGTCACCCAGTACCACCTGAAGCTCAAGGCCCCGCTGATCGGCAAGGCGCCCGTGCTCGAAGGCGACCTGCTGGCGGCGGTGGCCGGCCCGCTGCACGACCGCATGACCGAATCGGTGCTGGCCAGCGTCGAGCAGGCCGCCAGCCTGTTCAGCGAGCTGCCGGCCCAGCCGATGGCGCTGGTCGACGTGCAGGGCGGCGGCCGCGCCGCGCTGGTGGCGGCCAACACGGGTTTTGGCCTGGCGCTGGCGGAAGACGAGATCGACTACCTGGTCGAAGCCTTCACCCGGCTCGGGCGCAACCCGAGCGACGTCGAGCTGATGATGTTCGCGCAGGCCAACAGCGAGCACTGCCGCCACAAGATCTTCAACGCCAGCTTCGCCATCGACGGCCAGGCCCAGCCGCAAAGCCTGTTCTCGATGATCCGCCACACCGAGAAGCAGAATCCGCAGCACACCGTCATCGCCTATGCCGACAACGCCTCGGTGATGGAGGGCACGACGCTCGAGCGCTTCATCCCGGCGCCGGATTCGCAGAGCTATCAAAAAGATAGCGCGCTGAGCCATGTGCTGATGAAGGTCGAGACGCACAACCATCCGACCGCCATTTCGCCGTTCCCCGGCGCCTCGACCGGCGCGGGCGGCGAGATCCGCGACGAAGGCGCCACCGGCCGCGGCTCCAAGCCCAAGGCCGGCCTGACCGGCTTCACGGTGTCGAAGCTCTGGCCCGAAGAGGGCCACTACGGCAAGCCCGAGCACATCGCCAGCCCGCTGCAGATCATGACCGAGGGCCCGCTGGGCGGCGCCGCGTTCAACAACGAGTTCGGCCGGCCCAACCTGCTGGGCTACTTCCGCGAATACGAGCAGACCGTGGCGAGCGACGTCGACACGGTGCAGCGCGGCTACCACAAGCCCATCATGATCGCGGGCGGCCTTGGCAGCATCGACGCCACGCAGACGAAGAAGATCCAGTTCCCGGCCGGCTCGCTGCTGATCCAGCTCGGCGGGCCCGGCATGCGCATCGGCATGGGCGGCAGCGCCGCAAGTTCCATGGCCACGGGCGCCAACGCGGCCGAGCTCGACTTCGACTCGGTGCAGCGCGGCAACCCCGAGATCGAGCGCCGTGCGCAGGAGGTCATCAACCATTGCTGGCAGCAGGGCGCGGCCAACCCGATCCTTGCGATCCACGACGTGGGCGCGGGCGGCCTGAGCAACGCCTTCCCCGAGCTGACCAACGACGCCGGCCGCGGCGCGCGCTTCGACCTGCGCGCGGTGCCGCTCGAAGAGTCGGGCATGGCGCCCAAGGAAATCTGGTGCAACGAAAGCCAGGAGCGCTACGTGCTGGCCATCGCGCCCGAATCGCTCGAACAGTTCAAGGCCTTCTGCGAGCGCGAGCGCTGCCCGTTCTCGGTGGTGGGCGTGGCGACCGAGGAGCGCCAGCTGCTGGTGGCCGACGAAGGCGCCGCGCGCAGCGAGGACACGCCGCAGCCCGTCGACATGCCGATGGACGTGCTGCTCGGCAAGCCGCCCAAGATGCACCGCGACGTGAAGAGCGTCGCCCGCACCTTCAAGCCGCTCGACCTCACGGGCGTCGACCTGCAGAAGGCCGCCATCGACGTGCTGTCGCACCCGACCGTGGCCTCCAAGCGCTTCCTCATCACCATCGGCGACCGCACCGTGGGCGGCCTGAGCCACCGCGACCAGATGGTCGGCCCCTGGCAGGTGCCGGTGGCCGACTGCGCCGTGACGCTGGCCGACTACAAGGGCTTTGCCGGCGAGGCGATGAGCATGGGCGAGCGCACGCCGCTGGCCGCGCTCGATGCGCCGGCCTCGGGCCGCATGGCCGTGGCCGAGGCCATCACCAACCTGCTGGCCGCGCCGATCGAGCTCTCGCGCGTGAAGCTGTCGGCCAACTGGATGGCCGCCTGCGGCGAGCCCGGCGAAGATGCCGCGCTGTATGAAACCGTCAAGGCCGTGGGCCTGGAGCTGTGCCCGGCACTCGGCGTCTCGATTCCGGTCGGCAAGGATTCGCTGTCGATGCGCACGCAGTGGAAGGATGGCGGCGAAGCCCGGAAGGTCACCTCGCCCGTGAGCCTGATCGTGACCGCCTTCGCCACGCTGGCCGACGTGCGCGGCACGCTCACGCCGCAGCTCGATGCACAAGAGGCCGACAGCACGCTGGTGCTGATCGACCTGGGCCGCGGCCAGCACCGCATGGCCGGCAGCATCCTCGCGCAGACGCTCAACCAGAGCGGCGACACGGTGCCCGACCTCGACGACCCCGCGCAGCTCGTCGCGCTGGTCAACGCCGTGAACGCGCTGCGCGCCAACGGCAAGATCCTGGCCATGCACGACCGCAGCGACGGCGGCCTGTTCGCCACCGCCTGCGAAATGGCCTTTGCGGGCCACGTGGGCGTGGCGCTCAACGTCGACATGCTGGTGACCGAAGGCGACGGCATCTCCGACAGCCGCATGGAAACCGGCGACGCCAAGAACTGGGCGCAGCAGGTCAGCGCGCGGCGCGAGGAGCTCACGCTCAAGGCGCTGTTCAACGAAGAGCTCGGCATGGTGCTGCAGGTGCGCACGGCCGAACGCAACGAGGTGATGCAGGTGCTGCGCGCCCACGGCCTCAGCGCCCACAGCCACTTCGTCGGCAAGACGCGGCCCGCCAGCTCCACGATGGAGGCCGGCAAGGGCAAGCTCGAAGTCTGGCGCGATGCCAAGTCGGTGTTCAGCGCGAGCCTGCAGGACCTGCACCAGGTGTGGGATTCGGTCAGCTGGAAGATCGCCCGCGAGCGCGACAACCCGGCCTGCGCCGATGCCGAGCACGCCGCGGCCGGCGATCCTTCGGACCCCGGCATGCACGTCTTCCTCCCTCTCCCTCCGGGAGAGGGCAGGGGTGAGGGCAACGGCCTCAATGCCCCCGCCATCCTTCAGAACCGCCCCAAGGTCGCCATCCTGCGCGAGCAGGGCGTCAACTCGCATGTCGAGATGGCCTACGCCTTCACCGAGGCCGGCTTCGAGGCCTTCGACGTCCACATGACCGACCTGCAGGCCGGCAGGGCGGACCTCGCCGACTTCAAGGGCGTGGTGGCCTGCGGCGGCTTCAGCTACGGCGACACGCTGGGCGCCGGCATCGGCTGGGCGCGCAGCATCACCTTCAACCCGAAGCTCGCCGAACAGTTCAAGGCCTTCTTCGGCCGCGAAGACACCTTCGGCCTGGGCGTGTGCAACGGCTGCCAGATGTTCGCCGAGCTGGCCGACATCATTCCGGGCGCCGAGGCCTGGCCGCGCTTCACCACCAACCAGAGCGAACGCTTCGAGGCGCGCCTGTCGATGGTCGAAGTGCTCGAATCGCCGAGCATCTTCTTCGCGGGCATGGCGGGCACGCGCCTGCCGATCGCGGTGGCGCACGGCGAGGGCTATGCCAACTTCAAGCACCGCGGCGACGCGGCCAAGGCCATTGCGGCGATGCGCTTCGTGGACAACCACGGCAACCCGACCGAGCAGTACCCGTTCAACCCGAACGGCAGCGCCGGCGGCCTGACCTCGGTGACCACGCCGGACGGCCGCTTCACCGCGGTGATGCCGCACCCCGAGCGCGTGTTCCGCAACATCCAGATGAGCTGGACCGGCGGCGACCGGAGCGAGCTGAGCCCCTGGATGCGGATCTGGCGCAACGCGCGCCGCTGGGTAGGCTGAAAGAAAGAGCCCGGAACGAAAAAGCGGCCCGCGGGCCGCTTTTTTCATGGGGCAGGAAAGCCGCGGGGCTTACTCGACCTTGGCCTTCGCGCGCAGTTCTTCCTGGTACTTCTGCAGGCGCTGCTGCTGCAGCTGCTGCGTGATCTGCGGCTGAACTTCTTCCAGCTTCGGCAGTTGCGCCTGGCGGACATCGTCGACGCGGATGATGTGGTAGCCGAACTGCGTCTTGACGGGGGCGGGCGTGGTCTCGCCCTTCTTGAGCTTGATCATTGCTTCGGAGAACTCGGGCACGAAGCTCGCGGGGTTGGCCCAGTCGAGATCGCCGCCGTTGGCGCCCGATCCCGGGTCCTTGCTCTGCTTCTTGGCGATGTCCTCGAACTTGGCGCCCTTCTTCAGGTCGGCCATGATCTTCTTGGCCTGGTCCTCGGTCTCGACCAGGATGTGGCGGGCCTTGTATTCCTTGCCGCCGTTGGCCGCCACGAACTTGTCGTACTCGGCCTTCACCTCGGCATCGGAGACCGGGCTGGTCTTGCGGTAGTTCTCGAACAGCGCGCGGATCAGGATGGCCTGGCGGGCGAGTTCGAGCTGGTTCCTGTAGTCGTCGGTGGCGTCCAGGCCCTGCTTCTGCGCTTCCTGCATGAACACTTCGCGCGCGACGATTTCCTCGCGCAGCTGGCCCTGCATTTCCGGCGTGACCGGGCGGCCGGCCGCGGCCAGCTGCTGGGCCAGCACGTCCATGCGCGCCTTGGGCACGGGCTTGCCGTTGACGATGGCTGCGTTCTGCGCCACGGCCGCCAGAGGAATCGCACCGAGCAGCGCTGCGGCCGCAACGGCCTGCAAGAGTTGTTTTTTCATGAAATGAATATCAGGCTGGAGGGGAAATGCGCGTGTAGGAAAAAGCGCGTGGAAAAAAGCGGAGGAGCGGGAAAAAAGGGTCGGGCCGCCGCGGCCGTATCGGCGCGTGCCGGCAATCGAACGACTCAGAGCACCTCGATGGCGATGGCGTGCAGACCCTGTGCGATAAAAACTTGGAGGGCATCATACACAAGGCGATGTCGCGCCACGCGGGGCTTCCCTTCGAACAGTGGGGAAGCAATGCGGACCCGGAAGTGGGTGCCCCGGCCCTCGGCATTGGCGCCGGCGTGGCCGGCATGGGCGCCGCTCTCGTCGATCACCTCGAGCGTGGTGGGCTGCAGCGTCTGGCGCAGCGCCGCTTCGAGGTCGCGCGCCGTGGGCAGCGGATGGGTGGTGGCGGTGCTCATACGGAGGGTTCGTCGTTCTTGAGGTGCGGCGAGATGTAGAGGCCCTGCGCCACCAGGAACACGATCGGGAACACGTAGCCCCAGAGCTTGAAGTTGACCCATGCCTCGGTGGTGAAGTAGGCCGCAACGTAGCCGTTGATGGCCGCCATGAAGAGGCAGTAGCCGATCCACGCCACGTTCAGGCGCCCCCAGATGCGGTCCGGCAGCTGCAGCTGCGAGCCCAGCAGCATCTTGAGGAAGTTCTTCTTCAGCGCCCAGAGCGCCACCGCCAACGCGATGGCCATGGCGCCGTACAGGACCGTGGGCTTCCACTTGATGAAGCGGTCGTCGTGCAGCACCAGCGTGAGCGTGCCGAACAGCAGGATCAGCACCAGCGTGGCCTTCTGCATGGCCTGCAGCTTGCGCTCCATGGCGTAGATGATGCCCATCTGCAGCACGGTGGCGGCCATCAGCACGCCGGTGGCGGTATAGATGTCGGCCAGCTTGTAGGCGCCGAAGAACAGCAGGATCGGAAAGAAGTCGAGGATCAGTTTCATGCGCTGGGCAGGCCGGTTCGGTGGTTGCTTATTTCTTCTTGAAGTCGAGCGAGGCGGAATTCATGCAGTACCGCAGGCCGGTTTCGGTGGGGCCGTCGGGGAACACGTGGCCCAGGTGGGCGCCGCAATTGGCGCAGACGTTCTCGGTGCGCACCATGCCGTGCGAGCGGTCGACGATGTTGCGGATGGCGCCCGGCACCGCCTCTTGCGAGAAGCTCGGCCAGCCGCAGCCCGCGTCGAACTTGGTGGACGATTCGAACAGCTTGGCGCCGCAGCAGATGCAGTGGTAGGTGCCGTCGTCCCAGTGCGCCTCGTACTTGCCGGTGAAGGGGCGTTCGGTGGCCGCGTGGCGCGTGACCTCGAAGGCCGCGGGCTCGGCGCCTTTTTCGGCAAGCAGGGCTTTCCATTCGGCGTCGGTTTTCTCGATGGGAGTGGTCATGATGAGCAGCTGATTTCGATCGTGGAGGCCCAGTCGGGCGGGAACCCGGCATAGGCATCGGCGCCGGGATGTTCTTCAAATGGGGTTTCGAGCAGCGCCAACAAGGTTGCCACAGCCGAGAAGTCCTTCTGGCTGGCCGCTTCGATGGCCTGCTGGCCCAGGTGGTTCCGCAAGACGTACTTCGGATTCGATCTGAGCATCAGGTCCGCGGCCTGGGCGCGCGGTGCCTGCGCATGCCGCTCTGAAAAGGATAGCAGCCAGGCATCGAAGCCCGCACGGTCCAGGAACAGGTCGCGCACGGGTTCAGCGTTGCCGCCCGCCATGTGCTGCGAAAGGCGGCGCCAGAAGATGGTGTAGTCGACCTTTTCGGCGGCCATGAGCTTCAGCACGCCCTCGATGAGCGCGCGATCGCCTTCGGCCGGCTCCGCGAGGCCGAGCTTGGCGCGCATGCGGCTCTCGAACTCGCGCGGGAACACCGTCTTGTAGGACTCCAGCGCGGCGACGGCGATTTCCTGGTCGCCGATCAGCGGCAACAGCGCCTGCGCCAGGCAGAACAGGTTCCAGTAGGCCACGTTGGGCTGCTGGTTGAAGGCATAGCGGCCGCTGGTGTCGCTGTGGTTGCAGATGTGGCGCGGATCGAAGCCGTCCAGGAACTGGAACGGCCCGTAGTCGATGGTGAGCCCGAGGATGCTCATGTTGTCGGTGTTCATCACGCCGTGGCAAAAGCCCACGGCCTGCCATTGCGCGAGCAGGGCGGCGGTGCGCTCGCTCACGGCTTCCAGGAAGGCCGCGTAGGCATTGCCGTTGAAGCGCTCGGTGGCGCGGCAGCCCGGGTAGTAGCGGTCGATGACGTAGTCGGCCAGCGCGCGCAGCTCGGCCTCGCGCTGGTTGGCCGAGAAGTGCTCGAAGTGGCCGAAGCGGATGAAGCTGGGCGCCACGCGGGTCACGACGGCGGCGGTTTCGGGCATTTCGCGGTACACGCGTGCGTCGGAGCCCGTGACGCAGAGCGCGCGGGTGGTTGGGATGCCCAGGCCGTGCATGGCCTCGCTGCAGAGGAATTCGCGGATGCTGGAGCGCAGCACGGCGCGGCCGTCGGCGCCGCGCGAGTAGGGCGTGCGGCCCGCGCCCTTGAGCTGCACTTCGAGGCCGCCCTCGGTTTCGCCGAGCATGATGGCGCGGCCATCGCCGAGCTGGCCGGCCCAGACGCCGAACTGATGGCCGCTGTACACGGTGGCGAAGGGCTGCGTTCCGGCGACGGGCAGGTTGCCGGTCAGTGCCGCCAGCGTGCCCTCCGATTGCCGCCAATCGGCCGGCAGGCCGAGCAGGCGGGCCGCCGCCTCGCTGTAGCCCACCCAGTAGGGGGGATCGGGCAGGGGCGTCGGCCGCAGTTCGGTGAGAAAGGCGGGGCCCAGCGCCCGGAATCCGGGTTTCCAGCGCAATCCCAGGTCCGCGGCGGCCGTGTCTTCAGCAAGCAAGCTCATGTCCGGATTGTCCGGCAGAGCGCGAGACCCCTGGCGATGCGGGCCATCGGAAGGTCGAGGCCCCTTCAGTGGGCCAGCGCCGGCGTGTCCCAGATGCGCGCCCGGTATTGGGCGGGCGGCAGCCCGAACCAGCGCTTGCAGGCCCGGAAGAAGTTGCTGCTGTCGACGAAGCCGAGCATGTCGGCCACGTCGGTGAGCGTGTGGCGGTCTTCCGCCAGGTACTGCTGCGCCAGTTCGCGGCGGGTGCGGTCGAGCAGCGACTGGAACGACACCGACTCCTGCTGCAGCCGCCGCTGCAGCGTGCGCTCCGCAAGGCCGAGACCCGCGGCCACGTCCTGCCGGCGCGGTTCGCCTTGCGGCAGCCGGCGTGCAATCTCGGCGCACACCAGGGTGCTGGTGGTGGTCTGGCCCAGCAAATTCAGCTGCTCGTCCAGCAGGTGCTCCTGCATTTCGCCCAGTGTGGGGTGGTGGGTGGGCAGCGGCATTGCCATGTCGGCCGCCGACAGCAGCAGCCGGTTGGCCGGCGCGTTGTAGCGGATCCCGCAGCCGAAGGCCTCGCGGTGCAACCGGTCGTCGGCGGGCGGCGGATAGACGAATTCGAGCGCCAGCGGCTGCAGCTCGCGCCGCGTGAGCCACTGGCACTGCATGAAGACGGTCAGCAGGGCGTATTCGACGCGCTGGCGCGGAATCGGGAGGCTGCCGCCGGTGTGCTCCATCACCATCCAGCAGCCGCGCGCCTCGCGCTGCAGCGAGAAAGCGGTCGCGTCGGAGATCACCGCCATGTAGCGCGTGAGCCGCGCGAGCGCCGCGCCCAGGTCGGCGCTGCAGGCCATGGCGTGGCCGACCGTACCCAGCTTGCTGTGCGTGGCGGCCAGGTCGCGCGCGAGGCCCAGCGTGGGCTTGCCGGCGCGAGCCACCGCCAGCTGCCAGAGCACCGAGATCTCGTCCACCGGAATGCGGGTGTTCTGCCGATGCAGCGAATCGGGGTCGAAGCCCGCGTCGCGCAGCAGCGAGGGCACGTCGATTCCTTCGGCCTCGAACATCGAGAGCACGCCTTCGAGCCAGGCGGCCGAACTGGTCCGCAGCTCGGGCTGCTGCGCGCAGCCGGACCGGCGTTGCGGCCGGCGCTGGGCATGCGGCATGGAGGCTCCTGAAGTCATTGAATTGGCGCGCTTGCGATAGCGGGGGAAACGGCGTGCGTTCCTAGAATTTTTAGGGGTTCGGCGGGCCGGAGTATGGCCACCGGACGCGCAGGCAGGAATTCCGATTAACCCGGTGTGGAGACAAAAAATGGACAAGGCACTGACAGCAGCGGTACGCGCCCGGCCAGAAAACCAGCGCATGGCGGCAACGACCACAGCGGCGGCGGCGCGGGCACTGGCCGCGGCGGCCTGCCTGGCCCTCGCGGCCTGCGGCGGCGGCTCCTCGGGCGGGTCGTTCTCGTTCCTGCCGGCCGCACCGCCTGCACCGCCGCCCCCGGCCGCGCCGCCGCCGGCCGCCGATGGGCCCATGGTGCGCCAGACCACCGCCGGCAAGATCGAGGGCGTGGACGACAGCGCCAGCTCGGGCACCTGGTTCTGGAAGGGCGTTCCCTTCGCGCAGCCGCCGGTCGGCGCGCTGCGCTGGCGTGCGCCGGTGGAACCCGAGGCCTGGAGCGGCATCCGCCCGGCCGCGAAGTTCGGCAATGCCTGCCTGCAGATCGGCCGGCTCTTCAGCCCCGGCGCCAACAACACCTACGACGCCACCATCGGCACCACGCTGGGCAAGCCGGTCGGCAGCGAGGACTGCCTGTTCGTCAACATCTGGCGGCCCGCGACGGACGAGCGGAACCTGCCGGTGCTGCTGTTCGTGCACGGCGGCAGCAATATTTCGGGCTACACGGCCGATCCGCTCTACGACGGCGCCCGGCTCGCGAAGGCCGCCAACGCGGTGGTCGTCACCGCCAGCTACCGCCTGGGCATCCTGGGCTTCCTGAACATGCCGCAGCTGCGCCCGGGCGGCAGCGCGGGAGACGACTCGGGCAACTTCGCGCTGCTCGACAACATGGCGGCGCTGCGCTTCATCAAGAACAACATCGCGAACTTCGGCGGCGATCCGGGCAACGTCACGCTGTCGGGCGAATCGGCCGGCGCCACCAACCTGCTGGCGGTGATGACCTCGCCGATGGCCAAGGGCCTGTTCCACAAGGCCTTCGAGATGAGCGGCGGCATCTCGCTCGCGAGCAACCTGCCGCCAGGCACGCTGCCGACCCTGGCGCCGGCAGCGGCTTCGCTCGCGCAGGGGCAGTCGATCCTCGAGAAGCTGCTCGTGGCCGACGGCACCGCCGCCGACGCGGCCGCCGCCAAGGCCTACATCGGCACGCGCACGCCGGCGCAGATTGCCGAGTACCTGCGCGCCCAGGAGGGTGGGGCGATGCTGGCCACGGTGGTCGCCAACGGCCTGGGCAGCGTCGCGCCGATTCCCGACGGCACGGTGCTGCCGGCCGATCCGATCGGCGCCATCGCGGCCGGCAACTACGCCAAGGTGCCGATGCTGGCCGGCAACACGCGCGACGAGGGCAAGCTCTTCGCCGCGCTGCTGGGAACCATCGGCTTCCCGAAGCCGGGCTGGATCGTCACCGATGCCCAGCGCTTCTCGATGATGTTCAACTTCGACCCCGATGCACCGCCCACGCTCACGGTGGCCGACATCATCGATGCGTCCTACCTTCCGGTAGACACGCCCGGCACCGGCTACAACGCGGCCACCGCCGTCATCACGAAAGGCCTGTTCGAGGCCAACCGCGACAACCTGCTCAACACCATGAAGACGCAGCAGTCGAACATCTGGCACTACCGCCTCGACTGGGCGCAGGAGCCCTCGCCGTGGAACGACGTGTACGGGGCCGCGCATGCCTTCGACCTGCCGTTCGTGTTCGGCAACTTCAGCGGCTCGCTGCTCAGCAACGTGATGGGCGGCAAGGCCAACCAGGCGGGCCGGCTCGCGCTGTCCAGGGCGGTGATGGCCAGCGTCGGCGCCTTCATGCGCAAGGGCGACCCGAACACGCCCGAACTTGGTGCAACCTGGGCGACATGGCCGTCGCAGCTGCGGCTCGACGCCACGCCCTCGGCGGCCGTGGTCACGCCGGCGCAGGCCGTGCCTTGATCGGGCGCATCAATGAGCCGCTCCGTTCAATCCGGCAGTGCGGGTTTGTGTCATTGTGGAAGTGGCCGAAGCTTGCGTGAATCCGTTGTCCGCAAGCTTTCATGAAGTCATTTCAAAAAGGAGTCCGTAGATGCTGGGTTTGATGCAAGACCAACCGCTCTTGATCTCGTCGCTGATCGAGTTCGCCGAGCGCCACAACGGCGACGGCGAGATCGTCTCGCGCCGGGTCGAGGGCGACATCCACCGCACGACGTGGGGCGGGATCGCATCGCGCGCCCGGCAGGTGGCCAATGCGCTGGACGGCGAGCAGCTGCTGTTCAGCGACCGCATCGCCACGCTGGCGTGGAACGGCTACCGGCACCTGGAGCTGTACTACGGCGTGAGCGGCAGCGGCCGCGTGCTGCACACCATCAACCCGCGCCTGCACCCCGACCAGATCGCCTGGATCGCCAACCACGCGGAAGACCAGATCCTGTGCTTCGACCTGAACTTCCTGCCGCTGGTGCAGGCAGTGCATGCCAAGTGCCCCACGGTGCGCAAATGGATTGCCCTGTGCGACGCCGACAGGCTGCCGGCGGACAGCGGCGTGCCCAACCTCGTGAGCTACGAAAGCTGGATCGGCGGGCAGTCCACCGGCTACGACTGGCCCACCTTCGACGAGAACTCGGCCTCGAGCATGTGCTACACGAGCGGCACCACGGGCAACCCCAAGGCCGCGCTCTACAGCCACCGCTCGACCATGCTGCATGCCTACGCCGCGGCTCTGCCCGACGTCATGCGGCTGTCGGCGCGCGACTCGGTGCTGCCGGTGGTGCCGATGTTCCACGTCAACGCCTGGGGCATTCCGTACTCGGCCGCGCTGGTGGGCTGCAAGCTCGTGTTTCCGGGTCCGGCGCTCGACGGCAAGTCGGTGTACGAGCTGATCGAATCCGAGGGCGTGACCTTCGCGGCCGGCGTGCCCACCGTGTGGCAGATGATGCTCGGCCACATGCAGGCCAACGGCCTGAAGTTCAGCAAGCTCAACCGCACGGTGATCGGCGGCTCGGCCTGCCCGCCGGCCATGATCACGGCGTTCCAGGAGAACTACAGCGTCGAGGTGCTGCATGCCTGGGGCATGACCGAGATGAGCCCGCTGGGCACGCTGTGCACGCTCAAGAACAAGCACCTGTCGCTGCCGCCCGATGCGCAGCTGCAGATCCGCATGAAGCAGGGCCGCGCGATCTTCGGCGTCGACATGAAGATCGTCGACGGCAACGGCAAGGAGCTGCCCTGGGACGGCAAGGCCTACGGCGACCTGTTGGTCAAGGGCCCCTGGATCGTGAAGGAATACTTCAAGGGCGAGGGCGGCGATCCGCTCATCCGCGACGCGCAGGGCCGCGGCTGGTTCCCCACCGGCGACGTCGCCACCATCGACGCCGAGGGCTACCTGCAGATCACCGACCGCAGCAAGGACGTGATCAAGTCCGGCGGCGAGTGGATCAGCTCCATCGAGATCGAGAACATCGCCGTCGCGCACCCGGCCGTGGCCATGGCCGCCTGCATCGGCGTGTACCACCCCAAGTGGGACGAGCGGCCGATCATCGCGGTGGTGAAGAAGCCCAATGCCGAAGTCGCGCGCGAGGAGCTGCTGAAGTTCTACGAGGGCAAGACGGCCAAGTGGCAGATCCCGGACGACGTGGTGTTTGTCGAGGCGATTCCGATCGGCGCCACCGGCAAGATCCTCAAGACCAAGCTTCGCGAACTGCTCAAGGACTACAAGCTGCCCACCTGCTGACCCCCCGCCAAGGCCCGGCCGCGCTGTCGCGCATGCGATAGCAAGGCCGCTTCGGCGGCCTTCCTTCCGGGCAATCCCTGTGCGGCGAAGAAAAGGGCGCTTGTACGCTGGCATCCCGCCTTTCACTCCGGAGACTCTTCATGCAATTTGCCATCAAGTCAGCAGCCGCCTGTGCCATGTTGGTCGGCATGACGGCCGCACTCGCCCAGAAGGGCGAGACCGTCAAGATCGCCTGGCTCGATCCGCTGTCGGGCCTGATGGCGGCGGTGGGAACCAACCAGCTCAAGACCACGCAGTTCCTGGCCGAAGAGTTCAACAAGAAGAATGCCTCGGGCGTGAAGTTCGAGATCATCGCCATCGACAACAAGCTCAGCCCGCAAGAGACGACCGCGGCGCTGCGCTCGGCGCAGGACCAGGGTGCGCGCTACATCACCCAGGGCAACGGCTCGGGCCCGGCGCTTGCGATCATCGACGCCGTCGAGAAGAACAACGCGCGCAATCCCGGCAAGGAACTGCTTTACCTGAACTACGCGGCGGTCGACCCCGACCTCACCAACAGCAAGTGCAGCTACTGGCACTTCCGGCTCGACGCCGACACCTCGATGAAGATGGAAGCGCTGACCACCTGGATGAAGGACCAGCCCGACATCAAGAAGGTCTACATCCTCGGCCAGAACTATTCGCACGGCCAGCAGGTGTCGAAGTTCGCCAAGGAAGACCTGAAGGCCAAGCGCCCTGACATCCAGATCGTGGGCGACGACCTGCACCCGCTCGCGCAGGTGCGCGACTTCTCGCCCTACATCGCCAAGATCAAGGCCTCGGGCGCCGACACGGTCATCACGGGCAACTGGGGCTCCGACCTGTCGCTGCTCATCAAGGCGGCGAACGACTCGGGGCTGGACGTCAAGTTCCTGACGTACTACGCGCCGGGCGCCGGCACGCCCACGGCCATGGGCGCCACCTCGGCAGGCAAGGTCTACACGGTGGCCTATGCCCACTACAACATGGGCGGCGAGATCCAGCGGCTTCTTGCCGGCTACAAGAAGAAGATGAACGACGACCTGACGCAGTCCTCGATCTATCACACGTTCGCATTGCTCGATGCCGCTTTCGTCCAGACCAAATCGACCGATCCGGTCAAGGTCGCGGCCGCACTCGAAGGCATGAAGATCAAGAGCTTCAATGGCGAAGTCGAGATGCGCAAGGCGGATCACCAGCTGCAGCAGGGCCTCTACATCTCGCGCTGGGAAAAGGCCAGCGCCAAGTACCCCTACGACGCCGAGAACACCGGCTACACGAATGTCCCCGTGAAGTACTACGAGTCGTATGTGGCGAGCACGCCCACCACCTGCCAGATGAAGCGCCCCTGAGCATCCATGTGAATGCGTTTCCTACCCGCGGGTAGCAGCTGCCTACCCATGGGTAGCAACTTGAAGGAATGCAGTGTCGCCTGCGCGATAGAAACGGGCCTTTGCGGCCGCCCCCTCCGGGCATTCCCTGAGGGGTGGGCCTGCAAACGCTTGTACTCTCGTGCGGCCATTTGAATCGGTTTGACCAGGAGAAATAGATCGTGAAGTTCGCTCTGAAAATCGCTACCGCCTCCATCCTTGCAGCGAGCGCCGCCGGCGCCCTGGCCCAGAAGGGCGAGACCGTGAAGATCGCCTGGCTCGACCCGCTGTCGGGCCTGATGGCGGCCGTTGGCACCAACCAGCTCAAGACCTTCCAGTTCCTGGCCGAAGAATTCAACAAGAAGAACGCGGCCGGCGTGAAGTTCGAGGTCATCGCCATCGACAACAAGCTGAGCCCGCAGGAAACCACCAGCGCCCTGCGCTCGGCCATGGACCAGGGCGCACGCTACGTGGTGCAGGGCAACGGCTCCGGCCCGGCGCTGGCCATCATCGACGCGCTCGAGAAGCACAACGCCCGCAACCCGGGCAAGGAAGTGCTCTACATCAACTACGCGGCCGTCGACCCCGACCTCACCAACAGCAAGTGCAGCTACTGGCACTTCCGCCTCGATGCCGACACCTCCATGAAGATGGAAGCGCTGACCGCCTTCATGAAGGAGCAGCCCGACATCAAGAAGGTCTACCTCATCAACCAGAACTACTCGCACGGCCAGCAGGTCTCCAAGTTCGCCAAGCAGAACCTCAAGGACAAGCGGCCCGATGTCGAGATCGTGGGCGACGACCTGCATCCGCTGGCCCAGGTGCGCGACTTCTCGCCCTACATCGCCAAGATCAAGGCCTCGGGTGCCGACACCGTCATCACCGGCAACTGGGGCTCCGACCTCGCGCTGCTCATCAAGTCGGCCAACGACTCGGGCCTGAACGTCAAGTTCTACACCTACTACGCCGTGACCAACGGCACGCCCACCGCCATGGGCGCGGCATCGGACGGCAAGGTCTACCAGGTGGGCTACAGCCACTACAACGCGCCTGGCCCCGTCCAGCCGCTGATGAACGAGTTCAAGAAGAAGTTCAACGACGACATGTACACCACCGACATCTACACGGTGTACGCCATGCTCAGCGAAGCCTTCGTGCGCACCAAGTCGACCGAGCCCGTCAAGGTGGCGGCCGCGATGGAAGGCATGAAGTTCAAGAGCTTCAACGGCGATGTCGAGATGCGCAAGTCCGACCACCAGCTGCAGCAGGGCCTGTGGATCACGCGCTGGCAGAAGGCCGACGCCAAGAACCCCTACAGCCCGGAGAACACCGGCTACACGCTGGCGCCCGTCAAGTTCTATGAAGCCTACGTGGCGAGCACGCCCACGTCGTGCCAGATGAAGCGGCCCAACAACTCCTGATCGCCCGATCGCGCGCCGACCGGTCGAGGCCCGACTTCAACACTCGGGCCTTTTTCTTTTCTTACCTGACACGAAAGACCGATGAACGTCGAATTCTTCGTCATCTCGCTGCTCAACGGCGTCAGCTACGGGCTGCTGCTGTTCATGCTGAGCTCCGGCCTCACGCTGATCTTCAGCATGATGGGCGTGCTCAACTTTGCGCACGCCAGCTTCTACATGCTGGGCGCCTACATCGCCTACACGCTCTCGGGCATCGTCGGCTTCTGGCCGGCGCTGTTCATCGCGCCGCTCCTGGTGGGCCTCTTGGGCGCGGCCTTCGAGCGCTACAGCCTGCGCCGGGTCCACAAGTTCGGCCACGTGCCGGAGCTCCTGGTGACCTTCGGGCTTTCGTACCTCATCCTGGAGCTGGTGCAGCTCGCCTGGGGCCGCTCGACCGTGCCCTACGGCCTGCCGCCGCAACTGCAGGGGCCGCTGTTCTCGCTGTACGGCACGCAGTTTCCCAAGTCGCGCTCGTTCATCATGCTGGTGGCCGTGCTGATGCTCATCTCGGTGTGGCTGCTGCTCACGCGCACGCGCATCGGCCTGGTGATCCAGGCGGCGCTCAAGCACCCCGACATGGTCGAGGCGCTGGGCCACAACGTGCCGCGCGTCTTCATGCTGGTGTTCGGCGGCGGTGCCGCGCTCGCGGGCCTTGCGGGCGTGGTGGGCGGCAACACCTACGTCACCGAACCCGCGATGGCGGCGTCGGTGGGCTCGATCATCTTCGTGGTGGTGGTGGTCGGCGGCATGGGCTCGCTGGCCGGGGCGTTCCTGGCGTCGCTTCTGATCGGCATCATCCAAACCTTCGCGGTGGCCATGGACCAGTCGTTTGCCGGCGGCCTGCAGATGCTGGGCTTCACGGTGACCGACCAGACCTTCGGCTACGAGCTGCTCAAGCTCACGATCTCGCAGGTCGCGCCGATCCTGCCGTACCTGTTCCTGGTGCTGATTCTCATCTTCAGGCCCAAGGGTCTTCTTGGCACCCGGGAGGACTGAAGCCATGACAAGCACAACCACCACGACCACTGCGACCACCACCACGCAGTACTACCGCTTCAAGCCCTGGAACATCGGGCGCTTCCTGATCTGGTCGCTGTTCGCGATCGTGCTGATCGTCTCGCCGATGCTGTTCAAGAGCAGCCTGGCGCTCACCATGCTCTCGCAGATGGGCTACCTGATCATCATCTGCCTGAGCTACAACATCCTGCTGGGGCAGGGCGGCATGCTGAGCTTCGGGCATGCCGTGTATGTCGGGCTCGGTTCCTTCCTTGCGATCCATGCGATGAACATGGGCGAGAAGGGCGGGCTGCAGATTCCGCTGGTGGCCATTCCGCTGGTGGGGGGCCTGGCCGGCATGTTCTTTGCCATCCTGCTGGGCTTCGTCACGACGAAGAAGTCGGGCACCACCTTCGCGATGATCACGCTGGGCATCGGCGAGCTGGTGGCCTCCATGGCGCTGATGTTCCCGAGCTTCTTCGGCGGCGAGGGCGGCATCACCACCAACCGCGTGTACGGGCCGAGCTTCTTCGGCTTCAACTTCGGCCCGCAGATCCAGGTGTACTACCTGATCGCCGCCTACTGCTTCGTCTGCACCGCGCTCATGTATGCCTTCACCGGCACGCCGCTCGGGCGCATGCTGAATGCGGTGCGCGACAACCCGGAGCGCGTGGAGTTCATCGGCTACAACACGCAGCGCGTGCGCTACTTCGCCTTCATCATCGCGGGCTTCTTCGCAGGCATCGGCGGCGGGCTGGCGTCGATCAACTTCGAGATCGTGAACGCGGCCGACAGCCTGAGCGCCATCCGCTCGGGCGGCTACCTGCTGTTCACCTTCCTGGGCGGCGCGGTGTTCTTCTTCGGGCCGATCATCGGCGCGGTGCTGCTGGTGTTCGCCTCGATCCTGCTGTCGGAGCTCTCCAAGGCCTGGCAGCTCTACTTCGGCCTGGTGTTCGTGTTCATGGTGATGTTCGCGCCCGGCGGCATCGCCAGCCTGGTGATGATGAACCTGCGGGTTGCCAGGTTCGGCAAGTTCGGCCGCTTCTGGCTGCTGTACGTCGCGCTCGCGGTGGCACTGGTGCCGGTGGTGGTGGGCGCCGCCGCGCTGATCGAGATGATCTATCACATCCAGCTCAATGCGGCGCTCGGACCCAACCTGAACTACTTCGGCGTGGCGATCGATACATCCTCTGCGGCAAGCTGGCTCGGCGCCGCCGCGATCCTGGCCGTGGGCCTGGCTGCGCTGGAGGTGGCGCGCCGGCGCTTCGTGCGTGTCTGGGGCCAGGCGCAGGAAGAGATCGAAGCAGAAATCAAGCGCCGGGAGGCTGCGTAATGAGCGCGCAATATGCACTGGAACTGAAGTCGCTGCGCAAGAATTTCGGCAAGACCGAAATCATCCGCGGCGTGGACCTGGCCGTGAAGGCCGGGGAACGCGTGGCCATCATCGGCCCCAACGGAGCGGGCAAGTCGACGCTGTTCAACCTGATCAGCGGACGGCTCGCACCCACGAGCGGCGAGGTGCTGCTGAACGGCGAGCGCATCGACGGCAAGAAGCCCTACGAGATCAACCGGCTGGGCCTGTCGCGCAGCTTCCAGATCACCAACATCTTCCCAAAGCTCAGCGTGTTCGAGAACCTGCGCTGCGGCGTGCTGTGGAGCCTGGGCTACCGCTACACCTTCCTGCGCTTTCTCTCGAACCTGGACGACGCCAACGCGCGCACCGAAGAGCTCATCAAGCAGATCGGCCTGCAGCGCAAGCGCGACGTGCATGCGGTGAACCTCACCTATGCGGAGCAGCGCGCGCTCGAGATCGGCGTGACCATTGCGGGCGGCGCCGGTGTGATTCTTCTGGACGAGCCCACGGCGGGCATGAGCAAGACCGAGACGGCGCACTTCATCTCGCTCATCAAGCACGTGACGGTCGGCAAGACGCTGCTGACGGTGGAGCACGACATGGGCGTGGTCTTCGGGCTGGCCGACAAGATCGCGGTGGTGGTATATGGCGAGGTCATTGCCTTCGACACGCCGGCTGCCGTTCGCGCCAATGCGCGGGTTCAGGAGGCGTATCTGGGGTCTTCCGTTGCCGATGCGCAGGGGGCGGGGCATTGATGAATTCCTGCTTTTCTTTGCATTGCGTTGTTCGCCGTTCGGGGCGCGCTCCCGCCGACGGGGCACCTTGCTCCGCGAATGTCCTCCGGCCTGCGGCCTCCCCCTTGATTTCGCTGCGCAAGGCACCCCATCGACGGGAGCGTTGGACAGAGCGGTTGTTGATCGACCGGCACAAGCGCTGCGCCCAGCGTGCACAGGGCATCGGGTGCTCCCCGCAGCGAAATAAAGGAGGAGCCGAAGGCGGGGGACATTCGCGGAGGGGAGTACCCGGTGGCCTGTGCACGCGCCCTGGACAAGAGCGCCCAGAACAACAACGCCAAGAACACAAGCAACCCGCAACACAACAACACGCCGCGGAGCCATTGACATGCTGAAGCTTCACGACATCCACGCCTACTACGGCAAGAGCCATGTGCTGCATGGCGTTTCCTTCAACGTGGGCGCCGGCGAGATCGTCGCGCTGCTGGGCCGCAACGGCTCGGGCCGCTCGACCACCGCCAAGGCCATCATGGGCCTGGTGCATGCCGAGGGTACGCTGCGCTGGAAAGACCAGGACATCCTGCGCAGGAAGGCCTACGAGATCGCCCACCTGGGCATCGGCTACGTGCCCGAGAACCGCGACATCTTTCCCAAGCTCACGGTGCACCAGAACCTGCTCCTGGGCCAGAAGGGCTCGGGCAAGGGCAGCCGCTGGTCCTTCGACGACATGTACGGCATGTTCCCGCGCCTCAAGGAGCGCCAGCACACCGAGGCCGGCGTGCTCTCGGGCGGCGAGCAGCAGATGCTCACGCTGTGCCGCACGCTGATGGGCGACCCTGACCTGATCATCATCGACGAGCCCACCGAAGGCCTTGCGCCCAAGATCGTCGAGCTGGTGGGGCAGTACCTGAAGACGCTCAAGGACAAGGGCATCTCGGTGCTGCTGATCGAGCAGAAGCTGACCATCGCGATGCAGATCTCCGACCGCGCGCTCGTCATGGGCCACGGCAGCATCGTGTTCGACGGCACGCCCGACAGCCTGCGTGCGGACGCAACCACTCGCAAAGAGTGGCTCGAGGTCTGAAGAAGCCCTCCGGGGATCCGGGCCGCGCCCCGGATCCCCTTGTCCCAACAGCGACTGCGTGCCATTGTTGCGCTGCGCCAAACGCCTAGAATCTCCCGAAAAAGAACACTCGTGCTTTTTCTTCTTTTTCTTCACACACCAAGGAACGCAGCATGACGGCTGAATACAAAGTGCTCGGCGATGTCGCCGTGATCACACTGACCAACCCTCCGGTCAACGGTCTCGGTTTCTCGACCCGCATCGGCATCACCGATGGGCTCGCGAAGGCCAATGCCGACGACGCCGTCAAGGCCATCGTCATCACCGGCGCCGGCAAGGCGTTCTCGGGCGGTGCGGACATCAAGGAATTCGGCACGCCCAAGGCGCTGCAGGAGCCCAACCTGCTGAGCGTGATCCTTGCGCTCGAGGCTTCGCCCAAGCCGATCGTCGCGGCGATCCACTCGGTGTGCATGGGCGGCGGCCTCGAGCTGGCGCTCGGCTGCCACTACCGCGTGGCGGCGCCCGGCACCAGCATTGCGCTGCCCGAGGTCAAGCTGGGCCTGATTCCCGGCGCCGGCGGCACGCAGCGCCTGCCGCGCGTGCTGGGCGTGGAAACCGCGCTCAACATGATCGTGAGCGGCGAGCCCGTCAAGAGCGAACTGCTCGCCGGCCTGCCGGGCCAGAAGCTGTTCGACAAGCTCGCGGCCTCGCCCGAATCGGTGTTCGAGGAAGCCCTTGCATTCGCCAAGAGCGTGGCGGGCAAGACCGGCGACGCGCTGCCGCTGGTGCGCAACCTGCCGTGCAAGCACCCGCAGGGCGATGCCTACTTCCAGTTCGCGAAGAACATGGTCGGCGGCATGTCGAAGAACTACCCGGCGCCGCTCAAGTGCGTCGACGCCGTTCAGGCTGCCACCAAGATGAAGTTCGACGAAGGCATGGCCGAGGAGCGCCGGATCTTCACCGCACTGATGTTCACGCCCGAATCGCTGGCGCTGCGCCACCTGTTCATGGCCGAGCGCGCGGCCTCCAAGATTCCAGACGTGCCCGAGGACACGCCCAAGCGCGAGATCAAGTCGGTGGGCGTGATCGGCGCCGGCACCATGGGCGGCGGCATCTCGATGAACTTCCTGAACGCGGGCATTCCCGTGAAGATTCTCGAGATGAAGCAGGAAGCGCTCGATCGCGGCATTGCCACCATCAAGAAGAACTACGAATCGCAGGTCAAGAAGGGCAAGCTCAAGCAGGACAAGTACGAGCAGCGCATGGCGCTGTTGAGCACCACGCTCGACTACAACGACCTGAAGGATGCCGACCTGATCATCGAAGCCGTGTTCGAGGAACTCGGCGTGAAGGAGAAGGTGTTCAAGGAGCTCGACCGCGTGGCGAAGAAGGGCGCGATCCTGGCTTCCAACACCTCGACGCTCGACGTCGACAAGATCGCAGCCTTCACCCAGCGCCCGCAGGACGTGGTCGGCATGCACTTCTTCAGCCCGGCCAACGTGATGAAGCTGCTCGAAGTGGTGCGCGGCAAGGCCACATCCAAGGACGTGCTGGCCACGGTGATGGACATTGGCAAGAAGATCAAGAAGACGGCCGTGGTCTCGGGCGTGTGCGACGGCTTCATCGGCAACCGCATGATCGAGCAGTACTCGCGCCAGGCCGGCTTCCTGCTGGACGAGGGCGCCACGCCGCAGCAGGTCGACAAGGCCGTCGAGAAGTTCGGCTTTGCGATGGGCCCGTTCCGCATGGGCGACTTGGCTGGCAACGACATCGGCTGGGCCATCCGCAAGCGGCGCGCCGTGGAACATCCGGACATGAAGTACAGCCGCACGGCCGACAAGCTCTGCGAACTGGGCCGCTTCGGCCAGAAGACCGGGGCAGGGTGGTACGACTACCAGGCCGGCAAGCGCGATGCGATTCCCTCGGAACTGGTCAACAAGATGATCGAGGACCACCGCAAGGAACTGGGTATCACGCCGCGCAAGATTTCCGATGAAGAGATCGTGCAGCGCCTGGTGTATGCGCTGGTCAACGAAGGCGCGCACATCCTGGAGGACGGCATTGCCTCGAAGTCGGGCGACATCGACATGGTGTACCTCACCGGCTACGGCTTCCCGGTCTGGCGCGGCGGCCCGATGCACTACGCGTCGCAGGTGGGCCTGTACAACGTGGCCGAAACCATGAAGCGCTTTGCCAAGAACCCGCGCGACGACGCCGAGTTCTGGCAGCCCGCGCCGCTGATCCAGAAGCTGGTGGCCGAAGGCAAGCAGTTCAGCTGATCGCGAAGGACTCCGGCCGCCCATGTTGAAACGCATCTTTCTCGGGCTGCTGCTGGTGCTTCTGGCACTGGTGGCGGCCGTGGCGGTCAAGACCTGGACCACGCCATCGCAGCAGCTGGCGGTGGCGCCCGCACCCAAGCTGGACATCGACCTGCAGGCGGCCGCGAAGCGGCTGTCCACCGCGATCACGTTCCGCACGGTGTCGGCCCTGGACGACCCGGCCGCGAACCTGGCCGAGTTCGACAAGCTGCATGCCTACCTCGCGCAGCAGTTCCCCAAGCTCCACGCCACCCTCAAGAAGGAAGTGGTCGGCAACAGGGCGCTGCTCTACACATGGGCCGGCAGCGATCCGCAGGCCAAGCCCATTGCGCTCATGGCGCACCAGGACATGGTGCCTATTGCCCCGGGTACCGAGAAGGCCTGGACGGTCGACCCCTTCGCGGGCGAGATCAGGGACGGCTTCGTCTGGGGCCGCGGCACGCTCGACAACAAGAGCAACCTGTTCGCGCAGATGGAAGCCATCGAGCTGCTGGTTGCGAGCGGCTTCCAGCCGAGGCAGACCGTCTACCTCGTGATGGGCGACGACGAGGAGGTGAGCGGCCTGCGCGGTGCGCAGCCGATTGCCGAACTGCTCAAGTCGCGCAACGTGCGGCTCGATTGGGTGCTCGACGAGGGCCTCTTGATCCTCGACGGCGTGCTGCCGGGTCTTTCCAGGCCCGCGGCGCTCATCGGCCTGGCGGAGAAGGGCTACGGGACCTTCTTTCTCTCGCTCGATACTGCGCCGGGCCATTCGTCGATGCCGCCGCAGCACAGCGCCATCGGCAGCATGAGTGCGGCGCTCGCGCGGCTCGAGGCCAGCCCGATGCCCGGCGGCATCAAGGGCGTGGCCGCGCAGATGTTCGGCGCGCTTGCGCCCGAGATGAGCGGCGTGAACCGCGTCATGCTCTCCAACCTGTGGCTCACCGAACCGCTGGTGCGCGGCCAGCTCGAAAAAAGCCCGAGCAGCAACGCGATGCTGCGCACGACCACGGCGCTCACCATCGTGCGCGCCGGCAACAAGGACAACGTGCTGCCTGGCCGCGCCGAGGCGGCGGTCAACTTCCGCATCCTGCCGGGCGACAGTATCGACAGCGTGGAAGCCCACCTGCGCAAGAGCCTGGGCAACGACGAGATCAAGATCAAGCGCTATCCCGGCAACTCGGAGCCGTCGCCCGTGTCGCCGACCGACAGCACCGGCTACCGCGCGATCCAGCAGGCGGTGCGCCAGTCGTTTCCCGATGTGGTGGTGGCGCCCGGCCTCATGACGGCGGCCACCGATTCGCGCCACTTCAGCCTCGTGAGCGACGCGGTCTTCCGCTTCTCGCCGCTGCGCATGAAGGGCGAGGACCTTGCGCGCTTCCATGGCAACAACGAGCGCGTCTCCATCGCCAACTACGGCGAGATGATCGGCTTCTATCACCAGCTCCTGCGCAACGGCAACGCCGCGCCGGCGCAATGACCACCACAACCCTCTTTCCCTTCCATCTTCAAAGGACCTCACCATGACCAGCGCCGTCATCGTTTCCACCGCCCGCACGCCGCTCGCGAAGAGCTGGAAGGGTGCCTTCAACATGACGCACGGCGCCACGCTCGGCGGCCATGCCGTGCAGCACGCCATTGCGCGCGCCGGCATCGAAGCCGCCGAAGTCGACGACGTGATCATGGGCTGCGCCACGCCCGAGGGCGCGACCGGCTCCAACATCGCACGCCAGATCGCGCTGCGCGCCGGCTGCCCGGTGACCACTTCGGGCATGACGATCAACCGCTTCTGCTCGTCGGGCCTGCAGACCATCGCCACCGCGGCGCAGCGCATCATCGCGGGCGAGGGCGAGGTGTACGTGGCCGGCGGCGTGGAGAGCATCTCCTGCGTGCAGAACGAAGCCAACAAGCACATGCTGGCCGACCCCTGGCTCGTGAAGCACAAGCCCGAGATCTACTGGAACATGCTGCAGACGGCCGAGCAGGTCGCCAAGCGCTACAACATCGGCCGCGACGCCATGGACGAATACGGCGCCGCCAGCCAGCAGAAGGCCACGGCTGCGCTCGAGGCCGGCCGATTCAAGGACGAGATCGCACCGATCACGGTGCTGGCCGGCGTGGCCGATCCGGTGATGGGCCTGCGCACCAAGGAAGTGACGATCGAGAACGACGAAGGCATTCGCCCCGGCACCACCAAGGAAGGCATCAGCGGCATCCGTTCGGCGATGCCCGGCGGCCTGATCTCGGCCGGCAACGCGAGCCAGTTCTCCGACGGCGGCGGCGCCTGCGTGGTGGTCGACGAAAAATACGCGCAGCAGAAGGGCTTGAAGCCGCTCGGCCGTTTCCTCGGCTTTGCGGTGGCCGGCTGCGAGCCCGACGAGATGGGTATCGGCCCGGTGTTCGCGATCCCGAAGGTGCTCAAGCGCCTGGGCCTCACGGTCAACGACATCGACCTGTGGGAACTGAACGAAGCCTTCGCGGTGCAGGTGATCTACTGCCGCGACAAGCTCGGCATTCCGGGCGACCGCCTGAACGTGGACGGCGGCGCCATTGCCGTGGGCCACCCCTACGGCGTGAGCGGCCAGCGCCTCACGGGCCACGCGCTCATCGAAGGCAAGCGCCGCGGCGCCAAGAAGGTGCTGGTCACGATGTGCATCGGCGGCGGCATGGGCGCGGCCGGCGTGTTTGAAGTGCTTTGACTCTCCCCTAATCGGCGGCGCACTTCGTGTCGCCTCCGCCAACCCCCTTCCCGGGGCAACACCGGCGGCCCGGCGGAGCCGGTTCCGCGGTGTTTCTGGCGCAGAACCCGCGCACCCATTCACACCGAGATCGATCATGAGCCTGCGTCCCACCCTCGACTTCCTGCTTTACGACTGGCTCGATGCGGAATCGCTGAGCCAGCGCGAGCGTTTCTCGGACCATTCGCGCGAGACCTTCGATGCGGTGCTCGACACCTGCGAGCGCATTGCGCGCGAAAAGTACGCGCCGGCCAATCGCATCGTCGACACGCAGGAGCCGCACTTCGACGGCGAGAAGGTCGTGCTGCCGCAGGCCACGCATGACGCGCACAAGGCCTTTGTCGAATCGGGGATGATGAGCGCGGCGCAGGACTACGACATCGGCGGCATGCAGCTGCCCTACACGCTGCAGGCCGCGGCCAACAGCTTCTTTGCGATGGCGTCGGTCAGCATCGGCTCGAACATGCTCACGAGCGGCAACGCCAACCTGCTGATGGTGCACGGCACCGAGATGCAGAAGGAAGTGTTCGCCAAGAACGAGTTCTCGGGCCGCTGGGCCGGCACCATGTGCCTGTCCGAGCCGCAGGCCGGCTCGTCGCTGAGCGACGTGGCCACGCGCGCCGTGCCCGACGGCGACGGCTACCAGGGCGATCCGCTCGGGCCGCGCTATCGGCTCACGGGCAACAAGATGTGGATCTCGGCGGGCGACCATGAGCTCACCGAGAACATCGTGCACATCGTGCTCGCCAAGATTCCCGACGCGAACGGCAAGCTGGTGCCGGGCACGCGCGGGATTTCGCTGTTCATCGTGCCGAAGTGGCTGGTGAACGTGGAGAACCCTCACCCCGGCCCTCTCCCGCAAGCGGGAGAGGGGGAGGCCGGCAGCGTGAAGGTCACGCTGGGCAGCAGGAACGACGTGGCGCTCGCCGGCCTCAACCACAAGCTCGGCTGGCGCGGCACCACCAACACGCTGCTGAACTTCGGCGAGGGCAAGTACCCGGTCGATGGCAAGGCGGGCGCGGTGGGCTACCTGGTCGGCGAGCCCGGCAAGGGCCTGCACTGCATGTTCCACATGATGAACGAGGCGCGCATCGGCGTCGGCACGGCCGCCACCATGCTGGGCATGGCCGGCTACCACGCCTCGCTCGACTATGCGAAGACGCGGCCGCAGGGCCGGCTCGTGAAGAAGGCGGAGCAGCCCGGCACGGCAGTCGCCAAGGACTCGGCCAGCCCGCAGGTGCGCATCATCGAGCACGCCGACGTGCGCCGCATGCTGCTTGCGCAGAAGGCGTACTGCGAAGGCGCGCTGGCGCTGGAGCTGTACTGCGCGCGGCTGGTCGACGAGCAGAAGACCGGCAACGCGCAGGCCGCCGACGACGCGCGCCTCTTGCTGGAGGTGCTCACGCCCATTGCCAAGAGCTGGCCCAGCGAGTGGTGCCTGGAAGCCAATTCGCTGGCCATCCAGGTGCATGGCGGCTACGGCTACACGCGCGATTTTCCGGTGGAGCAGTACTGGCGCGACAACCGCCTGAACATGATCCACGAGGGCACGCACGGCATCCAGGCGGCCGACCTGCTGGGCCGCAAGGTGCTGATGGAAAAGGGCCGCGGCCTGCAGCTGCTGGGCGGGCGCATCGCCGAGACCATCGGCCATGCCGCCAAGGTGCCCGCGCTCGCGGCGCACGCCAGGGCGCTGGACGCCGCATGGCAGCGCATAGGCAGCGCCACCCAGGCGGCCTGGTCCACCGGCGATCCGGCCGACGCGCTGGCCAACGCCGTGCCCTACATGCAGGCCTTCGGCCACACCGTGCTGGCCTGGATCTGGCTGGACGTGGCGCGGCGGGCGCTGGAGATCGATGCGGACAAGGCGAGGGCGGTAACAGCTGGCAAGATAGGCGCCACGGACTACTTCTTCCACTACGAGCTACCGAAAATCGGTGCCTGGCTCAACGTGGTCGAGAGCCGCGACCCTACCTGTACCGCATTGCCCGAGGACGCTTTTTGACAATGGCCAACGCCGCTCCCAACAACACGCCCACCCCCGTCAAGCCGCCAAAGCCGCATGCGCGGCTCGAGAAGTGGATCTGGATCCTGATCTACGGTGGCCTGTTTCTCGTGATCCTCGGCATTGCCACGGGCCGCACCGAGCCGGCGCTGGGGTGGTCGATGGCCGTGCCCGGCGCCGTGGTCGCGCTGGTGGGCTTTGTGCTCATTTACGTGCGCTCGCGCCTGGGCGACAAATAACGAGGCCAAGGAAAGGCAGACCATGCTCAAGCACATCGTGATGTGGAAGTTCAAGGAACATGCCGAAGGCGCCGACAAGGCGACCAACCTGCTGAAGGCCAAGGCGCTGCTCGACGCTTGCGCCAGGCTGTCGCCCGGCACCTTGCGTTTCGAGGTGACCGCTGCCCAGCCCGGGCTCGAAGCGACCTGCGACCTGGTCCTGTATTCGGAATTCACCGACGCGGCCGCGCTCGCGGCCTATGCGGACCATCCGCAGCACGTGGCGCTGAAGCCCTTCATCGGCGCGGTGCGCGAAGCGCGCCAGTGCATGGACTACATCGCCTGAACAATCCAAACCGAACAACGGAGACCTTCCCATGACCGCCCGCACCATCCAAAAACTGTTCGACCTCAGCGGCAAGACCGCCCTCATCACCGGCGGCTCGCGCGGCCTGGGCCTGCAGATGGCGCATGCGCTGGGCGAGGCCGGTGCGAAGATCATGCTGAGCTCGCGCAAGGCCGACGACCTGGAGCAGGCCGCGGCCGAGCTGCAATCGGCCGGCATCGACGCGCGCTGGATCGCCGCTGACTGCTCGAAGGAAGAAGACACGCGCCGCCTGGCCGACGAGACGCTGCAGCGCATGGGCGCGATCGACATCCTCGTGAACAACGCGGGCGCCAGCTGGGGCGCGCCGGCCGAGAGCCATCCGGTCGAGGCCTGGGACAAGGTGATGAACCTCAATGTGCGCGGCTATTTCATCCTGTCGCAGCATGTGGCCAACGGCTACATGATCCCGAAGAAGACGGGCCGCATCATCAACATCGCCTCGATCGCGGGCCTCAACGGCAACCCGCCCGAGATGCAGACGCTGGCCTACAACACTTCGAAGACCGCAGTGATCGGCTTCACGCGCACGCTGGCGGCGGAATGGGGCAAGTACAACATCAACGTGAACGCGATCTGCCCGGGCTTCTTCATGACCAAGATGGCGGCGGGGCTGATCAAGTCGCTGGGCGAGGAAAAGATGGCCTCGCATGCGCCGCTCGGACGGCTTGGCGATGAGGAAGACCTGAAAGGCTTGACGCTGCTGTATGCGAGCGATGCGGGCAAGCACATTACCGGCCAATGGCTGGCGGTGGATGGTGGTGTGAGCGTGGTGCTCGGGGCCTAGCAGATGAGGGCGCGCGCTTTGATCTGCCGGGTCGTAAGGCATTCGGGGCGCGCTCCCGCCGACGGGGTACCTTGCTCCGCGAATGTCCTCCGGCCTGCGGCCTCCCCCTTAATTTCGCTGCGCAAGGCACCCCATCGACGTGAGCGTTGGACAGAGCGGCTGTTGATCGGCGGAATACCGGCAACGTGCCCTGGTGCACAGGGCATCGGGTGCTCCCCGCAGCGAAATCAAGGAGGAGGCCGCAGGCCGGGGGACATTCGCGGAGGGGAGTACCCGGTGGCCTGGGCACGTGCCCTGGACAACAGCGCCAAGAAACACAACGCTCCGAACAAAAAGTGCCCCGGACAAAACACAGAACGCAGAGAAAACTGAGATGCCTTCCCCCGATTCCACCGACATCAACATCCTCTCCTACACGAGCCAGATCCCGTTCGCGCGGCACCTGGGCTTCGAGCTCACCAAGTTCGAGGGCGGCGAGTCCGAGATCATCTACACCGCCAAGCCCGAACATCTCAACACCTTCGACGTGACGCACGGCGGTGCCTGCATGACGCTGCTCGACATCACCATGGCGGCCGCCGCACGCAGCGTGGCGCCAGAGACCGGCGTGGTCACCATCGAGATGAAGACCAGCTTCATGCAGCCCTCGGTCGGGCCGCTGCATGCGCGCGGCACGCTGATCCACCGCACCGCCACGCTGGCCTTCACCGAGGCCAAGATCTACGACGAACTGGAGCGCGTGTGCGCGCACGCCACCGGCACCTTCAAGTACGTGAAGCGCCGGCTGCCCACAGGCCCCGCGAGCGCCAACGCGATGCGCCCGCCTTCTACCGATTAATTTCATTTCCCCGGAGACACTCATGCCTGCGAACAAACAGATCCACCTCGACAACCGCCCGGACGGCGAAGCCGCTGCCGGCAACTTCAAGCTCGTGACCGCCGAGACGCCCGCGCTCAAGGACAACCAGGTGCTGGTGCGCCACCACTACATGAGCCTCGACCCCTACATGCGCGGTCGCATGAACGACTCCAAGAGCTACGCCCAGCCGCAGCCGCTGGGCCAGGTCATGCAGGGCGGCACGGCCGGCGAAGTGGTCGAGAGCAAGCACCCCAAGTACGCCGTCGGCGACAAGGTGGTGGGCTTCGGCGGCTGGCAGGAATACAGCGTGGTCGATGCCTCGCAGCCCGGCGCGCTCAAGAAGGTCGACACCACGCAGGTGCCGCTGTCGCACTACCTCGGCGCGGTCGGCATGCCGGGCGTCACGGCCTGGTACGGCCTCGTGAAGATCATTGCGCCGAAGGCCGGCGAGACGATGGTGGTCACGGCCGCCAGCGGAGCGGTCGGCAGCGCCTTCGGTGCATTGGCCAAGGCGCGCGGCTGCCGCGTGGTGGGCATTGCGGGCGGGCCGGACAAGTGCAAGTACGTGACCGACGAGCTCGGCTTCGATGCCTGCATCGACTACCGCCAGCACCCCGACGCCAAGAGCATGAGCGCCGCGCTCAAGGAAGCCTGCCCTAACGGCATCGACGGCTATTTCGAGAACGTGGGCGGCTACATCTTCGACGCCGTGCTGCTGCGCGCCAATGCCTTCTCGCGCGTGGCGCTGTGCGGAATGATCGCGGGCTACGACGGCCAGCCGCTGCCGCTCGCGAACCCGGCGCTGATCCTCATCAACCGCATGAAGATCGAAGGCTTCATCGTGAGCGAGCACATGGAAGTGTGGCCCGAGGCGCTGGCCGAGCTCGGTGCGCTGGTGGCCAGCGGCAAGCTCAGGCCGCGCGAGTCGGTGGCGCAAGGCATAGCGGCTGCCCCTGAGGCCTTCCTGGGTTTGCTCAAGGGCAAGAATTTCGGCAAGCAGCTCGTCAAGCTGATCTGAATGAGCTGAACGCACGGCAAGGAGGCCGGTTATGGAAACGACGCACGAGGTGTTCAACCAGCCCGAGCCGCTGGTGGGCTACAACCTCTTCGAAACCAACCGGCCCCTGCGCGATGCGTTGAAGTTCAATGCGCCATCGCTTCAGCTCGCGCAGCTGAGCGAGCTGGGCGCAACCATCGGCTCGGCCGAAATGCAGGCGCATGCGCGGCTCGCCAACACCCATCCGCCCGAACTGCACACGCACGACCGCTTCGGCCGGCGCATCGACGAGGTGGAGTTCCATCCGAGCTATCACGTGCTCATGGCCGCCGCGGTGGGCGCAGGCCTGCACGGCACGCCCTGGACGGGCACTTCGGCCTCGCCGCACGTGCTGCGCGCGGCCGGCTTCATGCTCTTCACCGAGCTGGAGCCATCGATCCTTTGCCCGGTCTCGATGACCTACGCCGCCACGCCGGCGCTGCGAAGCAATGCTGCCGTGTATGCCGACTGGGGCCCGAAGCTCGGCAGCCTCTGGTACGACCCGGCGCTCGCTTCGTTCAAGGACAAGCCCGGCCTGACCATGGGCATGGGCATGACCGAGAAGCAGGGCGGCTCCGACGTGCGCGCCAACACCACGCAAGCCGTGCGCGACGGCAGCGACGACTGGGGCGAGCGCTACGCGATCACCGGCCACAAGTGGTTCTTCTCGGCGCCGATGTGCGACGCCTTCCTGGTGCTCGCGCAGGCGCCAGCCGGCCTGAGCTGCTTCTTCCTGCCGCGCGTGCTGCCCGACGGGAGCCGCAACGCCATCCACATCCAGCGCCTGAAGGACAAGCTCGGCAACAAGGCCAATGCGAGCTCCGAGGTCGAGTTCCACGGCGCCAGCGCCTGGCTCGTGGGCGAAGAGGGCCGCGGCATTCCGCAGATCCTCGAGATGGGCACCATGACCCGGCTCGACTGCGCGCTGGGCACCAGCGGCCTGATGCGGCAGGCGCTCGGCATCGCGCTCAACCATGCGAGCCAGCGCATGGCCTTCGGCAAGCCGCTGATCGGGCAGCCGCTCATGAAGAACGTGCTGGCCGACCTCGCGCTCGAAAGCGAGGCCTCCACCGCGCTGGCCATTCGCCTCGCGCGCGCCTTCGACCAGCAGGCCGACGAGCACGAGCGCCTGATGGCGCGCCTGCTCACGCCGGTCGCCAAGTTCTGGATCTGCAAGCGCGGCAGCCACTTCGCCCAGGAAGCCATGGAATGCCTGGGCGGCAACGGCTATGTGGAAGAGGGCGGCGAAGGCATCATGGCGCGCATCTACCGCGAGATGCCGCTCAACTCGATCTGGGAAGGCGCCGGCAACATCATGGCGCTCGACCTGCTGCGCGGCCTGCGCAAGGGCGATGCCGTGGCCGCATTGGCCAAGGAGCTGGCGCCCGCGCGCGGCCAGCATGCGGCGCTCGACCGCCTGGCCGATGCGCTGCCGGCCCGCATCGAGGCCATGGCTTCCGAGACCGAGGCGCGCCGCCTCGCGCAGGACGTGGCCCTGGCGGTGCAGGCGGCATTGCTCGCACAGACCGCGCCACCGGCCGTCGTGGGCGCCTTCTGCGCATCGCGGCTGGGCGGCGACTGGGGCAATGCCTTCGGCACGCTGGGCGCGGGCACCGATTTCGATTCGATCATCGAGCGCGCGCAGCCGCGCTGAGCTCCAACATTTCATCCACGGGAAACCAGCACATGGCCGAACTCATCCTGCACCACTACAACACCTCGCCGTTCTCCGAGAAGGTGCGGCTCATCCTTGGCGCCAAGAAGCTGGCGTGGAAGTCCGTGCTCATTCCGCCCGTCATGCCCAAGCCCGACGTGGAGGTGCTCACGGGCGGCTACCGCAAGACGCCGTTCCTGCAGATCGGCGCCGACATCTACTGCGACAGCGCACTGATCGCCGACGTGCTCGAGCACCTGCAGCCCGAAGCCACGCTCTACCCCGAGCCCGAAAAAGGCATGTCGCGCATCCTCGCGCAGTGGGCCGACACCACGCTGTTCTGGGCCGCCATGGCCTGGAGCATGCAGCCCCGCGGCGCGGCCGAGCTGTTTGCCAAGGCGCCGCCCGAAGCCGCCAAGGCCTTCGGCGAAGACCGCGCAAAGATGAGCACCGGCAACATGACGCGGCTGCGCCCGGCCGACGCTACCAGCGCCTACAAGTCGTACCTGCGCCGCCTGTCCGACATGCTCGACGACAAGCCCTACCTGCTGGGCGAGGTGCCGTGCATTGCCGACTTCTCGGTCTACCACCCGCTCTGGTACACGCGCCGCATCGACTCGGTGCGCGGCATCCTCGACCTCACGCCCGCGGTCGTCGACTGGATGGACCGCATGGCCGCCATCGGCCACGGCAGCATCGAAAAATCCAGCTCGGACGAAGCCATCGCCATCGCCAAGGCCGGCACGCCGCACACGCTGCTGACAGACAGCACCTTCCAGGACGACCACGGCATTGCGCTGGGCACCGCGGTCACAATTCGCGCCGAGAGCTTCGGCCTGGAGGAAACCCCCGGCACGCTGGTGGCCGCCACGCGCACGCACTACACGCTGGAGCGCAGCCACGAGCGCGTGGGCACGGTGCACGTGCACTTCCCGCGCATCGGCTATGTGCTGAAGAAAGCAGAGGCCTGAAGAAGAAGCAGAAGCGCCGGCATGGGGCACCTTCGTGACTGCGCCGCGGCGCGTTCCGTATTTCAATAGCGGCTCCAAGCTCAGTCAGAGACATTCAACGCAAGAAGGACACCGGCAAATGATTCAGGACTTCAAGGGCAAGACGGCCGTGCTCACCGGCGCGGGTTCGGGCTTCGGCCTCGAGTGCGCGCGCATCGGGGCTGCGCGCGGCATGAACCTCGTGCTGGTCGACGTGCAGCAGGACGCGCTCGACAAGGCCCGCGCCGAGATGGAAGCCGCCGGCGCGCAGGTGCTGGCGCGCAAGGTCGACGTGTCGGACGCCGCGCAGATGGAAGCCCTGGCCCTTGCGGTGAAGGAGCGCTTCGGCGCGCCGCACTTCGTGTTCAACAACGCCGGCGTGGGCGCGGGCGGCCTGGTGTGGGAGAACACCGTGGCCGACTGGGAGTGGGTGCTGGGCGTGGACCTGTGGGGCGTGATCCACGGCGTGCGCCTGTTCACGCCGATGATGCTCGAGGCCGCCGCCAAGGACCCGGCCTACCGCGGCCACATCACCAACACGGCCAGCATGGCGGGCTTGCTCACACCGCCCAACATGGGCATCTACAACGCAGCGAAAGCCGCGGTGGTGAGCCTGACCGAGACGCTGTACCAGGACCTGACGCTGGTCACCGACCAGATCGGCGCGAGCCTCCTGTGCCCGTACTTCGTGCCGACCGGCATCACGAGCAGCGAGCGCAACCGCCCGAACGCGCCCAAGGAAACCGAGCTCACCAAGAGCCAGCTGATCGGCCAGGCCATGAGCAACAAGGCGGTGAGCAGCGGCAAGATCACGGCGGCCGAAGTGGCGGCGAAGGTGTTCGACGCGATCAGCGACAACCAGTTCTACGTGTTCAGCCATCCAAAGGCGCTGGGCAACGTGAGGAGCCGCATGGAGAACATCGTGGCGGTCAAGAATCCGGCCGACCCGTTCCTCGAGCGGCCGGAGATCGGGCAGAAGTTGCGGGAGCAGCTGCGGGCGGGGTGAGCTTTGTTCAGGGCGCTGTGTTTCTTGGCGCTGTTGTTTTTGTTCAGGGCGCGTGCACAGGCCACCGGGTACTCCCCTCCGCGAATGTCCCCCGGCCTGCGGCCTCCTCCTTGATTTCGCTGCGGGGAGCACCCGATGCCCTGTGCACTGGGCACGCTCGTTGTGTATCGCTGATCAACGACCGCTCCGCATAACGCTCCCGTCGATGGGGTGCCTTGCGCAGCGAAATTAAGGAGGAGGCCGAAGGCCGGGGGACATTCGCTTCGCCGCGTACCCCGTCGGCGGGAGCGCACCCTGAACAGCGGCCTTGCGCCAACCCTCAGGCAGCCTGCGAAGCAATCCACTCCCATACAGTGCGCACTGCAGGCTCGCCCTCATGCCCGGCGGCCACCGCGAGAAAGTAGCTGCCCGTGTCGAGCGCCGGTCCGAAGGGCTGCACGAGCGCGCCGCTGCGCAGTTCCTCGGCTGCGAGCGTGAGGCTCAGCAGCGCCACGCCGTGGCCCGCGAGCGCGGCAAGGATGGCGTGGGTTTCGTCCGAGAACGACAGACCCGCGGCCTTCATCGACCGGCCGCGCGGCGGCGCGATGCCGGCTTCCTTGAACCACCGCGGCCACAGCGCGGGCGCCGCTGCGCCGGGCTGCCAGTCGCAATGGATCAGCTCGTGCTTCGGCAGATCGGCCGCGCGCTTCAGGCCCAGCATCGGGCTGCACAGCGGGGCGTAGCGCTCGGGCATCAGTTCGCGCGACACCAGGCCCGGCCAGTTGCCGCTGCCTGACCGCACGGCAATGTCGGCGCCGCCGCGCGCCAGGTCGACCAGCGTGTCGCTCGCATGCAGCCGCAGCTCGATGCCCGGGCAGGCCTTGCGAAAGGCCACCATGCGCGGCAGCACCCAGCGGGCCGCGAAGGCGGTGTTGGTGGTGAGCGTGACGGCCTGCGGGGCCGACGGCTGGCGCAGCCTTTCGACGCCGGCTTCGAGCGCGTCGAAGCCGGCGCGCAGGTCGTCGAACAGTCGCTCGCCCGCGGGCGTCAGCGCGAGCTGCCGCGTGAGCCGGCGGAACAGCGGCCGGCCCAGTGTGTCTTCGAGCGCGCGCACCTGGTGGCTGATGGCCGAGGGCGTCACCGAAAGCTCGAGCGCCGCGCGCTGGAAGCTCAGGTGCGCGGCCGCCGCTTCGAAGGCCCGCAGGGAGAGCAGGGGCGGCAGGCGCCGGGGGCGCCGCACGGATGAGCCAATCTCGTTCATCGATGGAGAAATGATCGTTTGTCGGAGGTCGTGTGTGTCTCTAGATTCAGGACCTGCGCCGCCATTGTGGCAGCGCAAGACAGAACAGGGAAATTCATCCATGAACACAATGAACCTTCTTCACATCGACGCCAGTGCCCGTCCGGGCCGCTCCGGCATCGATCCCCATGGCTCGCACACGCGCCGGTTGTCCGCGCGTTTTGTCGAGCGCTGGCGCGAGGCGCGGCCGGACGACCGCGTCGACTACCTCGACGTGGGCCAGCATCCGCCTGCGCATGTCGATGCCCGCTGGATCCATGCCGCCTTCACCGTGCCCGCCGAGCGCGAGCCCTGGATGGCCGAGGCGCTGGCCGAGAGCGACCGGCTGGTCGACCAGCTCGTGGCCGCCGACCTGATCGTGGTGGGCCTGCCGATGTACAACTTCAGCGTGCCCGCGCAGTTCAAGGCCTGGATCGACAACATCGTGCGCGTGGGCCGCACCTTCGGCTTCGACCGTGCGCGCGGCGCGGTGCCGTACTGGCCGATGCTCGCCGACGCGGGCAAGCGCATGGTGCTGCTGGGCGCGCGCGGCGACCACGGCTACGACCCGGGTGGGCGCATCGCGCACCTGAACCATGCCGAGCGCACGGTGCGCTCGGTGTTCGGCTACATCGGCATCACCGAGGTGTTCGAGGCCGCGGTGGAGTGCGACGAGTTCGGCGGCGAGCAGCTGGCCGAGTCGCTGCGGCAGGCGGAGCGGAAGGTCGACGGCCTGGTGGACCGGCTCGCAGCCGAGCCGCGCTCAGCTCACACCGCCACCGGGCTGCGCTCGGCGAACTGACCGTTCCAGTACGGGTAGTAAGGGTAGGGCGGCGTCACTGCGCTGGCCGCATCGAGCCGCTGGATCTGGTCCGCGCTGAGCTGCCAGCCGAGCGCGCCGAGGTTCTGCTTGAGCTGCTCCTCGTTGCGCGCACCGATCAGCACGCTCGACACGGTGGGCCGCTGCAGCAGCCAGTTGAGCGCGATCTGCGGCAAGGTCTTGCCGGTCTCTTCGGCCACCTGGTCCATCGCATCGACCACGCGGTACAGGCGCTCGTCGTCCACCGGCGGCGCGAAGCCGGCGGTTTCATGCAGGCGGCTTCCGGCGGGCAGCGGCTGGCCGCGGCGAACCTTGCCGGTCAGGCGGCCCCAGCCGAGCGGGCTCCAGACGATGGCGCCCAGGCCCTGGTCCAGGCCCAGCGGCATCAGCTCGAATTCGTAGTCGCGTCCGATCAGCGAGTAGTAGGTCTGGTTGGCCACGAAGCGCTGCAGCCCGAGCCGGTCGGAGGCCGAGAGCGATTTCATCAGCTGCCAGCCCGAGAAGTTCGACGCGCCGATCAGCCGCACCTTGCCCGCGCGCACCAGGTCGTCGAGCGTGTCGAGCACCATCTCGACCGGCGTCATCGCGTCGAAGGCGTGCAGCTGCAGGATGTCGATGTAGTCGGTGCCCAGGCGCTTGAGCGCGGCATCGGTCGCGGCGATCAGGTGGTGGCGCGAGGCGCCGACGTCGTTCGGCCCGTCGCCGGCGCGCAGCGCGAGCTTGGTCGAGATGATGGCCTTGTCGCGCCGGCCCTTGAGCGCGGCGCCGAGGATCGATTCCGACGCGCCGTTCGAATACACGTCGGCCGTGTCGAACAGCGTCACGCCGGCGTCCAGCGCCAGGTCGACGATGCTGCGTGCGCCCTCCACGTCGGTGTTGCCCCAGGCGCTGAAGAGCGGGCCCTGTCCGCCGAAAGTGCCGGCGCCGAAGCCGAGTGCGGGAACCTTGAAGCCGGAGCGGCCGAGAAAGCGTTGTTCCATGATGTCGTGTCTTTGTGGTCGTTGAAAAAAAGAATGGAGAGTTCAGGCCCGGGCCGACGCGCAATCGGCCGCCCCGGCATTGCCGCCTTCGCGCCGGTCGAGCGCACGGCTCCAGAGCGCGATCGCCAGCCCGGCGAGCGTGAGCAGCGCGGCCACCCAGCCGAGTGCGCGCAGGCCCGGGCCATGGTCGATGACCACGCCGCCCACCCAGGCGCCGAGCGCATTGCCCAGGTTGAAGGCCGCGATGTTGAGGCTCGACGCCAGGTTCTGGCCCGCGCCCGAGGCCTTCTCGAGCACGCGCAGCTGCATCGGCGCCACGGTGGCAAACGAAGCGATGCCGAGCAGGCCCACGAACACCACCGCCGTGAACGGCGTTCCGATGGTGAACTGCATCGCACCGAGCACCGCGGCCAGCGCCACCAGCGTGCCGAGCACGGCCGGCATGGTCGACCTGTCGGCCAGCCTGCCGCCGAGGATGTTGCCCACGGCCAGGCCGCCGCCGAACACCAGCAGGATCGGCGACACCGCCGATTCGGACAGGCCCGTGACCTGCGTCAGCAAGGGCTGGATGTAGGTGAACACCACGAACACGCCCGCAAAGCCCAGCACCGTCATCGCCAGGCCGAGCAGCACCTGCGGCCGTGCGAGCACCGCGAGCTCCTCGCGCAGCGGCGCCGGCCTGGCTTCGCCCTTGACGCGGGGCACGAACACGGCAAGCACCGCAAAGGCCAGCACGCCGATCAGCGTTACCGCCCAGAAGGTGGCGCGCCAGCCGTAGTGCAGCCCGAGCCAGGCACCGGCCGGCACGCCCAGCAGCGTGGCGGCCGTGAGGCCGGTGAACATGATGGCGATGGCCGAGGCGCGCCGTTCCGGCGCCACCAGCCCGGTCGCCACGACCGAGCCGACGCCGAAGAAGGTGCCGTGCGCGAGCGAGGTGACCACGCGCGCGGCCATCAGCAGCTCGTAGCTGGGCGCGAGCGCACAGGCCAGGTTGCCGAGCGTGAAGATCGCCATCAGCGCGAGCAGCACGGTCTTGCGCGGCAGCTTGCGGGTGGCGATGGTCAGGATCGGCGCGCCCACGGCCACCCCGAGCGCATAGCCCGAGATCAGCAGGCCGGCGGCCGTGATGGAGACGTGCAGATCCGCCGAGACCTGCATCAGCAGGCCCATGATGACGAATTCGGTGGTGCCTATTCCGAAGGCACCGGCGGTAAGGGCGAGTAGAGCGATTGGCATGATGTCCTGTACTGTGCGGGCATCCGGCCTTGATGACTAGAATGCCGCTGCTACACGCACTTGTGAATTGAAGTCACAGACAAGGAAACGCCTATGCCGCGCATCGACGTCAACCGCTCCGGCGAAATGGAAGCCTTCGTGCAGGTGGTCGAAGCCGGCGGGTTTTCCGCGGCGGCGCGGCTGCTCGACATGACACCCTCGGCCGTGAGCAAGCTCGTCGCGCGGCTCGAGCTGCGGCTGGGCATCCAGCTGGTGTACCGCTCCACGCGCAAGCTGCAGCTCACGCCCGAAGGCCTGCATTTCTACGAGCGCAGCACGCGCGTGCTGGCCGACATGGACGAGGCCGAGCGCTGCGCCGCCGCGGGTGCTGCGCCGCGCGGGCGCGTGAGCATCAACGCGAGCGTGTCCTTCGGGCACCACAAGCTGGTGCCGCTGGTGCCGCGCCTGCTCGAGCTGCATCCGCAGATCACGCTGGACATTGCGCTGACCGACCGCATCGTCGACCTGATGGACGAGCGCGCCGACATCGCGATCCGCTGGGGCCAGTTGCCGCCGTCCGACCTGGTGGCGCGGCGCCTGGGCGAGACCAGCCAGTCCATCGTGGCCTCGTCGGGCTATCTTGAGAAGTACGGCACGCCGCGCACGCCGCAGGAGCTGGAGGCGCACAACCGGCTGGGCTGGAGCTACCGCCGCAATACGCCCGACTGGCCCCTGCGCGTGGATGGACGAATGATTGCGGTGCCCGTGGCCGGGCCGGTGCGCGCGGGCGACGGCGAAACCCTGCGCCAGCTGGCCATTGCCGGCGCGGGCGTGGCGCGGTTGTCGCTGTACCACGTCCAGCACGACATCGATGCCGGCCGGCTGGTGCCGCTGCTCGAGGAATTCAACCCCGGCGAGGTGGAGCCGATCCATGCGGTGTACATCGGCAAGGCCGGCACGCTGCCAGCGCGCGTGCGCGCGGTGCTCGACTTCCTGGTGGCGTACTCGGGCGTGGGAGGAGGGCGCTACACGCTCAAGCGCAGCGCGCCGATGCCCGCGAACTCCACCGCCACCTGATCGCCGCGGCGGCAGGGCACGATGCCGATCCATGAGCCGGTGGTGACGACGGTGCCGGCCGGTGCGGTCTGCCCGTGCCGCGTGACGTGGCGCAGCCAGGCCGGCAGCAGCCACGCCGGATCGGCCAGCGGATGGGTGCCTTCGCGCACCACGGTTTCGGCACTGCCGACTTTTGTTTCGCAGCGCTGCGAAGCCCAGTCGACCGCCGCATAGGGCTGCCACTCGCCGATGGCGAGCGCGCCGTGCACCTGCGAATCGGCCAGGCGCAGCAGGGCGGGCGTGGCGGCCAGGTCCTGCCAGCGCGAATCGACGATTTCCACCGAGACGGACATGGCATCGATGAGCGAAGCGGCATCGCCGTGGTCGAGCTTCGCGGCCATGGCGGGCGTCACGTCCTGCCCGAGGCGCAGCGCGATCTCGGCCTCGATGCCGGGTACGTGAAAGGCCATGTCGCCGAAATCCGCCGGGCCCGTGCGCACGCCGGCCGGGGGCAGCGGCGCATGCGTGAGCGTGGCGCTGCGCGAGGCGCCGCCGGATTTCCAATAACGGGGCACGGTCTGGCCGCCGAACCAGGCCAGCGCCGAAGCGACGGCGTCCTGCACTTCATAGGCCTGGTCGGCTGTCTCCAGCGTGTTGAGCCAGGGCGTGGCATCGAGCGTCTGGTTGCTTTGGCGGGCCTGGATCAGGGCGTTGGCGAGGGCTGTCATTGAAGGGGTCATGGGTTGGATTGTCTTCGCTGCTTTTGTATCTTGTTCTTGGCGCTGTTGTTCAGGGCGCGTGCACAGGCCACCGGGTACTCCCCTCCGCGAATGTCCCCCGCCTTCGGCTCCTCCTTGATTTCGCTGCGGGGAGCACCCGATGCCCTGTGCACCAGGGCACGCTGCTGGTGTACCGCTGATCAACGACGGCTCTGATCACGCTCCCGCTGATGGGGTGCCTTGCGCAGCGAAATAAAGGAGGAGCCGAAGGCGGGGGACATTCGCGGAGCAAGGTACCCCGTCGGCGGGAGCGCACCCCGAACAACAGCACGTCAAGTGTCCACATGAACCTTGCCGTCCTTCACCACCTTCGCCCACTTGGTGATCTCAGTCGAGATGAACTGCTTGAACTTGTCCTGCGACCCGCCGCCATCTTCCGCGCCGTAGGTGTCGAGCTTTTCCTGCACGTCGGGCATCGCGAGCACGGCATTGACGTCGCGGTTCACCTTCTCGGCAATCGCCGGCGGCAGCTTGCCCGGACCTGCGAGCCCATACCAGGTGGTGGCCTCGAAGCCCGCAAAGCCCTGCTCCTGCATCGTCGGCACGCTTGGGTGGCCCTTGGCGCGCTTGGTGCGCGTTTGCGCCACGGCCAGCACGCGGCCGCTCTTCACATGCGGCGTGGCCGCGGTCATGGTCTCGAAGCTGTACTGGATCTGCCCGCCCATCAGGTCGGCCAGCAGCGGGCCGCTGCCCTTGTAGGGCACATGCAGCGCATCGACCCGGGCCTGCAGCTTGAACATCTCCAGCGCCAGGTGCTGCGCCGAGCCCGCGCCCGCGGAGCCGAAGCTCACCGTGCCGGGCGAGGCCTTGCAGGCGGCCACGATGTCGTTCACCGTGAGCGCCTTCTGCGCCGGGCTCGCGATCAGCAGGTTGGGCGTGACGCCCACCAGCACGATCGGCACGAAGTCGCGTTCCACGCTGTAGCGCAGCTTGGGCTGCAGGCTGGGCGCGAGCGCATGGCTGTTGATGTGCGCCATCAGCAGCGTGCTGCCGTCGCTGGGCTGCTGCGACACGTATTCGGCTGCCAGCACGCCGGCCACGCCGCCCTTGTTCTCGACGATGACCTGCTGGTTCCACATCACCGTGAGCTTCTGCGCCACCACGCGCGCGAGCGCATCGGTGCCGCCGCCGGGCGGAAAGCCCACCACGATGCGCACCGGTCCCGAAGGCCACTCCTGCGCGAAGAGCCGGGGTACGCCCAGCGTGGCGGCTGCGGCTCCCGCGGCCTGGATCAGCGAACGTCTCTGCATCATCATCTTTGTCTCCGTTGTGTGGTGGGTCCGATGCGTGCCGGGCTCGATGCGTGCTCGCAGCTAGGCGGCCTTCTGCAGGCCGGCATGCGCCGCTGCATGGCTCGCGAAATGGTCCATGGCGGCCTGCACGCCGCTGCCCGCGAGCTTGATGCCGCTGAGCTTCATGCCCATCTCGACGCCCGCGACCATCGCCACCAGCGTCAGGTCGTTGCTGTCGCCCAGGTGGCCCATGCGGAACATGCGGCCCTTGAGCTTGCCCAGGCCCGTGCCCAAGGAAAGGTCGAAGCGCTGGTGGATGAGCCGGCGCAGCGCATCGGCATCCACGCCTTCGGGCGTGATCACGCCGGTGAGCACGGGCGAATACACGGCCGGGTCGGCGCACTGGATCGGCAGGCCCCAGGCATCGACCGCCGCGCGCACGCCGGCGGCCCAGCGCTGGTGGCGCGCAAACACGTTGTCCAGCCCTTCGGCCAGCAGCATGTCGAGCGATTCCGACAGGCCGTAGAGCAGGTTGGTGTTGGGCGTGTAGGGCCAGTAGCCGTCCTTGTTCATCTCCACGATCTCGTCCCAGGCCCAGAAGGCGCGCGGCAGCTTCGCGCTTTTCGAGGCTTCGAGCGCCCGCGGCGAGAGCGCGTTGAAGCTGATGCCCGGCGGCAGCATCAGGCCCTTCTGCGAGCCGCTGATGGTCACGTCCACGCCCCATTCGTCGTGCCGGAAATCGGCGCTCGCCAGGCCCGAGATGCTGTCGACCATCAGCAGCGCCGGATGGCCCGCCGCGTCGATGGCCTTGCGCACCGAGGCGATGTCGGAAGTGACGCCGGTGGAGGTTTCGTTGTGCACCACGCACACGGCCTTGATCTTCTTTTCGGTGTCCTTGCGCAGGCGCGCCTCGATGAGGTCGGCCTGCACGCCGCGGCGCCAGCTGGGCGCGGCGGGCAGCTGCTCGTCCTTGCCGGACCAGGCGAGGAATTCGGTCGACAGGCCGAGCCGCGTGGCCATCTTCTGCCACAGCGATGCGAAGTGGCCGGTCTCGTACATCAGCACGTGGTCGCCCGGGCTCAGCGTGTTGGCGAGCGCGGCCTCCCAGGCACCGGTGCCGGAAGCGGGGTAGATCGCGACCGGATGCTTCGTCTTGAAGATCTGCTTGATGCCGCCGAGCACCTTGAGCCCCAGCGTGCCGAACTCGGGTCCGCGGTGGTCGATGGTCGGCAGGCTCATGGCCCGCAGGATGCGGTCGGGCACCGGGCTCGGGCCGGGGATCTGGAGGAAGTGGCGACCGGTGGGATGGATGTCGAGTTGCAGCATGGGACTGTCCTTTCGCTTTCAGTTTTGCATTCAAAACTGATTTAAGTATGATGGTTTACCCTTATTTAATGGGATTGCGGCTGTGGTTTTTTGCATTCAAAATGCATTCAAGGGAAACAGAAATGACCGCAGACATCATCGAAATCTCGCGCCTCGCGCTGCACGACCAGGTCGCGTCGCGCCTGCGCACGATGCTGGTCGAAGGGCACATCGCGCCCGGCGCCAAGCTCAACGAGCGCGAGCTGTGCCTTCAATTGCGCGTCTCGCGCACGCCGCTGCGCGAGGCCATCAAGCTGCTCGCGGCCGAAGGGCTGGTCGACCTGCTGCCCAACCGCGGCGCGGTGGCGGTGAAGCTCACCGAGGCCGACGTGCTCAACACCTTCGAGGTGCTGGCCATGCTCGAAGGCATGTCGGGCGAGCTCGCGGCCAAGCGCATCACCGACGAGGAACTGGCCGAGGTGCGCGCGCTGCACTACGAAATGATGGCCTGCTTCGCGCGGCGCGATCTCTCGGGCTACTACCGCCTCAACGCGCGCATCCACACCGCCATCAACGAGGCCGCGGGCAACCCGGTGCTGTCCAGCACCTACCGCTCCATCAATGCCCGCGTGCAGTCGCTGCGCTTTCGCACCAACCAGAACGATGCCAAGTGGAAGCATGCGGTCGAAGAGCACGAGCAGATGATCGTTGCGCTGGCCGCGCGCGATGCCGCCGGCATGCGCAAGGTGCTCATCTCCCACGTGATGCGCAAGCGCGACACGGTGCTGGAGCTGATGCGCACCGGCCAGATCTATCCCCAGGCCCACACAGCGAGCTGACCTTCACCATGCGCGTCGATCCCGCCAGCCACATCCAGCCCGCCGGAACCGTTCTTCCGCCCAACGACACCTGCGAGCTGCTCGCACGGCGGCTCTGCGCCGAGACCGAGGGCGAGGTGCTGTTCGACGACGGCTCGCGCGGCCGCTATGCCACCGATGCGTCGATCTACCAGATCACGCCGGTCGGCGCCTTCGTGCCGACGAATGAACGCGACATTGCCACCGCCATCGACATCGCACGCGACCTGAAGGTGCCGGTGCTCGCGCGCGGCGGCGGCACCAGCCAGTGCGGCCAGACCACGGGCGCCGCGCTGGTGATCGACAACAGCAAGCATTTCCGCCGCGTGCTCGACGTGAACCTGGAGGAGGGCACCGCCACCGTCGAGCCCGGCCTGGTGCTCGACCACCTCAATGCGCAGCTCAAGCCGCACGGCCTCTGGTATCCGGTCGATGTGTCGACCAGCGCGCAGGCCACGCTGGGCGGCATGGCGGGCAACAACTCCTGCGGCTCGCGCTCCATCGCCTACGGCAACATGGTGCACAACGTACTGGGTGCGAGCGCCTGGCTCTCGAGCGGCGAGCTGGTGGAGTTCGGCCCGCAATCCACGCTGGGCGCCCGCGCGGGGGGCATCGCAAAGTTCGTGCACGGGCTTGCGCTGGCGCACCGCGAGCAGATCCACGCCCACTGGCCCAAGGTGCTGCGCCGCGTCGCGGGCTACAACCTCGACATCTTCGACAACCAGAGCGAGCGCCCCTACACCGCCGACGGCAGCGTGAACCTCGCGCACCTTCTGGTCGGCGCCGAGGGCACGCTGGCCTACACCCGGAGCCTCACGCTCAAGCTCGCGCCGCTGCCGCGCGCCAAGGTGCTGGGCATCGTGAACTTTCCGACCTTCCATGCGGCCATGGATGCGGCGCAGCACATCGTGAAGCTGGGCCCCACGGCGGTGGAGCTGGTCGACCGCACGATGATCGAGCTGAGCCTTGCCAACCCGGCCTTCAAGCCCACGGTGGAAACCGCGCTGATCGGCAAGCCCGCGGCCATCCTGCTGGTCGAGTTTGCCGGCGCCGAGAAAGCCGCGCTGCTGCCACGGCTCAGGCAGTTGGTCGAGCTGATGGGCGACCTCGGCCTGCCCGGCAGCGTGGTCGAAATGCCCGACGACGCGCGCCAGAAGAACCTCTGGGAAGTGCGCAAGGCCGGCCTCAACATCATGATGAGCCTGAAGGGCGACGGCAAGCCGGTGAGCTTCATCGAGGACTGCGCCGTGCCGCTCGAGCACCTGGCCGAATACACCGATGCACTGACCGAGGTGTTTGCGAGGTACGGCAGCCGCGGCACCTGGTATGCGCATGCTTCGGTCGGCACGCTGCACGTGCGGCCGATCCTGGACATGCGCACCGACGGCGGCGCCAAGATGCGCGCCATTGCGGAAGAGGCCGCGGCGCTGGTGCGCAAGTACAAGGGCGCCTTCAGCGGCGAGCATGGCGACGGCCTGTGCCGCGGCGAGTGGATCGAATGGCAGTTCGGTCCGGCCATCAACGAGGCCTTCCGCGCCATCAAGCGCGAGCTCGATCCGGCCAACCTGTTCAACCCCGGCAAGATCGTCGATACGCCGCGCATGGACGATGCCTCGCTGCTGCGCTTTGCGCCGCCTACCGCGCCCAGGCCCTACCGGCGTATCGAGCTCAAGCCCGTGCTCGACTGGTCGGCCTGGAACGTCAACGCCGACCCGGTGACCGAGAAGACCACCGCGCCCGGCACCGGCGGCGACAGCACCGGCGGCCTCGCCAAGGCCGTGGAAATGTGCAACAACAACGGCCACTGCCGCAAGTTCGACGCCGGCACCATGTGCCCGAGCTACCGCGTGACGCGCGACGAGCAGCACCTGACGCGCGGACGCGCCAACACGCTGCGGCTCGCGCTGTCGGGCCAGCTCGGCGCCGACGCCTTCACCGGCGAAGAGATGCACGAGACCATGGACCTGTGCGTGGGCTGCAAGGGCTGCAAGCGCGATTGCCCGACCGGCGTCGACATGGCGAAGATGAAGATCGAGTTCCTCGACCACTACAAGAAGCGCCACGGCCACTCGCTAAAAGACAAGCTGGTGGCCCACATGCCCGACTACGCGCACAAGGCGAGCCGCCTGCCGTGGCTCATGAACCTGCGCAACACCGTGCCCGGCGCCGCCTGGCTCGGCGAGAAGCTGCTGGGCTTTTCGGCGCGCCGGTCGCTGCCCGAATGGCGCTCCGATACTTTCTGGCGCGCCAAGGCCGAGCTGCCGGGCATGTTCGCCAGCCGCGAGGCCGTGCTGTCGGTGCAGGCGAACGGCGGCCGCGCGGCGGTGCTCTTCGTCGACACCTTCAACGGCACCTTCGAAAGCGAGAACGCGCTGGCCGCGGCGCGTGTGCTCAAGGCCGCGGGCTACACGCTGCACACGGTCGAGAAGAGCGGCGGGCACCACTGCTGCGGCCGCACCTTCCTGGCGAGCGGCATGGTCAGCGAGGCCAAGCGCCGTGCGGAAGCACTGATCGACGCGCTCAGGCCGCTGGCCGAGGCCGGCGTGCCCATCGTCGGGCTCGAGCCTTCGTGCCTGCTCACGCTGCGCGACGAAACCCTGGTGATGGGCTTCGGCAAGAAAGCCGAAACCGTGGCGAAGCAGGCCTTGCTGTTCGAGGAGTTCATTGCACGCGAGCTCAAGGCCGGCCGCTTCAAGCTCGCGCTCACGCCGGCCACGGCGCCGATCCTGCTGCACGGCCACTGCCACCAGAAGGCCTTCGGCGCGGTCAGCCCGATCCTGGACGTGCTGCGGCTCATTCCCGGCGCCGAGCCCGAGCTGATCGAAAGCTCCTGCTGCGGCATGGCGGGCAGCTTCGGCTACGAGGCGCGCCACATCGACGTGTCGATGCAGATGGCCGAGGCCAGTTTGCTGCCCGCGATCCGCGCGCGGCCCGACGCCATCGTGGTGGCCGACGGCACCAGCTGCCGCCATCAGATCGGCGACGGCGCGCAGCGCAAGGCGGTGCATGTGGCGGTGCTGCTGGAGCGGCACCTGGTGCCGCCAACCCTGCCGCCCGATCAGGCTTAGCGGCTGGCAGAAAATGGCGCGATGAATGCAGCATCGGGCAGCACCAGCAGCGAAACCATCGAGCCAGGCTTTGCCTTGTTCGAAACCGCCATCGGCACCTGCGCGCTGGCCTGGGGACCGCGTGGGCTCGTCGGCGTGCAGTTGCCCGAAGAAAACGGCGAAGCCGCCACGCGGGCGCGCATGCAGCGCCGCTTTGCAAACCTGAGCGAAGCCGAGCCGCCCGAAAGCGCGCGGCGCGCGATCGCGGCCATCCAGGGCCTGCTGAACGGCGAATCCGACGACGACCTCAGCGACATCATGCTCGACATGAGCCATGTGTCGGAATTCCACCAGCGCATCTATGCGATTGCACGGCGCATTCCGCCCGGGCAGACGCGCACCTATGGCGAGATCGCGGCCGAACTCGGCGACAAGGGCCTGTCGCGCGCGGTGGGCCAGGCCATGGGCCACAACCCCTTCGCGCCCGTGGTGCCGTGCCACCGCGTGCTGGCCGCGGGCAACAAGCCCGGCGGCTTTTCGGCGGGCGGCGGCGCGCTGACGAAGCTGCGCATGCTCGACATCGAAGGCGCGCGGCCGAACGGAATGGCTTCGCTGTTCTAGCGCGGGCCCATCATTTCCTCGAACCATTGCGCGACGTACGCGGCTTCCGGCGCGGCGTCGGGCGAGAGGCCGTAGTAGTAGCGGTTCAGCGGCATGCGCAGCGCGGGCAGTGGCGACTGCAGCCGGCCCGAGGCCAGGTCGTGGGCCACCAGCGAGGTCGGCGCCAGCGCGATGCCGAGCCCGTCGACGGCGGCCTGCAGCACGAAGTGCAGGTGGTCGAACTGCAGCCGCCCCGCCGGCTTGGCGCGCGGTGCGCCGACGTGCTTCTTCCAGGCGTCCCAGTCTTCCTTGCGCGTGCGGGCCGACAGCTGCACATGCGAGGCCAGCGCGCGCAGGTCCGAAAGCGGATGCGCCTTGAACAGCGCCGGCGCGCCGACCACCAGCACTTCGTCCTCGAGGAAGGGGCGCACCTCGATGGAAGGCGGCCAGCCCTCGAGCCCGCGGCGCACCGCGATGTCGAAGCTGCCCGCGGCCTGTTCGGGCATGACCGTGCTCGTGACCACCTGCGGCTCGATCTCGGGGTAGCGCTCGACGAACAAGGGCAGCCGCGGAATGAGCCACCGCACCGCGAAGGAGGGCCGCACGTTGATCCTCACGGCACGGGCCGGCCCTTGCGCCTGCAATGCACGCGCCGCCGAATGGATCTGCGCGATGGCCGGGCCCGCCTCGGCGAAGAACTGCTGCCCCTCCGCAGTCAGGGCGACCTGGCGGATGCGGCGCTCGAACAGCGCGACGCCCAGGCATTCCTCCAGGCTCTTGATCTGCCGGCTCACCGCGCTGTGCGTCACATGAAGCTCGATCGCCGCGCGCGTGAAGCTCTGGTGGCGGGCCGCGGCGACGAAGGCGCGCACGGCATTGAGGGGCGGTTCTCGAAGCGGCATGCGTGCAATTTTCTCACGCATGGCGGGCATTAATGTCGTTTGTCGGCATGCCTTGCGCCGGCGCACGATGCGGGCTCGATGTTTCGCACACAGCCCGCTCCAGCTCCTGTCGCCACCGACCTGAACTCCCGCCACGCGGCCATTGCGCTCGGCCTTTCGCTGCCGGCCGACGTGGTGCTCTACCTGCTGCTGCCGATGTATGCGGCGCAGTTCGGCGTGACGCTGGCGGAGGCCGGCATGCTGCTTGCGGCCAACCGGCTCGTGCGCATTGCGGGCTATGGCGCGGTGGCGCGCTTCTATGCGCGCAACGGTGATCGGCTCACTTGCACCATCGCGGTGGTGGCGGCTGCGTTCTGCGGACTCGGCTATGCCACGCTCTCGGGCTTCTGGGCGCTGCTGCCGCTGCGGCTCGTGTGGGGGTTGTGCTTTGCCGCGCTCAACCTGTCGACGCAGTCGCTGGCCACGGCCGAACTGCTCGGTGCGGCGCGCCGCAGCGGGCGTTCGCGCGCACTCATCGCGATGGGGCCGGTGCTCGCGTTGCCGCTGGGCGCGCTGCTGGCGTTGTGGGCCGGGCCGCGCATCATCTTCTGCATTCTTGCGGCGTTCTCGCTGGTGGCGGTGCTGGCCACGCGGCGCCTGCCTGCGGCGGCGCACGGCAGCCCGCACGGCCGGCCCGCGCGCCGCTTCGGGCGGCCCAACAGCCTCGATACCTGGTCGTTCATGGAAGGACTCACGCTCGACGGGCTCTTCATCGTCGGCCTGTCCTATCTGGGCAAGGACCTGATGCCGGGCGGCGCGGTGGTGATGGCCGGCTCGCTGATGGCGCTGCGCTACCTCGCGGAAATCCTGCTGAGCCCGGTCGGCGGCCACATGGCGGAGCGCTTCGGTGCCGAGCGGCTGCTGGTGAGCCTTTCGCTCGTGACGGCGATCGCGCTGGCGGGCTTCGGGCTGGGCTGGCTGTGGAGCTGCGCGGCACTGATCGTGGTGCTGCGCGCCTTGCAGCTGCCATTGCTGCCGCCGATCGTGGCGCGCCGCACCCCGGGGCCCGAGCGCATGCATGCGCTGGCCGCGCGCGCGGTGTGGCGCGACGTTGGCGCCGGCATCGGGCCGATGCTGGCCGGGCTCCTGCTGCCGGTCGTGGCATCGTCGTGGCTCTACGGCATCTGCGCGCTGCTGCTCGCCGCCGCGGCGCTGGCCTGCGGCAGGAACCCGTCGGCATCGCCGGACAAGCAACAAGGAGTGATCCCATGACCCATGCCATCGACACCCTCGCGCAGCTCGAAGCGCTGTTCGGCGAAGCCGGCGAGGCCTCGCTCAAGAAGGAGGTGCCCTGGCTGCACCCGAGCTACCAGGCGCTGATTGCTGCTTCTCCTTTTGCGGTGTTGGCCACCACCGGGCCCGGCGGCCTCGACGCCTCGCCGCGCGGCGACCCGCCGGGCTTCGTGGCGGTGCAGGACGAGAAGACGCTGCTGCTGCCCGAGCGCCGCGGCAACAACCGCATCGACAGCCTGCGCAACATCGTGGCCGATCCGCGCGTGGCGCTGCTGTTCCTGATTCCAGGCGTGGGCGAGACCCTGCGCGTGAACGGCAGGGCGCGCATCACGACCGAGCCCGGGCTCATGGCCCGCTTCGCAATGGAGGGCAAGCCGCCGCAGTGCGTGATCGAGATCCGGGTGGAATCGGTTTTCTTCCAGTGTGCGCGCGCCATCCAGCGCTCGAAGCTGTGGGCGCCGCTGCCGGCGGATTCGCGCCGCGAGGTGCCCACGCCCGGCGCCATCCTGTCAGCGCTGACCGGTGCCGCCTTCGACGGCGAGAGCTACGACCGCGAGCTGCCGGCGCGGCAGCGCGCCACCTTGTATTGAGCAGCGCCTTTCGGTTCGTTCAGGGCTCGGGCGAGGCCTGGTGCTGCTGCTGCGCCCGCATGATCTGGTGGCGCTGCCAGTAGCGCCCGACCGCGCCCTTGAAATTCTCCTTCTGCTTGCCGAGGCCGCCCACCTTGAGCTTGGTGGTGCGCGCGCCGAGCATGCCCTTGTCGTGGTGCGTGACCACCAGCAGGTCGCCGAAGGTGTTGTCCTGGAAGGTCAGGTCCTTGACTTCGTCCCAGCCGACGGTCGAGCCGCCATCCACGCTCTGGCGCAGGCCCGCATGGCTCACCTCGATGCTCTCGCTGTTCTTCAGCGCGAAGGCAACCGGCGGAAAGTGGCGCAGCACCACGGCGCGCTCCTCCTCGGTGGCGGGCTCGTAGCGGTAGGCGAGGCTCAGTTCGTGGTTCTGCACGAAGCGCTGTTCGTAGTCGCTCCACAGCCGCTGTTCGATGGCGGCGGCGGTTTCGATGTCGTCGGCCCACGAGGCCGCGGGCGCGGTCGCGACGATCGCACCGTAGGCGCTTTCGGGCACATGGTGGCCGACGTTGCGCATGCGTTCGAGCAGCGGCGGATGGCTGTCGTAGGGGTGCGGCACGTCGGCGGTCTTCATGGTTTCGACGAACGCATCCGAACTGGCATAGGGCGGCAGGCCGGCAGCCACGAAGCCCGCGATGCCGAGCGCGCCGTCGTGCTGGCGGTCCTGCGCAAAGAGCTTGCGTTCGACGTCGTTGCGGTAGCTCGCATAGGCCGCGATCTTGATGAGCGACTGCACGATGGCGCCGGGCGCCGTGAGGCTCGCGGAGACGCTGTCGGCCTTGTATTCGCGCTCGCGGCTGTCGCGCGCCAGGGCAAAGGCGAAGATCATGCGATACAGGCGCAGCAGGTAGTGCGCCACGATGCTCAGGCCGCCGTCGCGCATCTTCCAGGTGTACTGGTCGAACTGCAGCAGCTTGGGGCCGAGCGCCGCGCTGCTGCGGGTGTCGCCGCCGCCCAGGTGGGCCAGCTCGTGCGCCAGCACCGCGTCGGCCTCGGACTGGTCGAGCACGCGCAGCAGCGGAATGCTCACGAACAGCGTGCGGCCTTGCAGCGTGCGCCCGCCCACGTCGCAGGGCGCCTCGGTGACGAAGAAGTTGGTGTCGATGCCGGCCACGATCTGGTCGGGCGGCGCGGTCTTCACGCGCGCGGCCAGCTGGCGGATGCGCTCCCACAGGCGCGGCGCATCGGCCTCGGCCACCACTTCGCCTTCGATCTCGTTGCCGAAGGGCAGCTTCTTGAACAGCGTGTAGATCGCATAGAACACGGCCACCGCGGCCGCGATGCCCGCAATGATGATCAGCTTGACGTAGTAGCTGTGCCAGAAGTAGGCCGTGACCCAGAACGACAGCCACACCAGCATCGCGCCCTGCAGCGCGACCTCGAGCGCGCTCGACACCGTCATGAGCCGCCAGCCCGCCACGAAGCTCGCATAGCGCAGGCCCCGGTTGGCAAAGGCCAAGGCGCCCAGCACCAGCGCCGCCGCGAGCAGGGCGGCGCCCAGCACCAGCGTCCAGCCGGCAGCGCGGTCGGCCCAGTGGAACTGCCAGTGCATCGAGTAGGGGCTGCACACCTTGTCGTGGTAGTTCTTGTCTTGGGGCGCGGTCGCGCTGCAGGCCTTGGAGAGCGGATGGCTGCGGTAGAACTCGGTGGCCTGCGCCTTGTTGCCGGCGGACAGGCTGGTGTCGGAGGCGATGCGCTTCTCGATCGCCTGCAGGAATTCGGCGTCCTCCGTGCGCAGCGCGTACTCCGTGAAGACCAGCGTCGCCGCCGGAATGGCGAAGAGCGACACCAGGGTCAGAAGGAAGACGCGAAAGAGGTCGGCATGGATCGTTCGGGCGAGGGCCATGGGGTGCTTCTCCTGGATGCGATGTTGTGATTCGTTGTGCAAAACCGGCCGGAAAGGCGATAGCGTAGCGGGCGTTTGCCTCCTTGCGTATGTCGAAAATCGTGCATGCGCATGGCGTGAATACGAAGGTCGTACTCTTTGCGCAGAATTAGCAACAGCGACGCGGCGACCCCACGCCTGCACCGGATGCCGCGCTTGGCGACAATCGCTCCAATGCGTTCTTCGTCTCCTTTTTTCAAGATGGCCCTGCTGCTGGGCCTGCTCTCGGCCATCGGGCCCTTCGCCATCGACATGTACCTGCCGGCGCTGCCGGCCATCGGCCAGGCGCTGCGCGCCGACATCGGCGCGGTGCAGATGAGCCTCACGGCGTTCTTTCTTTCGCTGGGTGCGGGCCAGCTGCTGTACGGGCCGGTCTCGGACATGGTCGGGCGCAAGCCGCCGCTGTACGCCGGGCTGGTGCTGTTCGCGCTGGCGAGCGTGGGCTGCGCGCTGGCCACCGACATCCACACGCTGATCGCGCTGCGCTTCGTGCAGGGCCTGGGCGCGGCGGCCGGCATGGCGATTCCGCGCGCGGTGGTGCGCGACCTGCACACCGGCACCGATGCCGCGCGCCTCATGTCGCTGCTGATCCTGGTGTTCAGCGTGTCGCCGATCCTCGCGCCGCTCGCGGGCAGCGCGGTGATTGCGGTGGCGGGCTGGCGCGGCGTGTTCTGGGCCGTGACCCTTGCCGCGGTGGCGGGCCTTGCGATGATGGTCACGCAGCTGCGCGAAACGCGGCCGGCCTCGGAGCGCGTCGAGAGCAGCCTCGGCAGCGCCCTGTCGGCCTACGGGGTGCTGCTGCGCGACTGGCATTACCTCGGGCTGGTGTTCATCGGCGGCTTTGCGATGGCGGGCTTCTTCACCTACCTGGCGAATTCGTCGTTCGTGATGATCGACCACTACGGCCTGTCGCCCGCGCTCTACAGCGTGGCCTTCGGCGTGAACGCGGCGGCCTTCATCGGCGCCTCGCAGTTCACCGGTTCGCTGGGCGAGCGCTTCGGGCTGGTGGGCCTCGTCAAATTTGGCGTGGTGGCCTCGGGCATGGCGATGCTGGCGATGTTCACGTACTTTGCCGCGGGCGGCGACAGCCTCTGGGTGCTGATCGTGCTGTACTTCATCGCCTCCGGCTTCATGGGCCTGGTGATCCCGACCACCGGCGTGCTGGCGCTGGAAATGCACGGCGCCATCGCGGGCACGGCCTCGGCGCTGCTCGGCACGCTGCAGATGCTGACCGGCGCACTGGCCATGGCGGTGGTAGGCCTCTTCACCGACGGCCGCCCGCTGCCGATGGTGGCCGGCATGGCCGGCGGCGCGCTGATCGCGCTGGTGCTGACCTGGCTCACGCTGGGCAGCGTGCGTTCCGAACCCACGCGCAGGACGCAAGAGGCGTGAGCGGCGCAGCGCACATGCAAGCCGCGGCGGCGGTCGAGAGCGACGCTGCGCAGGACGCCGACGGGCTGGACCCGCCGGCGCGCCAGCGCGCAATGCTGGTGATCATCCTCGGCATCATGGTGGCGGTGCTCGACGGCACCATCGTCAACCTGGCGCTGCCGGGCATTGCGCGCGAACTGCAGGCCAGCCCCTCGCATGCGATCTGGGTGGTCAACGCCTACCAGATCGCCACGCTGGTGATGCTGCTGCCGCTGGCATCGCTCGGCGACCTGGTCGGCTACCGGCGCGTCTACCTGGTGGGCATGGCCGTGTTCACGGTGTCCTCGATCGGCGCCACCTTTGCCGATTCGCTGGCCACGCTGATTGCCGCGCGCACCTTCCAGGGCCTGGGCGCGGCCGGCATCATGAGCGTGAACGCGGCGCTGGTGCGGCTGACCTTTCCGTCGGCGCTGCTGGGGCGCGGCATGGCGATCAACTCGATGGTGGTGGCCACGTCCTCGGTGGCCGGGCCCTCGGTGGCGGCCGCCATTCTCTCGGTGGCTTCGTGGCCGTGGCTGTTTGCCATCAACGTGCCGCTGGGCGCCATCACGCTGGCGCTGGGCCTCAAGGCGCTGCCGTTCAACCGCGTGGCGCCGGCGGCGGGCCTGCGCTTCTCGCCGATCGACGTGGCGCTCAACGTGCTGATGTTCTCGCTGGTGTTCCTGGGCGTCGACCGGCTGGGCGTGCGCGAGGGCGGCGTGCCCGGCGGCGCGCAGGCCTCGGCCTGGGCCATCCTGCTGGCCGGCGTGGCGGTGGGCTTCGTCTATCTGCGGCGCCAGCGCAGGCTGGCGGTGCCGCTGTTCCCGATCGACCTGCTGCGCATTCCGGTGTTCGCGCTTTCCATGGGCACGTCGGTGGCGGCCTTCTGCGCGCAGATGCTGGCCTACATTGCGCTGCCGTTCCTGCTGCTGGAGGTGTACGGCCGCAGCCACATCGAGGCCGGGCTGCTCATCACCGCCTGGCCGCTGGCCATCGTGGCCATGGCGCCCATCGCGGGCCGGCTGATCGGGCGCTATCCGGACGGGCTGCTGGGCGGCATTGGCCTCGGCCTGCTCGCCATCGGCCTGGCGTTGCTGGCGGCGCTGCCGGCGCATCCGGGCAATGCCGACATCGCCTGGCGCATGGCGCTGTGCGGGCTGGGCTTCGGCCTGTTCCAGTCGCCGAACAACCACACCATCGTGACCTCGCCGCCGGCGCACCGCAGCGGTGCGGCCAGCGGCATGCTGGGCACGGCGCGGCTCACGGGGCAGACGCTGGGCGCGGTGGTGCTGGCCGGCGTGTTCAGCATCTGGACCCCGCACGGCGGCCGCGGGCCGGTGGTGGCGCTGGTGCTGGCGGCCTGCTGCGCGGGCCTGGCGGCGGTCTTCAGCAGCCTGCGGCTGAAGACCACAGGGCAGGGCGGCTGAATAGGTTAGGGTACGCCCCTATGACGGAAGTACCTGGAACCGTGGTTTGCCCGGGCTGCGATGCGGTCTTCAGCCGCGCGCCCCTGAAGCCGCGCGAGGTGTCGCGCTGCGCCCGCTGCGGCACCGAGCTCTATCGCCACGCGGGCGACCAGCAGCGCCGCATCCTGCCGTTGACGGTGGCCTCGCTGATCATGTTCGCCATTGCCAACCTGTTCCCGATCGTCGAGATCGAGCTGCAGGGCCTGCGCAGCCAGACCACGCTGGCCGGCGCCGTGCTGGTGCTGAGCCGCGAAGGCATGTCGGTGGTGGCGCTCTTGGTGCTGGCGACGACGCTGCTCTTTCCGCTGATGCAGCTGTGCATCCTGGCGTACCTGCTGGTGCCGCTCAGCCGCGAGCGCCGCCCGGCCGGCTTTGCGATCCTGGTGCGCGCGATGCAGATGCTGCGGCCCTGGGGAATGATCGAGGTGTTCCTGCTCGGCGTGCTGGTGGCGATCGTCAAGCTCTCGAGCATGGCGAGCGTGGTGGCGGGGCCGGCGCTGTGGGCTTTCATGGCGCTCACGGTGCTGCTCACCGCGGTGCTCTCGTTCAACCCCAATGCCTTCTGGGAAATGACCTTTCGCCCGCCCGGCGAATCCGGCGAGCCCGGCAGGGAGGCCGCGTGAGCGCAGGCGAATTCCAGGCGCCGGACGACGCCGAAGCGCCGGTGGCCACGGCCAGCGCGCTGGGCCTCCTGGCCTGCCCGCATTGCGATGCCGTCTGGCGCGGCGCTGCCGAGGGCGAGCCCTGCGGGCGCTGCGGCACGCACCTGCACACGCGCAAGCCCTACAGCCTGAACCGCACCTGGGCCTTCCTCATTGCGGCGTGCATCATGTACATCCCGGCCAACCTGCTGCCGGTGATGATCACGCGCACGCTCTTCGGCGCGCAGTACGACACCATCCTGAGCGGCGTCATCTACTTCTGGGTGTCGGGCGCCTACGGGCTCGCGGCCATCATCTTCATTGCGAGCTTCCTGGTGCCGCTGTTCAAGCTCACGGTGCTGATCCTGCTGGCCTTGCTGGCGCAGCGCGGCAGCAGCTGGCGCCGGCCCGAGCGGGCCAGGCTCTATCACATCATCGAGATCATCGGCCGCTGGTCGATGCTCGACGTGTTCGTGGTGTCGCTGCTCACCGGCCTGGTGCAGATCCAGGGCTTTGCGGTCATCAACGCGGGCGTGGGCATTGCGGCCTTCGGATCGGTGGTGGTGCTGACGATGCTGGCCTCGCTGAGCTTCGACCCCAGGCTCAACTGGGACAGCCGGCAGGAGCAGCAGCAGGAAGCCGAACGGGAACGCCGGGAACCGGCACGCGACAACAGGGAACACAAGCCAGCATGAGCGACGACGAAGCCAGACCCCCCAACGATCCATCCCCCCCGCCCGGGCTTCCTGCGCCGCGCGTGGTGCGCCGGCGCGAATGGCTGCCCTCGCTGATCTGGCTGATCCCCATCGTTGCCGCGCTGGTCGGCGTGATGCTGGTGGTCCGGATCCTGATGCAGCGCGGGCCCGAGATCGTGCTCACCTTCAACACGGCCGAGGGCCTGGAGGCCAACAAGACGGCCGTCAAGTACAAGGACGTGCAGATCGGCACGGTGCAGAGCCTGAAGCTCGCGCGCGACCGCTCGCATGTGCGCGTGACCGTGCAGCTCAGCAAGGAGGCCGAGAGCTTCACCGCCGAGGATTCGCGCTTCTGGGTGGTGCGGCCGCGGCTCGACACCTCGGGCATCTCGGGCCTGGGCACCTTGCTGTCGGGCGCCTACATCGGCGCCGACGCGGGCGTGTCGAACGAGACCGCGAGCGAGTTCAAGGGGCTGGAGGTGCCGCCGATCGTCACGCGCGATGCCTCGGGCCAGCAGTTCCTGCTGCGCGCCACCGACGTGGGCTCGCTCGACGTGGGCTCGCCGGTGTATTTCCGGCGCATCAAGGTGGGCCAGGTGGCGGCCTACGAGCTCGACGGCGACGGCCGCGGCGTGACGCTGCGCATCTTCGTCAATGCGCCCTACGACAAGTTCGTGGGCGTCAACACGCGCTTCTGGCAGGCCAGCGGCATCGACGCGCAGCTCAGCGCCAGCGGCTTCACGCTGCGCACGCAGTCGCTCGCCACCATCCTGCTCGGCGGCATCGCCTTCCAGGCGCCCGACGACGCCATGGGCCCGCTGGCCAAGGAGAACACGGCCTTCACGCTGGCGCAGGACGAAACCGCTGCCATGAAGGAGCCCGACGGCCCGCCGCAGACGCTGCTGATGTACTTCAACCAGTCGCTGCGCGGCCTCACGCCGGGGGCGCCGGTCGATTTCCGCGGCGTGGTGATCGGCGAGGTCAAGTCGATCGGCGTGGAGTTCGACCGCGCCGAGCGCGAGTTCCGCATGCCGGTGCTGGTGCAGGTCTATCCGGACCGGCTGCGCCGCCGCGCGGGCGAGAGCGGCGTGGAGTCGCGCGCCACCCAGCAGGAGCGGCTGCGCTTCCTGGCCGAGAAGGGGCTGCGCGCGCAGCTGCGCAACGGCAACCTGCTGACCGGGCAGGTGTACGTGGCGCTCGACTTCTTTCCCAAGGCGCCGCCGGCCCGCATCGACGTGACGAAGAACCCGATCGAGCTGCCCACCATCGCCAACAGCCTGGACGAGATCCAGTCGCAGGTGCAGGAGATCGCAAGCAAGCTCAACAAGGTGCCCTACGAGCAGATCGCGGCCGACCTGCGCACCACGCTGGCCTCGCTCAACAAGACGCTGGCCAGCACCGAGCAGGCGGTGAACCGCATCAACACCGACCTGACGCCCGAACTGGCCGCCGCCATGAAGGATGTGCGCAAGACCGTCAACAGCGCCGAGCGCACGCTGGCCGACGACTCTCCGCTGCAGCAGGACATGCGCCAGACGCTGCGCGAACTCACGCGCGCCGCGGGCTCGGTGCGCGTGCTGACCGACTACCTCGAGCGGCATCCCGAGTCGCTCCTGCGCGGCAAACCGGACGACAAGAAATGAAGAACAAGAAGAATCTGCTTTCGCTTGCTGCCGTCGCGGCGCTGATGGTCCTCGCAGGCTGCGCGAGCAAGCCCGACAGCTACTACACGCTCGCCAGCGCAGTGCCGGCCGCGGAGGCGGCCCCGTCGACCCTCGGCACCGCGGCGCCGCTCTACATCGAGCTGGCGCCGGTGGCGGTGCCCGAGCGGCTCGCGCGGCCGCAGATGGTGGTGGGCCGGCCGGGCGGCAGCGTGCAGGTCGACGTGCTCGAGCAGCACCGCTGGGCCGCATCGTTCGAGAACGAGCTGCAGGACGCGCTGGCCAGCGGCATCGCGGCGCGGCTCGGTGCGCTCGATGTCACCAAGGGCGGCCGCCCGTCCGCGCAGCCCGTGTGGCGCATCGCTGTGCAGGTGCGGCGGTTCGACGCGGTCGATGGCGGGCGCGTGGATGCAGGCTTCAACTGGACGCTGCGGCGCTCCGACGAGCCGCGCACCGTGGTGTGCCAGCTGGACGCGGGTGAAGCGGTCGCAGGCGGCATCGATGCGGTGGCGCAGGGCGCGCAGCGCATCACCGCCGCGGCAGCCGCGGCCATTGCGCGCAGCGTGAATGCGGCGCGGGCGAATCCGTCCGCGACCTTATGTGCGGCCTGATTCTCTTTCTCCCTCCCCTTCCGGGGGAGGGCCGGGGTGGGGGCACGACGGCGCTCATCGATGCGTGGCGTCCAGTTGCGAGCAGCCCCCATCCCGACCTTCCCCCGGAGGGGGAAGGAGCAAGACAGGCATCTGCTTCCAGATAGATCGGAGCTCTCACCATGGCACAGATCGGCAAGGCACCCTGCGACAACGCATTGATCCTGCATGGCGCCAAGACGCAGGAGGGCGCCTGTCCCGACGCGTCCAAGCCCTGGGTGCTGGCCGCGGCCATCGTGGGGTCGAGCATGGCCTTCATCGACGGCACGGTGGTCAACGTGGCGCTGCCGGCCATCCAGGCCGATTTGCGGGCCACGGCGTTCCAGGCGCAGTGGGTGGTCGAGTCCTATGCCTTGCTGCTGGCGGCGCTGCTGCTGGTGGGCGGCGCGCTCGGCGACCACTTCGGGCGGCGCCGCATCTTTGCGATCGGCGTGGGCATCTTCGCCCTTGCTTCCGTGGCCTGCGGGCTCTCGGGCAGCGTGCAGCAGCTGATTGCCGCGCGCGCGGTGCAGGGCATCGGCGCGGCCTTGCTGGTGCCCGGCAGCCTCGCGCTCATCAGCGCCGCATTTCCCGAGAAGGAGCGCGGCAAGGCCATCGGCGTCTGGTCGGGCTTCAGCGGCATCACGGCGGCCGCGGGGCCGGTGCTCGGCGGCTTCCTGGTCGATCACTTCTCGTGGGCCTGGGCCTTCCTCATCAACGTGCCGATGGCGCTGCTGGTGCTGTGGATCGCATGGCGCCACGTGCCCGAGAGCCGCGGCTCGTCGGCCAGCGGCGGGCTCGATCTCATGGGTGCGCTGCTGGCCACGGCCGGCCTCGGCGGCATCGTCTATGCGTTCATCGAGGCGCCCACGCAGCACTGGCGTTCGCCCGCGGTGCTGGCGGCGCTGGGCATCGGCATCGCCGCCAGCGCGGGCTTCATTGCCGTGGAGCGCCGTGCGCGCACGCCGATGCTGCCGCTCGCGCTGCTGCGCATCGGCAACTTCAGCGGCGCCAACCTGCTGACCCTGCTGCTGTATGCGGCGCTCGGCGGCGGGCTGTATTTCTTTCCGCTCAACCTGATCCAGGTGCAGGGCTACTCGGCCACGGTAGCGGGTGCGGCGCTGCTGCCTTTCATCCTCATCATGTTCGCGCTCTCGGGCTGGGCCGGGCAGCTGGTCGACCGCTTCGGCCCGCGGCTGCCGCTGGTGATCGGCCCCGCGATTGCCGCGGCGGGCTTCGCACTGTTCGCGGTGCCCGGCGTGGAAGCGAGCTACTGGCGCGGCTTCTTTCCCGCGGTGGTGGTGCTGGGCTTCGGCATGACCGTGACCGTGGCGCCGCTCACCACCACCGTGATGAACGCGGTGGGGCCGGAGCAGGCCGGCGTGGCCTCGGGCGTCAACAACGCGGTGTCGCGTGCGGCCGCGGTGCTGGCCATTGCGGTGTTCGGCGTGATCATGGCCTGGGCTTTCGACGGCGCGCTGGTTGACAACCTGCGCGGCATCGGCGCATCGCCCGAGGCGACGGCATTTCTCGAAGGCGAGCGCAGCAAGCTGGCCGGCGCCGCGCTGCCGCCGGGCGTCGATGCGGCCACCGCCGCGGCCCTGAAGAAGGCCGTGGCCGAATCCTTCGTCGCGGGCTTTCGCTGGGTGATGCTGCTGAGCGCGGGCCTGGCCGTGCTCAGTGCCTTGAGCGCCTGGCTGATGATCGGCGGCGGGGCGGCGAAGGACCACGGCAGCGGCGGCTGAAAAAAGGGCCGCGCCGCGCCCCGGCGCCACGAGGACTATTGCCGGGGCATCAGTTCGTAGAAGTCGAACCCGTTGCTGCGCCCGCCAAGGCACACCGCCAGGGTGTCCTCGATCTTTCGCCATTGCGCGAGCCGGTTGCGCCACTTGCGCACGCTGTGCCCCTCGTCGGGAAAGCTCATGTACTCGACCGGCCGGCCGAGCTTCTGGAGCGTGGCCACCACGTCGTCCGAGTCCTGCCGCAGCACGCGTACGTCGTTGGCACCATGAATCACCAGCAACGGCGCGGTGATGCGGTCGATCTGCGAGATGGGCGAGTCCTGCAGCATGCGTGCGCGTTCCTCCGGTTTGTTCACGTCGCCGTAGAAGAGTGCGAAGTAGTGGCGGTTGCGCCAGAAGGGCGGCCAGTTCTCGATCACGCGGGGCCAGTTGGCGACGCCCACCACGTCGATGCCGCACCGGTAGTCGTGCGGCTTCTGGATCAATTGGGCGAGCACCGAGAACCCGCCGAAGCTGCCGCCGAGCACGGCCATGCGCTTGGGGTCGGCCACGCCCTGGTCGATGGCCCATTGCACGGCCTCGGCAATGTCGCGCTGAAGCCGGCCGCTGGTTTCGCGCGCGCCCGCCATCATGAAGGCGCGCCCGTAGCCGCCGGAGCCGCGGTAGTTCACGTTGAGCACGGCATAGCCTCGGTTCGCCAGCATCTGCGTGGGTGTAAAGCCGGCAGATTGCCATGAGTCGCGGCTCCAGGGGCCGCCGTGGATGTCGACCACCAGCGGCGCGGGCCCTTTTACCCCGAGCGGCCGCACGAGATAGCCATGCACGATGAGACCATCCGATGCCTTGAAGGAGAAGGGTTCCATGGGCGAGAAGAGGTCGGCCGTCGGCTCGCGCGGCGGCGTGAGGCGCGTGAGCTGGCCGCTCGTGCGGTCCAGCAGCAGTTCGACGCGTTCGTTCTCGGTGGTCGAGCGCAGCACGATGCGGCGCACGTCGTTGGCCATGCTCGCGGGCCGCGTGATGACGGGTTCGGCCTCCAGCCAGCCGCGCTCCCGGGCCGTCTTCACGGCGCCGGCCACTTCGCTGGCCAGTGCGGTGTCGAGGTAGGAGATGCGGGGACGGCCGGGTTCGGAAACATACGCCAGCGGCGCTCCCTGCTGCGGCGGGAACACGCCGTAGTCAAGGTCGACCTCGGCATCTTCCGCGAGCAGCTTCTCCGTGCCGTTGGCAAGATCGACCTCGACCAGCGCAAGCTTGTCGCGCCCCACATTCGTCAATGCCCAGAGCCGCCCCGCGCCGAGGTCGATGCGCTGCGGCCAAAAGGAATCGAATGCCTTCACCGTCCGGAAGGCGCGCCAGCTGCCGTCGGGTTGGCGCAGTTCCAGAAGCCGGTCGGAGCCGTCCGCGCTTCCGAGCTGCCGCATGCGGCCCGCGAGTTCGCGCCGGGTGTCGATGAACCAGGCCAGCACGCGGCTGTCGGGCTCGCTGCGCGCAATTTCGCGCACGGTGCGCGTGCGGGCATCGCCTTCGAAAAGATCCATGCTGGAGCGGTCCCGCTGATTGTTCGCGAACAGGAAGCTGGCGCTGCCCGGCGCGCCCCATCCCAGCATGGCCGAGCGCACGCCCGGCCAGGGCGTGACGGCCCAGGGCCTGGCGCCCGGAGCCTCGGTGTCGAGCACGAAGATCTGCGTGTTCTCGTCGCCTGTGAAGTCTTTGAGGTAGGCCAGGTGGCGGCTGTCGGGCAGCCACATGTAGGTTGGCCCGGACACGAAGGGCCGCGCGAGCGTGCCGGTCGCAAAGGTGCGGGTGCTGGGGCTTTTGACCTCGGCCGCATCGGAGGTCTTGCGCACGCCAAGTCCCACATCGGTGCCGACCGCCTGCACCCATGCAAGCTGTTGTCCATCGGGCGAGAGAACGTGGCCGTTGACCGCATCGATGTTCGCCACGAAACGCCGCATCGGCACGAGCGGCGGGAGCGTGTTGTCCTGCCGCGCCGACACCAGCGCGGGGTGCGTGGGGCCGGTGGCGCAGCCGGCAAGCAGTGCCGCGGCGCTGCACATGGCTGCAAGAGCGGCGTACCAACCGCTGGGGGTCCTGGTGTTTCTCATGCTTTGGGGTCCCTCGTGAATGTTCTGGCGTGCGGCCTTGTCCGCGCCTGGATTCTGCGGGCCGCAACCTTTGGCTTTGCCAAAGGTTCGCTCGCGCACAATGGCCGGGTGCACATCCTGCTGATCGAAGACGACCTTGAACTTGGCCGCGCCCTGCAGGCCGCGCTCAAGGTCGACGGCCTGAGCAGCGAATGGCGCCGGCGGGCGGCGGATGCGCCACGCGAACTGGACGGGAGCGCATTCGACTGCGTGCTGCTCGACCTGTCGCTGCCCGACGGCAATGGCCTTGAGCTGCTCGCACGCTGGCGGCGCGGGGGCAGCAGCCTCCCCGTCATCGTGATCACCGCCCGTTCGGCGGTGGAAGACAGGCTGGCCGGGCTCGACGGAGGCGCGGACGATTTCGTGATCAAGCCCTTCGCCACCGCCGAGCTGATTTCGCGCATTCGCGCCGTGCTGCGCCGCTCGGCGCGGCAGGCCAGCGAGGTATGGACCCTGGGCACGCTGTCCATCGAACCGCGCCGGCACGTGGCGTCGCTGAACGGCGAGCCGCTGGAACTGTCGCCGCGCGAGTTCCGGCTGCTGCTCGAGCTGGCGCGCGAGCCGGGCGCAGTGGTTGCCAAGGGCGTGCTCGCGCAAAAGCTGGAGCCCCTGGGCGAGCCGGTGGATTTCGCCGCGGTGGAGGTGCATGTGTCCAACCTGCGGCGCAAGATCGGCGGTGCCATGGTGCACACCGTGCGCGGCGTGGGCTACATGCTCGTGCCATGAGCAGGCTGTGGCGCCCCTCGCTCGTGCAGCGTGTGTTTCTTGCGGTGCTGCTGGCCTTCGTCTTCGTGCTGCTGGCATTGCAGGCGTACATGTATATCAACTTCCGGCAGTCGTTGACCGTCGACCAGGGGTTGAGCCGGCTCGGCAGGTCGTTGACGCAGGCGATCTCGCAGCTCGATGACGAAGCGCGCGCGCGCGCCGTGATCGCCTCGGCCGAAACGATCTACAAGAGCATGCGGATCAGCGGCAACCCGGCGGGGACGCTCCGGTTCCAGCTGTCGGAACGCGGCGGAAAGCTGATTCATTCGTCGCCGGAACTGCGCAGCGAGATCCTGGCCGGGCCCTTGCGAAAGGTGGCAACGCAGCACATCGATGGCGAGCCGTACTGGGTGTACCAGGACGAAACGCCGCGCTGGTCGCTGCGCATTGCAGAGCCTGAGCGCACCTTCGTCAAGGTGCTGCCCAACAACACGCGCAGCGTGCTGCCCTATCTGCTGCTCGCCTTTCCCATCGTGCTGCTGCCGGTCTGGTTTGCGGTGAAGCACGGATTGCGGCCATTGCGCCGCCTGGCCGACGGCATCGGGCATCGAAAGGCATCCGATCTTTCGCCGCTGGGCGTCGATCCGCCCTATGCGGAACTCAGGCCGCTGACATCCGCAATCGAACGCATGCTGCAGCAGCTGCGCGACAAGGTGGCGCGCGAGCGCGCGTTCGTGCACGACGCCGCACATGAACTGCGAACGCCGATGGCGGTCATTGCGGCTCAGGCGCATGCGCTGGCGGGCGCGGACAGCAGCGAGAGCCGCGGCCGTGCCCAGGCTCATCTGGAGCAGGCGATCGCACGGGCCTCGCACCTGACACAGCAGCTGCTCGATCTTGCGCTGCTGGACGATGCCCAGCCCGCGGTGCCGAAACGCGTCGACGTTGCGCAGCTGGCCCGCGAGGTCCTCGCACAGGCGGCGCCGCGGGCCATGGCGCGGGGCGTCGAGCTGACATTCGATGCGCCGGACAGCCTGAACGCGCCCATCGACGTGCCGGCGTTCCAGTCGATATTGGAGAACCTGCTCAACAACGCGGTCCAGTATGTGCACGGCGGTGCGCACGTGACCGTGACGCTTCGCACCGAAGACCCGGCAGGCTTGGTGCTCACGGTGGCCGACGACGGTCCCGGTATTCCTGCGGCCGAGCATGAGCAGGTGTTCGAGCGCTTCTATCGCGGATCGGGACACGAAGCGAGCGGTTCGGGCCTGGGCCTTGCCATCGTCAGGCAGGCTGCCGGCCGCATGGGGGGCAGGGTGGAAGTGACCGAGGGCCTTTTGAACCAGGGCGTGGGATTCCGCGTCGTACTGCCGGCGAGCCCGAAGGGTTGACAAGCACCTCGCATCGCCTCGATACTGAACCTTCAGGTTCATTATCAAAGACCCAGGAGATTCCCATGCAGAAGATCATTCCCTGCCTCTGGTTCGACGGCAACGGCGAAGACGCGCTCAAGTTCTACAGTTCGATCTTTCCGAACTCGCGCGTCACGGACCGGTTGTTCTGGGGCGACACCAATCCGAGCCTCAAGGGTTCGTTGCTGACCGCCACCTTCGAGCTCGACGGGCAGTCGTTCATGGTGCTCAACGGCGGGCCGGAGTACAAGTTCACACCGGCCATCTCGATGCTCGTGCAGTGCGAGACACAGGCCGAAGTGGACCACTACTGGGACAGGCTGCTCGAGGGCGGCGGCCAGCCGGTGCAGTGCGGCTGGCTCACCGACCGCTACGGCGTGTCGTGGCAGGTCGTGCCCATGGCCATGATCCGGCTGTTCCAGGACAAGGATTCGGCCAAGGCCGCGCGCGCAATGCGGGCGATGATGAAGATGATCAAGCTCGACCTCGCCGCGGCGCAGAAAGCCTTCGACGGCGAGTGAGCAAGCGCCGGCCCTGCGGCCCTACACCAGCCGGCGGATCGCCTTCTTGCGCCACACCAGCCGGTAGTAGGCCGTCTGCAGCAGCAGCATCGCGCCAAAGGTCACGGGGTAGGCCCACCAGATGCCGTTGAGCCCGATGCGGTGGCTCATGAACCAGGCCACGGGCACCTCGATGCCGATCAGGCACAGGATCGAGATGGCCGTGGGCACCAGCACCGAGCCGCTGGCGCGCATGATCCCCGAGATGGCCGAGGCCATGCCGAAGATCACCAGGCTCCACAGCATGATGTGCAAGAGCGTCTGCGCGATCTCGATCACCGGCGCGCTGGTGATGAAGAAGCCCATGAGGTGGCGCGAGAACAGGTAGCCCAGCAGCACCAGGCCGCCCGTGAGCACCAGGTTCATCAGCAGCGCGGTCTTGGCGATGGCGCCCAGCCGGTCGGCGCGGCCCGCGCCGATGGCCTGCGCGCCAAGAATGGACGCCGTGATGGCGATCGAGATGGCCGGGAACTGCACGTAGGCCACCACCTGGTTCACCGCGCCGTAGGCCGCGGTGGCGCTGGAGCCATAGCTGTTGACCAGCGAGAGCAGCGCCACCTCGGCCAGCGCCACCACGATCATCTGCACGCCTGTGGGTATGCCCACCTTCAGCACGGCCTTCAGCAGCTTGGGGTCGATGCGCAGGTGGCGGATGAACTCCGCATCGGGCGCCAGCGGGCTGCCGCGGCGGCGCAGGCGCCAGCCCAGCCACAGCGTGGCAAGCACGAAGGCCAGCACCGAGGCCCAGGCCGCGCTCGCAACGCCCAGCTGCGGCAGGCCGCCCCAGCCGCGGATCAGTGCGGGCGTGACGACCAGGCCGGTTCCGGTGGAGATCAGCAGCGTGAGCAGCGGCGTGACCGTGTCGCCGACGCCGCGCAGCATCGCGGTGGAAAGCAGGAACACGAACAGCCCCGGCATCGCGATCAGCATGATGCGCGCATAGCGCGTGGAGTCGGCCAGCACGTCGGGCGGCGTGCCCAGGAAGGACAAGAGCGGCGTCGTGAAGGCGCCGCCGAACACGGCCACCGCCAGCCCGAGCAGGATGCCCACCGACAGCGCCGTGCCCGCGATGGCCTTGGCCTTGGCGGCATCGCGCGCGCCCCAGGCCTGGCCGATCAGCACCGAGGCGCCGGCGCCCAGGCCGATGACGAAGGCGATGAAGAAGAACATCACCGGAAAGAAGCTCGACACGGCCGCCAGCGCGCCGACACCGATCATCTGGCCGATGTAGATGTTGTTGATGGTGCCCGACATCGACTGCAGGATGTTGCTGAGCAGCATCGGCGCGAGGAAGAAAAGGAAGGTCTTCCACAGCGCGCGCGGCGCGCCCACGGGCGCCACCGGCGTTCCGTGCAGGCCGCTCTGGCCGGTGGCTGCGTTTTCAGGGCTTGCTCTCATGCGGTGGTGCTCCAGCCGGCGGCAGATAATTTTTGAAGGTGGATGCGCAGGTCCGCGGGCCAGGAGCCGATCAGCGCCTCGAAGCGCTCGCGTTCGCCCGCGAACAGCGCGCGCGTGGCTTCCTCGAAGCCGGGCAGGGCGCCGGCGATCGCGGTCATGAAGCGGTAGGCGGCTTCGCGCGATGCGCGCACGGCGTCGCGGTCGGCGTTGACGCGGCTCGCTTCCTGGACCAGCCGCCGCAGTGCGACCGAGGCGCCGCCGGGCTGGCGGTTGAGCCAATCCCAGTGGCGCGGCAGCAGGGTGACTTCGCGCGCGACCACGCCGAGCTTGGGGCGGCCCACACCGCGCGGGGCTTCCTCGGCGGTCTCGGCGCTGGCCGCATGCGCCACGGCGCCGGCCCGGTTGTGCAGGTCGAAGTCGAGCAGTTCACCGGTCTGTTCGTTGAACACCAGGTAGGGCGTGTCGTCCCTGCGCTCGCGCAGTTGCGCGAGCACGTCGGCGGTGCTTCCCTGGGCGATGCATTTGAAGTCGGCAAAAACTATCAGGTTGCCGGGTGGCGTGTCGGATGGCATGTCGGGTTTCTTCGGTCGTACCGTGTGTCGTCGCGGCAAAGCGCGAGGAGCGCAGCGTTGATTTGCGGCAGGCTTTGCGGAGACAGCGATTTCACCGCATCGGCGCAGATCGCGTCGGCGGTCGTAACGGCAGCTTGCATCAATTTTCTGCCGCCGGGGCGGATGGCTGCGTGGCGGCCGCTTCCATTCGCGCCGGCCGTGCGTTCGGCGAGGCCCGTTTTTTCGAGCAGGACCATTTTGCGAATCAACGCCGAGACCGGCAACCCGAGGGATCGCGCAAGCTCGGCCGCGGGCATCCGGCCGCCTTCGGCGCCCAGCAGCCGATGAAGCAGCGTGAAGTCTTCGTAGTCCAGGCCATGGAAGGCGCCCAGATGCTCCTGGAGCTTCAGGTTCAGGCTGGCGTGGGCACGGCCGATGTTGAGGCACAGGTCCAGCGGATCGATGCTCATGGTGCGTCGTAGCCCCGGTCGCCGTGGCATTGAAGCTCCTCGCGCCAGAGCACAAGGAGTTTTTCGAGTTCCGCGGCGCGGTCGAAGGCCGGGTCGTCGCGCTCCTTGACGCGGTCGATCACCTCGAAGCTGAAGTTGGCCGCACCATGCGCGGCCCAGTCGCGCACCAGTGCCTTGTTGCGGTGCGAGCGCAGGCCGAGTTCGAAGCGGGCGCGGTTCATCGCTCCCTCCACATCGAGGCTGCCCGCCACGTAGAGGCGGCCGCTGAGCGTGTTGCGGATGGCGAAGACGCCCGCGGGGCGGACCGTTTCCTTGTATTTCCTGGCGAGGGCGCGCCTCGTCTCCTGGGGCATGTTCATGCGCCCTATATTATCCGGGTAAAACTAAAAATACAATATACCCGGGTAAAAATAAGCAGTCACCCCCCGCGCAGTCGCCGCCATCCGCGTGCGAGCCGGCGGTTGAGGGCTCGCACCACGCGCCATGGCCGGCTTTCGCGGACGAGCGTCAGCACATGGTCCTTCCAGGCTTTCCAGCGCGGATACCAGCGCGCGAACAGCGGAATGCGCATGAGCGCGGGCTCGACCAGCTGGAAGATGCGCGCCACGAAGGCGGTGCCGATCAGCTTGGCGGCGACAAGCACCGTCACGCCGCTCGCGGCATGGCCGCGGCCGAACAGGAAGAGCGCGAGCACCTTGACCGGCAGCAGCAGGAGCACCGGCAGCAGGAACGCGAGCAGCGCGCCCCACGGCGGCAGTTCGCGCAGCCGGTTTTCGAGCCGCGCCCAGAGCGGCAGCCGCGCGAGGCGGCGCACCAGCGCGGCGAGCGGCTCCCAGCCCCATTCTTCGAACAGCAGGATGGGGACGAGCAGCGCCGCGGCAAGGGCGCGCAGGAGGCGGATGAAGAAGCGCATGGCCACGGCATTGTGACCGCGGGCCGATGCGCGCTGGCTCAGGGCTGGTCGGCCAGTGTCTTGTGCACGCCGAGTTCGCGCAACGCACGCAGCTGCGTGGCCACGGCCGAGACGAAGCGCGGATTGCTTCCCAGGTCGTTGTCGAACACCGGCGCGAAAGCCGCGAACACGGCCACGCGCGCTTCGTCGGCCTGTGCCGGCGCGGACGCGGCCGCCGCGCGTTCGGCCGCAGCGCAGCGTTCGGCCAGCGCATCGGCGAGCGGGTCCTGGATCTCGTGACGGCGGCCCAGTTCGTCGATGCCGCGCAGGTAGTGCAGCCAGGCCGCGACGGCCAGTGCAAGACGGTCGATCGGAGCGCCCGCAGCCAGGCGCTCGCGCACCGTGCCCAAGAGGCGCTGCGGCAGTTTCTGCGAACCGTCCATCGCGATCTGCGCGGTGCGGTGCGCGAGCGCCGGGTTGGCGAAGCGCTCGAGCAGGCGCTGGCGGTAGGCATCGAGGTCGAGGCCGGGCAGCGCCGGCAGCGTGGGTGCGATCTCCTCGCCCATCAGGCGGTCGAGGTAGCGGTGCAGGGCCGGCGTGGCGACGGCGCGGTCCACGGTGTCGAGCCCTGCCATCGCGCCCAGGTACGCAAGCGCCGAATGCGCGCCGTTGACCATGCGCAGCTTGAGCGTCTCGAAGGGCCGCGCGTCGGGCACGAAGCGGGCGCCGCCGGCATCCCAGGCCGGGCGGCCGGCCGCGAAATCGTCTTCCACCACCCATTCGAGAAAACGTTCGCCGACCACCGGCCAGGCGTCCTCCAGCCCGAGCGCGGCGTTGACCTGCGCGCGGTCGGCGTCGGTGGTGCGCGGCACGATGCGGTCCACCATCGAGCAGGGAAAGCTGCAGTGCTCGGCGATCCAGCGTGCCAGCTGCGGATCGACGCGCTGCGCGAAGTCCAATACCAGGCCGCGCAGCAAATGGCCGTTGGAAGGCAGGTTGTCGAGCGACAGCAGCGTGACCGGTGCGAGCCCGCGCAGCTGCCGCAGGCGCAGGCCCGAGACCACGAAGCCGAGCGTGCCGCGCGGCGCATCGGGGCGCGCGAGGTCGTGCAGCACGTCGGGATGGTCGGCGCGCAGCGCACCGGTGGCGGGGTCGTGGCTGTAGCCCTTTTCCGTCACGGTGAGGCTCACGATGCGGGTCGCGGGATGCGCGATGCGCGCGAGCACCGCCGCCGGGTCTTCGGGCGCGACCTGCACGCCGAGCAGGCAGCCGATGACCTGCAGCGACGCGCGCGGCGTGCCGGCCTCGTCCACGTCGCGCAGCGTGAGCATGTAGAGGCCGTCCTGCGGCGCGAGCGCATCGCGCGTGTCGGGGCTGCGCAGCGACACGCCCGCAATGCCCCAGCGCAAGTCGCCGCTCGCATGCAGTGCCGCTTCGTTGACGGCGGCCAGGTGCCCGCGCTGGAACGCGCCGACGCCGAGGTGGACGATGCCGGCCTCGAGTGCTGCGCGGTCGTAGGCGGGGCGCGCCACCGCGGGCGGCAGCGCGGCCAGCATCTCGGCATTCAGCCTGGTCATGGCGCTCACCAGTTCCACAGCGTGCCGTCGTGCTGCAGGCGGTTCACCGGCAGGTAGGCGCGCTTGTAGGGGTACTTCGCGGCCAGCGCCTCGTCGATTTCCACGCCGTGGCCGGGCACGTCGCCGGGGTAGAGCATGCCCTGGTCGAAGGTGTAGGCGTGCGGGAACACGGCGTCGGTCTCTTCGGTGTGGCGCATGTATTCCTGGATGCCGAAGTTCGGCACCCACAGGTCGAAGTGCAGCGCCGCACCCATGCACACCGGCGACAGGTCGGTGGCGCCGTGGCAGCCGGTGCGCACCTGGTAGAGCGAGGCCAGGTCGGCAATGCGGCGCAGGTGCGTGATGCCGCCGGCATGGACCACGGTGGCGCGCACGTAGTCGATCAGCTGGTTTTCGATGAGCTCCTTGCAGTCCCAGATGGAGTTGAAGATCTCGCCCACCGCCAACGGCGTGGTGGTGTGCTGGCGGATCAGGCGGAAGGCGTCCTGGTTCTCGGCCGGCGTGGCGTCTTCCATCCAGAAAAGGTTGAACGGCTCCAGCGACTTGCCCAGGCGGCCCGCCTCGATGGGCGTGAGGCGGTGGTGCACGTCATGCAGCAGGTGGTGCTCGAAGCCGAGCTTCTCGCGGATGCGCTCGAACAGCTTGGGCGTGTGGCGCAGGTACTTCTCGGTGGACCAGTCGTGCTCGGAGGGCAGGTCGGCATCGGCCGGTTCATAGAACAGCGTGCCCTTGCCAACGCCATAGACTTTTTCCAGCCCCGGCACGCCGCTTTGCGCGCGGATGGCCTTGTAGCCGGCGTCCGCATAGCGCAGCACCTCGTCCACCGTGTGCTCGATGTCGCTGCCGTTGGCATGGCCGTAGACCATCACGCCGGTGCGGCTCTTGCCACCGAGCAGCTGGTACAGCGGCAGGCCAGCGGCCTTGGCCTTGATGTCCCACAGCGCGGTGTCCACTGCGGCGATGGCGGTCATGGTGACCGGGCCGCGGCGCCAGTAGGCGCCCTTGTAGAGGTACTGCCAGATGTCCTCGATCTGGTGCGCGTCGCGCCCGATCAGGCAGGGAATGACGTGCTCTGTGAGGTAGGCGGCCACGGAGAGTTCGCGCCCGTTGAGCGTGGCGTCGCCGATGCCGGTCAGGCCCTCGTCGGTTTCGAGCTTGAGGGTGACGAAGTTGCGGCCGGGGCTGCAGACGATGACGCGGGCGTTGGTGATTTTCATGGTTGAAGCAAGAGAGATGGCGGGGCGGCGGCAGCGTTCGTGCGTCGTCAGCCGTTCCAGCCGAGGTGGCCGAGGAAGTCGCGCGTGCGCTCCACGGTGGGGTGCTCGAAGATCTGCGCGGGCGGGCCCTGTTCGATGATGGCGCCGGACTCGAACACCACCACCCAGTCGGCCACGCGCCGCGCAAAGCCCATTTCATGCGTGACCACGATCATGGTCATGCCCTCCTGCGCGAGCTTCTGCATCACGCTGAGCACTTCGCCCACGGTCTCGGGGTCGAGTGCGGAGGTGGGCTCGTCGAACAGCATCACTTCGGGCTCCATGGCCAGGGCGCGCGCGATGGCCACGCGCTGCTGCTGGCCACCCGAGAGGTTGGCCGGAAAGTTGCCGGCCTTGGCCGAGAGCCCGACCTTCTCGAGCAGCGCCATGGCGCGCGCCTTGGCCTCGGCCTCGCGCATGCCCAGCACGGTGATGGGGCCCATGGCCACGTTGTCGAGCGCCGACTTGTGCGGAAACAGCTCGAAGCTCTGGAACACCATGCCCATGCGCTGGCGCACCTTGCGCACCGCCGATTCCTGCGCGGGCAGCGGCACGCCGTCGATCAGCACGCGCCCGCCGTTGATGGTTTCCAGCGCGTTGGTACAGCGCAGCAGGGTCGACTTGCCCGAGCCCGAAGGGCCGATCAGGCACATCACCTCGCCCTTGTGGACCTGCAGCGAGACGCCATCGAGCGCCACGAAGTCGCCATAGAGCTTGCGCACCTCTTCGTAGACCAGCACCGGCGGCTGGTCGGCGTTCTTGCGCGCCGGGGCGCGGGCAATGTCGTTGTTCATTCCTTGACTCCATATTTGCGGTGGATCCAGTCCACCAGCTTGGCTTGCGGGTAGCCCATCAGCCAGTAGAGGACGGCCATGGCGGTGAGCATTTCCAGCACGCGGAAGGTCTGCGCGCGGATCTGCATCGCCGTGTAGGCCAGTTCGCTCACGGCGATCACGGACACCAGCGAGGTGTCCTTGAAGAGCGAGACCCAGGTGCTCGCGATCACCGGCAGGATGCGGCGGCCCGCCTGCGGAATGACTACCTTGAACATGGCCTGGCGGCGCGACATGCCCATGGCAAGCGCCGCCTCCAGCTGCCCCTTGCGGATGGAGTTGATGCCGGCGCGGAAGGTCTCGGCGTTGTAGGCCGAGATGTTGAGCACCAGCGCCACCAGCGCGGTGACGAGCGGCGACAGCTGGAAGTCCACCGCCATCGGCATCACGTAGAAGACCCAGTAGATCACCAGGATCAGCGGCAGGTTGCGGAAGAACTCCACGAAGCCGAGCGAGGCCGACTGCAGCAGCTTGTTGGACGACAGCCGCATCAGTGCCAGCACGATGCCGCCCGGCACGGCCAGCAGCATGGTCAGCACCGTGAGGCCCACGGTCAGCGCCGCGCCTTCGAGCAAGGCCTGGCGGTGCGTCCAGATCACGGACCAGTCGAAAGTCATGGGATGGCCCTCTTCATCATGAACGCCCCAGGTGCGCGACGCGGTGGTAGAGCCGGTCGATGCCGCGCGTGACCGGGAACAGGATCGCGAAGTACGCCACCATCACCGCGGTGAACACTTCCACCGGCCGGTAGCTCTGGCCCGCCACCGTTTCGGCGCGGTGCATCAGCTCGGGCACGGCAATCACGGTGGCAATGGCCGTGTCCTTGATGGCGATGGTGAGGATCGAGCCGAAAGCCGGCAGCATGCGGATGGTGGCCTGCGGCAGCAGCACCTTGCGCAGCAGCTGCGCACGCGACATGCCCAGCGCCAATGCGGCGCGCGTCTGGCCCGGCCGGATCGACTCGATGCCCGCGCGGATCACCTCGGCCGCATAGGCCGCGATGTGCAGCGTCAGCGCGATCACCGCGGCCCAGAACGGCGCGAAGGTGAAGCCCACGAGCAGCGGGAACGCGAAGTACATCCACACCAGCACCACCAGCACCGGAATGGCGCGCATCGAGTCGATGTAGAACACGAGCAGCCGGCGCAGCCAGCCGGGGCCGTACAGCCGCAGCAGCGCGATCGCCAGGCCCGCGAGGATGCTGGTGACTGCGCTGATCAGGCTCAGCGCGACCGTCACGCCCAGGCCGCTGGCGAAGAAACGCCAGTTGTCGGCAATCGGGGAAAAGTCGAATTCCATGGAAGCTCCGCGGGAGAGGGAAGGGCGGCAGGATCAAGCGACCCCGCCCTCAGAACGTGACGAGCACCTTCATCGCGCGGTGCCGGTCCGCCGCCAGCGCGAAGGCGTCGTGCACGCGTGCCACCGGCACCGCCTCGGTCAGCAGGGGCGACACGTCCAGCAGGCCGCGGCTCAGGTAGTCCACCGCCCAGGCGTATTCGTCGACGAAGCGGAAGCTGCCGACCAGGTGCAGGCTCTTGACCATGACCTGGTTGAACGGGCAGCCCTCGCTGTTGCCGCCGAGCGTGCCCACCTGCACGATGGTGCCGCGCGGGCGCGTCGACCGGATGCAATTGGCCAGGCCGCCGTAGTGGCCCGAAACCTCGAAGCACGCATCGACCTGGCCCTTGTCCGCGGCCAATGCCTGCAGCGCATCGGGCTGCGTGGCCGCGTTGATGGTGCGCGTCGCGCCGACGCGGGTGCAGGCCGCGAGCGTCTCGTCCACGATGTCCACCGCAATCAGCTGGCTCGCGCCCGCGAGCTTCGCGGCCATGAGGATCAGTGCGCCGATCGGCCCCGCGCCCACCACCATCACTGTCTTGCCGAGCAGCGAGCCGGCCTCCTGCACCGCATGCAGTGCCACCGCCAGCGGCTCGCCGAAGGCGGCCAGCTCGAACGACAGCGTGTCGGGCACGATGAGGCACTGCGTGGCCTCCACCACCACCTGCTCGCGCATCGCGCCCTGCATGTGGGGCCAGCGGCTCGCGCTGCCGAAGAAGTGCACGTTCTCGCAGTGGTTGGAAGCGCCCGCGCGGCAGAAGCGGCAGACGCCGCAGGTGCGCGACGGGTTGAGGGCCACGCGGTCGCCCGGCTTCACCGAGCTCACCTGCGCGCCCACTTCGATGACCTGGCCCGAGGCCTCGTGCCCCGGCGTCAGCGGTGCGCGGATGACGAAGTCGCCGACGCGGCCGTGGCGGTAGTAGTGCAGGTCGGAGCCGCAGATGCCGACCGCCTTGACGGCCACGCGCACCTGGGTGGGCGCCAGCGGTTCGGCCGGGCGTTCGGCAAGGCGCAGGTCGAGCGCGCCGTGGATTTCGCAGTTCAGCATGGTGTTACTTCAGGTTCTGCGTCATGCGGCGCTCTTCTTCGCTGAGCGCGGGCTGCATGCGCTGGGCCACGGCGCGCAGCCAGTCGAGGTACACCTGCTGGTCCTTCGCCACGCCCATGCCGGTCTGGATCTGGAAGATCTTGCTGTCCTGGCAGTCGTTCTCCTTGGGGAACACGGCCAGGCCCTTGACCTTCTTGCTGATGTTGGGCCACAGCATGCGGTTGAGCGGCGCCACGTCGGAGCGGCCGGCCAGCACCTCTTCGATGGGCGCGACCGAACCGGAGTTGGCCACGCCGCGCAGCTTGGCCTTCGCGAACTGCTGGCGCACCAGCGGCTCCTCGCCGGCGCCCGAGAAATACGCCATGGTGATCTCGGGCTTGTTGAAGTCTTCCAGCGCGCGCGCGCTGGTGAACTTCGGGTTGTCGGCGCGGCCGAACATGCACACCCCGGTGCTCGAGAAGGTGACGAAGTCGATGATCTTGGCGCGCTCGGCGGTCTCGTTCAGCGGCCCGATCATGATGTCCATCTGGTTGGCCGTGAGCGACGGCACCTTGGTCTCGTGGCTCACCGGCACGGGCTCCACCTTCACGCCCAGCAGCTTCGCAAACTCCTTGCCCAGCGTCCACGACGGGCCGGACCACGGCTCGCCGTCGCCCGCGGTGTTCTGCGCGAGCCAGGGCGGGTTGTTGACCACGCCCACGCGCAGCACGCCGGCCTTGCGGATGGCGTCGATGCGCGGGCTCGCGCCGGGTGGCGGCGGCGTCTGCGCCAGTGCGCCGAGGCAGGTGCCGGCCAGGGCGGCCGCGAGTGCTGCGCGGGCCAGCTTGCGGCCGAGGAAAGTGCGGGGGATGTGTGGCATGAAGGTCTCCGGTTTTCTGTTGGCTTGATGTGTGACTTGCTTGCTTATTTCAGTGCGCCGATCACGCGGGCCTCGTCGGCGTCGAGCTGCGCCTTGCGGGCCTTGGCGACCTGCCGCAGCCATTCGAGGTAGGCGGGCTGGTTCTTGTCGACGGCCAGGCCGACCGGCGAGGCTTTTTCGGTGCTGCCCTGGCAGTTGTTTTCCTTCGGCAGCACCGCGAGGCCCTTGACCTTGTGCTGCAGCCCGACCCACGGCACGCGGTTGATCGGTGCCGCATCGGCGCGGCGCGCCATGATTTCTTCCACCGGCGCGGTGGCGCCGGAGCTGGCCACGGCGCGCAGCCTGGCCTTGGGGAAGCGTTCCTTGACCCAGCCTTCCTCGGCGCCGCCGGTGAAGTAGGCGATCGTCACTTCGGGCCGGTTGAGGTCGTCCACTGATGCGGCCTTGGCCAGCTTGGCGTTGTCGGCACGGCCGAACATGCACACGCTGGTGGCGGAATAGACGACGAAGTCGACCACCTTCAAGCGCTCGGGCGTTTCGCCCAGCGGGCTGATGGTCATGTCGACCTGGTTCGATGCCAGCACCGGCACCTTGGTCTCGTGCGACACCGGCACCGTGCTGAGCTTGACGCCGAGCAGGCGGGCGTACTCCTTGGCCAGCAGCCAGGCCGGGCCGCTCCAGGGCTCGCCGTTGCCGGTGGTGTTCTCGATCAGCCAAGGCGCGTTCTGCAGCACGCCGACGCGCAGTTCGCCGGCCTTGCGGATGGCGTCGATGCGCGGGCTCGCGCCGGGCGCGGGCGGTTCCTGCGCCTGGACGGCGCCGAAGCTGCCGGCGAGCAGCAGTGCGGCCAGGCCGCGGGCGAGTTTGGGCTTCATGGTTCGTGTCTCCGTCTTTTTTTGAAAGGATGAAGCGCGCCGGGGCAGCCGCGCGCGGGGCAGGGCGCCTAGCGCCAGCTCTGGGCGAACTCGCCGATCACGCGTTCCAGGTGCGCCCGCATGGCCAGCCGCGCGGCCTCGGCATCGCCCGAGACGATCGCGGCAAAGATGCGCTGGTGGTCGTCCTGCGACTGGAGGCGAAGTGCGGGCGAATGGAAGTGCTGCTCGATCTGCGTCCAGATCGGGCCCTTGGCCTGGTCCCAGAGATTCGTCACCGTCTGCAGCAGCACGCTGTTGCCGGTGGATTCGGCAATGTGCAGGTGGTACATGCGGTCGGCCGCCTCGTTGGCTTCCTTGTCGTGCATCTGCTCGCGCATGGTGGCGAGCGCGCCGAACATCTTGTCGAGGTCGGCGTCCTTGCGCGTGGTGGCCGCCAGCGAGGCGATCTCGGACTCGATCAGGCAGCGCGCGCGCAGCAGTTCGAAGGGGCCGGCACCGGTTTCCTGCACCACCGGCAGCCGCGTGGGCGCGTCCTGCGGCTGGCAGATGTAGATGCCCGAGCCGCCGCGCACCTCGACCACGCCCTGCAGTTCCAGCGCAATGATGGCCTCGCGCACCGAGGTGCGGCTGACGTCGAAGCGCTCGGCCAGCGCCCGTTCGGAGGGCAGCCGCTGGCCAACCAGAAACTCACCCTGTTTGACCAATTCATGGATATTGGCAGCCAAGCGCTGATACGGCTTCTCCATTGGAGGTTGGCCGATCTTCGACATCGCTTCAGAGGAGGGGTGAATGAGCTTGAGGGCCATGGCGGATCAAAGTGGTTAGACCACATTTTGCGTGGCATACCAATTCCGCCCATAGTGGTTTACCACTAGCAATGGCGTTTGCGCGGGCGCCGCGGCGCCTGGGGCGGCCGCACCCTATGGCAAACTTCCGCGCTTTATCCGCAAGGCGTCCGAACGGCGTCGCCAGTTCCAGGGATCCCCTCCGACATGCAAAAAATCATTCGCCAGCTGGCCGCCGAGATCAAGGTAGGCGAGCACCAGGTGAAGGCGGCCATCGAACTGCTCGATGGCGGTGCCACGGTTCCGTTCATTGCCCGCTACCGCAAGGAAGTGACCGACGGCCTCGACGACATCCAGCTGCGCGAACTCGAGGCGCGCCTTTCGTACCTGCGCGAACTCGAAGACCGCCGCGCCGCGGTGTTGAAGAGCATCGACGAGCAGGGCAAGCTCACGCCCGAGCTGCGCGCCGCGATCGAATTCGCGCCGACCAAGCAGGAGCTCGAGGACCTGTACCTGCCGTTCAAGCAGAAGCGCCGCACCAAGGGCCAGATCGCGCGCGAGTTCGGCATCGAGCCGCTCGCCGACAAGCTGCTGGCCGACCCCACGCTCGACCCCGCCGTGGAAGCCAAGGCCTTCCTGCAGCCCGCCACCACGCTCGACGATGGCAAGCCGGGCCCCGATTTCTCGACCGTTCCCGCCGTGCTCGACGGCGTGCGCGACATCCTTTCCGAACGCTGGGCCGAGGATGCAGCGCTGGTGCAGAGCCTGCGCGAATGGCTCTGGAACGAAGGCCTGCTCAAGTCCACGCTGATGGCTGGCAAGGACGAGAACAACGCCGACATCGCCAAGTTCCGCGACTACTTCGACTACGACGAGCCCATCGGCCGCGTGCCTTCGCACCGCGCGCTGGCGGTGTTCCGCGGCCGCGCGCTCGACATCCTCGACGCCAAGCTGGTGCTGCCGGTGGAGCCCGAGCCGGGCAAGCCCAGCGTCGCCGAAGGCCGCATCGCGCTGCACCTGGGCTGGAGCCACGCCGGCCGCGCGGCCGACGACCTGCTGCGCAAGTGCGTGGCCTGGACCTGGCGCGTGAAGCTCGCGCTTTCCACTGAGCGCGACCTGTTCACCCGCCTGCGCGAAGAGGCCGAGAAGGTGGCGATCAAGGTGTTTGCCGACAACCTGCGCGACCTGCTGCTGGCCGCACCGGCCGGCCCGCGCGTCGTGATGGGGCTGGACCCCGGCATCCGCACCGGCGTGAAGGTGGCCGTGGTCGATGCCACCGGCAAGCTGGTCGAGACCGCCACCGTGTTCCCGCACGAGCCGCGCAAGGATTGGGAAGGCTCGCTGCACACGCTCGGCAAGCTGTGCGCCAAGCACGGCGTGAACCTGATCGCGATCGGCAACGGCACCGCCAGCCGCGAGACCGACAAGCTGGCCGCCGACCTCATCAAGCTGCTGGCCAAGATGGCCGCGCAGGCCGGCGCACCCGAGATGACGGTCGACAAGGTGGTGGTCAGCGAGGCCGGCGCTTCCGTCTATTCGGCCAGCGAATTCGCCTCGCAGGAAATGCCCGACGTGGACGTGAGCCTGCGCGGCGCCGCCAGCATTGCGCGCCGCCTGCAGGACCCGCTGGCCGAGCTGGTGAAGATCGACCCCAAGAGCATCGGCGTGGGCCAGTACCAGCACGACGTGAACCAGAGCGAACTCGCGCGCACGCTGCAGGCCGTGGTGGAAGACTGCGTGAACTCGGTGGGCGTGGACCTCAACACCGCGAGCGTGCCGCTCCTGAGCCGCGTCTCGGGCCTGTCGGCCAGCGTGGCCAAGGCGGTGGTGCGCTGGCGCGAAGCCAACGGCGCGTTCTCCACGCGCAAGCAGCTGCTCGACGTGAGCGGCTTCGGCCCCAAGGCCTTCGAGCAGAGCGCGGGCTTTTTGCGCATCCGCGGCGGCGCCGACCCGCTCGACGTGACCGGCGTGCACCCCGAAACCTATCCGCTGGTCGAGCAGATCATCGTCAAGACCGGCAAGCCCATTGCCGAGCTGATGGGCCGCGCCGAGATGCTCAAGACCCTGAAGCCCGAGCTGTTCGCGAACGAGAAGTTCGGCGTCATCACGGTGAAGGACATCCTCGGCGAACTCGAGAAGCCCGGCCGCGACCCGCGCCCCGACTTCAAGGTGGCGCGCTTCAACGATGGCGTGGACGACATCAAGGACCTCGTCGAGGGCATGATCCTCGAAGGCACCGTGAGCAACGTGGCGCAGTTCGGCGCCTTCATCGACCTGGGCGTGCACCAGGACGGCCTGGTGCACGTGAGCCAGCTGAGCCACAAGTTCGTGAACGATGCGCGCGAGGTCGTCAAGACCGGCGACATCGTCAAGGTCAAGGTGATGGAAGTGGACGTGGCGCGCAAGCGCATCGGCCTGTCGATGAAGCTCGACGCGGCGCCCGCGCGCCGCGACGGCCCGCGCGACAACCGTTTCGAAGGCGCGGGCCGCGGCCAGCAGCAGGGCCCGCGCCGCGACAACTCGCCGCAGCCCGCGGGGCAGATGGCGAGTGCGTTTGCGAAGCTGCAGGGGTTGCGCAAGTAGTATTCATTGAGAGCGTCATCTCGTAGCGAACGGGGCGATCAAGTTGCCGAGCAAGTCAGAAACCGGGCCGAGGGAGTGAGTGCAATGAGCCGCCAGCCAGTCCCAATCACGAAGGTGCGCGTCATCGATCGTCCGAATGCCTGTCCGAGCGGGCAATCGAAAGAAGGCGCTCAACCCGAAGGCGAAGAGGCCACTGCGGCCACTCCCTCGATCAAGGAGTTGCTGCTTTTCGCGCCTGCGCGTAGCGAGCTCCTCGTTCTGCGGAGAGGTGAAGCACGCAGGCGGGGTGTTGCGCCGGATCAATGAGAGAAGTCCGGATGCCTTCTTTGCACATGGATGTCATTTCCGAGCAAAGGGTGGCATGAAAGCCCTGCGCATCTACGCCGGCCCCGCCGCCCGCAAGCACATCGAACAGCACGGCCTGCGTCCGCAGGACGTGCGCACGATTCCCGGCGCGGCGGGCGGCCCCAAGGGCCTGATCCTTGGGCCGCTCGACCGCTTCATCTTCGGGCGCTGGCTCGCGCAGTCGAGCCAGCCGGTGCACCTGGTGGGCGCGTCGATCGGCGCATGGCGGCTGGCCACGGCCTGCCTCGCGGATCCGCAGAAAGCCTTTGCGCGTTTCGAGCACGACTACGTGCGCCAGCAGTTCGATGTACCGCCGGGGCAGAAGCGCCTGAGCCCGCAGCAGCTCAGCGAGCGCTTTGCCGACAGCCTGGCCGACTTCTATGGCGGGCGCATCGGCGAGGTGCTGCACCACTCGCGCTACAAGCTCCACGTGGTGACTTCGCGCGGCCGCCACATCCTCGGGCGCGAGGGCAGGGCACGCACGCCGGTCGGCTACCTGGGCGCCTTTGCCACCAACAGCCTGCATCGCAAGGGGCTGGGCGCATGGCTCGAACGCTGCGTGTTTTCCACGCCCGGCGCGGCCTTGCCTTTCGGCACGAAAGATTTCCGCACGCGCCAGCACGCGCTCAGCGAAGAGAACTTCAACCTGGTGCTGCAAGCCTCGTGCTCCATTCCGTTTCTCCTGGCCGCGGTGCACGACATTCCCGGTGCACCGCGCGGTGCGTACTGGGACGGCGGCATCACCGACTACCACCTGCACCTGGACTACCAGCCGGCCGACGAAGGCATCGTGCTGTACCCGCATTTCCAGCGCGCGGTGGTGCCGGGCTGGCTCGACAAGGGCCTGCGCTGGCGCCACCGGTCCACCAGCTTCCTGGACCGCATGGTGGTGCTCGCGCCCGATGCCGGCTGGGTGCGCTCGCTGCCCAACGGCAAGCTGCCCGACCGCAAGGACTTCATCCACTTTGCGAACGACGCGCAGGCGCGCATCAGCGCATGGAGCCGTGCCACGCGCGAGGCCGAGCGGCTGTCGGACGAGTTCGAAGCCTGGCTCGCAACCGGCGGTCGCACGCGCGACATCCTGCCGCTCTGAACAGGCCCCGCCGGGGCAAACCCTGAGGGGTCGGCGGCGCAGCGGCTTCGAGAATGGCCGGATCATTCTTGTCCAGAGAAAGCCGCCATCCATGCCGCAGGCCCGCATTTCACGCCGCCGATTCACCCTTGCCGCCGCTGCCGCTGCGACTGTTCCGATGCCCGTGCTGGCACAGAGCGCGTGGCCGAACAAGCCGATCCGCATCATCGTGCCCTACACGCCGGGCGGGTTCACGGACCAGATGGCGCGGCTGGTGCAGGTGGGCCTGCAGGCGCGGCTCGGCCAGCCGGTGCTGGTCGACAACAAGCCCGGTGCCAACAGCCTCATCGGCGTCGATGCCATTGCCAAGGCACCGCCCGACGGCAGCACCTTCGGCGTCGTGATCGCGGCCTATGCGGCCAACACCACGCTGTATCCCAAGCTGCCCTACGACCCGCAAAAGGACCTGGCGGGCGTCTCGCTGATGGGCATCTCGCCGCTGCTGGCCGCGGTCAACATCAATGCACCGTTCAAGACCGCGCGCGAACTCATCGACTACGCACGCGCCAATCCCGGCAAGGTGAGCTTCGGCTCGTCGGGCAATGGCTCGGCCGCGCACCTGACGACCGAGCTGTGGAAGTCGCTCACGCAGACCTACATGATCCACATTCCGTACCGCGGCGCAGTGCCTGCGCTCACGGACCTGATGGGCGGCCAGATCCAGCTGTTCTTCGATGCACCCACGGGCCTCATCAACCAAGCCAAGGCGGGCAAGGTGCGGCTCATCGGCGTGGCGGGCGACAAGCGCCTGGCCGCTGCGCCCGATGTGCCGACCTTCATCGAGCAGGGCTTCGCGGGCTTCACCGGCAGCACCTGGGCCGGCATGCTGGCGCCGGCCGGCACGCCGCGCGACATCGTCAAGCGCATGTCGGACGAGCTCGCGCGCATCATCAAAAACGAAGAGACGCGCGCCAAGCTGGACGCCATGGGCACCATTCCGGCCGGCAGCACGCCCGAGGAGTTCGATGCCTTCATCAAGGCCGAAACGGCCAAGTGGGGCAAGGTCATCCGCACCGCGGGCGTGAAGGCGGAATAAGAAAAGCCTCAGGCCGCCAGCACCAGCACCTTGAACTGGCTCGGCACGATGCGCATGCCCACGATGTTGCAGCGGTTCTGCACCGACAGGCTGGTCATGCGCGTGCAGGGCGTGCCCTTGAGCAGCACGGTGAACGCGCCGGTGATGTGGCGCGAAGGGCCCATCACGGTCTGCGACACCACGCCCATCAGCACGCCCGCGTTGTCGCCGTTGGTGATGGGCGTGGTGGTGGCAAGGTTGTGCGCCGGCGTGCCGCCGTAGAGGATGTTCCAGGCATTGGGAATGGCCGTGGGCCCGAGCGCGAAGTTCGGGTAAGGGATGGGCAGCGCCGGCGGCGTCTTGCAGACGTCGGGAAATGCGAGGTCCATGCCCATCATCTGTGCGTTGGCAAACATGCGTAAGGCTCCTTCAATCAACCCATGTGGATCTGCTCGGCGTCGACCTTGACCAGCCCCTTGCTGGTCAGCAGCGTGTTCTTCGAATGCAGGCGCAAGGTCTGTTCGGCCTGGATGTCGATCTGGCCGGCACGCACCTGTTCCATCTCCTCGGTCAGGCGGAAGCTCGAGCGGGTGAGCAGGTTGAGGCGATCCAGCACCACCTCGCAGGTGCGCCCGACGAAGCGCGACACCAGTACGCTGAAGCGGATGCGGGCGCCCTGGTAGTCCATCTCCCCGATCTCGCAATGGGCCCGCCGGGCCTGCGCGCGCCACTCGGGCGACTGCATGGCGATCGAGGTGTCCGACTCCAGCGCCATCGGGCCGGCGCTGCGCGCGCGGATGCCACCCGAGCGCGACACCAGCGTCAGGTCGCCGTCCACGGCCAGCGTTGCCTGCCGCGGATCGGCCTGGACGACCACCGCGATGACGTAGCTGTCGCCCTGGCGGGTCGAGGTGATCAGCACCGTATCGCCCGGCGCAGGCAGCAGCAGGCAGCTGGCGACGCGCCGGCAGCGCAGCGATCCCTGGCCGTCGTCGAGGTCGACCTCGAACCAGGGATCGCCATCGCTGGCGATCACCGTGGCGGTCCGCGTGCCGGAGTCCGCGCGGGCCGCATGCGAAGGGCGCTGCATGAGCGGATCCAGCACACCTTGCGTTGCATGGCGTGCAGTGGCGATCGTGTCGCCGGCGGTGGTCCGGGTGGAGGTCATGGGCTTTCTTTCTTGGGGCGGCGGCCATGGATGTCGCGGTCCAGGCGGGATGGGCGCTCGGGTTGCTGGAGCGCCACCCTCTCGGCTTCGTGCAGCGCAGGGTCCCGCTCCAGCGTACCCAGGCGGGTACTGAACCTGGCGCCGTCCAGGTCGGCGCGATGAAACACGGTGCGCAGGAAAGCGGCATCGCGGAAGTCGGCCTGGACCAGCGAGGCGTAGGAAAAATCGGCGTAGTCCAGGCGGCTGCCGGCGAATGCGGTCTGCCCGCAGTGCGCGCGATGGAAGACGCCTTGCTCGAGCTGCGCCTGCGAGAAGTCTGCGCCGTCGAGATGGGCGTCGACCCAGATGCTCTGCTGGAAGTGGCCGCGCCGCGCATCGACGCCGCGCAGGTCGGCCTCGGGAAACAGGCACTGCATGGCCTGCCCCCCTGCCAGCACCGCATTGCGCAGGTCGGCCCCCTTGAAGTTGCACTGCGTGAGGCGCGCATCGCCGAATCGGCACGCCGTCAGCACCGCGTCGATGAATTGGCAGAGGTGGAACTGCTGCCCGGAGAAGTCCTGCCCCGCAAGATCCGCCTCGCTGAAGATCGCGTTCGTGAAGCTGGCTCCGGCGTAGCGCGTGCCCGTCAGCGCTGCGCGAAAGAAGATGGTCGACGAGAAGGCCACCGCATGGAAGGACGCGCCGGTCAAGTCGCACTCGGAGAACACGGCCTTGTCGAGGCTGGCACGGTCCAGGCAGGCGTTGCGCAGCTCGCTTTGATGGAAGTTCGCCTGGTCCATGAAGGCCTCTTCCAGCCGAATGCCCCACAGCGTGCAGCCGCTGAACACCGAATGCGGCATGGAGGCCGCATCCAGCACCGCATCCTGCAGGCTGCACTCGTGGAAGGCGGTGCGCGTCAGTTCCGCCGCCGGCAACTGCGCCTGGTCGAAGCGGCATTTCTCGAAGAGGGATTCGCCCAGGCGCGCGGCATCGGCCTGAACGCCCCGGAAGCTGCATTCGCTGAACACGCCGCCGCGCAGGTCGATGCCCCTCATGTCCATGTGGCTGAAGTCCTTCTCGCGGATCGGCTCGCCGTTGCGGACCTGGGCTGCCAGCGTCTCGGCATTCACGCGCCGCCCGCCTCGGGGCGCCGGGGCAGTGTCTTTATCTGGTCGATGTGGGCACCCAGGGTGATCGTGCCGGGGGTGATGAGGATCTGGGAGACATCGGCACGGAACAGGTTGGCTTCGCCCAGGTCGGCATCGACCAGGCAGGCCTTCTGAAGGTTGGCATTCATGAGATTGGCGAGCCGCAGGGAGGCACGCGTGAAATCGGCGCGGATGAAGAGGCTGTCGGGCGCCGCCGCCGCGCGCAGGTCCGCGCCCTTGAGCGACGCGGAGGAGAAATCGCAGGTATCGAGCGTAGCCCGCCTGAAGTTCGCGCCATCGAGAGGCAGCTCGCGCAGGGTGCAATGCACCAGCGTGGCATCCTCGAAGTCGGCTTCGCGAAGATCCGTGGTGCCGACGAAGCTGGTGGTCTTGAGCAGGGCATGCCGAAACCGGATGCCCTTGTGCAGCGGCGTGTGGGCCCAGCTGCAGGCTTCGACGGTGGCGCCGGAAAAATCCACCGACTCGAATTCGGCCTGCACGAACAGCACCTTTTCCAGGCGTGCCTCGCCGAAGTCGCAGCGCGCCAGCCGGCAGTGTTCGGCCATGCTCACGTAGCGGAGGTCGGCGCGCCGCAGGCTGCAATCCGCGAGTTCGATCCCCTGCAGCAACAGATGGCTCCACCTCGCTTCGTCGAGACAGCAGCCGTCGAGGCGCAGCTTTTCCATCTGCGTGCGCTCGAAGCGGGCCTGCGCGAAGTTGGTGTTTTCGCAGCGGGCGAGGCTGAGGTTGGCACGCTCCAGGTTGCAGCCCGTCAACGAGGCCTGGCGCAGGTCGGCGCGCACCAGCACCGATTGGCTCAGGTCGGCACCATCCAGGCAGGTGCCCTGGAGGCTAGCGCCTTCGAGCAAGGTCTGGTGCATGCGGGCGCCCCGCAGATCGAGGCCCGACAGGTCACAGCCCGTCAGATCCATGGCGGACAGATCGCGGTCCGCGGCCATGGCGGCGAGCACGCGTTCGCGCGTCTGCGCATTCTGTTCGGCAGCCATCGGATCGGCAGCGGCCTGGTGGTGGGCCGCCATGCGGTACAGCGCCAGCATGTCCTGCCGGCCCCGCTGCCCCATGGCCTGCAGCTCGGCGTGCTCGGCGGCGCTCATGGCCGGGGCGCCCGTGGCCGCGGCGATGCCGGCCAGGCCCTCGACGATCGTCTCGGCCTCGAATTTCGGCGGGCCCTTGAGCTGCGCGTTCCGGCTTTCCTCGGTGATCCGGCTGCTGTCGAAGCCCGCCTTGCGCGATTCGGATGCGTTGTCCCGGGCCGCCTTCGCGACCTCCTGCCTGGCTTCCTCCAGCTTGCGTTCCTGTTCGCGCTGGTAGGCGCGTGTCTTGTCGATGAACTCGGGCAGTTCGGCCAGCGTGGGCATCTTGTCGAAAGGCTTCGGCAGGGGCCGTTCCCGGAAATGGCGCGCCTTATGGCCGGCCTCCAGGCCGCGCGCCGTCAGTTCGGCGCGCAGGCGCTCGCCCTTGTCCTTGATGTTCCTTGCCAGGATCGATTCGCGCGCGTCGATCTGGTCCAGCCAGGGGCCGATGGCCGAGGCCGGCAGCAGTTCCTCGTCGAGGAGCGCATGGATCGCGCCTTTCTCCAGGTTGCAGCGATTCTCGAAGACCTTCTCGTAGTGGGAGAGGGGGCGCTGCGGACTGTCTGCCGCCTCCATCGCCGGCATGACATGCGTGATATCCGCGGCGTCGTCCTCTACGATGAGCGTCTCGCCGTGAAAGATCAGCATGACCTGCGCCATGTGCGGGAAGAACCAGGCGGTGGTCAGCCGCAGCGGCACCTCTTCCAGCGCAAGGGGTCGCGCAGACTTTCTCGCCACGAAGCCGCGTGCGCGCAGATCCGGAAGCCTTCCGCGCAACACCGCATGCTCCGGGTGCATGTTCCAGATCTCGTAGGGCGCGGCAGCGGGAATGGAAAGTTCGTCGTTCCAGCGCTGTTCCGCAGCCGCGGCGTTGAAGAACTGCCAGTCCATGTCGCGCGCGAAGCCGGGGTAGAGCGTCTCGCGCCACTGGTCGCCGTAGTCTGTTCCCAGCAGCTTCAGGCGTTCGGGCAGGTCGACGTCCATCGCACCCGGGCAGGCCGGGACCGGCCGCCGGTCGGGGCGGTCCATGCCATCGCCCGGGCGTTCGACGTTGGGAAGCCGCTGCACCAGCAGGCCATTGACCATCTCGGGTGCGTACCCGATGCCTGCGGGGTTGGCGGCAAAGCCGGGGCCACCGAACGCGTGTCGCCAGTCCAGGCGCATGGTGTCGAAAGCCTGCGGCTCGGTGGCGCGGCCATCCAGCCAGTAGCGGTCGCCCGAAACGAGGAACTGGCGTCGCAAGGTGCCGACGCGCAGGTCGACGGCGCAGCGTGTCTTGTCCTGCTGGTGGCAGGTGTAGGCCTGGCCGCTCACCAGGAATTCGGGCCGCAGCTTGGGAATGCCGAGATCGATCGCGGACTGGCTTCCCAGTTCGGCAGAGACGGTCTTCCAGAGCTCCGTCTCCGGCAGCAGCACGCCCCCTTCGCCGAGAGTGTGCATGCCGATCACGGTGAGTGCGAGACGCTGGCTTTGCGCGCGCAGGAAGGGTCGCGTAAGGACGCTCAGGCGCAGGGGTTTGATGGTTTTCACGGCGGGATCAGCGCCTTGCGCCGCGGATCACCAGTGGGGTGTGCCTGCGGTCGATGGCCAGTCGCGACGGGTCTTGCGGGTCCTGCAGCAGATGAATGTCAGGCCGGCCCGCGGAAAAATGGGCCAGCAGGTCCTCGTCGATGAGCGTGCGCAAGGTGGTCTGCTGCTCGATGCCGGCGGCATCGACGTAGGCGACGCCCAGCTGCACGGCCGTCATGCGCTGCCCGACGGGGCCGCGCCGGGAGTAGCCGCTGGGCGAGCGCACCAGGGAAACCGCAACGCCCTGCAGCGGACGCCCGCTGGCCTGCAGCTGCTGCCACAGCCGGCCTTCCTCGGCATAGGCGCGATGGCTCATCAGCGACACCGTGAGCACGATTGCGGCGAGCACGATCACGCCCAGGCTGACGATGCCGAACACTCCCCACAGCACGATCTCGAGCACGTTTTCCACGCTTCAGAGCAGGATCTTGAGCGCCTGGATGCCGGCGCGCAGGCCGCCCGTCTTGATCTCCGTGCCCACGAGCTGGATGAGCGCACCGGCATCCCCCAGCGACATTGCCTTGTTCTTCCACTCCGCGCCCACAGCCTCCAGCTTCACGCCGATGGCCTGCGCCTGCACGCCGATGGCCATCGAACGCACGGCCACCACGCCCAGCGAAATGCCCGACACGTCCATGTTCAGGCCGGTGCCGCCCAGGCGGAACCACCTCCAGTCGCTGCTCTTGGAGTAGTTGTTGGTGTAGGAGATGGAGTTGTTGGTGTAGTTGACCGTCAGGTTGTTGTAGGTGTTGGACGTCGTGTTGTAGACGTTGGTGTTGATGACGTGCTGCGTCGTGTTGTGGATGTGGTTCGTCGTGTTGAAGGTCACATCCGGGGAGGTGTGCACCGTCGGGCCGGTCACCGTGGTGTTCGAGGGGCCGTTGACCAGCACGGTGTTCGAGGTGTCGATGGTGTCGTTGCGTCCGCCGCTCACGAAGCGGATCTCCCGTCCATCGATGGTGCCGTGGAAGCCGCCGGTGATCGCAAGGTTGACGCCGCCCGAGATCGTGTCGTTCAGCCCGCCGCTGAGCGTGCGCTTCTTGCCGCCCGAAATGGTCTGCGTGACGCCGCCGCTGACCGTTTCGCTGAAGCCGTCGGTCACGTCGCGCGTGTCGCCGCCGGAGATGGTTTCTTTCGCGCCGGCGGTGATGTCGCGCGTCTCGCCGCTCTGGTAGGTGGCCGACTCGTGGCCCTTGATGAGCGTGGTGCGGGTGCCGTCGGTGGTGTGCGTTTCGTCGGCTTCCACTTCCACGTCGAGGTTGCGCTCGGCATGCAGCAGGATCTGCTCGGCGCCGCTGCGGTCCTCGAAGCGCAGCATGTTGGCCTGGTTGGCCGCGCCGCCGCTGCTCGAGCGCGTGAGGATGCCGCTGGCCGTGGCATTGGCGGGCAGTTCCCACGGCGGCATCTGGTCGTTGTTGTAGACGCGGCCGGTGATGATGGGTCGGTCGGGTTCGCCGCCGATGAAATCGACGATCACTTCCTGGCCCACGCGCGGCATGTGCATGGTGCCGTAGTTGGCGCCGGCCCAGTTGCTCGACACGCGCACCCAGCACGAGCTGTTCTCGTCCGACTGGCCGTAGCGGTCCCAGCGGAACTGCAGCTTCACGCGGCCGAAGCGGTCGGTCCAGATCTCTTCGGGGCCGACCACGGTGGCGGTCTGCGGGCCGTTGGTGCGCGGCTTGGGCGTCTTGCGCGCGGGGCGGTAGGGCACGCTGGAGGGCAGCACGGTGAAGTCGAACTCGCACACCGATTCGGCCGTGCCGCCGGTTGCGTACTCGGGCTCCTGCAGGTCGTAGCGGGTCTGGGTGACGAGGTATTCGCGGTTGTCGGCCTCGCGCGGGCAGTGTGTCATCTGGAACAGGTAGCCCGGCGCCATGCCCGCCACGTTGGTGTGCCCCGTGGCCAGTTCGTGCGCGCACTGCAGCTCCTGCAGGCGGATCTTCGCGTAGCTGTCGCCCTGGTCGTTCTCGCTGTAGCCGCCCAGCCATTCATAGACTTCGTAGCTCGAATGGTCGTGGCCCTTCGGATCCTGCTGCACGCTCTGGAGCGAGGCGCGCGACTTCCTGAAATCGAAGTCGTCGAGCATCACGCGGCCCGAGGTGATCTGCTCCGAGATGCGCCACTGGTCGATGCAGGGCTCCATGGCGTTCACCACGCGGTCGCGCGGACGGTAGGCGATGGTGGCGTGGCCCGGCAGGGTGCTGTAGCCGCCGACATCGTCGGCCAGCACCAGCAGGTGCGAGCCGTTGCGGTGCTCGAAGTGGTAGGCAATGCCCTCGTGCTCCATGAGGCGGCAGACGAAGGCGAAGTCGCTCTCCTGGTACTGCACGCAGTATTCCCATGGGCGGTAGCTGCCGCTGAGGCGCTTCTCGTATTCGAAGCCGTATTTGCCGAGCACTTCGTCGAGCACGTCGGGCACGCTCATGTTCTGGAAGATGCGGCAGTCGGTGGTGCGCGTGAGGTACCAGAGCCAGGGCTGCACCAATGCGCGGTAGACGTAGTGGCGGCCGGTTTCGTTGGCGCGGCCCACGAGCTCGAAGCGCACCACGGTGCCGTTGAGAAAGCGCGATGCGCCTTCGTCCTGCAGTTCGAGCGTGAGCGAAGTGCCCAGCAGCTTCTTCAGGTCGAGGTTGAAGCTGGGGCTGACCATGTCGACCTCGAACTCGAACAGCTGCGAGAGGCCTTCCTGTCCCCGCATCGCGCGGAACTTCAGCTGCTCGGCGTTGAGTACGGTGTGAACCTGGACGGTACGTGGCATTCGAAATTTCCCTGGCCCTTGGGGCTTCTGCGGATGCGAAGCCTTCGATTGGCAGTCTAGAAATTCCTTATGTCATATACATGACGTGCGCTTCTGTTGCGGGGCGTTCAAGGGTTCGGGGCGCGTGCACAGATCACCGGGTACTCCCCTCCGCGAATGTCCCCCGGCCTTCGGCCTCCTCCTTGTACCGGGACTTCTCGCGCAGTCAAGCACGGGTTTGGGTTGGTTTTTCTGCCAAGCTGTATCGCTTGCGAGGCATTGAGGATCGAGGCGCAACGAAACGAGGAACAGACTGCACATCTACCGACGGTCTTGTTGCACTGGCACGTGGCCGTGCGGACCCAGATACGAACCGCTCAGCGGGGCTCCATTCATTTCTCGTGATGCCCACTACAACCGGCATCACCAAGGAGGAGTCGAGCTTGCCCGCTGCCGGTCTGACCTGTTCATTGCATCTTCGAACTCACGTCTGGCAAGCAAATAAACAACAACAAAGGGTATCCGAACGGCTGGCGCTACGTCGCGATCACCGCGACGATGACGCCTGGT
>NZ_BCUT01000008.1 GCF_001591365.1 Variovorax paradoxus NBRC 15149
TCGCCGAAGGCGTGGTGCATCTGGATTCGAAAGAACTCGCGACGCATGCCGTCGAACTGGAACGCCCCGTTGCAGGGCCCGCGAACCGCACCCGCCTGTCCGAAGACACGGCCGCCTGAACCGCGGAGCCATCATGAGCCTCACTCTGACTTCTTCGACGCCTGCGACGCATGTGCGGGCGCCCATGGCGCTCGGCCGCTGCACCCTCGTCGGTGCCGGCCCCGGCGATCCCGAACTGCTCACGCTGAAGGCGCTCAGGGCCATCCAGTCGGCCACCGTGCTGCTCGTCGATGACCTGGTCAGCGACGACATCGTCGCCATGGCAGCGCCGGGCGCGCGCGTGATCCACGTCGGCAAGCGCGGCGGCTGCAAGAGCACGCCGCAAAGCTTCATCGAGCGGCTGATGATCATGGCGGTGCGCGAAGGCGAGCAGGTGGTCCGGCTCAAGGGCGGCGACCCCTTCATCTTCGGCCGCGGCGGCGAAGAGGTCGAGCACCTCGCGCAGGCCGGCATCCATGTGGAGGTGGTGAACGGCATCACCGCCGGCCTGGCCGGGCTGACCTCGCTCGGCGTGCCGCTCACGCACCGTGCGCATGCGCAGGGCGTGGTGTTCATCACCGGCCACGCGAAGCCCGGATCGCCGGGGCCGGACTGGCGCACGCTGGCGGCCACGGCCCATTCGGCGCGCCTCACGCTGGTCATCTACATGGGCGTATCGAGCGCGGGCTCGATCCAGGACGAACTGCTGAGCGGACTGCCGCCGGCCACGCCTGTCGTGGTGGTGCAGAACGCCAGCCTGCCGTTGCAACGGCACGCCGTCGGCACGCTGGCGACGCTGCAGCGCACGATTGCCGACAACAGCCTTGGCAGCCCCTCGATCATCGTGGTCGGCGATGTCCTGCAAGGGCTCGCGGCCGCAGCTTCCTCCGCACAGCCCGCGCTGGAGAAGGCCGCCTGAGGCGCGGCCCCCTCCTCCCCTTTTTCCGTTCAGCTTCTCACCCTTCAATTCCAAAGAAAAAATCCATGGCCTACCTGCAGCCTTCCGAATTCGTCACCAAGATGGTGGACGCCGGTGAATCCAAGATCTTCATGTCCACGCGCGACACGCTCATCCGCGCCTTCATGGCGGGCGCGATCCTCGCGCTGGCGGCGGTGTTCTCCGTCACCATCAATGTGCAGACCGGCTACTCGATCATCGGCGCGATCCTGTTTCCCGTCGGCTTCTGCATTCTTTACCTGCTTGGCTTCGACCTCCTGACCGGCGTGTTCGTGCTGACGCCGCTCGCGCTGATCGACAAGCGGCCGGGCGTCACCATTGGCGGCGTGCTGCGCAACTGGGGCCTGGTGTTCGTCGGCAATTTCCTCGGCGCCTTCACCGTGGCCGTGCTGATGGCCATCGTCTTCACCTTCGGCTTCACCAGCCCGCCCGACAAGGTCGGCCAGGTGATCGCCACGATCGGCGAGGCGCGCACGCTCGGCTACTCCGCCCACGGCGCGGCGGGCATGCTGACGCTCTTCGTGCGCGGCATGCTGTGCAACTGGATGGTGTCCACCGGCGTGGTGGGTGCGATGATCTCCACTTCGGTGACCGGCAAGGTGCTGGCCATGTGGATGCCGATCATGGTGTTCTTCTTCATGGTGTTCGAGCACTCGGTGGTCAACATGTTCCTGTTCCCCTCGGCGCTGCTCATGGGCGGCAATTTTTCGATCATGGACTACATCATCTGGAACGAGATCCCCACCGTGCTGGGCAACCTCGTCGGCGGCCTGTCGTTCACCGGCCTGACGCTGTACGCGACGCACGTGCGCACGGCGCCCAAGCGCGTTCCGCGCTGACCTGCGCACCGCCGCCGCGTGACGATGCGCTCCGGCCTCGTGGTCTCCATCGGCCAGTACTCCGACAAGGGACGCAAGGAGGCCAACCAGGACTTCCACGGCGCCGCCCTGCCGGAGGCGCCGGGCCGCAGCGCCAAGGGCGTGGCCGTTGCGATTGCCGACGGCATCAGCAGCAGCGACGTGAGCCACGTGGCCAGCGAGTCGGCGGTCAGGAGCTTCCTGACCGACTACTACTGCACCTCCGACGCCTGGAGCGTGAGCCGCTCGGCGCAGCGCGTGCTCACGGCCGCCAATGCCTGGCTGCACGCGCAGACCCAGAACAGCAGCGGCCGCTTCGACAAGGACCGCGGCTACGTCTGCACCTTCAGCGCGCTGGTGATCAAGTCGACCACGGCGCACGTCTTCCATGTGGGCGACACGCGCGTCTACCGCTGGCATGCCGGGGCGCTCGAGCAGCTGACCGAGGACCACCGCGTCTCGGTGGCCGGCGGGCACAGCTACCTGAGCCGCGCGCTGGGCGTGGGCCCGCATGTGGAGATCGACTACCAGGCCCTCGCCATCGAGAAAGGCGATGTCTTCCTGCTGACCTCCGACGGTGTCCATGAACACGTGGATGCGGCCGCCGTCAGCACCGCGCTCGACGCCCACCCCGGCGACCTGGACGCCGCGGCAAGAAGCATTGCCGAGGAAGCGTACCGGCGCGGCAGCCCCGACAACCTGACGGTGCAGATCGTGCGCGTCGACGCCCTGCCCGACGGCGAGGTCAACGAACTGCAGGCGCAGCGCGCGGCACTGCGCCTGCCGCCAGTGCTCGAAGCGCGCATGCAGTTCGACGGCTACACCATCGTGCGCGACCTGCACCGCAGCAGCCGCAGCCACATCTACCTGGCGGTCGACGACGACACGGGCGAGCGCGTCGTGCTCAAGACGCCGTCCGTCGACCTGCAGAACGACGAGGCCCATCTCGACCGTTTCCTGCTCGAGGAATGGGTGGCGCGGCGCATCGACAGCGCGCATGTGCTCAAGCCGCATGTGCCGCAACGCAAGCGCAGCTATCTTTATGTGGCCATGGAGTTCGTCGACGGGCAGACGCTCGCGCAGTGGATGGTCGACAACCCGCGGCCGAGCCTGGAGTCGGTGCGCGGCATCGTGGAGCAGCTGGCCAAGGGGCTGCAGGCCTTCCATCGCATGGAGATGCTGCACCAGGACCTGCGGCCCGAGAACATCATGATCGACCGCACGGGCACGGTGCGGATCATCGACTTCGGCTCGGCCTGGGTGGCGGGCCTGGGCGACAGCAAGCTGGCCGACCCGGCCCAGGTGCTGGGCACGGTGCAGTACACGGCGCCCGAGTACTTCGTCGGCGATGGCGGCTCGGCGCAGTCCGACCTGTTCTCGCTGGCCGTGATCGTCTACCAGATGCTGACCGGCCGCCTGCCGTACGGCGCGCAGGTGGCGCGCATCCGCACGCGCGCGGACCAGCGCAACCTGCAGTACCGCCCGGCACTCGACGCGCAGCGCGCCATCCCCGCATGGATCGACGAAGTGCTGCGCAAGGCGCTGCATCCCAACCCGCTCAAGCGCCATGAAGCGCTGTCGGAATTCGTCGAGGACCTGCGCCAGCCGCATCCCGATTTCCTGAACCGGCGCGGCACGCCGCTCGTCGACAAGAACCCGATGGTCTTCTGGAAATGCGCCACCTTGCTGCTGGGCATGGCGGTGGTGGTGCTGCTTGGCGTGATTAGCCTGCGCAGCTGAGGGAGCGAAGGCCGCCCCCTCGGCCGCTCACCACTTGACGCGCACGCCGAGCGATGCGTTGACCGAGCTTTTCACCTTGGCGTCGCCGCCCGAGGACCAGAGCTTGCCCACTTCGCCGTACAGGCTGGTGGTGTTGCCCAGCGCCAGCGTGAAGCCGCCCGCCAGCTCGGTGCTGGTGCCGCCGGTCGGCGCCGCGATGTCGGTGCGCGTGGCGCCGTTCACGAAGCTCGCCACGTCCGCGCCGCTCGAGCTCTTGTAGACGTTGAAGCGGCCGTACGGCTGCAGCGTGCCCAGGCCGGTGGCGAGCTCGCCCTTCACGCGGATGCCCGCGCGTGCGATCCAGCCGCTGTCGGTCTCGGGCTGGACCACCGCGCCGACGATGGCCGCATTGTTCAGGTCCAGGTGCTGGTGGATCAATTGCAGCTGCGGCTCCACGCTCCAGCCGCTCGCGCCCAGCGCGAAGGCCTGGCCCACTTCGATCGAGCCCAGCAGGCTGTGGCCCTTGCCTTCCACGCCGCCGCCGAGGTTCGGCTGCACCGTGTAGCGGTGCCGGCCCGACTGCACCACGGCGTCGGCATACAGGCCGCTGTCGCCGCTGTAGGTGCCGTAGATGCCTACGTACTGGCTGCGCAGGTCGTTGCGGCCCACGCGCAGGTTCTGCAAGCCGCTGGCAAAGCCGTTGACGCGCGCATCGCCGTCGAGCTGGCCCACGTAGAGGCCGGCGCGCCAGTTGGGTGCGGCCAGCAGGTCGGTGCCGGCCTGGACGCCGGTCAGGCGCCCCTTGCTGGTGGGCGAGACCGTGCCGCCCTGCCGGATGTCGATGTCGGCGGAGAGCACGCGTGCCCAGGCGCGGCGCTGCGAACCCGCCGGCGCCGCGGCCGTGCCCTTCACATCGTCGTCGCCCACGCGCTTGCGCAGGTCGCCCAGCATCGCGAGGCTGCCCTGGCGCAGCTGGCTCGGCAGCGCCGCGTAGAGCGAGGCCTCGGCGCGGTAGGTGGGCACCACCACAGGCGGTGCGGCCGGAGGCGCCACGGGATCGGCCGGCGGGGCCACATTCGTGGTGGAGCGCAGGTACCAGTTCTCCCCTGCCCCACCCGCATCGGCGGCATGCAGGCGGTACTCGTAGGCGCCCGCATCCACATGGCCGCCCGCCAGCGAGAAGGCGCTCTTCGTCGTCTGCGCGGTGGTGGTGGCGCCGTTGCGTGCACTGATCACCTCGATGCCGTTGCCGCTGGTGAGTGCGCCCAGGCCGCTCAGGTTGGTGACCTGCACCGTGGTGCTGCCGCTGGCAATGGCAGTGGGTCCGTCGAGCACCAACCGGTCGCTCGCGCTGCCATCGGCGCCCAGCGCGGTGCCCAGGCGCAGCACGCCGTTGTTGCCGGTGTAGGGGCCGCTGACGGTCAAGGTGGTGCCCGGCGCGTTGCCGACCAGCGACACGGTGCCGCTGTTGGCGAGCGAGGCCACCGTCTGGCTGAAGCCCGCGAGGTCCAGCGTGGCGCCGGCCGCCACGCTGTGCGCGGAGCTCGCGCTGAAGGTGTTGGCCGCGCCGGCGCGCAAGGTGCCCTGGGCCACGTTGGTGGCACCGGTGTAGGTGTTGGCGCCCGCCAGCGTGAGCGTGCCGCTGCCCTGCTTGGTGATGAAGCCGCCTCCACTGATCGCGCCGCTGAGCGTTTCGCTGAAGGCGCCCGTGTCGATGACGGGATCGTTGCTGCCGGTCAGCTCGATGGCGTTGGCGATGGTCAGTCCGTTGGCGCTGAAGCCCAGCGTGGTGCCGTCGTCCATGGCCAGCGTGCCGGTGCCCAGCGCCTGGCTGTGGCCGAGGTCGAGGCGGCCCTGCTTCAGCGCGGTGCCGCCGGTGTAGGTGTTGGCGCCGGAGAGCGTCAGCGTGCCGGTGCCGACCTTCACGAGCGAGCCGCCGGTGCCGCCGTTCTCGCCGCCATCGGCGATCACGCCGCTGATCGTCGTGTTCGTGCCCAGCGCCCCCACGCTGACGGCCTCGGCGCCAAGAAGCAGGCGCCCGGCGCCTGACAGCGCACCGATCGAGAGCCCGCCTGTGTGGTACGACGCATCGACACTGCCTCCGGCGCGGTTGTCGATGGTGGCGCTTTCGGCACTGCTGGTGTTCACGAAATAGGTGATGCCGCCGCTGCGATTGATGATGTTCGCGGAGCCCGCGCTGCTGCTGTCGTAGAAGCGCGCCTGCCCGCCGCTGTTGTCGATGTTGGCGTTGCCGGCCGTGGCGTTCTGGATGAAGAAGGTGGTGCCCGAGGGGTTCAGGATCGTCGCCTGCTCCGCCGATGCAGTCTCGCGGAAGTATGTGAAAGCGTAGTCATTGTTGGTGATGCTTGCCGTGCCTGCGCGGCTGTCGCCATAGAAGTCGGTGCCGCTGCCGTTGTTGTTGACGATGCTGGCCGTGCCTGCGGTGCTGGTGCCGTTGAATCGGGTGTAGCCGTTCTGGTTGGTGATGGACAGCGATCCCGCATTCACGCCGGTCTCGAACGTGAGCGACGCGTTGACGATGACGGGTCCGCTGCCCAGGGCTCCGCTGGCTGTCGCGACCAACGACCCGTCGTTGACAAGGGTGCCGCCGCTGTAGTTGTTGGCCGCGCCGAGCACCAGCGTGCCGGCGCCGGTCTTTTGCAGGCTGCCGCTGCCGGAAAGCACGCCGTTGAGCGTCAGCGCCTGCGCAGGATCAATCTCGAAAGCCGCACCGCCCGCTCCCACCGTGACATTGCGCGTGCCGGCGGTCGTGCCGGTGGCGCGCAAGGTGCCGCCGTCGAGCGTGAGCGCGCCGGCCGAGCTGCCGAGGGCGGCGTCGTCGGCAATGGCGAGCGTGCCGCCCAGCACGTGCCAGGGCGTCAGTTCGGTGGTGGTGCCGGTCAGCGTCCAGGTGCTGGCGCCCGTCTTCTCGTAGCGGTCGAAGCCGCGGTAGGTGGCGGCGCCAAGCGAGGTGGTTCCATCGGTCAGCGCGCCGGCCAGGCGCAGCACATTGCCGATGCCGTTCGCAGTCAGCGTCCCGGTGATCACCGAGCCGCCTTGCAGTTCGAGCGAGTTGTCGTTGCCGGTGATGCGCACCGCATCGCCACGCGTAGCGCCGACGCCGGCGAGGCCCCCGGTCAAGATGCCGGTGTTGACGATGGTGTTCGTGTTGCCGCGGATGCGCAGGCCCGCGCCGCCGATGCCGTTGACTGCGCTGCTTCCGCCGGCACCGCCCGCACCTCCCACCAGCGCGCCGGTATTGAGCACCGAGTTGCCGCTGGATTCCAGCGCCAGGCCGGCACCGCCTTCGCCGCCGCCGCCCACCAGGCCGCCGGTGGTGACGGTGCCGCCACTCCCGCCGTTTCCGCCCGCGGCCGTGCCGGTGTTGGTGACAACGGCGCCTCCGCCTTGCAACACGATGCCGTCGCCGCCGCCGCCACCGCCGCCGGCCCATTGGCCGACGCCGCCGTTGCCCCCATTGCCGCCCGTGACCGTCAGGCTTGAGTTGCTGACCACAGCATTGGCAGCGACCGCCTGCAGGCCCGCGCCACCGCCACCGCCGCCGCCAGACAGGCGCCCAATGCCTCCATTGCCGCCGTTGCCACCCAGGAGAGTGGTCCCACCCACCACGGTGATGGATGTGTCGGAGGTGTACACGGCGGCACCGCCGCCGCCGCCGCCGCCGGCGCCGTAGACGGGGTCTGGGTCGGCGACGCCGTTGGTTCCCGACGCCCCAGTGGCGGAGCCCGCGGCACTGGTGGCGCCTACCGCGCCGCCCGTACCGCCAGCCCCCGCCGCACCGTTGCCGCCAGCACCGCCGGCTCCGGCTGTCGGCGCCTGTCCATTGCTGGTGGGGTACTCGCCGACGCTGCCGCCCCCGGCGCCGGCGCCATTTCCCGCGCCGCCGCGGCCGCCGGTGCCTCCCCCTACCATGGCTGCATCTCCGCCGGCGGCCTGCGCCGAGGCCGTTCCCGGCAGGCTCGCAAGCGCCAGCAGGCACACGGCCGCCGCGGCCGAAGAAGAAACAGAAGCCCCCCGCGCGCGCCGCCGCGAAAGCTCCGAAACGGCCACCCACGCTCCCAGCGCAGCGTTCCAGACGCTGCAATGAATGTTGTTCATGCCCTCGATCCTCGTGTTGACTGGTATCGGCTATGCGGAACCTGTGGAGGTCGCCGCATGCCAAGCGCCCTGGACGAGCATCGCGATGGAGGCTGCCAGGATTATTTTGAAACGATAGTTAACATGTGAAGACATTTCTTCACAACTCCGGATTTATGCCAGAGCGCGTGTCTTCTTTCAACTGCTGGTGTGAGGACGAGAGCCTTGCCTGCGCACCGGCCTTTCCGGAGGCAGGAGGCTTCGAGGGGGCGTCTATGCAGGCCGGCTCAGGAATTCGAAGCGCTCGTGCGGCGCCACGGTTTCGGGCAGCACGTACACCACGCCGCGGCGGCTGCCGAGCGCGGGCTTGATGTAGGCGTCGTAGAACGCGGCCGGCACATTGATGCAGCCGTACGAAATGCGGTTGTCGGCCACGCTTGGCGATGCCAGCCGCTCCAGGCGGCGCTCCGACTTGACGGTGGCGCGCACCCGGTGCATGGAAACGGCGGCGTCGTAGTCGATCCAGACGATGTCTTCGCCTTGGGCGTTGCGGCCCGGCTCCGTCCTGAAGCGCCCCGCCGGCGTCGTGCGCTCCTCAGGCCGAATCCTGGACATCTCGCGCTCGCCGATGCCCGGCACGGAGTCGTCCCCGTGCGCCAGGCCCAGCAGCACGGGCGACGAACCCTGGAGCCGGCCTGCCGCGTCGAAGACGAAGACGCGGGCGTTCTTCTTGTCGACCACCGCGAACGGGGCCGCCCGATTGTCCGCCGTGGCCACGACGGCCCGCGCGAGCCACTGCGCATCTTCCACCGCGGGCGGCGACGGGGCCGACGCCGACAGCGACAGAAGCGAAAGCGAAACGAGCACGGCAAGCGCGCGGCTCGCCGCGCCCGGTGCAGCTGTCACGGCATTCATGGATCGACCGTGCCGCGTGGGACCGGAACGGACCGCGCTCAGTTGCGGTCGGCGCGTGCACGCCGCATGGCAGGCGTGTCGCCCGACGCGGCCATGGTGCTGCTTGAGCTGCTGCTGGTGTCAGGCGAGCTTTGGGCCGTGGGCGCGGAGGAGCTTCCCGAGGTGCTGCCGCTCTGCGTGTTCTGCGGCGTCACGCCCGTGCTGCCCATGGGACCGCCCGACGGATTCTGCTGGCCTGCCGCGGTGGCCGGATTGGGGGGTGCCGTGGTGGGCGGATTGCCTTGTGCAAAGGCTGCGCCTGCGGCACCCAGGGCAAGTGCGGCAATGAGTCTGGAAGTGCTGTTCATGGTCATTTCTCCTGAAAAAGAGCCGGCTGTCCCGGCAGATAAGGGCCGTGCCGGACCGGATGCCCGACCTTGAAAAAGCTAGGTTCTTGCCGGCTGCGCCGGGTCGGCTCGCAGCGCGGCACGCTGTAGGAGGGCTACCTCTTGGCGTCTGCGTCGCGGCCCTGCTGCTCCGCCTTGTCCTTGTCTTGCGGCGCCTTGGGCAGCTTGACCTTGGTCACCGTGACGGACACCGGGTCGCTCGCGGGAAAGGATTCCTCGACCCCGCTGTCCAGGGCCTCCTCGCTCGGCGCCTGTTCGGTCGGCTTGGCGGGCTCGACCGGCGGCTTGCCGTGGTTCTTGGAAGTGGGAAAGGGAAAGGCTTTTTCCGAAGAAGTCATCTTGGGCTCCTCAGGCCATCCAAGCGCTCAGGGCTTGGACGGCTCCTGGTTGGTCTTGGGCCGGAGGTCTTCCCGCAGCCCGAAGGGCGCGGAATCGTCGTGGCGCGAGGCCTCCGCGTTCTTGCGCTTGCGCGCCATGCGCTCGGCCGGCGCCGGTGCCGAGTCCGGCTCGCCGGCGGCCGAGGAACCGGCCGCGAACTTTTCGCCCGCGCCGATGTTGTCCACGCCGCCGTCGGTGGTGGGCCGCGATCCGTCGCCTGAACCGAGGCTTCCGGGTGCTCTATTCATGTCGATCGACTCCTCTCTCTCTGTCCGCTTGGGGTGCCTGGAGAACACCAGAACACCAGTTGGAACGAACCCATTCTGGGAGGTACCCCGGTCCCGCACGTAGGACGAGGCCAGCGTCCGTCAGTCGGAAGCTTCCTCGCCCCAGGGCCGCCGTTCGGTTGTTGAATGTTGCTGAAGTGTTTCTCCAAAGGCGCAACACCTTGCCGGCGGCGCTCGAATGGATCAGCATCGAATGCCCCCTATTCACATTTGTATGTGATAAATTCACATAAATAACATTGTGAAACATTGATGGCCAGCTGAATGAAAAAGCACTCGTTCCCGCGCAAGCGCAATGGCTTCACATTGATCGAGCTGATGATCACGGTGGCGATCATTGCGATCCTGGCGTCCATCGCGTATCCCAGCTACCAGCAGTACATCATCCGGTCCAAGCGCTCGGCGGCCCAGGCGCAGATGATGGACATCGCCAACCGCCAGCAGCAGTTCCTGCTGGCCAACCGCAGCTACGCCACCAAGGACGCCCTCGCGGCCAGCGGCTACACGCTGCCCGCGGAGGTTGCGGCCAACTACGGCTACACCATCACGCTGCAGGACGCCGGCACACAGGTGCCCAGTTTTCTCCTGACCTTCAGCCCCACGGGAAGCCAGCAGAGAGATGGCGACCTCACCCTCAACAACCAGGGCGTCAAGACGCCGGCGGGCAAATGGTGAGGCGCCATTTGTCTGCCGCACCGAACGGCCGAGGGCAGCGCGGCGCCACGCTGCTCGAGGTGCTGGTCACGCTGCTGATCGTCTCGTTCGGGCTTTTTGGGCTCGTGGGCCTGCAAGCACGCCTCCAGTCGTCGGAGATGGAGTCCTACCAGCGCTCGCAGGCGCTGATCCTGCTCAACGACATGGCCAGCCGCATCGAGATCAACCGTCGCATGGCCTCCAGCTACGTCACGACTGCGCCGCTGGGCGCCGGAGCCACTTGCCCGACCGCCACCGCCACGCGCTTGCAGGTCGACGTCAAGGAGTGGTGCAACGCGCTGCAGGGCGCAGCCGAAACCTCCAGCGGCACCAAGCTTGGCGCGATGATCGGTGGCCGCGGCTGCGTGCAGGACCTGGGCAACAACGAATACCTGATCACGGTCGCCTGGCAAGGCCTGGTGCCCATCGCCGCGCCGCCGGAGGGCGTGCCCTGCGGCAAGGACCTGTACGATGCGGCCGCCCCGGCCTCGGCCAGCGAACCGGCGCCGGCCTGTTCCAGCGACAGGTGCCGAAGGACCGTGACGACGCTGGTGCGCATCGGGAATCTCTCATGAGCCAGGCCAGCTTCGCGATCGCGGTTCAGCGCCCTGCCCGGCGGACACGCGCCTCGCTGCGCCAGCACGGCCTCACGCTGATCGAGCTGATGGTGGCGATCACCATCATGCTGATCGTCGTGGCCGCGCTGCTGGCGCTGTTCCTCAACGTGAACAACACCCAGCGCGAGATGGTCAGGGTCAATCGCCAGATCGAGAGCGGCCGCCTCAGCATCTTCGTGCTTGAGAACGAGGTCTCGCACGCGGGCTTCTGGGAAAACTACATGCCTGAGTTCGACGACCTCACCGTCAGTGGCGTGCCCCAGAAGGTACCCACCGGCACGGCGCCCGATCCCTGCCTGGCCTACTCGGCGGCCAACTGGACCGACGACTACAAGCGCAGCCTGCTCGACATGCCCGTTCAGGCCTACGCCGCGGTGCCCGCCAGTTGCACCGATCTGCTGCCGAATCAGAAAGCCGGCACCGACGTGCTGGTGGTGCGCCATGCCGAGACCTGCGTGCCAGGCGCGCCCAACTGCGAAGCCGACACGCTGGGCAAGCTCTACTTCCAGTCGTCGTTCTGCGGTACGCAGAAGCCGTCGGACTTCGATCTCAGCACGGCGGGCTTTGCCACCATGCTGGCCAAGAACTGCACGGCACCGGCGCCCAAGCGCAAGTTCATCTCCGACATCTACTACGTGCGCACCTACGCCGAAACCGTGGGCGACGGCATTCCGACCTTGGCCCGCTCGCGCTTCGACCTCTCGGCCACCGGCCTGGCGCAGCAGCCGCCGGTTCCCCTCATCGAGGGCATCGAAGGCTTCCGCGTGGAGTTGGGCCTGGATACGCTCAGCAAGACCGGCGCGCTCGTGAACTACGCCCAAGCCATTAACTGGGCCGACGTGGCCAACAGGTCCACGCCCACCAATCGCGGCGACGGAAGCCCCGATGGCGATTTCGTGCACTGCAGCACCGCGCTGCCCTGCACGGCCGACCAGCTGATGAACGTGGCGGCGGTCAAGCTCTATGTGGTCGCCCGCAGCCTGGAGATTTCTCCCGGCCACACGGATACGCGCACCTACAACATGGGAAGCGGATCGCTCGGCCCCTTCAACGACCACTACAAGCGGCATGCGTTCACCACCGCGATCCGCATGACCAACGTGACCGGACGCAGGGAAACGCCGTGAAGCCATCGACAACGCACTCCACCATGCGCCGGCGACAGGACGGCGCGGCGCTGATCGTCGGGCTGATCATGCTGGTGCTCATCACGCTGGCCGTGACGGCGGGGTTCACGCTCAGCAACACCAACCTCAAGTCGGTCGGCAACATGCAGAGCCGGAACGAAGCCGTGGCCGCTTCCAACCGCGCCATCGAGGAAGTGGCGGCCTCGCTGCTGCTGCCGGGCGTGGACGGCTCGCCTTCGCTTGCGGCGCCGCAGCGCACCGTGAGCATGGTGGACATCAACAACGACGGCACGATCGATTACGAAGTCCAGATTGCACCGCCGACCTGCGTGCGGGCGACCAAGTCGACGGATACCGGCGGCGGCGGCGCGGTGGGACCCGGCGGCATCGGCGGCGGGGCATCCACCGCCGGCTCGGGCCTCAATGCGCTGCCCGACCAATACAACTCGGTGTGGGACATCAGCACCAGCGTGACCGATGCCGTGAGCGGCACGGTCACCTCGGTTCGCCAGGGCGTGCGCGCGCTTCTGAGCAAAGAGCAGTTCCTGGCGCTGTGTTCATAGCCATTCCCCTCCTCCCGATGATCACGACGACGAACGGATCGCAATCATGAAAAAGAACTTCTTCCGGTCGCTCTGCGCCGCTGCGATGCTGATGCTCGGCCTGGGCTCGGCCCAGGCGGAAGACATCGATCTTTTCGTCGGCTACAACCAGACCACCACGGAGGCGCCGAACGTGCTGTTCGTGGTGGACAACACGGCCAACTGGACCCCGCTCTTCACCGCTGAAATGAACGCGCTGGCGAGCGCCTTCGAAAGCCTGCCCGTGGGCAAGTTCAAGGTGGGCGTGATGATGTTCACCGAAACGGGCGGAGGCAATTCGAACGTCGATGGTGCTTACCTGCGCGCTGGCGTGCGCTTGCTCGATGCTGCCAACAAGACCAACTACGGCGCGCTGATCCGTAGCCTCGATGTGCGGGACGACAAGTCCAACGGCGGCAAGGCCGGCAAGATGATGGCGGAGGTCTACCGCTACCTGAGCAACGGCGCACCCATGGCTGGCAACAACAAGGCCAAGGCGGACTACGCGGGCAATACCTTTGGAACCGCCGCATCCAAGGCAATCTATGCGCTGCCGGGAAACCCCTTGACGGCCGTTGATAGCAACACCTATATCGGTCCGAACACGGCCAACTGCATCGGCACCTACGTCATCTACATCAGCAATGGTGCCGCACAGGACAACAACAGCGACACCACGACTTCCACCGATGCCCTGCGCGCCGCGGGCGGCACGACCACCGCCATTACGCTGAACCCGAGCGGCTCGCAGGACAACGTGGCCGACGAATGGGCCAGATTCCTGCAAAGCAGGATGGGCGTGAAGGTCTATACCGTCGAAGCCGCGACGGCCAGCGGCGGCCAGGGGCCGGGCTGGACTGCATTGCTCAAGAGCATGTCCAAGCAGAGCAATGGCGAGTACTACGACATTTCCACCAATCCCAACCTGGGCAAGGCGCTGAGCGATGCGCTCGACGACATCTTCAGCAAGATCCAGTCGGTCAACAGCGTGTTCTCGTCGGTGAGCCTGCCCGTGAGCGTGAACACGCAGGGCACCTACCTGAACCAGGTGTTCGTGGGCATGTTCCGCCCCGACGATTCCGCCTATCCCCGCTGGAACGGCAATCTCAAGCAATACAAGCTGGGCGTGGATGGCAGCAACCAGCTGATCCTGCAGGACGCCTCGGGCGCCAACGCCATCAACAACCAGACCGGCTTCATTGCACCTTGCGCGCGGAGTTTCTGGACGCCGACCAGTCGCAACACCTATTGGAGCTTCAACCCCTCCGGCGATTGCATCAGCAGCGACACAACCATCGACCTTCGCGCTTCGGACAGCCCGGACGGCAACGTGGTCGAGAAAGGCGCACAAGCCTACATGCTGCGCCAAGTGGCCACCGCCGACCGCAACGTCATGACCTGCGCGCCGGGCGCCTGCTCGGCCTTGACCACCTTCGCCGATGGCAATGCGGGCATCACGTCGACGGCCCTCGGGGCGCAAACCACCACCGAACGGACCGCGTTGATCAACTGGCTCCGGGGCCTGGACAACAAGGGCGACGAGCGCAAGGACACCACCGGAAATCCCCTGACCTCCACCACCGCCATGCGCCCCTCGGTGCACGGCGACGTGGTGCATTCGCGGCCGGTGGCCATCAACTACGGCAGCGACGACCTGGCGAACGCGCAGGTGGTGGTGTTCTATGGCGCCAACGACGGCGTGCTGCGCGCCGTCAACGGCAATCAGGCCACCTCCATCGGGTCGGCAGCGCCCGGCAGCGAGCTGTGGTCCTTCGTGCCGCCGGAGTTCTACGGCAGCATCAAGCGGCTGTACGACAACACCACGCGCATCAACTTTCCGGGCATTCCGGTCAGCGTGGGCGCCACCGCGCCCAAGCCCTATGGCATGGACGGCCCGATGGCGGCCTACCGGCAGGGCACGTCGGCATGGCTCTATGCGAGCATGCGCCGCGGCGGCCGGCTGATCTATGCGTTCGACGTGTCCAACCCCGCGACGCCCGTTCTCAAATGGCGCCGCGGCTGCCCCAACCAGGACAACGACACGGGCTGCGACAGCGGTGCCAACGACATGAGCGGCATCGGCCAGACCTGGTCGGCACCGAAGATCGTGAAGGCCAGCGGCTATGGCGCTGGCAACACGCCCATGGTGATGTTCGGCGGCGGCTACGACAAGTGCGAGGACGTCGACACCACCACGCCCGCCAGCGCCTGCGGCTCGGCCACCAAGGGCAAGAAGATCTATGTGCTCGACGCCAGCACGGGCGACGTCCTCAAGACCTTCGACACCGTCCGCGCGGTCAGCGGCGAGGTCACCATCGTGAACGACAGCACCGGCCTCGCCAAGTTCGCCTACGCGGCCGACCTGGGCGGCAACGTGTACCGCATCACCATCGGAAGCGGCGCGCCCGCCAGCTGGAGCATGGTCAAGATCGCCTCGCTCGGCTGCAGCGACACCGTGACCGCCTGCACGCCCAACCGCAAGTTCATGTTCGGTCCCGACGTGGTCGAGGACAACGGCATGTACGTGCTGCTGCTGGGCTCGGGCGACCGCGAGAAGCCGCTGCGCTCCTACTCCGCCGCGCTCAGCGTTTCCAACCGCTTCTACATGCTGGTCGACAAGCCCTCCGACACCGCCTGGCTCACCGCGGAGGCCAGCCACTGCGACGGCAACTCGCTGCTGTGCCATAACTCGCTCTTTGCCATCACGGGCACCACGGCGCCGTCCGCGACCGAGCTCGCGGCCAAGAAGGGCTGGTACCTCGCGCTTGCGGCCGGCGAGCAGGTGGTGACCTCGTCGGTCACGGCCTATGGCAACACGACCTTCAACACCCACACGCCCACCGACCCGGCCGTGAGCCAGTCGTGCCGCTCCAACCTGGGCACCGCCAACGTCTACAACCTGTCGTACCTGGACGCCACGGGGCAGAACGGCGCGCGCTTCCAGAACGTGATTGGCGGCGGCCTCGCGCCATCGCCCGTGGTCGGCCGGGTCATGGTGGGCGACACCTTGCGCGACGTGGTGATCGGCGCCAATCCCGACTCGTTCCTGAGCCCGAAGGGCGCCACGGTCAAGGCCGCCTTCAAGCAGCCCAAGGGCCGCGTCTACTGGTTTATCCAGAAGTAAAAGGAAAAAAGGGATGGCCATGGCCGGCACGCGCGCTCGCGGTTTCACGCTCATCGAACTGATGGTCACCCTCGTGGTGCTGATCGTGCTGGTGTCGGTGGCGGTTCCCTCCTTCGACTACATAAGGCTTTCGACCCGGCTGAATTCCTACGCGACCGATCTCGTTGCCGGCAGCCAGCTCGCGCGCAGCGAGGCCATCAAGCGCAACGCGCCCGTCACGCTGTGCGCCTCGTCCAACGGCACCAGTTGCGCCACCGACGGTCAATGGGAGGCCGGCTGGATCATCATCAGCAGCGGTGCGACACCCACGGTCATCCAGAAGCAGCCCGCGGCCGCCAGCGGCTACCGCATCCGCGACAGCGGCGGCCTCAGCGCGCTCGCCTTCGAAGGGACCGGCGTCGGCGCCACCGCGGCCAACTTCACGATCTGCCGGGCTACCCCGCTGGGTACCCCGAAGCGGCTGGTCAAGATCAGCGCCACCGGCCGTTCCTCTGTCACGCGGACCGATGCAGGAAGCTGCGCCGCATGAATGAGGCCTTTTTTGTGCGATCCTCGGCGACGCGGACAATAGTGCACTGATCGACGGCCCGGGGGCCCTTCAGTCCCGGCGGCCGCACCGCAATCGCATCAGAAGAAACGCCTCATTTCATGGAACACCAGCTCGACTGGGCACTGGCCGCCTGCGCCCGCATCCTGCGGCCGGTGGTCAGGCTCGCCCTGGCGATGGGGGTCAAGCACCCGCACCTGGAAGTCCTGCTGCGCGACCTGCTGCTCGAGGAGGCCAAGCGCTCCTGGCGCCAGCAGGGGGTGGCAAAGCCCAATATCAGCCAGCTGTCCGTCACCACCGGGCTCAACCGCAAGGCCGTGACGGCCAAGGTGCGCGACACCGTGGACGCCCTGCCCCACACCGAAATCTCGGCCGCGGCCAAGACTTTCACGCTGTGGCTGCAGATGGTGTCGCAGAACCAGTCCTTCCAGCGCTTGCCGATCACCTCCGAGGGCGACGATGCGCCCTCCTTCGAGACCGTGGCCAGGCTCGGCAGCCGCGGCAACGTGCATCATCGAACCATCCTGGACGAGCTGGTGCGCCTGAACATGGTGGCCGAGCAGGACGGCTATGCCGAGCTCAAGGCCAACGGCTTCGTACCGGTGGACGACCTGCAGTCGATGCTGGCGTTCCTTGGCGACAACGGCCGCGACCACTTGCTGGCGGCGGTGTCCAACACGCTCGGCGAAGAGCCCCGCATGCTCGAACGCTCGGTGTATGCGCGCGGCCTTTCCCTTCAGGATTGTGAAAATATCCACCAGATGGTGCGCGAGCGCTGGGCAGCCCTGCACCTGGAATTGGCGGGCGAGATGAACCGCGCGGTCGACCGGGCGCCAGAGGGCGCCAAGGGGCGCATGCGCGTCGGGATCTACACCTACTATGAAGACGAGGCGGCGCCCGGCGCGCCTCCCGTCCCCGCCCCGCGGGACAAAGGAACACGATGATGATGAAGAACCACCACCTCCGATGGATGCGCGGCATCCTCTTTGCCGGAGCCATGGCCTTGCTGCTCTCGTGCGGCGGTGGTGGTGGCGGCGGAGGTTCGGCAGGCAGCCTGGCCGGCATTGCCGGGAGTGGCGCGACGGGCTCTGGAAGCGATGGCGCGGGCACGGGAGGTGGCGGGACCGATGGCACCGGCGGTACGGGTGGCACGGGCAGCACCGGCGGCACGGGTACCGCGGGCGGCTCCGACGGCACGAGCACTGCCGGCAACGGCAGCGGCGATGGCTCCGGCGTGGGCTCGGGCGGCACCGGCGTGAGCACCGCCGACGCCACCGGCATCGGCTCCGTCGGCGGGCTGGGCAGCATCATCCTGAACGGCGTGCGCTACAACACGGATACCGCCAGCATCAGCCTGGAGGACGCCACCGAACTGCAGATCGGCATGAGCGTGCGCATTGCCGGCAAGATCGACAGCGACTTCACCGCGGCCACGGCGCAGCAGGTCGATTCGGCTGCCGAGCTGCGCGGTGCCGTCTCGGCCATCGATGCCGTCGGCGGCAGCTTCGCCGTGATGGGCACCACGGTCACCGTCGACAACGCCACGGTCTGGAGCGGCGCGAACAGCCTGGCCGGGCTCACGATCGGCGGCGTGGTGCAGGTCTGGGGCCTGCCCTCGGCGCCGGGCAGCTTGCGTGCCACGCGGGTTGAACTCAAGCCGGCTTCGGCTGAGCCGCTGGTGACCGGCGCGGTGCAAAACCTGGACCGGCTGGCCCAGCAATTCACGCTGGGCCAGCTCACGGTGCGCTACGGCAGCGCCACGTTCCCGGGCGGCATCGACGCCTCCACGCTGGCCGAGGGCGCCATCGTCCGCGTGCGCGGCAGCGCTGCGCCGGTGCTGGGCACGTTCACTGCAAGCAAGGTGCAGGGCTGGTACGCGGTGCCCAAGCAGAACGCGGCCGCGGTGCAGCTGGCGGGTGTCATCACCAGCTATAACGGGATCGGTGACTTCAAGGTGCTCGGTACAGCAATCAATGCCTCCGATGCGCAGATTCCGGTCGGCCAGTCGAATTCGATCGGCAACGGCGTCAAGGTGGAACTCGACGGCTTCATGAGCAACGGCGTGCTGGTGGTCAAGAAGCTGCGAATTCGCAACATTCCGGGAACTGGGGGGCCGGTCGCGTTCACGGTGATCGGCGCCATCGGCAACTACTTGTCGCCCTCGAGTTTCGTGGTGAAGGGCCAGCAGGTGGACGCGAGTGGCCTTACCAGTGACGATTTCAAGAACGGCAGCGCCGCCGATCTGGCTAACGGCCGCCGTGTCACGGTGGTCGGCAATGCGGTGGTGGATGGCGTGCTGACCGCGCAGACCGTCACATTCCTGACACCCTGAACAGGCCGGCCGGGCCGCACCCCGGGAACTCGCGCAGGCCTGCGGGGTACCAACCCGCCAGGGCCGGCGCAACTCGCCTGCCCTGGCAGGCATGAAGGAAACGGGAGCACAAGAGAAGAACATGGGCGCGGCCGTTCCCGGCAGGCTGCGCCGTGCCGCCCGGGCGCTCGTCTTTGCAGCGCTTGCAGGCGCGCTGGCCACCTGCTGGGCCGACCCAATGGGCCTGCGCCAGGCTTTCATGGAACAGGTCGATCGCCGGCTCGATCCGCCACCCGACGAAGTGCAGCGCTACGGCGACCTCGCGCGCGATGAACTCAGGCGCGCGGGCATCGCCGAGGAGCCGCCCCAGTACGCGCTGCTGGTGGACCGCAGCGCCTCGGTCCAGGCCCTCTTCGTCTTCTGGCTGCCGGCCGGCGCCGCGCCCGTGCTGATCGGGGCAGCGCCGGTATCGACCGGGCGCCGCGGCGGGTTCGAGTACTTCGAGACGCCGCTGGGCGTGTTCGACCACTCGGTGGCAAACCCCGATTTCCGCGCGGAGGGCACGCGCAACGAATTCGGCATTCGGGGCTATGGCGAAAAGGGAATGCGCGTGTTCGATTTCGGCTGGCAGCAGGCGCGGCGCCTGTGGGGCCGGGGCGGCACGAGCACGATGCGGCTGCAGATGCACGCCACCGATCCCGACCGGCTCGAGGCGCGGCTGGGCAGCGTGCAATCGAAGGGCTGCATCCGCATTGCGGCCAGCCTGAACCGCTTCCTCGACCGCCTGGGCGTGCTCGATGCCGACTACCTCAGGGCCAAGGCCGAGGGCAGCGCGCCGTGGGTGCTGCCGCCGGACCAGGCGCCGGTCGAAGGCGCGGGGCGCTATCTCATCGTCGTCGACACCGGCCGCTCCGAACGGCCCGCCTGGTCGCCGCCGCCGAAGTCCGGCCCGTTGCCCACGGGCGCCGACTCCGCGCCCTAAGCCGCAGGGCCCAGCCCGATCGGCGCAGGCACGATGTTCACGATGCGGGTGAAGAGCGCTTCGTACTCCCGCTCCGGCCGGTAGCCGGTGAGCGGATCGCGGTTGCGTCCGAACGCCTCGTCCAGGTCGCGCCAGTCCTCGGCAGTCAGCACCTTCTCGGCGAGCGGCAGGATCTCGCGCTCCTCGATCGCCATGTGGTCCAGGTAGAAGTCGACGTACTGCCCCATCGCGCTTTCGAAGGCGGCCCGCCGCGAGTCGCCCAGCATCTCGAAGGCCAGCATCGCGTGCTCCACGTTGCGGATCTTCCGCTCGCCCCAGGCATGGTCGTTGTCGAGCCGGTCCATCAGCTCGCGCGAGATCGGCGTGCGGGCGCGCAGCTTGGGAAACAGCAGCTCGCTCTCCTTGCGGTGGTGGCGCTTTTCCGGGAATTCGTCGACGTAGAACAGCATGGCGCGCAAGGCCGCGAAGTCGGGCGGGGTTCCCTTGCGGCGGTGCTGTTCGAGCAGCATGATGATGGAGCGCAGCATGGCGGCAAGCGCCGCATGCTCCTGGCGAATGATGCGAACGGTGGCGTGGGTCATGGATGGCTCCTGTGCGTACCCGAGGATCGCGGGTCCGGGCCTGCACAGGCTTGCTGCAGATCAAACGCGATGCATCCCGTGCGGACCTTTTCGCCCGCGAGAACGCCTTCGCTTGATCCGCATCAAGCCGCGCCTCGCACCGGCCCGGACACTGGCCGCATACCCACCTCAAAGCAAAGCGAGGACACCATGTACCAGCGAATTCTTGTTCCTGTCGATGGAAGTTCGACATCCAGCCATGGCCTGGGCGAAGCGATTCGCCTTGCCAAGGTCACCGCAGGGCGCCTGCGCCTGATCCACGTCATCGACGAGCTCTCCTTCGCCCTGGCAATGGACGCCTATTCGGGCCGCACGGGCGACTGGCTCGATGAACTGCGCGCCGCCGCCGCCAGGCTGCTCGAGGAAGGCGAGGCAAGGGCCGCCGCCGAAGGGGTCCAGGCCGACTCGGTGCTGTGCGACAACTTCAGGGGGGCCGTTCCCGACCGGGTCACGGCCGAGGCGGCTTCCTGGCCCGCGGACCTGATCGTGCTGGGAACGCACGGCCGGCGCGGCCTCGGCCGCATGGTGATGGGCAGCAGCGCGGAACAGATCCTGCGCAGCGCGAGTGTTCCGGTGCTGCTGGTGCGCGCGCCCGAATCGCATGCCAAGGCGGAAGCGGCGCGCTTCACCATGCCGGGCGGCGCGGTGGCGAGCCAGTAGGCAGGCCGGCCGGGTGTCTATCCGTCCAGCGGCACGCCGCCGCCGAAACGGCTGGTCCACTGGTCCAGCAGTTCCTGCTGGACGGCCTTGGCCGACTGCTGCCAGGCAGCCAGCATTCCCCACTGGACCTGCTGCGCCCGCAGCACGCTCGCGCCGCAGGCCGCCTGCCAGTCGAGCAGGGAGCGAAAGTAGGCATCGGTCCATGCCGATGCGGGTGTTGCGGGAACGTTGCTGTCCATGCTGTTCTCCTGGGTTGTCCGGAAATGGAATCATGTGGGGCGAGCCGGGTCGGGCGCCGCGATGCAGCCGCGTCGAGCACATCCTATCGAGCGGGCGCGGTCCGCGCAAAAGCCGGCGCGAACTCAAAAAAGACCCGCAGGCCACATCGGAATTGCGCCGCGACGGCAAGGTGCGAAGCGTGTGCACCGATAGTGGAAGCCGCTCCTCTTTGTTTTTCTCTGTCTTTTCTTCTTCGAAAGGTTTGAGATGAACCCCGATATTCAACTCAGGCACGAGGTCTTCGCCCAGCTGAACTGGGACCCGGCGGTGTGCAGCTGCGATGTCGACGTGCGCGTGGCCGACGGCGTGGTCACCTTGCATGGCCAGCTGGCCAGCGAGGACCTGAAGAGCGCCGTCGAGCGCGCCGTGCGCCGGGCCGAAGGCGTCACGCTGATCGTCAACCGGCTGACCACCGCGGAATGCGCGAACAATGACTGAGCACGACGACTTCGCGCTGCTGGACGCCTGGTGGCGCGCGGCCAACTACCTGTCCGTGGGCCAGATCTACCTGATGGACAACCCGCTGCTGCGCGAGAAGCTGAGCCTTTCGCACATCAAGCCGCGGCTCTTGGGCCACTGGGGCACGACGCCGGGCCTCAATTTCGTCTATGCGCACATGAACCGCGCCATCGCGGCGCGCGAGCTCGACGCCATCTTCGTCGCCGGCCCCGGCCACGGCGGCCCGGGCGTGGTTGCCAACACCTATCTCGAGGGCACCTACAGCGAGGTCTACCCCGCCATCGGCCAGGATGCCGATGGCATGAAGCGGCTCTTCACGCAGTTCTCGTTCCCGGGCGGCATTCCGAGCCACGTGGCGCCCGAAACGCCGGGCTCGATCCATGAAGGCGGCGAGCTCGGCTATTCGCTGCTGCATGCCTACGGCGCGGTGTTCGACAACCCCGGCCTGCTCGCCTGCTGCGTGATCGGCGATGGCGAGGCCGAAACCGGTGCGCTCGCGGCAAGCTGGCACTCCAACAAGTTCCTGAACCCCGAGAGCGACGGCGCCGTGCTGCCGATCCTGCACCTGAACGGCTACAAGATCGCCGGCCCCACGGTGCTCGCGCGCATTCCGGACGAAGAGCTGGCGCAGCTGCTGCGGGGCTACGGACACGAGCCGTACTTCGTTGCCGGCCACGAGCCCGCGCAGATGCACCGGCTGATGGCGGCCGCGCTCGACAAGGCGCTCGACGGCATCGACGCCATCCAGGCCGATGCCCGGAAGAACGGCTTCCGCGAGCGGCCGCGCTGGCCGATGATCGTGCTGCGTTCGCCCAAGGGCTGGACCGGGCCGCGGCAGGTGGACGGCGTGCCGGTCGAGGGCACCTTCCGCGCGCACCAGGTGCCGCTCACCGGCTTTGCCGCCAAGCCGGAGCATGTGGGCCTGCTCGAAGACTGGATGCGCAGCTACCGGCCCGAGGAATTGTTCGACGAAGGCGGCGCGTTGCGCCCCGAGATCGCGGCGCTGGCGCCCAAGGGAGCGAGGCGCATGAGCGCCAATCCGCACACCAACGGCGGCCTGCTGCTCCGGGACCTGGCCATGCCGCCCTTCCGCGAGCATGCGGTGGCGGTGGCCACGCCCGGCGCCGCGGATGCGGAGGCCACGCGCGTGGCGGGCCAGTTCCTGCGCGAGGTGATGCGCCGCAACGAGGCAGCGCGCAACTTCCGCGTCATGGGGCCGGACGAAACCACGTCGAACCGGCTGGGCGCGCTGTTCGAGGTCACGGCGCGGACTTCCACCGCCGAGATCCTCCCCGGCGACGACCATGTGTCGCCCGAAGGCCGCGTGATGGAGGTGCTGAGCGAGCACCTGTGCCAGGGCTGGCTCGAAGGCTACCTGCTCACCGGGCGCCATGGCTTCTTCTCGTGCTACGAGGCCTTCATCCACATCGTCGATTCGATGTTCAACCAGCATGCCAAGTGGCTCAAGGTGACGCGCGGCATCGGCTGGCGCCCTCCGATCGCCTCGCTCAACTACCTGCTCACCAGCCATGTCTGGCGGCAGGACCACAACGGCTTCAGCCACCAGGACCCTGGCTTTCTCGACCACGTGGTGAACAAGAAGGCCGAGGTGGTGCGCGTGTACCTGCCGCCCGATGCCAACACGCTGCTGTCGGTGGCCGACCATTGCCTGCGGAGCCGCAACTACGTGAACGTGATCGTCGCGGGCAAGCAGCCGGGGCCGCAGTGGCTGGACATCGAATCGGCGGTGCGCCACTGCACCGTGGGCCTGGGCATCTGGACCTGGGCCAGCAACGACCAGGATGCCGCACCCGACGTGGTGATGGCCTGCGCCGGCGACGTGCCCACGCTCGAGACGCTGGCGGCCGTCGACCTGCTGCGCAGGATGCTGCCGGAACTGAAGGTGCGCGTGGTGAACGTGGTCGACCTGATGGCGCTGCAGGCGCCCGATGCGCATCCGCACGGCCTGCCGCATGCAGAGTTCGACGCCATCTTCACCACCGACTGCCCGGTGGTCTTCGCGTTCCACGGCTATCCCTCGCTGGTCCACCGGCTCACCTACAAGCGCACCAACCACGACAACTTCCATGTCCACGGCTACTGCGAGGAAGGCACCACCACCACGCCGTTCGACATGACCGTACTCAACCGGCTCGACCGCTTCCACCTGGCGGCCGACGCCATTGCGCGCGTCGAGCGCTTTCGCGACAGCGCGGGCCATGTGCAGCAGCATCTGCGCGACAAGTTGCTGGAGCACCGCGCCTACGTCACCGTGCACGGCAAGGACATGCCGGAGATCGAGGACTGGCGCTGGGCGGGCTGAGCCGGCGCGCCGCTCAGCGGCACCAGTCGGCGATCCGGTGGCCGAGGTCCGACCAGAGCGCCTGCAGCGCCACCGCCGCCAGCAGCACGCCCGCCAGGCGCGCGCCCCAGGCCTGGAGCCGGCCGGTGCCGCCCCAGCGCAGCCGCTGCCAGAGCCATGGCGCCAGCACCAGCGACAGTCCGCTGCCGATGGCGAACGACATCATCGCGAGGCCGCCCTGCAGCGGCCCGTTGCCCAGGCTGGCCAGCAGCAGCGCCGAGTAGAGCAGCCCGCAAGGCATGGCCACCCAGAGTGCGCCGGCGGCCAGCAGGCCCAGCGGCGTGCCGCCGGCCAGCGGGCGAAGGCGCGCTTCGAGCGTTCGGCCGACGCGCTGCGCCCATACCGGCTGCCGGCCTGCGACGGCCAGCATGGCGCCCCATGCGAACACGAACACATGCAGCAGCATCCACAGCGGCCTGAGCGCGGCGACCTGCGCGCTGGCCTGGGCCAGGCTGTCCACGCTTGCGGCCGCAATGGCGCCCGCGGCGGCGTAGCTTGCGATGCGGCCCACATGAAAGGCCGCCGGCGCCGCGAAGGCAGTGTTGGCATGGCCGCCCGCCGCCGCCGGCACGATGCGGATCACCGCGGCCGAGGCCGCGCCGCACATGGCCACGCAGTGCGGGCCGCCTGCCAGGCCCATCAGCAAGGCGGCGCCGGCCCATGCGGTCTGCATGCTCAGACCACGCGCGAAAAGCGCGTGCGGTTCTCGCGGCAATAGCGGTCGAACACCATGGCGATGGCGCGCACCACGAACCAGCCCTCGGCCGTGACCTCGATGTCGTGGTCGCTGACCCGCACCAGCCCCTGGGCCACAAGCGGCCCGAGCGCCGCGAACTCGGCCGCGAAGTAGTGCCGGAAGTCGATGCGGTGCGCCTCGCCGATGGCGTCGAACACCACCCGCCCCCTGCACATCACCGCCATGATGACCGCGCGCCGCAGCACGTCGTCGCGCGACAGCGCAAGCCCGCGGACCACGGGCAGGCGGCCCTGGCCGAGCAGGTCGTAGTAGGTGTCCAGCGTCTTGGCGTTCTGGCTGTAGGTGGCGCCGATGCGGCCGATGGCGGAAACGCCGAGCGCCACCAGGTCGCCCTCCGGCTGCGTGCTGTAGCCCTGGAAATCGCGCTGCAGCCGCCCCTGCCGCTTGGCCACCGCCAGCGGATCGTCCGGCAGCGCGAAGTGGTCCATGCCGATGTAGACGTAGCCGGCATCGCTGAGCGTGGCAATGGCGCGCGAGAGCATTCGCACCCGCGCGGCGGCGTCGGGCAGTTCGTCCGCGGCAATGCGCCGCTGCGGCTTGAAGCGTTCGGGCAGGTGCGCATAGGCGTAGAGCGCGATGCGGTCGGGCCGAAGCTCGCAGACCTGGGCCATGGTGCGCTCGAAGGACCTGTCGTTCTGGCGCGGCAGCCCGTAGATCAGGTCGGCGTTGATCGACTTGAATCCCAGCGCGCGCGCATCGGCCATCAAGCCGAACACCTGGTGCGCGGGCTGGATGCGGTGCACGGCCTTCTGCACCTCGGGGTCGAAGTCCTGCACGCCGAAGCTCAGCCGGTTGAAACCCAGCGTCGCCAGGCTGGCGAGCCGCGCGGCATCGACGGTGCGCGGATCGATCTCGATGGACCATTCGCCGCCGGGGACGAAGTCGAAGGATTCGCGCAGCATGGCCAGCAGTTCGCCCAGCTCCGCGTCGCTCAGGAAGGTGGGCGTGCCGCCGCCCAGGTGCAACTGGCTCACGGCGGCGCGGCGGCCCAGCTGCGCGGCCTGGAGCCGGGTCTCGCGCGCCAGGTAGGCCAGGTACTGGGTGGCCCGCTCGTGGTGCCGCGTCACCACCTTGTTGCATGCGCAGTAGTAGCACAGCGATTCGCAGAACGGAATGTGCACGTAGAGCGACAGCGGCGCCGCCGAAGCGCCCGCATCGCGCCGCTCGCGCAGCGCCGCCGCGTACTCGTCCGCACCGAAGGCTTCGATGAACCGGTCGGCCGTGGGATACGAGGTGTAGCGCGGGCCCGCAACGTCGAACTGCCGCAGCACGGCAGCCGACAAGGGGGCGGCATCTGGAAGCCCCGTGGAGGCGGTGCAAGGCTGTGTCATTGCGAACGCTCGGGAAGATTGCGGGGCAGCGGCACGGCCTCGGCCGGTGTCGCCGCGTGGTTCCTGCCGTTGACGGCGGGCATCAGTGTCTTGTCCGCCAGGGCCTTGTTGATTTCGACGCCGCGGCGGTAATAGTCTTCCGACACCAGCGGGTCGGCGCTGCCCCAGGCAACCCAGAAGGTCACGAAGCTTGCGACCACCACCAGCGCCGGGCCGGCAATCACCATCCACAGCAGCGGGTGGCGCCACCATGCATCGCCGGCAGCCGGCGGATCGTTCGTCGTTGCATTCATCTTTCGTCTCCTTCAGCGCGGCACCAGGAAGACCGCTTTCTCCGACACCTGAAAACCGCCGCGTTCGTCCCGGATGTCGAAGTGCACCGTGTGCGAACCGGCGGGCACCGCGCCATAGGGCACCTGCAGCCGCACCGCGACCCAGCGCGACTGCGCCGCACCCACCGCGACCGCCGCGCCGGGCGAGACGGTCAGGCCCTCGATGCCGTGGGCGGCAATGCGGTAGTCGCGCGGCTCCTCGGTGGCGTTCATGATCTGCAGCCGGTACACGTTCTCGAGCCGGCCGTCCTCGACGATGCGGGCCAGCGAGGCGCGGTCGCGCACCACGTCCACCTTCAGCGGCGTGCGCGCCACGAGGCTCGCGAGCAGCCCGAGGACCAGCAGCGACAGGATGGCGCTGTAGACCAGCACGCGCGGACGCAGCACGCGGCGCAGCAGCTGGCGGCGCGACCATCCGGCCTCCATGCCGTTCTGCGTGTCGTAGCGGATCAGCCGCGGCGCATAGGCCATCTTCTGCATCACCGTGTCGCAGGCATCCACGCACAGGCCGCAGCCGATGCATTCGTGCTGCAGCCCCTGGCGGATGTCGATGCCGGTCGGGCACACCTGCACGCACAGCCCGCAGTCGATGCAGTCGCCCAGCGCCATGCTGCGCGGGTCGATGCCCTTGCGCCGGGGCGCGCGCGGCTCGCCGCGCTTGGGGTCGTAGCTGACGATGAGCGTGTCGCGGTCGAACATGGCGCTCTGGAAGCGCGCATAGGGGCACATGTACTTGCACACCTGCTCGCGCATGAAGCCCGCGTTGCCATAGGTCGCAAAGCCGTAGAAGAACACCCAGAACACTTCCCACGAGCCCATCCGGGTCTGCAGGAAGGCCATGCCCAGCTCGCGGATCGGCGTGAAGTAGCCCACGAAGCTGAAGCCCGTCCACATGGCGATGCCGATCCACACCAGGTGCTTGAACCACTTCTTCACCAGCTTCTCGAGCGACATCGATTCCCCGTCCAGCCGCATGCGCGCGGTGCGGTTGCCCTCGATCCGGTGCTCCACCCACATGAAGATCTCGGTGTAGACGGTCTGCGGGCAGGCATAGCCGCACCACAGCCGCCCGGCCACGGCGGTGAAGAGAAAGAGCGCCAGCGCGCTCACCACCAGCAGGCCCGAGAGGTAGATCAGGTCCTGCGGATACAGCACCAGGCCGAAGACGTAGAAGCGCCGCGCGGCCAGGTCGAACAGCAGCAGCTGCCGTTCGCCCCACTGCGCCCACGGCAGGCCGTAGAACAGCAGCTGGGTCAGGAAGACCATGCCCCAGCGCCAGCGCGCGAACATGCCGCGCACGGTGCGCGGATAGATCTTCTTGGAGGCCTCGTACAGGCCCACCGACTCGCTCTCGGCCGGCGCAATCGGAATGATCTTGCGCGTGCCGGGGCCGGCCTGGGCCGATGCGGCGGAAACGGGAGCGGATGGATCCATGGTGATGGCCTGGCGGCGTCAGGGCCCCGTGGCAGGGTTGGAAAGTCCCCACACATAGGACGCGAGCAGCTTGATCTGCGCCTCGGTGAGCCGGCCTTCCTGCGCGGGCATCTCGCTGTGCTTGCCGGCATTGACCATCTGCACGATGGCCGCCTCGCCGTAGCCATGCAGCCAGGTCTTGTCGCTCAGGTTGGGCGCGCCCACCGCCTGGTTGCCCACGCCGCCGATGCCGTGGCAGGCGGCGCACACCGTGAACTTTGACTTGCCGAGGCCGGCGCGCACCGAATCGTGCGGCGCGCCCGACAGGCTCAGCACGTAGTTCGCCACGTTCTTCACGTCGTCCTGCGTGCCCACCGCCGCGGCCATTGGCGGCATCGTGCCGATGCGGCCCTTGGTGATGGTCTCGGCGATCTTCTCGGGCGTGCCGCCGTGCAGCCAGTCCTTGTCGGTCAGGTTGGGAAAGCCCTTGCTGCCGCGCGCATCGGAGCCGTGGCACTGGGAGCAGTTGTTCATGAACAGGCGCTCGCCGATGGCCATGGCCTTGGGTTCGCGCGCGATGTCTTCCATGGTCATGCCGGCGTAGCTCGCGTAGACGGGCGCCAGCGCCGCGTTGGCCTTGGCCACGTCCTCTTCGTACTCGCTCCGGGTGCTCCAGTTCGCCTGGCCGCTGAAGCTGCCCAGCCCCGGAAAGACCACCAGGTAGCCCACCGCGAAGAAGATGGTCAGCACGAAAAGGCCGATCCACCACATGGGCAGCGGATTGTTGGACTCGCGCAGGTCCTCGTCCCAGACGTGGCCGGTGGTGTTGTCCGCATCGGAAGGCACGCGCTTGCGGGCCGTGAGCCACAGCAGCAGCATGCATCCGAGGATGCTCAGCACCGCGCCCGCGGCAACGTAGTTGGACCAGAAGTTATTGACGAAATCGCTCATCGTGGGCCCCTTTTGTTCTTCAGTCCTGCTCGAACGGCAGCTGCGCGGCTTCCTCGAAGCGCGGCGCGTTGCGGCGGGCATAGGCCCAGGCCACGATGCCGAGGAAAAGCACAAAGCAGGAAACGGTGGCGGCAACGCGCAAGGTGGTGATGTCGATCATGGTTCGGTGCTCCCTACTTGAGCGCGAGGCCCAGCGATTGCAGGTACGCCACGGTGGCGTCCATCTCGGTCTTGCCGCGCACGTCGTCGGCGGCACGGGCGATCTCCTCGTCCGTGTAGGGCACGCCGACCTGGCGCAGCGCACGCATGTGGCGCGGAACGGCATCGGCATCGACCTGGGTCTTGTCCAGCCAGGCATAGGCCGGCATGTTCGATTCGGGCACCAGGTCGCGCGGGTTGTTCAGGTGGATGCGGTGCCATTCGTCGCTGTACTTGCCGCCCACGCGGTGCAGGTCCGGGCCGGTGCGCTTGCTGCCCCACTGGAACGGATGGTCGTAGACGAACTCGCCGGCCACCGAGTAGTGGCCGTAGCGCAGCGTTTCCGAGCGGAACGGGCGGATCATCTGCGAGTGGCAGTTGTAGCAGCCCTCGCGCAGGTAGACGTCGCGGCCGGCCAGCTGCAGCGCGGTGTTCGGCTTCAGGCCCTGGATCGGCTCGGTGGTCGACTTCTGGAAGAACAGCGGCACGATCTCGACCAGGCCGCCGATGGCGATGACCACGAGGATCAGCACGATCATCAGCAGGTTGTTGGTCTCCACCTTCTCATGGGTGAAGCCGGTGCTGGAGGGGGTCTTTTGCGTCATGGCGCTTCCTCAGGCGTGGGCAATGGCAACGGGGGGAATGGCGGCCTGCATGGAGCGCCCGGAGATGACGGTCATCCACACGTTCCATGCCATCACCAGCATTCCGGCCAGATACAGCAGGCCGCCGGCCAGCCGCACCACGTAGAACGGGAAGGTGGCCTTCACGCTCTCCACGAAGGTGTAGGTGAGCGTGCCGTCGGGATTGATGGCGCGCCACATCAGGCCCTGCATCACGCCGGCGATCCACATGGCGGCGATGTACAGCACGATGCCGATGGTGGCCATCCAGAAATGCGCCTCGATGGCCTTCACGCTGAACATGGCGGTGCGGCCGTACATGCGCGGGATCAGGTAGTACAGCGAGCCCATCGTGATGAAGCCCACCCAGCCCAGCGCGCCGGAGTGCACGTGGCCAATGGTCCAGTCGGTGTAGTGGCTCAGGGCGTTGACGGTCTTGATCGACATCATCGGACCCTCGAAGGTCGACATGCCGTAGAACGACAGCGCCACGATCAGGAAGCGCAGGATCGGGTCGGTGCGCAGCTTGTGCCAGGCGCCCGAGAGCGTCATGACCCCGTTGATCATGCCGCCCCAGCTCGGCGCGAGCAGGATCAGCGAGAACACCATGCCCAGCGACTGCGTCCAGTCCGGCAGCGCCGTGTAGTGCAGGTGGTGCGGGCCGGCCCACATGTAGGTGAAGATCAGCGCCCAGAAGTGGACGATGGAGAGCCGGTACGAATACACCGGCCGGCCGGCCTGCTTGGGGATGTAGTAGTACATCATCCCGAGGAAGCCCGCAGTGAGGAAGAAGCCCACCGCGTTGTGGCCGTACCACCACTGCACCATCGCGTCCTGCACGCCGGCATAGGCCGAGTAGCTCTTCATCCAGCCCGCCGGAATCTCGGCGCTGTTGACGATGTGCAGCAGCGCCACCGCGATGATGAAGGCGCCGTAGAACCAGTTGGCCACGTAGATGTGGCGCACGCGACGCATGCCGATGGTGCCGAAGAACACCACCGCATAGGCCACCCACACCACCGCGATCAGGATGTCGATCGGCCATTCGAGCTCGGCGTATTCCTTGCCCGTGGTGTAGCCCAGCGGCAGGCTGATGGCGGCGGCCACGATCACCGCCTGCCAGCCCCAGACCACGAACGACGCGAGCGCCGGCGCGAACAGCCGGACCTGGCAGGTGCGCTGCACCACGTGGAAGCTGGTGGCCATGAGCGCGCAGCCGCCGAACGCGAAGATCACCGCGTTGGTGTGCAGCGGCCGCAGCCGCCCGTAGCTGAGCCACGGGATGCCGAGGCTGAATTCGGGCCAGGCGAGCTCGGTGGCGATGATCACGCCGACCAGCATGCCGACCACGCCCCAGACCACGGACATGAGGGCGAGCTGCCGTACGGCGGTGTCGTCGTAGACCGCTGCGGGAGGATGGGGTTCTTGCATCGTGGTGCCTCTTGATGGACTGCGGGCAGTGTCCCCGCGCCCCCCTCCCGAGGGTTTGATGCAGATCAATCGCCGCGCAGGATGCGGTCGCCCTCGATCTCGATGTCTTCGAACTGCCCGCGCTCGATGGCCCACCACAGCCCGCCGAGGATGGCGAGCACCAGCACGACCGACAGCGGGATCAGCAGGAAGAGGATGTCCATCAGCGCACCGCCCTGGCCGCGGCGGCCTCGGAAGCCGCGGGGGCCGCGAGCCGCGCCGCATTGAGCACCACCACCAGCGAACTCGCCGCCATGCCCAGCCCGGCCAGCCACGCGGGCAGCCAGCCCATGACGGCCAGCGGCACGCACAGCGCGTTGTAGCCGGCCGCCCATGCCAGGTTCTGCCGCACCACGCGCAGTGTTCGCCGCGCCTGCGCAATGGTGCTCGGAATGGCCGCGAGCGCATCGCCCGGCACCACGAAGTCGGCCCGCGCGCGCGCGAGCGGCACGGCGCGCCCGAAAGCGAAGGAGGCATTCGCGCGCGCCAGCGAAGGCCCGTCGTTCAGGCCGTCGCCCACCATCGCCACCTGCCGGCCTTCGGCCTGCAGCCGCCACAGGACCGCGAGCTTGTCCTCGGGCGTGCAGCCGCCCTGCGCGAATTCGATGCCGGCGCGCGCGGCGATCTCCCGCGCGGCGCTGTCGCGGTCGCCCGACAGCAGGCGCACCGTGACGCCTTCGGCCTGCAGCGCCGCCACCGCGGCGGCCGCATCCGGGCGCAGCTCCTCGGCCAGCACGAAGCTCGCGATCCAGCCCTGCTCGTCGCGGAGGTGCACCTGCGGCGCTTCCACCTGCAGCGGCGCCACGTTGCAATGGTTCGCCGAGCCCAGCCGCACGCGCCGCGCCGGGCCGCCGGCATCGCCGCTTCGGCGCAGCAGGCCCTCGAGCCCGAGGCCGGCCAGTTCAGTCGGTTGCGTCACCTCCCAGCCGGGCGGCGAGCGGAACTGCGCATTCCATGCATTCACCAGTGCACGCGCGCCCGGATGCAGCGAGTGCGCGCCGAGCGCGGCGCCGATCTCCAGCGCATCGCCAGGGCGCAAACCCTGGCGGCAGTAGACCCGTTCGAGCCGCGGCGTGTCGCCGGTCAGCGTGCCCGTCTTGTCGAAGATCACCGTATCGACCGAGGCCAGCGCCTCCAACGCCTGCAGGTTGGAGGTCAGCACGCCGCCGCGCGCCAGCGCGCCCGCGCTCGCAAGCATGGCGGCCGGCGTGGCGAGCGAGAGCGCGCACGGGCAGGTCACGATCAGCACCGCCACCGCCACCATCAGCGCGCGGCCCGGGTCGGCATGCCACCAGAAGGCCGCGGCGCCGGCAGCCGACACCAGCACCAGCACGAGAAACGGCCGCGCGATGCGGTCGGCCAGTTGGGCCAGGCGCGGCTTGCCGAGCGCGGCGCTTTCCATCAGCCGCACGATCTGCGCGAAGCGCGTGCCCTCGCCCACCGATTCGATGCGCAGCTGCACCGTCGCCGACAGGTTGTGGCTGCCCGCCAGCACGCGCTCGCCGCGCGCCCGCGCCACGGGGCGGGATTCGCCGGTCAGCAGCGCTTCGTCGGTGCTGGTGCCGCCGTCGATCAGCACGCCGTCGGCTGGAAAGGCCTCGCCCGGGCGCACCCGCACCACGTCGCCCACGGCCAGGCGCCGCACCGCCACGCGCTGCCAGCCGCCATCGGCCCCGAGCCGCTCGACGCCATCGGGCAGGCGGTTCATCACGGCCTCGAGCGAGCCGGCCGTGCGGTCGCGCAGCCGCGCCTCGAGCCAGCGGCCCGTGAGCAGGAAGAAGACGAACATGGTCAGCGAGTCAAAATAGACCTCGTGTCCCAATGCGCCCGCGCCGTCGAAGGTGGCCGCGGTGCTGACCGCGAACGCAATGGCGATGCCGAAGGCGACCGGCACGTCCATGCCGATGCGCGCATGGCGAAAGTCGCGCCACGCGCTGCGAAAGAACGGCCCGCAGGAAAAGAACAGCACCGGCAGCGTCAGCACCCAGGAGGCCCAGCGAAGCAGCTGCGCGGCGTCCGGCGTCATTTCCCCGGGCTGCGCGATGTAGGCCGGGTAGGCGTACATCATCACCTGCATCATGCAAAAGCCCGACACCAGCCAGCGCCAGAGCGCGAGCCGCAACTCGCGCGAACGGCGCTCGCGTGCGGAGCCGTCGGCGGCGGGCACCAGCCGGTAACCGGCAGCCTCGCAGGCCTCGAACCAGCGCGAAGGCCGCGTCTGCGCGGCAGACCACAGCACGCGGGCACGCTGGCTCGCGGCGTTCACCTGCACCTCGAGCACGCCCGCCACGCGCAGCAGCGCGGCCTCCACGGCGAGGCCGCAGCCCGCGCAGTGCATGCCTTCCACCGCCACCTGCGATTCCCAGCGCGCCGCGGCGGCATCGCCGCCATCGAGCGCATGGCCGAACGCGGGCCATTCGGCGGGATCGTCGAGCACCTGCCACGCCTCACGGGGTGCCCGTGGGAGCGCGGCGGCCGGGGAAAAGGAGGCGAGCGCGGCTTGCATCGGGCAAGGCTAAGGGCCGGCCAGGCGCGCGCATTTGATCTGCATCAAGCGGCGCGGGTGGCTGCCTGCCTAAGCTCGCGGCACACGTCTCCGGAAAGAAAAACCATGTACAAGCGCATCCTCGTGGCCACCGACGGCTCCACGCTCTCGAAGAAGGCGGTCACGAGCGCGATCGCCCTCGCGAGCCGGCACGATGCCGACCTCGTCGCGCTCACCGTGGTGCCGCGCTACCCCAAGAGCTACTTCGACGGCGCGATGTCCTTCTCGCCCGACGAGATCGCCCGGGTGGAGAAGCAGTGGGCCGACAAGGCGCAGGACATGCTCGACGCCGTGGCCGCGCGCGCGGTGGCGAGCGGCGTGCAGCTGAAGACCGCCATCGCCAACTCGGACCTGGTGGCTGAATCGATCGTCGCCGCCGCAAAGAAGCACAAGTGCGACCTGATCGTGATGGCCTCGCACGGCCGCAAGGGCATCAAGCGGCTGCTGCTGGGCAGCGAGACGCAGCACGTGCTGACGCACTCCACGCTGCCCGTGCTGGTGCTGCGCTGACCGCGCGGCGGGCCTCAGCTTCAGGCGGCCTGCATCGAGCCCGCGCCGAGCGCGTCGTTCTCGGCGTCGCTGAGCCAGCGGCGCTTGTCGCGCAGCGGCGGCGCGCCGAACATGCGGCTGTACTCGCGCGCGAACTGCGACGGGCTCTCGTAGCCCACGCTGTGCGCCGCGCTCGACACGTCGGCGCCGGCCATCAGCATCTGGCGGCGCGCTTCCTGCAGGCGCAGCTGCTTCTGGTACTGCAGCGGGCTCATGGCCGTCACGGCCTTGAAGTGATGGTGGAACGACGACACGCTCATGTGCACCGCGCGCGCCATGTCCTCGATCCGCAGCGACTGCGAATAGTTGATGCGCAGCGCGCTGATCGCCTTGGCGATGCGCTGGGTGTGGCTGTCCTGCAGCGCGATCTGCCGCAGCCGCGCGCCCTCGCCGTTCACCAGCAGGCGGTACATGATCTCGCGCTTGATGAGCGGCGCCATGATCGGCACGTCCTCGGGCGACTCGACCAGCCGCAGCAGCCGCAGCACCGGCTCCAGCACCGGCATGCCGATGCGGTTGACGTACATGCCGCGGGAGGCAGGCGCATTGGCCTTCGCGGGCAGCTTCTCGTCGCCGATGAGCTTGCCGATCTCGTCGATTGCCAGCTCCAGCCGCACGCCCAGGTACGGCTCGTTGTCGCTCGTCAGGCGCACCTGGCCACACACCGGCAGGTCGACCGAGGTCACCAGGTAGTGCATCGGGTCGTACACATAGATGTCGTCGCCCACGATGATCCGCTTGGAGCCCTGCGCGATCAGCCCGAGCGCCGGCGTTGCGAAGGCATGCTTGGGGCCGTCGGGCTTGCTGATGCAGAACACCTGCAGGCCGGCCACCGGCGTTTCCACGGTGCCGTCCTGGCCGCGCGTGATGCGGTTGATCAGCGCGACCAGTTCCTTCCTGGCTTCGTCGAGTTCGGGCTCCAGCGGCATCGGCTGGGCAATGGCGGCAGCGATTTCGGGTGTGTCTTGGGGCATGTTCGGGGGGCCTTGTCACGGATGGGGCCGCGGTGGCGGCCGGCGTGGAGGATCGGGTGGTTCAAAGCTTAGCGCCACGCCAACGAATCTGCAGGGCCCGCGCAGGAGGTCTGGAGAAATAGGCAAGGACTTTGCAGGAACGCACTCGCCATGCCCGGCGCCGCGGCCGGATACTTTTGCGGACGGCGGGGGCTTTCCGGCCTCCTTCTTGCGCCACCCATCCAAAGGACATCTCTCATGCAGTACCGCAAATTCGGCCGCACCGGCCTGTTCGTTTCCGAACTCTGCCTCGGCACCATGACCTTCGGCGGCGCGAGCGGCATCTGGGGCCAGATCGGCAACCTCCAGCAGTCCGAGGCGGAAAGCCTGGTCGGCCGCGCGCTCGACGCCGGCATCAACTTCATCGACACCGCGGACGTGTACTCCGAAGGGTTGTCGGAAACCATCACCGGCCAGGCGCTGAAGAACCTCAAGGTGCCGCGCGAGAACGTGGTGGTCGCCACCAAGGTGTTCGGCGAGACCGGCAAGACCGCCAACGCGGCCGGCGCCTCGCGCTACCACATCATGGACGGCGTGAAGGCCAGCCTCAGGCGCCTGCAGCTGGACCACATCGACCTCTACCAGATCCACGGCTTCGACCCTGTCACGCCCATCGAGGAAACCGTGCGCGCGCTGGACAACCTGGTGCAGCAGGGCCACGTGCGCTACGTGGGCGTTTCCAACTGGGCGGCCTGGCAGATCATGAAGGCGCTGGGCATTGCCGAGCGCCAGGGGCTCGCGCGCTTCGAATCGCTGCAGGCCTACTACACCATCGCGGGCCGCGACCTGGAGCGCGAACTGGCGCCGATGCTGCAGAGCGAAAACCTCGGCCTGATGGTCTGGAGCCCGCTCGCGGGCGGCCTGCTGAGCGGCAAGTACGGGCGTGGCACCGAAGCCGAAGAAGGCAGCCGCCGCACCAGCTTCGACTTTCCGCCCGTGAACGTCGAGCGCGCCTACGACTGCATCGACGTGATGCGCCAGCTGGCCGAAGCGCGCAAGGTGTCGGTGGCGCAGATCGCGCTCGCGTGGCTGTTGCACCAGCCGGTGGTGACCAGCGTGATCGTCGGCGCCAAGCGCGTCGCACAGCTGGACGACAACATTGCCGCCACCGCGATCCGGCTCTCCGCCGACGAGCTGGCCGAACTCGGCAAGGTGAGCGCCCTGCCCTCCGAGTACCCGGGCTGGATGCTCGAGCGCCAGGGCGGCGCGCGGGCGAAGCGGCTGGCTGAATCAGGCCAGCGCGGCTGAGCGGCCGAGCTCGGCCGGCACCGCCGAGTGGCTGAGCTCGGCCAGCTCCGCTGACCGGCGCGCCGCGTAGGCCGCCGTGGCGCGCAATGCGCGCAGGTCGAGGTGCCGCGCGGCGCTGGCCGCCGAGGGTTCGGCCAGGTGCGGCACCACACCGAGCAGCGGCGCACCGAGCCGGCCGCGCAGCGTCTGCAGATTGGCTTCGGGCGCGAGCATCCCCGGCTCGATGGTGCTCGCGATCCATCCCGCCAGCATGAGCCCGCGCGCGCGGATCGCCTCCGCCGTGAGCAGCGCGTGGTTCAGGCAGCCCAGGCGCAGCCCGACCACCAGGATCACCGGCAGTCCCAGCGCCACGGCCAGCTCGGCGCTGTCGAGGTCGTCGCCGAACGGCACGCAGAAGCCGCCCACGCCTTCGACCACCACCGCGTCGGCGCACTGCGACAACGCCGCGAAGGCCGACAGCAGCGGCGGCAATTCGATGCGCACGCCCTCCTCCCTTGCCGCCAGATGCGGCGACATCGGCGCGCGCAGCAGGTACGGGCAGCGCAGGGCCAGCGGCGCATCGACATTGCCGGCCGCGCGCAGCTGCTCGACGTCATCGTTGCGCCAGGCGCCATCGACGAGCTCCAGTCCCGCGGCCACCGGCTTCATGCCGACCGCCCGCAGGCCCGAGGCGGCCAGCAGGCTCAGCATCGCGCTGCTGGCCAGCGTCTTGCCGACGCCCGTGTCGGTGCCCGTGACGAACCAGCGGCGGTGTGTCATCGGCGCACCCGGCGCGGCGCTCATGCGGCCTCTTTCCACGGCCGCGCCAACGCATCGCCCAAGGCGTCCAGCAGCCGCGCCACATCGTCCTCCGAGTGGCTGGCCGACAGCGTGATCCGCAGCCGCGCGGTGCCGGCGGGCACGGTCGGCGGGCGGATCGCGCCGACGCGCAAACCGCGGGCATCGAGCTGCGCCATCGCCTGCATCGCGCGCGCGTTGTCCCCGACGACCAGCGGCTGGATCGCAGTCGGCGATTCGGGCAGCCAGGCGCTGCCGTCCGCCGGCAGGATCGCCTCGAGGCCGCGGCGCAGCTGGGCGATGCGCGCCTGCAAGCGGGCGCGGCGCAGGTCGCCTTCTTCGCCTTCGATCAGCGCAAGGCTCGCGAGCAGCGCGTGCGCAATGGCCGGCGGCGCGGCCGTGGTGAAGATGTACGGCCGCGCGCGCTGCACCAGGTAGTCGATGACCGTGCGGTGCGCCGCCACGAACGCGCCCGACACCCCGGCCGCCTTGCCGAGCGTGCCGATGAGCACCAGCCGCTCCGAGCGCAGCCCCATGGCCTGCAGCACGCCCCGGCCCGTGGCGCCGAGCACGCCAAAGCCGTGCGCATCGTCCAGCACCAGCCAGGCGTCGTGGCGTTCGGCCAGCGCGAGCAGCTCGGCCACGGGCGCGATGTTGCCGTCCATGCTGAAGACCGCATCGCTCACGATCAGCTTGACCGGCGCATCGCAGGCGCCGAGCTGCGCATCGAGCGCGGCCACGCCGCAGTGCGGATAGCGCTCGACCCGCGCCTTGGCCAGCCGCGCCCCGTCGATCAGCGATGCGTGGTTGAGCGACTCCGAAAAGATCACCGCCTCCGCGCCGCCGAGCGCCGACAGCACCGCGAGGTTGGCCATGTAGCCCGTGCAGAAAAAGAGGCTTTGCGCCTCCGGGATGAACGGCGCCATCCAGCCGGCCAGCCGCTCCTCGAGCTCGGCATGCGCGCGCGAGTGGCCGAGGATCAGGTGCGACCCGCCGCTGCCCGTGCCGTAGCGCGCCGCGCCCTCGGCCAGTGCGGCGGCCAGCGCCGGATGCGCGGCCAGGCCGAGGTAGTCGTTGCTGCTGAAGCCGAGCATGGTGCGCGGCGCGCCCGCGCCGGCCAGCGTCAGCGATTGCCCGGGTGCGCAGGCGGTTTCGGCGATCTGCCGGCGGCGCCGCAGCGATTGCGCGTCGAGCGCCGTGATCTCGTCCTGCAGGCGTTCAAGCAAGCGCGGCATCGCGGCCTCCTTCCTCTGCGTGGGCGGAAACGGCCACCGCTTCCAGCGTGGCGAGGGTGCCGTCGACCAGCCGGTCGATGTCGTCGTCGCCGATCGCATAGGGCGGCATGAGATAGACGGTCGGGCCGATCGGGCGCATCAGCAGTCCGTTGGCCCGCGCGGCAAGGTGAAAGCGCTCTGCGAACCGGGCGCCGGGCTCGCGCACGTCGAAGGCCGTGATCATTCCGCGCTGGCGCAGGTGATCGACGGACATGCCGTGCAGCCCCTTGCGCAAGCGGCCGATCAAGCGCTCGGCGCGGGCGCGGTTGCGGCGCAGCGCGTCCTCGTGCTCGAACAGGTCGAGCGTGGCCAGCGCCGCGCGGCAGGCCAGCGCGTTGCCGGTGTAGGAATGGGAATGCAGGAAGCTGCGCGCCACGTCGTCGTCCACGAAGCCCTGGTAGATCTCATCGCGCGTCATCACCAGCGCCAGCGGCAGGTAGCCGCCGCTGATGCCCTTCGACAGGCACAGGAAATCGGGCCAGATGCCGGCCTGCTCGCAGGCGAAGAAGCTGCCGGTGCGCCCGCAGCCCACCGCAATCTCGTCGGCGATGAGGTGCACGCCGTAGCGGTCGCACAGTGCCCGCACGAGGCGCAGGTAGTCGGGGTCGTGCATCGCCATGCCGGTGGCGCATTGCACCAGCGGCTCGACGATCACGGCGGCGATCGATGCATGCCGCTCGGCCAGCAGCGCTTCGAGTTCGGCCGCGCCGCGCCGCGCCACCGCGGCGGCGTCCTCGCCCGGCCGTGCGGCCCGGGCGTCGGGCGATGCCACGAGGTGCGCATTCGCGAGCAGCGGCGCGTACGCGTCGCGGAACACCGGCACGTCGGTCACATGCAGCGCGCCCAGCGTTTCGCCGTGGTAGCCCTGCCGCAGCGCGACGAAGTTCTGCTTGCCGCTGCGGCCCGCATTGCGCCACGTATGAAAGCTCATCTTCAACGCGATCTCCACCGCCGAGGCGCCGTCCGAGGCATAGAAGCAGTGGCCCAGCGCATGGCCGGTCAGCGCGGCGAGCCGCTCGGCCAGCTCGACGGCCGGCGCGTGCGTGCAGCCCGCGAGCATCACGTGCGAGAGCGTGTCGAGCTGGTCCTTGAGCGCGGCGTTGATGGCCGGGTGCGCATGGCCGAAGAGATTGACCCACCACGAGCTCGTTGCGTCGAGGTAGCGGCGTCCGTCGTGGTCGAACAGCCAGACGCCCTCGCCCCGCGCGATCGGCAGCGGCGGCACCGCCTCGAGCCGGATGCTCTGCGTGCACGGATGCCAGACGTGGCGCCGGCTGCGCTGCTGCCAGCCGGCGTTTTTCGATGCGGCGGGCATCGAGGGAGAAGCAATCGTTGGCGGCATCCGCGCATTCCTTTGGGGCAAGGCGCGGGATCGTATCGGCGCCCATGCGGCGCGGCAAACCGCCGGGGCGGGCATCGGAATGCGGGCACTTGAACGACGTTGGCCGGGGTAGCACGCCCGTTCGGACCAAGGCCGCGCAACAGGGCGGCATCGTGTACGGAGGCGGGTCCGCAAGGCCAATGCAAGTTGTCTTGGGGGCGACAAAGATTTTTGCGGAGTATCGAGTTCTTACCCTGATCGAGGGGGCGGTTGGCGTGATCGGACAGCCTGATGGCAGATATCGGCTATCGGCAGATTCCGCGCCCCGCCGTGCCTGCGCATGAGGCTTGGACGACGCCCGCGGTGGGCCAATTCCGACACCGGCGGGCAGGCGCCGCGCGGACAAATGAATGTCCATCCATTCATCATTCATTCGAAGGAGCAGCCCATGTCCAAGACGAACCCCAACACGCCCGACGAGCGTGGTTCGTTGCCTCCCCAGCACAACAAGGCCGGCCACCAGAGCCCGACACCGCGCAACGAGCCGCGCCGCACCACCGAGAGCCGCCACGACCGCGAAAGCCACGTCGGCGGCAGCAACCAGAGCCAATCGCGGCGTGGCGGCGGCGGCGGTTCCACGCATTGAGGACGGTGGCCGCCTGAACGCCACCGGACCGCCGGAGCCGGCAACATGTCCCATCGCAACGAAGCCACGGCCGCGCTGAAGGCGCTCAGCGTGGCGACCGATGCCTGCCGCGAATGCCCGCTGGGCGCGCATGCCACCCAGTCGGTGTTCGGCGAAGGCCCGGTCGGCGCGGCGCTGATGGTGGTCGGCGAGCAGCCCGGCGACAAGGAAGACCTGGTCGGCCGTCCCTTCGTGGGCCCGGCCGGCAAGCTGTTCGACCGCGCGGTGGCCGAGCTCGGCTGGTCGCGCGAGAAGCTCTACGTGACCAATGCGGTGAAGCATTTCAAGTACGAGCCGCGCGGCAAGCGCCGCATGCACAAGACCCCGGGCCAGCGCGAAGTGGATGCCTGCCACCACTGGCTCGAAAGCGAGATGGAGCTCGTGCAGCCGCGCGCCTGCATCGCGCTCGGCGGCACGGCTGCGCGCTCACTGCTCGGCCGGCCGGTCGCGGTGATGACGGAGCGCGGCCAGTGGGTCGAGGATGCCGCAACAGGCCGCCGCGTGCTGGTCACGCTGCATCCCTCCGCCCTGCTGCGCGGCGATCCGCTGCAGCGCGAAGCGGCCTGGGAAGCCTGGCTCAAGGACCTGTCGATGGCTTCGGAGCTGATGAAGAAAGCCGGGGCCAGGCGGCCGGCCGAAAAACAGCCCGCCGCCGAAAAGCCCGAAAAGCCCGCGGCCAGGCCCGCCGCAAATCATGCGCGGCGCCGCGTGCGCATGGTGATGGAATAGCGCAGCGCCTCGGTCGGCGCGATGCTGTGCTGCCAGGCCCAGCGCGCTTCGCCGCGCAGCATGTAGATGGAGCGCGGCTCGATCAGCAGCTGCAGGCTCGCAGGTGCGCTGGCGCTGGCCGGCGGATAGGGCCGCAGTTGCATCACTGCGTCGCCCTGCAGCGAAACGCCCACGATGTCCTCGAAGTCCGGCACGTCGCGGTGCCAGCCGAGCGGCGTGCCGGGCCGGTATTCGGAGATCAGCATGTGGGCGAAATCCTCGGGCGCCATGCCCATCCACGCGGCCACCCGCGCACGCAACGGATGAAGCGCGGGCGGCATGGCCGCGCCGGGGCGCAGCCGCTTCTTGTCGAAGTCGTAGCTGCCGCCAAAGCTGATGCCGCGGCGGCGCGCGGTGTATTCCTTGTAGCGCATCTCGCGCAGCTCGAAGCCCTGCACGAGCCGCAGCAGCTCGGCTTCCTCGGCGCGCGTGAGGAATTCGCGCTCGTAGCGCAGGCCATCGATGGCGGCCGCGGGCGCCTCGCCGAACAGGTCGGGCTCGTCAGCGAACTGGATGTGCCTGGTTGAGCGCATCGATGCTCTCTCCTTCGCCCGCGCGCGGCGGCCCGCCCAGGCGCAGCTCCCACCAGGGCGGCAGCAGCTGCCGGATCTCGGCGCGCGCAAAGCGGTCGTCCAGCAGGTGCAGCACGCCGCTGTCCTGCTCGGTGCGGATGACGCGGCCGGCCGCCTGCACCACCTTTTGCAGGCCGGGATAAAGGTAGGTGTATTCGTAGCCCTTGCCGAAGCGCGCCTGCATGCGCTCGCGCGTGATCTCGTTGAGCGCGTTGTGCTGCGGCAGGCCCAGGCTCGCCACGAAGGCGCCGATCAGCCGGCTGCCGGGCAGGTCGATGCCTTCGCCGAACGCACCGCCGAGCACGGCAAAGCCGATGCCCCGGCCGCCCTCCTCGAAGCGCGCGAGAAAGCCGTGGCGATCGGCCTCGGCCATGCCGCGCGTCTGGGCCCACACGGGCACGCCGGGGTGCCTGGCCAGGAAGGCCGCGCAGGCTTTTTCGAGGTAGTCGAAGCTGCTGAAGAACGCGAGGTAGTTGCCCGGCATGCGCTCGAACTGCTCGCCGATGATCCCGGCCACGCGAGCGAGCGAGCCCGCGCGGTCGCGAAAGCGGGTCGACACGTTCATGGCCACTTCCACGCGCAGCTGCTGGCTGCGGAATGGCGAGGCCACGTCGAGCAGCATCGTTTCCGGCGGCAAGCCGAGCGCGTCGCGGTAGAACTCGAACGGCGACAAGGTGCCCGAGAAGCAGGTGACCGATGCGGCGTCCGCGAAGCGCGGCTCGAGGAACGGCGCCGGCACCAGGTTGCGGATCGCGAGGCTGCGCTGCTGCTGGTCGTGCGCGGGGCCCAGCGTGCGCTCGAAGACCGAATGGTCGTCGAAGGCGTCGGCCAGCCGGGCGAACTGCAGCGCATCGAAGAAGAAGCGCTGCAGCGGGCCCTGCGCCGCATCGGGCGTGGCCGCAAAGTACTCGCCCATGGCCGTGTTGGCGGCCTGCAGCGTGCGCGCGAAGCGCTCGGGAATCTCGTCGGCGGTGTCGTAGGGCTCGGCCTGCGCCTGCTGCACCGTGTCCCATTCGCGGTACAGCCGGCCCAGCGCGCCGCGCACCGAGGCCGGCGCCACGCGGTGGGCCTCTTCGAGCGCGAGGCCGTCGAGCCGCGCCGTGTACATGCCGCGCGCGCGCTCCAGCAGGTTGTGCGCCTCGTCCACCAGCACCGCCGCGCGCCATTCGGCATCCTTCATGGTGGCGTAGAGAAAGGCGCTGCCGTCGAAGTAGTAGTTGTAGTCGCCCACGATCAGGTCGCACCAGTGCGCCATTTCCTGCGCAAGGAAATAGGGGCACACGGTGTGCGCCAGCGCAATTCTTCGCAGCGCCGGCCGGTCGAGCCGGGCGGCCTGCGCGGCTTCCTCGCGCGCGGCGGGCAGGCGGTCGTAGAAGCCCTTGGCCAGCGGGCAGGCATCGCCGTTGCAGGCGCGGTCGGGGTATTCGCAGACCTTTTCGCGCGCGGTGAGTTCGAGCACCCGCAGCTGCGCGCAGTTCTTGCCCAGCACGCCGACGGCCTCCAGCGCCACGGCCCGGCCCGAGGTCTTGGCGGTGAGAAAGAAGATCTTGTCGATCTTGCGCGCGGCCCGCGACTTCAGCAGCGGAAAGATGGTGGCCAGCGTCTTGCCGATGCCGGTGGGTGCCTGCGCCATCAGGCAGCGCGCGTTCACGGCGGCGCGGTAGACGGCCTCGGCCAGTTCGCGCTGGCCGGGCCGGAACGAGCCGTGCGGAAATTCAAGCCGGCCGAGCGCATGGCCGAGCGCCGCATGGTGCGCGGCCTCGCTCTGCGCCCAGGCGCTGTAGCGCTCGCACAGCAGTTCGAAATGCGCCTGCAGCGCGGCCCGCGTGTGCTGCTCTTCCAGCACGGTTTCGTCGCCGGTGCCGAGGTCCAGGTAGACCAGCGCCACGTTGATGTGCTCGTAGCCGTGCACCTCGCAGAGCATCCAGCCGTAGCAGCGGGCCTGGGCCCAGTGCAGCGCCCGGTGGTTGCCGCGGATGGCGTCGAAGTCGCCGCGGAAGGTCTTGATCTCCTCGACGCGGGGTTCGCGCGGGTCGTGCCCGTCGGCACGGCCGCGCACCTGGAGCGCGCCGCAGCGGGAGACCAGCGGCACCTCGCTTTCATAGCCGTCGCCGCGCCGGCCCTGCACCAGCGCATGGCCGGCCATGCCTTCGAGCGCGCTGGGTGCAGGCACGAAGCGCAGGTCGAGGTCGCCGGCCTTGGCACCGAAGGCGCACAGGGCCTTGACGGAGACGGCGCGGGCATCGGGCGCGTCTTCGGTCGGCGGGGTGGAAAGGTCCGTGGTCACGGCTGATGCTGTATAAAACAACAGTATAACGAGACCACCGCACCGGGGGCAAAGGCGGTATCGGGCTTTTCTCCGACACCCGGCGCTCCAGAATTCGGCAAAACTTCAAAAGTTTTGCTTACAAATCCTGTTCGAATGAAAACGCCGACCGCGATCGACCCCGACGACTTCGACCGCCAGCTGAGCCGCAATCTCAAGTGGCCACTGCTGGGCGGGGTGATCGGCGCGCTGGTGTTCGTCAGCCTGATCGTGTTCCTGCTGTTCACCATCAGCCGGGTCGAGCAGAGCGACCGCGTGACGCGCAGCGCCAGCGAGCTGCAGGGCCGCAGCATCGACATGGAAACCGGCCTGCGCGGCTTCCTGATCACCGGCGATGAAAGCTCTCTCGAGCCCTACCACCGGGCGCTGCCAAGAATCAAGAGCGACACCGCCGCGCTTCGCGAGCTGGTGCTGGACAACCGGCAGCAGGCGCAGCGGGTCGAGCGCATCGCGGCGCTGCAGGAGGCCTGGAACGGGTTCGCAGAAGACCTGATCGCGCTGCGCCGAGCCGGCGGCAACTACCCGCAGGCGGTGCGCCAGGGCCGGGGCAAGCAGCTGCGCGACGACATGCGCGCTGAATTCGCGGCCTTCATGGACACCGAGGAGGGCCTGCGCTACCAGCGCAACGAAGAGGTCAACCGCACGGCCTGGCTGGTGGTGGCCGTGTTCCTGCTGTTCACGCTGGTGTTCACCGGCATGGTGGCCTACTTCGGCCGCCGGCAGCTGGTGCGGTTGTCGAACAGCTACGACGCCGTGCTGCGGGACCAGGCCGCGCATGCCGAGCGGCTGGCGCAGCAAGCCTGGCTGCGCAGCGCGCAGACCGAACTGGTGGGCGAACTGGTGGGCGAACTCAATGCCAACGACCTGGGCCGCAAGGTCCTGGCCTTTTTCTCGCGCTACCTGGGCAGCGCGGTCGGCGCGCTGTACGTGCGCGAGCGGCAGGGCACGCTGCGCCGCGCCGCGAGCTACGGCTTCTCGATGGAAGCGGAGGCCTCGCCGCAGGTGTTCTCGCCGACCCAGAGCCTGGTTGGCCAGGCGGCGGCCGAACGGCGCCGCATGCTCGTGGAGCCGATCCAGGCCGACTACCTGAAGGTCAATTCGGGCCTCGGCGAAATGGCACCCACGGCCGTGCTGCTGGTGCCCGTGTCGAGCGACGGCGTGGTGAACGGCGTGGTCGAGCTCGGACTGCCGGCCGTGCCCGATACGCGGACCAACGAACTGCTCGACCTGGTGGCCGAGGACATCGGCGACTCGCTCGCGGCAGCGCGCTACCGCGAGCAGCTGCAGGACGCGCTGGCCGAAACGCAGCAGCTGAACGAGGAGCTGCAGGTGCAGCAGGAAGAGCTGCGCACCGCCAACGAGGAGCTCGAGGAGCAGTCGCGTGCGCTGCGGGCTTCGCAGGCCATGCTGGAGAACCAGCAGGCCGAGCTGGAGCAGACCAACAGCCAGCTCTCCGAGCGCACCGAGGCGCTCGACCAGCGCAACGCCGCCCTGCGCCGCGTGCAGCGCGACCTGGAAGACCGCGCCGACGAACTGCAGCGCGCCAGCCGCTACAAGTCGGAATTCCTGGCCAACATGTCGCACGAGCTGCGCACGCCGCTCAACAGCGCGCTGATCCTCGCCAAGCTGCTCGCCGACAACCCGCAGGGCAACCTGAGCCCCGAGCAGGTGAAGTTCGCGGAATCGATCTACGCGTCGGGCAACGACCTGCTGGTGCTGATCAACGACATCCTCGACATCTCCAAGGTCGAGGCCGGCAAGCTCGACGTGGTGATCGAGGAGGTGGCGCCGGGCAAGCTCGCGCAGAGCCTGGAGAGCGCCTTCAGGCCGCTGGCTGCCGAGAAGCAGCTGGCCTTCCGCCTGGAAATGCAGCCCGGCACGCCCGCCACGCTGGCCACCGACCGCCACCGCGTCGAGCAGATCCTGAAGAACCTGCTCTCCAATGCGATCAAGTTCACCAACAGCGGCGAGGTGGCACTCACCGTGTCGGCGGCCGCGGACGGCGGCGCGGTCTTCGCCGTGAGCGATTCGGGCATCGGCATTGCCCCCGAGCAGCAGGAGCTGATCTTCGAAGCCTTCCAGCAAGCCGACGGCACCACCAGCCGCCGCTACGGCGGCACCGGCCTGGGGCTTTCCATTTCGCGCGACCTCACGCGCCTCCTGGGCGGCACGCTCACGCTGCAAAGCCAGCCCGGACAGGGCAGCACCTTCACGCTGCAGCTGCCGGCCGCGGCGCCGCAGGCCTTGCCACAGGCTTCGCAGCAAGCAGGTCGGCCCCCTGCTGCTGCGCCCGCAAAGCCCGCAACGGCGGCGCGCGCGCCCTTCCCTACCGCGCACGCCACGCCCGCGGCACCCTCGCCGCCGGCTGCCGTGCCGCCGCCCTCCTTCGCCGACGACCGCACGCTGCCGCCCGACCAGGTGCGCCGGGTGCTGGTGATCGAGGACGAGCCGCAGTTCGCGCACATCCTCTACGACCTGGCGCACGAGCTGGGCTACCGCTGCCTGGTGGCCCATGGCGCGGCCGACGGCTTCGAGCTGGCGCACCAGTTCCTGCCCGATGCCATCCTGCTCGACATGCGCCTTCCCGACAGCACCGGGCTTGGCCTGCTGCAGCGCCTGAAGGATTCGCCGCAGACGCGCCACATCCCGATCCACGTGGTCTCGGCCGCCGACGACGCGCAGGCCGCCGCCCTGCACATGGGCGCCATCGGCTATGCGCAGAAGCCGGCCACGCGCGCCGAGCTGACGCAGGTGTTCGCCCGGATCGAGGAAAAGCTCACCCAGAAGGTCAAGGCCGTGCTGCTGGTCGAGGACGATGCGCTGCAGCGCGAAAGCGTGATCCGGCTGATCGGCGACGAAGACATCGAGATCGCCGCCGTGGGCTCCGGCGAAGAAGCGCTCGAACTGCTGCGCAGGCGCGTCTTCGACTGCATGATCACCGACCTGCACCTGCCCGACATGCAGGGCAGCGAGCTGCTCAAGCGCATGGCGTCGGAGGAAATCGTCTCGTTCCCGCCGGTGATCGTCTACACCGGGCGCAACCTCACGCGGGGCGAGGAAGCCGAGCTGCAGCGCTATTCGCGCTCCATCATCATCAAGGGCGCGCGCTCGCCGGAACGCCTGCTCGACGAGGTCACGCTGTTCCTGCACAAGGTCGAGGCCGAGCTGTCCAGCGAGCGCCAGGGCATGCTGAAGGCGGCGCGCGGGCGCGACCGCATCTTCGAGGGCCGCACCATCCTTTTGGTGGACGACGACGTGCGCAACCTCTTCGCGCTCACGAGCGCGCTGGAGCAGCGCGGCGCCGCGGTCGAGATCGGCCGCAACGGCCGCGAGGCGCTCCAGAAGCTCGACCAGGCGCGCGAGATCGACCTGGTGCTGATGGACGTGATGATGCCGGAGATGGACGGCCTGGAGGCCACGCGCCGGCTGCGCGCAGACCCGCGCTTCGAGAAGCTGCCCGTGATCGCCATCACCGCCAAGGCCATGAAGGACGACCGCGAGCAGTGCCTGGCCGCGGGCGCCAGCGACTACCTGGCCAAGCCTGTGGATTTGGAGCGCCTGTTCTCGCTTCTGCGCGTGTGGATGCCCAAAATGGAGCGGCTGTGAACCCCAATGCCGCATCCCTGCCCCTGCCATCCGCGTTGAGCAACACGGAGATCGAGCTGCGGCTGCTCATGGAAGCCATCTACCTGCGCTACAGCTACGACTTCCGCAACTACACCGTGGCTTCGCAGAAGCGCCGCGTGCTGCACGCGCTCGCGCAGCTCGGGCTGCCGAGCATCTCGGCATTGCAGGAGAAGGTGCTGCGCGATCCGCTGCTGTTCGGCCGGCTGCTCGAATTCCTGACGATTCCCGTGAGCGAGATGTTCCGCGACCCGGCCTACTTTTTGGCGCTGCGCCGGCACGTGGTGCCGATCCTGCACACCTATGCGTCCCTCAAGGTGTGGGTGGCAGGCTGCAGCACCGGCGAGGAGGTCTTTTCGCTGGCCATCCTGCTGCGCGAGGAAGGCCTGCTCTCCCGCACGCAGATCTATGCCACCGACATCAACCCCGCTTCGCTCGAGAAGGCGCGCCAGGGCATCTTCCCGATCGAATCGATCCGCGGCTACACGGCCAACTACCAGCGCGCCGGCGGGCGCAGTTCGTTCTCCGACTACTACACCGCGGCCTACGACGCCGCGCGCTTCGATCCGGCGCTGTGCGCCGACGTCATCTTTGCCGACCACAGCCTGGCCACCGACAGCGTCTTTGCCGAGACGCAGTTCGTGTCGTGCCGCAACGTGCTCATCTATTTCAACCGCGAGCTGCAGGACCGCGCGCTCGGCCTGTTCCACGAGTCGCTCTGCCACCGCGGCTTCCTGGGCCTGGGCGCGAAGGAAAGCATCGACTTCTCGAGCTATGCCGGGCGCTTCGACGCCCATTCGCAGCCGGAGCGCATCTACCGGAAGGCCACATGAAGCCGGATGCCCGCCCCTTCCCTGCGCGGCGCGTCGAGGCCGTGGTGGTCGGCGCGTCAGCGGGCGGCATCGAGGCGCTGCTGGCGCTCCTGCACGGCATTCCACCGCCGTGGCGGCTTCCGGTGGTGGTGGTCCTGCACCTGCCCGAAGGCCACCAGAGCCACCTGGCCGAGATCTTTGCCGAGCGGCTGCACATGCCGGTGCACGAGGCCGCCGACAAGATGCCGGTCGCGCCCGACAGCCTGTACTTCGCGCCGCCCGGCTATCACCTGTCGATCGAGCGCGATCGATGCTTTTCGCTCAGCTGCGAGCCGCCCGTGCACTTTTCGCGGCCATCGATCGACGTGCTGATGGCCTCGGCCGCCGACGCCTACGGCCCCGCGCTCGCCGGGTTCCTGCTCACGGGCGCGAACGACGACGGCGCCGAAGGCCTGTTGCGCATTCACATGGCCGGCGGCCTCACCGCCGTCCAGGACCCGGAGGAAGCCCAGATTCCCACCATGCCCAGGGCAGCCATTGCCCGCCATTCCCCCGATCACGTGCTTGCCCTGCGCGAGCTTCGCACATTGCTGCTGCAACTGGAGTCCGCCCATGCCCATTGACGTCGAAAGCAAGCTGCTGATCGTCGATGACCTGCCCGAAAACCTTCTTGCGCTCGAGGCCCTGATCCGCGGCCCGGGCCGTGCGGTGTACCGCGCCTCCTCGGCCGAGGAGGCGCTTGCGCTGCTGCTGGACCACGAATTCGCGCTGGCCATCCTCGACGTGCAGATGCCCGGCATGAACGGCTTCGAGCTGGCCGAGCTGATGCGCGGCACGGAGCGCACGCGGCACATCCCGATCATCTTCGTGACGGCGGCGGGCCGCGATTCGAACTACGCCTTCCAGGGCTACGAAAGCGGCGCGGTCGACTTCCTCTACAAGCCGCTCGATCCGCATGCCGTCACCGGCAAGGTCAACGTGTTCGTCGACCTGCATTGCCACCGCAAGGCGCTGCGGCACGAGATGAACGCGCTCGCGGTGGCCAACCAGAAGCAGGAAGAACTGGTCCAGCAGCTGCGCCACACGCAGGGCGAACTCGAACGCGCGGTGCGCATGCGCGACGACTTCATGTCGATGGTCTCGCACGAGCTGCGCACGCCGCTCAACACCCTGTACCTCGAAACGCAATTGCGCCAGGTCCAGGTGTCCAGGGGCAAGCTGGAGTCCTTTGCCGCGGATCGCCTGCCCGCCATGATCGAACGCGACCAGCGGCAGATCCGCAACATGGTGCGGCTGATCGACGACATGCTCGACGTCACGCGCATGCGAAGGGACGCGCTGTCGATCCAGCCCAAGCCGGTCGACCTGGCCGCGCTCGCACGGGCCGTGGTGGAAGGCCTGAAGCAGCAGGCCGAGGCCGCGGGCTCTGTCATTGCATTGGAAGCGCCGGGCGAACTGCGCGGCGTGTGGGACGAGTTCCGCATCGAGCAGGTGCTGACCAACCTGCTGACCAATGCACTGCGCTACGGCGGCGGCAAGCCCGTGGAGATGATGCTGTGGGAACGTGACGGCACCGCGCACATCACCATGCGCGACCAGGGCATCGGCATTGCGCCCGAAGACCAGGAGCGCATCTTCGAGCAGTTCGAACGCACCGACGACAGCCGCAAGCACGCGCCCGGCCTGGGCCTCGGGCTCTACATCACGCGCAAGATCGTGGGCCTGCACGGCGGACGCATCGAGGTGGAGAGCCGGCCCGGCGAAGGCGCGCTGTTCCATGTCGAACTGCCGCTGCAGGCCGCCGCCAAGACTGCGACGCAAGTGCGGGCGTAGGCGCCTTCCTACTGCACGGGAGGCGATTGGCCGAGATACTGGGCGGATACAACTTGCTTGAAAGCCTCCTCCCAGTGAACGTGCTGATCGTCGACGACAACGAAGCCGCGGCAGACCTGCTGCAGGAACTCCTGACGCTGCAGGACCATACCGCCCGCTGCACCTACACGGCGCAACAGGCCATGGATGCGGCGGCCGATGAGCGCTTCGATGCGGCGCTCATCGACCTCACGCTGCCCGACTTTCCCGGCACCGAGGTGGCGCGGCGGCTGCGTTCGGCCGCCGCGGACCGCAGCCCCCGGCTGCTGGTCGCCATTTCGGGCTTTTCGGAGGAAGAAGCGGCCGGCGGCGCCGCAGCGCAGAACCTGTTCGACCACCATCTTCAGAAGCCCATCGACATGGGCGAACTGTCCGCCATCCTGTCCAAGCCGCGCTGAGCGGGGTCTTGGCGGGCCGTCAGTCCCGGTCTTCGTATTCCCGGTCGTTGTCCCATTCGTCGCCGTTCGGCGGGCGATACGGGTAGCCCGGCCCGTAGTAGATCCGTCCGGGCGGCGGCGCATAGACGGGTGCGGGACGGTAATACACGGGCGGCGGCGGACGGTAATAGACCGGCGGGGCCGGCGCGTAGTAGATCGGCGCCGGATAGTAGGCAGGCGGCGGAGGCGCGTAGTACGGCGCCGGATAGCCGCCCGCCCCGATCTGTACCGACCAGCTTCCGCGCGCGCTGGCCGCGCCCGCGGCGAGCAGCGCACTGGCCGCCATCGCGCCAAGGGCCATCCATTTGAAGACGGAAGAACGCTTGTTTTCGAGTTTCACTGCAGCTCCCTTGAGAAGGTGCCGACGGCCAGCACCGATGTTGCAACGCCCGAGGCCCTGCGCGAGTGCACCTGCCGCCTTGCCGGATCGTTGCCAAACGTCACTGCGCGGCGCGTGCGCTCAGCCCGTGATTTCGCGGCGCGAAAGCTGCACCTCGGCGCCGGTCGTGTTGAAGGCGATGGTCGGCGCGGTGAAATCGCTCAGCGGCGCGCCCAGGCCGATTTCGCCGCGTCCGTGCAGCACGCATTCCTCGCGCCTGAGCGCCACTTCCTGGCTCGGTCCGCCATTGCCATGAAACCGGACCCAGGTGCCGTAGGTGCTCAGGTCGGTCAGCACGCAGCTGCCATGCCGCAGCTCGATGCGCGCATGCAGCCGGGAGACCCGCGGATCGTTGACCACGAACTGCGCATCGCTCACGCGCCCGAGGTGGATCGGCAGTTCTTCGGTGCGGAAGGTGGAACGCACGTCCAGCCACGCCAGCTCGATCTGCCCCAGCGATGAATCGGGCAGCCGCAGCGGCGTCAGCGCGGCCGGCAGCGTGAGGAACGAGGTCATCTCCTCCTGCCAGTCGATGCGGTGGACGGCCGACATCTCGCTGCGCCCGCGAATGGTGATGAGCCCCAGGTCTCGGTGCCGCACAGCCGTCTCGCCCAACTGCGCAATGGTTGCATCGGTGGCCCAGATCTGGCCCGGCCCCGCCAAGTCGCTCAGGCGCGACGCCAGGTTGACGGCATCGCCGAAGCAGTCGCCCTCGACCTCGACCACCTCGCCGCTTGCCACGCCGATCTGCAGCGCCATGCGCAGCGGCACGGGCCAGGTCATGAGGCGCTTCTGGTGATAGCGCTGCAGTTCGATCACGGCCTGCATGGCGGTGGCCGCGTTCGAAAAAAGGGCGAACACGCCATCGCCGAGCGACTTCACGACCCTGCCGCCGTGTGCCTGGCAGACGCCGCCGATCCATTGGGTCAGCCGCGTCACCGTGTCGGTGGCGCGCGCATTTCCCATGGCTTCGAAAACCCTGGAGCTTCCGGTGAGGTCTGCGAATACGACTGTGGAATTGACGTCCATGCTGTGACAGCGGCCTGCTTATATTGCTTTTGTACTCAAATCACTACAGAGGCTTTAAGTGCAACGTAAAGTGTGTTGTTTACAAACAAGAAACAGTGTTTCAGAACTTGTGAATCGGCCGTCCGAGGCTTAAGGTAGCGACCGTCCTGGCTCCCGGCAATACGCCTTTAGTCCACATGCTGCCTCTTCGTCGTTTTTTCCGCCTTCTCGGAATTCCCGGTATCGGGGCTCCCCGGGTAGGAGAGAACCAGCTGGGACGCATCCGGGCCGCCATGCTGTCGGTGCTGCAGGCGCACGGCGGGCACTCGGTCCAGCGCGTGGCGCAGCGCGTGCGCTTTGCGTCCGACGTGGAAGCGCTCTGGTACCTGCGGCAGGACGTGATGGTTGCCCTGAGCGCCATCGACGGCGAAGCCGCTGCACGCCGCCAGATGAAAGCCATCAACAGCATGTTCAAGGGCGGCCTGCCCGGCTCGATGGGCCCGCGCGCCCATCAGCGCTTCACCCACTGAAGGATAGCGCGGCGCCGCGCGTTCAATGCGCATGGCCGTGGCTGTGGTCATGGTCGTGGCCGCCATGCCGGTGGCCCCACACCATGAAGACGTCGCGCCCTTCGGCCGCCAGCTCGACCTTCGCGCCCACGGGCAGCAGCACCTTGGTCGGCACGTGCCCGAATGGCAGGCCCGTGAGCACGGGCACCTTGAGCATGGCGCGCAGCCGGTCGACCACTGCAACGAAGCCGAAACCGCGGTCGTAGCCCGGCACCTTGCGCATGCCCGTGAACTGGCCGAAGACGATGGCGCGCTGCCTGGCCAGCACGCCGGCCATGCGCAGCTGGTCGAGCATGCGTTCGATGCGGTAGGGATGCTCGTTGGTGTCTTCGATGAACAGCACGCCCTTCTCCACTACCGGGAAATAGGGCGTTCCGAGCAGGCTCGCGAGCACGCACAGGTTGCCGCCCCACAAGGTGGCGTCATGCACGGGCTTCACCTTGAGGCCGGCATCGCGCACCGGCATGCGCCAGCCGGTGCCTTCGCCCTGCCCGCTCGCCAGGTCGTCGAAGCAGGCTTCCATGATGTCGTCCGCGCCGCCTTCGGCACCAAAGTCTTCGCCGACCGCGGGGCCGGCCCAGGTCACGGCGCCGGTCTTGGCGAAGAGTGCGCACTGCAGCGCGGTGAAGTCGCTGAGGCCGACGAATTCGGTGCCGCGCTGGATCGCCTTGGCCACGGCCTTGTACGGAATGGCGTCGAGGATGCGCGTGAGCCCGTAGCCGCCGCGTGCGATCAGCGCTATGTCGGCGCCGCTCGCGGCCGCGCGGCCGATGGCAGCGAGGCGCGTTGCGTCGTCGCCCGCAAAGCGCTGGTGCACGGCCAGCGCGGCTTCGTCGATTTCGACCTCGTAGCCCAGGGCCTTGAGTCTTGCCACGCCGCGCCGGAAGGCGGCCTTGTCGCGAATCGCGCTGGAGGGGGAATAGATGTAGATGTGTTTGCTCACGGCGTCGAGTATCCCATTGCGTTGCGCACCGCCTGGGCGAGCAGCGCAGCCTGCTGCGCATTCGGGCCGGACGACGATGCGATGGGGCCGAGCGCGCGCAGCGCGGCCTGGTAGCCGCGGTCGGGGAACGGCGCGCGCCATGCGTCGCCCACCGGCTCGCCGCCTTCGGGCGCGAGCAGCACGGCTGCAAACAGGCCGCCCTTTTCGGCATGCAGCCGCGCGGCCAGGCCGGTGGCCGCGGCGCTGTGCACCAGCACCATCGGCGGTGGCTGCAGGCGGTCGAGCCATTCGCCCAGGACCTGGCAGTGCCATTCGATGCGGTGCGCCGCCTCGCGCTTGGGCTTGTCGCTCTTGCCGAAGCCGATCAGGTCGGGCACCAGCGTGCGCAGCCCGGGTGCGCCGACGAGGCGGCGAAAGAAGTAGCCCCATTCGCCCGGACCATGAAGGCAGAGGCACGCGGCGGCCGAGCCGTCCTGCGGCCCTTCGTCGAGGTAGTGCATGCGCCAGCCCTGCAGGCTGGGCAGGTCATGGACGTAGCGCGGCTCGAAGGCGTAGCCCGCGAGCGCGTCGAAGCGCTCGGGCGGCGTGCGCAGCGCATCGTCGCGCAGGGGCTGGGCCTGCTCGCGCGCCGCATCGCGGCGCTGCTGGAAGAAGCCTTGCAGCAGTGCGCTGCACTCCGCGGCCAGCACGCCGCCCTGCACCTGGGTGCGATGGTTGAGCCGGGGTTCGGCAAAGAGGTCGAGCACCGAGCCGGCCGCGCCGGTCTTGGGGTCGGCCGCACCGAACACCACGCGCGCGAGCCGCGCATGCAGCATGGCGCCCGCGCACATGGCGCAGGGCTCGAGCGTGACGAACAGCTCGCAGCCGTCGAGCCGGTAGTTGCCGAGCGCGGCGGCGCCGGCGCGCAGTGCGTTGATCTCGGCATGGGCGCTCGGGTCGTGCTGCGCGACCGGCGTGTTGCGCCCGCTGGCCACGAACTGCCCGTTCCTGACCAGCACCGCGCCGACCGGCACCTCGCCCGCCTCGGCCGCCAGGCGCGCCTCGGCCAGCGCGAGCGCCATCCAGTGCGCATCGTCCATGGGCTTGGCAGCGGGCTCAGTTGTCATCCGGCATCTTGCGCGCCTGCGCCGCGGCGTCGAGCGCTTCCTTGACCTGCTTTTGCACCTGCTGGACCTGCGTACGGGGATCGGCGGGCGCCTCGCCGGACGCGGGCGCGGCAGCGCTGGTGAGCTGCTTCTTCGCGACCACTCCGGCGATCACGAGCGCCAGCAAGAGGCCGAGCAGTCCGAACATGCGCATCTCAGCTTCCTTCCGCCACGGGTGCTTCCGCCGTCATGCCCAGGCGTTCCATCCACACGGCCAGCGCCTTCTCGTCGGGCGTGCCGGCGCTGTAGATGGCATGCATCGCAGCGTGCGATTCGCGGCGGTGCTGGTTCAGCTTGACCTTGCATTGCAGTGCGCTCACGCGCAGCTCGAACCCGACGATGCCGGCCAGCATCTTGAGCTGGAACTCCTCGCCCAGGTCGCGCCATTGCTGCGCGTAGCCGGGCTCGTGCTCGCCGATGAGCTTCTTGAGCAGCGCGTCCTTGGCCGCGGGCTCCTCGATCAGCCGGGCTTCGACGGTGCAGTGCACCACCAGGTAGTTCCAGGTCGGCACGCGCGCGAGGTCCGGATAGACCGAGGGCGACAGGTAGGCATGCGGACCGAGAAAGGTGGCCACCGCCTGCGGCCGCGCCTGCAGATGGCGCCAGTGCGGATTGGGCTTGGCGCAGTGGCCCAGCAGCACCAGCTGGCCGCCCTCCTGCTGCTCGGCCACCAGCGGCAGGTGCGTGACGTAGGGCAGGCCCTCGTCGTCGTTCGAGATCAGGCTGGCGAAGGGATGTGCACGCATCAGCTCCAGCGCGATGGCCGGGTCCTTGGCGTTGAATTGCGGCGGCATGTACATGGGGCAATTTCCTCGTGGTGAGGCTCCGATTGTCCCCGAGCCGTCCTATCTTGCGCGCGGCGCTTCCAGCAGCTTCACCAGGGCCGTGTAGCCGCGGGCCCGCGCCAGCTGCAGCGGCGTGTTGCCCTGCCGGTCGGCCAGCGCAAGGTTGGCGCCGGCGTCGACCAGCGCGGCCAGCGTGCGCTGGTGGCGCGGGCCGCCGTCGCCCAGCACGATCGATTCGATCACCGCCGTCCAGTGCAGGTTGTTGACGTGGTCGAGCGGCGCGCCGGCCGCGATCAGCTGGCGCACCACTTCGTCATGGCCCAGGTGCGCCGCGGCAATGAGCGCGGTGCCGTCGTAGCGGCTGGTCACCTGCCCGGCCTTCGCGCCGAGCGACAGCAGCAGCGCGAGCGTCGCGGCATCGTCGGCCACCGCGGCGATGGTGACGGCGTCATAGCGGTCGTCGTCGAGCAGGTCGAGGTTCGCGCCGGCCTTGGCAAGCAGCTTCACCGCCTCGCGCTGCCGTGCATGGGTGGCGACGTGCAAGGGCGTGCGGCCCCGCGGATCGCGCGCATCCAGATTGGCGCCCGAGGCGATCAAGCCCTTCAGCTTGACCAGGTCGCCCTGCCAGGCCGCCCGGTGCAGTCCTTCATAGGCCAGCAGCTCGGCAGCCTGCGGCGGCACCTGGGCCGACACGCCGGCCGATGCGCCCAGTCCAAGCGCAACCGCCAGCAGCCCGGACCCGATGCCGCGCTTCATCATCAGCCCAGCTGGCCCTTGACCTTCTCGATGGCCGCGTTGGCGCACTGGTCGTCCAGGTGGCCGCCCGGCGCACCGCCAACGCCCACGGCGCCGATCACTTCGTTGCCCGACTTCACCGGCACGCCGCCGCCCAGCAGCAGGAAGCCCGGCAGGTACACCAGGTTGGCGGCGCCAGGGTTCTTCTGCGCGCCTTCCATCATGGCCTGCGTCGCGCTCTTGGCCGATGCCGAGGTCCATGCCTTGCGCTCGCTCGAAGCCAGCGTGTGCGGGCCGGCGTTGTCGGCGCGCTGCACGGCGCGCACGGTGCCGGCGCGGTCGACCACGGTGGCGGCCACGTTGTAGCCGTTGACTGCGCAGGCGGCCACGGCTTCGGCTGCGATCTGGTTGGCCAGTGCGAGCGAGATGTTCTTCTCGGTGCGCACCGCAGGTGCAGGCGTCTGGGCCTGGACGGCCGATGCGGCAAGCAGGATGGCGAGAGCGCCGAGGCGAAGGTTGGAACGCATTTTTCGTTTTCTCCAGTGGATGCAGGGTGATGGCACCGGCTGTCTGCCGGCGGCTGCGCCACTGTAGGAAACACCGTCCGCCGAGGCCATTCGTACGGCTACGCCCGGTGCTCCGTAGTTCTACGGAGCGCCCGCTTTCAGTCTTGCCCCGCAACCAGCACCGCGTAGCGCCGGATCAGCTGCGCGAGCGAATCGCAGTCGAGCTTGGCGAACAGGTTGGCGCGGTGCGTCTCGACCGTGCGCGGCGACAGCGCGAGCGTGCGCGCGATCTCCTTGTTGGTGAGGCCTTGCACGATGAAGGCAAGCACCTCGCGCTCGCGCTCCGACAGCTGCGCCACGCGCTCGCGCGCCGCGTTGTCGGCCTGCGAGCGTTCGCGCGAGCGCACATGCTGGCGCACCGCCTGCTGCAGGGCCTCGAGCAGCTGCTCGTCGTCCACCGGTTTCTCCAGGAACTCGGCCGCGCCGGCCTTGAAGGCGCGGCGGCACATCTCGACCGTCCCGTGGCCGGTGAGCATGATCACCGGCTGGTCGACGCCCTGCGCCATGAGCCGGTCGAGCACCGTGAGGCCGCTGATGCCGGGCATGCGCACGTCGAGCACGATGGCGCCGACGCTCGCGCGGTCGAAGCCGTCGATGAAGGCCTGCGGATCGGCCCAGCCCTGCACCCGCAGGCCGACCGTGCCGATCAGGAGCGACAGGCTGTCGCGCACCGCCTGGTCGTCGTCGATGAGATGGATCAGCGGCGATTGCGGCTGGTGGGTGCCAGAGGCGGTGTTCATGCCATGCGCTCCGTGGACGCCGCCACCAGCGGCAGCAGCAGCGTGAAGCGCGCGCCGCGCGGCGCCGCATTGGCTGCGGTGAGGCTGCCGCCCATGCCGCTCGCCAGCGTTTCGCTGAGGCTCAGGCCAAGGCCCAGGCCGCCCTCGCGCGTGCTGAAGAAAGGTTCGAAGAGGCGCGGCATGGCCTCGGGCGCAATGCCGCGTCCGTTGTCGGTCACGGTCAGCACGCCCTCCTGCCCATTGCGGCCGACCGAAACGGAAAGGCGGCGTTCGGACGCGGGCACCAGGTCGAGCGCCTGCAAGGCGTTCATCAGCAGGTTGTGCACGATCTGCTCGAGCGCCACCGTCTCGGCCTGCACGCGCACCGGCGCCTGCGCGGTGGCGTCGAACTGCGCCGCCACGCCGCGCTGCGCGAACTCGGGTGCGAGCAGGTGCATGGCGCTGCGCACCACCTCCTGCAGCACCAGCGGCTTCACGTCGCCGCCGGCTTCAGGGCGTTCGATCACACGGCGCAGCCGGCCGACCACGCCGGCCGCGCGGCGCGCCTGCTCCACGGCCTGGCCCATGGCATTGCGCGCCGTCGCCAGGTCGGGCGGATCCTCGTCGAGCAGCCGGCGCGCGGCCTGCGCATTGGCCAGCACGGCCGTGAGCGGCTGGTTCAGCTCGTGCGCCAGCCCTGCCGAAAGCTCGCCCAGGGCATTGAGCCGCGCCACCTGCCCGAGCCGCAGCAGATCTTCGGCCCGGCGCCGCGCGATGCGCTGGCGCTGCGCGGTCCACAGGCCGGCCAGCAGCAGCGCCGCCGCCACGGCCCAGCCGGCGATGCCGCGCCACGGCAGTTCACCCCAGCCCACATGGCGCTCGGCCATCAGGTCGAAAGGCTGGCTCGGCGAGGCCAGGGCCTTGGTGAGGCCGAAGCGCCAGCCGCCCGCATCCGCTTGCGCGGTCCGCCCCGGCTGCAGCACGAACTGCTGCGCGCCGCGCTGCAGGCTCACGCGCACCGGGCTTTGCTTCGGGTCCATCGGCCAGTCGCGCCACGGCACCGAGCCGGCCAGGTCGATCTCAAGTGCGTAGCTGACGGGCGTCGCGCCCATCACGAGCTGGTAGCGGCCCTGCGCGAGGTCCAGTCCCGCCAGTTCGGCGCGGCGCTCGCTGCGCGAACGCGCTTCTGCAGCGGCCAATGCGCCGGCCTGCTTCTCGTCGGGCCAGGCCTGGTCGCGCTCGCGCCGCTGCACGCGCAGGATCGACGGATAGACCGATGGCAGGCGCTGCTCCGGGCGGTCCGCGCCGTCGCCGGGTTCGAGCAGCGCGAGCGTGGCCAGCACCGCGTCGTACTGCACCACCTGCTGGCTCATGAGCCGGTGCGCGATGCGCGCGTCGGTCTCGAAATCCTGCTGCAGCTGCGCGAGCTCGGCGCGCGCGAGCCACACCGCGCCCACGGCCGTGAGGACCAGCCATGCCAGCCACCAGCCACCCTGCGTGCGCAACCACTGTTTCATGGCGCGGATTGTGCCCGGCGCGGCGCAGCCTCCCGATGTTGGCCGAGAATGCGGCCCCAACATGGCCGATGAAGTGCAGGACTCCCTTTTCCCCGATCTTCCGCGCCCGCCCGAGGCGCCCCCCACCGTGCCGCCGGAGGCCGAGGCCGAACCGCCCGCGAAGAAGAAGCCGCGCGGCGCCACCGTGGCACCGGCGCCCGCCGACCCGGCACTGGTCGAACTGGCCGCGGCGCTCCCTCCCGGCCTGCGGCTCGGCACCTCTTCGTGGAGCTATCCCGGCTGGGCCAACCTCGTCTGGGATGGCGAATACGCCGAGGCGGTGCTGTCGAAGAGCGGCCTCTCCGCCCTCGCCCGGCATCCGCTCTTTCGCACCGTGAGCCTGGACCGCAACTTCTACCGCGCGCTCACCGCCAGCCAGTACGCGCGCTACGCGGCCATGGTGCAGGACGATTTCCGCTTCGTGGTGAAGGCGCCGAGCCTCGTGACCGACGCCACCGTGCGCGACGAAAGCGGCCGCGGCACGCAGGCCAACCCGGTGTTCCTGAACAGCGAGATCGCGATCCAGGAGTTCGTGCAGCCGGCGCTCGAAGGGTTGGGCCACCGCATCGGCGCGCTGGTGTTCCAGCTGAGCCCGATCCCTGCGCAGCTGCTGGCCGACCAGCCAGCGCTGCTCGCGCGCATCGGCGAAATGCTCGAGGCCTTGCCCGGCCTGAAGCCGACCGCGCCCGATGCCGTGATCGCGGTCGAGGTGCGCGACCCGCAACTGCTCTGCCCCGCCTTCGCCGACATGCTGCGCAGCGTGGGCGCCACCTTCTGCATGGGCCTGCACGCCAAGATGCCGCCGATCGAAGACCAGCTGCCGATGCTGCGCGCGCTCTGGCCCGGGCCGCTGGTGTGCCGCTGGAACCTGCACCGCCGCCACGGCCGCTTCGGCTATGAAGATGCGGAAAAGCTCTACGGTCCGTTCGACAGGATCGTCGATCCCGACCCCGAGACCCGCGAGGCCCTGGCCCGCGTGATCGCGGGCACCACCGGCGCGGGCCAGCTGGCCTATGTCACAGTGAGCAACAACGCCGAAGGCTGCGCGCCGCTGACGATCGCCTCGCTTGCGCGGGACATCGCCGGGCTGCCAAAGCGCTAACCTGCGTTGTCCTTGGCCGCCACCGTCATCTCCAGCTCCACGCTCGCATTCTTCGGCAGCGCATAGACGCCGACGGCCGTGCGCACATGCACGCCGGCCTCGCCGAACACGCGGTGCAGCAGCTCGGAGGCCGCATCGGCCACTTCGCTCTGCTGCGTGAATTCGGCCGTGCACTGCACGAAGACGCCAACGCGCAGCACCTTCTCGATGCCGTCGAGCGAGCCCAGTTCGCGGCGCAGCAGCGCGAGGCAGCGCAAGGCGCAGATCTGCGCGGCCTCGCGGGCCTTGCCGAGCGGCACCTGGTCGCCCACGCGGCCTGTGACGACCACCGTGGTGCCCACGCGCGGCACCTGGCCGCTGGTGTAGAGCGTGCGGCCGTCACGCACGACGGGGATGTAGTTGCCGCCGGCGACGAGCTCGCCCTCGAAGCTGTGGCCCAGCTCGGCGGCGATGCGGTCGGCAATCTGGTCTCGGGTCTGCGACGTCATCTTTGTTGGCTTCCGTTCAGTGAAGCCTCATTGTCGCCAGCCGCTCTTCGAAGAACAGATACAGATCGCACAGGCGCGATGCACAACAGACGATGCGTCACACGCCTCAGGCGGCCCGGTCCGAAGGCCACCGCCCCATCACCTCGTGGATGCCTTCGCCGACGTGGCTTTCGATCAGCGAGAACGAGTCGGCCATCCACCGGACCGGCTCGACCAGATGCGGCTCGATCTTGCTCGGCGTGTAGGCCAGCGTCATGTGGGGCGTGAAGCCGCGCTCGGGCTTGAAGCCCGCATCCGCCAGCGCCTCGCCCAGGCGCTGCCTGAATGCCGCAAGCGCCGAGGTGCCGCTGCCGCCGCCGCACAGCACGAAGGCCTTGCTCTGCTCGAAGCGCATGGCCTCGTCGAACACCACCTCGAACGACGGCGGCGCCACGGCAGCAGCGGCCTCCAGGGCGGCTTGCACCTTTTCGCGCGGCACTGCCGGAAAATGCCCGAGGTGATGCAGCGTGACGTGCAGGCGATGCGCCTCGGTCAGCTTGGCTTTGAGCGCGTGCCGGTCCTTCAGGCGCGCCGCCAGCGCGGCAATCGATGCGGCATCTTCAGGGCGCGGAAAGATCGCGAAGAACAGCGAGCGCGGCAGGCGCTCCTTGGGTGGTACGGTGCGGCGCGGGCGGCGCAACGGCGGCGGCGCGGGATCGATGCCTGGGAGCAGCAGTTGTTCGGGCATGGGAGATATCGGATTCACCGGTGCATTCAAACACGGCCGGAGACCGTCGGTTGACCCGCACCCGGAACTCGGCGCATGCTGCACGGCTCTGACCTGCCATGAACGCCCTCTCCGCACCCGGCCTTCCCCGGCGCACCGTCGCCGCGGCGCTCGTTGCCATGCCCGCGCTCTGGCTGGGCGCCCGCGCACAGCCGGCGGCAAGCCGGCTCGCCACCCCTTCGCAGACCGAGGGACCCTTCTACCCCGTGCGCCTGCCGCAGGATTCCGATGGCGATCTGCTGCGCAACGGCACGCTGGACTACCGCAGCGGCCAGCCGGCCTGGGTCGACGGCACGGTGACCGATCTGGGCGGCAGGCCGCTGCGCGGTGCGCAGGTCGAAATCTGGCAGTGCGATCAGAACGGCCACTACCACCACCCCGGCGACGGCGACCGCGCCGACGCCGCCTTCCAGGGCTTCGGCCGCGTCACGGTCGGCGAAGACGGCAGCTACCGCTTTCGCACCATCCGCCCGGTGCCCTACAGCGGCCGCACGCCGCACATCCACGTCAAGGTGAAGCTCGGCACGCGCGAGCTGCTGACCACGCAGCTCTACGTGGCCGGTGACCCGGGCAATGCGCGCGACTACCTCTGGCGCAATCTTCCGCTGGCCGCGAGGGAGGCTGTCACAGTGCCTTTCGAGCGCGGGCCGGACGGCCTGCAGGCGCGCTTTCCGATTGCCGTTGCGGCCTGAGGGCGCTCAACCACGGACGCGCGGGGATTCAGGTCCGGCCTGCAAGGACGGCTTACGGCGCCGGCGCCAGGCATTGTTCGAGTCCCTGCACCAGCACATCCCTGGGCAGCTGCTTGCCGATGAAGACGATGCGGCTGTGGCGCGGCTCGCCCTCTTTCCAGTTGGAGCCGGCTTCGGTGCCCATCAGCATGTGAACGCCCTGCAGCACCACGCGGGTGTCCAGTCCGGCCACTGCGATCACGCCCTTGTAGCGCATCAGGTGGGTGCCGTAGATCCGCAGGATGGCGCCGAAAAAGTCCTCCAGCCGCGCCGCATCGAAGGGCCGTTCGGCGCGAAACACGAAGCTCGATACATCGTCATCGTGCTCGTGATCGACATCGGTCAGGAAGTCGGGCTCGATCTCCAGGATGGCGTTGAGGTTGAACCCGCGGATGTCGAGCAGCTGGTCGATCGGCGTCTGGCCGAAATGCGCCGCGGTGATCGGCGCGCGCGCATTCATGCGCAGCAGGCGCTGCTCGAGCGCCCTCACCTCGTCGACCGACACCAGGTCGGTCTTCGAAAGCAGGATGCGGTCCGCAAAGCCCACCTGCTCCTGGGCTTCATGGTGCTCGTCGAGCTGCGCCATCGCGTGCTTGGCGTCGACCAGCGTCACGATCGCATCGAGCAGGTAGGTCTGGCTGATCTCTTCATCGACGAAGAAGGTCTGTGCCACGGGCGCGGGGTCGGCCAGCCCGGTGGTTTCGATGATCACGCGCTCGAAGCTCGCGCTGCCGTTCTTGCGGCGCGCCGCGAGCTCGCCCAGGATGCGCACCAGATCGCCGCGCACGGTGCAGCAGATGCAGCCGTTGTTCATCTCGATGATCTGCTCGCCCTCTTCCTGTACCAGCAGTTCGTTGTCGATGCCGGCTTCGCCAAACTCGTTTTCGATCACGGCAATCTTGTGGCCGTGCTGCTCCTTCAGGATACGGTTCAGCAGCGTGGTCTTGCCGCTGCCGAGGAAGCCGGTGAGGATGGTGACGGGAATGAGGCTCATGGATGACTCTGGGTGATGGTTGATCGGGCGCCCGGCAGGCTCAGCGCTTGGCCGAGAGCGCCGAGGCAATGGTTGTGGCGTTGTGCGCGAACAGCTTCAGGTAGGTGTCCGCTTCGGTTCCCGGTGCCGACAGTGCGTCGGAATAAAGCCGGCCGCCGACGACGACCCCGCCCTCGCGTGCAATGCGCTGCACCAGGCGCGGATCGGAAATGTTCTCGACGAACACCGCGCGCACGTCCTCGCGCCGGATCTGGCCGATCAGGCGCGCGACCGAGGCGGCGGAGGCCTCGCTGTCGGTGTTCATGCCCTGCGGCGCAAGGAACTCGATGCCGTAGGCCGCGCCGAAATAGCCGAACGCATCGTGCGAACTGATCACGCGGCGATGCTCGCGCGGCATCGCGTCGAAACGTGCGCGAATCTCGCGGTCGAGCGCCTGGAGCCGCTCGATGTAGCTCGCGCAGCGCCGGCCGATCTCGGCCGCGAATGCCGGCCGTGCCCGCGCCATCGCATCGCGCAGGTTCGCGGCATAGCGCTGCGCGTTCGCAAGGTCCTGCCATGCATGCGGATCGGGCGCACGGCCCATGCGGCGCACCGGCACGCCATCGCTGGCCACGGCGACGGGACCGCGGTAGCCGGATGAGCGCACCAGCCGGTCCATCCAGCCTTCGAACGCCAGTCCGTTGACGACGACCAGTTCTGCATTGGCAAGGCGCCGCGCATCGGCCGGGCTCGGCTGGAAGACGTGCGCGTCGGAGTCCGGACCGACCAGGGCCGCAACCTCGACGGCGCTGCCGCCGATCTCGCGCGCCATGTCGGCAAGGATCGAGAAGCTCGCGACGACGCGCAGCGGCCGTGGTGCGGTGGATTGCGCAAGCACTGGCAGCGGCAGCGCAACGAGCGACGCGGCGAAGAACCGGCGGCGCGCGGGATTCGATGGAAAGTTCATGTCAGGTCTCCCGCTGGGCCGCCCCAAGGGAGGCCTGCGCCCCCTCGGGGGGCAGCGAATACACGAAGTGATGAGCGTGGGGGTTCATGTCAGGCATTTCGATGAGAACGTGGGCGCAGGAGCCGGGCGAGCAGTCCGCCGTGCGGTCCGAACACGAGCGACAGCAGGTAGGCCGCGCCCGCCACCAGCACGATCGCGGGGCCCGAGGGCCACTGCGCATGGAAGGACAGCAGCAGCCCGGCAAAGCCGGACAGCAGCGCCATGCCGGCTGCAACCAGCGCAAGGCTCCAGACTTCGGCGGCCCAGAAGCGCGCCGCGGTGGCCGGCAGCATCATCAAGCCGACCGCCATCAGCGTGCCCAGCGCCTGGAAGCCCGCCACCAGGTTGGCAACCGTAAGAACCAGAAAGACGCCATGCACCAGCGAACCGGGCCCGCCCACATTGCGCAGGAAGCCCGGGTCGAGGCATTCCACGAGCAGCGGCCGGTAGATCACGGACAGCACAACGAGGGTCAGGCTAGCGACGCCGGCCATCAGCAGCAGCGCCGCGTCGTCCACCGCAAGGATGGTGCCGAAAAGCATGTGCATCAGGTCGACGCTGCTGCCGTGGGTCGACACCAGCAGCACGCCCAGCGCGAGCGCGATCAGGTAGAAGGCCGCAAAGCTCGCGTCCTCCCGCTGCGAGGTCACGCGCGTGACGAAACCCGCCGCCAGCGCCACCGCGAGCGCCGCGAAGAATCCGCCCGCGCTCATCGCCGCCAGCGAGAAGCCGGCAAACAGAAAGCCGAGCGCCGCGCCCGGCAGCAGCGCGTGCCCCATCGCATCGCCCATCAGGCTCATGCGCCGCAACACCAGCAAGGTGCCGATCGGCGCGCTGCCCAGGCCGAGCGCCAGCGTGGCCACCAGCGCGCGGCGCATGAAGCCGTATTCCACGAAGGGCTGCACCAGCAAGGCACCTGCGGTCATGCAGCTTCCTTGCAGACAGGCGCATCCTCGTCCCACGCCTCGGCCATCTGGCGCGCGCGGAACAGGTTCTCGGCATGCAGCACTTCGGCCGTCGGCCCCCAAGCCACGCATCGCCTTGCCATGAGCAGGGTGCGGTCGAAATGAAGGCGCACCTGCTCGAGGTCGTGCAGCACGGCAATCACGGTGCGCGCCTCCGCATGCCAGCGCGCGACCACGGCCAGCAGGTCGGCAGTGGTGCGCGCATCGATCGCGTTGAAAGGTTCGTCCAGCAGGATCACCGGTGCGTCCTGCAGCAGCATGCGCGCAAAGAGCACGCGCTGGAACTGCCCCGCCGACAATTCGGCGATGCCGCGGCGCTGGAAGCCGCCAAGGCCGACGGCCTCGAGCGCCGCTCCCACGGCATCGCGCTGCCGCGCGGCGATGCCCTTGAAGCTGCCGAGCCGTCCCCAGTGCCCGAGCGCCACCAGGTCGAGCACCCGGATCGGAAAGCTCCGGTCGATCTCGGCCTGCTGCGGCAGCCACGCGATGCGGTCGCGCGAGTCGCCATCGAAGGAGACCCCTCCCTCGGCCGGCCGGATGCGTCCCATGATTGCGGCGAGCAGGCTGGTCTTGCCCGCACCGTTCGGCCCGACGATGGCGGTGAGCGAGCCCGGCGCGAACTCCCCCGACAGGTGATGCACGGCCGGGTGGCCGCGATAGGCCACCGTGAGATTGTTCAGCCGGATGGCGGGAGGAGGCATCGGCGCCCCGCTCATTTCAGCGCCCAGCCAACAGCCAGCCACAGCACCGCGGCAAGCATCAGCGCGCCCGGCACACGCACCCATGCGCTGGCCATCAGCAGGCTCGGCGGGCTTTCCGGCCAGGCATGGGGTGATGCTTCAGGTTGGCGGGTTGGGTGTTCCATGCCCTGACTATATATTGCAATTGCGAATGCATTAGCAATAACTACTTTGATCCTCTCGCAATCTTGATGTCAAAGATGGTTTCGCCTTAGACTGGATCGAAGCCTTGAATGGAGTTGAGTGATGCCTGAAACAAAAACGTGGCGAGACGGTGTAACGGTCGTGCGGGGACGGAAACTGGACCTGGTCTTGCGTGACCCATCGGGAACTGGACGTGCAACAGCGCTCGATTTCGCCGGAACCGGGGGGCAAAAGACCTGGATTGGCACAGTGACTGTCCAACCCAGTGCGAAGACGGGGCTGCACCATCACGGTCGCCATGAGGTCGCCATCTATGTGCTCAAAGGCCGCAGTGAAATACGGTGGGGCGACAGGCTCGAATTTGCGGCTGAGGTGTCTGATGGTGACTTTGTCTACTTCGCCCCCTATGTGCCACACCAGGAGTTGAACCTCAGCGACCGCGAGGCCGTTGATTTCTTGGTTGTGCGCAGCGATAACGAAAGAATCGCCATCAAAATCGACGGCGTGCCCGTCGATCGGCCGGAGATGGTGTTTTAGCGGTTCGAGAGGATCAAGAACCCGGCATCGGATCATCGCTATGCGCGCTTTTGTGGGGATGACTTTTCCGCCGCGTCCTCTTGGGTCACTGACACAGTGACCACGGCTTAGTGGACGCTGTTGGTGACTCGGACGATCGTTTGTTCCCCGTCACGATCTACGCCCGCTTGATCGAAGGCGAGGATGACACGCATCGTCTGATCTGGTTACGCAGCACTACTGACTGATCTTCGTCCTCGTCGCCCTGCCCCGAGTCGAGAGATGTGAGCATATTCGCAATAACATCTTCCAATCTCTCGCCTTCTTGCGATGTCGACGATATGATTAGCCACCATACAATATGGTGACTATGAAAAAGCTAGAACAGAAATACCTTGCCCTTCTGGGCGAAGCCGAGCGGCGCCAGTTGCCCGATCTGGACAGCATCCGGCTTTGCTTTCAGGTGCTGTCGCTCGCCTCGTCCATCGACCGCGACTGCGCCGCGCTGCTGGCCCCGTTCGGCCTGTCCGAAGGCCGCTTCGTGCTGTTGTTCGTGCTCGATGCGGCCGACGACGGACTGGCTCCCAATGCACTGGCCGAGCGGGCAGGCGTCACGCGCGCGACGGTCACCGGCCTGCTCGATGGGCTGGAGCGCGAGTCGCTGATCGAGCGGCATGCCGATGCCAACGATCGGCGCTCCTTGACCATTCGACTCACGCGCAAGGGCAAGCAGATGGCCAGGAAGGCGTTCGATCAACATGGCCGCTGGATTGCCAGCCTGTTCCTCCATCTGTCCGCGCAGGAGCGAAAGACGCTCGGCGGCCTGCTGCAGAAAGTAGCGGCAGGCATGGCCGACCGCAGTGATGCGGCGGGAGGCCCGCCATGACCAACAACGCCGCGCATCACACAACCTCGAGCAAAGGAGCTTCCATGTCCCACTACCTCGTTGAACTCTATTCGCCCAAGCCCGGCTGGCTGGCGTTGCCGGCGGTGCAGCGCAGCCAGTTCCTGGACGGAATCAAGGCAGGCATGGGCGGCCTGGGCGAACTCGGCGTCGAAATCCTGATGCTGGGCCAGACCGAACCGGGCATCGACCAGGCCAGCGGCCATCGCTTCCTCGGCATCTGGCGCCTTCCCGATGCCAGGGCCCGCGATGCCCTGCTCGCAGGCATCAAGGCATCAGGTTGGTACGACCATTTCGAGCATGTGAATGCCGCTGGTGCCGGGAGCGACTTTTCAAGCCATCTTGCCGAGTTGGCGAATGCTTGACGCCTGCCCTACCGGCGGCGACAAGAGCTCGCGAGGCAATAGCCGATCTCCGTTGGCTTGATCGCCAGGGCGCCGCCGATGCCCCGCCTCAATCAATCTTGATCCCGGCCGCCTTCACTACATCCGCGTACTTCTTCAAATCCGCCTGGATCTGTTGCCCGAACTCCGCCGACGTATTGCCTACCGAGGTGATGCCGAGCTTGGCGAGGCGCTCCTTGACGGCGGGCTCGTTCACCACGGCATGCAACTCGCGCTGAATGCGGTCGATGATGGGCGTGGGGGTCTTGGTGGGCGCGAGGATGCCGATCCAGGAACTCGCTTCGAAGCCCGACACGGTTTCGCCCACGGTGGGCACGTCGGGGAGCGATGGCAGTCGCTGCGCGCTCGAAATCGCGATGGCGTGCACCTGCCCTCTCTCGATGAAGGGCAGCGCGCCGGCCACGGCGGTGTAGAGCATCGGCAGCTGGCCGCCGACCACGTCGGTCATGGCCTGGCCGCCGCCCTTGTAGGGCACATGGACGAAGTTGGCGCCGGTCTTCACCTTGAGCATTTCAGCGGCGACGTGGGGCGTGCCACCCGTGCCAGAACTGCCGTAGGACAAGCCGCCCGGGTTGCTCTTCGAATACGCGATCAGCTCGGGCAAGGTCTTCGCGGGCACCGAAGGGTGCGTGACGATGACGAGCACCGCATCGCCGATCTTGCTGACCGGCACGAAGTCTTTCACTGTGTCGAACGGGACCTTCGCGAACACGTGCGGGTTGATGACCAGCGTGCCGTCGAAGCCCAGCACCAGCGTGTAGCCGTCGGGCGGCGCGGCCGCGACCATCTGCGTGCCGATGTTGCCGGACGCGCCGGGCCGGTTGTCGACCACCACCTGCTGGCCCAGCCGGGCCCCGAGGCGCTCGGCCACGACGCGCGCGCCGGTGTCGGTCACGCCGCCGGGTGTGAAAGGCACGACGAGGCGAATCGGCTTGTTCGGGTAGTCCTGCTGAGCGTGCGCCGGCATTGCTGCGATGGCGAGCGCACTGGTAGTGGCTATTGCCAGCGCCAGCAAGCGGCGGCGCGAAGCGTTGTAGGTGTTCGTCATGGGTTTTGTCTCCGTTCTTTTGTTGATTGAATCTTCAGCGCGCCCAGCGCTTGTCGAAATCCCACACTTCTTGAAAGCCGATGAGACCGCAGAACTCGTTGAAGTCGAACAGCGGCACCTCGGGCGCCTGGCTCAGGCCGCTGTCCTTGAGGTGGCTCAGCGCGCGCTCCATCGCGGCTGCGGCCGACAGGCTGGTGAGCGAGGGGTAGATGGCCAGCGCAAAGCCGATCTCCTCCAACACCTTCGCGGGCAGGATCGGCGTCGTGCCGCCATCGGCCATGTTGGCCAGCATCGGCGTGTCGAATGCGGCGCAGGCCCTGCGCATCTCTTCTTCGGACTGCGGCGCCTCGAAGAACAGGATGTCGGCACCGGCCTCGGCATACGCCTCCAGGCGGCGCATCGCCTCGTCGACGCCTAGCGATGCGCGCGCATCGGTGCGGGCGATGATGAGGAAGTTGTCCTTGTCCTCGCGCGCCTCGGCGGCCACCTTGATCTTCTCGACCATGTCCTGCATGGGCACGCAGCGCTTGTTGGGCGTGTGGCCGCACTTCTTTGGAAACTCCTGGTCCTCGAGCTGGATGGCCGTGACGCCGGCCGCCTCGTAGCCGCGCACCGTGTGGTGCACGTTCAGCAGCCCGCCGTAGCCGGTGTCGGCATCGGCGATGACTGCGCCCTTGCTCGTGCGCACCAGCGTCGCCATGCGGTCGAGCATCTGCGTGTAGGTGGCGATGCCCGCGTCGGGCAGGCCCAGGCTGGAGGCGGTGAGCCAGTAGCCCGTGCCGTAGACGATGTCGAAGCCGACCTTGTTCGCCACCGTGGCGGCAATCATGTCGTGCAGGCCGGGCGCGACGATGAATTCGCCGCGGTCGAGCTTCTGCCGGAGGATGGGGTTCGCCATGCCCGCTTACTCCGCCGTGATGCCGCCGCGCTGCGCGACGAGCGACCACTTCTTCGTCTCGCTCGCCAGGAAGGTGCGGAACTCGGCCGGTGGCGTGAGCGTGATGTCGGCGCCCTGGTCATGCATCTGCTTTTGCACCGCGGGGTCGGCCGCGACCTTCTTCAGGTCCTGGTTGATCTGCGCAACGATCGGGGCCGGCAGGCCGGCCGGGCCGAACAGGCCATACCAGCTCAGCGACTCGACACCGTTCAAACCCGCTTCCTTGAAGGTCATCGCATCGGGGAACAGCGGCATGCGGCGATCGGCCGCAACGCCCACCACGCGCAGCGCGCCCGAGCGCACGTGCGGCAGAGCAGTCAGCACGCTGGTCACGCCCATCGGCAGGTGGCCGCCGATGATGTCGACCATGATCGGCGCACCGCCCTTGTAGGGCACGCCGGTCAGCTTGAGATGGCCGACCTGGCGGATCAGTTCGCCGGTCAGGCGCGTCTGCCCTTCCGAGTAGCCGCAGCCCAGCTCTTCCTTGCGCGCCGCGGCCAGCAGGTCGGCCAGCGTCTTGTAGGGGCCGTTGGCCTGCACCACCAGCACCGAAGGCGAGTTCGCGATGTTGGTGATGGGCGTGAAGGCCTTGTCGGTGTCGTAGGGCAGCGACTTCATCAGCACCGGGTTGACCGCGTGCGAGCCCACCACCAGCAGCAGCGTGTGGCCATCGGGCGCCGAGCGTGCCACGGTGCTGGAGCCGATCACGCCGTTGGCGCCGGTGCGGTTGTCCACCACCACCGACTGGCCCCACAGCTCCGACAGGCGCTGCGCCATCAGGCGGCCCACGATGTCGGTGCCGCCGCCGGCGGAATACGGCACCACGAGCGTGACGGCCTTGCTCGGGTACTTGGCGCCCTGCGCGAAGGCGGTGCCGCCCGTGCCGACGGCGGCGAATGAGGCGAATGACGCGAGGCCGGCGAGCATCTGGCGGCGGTTGGGATGAGGAAGGTTGAAGGTCGGGTTCATGCAAGTCTCCTGGTGTTGTCTTGTGTGTCCTTGTCGCGCTGGCGGCGCAGCCAGGCGATGGCGCGGCCGCCAAGCGGCCGTTGCAGTTCGTCTTGCGCGAAGTCCACCGCCGCGAGCAGGCCGGCGAGCGAGATGCCGGTGGCAAAGCCGCTGCGCTCGGCCATGAGCACAAGGTCTTCCGTCGCCAGGTTGCCTGCAGCGCCGGGCGCGAACGGGCAGCCGCCGATGCCGCCGACGCTCGCATCGAAGCGGCGCACGCCGGCCTCGAGCGCCGCCCATGCATTGGCCACGCCCATGCCGCGCGTGTCGTGCAGGTGCACCGCGAGGCGCTCGATCGGCACCACGCCGCGCAGCGCCGAAATGCGCTCCTTCACCTGGCCCGGCGAGGCCGAGCCGATGGTGTCGGCGATGACGATCTCGTCGGCCGCGGCGGCGTGCATGCGGGCCGACAGGCGCAGCACCTCGTCGAGTGGCGTCTCGCCCTCGAAGGGGCAGTCGAAGGCCACGGCCACGTAGGCGCGCGTGCGCATGCCCAGCGCGCGCGCGGCGGCGATCGTCTGCTCGCTCACTTCGGTCGCCTGGTCCAGGCCCATGTTGATGTTCTTGCGGTTCATGGTCTCGGTGGCCGAAAGCACGACGGCGATCTCCTTCGCGCCGGCCGCGTGCGCGCGCTCCAGCCCCTTGAGGTTGGGCACCAGCACCGAGGTGCGCAGCGCCGCAAAGCGCGCCTGCACCTGCGGCACGAGTTCGCCGGCGTCGGCCATCTGCGGCACGGCCTTCGGCGAGACAAAACTGGCCGCCTCGATGCTGCGCAGGCCGGCCTCGGCCAGCAGTTCGATCAGGCGCAGCTTGCCCTCGGTGCCGACGCGGATCGCCTGGTTCTGCAAACCGTCGCGCGGCGCGACGTCGGTGATGTGGATCGCTTCCCTCGCGCTCATGCAATCGCCCCTTCGGCGCGCAGTGCTTCGAGCTTGTCGGGTGCGTAGCCGACAAGCTCGCCGAGCACCTGGCGCGTGTTTTCGCCGAGCGCCGGCGGACAGGTGAACGCCCTGCCCTTGTCGGCTGCCGACAGCTTGATCGGGTTGCCCGGCATGCGCACGCGTTCGCCGGTCTTCAGCGGCACCTCGACCACCATGTCGCGCGCCAGCACCTGTGCATCGCTCAGCGCCTGCTCGAAGTTGTTGACCGGGCCGCACGGAATGCGCGCCTCGCGCAGACGCTCGAGCCAATGGGCGGTCGGTTGCTTGCGCATCGCTTCGCCGACCACCGCATCGATCTCGGCCTTGGCCGCGAAGCGCACCGGCTGCTGGCGGTATTCGGGCTTGCGCAGCGCCGGCAGGTCGATGAACTCGACGAAGCGATCGAAGAACGGGTCGCCGATGCACGCAATGATCACGTGGCCATCGGCTGTCGGGTAGCTGTTGTACGGCACATGCACGAAATGCCCGTTGCCGATGCCTTCGGGCACGTGGCCCGACAGCAGATGCATCGTCGCCATGTAGTTGAGCAGCGAGATCTGCGCGTCGAGCATCGAAATGTCGACGTGCTGGCCCACGCCGGTCCGGTCGCGCTCCACCAGCGCGGCCAGTACGCCCATCGCGCCGAACATGCCGCCGCCGAGGTCGCCAATGGGGATGCCGCTGCGCGTCGGGCCCGTCTCGGGCGTGCCGGTGATCGACATGCCGCCGCCCATCGCCTGCACCACCTGGTCGAAGGCCGGGCGCTGCGTCTGCGGGCCGGTCTGGCCGAAGCCGGTGACCGAGCAGGTGACGATGCGCGGGTTCACCTTGGCAAGCGAGGCGTAGTCGATGCCGAGCCGCCCGGTCACGCCGACGCTGAAGTTGTCGAACACCACGTCGGCCTTGCGCACGAGATCGAGAAACACCGCCTTGCCGGCCGGCGTCTTGAGGTCGACGCACACGCTCTCCTTGTTGCGGTTGAGCGTGAGGTAGTACGCCCCCATGCCGTCGCGCGAGTAGTGCGGGTCGTTCTCCAGCAGCCGGCGGGTGCCTTCGCCGCTGCCGGGCGGCTCGACCTTGATGGTGCGTGCGCCGAGGTCGGCCAGCAGCATGGTGCCGTAGGGGCCGGACAGCATGTGTGTCAGGTCCAGCACGGTGATGTGTTCGAGTGCCACGTTCAATGTCTCCGAAAGGTTGGCGAATGCCCAGCTATCGCAGGGGCCGTGCCAGCGCTCGAAACGCGTGCAAGTGATTGATTTGAAAGGGATTGTCGTTCTTCCGATCACCTCCTTGCGTTGCAATGCGACGCCCGTGAAACATTGATATGTTTCAATGCGACATGCCCGGCGATCGCCCCTCCTCCCCCTTCTTCCCGGCTCCCGTACGCAGCGGCGAGCTGCCACGCCTGTGCTTCCTGAGCTACCGGCAGATCCGCGGATTCGCGATGCCGGTGGTGGCGGAATACACCGGCCGCGCCGAGATCGAGGTGGTCGACGGCACCTTCGGCGACGCACTCGCCATCGCGCGCGACCGGCTGGAGCGCGGCCTCGTCGACGCCTTCGTGAGCGCGGGCTCGAACGCGAGCATCCTGCGTGCCGGCCTGCAGGCGCCTGTCGCCACCATCCAGCTGAGCGGCTTCGACCTGCTGCAGGCGCTCATCAAGGCGCGGCGCATGTCCAGCCGCGTCGGCGTCGTCATGTACGGCCAGACCATCCCCGAACTCGACGAAGTGAAGGACCTGCTCAACATCGAGGTGGTGCAGCACGCCTACCAGACGCCCGACGACGCGCGCCAGCGCTTCGAGCAGCTGCGGCGCGAGGGCTTCGAGGTGATCGTCGGCTCCAGCCTGGTCGTCGAGCTCGCGGAGCAGGCCGGCCTGCACGGGCTGCTCGCCTATTCGCTGGGCAGCGTGCGCAAGGGCTTCGAAGACGCGCTCGAACTCGCACGCGTCGCGCGACTCGAAGCCGGCCGCTACGAGCAGCTCAACGGCGTGCTGCACAACCTGCAGGAGGCCGTGCTGGCGGTGAACCGCGACAACCGCGTGATCGCGGTCAACCCGCCGATGCAGCAGCTGCTCGGCCCGCCGCACGCGCGGCTCATCGGCCAGTCGCTGGAGGCGATCGAACCCGAGCTGTCGCTGCAGCCCACGCTTGACAGCGGGCAGGTCGAGCGCGCCGTGGTGCAGCGCTTTGCGCAGCGCGACTGGGTGGTCAACCGCACGCCGATCCGCGAGCACGGCGAGATCGTCGGTGCCGCCCTCACGCTCTACGACGCGCGCACCATCCAGGAAGCCGACACCAGCCTGCGCATCCAGCAGGGCCGGCGCCAGAGCGCGGCGCGCCACCGCTTCGCCAACCTCATCGGCCAGAGCCCGGCCTTCGTGCGCGCGGTGCAGACCGCACGGCGTTTTGCGCGTACCGACCTCACGGTGCTGATCGCCGGCGAGAGCGGCGTCGGCAAGGAGCTGTTTGCGCAGTCCATCCACAACGAGAGCGTGCGCGCGGGGCGGCCCTTCGTCGCCGTCAACTGCGCCGCGTTTCCGGAAGCCCTGCTGGAAAGCGAGCTGTTCGGCTACGAGGAAGGCGCCTTCACCGGCTCACGCCGCGGCGGCAAGCGCGGCCTGTTCGAGGCGGCGCACACGGGCACCCTCTTTCTCGACGAGATCGGCGACATGCCGCTGCAGCTGCAGACGCGACTGCTGCGCGTGCTGCAGGAGCGCGAGATCACGCGGCTCGGCGCCACGGCCGCCATCCCGGTCGATGTGCGCGTGATCGCCGCCACGCACCAGCCGCTGAACGACATGATTGCCGAGCGCCGTTTCCGGCAAGACCTGTTCTACCGCCTCAACACGCTGCGCCTGCCGCTGCCGCCCTTGCGCGAGCGCCGCGAAGACATCGCGCCGCTGGCCGAAGCGCAGGTCGGGCGCTGCCTGCAGCGCCTGGGCACGCGCCTGGACCCGGCGCGCGCGCTGGCGCCGCTGCTGCCACGTCTGCGCGCCTACGACTGGCCCGGCAACATCCGCGAGCTGGAAAACCTCGGCGAGCGCATCGCTGTGTTCCTCATGCAGTTCGACCGCCTCGAAAACGTCCGCTACGACGAACTGCGGCACGATCTGCCGGAGCTTTTCGCCGATGCCACCGCAAGCGAGGTGGCCGGCGACACTGGGCTGAGCGCTGCACGCGTGGCCGCGGCGCTGCAGGCGCAAGGCGGCAACCGCCAGGCCGCGGCCCGGCAACTCGGCGTGAGCCGCTCGACGCTTTGGCGTTGGATGCGCGAACGCGGCGCCGGTGCACCGGGCAGCTGATGCAGCGTTCGCCCCTGGACCGAACCCACGCACCTGATCTATCCTGCCCCAGTTCCGCCGATTCAAGATGATTTCGCCCTTTCCCATCAGCTCGACCCTTCAAACCGCGATCGACGAGATCGTCGACGCCGCCGCAAAGGCCGATCGCTTCGATCGCGTCGCCGCGGTGCTGCGCGACATCACCGCCCGCTTCCATTCGCTCGGCGAGCTGGTCCACGAGGCAAGCGACGATGAAGTCCTGCTGTGCGCGAACGACACGCTGACGATCTATCACATCACCCTCACGCCGGGCCTGCAGTACCCGCCTCACAACCACTTGATGGATGCCCTCATCGGCATCTACCGGGGCAGAGAGACAAACTTGATCTACCCGCTGTCCGACGGCCGGCTGCAGGTGCCGGAGCGGCGCGAAGCCATCGCACCCGAGGTGGTTCACCTGCCTCCCGATACCGTGCATGCGGTGGCGAACCCGGGCACGGCGCGTTCGGGCGCATTGCATGTGTACCTCGGCAATCTGCTGCACACGAAGAGGCAGATGTGGCGCTTCGCGGGGGATCGGCCCGGCGTGTTCGACAACGACCGGTATCTGGCCGAGGCGCGCGCCATCGGGCCCTGATGGCCCTGCCGGGACTCATCAGCAGGTCCCCAACGTCCGCAGGGTCAAGGGCTTGGCTGCGGTCAGCAGGAGGTGGAACATGGCGCCATGTCTTCGCCAAGGCACCGATACATCAGCGTCGGCGGCACGCAGATCTTCTACCGCGAAGCGGGGCCGCCGGATGCGCCGGCGCTTCTTCTGCTCCATGGGTTTCCGTCGTCGTCCGTGCAGTTCCGCCATCTCTTGTGGACGCTGGCCGATCGATGGCGGCTCGTCGCACCCGACTTGCCGGGCTTTGGATTCAGCGCCGTCCCCGACCACCGCCATTTCGCCTACACCTTCGCTCATCTTGCCGAGGTGATCGAAGGCTTTGTCCGGGCCATGGGCATCGAGCCTCGCGCCCTTTACCTTCACGACTATGGAGCGCAAACCGGATTCCGGCTGCTCGCAAGCGCGGCCCTGCGGCCGGCGGCTCTCGTCATCCAGAACAGCGAGGCTTATTTCGATGCGGGCCGTACCGATGCATGGTCGTCCGCCGAAGCCTATTGGCGTGATCCCTCGGATGCCAACCGCGAGAGGATGCGTGCTTCGCTTCTCAATGAAGACGGCATCCGCAGCGAGTTCGTCGAACAGCTTCCCGCCCACATCGCCGAGCGCATCGATCCCGCGGTCATCCGCCTGGCATGCGACCACGTCCAGCGGCCGGGCGTGGCCGATGCGCTGCTCGATCTTCATCGCGACTATGGGAGCAACGTCGCGTTCTATCCTGCGATCCAGGCGTACCTGCGCCGCTCTCGCCTTCCGACCCTGATCCTCTGGGGACGGTGCGATCAGTACTACCGGCCAGCGCAGGCGGAGGCCTTTCGCCAGGACCTGCCGGATGCCGCGATCGAATACTTCGACGGCGGCCACTGGCTTCTCGAGACGCACCCTGGCGAGGTGGCTGCGGCCGTGCAGAACTTTTTGCAGCGGCACCTCGCGCCGCCGGCCCTTCGTCCACTTCACGAAATGCGAGGCGTCCAATGAAAGAACCCGTCTTGCCGTGGAGCACCTGATGCCGACCCGACGCTATGCCATCCTTGAAGCGCCCTCCACGCTCGGCCTGTCGACCGACGGCGTGGAGCGCCTGCCCGGCCGGCTGCTGGAACTGGGACTCGCAGACCGCATCCATGCGCGCCGTGCCGGGCGGCTGGCCGTTCCGCCGAAAGACCCGAAGCCCGATCCATCCACCCTGGTGCTGAATGCCGATGCGATCGCGTCGTGGTCGCCCACGCTCGCCGATGCCGTGGAGAAGGTGCTGGACGCGGGCGAATTCCCGATGGTGCTCGGCGGCGACTGCACGATCGTGCTGGGTTCGATGCTCGCGCTGCGCCGGCGCGGCCGCTACGGCCTGTTCTTCATCGACGGCAACGCCGATTTCTTCCAGCCCGAGGCCGAACCCAACGGCGAGGGTGCGTCCATGGACCTGGCCTTCGTCACCGGCCACGGGCCGGCGCTGCTGACCAACCTGGAAGGCCACCGTCCGCTGGTGCGGCCCGAGGACACCGTCGCCTTCGCGTTCCGCGACCACGAAGACCAGGCCCAATTCGGCAGCCAGCCTTTGCCGGCGGAGCTCATGGCCTGCGATCTCCCCACCATCCGCCGCCTGGGTGTCGAAGCCGCAACCCGTGCGGCCATCGACCACCTGACGCGGCCCGAGCTCGACGGCTTCTTCATCCACCTGGACGCCGATTGCCTCGACGATGCCCTCATGCCGGCGGTCGATTTCCGCGTACCGGGCGGGCTGTCATGGGACGAACTGTCGACCGCGCTCCGGCTCATCCTGGCGAGCGGAAAGGCCGTCGGCATGGAGGTCACCATCTACAACCCGCGCCTCGACGAGGATGGCAGCGCCGGCAGCGGCCTTGTTGCGGTGCTGGCCGAGGCGCTGGGGACGGCCGCGCCTGCTTGAGGGGCTGGGGCCTCCCGGCGAATCGTGGCCGCCCCTTACCCACGAGGCGGGATCGCACCGAAATTCGCGATCCCGATTCATCATCAATCGAACTTGACCAAGTCCTTGAAGATCAGCTGACCCCAGCTATTTCCGCGCGCCTGCACAAGCAGTCCACCTTCCGAAAGCCCGCCAAGCTTGATCGGCGCGAAACCGAGGTTTTCCGCAAGCGCACCGATCTCCGCCGCGGCGCCGTCATCGTCGCTCGCGAGGAACACGACTCTCCTGCCGCCATGTACGGCCGGGTCTTGTTCAAGGACCGCGGCCGCCAAATGGTTGAAACCCTTGACCAGCCGTCCACCAGAGAAGGCCTGCGCGACGGCCTTGGAAGAAGGCTGTCCTCCCAGTTCCTCGGGGGACACGCCGTAGGCATTGGTCACGTCGACGATGGTCTTTCCTTGCCAGCTGGGCAGCGCCTTCGCGACATCCTTGTGCGACTCGAACCGGACAGCCAGAAAGACGACGTCCGCCTTGACGGCTTCCGCCAGGGTTTTGGGAATGACCTCGGGCCCGATCGCGGCCGCGGCGGATGCAAAGCTTTCCGGGTCGCGCGTGGTTGCAACGGATACCTCGATGCCGCTTCGGGCAAACGCCTTGGCCAGGGCCTGGCCGATGCTGCCGAAGCCGATGATTGCGTAGCTCATGGATTTCCTTTTTGGTTTTCGCGTCAGATTTGCGCCAGGCCGCCGTCGGCGGCAACCTCGCTGGCGGTCATGAAGCTGCTGTCCTGCGACGCGAGAAATGCGGCCACCGCTCCGATCTCCGCCGGATCGGCCATGCGCTGGAGCGGATTCATCGATGCGAAGACCTTCATGCCCTCCTCGCCCAGCGCCGCCTTCGCGAGTTCGGTCGCCGTGGGCCCGGGTGACAGCACGTTGACCCGGATGCCGGTGCCCTTCAGGTCCTCCGCCCAGGTCCGCGCGAGGTTGCGCACCGCCGCCTTGCTTGCGCTGTAGGTGCTGAAGGCCGGGGCACCCGTGGTGCCGGCGCTCGAACCGGTCAGGATGATCGATGCGCCCTTGCCCATCAGCGGCAGCGCCTTCTGGACCGTGAAGACCGTGCCCTTCACATTGGTGTCGAAGGTTTCGTCGATGTGCTCGGCGGTGATCTTGCCGAGCGCAAGCGGGCTTCCCGCCCCGGCATTGGCAAAGACGATGTCGAGGGTTCCGCGCTCGGCCTTCACCGCCGCGTAGAGCCGGTCGAGGTCGGCCTCGTCGGAGACCGAACCCTTCACGGCGCGGGCATTGGGCCCGAGTTCGGCCACTGCGGCGTCGAGCGCTTCCTGCCGGCGGCCGAAGATGAAGACGAAGGCGCCCTCCTCGATGAAGCGCTTTGCCGCGGCGCGGCCGATGCCGGTGGCGCCGCCGGTGATCACGGCGGTCTTTCCATTCAGTCTGGTCATGTCATGGGATCCATAGTTGAAGTTGCACGGAAGCAGGGAACTGCTTGAGAACAAGTATGGAGTTCTGATAACCTAAGGACAAGTATGCACTTTTTGGTAAGTATGAAAAAATGACGACGCCTTCTTCTCATCCAACCTGCGGTACCGGCGGCTTCTCCTGTGGGCTCGATGCCACGCTGCGCATCATCTCGGGCAAGTGGAAACCGTTGATCCTGTTTTTCCTGCGCGACGGCCCGAGGCGCTACGGCGAACTCAAGCGCTTGATCGAAGGCGTCAGCGACAAGGTGCTGATCCAGCATCTGAAGGATCTGGAGGCCGATCGCGTGCTGGCGCGGACCGACTACAAGGAGGTACCGCCGCGCGTGGACTACGCGCTGACCCCGCTCGGCCGCAGCCTGGCCGAAGCGATCGTTCCGCTGTGCACCTGGGGAACCGAGCACATGGCGGAAGTGGCAAGCATCTTCGCCAAGCGCGAAACTTTGTCCTAGCGGGATGGAGAAGAGCCGCTGAGTCGGAAGACCCTCCGCATTCGCGGGAGGGCGGCTGGTGGAATTCTTCCGATCAGAGTGTCAGGCTGCGCGGCAGCGGCCGGACGCGGCATCGTTCTTCACTCCCACTCGATCGTCGCCGGCGGCTTGCTCGACACGTCGTAGGTCACGCGATTGATCCCGCGCACTTCATTGATGATGCGCCCCGACACCTTCTTGAGCAGCGCGTACGGCAGCTCGGCCCAGTCGGCGGTCATGAAGTCGCTGGTCTGCACGGCGCGCAGCGCGACCACGTAGTCGTAGGTGCGGCCGTCGCCCATCACGCCCACGCTCTTCACCGGCAGGAACACGGTGAAGGCCTGGCTCGTGAGGTCGTACCAGCTCTTGCCGCTCTCGTCCTTGAAGTTGCGCAGCTCCTCGATGAAGATTGCGTCGGCGCGGCGCAGCAGATCGGCGTATTCCTTCTTCACTTCGCCGAGGATGCGCACGCCCAGGCCGGGGCCCGGGAACGGATGGCGGTACACCATTTCGGGCGGCAGGCCGAGTGCCACGCCGAGTTCGCGCACCTCGTCCTTGAACAGGTCGCGCAGCGGCTCGAGCAGCTTGAGGCCGAGCTGCTCGGGCAGGCCGCCCACGTTGTGGTGGCTCTTGATGGTGACGGCCTTCTTGCTCTTGGCACCGCCCGACTCGATGACGTCGGGGTAGATGGTGCCCTGCGCGAGGAAGGTGGCGCCCTTGTGTCCCCCGTCGCCCGCCTTGAGCTTGGCGGCTTCCTGCTTGAACACGGTGACGAACTCGCCGCCGATGATCTTGCGCTTGGCTTCGGGGTCGCTCACGCCCGCGAGCTTGCCGAGGAACAGCTCGCTCGCATCGACGCGGATCACCTTCGCATGCAGCTTGCCCTCGAACATCTCCATGACCATGTCGCCCTCGTCCAGGCGCAAGAGGCCATGGTCGACGAACACGCAGGTCAGCTGGTCGCCGATGGCGCGATGGATCAGCGCGGCAGCCACGCTCGAATCGACGCCGCCCGAGAGGCCGAGGATGACTTCCTCATCGCCCACCTGCTCGCGGATCTTCGCCACGGCCTCGGCGATGTGGTCGCGCATGACCCAGTCCGGCTTCGCCTCGCAGATGCCGAGCACGAAGCGCTCGAGGATCGCCTTGCCCTGCACCGTGTGCGTGACTTCGGGGTGGAACTGCAGCGCGTAGTAGCGGCGCGCCTCGTCGGCCATGCCGGCGATCGGGCAGCTGTCGGTGCTGGCCATGAGCTTGAAGCCGGGCGGCAGCTCGGTGACCTTGTCGCCATGGCTCATCCACACGTTGAGCATGCCGTGGCCTTCGGGCGTGGTGAAGTCGGCGATGTCCTTCAGGAGCGCGGTGTGGCCATGCGCGCGCACGGACGCAAAGCCGAACTCGCGCTTGTGGCCGCCCTCGACCTTGCCGCCAAGCTGGTGCGCCATGGTCTGCATGCCGTAGCAGATGCCGAGGACGGGAATGCCGAGATCGAACACGGCCTGCGGGCACTTGTCGGTGGTTTCCTCGTACACGCTCGCGTGGCTGCCCGAGAGGATCACGCCCTTCAGGTGCCCATCGGCCGCGTACTCGCGCACCCATTCGTCGCTGACGTCGCAGGGATGCACTTCGCTCAGCACATGCGCCTCGCGCACGCGGCGCGCGATGAGCTGCGTGACTTGCGAGCCGAAATCGAGGATGAGGATCTTGTCGTGTTGCATGGGCGTTGGGACTCAGAGCGTTGAAATGTCGAACAGCTTGACGCCCGCCTTGGGCGCGGCCTGGATGAGTTGCTCGTCGAAAGTGGCGAGCGGGAGATTGAGCGAGCGCGCGAGCCAGAGGTAGCCCGCATCGTAGAGCGACACGCCGGCATCGATGGCCACCGCCAGCACGGCCTTGTGCTGCGCGGGTGCGAGTTCGTGCAGCTCGACGCGGTGGCGGATGGCGTCGAGCACGCTCCACAGCCCTTCGACCGCGGACGCCGGAATGCGGCCGCTGCGCACGCCGTTGGCAAGGATGTTGGCGCACTCCCACTGCCAGGCGTTGGGCGCCTGCGGCTCGACCTCGTCGCGGCGGATGGCGGCGTAGAGCTTGCGGGTGTGTTCGCTGGCCTGGTCGGGCAAGAGCCAGGCGGCGGTGACGGAGGCGTCCATGACGAAGGCTGTCACGATTGGCGCCCTGCGTCGAGCAGCGCGCGGACCGATTGGCCGGGCTGGATGGTGGCGTGCAGTGCGTCGATCTGGCCGAGTTCGCGCTCGATCTGCTCGTCGGTGATGACCGGCTTGCGCCGCACCGGCAGCATGCGCACGACTTCCTTGCCGTGGCGGGTGATGCGAACCTCCTCGCCCTTTTCGACCAGGTCGATCAGGGCCGAGAAGTTGTTCTTGGCTTCAGCGATGCCGATGGATTGCATTTAGGCCAGAAAATTTGAATCTGGCCTGAATTCTAATGCCAATCTGGCCTGACTTTCAAGGTCTGGCCAGATTGGGCCTGCTCATCACTTATTCAGCGCGGTAGTTCGGCGCTTCTTTCGTGATCTGCACGTCGTGCACGTGGCTCTCGCGGATGCCGGCCGTGGTGATTTCGACGAACTCGGCCTTGTTCTTCATCTCTTCGATCGTGGCGCAGCCGCAGTAGCCCATGCTCGCGCGCAAGCCGCCCGACATCTGGTAGACGATCGACACCATCGAGCCCTTGTACGGCACGCGGCCTTCGATGCCTTCAGGCACAAGCTTGTCGGCGTTGGGATTGCCGGTGGTGGATTCCTGGAAATAGCGGTCGGCACTGCCCTGCTGCATGGCGCCGATGGAGCCCATGCCGCGGTAGCTCTTGTAGCTGCGGCCCTGGAACAGCACGATCTCGCCGGGCGCCTCTTCAGTGCCGGCGAACATGCCGCCCATCATCACGGTGCTTGCGCCCGCGGCAATGGCCTTGGCGATGTCGCCCGAATAGCGGATGCCGCCGTCCGCAATCAGCGGAATGCCGGTGCCCTGCAGCGCGGTGGCGACGCTGTCGACCGCCATGATCTGCGGCACGCCCACGCCGGCCACGATGCGCGTGGTGCAGATCGATCCGGGGCCGATGCCGACCTTGACCGCGTCGGCACCGGCATCGGCCAGCGCGCGGGCCGCATCGCCGGTGGCGATGTTGCCGCCGATCACGTCGACCTGCGGATAGTTCTTCTTGACCCAGCGCACGCGCTCGATCACGCCGGCGCTGTGGCCGTGCGCGGTGTCGACCACGATGGCGTCGACGCCAGCCTTCACGAGCGCTTCGACGCGCTCCTCGGTGCCCGCGCCGACGCCGACCGCCGCACCCACGCGCAGGCGGCCGCTCGGGTCGCGTGCGGCGTTGGGAAAGCTGGTCTGCTTGGTGATGTCCTTGACGGTGATCAGGCCCTTGAGCTCCCATGCGCTGTTGATGACGAGCAGGCGTTCGAGCTTGTGCTTGTTGAGCAGCGCCTTGGCCTCGGCCAGCGTGGTGCCGTCGGGCACGGTGATGAGCTTGTCGCGCGGCGTCATGATCTCGCTCACCGGCACGTCGTAGCGGTTCTCGAAGCGCAGGTCGCGCCCGGTCACGATGCCCACCACCTTGCCGCCGTCGAGCACCGGGAAGCCCGAGATGCCGAGTTCGTCGGACAGCTGCATGACCTGCAGCACGGTGTGCGTGGGGGTGATCACCACGGGATCGCGCAGCACGCCCGATTCGTAGCGCTTCACCTTGGCCACCTGCGCGGCCTGCTCGGCGGCGGTGAAGTTCTTGTGCACGATGCCGATGCCGCCTTCCTGCGCGATCGCGATCGCGAGGCGTGCTTCGGTCACCGTATCCATCGCGGCGGAGACCAGCGGCAGATTCAGCGTGATGTTGCGGGAGAAACGGGTGGCGAGGGAGGTGTCCTTGGGCAGGACCTGGGAGAACGCTGGCACCAACAACACGTCGTCGAAGGTGAGCGCTTTGCCGAGAAGGCGCATGGGTGAAGCTCCAAAAGACGGATTGTAGCGACCGTCGGTACTTACCCGCCCTGCCAGGGGCTTCAGCCAAGCCCCGCCGGGCCGGCAAGGCGGCGAAAACGTAGCCAAATCCCAACTCGCCGGCAACGAAAGCCGGGCGCTCTCATGTTGCAAAACGTAAGGAAGGCTAAACTCGCCGCATGAAATTCGCGCATTGGCTCGTACTGGGATGTGTTTGCCTGCTGCCGCTCTCGGCCAGCGCGCAATGGCAATGGATCGACAAGAGCGGCAAGAAGGTCTTCAGCGACCAGCCGCCGCCGACGGACGTGCCGGAAAAGAACATCCTGCGCCGCGCGGGTTCTCCGCCGCCCAGAGGCGGCTCGGTGCCGGCCGCTGCCGACGCCGACGCGCCCGACGCCGCAGCACCCAAGGCCGCGGCCGCGCCCAAGCCCGCGGGCGTCGACAAGGAGCTCGAGGAAAAGACCAAGAAGGCGCAGGCCGAGGAAAAGGCCAAGCAGGCCGCCGAGGCAGAGAAGAACGCCAAGGCCAAGGCCGACAACTGCGACCGCGCGCGCCAGGGCAAGGCCACCTTCGACAGCGGCATCCGCGTCGCCAAGATCAACGCGAAGGGCGAGCGCGAAATCATGGACGACGCGGCCCGGGCCGCCGAGCAGAAGCGTCTTCAGTCGATCATCGAAAGCGACTGCAAATAAGCAGCCCGCACCGGTTCAGTAGCCGGCCTTGCCGCCCTTGCGGCGGTTCGCGAAAAGACCGGTGCCGCGCGCACCCTGGCGCTGGAAGCGCTCGCGGCGCGCCACCTTCGGATCGACCGCCAAGGGCCGGCACAGTTCGACGCGGTCGCCGTCCTCGAGCGGCTGCTCCCAGCCGACTTCCCTGCCCCAGATTCCCGGCGTCATGGCCTCGCGCCAATCGAGCTGCGGAAAGCGCTGCGAAAGATCGCTGGCCGTCACGGCATCGGCCACGGTAGCTGGGGGCGCGAGCCGCAGCACCTGCTCGAACACCTCGCGCGGCGCGGGCGAGCAGCAGAGCGTGACTTCGATCATCAGGACGTGCCGTAGACCTGCTCGGCGCGCTTGACGAAGGCTTCGACCAGGCTGGAGGCCACGGTGTCGAACACCGGCCCCACCAGCGCCTGCAAAGCAAAGTTGCTGAAGCCGTAGCTCATGTGCAGCTCGACGCGGCAGGCGCGCTCGCCGGGCTCGCCCACGGGCGCAAACTTCCAGAGGCCGTCGAGGTTGGAGAAGGGTCCATCGACCAGCTTGAGGTGCACCTCGCGCCCCGGCACGTGGGTGTTGCGGGTGGTGAAGCTCTGGTGCAGGCCGGCAAAGGCCAGGCCCACTTCGGCGGTCATGCCGGCCTCGTCTTCCTCGATGACCCTGGACTTGTCGCACCAGGGCAGGAACTGCGGATATTTCTCCACGTCGGTGACGAGCGCGTACATCTCTTCGGCGCTGTACCAGATGAGGACGGACTTGTTGACGGTTTTCATAGAATCGGGACAGCGTGCGCGACGGATTGTATTGAAGCCATGCGCCCCCACCTTTCCGAGCCATGGCCACCAAGAAACAAGATACCTCCTCCCGCATTGCCGACAACAAGAAGGCCGCGTACAACTATTTCTTCGAAGAACGCTTCGAGGCCGGCATCGTCCTCGAAGGCTGGGAGGTCAAGTCCCTGCGCGAGGGCAAGGTCCAGCTGACTGACGGCTACGTGGTGATCCGCGACGGCGAGCTCTTCGTCGTGGGCCTGCAGATCAACCCGCTCAAGAGCGCTTCGACCCACGTCAACCCTGACTCCATCCGCACCAAGAAGTTGCTGCTGCACAAGGAAGAGATCCGCCGCCTGGTCGGCAAGGTCGAACAAAAGGGCTACACGCTGGTGCCGCTCAACCTGCACTGGAAGGCCGGCAAGGTCAAATGCGAAATTGCGCTGGCCAAGGGCAAGGCCGAGCACGACAAGCGCGACACCATCAAGGACCGCGAAGGCAAGCGCGAGGTCGAGCGCGCGATGAAGAGCCGCAGCCGCTAGTTCTTTTTTTGCGCGGCATGGAATAAAACGCCGCTTGCAGGCGTTTGTGCGGTGTCATCGGATCGTCGGTGCCACCAACTTCCAGGAGTCTTCCATGCCGCCTCTTCGCCTTTCCTGCGCCGGCCTTGCCGCTGCGCTGCTTTCCGGCCTGCTCGCGCTTCCCTCGTTCGCCCAGCCCAAGGCCGCCGACGGCGCATTGGTCGGCCCGAACGGCATGACGCTCTACACCTTCGACAAGGACACGGCCGGCAGCGGCAAGTCGGCCTGCAACGGCGGCTGCGCGGCCAACTGGCCGCCCTTCATGGCCACCGACAGCGACAAGCCGGCCGGCGACTTCACCATCGTCACGCGCGACGACGGCAAGAAGCAATGGGCCGCCAAGGGCTGGCCGCTCTACTACTGGTCCAAGGACAGCAAACCGGGCGACAAGACCGGCGACGGCGTCGGCGGCGCCTGGAAAACCGCCAAGCCCTGATCCTCGCGCGCTCCCGCTCCCCATGGACGCCCGCCTGCTGGCCGACCAGATCCCGAGCCTGCGCCGCTATGCGCGCGCGCTCACGGGCAACGCCTGGGCGGCCGACGACTTGGTGCAGGACACGCTCGAGCGGGCCTGCAGCAAGTGGCGGCTCTGGGTGGTGGGCAGCGACCTGCGCGCCTGGCTGTTCACGGTCATGCACAACATCTTTGCGAGCCAGCTGCGGCGCACGCCGCCTCCGCACAGCGTGGTGCCGCTGGAGGACGCGGTGCAGGAGCTGCACGGCGCCGCCGATCCGGGCCGCGACCCCGGCATGGGCCTGGACCTGCAGCGCTGCCTGATGCAGCTGCCCGAAGAGCAGCGCGCCGTGCTGCTGCTCGTCACGCTCGAAGACCTTTCCTATGCCGAGGTGGCCAAGGTGCTCGGCATCCCCGCCGGCACCGTGATGTCGCGCCTGTCGCGCGCCCGCGTCCGGCTGCAGGAGCTGATGGATGGCGCCGCTGCGCCGCATCGCCCCGGACTGCGCCGCCTCAAGTGAAACCTGCCGCTCCATCATGAATCGCCCTGCCCCGCCCCCCACCGACGACGAGTTGCATGCGCTCATCGATGGCCAGTTGGCACCGGAACGCCACGCCGAGCTCGAGGACGCCGTCGCGCACGATCCGGCCCTTGCGGCGCGGGTGGCGGCCTGGCGCACCCAGCGCGACGCACTGCGCCGGCTGCATGGAGAGCTGCTGGTAGAGCCCGTGCCCGCGCCCCTGATGAACGCGCTCGATCGCAGCCAGGCCCGGCGAGGCCATTGGATGCGATGGGGCGGCATGGCGGCCGGCGTGCTGGTTGCCTTTGCCGCCGGCTGGCTCGGCAATGCCCAGTGGTCGATGCAGCGCGCCGCTTCGGCTCAGTTGGCCAGGGCGCCTGCGATGCGCGAGTTCGTGCACGACGCCTCCATTGCCCACGCCGTCTATGCGCCGGAAAAAAGGCACCCGGTCGAAGTGGCTGCCAGCGAGCAGCAGCACCTCGTGCAGTGGCTGTCCAAGCGCCTGGACAGGCCGCTCAAGGTGCCGGACCTGACCGCCATGGGCTACACGCTCGTCGGCGGCCGCCTCTTGCCCGGGGAAAGCGGCGCGCGCGCCCAGTTCATGTTCGAGGACGCCGCCGGCGAACGCATCACGCTCTACATCGGCACCCTCGACAGCCAGGCCGCCGCCGGCACCGCCGCATCGCGCGAAACAGCCTTCCGTTTCGCGTCCGAAGGACCGGTGCCCAGCTTCTATTGGATCGACCAGGGCTTCGGCTATGCCGTTGCCGGCAAGCTACCGCGTGAAGTTTTGCTGAAACTCGCGACGCTCGCCTACCGCGATTTGTCGTGAGGCCGGCATAAACTGCCGTGTCGCGCAACCACTGCCTTGTTTTCGCGATTTTTCAACTGAAGGAGAAACTGCATGAAATTGCTCAGCGCCTCGATCCTCGCGGCGGCATTGCTCGCCGGCTGCGGCGGCATGTCCAACAAGACCGCCAGCGCCCCCGACACCCCCACCCGCACCGCCGATGGCGTGCTGGTCGGCCCGAATGGCATGACGCTGTACACCTTCGCCCGCGACACGGCCGGTGCAGGCACCTCCGCCTGCAACGCCCAGTGCGCCGCCAACTGGCCGCCGCTGCCGGTGGCCGAAACGGCCAAGCCGATGGGTGGCTACACCATCATCGTGCGCGAAGACGGCAAGAGGCAGTGGGCCTACAAGGGCTGGCCGCTCTACTACTGGACCAAGGACAGCAAGCCGGGCGACAAGACCGGCGACGGCGTCCTGAACGGCGCCTGGAAGGTGGCCCGCCCCTGATTCCGTGATCGCCTGATCGCGCTCCAACTCGAAGGCCCGGCAGATGTCGGGGCCTTTTCTTTTTTGGCTCGCGCAAGCGGCTCAGTGGGCGGTGGGAAGCGCGTCGTCGGCCACGGTGGCGCGGCGCCCGCGCAGCGCCAGCAGCTCGTTGAAAACCAGCGCACCGATGACCAGCGCGCCGCCGGTCAGCACGCTCGCAGCCGGCTCCTCGCCCGCGCCGATCCAGGCCAGTGCAATGCCGAAGATCACCTCGAGCAGCGCGAGCAGCGCCACCTCGGGCGCCTTGAGCACCTGCGCGCACAGGACCGCCAGCACGCAGGGAATGGCCAGCTGGAAAACACCGAGGAAAGCGAGCAGGCCGAGATCGTGCGCATTGGCCTGGAACGGCAAGGCAAAAGGCAGCGTGAGCAGCGCGCTCAGCGCCGCGCCGATCAGCACCGCGGGAACCAGGTCGATGTCATGTCCCTTGGCGCGCGCATGCTGGACCACCGTCCAGTTGGTGGCGCCCGCGAGCGGCACGCACAGCGCCACCAGCGTTCCGAGCAGCGATCCGCCCGCCGCTCCGCCCTGCATCAGTTGCGTGCCGTACATCCACGCGATGCCGAGGCCGGCCACCACGATGGCCACCCAGGTCCGCACGGGCAGGCGGTGGCCGATGAAGAGGCGCGCGGCCAGCGCAGTGAGCAATGGGCCCAGCGACATCGTGACCAGCACGCTGGCCGTCGAAGCCAGCGTGAGCGCCACCATGAAGGCCGTGAACATCACGGTCCAGCAGACGCCCGAGATCCAGAGCTCGCGCCCGCCCGAACGGATCTGCGAGAACACCGCCCGGCCCCGCCAAAGCGGCAAGATCACCAGCAGCGCAAGCATCGTGAAGAAGCTGCGCCAGAAGGTGATCTCGAAACTGTGGGCCTGCGCCAGGTGCCGCGTGACAACGCCCGCCGTGGCCCACATCAGGGTCACGGCAACCATCAGCCACACGGCCCCGCCGTGGGTCAGGCGCAGCAGCACGGCTGGATGGCGATCAGCTCGCCATTTCGCGGCTGGCGCGCTTGCGCTCGTTTTCCTTGAGGAAACGCTTGCGCAGGCGCACGCTCTTGGGCGTGATCTCGACCAGCTCGTCGTCCTCGATGAATTCCACGCCGTATTCCAGCGTGAGTTCGATCGGCGGCGTGATCTTGATCGCGTCTTCCTTGCCCGAGACACGGAAGTTGGTCAGCTGCTTGGTGCGCGTGGCGTTCACCACCAGGTCGTTGTCGCGGCTGTGGATGCCCACGATCATGCCTTCGTACACCGGATCGTTCGCCTTCACGAACATGCGGCCGCGGTCGTCCAGCTTGCCCAGGGCGTAGGTGAAGATTTCACCGTCGTCCATGGAAATCAGCACGCCGTTCTTGCGGCTGCCGATCTCGCCCTTGTGCGGCTCGTAGCTGTCGAAGATGTTGCTGATGAGGCCCGAGCCGCGCGTCAGGTTCAGGAATTCGTTGGTGAAGCCGATCAGGCCACGCGCCGGAATGCGGTACTCCAGGCGCACGCGGCCGCGGCCGTCCGGTTCCATGTTGACCAGCTCGCCCTTGCGCTCGCCCAGGGCCTGCATCACGCCGCCCTGGTGCTGCTCTTCGATGTCGGCCGTCACCAGCTCGATCGGCTCGTGCTTCTCGCCGTTGACGGTGCGGAACACCACGCGCGGCTTGGACACGGCCATTTCATAGCCTTCGCGGCGCATGTTTTCCAACAGGATGGTCAGGTGCAGTTCGCCGCGGCCCATCACCTCGAAGATGCCTTCCTCGTCGGTTTCGTTCACGCGCAGCGCCACGTTGTGCTGCAGTTCCTTCTGCAGGCGGTCCCAGATCTGGCGGCTGGTGACGAACTTGCCTTCGCGGCCGGCCAGCGGGCTGGTGTTGACGCAGAAGTTCATGGTCAGGGTCGGTTCGTCGACCTTGAGCATGGGCAGCGGCGACGGGTTGGCCGGGTCGGTCACGGTCACGCCGATGCCGATGTCGGCAATGCCGTTGATCAGCACGATCTCGCCCGGGCCGGCTTCGGTGGCCTGCACGCGGTCCAGGCCCTGGAAGGTCAGCACCTGGTTGACGCGGCCCTTGACGGTCTTGCCGTCCGGACCTTCCATCACCAGCACGTCCATCATGGGCTTGAGCGTGCCCTGGCTGATGCGGCCCACGCCGATGCGTCCGACGAAGGTCGAGAAGTCGAGCGCCGAGATCTGCAGCTGCAGCGGTGCGTCCGGATCGCCCTTCTGCGCCGGCACATGCTTCAGGATGGTGTTGAACAGCGCCGACATGTCGGGGCCCCACTGCTCGCCGGGCGCACCCTCTTCGAGCGACGACCAGCCGTTGATGCCCGAGGCGTACACCACAGGGAAGTCCAGCTGTTCGTCGGTGGCGCCGAGCTTGTCGAACAGGTCGAAGGCGGCGTTCACCACCTTGTCGGGGTTGGCGCCCGGCTTGTCGACCTTGTTCACGACCAGGATCGGCTTCAGGCCCAGGGCCAGCGCCTTCTTGGTCACGAAGCGCGTCTGCGGCATCGGGCCTTCCTGCGCGTCGATCAGCAGCACCACGCCGTCGACCATCGACAGCGCGCGCTCCACTTCACCGCCAAAGTCCGCGTGGCCGGGGGTGTCGACGATGTTGATGTGCGTGCCTTCCCAGGTCACGGCGCAGTTCTTGGCCAGGATCGTGATGCCACGTTCCTTTTCGATGGCGTTGTTGTCCATCACCGTGTCGACCACTTTCTCGTGCTCGGCAAAGGTGCCCGACTGCCGCAGCAGCTGGTCGACCATCGTGGTCTTGCCATGGTCGACGTGGGCAATGATGGCGATATTGCGGATTTGCTTGGTACTCATGGTGTCGCTTCGGTCTGTTGTGCGTTCAAAAGAATTTGCTGGATTTCGATGGGGTTCAGCAAGCGCCCCGGGATCAGTTCGCCGGCGCTCACATGGGCGGTGCCCAGGAACGCCTGCGGGTCGGTGCCGAACACGGCCACCGCTTCGGCATCGGCCCAGCCGCCACGGCGGCGCAGGCCTGAAAGAAAACGTGCCGCATCTTCGGCGGCGAGCGTGACGCGGCTGTGGCCCTCGACCAGTGCTTCGGCAGGCAACAGGCGTGCCAGGCGCTCCTCTTCGGCCATGGCTTCGAGCGCCTCGATCGTGACGCACTCCGTCTCGCCGAAACCGCCCGTGGCCGTGCGGCGCAGCGACGTGAGGTGCGCGCCGCAGCCCAGTGCCTCGCCGATGTCCTCGCCCAGCGTGCGAATGTAGGTGCCCTTGCTCACGCACGCAACGATGCGGATGCGGGAGCCGTCCAGCTGCGTCAGCGCGAGCTTGTGAATGATGACGTCGCGCGGCGCGCGCTCGATCTCGATGCCTTCGCGCGCGTACTCGTACAGCGCCTTGCCGTCCTTCTTGAGCGCGCTGTGCATCGGCGGAACCTGCCGGATCGGGCCGGTGAACTGCACTTCGACGCGGGCCAGGTCTTCCGCGGTGACATGCACCGGGCGCTCGGCAATCACCTCGCCCTCGGCGTCGCCGGTGGAGGTCTTGATGCCAAGGCGTGCCGTGGCCTCGTAGGTCTTGTCGGCATCGAGGTGCAGCTGGCTGAACTTGGTGGCCGCGCCAAAGCACAGCGGCAGCACGCCGGTGGCCAGCGGATCGAGCGTGCCGGTGTGGCCCGCTTTTTCGGCGCGCAGCAACCACTTGGCCTTCTGCAAGGCCTGGTTGCTGGAGAGTCCCAGCGGCTTGTCGAGCAACAACACCCCATGCACAGGGCGCCGCTGCACCCTTGTGCGTGGCGCATTCATCGCTAGTCGTCTTTCGAACGCGAAGCGACGGCCTGCGCGATGAGCGCATTCATGTCGGCCGCACGCTCGGTGGTGCGGTCGAACAGGAAGTGCAGCGTCGGCACGGTGTGGATGTGCAGGCGCTTGAACAGGCCGTTGCGCAGGAACCCCGCGGCCTGGTTCAGCGCCTCGGTGGTCTCGGTCACGTCGCCCGTGAGCATGCTGAAGTAGATCTTCGCGTGCGCATAGTCGGGCGTGACCTCGACCGCCTGGATCGTGACCATGCCCACGCGCGGGTCCTTCAACTCGCGCGCGATCAGCTCCGTCAGATCGCGCTGGATCTGGTCGGCAACCTTGAACGCGCGGTTGGGGGCGGCGGCTTTTCTCTTGGGCATGGATACGGTCGCATCGAACGCTTGTTACAGCGTACGGGCGATCTCCTTGATTTCAAAGAACTCGAGCTGATCGCCCTCTTTGATGTCGTTGTAGTTCTTGAGCTTGATACCGCACTCGAAGCCTTCGCGCACTTCGCGGACGTCGTCCTTCATGCGCTTGATCGAGTCGACTTCGCCGGTATAGATCACCACGTTGTCGCGCAGCAGGCGGAAATGCGCACTGCGGTTGACCGAGCCCGAGGTGATGTAGGAACCCGCGACCGTACCGATCTTCGAGGCCACGAACACCGTGCGGATCTCGGCCGAGCCGATGATTTCCTCGCGGCGCTCCGGTGCCAGCATGCCCGACATCGCGACCTTGATCTCGTCCACGGCGTCGTAAATGATGCTGTAGTAGTTCAGCTGCACGCCGTTGCCTTCGGCCAGCTTGCGCGCGCCGGCATCGGCACGCACGTTGAAGCCGATCACGATGGCCTTGGAGGCGATCGCCAGGTTGATGTCGCTTTCGCTGATGCCGCCCACGCCGGCGTACACGATCTGCACCTTGACCTCGTCGGTCGCCAGCTTGAGCAGCGACTGGGCCAGCGCTTCCTGCGAGCCCTGCACGTCGGCCTTGATGATGATGCGCAGCGTCTGCACTTCGCCGGCCGAGAGGTCGGTGAACATGTTCTGCAGGTTCGCGGCCTGGGCCTTCGCCAGCTTGGTGTTGCGGAACTTGCCGGCACGGTAGGTGGCGATTTCGCGCGCACGGCGCTCGTCGCTCATCACCATGAACTCGTCGCCCGCCTGGGGCACTTCGGTCAGGCCCTGGATCTCGACCGGGATCGACGGGCCGGCCGACTTGATGGTCCTGCCGTCTTCGTCGAGCATGGCGCGCACGCGGCCATAGGTCGAACCTGCCAGCACCACGTCGCCGGTCTTGAGCGTGCCGGACTGCACCAGCACGGTCGCGACCGGGCCGCGGCCCTTGTCGAGCTGCGCTTCGATGACCAGGCCCTTGGCGGCGGCATCCACCGGCGCCTTGAGTTCCAGCACTTCGGCCTGCAGCAGCACCTGCTCGAGCAGGTCGTCGATGCCCTGGCCCGTCTTGGCGGACACCGGCACGAACGGCACGTCGCCGCCGTACTCTTCGGGCACCACCTCTTCGGCCACCAGTTCCTGCTTCACGCGGTCCGGGCTGGCATCGGGCTTGTCGATCTTGTTGATGGCAACCACGATCGGCACACCCGCAGCCTTCGCGTGCTTGATGGCTTCCTTGGTCTGCGGCATGACGCCGTCGTCGGCCGCCACCACGAGGATGACGATGTCGGTGGCCTGCGCACCACGGGCACGCATGGCCGTGAAGGCCTCGTGGCCCGGGGTGTCGAGGAAGGACACCATGCCGCGTTCGGTCTGCACATGGTAGGCACCGATGTGCTGCGTGATGCCGCCGGCTTCGCCCGCTGCAACCTTGGCGCGGCGGATGTAGTCGAGCAGCGAGGTCTTGCCGTGGTCGACGTGGCCCATGACGGTCACGACCGGTGCGCGCGGCAGGGCTTCGGCGGTTTGCGCCGACACGTCCTCGTCGGTGAAGGCTTCGGGGTCGTCCAGCGCGGCAACGACCGCGTTGTGGCCCATTTCCTCCACCAGGATCATGGCGGTGTCCTGGTCCAGCGACTGGTTGATGGTCGCCATCTGGCCCAGCTTCATCAATTGCTTGATGACTTCCTGTGCCTTGACGGCCATCTTGTGCGCGAGCTCGGCCACCGTGATGGTTTCGGGCACGTGCACTTCGAGAATGCGCGCCTCCACCGGTGCGGCCTGCACATGCTCTTCGTGGCCTCCGCGGTCATTGCTGCCACGGCGGCCGCGCGGGCCTCCGCGCCAGTTGCCGCGGCCGACACCGCCGCTGGCATCGCCGCGGGTCTTGATTTCCTTCTTCTTGGCAGGATCGCCCGCCCAGCTCGACGAGAGCTTGGCCGACTTGACTTCCTTGCCGGCACCGGCGGCGCCAGGGGCTGCGGCAGCACCCGGTGCGGCCGGCGCGCCGGGGCGCGCTGCGGGCGCGGCCGGCTTGTGCAGCGTGCCCTTGACCGCGGCCTTTTCGGGCTGCGGCTTCTCGGGCGCCTTGTGCGGCACCAGCACGCGGGCCGGTGCGTTCATCATGGCGCGGATGGCTTCGGCTTCGGCCAGGGCCTTGCGGCGGCGCTCGTCCAGGTCCTTGGCGCGGGCGGCTTCCTCGTCGGCACGGGCCTTCGATTCGGCGGCGGCCTTGGCCTTGGCGTCTTCCTTGGCTTGCGTGGCGGCGGTCTGGGCAGCCAGCTTGGTGTCGGCGGCCTGCTGTTCGGCGGCGGCTGCAGCGGCTGCAACAGGCGCAGCAGCCGGCTTGGCCGCTTCCTTGGCGGGCGCGGCCGCGGCTTCGGCGGCAGCCTTCTTCTCGGCGGCGGCGCGTGCGGCTTCCTGCTCGGCCTGCTCTGCGCGCTCGGCCTTCTCGGCCTGTTCGCGTTCGCGGGCTTCGGCTTCTTCGCGCAGGCGGCGCTTCTCGGCCAGTTCTTCTTCCTGGCGGCGGATCAGCTCGGCCTGGCGGCGCGCCTCTTCCTCGCGGCGGGCCAGTTCGGCTTCGTCGATGCGGGGTGCGGCAGGTGCCGCGGCGGGCGCTTCGGCCACCGGTTGCGCTTCGGGCGTGGCCGGGTGGCCGTCGTCGCGCTGGATGAAGGTGCGCTTCTTGCGCACCTCGACCTGGATGGTGCGGGCGCGGCCGGTGGCGTCGGCCTGCTTGATCTCGCTGGTCGACTTCTTCGTCAGCGTGATCTTCTTGCGCTCGGGCTCGGCGGTGCCATGGCTGGCTTTGAGAAAGCCGAGCAGGCGCTGCTTGTCAGCCTCGGTGAGTGCATCGGTGGGTGCCGCCTTGGGCACGCCTGCGCTCTTGAGCTGGTCAAGCAAGGTTTCGGGAGTCTTCTTGAGCTCGTTCGCGAACTCGGCGACAGTGGTACTGGACATATTGGTTTCGTGCCTCCATGACCATCACTCTTGGCCGGCGAACCAATGTTCGCGGGCTTTCAAGATGAGGGCTTTGGCGTCATCGGCGCTGTGGCCGGTGATCTCGGTGAGTTCATCGACCGCGAGGTCGGCGAGGTCGTCGCGGGTGTGCACACCCGCCTCGGCCAGCTTGGGAATCAGCTCGGGGTCGAGGCCTTCGAGGTCGCGCAGATTCTGCGAGACGGTCTCGACGCCCTCTTCCTTGGCGATTTCCATGGTCAACAGCGCATCCTTGGCGCGCGAACGAAGCTCGTTGATGGTGTCTTCGTCGAAGGCTTCGATCTCCAGCATTTCGGAGATCGGCACATAGGCGACTTCCTCGAGGCTGTTGAAGCCCTCGGAGATCAGGATGTCGGCGATTTCCTCGTCGACGTCGAGCTTTTCCATGAACAGCTTGCGGCTGGCGTCGGTTTCGCTCGCCTGCTTCTGGGCCGATTCATTGGCGTCCATGATGTTGATCTTCCAGCCGGTCAGATCGGAGGCGAGCCTCACGTTCTGGCCGCCGCGGCCGATCGCGATGGCGAGGTTTTCCTCGTCGACCACCACGTCCATGGCGTGCTTTTCTTCATCGACCACGATCGACGACACGTTGGCCGGAGCCAGGGCGCCGATCACAAACTGGGCCGGGTCTTCGCTCCACAGCACGATGTCCACGCGCTCGCCGGCGAGCTCGTTGGTCACGGCATTGACGCGGGTGCCGCGCACGCCGACGCAGGTGCCGATGGGATCGACACGCTTGTCGTGCGAGAGCACGGCGATCTTGGCGCGCGAACCGGGGTCGCGGGCGCAGCTCTTGATTTCGAGCAGGCCCTGTTCGATCTCGGGCACTTCCTGGCGGAACAGCTCGATCATGAACTCGGGCGCCGAGCGCGACAGGATGATCGGCGCGCCGCGCAGCGTCAGGTCGACCTCCATGATCATGGCCCGCACGCGGTCGCCGTTGCGCAGGTTTTCCTTGGCGATCATCTCGCTGCGGCGCAGGCGCCCTTCGACGCGGCCGGCCTCCACGATGATGTCGCCCTTGTCCAGGCGCTTGACGGTACCCACGAAGATCTTGTCGCCGCGCGACATGAAGTCGTTGAGCAGCATCTCGCGCTCGGCGTCGCGGATCTTCTGCAGGATGACCTGCTTGGCCGCCATGGCGCCGATGCGGCCGATCGGCACCGAGTCCACCGCTTCCTCGATGTACTCGCCGACCTCGATGTCGGGCATTTCTTCCTTGGCTTCGAACAGGAGGATTTCCTGGTCGGGCAGCTGCAGGCCGGCTTCGTCGGGGACGACGTGCCAGCGGCGGAAGGTTTCGTAGTCGCCGCTGTCGCGGTCGACCGAGACGCGGATGTCCACGTCGCCCTGGTGGAGCTTCTTGGTGGCTTGCGCCAGCGCGGATTCGACCGCGCCGAAAACCACGTCGCGCTCGACGTTCTTCTCGCGCGAGATCGCATCCACCAACATCAACATTTCGCGATTCATGCCACCCACTCCTCTAGTCAGTCCGGAACGTTGGTTCCGTCGTCAATATCCGAAAAACCCGGTTGGGTTTTGGCCTTGCGGCCCTTGAAATCCACAATTGGCGCGAGCCGCGCATCGCGCAGCTCATCCAGCACGAAACCCAGCGCATGCAACTTTGCAGGCGCCCGCTTCTTGCTGACTTTTTGACCCGGTTTGGGCTCCGGCGCATCGCTCCAGACGATTTGCCAGCCCGGGGCCCCGTCGGCCCCCGCCACGCGCTCCAGCGTGCCGCGAAACTTCTTGCGGGCGGCAGACACCTGCCCCGCCGCCGCGGCACCCATGGGCGCCTTGAGCGTGATGTCGATCACCTCGCCCACGAAACGCTCGAAATCCTGCTCATTGCGAAGCGGACGGTCAATACCCGGCGAGGAAACCTCGAGCCGCTTGTAATCGACACCGTCGACCTCGAGCGCAAACTGCAACTGGCGCGTGACCTTCTCGCAATCCTCGACCGTCACGAAGGGTTCGGGAATGCCTGCAGCCACAGCTTCCGATGTGGGGGCAGTCCAGGGCAAATCAATTGTCACGCGCAGCAATCCCCCGGCCGAGCGTTCGATCTCGACCAGGTCGTAGCCGAGACCGGCAACGGTTTGTTCCACTGTCTGCTGCAATGCCACGTGTTTGAATTTGCCTTGTAAAAATGCTTATGCGTGCCACCCGCCCGCCACGGGTGTCACGCATCGAAATTGCATAGACCAAAAAAAACGGGCGGTTGGTACCCGCCCGTTTGGTCGTGAGCCTCGAATTATATGCTATTCCCGTGATAAATGAAGTGGCTTGGGTTGCTCAAAGCGCCACTTTGCGCCGGGATTTTGACCAGACGACGGCAAACAGCACCGAACCGAGCGCCAATGCAGCGGCCGCCACCAGCAGCGGGAGCTCGAAAGACCCGGTCCGCTGGGCCAGCGGCGCCGCAAACAGCGGGCCGATGATCTGCCCGACCCCATAGGAAGCGGTCGCATAGCCGATCAGCCCGGCCGCGGCATTGCCGCGCAGCCGGCGCGCATCCCGCATCGCAAAAAGGGTGATGGCCGTGAAAGGCATGCCCAGCAGCAGGCTGCCGAGCGCAAAGCCGGTGATGGTGGGCCAGGCCACCGACAGCACCACGCCCAGCGCCTGCAGCGCATAGGCCGCGGCCAGCAGCAACCGGTTGTCCCAGTGCACGGGCGCGCGGGCGCCGATCAGCGCGCCGGGGATGATCGCCAGCCCGAACAGCGGCCAGAAGAAGTCGGGCCATGGCGAGCCCGGCAGTGCCTGGCGCGCAATCACCGGCAGGAAGGTGGCGGTGATGATGTAGCCGAAGCCGGCCAGCCCATAGAGCGCGACCAGCCAGACGGCGTCGCTGCGCGCGGAAGGCGACGCGGCCGCACCGGCCTGGGCGGAAGGCGCGCCCGCGGAGCCTTGCCCCGAGGGCAGTTCGCCATCGTCGAACACGCGCCAGATCAGCGCCACCAGCACCACCGCCAGCAGGCCCAGGCCGATCCATCCCGCCTCGGAACCCCAGCGCCCCAGGGCGCCGCCGAGCAGGCCGGTCATCGCGATGCCGATGCCGGGGCCGGTGTAGATCACGCCGGCCAGCGCCGGGGAATGGGTCTCGGCGAGCCGCCGCAGGCCCCAGCCGGACGCAAAGACGAAGACCCAGGCGCTCATCACGCCGGCCGCGGTGCGCAGGATGCCCCAGCTCGTGAAGCTGTGGAGCACCCCCATGCCCACCAGCAGCGCGGCCGTGGCCACCAGGCCGCCGCGCACCATGGTCTTGGCCTGGATGCCGATGGCCGCGCAACTGACCGCGCCCAGAAAGTAACCAAGGTAATTGAGCGAAGCCAGCACGCCGCCCGCCTCGAGCTGGAGCTTTCCCTCGTGCAACATGATCGGCAGCATGGGCGTGAAGGCAAAGCGCCCCAGGCCCATGGCAACGGCCAAGGTCACCATGCACGCCAGTGCCGCGCGCCAGGCACCGCGCCTGTCCCGTCCGATATCCGACATTTCTTGCAATTCCGTTGTTCTATTCCAGCAGCGCGGCGGCCACCAGTTTCTTGGTGTAGGGGTGCTCGGGCGCGTCGAGCACGCGCTCCACTGCGCCGGCTTCGAGGATGGCACCGTCCTTCATCACGATGACGTGGTGCGCCATGGCGCGGATCACCTCCACGTCGTGCGTGATCAGCAGGTAGCTCAGGCCGCGCTCCCGCTGCAGGCGCTGCAGCAGGCCCAGCACCTGCTTCTGGATCGTCACGTCGAGCGCGCTGGTGGGCTCGTCGAGCACCAGCAGCTGCGGGTCGACGATGAGCGCGCGCGCAATCGCGAGCCGCTGGCGCTGCCCTCCGGAGAACTCGTGGGGATAACGGTCGAGCAGCGAGGGAAACTGCGCCTCGCCCAGGCCCACGTCGGCCAGCGCCGCCAGCGCCCGCGCGCGGCGCTGCGCCGTGTCGAGCTCAGGCGCGTGCACGCGCAACCCCTCGCCCACGATCTGCTCGACCGTCATGCGCGGCGAGAGCGAGGAGAACGGGTCCTGGAAAACCACCTGCATGACTCGCCTCAAGGCCAGGTCGGAGCTTCGGTCCACCGCCCAGCCCTTGCCATCCACCTTGAGCGCACCCTGGTGCTTCAGCAGCCCGAGGGCGGCCAGCGCCAGCGTGGACTTGCCCGATCCGGACTCGCCGACCACGCCCAGCGTTTCGCCCGGTGCGATGCGGAAATCCGCGTTCTGCACCGCAATGAATTCGCCCTTGCGGAACCAGCCGGCAAAACCGGGCCGCGGCACCGGGTAGCTCACACGCAGGCCGGTGGCCTCGAGCACCGGCCGCGCGCCGGCACCCGCGGGCACGGCGATGACATCGCGCTGCGGATGGCTGTCGATCAGCTTGCGGGTGTAGGCGTGCTGCGGCGCCTCGAACACGGCCGCCACGGCGCCCTGCTCCACCACGTGGCCGTCTTCCATCACGGCAATCCGGTCGGCGAAGCGGCGCACCAGGTTGAGGTCGTGCGTGATGAGCAGCACGGCCATGCCATGCTTGCGCTGCAGATCGGCCAGCAGCTCGAGGATCTGCGCGCGCACCGTGACGTCGAGCGCGGTGGTCGGCTCGTCGGCCAACAGCAGGCGCGGCTTGCAGGCGAGCGCCATGGCGATCATCGCGCGCTGGCGCTGGCCGCCCGAGAGCTGGTGCGGAAACGCCCTCGCCCGCCGCGCCGGCTCCGGAATGCCGGTGTCGGCCAGCAGCTGCACGGCGGCCGCCTGGGCCGCGCGCGCCGACAGGCCCTCGTGCAGTTCGAGCACCTCGGCGATCTGGTCGCCCACGGTGTAGAGCGCGTTGAGGGCGGTCATCGGCTCCTGGAAGATCATCGCGATCTCCTTGCCGCGGATGCCGCGCAGCTCACGCTCCGGAATCGAGAGCAGGTCGCGCCCGCTTGGCGCATCTGCGGAGCCGAACAAGGTCGCGGTGCCGGCCACGTCGGCGTTCTGCGCCAGGCGCAGCAGCGACAGCGCCGTCACGGTCTTGCCCGAACCCGATTCGCCGACCAGCGCGAGCTTCTCGCCCGCGGCAATGCGGAAGTCGATGCCGTGCACCACCTCCTTGCCGCCGAAGGCCACGCGCAGCTCTTTCACGTCCAGCAGCGGCTGGAGATGCTTGATTTGGCTCACTTGTCGGCCTTCCGCGGATCGAGGGCATCGCGCAGCGCGTCGCCCATGAAGGTGAGCAGCATCAGCGTCACGACCAGCACGCCGAAAGTCGACAGCGAGATCCACCAGGCGTCGATGTTGGCCTTGCCCTGGCTCAGCAGTTCGCCGAGCGAGGGCGTGCCCGGCGGCACGCCCAGGCCCAGGAAATCGAGCGAAGTGAGCGCCAGGATGGCCGCGCTCATGCGAAACGGCAGAAAGGTGACGACCGGCACCATGCTGTTGGGCAGGATGTGGCGCCACATGATCTGCAGGTTGCCCACGCCCAGCGCCCGAGCGGCGCGCACGTAGTCCATCTGGCGGTTGCGCAGGAACTCGGCGCGCACGTAGTCGGCCAGGCCCATCCAGCCGAACAGGCTCAGCAGGATCAGCAGCAGCGCCACGCTGGGCGCGAAGATGGCGCTGAAGATGATCAGCAGGTAGAGCTCGGGCATCGAGGCCCAGATCTCGATGAAGCGCTGGAACGCGAGGTCGATCTTGCCCGCGAAGTAGCCCTGCACCGCCCCCGCCGCCACGCCCAGCACCGTGCCGATGACGGTCAGCGCCAGGCCGAACAGCACGCTCACGCGAAAGCCGTAGATCAGCTGCGCGAGCAGGTCGCGGCCGCGGTCGTCGGTGCCGAAGAAGTTCTCGCCCGAAGGCGCCGCGGGATTGGGCTGGGAAGCAAAGTAGTTCAGCGTGCGCGGACCGTAGCGGTTGGGTGCATAGAGCGCCCAGTTGGCGCCCTCGGTGATGCGCTTCTGGATGAAGGGATCGAGGTAGTCGGCGGGCGTTTCGAAGTCTCCGCCGAAGGTTTTCTCGGAATAGTCGCGCAGCACCGGGAAGTAGGTCTGCCCGGCGTAGCGCACGACCAGCGGCTTCTCGGTGGACAGCAGCTCGGCGAACAGGCTCAGCACCACCAGCGTCGAGAAGATGACCAGGCTCCAGAACCCCAGCGGATTGCGGCGGAAGCGGCGCCAGGCGCGGCGGCCCGGGCTCGCGGAAACGACAACGGCGGCGCTAGTCAAACTTGACCCTCGGATCGACCCAGACGTAGCAGAGGTCGGAAATCAGCTTGGTGACCAGGCCGATCAGCGTGAACAGGTAGAGCGTGCCCAGCACCACGGGATAGTCGCGGCGGATCACGCTCTCGTAGCTCAGCAGGCCCAGGCCGTCGAGTGTGAACAGCGTCTCGATCAGCAGCGAGCCGGTGAAGAACGCGCCGATGAAGGCCGACGGAAAGCCGGTGATGATCGGGATCAGCGCGTTGCGGAACACATGCTTCCAGAGCACCTGCCGCTGCGACAGTCCCTTGGCGCGCGCGGTCAGCACGTACTGCTTGCGGATCTCCTCGAGGAAGGAATTCTTGGTGAGCATGGCGGTGACCGCAAAGCTGCCGAGCACCATCGACGTGACCGGCAGCGCGATGTGCCACAGGTAGTCGACGATGCGCGCGCCCCAGTTCATGCTCTCCCAGTTGGGTGACGTGAGGCCGCGCAGCGGAAACCACTGCAGCTGCCCGCCGAAGATCACCAGCAGCGCCACCCCCAGCACGAAGCCCGGAATGGCGTAGCCGACCAGCACGATCAGCGTGGTGACGAAGTCGAAGCGCGTGCCGGCCCTCACGGCCTTGGCCACGCCCAGCGGCACTGCGATCAGGTAGCTGATGAAGAAGGTCCAGAGGCCGAGGCTGATCGACACCGGCATCTTCTCCTTGATGAGCTGCCAGACGTCCTTGCGCTGGTAGAAGCTGGTGCCCAGGTCGAAGCGTGCGAACGACTTCAGCATGGTCCACAGGCGCTCGTGGGCGGGCTTGTCGAAGCCGTAGAGCTTGCGGATGTCCTCGACGCGCTGCGGGTCGAGGCCCTGGCGGCCGCGGTAGCCGGCGCCGCTGGCCGCGGCCCGCTCGCCACCCGAATCGCGCCCCTGCAACTGCGCCACCATCTGCTCGACCGGGCCGCCCGGCACGAACTGGATCACGCCGAAGGTGATGACGAGCACGCCCAGCAGCGTGGGGATCATCAGCAGCAGGCGCTTGAGGATGTAGCTGGTCATTCGGTGTTCATGTCCGGTGCGGCCGCGTCATTTGTTGATGGGCGAAGCCCACCACGTGGTGAGCGCCCAGTCGCCGGCATCGTAGTACGGCGGAATGGTCGGCGGCAGCACGAACGGCGCCGGCCGGTAGCCGACGAGGAAGGCGTTGCCGTAGTACTGCGGGATCGAGTAGTAGCCGTTGGAGAGCACCCGGTCGAGCACGCGCATGGCCGTGGCCAGCTCGGGCCGCGTGGTGGCCGCCAGCACCTTGCCGACCACCGCGTCGACCGCCGGATCGGCAATGCCCCAGATATTGGACGAGCCCGTCGTGTCGGCCGCCTTGGAGCCGAACAGCTCGAGCAGCTCGCCGCCCGGCGCGCTGTTGCCGGGCAGGCGCAGCGAGGTCATCTCGAAGTCGAAGTTCTGCATGCGCTGCTGCGAGAGCGAGAAATCGACCGTGCGGAAGGTCATCTCGATGCCGAGCTTGCGCAGCGCCGTCTGCAGCGGTGTCACGACGCGGATCAGCCCGGGCTGGTCATTGAGGAACTCGATCGTGAAGGCCTCGTTCTTCGCGTTGCGCAGCGCGCCGTCGCGGTAGGTCCAGCCGGCCTCCTCCAGCAGCGCCCTCGCCTTGCGCAGGTTCTCGCGCAGGCTGTTGGGCGGCGCCGTGCTTGGCGGCTGCGGGGCCGGGCCGAACACCTCGGGCTTGAGTTTGCTGCGCAGCGGCTCCATCAGCGCGAGTTCGTCGGGCTTGGGCAGGCCCTCGGCGTGGAACTCGCTGTTCGGAAAGTAGCCCTGCACCCGCGTGTAGAGGCCGTAGAACAGCTGGCGGTTGAGCCACTCGAAATCCATGGCCAAACCAATGGCCTGGCGCACGCGCACGTCCTTGAATTTGTCCTTGCGGATGTTGAACACATAGCCCTGGAAATCGCCGGGGTTGTGGTTCTCGAAGGCGCGCTTGACGATCTCGCCGCTGTCGAACTGCCTGCCCTTGTACTGGCGCGCCCAGTTGCGCGAGGTGAATTCGCGCATGAAGTCGAACTCCCCGGCCTTCAGGCCCTCGAAGCGCGCGGTTTCGTCCAGGTAGACCCGGAAGGTGATGCGATCGAAGTTGTACAGCCCCTTGCGCACCGGCAGGTCGGCGCCCCAGTAGTCGGCGCGGCGCACGTAGGTGATGTCGCGGCCCAGGCGGTCGCTGGCCGGCTTGTAGGGGCCGGAGCCGATCGGCATCTCGGTGACGATCTGGTCGAACGGCTTGCCCCCGCCCCATTGGCGGCTGAAGACCGCCATGCCGCCAATCACCAGCGGCAGCTCGCGGTTCGGACTCGCGAAGTCGAAGCGCACGGCGCGCTCGCTGGTGGCCGTCGCCTTCTTCACTTCGGCGTAGATGGTGCGGTACTGCGGCGCGGCCAGCGGGCCGGTCAGGGTGTTGAACGAATGCACCACGTCGGCCGCCAGCACCGGCGAGCCGTCGTTGAAGCGCGCCTTGGGGTTCAGGCGGAAGGTGGCCGAAAGGCGGTCGGGCGCCACCTCGACGTCTTCGGCAAGCAGGCCATAGACCGTGGTCGGCTCTTCGGAATTGCCCGTCATCAGGCTCTCGAACATCAGCGAGCCGATGCCCGAAGGCGCCGTGCCCTTGAGCGTGAACGGATTGAGCTTGTCGAAGTTGGTGGGCCGCGTGGGCGGCACCATCCTGATCTCGCCGCCCTTGGGCGCGTTCGGATTGACGTAGCTGAAGTGGGTGAAGCCGGGCGGGTACTTGATGTCGCCGAACTGCGCGTAGGCATGGGCGGCCCATGAAGGAGCCGCCGAGAGCGCCAGAAAAAGAAGCAGCCAAACCCGCATGCGAGAATTCTGCCCAAGATTTTCACGAGGCAACTTCATGGGCTTTCTTTCCGGCAAAAAACTGTTGATCACCGGCGTGTTGAGCAATCGCTCCATTGCCTACGGCATAGCCAAGGCCTGTCACGAACAAGGCGCCGAGCTTGCTTTCAGCTACGTCGGCGAGCGATTCAAGGACCGTATCACCGAATTCGCCGCGGACTTCGGCTCCAAGCTTATTTTTGACTGCGACGTGGGCGACGACGCGCAGATCGACAAGCTCTTTGCCGATCTGGCGCAGGCGTGGCCCAGGTTCGACGGGTTCGTGCACAGCATCGGCTTTGCGCCGCGCGAGGCCATCGCGGGCGACTTCCTCGAAGGGCTCTCGCGCGAGGGCTTCAAGATTGCGCACGACATCAGCGCCTACAGCTTCCCGGCCATGGCCAAGGCGGCCCTGCCCTATCTCAACGACAAGTCGGCGCTCCTCACGCTGACCTACCTGGGCGCCGAGCGCGCGCTGCCCAACTACAACACCATGGGCCTGGCCAAGGCCTCGCTCGAGGCCTCGGTGCGCTACACCGCGGCTTCGCTCGGCCCCAAGGGCATGCGGGTCAACGGCATCAGCGCCGGGCCGATCAAGACGCTGGCGGCCAGCGGCATCAAGGGCTTCGGCAAGATGCTGTCCGCCGTGGCCGACGCCTCGCCCATCCGCCGCAACGTGACCATCGAGGAAGTCGGCAACGTGGCTGCCTTCCTGCTGAGCGACCTGGCCAGCGGCGTCACCGCCGAGATCACCTATGTGGACGGCGGCTTCAGCAACGTCGTGGCGGGCATGGCCGAGTAATCCTCGGCCGGGTAATCGATCGGCAGCGGCCTCTTGCTGAACAGACGTTCCCTCCTGCTCGCCGGCCTCGGCGCGCTGGCGGCCCGCGGGGCCGCCGCGCGCGAGGCCGCGCCGGCCTTGATGCTGGCCGAGGTCTACCGCCCCGGCATGTCGCTGGACGACTACTGGGTCAGCGAAAAATTCGACGGCGTGCGCGGCTACTGGGACGGCAAGCAGCTGTGGACGCGCGGCGGCGAACCGGTGGTGGCGCCCGCCTGGTTCATCGCGCCGCTGCCCAAGCAGCCGCTCGACGGCGAGCTGTGGGCCGGCAGGGGCCAGTTCGCGCATGCGGTTTCCACCGTGCGCAGCCAGACGCCCAACGACACCGCCTGGCACAGCATGCGCTTCATGGTGTTCGACCTCCCGGCCCAGGGCGGCGATTTCACGGCGCGGCTGGCCGTCTTGCGCAAGCTGCTGCCGATCACCGATGCGCCGTGGGTGGTGCCCGTGCCGCAGGAGCGCGCCACCACCCATGCGGATCTGCAGGCCCTGCTCGCCAAGACCGTGAAGATGGGCGGCGAGGGCCTGATGCTGCACCGGGGCGGATCGCTCTACCGCGCTGAGCGCAACAGCGACCTGCTCAAGGTCAAGACCCACGACGACGCCGAGGCCCGCGTGGTCGGCCACATGCCCGGCAAGGGCCGGCACAGCGGCCGGTTGGGCGCGCTGCTGGTCGAAACTCCCGAGGGCAAGCGCTTCAAGCTCGGCAGCGGCCTGACCGATGCCGAGCGCGAGAACCCGCCCGCCATCGGCAGCTGGGTGACCTACCGCTACAACGGCACCAACCCGGGCGGCTTGCCCAGGTTCGCGCGCTTCATGCGGGTGCGCAGCGACCGGCCCTCCTGAAGCGCGGCGCGCGCCCTCCCCGCTTCTTGCCGCCTACTTCTTCGGCGCGGCCACGCAGTCCGCGTAGTAGCGCTTCTTGCCGGTTTCGTCGATGCGCGCCACCAGGCCGTGGATGTCGGTCTCGAAGCCCGGGCACTGCGAGTTGAACTCGCGCGAGAACCGGAGGTAGTCGACGATCTTCTTGTTGAAGACCTCGCCCGGAATCAGGAGCGGAATGCCCGGCGGGTACGGCGTGATCAGGCTCGTGGTGATGCGGCCTTCGAGTTCGTCGATCTCCACGCGCTCGGTCTTGCGGTGCGCAATGTGGGCGAAGGCGTCGCTCGGCTTCATGGCCGGCGTGAGGTCGCTCAGGTACATCTCGGTCGTCAGGCGCGCCACGTCGTAGCGTGCGTAGAGCTGGTGGATGTGCTGGCACAGGTCGCGCAGGCCCAGGCGCTCGTAGCCGGGATGCTGCTGGCAGAACTCCGGCAGGATGCGCCACATCGGCTGGTTGCGCGCGTAGTCGTCCTTGAACTGCTGCAGCGCCGTGAGCAGCGTGTTCCAGCGGCCCTTGGTGATGCCGATGGTGAACATGATGAAGAAGCTGTACAGGCCGGTCTTCTCCACGATCACGCCATGCTCGGCCAGGAACTTGGTGACCACGCTCGCGGGAATGCCGGTCTCGGCAAAGTTGCCTTCGAGGTCGAGGCCCGGCGTCACGATGGTCGACTTGATCGGGTCGAGCATGTTGAAGCCGTCGGCCAGCTCGCCGAAGCCGTGCCAGTTGCGCGGCGACTTCTTGCTCTTGCTCTGCTTGCCGTTCTTCTCGCCCGTCATGATCCAGTCTTCGGCGCGGCCGATGCCTTCGTCGACGAGCTTCTCGGGGCCCCAGACCTTGAACCACCACTCGTCCTTGCCGAATTCGTCTTCCACCTTGCGCATGGCGCGGCGGAAGTCGAGCGCCTCCAGGATGCTTTCTTCCACCAGCGCGGTGCCGCCGGGCGGCTCCATCATGGCGGCGGCCACGTCGCAGCTCGCGATGATCGCGTACTGCGGGCTGGTCGACGAGTGCATCAGGTAGGCCTCGTTGAACAGGTCGCGGTCGAGCGCACGGTTCTGCGAGTCCTGCACCAGCACGTGGCTGGCCTGGCTGATGCCCGCGAGCAGCTTGTGGGTCGACTGCGTGGCAAACACGAGCGACTCCTTCGGCCGCACGCGGCGCTTGCCCATCGCGTGGTAGGCGCCATAGAACGGGTGGAAGGCCGCATGCGGCAGCCAGGCCTCGTCGAAGTGCAGCGTATCGACGTAGCCGTCGAGCATGTTCTTGATGGTCTCGGTGTTGTAGATCACGCCGTCGTAGGTCGACTGCGTGAGCGTCATCACGCGCGGCTTGACCTTGTTGGGGTCCACGTCGGCCAAGAGCGGGTTGGCCTTGATCTTGGCCTTGATGGCGCTCTGCTCGAACTCGCTCTTCGGAATCGGTCCGATGATGCCGAAGTGGTTGCGCGTGGGCTTCATGAACACCGGGATCGCGCCGGTCATGATGATCGCGTGCAGGATCGACTTGTGGCAGTTGCGGTCGACCACCACCACGTCGTCGGGCGCCACCGTGTGGTGCCAGACCATCTTGTTGCTGGTGCTGGTGCCGTTGGTCACGAAGAAGCAATGGTCGGCGTTGAAGATACGCGCGGCGTTGCGCTCGCTGGCCGCCACCGGGCCGGTGTGGTCGAGCAACTGGCCGAGTTCTTCCACCGCGTTGCAGACGTCGGCGCGCAGCATGTTCTCGCCGAAGAACTGGTGGAACATCTGGCCCACGGGGCTCTTCAGGAACGCCACGCCGCCCGAATGGCCCGGGCAGTGCCACGAGTACGAGCCGTCTTCGGCGTAGTCGATCAGCGCCTTGAAGAACGGCGGCTGCACGCCTTCGAGGTAGCTCTTGGCCTCGCGGATGATGTGGCGCGCCACGAACTCCGGCGTGTCCTCGAACATGTGGATGAAGCCGTGCAGCTCGCGCAGGATGTCGTTGGGAATGTGGCGCGAGGTCTTGGTTTCGCCGTAGATGTAGATCGGCACGTCGGCGTTCTTGCGCCGCACCTCGCCGATGAAGTTGCGCAGGCTCAGCACCGCGGGGTCGAGGTCGGGGCCGACCGTGAATTCCTCGTCGTCGATCGACAGGATGAAGGCGCTGGCGCGGCTTTGCTGCTGCGCGAACTGGCTCAGGTCCCCGTAGCTCGTGACGCCCAGCACCTCGAAGCCCTCCGTCTCGATGGCCTGCGCGAGCGCGCGAATGCCGAGGCCCGAAGTGTTTTCGGAGCGGAAGTCCTCGTCGATGATGACGATGGGGAAGCGAAATTTCATGGGCAGGGCTCCGGACAGGCAATGAGGCGCGAAGTGTACGGAATTCGGATGAAGGATTGAGTCAGGTTTTGACACAGAATGTCGTGCATTCACCAAAGAGGAGAAGTCATGGCGAATTCCACCATCTGGTGGCTGATAGCGGGAGCCGCCATCGTGCTGGAATTGCTGTCCGGCACGGTCTACCTGTTGCTGCTGGCCACCGGCTTTGCGGCGGCGGCCATTGCGGCGCACCTGGGTGCCGGCACCGTTTCGCAACTGGTCGTGGCGGCGGTCGTCGGCGTGGGGGCGGTCCTGGTCTGGTATGCGGTCCAGCGCCGGCGTCCGGCCGCTGCGCCCACGGCGTCGAACCGCGATGTCAATCTGGACATCGGCGAGATCATCCACGTCGAGGCATGGAACCCCGACGGCACCGCCACCGTTCGCTACCGCGGCGCCCAGTGGACCGTGATCCCGCGTGCGGGCCAGGTCCCCACCACCGGCGAGCACCGCGTGGTCGAGGTGGTCGGCAGCCGCCTCGTGGTCGACAAGACCTGATCAGAACAGAACCCTAGAGGAGAAAACCATGGAATTTTCGGTCCCCATCATCATCCTGGTCATTGCGATCATCTTCATCAGCCAGTCGGTCAAGTTCGTGCCGCAGCAGAACGCCTGGGTGCGCGAGCGCCTGGGCAAGTACCACGGCACCATGACGCCCGGCCCCAACTTCCTGATCCCGTTCATCGACCGGGTCGCCTACAAGCACAGCCTGAAGGAAATCCCGCTCGACGTGCCCAGCCAGATCTGCATCACGCGCGACAACACCCAGCTGCAGGTCGACGGCATCCTGTACTTCCAGGTGACCGACCCGATGCGCGCGAGCTACGGCTCGTCGAACTACATCGTGGCCGTGACGCAGCTGGCGCAAACGTCGCTGCGCAGCGTGATCGGCAAGCTCGAACTCGACAAGACCTTCGAGGAGCGCGACGTCATCAACGCGCAGGTGGTCGCGGCCATCGACGAGGCGGCGCTCAACTGGGGCGTGAAGGTGCTGCGCTACGAGATCAAGGACCTGACGCCGCCCAAGGAAATCCTGCTGGCCATGCAGGCGCAGATCACCGCCGAGCGCGGCAAGCGCGCCCTCATCGCCGCCTCCGAAGGCCGCCGCCAGGAGCAGATCAACATCGCCACCGGCGAGCGCGAGGCCTTCATCGCCCGCTCCGAAGGCGAGAAGCAGGCCCAGATCAACAATGCCCAGGGCGAGGCCGCCGCCATCACGGCCGTGGCCACCGCCACGGCCGACGCCATCGAACGCGTGGCAGCCGCCATCCGCCAGCCCGGCGGCGAACAGGCCGTGCAGCTCAAGGTGGCCGAGCGCGCGGTCGACGCCTACGGCAAGGTCGCGGCCGATTCCAAGACCACGCTGATCGTGCCCAGCAACATGACCGAAACCGCCGCCCTCATCGCCTCCGCGATGCGCATGGTCCAGGCCGGCAAGCCGCAGAATCCGGCCTGATCGACTGCTACAATCGAGGGCTCAGGAGCGGTGGATGAGCGGTTTAAGTCGCACGCCTGGAAAGCGTGTGAGGGTTAATAGCCCTCCGCGGGTTCGAATCCCGCCTGCTCCGCCAGAGAAGTCATGGGTTTCATGCGGGTTTCCAGCCCGTCAGCATGTTGACCCGCATCAAACCCATCAATGCAGAAACGCTTGATGGGTTTTTTGTTGGGAAAGCGCGTTGCCTTGGCGCAACTCGGAGATTGGCCCGGCCCGCTTCGTCTGGCGCTACCATCCAAAGGTCTTACTTTCAAGCCTGCAAAAGGAGGAGCCTCGATGGCTGCACAGCCCCCCACCGTGCCGCGTGGCAAGACGTCGCTCGACAAGACGCTCAAGAAGAGCGAAGAAGTGGCCGCCGATGTGCAGCGGGCCTCGGACAATCTCGCCGTCGTGAACACGGTGCTCGAACAGGAGCTGCCGGACGAAGTGCAGGTTGGCGAGGTGGCGCAGGCCATCGAGCAGACGAGCCAGCTCGAGCAGAAGCTCGCCAAGTCGGCCGAGAAGCTGGCCGAGGTCAACGCGGCACTGAGCGAGGAAATCGAGAAGCGCCGCGAAGTGACGGCCGAGCGCGATGAAAGCCAGGCGCTGGCCGAAGAGCTCAAGGCAAGGATCCGCTCCGACAACAAGCACTGAGCGCAGCGCCGCGCCAGAACGCGCTGTCCGTATCCCTTCTCCTACGCTGCGGCCGCGTCCGGCACGCTACGCTATTGGTTCTCAGAACGAAACCACGGCATGGCCCTCATCACGTTCCTCGTCGAGGACAACAAGACCATCAGGGACAACCTGGTCCCGGCCCTCGAAGATCTGGTCAACGGCCAGGTCGTCGGCTTTGCCGAAACCGAAACGGATGCGCTCGCCTGGCTCGCCGTTCATCCCCATGACTGGCAACTGCTCATCGTCGACCTGTTCCTGAAGGAAGGCTCCGGCCTGGGCGTGCTCTCGGGCTGCAAGGCGCGCGGTCCGGGCCAGCGCGTCGTGGTGCTGAGCAACTACGTCACCGCCGACATCCGCGCACGCTGCGAAGCGCTGGGTGCCGATGCGGTGTTCGACAAGTCGCGCGATCTCGACGCCTTCATCGAATACTGCAACACCGACCGGCCCTCGGGCTTCGCAAGCCTGGCCTGAAAAAGCCCGGCCGGCAGGCACAAAAAAAGGGCCCGAAGGCCCTTTTCTCTTTTGCGCGCCTGGATCAGCGAACCACGGCGATCTGCGTACGCACGCCACCCTTGTAGGTGAAGAGCGTCAGCGCGCCGTTCTTGATGGCGCCCTTTTCGTCGAAGGCGATCGGGCCGGTCACGCCCTTGTATTGCACCTTGCCGACTTCGGGCAGGTACTTTTCAGGGTCGGCAGAACCGGCCTTGACCATGGCTTCGGCCAGCACGTTGACCGCGTCGTAGACGTACGGTGCGTAGATCTGCACGTCCACGCCGTTCTTGGTCTTGAACCTGGCCTTGAAGTCTTCCAGCGGCTGCTTGAAGTCGCCGTCGACACCGCCGGCCTCGGCGCAGACCACCATCTCTTCGCCGATGGCGTCGCCAGCCAGCTTGGGCAGTTCGCCGGTGCACAGGCCGTCGCCGCCCATGAACTTGACGTTCAGGCCGAGCTGCTTGACCTGCTTGAGCATCGGGCCGCCGACGGCGTCCATGCCGCCGAAGAACAGCACGTCAGGCTTGGCGGACTTGAGCTTGGTCAGGATGGCGTTGAAGTCGGTCGACTTGTCGGTGGTGAATTCGTGGCCCACGATGGTCCCGCCGGCAGCCTTGGCCGCCTTCTCGAACTCTTCGGCAACGCCCTGGCCGTAGGCCGTGCGGTCGTCGATCACGGCAATGTTCTTGCCCTTGAGCGTTTCGACGGCGTACTTGCCGAGCGTGCCGCCGAGCTGGGTGTCGTCGGCCACCACGCGGAACGTGGTCTTGAAGCCCTGGCGCGTGTACTTGGGGTTGGTTGCCGACGGCGAGACCTGCGGAATGCCGGCGTCGCTGTAGAGCTTGGAAGCAGGAATGGTCGTGCCCGAGTTCAGGTGGCCGACGATGCCGTTGACCTTGCTGTCGACCAGCTTCTGGGCCACTGCGGTGCCTTGCTTCGGATCGCCGGCGTCGTCTTCTGCCAGCAGTTCGAACTTGGCAACCTTGTCGCCGATCTTCAGGCCCTTGGCATTGAGGTCTTCGATGGCCATCTTGGCGCCGAGCTCGTTGTCCTTGCCCAGGTGGGCAATGGCACCGCTGGTGGGGCCGACGTGGCCGATCTTGACGATCAATGCATCTGCCGGAGGCGCTGCAGGTGCGGGGGCCGCTGCCGTGGGCGCCGGAGCGGCGGGCGCAGCAGCTTCTTCTTTCTTGCCGCAAGCCACAAGCGTGAGAGCAGCCAGTGCGACCGCAGTCCATTTCAATTGCATGAGAACCTCCAGAACATTGATGAATAAACCAAAAACCGGTCGTGTGATCCGGGCGCGAAGACCTCGCAAGTTTCGCGCCGCAGACCAGCGGCACCCTCCCGCCCCATCGACCTGGCGCGCAGTTTAGCTGAAGCTTTATGCGCCGGAAGCTGGCGTAGACCCTGTGTTTTCAGAGAGCTCGGCGGCCATGGCCTCGATCACCAAGGCGCGCAGCACGGCCTCGATTTCCTCGCGCAGCCGGGGCACCATCGCATCGAGCTGCTGCTGCACGGCGGCCGAGACCGTGTCGCTCAGGCGCTCTTCCAAAGACAGGTCGACGCGCTGCAGCACGCGGTGCAGAAGCTGCTCCTCGAGGCGGACGATCTCGGCATCGGAGCGCTGCTCGGCCGGAGGCAATGCCACGGCTTCGGCGGGGTCGACCGCCAGTGCTGGCGGTGCGCTGGCGGGCGTTGCCGCCTCGGCGGCCAGCGGCTCGGCGGGGAGGTCGAGCACCGTGGTCAGCGTGGGAACGAACCGGGGCGGCGTGCGCAGCGTGCTGGCCATCAGGAGGCGCTCCTTGCAAAGTCGTGCGGCTGGATCGAATAGCCCCGGTCGGCATAGTGGCGCCAGCGCGAGCGGCCGATCTGCCGGTCGTCGGCCTCGTTGCTCACGATGTCGACCAGGCGCTCGAAGCGCTCGAAGCCGACGGGCACCGTGGGCCCGAGATTGACCAGCATCTCGCGGTGCGCGAGCCCCGCGGCGTCCGCGCCCTCGGCGCAAAGAATGACCGGCGAGCGCGCCACCAGGTGGGGCTGCGCATCGCCGCGGCAATGCGCGATGAAGTCGCAGGGCGAGAGCTGCCAGAGCGCCGCATCGACCGCCTCCAGCATCTGCGGCTCGCCCACCACGACCACCCGCAAGCCGCGCACGCTCACGGCCTTGCGCACCAGCCGGCAGGCGTAGTTCGCCTTGTCCGGCAGATTGAAATGAAAGCCGATTTCCGTCACCGCGCGGACCGGGCCTTGCGCGCGGCCGCGCCGGGCTCCTTGCGCGCCGCCTTCTTGGGCGATGCCGCCTGGGCCGCGCCGCTGCGCGCGCGTTCCATCAGATAGGAGACCAGCAGGCCCACCGGCCGGCCGGTCGAGCCCTTGGCCGCCCCGCTCTTCCAGGCCGTGCCTGCGATGTCCAGGTGGGCCCAGGTGAAATCGCCGGCAAAGCGCTGCAGGAACTTGGCCGCGGTGATGGCGCCGCCGGCTCGGCCGGCCACGTTGGCGACGTCGGCAAAGTTGCTCTTCAGGCCTTCGGCGTATTCGTCGTCCAGCGGCAGCCGCCAGCAGCGGTCCTGCGACTGCTCGCCGGCCGCCTGGAGCGCCTCGGCCAGCGAATCGTCGCTGGTGAACAGGCCGCTGCGCACGCCGCCCAGCGCCACCACGCAGGCGCCGGTGAGCGTGGCGATGTCGATCACGGCCGCGGGCTCGAAGCGCTTGGCATAGGTGAGCGCATCGCACAGGATGAGGCGGCCTTCGGCATCGGTGTTGAGCACTTCGATGGTCTGGCCGCTCATGCTGGTCACCACGTCGCCGGGCTTGATTGCGCGGCCGTCGTTCATGTTCTCGCACGAGGGCACGAGGCCCACCACGTTGATGGCCGGCTGGATCTCGCCAAGCGCGCGGAAGGTGCCCAGCACGCTGGCCGCGCCGCACATGTCGAACTTCATTTCGTCCATTTCGGCCGCCGGCTTGAGCGAGACGCCGCCGGTGTCGAAGGTGATGCCCTTGCCGACCAGCACCACGGGCGCCTGGTCCTTGGGCCCGCCCTGGTAGCGCAGCACGATGAAACGCAGCGGTTCGGCCGAGCCTTGCGCCACGGCCGCGAACGAGCCCATGCCGAGTTTTTGCACTTCCTTGGGACCCAGCACCTCGCATTTGACGCGGGGCAGCTTGCCGAGCTCCTTGGCGGCCTCGGCCAGCAGCGTGGGCGTGCAGTAGTTGCCGGGGCGGTTGCCCCACTCCTTGGCGAGCTCGATGCCGGCGACGGTGGCACGGGCTTCGTCGAAGGCCGTGCCCACCGCTGCCGCGTCGGCCACGCCGAGCGTCAGGTGGCGGATGGTGCGCCCGTTCTCGCCGTTCGAGGTCTTGGCCTTGGTGGTGGTGTAGACGTAGCTGGCGTCGGCGGCGGCGGCCACCGCGCTGCCCACGGCGGCGCCATCGGCCTCTTGCGCGAAGGCCATGACCACCCGCTTGGGCCCGTAGGCCTTGGCCGCATTGACCGCCGCAATGACGCCGCTGCGCACCGAGGCGGGCTTGCCGTCGCCGATGGCGGCCAGCACCACGCGCGAGGCCACCACCTCGTCGGGGTGGTAGAGCGCGAGCAGCTTGCCGGCCTTGTCGGGCAGGTCGCCGGCCTTGCGGGCGCTGGCGATGAGCGCGGACAGGGGGTCCTTGGCCGTGAGGGGCGCGCTGCCGACGAGCACGATCAGCACGTCGGATTTTTCGGCCGCGGCGCGGGCGACGGTGAGGGTCTTGAGCTGAAAGTCCATAATCCTTTTTTTCCTCGAACGATGTTATTCCATTCTTCCCTACGCAAGGAGCTGTCGCGCAGCTTCGGAGCGACCCTCGTGGTCCTGGTCACCATCGTGATGACCATGATGCTCATCCGCACGCTCGGGCTCGCCTCCAAGGGCAGCGTGAACCCGTCCGAAGTGTTCCTCGTGATGGCGTACACGGTGCTCGGCTACATGCCGACCATCCTGAGCCTGAGCCTGTTCATCGCCATTGTCGGCACCTTGTCGCGCATGTACCGCGACAGCGAGATGGTGATCTGGTTTTCCAGCGGGCGGGGCCTGGCCGATTTCGTCGAGCCGCTGTTCCGCTTCGCCTGGCCGGTGCTGGTGCTGATCGCGGTGATGGCGCTGCTGGGCTGGCCGTGGGCCAACTCGCAGACCATCGGCATGCGGGCGCAATATGAAGGGCGCAGCGACATCGAGCGGGTCACGCCGGGCGAATTCCGCGAATCCTCCGGGCGCATGCGGGTCTTCTTCATCGACAAGGACACGCCGGATGGCGCCACGGCCACCAACGTGTTCATCTGGGCGGTCGAGCGCGGCCTGCAGATCACCACCTCGGCGCGCAGCGGACGCATCGAGAACGTCGGCAACAACCGCTTCCTGATGCTGAGCAACGGGCAGCGGCTGGAGCGGCCGCTGCTGCCCACCGCGGGGCTCAAGATCAGCGAATTCGAGACCTATGGCACCCGGGCCGGCGGCACCTCCGACTTCTCCGCGGACAACACGCCGGCGCGCGCCAAGCCCACGCTCCAGCTGCTGCGCGAGCCCGGCGACGCCAGCCGCGGCGAACTGGCCTGGCGCATCGGCATGCTGCTGGCGGCCATCAATTTCGTGCTGCTGGCGCTGACGGTGTCGAGCGTCAACCCGCGCGTGGGGCGAAGCGGCAACCTGCTGTTCGCGCTGTTCGCCTTCGTCGTCTACTACAACATGCTCAACCTGGGCCAGAGCTGGATCAGCTCCGGGCGCTTCAGCATGGGCTCGTTCATGCTGCTGCTGCACGGCGGCGTCCTGCTGATCGGCGTGGCATGGCTGCTCCTGCGCAACAACAACTGGGGCCGCAGGCGCAGGACCGAGCACGTCATGGCCGGCGGCCTGCCGCCTTCGCCGCCCTCGAAAATCGACCCGACCTCGTGAAAACAATCCGACGCCTGATCTATGTCGAGGCACTGAAGGCCGTGGCTTTCGTGACCCTCGGCTTCCTGAGCCTGTTCTTCTTCTTCGACTTCGTCGACGAGCTGCAGTCGATCGGCCGGCCCGAAAGCCTTGCCTACGGCCCTGCGCAGGCACTGATCTACGTGACCCTGCTGATTCCGAGCCACCTTTACGAACTGCTCCCGATCACGGTGCTGATCGGCTGCATCTTCGTGATGGCGCGCCTTGCGCAAAGCTCGGAATACACCATTCTTCGCACCAGCGGCCTGGGGCCGTGGCGCGCGCTGCGCACGCTGCTGCTGCTGGGCGTGGGCTTCGTCTTCCTGACCTTTGCCATCGGCGACTACATCGCGCCGGCGTCCGAGCGCACCGGCCAGCTGCTCAAGTCGCGCTACCAGGGCTCCTACTCGCTGGTCGGCAACACGGGCGCATGGCTCAAGGAAAAGCGCGAGAACGTGTCCTATGCCGTCAACGTGCTGTCCATCGCGCGCGACGGTTCGCTCAAGAATGCGCGCATCTTCGAGTTCGACGCCAACGGCTATGTGCGCAAGCAGCTCGTCGCGTCCTCGGCACGCATCTTCGACGACCACTGGCAGCTGTCGGACGTCGAGCTGCAGGACTACGAAACGCGCATCTCGGCAGAAAAGGCCCGCATCTTGACCACCAAGGTGCCGCAGCTCGACTGGCCGACCACGCTGACTAGCGAAATGGTGTCGGTGGCGCTGCTGCGGCCCGACCGAATGGGCACGCTGGACCTGTTCGACTACATCCGGCACCTGGAGGCCAACGGCCAGACCGCGCAGCGCTACGAGATCCAGTTCTGGCGCAAGGTCTTCTACCCGCTCTCATGCCTGGTGATGGTGGTGCTCGCCCTGCCCTTCGCCTACCTGCACTTCCGCCAGGCCGGCATCACCACCTACGTGTTCGGCGGCGTGATGATCGGCATCAGCTTCTTCCTGCTGAACAACGTCTTCGGCTATCTCGGCAACCTGAGCAACTGGTCGCCATGGCTGACGGCGGCGGCGCCCGGGCTCATCTATTCGGTGATGTCGCTGGCCGCCTTCAGCTGGCTGGTGCTTCGAAGGTAGCGAAGATGGCCACGGGGAATGCAAGGGGCATCGTGCTGCTGGCCCATGGTTCGCGCGACGAGCGCTGGCGCGAGCCCATCGAGGCGGTGGCCGCACGCGTGACGGCGCTCGACCCGCAGGCCCGCGTGGCCTGCGCCTACATGGAGCTTGCGGCGCCCGACCTGCGCACCGCGGCCGCGGCCCTGATTGCCAGCGGCGCCAGGAGACTTCGCGTGGTTCCGCTCTTCCTCGGCATGGGCAAGCATGCCCGCGAAGACCTGCCGCTTCAGGTGGATGCGCTGCGCCAGGCCTGGCCGCAGGTCGACTTCCAGCTGGCCGGCATCGTTGGCGAAGAGCCCGAGCTGGTCGATCTGCTGGCCAGAATTGCAAGCAAATCTTGAACTTGCAGCAATTTCCATAGACTCCGAAGGCATAATGAATTCCGCAATAAGACGGAATTTGATATGAATCTGCACCAGTTCAAGTTTGTTCAGGAAGCCGTGCGGCGCAACCTGAACCTGACGGAGGCGGCGAAGGCGCTGCACACCTCGCAGCCGGGCGTGTCCAAGGCGATCATCGAGCTCGAGGAAGAGCTCGGCGTCGAGATCTTCGCGCGCCATGGCAAGCGCCTGAAGCGGGTCACCGAGCCGGGCCAGCACGTGATCGCGAGCATCGAATTGATCATGCGCGAAGTCGGCAACCTCAAGCGCATCGGCGAGCAGTTCAGCGCACAGGACAGCGGCACGCTCTCGATCGCCACCACCCACACCCAGGCGCGCTACGTGCTGCCGGTGCCTGTGGCCAAGCTGCGCGAGGCTTATCCCAAGGTCAACGTGAGCCTGCACCAGGGCTCGCCCGACCAGGTCGCACGCATGGTGATCGACGAGATCGCCGAAGTGGGCATCGCCACCGAATCGCTCTCGGACTACACCGAACTCGTGACCCTGCCCTGCTACGAATGGCAGCACGTGCTGGTGCTGCCCAAGGACCATCCGCTGGCGGCCAAGGAGCGCATCTCGCTCGAAGACCTGGCGCACGAGCCCATCATCACCTACCACCCGTCGTTCACCGGCCGCACGCGCATCGACCATGCCTTTGCGCAGAAGAAGCTCACGCCGCGCATCGCGCTCGAAGCGATCGACTCCGACGTGATCAAGACCTACGTGCGCCTGGGCCTTGGCGTGGGCATCGTGGCCGAGATGGCGGTGCGCGACGAATCGAACGCCGATCTGGTGGTGCGCCCCATGGGCCATGTGTTCGGCCAGAACATCGCGCGCGTGGCCTTCAAGCGCAGCGCCTACCTGCGCAACTTCGTCTTCAAGTTTGCCGAGCTGCTGTCCGACCGGCTCGACCGCAATCTGATTGCCAAGGCCCTGAGCGGCCACCAGCAAGACTACGAACTTTGATCCAGACCCCGATTCCGAATCCGATTCCGAGCACCACCATGAGCGCCCTTTCCTCCTCCCCCCGCACCCCGGAGATCGCCACCAAGCTGCCCGCCGTGGGCACCACCATCTTCACCGTGATGTCCGCGCTCGCGGCAGAAAAGAATGCGGTGAACCTCGGCCAGGGCTTCCCCGATTTCAACTGCGACCCGAAGCTGCTCGAAGACGTCACGGCCGCCATGGCCGCGGGCCACAACCAGTACCCGCCCATGCCCGGCATCCCGGCATTGCGCGAGGCCATCGCGCGCAAGATCTCTGCGCTCTATGGCCACGACTACAGCGCCGCCGACGAGATCACCGTCACCGCCGGCGCCACGCAGGCGATCATCACCGCCATTCTTGCGGTGGTGCGCGCGGGCGACGAGGTGATCGTTCTGGAGCCCTGCTACGACAGCTATGTGCCCAACATCGAGCTGGCCGGCGGCCGTGTGGTGCGCGTGCCGCTGGTGCCCGGCACCTTCCGCCCCGACTTCGACAAGATCGCCGCGGCGCTCACCCCGCGTACGCGGGCGATCATCGTCAACACGCCGCACAACCCGAGCGCCACGGTCTGGACCGCCGCCGAGATGCGCAAGCTCGAGGAGCTGCTGGCACCGACCGACGTCCTCGTGATTGCCGACGAGGTCTACGAGCACATGGTCTACGACGGTGCGCAGCATGAAAGCGTGGCGCGCTTCCCGGGCCTCGCGGCGCGCAGCTTCATCGTGAGCAGCTTCGGCAAGACCTACCACGTCACCGGCTGGAAGGTCGGCTTCGTGGCCGCGCCCGCGCCGCTGATGGCCGAGTTCCGCAAGGTGCACCAGTTCAACGTGTTCACCGTCAACACGCCGATGCAGCATGCGCTCGCGCAATACATGGCCGAGCCGGGGCCCTACCTCGAGCTGCCCGCCTTCTACCAGCGCAAGCGCGACCTGTTCGCGGCCGGCCTGGCCCAGAAGACCCGCTTCAGGCTGCTGCGCAGCGAGGGCAGCTATTTCCAGTGCGTCGACATCTCGGCGGTGAGCGACCTGTCCGAAGCCGAGTTCTGCCTGTGGCTCACGCGCGAGATCGGCGTGGCGGCGATTCCGCTGTCGGCCTTCTACGGCAACGGCTTCGACCAGCGCGTGGTCCGCTTCTGCTTCGCCAAGAAGGACGAGACGCTGCTCGCGGCGCTGGATCGGCTCGCACGGCTTTGACCCGGCTCGCGCGGCTTGAATGCCGACGGCCCCGGTAGGAAAGCCCTGACCGCCGAAGAAGCGGCTATCCGGCGCGGGCCCGGTCTCCTGGCACCGAGCATGAATGCTCGTAACAACAAGGTCCAGGAGAAACGCATGTCCCTCTCGTTCATTCTGCTGATCATCCTGATATTGCTTCTGATCGGTGCGCTGCCGAGCTGGGGCTACAGCCGGAGCTGGGGCTACTGGCCCAGCGGCGGGCTGGGCCTGGTCGTGCTGATCGTCATCATCCTGGTGCTCATGGGCCGCATATGACGCTGCCCGGCCCTTCATGCACCTGAAAGGAGCCCGCGAGAAGCGGGCTTCTTTTTGCCGGCCGCCGATCAGGCCTGCAGCTGGGCCCAGGCCTTGTCCAGCCGCTTGATGCTGACCGGCTGCGGCGTGCGCAGCTCCTGCGCGAAGAAGCTCACGCGCAGCTCCTCGAGCAGCCAGCGGAACTCCAGCATGCGCTCGTCCACCACGCCCTTGCGCTCGGCCACCAGCCGCCAGTAGCGCTGCTCCTGCGGCCGCAGCTCGGCCAGCTTGGCGGCATCGCGCGCGGGGTCGCTGCGCAGCTTGTCGAGCCGCAGCACGATGGCCTTGAGATAGCGCGCGAAATGCTGCAGCTGCGTCCACGGCGCGTCCGCGATGAAGCGCTTGCCGACCAGGCGCTGCAGCTGCTGCGCGGCGTCCTGCACGGCCTCGGGCTGGAGCTTGGTGTCCTTGATCTTGCGCGCGGCGGCCGCGTATTCGGCCAGGATGGCCGAGGCCAGCCGCGCCACCTCGTTGGCGATCAGCGTGAGCCGGCCGCGGCCCTCTTCGAGGCGGCGCTTGAAGGCGAACTCGTCGGTCGGCAGCGGCTCCTGCAGGAAGGCCCGGTCGATCGCCACGTCGATGATCTGCGTGCGCAGCTCCTCCGAGGTACCCAGCGGCATGTAGGCCACGGCCATCTTCTGCAGGTCGGGGATGTTCTTCTCGAGGTACTTGAGTGCGTCCTTCAGCTGCAGCGCGAACAGGCGGCGCAGCCCGGCGCGGTGCTTGGCGGCCGCCACGGCGGGCTCGTCGAACACCTCGATGGTGACGGCATCGCCCTCGTCGCGCAGCGCCGGAAATCCGATCAGCGACTGCGATCCGCGCCGCACTTCCATCAGCTCGGGCAGTTCGCCGAAGCTCCAGTTCGTGTAGCGCTGGCCGGCGGGCAGGCTGGGCGCGGCGGGGGCCGGTGCAGCGGCGTTGCCCTTGGCCCGCCCGCGTCCCTCGGCGGCATCGGCCGGCTTGCGGTCCGCCGACGCCTTGACGTTGAGGCCGGCCAGCGCCTGGAAAGCGCCCCGCGCCTGCGCGCCCAGCTCCGCCTTGAGCGCGCCCAGGTTGCGCCCCATGCCAAGCTGGCGACCGTGCTCGTCCACGATGCGCAGGTTCATGAACAGATGCGGCGGCAGCATGTCGAGCTTGAAGTCGGCACGCTTGACGTCGATGCTCGTGGCGTCGCGCACGCGCTTGAGCAGCACATCGGTCAGCGAGCCGTGGCCGAAGACCTCGGGCGCCGAGAGTTCTTCCGCCAGCCTGGCCGCCGACTCGGGCAGCGGCACCAGCCGCGAGCGCGGCCGCTGCGGCAGGCTCTTGAGCAGCGCCTGGATCTTGTCCTTGAGCATGCCGGTCACCAGCCATTCACAGCGCTCTTCGCTCACCTGGTTGAGCACGAAGAGCGGCACGCTGACCGTGAGGCCGTCCTTGGCGTCGCCCGGCGCGTGCAGGTAGCTTGCAGCGCAGTCGACGCCGCCCAGCCGCAGCGTGGGCGGAAAGGACTGCGTGGTGATGCCCGCGGCCTGGTGGCGCATCAGTTCCTCGCGCGTGAGGAAGAGCAGGCGCGGCTGCTCCCTGGAGGCATGGCGGTACCAGTTCTCGAAGCTGATGCCGCCGGCCACGTCGGCGGGCAGCTGCGCGTCGTAGAAGGCGAAGATCAGCTCGTCGTCCACCAGCACATCCTGCCGGCGCGCCTTGTGCTCCAGCCCCTCGACCTCGCGCACCAGCTTGCGGTTGGCCGCGAGGAACGGGAACTTGCTCTCCCACTGCCCGCCGACCAGCGCTTCGCGGATGAAGATCTCGCGCGCCGCCACCGGGTCCACCTTCGTGAAGTCGACCCGGCGCCCGCTGTACACCACGAGGCCGTAGAGCGTTGCGCGCTCCAGCGCCGAAACCTGCGCGCCCTTCTTCTCCCAATGCGGATCGAGCAGCTGCTTCTTCAGCAGGTGGCCGGCCACCTGTTCGAGCCACTGCGGCTCGATGTTGGCGATGCCGCGGCCGAAGAGCCGCGTGGTCTCGACCAGCTCGGCCGCGACGATCCAGCGGCCGGGCTTCTTCTTCAGGTGCGCGCCCGGATGCTTGTAGAACTTGATGCCGCGCGCACCCAGGTACGCCTCGTCGTCTTCCAGCTTCCAGCCGACGTTGCCGAGCAGGCCTGCGAGCATCGACAGATGCAATGGCTCGTAGCCGGCCGGCTCAGCGTTGATGCGCCACTTGTGCTCGGTGACCACCGTGAGCAGCTGCGAGTGGATGTCGCGCCATTCGCGCACGCGGCGGATGTTGATGAAGTTCTGGCGCAGCAGCTGCTCGTACTGCCTGTTGCTGAGCTTGTGGGTGTCTCCATGGCCGCCGCGCGCATCGGCGATCCATTTCCACAGCCGCAGGTAGCCGCTGAACTCGCTCTTCTCGTCGTCGAACTTGGAATGCGCCTGGTCGGCCTGCTGCTGCGCGTCCATCGGCCGGTCGCGCACGTCCTGCACGCTGAGCGCCGACGCGATGACCAGCACCTCTTCGAGCGCGCCGCGCGTGCGGGCTTCAAGGATCATCCGGCCCACGCGCGGATCGAGCGGCAGCCTGGCGAGCTCGGCGCCCGTGGCCGTGAGTTCGTTGGCGTCGTCGACCGCGCCGAGCTCGTTGAGCAGCTGGTAGCCGTCGGCAATCGCGCGCGGCGAAGGCGCTTCCAGGAACGGAAAGCGCGCCACGTCGCCCAGCCGCAGCGACTTCATGCGCAGGATCACGCCCGCGAGAGACGAGCGCAGGATTTCCGGGTCGGTGAAGCGCGGCCGGCCTTCGAAATCCTTTTCGTCGTAGAGCCGGATGCAGATGCCGTTGGCCACGCGGCCGCAGCGGCCCGCGCGCTGGTTGGCCGCTGCCTGGCTGATCGGCTCGACCAGCAGCTGCTCGACCTTGCTGCGGAAGCTGTAGCGCTTCACGCGCGCGGTGCCGGTGTCGATCACGTAGCGGATGCCCGGCACGGTGAGCGAGGTTTCCGCCACGTTGGTGGCCAGCACGATGCGCCGGCCCGAATGGCTGTCGAAGATGCGGTCCTGCTCGGGGCCCGACAGCCGCGCGAACAGCGGCAGCACCTCGGCATTGCGCAGCAGCGGCTGGTGGCTCAGGTGGCGGCGCAGGTGGTCGGCGGCCTCGCGGATCTCGCGCTCGCCGGGCAGGAAGACCAGGATGTCGCCGGCGTTGTGCGGATCGCGCCAGAGCTCGTCGACGCCGTCGGCAATGGCATCGTTCAGGTCGTGCTCGCGCGACTCTTCGAAAGGCCGGTAGCGCTGCTCGACCGGGAAGGTGCGCCCGGACACCATGATCGTCGGCGCCGGGCCTTTCGCCGAGGCGAAATGCTGCGCGAAGCGTTCGGCGTCGATGGTGGCCGAGGTCACGATCACCTTCAGGTCGGGCCGGCGCGGAAGGATCTCGCGCAGGTAGCCGAGCAGGAAGTCGATGTTGAGCGAGCGCTCGTGCGCCTCGTCGATGATCAGCGTGTCGTAGGCCTTGAGCAGCGGATCGGTCTGCGTCTCGGCCAGCAGGATGCCGTCGGTCATGAGCTTGACCGACGCGTCGCGGCTCAGCCGGTCCTGGAAGCGCACCTTGAAGCCGACCACGTCGCCCAGCGGCGTCTTCAGCTCTTCGGCGATGCGCTTGGCCACCGAGCTGGCGGCAATGCGCCGCGGCTGCGTGTGGCCGATGAGCCGGCCCTGGCCCGGCGGCGCATTGAGCTTGCCGCGGCCGAGCGCCAGCGCGATCTTCGGCAACTGGGTGGTCTTGCCCGAGCCTGTTTCGCCGCAGACGATCACCACCTGGTGCGCCGCGATGGCGGCCATGATTTCATCGCGCCGGCCGGAGACCGGAAGCGATTCGGGAAAGTCGATGCGCAAGGGGGCGGAAGGTGTCGTGGTCGTCAAGGGAAGAGCTGTTCGGGAAGGCGCGGCAGGCAAACCGCACATTATCGGCGCGCGCCGCGGCTGTTGCACGCCTCGCGGCGCCGCCCGGGCGCTGCGGGCGATAGGCCGCCCCGCGCGAACCGCCCTCCAAGAATGCACAATCACGCTCCATGTCCACCGTTTTCAACTTCACCTTCGTGCCCTGGTTCCGCTCGGTCGCGCCCTACATCCACACGCACCGCGGCAAGACCTTCGTGGTCGCGCTGGCAGGCGAGGCGATCGCGGCGGGCAAGCTGCAGAACATTGCGCAGGACCTTGCGCTGATCCAGAGCATGGGCATCAAGATCGTGCTGGTGCACGGCTTCCGCCCGCAGGTCAACGAGCAGCTCGCGGCCAAGGGGCACGAGGCGCGCTACTCGCACGGCATCCGCATCACCGACGAGGTGGCGCTGGATTCGGCGCAGGAAGCCGCCGGCCAGCTGCGCTACGAGATCGAGGCCGCCTTCAGCCAGGGCCTGCCGAACACGCCGATGGCCGGATCGACGGTGCGCGTGATCTCGGGCAACTTCATCACCGCGCGCCCCGTCGGGGTGGTCGACGGCGTGGACTTCAAGCATTCGGGCCTGGTGCGCAAGGTCGACGCCGTGGGCATCCGCCGCACGCTCGATTTCGGCGCCATGGTGCTGATGTCGCCCTTCGGCTTCTCGCCCACCGGCGAGGCCTTCAACCTGACGATGGAAGAAGTCGCCACCAGCGTGGCCATCTCCATCCAGGCCGACAAGCTGATCTTCCTGACCGAGATCCCTGGCATCCGCATCGACAGCGAATTGCCCGAGAGCGAAGACAACCCCATCGACACCGAGCTGCCGCTGGCCGCGGCCGAGAAGCTGCTGGCCTCGCTGCCGCCGCCGCAAAAGCCCACCGACACCGCCTTCTACCTGCAGCACTGCGTGAAGGCCTGCAAGGGCGGCGTGGAGCGCAACCACATCCTGCCCTTTGCGCTGGACGGCGCGCTGCTGCTCGAGGTGTACGTGCACGACGGCGTCGGCACCATGGTGATCGACGAGAAGCTCGAGAGCCTGCGCGAAGCCACGGTCGACGACATCGGCGGCATCCTGCAGCTGATCGAGCCCTTCGAGCGCGACGGCACGCTGGTCAAGCGCGACCGCACCGAGATCGAGCGCGACGTGGGCCACTACACGGTCATCGAACACGACGGCGTGATCTTCGGCTGCGCGGCGCTCTACCCCTACCCCGAGGCCAAGACCGCCGAGATGGCCGCGCTGACCGTCTCGCCCCAGTCGCAGTCGCAGGGCGACGGCGAACGCATCCTCAAGCGCATCGAGCACCGCGCCAAGGCCATGGGCCTGGAAAGCATCTTCGTGCTCACCACGCGCACCATGCACTGGTTCCTCAAGCGCGGCTTCCAGCAGGTCAACCCCGACTGGCTGCCCGAAGCCCGCAAGCGCAAGTACAACTGGGACCGCAAGAGCCAGGTGCTGGTCAAGAAAATCTGAAGCTGGAAGAAGGACGCCCGCCGCCATGACGCTCGCCACCGCCCTGCTGTTCACCCTGGTCGCCTTCACCGCCATCGCCACGCCCGGTCCCACGGTGCTGCTGGCGCTGAGCAACGGGTCCCGGCATGGCGTGCGCCGGGCGCTGCCGGGCATGCTCGGCGCGGTGCTGTCGGACTTCGTGCTGGTGGGCGCCGTCGCGCTTGGCCTGGGTGCGCTGCTCGCGGCGTCGGAGTTCTGGTTCTCGATGCTCAAGTGGGTGGGCGCCGCCTACCTGGCCTGGCTCGGGCTGCGCATGCTGCGCTCCAAGGGCGGCTTCAAGCTGCCGGATGCGGACGCCGCCGCCACGGTGACGGCGGGCGAAAGCCGGCGCATCTTCTTCAAGTCCTTCCTGGTGGCGGTGACCAACCCCAAGGGCTACATCTTCTGCTCGGCGCTCCTGCCGCAGTTCATCGATCCGGCGGCTGCGCAGGCGCCGCAGTACCTGATCATTGCCTTGATCTTCGCGGGCCTCGACACGCTGGTGATGCTGGCCTACGCCTTCGTCGGCGCCCGCGCGATCCGGGTGCTCACGGTATCGGCCACGCGCTGGATCGACCGCGCCTGCGGCGGCATGCTGCTGGCACTGGCGGGCTCGCTCGCCTTCTACCGGCGCAGCGCGGCCTGACGCCTGCCAGCCGTCATGGCTGCCAGTAGCCGCTTCGGGAGGAGCGGTAACACCTGTCACCGATAATCCCGGGCATGAATCCCCTGCTTTCCCGGTTGCAACCCTATCCCTTCGAGCGGCTGAAGCAACTGTTCGCGGGCGTCACGCCCAACCCCGAGTTCCCGGCCATCAGCCTGGGCATCGGCGAACCCAAGCACGCCACGCCAGGCTTCATCAAGGACGCTTTGAGCGCCAGCCTCGGCGCGCTGGCCGCCTACCCCGCGACCGCGGGCGACCTGGCCCTGCGCACCGCCTTCACCGACTGGCTGAAAACCCGCTACAGCCTCGCCCTCGACCCGGCCACGCAGGTGCTGCCTGTCAATGGTTCGCGGGAAGCCCTGTTCTCGCTGGCGCAGACCGTGGTCGACCCCACCGCCTCGCCGCAGCCGGTGGTGATGTCGCCCAATCCGTTCTATCAGATCTACGAGGGCGCGGCCCTGCTTTCGGGCGCCGAGCCGTACTACGTGGCCAGCGTGCCCGCGCGCAATTTCGCGGTCGCCTGGGACAGCGTGCCCGAGGCCGTCTGGGCCCGCACGCAGTTGGTGTTCGTCTGCTCGCCGGGCAATCCGACGGGTGCGGTGATGTCGCTGGACGAATGGAAAAGGCTCTTCGACCTGTCGGACCGCCACGGCTTCGTGATTGCCGCCGACGAGTGCTACAGCGAGATCTATTTCCGCGACGAACCCCCGCTCAGCGGACTCGAAGCCTCGGTGAAGCTCGGGCGGCCCGACTTCCGGAACCTGATTGCGCTGACCTCGCTGTCCAAGCGCAGCAACGTGCCCGGCCTGCGCAGCGGCTTCGTGGCGGGCGACGCGGCCATCATCAAGAAGTTCCTGCTCTACCGCACCTACCACGGCAGCGCCATGAGCGGCGCCGTGGCCGCGGCCAGCATCGCGGCCTGGGGCGACGAGTCCCATGTGGTGGACAACCGCGCCCAGTACCGCGCCAAGTTCGCGGCCGTCACGCCGCTGCTCGAACCCGTGCTCGACGTGCGCCTGCCCGACGCCAGTTTCTATCTCTGGGCCGGCATTCCCGAAGTGTGGGCTGGCGACGACGAAGCCTTCGCCCGCGCGCTCTACGCTCAATACAATGTGACGGTTCTGCCGGGGAGCTATCTGGCGCGAGAGACCGCCCACGGCGCCAACCCTGGCCGCGGCCGCATCCGCATGGCACTGGTCGCCGAAACAGCCGAATGCGTGGAGGCCGCCCAGCGCATCGTCCGCTTCTGCAAGGACGCTCGCCGCTGATCCGCTTTTTCGCCCGCACCCATTTTTCACACGAGACTTTCTCCATGACCCAGCAACTGCAACAAATCATCGACGCCGCGTGGGAAGACCGCGCCAACATCTCGTCCAGCGCCGCCCCTGCCGAAGTGCGCGATGCCGTCGAGCACGTGATTTCCGAGCTCAACAACGGCAAGCTGCGCGTTGCCACGCGCGAAAGCGTGGGCCAGTGGACCGTGCACCAGTGGATCAAGAAGGCCGTGCTGCTGTCGTTCCGCCTGAAGGACAACGAGCAGATGCAGGCCGGCTCGCTGGGCTTCTACGACAAGGTGCCCACCAAGTTCTCGCACCTGTCGGCCAACGAGCTGAAGGAATCGGGCGTTCGCATCGTGCCGCCGGCCGTGGCCCGCCGCGGCAGCTACATCGCCAAGGGCGCGATCCTGATGCCTTCCTACGTGAACATCGGCGCCTACGTGGGCGAAGGCACCATGGTCGACACCTGGGCCACCGTGGGTTCGTGCGCGCAGATCGGCGCCAACGTGCACCTGTCGGGCGGCGTCGGCATCGGCGGCGTGCTCGAGCCGCTGCAGGCCGGCCCGACCATCATCGAGGACAACTGCTTCATCGGCGCGCGCTCCGAAGTGGTCGAGGGCGTGGTGATCGAGGAAAACTCGGTCCTCGGCATGGGTGTGTACATCGGCCAGAGCACGCCGATCTTCAACCGCGACACCGGAGAGACCTCCTTCGGCCGCGTGCCGTCCGGCAGCGTCGTGATCAGCGGCAACCTGCCCAAGAAGACCAAGTCGGGCCAGGAATACAGCACCTACGCAGCAATCATCGTCAAGACGGTCGATGCGCAAACGCGTTCCAAGACCAGCCTGAACGACCTGCTGCGCGACTGATCGAGAAAACAACAGCACCCGAGGAGAGCGACCGATGAACATGATGGAGCGGATTCTTCGTTTGATGGCCGAGCGCAAGGCCTCCGACATCTACCTCTCGGCGCACTCCCCGGTGCTGATCCGCCTCAACGGCACCTGCGTGCCGATCAACGCCCAGGTGCTGCCGGCCACCGCGCCGCTCGCGCTGCTGGCCGAGGTGGTGCCCGAAGCCCGCATCCAGGAGCTGGAGCGAACCGGCGAACTCAACATGGCCGTGATGCTCGAGGGCGCCGGCAACTACCGCATCAGCGCCATGCGCCAGCGCGGCAGCTATGCGGTGGTGGTGCGGCACATCGCCTCGACCATTCCGAGCTTTGCCGACCTGAACCTGCCTGACATCCTCAAGACGCTCATCATGGAAAAGCGCGGGCTGATCCTGATGGTGGGCGCGACCGGCGCCGGCAAGACCACCACGCTGGCCTCGATGCTCGACTACCGCAACGAGCACGCCACGGGCCACATCCTCACGGTGGAAGAACCCATCGAGTTCACCTATACCAACAAGAAGTCGCTGGTGAACCAGCGCGACGTGGGCAGCGACACCGAGTCGCTGCAGGTTGCGCTCAAGAATGCGCTGCGCCAGGCGCCCGACGTGATCCAGATCGGCGAGATCCGCGACCGCGAAACCATGACGGCCGCCATTGCCTATGCGCAGTCGGGCCACCTGTGCGTGGCCACGCTGCATGCCAACAACAGCTACCGCGCGCTCAACCGCATCCTGAGCTTCTTCCCGGTCGAGGTGCGCCCCACGCTGCTGGGCGACCTGGGCTCGGCGCTGCGCGCCATCGTGTCGCAGCGGCTGCTGCGCACGCCCACCGGCGGCCGCGTGCCGGCGCTCGAGGTCATGCTCAACACGGCCCTGGTGGCCGAGCTGATCGAAAAGGGCGACTTCTCCGCCGTCAAGGAAGCCATGGAGCAATCGATGGCCGAAGGCTCGCAGACCTTCGAGGAAGACATTGCCCGCCTCATCACCGAAGAGCGCGTGACGCGCGAGGAAGGCCTGGCCCAGGCCGACTCGCCCACCAACCTGATGTGGCGGCTGCAGAACCGCGCCGCGCCCAAGCAGAAGACCGAAGACCGCAACCTGACGGACCAGGTCGACGAACCCACCTTCACTGACATCACGCTCGACGTGAAGTTCTGAACCCGGCCTTTCCCCGATGTCCCGTACCCTCCAGCTCGCCGAACAACTCATCTCGCGCCCCTCGGTCACCCCCGACGATGCGGGCTGCCAACAGATCCTCGGCGAACGGCTGGCACGGCTGGGCTTCACGCTCGAAACCATCGAAAGCGGCCCGGCCGATTTTCGCGTGACCAACCTGTGGGCGGTGCGCCGCCCGGCCGGCACCGCGCCGACCAAGACGCTGGTGTTCGCGGGCCACACCGACGTGGTGCCCACGGGGCCGGTCGAGCAGTGGACCAGCCATCCGTTCACGCCCACCCACCGCGGCGGCAAGCTCTATGGCCGCGGCGCGTGCGACATGAAGACATCGGTCGCGGCCTTCGTGGTCTCCATCGAGGAATTCCTTGCGGCCACGCCCGATCCCAGGCTCACGCTCGCGCTCCTGCTCACCAGCGACGAGGAAGGCCCGGGCGTCGATGGCACGGTCATCGTCTGCAACGCGCTGGCCGCGCGTGGCGAAACCATCGACTACTGCATCGTCGGCGAGCCCACGGCCGTCGAGCGCTGCGGCGACATGATCAAGAACGGCCGCCGCGGCACCATGAGCGGCAAGCTCACCGTGCATGGCGTGCAGGGCCACATCGCCTACCCGCACCTCGCGAAGAACCCGGTGCATGCCGTGGCGCCCGCGCTGGCGGAGCTGGTGGCCATCAACGCCGCGGGCGGCTGGGACGCGGGCAATGCGTACTTCCAGCCCACCAGCTGGCAGATCAGCAACTTTCACTCGGGCACCGGCGCAAGCAACGTGATCCCGGGCAGCGCGGTCATCGACTTCAATTTCCGCTTCTCGACCGAATCGACGCCCGAGTCCTTGCAGCAGCGCGTGCATGCGGTGCTCGATGCACACGGCGTGGACTGCACGCTCGCCTGGACCATCGGCGGCCTGCCCTTTCTCACGACGCCGGGCGAACTCGTCAGCGCGGTGCAGACGGCCATTGCCGACGAAACCGGCATCGCCACCGAGCTCTCGACCAGCGGCGGCACCAGCGATGCACGCTTCATCGCCAAGATCTGCAAGCAGGTGGTCGAGCTCGGCCCGGTCAATGCCAGCATCCACAAGATCGACGAGCACATCGACGTGGCCGAGATCGAGACGCTGAAGAACATCTACAAGCGCACGCTGGAGCGCCTCGAAGCGTCGCTCATCCAATGAGCGCCGCGCCGGGCCGCCCCAAGCAAGCTCGCACCGCAGCGCGAAGCGCGGAGGTCATCCAATGAGCACTGTCATCGAGCTGATCGAGGCCGGCGCCAAGCGGCTGGAAGAGGCCGGGGTCGCCTTCGGCCACGGCACCGCCAACGCCTTCGACGAAGCCGCATGGCTGGTGCTGTGGCGCCTGAAGCTGCCGCTGGACGACATCGACGCGGTGGCCGACAAGGCCGTCTCGCCGGCCGATGCCGGCAAGGTCGCGGCGCTGCTCGACGAACGCATCGCCACGCGCAAGCCCGCCGCCTATCTCACCAAGGAGGCGTGGCTGCAGGGCGTGCCCTTCTACGTGGACGAGCGCGCCATCGTGCCGCGCAGCTTCGTCGCCGAGCTGATCGCCGACGGCAGCATCGACTACTGGCTCGGCGAGCACACGCAGCGCGTGCTCGACCTGTGCACGGGCAACGGCAGCCTGGCAGTGCTCGCGGCCATGACCTATCCGGACATCACGGTCGATGCCGCCGACCTGTCGGTCGAGGCGCTCGAGGTGGCAGCTATCAACGTCACGCGGCACCAGCTCGATGCGCGCATCAAGCTCGTCGAATCCGACGGCCTCGCCAGCCTGCCCGGTCCCTACGACCTGGTGCTGTGCAACCCGCCCTACGTGAACAGCGCAAGCATGGCCGCCCTGCCCGCCGAATACCGCGCCGAGCCCGAACTGGCGCTGGCCGGCGGCGCCGACGGAATGGACTTCGTGCGCCAGCTGTTCGCCGACGCGCCTTCGCGCATGAGCGAAGAGGCCGTGCTGGTGCTGGAGATCGGCAACGAGCGCGAATACTTCGAGGCCGCCTTCCCGCAGCTCGAAGTCGTGTGGCTGGAAACCTCCGCGGGCGAGGACCAGGTCCTGCTCGTGACCCGAGCCGCGCTGCTGGCCGGCGCCGGCGTGCGTTAGCTGCATCCGCTCACGCCCTTTCCGCCGTTTTCCCGCAGCCCGGCTGCGGCCCTCCTTTTTTGGGTGGTGTCCTCCCCATTTGCCCCTTCGCGCCAGGCCGCCACAGGCCGGGCGGGATAATCGCCCCTACGGTTCCTATTTCATGATTACTCTCAAAAACGTCATTCTTCGCCGCAGCGCCAAGGTTCTGCTCGACGGCGCCACCGTCACCATCAATCCCGGTGAGAAGGTCGGCCTCGTCGGGCGCAATGGCGCCGGCAAGTCGACCCTGTTCGCGCTCTTCAACGGTTCGCTGCACGAGGACGGCGGCGACTTCTACGTGCCCAAGCAGTGGCGCATGGCGCAGGTGGCGCAGGACATGCCCGAAACCGAGGAGTCGGCCACCGACTTCGTGGTGGGCGGCGACACCCGGCTGACCGAGCTGCGCGCCACGCTGGCGGCCATCGAGGCCGCCTACGAAGCCAACCCCGACGACGCCGACATCGGCATGGAACTGGCCCACGCCTACACCGACCTGGCCGACGCCGGCGAGCACGACGCCGTGCCGCGTGCACAGGCGCTGGTGCTCGGGCTGGGCTTCAAGTCGCACGAGCTCGACGAGCCCGTCAACAGCTTCTCGGGCGGCTGGCGCATGCGCCTGCAGCTGGCCCGCGCGCTGATGTGCCCGAGCGACCTGCTGCTGCTCGACGAACCCACCAACCACCTGGACCTGGACGCGCTCGTCTGGCTCGAAGCCTGGCTGCAGAAGTACGCCGGCACCATGATCGTCATCAGCCACGACCGCGAGTTCCTCGACGCCGTGACCGACGTCACGCTGCACATCGCCAACGCGCAGCTCACGCGCTATGGCGGCAACTACAGCAAGTTCGAGGACATGCGCGCGTTGCAGATGGAGCAGCAGCAGGTGGCCTTCTCCAAGCAGCAGGACAAGATCGCCCACCTGCAGAAGTTCATCGACCGCTTCAAGGCCAAGGCCAGCAAGGCCAAGCAGGCGCAAAGCCGGGTCAAGGCGCTGGAGCGCATGGAAAGGGTCGCGCCGCTCTTGGCCGAGGCCGACTTCACCTTCGAGTTCAAGGAGCCGGGCAACATCCCCAACCCGATGCTCTCGATCAGCAATGCGAGCTTCGGCTATGAGATCGAGGGCGAAGAGCCCAAGACCATCCTGCGCGGCGTCAGCCGCTCGGTGCTCGCGGGCCAGCGCATCGGCATCCTGGGCGCCAACGGCCAGGGCAAGTCGACCCTGGTGAAGACCATTGCGCGCGAAATGGGCGCGCTGGCCGGCCAGGTCACCGAGGGCAAGGGCCTCAACATCGGCTACTTCGCGCAGCAGGAACTCGACGTGCTGCGCCCGCAGGACAACCCGCTCGAGCACATGGTGCGCATGGCGCGCGAACTGGGCAGCGCCGTCAAGGAAAGCACCGGCGAGCAGGCGCTGCGCGGCTTCCTCGGCAGCTTCAACTTCAGCGGCGACATGGTGAAGCAGCCCGTGGGCACCATGAGCGGCGGCGAGAAGGCGCGCCTGGTGCTCGCGATGATGGTCTGGCAGCGCCCCAACCTGCTGCTGCTGGACGAACCCACCAACCACCTGGACCTGGCCACGCGCGAGGCGCTGGCCGTGGCGCTCAACGAATTCGAAGGCACGCTGATGCTGGTGAGCCACGACCGCGCGCTGCTGCGCTCGGTGTGCGACGAGTTCTGGCTCGTGGGCCGCGGCGTGGTCGCCGATTTCGATGGCGACCTCGACGACTACCAGCGCTACCTGCTCGACGAAGCCAAGCGGCTGCGCGAGGAAGCCAAGGTGGCCGTGCGCGAAGCCGCCAGCGCGGCCGCCCCGGCGCCCAAACAGGACGCCCAGGACCGCCAGCAGCGCAGCGACCAGGCCAAGCCGATCAAGCGCGAGATCGCGCAGATCGACGAACGGCTGGCCGCGGCCGGCACCGAACGCACCGCGCTCGAGGCGCGCCTGGCGCAGCCGTTGCCGCCAGCCGAGATTGCCGAGGCGGGCAAGCGGCTGAAAGCCCTCAACGACGAAATCGGCCGACTCGAAGAGCGCTGGCTGGCCCTGTCGGACCAGCTCGAGGCGCTCGCGGCCTGAGCTCTCTGCCAAGGAGACGCCCTGCATGCCGTCCGCCATCGAACTGGCCCGTGGTGACGAAAAGCTGATCGCGGCCATCCACCGCAGCCGCCGCCTGATCGGCCGCAAGGCGCTGATGGCCGCGGCCGCCAGCGCCGTGCCCCTGCCGGGCATCGACTGGGCGGCCGATGCGGCCCTGCTCTCGCGCCTGGTGCCGCAGATCAGCGCCGAGTTCGGCCTGTCGGTCACCCAGGTCGAAAAGCTCGCGCCGCACCAGCGCGAACGCATCCAGAAGGCCGCCACGACCGTTGGTGCGCTGCTGGTTGGCCGGCTTGTCACGCGCGACCTGCTGATCAAGCTCGCGCGGCACGCGGGCGTGAAGCTCACGGCCAAGCAGGCCGCCAAGTACGTGCCGATTGCCGGGCAGATCGTCTCCGCTGCGCTCGGCTACGCCGCCTTGCGCGCCCTGGGCGAGCAGCACATCAAGGATTGCGTGCGCGTGAGCGCGACGCTTTCCTTACCGCCTCCCGGACCGCACGCGCCCGCCTGAAGGCGCTGTCGTCGAACAGCGCGGTCCCGATCCACCCCGCGGCAACGAGGCCGGCGATCCCCAAGCCGGCCAGGCCATCGTCCTGCGAACGAAACCCATGGAAAAGAGCCGCGGCGGACAGCAGCGCCAACAGCACGCACAGCGCGCGGTCCAGCCACAGGCCCGGCGTCAGGAGCCTGCGCACCGCTCAGCTCAACAGATGAATACGGGCTGAGCGCGGCGCCGCATCGCATGCGCGATGGCTTCGCTCTTCGCTTCGATTGGCTTGTTTGTGCTTCGGCCTCACGGCTTTGGGCGCCAGCACCAACTTGCGTGGTTTCATGGCAAATACTCCCTTTCAACTATTCTAGAGTCCAAAGTGAATATTCGCCTGCGCTTAAATCGGCGCCCATGGAGACTATTGCAGCGCGCGCATTGGCAGCGCGCAAATACGCCGGAATGACTCAGAAGCAAGCCGAAGCGGCTTCAGGCGTCAAGCAATCCAACATCTCGAAAATAGAACGCGGCGACACCGGCCGCTCGATGGCCCTGCTCGCGCTGGCACGCGCCTACCGCGTGGACCCCAACTGGCTCGACACCGGCGATGGCCCCGCGCCATGGGACGTGCCCCAGCCAGGCACGGCGCGCGACAACGCCAGCGAACCTCCGGGCGCCTACCGGGTCACGCGCACGCCGCCGTCGGGCCCCTCCTTCAATCCCGGCACGCCCGGCACCGTGCCCCTGATCGCGTGGACGCAGGTCGCCTCATGGAAGGGCGCCGCGCAAGGAACGATCCAGGCCGAGCGCTGGCTTCCCTGCGTTGCGCATCACAGCCCCGGCAACACCTACGCGCTGCGCGTGCGCGGCGACAGCATGACCGCACCGAGCGGCCACCTGAAGAGCTATCCCGCAGAGTCGATCATCTTCGTCGACACGCAGCGCACGACGCCCGAAGACGGCGAGCGCATCATCGCCAGGCTCGACGCGAGCAACGAAGTCACCTTCAAGGTCTTCAAGCAGGAAGACGGCCGCCGCTGGCTGCTGCCGCTGAATCCGAAGCACGAGCCGATCCGAAGCGCCTTCACGGTGCTCGGCACCGTGGTGGGCAAGTGGGAAGACGAGGACTGACCGAGCCTTGCATGGCGCGCGTGTTCAAGGCACGCGCCCAGGTCAGGTTGCGTGCAGGTTGGGGGGACATAGTGAAGGCTCTCCTGTGGCCTGCAATCCTCTGATCCTCCCTCCTCCAGCAGGCCATCTTCCAGCCCGCCCTCGCGCGGGCTGTTTTTTTTGCTGATGCGATCTGTGCGATCCGCGGGCAATAAAAAAGCCGCTCGGTGGAGCGGCTTCTTGGAGGGGTCTGGTAGGACGTACTGGATTCGAACCAGTGACCAACGGATTAAAAGTCCGCTGCTCTACCAACTGAGCTAACGTCCCGGAACCAATTTCTTCTTTTTCGGTTTTTCTTCACCGGCGTTGAATCCGGCAAAGCCAAAGATTATAGCGTGGCGTTGCTCGCAATCTTGTCGAGAACCCAACCTGCTGCACATTGGCCGAATGTCGCGGTCACGCTCACCACCGAACCATAGCCATGACAGTTGAGCGAACCGTCGCCTTCTTCGATGGCGCAGGAGGCATCGGGTGGTGCGACGCTCTCGCGGCTGAAGACGCAGGCCACGCCGATCTTGCGGCCCTCGCGCGGAGCGCCATGCTCCTTGCGAAGGCGCTGGCGAAGCTGGGCCAGCAGCGGGTCGTGCGTGACGAGCGCGAGATCGTCGATGTCGACCTTGTGCGCCTGCCGCTTGCCGCCGGCGGCGCCCACGGTCACGAAGGCGCTGCGCGACGCGCGCGCCCACGCGGCCATCGCGAGCTTGGCCTTGACCTGGTCGCAGGCATCGATGACGGCCGTCGCGGGCCCATTGGCCGCCTGCGCCGCATCGAGCAGTGCCGTCCAGTTGCCCGGCTCGACGAATTCATCGAGCGCGAGCACCTGGCAGCCGGGATTGATCTGCGCAATGCGGTCGCGCATGGCCTCGACCTTGGCCTGACCCACGGTCGCATCGAGCGCGTGGATCTGCCGGTTGATGTTCGACTCCGAGACGTGGTCGAGATCGATCAGCGTGAGCCGCCCGACGCCGCTGCGCGCCAGCGCCTCGACCGCCCACGAGCCCACGCCGCCGATGCCGGCGACGAGCACGTGGGCGTTGCGGATGCGCGCGGCACCGGCCACGCCGTACAGGCGCTCGAGGCCGCCGAAGCGGCGCGCGAAGTCGGGCGCCGCGGTGTCGGTCACGACACCCGCGGCGGCGATCGACGCATCGGGAAGGATGGCTGCGCTCAAGCGGAGGGCTTCGCCGTTGCTAGCGCAGGCGCGAGAGACGCTCGCGGCCGGCCTGGGCGGCTTCGGATTGCGGATAGGCCTTGGTCAGGTCTTCCAGCGTGCGGCGCGCGGCGCGCGTGTCCTTCAGCTCGATCTGGCAGTTGGCGATCGACAGCACGGCCTCGGGAGCCTTGGCGTGGTCGGGCGCAAGCGACAGCATGGAGCGGAAGTTCGCGATGGCCTCGTTGTAGTTGCGCGTGGCGTACTGCGCATTGCCGAGCCAGAACAGCGCCGAGGCGTTGTAGCCGCTTTGCGGGTAGCGCTTGACGAATTCGGCAAACGCGGTTTGCGCCTGCGCGAACTGGCCCGCACGGAAGATGCCGAGCGCGGCGTCGAAGTCGGCCTTTTCCTTGGGATCGGCGGTGAACTCGCGGCCGTCGACCGAAACCTTCGTCGGCTCGTTCTGCTTGAGCCGGTCGTCGATGGTGGCCTGGCGCGACTGCATCTCGCCGACTGTGCGCTGCAGCTGCTCGTTCTGGCCGGTCATGCGCGCGAGATCGCCCCGCATCTGCTCGATCTGGTTCTGCAGGTCGAGCAGGCTGCGGCGCAGCTGGCCGTTTTCGTCGGTCAGCCGCTGGTCGGTCTGCTGGCGCATGGCCTCCACCCGCTGGCGCAGGTCGAGGATGGCGCGGCGTGCCTCGTCATCCTCGAACAACGCGGCCTGCGAGCCGGCCGAAACGCAAAGCAAGGCGGCAGCCAGCGCCGCGCCTCGCAACAGGGCGTGTTGCATCACCGGGTGTAGCGGATTTCAGCGCGGCGGTTCTGTGCCCAGGCTTCTTCGCCCGAGCCCTGGACCGCGGGCTTTTCCTTACCGAAGCTCACGGCTTCGATCTGGGCGTCGCTCACGCCCAAGAGCGTCAGCGCGCGGCGAACGGCCTCGGAGCGCTTCTGGCCGAGTGCAAGGTTGTACTCGCGGCCGCCACGGTCGTCGGTGTGGCCTTCGATGGAAACGCGGCGCTGCGGGTTGGCCTTGAGGAAACGGGCGTGGCCGTCGATCAGGGACTGGAACTCGGGCTTGACCGTGTAGCTGTCGTAGTCGAAATAGACGATCCGTTCGATACCGACCGGCCCTTGAGCGGTACCGGCATTGGGATCGATGGTGACGGGCGCCACGGCGCTCGCGCTGCCCTGCTGGCCGCCGGCGGTGCCGGAGCGGTCGGTCACCGGGGTGTCGTTGAGCTTGGTGCCCGACGAGCAACCGGCAATCAGAGCCACGATGGCCAGCGAATAAATCGTACGTTTCAACATTGGGTACTCCTCAAATAAACCTTGGTCATTGCTTTTGAAACGGACCCCAGTCCGGTTCTCTTATGTCTCCGCCCTGTCCCGCCAGACGTGCCTTTATTTTTCCATCCAGCGTGGTCGTCATGAGCGCTTCGCGGCCTTGCAGGTGCGTTGCGTAGACGATCAGCTTGCTGTTGGGGGCAAAACTCGGGCTCTCGTCTGCCGAGGTGTCGGTGATGGCCGAGACATTGCCGGTGGCCAACTCCATCACATGGAGTTTGAAGGCACCGCCAACGCGGGAGATGTAGGCCAACCACCGGCCATCGCCGCTGACAGAAGGAGAAATGTTGTAGGTGCCGCTGAAGGTGACGCGCGTCGGCGCACCGCCGCTGGCGCTCATCTTGTAGATCTGCGGCGCACCGCCGCGATCGCTCACGAAGTAGATCGTGCTGCCGTCGGCCGAGTAGACGGGCTCGGTGTCGATGCTGGCGCTCTGGGTCAGGCGGCGCGGCTCGCCGCCGGCCGCCGGAATGGTGTAGAGCTGGGAGCCGCCGTCGCGGCTGAGCGTGACGGCCAGCGAGCCGCCATCGGGCGCCCATGCCGGCGCGCTGTTGGAACCGCGGAAGTTGGCCAAGAGGCGGCGCTGCCCGCTCGCCACGTTGTGCACGTACACCACCGGCTTGCGCGACTCGAAGGACACGTACGCCAGCTGTTGCCCGTTGGACGACCAGACCGGCGAGATGATGGGTTCGGGGCTGGCGAGCGCGGCCTGCGCGTTCTCGCCGTCGGCATCCGCCACCCACAGCGAATAGCGGCTGCCGCCCTTGGTCACGTAGGCGATGCGGGTCGAGAAGATGCCCTTGTCGCCGGTCAGCTTTTCATAGACGTAGTCGGCAATGCGGTGCGACGCGAGCCGCAGGTCGCCTTGCGGAACGGTGTAGCTCTGGCCGCCGAGGTCTTGTCCGCGCACCACGTCCCAGAGCCGGAAGCGCACGTCGAAGCGGCCATCGGCCAGGCGCGTGACGCTGCCCACCACGAGCGAATCGGCCGTGCGCTGGCGCCACAGGGCGAGGTCGGGGCGCGAGGCTTCGTCCAGCGCCTGGCCCGAAGCATCGACGCCGCGGAACTGGCCGCTGCGCTCCAGGTCGGCCTGCACGATCTCGGAGATCTTCTGCGGCGAGGCGTCCTGCCCCTTGAAGGGAACCAGCGCAATGGGCAGCTGCGTGAGTCCGACGCCCGACACCTCGACCCGGAACTGGGCGAGCGCGGGCAGCATGGGAGTTGCAGCAAGAGCCGCAATCAAGGCGCGGCGTGCAAAAAACGATGAAGAAGGAGTTGGAATGGAAACTGGCAACGGCTTGTTCATGCGGTTCGGAGATGTTTCGGGTCAAAAAGTTCTACCCGGTGCGACGGGCCACATGTTACACACTGGTTCGATCGTGCCGTCACAAAACGTGTATCGGGCGATGTGGTCCTACAGCGCGGCCCTCCAAGGGCCCTGCGGTGGGCCCCGTAGAATCCGCCGCCATGCAAGCATCCCCCGGCAGTGAGACCGCACGCCCTCCCCTGACACGCCGGCTGGCGCGACTCATGACTTGGTTCGGCGGCTCGCGCCACTGGTGGGCCGTCGGGCTCATCGGCGCCCTGCTGGCGGCCGTCACCGAACCCTTGATGGCGGCCTTGCTGAAGCCGCTGCTCGACCGCGGCTTCAACCGCGGCCAGCTCGCGCTGTGGATCGTGCCGGCGGCCGTGCTGCTGCTGTTCGCGGTGCGCGGCATCGCGCAGTTCATTTCCCAATATGCGCTCTCGCGCATCGCCAACGAAGGCATGCAGCGGCTGCGCCGCGTGCTGTTCCAGCGCCTGCTGGCGGCCGAGCTGGCGCTGTTCTCGCGCCAGTCGGCCAGCGCGCTTTCCAACACCGTGGTGTACGAGGTGCAGACCGGCTCCATGCTGCTGGTGCAGGCCCTGCTCGGGCTCTCGCGCGACGGCTTCACGCTGGTGGCGCTGCTCGCCTACCTGGTCTATCTGAACTGGAAGCTCACGCTCATCGTCGCCTTCCTGGTGCCGAGCATCTCGTGGATCATGAAGGTGTTCTCCAAGCGCCTGTACCGCCTGACGCAGCAGGGCCAGCAGGCCACCGACGAGCTCGCCTACGTGGTGGAAGAGAACGTGCTCGCGCACCGCATGGTGCGGCTGCACGGGGCCGAGGCGGCGCAGGGCGAGCGCTTCGAACAGCTGAGCCAGCGCCTGAACCGCCTGGCCGTGAAATCGACCATTGCGCAGGCCGCCACCACGCCGCTCACGCAGATGATGGCCGCGCTTGCACTGTCGGTGGTGGTGATGATCGCGCTCTGGCAGAGCGGCGAACAGGGCCTGACCGTGGGCGGCTTCGTCGCCTACATCACGGCCATGCTGATGCTGATCGCGCCGATCCGCCGGCTGGCCGACATGGCCGCACCCATCACGCGCGGCCTTGCGGCGCTCGAACGCGGCCTGGTGCTGATCGACGAAGTAGCGCCAGAGCCGCAGGGCAGTTTCGCCATCGACCATGCGCAAGGCCGCATCGAGCTGCGCGAGGCCAGGGTCAGCTACCGCGGCGAGGACGAAGCCCGCGCGCTCGACGGCGTGAGCCTGACGATCGAGCCGGGCCAGGTGGTGGCCTTCGTCGGCCCTTCGGGTTCCGGCAAGACCACGCTGGTCAACCTGCTGCCGCGCTTCGTGCTGCCGAGCGGCGGCCAGGTGCTGCTCGACGGGCACGACACCAGCGAATGGGAACTCAAGAGCCTGCGCGCGCAGTTCGCGATGGTGAGCCAGGACGTGGTGATGCTCAACGACACGCTGGCCGCCAACGTGGCGCTGGGCGCCGCGGTCGATCGCGGGCGCGTGCAGCAGTGCATAGAAGCCGCCAACCTCGCCTCCCACGTCGAAAGCCTGCCGCAGGGCATCGACACGGTGCTCGGCCACAACGCCACGCAGCTTTCCGGCGGCCAGCGCCAGCGCCTGGCCATTGCACGCGCGCTCTACAAGAACGCGCCCATACTGCTGCTCGACGAGGCCACCTCGGCCCTCGACACCGAATCTGAGCGGCTGGTGCAGGACGCCCTGCAGCGCCTGATGCAGAACCGCACCACGCTGATCGTCGCCCACCGGCTCTCGACCATCCAGCATGCCGACCGCATCATCGTGATGGAACAGGGCCGCATCGCCGAGCAAGGCAGCCACGCGCAGCTGATGGCGCTGGACGGGCTCTATGCCCGGCTGCAGACGCTGGCGGTGCGCAGCGCCACGCCGGGGCAGGACCCGACGCTCTGACGCGCCTTCAGAGCAGCACGATGTCGTACTGGCCCTGCCCGATCGCGGGCTCGGACTGCAGCGAGATCGGCTTGCCGATGAAGTCGCTCAGCCCCGCGAGATGCTGGCTTTCCTCGTCGAGGAACAGCTCGATCACCTGCGGCGACGACACGATGCGGAACTCGCGCGGCGTGAACTGCCGCGCTTCGCGCAGGATCTCGCGCATGGCGTCGTAGGCCACGCTGCGCGCCGTCTTCACGATGCCCTGCCCGCCGCAGGCCGCGCATGGCTCGCACAGCATGTGGGCCAGCGATTCGCGCGTGCGCTTGCGCGTCATCTCGACCAGGCCGAGCTGCGAGAAACCGCCCGCCGTGGTCTTGACGCGGTCGCGCGCGAGCTGCTTGCGGAACTCGGCCAGCACCTGCTCGCGATGGTCGTCGCGCCCCATGTCGATGAAGTCGACGATGATGATGCCGCCCAGGTTGCGCAGCCGCAGCTGGCGCGCAATGGCCTGCGCCGCCTCGAGGTTGGTCTTGAAGATGGTGTCGTCGAAATTGCGCGCGCCCACGAAGCCGCCGGTGTTCACGTCCACCGTGGTGAGCGCCTCGGTCTGGTCGACCACGAGGTAGCCGCCCGACTTGAGTTCGACGCGTCGGCCCAGCGCCTTGGCGATTTCCTCGTCGACCGAATACAGGTCGAAGATCGGCCGCTCGCCCTTGTAGTGCTGCAGCTTGCCGGCCGCCTGCGGCATGTATTCGAGCCCGAACTTGAGCAGCGCCTCGAACTGCTCGCGCGAATCGATGCGGATGGTCTGCGTGTCTTCGCTGGTCATGTCGCGCAGCACGCGCTGCAGCAGGCTCAGGTCCTGGTGCAGCAGCGACATCGGGGGCATTTTGCTCGACGCCTCGCGGATGCGCGACCAGGTCTTGCGCAGGTAGGCGATGTCTTCGGCCAGCTCGGCGTCGGACGAATCTTCGCCGTTGGTGCGCAGGATGAAGCCACCGGTGTTGGCAGGCACCACGCCGCCGCTGTCGGCCGCCGCCGCGGCCTCGATCAGCGCGAGCATGCGCGTGCGCAAGGATTCGCGCTGGTCCGAAGGGATCTTCTGCGAAACGCCGATGTGGTTGTCCTGCGGCAAGAACACCAGCAGCCGGCCGGCAATGCTGATCTGCGTGGAGAGCCGCGCGCCCTTGGTGCCGATCGGGTCCTTGATCACCTGCACCAGCAGCGACTGGCCTTCGAACACCTGCTTCTCGATGGGCACCATCGGCCCGCCGTTGCGGTGGTCGCGCTCGGGGGCCGGTGCACTGGGCCGCGAGCCCGGCGTGAACGGCGCCACGATGTCCGCCACGTGCAGGAAGGCCGTGCGCTCGAGGCCGACGTCGATGAAGGCCGACTGCATGCCCGGCAGCACGCGCGACACCTTGCCAAGGTAGATGTTGCCGACCAGCCCGCGCTCCAGCGTGCGTTCGACGTGCAGCTCTTGCACCGCGCCGTGCTCGACCAGCGCCACACGGGTCTCCTGCGGGGACCAGTTGATCAGGATGTCTTGCATGAGGTCTTAAATAATGAAACCGGCGCGGCGAAGAAGCTGCGCGGTCTCGAACATCGGGAGTCCCATGATGCCCGAATAGGACCCGCTGATGTGCTCGATGTATGCGGCCGCCGCACCCTGGATCGCATAGGCGCCGGCCTTGCCGAGCGGCTCGCCGCTGGCGGCATAGCGCGCGATCTGCTTGCGGGTCATGGCGGCGAAGCGCACGCGCGACACGCTGAGCGCCGCATGGCGCCGGCGCCCATGCTGCAGCGCCACGGCCGTCAGCACGCGGTGCGTGGCACCCGACAAGAGCGCGAGCATGCGCTCGGCATCGCGCGCATCCTCGGGCTTGCCGAGGATGGTGCGGCCGAGGGCCACGGTGGTGTCGGCGCAAAGCACCGGTGCATCGGCGAGTCCGAGGCGCTGGCGCCGCGCGACCGCCGCATCGAGCTTCAGGCCCGTCACGCGCTGCACGTAGGCGGTCGGCGATTCACCGGGCAGCACCGCTTCGAGCGATTCGGCGTCTTCGTCGGCACCGGCCAGCAGCAGTTCGTGGCGGACGCCGAACTGGCCGAGCAACTGGGCGCGGCGCGGGCTCTGCGATGCAAGATAGATGAAGCCGGTGCTCATTCCCGGTGGTACGGATGGCCCGCGTTGACCGACCAGGCCCGGTACAGCTGCTCCACGAGCAGCACGCGCGCCATCGCATGCGGCAGGGTCAGGTCGGACAGGCGGATGCGTTCGTGGGCTGCGGCCTTGAAGGCGGGGTCGAGGCCGTCGGGGCCGCCGATCACCAGGGCCACGTCGTCGCCCTCGCCTTGCCAGGCCTGCAGGCGCGCGGCCAGGGCCTTGGTGGTGAGTGCGGTGCCGCGCTCGTCGAGCGCGACGATGCGCATGCCCTTGGCAATGGCACCCTCGATGCGTTCGCGCTCGGCCGCATAGAGCGTCTCGAGCGACTTGGAGCCGCGGGGTTCGGTCTTGACGGCGCGCAGTTCGAGCTTGAGCTCGGGCGGGAAGCGCTTGGCGTAGTCGTCCCAGGCAGTCTGCGCCCAGTCGGGCATGCGCTGCCCGACGGCGACCACCAGCAGCTTCATGCGCGGCGGGCAGGCGCCTTCTTGGCCGGCGCCTTCTTTGCCGCAGGTTTCTTGGCGGCGGGTTTGCCGACCACCTTGACCGGCACGCGCGCGGTCGTGGTCTTGCGGGCCGGCGCCTTCTTGGCAGCGGTCTTCTTTGCCGGGCTCCGGCTGGCCTTCTCGGCCTTGGCTTCCTGCTCGGCCGCGCGGATGGCGGTCTTGGCCGCGCTCGCGCGCCGCAGGTTGGGCATCTTGGCCGCGACCGGCTTCTTCTCCTCGATCACCTTGGAGGCGGTGGCAAGGGCCGGCTTGGTGCCGCCGAGCTTGGCGCGCACCGGCTTGTCGCCCCAGATCTCCTCGAGGTGGTAGTACTGGCGGATGGCCGGCTGCATGATGTGCGCGACGGCGGCGCCGCAGTCCACGATGATCCACTCGCCGTTGTCCTCGCCCTCGATGCGCGGCTTGCCGAAGCCGGCTTCGCGCACGGCATCGCGCACGCTGGCGGCCAGCGCCTTGGTCTGCCGGTTGGAGGTGCCCGAAGCCACGATCACGCGCTCGAACAGCGGTGAGAGATGCTCGGTATCGAAAACCTGGATGTCCTGCGCCTTGACGTCTTCGAGACCATCGATGATGGCTCGCTGGAGTTTCTGGGTGTCTTTCTTGGCGGCGGCTTCAGTGGTCATCAGGCAGGGCGGTAAAGGTGGTGTTGGTCAATATAGCGTGCAACGGCGGACGGAACCAGCGAGGAAATGTCCTCGCCAAGCGCCGCACGCCGCCGGATGTCGGTGGCGCTGGTGTCCATGGCCGGCAATTCGAGCGCCTCGAAACGCGCGCCAGCCGGCAGGCCGGGCAGCATCTTCGGATCAAAACGAGCAGTGCCGCCCGTCGATAATGCGCGATACGCTACAGAAACAATAGCAATGCCGAGTATAGCCTGCCAGCCGTGCCATGTCGGCAATGCGCCGGCCTGGTCGGCGCCCATAATCAGAACGAGCTGGGCGCCGGGCTGTTCCTGCTGCAATTCATGCAGGGTGTCGAGCGTGTAGGTGGGGCCGTCGCGCAACACTTCGCGGCTGTCGATGACGACCGTGCCCTTCAATCCGCCGAAAGCCAGGCGGGCCATTGCCAGGCGATCTTCCTTCGGCGTCAGCGCCCTGCTCTTGTGCCAGGCCTGGCCCGTGGGAACAACGTGCAATTCGGCGAGGTCGAGCTGCGCCAATGCGGCCTCGGCCAGCGCGACATGGGCGTTGTGCGGCGGATCGAAGGCGCCGCCGAAGATGCCGATGCGCGGGGCCGTGCCGGAAGGATTCACAACCAGTCGCGCCGCACGATGAAGTCGCTGTACAGCGCGGCTTCGGGGCTGCCCGGCTCCGGCTGCTGCTGATAGGCCCAGCTGGCCAGCGGCGGCATCGACAGCAGGATCGATTCGGTGCGCCCGCCCGACTGCAGCCCGAAGTGCGTGCCGCGGTCCCACACGAGGTTGAACTCCACGTAGCGCCCGCGCCGGTACAGCTGGAACGCCCGCTCGCGCTCGCCCCAGGGCATGGCGCGGCGCCGCTCGATGATGGGCAGGTAGGCCGGCAGGAAGGCATTGCCCACCGAGCGCAGCAAGGCAAAGCCGTTGTCGAATCCGCCTTCGGCGAAGTCGTCGAAGAAGATGCCGCCGATGCCGCGCTGCTCGTTGCGGTGCTTGAGGAAGAAATACTCGTCGCACCAGGTCTTGAAGCGCGGGTACTTGTCTTCGCCGAAGGCGGCCAGCGCATCGCGGCACACGGTGTGGAAGTGAACCGCGTCGTCCTCGAAGCCATAGCAGGGCGTGAGGTCCATGCCGCCGCCGAACCAGCACACCGGGTCCTTGCCCTCGGGCAGCGCGGCCAGCATGCGCACGTTCATGTGGACGATGGGCACGTAGGGACTGCGCGGATGGAACACCAGCGAAACGCCCATGGCCTCGAAGGGCGCGCCCGCGAGCTCGGGCCGGTTCTGCGTGGCCGAAGGCGGCAGCCTGGGGCCGCGCACCTGCGAGAAGCCGCAGCCCGCGCGCTCGAACAGCGCGCCGCCTTCCAGAATGCAGGTGAGGCCGCTGCCCTGCAGCGCCTCGCCGGGCTCCTTTTGCCAGGCATCGCGCACGCAGGTACCGCCATCGGCCGCCTCGACGGCCGCGACGATCTCCTGCTGCAGCTTGCGCAGGTAGTCGCCGACCGCTGCCGGGTTGGTCTGTTGCATCAGGCGTGCGGGGTGTTGCGCGCGTGGACCGCGCGGTGTCCGATGTCCTTGCGGTATTGCGCGCCGTCGAAGCCGATGCGCGCGGCAACCTCGTAGGCCCGCTGCTGCGCGAGCTTCACGCTGTCGGCCAGCACGGTCACGCACAGCACGCGGCCGCCGCTGGTCTTGAGCTCGCCGTCCTGCTGGGTGGTGCCCGCGTGGAACACCACGGCATCGGGCGCCTCGGGCGGAATGCCGGTGATGCGGTCGCCCTTGCGCGGCGAGAGCGGATAGCCGTGCGCCGCCATCACCACGCCCAGTGCCACGCGCCGGTCCCACTGCAGCTCGACCTGGTCGAGCGTGCCGTCGGTGGCATGCCAGAACACCTCGAACAGGTCGGACTTGAGCCGCATCATGATCGGCTGCGTCTCGGGGTCGCCCATGCGGCAGTTGAACTCGAGCGTCTTGGGATGGCCGGTGGCGTCGATCATGAGGCCGGCGTAGAGGAAGCCGGTGTACGGGATGCCGTCCTTTTCCATGCCGCGGATGGTCGGCAGGATGATTTCGCGCATTGCGCGCGCATGCACCTCGGCCGTGACCACGGGCGCGGGCGAGTAGGCGCCCATGCCGCCGGTGTTGGGGCCTTCGTCGTTGTCGAGCAGGCGCTTGTGGTCCTGGCTGGTGGCCAGCGCGGTCACGTTCTTGCCGTCGCACAGCACGATGAAGCTGGCTTCCTCGCCCTGCAGGAATTCCTCGATGACGACGCGCGCGCCGCCGTCGTTGTGCGAGACGCCGAACTTGTTGTCGACCAGCATGAAGTCGACCGCCTCGTGCGCCTCCTGCGCGGTCATGGCCACCACCACGCCCTTGCCGGCGGCCAGGCCGTCGGCCTTGACGACGATCGGCGCGCCCTTGGCGTCGATGTAGGCGTGCGCCGCCGCGGCATCGGTGAAGGCCTCGTACTCGGCGGTGGGAATCTTGTGGCGCTTCATGAAGGCCTTGGAGAAGGCCTTGGAGCTCTCGAGCTGCGCGGCGGCCTGCGTGGGGCCGAAGATGCGCAGGCCGTGCGCGCGGAATTCGTCGACCACGCCCGCTGCCAGCGGCGCCTCGGGGCCGACGACGGTGAGCGCGATCTTTTCCTTGGCAGCCCACTCGCGCAGCGCGGCGGGCTCGGTGATGTCGATGCAGTCGTAGCGCTCGTCGCTCACGGTGCCGCCGTTGCCCGGCGCCACGTACACGCGGCTGACCCGGCTGGCCTGCGCCAGCCGCCACGCCAGTGCGTGCTCCCGGCCCCCTCCTCCAATTACCAGTACCTTCATTCGTGGGCCTTCTTCATTCGCTGTGGATCAATGTTCATTCATTCGGAGAGCGCGGCGTTGTGATAGACCTCCTGGACGTCGTCCAGGTCTTCGAGCACATCGAGCAGCTTCTGCATCCTGGCTGCGTCCTCGCCGGTCAGTTCGATCGTGTTTTCGGCGCGCATGGTGACCTCGGCCACCTCGGGCTTGAGGCCGGCGGCTTCGAGCGCATTCTTGACGGCTTCGAAGTCAGCGACGGCGGTGATCACCTCGATGGCGCCGTCGTCGTCGGTGACCACGTCCTCGGCGCCGGCTTCGAGCGCGGCTTCCATCACCTTGTCTTCATTGGTGCCTGGCGCGAAGATGATCTGGCCGCAGTGCTTGAACTGGAAGGCGACCGAGCCTTCGGTGCCCATGTTGCCGCCATGCTTGGAGAAGGCGTGGCGCACTTCGGCCACGGTGCGCACGCGGTTGTCGGTCATGGTGTCGACGATGATCGCCGCGCCGCCGATGCCGTACCCTTCGTAACGAATTTCTTCGTAATTGACGCCTTCGAGGTTGCCGGTGGCCTTGTCGATGTTGCGCTTGACGGTGTCGATCGGCAGGTTGACCGCCTTGGCCTTCTCGACCGCCAGCCGCAGCCGCGGGTTGGCGCTGAGGTCGCCCCCGCCGGCGCGGGCAGCCACGGTGATTTCACGGATGGCGCGGGTCCAGAGCTTGCCGCGCTTCTCGTCCTGGCGGCCCTTGCGGTGCTGAATGTTCGCCCATTTGCTGTGTCCGGCCATGGCTTTCTATCTCGCTGTCTTGTGTTTTCAAAAGCAAGCTCCGAGTTTACTGTCCGGCGCGCACAACGGCCGGCGCGCCAGCGCCAAAGCGGCAAGGTCTTTTGGTGATAATCCTTCGATGACGCCATCGCCTTCCGTCGGGCCCGGGAATCCGACCATCCTGCCGCCGCACACCCCATTGCCGCTGTACTACAGGAACGAGGCGGAGCACCAGGCGTTCCTGCGGCGCATCTTCGACAGCACCGCCGCCGACTACGACCGCATCGAAAGCGTGCTGGCCTTCGGCACCGGCCCGTCGTACCGCCGCGCTGCCCTCTCGCAGGCCGGGCTCGCTGCGGGCGCGCAGGTGCTCGACGTCGGCATCGGCACCGGGCTGGTCGCCCGCGAGGCGCTCAGGATCATCGGCCCGGGGGGCCGGCTCGTGGGCGTCGATCCCAGCGAGGGCATGATGGAACAGGTCGACCTGCCCGGCGTCGAGCTGGTCCAGGGCGTGGCGGAAGCGCTGCCGCGGCCGGATGCCAGCTGCGATTTCGTGAGCATGGGTTACGCCATGCGCCACATCAGCGACGTGGCGGCCGCCTTCGGCGAGTTCCACCGCGTGCTGCGCCCCGGCGGGCGCCTGGTGGTGCTCGAGATCACCAAGCCGAACGGCCGCATCGCCACCGCGCTGCTCAAGGCCTACATGCGCGCCGTGGTGCCGCTGATCGCGCGCGTGGTCGGCCGCCGCAGCAACACTTCCGAGTTGTGGCGCTATTACTGGGACACCATCGAGGCCTGCATTCCGCCCGAGCGCGTGCTCGAGGCACTGCGCGCCGCGGGCTTCACCGACGTGCGCCGCCACGCGAGCCTTGGCGTGTTCTCCGAATACATGGCGCGCAAACCAGAAAACACCGTCGAGGCCGGCTGACCGTGCAAGTCCAGGGCGAAAACACCTCCTCCTTGCGCGTCGAGCGCCTTTCGCTGCCCGCCAGCCTTGCGCTGGCCGCCAACGGCCGCGCGCCTTTTGCGGCGCTCGGCTATGGCACGCCGCATGAACTGGCATGGATGCCGACCGTCAATGCACGCGTTCTTTCCGAACAAGGCGCCATGGCGGACGTGTGGCACGTGAGCGGCGGGCAGGTTGCATCGAGCACCACCGGCATCGCCCGCTGGCGCAGCGACGGACACTGGCTGCTCGGCGCCATCGACCTCGACGAATCGGTCGAGAAGCAGGATCTTGCCGAGCTCTCGCACCGCGCCTACCGCGACCTGTTCAAGACCCTCGACCAGGCCGGCACGCCGCACCTGCTGCGCATCTGGAACTACCTGCCGCAGATCAATGCCGACGGCGGCGGGCTGGAGCGCTACCGCCAGTTCAACCTCGGGCGCCAGGAAGCGTTTTTCGAGGCCGGCCGCGCCGCCTTCGAGGGCGCGCCCGCGGCATGTGCGCTGGGCATCCACCAGGGTGCGCTGTCGATCCGCTTCCTGGCCGGCCAGACCGCGCCCGTGCCGGTCGAGAACCCGCGCCAGGTCTCGGCCTACCGTTACCCCGAAACCTACGGCCCGCGCTCGCCCACCTTCTCGCGCGCCGCGCTGGCCGAGATCGGCAATGGCGAGGTGGCGCTTTTCATATCGGGCACCGCGAGCATCGTGGGCCATGAAACCGTGCACCATGGCGACGTGCTGGAGCAGACGCGCGAAACGCTGCGCAACCTCGAAGCCGTGATCGCGGCCGCCAACGGCCAGGCCACGGCCAGCTTCGCGCTCTCCATGCTCGACTGCGTGGTCTACGTGCGGCATCCGGGGGATACCGACAAGGTGCGCGGTGTGCTCGAGAGCGCGCTCGGCGCCGACGCGCCGATGATCCGCCACGCGGTCTACCTGGAAGCGGACATCTGCCGCAGCGACCTGCTGGTCGAGATCGAAGCCCACGCCGTCGCACCGGGTCGCCTGCGGGCCTGACCCGGCGCGATCGATCGAACCGGCGACCCCATGTCGATGACCCGCGTGCTGCGCATTCTCACGGCCATTCCGCTTGCGTTGATGCTCTACGCGCTGCTGCTGTTCCTGGGGCTGATTTCGCTGGCCTGGAACCTCGTCGCGATGCTGCTCTACCCGGTGATGCCCGAGGCGCCCGCGCGCGCGCTGGGCCGCCTGACCATCGCCTTCGCCTACCGCATGTTCTGGGGCCTGGCCTCGGTGACCGGGATGATGCGCATCGACGCCAGCTGCCTCGACCCGATGCGCAACGAGCCGGGCGTGATCTTCGTGGCCAACCACCCGACCATGCTCGACGCGCTGCTGCTGGTGGCGCGGCTGCCGCGCAGCGCCTGCATCATGAAGGCCGACCTGCTGCGCAACATCTTCCTGGGCGCGGGCGCACGGCTGGCGCGCTACATCAGCAACGAGTCGGCCCGCACCATGGTGCGCCTGGCCGTGGCCGACCTGCGCAATGGCGGCCAGCTGGTGATCTTTCCGGAAGGCACGCGCACCGTGACGCCGCCGCTCAATCCCTTCGGCCCCGGCGTGACGCTGATCGCCAAGCTCGCGCAGGCCCCGATCCAGACCGTGTTCATCGAGACCGACTCGCCCTACCTCAGCAAGGGCTGGCCGCTGTGGCGCGTGCCGCCGCTGCCCATCGTCTTCAGGCTCCGGCTGGGCCAGCGCTTCGCGCCCATGCAGGACAGCCACGTGCTGCAATCGGAGCTGGAACAATACTTTCGCCAACACATGGAACAGCGCGCAACCGACGCGTCCCCCGCATGCCAGACGCCTCGCGCACACACCTTGTCCTGATCCCCAGCTACAACACGGGCGAACGCCTGTTCTCCACGGTCGAAGCGGCACGCGCGCAGTGGAGCCCGGTCTGGGTGGTGGTGGACGGCAGCACCGACGGCACCGGCGAGCGCCTGCAGCAGATGGCTGCCGGCGACCCGGGCCTGCGGGTCTGGCTGCTGCCGCAGAACCAGGGCAAGGGCGCGGCCGTGCTGCATGGCCTGCGCGCGGCGCGCGAGGCCGGCTTCACGCATGCGCTGACCATGGATTCGGATGGCCAGCACCCGGCCGACCTGATTCCCGCCTTCATGAAGGCATCGCAGGCGCGGCCCGAGACCATGGTGCTGGGCCGTCCGGTGTTCGATGCCTCCGCCCCGCTGCTGCGCGTGCGCGGACGGCGCGTGTCCAATGGCTGGACCCAGCTCGAGACCCTGTTTGCCGGCGTCGGCGATTCGCTCTACGGATTCCGCGTGTACCCGGTGGCCGACCTGATCGCCGTGATGGCGCGGCAGCCCTGGATGCGGCGCTTCGACTTCGACACCGAGGCCGTCGTGCGGCTGGCCTGGCGCGGCGTCAAGCCCGTGAACATCGACGCGCCGGTGAAGTACCTGAGCGCCGAGGAAGGCGGGGTCTCGCACTTTCGCTACGGGCGCGACAACGTGCTGCTGACGTGGATGCACGCGCGGTTGATGGTCGAGTTCGTGGTGCGGCTGCCTGGGCTGGTTTTCCGCAAGCTGCGCGGGGTTCCACCGTTTCAGAAATAGCGTTTGCTCGTTATTGGGGAGTGCCCGGCAAGCGGTGCGGCGCGGTCGGCCCCACTATGCCGGCCGCTTCGCGGCTGCCCTGCGGTGCTCGCGTTTCGGCGGCACAGAGGGGCCGTCCACACCGCACCGCCTGCCGGGCAGTTGCCGTGACGTTGATGCCGCTGCCCTCACCCCAGCCCTCTCCCGGAGGGAGAGGGAGCAAGACGCAAATGCGGCCTCGAAGTGAGGAGAACCAACGGCGGTGCTTCCCGGCGATGGGGGTTGAGCCGCTGGGTGGCCGTCGAGGCACCGCCGAGCAGCGCAGCGACAGGCGGATCAGGGCTCGCAGCTGTCTGAGCGAAACGCAGTGGAGCGAGTTCTGCGAGACCCCGCCTGACGCGAGCAGCGCAGGGAAGCCGCGGAGCGGCCGGTGACGTCGGTCGCCCAGCGGCTCAACCCCCATCGCCGCGCCCCGGCAGTCAAACTCAGATCATTCCGCCATTGATCGAAATTACCTGCCCGGTGATGTAGGCCGCTTCGTCGCTGGCGAGGAATGAAGCCAGCGCCGCCACTTCCTGCGGCGTTCCGGCGCGCTTCATCGGCACCATCTGGTTGACCATGGCGGGGTCGAAGGCGGCATCGGCCATGGGCGAGGCGATGATGCCGGGCGCAATGGCGTTGACCGTGACGCCGCGCGAGGCCACTTCGAGTGACAGCGCCTTGGTCGCGCTGTTGAGCGCACCCTTGGCGGCGGCGTAGTTGACCTGCCCGCGGTTGCCGGTCAGCGCCGAGACCGACGAGATATTGAGCACGCGGCCCCAGCGCGTGCGCATCATCGGCAGCAGCAAGGGCTGCGTCACGCGGAAGAATCCGTTGAGCGAGACGTCGATGACCTTGTGCCACTGGTCGGCGCGCATGCCGGGCAGCACGGCGTCGTCGTGCACGCCCGCGTTGTTGACCACGATCTGGACCGGCCCGCCTTCGAGCATGCGCTCGCAGGCCACGCGGCAGGCCTCGTCGCTGCGCAGGTCGAACACGTGGCACTCGGCCTTGCCGCCCGCGGCCGCGATGGTGGCTGCCAATTGCTCCACCGCTTCGGGCCGCGAGTTGGCGTGCAGCAGCACCGTGGCACCGTCGCGCGCGAGGCGCTCGGCCATGGCAGCGCCCAGGGCACCGCTGGCGCCGGTGATGAGTGCGCGTTTTCCTTCGAGCGTCATGGTGCGTGGGCTCCGGTTGCCAGCGGCGTGTTCAGCACCACCACCGCGCGGCCTTCGGCCAGCACGCGGGCGCCGCTGTCGCTCACCGCGAATTCGTAGAGGATCTGGTGGGTGTCGCCCGACAGGCGCCGCGCCTGCACCTGCAGCGCACCGTCGATGTCGTCGAGCCGCGCCACCGACAGGCGCACGCTGCGCGCACTCGCCAGGAATCCGGCCGACGGCGAGCTTCCCTCGGCAGCCAGCAAACCGCCGTGCAGCGCCATCGCTTGCGCCGCGTATTCAATGGCATTGGGTACAAGCAGGCCGCCCGTCGTTCGCAAGGGATTGTCGGGCTGCGCATGCGTGCGGGTGCTGCAGTGGATGGACTCGGCGTCCCAGCGTTCGAGCCGGTCGAGCAGGCACATGCTGCCGCTGTGCGGAATGCGCTTGGCAATGCCGGCGCGGTCGAGCGTCTGCGGCGCCGTGGTCACGCCCGATGCTCCAGGTCGGCCACCAGCAGCACGTTGGCAAAGGGCGTTCCCTTGCTCATCGGAATGCTCTGGACGCGAAAGTCCAGCCGCTGCAGCGCCGCCACCCAGTCGGACAGTGGACGGCCCCAGGTGGGCGACACCTTGTGGCCGCGGACGCGCGTCACGGTGCGGTCGACCCACTGGCTGATGGCAAAGCCGCGCTTGCTCGATGCATCGCCCACGCGCAGCAGCAGCCGGGCGTTCGCACTGCCGCCGCGCCGAAGCGCGTCGTGCACCCGCCGCAGGACGCCGTCCTGCGCGTCGATGCCCACGTAGTGCAGCACGTCGAGGATCACGACCAGGTCGCATTCGGGCAGCGGCACCGAGCACATGTCGGCGCAGACCAGCCGCGGCGCCGGCTGCAGGTGCCCGATGGAAGCCTCGGCGCGCGCCACGTCCTTGGGCATCAGCTCGATGCCGGTGTAGTCGGCGGCCGGCGGCGTGGGCTTCCACGACGAGGGCCAGCGGCCGTGCGCCTGCATGCGGCTCATCGACGCGAGCAGGCTCGCGAAGAGCCCCTGCCCGCAGCCGATGTCGACCACGCGCCGGTGAGCTGCATCGATCAGCCCGCGTTCGAGCAGCCCGCGGAACACCGGATCGCGCCCCAGCTTGCCGCGCGCGAAATGCCAGGCGAAGCTGCCGCCCTTCTTGTAGGGAACGGTGGCGGCCTCATGCAGCTCGCGCCAGGCGGCATCGGTGGAAGAAGACGACGACGAAGAAGAAGGCAGCACCGCGCTCATGGTTCAAGGCCTTCCGGCAGGGTGACGGCGTGCAGGCGCTCGGCGCGCAGGCGTTCGAAAAGCAAGGGCAGTACCTCCAGCAATACAGGGTTTCCCAAAGGGGTGCGCGCGGCGTTGCCGTCGTGCAGGAGCAGGATGTCGCGCGCCTGCAGCTTGCGGTCCAGGCGCGCCATGACCTTGGCGGGATCGCCTTCGCGCGTGTCGAAGCCGCGGCGCGTCCAGCTCACGAGCGACAGGCCGAGCCGGTGCAGCACCGGCTCGAGGAACGGATTGCGCAGGCCCGCCGGCGCGCGGAAGCAGGTCGGGCGCTGGCCGGTGGTGTCGGCCAGGATGTCCTGCGCGCGCGCGATCTCGCTCGCAAAGCCGCGCGGCCCGAGGAACGAAAAATTGTGCCGGTGCCGCGCGGTGTGGTTCTGGATGCTGTGGCCCCGCGCCACGATCTCGCGCGCCAGCGCCGGGTGGGCCAGCACGCGCTCGGCAATGCAGAAGAAGGTGGCGCGCTGGCCGTGCGCGTCGAGCAGGTCGAGCACGCGGGGCGTGACCTCGGGGTCGGGCCCGTCGTCGATGGTGATGGCCACCTGGCGCCGGGCAGCGGCCGCCGCGGGCAGGCGCGTGACATTGGGGCCCAGCAGGCTGCTGCGCGGCGTGAGTCCCGCGCCGGTGATCAGCGCATGGTTCAGCACGATGGCGCCAATGGCCCAGGGCATGGCGCCCGGCACCAGCGCGCCGGCGCCGATGGCCGCCACGTGCCAGGCCGCGCTGGCGCGAATGGCAAGCGGCCAGGGCCAGGATTCGGACGGAGCGGCAGAGGCGGACGGCATGGCGCGGGATTTTCCCATCAGCCGCGCGCGGCGGGCGGCGTGGGCGCCACGCGGCGCGCGAACGCGGCCGACAGCAGCAGCGCCAGCAAGGCGCCCGGCGCCACCACGCGGCCGATCGACGACAGCGCCGGAATGTCCGAGATCGCGATCAGCCCGAAAGACACCACCGTGGTGAGGTTGGCCAGCATCAGCGACGCCAGCGTGTCCTCGTCGGCCCGCCCGGCCACGCGCAGCTGGTCGAAGAACAACGCGTAGTTGGAGCCCACCGCCACGATCAGCAGCAGCCCCACCAGGTGCAGGATGCCCAGCGGCACCTGGAGCACGGCCATGCCGCCCAGCGTGAGCACCACCGCGAACAGCAGCGGCTGGCACACCGCGAGCAGCCGCCGGCCCGAGCGCAGGTAGATGCCGAGCAGCACCACCACCGCCAGCGCGCCGAGCAGCACCTGCACGAAGGCCTCGTGCAGGTAGCGCTGATAGAGCCCCGCGAGTTCGCGGCCCACGTCGACCACCTGCACCTCGGGCACGCCCGCCAGCGCCGCTTCGAGCCGGCGCGCGTCGAACTTTGCCCCGGGGTGCAGCACCACCAGCGTCGACCAGCCGCCGCCCGGGCGCTGGTACATGAGCGTGTTGACGACCGAGCCGAGCGGCCCGCCCGCCAGGTCGGCGCGCCGCACGGGCGCGAGCTTGCGCGCGGCTTCGACATCAGCCAGGAAAGGGCCGAGGCGCGAGGCCGGCAGCGGCGAGCCTTGGGTGGCTTCGGCCAGCCGGCTGCGCAGCGTCTCGCCGTCGGGCAGGCTCGCGAGCCGGGCCGACTGCGTCGCGATGCTCGGCAGCACGCGCGTCACGGCCTCGAAGCCGCCGAGCTCGCCCTTGTCGACCAGGGCTTCGAGCCGCGCGGTGGCGGCTTCGGTGTTGCGCAGTGCGGTTTCTTCATCGGCGCCGTAGACCACGACCAGCGTGCCGCCGTCGCCGGTGCCGATGTCGGCGCGCAGCATCTCGTCGAGCTGCTGGGCCGACTTGGGCACCGGGCTCATGGCGCCGAGGTCGGCGCGCCACAGATGGCCGCCCTGCCAGATGACCAGCACCAGCGCAGCCACGCCGAGCCCCGCCAGCACCCAGCGCAGGTGCGGCAGGCCGCGCACGAGCACGCCGGCCGCACGCGCCATGTAGCGGCGCATGCCCATGCCGGTGGCGCCATCGGGCGCGAGCATCGGCAGTGCGTAGCGCGTGGCCAGTGCCGCGGCCACGAGCCCTGCGATGGAGAACACGCCCAGCTGCGCCAGGCCCGGGAATCCCGAGAACACCAGCGCCGCGAAGCCGCACACCGAGGTCAGCAGACCGAGCCGCACGGTGGGCCAATGCATATCGCGCCAGCGCGCCCAGCCGGTGCCGGCCACGGCCGCGCCGCGCGCCTGGATCAGGTAGTAGATGGCGTAGTCGACGGTCTCTCCGATCAGCGTGCTGCCAAAGCCCAGCGTCATGCCGTGCACCGAGCCGAACACCACGCTGACGGCCGCGGTCCCCACCACCACGCCGGTGGCCACGGGCAGGAACGCGATGACCAGCGCGCGCGGCGACGCGAAGGCCAGCAGCAGCAGGCCGCCCATCACGATGCCGCCCACGATCGCGAGGTGGATCGCTTCGGTCTTGATCTTGTCGCGGCTCAGCACCGAGAACACGGGCGGGCCGCTCAGCAGCAGCTTCGGCCGAGCGGCCTCTTCCATGCCGCGCGTGGCGGCATCGAAGGCCGCGTGCACGCTTGCAATGGTTTGCGCCTGGGCGTCGAGATCGCTGCCCGCCGCACGCGTGGTGGCGATCATGAGCGCGCGCGGCGCGCTGCGCGACATCCAGACGCCGTCTTCGCTGCGCGGTGCACTGGCCGGCGTCAGCTCGACGGCAATGCGCTGGGTCTCGCCGGTGGGATCGCGGTCGAGCAAGGGCTTGATCGCGTTGCCGGCCGGCGTGCCGAGCATCGACAGCGTTTCGTAGATCGCGTCGCGCAGGCCTTCGGCGGTGAAATGCTCGGGCCGGACGCCCGGCGAAAGCTGGTAGCGGTGCGCGAAGACCCAGGTGCCGGCCTCGCTCCAGTCGCCGGTGTCGCCGTTCTGGATCAGGTCGAAGAGCCGGCTCTCGCGCATGGACTTGGCCACGGCGCGCGATACGGCCGCGCGCTGCTCGGCACTCGCGCCGCCCTCGATGCCGAGCATCAGCGTGCGCGAGGCCACGCCGCTTTGCAGCTGCTCGATGAGCACCTGCTGCCGCGCGTCGGGGCTCTTGGGCAGGAAGGCGGAAAGGTCGGCGCTGAACTGCGTGCGCGCGATCTGCAGCGCGCCGCTGAGCAGCACCAGCGCCCAGACCAGCAGCACCAGCGCCCGGCGCTGCCAGCCCGGCGGGCCGCGCTCCCCGGTCTCGCGCGCCTTCACGGCGTGGTGCGTCCAGCGGCGCCCGGGCGCTCGGGCGTGATGCTCATCACCGAGCGGTCGCCGCCGACGAACTCCATTTCGAGGCCCAGCACCTCGCCGGCACGGCCGCTGATGCGGATGCTGCGCACCTGCGCCGCGAGCCGGCTGTCGGCCGGCAGGAGGTCGAGCGTCCAGTTGGCGGCCGAACCGCTCACCGTGCTGCGGAAATAGCGCTGCAGCGTGGCGCCATCGCCGGTCAGCGTGCCGCGCATGGCTTCGACCAGGCCGAGCAGCTCGGGCATGCTGTCGAGCGTCAGCGTGCGGTTGCGGCCGCCGCGCGACAGCGTCAGCGTGTTGCCTTCGACCGCCATGGTTTCCACGCGCGGCGACAAGGTGCGCCGCACCAGCTTGTCGGGCGCATCGAAGCTCAGCGTGCCGCGCGCATCGAGCGGGCCTTCGAGGCCGTGCACGAAACGCTGCTCGGTGAAGCGGGCCTCGCCGCTCTTCTGCTTGGCAAGCAGCACCATCAGGTCGGGCAGGTCGAAGGCCCACGCCGGCGCGGCGCAGAAGGCCAGTGCCAGCAGCAGGCTCCTGCAAAGCCAGTCAAACCGAATCTTCGAGCCAGAAATCATGAAAGTTGAACCAGTTGTAGGGATAGGCGCGGCACAGGGCATCCAGGCGCGCCACGTAGGCTTCGACCGCCGCGCGGATGCGGCGTTCCCGCTCGGCGGGGTCGGGCGCCCGCTCGCTGAAGTCGGCCAGCAGGTCGAACCGGACATCGTAGCGCGCCCCGCCGCCGTAGAGGCCGGCCATGAAGAACACCTTGCGCCGCAGCAGCGCGGCCAGGCGAAACGGGCCGTCGTCGAAGCTGGCCGGATGGCCGAGGAACGGCAGCACGATGTTGTTGCCGCGCTGCTGCGCGGGCTGGTTCTCGCTGCCCGGCAGGGTGCGGTCGACCAGCATGCCGCCCAGGCCGCCGCCGTCGAGCCAGTCGCGCAGCGCGAGCATCGAATGCGGGCGGCCCAGCGCAATCACGTGCGGCCGCAGCCCGGGCAGGCTGATGGCGTTGAGGATGGCCGTGATGCGCTGCGCGTTGTCGGGATACATCAGCATCGCCAGCCGCAGCTCGTGCTTGTGCAGGCTGTTGTGCTTGCAGGCGCCCATGGCCTCGAAGCTGCCGACGTGCGCGCCGAGCAGGAAGGCGCCGCGCCCCTTCAGCGCCTCGGCTTCGAGCGCCTGGTTGCCCTCGACCCTCACGTCGAACAGGTCCATGCGCCCGCGCAGGAAGTACACGCGGTCGAGCACCGTCGAGGCAAAGGCATGCAGCAGGCGGTAGCCGTCGAGCCAGCCGGCGTGCGGGCCGATGGCCCTGAACAGGTAGCGCTTGATGTGGCGCCGCGGCGCGGGTGCGAACAGCAGGAAGTACAGGCTGATCGGCGGCAGCAGCAGGCGCGTGATGCGGCGCCCGCACACCAGTGCCATCAGGCAGATGAAGCGCAGCGCCAGCATGTTGCTGCGCTCGGGGGTGTGCGCCCAGTCGCCGCGCTGGCCTGCCTGCGCCGCGTCTTTCACGGCGCGCGTCTCGGCGTCGGTGTGATCCATCACGCAGACTCTGGCACGGCGGCCCAGCGGCCGGTGACAGCCAGCACGCCGTCGCAGCGCACGTCGAAGCGCACGCCGCGCGCGGCGCCGGACTCGGGCTGCAGCTCGATGGAGAGCATGCTGCCCGGCCGCACGGGCGCCAGGAACTTGGCGGCCGCGAGCGTGGGATGGGCACCCAGCCGGGCGGCCAGCGCGGGCACGCGCTGCACGGCTTCCAGGACCTCGGCCAATATCAGCGCACCGGGCAGCAGCGGCTGGCCGGGGAAGTGGCCCGCGAATGCCGGATGGTCGACCGGCACCGCATGGGCCAGCTGCACCGGCGTGTCGTCTTCTGCCAGCTGCGCGAGCGCGAATTCGCGCAGCGCGCGCGCCGTGAGCTTGCCGGTGCCTTCGCGCGGAAAGGCCTTCACCTGCACCACGCGGCGCGGCACGAACACCGGCTCCAGCCGCTGGCGAAGCGCGGCAATGATCTGGCCGGCCGAGAGCGTGGGCGCGACCACGAAGGCCACCGGACGCACCACGCCGTCGGCCACTTCGTCGGGCAGCCAGAACGCGCCGTCCTCGACGCCCGCGATGCTGTTGAGGTGGTAGTTCAAGTGCGCGAGCGAGCTGCGCCGGCCCGCGACATGGATCAGGTCGTTGGCGCGGCCCAACAGCCGGAAGCGCCGTGCGTCGAGCAGCTCGAGCACGTCGGCCATCGGCGTGGGCTCGGGCAGGAAGTCGCCGCTGAAGATAAAGCGCTCGGCCCTGTCGCCCTCCCCTGGCTGGGCGTGCACGCGGATATCTCCGAAGGTCTCCCAGACTTCGCTCTGCGTGGTGCGGCGGGTGGCGACCTGGCCGGACTCGGTGCTGCCGTAGATCTCGATCAGCACGCCGCCGAGCGCCTGCTCGGCCTGGGCCGCGAGCTGCGGCGAGAGCGGCGCGGTGGCGGAAAGCACCAGGTCGACCGGCGGCAGCTCGATGCCCGAGAGCAGCAGCGTCTTCAGGTGGAAAGGCGTGGTGACCAGTGCGCGGGGGCGTGGCACCGAAGCCAGCGTCTTGGCCACGTCGGCTGGAAAGAACGGCCGTCCGCTGTCGAACGCGGCGCCGCCGAGCATGGCCAGCAGCGCCGATGATTCCAGCCCGTAGCTGTGCTGCACGGGCACGGTCGCCACCAGCGTCAGGCCGGCCAGCGACGGCAGGCCGAGCAGGCTGGAGAGCCGCTCCACCGCTACCGCGACATCGCCGACCAGCGTGTCCCAGCGCTTGGCATGCGGCTGCGGTGCGCCGGTGGAGCCGGAGGTCAGCAGGCTCACCGCGTGCATGGCGCCGTCGATGGCCGGAAGCTCGAGGCCCGCATCGCCTTCGGAGCCGCCGCGGTATTCGACCAGCAGGCGCGGCATGCCGGGCGTGGCGAGCGCGGCGTCATCGGTCAGCGCGAAAAGATTCGAGCCGCCGGATTCGAGCAGGCGCGCGAGCGTGTCGGGCCGCGCGTCGGGCGGCAGCAGGCTCGCATGGCCGCGCACCAGCGCAGCGGCCAGGCCGACCGCAAACGCATAGCGGTCGACACAGAGATTGACGGCCCGGCCCTCGGCCGGCAGCAGCGGCGCGAAGCGGGCCACGTCGGCCAGGAACTGGCGCGTGCTCACCGGCACGCCGGCGCGCCAGGCCAGCGGTGCATCGAGGTCCCGGTTGGCGATCAGCGGCAGCAGGCGGGTATCGGCGCTCACGCAGTGGGCCCCTTGCTTCAACGGCTGCCGCTGCCGTGGTCGACGGGCGAAGCGCCCTGGAAGGCGCGCACTGCATCGATGAGCCGCGTGCGCTCGAATTCGGGGTGCAGCCGGTAGCGCACCAGGTGCTCGCCCACGAAAAGAAGCGTGACCGACAGCGGCGTCAGCACGTTCGCGAGCAATGACCAGGCCGAGAACGGCAGCGTCAAATACACCACGATCGACGACACCACCACCAGCGCGAAGTACGCGGTCCAGATGCGCGTGAGCGTGGTCGTGTAGGCCAGCATCTGGCCCTTGAGCGGATGCACGCGCTGCGCGAACTGGGTGATCAGCGGCAGGCCGGGCCCGCGCAGCGAGGCGCCGAACCAGCCGCACAGGAGGCCGTTGATGGCGACATGCTGAAACACATAGAGCCGGTTGGTGTCGCCCGCCTCACCCAGGAACACGAGCGCAAAGCCCCCGATGCCCAGCAGCATGGCCGCGGCAAAACCCCAGCGGCCGAACTTGCTTGCGGCAAAACCCATGGCGGCCAGCCAGAGCGGACCGAGCAGCACCACCACGGCCCACGGCTCGGTGGGGTGGAACAGCATCATCCAGTGAGAGAGGCCGGCATAGGCCACCCCCACCAGCAGCAGGAGCGCCAGTCGCCATCGAGACATGGATCAGGAAGCGCTGCGATGCTGGGCGACGTGGGTCGCGAGCGTGCGCAGCGACTGGAAGATCTGCTGGTTGCGCTCGTCGTCCGAGCGCAGCTGGAAGCCATAGCGCCGGGACACCTCGAGCGCGACTTCGAGGATGTCGATGGAATCGAGGCCCAGGCCTTCGCCGTACAGCGGATCGGTGGGCACGATGTCTTCGGGTGCGACTTCGAGATTGAGCGCGTTCACCAGCAGGACGGCCAACTCTTTTTCAATCGGCGACTGTTCAGGTGAATCGCCGGCGGCGGGAATGGGGGGCTGAGCAGTCGATGACAAAAAAACCTCCTGAAACTTTTTCCGTAACTACCTCGGGGGCCGTGGATTATAGGAGGGCAGCTTGATTAGACTGCCCGCTTCGATACGACCCGGAGCCCTTCATGGCCGACCCCCTTCTGATCGCGCGCCACGACACCATTGAGTGCACCCTGCTGCCCAGCCTGGCCAACCGCCACGGCCTCATCACCGGCGCCACCGGCACCGGCAAGACGGTCACGCTGCAGACCATGGCCGAAAAGCTCTCGGGCATCGGCGTTCCCGTGTTCATGGCCGACGTCAAGGGCGACCTGACCGGCATGAGCCAGAAAGGCAGCATCGGCGAAAAAATGGCGGCCACGCTGAAGGAACGGGGCATCGATCTGCCCGAATCGCAGGCCTGCCCCGTCACCCTGTGGGACGTGTTCGGCGAACAGGGCCACCCGGTGCGCGCCACCGTCTCCGACATGGGGCCCCTGCTGCTGGGCCGCATGCTCGACGTGAACGAAACGCAGGCCGGCGTGCTGAACCTGGTGTTCAAGATCGCCGACGACAACGGCCTGCTGCTGCTCGACCTGAAGGACCTGCGCGCCATGCTGCAGTACGTGGGCGAGAACGCGAGCCAGTTCACCACCGAGTACGGCAACATCAGCGCCGCCAGCGTGGGCGCCATCCAGCGCGGCCTGCTGCAGATCGAGACCCAGGGCGGCGACAAGTTCTTCGGCGAGCCGATGCTCAACATCGCCGACTTCATGCAGACGGTGGGCGGCAAGGGCGTGGTCAACATCCTGGCGGCCGACAAGCTCATGAATTCGCCGCGGCTCTACGCCACCTTCCTGCTCTGGATGCTGTCCGAACTGTTCGAACAGCTGCCAGAGATCGGCGATCCCGACCAGCCCAAGCTCGCCTTCTTCTTCGACGAGGCCCACCTGCTGTTCAACGAGGCGCCCAAGGCGCTGGTCGAGCGCATCGAACTCGTGGTGCGGCTGGTGCGCTCCAAGGGCGTGGGGGTTTATTTCGTGACACAGAACCCGCTGGACATTCCGGATTCGGTGCTGGCCCAGCTGGGCAACCGCGTGCAGCATGCGCTGCGCGCCTTCACCCCGCGCGACCAGAAGGCCGTCAAGGCCACGGCCACCACCATGCGCCAGAAGCCGGGGCTGGACATCGAAACCGCGATCACCGAGCTCGCGGTGGGCGAGGCGCTGGTGAGTTTTCTCGATGCCAAGGGCCGCCCGAGCGTGACCGAGCGCGTGTTCGTGGTGCCACCCGGCAGCCAGATCGGCCCCATCACGGCCGCGCAGCGCCAGGCGGTCATTGCCAATTCGCTCGTCGCTGGCGTGTACGAGAAGACCGTGGACCGCGAATCAGCCTACGAAAAACTCAAGGGCCGGGCCGAAACCGCGCCCGATGCACCCGCGGCCAAGACGGCGGGCGCCGGCAAGGGTGCGGCCGAAGCGTCCGAAGGCAGCAGCATGCTGAACGACCTGCTCTTCGGCAGCACCGGCCCGCGCGGCGGCAAGCGCGATGGCCTGGTGCAGACCATGGCCAAGTCGGCGGTGCGGACCATGGGCACCTCGGTCGGCAAGGAAATCCTGCGCGGCGTGCTGGGCGGCATCTTCGGCGCCAAGAAGCGCTGAGCCAGCCGGGCCCCGCTGGCTACCAGCGCAGCAGGCGCGGCCCGAGCACGGCGCCCACCAGCACCGGCAGCCCGATGCCGCTCACGTACCAGACCGCGAGGAAAGGTGCCGTCAACTCCATGCAGTGCAGCGCATAGACCGCCGCACCCACCCCGCCGGCCAGCGCGCCGGCGGCCGCACCGGCCAGCGCAGGCCGCGTGGGCGCCAGCCCCTTCAAGGCCAGCAGCGCCGCCGCAAAGACCGGCAGCGCCATGAGCCCGATGCTGACCGCGCAAACGCGCCACGACTCGCCCATGAGCAAGGGCATGCGCTCTTCGGCCGGCGCGTTGAACCAGGCCAGCGCCGCCATCACCCACACGGCAAGCACCGGCGCCGCGATGCCGACCCAGGCGCGCCGCACCGGCACGCCCGGCCGCGCGAGGCGCTGCACCGCCACGAAGGCGGCCGCCGCAATGCACAGCGGAAACAGCACCTTGACCCAGAACATCGGCCAGAACATGGCTTGCACCAGGTCGCGGCGCAATCCGTATTCGGTGAACAGGATCGCGAACGACAGCGGCAGCCCGGCGAGCAGCGCAAGGGCCAGGCGGCGCCCTGCGGCGCGGCGCGGCGCGGGCAAGGCGCCGGTCGCCAGCATGGCCACGAGATCGTCGGTCTTCATGGCGCACGGCTCCTGAGCCTGGCGGCAAGCGCCTTGAGTCCGCGGTGGATGCCCACCTTCACGGCCGATTCGGACATGCCGGTGAGGCTCGCCGTCTCGGCCACCGAGAGGCCTTCCAGCTTCACGTGCACGATCGGCAGGCGCTGGCGGTCCGGCAGGGTCTGCAGCAGGCCGCCCAGGTCGCGCCGGGCATCGCTGGCCTCGATGGCCGATTCGGCGAACACCGCCAGGTCGTCGTCCAGCGGGTCATGCAGTGCTTCGCGCGCCGACTTGGCGCGCAGCAGGTCGATCATCTTGTAGCGCGCAATCGCATGCACCCAGGCCGTCAGCGGCTGGTCGCTCTGGTAGGTGTGGCGCTGGTTGTGCATGGCGAGCAGGCATTCCTGGACAAGGTCTTCCACTTCATCGGGCCAGCCGAACAGGCGCTTGCCCAGAAAGGCGCGCAGATGCGCGCTGAGTTTTTGCAGAAATTCGCGATAGGCGGCCGCGTCGCCGTCCAGGCCGCGCAGGAACAGGCTGCGCAGCGCGGCTTCGGCGTCGCTTGTTCGCGAACTGCTGTCCATTGTGTTTCGTGCCATCGGACCGGCTGGTTACAGCCCTTTCGGAAAAAGATCCCGCCGGATTGTGCCGTGCCCGGCGCAGACGCCGGATGCGTCCTCGGCTAAGCTCGCCCGAACCCATGGAAGGAGCGCCCCATGCAACCTGCCGGTCCATGCCTTCGTGCCCCTGAACAGTCCGCCGCCCGGAGCTGACGCCGATGCTGGCCGGGCTGGTTTCGCACCCCTGGGCCTATCCGGCGCTGGAGACGGCGCACATCGTCGGCATTGCGCTGCTGTTCGGCGGGCTGCTGGTGTTCGAACTGCGCGTGCTCGGCCTGGGCCGGGAGTTGCCGCAAAGGCAGTTGGCGCGCCTGACGCTGCTGCCGGCGCTCGTCGGCTTCGGGCTGTGCGCCGCGACCGGCCTCACGATGTTTTCCACGCAGCCCGGCGAGCTGCTGGCCAATTCCGCCTTCCGCATCAAGCTCTTGCTGATCGGCCTGGCGGGCGCCAACGCGATCTGGTTCCATCTTCGGGGCGGCCTGGCCGCCACCGGCGCGATGTCCAGGGCGCAATGCCTGCTGTCGCTGGGGTTTTGGCTCGCTGTCATCATCTGCGGGCGTTGGATTGCCTACGTCTGAGCAAGGAGACCGAGATGATCGAGAGACGCTTGTTCGTTGCCGGCTCGCTGGGCCTGGCCCTGCCCTCCTGGGCGCACCACGGATGGAGCAGCTTCGACCAGGACCGCCCGCTCTACCTGGAGGGGCGCGCGACCAAGGTCATGTGGCGCAATCCGCATGGCGAGGTGGAGCTTGAACTGCCCGAGAACCCCACCCTGCCGGCCGACCTGAAGCAGCGCCCGCTGCCCAGGCAAAGCGCGAACGTCGATGGCCCCGCGCTGCTGGCCAAGGCGCAGCTGCCGACGCGGCGCGACCGCAAGTGGCTGATCGAACTCGCACCGCTCACGCGGCTGCAGGCCTGGGGGCTCGAGGAGATCAAGCCCGGCACCCCGGTGGCCGCGCTGGGTTTCACCTACACCGGTGAAAAAGGCGATCCGGTGCTGCGCGCCGAATACCTGTTCGTCGGCGGCAAGGCCTACGGCCTGCGCTCCTCGCCGGCCTGATCGGCGCACCGGCCGCGGCGCCATGGCCGCGGCCCCCGGCGGCATTGACGACCCTCGCGCCCTGCTTGCCAGCCGCGCGAGTGATCGGTACATTGCATTTTTTGAGGGCCTCCAATGTCCGCAGATAGCACAGCGACCCCTTCCGAAATTCCCGAGATTTCCGCGATCCCCGCCGTCCCTGCGACTTCAGCGATCTCCGTCTCGCCCCTTCCCCCGCTCCACCCTTCCTCGTCGACCGGCCACATCCGGCTGACCTCCCATGCCGGCGGCTTCGGCGCATTGCCCATCCGCTGGGGCGCGGCCACCGCCGCCGAGCGCGGACCCGTGGTCGGCACCACCACGAAGCGGGCGCACCGCAACGTCATCGGCACGCACAGCGGCTCCTACAGCGTCTATCGCGCATTGGCCGTGGCCGCCGGCGCGCTCAAGCGCGAGCACAAGGCCGACCTGACCAACACCGCGCCCACCGACGTGATCGGCCCGTACCCGCAGTGGAGCGAGCCCGGACGCATCGTCTCGCTCGACCCCTGGGGCGCGCTGGTGGCCGATGTGTTCTCCACGGAACTGGCGGCGGGCTACGACATCCGCCCGACCATCGCGATCACCAAGGCCCACGTGATCCTGCCCGAGGTGATCGAGGCGCTGCAGAGCGGCCGCCTCAAGGCCGACGGCCACTTCCTCACCGCCGGCGGCGCAGCCATGGTGACCAAGGCCGCCATCGAGCCCGTGTGGTACCTGCCCGAAGTGGCGCGGCGCTTCGGCTGCTCCGAGACCGACCTGCGCCGCACGCTGTTCGAGGAAACCGGCGGCATGTACCCCGAGCTCGTCACGCGCTCCGACCTCGAGGTGTTCCTGCCACCCATCGGCGGGCAGACGCTCTACATCTTCGGCAACCCGCGCGACCTCGCCAACCCCGAGGTCGAGTTGACGGCGCGCATCCACGACGAATGCAACGGCTCCGACGTGTTCGGCTCCGACATCTGCACCTGCCGCCCCTACCTCACGCACGCCATCGAGGAATGCATCCAGGGCGCGCAACGCGGCGGCGTGGGCCTCATCGCCTACTCGCGCAAGGAAGGCCGCGCGCTCGGCGAGGTGACCAAGTTCCTGGTCTACAACGCGCGCAAGCGCCAGGTCGGCGGCGACACGGCCGACCAGTATTTCGCGCGCACCGAATGCGTGGCCGGCGTGCAAGACATGCGCTTCCAGGAACTGATGCCCGACGTCTTCCACTGGCTCGGCATCAAGAAGATCCATAGGCTCGTGTCGATGAGCAACATGAAGTTCGACGCCATCACCGGCTCGGGCATCGAGATCGGCGAGCGCGTGAACATTCCGGACGAACTGATTCCGGCCGACGCCCGCGTCGAGATGGACGCCAAGATGGCCGCCGGCTATTTCACGCCCGGCCCGGTGCCGGACGCCGAGGAACTCAAGAAGGCCAAGGGCCGGGGATTGAGCGAATGAGCAACAGCAAGGAAAACAGCAGCAGCGACCACCTGCCCGCCGACGGCTCGGGCAGCCTGCCACCGGGCGGCGCGGGCGACATCGACCCGGCGATCGAGTTCGCGCCCGACACCAGCCATCCCGCGGGCGCCGCCACGGTGCTGCGCACCACCGCCGCCATCCGCGAGCGCGCGGCCGCGCTGCTGGCGCGCGCGCGCCGGGGCGAGTCGCAGTGGTTCCGCGTCGCCGGCAGCGACGTGCTCGAAGACGCGGCGCGCACCGTGGCCGAAGTCACGCGCGAGCGCTACCCCTGGGACACCATTCCGTACCACAGCCGCTGGCGCCACTTCGAGGCCGGCGGCGTCGACCGGCTGAAGCAGCTCGATGAACTGCTCGGCAAGGGCGTTGATGCGCGGCAGCGCGCCAGCGCGCACATCGACCTCGTGCTGGTGAGCGTTCTGCTCGATGCCGGCGCGGGCCCCGGCTGGCACTACACCGAGCCCGCCACCGGCGAGCGCTACACGCGTTCCGAGGGCCTGGCCGTCGCGAGCTTCCATGCCTTCACGAGCGGGCTGTTCTCGTCCAACCCCGACCATCCGCTGCAGGTCGATGCCGCCGGCCTGCGCGGCCTGGTGACCGACCGGCTCGGCGACGCCTTCCAGGTCAGCGACGTCAATCCGCTGGTGGGCCTGGCCGGCCGCGCGGTGCTGCTGCGCCGGCTCGGCGAGGCGATGAGCGAGCAGCCCGAGACCTTCGGCGACGAGGGCCGGCCCGCCGGCATGTTCGATGCGCTGGTCGCCCCGTTCGGCGCGGCCGCGCCGCCCACGGCCGAGATCACGGCGCACCAGATCCTTTCGCTGCTGCTCGAGACGCTCTCGCGCATCTGGCCCTCGGCCAACGCCATCGACAGCATCGCTCTCGACGGCAGCGACACCACGGGCGGCATCGGCTCGAGCGACCCGGCGCTCGCGCTGGGCGACTGCTGGCGCCACAGCGCGGTGCGCGGCCCCGGCCTCACCAACGGCTGGATGCCGTTCCACAAGCTGTCGCAGTGGCTCACCTATTCACTGCTCGAACCCTTCGAGCGGGCCGGCGTGAAGGTGCGCCACCTCGACGCGCTCACCGCTTTGCCCGAATACCGCAACGGCGGCCTGCTGATCGACAGCGGCGTGATCGTGCCGAAGGACCCGGCCTTTCTTTCGCGCACCTGGAAGGCCGGCGACGAGTTCATCGTCGAATGGCGTGCCCTCACCGTGGCGCTGCTCGACGAACTGGCGCCGCGCGTGCGCAAGATCCTCGACCGCACCGACGAAGAGCTGCCGCTGGCCTGCGTGCTCGAGGGCGGCACCTGGGCCGCCGGCCGCGTGCTGGCACAGCGCTTGCGAGACGGATCGCCACCGCTCCTGATCGAAAGCGACGGCACCGTCTTTTAGACTCGCGGGTCCATTCAGCAACGGCAGAAAAACCAAATGAGCAACGTCCACCTCGTCGACCACCCCCTCGTCCAGCACAAGCTCACGCTGATGCGCCGCAAGGACGCCTCCACCAACAGCTTCCGCCGGCTCCTGAACGAAATCAGCATGCTCATGGCCTACGAGGTCACGCGCGACATGCCGATGCAGGACATCGAGGTCGAGACCCCGCTTGAAACCATGCAGGCCAAGGTCATCGACGGCAAGAAGCTGGTACTGGTGTCGATCCTGCGCGCGGGCACCGGCATCCTGGACGGCATGCTCACGGTGGTGCCGGGCGCGCGCGTCGGCCACATCGGCCTGTACCGCGATCCCAAGACGCTCACGGCCGTCGAGTACTACTTCAAGATGCCCGGCGAGATGGAGAACCGCGACGTGATCGTGGTCGACCCGATGCTGGCCACCGGCAACTCGGCCGTGGCCGCGGTCGAGCGGCTCAAGGAACTCAACCCCAAGTCGATCAAGTTCGTCTGCCTGCTCACCTGCCCCGAAGGCCTGGCGACCATGCAGAAGGCCCACCCCGACGTGCCGGTCTACACCGCGGCGATCGACCGGGAGCTCAACAGCCATGGGTACATCCTGCCGGGCCTCGGCGACGCTGGCGACCGCATCTTCGGCACCAAGTGAGGCCCCCGGCGGCCGGCACGCTGTCCCTCGGGCAGCGACAAGAAGATTTCCATACCTCGAGGAGAAGCACCGTGACAGCACGCCGTCAGTTGATCATTCGTTCCGCCGCCATGGCCGCAGCAGCGCTTGCGGCCGGCACGCCCGGCTTCGCGCTCGCGCAGGCCAAGCTCAAGGTGGCGGCGGTGTACACCGTGCCCTTCGAGCAGCAATGGGTCGGCCGCATCCACAAGGCGCTCAAGGCGGCCGAGGCGCGCGGCGAGATCGAATACAAGGCCACCGAGAACGTCAGCAACGCCGACTACGAGCGCGTGATGCGCGAGTACGCCACCGGCGGCAACCAGCTGATCCTCGGCGAGGTCTTCGGCGTGGAAGCGGCGGCACGCAAGGTCGCGAAGGATTTTCCCAAGGTCGCCTTCCTCATGGGCTCCTCGCTCAAGCCGCAGGCGCCCAACTTCAGCGTGTTCGACAACTACATCCAGGAGCCGGCCTACCTGAGCGGCATGGTGGCCGGCGGCATGACCAAGACCAACCGCATCGGCATGGTCGGCGGCTTTCCGATTCCTGAAGTGAACCGGCTCATGAATGCCTTCATGGCGGGCGCGAAGGAAACCAACCCCAAGGTCGAATTCAGCGTGAGCTTCATCAACAGCTGGTTCGATCCGCCCAAGGCCAAGGAAGCGGCCTTCGCGATGATCGACAAGGGGGCAGACGTGATGTACGCCGAGCGCTTCGGCGTCTCGGACGCGGCCAAGGAAAAAGGCAAGCTCGCCATCGGCAACGTGATCGACACGCAGGCGCAGTACCCCGACACGGTGGTGGCTTCGGCGCTCTGGAACTTCGAGCCCTCGGCCGACCGCGCGATCAAGCTCGTGAAGGAAGGCAAGTTCACGGCCGAGGACTATGGCCCCTACTCGATGATGAAGCACAAGGGCTCCGAACTCGCGCCGCTGGGCACCTTCGAGAAGAAGGTGCCGGCGGACATCGTCGCCAAGGTCAAGGCCAAGCAGGCCGACATCCTCGCGGGCAAGGTCACCATCAAGGTCGACGACTCGCAGCCCAAGTCGACCGCGAAGTGAAGGGGCCGATGACGATGCGCTGGCGTTCTCTTCTCGCGGCCGGCGTGCTGGCCCTCGGCCTCGCGGGCTGTGCCGGTGTCTACAAGAGCCCGAGCGCCGCCGACGGCAGCGTGCGACTGGACGGCACGCCGCGCATCGCGGTGGTCTCGGCCTTCCAGCCCGAGCTCACGCTGCTGCTGAACCGGCTCCAGCAGCCGGCAAGACACAGCGTCAACGGCGTCGAGTTCACCACCGGCACGCTCGAAGGCAAGCCGGTGGTGCTGTTTCTCTCCGGCATCAGCATGACCAACGCGACGATGAACACGCAGCTGGTGCTCGACCGCTTTCGCGTCACCCACATCGTGTTCAGCGGCATCGCGGGCGGCGTGAATCCGCAGCTGCACGTGGGCGACGTCACGGTGCCCGCGCAATGGGGCCAGTACCTCGAAGTGCTGATGGCGCGCGAAACCGTGCCGGGCAAGTTCACCGCGCCGCCCTTCATCACCGATGCCACGCTGCCCAACTTCGGCATGATGCATCCGCGCCCGGTGGAAGTGCGCTCCGCGGCGCATCCGCAGATCGCGCGCAAGTTCTGGTTCGAGGCGGACCCGAAGATGCTCGAGGTGGCGCGCAGCATCCGCAATGTCGACCTGGCGAACTGCAGCGCCGGCAAGTGCCTGGCGCGCAAGCCCCAGCTCGTCGTCGGCGGCAACGGCGTCTCGGGCCAGGCCTTCATGGACAACAAGGCCCTGCGCGAATACACCTTCAAGACCTTCCAGGCCAACGTGCTCGACATGGAAACGGCGGCCGTGGGCATGGTGGCCTACAGCAACGGCGTGCCCTACATCGCCTTCCGCTCCCTCAGCGACCTGGCGGGCGGCGGCGAAGGCGAGAACGAGATGGGCACCTTCATGGGCATTGCGGCCGACAACTCGGCCAAGGTGATGCTGGCGTTCCTGGCTGCATGGAAATGATCCTGCCTTTTCTCCCTCCCCTTCCGGGGGAGGGTTGGGGTGGGGGCACGCGGTCTTCGATCGATCACCATGGCGTTGCGGGCGCTGCCCGCCCCCATCCCGGCCTTCCCCCGGAAGGGGAAGGAGCAAGACCTTCATGAACAGCACGACCGTCCTGCGCCTGCAGGGCATCACCAAGCGCTTCGGCACCCTCGTCGCGAACGACGCCATCTCGCTCGACCTGCGCGCGGGCGAAGTGCTCGCGCTGCTGGGTGAGAACGGCGCGGGGAAATCGACGCTCATGTCCATCCTGTTCGGCCACTATGTCGCGGACGAAGGCAGCATCGAAGTCTTCGGCGCGCCGCTGCCGCCGGGCAATCCCAAGGCGGCGCTGGCCGCGGGCGTGGGCATGGTGCACCAGCACTTCACGCTGGCCGACAACCTCAGCGTGCTCGACAACGTGATGATGGGCACCGAACCACTCTGGCGCCCGGTCTCGCGCCGGGCGGCCGCACGCGCGAAGCTGCTCGAGGTGGCACGGCGCTTCGGACTGCCGGTGCAGCCCGACGCGAAGATCGGCAGCCTCTCGGTCGGCGAACGGCAGCGCGTCGAGATCCTGAAGGCGCTGTACCGCGGCGCGCGCATCCTGATCCTCGATGAGCCGACCGCCGTGCTCACGCCGCAGGAAAGCGAAGCGCTGTTCGCCACGCTTGCGCAGATGGTCGCGCAGGGCCTGTCGGTGATCTTCATCAGCCACAAGCTGGGCGAGGTGCTGCGCGTGTCGCAGCGCATCGCGGTGCTGCGCGGCGGCAAGCTGGTGGCCGAGGCGCGCACCGCCGAGACCACGCAGGCGCAGCTCGCGCTGTGGATGGTCGGGCATGCGGTCGAAGCGCCGCAGCGCCGGCCCGCCAGGTCGGTGGGCGACGCGGTCTGCGTGCTCGACCATGTGAGCACCGCGTCGGACAAGGACCAGGAGCGGAACCGGCTGCGCGAGGTGTCGCTCACGCTGCGCGCCGGCGAAATTACCGCCATCGCGGGCGTCTCGGGCAACGGCCAGGTGGCGCTGGCCGAGTTGCTGTGCGGCACGCGCCGCGCCGCCTCGGGCACGGCCGTGCTGATGGGCCGCGCGCTGCCGCCCTCGCCCGCACGGCTGGTGCAGCGCGGCGTCGCGCGCATTCCGGAGGACCGGCACGCGGTCGGCGTGGTCGGCGACCTGCCGGTGTGGGAGAACGCGGTGTCGGAGCGGCTGCGCAGCCCCGTCTTCTCGCGCTGGTCGTGGTTCGTGCGGCGTGCGGCCGCGCGGCTGCATGCAGGGCGCATCGAAAAGGCGTTCGACGTGCGCGGCGCGGGGCTGATGGCGCCGGCCCGTTCGCTTTCGGGCGGCAACATGCAGAAGCTGATCCTCGGGCGCGCGCTGCTGGCGCCCGAGCAGGACGAAGAAGACCCGGACAACAGGAAATACCCGACGCGTGCGCCGCGCCTGATCGTTGCGCACCAGCCGACCTGGGGCCTGGACATCGGCGCCGTCGCCTATGTGCAGCAGCAACTCATTGCCGCGCGCGATGCGGGTGCGGCGGTGCTGGTGATTTCCGACGACCTCGACGAGGTGCTCGCGCTCGGCGACCGCGTGGCCGTGATGCACGGCGGCCACCTCGGCGAAGCGCGCCCGGCCGCGGCTTGGTCGCGCGAAGCCATCGGGCTGGCCATGGCCGGCGCGGCGCAGCAGCAGCAGCAGCGCGCAGGGGCCACGCCATGATGCGGCTCGAACGGCGCCACCAAAGCTCGCGCGCCGCGCTGGTGCTGGCACCCATCGGCGCAGTGGCCTTCACCATGGCGGTGAGCGCGCTGCTCGTGCTCTGGGCCGGCGCGCCGCTAGTCCACACCAACGCATTGCTGCTGCAGGGCGGCTTCGGCTCGGTGTTCGCATGGAGCGAAACGCTGACGCGCGCCATTCCACTGATCCTCACCGGCTTGGCTGCGACCGTCGCCTTCAAGGCGCGGCTCTTCAACATCGGCGCCGAGGGTCAGCTGTTCGCGGGTGCCCTCGCGGCCGTGGCCGTGGGCGGCATGCATGGCGGCACGGGTTTCGAGCTGCCGCCCTGGCTGCTGTTCCCGCTGATGATGCTGGCCGCCGCCGCGGCGGGCGCCCTGCTGCTGCTCGGCCCGGCGCTCATGAAGAACAGGCTCGGCGTCGACGAGGTGGTGACCACGCTGCTGATCAACTTCATCGTGCTGCTCGGCGTGTCGGCGCTGCTCGACGGGCCGATGAAGGACCCGAGCGCCATGGGCTGGCCGCAGAGCGTGTCGCTGCAGTCCGAGCTCGAACTCGGCAAGCTCGTTGCGCAGACCCGCGTGCACACCGGACTCGTCTGGGCCGTGTCGCTCGCGGTGATGGTGTGGGCGATCTTCAAGTACACGGTGCTGGGCTTCGACATCCGCGCGGTGGGCGCCAATGCGCGCGCCGCCGCCTTCGCCGGCGTGCCGGTCACGCGCACGGTGGTGATGGTGGCGCTGCTCTCGGGCGCGCTGGCGGGCCTTGCGGGTGCCATCGAAGTGGCGGGACGCACCAGCTATGTCACGCTCGACATGTCGCCGGGCTACGGCTACACCGGCATCGTGATCGCGATGCTCGCGGGCCTGCATCCGCTGGGCGTGATCGCCGCGGGCGTGTTCGTGGCCGGCGTGCTGGTCGGCGCCGACACCATGAGCCGCGCCGTGGGCGTGCCGACCTACATCGCCGACGTGATCGTCGCGGCCTCGCTGGTCGCGGTGCTGGTGGCGACGCTGCTCACGCAATACCGGGTGCGGATGAAATGACCGAGTTGGCGCCTGCGCATTTGCTCCTTCCCCCGCCGGGGGAAGGCTGGGATGGGGGCATCGGCGCCCACATCGAGCGCCGCGTGCCCCCACCCCCACCCTCCCCCGGAAGGGGAGGGAGAAACACCAGATGACAGACCTGCTCGACATCCTGACCAATCCGGCGTTCTGGGTCGCGGTGCTGCGCATCGCCACGCCGCTGATCCTCGGCACGCTGGGCGTGCTGCTGTGCGAGCGCGCGGGCGTGCTCAACCTCGGCATCGAGGGAATCATGGTCGCGGGCGCCTTCACCGGCTGGCTCGCGGTGTATGCGGGCGCGCCGCTCTGGGCCGGAGTGGGCGTCGCCGCGCTCACGGGCATGGTGTTCGGGCTGCTGCATGCCTTTCTCACGGTGGGCCTGGCGCTGTCGCAGCACGTCTCGGGGCTGGGCATCACGCTGCTGGCCACGGCGCTCAGCTACTTCGGCTACCGCGTGAGCTTTCCGAAGGTGAACACGCCGCCGACCATCGCGCCCTTCGCGCCGATGGAGTGGCTGCCGGTGCCCATCCTCAATGCGCAGACCGCGCTCACGCTGTTCGCGCTGCTGCTGGTGCCGGCGATTGCCTGGGTGCTGTACCGCACGCCGCTCGGGCTCGCCGTGCGCATGGTGGGCGAGAACCCGCAGGCCGCCGAGAGCCAGGGCGTGTCGGTCGCGGCCACGCGCACCGGCGCCATTGTGGCGGGTTCGGCGCTGATGGGTGTGGCCGGCTCCTTCCTCACGCTCTCGGCCTTCAACGCCTTCTTCTTCAACATGGTGAACGGCCGCGGCTGGATCTGCGTGGCGCTGGTGGTGTTCGCCTCATGGCGGCCGGGCAAGGCCCTGCTCGGCGCGCTGCTGTTCGCGTTCTTCGATGCGCTGCAGCTGCGGCTGCAACAATCGGGCGATGCCGTGCTGCCCTACCAGATCTACCTGATGCTGCCGTACCTGCTCTCGATCCTCGCGCTCGTGCTGGTGGCGCGCAAGGCCAGCTATCCGCAGGCGCTGATGAAGCCCTATCGCAAGGGGGAACGTTGATCATGGCGAAGACAGGCGCTGCAACCTTGCTCGCGGCCGCGCTGTCGCTGTGCGCCGCCGGCGCGCACGCGCTGGGCAGCGATCACGGCTACGACGGCTTCAAGACACCCGATGCGGTCAGCTGGGTCCAGCTGTGCGGCATCTGGGGCAAGGACCACCAGGGCACGTACCGGGTGATCCATGCCAGCCAGGACGCGCAGTCCTTTCTCTACGTGCAGTGGATGGCGCGCGATGCCAACGGCCGCCTGAACGCCGCACACACCGCAGCCATCTCCGAACTGGACAACGACCACGCGGAAATCGCCCTGACCGATCTCGGCTGCCGCGCCACGCCGCGCGGCATCGTGGTGACGGCGCGCGCCGCCTCCGGCCACGACGACAAGCTGCGCCGCGTGACCATCGAGGCGGGGCCGGCGCCGGGGCAGTACCGGTATCGGGCGCAGCGCACGCGCTGAACGAATTTACTTCGCGACCACCCGCGCAGCACCGCCCGCGCAAACGAAAATCCCCGCACCCGCTTCCGGAGACCCTCACGATGCTCGACCTCCTCGTCATCAACGCCACCCTCCCCGACGGCCGCTCGGGCATGTCGATCGCCGTGCAGGGCGGCCGCATTGCCGAAGTCACCGCCGGGCTCGACGCGCCGGCGCTCGACAAGCTCGATGCCCAGGGCCTGCTGGTTGCGCCGCATTTCGTCGATCCGCACTTCCACATGGATGCCACGCTGAGCTATGGCCTTCCGCGCATCAACCAGAGCGGCACCTTGCTCGAAGGCATTGCGCTGTGGGGCGAACTCAAGCCGCTGCTCACGGCCGACGCGCTCATCGAGCGTGCGCTGGCGTATTGCGACTGGGCGGTGGCCAAGGGCCTGCTGGCCGTGCGCTCGCATGTGGACACGAGCGACCCGAGCCTGCTCGCGGTCGATGCGCTGCTCGAGGTCAAGCGCAAGGTCGCGCCGTACCTCGACCTGCAGCTCGTGGCCTTTCCGCAGGATGGCGTGCTGCGCTCGGCGGGCGGCGTCGACAACCTGAAGCGCGCGCTCGACAAGGGCGTGGACGTGGTCGGCGGCATTCCGCATTTCGAGCGCACCATGGCCGATGGCGCCGCCAGCGTGAAGCTGCTGATGGAGCTGGCGGCCGAGCGCGGCAAGCTGGTCGACATGCACTGCGACGAGTCGGACGATCCGCTCTCGCGCCACATCGAAACCCTGTCGGCCGAGACCTGGCGCCTCGGCATGCAGGGCCGCGTGACCGGCTCGCACTGCACCTCGATGCATTCGATGGACAACTACTACGCGAGCAAGCTGCTGCCGCTGATCGCGCAGAGCGGCGTCAGCGTGGTTTCCAACCCGCTCATCAACATCACGCTGCAGGGCCGCCACGACGGCTATCCCAAGCGCCGCGGCATGACGCGCGTGCCCGAGCTGATGGCCGCCGGCGTGAACGTCGCCTTCGGCCACGACTGCGTGATGGACCCGTGGTATGGCATGGGATCGGGCGACATGCTCGAAGTGGCGCACATGGGCCTGCACGTGGCGCAGATGACCAGCCAGGCCGGCATCCGCCAGTGCTTCGACGCGGTGACCACGAACGCCGCGCGCGTGATGCACCTCGAAGGCTACGGCCTCGAGGCGGGCTGCGACGCGAGCTTCGTGCTGCTGCAGGCGCGCGACCCGGTCGAAGCGATCCGGCTGCGCGCGACGCGGCTCAAGGTGTTCCGCAAGGGGCGACTGCTGGCGGAAACGCCGGCCGCGACGGCCACGCTGCATTTGCCGGGCCGCGCGCAGTCCACCAGCTGGATGAGCCGCAAGTCCTAGCGCCTCAGGCTTCGGGCGCGATGGCCTCGGCGTACTCGTAGAGTGCGCCCAGGATCTCTTCGCCCCGCTCGTCCGCGGTTTCGGACAGCGCATCGACTTCGCTGAACAGCATCTCGATGGTGCGCGCCCCGCCCTCGCCCTTGAAGAGCCGCGCGGCGCGCAGCGCCTCCCAGCGTTCGGCCTCTTCCGAGCTGAGCAGCTCGGGCCAGTTGCGCGCGCGGTAGCGAAAGAGGATTTCCTCGAGCCGCCCGTCGTCGAAACCGGTGCGATCCTTGGCGAGCTCCTCGGGCGACAGCGCGCGCAGCTGGTTCAGGCGGCGCCGGTCGCCGTTGCCGACGAAGCCGCCGTAGAGGTCTTCATCGACATCGGGCACCGCCTCCTTGGGACGCGCGTACACCTGCGACCAGATGGCGCTCATGTCGGGCAGGTCGCGCGCGATGGCCGCGTGGCGCAGCGCCGCGTCAAGGTCGACGTTCCAGCGCTCGGCCATGGCGGGCGCCAGCGTGCGCAGGTTGCCGACCACCATCGGCGACTTGTTGAGGTGGATGCCCTTGACCGGCAGGCGGACCACGCCTTCGGGCAGGTCGGCGGTGCGCGTGAACAGGCGCAGGCGCAGGGTCTCGACGTCGAGGTCGCGCAGCTCGCTGGGGTCGTGGGCCAGGTCCCAGGCGATCAGTTCGTTCTTGTTGGTCGGATGGCTCGCGAGCGGCCACATCACGCCGAGGCAGCCGCGCTCGACCGGGAACATGCCCGACACGTGCAGGAAAGGCCGCGCCGTCTCGCGCATGGCCGGCAGGCCGAGCTCGCTGGCGACGCGGTCCTTCTTGTGCAGGCCGAAGGCGAATTCGAAGAGCTTGGGCTGGCGCTCGCGAATGAGCCGCGCCAGCGCGATGGTGGCGCGCACGTCGGACAGCGCATCGTGCGCCGCTTCGTGCAGCAGGCCGTTGGCGCGCGCCAGGTCCTCGAGCTTGAAGCTGGGCTTGCCGTCTTCCTTCTTCGGCCACTCGATGCCGTCGGGCCGCAGCGCGTAGGTCAGGCGCACCACGTCCAGCAGGTCCCAGCGGCCGCAGTCGTTCTGCCATTCGCGGGCGTACGGGTCGATCAGGTTGCGCCAGAACAGGAAGCGCGTGACCTCGTCGTCGAAGCGGATGGTGTTGTAGCCCACGCCGATGGTGCCGGGCTGCGAGAAGGCCTTCTCGATCTGCGCGGCGAAGGCATGCTCGGGAATGCCGCGCTCCAGGCAGAGCTGCGGCGTGATGCCGGTGATCAGGCAAGCCTCGGGGCTGGGCAGGTAGTCGGGCGCCGGCTTGCAATAGATCATCAGCGGCTCGCCGATCTCATTGAGCTCGGCGTCGGTGCGGATGGCGGCGAACTGCGATGGCCGGTCGCGGCGCGGCACGGCGCCGAAGGTTTCGTAGTCGTGCCAGAGAAAGGTGTGGTTCATTCAGAGCAAGGGGGAAAACAATCGTGCAAGCGCGTCGCCGAGGCGGCGCCAGAAACTCTGCGGCCGGTGGGCGCGCACCGCGCCGGAGCTGTGCAGGTCGGTCTCGAACTGCGCGGCCAGGGGGCGTGCCAGCTCGGGGCCGTAGACCACCGCGCTCACTTCGAAATTGAGCCTGAAGCTGCGGTTGTCGAAATTCGCGGTACCGATCATCGCGCAATGGTCGTCGACCACCAAGGTCTTGGAATGCAGCATGCGCGCCTTGTATTCCCAGACCTTGACTCCCGACGCAATCAGCTCGTCGAAATAGGAGCGCGCGGCCGCGCTCACAATGGCCGAATCGCTGCGCCGCGGCACCAGCAGGCGCACATCCACGCCGCGCAGCGCCGCGCTGGTGAGCGCCATCATGGCGGGCTCGCCGGGCACGAAGTACGGCGTGGTGAGCCAGGCCCGCTCGCTCGCCGAATGGATCGCCTCCACGTGCATGCGGTGGATGGGTTCCAGCATGTTGTCGGGGCCGCTGGTCACGATCTGCACGGGAATGTCGCCGGCCTCGACCTGCGGCAGCATGGCGCCCATCAGGTGGTCGATGTCGCGCAGGTCTTCGCCGGTGGCATAGGTCCAGTCCTCCAGGAAGGTGGTCTGCAGCCAGCGCACCGCGCTGCCCTCGATGCGCAGGTGGACGTCATGGTAGGCGTCGGGCCGGGTGCGCTTGTCTTCCTCGTCGGTGATGTTGACGCCGCCGGTAAAGCCCACGCGGCCGTCGCACACCACGATCTTGCGGTGGGTGCGGTAGTTGGTCACCGGGCGCAGGCGGCGGCCGATGCGCGTGTCGTGGAAGAGCGCAACCTGCACGCCCGCGGCATGCAGCGGCGCCATGAACTTGCGGCCGATGCGCTTGGAACCCAGTGCGTCGAGCAGCAGGCGCACGGACACGCCCTGGCCGGCGCGCTCCACCAGCAGGTCGCGCAGCGCGGTGCCGATCCTGTCAGGCTCGAAGATGTAGTACTCGAGGTGAACGTGGTCGCGCGCCGCGCGCACCGCGTCGAAGATGGCGTCGAAGGTGCGCGCGCCGCCCGAGAGCAACGCCACGCCCGTCGCGCTGGACACCGGCAGCCCGCAGGCCGCGGTGCCCAGCCGCGCCATCTGCTGCAGCGCCGGTGGCGCATTCTGCGCCGCATCGCGCAGCCGCGCGAGGTCGGCCTGCGTGTGCGCGCTGGCGCGGCTGCGCAGGCGCTTGACGCGCTGCTTGCGCAGGCGCTGCGGCCCTAGGAAGTAGTAGATGACGAAGCCTGCGAACGGCAGCAGCGCGAGCGAGAGGATCCAGCTCATGGTGGAGACCGGCGCGCGCTTCTGCATCACGATCCAGACCGACAGCACGGCGATATAGCCGCTCCAGGCCAGTGAGAGGCCGGTTTTCCATTCCTGACTGAGCTCGGGGAGGATCAAAGTAAAACTGCGTACGGATAGATTCCGGCCAAAAAAAAGCCGGCAGCGAATGCTACCGGCCTTTTGGGTACTGCCAGGAACAGCGCGGAACCGGCCTTGCTGGTCCGCCTTATCCGGCAGCGGCTTCTTCGGCTTCAGGCTTGGACTTGCCTTCCTTCTTCGGCAGCGGCTGGATGTCCAGCTGCACTTCGCCCTTGTCGTCGATGTCGACCGACAGGCGGCCGCCATCGATCAGGCGTCCGAACAGCAGCTCGTCGGCCAGTGCACGGCGGATCGTGTCCTGGATCAGGCGCTGCATCGGGCGGGCACCCATCAGCGGATCGAAGCCCTTCTTCGCCAGGTGCTTGCGCAGCCCGTCGCTGAACGTGACGTCCACTTTCTTCTCGGCCAGCTGCGTTTCCAGCTGCAGCAGGAACTTGTCGACCACGCGCAGGATGATCTGCTCGTCGAGCGCCTTGAAGCTCACGATCGCGTCCAGGCGGTTGCGGAACTCCGGCGTGAACAGGCGCTTGATGTCGGTCATCTCGTCGCCCGCCTGGCGCGGGTTGGTGAAGCCGATGGTCGCCTTGTTCATGGTCTCGGCACCCGCGTTGGTGGTCATCACGATGATCACGTTGCGGAAGTCGGCCTTGCGTCCGTTGTTGTCCGTCAGGGTGCCGTGGTCCATGACCTGCAGCAGCACGTTGAAGATGTCCGGATGCGCCTTCTCGATTTCGTCGAGCAGCAGCACCGCGTGCGGCTTCTTCGTGATGGCCTCGGTCAGGAGGCCGCCCTGGTCGAACCCGACGTAGCCCGGAGGCGCGCCGATCAGCCGGCTCACCGCATGGCGCTCCATGTATTCGGACATGTCGAAGCGGATGAGCTCGATGCCCATGATGTAGGCCAGCTGCTTGGCCGCTTCGGTCTTGCCGACGCCGGTGGGGCCGCTGAACAGGAACGAGCCGATCGGCTTGTCCTCGCGGCCCAGGCCCGAGCGCGCCATCTTGACGGCCGAAGCCAGCACCTCGAGCGCCTTGTCCTGGCCGAACACCACGCTCTTGAGGTCGCGCTCGATGGTCTGCAGCTTGCCGCGGTCGTCGTTGCTGACGTTGGCCGGGGGAATGCGCGCGATCTTCGCGACGATGTCCTCGACCTCGGTCTTGCTGATGGTCTTCTTGCGCTTGTTGGCCGGCAGGATGCGCTGGGCAGCGCCGGCCTCGTCGATCACGTCGATCGCCTTGTCGGGCAGGTGGCGGTCGTTGATGTACTTGGCGCTCAGCTCGGCCGCAGCCTGCAGGGCCGCCACCGCGTACTTGACGCCATGGTGCTCTTCGAAGCGCGACTTCAGGCCCTTCAGGATGTCGACGGTTTCCTGCACCGTCGGCTCGACCACGTCGACCTTCTGGAAACGGCGCGACAGGGCCGCGTCCTTCTCGAAGATGCCGCGGTATTCGCTGAAGGTGGTGGCGCCGATGCACTTGAGCTGGCCGCTCGAGAGCGCCGGCTTCAGCAGGTTCGACGCGTCGAGCGTGCCGCCCGAGGCCGCGCCCGCACCGATCAGCGTGTGGATCTCGTCGATGAACAGGATCGCGTTCGGCTTGTCCTTGAGCGACTTGAGCACGCCCTTCAGGCGCTGCTCGAAATCGCCGCGGTACTTGGTGCCGGCCAGCAGTGCGCCCATGTCGAGCGAGTAGACCTGCGCCTCGGCGAGGATCTCGGGCACGTCGGTCTGCGTGATGCGCCAGGCCAGGCCCTCGGCGATCGCGGTCTTGCCCACGCCGGCCTCACCCACCAGCAGCGGGTTGTTCTTGCGCCGGCGGCACAGGATCTGGATGACGCGTTCGACCTCGTATTCGCGGCCGATCAGCGGATCGATCTTGCCGTCCTTGGCAAGCTGGTTGAGGTTCTGCGTGAACTGCTCGAGCGGCGAGGCCTTCTCGTTCTTTTCGGCGCCGCCCTCTTCGCCCTCGCCCGAAGGCGATTCGCTGCTGCCCTTGACGGCCTCGGGCGGATCGCTCTTCTTGATGCCGTGGGCAATGAAGTTCACGACGTCCAGGCGGGTCACGCCCTGCTGGTGGAGGTAGTACACCGCGTGCGAGTCCTTCTCGCCGAAGATCGCGACCAGCACGTTGGCGCCGGTGACTTCCTTCTTGCCGTTGCCGGTGGACTGCACATGCATGATGGCACGCTGGATCACGCGTTGGAAACCCAGCGTCGGCTGGGTGTCTACATCGTCGGTACCCGCCACCTGGGGCGTGTTGTCCTTGATGAAGTTGGTGAGCGACGCCCGCAGGTCGTCGACGTTGGCCGAGCAGGCGCGCAGGACCTCTGCGGCGCTCGGGTTGTCCAGCAAAGCGAGCAACAGATGCTCCACGGTGATGAACTCGTGGCGCTGCTGCCTGGCCTCGACGAAGGCCATGTGCAAGCTGACTTCCAGTTCCTGGGCAATCATGTGATTTCCTTTTGCCTTGCTGTAAATAAATTCTCAGATGGGTTTGAGCGCGCGCAATTCAACTGGTTCACGCGATGGGCTCGCTGACGCATTGCAGCGGATGCCCGGCCTGATGCGCGGCCTCCATCACCTGATTGACCTTGGTGGCCGCCAGGTCGCGGGAATAGACCCCACAAACGCCACGGCCATCGAGATGGATCTTGAGCATGATCTGGGTCGCGGTTTCGCGATCCTTGTTGAAATATTCCTGCAGCACGACGATCACGAACTCCATGGGCGTGTAGTCGTCGTTCAGCATGACGACCTGGTACATCTGGGGCGGCGCGGTTTTCTGCGGCCGCCGCTCCAGAACGACCGAATCTCCGTCGTCCCCGGCCGGTTTCTGGGCCGGCGGAGTGCTGGGAGTCTTGGGAATTCTCGTTGCCATAAAAAAGATTCTATAGAGCGTGCAAGCACCGTGCCGGCGCAAGAAGACTTGGTGGCGCGTATTCGACAAATCAAGGGGCTTGCGTCGTGCACGACACCACAGACGATGCAAAAAAATTGCCTCTCGCCTGCGCTGCAGCGTAAATATTACGCGGCACCCGCCCGGAAAAAAATGGGTATTTGGCGCAAGGTGTTCCATTTCTCAACCTGGCCCCGCCTTGCCGTGCCGGATGAAGAAAAGCCCTCGAGACCGGGCGGTCTCGAGGGCCTTGGCTGGTCGGCGCCGGGGCGCCGCTGCCCGCGCAATTACATGTGGTCGATCATGACCTGGCCGAAGCCCGAGCAGCTCACTTGCGTGGCGCCGTCCATCAGGCGGGCGAAGTCGTAGGTGACTTTCTTGCTGGCAATCGACTTTTCCATCGAGCTGATGATCAGGTCGGCCGCCTCGGTCCAGCCCATGTGGCGCAGCATCATCTCGGCCGAGAGGATTTCGGAACCGGGGTTCACGTAGTCCTTGCCGGCGTACTTGGGCGCCGTGCCGTGGGTGGCTTCGAACATGGCGACGGTGTCGCTCAGGTTCGCGCCCGGGGCAATGCCGATGCCGCCCACCTGGGCTGCCAGCGCGTCGGACACGTAGTCGCCGTTCAGGTTGAGCGTGGCGATCACGCTGTATTCGGCGGGGCGCAGGAGAATCTGCTGCAGGAATGCGTCGGCGATGCTGTCCTTGACGGTGATTTCCTTGCCCGTTTTCGGGTTCTTGAACTTCATCCAGGGGCCGCCGTCGATCAGCTCGGCGCCGAACTCCTTGGCCGCCAGGGCATAGGCCCAGTCGCGGAAGCCACCTTCGGTGAACTTCATGATGTTGCCCTTGTGCACGATCGTGACGCTGGGCTTGTCATTGTCCACCGCGTACTGCAGCGCCTTGCGCACGAGGCGCTCGGTGCCTTCCTTCGACACGGGCTTGACGCCGATGCCCGAGGTGTTGGGGAAACGGATCTTCTTGACGCCCAGTTCGTCCTGCAGGAACTTGATGAGCTTCTTGGCCTTGTCGCTTTCGGCTTCGAACTCGATGCCGGCGTAGATGTCTTCCGAGTTCTCGCGGAAGATGACCATGTTGGTCTTGTGCGGCTCGCGCACCGGGCTGGGCACGCCCTCGAAATACTGGATGGGGCGCAGGCAGACGTAGAGGTCGAGTTCCTGGCGCAGCGCAACGTTCAGCGAGCGGATGCCGCCGCCGACGGGCGTGGTGAGCGGGCCCTTGATGGACACCACGTAGTCGCGCACGGCGTGCAGCGTTTCCTCGGGCAGCCACACGTCGGGGCCGTAGACCTTGGTCGACTTTTCGCCGGCATAGACTTCCATCCAGTGGATCTTCTTCTTGCCGCCGTAGGCCTTGGCCACTGCAGCATCCACCACCTTGAGCATCACCGGGGTGATGTCCAGACCCGTGCCGTCGCCTTCGATGAAGGGAATGATCGGCTGATCAGGCACATTGAGCGAGTTGTCGGCGTTGACCGTGATCTTCTGGCCTTCGGCCGGGACTTTGATGTGCTGGTAGCTGGACATGAGGGGGAATGACTCCGGGAGTGACGTAATTCGGACGACTGTCTGCGAATTCAGACAGCGATGGGGAATCGCTGTACAGCCCGCGAACAAATCGCTGTACATTTTAGACGCAACCCATCAGCTGGCGTTTGTCAACCTAAGAGACAATGGTCTCGTTAGTGGCTGACCTTCTGCTCGCCGGGAGGCGTTTCCAACCAATTCTCGATAGAGGAATCATCAATGAGCAAAATTCTCGCAGTCATGATCGCTGGCCTGTTCGCCGCTGGCGCCTACGCCCAGAACCCCACCGGCACCACGCCCGAGCAAGGGAACGCCACCAACAGCAAGCCGCAAGCCCGCGCTGAAGCCAAGAAGGAAGCCAAGCCCGCAGGCCAAGTGGCTGCTCCCGCCGGCGACATCGCCAAGACGCCCGAAGGCGGCGCACTCGGTGCCGACAAGGCTGCAGCAGCTGGCGAAAAGCGCGCCAGCACCCGCGACCAGCGTCGCCGCAACAAGGATGGCAGCGTCAAGCGCAAGTCGACCCAGGGCGGCACGCCCCAGTAAGCCGGCCCAGGCCGTACGAAAGAGCGCTCCACGGAGCGCTTTTTTTTCGCTTGCGGCAACGAAACTGCTGTCAACCGGCATGAGCGGCTGCCGCGTTGAATGTTCACCTTCCGAAGGGAGGTGGTCCATATCAACGAATTTCAAAGGATGTCTCATGAACAAGCTGCTCGCAGCCCTCGTCGCCGGTCTCTTCGCAGCCGGCGCTTTTGCGCAAACTCCGCCCGCACCCGCCCCCGCACCGGCTGCACCTGCCGCCGTTCACAAGGCAAAGCCGATGAAGCACGCCGTCAAGAAGCACAAGGTTCGCCACGTGGCCAAGGCGCACGCAGCTGCAGCCAAGAAGGTGTAAGCTTCCACGCTCACCGGCAAATGCCCGCATCAGCGGGCATTTTTTTATTGGCCTCGCGCCCTTGAACCCGCCCTCGAAGGAAGCCTTCCGATGCTCCAGCGTTTTGCCGCCCTGCTCCTGCTTGCCGCTGCCCTGATGGGATCCGCGCAGGCCCAGCAGCAGCCCCAGACCGATCTGCAACGCACGCAGTTGTCCGTTGGCCTGTACAAGATCGATGCGCAAGTCGCGCAGACGCCCCGCCAGCGGGAAATCGGCCTGATGTTCCGCAAGGAGATGCCGCAGGCCGAAGGCATGATCTTCGTTTTCGACCAGCCGGCCACCCAGTGCTTCTGGATGCGCAACACGCTGCTGCCGCTGACCGCCGCCTTCGTGGCAGACGATGGCCGCATCGTCAACCTGGCCGACATGCAGCCCATGACCGAGAACTCCCACTGCTCCGAGGAGCCGGTGCGCTTCGTGCTCGAGATGAACCAGGGCTGGTTCGCCAAGAAGAACATCAAGAAGGGCACCAAGCTCGGCGGCGAGCTGTTCGCCGCTTCGAAGCGCTGAGCGCCCGCCTGCCTCCGGCCCACGAAAAAGCCGACCCGAGGGTCGGCTTTCTCATTGGGAGGACCCGGCTCCTCAGCCGAAGTTCTTGGCCGCGAAGTCCCAGTTCACCAGCTTGGCCAGGAAGGTCTCGACGAACTTCGGGCGCAAGTTGCGGTAGTCGATGTAGTAGGCGTGCTCCCAGACGTCCACCGTCAGCACCGGGGTGTCGCCGGTGGTCAGCGGCGTGCCCGCGGCGCCCATGTTCACGATGTCCAGCGAGCCGTCGGCCTTCTTCACCAGCCAGGTCCAGCCCGAGCCGAAGTTGCCCACGGCCGACTTCACGAAGGCTTCCTTGAAGGCGTCGTAGTTGCCCCACTTGGCATCGATGGCCTTGGCCAGCGCGCCCGTGGGAGCACCGCCGCCCTGGGGCTTCATGCAGCTCCAGAAGAAGGTGTGGTTCCAGATCTGGGCGGCGTTGTTGTAGATGCCACCGCTGGACTTCCTGATGATGTCCTCAAGAGGCATCGACTCGAACTCAGTGCCCTTTTGCAGGTTGTTGAGGTTCACCACGTAGGCATTGTGGTGCTTGCCGTAGTGGTACTCGAGGGTCTCCTTCGAGTACTCGGGTGCCAGCGCGTCGAGGGCGTATGGCAGGGGTGGGAGCACATGTTCCATGGTTTTTTCTCGTGGGTTGGTTGTGGGGAATAAAGGATTCTAGAAAGGAATTACGCGCCCGGCGTCGGACGCGTTCCCGTTTTGCCGGGCACGACGGCCAGGTCGACCGAACCATCGGCGAGCCGCGCGACCACGGCATCGCCAGGGCTCAGCTTCTTGGCGCTGACGATCGCGCGGCCGTCGGGATCGGTGAGCCAGGCATAGCCGCGCTGGAGCACCAGCGCAGGATCGAGCAGCCGCAGGCGCAGGGCGACGCGTTCCAGCCGCTCGCGCCGCTGCGCCATCGCGCGCTCGAGCCTGAGCGGAAAATCGGCAGCAATCGCGCGCGGCACCTGGGCCAGGCGCTCGGCCCTGGACAGCAGCGCATAGCGCAGCCGCTGCGAATGATGCGCGAGCCGCAGCTGCTGGCGCGCCACGAGCCCGGAGGGCCGGCCCAGGCGCGCTGCCGCCTGGTCGAGGCGCTGCCCCAGTACATCGAGGCGCGCACCCAGTGCGCTGTCGAGCCGTTCATCCAGCAGATCGATCGCACCGAGCCACATCGCCTGGGGCGCGCTGACGAGCTCCGCCGCGGCCGTGGGCGTGGGCGCGCGCAGGTCGGCGCAGAAGTCGGCGATGGTGAAGTCGGTTTCGTGGCCGACGCCGCAGATCAGCGGAACCGGGCTTTGGACGATGGTGCGCGCCAGGGCTTCATCATTGAACGCCCAGAGATCCTCGATGGAGCCGCCGCCGCGCACCAGCAGGATCACGTCGACGGCCGGTTCCAGTGCGTACAGCGATTGCAGCGCGCGCACGAGTTCCGCCGGCGCGTTGGCGCCCTGCACCGCCGCCGGCGCCAGCACCACGGGAATGTGCGGCACGCGGCGCCGCAGCGCCGTGACCACGTCGTGCAGCGCCGCGGCGCCGAGCGAGGTGACGAGGCCGACCGAGCGCGGCATGACCGGCAGCGCCCGCTTGCGCTCCGGATCGAAGAGCCCTTCGGCCTCGAGCCGCGCCTTGCGCTGCAGGAATTGCTCGAACAGCGCGCCCTGCCCGGCGCGCTGCAGGCTTTCGACCACCAGTTGCAGGTCGCCGCGCGGCTCGTACACCGCGAGCCGCCCGCGCACTTCGACCTGGTCGCCGTCGCGCGGCGAAAAATCGAGCAGGCCCGCTGCGCGCCGGAACATCGCGCAGCGCAGCTGGCCGGACGAATCCTTGAGCGCGAAGTAACAATGTCCGCTCGACGCGCGCGAGAAGCCGGAAATCTCGCCGCGCACCGCGACCGGGTTGAAGCGCGCATCGAGCGCGTCGGCCACCGCCCGGCACAGTGCGCCGACGGCCCAGATCCGCGGGCCCGGCGTTGGATTCGAGTCACGCAGGTTCACAGGACACCCGCGCGGCCGGCGGCCACTCTTCCACAGTGGGTTGCCCCGCCTTGGTGCCGCGGTCCGGGCACGGAACAGGTGCACGGTTTGTCGTGCAAGCTGTTGATTTCATTGGAAAAAGAACTGCTCAAAATTCAATCGATCTAGCGGGAGGCCCGTCCCATGCGGGTCCGGACAACTTGCGCAGCGGGTTAATCACAAAGTTATCCACAGAATCTGTGCGTCTTCGCTGACATGCAAACAAGCCGCGTGGCGATGGTGGCCTCGGTGGATAATCGCCGCGCATTTGCAGTCTACGGGGCCGGAGGATTCCTTGTTTTCCATCATAGTTGCCGCGGGCTGGCCGATTTGGCCATTGCTCGCCTGTTCGATCATTGCGCTCGCCTTGGTTATCGAACGTTTCACAAGCCTCAAGACCGTGAGGGTCCTGCCGCCCAAGCTGCTCGACGAAGCCATCACCGTGTCGCACGGTTCCGTGCCGGGGCCCGACGTGGTGACCAAGCTCGAACGCAATTCGATGCTCGGCCAGGTGCTGGCCGCCGGCCTGCGGGCGCTCAACGCCAATCCGCGCTGCACCGAGGACGACCTGCGCGCCGCCATGGAGGCCTCGGGCCGCACCGTGGCGCACAAGCTGGAACGCTACCTGCCGGCGCTGGCCACCATTGCATCGGCGGCACCGCTGCTCGGCCTGCTGGGCACGGTCATCGGCATGATCGAGATCTTCGGCTCGCAGTCGCCCGGCAGCGGCGCGGTGGGCTCCGGGAACCCCGCGCAGTTGGCGCACGGCATTTCGATTGCGCTGTACAACACGGCTTTCGGCCTGATCGTGGCCATTCCGACGCTGATCTTCTGGCGCTATTTCCGCAGCCGGGTCGACGAATACCTGCTGAACCTCGAACTGTCGGGCGAGCGCTTCGCGCGCCATTTGAACGCATTGCGCAAATGATGGGCTTCGCATCGCTTGCAACTGCCTGCGCCACGCCGCCTCGCGGAGGCTTGCCATGAGCCGCGGCCGCATGCAGTTTCGCCACGGTGCGCGCGACGAGCCGGAGATCAACCTGATCCCGTTCATCGACGTGCTGCTGGTCATCCTGATCTTCCTGATGCTGTCGACCACCTACAGCAAGTTCACCGAAATGCAGCTTCGGCTGCCGACGGCCGACGTCGATTCGCAGCGCGACTATCCCAAGGAAGTGATCGTGGCGGTCTCCGCCGACGGCCGCTACTCGATCAACAAGAAGCCCGTGGCCGACCGCAACGTGGACACCGTGGCCGCCGCACTGGGCGCGGCCGCCACGGGCGGCAAGGACAGCGTGGTCATCATCAGCGCCGACGCCAGCAGCCCGCACCAGGCCGTGATCACGGTGATGGAAGCCGCTCGCCGCGTGGGCCTGGTGCAGATCACGTTCGCAGCCCAGTCGTCGGCGCAGCAAGCAGGGCACTGAGTGCCGTCGCAGGGCCGCAGCACCATCGGCACCACCGGCCCGATCGCTGTGCCGGCCTCGCGGCTGCAGCGCGCCTGGCTGCATCGCGGCGCGCTGGCCTGCCTGCTGTGGCCCCTGTCGCTGCTCTACGCGGCGCTTTTCGGGCTGCGGCGCTGGTTCTACCGGATGGGATGGCACAGGACCGAACGCGTCCCGGTGCCGGTGATCGTGGTCGGCAACGTGGTTGCCGGCGGCGCGGGCAAGACGCCGGTCGTGATGGCGGTCGTGCGGCACCTGCAGGCCCGCGGGCTACAGGTTGGCGTGGTGTCGCGCGGCTACGGCCGCCGCACCGGCGACTGCCGCGAAGTACTCGCCGAGAGCAACGCCCATGATGTCGGCGATGAACCGCTGCTGATTCGCCGCGCCACCGGCGCACCGGTGTTCGTGGCGCGGCGCCGCATCGAGGCCGCGCGCGCGCTGCTCGCGGGGCACCCGGCCACGCAGGTCATCGTGAGCGACGACGGCCTGCAGCACCTGGCGCTGGCGCGCGACATCGAGATCTGCGTGTTCGACGACCGCGGCGTGGGCAACGGCTGGCGGCTGCCCGCGGGTCCGCTGCGCGAGCGCTGGCCGCGCCCGTGCGACCTGGTGCTCCACAGCGGGGAACGTCCCGCCTTCAAGGGCGGCTACACCGCCACCCGTGCGCTTGCACAAAACGCCGTGGCAAGCGACGGCAAACGCACGCCGCTCGAGGCCCTCGCCGGCGAACCGCTGATCGCGCTGGCGGCCATTGCGCGGCCCGAAGCGTTCTTCGGCATGCTGCGGGCGCGCGGGCTGACGCTTGCCGGGACGATCGCCCTGCCGGACCACTACGATTTCGAGGGCTGGCAGCGCCCCGCCGGCACCGGGCAGCGCCTCGTCTGCACCGAAAAAGATGCCGTCAAGCTGTGGCCCAGGGCCCCCGACGCGCTGGCAGTGCCGCTGGACTTCGCACCCTCGCCGGAATTCTTCGCGGCGCTCGACGCAAAGCTATCATCGCTCGATGGATACCAAGCTGCTTGAACTGCTCGTCTGCCCCGTCACCAAGGGCCCGCTGACCTGGAACCCGGAGAAGCAGGAGCTCTGCTCGCGCAGCGCACGCCTGGCCTATCCGGTGCGCGACGGCATCCCCGTGCTGCTCGAGAACGAGGCCCGCACGCTGTCCGACGAAGAGCTGGGGCTGTGAGCTTCACCGTCCTGGTGCCGGCCCGGCTGGCTTCGACGCGGCTGCCCAACAAGCCGCTGGCCGACATCGCCGGCCTGCCCATGGTGGTGCGCGTGGCCCGGCGTGCCAGCCAATCCGGCGCCGCGCGCGTGGTGGTGGCGGGCGACGACGCAGCCATCGTCGAGGCCTGCGCAAGGCATGGCGTGGAAGCCATCCTGACCCGCCAGGACCACCCGAGCGGCTCCGACCGCCTGGCCGAAGCCTGCGAGCAACTGGGGCTGGACGGCAGCGACATCGTCGTCAACGTCCAGGGCGACGAGCCGCTGATCGACCCTGCGCTCATCGACGCCGTGGCCTCCGCGCTGGCCGCCCACCCGGAAGCCGCCATGAGCACGGCGGCCCACGAGATCGACTCGCTCGACGACTTCCTGAACCCGAACGTGGTGAAGGCGGTGCTCGATGCGCAGGGCAACGCGCTGTACTTCAGCCGTGCGCCCATTCCGTGGTGGCGCGACGGTTCCGCCAACGGGGCGCCGCCTTCCGTGCTGCCCGCACCGGCACCGCTGCGGCATATCGGCATCTACGGCTACCGCGCCGGCTTCGTGCGCAGCTTTCCTTCGCTGACGCCTGCGCCCGTCGAGGCCACCGAAGCGCTCGAGCAGCTGCGCGCGCTGTGGCACGGGCATCGCATTGCGGTGCACGTCAGCCATGTCGCGCCGGGGCCCGGCGTCGATACTCCCGCAGACCTCGAGCGCGTGCGCGCGGTCTTCGCCGCCGATCCGGCGCGCTGAAAAAGTGCGCTGCTGCGAGGGCGGCAGCGGAAATTCATCACGCTCTCGCATGCTATCCTCGACGCAATTCCGCCTTGCCCCGCTCCCGGGCTGACGCTTGGCGCGACACAAGATCGAAGAACCCTCCGAGGACACCATGAGACTAATTTTGCTGGGCGCGCCCGGGGCGGGCAAAGGCACGCAAGCAGCCTTCATCTGCCAGAAATACGGCATCCCTCAAATTTCGACCGGCGACATGCTGCGCGCCGCCGTCAAGGCCGGCACGCCGCTCGGACAGCAGGCCAAGGCCGTCATGGAGTCCGGCGGGCTCGTGAGCGACGACCTGATCATCAACCTTGTGAAGGAACGCATCGCGCAACCCGATTGCGCTGGCGGTTTCCTGTTCGACGGCTTCCCGCGCACCATTCCGCAGGCCGACGCCATGAAGGCGGCCGGCGTCAAGCTCGACTACGTGCTCGAAATCGACGTGCCGTTCAGCGACATCATCGAACGCATGAGCGGCCGCCGCTCGCATCCTGCGTCGGGCCGTACCTACCACGTCAAGTTCAATCCGCCCAAGGTCGAGGGCAAGGACGACATCACGGGCGAAGACCTGATCCAGCGCAAGGACGACGAGGAAGAAACCGTGCGCAAGCGGCTCGAGGTCTACAGCCAGCAGACGCGCCCGCTGGTCGACTACTACTCGGCCTGGGCCAAGGCCGATCCGGCCTCGGCGCCGAAGTACCGCGCCATCCAGGGCGTGGGCAGCGTCGAAGAGATCAAGCAGCGCGCACTCGCGGCCCTCAGCAGCTGAATCTCGTCGGCTGCGCGCGGCTGCCGTTCAGGCGGCCGCCGTTTCCATCAGTTCCAGCATCAGCGCGATACGCGCCTTGACGGGCGTCAGCGCGCCGGCGTCCCGCAGCGGATCGCCAGGCTTCGGCAGGATGCGTCCGTCTGCGCAGCGGGTCGCACGCAGCACCGCCACGCCGGCATCCTGAGCCCGCAGCGCCGCCGCCTCCAGCGCATGGTGCACCGTGCCATTGCCGGTCGCGGCCACGACCAGCCCGCGAACCGGCTCGGCAACGCCCGATGCCCGCTCCTGCAGCAGCAGGTCGACGAGCGCGCCGCTTGCGCCCGCATGGCTGGTGACGATCTCCACGCGCGGCCAGCGCACGGTTGCCCCCGCCTTCGCTTCGGGAATCTTCGAGGCCCCGCCCGCCTGCGGCCAGTCGCGCAGGCGCCGCACTGCACCCTCTTCCACATAACCGACCGGCCCGGCATCGCCCGATGAAAAAGCGTCGGGGCGGTAGGTGTGCACCTTCTGCACATCGAGCGCGCCGTGGATGGCACCCGCGCAGACCACCGTCACGCCGTGCGCCGCCGGCGTGGCCGCCACGGCGATGGCATCGCGCAGGTTCTGCGGACCGTCGGGCGAAAGCGAACTGGCCGGGCGCATGGCGCAGGTCAGCACCACGGGCTTGCCGGCCGCAAGCACCACCTGGAGGAAGAAAGCCGTTTCCTCGATGGTGTCGGTGCCGTGCGTGATCACCACGCCCGCCACGTCGGCCTCGGCCAGCCAGAAGGCGCAGCGCCTGGCGAGTTGCAGCCAGACGTCGAAAGCCATGTCCTTGCTGTCGAGTTGCGCCACCTGCTCCGCCACGAGCGCCACGCCTGCGGGCGCCTCGATGCCGCCGAGCAGGTCCGCCACACCCACCTCTCCGGCGGTGTAGCCGATGTTGTCGGCACCGCTCGCGGCCCGGCCTGCGATGGTGCCGCCGGTGCCCAGGACCACGATGCGCCGCAGGCCGGAGGAAAGGGAATTAACCATGGGTTGCCAACTTTTAAAAACTGGTTAAAAATACAGGTACTGGATATTCAGCCAGTGCCGCAAGGAACACATATGCAGTTCGCCGTGAAGCTTACCGCCCGCCAGCAGCAGATCCTGGACTTGATCCAGAGCGCCATCGCCCGTACCGGCGCGCCGCCCACGCGGGCCGAAATCGCCAATGAGCTGGGTTTCAAGTCGGCCAATGCCGCCGAGGAGCACCTGCAGGCGCTGGCCCGCAAGGGCGTGATCGAACTTGTCAGCGGCACTTCGCGCGGCATCCGGCTCAAGGGCGACGCGCTGCGTTCGCTCAACGAGACGCGCCACCGCGAAGGCGGCCAGTTCTCGCTCTCGCTGCCCGGCATGTCGCAGCTCGCGCTGCCGCTCATCGGCCGCGTGGCAGCGGGCTCGCCGATCCTCGCGCAGGAACACGTCGACCAGACCTATTACGTCGAGAACACGCTGTTCCAGCGCCAGCCCGACTACCTGCTCAAGGTGCGCGGCATGTCCATGCGCGATGCCGGCATCATGGACGGCGACCTGCTCGCGGTCCAGGCCACCAAGGAGGCGCGCAACGGCCAGATCGTGGTGGCACGCCTCGGCGACGAAGTCACGGTCAAGCGCCTCAAGCGCAACAAGCAGGTCATCGAGCTGCATGCCGAAAACCCCGACTACCCGACCATCGTGGTCCAGCCCGGCGAGCCCTTCGAGATCGAAGGCCTGGCGGTGGGCCTCATCCGCAACACCATGCTGATGTAGGCCGCGCGGCCTGCACCCCATCCGGCCGCAACAGGTGGCGGGCGTATGGCGCTTTGTCGCCATCACCCTGTTGCGTCCATTCAAAGAAATCCTGCCTGTGTTCAACCTCAGACTTTTTTGGAGTTCACATGGGAATCGCCCTCCTCGCCATCGCTGATTTGTGGATGCCGCTGCAATCGCTTGCAAGCCGGCTGCTGCCGGCGCGCCGCCCGGCCCGCCGCGACACCGCCGGCACATCCGCCGGGTTGCGCTACGTCGCGGTCCGGCCGGCCTGCACGGCCCGCGCGCAGGCGGCAGCGCCCAGCGCAGCGCCGGCGCCCGTGCGGCCGCTGCGCGTCATTCGGGTGGTCGACGGCCGCCAAGGCGACAAACGCAGCACCAACCGCATGGTGATTTCGGGCCGCATGGCCGACGTCTGCGCCGAGCTCGACCGGCTGGCGGCACTCGAGGCGATGGAAACCATCAGCCCCGCGCCCCGCTCCACCCAGCTGCACTGAACCCGTGCAACCCCCGGTGACCGCTACCCGGGGTGGGTATCCAAACGTTCACGCGCGCGCCATGCCAATGCTGCGAGGCACAATGGCACGCCATGAACATTGTGATCCTCGACGATTACCAGGACGCTGTGCGCAAGCTGCGCTGCGCCGCCAAGCTGGACGCGTATGCAGCCAAGGTCTACACCAACACGGTCAAGGGCATCGGGCAGCTCTCGGTGCGGCTGAAGGATGCCGACGTGATCGTGCTGATCCGCGAACGCACCCACATCTCTCGCCAGCTGATCGAAAAGCTCCCCAAGCTCAAGCTCATTTCGCAGACCGGACGCGTGGGCGGCCATATCGATGTCACGGCCTGCACGGAGCGCGGCGTGGCGGTGGCCGAGGGCACGGGCTCGCCGCAGGCGCCTGCCGAGCTGACCTGGGCGCTGATCATGGCGGCCATGCGCCGCCTGCCGCAGTACATCAGCAACCTCAAGCACGGGGCCTGGCAGCAATCGGGGCTCAAGTCGGCCTCCATGCCGCCCAATTTCGGGCTGGGCTCGGTGCTCAAGGGCAAGACGCTCTGCATCTGGGGCTACGGTCGCATCGGCCAGCTGGTGGCGCGCTACGGGCAGGCCTTCGGCATGCAGGTGGTGATCTGGGGGCGCGAGGCAAGCTGTGCCAAGGCACGCTCCGACGGCTTCCAGGTGGCGCAGAACCGCCACGAGTTCTTCGCCGCGGCCGACGTGCTGTCGGTGCATCTGCGGCTCAACGAGGAAACCACCGGCCTGGTCAAGCTCGAGGATCTTTCGCGCATGAAGCCGACCGCGCTCTTCGTCAACACCTCGCGCGCCGAACTGGTCGAGGCCGATGCGCTGCTTGCTGCGCTCAACCGCGGCCGGCCCGGACTGGCGGCGGTCGACGTGTTCGAGAGCGAGCCGCCGCTGCAGGGCCATGCGCTGCTGCGGCTGGAGAACTGCATCTGCACGCCGCACATCGGCTATGTCGAGCAGGACAGCTACGAAAGCTACTTCGGCCAGGCTTTCGACAATGTCGTGAGCTTCATCAAGGGCAACCCCACCAACATCGTGAACCCCGGCGCGCTGCAGGTTCGCCGGTGAATCCATGAGCCGCCGGGCCGCGCCCCGGGGCGCACTGTGGGCCTTGCTGGCCGGCAATTTCGTGATCGGCACGGGCGTGATGGTGGTGCCCGGCACGCTCAATGAAATCAGCGCGTCGCTGTCTGTCTCTGTGGCAACAGCGGGCCAGCTGATCACGGTGGCCGCGGTCGTGATGTGCCTGGGAGCGCCGCTGCTGGCGGCAGCGGTCGCGGGCTGGGACCGCCGCCAGCTGCTCGCCCTCACCCTGCTCTGGTACGCGGCCGGGCATGCCGTTGCGGCGCTGATGCCGAGCTTCGGTGCCCTGCTGCCGGTGCGCATGCTCACGGTGGTGGCGCCCGCCATCTTCACGCCCCAGGCTGCGGCCTGCGCCGGCATGCTGGTGCCGCCGGAGCATCGCGGCCGCGCCGTGACCTTCGTCTTCCTGGGCTGGTCGCTGGCCTCGGTGCTCGGGCTGCCCATCGGTGCGCTGGTGGGCGGCCATCTGGGCTGGCGCGTGGCTTTCGGGGCGATCGCGCTGCTGAGCATCGCCAGTGCGGCATCGATCTGGCTGACCCTGCCGCAGGGCATCCGCCCCGCGGCGCTGACGGCGGCCGCCTGGGCGCGCGTGCTGCGCAGCCCGGTGCTGATGGGCATCGTCTCGGTCACGGCGCTGCAGGGGGCTGGCCAGTTCGTGCTGTTCAGCTATTTCGGACCGATCCTGAAGCGGGACTTCGGCGCGGACCCCACCATGCTGAGCCTGATGTGGGCGCTGTTCGGCGTGTTCGGCCTTGCGGGCAACATGCTCGTGAGCCGGTTCATCGACCGCGTAGGCGCGGGCCGCATGGTGCTGCTGACGAGTTCGCTGATCGCGCTGAGCCTCTTCCTTTGGCCATGGGCCGGCACGCTGCCGTGGCTGGCGGCGGTGCTCGTGCCCTGGGGGCTGGGCTGCTTCGCGACCAATTCGGCGCAGCAGGCGCGGCTGGTCGGCCTGGCACCCACGCTTGCGCCGGGCTCGGTGGCGCTGAACAGTTCCGGCATCTATGTCGGCCAGGCGGTGGGTGCCGGACTGGGTGGATGGCTGCTTGCCAACGACGCGGTGGCGTGGATGAACTGGGCTGGTTTTGCCCTGCTGCTCGCAGCCATCGGCCTGAGCGTGGCCATCGACCGCAGCCGCCGGCCGGCCTGACCGCGCGGCGGCCCCGCGTAAAACCCGGCATGCCCCTGCGGCCGATGGCTGCAAAATCGAAGGCTGCGCAAACTCCGGGCCCGGTGCCTGCAGGCGGCCCCCGGACACCCACCAACCAGCGAATATCTTTTCCAATGACAGTCAACTACACCCGGATCGGCGTCGTCGGCGCCGGCGCCATGGGCCGAGGCATCGCACAGATCGCGGCCCAGGCGGGCAGCGAAGTGCTGCTGCTCGACAGTTTTGCAGGTGCCGCCGAACGCGGGCGCGAAGCCCTCGCGGCCCAATGGAACAAGCTGCACGAGAAGGGCAAGATCGACGCCGCGGCGCGCGATGCGCAAATCGCCCGCGTGAAGGCGGTCGACTCGGTCGGGGCGCTGGCCCAGTGCGACCTGGTGATCGAAGCGGTGGTCGAAGACCTCGAAGTCAAGCGCAAGCTGTTCCGCGAACTCGAAACAGTGGTCGCGCCCACGGCCACGCTGGCCACCAACACCTCGTCGCTGTCGGTCACGGCCATCGCGGCCGGGCTCGCGCATCCGGAGCGCGTGGCGGGCTTTCACTTCTTCAACCCGGTGCCGCTGATGAAGGTGGTCGAGGTGGTGGCCGGCTTCAAGACTTCGGCCGAGGTCTGCAAGCAGCTCGCGGGCTATGCGGTGCAGATGGGCCACAGCGCCGTGCAGGCGCAGGACACGCCGGGCTTCATCGTCAACCACGCGGGCCGCGGCTACGGCACGGAAGCACTGCGCATCGTCGGCGAAGGCGTGGCCGATTTCGCCACCATCGACCGCATCCTGAAGGAGCAGGCCGGCTTTCGCCTGGGCCCCTTCGAGCTGATGGACCTGACCGCGCTCGATGTGTCGCATCCGGTGATGGAATCGATCTACCACCAGTACTACGAGGAGCCGCGCTTCCGTCCGAGCGTGATCACCGCCCAGCGGCTGGCGGCCGGCGTGCTGGGCCGCAAGACCAATGAAGGCTTCTACCGCTACAACGACGGCGTGATGCAGCAGCCCGCCGAGCCGGCGGTGCCGGTGGTGGCGGCGATGCCCTCGGTCTGGGTTTCGCCGCGCGCTGCGCGCCGGGCCGAGCTGCTGCGGCTGGTGAACGCACTGGGCGCGCAGATCGACAGCGGCGCCACGGCGGCGCCCACGTCGCTGATCCTGGTGGCCCCGCTGGGCTTCGACGTGACCACGGTGGCCGCGGTCGAGCGGCTGGACGCCACGCGCACGATGGGCATCGACATGCTGATCGACGATGCCGCCACCAAGCGCCGCGTGCTCGCCACCAACCCCGCCACGTGGCGCGACATCCGCGATGCGGCGCATGCGCTCTTCGCGCGCGATGCAAAGGCGGTGAGCGTGATCCGCGACAGCGGCGGCTTCGTGACGCAGCGCGTGATCGGCACCATCGTGAACATTGCCGCCGACATGTGCCAGCAGCGCGTCTGCTCGCCGGCCGACCTCGAAACCGCGGTGCAGCTGGGCCTGGGCTATCCGCGCGGCCCGCTCGCCATGGGCAACCTGTACGGTCCGACCAACATGCTCGAAGTGCTGTTCAACCTGCAGACCGTCTACGGCGATCCGCGCTACCGCCCGAGCCCCTGGCTGCGCCGCCGCGGCGCGATCGGCCTGAGCCTGCTGCACGAAGAAGAATAAGCAGACCAACACCAAAAAACGAAAGCATCACAGCGATGACCGCCGAACTGAAGAGCACCAGCGAGGGACGCACCATGGTGCTGACGATCGCCAACCCGACCCAGCGCAACGCCCTGGGCCCCGAGATCTACGCCGCGGGCATCGAGGCGCTCAACGGCGCCGAGAGCAGCGATGAGATCCGCAGCGTCGTCATCGTGGGCGAAGGCGCATGGTTCTGCGCCGGCGGCTCGCTGCAGCGGCTGTCCGACAACCGCCAGCGCGATCCTTCGGTGCAGGCCGAAAGCATCGAGGGCCTGCACAACTGGATCGACTCGATCCGCGCCTTTCCCAAGCCCATCATCGCGGCGGTCGAAGGCGCGGCCGCAGGCGCCGGCTTCTCGCTGGCACTGGCCTGCGATTTCGTGGTGGCCGCACGCGACGCGGTCTTTGCGGCGTCGTACAGCAACGTGGCGCTCTCGCCCGACGGCGGCCTGAGCTGGCAGCTTGCGCGTGCATTGCCGCGCCAGCTGGCCAGCGAGTGGCTGATGTGCGGCGAGCGCATCGGCGCGCCGCGGCTGCATGCGCTCGGGCTGGTCAATGAACTGAGCGAGCACGGCCAGGCGCTTGCAAGCGCCCTGGCGCTGGCGGCCCGGCTCAATGCACGCGCGCCCAATTCGCTGGCCAGCATCAAGGAGCTGCTGAGCGAAGCGCCCGGCGCCACCTTCGCGTCGCAGCTCTCGCAGGAGCGCGACCATTTCGTTCGCAACCTGCACCACCCGAATGCGGGCGTCGGCATTGCCGCGTTCATCGAGAAGAAACCACCGCACTACGAGTAGCGGCACGCCGTCGCTCCTGCGACACCCCTCAGTTTTTCAGTCGCCGACAGGACAGACCAATGGACGACCCCATTCTTACCATCGAAGAACGTGAAGCGATCAACAGTGGTCGCTGGTTTTCTTCTCTTTCTCCATCGCTACGGCACGACATCCTCCGATGTGCTTTCGTCAAACGCTTCAAGGACGGCGACCTGATCGCTGCCCGCGGCGACCCTCCCGACCACTGGATCGCCTGCGCCAAGGGCGCGGTGCGCGTCAGCTCGACGGCCGTCTCGGGCAAGCAGGTGACGCTGACCTACGTGGAGCCGGGCATCTGGTTCGGCGACGTGGCGATGTTCGACGGGGACCGGCGCACGCACGATGCCTATGCGCATGGAGACACCACCATCCTGTGCGTCGCGCGGGCCGACTTCCAGAAGATCCTGGCTGCGCACGTGGAGCTGTACGAAGCGCTGATGCGGCTGCAGGCGCGCCGCATCCGCACGCTGTTCGGGCTGGTGGAAGACCTCAACACCCTGCCCTTGCGTGCACGCCTGGCCAAGCAGCTGATCCACCTGGTGCGCAGCTACGGCGTGCCCAACCTGGAAGACGGCAGCCAGATGCGCATCGGCCTGCAGCTTGCGCAGGAAGAACTCGCCCAGTTGCTCGGCGCCTCGCGCCAGCGCGTCAACCAGGAACTCAAGACCATGGAACGCGAGGGCACCATCCGCATCGAGCCGGGCGGCCTGGTCGTATTGGACCGCGCAGCATTGATGCGCGTCTCGGAAGCAGATCATTGACATGAGCCAGGACTTCTCCAACTTCATCGGCACCCGTGCGGTCTCGCAGCAGCATGCCTTCGACGTCGAGGCGCTCGCAGCGTGGCTGGCGAAGAACCTCGACGGCTTCCAGGGACCGCTGACGGTCGAGATGTTCAAGGGCGGGCAATCGAACCCGACCTACAAGCTCGTCACGCCCACGCAGAGCTACGTGATGCGTGCCAAGCCCGGCCCGGTTGCCAAGCTGCTGCCCTCGGCCCATGCGGTGGAGCGTGAATTCAAGGTCATGAGCGGCCTGGCCGGCACCGGCGTGCCCGTGCCGCGCATGCATTGCCTGTGCGAGGACGAAGCCGTGATCGGCCGCGCCTTCTACGTGATGGAATTCATGCAGGGCCGCGTGCTGTGGGACCAGGCCCTGCCCGGCATGGGCAATGCAGAGCGCGCTGCCATCTACGACGAGATGAACCGCGTCATCGCGGCGCTGCACACCGTGAAGTTCGCCGAGCGCGGCCTCGCGGACTACGGCAAGCCCGGCAACTACTTCGAGCGCCAGATCGGCCGCTGGAGCAAGCAGTACAAGGCCTCGGCCGATGGCGCCGGCGAACTGTCGCAGCCGATCGAGGCCATGGAGCGCCTGATCGACTGGCTTCCCGCCCATATGCCGGCGAGCGCGCGCGACGAGACCAAGGTTTCGATCGTCCATGGCGACTACCGCCTGGACAACGTGATGTTCCATGCCACGGAGCCGCGGATCATCGCGGTGCTCGACTGGGAGCTCTCCACGCTGGGCCATCCGCTGGCGGACTTCAGCTACCACTGCATGTCCTGGCACATGCCCCCCACCACGGGCCGCGGCATCGGCGGCGTGGATGTCGCGGCGCTGGGCATTCCCACCGAGAGCGAATACATCCGCCGCTACTGCGAGCGCACGCGCATCACCACGCCCGAGGCGCTGGCGCCCGACTGGAATTTCTACCAGGCCTACAACCTGTTCCGCATGGCCGCGATCCTGCAAGGCATTGCCAAGCGGGTCGAGGCAGGCACCGCATCGAGCGAGCAGGCCGTGGCTTCGGCCCGCGGCGCGCGCCCCATGGCCGAAATGGCCTGGCAGTTTGCCCAAAAGGCATAACCGCCCCCACACCCCACCAGGAGACAGACGATGGACTTCGAATACTCGGCAAAAACCAAGGAACTCCAGAAGCGCGTGAGCGCATTCATGGACGCGCACATCTATCCGGCCGAAGCCGAGTATTCCGCCGAGCTGGCCGCCAACACGGCCGCGGGCAAACGCTGGACCGCGCTCAAGACCGTCGAGAAGCTCAAGGAAAAGGCCAAGGCCCAGGGCCTGTGGAACCTGTTCCTGCCGGTCGACAGCGCGGCCGCCTCCGGCTACGAAGGCGCCGGCCTCACCAACCAGGAATACGCGCCGCTGGCCGAGATCATGGGCCGCGTGCCATGGGCCTCGGAAGCCTTCAACTGCTCGGCGCCGGACACCGGCAACATGGAGACCATCGCCCGCTACGGCTCCGAAGCCATCAAGGCGCGCTGGCTCAAGCCGCTGCTCGAAGGCCAGATCCGCTCGGCCTTCGCCATGACCGAACCCGACGTGGCATCGAGCGATGCCACCAACATCTCGACCCGCATCGAGCGCCAGGGCGACGAGTACGTCATCAACGGCCGCAAGTGGTGGATCTCGGGCGCTGCCGATCCGCGCTGCGCCGTCTTCATCACCATGGGCAAGAGCGACCCCGACGCGCCGCGGCATTCGCAGCAGAGCATGATCATCGTGCCGGCCGACGCCAAGGGCATCCGCATCGTGCGGCCGCTCAACGTGATGGGCTACGACGACGCGCCGCACGGCCACGTCGAGATGTACTTCGAGAACGTGCGCGTGCCGGCCGACAACATGCTGCTCGGCGAAGGCCGCGGCTTCGAAATTGCCCAGGGCCGCCTCGGCCCCGGACGCATCCATCACTGCATGCGCCTGATCGGCCTGGCCGAGCGCGCGCTCGAGCTGATGTGCAAGCGCGCCTCCTCGCGCGTGGCCTTCGGCAAGACCGTCGCCTCGCAGACCGTCACGCAGGAGCGCATCGCCGAAGCGCGCTGCAAGATCGACATGGCGCGCCTGCTCACGCTCAAGGCCGCATGGCTGATGGACGTGGCCGGCAACAAGGTGGCCAAGAACGAGATCGCGATGATCAAGGTGGTCGCGCCCAGCATGGCCTGCCAGGTGATCGACTGGGCCATGCAGGTCCACGGCGGCGGCGGCATGTCCGATGACTTCCCGCTCGCCTACGCCTATGCCGGCGCGCGCACGCTGCGCTTCGCGGACGGCCCGGACGAAGTGCACCGCAACGCGATCGCCAAGTGGGAGCTGGGCAAGTACGCGCCGAACAAGGGCGATGCCGACATGCCCGTCACGCGCTTCTGATCTGTCTTGCTCCCCTCTCCCCGTGGGGAGAGGGTTGGGGTGAGGGCCGACGGCGATCCATGCGCCACGGCCCTTTTCTCTTTCAGAGCTTCTTCTGCAAAAAGACGGCGTGCCCGAACGCCGGATCGAGCTGATAGCCGGCGAAGCCCTCGCGTTCATAGCTGCGCAGCGCCGGCGCATTGCCCGACAGCACCTCGAGCGTGAGCTTGCAGGCGCCGCGCGCGCGGGCCTCCTGCTCCACCCGCGCAAGCATGCGCTGCGCGATGCGCCGGCCGCGATGGCTGGGCAGCACGACCACGTCGTGCACATTGACCAGCGGCTTGCAGGCGAAGGTCGAGAAGCCTTCGATGCAGTTGACCAGGCCCACGGGCGTTGGCCCGTCGTACGCGAGCACGCTGAAGGCTTGCGGCCTCGCGGCCAGCGCCGCAGGCAGCTCGGCCAGCACACCCGCTTCGAGCGGCGTGCCGCCGCCCGCGGGATCGCGTGCGTAGGCGTCGAGCAGGCGAACCAGCGCGGCCGCATGCGCGGCGTTGCGGTAGTCCGCCAGCACGACCTCGACCATCGTCACCGTGCAGGTTCCAGGGTGGCGGCAAGCCGCTGCGCGCAAGACTGCGCCTGCTTCGCATCGCGCGCCTCGACCATCACGCGCACCAGCGGTTCGGTGCCGCTCGCACGGATCAGCACACGGCCGCTGTCGCCGAGCTCGGCTTCGATGCGGCGCGTTTCGCCGGCCAGCGCATCGTTGTTCTTCCAGTCCTGTCCCGGCGTCAGGCGGACATTGATCAGCACCTGCGGAAACAGCGTGATCTCCGCGAGCAGCTGCGCCACCGTCTTGCCGCTGCGCACGCAGGCCTGCAGCACCTGCAGCGCGCTCACGATGCCGTCCCCGGTGGTGTGGCGGTCGAGCGCCAGCAGGTGGCCCGAGCCCTCGCCGCCCAGGAGCCAGCCGCGCTTTTCGAGTTCCTCGAGCACATAGCGGTCGCCCACCTTGGCGCGCACCAGCTCGATGCCCTGCCCGCGCAGCGCCACCTCGATCGCCTTGTTGGTCATGAGCGTGCCGACCACGCCCGCCGGCTTGTCGCCGCGCGCGATGCGCTCCGCCACCATGAGGTAGAGCAGCTCGTCGCCATTGAACAGCCGCCCGCTGGCGTCGACCAGTTGCAGGCGGTCAGCATCGCCGTCGAGCGCGATGCCGTAGTCGGCCTTCTGCGCCGTGACGGCCTCGACCAGCGCGGCCGGATGGGTCGCGCCGAAGCCCTTGTTGATGTTGAGGCCGTCGGGTGCGCAGCCGATGCTGCTGACCTCGGCGCCCAGTTCGTGGAACACGTTCGGCGCCACCTGGTAGGCCGCGCCATGCGCCGCATCGACCACGAGCTTCATGCCGCGCAGCGTCAGGTCGTTGGCGAAGGTGCTCTTGCAGAACTCGATGTAGCGGCCCGGCGCATCATTGAGGCGGCGTGCCTTGCCGAGGTTGGCGGAATCGACCCACACGGGGGCCTCCTCGAGCGCGGCCTCCACCGCAAGCTCCCACGCATCGTCGAGCTTGGTTCCCTGCGCGCTGAAGAACTTGATGCCGTTGTCCGGATAGGCGTTGTGGCTGGCGCTGATCACCACGCCCAGGCTCGCGCGCTGGGCGCGGGTCAGGTAGGCGACGCCGGGCGTCGGCAGCGGCCCCAGCAGCACCACGTCGACCCCGGCGGAGTTGAAACCCGACTCCAGCGCAGACTCGAGCATGTAGCCCGAGATGCGCGTGTCCTTGCCGATCAGCACCGTGGGGCGCGCCTCGCTCTTCTTGAGCACGCGGCCCACGGCATGCGCGAGGCGCAGCACGAAATCGGGCGTGATGGGCGACTGGCCGACCGTGCCGCGGATGCCGTCGGTGCCAAAGTATTTGCGGGTCATGGATTCGTTCTTGTTCTCGGGTTTTGTTATGGATGTGTCTCTTCGGCCTTCATGGCGCGCCACACGGCGATGGCCGCCACGGTGTCGCGCACGTCGTGCACCCGCACGATGGCCGCGCCGCGGTCCACAGCCAGCACCGCCGCCGTCACGCTGGGCACCAGGCGCTCGGCGGCCGCCGGAATGCCGCTGACCGTGCCGATCGACGACTTGCGCGACCAGCCCAGCAGCAGCGGACAGCCCGCTTCGAGCAGTTCGCGCTGGCGCGCCAGCAGCGCAAAATTCTGCGCCACGGTCTTGCCGAACCCGATGCCCGGGTCCAGCGTGATGCGCGAGGCATCGACCTTCAGCGCGCGAAGCTGCGCCACCTGCTCCGCCCAGAACGACAGCACCTGGGGCACCACGTCGCCCTGCATGGGTGCGGTCTGCATGGTCTGCGGATCCCGATGCATGTGCATCAGGCAGACGCCGCACGAGGGATGCGCCGCCACCGCCTCGCGCGCACCGGGCCGGCGCAACGCCCAGACGTCGTTGACGATGTCGGCGCCCAGTTCGAGCACCGCGCACATCACTTCCGGCTTGTAGGTGTCGATGGACAGCGGCACATCGAGCTTGACCGCTTCCCGGACCACCGGCAGCACGCGCGCCAGTTCGGCATCGAGCGGCACGGCCGGACTGCCGGGGCGGGTCGATTCGCCGCCGATGTCGAGGATGTCCGCGCCCTCCTTCAGCAACTGCTCGCAATGCCGCAGCGCGGCCTCGGTGGAGGCATGCGCGCCGCCGTCGGAGAAGGAATCGGGGGTGACGTTGACGATGCCCATCACGCGCGGCTGCGCGAGATCGATTGCAAAACGGCCGGCCTGCCAGACCGCCGCGGGGGCCATCGTCATGCGGCACCTTCATCATCGAAAACGGGGCCCATGGCCCCGTTGGTGTTGAACACCGGATTCACTTCAGGCCACTGTGGGTGCCGGATCCGGATTGACTGCCGGCGTGCCGCCGCTGCCGCCACTGCCCGACGGCGGAATGCGCGGCGTCCAGTCCTTGGGCGGACGCGGTGCGCGGCCGGCCATGATGTCGTCGAGCTGTTCCGTGTCGATGGTTTCCCATTCGAGCAGGGCCTTGGCCATGACGTGCATCTTGTCGCTGTTTTCCTCGATCAGGCGGCGCGCCAGGGCGTACTGCTCGTCGATGATGCGGCGCACTTCGGCGTCGACCTTTTCCATGGTCTGCTCGCTCATGTTGGTGGTCTTGGTGACCGAGCGGCCGAGGAACACTTCGCCTTCGTTCTCGGCATAGACCATCGGTCCCAGCGCGTCGGTCATGCCGTAGCGCGTGACCATGTCGCGGGCGATGGAGGTCGCGCGCTCGAAGTCGTTGCTGGCGCCGGTGGTCATCTGGTGCATGAACACTTCTTCGGCGATGCGGCCGCCGAACAGCATGCTGATCTGGTTCAGCATGTACTCGCGGTCATAGCTGTAGCGGTCCTGCGCCGGCAGGCTCATGGTCACGCCCAGGGCCCGGCCACGCGGGATGATGGTGACCTTGTGGACCGGATCGCACTTGGGCAGCAGCTTGCCGATGAGCGCGTGGCCGGACTCGTGGTAGGCCGTGTTGCGGCGCTCTTCCTCGGGCATGACCATGCTCTTGCGCTCGGGGCCCATGAAGATCTTGTCCTTGGCCTTCTCGAAGTCCTGCATCTCGACCACGCGCGCATTGCGGCGTGCAGCCATCAGCGCGGCTTCGTTGCAGAGGTTGGCCAGGTCGGCGCCGGACATGCCGGGCGTGCCGCGCGCAATGACGCTCGGGTTCACGTCCTGGCCCAGCGGCACCTTGCGCATGTGAACGCCCAGGATCTGCTCGCGGCCGCGGATGTCGGGCAGCGTCACGTACACCTGGCGGTCGAAACGGCCCGGGCGCAGCAGCGCGGCGTCCAGGATGTCCGGGCGGTTGGTGGCAGCCACCACGATCACGCCCAGGTTGGTTTCGAAGCCGTCCATCTCCACCAGCATCTGGTTCAGCGTTTGCTCGCGCTCGTCGTTGCCGCCACCCAGGCCGGCACCGCGCTGGCGGCCCACCGCATCGATTTCGTCGATGAAGATGATGCAGGGCGCGTTCTTCTTGGCGTTCTCGAACATGTCGCGCACGCGGGCCGCGCCCACGCCGACGAACATTTCGACGAAGTCCGAACCCGAGATCGAGAAGAACGGCACCTTGGCTTCACCTGCAATCGACTTGGCCAGCAAGGTCTTGCCGGTGCCCGGAGGGCCGACCAGCAGCAGGCCGCGCGGAATGCGGCCGCCGAGCTTCTGGAAGCGCTGCGGGTCCTTCAGGAAATCGACCACCTCGCGGACTTCTTCCTTGGCCTCGTCGCAGCCCGCGACGTCGGCAAAAGTGACCGTGTTGTTGTTCTCGTCCATCATGCGGGCCTTGCTCTTGCCGAAGCTGAACGCCCCGCCCTTGCCGCCGCCCTGCATCTGCCGCATGAAGTAGATCCAGACCCCGATCAGGAGCAGCATCGGGCCCCAGCTCACCAAGAGCGTCATGAGGAGCGAGCCCTCTTCGCGCGGCTTGACGTCGAACTTGACGTTGTGGTCGATCAGGTCGCCCACCAGGCCGCGGTCGAGCACGGTGGCGGTCGTGCGGATCTTGCGATCCTCGTTGGTGACGGCCACGATTTCTCCGCCGCCGGCACCTTCAGGAATGACGGCGCTCTTGATCTGGTTGTTTCGGACCTGATCCAGGAACTCCGAATAGCTCACCGTCCCTGAGCCGACGCCGCCGCGGGTGTCGAACTGCTTGAACACAGTGAACAACACCATGGCAATGACGAGCCATACGGCAACTTTGGAAAACCACTGATTGTTCAAACGAAGCTCCAGTCGAAAGCGCGTGACAAGATTGTGAAAAGAACGCGCTATGGATACGCAATTGCGCCCCATTTTAGGCTTTTCAAGCTGCGAAAAGCGGGCATTTCCCTAAAGCAGCCATAGCCGGACAAGGGTTTGCGCCCCATGGGCACGCTTTGCGGGCCCCAGCGTCAAGGTATCAAAGCGTTTCCTGAGCCTTCAGACCCATGCCGACAAGGAAGGTTTCCGACGATTTGTCGCGCGAGGCCTTGGGTTTGAAGGGCTTCACGGTGCGGAAGTTCGCCTTGAACAGCTTCACCAGCTCGTCATAGCCGCTGCCATGGAAGAGCTTGGCCACCAGGGCCCCCTCGGGCTTCAGGTGGTGCTGGGCAAAGTCGATGGCAAGCTCGATCAGGTGCGCCACGCGGGCCGCATCGGCCGAATGGATGCCCGACAGGTTGGGTGCCATGTCGGAAACCACCAGGTCGGCCTTCCGGCCGGCCAGCACGCCCAGCACCTGCTCGAGCAGTTCCGTCTCGCGGAAATCGCCCTGCAGGAAGGTCACGCCCTCGATCGGCTCCATCGGCAGGATGTCCAGCGCAATGATGGTGCCGTTCAGCTCCCCGGCCGCGGCGCCCTCGGGCGACATGCGCCGGCGCAGGTACTGGCTCCAGGCCCCCGGCGTGGAACCCAGGTCGACCACCAGCTGGCCCGGCCGGACCAGGCCGAGCGATTCGTCGATTTCCTTGAGCTTGTAGGCGGCGCGTGCGCGGTATCCCTCGCGCGTGGCCAGTTTCACATACGGGTCGTTGATGTGGTCGTGCAGCCAGGCTTTGTTGACTTTTTTGCTTTTGGCTTTGGTGCTCATGGAGGTCTTTGTAACGCGTCGATAATACGGGGATGCCCGCCATTCAACTTACCCCTGCCGAGCGCAAGGTGCACCGCGCCGAAGCTCACCACCTGGATCCGATCGTCATGGTCGGTGGAGACGGGCTCACCCCTGCCGTGAAGAAAGAGGCCGACGCGGCGCTCAAGGCCCACGGCCTGATCAAGATCCGCGTCTTCTCCGACGACCGCCTGGCCCGCGATGCCATGCTGCAAGAGCTCGCCGACGAGCTCGGCGCCGCGCCCATCCAGCACATCGGCAAGCTGCTGGTGCTGTGGCGCCCCAAGCCCGAGAAGGAGCGCGTGGTCGATGAAGACCGCATGCCCGGCCCGCGCGACATCAAGGTGCTGAAGTACAGCAAGCGCGGCGGCCAGCGGCCCGAGATCAAGACCCTGCGCGTGCTCGGCAACCAGCGCCTCACGCCCGGCGGCACCATCAAGCGCGCCAAGGCCAAGCGGCCGCTCTCGGCCAAGAAACGCAACCAGGCAGACTGAACTTGGCGCCAGCGCAAGGCGCACAGCGCCACATTCTCTGCATGAAGTGGGGCACGAAATACGGCCCCGAATACGTCAACCGCCTCTACGCGATGGTGCGCCGCAATCTCAGCGGCGACTTCAAGTTCGTGTGCCTGACGGACGACGGCACCGGCATCCGCCCCGAAGTGACCTGCCTGCCGATCCCGCCGCTCAACCTGCAGCTGGCGCCCGGCCAGCGCGACGGCGCGTGGAAGAAGCTCACCACCTTCGAAAAAGACCTGCACGGCCTGCGCGGCACCGCCCTGTTCCTGGATGTGGACGTGGTCGTCGTCGGCAGCCTCGATGCCTTCTTCGAATACCCCGGCGAATTCCTGATCATCCACGACTACGCGCGCCCCTGGCGGCGCCAGCGGATCACGGGGAACTCATCGGTCTACCGTTTCGAGCTGGGCGCCCATGCCGACATCCTGGCGTATTTCCGCGCCAACATGGACAAGGTCCAGGCCGAGTACCGCAACGAGCAGACGTACCTGTCCGCCATGCTGCACAAGCAAGGCAAGCTGGGCTACTGGCCCGCGGCCTGGTGCCCGAGCTTCAAGTACCACGGCATTCCGATGTGGCCGGCCAACTACTGGGAAGAGCCCTTCGTGCCCGAGGGCGCGCGCATCATGGTGTTCCACGGCGAATGCAATCCGCCCGACGCACTGGCGGGCCGGCGCAACCGGGCTTTCCGCTACATCCGGCCGGCGAACTGGGTCGCCAGGTTCTGGAAGGAATGAACGGGATGGCGGCAGGGAGGGCGCAAGTCGTTGTCCTGCCGCCGCCGGCGCTCAGGTCGCAGCAGGCGCCCGGCCGCCCATGCGCCACAGCAGCGCGCCGGCACAGAGCCACTGGACCACGTACATGCCGCTTCCCACGGCATGCCACAGCTTGAGGTTGTCGCGCGCGAGGATGCGCGGCGCCACGGCATATTGCTGCAGCAGCGCGAGCAGCAGCGCACCCAGGATCAGGAAGATGGCGGCCATCGAGGCGCTGTCGATGCGCTGGTCCATCTTCGTGCGGAAGTGAACCAAAAGCAGCAGGCCGCAGCCAATTGCTATCCAGCTCTGCGCCTCGAACAGCTGGCCCGCAAAATTGCCGGCCACCGCGGGGTTGCCGAGCCGCGCGAAGAGCATCGGCACCACAATGAAACCGATCGTCGTGAGGCTGCCCCACCAGAAGGCGGCCAGCAGCAGCGCGAGGCGGTCTTTCATCCTGCCTGTCAGATGTAGCGCACGGCCACGATCTCGTAGCGCTTGAGGCCGCCGGGCGCCTGCACCTCGGCGGTGTCGCCCTCTTCCTTGCCGATGAGCGCGCGCGCGATCGGGCTGGAGATGTTGATCAGGCCCAGCTTCAAGTCGGCCTCGTCCTCTCCGACGATCTGGTACTTGACGGCCTCGCCCGATTCTTCTTCCTCGAGTTCCACCGTGGAGCCGAACACCACCTTGCCGCCGGCGTCGAGCTCGGCCGGGTCGATGATCTGGGCGGCCGAAAGCTTGCCCTCGACTTCCTGGATGCGGCCCTCGATGAAGCCCTGGCGGTCCTTGGCGACTTCGTATTCGGCGTTCTCGCTCAGGTCGCCCTGTGCGCGGGCTTCGGAGATCGCATTGATGACCCAGGGGCGGTCCACGGTCTTGAGCTGATGCAGCTCGGCGCGCAGCTTCTCGGCACCGCGCTTGGTAATTGGAATGGTGGCCATGTTTGGTTCTCCATAAAGCGAAACCGCCGAACGCTGCCGTTCGGCGGTCGATTGGGGGACAGGATCAGACGAGTGTGCGTCCGGTCAGCCGGCTCAGGATGGCGAGCGGGCTCGAATCCGGATTGTATTGCTTCGACGCGGGCAGATGAAGGGTCTGCTCGAGCATGTACTGGCCCGCCATGACGGCGTGCGAGGTCTGGTCCGAGAAGCACACCCACACCGACCCCGGCGGAAATTCGGCCTTCTCCTGCGGCGAATTCTCCTGGTAGGCCATGTCCGACTTCATGCCGTCGTGCAGCTGCAGCATCAGGTGGTCGTATTCGCTGCGAAACGACTTGGTCACGTGCAGCGCCTGCAGCAGCCTGGCCTGCCAGCGCACATAGGGCTTGGCACGCGGCAGGAAGCGCCTGGCGATGTCCTCGAAAGGCTCGCCCACGCGCCACACGCGCGGTGCACCCTCGGGGTTGACGTTGGTGAAGACGCGCAGGATGCGCTCGCCGTAGTTGGGCCGCGACGGGAAGGCATCGACATGCAGGCGCCGGTCGTCGGCGCGCCAGGACTGCACGCGCGTCTCGACCTGTGCCGGCCGGTAGCTGGTCGGCGCCAGGCGCAGGGCCGGCGTGTAGTGCGGCAGCAGGCCGTGGATCAGCTGCTGCGCCTGCGCGCGAAACCGCCCTACCATCGCCGCCGCCGTGCGCTGCACCGCCTCGTCGCCGACGGCGCCCTTGAGCTTGCCGTTGGCATCGAGGCTGATGTTGCGCACGTCGGGCGACAGCAGGCTGGGCGTCAGCAGGCTGCGCTCTTCGGGCAGCAGCTCGAAACCCAGGCGCGGAAAATACAGCACCTTGCCCGCTTCCAGCTGCGCGATCCACGCCTCGTTGGGCGTGGCCGCGCGCCAGTCGCTCAGATCCAGTTCGACGAGCTGCGTTTCCATGGCCACGCTCAGGCGGCAGCCAGCTGCGCGTGCATCTCCTGCACCGAGATCACGCCGAGCTCGTCCATGAAGCCCATGCCCTCGACCGCGGCTTCGGCGCCGAAGATCGTGGTGAAGGTGGTCACGCGGGCCAGCAGCGCCGAGGTGCGGATCTGGCGCGAATCGTTGATCGCGTTGCGGCGCTCTTCCACCGTGTTGATGACCAGCGCAATCTCGTTGTTCTTGATCATGTCCACGATGTGCGGGCGGCCCTCGGTCACCTTGTTCACCGTCGCGCATTCAATGCCCGCGGCACCGATGGCGGCGGCCGTGCCCTTGGTCGCGATGATCTCGAAGCCCAGCTTGACCAGGCCGCGCGCCACTTCAACGGCGCGCGCCTTGTCGTTGTTCTTCACCGAGATGAAGACCTTGCCCGACTTCGGCAGCAGCGTGCCGGCACCGAGCTGCGACTTCACGAAGGCCTCGCCGAAGGTCCTGCCCACGCCCATGACTTCGCCGGTCGACTTCATCTCGGGGCCGAGGATGGTGTCCACGCCAGGGAACTTGACGAACGGGAACACGGCTTCCTTCACGCTGAAGTACGGCGGCGTGACTTCCTTGGTCACGCCCTGCGACTTGAGCGACTGGCCGGCCATGCAGCGCGCCGCCACCTTGGCGAGCTGGATGCCGGTGGCCTTGCTCACGTAGGGCACGGTGCGCGAAGCCCGCGGGTTCACTTCGAGCACGTAGATGACGTCCTTGCCGTCCTTCTGCTGGATCGCGAACTGCACGTTCATCAGGCCCACCACGTTGAGCGCGGCGGCCATCGCGGCGCTCTGGCGCTTCAGTTCGGCAATGGTTTCGGCGCTCAGGCTGTAGGGCGGCAGCGAGCAGGCGGAGTCGCCCGAGTGCACGCCGGCCTGTTCGATGTGCTCCATCACGCCGCCGATCAGGGTCTGGCCCTCGGCGTCGCGGATGCAGTCGACGTCGCATTCGACGGCGTCGTTGAGGAAGCGGTCGAGCAGCACCGGCGAATCGTTGCTGACCTTCACCGCCTCGCGCATGTAGCGCTCGAGGTCGCGCTGCTCGTGCACGATTTCCATCGCGCGGCCGCCGAGCACGTAGCTCGGGCGCACCACCAGCGGATAGCCCAGCGCCGCGGCCTTTTCGAGCGCCTCGGGCTCGGTGCGCGCCGTGGCGTTCGGCGGCTGGCGCAGGCCCAGCTCGTGCAGCAGCTTCTGGAAGCGCTCGCGGTCTTCGGCCGCGTCGATCATGTCGGGCGAGGTGCCGATGATCGGCACGCCGTTGGCCTCGAGGTCGAGCGCGAGCTTCAGCGGCGTCTGGCCGCCGTACTGCACGATCACGCCGAGCGGCTTTTCCTTGTCGACGATCTCGAGCACGTCCTCGAGCGTGAGCGGCTCGAAGTACAGGCGGTCGGAGGTGTCGTAGTCGGTCGACACGGTCTCGGGGTTGCAGTTGACCATGATGGTCTCGTAGCCGTCCTCGCGCATCGCGAGCGCGGCATGCACGCAGCAGTAGTCGAACTCGATGCCTTGGCCGATGCGGTTGGGGCCGCCGCCGAGCACCATGATCTTCTTCTTGTCGGTGGGATCGGCTTCGCACTCGTCCTCGTAGGTCGAGTACATGTAGGCCGTGTTGGTCGCGAACTCGGCCGCGCAGGTGTCCACCCGCTTGTAGACCGGGCGCACGCCGAGGGCGCGGCGCTTTTCGCGCACGGCCGTGTCGGTGGTCTTGAGCTGCTTGGCAAGGCGGCGGTCCGAGAAGCCCTTCTTCTTGAGCGCGAGCAGCGTGTCGCGGTCGATGTCGGCCAGCGACTTGGTTTCGAGCTCGAGCTCGATCTTCACGATCTCCTCGATCTGCACCAGGAACCAGGGGTCGATCTTGGTCAGCGCGAACACTTCATCGACGCTCAGGCCCATGGCGAAGGCATCGCCCACGTACCAGATGCGCTCAGGGCCGGGCTCGCCCAGTTCCTTCTCGAGCACTTCGCGGTCCTGCGTCTTCTCGTTGAGGCCGTCCACGCCCACTTCGAGGCCGCGCAGCGCCTTCTGGAACGACTCCTGGAAGGTGCGGCCCATGGCCATCACCTCGCCCACCGACTTCATCTGCGTGGTCAGGCGCGAATCGGCCTGCGGGAATTTCTCGAAAGCGAAGCGCGGGATCTTGGTGACCACGTAGTCGATCGACGGCTCGAACGACGCGGGCGTGGCGCCGCCCGTGATTTCGTTGCGCAGCTCGTCGAGCGTGTAGCCCACGGCCAGCTTGGCCGCGACCTTGGCGATCGGGAAACCCGTGGCCTTGGAGGCCAGCGCCGACGAACGCGACACGCGCGGATTCATCTCGATGACGACCATGCGGCCGTCCTTCGGGTTGATCGAGAACTGCACGTTCGAGCCGCCGGTATCGACGCCGATCTCGCGCAGCACGGCCAGCGAGGCGTTGCGCAGGATCTGGTATTCCTTGTCGGAGAGCGTCTGCGCAGGGGCCACGGTGATCGAGTCGCCGGTGTGCACGCCCATGGGGTCGAGGTTCTCGATCGAGCAGACGATGATGCAGTTGTCGGCCTTGTCGCGCACGACTTCCATCTCGTACTCTTTCCAGCCGAGCAGCGACTCTTCGATCAGCAGTTCGTTGGTCGGCGAGGCTTCGATGCCGCGCTTGCAGATGGTCTCGAACTCTTCCGGGTTGTAGGCGATGCCGCCGCCGGTGCCGCCGAGCGTGAAGCTGGGGCGGATCACCGTCGGGAAGCCGACCGACTTCTGCACGGCCCAGGCTTCGTCCATCGAGTGGGCGATGCCGGAGCGCGCCGAGCCGAGGCCGATCTTGGTCATCGCGTCCTTGAACTTCAGGCGGTCCTCGGCCTTGTCGATGGCTTCGGGCGTGGCGCCGATCAGCTCGACCGGCTTGTTGGTGGCCGCGCCGGTGTACTTGTCGAGCACGCCGTGGCGCCAGAGGTCGAGCGCGCAGTTCAGCGCCGTCTGGCCGCCCATGGTCGGCAGGATCGCGTCGGGGCGTTCCTTGGCGATGATCTTCTCGACCGTCTGCCAGGTGATCGGCTCGATATAGGTCACGTCGGCCGTGGCCGGGTCGGTCATGATCGTCGCGGGGTTGCTGTTGATCAGGATGACCTTGTAGCCCTCCTCGCGCAGTGCCTTGCAAGCCTGCACGCCGGAGTAGTCGAACTCGCAGGCCTGGCCGATGATGATCGGGCCGGCGCCGATGATGAGAATGGATTGGAGGTCTGAGCGCTTGGGCATCTTATTTGTCCTTGGTGAAACCGATGCCGCGGCCGCTGTAGGCGCCCGGCTTCGGCTCATCCATCAATTGATGGATCGCGTTGAATACATCGCGAAAGTTCTGGTCGTATCGCTGTTCCAGCGCATTCAGCTTGCGCTTGAGATCGGCATGCTCCGACAGCATGCTGCGCAGCTTGACGAAGGTCCGCATGATCTCGATGTTGACGGCCACCGCGCGTTCGCTGCGCAGCACGCTCGACAGCATGGCCACGCCCTGCTCGGTGAAGGCCACGCTGCGGTAGCGCGCGCCGCCGGAGCCGGGCTTCTCGGGTTTTGAGATCACAAGCTGTGATCTCAAAGCCTCGAGGTCGTGGTTCTCGAGGGTGAAGGCGAAGTCCGCCGGAAAACGATCGAGGTTGCGGCGCATGGCCTGCAACAGCACCCGGGTCTCGACGCCGTAGAGCGCGGCAAGGTCCTGCGCCAGCATGACCTTGAGGCCGCGCAGCACATAGATCTTGCCCTCGGCATCGCGCAATGCGGCGATGACCGAGACGTCGAGCACCGCGGGTGCATCAGCCACGTGCCTGCTCCATGAGCGCGGTGAAGCGGTCGAACAGGTAGCCGATGTCGTGGGGGCCGGGCGAGGCTTCCGGGTGGCCCTGGAAGCAGAACGCCGGCTTGTCGGTGCGCGCAAGGCCCTGCAGCGTGTTGTCGAACAGGCTGATGTGGGTCGCGCGCAGGTTGGCGGGCAGCGACTTCTCGTCGACCGCGAAGCCGTGGTTCTGGCTGGTGATGCTCACGCGGCCGTCGTCCAGGTCCTTCACCGGATGGTTCGCGCCATGGTGGCCGAACTTCATCTTGAAGGTCTTTGCGCCCGAGGCCAGCGCCATGATCTGGTGGCCCAGGCAGATGCCGAAGGTGGGAATGCCGGTCTCGATCAGTTCCTTGACCGCGCTGATGGCGTAGTCGCAGGGCTCCGGGTCGCCCGGGCCGTTGGCCAGGAAGATGCCGTCGGGCTTGAGCTTGAGCACGTCGGCCGCGGGCGTCTGCGCCGGCACCACGGTGATGCGGGCGCCGCGCTGCGCGATCATGCGCAGGATGTTCTTCTTGACGCCGTAGTCGAAGGCCACCACGTGGAACTTGGGCGTGATCTGCACGCCGTAGCCCGCGCCCAGCTTCCATTCGGTCTCGGTCCATTCGTAGGTCTGCGTGACCGACACCACCTTGGCGAGGTCGAGCCCGGCCATGCTGGGCGCGGCCTTGGCGGCGGCAATGGCCTTGTCGATCAGCGCCTGCGTCACGGCCTCGCCCGCGGCCAGGCCCAGGATGCAGCCGTTCTGCGCGCCGTGGGTGCGCAGGTGGCGCGTGAGCTTGCGGGTGTCGATGTTCGCGATGGCCACCGTCTTGCCGGCCACGAGGTATTCGCTCAGCGTGGCGGTCTTGCGGAAGTTGGAGGCGACGAGGGGCAGGTCCTTGATGATCAGGCCCGCGGCATGGATCTTGTCGGCTTCGATGTCTTCCCCGTTGACGCCGTAGTTGCCGATGTGCGGATACGTGAGCGTCACGATCTGCTGGCAGTAACTCGGGTCGGTGAGGATTTCCTGGTAACCGGTCATGGCGGTGTTGAACACCACTTCGCCGGTCGTGGAGCCGGCGGCTCCGATCGAATTGCCTTGAAAGACCGTGCCGTCTGCGAGCGCCAGGATGGCGGGCGGGAAACTTCCCTTGAGAGACAAAAGCACTGGGTTCTCCGGATGGTTACGGTCGCCCGGAGCCCCAGGCGCGTTGCCTGCGGACTGCTGCTTAAGGGGATTTTGGCGTTAAAGGCGGCCGGGCGACGCTATTGCGAGTAAGCCCCCGATTGTAGCCCGGCGGCATCGCCCTCTCGGGCCTCGGGGCCGGAAAACATTCGCGCCTCATGCCTATGCGGCATTCGAGGATCAGGAAGCCGCCTGGACAAGCGCCGCCGCGCCGCTCGCGTGCAGGCAGATCGCCGCCGCAGCCGCCACGTTCAGCGACTCCTCGCCGCCCGGCTGCGCAATCCGGATGTGATGGCTGGCGCGGGCTTCCAGCGCCGCTGAAACGCCCTGCCCTTCGTGCCCCAGCAGCCATGCGCAGGGGTGCGGCAGCCTCGCCTCATGGAGCCAGTCGCCCCGGTGGGAGCTGGTGGCCACCAGCGGCACCTTCAGCTCGTCGAGCGCATCGGCCTCCACGCCTTCGATCAGCCGCAGCCCGAAATGCGCGCCCATGCCGGCACGCAGCACCTTCGGCGCCCACAGGGCGGCCGTGCCCTTGAGCGCGATCACCTGCTTGAACCCGAAAGCCGCCGCGCTGCGCAGGATGGAACCGGCGTTGCCGGCGTCCTGCAGGCGGTCGAGCACCACGCTGGGCGCATCGGGAAGCAGTTCCGGCCGCGCCGGCAGATCGAGCACGAAGCCCATTGGCGCAGGCGACTCCAGGCCGCTGACGGCCCGCAGCAGATCGTCGTCCACAACTACCGTTTTGATAGCAGAACTCGCCCATTCGGCGGGCGCCGACGGCCAGAATGACTCCGAAAAAACGGCGACCGCAGGCCGGATGCCGCGCGCAAGCGCCGCCCGGCAGAGATGGTCGCCTTCGAGCCAGACCCGGCCCAGCCGGCGGTAGGCGCCCGGGTCCTGGGCCAGCTTGCGCAGCTCCTTGAGCAGGGGGTTGTCGCGCGAACTGATGTGGTTCGCGCCGGTGGGACTGGTCATGCTTCGGCTCAGGGCGCGGTGCGCAGGTCGAGGTGCACGGTCTCGGCCGCCGGAAATTCGGCCGGAACCTGCATCGAGGCCTCGAGCACGAGCGCCGCGGCGCCCTCCGCGGTGCGCGCCAGCGCCGCGGCCACCGGGCTGAACGACCTGCGGTGATGAATGCACGCGCCATGGCGCTGCAGCGCCTCCAGGTGCTCCGGCGTGCCGTAGCCCTTGTGGCCGGCAAAGCCGTAGTGCGGAAACTCCAGGTGCAGTTGCTCGCACAGCCGGTCGCGATGGACCTTGGCCAGGATCGAGGCGGCGGAAATCGCCTTGATCCGCGCGTCGCCCTTGACGATGGCCTCGGCCAGCACGTCGAGCGTGGGCAGGCGGTTGCCGTCGACCAGCACCTTGGCGGGCTTCAGGCGCAGGCCCTCGACCGCGCGGCGCATCGCGAGCATGGTGGCCTGCAGGATGTTGTGGGTGTCGATTTCCTCGACCGTGGCCTGGGCCACCGAGCAGCACAGCGCCTTGGCAAGGATCTGGTCGTTCAGGCGTTCGCGCTGCAAGGCCGTGAGCGTCTTGGAATCGGCCAGGCCGCGGATCGGCCGCTGGTCGTCCAGGATGACCGCTGCCGCGACGACCGGGCCGGCCAGTGGCCCGCGGCCCGCCTCGTCGACGCCCGCAACGAGGCCCGGCGCGTCCCACACGAGGGCCGCCTGCTCAGCCTTCAAGAACTTTCTGGATCGCATCGGCGCAAAGTGTGGGCGTATCGCGCTGCAGTTGCACGTGCAGCTCTGAAAATTTTTGTTGCAGCGCCTGCGTTTTCTCGGGCGCGTCGAGCCAGGCGAGCGTGGCGTCGGCCAGCGCCTGCGGCGTGGCGGCCTCCTGCAGCAGCTCGGGCACCACGAATTCACGCGACAGGATGTTGGGCAGGCCGACCCATGGCTGGAGCTGCTTGCGCTGCATCAGGCGCCATGACAGCGCATTCATGTTGTACGCGATGACCATCGGCCGCTTGAACAGCGCCGCCTCGAGCGTGGCGGTGCCGCTGGCGATCAGGGTGGCGTCGCAGGCGGCCAGCGCTGCATGCGACTGGCCATCGAGCAGTTGCACCCGCCCCGCTGCGCCGCTGGCCTGCAGCAGCGCCTCGACCTCGACGCGCAGCCCCGGCAGGATGGGGGCGACGAACTGGAGTGCGGGCCGCGCCTTCAGCATCTGCGCCGCGGCGGCGAAGAACCGCGCAGCGAGGTAGCGCACTTCCGAACGGCGGCTGCCCGGCAGCAGGGCCACGACCTGCGCATCCGGCGCAAGGCCGAGGGCCGCGCGGGCCCCGGCGCGGTCGGGCACCATCGGAATCACATTGGCCAGCGGATGGCCGACGTAGCTGCCCTGCACGCCCTGCTCGGCCAATAGCGCCGGCTCGAATGGAAAGATGCACAGCACGTGGTCGGCCGCGGCCCGGATCTTTTCGATGCGGTCGGCGCGCCAGGCCCAGATCGACGGGCAGACGAAGTGCACGGTCTTCATGCCGCGGCTGCGCAGTCCGGCTTCGAGATCGAGGTTGAAATCGGGGGCGTCGACGCCGATGAAGAGTTCGGGCCATTCGCGCAGCAGCCGCGCCTTGAGCTGCCGGCGGATGCCCGCGATCTCGGCGTAGTGGCGCAGCACTTCGATGTAGCCGCGCACCGCAAGCTTTTCCTGCGGCCACCAGCTCTGCAGCCCGTGCGCGAGCATGCGGGGCCCGCCGATGCCCATGGTCTGGAGCGAGGGCCAACGCGCCTGCAGGCCGTCGAGAAGAAGGCCTGCGAGCAGGTCGCCGGAAGCTTCTCCCGCGACCAGCGCGAAGCGTCGCTGTTCGTCCTTGCCCATGGCGGCTGTCTCGCTTACTTCAACGCGCGATGCCGCGAGTCGATGTGGCCAGGAACTGCTCCATCAGCGCCACGTCGGCGGCCGCTTCCGGCATTTCGGTGGCCAGGGCGGCGATGCCGGCGCGCGCTTCTTCGAGCGTCTTGCCCTGCCGGTACAGCAGGCGGTGCATCTGCTTGACCGCGGCCAGGCGGGGCGCCGAAAAATCGCGCCGGCGCAGGCCCACCACGTTGAAGCCGCGCACCGCCAGCGGATTGCCGTCGACCAGCATGAAGGGAGGCACGTCCTGCGACACGGCGCTGGCAAAGCCGACCATGGCATGCGCGCCGACCGAGACGAACTGGTGGATGCCCGTCAGCCCGCCGATCGTGACCCAGTCGGCCAGGTGCACGTGGCCGGCCAGCGTGGTGTTGTTGGCCAGCGTGGTGTGGTTGTCGACATGGCAGTCATGCGCAATGTGCGTGTACGCCATGATCCAGTTGTCGTTGCCCACGGTCGTCACGCCCCCCGCCCCGGGCACGCCGAGGTTGAAGGTGCAGAACTCGCGGATGACGTTGCGGTCGCCGATGACCAGCTCGGTGGGCTCACCCGCGTATTTCTTGTCCTGCGGAATGGCGCCGAGCGAGGAAAACTGAAAGATCCGGTTGTCGCGGCCGATGGTGGTGCGCCCTTCGATCACGCAATGCGCACCGATGGTCGTGCCGGCGCCGACCCGCACGTGCGGACCGATCACGGTGTAGGGCCCGACCGAAACGGAGGCGTCCAGCTGTGCCTTCGGGTCGACGAGCGCTGTGGGATGAACCTGCGTCATGCCTTGTCGTAACCGCCGCAGGATCAGTTGATCTGGCGCATCGCGCACATCAGCGTGGCCTCGCAGGCCAGTTCGCTGCCCACCAGCGCGCGGCCCTTGAACTTGGAGATGCCGGCCTTCATGCGCTCGATCTCGACTTCGAGCGTGAGCTGGTCGCCCGGCTCCACGGGGCGCTTGAAGCGCGCGCCGTCGATCGCCGCGAAGTAGTAGACCGTGTTGTCGTCAGGCACGATGTCCAGCGAATGGAACGACAGCAGCGCGGCCGCCTGCGCCATGGCTTCGAGCATGAGCACGCCCGGCATCACCGGACGGTGCGGGAAGTGGCCGTTGAAGAACGGCTCGTTCATCGTCACGTTCTTGAGCGCCGTGATGCGCTTGCCCTTTTCCATGTCCAGCACGCGATCCACCAGCAGGAACGGGTAGCGGTGGGGCAGCAGCTTGAGGATTTGATGGATATCGAGCGTCGTCGTCGTCATGATTTTCTGTTCCTGCATCGTCTTCACTTTTTCTGAGGGGCCTTTTCGAGCGCCTTGAGTCGTTCGCGCAGGCTGTGCAACTGCTTGAGCGTTGCCGCGTTCTTTTCCCAGTTCGCATTGTCGTCGATGGGGAACATGCCGGTGTACTGGCCGGCCTTGCGGATCGAGCGGGTCACCACGGTGGCCGCGGACACGTGCACCCCGTCGGCCACCGTGAGATGGCCGAGCACGATCGCACCGCCGCCGAAGGTGCAGTGCGCGCCGATGGTGGCGCTGCCCGCCACGCCGACGCAGCCGGCCATGGCGGTGTGCTTGCCGACACGCACGTTGTGGCCGATCTGGATCAGGTTGTCGAGCTTGACGCCGTCCTCGATGACGGTGTCGTCGAGCGCGCCGCGGTCGATGCAGGTGTTGGCGCCGATTTCGACATCGTTGCCGATGCGCACCGCGCCCAGCTGCTCGATCTTGACCCAGGCGCCCTCGTGCGGCGCCAGGCCGAAGCCGTCGGCGCCGATCACCACACCCGGGTGCAGCAGGCAGCGCTCGCCGACCACGCAGTCTTCGCTGATCGTCACGCGCGACTTGAGGACCGTGCCGGCGCCGATGCGCGCGCCCCGCTCCACCACGCACAAGGCGCCGATGCGCGCCGTGGCGTCCACCACGGCCTCGGGATGGATCACCGCGGAGGGATGGATGCGGTCGGCCTCGGGCCGCGCATGATGCGCCTTCCACAGCTGCGTGAGGCGCGCGAAATAAAGGTAGGGATCGGCCGCGACGATGAACGCCCCGCGCGCGGCCGCGGCCTCGCGCATGGCCGGCGCGACGATCACGCAGGCAGCCTTGGAGGCCGCCAGTTCCTGCTGGTATTTGGGATGGCTCAGGAAGCTGAGCGCATCGGGCTGCGCATTCTGCAGTGGCGCAAGCCGTTCGATGGACAGCGCCGGGTCCCCGTGAAGCTCGCCCCCAAGGGCGCTGACGATGGCTCCGAGCTGCAGTCCCACGCCGATTCGCGGCGTTACTTGCCGGCCGAAGGAGCAGCGGTCGAGGCGTTCAGGGCCTTGATCACCTTGTCAGTGATGTCGTGCTTGGGATTGATGTAGATCGCTTCCTGCAGGATGGCGTCGTACTTTTCAGCCTCGGCCACCTGCTTCACGACGCGGTTGGCGCGTTCGTAGACCTGCTGGAGCTCTTCGTTCTTGCGCGCGTTCAGGTCTTCCTGGAACTCGCGGCGGCGGCGCTGGAAATCGCGGTCCTGGTCGACCAGCGCGCGCTGGCGCGCGGTGCGCTGGCTTTCGGACAGGGTGGGCGCTTCGCGCTCGAAGCGTTCGGAGGCCGTCTTCAGTGCTTCGCCCTGCGCCGTGAGATCCTTTTCGCGCTTGAGAAATTCAGCCTCGAGCTTGGCTTGCGCAACCTTGGCCGGCTGCGCCTCGCGCAGCACGCGATCCGGATTCACGAAGCCGATGCGAAAGGTTTCCTGCGCCTGGGCGGCAGGCGCCGCAGCCAGCGCGAAAACGGGGACCAACAACGCGCCAACGGCGGCGCGAATCAAATGCTTCATTTAGAAAGACGTTCCGATCTGGAATTGCAAGCGCTGGATTCTATCCTTCGGGATCACAGTGAGGCCGGTATTCGGATCCAGCACTTCCTTTTGGGACTTGATGGGGAAGGCGTAGGCGATGCGCAGCGGGCCCAGCGGCGAGATCCAGCTGATCCCGAGACCCACCGAGGCGCGCAGCTTCTTCTGCGCCTTGTACTGCTCGTCGGTGAGGCCCGGGGCGCGCGAACCGAACACGTTGCCGACGTCGAAGAAGGTGTACAGCCGCAGCGTGCGGTCGTTGCCCGCACCGGGGAACGGCGTGCTGAGCTCGGCGTTGAAGACGGCCTTCTTGGTGCCACCCAGCGCGGCGCCTTCGGTCTGGCCGAGGAGCGGCACGTCGCGCGGGCCGAGCGAGTTCTGCTCGAAGCCGCGGATGGAACCCAGGCCGCCGGCATAGAAGTTCTTGAAGATCGGGTAGACCTTGCCGCCCAGGGGCTTGGCATAGCCCACGTCGGCGTTGATCGCAAAGGTGTACTGCTTGTTGATCGCGAAGAACTGCTGGTACTGGTAGTTCGTCTTGACGTACTTCATGTCGCCGGCGGCGCCCAGTTCCAGGTTGGCACGCTGCAGCCGGCCGGTGGTCGGAACCAGCGCGCTGTCGCGGCTGTCGCGGCCCCAGCCGACAGTGAGCGGCACGCCCCACACGCTCTTCTGGTCGCACCCGGTCACGAACAAGCCGGTCGCATCCTTCGAGCACTGGAAGTAGCGCAGGTAGGACGCCGGCGTGAAGAGTCCGGAGAACGAGGTCGACGTGTTCGGATCGAAGGCGTAGCGCTCGAGCCCGACACCGAAGAAGACCGTGTCGACTTCGCTGAACGGCACGCCGAAGCGGATCGAGGCGCCCTGGTTCACCAGCTTGTAGTCGCCGTCGATGTTGGTCGAATACGGGCGCGTGGTGGTGTGATAGACGCTGATCGTGCGCGAGATGCCGTCCTTCGTGAAGTACGGATCGGTGGTGGTCAGCGACAGCGTGCGGTTGTACTTGCTGGTGTTGACCTGCACGCCCAGGAAGTTGCCCGAACCGAAGACATTCTCCTGCGAGATGCCGAAGGTGAGAGCCACCTTTTCCGCGCTCGAGTAGCCGGCGCCCAGCTGCAGGCTGCCGGTGGGCTTTTCCGCCACGTTGACGACCAGGTCGACCTGGTCGGGCGAGCCCGGGATTTCCTGGGTTTCGACGTTCACTTCGGTGAAGAAGCCCAGGCGGTCCACGCGGTCGCGCGAGAGCTTGATCTTGTCGCCGTCGTACCACGAGGCCTCGAACTGGCGGAACTCGCGCCGGATCACTTCGTCGCGCGTCTTGGCGTTGCCGCCCACCGCCACGCGGCGCACATAGACGCGGCGCGAGGGCTCGGCTTGCAGGGTCAGGGTGACGCGGTTGTTGACGCGGTCGATTTCCGGGCGTGCCTGCACGCGCGCGAACGCATAGCCGAAGGTGCCGAAATAGTCGGTGAAGGCCTTGGTGGTTTCGGTGACCTGCTCGCCGTTGTAGGGCTCGCCGGGCTTGATGGTCACGAGGGACTTGAACTCCTCGTCGCGGCCGAGATAGTTGCCGTCGAGCTTGACGCCGGCCACCACGAACTTCTCGCCTTCCGTGATGTTGACGGTCACCGACAGGTCCTTGCGGTCCGGCGAGATGGCGACCTGGGTCGAATCGATGCGGAACTCGAGGTAGCCGCGCGTGATGTAGTACGAGCGCAGCGTTTCGAGGTCGGCGTTGAGCTTGGAGCGCGAGTACTGGTTGGACTTGGTGTACCAGCTCATGAAGCCGCCGCTGTCCTGGTCGAACAGGCTCAGGAGCGTCGATTCGCTGAAGGCCTTGTTGCCGACCACGCGCACTTCGCGGATGCGTGCGGAATCGCCTTCGGTGACGGTGAACGTGAGATTGACGCGGTTGCGCTCGATGGGCGTGACCGTGGTCACGACCTGCGCGTTGTAGAGGCTGCGGCTCACGTACTGGCGCTTGAGCTCCTGCTCGGCGCGGTCGGCCAGCGCCTTGTCGTAGGGTCGGCCATCGGCCAGGCCCACTTCGCGCAGCGCCTTCTGGAGCGCGGCTTTGTCGAATTCCTTGGCGCCGACGAAATCGACGTCGGCAATGGTGGGACGCTCCTCGACGATCACCACCAGCACGTTGCCGTTGACGTCGATGCGCACATCCTTGAACAACCCCAGGTCGAACAGCGCACGGATGGCGGCCGATCCGCGCTCGTCGCTGTAGGTATCGCCCACTCGCAGCGGCAGCGATGCGAAGATCGTGCCGGGCTCGACGCGTTGGAGGCCCTCGACGCGAATGTCACGCACCGTGAAGGGCTCGACGGCCCAGGCTGCCGTGGCCGCCAACGCGCTGGCCACCACCGCGGCAACGCTACGCAGGCGAAAGCGACTGAAGTTTGTGTTCATCTGTGAATTGGGCCGGCGCGGAAAGGGCCGGCAGAAAGTTAACCAAAGAGCCGCGTGACGTCGTTGAAGAGCGCAACCGACATCATGACCAGCAGCAAAGCGACACCGCCGCGCTGAAGCCGTTCCATCCAGGCGTCAGAGACGCTCTTGCCGGTCAGGCCCTCCCAAAGATAATACATCAGGTGTCCCCCATCGAGGACCGGCAGCGGCATGAGATTGAGCACGCCAAGGCTCACGCTGATCAGTGCAAGGAACACCAGGTACTGGGTCAGCCCGAGGCTCGCGGACTTGCCGGCGTAGTCGGCAATCGTGAGCGGCCCGCTCAGATTCTTGAGCGAGGCTTCGCCGATCACCATCTTGCCCATCATGCGGACGGTCAGCGCCGACACCTCCCAGGTGCGCACGATGCCGCGCCAGACGCCGTCGATCGGGCCTTGGCGCACCGTCACCATTTCGGGAGGCGCACCGACATAGGCGCCGATACGGCCGACCTTCGCGGCGCCCTCCTCGCGCAGTTCGGGCCTGACTTCCAATTCGATCGACTGGCTGCCGCGCTGCACCTGCCAGGTCTGCGTGCGCGGCTGGTCGCCATCGATCGAGGTGCGGATCGCCTCGCGCAGTTGCTGTCCATCGACGATGGGCACATTGCCGACGCTGCGGACCACGTCGCCGCTGCGAAGGCCCGCGCGTTCTGCCGCGCTGCCGGCCATCACCTGGCCGATCTCGGGGCGCGTCAGCGGTGCGAGCACGCCGATCTTGCGGAACATCTGCGGGTCGGCGTCCTTGGCCTCCATGAGGCCGAGCGGCAGCACGACCTGGCGGCCGGGCCGGCCGCCCTCGCCCGCCACTTCGAGCGTCAGGTCGCGGCCGTCGAGCGCGCCGCGCGTCATGCGCCAGCGCAGGTCCTCGAACGACTGCACGGGCTCCAGCTCGCCTTCGAAGCCGGCGCGCGTGATGTGCTCGCCGCCGCGCAGGCCCGCCGCTTCCGCCAGCGATGCCGCCACCGGACGCGCCAGCTTGGCAACAGGCTCCTCGACCCCGATCCAGTTGACGGCCGTGTAGAGCACCACGGCGAGCAGCAGATTGGCAATGGGCCCGGCAGCGACGATGGCCGCGCGGGAGCGCAGCGGCTGCGTGTTGAAGGCGCGGTGCCGCTCCTCGGGCGCCACCGGCCCCTCGCGCTCGTCGAGCATCTTGACGTAGCCGCCGAAGGGAAACGCGCCGATGACGAACTCGGTTTCCTGCCCCGGATGCTGGCGCCTGGGCTGCCAGCGGTAGAGCGTCTTGCCGAAGCCCACCGAAAACCGCAGCACCTTGACGCCGCAGGCGACGGCAACGCGGTAGTGGCCGTATTCATGCACGGCGATCAGGAGGCCGAGTGCAACCACGAAAGCGATGACGGTAAGCATCCGGATCCTCTGTTGGCGGGAGTGTCAGGCCGCGAAGCGCAGCGCCGCGGCATTGGCCGCCGCCCGGGCGCTGGCGTCGAGCGCCAGCAGGTCGGCCAGCGATGCGGGCTTGGAGGGGCTGACGGTTTCCAAAGTTTCCATGTTGACCGCATGAATGCGGTCGAAGCGCAGGCGCCGATCAAGAAAGGCCTCGACCGCGACTTCATTGGCGGCATTGAGCACCGCCGTGGTCCCCGGCGCCGCGCGCAGCGCATGCCAGGCCAGGCCGAGCCCTGGAAACAGCGCCGCATCGGGGGCGTCGAAGCTCAGCGACGCCATCCGGCGGAAATCCAGCCGCGCCGCGCCGCTCTCGATGCGCTCGGGCCAGGCCAGTCCGACCGCAATGGGCACCCGCATGTCGGGCGTTCCCAGTTGGGCAATGACCGATGCATCGGTGAACTGGACCATCGAATGCACCACGCTCTGGGGATGGATCACCACCTCGATCTGCTCGGGCAGCACGCCGAACAGATGGCGGGCCTCGATCACCTCGAGCGCCTTGTTCATCATGGTGGCGGAATCGACCGAGATCTTGCGGCCCATGACCCAGTTCGGATGCGCGCAGGCCTGCTCGGGCGTGACCGTGCCCAGCGTGTCGGGCGCGCGCGTGCGGAACGGGCCGCCCGACGCCGTGAGAATGATCTTGTCGATGCGGCGCGGCCAGGTCGACGGATCTTCGGGCAGCGACTGGAAGATGGCCGAGTGTTCGCTGTCGATCGGCAGCAGTGTGGCACCGCCTTCGCGCACGGTGCGCATGAAGAGCTCGCCGCCGACCACCAGCGCCTCCTTGTTGGCCAGCAGGAGCCGCTTGCCGGCGCGCGCCGCGGCCAGGCAGGGCCCGAGGCCGGCCGCCCCCACGATGGCCGCCATCACGGCATCGACCTCTTCGTGGGATGCTATTTTTTCAATAGCATCGCCGCCGCTCAGGACGGTGGTCTTGAGATTGTTCTGTTCTATCTTTTCGGCCAGCAGCGCCGCATGCGGCGCGCTCGCCATGACCGCATAGCGCGGCGAGAACCGCGCGCACTGCGCCAGCAGTTCGTCGACCTTGGTCGATGCGGAAAGCGCGAAGACCTCGAAGCGCTCCGGGTGCCGCGAAATGACATCGAGCGTGCTGACGCCGACCGATCCGGTCGAGCCCAGCACCGTGATGCGTTGTTTGGGTGTGTTCACAGGAAAGCCAGCATCATTGCAATGGGAAGCGCCGGCAAGAGGGCATCCACGCGGTCGAGCACGCCGCCGTGGCCCGGCAGCAGGCTGCTGCTGTCCTTGGCGCCGGCACTGCGCTTGATCAGCGATTCGACGAGGTCGCCCACGACGCTGATGGCGGCGAGAAACAGCACGCCGATCAGCAGCAGCCACCAGCCGCGCTCGTACAGCCGGGTGTAGAGGCTGGCCACCGTTGCGCCGGCGGCCCTATCGGCCCACACCCAGGCAAAGGCCAGCACCACGACGCCCGCCATGCCGCCCCATACGCCTTCCCAGCTCTTGCCGGGGCTGATGGCGGGCGCGAGCTTGCTGCGCGTGAACTTGAGGCCGAAGGCGCGGCCCGCGAAGTACGCGAAGACGTCCGCCACCCAGACCAGCACGAGGATCGACAGCAGGAAGTTGATGCCGACCATGCGCGCCTGCACGGCCGCGAGCCACGCCACCCAGAGTGCCAGCAGCCCGCTCACCAGCCGCAGCCCGCGGGGAATGCGGGGCCAGCCCGGCACGGCCACACGCAGCAACGCGGCACCGCCGAGCACCCAGGCCGCACTGGCCAGCAGCCACATGAGCAGCAGCGATCGATCGAGCAGCCCGAGCCACCAGGAGAGCGCACACAGCGCCACGGTTTCCACGCCGAGGAAGACCGACAGCCGCTGGCCATAGCCGTTGAGGCGGCCCCACTCCCATGCCCCGGCGCCGATCAGCACCAGCATCACGCAGGCAAAGGGAACGTGCGACGGGTAGAAGAGCGCCGGCAGCAGGATCGCCAGCAGGACGATGGCCGTGAGGATGCGTTGTTTGAGCATGCGCTGGAGGGTCGGACCGTGAGGCCCTCAGGCCAACTGGCGATCGGGTGCGGAGCCGCTGCCGGCCGTGACTTGTGCGGAGGTCTTGCCGAAGCGGCGCTCGCGCGCCTGGAAGGCGGCGATTCCTGCATCCAGTTCGGCCTGGTCGAACTCGGGCCAGAGCTTGTCGCTGAAGAAAAGCTCCGCGTAGGCGCTTTGCCACAGCAGGAAGTTCGACAGGCGCTGCTCGCCGCCGGTGCGGATGAGAAGGTCGGGATCGGGCACGTGCGCGAGAGCCATGGCGCGGTCGAGATTCGCTTCGGTGAGCGCCTCGCCCTGCTCGGCCAGCCTGGCCGCGGCGCGGGCAATGTCCCAGCGGCCACCGTAGTTGAAGCAGACGTTCAGGATCAGCTTGGTGTTCTGCGCGGTGGCGCTCTCGGCGTCGACCAGGCCCTGCACCATTTTCTTGGAGAGCCCGGCGCGCTCGCCGACGAAATGCAGCTGCACGCCGTCGCGGCTCAGCTTGGGCACTTCGCGCGCGAGTGCGCCCACCATGATTTCCATCAGGCCCGAAACTTCTTCGGGCGGACGGTTCCAGTTCTCCGACGAAAACGCGAAGACCGTGAGAATGCCCACCCCGCGGTCGACACAGGCCTTGACGCAGCGCCTGAGCGACTCGACGCCCTGCTTGTGCCCCGCCACGCGAGGCAGGAATCGCCGCGTGGCCCAGCGTCCGTTGCCATCCATGACGATGGCAATATGGTGGGGAATCTGCAGCGAAGACGAGGCCATGCGCAGCCTCAAACGGCCATGATCTCCGCTTCCTTGGCCGCGACCAGGCGGTCGATTTCCGCGATGTGGCGGTCCGTGACCTTCTGGATCTCGGCTTCGGCGCGCTTCTGGTCGTCCTCGGAGGCGAGCTTTTCCTTCACCAGCTTCTTGACCGCCTCGTTCGCATCGCGGCGCAGGTTGCGCGTGGCGATCTTGGCGCTTTCGCCTTCGTTGCGGACCAGCTTGGTCATTTCCTTGCGGCGCTCCTCGCTCATCGCGGGAAGCGGCACGCGGATCAGGTCGCCCATGGAGGCCGGGTTCAGACCCAGGTCGCTTTCGCGGATGGCCTTCTCGATCTTGGCGCCCATGCCCTTTTCCCAGGGCTGCACGCTGATCGTGCGCGAGTCGAGCACCGACACGTTGGCCACCTGGCTCAGCGGAACCTGCGAGCCGTAGTACTCGACGTGGATCGAGTCGAGCAGCGCGGAATTCGCGCGGCCGGTACGGATCTTGGTGAGGTTGTTCTGGAACGCGGCGAGCGACTGGTTCATCTTGGCGTCGGTCGCACTGCGGATTTCAGCAATGGTGGGGGTCGTCATCTCAAATTACTCCTCAGGCATGCACCAGCGTGCCTTCGTCCTCGCCCATGACGACGCGCTTGAGCGCGCCGTTCTTGAAGATCGAGAACACCTTGATCGGCAGCTTCTGGTCGCGGCACAGCGCAAAGGCCGTGGCGTCCATGATGCCGAGATTCTGCGCGATTGCCTCGTCGAAAGTGAGCGTCGAATAGCGCGTTGCGTCGGGATGGGTCTTCGGATCGGCGGAATATACGCCGTCGACCTTGGTGGCCTTGAGCACCAGCTCGGCACCGATTTCGGCACCGCGCAGCGCGGCGGCCGTGTCGGTGGTGAAGAACGGATTGCCGGTGCCCGCGGCAAACACCACGACCTTGCCCTCTTCGAGGTACTGCAGCGCCTTGGGCCGCACGTAGGGCTCGACCACCTGCTCGATGGCGATGGCGGACATGACGCGCGCCACCAGCCCCTGCTTGTTCATGGCGTCGGCCAGGGCCAGCGAATTCATGACGGTGGCCAGCATGCCCATGTAGTCGGCCGTGGCGCGATCCATGCCCACCGAGCCTCCCGCAACGCCGCGGAAGATGTTGCCGCCGCCGATCACGACGGCGACTTCCACACCCATGTTCACCACTTCGGCCACCTCTTCGACCATGCGGACGATGGTGGCGCGATTAATACCAAAGGCATCGTCTCCCATCAACGCCTCACCCGACAGCTTCAACAAGATTCGCTTGTGGGCTGGACGGGGATCAGACATGGGCAATTTCCTTACTTGGGTTGGCGGGGGCGAGTGTAGAACGAGGCGGTGAAAAAGCGGCGGCACACGCGCGCGCACCTCCGCTTTGGGGCGTAACAGTTTTTACGCGGCGGCCTTGGCGGCAGCCACCTGGGCTGCAACTTCGGCGGCAAAGTCGTCGACCTTCTTTTCGATGCCTTCGCCGACCACATACAGGGTGAAGCCCTTGATGCTGGTGTTGGCGGCCTTGAGCATCTGCTCGACGGTCTGCTTGTCGTTCTTCACGAACGGCTGGTTGTGCAGCGAGACTTCCTTGAGGTACTTCTGCACGCCGCCTTCGATGCGCTTGGCAACGATCTCGGCCGGCTGCGGCTTCTTGCCTTCGGCTTCGGCCGTCTTGCGGTCTTCCTCGGCCTTGCCGGCGGCCACTGCGCGCTCTTTTTCGATCAGGTCGGCAGGCACATCCGATGCCTGGATGGCGACCGGCTTCATGGCGGCGATGTGCATCGCCACATCCTTGGCCGAGGTGTCGTCGCCTTCGAACTCGACCATCACGCCGATGCGCGTGCCGTGCAGGTACGAAGCCAGCTTGCCGTTGCCGGCAAAGTGCTTGAAGCGGCGGAAGCTCATGTTCTCGCCGATCTTGCCGATCAGGCCCTTGCGCACGTCCTCGAGCGTGGGGCCGAAGCCGTCCTGCTCATAGGGCAGCGCGCCGAGCGCGGCGATGTCCGCGGGGTTGTGCTTGGCGACCAGCATCGCGGCAGCGTTGGCCATGGCCAGGAAGCTGTCGTTCTTGGTGACGAAGTCGGTTTCGCAATTGATCTCGATCATGCCGCCGGCAGCGCCGTCGACGAACGCCGTGACCACGCCTTCGGCGGTGATGCGGCCCGATGCCTTGCCAGCCTTGTTGCCGAGCTTGATGCGCAGCAGCTCTTCGGCCTTTTCCATGTTGCCGTCGGCCTCGGTCAGGGCCTTCTTGCATTCCATCATCGGCGCGTCGGTCTTTGCGCGCAGTTCGCCGACCATGCTTGCGGTGATTGCAGCCATTGTTCTATCTCCGTGTCCAAAAAATCAGATTAAAAAAAAGGGGCACCAAGCCCCTTCTTCAGGCGCGTGAGAGCACTCGATCAGGCCGAGGCGCCCTCTTCGACTTCGACGAATTCATCGCTGCCTTCGGCAATGGCCTTGACCACGTCGCCGGTGGCGCTGTTGCGGCCTTCGATGATCGCGTCGGCGATGCCGCGGGCGTAGAGCGTGACGGCCTTCGACGAGTCGTCGTTGCCCGGGATCACGTAGTCGATGCCTTCGGGCGAGTGGTTGGAGTCGACCACGCCGATCAGCGGGATGCCCAGCTTCTTGGCTTCGGCCACGGCGATCTTGTGGAAGCCCACGTCGATCACGAAGATGGCGTCGGGCAGCGCGGTCATGTCCTGGATGCCGCCGATGTCTTTCTCGAGCTTCTCGATTTCACGGGTGAAGGTGAGCTGCTCTTTCTTGCTCAGGCTGTCGAGGCCGGCTTCCTGCTGGGCCTTCATGTCCTTCAGGCGCTTGATCGAGGTCTTGACCGTCTTGAAGTTGGTCAGCATGCCGCCGAGCCAGCGGGTGTCGACGAAAGGCACGCCGGCGCGGCGGGCTTCGGCAGCCACGATTTCACGGGCCTGGCGCTTGGTGCCGACCATCAGGATCGTGCCGCGGTTGGCGGTGAGCTGCTTGGCGTACTTCATCGCGTCCTGGAACATCGGGAGCGACTTTTCCAGGTTGATGATGTGAATCTTGTTGCGATGGCCGAAGATGAACGGGGCCATCTTGGGGTTCCAGAAGCGGGTTTGGTGACCGAAGTGGACACCGGCTTCCAGCATTTCGCGCATGGTGGTAGACATTGAAAATTACTCCAAAGGTTGGGTCTAAAATCCAGCCCGTTTTGTGCTTCCTTCGAATGGAATCACAACACCTTGATTGGGCCGGTTTGCGGATGTGTTTGGCTGGGTGCGACGAAAGCCGTCACATGTTCAGCGAAACCCAAAGAGTATAGCACGGCCCTCTCTCGCCCTTTCTCCTTGCCCACCCCGGAACCGAGCCGTCCGCGCCCTCGCAGCCCACCCATGAACGACCTCCACGCCACCCGTCTGAATCTTCTGGCAGGTGGCACCGATGCATGCACCGAAATGGAGCGCGCCATCGGCATCGCCCAGTCCCCGGCCTGCCGCCACGTGTTCACCCGCACGCTGTTCGACGAAGCCCGCCGGCAGGTCGCCGGTTCGGCGCCGCAAAGCCGGCTCGCCGGGCTCGCCTTCACCGCCAAGGACCTGTTCGACATCGAGGGGCAGCCGACCCCGGCGGGCTCCATGGTGCTCTCGCATGCGCCGGCCGCCAAGGCCGATGCCGTGGCTGTGGCGCGACTGCGCGCCGCGGGCAGCGTGCTGACGGGCCGCACCAACATGACGGAATTCGCATTCTCCGGCGTGGGCGTCAACCCGCATCACGGCACGCCGGCCAACGCGAGCGATGCGGCCACGCCGCGCATCCCGGGCGGTTCATCCTCCGGCGCCGCCGTGTCGGTCGCCACTGGGGCAGCCTTCATCGGCCTGGGCTCCGACACCGGCGGCTCGATCCGCATTCCGGCCGCGCTGAACGGCATCGTGGGTTTCAAGAGCACCGCCCGGCTGGTGCCGGCCCAGGGCGCGCTGCCGCTGTCGACCACGCTCGACACCGTCTGCGCCATGACGCGCTCGGTGCGGGATGCCATCACCGCGCATGAAGTCCTCGCGGCACGCCGCGTGACCGCCGGTGCGGCCTCGCTGGGGGCATACCGGCTTGCCGTCGTGAAGAACGTGTTCCTGGACGGCATCGAGCCCGCGGTGGCCCGCGCCTTCGAAGATGCGATGCAAACACTGCGCGATGGTGGTGCCCGGATCGAGGAAATCGAGCTGCCGGAGCTCGCGCAGTTGCAGGCCATCAACGCCACGGGCGGTTTCTCGGCGGCCGAGTCCTACGCCTGGCACCGGCTGCTGCTCGAGCGCAGCGGCGCCGGCTACGATCCTCGCGTGGTGCAGCGCATCCTCAAGGGTGCCACCATGAAGGCGCACGAATACATCGATCTCGTGCATGCCCGCCATGACTGGATCACCCGCGTCGAGGCGGCGCTGTCGCCCTTCGATGCGGTGCTGTCGCCCACCGTGCCGATCACCGCGCCCGCCATTGCGAGCGTTGCGCCGGGCGCCGAGCGCGACGACGAATTCTTCCGCATCAATGCGCTCTTGCTGCGCAACCCGTCGATCGTCAACATGCTCGACGGCTGCGCCATCTCGCTGCCCTGCCATGCCGCCGGCGAACTGCCGGTGGGCCTGATGCTGTGGCATGCCGCGCTGCATGACGACGCTGTCCTGGCCGTCGCCCTGCAAGCAGAAAAAGCGCTGCAAAAACAATAGCCTCGCGCACCGATCGACGGGCGGCGGCCATCTCTTCTTACTCAAAAATTCAATGAAAATCGCGATCGTGGGCGCCGGCATCATCGGCGTCACAACCGCCTGGGAACTGGTTTCGGACGGCCATGAAGTTTCCGTGTTCGAGCGCCGCGGCGCCGCCGCCGAAGAATCCAGTTTTGCGAATGCGGGGGTGGTCGCGCCGGGCTACGTGACGCCCTGGGCGGCGCCGGGCATGCGCGCCAAGGTGCTGCGCTCGCTGCTGTCGCCGCACGGCGCCATCAAGCTGCGCTGGCCGCTCAATTCGCGCGACCTCGGCTGGATGTCGCGCTGGCAGAAGGCCTGCAAGCTCGAAACCTACCTGGCCAACCGCGCCCGCATGCAGCGCCTCGCGTTCTACAGCCGCACCCGGCTGCACGAAGTGACCGAAGCACGCGAACTGAGCTACGAACGCAGCGACGGCTACCTCGTGCTGCTGCGCTCCAAGCGCGAGAAAAAACTGGTCCAGCCGGGCCTCGAGGTGCTGCGCGCGGCCGGCAGCGTCTTCAGGGAAGTCGACGCCGACGAGGCCCGCCGGATCGAACCCGCGCTCAACACCGACACGGAGCTCGCAGGCGCCATCCACCTGCCCGAGGACGAAGTGGCCAACTGCCGCCAGTTCGCGCTGCTTCTCAAGTGGGAAGCCGAAGCGCTCGGCGCCCAGTTCCATTTCAATTGCGACATCGCGCCGATCCACCGCGCGGCGCCCACCTCCATTTCGCTCGCGAGCGGCTCGCAGCCGCTGCGCTTCGATGCGGTGGTGGTGTGCGCCGGTCTTGCCTCGGCCACGCTGCTGCGGCCGCTCGGCCTGCGGATTCCGCTGGCGCCGGTGTACGGCCATTCGATCAGCGCGCCGATCCGCGAATCGCTCAACGCGCCGCGCAGCGCCGTGATGGACGAACGCTACAAGGTTGCGATCTCGCGCCTGGGCCAGCGCGTGCGCGTGGCCGGCGGCGCCGAGATCGGCGGCTCCCTGAGCTCCATGAATGCGTCCGCCGTGCAAACGCTCTACAAGGTGCTGCACGACTGGTTTCCGGGCGCCGCAACGCTGCAGTCGGGCGTGCAGCAATGGAAGGGCGCGCGCCCGATGCTGCCCGACGGTCCGCCGGTGCTTGGTGCCAGCGGCGTGCCGGGCGTCTGGCTCAATCTGGGCCACGGCTCGAGCGGATGGGCGCTGTCGTGCGGCAGCGCACGCGTGGTGGCCGACCTGATCGGCGGCCGCGACGCGGGCGTCGACCTCGAAGGCCTGGGCGTCGAGCGGCTCGTCCAGTAGGCACAACGGGGCGGCTGCGCAGCCGCAGCTTCAGGCGGGCAGAATCGGCCCATGCAACGCATCACGCCTGCCACCGCCTGCGGCCTGTTCGACATTGCGGCAACACGTCGCATCGAACAGAAAGCGGCCGCCGCCCTGCCTCCTCATGCGCTGATGCAGCGCGCGGGCCTGGCCGTGGCGCGCCTCGCGATGGCGCTGGCGCCGCATGCGCGGACGATCTGGATCGCCTGTGGACCGGGCAACAACGGCGGCGACGGCTTCGAAGCTGCTGCGCAGCTGCAGCAGCGCGGCTTCCTGCCGATCGTGACCTTCGCGGGCGACGAAAACCGGCTGCCGCCGGATGCCGGCGCCTCACTGCAACGGGCCCGCGATGCCGGCGTGATCTTCGCGCCGGAGCCGCCTGCGGGCTGCGAACTGGCGATCGACGCGCTGCTCGGCATCGGATCCAGCCGGCCGCCCGAAAAGCTCATGGCCGATTGGCTGCGGCGGATGCATGCGATGGCCGCGCCGGTACTCAGCGTCGATGTGCCCTCCGGCCTGAATGCCGACACCGGCGTTTCGAGCGCAGCGCCTCATCCGGGTGCTCTTTCGCCCCGCTTCTGCCTGAGCTTCCTGACCGTCAAGCCCGGCCTGTTCACGGCGCAAGGGCGCGACGCGGCGGGTACGGTCTGGTTCGATGACCTGGGCTGCAGCAGCGCCGGCGAGCCGCCGGCCGCGCGCCTGGCGGGCGCACCGGCGGATAGCCCGCGCAGCCACGCCTCGCACAAGGGCAGCTATGGCGATGTTGCGGTGATCGGCGGCGCATCCGGCATGGCGGGCGCCGCGCTGCTGGCCGGCTCCGCCGCGCTGCATGCGGGCGCGGGCCGCGTGTTCGTCGGCCTGCTCGACGCGAGCGCGGCCCCGGTCGACCTGGCGCAACCCGAGCTGATGCTGCGTGACGCCAGGTCGCTCGATCTCTCGGGCATGACGGCGGTCTGCGGATGCGGCGGCGGCACGGACATCCGCGCGGTGCTGCCGCGCGTGCTGGCGACGGCGGCCGCGCTGGTGCTCGACGCCGATGCATTGAACGCCATCGCAGTCGACGGCGCGCTGCAGGCCCAGTTGGCATCGCGTGCGCGGCGCGGCAGGCCGACGGTGATCACTCCGCATCCGCTCGAGGCCGCGCGTCTGCTGGACTGCGCGGCGGCCGACATCCAGGCCGACAGGCTCGCAGCCGCCCGCAAGCTCGCATCGCGCTACGGCGTGGTCGCCGTGCTCAAGGGATCGGGAACGGTGATTGCCGAAGGCGGCGGCACGCCGCCGGTGCTCAACCTGACCGGCAACGCGAAGCTCGCAACCGCCGGCACCGGCGACGTGCTCGCGGGAATGATCGGCGCCGCACTGGCGGCGCAGCGGCCGCCGTTCGAGGCGGCGCGCGAAGCCGTCTGGCGCCACGGCCGCATGGCCGACGCCTGGCCGGCCGGCGCGCCGCCGCTGACGGCCGGCGCACTGGCGCGCCAGGCGCCCTGCTGACGGGTTCTAGCCGCGCCCGACGAAGGGCATCTTCGTCGCCATGACCGTATGGAACAGCACGTTGGCCTCCAGCGGCAGGTTCGCCATGTAGAGCACCGACTGGCCCACGATCTTCACGTCCATCAGCGGCTCGATCGCGAGCTCGCCGTTGGCCTGCGGCACACCCTTGGCCATGCGCGCGGCCAGTTCCGTCATGGCGTTGCCCACGTCGATCTGGCCGACCGCGATGTCGTACTTGCGCCCGTCGAGCGAAGCGGTCTTGGTGAGGCCCTCGACTGCATGCTTGGTCGCGGTGTAGGCCGCGGAATTGGGCCGCGGCGCGGTGGCCGAGATGGAGCCGTTGTTGATGATGCGGCCGCCGCGCGGCGTTTGCGCCTTCATCGTGCGGAACGCCTGCTGGATGCAGAAGAACATGCCGCTCAGGTTGATGTCGACCACGCCGCGCCACTGCTCGGGCGTCCAGTCTTCGAACGGCCCCGGCGGGTTGCCCACGCCGGCGTTGTTGAACAGCAGGTCGACCCGGCCGAAGCGCTCCACCGCGGCGGCGAACAGCGCCTGCACCGATTGCGCATTGGCCACGTCGGTGGGCACTGCGAAGGCGCGCGCACCGGCGCCGGACTCTTCGGCCACCTGTTCCAGCGGCTCGAGGCGGCGCCCCGCCAGGGTCACGCTCCAGCCGTCGGCCAGCAGCGCCAGCGCCGCAGCGCGGCCGATGCCGGTGCCGGCGCCCGTGACGATCGCAATGCGGCCCTTGTTGTTTTCCACGCTCATGCTCGGTGTCTCCTTCTCGGTTTGTCTGTATGGATGGGATGCAATGCTGCGTTGCGCATCATGCGCGCCGCGGCTTGCGGCCCTTCATCTTGTTGGCGGCCTTCTTGACGGCGGACTTGAAAGCCTGCATCGCCGACTGGGGGCCCGCCGCCGCGACGGTCGCGCTGCGCTCGACGCGCTGCTCGGACACGGCTTCGGCCTTGTGGCGCGAGCTGCGCTTGGCCGATGCCTTGACCGGCACGCCGGCCGAGGCTGCGCCCTTGTCCTTCATGGCGCGCGTGGTGAGGTCTTCGCCTTCGCGCACGAGGCGGAAATCGATCTTGCGCCCGTCCAGGTCGACGCGGCTCACCTGCACCCGCACGCGGGTGCCGATGGCGTAGCGAATGCCGGTGCGCTCGCCGCGCAGTTCCTGGCGCATCTCGTCGAACTTGAAGTATTCGCCGCCGAGTTCGGTGATGTGCACCAGCCCCTCGACGTACATCGCATCGAGCGTCACGAAGATGCCGAAGGTGGTGGCCGCGGTGACGACGCCGCCGTACTCTTCGCCCAGGTGCTCGCGCATGTACTTGCACTTGAGCCAGGCTTCGACGTCGCGGCTGGCTTCGTCGGCGCGGCGCTCGTTGGCGCTGCAATGCAGGCCGGCCGCTTCCCAGGCCAGCACTTCCTTGGTCGGCGCGACGGTGGCTTTCTGCGGCTTGGTGGTCGGCGCCTTCACGCGCGAAGCCAGCCGCTTGGCGAGCTTGGCATGCGCCTCGCCCGGCGTCGGCAGCATCGGCAGCTGGTAGCGCGTCTTGCCGAGGATGGCCTTGATCACGCGGTGCACCAGCAGGTCGGGGTAGCGCCGGATCGGGCTCGTGAAGTGCGTGTAGGCCTCGTACGCCAGGCCGAAATGGCCGCTGTTGATGGGCGTGTAGATCGCCTGCTGCATCGAGCGCAGCAGCATGGTGTGGATCTGCTGCGCGTCGGGGCGCTCCTTGGTGGCTTCGGCAATCGCCTGGAACTCGCCGGGACGCGGATCGTCGGTGATGCTCAAGCCCACGCCCATGGCCTTCAGGTAGCCGCGCAGGATTTCCTTCTTCTCGGGCGTCGGGCCTTCGTGCACGCGGAACAGGCCCGGGTGCTTGCCTTCGGCGATGAAGTCGGCACTGCACACGTTGGCCGCGAGCATGGCTTCTTCGATGAGGCGGTGCGCCTCGTTGCGCGTGCGGGGCACGATCTTCTCGATGCGGCCCGCGTCGTCGCAGATGATCTGCGTCTCGGTGGTTTCGAAGTCGACCGCGCCGCGCTTGCCGCGCTGCTTGAGCAGCGCCTTGTAGACGTCGGCCAGGTTCAGCAGGTCCTTGACGCGGTCCTTGCGCTTGGCAGCCTCGGGGCCGCGCGTGTTGCCAAGAATGGCGGCCACTTCGGTGTACGTGAAGCGCGCATGGCTGAACATCACGGCCGGGTAGAACTGGTAGGCGTAGATCTCGCCGTCGGCGGCCACGAGCATGTCGCACACCATGCACAGGCGCTCGACTTCGGGGTTCAGCGAGCACAGGCCGTTCGAGAGCTTCTCGGGCAGCATCGGAATCACGCGGCGCGGAAAGTAGACGCTGGTCGCGCGGTCGTAGGCATCGATGTCGATGGCCGAGCCGGTCTGCACATAGGCGCTGACGTCGGCAATGGCCACCAGCAGGCGCCACCCCTTGCCGCGGCCGACCTTGGCGGGCTCGCAGTACACGGCGTCGTCGAAGTCGCGCGCGTCCTCGCCGTCGATGGTGACCAGCGGAACGTCGGTCAGGTCGATGCGCCCTTTCTTGTCGGCGGGGCGAACCTTCTCGGGCAGCGCCTTGGCTTCGGCCAGGCAGGCCTCGGAAAACTCGTGCGGCACGCCGTACTTGCGCACCGCAATCTCGATCTCCATGCCGGGGTCGTCGATCTCGCCCAGCACTTCCTTCACGCGCCCGACCGGCTGGCCGAACAGCGCCGGCGGCTCGGTGAGCTGCACCACGACCACCTGCCCCACCTTGGCGGGGCCGGTGGCGCCCTTGGGAATCAGGACGTCCTGTCCGTAGCGCTTGTCTTCGGGCGCGACGAGCCAGACGCCGCCTTCATGCAGCAGGCGGCCGATGATCGGCTGCTCGGGGCGCTCGACGATTTCGACCACCCGCCCCTCGGGACGTCCGCGCCGATCCTGCCGCACCACGCGCGCCTTGACACGGTCCTTGTGCAGCACTGCACGCATCTCGTTCGGGGGCAGATAGATGTCGGCTTCGCCGTCGTCGCGCTGCACGAAACCGTGTCCGTCGCGATGCCCTTGAACAGTTCCTTCAAATTCATCCAGCAGACCGCTGGAAGTGCCATTATTTTTGATATGATTCTCTCTTTCCTGAAATTCAAAACATAACTGCTTCGGCAGCTATGTGGGCCCAGATGGCGGAATTGGTAGACGCACTAGTTTCAGGTACTAGCGAGTAACATCGTGGAGGTTCGAGTCCTCTTCTGGGCACCACCCCTACCAAGCTGAAACCCCTGTGAATCATCGATTTACAGGGGTTTTTTCTTTTCCCTGGGAACATGATCGAGGGATGTTCTCCCTCACGGATGCCGATCGCGGCCAAGCCAGGCCGCACCGACGGTTGTGTGCCGCGTTCGCGCACCGCGTCGTGATCCTGAAGCGGAACATTCTGCGAAGCGCTTGTCGGCGGCACGGATTCGAACAAATGGAACGGGCTTCGTCTCATGGAATGATGCAGCAACCCGCTCCTGAAGAAGCGGCTTTCCACCATTCTGACGCAGTACATCGACGGATGATCGCGCAGAGTCTCGAGAAGCAGAGCAACCGAATCAATAACACCGTGTTGGCAGTAGAGGTGAACCGCACAACCCAAGCTGATGAGCGCGGTATGGGCTCGCAGCAGTGGATCGCCGGCGGATCTGCGTGGGTTGCGACGGCTTTGAAGCCGAGGTGCACCTTAACACGCGAAGCAATGCGCCGGTTCGACAGCGTGTGAGCATGGCCATTTTCCAACGCATCAGGCAATGGGCGTCGCGCATCAAGCGCGATGGCGTGACCCTGTGGTTTGCTTACCGCCATCCGGGCACGCCCTGGTTCGCCAAGCTGCTCGCGGCCTTCGTCGTCGCCTATGCGCTGAGCCCGATCGACCTCATCCCGGATTTCATTCCCGTTCTAGGCTACCTCGACGACGCCTTGCTGCTGCCCGGCCTGATCTGGCTGAACATCCGGCTCATTCCGGCCGATGTGCTCGAGGAATGCCGCCAGCGCGCCGACCTGTGGATGAAGGAACAAGGCGCGAAGCCCCGAAGCATTGCGGGGGCCGTGCTCGTCCTGGCGGTCTGGATCGGTGCTGGTGCTGCGCTCTGGGCCTGGTTCGGCACGCAAAAGTAGGCCGTCACCGGCGGCAACAACTCTCGACATCGTGAATTTTACTGTATATTTGTACAGTCTTTTCACAAAGGATAACCGCCATGTCGACATCCGAACCCACCACCTCCCCTGCTCGCAACCATGCGCTGGCCGAAGCACTGGCATGGATTTCAAAGTTCGCACATGCATGGAAGGCCATCGAGCCGGCACCTCATTCGCTGAGCATCGATGGATTCATCATCTGGGGCCCTGTGCTCTATGAGAAACACCGCAACGAGGACCCTGTGGAACTCGCGGCACGGCTGTACGGCCAGTCGGGCGAGTATTCCAGGTACCTGTATCCAGGCCGCCCGCCCAAGAGCAACGATGCACTGCCGACTTTCGGCTCCAACGTGTAGCAAAAGTCACACTTTCACGTCAAAAACGATTCAAAAGGTAACTTGAATGCGTACACAAGGTTACGTTTGATTTGAGAATATCAAATTTAGCGGAGACCATTGTGATCACAGCATTCACCTTGTTAGTCGGCATGTTCCTCGGGGCGTTGTTCATGAGCCTCCTGGTCGTTTCTCGCTCGGATGACTGAGAAGAAGAACGGCCGGGCCCTTGCAGCCCTGTCCATGCCCATCGAAAAGCCCGCTTGCAGCGGGCTTTTCCTTTTCTTGAACTACGTCAGCAGGTTCGACTTGGGCCTGCGGTTGCTCTCGATCGAATAGATCGCCGGCTTGTCCTGCTCGGTCTTCGTAGCCGCCGCCTCGCTGCTGGGAGCTGGTAGCGGATAGACCTCGCCGGAAAGGCGCTTCACACGCTCCGCATACATCTTGGCCAGGGCCGCGTGATGCTCCGCTGCAGCCTGGTGCTCGAGACGCGCCATCTGGGCTTCGTGAAGCAGCGTGGCAGCCCTTTTGAGATGAAGGCTGGATCCGGATTGAAAGAGCTGGAAGAACATGGGACCTCCTGGAGAACACAAGCCGCCACGTTCAAATGCCAGGGTGCATGCGTCTGTAGGCGTACAACTTTTTCGCCTGTCGCTCAGTCCGTGGTTCGCAAGTCGGCGATCGCCACCCTGCTCTCTCTTGCTCTCGCCAGGATGGCGACGGTTCAGATCGGCAGCGCGATCAGGTCGTGGCCCTCGGCACCCACGATGCGGGCCCGCGTGAATTCACCCACCTTGAGCGTCTTGCTGATCTTCTCGGGCGGCAGCAGGCGCACGGTGCCGTCGATCTCGGGGGCGTCGGCGTAGGTGCGGCCCACGCCGCCCTTGCGCCCCATGCCGGGTGCCGAGTCCACCAGCACCTGCATGGTTGCACCGATGCGCTGGCGCAGCTTGGCGATCGACACCGCTTCGGCCACTTCCATGAAGCGGGCGCGGCGCGCTTCACGCTCTTCCGGCGGCAGCATGCCGGGAATGTCGTTGGCGGTGGCGCCTGCCACAGGGCTGTAGGCGAAGCATCCGGCGCGGTCGATCTGCGCCTCGCGGATGAAGTCGAGCAAGTGCTCGAACTCCTGCTCGGTTTCGCCAGGGAAGCCCGCGATGAAGGTGCTGCGGATCACCAGTTCGGGGCAGACCTCGCGCCACCGCGCCAGGCGCTCCAGGTTCTTTTCGCCGCTGGCCGGCCGCTTCATGCGCCTGAGCACGTCGGGGTGGCTGTGCTGCAGCGGCACATCGAGGTAAGGCAGCACCTGGCCACTGGCCATCAGCGGAATGATCTCGTCCACGCTCGGATACGGATACACATAGTGGAGCCGGACCCAGGCGCCATAAGGCTCGGCAATTTCGCCCAGCGTGCGCACCAGTTCGAGCATGCGCGTCTTGACCGGCTTGCCGTCCCAGAAGCCGGTGCGGTACTTGACATCCACGCCATAGGCCGAGGTGTCCTGGCTGATCATCAGCAGTTCCTTCACGCCGCCTTCGAACAGAGCCTTGGCCTCGCCGAGCACATCGCCGACCGGCCGCGACACCAGGTCGCCGCGCATCGAGGGAATGATGCAGAAGGTGCAGCGGTGGTTGCAGCCTTCGCTGATCTTCAGGTAGGCATAGTGCCGCGGCGTGAGCTTGAGGCCCGCGATGCCGAAGGTGTTGGGAACCAGGTCGACGAAGGGGTCGTGCGGCTTCGGCAGGTTGGCGTGGACCGCGTCCATCACTTCCTGCGTGGCGTGCGGACCGGTCACGGCCAGAACGCTCGGGTGCATTTGCCGCACCAGGTTGCCGCCCTGGTCGCCGGTCTTGGCACCCAGGCAGCCCGTGACGATCACGCGGCCGTTTTCCGCCAGCGCCTCGCCGATGGTGTCCAGGCTTTCCTTCACGGCATCGTCGATGAAGCCGCAGGTGTTGACGATCACCAGGTCGGCGCCCTCGAAGGTCTTGGCCGTTTGGTAGCCCTCAGCGCTCAGCTGGGTCAGGATCAGTTCGGAATCGGTCAGGGCCTTGGGGCAGCCCAGGCTCACAAAGCCGACTTTGGGGGCGGCCGTCGTGGCGGCACGTTCGGGGGAGGCAACTTCGCTCATATATGCCCCTATTGTCCCAGCTATCGGCCGGGGCCGGGATTTCAGGGGCGTTTGATGCCGAATGCGCCCAGGACCTGCTCGGTATTTTTCTGCATCTGCTCCTGCATCTGCAGGAACACGTTCTTGGACTGCTCGACGTAGTTGCCCATGAGTCCCTGGAGCATGGGCGACTGCATGGTCATGAAGCGCGACCACATCTCGGGCGTGAGGCCCTCGGCCTTTTCGGCGAGCTGGGCCTGCACCTCGGTCATGGCCTGGATGTTCTTTTCGAGGTAGGGGCCCATGTAGCCCTGCATCGCCTGACCGTAGAAGCGGATGATGTTGGCCAGCACCTGCTCGGTGAACATGGGCGCACCGCCCGCCTCTTCCTCGAGGATGATCTGCAGCAGGATGCTGCGCGTGAGGTCGTCGCCGGTCTTGGCATCGCGCACCACGAACTGGGCATTCTGTATGACCAGCTGCTTCACCTCGGTGAGCGTGATGTACGTGGATGTCTCGGTGTCGTAGAGCCTTCGGTTGGGGTACTTCTTGATTACACGTTGCACCGGCTTGACCCCGGACTTCTTGCTCTGCACTGCGGACTCCTTCACATGGATGCCCATGTCATCCGATGATTCTAGGTAGCGGTTTTGCTGCATCGCGACAAGGTTTACCCTGACCGTGCCTGCGCCGCTTCAACCGAGCGTTGTCGCGTACTCGGCGCTGCAGGCGCTGCAGGTGGCGGTCTCGGGGCGTTCTTCGGTGGCTTCCCTGAAACGCAGCGGACTCTTGTGGCCATAGACCACCCAGCAGCGCGGACAGTGCTCCTGGCCTGCCGTGGGCAAGTAGGCGCGCGAGCGCTGCTCGGCGCGCTCCTGCGTCACGGGCGTGCCCTGCCGGATGGCGCGGGCTATTTCGCGTGCCGCCATGGTGTCGGTGCGGCCGCTTGCGTGGTCGTTGATGCCATAGACCGCGCGCGCAAATTCGATGGGAGCCTGCCTGAGCAATGCGGCCAGGCGCATGTCGGCATGAGCCCGATCAACCAGCGTTGATCGCGTATTCATCAGATCGCTTGTCAAGAAATTTGAAAAAGGTTTGCAGAGCGGCCAAGGTAGCACAACAACATGGCCATGGTCTTTGTCTGCTTCACCGCTAGGACGATTGGATCACCGGGGAACCCGGTGAAAGCTCTGTTCGAAAGACCCGGTGGTTGGCCGGAAGTCGAAACAGAAATTGGTAGGCGCGATTGGACTCGAACCAACGACCCCCACCATGTCAAGGTGGTGCTCTAACCAGCTGAGCTACGCGCCTAAGGATGTGTCCGAGAAGCAGCTATTGTAGCAGGAGAAAACGCGCTTTTTTAACGCCGACGTGCAGATCGCACACCGGCAACCGCCGTCACCACGCCAAGCACCTGCGTGAGCCGCGCCGCATCGGAGATTTCCACGGTGAAAGTCATCCACGCCGTGCCCTTGACCGATTGGGTCTGCACGCCGATCACGTTCATCTTCTCGCGTGCGAACACATCGGAGATGTCGCGCAGCAAGCCCTGGCGGTCGGCCGCTTCCACGGCCACGTCGACTGCATAGACCGGCGCTTCGCCGCCCTTCGCGGCGCCCCATTCGACATCGATCACGCGCTCGCCATCGCGCGAGGCCATCATGCGGAAGTTGCTGCAGTCGACGCGGTGCACGCTCACGCCGTGGCCGCGCGTCACGAAGCCGCGGATGGCGTCGGGCGGCGCGGGCTTGCAGCACTTGGCGAGCTGCGTCATCAACGAGGACACGCCCACCACCAGTACGCCGCCCTTGCCGGACTTCTCGCTCGCGCGCGGCTTCTTGATCTGCACGCCGTCGTCGGGGTTGGGCGCGGGCTCGGGCGGACGCAGCAGCACCTCGATGTTGCGCAGCGAGAACTCGTCCTTGCCGACCACTTCGAACAAATGATCCGCCGACTTGAAGCCCAGCTGAGAAGCCAGGTCCTCGAGGCGCGTGGAGGTCTTGCCTTCGCGCTGCAGCAGCTTCTCGACCGCCTCGCGCCCGCGCGCCACGGTTTCGTGCGTGATCTGCGCGTTGAACCATGCGCGCACCTTGGCGCGCGCGCGGTGGCTTGCAAGGTAGCCGAGCTCGGCATTGAGCCAGTCGCGCGAAGGCCCGCCCTCCTTGGCCGCGATGATCTCCACCGTCTGGCCGTTAGACAGCGGCGTGTTGAGCGGCACCATGGCACCGTCGACACGCGCTCCGCGGCACCGATGGCCCAGTGTGGTGTGCACGGTGTAGGCAAAGTCGACCGGCGTCGCACCTTGCGGCAGTTCGACGATGGCTGCGTCGGGCGTGAGCACATAGATGCGGTCGTCGAAAAGCCCCTGGCCCTGCGAGCCGCCCGAAAGGTCGCGCTCCCATGCCAGCAGTTGCCGCAGCACGGCGATCTTCGCGTCGTATTCGCCGCTCGCCCACACGCCCGCATAGCCCTTGTGTCCGGCTTCCTTGTAGGCCCAGTGCGCCGCCACGCCATGCTCGGCATGGTCGTGCATTTCGTCCGTGCGGATCTGGATCTCGATCGGCTTGCCGGGCTTGCCGTCGACCATCTCGCGCACCACGGTGTGCAGCGACTGGTAGCCGTTGGGCTTGGGCCGCGCGATGTAGTCGTCGAACTCTTCGTCGATTGGCAGGAAGTGCGAGTGCACCCAGGCCAGCGCTGCGTAGCAGTCCTTCACGTCGGGCACCACCACGCGCAGCGCGAGGATGTCGAACACCTGCGCGAAGTCGAGCGACTTGCCGCGCATCTTCTTGACGATGCTGTAGATGTTCTTGGGCCGCCCCTGCACCGTGGCGCGCACGCCCTCGGCCTGCAGTTCGCTTTCGAGCTGCGAGCGCAGCTGCTCGACGTGGCCTTCGCGCTCAACACGCTTCTCGTCGAGCAGGCGCGCAATCAGCTTGTAGGTCTCGGGCTCCAGGAAGCGGAACGAGAGGTCTTCGATCTCCCACTTCACCTGCCAGATGCCGAGCCGGTTGGCGAGCGGCGCGAACACCTGCAGCGACTCGCGCGCCACGCTTTCGGGCGCCGGCTGCTTGCTGGCGGCGGCGTGCCGCAGGGTCTGCAGCCGCGATGCGAGGCGCAGCATGACCACGCGCAGGTCGCGCGAGAACGCGAGCAGCATCTTGCGCACGTTCTCGGTCTGCGCACCCGCTGCGCCTTCGGCCAGGTGATGGCCCTGCGAAGCCGAGCGGGCCTGCTCCTGCACGCGCACCAGCTTGGTGGTTTCGACCGCCAGCGCCGCGAAGTTGTCGCCGAACACCTTGGCGATGACCTCCTGCGGGCGGTTGAGATGCTGGCAGGCGTAGACGAGGTAGCTCGCGGCCTGCATGGCCTCGGAGCCGCCCATCTTCGCGACGATGGCGGCGACGGCGTCGGCATGCGCCAGCGTGTTCTCGCCGGTATCGAGCTTTTCGTCGGCGATCAGCGGCTCGGCGAAAGCGCGTGCACGGGCGAGCATGTTCTCCATGACCGGCGTGCGGTCGGCCGTGGCGGCGGACAAGGGATAGTCCACCACCGCCGTATCGGAGGCGTGCGCCGTTTGAAGACTCGAAGACTCGCGCTTCACGTTGGCCTCAATCGAACAGGAAGTTGGTGACGGCGCCCACCTGCACGGGGTCGACGAAGGTGGGCGCATGGCCCACGCCTTCGAACTCGATCAGCGCCGCGCGCGGACCGCGCTGCGTCATGGCCAGGGCCGTTTCGCGCGAGAGCAGGTCCGACTGCGCGCCGCGCGTCACGAGCGTGCGCGCATCGATGGCGTCATAAAGGCTCCACATCACGGCGCCGCCCTGGGCCGCAGCCTCGGGCGTGATGGCGCGCAGCGCAACGGCAATGGCGGGGTCGTAATGAAGCAGCCAGGGACCGGCTGCGCCGCCATCGGATTCGCCGGCCTCCACCTTGGCGGCGCCATCGGGCGTGCGCTGCGATGCGGGCACCACCATGTGCTGCGACAGCAAAAGCCACTGGTCCGGTGTATGGGGGCCGAAGCTGGTCGAGATCGCCCACATGGCGTCGGCCGCCGACTGCAGGCTGTCGTAGCGGCCGCCCTGTCCCACGTAGGCGCCGATGCGCTGCAGCGCCGCGGCCTCGATCGTCGGGCCCACGTCGTTCACGACGAAGCGGCGTATCGGCCGGGCCAGCGGCAGCTGCTTGTGCCCCGCCAGCACGAAGCCGATCAGCCCGCCCATGCTGGTGCCCAGGTAGTCGAGCGTGTCGATCGGTTGTTCGCGGTGCAGCTGCGCAACCAGCGCCAGCATGTCGGCCGCATAGACCGGCACCTGGTAGAGGGCCGGGTCGCGCAGCCAGTCGCTCTGGCCGCGCCCCGCCACGTCGGGGCAGACCACGCGCACGTCGCCGGCGGCGCGTGCCACGAGGGCCTCGGCGAGCACGTCGAAGTCGCGTCCCTGCCGCGTGAGGCCGTGCACGCAGACCACCACGCGCGCACTGCGCGCGTCGCCCCATTGCCAGTAGGCCATGCGGTGACCGCCCTGGGCGTCATCGCACGCCACGTAATGAAGCGTCGGTTCTGTCATGAAAACGAAGTCGTCCTGGTGCGGATAATGGTCTCGTCGCATCCTAATTCATCCGGAGATTGATCTTCATGCTCAAAGGCAAAACCGCGCTTGTCACGGGGTCCACCAGCGGCATTGGCCTGGCCATTGCCAAGTCGCTTGCACAACAAGGCGCAAACATCGTGCTCAACGGTTTCGGCGACGCCGAAACCCCCAAGTCCCAGATCGAGGCGCTCGGCGTGCGCGCCGAATACCACGGCGCCGACATGAGCCAGCCCGCTCAGATCGAGGACATGATGAAGTTCGCCGCGTCCAGATTCGGGCGCGTCGACATCCTCGTGAACAACGCCGGCATCCAGCACGTGGCAAAGGTCGAGGACTTCCCGCCTGAACGCTGGGACGCCATCATCGCCATCAACCTCACGAGCGCATTCCACACGACCCGGCTCGCCATACCCGCGATGCGCGAGGCCAACTGGGGCCGCATCATCAACGTGGCATCGGCCCACGGGCTGGTGGCCTCGGCGCAGAAGTCGGCCTACGTGGCGGCCAAGCACGGCATCGTGGGCTTCACCAAGTCGGTCGCGCTCGAAACCGCGACCACCGGCATCACGAGCAATGCAATCTGCCCGGGCTGGGTGCTGACGCAGCTGGTGCAAAAGCAGATCGACGACCGCGCGGCGCGCGAAGGCATCTCGGCCACGCAGGCGCAGAACGAGCTGCTCGGGGAAAAGCAGCCTTCGCTGCAGTTCACCACGGTCGAGCAGCTCGGCGGCCTGGCGGTGTTCCTGTGCTCGCCGGCCGCCGACCAGGTGCGCGGCGTCGCCTGGCAGATGGACGGCGGCTGGACCGCTCAATAAAAGAAGAAGCTATTTGAGCTGCACCGATCCCGAGACGTTCACGACCACGCTGGCCTTGCCGGCTTCCACCGGCACCGGCGCGTCGGCCGCAAAGGACTTGGCCGCCGCCGCCATGACGCGCGGCCGGATCGGGCCGCTGTCGTTCGCGTTCACCGAGACTTCGCGCAGCGTGTAGCCGCCGAAGCCGAAGCCCTTGGCCAGTTCGGTGGCCTTCTGCTTGAAGTTCTCGATGGCGATGGTCTGGGCCTCGGTCTCGCTCTTGGCGCGCTGCTCGCGGCTGAGCGCGAAGCCCACGTTGCCGACGTTCAGCGTGGTGATGCGGCCCGCGGTCTGCGTGATGCGCGCGAAGTCGCGGCCCTCGAGCAGCATTTCGGCGGAGCCCTGCCAGCCGTTGATCTTGCCTTCGCGGGTGTAGCGCGGCGACAGGCTGAAATTGCCGGTGCGCACGTCGAGCTGGCCGGGCTGGGCGTTTTTCTTGGCCTCGGCCAGGGCCGCGTCCACCGCGGCCTTGAGCTGCGACTGGACCGTGGCGGCATCGGCGGCGTCGCGCGTGGTGGTGAGCGTCATGCTGAGCATGTCCTGCTGCACTTCCACCGTGCCCGAGGCCGTGAGCTGCAGCACGTTCTGCGGCGGCGGGACCATGTTCTGGGCGATGGCAGTGCCGGCGGTGCCAGCCGCAGCCAGTGCGGCAAAGGCGGCGATCAAACTGATTTTTTTCAAGACGAGCTAACTCCCCTGGGTTGGTATTCGAGAACGCGAGAGCACGCAGCCCTCGCCGCTTCAGCGGCGCTGGCTGCGGGGCAAGGTCAGGGCGCGCGCGGCCGACATCGGCTCCGGCACCATTCGCTCGGCCGGCTGCGATTCTGCCGAATTCAGCACGTGGGGTGTGCCGGACGGCGTCCATTGCCTTCGCACCTGCTGGCGCAGTTCGAAGAGTTCGGCCGCCGTGAGGCGCCTGCCGGCCACGGCCTCCTCCCGCCGGATTTCGTCGCGCTGCGCGGCACGGTGGGCCGCTACCGCCTCGCGTACCTCGTTGCGCCGCGAATCACCGACCCTGAGAAACTCGCCGGCGTTTGCCAAGGCAGGGCCGCAGCTGCAAGCAACAAGGATCGGCAGGACGGGAAGAAGGGTTCTCATTGAACAAAAGTCATAGCACTGGGCGGACTTTGCCACCGCCGGGCGAACGTCGGATGACTAGACAGCGAGCGACCGCAAGTTTTGTAACTTAGTGTCAAACCATAAGTAAAACCGGCTCAACGGGGGCTCAACGCCTTCAGAATCGGCGCTGTTACAAATTCAACGTTGTAGAAATGACTCAAGTTCCCGCCCGCACTGACAAGATCGTGATCGTCGACGACGACGCCCGCATCCGCGACCTGCTTCGCCGCTACCTGACCCAGGAAGGTTTCGAAGTGATCGTGGCCGAGGACGGCAAGGCGCTCAACCGCATCCTGTTGCGCGACACGGTCGACCTGATCGTGCTCGACCTGATGATGCCCGGCGAAGACGGCCTGTCGGTCTGCCGCCGCCTGCGTGCCGCCAACGACCGCACGCCCATCATCATGCTCACCGCCAAGGGCGAGGACGTCGACCGCATCGTCGGCCTCGAGGTCGGCGCGGACGACTACCTGGGCAAGCCATTCAACCCCCGCGAACTGCTGGCGCGCGTGCATGCGGTGCTGCGCCGCCGTCCGCCGCTCGAGGCGCCCGGCGCTCCTTCCACCGAGAACGAAACCGTCACCTTCGGGCCCTTTGCCTTCGACCTGGGTTCGCGCACGCTCAAGAAGGACGGCGAGGAACTGTCCCTGACCACCGGCGAATTCGCGATGCTCAAGGCGCTGGTGCGCCATCCACGCCAGCCGCTGTCGCGCGAGAAGCTGGCCCAGCTGGCCCGCGGCCGCGAGTTCGAGCCCTTCGACCGCAGCCTCGACGTGCAGATCTCGCGCCTGCGCAAGCTGGTCGAGGCCGATGCGGCGGCGCCCCGCTACATCCAGACCGTGTGGGGCGTGGGCTACGTGTTCGTGCCGGACGGCACGGCCTGAACGACACCCTGAGGTGGCCATCGGCCTGCAATCCGCCAGACCCAGCCCAGCCCAGGAGGACGGCGCGCAGGTCACCATGCCAAGCCCCCTGGAGGGCAGCGGCCAGCGTGACCGGCGACCGGGCCTGAAGCTCGGCTTCAGCCTTTTCTGGCGCACATTCTTCCTGCTCGCTCTGCTGCTGATCGGCTGTACGGTCGCCTGGCTGCAGACCTTCCGCTCGCTCGAATACGAGCCGCGCGCCATCCAGACGGCACACCAGATCGCCTCGCTCGTGAATCTCACGCGCGCGGCGCTGGTGTATTCGGATGCGATCACGCGGGTGTCGCTGATCAAGACGCTGGCCGACCAGGAGGGCGTGCGCATCCTGCCGCGCGAGCCCAACGACCGCTTCCAGCCCTACACCAGCGGCGCGCTCGACCAGCGCGTGACCGAGGAGCTGATCGACCAGCTCGGCGAAGGCACCACGGTGGCCAGCCGCGTCAACGACGAGCCGGGCCTGTGGATCGGCTTCACCATCGAGAGCGACACCTACTGGCTGCTGCTTGACCCGACCCGCTTCAGCCGCGTAGGCGGACGCACCTGGCTGGTCTGGCTCAGCACCGCCATGGCGCTGTCCCTGGCCGGCGCGGCGCTGATCACGCGGCTCATCAACCTGCCGCTCAAGCAGCTGTCGCGCGCCACCATGCAGGTGCGCGAAGGCGAATACGAGGCGCACCGGCTCGACGAGAGCGCCCGCACCAACGAGATCCGCGCGGTCAACATCGGCTTCAACCGCATGGCCGACCAGCTCGCCAAGATCGAGCAGGACCGCGCCATCATGCTGGCCGGCATCTCGCACGACCTGCGTACGCCGCTCGCGCGGCTGCGGCTCGAAACCGAGATGAGCGTGTCCGACGAGGACGCGCGCGACCACATGGCGGCCGACATCGCCCAGCTCGACGCCATCATCGACAAGTTCCTCGACTATGCGCGCCCCGACCATGTCGACCCCAAGCCCGTGCTGCTGCGCGACGTTGTCGATGCCTGCACCTACGCCGTGCAGGACTACGAAGAAATGAACATCCGCGTCGACGTGCCGCCCGACCTGCGCGTGCTGGGCGACGAGGTCGAGCTCACGCGCGTGATCTCCAACCTGGTGGAGAACGCGCGGCGCTACGGCAAGACACCCTCCACCGGCATTGCCGACGTGGTGATCCAGGCGCAGTCGAACAACGACGCGGTGCTGATCAAGGTGCGCGACCACGGCGCGGGCGTCGAGCCCGCCCTGCTCTCGCAGCTGACCAAGCCCTTCTTCCGCGGCGACGTGGCGCGCACCTCGGCGGCCGGCGCCGGGCTCGGGCTGTCGATCGTGGCAAAGAACATCGAGCGCATGGGCGGCACCTTTGCGCTCACCAGCACGCCCGGACGCGGCCTGGCGGCGCACATCCGCATGCCGCGCGCCATGCCCGAGCCGAGGCCGGCGGCGGAAGCGCAGCAGGGCCGGCGGGCCTGAGTCGATCAGCCCTGGCGGTGCAGCAGCACCACCGCGCGCGCTTCCATTGCGCGGCCTTCGCCGACCGGGCCGAGCTTTTCGGCCGTCTTGGCCTTCACGTTGACCTGCTCGGGCGCGAGGCCCAGCACCTGGGCGATGCGCCGGCACATGGCCGGGATGTGCGGCGCCAGCTTGGGCGCCTGTGCAATCACCGTGCTGTCGACATTGCCGATCTCCCAGCCCGCGGCGCGCACCCGGCGTGCCGCTTCACCGAGCAGCACGGCCGAATCGGCGCCGCGGAACTGCGCATCGGTGTCGGGAAAATGCCGGCCGATGTCGCCCAGGCCGGCCGCGCCGAACAATGCATCGGTGATGGCGTGCAGCAGCACGTCGGCATCCGAATGTCCCAGCAGGCCGGTGGTGTGCGGAACCTCCACGCCGCCGAGAATGAGCTTGCGCCCCGCCACCAGCTGGTGAACGTCCCAGCCCTCGCCCACGCGGATGTTGAACGCGGCCGTCATGCGATGGCCTTCCTGCGGCCGAGCAGCACCGCCTCGGCCAGCGCGAAGTCCTCGGGAAAGGTCACCTTGAAGTTCTGCGCGCTGCCCGGCACCAGCAAGGGCGACAGGCCGATGGCCTCGATGGCGCCGGCCTCGTCGGTCACCGCGTCGCCGGCCCGCTCCAGCGCATCGAGCAGCATGCCGATGCGGAACATCTGCGGCGTCTGGGCCAGCCACTTGTCGGCCCGCGAAAGAGTCTGGGAGACGCGGCTGTCGGCCGAGGAGGCCTTCAGCGTGTCGGCCAGCCGCTGCGCCAGCAGCCCGCCGACGGCGTCGTGCTCGCAGGCCGCGATCAGCGCCTCGATCTGGCTCGAGGTGACGAGGCAGCGCGCCGCATCGTGCACCAGCACCCAGTCATGCGCCCCGGCACCCTTCTGGCGCAGCGCCGCGAGACCGTTGCGCACCGTGGCGGCGCGCGTGACGCCCCCCACGCGCAGCAGGAATTCGTTGTCGGCCGGAAAGCGCGGCAGCGCCGTCTGCACCTCGCGGTCGTCCGGCGACACCACCACCGCCAGTCCCGCGAAGCGGCCCGCCAGCGCGCGGAACGCAGCCACCGTGTGGGCCACCATCGACGATCCCGCCAGCCGCTGGTATTGCTTGGGCTGGGCGCCACCTGCACGGTGGCCGAAGCCGGCGCAGGGAATCAGCACGAAAAATCGGGAAGAAGACATGGGGTGCGGCACGGACCAAGGGCCGGCAAGCGGATAAGGGGCCGCCATTCTAGAATCGACCGTCTCATACACCCCTCGCCCTCAGCGCGGGGTGTTCTGCATTTTCTAAGCGTTCCATGGACCTCCCCCACCTCACGGCGGGCAAGCGATTCACGCTGCCGCGTCCTCCTTTGTCGGCCGATGCGCTGCTGCTGGCGCAGTTGGGCATGCGCGAGAAGGCCGCGGGCCGCGCCACCGCGATGTTCACGGCCGATGCCAACGACGCGCAGCGGCTGATCGACGAGATCGCCTTCTTCGCGCCCGAACTGCGCTGCGCCCTGTTCCCCGACTGGGAAACGCTGCCCTACGACAGCTTTTCCCCGCACCAGGACCTGATCAGCGAGCGCCTGGCCACGCTCTGGCGCATCAGCCAGAAAGAGGCCGACGTGGTGCTGGTGCCCGCCACCACCGCGCTCTACCGGCTCGCGCCGCCGGCCTTCCTGGCCGGCTACACCTTCCACTTCAAGGCCAAGCAGAAGCTCGAGGAATCCAAGCTCAAGGCCCAGCTCACGCTGGCCGGCTACAGCCACGTGACACAGGTGGTGAGCCCGGGCGAATACGCGGTGCGCGGCGGCCTGATCGACCTCTTTCCGATGGGCTCGCCCGTGCCCTTCCGCGTCGACCTGTTCGACGACGAGATCGACTCGATCCGCACCTTCGACCCCGACACCCAGCGCAGCCTCTATCCGGTGCCCGAAGTGCGGCTGCTGCCCGGCCGCGAGTTCCCGATGGACGACGACGCCCGCGCGCGCTTCCGCAGCCGCTGGCGCGAACTGCTCGAAGGCGACCCGACCAAGAGCCGCATCTACAAGGACATGGGCAACGGCGTGGCCACCGCCGGCATCGAGTACTACCTGCCGCTGTTCTTCGACGAGACGGCCACGGTGTTCGACTACCTGGGTGCGGACGCCACCGTGGTGCTGCACGGCGACCTCGAGCCCGCGTTCCAGCATTTCTGGCAGGACACGAGCGAGCGCTATCGCCTGGTGCGCGGCGACCCCGAACGCCCGGCGCTGCCGCCCGAGGCGCTGTTCCTGAGCGCCGAGCAGTTCTACCAGCGCGCCAAGCCGCATGCGCAGCTCGCGATCCGCGGAAACGCCGGCGGCGGCGACATTGCCACCGACACGCCCTACGCCGAGTTCGACAGGCTGCCGCCCTTTGCCGTGGTGCGCGGCGCCGAAGACCCATTGGTCGGCCTCAAGGCCCACATCAAGGCCACACCGCACCGCGTGCTGCTGATCGCCGAAAGCGAAGGCCGGCGCGAAAGCCTGCTCGACTTCCTGCGCGCCAGCGGCGTGAGCCCGCCGGCCTTCGATTCGCTGGCCGAGTTCGAAGCCTCGGCCGACGAGAAGATCGGCATCGCCACCGCCGCGCTGGCCTCGGGCTTTGCCTGGCGCGAGCAGGGCATCGACTTCGTCACCGAGACCGAGCTCTTCGCCACCGCACCCACCACGCGCCGGCGCAACAAGAAGCAGGAACAGGTCAGCGACGTCGAGGCGCTGATCAAGGACCTGTCCGAGCTCAACGTGGGCGACCCGGTGGTCCACACCGCGCACGGCATCGGACGCTACCGCGGCCTGATCCACATGGACCTGGGCCAGGGCACCGATGCCGAAGGCAAGCCGCTCTTGCAGGAAATGCTGCACCTGGAGTACGCCGACAAGGCCACGCTCTACGTGCCGGTCTCGCAGCTGCACCAGATCAGCCGCTACACCGGCGTCAGCGCCGACGAGGCGCCGCTGCACAAGCTGGGCTCCGGCCAGTGGGAAAAGGCCAAGCGCAAGGCGGCCGAGCAGGTGCGCGACTCGGCCGCCGAGCTGCTCAACATTTATGCCCGCCGCGCCGCGCGGCAGGGCCATGCCTTCCGCTATTCGGCCGCCGACTACGAGGTGTTCGCCAACGACTTCGGCTTCCAGGAAACCGCCGACCAGAAGGCCGCGATCCACGCCGTGGTGCAGGACATGATCTCGCCCCAGCCGATGGACCGCCTGGTCTGCGGCGACGTGGGCTTCGGCAAGACCGAGGTGGCGCTGCGCGCCGCCTTCATCGCGATCACCGGCGGCAAGCAGGTGGCCTTCCTCGCGCCCACCACGCTGCTGGCCGAGCAGCACTACCAGACGCTGGTCGACCGCTTCGCCAAGTGGCCGGTCAAGGTGGCCGAGATGAGCCGCTTCCGCTCGGCCAAGGAGATCACCGCGGCGGCCAAGGGCCTGGCCGAAGGCACGGTCGACATCGTGGTCGGCACGCACAAGCTGCTCTCGCAGTCGGTCAAGTTCAAGAACCTGGGCCTGCTCATCATCGACGAGGAGCACCGCTTCGGCGTGCGCCACAAGGAGGCGATGAAGGCCATGCGCGCCGAGGTCGACGTGCTCACGCTCACCGCCACGCCGATTCCGCGCACGCTGGGCATGGCGCTCGAGGGCCTGCGCGACCTGAGCGTGATCGCGACCGCGCCGCAGCGGCGCCTCGCCATCAAGACCTTCGTGCGCAACGAGGGCACGGGCGTGATCCGCGAAGCCGTGCTGCGCGAACTGAAGCGCGGCGGGCAGGTGTACTTCCTGCACAACGAGGTCGAGACCATCGAGAACCGGCGCCAGAAGCTCGAAGAGATATTGCCTGAGGCCCGCATCGCGGTGGCCCACGGCCAGATGCCCGAGCGCGAGCTCGAGCGCGTGATGCGCGACTTCGTGGCGCAGCGCTACAACCTCTTGCTGTGCTCGACCATCATCGAGACCGGCATCGACGTGCCGACTGCCAACACCATCGTGATGAGCCGCGCCGACAAGTTCGGCCTCGCGCAGCTGCATCAGCTGCGCGGCCGCGTCGGCCGCTCGCACCATCAGGCCTATGCCTACCTGATGGTGCCGGACACCGAGGGCCTCACCAAGCAGGCGGCGCAGCGGCTCGACGCGATCCAGCAGATGGAAGAACTGGGTTCGGGCTTCTATCTTGCGATGCACGACCTGGAAATCCGCGGCACGGGCGAAGTGCTGGGCGAGAACCAGAGCGGCAACATGATGGAGATCGGCTTCCAGCTCTACAACGAGATGCTGAGCGAGGCCGTGCGCGCGCTCAAGGCCGGGCAGGAGCCCGACCTGCTCGCGCCGCTGTCGGTCACCACCGAGATCAACCTGCACGCCCCCGCCCTCCTGCCCGATGACTACTGCGGCGACGTGCACCTGCGCCTGTCGTTCTACAAGAAGCTGGCCACCGCGAAGACGCCCGAGCAGATCGACACCCTGCTCGAAGAAATCGTCGACCGCTTCGGCAAGCTGCCGCCGCAGGCGCAGACGCTGATCGACACGCACCGGCTGCGCGTGCTCGCACGGCCGTACGGCGTGGTGAAGGTGGATGCGGCGCCGGGCGTGATCCACATCACGTTCAAGAAAGACCCGCCGGTCGACTCGATGGCCATCATCCACCTGATCCAGAAGAACAAGCACATCAAGCTCGCGGGCAACGAGAAGCTGCGCATCGAGCGCGAGCTGAAAGAGCCCAAGGAGCGTGCGCAAATGGTGCGCGACGTGCTGCGCAGCCTCGGACAACCGATCGTCAAGGAACCCGCCCCCGCATGAGCGCAATCACAGAAATCTCCCCCGGCCTCGCCGTCCAGCGCATGAAGCCGCCGCTGAAGCTGGCCGACTTCAAGCTGATCGCGTTCGACATGGACTCGACGCTGATCAACATCGAATGCATCGACGAGATCGCCGATGCGGTCGGCAAGAAGGCCGAGGTGGCCGCCATCACCGAAGCCACGATGCGCGGCGAGATCAAGGACTTCAAGGAAAGCCTGCGGCGGCGCGTGGCGCTGCTCAAGGGCGTGCCGGTCGAGGCGCTGCAGCAGGTCTACGACGAGCGGCTGAAGCTCAATCCGGGAGCGGCGGAACTGGTGGCGGCCTGCAAGGCGGCCGGGCTCAAGGTGCTGCTGGTGTCGGGCGGCTTCACCTTCTTTGCGAACCGCGTGAAGGACCGCCTGGGCATTGACTTCGCACGCTCCAACCTGCTCGACGAGGCCGATGGCAAGCTCACCGGCCAGGTGGTGCAGCAAAGCTGGGGCGACATCTGCGACGGCGCCGAGAAGCGCCGCACGCTGCTCGAGGTTGCATCCCTGCTCGGCATTTCTCCGCAGGAAGCCATTGCCGTGGGCGATGGCGCGAACGACCTGCCGATGATGGGCGAAGCCGGCCTCTCCGTGGCCTACCACGCCAAGCCGAAGGTGCGCGAGCAGGCCATGGTGGCGATCAACGAAGGCGGGCTTGAGCGGCTGTTGGAGCTTCTGGAGTGACTCTTTGCCTCGCGTTGTGTTTGACGTGATTTGTTCAGTGCGCTGGTTGATCAGCGGCACACCGGCAGCGTGCCCTGGTGCACAGGGCATCGGGTGCTCCCC
>NZ_BCUT01000009.1 GCF_001591365.1 Variovorax paradoxus NBRC 15149
GCAAGGCACCCCATCGACGGGAGCGTTATGCGGAGCAGTCGTTGATCAGCGATGCACACCGAGCGTGCCCCAGTGCACAGGGCATCGGGTGCTCCCCGCAGCGAAATCAAGGAGGAGCCCGAAGGGCGGGGGACATTCGCGGAGGGGAGTACCCGGTGGCCTGTGCACGCGCCCTGAACAAGAACAGCAGCGCAAAAAACACAACCAGCGGAAGCCACTGAAATGGGTTCGCTCCCTCTTTTTTTCCGCCTCATGGCCGCCTCGATCAGCGGCCAGGCGAGATACCCCGTCTCGGCCCTGCTGCTGACCCTGGGCCAGTTCCTCGGCACAGGCATCGAGGTGGTTGCCGTCTGGGCGCTGTTCCATCGCTTCGGCGAAGTGCAGGGCTGGGCCATCGGCGAAGTGGCGCTGTTCTACGGTCTGGTCAACTGCATGTTCGCGATTGCCGACGCGCTGGGGCGCGGCTTCGACGTGCTCGGCACCGAGTTCCTGCGCACCGGCACTTTCGACCGGTTGTTGCTGCGCCCCCGCCCGCTGGCGTTGCAGCTCATGGGCCACGACGTGCGCATCAGCCGCCTGGGCCGTCTGCTGCAGGGCCTGCTCGTGCTGGTCTTCGCAACCGTGCAGGCCGACATCGCATGGACGCCCGGCGCCGTGGCCGTCGCGCTGTTCGCCATGGCCGGCGGCATCGCGCTGTTCCTCGGCATCCTGGTGCTGCAGGGCACGCTGTCGTTCTGGACCGTCGAGAGCCTGGAGATCGCCAACGTGCTCACCTACGGTGGCGTGCAGGCGGCGCAGTACCCGCTGGCGCTCTATGCGCAGTGGTTCCGGCGCGTGCTGACCTTCATCGTGCCGCTGGCCTGCGTGGCGTACTACCCGGCGCTCGTGATCCTCGGCAAGCCGGATCCGCTGGGCGCGCCCGCCTGGGTGGGCATGGTGTCGCCGCTCGCGGGCTTTGCGTTCCTCGCGGCGGCTTTCGGCGCATGGCGCATCGGGCTGCGCCACTACGCCTCGACGGGCAGCTGAGCCCGCGTCAGCCCGCGTTCTGCAGCGCCAGCCCCGCGTGCTCCCGCAGCGGATGGAAATGGATCTTCGGAAAGCGCTCCTGCGCCAGCCGCACGTCGTAGGGCGAAGTGCACAGGAAGGCCAGCGTATCGGCCGCGTCCTTGGCCATGCGCTGCGGGTACGCGTTGACGAACTCGCGCAGCTCGGCCGGCGAATCGGCGGTGATCCAGCGTGCGCCGGTGTACTGGCAGCCTTCGAGCCGCACGTCGGCGTCGTACTCGGCCTTCAGGCGGTGCTGCACCACCTCGAACTGCAGCTGCCCGACGGCGCCCAGCAGCATCGGCCCGCCGATCTCGGGGCGGAACACTTGAATGGCGCCTTCCTCTCCGAGCTGGGCCAGGCCCTGCTGCAGCTGCTTGGTGCGCAGCGGGTTCTTCAGGATCACCGTCATGAACAGCTCGGGCGCAAAGAAGGGCAGGCCGGTGAACTGCAGGCTCGCGCCGTCGGTGATGGTGTCGCCCAGCTGCACGCCGCCGTGCGTGGTGAAGCCCACGATGTCGCCGGCGTAGGCCTCCTCGACCGCCTCGCGGCGCTGGCTCATGAAGGTCACGACGCTGGTCGGCCGCAGTTCCTTCGACGTGCGCTGCACCTTGAGCTTCATGCCCGGCGTGTACTTGCCCGACGCCATGCGCACGAAGGCGATGCGGTCGCGGTGATTGGCGTCCATGTTGGCCTGCACCTTGAACACCACGCCCGCGAAGTCCCGGTCCTCGGGCTGGATCTCCTTCACCACCGGCTGGCGGTTGACCATCGTGGTGCTGGTGCGCGACTGCGGGGAGGGCGCGAGGTCGACCAGCGCATCGAGCACCTCCATCACGCCGAAGTTGTTCACGCCCGAGCCGAAGAACACCGGCGTCTGCTTGCCGGCCAGGAAGGCCTCGCGGTCCCAGGTGGGCGAGGCGCCGGTGGCCAGTTCCATGCTGTCCATGGCGGATTCGAAATCGGCGCCGAAGCGCTTGGTGAGCGTGTCGCGCTCCGTGAGAGCGATGGTCTCGAAGTCGTGCGGCAGCCGCTCGCTGCCCGACTCGAACACCGTCATCGTCTGCGTGCGCAGGTTCATGATCCCGCGGAAGCTCTTGCCCTGGCCGACCGGCCAGGTCATTGGCACGCAGGGCATGCCGAGCTCGCGCTCCACTTCGTCGAGGATGTCGAGCGGCTCGCGCACTTCGCGGTCCATCTTGTTGACGAAGGTGATGATGGGCGTGTCGCGTTGGCGGCAGACCTCGATCAGCCGGCGCGTCTGCGCTTCCACGCCGTTGGCCGCGTCGATCACCATCAGGGCCGAGTCGACCGCCGTGAGCACGCGGTAGGTGTCTTCCGAGAAGTCCTTGTGGCCGGGCGTGTCGAGCAGGTTGATCACGTGGTCGCGGTACAGCATCTGCATGACCGACGAAGCCACCGAAATGCCGCGCTGCTTCTCGATTTCCATCCAGTCGGAGGTGGCGTGACGCGAGGCCTTGCGCGCCTTCACCGAACCGGCGATCTGGATCGCGCCCGAGAACAGCAGCAGCTTCTCGGTCAGCGTGGTCTTGCCGGCGTCGGGGTGGGAAATGATCGCGAAGGTGCGACGGCGGCGGGTTTCGGAGAGAAAAGACAAGATGGGGCAATCTGCGGGGGGATGGCCCGATTTTAGAAGGCAGCCCCGAGCCGCCTGCCCGACCCGCCGAAAACGCCTTACTTGCGCTGCAGCAGCTTCGTCACTTCATCCACATTGGCCTGGATCCGCTGGCGCACCAGCTCGAACGCATCGGCCTGCGACTTGGCGGCCAGGTTGGCCAGCTCCTTGATGTCGTCGATGGCGCGCTGGAACGACTGGCGGCCGAGTTCGTCGAGCTTGGCGAGGTTGGCCTTGGCGTCCTTGCCGGGCATTTCCTTGGCGGCCGTCTGCCATTCGGCGATGGCGCTCTTGATCATCTCGGTCTGCCGCTGCACCACGGTCTGCAGGCCCTGGTAGGACTTCTGGTTCGCCTGCATCAGCGCCTGGAGGTCCTTTTGCCCGCTCTCGAGCAGCTTGCTCGCGCCGCCGGTCAGGTTGAGATCCTGCAGGCGGTCGGTCATGGCCTTGAGATTCTTCAGGGGGTCGAGCATGTCGGCGGCGTCGGGAGCCGCTCGGGTGCTGCTGCTGGCGGTGGTCTTCGCGGCGGCTTTCTTGGCAGTGGCCATGGTGCGGTATCTCCTGTGTCGGGTGAGGAACGAACGGGTGAGTGGCAAGGACCGGCCGGACGGCCGACAGTCCCTCGCCACGATACGCCGCGGCAGCCCGCCCGCGGCGCCGCGGCGGCAGGATTTGCCTGCGGGATTTCCCTTGGGCTACATCGGCGGCGCGAAGCCGTTGCGCCCGGCAGTGACGCGCAGCGCCGTGGGCACGCCGTTCCTTTCCTGCGCATTGACCAGCACCTTGGCGCCGGGCACCAGCAGCGCCTCGGTACCGGGGCGGAAGGTCACGACCGGCACGTCGGGCGGCACGATGACGGTTTTTTCGCCGCCCTTGTAGGTCAGCCGCAGCTGCTGCCCGCCGCGCACGGTTTTCGGCGCCGCGGCCAGGTCGGCCACGGTGGCGTTGGTCATGGTGCTCTGCGGCAGCAGGTCCCAGGGGCGGTGGCCTTCGCCTGTGCCGCGCGCGGCCTCGGGGAACACCACCACCTCGAGCGCCTTCTGCGTGCCGTCGGCCTGCGGCATGGCGGCGGTGCCGATGAAGCTGCCCTGCCTGATGTCGGACAGCTTGATCGGGTAGACCTCCGACACGGCCATGTCGGCCGGCCGCGCCAGGCTGACGACCTCGCCGCCGCGGTCCTGGACCACGAGGGCCTTGGCGTCGACGCGCACGATGGTGCCGCGGATGCGCACCGGATCGGAGGCGGCCTGCGCAGAGGCCGGGACCGGCGCGCCGGCGGCAAGAAGAAGGAAGGCGGCCGAGGCCAGCAGGGCAGGGGCAGTGGAGAGTCTGGACAAGCGCATGGGTGGAACTTCCGGGGTTGGGGTCAAGTCAATGTACGCCCCGGATGCGAATTGCGCTTTCCGGCATGTGGGATGCCCCGGCGGTTGGCTCGCCTTGGCGCCCCGTCTACAATCCGCGGTTCCGAGGAGCGTTGCAGCGCCGCCAGGCGTGAGGCTCGGACCACATCGCAACCACGCTCACCCGCTGTTCTCGCGGTGAGTCTTTTCCCCGAACGCAGTGGCACCTTTCAAACTAGCTTTGTTGGAGTTCTCATGAGCGCTGTTCTCAAGCCCACCCCCGTTTCCACCGCCGACCAGGCGATTGCCGACCTTTCCCTGGCCGCCTGGGGCCGCAAGGAAATCAAGATCGCGGAAACCGAAATGCCCGGCCTGATGGCCATCCGCGAGGAATTCTCGAAGGCGCAGCCGCTCAAGGGCGCGCGCATCACGGGCTCGCTGCACATGACGATCCAGACGGCCGTGCTGATCGAGACGCTGCAGGCGCTCGGCGCCACCGTGCGCTGGGCCTCGTGCAACATCTTCTCGACGCAGGACCATGCCGCCGCCGCGATTGCCGCCGCCGGCACGCCGGTGTTCGCGATCAAGGGCGAGTCGCTGAAGGACTACTGGGACTACACCCACGCCATCTTCGACTTCGGCCCCAAGGGTTCGCAGGGCGAAGGCCCCAACATGATCCTGGACGACGGCGGCGACGCCACGCTGCTGATGCACCTGGGCCAGCGCGCCGAGAAGGACCTGGGCGTGCTCGCCAAGCCCACCAGCGAGGAAGAACGCATCCTCTACGCCGCCATCAAGGCCAAGCTGGCGGTCGATCCGACCTGGTACACCCGCAAGTCGGCCGAGATCATCGGCGTGACCGAGGAAACGACCACCGGCGTGCACCGCCTGAACGAGATGAGCGCCAAGGGCACGCTGCTGTTCCGCGCCATCAACGTGAACGACTCGGTCACCAAGAGCAAGTTCGACAACCTCTACGGCTGCCGCGAATCGCTGGTGGACGGCATCAAGCGCGCGACCGACGTGATGATCGCCGGCAAGGTGGCCTGCGTGGCCGGCTACGGCGACGTGGGCAAGGGCTCGGCCCAGGCGCTGCGCGCGCTGAGCGCCCAGGTGTGGGTCACCGAAATCGACCCCATCAACGCGCTGCAGGCCGCAATGGAAGGCTACAAGGTCGTCACCATGGAGTACGCCGCCGACAAGGCCGACATCTTCGTGACCACCACCGGCAACAAGGACGTCATCACGCACGACACCATGGTCAAGATGAAGGACCAGGCGATCGTCTGCAACATCGGCCACTTCGACAACGAGATCGATGTTGCATCGATCGAGAAGTACGAGTGGGAAGAGATCAAGCCGCAGGTCGACCACATCACCTTCCCCGACGGCAAGAAGATCATCCTCCTGGCCAAGGGCCGCCTCGTGAACCTGGGCTGCGGCACGGGCCATCCGAGCTTCGTGATGTCGTCGTCGTTCGCCAACCAGACCATCGCCCAGATCGAGCTCTTCACCAAGCCCGACGCCTACCAGGCCGGCAAGGTCTACGTGCTGCCCAAGCACCTCGACGAAAAGGTCGCGCGCCTGCACCTGAAGAAGGTCGGCGCGATGCTGACCGAGCTGACGGACGAGCAGGCCGCCTACATCGGCGTGAGCAAGAACGGCCCCTACAAGCCGGACACGTACCGGTACTGATGCGCGCCGACCAATTGCTGGTGGAGCGTGGCCTGGCCGCGTCGCGTTCGCAGGCCGTGCGGCTGATTGCCGGCGGCATGCGCTGGCGCGATGCGGGCAGCGCGGACGCGTGGCGCTCGGTGGTGAAGAACCGCGACGAGGTGCCCGAGTCCGCCGAGGTCGAGCTCGACGACGCCGCCGAGGCGCGCTATGTGTCGCGCGGCGGGCTCAAGCTCGAAGGCGCGCTGGCGGCGAGCGGCGTCAGCGCCGCCGGCAAGCTGTGCCTCGACGTGGGCCAGTCGACCGGCGGCTTCACCGACTGCCTGCTGCAAGCCGGCGCGGCCAAGGTGGTGGGCGTCGACGTCGGCCACGGGCAGCTGCATCCGAAGCTGCGCGAGGACGAGCGCGTGGTGGCCATCGAAGGCGTCAATGCGCGTGCGTTGTCGCCGGACGACCTGCAGGAAGAAGAAGGCGAAGCGCCTTCCGACCTGCGCTTCGACCTGATCGTCGGCGACCTGTCGTTCATCTCGCTCACGCTGGTGCTGCCGGCCGTGGTGCCGTTCCTGGCCGGCGACGGCCAGCTGCTGATGCTCGTCAAGCCGCAGTTCGAGCTGCAGCCGGGACAGGTCGGCAAGGGCGGCATCGTGCGCGACGCGTCGATGTACGCGGTGGTCGAGAAGCGCCTGCGCGACGCCTGCGAGGCGCTCGGGCTGCGCGTGCTGCGGTGGTTCGACAGCCCGATTGCGGGCGGCGACGGCAACCGCGAGTTTTTCATTCACGCCGTTCGCGCGGACACTGCGAACGGTTCCTAGGAGACGCAGGTGCGCCTTCCATTGAGTTTCGAGTTCTTTCCGACCAAGACGCCCGAAGGCGCGGTCAAGCTGCGCGCGGTGCGCCAGCAGCTGTATGCGCGCAAGCCCGAGTTCTGCTCGGTGACCTACGGCGCGGGCGGCTCCACGCACCAGGGCACTTTCGGCGCGGTGCAGGAGATCCTGTCCGAGGGTGTCGATGCCGCCAGCCACTTCTCGTGCATCGGCGCCACGCGCGCCACGGTGCGCGAGCAGTTGGCCGAGCTCAAGGCGATGGGCGTGAAGCGCCTGGTCGCCCTGCGCGGCGACCTGCCGAGCGGCTACGGCATCGGCGGCGAGTTCCAGTACGCGAGCGACCTCGTGGCCTTCATCCGCGAGGAGACCGGGCGCGACTTCCACATCGAGGTGGCCTGCTACCCCGAGGTGCATCCGCAGGCACGCTCGCCCGAGGCCGACCTGCAGGCCTTCGCCGCCAAGGTGAAGGCCGGCGCCGACTCGGCGATCACGCAGTATTTCTTCAGTCCCGAGGCGTACTTCCGCTTTGTCGACGACAGCCGCAAGCTCGGGCTCGACCTGCCAATCGTGCCGGGCATCATGCCGATCACCAGCTCGACGCAGCTCATGCGCTTCTCCGATGCCTGCGGCGCCGAGATCCCGCGCTGGATCCGCCTGCGGCTGCAGGGCTTCGGCGACGACACGGCCTCCATCAAGGCCTTCGGCCTCGACGTGGTGACCGACCTGTGCGCGCGCCTGCAGGGCGGCGGCGCACCGGCGCTGCACTTCTACACGATGAACCAGTCGGCGGCCACGCTGGCTGTACTGGAGCGCCTCGGTTGAAGGGGTGGCGTCCTGGAGCAGGCCATCGGCTGCTCACTTCGCTTCGCATTGCGCTCGTCGCGGCCACCTGCGTGCTGGCCGGCTGCGCCATGCCGCCGGCCACCGAGGGTGGGCCGGCCGACAAGGAGGACGCCAAGCTGCTGCCCCTGCCGCGCAAGCTGGCGGTGCCGCCGGGCGCCCCGGCCCGCTCGAGCGTGCCTTCGGTGCGCTACGACCTCGCGGTATCGGGAATTGGCGAGGCCGACGACGGCGTGCCCGGGGACAGCGGCCCGCGCGAGATCTTCGAGCGCGGCGGGGCCTCGTGGTACGGCATCCAGTTCCACCAGCGCAAGACCGCGAGCGGCGAGCGCTTCGACATGATGGCCATGACGGCGGCCCACAAGACCTTGCCGTTCAATACCCGCGTTTGCGTGCGCAGCCTCGTCAACGGCAGCGAGGTGCTGGTGCGCATCACCGACCGGGGGCCCTATGCGCAGGGCCGCATCATCGACCTGAGCCGCGGCGCGGCCGAGCGCATCGGGCTGATCGGGCTCGGCATCAAGCAGGTGGCGCTGACGATCATCGACCGCGAGGGCATGCGCTGCGGCGGCTCCGAGGTGGAGGAAGACGTGGCGCAGGCCCAGGCGCCGGCGGCTGCTGCGCCCGCACCCGCGCGCCGCCAGGTGAAAGTGCCACAGCGCCGCCGCCGCTGAAGCAGCGAAAGACCGCCGGGACTAGCCGCCCGCGTCGAGCGAGAAGGTGGCGTTCCGGTCCTGCGCCAGCCGCTCCGCCAGCTGGGGCAGCGCGGCCGCAAGCAGCGGCTTCAGCGTGTAGGGCGGATTGATCAGGAACATGCCGCTGGCCGGCAGGCCCGGACGCTGGGTTTCACCCGTGGGCGTGGTGGTCAGCTTGCTCGACTTGACCGTGAGCGTGGCGTGCAGCCAGGGCTTGCCTGCCTTGGTGGCCAGGGTCTTGAGCCGGCGCGGCAGGTCGTGCGCCTCGGGGCGCGGGATGATCGGATACCAGATGGCGTAGGTGCCGGTGGCAAAGCGCTTGAGCGCCTCGGCCGCGAAGTCGAGCACGCGGCCGTAGTCGCTCTTGATCTCGTAGCTCGGGTCCATCAGCACCAGCGCGCGGCGCGAGGGCGGCGGCAGGAACTTGGTGGCGCTGCCGAAGCCGTCCTCGCGCAGCACCGCGATCTGCCGGCCCGCCTCGAGCTGGGCGATGTTGGCGTCCAGCGTGCGGGCATCGGTGGGGTGCAGCTCGAACAGCTTGAGCTTGTCGTGGTCGCGCAGCAGGTGCTGCACGATGAAAGGCGAACCCGGATAGATGCGGGCGCCGCCCTTGGGGTTGAAGTCGTGGATCACGCTCAGGTAGCGCGAAATCGCATCGGCCAGGGGCGCCTCGGCTTCGGGGGCGGCCTTCTTGGCGGCGGATTTGGCGGCAGGGGCCGGGGCGGCAGGTGCTTTCTTGTCCGCCAGCAGGCGCAGCACGCCTTCGGCGGCCTCGCCGCTGGTGCCGGCGTAGTCGCCGTCCAGGCGGTACAGGCCGGCGCCGGCGTGGGTGTCGACCACGGTCAGAGCTGCCTCTTTTTCGAGCAGGTGGTCGAGCGTGGCAATCAGCACCGTGTGCTTGAGCACGTCGGCGTGGTTGCCGGCGTGGAAGGCGTGGCGGTAACTGAACATGGGGTCGATGGTAACGGCTTGGACGGCCGCTGGGCCCAAATTTGCCCCGATTGGCCGATTCTTCGTATAATCGCGGGCTTCGCAGCGTTTTTGTAGCCCCGCGGCGGAGATTATCCCCACCTAAGAGATTCCCGTCAGAGGAACGCCGACCGTGGAAAAGGGCTCGCCAAACCCTCTTTATAGAGAAAACTCATGACCAAAACGTTCAGCGCCAAGCCCGCTGACGTGACGCACGAGTGGTTTGTGATTGACGCGACCGACAAGGTCCTCGGACGAGTAGCCAGCGAAGTTGCTCTCCGTTTGCGCGGCAAACACAAGGCCATTTACACGCCTCACGTCGATACCGGTGACTTCATCGTCATCATCAACGCAGCCCAGCTGCGCGTCACCGGCGCCAAGCCGATCGACAAGGTCTACTACCGTCACTCGGGCTACCCGGGCGGTATCACGGCCACGAACTTCCGCGACATGCAAGCCAAGCACCCGGGCCGCGCCCTGGAAAAGGCCGTCAAGGGCATGCTGCCCAAGGGCCCGCTCGGCTACGCGATGATCAAGAAACTCAAGGTGTACGGTGGTGCAGAGCACCCGCATACCGCCCAACAGCCCAAAGTGCTGGAACTGTAAGGAGCCTTGAGAATGATTGGTGAATGGAACAATGGCACCGGCCGTCGCAAATCGAGCGTCGCCCGTGTGTTTCTGAAAAAGGGCACCGGCAAGATCACGGTCAACGGCAAGGACATCCAAGAGTTCTTCGGCCGCGAAACCTCGATCATGATTGCCAAGCAGCCCCTGGTGCTGACCAACAACCTCGAAGCATTCGATGTCATGGTCAACGTCAATGGCGGTGGCGAATCGGGCCAGGCTGGCGCAACGCGCCACGGCATCACCCGTGCGCTGATCGACTACGACGCAAGCCTCAAGCCGGTGCTGAGCCAGGCCGGCTACGTCACGCGCGATGCACGTGAAGTCGAGCGCAAGAAGGTCGGTCTGCACTCTGCACGCCGCCGCAAGCAGTTCAGCAAGCGCTGATCCTGTTCATTGCGAACAAAAGCCGCCTCCGGGCGGCTTTTTCATTGCCGCGGCCTTGGCGGATGTGCGTTCGACCCCACTTGCGTTGGGTGCTCGCTGCCATCCGCCAGCCAGGAATGCGGCATTGCAGTAGCATTGGTTCATTGGCCGCATGTACGGCCCCCAAGGAGTTATCCCCCATGAGCGCTGTTGCCGAAAACATCCAGACCCAGATGCCCGAACCGATCGTCTTCACCGACAGCGCGGCTGCCAAGGTGGCCGACCTGATCGCCGAAGAGGGCAATCCCGACCTCAAGCTGCGCGTGTTCGTGCAGGGCGGCGGGTGCTCGGGCTTCCAGTATGGTTTCACCTTCGATGAAATCACCAACGAAGACGACACCACCATGACCAAGAACGGCGTGTCGCTGCTGATCGATGCCATGAGCTACCAGTACCTGGTCGGCGCCGAGATCGACTACAAGGAAGACCTGCAGGGCGCCCAGTTCGTGATCAAGAACCCGAACGCCACCAGCACCTGCGGCTGCGGATCGAGCTTCTCGGCTTGATGCCGGGCTGATGCTGCCCCCGCCAGCCTTCGTTCCTTGAAAAAAGCCGCCTTCGGGCGGCTTTTTGCTGCCTGCCGCTTTTCCTTCCCCCTCGCTGCCCCATGACATCCGCCGCCACGGCCATCGATCCTGCCCGCAAGAGCCTGCTCTGGCTCGTGGCGATCGGCTTCTTCATGCAGACGCTCGACGCCACCATCATCAACACCGCGCTGCCCGCCATGGCCGCGAGCCTTGGCGAAAGCCCGCTGCGCATGCAGTCGGTGGTGGTGGCCTACGCGCTGACCATGGCAATGCTGATTCCGGCCTCGGGCTGGATCGCCGACCGGTTCGGCACGCGGCGCGTGTTCTTCTCGGCCATCGTGCTGTTCGTCGTCGGCTCGGTCCTGTGCGCCTTGTCGGTGGGCGTGGGGCAGCTGGTGGCTGCGCGGGTGGTGCAGGGCCTGGGCGGCGCCTTGCTGCTGCCGGTAGGGCGGCTGACGCTGCTGCGCACCGTGCCGCGCGGGGAGTTCCTGCAGGCGATGAGCTTCGTTGCCATTCCGGGGCTGATCGGGCCGCTGCTCGGGCCCACGCTGGGCGGTTGGCTGGTGCAGTACGCCTCCTGGCACTGGATCTTCCTGATCAATGTGCCTGTGGGGTTGGCGGGCTGCCTGGCAACGCTGCGCTTCATGCCCGACCTGCGTGGGGCCATCCAGCGGCGCTTCGACGGCGCGGGCTACGCGATGCTGGCCTTCGGCATGGTCGCGATCTCGCTGGCGCTCGACGGTGTCTCGGGCGCGGGGCTGCGCCAGGTCAGCGTGCTGCTGTTGCTGGTGTTCGGCTTTGCGAGCGTGGTGGCCTATTGGCTGCATGCCGCGCGCCGGCCCGAGCCGCTGTTCTCGCCCTCGCTGTTCGGCGTGCCCACGCTCAGCATCGGCTTGCTCGGCAACCTGTTCTCGCGGCTCGGCAGCAGCTGCATGCCGTTCATGGTGCCCCTGCTGCTGCAGGTGTCGCTGGGCTATTCGCCGCTTCGGGCGGGGCTCATGATGCTGCCGATCGCACTGGCCGGCATGGCCATGAAGCGTTTCGCGACCCCGCTGATCACGCGCCACGGCTACCGCAAGGTGCTGGTGGCCAACACCGCGCTGGTGGGCCTGGCGATGGGCAGCTTCGGCCTGACCGGGCCGGACCAGCCGGCTGCGCTGCACATCCTGCAGTTGCTGGCCTTCGGCGCCGTCAACTCGCTTCAGTTCACGGCCATGAACACCATCACGCTGAAGGACCTGGACGGCAGCATGGCCAGCAGCGGCAACAGCCTGCTCTCGATGGTCCAGATGCTTGCAATGAGCCTTGGCGTGGCGGCTGCGAGCGCAGTGCTGGCCGGCTACAACGGTGTTTTTGGCCTCGAGACGGCAAAGCAGACGCTCGATGCCTTCCAGGCCACTTTTGCCACCATGGGGCTCGTCACGATCGCTTCTGCGCTGATCTTCTGGCATTTGCCAGCAGAAGTGCGCGCCGCCCATCCCGCCCAGCCCGAAGTTTCAGGCCAGGGGTGAGGGCAACTTCGCCCGGTCAGGCCGGATAGATCGCCCCGAGCACGCGCCCGCCTCTTGCGCCTGTCACGCTGGCCAGGTTGCCGGCTTCGCGCCGCAGGGTGCTGCGGGCCAGCCAGGCAAAGGCCGCGGCCTCGACCTGCAGCGGAGGCAGGCCGTGGGCCGTGGAGGCGGCCACTTCCACGCCGGGCAAGTGCGCGCGCAGGCGCTCGATCAGATGGCCGTTCAGCGCTCCGCCGCCGCAGACGATCAGCAGCTTGCTATCGCTTCCATAGCGGAGGACGTCGGCTGCACATACGCTGGCGGTGAATTCGGTCAGGGTGGCCTGCACGTCGGCGGGCGCCGCGCCGATGGCCGGGGCCAGGCAGGCGGAAAGCCATGCGGGATTGAACAGGTCGCGCCCTGTGCTCTTGGGAGGCGCCTTCGCAAAATACGGATCGGCCTGCAGCCGCGCGAGCAGGCCGGGCAGCACCTGCCCGCTGGCGGCCCATTGGCCGCCGCGGTCGAAGGGTTGGCCGGTATGGAGCTGGCTCCAGTGGTCCATCAGGGCATTGCCGGGTCCGCAGTCGAAGCCGAGCACCGCCGGCTCCCCCGGCGCATCGGCCGCGGGCAGCAGGCTCAGGTTGGAAATGCCGCCGATGTTCAGCACCGCCACGGGTTGGCCCGCGCGCGCGAACAGTGCGCGGTGGAAGGCCGGCACCAGCGGCGCGCCCTGTCCGCCGGCGGCCAGGTCGCGGCTGCGGAAGTCCGCCACCACGTCGATGCCGGTCAGCTCGGCCAGCAGCGAGGGGTTGTTGATCTGCAGGGTGTAGCCGACGCCGTCGAACTCGGTGGGCCGGTGGCGCACCGTCTGTCCGTGCGCGCCGAGGGCCGCCACCTGGCTGGCGGGAGTGCCGCTGTCCGCCAGCAGCTGGCTGGCGACGCCGGCATAGATCCGGGCCAGGCCGTTGCCGGCCAGCGCGGCGCGATGGAGTTCGTTGTCGCCGGGGGTGTTGAGCGCCATCAGCTCGGCGCGCAAGGCGGCGGGAAAAGGCGCCGTGGCATAGGCCCGCACGGCGATGCGGCCATCCGGAAAATCGGCCAGCACGCCGTCGACCCCGTCGAGCGAGGTGCCAGACATCAGGCCGATGAACAGTTCGCCGGCCACGTCGATGGGAAGGCGAGCCGCGCGCCGGGGCTCAGTCCGCGCTGGCCTGGATGACCGAGAAGGCGGCCGCCAGCTCGGTGCGCGCGCCGACCGCAATGCGCTCGAAGGCCGGGCGCAGGGAAGCCGTGATGGGCGCGCCGCCCTCCTGGGCGATGGAGGTCGGATCCTGGTATTCGCCGTTCACGCGGAACTCGAAGTGCAGGTGCGGGCCGGTGGCCCAGCCGGTGGAGCCCACGGCACCGATCGTCTGGCCCTGGGTGATGCTCTCGCCGGCCTTGACGTTGATGCGGCTCAGGTGGGCGTAGGCCGTCTGCTGGTTGTTGCGGTGCTTGATGATGACGATGTTGCCGTAGCCGCTTTGCGTGCCGGCGAAATCGACCGTGCCGTCGCCGACGCTGCGCACCGCGGTACCCGTGGGGGCTGCGAAGTCGATGCCGTTGTGCTGGCGCCAGCTGTTGAGGATCGGGTGCATGCGCATTGCGAAGCCGCTCGACACGCGCGAGAACTCGACCGGCGAGCTCAGGTAGGCCTTGCGCAGGCTATCGCCGTTCGGGCGGTAATAGCTGCCCTTTTGGCCCTGGGGCTGGAACCACACGGCCTGGTGCACCTTGCCGCCGCTCTCGAACTCGGCCGAGAGCACGCGGCCGCTGCGCAGCGCCTGGCCGTCGGCCTCGAAGGTTTCGTAGACCACGGCGAAGCGGTCGCCCTTGCGCAGCGCGCGCACGTCGACGTCGCCCGCGAAGATGTCGGCCAGCTGGCTGGCCACCGCGTCGGGCACGCGGGAGTCGTCGGTGGCGGCGAACAGCGAGGTGCGGATGACGCCGCTGGCCAGGCGCGTGCCCGGCGTCAGCGTGTCGCGCTCGGTGAGCGCCACGAAGCCGACCGGCGTGCGCTCGATGACGAAGCGCTTGAAGCCGCCGTCGCCATCGGGAATCCAGCGGGCGCTCAGCTTCTTGAGCTGGTTTTCCTGCGTGGCTTCGGCTGTGACGGTGCGCCCGGCGCGGGCGAACAGGGCATTGCGGGCTTCGCTGCTGCCGCGCACGAAGGCGGTGGCGGCCGGGTCGGAGATGCCCAGGCGCTTCAGCAGGGCCTCGGCCGTGTCGCTGGAGCGCGTGATGTCGGTGCGAAACAGCGTGAAGCTGAAGTTTTCCAGCGATTCGCTCTGTTCGGCGAAGGACAGCGGAGCGGTCGCTTCGAGGACCTGCTGCACCGGGAGGTCGGCGGCGTCGGGGCCCAGGGAGGCCACCGCCAGGGTTCCGGCGCTCAGCAAGGCAGCCGCGATGAGCGCGGTGATCTGCTTGGGATAGGTCCGGAATGTATAGGCCACGCGAGAAGCCAAAAGCTCCTCGGCGGCGAGAATGCCGTTGATCAAACTATGAATTCCAGCTCAGGTTCTGCAAATCCGCGCTGCAAAGCCCAGGTCGGACGGGGCGGCAGGGCGGTGCGGAAAAAGCGCCGCTTAGAATTCGGCGCTAGAAAAGTCGGGCTGAGTATAGCTTCGGCAACCTGAAAATCAGCTAAAAAAGCCTATGAATGCCGAATCTGTTACATCCACAAGCCTCTCGGATGGTGTAAGACGAGCGCTCGAAATATCGCTCAGGGGCACCGACGAACTGCTGCCGCAGGATGAATGGGTGCGCAAGCTGCAGCGCTCGGAAGCCAGCGGGACGCCGCTGCGCATCAAATTCGGCCTGGATCCGACGGCCCCCGACATCCATCTTGGGCACACCGTGGTCTTCAACAAGCTGCGCCAGCTGCAGGACCTGGGCCACACGGTGATTCCCCTGATTGGGGACTTCACGACCACCATCGGCGACCCTTCCGGGCGAAACAGCACGCGGCCGCCGCTGACGCGGGAGCAGATCGAGGCCAACGCGACCACCTATTTCGACCAGTTGCGCCTCGTGCTGAACGTCGACCATGCGGAAGTTCGCTACAACTCCGAGTGGAGCGACCCGCTGGGCGCCCGCGGCATGATCCAGCTGGCCGCCAAGTACACGGTGGCGCGGATGATGGAGCGCGACGACTTCAACAAGCGCTTCAAGGCCGGCCAGTCGATCTCGGTGCACGAATTCCTCTACCCGCTGATGCAGGGCTACGACTCGGTGGCCCTGAAGAGCGACCTCGAGCTGGGCGGCACCGACCAGAAGTTCAACCTGCTCGTCGGCCGGCATCTCCAGCAGGAATACGGTCAAGAACCGCAGTGCATACTCACTATGCCGTTGCTGGAAGGGCTCGATGGCGTCGAGAAGATGTCCAAGAGCAAGAACAACTACATCGGCATCAGCGAAGACGCCAACACCATGTTCGCCAAGGTGCTGTCGATCTCCGACGAGCTGATGTGGCGCTGGTACACGCTGCTGAGCTTCCAGTCGCTCGCGCAGATCGAGGCGCTCAAGGCCGAGATCGCGGCCGGCCGCAATCCCAAGGATGCGAAGGTGGCGCTGGCCAAGGAAATCACCGCGCGCTTCCACAGCGCGGCCGCGGCCGAGACCGCGGAACAGGATTTCATCAACCGCAGCAAGGGCGGCGTGCCCGACGACATTCCCGAACTGTCGCTGGGCGGGGCCCCGCTGGGCATTGCGCAGCTGCTCAAGCAGGCCGGGCTCGCGCCTTCGGCCTCCGAAGGCAACCGGCTGATCGACGGCGGCGGCGTGCGCGTCGACTCGGTGGTGGTCAGCGACAAGGCGCTCAAGCTGCCCGCGGGCCGTTACGTGGTGCAGGTCGGCAAGCGCAAGTTCGCGCGCGTGACCCTCGGCTGAGGGGCCGCCGTCCGGCGCACCGCGCGCCTGGCCGTCAGCGGACTTCGATCGTGACGCGCCGGTTGCGCGGCTCGTCCACTTCGTCGGCGGTGGGTACCGCGAGTTCGCGCTCGCCGCGGCCCACGGCCTCGATGCGCTTGGCCGGGAACTGCCGTTCCACGAAAAGCTGCACCACTTCCTGCGCGCGCCGCTGCGAGAGCATGTCGTTCTGCTCGAGCGCGCCCTTGGTGTCGGTGTGCCCGGTCACCACGATGTCGCTGCCGCTGCGGCTTTGCGCGGCCATCAGCGCTTCGTTCATGACCTGCTGCGACGCAGGCGTGAGCGTGGTGCCGCCCACTTCGAAATACACCGTGTAGCGCTGCGGTGCGGGCGGCCGCATGTCGAACAGGACCTTGTGGTCCGCCTGCACCTTGGCCGGGTCGGCCTGGTCGACCACCGGTGCGCCGGAGGCGCCTACCGCAGCGGTTGCGCGCTGATAGGGCTTGGAAAGAACTTCCTCGCCGTCCTTTGCGCGCACGATCACGGCAGAAGGCTTGTCGTCCGCCTGGGGCAGCAGCACCACGCGGGTGCCCGGCGTCGAGCATGCGGCCAGCAGCGCAGTGGCCAGCGTGGCAGCAAGAAGAAAGGCCCGGTCCGTCGTCATCTTCCTCATGGCTGGCCGTCGCTCTGCACGATGAAGTCGGTTCCGCGAATGCCGATGGTGGCGGTTTGCGTCTCCACCCGTATCGCGTCGGGGTTGGTCTTGCCGATCAGGCCGGTGATCATGCGCATCGAGCCGCGCAGCAGCGAGACCAGCACGCCGCCTTCGTGCGTGGTGGCGTTGAAATGGAATTCCTTCAGGTCCAGCCGCGACGAAGGCCCGACCACCAGCGTGGTGTCGTCGCGCAGGACCACGGAGGCGGAAGAATCGGGGCCGGTCACGATGCGGTCCACGGCGGCCAGCGCATCGCCCGCATTGGCCGCGCGGGGCGTGCCGGCGGTACTGAGCAGCTGCACGTTGCCCCGCACCGATTTCACGAACCCTGCCTGTGGTTCTGCAGTGGGCATGGAGCCTGCAGGACGCGCAGGCGCAGGCGCAGGCGCCTGCGCCTGAGCCAACGCCGCTGCGCCCCAGAAGGCGAAGCCTCCCACGGCGATCAGGATTTTTTTCATCATCGTTCTTCTGCGAATGTCTCGCGGTGCCACAAATATTAAATACATGGAGTCGGCAGATGGAGGCCGCGCTCGATAATTCGATCGCGGATGCGGACCTTTGCCGCATTCTTGCCGACTTTTATCGCCAACGCCTTTCCTGCATGACTTTCACGCCCAAGACGCTGCTTCGTGTTTCCGTGGCGGTTGCGCTCGTCACCATCCTGCTCAAGGGCCTGGCGGGCTATGTGACCAACTCGATGGGCCTGATCTCCGATGCGATGGAGTCCTTCGTCAACCTTGCCAGCGCGATGTTCGCACTGGGCATGGTGACCATCGCCTCGCGGCCGGCCGATGAAGACCATCCCTACGGCCACCACAAGGCCGAATATTTCTCTTCGGGCTTCGAGGGCATCCTGATCGTCGGCGCTGCAGCCGCCATCCTCTGGGTCTCGGTGCAGCGGCTGCTTGCGCCGCAGCCGCTCGAGCAGCTGGGCTGGGGGCTCGGGCTCTCGGTGGTCAGCTCGGGCTTCAACGCGGCCCTGGCTTTTGCGCTGTTCCGCGCCGCGCGGACGCACCGCTCGATTGCGCTCGAAGCCGATGCGCGGCACCTGATGACCGACGTGTGGACCTCGGCCGGGGTGGTGATCGGCATCGTGGCCGTGCACTTCAGCGGCTGGCTCTGGCTCGACCCGGTGCTGGCCATTGGCGTGGCGCTCAACATCGTGCGCGAAGGCGTCAGGCTGGTGTGGCGCTCGTCGCAGGGGCTGATGGACGAGGCGCTCGACGCAGAGACCATTGCCACGCTGCGCGCCACGCTCGACCAGTTTGCCGCACGCATGCCGGAAGGCACGCGCATGCGCTTCGACGACATGGTGACGCGGCGCGCGGGCCAGCGCCGCTTTGCCGACCTGCACATGCATGTGCCCGGCGAGTGGACGCTGCAGCATGCCGCCGCGATGCGCGACGAGCTGGAGCAGGCGCTGATGGACGCCGTGCCGGGCCTGCGCGTGACCATCCAGCTGCTGCCGCTGGGCATGGAAGCGCGCGGGCCGCGCATCGAGGAAGAAGCCGCATGAAAGCCATCGTCCAGCGCGTGGCCAGTGCGCGCGTCGACATCGCAGGGCAGACCGTCGGCGCGATCGGCGCCGGCCTGCTGGTGCTGCTGTGCGCCGAGCGCGGCGATGCCGATGCCATGGCCGACCGCATGCTTGCCAAGCTCCTGAAGCTGCGCATCTTTTCGGACGAGGCGGGCAAGATGAACCGCAGCGTGCAGGACATCGGCGGCGGCCTGCTGGTGGTGAGCCAGTTCACGCTGGCGGCCGACGTGAGCGGCGGCAACCGGCCCAGCTTCACGCAGGCGGCCGCGCCCGACGAGGGGCGGCGGCTCTACGACTATTTCGTGCACCGGGCCCGCGCCGCCCATCCGTTGGTGGCCACCGGCGAATTCGGCGCCGACATGCAGGTGCACCTGGTCAACGACGGGCCGGTCACCATCCCGCTGCAGATGGCGTAGCGCCGCCGCGCGCGGGCCTCAGCGGCCGTACGGATTGCGGATGCCGAGGCCCGCGAGGATCTCGATCTCGCGCGCTTCCATGGCCTCGGCGTCGGCCTCGCCGGTCTCGTGGTCCCAGCCCTGCGCGTGCAGCGTGCCGTGAACCAGCAGGTGCGCGTAATGCGCGGCCAGGGTCTTGCGCTGCTCCTTCGCCTCGCTCGCGACCACCGGCGCGCACAGCACCAGGTCGGCCATCACCATCGGGCTCTGGGTGTAGTCGAAGGTCAGCACGTTGGTGGCGTAGTCCTTGCCGCGGAACTCGCGGTTCAGGCGCTGGCCTTCCTCGGCATCGACGATGCGCACCGTGATCTCCGCGTCGATCTCGAGCGCATGGCGGATCCAGCGCGTGACGCTGTGGCGCGGCAGTGCGGCGCGGTGCCGTTCCACGCCCTTGAAGCGCGCGAACTGCAGCGAAAGGGACAGTGCGGGCAATGCCATCTCAATGCGCCCCGCTGCGCTTGCGCTGGCCGTCGTAGGCATCGACGATCTTGGCCACCAGCGGATGGCGCACCACGTCGGCGCTGGTGAAGTGCGTGATCGAGATGCCGTTCACGCGCCTGAGCACGCGCTCGGCATCGATGAGCCCGCTCAGCTGCTGCTTGGGCAGGTCGATCTGGCTCACGTCGCCCGTCACCACCGCCTTGGCGCCGAAGCCGATGCGCGTGAGGAACATCTTCATCTGCTCGACCGTGGTGTTCTGCGCTTCGTCGAGGATGACGAAGGCGTTGTTCAGCGTGCGCCCGCGCATGAAGGCCAGCGGCGCGATCTCGAGCGCATTGCGCTCGAAGGCCTTCTGTACCTTCTCGAAGCCCATCAGGTCGTAGAGCGCGTCGTACAGCGGGCGCAGGTAAGGGTCGACCTTCTGCGTCAGGTCGCCCGGCAGGAAGCCGAGCCGCTCGCCGGCTTCCACCGCCGGCCGCGTGAGCACGATGCGCTGCACCGCGGCGCGCTCCAGCGCATCGACCGCGCAGGCCACCGCGAGGTAGGTCTTGCCGGTGCCGGCCGGGCCGATGCCGAAGGTGATGTCGTGCTTGGCGATGTTGTCGAGGTACAGCGCCTGCGTGGGCGTGCGCGCGCGCAGGTCGGCGCGGCGGGTGACGAGCAGGGCCGCGTCCTCGTCGCTCATCGAGCCGTCGCCCGCGAGCGTGAGCTGCACCACGGCCGGATCGATCGGGCGCTGCGCGATCTCGTAGAGCGCCTGCAGCACGTCCATGGCGCGCTGTGCGGCGGCCTTGGGGCCGTCGACCTTGAACTGCTCGTGGCGGTGCGCGATCTTCACGCCCAGGGCCTCTTCGATGCGGCGCAGGTGCGCGTCCAGCGGGCCGCACAGGTGGCCCAGGCGCGAGTTGTTGGGAGGAGCAAAGGTGTGTCGCAGAATCACGCCGGACATTTCAAGGAAAAAGGGCACCCATGATAGGCAAACTCACCGGCGTATTGGCCGAGCGCAACCCACCGCAGGTGGTGGTGGACTGCAATGGCGTCGGTTACGAGGTCGATGTGCCGATGAGCACGTTCTACAACCTGCCCGGCACCGGGGAGCGCGTTTCGCTGCTCACGCACTTCGTGGTGCGCGAGGACGCGCAGATTCTCTACGGTTTCGGCACCGCCGAGGAGCGTGCGGCCTTTAGGCAACTCATCAAGATCAGCGGCGTGGGCCCGCGCACCGCGCTCGGCCTGCTGTCGGGCATGAGCGTGGGCGAGCTGGCGCAGGCGATCACCACGCAGGAGCTCGGCCGGCTCGTGAAGATCCCAGGCATCGGCAAGAAGACCGCCGAGCGGCTGCTGCTCGAACTCAAGGGCAAGCTGGGCGCCGACATCGGCCTGCCCGCCCATGCCGCCACCGACGCGCAGGCCGACATCCTGCAGGCGCTGGTTGCGCTGGGCTACAGCGACAAGGAAGCCGCGCTGGCGCTCAAGGCGCTGCCCAAGGACGCGACGGTGAGCGAGGGGATCAAGCTGGCGTTGAAGGCATTGGCGAAATAACCGGGCGCGTGCGCGGCGCCGGACCCGCTCAGGGATGGATCTTCTCGCCCTTGGCCAGCATTTCCACGAACTGCGCAATGCGCTTCGCCCGCGTCTCGGGCTTCTTCGCGCCCTGCGTGCGGAACAGCACCGCATAGCGGTTGCGCGAATCGAGCGTGGCGAAGAAGGCGGCGGCCTTGGGGTTGGCGTCGAGCGCGGCCTGCAGGTCGGGCGGCACGCTGGCGATGCTCTGGGCATCGTAGGCCGCGTCCCAGCGGCCGTCGGCGCGGGCGCGCTCCACCTCGGCCAGGCCTGCGGGCTGCATGCGGCCTTCGTCGATCAGCTTCAGGGCCTTGTCGCGGTTGATCTTCGACCAGGTGCTGCGCGGCGTGCGCGGCGTGAAGCGCTGCAGGAAATACTGCTCGCCGTCGCCCTTGCGCTGGCCGTCGATCCAGCCGTAGCACAGCGCCACCTCGAGCGCCGCGGGGTGGTCGATGGAGGCGATGCCGCTGGCCTTCTTGGCCATGCGGATCCACACGCCGGCCGCGGTGGCATGGTGGCGCTTGAGCCAGCGCTCCCATGCGGCGGCGCTGGTGCATTCGATGGGCGTGTCGTGCGGAACGCGCTGGCTCGTGCTCACGGCACCCACCAGTAGCGCAAGGCGTGGAAGTAGATCGGCGCCGCGAAGATCACCGAGTCGAGCCGGTCGAGCATGCCGCCGTGGCCTTCGATCATCGAGCCCCAGTCCTTCACGCCGCGGTCGCGCTTGATGGCCGACATCACGAGCCCGCCGAAGAAGCCCATGAGGCAGATGGTGAGCGCCATCAGCGCGGCCTGCCAGGGGTTGAACGGCGTGGCCCAGTAGAGCGCCGCGCCCAATGCCGTCGCGCTGGCCACGCCGCCTACCAGGCCTTCCCAGGTCTTGGAAGGCGAGAGCTCGGGCGCCACCTTGCGCCGGCCGAAGAGCTTGCCCCACACGTACTGCAGCACGTCGCTGCCCTGCACCACGATCACGAGAAACGCGATCAGCAGCAGGTTACGGCCTTCGAAACCGGGGATCTGCAGCGTGAGCAGCGCGGGCACGTGGCTGATGCAGAACACGCAGACCATCAGGCCCCACTGGATCTTGGAGGTGCGCTCCAGAAAGCGCTGCGTGTCGCCGCCCACGGCCGCGAGAATCGGCAGCACGAGGAAGGCGTAGACCGGGATGAAGATCGAATAGAGCCCGTACCAGTCGATCCACACCAAGAAATACTGCACCGGCAGCCCGATGTAGAAAGCCGCCGCAATCGCATGATGGTCGCCGCGCCGGGTGTAGGCCAGGCTGATGAACTCGCGCAGCGCATAGAACGAGATCAGGTAGAACAGCACGATCACGCCGCCCTTGCCGAACGCGAAGGACAGGCCGATCACCGCGACCATCACCCACCAGGCATTGACGCGCGCATTGAGGTTGTCGATCACCGAGTTCGGCTGCCCCGCCGCCACACGCCACTTGAGCAGCGCGCCGATGGCCGAGGCGAGGATCAGCACGCCGGCCACGCCGCCGAACAACTGCAGCGTGGTCTGGGTGGAAGCGGAGATGTTCATGGCGTTGCTGTTGCTGCTGCTGCTTTTTCTTGTTCGGGCAGGCGGTCGTACTCGGGCCGCAGGTCGAGCATGGCGGCGCGCGCGCGGGCGATGAAGGCATTCTTGTCTTCGCCTTCTTCGAGCCGGATCGGCGTGCCGTATCGCACCGTGCAGGCCAGCGGAATCGGCACCAGCGTGCCCTTGGGCAGCACGCGCTTGAGGTTCTCGATCCACACCGGCACCAGCCGCACATTGGGGCAGGCGCGCGCCAGGTGATAGAGGCCGCTCTTGAGCGGCAGCAGGATCTCGTCGCCGGTGTTGCGCGTGCCCTCGGGGAACATGATGAGCGAGTCGCCGCCGTCCAGCGCCTCCTTCATCTGCTCGACCGGGTTCTCGCCCTGGCCCGAGCCGTCGCGCCGGATCATGAGCGCGTTGAACACGTCGGCGCCGATGAACTGGCGCAGCCTGGAAGCCATCCAGTAGTCCTGCCCGGCCACCGGCCGCGTGAGCGCGCGCAGGTCGGGCGGCAGCGTGGCCCACAGCAGCACGAAGTCGCCGTGGCTCGTGTGGTTGGCGAAGTAGAGCGTCTGCTCGGCCTTGGGCGTGGTGCCGCTCCAGATGGCGCGCACGCCGGTCAGGAGGCCGGCCGCGCCGATGATGAGCTTGCCCGCGACCACGGCCAGCGCGCGGCGCAGCACCGTGCTTTCGGGGCGGCGGTCTTTTTTGTTGTTGTGGTCTTCTTCGGTCAAGAGAAATCCTGTGTCATCAAGGCAAGAAGAAACATCGCGCTCTGGCAGGCGACCACGATGGCATGCCGCTGCATGAGCTGGCGCGTGCCCTGCACGCGGTCCTCGAGCGAACGCAGCGCCTTCGACGCTTCGGCGTTGCGAAGGCCGAGCCGGTCGAGCGCGGTGTCGAGCGCGTCCAGCGAGGCGATGGCGCCGCGCGCCAGGTCGGCGAACAGCGCCTGGTCCAAGCGCAGCCTGAACGCGAAATAGCGCTCCAGCGCACCCAGCACCAGTACCGCGCCAAACCCCATGGCGGCCGTGCTTGACAGCGAGCGCAGCGTGAGCGCGAGCACCAGCGCCGCGATGCATGTGAGCGCAAAGCCCCATGCCGCCAGCACCGCCGCGGCACGCAGCAGCGCGGCGAGCGATGCGCAGGTGGCGCGTTCGTCGTCAGTCATGGGGTGGTGCTCCCGAAGCGGCGGTGCCCAATGGCGCGAGCGATATCCGCCACGCCGGCCGCAGCACGACCTGCGGACGCGCAAGCCGCACGGCGTCCTCGGCCTGCGCCAGTCCGCCCATCGCGCCATAGCGGCCCAGCCAGGCGATCACGACGGCGGCGCTACGCGAAAAGCCCAGCGCGCAGCACACCCAAACGGCCGCGCCGTCGGCATTGCGGCGCTGCCCTTCGATGACCGCGGCCGCGCGCTGCAGGCGCACGGTCGGCGGCACGGTCAGGTCGAGCATCGGCACGCAGCGCGCATGCGGCACGCCGGCCGGCATCTGCAGTTCGGCGCACAGGCTCACCAGCCGAGGCCGGCCGGCGGCGATCCATTCGGCGCGCGTGGGCCGCCGCCCGAGCAGCAGGCCCGGCACCACTTCGACGAAGGCCGGCAGCTTGCGCGTCCAGAGCCATGCGTTGACGGCTGCGCCGATCCGATAGGGCGCGAGCAGCCAACGCGCCGCCCAGCCCATGCGGCCTTGGCCGTCCATCTGGAAGCCGCGGGCACCGAAGCCGACGTAGTTGAGCGCCACCAGCGCCAGCGAGGCCGAAGGCCAGGCGAGCCACAGCGCAACGCCGCCCAGCTGCATGGCCACTGCGAGGAACAGTGCCGCACCCACGGCGTAGAAACCCGCGAGCTTCCAGCGCTGCGCATCGCGCGTGCAGCGCCAGGCGCGCGGCATCGAAACCGTGCGCTCCAGCGGCCAAAGCCACACGCAGAACAGCCCGAGCAGCGCGCCGGTCGGGATGTCGATGAAATGGTGCTGCCAGGTCGTGAGCACCGAGGCGCAGATCGCGAACGCCCACACATGCAGCACCAGCCTGGCCCATGCGGCGCGCAGGAACTGCCGATACCAGTCCCACAGGATCACCGCCAGCGCGATGTGCAGCGACGGCGCCTGGTTGTAGGGCTGGTCGAAGCCGCGCAGCGCGTTGAACAGGAAGGCCGGTGCGCCCTCGACCGCCGGCTGGCCGAAGCTGAAATGCAGCGGCCAGATGACGAAGCAGGTGCAGGCGATGAGCGTTGCGCTCACCAGCCGCAGCGCGTGCCGGTCGAGCGTGTGCCTGCTGCGCGCCAGGAAGAGCGAGAGCGCGTAGAAGACGTTGATCGTCCAGTACGGAAAGATCGTCCAGGCCCAGAACGGCAGCTGCCGCTCCCACTCGAAGGCCATCGAGGGCACCTGCGCGCGCGTGGTGGCCCACCAGTTGGCCAGGCCGTAGGTCGCATAGAACAGCGGTCCCAGGAACACGAGCCAGGCGGCTGCGCGCTTCCAGGGCCGGTGTGCGGGCGGGGGTTTCATCTGGTGCGCGGCCCGTGGCTCACGCGACCCTCACCGCGAGCGAGACGGTGAAGATGCCCCATTCGTCGATGCGCTGGTCGATCTTGCGGAAGCCCGCTTCCTCCACCAGCTGGTCCATCTCGGCCTGCGTGCGGCGGCGCATCACCCAGGCTTCTCCCTGGCGGTGGCTGGTGAGCGCGCGCGCAATCATCTCGAGCTGCGGATGCCAGGGCTGGCCGGTGTAGACCAGGTAGCCGCGGTCTTCCACCGCATCGCCGACGCCCGCGAGCGAGCGCCGCACCATTTCGTTGTCGGGGAACAGCTCGTAGAGGCCCGACACCACCGCCAGCGTGGGGCGCGGCGTCACGGTGGCCAGGCTGATGCGGTCGAAGGCGTCGGCCTGCACGAACTGCGCCACGTCTTCCAGGCCCTTCTCGGCGATGAGCGCGCGGCCGTCGCGCACGTTGATGTCGCTGTAGTCGCGCAGCAGGATCGAGCTGGCCTTGACGGGGCTCGCAAGCACCGCGTCGAGCACGTAGCGGCCATGGCCGGCCGCGATGTCCATCACGCGCACTTCGCGGTGCATCTCGGCCAGGCGCTCCATGGCGATGCGGATCAGCTCCTCGACGTGGATCTTGCGCTGCCTGATGCCGCGCCAGCCGATCGACTCCAGGTAGGTCTTGTCGACGGAGCGGCCCAGCGCGCCCTTGCCCTTCGGCTCGTTGCGGTAGACGTAGTCGAGCGTGCTGCCCGAATCGAAGCCGGTGTCGTGCCCGAGCTTCACGCCGCGCGAGAGCACACCCCCCAGGCGCAGGCCGGCGCGCGTCATGCCCCAGTAGGCGCCGCGCAGCGAGAGCGGCGCCAGCGGCTCGGCCAGCGCACGCGACTCGTCGGCGGTGTTGCCAGCCAGGTGCGCGGCGCGCAGGTCGACCGGCGCGGGCGGCTGGTCGAACAGCTGCAGGATGAATTCGCGGATCGCCTGCACGGCCGGCGCGCGGTCCTTCTCGCCCAGCGTGTCGTGGAAGAAGCCCGGCAGCTCGAGCTTTGTCTTGACGGCGCTGCCCAGCCGCTCGAAGAACTGGTGCTGCGGCTTGTGGTGCACCACCCAGTCCGATCCCGAGATCAGCAGCTGCACCGGCAGCGTGATGGCGTTGGCGTCGGCCACCACGCGGTCGGCGGCTTCGTAGAGGCCGAGCAGGATGTTGACCGCGATCGGCCGCGAGATCAGCGGATCGCTCTCGTAGCTTGCGATGCGCTCGGGGTCGTGCGTGAGGAACTTCGCCTTCACATAGCTGTTGACGAAGAACAGGCCGCGCAGCTTGTGCATCAGCCCGAGCCCGGCGCGTGCAAAGGGCACGTAGAGCTTCACCTTGAAGGCCGGCGAGGCCAGCGTGAGCCCGCGCACCTTGGGCGCGTAGTCGTGCGCCCAGGTGGAGACCAGCACGGCACCCACGCTCTGCGCGATCACGTGGACGTCGTGCTCCGCCACGCCGTGCGCACTGCCGATGTGCTGGACGAAGGTCTGCACGTCGCGCACCGAGGTGGCAAAGCTCGGGCTGTAGCCGCGCTGGCCCGGCGAGCGGCCGTGGCCGCGCGCGTCCCAGGCGAAGAAGTCGAAGTCGGGCAGGTCGAGCTCGTCGACCAGGTGCGCCATGCGCGCCCCGTGCTCGTGGCCGCGGTGGAACAGCACGATGGCGCCGCGCCGTGCGCCGCCCGTGGCCGGCCAGTGCCGGTAGAAGAGCGATTCGCCGTCGTGCGTGCGGAACTGGCGCTCCTGCGGACTGCGTTGTGGATGGGTGCTTGTATCGGTCATCGGATCCCTGTCGCTATTCATATGTTTGTTCGTCGTGTGCGGTCTACGCCGCCTCGGCCAGTGCGCGGCGCACGCGGTTGGCCACCGTCCAGGCCACGAGCGCCGCGGCCAGCGGCATCAGCCATGCCGCCCAGCCCGGCAGCGGCCAGCCCAGCGCCACATAGAGACCGAGCGCGCCGAACACGAAGGCGCGGTCGCTCTTGCCGAGCGGCCCGTCGTAGCGGCGCGAGGCACCTACCGTGGAGCCCAGCGCACCCGCGAATTCGCTCAGCCCCGCGAGCACGATCACCGTGCCGACCCAGAACGGGCTGAACGGCGGCACCAGCGCGAACGGAAGGTACAGCGCGGCGTCGGACACCACGTCGGTCAGTTCGTTGAGGAAGGCGCCGAGCCGGCTTTGCTGGCCGTGCTCGCGCGCCAGCATGCCGTCGATCGCGTTGAACGCCATGCGCACGAACATCCAGGCCGGGATCAGCCCGAAGGCGGCCGGCGACGGCGCCGCAAAGAAAAGCCAGAGCCCGAGGGCGACCGAAACCACGCACGCGGCCAGCGTGACCTGGTTCGCGGTGACGCCCCAGGCATGCAGGCGCCCCACGAGCGGCCGCAGCAGGCCCTGGAACCGGGGTTTCAGTTCGTAGATCGACACGTGCCGGCTTCCCCTCGTTTGTTATATGGCCGAAGCATTCTGCCAGTGTGGCAGGCACTAAACTTGCCCTTGCAGCCTCTCATTCCATGACCATCCAGACCGACGATTTCGCCCCAGCCCCGCCCCGCGTGGTGTCCGCCGCCCCCGCTTCGCCCCAGGAAGAGGCCATCGAACGGGCGCTGCGCCCCAAGCTGCTGGACGAATACGTCGGCCAGGCCAAGGTGCGCGAGCAACTCGAGATCTTCATCGGCGCGGCGCGCAAGCGCAAGGAAGCGCTCGACCACGTGCTGCTGTTCGGCCCGCCGGGCCTGGGCAAGACCACGCTGTCGCACATCATCGCGGCCGAGCTGGGCGTGAACCTGCGCCAGACCTCCGGGCCGGTGCTCGAGAAGCCCAAGGACCTGGCGGCGCTCCTGACCAACCTGGAGCCCAACGATGTGCTCTTCATCGACGAGATCCATCGCCTGAGCCCGGTGGTCGAGGAAATCCTCTACCCCGCGCTCGAGGACTACCAGATCGACATCATGATCGGCGAAGGTCCCGCGGCGCGCAGCATCAAGCTCGACCTGCAGCCCTTCACGCTGGTGGGCGCCACCACCCGCGCCGGCATGCTGACCAACCCGCTGCGCGACCGCTTCGGCATCGTGGCGCGGCTGGAGTTCTACACGCCCGAGGAACTGGCGCTCATCGTGCGGCGCAGCGCCGGCCTGCTCAAGGTCGACACCGACGCGGCCGGCGGCTTCGAGATCGCGCGCCGCTCGCGCGGCACGCCGCGCATCGCCAACCGCCTGCTGCGGCGCGTGCGCGACTATGCCGAGGTGAAGGGCAACGGCCGCATCACCGAAGAGATCGCGCACAAGGCGCTCGCCATGCTCGACGTCGACCCGCAGGGCTTCGACCTGATGGACCGCAAGCTGCTCGAAGCCGTGATCCACCGCTTCGACGGCGGCCCGGTGGGGCTGGACAACGTGGCGGCCAGCATCGGCGAGGAGCCGGGCACCATCGAGGACGTGATCGAGCCCTACCTCATCCAGCAGGGCTACCTGCAGCGCACGCCGCGCGGGCGCATCGCCACGCTGGCGGCCTACCGCCACCTGGGCGTGACGCCGCCTTCGAGCCGCTCCGACGGACAAGACCTATTCGGAATCTGACGACCCATGCATACCCATGACCTGAGTGCCTGGCAGCACGACCATCATTTCGGCGCAGGCAACGAATCGGCCGAGCGCAGCACCCGCCTCGTGATGTGGATCACCGCCGCGATGATGGTGGTCGAGATCGGCGCCGGCTGGTGGTTCAACTCCATGGCGCTGCTGGCCGACGGCTGGCACATGAGCTCGCATGCGCTGGCCATCGGCCTGAGCGCCTTCGCCTATGCGGCGGCGCGGCGCTATGCACGCGATCCGCGCTTTGCCTTCGGCACCTGGAAGATCGAGGTGCTGGGCGGCTTTGCGAGCGCGCTGATGCTGCTCGGCGTTGCGGCGCTGATGGTGGTGGGCTCGATCGAGCGGCTTCTCTCGCCCTCGGTCATCCTCTACCGCGAAGCCGTGGCGGTGGCCGTGCTCGGGCTGGTGATCAACCTGGTCTGCGCACGGCTGCTGGGATCGGCGCACCACCACGGGCATGGGCACGGCCATCGCCATGACGCGCACCATCACCACGACCACCATGGCCACGCGCACGGCCACGACCTGAACCTGCGCTCCGCCTACCTGCACGTGGTGGCCGATGCCGCCACCTCGGTGCTGGCCATCGGCGCGCTGCTCGGCGGCTGGTTCTTCGGCTGGTCCTGGCTCGACCCGGTGATGGGCATCGTCGGCGCGGTGCTGGTGGCCGTGTGGGCCAAGGGCCTGCTCAAGGAAACCGGCAAGGTGCTGCTCGACCGAGAGATGGACCACCCCGTGACGGCCGAGATCCGCGAAGGCGTCGAAACGATGCTCGCCGATTCGGAAACCCGCGTGGCCGACCTGCACGTGTGGCGCGTGGGCCGCGAGGCCTATGCCTGCGCGCTCACGGTGGTGACGCATTCGCCCACGCTCACGGCGGACGAGGTGCGGGCCTGCTTCTCGATGCACGAGGAGATCCGGCACTCGACGGTGGAAATCCAGCGCTGCTGAGGACGCCGCCCGAAGCGCGGGCTTCGGCGTCACCGATATGTCACGGGACCGCCATCGCCCGGTCACGCGTTGGTGGGAGCCTACCCGTCCATGCAACGCGACGATGCTTTCCTGCGCGCATGGCGCGACACCGCGACCCGGGCCCCCGAGCCGGAGGACGACGATCTTGCGCGCGCGCCGCTGCGCTGCCGCACGCTCTGGATCTCCGACCTGCACCTGGGCACGCCCGGCTGCCAGGCCCGCGCGCTGCTCGACTTTCTCAAGCACACCGAGTGCGAGACCCTGTTCCTGGTCGGCGACATCATCGACGGCTGGCAGCTCAAGCGGAACTGGTACTGGCCGCAGGCGCACAACGACGTGATCCAGAAGCTGCTGCGCAAGGCGCGCAAGGGCACACGCGTGATCTTCATCCCGGGCAACCACGACGAGTTCGCGCGCAAGTACCTGAACCACAACTTCGGCGGCATCGACGTGGCCGAGGAATGGATCCACGAGACCGCCGACGGCCGCAAGCTCTGGATCATCCACGGCGACCTGTTCGACGGCGTGATCCAGTGCGCCAAGTGGCTCGCGCACGTGGGCGATTCGCTCTACGAATTCACGCTCAAGCTCAACCGCCACCTCAACTCGCTGCGCGCGCGCATGGGGCTGCCGTACTGGTCGCTTTCCAAGTACCTCAAGGGCAAGGTCAAGCGCGCCGTGAGCTACGTGGGCGACTTCGAGAACGCCGTGGCGCGCGAGGCCCGCAAGCGCGGCGTGCAGGGCGTGGTCTGCGGCCACATCCACCATGCCGAGATGCGCGACATCGACGGCATTCTCTACTGCAACGACGGCGACTGGGTCGAGAGCCTGACGGCGCTGGCCGAGCATGCCGATGGCACGCTGGAGATCATCGACTGGGCGCAGCACATGCCGGTGCCGGCCAAAGCGGGCGCGCCGCGCGAGGCCGTCACAGCCTGAGCAGGCGCCCTGCGGTTCTTCAGCGCCGCATCGTGTCGAGCTGCGTCACGGGCGCACTGTCATTGCCCCACGACCCGCGAATGTAGGTCAGCACCGCGGCCACGTCGCCCGCATCGAGTACCTGCCCGAACGGCGGCATGCCGTAGGGCCGCGGATTGCCTGCGGTGGAGGGCAGGTAGCCGCCGTGCGCGATCACCTGGATCAGGTTCGTCGTCTCGGCCATGTTCACGGCGCGGTTGCCCGCCAGCGGCGGAAAGGCGCCGGGCGCGCCCTGGCCCTGGTCGCCGTGGCAATAGGCGCATTGCTGGTCGTAGATTTTGGCGCCGCGGGCCATGGTGCCGGCGTCGCGGCGCGTGGTTGCGGCGGCCGTGCGCACGGGGGCCGCGGCTTGCGCCGGCACGCCGGGCAGGTCCTTCAGGTAGCTGGCCATGGCGGCCAGGTCGGCCTCGCTCAGGTGCTGCGTGCTGCGAAAGACCACGTCGGCCATCGGCCCCATGACCGAGCCGCGCGGCGCCACGCCGTTCTTGAGCAGCGCCACCACGTCGGCCGTCGGCCAGTCGGCCACGCCGGCCTGGTGCGGGTCGGCAAGCGATGGCGCATACCAGTTCTCCGCCGCGATCAGCCCGCCCGAAAGGCCCAGCTTCACCTGCGTGGCGCCGAGCGAATCGCGGCTGCCGTGGCAGGCGATGCAATGGCCCAGCCCGCCGACCAGGTAGGCGCCGCGGTTCCATTCGGCCGGCTTGGCCGTGTTGGCCACGAAAGCCTCGGGCTTGAAGGAGAGCGCTCGCCAGACCGCCAGCGCGGCCTGCGTGTCGTAGGGAAAGCGCAGCCGGTGCGCCAGGTTGGGCGCCGGCGCGGGCGGCAGGCTGCGCAGGTAGGCGTAGATCGCGTCCGAGTCTTCGCGCGTGACCTGCGTGAAGTTCGGATACGGGAACGCGGGGTACAGCAGGCGGCCGTCCTTGCTGCGGCCGTTGTGCATCGCGCGCCAGAAATGCGCGCTGCTCCAGCTGCCGATGCCGTTCTGCACGTCGGGCGTGAGGTTGCTCGAATACACGGTGCCGAAGGGCGTCTCGATCGGCAGCCCGCCGGCATAGGGCTGGCCGCCGCGCGTGGTGTGGCAGCCGGCGCAGTTGCCGGCCAGCGCAAGGTAGCGCCCGCGCTCGACCCGCTGCGGCGTGGCATTGAAGGCTTCGGCCTGTTCGGGCAGCGGGTCTTCGCCGCGCAGGTTCAGCGCGACGATGCCGCCGGCCGCGGCGCCCAGCAGCAGCACCAGAACCAGCAGCGTCCAGCCGAGGTGTCGCATCTTCATCGGCGCCTCACTTCGGCATGCCGCCGCAGCGCATCGGCAGTGCGGCGGGCAGCGATGCGGCAGGCTTCGGATCGGCCGGCATCGGCTGCACCGCGAGCCAGCTGGCCACGGCGTTGATGTCGGCCGTGGTCATGCGGCGGCCGATGTCGGCCATGCAGTCGGGTGCGAGTGCATGCCGCTCGCTGGTGAGCCAGGCGCCCAGCTGCGAAGACACGTAGAGGCGGGGCAGCCCCAGCAGCCCCGGAATGGCCGGCTGCACGCCGGTGAGCGCGGCGCCGTGGCATTGCACGCAGGCGGGAATTTGCCGCGCCGCATCGCCTTCGAGCGCCAGCTGGCGGCCGCGCGCCAACTGCGCGGGTGGCGCGTCGCTCACGGGCGAGACGGGCGGGTAGGGCAGGTCCAGGCCCGCGAAGTATTCGGCCATTTCCATCAGGTAGGCATCGGAGAGGTGCTGCACCATGTAGTTCATGTCGGCATTGAAGCGCCGGCCGTCGCGAAAGCTGCGCAGCTGGTTGAACAGGTAGCCCGCGGGCTTGCCCGAGAGGCGCGGAAAGTAGCCGGCATTGGTGGTCGCGCCTTCGCGCCCGTGGCAGGCGATGCAGGCGGCCACGCGCTGCTCGATGCCGCTCGCGGAAGGGGCGGCTGGCGTGGCAGGTGTCGCCGCCATGGCGCAGATGCCGTGGCCCAGCAGCAGCAATGCAATTGCGACGATGCGGCGGACGACGTTGTTCTTCGTCATGTGCCGGCTGCGAAGTGCGCCAGCGCCAGCAGCCCCGCAATGAGCAGGAGCACCGTGGCCAGCGCGACGCCGACGAGTGGCAGCAGCCCGACTTGTGCGGTGCGCCGGTCGGCATCCGCGCGGCGGCCGCCCAGCCCGATGAAACTCCAGAGAACCGCGCGTACCGCGCGCATGAGATTGGACATGCACCGACTGTGCCGCAAGCGCAGCCAAAAAAACAGATGCAGTTCCAAACCAAATCACCGGAGCAGATAAAGTCCCATCACCGAATGGAGACCGCCCCGCCATGAAGCGCTATGAAGCCCTTGCCGCCGACATCGAGGCGTCGATCCGCCACGGCACGCTCAAGACCGGCGACCGGTTGCCCTCGGTGCGGCACACCGGCGAGAGCCGGGGCGTGAGCGCCTCCACCGTGTTCCAGGCGTACTACTTGCTGGAGGCGCGCGGCCTGGTGCGCGCGCGGGACCGCTCGGGCTACTACGTCACCGGCGGCGGGCTGCGCGATGCGCCGCCCGAGGCCAACCTCACCTCGCGCCCGGCCGAGGGGCCCAGGTCGCTCGACGTGAGCGACCACGTGTTCGACATCCTCGAAGCCAGCATGTCGCGCAAGGTGGTTCCCTTCGGCTCGGCGTTTCCGAGCCCGCTCTTGTTTCCGCTGGCGCGGCTGGGCCAGTTCATGGCCGCGAGCGCCAAGTCGCTCGACCCGTGGAGCACCGTGGACGACCTCACGCCCGGCAGCGCGGCGCTGCGCCGGCAGATTGCGCTGCGCTACCTGGGCGACGGCATGCAGGTGGCGGCCGATGAGATCGTCGTCACCAACGGCGCGCTGGAGGCGCTCAACCTGTGCCTCGCGGCGGTCACGCGCCCCGGCGATTCGGTGATCGTCGAATCGCCCACCTTCTATGCGGCCCTGCAGGCGCTGGAGCGCATGGGCCTGCGCGCCATCGAGGTGCCGACCCATCCCGGCGAAGGCATCGACCTGGCCGCACTGGAGCTTGCCATCGCGGCCCACCAGCCCAAGGCCTGCTGGCTCATGACCACCTTCCAGAACCCGCTCGGCAGCCTGATGCCCGACGCGAAGAAGAAGGCGCTGGTCGAACTGCTCGCGCGGCACGCGCTGCCGCTGATCGAGGACGACGTGTACGCCGAGCTCTACGTCGGCGACCGCCGCCCGCCGCCGGCCAAGGCCTTCGACACGCAGGGCCTCGTGCTGCATTGCTCGTCGTTCTCGAAGTGCCTGGCACCGGGCTACCGCATCGGATGGGCATCGGCCGGGCGCTTTGCGCGCAACGTGGCGCGCTTGAAGCTGACGACCACGCTCAGCACCTCGGTGCCCGCGCAGCTCGCGCTCGCAAGCTACCTGGAAAAAGGCGGCCTCGACAAGCACCTGCGCAAGCTGCGCCAGGTCCTGGCCGTGCAGCAGGCGAGCTTTGCGCAGGCAGTGGGCCACTACTTTCCCGCGGGCACGCGCGCCACGCGGCCGCTGGGCGGCTACTTCATGTGGGTCGAGCTGCCGGCGCAGGTCGATGCGCTCGCCATCCACGCGCAAGCGCTGGAGCGCGGCATCAGCGTGGCGCCCGGGCCCATCTTCTCGGCCACGCGCGGCTTCGCGCACTGCCTGCGCCTGAACTACGGGCATGCCTGGGACGCGCAGAGCGAAAAGGCGATGCAGACCCTGGGGCGATTGGTGGCAGCCGCCGCGGCAGGCAGCCCGCCGCGCGAGAAAATCGCGCTGCCGTGACCTTCGACCTTTTCTCCGATGCCCTCGAAGACGCCGCACTGCCGCGCGGCAAAGAGGCGATCGGCCCTGGCGCGTTCGTCCTGCGCGGGTTTGCGCTGCCGTATGTCGACGAACTGCTGTCCGCGCTGCACGAGGTCGAGCAGCGCGCCGCCTTCCGCCACCTCGTGACCCCCGGCGGCTTCACGATGTCGGTTGCCATGACCAACTGCGGCCGGCTCGGCTGGATCTCGGACCGGCGCGGCTATCGCTATGGCGAGCACGATCCCGAAACCGGCCTGCCCTGGCCCGCCATGCCGGCGGCCTTCGCGCGCCTGGCCCAGGCCTCGGCCGCCGAGGCCGGGTTTGCGGGCTTCGAGCCCGACGCCTGCCTGGTGAACCGCTACGAGCCCGGCACGCGCCTGTCGTTGCACCAGGACAGGGACGAGCGCGACTACGGCGCGCCCATCGTCTCGGTGTCGCTCGGCATGCCGGCCACCTTTCTCTTCGGCGGCCTCGCCCGCAGCGACAAGGCCGCACGCATTCCGCTGGTGCACGGCGACGTGGTGGTGTGGGGCGGGCCCGACCGGCTGCGCTACCACGGCGTGCTGCCGCTCGAAGACCGACCGCACACGCTGCTGGGCAGCCGGCGCATCAACCTGACTTTTCGCAAAGCGGGATGAAACGGCCGCTCAAGTCAAATTGATGACTTGTTCCTTTTTTCTGTGCACAACTCTGTGGGTTGTCTGAGGACCGGAGTCGCCAGAGCCAGCATTGACGGGGGTTGGCACTAGGTTGCCCGCGGAATGGGCAGGGGAGCGGGGCGGTGGAAAAACGGGGGCTGCGTGGAACGGGCGTCTCGAAAAAGCGGTCTGGATTCGTGACATACATCACGAATTCAGCCAAGGGCCGGCGGTCGGGACGGAGGCCTTTGCCGCTTCGATCACAATCAGTTACCGATCGATGACGGAGCCGTTGCCCGCTAAGCCCTTGGTCCTCCGGCGGCGAGCGGGCTCGGTCTTAAGGGCGCACGCATGGCTTACTTCCCTCAGGGCAAAACAACCGTTCATGCCCGCTGCAACACAGGTGAGCGCAAGCTCTTCGAGGCGCTGAAACGCCACTTGCCAGACGACCATCTGGTTTGGCACGACCTCCCGATTGGCGATGCCGGCCTGCAGCCTGACTTCGTGATCCTGAGCCCGCGACAGGGCTTGCTGGTGCTGGAAGTCAAGGACTGGAAGCGAAGCACGCTGGCCGGTGCTGACAAGCATCGTGTGCAGCTCAACGTGGAGCGGGGCGTGGTGACCAGCCCCCATCCGCTGGCCCAGGCGCGCCAGCACGTGCTCGCGCTCGTCGATCGAATGCAGCTTGACCCGGCGTTGGTGGCCGCGGAAGGCCGTTTCAAGGGAAAGCTGCTGTTCCCGTGGGGCTGGGGCTGCGCCTTGGTGAATCTCAAGCGTGACAGTGTGTCGGACCCCGGCTTCGCGGAAATCTTCCCGCCAGAACGAACGCTGCTGCGTGACGATCTGGAGGACGACACCGACACAGAAACCTTCAGCCAGAGGCTGTGGTCGATGATGCAGGTGAACTTCCCGCATACGCTGACTCTGCCGCAACAGGATCGTGTGCGCTGGCACTTGTTCCCGACCCTGCGCGTGGAGCCGCAGCAAGCGGCGCTTCAGCTGGGCGAGGCGAAGCCCAACGGCCCCATTCGCATGCACGACATGATGCACGTCATGGACATGCAGCAGGAACGCGAAGCGCGCCGCATGGGTGATGGCCATCGGGTCATCCACGGTGTCGCCGGATCGGGCAAGACCATGATCCTGGTGTTCCGTGCCCAGCATCTCTCCAAGGCGGCCGCGGCGGTCGGGCGGCCTGTACTGGTTCTCTGCTACAACCGCGCGCTTGCCGAGCGCATCGCCTACCTCTTGCAGCAGCGGGGAGTCGACGGAGCCGACCAAGGTGTGGTGGTGCGCTCCTTCCATAGCTGGTGCGAGGACATGGCGCGCACCTACCAACTGGAAGTGAAGGCGCCGCGCAGCCCGGCCGACGCCTACTTCACCGAATTGGCCGCCACCGTTGAACGTGCACTCGCAAGCGGCTTCGTACCCAAGGGCCAATACACGGCCGTGATGATCGACGAGGCGCACGACTTCGAGGACGCCTGGCTGCGGATGGCGGTAGAACTGGTCAACCCCGCCACAAAGGCACTGTTGGTCCTGTACGACCATGCCCAGGCAATCTACAAGAAGCAGAATCGAAAAACGCCCTTCAAGGCCCTTGGCATCGATGTGGTTGGCGGCCGTCGCAGCACCATCCTGCGCACCAACTACCGCAACACAGCGGAAGTGCTGAGCCTTGCGCTGCGGTGCGCAGGCGAGTTGATGCCTCAAGGTCCGGCATCGGACTCCGCTGCCGACATGAACGACAGCGAACTCGGCGCGCTGCTGGATGGCGCAAGCGGTGACGCGCCGGTATCCGTCGTTCGGCCGGACTCGGCGGGACGCCGCGGCCCGATGCCAGTGCTCCACGAAGCAGACTCCGCCCGGACTGAAGCGCTTTGGCAGGCCCAGCGCATCGCGCAGTTGCAGGCCGAGGGCGTGCGGCTGGGACAGATCGCGGTGGTCTTCCGCTACAAGGCGGCGATGGAGCCTCTGGAAGAGGCCCTGCGTGTGCATGGCATTCCCTTCCAGTCAATGCGCACCATCAAGCCGCGCGACCTGCAATGGGCTGACGATGCGGTGCGGATCTTGACTGCCCACAGCGTCAAGGGACTGGAGTTCTCTCACGTCCTGGTCGGTGCGATTGATGCCTTCGAAGAGGCCAAGCATCAGGCCGCTGCGGACGAGTTGCGATTGCTCTATGTGGCAATGACTCGCGCCACCCTGTGGCTGGCGCTTTCGGCGCGCCGGGCGGGTCCGTTGGTCGATCAAGTGCGCGGGCAGTTGGAGAGGCTTCGGGTGGAGTGGGCGGAGTTGGGTTGAGCGTTGGTTGAAGACGCATCCTTGTGGCAGCTTCGCGAGCCTTCTCGTGATCCGCCCGGTATTGCGAAGGCGCCTACGCAGCGGAAGCGGACTGTCGCTGCTCAAGGCTAGACTTTCGAGTCCGGCCATGAGCTGACCGTCATAGGCCCCTTTCCGGTTGCCTGGCCGGCAAGGCCAACCCCAATATTGGGGAGTGCATCGGTTCTACCGGACAATGCGGAAGGAGAAGACGGTAGCGCTCAGGCCGCGACAAGTGCTCGTACGTCTGGGTCGGCATCGTGCGCAGCTTCTGTCAATACCCAGGCCGGAGCGGCACTCGTGTCGATCAGGGCCTTTAAGGCTCGCTTGCGGCATATCGAGCAAGGTGAAAGCTCATAAACGTAGAGAAGACAGTGGGATGCGCCTGCGTCCGGGTGCGCTTCGCACAAGTCCAGAAGTTCTCCGACGAGACGATGGGCCTGATCGGCGTCGTGCAACGGTTCTAGATACTCCGCACATATCGCAAAGTCGCCAGCTTCGAAATTGTTCACCAGCAAGGAGACGCCGTTCGCCAATTCGCCGGCAGCAAGCAAGCGCATGGCAGCTTGCCGCAACTCCCCGTGCGTGAGCGGGGCCACGGCTCTCACAGCGGCCCGCCGAATCTGCTCATCGGGATGAGCAATCCATGGGAGCAACCGACTGTCGAATCGCGGAACGCCCTTCTGTGCAAAGCATCCGAGTAAGCGCTTGACATGCTCGGGCTCATCTGACGCCAGCAGCGCAGCGAATACCGTATCGAGATGGTCGCTGGCCGCTTTCGCGCCCCACCGCCGGAACCAATGACATTGATCCCCTAGGTTCTTGCTGACGTGCGCCACGATCTCGTCGCCTGTATAGGCCGGGATGTTGAAGCGGCTTGAAGAGGCGCTGCGACTCTCGCGTGTTCTGCGCATGCCTGCAAGGTAGTTCGCAATATCCGAGTCGACCGCAGCCTCGCGTTCGAGTGCGGCTAGCCCTCCCTTGATGCCCGTGAGCGAATCGAACTGCTCGCTGGGACAGTCATCAACCCAGAAGTCCGGATCTGTCCGCAGCCATTGTCCTAACTGTCGAGCGACATGGATCAGTCCGTCCACGCCGTCCAGAGCCAATATTTGATCGACACCAATCACGTCAGACGTATGCGACAGTCGGACCAGCGACCGATACAACAAGCTTCTCGCGTCTTCCGAACCCGAACTGGCAAGCTCTTTCAGGATCGCACTGCGATGACTCATGTCGCGATGGTTCTCTGGCAATGACGTATCCGCCATCGCCTCGAGCGCCCGAAGTACCTTCTTGCTCAGCTTCGCGCGATCGACAATCGAAAGCAGCCACGGAGCTCGCTGCGCCTCGCACTGAGGATCGTAGGAGAGACACGACACACATGCCTGTGTGATCTCGTCTTCGAATCCATTCGGTCCATGGCTTGCAACCTGCTGCATGGCGCGCCCGTGACCTGTTCGCAGAGCGGCCGCAAACGCGGCTGTGGTCAATGGAAAGGTCGGTTGTTTTATTTGCATTGAGCGTCCTGTGCGAGCACTGCGCCGAAGGTCAGCTTTCAGACGACCAGTTGCTCGGCGCGAGTGTCGCAGAAGGGCCCGATTTCGACGTTCAGGCTTCGCGATCGAACTAGCAGACCTGAGAACAGTACCTCGGCCGCATCTGACGGACAAGATGCGGATGAACGCGACGCTCAGCCCCCGCGCGCAAGCACCTTGCGCATCAACGCGTTCTGAAGTGTGAAGCCCCGAAGGACTGGAAACCGTCGCTCGACCACATGAAATCCGTGGAGAGCGAAAAAGGGCTCGGCGGTCTTGCTCACGTCCGACGTCAGTTCGGCCAGACCAAGAGACCTGGCCTCCTCGTGGATGCGGGCCATCAGCCTGGTTCCGATTCCCTGCCGCGGACGAGCGCCCGATACAAAGAAGTGGTCGACGTAGCCATCCTGCTGAACGTCTGCATAGCCGACGATTTCGTCGCCAAGCACAGCGACGAAGGGCTGGATTCCCCGGACTCGATTTGTCCAAAGGTCCGCGTCAAGGTCCGCTGGAGCCCATGCCTCGACTTGCTCGGGTGAGTAGTCGCGACAGGCAATCTCGTGGATGGCCGTGAAGTACACGCGGAACAGCGCAGCCTCATCACCAAGCCTGAACCGACGAATCTCCATGAAGTCCTCACGATGCGGCAACTTGAGCCACGAGTCTGTCATATCTGATCCGTGAGGCGAATGTCCGCACCTGGCCGCATCTGTCTGGTCGGGATGCCAAGCTGCCATTCATTGCTGACCCAGCAAACCCGTAGGCCGCCATCACGCGCGGCATGGTTGACCGCATGTGCAGCCGTGGACCGCTACGCCCCCGCCTTGATCAAATCCACGATAGTGCTCTCCGGCCGGAGTTTGCAGGCGCGGCACCAGTCCAGATAGAACAGGACATCCATGTACCGCTCGCCCCGTTCGACTTTCGAAACATAGGACTGGTCGACCTTCAGCCGTGCGCCCAGTTCAGCCTGCGTCAGCCCTGCGGTAAGCCGTACCGCACGCAGGTGCTTGCGCAGGACTTCGTATCGGCGATGGTGGATGGACAGCAGCATTCATCGATGCTCATTGCCGCCCTGGAAAAGGCCATTTTGACCTTTTATGATTATGATTCTCTCGAGCCAAAAATGTCACTTTGGCCTTTTTATCGATAGAAATCAGGGATCAAAAAATGAAAAGCAGAATGGTTTTCTTGAGCACCGCCCTCGTATTGGCGGCTTGCGGCGGCGGAAGTGGAGGCGGCAGCGCCCAAATGGGGCCTGTCGCGGGGCTTCCCTCCACCCCGGCGCAAACGACGACGCCCACGGCGCCGGCTACACCTGAGGCACAGGCTCCGGCCGAGCCTGTGGCGCCAGTCGCTTCCGCCGGCCCGACCGATGCCGAAATCCTCGGCCTCGTCGATTCCACCAATCTCTCCAGCGCCGGCTACCCGTGGAACGGCCGGTACGCAGGCGTGGTGAAGCGCTGGAGCCTGCCCATTCCGGTCAAGACCAATGGCGAAGCCCGCGCGGTGCCTGCGATGGACGAGATCGAAGCCAAGCTCGGGTTCGCCGTCTTCGACCGCACCAGCATCGCCGCCGCCGACGAGGCGACGATCACCCGCGGCATCGTGTTCCGCCAGGGCACGGCCTACCTGCCGGCCGGCGCCAATGCGCAGGGCTTCTGCGCGAACGTCAGCGATGCGCCCTTTGGTGGCGGCTGGTCCGCTTCATTGCTCAGTCCTGGCGAACTCACCGGGCGGATGTACGTGAACCTGGACAACCCGCAATGCGTGGCAGACGGCGCCATCGTCATCCACGAGATCGGGCATGCCTTGGGCTTGGCAACCCACTTCAGGGGCTTTGGCGACGACGACGGGGCTGTCGGGCCGGAGTTCTGGCCCGTGCTGGCGACGCTCTATGCGAACGCCATCGGTACGCCCAAGGCGTCCGTCCTCATCAAGCAGATCGACAAGAACTGAAGGAGGGGACGCAATGAAACTGATCGAAGGCAGGCTCACGCGGCTGGGCGAGTCGACCGTGAACATGAAGAACGAGGTGGTCAAGTATTCGCTCATCCAGATCGGCGACAAGACGCTGACGAACGTGATGATCGACCGCAAGCTCAACAACTTCCTGCAGGACGGGGTCGAGACGGAGAAGGCCACGCGGCTTTGGTTTCTCAACGGCGGCAAGATCGTGATGGGTGTGCAGGTCGGCGACGACACGCGGTACTACGGCACGATCAATCCGTTCTTCTACTTCGCGATGCTGTTCAATGTGGTGTTCACCGGCATCGTGTTCACGTATCAGCCACTCGGCGCTTTGGCGTGGGCCGTGCTCATCTACGCGATCGGCGGACGCCGATGGCTGGACTACCGCAGGGTGGCGGCTGCCGGCGGCATGAAGGTGTGAGGGGCACGGCCAGGAAGCCAATTTCCATTTGGATGAATCCGGCTGGGTGCTGGTGAGCCTGGGCGGCGAATAGGCCGCCGCCAGGCTTTGCTGCGCCGCCGGGCCCTTGCTCGGGGCGTGCGAAGCCCCAAACAAAAAAGCCCTAAGTAGTTGATTTACTTAGGGCTTTTTGACTTTTGCGGAGCACCGCAGAAGTGGTGTTGGTGGCTCTTCACGGACTCGAACCGCGGACCTGTGGATTATGATTCCATCGCTCTAACCGACTGAGCTAAAGAGCCGTTCGGCACAGTTTTGTGCCGAGCCCAAGATTATAGCGCAGGCTGCGGGCCCGGAATCAAGCCCGCCGAGCCGCACACGGTGTCTTTTTTGCGATGGCCAACCCCGAAGCCGGCCGCCGCCCGTACAACCCCGGGTGAAAATCCGCCGATGTCTGCGCTGCCCCGCGCCCCTTCCGCCAAAGCCGCCACCGAGCGCGACGCCATGCCCGACGACCAGTTGATGCTGGCCTACGCGCGCGGCGACGGCGCGGCGTTCGACGTGCTCTACGCGCGCCACGAGGGCGGACTGTTCCGCTTCGTCAAGCGGCTGCTGGGCGCCCGGCTGGCCGCGCAGGCGGACGAGGTGTTCCAGGACACCTGGGTGCGCATCATCTCGGCGCGCGACAGTTTTTCGCCGCAGGGCGCCGCCTGGCGCACCTGGGCCTTCACGATCGCGCACAACCTGGCGATGGATCGGCTGCGCGTGAGCGGGCGCGAGGTGGCGCTCGACGCCGCGCATCCGGACGATGGCGAGGACGCCTTTCCCACGCTCGACCGCGGCGTGCGCGGCGCGATGGATGCCGCGGCGCATCCGTCGGCCGAAGAACTCGCGTTCTGGCGCGCCGCCGGCCGGCGCCTGCTGGCCTGCCTCGACGAACTGCCTGCCGAGCAGCGCGCCGCGTTCCTGCTGCACCATGAAGACGGGCTGACCGTCGAAGCGCTCGCGGCCAGCCTGCAGATCGGCTTCGAAACCGTGCGCAGCCGATTGCGCTACGGGCTGCAGAAACTGCGCGGCTGCATGGAACGCTACCTGTCGGTGCTGGAGCAGCGCGCATGAACACCGGCAGCGGCAACGGCACCCCTGGCTTCGACGATGGCGCTGAGGACGCGGCGCTGCGCGACCCCGCACTTCGCCGTGCGCTCGACCACGCGCCCGACAGCGACGCACTGCCTGATCCGCGCACCCGCGACGCGATCCGGAAGATGGCGCACAACCTCGCACCGGTTCCCGCGGCGGCGCCGGCGGCTGAAGACGAGGGTGCCGCGCCCTGGTGGCGCCGGCTGTTCGGTGGCGGCGGGGGATCGCATGCGCGCATGCCGTGGAACGCCGCCTTCGCGACCGTGCTGCTGGCCACCTTCGTGACCGTGCTCTGGCATCGCGAACCGGTGCCCGATGCGCGGCTGGATGGAGAGGCGCGAGTTGCCTCCGCGCCTGCGGCCGCTCCGGAGGCGGCGCCGTCTGCGGCTGCGGTTCCGGCGCCGGCCGCGGCACCCGCGCCCGCGCCAGCTACCGCATCGGCCCCGCCACCGGCACCAGCTCAAGCCCAGCCGCAGCCGCAGGCCGAAGCGGCGCGAGACACGGTGAGCGAAGAGTCCATGCGAAGCAGGGAGATCGCAGTGCGCCGATCGGCGCCGCCGCCCTCCGGCAAGCAGGCTGCTGCACCAGCGCCCGAGCCCCAGGCCAGCCAGGCCGCGCCAGAGCCGCCGCCGCTGCCAGCGCCGCTTCCCGCACCTGCGCCACCTGCAGCAGTTCCACCGGCACCAGCATCATCACCAGCAGCAGCGATCGCGCCGCCGCCACCTCCTGCGCCCATGGCCCCCGCAGCGCCGCCCGCCACCCGCGAGGCCGCCAGCGGCGGCACTTCTGGTTCTTCTCCAGCCCTGTCGGCACCGCAGCGCAGCCCCAGCGCCGACGCCGCCTCCGGCATGCTGCGCTCGGCCCCCGCGCCGCGCGCGGCCGTGATGGCAGGCAAGGCCGCGGCAAGTCCGGCTGAAGGTGCGTTCTCGGCGCTCGACCAATGGACGTCGCTGAACGCAACACGCGCCGGGCAGAGCGTGCGCCATGCGCGCGGCGACACCGAGGGGCTGGCCGCGTTGGTCAACACGCTGGCTCGTTCGGCCACCGCGCCGGGCGCTGAACCGGCCGCGCCCGTCGAGGCGCGGCTGGAGCTCTACCGCGGCGGCGCCCTGCTCGCGGTGCTCGAGATCGCGGGCGACCAGGTGCGCTGGACGCCGCAGGGCACGGCAGCCGGCGCCTCGGTCGGCACGCCGCCGGCGCAGGCGCTGGCCGAGTTGAAGGCGCTGCTCGCGCGCTGATCCTGATCGCTCAGGCGTTCTTGAAGTCCGGTTGGCGCTTGGCGAGGAAGGCGTCCATGCCTTCCTTCTGGTCGGCCGTGGCAAACAGCGCATGGAACAGCCGGCGCTCGAACATCACGCCGTCGGAGAGGCCGCTCTCGAACGCGCGGTTGACCGACTCCTTGGCCGCCATCACCGCGATCTGCGAGTAGCCCGCGATGATCAGCGCAGCGCCGAGCGCTTCGTCGGCCAGCTGCGCATAAGGCACCACGCGGCTCACGAGGCCCGCGCGCTCGGCTTCGGCGGCGTCCATCATGCGGGCGGTGAGCGCCATGTCCATCGCCTTGCTCTTGCCCACCGCGCGCGGCAGGCGCTGCGTGCCGCCGGCGCCGGGGATCACGCCGATCTTGATTTCGGGCTGGCCGAACTTGGCGTTGTCGGCCGCAATGATGAAGTCGCACATCATCGCCAGCTCGCAGCCGCCGCCCAGTGCAAAGCCGCTCACGGCCGCGATCACGGGCTTGCGGATCGAGCGGATGGTCTCCCAGTTGCGCGTGATGTAGTCGCCCTTGTAGGTGTCGATGAAGCTGTACTTGGCCATCGCGGCAATGTCGGCGCCGGCCGCAAAGGCGCGTTCGCTGCCGGTCAGGATGATGCAGCCGATGGCGTCGTCGGCATCGAAGGCCTTGAGCGCGGTGCCCAGCTCGGTCATGAGCGCGTCGTTGAGCGCATTGAGCGCCTTGGGCCGGTTGAGGGTGATGATGCCGACCTTGCCTGCTTCGGTCCGCACTTCGATGTTTTCGTAGCTCATGGGTGTCTCCAAGGGAAGGTGAAAACGCGATTCACTGTATACAGGCCATAGGCGCGGATCAGCGCCGCGCGCCCGGCGCGAGCCAGGCCGCGATCTTTGCCGCGTCGTGCGAGAACAGGCGCCAGGTGGTGGCGCCCTCCGGCAGCACCAGCGGCAGCCTCAGCAGCTTGCGGTCGCGCGCCACCAGCGCGGTGCAGCGGGTGGCGTCGCCAAGGTACAGCGCCAGGTCGTCGAGCTTGGCGATGCGCCAGGCCTGCGCGGGGCGCTGCTGGCCCTTGCGGCCGACGGCCGGCAGCTCGATGCCGATCCATTCGTCGTTGGCCGAGAAGCCGGCCTTTTCGGCGGCGCCGCCGCGCAGCACCACCTTGACCTGGACGCTGCCGTTGGCCTCGGCCACGCGCAGGCCCAGCGCCTGCGCCTGCTGCGACGGGTCTTCGAGCGCAGCCACGCCGTGCGCGCGCAGCAAATCTGCCAGCGGCAGCTCGTCGGTCGAGTGGATCCACTGCGCGATTTCCGCCGCATAGGAGCGGCCGCCCACGGCCTGGAGCGCCGCGGCCACGTCGGCTTCGCTGATCGGGCCGCCGCCGCCTTGGGTCCACAGGTGGCGCATCACGTCGTCGAGCGTGCCCTTGCCTTCGCGGCGCAAGCTGAGGTCGAAGCACAGCGCCACCAGCGCGCCCTTGGTGTAGTAGCTGACGGTGCCGTTGGGCGTTTGCTCGTCCTGCCGGTAGTACTTGACCCAGGCATCGAAACTCGCCTCGGCCACCGACTGCACGAGCCGGCCCGGCGTCTGCAGCACCTGGTTCACGGTCTTGTTGAGCAGGCGCAGGTAGCCCGCGTCGTCGATGCGGCCGGCGCGGCGCAGCAGCAGGTCGTCGTAGTAGCTGGTGAAGCCCTCGAAGAACCACAGCATCTGCGTGTAGTTCTCGCGGCTGTAGTCGTAGTGCGCGAACTCGGCCGGGCGCATGCGCTTGACGTTCCAGGTGTGGAAGTACTCGTGGCTGATGAGGCCCATCAGCGTGGTGTAGCCCTCGGGCTGCTTCTTCGCGCCGCGCTGGGGCAGGTCGCGCCGGTTGCAGATCAGCGCGGTGGAGTGCCGGTGCTCCAGGCCGCCGTAGCCGTCGTCCACCGCGTTGAGCATGAACACGTAGCGGTCGATCGGCAGCTTGGGGCCGCCTCGCTTGCCGGCCTTGTCTCCATGCCAGAAGCGGATCTCGGCTTCGCAGATGGCCTGCGTGTCGGCGATCAGGCGCTCGCCGTCGAACGAGGCAGCGGCACCTGCGATGACGAAGCGGTGCGGCACGCCGCAGGCCTCGAACTCGGCGCTCCAGAAGGGGCCCATCTCGACCGGGCTGTCGGCCAGCTCGTCGTAGCCGGCCGCGAGGTAGCGGCCGAAGCCATGCTTGTCGATCTTCGAGGGCACGAGCGCGGTGGCGCAGGACCAGCGCGCATCGTCGCCGGGCGGCAGGGCGGGAGCGCTGATGTCCAGTGCATGCGGCGCATCGGTCTGGCCCTCCACGCGCAGGCACAGGCTGGTGCCGTTGAAGAAACCGCGGCTGGCGTCGAGCCAGGCGGTGCGCACCGAGTTGTCGTAGGCGCAGACCTGGTAGTGCAGCACCAGCGGCTGTCCCGGCACGCAGTCGACCTGCCAGCTGCACTTGTCGAGCTGCGTCAGCGCGGGCTTGCGGCGTCCCTGCGTGGCGCGCAGGCCCTGCAGGTTCTTGGCGAACTCGCGCACCAGGTAGCTGCCCGGAATCCACACCGGCAGCGCCACGCACTGCTGCGCGGCGGGGGCCTCGATGGTCAGGGTGACGGCGAAGAGGTGCGCATGCAGGTCGGCGCACTCGATGCGGTAGTGCACCGCGGCGGCCGGCGCAGCCGCTCGCGCGCGCCGGGAAACAGTCGGCGCGGCCATCAGTTGATGGAGGCGGCGAGTTGCTTCTCGACCTGGTCCGCGGGAATGGCGCCCGGCGTGCGGGTGCCGTCGCTGAAGATCAGCGTGGGCGTGCCGGTGATGTTGTACTTGCGGCCGAACTCGACGTTGCGCTGCAGGGCCGTGACGTCGCAGCCGGTTGCCGCGGTGGCGGGCTTGACGCTGGTTTCCATCCAGTCGCCCCAGGCCTTGCCCTTGTCCTTGCTGCACCAGATGTCGCGCGACTTGACGGCCGAATCGGGACCGAGCACCGGGTAGAGGAACAGGTAGACGGTGACGTTGTCGACCGTCTTCATGTCTTTCTCGAAGCGCTTGCAGTAGCCGCAGTTCGGGTCTTCGAACACCGCGAGCTTGCGCTTGCCGCTGCCGCGCACGATCTTGATGGCGTCTTTCATGGGCAGCTTGTCGAACGAGACCTGGCTGAGCTTCTCGATGCGCTCCTCGGTCAGGTTCTTGCGCGCATTCACGTCGATCAGGTTGCCCTGCAGCAGGTAGTTGCCCTGCTCGTCGGTGTAGTAGATCTGGAAGCCGTTCACGCGCACTTCGTAGAGGCCCGGCAGCGGCGACTTGGTGACTTCGTCGATGGCCGGGAACTGCGGAATGCGCGCCGGAAGGTTCTTGCGGATCTCGGCCTCACCGGCCAGGGCCGTGGCGGCCGCGGCCAGGGTGCAGGCGGCGAGAAGAAGGTTGCGTGCGAGTTTCATGGGAAGTCCGGTCGATGGATTCATGCCTTCAAGCCCATCGCCTGGTTGGCGATCCAGTGCTTGAGGAGGCGCGTGCGGTCGAAGCCGCGCATGCCCCAGTTGCGCAGCGCGGGCAGGGGGCCCACGCTGTGCGAGAACAGCTGCTGCAGGCCGTCGGTGGCCAGGCTCATCTGCAGCACGTCGGCGCGGCGCGCGCGTTCGTAGCGGCGCAGCAGGCGCGGGTCGCCCACGCTGCGCCAGTACTCGCGCTGCCGGATCACGTCGGCCAGCATGGCCGCATCGGCGAGGCCGAGGTTGAGGCCCTGGCCCGCGAGCGGATGCACCGTGTGGGCCGCGTCGCCGGCCAGTGCCCACGACTGCGCGGCCGCGCCCTTCGCCTGCGGCAGGGTGCCGGTCCAGCGGTCGGCGATGGCGCGCGCGAGCGGCCAGGCGGCACGTTCGCTGGTGAGCCGAAGCGGGCCGAGCGCGCCATGGCTGGCTTCGCTCACCGCGGCGTTGAATTCCTCGTCGCCTTGCGCCAGCAGCGCGGGCGCGCGAAGCTGGTCGACCGACCACACCAGCGCCAGCGAACGGCCCTGCACGCCGCCCATCGGCAGCAGCGCCAGCACCTCGCCCGTGTCGTTGAACCACTGGCGCGCCACGCCGTCGTGCGGCTGCGCGGCTTCGAGCCGCGCCGCAATCGCATGCTGCGGATAGCGCGTGACCGCGTAGCTCACGCCGAGGGCGTCGCGCGTGGCGCTGGCCTTGCCTTCGCACACCACGGTGAGCGGCGCGGACACCGGCTCGGAAACGACTTCGACCTGGGGCTGGAAGCGCACCGCATCGGCCAGCTGCTGCTCGAGCGCCGGCACGTCGACGATCCAGGCCAGCGCATCGACCTTCTGCCGCACGGCGCTGAACTGCACGCGCCCGCCTTCGTCGCCGTGCACGAGCATCTCGCGCACCGGCGTGGCATGCGCGGCGTCGGGCCAGGCGCGCAGCGATTCGAGCAGGGTGCGGGAGGCGGTGTTGAGCGCATAGGCCCGGATGTCCTGCTTGCCGGCCGCGGCGGGCGGAACCACCAGCGCGACGCGCACTCGCTCGCGTGCGAGCAGCAGGGCCAGCGTGCGGCCCACGATGCCGGCGCCGCGAATGCAAACTTCAGGAGGGAGGGCCATCCGGCCATTGTAAGAACAAGCCCGTTCCCGGGCTGAGCCCCCGGCGGCCGATGCGGGACAATCGCTGCCCAATTCCAAGGAATCCAAGGAACCCCACGTGCCACAGCCCGCCTTCGACATTGAAGCCACCATTGCGCGCCTGTTCGTCTACCCCGTGAAATCGTGCGCGGGGGTCGAGCTTCCCGAGGCGTTGCTGACCGAGACCGGCCTGGAATTCGACCGCGCCTGGATGGTGGTCGATGCAGAGGGCGAGTTCGTGACCCAGCGTCAATTGCCGCGCATGGCGCTGATCCGCCCGCAGATGAAGCACATGGAAGTGGTGCTGCGCGCGCCGGGCATGCTGGCCCTGCACCTGGCGTTCGACCGGGTCGAGCAGCCGGTGCGCGTGCGCGTCTGGAAGGACGAGGTCGCGGCCTACGACATGGGCGACATCGCCGCCCAGTGGTTCAGCGACTTTCTCTCCGAGCCGGGCAAGCCGCAGGCACTGCGGCTGGTGCGCTTCGACCCCGAGCACAAGCGCCTGTCGAGCCTGCAGTGGACCGATGGCGTCGAGGCGACGAACCAGTTCGCCGACGGCTTTCCGCTGCTGGTGGCCAGCGAGGGATCGCTGGCCGAACTCAATGAGCGGCTGGCCGCCGCGGGCCACGATGCAGTGGGCATCGAGCGCTTCCGGCCGAACATCGTGCTGGCCGGCATCGAGTCGCACGACGAGGACCGGGTCGACGCGCTGCACGTCGCCACCGGCGAAGGCGAGGCCGAGCTCAAGCCGGTCAAGCCCTGCACCCGCTGCCCGATCCCGGACATCGACCCGGCCACCGCCACGAGCAGCCCCGAGGTCGGCGACATGCTGCGCACCTACCGCGCCGACCCGCGCGTCGACGGGCGCATCACCTTCGGCATGAACTGCATCGTGCTGCAAGGGGTGGAGCACATGCTCAAGGTGGGGCAGGCGGTGGGCGCGAACTACCGCTTCGAATAGCGGGCTCTATCTAGAAGGTCACGCCGGCGTACAGGACGATGTTGGCGTAGGGCGTGCATTCGCCCGTGCGGATCACCGCCTTGGCGCGCGCGCTCAGGCGCTTGAGTTCCTCGTGCGACACCGTCTCCGGCAGGGCGGCCAGCTGGCCTTCGCACCATGCCGGCAGCTGTCCCACCGGCAGCTGCCCGATGGCTTCGCGCGCGATCAGCGCGCGCTCCACCTGCATCTCCGAAAGCACGACCTTGAGCACGTCCGCGACCCGCGGAATCCCCGGCGTGAGCGCCAGGTCGATGCGCCGGGGGCCGTCCGGGATCGGCAGGCCCGCATCGCCGATGACCACCATGTCGCCATGGCCCAGCGCGGCAATCACTTGCGAGAGTTCGGCATGCAGCAGGGCGGTACGTTTCACAGTGCGATCCAGTCGGGTGGCAGGGGGCTTTGCAGCACGGCGTCGCGCTGCGGAATGGAAGGCTGGGCGCCGGGCTGCTGGATGCACAGCGCGGCGGCGCGAATGCCCAGGCGCACGGCTTCGTCGAAGGACTGGCCCTCGCCCAGCGCCACGGCCAGCGCGCCCAGGAAGGTGTCGCCTGCGGCCGTGGTGTCGACCGCCTGGACCTGAGGCGCGGGATGGTGGCGCGCGCCATCGGCATCGATGGCCACGGCGCCGCGCGCGCCGAGCGTGACGACCACGCGCGCAATGCCCTTGGCGCGCAGGGCCTGGCCGGCCAGCGCGGCTTCCTGCGGGCTGTCGGCGGCCTGGCCGCACAGCGCCTCGGCCTCGATCTCGTTGACGACCAGCGTGTCGATGCGCGGCCACAGCGGCTCGGCGATCGGCTGCACCGGCGAGGGGTTGAGCAGCACCTTGCAGCCCGCCTCGTGCGCCACCGAAATGGCGCGCGCGACCTGCCCCATCGGTATCTCGAACTGCGTCACCAGGAAGGCCGCGCCCTGCAGCTGCTGCCGCAGCGCCGGCGCGTCGATCTCGGCCTGCGCATTGGCGCCGGGAATCATCACGATGCGGTTCTGGCCGCCGTCCTCCACCAGGATCAGCGCGGTGCCCGTGGGCTCGCCGGGGCTGGTGCGCAGCGCGGCGGTGTCGATGCCGTCGCGCCCGAGCGCATCGCGCAGCGCCTGGCCGTGCGCGTCGTTGCCGACGCAGCCGATCATGCCGACGCGGCCGCCTTCGCGCGCGCAGCTCACGGCCTGGTTGGCGCCCTTGCCGCCCGGAATGTGGGCGATCGAATGGCCCAGCAGGGTTTCGCCCGCGGCCGGTGCATGCGGCACGCGCAGCACGATGTCCATGTTCAGGCTGCCGAGCACCACGATGCGCGGCGGCGAGGCGGCGCTGGAAGAAGAGAAGAAAGAAGGCGTCGAACTCACGGGGTGCGGGACTTTCGGCTTGGCGTGGAAGAGGAAGACGGTGCGGCGGCCTCGCGGAAGCTCGCGTGCCGCGCGGTCGAGGCGCGCACGCGCAGCTCGGGCTGCAGCACCACCTTGCGCGCATCGCGCCGCTTGCCGCCCACGCGCTCCAGCAGCATGTCGACCGCGAGCGCGCCGATGCGCTCCTTGGGCTGCGCCACGGTGGTGAGCGGTGGGCTGGTGTAGGCCGAGAGCTCGATGTCGTCGAAGCCGACGATCGAGAGCTCGTCGGGCACGCGCACGCCGCTTTCATGCGCGGCGCGCAGGGCGCCGATGGCCATCAGGTCGTTGCAGACGAAGACGGCCGAGGGCGCCTCTTCGGTCCGCAGGATGGCGTGCATCGCCTCGTAGCCGCCCTGGCTCGTGAAGCCGCCGCGCCACAGCAGGGCATCGGCATTCGGCGCGGTGCCGGCCTCGGCCAGCGCCATGCGCCAGCCCTCGATGCGCTGCTCGCTCGGCATCACGCCCACCGGCCCGCCGATGCAGGCAATGCGCTTGTGGCCGAGCGACAGCAGGTGCCGCACCGCGAGCAGCCCGCCCTGCATGTGGGCGGTTTCGACCAGGTCGCAGGCCGGGTCGGCAATCTCGCGGTCGACCAGCACCGTGGGAATGCGCAGGCCGTCCAGCTGCGTGACGAGCGAATCGTCGTCGCCGGCGCCGGTCGACACCACGATCAGCCCGTCGATGCGGCGCTCGGCCAGCACCTGCAGGTAGACGCTCTGGCGGCGCGGCTCGTCGTCCGTGTTGCACAGCACCAGCGTGTAGCCGGCGCCGAAGCAGCGGTCCTCGACGATGCGCACGATCTCGGCAAAGTAGGGGTTCGAGCTGTTCGGAATCAGCATGCCGAGCGTCGAGGTGGTGTTGCTCTTGAGGCTGCGCGCCATCGCGTTGGGCACGTAGCCCAGCTCGCGGATGGCCTCTTCCACCCGCTCGCGCCCCTTGGCGCTCACATGGCGCGTGTCGTTGACCACGTGCGAGACGGTGGTGACCGAAACGCCCGCGCGCAGCGCGACGTCCTTGATGGTGGCCATGGTTGCTTCCCCCTTTTTATGCAGCGTCAGGCCAGGCGGCGATCGGCCCGGCGCTGGCGCAAGGTGTCGATGATCACCGCAACCACGATGACCGCGCCGGTGATGATGCGTTTGCTCGGCTCGCTGGCGCCCACCTGCGCAAGCCCGGCCTCGAGCACCGCGATGATCAGCACGCCGAAGAAAGTGTTGACCACCGAGCCGCGCCCGCCCATGAGGCTGGTGCCGCCGATCACCACGGCCGCAATCACCTGCAGCTCGATGCCGACGCCGGCATTGGGGTCGGCCGCTTCGAGCCGCGCCGACTGCATGAGTCCCGCGAGCCCGGCCAGCAGGCCCGTGGCGGCAAACACGATGATGCGGATCGGCCGCGGATCGATGCCCGCGAGCCGCATCGCTTCTTCGTTGGTGCCGATGCCCACCACGTGCCGGCCGAACACCGTGCGCGTGAGCACCAGCTGGCCGGCGGCCACCAGCACCACCGCGAGCACGAAGGCCGCGGAAATGCCGCCGATCCACGGCGCGGCCAGGCCCGAGATCGCGTCGCCCACGTACTGCGTGCGCGAATCGGTCACCAGGTAGGCGCCGCCGCGCACCGCCTCCAGCATGCCCAGCGAGACGATGAAGCTCGGCAGCCGCCATGCGACCGACACCGCGCCCGTCACGCTGCCGCACACCAGGCCGGTGGCCAGGCCCAGCGCCGCGGCCACCGGCACCGAGAGCTTCCACTGGAGGATGGCGGCGGCCGTGACGGCCGCGCTCAGCGCAAGCACCGAGCCCACCGACAGGTCGATGCCCGCGATGATCAGCACGAAGGTCATGCCCACGGCCATCACCGCGAGCGCGGGAATCTCGTTGGCAATGGAGATGAAGGTTTCACGCGTGAGGAAATATTCGCTCAGCGTGCCGAAGAGCGCGACCATGCCCACGAGCACGACGGTCAGGCCCACGTAGGTGCCCAGCTGGCCCTTCAGGGCGGAGGGCGGGGCGGAGGTGGCGGCGGCTGCGGTCATGGTGTGTCGGCGGTGGCCGGTTGGCCCGGATTCGGATCGGAAATGGCGGAGCCCGCCGTGGGGGGTGCCGCGCTGGCGGCGCGGCCTGCCGCATCGCTGAAGGCGGCGGCCAGCAGCGATTGCTCGCTCCACTGGCCGCGCTCGAACACCGCGACCAGCCGGCCGGCGCTCATCACGCCGATGCGGTCGCACATGGCCATGAGTTCGCGCAGGTCGCTCGACACCATCAGGAGCGCCTTGCCGGCGTCGGTCATGCGGTCGAGCTCGGCGTACAGGTCGGCGCGCGCGCCCACGTCCACGCCGCGCGTGGGCTCGTCGAGCAGCAGCACCTTGCATTCGCGGTGCAGCCAGCGCGCGAACACCACCTTCTGCTGGTTGCCGCCGCTCAGGGTGGCCACCGGCTGCTCGATGCTGCGCGAGCGGATGCGCAGCAGCTCCACCAGCCGCCGGGCGATGCCGCGCTCCTTGGCGCGCTGCAGCCAGCCGGCGTGCGAGATGGCGCCCAGGTCGCTCAGCGTGGCGTTGACGCGGATCGGCTGCGTGAGCAGCAGCCCCTGCGACTTGCGGTCTTCGGTCACCAGGCCGATGCCGGCGCGGATGGCCTGCATCGGCGAGCGCCAGCCCTTGCGCACGCGCAGCACCGGCTGCGTGGCGGCAATGCCGTCGTAGAGAAGAATTTCGCCGCGGTCGGCGCGGTCGGCGCCGAACAGCAGGCGCACGAGTTCGGTCCTGCCGGAGCCGACCAGGCCCGCCAGGCCCATGACTTCGCCCGCATGCAGGTCGATGTCGACGTCCTTCACGGCCTCGGCCCGGCCGATGCCGCGCGCGCTCAGCAGCACCGGCCCGGCGATGCGGCGGTCGCGGCCTTCATGCTCGTGCACCGCGCGGCCCACCATGCGCTGCACCAGCTCGGCTTCGCGCACGCCGGCCATGGCGCGCACGTCCACCAGCCGGCCGTCGCGCAGCACCGCCACGCGGTCGGCAATGCGCTGCAGCTCCTCGAGCCGGTGCGACACATAAATGATGGCCACGCCGCGCGCCTTCAGCAGCTCGATCTGCTCGAACAGGTGCGAGGTCTCGCGCGGCGTGAGCATGGCGGTGGGCTCGTCGAGCACCAGCACGCGCGTGTCGTCCTGCAGGTTGCGCGCAATCTCCACCATCTGCTGCTGGCCGATGCCCAGCCGCGCCACCGGCGTGGCCGGGTCGATGTGCTCCATGCCGATCTTCGCGAGCTGGCGCGCGGCCAGATCGTGCAGCTTGCCGCGGCGGATCCAGCCGGTCTGGTTGGGCAGCCGGTCGAGCAGCAGGTTCTCGGCCACCGACAGCGTGGTGACCAGCCCCAGCTCCTGCATGACCATGCGCACGCCCAGGCGCTCGGCGTCGCGGCGGGAAGCAGGCTGGAACGCCGCGCCGCCCAGCAGCATCTGCCCGCGCGTGGGCTGCACCAGGCCGCAGACGATCTTCGACAGCGTGCTCTTGCCCGCGCCGTTCTCGCCCGTGAGCGCGAGCACCTCGCCGGCGTTCAGCACCAGCGAGACGTCGTCGAGCACCGGCGCCGCATAGTCCTTGCCGAGCGCGCTCAGCGAGAGCACCGGCGTACTGTGATGGGCGTCAGTCACGATGACCACCTCATTCCAGAAACACCGAGGAACCGGCTTCGCCGGGCCTCAGGTGTTGCCCCCGGTAGGGGGTTGGCGAAGCGACACGAAGTGCGCGAAGACTGGGGGCGAGCAACATTTACTTGGCCGACGATTTGGTGACCAGCACCACGTCGGTCTTCACTTCGGCCGGCATGCTCGACTGCGGCTTCTTCTCGGCCAGCGCCTTGAGCGCGGTCTCGATGCCGAACACCGCCTGCTTGGCCGCGAACTGGTCGGCGGTGGCAAGCACGCGGCCGTCCTTCAGCATCGGCTTGATGGCGCCGATGTTGTCGTAGCCCACCACCAGCACCTTGCCGGTCTTGCCCGCGGCCTTGACGGCCGCCACGGCGCCCAGCGCCATGCTGTCGTTGCCCGCGAGCAGCGCCTTCAGGTCGGGGTGCTCGCGCATCATGCCGGCGGCCACCGTGTTGCCCTTGTCGATTTCCCACTGGCCCGACTGCACGCCCACCACCGTGGCGCCGGCGGCCTTCATGGCGTCCTGGTAGCCGAGGGTGCGCTGCTGCGCATTGAAGGTGGTCGACACGCCTTCGATGATGCCGACCTTGTCGCCGGCCTTCAGGCTCTTGGCGAGCTCGTCGCCCACCAGCTTGGCGCCGGCGCGGTTGTCGGGGCCGACGAAGGGCACCTGGATGCCCTTTTCCTTCAGCGCGGCGGCGTCGAACTGGTTGTCGATGTTGACCACGAGAATGCCCTTGTCGATGGCCGCCTTGACCACCGGCACCAGCGCCTTCGAATCGGCCGGCGCAATGACCAGCGCATTGATCTTCTGCGCCATCATCTGCTCGACCATCTTGATCTGGGCGGCCGTGTCGGTCTCGTCCTTGATGCCGTTGGCCACCAGGGTGTACTCCGAGGCATGCGCCTTCTGGTGCGCCTTCGCGCCGTCTTCCATGGTGCGGAAGAATTCGTTGGCCAGCGACTTCATGACCAGCGCGACCTTGGGCTTGTCCTGGGCCAGGGCGGGCGAGGCGGCGAAAGCGCCCAGCAGCGCCAGGGCGGCTGCGCTTTGCAGCGTGCGGCGGGTGAACTTCATGGGTGATGTCTCCTGAGGTGGTTGAGCGGTGCGCCGGTCTGTGGCCGGGGCATCGATGTTAACCAACGAAAACGTTTGCGCAAACGTTTGCTAATCCGGTTTAACCCTGATTCTTGGCCAGGGGGTTTCCGGGGCGGGTGAAGCGGCCCGAAATGCGCGCGGCCGAGGGAAAACCTGGACAGCCTAAAATCCCCGGTTACCCAAGAGGACCCCCCATGAGTTTGCAATGCGGCATCGTCGGCCTGCCCAACGTCGGTAAATCCACCCTTTTCAATGCGTTGACCAAGGCCGGCATCGCGGCGGAAAACTATCCGTTCTGCACCATCGAGCCCAACGTGGGCGTGGTGGAAGTGCCCGATCCGCGGCTCGACCAGCTCAGCGAGATCGTCAAGCCCGAGCGCGTGGTGCCCGCCATCGTCGAGTTCGTCGACATTGCCGGCCTGGTGGCCGGCGCCAGCACGGGCGAGGGCCTGGGTAACAAGTTTCTTGCGCACATCCGCGAAACCGACGCCACCGTGAACGTGGTGCGCTGCTTCGACGACGAGAACGTGATCCACGTGGCCGGCAAGGTCGACCCGATCTCCGACATCGAGGTGATCCAGACCGAACTCTGCCTGGCCGACCTCGCCACGGTCGAGAAGGCGCTGCACCGCCACACCAAGGTGGCGCGTTCGGGCGACAAGGACGCGCAGAAGCTGGTCGGCCTGCTCGAGCGCTGCCAGGCCGCGCTGAACGAGAACACGCCGGTGCGCGCGCTCGAGTTCACGAAGGAAGAGCAGCCGCTGGTCAAGTCGTTCACGCTGATCACCGCCAAGCCCGCGATGTTCGTCGGCAACGTGGCCGAAGACGGCTTCGAGAACAACCCCTACCTCGACCGCCTGCGCGAGTACGCAGCCAAGCAGGGCGCGCCCGTGGTCGCCATCTGCGCCAAGATCGAAGCCGAACTCGCCGAGATGGACGACGAGGACAAGAAGATGTTCCTCGCCGAAATCGGCCAGGAGGAGCCGGGCCTCAATCGCCTGATCCGCGCGGCCTACAAGCTCTTGGGCCTGCAAACCTACTTCACCGCCGGCGTGAAGGAAGTGCGCGCCTGGACCATCCACATCGGCGACACCGGCCCCCAGGCCGCCGGCGTGATCCACGGCGACTTCGAGAAGGGCTACATCCGCGCCCAGACCATTTCGTTCGAGGACTACATCGCCTACAAGGGCGAACAGGGTGCAAAGGACGCGGGCAAGATGCGTTCGGAAGGCAAGGAATACGTTGTCAAGGATGGCGACGTGATGAACTTCCTCTTCAGTTCGTAAAGCCGCCTCATGCTCACCGTCCATCACCTGAACAACTCGCGCTCGCAGCGCGTGCTCTGGCTGCTCGAAGAACTCGGCCTGCCTTACGAGATCGTCCACTACCAGCGCGATCCGCAGACCATGTTGGCGCCCGCTTCGCTGCGGGCCGTGCATCCGCTGGGCAAGTCGCCGGTGGTGACGACGGACGACGGGCTGGCGCTGGCGGAATCGGGCGCGGTCATCGAAACGCTGATCGAGCGCCATGGCAGCGGCCGCCTTGCGCCCGCGGCGGGCACGCCCGAGGCGGTGCGCTATCGCTATTGGCTGCACTTCGCGGAAGGCTCGGCGATGTCGCCGCTGCTGCTCAAGCTGGTGTTCGACAGGATCGAGAACAGCAAGATGCCGTTCTTCGTGAAGCCGATTGCAAAAATGATCTCGGGCAAGGCGAAGGCGGCCATCGTCACGCCCAACATCGAGAGCCACCTGAATTTCATGGAAGGCGAACTCGGCAAGAGCGAATGGTTCGCCGGCAGCGAATTCACCGGTGCCGACATCCAGATGAGTTTTCCGGTCGAAGCCGCGCAGGCGCGCGGCGGCCTCGATGCGAAGCGGCCCAGGCTCATGGCGTACCTGGAGCGCATCCATGCGCGCCCGGCCTACCAGCGCGCGCTTGAACGCGGCGGCCCCTACGGCCTCCTGAGCTGAAGCGTTCGCTTCACGACGGAAACACGTAGAGCAGCGCGACCGTCATGCAGACATAGCGCAGGAACTTCCCGATGGCCATGTAGCCAAGGCATGGCCAGAACGGCAGCTTGAGCCAGCCGGCCACCGCGCACAGCGGATCTCCCACCAGCGGCAGCCAGCTCAGCAGGCAGGCCTTGGGTCCGAGCCGCTCCAGCCAGCCCAAGACCCGCACATGATGTTTCGAGTGCGAATATTTGTCTGCCACCTTGTGCGCGCCGTAGCCCATCCACCAGTCGACCGCACCGCCCAGCGTGTTGCCCACCGTCGCGACCAGGATCGCCGGCCAGAACATGTCGGGGTTGAGCTTGAGCAGGCCGAAAAGAATGGGCTCCGAGCCCACCGGCAGCAGCGTGGCCGAAACGAAGGCCGCGATGAACAGCGTGGAGAGTCCGTATTGCGGAAGCGCAAGGAGCGCCAGGAGTGCGTCGAGCCAGGCTTGCATAAAGTGAAATGAGTCGACGCAGTATAGGCAGCGGCCCCTCTGCGCCAGGTCGGAGAAAGCGCCGGATGCAGCCGGTGCCTGCGGTGTACCGCGCGCGCAAATCGTTTCAGCGCATGGCATCGCGCGTGGCTACAATCGTGCCTCATTTTTCAGCAGCCGCTCTCGCGACGCCTTCCACTTCATGACCTTGCAGATCGGCACCCACACGCTGGAAAACCGCCTGTTCGTCGCGCCCATGGCCGGCGTGACGGACCGGCCGTTCCGCATGCTGTGCCGTGAACTCGGCGCCGGCTATGCGGTCAGCGAGATGGTCACCTCGCGCAAGGAACTCTGGAACACGCTCAAGACCTCGCGCCGCGCCAACCACGACGGCGAGCCCGGTCCCATCGCGGTGCAGATTGCCGGCACCGATGCGGCCATGATGGCCGAGGCCGCGGTCTACAACATCGAGCGCGGCGCGCAGATCATCGACATCAACATGGGCTGCCCGGCCAAGAAGGTCTGCAACAAGTGGGCCGGTTCGGCGCTGATGCGCGACGAGCCGCTGGCGCTTGAAATCGTGCAGGCCGTGGTCGACGCGGCACAGCCCCACAACGTGCCGGTCACGCTCAAGATGCGCACCGGCTGGAGCGAAGAGCACCGCAACGCAGTGAAGCTCGCGCGCGATTTCGAATCGGCCGGCGTGCAGATGCTCACTGTCCATGGCCGCACCCGCGAGCAAGGCTACAAGGGCAGCGCCGAGTACGACACCATTGCCGCAGTGAAGGCCGCGGTGCGCGTGCCGGTGGTGGCCAATGGCGACATCCGCTCGCCCGAGAAGGCGCGCGAAGTGCTCGCGGCCACGGGCGCCGACGCGGTGATGATCGGCCGCGCCGCGCAGGGGCGGCCCTGGATCTTCCGCGAGATCTCCCATTTCCTGGCCACGGGCACGCACCTTGCGCCGCCGCTGGTCGCCGAAGTGCGCCGCCTGCTGCTCGACCACCTGGTGGAGCACTACGCGCTCTACGGCGAATTCAGCGGCGTGCGCACCGCGCGCAAGCACATCGGCTGGTATGTGCGCACGCTGCCGGACGGCGAAGCCTTCCGCGCACGGATGAACACCATCGAAGACTCCGCTGCGCAACTGCGCGCGGTCGGCGATTATTTCGACGGGTTGGCGGACCGCATGCCCGTGCACCAGGCGGCCGAAGAGCTGTCCGGTGAAGAGGAGGCGGCCTGCGCCGCCGGTTGAGAGGAAGAGAAGAAAAAGCATGAGCAAGAAACACATCGAGGACTGCGTGCGCACCAGTCTGGACAGCTACTTTCGTGATCTGCGCGGCACCGAACCCGACGGCATGTACGAGATGCTCGTGCGTGTGGTCGAGAAGCCCCTGCTCGACGTCGTGATGACGCGCGCCGAGGGCAACCAGTCGAAGGCCGCGCAATGGTTGGGCCTGAATCGCAACACGCTTCGCAAGAAGCTGGTTGAACACAAACTCCTGAAATAAATAACTCCACGGCATATTCCATGGCCCAGACCGCACTCATCTCCGTCTCCGACAAAACCGGCATCCTCGAATTCGCGCAGGCGCTGCATGCGCTGGGCATCAAGCTGCTGTCCACCGGCGGCACCGCCAAGCTGCTGGCCGATGCCGGCCTGCCCGTGACCGAAGTGGCCGACCACACCGGCTTTCCCGAAATGCTCGACGGCCGCGTGAAGACGCTGCACCCCAAGATCCACGGCGGCCTGCTCGCGCGGCGCGACCTGCCCGCGCACGTGGCGGCCATCCAGGAACACGGCATCGACACCATCGACCTGCTGGTGGTCAATCTCTATCCGTTCGAAGCCACGGTGGCCAAGGCCGGCTGCACGCTCGAAGACGCGATCGAGAACATCGACATCGGCGGCCCGGCCATGGTGCGCAGCGCGGCCAAGAACTGGAAGGACGTGGGCGTGCTGACCGACGCCTCGCAGTACGCCGTGGCGCTGGCCGAACTCCAGGCCGGCGGCAAGCTCAGCGACAAGACCAAGTTCGCGTTCTCGGTGGCCGCGTTCAACCGCATCGCCGACTACGACGGCGCCATCAGCGACTACCTCTCGGCCATCGACTTCGACGCCAGCATCGGCCAGCCTTCGCCCACGCGCTCGATGTTCCCGGCACAAAGCAACGGCCGCTTCGTGAAGGTGCAGGACCTGCGCTACGGCGAGAACCCGCACCAGCAGGCCGCGTTCTACCGCGACCTGCATCCGGCGCCCGGCTCGCTGGTGTCGGCCAGGCAGCTGCAGGGCAAGGAACTCAGCTACAACAACATCGCCGATGCCGACGCCGCATGGGAATGCGTGAAGAGCTTCGACGTGCCCGCGTGCGTGATCGTGAAGCACGCCAACCCCTGCGGCGTGGCGGTGGGCAAGGACGCGGCCGAAGCCTACGGCAAGGCCTTCAAGACCGACCCGACCTCGGCCTTCGGCGGCATCATCGCCTTCAACCGCCCGGTCGATGGCGAGACCGCGCAGGCCATTGCCAAGCAGTTCGTCGAAGTGCTGATGGCGCCGGGCTACACGCCCGAGGCGCTCGCCGTGTTCCAGGCCACCAAGGTCAAGCAGAACGTGCGCGTGCTCGAGATCGCGCTGCCGCCAGGCGGCACCACCGACTGGGACAACGGCCGCAACCTCATGGACGTGAAGCGCGTCGGTTCGGGCCTGTTGATGCAGACCGCCGACAACCACGAGCTCGCGGCGAGCGACCTCAAGGTGGTCACGAAGAAGCAGCCCACGCCCGAGCAGCTGCAGGACCTGCTGTTCGCATGGAAGGTCGCCAAGTACGTGAAGAGCAACGCCATCGTGTTCTGCGCCGGCGGCATGACCATGGGCGTGGGCGCGGGCCAGATGAGCCGCCTCGACTCGGCGCGCATCGCGAGCATCAAGGCCGAGCATGCGGGCCTCTCGCTGAAGGGCACGGCGGTGGCAAGCGACGCCTTCTTCCCGTTCCGCGACGGGCTCGACGTGGTGGTCGATGCCGGCGCGAGCTGCGTGATCCAGCCGGGCGGCTCGATGCGCGACCAGGAAGTGATCGATGCCGCCGACGAGCGCGGCGTGGTCATGGTGCTCTCGGGCGTGCGCCACTTCCGGCACTGAGCCTGTGTGCTCGGGCGGGGCACCCTTCGGCGCCCCGCAACAGACGGGTCAGAGCGAGCGCAGCGTCCTGAAAACCTGCCGCGCCGCATCAATGGTTGCGGCAATGTCGTCGTCGCCATGCGCCGCGCTCACGAAGCCGGCCTCGTAGAGCGCCGGCGCGATGTACACGCCGCGCTCCAGCAGGCCGTGGAACAGCGCGTTGAACTTCGCGTTGTCGGTGGTCATCACGGTCGCGTAGTTCTGCGGCAGCTCGTTCATCAGGAAGAAGCCGAACATGCCGCCCTCGCTGTCGGCGTTGAAGGGCAGCCCCTCGGCCGCGGCGGCGGCCTTGAGGCCGTCGGCGAGCGAGCGCGTCTTCTTGCCGAGCGCCTCATAGAAGCCGGGCTTCGAGATTTCCTTCAGCGTGGCAAGGCCGCAGGCCGTGGCCACCGGGTTGCCCGACAGCGTGCCGGCCTGGTAGACCGGGCCGAGCGGCGCGAGCTGCTCCATGATGGCGCGCGGGCCGCCGAAGGCCGCCAGCGGCATGCCGCCGCCGATGACCTTGCCGAGCACCGTGAGGTCGGGCGTGATGCCCAGCACGCCCTGCGCGCCGTGCAGGCCGACGCGAAAGCCGGTCATCACTTCGTCGAACACCAGCAGCGCGCCGTGCTGCGTGCACAGCTCGCGGCAGCGGGCGGCGAAGGCGGGCGTGGCGCGCACGAAGTTCATGTTGCCGGCAATCGCCTCGATCATCAGGCAGGCGATGTCGTTGCCGTGCAGCGCGAAGGCTTCCTCGAGCTGCGCGATGTTGTTGTACTCGAGCACCAGCGTGTGCTGCGTGACCTCGGGCGGCACGCCGGCCGAGGTGGGGTGGCCGAAGGTGGCGAGGCCGGAGCCGGCTTTCACCAGCAGCGCATCGGCATGGCCGTGGTAGCAGCCCTCGAACTTGATGATGTGCTTGCGGCCGGTGGCGCCGCGCGCCAGGCGCAGCGCGCTCATGGCGGCCTCGGTGCCCGAGCTCACGAGCCGCACCATCTCCATCGACGGCATCAGCGCCAGGATGGCTTCGGCCAGCTCGATCTCGCGCTCGGTTGGCGCGCCATAGGAAAAGCCCTCGAGCACGGCCTTCTGCACCGCCTCGACCACCGCGGGGTGGCCGTGGCCCAGGATCATCGGGCCCCAGGAGCCGATGTAGTCGATGTAGCGCTTGTCGTTGGCGTCCCAGAAATAGGCGCCCTCGGCGCGGCGGATGAAGCGCGGCGTGCCGCCCACGGCCTTGAAGGCGCGCACCGGCGAATTGACGCCGCCGGGAATGACGGCGCGGGCGCGCTCGAAAAGAATGTCGTTTTGGTCAGCGTTTGGCATCAGTGTCGGGTGTCGTGAGGGGGCAGGGCAAAGTCTTGCGGCGCGTCGGGGTCTTCATCGTCGTCATCGTCGTCTTCCGGCTCGGCCCAGAACAGGCGGTCCGGCAGCACGTGGCCCATGCCGGGCCGGAAACCCGCGTCGAGGCAGCGGTCCATGTAGGCCAGGGCCTCGGTGGTGGCGGCCACCAGGTCGGTGCCGCTCGCGAGCAGGGCGGCCAGCGCGGCCGACAGCGTGTCGCCCGCGCCGGCAAAGACCGCTTCGAGCCGCTCGTATTTCTCGCTGGCGAGCACCGACTGCGGCGAGGCCAGCACGTTGTCGATGAACTGGTCGGGCAGCACCATGCCGGTCACCAGCGTGTAGGGCACGCCGAACTCGCCGGCGGCCTTGGCGATGTCGCGCGCGCCGGGCGGACGCTCGCCGCTCCAGTCGGGCAGCAGCCAGCGCCACAGCGTACTGTGGTTTCCAACCAACACTGTGGCCTGGGGCAGCAGCAGCTCGCGGAAGGCGTCCAGATAGCCCTCGATGAGGTCCTCGTCCCACCAGGAAAGGTTGGGCATATAGGCCACCAGCGGCACCTCGGGGTAGTCGGAGGCGGTCTCGGCGATGGTGCTCAGCGCGTCGGGCGTTCCGACGAAGCCCACCTTGATGAGCTGGACCTCCACGTCCTCGAGGATGGCGCGCGCCTGCTCGGCGATGGCCTCTTCCTCGAAGGCGAAATGGTCGAAGATCTCGGCCGTGTCGCGGGCGTAGGCGCCTGTCACCACCGGCAGCATGTGCGCGCCGACCGAGGCCATGGCCAGTGCGTCCGCGCCCAGGCCGCCCGCGCCGCTCGGATCGCTGGCGTTGAAGACCAGCACGCAGGGCGGATTCAGGTCGCGCTCGGCCACCTCTTCGGCGTCCGGCGAGGGGTCGTTAAGATTGCCCGGTTTGCGGGCGTGGTCTGCTGGATGTAAGTAGATGGTCATACGCCGGGCGAAATCCCCTGGATGGTGGCATAGGCGCGACGTTTACCGTCCGCCAGTGAGATACGCATAGATACACTCGTTGCATTTAATGAACAAGGACTTTAAGCTCCGATGAATACGAAAACTTGGATGTGCCTGATTTGTGGGTGGATCTATGACGAAGCGGTTGGTGTACCGGAAGACGGCATCGCGGCAGGCACGGCCTGGGCCGATGTTCCGATGAACTGGACCTGTCCTGAGTGCGGTGCGCGCAAGGAAGACTTCGAAATGGTTGAAATCTGAAAGCATGGCATAGGGCTACGCGATTTGCGCCGATGTACGGTGCGGCGGGCATCCAAGTCTCATCTCAGCAGGAGCATGTGCAATGGGGCCGAATGGATCAGGTTACAAGGTGCTCGTCATCGACGACAGCAATACGATCCGGCGCAGTGCCGAAATATTTCTGAAGCAGGGCGGGCACGAGGTTCTTCTCGCGGAAGACGGCTTCGACGCGCTCTCCAAGGTTAACGACCACAAGCCGCATCTGATTTTCTGCGACATCCTGATGCCGCGGCTGGACGGCTACCAGACCTGCGCCATCATCAAGCGCAACGCTCATTTCTCCAATGTTCCGGTCGTGATGCTCTCCTCGAAAGACGGCGTCTTCGACAAGGCGCGCGGCCGCATGGTCGGGTCGCAGGACTACCTGACCAAACCCTTCACCAAAGACCAGCTGCTGCAGGCCGTGCAGCAGTTTGGCACCCTTCAACAGGAAGTGCAGTAAATGCCCATTCGAAAAATCCTCGTCGTCGACGACTCCAAGACGGAACTGGTGTTCCTCTCGGACCTGCTCCAGAAGAACGGCTTTGCGGTCAAGACCGCCGAAAACGCCGAAGACGCCATGCGCCGCCTCGAAGAGGACCAGCCCGACCTGATCCTCATGGACGTCGTCATGCCCGGCCAGAACGGCTTCCAGCTGACGCGCGCCATTGCCCGCGATCCGCAGTACGCCGCCATCCCGATCATCCTGTGCACCAGCAAGAACCAGGAAACCGATCGCGTCTGGGGCATGCGCCAGGGCGCCCGCGACTACATCGTGAAGCCGGTCAACGCGGCCGAGCTGATGTCCAAGATCAGCGCGCTGGCCTGAGCAGGCGCCTGCCGAGTCCATGGCCAATCGCGACGCTCTCCGAGCCTTCCAGTCCCGGCTTGCAAGCCGCCTGCAGGCTGCGCGCACGACCGGCGTCGCCGCCTCGTGGCTCGCGGTCGAGGCGGGCGAGGGCAAGTACCTGTTCCCACTCGGCCACGCGGGGGAAATCTTCCCGTGGACGCCGCCGCAGCCCGTGCCCTACACGCAGCCCTGGTTCCTGGGCGTGGCCAACCTGCGCGGCGGCCTCTATGGCGTGGTGCACCTGTCGGCATTCGCCTCGGGTGCGCCGGACAACACGGCCGCCACCGAGGCGGCCCGCATGCAATCGCGGCTCGTTGCCCTCAACGAGCTGCTCGAAGTGAACTGCGCGCTGCTGGTCGACCGGCTGGCGGGACTGCGCGGCGCCGAGGCCTTCACGGCTTCGGAGCCGCCTGGCGCACAGGCACCCGCCTGGCTGGGGCATCTGTACACCGATGCGGCGGGCGAGCGCTGGCAGGAAATCAACCTGCAGGCGCTTTCTCAGCAACCCGAGTTTTTGAGTATTGGCGCCTAGTGCTTCCGCACAGCCCAAAGACAACCACCTGAAGGACCGACCGTGAGCTCGATCGCCGACAAGTTCAAGAAATTACTGCCCGCGAACAGCGGCAACGACAAGGCCCGCGTCGACGGCTCCGGTTCCATATCGCTCGACGACGTCGACACGGTTCAGGCCCTGGAGGAAAAGACCATTCGGCTGGCCCGCAAGGACGGCGCGCCGGCCGCGCCGCTGCCCGCCGGCTTTGCCGACGAAATGCTCGGCGGCAGCGAGGCGGCCAACGAGGCGGCATCGCCCGAAGGCGCCGTGCCCCAGGCCGCGGGCGGCCGCGCGGGTTCGAACCCGGCGCGCCAGCAGCGCGTCCTGGCCATCATGCTCGCGGTGGTGGTGCTGCTGCTGCTGCTGGTGGCCGGCTCCGCCATTCTTCGCGCCGAGCGCCTTGCGCAGCAGGTGGCCGCCACCGGCCAGTCGCTGATGCAGTCGCAGCGGCTCGCAAAGTCGATCTCCCAGGCCCTGGTGGGCAGCGCCCCGGCCTTCGTCGAAGTGAAGGACAGCGCCGACGACCTCACGCGCCGCGTGCAGGGCCTGACCAACGGCGACGACGCCCTGCGCCTGGAGCGCGTGGGCAACCAGTACGACGAGGACATGGCCAAGATCAACCCCCTGGTCGTCCGTGCCGATGCCAGCGCCAAGGTCGTGCTGGCCCAGCGCCAGATCCTGACCCAGGTGGGCGCCGCCCTGCGCGACATCAACCAGCAGTCGTCCGCGCTGCTCGAAATGACGGAAACCGTCGCTTCGCTGAAGATGCAGCAGAACGCCACGCTGCCTGAAATCTCGGCGGCCGGCCAGCTCGTGATGCTGACCCAGCGCATCGGCAAGTCGACCAACGAGTTCTTCACGGTCGAGGGCGTGAACCCCGACGCCGTGTTCCTGCTCGGCAAGGACCTGAACACCTTCCAGGAAACCACGCGCGGCCTGCTCGACGGCAATGCGCAGCAGCGCTTCCCCGGCTCGAAAGACCCGCAGACCCGCCAGCAGCTCGAAGCCATTCTCAAGACCTACGAGCAGATGCGCACGCAGGCCTCGGCCATTCTGGGCAACCTGCAGGGCCTGGTGGCCGCGCGCGAAGCGCAGGCTTCCATCCTGACCGACAGCGAGCCGCTGCGCAAATCGCTCGGCGAGCTGCAGGACAAGCTGTCCGCGCGCACCGGCCTTGGCGCCGGAACGATCGTGATGCTGTTCGTGCTCTCGCTGGCCGCCCTGGCGCTGGCCGGTGCCATCGGTTTCGTGCAGGTGCGCGAAGGCCGCGAACGTGCCGCCGTTGCAGAGCGCGAGCGTCTCGCGGCCGAGCAGGCCAGCGAAGAGGCCGGCCGCATCAACAACGCCAACCAGGCCGCCATTCTTCGGCTGATGAACGAACTGCAGACGGTGGCCGAAGGCGACCTGACGCAGGAAGCCACCGTGACCGAAGACATCACCGGCGCCATCGCCGACTCGGTGAACTACACGGTGGAAGAACTGCGCCTGCTGGTGGGCAACGTGCAGAACACGGCCACCCGCGTGGCGCAGACCACCTCGCAGGTGGAAAGCACCTCCACCGAACTGCTCGCCGCCTCGACCGAACAGCTGCGCGAGATTCGCGAAACCGGCCAGTCGGTGGTGACCATGGCCGAGCGGATCAACGGCGTGTCCTCGCAGGCGCAGGAGTCCGCCACGGTGGCGCGCCAGTCGCTGCAGGCTGCCTCCTCGGGCCTGCAGGCCGTGCAGAACGCCATCGGCGGCATGAACTCCATCCGCGACCAGATCCAGGAAACCTCCAAGCGCATCAAGCGCCTGGGCGAGTCGTCGCAGGAGATCGGCGAAATCACCGAGCTGATCTCGGACATTACCGAGCAGACGAACGTGCTGGCGCTGAATGCCGCCATCCAGGCCGCATCGGCCGGTGAAGCCGGCCGCGGCTTCTCGGTGGTGGCCGAAGAAGTGCAGCGCCTGGCTGAACGCTCCGCCGACGCGACGCGCCAGATCTCGGCGCTGGTGAAGGCCATTCAGACCGACACGCAGGACGCGGTGGGCGCCATGGAGCGTTCCACGCAGGGTGTGGTCGAAGGGGCCAAGCTGTCCGACAATGCCGGTACCGCGCTGTCCGAGATCGACCGCGTGTCGCGCCGGCTGGCAGACCTCATCGAGCAGATTTCGCAGTCCGCCTCCCGCGAGGCCGATTCGGCCAACGTGGTGGCCGCCAACATCCAGCACATCTTTGCCGTGACCGAGCAGACCGGAGAAGGTACCCGCAACACCGCCCAGCAGGTGCGCGAGCTGTCGCAGATGGCCGAGGAACTGCGCCGCTCGGTGGCCCGATTCAAGATCGCCTGATGAAGCTCTCCCCCAGTCTTCGCGCACTTCGTGTCGCTTCGCCGACCCGCTTGAGGATGGCGCGGGCTTCGTGCATTCGGGGCGCGCAGCGCCCAGTGGAAAACTGACAGTCAAGAAAACGGCGAGCATCCAACGTGTCGACTCAAACCCCTGCCACGGCCCCCCTCGCTGGCAACGTGCCGGCCACCGAAGACCTTGGGCCGCTGGCCTGGGTTCTGGGAGAAATCCAGAAATCCCTCGACAGCGTCGGCAAGTCGCTGCGGCGCTTCGTGCGCGACGTGGGCAATGCCTCGGAGCTCGAAAGCGGCCCGCTGCAGATGGCCCGCCAGCAGCTGCACCAATCCGTGGGCGCGCTGCAGATGGTGGGCAACACCGCACCGGCGCTGGTGCTCGGCGCCATCGAGTTCGCGGTGCAGGGCTTCATTGCCGAGCCGCAGCGCTGCACCGACAGCGCGGTCCAGAAGATCGAGCGCGCCGGCTTTGCCGTCACCGATTTCCTCAACGCGCTCCTGGCCGGCAAGGCCGTGTCCTCGGTGGCGCTGTTCCCGCAATACCGCGACGTGCTCGAACTGGTGGGCAACGAGCGCGTGCATCCGGCGGACCTGTGGAGCACGGCCTGGCGCTGGGTCGAAGTGCGGCCCGCGCTGACCCAGGCTGCCGTCAGCTATGACCCGGCCGTGCGTTCGCGGCTCGACCGCGAGGTGCTGCAGCTGGTCAAGACCGGCGACCCGCAGGCCGCGCGGCGGCTGCATGCGCTGTGCCTGGGGCTCGGGCGCGGTGCGCTGCTGCCCCGCGTCGCCAGCTTCTGGACGCTGGCTGCCGGCTTCTTCGAGGCCCTGGCGCTCGGGCTGATTCCCGCCGATTCGTATGTGAAGCGCGCCGCTTCGCGCGTGCTGCTGCAGTACGCCACCCTGGCGCGCGGCGACAGCGCGGTGTCCGACCGCCTGGGCCAGGACCTGCTGTTCTTCTGCGCCCAGGCCGTGCCCGGCGCGCAGGACGAAGCCGCCACCCTGCGCACCGTCCGCACCGCCTGGGGCGTGGCCGGCGAGCGCCAGGTCGACTACACGGTCGAGCAGTTCGGCCGCTACGACCCGCTGGTGCTGGCGCAGGCGCGCAAGCGCATCGAAACCGCCAAGGAAATGTGGTCGGCGCTCTCGGGCGGCGACATCACCCGCACGCGCCAAGTGGCCGACACCTTCGCGCAGCTGGGCGAATCGCTGCAGAAGCTCCATCCGCCCATCTCGCCGATGGTGGAGGCGCTCACCCATGCGGTCGACGCCTCGGTGCGCTCCAGCCAGCCGCCCGATACCGAGCTGGCGATGGAAGTCGCCACCTCGGTGCTCTACCTGGAAGCCGCGCTCGAAGACCTGGACCCGAGCGATCCGCAGCTCACCTCCCGCACCCTGCAGCTGGCCGGCCGCATCGAGCGCGTGCGCGCAGGCGGGCATTCGGAGCCGCTCGAGCCCTGGATGGAGGACCTGTACCGGCGCGTGAGCGACCGCCAGACCATGGGCACCGTGGTCGACGAACTGCGCAGCCACCTGAGCGAGCTCGAGAAATCGCTCGACCAGTATTTCCGCCGCCCGGCCGAGAAGGCCCTGCTGCGCACCGTGCCGAGCCAGCTGCTGCAGATGCGCGGCGTGTTCTCGGTGCTGGGGCTCGACCAGGCCGCCAGCACCGTCCAGCGCATGCGCGACGACGTCGAGCAGATGCTGGTGGGCAATGCCTCGCCGATCGAGGAGATGCACAGCTTCGATGCGCTCGGCAACAACCTGGGCGCGCTCGGCTTCCTGATCGACATGCTGGGCTACCAGCCGACGCTCGCCAAGCGCCTGTTCGTGTTCGACGCCGATGCCGGCGAACTCAAGCCGCTGATGGGCCGCCAGGCCGCCGATGGGGCCGCGGAGGCCGCGACCCCCGGCGCTGCAGCGCCCGCAGCTGCCGAAGCGGTGCTCAGCATCGAGGAGGTCGATGCCCAGATCGCCTCGAAGCTCGCCGCGCTCGCCACGCCCAACCGCAAGGCGAAGGTCTCGCCCATCGAGGAATTCAGCAGCAAGGCCGACAGCTGGACCCACAAGATCGCCGGTCCCGCGGCCCTGCCCGATACCGAGGTGACGGAGCTCGAAGAAGACGACCTGCAGAACATCTTCCTGGACGAAGCCCGCGAGGTGGTGCAGAACGGCCTGGCCGCCATCGAGGAGCTCGGCGGCCACCCCGACGACACCGAGGAACTCACCATCCTGCGGCGCGCGTTCCACACGCTCAAGGGCAGCTCGCGCATGGTCGGCCTGACCGACTTCGGCGATGCCGCCTGGTCCTTCGAACAGGTGCTCAACACCTGGCTGGCCGACCAGCGCGACGCCACGCCCGACCTGCTCGCCGGCACCCGCAAGGCGCTCGAGGAATTCAGCCAGTGGGTCGAGGCCATTGCGTCCGGTGCCCCGCACGCCTGGCAGTCGGCGCATTTCAGCCGCGTGGCCAATGCCCTGCTGGCGGGCGAACCCGTGCCCAGCGCCCCCACGTGGGTCGCCGATGCCGACGCGCTGGCCGTGGCCGCGCGCCACATTGCCGCGGAGCCGCCGCCGGCCGCTCCCGCACCGGAATCCGTGCAGCCGCTGGAGCTTCCGGAGCTGCCCGACTTGTCGCTTTCTCCCGCAGCGCCGGTGGAAACGGCACCCGCCGCGCAATTCGAACTGCCGCCGCAAACGCCGCCGGCCGCTGCAAAGCCCGACGCCGACGACGACTTCGCTTCCACCGATTTCCTGGACTTCGAATCCCGGCCGGTGCCGGATGGCGAAGCGCTCGAGGCCTTCGACCACAGCGCCGACTTCGATTTTCTTGCGCCCGCGAAAGCGCAGGAGGCGCCGGTCCAGTCGATCGCCCGCTTCACGGCGGAACCCGCCGTCGAACCGGCACCGGCCGCCGATGCGCCCGAATCGCCGGCCCTGGAGGGGCTGCCCGACCTCGACTGGGCGACCGAGATCGTGCCGGCCAAGGCGGACGAGACCGCGGCGCTTGCCGAGGAGTCCGCACCGGTGCTGCCGGAAGCGCCCGCAGCAGCAGTGGTGCCCGCGGAAGAACCCGTGGCCGCACCGGCCCTGCTGCTGGAGCCTGAAGAACCCGCCGTTGCCGCCGCCGACGAAGCACCGCAGGTTGCGGAAGCTGCGCCCGTGGCCGCCGAAGAAATCGCCCCGCCGGTCGAGGCCGAAGAAGAAACCGCCGAAGCCGCCGCTGCCTCCGGCGCCGAGGACCAGGTCAAGGTCATCGGGCCGCTGCGCATCGGCATTGCGCTCTACAACGTCTACCTCAACGAGGCCGACGAGTGGTCCCGGCAGCTCGCCACCGAAGTGGGCGAGTGGGCGCTCGAATCGCACGAGCGGCTGTCCGACTCGACCATTGCGCTCGCGCATTCGCTGGCCGGCAGTTCGGCCACGGTCGGCTTCCACAGCCTCTCGGGCATGGCGCGCCTGCTCGAAGCCGCGCTGCAGCATCTGCAGATGCAGGGCAGCGGCTCGCGCGAACAGGGCGTGGTGCTGGTGGCCGCGGCCGACGAACTGCGCCGCCTGCTGCACCAGTTTGCCGTCGGCTTCCTGCGCGAACCGTCCGAGGGAACGCTGCAGGCGCTGCGCGACATTGCCGCCGCACCCATGCCGGCCGAGGCCGCCGCGCGTGTCGAGACCCGCCCGCACCAGCATCTGGTGGCGCAGGGCAACGTGGCCGACGTGGCGCTGGACGATTCCGAAGACGCGATCGACATGGTCGACGCGGTCGACGTCGACCTGTTCCCCATCTTCGAGGAAGAAGCGGCGGAACTGCTGCCCCAGCTGGGCCAGGCGCTGCGCCAATGGGCGCACCACCCCGACGACAGCGCGCCGCGCGCCTCGGTGCTGCGCACGCTGCACACGCTCAAGGGCAGCGCCCGGCTGGCCGGCGCCATGCGCCTGGGCGAGCGCGCGCACCGCATGGAGTCCGAGATCGAGGTGCTGGGCACCCAGGGCGGCGCCGACCGGGCCGAGATCGAGAAGCTGCTCACGCGCCTCGATGCGCTGCAGGCCACCTTCGACGCCCTGCGCGCCGCGGACGATGCGACCCAGGCCGAAGTGGCCCAGCTGGTGGCCACGGCCTCGGTGACTTCGCCAGGCGTGCAGCTGGTGCAGGTTCCCGCCGAAACGGGCGTGTCCGCCAACGACGAGACACTGGTTGGCGGCGAGGAAAGCGCCAGCGCGGACGCGGAAGCCGCCGCCGCGCCATCGCTGCTGCCGCGCCCGGCCCACGCGCTGCTGGCGCCGCTGCGCGCGGTGTCGAGCCAGGCCGTGCGCATCCGCACCCAGCTGCTCGACCGCCTGGTGGCGCAGACCGGCGAGGTCATCATCACGCGTTCGCGCCTGGAGGCCGAGCTCGGCCAGCTGCGCGGTTCGCTCACCGACCTCACGGGCAACCTCGACCGCCTGCGCCAGCAGCTGCGCGACATCGAGGTGCAGGCCGAAAGCCAGATGCAGTCGCGCCTGGCCCAGGCCAAGGATTCGCAGCAGAGCTTCGACCCGCTGGAGTTCGACCGCTTCACCCGCGTGCAGGAACTCACGCGCATGATGGCCGAGTCGGTGAACGACGTGGCCACCGTGCAGCGCACGCTGCAAAAGACGGTGCAGGCCACGGAAGACGACCTCAGCGTGCAGGCGCGCCAGACGCGCGAACTGCAGCGCGGCCTGCTGCGCACGCGCATGGTGGAGTTCGAGGGCATCTCCGACCGCCTCTACCGCGTGGTGCGCCAGGCCTCCAAGGACACCGGCAAGCAGGTGCGCCTGGACATCGTCGGCGGCTCCATCGAAATGGACCGCGGCGTGCTCGACCGCATGACGCCCGCCTTCGAGCACCTGCTGCGCAACTGCGTGGCGCACGGCATCGAGGAACCGGCCGCGCGCGAAAAGGCCGGCAAGGACGCCAACGGCCTGATCGTGATCGACCTGCACCAGGAGGGCAACGACGTCTCGGTGAGCTTCCGCGACGACGGCGCCGGCCTCGACCACGGCCGCATCGCCGAGCGCGCCCGCACGCTCGGCCTGCTCGCGCCCGGCCAGGAACTCTCGCCCGAGGAAGCCACCGAGCTGATCTTCAAGCCCGGCTTCTCGACCGCCGGACAGGTGTCCGAACTGGCCGGCCGCGGCATCGGCATGGACGTGGTGCGCGCGCAGATCGCGGCGCTCGGCGGCCGCATCGAAACGCACAGCACGGCCGGCCAGGGCACCACCTTCAAGCTGGTGCTGCCGCTCACCACCGCGGTGACGCACGTGGTGATGCTGCGCGCGGGCGAGGTGTCGATCGGCGTGCCGTCCAACCTGGTCGAGCTGGTGCAGCGCGTGAGCAGCACCGAGCTCGAGGCCGCCTACCTGCACAACAGCCATCCGTTCGGCAGCGAGCAGGTGCCTTTCTACTGGGCCGGCGCATTGCTGCAGGCCTCCGCGCGCAGCGAGCACCCCACGAGCCGGAACAACACCGTCGTGATCGTGCGAAGCGCGGCGCAGCGGGTCGGCCTGCATGTGGACGAAGTGCTGGGCAACCAGGAAGTCGTGGTCAAGAACCTCGGGCCGCAGCTGGCCCGGCTGCCGGGCCTGGCGGGCATCTCGGTGCTGGCTTCGGGCGCGGTGGCGCTCATCTACAACCCGGTGGCGGTGGCCGCGGTGCATGGCGACCAGGCGCGCGAGCGCCAGGCCGCCGCGCTGGCCGCGCCCGCGCATGCCGCCGGCGCCGACCACGGCGCGCCGCAGGAGCCGTTGCCGATGCTGGCTCCGGTGGCGCCGCAGGTGCCGCTGGTGCTGGTGGTCGACGACTCCATCACCGTGCGCCGCGTGACGCAGCGCCTGCTGCAGCGCGAAGGCTATCGCGTGTCCCTCGCGGCCGACGGCCTGCAGGCGCTCGAACGCCTGCAGCAGGAGCGCCCGGCGGTGGTGCTGTCGGACATCGAGATGCCGCGCATGGACGGCTTCGACCTGGCGCGCAACATCCGCGCGGACGACTCGATGGCCGGCCTGCCGATCATCATGATCACCTCGCGCATCGCCGAGAAGCACCGCGACTACGCGCGCACGCTGGGCGTGAACCACTACCTCGGCAAGCCCTACTCGGAAGAGGAACTGCTGCGCCTGGTGCGCAGCTACACCAGCGAGCCTGCCGCCACGCTGGCGGTGGCCTGAACCTGGGCCGCGGCCAGCGTCCTAGGGCGCAAGCAGCGCCTTGCGCACCAGGTCGACCTGCCGCGTGCAGCCCATCTTGGCCATCAGCGAGCCGAGCTGGCTGCGCACCGTGTGCACCGACACGCCCTGCGCGCCGGCATGCTGCTTGGGCGACTGGCCTGCGACCAGCGCCGCCAGCACGCGCGCCTCGGCAGGCGTGATGCCGAAGGCGCTGCAGAGGCCGTCGGTCGAGGGCACCGCCTGCGAACGGCCGAGGCGGATGCGCGCCAGCACCAGCACCTCCTCGCCCAGGCTCAGCTGCGGTGCGGCGCGAGCCATTTCCAGTTCTTGCAGGCCTGCCGATCCGCCGGCGATGGGCAGGCAGACCCGCTGACGCGATTGCGCCGCCAGCCGCAGGCCGGCCGCCAGCGCCTGCTGCGTCTGTGCATCCGGATGCCAGAGCCGCTGGCCGCGCAGGCGCAGCAAGCGGCTGGTGCCGAAGAACTCCTGCGCGCCGGCCGATGCGCGCAGCACCGTGCCCGCAGGCGTCAGCAGCAAGACCGCCTCGCCGAAGGCCGCGAGTGCGGATTCGGCGCCGCCGAGCCACAGCCGGGCGCGCTCGTCGCGGCGCGCCAGCCCGTGGCGCAGCGCCTGGGTGACGCGGCGGATCCGCGTGCTGTCGAGCAGCCGGCGCGCATGCGCGGCCGTGCTGCGCTGCACCGTGAGGCCGCCGCGGCGCTGCGGGCCCTCGTCGACGACGCAGGCCAGCATCTGGCGCGCGCCGTGTCGGCACATGAAGTCGGCGTAGTAGAGGTTCTTCGAGAGAAAGGCGGGCGAGAACAGCTCGTGCGTGTCGAACCAGCTCCCGGGCGCGGCGCCCAAGGTCGGCGGAATCAGGATGTCGTGCGCGCAGAAATGCTGCACGTATTCGCGCTCGGCGGCCGGTGAAACATTGACCTGCTGAAAGCTCAGCAGCTCGCTGCCGCGCTCCAGCAGGATGAAGGTGGCGCTGTCGCCGCCGATCACCTGCTGCATGCTTTGCAGCAGCTCGCGCCATGGCGGCTGCGGATCGTCCAGGTGCGCGATGGCGTCGAGCGCGCGGCGCAATGCGAGATTCCGGTTCATGTAGTGCCTCCCTGGCCTGCCGGTTTTTCCCACGGCCATGATGCGCGCCCGCGCCGCCGGGTGTCAACGCGGCTCGGGGTAGCCCCTAGCTCCTCGCCGATCGCCGCGCATCGTGCATTTGCGTGATGCGCCGTGCAAACCGCCCTCCCACACTGTTGAGAACGAAGGTTTGCTTTTTCGGCGGACCGGTGCCCGACACAACCTGGAGGAAAAAGACCATGCACATTCGATTCACCAGAGCGGCCGTTCCGTCGGCCTGCGCAGGCCTTCTGCTGGCGCTGTCCGCCTGCGGCGGCGGAGGAGGTGGCGGGGGCGGCGGCGGCTTTCCGCCGTTCGGCCCCCCGGGCGGCGGCAACCCGCCATCGTCCCCATCGCCGGTCACGGTGTCGGGCAAGGTGATGGTGCTCGGCCCGGTGAGCGGGGCGCTGGTCTGCGTGGACCGCAACCGGAGCGGCGCCTGCGACGAAGGCGAGCCCGCGGCCGCCAACAAGACTGGCGAGGACGGCGCCTACAGCTTCGCCTACACGCCGGCCGATGCGGCCGCCGCAGCCGAGCTTGCCGCCGCGCCGCTGCTGGCGCAGGTGGACGGCGGCAATCCCTCGCTGCCATCGTTCTCCCAGCCTTTCACCATGAGCGCGCCGGCCGGGCACCGGGGGCAGGTCAATCCGCTGACCACGCTGCTGCAGGCGGGCGTGGCCGCGGGCTTGGCGCCCGAGCGGGCCGAGGCGCTGGTGCTGCTGCAGCTGGGCCTGCCCGAGCTTGCCCAGCTGTACGACTACCAGGCCGTGGCCGTGACCGACCCCGGCCGCTTCGAGGACAACGCCTTCACCGCTGCGCTGGTCACGGCCGATGCGCTGCACAGCGGCGTGGCCTTGCGGCTGGTCGATCCGGCGACCGTCACGCCGGTGGCCTCGGACCAGCTGGCGCGGCTGGATTTCACGCGCGCCGACGACTACCGCGCGCGGACCTATCCGACCGATGGCGTGCCCGACCCGGCCACCGGCAAGCTGAAGCTCACCGACCGGCGCGAAGGCCTCACCAACGGCGCACCCACCGCGCACGACACGCTCTACGGCGTCGTGCAGCTGGGCGCCAACGGCTGGGTGCGCTGCGACGAGAACGCGGGCTTCACCAGCACCCTTGGCACGCCGAGCCGCAGCGACTATTGCGGCGGCACCACGCGCAGCCTCGGCCATGCCGCGGTCACCGACATCTCCGGCCGCAAGATGGCCGAAGTGGTGGCCGAGGTGCAGGCGGCCGATGGCAACAGCATCTTCGGCGTGGTGCCGGCGACCGCTTTCGCCAACCCGGACGCCACCTTCCCGGCCGGCTCGCAGCTGCGCTACCGGCGCGGCGTGGACCTGGTGCAGCCCTATTCGATCAACCTGGCCAATCCGAGCGAAACCACAAGCTTCACCACGCTGGAAGCGTTGATCGCGGCCTTCCCGGCTTCGGGTGCGACCCTGCCGGCCGGAACCGGCACCATCAGCCTGGGCGTGCTGAACGAACAGCAGACGCGGCTCTTGCGCGCGGCCTTCACCGGCGCCGGCACGGTGCAGTACTACGCCTGCAACTTCGATTCCGCCACCAACGCCTACGACACCTGCGCAGCCACCGAGACCGGCACGGTGGAGATCCGCACCGAGGGCGGCGCGCGCTTGCTGGCCTTCAACAGCGGCCATCCGCCGACCGACGTGGGGTCGCTGCGCACCTTCGGCGAATACAGCGGCAAGGTCTATGTGGTGCGCACCACCAAGTCCGACGCCCGATACAACCTCAACAGCGCGCGCCGCCTCAACGGCGTGGCGTGGGAGGCGATGAAGCCCCAGCTGGGCATCGGGAGCGGTGCATGAAGCACATCCTGTGGCGTACCGCGGCCTGCGCCGGCATGCTGGCCATGGCCGCCGGGCCGGCCGCGGCCCAGGCGGCCGACGGCCTCGAAGGCGACTGGACCGCGCGCATCACGCTCAAGAACGGCCGCCAGGTCGATGCGCAGATGCAGCTGCAGGCCGCCGGAGGCACCTGGCGCACGCTGGCGCAGAGCACTGCCGACCCCTGTGTCGGCATCCCGACCCCGATGCTGTGGCGGCGCGTGGAAAGCGGCGTCTACGAGCTGCACTTCCAAGGCAGCAAGGCGCTCACCGGCTGCCGCGACAACCTCATCACCTTCCAGCAGCTCGACGCCGGCACGCTCAGGGGTCGCTCCGACGCCGGCGCGGAGATCGTGCTGACGCGCCGCTGAGCGGCGGCTGGCCGGCGCCGCGCACGGCCGCATAGCGCCGCATCGTCTGCTCGCGCGCCTCGGCGTGGTCGACCACCGGCCTGGGGTAGGTCTCGCCGAGCTTGATGCCGGCGGCTTCCAGTTCCACCGGCGATGCCGTCCAGGGTGCGTGGATCGCGGCATTCGACAGTCCCGCGAGCTGCGGCAGGTAGCGCCGGATGAACTTGCCTTCGGGGTCGAAGCGCTCGCTCTGCGTCACCGGGTTGAAGATGCGGAACCAGGGCTGCGCGTCGCAGCCGCTGGAGCTGGCCCATTGCCAGTTCCCGTTGTTCGAAGCCAGCTCGAAGTCGTTCAGGTGCAGCGCAAAGTAGCGCTCGCCGCGCCGCCAGTCCAGCCCCAGGTCCTTGCAGAGGAAGCTGGCCACCACCATGCGCAGGCGGTTGTGCATGTAGCCGCTCTGGTTGATCTGCAGCATGGCCGCGTCCACCAGCGGGTAGCCCGTGCGGCCCTGGCACCAGGCCTCGAACAGCTGGTCGGCATGCTTGCCGTGGTGCCACTGGATCTTGTCGTACTCGGGCCGGAAGCTCTTCGACTCGCCGCCCGAATGCACGTGCGGAAAGTGCACCAGGATCTGGAAATAGAACTCCCGCCAGATCAACTCGCCCAGCCAGGCGGCCGCGCCCGCGTCGCCTTGCAGGAAGAGCTGGTGCGCCACCCCCGCCAGCTGCCGGATCGAGACGGTGCCGAAGCGCAGGTGCACGCCCAGGTAGCTCGGCCCCCGCACCGCCGGAAAATTGCGCGCGGCGTCGTAGCGGTCGATGCGCTGGAAAAAGTCTTCGAACAGCGTCGCCGCACCCTGGCTGCCGGTGGGAATGTCGAGTTCGGAGAGATTGCTCCGGCCAAAGCCGAGGTCCTCGAGCGAAGGCACCGGCGTGCGATGGGCCGCGGGCGGCGGCGCCAGCGCATCGGCATGGCTGCGCACCGGGTAGGGCTTGAGGAAGAAGGCGTCCACCTTCGCGAGCCAGGCCCGCTTGTAGGGCGTGAACACCGTGTACGGCTGGCCGGTCTTGTTGAGCAGCTCGTCGCGCTCGAAGACGGTGGAGTCCTTGTAGGTGTAGAAGCTCACGCCCGCATTGGCCAGCGCGCCCAGCACCTGGGCGTCGCGCGCCAGCGCATCGGGCTCGTCGTCGCGGTTGGCGAAGACGGCCTGCACGTCCAGGCTGTGGGCCAGTGCCGGGATCTCCTCGATGGCGTGGGCGTGCCGCACGATCAGCCCGCCGCTCAGCGCCCGCAGTTCTTCCTCGAGCTCCACCAGCGATTCCCGGATGAATTCCACGCGCCGGTCGATGCGGGGCAGCGGGTCCAGGATGGCCCGGTCGAACACGAAAACGCACACCACCTGCCGGCAGGCCCGCAGCGCGTGGTACAGGGCCGCGTTGTCGTCCACGCGCAGGTCGCGGCGAAACCACATGAGCCCTTTGGGATAGGTCTTGTCGACGGCCAGTAAAATCGGCGGCATATGGCTGCCGATTCTGCCCCGATGAACCTTACGCATCACTTCCTGATCGCGATGCCGGGGATGGAAGATAAAACTTTCAACCGCAGCGTCGTCTACCTGTGCGAGCACAGCGAACGCGGTGCGCTCGGGCTGGTGATCAACAAACCCAGCGACATCAACCTGAAGGTGCTGTTCGAGAAGATCGAACTGCACCTGTCGCGCCCCGAACTCGGCGACGCACCCGTTTTCCAGGGCGGGCCGGTGCAGACCGAACGCGGCTTCGTGCTGCACGAGCCGGTGTTCACCCATGCCGAGAAGCCCGAGGAATCGGTCTACGCCTCGACCATGACCATTCCCGGCGGCCTCGAAATGACCACCTCCAAGGACGTGCTCGAGGCGCTGGCCACCGGCGCGGGCCCGCGCAAGGTGCTGGTTTCGCTGGGCTATTCGGCCTGGGGCGAGGGGCAGCTCGAATCGGAACTGGCCGAGAACAGCTGGCTCACCGTGGGCGCCGATCCGGCCGTGATCTTCGACACGCCGGTCGAGCAGCGCTACGACCGGGCGCTGCTGCTGCTGGGCCTGGAAGCCTGGAAACTGTCGCCGGAAGCGGGACACGCGTGATGGCCGCTGCCATGCCAGACGTTCCCGCCGCTCCCCCTGCCGCCCTTGTCGCCGTTGCCGTTCCTCCCCACTTCCAGAGCTTCCTGGCCTTCGACTTCGGCCTGAAGCGCACCGGCGTGGCCAGCGGCAACCGCCTGCTCGGCGCCGCCACGCCGCAGGCCACCATCAAGGCCGAAGGCGACGCCCGGTTTGCGCAGGTGGAAGCCCGCATCAAGGAATGGCAGCCCGACGCGCTGGTGGTCGGTGTGCCGTACCACCCCGACGGCGCCCCGCACGAGAACACCCGCCGCGCGCAGAAGTTCGCGCGGCAACTGCGCGGGCGTTTCAATCTCCAGGTGTTCGAGGTCGACGAGCGCTACAGCACCACCGAGGCGCTGGCCTCCGGCGCGCGCGATGCCGATGCGGCCTCGGCCTGCATCATCCTGGAGCAATTTCTAAGGAGTCTTCCGTGAGTTCAATACCCGATGCCGAAGCGCTCTACACAGACCTCCTGGCCGGCGTGAAAGCGCTGATGCGCGCCGATACCAAGCTGGTGGGCATCACCTCCGGCGGCGCCTGGCTGGTCGAGCGGCTGCAGAAGGACCTGGGCCTGCCCGGCGCGCCCGGCGTCATCTCGTCGGCCATGCACCGCGACGACTTCGCGCGCCGCGGCCTCTCGGCCAGCGCGCAGACCGCGCTGCCCTTCGACGTGAACGGCGCCGACGTGCTGCTGCTGGACGACGTGCTCTACACCGGCCGCACCATCCGCGCGGTGCTCAACGAGCTGTTCGACTTCGGTCGCCCGGCCTGCGTGCGGCTCGCGGTGCTGGTGGACCGCGGCGGGCGCGAGCTGCCGGTGGCGGCCGATTTCGCGGCCGCCAAGCTCACGCTGCCCGATACGCAGCTGCTCGCATTGGCCCGCGCCGATGATGGCGCCTTCAGCCTCAAGGTCGAGGAGAACCGTTGATGCTCTACAAGCGAAACCCGCAACTCAACAAGAACGGCGAGCTGATCCACCTGCTGTCGATCGAGGGCCTGCCCAAGGACATCGTCACGCACATCCTCGACACCGCAGCCAACTTCACGAGCGTGAGCGACCGCGAGGTGAAGAAGGTGCCGCTGCTGCGCGGCAAGAGCGTGTTCAACCTGTTCTTCGAGAACTCGACGCGCACCCGCACCACCTTCGAGATCGCGGCCAAGCGCCTTTCGGCCGACGTCATCAACCTGGACATCGCGCGCTCCTCGGCCACCAAGGGCGAGTCGCTGCTCGACACCATCGCCAACCTGAGCGCGATGGCGGCCGACCTGTTCGTGGTGCGCCACAGCGAGTCGGGCGCGCCCTACCTGATCGCGCAGCATGTGGCGCCGCACGTGCACGTGGTGAACGCCGGCGATGGCCGCCATGCGCACCCGACGCAGGGGCTGCTCGACATGTACACGATCCGCCACTACAAGAAGGATTTTGCGAACCTCACGGTGGCCATCGTTGGCGACGTGCTGCACTCGCGCGTGGCGCGCTCCGACATCCATGCGCTCACCACGCTCGGCTGCGCCGAGGTGCGCGTGGTGGGCCCCAAGACGCTGGTGCCCGGCGACATGGCCGGCATGGGCGTGCGCGTGTGCCACACGCTCGAAGAGGGCATCAGGGATTGCGACGTGATCATCATGCTGCGCCTGCAGAACGAGCGCATGAGCGGCGCGCTGCTGCCCTCGTCGCAGGAGTTCTTCAAGACCTACGGCCTCACGCCCGAGAAGCTGCAGCTGGCGAAGTCGGATGCCATCGTCATGCATCCGGGCCCGATCAACCGCGGCGTGGAGATCGACTCTGCCGTGGTCGATGGAAAGCAAAGCGTGATCCTTCCCCAGGTCACCTTCGGCATCGCCGTTCGAATGGCCGTCATGAGCATCGTCGCAGGTAACGAAGCATAGACATGTTGCTCGCCCCCAGTCTTCGCGCACTTCGTGTCGCTTCGCCAACCCCCTACCGGGGGCAACACCTGAGGCCCGGCGAAGCCGGTTCCTCGGTGTTTCCCGAAAAGGCCCTGACCGCCACCGGAAGTACAGACGCATGAACATCCTCATCTCCAACGGCCGCGTGGTCGATCCCGCCTCGGGCATCGACAAGAAGACCGACATCGCCATCGCCGACGGCAAAATCGCCGGCATCGGCCGCACGCCGGCCGGCTTCAAGGCCGAGCGCACCCTCGATGCCGCGGGCTGCGTGGTCGCGCCCGGCCTCGTCGACTTGGCCGCGCGCCTGCGCGAGCCCGGCTACGAGCACGAAGGCATGCTCGAAAGCGAAATGGCTGCGGCCATTGCGGGCGGCGTCACCAGCCTCGTGTGCCCGCCCGACACCGACCCCGTGCTCGACGAGCCCGGCCTTGTCGAGATGCTCAAGTTCCGCGCCGAGAAGCTGCAGGGCGCACGGCTCTTTCCGCTCGGCGCGCTCACGCGCAGCCTTGCGGGCGGCGTGCTCACCGAAATGGCCGAGCTCACCGAGGCCGGCTGCATCGGCTTCAGCCAGGCCGACGTACCGCTCGCAGACACCCAGGTGCTGCAGCGTGCGCTGCTCTACGCGAGCACCTTCGGCTACACCGTGTGGCTGCGCCCGCAGGACCGCGACCTTGGCAAGGGCGTGGCGGCCAGCGGCCCGCTGGCCACGCGCCTGGGCCTCTCGGGCGTGCCGGTGTCGGCCGAAACCATCGCGATCTTCACCATCGTCGAGCTCATGAAGAGCACCGGCGCGCGCGTGCACCTGTGCCGCATCTCCAGCGCCGCGGGCGTGGCGCTGGTGCGCGCGGCCAAGGCGCAGGGCCTGCCGCTCAGCTGCGACGTCAGCATCAATTCGCTGCACCTGGCCGACACCGACATCGGGTTCTTCGACAGCCGCGCGCGCCTCAACCCGCCGCTGCGCCAGCAGGGCGACCGCGACGCACTGTCGGCCGGGCTGGCCGACGGCACCATCGATGCGCTGGTGTCCGACCACACGCCGGTCGAGGCCGATGCCAAGACCCTGCCCTTTGCCGAAGCCGAACCCGGCGCCACGGGGCTCGAACTGCTGCTGCCGCTCGCGCTGCAGTGGGGCGAGCGCAGCGGCGCGGGCATCGTGCGCGCGCTGGAAGTCATCACGTCCGCGCCCGCGCGGCTGCTGGCCGCCGCCGATGCAGGCACCGGCATCGGCCGGCTGGCCGAGGGCGGCGTGGCCGACCTGTGCGTCTTTGATCCGGCCCTCGAATGGCAGGTGCAGCCCGATGCGCTCAAGAGCCAGGGCAAGCACACGCCGTTCTCGGGCTATCCGCTGCTGGGACGTGCGCGCCACACCCTCGTCGCGGGCCGCGTCGTGCACGGCTGAAAGGACCCGCTCCTCGATGGTTCATTCACTGAAGGCCTGCTGGCGCCTGCTGCATGCGGTGGGGCACGCGCTGGGTGGCTGGTGGACGATCCGCTTCACCTTTCCGGGCCTTTCGCAGGCAGAGCGCAACCTGCGCGTGCAGCAGTGGTCGCGGCGCCTGCTCGAGATCATGGGCATCGCGCTCCAGGTGCAGGGCAGGCCGCCTGCGCAGGGGCCGGTGCTGCTCATCAGCAATCACCTCTCGTGGCTAGACATCACGGCCATCCACGCTGCCTGCCACGTGCGCTTTGTCTCGAAGGCGGGCGTGAAGCACTGGCCGCTGATCGGCACGCTGTCCACCGGCGCGGGCTCGCTCTACATCGAGCGCGAACGCCGCCGCGATGCGCTGCGCGTGGTGCACCACATGACCGAGGCGCTGCGCAACGGCGACCTGATCGGCGTGTTCCCCGAGGGCACGACGAGCGACGGGCGCGGGTTGCTGCCCTTCCATGCCAACCTGCTGCAGGCCGCCATTTCGTCGGGCGCACCCGTGCTGCCGGCCGCGCTGCGCTTTGCCGATGCGGCCACCGGGGAAACCAGCCAGGCGCCGCGCTACATCGACGACGACAACCTGCTGACCTCGCTCTGGAACACGCTGCGCGCGCCGCCGCTCGTGGCCATCGTGCGCTTCGGCGAGCCGCAGGCTTCGCACGGGCGCGACCGCCGCGCCTGGGCCCAGGCGCTGCACGAAGACGTGCAGCAGCTGCGCCGCGAGACGCATTAGCCGCAGGGCGCGGCGCGGCACAGGCAAAAAAAGCGCTCCCGAGGGAGCGCTTAACGACGCACGGAGCGTCGTGAGGAGGAACCGGAATTCGTGCATCCGACATTGGCCGGGCCGGCGGCCGCCGCTTGCGGGAGAAATCAATCCATGCGCGTGGGCGGGTGCCTACAGGGCAGGGCGGCCCGCCGGGCCGTGGCTATCCCGGCCATGAGAATTGCCAAACCCGCCAGGGCCCGAAGCGTTGCACCATGCAGGTTCTACGCTGGAGAAAGAACCTGATGAGAATGCTGAGGAAAATCGTGGGTGGCGCCATCTCCCTTGCGGGGGCGGTGGTGCTCGTGGCGCGGCACTTTTGACGGCCGAATGGGCTGAATGAATACTATGGTTTGTAAGTAAGCGCACAGCAACACTACTGCCCGAGGGGCCGTGCGAACCGGTCGCATTTCGGCGCCCATAATGCGCCTGCGACCCACGCCAGAGGCCGCATCGAGACGCGGCTCCGGTCCTTCGAGGCGAGCCAGCCACATTTCTCTCTGGCCTTCACGGGATGACATCATGAGCGTATTGCAGATGTTTCTACCGGCGTCCGAACCAGCTCGCAGCGAGGCCCTGGAGCTCATTCGAAGAACACACCACTTGCCGCGCCACCTCGTGAGAGGCACCGGGCGCAGGAGCCTGGGCGAATCCGGACCGGGCCCGCTGGTCGGGCCGGTGCAGAGCCAGCAGCAGCAGGCATCGTCGCAGGGCTTGCAGGCCATGGCTGGGCCGCAAGGCCGGCTGCAGGCCGAATGAGGGCGGCGCCTTCGCGCTGATCCGGCCGCCCCTGCTCGGCCGTCTCTCCACCGTCTCACTCGGCCGTGGCCGGGTCGATCACGCCATGCACCCGGTCGATGCGGTCGGCCGGGAAGCCGCCGAGTTCCGCATGCTTGCGCACCAGCGCCTCGTCGGCGGCCTGGTAGATGCAGTAGATCCGGTCGTCGGTCACGTAGCTGTGGACCCACTGGATGTCGGGCCCCATGCTGCCCAGCACGCCGCAGGACTTCTGCGAGATGGCTTTCAGGTCGGCCGGCGTGAACTTGCCGGCGCCGGGGATGTGCCGTTCGATGAGGAATTTGGGCATGGCGATACTCCTGTCTAGAATCGGTCGGAGCGACCAAGACCGATGGTGCCGGCGCGAAGCACCGTTGTATTGCCCGCTGCACCGGACTTGTTGACCGAAACCCCGCCCTCGCTTGCCGGGAGGTGACCATGGATGTCTTGTCGGACGTGCTGCGGACCATCCGCCTGGAGGGCGCGCTGTTCCTGAACGGGGACATGCATGCGCCCTGGTGCTTCAAGGTGCCCAAGGGCGCGCACATGGCGCAATTGCTCAGGCCCGGCGCGCAGCGGCTGGCCATCTGCCACCTCGTGCTGCAAGGCGAATGCTGGGCCCAGGTCGACGGCGGGGAACCGATCCGCGCCCATGCCGGCGACGTCATCGCCGTGCCGCATGGCGACTCGCATGTGGTGGGCAGCGGCCTGCTCCAGGCAGCGGTGGACGTGGCGCATGTGGTGAACCCGCGGGCGCCCGAGCTGGAGCGCATCCGCTACGGCGGCAATGGCGACCGCACGGTGCTGGTGTGCAGCTGGTTCGCCTACGAAGGCGATGCGCCCAACCCCCTCATGGCGAACATTCCGCGCCTGTTCACCACGTCGCTGCGCAGCAGGCCGGCGGGCCCGTGGATCGAGCAGTCCGTCAACTTCGTGCTGGGCGATGCGGCTTCGCACACGCCCGGTTCCGAGATGGTCGCCGCCAAGGTGGCGGAAGTGCTGTTCGCCGAAGTGCTGCGCGGCTACATCGAATCCATGCCCGCCAACAACCCCGGCTGGCTCGCGGGCCTGCGCGACCCCCACGTGAGCCGCTGCCTGGCGCTGATGCACGGCGATCCCGCCCGCAACTGGACGGTCGACGCGCTGGCGCAGGAGATCCATGTCTCGCGCAGCGTGCTGGCGGACCGCTTCGCCGAACTGGTGGGCGCGCCGCCCATGCACTACCTGACGCGCTGGCGCATGATCCTGGCCGCCGGCATGCTGCGAAAGGACCAGGGCAACCTGGCGCGCATTGCCGAAGATGTCGGCTACGAGTCGGAAGCGGCCTTCAACCGCGCGTTCAAACGCGAGTACGGGGTGTCGCCCGGGGTCTGGCGGCAGAACGGGGCCGGGTGAGCTCGGCATTGACCGCGCCGGCCAGGCGCTGGCGGCTCGCGGTGATCAGCGCGCGTCTACTAGAGTACGCGCATGCCCTTCCGCCCATGCGATCTCCTCGCCCGTTCCTTGGCCGTCAGCGCTCTCGCCTTCGGGTTCGCCGTGGTGGCCCATGCACAGCCGAAGCCTTTGGACGATGGCGAAACGCTCCCCGCCATCACCGTGGATGCCAGGGGCCGTTCGGAAGCCGCCCAGCAAGTTCCGATCCCGCTGACTTCGATCGATGGCGAGGCCCTCGAGACGCAGCAAAGCTGGCGGCTCGAAGACCTGCAGCAATGGTTGCCGAGTACCAGCATCACCTTCGGCGATCCGCGGCAATCGGCCATCGCGGTGCGCGGCGTCGGCAGGAATCCATCGAACGACGGCCTCGAGGGCAGCACGGGCATCTACCTCGACAACGTCTACCTGGGCCGCGCGGGCATGGCGACATTCGACCTGCTCGACATCGAGCGCGTGGACCTGCTGCGCGGGCCGCAAGGCACGCTTTTCGGCAAGAACACGACCGCCGGCGTGCTGGCGTTGCACACGCGTGCGCCGAGCCGCGAGACCGAGCGCAGCCTGCAACTCTCGATCGGGCAGCGCGGACTTGCGCAGGGGCAAGCCATCTTCTCGGGGCCCCTGTCGGAAGAGACGGCGGGCCGGCTGCTGGTGTACGGCACCCATGAACGCGGCAACATCGAGAACATCTACGATGGCGGCAGCGTCAACGGAGGCCATCGATCCGGCATTCGCGGCCAATGGCTGCTGCGCCGTGGCGACGCCTTCAGCCTGCGCCTGATCGCCGATGCGCACCGCGAGCGCTCCACGTACGGCACCCGCGTCATCTACTCGCTGGGAAGCGGCCCGGCGGCGGCCCGCGCACGGGCCGGCGGTGCCACCGGCATCGTCGCCGACCCGCGGCGCTATGCGGTCAATACCGACGGCGTGGAGCGCGTCGATCTCGACCAGGGTGGCGTGTCGGCCGAAGCGAGCTGGAAGCTCGGGTCCGGCGCCACCGTCACGTCCATCACCGCCGGCCGCTCGTGGAAGTTCGTGCCGACAGCCAACGACAACCTCAATATCCCCGTGCTGATCGACGGCGGCTCCCGCGTGCGCCAGCAGCAGTTCTCGCAGGAACTGCGCTACGCGGGGCCCACCGGCGGTGCGGTCGACTATGTGGTGGGCGCGTTCTACATGCGCCAGCGCATGCGCAACGAGATATTCACCGTGTTCGGTCCGCGGGCGGACATCGTTCTGCAGGGAACGTCCTTGCCGGTGCTCGCCAACGCGAGCACCGTGAGCTTCGGCGCGCTCGACACGGAGAGCTTCGCGCTCTTCTCCCAAGCCACGTGGCACGCCACGTCCAGGCTCGACCTCACGGCCGGCCTGCGCATCACGCAGGAGCGCAAGGACGGGCGCACCCATCGCGGCGACTCGACCGGTGGTGCCGCTGCCACCGCGTTCCTGCGCAATCGTCCGATCGTGCTCGGTGCCTACGACACGGGCCCCCTGGCCATCCGGAAGACCAGTCCGTCGGCGCTCCTGGGTGCGAGCTACCGGCTGGATGACGGCGCGATCGGCTACGCGAGCTTTTCGCACGGCGAGCGGTCGGGCGGGATCAATCTGGCGGGGCCGGGTGCCGCTCCCGGCCCGCTCGGCGCCTCGTCGCTGATCATCGGGCCCGAACGTGTCGACAGCCTGGACGTCGGCGTCAAGAGCAGCCTGTGGAATGATCGCCTGACACTCAACCTGAACGCCTTCCTGGCAGGCGTGCGCGGCTACCAGACGTCGATGTTCGTGCCTGCCGGCGCAGGCGCGGGCAACTATGTCGAGATCCTCACGAACGCGGGCGATCTCCGTAGCCGGGGACTGGAGCTGGACGCCACTGCGCGACCGGCGCGCGGGCTGACCGTGTGGGCCAACGCCGCCTTCAACGATGCACGCTATCAACGCTATGAGGACGCGCCTTGTCCGTCAGAACGCGCGTTCATGCCGCAGGGGCGCTGCAGCCTGAGCGGACGGCAGGTTGCCGGGACGCCGCGCTGGACATTCAACGTGGGCGCCGAATACCGCAGGCCCGTGAGCCCCACCACCCAGCACTTCGTTTCAGCGGCGTACGCGTGGCGGTCCGCACAGGACGGCACGCTCGACGGGTCGGTCCACTCGCGCATCCCGGCCTATGGCCTGCTGAACCTCGCCACCGGTTGGAAGGTCGCACGAGGCAATGAAATCTGGAGCATTTCGCTCTGGTTGCGCAACGCGCTCGACAAGAAGTATTTCCCGACCGTGGCCGCCACCGCGAACGGTGCCTACGTGGCATCGGTCGGGACGCGGCGCACCCTGGGACTGACAGTCCGGCTGGA
>NZ_BCUT01000010.1 GCF_001591365.1 Variovorax paradoxus NBRC 15149
TTCTTTGCAGCTTTAAAAAGCGCGTCATCTTGCGGTGACGCGCTTTTTTTATTCCAGCAGACAAAGATCAGATATTGCGGATGCCCGAGGAGTCCATCTCCGCCGCACCTGCGCCGATCAGCTCGTGTAAGACGTCCCCGGCCAATTGCTCCAATTCCACGTCGGCAAAGAAGCGCGAACGAACGATATCCAGATACGACGTGCTGCAGACCCAGGCTTTCCAGTCGTCAAGGGCAATGGACTGCACCTCCAGCAGCTTGAATTTCATCAGCACCTTGATGGCGTGCCGCGCATGCTTCACGGGATCGCGCTGAAGACCCTCGAGCCGGCGGCGCGCCGTGGCCAAGGCTTTGCCGACATCGCCAAAGACCGAACCATGGCCCGGGATCACCCGCAGCGGCCCCAGCGCCTCGATCCGATCCAGCGTCACAGCCAGATCGCCGAATGACGGTTCGCCCACGAGTTCGGGAAAGGCGACGCCGAAGCCGTTTTCCCACAGGGCATCCGCCGAGATCAGCGTCCGTGAAGCGGGATCGAAGAGGATGATCGAGTGGGGATCATGGCCAGGCGCGCCATGCACCTGCCACGGGATGCCGCCGAGCATGCATTCGGTTCCCGGCTGCAAGAGGCCGGTGAACCGGAATCGCGGACAGGTCTGTCCCGTCGCAAGAAAACTCAGACCGCCCTCATCCCACCGTTCCACCAATGCCGCCTCGCCGGGTGGAATGTCCGTCCGGATCGCCGGATAGCGCTGCTGAAGGGCCGCATTGCCACCGCAATGGTCGCTGTGCAGATGCGTATTCACGATCCGGTCGAGTGGCCGGGTTCCCAGCGCCGATTCGACCAGCGCCCGGGTCTGATCGGAATGCGTGGTGTACCCGGTGTCGACCAGCGCGGTTTCGCCGGCCCCGATGAACAGAATGTTGTTCGACGACAGCCAGCCGCGCTCGAAGACCACCAGATTCGCCGGCAGCCCGGCGGCGGCGCGATCGTTCATTCAGGCGCCCGCGCTGGTGCGCAATTCGCGCCGCAGGATCTTCCCGACATTGGTCTTCGGCAGCGAGTCGCGGAATTCGATGTGCTTGGGCCGCTTGTAGCCGGTGAGCTGTCCATTGCAGTATTGCAGCACGGCTTCCTCGGTGAGCGCCGCGTCCTTGCGCACGACAAAGACCTTGATCGCCTCGCCCTGCTTCTCGTCGGGCACACCGACAGCCGCGCACTCGACAACGCCGGGACACAGCGAAATGACGTTCTCCAGTTCGTTCGGAAAGACGTTGAAGCCGCTCACCAGGATCATGTCCTTCTTGCGGTCGACGATGCGGCTGTAGCCATCCTCCTGCATGACGGCAATGTCGCCGGTGCGCATGAAGCCATCGGGCGTGAAGGCAGCGGCGGTCTCGGCGGGCTGGTTGTAGTAGCCGGTCATGACGTTGGGCCCCTTGATGCAGAGCTCGCCCGGCGTGCCGACGGGCAGGGAGTTGCCTTCGTCGTCCTTGATGGCGATCTCGATGCTGGGCAGCGGCAAGCCGATGGTGCCTGTGAAGCTGGTGTTCGACACCGGGTTGTTGGTGCCGATCGCGCAGGTCTCGCTCATGCCCCAGCCTTCGATCATCGGGCAGCCGGTGGCCTCGAACCAGCGCCGTGCCGTGCCTTCGGAGGCGGCCATTCCGCCCGCCTGCGAAACGAACAGCGTGGAGAAATCGATCGACTTGAACCCGGGATGCATCAAGAGCGCATTGAAGAGCGTGTTCACCGCCGGCAGCATGTGGAAGGGCCGCTTCTTGAGCACCGCAATGAACTTGCCGAAATCGCGCGGATTGGGAATCAGCGTCATGTGCGAGCCCTGGCGGATGACCAGGAGGCAAAGCGTGAGCGCGAAGATGTGATAGAGCGGCAGCGCCGCGATGCTGTTGACCTTGGCCAGGTCGCCCGCCCGCGACAGCGCCGGCGTGAACCAGGCCTCCGCCTGCAGCGTGGCCGCGACGATGTTGCGGTGGGTCAATACCGCGCCCTTGGACAGGCCCGTGGTGCCGCCGGTGTATTGCAGGAACGCGATCGAATCGAGCGTGCTCTGGTCCGGCGCCAACGCGCGCCCGCGCCCCTCTTCGATGACCTTCGAAAAAGGCGTGACAGTGCGGCCGTTGCCCAGGGGCAGCTTGTACGGGGGCACCATCTTCGCCAGGTGGCGGACCGCCACCGTGATCCAGGCGCCATAGACTCCGCCGAGCAGGTCGCCCATCGAAGTGACGACCACGTGCTTGACGGGCGTGCGCTCGATCACCTGTTCCAGCGTCGCGGCGAAGTTCTCGAGGATGACGATGGCCGTGGCGCCCGAATCCTTGAGCTGGTGCTCGAGCTCGCGCGCCGTATAGAGCGGATTGACGTTGACGCAGGTGTAGCCGGCGCGCAGCACGCCGCACATCGTGACCGCGAACTGGGGCACGTTGGGCAGCATGATGGCGACCCGCGCGCCGGGCTCGAGGCCCAGCGATTGCAGCCACGCGCCCAGGGCCTTCGACAGCGTGTCGAGCTCGCCATACGACATCCAGCGCTCCATGCAAACCGAGAACGGCCGATCGGCATAGCGGGCGAAGGCCTCGTCGAACATGTGGGGCAGGGACCGGTACTGCCCGGGGTCGATCTCGTGCGGCACGCCGGCCGGATAGTTCTGTCGCGCGGATGTCTGCATGCAAGCTCCTTTTGCGCGGATTGTGGGAGCCAGACACATCTGGCCGCCAGCGGGCTTGTCCTAGGAGCAGGGCATGCGCTGTCGCGCACGCGATAGTGAACCGCAGCGCATGCATGCCGCCGCAATCACTTCGAAAGGAGCGTTCAGGCCCGGCCGGACTCGCCCGGCAGCAGCACCCCGGCCGGAATGTCGGGCAGGGCGTCGAGCGCCTGGTAGAGCGGCGTGAAGTCGGGAGCCGTGAGGTCGAAGAGCTGCGCGAAGCTTTCGATCACGAAGTAGTTGCTCTGGTAGGTGTCGATCTTGTAGCTCGTGCGCATGGTGCGCAGCAGGTCGAGCGGCAGCCGGTGCGGCTCGCCGCTGCGCACGGCGTGCTGCAGTTCGCCGACGGAACTCAGGATGCCGGCGCCGTAGGCTCGCAGGCCGTCGGGCTGGCGGATCAGGCCGAACTCGACCGTGTACCAGTACAGCCGCGCGAGCTTCTCGCCCGCGCCGAGCTCATGCGCCTTGATGCCTCCCTGGCCATAGCGCTGCACGTAGTCGGCAAAGACCGGGTCGAACAGCATCGGCACATGGCCGAACAGGTCGTGGAACACGTCGGGCTCGACGATGTAGTTGAACTCCTCGGGCTTGCGGATCCAGTCGGTCACCGGAAACTTGCGGTTTGCGAGCAAGGTGAAGAACGGCAGCTCGGGAATCAGCCCCGGCACCGCCACGATTTCCCAGCCGGTGGCGCGGTGCAGCCGCTCGTTGATTTCCTCGAAGCGAGGGATGCGGTCCTTCACGCCCAGCAGCGGCAGCGCCTCGATGAATGCGTCGCAGGCGAGGCCCGGCAGCTGCGCGGCCTGCCGTTCGTAGAGCCGCTGGTAGGTCTCGTGGTCGGCCGGCGTGTAGCTGGCCCAGTCCTGCGGGCAGGTGTAGTCGGCAAGCACCGCCCCGCCGCGCGAGTAGTCGCCGCGCGGCGGACGGTCCGAAGCGCCGTAGACGGCGGACGTGACGACAGCAGCTGCTGCAGGGGTGTCCATGGGAATGCTCTTTCGGTTTATTTGAGCCAGCGGTCCATCACGCGCTGGAAGTCGCCGCCGGCTTGCTGCAGGTGCAGCCATTGGTCGACGTAGGCCTTGAAGGCCACGTCGTCGCGCGGCAGCATCCAAGCCATTTCGCCGTATTGCAGCGGCTTGTCGGGGTTGATCGCGCACAGGCCCGGCTTGAGCTTCTGCTGCGTGATGGCTTCGGCGGATTCGGTCACGAACACGTCGGCGCGGTTGGCAAGGATCTCGTCGAAGATCGTCACGTTCTCGCCGTGCAGCGTGAGCTTGGCTTGCTTGAAGTTGGCGCGCGCAAAGCGCTCGTTGCTGCCGCCCGGATTGAAGATCACGCGGGTGGAAGGCTTGTCGATGTCGGCCACGCTCTGGTACTTGGCAACGTCGGCGCAGCGCGCAATGGGCGCCTTGCCGTTCACCATGTAGGGCGCGCTGAAGAAGGCGCGCTTTTGCCGGTCGGTGGTCACGGAAACACCGCCCACGGCGATGTCGCACTTGCCGGCGCCGAGGTCGGGCAGCAGGTTGGCCCAGGTGGTCTTGACCCATTCGGGCTTGGCCCCGAGGCTGGCGCTGAAGCCCGCCATGAGATCGACGTCGATGCCCTCGAACGAGCCGTCGGCCTTCTGGAAGCTGAAGGGCTTGTAGTCGCCCGGCGTGCAGATGCGCAGCGCTGCAGCCTTCTGCACCGCGTCGAGGTGCGAGCCGCCCGCCGGGGCGGCCGGCGCCATGGCGCAGCCCGAAAGAAGAACAGCGGCGGCTGCCGCGGTGAGGGTCAAGCCGATCGAGAACGTGCTGCGCATGGAGGCTCCTGGCCAGTGAAAAAGGCGCTTATTTTGCGGCCGTCAGCACGCCGCGGCGCATCTGGTCGAGCTCGATGCTTTCGAACAGCGCCTTGAAGTTGCCGTTGCCGAAGCCGTCGTCGCCCTTGCGCTGGATGAACTCGAAGAAGATCGGGCCGAGCTGGTTCTCGCTGAAGATCTGCAGCAGCAGCGCGTCCTTTTTGCCGTCGATCAGGATCTTGCGCTTCTGCAGCTCGGCCACGCTTTCGCCATGGCCGGGAATGCGCTTGTCGACCAGCTCGTAGTAGGTGTCGATGGTGTCGAGCAGGGTGACGCCGTTGGCGCGCAGCGCGTCGACGGTCTCGTACAGGTTGTCCGAGCCCATCGCGATGTGCTGGATGCCTTCGCCGCGGTACATGTCCAGGTACTCCTGGATCTGGCCGGCCTGCTCCTTGCCTTCTTCATTGATGGGGATGCGGATCTTGCCGCAGGGGCTGGTCATGGCCTTGCTCTTCACGCCCGTGACCTGGCCTTCGATGTCGAAGTACTTGATCTCGCGGAAGTTGAAGAGCTTCTCGTAGAAGCCGGCCCAGACGTTCATGCGGCCGCGGTACACGTTGTGCGTGAGGTGGTCGATGTAGGTCAGGCCGTTGCCCTTGGGCGCCAGCGCATCCTGCGAGGCCACGCCGGGCAGCGGTTCGAAGTCGACGTCGTAGAAGCCGATGTTGCCGATGTCGCCCGGCTTCGCGCCGTTCTTGCCGGGCCAGCGGTCGACCAGGTAGATCAGGCTGTCGCCGATGCCCTTGATGGCGGGAATGTTCAATTCGCCCGGACCCGCCTTGTCGGCAAAGCCCCAGGCGCCGAGCGAGATCGCGCGTTCGTAGGCCTGCTTGGCGTCCTGCACGCGGAAGGCGATGGCGCAGACGCTCGGGCCGTGTTCGCGCGCAAAGCGCTGCGCGAAGGAGTCGGGCTCGGCGTTGACGATGAAATTGATCGTGCCCTGGCGGTACAGCAGCACGTTCTTGTGGCGGTGCCGCGCCACGGCCTTGAAGCCCATGCGCTCGAACACCTTGCCCATTGCGACCGGGTCCGGCGCCGCGTATTCGATGAATTCGAAGCCATCGGTTCCCATGGGGTTCTCCCAGGGCGTGAAGGGGGGCGCGTCGGTGTGGCTCATGGGGTCTCCAGAAATGGGGTTCGAATGAAGGAAATAGCGAACGGGGTGGGCGAGAACGACCAGTGCTGCACTGTAGAGCGGATGCCGCTCACGTTTTCAGCGTTATTGGGCGCCGAAGAGAGCTGAGACGCAGTAAAACTGCGAAAATGCAGCCATGGAAGCACTAGACAAGATCGACAGGCTCATTCTGCGCACGCTGCAAGCAGACGGGCGCGCCACCTACGACCAGATCGCCGAACAGGTCAGCCTTTCCCCGAGCGCCGTGCTGCGGCGCGTCAAGCGGCTGGAGGAAAGCGGCGTCATCGACCGCTACGTCGCGCTCGTGCGCCCCGAAGTCATCGGCCTGGGGTTGACCGCCTATCTCAATGTGCGCCTCGAAAAGCACACCGAGACCCACAAGCGCAACCCCATGGACCTGTTCCGCGCCAGCGTCCAGACCTGGCCCGAAGTGGTCGAGTGCGCGGCGCTCACCGGCGAGATGGACTACCTGCTGCGCGTGGTGGTCGCCGACATGGGGCATTACAGCCGTTTCATCATGGACACCCTGCTCAAGCACCCCAGCGTGGAGGATTGCAAGACCAGCTTCGTGCTCGACCGTGTCAAGGCCACAACAGCCGTGCCGGTTTAGCCAGCTGATGGTTGCGTGAACGACACGCTCTCTGGTATTGGTTCACAAATGTTGCCCGAAAGTACCCCTGCAGGCTTGGTGTTTAAGGGAAAACCCTTATATTTGAGCCATGCTTACCGCCAAGACCCTCCTGAAGGCGTCTCTCGGCCTCGGCTCTTTCCTGAAGGCGCCGATGGTTGAGGCGCAACCGCGCGCAGCCTCTGCGCCGCAACCCGTCATGGTGCCGATCCGCTCGATCGGCCCGCGCGAGCGCGACCGCATCGCCCAGCACCTGCTGGCGCTCACGCCGCACGACCGCTACCTGCGCTTCGGCTACGCCGCGGGCGACGAGCAGGTGCAGCGCTACGTCGACGGGCTCGATTTCGAGCGCGACGAGCTCTTCGGCATCTACAACCGCCGGCTCGACCTGATCGCGATGGCCCACCTCGCGTTCGCGCCGGACGCGCAGCACAGCGACTGCGCCGAATTCGGCGTGTCGGTGGCCGCGCATGCGCGGGGCCGCGGCTACGGCGCGCGGCTGTTCGAGCGCGCCGTGGTCGTGGCGCGCAACGAAGGCGTGGGCATGCTCTTCATCCATGCGCTGAGCGAAAACGCCGCCATGCTGAAGATCGCCCGCAACGCCGGCGCCACCGTGGTTCGCAGCGGCTCGGAATCCGAAGCCCACCTGCAGCTGCCGAGCGCCACCTTCGACAGCCGCATGAGCGAGATCGCGCTCGAGCAGTACGCAGCGGTCGACTACCACCTCAAGACCCGCGCCAAGCAGTTCTGGGCCTTCCTGGCCAGCCTGCAGGAAGTGCGCAGCGGCATGCGGGACGCGCGCAGCAAGTCTGCCCCCTGAATACCTGAAAAGCGCCCCTGGCGGCCACGCGGTAGAGCCTGTCACGCGCAATCCGGTATCCTTGTATCTCTTCAACTACGCCTCCCGCAGTGGCCGACCCTCACCCTGAACGCGCACCCGTCGAACGGGAAGACAAGCGCGGCTTTCTCCAGAAGCTGGCCGAATTCATCCACCCCGGTCCCGACTCGCGCGACGAGTTGATCGAAACCCTCGCGGACGCCGAGGACAACGAGGTGATCGGCGCCGAATCGCGCGTCATGCTCGAGGGCGTGCTGCGCATGGCCGACATGACGGCCGGCGACGTGATGGTCGCGGCGCCGCGCATGGACCTGGTGAACATCGACGCGCCGTTCGACGCGCTGCTGCACCTGGTCATCGACACCGCGCACTCGCGCTTCCCGGTGTACGAGGGCGAGAAGGAAAACATCATCGGCATCCTGCTCGCGAAAGACCTGCTCAAGCTGCAGCGCGCGCCGGGGCTCAACATCCGCGCGCTGCTGCGGCCCGCGACCTTCATCCCCGAGAGCAAGGGCCTGAACGACCTGCTGCGCGAGTTCCGCGGCAACCGCAACCACCTGGCGATCGTGATCGACGAGTTCGGCCGCGTGGCCGGCCTCATCACCATCGAGGACGTGCTCGAGCAGATCGTCGGCGAGATCGAGGACGAGTTCGACATCGCCGAGGACGAGGGCGACATCTTCGGTCTGGCCGACCACACCTACCGCGTCTCGGGCGACACGCCGATCGAGCGCGTGGCCGAGGCCTTCGGCATCGTCTTCGACGAAGAGCAACTGAGCGAAGACTTCGACACCATCGGCGGGCTCATCGCGCACGAGATGGGGCACGTGCCCAAGCGCGGCGAGCACCACGCGATCGGCGGCTTCGACTTCGTGGTGCTGCACACCAAGGGCGGGGCCGTGCGCTGGTTCAAGGTGTCCCCGGCCCGCGGCAGCGACGCGGCCGACTGATGCCGCTGCCGGCAGCGGCCACGCTCCGCACGTCTCCCGCCTTTTCCGCCGTGGGCCTGCTGCGCCTGCTGGGCTTTGCCTTCGCGGGCCTCGCCCAGGCCGCAGCCATTGCCTGGCCTGCGAACGGCCGGCCGCTGTGGTGGCTGCAGCTTGTTTCGCTGGCGGTGCTCGTCGGACTGCTGGACTGGCTGCGCGCCGAGGGTGCGGGCTGGCGCCGCGCCGGGCTGCATGGCTGGCTTTTCTCGACCGCCTGGCTCACCGGCAGCTTCTGGTGGCTCTTCATTTCGATGCACACCTACGGCGGGCTGCCGGCGCCGCTCGCGGCCATTGCGGTGCTCTCGCTCGCGGCGGCGCTCGGGCTCTATTACGCGGCGGCCTGCGCCTGGTTCGTCGTTCGCGGGCCGCGCGGGCCGGTGGCCGGGGCGCTGGTGTTCGCCGCGCTGTGGACGCTGGCCGAGCTCGTGCGCGGCAGCTGGTTCACCGGCTTTCCCTGGGGCGCGGGCGGCTATGCGCATGTCGACGGGCCGCTGGCGGCCTGGGCGCCGTGGATCGGCGTGTACGGCATCGGCGCAGTGGCTGCGCTGGTGGCCGCGCTGGTGGCGCTGACCCGGCCCGCGCGCGGCATCGCGCTCGCGCAGGCCCTGGTACTTGTCGCCGCTGCATTCGCCGCGCCGCACCTCGTGGCACCGCTGTCCGGCGACGCGCAGGGCGCCAGGGGTTCGAGCGGCAAGCTGCAGCTCGCGCTGCTGCAGGGCAACATCCCGCAGGACGAAAAATTCATTCCGGGCGGCGGCATCGACCTGGCGCTGCGCTGGTACGGAGAGCAGCTGCGCGATGCCAAGGCCTCGCTCGTGGTGACCCCCGAAACCGCACTGCCGCTGCTGCCGCAGCAACTGCCCGAGGGCTACCTGGAGGCGATCCAGGCGCGCTACGGCCAGGGCACGCAGGCGGCCATCGTCGGCCTGCCGCTGGGCCGCCAGGGCACCTACAGCAACGCGGTGCTCGGCTTCCAGCCCGGTGCGGCGCAGCCCTACCGCTACAGCAAGCATCACCTGGTTCCGTTCGGCGAATTCATTCCGCCGGGCTTTCGCTGGTTCATCCGCATGATGAACATCCCGCTCGGCGACTTCGCGCGCGGCGGCCTGGCGCAGGCGCCCTTTGCCTGGCAGGGCCAGCGCATTGCGCCGAACATCTGCTACGAAGACCTGTTCGGCGACGAGATCGGCGCCAACTTCAAGGACGAGGCCACGGCGCCGACCATCCTGCTCAACGTGAGCAACATCGCGTGGTTCGGCAACTCGGTGGCCATCGACCAGCACCTGGCCATCTCGCGCATGCGCTCGCTCGAATTCGCGCGGCCGATGGTGCGGGCCACCAACACCGGCGCCACGGTGGTCATCGATGCCGAAGGCCGCGTCACGCACCAGCTGCCGCGGCTCACGCGCGGCGTGCTCGAAGCCTCGGTCGAGGGCCGCACGGGGCTCACCCCCTTTGCGCGCTGGGTCGCGCACTTCGGGCTGTGGCCGCTGTGGATTGCGGCGATGGCCATCGTGGCCATCGCCTTCGTGCTGCGCCGCCGCCAGGGCTGACCCGGCGGCGTCCCCGTCGTCGTCAGACCTCCGCCGGCACCGCCTTCACGGGCCAGTCGCGCAGCTTGCCCGGGTTCAGCAGGCCCATCGGGTCGAAGCGCTTCTTCATCTCGATGACCTCGGGCGGCAGCGGCCCGCCCGCCTTGCCGTCCTCCACGATGTTCACGTGCGGGTTGTTGATGTGCACGCCGCGCGCGCGGTGGATGCCGATGATCTCGGCGAGCCGCTCCTCGGTGCTGAAGCGCACCAGCTGCAGCCCGCTGCAGGTCATGAGCCCGGCCACGTTGCGAATGAACTCGGTGTGCATCATCACCTCGCCGCCCAGCAGCTGCTCCATCTCGATGATCTGCTCGACGTGCCGGCCCGGCACGAAGCCGCTCTGCAGGTAGGTGAGCGAGGGGTCGACCTTGAGCGCATGCAGCGTGGTGTGGTTCCAGGTGAACTCCATCAGCGTGCGGTTGCTCTTTTGCACCTCGGCCGCGGTCCTGCGGTAGCTCACGGTGCCGGCGTGCGCCTCGGCCAGCTGCTGCATGGCCGGCTCGCAGGATTCGGCCACCAGCGACAGTACCGTGTGGCAGCCCTTGGGCAGGTGCGCCGCGAGCTGCGCCAGGTGGTCCGAGATCGGCGCGGCGAAGAAGGCGATCTCCCGCTTCACGATGCCGGGCGCATTCGCGAGCTTGTCGGCGAAGTGCAATGCATCCGCGAAGCTGTCGAAAGTCACCAGCGTCTCGAGCCAGGGATGCGCCGGTGCCAGTGCGATTTCCAGCTCCAGCACCAGCCCGTTGGTGCCCCAGAGGTGGTGCATGCGCATGGCCTCGGCGCCGCGCAGCTCGATCACCTGCGGCTCGGGCTCGATGGTCATCGCGCGGATGCCCAGCACATTGCCGGGCGCGCCCAGCGGCCCGTAGTTGATGGAGCCCACGCCGCCGAAGCCACCGCCGAACAGGCCGCCAAGCGTGGCGCTGCGGTAGGTGGAAGGCATGCTGCGCATCTCCTGGCCCGAGGGCTTGGTCTGCTTCTCGAGCTCGCCCAGGCGGATGCCGGCCTGCGCGCGGGCCACGCCGGGCTGCATCCACAGGAAGGCGTTGTAGCCGGTCATGTCGAGCACCACGCCACCCGCGAGCGGCGTGGTCTGGCCGTAGTTGCCGGTGCCGCTGCCGCGCAGCGTGATCGGTACGCCGCGGCGCGCGCAGGCACCGACCACGGCGCGGATCTCGTCCTCGGTGCGCGGACGCACGGCCACGTCGGCGCGCTTGTCCTTCAACTGTCGGTTGAGCACGGGGCTGAACCACGAGAAGTCCTGCGACAGGCGCGTGACGCGGCCCTCGTCGGTGATCCAGTCGAGGCCGGGCAGTTCGAGCCGCAGCTCTTCGATGGCGGAAATGGAGGCGGTCATGGTCAAGGTTCAATCCTGGGAAAGTTCGCTCGCGTGCCACGAGCCCAGCGCCAGCTTGGTGAGCCAGGCCATCAGCACGAAGAGCGCGACGCCGGTCAACGAGATCAGGAGCAGGGCCGCGAACATGCGCGGGATGTTCAGCTGGAAGCCGGCCTGGAGGATCTGGTAGGCCAGGCCCGCGCCCGAGCCGCCGGTGCCGGCCACGAATTCGGCCACCACCGCGCCGATCAGCGCCAGGCCGCTCGAGATGCGCAGCCCGCCAAAGAAGTACGGCAGCGCGCTCGGGATGCGCAGCCGCACCAGCTGCTGCCAGCGCGTCGCGCGGTTGAGCTTGAAGTAGCTCTGCAGGTCGGGGTCGATGCTGCGCAGGCCGAGCGTGGTGTTGCTGATGATCGGGAACAGCGCCACCAGCGCGGCGCACACCGTCATGGCCGCCACCGGGTTCTTCACCCAGATGATGATGAGCGGCGCCACCGCCACGATGGGCGTCACCTGCAGCAGCACCGCATACGGAAAGAGCGCGGTCTCGATGCGCTTGCTCTGCACGAACAGGAACGAGATCAGCACCCCGGCGACGGTGGCCAGCAGGAACGACAGCAGCGTGATCTTGAGCGTGACCAGGAGCGCGCTGCCGAGCGGCGCCCAGTCGGTCACGAGCGTCTGCACCATGAGGAAGGGCGAGGGCACCAGATAGGGCGGCAGTTCCATGGCCACCACCATCCATTGCCACAGCGCGACCAGCACCACGCCGATGAGCAGGGGATAGAGCACGCGCTGCACGCGCGGCTGGCTCAGGAGGGGCGGGCTTTTCATCGTGCGTGCTCCTCGTCGCCCTGGCTCGCGCGCAGCAGGCTGTCCTGCAGGCGCCTGGCGTGGCGCGCGAATTCCGGCGTCACCATGAAGTCGGGTGTGCGCGGGTAGGGCTCGTCGATGTGGAACTGCTCCACCACGCGGCCCGGCCGCGCGGCCATCATCACCACGCGGGTCGACAGGAACACCGCCTCGTGGATCGAATGCGTCACGAAGATCACCGTGAGCTTCTTCTTGCGCCAGAGGTCGAGCAGGTCGGCGTCGAGCTTGTGGCGCGTGATCTCGTCGAGCGCGCCGAAGGGCTCGTCCATCAGCAGCAGATCGGGTTGCGTGACGAGGCCGCGCGCGATCGACACGCGCATCTGCATGCCGCCCGAGAGCGCGCGCGGCAGTGCATCGGCAAACTTCTCGAGCCCCACCAGCGCGAGCGATTCCATCACCCGCGCGTCGGCCTCCTTGCGTGGCACGCCGGCCAGGTCGAGCGGCAGCCGAACGTTGGTGCGCACGCTGGCCCACGGCATCAGCGTGGCCGACTGGAACACGAAGGACAGCTTGTGCGGGCAGCTGTGGATCTCCGCCACCGGCTTGCGCCACACCAAGAGCCGCCCGTCGCTCGGCTCGAGCATGCCCGCCACCATCTTGAGCAGCGTGCTCTTGCCGCAGCCCGAAGGCCCGAGCAGCGTGACGAATTCGCCTTCGGCGATCGACAGGTCCACCGGCAGCAGCGCCTGCGTGCCGTTGGGGTAGGTCTTCTCGGCCGAGAGCACTTCCACCGCGGGCACGGCAGGCGCCGCGGGCGGCGCGAGGGTGTGGGGTTCGATGCGGTTCATGGGTGGATGGCTCAGGGCAAAACCTTGGCGTCCTTGACGAACTCGGTGGTGTAGGTCTTGGCGAGTTCCACCTTTGCCGGGTCGAGCAGCTTGGCGCCCACGAGGAAGTCGTAGCTCGCCTTGGAACGCGCATCGGTGATCACGCCGATGCCGAGCTTGGCCGCATCGCCGCCGGTGACCATGCCCATTTCCTTGAGCTTGGCCACGCTGTAGGCCAGCTGGTCGTCGGTCATGTTGGGGTTGTCCTTCTTGATCAGCGCATTCGCGGGCGCCGGATCGGCGAGGTAGCTCTTCCAGCCTTCGGCCGAGGCCTTCACGAAGGCTTCCACCTGCTTGCTGCGGTCCTTCACGGTCTTTTCCATGCACGACACCGTGGTGGCGTAGGCCGGGAAGCCGTGGTCGCTGAACATCAGCACGGTGCTCTTCACGCCGGCCTTCTGGATCGCGTAGGGCTCCGAGGTCAGGTAGCCCTGCTGCGCGGCGTTCGGGTCGGCCACGAAGGGCTGGATGTTGAAGGTGTAGGGGCGCGTCTGTTCGTCCTTGAGGCCGAACCTGGCCTTGAGCCAGGGCCAGTAGCCGCGGTTGGCCTGCGCGCCGATCAGCAGCGTCTTGCCCTTGAGGTCCTCGAACTTCTTGACGTCATCGTGCGCGATCAGCACCTGCGGGTCCTTCTGGAAGAAGGCCGCCACGTTGACCACCGGCACGCCGCCTTCGCGCACCTGCATCATCTGGATGTCGCTCGAACCCATGATGCAGTCGGCCTGGCCCGCGGCCATCATCTGTGTGATGTTGACCTGCGGACCGCCCATCTTGATGGTCACGTCCAGGCCGTGCTTCTTGTAGATGCCCAGCGCCACCGCCTGGTAGAAGCCGCCGTGCTCGGCCTGCGCATACCAGTTGGTCATGTAGGTGAACTTGTCTTGCGCCTGGGCCGGTGCGGCAGCGGCGAACAGTGCGAGCGCGGCGGCGCCGGCCATGGAAAGAGCGAAGGAGCGCATGGTGGGAACCTCTCGAAGGCTGGTGAAGGAAGGGTTGGAAAAAAAGCGATGAAGCGGATGCAAGTAGCGCGCCTCAGGCGGCCTCGAAGGACTGCTGGATGAAGCCCTGCTGGTGGCCGCGCTCCCAGGTGGCTTCCTCGCGCACCACCCAGCGCAGCGCATGCAGCTCGGTCAATGCCTGCACCCAGCTGTCGGACAGCGTGTCCAGGATCTCCTGGCCCTGTTCGCGCGTGGCGCTGGTCGGGTCGCCGATCACGCCGCTCGGGCCGAAGTCGCGCGCGGTCCAGGCGCAGGCCGGGCGGCCATCGGCCGACAGCAGCTTGATCGGGAACGGCGGCGGAAAGTTGGCGGCGGCGCGCTCCATGTGCACGGTGTCGGGCGCCAGCGCGAGCATCAGCGCGGTCTCGGAATGGCCGGCGTGCATCGAGAGCTTCTTTTCCTGCTCGCTGATCTGCCTGCTCGATGCGTTCGGCAGGCGCGACACGCCATGCGGCACCACCACGAAGTCGCCATGGCGCAGCCGCAGCTCGCGCGCCGCCATCTCCAGCACCTGCGGCTGGCCGCCATGGCCGTTGGCGAACAGCAGCTTGCGAAAGCCGGCGCGGTAGACCGACTCGCCGATCTCGGTGACGGTCGACAAGAGCGTGGTGCCGGTGAGCGTCATGGTGCCGGGAAAGTGCAGGTGCTCTTCCGACTTGCCGTAGGTGATGGTGGGCAGCGCGAAGGCGCGCACCTCGGCCGGCAGCTTCTCGAGCGCCTTGCCCATCACGCCCGAGGCGATCACGCTGTCGACCGAGCACGGCAGGTGCGGGCCGTGCTGCTCGATGGCGCCGCAGGGCAGCACGATGACGGTGTTCTCGCGGTCGGGCAGTGCCGCGATTTCGGTCCAGCTCAGGTAGGGCAGGAAGCGGTGGGGCGGGATGTAGCCGTGGAGCATGGGGTTCCTTTGTTCGTCAGCGGGGAAGGAAGGGCGCCGCGTCGCCATGCGTGACGCGGCCCTCGCGCAGCACCACGCGGGTGGCGCTGCGCGAAGGCCAGCCATGGCGGTCGGCCTGGGTGAACAGCACGAGGTCGGCCTTGGCGCCGGCCAGCGTGGGCGCCGCCGTGGCGGGGGCGCGCTGCAGCCAGTCGCCGCGGCACAGCGCCTGCGACCAGTCGTCGAAGGGATCGGGCAGTTGGGCGACGAGCGCGGCCGTGCCCAGCGCCTCGACCGGGTCGAAGCTGCCGAGGCGGCAGAACGGGTCCTGCACGTTGTCGCTCGCAAACAGCAGCGGAATGCCGCGTTCGCGCGCTTCCTTCACCAGCGTGAGGCCGCGCAGGCGCGGGGTGCGGCCCGTCACCGCGTCCTGCAGCAGCAGGTTGGTGGCGGGCAGCGAGACGATGGTGATCGGCGCGCGTGCGACGGCATCGAGCGTGGCAAGGGCCTCCGCCTCGGGCTGCGCGGCCAGCGCACAGACGTGGCCGCAGACCACGCGGCCTTCGAAGCCGATCTCGCGCAGGATGCGTGCGGTGGTTTGCAGGCCGGCTGCCGACGCATTCAGTTCTTCATCGACGTGCAGGTCGACGTCGAGGTCGCAGGCCTGCGCTGCCACCAGCAGGTTGCGCAGCGCGTTCTCGCTCCAGTTGGTGGAATGCACGAAGCCGCCGAGCAGCGCATGCGGCCCGGTGGCCTTCACCTGCCTGGCAAGCCGCAGGGCCTGCGCGGCGTCCTCGAACAGCGGCAGCTTGATGAGGCTGACCTGCTCCAGCCGCACCCTGCCGGCCCATTCCTGCGCGAGCTCGGCCATCACGGGCCAGGCCAGCGGCACCGTGTCGGGCTCCCACCAGTCGACATGCGTGCGCACATGCGTGGTGCCGCATTCCCAGGCCCACTGCAGGCCGCGCGCGGCGCGCTCGTGCACGTCGGCGGGGCTCCAGTGCACGCGGTCGGCCAGCATCGCGTCGATGGCGCCGAGCAGGCCGGGCTGCACCTTTTTCATGCGCGGCAGCGTGAAGGCCTTGTCCAGGTGCGTGTGGGCGTCGACGAAGCCCGGCAGCACCAGCGTGCCGGCCAGGTCCCATGCTTCGGGGTCGGGCTCGTCCGGGCCGGAAGCGGGCCGCACCGACTGCACGCGGCCGGCCTCGAGCGCGATGCGCGCCAGCACCGGCACGCCGTCGCGCTCTGGCCAGCCGGCCGGCAGCAGCCAGCGCGGCAGGCGCGCATTGCCGAGCAGCGCGGGCGCCTTCATGCGAAACGCGCCATCGCGGCGCCGACCCGTGCCATGAAGCGCTTGAGCTGGGGCTCGGTCGCCACGTTCATGTGGTAGTGGGCGTGGTAGTCCACGCGGGCGCGGCGGCCCGTGAGCCGCAGCATGTAGCGCGTGACGATCTTGCGCGGCGGGTCGCCCATGTACCAGGCCATCCAGCGCGGCCGCCCGTAGGTGACCACGGCGCTGATGCGCTTGATGTGCGTGAGCATCGGCTTCACGTTGGCCGGATCGCTGATGTCGAAGGCCACGCCGGGCATGAAGAGCCGGTCGAAGTAGCCCTTGAGCATCGCCGGCAGGCCGAAGCACCAGGTCGGAAAGCAGAACACGATGCCCTCGGCCCACCGCAGCCGCTCCACATAGGGCTTGAGCGGCAGCTGGTTGCCCGGCACCTCGTGGTAGCCGAGCCGCTCCTCGCGCGAGAGCACCGGGTTGAAGCCCTCGGCGTACAGGTCGCAGTCGTCCACCTCGTGCCCGGCCGCGCGCAGGTTCTTCAGCACCTCCTGGTGCAGGGCGGCGTGGAAGCTGGTTTCGACCGGATGGCAGTAGACGACGAGCACGCGCATGAATTTGACCGATTAATCAGAGCAAGTGGTCAGGTTATGCAAGCGACGTGCCAGTCCGAATGCACCGGAGTGGGGCTCGGGGGCCGTCATCGCTTCGGAGGACGCGGCGGCGGCGCCGATCGCCTATGTTTGCCGCCAGTGCGCACCGATGCGCAGGAGAGCCATATGCAACCGCGCCATGCACAGAGCATTTCTTCCGTCTACGAGAAGGTGATCGCGCTGGCGCTCGTCGTGAACGCCGCGCTCTTCGCCGTCTACGTCATGCTGCCGCGCGCCCATGGCAAGGCGCCGCTCGACGAGGCGCAGTCCGAGGAAGTGCGGCGCATCGGCGCCGCGGCGGCCGGTGGCGGCGGCGGAGAAGACCTGCAGGCGGAATCGCGTACCCGGGTCATCGACACTGCCTTCGGCCCCACCGTCGAATTCAAGCCGTGCTGCGCAGCGGGCTCAAGGTGAGCCGACGCTACCTGGCCTTGCGCGGCCAGAGCCGCACCGCCAGCGCCGCGGCGGCCGTGGCGGTCGCCAGCCCGGTCACGCCGGCCCAGCCCCACTGCGCGAGCGCCAGCGCGCCCAGCGCCGAGCCGGCCGCCATGCCGATGAACATGCTGGTGAACAGCACCGCATTGAGGCGGCTGCGCGCACCGGGCTCGATGCCGTAGACGATGGTCTGGTGCGCGATCAGCGCCGCCTGCATGCCCAGGTCGAAGCCGACTGCGGCCAGCGCCAGCAGCCAGAGCTGCGCCTGCGGCGCCATCAGCGGCGCCAGGCCCATGGCCGCGAACGACAGCACCGCCAGCCCGGCGCCCAGCCGCGTCACCAGCTCGGGCCCGCGGCGGTCGGCCAGCCGGCCGGCCAGCGGCGCCGCCAGCGCGCCCGCCGCGCCGGCCAGGCCGAAGGCGCCCGCCGCCGCGCTGCCCAGGTGGAAGGGGGCGCCATGCAGCATCACGGCCAGCGTCGACCAGAACGCGCTGAATCCCACCGCCAGCAGCGCCTGGGCCAGCGCCGCGCGGCGCAGCATGCCGTGGCGCGACCACAGCGTGCCCAGGGAGCCGAGCAGCGCGGCGTAGGCCAGGTGCGTGGTGGGCCGGAAGCGCGGCAGCCCGCGCCAGGCGGCCGCGCCGATCAGCGCGATGCTGGCCGCGGCCGCGATGAACATCGCGCGCCAGCCGAAGTGCTCGGCCACGAAACCGCTCACCACGCGCGACAGCAGGATGCCCAGCAGCAGCCCGGTCATCACCGTGCCCACGGTCTTGCCGCGCGAGGCCTCGGGTGCCAGCGTGGCGGCCGCGGGCACGATGTCCTGCGCCATGGTCGCCGCCAGGCCGATGGCCAGGCTGGCCGCGAGCAGCACGCCGATCGACGGCGCGGCGCCGGCCACCAGCAGCGCGGCGCACAGCGCGGCCGCCTTGGCCAGCACGATGCGGCGCCGGTCGAAGCGGTCGCCCAGCGGCGCCAGCAGCAGGATGCCGAGCGCGTAGCCCAGCTGCGTGAGCGTGGGAATGAGCCCCACCGAGCGGGGCGAGGCGCCGATGTCCGCGCCCAGCACGCCGAGCATCGGCTGGGCGTAGTAGAGCGACGCCACCGACAGGCCCGCACCCGTGGCCAGCAGCAGCACCAGCGATCCCGGCAGGCTGCGCCCCTCCGGCGCGGCGCCAGCCGATGCATGCATATTTTGAATGGAAGACATGGTGTTAACCCTTGAACATCGAGCGATGACTGAAATGTGCACGCTTAGGGTTTGGCTTGGTAGTCTCGAGAATCGCACAATGCCTATACGCCAAGCGAATAAAGCAAGCCATGTCGACTCTCTCCTCTCCCGCCGCCGACCGCATCGAACTGATGCAGACCTTCGTCCATATCGTCGAGGCCGGCAGCCTTTCGGCCGCCGCGCTCCAGATGGGTGCGACCCAGCCCACCGTGAGCCGCCGCCTGCAGTCGCTGGAGCGCTCGCTGGGCGTGCGGCTCCTGCGCCGGTCCACGCACGCCATGAAGCTCACCGAGGACGGCGAGCGCTGCTACGAGCGCGCCCGGGAGCTGCTCGCCGACTGGCACGCCTTCGAGGCCGACCTGCGCGGCGTGGGCGACGAGCCCGAAGGCACGCTGCGCGTGGTGGCGCCGCATGCGCTGGGCCAGCTGCTGCTGGTCGGTCCGCTGGCCGACTACCTCCGGGCCTATCCGCGCGTGTCGGTCGAGTGGCTGCTGAACGACCGCCGGCCCGACTTCATCGCCGAAGGCGTCGACTGCGCGATCCAGGTCGGCGAGGTGACCGACACCCTGGCGGTGGCGCTCAAGCTCTCGGAAGTGCCGCGCGTGGTGGTCGCTGCGCCCTCGGTGCTGGCCGGGCGCGCGCCGCCCGCGCATCCGTCGGAGCTGGCCGAGCTGCCGTGGCTCGCGCTGCGCACCTTCTATCGCAATGAGGTGCTGCTCACGCACCGGCCGAGCGGCGAGGTCGCGCGCGTACCGATCCGCCCGCGCATGAGCACCGACAGCCTCTATGCGCTGCAAAGCGCGGCGCGCATGGGCCTGGGTGCCTGCATGGCCTCGGCCTGGCTGGTGAACGAGGACATTGCCGCCGGCCGGCTGGTGCAGCTGGTGCCGCAATGGCATGTGGCGCCGCTGCCGGTGTACCTGATCTATCCGCCGTCGCGCTTCCAGCCGGCGCGCCTGCGCCGCTTCATCGAGACCATGCGGCTCGCGCTGGCCGATCCGGCAGGCCGCACCTGGGAGGCGGGCGCGGCCTGAACGCGGCCGGCGGCGGCCTCAGCCGGCCCGCCGCGCCGCATGCGCGGCATCGGCGAACCACGACAGGAAGTGCAGCAGCCAGCTCGTCGCTTCGTCCAGGAAGCGCGGCGTGAGCCGCAGCTGCGCGCGCCCCGCGTCATGCGCCAGGTGGCCCGCCTCCGTCGCCTCCTTCAGCATGCCGCGCACGTGCGAGTGCGACAGGCCCAGTCCCTCGGCGAGTTCGCGTGCGCGCAGCGGGAAGGCCGCCGGGGGCGAGCCTGCGACCGGGTTGGCCTTGAAGTGGTCGCGCAGCAGCAGCATCGCGACCCGGCCGCCGCCGTCGCGCTCGTCGAACCAGCTCCAGCCGCCGAAGCGGCCGCGGTGCAGCGCCACCTGGTCCAGGATGGTGCCGGCGCGGCTCACGAAGGCCGAGAAAAAGGCGGCGTCGTCCGCCAGCCTGTCGGCATGGCCGGCGCCCAGCAGGCCGAGCGCCTCGCAGCAGCGCAGGTGGTGGGCGATCCAGGCGCGCAGGCCGGCAATCAGCCGCTCCTGCGGCACCAGGTAGCGCACGCGGCGGTCGCCGGGATCGGCCTCGGCCGCCACCATGCCCGTGAGCCGCAGCACGGCGACGAAGCTGGCCAGCGTGCGCGTGCCGCGGCTCGCGTGGCGCTGCAGCAGCGCCAGCGTGGGGCGCTCGGCGCCCTCTTCCTTCCAGCGGTAGTGCTGCACCACGATGCGGCCCGCGGCGTGCGACTGCATCGCGCGGCCGAAGATCTTGTTGATGAGCCGCTCGCCCCAGTGCATGCGCACGATCGCGTCGCAATAGAGCGCCACGGCTTGGGCGCGGGCTTCGTAGGAGATCGAAAGCGCCAGCTCGGGCGGCGGCAGGAAATCCATGCAATGTTTGGACTTTGTTGTTCTCGATACATAGCGTAACAATTCGCGCGCCAGTGCGAAAGCCCGGCATTTCCTGCCGGGAGACCCGGCGAACTCGACAACCACCAAGAACGGAGTTCCTCATGTGTGACTGCCAATCTTCCGCCGCGCTGCCGGCAACCTCGCGCCGCCGGCTGCTGGGCGGCGCGGCCGCTTTGGCCGCCCTGGCGTCCGGCGCCGATGCGTTCGCGGCCGACACGCCGCTGCCCGACAACCGCATCGGCGGCGATGCCGCGCTCCAGCGGCTGGTGCAGGGCAATCTGCGCTATTCGCAGGGCCGGCAGACGCAGCGCGATTTCAGCGTGGGCCGCGTGGCGCGCACCTCGGGCCAGAAGCCGTTCGCGGCGATCCTTGCCTGCGCCGACTCGCGCGTGGCGCCCGAATTGGCCTTCGACCAGGGCCCGGGCGATCTTTTCGTGGTGCGGCTGGCCGGCAACTTCGTCAACGACGATGGCATCGCCAGCATGGAATACGCGGCCAAGTTCCTCGACGTGCCGCTCATCATGGTGCTCGGCCACAGCAACTGCGGCGCCATCTCGGCCACCATCAAGGTGCTGCAGGAAAACGCCGTGCTGCCCGGGCACCTGCCGGGGCTGGTCGCGTCGATCCGCCCGGCCGTGGAAGCCGCGTCGCGCCGCGAGCCCGCCTCGCTGCTGCAGGCGGCCACCGAGCAGAACGTGCGCCAGAGCGTCGCGCGCCTGGCCACGTCGGCGCCCATCCTCGGCGGCATGGCCGCGAGCGGCGCGGTCAAGGTGGTCGGCGGAATCTACGACCTGGCGACCGGCCGGGTCAGCATGGTCTGACGAAGGCCTGCGGCTAGGCTTGGCTGCCGATGCCGCAGCCGCCCAGCACGAAGGCCACCAGCTCGCGAGCGATCGGCTCGCGGTCGATCGGCGCATCGGGCGGCAGGCCGAGCATCACGCGCGTCTGGATCGCATAGTCGGCGTAGCTCTGGGTCATGGCCCAGATGTGCATCAGGAGCAGGCGCGCATCGAGCGGGCGCATCTGCCCGCGCGCGATCCAGCCGTTGATGATGTCGACCTTCTTCTGCGTCCAGGCCTGCGCGTTGGGCCAGTAGCGGTCGAGGTTGCGGCCGCCGTCGAGCACTTCGCGCGTGAAGATGCGCGAGATCTCGGGGTTGTCGAACGCGTGGTCGAGCTTCTTGCGGATGTAGTCGCCCAGCACGGTGGCCGGGTCGCTGGCGTCCTCGAACGAGAACACCACCTTCCAGGCATGCAGCACCTGCATCAGCAGCTCTTCGTAGAGCTCTTCCTTGCCGGCGATGTAGTAGTGCAGCTGGGGCTTGGTGAGGCCGGCGCGCGCGGCAATGGCCTGGGTGGAGGTGCCCTTGAGGCCATGCAGGCTGAACTCGGCCACGGCCGCGGTGCGGATCGCCGCCATGATGCGTTCGCGCCCCGGCCGCGCGCGCGACAGCGGGCCGTCGGGGGCGGGCATTTCCTGGGCGGTGCTGGGGGACAGGGCGGCGGGATCGGCGTTCATGGCATGGCGGATATGCGGCGGTGCGCCCGGCGATGGTAATCCTTGGCGCATGGCCGCATGCCATGCCGGCATGGAAGCGCAGGGCATGCGGGCACGGTTCATGTATCTTCTCGCCGCTTCCAGAATTTCGTCCCAACAAAGGAGTTCCTTCATGTACCTTTCCCCCCGTTTCCGCGCCTTCGCGGCCGGTGCCGCACTGCTCGCGGCCAGCGCCCTGGCGCAAGCCCAGCAGGCGTTGCCCAATGTGGTGATCCTGGCCACCGGCGGCACCATCGCGGGCGCCGGCGCCTCGGCCGTCAACAGCGCCACCTACGCGGCCGCCAAGGTCGGCGTCGAGAAGCTGATCGCCGGCCTGCCCGAGCTCTCCAAGATCGCCAACGTGCGCGGCGAGCAGGTGTTCCAGGTCGCTTCCGAAAGCCTCACCAACGACAACCTGCTGACGCTGGCCAAGCGCGTCTCGGCGCTGTCGAAGCAGGCGGACGTGGACGGCATCGTCATCACCCACGGCACCGACACGCTCGAGGAAACCGCCTACTTCCTCACGCTCACCGTGCACACCAGCAAGCCGATCGTGGTGGTCGGCTCGATGCGCCCGGGCACGGCCCTTTCCGCCGACGGTGCGCTCAACCTGTACGACGCCGTCAGCGTGGCCGGCAGCAAGGACGCGGCGGGCAAGGGCGTGCTCGTGACGATGAACGACAACATCGACAGCGGCCGCGACGTGAGCAAGAACGTCAACATCAAGACCAGCGCCTTCTCGAGCCAGTGGGGCCCGCTCGGCATGGTGGTCGAGGGCAAGAACTACTGGTTCCGCGCGCCGGTCAAGCGCCACACCATGAGTTCGGAGTTCGACATCGACGCCATCACCGCGCTGCCGCCGGTCGAGATCGCGATGGGCTACGAGGGCGTCTCGTCCATCGCCATCGACGCGCTGGCCAAGAGCGGCGTGAAGGCGATCATCCATGGCGGCACGGGCAACGGCTCGGTGGCCAACCGCATCGTGCCCAACCTGCAGAAGGCGCGCACCGACGGCGCAATCATCATCCGCAGCTCGCGCGTGCCCGACGGCTTCGTGATCCGCAATGCCGAGCAGCCCGACGACAAGTACGACTGGGTGGTGGCGCACGACCTGCGTCCGCAGAAGGCGCGCATCCTGGCGATGGTGGCGCTGACCAAGACCAGCGACACCAAAGAGCTCCAGCGCATCTTCTGGGAGTATTGACCCGCCCTAGCGCGCGGCGCGGCGCTTGCGGTGCCACGCGTATTCGAGGCTGCCCACGCACACGAGCAGCCAGGCCAGGCCGGTCAGCAGGCCGGCCGCCACGTCGCTTGCGAAATGCACCTGCAAGAACACGCGGCTGCACGCGATGGTGACGATGGCGGCGGCCGCCCCCATGGCCGCCGGCACATGCCAGCGCGCCGGCAGCAGGCGCAGCGCCAAGTACATCAGCATGCCGTAGCTCACGATCGCGCCCGCGCTGTGGCCGCTCGGGAAGCTGTAGCTCGTCTCCAGCGCCAGCCCGTGGTCGTGCAGCGGCCGCGCGCGCGCGAAGATGCGCTTGAGCGCCGGGTTCAGCAGCACGATGCCGCCGAGCGCCATGACCCAGCCCAGCGCCAGGCCGTGGTGCGCGCGGCGCCACAGCAGCAGCGCCACCACCACGCACACCGGCGCCAGCAGTTCGGCATCGCCCAGGTGCGTGAGCCAGCTGAAAGCCACCAGCGCCGCCCACGGCAGGTGCTCGCCGATGGCGTTGGCCAGCGCCTGGTCGGCCAGGCCCAGCAGGCGCCCGTCGCCGAGCTTCGATGCGATGTATGCCACCAGGCTGGCCGCCCCGAGGATCGACAGGAAGCCGATGGCCAGCCCGGCGGCCAGCCGCGGTTCGTCGGGCTCATCGGCCGGCGATCTCCTGAGGCGCCGCCGCTGCAGCGCCCGGCAGGCCAGGCCGGCGCCGAGCACCGAGACGGCGAAGGCGCCGGCGAACCAGGCCAGCGAATGCTCGCCCAGCTGGCGGGCGAGAAGAACGAGTGCAGGGGCTTCCATCGGCATGCGGCGCACCCTAAGCGGGCGCCCTGGCGCTGGCAAGCGGAAGCTGCAAAACCTTGGCGCACACGAAGGCCTTGTCGGCGGCCGAATGGTCCCAGCGCTCGGCCTGGCACACGCGGCCGTCTTCCGGCGCGCCCAGGCGCAGCACGTTCACCGAATTGGGATGGCCCGCGCGCACGCGCGACGACACCGCCGTGCCGGCCTGCACCGCCCATGCGGTGCGCGGGCAGCCGGCGTACGCACCGTGCAGCGAACGCACGAACGGCAGGTGGATGTGGCCGCCCAGGATCAGGTCCGCGCCGGCCGCGCACCAGCGCGCGACGGCGGCTTCGCGCCCGTGCAGCCGGTTTTGCATGTCTTCCTGCCGCGTCACCATCACGGGCTGGTGCGTGACCACCACGCGCAGTTGCGAAGGCAGGGCGCCCGCCAGCCGCGCCGCCACCCGCTCGATCTGCGCCGGCGAGACCTCGCCGTCCGCATGCCGCCACCAGCGCGTGGTGTTGACCGCCACCACCAGCCAGTCGGCGGATTCGAACACCGGCTCCAGGTCGGTGCCGAAGGCGCCGGCGTAGCGCCCATAAGGCGAGAACAGGCGCGCCCCCAGCTGGAACAGCGGAATGTCGTGGTTGCCCGGAATGGCCACCACGGCCGGTGCGGCCAGCCGATCGACGAAGGCGCGTGCGGCCGCGAACTGCCTGCGCGTGGCGCGCTGCGTGATGTCGCCCGAGAGCACCACCACCTGCGGCGCCAGGGCCTGCGCGAGCCGCTCGAGCGCGGCCATCACCTCGGGCTGCTCGGTGCCGAAATGCGTGTCGGAGATCTGCAGCAGGCAGCTCATTGCTTGGCGGCCTCCAGCTCGGGCGCGACGTCGGGCCGTACCAGCCACAGCGGTTCGGGCGAGACCCGGAACAGCAGCGGCATCTCGGCCCAGGCGATCTCGCCGTCGGTGGCCACTTTCACGCGGCGCGGCGGATGCAGGCGGCCGGCCTTCACCGTCATCGACTCGAACGGAAAGCTCAGCACCTCGTCGGCGTTCCCCAGCCGGCCGAGCGCGCCGCGCACCAGCAGGCCGGGCATGGCCAGCACGCCCACCGGCTTCAGCGCCACGGCGGCCAGCTGGCCGTTCTCGGGTGCATCGGCATGCGCGATGCCCACCTGCAGCAGCTGTAGCGGGTTGTTGCCCACGAAAAGCGTGGTCGTGCGGATGTCGCGCTCCACCCCGTGCGAGGCGATGCGCAGGTTCCAGTGCCGGTGGCCACGCATCACGGTGAGCAGGCCGGCAAAGAACGCGACCCAGCGGCTGCGGCCGTAGCGCACCTTGTAGCTTTCGCGTTCCTCCAGCAGTTCGGCATACAGGCCCATGCTGGCGTTCACCAGGAAGATGCGGTCGTTGACCAGCCCCACCTGCACCGGCCGCGGCTGCTCGTCCAGCAGCACCTGCAGCGCCTGCGCCGTGTCGCGCGGAATGCCGTGGGCGCGGCTGAAATAGTTGAAGGTGCCCTGCGGCAGCACGCCGAAGGCCAGCCCGCTGCCGAGCGTGGCCCGCGCCACCGTGTTGAGGGTGCCGTCGCCGCCCGCGGCCACCACCACGCCGTCCACGGCGCGGGCGCGCTCCACCGCCTCGCGCGCCAGCGCCTGCACCGTCGTGCGTTCGTCGACCAGGAAGATGCGCAGCCTGCGGCCGGCCGCGGCGCAGCCTTGCTCGATGATTTCGCGGGTTTCGGCGGCGTCCGCGCTGCCGGAGCCGGCGTTGAGAACGACGAACAAGGGGGAGTTCGGACCGAGGGGAGACGGCTGCATGTCGATGGAAACCGGAAAAAGGAGGGGAAGAGCCTGGCGGGCTGCGAAAGTTCGGGCGCGGGGGCAGGAAGCCCGGGAAAAGCGCGGTGCGCGCCCCTGACCCGCGGTTGTCGCACGGCCGGCCGGTCCGCGCAGGCGGCCGGCATGCCGGCTTGCTGTGGGAGAGCGGCCCTCCGCCCGTAAAATCGTCTGCTTTCGCGGTGCTTCATCGCGCTACCGTCCAACGCCCGGTCACGCCGGCCTGCTTCATGTTGACCTTCCAGCAAATCATTCTCAAACTGCAGTCGTACTGGGCCGACAAGGGCTGTGCGCTGCTGCAACCCTACGACATGGAAGTGGGCGCGGGCACCTCGCACACCGCCACCTTCCTGCGCGCGCTCGGCCCCGAGCCCTGGAAGGCCGCCTACGTGCAGCCCAGCCGCCGCCCCAAGGACGGCCGCTACGGCGAGAACCCCAACCGCCTGCAGCACTACTACCAGTACCAGGTGGTGCTCAAGCCGGCGCCCAGCAACATCCTGGAGCTGTACCTCGGCAGCCTCGAGGCGCTGGGCTTCGACTTGAAGAAAAACGACATCCGCTTCGTCGAAGACGACTGGGAGAATCCCACGCTCGGCGCCTGGGGCCTGGGCTGGGAAGTCTGGCTCAACGGCATGGAAGTGACGCAGTTCACCTATTTCCAGCAGGTCGGCGGCATCGACTGCAAGCCGATCACCGGCGAGATCACCTACGGCCTGGAGCGCCTGGCCATGTACCTGCAGGGCGTGGACAACGTCTACAACCTCACCTGGACCGACGGCCTGAGCTACGGCGACGTCTACAAGCAGAACGAGGTCGAGCAGTCGACCTACAACTTCGAGCACAGCGACGCCGAGTTTTTGTTCACCGCCTTCGCGGCGCACGAGAAGCAGGCCAGGCACCTCATGACCGAGCAGCTCGCGCTGCCGGCCTACGAACAGGTGCTCAAGGCCGCGCACAGCTTCAACCTGCTCGACGCGCGCGGCGCCATCAGCGTGACCGAGCGCGCGGCCTACATCGGCCGCATCCGCAACCTCGCGCGCAGCGTGGCGCAGAGCTACTACGAGAGCCGCGAGCGGCTCGGTTTTCCGATGGCGCCTCGCGAGTGGGTTGCACAAATCACGAAGAAGGCGGCCTGAGCGATGACGAGCGTGCAAAAGAACCTGTTGGTCGAACTCTTCGTCGAAGAGCTGCCGCCCAAGGCGCTGAAGAAACTCGGCGATGCCTTCGCCGGCGTGCTGCGCGACCAGCTCGTGGCCCAGGGGCTCGCCGAGCCCGCCTCGGTGCTCACGGCCTACGCGTCGCCGCGCCGCCTCGCTGCGCACCTCACGCACGTGGCCGAGCGCGCCGCCGACAAGGCCGTCTCGCAAAAGCTCATGCCCGTGGCCGTGGGACTCGATGCCTCGGGCCAGCCCACGCCCGCGTTGCTGAAGCGCCTGGCCGCGCTGGGCGCCGACGCCTCGGCCGTGCCCGGCCTCAAGCGCGCGATGGACGGCAAGGCCGAAGCGCTGTTCTACGAAAGCACCGCCAAGGGCGCAACGCTGGCCGAAGGCCTGCAGAAGGCGCTGGCCGAGGCCATTGCCAAGCTGCCGATTCCCAAGGTGATGAGCTACCAGCTCGAAAGCGGCTGCGAGCTGCCCGGCTGGAGCAGCGTGAGCTTCGTGCGCCCCGCGCATGGCCTGGTGGCGCTGCATGGCGATGCCGTGGTGCCGGTCGAGGCGCTCGGCCTGAAGGCCGGCCGCGAAACCCACGGCCACCGCTTCGAGGCGGCCGTCGATCCGGTCGTGCTGCGCGACGCCAACAGCTATGCGCTGCAGATGCAGGACGAGGGCGCGGTCATCGCGAGCTTCGAAGCGCGCCGCACCGAGATCGCGCGCCAGCTCGCGGCCGCGGCCGTGCGGGTCGGCGGCGCTGCCGTGCCCATCCATGACGACGCGCTGCTCGACGAAGTGACCGCGCTGGTCGAGCGGCCCAACGTGCTGGTCTGCAGCTTCGAGCGCGAATTCCTCGAAGTGCCGCAGGAGTGCCTCATCCTCACGATGAAGGCCAACCAGAAGTACTTTCCGCTGCTGGACGCCTCGAACCGGCTCACCAACAAGTTCCTGGTGGTCAGCAACATCAGCCCGGAAGATGCGAGCGCGGTGGTCGGCGGCAACGAGCGCGTGGTGCGTCCGCGCCTGGCCGACGCCAAGTTCTTCTTCGACCAGGACCGCAAGAAGTCGCTGGCCTCGCGCGTCGAATCGCTGGGCAAGGTGGTCTATCACAACAAGCTCGGCACCCAGGGCGAGCGCGTCGAACGCGTGATGCGCATTGCGCGCGGCATCGCCGAAAAGCTCGGCGGCGCCGCGCTCGTCGCGCATGCGGTGCAGGCCGCGCAGCTGGCCAAGGCCGACCTCGTGACCGACATGGTCGGCGAGTTCCCGGAGCTGCAGGGCACCATGGGCCGCTACTACGCGCTGCACGACGGCCTCGCTGCCGAAGTGGCCGACGCGATCGAAGACCACTACAAGCCGCGCTTTGCCGGCGACGAGCTGCCGCGCAACAGCGTGGGCCTGGTGGTCGCACTGGCCGACAAGCTCGAGACGCTGGTCGGCATGTTCGGCATCGGCAACCTGCCCACCGGCGACCGCGATCCCTTCGCGCTGCGCCGCCATGCGCTCGGCGTGATCCGCATGCTGATCGAGAAAGACCTGCCGCTGAAGCTCGACGCGCTGCTGCAGGACGCCGCCGCGCAGTTCAAGGACATCGACGGCTTCGACACCGGCAAGGCCACGGCCGAGCTGCAGGACTTCATCCTCGACCGCCTGGCCGGCAGCCTGCGCGAGCAGGGCGCCAGCGCGCAGGAAGTCGACGCCGTGCTGGCGCCGCGGCCGCAGCGCCTGGGCGAGGTGCCCAAGCTGCTGGCGGCCGTGCGCGCCTTTGCCGCGCTGCCAGCCGCCGCCGCGCTGGCCGCCGCCAACAAGCGCATCGGCAACATCCTCAAGAAGGCGCCCGAGGCCGACGCGCACGTCAGCGAGCTGCTGCTGAAGGAGCCCGCCGAGAAGGCGCTGCATGCCGCCATGGCCGAGGTCGTGCCCGCCGCCAATGCCCAGTTCGATGCCGGCGACTACACCGCTTCGCTGCAGACCCTGGCCGCGCTGCGCGAGCCGGTCGATGCCTTCTTCGACGGCGTGATGGTCAATGCCGAGCAGGCCGACCTGCGCCTGAACCGGCTGGGCCTGCTGATGTCGCTGCACGCCGCGATGAACCGCGTGGCGCAGCTCGAGCGGCTGGCTGCTTGATCATCCCCCCGGCGACCTCACGATGGGCGGCACTGCCATGAAACTCGTCATCCTCGACCGCAACGGCACGATCAACGTGCACCGCGAAGACTTCGTCAAGAGCGACATCGAGTGGACGCCGCTGCCCGGTGCGCTCGAGGCCGTGGCCCGGCTCAACCATGCGGGCTGGCATGTGGTGATCGCGTCCAACCAGTCGGGCCTGGGCCGCGGGCTGTTCGACATGGCCTCGCTCAATGCCATGCACGCCAAGATGCACAAGATGCTCGCGGCCGTGGGCGGGCGGGTCGATGCGGTCTTCTATTGCCCGCACAGCCCCGACGAGGGCTGCGATTGCCGCAAGCCCGCGCCGGGCCTGTTCCGCCAGATTGCCGACCGCTACGGCATCGACCTGAAGGACGTGCCCACCGCGGGCGACAGCCTGCGCGACCTGCAGGCCGGCGCGGCCGCCGGCTGCGAGCCGCACCTGCTGCTCACCGGCATGGGCGCGGCCTGCCGCGGCGTCGATCCGCTGCCCCCCGAATACCCGGCGAACACCGTGGTTCATGAGAACCTCGCCGCCTTTGTCGACTTTTTGCTTGCGCGCGAAGCGCAGGCTGCACTGCAGGTGGCTGTCTGATGGCTTTTATCCGTTCCGTTGTCCATGCCCTGTGGATGCTCGTCACCGTGGTGCCCTGGGGCATCATCATGTGCGTCAGTTCGCTCTGGAAGCGCGGCATTCCGCTCTACTGGATGGCGGTGCAGTGGCTCAGCTGGGCCATCGGCGGCGCGCGCGTGCTGCTGGGCATCCAGACGCGCGTGACCGGCATGGAAAACCTGCCCGCCGACAAGCTGGCCGGCGCAGTCCTGCTGGTGAAGCACCAGTCGACCTTCGAGACCTTCCTGATGCCCACGCTGATGCCGCATCCGCTGGCCTTCGTGTTCAAGAAGGAACTGATCTACGTGCCCTTCTTCGGCTGGGCGATGGCCCGGCTCGACATGATCCACATCGACCGCAGCCAGCGCGCGCAGGCCTTCAACAAGGTCGTGAACCAGGGCCGCAAGCTGCTGGCGCAGGGCATCTGGATCATCATGTTTCCCGAGGGCACCCGCATTCCGCGCGGCCAGAAGGGCACCTACAAGAGCGGCGGCACGCGCCTCGCATGCGAGACCGGCGTGCCGGTGATCCCGGTGGCCGTCACCTCGGCCAAGGTCTGGCCGCGCAAGGCCTTCATCAAGCGTCCCGGCGTGGTCGACGTGTCGATCGGCCCGGCCATTCCCAGCGTGGGCCGCAAGCCCGACGAGCTGATGCGCGAGGTCGAGGCCTGGATCGAATCCGAGATGCGCCGGCTCGATCCCGAGGCCTACCGCGACAGCCTGCCGCTGCCGCAGGCGCCGCAAGAGGCGCTGAAGTAGTAGAAGAAAAGAAAGAGCCCGAGATGCGGGGACTGCTTCAGTTCACGATGGACCTGTTCGAAGGGCTGGGCAACGAGTTTGCGCCGGCCAAGCCGAGCGAGCCGCGCGGCAAGAAGGTCCGGAAAAAGGCGGCGCCGCCGGCCGTGCCCGCACCCCCGGTGGCCGATGCGCAGCCAACAGGCAGGGCCGGAGACGCCGGTCCTGCGCAGCCCGCCGTCCCGCTGCGCGACACGCTCGCGCTCGCAAGCTTCGTGCACCCTGAGGCCACGCGCGAAGCGGTGCTGGGATCGGCGCGCGTGGCCTACGAGTTCAAGCGCGGCAAGCGCAAGACCATCGGCTTCGTGGTGGGCGCCGAAGGCCTGTCGGTGCGCGCGCCGCGCTGGGTCACGCTGCGCGACGTCGATGCCGCCATCCAGGAAAAGGCCGGCTGGATCCTGCGCAAGCTGCTGGAGACGCAGCAGCGCCACGCACGCGTCGAGGCCACGCGCATCGACTGGAAGGACGGCGCGGAGTTTCCCTTCATGGGCGAGAGGGTCGTGATCCGCCTCGATCCGAAGCACGGCTTTGCAAGCGTCGGCGGCACGCTCGATGCAAGCGATGACGCCGCCGGCCCGCGCACTTTGCGCCTGGCCGTGGCGCAGAACGCCGAGGCCTCGCAGATCCGCGATGCCGCCCAGGCCTGGCTCATGCGGCAGGCGCGCCGGCTGTTCATCGAGCGGCTCGACCATTTCGCGCCCCGGCTGGGAGTGCGGTGGCAGAAGCTGTCGCTGTCGAATGCCGCGACTCGCTGGGGAAGCGCGAGCGCGGATGGGTCGATCCGGCTGAACTGGCGGTTGATCCACTTTCGCCTGCCGGTGATCGACTATGTGGTGGCGCATGAGCTGGCGCATCTGCGGGTGATGGACCACTCGCAGCGGTTTTGGGACACGGTGGAGAGCGTGGTGCCGGACTATGACCTGCTGCGGCGGCAGCTCAAGGATGAGGCTGTGCCTCGGTGGTCTTGAGGTTTGTTTTTTTGTTTTCCGGGGCCGGGATTCCGCCCGGCGGCGGACTCACTTTCTTTTGCTTCGCCAAAAGAAAGTAAGCAAAGAAAAGGCGACCCCACTGTCTGCGACCCCTTCGCTGCGCTACGGGGCAACCTGCGGTGCTCGCGTTTCGCGGGGTCTCGCAGAACTCGCCTTCGGCTCAAACAGCTGCGAGCCCTGATCCGCGAAACGCTGCGCTCCTCGGCGCATACAGAGGGGAGGGCAAACCACACGGGCCTTTGCTTCGCTCGGCCACCAAGCCACCGCAGGCGCTGCGCGCCTGCGGTGGTTGGGCTGTTGGTATTGGGGCCGAGCGAAGCGAAGGCTGCCCGGCTCCCACCCCTTCTGTATGCGCCGAGGAGCGCAGATGGAGGCGGGATCAGGGCCGCAGCTGTTTGAGCCGAAGGCGAGTTCTGCGGACCCCCGCCGTAATCGAGCACCGCAGGTTGCCCGCAGCGAAGCGGAGGGACGCAGACAGCAGGGTCGCCTTTTCTTTGGCTACTTTCTTTTGGCGAAGCAAAAGAAAGTAGCTCGCCCGCCGGGGCGAGTCCCGGCCCCCCACCTCAAAAAAATCAGCGAGCGTGCGTAACCCCCCCATCCACCACCAGCGTAGACCCCATCACATAGTCCCCCGCCCGGGAGGCGAGATAAATGGCCGCCCCCGCCATGTCCTCCGGCACCCCGATGCGCCCCGCGGGAATCCGCTCCTTCACTTCATCGCCATGGTCGCGCGCGAGCTTGTTCATGTCCGAGGCAAACGCCCCGGGCGCGATCGCGCTCACCACGATCCGCTCCTGCGCGAGCCGCAGCGCCATGCGCCGCGTGAGCTGGATCAGGCCGGCCTTGCTTGCGGCATAGGAGTACGTCTCCTGCGGATTCACCGAGATGCCGTCGATGGACGCAATGTTGATCACCTTCGCGAGGTGGTCGGTCGCCGCCTTCTTGAGCATCGGCGTCAGCGCCTGGGTCAGGAAGAAGGGCGTCTTCAGGTTCAGGTCCACCACCTTGTCCCAGCCGCTCTCGGGAAATTCGTCGTACGGTGCACCCCAGGCCGCGCCCGCGTTGTTGACCAAGATGTCGAGCGCGTCTTCATGCTTCGCATAGGCAGCGACCAGCGCCTGCGCGCCTTCCAGCGTGGACACGTCGGCCGGCAGCGAGACGCAATGGCCGAAGGCCGAAAGCTCCTTGGCGGCCTGGTCGCAGGCCGCGGCCTTGCGGGCCGAGATGTACACGCGCGCGCCCTGGGCCAGGAAGCCCTCGGCAATCATGCGGCCGATGCCGCGCGAGCCGCCGGTGATCAAGGCGCTGCGGCCCTTCAGCGAGAAGAGTTGGGTGGTGTCCATGGTGCAGGTGTCTCCTGAATGAAAGTTTTCAGGAAACGAGCTTAGTGCGCGGCGTGCCCGCGGGGCGTCACCTTGGCGGCAGTGCCAGGCTGCGCGGACTCGTGAAGCGGCGCAGCTCGCCGCTCACCGGATCCTGGAACGCCACCGACTTGGCCAGCAGCTGCAAGGGCTTGTCGAAGTCGTCGCTGTCGGGCGGCAGCAGCACGGGGTAGAACGGATCGTTGACGATCGGCATGCCCAGCGCCATGCAGTGCACCCGCAGCTGGTGCTTGCGGCCGGTGACCGGCGAGAGCCTCAGCAGGGCGTGGCCGCCCGCCGCCTGTTCCACGGCGATGCGCGTTTCCGAATTGGGCTCGCCGGCCTCTTCCTTCACGCGCATGAAATGGTCGTCGTCGACCAGCCGGCTGCGGTAGGTGCCGGGCACCGACGACACGCCCGGCTGCCACGGCACCACGGCCTCGTAGTGCTTGTCGATGCGGCGCTCGGGGAACATGGCCTGGTAGGCGCCGCGCGTTTCGGGACGCACCGAGAACAGCACCAGCCCCGCGGTGCTGCGGTCGATGCGGTGCAGCGGCACCAGGTCGTCGAGCTTCAGCTTGCGCTTGAGCCGCACCAGCAGGCTCTCCTGCAGGTACTTGCCGGTGGGGGTCACGGGCAGGAACGGGGGCTTGTCCACGACCACGAGCTGGTCGTCCTGGAACAGCACCTGCTCGTCGAAGGGAATGCGCACCTCGGCATCGAGCGTGCGGTAGTAGTACACGCGCAATGGCGCCTGGTAGCGGCGCTGCGCGGTCACGGGGACGCCGTGCTCGTCGACCACGTCGCGGGCTTCCATGCGGGCCAGCCAGGCCTCGCGCGTGATTGCCGGAAAGCGTTCGATCAGGAACTCGGCGATGGTGGGCCATGCGCCTTGCGGAAGGCCGACGCAGCTCGGGCCGACGCCGTCGCGCGTGGGCAGGGGCAGGCGCTGGCCCGTCATGGCGAGAGCTCGCCCTGGAGCAGCGCCAAGGCCTCGGCGAACGAGGGCCGCGCGGACGCATCGGCCTGCAGGCAGCGGTCCTTCAGCACCACGATGGTGTGCGGCGGCGCGTCGCTGCAGCGCTCGAGCAGTTCTTCCAGCAGGCAGCCGAAGGCGCGCATCTCCAGCCGCTGCAGTGCCTGGGCTTGCGCCGTGTCGAGTGCGCCCGTCATCCAGGCCGCACCGAAATCGCCGAGCAGTCCGCCGCCTTGCGCGTTCCAGAGGATGTTGTGTGCGTAGAGGTCGCCGTGCAGCATGCCGCGCGCATGCAGGTGCCGCATGGCGGACGCGATGTCGCGGGCCATGCGCAAGGCCACGGCGGAAGTCCACTGCGCATCGGCCGCATAGACGTCGCGCGTGCAGGACGCGAGGCTCGGCGGGCCGGCGAGCGTGCGGAAAGACGGATCCACCAGCGCCATGACGAGGCCCTGGGTGCCGTCCGGATGTCCATCGATCCGGCCTTGTGCGGCGATCAGTGTCGGATGCGCGCCGGCCGCGATGCTGGCGGCCATCTCGCTGTGCGGCCAGCCGTCGCTGGTGACCGCGCCCTTGAACAGCTTGACGGCCACCGGCCGCGACGCGGGGCCCAGCACCGCCTGGTGGATGACGCCCGATGCACCTTCGCCGAGCTTCTGTCCCAGCGCCAGGTCGCGCCAGTCGACATGCGGCACCGACTGCGCGGCGATGGCTGCCTGCTCGGCCTGCATGTCAAAGGGGTTGCCTGCACCCGCGAGCCACGACAGGCGCGGCAGCGCCAGCAGCCATGCGGGCAGCGCCTCGAAGTTGTTGGCCGAAATGCGCAGCAGCTCGAGCCGGCCGCAGGCCGCCAGCGATTCCGGCAGCGCACGCAGCCGGTTGCCGGCCAGCATGAGCTTCTGCATGGCGGTGCATTGGCCCAGCGCCTCGGGCAGGGTCTCGATCTGGTTGTCCGTGAGGATCAGCCAGCGCAGCGACGGCAGCCGCAGCGCGGCGGCAGGCACGGTGCGGATGCGGTTGGCCTTGAATCCGACCATCTCCAGCGCCTGGCACTGGCCGATGGATTCGGGCAGCCGCGTGAAGCGGTTGTCGGAGCAGAACAGCACGCGCAGGCGGTGCAGCCGGCCGAGGTCGTCGGGCAATGCGTCGAGCGCATTGCCGGAGAGGTTCAGTGTCTCGAGCGAATCGGCCAGGTCGAAGATCTCGCGCGGAAACTCGGTGAGTCCGCACGAGAGATCGATTCGTCTTGCGCCTGCCAGCCGGCCCGCGCGCAGCTCAGCCAGCGTGTCCATCCACCGAGTCTAAAGTGCCCGGGCCGTGGCGCTGCGGGGTCCGAAGCGGTAGATGCCGTCCTCGCCGAGCTCGCGCCGGACCTGGCCCGCGAACCACAGCAGGTGCAGGTGCGCCACGGTCTCGCCCATGGCGAAAGTCATCTGGTGCAGATCGAGTTCGCGCTTGAACAGGATCGGCAGGCCCTCGGCCGCGGTCAGCGGGCGCGCGGTGCAGGCTTCGAGCAGTTCGGCCAGGCGGTCGCGGTGGTGCTCCTGCAGCTGGTCGACGCGGCGGTGAATGCCCGTGAACGGCTTGCCGTGCGAGGGCAGGCCCAGCGTGTCGGCCGGCAGTGCCTTGAACTTGTCGATGCTGTCCAGGAAGAGCCGCAGCGAATTGGCTTCGGGCTCGCCTGCATGCACGCTCACGTTGGTCGAGATGCGCGGCAGCATCATGTCGCCGCCCAGCAGCAGCTTGAGATCGTCGCAGTACAGCGCGATGTGCTCGGGCGCATGGCCGTAGCCGCTGATGCAGCGCCAGGCGTGGCCGTTGATGGCCACGGTGTCGCCGTCCATCATGCGCGTGAAGCGGTCGGGCACGGAGGGCACCATGTTGGCGTAGTAGTTGGTGCGGGCGCGGATCTTGGCCACCGCCTCGGGGTCGACGAGGCCGTGCGAGGCAAAGAAGCTCGCCGCCGCATCGCCGCCCGCCAGCGTGTCGCCGGCGGTGCTCAGCACGCGCGCCACGTGGTAGTCGGTCGAGCTGATCCACAGCGGCGCGTTCCAGCGCGTGCACAGCCATTCGGCCAGGCCGATGTGGTCGGGGTGCATGTGGGTGACGATCACGCGCAGGATCGGCAGGCCCTGCAACTGGGTTTCGAACACATGCTCCCACTGCGCGCGGGCTTCGTCGTGCGCGATGCAGCAGTCGACCACGGTCCAGCCCTCGACGCCGTCGAGGCTGTCGCGCAGCAGCCAGAGGTTGATGTGGTCGAGCGCGAACGGCAGCCGCATGCGGATCCATCGCACGCCCGGCGCGACTTCCAGTGCTTCGCCGGGGGCGGGCAGGGTGTCGCCCAGGGGGTAGTGGAGTTCGCGTTCGAGGAGGTTCATGTAAGATTGACGTTTACGTAAACGTCATGGGTTGAGGGCATCATTGTAGGCAGAGCGGGGCCATCCTGCTGTCGCCGCCGCAACGCCCCTCCAGACGGCTTTTTTCGGCAGATCCCAGTCCAATGTCCGCGCAAACCTTCACCATCAGCCAGCTCGCGAAGGAATTCGACCTCACGACGCGCGCCATCCGCTTCTATGAAGACATGGGGCTGCTCACGCCCGAGCGCGCCGGCGTGCAGCGCGTCTACAGCGCGCGCGACCGGGCGCGGCTCACGCTCACGCTGCGTGCCAAGCGCCTGGGCCTGAGCTTGACCGAGGCCAGGGACATCCTCGACATGTACGACAGCCCGCGCGACACCGTGCCGCAGCTGCAGAAGTTCCTGGGCGTGCTGGGTGCGCACCGCGCCCAGCTCGAGGCGCAGCTGGCCGAGCTGCAGGCCAACCTGGCGGAAGTGCGCGAGCACGAGAAAAAGGGCCGCGCGGCCCTGGCCAAGGCACAGAAAGCGGCCAGAGCGGCCTGAGATCCCGACCGAACCACCACGACTCATCGACAATCACGCCCATGTCCGACAATCTTGATGACCTGTTTGCCCACAACCGTGCCTGGTCCGCACAGATGGAACGCGACCGGCCCGGCTTCTTCACCGGCCTGGTGAAGCAGCAGACGCCGCGCTACATGTGGATCGGCTGCTCCGACAGCCGCGTGCCCGCCAACCAGATCACCGGCCTGGAGCCGGGCGAGGTGTTCGTGCACCGCAACGTCGCCAACATCGTGGTGCACTCCGACCTCAACGCGCTCTCGGCGATCCAGTTCGCGGTCGAGCACCTGAAGGTCGAGCACATCATGGTGGTGGGCCACTACGGCTGCGCCGGCGTGAAGGCGGCGCTCAGCGGCAAGCGCATCGGCCTGGCCGACAACTGGATCCGCCACATCCAGGACGTGCGCGACCGCCATGCCGTAATGCTCGATTCCCTGCCCGAGGACGTGCGCGTCGATGCGCTGTGCGAGCTCAACGTGGCCGAGCAGGTGGTCAACGTGGCCGTCAGCACCGTCATGGTCGATGCCTGGGGCCGCGGCCAGAAGGTCAAGATCCACGGCTGGACCTTCGGCGTGCACGACGGCCTGCTGCAGGACCTGGGCCTGAACGTCGATGGCGCCAGGCCGCTCGACGCGGTCTACAAGGCCGCGGTGCAGCGCATCCGCTACAAGTGGAGCAAGCCCGCGGGAGCCTCGCCGTCGGCGCAGGCCGGGGCCGACGGGACCGAAGGCATCGATGCCGCCGCGGCCGGTGCCCAGGCCATCGAGAGCACCGGAACGAAAACCGGCTGAACCCATGTTCCCGCAGCGTCTCGACTCACCGCTGGCCTACGACATCGCCAAGGCGATGATCGACGGGTTCAATCGCCACTACACGCTGTTCCGCGCCGAGTCGGCGCGTGCCAAGCACCGCTTCGAAACGGCCGACTGGCACGGCCAGCAGCGCGCGCAGCGCGAGCGCATCGAGTTCTACGACATGCGCGTGAACGAGGCCGTGGCCCGGCTCGAGAAAGAGTTCAAGGCCGGCGACCAGCCGATGGAGGTGTGGCACCAGGTCAAGCTGCACTTCATCGGCCTGCTGGTGGACCATCACCAGCCCGAGCTGGCCGAGAGCTTCTTCAATTCGGTGACCACGAAGATCCTGCACCGGGCCTACTTCCAGAACGACTTCATCTTCGTTCGCCCGGCCATCAGCACCGAGTACATCGAGCCGCGCGGCGCGCCCACGTACAGGCCCTACTACCCCTCGCACGACACGCTGGCCGACACCATCGAGCAGATGCTGGACGACTACGGCCTGCAGGGCGGCTTTGCCAACAAGCGGCGCGATGCCGAGCGCGTGGCGCACGCCATCATGGGGCGCTTCCACCAGGTGAAGCTGCGCGCCAACTTCCAGCTGCAGGTGCTCTCGGGGCTGTTCTACCGCAACAAGGGCGCCTACGTGGTCGGCAAGATCATGAACGGCTTCGTCGAACTCCCGTTCTCGCTGCCGATCCTGCACGACAGCCATGGCAAGTTCTACGTGGACGCGGCGCTCTTCGGCGAGGACGATCTGCAGATGCTCTTCAGCTTTGCGCGCGCCTACTTCATGGTCGACATGGAAGTGCCCTCGGCCTGCGTGCAGTTCCTGCGCTCGCTCATGCCGCGCAAGCCGCGCGCCGAAATCTACAACGCACTGGGCCTTGCCAAGCAAGGCAAGACGCTGTTCTACCGCGACTTCCTCTCGCACCTGAACTACTCGAGCGACCGCTTCCGCATCGCGCCCGGCATCAAGGGCATGGTCATGCTGGTGTTCGACCTGCCGTCGTTCCCGTTCGTGTTCAAGGTCATCAAGGACTTCTATCCGCCGCAGAAGGACACCACGCGCGAGCAGATCAAGGGCAAGTACATGCTCGTGAAGCAGCACGACCGCGTGGGCCGCATGGCCGACACGCTCGAATACAGCGACGTTGGTTTTCCGCTCGACCGCTTCGAGCCCGAGCTGATCGACGAGATCCGCAAATTCGCGCCCAGCCAGCTCGAGATCGGCGACCCCGACGGCAACGGGGAGATGGAGCTCGTGCTCAAGCACGTCTACATCGAGCGCCGCATGATCCCGCTCAACATCTTCCTGCAGGAGGCCTTCGACACGCTCGCCAACCCCGAAAGCCCGGCCCACGCCAAGCGCGCGCAGGAGCAGCTCGAGCATGCGGTGGTCGAGTACGGCAACGCCATCAAGGACATGGTGGCGGCCAACATCTTTCCGGGCGACATGCTGTGGAAGAACTTCGGCGTCACGCGCGGCGGCAAGGTGGTCTTCTACGACTACGACGAGATCGAATACATCACAGACTGCCAGTTCCGCAAGGTGCCCGCGCCGCGCAACGAGGAAGACGAGATGAGCGGCGAGGTCTGGTATTCGGTGGGCCCGAAGGACGTGTTCCCGGAAACCTTCGAGCCTTTCCTGCTCGGCAACGACGCGGTGCGCAAAGCCTTCATGGCGCACCATGCCGACCTGCTCGACGCTGCCTTCTGGCAGCACCACAAGGAGCGCATCCGGGCCGGCCAGATGCTCGACGTGTTCCCGTACGAGGAGTCGCAGCGCTTTCCGCACGAGGGCCATGCGACCCATTTCTGATCGAGCCCCGGTCGGCAACGACCGCTTCCTTTTTTCTTTCCACTTTTCCGAAGGAGACCACCATGCCTGAATCCATCGTCATCGTCGGCGCCGCCCGCACCCCCATGGGGAGCTTCCAGGGCGACTTCTCTTCCCTTGCCGCGCACGACCTCGGCGGCGCCGCCATCAAGGCCGCCGTGGAGCGCGCCGGCATCGCGCCCGACAGCGTGGGCGAAGTGCTGTTCGGAAATTGCCTGATGGCCGGCCAGGGCCAGGCGCCGGCGCGCCAGGCGGCCTACAAGGGCGGCCTGCCCGACAGCGCGGGCGCGGTCACGCTCAGCAAGATGTGCGGCTCGGCCATGAAGGCCGCGATGCTCGCGCACGACCTGCTCTTGGCCGGCACGCACGAGGTGATGGTGGCCGGCGGCATGGAAAGCATGACCAACGCGCCCTACCTCATGCTCAAGGGCCGCGGCGGCTACCGCATGGGCCATGACCGCATCTTCGACCACATGATGCTCGACGGCCTCGAAGACGCCTACCAGCCGGGCCGCTCGATGGGCACCTTCGGCGAGGACTGCGCCGCCAAGTACAAGTTCACGCGCGAGCAGCAAGATGCGTTTGCCATTGCCAGCGTGCAGCGCGCCAAGGCCGCCACCGAATCCGGCGCGTTCAAGGACGAGATCACGCCCATCACCGTGAAGGGCCGCGGCGGCGACACCGTCATTTCCATCGACGAAGGCCCGGGCAAGGTCAAGCTCGACAAGATCGCCACGCTCAAGCCCGCGTTCAAGAAAGAGAACGGCACCATCACCGCCGCATCGAGCTCGTCGATCAACGACGGCGCCGCCGCGCTGGTGATGATGACCGAGTCGCACGCCAAGAAGATCGGCGCCAGGCCGATCGCCCGCATCGTCGGCCACGCCACGCATGCGCAGCAGCCCGAATGGTTCTCCACCGCGCCGGTCGGCGCCGTGGCCAAGCTGTTCAAGAAGACCGGCTGGAGCGTCAAGGACGTGGACCTGTGGGAAGTGAACGAGGCTTTCGCGGTGGTGCCGATGGCGCTGATGCACGAGCTCGACGTGTCGCACGAGATCGTCAATGTGAACGGCGGCGCCTGCGCGCTGGGCCACCCGATCGGCGCCAGCGGCGCGCGCATCATGGTCACTTTGATCCATGCGCTGAAGGCGCGCGGCAAGAAGCGCGGCGTGGCCACGCTGTGCATCGGCGGGGGCGAAGGCACCGCCGTGGCACTCGAGTTGCTCTAACAAAAAACAAACGCCGCAAGCGCCCCTTGCCGGGGCGCTTCGTGGTTTTCTCTCTACGAATACTGCAGACAGACGCCAGGAGATTCTTCATGCGCCCATTCAATCAACGCACCATGCTCGCAGCCCTGCTGGCCACCGCCTTGCTGGCGCCAGCCGCCGGCTGGGCGCAGAAGCGCGACAACGTGCTGTTCCAGGCCGCCACCGATGCGCAGCCCGCCGTGCTCAAGACGCTGGAGCAGCTGGTCAACATCGAAACCGGCACGGGGGATGCCGAGGGCATTGCGGCCGCGGGCAACTACCTCGAGGGCGAGCTCAAGAATCTTGGCTTCACCGTCACGCGCAGCAAGTCGGCCGGCCTCGTGGTGGGCGACAACATCGTCGGCAAGCTCAAGGGCCGGGGCGGCAAGAACCTGCTGCTGATGTCGCACATGGACACCGTGTACCTCAAGGGCACGCTCGCCAAGGCGCCGTTCCGCATCGAAGGCAACAAGGCCTACGGCCCCGGCATTGCCGACGACAAGGGCGGCAACGCCGTCATCCTGCACACGCTGAAGCTGCTCAAGGACTACGGCGTGCGCGACTACGGCACCATCACCGTGCTGTTCAACACCGACGAGGAAAAAGGCTCCTTCGGCTCGCGCGACCTGATCCAGGAAGAAGCCAAGCAGGCCGACTACGTGCTCTCGTTCGAACCCACGAGCGCGGGCGACGAGAAGCTCTCGCTCGGCACTTCGGGCATTGCCTACGTGCAGGTCAACATCATCGGCAAGGCCTCGCATGCGGGCGCCGCGCCCGACCTGGGCGTGAACGCGCTGGTCGAGGCCTCGGACCTCGTGCTGCGCACCATGAGCATCGACGACAAGGCCAGGCACCTGCGCTTCAACTGGACCATGTCCAAGGCCGGCAACGTGTCGAACATCATTCCGGCCAGCGCCACGCTGAACGCCGACGTGCGCTATGCGCAGAACGAGGACTTCGAGGCCGCCATGAAGACGCTCGAAGAAAAGGCGCAGCAGAAGAAGCTGCCCGAATCCGATGTCAAGGTGGTGGTCACGCGCGGCCGTCCGGCCTTCAACGCCGGCGAAGGCGGCAAGAAGCTGGTCGACAAGGCCGTGGCCTACTACAAGGAAGCCGGCGGCACGCTGGGCGTGGAAGAGCGCACCGGCGGCGGCACCGACGCGGCCTACGCGGCGCTCTCGGGCAAGCCCGTGATCGAGAGCCTGGGCCTGCCGGGCTTCGGCTACCACAGCGACAAGGCCGAGTACGTCGACATCAGCGCGATTCCAAGGCGCCTGTACATGGCGGCGCGGCTCATCATGGACCTGGGCGCCGGCAAGTAAGCAAGAAAAAGGACAGGAGACAACGCCATGCTGCTCAGTGCCGACCAGGAAGCCATCCGCGACGCGGTGCGCGATTTTTCGCAGGCCGAGCTCTGGCCCAACGCCCCCAAGTGGGACCGCGAGCACAGCTTCCCGAAGGAAGCCCACCAGGGCCTCGCGGCGCTCGGTGCCTACGGCATCTGCGTGCCCGAGGAGCACGGCGGCGCGGGCCTCGACTACCTCACGCTCGCGCTGGTGTTGGAAGAAATCGCGGCCGGCGACGGCGGCACCAGCACCGCCATCAGCGTGACCAACTGCCCGGTCAATGCGATCCTCATGCGCTATGGCAACGCGCAGCAGAAGACGCAGTGGCTCGAGCCGCTGGCGCAGGGCCGGATGCTCGGCGCCTTCTGCCTCACCGAGCCGCAGGCCGGCAGCGATGCATCGAGCCTGCGCACCACGGCGCGCAAGGACGGCGATGGCTACGTGATCGACGGCGTGAAGCAGTTCATCACCAGCGGCAAGAACGGCCAGGTCGCCATCGTCATCGCGGTGACCGACAGGGGCGCGGGCAAGCGCGGCATGAGCGCTTTCATCGTGCCGACCGATGCGCCGGGCTACAGCGTGGCGCGGCTCGAGGACAAGCTGGGCCAGCACAGCAGCGACACCGCGCAGATCAATTTCGACGGCTGCCGCATCCCGGTGGAAAACCTCATCGGCGCCGAGGGCGAGGGCTACAAGATCGCGCTGGGCGCGCTCGAGGGCGGCCGCATCGGCATTGCGGCGCAGAGCGTGGGCATGGCGCGCAGCGCCTTCGACGTGGCGCTGGCCTATGCCAAGGAACGCCAGGCCTTCGGCGGGGCGATCTTCGACCAGCAGGCCGTCGGTTTCAGGCTGGCCGAGTGCGCCACGCAGCTCGAAGCCGCGCGCCAGCTGATCTGGCACGCCGCCAGCCTGCGAGACGCCGGCCGCCCGTGCCTCAAGGAAGCCGCCATGGCCAAGCTGTTCGCGAGCGAAATGGCCGAGCGCGTCTGCAGCGCCGCGATCCAGACGCTGGGCGGCTATGGCTACGTGAACGACTTTCCGCTCGAGCGCATTTATCGCGACGTGCGGGTGTGCCAGATCTACGAAGGCACCTCGGACATCCAGAAGCTGCTGATCCAGCGCGCAATGGCTTGAGTGCCGGCGCGCGCCGCGCACTGCGGCTGACGTTCCAGCCAAGCGTTCATGCCGTGTCATCGGTTTCGATGACAGACAGGACGGCGCCCGCGGCGCAGCATGGCGTCCTCTTCGTCGGAGGTTCTTGCCATGTCCGTTTTCAGACTCCTTTCCTTCACCGCGGCCCTGCTGTGCCTCGGTGCATCCGCACAGGCGCAGCCCGACGCCGCCGGCATTGCCACGCTGACAGCGAGCGATGCCGTGCAACAGCTCTGTGCCGGCACGCTGAGCAGCGAGCAGCTCGTGACGGCGTACCTTGCGCAGGCAAAGGAGAAGGCGGACCTCAACGCCTTCATCACGCTGGACGAGGCCGGCGCACTGAAGGCCGCGCGCGCGGCCGATGCCGGGCGCAGGCGCGGCGGCGCCTGCAAGCCGCTGGCCGGATTGCCGGTCGTCATCAAGGACAACATCCAGGTTCAGGGCCTGCCCGCCACGGCCGGCTCGCCGGCGCTCAAGGGCTTTGTGCCCAGGGCTGATGCGCCCGTGGTCGCGAAGCTGCGCGCCGCGGGCGCCGTCATTCTGGGCAAGACGAACATGCACGAGCTGGCCTTCGGCGTCACGGGCTACAACCCCGCGTTCCAGACCGGCCCCGAGGTGGGCGTGCGCAATGCCTACGACGCGACCCGCGTGGCGGGCGGGTCGTCCTCGGGCAACGGTGCGGCGCTCGGTGCGCGCATGGCGCCGGCGGCGCTGGGCACCGACACGGGCGGCTCGGTGCGCATTCCGTGCGCGTTCAACGGCTGCGCTTCGCTGCGCCCGACCATGGGGCGCTATTCGCAGCAGGGCATCGCGCCGATCTCGCACACGCGCGACACCGCGGGGCCGATGGCGCAGTCGATGGCCGACGTCGCGCTGCTCGATCGCGTGATTGCGGGCGGCGCGCCGCTGAAGCCAGCCGATCTGAAGCGCGTGCGCCTGGGCGTGGTGCCGGCCTTCTATGCGAATCTCGACGCCGACACGCGCGCCGCCACTGACGCGGCGCTCGGCAAGCTGCGCGCGGCGGGCGTCATGCTGGTGGACGTGGAGATGCCCAAGCTCATGGAGCTCAATGGCGCCATCGGCTTTCCGGTTGCGCTCTACGAGGCACACGGCGACATGGTTGCCTACCTCGCGAAGTACCGCACCGGCATCGACATCGCGCAGCTCACGGCCGGCATCGCGAGCCCCGACGTCAAGGGCACCTTCGAGGCCTTCGTGATCCCGCGCAAGCTGCCCGCGCCGAACGGCACTGTCGATGCGAAGCCGGCCTACGACAACGCGATGCGCGTGGCGCGGCCCGCATTGCAGAAGCTCTACCGCGACACCTTCGCGCAGCACCGGCTCGATGCGCTTGTGTTCCCGACCGTGCCGCGGGTGGCGCCGGTGGCCGCGCCCGAAGCCAGCAGCCCCGAGAACTTCGGCGCGCTGATTCAGAACACCGACCCCGGCAGCAACGCCGGCATTCCAGGCGTGCAACTGCCCTCGGGCCTCGGTGCGACCAGCGGGCTGCCCGTGGGACTGGAACTGGACGGGCCGTCCGGCAGCGATCGCCAGCTGCTCGCCCTGGGCCTCGCGGTCGAGAACGTGCTGGGCCGCCTGCCCGCTCCGAAGGCGAAGTAGGGCGCCTGCGGCCGTATCAGCGCCGGGCCAGGCCGGCCAGCGCCGAACGGCGCTCGATGCCGAGCTTGTCGAAGATCCGCCGCAGATAGGTGCGCACCGTCGGCACGCTCACCGTCATCCGGCGCGCGATCTCCTTGTCGGTCAGGCCTTCGCACACGGCCCGCGCAACCTCCTGTTCGCGTCCGCTCAAGGCACGCCAGAGGGCTTCGGCGGGCATCGGCGCAAATGCCGCCGTGCGCTGTGCGCGCTGCAATGCACCGATGAAGGCGGGCTCGATCAGGTCGAGCAGCGCCTTCTCGTGGTCGCCGAAATCGCCGCGGCCCTTGCGCCGCCAGACGCGCAGGTCGCCCAGCGCGCGGTTGCCCTGGAAAGCGTGCAGGTTCATGCCCCAGTGCAGCCCGTCGCGCGAGAGAAAGTCGGTGAAGAATTCGGTGCGCATCAATTCGCGCTGCGGCATCACGTCGGTGACGCGGGTTGCACGGCGGTGCGACTGCAGCACGAAGGTGATCGGGTCGTGGTGCTGGTGCCATTCGCCATAGCGGTCGAGGTTGGCTGCGTCCATGTTCAAGGCCACGCGGCCGTCGAACCGGCCAGTTTCGGCATTCCAGACGAAGGAGGCGAACTGGTCCGCGTGCAGCAGGTCGAGCAGTGCCCGGCCGAGGCGCTCGCGGATGTCGATTTCGCCTCGGTCTTCCGCCAGCAGCGTGAAAACGCCGCGCAGCGCCCGCTGTTCGGAGCCTGTCAGGTACATCGCCACCTCGCTCTTTCGTGTGCACAAGCAAGGCTAGCGGCAAGCAAGCACTGCGCCAAGAGTGGATGTCCGGGGACGCTCGGGCTTGCCCCATCGGTCGAAGGGCCCGGAGGATGTTCCAATAGAGGCCTTCATGAGCGCCACTGTTCCCCCCACCGGACCTTGCCCCTGCGGCCGCACGGACCGCCGAGACAAGCCCATCGGCTATGCCCTGTGCTGCGGCCGCTACCTCGAGGATTTCGAGGGCACGCCCGCGCCCGACGCCGAATCGCTGATGCGCTCGCGCTATACCGCCTTCGTGCTGGAACGCGGCCCCTACCTGCTTGCCACCTGGCATGCGTCGACGCGGCCGGCGTCGATCGAGTTCGAACCCGGCGTGAAGTGGCTGGGCCTGGACATCCGTTCGCGCTCGGTGTTGGACGCCGACCATGCCGAGGTCGAATTCGTCGCCCGCCAGCGCAGCAGCACCGGCGCCGCCACGCGCCTGCACGAGCGCAGCCGCTTCGTGCGCGAGGGCGACCGCTGGTTCTACCTCGAAGGCGATCTGCAGACCCCCGGTTGACGCACCGGGCCATGGCCCGCACAATAGTCCCCGCTCCGGGGTGCACGCATGTGGCGTGCTGAGATGGCAAAGTGCCGACCCGCGAACTTGATCCGGGTCATACCGGCGTAAGAAGAGCTGCACTCCCCGACTCCGGTCCCGCCACCCACCCACCAACGTGGCGGCCCAAAGTCCTCAGAGCGATTGCGGAGCACCCTTTCCCTCAACAAGGAGTGCCCCGCATGAATGCCCCCGACAAGTTCACCTCCCTGCTCTCGCTCACGCGCGAGCCCTTTCCCGCATCGCACAAGTGCCTGATCCCGGGCAGCCGGCCCGACCTCAACGTGCCGGTGCGCGACGTGCTGCTGACCAACGGCGAGACCGTGTCGCTCTACGACACCTCGGGCCCCTACACCGATGCCAAGGTCGAGATCGACGTGCGCCGCGGCCTGCCCGGCGTGCGCGGCGCCTGGATCACCGAGCGCAACGACACCGAAAGCTACGAAGGCCGCTCGCACCAGGCGCTCGACGAGGGCCTGAAGCACGCGCACGACCACGATGCCCAGCGCCTCGCCGAACTGCGGGCCGGCGCCTCGGCGCTGCAGCGCACGCCGCGCCGCGCCAAGGCGGGCGCCAACGTCACGCAGATGCACTACGCGCGCCGCGGCATCGTCACACCCGAGATGGAATACGTGGCGCTGCGCGAGAACGGCAAGCGCGAGTGGATGGCCGAATACCTCGCCAACGAGGAGCGCGCCAAGCGCGTGGCCGGCAACCCGATGGGCGCCAGCATTCCGCGCATCATCACGCCCGAGTTCGTGCGCGACGAGGTGGCGCGCGGCCGCGCCATCATCCCGGCCAACATCAACCATCCTGAAGTGGAGCCGATGGCCATCGGCCGCAACTTCAAGGTCAAGATCAACGCCAACATCGGCAACTCGGCCGTCACCTCGAGCATCGAGGAAGAAGTGGAAAAGCTCGTGTGGGCGATCCGCTGGGGCGCCGACAACGTGATGGACCTTTCCACCGGCAAGAACATCCACACCACGCGCGACTGGATCGTGCGCAACAGTCCCGTGCCCATCGGCACCGTGCCGATCTACCAGGCGCTCGAGAAAGTGGGCGGCGTGGCCGAGGACCTGACCTGGGAGATCTTCCGCGACACGCTGATCGAGCAGGCCGAGCAGGGCATCGACTACTTCACCATCCATGCCGGCGTGCGGCTGCCGTTCATCCACCTGACGGCCGACCGCATGACGGGCATCGTCTCGCGCGGCGGCTCGATCATGGCCAAGTGGTGCATCGCGCACCACAAGGAGAGCTTTCTCTACGAGCGCTTCGAGGACATCTGCGACATCATGAAAGCCTACGACGTGAGCTTCTCGCTCGGCGACGGCCTGCGCCCGGGCTCGGGCGCCGATGCCAACGACGAAGCGCAGTTCGCCGAGCTGCGCACGCTGGGCGAGCTCACGCAGATCGCATGGAAGCACGACGTGCAGACCATGATCGAAGGCCCGGGCCACGTGCCGATGCACATGATCCAGGCCAACATGGACGAGCAGCTCAAGCACTGCCACGAGGCGCCGTTCTACACGCTCGGCCCGTTGACCATCGACATCGCACCGGGCTACGACCATATCTCCAGCGCCATCGGCGCCGCGATGATCGGCTGGGCCGGCACCGCGATGCTCTGCTACGTGACGCCCAAGGAGCACCTGGGCCTGCCCGACCGCGACGACGTCAAGCAGGGAATCATTGCCTACAAGATCGCCGCGCATGCGGCCGACGTGGCCAAGGGGCACCCCGGCGCGCGCTCGCGCGACGATGCGCTCAGCAAGGCGCGCTTCGAATTCCGCTGGCAGGACCAGTTCAACCTGGGCCTGGATCCCGACACGGCGCGCGAATTCCATGACGAGACCCTGCCCAAGGATTCGAGCAAGGTGGCGCATTTCTGCTCGATGTGCGGACCGAAGTTCTGCTCGATGAAGATCACGCAGGAAGTGCGCGAGTACGCGGCGAAGAAGGGCGTGGCCGAGGCGGAAGCCATGGCCGAAGGAATGGCGCAGAAGTCCAGGGAGTTCATGGCGGGCGGCGGCGAGATCTACATCCCGATCCAGCCCGCGTCCTGAGCCCGGCCGGGGTCATTGCTACCATGGGGGAATTCCCCCGAACCCCTCCGCGCAATGACCCCACTCCCCTTCGACGCCGTCCTTTTCGACTGCGACGGCGTCCTCGTCGATTCCGAACCCATCACCAACCGCGTGCTCGCCGAGATGCTCGGCGAACTCGGCTGGCACCTGACCACCGAAGAGTCGATGAACACCTTCACCGGCAAGGCCGTGAAGGACGAAACCGCGCTCATCGAATCGAAGACCGGCGTCAGGATCACCGAAGACTGGCTCAAGGCCTTCAGGGCCCGCCGCAACGAAGCGCTCGAGCGCGACCTCTTGGCCATTGCGCACGCCCCCGCGGCCATCCGCGAAGTCCATGCGCGGCTCCGGGGCCGCATCGCCTGCGCCTCGGGCGCCGACCGCCACAAGGTCGAGCTGCAACTGGCGAAGGTCGGCCTGCTCGAGTGTTTCGAAGGCCGCATCTTCAGCGGCCACGAGATGCCGCGCTCCAAGCCCTACCCCGACGTTTACTTGGCCGCTGCCGAGGCGCTGGGTGTCGATCCGAAACGCTGCGCGGTGGTCGAGGACACCGTCACGGGCGCGATGGCCGGCGTGGCTGCGGGTGCCACGGTGTTCGGCTACAGCACCGGCGAATCGGGCCACAGCGGCCCCGAGGCGCTGCGCAGCGTCGGCGCGCTGCAGGTGTTCAGCGACATGCGGGAACTGCCCGCGCTGCTCGCTTCGCACGGCCTGCAGCCGGCCTGAAAAACGGGCTCGGAAAAACCAAGCCCCTGCCGCGAGCAAGCCCGCGGCGTTTCTGCTGCAATGGCATCAAGCAAGCCAGTCCACAAGGAGCCGGATCCCATGACTTCCGAATACAAGACCGAGCAGCCCGACCGCGCCGAGATCGATGCCCTGAAGGGCCCGGCGGTGGTCGAGTTCGGCACCAACTGGTGCGGCATCTGCAAGGCCGCCCAACCTCATATCGCCGAGGCCTTTGCCAAGTACCCGGAGATTCCGCGCATCAAGGTCGAGGACGGCAGCGGACGACCGCTGGGCCGCTCGTTCAACGTGCGGCTGTGGCCCACGCTGGTGTTCATGCGCGACGGCCAGCAGGTCGCGAAGCTGGTGCGTCCCGAAGACAGCCAGTCCATCGCCGACGCGCTGGCGTTGATTGCACAGCCGGGCTGAGCTTCGTAAGTGCCTTTGTTCAGGGCGCCGCTGATTCAGGGCGCGCTCCCGCCGACGGGGTACCTTGCTCCGCGAATGTCCCCCGGCCTGCGGCCTCCTCCTTTATTTCGCTGCGCAAGGCACCCCATCGACGGGAGCGTTGGACAGGGCACCCGCCCCGAACAAAGGCGTCACAACCCCCGCAGCCGAAAGTCCCGCGGCGCATGTCCCGTCCATTGCAGGAACGCACGCGAAAAGCTCTTCTCGTTGCGAAAGCCCACGGCCAGCGCCACCTGCTTGATCGGCCGGCTGGTGCGGCGCAACTGCTCCACCGCCATCTCGTGGCGCACTTCGTTCTTCAGCGTCTGCAGTGACGTGCCTTCTTCATGCAACTGCCGGTGCAGCGTGCGGCTCGACACGTTGAGCAGCGTGGCCAGCGCCTCCGCCGTCGTGGCCTCGGCGGCGCGCGAACGCAGCAGCTCGCGCACGCGCTGGCCCAGCAGCCGGTCGCGCCGGTACTGCAGCACCGTGAGCGGCAGCGCCCGCTTGAGCATGGTGCGCAGCGCGCGCTCGTCGCGCTGCAGCGGCAGCGCGAGGTAGCGCTCGTCGAAGCTGATGCTCGCCTCGGGCGCATCGAAGCGCACCTCGGGCGTGAACATCAGCGGATAGGCGTCGCGGTGCGGCGGCGCTGCAAAGGGAAAGGTCGCGTCGCGCAGCGAGATGCGCGAATCGATGGCCCAGCAGACGTACCCGTGCAAGAAGCGCAGGCTCGTCACCAGGCAGAACTCGCGGAAGGCCTCGTCCAGCGGGTGGTGCTCGGCGATGCGCAGCGTGGCCACGCCGCCCGACACCTCCAGCGCCAGCGTGATGTCCTCGGTCAGCAGGCGGTGATGGCGGCACCAGCGCTTGATGGCCACGCCCAGGTCGGGCGAGGTCAGCGAGGCGCGGCACAGCATGCCGTAGCTGCCCCAGGGCAGGCGCCGCGAGAACCAGCCGAGCGCCTCGTCGTCCAGCTCCTGCATCGCATGGCCCGACAGCGCCTCGAACTGCGCGGCCGTCACCCGCGCGCCCGGCCGGGCCAGCTCGCGCGGCGTGATCTGTGCCGCTTGCAGCGCCGCGGACGGATCGACGCCGTAGCGCTCGTAGCCCTGCACGATAGCTCTCACGAAAGCCATCGGCGTGACGGCGCGGGCGGGTCGGAGGAAGGACGGGGACGACATGGTCAGGTGGTTCCGGCGTGGCGCAATTTGCAACCATTGTGGCGCCAATTGCGGCGCGGCGAGGCGTAAGCTGCATTCTTCCAAGCGCCCATCCGCGTGGGACAGCCTGCCTGCGCGCCGACCCCTCAGAGGAGACAACACACATGCACGATCCCGGCCTGAACTTCGACCTGGGCGAGACCATCGACTCGCTGCGCAGCGCGATCCAGGACTTTGCCGCGAACGAGATCGCCCCGCGCGCCGCCGACATCGACCGCGACAACCTGTTCCCGCACGACCTGTGGCAGAAGCTCGGCGAGCTCGGCCTGCACGGCATGACGGTGAAGGAAGAGTTCGGCGGCACCGAGCTGGGCTACCTCGCCCACATCGTGGCGATGGAAGAGGTGTCGCGCGCCTCGGCCTCGGTCGGCCTCTCGTACGGCGCGCACTCCAACCTGTGCGTCAACCAGATCCACCGCAACGGCAGCGATGCGCAGAAGAAGAAATACCTGCCCAGGCTCGTGAGCGGCGAGCACGTGGGCGCGCTGGCCATGAGCGAGCCCAACGCCGGCTCCGACGTGGTGAGCATGAAGCTCAAGGCCGAGAAGAAGAACGGCTGCTACGTGCTCAACGGCGGCAAGATGTGGATCACCAACGGCGGCGACGCCGACACGCTCGTGATCTACGCCAAGACCGAACCCGAGATGGGCGCGCGCGGCATGACGGCCTTCATCGTCGAGAAGGGCTTCAAGGGCTTCTCGGCCGGCACCAAGCTCGACAAGCTCGGCATGCGCGGCTCCAACACCTACCCGCTGTTCTTCGACAACTGCGAAGTGCCCGAAGAGAACGTGCTCGGCGGCGAAGGCATGGGCGCCAAGGTGCTGATGAGCGGTCTCGACTACGAGCGCGCGGTGCTGTCGGGCGGGCCGCTGGGCATCATGGCGGCCTGCATGGACGCGGTGCTGCCCTTCATCCACGAGCGCAAGCAGTTCGGCCAGAGCATCGGCGAGTTCCAGCTGATGCAGGGCAAGCTCGCCGACATGTACTCGACCTGGCAGGCCACGCGCGCTTATGTGTACGCGGTGGGCAAGGCCTGCGACCGCAACGACCACGCGCGCACCTTCCGCAAGGACGCGGCCGGCGCCATTCTCTATTCGGCCGAGAAAGCGACATGGATGGCCGGCGAGGCGATCCAGGCGCTGGGCGGCGTGGGCTACACGAAGGACTTTCCGGTCGAGCGGCTGTGGCGCGACGCCAAGCTGTACGAGATCGGTGCGGGCACGAGCGAGATCCGCCGCATGCTGATCGGGCGCGAGCTGTTTGCTGAAACCGCCTAGGATGACGCGCGCCGCCCCTTCTTCCTCCCTCTCCCCCTGGGAGAGGGCCGGGGTGAGGGCAGCAGCGATCGAGTCGAGCGCCATGCCTCATCGAGGGCCGAGCGCCCTCACCCCAACCCTCTCCCAGGGGGAGAGGGAGCAAGACAAGGAGACAAGACGATGCCACTGACGCAGAGCCTGGCGCAAGGCGCCACCAACGTCCCCCTCATCGAACAAACCATCGGCGACTTCTTCGACGGCATGGCCGCGAAGCAGCCCGACCGCGAGGCGCTCGTCAGCCGCCACGAAGGCAAGCGCTTCACCTACCGCGAGCTGCAGGCCGAGTCCAACAAGCTGGCCAGCGCATTGCTGAAGCTGGGGCTCGCACCCGGCGACCGCGTGGGCATCTGGTCGCACAACAACGCGCCCTGGGTGCTGATGCAGATCGCGACCGCCAAGGCCGGGCTGATCCTCGTCAACATCAACCCGGCCTACCGCACCTCCGAGCTCGAATACGCGCTCAACAAGGTCGGCTGCAAGGCGCTGGTGACGATGGCGCAGTTCAAGACCAGCGACTACCTGGGCATGCTGCGCGAGCTCGGCCCCCAGCGCCTGCCGCAGCTGCGCCACACCTTCTGGATCGACGGCAAGGCCGCGGCCGATGTGCAGGAGCCCGGCATGCAGCGCTTCAGCGAGCTGCTCGCAAGCGGCGATGCGGCCGACCCGCGCGTGGCCGCCACGCAAAAGACGCTCAAGGCCACCGACCCGATCAACATCCAGTTCACGAGCGGCACCACGGGCTTTCCCAAGGGCGCGACGCTCACGCACCGCAACATCCTCAACAACGGCTTCTTCATCGGCGAATGCATGAAGCTCACGCCGGCCGACAGGCTGTGCATTCCGGTGCCGCTCTACCACTGCTTCGGCATGGTGCTCGGCAACCTGGCCTGCCTCACGCATGGCTCGGCCATCGTGTATCCGAACGACGGCTTCGATCCGCTCACGGTGCTCGAGACCGTGCAGGCCGAAAAATGCACCGGCCTGCACGGCGTGCCCACCATGTTCATTGCCGAGCTCGACCATCCGCGCTTCAAGGAGTTCGACCTGTCCACGCTGCGCACCGGCATCATGGCCGGCTCGCCGTGCCCGACCGAGGTGATGAAGCGCGTGGTGAACGAGATGCACCTGGGCGAAATCACCATCGCCTACGGCATGACCGAGACCAGCCCCGTGAGCTGCCAGAGCAGCACCGATACGCCGCTGGACAAGCGCGTGTCCACCGTGGGCACGGTGCAGCCGCACCTGGAGATCAAGATCATCGACCCCGAGACCGGGGCCATCGTGCCGCGCGGCAGCTCCGGCGAGTTCTGCACGCGCGGCTACTCGGTGATGCACGGCTACTGGGAAGACGAGCCCAAGACCCGCGAAGCCATCGATACCGAGCACTGGATGCACACCGGCGACCTGGCCACCATGGACGCCGAGGGCTACGTGAATATCGTCGGCCGCATCAAGGACCTCGTGATCCGCGGCGGCGAGAACATCTACCCGCGCGAGATCGAGGAATTCCTGTACCGCCACCCGAAGGTGCAGGACGTGCAGGTGGTCGGCCTGCCCGACCGGAAGTACGGCGAGGAGCTGTGCGCCTGGATCATCGCCAAGCCCGGCCAGGCCGCGACCGAAGACGAGATCCGCGACTTCTGCAAGGGCCAGATCGCGCACTACAAGGTGCCGAAGTACATCCGCTTCGTCACCGAGTTTCCGATGACGGTGACCGGCAAGATCCAGAAATTCAAGATCCGCGAAGCGATGGCCGAGCAACTGGGCCTCGAACAAGAAAAGACAGCATGAGCAAGATCGAAACCAAACTCAACGCCCGCTCGGCCGACTTCCAGGCCAATGCAGCAGCCATGCGCGCGCTGGTCGACGACCTGCACAAGCAGTTCGCGAAAGTGGAGCAGGGCGGCGGCGAGGCCGCGCGCGCCAAGCACACGGCCCGCGGCAAGCTGCTGCCGCGCGACCGCGTGGCCGAGCTGCTCGACCCCGGCACGCCCTTTCTCGAGATTGCGCCGCTGGCCGCGCATGCGATGTACCTCGATGCCAAGGGTGCGGAGTCGGCACCCGGCGCGGGCCTCATCGCGGGCATCGGCCGCGTGAACGGCGTCGACTGCATGATCGTCTGCAACGATGCGACGGTGAAGGGCGGCACCTATTACCCGATGACGGTCAAGAAGCACCTGCGCGCGCAGGAGATCGCCGAGCAGAACCGCCTGCCCTGCATCTACCTGGTCGACTCGGGCGGCGCCAACCTGCCGAACCAGGACGAGGTGTTTCCCGACCGCGACCACTTCGGCCGCATCTTCTACAACCAGGCCAACATGAGCGCCCAGGGCATCGCGCAGATCGCGGTGGTCATGGGCTCGTGCACGGCGGGCGGCGCGTATGTGCCGGCGATGAGCGACGAGTCGATCATCGTGAAGAACCAGGGCACCATCTTCCTGGGCGGCCCGCCGCTCGTGAAGGCCGCGACCGGCGAGATCGTCACGGCCGAGGACCTGGGCGGCGGCGACGTGCACACGCGCTTGTCGGGCGTGGTCGACCACCTGGCGCAGAACGACCTGCATGCGCTGGCGCTCGCACGTTCGGCCGTGGCCAATCTCAATGCGAACGCGGCCTCGGCCCAGGACACCGCAAAGGCCGAGGTGCGCCCACCCGAGTTCCCGCGCGAAGAGCTCTACGGCGTGATCCCGACCGACACGCGCAAGCCCTTCGATGTGCGCGAGATCATCGCGCGCATCGTCGACGGCAGCGAGTTCCACGAGTTCAAGGCGCGCTTCGGTGCCACGCTGGTCTGCGGCTTTGCCGAGATCGAGGGCATGCCGGTGGGCATCATCGCCAACAACGGCATCCTGTTTTCCGAATCGGCGCAGAAGGGCGCGCACTTCATCGAGCTGTGCTGCCATCGCAAGACGCCACTGGTGTTCCTGCAGAACATCACGGGCTTCATGGTGGGCCGCAAGTACGAGAACGAGGGCATCGCGCGCCACGGCGCCAAGATGGTGACGGCCGTGGCCACGGCCAACGTGCCCAAGTTCACCATCATCATCGGCGGCAGCTTCGGCGCCGGCAACTACGGGATGTGCGGCCGCGCCTACAGCCCGCGCTTCCTCTGGATGTGGCCCAACGCGCGCATCAGCGTGATGGGCGGCGAGCAGGCCGCGAGCGTGCTGGCCACGGTGAAGCGCGACGGCATCGAATTGAAGGGCGGCAGCTGGAGCAAGGAAGAGGAAGAAGCCTTCAAGGCGCCGATCCGCCAGCAGTACGAAGACCAGGGCCACCCCTACTACGCAACGGCGCGGCTGTGGGACGACGGGATCATCGATCCGGCCGACACGCGGCGGGTGCTTGCACTCGGTTTGGCTGCGTCGCGCAATGCGCCGATTCCCGAGCCGAAATTCGGCATCTTCCGGATGTAGCCGTGGCACAGCCTTCTTGCGCTTGGGGTCGATACAGGCATCGCGTTCCGGGGTGCGCTCCCGCCGACGGGGTACCTTGCTCCGCGAATGTCCCCCGGCCTGCGGCCTCCTCCTTGATTTCGCTGCGCAAGGCACCCCATCAGCGGGAGCGTTGTACAGAGCAGTCGTTGATCGGCGGTACACCAGCAGCGTGCCCTGGTGCACAGGGCATCGGGTGCTCCCCGCAGCGAAATAAAGGAGGAGCCGAAGGCGGGGGACATTCGCGGAGGGGAGTACCCGGTGGCCTGTGCACACGCCCTGAACAAAGGCCCCGAACAAACGCGCACCGCCCCAAGGATCACTGACATGACCTTCACCAAACTGAAACTCGAAACCCACGACACCATCGCACGCATCTGGCTCGACCAGCCCGACGCGCGCAATGCCTTCGACGACGTGGTCATCGCCGAACTCACGCAGGCCTTCACCGACGCCGGCGCTGCGCCGCAGGTCAAAGCCATCGTGCTCGGTGCCAACGGCCCCGCCTTCTGCGCGGGCGCGAATCTCAACTGGATGCGCCGCATGGCCGACTACACGCGCGACGAGAACATCGCCGACGCGGGCAAGCTGGCCGCCATGCTGCGCACCATTGCCGAATGCCCCAAGCCCACCATCGCGCGCGTGCAGGGCGATGTGTACGCGGGCGGCATGGGCCTGGTCGCGGCCTGCGACATGGCCGTGAGCGTGGACACCGCGTGGTATTGCCTGAGCGAAGTCAAGATCGGCCTCGTGCCTGCGACCATCAGCCCGTACGTGCTGCGCGCCATGGGCACGCGCGCATCGCAGCGCTACTTTCTCACGGCCGAACGCTTCACCGCGGCCGAGGCGCACCGCATCGGCTTCGTGCATGAAGTGGTCGCGGCCGATGCGCTCGATGCCAAGGTCGACGAGCTCCTGAAGGCGCTCACCAGTGCCAGCCCCGCCGCCGTGCGGGCCTGCAAACAATTGATCGCCGACGTGGACGGCCGCGAGATCGACGACGCGCTGATCGCCAAGACCGTCGAAGGCATTGCCGACATCCGCGCAAGCGACGAAGGCCGCGAGGGCGTGCAGGCCTTCCTGCAGAAGCGCAAGCCGTCATGGCTGGGCCACTGAGCGCCAGGCAATGAATGCGCTCGACATGCCCCAGCTGCTCGCACTGGCCGCGGCCATCGGCTGGGCCAGCGGCGTGCGGCTGTACCTGGTCGTGCTGCTGACCGGGCTGGCCGGCTACTTCGGCTGGGTGCCGCTGCCCAGCGGGCTGCAGCTGCTGGCGCATCCGGTGGTCATCGCGGCCAGCGGCTTCATGGTGTTCATCGAGTTCTTCGCCGACAAGATCCCGGGCCTCGATTCGCTGTGGGACGTGGTGCACACGGCCATCCGCATTCCCGCCGGCGCGGCGCTCGCGGCCAGCGTGTTTGGTGCCGACCATGGCGCGATGGCCATCGTGGCCGCGCTCGTGGGCGGCGGCTTCGCGGCCACCGCGCATGCGGCCAAGGCCACGACGCGCGCAGCCATCAACACATCGCCCGAGCCGTTCTCGAACGTGGGCGCGTCGCTGGTCGAGGACACGATGGTGCCAACCGGGCTGTGGCTCGCGGTGGCGCATCCGCTGGTCTTCCTGGTGCTGTTCGTCCTGGTGCTGGTGCTCAGCGTCTGGCTCATCCGCAAGAGCTGGCGCTTTCTCAAGGCGCTGTTCACTCGCGTGGCCCGCATCTTCAGCGGGCGGCCCGATCCGGGCGTCACGCCTGCATTCCAACTGAAAAAGAATCCTCCGGGAGACACTCCGAATGTTTAAGAAGATCCTCATTGCCAACCGAGGCGAGATTGCCTGCCGTGTCGCGGCCACTGCCCGCCGCATGGCGATTCGCACCGTGGCCGTGTACTCCGATGCCGACGCGCATGCCAACCACGTGCGCGCCTGCGACGAGTCGGTGCACCTTGGCGGCAGCGCACCGAAAGACAGCTACCTGCGCTGGGAAAAGATCCTCGAAGCCGCCAAGGCCACGGGCGCCGAAGCCGTGCATCCCGGCTACGGCTTCCTGAGCGAGAACGAGGAGTTCGCACAGGCCTGCGCCGATGCGGGCCTGGTCTTCATCGGCCCGCCGCCTTCGGCCATCAAGGCGATGGGCCTGAAGGCCGAGTCGAAGCAGCTGATGGAAAAAGCCGGCGTGCCGCTGGTGCCCGGCTACCACGGCCACGACCAGGACCCGCAGCTGCTGCAACGCGAGGCCGACCGCATCGGCTACCCCGTGCTCATCAAGGCCAGCGCGGGCGGCGGCGGCAAGGGCATGCGCGCGGTCGACCGGGCCGAAGACTTTGCGGCGGCGCTCGCCTCGTGCCAGCGCGAGGCGATCAACAGCTTTGGCGACGACGCGGTGCTGATCGAGAAGTACGTGCAGCGCCCGCGCCACATCGAGATCCAGGTGTTCGGCGACACGCACGGCAACTATGTCTACCTGTTCGAGCGCGACTGCTCGGTGCAGCGGCGGCACCAGAAGGTGCTGGAAGAGGCGCCCGCGCCCGGCATGACCGAGGCGATGCGCAAGCAGATGGGCGAGGCGGCCGTGGCGGCAGCGCGTGCGGTGAACTACGTCGGCGCCGGCACGGTGGAATTCATCGTCGAGCAGCGCGAAGGCGGCGAGATGAATTTCTTCTTCATGGAGATGAATACCCGCCTGCAGGTGGAGCATCCGGTGACCGAAGCCATCACCGGCCTCGACCTCGTCGAATGGCAACTGCGCGTGGCCTCGGGCGAGGCGCTGCCCGCAAAGCAGCAGGAGCTGCAGATCCACGGCCACGCGATCGAGGCGCGCATCTGCGCCGAGAACCCCGACAACAACTTCCTGCCTGCGACAGGCAGCTTGCGCGTCTACCGCAAGCCGCAGGCGACGGCCTTCCAGCGCAGCCGCGTGCGCATCGACGACGGCGTGCGCGAGGCCGGCGAGATCTCTCCGTTCTACGACTCGATGATCGCCAAGCTGATCGTGCACGGCAGCACGCGCGACGAAGCGCTGGCGCGGCTCGATGCGGCGCTGGCGCAGGTGCAGATCGTCGGTGTGTCGACCAATGTTCAGTTCCTGCGCGGCATTCTCGCGACCGAGTCGTTCGCCAAGGCCAACCTCGACACCGCGCTGATCGAGCGCGAGCGCGCCGTGCTGTTCGACCGCGAGGCGCTGGGCCTGCCGCTGGCCGCGGCCGCCGCCATCACGCGCACGCTGGTCACCGAGCGGCCGGTGGGCGCGCACTATCCTTTCGAGCGGCGCGACGGCTGGCGCTCGCATGGCGAGTACCGGCGCCACTTCGACTTCGAATTCCGTGGTGCCGAGCAGACGGCCGTGCTGAGCTACAGGCGCGACGGCAGCCTGTGGCTCGAAGCCGGCGGCGTTGAAGGCCCGCTGGTCGTGGGCCAGTTCCCGACGGGCGAGTTCGAGGTCGAGTTTGCCGGTATGCGGCAGACCGTGGACGTGCACCTGGACGGCGCCACGGCCCATGTGTTCGCGTCGAAGGGCGCCACGAAGATCACCGCCATCGACCGCCTGGCCCATGCCGGCGACACCCATGCAGAAGCCGGCCGCCTCACCGCGCCGATGCCCGGCAAGGTCGTGTCCTTCGCGGTCAAGGCCGGCGACAAGGTCAGCCGCGGCCAGCCGCTCGCGGTGATGGAGGCCATGAAGATGGAGCACACCATCGCGGCGCCGGCCGACGGCACGGTGGAAGAACTGATGTTCTCGCCCGGCGAGCAGGTGGCCGAGGGCGACGAGCTGTTGCGGATGGCTGCGGCGGCGGTTTAACCCACCACCACTTCGCTGATCTGCATCACCGGCGCGATGTCGGTGTAGTTCTTGATGTCGCCCAGGATCTCCTTGGCATGCGGGCCGAACGCCGCCTGGAAGGCGTCGGCCGAGTCGCAGAACACGTGGCACATGCCGACGTAGGTCGGCGGCATGCCGGGCGCGCCGCCCGCCAGTCCCTTGTCGATGGTGTACGACCTGCAGGCATCGCCCATGCGTGCCTTCAGGAGCGGCATGTGCTTGTCGCGGTAGTAGGCGTGGTCGAACCGCGCGCCTTCGGTGTAGGGGTACATCACGCTGACTTTGATCATGCTTCGGTCTCCGGGTGTGGTGTCGATGTTCTGGATGGTCGCGCACGAGCATAGAAGAAGGCCCCGGGCGCCACAAGCCGCCGGTTCGGTTCATGGGCCCGGGCCCCTAAGATCCGGCTCATGAAAATCATCGTTTCCCTGACCGACAACCGCCCCGAACCCTGGATCGAAGGCCTCCGGGCCGAGCTGCCCGATGCGCAGATCGAGACCTGGAAGCCGGGTGCCGCCCAGGCCGACCACGCGGTGGTGTGGGCGCCGCCCCAGCAGCTGCTCGACGAGCAGCCCGGGCTGCGCGGCCTGTTCAACATCGGCGCGGGTGTCGATGCGCTGCTCAAGCTGAAAGTCCCGCCGCAGACGCGCATCGTGCGGCTCGACGACGCCGGCATGTCGGTGCAGATGGCCGAGTACGTGTGCCACACGCTGATCCGGCACTTCCGCGAGTTCGATGTCTACGAGGCCGATGCGCGCGAAGGCCGCTGGAGCTACCGCAAGCCGCGGCTGCGGCGCGACTTTCCGGTCGGCATCATGGGCCTGGGCGTGCTCGGCGAGCGCGTGGCCAGGGCCGTGGCGCAGTTCGAGTTTCCGGTGCTGGGCTGGAGCCGTTCGCCCAAAGCCATCGAGGGCGTGCAGGTGTTCAGCGGCGAGGGGCAGTTGGGCGAGTTCCTGTCGTCCACGCGCGTGCTGGTCAACCTGCTGCCGCTGACCGAGGCCACGCGCGGCATCCTCAACCGCGAGACGCTCGGCAAGCTGCGGCCGGGCGGCTATCTCATCAACATCGCGCGCGGCGCGCACCTGGTGGAAGGCGACCTGATCCCGATGCTCGATGCAGGCCAGCTGGCCGGCGCCACGCTCGACGTGTTCCAGGTCGAGCCGCTGCCCGCCGACCACGCCTTCTGGCGCCACCCGAAGATCACCGTCACGCCGCACGGCTCGGCGCGCACGCTGCGCGAGGAGTCCATCGCGCAGATCGCCGGAAAGATCCGCGCGATGGAACAGGGCCTGCCGGTCAGCGGCGTGGTCGATCCGGTCCGGGG
>NZ_BCUT01000011.1 GCF_001591365.1 Variovorax paradoxus NBRC 15149
CCACGACCCACGCTTCATGCCCCGGGGTCGGGCCTGCCCGATGACAAACTACTGACGACGGCATGCGTTACCGGCGATTACGCTGAAAGGAGGCGCAGCCAGGGGCAAACCCTGAGGCTTTTGTTTTTCACATACGCGAAAATTTCTTCATGGTTGTGAAAACAGCGTTTCGCGTGATCGAGATCGTCGAGCTCTTTGCCCGGGAGAAGCAGCCGCTGGCGCTGTCCGAGATGGCGCGCCTGCTCGAGATGCCGGTGTCCAGCTGCCTCGGGCTGATCCGCACGCTCGAAGAGCAGGGCTACATGTACGAAACCGGCCGCCGCCAGGGCTACTACCCGACCGGCCGGCTGCTGGCCATGGCGCAGGTCATTGCGGCGCACGACCCGGTGCTCGACCGCGTGCGGCCCGCGCTGGAGGAATTGCGCGACGGTGCGCGCGAGACCGTGCTGTTCGGCAAGTTCCGCGACCCGAACACGGTCGTCTACCTGGAAGTGCTGAGCGCGCCGCAGAGCATCCGCTATTCCGCCGAAGCGGGCGAGACGCGCCCGGCCTACGCCAATTCGATGGGCCGCGCGCTGCTCTCCACGCTCGCGCCCGAGGCGCGCCGCAAGCTGCTGGCCGCCACGCCGCTGGCGCCGCTGACCGACGCCACGCTGACCACGCCCGAGGCCATCGAGCAGGAGCTCGAACGCTCGCCCGCGCGCGGCTGGTACGGCAACCTCGGCGAAAGCATCCCCGACCTCGTCGGCCTTGCATGGCCGCTGCGCATCGGCGGCGAGGCCTACGCCATTTCGGTGGCGGGCCCGCGCTACCGGCTCGAGCCGCGCATCGACGAGGCGGCCGCCATGCTGCGCTCCGCCTGCCTGGCCATCGAACACAAAGGCTGATCGAAACAATGACCTCCTCACGCTACTTCGTCCGCGAAAGCGACATCGCCGGCTACCACCCGGCCAACCACACCGGCACGCTCAACAAGCGGCTGATCGGCCCCGAGACCGTGGGCGCGAAGCAGCTCGAGGTGCTGGTCGGCCACATCCAGAAGGGCAAGGGCGCGCTGCCCCATGCGCACCCGGGCATCGAGCAGGTCTGCTACATGCTCGAAGGCCGCGCGGTCGCCGAGGTGGGCGGCCAGCGGCAGGAGCTGCACCCGGGCGACAGCTGCTTTTTTCCGGCCGATGCGATGCACACCTTCACGGTGGTGAGCGACGAGCCGGTGCGCGTGCTGGTCATCTACAGCCCGCCGTACGAGGAATCGCCGGAGCGCGTGATCCGGCCCTGAACGACAACCCCCCGGAGACAAGAACCATGCAGACGATGAAGAACGCGACAACCACGGTCGCGGTGGCAAGCCGCCGCCGTTTCATTTCCATCGGCGCCGCCGCGGGCCTGGCCGGCGCGGCGCCCTGGGCCTTTGCGCAGGAGGGCTACCCGAAGCAGCCGATCAAGCTGATCGTGCCCTTCGCGGCCGGCAGCGGCACCGACGCGGTGGCGCGCATCACGGCGCAGATGCTGGGCGAGGCGCTCAAGGCCTCGGTCATCGTCGACAACCGCGCGGGCGCCAACGGCGTGATCGCCGCCGAGTTCGTGGCCAAGGCGCCGCCCGACGGCTACACGCTCTTCATGACCACCAACACCACGCACTCGGCCAATCCGAGCCTGATGAAGTCGCTGCCCTACGACCCGGTGAAGGACTTCGCGCCCGTGAGCCGCATGGGCAACCTGCCGTTCATGCTGGTGGTCAACAACGAGCTGCCGGTGAGGAGCGTGGCCGAACTGCTGGCCTGGGGCCGCGCGCACCCCGGCAAGCTGACCTATGCGAGCGGCAACAGCACCGGCATCGTGAGCGGCGCCACGCTCTCGCGCATGAGCGGCGTGCCGATGCTGCACGTGCCCTACAAGAGCACGCCGCCCGCCATTGCCGACCTGATCGGCGGGCAGGTGTCGATGATGGTGGTCGACCTGGCCGCGGGGCTCGCCACGGTGAAGGCCGGCAAGATGCGCGCGATTGCCGTGACCACGCAGGAGCGCACCAAGCTGTTTCCGGAACTGCCGCCGCTGGCCGAGACGCCCGAGCTCAAGGGCTTCGACATCACCTCGTGGAACGGCGTGTTCGCGCCGGCCGGCACGCCGCGCGATGTGGTGCTGAAGCTCAACAAGGTGCTGTCGGAGATGGCGAACGGCACGGCCTTCCGCGAGCGCGTGGCGAAGCTGGGCTTCGATGCCTTCGGCAGCACGCCGGAAGAGCTGGGGGCGTTCACCGTTTCGGAACTGGCCAAGTGGAAGAAGCTGATCCAGGCTGCCGGCATCCAGCCCGAATGAGCTCCGCTGGACCACTCGACGGCATCCGCATCCTCGACCTCACGGCCGTGGTGATGGGCCCCTACGCCACGCAGACGCTCGGCGACCTTGGCGCCGACATCATCAAGGTCGAACCACCGTCAGGCGACAACTTGCGCGCGGTCGGCCCGATGCGCCATGCCGGCATGGGCGCGATGTCGCTGCACCTGAACCGCAACAAGCGCTCGATCGTGCTCGACCTCAAGCAGCCAGAAGGACGCGAGGCGTGCCTCAGGCTCGCGGCGGGCTGCGATGCGCTGATCTACAACACGCGCCCGCAGGCGATGGCGCGGCTCGGGCTCGGCTACGAGGCCGTGGCCGCGGCCAATCCGAAGATCGTCTACCTCGGCGCCTTCGGCTATGGCGAAGAGGGCCCCTATGCCGGCAAGCCCGCCTACGACGACCTGATCCAGGGCGCGGCCGGCGTCGCCTCGCTGTTCGCGCAGCAAAGCGGCGGTGCACCGCGCTACGCGCCCGTCACGCTGGCCGACCGTGCCGTGGGGCTGCAGGCCGCCATCGCGCTGCTCGCGGCCGTGCTGCACGCGCAGCGCACGGGCCGCGGCCAGGCGGTCGAGGTGCCGATGTTCGAGGCGCTCTCGCAGTTCGTGATGGGCGACCACCTGGGCGGCCACAGCTTCGAGCCGCCGCTCGGTCCCACCGGCTATGCGCGCCTGCTCGCTGCGCACCGCAAGCCCTACGCCACGGCCGACGGCTACCTGAGCGTGCTGATCTACAACGACAAGCACTGGCAGGCCTTCTTCGACCTGATCGGCCGGCCCGAGCTGCGCGCCTCGCCGATGTTCGGCACGCACACGGCGCGCGCCGCGAACATCGGCGCGGTCTATGCGTTCGTGGCCGAGGTGATGGCCACGCGCGGCAGCGACGAATGGATGGCGGCGCTGGAAGCGGCCGACATTCCCGTCGCGCGCCTGCACAGCACCGAGAGCCTGATCGACGATCCGCACCTGCGCGCGGTCGATTTCTTTCCCGAGTTCGATCATCCGAGCGAAGGCCGCATCCGCACGCTCGCGCCGGTCGGACGCTACAGCGCCACGCCCGCGGGCATCCGCCGCATGGCGCCGCGCATCGGCGAGCAGAGCGTCGAGCTGCTGCGCGAAGCGGGCTATGGCGATGAAGCCATCGACCACCTGCTCGCGCGCGGCGTCACGCTGCAGCCGGCTCCACCCAAGGACAACGACGAATGAACTTCTCCCTCAATGAAGACCAGCGCTCGCTGGTGGCCGCCATCGAGCGGCTGTGCGAAGACTTCCCCGCCGACTACTGGCGCGACCACGACGACCGCGCCGCATTCCCGCACGAGTTCCACCGCGCCGTGGCCGACAGCGGCTGGCTCGGCATCGCGATGCCCGAGGCGCAGGGCGGCGCGGGCCTGGGCATCACCGAGGCGGCGCTGATGATGTGCGCCATCAGCGCGTCGGGCGCGGGCATGTCGGGCGCTTCGTCGGTGCACATGAACATCTTCGGGCTCAACCCGGTGGTGGTGTTCGGCAGCGAGGCACAGCGCCAGCGTTTCCTGCCGCCGCTGATCGCGGGCACCGAGAAGGCCTGCTTCGCCGTGACCGAGCCCGACGCGGGGCTCGACACCACCCGCCTCAAGACGCAGGCGGTGCGCCAGCCGAACGGCAGCTATCTGCTGCATGGCCGCAAGATATGGATATCGACCGCGCAGGTGGCCGACCGCATGCTGATCCTCACGCGCACCACGCCGCTCGATCAGGTGAAGAAGCCCACGCAGGGGCTCACGCTGTTCTACACGCCGCTGGACCGCGCCAAGGTCGAGGTGCGCGAGATCCACAAGCTCGGCCGCGCGGCGGTCGATTCGAACATGCTCTTCATCGACGGGCTCGAAGTGCCGGAGGAAGACCGCATAGGCGAGGAAGGGCGCGGCTTCGAATACATCCTGCACGGGCTCAACCCCGAGCGCATATTGATTGCGGCCGAGGCCATCGGCATCGGCCGCGCCGCGCTGCGCATCGCGGCGCAGTACGCGCAGGAGCGCGTCGTGTTCGGCCGGCCGATCGGCCAGAACCAGGGCGTGGCGCACCCGCTCGCGCGCGCCTGGGCCAACCTCGAGGCGGCCGACCTGATGGTGTTCAAGGCCGCCACGCTGTACGACGCGGGCGAGCCCTGCGGCATCGAGGCCAACGCCGCCAAGTACCTGGCGGCCGAGGCGGCGCACGACGCCTGCCAGAACGCGGTTCTCACGCTCGGCGGCATGGGCTATGCGAAGGAATACCATGTCGAGCGCCTGCTGCGCGAGAGCTACATTCCGCGCATTGCGCCGGTCAGTCCGCAGATGATCCTGAACTTCATCGCGGAAAAGGCGCTCGGCCTGCCCAAGTCGTACTGATGTTGCCCATGCCATGAATCCATCCGCCGTCACCCGCCATCTCGTCGTCCGCGGCCTGGTGCAGGGCGTGGGCTATCGCTGGTCGATGGTGCAGGCCGCGCGGCGCCTGGGCGTGTGCGGCTGGGTGCGCAACCGCCGCGACGGCAGCGTGGAGGCGCTGGCCTCGGGCCCGGCCGCTGCGGTCGATGCGCTGGTCGCGTGGGCCCGCAGCGGGCCGGACGGCGCGCGCGTGGATGCCCTCGATGCGGTGGAGGCGCCCGCGCCCGCCGAGCCGCCATCGGATTTCGTGCAGCGCGAAACGGCGTGAACCGCGGCGCTGGCGCGATCTGCAACGCCGCTGGCAGGCATTGCAACCCCTGCGGCGGGCGCGGCCGAGCATGCAAGACGCAGACGGCCGACAATCGGCGGACGCTCTTTTCTTTCTCCAGCGAACCCAGAGACATCCCATGAAACTCCCCGCCAAGGTCCAGATCATCGACGTCGGTCCGCGCGACGGACTGCAGAACGAGAAGCAACCGGTCTCCGCCGAAATCAAGATCGGCCTCGTGCACCGCCTGCAGGACGCCGGCCTGAAGGAGATCGAGGTCACCAGCTTCGTGAGCCCCAAGTGGGTGCCGCAGATGGCCGACAACGCCGAGGTGATGCACGGCATCAAACGCAAGCCCGGCGTGCGCTACTCGGTGCTCACGCCCAACATGAAGGGCTTCGAGGCCGCCATTGCCGCGCCGCGCGAGGAGTGGCCCGACGAGATCGTGGTGTTCGGCGCCGCGAGCGAGGCCTTCAGCCAGAAGAACATCAACTGCTCCATTGCCGAGAGCATCGAGCGCTTCGCGCCCGTGGTGGCCGCGGCGCGCGAGAAGGGCATCGATGTGCGCGGCGCCATGTCGTGCACCGTGGGCTGCCCCTACGAAGGCGAGGTCGCACCCGAGCGCGTGGGCATGCTGGCAAAGCTGATGAAGGACATCGGCGTGCAGCGCGTGGACGTGGCCGACACCATCGGCGTGGGCACGCCGCGCAAGGTGAAGGCCGCCATCGAGGCCACGCTGGCGCATTTCAACGTGGACCACATCTCGGGCCACTTCCACGACACCTACGGCCAGGCGCTGGTCAACACGCTGGCCTCGCTGGAGCTGGGGGTCTGGAACTTCCAGTCGTCCTCCGCCGGGCTGGGCGGCTGTCCCTACGCCAAGGGCGCGACGGGCAACGTGGCCACGGAAGATGTGGTCTACATGCTGCACGGCATGGGCATCGAGACCGGCATCGACCTGGACAAGCTGATCGACGCCGGCGTGTACATCAGCGAGGCGCTGGGGCGCGAGCCGAACTCGCGCGCCTCGAAGGCCCTGCGCATCAAACGGGCGGGTTGAACGATGTGCGGCGCTGAACTCCATTCGCTGCCCGAGGGCGTGCAGCGCGTTTCCCGTGTGCTGCAGGACGCGGGCCACCCCCATTCGCCGCGCATGCTCGACGACGCCTGCCGCACCGCCCAGCAGGCGGCCGACGCGCTCGGCATTTTGGTCGGGCAGATCGCCAAGAGCATCATCTTCCGGCGCAAGAGCGACGACGCGGCGGTGCTGGTCATCACCTCGGGCGACAAGCGCGTCGACGAGAAGAAAGTCGATGCGCTGGTCGGCAAGACCGGCCGCGCCGATGCGGAGTTCGTGAAGGCGCGCACCGGCTTCACGATCGGCGGCGTGTCGCCGGTGGCGCATGCCACGCCGCCAGTGGTGCTGATCGACCGCGAGCTGTTCCGCTTCGAGGAGATCTGGGCTGCCGCGGGCCATCCGCATGCGGTGTTCCAGCTGCGCCCGCAAGACCTCGAGAAGCTCACCGGCGCGCCGGTGGCGGACGTGGTGTGAACGCCGAGGCCGCGCTGACGCTGGCCGAACGCGCCGAGGCGGTACAGCGCCCGGCCGCCGGCGATGCACCCGATGTGCCATCGCCCTGCACCTCGGTCTGCCGCATGGACAGCCAGAGCGGCTTCTGCGAAGGCTGCCTGCGCACCCTCCCCGAGATCGCGGGCTGGAGCCGGATGGACGGCGCGGCGCGGCGCGGCGTGTGGCGCGCGATCGAGCTGCGGGCGCGGGCCGGCCTCTGGCGCATTCCGGAACCCTCAGGAGACAAGCACGCATGAAGCACATCGACTTCTATCTCGACTTCATCTCGCCCTACGCGCACCTTGCGTTCGAGCACCTGCCCCAGGCGCTCGAGGGCCTGAGCTGCAGCGTGGCCTACAAGCCGGTGCTGCTCGGCGCCATCCTCAAGCACCACGGCCAGCTCGGCCCGGCCGAGATTCCGGCCAAGCGCAGCTGGACCTACCGCCATGTGCTCTGGCTCGGCCATGCGAACGGCATCCAGATCGAAATGCCGGCCTCGCACCCCTACAACCCGCTGCCGCACCTGCGGCTCGCGCTGTCGACCTCGGACGACGGCAGCATCAGCCGCCTGGTGGCCGAGACCATCCTGCGCAACGTGTGGCGCGGCGGCGAGGAAGCCGGCGATGCCGCGCGCCTGGCTGCGCTGGCGGCGCAGCTGGAACCGAAGCGCGACATGAACGGCGACGAGAACAAGGCGCTGCTCAAGCGCAACACCGACGAAGCGCTGCAGCTGGGCGTGTTCGGCACGCCGACCTGCAGGGTCGACGGCCGCCTGTTCTGGGGCTTCGACGGCCTCGCGATGCTGCGCGCCTACCTCGCCGGCGACGCATGGTTCGACGGCCCGCAATGGGCCGCGGCCGACCAGCGGCCGTCCTTGCTGCGAAGCAGCAAAAGCTGAGCAGAAGGCCGATTTCTTACAAGCTGAAACGGACCCCGCGGGTTTCACCTTAATCCGTAAGCGCCGATTCAGTTTCGCGAAAGGCTCGGGTCAGTCGCGCCTCCAAGAATGCTTCACGGTCCCGAATGCCGGGCCCGATCGAACGCATACACAGGAGACGACGCAAATGGCAGCAACACTGGATTCGAGGGGGATGCCGCATCCGGCCCCCCGGCCCATGTCCGCGGAGGAAAAGAAGGTCATCTTCGCTTCCTCCCTTGGCACGGTGTTCGAGTGGTACGACTTCTACCTCTACGGCTCGCTGGCCGCGATCATCGCGAAGCAGTTCTTCAGCGGCCTCGATGCCGGCGCAGCCTTCATCTTCGCGCTGCTGGCGTTTGCCGCGGGCTTCCTGGTGCGGCCGTTCGGCGCCATCGTGTTCGGCCGGCTCGGCGACATGATCGGGCGCAAGTACACCTTCCTGGTCACGATCCTGATCATGGGCCTGTCGACCTTCATCGTCGGCCTGTTGCCCAGCTACGCGACCATCGGCGTCGCGGCGCCGGTGATCCTGATCGCGCTGCGCATGCTGCAGGGCCTCGCGCTCGGCGGCGAGTACGGCGGTGCCGCCACCTACGTGGCCGAGCACTCGCCGCACGGCAAGCGCGGCGCCTACACCTCGTGGATCCAAACCACCGCCACGCTCGGGCTGTTCCTGAGCCTGCTGGTGATCCTGGGCGTGCGCGAATGGCTCGGCGAAGCGGTGTTCAACGACTGGGGCTGGCGCATTCCGTTCCTGGTGTCGATCCTGCTGCTGGGCGTCTCGGTGTGGATCCGCCTGTCGCTGAGCGAATCGCCCGCCTTCCAGAAGATGAAGGCCGAGGGCAAGACCTCGAAGGCGCCGCTGTCCGAGTCCTTCGGCCAGTGGAAGAACCTCAAGATCGTGATCCTGGCGCTGGTCGGCCTCACGGCGGGCCAGGCGGTGGTCTGGTATTCGGGCCAGTTCTACGCGCTCTTCTTCCTGACGGCGCAGCTCAAGGTCGACGCGACCACGGCCAACCTGATGATCGCGGCCGCGCTTTTGATCGGCACGCCGTTCTTCGTGGTGTTCGGCACGCTGTCGGACAAGATCGGCCGCAAGCCGATCATCATGGCCGGCTGCCTGCTGGCCGTGGTCACCTACTTCCCGGTCTTCAAGATGCTGACCGAGGCCGCCAACCCCGACCTCGCCAAGGCGCAGGCCACCGCCGGCGTCACCGTCACGGCCGACCCCGCGACCTGCTCGTTCCAGGGCAACCCGGTGGCGCGAGAGATCGACTTCAGGAGCTCCTGCGACATCGCCAAGCGCTACCTCGTGCAGAACTCGGTGAGCTATGAGAACGTGGCCGGCGCGCCGGGTTCGAAGGCGGTCGTGAAGATCGGCGACAAGTCGGTCGAGGCGCCCGTGGGCAACGTCGTGAACCTCAAGTTCGACGAGACCTCCGCCAAGGAAATCGCCGCCTTCAAGAAGGGCGTGGCCGAAGACCTGAAGGTCGCGGGCTACCCGGCCAAGGCCGACCCCGCCAAGATCAACAAGCCGCTGACGGTCGCGCTGCTGTTCTGGCTGGTGCTGCTGGTCACCATGGTCTACGGCCCGATCGCCGCCATGCTGGTGGAACTGTTCCCCACCCGCATCCGTTACACCTCGATGAGCCTGCCCTACCACATCGGCAACGGCTGGTTCGGCGGCCTGCTGCCGACCACTGCCTTCGCCATCGTGGCCTCGACCGGCAACATGTACAACGGCCTGTGGTATCCGATCATCATCGCGGGCGTCACGCTGGTGGTGGGCACGCTGTTCATCCGCGAAACCAAGAACGTCGACATCTACGCGAACGACTGACGCACGTTCGGCAGTGCAGGAGGGCGGCGGGAGCCGGCCCTCCGTTCAACAAAGGGGCTTCATGCCGTCGGCATGAGGCCTTTTTCTTGAACCCCCGCATTCCATCCCCAGGAGACAGAACCCATGTGGAAACTCGTTGTCGGCTTCGTCGTCTTTGCCGCCATTGCCCTGTACGTGATCTCGAAAGCCGGCGACAAGATCGACATGTCGGGCGAGAAGCATGGCGGGGACGCGGCGCAGCACGAGCCCGCGCCCGCCGCCGCACCCAAGTAGGCAAGCCGCCGCGCGGCGGCGATCAGCGCTTGAAGCGGCCTTCGCTGATGATCGACAGGTCGACGTAGTCGATGCCCGTGTGGTCCGTCGGCGAATAGCTCACGTCGATGTTGCCGCCCAGGTCGTACTGGAAGCTGTTGAGCGTGGCAATCAGCCGGGCGCGCGTGGGCTTGGGCCCCGTGCGGCGCAGCGCCTCCACCATCACCTTGGTGGCGACGAAGCCTTCGAGCAGCGCGGGCGACAGCTCGGTCTGCCCCTTGGCCTTGGCGAGCGCCATCGCTTCCTTGATCAGCGGATGGCCGAACGAGCGCTCGTAGGGCAGCACCTGCGTGACGATCACGCCGGCGCTGGCCGAGCCCAGCTCCTTGATGAAGCCCGAAGCCGCATTGTTCGACAGCGTGATGATCTGCGCCGCCGAACCCGCGGCCCGCAGCGCCTTCACGCCTTCGGTCACCGCGGTGCCCGAGCCGATCCACAGCACCGCCTGCGCATTGGCCTTGACCAGCTGCGGCACGATCGCCGAATAGTCGGGCTTGCTGCGGTCGGCCAGCGCCAGCACCGCCGGTGCGAGCCCGGCCTTCTCGAAGCCCTTGCTCGCGCCTTCCATCGCGTCCTTGCCGAAGGAGTCGTCGGCCTGCACCACGGCAATGCGCTGGATGCCCGTGGTGTGCAGGTGCTGCACCGCTTTTTCAGCCTCGCGCTGGTAGGTCGAGCGCACGTTGAAGATGTTCTTCTGCAGCGGCTTGTGCAGCGCCATCGCGCCGGTGGAAGGGCCCACCAGCGCCACGCCGTACTTGTCGAGCAGCGGGATCACGGCCAGGGTGTTGGGCGTGCCGCGGTTGAGCAGCAGCGCCAGCACCTTCTTGTCCTCGATCAGGATGCGCGTGTTCTCCAGCGAGCGCTTCGCGTCCAGGCCGTCGTCGAGCCGGATCACCTCCACCTGCTCGCCGTTGATGCCGCCCTGGGCGTTGACCTGGTCGATGACCAGCTGCGAGCCCATGATGGTTTCCTTCACGCTGGCGGCCACCGGGCCCGACAGGTCGGCCGACTGGCCGATCACGATCTGCGCCGACGCGCCGAGCGCGGACAGGGCGAAGAGCAGCGCAGCAGCGCGGGACGTGGACAACATCTTCATCATCGAACAGCCTTTGGGCGAAGCGGATGCTTCTGTCAGAAGATGTGTAATGTGTTGCCGCAAGTGACAATCACTCGCTCGTGGAAACCCTGTCAAACCATAGTTGACAGTGCCCTCGCGCCGCCGCCGGCGCCGCGCTCAGCGCTTGAAGCGGCCGTCGCTGATGATTGCGAGATCGGCGAAGTCGATGCCCGAATGGTCCTGCGGCGAGTAGCTGATCTCGAGCCCGCCGAGGTCGTAGCCGCGCAGGCTCTCGAGCGCCGCCAGCACCTTGGCCCGCGTCGGCTTGGGGCCGGCGCGGCGCAGCGCCTCGAGCAGCACCTTGGCCGAGGCAAAGCCCTCGAGCGCGGCCGGCGACAGCTCGGCCTGGCCCTTGGCGCGCGCCAGCGCCAGCGCTTCCTTGACCATGGGGTAGCTGATGGAGCGCTCGTTCGGGAACACCTGGGTCACGATCACGCCCCTGCTCGCATCGCCCAACTGCTTGATGAAGCCCGACGAGGCGTTGTTCGACAGGGTGACCACCTGCGCGGCCGAGCCGGAGGCGCGCAGCGCCTTGATGCCCTCGACCACGGCAACGCCCGAGCCGATCCACAGCACCGCCTGTGCATTGGCGTCCCGGATGGCCGGCACGATGGCCTTGTAGTCGGGCTTCTCGCGGTCGGCCGGCACGGTCACGACGGGCTTGGCCTGCGCCTTGGCGAAGCCGGTCATGGCGCCCTCGAGCGCGTCCTGCCCGAAGGAATCGGTCACATGCACCACGGCGATGCGCGCGATGCCGGTGGTGAGCAGGTGCTGGATCGCCTTCTCGGCTTCGCGCTGGTAGGTGGCGCGCACGTTGAACACGTGCTTTTGCACCGGCTTGTGCAGCACCATGGCGCCGGTCGAAGGGCCGATCAGCGCCACGTCGTGCTTGTCGAGCCACGGGATGATGGCCTGCGAATGCGGCGTTCCGCGGCTCATGAAGAGCGCCACCACCTTCTTCTCCTCGAGCAGCACGCGGGCGTTCTCGGCGGCGCGCTTGACGTCGAAGCCGTCGTCCATGCGCAGTACCTCGATCTTCTCGCCGTGGATGCCACCCTGGGCGTTCGCGGCATCGATCAACAGCTGGGCGCCGCCGATGGTTTCGTTCACGCTGGCGGCCACCGAGCCGGTCATGCCCGCGGTCTGGCCGATCAGGACCTGGGCCGGCGCGGATGTGGCGGCCAGGGCGAGCAGGGCCGCGCAAAGAACGTGCAGCTTGTTCATGGATAACTTCAAGGGCGGGTTTGGAACGTAAACAAAGGTGCTATTTGTTACATAAAGTGTTATTTGCGGAATCCGTACAAACCCCTGCGCGGCCACAGACCATGTGACGGAGTGCACGAATACGTCACCGGCCGCTCCCTAGAATGTTTGCCCCACCCCCCAAGGCACTCATGACACAGGGCTCCATCCGGATTCGCGGCGCGCGCCAGCACAACCTCCAGAACCTCGACCTCGACATCCGCACCGGCGAGATGACCGTGGTCACCGGGCCCAGCGGCTCGGGCAAATCGAGCCTCGTGTTCGACACCCTCTATGCCGAGGGCCAGCGGCGCTACGTGGAGACCTTTTCCGCCTACGCGCGCCAGTTCCTGGACCGCATGGACAAGCCGGCCGTCGACAAGGTGGAGGGCGTGCCGCCCGCCATCGCCATCGACCAGACCAACCCGGTGCGCTCCTCGCGCTCCACGGTCGGCACGATGACCGAGCTCAACGACCACCTGAAGCTGCTCTACGCGCGCGCGGCCCAGCTGTTCGACCGCGAGACTGCGCTGCCGGTGCGCCACGACTCGCCCGACAGCATCTATGCGCAGATCGCCGAGCGCGCGGCTGCGGCGGGCGATCCGCGGCTGGTGGTCACCTTCCCGGTCGAGTTGCCGGCCGGCACCTCGGCCGATGAAGTGACGCAATGGCTGTCGGCCAGCGGCTTCACGCGCGTGCAGTCCGAGCGCGAGGTGGCCACGCCCACCGGCCCGCGCAAGATGCTCGACGTGGTGGCCGACCGCTTCCGCATCTCGAGCGCCGAGCGCGCGCGCGTGGTCGAGGCCATCGAGGTGGCACTCAAGCGCGGCAGCGGGCGGGTCACGGTGCATGCCACGGGTGCCGACGAGAACGCACCCACGGACGTGTGGAAGTTCTCCACCGGCCTGCACTGCCCCGAGAGCGACATCCGCTACGCCGACCCGATCCCGTCGATGTTCTCGTTCAACTCGGCCGTCGGCGCCTGCGACACCTGCCGCGGCTTCGGCCGCGTGATCGGCGTCGACCTGGGCCTCGTGATTCCCAACGACAAGCTCACGCTGCGCGCCGGCGCGATCAAGACCATCCAGACCCCCGCGTGGAAAGAAGCGCAGGACGACCTCATGCGCCACGCCGAGGCGGCTGGCATCCCGCGCGACACGCCCTGGAACAAGCTCACCGACGAGCAGAAGCACTGGGTGATCGAGGGCACGCCCAACTACAAGGAGGGCAACTGGAACAAGCAGTGGTATGGCGTGCGCCGCTTCTTCGGCTACCTGGAGAGCAAGGCCTACAAGATGCACATCCGCGTGCTCTTGTCCAAGTACCGCAGCTACACGCCGTGCCCCACCTGCAGCGGCGCGCGCCTGAAGCTCGACAGCCTGATCTGGCGCATCGGCAGCAAGGAAGACGCGGATGCAGTGCTGGAGCCCGCCAAGCGCTTCATGCCGGCCGGCGTGAAGTGGACGCGCGCGCAGCTCGAGGCGCTGCCGGGGTTGTGCCTGCATGATTTGATGCTGCTGCCGATCGAGCGGCTGCGGCGGTTCTTCGACCGCATGGGCTTGGCTCCCTCCCCCGCCGGGGGAGGGCAGGGGTGGGGGCACGCGGCCTCTGCAAAAGCTGCGGCGGTGGTGGAGGCCGAGAGCCCCCATCCCGGCCTTCCCCCGGCAGGGGAAGGAGCAAGACAGGGCGAAGCCCAGGCGCTCAAGCTCCTCCATGAAGAAATCACCACCCGCCTGCGCTACCTGCACGACGTCGGCATCGGCTACCTCACGCTCGACCGGCAGAGCCGCACGCTGTCGGGCGGCGAGGTGCAGCGCATCAATCTCACCACCGCGCTCGGCACCTCGCTGGTCAACACGCTGTTCGTGCTCGACGAGCCCAGCATCGGCCTGCATCCGCGCGACATGAACCGCATCACCGAGGCCATGCTGCGCCTGCGCGACGCCGGCAACACGCTGGTGGTGGTCGAGCACGACCCGGCCGTGATGCTCGCGGCCGACCGCGTGATCGACATGGGCCCCGGCCCCGGCATCCGCGGCGGGCAGATCGTGTTCGACGGCAGCACCGACCAGCTGCGCGATGCCGACACGCTCACCGGCCAGTACCTGGGCGGGCGCAAGAAGATCGGCATGGGCTTCAAGCGGCTCGTGAGCGAGAACACGCACCGGCTCATCCTCGAAGGCGTGCGCGAGCACAACCTCAAGAACATCACGGTCGAGTTTCCGCTCGCGCGGCTGGTCTGCGTGACCGGCGTCAGCGGCTCGGGCAAGTCGACGCTGATCCAGGACGTGCTGGCGCCCGCGCTCATGCGCCACTTCGGCAAGGCCACCGAAACGCCGGGCGCGCACGACCGCCTGCTGGGCGCCGATCACCTGGGCGACGTGGTCTTCGTCGACCAGTCGCCGATCGGCAAGACCGCGCGCTCCAATCCCGCGAGCTACGTGGGCGCATGGGACGCGATCCGCGAGATATTCGCCACCGCCGCGCTCTCGCGCCAGCGCGGCTACACCGCGAGCAAGTTCAGCTTCAACTCCGGCGACGGCCGCTGCCCGACCTGCGGCGGCTCGGGCTTCGAGCACGTCGAGATGCAGTTCCTCTCGGACGTGTACCTGCGCTGCCCCGATTGCGACGGCAAGCGCTACCGCCCCGAGATCCTCGAGGTGAAGGTTGAGCGCAAGGGCCGGAGCTACAACGTGGCCGACGTGCTCGATCTCACCGTGGCCGAAGCCGCGGCGGTGTTCGAGGCCGACCGCGACGTGCTGCGCGTGCTGCAGCCGATCTCCGACGTGGGGCTCGACTACGTCAAGCTCGGCCAGCCCGTGCCCACGCTGAGCGGCGGCGAGGCCCAGCGCCTCAAGCTCGCGGGCTTCCTCGCCGAAGCGGCCAAGAGCGCGACGGCCAGCAGGCAATCGGTCGCGCGCCGGGGCACGCTGTTCCTGTTCGACGAGCCCACCACCGGGCTGCACTTCGACGACATCGCACGCCTGATGCGCGCGCTGCGCAAGCTGCTCGACGCCGGCCATTCGCTGATCGTGATCGAGCACAACCTCGACGTGATCCGCGCGAGCGACTGGTGCATCGATCTCGGCCCCGAAGGCGGCGAGGGCGGCGGCCGGGTGGTGGCCGAGGGCACACCCGAGCAGCTGCGCGAGAACCGCGCCTCGCTCACCGGCGCGGCGCTGGCCGACTACGACCTGGCCATCGGCCCCGAGGCCTACAAGGTGGCCGAGCGCGCCGCGCGGCGCTACATCGCCAATGCCAAGACGGCACCCGGCAGCCACGCGATCGAGATCGTCAACGCGCGCGAGCACAACCTGAAGAACCTCAGCGTGAACATTCCGCGCGGCAAGTTCAGCGTGGTGACCGGCGTGAGCGGCTCGGGCAAGTCGACGCTGGCCTTCGACATTTTGTTCAACGAAGGGCAGCGGCGCTATCTCGAATCGCTCAACGCCTATGCGCGCAGCATCGTGCAGCCCGCGGGCCGGCCCGAAGTGGATGCGGTCTACGGCATTCCGCCCACGGTGGCCATCGAGCAGCGCCTGTCGCGCGGCGGGCGCAAGAGCACGGTGGGCACCACCACCGAAGTCTGGCACTTTTTGCGCCTTCTGTACGTGAAGCTCGGCATCCAGCATTGCATCCACGACGGCGCGGCGGTGCAGCCGCAGACGCCCGACAGCATCGCGGCGCAGCTGATGCGCAACTTCAAGGGCCAGCACGTCGGCCTGCTTGCGCCGCTGGTGAGCAACCGCAAGGGCGTGTACACCGAACTCGCCGACTGGGCGCGGCCGCGCGGCTTCACGCACCTGCGCGTGGACGGCGAGTTCCTGCCGACCACCGGCTTTCCGCGCATCGACCGCTTCAAGGAGCACAGCATCGAGCTGCCGGTGGCCAGCCTCGACGTGCTGCCCTCGAAGGAGACCGAGCTGCGCGAGGCGCTCACCAAGGCGCTCGAACACGGCAAGGGCGTGGTGCATGTGCTGAGCCAGCTCGACGGCCTCAAGGCCGCGATGATGGCCGGCGCACCGGCCTCGGGCATCGGCCGCGTCAACGTGTTCTCCACGCTGCGCGCCTGCCCGGTCTGCAGCACCAGCTACGCAGAGCTCGATCCGCGCCTGTTCAGCTACAACAGCAAGCACGGCTGGTGCCCCGACTGCGTGGGCACCGGCGTCAAGCTCAGCAAGGACCAGCGCAAGGTCTTCGACGACTCGATCCGCGACGACGACAACAAGGGCCGCGAGCAGACCTTCGCCGAGCCCGAGATCGAAGACCTGGCCGACACCGCCTGCCCGACCTGCGAAGGCACGCGGCTCAATGCCACGGCGCGCGCGGTGGGCTTCGGCGCCTCGCCGGCCGACGGCATGGGCGGCATCGGCATCACCGAGCTCGCGCGCATGAGCGTGACCGAGGTGCGGCAGTGGTTCGAAGGCCTGGCGCTCACGGGCCGCGAAGCCGAGATCGCGCGCGACCTGGTGCCCGAGATCAGGAGCCGTCTCGAATTCCTCGAGGAAGTGGGCCTGGGCTACCTCACGCTCGACCGCGGCGCGCCCACGCTGAGCGGCGGCGAAGCGCAGCGCATCCGCCTCGCGGCGCAGCTCGGCAGCAACCTGCAGGGCGTGTGCTACGTGCTCGACGAGCCGACCATCGGCCTGCATGCACGCGACAACCAGATCCTGCTGGACGCGCTGCACAAGCTCGGCGACAAGGGCAACACGCTGGTGGTGGTGGAGCACGACGAAGACACCATCCGCCGCGCCGACCACATCATCGACATCGGCCCGAGCGCCGGCAAGCGCGGCGGCCGCCTCGTGGCCGAGGGCTCGGTCGCCGACATCCAGAAGGCGGGCGATTCGCAGACCGGGCGCTACCTGCGCGATGCGATCAAGCATCCCTTGCACGAACGGCGATTGGTTCCTCTCCCTCCCCTTCCGGGGGAGGGCCGGGGAGGGGGCACGACGGCCTCGAAGAAGACCGCTGGCCGTGCAAACGCCGCGAGCCCCCACCCCAACCCTCCCCCGGGAGGGGAGGGAGCGAGTGCCAATGCCTGGCTCACGGTGCACGGCGCCGATCTGCACAACCTGCAGGACGTGACCGCCACGCTGCCGCTGCACCGCCTGGTGGTGGTGACCGGCGTGAGCGGCTCGGGCAAGTCCACGCTCGCGCGCGACGTGCTGCTGGCCAGCGTGCATGGCATCGTGGTCCAGCGCATGACCAAGGCCGGCCGCGACGCCGACGCCGCGGGCAAGCGCCCGGCCTGGTCCGGCTGCGACCGCGTCGAAGGCTACGAGAGCATCGACCGCGTGCTCGAGGTCGACCAGACCCCCATCGGCAAGACACCGCGCAGCTGCCCGGCCACCTACATCGGCTTCTGGGACACCATCCGCAAGCTGTTCGCCGACACGCTCGAAGCCAAGGCGCGCGGCTACGGCCCGGCACGCTTCAGCTTCAACACCGGCGAAGGCCGCTGCCCCGGCTGCGACGGCGCGGGCGTGCGCACCATCGAGATGAGCTTCCTGCCCGACGTGAAGGTGCCCTGCGAGGTCTGCCATGGCGCGCGCTTCAATCCCGAAACGCTGGCCGTGAGCTGGCGCGGCAAGAGCATCGGCGAGGTGCTGCAGATGGAAGTGGACGAGGCGGTCGAGTTCTTCGCGGCCATGCCCAACATCAGCCATCCGCTGCAGCTGCTGAAGGACGTGGGGCTGGGCTACCTCACGCTGGGTCAGCCCTCGCCCACGCTCTCGGGCGGCGAGGCGCAGCGCATCAAGCTGGTGACTGAACTGAGCAAGGTGCGCGACGACGTCACGCGCCGCGGCCAGAAGGCGCCGCACACGCTCTACGTGCTCGACGAGCCGACCGTGGGCCTGCACATGGCCGACGTCGAGAAGCTGATCCACGTGCTGCACCGGCTGGTGAACGGCGGCCACAGCGTGGTGGTGATCGAGCACGACCTCGACCTGATCGCCGAGGCCGACTGGATCATCGACCTGGGTCCCGAGGGCGGCAACGCCGGGGGGCGCATCGTGGCCGCGGCGCCGCCGGAGGAGGTGGTGCGGCTCGGCACGCACACCGGCGTGGCCCTGGCGCCGATGCTGGCGCGGTAGCGGGCAGGGCGGGGCGCTGCCCCCGCCCAGCCTGGTTTCCTATTTCTGGATATCGCCCAGGCAGAGGTACTTGATCTCGACGTAGTCGTCCATGCCGTGGTGCGAGCCTTCGCGTCCCAGGCCCGACTGCTTCACGCCGCCGAAGGGCACATGCTCGGTGGCGATCACGCCGGCGTTGATGCCCACCATGCCGTATTCCAGCGCTTCCGCCACGCGGAAGATCCGGCCCACGTCGCGGGTGTAGAAGTAGCTCGCGAGGCCGAACTCGGTGTTGTTCGCCGCATCGATGCCCTCCTGCTCGGTCTTGAAGCGGAACACCGGCGCGAACGGCCCGAAGGTTTCTTCGCGCGCGCACAGCATGTCGGCGGTGGCGTCGGCAATCACGGTGGGCTCGAAGAACTGGCCCTGCATCCTGTGGCCGCCCGCCAGCACCTTGCCGCCCTTGGCAACCGCGTCGGCCACATGGCGCTGCACCTTGTCGATGGCCGCGTCCTCGATCAGCGGGCCCTGCACCACGCCATCTTCAAAGCCGTTGCCGACCTTGAGCGCCTTGACCCTGGCCGCGAACTTCTGGACGAAGGCGTCGTAGATGCCTTCCTGCACATACAGCCGGTTCGCGCACACGCAGGTCTGGCCGGCGTTGCGGTACTTGCTGGCCATGGCACCCTCGACCGCCGAATCCACATCCGCATCGTCGAACACCAGGAAGGGCGCGTTGCCGCCCAGCTCGAGCGACAGCTTCTTGACCGTCGGCGCGCACTGGCTCATGAGGATGCGGCCCACTTCGGTGGAGCCCGTGAAGCTCAGGTGGCGCACGACGCCGCTCTCGCACAGCTCCTTGCCGATCGCGATGCTGTTGCCACTGTCGGCCGTGAGCACGTTGAGAACGCCCGCCGGAATGCCGGCGCGCATGGCCAGTTCGGCGGCGGCCAGCGCGGTGAGCGGCGTGAGCTCGGCCGGCTTGATGACCACCGTGCAGCCCGCGGCCAGCGCCGGCGCGACCTTGCGCGTGATCATGGCGAGCGGAAAATTCCACGGCGTGATCGCCGCGCACACGCCGATGGGCTGCTTCATCACCAGGAGACGCCGGTTGTTGTCGAACTGCGGCAGCACCTCGCCGTTCACGCGCTTGGCTTCCTCGGCAAACCACTCGACGAAGCTCGCGCCGTAGACGACCTCGCCCTTGGCCTCGGCAAAGGGCTTGCCCTGCTCGGCGGTCATCAGGCGGCCGAGGTCTTCGGTGTTGGCGATCAAGAGGTCGAACCACTTGCGCAGCACGATGCTGCGCTCCTTGCCGGTCTTGCCGCGCCAGGCAGCCAGCGCCTTGTCGGCGGCGGCAATGGCAAGCGTGGCGTCCGCACGCGTGAGGTTGGCTACGTCGACCAGCTTCTGTCCTGTGGCCGGGTCGTTCACGTCGAAGCGGCTCTTGCCTTGAATCCATTCGCCGGCAATCAGCGCGTCTGTCTTCAGGAGGGTCGGGTCGTTCAGCAATGCGAGAGGAGATGTTTTCATGGTCGATGGTCTCGGTTTTGTTTTGCGATCTGTTGGGTTGAAGAGTCTTGTTTGGTGAGGCTGCTGCTGTTCAGGGCGCGCTCCCGCCGACGGGGTACCTTGCTCCGCGAATGTCCCCCGGCCTTCGGCCTCCTCCTTGATTTCGCTGCGCAAGGCACCCCATCAGCGGGAGCGTTGGACAGAGCGGCCGTTGATCGGCGGAACACCAGCAGCGTGCCCAGGTGCACAGGGCATCGGGTGCTCCCCGCAGCGAAATAAAGGAGGAGCCGAAGGCGGGGGACATTCGCGGAGGGGAGTACCCGGTGGCCTGTGCACGCGCCCTGAAAACAGCAGCGCCTAAAAGGACCACGCACAGTCACCGATAAGGCACCCCAGGCAGCACACACAACATCTCATACAGAAGATTGGCCCCCAGCAGCGCGGTGTTCCCGCTGACGTCGTAGGGCGGACTCACCTCCACCAGATCGGCCCCGACGACGTTCAAGCCCCGGCAGCCGCGCACGATCTCCAGCGCCTGTGGCACGGTGAGCCCGCCGATCTCGGGCGTGCCCGTGCCGCCGGCAAACGAAGGATCGATGCCGTCGATGTCGAAGCTGATGTAGACCGGGTGCGCCGGCCCGATGCGCTCGCGCACCTGCGCCATCAGCGGCGCCAGTGACTGGTACCAGACCTCGTGCGCCTGCACCACCGTGAAGCCCTGCTGGCGCGGCCAGTCGAAATCGTCCGCCGCGTAGCCGGTGCCGCGCAGGCCGATCTGCCAGACCTTGTCGCAGGCCAGCAGGCCTTCCTCGACCGCGCGCCGGAACGGCGTGCCGTGGGCAATGCGCTCGCCGAACATGTCGTCGTTGACGTCCGCATGCGCATCCACATGCACCAGCGCGACCGGGCCATGCTTGCGCGCCACCGCGCGCAGGATCGGCAACGCGATGGTGTGGTCGCCGCCGAGCGTCAGCGGCGCGCAGCCGGCGGCCAGCACCGCGCCGTAGAAGTCCGAGATGATGTCGATCGATTTTTCGAGCGAATAGGTGTTGATCGGCACGTCGCCCAGGTCGGCCACGTTCAGCCGGTCGAAAGGCGCCGCGCCGGTGGCCATGTTGTAGGGCCGCAGCAATGCCGACTCGGCGCGGATCTGGCGCGGCCCGAAGCGCGCGCCCGGCCGGTTGGAGGTGCCGATGTCCAGCGGCACGCCGATGAAGGCCGCGTCCAGCCCCTCAGGCGAAGTTGCGGACGGCAGCCGCATCATCGTGCCGGGACCGGCGAAGCGCGGCATCGTGTTGCCGCCGAGCGGCTGGTTCGGTGTGGCGTTGGGCATCGTGCGTGTGCGGGTTCAGCGCCGCCGGCCGCGCAGCCATTCGAGCGCGAGCAGCAGCGTGGTGGTGAAGACGATCAGCAGCGTTGCCACGGCGGCGATGGTGGGCGAGATGTTCTCGCGGATGCCGGTGAACATCTGGCGCGGCAGCGTGACCTGGTCCGGCCCCGCGAGGAACAAGGTGACCACCACTTCGTCGAACGAGGTGGCAAAGGCGAACAGCGCGCCCGAGATCACGCCCGGCGCGATCACCGGCAGCGTGACGCGCATGAAGGTTCTGAACGGCGTTTCGCCCAGGCTCAGCGATGCGCGCACCAGGTTGTGGTTGAAGCCCGCCAGCGTGGCAAGCACGGTGGTCAGCACAAAGGGCGCACCCAGCGCCGCATGCACCACGATCAGCCCGATGTAGGTGTCGGCCAGCCCGAGCGGCGCGAAGTAGAGATACGTGGCGACGCCCACCACCACGATCGGCACCACCATCGGCGAGATCAGCACGCTCATGAGCAGGCCCTTGAAGGCGAAGCTCGTGCGCGACAGCCCCACCGCCGCCAGCGTGCCCAGCACAGTGGCCAGCACCGTGGCGGCCGGCGCAACGATGAAGCTGTTGCGTGCCGCGCGCCCCCACTCGGGCGAATCGAAGAGGTTGCGGTACCACTGCAGCGACCAGCCCCGGATCGGATAGGCCAGGAACGAGCTGTCGGAGAACGACAGCGGAATCACCACCAGGATCGGCGCCAGCAGAAACGCCAGCACCGCGATGCAGCCCGCGCGCACCGCCCACCAGCCGAGCTTGTCGGCGAAGGTGGCATAGGCCGGGAATTGGGGAAGCTTGAACATGCGTGTGTGTCCTTCGTGCCGCTCAGCCGAGGCTCAGCTCGGCCTTGCCGATGCGGCGGTACACGGCATACAGCACCAGCGTGGCGGCGAGCAGCACGGCGCCCAGCGCGCAGGCCATGCCCCAGTTGATTTCCACGTTGGTGTAGCGCGCGATGTAGTAGCTCAGCATCTGGTCGTCCGCGCCGCCAAGCAGCGCCGGCGTCACGTAGTAGCCGATGGCCAGGATGAACACCAGCAGCGCGCCGGCGCCAATGCCCGGATAGGTTTGCGGCACGTACACGCGGAAGAAGGCCGCCAGCGGCGAGCTGCCCAGCGAGACGGCCGCGCGCAGGTAGGTGGGCGGCACGCTCTTCATCACGCTGTAGAGCGGCAGGATCATGAAGGGCAGCAGGATGTGCACCATCGCGATGATCACGCCGGTGCGGTTGAACAGCAGCGCAAGTGGATGGTCGATGAGGCCGATGCCCATCAGGCCGCGGTTGACCAGCCCCTCGGACTGCAGCAGCACGATCCAGGCCGCCACGCGCACCAGGATGGAAGTCCAGAACGGCACCAGCACCAGGATCATCAGCACGTTGGCCTTGCGCGCCGGCAGCGTCGACAGCCACCAGGCCAGCGGATAAGCCAGCAGCAGGCAGAAGAAGGTGACCACCGCGCTGATGTTGAAGGTGCGCAGCAGGATGCCGGCAAAGGCGCGCTGGTCGGCGGGCATGCGCTCCACCTCGCCGGCCACGTCGCGCCGCAGGTCGACCGAGGCGAGCAGGTAGTCGGGCGTCCAGCGCGAACCGTTCTTGGCAATCGCCTGCCAGAACGGCAGCTCGCCCCAGCGCGGATCGATCTCCAGCATGCGCGCCTTGACCTCGTCCGGCGTGCCGGCGATCGGCAATGCCCGGAAGGTGCCCATCACCAGCGAGCGGGCGCCTGCGATCTCGGTGTTGAGGCGGCGCGCCAGGGCGCCCGCGTCGGAGCTGTCGGGCAGCTGGGCGAGGTCGGCCGCGATGGCGGCATAGGCCGCGGGCGCAGGCGCCTCCTTGCGGTTCCAGCCGTCGAGCGCGCGCACGGTGCGCGGCAGCGCGTTGGCAACCTCGGGGTTCTCGACCGCGCGCTGCAGCAGCGCCACGATCGGCACCAGCAGCGTCAGCAGCAAAAACACCAGGAGCGGCGCCGTGAGCGCAAAAGCGCGCCACTTGCGGCGCGACTCGGCGCGCGCCAGCGCACGCCGGAGCTCGCCCGGCGGCGCCTCTGCGAAGGCCTGGGGGACAGGCATTGCCGCTTGCATGGCCTCTTGCCTGCCCGCTTACTGCGTGGCCCAGGATGCGAAGCGCTTCTCGAGCGCCTCGCCCTGGTCGGCCCAGAAGCCGACGTTGAACTGCAGCGCATCCTTGGCGTTGGTGGCCGAGGTCGGCAGGTCGGCCAGCACCTTGGGGCTCAGCGAGGCCAGCGCCTTGGTGTTGGTGGGGCCGTAGGCGATGTTCTGCGCATAGACCGACTGGTTGGCCGGCTGCATCGCGAACTGGATGTACTTGAGCGAGGCTTCCTTGTTGGGCGCGCCCTTCGGGATCACCAGGTAGTCGAGGTCGTAGATGCCGCCGGGCCAGTAGATCTTGAGGTCGCGGCCTTCGCGGTTGGCCGCGTCGATGCGGCCGTTGTACACGGTGGTCAGCACCACGTCGCCGGCCACCAGGAACTGCGGCGGCTGTGCGCCGGCTTCCCACCACTGGATGTTGGGCTTGAGTTCGGTGAGCTTCTTGAACGCGCGCTCGGCGCCATCCTTGGTGGCGAGCACCTTGTAGACATCGGCCGGCTTCACGCCGTCGGCCATGAGCGCGAATTCGAGGTTGTAGCGCGCGCCCTTGCGCATGCCGCGCTTGCCCGGGATCTTCTTCACGTCCCAGAAATCGGCCCAGCTGGTGGGCGCGGTCTTGAGCTTCTCGCCGTTGTAGGCCATCACGGTCGACCACACGAACAGGCCCACGCCGCAGTCGGTGACCGCGGCCGGCAGGAAGTCGGCCTTGCTGCCGATCTTCGAATAGTCGAGCTTCTCGAACAGGCCCTCGTCGCAGCCGCGGGCGGCGTCGGGCGACTCGACCTCGACCACGTCCCAGGTGACCTTCTTGGTCTCGACCATGGCCTTGATCTTGGCCTGCTCGCCGTTGTATTCGACCGGGATGATCTTGGTGCCGGTCTTTTCGTAGGGCTCGTAATAGGCCTTCTTCTGGGCGTTGGCGTTGGCACCGCCGAAGTTGACCACGGTGAGCTGCTGCTGGGCCAAGGCCGGCAGCGCGAAGCCGGCGGCAGCGATGCAGGCGAGAAGGGTCTTTTTCATGGTGGGAATCTTCCTGGGTGATGAAAGGAAACGGGGGAACAACGAGCCGGATTCAGTGGGCATAGATGCGCGCATGCGCCATCGGGAATTCGAGCACCACCGCTTCGCCGGCCTGCGGTGCGGCGGTGCCGCCCGCGCCGTCGAGCGGCAGCTTCACGGTGGCGTCGGCTTGGCCGTCGCCCACGCTGCACAGCAGCCGCAGGTGGTCGCCGAAGTAGATGACGCGCGACACCTGGGCGGCGAGCATGTTGGCGCCCTGTGCGGCCGGGCCGCGGTGCAGCACCACGCGCTCGGGGCGGATGCAGGCCTCCACAGCCGCGCCCGCGGCCGCACCGCCGACGTTGAGCCCGTGCAGCACGCGGCCGTCGGGCAGCGTCATCTCGGCGCGCTCGCCGCCGCGGCCCAGCTGGCCCTTGAGCACCGTGCTGTCGCCGACGAAGCCGGCCACGAAGCGGTTGGACGGCGTCTCGTACAGCCCGTCGACCGTGTCCAGCTGCTGGATCACGCCTTCGTTGAACACCGCGACGCGGTCGCTCATGGTGAGCGCCTCGCCCTGGTCGTGCGTCACGTAGACGAAGGTCACGCCCAGCTGGCGGTGCAGGTCCTTGAGCTCGAGCTGCATGTGCTCGCGCAGCTGCTTGTCGAGCGCGCCGAGCGGCTCGTCCATCAGCACCAGCTGGGGCTCGAACACCAGCGCGCGCGCCAGCGCCACGCGCTGCTGCTGGCCGCCCGACAGCTGGCCGGGCAGGCGGTCGGTCATGCCGCGCAGCTGCACCATGTCGAGCGCGCGCTGCACGCGGCGCTGCTGCTCGGCCCTGGGCACCCTGCGCACGGTCAGTGGATAGGCCACGTTCTGCCCCACGCTCAGGTGCGGAAACAGCGCGTAGTTCTGGAACACCATGCCGAAGTTCCGCTTGTGCGGCGGCGTGCCGGTGATCGGCTTGCCGTCGAGCAGGATCTCGCCCGAGGTCGGCGACTCGAAGCCCGCCAGCATCATCAGCGTGGTGGTCTTGCCCGAACCCGAAGGCCCGAGCAGGCTCAGGAACTCGCCGCGGTGGATGTCCAGGTCGAGCTGGCGCACCACCAGGTGTTCGCCGTCGTAGGTCTTCTGGACACGCTGGAAGCGCACCAAGGGTTCTGCTGTCATGGAAGATTTCAGGAAAGGGTCGGTCAGCGCAGCGCGGCGAAGCTGTCCGCGAGAAGCGCCAGGCCTTCGTCCACAAGCAAGTCGGATGCCGTGAGCGGCACCAGCACGCGAATTACATTGCCATAGGTGCCGCATGACAGCAGGATTAACCCGCGCCGCGCCGCCTCCGCGACCACCCGGCGGGTCAGCCCGGCGTCAGGCCGCGCGGTGTCGCCGTCTTCGAACAGCTCGATCGCCACCATGGCGCCGAGCCCGCGCACGTCGCCGATGGCCGGCACCCCGGCGGCGATGCGGCGCAACCCGGCCGTGAGCCGCTCGCCCAGCGCCCGGCTGCGCGCCAGCAACTGCTCGTCATCGAACACCTTGAGCACCGCGAGCGCCGCGGCGCAGCCGATGGGGCTGCCCGCATAGGTGCCGCCCAGGCCGCCGGGCGCGGGCGCATCCATCACCTCGGCGCGGCCCACCACGCCGGAGATCGGAAAGCCGCCCGCCATCGACTTGGCGGTGGTGATCAGGTCCGGCGCCACCGGCCACTGCTCGCTCGCAAACCAGGTGCCGGTGCGCCCGGCGCCGGTCTGCACCTCGTCGGCAATGATCAGGATGCCGTGGCGGTCCGCCAGTGCGCGCAGGCCCTCGACGAAGTCGTTGGGCGCCACGTAGAAGCCGCCCTCGCCCTGCACCGGCTCCAGGATGAAGGCCGCCACGCGCTCGGGCTCGATGTCGTTCTTGAACAGCAGCTCGACCGAATGCAGTGCATCGTCCACGCTCACGCCGTGCAGCGCGTTCGGGTACAGCGCATGGAACACCTCGCCCGGGAACGGGCCGAAGCCGAGCTTGTAGGGCGCCACCTTGCCGGTCAGGCCGAGCGTCATCATGGTGCGGCCGTGGTAGCCGCCGTTGAAGGCAATGACGCCGGGCCGCCGGGTGTGGGCGCGGGCGATCTTGACCGCGTTCTCGACCGCCTCGGCGCCGGTGCTCAGGAAGATCGACTTCTTCGCGAAATTTCCCGGCGCCAGCGCGTTCAGGCGCTCGGCCAGCTCCACGTAGGGTTCGTAGGCCAGCACCTGGAAGCAGGTGTGCGAATAAAGATCGACCTGCGCCTTCACGGCGGCGCTGATCTCCGGATGGCAGTGGCCGGTGTTGAGCACCGCGATGCCGCCGGCAAAGTCGATGTAGCGTCGCCCCTCGACGTCCCACACTTCCGCGTTGGCGGCGCGGCTGACGAAGATCTCATGGGCCTGGCCAACGCCGCGGGCCACGGCCGCATTGCGGCGGGCCATGAGGGCGGCATTGCTGAGGTGGGGTTCGCGTTGCATGGGTGCGGCCTGTGCTTTGAAGAAGGAATGCCGGCACTCTAGGTCCCACGAATCGATCCAGCCATGTACACCGGAAGTGATCGCCCGGAAGACTGTACTGGTCTTGTATCCTGTACATACTTTCCTCAATATGGTGCAGGCCGGACTGCTGCAGACGCCCCCGATGCTCATTCTTCGCCCCGAACAGCCGACGCCGCTGGTCAGCCAGATCGTGGAAGGGTTGCGCGGACTGATCGGCTCCCAGAAGCTCAAGGCCGACAGCAAGCTGCCGTCGATCCGCGCCTTTGCCGCGGCCCACGGCGTCAGCGTGTTCACGGTGGTCGAGGCCTACGACCGGCTGGTGGCGCAGGGCCTCCTGGTCTCGCGCGCCAACGCCGGCTTCTTCGTCAAGCGGCGCATCGAGGACAGTGCCGCCGGCGCGGCCAGTGCGCCCCGCCCGGACCCCCGCTTCGACGCCCGCTGGTACCTGCAGCAGATCTTCGAGAACCGCAACCTGCCGCTCAAGCCCGGCTGTGGCTGGCTGCCGCACGACTGGCTGTTCGAGGACGGCATGCGCCGCAGCCTCCGCCACCTGGCCTCCGAAGGTGCCGACATCGGCGGCTACGGCCTGCCCTTCGGCCACATGGCGCTGCGCATGGCGACGGCCGAGGCGCTCTCGGAGCAGCAGATCGTGGTCGACGCCGCGCAGGTGCTGCTGACCCAGGGTTCCAGCCAGGCGCTGGACCTGGTGGCGCGCCGCCTGCTCAAGCCGGGCGATTCGGTGCTGGTGGACGACCCGGGCTATCCGAACCTGATGTTCATGCTCCGCTTCCTGGGCGTGGAGATCGTCGGCGTGCCGCGCATCCCCACGGGCTACGACATGCCGGCGCTCGAGGCGCTGCTCGCGGCGCATCGGCCCAAGGCCTTCTTCACCCAGCCCCGGCTGCAGAGCCCGACCTGCTCGATGGCCTCGCTGCCGCAGCTGGTGCAACTGCTGCAGCTCGCGCAGGCGCACGACTTCACGCTGGTCGAGAACGACATCTATGCCGAGATGGACGCCTCGATGCGCCCCTCGCTCGCCAGCCTGGGACAGCTGCGCCGCGTGGTCTACGTGGGCAGCTACTCGAAGACCATCTCGCCCAACATCCGCGTCGGCTACGTGGTCGCCCAGCCGGAGCTGCTCGAAGAGCTGGCGCAGCTCAAGATGATCTCGGGCCTGACCTCGTCCGACATCACCGAGCGGCTGGCCTTCGGCATCGTGACCGACGGCCGCTGGCGCAAGCATCTCAAGTCACTGCGCGAGCGCCTTGCGCAGGCGCAGGGCAGCGTCGCGCGGCGGCTGGACGGGCTGGGCTTCGAGCTGTTCCACGAAGCCGCGGCCGGCATGTACCTGTGGGCCCGGCACCCGGACATTGCCGACAGCGCCGAGCTCTCGCGGCGCGCCGCAGTGGAGGGCATCATGCTCGGCCCGGGCCAGCTGTTCCTGGTCAACCCGCATCCCACCGGCTGGCTGCGCTTCAACGTGGCCTTCAGCGAGGACGAGCGGCTCTGGCGCTTCCTGGAGCGCAGCATCGAAGAGCACAGGCACGACTGAAGCTGCTTCCAGCAGGGCCCGATGGGGGCTCGCCATGGCCTGCAAGCAGGCGCACAATGGCTGCAACCCCTGGCGCAGGCGCATCCTGGATCAGCCATGGTGGAGTGAGAACACTTGAAGGAATGAAGCGCCGCGTCCGGGCTACGCAAGGAGCCGCGCCATGACCCGCTTCATCGATGTTCACAGCCTGGTTCGCCTGGTGGACGAAACCGGCGTTCCGCAATTCCTCAAGGCCCTGGCCGACGCGCTGCGCGACGACTTCATGCGCTGGCGCGAGTTCGACAAGAAGGCGCGCGTGGCCAGCCACTCGCACCTGGGCGTGATCGAGCTGATGCCGGTGGCCGACGACGGCGCCTACGCCTTCAAGTACGTCAACGGCCATCCGCACAACACGGCCGTGGGCCTGCCCACGGTCATGGCCTTCGGCGTGCTGGCCGAGGTCGATACGGGCTACCCGGTGCTGCTGTCGGAGCTCACGCTCACCACCGCGCTGCGCACCGCCGCCACCTCGGCCATGGCGGCGCAGGCGCTGGCGCGGCCCGGCTCGCGCAGCATGGCGCTGATCGGCAACGGCTCGCAGAGCGAGTTCCAGGCGCTGGCCTTCCATGCGCTGCTGGGTATCGAGGAGGTGCGCGTGTTCGACATCGATCCGCGCGCCACCGACAAGCTGGTGCGCCACCTGTCGGCCTGCACGCCGCTCGAGGTGGTGCGCGCGCCGTCGATCGCCGATGCGGTGCGCGGCGCCGACGTCGTGACCACGGTCACGGCGCACCAGGGCCATGCGATCGTGCTCGCGCCCGGCATGATCGAGCCGGGCATGCACATCAACGCGGTGGGCGGCGATTCCCCCGGCAAGACCGAGCTGCATCCCGACGTGCTGCGCCTCGCGCGCGTGTTCGTCGAGTACGAGGCCCAGACCCGCATCGAGGGCGAGATCCAGCAGCTGCCGGCCGACTTTCCGGTGCACGAGCTCTGGAAGGTGCTGCTCGGCAGCGTGCCCGGGCGCGAGAGCGCCGAACAGGTCACGGTGTTCGACTCGGTCGGCTTTGCGCTCGAGGACTACACGGCGCTGCGCTACATCCACCAGCTGTCGCTGGAGCGCGGCATCGGCCAGCAGATCGCGCTGGTGCCCGAGCTCGACGACCCGAAGGACCTGTTCGGGCTGACGGCGTCCGGCCGGCGCCGGGCGGTGCTGCGGCGTGCGGCATGATGGGCGGCATGCTCACCATCTACAACGACCAGCACGCGCTGCACCAGGGCAAAGTCGAGATGTTCCGCGGCGAACTGGTGCCGTGCTTCGAGGTGCCCGCCCGCGTCGACCATGTGAAGCATGAACTGGAGCGCCGCGGCCTGGGCCCGCTGCAGGTGCCCGATGCCTTCGACGAGGCGCTGCTGGCCAGGGTGCACGCGCCGCGGTACCTGGACTTCATTGCGCATGCCTGGGACGAGTGGGTGGCGCTCGATCCGTCCAACGCATCGCGCGATGCGCTGCCTTCGTACTGGCCCACGCGCGGCATGCGCACCGACGTGCTGCCGAAGAGCTTTCCTGCGCGCATGGGGCTGTTCTCCTTCGACGCGGGCACGCCGCTCATGGCCGGCAGCTGGGCCGCCGCGCGCCACGGCGCCGCCTGCGCCTGGACCGCGGCGCAGCGCGTCATCGGCGGCGAGCGCGCCGCCTTCGCGCTCACTCGGCCGCCCGGCCACCATGCGGGCGCCGATTTCTTCGGCGGCTACTGCTTCGTCAACAACGCTGCCGTGGCCGCGCAGGCGCTGCGCGATGCGGGCGTGGAGCGGGTGGCGGTGCTCGACGTGGACTACCACCACGGCAACGGCACGCAGGCCATCTTCTACGAGCGCAGCGACGTGCATTTCGCAAGCCTGCATGGCGATCCGCTGACCGACTACCCCTACTACCTGGGCCATGCCGACGAGCGCGGCGCGGGCGCCGGGCTCGGCTTCAACCACAACCTGCCGCTCGCGCGCGGCACCGGCTTCGCCACCTGGCGTGCGGCGCTGAAGGCCGCGCTCGACGGCATTGCCGCGGTGCGCGCAGGCGCGCTGGTGGTGTCGCTCGGCGTCGACACCTTCGAAGGCGACCCGGTCGCGGGCTTCCGGCTCCAGAGCGACGACTACCTGCGCATGGGCGAAGACCTGGCGCGCGCCGGCCTGCCCACGGTGTTCGTGTTCGAGGGCGGCTATGCGGTGGCCGAGGTGGGTGTCAACGCAGTCAACGTGCTGCAGGGTTTCGAGCAGCAGGCCGCGGGCTGAGCCGCAGGCGACAGCAGTCGGGTGAGCACCGATTGCCGCCGCGCCAAGGGCAGGGCCCAATGCGCCCTTTGCATTTTTTCCCGTTCCAGGAACCCGCCACCATGCCCCGCCGATCTCTTTTCCGTGCCGCCACGCTTGCCGCAGCCTGCGGGCTTCTTCTTTCTCCGCTGGCGGCGCTCGCGCAGGCCTTTCCCTCCAAGCCGGTCAAGCTGGTCATCGCCTTCCCCGCGGGCGGGCCCACCGACATCACGATGCGCCAGCTGGCCGACAACGCCAGCAAGATCCTCGGCCAGCCCGTCATCATCGACAACAAGCCCGGCGCCGGCGGCACCCTGCCCGCGCAGGCGCTGCAGACCGCGCAGCCCGACGGCTACACCGTCGCGCAGATCCCGCTCGGCGTGTTCCGCCTCGGCTACACCACCAAGATCAACTGGGATCCGCTCAAGGACATCAGCTACGTGCTCAACGTCACGGGCTATGCCTTCGGCATCGTGGTGCCGGCCGACAGCCCGTTCAAGACCTGGGCCGACTTCGTCGCCTACGCCAAGGCCAACCCCGGCAGGCTCACCTACGGCTCCACCGGCAACCTCACGAGCCCGCACCTCACGACCGAGATCATTGCGCAGAAGGCCGGCATCCAGCTGCAGCACGTGCCCTACAAGGGCAGCGCCGACCTGATGCTCGCGGTGGTCAGCGGCCAGCTGATGGCGGCCGCCGACAGCACCGGCTTTGCGCCGCAGGTGGAAGCCGGCAAGCTGCGCGTGCTCAACACCTGGGGCGAGAAGCGCCTCGCCAAGTTCCCCGACGCCCCGACGCTGAAGGAGCTGGGCTACGACGTCGTGCAGAACTCGCCCTTCGGCATCGGCGCCCCCAAGGGCACGCCGCCCGAGGTCGTGAAGAAGCTGCACGACGCCTTCAAGCAGGCGATGGAAGAGCCGAGCTACGTGGCCTCGCTCGGCCGCTACGACATGCTGCCCAACTACATGAGCTCGGCGGCCTACACCAAGTTTGCGCAGGACACGGTGGTGCGCGAGAAGGCGGTGATCGAGAAGCTGGGGCTGGCGAAGGAGAAGTGAGCCGGCTTGCAGGGGTGGCGCGACGGGCCGGTCAGCGCGCAGACAGCACCGCGCGCGCCGCCTCGGCAAAGCCCGCGCCGCGCTCGCCCTCGGTCACGTAGCGCGGCAGGTGCTCCAGCTGCGGCACGAAGCGCGCGACGTTGGCCACGCCGATGCTGCTCGCGAAGGTGCGGAACATGAGCTGGTCGTTGGTGGAGTCGCCCACGTAGGCCCAGCGGTCGAGTTCGTCGTCGAGCGTGCGGCCCCAGAGCTCGCGCACGATCCAGCGTGCGCCTTCGAGCTTGTCGTTGTCGCCGTACCAGCCGTTGATGTGGATGCTGCTCACGGTGGCGTGCATGCCTTCGCTGCGCATCAGCGCGACGACCTGTGCGATGGTTTCTTCGCCCAGCTGCACGAACTCGCTGTGGTCGATGGCGATGTCGGTCTCGCGGCCCGGTGAATCGGTGGCGCGCTGCGCGCCCGGGATCTCGCGCTCGATGCGCGCCAGCACGGCCTGCATGCGCTCGAAGTTGGCGCTGCGCGTGGGCGCATCCTGCATGTAGCGCTTCTCGATCCTGCGATCGGCCGCGGGCAGCAGCGCCACCGCGCCGTTCTCCGCCACGATCGCATCGACCGGCCAGGTGTTGACGAAGGGCAGGCTCCAGCCGACGGGCCGGCCCGTGATCGCCACGATGGCAAGGCCCGCGGCCTTGAGAGCGCCGAGGGCCTGCAGTGCATCGGGCGTGATCGCGCCCTCGGTGGTGAGCGTGTCGTCGATGTCGGTGAACACGCCGGCGAGCGCATGGCGCGTGGGCGCGGCCCAGCGGTCCAGCGGCAGCAGGTGGGTGGGCGAGGGCGGAAGGGAAGTCGGCGAGGGCATGGCGGGCGGGCAATCTCTGCAGAGCCCGTGATCGTACCGGCGGTTTCGTGTAGCATCCCGCCCCCGCCGCGCGTTCACGCCGGCGCGGCGCTTTTTTTCCATGCCCCACATCCTCGTCGACCAACTCCTCAAGAGCTACCGCATCTCCGAGCGCGACCCGGGCGTGATGGGCGCGCTGCGCGGGCTCGTGCAGCGCCGCCATCGCACGGTGCAGGCGCTGTCGGGCGTGTCGTTCTCGCTCGAGCGCGGCGAGCTGCTGGGCTTCATCGGGCCGAACGGCGCGGGCAAGTCGACCACCATCAAGATTCTCTCGGGCATCCTGCGGGCCGACGGCGGGCGCGTGGAGATCGACGGACGCGATCCCTTCGCGGACCGCGAGCGCCACGTGGCGCGCATCGGCGTGGTCTTCGGCCAGCGCACGCAGCTGTGGTGGGACCTGCCGGTGGGCGACGGCTTCGACCTGCTGCGCGACATCTATCGCGTCGAGCCGGCGCGCTATCGGCGCACGCGCGACGAACTGGTCGCGCTGCTGCACCTGGAGCGCGTGCTCGGCCAGCCGGTGCGGCAGCTCTCGCTGGGCCAGCGCATGCGCGCAGAGATCGCGGCGGCGCTGCTGCACGAGCCGGACATCCTGTTTCTCGACGAGCCGACCATCGGCCTCGACGCGCCCTCGAAGCTCGCGGTACGCGACTTCGTGCGGCGCGCCAACCGCGAGCGCGGCACCACCGTGCTGCTGACCACGCACGACATGCACGACATCGAGGCGCTGGTCGAGCGCGTCATCGTCATCGGCCATGGCCGCGTGCTGGCCGACAGCCCGGTCGAGGCGCTGCGCGCGCAGGTGATGGCCGAGCGCCGGCTGGTGGTCGACTTTGCGCAGGACGCGGCGCTGCCCGACCAGGTGCCCGGCGCCACGGTGCACGCGCGCAACGGCCAGACGCTGGTGCTCGATTTCGATCCCGCGCTGACCTCCGCCCCCGCGCTGATCGCGCGCATCGCGGCCGAACACGCGGTGGAAGACATCCGCCTCGAAGGCATGGCCATCGAGGCCGTGATCGCGCGCTTCTATGCCATGCACGGAGCGGCCGAAGCGTGAGCCCGCGCGAGCTGCTGCGCCCCTATGCCGCGGCCTTCGTGTCGCGCTTCATGCAGATGCTGCAGTACCGCACGGCGGCGCTCGCCGGCTTTGCCACGCAGTGCTGGTGGGGCGGCATCAAGGTGATGGTGTTCGCGGCGTTCTACGGCGGCAGCGCCGTCGCAGGCGCGGCGTCGCCGATGTCGCTCGCCCAGGCCGTCAGCTACACCTGGCTCGCGCAAGGCCTGCTGGTGCTGCTGCCCTGGCTCGGCGACCCCGAGGTGGCGCAGGCCGTGCGCACCGGCGCGGTCGCCTACGACCGTTTGCGGCCGGTGGATGCGTACGCGCTGTGGTTCGCGCGCAGCGCCGGCTGGATCGCGGCGCGGCTGTTGCCGCGCGTGGCGCTGATGGCGGCCTTCGCGGCGGTCGCGCTACCGCTGGCGGGGCTCGGCGAGTGGGCCTGGCAGCCGCCCGCAAATGCGGTGGCCGGCCTGGCGTTCCTGCTGTCGATCGGGCTCGCGCTGCTGCTGTCCACCGCGATGGTGATGCTGCTCAACGTGGCGGCCACGGCGGCGCTCAACGAGCGCGGCATCAGCGCAGTGGCCACCCCCGTGGTCATCGTGTTCTCGGGCAACCTGCTGCCGCTGGCGCTGCTGCCCGACGCCTGGCAGGTCGCGCTGCTGGTGCAGCCGCTGGCGGGGCTGTTCGACATTCCGGCGCGGCTGTACTTCGGGCAGCTGAGCGGCTGGCATGCCATGGGTGCGTTGGGGCTGCAGTGCTTCTGGATCGCTCTGCTGGTCGCGTTCGGGCGCCTGGCAATGGGGCGCACGATGCGCAGTCTGCAGGTGCAAGGTGGCTAGGGTGACTTGTTGTTTCCTTGCTGCGCGCCGTCGTTCAGAGCGCGCTCCCGCCGACGGGGTACCTTGCTCCGCGAATGTCCCCCGGCCTGCGGCCTCCTCCTTTTACCGGGACTTCTCGCGCAGTCAAGCACGGGTTTGGGTTGGTTTTTCTACCAAGCTGTATCGCTTGCGAGGCATTGAGGATCGAGGCGCAACGAAACGAGGAACAGACTGCACATCTACCGACGGTCTTGTTGCACTGGCACGTGGCCGTGCGGACCCAGATACGAACCGCTCAGCGGGGCTCCATTCATTTCTCGTGATGCCCACTACAACCGGCATCACCAAGGAGGAGTCGAGCTTGCCCGCTGCCGGTCTGACCTGTTCATTGCATCTTCGAACTCACGTCTGGCAAGCAAATAAACAACAACAAAGGGTATCCGAACGGCTGGCGCTACGTCGCGATCACCGCGACGATGACGCCTGGC
>NZ_BCUT01000012.1 GCF_001591365.1 Variovorax paradoxus NBRC 15149
GGGGAGCACCCGATGCTCTGTGCACCTGGGCACGCTCGTTGTGTACCGCTGATCAACGACCGCGCTGAATAACGATCACGCTGATGGGGTGCCTTGCGCAGCGAAATAAAGGAGGAGCCGAAGGCGGGGGACATTCGCGGAGCAAGGTACCCCGTCGGCGTGATCGCGCCCCGAACAACCGCACCCGCCCCCTACATCGAGGCCTCGAGCATCGCCTTGTAGTCGTCGCGCGAAGCCAGCCGCGGGTTGGTCTTGTGGCAGTGGTCGGCCATGGCGCCGTCGATGATCTGCTCGAACAGGGCGGGCGTGACGCCCACCTCGGCCAGGCCCTTGGGCAGGCCCAGGCGCGCGTTCATGTCGCGGATCGCGTCGCCGAGATCGCCGGGCGAATCGAGGTGCATGGCCCGCGCCATGCGCTGCAGCCGCTGCTCCTTCTGCACCGACTCGGCACCAGCGTTGAAGTGGATCACGGCTGGCAGGAAGAGGGCGTTGAGCGTGCCGTGGTGCAGGCGCGGATCGACGCCGCCCAGGCTGTGGCTCAGCGAATGCACGCAGCCCAGGCCCTTCTGGAACGCCATGGCGCCCTGCATCGACGCGCTCATGAGATTGAGGCGCGCCTCGCGATCGCTGCCATCCTTGGTGGCGCGCTCGATGTGCAGCCAGGCGCGCTCCAGGCCGTCCAGGCCGATGCCGTCGGCCGGCGGATTGAAGGCGGCCGACATGAAGGTTTCCATGCAGTGCGCAATCGCGTCCATGCCGGTGGCGGCCGTGAGCCGGGGCGGCAGGCCGAGCGTGAGCTCGGGGTCGCAGATGGCAGCCTTGGGCATCAGGAACCAGCTGTGGAAGCCGAGCTTGCGGTGGTCGTCGACGATCACGATGGCGCCGCGCGCCACCTCGCTGCCGGTGCCGCTGGTGGTGGGCACCGCGATGAGCGGCACCGCGCGGTCGGTGATCTTCGGCGAGCCGCCCTCGATGGTGGCGTAGGTCTTGAGCGGGCCTTCGTGCGTGGCTGCAATGGCCACGCCCTTGGCGCAGTCGATGGCGGAGCCGCCGCCCACGGCAATGAGCCCGTCGCAGCGGCCGCTGCGGTACAGCTCGACGGCCGCGCGCACGGCGGCCTCGGTGGGGTTGGAGGGGGTCTGGTCGAACACCGCTACTTCCAGGTCGGCGATGGCATCGAGCGCCTTCTGCAGCACGCCGGCCGCGCGCACGCCGGCATCGGTCACGATCAGCGGCCGGTTGATGCCGATGCGCGCGCATTCGCTGGACAGCAGCTTGATGGCGCCGAATTCGAACTGGATCTGGGTGAGGTATTGGATGAGGGCCATGAGGTGGGTTTGCCTGGGGCAGTACGATTGCAGACCACCCAAATCTAACAAGCAGGGACAGTCTTGCACATGAACAAAACCCTTGCCGCTGTCGCACCCGGCACATGGCAGCCTCCGCTCACCGCGAAGATGGCCGGCGTGGTCGAGCGCATGGCGCGGGCCGGCCATCCCTCGCTCGACCAGCTCACGCCCGACGAGGCCAAGGCCTCCTACGAGAAAGGCGCGGGCGTGCTCGAAGTGGCCAAGCCCGCACTGGAGCGCGTCGACGACTTCACGATTCCTGCGCGCGACGGCTTTGCGATTCCGGCGCGGCTCTATGCGCCGTCGGCAACGGCGATGCTGCCGGCGCTGGTGTATTTTCATGGCGGCGGCTTCACGGTCGGCAACATCCGCACGCACGACACGCTGTGCCGCGTGCTGGCGAGCAAGAGCGGCTGCGCGGTGGTGTCGGTCGATTACCGGCTGGCGCCTGCGTTCAGGTTTCCGACGGCATCGGACGATGCATGGGATGCCTTTGCCTTCATTGCAAACGAAGGTGCGCGCCTGGGCATCGACGCGGGCCGCCTGGCCGTGGGCGGCGACAGCGCCGGCGGCACGCTGGCCGCGGTGTGCGCGATTCTCGCGCGCGACGCGGGCCTGCCGCTCGCGCTGCAGATGCTCATCTATCCCGGCACCGCGGCGCACCAGGACACCGCCTCGCACCGGCGCTACGCCCACGGCCCGCTGCTCACCAAGGCGCTGATCGACTATTTCTTCGGCCAGTACGTGCGCACGCCGGCCGACCGCGACGACTGGCGCTTTGCGCCGCTCCTGGCCGACGACGTCGACGGCGTGGCGCCCGCATGGATCGGCCTGGCCGAATGCGATCCGGTGGTGGATGAAGGCATTGCCTACGCCGACAAGCTCCGCGCCGCGGGAGTGGCGGTCGACCTCGAGATCTACCGCGGCGTGATCCACGAATTTCTGAAAATGGGCCGCGCCATTCCCGAGGCGCTGCAGGCGCAGGACGATGCGGCCCGTGCACTCAAGGACGCACTGAACCCATGAACGACAAGACCATGCCCCAGAGAAAAGACTTCCGCTTCTTTCATCGCCTGCGCGTGCGCTGGGCCGAAGTCGACATGCAGAAGATCGTATTCAATGCGCACTACCTGATGTACTTCGACACCGCCATTGCCGACTACTGGCGTGCGCTCGCGCTGCCTTACGAAGAAGTCATGCATGCGCTGGGCGGCGACCTCTACGTGCGCAAGGCCACGGTCGACTTTCGCGCCTCGGCGCGCATGGACGACGTGATCGACGTGGCCATGAAGTGCGCGCGCATCGGCAACTCGTCCATCGTCTTCGAGGGTGCGCTGTTCCGGCAGGACCAGTACCTGGTGGGCTGCGAGCTCGTCTATGTGTTTGCCGACCCGGCCACGCAGACCTCCAAGCCGGTGCCGGCGGCACTGCGCGAAATCCTCACGGGCTTCGAGGCCGGCGAGCCGATGCGCGCCGTGGAAACGGGCGACTGGAAAACCCTGGGCGAAGGCGCGGGTGCGCTGCGCCGCGCGGTCTTCATCGAGGAGCAGAACATTCCCAAGGAACTGGAGTGGGATGCGCACGATGCCATCGTGCTGCACGCGGTGGTCCGCAACCGGCTCGGCCAGGTGATTGCGACCGGCCGGCTGCTCGATGCGGTCGACGGCACCGCCATGCTCGGCCGCATGGCCGTGCACCGCGCGCTGCGCAGCGGCGGCCACGGCGCCGCCGTGATGCAGGCGCTGGAGGCGGCAGCCAAGGCGCGCGGCGACCGCGAGATCGGCCTGCACGCGCAGCGCAGCGCGGAGCGCTTCTATGCGCGCCTGGGCTATGCCGTGCACGGCGAGCCCTTCGAGGAAGCCGGCATCCCGCACATCGAGATGCGCCGCACGCTGGCCTGATCGCGGCGTTCGAGAGAGCTCACTCGTAGCGCGCCGGCGGATCGGGCACGTAGCCCATCTCCGAGCCCGGAAAGGCGGACGGGCCTTTGGGACGCGGCCAGCGCGCGGGCGGCGGCACCGGGATCACGCCCGCGGCGATGAGGTTCTCGCGGCTGTCGTAGCGAATGCGCACCACCTCGTCGGGCGTGGACTGGGCGCGCTCGAAGCTGGTGTGGCCGACATGCGAAGTCTCGCGCCGGCCGTGGGCGGTGCCCAGGCTCGGGCTGGGCGGCGCTGGCCGGGCCAGGCTGCCTTTCGCCGATGCCGCCGCCTCGGCGCCCAGGGCGCTGTCGGCCGAGCGGGCCTGCGCGGCCGGTGCGGCTTCGGCTGCGGCCGATGGCGCCTCGCTGCGGCGTTCCATCTCGCGCGTGCCGCCGTCGCGGCGCGGAAAGGCGATGGGCGGCGCAGGCGGCGGCTCGGGCACGCGTTCGCGGAACATCGCGACGCCGATCACGCCCACGTCATCTGGCCGGCCGGTGCGGCTCGCGTACGAATTGCCAATGGAAGTGAATTCGAAGGCCGCAATCTGCGAATCGCTCTTGCGCCAGCCCGTGATGTCGCTGCGCTCGCCGCCGGAAAACACATAGCCGTTCTGCAGCACGCCCGCGGTCTCGCCGGTCACGATGTTGATGCCGTCCACCGACATCACGGCCATGACGCGCTCACCCATCGCATTGCGCGCGCGGATCGCGTAGCGTGTGCCGGGCCGGCCGGCCACCCAGTATTCGCCGCGGTGGCGGTAGATGGGCAGTTCGCGGCCGCTCGCGCGGTCGACCACGCTGAGCTGCATCAGCGAACCGATGCGGTTGGAGGGCGGCGAAAGCGGGGGCAGGGGCCGCACCGGGCTTTCGGCGCAAGCCGGCAGCACGCCCAGCGCGGTCCATGCGAGGGCGGTCGAGAAGAGGAGTCTGCGCTTCATGATGTCTTTCCTTGCCAGGAGTGGATCGGTACGGCTTCTACGCAGCAGCACCGGCGGCAGGGTTAAACGCGCGCAAAAAAATGGCGCCGCCTCTTTCGGGGCGGCGCCAGGCGTCCGTTTCTTCAGTCCGGTTGCGTCTAGATGTCTTCGAGCAGCGGATACGGCAGCGGCTCGACCGTGAGCGCCGGCCCGTCGGCGCTGCCCGCATGCAGGCCGCCGGTTTCGAGTGCCGATATCTGGATCGAGATCAGCGCGGCCCAGCCGCCTCCGGGCGCCGGCGCGGCCTGCGCCACCGTGCCCACGGGCTGTTCGGCATCGCCGGCCGCGAACACCTCCTGCCCCGCGCTCAGAGGCGCATCGGCCTGCACGAGGTAGGTGCGCCGCTTCAGGGTGCCGCGGAACTGGCTGCGCGCCACGATTTCCTGGCCCGGATAGCAGCCCTTCTTGAAGTTCACGCCGCCCACGGATTCGTAGTTGATCATCTGCGGCACGAAGGCCTCGACCACCGGCGTGGTCACGGTCACGATGCCGCTGCGGACCTCGCTCCATTGCCACAGTTGCGCATCGAGCGCCGGGCCCGCGGGCGCCGGGCTGCCGGCCGGCGCAATCCACATCGCGCGCGGCACGCCGTCGGCCGGGTACAGCGACACCGCGCTGATGTCTTGGCCAATGGCGGTGCGCTGGCCGGGCAAGGCCGTGGCATCGAGGCCGTTGGCGGCCAGCGCGGTGCCGGCAAGGCCGTACAGCGCGAACTGCTCGGTGGCGTCCGTGAGCTTGGCCTTGGCGCGCAGCACGTACATCGACAGGCGCTTGAGCGTGGCGGCCAGGATGTCGCGGCTGCACACCAGCAGCACCAGCTCCGGCTGCGGCCGGATGCCGACGAAGCTGGCGATCACGCGGCCCTTGGCGGTGCAAAGCGCCGCCAGGCGGGCCTCGGTGGCGCCCAGCAGCGCGAAATCCTGGGTGAGCTGGCCATGCAGGAAGCTGGCGGCATCGGGCCCCTCGGCGCGGATCACGCCAAGGTCGGAAAGAGCGGTAACACCATTGAGAACGACAGTAGTCATCGCTGAATTATCATGGTCGGAGCCGTTCCGTCGGGTCCGCAGGGAATCCCGCCCCGGTTCCCGCAGGGCCACCGGCTTTTCGTGCTGATTCGTTTTCTTCTCTCCGCTAAATCATCGGACCCGTGCGCCGCTTCTTCCTCACGCTTTTCCTGCTCGCCGCCCTGGCTGCGCTCGGCCTTGGCGCCGCCGGCCTCTGGTGGGTGCACCAGCCGCTCAAGCTGCCCGCGCCCAGCGTCGACCTGTCCGTGGAGCCCGGCACCACGCCGCGCGGCGTCGCGCAGGCGGTGGCCGATACCGGCACCGACGTGCAGCCGCAGATGCTCTATTTCTGGTTCCGCATTTCGGGGCAGGACCGCCAGATCCGCGCCGGCAGCTACGAGCTGGAGCGCGGCATCACGCCCAAGATGCTGCTCAACGTGCTGGTGCGCGGCGAGGAAGCCACCCGCAGCCTCGTGCTGGTCGAAGGCTGGAACATCCGCCAGGTGCGCGCCGCGCTCGCCAAGGCCGAGCAGCTCAAGCCCGAAACCATCGGCCTGCCCGACGATGCGCTGATGGCCAGGCTGGGCCGGCCCGGCGTGCATCCCGAGGGCCGCTTCTTCCCCGACACCTACACCTATTCGAAGGGCTCGACCGACATCGCGCTGCTGCAGCGCGCCATGCGGGCCATGGACAAGAAGCTCGAAGCCGCGTGGGCTGCCCGGGCGGCCGATTTGCCGCTCCAGTCGGCGGATCAGGCGCTGATCCTGGCCAGCATTGTCGAAAAGGAGACAGGAAAAGCCAAGGACCGCGCCGAGATCGCCGCCGTCTTCGTCAACCGGCTGCGCGCCGGCATGCCGCTGCAGACCGACCCGAGCGTGATCTACGGCCTGGGCACCGCGTTCGACGGCAACCTGCGCAAGAAGGACCTGTTGGCCGACACCCCCTGGAACACTTACACGCGCGGCGGCCTGCCGCCCACGCCCATCGCGATGCCCGGCAAGGCGGCGCTGCTGGCGGCGGTACAGCCGGCGCAGAGCAAGTCGCTGTACTTTGTGTCGCGCGGCGACGGCACCAGCCAGTTCAGCAGTTCGCTCGACGACCACAACCGCGCGGTCAACCGCTACCAGCGCGGCGGCGGCGAACCCAAACCGAAAGTTGCGCAATGAGTGAAGGCTTGTTTCTGACGCTCGAGGGCATCGATGGCGCCGGCAAGTCGAGCCATCTCGACGCGATGGAGGCGCTCTTCAAGGCCCGCGGCCGCACGGTCGTGCGCACGCGCGAGCCCGGCGGCACGCCGCTGGCCGAAACCCTGCGCGGCCTTGTGCTCGAGCAGGCGATGGACCCGCTGACCGAATCGCTGCTGGTGTTCGCGGCGCGGCGCGACCACATCGTGCAGGTCATCGAGCCGGCGCTGGCGCGCGGCGACGTGGTGCTGTGCGACCGCTTCACCGACGCCACCTTCGCCTACCAGGGCGCGGGCCGCGGTTTCGATACGCAGCTGCTGTCGACGCTGGAGCAATGGGTGCAGGGGGGCAGGGGAGCGGCGGGGCTGCTTCTTCAGCCCCACATCACGCTCTGGTTCGACCTGGCGCCCGAGATTGCCGCCGAGCGGCTCGCAGGCGCGCGCCTGCCCGACAAGTTCGAATCGCAGCCGGTCGAATTCTTCCGGCGCGTGGCGGCGGGCTATGCGGCCCGCGCGGCGGCCGATGCGCCGCGCTTCGTGCGCATCGACGCCAGCCAGACGCGCGACCAGGTCTGGCAACAGGTCGAGACCGCGCTCGTTGCGCGTGGCGCGCTGGCACCTGCAACTGGAGCGGCGCGATGAGCACGCCCGCGCTCTCGCCCTGGCTGCATCGGCCGCTCGCGGAACTGCTGCGCCAGCGCGGCCACGCCTGGCTGCTGCAGGGGCCTTCGGGCCTGGGCCAATACGAACTCGCGCTCGCGCTTGCCGCGGCCTGGCTGTGCGAACAGCCCAGCAAGGAGGAGGGCGGCACCGCCTGCGGCCATTGCCCGAGCTGCCATGCGATCGAGGTGCGCACCCATGCCGACCTTTGCGTGCTGATGCCCGAAGTGGCCATGCAGGAACTGGGCTGGCCGCTCGACGAAAAGGCGCAGGCCGACATCGACGACAAGAAGCGCAAGCCCAGCCGCGAGATCCGCGTCGAGGCCATGCGCGACGCCGTCGGCTTTGCCCAGCGCACCAGCGCCCGCGGTCGCGGCAAGGTGGTGCTGGTGTATCCGGCCGAGCGCATGAACACCATCACCGCCAATGCGCTGCTCAAGACGCTCGAGGAGCCGGTCGGCGATGTGCGCTTCGTGCTGGCCAGCGAAGCGGCCTGGCAGTTGCTGCCGACCATCCGCAGCCGCTGCCTGGGCTTCACGCTGCCCTGGCCCGAGACGGCCGAGGCCGAAACCTGGCTGGCCGCGCAGGACGTGCCCGCCGCCGATGCCACCGCACTGCTGCGCGCCGCCGGCGGGCGCCCCAGCGATGCCTTGCGGCTTGCGCGCTCCGGCCAGTCGCCCAAGGCCTGGTCGCTCTTGCCCAAGGCCGTTTCGCGCGGCGACGTGGCTGCGCTTGCGGACCAGTCGCCCTCGCAGGCCATCGGCTCGCTGCAGAAGCTCTGCCACGACCTGATGGCCGTTGGCAGCGGCGCCGCGCCGCGCTTCTTCGATGCCGCCGACCTGCCGCTCGCGGTGCCTTCGCACCTGGCGCTGGCACGCTGGTCGAAGTCGCTCGCGAACGCGGCCAGGACCGCCGAACACCCCTTCAATGCGGGCCTCATGCTGGAAGCGCTTGTGAGCGAAGCGCGAACCACCCTAAACTCTGCAGCTCGCCGCCCATGAACCAACCAGCCGCACCCGCACCCGCCGCCCCGGCGCCTCAACGGCCGAGCGTGATCCAGCTCGCCATCAAGGAAAAGGGCGCGCTCTATGCCGCCTACATTCCGCTCTTTGCCGAAGGCGGCATCTTCATTCCGACCACGCGCGAATACCGCCTGGGCGACGACGTCTACGTGCTGCTGACCCTGCCTGAAGACCCGCAGCGCTATCCGGTGGCCGGCAAGGTCGCATGGATCACGCCGCAGCGCGCCGCGGGCAACCGGGCACCGGGCGTGGGCATCCGCTTTCCGTCGGACGAGAAATCGCGCCAGCTCAAGGCCCGCATCGAAGCGGCGCTCGGCGGTTCGATGGCTTCCGACCGACCGACCCAAACCATTTAGCTCGCCCCCAGGCTGCGCGCACTTCGTGTCGCTACGCCCACCCCCTACCGGGGGCGACGCCAGAGGCCCGGCAAAGCCGGTTCCTCGGTGTCTCTGGCATAAGCCAGACAATCAGCGCCATGTTCACCGATTCCCACTGCCACCTCACTTTCCCCGAATTCGCGGACCAGATGCCGCAAATCCGCGCCGCCATGGCCGAGGCGCAGGTCGACCGGGCCTTGTGCATCTGCACCAAGCTCGAGGAGTTCGACGATGTGCAGGCGCTGGCCGCGCGCTATGACAACTTCTGGGCCAGCGTGGGCGTGCACCCCGACAACGAGGACATCGCCGAGCCCACGGTGGACGACCTGGTGCGCCGCGCAGCCTTGCCCCGCGTGGTGGCCATCGGCGAAACCGGGCTCGACTACTACCAGATGGAAGAGCGCAAGGGCGGGCGCAGCATTGCCGACATGGAGTGGCAGCGCGACCGCTTCCGCGTGCACATCCGCGCCGCGCAGCAAACCCGCATGCCGCTGGTCATCCATACGCGCGAAGCCTCGGCCGACACGCTGGCCATCCTCAAGGAGGAGGGTGAAGACGGCGCCGGCAAGGCTGCGGGCGGCGTGTTCCATTGCTTCACCGAAACCGCCGAAGTGGCGCGCGCGGCGCTCGACCTGGGTTTCTACATTTCCTTTTCGGGCATCCTGACCTTCAAGAAGGCGCAGGACCTGCGCGACGTGGCGGCCTTCGTGCCGCTCGACCGCATGCTGATCGAAACCGACAGCCCGTATCTGGCGCCGGTGCCGTACCGCGGCAAGACCAACAACCCGTCCTACGTGCCCTTTGTGGCCAAGCAGATCGCCGAACTGCGCAAGCTGCCGCTCGAAGCCGTGGCCGAGGCCACCAGCAGCAACTTCGAAACGCTGTTCAAGGGCGTCAAAGCAATATGAAGAAATACATCAAGAAGTTCTTGTATCTTGCTGTCGTGGCAGCAACTTTTTCCACCCACGCTGGCTCGTTCGAAGATTTCTTCCGGGCCGTGCGCGCAGACAACGCGAGCGGCGTGCGCACCTTGCTGAACCGCGGTTTCGACCCCAACACGCGCGACGAGCACGGCCAGACCGGCCTGATCATCGCGCTGCGCGAACCGTCGCCCAAGGTGGTCCAGGTGCTGATCGAATCGCCGCAGACCGACGTCGACATCGCCAACGCCAAGGACGAAACCCCGCTGATGCTGGCCGCCATCAAGGGCCAGCAGGACGTGGTCGCGCAGCTGCTCAAGCGCGACGCCGCCGTCAACAAGACCGGCTGGACGCCGCTGCATTACGCCGCCAGCAGCGGCCAGCTGAGCATCATGAAGGTGCTGCTCGACAACTTTGCCTTCATCGATGCGCAATCGCCCAACGGCACCACGCCGCTCATGATGGCCGCGATGTACGGCTCGACCGAGGCCGTGAAGCTCCTGCTGGCCGAGGGCGCGGACACCACCATGAAGAACCAGCTCGGCATGACGGCGGTCGACTTCGCGAACAAGGCCAACCGCCCGGAGGCTGCGCAGCTGATCGCTGCTGCGGCCGGCGCCAAGGCGGACCCCAAGGCCATTCCGAAGGACGGCAAATGGTGAGCTTCCATACGCTCCATTGAGGGCCGGATCCGCCGCAACGGCAGGCCCGGGAAAACGCCAAAAAGAGGGCGCCCGCGCCTCGTGCGAGACTCTGCGCTGAAGGAGAAGCAGAGATGAATACGTTCCTATTCATAATCTTTTTGCTGGCCATCGGCCTGCTTGTGCTCGCAGCGGTCGCCAAAAAGAGGTCGGCGCAAAACAGCAGCGGTTTCGTCGACAAGCCCAAGGCACGCCCGCCGCTCACGGCGCGCGAACAGGCCATGTACAACCGGCTCGTGCAGACGCTGCCGGATCTCGTGGTGCTGCCGCAGGTCAGCTTCGGTGCATTGCTCACGGCCCGCACGCGCGCGGCGCGGAGCTCGTTCAGCCGGAAGATCGCCGACTTCGTCGTGTGCGACCGCTCGTTCAAGGTCGTGGCCGTGGTCGCGTTCGGCGGCGACAAGAGCAGCAAGGGCAAGTCGCAGCGCGACCTGGACCGCGAGGCGCTGCTGGTGGAAGCCGGCTACCGCGTGCTGCGCTATCCACGGGTGCCGGATGTGGGGCGCGTGGAAGCGGACTTCGATCCGACGCTGGCGTCGGTGAGCCCCATGGGTTCCTGAGGGCGGGCTGGTTTGGCCTGGATGGCCTTCGATCAGCTTCACCCAAAAGGAACACAATGTGCATTATGTTAAATGACATAAGCAGCAACTCCGCCCCGCAGGACCTTATCGTCCATGTCCCACTGCTTCCTGCAGCTGCTGCGGTAAATCCTCGTCACCATTGCCAGCCGGCGGACAGACCCATCGGGGTCATCAGCTCTTGGGCTTTGCGTATTCCTCTGCGCTCATTACCTCGACGCCAACGAACGGGTCGTTGCCTTCAACCCATGCGTCATGGCCCGGAGGAATGGTGTACGACATGCCTTCCTCGAGGATGGTCTTCGAGCCGTCGTTCATTTGCACCGTGATGCGCCCGGAAACCACGTACCCGACGTGGGCCACCTGGCAGCTGTCCGTGCCGACGACCGGCTTGATGCACTGCGACCAGCGCCACCCGGGCTGAAACTTGAAGCGCCCCAGGGTGTAGCCCTCGAGGCGGACCACTTCGACGCGGGTCTTTTCGGGCTCCCGAACCTCATCCGGCTCGTCATGGGATTTCGTCTGAAGCTTGGTGACATTCATAGAACTTGCCATCGCTACTCTCCTTGGCACGAGTGAGTAGGCAGTCCGCGGCAGCCTCGTGCCAAGCCGCGCGCCGAACGATGGAATACTAGTCCTGGGCCACGCTTGCGGCGACGCATTTCTCGCCCGGTAGGTACCCACTGGCGTGCACCTGGAGCAGGTGCGCAGAAACTTGCAGCCGCTAAAGTGTCGATGCGATGCTCAGGCAGACAACCACCACACTCGACTTCGACACCGATGGCCGGGGCCTTCTGGAAATCACGGAGGCCGTGGCGCAATGGGTCGCGAGCACCGGCTTTCAGACCGGGCTGCTGACGCTCTTCATTCGCCATACCTCGGCCAGCCTGCTGGTGCAGGAGAACGCGGATCCTGAAGTGCAGGCGGATCTCGACCGTTTTCTTGCGCGCCTGGTGCCCGATGGCGACGCGCTGTTCCGGCATCGCGCCGAAGGGCCGGACGACATGCCGGCCCATGTGCGTTCGGCGCTGACCGCGGTCCAACTGTCGGTTCCGGTGACGAACGGCCGCATGGCGCTGGGCACCTGGCAGGGCATCTACCTGTGGGAGCACCGGTTGAAGCCGCACCGGAGGCAGGTGGCCCTGCACCTGATCGGGTCCTAGCGGCCCGGCCCACCGCCCTGCTCTGCCGGGCTGCGCCGGTACGCTGCTCGCGGTTACTCCAGCGTGAATCCGATCTTCACCGTCACCTGCCAGTGCGCGACCTTGCCATCCACCACGTGGCCGCGCGTCTCGGTCACGGTGAACCACTGGATGTTGCGGACCGTCTCGTGCGCCTTGGTGATGGCCGTCTGCACGGCATCCTCGATGCCGATCGGCGAAGAGCCGGTCAGCTCGAGCGACTTGTAAACGTGATTCGACATGTCTTTTGCTCCTTGAATTGGTGCGCCGCAGCTGCTCTCGGTGCGGATCGGCCGCACGGCACACATGTTGACCCCTCGGCCCACTTGTTGGAAGTGCCGGAACGATGGTTTTTCGCGCCGTGCAAACCCGGCGTGGCGCAGGCACGGTCTTTGCGTGACTGCAAGCTCACGGTGTAACGAAGCACTGTTTTGGTGAGGTTTCCGCGGTCTTGCGGAGCCCGGAGCGTGAAGAGCGCCCAGCACCCCGCCCGCGCTCCGCGGGCTTCCCTGCCCCCTTAATCCCCGCCCGACGATGCGGCCCCGCAAAGGCCGCATGTCGGCATTTGTATTTGTTGTTTCGAATCGATTGATTCTCCGA
>NZ_BCUT01000013.1 GCF_001591365.1 Variovorax paradoxus NBRC 15149
AAAAGCCCAACACACCGTGTTGGGCTTTTCCTGGCTGTAAGAGCCTGACGATGACCTACTTTCACACGGGAACCCGCACTATCATCGGCGCTGACGCGTTTCACTGTCCTGTTCGGGATGGGAAGGAGTGGTACCACGTCGCTATGGTCATCAGGCATAACTTGTTGTCGTGCTGATCACATGATCAACACAACGAATTCATAGAGTTTGGAATCAGCTTTTGGCGAATTATTTTGAATGCGTCAACTTGGCATAACACCTTGATCTGATTGATCAAAGTTATAGGGTCAAGCCGCACGAGCAATTAGTATCAGTTAGCTTAACGCATTACTGCGCTTCCACACCTGACCTATCAACGTCCTGGTCTTGAACGACTCTTTAGGGGGCTCAAGGCCCCGGCAGATCTCATCTTGAAACGAGTTTCCCGCTTAGATGCTTTCAGCGGTTATCTCTTCCACACTTAGCTACTCGGCAATGCCACTGGCGTGACAACCGATACACCAGAGGTGTGTCCACTCCGGTCCTCTCGTACTAGGAGCAGGCTTCCTCAAATCTGCAGCGCCCACGGAAGATAGGGACCAAACTGTCTCACGACGTTTTAAACCCAGCTCACGTACCTCTTTAAATGGCGAACAGCCATACCCTTGGGACCGGCTACAGCCCCAGGATGAGATGAGCCGACATCGAGGTGCCAAACACCGCCGTCGATATGAACTCTTGGGCGGTATCAGCCTGTTATCCCCAGAGTACCTTTTATCCGTTGAGCGATGGCCCTTCCATACAGAACCACCGGATCACTATGTCCTGCTTTCGCATCTGCTCGACTTGTCAGTCTCGCAGTTAAGCACGCTTATGCCATTGCACTATCGTCACGATGTCCGACCGTAACTAGCGTACCTTCGAACTCCTCCGTTACGCTTTGGGAGGAGACCGCCCCAGTCAAACTGCCTACCATGCACTGTCCCCGATCCAGATAATGGACCTAGGTTAGAACCTCAAACACACCAGGGTGGTATTTCAACGTTGGCTCCACAAGATCTAGCGACCCTGCTTCAAAGCCTCCCACCTATCCTACACAGATCTGTTCAAAGTCCAATACAAAGCTACAGTAAAGGTTCATGGGGTCTTTCCGTCTTTCCGCGGGGAGATTGCATCATCACAAACATTTCAACTTCGCTGAGTCTCAGGAGGAGACAGTGTGGCCATCGTTACGCCATTCGTGCAGGTCGGAACTTACCCGACAAGGAATTTCGCTACCTTAGGACCGTTATAGTTACGGCCGCCGTTTACTGGGACTTCAATCAAGAGCTTGCACCCCATCATTTAATCTTCCAGCACCGGGCAGGCGTCACACCCTATACGTCCACTTTCGTGTTTGCAGAGTGCTGTGTTTTTAATAAACAGTCGCAGCCACCGATTTTTTGCAACCCATTCATGCTTCGTTGTTCACTACACACTAATAGGGCACACCTTCTTCCGAAGTTACGGTGTCAATTTGCCGAGTTCCTTCTCCTGAGTTCTCTCAAGCGCCTTAGAATACTCATCTCGCGCACCAGTGTCGGTTTGCGGTACGGTCGTATATAGCTGAAGCTTAGTGGCTTTTCCTGGAACCTCGTTCAGTCACTTCACGGACAAGTCCGCTCGATCGTTGGCCTCGGTATATGTGCACCGGATTTGCCTAATGCACGCCTACATCCAACTAAACCGGGATATCCAACACCCGGATGACCTATTAAGATCCGTCCCCACATCGCACTATATAACGGTACAGGAATATTGACCTGTTTCCCATCAGCTACGCATCTCTGCCTCGCCTTAGGGGCCGACTCACTCTACGCCGATGAACGTTGCGTAGAAAACCTTGCGCTTACGGCGAGGGGGCTTTTCACCCCCTTTAACGCTACTCATGTCAGCATTCGCACTTCTGATACCTCCAGCACGCTTTACAACGCACCTTCACAGGCTTACAGAACGCTCTCCTACCACTTGCAATAAATTGCAAATCCGCAGCTTCGGTAACTGGCTTAGCCCCGTTACATCTTCCGCGCAGGACGACTCGATCAGTGAGCTATTACGCTTTCTTTAAATGATGGCTGCTTCTAAGCCAACATCCTGACTGTTTTAGCCTTCCCACTTCGTTTCCCACTTAGCCAATTTTAGGGACCTTAGCTGGCGGTCTGGGTTGTTTCCCTCTTGAGTCCGGACGTTAGCACCCGGTGCTCTGTCTCCCAAGCTGTACTCATCGGTATTCGGAGTTTGCCTTGGTTTGGTAAGTCGCCATGACCCCCTAGCCAAAACAGTGCTCTACCCCCGATGGTAATACTTGAGGCACTACCTAAATAGTTTTCGGAGAGAACCAGCTATTTCCAAGTTTGTTTAGCCTTTCACCCCTATCCACAGCTCATCCGCTAGTTTTGCAACACTAGTCGGTTCGGACCTCCAGTACCTGTTACGGCACCTTCATCCTGGCCATGGATAGATCACTTGGTTTCGGGTCTACACCCAGCGACTGATCGCCCTATTCGGACTCGATTTCTCTACGGCTTCCCTATTCGGTTAACCTTGCCACTGAATGTAAGTCGCTGACCCATTATACAAAAGGTACGCAGTCACCCCTTACGAGGCTCCTACTTTTTGTAAGCACGCGGTTTCAGGATCTATTTCACTCCCCTCCCGGGGTTCTTTTCGCCTTTCCCTCACGGTACTAGTTCACTATCGGTCGATGATGAGTATTTAGCCTTGGAGGATGGTCCCCCCATATTCAGACAGGATTTCTCGTGTCCCGCCCTACTTGTCGTTAGCTCAGTACCACACAGGTCATTTCACGTACGGGGCTATCACCCGCTATGGCCAGTCTTTCCAAACTGTTCCGTTATGTCTTGTGCTATCACTAACAGGCTTCTCCGATTTCGCTCGCCACTACTTTCGGAATCTCGGTTGATGTCTTTTCCTCGAGCTACTGAGATGTTTCAGTTCACCCGGTTCGCCTCGCATGACTATGTATTCATCATGCGATACCTTTCGGTGGGTTTCCCCATTCGGAAATCTCCGGATCAAAGCTAATTTGCCAGCTCCCCGAAGCTTATCGCAGGCTATCACGTCCTTCGTCGCCTATCATCGCCAAGGCATCCACCACGTGCTCTTATTCACTTGACCCTATAACTTTGACGTTTCTTGCGAAACTACAAAATCATCACAAGGAATATGTCAGGTCTCTCACCTGACGCGTTATGCCGTACATTCAATTCGATTTGACTCGAAATTGAAGTTTCTTTTGACGCAATCAAAAATTCTATGTTGCTGATGGCACGGTCTGCACTAAACCTTTACGAATGTGCAGTTTCCATCAGCAACGCTGATTCGACTCTATGAATTTTTAAAGAACAGCCGATTGATCAAGAGATCTCGATCAACAACAAAGAAGCCTCATGCCTAGACAGGAAGCCGCTTTGGTGTTGAATTTAAGTATCGCATTATTGGTGGAGGATGACGGGATCGAACCGACGACCCCCTGCTTGCAAAGCAGGTGCTCTCCCAGCTGAGCTAATCCCCCAAAACTCTCACACGAGAAATCAGAAGATTTGGTGGGTCTAGTTGGGCTCGAACCAACGACCCCCGCCTTATCAAGACGGTGCTCTAACCAGCTGAGCTACAGACCCAATCGAGAATCAATGAAGACTTCGACTTCTTCCAACAACCGATAAGTGTGGGCGTTTAAATTAAATTGCTTGTTTCCAGAAAGGAGGTGATCCAGCCGCACCTTCCGATACGGCTACCTTGTTACGACTTCACCCCAGTCACGAACCCTGCCGTGGTAATCGCCCTCCTTGCGGTTAAGCTAACTACTTCTGGCAGAACCCGCTCCCATGGTGTGACGGGCGGTGTGTACAAGACCCGGGAACGTATTCACCGTGACATTCTGATCCACGATTACTAGCGATTCCGACTTCACGCAGTCGAGTTGCAGACTGCGATCCGGACTACGACTGGTTTTATGGGATTAGCTCCCCCTCGCGGGTTGGCAACCCTTTGTACCAGCCATTGTATGACGTGTGTAGCCCCACCTATAAGGGCCATGAGGACTTGACGTCATCCCCACCTTCCTCCGGTTTGTCACCGGCAGTCTCATTAGAGTGCCCAACTAAATGTAGCAACTAATGACAAGGGTTGCGCTCGTTGCGGGACTTAACCCAACATCTCACGACACGAGCTGACGACAGCCATGCAGCACCTGTGTTACGGTTCTCTTTCGAGCACTAAGCCATCTCTGGCGAATTCCGTACATGTCAAAGGTGGGTAAGGTTTTTCGCGTTGCATCGAATTAAACCACATCATCCACCGCTTGTGCGGGTCCCCGTCAATTCCTTTGAGTTTCAACCTTGCGGCCGTACTCCCCAGGCGGTCAACTTCACGCGTTAGCTTCGTTACTGAGTCAGTGAAGACCCAACAACCAGTTGACATCGTTTAGGGCGTGGACTACCAGGGTATCTAATCCTGTTTGCTCCCCACGCTTTCGTGCATGAGCGTCAGTACAGGCCCAGGGGATTGCCTTCGCCATCGGTGTTCCTCCGCATATCTACGCATTTCACTGCTACACGCGGAATTCCATCCCCCTCTGCCGTACTCCAGCAATGCAGTCACAGATGCAGTTCCCAGGTTGAGCCCGGGGATTTCACAACTGTCTTACATTACCGCCTGCGCACGCTTTACGCCCAGTAATTCCGATTAACGCTTGCACCCTACGTATTACCGCGGCTGCTGGCACGTAGTTAGCCGGTGCTTATTCTTACGGTACCGTCATTAGCCCTCTTTATTAGAAAAGGCCGTTTCGTTCCGTACAAAAGCAGTTTACAACCCGAAGGCCTTCATCCTGCACGCGGCATGGCTGGATCAGGCTTTCGCCCATTGTCCAAAATTCCCCACTGCTGCCTCCCGTAGGAGTCTGGGCCGTGTCTCAGTCCCAGTGTGGCTGGTCGTCCTCTCAGACCAGCTACAGATCGAAGGCTTGGTGAGCCTTTACCTCACCAACTACCTAATCTGCCATCGGCCGCTCCATTCGCGCAAGGTCTTGCGATCCCCTGCTTTCATCCGTAGATCGTATGCGGTATTAGCACAGCTTTCGCTGCGTTATCCCCCACGATTGGGCACGTTCCGATGTATTACTCACCCGTTCGCCACTCGCCGCCAGGATTGCTCCCGCGCTGCCGTTCGACTTGCATGTGTAAGGCATGCCGCCAGCGTTCAATCTGAGCCAGGATCAAACTCTATAGTTCGATCTTGATTTTTTTCGCTCTTTCGAGCAACTCATAAAAACGGAATTGAAGTGAACTTCACTTCTATTCTCATGAGCGTTTTAAGTCTTGCGACTTGTTCCGAAGAACTTACGCAATTACCTTCAAACGCCCACGCTTATCGGCTGTAAATTTTTAACGAACCCCGAAGCAACTTTCGTCTGCTTCGTCTTGCTTGCTGTGATCAGCGAAGCCTTGTAGTCTATCACGGTTTTTTAAGTACCGTCAAACTTTTTTCGCTTTCTTCAGCTTCTTGTCGCACCCCGCAACCTTCGCTGCGAGACGCTGAAGCTGCTTCAGCGGAGCCTTCGATTATGCACTGTTTTTTCAAACCGCGTCAACTTCGAAGAAGATTTTTTC
>NZ_BCUT01000014.1 GCF_001591365.1 Variovorax paradoxus NBRC 15149
CTTCACCGCAAACTTCGGCGTACACCCCTCATCCGGCGACTTGGCACACCCATCCTCCAGCCCGATGGCCCAGTTGTGCAGCGGACACGCCACGCTGGTGCCGAACACGATCCCTTGGCTCAAGGGCCCGCCCTTGTGCGGACAGCGGTCCAGCAGCGCGAAGACCTGGTTCTCGGCATTGCGGAACACCGCCACGTCCACGCCCACCGGCCGTGCCACGCGGCGCGCCCCCAGCACCGGGATGTCCTCGACCCGGCAGATCACCTGCCACTCGTTGCCGCTGTTGTTGGGGTTGCTGTTGTTGTTGCTCATTTGCTGTAGCTCCTTTCAGGCCGCCTGGGTCGCCTTGTCATCCACCACCGCCACCGGCGTGAACTGCCGCACGTCCACCGACGCCTGGCTCGATTCGAACCACGGATCGGGCTCCCCATCCAGCGCGAACTGCAGCCGCTCCCACAGCGCCTTGCGGCCTTCGGTGTCCTCCAGGATCTTCTTCTTCACATGGTCCAGCCCCACCCGCCCGATGTAGTGCACCGTGCGCTCCAGGTACCAGCCTTCCTCGCGGTACAGCTGCAGGAAGGCGCCCGAATACTCCATCACCTCCGCGGCCGTCTTCACCTTCACCAGGAACTGCGCCACCTCGGTCTTGATGCCGCCGTTGCCCCCCACGTACAGCTCCCAGCCCGAATCCACCCCGATCACCCCCACGTCCTTGATCCCGGCCTCGGCGCAGTTGCGCGGACAGCCCGAGACCGCGAGCTTGACCTTGTGCGGCGAATACATCGCCCACAGCGCCCGCTCCAGGTCCTTGCCCATCTGGGTACTGTCTTGCGTGCCGAAGCGGCACCACTCGCTGCCCACGCAGGTCTTCACCGTGCGCAGGCTCTTGGCATAGGCAAAGCCCGAAGGCATGCCGATGTCCTTCCAGACACCCTCCAGGTCTTCCTTCTTCACCCCCAAGAGGTCGATGCGCTGGCCGCCCGTGACCTTGACGGTCGGGATCTGGTACTTGTCGGCCGCATCCGCGATGCGGCGCAGCTCGTCGGGCGTGGTGTGGCCGCCCCACATCCGCGGGATGACCGAGTAGGTGCCGTCCTTCTGGATGTTGGCGTGGCTGCGCTCGTTGATGAAGCGGCTCTGCGGATCGTCCTTGGCCTCCTTGGGCCAGGTGCTGATCAGGTAGTAGTTGATGGCCGGGCGGCAGGTGGCGCAGCCGTTGGGCGTGCGCCAGCCCAGGTTGCGATACACCTCGTCGTGCGTCAGGTAGTGTTCGCGGCGGATGGCATCGCGCACGTCCTGGTGGTTCGCGTCGGTGCAGCCGCACACGGCCTTCTTCTTGGGCGTGGCCGAGTAGTCGCCGCCGGCGGTGAACATCAGGATCTGCTCCACCAGGCCGGTGCACGAGCCGCAGCTGGCGCTGGCCTTGGTGTGCTTCTTGACCTCGTCCAGGGTGAACAGGCCCTTGTCCTTGATGGCCTTGCAGATGGTGCCCTTGGTCACGCCGTTGCAGCCGCACACCTCGGCGTCGTCGGGCATGCCGGCGGCCTTGCTGTGGCCCTCGTGGCCGGTGTCGCCGATGTTGGACTCGCCGAACATCAGCTTGTCGCGGATGTCGTGCACGCTGCGCCCGTCGCGCAGGAGCTTGAAGTACCAGCTGCCGTCCACCGTGTCGCCGTACAGGCAGGCGCCCACCAGCTTGTCGTCCTTGATGACGAGTTTCTTGTAGACCCCGCCGAAGGGGTCGCTCATGACGATCTCTTCCGTGCCTTCGCCGCCCATGAACTCGCCGGCGCTGAACAGGTCGATGCCGGTGACCTTGAGCTTGGTGGAGGTGAGGGATCCCAGGTAGCGCCCGATGCCGAACTGGGCCAGGTGGTTGGCCGCGACCTTGGCCTGCTCGAAGAGCGGGGCGACCAGGCCGTAGGCGATGCCGCGGTGGGCTGCGCATTCGCCCACCGAGTAGATGCGCGCATCGGTCACGGTCTGCATGGTGTCGGTGACGACGATGCCGCGGTGGCAGTGCAGGCGCATCCGCTCGGCCAGTTCGGTGTTGGGGCGGATGCCGACAGCCATGACGACCAGGTCGGCGGGGACCTCGGTGCCGTCCTTGAAGCGGATGGCGGCCACACGGCCCTGGTCATTGCCCACCAGTTCCTGGGTCTGGGCGCCGATCAGGAACTTCAGGCCCCGGTCCTCCAGCGACTTCTGCAGCAGCTTGCCCGCCACGTCGTCCAGCTGGCGCTCCATCAGCCAGGGCATGACGTGCACCACGGTGACGTCCATGCCGCGCAGCATCAGGCCGTTGGCCGCTTCCAGGCCCAGCAGGCCGCCGCCGATGACGACGGCGCTCTTGTGGGTCTTGGCGGTCTCGATCATGTAGTCGGTGTCGGCGATGTCGCGGTAGGCGATGACGCCTTTCAGGTCCTTGCCGGGCACGGGCAGCATGAAGGGGTTGGAGCCGGTGCACATGAGGAGGCGGTCGTAGGGGGCCTCGGTGCCATCCTCGGCGCGCACGATGCGTTTCACGCGGTCGACCTCGGCCACCTTCTTGCCGGCGTGCAGGGTGATCTTGTTCTCCGTGTACCACTCCCAGCTGTTGAGGACGATCTCGTCGACCGTCTGCTCGCCGGCGAGCACGGGCGACAGCAGGATGCGGTTGTAGTTGGGGTGCGGCTCGGCACCGAAGACGGTGATGTCGTACAGGTCGGGGGCGAGCTTCAGCAGCTCTTCGAGCGTGCGCACGCCGGCCATGCCGTTGCCGACCATCACGAGCTTGAGTTTCTTCATCATGGGTGGGGCCT
>NZ_BCUT01000015.1 GCF_001591365.1 Variovorax paradoxus NBRC 15149
CTACTAAGAAGCGCTACCCCGTATGAGCCAGTACAGGGACCTCGCAGCCGAGATCTTGAAGTCGTTTCATGAGGCGACGGATGGTTTTGGTGCGATCCTGGCGGTCGAAGTGCTCGCAGCCGAGGTCGTTGTACTCGGTGCCGTCACGAAGCATGTGGTACGCGGCGGTGAGCATCGAGGCGGCCACCGCGAGGATGGCCTTCTTGGCTCCGCGACGTGCCTTGATACGCAGGAACTGCGCTCGCAGGTAGCTGGACTTGACGCGCACCGCGGCCCAGGCGGCGGTCACCAGGGTGGTCTTGATCCAGGTGCCACTCTTGCGAACGCGGGTGGATCGGCGCTTGCCGGCGCTCTCGTCGCTGCGCGGGCACAGGCTGCCCAGGAGATCAGATGCCCGGCAGTGGGGAAGCGCGACATGTCCACGCCGATCTCCGCCACCACGACACTGGCCGTCAGGTCACTGACCCCGGGCATCGTCGTGAGCAGGCGGGCGCGCTGCCGGATCGGCGCCAGCGCTTTTCCCACGGCCGCATCCAGTTCGGCCAACGTGTGGTGCAAGGCGTCGATCACCTGCAGGTGCAGCCGCAGCATGGTCCGGTGGTGCTCGGTGATGCGCCCGCGCAGTGCCTCGCGCAATTCGGCGCTCTTGTTGCGCGCCGTGCCCTGAGCCAGCGCAGCCAGTTGCGCCGGATCGCTCTGGCCGGCCACGATGGCATCGAGCATCGCGCGGCCGCTCTTGCCCAGCACGTCCGACAACACACTGCCCAGCTTGAGGTTAGCGTCCTCCAGCACCTTCTGGATGCGCAGCGAGTGCTGGGAGAGCTCCCGAACGAGTTGCTTGCGGGTGCGCGTGAGGTCGCGCAGCTGCTGGATCGCCTGCGGCGGCACGAAGCTGGAGCGGATCAGGCCGTGCGCCAAGAGATCGGCAATCCACATCGCGTCGTTGACGTCGCTCTTGCGGCCGGGCACGTTGCGGATGTGCGCGGCGTTGGCCAGCACCAACTCGAACTCAGCCTCCAGCACGTGCCACACCGGCTTCCAGTACACGCCGGTGGCCTCCATCGCCACATGGGTGCAGTCGTGCTCGGCCAGCCAATCGCCCAGCGCGAGCAATTCGGTGGTGGTGGTGCCGAAGCTGCGCACCTCCTGATGCATGGGCGGGGAGACGCATCGCACGCAGGCCACGATGGTGTCCTTGTGCACGTCCAGGCCCGCACAGCGCGGATAAAGCACTTGCATGAGAACCTCCTGACGGTTGAGGGGCACCGCAGGCAGTCCTCGTCGTCGAACTCTACTAAGCGTGCTTCGGGGCGTCGCCGCCCTCTGCCACATTCCGGGGTGCTCGCAGGACTGCGGGTCCAACTACTGAACGGGTTCGCAACACCAAGCAAACGCCGACCTCGTCAGCAGTGCCGAGCTCCATCCTATGACCATGCGTCATCGATCGCCAG
>NZ_BCUT01000016.1 GCF_001591365.1 Variovorax paradoxus NBRC 15149
GGTTTGGTACTGACGTGGTGCGCATCGAAGGGCCGGCCCCGTGCGAACACGGCCCACAGAATGCGTGCGTTCTTGTTGGCCAACGCCACCACGGCCTTCTGCCAGCCGCAGCGCTCGCGCAAGGCCTGCACCCAGCGCGAGATCGGGTCGTCGCGCCTGTGCGCCGTCAGCACTATCGACTTGGCCCCCTGGATCAGCAGCGTGCGCAGGTACGCGTCGCCGCGCTTGGTGATGCGCCCCAGGTTGTTCTTGCCCCCGCTGGAGTTCTGTCGGGGCGTCAGGCCCAGCCAGGCGCCGAACTGTGCACCGTTCTTGAATTGCTTGAAGTCGCCCACGGTTGCCACCACCGCGGAGGCCGTGACCGGTCCCACGCCCAGCAACTGCTCGGCCTGGCGCACCTGCTCGCTGGCCTTGCCGTGCGCGGCAATGCGCTCGTCGCACCAGCGCAGGTGCGCATCGAGTTCCTGCCACTGTGCATACGCTCTGTGCAGCGCCAGCCGGGCAAGGCCGCCGAGTTCATTGCCAGCGTCTTCCATCACATCGGGAAGAACCTGGCGCAGCGCCTCGGGGCTTTGGGCGAACACCAGCCCGAACTCCGCCAGCAGGCCCCGAATGCGGTTGATGCAGGCGGTGCGGTCTGCCTTGACGCCCTCGCGCAGGCGGTGAATGCACAGCATGCTTTGCTGCTCCACGCTCTTGATCGGCACGAAGTGCATGTGCGGGCGCGAGGCGGCCTCGCAGATGGCGGCAGCATCGTTGGCGTCGTTCTTGCCGCTCTTGCCCTGCAGGCGATAGGCCACGACGTGCGCGGCGGCGATGATGCGGGCATCCAGCCCCAGGGCGAGCAGCTTGCGCGCCCAGTAATGCGCACTGGAGCTGGCCTCCATGGCGACCAGGCAGCCCGCGGGCAATTGCGCGCACCAAGCCAGGAATTTAGCGCGCGGCAATGCACGCCCCGTAACGCGCACGCCGGCCGCGTTGACCGCAAAAACCTCAATGACGTGCTTTGCCAGATCGATGCCGACTCGGGTAATCTCGTTCATGGGGCTTCTCCTTCCAAAGGTTTCAGATTGACTTCGCAAATCAATCTTGGCACTCGATGCCGTGACCAGGAAGCGAGAAGTCCCTTCGCATTCATTTCGCTGC